>CAVXGT010000001.1:0-34423 GCA_963761475.1 uncultured Alphaproteobacteria bacterium
CCACGCACTTGAGCGTTGGGCGAGCACTGTGCTGGCGCGGTTGAATGCGGCGGATGAGGGCATGACCCCGCGTCCTGGAGATATCGACCGCGACAGCGAATTATTCGCGTTCAATCGAGCTGACCAAAGCTCGACTTCAGGAAGAGCAAGTAGAACGAGAAAGATGATGCTCGCTACCGTGCCGATGTAGCGGAGCAGATAAAATTCGACCTCTCGGGAGGTGCACGAATTTTAATCGGTTGGGCCTGCAACGCACAGCGCCGAGGAACGAATTCGGGCTTCAAACGTATTCCAAAGCGGTGAAGATTTGATCCAGTCATCTAATTTGCGCTAAGGAAATCGTGCCACAAGAACCGCTTGAGGATGCCCTCGACAGAGCTGCGGAGTGTACGGACGGTGATCAAGTATCCGTCGGAGATCTTCTGGACACGTTCGGCTCGCGTTCGTTTGGTCCCATCCTCACCATCCTCGGACTCATCGTAGTTCTTCCGCCCCTGGGTGCCATACCCGGCGTGCCGGCGGCTGTGGGCCTGGTCATAATCCTTTTCTCTCTGCAAATCGTTGTCGGACGCGACCATGTGTGGCTGCCGTGGATGCTGGAGAAACTCTCCATTTCCGGACGGCAAGTTAGATGCGGCGCGTAGTCGTGCGAAGCCCTACCTGGCCTGGGTCGATTATCTCATCTCGCGACGCCTGGAGTGGGCGACGGGCCGGCTAGCCGAGATGGCAACTGGTGCAATCGTTACACTGCTTGCCTTGTCGATGATCCCACTCGAACTGGTACCCTTCGCGGTCGCCATTCCGGGCACGGCGATTGCTCTTCTTCGGCATCGCCTTGATGGCGCGAGACGGCCTTCTGATGCTGACTGCATTCGCTCTTTCGGGACTTACTGCATTCCTCTTGATGCGGGTCGCCCTGTAGTAGTTCTTTCTCGGCCCGCCAACGCATCCAGGGCCTGCCGGCCGCCACGACGGGTCAACGAAAGTGCGGTCAAAAGTGTTATGCTCCCTGGAAATGCCCTCGAAAGTGGTTATAACTTTCGCCTAGCATTCGACGCGGCTTTGGGGAGCAAAAAAATGGATGGCATCTCGGTTCGTGGCTACCACGATCCTTTTCGGGGCTCCCTTTCGTCCTCCAACAACCAGCAGCGTCCGATGAAGTCGAGCGATTTCTACAAAGGCAAGGTCGTCAACTTTCGCGTAGGCTTCGGTGCAGGCGGCGGCTACGACGTCACGGCACGTCTGGTCTCGAAGTATCTTGGAGCACACATTCCTGGCAAGCCCTCGATCACAGTCGAGAACATGCCCGGCGCCGGCAGTATGCGCCTTGCCAATTACCTCTACAATGTGGCCCCGAAGGACGGCACGGTGTTCGGTACGTTCTCATCTGCGTCGATCCTGGAGCCTATCGTCGGAAATCCCGGCGCCAAGTTCGATCCTGCAAAATTCACGTGGCTCGGCTCAATGCATACCGACCTCAATTCCTGCGGCATCTGGAAAGGCGGTGGCGTTGGGATCGCAAGTTTCGATGATCTGGTGAAGGCCAAGAAAACGATTACGTTTGGATCTTCTGGGCCGCAGTCGACGTCGAGTCTCTGGCCTCTTTTCATGAAGAACGTGTTCAATGCGCCGATCAAGGTCATTGGCGGCTACAAGGGCATCAAGGCTATAACGCTTGCCATGTCGCGCGGCGAGGTGGACGCCGTGTGCGGCTTGTTCAAATCGTCTCTCAGAAGCGCCTATGCCGATGATCACAAGTCAGGAAATCTGAAAATCTTTCTGCAGGTCGGGCTTGGAGAGGAAGGCGCCATTGTTCGGAGATGCCGCACAGATTACGGAGACGGTGAAGGGCAAGGGCGAAGAAATGCAGAAAATTGTTCGCTTCGTCTTTGGGGCGAGCGAAATGACGCGCCCTGTGGCTGCGCCGCCAGGTATTCCCGAAGCTCGGGCCGCGGCTCTGCGAAAGGCGTTGATGGAAACCATGAAGGATCCCGGTACAGTTGCGGATGGAAAAAAGATCGGTGTGGACTGGGACCCGATGCCGGGCGATGTCGTCGAGAAGAAGATCGCCGAGATTGCGGCAACACCAAAAGATATCGTGGAACAGGCACAACGTCTGACAAAGACCCAGTGACTGCGGCGTTGTCTGTTTAGTGCAGGAGAGCCTCATGGAACGAACAGATGGAAGTACGAGCGGGCACTGCGGCTGAGGAGGTCGGCAGACGAACTCTATTTGATGGATCATCCAGACTCGACTGAGGAGATCCCGATACTGGACATTTCGCCCGTGATCTCAGGTGAGCCGGGCGGTCTAGAACTGGTTGCGAGCAAGCTGCGGCAGATTACTGAAACGGTCGGCTTCTTCTATCTGAAGGGGCATGGCATTCCGCAAGAGCTTGTCGACCGGGTATTTGCGGAATCCCGCCGGTTTCATGCGCTACCCAGCGAAGAAAAGGCGAAGGTCGCTCATCGTTATACGGATAGCTTTCAAAGCGGATACGTCGCGCCCAGCACGCCACGGTCGAAGAAGGCAAAGGTCAATATCATCGAGGACGCGAAGCCTAATCTTCAGGCAAAGTTCCTGGTGACCAGAGAGTTGCCCGAAGATCATCCCGATTACAAGCAGATGAACGTTTGGCCAGATAATTTGCCGGGGTTCAGAGAGACGGTCTCGGCATATCATGCTGCCATCGAGAAATTGGGACGCACATTCCTTCCAATCTGGGCGACCTCGCTCAGAATGCCCACCGACTACTTCGACAAATTCTTCGAGCGTCCACATCTGACGCTCTCCTTGCTGCACTATCCACCGCAGGGTGAGATCGGCAACCGGCAGTATGGGATTGCACCGCATACCGATAATAGCTTCATGACGTTTCTTGGCGCAGTCTGAAGTGTCGGGGCTGGCGGTTCGCATGCCGTCTGGGCACTGGCGCATCGTCGAGAACGTGCCGGGAACGTTCCTCGTGAACACGGGCAACGTCATCACGAGATGGACAAACGACATCTACCTGTCAACCAAGCATAGCGTCGTCAACACATCGGGGGTCGATCGATATTCGATTCCGGTGTTTTTCGGGCCGAGCGGTGATGCGTTGATCGAATGCATTCCGACTTGTGCAAGTGCAGAGAGGCCGGCACGCCATCCTCCGATCACCTACAAGCAGCTTCGGGAGTGGTACTACGGACTGACTTGATCGGTGTGTTCGAAAGGCAATGGGGAACACGAACATGAGCATGGAATGGGGACGGTACGGACGAGGCATCGCAGTCGCGCTCGCAGCGTCGGTATTTGGCGGAGGGTTCGCACATGCCCAATCGGGCGACGAATTCTATAAGGGCAAGACGTTGAAGGTCGTGGTTGGCTTCGGTGCCGGTGGAGGCTACGACACCTACGCTCGCCTGGTATCGCGCTTCATGGTCAAACACTTGCCGGGTACGCCAACCCTGGTCGTACAAAATATGCCAGGTGCTGGAACGCGGGTTGCCGCAAACTGGCTCTACAAAGTTGCACCCCGCGACGGGACGGTTCTCGCCTCGATTGTTCAAAGCACGCCGGTCGATCAGGTATTCGGTGAGCCCGGAATAGAATTCGATGCCTCAAAGTTCAACTGGATCGGGAACCCGATTGTCGACAATCTGGTCACCATAGCGACTTCGACCTCGAGAATTGAAAAACTCGAGGACATCGGAGTGAAAGGGCCACTGATCTGCGGCAGCTCTGGCGCCGGCCCGACAATTACGTTCCCGAACACCATTAGCAAATTGATTGGAAAGGAAATCAAGGTCGTCTCTGGTTTCCCCGGCGTGAGCGCGGTGACGCTAGCCATGCAGCGCGATGAAGTGAACTGCAACGGCGGTCAAGCGTGGTCTTCCATGAAAGCGACGATGGGAAGCTTAATGAAAGAAGGCAAGCTGACGGTGCTCGTGCAATGGGGGGCGGAGGCAGATCCCGACATCTCGGAACGAATGGGTAGGAAGATCCCGCTGATCCTCGACTACGCGAGGTCCGAAGCGGAGAGGTCTGCTCTGCGGTTGTTGTCATCGACGGGCGCGCTCAGCAGACCAATTCTCGGCCCGCCGGACGTTCCATCTGATCGCGTTGATATCTTGCGGAATGCCTTCGACGCGGCGATGAAGGATAAGACGTTTCTCGATGAGGCCAAGAAGGCTCGGATGGACATCAAGCCCAAGCCGGGTGCAGAAATCCAAGCACTTGTCGCCAAGATAATTGCGACCCGTCCAGCAGATGTCGAGCTTGCAAGAAAGCTTATCCGCTGAACTCGGGGCTTGTGAATGGTCTAGGGCTATCTCGCGACCATTTTGGGGATGACCGCGTTTGGTCGCAAATAGGTTCATCACGCTGTGGATCTTGTGGCAAGTCAGCAATGCTGAGCGAGCTTCGTCCGTTGGTCGGCTCGGGGACGATTTCGTCCAGTCGAGAAATGAGAAATCCGCCGCGGCTTCATCGTCAGCAGCGGAAAGTGAATTTGTCGGAAGTAGGCCAACGGTGCATTCGGGGACCGGAAACGGTCTATCGGCTGGCCGAGCCCGCGAAGGTTGGCCGGATCAGAAACACGCCATGACAGATGACGACCGCCGCCATGCGCCCGCAGCGCAACGCAACCGGGGCCCTATTCTCGAAGTCCTGAGGCGCTATCTACCGCTCGGCGGTTTGGTGCTGGAAGTCGGCAGCGGAACCGGTGAGCATGTCGCCTACTTCGCCGGGGAAATGAGCCCGAGTTCTCATTTGGCAACCAAGCGATCCTGATCCTGAGGCTCGCTTGAGCATCGACGCCTGGGCCAGGCATTTTCGATTGCAGAATGTCCGACCAGCCTTGCCGCTCGATGCGGTGGCTCAAGACTGGCCGATCGTTCAGGCGGACACGGTCCTTTGCATCAATATGGTCCACATCGCGCCGTGGTCGGCGGCAATCGGCCTCTTCGAGGGATCAGCCCGCATCCTGGAGCCGAACGGCAAACTCTTCCTCTATGGACCTTTTCGTGAAGACGGACGTCACACATCACCAGGTAACGAAGCATTCGACCGCTCGCTGCGCCAGCAGGACGCCGAATGGGGCCTACGCGACCTGGAAGAGGTAATTGAACTCGCGATCAAAGCAGGATTCGATGCTCCAATGATCGAACGGATGCCGGCAAATAATTCATGCTTGGTATTCGCACGGCGTGGATCGGCTCGCGAGGCCGCATAGAAATCAATTGTGACCTATTGGATTCCTTAGGAATATCATCGATCGCTGGGGAACTATATACCTGAGTGAACAGGATCGTGATAGATCAGAAGCGACAGGCCGGCGTTACACTTTCGGATCGGGATCTTCAGGAGTTTGAGATTCTATTTCAGGATTGGCTTGATTCTGGTTGGAATTGTGAATCTCTTGAATGCGGCGGGTCTGGCGATGTTCCTGCGCTATATCAGCGAGTAAGGCGTTTCCTTGCCCCTCAAGAATCAGCACCGCAAGGCGCGATCTCCGAACCTCTGACACAGTCACATCAAGAAGGTCAGTTAGGCGCGCCAACTCATCGAGTTCAGACTTGAATTTCGAGATGGGCCAATCTGTTTCAGGGTATTGAAGCTTCTTGGTGGCTGCTCTCTTGTGAAAGCACACGCCGTCCGGTTTGTCGCTTGCTACAAACATAGTGTGGGCAATCATGTTCCTCAGTGGGATCAGATTTGAAATGTGATCTAGTGCCCTTGTAGAAATCCTCCAAGGATTGCGCAGCGGCGTTCCCTGATAGAAGCACCGAAGCCAGTGATAGTCCGGCCAAAATATGAGATTTCATTAGTTGTTCTCCAATTTGTCCTTTGATCCCGCAGTCTCGCGCGCGGGTATTAGACGAGGCCTGTCGCCCCGCCTTCATTGGACCGCAAAGCCGTGCAGTCTCACTGGATTGTCGACCAGGATCTTCTTGATCAACGCTTGGTCATTATCGGCGTAACGATAGAACAGCTCGACGAGTTCAGCCTCGTTTGGCATACGGATCTTCCGCCAACGGACGTGTGGCCAGTCGGATCCCCATATGACGCGATCAGGCGCCGCTTCGACGTAGGCCCTGCCGAACGGAACCGCATCGTTCCAGTCGTCGGTCATCGCCGAAAGCCTGGCGCCGTTCGATAGCATCAGCCACCAGCCGTGGCTCTTCAGCCTGTCCACCAGCCACAGGAATGGCGGCGAACTGAGCCCGTCCGAGAAGTCGACATGGCCAAGGTGATCGACGCAGAAGGTCACGTCCTTGTAGCTTTCGAAGATTCTGGCGTAATCGACGATATGCGGTCCCGCGATGTGCAACCGGACGTGCCAACCGATCTCATGAGCCCGCTCGATCGAGCGTCGAATGGAACTCGGTGGAGCGTGCCTCGTTGTAGTAGTTCCCGACGTTCACTCGGGCAGCGCAGACGCCGAGCCGGTCGAGCTTCTCGAGCTCCTTGTCGCTGACGTTCTCCTTTATTATGCCGACAGCGCGAATGCTCTCGGGATCGGCGAACTTTTCGAGAGTATCCACAAGAAGGCGGTGGTCGGTGTCGTAAGGCATGGCGTGAACGATGACGCCGCGTTGAAAGCCGAGCGCACGCATCACACCCCGCATATCCTCGAATGCTGCATTCGGCGGATCGTACAAAGCGTCGGGCTTCGGCGGGTAGATCTCAGGGTCATCGAAAATGTGGAATTGGCAGTCGCAACTCCCCGCAGGTGGCGGCGGCACTGGCGCCCGCACCTCCTGGTTCCACTCGAGATATTGGCTCGACTTGTCAGTTTGCATCTTGCGCTCCGATCATTAGGAGCCTTGAGACTGCAATCTTTCACGTCGAGAATGAAAATAGATAAATGTCTTCAGGTCATAGAGCGACGGCATACCTAACCGCCCAACCAGATGCCGTCGAATTCGGCAATGATTTCTGGAAGCGCGCGAAGCTCCGAGCTTTTGGCTCGACAGAACCAGAGCCTCGGCAATGCAAATAGCACTATGCGCCCTGCGTCTCCAGCCGGCCCTTCTCGAAAATGAGAACGGAAGCGGTCTTTGGTGACAAGCTGCCATCGCCAGCGTGGCATGTCAAAAGTCAGGTTGTTGCGCTGCACACGATTTTAGCGGCCGTACTCCGCATTTTTGCAACACGAGTGTTGATCCCGTGCACTTCGTCGACTCCGGGTCAGGGAACGAACCCGCTGCCGCGGGAGGGCGCTGCGCGCAGGGTTCCGGCTAGGGATCTCTCGCCAGTTGAAGAAAATCGACGCGAGGCGGAGGGAGCAGACGTTGCGGCCATCGAGGAAGAGGCGTGGATCGTTGCAGTTGGCCTTGACCGCAGCTCCCCATAGAGCGGACTATGGCATCATGAGATGGGGTTCTGGTCGCAGCGCCGTCAAAGTGTCGGCTTTCTGGGTAAACCGGCTGTGGGTACGTGCCACTCCGACGTCTTGGGCCACTTTGAGACATGCCGCCACCGTCGATACTCATCGTCCCTTATGACCGCTCTTTGATACGAAAGCGGAAAATGTCACAGTATGCCCGATAGGACATCGTCGACTACGTGAACGGGGCAAATGTGATCGCTAGAGGAACGGTAAGAGCGGCAGCGATCCGAATAGTCGCTGTATGCAGCCTTGGTTTTCTGTCTGCCATGTTTGATGCCGCTCGCGCGCAGGGCGGGCGTTTGTTGATCGAGACCGATCAAGCAATCGACACACACCCGCCCGACGAGCTTTGGACCGAGTACGGTAGATGGACAGTCGTTTGCCCATCAACGCCTACCAGCAGGCGAAAGCGCTGCGGAATGGTCATCAATCACCAACTTGGCAAGGGCGGCCCTCTGGTCTTGAGCTTGTCTGGGGAAATCATGGTCTCCAAGAAGGCGAAGGTGCCCGTTTCGTACTTCGCCTGCCGCTTGGAATTTTGCTCCCCAAGGGCGTCAGCTTGGCCGTTGACAGCGCCAAGCCCGTTCGCCTGGCTGTTCGTTCCTGCCACGCAGGAGGTTGCCTGGCTCCGTTTCGCCTTCAGGGCGCACTTCTCGCCAAGCTTAAGCGTGGCAAGACTGCCACTGTGACGTATTCCAATCTGGATGGGACACCCGCCTCTTATAGCCTCCCTATGGATGGATTTAGTTCTGCGTTTCAACATGTTGCGGGGCAATGACGGAGCATTAACGGCGCGGCCAATGGCACATACCACGGCTGACCGCCGACGATCGCTATCGACAAGATGTGCTTCGTATATGAAAATATATTCAGGGGTTCTTAGGCATTTGCAGTGGCCGCATCTTGTCGTTCAAAGGTGCCGTGCCCTCGGTAGCTACGCTTATTGACTTTCTTGTTGCCTGACTGGGAGTTTTGTTTTGGTTGCGCGTACAGGAAATTTGGGCCGTTCCGTTGTGAATCGCACAAGGTCTAGGTCAAAATCGAAGTATGCCTTGGCCTGCTTCGTGTCGGCCGCAATTGGGTTGTCCCCAAGCTATGGCGCCTATGCGCAATCATTGCCGACGGGGGGGCAAGTCACCGCCGGCCAGGCAACGATCTCAGCTCCTTCGGGAAACCAGCTTCTCATCCAACAGTCGAGCCCGCGTGCCATCATCAACTGGCAGGGGTTCTCTATCGGAGAAGGCAACTCCGTCAGTTTCAACAATGGTTCAGGCGCGACGCTCAATCGGGTTGTCAGCAGCAACCCCTCATCCATCTATGGCAATCTCAACGCGACGGGCAGCGTCTACCTGATCAATCCCAACGGCGTTGTCATTGGCCCAACTGGACGGATTGAAACCGGCGGCAGCTTCATAGCTTCGACGCTGGACGTGCTCGACAGTCAATTCATCGCCGGCGGTGCCCTGACGTTCTCCGGCAGCAGTGACGCCGAAATCATCAACCTCGGTCAGATCTCCTCCCTCGGTGGTGACGTATCGTTGATTGCGCTCAAAGTGACGAACGAAGGCACCATCGACGCGCCGAACGGTACCGCAGGATTGATTGCAGGCCGCGAGATCCTGATGCGCGACGCGGCCGTTGCCGACGGCAAATTCTTTGTTAAGCTAGGTAGTTCAACTTCCACTGTAACGAATAAGGGCACCATCCGGGCTGCAGAAGCGGAACTTCGCGCCAATGGAGGCAACGTCTATGCACTTGCCGGTAACACCGGCGGCGCTATCCAGGCCACGGGCACTGCGACGCGCGGCGGACGGGTATTCCTGACGTCACCCGGCGGCCAAGTCATCTCAAGCGGGCGTGTTACCGCCCGCAAACAGCGTACCGGTGGTTTGAAGTCCGACGGCGGTAGTGTGTTTATAAATGCCGACTATGCCGGACTCAGTGGCAAAATCGATGCGAAAGGGATTGCTGGTGGCGAAGTTGCGATCGACGTCGCCTCATTGATTTTCGGCGGTAGTATCAATGCGACTGGTAGCGCTGAAAAGGGTGGGACTGTCGATATTTCTGTCGGTGAGGAGGCCGCGTTCGTCGCGAGCGGGCTTGTAGATGTTTCCGGTACGTCGGGAGGCAAAATCAATTTCCAAGCTGGCCTCAATTCGATGACGTCAGCCACGTTCCTGGCGAAGGGTACGAGCGGCACCGGTGGCCAAATCGACTTCACGGCGGGCGGCATCCAGCTCCTGAGCCCGACATTTGACGCTTCGGGAGCGACTGGCGGTGGCACAATTCGGATTGGCGGCGAATTCCAGGGTGGCAAAAAGCTGCTGATCGATGAAATCGAGAATGCCCGCAAGCTCGCCGTCACGGACGGAACAGTTGTTCGGGCCGACACGACTGGCACCGATGGCGACGGCGGCACAATCGTCCTCTGGTCGGACGAGCGTTCGGCAGTGTTTGGTCAATTGTCAGCGAAGCCTGGGCGTGTCACAGGGACCGGCGGCCTGATTGAAGTCTCGAGCGCTGGAGAGCTCTTATACCGGGCAACTGTTGACACTGGTCCGGCCGGTCGCACGGGCACGCTGTTGCTCGACCCGAAGAACATCGTCGTGGACAATATCAGTGTGGAGCAATCGTTCTTCGTGCTGTCGGATGGGTATCAGGTGCGGTCGGAGGATGTGCTGAGTTTGGATAGTGGCGATTTTTTTGGCTTCTCTGTCGCCGTATCGGATGGTCTTCTGGCGGTCGGCGCTTATCTTGATGATACCGGCAACACTAATCGTGGCGCCGCCTATCTGTTTTCGTTCGACGCGGGCACGGCCTACCAAAACCTAACTCTCGCAATCAAGCTTGCCCATGGCACACCGCTTGCTGGCGCAACTCCGAGCCTTAGCATTACGAATTTTGATACTCACTTCGGCAGCTCTGTCGCCCTCACGGATGGTCTACTGGCGGTGGGTGCACAGCGTGATGATACCGGCGGCACTAACAGAGGCGCCGCGTACCTGTTTTCGTTCGACGCGGGCACGGCCTACCAAAACCTGACTTCGCAACCAAGCTTGCGCATGGCAGTCCGCTCGCCGGCGCAACTCCGAACCTTGGCCTTGTGAATGCCGATCAATTCGGTGGCTCTGTAGCCCTCACGGATGGTCTCCTGGCGGTCGGCGCTTATCTTGATGATACCGGCGGCACTAACAGAGGCGCCGCGTACCTGTTTTCGTTCGACGCGGGCACGGCCTACCAAAACCTGACTCTCGCAACCAAGCTTGCCCATGGCACACCGCTTGCTGGCGCAACTCCGAGCCTTAGCATTACGAATTTTGATACTCACTTCGGCAGCTCTGTCGCCCTCACGGATGGTCTACTGGCGGTGGGTGCACAGCGTGATGATACCGGCGGCACTAACAGAGGCGCCGCGTACCTGTTTTCGTTCGACGCGGGCACGGCCTACCAAAACCTGACTTCGCAACCAAGCTTGCCCATGGCAGTCCGCTCGCCGGCCCAACTCCGAGCCTTGGCCTCGTGAATTTCGATGGATTCGGTAGCTCTGTCGCTATCAAAGAGGGTCTGCTGGCGGTGGGCGCAGCTGCTGATGATACCGGCGGCAGTGCAAGAGGCGCCGCGTACCTGTTTTCGTTCGAGCCGGGCACGGCCTACCAAAACCTGACTCTCGCAACCAAGCTTGCCCATGGCAGTCCGCTCGCCGGCGCAACTCCGAACCTTGGCCTTGTGAATGCCGATCAATTCGGTGGCTCTGTAGCCCTCACGGATGGTCTCCTGGCGGTCGGCGCTTTTGGAGATGATGGCGGCGGCATTAACCGCGGCGCCGCGTACCTGTTTTCGTTCGGCGCGGGTACGGCCTACCAAAACCTGACCTTCTCGCAACCAAGCTTGCCGATGGATCAAGGATACGCTCGACTACTAGTTTGGGCTTTGCAGACGGCGATCTATTCGGTTCCTCTGTGGCTCTTTCAGACGGCCTTCTAGCCGTTGGCGCACGGGGTGACGATACTGGAGGCAATGATCGTGGCGCAGCCTATCTATTTTCCTTCGACGCAGACACGACCTACCAAAACCTAGTTTTGCAGTCGAAAATAGCCCACGGGACCACGGTCGGCGGAACAAGCTTGAATTTTGCGAACAACGACAATTTTGGCTCATCGTTGGCGCTCTCGGATGGCCTTCTCGCCATTGGCGCATTTCGTGACAATACGGGCGGGCTAGATCGTGGCGCCGCTTACCTCTTCTCGTTTGACGCAGGTTCGACCTTTCAAAACCTCACCTTGCAGACGAAGCTTGCTCACGGTTCGGCGCTCTCCGGTGCAACACCCAGCCTGAGTTTGTCGAATTCAGACACGTTTGGTTTCTCTGTCGCCGTATCGGATGGGCTACTTGCTGTCGGGGGGTACGGGGATGATACCGGCGGGGATAACCGGGGCGCAGCTTACCTTTTCACGTTTGATCCGGGCACCGGTTATCAGAATTTAGCCCTTCAGACGAAACTGGCCCATGGCTCACCGCTCACTGGCGCCTTCCCCAGTCTTAGTTTGTCGAATAGTGACGAATTTGGCGTCTCCGTGGCCATATCGGACGGGCTTTTGGCGGTCGGTTCGGCTGTAGATAATACGGGTGGCAGCCTTAGAGGCGCAGCCTACCTGTTCTCATTCAGCTCCGGCACGCCCTATCAGAATTTGGCCCTGCAGACGAAGCTGGCGCACGGCACGCCGCTTGCCGGCGCAACACCCAGCCTGAGCTTGGCCGATGTCGATCTATTCGGTATATCCATCGGGCTTACACCAAGTCTCCTTGCTGTCGGCGCATTCCAGGATGACACGGGTGGCAACAATCGCGGAGCGGCCTACTTATTCTCATTCGATCCTGGTACGGCCTACCATAACCTCACGTTGCAGACAAAGCTTGCGGATGGGTCGACCATCGCCGGTGCACCGGCAGGGTTAAGCCTCTCGGATAATGACCAATTCGGCTATTCGCTTGCGCTTTCGCCCGGCCTGTTAGCACTGGGAGCAATTACGGATGGCACCGGCGGTCCCAACCGAGGTGCTGCATACCTCTTCAACACCAGCAGCCTGCCGCAACTCTACGCCAACGGCATCGGGGCGAGCGTCACCATTGATCCGACAACCCTGACTAATGTCCTCAACGGTGGGACCAACCTGATACTGCAGGCATCTAACGACCTGACGGTCCGCGCTGCCATCCTTGCCGAAAATCTCGGCGGTGACGGCGGAAGTCTTACGCTTCAGGCTGGCCGTTCGCTCTCAATTGAAGCGGACATCACCACCGACAACGGGAACCTGACACTGGTCGCCAACGACCTGTCCGCCAATGGCGTCGTCGATGCCGATCGCGACCCGGGCGCCGCCGGTCTGGCGTTCTCTAATGGCGTCACGGTCGATGTCGGAACAGCTGAGTTCCGGGCTGAGCTTCGGAACGGTGCAGGCAATTCCAACATGGCTGCCGGCAACATTTTTTTCGGAACCAGCGGTAGCTTCTCGGCGGCCAGCTTCATGATTTTCCAACCTTGGCAGTGAGGCTGATAATACCATTACGTTCGGTGCTGGCACGACTTTCACCGCCAGCGGAACAGACAATGCCATAGTCGTTGTAGGCGACGTGTTCACGAATAGTGCTGGCGCTGGCACGTTTTCGCTTACCGGCGGCGGCCGGTTCCTCGTCTACTCAAAGGATTGGGACGACGACACGCGCGGCGGTTTGACAGGCAGTAACCTTTACAATCGCACCTATCCGGGCAATCCGCCGACGTCGATCAGCCAGAGCGGTAACCAATTCATCTACGAACGCCAACCAATCCTGAATGTGACAGCCGATAACGACAATCGGCTCTATGGCAATCCGAACCCGGCCTTTACCGCAACGATCACAGGTCTCGTCAACGGCGATAGCGCAGCAGCCTCCTACAGCGGCGCACCGAGTTTCAGCACAACGACCACGCAAGCGACCGGCATCGGTACCTACGTTGGCGATATTCAGCCCGATATCGGGACGCTCGCGTCATCTGTCGGGTATGGCTTCACGTTGGTTGCGGCCGATCTGACAATCGATCTCAGGCCGCTCACGATCACGGCAGACAACCGCACCAAGACCTACGGCGATACGGTGACGTTCGCCGGCACCGAGTTCAGCCAGAGCGGTCTGGTGAACACCGACAGCGTGACGTCGGTGACGTCGACCAGCGCCGGCGCGGCAGAAACCGCAACGGTCGGCCGGCAGCCCGTATGCGATCACCGCCTCGGCTGCGACCGGCACCGGGCTCGGCAACTACCTGATCAGTTATGTGGACGGTTCGCTCGGCGTCGATCAGAAGGCGCTCACGATCACCGCGAACGACCGCACCAAGACCTACGGCGACACAGTGACGTTTGCCGGCACCGAGTTCACGCCGAGCGGCCTGGTCAACACCGACAGCGTGACGTCGGTGACGCTGACCAGCGCCGGCGCGGCACAGACCGCAACGGTCGCCGGCAGCCCGTATGCGATCACCGCCTCGGCTGCGACCGGCGCCGGGCTTGGCAACTACCTGATCAGTTATGTGGACGGTTCGCTCGGCGTCGATCCGAAGGCGTTGACGATCACCGCAGACAACCGCACCAAGACCTACGGCGACACGGTGACGTTCGCCGGTACCGAGTTCACACCGACCGGCCTGGTCGAACACCGACAGCGTGACGTCGGTGACGCTGACGAGCGCCGGCGCGACACAGACCGCCACCGTCGCCGGCAGCCCGTATGCGATCACCGCCTCGGCTGCGACCGGCGCCGGGCTCGGCAACTACCTGATCAGTTATGTGGACGGTTCGCTGGCGTCGATCCGAAGGCGTCGACGATCACCGCAGACAACCGCACCAAGACGTACGGCGACACGGTGACGTTCGCCGGTACCGAGTTCACACCGACCGGCCTGGTGAACACCGACAGCGTGACGTCGGTGACGTTGACCAGCGCCGGCGCGGCACAGACCGCCACCGTCGCCGGCAGCCCCTATGCGATCACCGCCTCGGCTGCGACCGGCGCCGGGCTCGGCAACTACCTGATCAGTTATGTGGACGGTTCGCTCGGCGTCGATCCGAAGGCGCTCGACGATCACCGCGAACGACCGCACCAAGACCTACGGCGACACAGTGACGTTCGCCGGCACCGAGTTCACGCCGACGGTCTGGTCGAACACCGACAGCGTGACGTCGGTGACGCTGACCAGCGCCGGCGCGGCACAGACCGCCACCGTCGCCGGCAGCCCGTATGCGATCACCGCCTCGGCTGCGACCGGCGCCGGGCTCGGCAACTACCTGATCAGCTATGTGGACGGTTCGCTCGGCGTCGATCCGAAGGCGTTGACGATCACCGAACGACCGCACCAAGACCTACGGCGATACGGTGACGTTCGCCGGTACCGAGTTCACGCCGACCGGTCTGGTCAACACCGACAGCGTGACGTCGGTGACGTTGACCAGCGCCGGCGCGGCACAGACCGCCACCGTCGCCGGCAGCCCGTATGCGATCACCGCCTCGGCTGCGACCGGCGCCGGCTCGGCAACTACCTGATCAGTTATGTCGATCGGGCACTGACGGTTGAGGCTGTGGTCACAACCGAGACGATACTGTGGTCGAGACAATCCGCCCTTCTTTCAACTTCAATGGTGTGTTCAGCCGGGCCAACGACCTGCAGTTCATTTTCACAGTGCCGCCAGAGTTACAGGCGTGCTTGGCTGGTGAGGAAATTTCCGCCTGCCAGAATGTTCCAACTTCGATTATCGGATCTCTTGTAACAGCAATCGGAGGGATGAGCCTGCCGTTTCAACTGAACGGCTCGTCGGGGAAGTTGTGTTCGATGCGTCACCTAATTTGCAGTGTCTGCCTGCGCTGATCGCCGTGTTTGGCCTGCTGTGGTACGGCACGTCGAATGCGCCAGCGCAGGTGGTCGAGCAGAACCTGCCGAAGATCGATGCTTGGCCGCAGCAGACGCAGCTTCCTGCTACGCGGCGGATCGCGCCAAACTTAGTGACCAGTCTCTCGGTACCAATCTGAAGCCGTTCGTGTTCCTCGACGAACCCGCGTCAGGTCCGCCGGTCGCGTCGAGCTGCACCTGGGTTCATGTCGGGCAGGTTCGGTTCTGGGGAAACCGGCGTTTGCAGAGCTGATGCAGCCGTTCCTCGATCGCCATTGTCGCAAAACTGATCGCCGACATTCGCGATGCGGTGACCGCTATTACAGAGACCGCGATCGGCCGTTGTGTCGGTCCGATCCCGCCGCAGGAAGTAACCGGCGGCGTTGTGCAGATCGTCGTAATCCTGTTCAAGGCCGGTGACGTCAATGCGAAGGGCAACGTCTGGACGCGACAGCTACATCCTCTCCAACGTCAACATCCAACGCGGTGAGGAAATCGCCAGCGACAAACTCGTCGCGGATCTGAACTGGCTGAACCTCAATCCCTATCGCAATGTCGCCGTCGGTCTTCGAGCCTGCGGCAAGATCGAGAACAAACCCACGCTGCGCTCGCGGAAAGTCACCCCTGGAGCGTCTATGCCGGCCACGCGAACAGCGGCACGTCGGAACGAACCGCAATCCGGTGTTCGCCGGTTTCAATGCTGCCAACCTGCCATACCTGGATCACCAACTCAGCTACCAGTTCACCCTCCAGCCCGAACTTTCTGGTACGAGGACGGTGATCTGTTTGGTGGTGCAGGAAACGCCGCCTATGTGTCGCACTCGGCGTTTACTTTGTGCCCTTACCCTGGCGGCATAAGCTGTCCTTTCAAGCCGGGATCGTCAAGACCCATGAGAAGCTGCAGAGCCCATTCACTCAACAAAGCGATTCACTTCAGACCTACGCTGAATACGCCATTCCTATCCTGCTCTCCGGTCCATTCCAGTTCGAGGTTTACGGTGGCGGTGCTACAAGCAGCAGATGACCGATTTGCTTTTTGGTGGCCAGTTCGGCGAAGTCCACCGAGATTGATGTTCGGCAACCTCGTTGCCGGCGCACGCGGGAGCCTGACCGACCGCCTTGGATTGTTCGTATTCGATGTGCGGGGCGTGTTCAGTCCGGGCGACGTCTTCGGAGAACAACACCGACGCAGCCTTCACGGCGGCAAGTGGCAATCCCAATGCCAGTGCTGAGACCTCCTACTTCTACGGCACGTGCGACGGGTGACGAACCTCGGACCGCCAGCGATCAGCCTCGATACACGGTCGTTGCCGAAGCCGCCGACGGGGCGTTGCCCGGCATAGAGCAGCTCGCGATTGGCGGCAGCCGGATGGTTCGTGGCTATAGCGAGCTTGAGGCATTGGGAGATCGTGGCATTGCCATCTCCAACGAATTGCGCCCTGCCTCCAACAAAGCTCTTGCGGCACAATTCCGGCATCAACGACCAGGCGCAGTTCTTCGCACTTCGACTACGGCGAAGTGCGCAATATCTTCGATGACAAGAGCCTGGCATCTCGCAGGGGCAGGCGTTGGGCTTGATTATCAGATCGCCAACTCTGCCGTAATCAACTCTCATATGGCAAGGCTTTGCGCGATGGCGTCAAAACCCGGAGGAGACGATCAGTTCCATGTACGCGCGACTGTCAGAATACTGACCAACGGCAAGGAAGAGGCTTGGATCTCAAGGGCATGACAACGAATCTGCACGCGCATAAATTACATTGGTAAGCATTTCTCGGCGGCCTTCTGTTGGCGCCATTGCCCGTCAAAGCTGCCGAACCGAGAGCACGGCGGAGACGTATGGCAATTGGACCGTACGATGCAGAACCGCAACAAACAGAAGATCTGCGAGATGGTTCAGTCGTCTCCGTCAAGAGCCGCCAAGGAGTTGTTGCGCAGGTGGCGATTGGCCAGCTTCCCGAGGGGCAGCGGGCCAAAGATCGTTTTCCAGGTGCCGACATGCAGTCCTGCTGCGGACTCCGGTCGAAGCTGATGATCGACGAGAAGTCGGAGATCGTTCGGTTCGTACCTCATCTGCTATCCTCAATCCTGGATTGCGGACCGCAGCTCGACACGACCGAAACAAGGGCTTCTCAGGTCGGCCCAAGAAACTTTCGCTTTCCTTCAGCGTCGCAAACGGAAGGCGTAAAGCTTCCGCTATCAGCGAACGGACTTGCTGACGCCTATGCAGCAGCATTCCGAAGTAAGCTCGGACCTCGCTCGGGAAGAGCAGGCCCTGCAGAAGCCGGCTCCATTTGTCTGCGAAAATTTAATCGGCACTTCCGCTTTCCTCGATTGCGGAAGGCGGCCGGTGTGGCGTGGGGCAATACTTGGTCGGCTGTGGTGCAGGTTTCTTGGACGTCGGCATGTATGTGGGTGCGGCGGGCTCTGGCCGACGTTCGAGAAGCGCCCAGGCACGAAGTCGCGAGAGGTCTGGCAGAGCGGTGCCGCGGGCTCTATGGGGATTTGAGCTTGCGCTGTCGCCTGCTATTGGGGGCGCAGGCCGGCGGTGTGGCTGCTGGTGGCGCCGGATGGCAGGTCAGGTGATGCCGGACAGGCGTTACAGCCGTGATCGAGGGTGGCCGATCAGGGTTCGGCTGGGGTCTGAGCGCCGAATGAGGCCGAGCGGGATCGGCGCCGGCGGTGTGCCAACCCATCACGAGGCCGAAGATGTCGTCGCGGGCGGTGCCGGTGCTCATGACGTATCGATCCGGATCACGATCGGCGTCGGCCAATGCTCGTGGGTGGCGCGGCTTCGCCACGACGGCATCTCTCCCCGCGCGAAGACCTCGATGATGAGCATGCGGCTGCCGCAGCACGGACAGGCACGTGGGTGCACGCGCTCTGTCTGATCGTCGGAGCCGCCAAGTTCAGGTTGTCTGGCGAGGGGCTCCGGCACGGCGAGCAACTCGCGCGCTTTGGCGACGTTGGCGGCGCGATTGCCGTTGGCGAGCAGTCCATAATGCCGGATGCGGTGGAAGCCCTTCGGCAGAACATGGATCAGGAACCGGCGGATGAACTCAGCCGTCGCCACCGTCATGGTCTTAAAGCGTTCCAGCCCGTCGGCGCGGTAGTCCTTGTATTTGAACGAGACGGTGTTTGCGTCGGCGGCAACAAGGCGCCGGTTCGAGATAGCGACGCGGTGGGTGTAGCGCGACAGGTACGCAAGAACCTGCTCTGGTCCGCCGAAGGGCTTCTTCGCATAGACGACCCATTCGCAGCGTTTCAACGGCGCGAGGAAGGCTGCGAACGCGTCAGCGTCGGCCAAGTGAGCATGCTTGCCGAAGAAGGCCAGTTTGCCGGCCGTAACCGCCGCCGCCAACATCTCGATTACCAACCGGCGGAACAGCCGCGACAGCACCCGCACGGGGAGGAAGAACCCGGGCCGGCAGGCGATCCATTTGGCTCCGTCTTCCGACAAACCACCACCCGGAACGATCATGTGCACGTGCGGATGATGCGTCATCGCGCTGCCCCAGGTGTGCAGCACCGACGTGATGCCGACGCGGGCGCCGAGCCGCTTCTTGTCGGCACCGATCGTCAACGTCGCTTGCGCCGAAGCCTTGAATAGGATGTCGTAGATCACCGCCTTGTTGGTGTAGGCGAGGTCGGCGATCGGCGCGGGCAGCGTGTAGACGACATGAAAGTAGGGCACGGGCAGCAACTCCGCTTCCCGATCCTCCAGCCAGTCGCGTGCCGCCGCCCCCTGGCACTTTGGGCAGTGCCGGTTGCGACAACTATTGTAGGCGATGACGGTGTGGCCGCATGCACTGTTTTCGCAGCGCGCAACGTGGCCGCCGAGCTCCGCCGTGCGGCAGCGCTCAATCGCCGACATCACCTTCATCTGGGTAAGACTCACATGACCGCGGTTGGCATCACGCCAAGCGGGACCATGATCGCGGAAGATATCCGCGATCTCCAAAGCCGGAGCGACCATGACCGTGCCGGCTATGCCGTGGTCTTCTTGGTCCGTTTAGTCTTGCCGCGTCGACGCTTCCCAACTTTGGCGCTGTGCGGCATGTCGAGTTGATCGAGCGGGCTTTCGACCGCCGTGATGAGCCCAGTCGCAACCCGCGTATAGCGCGCGGTGGTCTCCAGCTTCTCGTGCCCGAGCAACGCCTGGATCGTTCTGATGTCAGTGCCACGGTCGAACAGGTGCGTGGCAAATGAGTGGCGCAGTGCGTGCAGCGTTACCTTCTTCTTGATGCCGGCGGTGGCCAGCGTCTGCTGGAACAGACGGGTGACCTGCCGGGGCGTCAGATGGCAGCCCTCGCCTCGGCCGGGGAACAGCCAGCGCTCGGCTGGCGGCACGCCCTCGTCATTGTGTGGGTTCCGCTCCGACCACCATTCGCGCAGCAGTGCGTAAAGCTCCGGCGACAGCATCACTTGCCGATCCTTGCGGCCCTTGCCCTGCTCGACGCGGATGATCCAGAGCGACCGATCTATATGCTTGACCTTGAGCCTGACGGCCTCGCTGACGCGCAAGCCGGCGCCGTAGCCGATCGAAAGCAACACGCGCGTTTGCAGATTGCCGGCCATTGAGAGCAGGCACGCCGCCTCCTCGGCGCTCAGGATCTGCGGGATTCGCGTCGGCTCCTTGATGTGATGGATCTCGTTGGCGAGATCGAGCCGGCGCATCGTGACGCGGAACAGAAACCTGAGGCCCGTCATCGTCCGGTTGCGCGTCTGGATCGAGGTGCCGGTCTCCATGAGATGCAGCTGGAACAGCCGCACCTCGTCGACGGTGGCGGTGTCGGGCGAGCGTTTGAGCCACGCGGCAAACCGCTTGCAGGCGCGGATGTGGCCGACCTGCGTGCCCTTTGCAAGCTGCCGGGAAGTCATATCCTCCAGCATGCGCTGGCGGAGCGGTGAGATCGTGGTAGGATTTTTGGAACTAGGGTTCGTCATGGGGAGTTCGGCTCCTGAGAAAGGTTGGCTTGACACCACCAGTCTCAGGAAAAGGGCTCCCCACCCCGTTAACGTCGGCGCTGAAACAACCTACCGACCCATCGGCTCAAGCGCCCGCAGCAGCGGGCTGGAGCGCAGCGACTTAGTGCATGGGTCATTCACGAAGCCACCATCTCGTCGGCTTTCCGGGCCAAGCGGCTGTCACTCCTGTCGGATCTGATCACACGAACGTCGAGACGGCAATTGCTTCACATTTCTTACGGTCGATGTGCCCCAATCACCGGACATCATCGGCAGCCTTGGACGGGTCGTTAAGGCCGGAGGGGCCGACGGCAGCTTCTGGGAGTGGCCGTGTGAAAACGTCGGCCGACCGGGGGGCTGACAATGGTGGAGCCCACGTCGCCTCCACCTTTCAAGTCCGGATCGTTGCAATTAGTTGCTTAACGCCGAGCATCGAGATCATTCTCTTTAGGTTATAGGCCAGGACGCACAGGCTCATCTCTGTGCTTACCTTCTCGATGCCTTTGGTGAGGAAGTGAGTGTGGCCCATCCACGACTTGAGGGTGCCGAAAGGATGTTCGACTGTTCGGCGCCGAACGGTCATGGCTTCGGGGTAGGCTTCCAATCGTTCACGAGCAGCGTCGACGACATGCTCGTGCTCCCATCGGCGCACACGACGCTCCTTGCCCGTTGTACAACGAGACTTGAGCGGACAGCTGCCGCATTCGTTCGTGAAGTAGATCCTGACGTTTTGCTCGTCATGAACGCTGGTAAAGCGGAATGGCAGTGTCTTGCCAGCCGGGCATCGGTACGCATCCTTGTCGACCTGATAGTCGAAGTCTTCCTTGTCGAACCGGCCAGCGGCTCTTGCGTTCGATGTCCGCGGCTTCGGCACAAGTTCTATCACTCCAATCTCCTCGCACGCGAGCAACTGTTCGCCGCTTTAATACCCGCGATCTGCAAGTGTTTGCAGCGTATCACTCTTCAACACCGACTTGGTCTTCGCGGCCATCGGGGCAAGAAGCGTTCTGTCGACGACAACATTGGTCACCTCATGAGCCACGATAAGGTGATGCTCGGTATCGACAGCTGCCTGCACGTTGTACCCGACGACACTGGCGCCACGCATATTGGTAGCCATCGCGCGTGAATCCGGATCGGTCAGCGAGATCTGCTTGTCCGGTGCCTCGTGCAATTTTTCCTCGATTTCCTTCAATTCGGCCAGGCGAGCCCGCATTGCAACGACCTTATCGTTCAATCGAGCTACCTTCTCCTCTGCATCTGAACCGTCCTGTAGGTCTGCCACTTCAAGTGCTTCGAGATAGCGCCCGATGCTCTTGGTGATCTGTTCCATGCGCCGCTTGAGCTTGCCGCGCGTGAAATTGTGATCTCGCGAATTTACAGCTTTGAATTTGGCTCCATCAATCGCGGCGACAGAACGCTTAAACATGCCGAGATCGACACAGACCTCGACAAACTTGGCGCAGACACCTTGGATCGCGGGACCGTTATCCTTGCGGAAGTCTGCAATCGTCTTGAAATCCGGATCGAGACGTCCCGTTAGCCACATCACCTCGACGTTGCGCTTCGCCTCGCACTACAGCCGCCTGCTCGACTGCACGCGGTTGAGGTAGCCGTAGAGGTAGAGCTTGAGCAGCGTCGATGGGTGATACGCCGGTCGACCCGTTGCCGCCGGGGTCACCCCAACAAATTCCATGGCGTTGAGATCGAGTTCGTCGATGAAGGCATCTACTACGCGAACGGGGTTATCCTCCTCGACGTAGTCATCAAGACTTGCCGGGAGGAGACTTTGCTGCCCGCGCACTTCGCCCTCAATGAACCGACCCATTGTCCGTCTCCAGAGTTGCCTCGAACAACGGAATTCTGATTTGGCGTTTTCACACAAGCACGGGATCTCTCGACGGTTGAAGATAATCGACGCAAGGCGGAGATTTCGGACGTGGCAAACTCGCTGCGCCCCTCGTCGGCCAAGCTGCTGGCCCTTGACTCAGTACCCCCGGCAGCCGACATTCCGAGCTGTGCTCTCAATCGCTAACGATAAGGATCGTGGCGTAGAGGAATTCCTCTTGGCTTCGTTTTGAGGCGTTGCGCCCGACAGCCGAGTGGGAATTGGTCGCGGGCGGCGCTGACTATGGACAGCAAAGAGCGGGAAGAATGATCATGAGATTTAGTCGTTTGTCGTTTTGGGCCGAAGTGATTGAATTGCGTAAGGCTATGTTGGTCGCAGTCGTCGCAGTTTTGGGGGCGGCAGCAGGGGCGCCAGCCTATGCGGAAAGCGCAAAGGTCAAGGCAGGTACTTTGACGTGCAAGGGGCAAGGTAGGGTTGGTTTGATCCTGGGCTCGCGGGAGACATTAGATTGCACGTATAAGCCCTCAGACAATAGGCCTGCGATAAGTCTAAAGGGGGTCGTCACCAATATCGGACTTGACATAGGCATTAAAGGTAAGAGTGTGATGATCTGGGGTGTACTGGGTTCCACTACATCTCTGCCTGGAGAGGCGCTGCGTGGGAGCTTCTATGGGGCCGCCGCCGACGCTTCACTCGGCCTTGGTGCGGGTGCCAAAGTGCTGGTAGGTGGCAACAATAAGTCGATCGTCCTTCAGCCGTTGAGTGTGCAGGGACAGACCGGTGTCAATCTAGCAGTGGGTGTTACCGGATTGAAGCTTGATCAACGCTGATTGCGTGTGGCTGGTAGTCTCAGCTTGTTCCGAAGTGTGGTTAGTGAGGATGATACGTTGAGCGGCTGGCGGCTGCTTTATGTCATTGCTTGTGGATTATCCGAGATATCCATGTCGCCTGCAGGTCGGCTGAATATAGAGAGATCGAGAGAGCGAGTTAAGGCTGGTCGCGGAAATGCTGAGCGACGCGGATCCTGAGTTCCATGCTATGGGGCGCGATCGCTCTACTCCAAATGGTTTTGGTGGGGCTATGCACCGCGGTTTGGATGTGGGTTTGCTAAGGTGGAGAGGGTGATGAATAAACTGGTGGGAGTTCTTATTCTGGCTGTTTCGGGAATAATATTCCCAATCGCGTCGCTTATGGCGCAAAACTCAGGCCCCTTTTCTGCGCATGATGGTCTTCTCATCGTGCGGGCTTATACAAGTTCGTTCGGTCCAGACGCGGAAGAATATAACCGATTTGAGGCCGTAACCCCGACACACGTAGATCTGGACTATTCGGATACACGGGGCATCCGCGCGAAGCGGCGTGTCCTTGCCCAGGACATGCGCAGTGGTCGTGTCTATTTGATCGGTTTTGATCCCAAAGTAGCACTTACGATCCCAGGCACCACGTCGCTTGGTTTATCTTCAGCAGCGCTTCAGGAGCTGCGTGCGACGGGTCGCACAAATGTTTCCCTGATGTACGATTCGAAGCTTTCGACAATCAATGGAACGCTGACTGTTGTGCAAAAGGGTATCAAGTTCCCCGTCCTCATAGAAAATCAAATCGTCGAAATTGCTGCCATCCGGGTAAGCGGGGTCTTCCAATCTGGAAGTAGATCCGGAACAGGGGATTTCTACTTCTATGACGATGTGAACCAGCCAGTACTTCTACAATATGACATAAGATTTAGCTGGGAGAAGACCCCGCGGACCGTGCGAACAGTCCGAGTCCAAGCCGGAAGATCCCAGCAGGTGGCAATGGCTAAAACACTGGCGACAGTTCGGAAGCTCGACATCTATGGTATTCACTTCGATTTCGACAAGGCGACGATTCAGCCTCAGTCCGCATCCCTCATCGCAGATATAGCAACCACTTTGAAGCTCAATCCAAAATGGACGCTTGCGGTGCGCGGTCATACAGATTCAATTGGCAAGGCGGACTATAATAAGAAGTTGTCATTGCAGCGTGCAGAGTTGGTGCGACAAGCATTGATCACGAAGCATGGTATTGACCCTGGACGCCTTGAAGCGGAAGGCCTTGGTGCTTCGCAGCCAAAAGCCGCTAATACTACCTTGCAGGGTCGGGCTGCCAACCGGAGAGTTGAGTTGGCCCGGACCGATCGCTAGACTTAAGATATCGGTTGATTTTTATGTTCCTAGGGACTGGTGATCGTGCCAGAGCAGGACCACATCGACAAGGCGCTATATCGAACCCCGGCCATTTTGTTCAACCCAGTCCCGATGAAGCTCATCCTGGCGAGTCTCTCTGATGCCATGACCACATTCATAACCCGGCTTTCTCCCAGCATCGCCTCTGACCGGCGTTTTTGATGAGGTCAACGCTCGCGAATGTGACCAACGATACGGGCCACTTCCTCTGTAGCGCAGTCGGCTGCCTCCTTCGCCGAGGACCTGAGCTTGGCTGCGAGCAGGTGGCGGCCGCAGAAGATGTAAAGTGGCAGGTAGCAATAGCAGTCATAGTACCCGTGGAAATGCCGTCCTTCCTGTTCGCCGTAGAGCGGATCGTCGGTGGTGTCGAGGTCGATGACTATGCGGACCGGTGGCTCGCAATGGGCGTCCAGAAAAAGCTCGACGAACAAGCGCTCGATGGCGGCAGGGTCGTGGTCGAGCTTGTGATGGCGGTCCTGGCCGATCTTGCCCGCATGCTCCAGCCGGTTCAGCGTGGACTTGCCGGCGAGCGTCCCACCAGGCTTGTCGAGGACAACCGACAGCGCAGGGTCGAACCGGAGTGCATCGTGGTCAATGAGATCCTCGTAGCCGAGCGCGAGACCGAAAATCCTCTGGCGCAGCAGGTCAGGCAGCGTGTGCTTGATGGCGTCAGCCACACGCAGATCTGTGAAGCATGCCGCAAGCCGCTCGGCGAGCCTTAGGTTGCGGTCAGCGCCAGCTAGCAAAGCCACGCCGCCGTTCGACGTCATCGCTCCACCATCGAACGCACCCACAAGTTTGCGGCCACCTGACCTTCCCAAATCAAGCTCGGTCTGCATACACTCTGTCAGAATCGGGGAACATCTCCTGCGCAGATGAAGTCTTTGTCGCAGAAGCACTTTCTATGAGTCGGAGCCCCGATGCTCCTCACATGTGGGAGAAAGCCGGGCTAATAGCGGCAATCAGTCAGCTTTAATCTTGCTCTGGAATCCGACGAAAATGGCCTCGAACGCCATGCATGGAGGGATAGATGCGGCCACTCGTAATCCTGGGACTATCACTGAGCCTTGTCACGGCTGCTGCTGCGGACCAGACCGGGCTGGCGGGCATGCACGACTGGACAAAAGAAAAGGGCCGAACCTGCCTCAAGGAGCATACCCATTCAGGGACCGGCGAAGGCTCCACCAAGATGGCTGCACGCAAGGCCGCCATCCAGTCATGGCAGGAATTTACCGCCGGGGAATACGGAAGCGATTGGGGCAACTTCCGCTATGCTGCGAGCAAGAAGATTGCATATACGAAGAGTGCAAAGGGCTGGTCGGCCTCAGTCGAGGCGCGCCCCTGCTTTGCAGGCAACCGCCGGAAGTAAATGCTCAGCCGTCCTCGGCAAAGCGAGCTAGAAGCGCAAGATCGTTGAGGCGAAGCCCGCTCGTCGCCGTCTGTTCAACAAGACTGTAGCTCTGCAATTCAACAAGAACCGCCTGAAGGTCGGAGATGTCCAGTTGCAGAAGATCAGCAACGATCTGTGACGAAAGGTCATCGCAAACGACGTGCGGATTGCGGCCCTCACGAGCATTCAGGCTGGAAACAGCGATAAGAAATCGGGAAACTGCTTGGACAGGGGTAATATGGCTCGGAGCCAGGGACTGCTTGAGGGCCTCAAATTCCTTTTCCGTCGCATCGTAACGAAGTGCCCGGAGCTCGGGACTGGCTTTGGCAAGTTGGTCGAACTCATTGCTCGTTAGCCGGTCGACGGTTGTCTTGACGAGCACTTTTGCATTTTCTGCGTATCTCGACAGGAAGCCAACGCCGACATAATCACCTTTGCCGGAAAAATGCAGTGTACTTGCAATCGCGCCCAATGCAGGCTGATAGATAGCCACCGCTCCTGTGCGTATAAAATAAACGCCTTCGCGTGTCTCTCCCCGGCTGTATAGAAACGCGCCAGGCTCCAAGGCCAAGCGATCTCCAGGGGGTCCCTGTTCAAGGCTACTCATACTCACAGCTAGACTCCACCAACGAGATGCGAAATGAATAATTAATCCTACGATTGGCGGCTGCCTTTGGGTCAACCCAATCAATTTGAATCTTAACGTAAACACTGAACCGCCCCGGGTTCTCTGGAGGCAGTTTCGTTGGCTCTGTTCGGCCTGAGTGTTGAGACGTCTCTTATCCCAATGCCCCTGCCAGGCAGTGCCGCGGTGTGAGGGCGTCACCGTCGCGCTCGATCATGCGTCGCCATCCGAGGTAGCTTGGTAGATATTTGGACGCCACGCCCTTGAAACTCCCCATCCACAGTTTGAAGCGGCTTTGATATCCGTTGACGTTCTGCGTGTGATAGCAGCCCACCGTTCGCTCACCGGCAGAGGCGACGAGTGCAATCTGGGTGATGCGGGCCTCGGCAGCGAACGCCTCGTAAGCCCTGTTGCCGTCGGTCACGAGAACCGCGTCCTGGGCCAGGACCGGCTGAAGATGTCTGGCAATGGCTTGTGCACTCAGATCGACCAACATCGCATCGGTGGTCGCGCCATGGCGGTCTCGAACGATCAGAATGGCATCGTGCTCGTCGGTGGAGAGGCCTGGCTTCTTGGCCTTGCCGCCGCGCTTTCTCGAAGCCCGCCCGACGATCCTGCGAGAGCCTTTGGCCGACTTCAGGATGAAGGTCTCATCTGCCTCCACGATGCCCGTGACAGCATCAGCCTTCTTGTCCCTGGCGGTCGCCAGGAAACGATGGCGCCAGCGAAATGCGGTCTCAAGATGAATGTCAGTACGTGCCGCCGCCTTGCGCAGGCTGACGCCATCAACCAATGCACGGGCGTAGTCGAGCCATTTCTCGCGCAACCGATCAGGTCACCCGTATCCCCAGCGGACATGATGGTCTAACTAGTCTCCCTCCTAACCTAATCCTCGTCCATAATCTTTCGACAGCCAGACGTTCCCAAAGCAAATCGGGTCAGGATGCACTGTGTCGGCATCAGGTATCATTTCCTTCTCAGTTCAAGTCTTTCTGTAAAAAACACTTTCGGCTCGCGTCGGGCGAGTGGCTATCGTGAGGAGGAATTTGGCTGATCAGGAGGGCGTGAAAACTACGTTTTCGATGGCCAACGCGTCCGCTGATCCCTTGTAGGATGCGGAAACTGGTAGGTGCCGGCGCGCCTCCGTATGGGCGCCACTCGCCCGGCTGACCGCTGATTGCGCTCATCTGCGACCGCTCCAAACGACTCATAATCCACATCGTTGTCGCGTTTGGTCAGTCAGGATGCCGCCATCCTTGCTATCTTGAAAGGGTAGGTTCGGCGGCAATAAGACAAAGGTTAATTGGTATGCGCAAGTTTCTGACCTCTTTGATGCTCGCAGTTTTCATGACTGCAGGAATATCGGTTTCTGTCCAAGCCCAAGACTTCGATGTTGTCATACTGAACGGCCGGGTCATGGACCCCGAGACCAACTTTGATGGCGTGCGCAATGTTGGGATAAAGGATGGCAAAATCGTTGCCATCACCACGGACGCAATCAAGGGCAAGGCAACCATCGACGCCAAAGGCCACGTCGTCGCCCCGGGCTTTATCGATTCGCACCAGCACGCTACAGATCCGTTCAGTCGCAAGGTCAATTTGCGCGATGGCTTGACCACCCAGATGGATTTCGAAGCGGGCGCCGGCGATATCGCGAAATGGTATGCAGAGGCCGAGGGTAAAACCCAGGCCAACTACGGCATGGTCGTGCTCGCGACTCTTGCCCGTGGATTGGTGCTGGACGGTCCTGAAGTAGTGGCTGGTGCCAATGACATGGGCGGCCTGTTCCCTATGGTGGGTCGCGCCGCCGCAAAGGCTGAGAAAGAAGGACGCAAGCCAGGCTGGACTGCCACCTTGCCCAATAAAGAGCAGATGACCAAGATCATGAGTATCGTCGATGAAGGCCTTCGCCAAGGCGCCTTGGGCGTGGGCATTCCAGTCGGCTATATGACCACGGGCGTGACCCAGTACGAATTGTATAAATACCAGGAGTTGGCATCAAAATACGGTCGCGTTTCGAATGCGCATGTCCGTTTTGCGGGTGTCAGACCTCCCACCGCGGGACTATTGGGTGTTCAGGAAATGCTGGTCAATGCCATGGTTTTGGATGCACCTTTCCTGGCTTCACACCTGAACAGCAACATGGACTGGGAGTACACGATCCCGCTCGTCAACGACGCAAGAGAAAAGCGAGGGGCCAAAGTATGGGGTGAGGTTTACCCCTATGCAGCGGGCGGTACCATTGCTTCGACAGATATTCTCACAGAGTTGAGCATGGCTCAGATGAATATAACCTATTCGAACGTCTCAAACCTTGACGGCACGCGTTGGGATAAGGCGATGTATGAGGACGTTCGCAAGAATGATCCCGGCAGATCGATTTTGATTTTCAACAACTCCCCGGAGGACATCGCCAAATGGATGGCTCAACCGGGAGTTGTCGTCGTCTCAGACGGTATGGCCATCCAGGACGCAAAATGGCAAATACTACCCCTGGGATGCCCCTTACGAAGGCAAGTCAGTTCACCCGCGTAGTGCAGGTACCCGCGCCAAGGTGCTGCGCATGGTGCGTGAAGACAAGAACATGCCTTTGATGGAAGCCATTTCCAAGATGAGCTACCTGCACGCCAAGTACCTTGATGAGCTGGGCGGCATCAGCCAGTTCAGGACCAAGGGTCGGGTGCAGGTGGGTGCCGATGCCGACATCGTCGTCTTCAACCCGGACACGGTCACTGACAACAGCACTTACGAGCCAGGCATGGGCGCGTTGCCCTCTACCGGCATTCCCTACGTGTTGGTGAACGGTGTCGTGGTGGTGAAAGATTCCGTGGTGCAAAAGGTCTTTCCGGGTAAGCCGATTCGTTTCCCGGTGCAGGAAAAGGGCCGGCTGGACCAAATTACTATCGAACCCAGGGAATTTGACCCGAACCAGTGAGTCATACTCGGTGAAAGAGTTTGACAAAAGTACTTCACGACACTTGCAGTAATGAGGAGAAGAGACAGTGAGTATGAAATGGACACGCGTATTGGCAACGAGCCTCGTTTTGTGTGCGCTGACCGCGTCGGGCAGCTTTGCGCAAACCTACGATCTTGTTATCAACAACGGCCGGGTCATGGACCCTGAGACGCTGTTTGACGGTGTCGCCAACGTCGGCATCAAAGATGGCCGCATTGTTGCCATCACCAAAGAACCCATCACGGGCAAGCAGACCATTGATGCCAAGGGCCATATCGTGGCACCGGGCTTCATCGACACGCATTTCCACTTTCAAATGCCGGTCGGCTATTCCCTCGGGTTGCGCGACGGGTTGACCACCGCCATGGATTTCGAGATGGGCTGTGCGGGATCCTATATGGCGGCTTGGTACAAGGCACGCGAAGGCGTGACCGGGGCCAACTATGGCTGCGCGGTCAGCCACGAATCTGCCCGCGCGATGGTGATCGACGGGGCAGACGGCGACTACATGAAAGACGGCCCCATTTCCGCTTTAACAACCCGGAAGAAAACGGGCTGGAGCCAGACGCGCCCAACTCTGGAACAGGGCAACGCAATTCTCGCGGAGATTGACAAGGGCCTGCAGGCTGGCGCCCCCGGCGTCGGCAGCACCGTGGGCTACATGAGAGAGGGCGTCTCATCACGCGAGATGTACGAGGTGCAGAAAGTCGGGGCACGGTATGGCCGCCCGACCGGCGCCCATACCCGCTATACGCTCGGCACCGACACGACCGAGAATAACGGCGCGCAGGAACTCGTTGCCAACGCCGTGTCGCTTGGCGCCCCGGCGATCGTGCTGCACTTCAACAACGACGGCTGGCAGCTTGCACACGAGATGATTACCAAGCTTCAGGAACAGGGCCACAACATCTGGGGTGAAATCTATCCCTACGCTGCGGGTTCCACCACGATCAATGCGTCGTTCCTGGAGCCCAAGAGCTGGATCGACGTCTTTGGCAAACGCTATGAAGATACCATGCTGGATCCGGTCACGGGTAAGTACTATACCTTGGAGACCTACAAGGCCACCGTCGCATCCGAACCGTCCAGGCTAATCGTCATCTTCAAGCAGCCCAGAAGAAAACCAGGCGAAGTGGCTGACGCTGAAGGGCGTGACCATGGCCAGCGATGCGACTGCTGCCACGCCGTATGACGCCCCGTGGGATTACCCGTTCGAGAAACTGGGCGGCACCCACCCGCGCACGGCTGGCGCCCGCGGCGCTACGATTAGCCTTGGTCGGGAAAACAACATCCCGATGATGCAGCTGATGTCGATCCTCAGCTACAACGCTGCCAAACATCTGGGCGCTACCGGCCTGAAATCCATGCAAGAACGCGGCCGCATCCAGACAGGCATGGTTGCCGATATCGTGGTGTTTGACCCCGAACTCTTCACGGACAATTCAACCTACGAAAAGGGCGCAATCCCTTCGACGGGCATGAAAGCCGTGATCGTCAACGGTCAGGTCACTGTGCGTGACGACGTAGCTGCTTCCTGTCTTCGCTGGTCAGCCGATCCGGTTTGCCCCCGAAGCCAAGCCGCGCTTCGAGCCGATCTCGAAAGAGGCGTGGAATGCCGAATTCTCGACCGGCATGCCTTTGCCATCTGACTTCACGGGTGCCTTTCCCCAGAAAGTCGAAAACTGATGGTGAGAAACTAAAATTAGGAGACGGGATCATGCGGTTCTTGATCTCCGTCTCCTCGATAAAAGCTTGGAGAAGGAAGAACCGGCTATTGCTGCGCATCTGACGCTTGGTACCCGGTTGCGGCGACGTCGGTTGCCACGCGTCAGATGCAAAAGCAGCAATCGAATCATAGAGTTGCTAATGTTCCTCATGTCTCAGACACTTGGTCGATCGGGTGCTGTAATGGGAACCAAGTGTCGGAGACGGAACACTATGGCGATGAAAATTTCGACGAAATATTTCTGGCTTGGGGTGCTGATAGTCGCTCTCGGTGTCGTCGTGCTGTTCAATGCCGTGATCGCGTCCGTGGCTATTGTTACGGTTACGGGCATGTTTCTCTTGCTTGGCGGCGCTTTGCAAATTGCCCTTGGGTTCTGGACTGAAGGCCTGGGCCACAGGATACTGACCTGGTGCCTTGGCGCTCTGACAGCATTTCTGGGCTGGTCATTCATGGCCAACCCGCTTGCCGGCATCATATCGCTATCTACCCTCCTGCTGATCCTCCTCGCAGCAAGCGGCATCGTCCAGATCCTGTTCGCCTTCCGCGTCAGAGGCACACGGTTCTTTTGGCCCCTGTTGTTCGCGGGGGCAGTGTCTGTCGTCCTGGCAATAATTCTCTTGTCATCGTCGGGTGCGACGCTGGTTCTGCTCGGGACCCTGCTCGGAATCCAGATGCTTAGTTCAGGCGCGAGCCTGATTATGATGGGGGTGTTTTTCAAGGAAACCAGTCAATGACGAAATTAGGATTGGATGCCCGATGTCACGCCTGCCTTTCCGGCGGATGGCGGCAACTGATCGCGACATTCCCAAATCTCATCGCATAGAAGGAGAGAGCAAATATGAAATATCGTCATGTTATCATGGCCCTCGCGGTTTCCGCGGCGGCTACCTTCAGCCCCGCATACGGCCAGGCAGCTGATGGACAGCCCGTTGCGGCTAAGATCGCGCATGTCGCGAAAGGACTTGCCGGGCGCATAGGGTTCGCGGCGCAGGAAATCGGCGGCAAGGACGTCATCGCGCTCAATGGCAATGAGTCGTTCGCCATGGCCAGCACCTACAAGGTTGCGATCGCCACGACCGTGCTGGATCGCGTGGACAGGGGGGAACTCAGTCTCGACCAACTGGTCGAAGTCCCGCTCGACATGTTCGTCACCGGCGTAGTTGCGCTTGCCGAGACATTCCCCCACCCCGGGATCCAGCTCTCGGTGGCGAACCTGATCGAGGTGATGATCACGGAAAGCGACAACACGGCGACCGACGTCTCCATGGGCCTGGCAGGCGGACCAGCGGCGGTGACCAAGAACCTGCGCAGGCTCGGGATCACCGATTTCAGGGTCGATCGGACGACCCGCGAGATTCTCATGGATTTCTACAAATTGCCGGCGGCCACGCCAAAAGCTGTGGCTGAGGCCATCCGCAAGAACCCGGCACTGGTGCCGGCCCAGGTTGACCCCAATCCGGACTTCGAGGCGGATCCCCGCGACCACGCAACGCCCCTTGCGATGCTGAAACTCCTGCTTGCCATCGACGGTGGCACGGCGATGAGCGCCAAGAGCCGCGAGTTCCTGCTGGGAGTCATGTCGCGCACGCGCACTGGCGTTGGCCGGCTCAAGGGATTGCTGCCGAAGGGAACGCCCGTAGCGCACAAGACCGGAACCGCAGGCGGAATTGCCAATGACGTCGGTTATGTCACGCTTCCCGACGGTCGGCGGTTTGCCATCGCCGTGTTCACAAACAGCAGCAAGACATCCGAGTCGGACAGGGATCGGGCGATTGCCGAGATCGCCCGCATGCTGTTCGACCACTTCTACCTGGCTCCGGTGGCGAAGCAATAGGTGGGTAAATCTCTCGGAGGCGCACGCTCTGCCGGTGCGCCCCAACCAAAGCAGACCCACTGACTAAGAAGGGCGATCCTGCACGGCGCAGATTGAACTCTCCAGGAAGAACCCGCTGCATCGACAATAGGTGAAATCCAATGCAGAAACTGAACCTAAAGACCTTGACAGCGGCGCTTGTCGTCGCGGTGAGCTTGGGCCTGCCAGCGGCGGCTCAAGACGCCTCCGGGCCGATCCTGTTCACAAACGTCAACGTTTTCGACGGCGTGAACGAAGCCCTGATCAAAAACGCCAATGTCGTGGTGACGGGCAACAAGATTACCGCGGTGTCGACCAAACCGTTGGCCATCGCGGGGGGGACGGTGATCGATGGTGGCGGCCGCACCATGATGCCTGGCATGATCGATGTGCACTGGCACACCTACCTCGCGAATATGCCAATAGGGCAGCTTCTGAACAGCGCCGATATGGGTGATATTACGATTGCCGGATTGCTGGGCAACGAACAGGTGCTGATGCGCGGGTTCACGACCGTCCGAGACATTGGTGGAAACCCGTTCGCGGTCAAGAAGGCCATCGATGCCGGGAAATTCCCCGGCCCCCGCATGTTGGTGTCCGGACCGCCGCTGGGTCAAACCGGGGGCCACTTTGATTTTTCTGCCTATAATGACGTGCCGCGTCAGCCATCGGACTCGCTGCCTTACCTGGAGCGCGTCGGAATGGTCGCCATTGGCGACGGTGTTCCGGATGTAACGCGCAAGGCCCGCGAAATCCTGCGGATGGGCGCGACCCAGATCAAGATCGCGGGCGGCGGCGGTGTGGGTTCTGTCTATGACCCGTTGGACGTCACCCAGTACTCTCTCGAAGAGATGCAGGCGATCGTCGGTGTGGCGGAGAACTGGAACACCTATGTCGCTGCGCACATCTTTACGGACAAGGCAATCCAAAGGGCGATCAAGGCCGGGATCAAGACGATCGAACACGGCAATCTCATCATGGAAGAAGAGACCCTCCAGATGATGAAGGATAACGGCGTCTGGCTGAGCGCGCAGCCGCTCATCGACGACGAGGACAGGCTGGTGTTCCCCACTGCCGATATGAACGCGAAGTGGGTCGTAGCCACCGATGGAACCGGCAGGAATTACAAGGCTGCGAAGGCGATGGGCGTGAAGATCGCCTTCGGCACGGATATGTTGTTCGATCCTGCGGCCGCGGCGAAGCAGGGCAAGATGGTGACCAAGCTGAAGAACTGGTTCACTCCCTACGAGGCGCTCAAGATGGTGACATCGGACAACGCCGAGCTGCTGAAGCTGAGCGGTCCGCGCCACCCCTATCAGGAAGGCCCGCTTGGCGTGATCAAGGTAGGCGCCTATGCCGACCTGATCCTCGTCGACGGCAATCCGCTGGAAAACCTCGACCTCGTCGGCGACGCCGAATCCAACTTCGATCTGATCATGAAGGACGGCAAGATCTACAAGAACACGCTGAAGTGAAGCGAGGACACGCGGATCGCCTGGTACTTCATTGCGCGTCATGGCGAAGCCATGCTCCGCATGGACGAAAACCGATGCAGAACG
>CAVXGT010000002.1:0-156989 GCA_963761475.1 uncultured Alphaproteobacteria bacterium
CGACGTATTCGAACTCGGGATAGCCGGCGACGAGTCTCGGCCTCACGCTCGGTCACTTCGGCCTGGGCTCGACGATGGCGAGCTCCGATCCTGAATCCGGAGCGGTTCCGCTGTTCCTCGTCGGTCGCCAGCTTGACGGTGTCGCGGTCGATCTGGCGCTGCGAACGCGAGTGGGGGACCGGTTCGTAGTGGACGGTGATGGTGCGGATGCCGCCGGCGTGCAGGAGGAGGGGTTCCATCCAGTTCGGCGGTACGTCGAGTCGAGGCCATTCGGCGATGACATAGGACGCGTGCACCGAACGATCGACTCGGACGTGGTCCCACGAGGTCTCCATGCTCATCGGTCCGGCATTGGGCACCGAGACCAGGCCCGACAACTCGGTCAGCGTGCGCTTGTGGCCGCCGAAGCCGGGCGCAGCGTGGGGGTCGAGCCGGGCTCGAAGCCCCTGGGCGATCTCGGTCGGCGTGAGTGGCTGGCTCGCCGCGAGACCGGCGTTCTCGAGTCGTCCCGACAGCAGACGGACCTCCTCCAGGAGGATCTCATCGATCGAGGTCTCGGCCCCCTCCGTGCGTCGAGGGCGGAGTTTGCGTTCGGCGACCGTGATGGCGACGAGGACCTCGTGGCGCGTCGCCATCGGCCCCGCCGAGCCAAGCAAGTCACGGTAGGTGGTGACTGCCTCGTGGTCGTCTGGTGCAACCTGGTGATCTGCGAGGTAGGCGAACTGTTCATCGAGTCCGGTCGGCGCGGCCCATTCGGTCCAGCGGATGCTGGCCACGGGGGATCGCTCGGCGCAGAACGAGGCCAGGGCCTCGCCCCACGATGCCAAGAGCCGCTGTTGTTCACCCCGCTCGCACAGGGCGAATTCGCGACCGCCCACCCGAAGCACGACGGTCGCCAGGCGCTCGACGGAGTCACGGACGATGGCGGCGGCCTCGGACCGGCCGCGTCTGGTCCATGCCTCGTCGGTCTCTTCGATCGTTGTCCCCGAGAGGAACGGAGGCAGCGACGGTTGGGTTCGTGCCGATTGGCTTCCGTTGCGCCGGCGGGGGAGCGATGCCACCCAGCGATGCTGTCCTCGTGCAAGGGTCGCTCCCCACGTAAGGGCTACCGGCGCCATGGCATGGACAGGGCGGCCCTGCCACTGTCCGAACGCGAAGCCGGCGGCCGCCACGATCGGTGCAAGCACGAGCGGTGCCGGCATTCCGGAGTTCAGGAGCGCTCCCGCCACGACGATTCCGAGACCGAGCGCGACGCACTGGGCGCCTTCGAGCCCGAGGAACCAGCCGGTGCGGTCGCGAAGGTTGAACCGATAGGTGGGAGCGCTCGAATCGCTCACCGCCGTCCTCCGTCCGAGCTCGAAGGCGGTTGTCGATCCGGAGGTCGTGCCTGCTGATTCTGTCCCCCGGCCGGTTCGCTCACTTCCGATGCCGTGCGAGTTGCCTGCCCGGCTGCTTTGGACCCCGCAGCGAGCACCGTCGTGCCCGCCGCGACCGCGAGGCCGGCGGGTCCACCGGCAGCGGCAGCAGCGCCCCCGGACCCTCCGCCCGCCGCCCCGATGCTCAACGGTGGAGCGGTCGTGCCCGGCCCAACGGCCCACGGGGCGGCCTGCTGAGCTGCCGGGAGTGCCCCACCATGCGATCCACCGCCGGCCAGCCTCGCAAGGGACTGTGCGTAGTAGACGTTGCTCACCGTTGCCTGTGCCCCCCGAACGGGAGACCGCGAGACGCCCTGGGCGACGAGGGCGGCCTCGGCGATAGGGAAGAGCTTCAGCAACAGGAACGGCGAGAGTGCTGCCATCCCCAAGATCGCCGTTCCCGCAAACAGCGTGCCCATACCGGCCGCCGCCTCGTCCGCAGCGGAGGCATCGGCAGGCGCAGCGGTACCGGCTCCGGAGAGAGCAGCGACGCCCACAGAGATGGCGATCGCGATCACCAGCTTGGAGAAGATGAGCGCCAGCAGGACCTCGAAGGTGCGTCGCAGGACACCCTTGGCCGACGGCCAGACCGTCGTGGCGAAGGCGAGCGGCGAGAGGGCGACGAGGACATACACGAGGACCGAGCGGACCATCAGCTCGACCCACACCATGAAGCCGGCGATGATGGCCATCAATCCCATGAGGACGGCGGCGAAGCCTTGCGTGAGTCCGGTCACGGTCACTCCGAAACCGGAAAGGAAGTGGACCGCCTGGCTGTCGGCGTTCGCAAGAACGGCGGTGGAGAGGGCATCGGTCAGGGCGAGGAGCCGGTCGACCACGACGGTGGTGGCCACCATCCCGATGACGGCGGCTGGCAGGTCGAGCGCCATTCGGCGGAGCATCCCGCCGATGTCGCCCGCGAGGAGCCCCTGGATGAGCCCGAGTAGGAAGAAGCCGAGCAGGAGTAGCCCGGCGATGTTGCGCATCGTTGCCAGCGGCGAGCCGGTGCCGGAGAACCAGGCTGCGGTCACGTCCGGGCTGGCTGAGTTGAGCAGGAAGTCCACGGTTCCCTCGACGAAGAACGCCACCGCGTCCAGGATCCAGCTGGTGATTCCGTCGGCGATGGTCTCGAACCCCCAGCCGACCGTGCGCCCGACGACGGTGTCGATGACGTCGTCGGGGTTCGGAAGGTCCGCTACGAGAGGGTTCATCTGACAGGAGCCCACGGCTGGTAGCCGGCCAGCAGCCGATCGAGTTCGGTCGCGTCCACGGGCGCCGTCCCCCCGTTCGGGGCCGGCGCAGGACCCGACGTGATCGTCTCGGCCCACACCTTCCAGGTGTCGTCTTCCCACACCAGGTCGAACACCGAGGTCGTCCAGCCCGCCTGGGGGTCGGCGGCACCGGGGCGCCAGAGCACACCGATCGACCAGACGGCCACGCTGGCTCGATCCTGGTTGAATGAATCGAGTCGGGTCGCGAGCGCTGCCTGCAGGTAGCGAGTGCGGCCCTTCCCGGCACTGAGCACGTCGCGCACGGCGTCGAGCTGGTCGGTGAGGACCGCGATCTGCCTCTCTGCGGTCTCGGCCGAGGCGAAGCGTCGAATGGCCTCGCGGAAGCTGGGTCGGCGGGAGATCGAGCAAGGCTTGGCCAGTGGCGACGTAGCTCGCCGCCGCAGCGACAGCTCCGACCCTGGTCCGGGCGAATCCCATCGGGATCCCATCGTCGTCGATGGTCCAGGGGCCCGGTCCTCGATCCTGATCCTCGCCGGACTGGGGAGCTCGGTCGGTGCTCCATTGCTGGAGTCAGTTCCGATGAGGGACCTCGCTGCCATCCCGACGAGAAAGGCGACCGCGACCAGGCCGGCGCCGACTCGGGGAGCGATTCCGGTTCGCCCGCTCATCCGCCGGCCGCCTTGAAGAACAGGTTGATCGCCGTCGGCGCCACGCCGGCGAGACAGGCCCCGATCACCCCGGCCAGGGCGAGCTGCTTTCCACGGAACCCGCCGGCGTAGTTGCCGGACTGCTGGGACAGTCCGTAGATCGCGGCGCCCAAGAGGATGGACGCCAGCGAACCCCAGAGGGCGATCTGACCGAGCCAGTTCACGAGCTGCTGGACCAGGTCGGCGCCGGGCATGCCGGCTGACGTGGGATCACTCTTCACTTGGGCGAGGACGCCCAGACCAGACAGGTTCATCGGTTGCGAGCCTTTCCCCGGTCGGGTGACGCACACTCGCGGCGCCACCCGACCGGGATCGATGACAGTTGCTAGGAGGCCCGGGGGAGTTGGCCTCGGATCCTGAAGGCGGTCGAAGTACCTCTGGCGCGACACAGTCGTCGCGGATTCCGGGCGCGTTCGGTGCCGTCAGACCGCCTTCCGTTGGTGTCACCGACCCAACCGGAGGTACTCCGACCATGAAGCTGTTCCTCGCAGCCGTCGCGGGGCTCGTCGCCTTCGTCCTCAGCCTGGCCATGTTCGCCGTCGGACCCGGCCTCGACGCCGGCACGCCGACCGCTGTGGCGCTCGAAGAGATCCCGAGCACGCTGCTGCCCGTGTACATGGACGCAGCCGCCACGTGTCCCGGGCTGCCGTGGCAGGTGCTCGGCGCGATCGGCTTCGTGGAATCGGGCCACGGAGCAGGTCGGGTGGATCCGGCCACCGGCGACGTTCGTCCGCCGATCCTGGGCCCGCCGCTCGACGGCACGAACGGGACCGCTCGCATCCCCGACGCGACGATGCCCGACGGCTGGGCCCACGCCCTCGGTCCGATGCAGTTCCTCTCGACCACCTGGGATTCCTGGGGCCGTGTCGCTCCCGGGCGACCGATCGGAGCGCGAGCTGATGTGCACAACGCGTGGGACGCGATCTACGCGGCAGCGGCGTACCTCTGCGGCGCTGACGGTCGACTCGACGATCTCGACGAGGCGATCCTGTCGTACAACCACAGTCGGGCCTATCTCGACACCGTCATGGCGAAAGCGGAGGAGTACGGCCTCGGGCTCGGCCGTCGGAGCGGCTGGTCTGGTCTGCCCCGTCGCCGGCCCGGTGTCGTTCACCGACGACTGGGGTGCACCCCGCTCAGGCGGCCGAACCCACAAGGGCAACGACCTGTTCGCCCGCCACGGCACGCCGCTGGTCGCCGTCGAGAGCGGCGTCATCACCAAGGCCAGCGACGCCGACGTCGGTCTCGGCGGCATCACCCTCTGGCTGACAGGTGACAGCGGCACGAAGTACTACTACGCCCACAACGCCCTCAACGCTGTCCGCTCGGGCGAGCGTGTCCAAGCCGGCCAGATCGTGGCCTACGTCGGCAACACCGGCAACGCCGCTACGACGCCGCCTCACGTCCACTTCCAGATTCATCCCGGTGGGCGTGACCCGGTCAACCCGTATCCCATGTTGTTGGCCGTCTGTGGAGAGCCGCCAGTCTCATAGGTGCCGATCGGATCGGCCGTGACTCGACGCGAGCCTTGTGATCCGTGTGCCCCGCGACGGCACCTCGGTGGCACGCTCAGAAGACTCCGCCCTTGAGCAATCGGTGGGGTGAGCGACCAGGGAGAATTCGCAGACACGTATGGATGCTGGGATCCATCTGTCGGTGGCCGTACGGTGTGCCGATGGCACAGATCGGACCGACGCTTCTGGTCAGCTGGGCACACCGGTCTCCGGACTGGTCGGATGCTCGAGCGGCAGGGTGGGCCTCCTCGGTTAGGGCCGTCGCCGAGACGCTGGTGCGGTCTCGCATCGACGCTGAACTCGACCTCTGGCACCTGCACGATCGGTCCATCGATTGGACCGCGACGGGGCGCCCGGCGAGTAGTCGAATCCGATGTCGTGCTAATTGCGATCAGCCCTGGGTGGCGGGAGCGTTGGGAAGCACCAATCCCCCCACCGAGGGCGCCGGGGCGGTTAGCGAAGCTGATGCGCCGAAGGCGTGTTCAAGTGGACCAGGCCATGTTCGAGCAAAAGCCGTCATCATGCTGCTGCCTGGGACGACGAGACAGCGATCCCACATGACCTCTTCCGCCTCAACTGCGTCCGAGTCGATCCCGACCCGGGAACGGGCTGGCGGACTTGCTGCGGCTGCTGACCGCAAATCCCTTATGGGTGACACCGCCACACGGCACCGTGGAAATCGTGGCGGCGACCGTGGCTGGCGGTGCGGACGCCGATGACACCCACTCGCTCCGCCTGCTTGACGTTCATGTGAACTCGGCGACGTGTGGCTGGCAGCCGAGTGGGTATGGCGATCGAGATCACCACCTCTTGTTTCCGCAGCGGCCTGACTACATGCAGTTCATCGAGGTCAACGACGTGGTCGTGCCGTTCGTCGATCTCGCCGACGATCTTCAGCACACCTTCGAGGCCATCGCAAACTCCTCTCGAAAGCAGCGAACCGAACCGAAGCAGAATCATTTGCGGACCTCGAGAGTTAGACGCCGAGTCCTTGTACCACGCATCGGTTCTGCGACACCGCATGGGGCAACGAGCGATCGCATCGCTCGTTGGCGAGCGGTCTCGAGCCGTCAGCGCTTGGGGGTCAGACGGCAGCCCCCAGCTATTCGGTGCGGGCGCTCCAAGCTTACTGCCGGCACTTCGACACTTTGTGGCCGGACATCGGAGAGAGCGGCCGAGACTGGACCGCGATTCGGGAGTACCGCCGGCTATTCATGCGTAGCTCTGACCTGCACCTTGAGTTCTCAATTGTGAACGACAGCGATCGGACGGAGGTCGTCACCGATCGGAGCTTCGGGTGCGCATCCGTGAGATTGAGATCAATGCAGGGCCAGCCGCCGCACCGGTTCCGGTTGCGGCGACATACCGATTTGACGTCGACCTCGGCCAGGAGGTCACGAAGCTAGGTTTGACCCACCGGTCGCGACCGGTGCGGCGCAAGCGAGCCGCGCCTGGCCGTGCAGCTGGGGTTCGGGCACTACGAGCATCATACCAACCAGTTCGACGTCGTGGTCGCGATCCGAAGCAGGGCAGCGAGGCTTCGCGACCCGAGCGTACGTTCTTCACCTTTGAGAGGGCCATGGCGCAACGCGGCGTCGGAGCTCGCGATGCCAGAGCGCCAGAACGCAACGGCGATTTGACATCGACCGGTTGCACGAAGGCCGAGTACGGACATCCAATGTGACACTCGCTGACGACGCTTCGAACCGTTCGGGAACCGGCAATGGCGATCTCGCTGCTGTCGTAGGACGATCCTCGTCCCAGTTCGGCGGTGTCGACTGCTGGCCCTCGCCCTCTGCGCTCACCTCAAGTTTCGAGTGGCGTCCTTGCCGGACAGGACTTGAACAGGAGCAGCGTGTCGGGGTGAAGCTGGTCGTAGGGCTCGTTGGCCTCGATGACCTCGCAGAGTTCGTTCATGATCTGCTTGATCGCGGCGGTGTTGCCAGCGGCATGCGCGGCCAGCATGCGGTCTCGGTAGAGAGCTTCGTCGCCGGGTGAGGCGAGAAGCCCACGGGTGCTGCGGCCCACTCTGCTTGGCTCTCGTCGCCTTCCTCGAGCGCGAGCCGGGCGAGGTGGTGCGCTGCTTCGGCGACGGCGAGGGCTGCCCGGGTGACGTAGCCCTCGGCGAAGGCCCACTCGTAGCCTCTGCCGACGTCGAACGGCTGGCCGCGGACCATCTCGAGAGCGTCTGCGAGTGCCTCTCGGGCCTGTTCGGTCGGCGCGTTCTTCGCGAAAGCGGCTCGCGCTTCGAAGCGTGCGAGGTCGGTGGTCACGTTCTCGGTGAGTCGGTAGCGCTGGCGAGTGCTGGCGTAGTGGGGGAGGTAGAGCTCGCCTTTCCCGTTGGTGCCGAGCGCGCTCCGAGTCATCGACACGGTCGTGTTGAACGTGGACTGGGCAGGTGCGCCGTCTGGCCAGAACACCGTCTTCAGGCGGTCATCGGTGACGCCTTCGGGGTGCAGGGCGAGGTAGACCGCGATCTCCATCGACTTTCGTCGGTCGATGGGCGGAGCACCTACGACGTCAACGTCGCCGAGGACACGGAACTCGAGGTCGAACTCGCGCTCCTGGAAGCAGTCGGAGTGAACGATCGGGACTGAGTCGGTTCGCTCGCTGTGTCGATCAGGTTCGGGGCTCTGCTCAGACTCGGAGGCTGGCTCGGTGGCGACGTCGGTCAGAATCTGGCTGATGGTCTCTGCGGTCTCGGCGTCGAGCGAAACCGGCTGGAGCACGAGATCGTGGGGGTCGAGGTGAACGGCATCCTCCGTCAGATGGGCGTGCCACCCCCAGTCCGGGTCCGGAGCCGCCACGACCATGCCAACGCCACGGCCAGGCGGGAGCGCTCCGGCGAGTTCATCCAGCTCCTTCGCTGGCACGTCGTCCCGACAGATGAGGATCGTGGGAATCCAGCCGTCGCCGTGATCGCTCGCGGTGCGAGCTTGGACCGTTGTGGAGTGGTTGGCCTCCGCCAGTTCCTTGTCGGTGGCGCTGGCGATGCTTCGGAGGTGCTCGACGGCGTCGTCGAACGTGTCGAAGTGGCGGGCGCGGTGGGTGCCGGCGGGGTCGCCGAGTTCTTCGCCAACGGTGAGCAGGTCGAGGTGATCGGTCCATGTGCTCGTGGCCAGCTCGGTGGCGATGCGATGCAGGTACGGATTGGTCAACTCCGTGGTCCGCCGATGGTGAGGAGTCCAGCGGTTTCGATGTCGATGAGGACCGGATCGCCGTCGGCGGTGCCGATGGTGACGAGAGCGGGGAGCGGCGCGGTGGCACCGTTGGCGAGGACGCGGAGCTCCTCGTCGGTGAGGTCACTGTCCAGGCGCCAACCGCGAGGATCGCCGGTTGAGGTGAACCCGGCAGGGTGGTGCAGCGGCTGGTTGGTCGAGGAGCACTTCAATGCCGTTGCCGTCCAGCCGAACCGCCAGGATGGCGATGTCCTCGCTGCCGCGTCGGTTGAGTCCGGTGGCGAGTGCCCGGAGGGCCAGGTCGAGGCGGGTCGCTCCGTCGAGGTCTGCTGCGTGTCGCAGCCTGATCTCGGTGTCCTGGAGCTGCTCGTCGTTCGATTCGGACGACGGGATCCTGTGTTGGCGGATGCGGACTCTGCGGAGCCGGTCGATGAGGGTGACGAGTGCCGCTGCGAGGAGGCTTCCTCCGATCGAGTGGAGCCAGTCGACGGGAGGTTGCGTCGTCGCCGTCGTTCGTCGAGTCGTCCTGGTCGAGTGGGCTCCGCCTCCTGGGTGGCCTGTTGTGCGTGCTCAGCCTGCCGGACGGAGACGCGTGGCGTGGATGGTTCGGTCGCTCGGCGGCTCGGGACAGCGGCGGGCGGTGCCTCGACGACTGGGACCGAGGATGGCGGGAGGTCGGTCGGGGTCCCATGGTCTTCGGCCGGGGGCACGTGGGGGACAGGTTCTGTTGCCTCGACAGCGTCCGGTTCGAGCCCAACGGCGTCATCGGGGAACGCGAGTCGCCAGCCCACGACGATGAGATTGGGGTCTTCGAGGGCCCGCCCGTCAGGTTGGGGCTTGCCGCGGTTCAGCTCGAAGAGCTCATGCCAGCGAAACGGATCGCCGAGGTGAGTTTCGGCGAGACCCCAGAGGGTGTCGCGTCGCTCGACGGTGTGGACCTTCTGTTCAGCCGGCTTGGCCCTGACCTGCTGACTTCCGTTGGCCAACGGCACTGCGGTGGATGGCACCTCCGTCGTTTCCGCGAACGTGGCCTGAACGAGTTCAACCTGCGGCGAAGGGTTCGGCGTGGCGCCCAGGGGAGCGGTCTTGATGTTTCCACTCGACAGGACCAGCGCAGCGCTGGCGACCAACTTGACGACGGCGGGCTGCATCGGAGCGGCGAACGCCAGTCGCGGCGCCGTGAGTCCTCTCGCCCACGCGACGGTCTCGACGACGATCGACAGGGCGACCTGGAGCCAGGCGATCCACCCGATGAGGGCGACGATCTGGATGATGGTGGAGTCGGTGATCGGCCCCTTGGCGAGTCGATCCACGACGTTCGTCATCGACGGGGTATCCGACGGCACCGGCGAACCAGCAATCGTCCAGAGCGTGATCGGGACGCCGATCAGGAGGAGGAAGAGGAGGCCGAGTGACCCAAGTGCGGTCAGGATCCGCGAGCTGGTGGACGTCGGGTTCATGGGCTGGCCTCGGTGATGCCTCGCAATGGTGTGGCGGTGCCGTTCCCGTTGACGGTCACGTCTGCCAGTCCGCCGATGCCGAGAATGAGAAGCGGCTGGCGAACCTGCACGCTGACCGTGACGCGGTCCGCCGTCGATGAGACGGTGCCGCGGTAGCCATTGGCGGCGAGGAAGGACTGCGATCGTTCGATCGCCCGCCGGACATCGAGCACCGACGACCCATCTCGTCGGGCGGCGTCTTCGTCGAGTTCTTGTGCGCCAGCTCGCGCTGCCGACTCGGCGACGTTGGCAGCCTCACGGCGAGCATTCAGGATCTGGCCGCCGTCGACGACCAGGCCGGCCATGAAGATGAGAGCCACGGTCATGATCGTGACGAAGACGGTGACCGAGCCTCGCTCGTCGAAGCGGTTCATGGCTCGAGTCCGCGGAAACGGTCGACAGGGGCAGTGAACGACGCGGTCAGGGTGCGCGCCGCTGGCAGCCCGAGACCGGCGACGCTCTCGAGATCGACGGCACAACTGACGCGGGCCCGGATCAGTCCGTCGGCCCGAAACTCCGAGGTGTCGACAAGAACGTCGAGGGCTCGGCACTCGACACCCCGGTCACGCAGCGTGGCGCTGGCGGCCTCGAGCGCGAATTCCCGAGCCGACGCCTGCGACCGGGCGTTCGTCGCCGCCCGGGCCGCATCACGCGCTGCCGCGTCGACCTCGCCCCTGGCTGCGACGAGACGTCCGAGAGCGACCACGAAGAGCAACAGCACAACGAGGACCGGGGTCATGAGCACGAACTCGACGGAAGCCGATCCCCGTTCTCGGATCGCCGCGACATCGTCATCTGGTGGCCTCTCGGAAACGCTCGGTCGGTGACTCGGCCTCGGCATGTACGGCCAGGCGAAGCCCTGGGACGATCGACCTCAGGGTCCCGGTGACTTCGACCCGTGCTGTCTCGCGATTGCGCTCGGCGAGGACGGACACCTCCGTGATCATCGTCGGCGCGCTGCTGGCGATGAACGCCTCGGCACGGCCCCGGCCGGCGTCGGCCGACCCGTCCAATGCCCGTGCCGCTCGCACGCCTTCCTGCGCAGCTGCCTCGGCCACGTTGTCGGCGTGGTACCAGAGAGCGAACTGGATGACGAGGAAGACGAGCAGCATCAGCACCGGAACGGCGAGCACCATTTCGGTGGTGGCCTCGCCCCGGTCGTCGCGCAGCTGACGGGCATCAGTCGACGCTGATGCCCTCGGCCTTGCCCATCACCTTGGCCACGATCACGGCGCCGGCGGCGATCGCCAGGCCGGCGAAGACGGCGACGATGATCACCTTCTCGGTGATCTCACCTCGCTCGTCTGCGAGATCGAGTCGGGCGACGAGCCAGTCCTTGAGTATGAGCAGCCAGATCATGGGGTTCTCCTTCTGTTGTCGGGTTCAGAGACCGGTGAGTACCTGCATCACGGCCGGGTAGCCGAGGAACGCAACGAAGCCGAGCATGAGCAGGACGACGGGGAGGGACATGCGCTCGCTGGCCGACTGTGCGGCGGCTTCGGCGTCGGCGAGGCCCTTGGTCCTGATCGAGCGGGCCTTCGCGGCCAATGACGCTCGGACGCGTGCGCCTTCGTCGCCGGCGAGGGCGGTGCTGGCGGCAAGCTCGCCGAGCACGGGGATGCCGAGTTCGTCTCCCAGTCGGGCGAGTCCGGTCCAGGGCGGTTCGCCCATCAGGCGTGCCTCGAGGAGGGCTTGTCGAATCTCGGAGAACGCCCAGCCCTGTCCCGCCTCGGCGCTGTCGTTGAGCGCGCCATCGACCCCGGCGCCTCCGGCGAGGCGGACCGAGACGAGATCGAGGAAGCAGCTCAGCGCATGGCGGAACGCCTGGCGGCGACGGACGGCTTCGGCGCGCAGCCCCAGCAGCGGTACGGCTGCGCCGCAGACCGCGAGGAGCAGAGCGCCCCACGCGGGAAGGACCCACGACAGATGGACGCCACCCAGAGCCATGAGGGCGGCAACGGCCGGCGCCCAAAGGAGCCCGACCAGGAAGGCGAGCGCCATCTTGGCGACGACCTCCTGGGCGCCAACATCGGCGACCCGGAGATCGGCGGCGAATCGACGTTGCACGCTTGATCCGACCGGAGTCGATACCAACGGAGCGCCCGCCAGGCGAGTCCAGAGCGAATCACCGACTGAGGCGGCCAGGTGCGAGCGGGGTTGATGAAGACGCTGGAGCGCGGTGGCCAACGGGACGCGGGTCGGGAACAGGCCGGACAAGGTGAGGAGAACACCACTCGCCAGGCCAGCACCGAGGAAGAGCGCAGATGTCATCGCGATGCCTCGATCTCCGTGCTGGGAAACAGGAATCGTTCAGGAGAGCGGAACTGGCTCATCTGACCGAGCCACCAGAGCGCTACGCCCCAGCAACTGAAGATGAAGACGAGCATCACCTGGCCGGCGATCGTGCCGTAGACGTCGACGTAGACCGGGTTCAGGAGGATGAGGGCGAGTGCGGTGGCCACGGTGACGCCGGTGATGACCCGCACGGCGGTGCGCATCCGGGCCCGAGTCGCTTCGATTCGCAGCTGCATCGACGCCTCGTCCCGAGCGGCGGCGGCGAGGGTGCCCAGGAGGTCGGCGACGTCGCGGGTGGAGTGTGTCGCCGCGGCCGAGAGCGCAGCGACCACCAGATCCGCGATGGGATGGGCGAGGTCGTCGGCCAAGTCGCCCAGCGATTCCGGGAGCGGATCGTGTTCGATCCGCCGAGCGAGCTGCTGGATCTCAGCTCGGATCGGGGCCGGACTGACGGCGGCGGTTGCGGCGATCGCGGCCTCGATGCCGTGAGCGGCGTTGATCGTGTCCCGCAGCATCTCGGTCCAGGTCGCGATGGCCTCCGTTCGCTCCATCGCCGCATCCCGCGCCCCCTTGCCTCCGAGCAGAGAGGGGGCGAACCAGGCGAGGCAGCCGGCAGCGACTCCGGCAACCGGCCATCTGGTCAGGGCCAACGCAGCGGCCCCGGAGCCGAGCGCCAGCAAGAAGTCGACGGGTGCTGACCACCGAGGGTTTCCGGGGACGGTGGGCCGGGGCGGCGTGCTCGCGGAGCCCGCTGATCGTGATCAACACACCGGTGGCCAGACCCAGACCGAGGACGACCGCGAGGACCGTCATGGAGTGCTCCAGGCTTGCTCGAATGCGTGCCGGTCGGGGTCGTAGCCTTCGGCGGCAAGATCGGCGGCCAGCTGATGGGGGAGCGGCACGGCTGGCACGGCCCGGCCGTCGGGCCCGGGGCGAAACAGCTCGTTGGTGATCACCTGTCGATCCTCGGCCCCGACCACCTGGCGAACCGACGACACGAACCGGCCGGCCCGACCCTTGGCGATGAACACGACCAGGTCGATGGCCGACGCGGCCAGCTGATTGGTCGCCTCCAGGTTCAGCCGCTCGGGCGCTTGCATCGCGTAGAGCGCGAGCTTGTTGAACACCGTGGCCGACGAGTCGGCATGAAGGGTGCAGAGCGAGCCGTCGTTGCCCTGGCTCATGGCGTTGAGCATCGGGATGACCTCGTCACCACGGACCTCGCCGACGATCACCCGGTCCGGGTTCATCCGGAGGCTCATCCGCACGAGCTCGGCCGCACTCACGGCGCCGACGCCCTCCACGTTCGCCTCCCGAGCCTCGAGGGCAACGGCGTCGGGGTGCACATCGGGGAAGCGGTCGAGGCCGAGCTCCAACTCGGTCTCGATCGTGACGATCCGCTCGTGAGCCGGGATCTCCGAGGCGAGCGCTCGGAGCATGGTCGTCTTCCCCGCCCCGGTGGCTCCGGCGATGATGAGCTGCTTTCGGCTCCGAACCGCGGCGCCGAGGAATGCGCCCAGGTTCTCGTCGATGGCCTCCAGTCGGACGAGGTCGTCGACGGTGGCCCGCATGAACCGATGTCGACGAATGGCCACCGCCGGACGGCCGCACACCCAGGCCACGGCGAACAGGCGGCTGCCGTCGGGGAGCTGCAGGTTGAGTGACGGATGCGACGGGTTGAACTCTCGTTCTGAGAGCCCGTACCGACGCCCGACCTCCCGGAGCGTCTCGATCAGCTCGTCGTCGGAGCCGGCGATGGGTGGACCCTGGACCTTGGACCCGTCGTCGTACTCGAGGAAGACCTGGTCGCATCCGTTGGCGATGATGTTCTGGATCCGGTCGTTGTCGAGCAGTGGCTGGAGTCGACCGAGCTGGAAGAGGCGGGCGACCACCGCCTGGGCGAGCTCGTGCTCGGCCGCCTCATCGAGGGGGTCGATGCCCTTGTCGAGGGATTCCCTGGCCAGGTCATCGAGGTGTTGGTTGACGAGCTGCCGGGCGAGCTGTTCTTCATCGCTGCGCTGAAGGGGTTGTCCCGTTCCGGATCCGGCGTCGCGGGACCGCAGGGAGAGTTCGGCTGCGACCGAGGTGCGTAGGCGTCGGACGAGCGCTTCGTCCACGACGCCGGAGACCGTGGTCATGCCGTGGCCTCCGCTGGTGCGTCGGCGAGGATCCGGTCGAGCAGCGCACGAGACGAACGCAGCAGGGGCGCTCGACTCCGCCACCGATCCACAGGGGCGCCCGAGCGAACAAAGGGAGCGGTCCGGCGGTCGACGTCCAAAGCGGGCGCAGGGTCGATGCCCAGCGCGGCTGCCACCTCGGCTGGCCGGTAGGGATGCTCGCCGATGCAAGCGACATGCACGTTCGTGTTCCGGGCCAGAAGGTCATCGAGTCGGGTGCACACGTGCTCGGTCTCGGCCGCCGTGGGTCGGAGCACCACCAGAATCGCGTCGGCGGCTGCGAGTACCGGGTCGATGGGGCCGTCGCCGTCCCACCGACCGCAGTCGGCGATCGTGAATCCCTGCCGTTGTGCGAGCGCCGTGGGCAAGGAAGAGGACAGAGCACTCATCGCGGCGCGGGCGCGGCTGGGAGACATCGGTGCGAGGAGGACCGAGACGCCGTTGGCGAGCCTCTGTACGTGTGCATCGATCAAGGACGGATCGAGACCGTGGCGGGCCGCCGCCACCAGGGTCATCAGTCCCGGGTCCAATGCCAGCTGCGCGTCGAGCGCAAGGCTTCCGCCCGCGGGATCGAGCTCGACCAGGAGGGTGGAGGTGTTCTTGCTTCTTGCGACTGCAGCCAGTGCGGTCGCCGTCGTGGTGGCGCCGGGCGATCCCTTTCCTGCGACGACCGCGACGAGCGTCATCGTGACCCCACGACGACGAGGCTGATCCGCCCGTCAGCTCCAGCAGCGGCGATCCGGGCCGACGCCGCCTCGGGTACGAGGAGCGATGCCACCAGGGCGCCGGAGCCGACGGGCGGTTCGGCGATCTCGCGGACTTCGCCAACGCCAAGGTCGGCCACAGCTGGGGCGTCGGATGCGGCAACGAGGGGTGCGGCTTCGACGAGTCCGACGAGGTCGCCCTCACGCAGTCCCACCGGATACTGACCGGGATTGAGCACGGCACCGAGCAGCGCAGAGCCTTCTGGGATGCGCGCCTCGGGGGAGAGGTGAGAGCGGTTGAGCAGTGTGCCCTCGAGCAACGTGACTGCCGCGGTCTGGCCGACGAGCTGAGCTGGCATCCTCGGCCGGGATCACGGCGACGCTGGAGTCACTCGGTAGGTCGATCGTGGTCAGGTCGCTCTGTTCGATGACTGACCCGGCTGGGACGTCGGTGGCGGTCGCGAGAACGGGCCTGCGTTCTGCGCCACGGGAGACGATCGCCGCAACGCCCAGAATCGACAGTGCGACGATCAGGAGGCCGAGTCCGATTCGGGCTCTGTTCCTCTGGATGGCGTTTGGAGCCGGCGAGGGCTTTGGGGGCGCTGGCGGCGCGCCGCGGCCGTTGGTGCGCGGCCGGCTGGGCGGTCGCAGTGTGGTGGTCATGTCTCTCCTCTGGGACCGACGTTGACGGTCTGGATCTCGGCCACGGGTACGGAGAAGGAGGTCGTGCGGTCGATCGTCCCGAGTGGCCCGCCCCCAGCTGCTCCTGCGACCGTCCACGCAAGGCGCCACCGAACGGTGACCGTGGCGGCGTATGCCAGTCCGGATTGGTGGGCTGACGAGTGTTGGTAGATGTGTGAGCAGGTCGAGGACTGCTCGGAGATCGGCAGCGACTCGTCGTAGGCCGTTCCCGAGCCGCACGTGATCGACGTGCCGTCGCCCATGGACCAGATCGCCGTCTCCGGCGTGGCGACGACGGTGACCGCCACGCCGGGCACGCTCGCGCTCGCCTGTCGGGTTGTCCATGCTGCGGCGTCGATCCACAACCAGGTCGGAAGATTGACCAGCTGCTCACCGGCCGGGCTGAGCCTCGGTTGGGGAGCAGGAAGATCGAGCCGGCGACGAGCCTCAGCGAGAAGTGCGGCCGGATCGGCCGCACTGATGTAGACGGCGCCAACGAACACCGATCCGCACCAACGCTCGTACCACTGCCCGGTTCCGTCGGTTTCGATCGGCGATCCGTCGATGTTGAAGACGGTGAAGTCGTCCGTGCGGCCGATCGGGCGGTAGTAGCAGTCGGACCTGGAGGTCCCTCCGCCACCGCCACCGGACCTCGAGCTGCTGAGCGTGGCCTGGACGTCGGCACCGCCGGCGTCGGTGATGACTGCGCCACCGGTATCGGCCATGGCATCCGCGGGCCAGAGCAGTAGGACGCTCGCAGCGAGGCAGAGGCTCAGGAGGGCTCGACGCATCCGCCCCCCTCATCTCGAACCTCGCTGACCTTCCAGACGCCGTCCTCGGACACGAGAACGAAGACGACCTGATGACGGTCGGGATCATCGGTGTCGAGCCGCTCGCCGCCGTCGATGCGATAGAGACCGGTCGTGTCGTCGTAACAGTCCCGGACCTCGGCGACATCGTCGTCCGCAGTGACGACGATCAGCGAGCTCTCGATGTCTCCTCGCACGACGTTGCCTGCGATGGAGTTGCCCTGGAAGAAGTCGAAGAGTCGCTGAAGCTCATCGCCGGTCGTTCGCTCCTCCAGGCGCTCCCGAACGGCGACGGGATCGAAGGGTTCCGTGCTGGCTCCGAGTTCCAGGTACAGGTCCCAGAACGAGTCAACGGCGTCGGTCAGTTCGACCTCGTCGGCCGATGCCGTGGTGGGAGGAGGTGCGGGCGTGTCCGTGGTGGTCGAGGTGGGAACCTCGAGAGTGCGGGTCGTGGACGGACTCGTCGCGGTGGTCGAGACGGTCGTGGTCGTCGCCGGGTCGGCGTCGTCGTTCGATGACGAGCAGGCCCCGAGCAGAACTGCCACACAGAGCAGCCCGGCGACGCTGGAAGGAAAGGAGCGCATGTGGAAGGAAAGCGGTCGGAGGTGGGAGGACGCGACAAGGTTCATGTGCAGATCGTGGTGCAGGTCTGCACCACTTGGACAGATCCCCTTGAGATTCCCGGTTCGCACACGGCAAGAGTGCGTGACTCTCGCCCGATTACTTCAAGGTGACGGTGGTTACCCCAGGGTTACCTGCGTCCTCGGTGCCGAGGTCGGCGATGCGGATGGGCGCACCGCCGGTGCGGCGCGACTGCTCGACTTCAGGGAGGTGCCGCGTGCACCACATCTGCATCGCGTCGTAGACGGAGGACAGCGAGTCGCCGAGCGATGTGAGTCCGTAGGCGACGAACGTTCCGCCCGTCTCGTCGACTCCCACGATCTTCTCGACGATCCCGTCGCGGATGAGGCCATCCAGGCTCTCGTGGAGCACCTTCCGGCTGATGCCGCTCAGCCTGCGACAGAGCTGACCGTGACGTAGAGGTCGAGTCCTCAGGGTCGACACAACTGAAGCGGTCCACTTGCGTCCAAGGATCGCGCTCAGCGTCGAGAGCTCTGCCGAGTTCCAATCGACGGGGGGATGGGGGAGTGGCCTGGGGTCAGCCGGTCCGTCCGTGCGCCCGTCGTTCAGGCTCGGGTGCACCTCGCTCGTGACGCTCATGGTCCGCCCACCTTGTCGTCATTTAGTGATGTTTCATGTTATTTCCATCTGGGCGGCCACGCAAGAGGTTCTGGACCGGCAGGGTTGGTGCAGTCGTCGGTGCAGTGGCGAAACGCAGCGTTGGCAGGGAATTGCGCCGTGGTGCAGTCGACGGTGCAGAAGTCGGTGCAGGAGGGGTCGTCATGGTTCAGCTCCACCCGTTGGCAAGGAGACGCAGCATGACCATCAACCTCTTTCGGGATCTGAACCAGGAGTGGTCGCTGACCGTGATGTCATCCGGCGCGGCTGAGTCGCTCGAGCGCTGGAAGCCGATCGAGCCCGTCCTCGTCGAGTTCTCCGATCTCTCGGCGATCGTCGACCGGGCCCACGATCCGGACCGCTCGCGACGGGATGATGTACTGGCCGCACTGGTTCGACTCGGCCGGCAGGATCAGCTGGCCTGGCGTGTCGTCCTCCATGTGGTCATGCCGGGACTGATCTGCACTGCACGGAGGTTCTCGTCGACGACCCACGGCGAGGATGAGGTCGCTGCGACCGTCGTCACCGCTGCGTGGGAGCGGATCGCCGAGTACCCGCTCGACCGCCGTCCGAGGAACATCGGCGGGAACATCGCACTCGACACCCGCCAGATCGCCAGCCGTCGACTGTTCCGACACAGCGGTGTTGAGATCCCGACTGACGAGCTGGCTCACTATCGGGCGGGGCCCGTGTGCGGCACGGATCCGGCGGTGGCGCTGGTCCGGCTGCTCGATCGTGCCGTCAGGCGAAATCTCGTGTCGCCCGAGGATGCACGGCTGGTGGCACTCACTCGAATTCAGGACGTCCCGGTCGCCGAGCTCGCTGCAGAGCGAGGCGTGCTGCCGCACAGCCTCCGGCGGCGGAGGCTTCGGGTGGAAGCGGCGTTGCGAGCTGCGGCATGAGGGTCTGTCCGCCGCCGTCACAGTCCGCGCCTACGATGAGGATGTGCGACTCCGAGGTCGCCGTCGCCCCGCCGGTGTGGAGCGGGTGCCTACCGAAGTCCTTACCCCCGAGGTGGTACTTGAACCGCTCGGGCCGGTGGTCCTTCGCCTCGGCCCAGGTCGGGGACTCCTGGACTACCCGGGCGGTCGACCCTGCCACGCGATCGCCAACATCTGGCCGACCGACGACGGCTGGGCCGAAGCGTCGTGGCCACGCGATCAGCGGTACGGCTGGTTCGTGGCCCCGATCGACCTCCGCCTCGGGCACATCCTCGAGTTCCGCGGCGAGATGAAGAGCGTGTTCGCGTGGGTAGCCGACTGCGACCCGGTCCGGGTTGTCGCCGTCGTGGAGGCGGATCGAAGTCGAGCTGTCAGGGCGGCAGCAGAAGCGGCAGCTCAGATGACCGCGATCAACTGGCACGAGGTGTCGTCGCGAACACCGTCGACAAGCCTGCCCCGGGTGCCCCTAAACCCAGCCGAGCAGGACTGCCGGCGTTGATGTCACAGGGCTGGAGACGCTCTGTGTTCGTCGGACGCGTTTGGCCTACGGTGTCTCACGAAACGGGGCAAACCCCCATCTGGCGAGAGGCGAGCGTCTAGCCTACGCCTGTTGCGTGACCCGTGCCGCGTCGAGCGGCCAGCACGGTGTAGGCATGCGCTGGCTGTATTGTCTGGCTGCGCGATACTCGCCGGACTGGATCTACCTGCAGGCGCGCTCCTTGGACACCCCTAGAACGCGGACGAGACGCAGGAGCAGTCGCACCCGCGCAGAGTCGGAAGCCATCGAGGCCTCTTGGATCGGGGACGAAAGACATCGCCGGATTCGGGCGTGGCCTCGACCCCTATCCGGGGACCCTCAACCCGCATCCTAAGCAGCGCCCACTTCCAGCGAGTTCACCGCCCATTGGGGCACTCATCGGATCCTCCTCAGGTGAACCGCGTAGGCTCGCAGCTGCTAGCCTCCTGCAAGGTCTCGAACGCTCGAAGAGCCTCGGTCGCGAGTCTTGGCGTCGTTGACTGGAATCGAGAGGTGGCAGCAGGATGCAACAGTGGGGCGTGCAGGTCGCGGAGACTCTTCGTGAGGATGACCTACACGGACTGTTCGAGAACCGCATGGGCGCCTTGAAGATACCTAGCTTTCTCACGCCCCAGGAATGCACCGAAGCAGTTGACGCCATCCTCTTGGAAGGACTCGATTTCTACGAGAATGTGGTAGGGTTCGGTGGGAAGACAAGCGATTTAGGCCCGGAGGGCCGACACACGGCTCTGTGTCGGCCCTTCGGGCTCGGGTAATTGCACGATTCGCGACCGGCGGTTTACACCGCCGGCTAAGGCTGTAACGGCCCTCCGGGCCTAACATGCGCAACTTCAAAACGCGTGAGCGAGGGATTTGCGTGTGACGAGCTGGTCCCTCGCTCACTCGTCGGGCTACTATTCACGCAAAATACCGCGATTGCATTTTGCAGGGGCCTGCAGTCAGTTTCAAAACACGCTCAACGCTCGTGTCCGCTCCGCGATAGTAGCGGATAGTCGCCTGATCGCGGAGCGATCAGCGACAATAGCTTGCCCCACGAACGAAAAGAAAACCGCCGGCACATTGGCCGGCGGTGACTTCATTGGGTGCTTCTAGACGTTATGTGCAACTTCTTAGTGGACCTCCACCTCTTCGGCATCTGGCCCTTCGATCGTCGCCGTCGCCAGGCAGGTGGCTACTGTGCCGGTTCCCATGTCGGTTTCGATCTCGATGGTTTGGGCAATCTTGCCGAGCCCAGCCGCTCGGAAGACAACTGGAACGACGTGTAGATTTTTGCTTTCCGTCGAGGGCTTGAATTCGAAGCAGCCGTCCTTGCATCGCACTTGTTTGATCTTGAAGGGCTGCTTGGCCCGCACGACGATCGTCTTGGTAACGGTGTCACCGGGTTTGACAACTCCCATGAACAGCGACGCCGGGCTGACGGTCAAACCGGGAACCACATTGCCTTCGACTCGCAGAGGCACTTGTTGCGAGCGAGAGTCGTTGGTGACCAAGACCAGCTGATCGTTGAAATAGCCCGCCGGCATCTCGTCCTTCAGCCGCACCACCAAGTCGTAGTCAACCCGACCGGCTTGGCGTCGCGTTTGGGCGATCTCGACTTCGAAATTGGTGTTCGCGCTGCGGACGTCGACAATCTCCCAGTCGTCTCGGCCGGCGTAGTTGACGGCGACTTTTTGCGAGGCAGGTTGGCCCTGGTCCACGGAATCGAACTGCACCACGCCTGGATGAATGACTACATCACTCCGGATGTAGCCCTTCACTTCCATCTGAACTTCCGTATAGAAAGGCTGATCGATGACGATCGTAATTGTCGCTCCCTTACGGCCGGTAAAGCTTCGTGTGTTGTAGCGAACGTGGATTCCGCCGGTCTCGAAGGTCTTGAGCGTGTCCTTCATGATGGTTGGCGTCGAGCAGCCACAGCTGGCACGAACCGAGGAGATGTGAATCGTCTCCTTGAACGGATTCTTCATTTCGAAGACGTGCTCGGCCTTGGCCGCGCGGGCGACCGTGCCGAAGTCATAGCTCATCTCGCCAACAAACAGCTTCTTGCCCCAATCGGCGGAGAAGACGCTGGTTGAGATCAAGCAGACGATCAGCGGTGCAATCAAAACGTTGCGAGTCACGAATTTCCCCCCCAAAAAGGCAAGATGGCAGCAACAGCACGGACGAAATCACACCATCCTGATGTCTGAGAGAACGTAGCTGCAGCAGAGTCTAGTCAATTTAACCGATCCAGGTCGTGCCGGAAATCTACGTTTGCCTAAATTGAGTGTCAAATTGAGTTTGAACCCGCCAGACGCCGGTGTCTCTACGGATTATTCGGTCAGACCCTCGCGGCGAAAAGAGACTTTTTGGGGTAACCCAAGCGATGATGTGGTTCCTGCTGGCAGAGAGATGAGTAGGATGAAGGTCGAAAAACGAATCGACGAGGTACTCCGAATGTTGTGCTATCGACACTTCGACTTGGCCACCATGAGACTTCGTGCCAAAAGAAGTCTAATTGTCTGGAAACTCGTGACGATGTCGCTGTTTGTCGCGGTCAGCGGCGCGGCGGCTTCGGCCCAAACGACGCGGCCAGCCCCGGTAAATGGCGCGAACGAGTCTTCGTCGTCCGACGAAACGCGTGAGCCCGAGAATGATTCTGAATCTCCGCCACGTGACTCGGCCAACCCGTTTGCCAATCGAGTACGGGCTCCCGAGTTTCCGGCTGGCATGGAGTGGCTAAACTCCGCCGAGCCGCTCCGCTTGAGTGACCTGCGTGGCAAGTTCGTGATTCTCGATTTCTGGACCTATTGCTGCATCAACTGCATGCATGTCCTGCCGGAGTTGAAGAAGCTCGAACAGAAGTTCCCGAAACAGCTGGTCGTCGTCGGAGTGCACATGCGCCAAGTTTTCGGCCGAGAAAGCGAGCCAGAACATTCGCGAAGCGATCCTACGCTACGAGATCGAGCATCCGGTCGTCAACGACTTCCAGCATGCCATTTGGACACAGTTCGGAGTACGCAGCTGGCCGACCATCTACTTGATCGACCCGGAAGGCTATGCCGTTTTCGCTCGCGGCGGGGAGTTCAAGGCGGAGGAGATCGACGCCCTGCTGCAACGGGCAATTCCCCACTATCTCCAAGCGGGGACTCTGAAAGAGTCGACGATGCAGTTCGATCTCTTGACGGACAAGGAGGCGGATACTCCGTTGCGGTTTCCCGGAAAGGTGCTGGCGGACGAGCAAAACGACCGGCTGTTCATTGCCGACAGCAACCATAATCGAATCGTCGTCACGTCGCTCGCGGGCCAACTGCGGCAGGTCATCGGCTCGGGGCGAATCGGGCACGCGGACGGTACGTTCGACTCCGCCGAATTCCATCATCCGCAAGGAATGGCTCTTGCCGGAGACCGTTTGTGGATTGCCGATACCGAGAACCATTTAATTCGCGAGATCGATCTGCAACAGAAGCAAGTGCGGACGATCGCGGGCATCGGTCAGCAAGGCCGCGTGGCCTGGCCCGGAGCGGAGAAGTTGAGTCGCGGTGACCAACCGCCCGAGAGATGGATTGGCAAGCCCCTCGAGACGGCCATTAACAGCCCCTGGGCCTTGTGGGCCGACGACAGTTGGCTCTATATCGCGATGGCCGGTCCGCATCAAATCTGGCGGCTGGCCCTCGACGGCAGCGAAATCGGCCCCTATGCCGGCAACGGTCGGGAAGATATTGTCGACGGCCCATTGCTTCCGCGTACGCCGTACGAACTCGGCTACAGTTCGTTCGCGCAGCCCAGTGGCCTGGCCTCGGACGGCGAGTGGCTCTACGTCGCCGATAGCGAAGGAAGTTCCATTCGCGCGGTGCCATTGGATGCGTCAAAGAAGGTGCGGACCGTGGTGGGCACGGCCAATCTGCCGGGCGGCCGTCTGTTCGAGTTTGGCGACGTCGATGGCACCTTCCCGAAAGCGCGGCTTCAACACGTGCTGGGAATCACCTATCACGACCACAAGCTGTACGTTGCCGACACGTACAATAACAAGGTGAAAGAGATCGATTTGGTGCGACGCCGCGTGTCGACTCTGGCCGGCACCGGCGAACCCGGCAGCTCGGACCAGCCAGCCCAGTTCGATGAACCCGCGGGTATCACTTTCGCCCAGGGCAAATTGTTCGTGGCGGACACGAACAACCATGCCGTCCGCGTGTTTGATCTTGAATCCCGCCGAGTGTCGACGCTGAAAATCACGGGACTTAGTCCTCCATGACGAAGGTTTCGTCCAGGCCAATGGAACTGCAGGTGATGGACCAAATGCACTTCTGCCTATTGTTTCGGTAAGTTGACTATGAATTTGGCCGCCAATAACGGGCTACGCATCCGCGTGGCCAGCTTGTAGACCGCGAATGGCGCACAAAAAAGGCTCGGTCCCCGAAAGGACCGAGCCCGCGTGACTCGGAACAAGGTAAGCCGAGGCTCCCTGCACGAGCCAGGTGGCTGTCTTCGACAGCCCGCCGGCTGTCTTACAAAAGACCACCTCGCTGGCTGCTACAGAAATAATTCAAAGAACACCTCCTTTCTACTAGACCTTCCCGCTTCCCCCGACGCCAGAGACGGGGTCTGGCAGGTCTCTAGCCCACGAGCTGCGTTAAGCTCGTACTACCCAACTATAGTGACGAAAATCGCCCATGATGCAAGCCGATTTTCTTCCGCACCCGATTTTCCGCAGTTTTCCCGAAAAATACGCCGGTCTAGCTACGAAGTATTTACCAACTGGTCACTTTACTTCGAGCATCCGCTCCAACGCGATCAGCGACCACTTGGCGGTGTCCTGATCGACTTCAATCACATTGACAGGCGATCCGGCCAAAAGGTTCTCGAGGCTCCAGCACAGATGGGCCAGGTCGATCCGGTACATGGTCGCGCACATGCAGACGACGGGCGAAAGAAAATGGATTTCCTGCTCGGGATGTTCGTTCTTGAGCCGGTTGACCAAGTGCAGCTCGGTGCCGATCGCCCATTTCGTACCCGGCGTAGATGCTTCCACCACTTCGATGATTTTGCCGGTCGAGCCGGACACATCCGCCAAGTCGTTGACTTCCTGCGGGCACTCCGGATGCACCAGAATCTTGATGCCTGGATACTGTTTGCGAAACTGATGCACGTGCTCGGCACGAAACATCTGGTGCACACTGCAGTGGCCTTTCCAAAGCACGACCTTGCTCTGTCGGATCGACGCCTCGGTGTTCCCTCCCAAGTCGTCATGGAATGGGTCCCAAACCGGCATCTGGTCGTTGGTGATGCCCATCCTGAGCGCCGTGTTGCGGCCCAGGTGCTGATCGGGAAAGAAGAATACGCGTTGCCCGCGAGCGAACGCCCAGTCGAGTACGGCAGCCGCGTTGCTGGACGTGCAGACGATGCCGCCGTGCTGGCCGCAGAACGCCTTCAGACTGGCGGCTGAGTTGATGTAGGTAACAGGAACGATCTGTTCCGTATCGACCACTTCGCCCAGGTCGTCCCAAGCCGCTTCCACCTGTTCGATCGCCGCCATGTCGGCCATCGAGCAGCCGGCTGCCATGTCGGGCAGGATGACGGTGACGCGCTGGCCGGCACGCTCGGACAGCTTGTCGGGGCGATTCGCCAGGATATCGGCCGTCTCGGCCATGAAGTGCACGCCACAAAAAACGATGTAACGGCAGTCCGAGCTGGATGCGGCAAGTTGGCTAAGTTTGAGGCTGTCGCCGCGCAAATCGCTGTGTGCGATCACTTCGTCTTGCTGGTAGTGATGCCCCAGGATCAACAGCTCGGAACCCATCTGCCGGCGAATTGCCGCGATGCGAGTTGATAGTTCGTCGTTTTCGAGCGACTTGAAAGGAGCCAACTCGTGGACGGGCGCCAAATCGGCAGCGATACTCATCGGTACCTCGTTTTGCAGTAGGGGCAGAAGGCGTTCGAGTCCGCTATCAGATTGCAAACCTCGCCGCTACAAGGTTCTGCGGCAAGGTTCAGCCCGGACTCTGGCAACAGACAGAATTATAGGCAGTGAGGGCGGTGATAGACAGGATCGCAGACTTCGATCGTGACGTCGGCCAACCGACCAGTAATGTCGCTTCGCAAGAATTCAGGCGGCTCGCCAAGCCCCGGACATTCTATGCGAATTCGGCTACGACTACTCCGGGACGATTAGACAAACTTGGAACTACTGACGTTGGATGGTCGGTCCGTGGCAAGCACCTACTCCAGAATGTCGTCCGGCTCCAGGTTCTCCGGTCCCGACAAAATCGGCCCGGCGGCGACGGGGTCGGCACCGGCTGTGGGAAGCTCCAACGACTGCCGCGAGGCTTCGGCGTCGTCGGCACTTCCCGTCAATGCGTGCCATTTTTCGGTCGCCAGCTTGCTGATCGAAAACCGGAGTTTGTCGTCATTCTTGGCAATCTGTCGATTGATCTTCTCGGGCAGTTTCTCTTGCTTTTCGTCGATTTTCCGCAACAGGACGCCGTGAAGCGCACGTCCTAGTTCGTGCGCCACGGACCCTTGGACTTTGCTGATTTTTCTCACGTCGAAGTCCACAACCTGCAGGTCGGCGTGCGTCACCGTCGGTTGCAGAATTACGTCTGGCGGGATTTTTGTCAGGTCTAGCCGCATGCCGACCTCGCAGCGGATCAGCATCTGGACGTCGGCGTCGGCGTCGGTGCTGAGGCTGAATATCTGGACGCCCTTACGCCATCTGGCCACGCGGGCAAAAGCATGTAGCTTCGTCACGAGACTGAAATCGAAGCCCACCTTACCGTTGCCAGCGTCGTGAACGTTTTCGATCCGCGCTCGGAGGTTCCGTGCAGGATCGACTTGTGTGATTTCATACTTCCGCCAGGTGCCGTGGTTCACCTCCTTCCAGCGGCGTTTGGTTTTGATTTGGAGCCCTTCGCGGCGGACCCGCAAACCGTCAAACCGCTTGTCTTGCTGCCCCCAGTGCTTATCGTCTTTGTACTCGTGAGGAATGTTTTCGGTAACGATGTGTTGGACCATCGTCTGCAGCCATTCGGGGGCATCATCAATCGGCACGTCTTGCGGCGTGGGGATTTTTCGCAAGATCGACACCATGGAATCCGGTTCGGTGGCGGCGGCCGGTCCGCAGGCCCAGCTAGCTAGGATTAGTAGCAGGCTTGGCCAAAGGCGGCTCGATCCCGGCGATGGTCGCCTATCGCGGCGCTGGGCGACGACAAGTTCTCGCCATGAGGCGTCAAGAACGCTTTTTGGTGTCATCCTGCCTGCTGAGCACGCCTGTTCCGGCAACTTTCATCACGACCCCCAACTGGCGACTTCGTTTGTTTTACAATACGATCATCGACGGAAGATGGCTCGGTGATTGGGCAAAGGCGGACATGACAACTCGGTGAGCCTAGTGCTGTGTCCAACTTAGAACTTGGGGGTGCGCGGGCGTCCCGCCCGCATCAGGCCGCGATTGGCGGGCGAGACGCCCGCGCACCGTTTCGCCCGCACCCCCATATTGAATCTGGACAAAGCACTAGCGGAACAAGAGATGCCAGCATGATCGATCCGCAGGTCATCGCCAGCGAAATCAGCCGCTGCTTGTGACGCCAAACGCTAGCACCAAACGGAAACGTGGGCGTGGTCAGTCTAGAATTCGATTTGACAGTAACCCGAAGCGCAAGCGAGGAAAAACGGCAGTTTCCTCGCTTGCGCTTCGGGCTACTGTCCGACGCCAAAGTGGACGCGAAAAGGCCAATCTTCCGTTCGGTGCCAGCGTCCGGTTTTCGCGTGCACCGTGCGCTAGGGCCCAACGGCTGATTTTTTGAAAGGTCTACCCAAGGTGGCGCTCCGCAACTTCACCGCGTCGCTTTGCCCCGGGCTGAATGTTGCTGCCCCTTCGGGCCTACCGTAAGAGACGAATGATCCTGATCCTCGATAACTACGATTCCTTCACGTACAACCTCGTACAGCGGCTTGGCGAGATCGACCCTTCGCTGCAGATCGAAGTCCATCGCAACGACCAGATCAGCCCCGACGAGATCGAAGCTAGGGGGCCGTCCCATTTGATCATTTCGCCTGGGCCGTGCACGCCGAACGAAGCCGGCGTTTCGGTCAGTTGCGTCGAGCATCTGGCCGGCAAGCTGCCGATCCTGGGCGTCTGTTTGGGGCATCAGTCGATCGGCCAGGCGACTGGTGGTAAGATCGTACGGGCCGAACGGCTAATGCATGGAAAAACGGATGACATCCACCACGACAACCGTGGATTGTTTGCCGGTTTGCCCAATCCATTCCGGGCCACGCGTTATCACAGCTTGGTCATTCAACCCGGCACGCTTAGCGAGCAGTTCGAGGTCTCGGCCTGGGCTGAGGCCGATGGCTTGGAACGCGAGATTATGGCGATTCGCCACAAGCAACTGCCCATCGAAGGCTGGCAGTTTCATCCGGAGAGTTTTCTGACCGAGAGTGGTTCGGAGCTGCTTCGTCGGTTCATCGAGTTGAGCTGAAACGATGATCGATATTGACGAGGCGCTCCAACTTGTGCTTTCCCGCGTCCATCCGACGTCCAGCGTGACGATCCCGGTGGCAGAATCGCTCGGCCATGTGCTGGCGGCGGATGTTGCCAGCGACATCGATTCTCCGCCGCACGACAAGTCGATGATGGATGGTTACGCGGTACGGAGCGAGGACCTCGAATCCGGCACGGCCGACCTTCGAGTGCTGGAAGAGGTTGTCGCCGGCGCGGTGCCCACCGTGCCGCTTCGTGCGGGCGAGGCAATCCGCATCATGACTGGCGCGCCTATCCCGCAGCATGCAGATGCAGTAGTCATGCTCGAGCAGTCAGAAATGCTCGACACAGGGGACTCTCCTCGGGTGAGAATCCTCGCTCCGACCGTGAAGTCTGGACAGAACATCATGCGACAAGCGACGTCGATTGCGTGCGGCCAAACCGTGCTTGCAGAAGGGACGCGCATCCGAGCCATCGAAATCGGACTGCTCTGCGAAGTCGGCTGCGGACAGGTGCCGGTGCGGCGTCGGCCCCAGGTCGCCGTGCTTCCCACGGGGGATGAACTCGTCTCCGTCACGGAGCAGCCGGGGCCGGGGCAGATTCGAAATAGCAACGGTCCCATGCTAGCGGCGCTGGCGCACGCCGCCGGAGCGGATGCGTGCGAGTTGCCAGTTGGCCGCGATCGAAAGGACCTTCTTGAGACACAGATTCAGCAAGGCTTGCAGCACGACGTACTGCTGCTTTCCGGAGGCGTCTCGGCGGGCTCGCGAGACTTGGTCCCCGCCGTTTTGGAGGCAATGGGAGTGCGTCAAATCTTTCACAAAGTGCGTCTCAGGCCGGGGAAGCCTCTGTGGTTTGGCGTGCGAGAAAGTCACGAGTCACGTGGTGGAGGAAACACGCTAGTCTTCGGTCTTCCCGGTAACCCGGTCAGCTCGCTGGTTTGTTTCGAGGTGTTTGTGCGTCCGGCGCTTGCAAAGCTGGCTGGTCTCCATCACGTCACTCGCCCTCGCATTCGGGCTTCGCTGGCCTGCCCACATTCAGCGCGTGGTGACCGGCCGACTTTCTTTCCCGTTCGGTTGTCACGTGATCAGCCGCCGACGGTTGAGCCTTTGAAGTGGCACGGGTCGGCCGATTTGCGGACTTTGGCGGAAGCCGATGGCCTAGCGTACTTTCCGGCCGGAGATCGAGAGTATGAAACCCGCGAAGAGGTGGATGTCCATCCGCTGGGTTAGCGGTCCGTGACCGCTGACAAGCTCGAGTTCTGCGCACGGTTGCCGTACCGGATCGCGATTGCGGTGCAGGAGCCGAAGGTTTACAACTCGCCCTCGGTTCTCGACGATAAACGCAACGGACTACGCCAGCTCCCTGATAGCGTCCTCTGGATGCGATCACGTCAACGTAAGACGGATTGGCCTCGGAACGCTTTGCGACGACGAGTAGAACTAACCACGGATGGAATCCGTCACGCCGATGCCGGACGGATTGCCAATTCGTTGGACCATCAAACGGGATAGAACGGTTTTGCACGAATTGGCAATCCGTCCTACGATCACACCGCATGCCTCACATGACAACGGCAAATACGCTTTCTGTGCCTCGTCGAAATCAAGCCAAGAAGCCCGCATCCGTTGCAGGGGACGCCGGCCGCCGGGATGAAACGCAGCCGGTGTCGGCAACCGACCGATGGTCGACTCTGACCTACGCGATGCTGAGTGGCTTGTTGCTGTGGTTGGCGTTCCCTCCAGCTGGCTGGTGGCCGCTGGCATGGATCGCTCCGGTCGGTTGGCTGCGGCTGATTCGCCGAGAAGAGCTCTCCGGCAAACGGCCTTATGGAATGCTGTATGTAGCGGGGCTTTTCTGTTGGCTTCTGATGATTCAATGGGTTCGGCTGCCGCATTGGTCCACCGGTTTCGGCTGGATCGCCCTGTCGCTGTACCTGGCCATCTACATTCCCTTGTTCGTCGGCGCAACGCGCGTGATGGTCCACGCGTGGAGGGTACCCACTGTAGTCGCGGCTCCGGTCGTCTGGGTCGGGCTGGAAATGACACGCAGCTACTTCTTGACTGGTTTCGCACTCGCGCTGTTAGGGTACAGCCAAGTTCAGCACGTCGTGCTGTTGCAGATCGCCGATTGCTTTGGTGTCTACGGAGTCAGCTTCGTCGTGATGCTCGTGGCCGCGGCTGTGGAACGTATGCTGCCGCTCGAGCGGGGCGGCAAGTTCACATGGTGGCCGGTGCCGGTAGGCTTGGCCGTGGTCGGTGCTTCGCTGGGTTACGGCCACTTGCGTCTGGCCAGCCAAGCAGTGGATCAAACGCAGCCTGGCGTGAAAGTCGCCTTAATTCAGGGCTCGGTCGACACAGTTTTTGATGACGATCCCAATCGCCCGGCGGAGACCTTCCAGCAATATCGGCGGCTGTCCCTGGAAGCCGTTGCGCAGACCAAAGTCGACTTGGTCGTCTGGCCAGAATCGATGTTTTGCTGTTCGGTGATCACGCTCGATAAGAATGTGCAGCTGCCAGAGGACTGGCCGGAAGACGCCTTGGAGTATTCCACGCGCGTGGCCGGGCACATCACGGCCGAAGTCGGCACGCCAATGCTGGTTGGTGCGCCATGGCGGCACGTGGGCAGCGACGGCACGGAATTGTATAACTCCGCCGTCTTATACGACACCGATGGGCAGGTGAACGCGTCTTACCACAAGATGCACCCGGTCATGTTTGGCGAGTACATTCCACTGGGCGGCGTGTTTCCCTGGCTGTATCGCCTAACTCCGATGCCCGGTGGGCTCACACCCGGCACGGAGCCGACGAGCATGCAAGTGGGCGGGCTGCGTTTCTCGCCTTGTATCTGTTTTGAAAACACCGTGCCTCATCTCGTGCGTCGGCAAGTTTCAGAGCTCTCGGCGCGTGGCACGTCGCCGGACTTTCTGGTGACCATCACCAACGATGGTTGGTTCTGGGGATCGAGCCTGTTGGACTTGCATCTGGCATGTGGCGTGTTCCGAGCCGTTGAGCTTCGGCGCCCGATGCTAATTGCAGCGAACACCGGCTTCTCGGCATGGATCGACGGCAGCGGGAATATCCTCAAGCAAGGTCCGCGCCGCGAGCGAGCGTTTCTGATCGCTTCGCCGAAACCTGACGGGCGGCAGAGCCTGTACGCTCGCTGGGGCGACACTCCGAACTGGATGTGTCTAGCGGTGACTTTTCTGGCACTAGCCTACGGTCGAGTCAAGTCGTAGGACAAGCGTCCCGCTTGTCTACGCTTGTCTATGGTTGGCAAAAACACGCTGACTGGCGGTCCGAGCGGTACAGACTTGCATTCACGAAACAAGCGGGACGCTTGTCCTACGGCGATCCTTTCAGCGGCCTCTTCTTTGACTCGCGGTCAAACGACGAGTTTTGTGCACGTTGCCAAAGGGTTCACACTTCTTTGCCACCGCGCGGAATTCTCCGATTGTTTGCCTGTTTCCCAAGCTACTTGCCTTGCCGGTAAGCGGGAAATTGACACCTCCTAAACTGCCTGGTTATACTAGGTGTTCACATGTCTCAAGGCATGGCAAACGGTTGGGCGAGACCAGTCGCAGAGCGGTTGCCAATCCGTGCGGGGGCTCTTCTCAGGAGTTCTGCGGCTTAAGTTCAGGAGTGGTTGCGATGAATTTGCTTGGCAAGATTCTGACGGTGCTCATCCTCATTTTGAGCATCGGATTCATGTTCAGTTCGTTCTTCGTGTATGCGACGCACCGTAACTGGCAGGACGAGGCCCAGAGAATTTCGGGCGAGTTGTCGACGGCACAACAAAAGAATCGCGAGTTGGAGACACAGATCGCGCAAAAGCGGAAGGAGCTTGCGTCGGAGCGGGCCGCACGTGCCAGTGCCTTGGCTGTCCTCGAACAACGTTCCCAGAAAGCTGAGCAAGAGCGGATGGCTGCGACTCGCGACCTGCAGGTGCTCCGACAATCTGAGCGGCAAGCAATTCAGGCCCTCACGGGGTCGCAAGAAACCCTTACCAATCTGAAGACGGAAATCGACCGGCTGCGCGCTGACGTGAAGCAAGCAGAAGCCGACCGCGATCAAATGTTCCAGCAAGTCGTGGGGCTCAAGGTGCAGGAACTGGAAGCGGAAGGTGTTCGCCGCCGGTTGGAAACTCAAAACCGGGCGGCGATCAACGAGCTATCGAAGGCCACCGCGGTCTTACGGGCGAACGGCCTTTCCGCGGAATCGCCGCTCACCAACGTGTCTCCCCCACTGGACGGGGAGGTCGTGAGCGTGGACAACGACAAGGGCTACGTCACGGTTTCCATCGGCGACGATGAGGGTTTGCAGAAGAACCACACGCTCGAGATTTTTCGTCGAGACCAGTATCTCGCGAAGGTGAAGGTCATCAAAACTTACTCGGACGAATCCGTTGCCAAGGTGATGGACGGTTTCCGTAAGGGTGCAATAAGGGTCGGCGACAGTGTTGCGACGAAAATCAAAACCCGGTGACAAGGCTGCCAAGAAGGCGAAGCCGAAAAAAGAGAAGAAGCCTAAGGCGACGAAGGCCAAGGCCAAGCCGCGCAGCAAACCGAAATCGCCAGGCGTGGCCGTGCAAAAGCGGCCGACCGACATCTACGCCGCCATGCTGATGATTTCACTGGCGGCCGTCCTCATCGCTTGCCTGATGCTGTGGCTGGAACTGAGTTCCTACGGCTCCTTCCCGCAGTGGAAGACGTAGAGCTATCGCCACTTCAATGCTGGCAGCTCGGGCTTTCTTGTGCGCGAAGTCTCACGTACGACGGACATCCTTGTCCGTCGAAACCAACTCGCCGACGGACAGGGATCTCCGTCGTACTCTGGCTGCGGCCGAAGGCGGCACCAAGCGAGTTCTATGCCTGCTTGCGTGACAAAGCGATCCGGCGTCGGTCGAGGTCGACATCCAGCACCTTGACCTTCACCACATCGCCGACGGAGACCACGTCGCTCGGATCCTGGACATAGGTATTCGCCAGCTCCGAGATGTGAACCAATCCATCTTGATGAACGCCGATGTCGACAAAGGCGCCGAAACGGGTGACGTTGGTGACCACTCCCTCCAAAATCATGCCCTGTTTGAGGTCCCCCAGGTCGTTCACTCCCTCCGCGAAATTCGCTACTTTGAATTCGCTACGGGGGTCACGGCCCGGCTTGGCCAGTTCGGCAAGGATATCCCGCACGGTGGGCAATCCGCACCGCTCGTCCACGAACAGATTCGCATCCAACTTCTCGGCCAGCGTCGCGTTGCCGACCAATTGTTTGGCCGAGGCCTGCAAGTGTTCCGCCATTTTTTGGACGACGTAGTAACTCTCGGGATGTACCGCGGAATCGTCCAAAGGTTGCGAGCCACCGCGAATTCGCAAGAATCCTGCCGCTTGCTCGTGAGCCTTTGCACCCAGCTTGGGCACTTTGCAGAGTTGCTGGCGGTTGTCGAATCGCCCGTGGGCGTCGCGATATTCGACAATTCGCTGGGCGAGTTTCGAACCGATGCCGGCCACGTAAGATAGCAGCGACGCACTGGCCATGTTCACGTCGACTCCGACCGAGTTGACACACGACTGGACTTCACGGTCCAGGCATTTGCGTAATAACGTTTGATTGACATCGTGTTGATACTGGCCAACTCCGATCGACTTGGGATCGATCTTCACCAGCTCGGCCAGCGGGTCTTGCAGTCGATGTGCAATGCTGATGGCGCCTCGTACCGTCACGTCCAAGTTAGGGTATTCGAGGGCGGCTAGTTCGCTGGCCGAATAGATCGACGCTCCGGATTCGCTGACCACGAGCTTCGTCACCTTCGATCCGTTCTGGCGGAGAACGCCACTCACAAAAGCATCCGTTTCGCGAGACGCGGTTCCGTTGCCAATCGCAATCAGCTGGGCGTCGTACTTGGCGATCAAGTCTTTGAGTGTCTTGGCGGCGCCTTCGACATCGTTGCGTGGCGGCGTGGGATAGATCGTCGCGCTGGCTAGAAACTTGCCGGTGCCGTCGACCACGGCCAACTTGCAGCCGGTGCGAAAACCGGGATCGATTCCGATCGTCACTTTCGGCCCGGCGGGGGCCGAAAGCAAGAGTTCGCGGAGATTTTTTGCAAATACGGTTATGGCTTCCTCGTCCGCCTGTTCTTTTAACTGCTGCAGGACGGCTGATTCGGTAGCCGGCAACAGCAGCCGCTGGTAGCAGTCTTCGGCGGTTCGCAGCAGGTCTTCGCGGAACTCGAACCCTGAGTTGCGAACCAGTCGGGTCTTAAGCGAACGGACGAGCGTGTCATCGTCCAGCTTCAAGCCAACCCGCAACACTCCCTCGGCTTCACCCCGTTTCATGGCCAGCAGCCGATGCGACGGAACTCGCTTGACCGGCTCCTGATGGTCGAAGTACATTTCGAACTTGCTGGCCGGTTCCTTCTTTCCCCGCTTTACTTGCGAGACGACATACCCGGCCTGCGCTTGTTCAAACAGCCATGCCCGCGTTTTCGCATCCTCGGACCATTCTTCGGCCACTATGTCGCACGCGCCTTGCAGGGCGGCCTGTTGATCGGGGACTTCGTTCTCCTCCGACACGTAAGCCTGAAGTACTTCGCTCTTGGGCCGGTTGAGCGATTCTTGCCGCATCAGAATCACGGCGAGGGGCTCCAAACCTCGCTCGCGGGCGATCGTGGCTCGCGTTCGCCGTTTGGGTTTGAACGGCAGATAGAGGTCCTCCAGTTCCTTCTTGTCGCCACACGTATCGATTCGCCGACGTAGCTCGTCGGTCAATTTGCCTTGCTGATCGATGGACTTGAGGATAGTCGCCTTTCGCTGGGCAAGCTCGCGGGACTTGGCCAAGGCGTCTTCGACGTTACGCAGGGCGAGTTCGTCCAGCCCTTTCGTGGCCTCTTTGCGATATCGTGCGATGAAAGGAATCGTGTTGCCCGCGTCCAACAGCTCGATCGTGGCGCGGACTTGCGGTCCCGTGGCGCCCACCGAGGCCGCGATTTCCTGGACCGCTCGCTCGAGATCAAAACCATCCGATTTCTTCTCTGTCATTTTTGCTCCGTCCGTGATCGGGCGCTGAATGTCGACTGTCCCGAGTTTATCTAGCATTCACGTCGTAGGATAAGCGTCTCGCTTGTCCAAAGATTAACCCGAAGGGTTTCCGTAACACAGCCCGGGGTCGGACGCTGAATCGTGCGCGGTCCGCGGGCGTCCCGCCCGCGAGCTCTCCCCGCAAGGGGTCCGTTGCGGGCGGGACGCACTGACAGCATCCTTCCAGGATAGACGGTCATTGCGGCTAACGCCCAGCGGCTGATGCTTTTCACAACCTCGGGGCGTACCTGACCCCGGGCAGCAGTATGTGGACCAGGCTCTACCCTCGAAAGGAGTTGGTGTCGTCTGGCGAACCACTGACAGCATCCATTCAGGATACGTGGGTTCCTTCGCCGGCTAATCCCTGGGTGGAAAGCGGTCAATCGACGGTAGCACATTGGTATACTACTTGGACGCTAAACATCAGCGTTTGAAACGACTACGATGCACGCGGTCCTTGGAGCGAAATCATGGCGAGGAAACGATTGGCTCACATGCTGGCTGTGGCAGCTGCACTCACGTTTTTGGCTTCGCTTGTCGGTGCCGATTCACTAGGCCCAACCGACGCGCGGATCAAGTCCGCGGTTACCAAGGCTCTCGCTCTGATTGAGCCAAGTACGGCCGAATACTTGGCGCATCGAGAGTGCTTTTCGTGCCACCATCAGGCCCTGCCCATTCTTGCTTTGACAACAGCCCGCAAGCAGGGCTTTCCCGTCGACCAGCAGAATCTGCGGAAGCAACTGAAACACACGGCCGACCATTTGGAGCGCGGACGCAAGAACTATCTGGAAGGCCACGGTCAGGGCGGGCAGGCCGACACGGCAGGATACGCCTTGTGGGCTCTGGAAGCCGGTGCGTGGACTCCCGACGAGTTGACGGGGGCGGTTGCCAACTACTTGGCCACTCGGCACAAATCTCAGGGACACTGGAAATGCTCAAGCAACCGGCCACCGTCGGAAGTCAGCGATTTCACCACCACGTACCTGGCCTTGCGTGGCCTGACGGCCTTCGCGACGGAAGACCAGGCCGAATTGGCTGCGGAACGAAGGGAAACAGCCCGGCAATGGTTGCTGGAACAGAAGCCACGGGACACCGAGGACCGAGTGTTTCAGCTCCGCGCGCTCCACTATGTCGGCGAAGATGCCGCCGCGCAGCAGGCAGCGACCGAGTTGATCGGCCAGCAACGCGAAGATGGCGGGTGGGCTCAGACCGCCAAGCTGGAGAGCGACGCCTACGCGACGGGAACCGTCCTGGTGGCGTTGCACGAGGACGGCGGACTGGACGTTACCGATCGGGTCTATCGTCGTGGCGTGCAGTTCTTGCTGGAGCAACAGTTGGACGACGGTTCTTGGCACGTACGCAGCCGCAGCGAACCGTTTCAGACGTACTTCGAGAGCGGCTTTCCTCACGGCGCGGACCAGTTCATCTCCATCGCCGCCAGCTGCTGGGCGGCCACCGCGCTCGCATTGGCCGCTGGCCCGGAAGCCGACGAATCACCGTGGAAAGTGGGCCTGGCGAGTGTGAAGATCACGCCGGACGAACCCGTGCGGATGTCCGGCTACTCAAGTCGCACCGAACCATCGCAAGGAGTTGCCCACGACCTGTATGCCAAGGCCATGGCGTTTCAGGACCGTGAAGGTGGGCTGGCCGTGTTGATCACCAGCGACGTGATTGGCTTTACGGCAGAGTTCGCGGAATCGGCCTGTCGCCGAATCATCGAGAAAACCGGTCTCGAGCGGTCCCAGATTCTGCTCAATTCGTCGCACACGCACACCGGACCGACGCTTGGCCTGGACGAAGCGAAGTTGGAGTTCCCGGCCGATCAGGCCCAGGCGACCGTCCGCTACTCGCGCGGCCTGCAGGACAAACTCGTCGACCTAGTCGTGGCGAGCCTGGATCGTCTGGAGCCAGCCAAGCTTTCTTGGGGAGTCGGCGTCGCGAACTTCGTGATGAATCGCCGCGAGTTTACCGAGCGCGGAGTCCGGCTGGGAGTAAACCCACGCGGCCTGGTCGATCGCAGCGTTCCGGTGCTGCGTGTCGAATCGCCGGACGGCGAGTTGCGGAGCGGTGCTGTTCGGGGCGGCGTGTCACAACACGACACTCACGGGCAACGATCTTCAAATTAGTGGTGACTTTGCCGGATACGCACAGACGCTCGTCGAACGGACCTACCCCGAGGTACAAGCCATGTTCATGCAGGGCTGCGCCGGCGACGCCAATCCCTACCCGCGAGGCAGCGAGGAAATCGCGCGATTGCACGGCAGGACCTTGGGTGAGGAGGTTCTTCGCGTGCTGCAGTCCGAGCTTACGCCGGTTCAGGGGCCGCTGCATGCCGAGTTGGACCATCTCGAAATCCCCCTGGGGCCGGCATTGTCGCAAGAGCAGCTCGAGCAGCTGGCCGCGTCGGGAGGCTGGCAAGGATTTGTGGCAGACAAAATGCGAGAAGTCATTGCAGTCGGGCAGCGAGCTGCCCACCTCGTATCGCACATCCGTCGCGGTCTGGCAATTCGGCCAGGACTTGACGCTGGTCGCCCTGCCAGGGGAAGTCGTGGTCGATTATGTCACGTTCCTTGAACAGGCACTTGGTCCGCGACAACTTTGGATCGCTGCCTATTCGAACGATGTCTTTGGCTACCTGCCGTCGGCCAAAGTGCTGAAAGAAGGAGGGTATGAAACGCGGGGACTCTACGCCGGGGGAATTGGCTTCTTTTCGCCCAAGGCACAAGAGACTGTGATCCAGAAAGTCCGCGATTTGGCCACCAAGGCGGGTCGCTAGAGCCAGACACGAGCCAACTGACCGAGATCACTCGGAGCGAAATCGCCACGCGTTAGCGTCGCGGTTCTCGCGGGAACCGGTTCGTGAGCCAGAATCGTGCGCGGTCCGCGGACGTCCCGCCCGCAGTCGGGTTAGTCTTCGGCAATCCGTTGCGGAGCGGGACGCTCGCGCACCTCAAGTAGCACGGCATTGGGCTAACGCCGAGCGGCTGACCTATTCACAGCTCGGAGAAAAACAAGTAAAAATGTAGAGAATACTGTTGCATGTCGATTGACGGACCATTAGAATCGCCGACAGCCCGGTAGGACTTAGGGTATTTGCACAGAAGGGAATGGATAAGGCGACCGGGAAGCACGCTACTGAGTGACGAAAAGAAACGCCAAATTGATCCGCAAGGTGCGGACTGATTTGGCTTTTCTTTTTGTTGGCTCAGTACATCCTGCTGCCTTGTCCAATATCTGCGAGTAGATCGACTAACAGGGTAACGCTACTGATTTCATAGAGTGTTTGCGCCTTTTCGGACGTCCAAGCGGATGTTCCTGAACAAGCGCGGACGCTCTTTTTTTGTGCGCGTTTTGAGGTTTCATCATTTCGATTCAGAAAACTTGGGGGGATTTGCACGATGAGATTGCGGTACTTACTTGGAAGCTTGGCGATGATGCTGGCGGTTAGCTCGGCACAAGCTGGCATCCTGGATGGGCTAAATGCCTATTGGACTTTTGATGGGAACGGCTTGGATACTGCTGCTGATATCGGAAGTACGGCCAGTGCGGTGGCCGACAACGGCATGGTGGTACCAGGGGCTCGAACCAGCGTCACGCTTGATCGACCTGGAAAGTTTGGCATGGCTGCGAGTTTCGACGGAGTTGATAGTTACATCGCCGTGCCTGACAGCGTTGACATCAATAAAGAGGGCCAAGACTTGAGTATCTCGGCTTGGTTCCAAGTGGATGCATTTGACACCAGTTGGCAAGCACTGCTCGCGAAAGGTGAAGGCAGCAATTATCGCATTGCACGCCAGGGTGATACGAACTTCATGGCCTACGCGGGTGGTGCGAGAGACATTCGCCCCGATCCGGCACCGGCCGCGTCACCGACTAATCCAGGTGACGGTCTTTGGCACAATGTGGTAGCTACGACCACGAATGGCGGGGGCGTGTCCTTGTGGGTCGATGGAGCCCTAGTAGAAGACGCCGGGAATGTTGACCAGGTGGCAGCTATCACCAACACCAATTCGACTGATCCGCCGGAACTCTGGATTGGCAACAATCCCGGATCCCCCGGTCGCGAATGGGAAGGTGGAATCGACGAAGTTGCGATCTGGGGTCGTGTGCTCAGTGAAGGCGAAATCGCCTCGATTTGGAACGGTGGCGACGGAGCCAGCATTCCTCAGCTGGCGATTCCCGAGCCGGCATCAGGTCTGCTGATGGCCATGGGCATGCTGGGTCTGCTGGCCGCCGGCAGAACTCGGCGTAATTGACGGCAAAGTTGCTTTTAGCATTGAGATCAAGTTCGCGTCGGGAACAGATTGGATGCAATCTGTTCCTGACGATATTTTTTGTATCGTTGCTTAGTGTCTGGGATCAGAGTGTAAGTAACCCGTACGATGGCCCTCCAAGGAGGCCGTCGTTTGCATATCGACTTCCTCGGAGGGCCATCGTACGGGTTTTCCAATCAAGGTCATTCCAAATTCACAGCACTAGTCGTTTACGTCGTCGAATGGTTGATACTTAAGCAGATATCTTGCTTCGCCTAAGCTCCATTTCATGCCGGCATTCGCGGACGTTCCGTTGACCACGATGCAGCCGCTTGGCCACGAGGTGTCTTCGGCAAAAATCGCCTTCTCGAACAACTGCACGAAATCACGGTTGGATAGCCACATATTCCTGAACCATTGGTTTGCCACGACCCACTCCTCGTCGTCCGTCGGCTGAATCGATTGAGTGGGGGTCCCCGCGGCTGACAAGGTGGCAGGCTGATTGTCGCCCGGTTGACACCAGCCCACGCGGATACAGACGAACGACGTCCGTCCCTCCGATCGCAACGCCAACGCATGACACAGGCGTTCGCCGCAACTCTTTGCCACGGCATATACAGTCGAATCCATGCGGCGGTCTCCCGTGTGCCACAGCGTACCAACGGCGAGTTCGAGATTCGTAGCCAACTGCCCCGGCCCGACGGTGCTTGCCAACGGTTCGTCCTTGTAACGTCCCATGACGTGATTCGACGACGCAAAGACAAACCGTTCGATGCCCGAATCAACCGCGGCCATCGCCACGTGCATCGTCATATCCAGCGAGGCGTTCACGTCATTCCAGGTCGCTTCGGGGTACGGATTTTTTGCGGCAAAGTGAACGATGGCGTCGCATTGGTGCAACTCGTCCCGCCAGCGTCGATCGTTCCAATCCGACAGATCACAGGCAACGAATCGCACCTTGTCCGAGTCCGTTGAGCCGTGCAGTTGATTGTGCTGCTGTTCCGTCGGCATTCGACGGTCTAGCCCGACGATGGCCGAAACTTGATCGTGCGGAATCAGATGCCTGATCAGTTTCCAACCGAGGTTTCCCACAGCACCCGTGATCGCCACCCGCTTCATGTCTACATTCTCCTGCTTTCCCAAGACTCGCCCACGGATGGCAGGGCGGACGCACGGATGAAACTGTGTTGCTGAACTATCCGTGGGGTTCTCGCGGCCCCGACGCAGATTGCATCGCCGCCAGGGCCACCCCTGTGAGGACGAGGCCGGGCAAGAATCGGGCTTGCGGATCGATCGACGACGTCATGTCGCCGATTGCGCCTCCGGTCGTCAGAAGCACCGCGTCGCTTCCGATTTCCGACCGCAGACGACTGACGATCTCGCGAATCGCCCCGAGCTGCGACCAATACACTCCGCCGTAGATGGCCTGCTCTGTCGACTTGCCGATGATTTCTGGCACGGTCGAATTGTCAACGCTGTCAAGCGACGGTAGCTGGTCGGCCGAGGCTAGGGCCTTCAAGGCCATGAGTCGGCCTGGAAAAATCAAGCCTCCCAGAAAGACCCCGTTACCAGAAATCGCGTCGACCGTAATCGCCGTTCCGGCGTCGACAACGATCGCCGGTTGATGCGGTTCACGGACCGCGTTGGCGGCGACGGCCGCGGCCAGACGGTCTGCCCCGACGCGTTCAGGATAATCGACTTCGGTCGTGATGGGAAAGTCGGTGCGATTGAGGATTTGGAAGCGATCGGCGGACCGGTGTTCTCCCAACCAGCTAACGAGCACCTCGGTTGCAGGCCGGCACACGCTGCAGATGAACCAGCGGCTGGCGGCAGCAGGGAGCCAGTCGACGAGGCCGGTGAAGTCAGGTTGGCGCGACGAACTTTTCCAGACCTGCGAAGGCTCGGCCAAAAGGTCTGTCCGCCGAATACACGGCCACTCGCAACGATGAGTTGCCGATATCGACGGCGATGAGCGGAGACGTGCGGCCCATGATTCAGGCTACTCATTCTCGCGTGCTTGATCCAAGACTTGCGTGATCGAACGAAGTAGCTCGTTCAGTCCCGCCCCGGTTACTGACGAGACGAGCAGTGTCGGTGCCTTCGCCGCCTTCGCAAGTTGCTGACGCACGTCCTCGGCCCCCGGCAACTCGGCCTTGGTAACGGCGATGATCTCGGGGCGATTGTCTAGCGGAGGCTCGTACTGTTTCAGTTCGCTGCGAATGGTCAAGTAGTTTTCGACAGGGTCCGAACCGTCCATCGGGCAGGGTTCGACCAGATGCACGAGGACTCGCGTACGTTCCACGTGCCGCAAGAACTCGTGCCCCAGCCCGACCCCTTGATGGGCCCCTTCGATCAGGCCGGGAATATCCGCCATCACAAATGAGCGGTCCATGTCCACTTGGATCAGGCCGAGGTTCGGGTGTTTGGTTGTGAAAGGGTAGTCGGCAATCTCCGGCCGGGCACGTGAGACGCGGCTAAGCAGAGTACTCTTGCCGGCGTTCGGTTTGCCGATCAGGCCAACGTCGGCGATCATTTTGAGTTCGAGCACGAGCGTCCGCGACTCACCTTCCTCGCCCGGCGTCCATTCGCGCGGAGCGCGATTCGTCGACGACTTGAAGTGGGCGTTCCCTTTCCGCCCTTGCCTCCCCGCGCCGCGACAACTTGATCGCCCTCGCGCACAAGGTCCTTCAGCACGAAGTCGCCCCGCAGATCGCGGACGACGGTTCCCGGAGGCACGCGGATCGTGACATCGGCCCCGTTACGCCCCTGGCAATTCGCGCCGCGACCGTGTGCTCCGCGAGGCGCATTCCAGAATCGCCGGTGGGCGAGCGGTGCAAGATTGTCGACGCCGTGTTCGGCCAGAATGATGACGCTGCCCCCGTGGCCACCATTGCCGCCATCGGGACCACCCCTGGGAATGTAGCGTTCCCGGCGGAAGCTCGTACATCCATCGCCACCCGACCCGGCAGCGACGTCGATCTGGACTCGGTCAACGAACATGCTGGCAGGACGCCTCGCGCGAGTTTTGTATTGTGGCACGTCGCTCCGAGGCTGTGAAAAAATCCCGTGGCAGGGGCTTCCAGCCGCTGCGCCCGAATGCAGCGGCTGGAAGCCCCTGCCACGATTTTCGCTCCGCGAGGTGAATTCACGACGCGGAGCGTCGTGCCACACTACCGGCGCAACTTCAAACTCGCGAGCGGACTGAAGGCCGATTTCTCCGACATCGGCCTAAACGATTTTTTCGCAGCCTCGCAACGCAACCCGACGGACGTTCAGCGCGCGAATGGAAATCCAGGAAGCGCGGAGAAGCCAAGGGCAAACAGACGCTATGCGACCGGCACGACGTTCACGCGGCGACCCTTGCGATCGAACATTACTTGGCCGTCAACCAACGCGAACAGCGTATAATCTTTGCCCTGTCCGACATTCCGACCGGGGTGAAATTTGTTGCCTACCTGGCGCACCAAAATGTGGCCGGCCCGCACGCTTTGGCCGCCAAATCTCTTGACTCCTCGACGCTGCGCGTTGGAGTCGCGACCGTTTCGACTGGAACCTTGGCCCTTCTTATGTGCCATGACAAACCCCTTCGGAGTCAGCTTGAATCATTGGGTATCGATCAGACCCTGTAATTTAACGTTTGCCCGGGCTTGGAATCAAGGCCTGCGTGAAAGTGTGCTGCACGCTTCCCTCGCAAAAGGCGACCAAGGGCCCATGTTCGAACACCGGAATTCCACCAAGGGTGAAACCAATTCTTCGCATTTGGATTCACCTCCGACGGATGGAATAATGGCCTCGAAATCCTTGATCATGCCCCAGGCGGCAGTTAGACTCATCGGCAGGGATAGGTGAAGATACGGGCTCTGATGTAAGGACTCTGGCGGCGACAGTTTCTTCTTGTTGCACCCCAGATCAGACTCCTTGAGAACGGCCATGCCCATCAAACCGATCATTGTCACGCTGCTTTCTATCCTGGCCGTCCTGCAAATTAGCGCCGATACCCGAGGGCAGCAGAACGTGCTGTGGTTCGAGGACTTTTCCACGGACGGAGATGGCACGCGTTACGAGATGTTCGGTCGGGGGGTCAACGCCTCCGTGACGCCGGTTCGCGGCTGGGATCACAGCTTCCTGATGCCGACCGTCGAGCCCGGTGGAGAATTCACGTTTCCGGCGCGGCGAGTCGCGGTGCCTTGGGCCAGCGAATTCGTTGGTTATACCGATCCGGCAGGCAGCTATGTTGATTCGGCGGTCGCGTGGGCTGGCGGTGGAGATACGCTCAACATATCCCTGATCGCACAGGACGGAGCCACCAACAATTCCTTAATGGCAGGTGACGCCGAAATCTTTGCCCGTCTTTCGACTGCGGGCCACAGCGTCAATGTCTTTGATGCTCAATCCTTTACTCCTTCGGCGGACACCGACCTGCTGTATGTCGCGGCATCCGCAGACGCAACATCCATCCGGAAGCGAGTGGACCTACGAAGTCTGCCTGTTCCGATTGTCACTGCGAGCCCGCAAGCGGCCAGCGATCTGCTTCTCTCGCAGTCGGCTTCCAATAGCCAGCAGCGGCAGTCGGTTCAGATACGCGCCGATCACCCCGCTACGCCTCCCGGCCTCGGATTGGATCAAGTGTTTGATTGGACGAGCGAAATAACATCACTACCAGCGTTTGGCCCCGCACGCAGCGGCGTGACGACGGTGGCGACTTATCTGGCGCCGTTTGCAGCTCAAGTGGACCGGCTGGCCGTCGTCGACGCGATGATTGACGGCCGCGCCGGCGAGCCTGCAACAGACCGTGCAGCTCGAGCAGGCCGACTTGTACGACGCAGGCAACGCGGGCCTTTGGGATTTCGACAATCCCATCCCTGGTGGTGGCGGAGATGACTACGCCATTGTCGTGCGCGGCACGATTAGCGTCTCGCAGGCCGGGATTTTCGGATTCGGATTGGGTGGGGACGACGGAGGACGCCTGCGAATCAATGGGCAGGACCTGGTCGTGGACGATGCTCTCCACGGTTTCCAATATCGCTCGGCCAATATCGATTTGCCCGTGGGTGACCACCAGATCGAGTGGGTCGGCTTCCAGCGTGGTGGAGACGCCGGGTTCGAATTGTCGGTCACTCCCAACGGCGATCAGTTTCCGACCGTCGATACCGACTGGGACGTCCTATCCACGAATTCTTTTTTTAGCGAGATCGGCCTGGCAGGCCCCTTGGATGTGACGCGGTACAAGTTGGACGCCGCCAACTCGCCTCTGCTTGCCAGCAACGAGCCCGCCATCCTCGCCGTGGATGGCGGAACGACGATCAACGTCCCGCGGTCGCCGTTCCGCACGACCGATGGTGCTTACCTGCTGGCAAGCGGGTTCACGGACGCGGGTTTCGAAGCCCCGTCGGAACCACGTGCAATTTCCTTCCCAGCGGTTGACATTAGCGGAGCGTCGGACCCGAAGTTGACTATTGCGCTTGCGGGAGATGTTGCCGCCTACGATGTTCAACAAGGAACGGTCGGCCTGCGAATCTTGGTCAACGATCAGGATTTAGTCGAGTTTACACCCGACCTGTTCGGCACCCTTCACGACGGCAAATTTATCCTGACGAATAGCTTCAAGAACCTCACCTACGATCTTCCTGACAACCTTTCCCAAGCCGCGGTGACGATCGAGGTCATCGCCCCGGACGGCGACCAGCTGATCGGGATTGACAGCATCCGCATTAGCGACGGACCGATCGAAGGCCTGAACATCTACCAAACTCCGATTCCCAATAGCTTTCAGCAAGGCGTCAACGGTTACTCGGGGACAGTCGACCACGAAATCTGGCTGAGCATGCCCGACGATGCCCACCCAAACATCGCGGATCCTAACGATCTGGAGGAGATACTGTCGCTGGATCCCGATGGCGGTGGCGATGAAACGCAGATATTGATCCGTTTCGACGAGATTTTTGGCGAAGGTGGAATTCCAGACGACGCCCAGATCGCATCGGCCACTCTGTCTTTCGAGGCGTTTGACCGAGGGGACCAGCTTCGACTGCACCGCATGTTGCTGGATTGGAAGACGTCCGACACGTGGAACAGCCTGGAGACTGGCATTCAGCCGGACGGCGTCGAGGCGGCCCAAGAGACGGAAGCCACGAGCGGGCCTGGCAAAATCGAGATCGGCCCGGTGAGCTTCGACGTCACCGAAAGCCTACGCCTCTTTCAAGAGAACCCCGACAAGAACTTCGGCTGGGTCCTGCTGCCCACGGGCACCGATGGCAACTCGCTGCTATCGTCAGAGGTCCACACGATTCCGTCCGACTTGCTCGCGTTTGTCAACGAGAACGTCGGCCCGCTGCAGCGGATCGATCCCTTGGAGCAGATCGCTCCCATCTTGAGCTTCGTGCTCGCGACGGGGGGCGACTGCAACGGCGACGGCGTCGTCAATATCCACGACGCCAACTGCACCCCGGATGGCCAGCTGGACGCTTTTCTGGCCGCCCTCGATCCTCCCTCGCTGCGAGGCGACGCGGATGGCGACGGCGAAGTGCAGTTCTCGGACTTCGTGATCTTGTCGGAGAACTTCGGCGACTCGGGCGGATATACCCGTGGTGACTTCGACAAAGATGGCGAGATTCAATTCAGTGATTTCGTTATCCTGTCCGAGAACTTCGGGCTGACGGGCGGTGCCGAAGCGGCGGCGGTCCCCGAGCCTTCTGCCGTCGCGTTGATCGGCTTGGGCGGGGTAATCGTGGGACTGACTCGACGCCGGCACCAGATGCACAATCGATGCAAAGCAATTGCATCGAACGAGTTACCGACACGGACACGGTCTGTCGACCCACAGATTCTGCTGACGAGCGGAAAAATGAAAGAGGACCGACCTTGCTCTTCTCCCACTGAGCAACTTTCCGCGGGTAGGGATGGCCGCGGTAGCCGGTCCGACTTATTACATGTCTCGGCGTCCTGCCGTAAGCAACATGCTCTTCCCACATGATGAGAAGTCTTCACTTGTCATCGAAAACGACGACTGGTTGCTTCAAGCCGATGCGCAACGAACATGCGGAAACCCGAATCGCGGTGCCGATTATGCGACCCATTCCCATCACAGGAAGAGGCTCCCGGAAATGTTCGTAGCGTCACCGCGGTTTTGGAGCGGCATGCGATGGTGCTTTCAGTCAGGAAGTAGCTGCTACCTTTTGACACGAAGCCCACCGCTGCCTGTTAGTATTCTTTCACTGACGACGTGCGGGTCAAGGAATTATGTATCGGCCCGAAAAGTCAGAAACAGGACCGATTCGTCGGTGACGGACATTTCAGAATGGGGCGGTCGAAGCTAGCGAAATCACGGCGAGGAAACCGATACCAGCCAACAGGATGAAGCGCACTCCTGTTTCTTATGGACTTTGAACTCGTCAGTCCTCCAACCCCAAAATCGCTCGATTGCGTGCCCGATCAGTGTCGACACCCGCGAAATCGTCAAAGGCAACGTCGGTCGCTTCGATCATGTGACGCCGAATGAATGGTGCGCCTTCGGCAGCTCCCTGCTCCGGACTTTTTAGACAGCACTCCCACTCCAGCACAGCCCAGCCGTCAAAGCCAACCTGAGTCAGAGCGCTGAACACACGTCGAAAGTCCACTTGACCGTCGCCCAGCGATCGAAAACGGCCGGCTCGCTGCGACCACGGCAAATAACCGCCGTAGACCCCCACACGCCCTGTCGGCAGAAACTCGGCGTCCTTGACATGAAACGCTTTGATCCGCTCGCCGTACAAGTGAATAAATTCCACATAGTCCAGTTGTTGCAGAAGGAAATGGCTGGGGTCATAGTTCAAGCAGGCCGCCGGATGGGTGCCGGTCGCTTCGAGGAACGCTTCGAACGTCGCGCCGTCAAAGACATCCGAACCCGGATGCAATTCGAAAGTGAATGTCACCCCGGCAGCGAGTGCCGCGTCCAGCAGCGGGCGCCACCTTGCCGCGAGTTCCTTGAAGGCCTCCTCGATCAGTCCCGCCGGACGCTGTGGCCAAGGATAGGCCAAGTGCCAGGCCAGTCCACCCGACAGCACGGGGATATTGGAAGTGCCCAGATGCGACGACGCGCGGATGGCCTTGTCCAGCTGCTGGGCCGCCCAACCATGGCGTGCGTTGTCGTGCAACCCCTCGGGATAGAAGGGCTGAAACAGCTTCTCGTACGCCGGATGGATGGCCATCACCTGGCCTTGCAGGTGCGCGGCAATTTCCGTGATTTCCAAGCCGAGGTCCGTCAAATGCCCGCGATAGTGATCGCAGTAGTCTTTGCTATCAGCGGCCAGCTCGAGGTCGAATACCCGCTTGTCCCAGGACGGAATCTGTCGGCATATCCCTTGTCGGCTGCCCAGCGGGCGATCGTGTCCAACCGGTCGAACGGAGCCTCGTCACGGAGGAATTGTGCCAGGAAAATGGCAGGACCCTTCATCGATCGCTCTCGGTTTTCGTGCTGGTGCTGTTGCAAGGAGCGGTCCGAACGGATGTATCATATCAACGTCTTAACTGAGTTCGCAAACACCTGGACGGCGACGGTGATTTGGACATCCTGCAAAAGGACTTTCAGCGAGACCGACGCGTGGATGTCTGGCTTAACATGGTCGTTGTCGAGTAGATGCGCCAACTCGCCTACTGGCGGTCGAGAATCTGGTAGAATCGCGCTGCCGCCGCACTGCACTCTGCGGCCGCACGACACTCCTCCGATGTTCAGAAGGGTATTGCCATGAACCGTCGATCGATGCTCAAGCGTTCCCTGGCCATTGGCCTACTCGCCAGTCATGGGCGTAAGACCGATTTGTTTGCCGATGACGCTGCTGAACCCAAGTTCACTTTGGACCTATGTCCCGGACGAATCGGTATTCGGGCGAACCAGAAACAGACGATCGAATACGCTCATCAGTTCGGGTTTCAATCAGTGGAGCCAAACGTCAGCGAACTTGCGGGTTTCAGCGAGAGTGAACTCGAAGAACTTCAGGCCAGCCTTGCCGAAAAAGGTTTGGTCTGGGGAGCGGCCGGTCTGCCGGTCGACTTCCGCCGCGACGAGCCAGCCTTCGAAGCGGACCTGAAACGGTTGCCGGCCATGGCGGCCGCTCTTCAACGCGCCGGTGTGACCAGAATGGGAACGTGGCTGACTCCCGGCGACAACGAACTCACGTACTTGGCGAACTTCCACCGACACGCGAGCCGATTGGGTGCGGCGGCCCGCGTGCTGGCCGACTACGGATTGCGATGCGGGCTGGAATACGTGGGTCCCAAGACATCCAGGGCTTCGCGACGTTTCGCCTTCATTCACACACTGGAGGAAACACGCGAATTGCTCCATGAGATCGGCGCCAACAACATGGGCGTCGTGCTCGACAGCTGGCACTGGTATACAGCGGGTGAGACGCCGCAGGATCTGACCTCACTTGAAAACAAGGATGTTGTCGCGGTTGATCTGAATGACGCCCCGGGAGGAATCGCTCGCGACGAGCAGATTGACAACCGGCGCGAATTGCCGATGGCCTCGGGAGTAATCGATCTGAAAGCATTCATGGCCGCGCTCGTAAAAATTGGATATGACGGCCCAATTCGCGCCGAACCCTTCAATCAGAAGCTGAACGCCATGGACGACCCGGCCGCGTTGCAGGCCACCGCCGAGGCAATGAAGAAGACCTTTGCGTTGGTGGGAGCGTAAGCGCATGACAAACTCCCGATCCGCGGGGAACTAACCCCAGCGTGCCCGTCGAACGGCAACCGTGGATTCTTCATCCGTGGGCCGGCTTTGCTATCCGTGGGCAATTCGAACAGGTTGATTCGACATGCAGGGCAAGAGTCGCGTAGCGAGCAGACGATGCTATCACCGTACATTTCGAACCGACGGCGGTATACGTCACTCGGGGACGAGCTGACGAGAGGCCACGAAGATTCAGCTGCCGAACTCACCGCCGCTGATGTACCACCCGTCACCGCAAGGCAAGCACCAGATGAGGCGAACTGGCAACTCGATCAGTTCGCCTTGTTCGTCCATTCGGGTGACCAACGACACGTTCTGAGGGCGGATTGCCATGCTGTGCAGCAGGCCGACCCCTGTTGGAGAAATATCTCGAGTGAACGCCGAGTAGCGTTTCGAGCGGTCCTCGTCCAAGCTCAGTGTGACGGGGTGAAAAAACGGCTGCCGGCCAAAGGCCCGCCGCTCTCGATCACGGCCCTGAGCCGCGGTGACAAGTTGCTGAACGCGATCCTCGAGACCGATTTGATTGCATTGCGATCATCATCATCAGACCTTCTCTTCGATAGAAGCCGGTTGGCCAGAGTCCAAACCTTCACCATTTGAGGCAACGATGCCATATGCCGCGGACGTTTCGCTCAAGTGTGCAGCGATTTCCCTAAGTTCGCCCAAGATTTTGTCTTCAAGATCGCCGGACTCACCAAGCACTGGATCATGAAGCTCAGCGCGGAGTTCTCTGGAATCCAGGGGGCCGCCGCCTCGATTCCGGTCGTTTTCCACCAGGCTGCGGATGAATCTCTCGACCAGTCCTGGATCGAAGTCGTCGCCCCCACGGCGACGGAGTTCGTCTACTGCTTCGTCCTGGGACATGGCAGTTTCCTGCGAGCCCGGGAAAACCATCTGATCGTACGCGTCCGCGATGCGCAGAATACGAGCTCCCAGCGGGCTGACTGGGCACCCCTGGGAGCTGGCGCTTCGATGGAATGGAGAAACGCTTTGTTCGAGGGTCAAGACCAGATGTTTGCTGGCCAGCGTCGATTTCACAAGTTCCACGCCGACGCGATGATATAGACGCACAAGCTCTGCCTCTGGGGGCGTCAATCCGCCTCGTTTGCGCAAGATCGAGTCCGGAAGCCCTATCTTTCCGACCTCGTGCAACAAGGCTGCGACTTCCAAGACATAGATGTCGTTTGAGTTCATTACCTCGCGAGCGGCGGCAACACAAAGGTCGGCCACACGGCGGCAGTGTTGTGCGGTGTTCCCGTCTCGCAGGGAGAGCACGGAGAACAGGGCCTTCACGGAATTGAAGGGAATGGGCAGATCATCTTCCATTTGCACGGCCTTGGCGGTGCGCGTGAGCACCAGTTCCTGCTGCTCGACTTCGGCCGGCATCTGGTCCCAGCGACAGACTTGATTGCGGCCATTTCTTTTCGCGGCGTACAACGCTTCGTCGGCCTGCTGGATCAGTTGCTGCGGGTCTGCTGCTCCCAAGACATTGGACGAGACTCCGAAACTTGCCGTCACGGATAGGCCGCCGACCTCTAGCCGCTCGACGGCGGCCCGCAAATGCTCTGCGACGACCATGCCCTGACCGATATCTTGCCGGGGTAGCAAGACACAGAATTCCTCGCCACCGTAACGGCACAGCGAATCCGATTCTCGCAGCTGTTCTGAGAGAGCGGACGCCACCGCTTTCAGGACATCGTCTCCCACGGCGTGACCATGCTGATCGTTGATCGATTTGAAGTGATCGATATCAGCCAGAATGCAGGCAATTGCATTGTCGTAGCGAGCCGCGGTGGCAAAATGGTTCTCGAATACCTCGAAATAGGCTCGTCGATTCAAACATTGTGTAAGAGGGTCTCTGGTGGCGAGCTGATGCAGTTCCTTGTTCTGCTGACGTATCTTATCTCTCGATTCGGCAAGTCTGCCCAGCATTTGCTGGAGTGCGGTGTTCCGCTGCTCGATTTCCGTAACGTCATCGAAGCTGGCCAGGACGCCGTGGCAGCTGCCGCTTGTCGTCGCGGACAGGTGCGGCATTCACCAGGAACGTCCTGGCGGCCTTCGAAGGTGTCGTGAGGCCGACGAAATGGCCGGTATGCGCTTCACCATCGTCCAGGGCGGCAGACCACGGATAGGAGACACTCGATTCTTTATTGTTGGCGTGCCACGGCAAATCATCGACCGATCGGCCTTGGAGGCTGTCCGCATTCTCGCCAATCGTCTGCGAAAAGGCCGCGTTGGCCAGCACGATTCGGTTCTCGCGGTTTAGGACTAGCAGCCCTTCGGCGAGCGTATCAAGGGTTGCCCGAACTCGCTTGGGAATGACTTTGGCCGGGTTCAAATGCTTCAGCACGCGACGCAAATACCAATAAAAAGCCAAGCACATGGTAGCTGCGACCAAGACGTTCAAAATAGAATCAGAAAAGGGTCCTCCTCCGCGGCGCATGAACACCAACGAGATCTCGCCCCACAGTTCCTCGCGGGCGTACAACGGCACACGAAGTTCCTGAAGGCTCTCCTCATTCTCGATCTCGGCGGATTCGTCGAAGACGCGGACCAGTTCGCGGCCGTTCTTGGCCAGCAGGGACGCCGAATACAAGTCGTCGTTTCGGCCGACGATGGACTGCAGGGTCAGGCGAACGCCGTTCAAGTCGCCTTGAGCAGCTTCCGACGAGCATCCCACGGCCAACGCCTCGCATAGCGCGATCCGCCCTCGCTGTCGTTCTTGGCCCGCATCCGGAAGAATCCCCAGACTGCGGCCGGCGGACAGAATGCACAGAGCCAAACAAGCAAGCGCAAGGCTAATTCGCAATGGTGCGGAGATTGACTTCACGGCTCACGCGGCTCCGAGGCAGATCGGAAAACCCGCCAAGTCGTTTCGGCGGGACGGATTATCCTCAATCGTAGGCTGCCAATAAGACCGCGCTTGTCCACGATCTCGTGTAGGGCGAGCTATGCGGCAAGCCGTATAAAGAGAAGCCGGTGGGCTCTTGGTGCGAATTTCGCCTCAAATTCGTAGCCGGATTCGCAAGAATTCGTGCGGGCGAATCACCCGAACTCTCGCGAATCCGGCCACGCGCAGCGCTCGCGAGAACAAGATATCGCCAAATTGCTCACCGAGAATAATCAGAAAATCGAACGCGCGCGTCGCGGTGAGTGAGGTGTCGCTCGCGAGATCGTTATGTCGTTCAAGCGACTTCTGTCGGCCACTCGCAGAATGAACGAGGCCAAAAAAAAGCTTCACACACCCGGGTGATGTGCGAAGCAACGGTGCATATCTGTTCGAGCTATTCGTCTCGGGTATAACCGAGGTTGCCAATCACTTGCATAATCTCTTCGTACGTAATGAAACGACGACGATGACGCAGTTTGTATTCGTCGATGGCCATGGCCAGCTCACGTGCGGGGGGCGAGAGTTCTTCGTAGCTGTTGGAAAACTGGCGTCGTTCGACTCCTGGCGGCGAAGCGACGACATTCGCATCCCGGCGATCAACGAACTTCGGTGTGCTCACTTGCGTGGCGTTGGACATAAGTTGAATACTCCCCGCTTGGCTGGTGCTGTTCTTCCGGCTTTGCACTTTACCAGCCGCTACAAGCGCTTCGGCCTTCGAAAGCTACGTTACCGAAAGTATCGTGTCAAAAAGGATCAATACGCGGCTTGTAGGGATGTTCTCGGTTTTTGCGTTGGCTGGGTCAACGCCAGCTCTGTTCGATTTGCACACGCGTCGATTCAATACGCGCTAACAACTCGCGAACGGCGGGCTGCTGTTGCGGTTCGGCAGCCTCGAGCGCCTCGCCCGCCGACCATCGTGCGTCAGCTCAGCTGTCCCGCCGCCAATTGCGCGGTTGCTAGCTGGTACAGCAACTGCGGGGTCGGCGGACCTATCTCGCGCACCGCCAAGAAAGCCTGCACCGCATCTTCGGGACGCCCCAGCGAGTTGAGGGCAAGGCCTTTCAACAAGAGGTGCCTTTGCGGGTAGTCGTTTTCGGTTAACTTTTCGTTGACAGCATCCAACGTGGCCAGGGTTCGCCGCCAGCGGCCCTGAAGGTGGTAGATTTCGGCAATCTCGAGGCGAACGCGGGGATTGTCGGCGTTGTTTGCCAGTGCACGGAAATAGTCGGCCAAGGCCTGATCAAGCTGGCCCCGCCGACGCAGTATGTCCGCCCGCAACTCCCAAGCCGCCGAGTAGCCACGGTCCAGACGAAGTGCCTGGTCCGCACGCTGCAGCGCCTCGTCGAGTTTGCCCCGCGTGAGTTGCATCCGGCCAAGGCGGACGATCAACACTGGGTCATTGCTTTTGGCGAGTTCAATCGCCTTGGTCATTTGTTCGATCGCTGCCTCGGCCGCTCCTCGGTTCCACAGCACGTCGGACAAGCACTGGCGTGCATTGCCGTCGCCAGGGCAGATTTCGATAGCGCGCAACAGACTGGTTTCGGCTTCGCCCCAGTTCTGTTTGTGGATTTCGACCTGCGCCTGTTGCGTGAATTGGCGCGATCGCATTACGTGCTGATCCACGGAACCTTTGCGAAGCGAAGCGCAACCGCACGCAATGACCACGGCGAGAATGGGTGGCAGCCGACTGCGGGCCATTTCCGTATCCGGAGTGGTTACGAACACGTATCGACGAGATGAGACAAGGTACTGATCGACAAAAGGCAATACACTAGTCTTACTGGCGAAGGAAGGCAATCCGCATTCGCGGGCGAATCTAGTCTGGTGCCAATGCCAGCATCGGACTGGTTGGAAGTCGTTCAAAGATTGTGTAAATAAGATTGTGTAAATAAGGAGGAGAAAGAGGAGCGAGTGGCTGTGACAGCAATCTACAATCGCGGTGGCGTGAGTTTTCAATACCCCGAAAACTGGGAGCTGAAAGAGGACCTCGGGCAGGGGCCTTTGTCCGTGTACGTCACCGCCAGTTCGGGAGCTTTTTGGTCCGCTGCGATTTATGAGCCCCACGAGTCGGCCGAAAACCTGTGCCGTCAGGCCTTGGATGCCATGCGTGGCGAATACGACGAGCTCGAAGTCGATGCGGTGGCCGAAGAAATCGCGGACGAATCAACGGTCGGATACAGCCTGCAGTTCTATTGCCTCGATTTTCTCGTCCGCTGCCGAATGCTCGCACTGACCGCGATGGGCAAGACTCTCTTGCTGACATGGCAAGCGGAAGACCGTGACTTTGACAGCCTAGAACCGGTCTTCTACGCCATCACAACCAGCTTGCTGCGCCCGGTGCCAACCAGTCCTGGCAACTGCTCACACAAACGGAAACACGGCTGGTCAGAAGGAAGGTATGAAATTCGCGTGACTCCGCGCCCGTAGAAACCGCGTCCATTCGCAATCCTGATCATTTTTCCCGTAAATGATTTTGCCTGGCCATCTCATATCCCCGCGCGACAACAGTCACGCGAGAACTTCACGATCTCATCAATCGCTTGACCCAATGCGGGAATCTCGCGGGCGTTGGCCGGGGGCGGGTTGGGTGCGTTGAAAACGTGGTTACAGTTCTCAATCCTGGCGACACGAGCATTCGTTGCCGCGCCAGCTATCGACACCGCACTCTCCACGCTGATGGTTTCATCGTCCTCACCGTGGACAACCAAGATGGGACACTCGATTCTTCGCACGTTGCCGAGAACGTCATGGGCGTCGCGGTCCGCTTCTTGTTCTGTCAGCCATGGCAATCCGATCCGCAGAATCTGGCCCGTGCGTGCCGATGGTGACTCGAGATAGCCTCTGTCGCGAAGCTGATCTTTCTCGCCGTCGGACAGTCCGCACGCGCGATCCGGTGAACCGGCAGTGATGATGCCAGCCGGTTTGGGAAGCTGCGATCCCGCAGTTTGCCGTCCTGCGAAGAATATCGCGCTGACGCCTCCGCGCGAGTGCCCCAAGAGCACGTAGGGCAATCCGGTACCTGCCAGCCGTCCGCGGGCAATTGCCTCGACAATGCATTGGATGTCAAAGACCTGCTTGTTCCAAGTATCAAGCTCAAACAGGTCTGGCCGCTCAAAGGTGTCTGGATTTGCGGCCATGCCGCTGTGGCTGAAGTTGAACGCATGAACGACCAGGCCCGCACGGCATAGCTCCCGCGCAAACGCGGGAATCATGCGAAAGTCCTTATATCCCTTGAAGCCATGAGCGACGATCGCGCAACCAACGGGAGCATCGTCCGGTTCGTATGCTGTCCCGAAGATCGGTTGCGATTCAGCGCCGCGGATTTCCCAGTCATTCGTGTGGGACATTTTTTTCATGGCTTTCTATGCCGCCACCGGCTGGAAATGTCCGGTGATACGTCGTCTTTCGCGGACCGTAAATCGTGGCTGGGGCTTCCGTGAGCCGCATCGCATTCGGACGCAGCGGCTGGAAGCCCCTGCCACGGGATTTTTTCACAGCCTGGGAGATAAGATTTCGATCGACGAGAGCAACCGTCGGCGAGCGATCTCGCTCCAGGCTGGTGAAGAAATGCTGTAGGCGATTTCTCCGAAATCCGTGGCTCGCTACCGATTTCGGAGAAATCGGCCTACAGTCCGCCGTGCGGTGTCAGATAATCTGATGAATCGGTTCGGCACCTTCGACGCCGACCAGTTTCTGATCGAGGCCGCCGTAGAAGTAGCTCAGACGGTTCGGATCGAGACCCAGTTGATTGAGGATCGTCGCGTGCAGATGCTTCACGTGCAAACGGTCCTCGACGGCGGCGCTGCCCAGTTCATCGGTTTTTCCGACGCTTATGCCGCCTTGGATTCCGCCACCGGCCATCCACATCGTAAAGCCGTAGGCGTTGTGATCGCGGCCCGTTCCTTTGGCGTACTCGGCCGTCGGCTGCCGGCCGAATTCGCCGCCCCAGACCACCAGTGTCTCGTCCAGCAGCCCTCGCTGTTTCAGGTCCTTCAGCAGTCCGGCCATCGGCTTGTCGGTTTCGCCAGCATGCAAGTCGTGATTGTGCTTCAAGTCTCCGTGCGCGTCCCAGTTGGCGTCGTTGTGATTCCCGCCGGAGTAGATCTGCACAAACCGCACGCCTCGTTCGACGAGCCGCCGGGCCAGGAGACATTGCCGCCAAAGACCTCGGTTTTCTTGTCATTCAACCCGTAGAGTTCGTGAGTGCTCGGCATCCTCTTGTGCCAGGTCGACCGCTTCGGGCGCATGCTGCTGCATCTTGAATGCCAGTTCGTAGCTGGCGATCCGAGCCGCCAGGTTCGAGTTGTCGCCGCGTACGGCGTGGTGCTCTTCGTTGTATTCACGCAGGCTGTCCAGCATCTCGCGTTGCATGGCTCCGCGTGACGCCCGCCGGGGGGACCAAGTCCAAGATCGGCTTCCCTTTGGAACGCATGACCGTTGCCTGGTACGTGGCCGGCATGTAGCCGCTGCTCCAGTTCTTGGCGCCGCTGATTGGACCGCCGCGAGGGTCGAGCATGACGACAAAACCCGGCAGGTTCTGTTCACCGTTCCCAGGCCGTAGTTGATCCACGAACCGAGGCAGGGGCTGCCGCTCAGAATCTTTCCCGAATTCATCATCAGCATGGCGGAGCCATGGATCGGCGAGTCGGCGGTCATCGAATGAAGGAAAGCGATGTCGTCGACGCACGTCGCCAGATGGGGAAACAGGTCGGAGACCCACTTGCCACATTCTCCGTATTGTTGGAAATCCCAACGCGGCTCGACGATTCGTCCTTGGTTCTTGTGCCCGCCGCGACCAAATGTCTTGACATCGACCGTCTTGTTGTCCATGCCCTTCATCTTGGGCTTGTAGTCGAACGTATCGATATGGCTGGGGCCACCGTACATGAACAGGAAAATCACCGCCTTGGCCTTCGGCGTGAAATGCGGCTGCTTGGGCGCCAAAGGGTTTTGGAAGGCCGTGACGCCGTCGGCTGCCAGCGTTTGCTGCCCGAGAAAACCGTCATCACCCAGCATGGCGGCCAAGGCAGTCCCCGCGAAACCGCCACCCGCTTGCCAGATAAATTCCCTTCGGGTGCGTCCACAGAAATCGTGTTTTCGTGTCATGGTCGCCTTAGTCCAAGTAAATGAACTCGTTCAGATTCAGCGATACCAAGCAAAACAGGTCCAATGCCCGGTCGGAATCTAGATTGTGCTTGCGTTTGAGTGATTCCATCAGCTGTATTCCACGGTCAACTTCCTGCTCCGTCGGTTTTCTTTGGAACACCCGGCGGAGCGCAAGCTCGACCCGGTCCGTCGGCTCCGCGCCGGCTTCCCGCCGCAAGTAGTCGGCGAAGATACGAGCTTGCCCGTGTAGGAACTCGCCATTCAACGTGCCAAGCGCCTGAGTCGGCTGCGTCGTGACAAAGCGAACGGGGCAAGTGGCATCGGGATCAGCGCCGTCGAAGGCGGCGATCAGCGGCACGATCAACGAACGTTTGGTGTGAATGTAGATGCTTCGACGCGCCCGTTCGGCGTCCGAGGAATCCTCCCAGTTGGCTCCCGGCATTGATTGGCCGGCCAGAACTTCCTGGGGAATGGCCGGGTAGATGCTGGGACCGTACATCTCTGGATTCAGCCTCCCAATAACGGCCAGAATCGAGTCGCGAATCTCCTCGGCCTCAAGCCGTCGCATATCGAAGCGCCAGAAAAGATCGTTCTGGGGATCCCGCGTCAGTGCGTTTTGCCTCGGTCGTGACGACATCTGATAGGTATGGGACAGCATGATCAGTTTATGGATTCTCTTCAGCCGCCAACCGCCGTCGACGAACTCGCTCGCCAGCCAATCCAACAGTTCGGGGTGCGTTGGAGGCGTGCCTTGAAAACCGAAATTGTTGGGCGAGGCGACGATGCCGCGGCCAAAGTGGTACTGCCAAATACGGTTGGCCATCACCCGTGCGGTCAGTGGATTGTCCGGGCTCGCGATCCATCGGGCCAGCGCCAGACGTCGTCCACAGGTCTTCGCGTCCGCGCCCAGCGATTCAACTTGCGGTTCAGGAGGCGATAGAACCGCGGGAAAACCAGGGGCCACTTTTTCACCCGGCGCGTGTGCGCTGCCGCGAATCAAGACGAAGGTCTCGCGCGGCTCCCTGCCCATCTCGGAAACGCTTAGGGCTTGGCTGAGTGCAGAAGGCCGGAACTTGCCAAGCTGTCTTTGTTGCTTTTTGAGCGCGACATATCGAGCAAACATCGGCTGGCTTAACAGATTCGGCACACGCATCTTGACCAGCGGAATTTTATGCTGCTCGTGCTTAAATTCCTCTTTCTCGACATCCTGAAAGTCGTCGTAAACGAGTCGCTCGATTTCGGCAATCTGTTGATCGACGTCTGCCACATTTTTCCGATGCCGCTCGATTTCCGCCTGCTGCTGTGCCTGTTCGTCGGCCAAGGCGATTTCGCTCAGTGAATACTTCGCCACCGATTCGGCGGAACGCTCGCCATATCGATTCAGGCCGTGAAAAAACGCCAAGAACCGATAGTAGTCCCGTTGTGGCAGCGGATCCAATTTGTGGTCGTGGCAGCGTGCGCAGTTGATCGTTAGCCCCAGGAATACTTGGCCCGTCGTCGTGACAATGTCATCCAAGTCTTCATAGAGTTCTTGTAGAGGGTCGACCGGCTCATCCTGCCATCGTCCAAGCCGGTAGTAGCCAGTCGCGATGATGCGATCGGGCGTACGCTCGCCCAATTCGTCGCCGGCGAGTTGTTCCATCACGAACTGATCGTACGGCTTGTCCTCGTTGAGTGATCGAATCACGTAGTCTCGATAGCGCCACACAAAGGGCTTTGGTCCGTCCCGCTCGTAACTGTTGGATTCGGCGTAGCGGACCAAGTCCAGCCAATGCCGCCCCCATCGCTCGCCGTAATGCGGGGATTCGAGCAACTCGTTGACGACCCGTTCGAACGCTTGAGGTGTGTCATCGGACAGAAACGTCTCGATCGCCTCCGGCGATGGAGGCAGACCGATCAGATCGTAATAGGCTCGCCGCAACAATGCGGCCTTCTCGGACGGCCGCGACGGCTTTAAGCCAGCCGCCTCGAGTCGGGCAAGCACGAACGCGTCAATCGGCGTGTTCACCCAAGCGGTGTCTTCGACTTCCGGAACCACCGGTCGCCGCGGAACCTGAAACGCCCAAAACTTCTTGGCGTTATCATCGACCGGCGGAGCCCCGTTTTCCTTAGCGACCGTCTTCGCTCCGAAATCCTCCGTTTCTCGAGACCAGGGTAGTCCAAGTTCGATCCACTTGGTGAGCACTTCGACTTGCTCTGACGGCAGCTTTCCGTCGGGTGGCATTTCGAGGCCTTCGTAATTAATCGCCTCAACTAGGTTGCTCGCCTCGGGTTGCTCCAAATCGACGGCCGGTCCTAGCTCACCTCCCTGGAGAACTCCTTCACGGCTGGTGAGCCGCAGCTCCCCCCGCAACTTGGTCTCGGCGCCATGGCACTTGAAGCAATGCGCCGACAGGATTGGCTTGACCTGCTCTTCGAAAAAGACGGTTTTCTGCTCGTCAGTGAGCGGCTCCGCAGCACAGTGGCTTCGAGTACCAAGGACGAGGCAGACGCACAATCCGGCGTATGCGAGGTAAAAAGACAGAGCACGTTGAATGGAGCCAAGCATCATCGAACTCTTCAAATCCGTCGCACGGTGAACGAGGAGACCCTCTCCCGATCGATCGTCGCCTCGCGACTGCGTGAAATCCGGTCGTGGATGAAATCGGAGTGGACTTAGGCGGGCTATGCTGCAAGTAAGCTCCATCGTAGCGGCTCCTGACGCGATTGTCCATTTCCGTGGATGACCGATATCTGTGTGGCAGGTTTCCAAGCTGCCTGATTTCGGCGCGCCAGTTCTTTTTCGGCGGTTACGAAACCTGCCCCACGCAGCATCGCTCACGAGATAACTTCACCTTCGTTTCCTCGCTGCACCGGGCAACGCCGTTCGTCGTTCGTAGTCCCGCCTTTAGGCGGCGATGCGACCAAGAAGGCCGCCTAAAGGCGGGACTACGAACGGCACAGGCGATGAGTTTCTCGCTCATGTGCTGCCTGATGGGACGGGGAGCGCAAGGAATGCGGAAGATATTTCGTGAGCGTTGGTAGAGCGACGCAGTCCAACTAGTCGGGCCACCAATCGGGGAGTTCGGAAGCGTCCGAGCCCTGGCCATTCGCATTCTCCGCGGGGCCTTTGGCTGGTGGATCATCAGGCGCAACGGCAACAGGACGCGCCGTCGCTTCGGAGGGTTGGTGCCCGTTGCCCAAGAGGTCGGCCGATGTCGAACCATTTTTTCCGTTGGTGAGGTCGTGCTTGGTGACCTCGTTCAAGCGATTCTCGCGGCTTATAGGTGTGTGGCGAATCGTCTGATACTCGACCGGAATCGGATCTCGCTCGCGTGGGGCCGGCAGTGAACGTTCCTGAGCGTCCTCGTCGATCGGCGTGCTTGGCAGATGACTGGTGGCCACGAGGGCAGGATTTGGCCGAGGCCGAGCGACGGGAACAGGCGTGTATTCTATCGCTTGCAGATCATCCTGCCGTGGCTCAAGCTCTTGGCCCGTGAACGGAACCGGTGTGCCGTTGGCAGGCGGCTGCTTAGGGAACTCCGCGGCGCGGTAGATCGAAACCACCGGAACCCCTTGCGATTCATACCATTCCGCCACGTCGGCGTGATGCGTGACCAGCAAAACCTGGTGGTTCCGCGCAAACTGCCGCAACACGTTGGCGGTGGCGACGGACGGACCGTTGTAGTTCACGACGTGGTCGGCCCCCATGACAAGCGGCATGTTCCGGCCAACGTGAGCCAACGAATCGATCATGGTCATTCGCAAGGCCAAGGCAGCGTTGCGTCGATCGGCGATTTCGGTAACCTCATGCCACGAGATTCGACGCCGCCGAGCGTCCTCCAAATACCAGTCTCCTGATGACTCGGCCCCCAAGGTCTGGTAGGAACCTTCACTGAGTGCCCGCAAGTATCGGCTGGCGCCTTCCGCTACCGCACGTGTCGGCGCGTTTGGCGAAAGCTCGGCGAGTCCGGACGACGCTAACCCGACAGCGCGAGATCGGCGAATCGCTCGACGAATCTGCTCTTCCACCGTTTCCAGCCTCAGTCGCAATTGGGCCACTTCCCTCGTGCCGGCGTGGTCGAAATGGATGGCCGGCTTTGCGGACTGCGCCAGCTTCAGCTGCGAATCAAGTTCCGCCAGCGAGTGCTTCACCTGTTTGTGCTGTTCCTCGATTTCCTCGGCCGAGCGCTGCTCCAACAGCTGACGGATTTCACTTCCGCGAGCATGGCCCACGATCAACTGAGCTATCTCACGCTCCAAGCGGGCTGCTTCTCGCGCGGCGGGTTCTATTTCGACAGCTTTCGACAGGCGCTGCCGCAATTCGTCCAGGTCCGTTGCGCCAGCCCGAGCCAATTCGGCGCACCGTTGTTCCGTCGCTTGCCGCACATTTCGTCGCAACGCGGCGATTCGCCGACGCAACACGTTCCGTTTCCGTCGCGATTCATCGCGTTCGCGACCTGCTTGACGTTGTTGTTGAAAGCATGCGTCCAGCTGGTCGAGCAGCTCATGCACATCACGACTGGGTGCGTCTTCAAAGTTGGCGTCCTTCAACAGCCGGCGTGCGGCCTTTCGCCAATCCTTGATTCTCTGTTCGTCATCCGATTGGCTCGCAAGGTCGATGTCGGCACGAGGCGGCGTTTCGTCCGACAACTCCGTCAGCAGCCGCTGTCTCAAGGAACGCACCGCTTGGGCCGGAGTGAGCGACGCCGCGAGTTGATAACGTGCCAGGGCTCGCCCATAGGCGTTATTGGATGCGCGCACGTTGTTCTCGGCATCACCCAATTGTCGTTGTAGTCGAATTCGCTCGACGCTTGCGACGTCCTGCTGCTGGCCTGCAGTCGCTATACGCGGATCGGACGCGTACGCTTGCTCGTCTGGTTCGGGCAAAGTAAGTCCCGCTCGCAGCACACGGGCTTCTTCGATTTCGCAGTTGAGCCGCAGCAGTTCGCGTCGCCGAGCCGCTAGGCGACGGCCCGCCGATTGCTCAAACGTGACTTTGAGAGTACCGGCCGTTACCATGCCCACGAGTCCGGTAAGCACGAGAAGGGATTGAGTTCCGTGCGTTGAGAAAATCATCCCGCCGCCCGCACAAGCCACACTCGCTCCGAACAAGACTGCCAACGCCATAGCCATCGGCATCGGAAGAACTTGGCGTCGGAGCCAGCGTCGACACTCCGCCCGCAATCCGTGGACTTGCCGATCCAAAACCTCAAGTCGCAGATCCAGCAGCTTAAGTTGTCGGTCGCGGTCAACCGTTTCGTCGCTTGGCGGCGGCGGAAAACCGTTTTCCCCGTTGGCTCTCAGCGGTAACTGTTCTTCAAGTCTGACAAGGCGGCGCGCTATCTGCTCGTGACGCTGCCTCGCTTCGCGTCGAGCGGCGGCCAGCCGACGGATCGTGGCCGCCACCGCGGACAGCTCCGCCCGGGACGAGGTATCGAGTACACGCCGATCCGTTGGTGATGGGCGGACGCGTGAAAGGCGGCTACTCTCCGGCTTTTCCGGCGAGTCGTTTATCGAATGCCTCGCTTGCAGCCAATCCCGCTGATCGAGCAGCTGCCTTAGGCGGTTCTCGATCTCGGCATTTGGCCTTGGTTTGATTGCTGTTAGCTTGGCCTGCAGCCGTTGACAACGTTGCAGACGTCTACTGGCTGTATGCCTCTGGCGCTCGATCTGTCCAAGCTTTTCGAGGTGCTGTTCCAGTTCGGCGGGATTGTCGCGCGCGGCAACGATTCGCTGTCGCAGCTGCCCGAATCGCTTCCATTTATTCCGAAGCTTCCATGCCGCAGCCAACGGTTCTTGCCGTCGGCTGAGTTCAGCGATCTCGTCTCGCAGATCGGACACGATCGCATCTGAACCGAGGTCTTCAGTTTTTTCAAAAGCCCCTTGGCGAACGTTTCGCAGTTTCTGCCCGATCTCGGCGAGGAGCCTCGCACGCGATGCGATTAGTGACGCGAGGCCGTCGCTGGCACAATCCCCCGCCAGACTTGCGACCGCGCGACGAGCTGCGTCGAGCGCCTGTGTGTCTTGTGATGACTTGGCTGGAAAGAGTTGCTCGGTGAGTCCAAGTTGCTGCCATCTGCCGAGTTGCTGTTCAGGCGTCGCCAGATCGCTTGCGTCCAGAAACAGAGCAGCCGCGACCTCCTCGGAGATTCCCTCTACCAGCCGAGAATGTGCCGCGTGATTGAGTTCGGCCAAGTCGCCGTCTCGCAGAATACGAAGCGTTTCGGACGCAGCATCCCCCGCCGCCGAGGTTCGTTGAATCAAAAACCGGCCGTCGCGGCACTCGACACACAGGGCGCCGAAGGCGACGTCCGATGGTGGACTGCCAGAACCGAATAAGATCGAACGGACGAAATGCGGTATCGACAAGACGTCACCCGCCGCGCGAACATGAATCACGTTCAGCTCAGGCGTGAGTTCGGAGATCGACAGCTGACTCCATTGCCGGAATTTTCCGATCTGGATTTCGCGAATGTTCACCGCCGCTTCCTTGCCGCTCTCGGCGCTGAGCCGCCGCTTGCATTGGACTTGCCCAAGTGCTATCCCAAATATCCTAGTCAATGTAGATTCATTGAGAAACGGCAAAGCAGGAAAGCAAAACGCGGTCAAGCACCGAAAAAGGGATGCAAAGTGGAAGACCAATCGACAACCGTCGCTGATTTAAGGGAGTTGGTCCGCCGTTTCGTTGAGCAGCGTGATTGGCAGCAATTCCACGCACCCAAAAACCTCGTGATGGCTTTGGCTATCGAGGCAGCCGAACTGATGGAGCATTTTCAGTGGATGACCGTTGACGAGTCGCGTCGTTTGGCCGGTGACCCCGCGAGGCTGCACGCCGCTGGCGAAGAACTTGCCGACGTAATTTGCTATGCACTAGCGATAGCCAACGAGCTGGAACTGGATGTCAGCTCGACGCTACGCGCGAAAATGCGGCGAAACGCCGAAAAGTACCCCGTCTCGGAATTCCGAGGGCGTTACGAGAAGCCTTCCTCAGCCGGTGGGGCCAACGAGGACTAGCCCCTAAACAAGCGAAGTTCGACGGTAGGACAGGGTCTGCAACCTGTCCTTACCCACATTTTAACTAGTCGCAACGCGACGGTAGGCAACAGCCTGGGACTTCAGTCGACTTCAGTCCCAGGAAAAGCGGTCTAGATAACTTCTAGAGCCGCGGAGCGGCGGCATGTGTGGCGACACGCGCGATGACGTCTCCGCGTGCCGTCGCTTCGCGACTAAGTCCCGATTCGCTTCGATTTTCCTGGGATTTAAGTCGATTTAAGTCCCAGGCTGTCTCTCCCGCGAAAGTAGCCGAGCTTTTGCCGCTCTAAAGTCCCTTCCGGTCGCAGACTTGGCGGCGAATAGCAGCGATCCATTGTCGATTTGTCGGATGAGGCGTTCAAACCGGCTCGTTTTCATGTTCTAATAAAGTCAGACGGCAGTCAGAAGTGGCTATCCCGCCGAGGCCTTGGACAGCAGACTTGCTCCGGGGGGGCCCGTCACCGACCGATGGCGTCCTTGATCTCCTCTTTTTGCCGACAAGCAATAGTCGCGCTCACTTGGCCAGTGTCGTGGGCAAAACGGCAACACGGATCGTTACGGAAGGATCACAAGCTGGGCGGATAACTGGGCGCAATCTGGCGCTTGATCAGCTCGGTGCAGATGCATGTCGACTACTTCGGCACCAAATCGTATGGCCAAAGTCGAAACACCGCGATTCCTCGAACTCGTCAAGCAAAGCCGTCTGGTGGAGGACGACGTCCTGGGGAAATGCTTGGCTCAGTTCGGAGCTGACTTGCCTGACGACCCGGAAGTGCTGGCCGAGGCACTCATCCAAGCCGATCGGTTGACTCGCTGGCAAGCCGATAATTTGCTAAACGGCAAGCACAAAGGATTCTGGCTCGGCAGCTACCGGCTGTTGGGCAAGTTGGGCCGGGGCGGCATGAGTACGGTCTATCTTGCCGAGCATGAACTCATGCGCCGCCGGGCCGCCATCAAAGTGCTGCCTCGACGGCGCGTCGACGACTCATCTTACCTCGCCAGATTTCATCGCGAGGCCCAAGCCGCGGCGGCCTTGGACCACCCCAACATTGTCCGAGTGTACGACGTGGCTGCGGACGGCAGTGTGCACTATATCGCCATGGAGTACATTGACGGCCGCGACTTGCAGACACTGGTGGCGGCCGAAGGACGGCTCGATTTTGACCAAGCCGCCGATTACATCGGGCAGACGGCATGCGGCCTACAGCATGCGCACGATGCCGGGTTGATCCATCGCGACGTGAAGCCCGCGAATTGCCTGGCCAACGCGAAGGGTGTCATCAAGATACTGGACCTGGGCCTGGCCAAGTTCCTTGAGGACAAGGAATCCACTTCGCTGACGGTCGAGCACGACGAAAACGTCCTGGGAACGGTCGACTACCTGGCGCCGGAACAAGCGATCGACAGTCATACCGTCGATCATCGCGCCGACATCTACAGTTTGGGCTGCACCTTCTACTTTCTGCTGACGGGCCATGCCCCGTTCCCGGAAGGTTCCTTGGCACAGCGATTGATGAAGCATCAAAAATCGTCGCCCAGGCCGATTCAGGAGGTCCGTCCCGAGACGCCGAAACAGTTGCTCGATATCTGTAACAAGATGATGCACAAGTCGCCGGAAAAGCGGTACCAGTCGGCCCGCGAAATTGCCGAAGTCTTGGGGGCATGGTTGGGAACGCGCGGTAAGTCAATCACCGGTGACAGCGGGGCCGGCAGTTCGGGCCGGCTTGCCGTGGCGGCCTCGATGGCGCGCCAGCTTCTTGCGGAAGCCGAGAAGCGACAAGCACTCAATTCACCCAGCGACACCGGAATCTCGGGGCAGCAAATCACGGCGCCCACCGCACGAAGACCATCGATTTCGCAGTCGGATGACGAGACCGTCAAGTCGTCGAGTTCCAGTTCGCGCGTATCCCTGATGCCTGACGAACTAGACATCGCACCTCTAGTAGAAGACGAGACTTCCAGGGGTCCCGGTTCGAGCGCGTCCAGACGAAGCCCCGATCCCGCGGCCGATAAGGAAGATGAAGAAGAGACTACACGCCGCGTCACGATGTTGCAGAAAGAACTCGCTCCCATTCGCTCTTCCGAGGAGAGCTTGATGAGCGGCGCGCAGGTCCGTGTTGAACAACGATTGACACCCACCAACGAGAACAAGCAAGAAGGCATACCGACTTGGGTCTGGTTCGCCGCCGGTGGCGGCGTCGCGGTCGTGATCCTGCTGATCATCCTCGTAGTTTCGTCAGCTTAAGGGGCGTTTCAGGGACTGATCAACAAGACTTGTCCATTCGCAGTCAGCCTGTCTTTGGGGAGTGAGTCAACCACCGAGGCGCGGAGGCACGGAGGAGAAGAAGTCCACAAAGACCTCCCAAAAAAGAATCCGGTTTCCCGTCGAGTTCGCATTGCCGCTGCATGCTGATCTCTTAGTCTCCGTGTCTCCGTGCCTCTGTGGTTAGGTCCATCGGTTAAGTTGTTGAGTTGTTTGAAGCTGAGTTAGAGGCATGGATATTGAACTTACCTCGGGTTCGTCCGTTCCCTGTTCGAAGCCCCTGCTGCTGGAACGCTACCGAGCCATACGGCGTTTCTCACGGGAATTGTGCGATTCTCTCGCGCCCGAAGACTGCGTCATTCAGTCCATGCCAGATGTGAGCCCCACGCGATGGCACCTGGCGCATACGACTTGGTTCTTCGAGACCTTCGTGCTCGGCCGTTTCCTGGACGGGTACCAGCTGCACAACGAAGCGTACCGAGTCCTCTTCAACTCGTACTACAACACCGTCGGCGAGCAGTTTCCACGAAGCCGGCGCGGATTGCTCTCACGGCCCACGGTCCAGGAAGTCTGGGATTACCGGGACTACGTCGACGAGCACATCGAGCGGCTGTTTTCCCAGCACGATGCGGATCAAGCCCGCGACGTGATCGAACTGGGACTGCATCACGAACAACAACATCAAGAGCTGATGCTGACGGACATCAAGCACGTCCTCTCGTGCAACCCGCTGTACCCCGTCTATCGAATTCGGGAGCCGACGAACTCCGATCCGCCATCCGATACGAATTGGCTGGACTTCGCCGAGGGTCTGTATCAGTTCGGACACGACGATGGCGGCTTTGCGTATGACAACGAGACTCCTCGGCATCGCGCATTCCTGCACTCGTACCGAATTGCCGATCGTCTCGTCACCAATCACGAATACCTGAAATTTATGCGAGACGGAGGTTATCAGCGGCCCGAATTCTGGCTGTCACTCGGATGGGCCACGGTCCAGCAACAAAACTGGCAAGCTCCGCTGTACTGGCAGCAGCTACCTGACGGCTGGCACCAATTTACGCTGGCTGGATTGAAGCCCGTCGCTCCGTCAGAACCTGTCTGCCATGTCAGTTATTTCGAGGCCGACGCGTTCGCACGCTGGGCGGGCAAGCGGTTGCCCACCGAGTTTGAATGGGAACTTGCCGCCAATGGCCAACCCACAACCGGCAACTTTGCCGAATCTTTGCGGTTCCATCCCGAACCGATTGGAGGCGAAATCCGCGAACGGAATCAGTGGTTCGGCGACGTTTGGGAATGGACCGCAAGCCCCTACTCACCGTATCCGGGTTACCGTCCAGCAGAGGGCGCGATCGGCGAATACAACGGAAAGTTCATGTGCAACCAATTTGTGCTGCGAGGCGGATCGTGTGCCACCTCACAGTCGCATATTCGCACGACGTATCGAAACTTCTTTCCGCCCGACGCGCGATGGCAATTTTCGGGGATGCGACTGTGCGACTTTTGTGCCGATCTGTAGGACGGATTGGAGGCCGTGCAATGATCGTAGAACGGAACGTGTTCTAACGGCTACCGTCGGTTGCTTCCAACGCACGAGTCACGGCAGCGGCGAAATTTCCGTTGTTCGGTGGCCGAATGGCGACCGTCTCGCTGCCTCGGTAAGTCCCCGTTTCGGCCAGCTCGCCCGTGTCGATGTTGATCCAACTGACCTGGAAGTCGCCGGGCGACTGGCGGAAGTCAAGCGTCACCTCGGCCCGCTGATTGCTGGCCGGAAAAAAGAGGACGTAAGCACTTCCGGACTCCGAAGCCGCTGCATAGCATTCGTTCTCCTTACGCCCGCCGAGGATTTCGTTTTCTGCGTGCACACTCCACAGCGGGATTCGCTGCTCTAACTCCCGCGCGGCGCGAATGCATGCCACAGCTTGGTCGTTCAGGCCGAGGCCCGAATCGGGCCGATGGAACCGGATCGAGGCCGCTCCGGCAAGCAAATGGCGCCAGAACCGTTCGATGGCATCTTGATCGGTATGCCCAAATTTGTTCCCGTCAGCGCCGTACGTCTTGGTGGTGTTCATTGGCCGGGGCTTGTCCGAAAGGTACTTGCGGACGTACAGGAAGTTGTCCCAGTGCAATTGGCCGCTGTTGTGGTTGTTTTGCGAGACGTCCACAAAATCATACAGCTCGGGGTGATCGAACGTCTCACGGTGGCGAGCGGCTTTGAGGTCCCAGTCGTCCCACATTTCAGTGGCCATCACACGCTTGCCCGCCGCTCGGGCGCGATGCTTGACGAGTTCTGCCCAATACTGGCCCCATTCCGGGTCCGCCTTCGTCTCGTTGTCCATGCAGTACAAGACGTGATCGTACTTCAACGTATGGTCCAGCAGTTTGTGGACGAATCGGTTTTGATAGTCCAACACCACGGCATTGTTCCGTTGCTTCGGCGTGGAATAAAAGAACGGCTGCTTGTTGCTCCCCGGATGGTCGGGATATCGCGGCGCGAAGCCTGATTCGGCGTAACTGTAGTTGACGTTGTTCCCGGGATTGAATGGGTGGATTTGCCAGCGGTCTGAGGCTTGGTGGTCGGTGTAGTCAAACCGGTCCCAAATCTCGACTTGCACGAAGATTCCGCGTTTGGCCGTTTCGCGTAGTAACCGTTCGAAACGATTCCAATATTCCAAGTTCCATTGCGTCAGATCATATTTGCCGCTTTCAAGCTGAAGAAACGGATAGGTTTCAAAGCCTTGGTCTTTGCGGTCGCTCATCGTGTTGCGAATCACGTTGCCACCCGCCGCAGAAAGCCGCTCGAGCTGCGGGGTCAGCTGGTCCTCGGGCCACTGGAACAGATTGTCGTCGTCACTCCCGCCGAGCAGCAGTACGGGCTGGCCTGCGTGGCTCCAATACCAGGGATTCTTCGTCCAGGGTTCTAGTGCCGATAACGGAGATGCGCTAACCGAAAAAAAAACGCCGAAGGCGAAAACAAGCTGAAGCTGGCGGATCATGGTATCGACCTCATTCAGACCGATAAACGCGGGAAGCTGCGCGGGTGGCAGTGCCGAGGCCTGTTTGCCTTTTCTCGCAAATGCGTAGGCTTTGGATCAGGCCAAGATATGTTAAACTGATGGATTAAACCCTGGGGCGGACGACACGACGGTAATTCTAGAGAAATGAGGCCGGCGCTGCACCGGGTGAAAGGAGGCGAAAATCGATCTGATGTTCAAGGCTCGAATCCTCTCATTCCCTCCCCTTTTCCGCCCGGCCTTACTGCCAAGTATCAGACGTCAGTTCGCGTGAGATCGATCGGGCGAAAAATAGCATGTCCACCGCACGATGTCCAAAGTGTGATCGCAGAGTACGCCTCCCACGTTCGCGCTCGGCCGTCTGGGTACGCTGCCCCCTGTGTGACGCTGAATACGGTTTGGACGAGGTATTGGAAAAGCTTCCGCCCCGCCTGTTGATCGTGGACCGCAGTGGGGGTCCGATCGGCGAATCGGAGTTAAAGAGCAAGCTGGACCAGGATGACAGCCTTCAACTGCCGGCGGTGGTCACCGGGAGTTCTTCGAAAAAACGGACCAAGACAGTGGATGCTTCGAAATTCGAGTTCTCCGACAAGGGAGGAGAACTCGACGTGCCGACGCCTCGGGGCTTGCACAGCCGGCCGTGTGAAACCAAATCCAGACGCGACACCGATGGGGCGCAACGTCGTCAAAGTCATCTTGGGGGGAATTGCAGGGCTGTTGATCGGCCAACTAGTTCTTTGGTGGCTTCCCGCCAGATTCAGGACAGACCCCTTTGGTTTGGCGACGGTGCTACCACCGCCTCTCGCTTTCCTGGCGCCGGCTGATTTGCGCGAAGCCAATGCCCGGGCTCGGTCCGTTTCATCCCGTGACGAAACCTCGCGAGATGCTCTGAATACAGCCGAGATGAAACCCACCGAAACGGATGCCAAACCCAGCGACGTCGGCGTGACCGACAACTTGGCCGACGAAGCCGAAAACCTCACGGACAACGAAGCGCTGGGAATCGCTAATGCTCCCGTGTTCGGTCTTGCCCAACTCCGTGACGGCATGCAAAAGGCACAAGCCGTGCACCAATCCCTCGTGTCTAGCGAAACCAAGAAGGAGATGTCGGGGCGGTGGTACACGGCTCAGTGTGAGCTTGCGCAACAAGTCACCTACGCCGATATGCGGGAAGACGGGGTACGCAGTTTTTCCGCCGAAGTTCAGCAGTTCTACCGAGACATGGGTAGCCAGCTGCAGTACTTTGAAGCACTGGCCAGCGGTGCCGCTTGGGCGATTCCACGATCGGAGTCGAATCGAAAAGGGATCGTGTTGGCCGGAACCGTGCAAGAAATCTCGTCCATTGATGCGCTGTACAAGACGGTGGTGAAGCTCGCCGGCAAGCCGGATTCTGTCACCGTGATCAGTCGAATCAATCCCGAGCAGAACCTGATGGTCGAATACCAAACCGGTGATCGGCTCATCATTTTGAGATCCTTAGTCGCCGATCCTGCACTTTACTTGCGGGGGTACCAGGGAACTGACGCGAAAGTGGTTTGGGGTGGCCTGCCCGTCGTTTTGGCCGTAGAGTGGGACGCGGCGGTGGAAGCTCCGCAAGAAAGTGAGCCAAACCCCGAGTAGATTTTCCCCGTCACTCCGCTCGCAGCAGTCTGGCATGATGCAAACTCTCCCACCGAGCATGGCTTGCTGAAATGCAAACGCCATGGAAGAACCCGATGCGTCAGGTTCCACGCCGCATACCAACCAGCTGAACGCCGACCGGCGACGGAGTGCCGGGACTCAGCTCGCCCCCGGCTTGCTCTGAGCGAGTCACGCAGATTCGGAACAGCCAAACTGGCGGTTCAACAAGAGTTCAAGAGTTTTTCATGCGAATCCTGGCTACGATTCGAAGCCGGAAAGAAGTCTTCGGTCGCCGCTTGCGATCAGTCGAGAAAGTTGGAGCCACGATAGGATGCCAATTCGAAACCTGAGAAACATCTTTGAACCCAAGCACATCGCCGTAATCGGGGGCAGCCGTGAAGAGAGGAGCGTTGGGCACACCGTCATCGCGAACCTAATCGATGCCAAATTTCCCGGCGAAATTTACGCGGTGAATCCGAAATACAAAACGGTCGACAAGTACCGATGTTTTTCGAGCGTCGAAGAGCTGCCCGAGCCAGTGGACTTGGCCGTGGTTTGCACGCCGGCCGCGACCGTCCCGTCGATCGTCCGGGATTGTGGCGAGGCGGGGATTCGTGGATTGGTGATTTTATCCGCTGGGTTTCGTGAATCTGGCGCTGAAGGCGAGAAGCTGGAACAGGAGATCCAACGCGAGGCTCGAAAATTCGACCGCATGCGAATTGTCGGGCCGAACTGCCTGGGGGTCATGGCGCCGCATGCAGGTTTGAATGCCAGCTTTGCCGCCGGTAGTCCGCCCAAGGGCCATGTCGCCTTCATTTCGCAATCAGGAGCGCTTTGCACCGCCGTCCTGGACTGGGCCATCCAAGAAAATATCGGCTTCTCGTACTTCGTTTCAGTCGGCAACATGCTGGATGTGGGGATCGGCGACTTGATCGATTTCTTTGCCGTCGACAGGTGGACGGAATCGATCATTATGTACGTCGAATCGATCAGCAACCCGCGCGAGTTCATGTCTGCCGCCCGTGCGTTTGCTCGCAAGAAACCGATCATCGCCTACAAGGCCGGCAGATTTCGCGCAGTCCGCGCAGGCCGCCGCGTCGCATACTGGCGCGATGGCGGGTGTCGATACCGTTTATCAGGCCGCTTTCAATCGAGCGGGGATCGTCCGCGTGTTCGAAATGAGTGATATGTTCGACTGCGCGGAACTGTTGGCTCGCCACAAGATTCCCAAGGGACCGCGGTTGGCAATTATCACCAACGCCGGCGGACCGGGCGTGATGGCCACGGACGCCCTCCTGGAACGCGGCGGCACTCTGGCCGAACTGTCCAAGGAAACGCTCGCCCGGTTAAACGAGCAACTGCCCTCCGCCTGGTCGCACGGGAATCCGATCGACGTGCTTGGCGACGCCTCGCCCGAGCGGCTCGGCAAAGCACTGCAGCTGGTGCTGGAGGACCGCGGAGTCGACGCGGTCATCGCGCTCTTCGCACCGCAGGCCGTCTCTCAGCCGACGGAAGCGGCCAAAGCGGTGATCGAGGTGGCGCGGCACACGTCGAAGCCTGTCCTGGCATCCTGGATGGGTGGCAAGACGATGCAAGAAGCCACCGCGCTGTTCAACAAAGCCGGCATTCCGACGTATCGTGCGCGCCGAACAAGCGGTTCGCGCGTTTATGTATCTGCTTTCCTATTCGCGGAATCGAGAGCTGTTGTACGAAACTCCCCGCGATATCCCCGTCGAGTTTCCGCTGGACCGAGCGAAGTTGCGGGCGGTCTTTGATACCATTCTGAGCGAGGGCCATGACTTCCTGAGCGAAAGCACTTCGAAGGCCCTGTTGGACGCCTACGAGATTCCCATCACCAAGCCCTACGTCGCGCGGTCTCCCGAGGATGCCGTGAAACTGGCGGATCGCGTCGGCTATCCGGTGGTCGTAAAAGTGATGTCGCCGCAGATCACGCACAAGACGGACGTTGGCGGAGTGGCTTTGAATTTGACCAACGCCGACGAAGTCGGCGCGGCGTACGAGCGAATTATCACCTCGGCGAAAGAAAGCCGAGAAGATGCGGTTGTCGAGGGAGTCACCATTCAACGCATGGTGATCGATCCAAGTGGATACGAACTGATCGTCGGCGCAGAACGCGACCCCGTATTCGGTGTGGTGCTGTTGGTGGGAGCCGGCGGCACGACCGCCGAACTCTATCAAGATCGGGCTTTGGAGCTGCCACCCTTGAGCGAGCGTCTAGCGCGGCGAATGCTGGAATCGCTGCAATGCTGGCCACTGCTGAAAGGATATCGGGGAAGGCCGGGCGTGGACATCGACCGGTTAATCGAAACGCTCATGCGACTATCGTACCTGGTTGCGGACTACCCCGAGATCAAGGAGCTTGACGTCAATCCGCTGTTGGTCACGCCCACCGACGTCGTCGCACTGGACGCCCGAATCATCCTGGATCACGAGGCGATCCTGAAGCCGCTCAGGCCCTACTCGCACTTGGCCATCCGCCCCTACCCCGAGGAATACAGCCGCCAGGCAAAACTGAAGGACGGGACCCACGTGCTACTCCGGCCCATCAAACCGGAAGACGAGCCAATGTGGCACGAATTGCTGGCCGCCTGCTCGCAAGAGTCGATTTGGTTCCGATTTCGCTATCTGTTCAAGCAAACCACGCACGAAATGGCCACGCGCTTTTGCTTTATCGACTACGACCGAGAAATTGGGATCGTGGCGGAAATTGAGGAAGAAGGGCAGCGAAAACTGATCGGCGTTGGCCGCCTCGTGGCCGATGCGGATCACCTGGATGCCGAGTACGCCGTGCTGGTAGCCGACGCGTACCAAGGAAATGGCCTGGGATCGCTGCTAACGGACTATTGTCTGGAAATCTGTAGCGATTGGGGAATCAAGCAAGTTATCGCCGAGATGGCGCCCGAGAACCAACGGATGATCACACTTCTCGAACACCGAAGTTTCGAACTGGACCGAAACACCTCCGCCGATGTGGTCCTGGGCAGAAAGGGCCTGGCTTGAGGCAACGGGGCGCGGCGGTATGCTAGGCGTGGATCTGCAAAAGTGTTATTCTGACCTGCTTACTTAGGAAGCAAACAGAAACGACAGTCTCTTGCAGGAGAAAACCATGTCTAAAGGTCCGGAATCTGAACCCAAGGCTCAACCCGCTCCGTCGAGTACTCCAGCGCCGGCTGCCGGCCAGCAGCAATCGCAGCAGGTCCAGGTCGAAGATACTCACGCGGTCACTTCGTACGCAAACTTCTGCCGCGTGACCGGTTCGCCTGAAGAGCTGATCATCGATTTTGGGCTGAACAGCCAGCCGATGGGCGTTCCGCAGCAGCCAATCGTGATCAACCAGCGCATCATCGTCAACTTCTTCACGGCGAAGCGTTTGTTGGCCGCCCTGCATATGTCGGTGCAACGTCACGAGGCTGCTTTCGGCGTCTTGGAAACGGACGTACAAAAGCGGCTGCAGCCTTCCGCCCGCCGAGAAGCTGGTGGTGCCGCGAAGCCATAACACGTCGCACTCAGGCAGCCGGCGGGAAATAATCTACCGACATCAAGCGACGCGTCAGTGGAAGTTTTTCCGCCCCAACGGGGAATGAACATACCAGCCCAGGGCAAAACGACGCGGTGAAACCGCAGAGCGCCGCCCTGGGTAAACCAAGACGGAAACTCTTCAGCCCTGTAGGGGCGAAACAAGAATGGGACCGCATCGTTGTTTCGCCCTTACAGGGCTCAGGTTATCGCACCTGACTACCCAGGGCGGCGCTCAACGACGAACGTCGTTTCGCTCTGCCCTGGGCTGGTATGTTTCGGCCCTTACAGGGCAAAACCTGTACGAAACGCGCACTTCAAACCGCACGGACGAGGCAAAACGGGTTTTCCCTGCGTTCACGCGTCCGCCTGACGCAACTCCTGGTAGATTATTTTCTGCCGGCTGCCTCTGAGCCAGAAAAAGTTGGGACTAGGCCCGTTGATGGCACGTTCCCCGAGATCGTCCTGAGGGGGGCGGCGAGTTTCTATTCGTGCCGCCCTCCAGGCCCCCGATTCTGCCGGCGGTACGTTGTTGCGCTATGTGATAGACCAGAGTCATTGCCACTTTCGCAATGCCATTTTCTCAATGAAGTATTGGGATGGACTGGCATCGCCTGCCTGCACCTTTGTGTTATTTGTGGCATAGGATACGCCGCGGTGAACAGGTACATCGAACCACAAGATTGCTGATGGTTCGCTTTCGCATTTCGGTTTTCGAAGGGTATCATCGCAGGTATCGAAACGCGGTTCGCTTGAGTCGCGGCATCCTGCTGGGTTTCAGACTCGTTCCTGCGACCGCCGCCGTCAACCGGCAGCTGGCCAAGGAATGGCCCTCGTAGTCTGCGTCTTCCAGCCGGCAAATCACGGAAGCCGTCGTGCCAACCAGCCCAGCAAGCTGCCGCTGGGTGTTAGCCCAATGCCACTACTTTGGGTGCCGAGGTCGGTCCGCGGGCGTCCCGCCCGCAACGGATTGCCGAGAGCTCGCGGGCGGGAACGCCCGCGCACTGTGGCAGATTTGCCACCTTTGGTGCCAAAGTAAGTGGCATTGGGCGGGACGCCCGCGGTCCACGCACGATTTGGCACCTTTGGCTCCAAAGTAGATGGCGTTAGCCCACGTTTCCGCGAGAACCGGACGCGAACGCGTGCCGGCTGATTTCGCTCCCGCGGAACGGCTCGTTCCTTCACCAGTCCGTGAGAGTACCACGGCGTCTCGCCCGTGAAAGAAGTAGAGCATCACGCTTCGAAACCGAACGCGAAGTTCGTAAATATCTCGGAGGTAGTCGGCCTCGGGCCTGCGAAGCTCATGCCCCAACTCGCTGAGCCGTTCGCTTGCGGCTTGCGTTGGAAGAGCGTTTGTCCTACGACACGCGAGCATTGCGTGTGAAGCTCACTGAACCAACCAGTTCGTCGTGCTTGTAAAGAACATCGTCCCACGCCATCGAGCTGGCAAACGCCTCGTCCGTGACTTCGTCTGACAAGGCCTCGGATTCCGACGGAGACAAAGTCATCTCCGGTGCAACGCCTCGTGCGGGCAATGCCGCAGCCGCTCGGCTCGCGATGTTGGCTCCAAAGACTTCGTCGTCCACAGTGACGTCACTTAAACCTCGCTCGTTTCGCGAATCGGCCGCTAAAGACCGCGCCACGCGGAAAACATCCGAGGACGCAGGCCCATCCCCCTCCGAGTCGTCCGTGGTACGTCGCGGCCTTTCCGTTCAACCAATTGATGATCGTCAGCGCATCGATCGGCGAGGCGATACCGTCGCCGGTAACGTCGATGGCTCCGGTCGCGGCGCGGGCGATCTGACGCACCACCGAACTCAACGCAAGCGGCCGTGATCCGTTGTGGTTGAGATGATTGATCGCCAACAGCGCGTCGATGGGCGTGACCAGGCCGTCCCGGTTGGTGTCCAGCGGATTGTCTTCGTTGTGCCAATCATACGACTGCCCAGTGTCGACGAATTGGAAATCGACTGAGTCGAGTGTGACTTGGTCGTCGCCGTGGGTGTCGTAGACGAAATGCAGTTCACCGGCTCGCAGCACCAAACGGAAATCCTCGGCCGACGCGGCACTGGTTTCGCTGGCGACCGTCATCACGCTACTCTCGTCCACACTCAGATAAGCAGCTAGGTCGGCTTTGGCGATGCTTCGGAACTCATCCAGCCGCCGCAGTTGCTCGGCAACCAACGGCAGCGGTTCCGGCGGCGGTTCCACGTCAGTCGAACGGATGACCACTTCTCCGACCAACTGGGAGGGATCGGTGATTTCCACGGCTTTGATCGAAGCATCAGCGAATGTGAACAACTTGTCTTCGATGTAGGCGCTGCGACGAACCGGAGAGTCGTGAGTGACCTGGCCGAGCAACTGAATACCATCGTCCGAACGGACGTTTTCGGTTGCATCGATACGGAAGGCGTACAGGTCATGTTCCTCAACAGGCCGTTTCGTTTCCCGATAGCCGTCCCCGTCCAGGTCAACTCTTTCCCAGTACCATCGAGCCGACGGAACCGCCAGCACATCATGTGGGCCGAACCATCCAAACGCGTGATGATCGATGTTGGCTTCGCTGAACGAGAATCGCGGCAGCGTGTACTGATCGATCAGTACCGGCTGCAACAGATTCTCGACGTTGAACAGCGAAACCGATACGGCGCCGGAACCCTGCCCCGAGGTGTTCTCGCCGACCGTCAGCAACCGGTCGTCCGCGATAAACTGCATGTAGCTGGAAAAACCGGGAAGTGTCAGGTGGCCGACCGCGCGAGGGTTGGCATGATCGCTCAAGTCCACGCCGAACAACGGATCGATGGTGCGGAAGGTGACCAGAAACGCTCGCTCGCCAAAGAACCGCACGCTGCGAATCTGCTCGTTCAACGCGAGGTTCTGCATGCTGCCGACGTACTCCAGGACTCCCGCGTCGTCACGCAGGACAAACAACGTGTTTTCATCGCGGCCCGAGTAGTTGCCCGAGTAGTTGTTGCTGACCGTCGTGGCCACTCGCAAGTGCCCGTCGAACTCGTCCGCCGCGAACTGGTTCAACATGTATCCGGGCACGTCACCGGAGGCCACGAAATCCACCGTGCCTGCGCCCCCGTTCCAATCAAATTTCAGAATCCGCGTGGTCGTCTTATCTTCCGCCGTCCAATCGTAATGCTGCTCGAAGACGTACAGGCTTCCCAGCGAGCCGTAGACCGTTGTCGCTCCGGTCGTCAACACGCCTGCGGTCGAAGCCAATCCCGGCGCAGTGTTGGACGCATCGATCGAGACGACCGAGATCAGATTACGACCGTTCTCGCTCAGCGGCTTGAAAATATCCTCGGGCTGAACCAGCGCTCCCTTCCTGACCAGTTCGCCGTCGGGGCCGAAGCTGGAGTACTGCGGCGTCGCTTCTTCCAGTAGCGACTCGAAGTTGGCTTCAACGCGAGCAATGTAGGCATCGCGGCTTTCGAAACGGCAGTTTTGCTCGGCCTCGTCGCAGCTGACCTCGGGAACCGGAAGCCCGAAGTCCCCACTGTTGACGACGACGTAGACGAAGTCATCGATGCGACGCGACTCGACGTAAGCCCCGTCGAGTTCGGTTTTCTGCACGACTTTTGGTGACTCGCGATCCGTCACATCCAGCACGGTGACGATTGTCTTGACCTCTTGCCGATAGGGGAATGGCGCGAAGCGGAAATCGATGACGTCGTCGGCAAAAGGCAGGCCGACATCCACGCCGTCCGTGACGTAGTCCTCGGGGTACGGCCACGGGAATTCTTCAAACTTCCGGGATACGACGGTCAAGCGATTGCCGTGGAGATACTCGCCGACATGGGTGCCCTCGATCGCGACTCGCGAGGCAACCTCCAGCTGGTCCGCGGGCCACGCCCGGGCAATCACCAACTCGCCTCCCGTCAGCACATAGAGGAAGTCGCCGTCCGTTTCGATAATGTCGGCTTCGTCGACGCCTTCGACCTGCACGTTGGTTTCGGAGTGGTCGCGCGGCGCCGCATCGCCTCCGACAGTTTCCAAACCGGTGCCGACACCGTCCCGTTCGAAGAAGACGGGGTCGATCGGCCCATAGGACTCCTGCCCGAAGAGGCTGTCATATTGCTGTAACGCACTCTGCAGCAAGTATTGTTTCAGCTCCGCCAACGAGCCAAATTGTGGAAATCGGTCGCTGGCAGTCGTGTGCACCGAAACGGTGGCCTCGGCCTTCAATTGCCCGTCGACCGTGTAGGTGAACGTATCTTCGCCCGAAAAGCCTTCCGGCGGCGTGTACGAGATGGTCTCTCCGGCATCGTCGATCGTCACCTGTCCGCCAGCGGACGTCGCCGTAACGTCCGTGATCCGGCCGGTGCCCCGGTAGTCCGCGCCGAACAGGTCATTCACCAGCACGGTCAAAACGTTGTCCGCACTGCCGGGGTCGACGTGGAATTGGTCGTCGCGAACTCGTCGGACCACGTGGAAATCAACCATCGCCGTGAGGTACCCGTCGACGGTGTAAGTAAAACGGTCATCGCCGTAGAAGTCTTCGGCGGGTTCGTAGCTGATACTCTTGCCATCGCCCGAAATCGTCACGGTACCGCCTTGCTCGGCCGCACCAACCGCGGTAATCACGCGTGGGCCAGAGTAGCGTCCCCATTGGCGCTGGATCCAGTCGCTGTTGAAATCATTCTGCAGCACGTCGTATTCCGCCTGGCCGCTGTTCTGGTCCACCACGTAGGAATCACCGGACAAGCGTTGGGGATAGGAGATGTTGACAGTCGCTTCGTACTTGCCGTCCACGGTGTAGCGGAAGCTGTCCTGTCCCTGGCCCGGCGAATAGCGCAGGCTCTTGCCGTCCTCACTAATGGTGACCGAGCCGCCGCCGCTGGTGTCGGATGTCGCCGTGATGACCCCTGGACCCGGGTAGCCCCCGTCGAAAAAGTGGTCGTTCTTCAACACGTCCAGCTGGATCGTTCTAGGTTCGCCGAAAGTAAAATAGTCGTTGGCGACGATCGGCTGCACCCAAACCTGGACGTTGGCAGTCAGCTCGCCGTCCACGACGTACTCGAATGAGTCAGGACCGAGGAAGTCGGCGGGTGGCGAGTAGAGTACCGCGCCGGCTCCCGCGGAAATCGAGACGGTGCCGCCAGCGGAGGTCTCGCGGACTTCCGTGATCTGACGGCTGCCCGTGTAGCCATTGCCGAAGAAGTCGTTTTCCAGCACCGACAGAGGATTGTCGCGAGTGTCCTGGAAAACATTCACGAAATCGTCGCGAACCGGCTTGGTCACATTCACCGTCACCGTCGCCGGGTATTTTCCATCGGCCCGATACTCGAAGGTGTCCGAGCCGATAAAGCCCTGGGGCGGCGAATACAGCACGCCGTGTCCGTCCTCGGTGATGGTCACCACGGCTCCGCTTTCCGCCGGACCAACCGACGTTACCCGGTCGACAATGTCGCGATAACCATCGATCTGGCCCGACCAATATTGGTCGTTGCCCGTCAGGTCGAGCCGTGCGTCGACGCTGTTCATGTCGACACTGTGATAGTCATCGCGGACGGGGCGTTGCACGACGACACTCACGTAGGTTTCGAACGCATTGTCGACGACGTAGCGAAACGAATCCCAGCCGTAAAAATCGGCAGGCGGGCGGTAGACGACAAAGCGTCCGTCAGAGATCGTCACTTCGGCCCCCTCGCTGACGTCCATCACATGCGTGATCTGCCGCGGTCCGGAATAGCCCGTCCAGAAGGGATCGTTGCGAGTCACATCCAGGATTTCTAGCGGACCGTTCTGAATGATCTCATACTGGTCGCTCTCCAGCGGATTGGGAATCTCGATCACAACCCGCGCCGGATACCGCTCGTCGACGATATAGACGAAGGTGTCAACGCCAAACTGTCCATCGGGAAGCTCATACAGCAGCGATTTTCCATCTTCGGCGATCGAGACGACTCCTCCCAAACTCGTCTCGCTTACCAAGGTTACTTGTGTGCCCCCTGGTAGCCTTGCCAGAATGGGTCATTTGCGAGCACGTCGAGTACTCGATCCTGGCCATCGGGATGGAATGTGTACTCGTCGTCGGCGAGCGCCGCCTGGATACGTATCACAACCTCCGTGGAAGCAACGCCGTCGACGGAATAGGAGAACGTCTCCGTGCCCCCAAAATCTGCCGGCGGCAGATACCGAAGTGTGTTGGCTTGCGGGTCGATGCGGACACGGCCACCTTCGCTGCCAAAACTGACGTCGGTAATTAGTCTGGGCCCCGAGTATTCGGCGTCAAACTGGTCGTTGGCTCAGCACGTCGAATTCCAGTTCGGCACCGTTCTGGTGAACCGAGAACTGGTCCGGTTCCAGCGAAACTCCGCTCGCATCCAGCAATTGCCGAGACTCCAGCCGTTCCAGCTGCAATCGCTTCTCGCGGCCAAGCCGTCCAGAAACTGAACCTCGCATTCTGATGGTCCTCATCGTTTGCCACTTCTCCGGTCGCTGCCGGCGTTGCAGATCGTGTACCCGCAGGACGTGATCCGAGCAACACCTAATTGTATCAATTGTTGTGCCATGCGGCTTCAAAAATGTCGCGGACATGGTCGGGAATTCTCCGCCAGAGAGCCCTGTATCCTTCCGGAATCCCTCATTCTTACTTGCCGCCTTCCTTCCGACACAGGCCGCTTCTGCATCAAGTTGTCACGCTGCTCTGCAAATGATCGATGTGGTACACGGGCACGAGTCCTTACGCGCAACGCTCACGCGACTGACCCCGTGGCCACATGCTGCCAGCATGTGAGCCCTTCTTAAGATGAGAATCTTCGACTTGATTGATAGCGAATGCCGAAAACACGGACTCACATGCTGGCAGCATGTGGCCACGACCATTTCGTGCGCCCGTCACTCCACCATCTTCCCACAAAGATTTTTTGCATATTTCTCTCGTACTATGGGCCTCCGAGCCTCGTCCTTACCCACATTTTTATTTAGTCGCAACGCGACGGTAGGCAACAGCCTGGGACTTCAGTCCCAGGAAAGCGGTGTAGAGAACGTATAGAGCCGCGGAGCGGCGGCATGTGTGACGACACGCGCGATGACGCCTCCGCGTGCCGTCGCTTCGCGACTAAATCCTGATTCGCTTCGGTTCTCCTGGGACTTAAGTCCCAGGCTGTCACCTGTCGCTGCTTCGCAGCTAAGACAATTGTGGGTAAGGACAAGGCCTCCGAGCCTCGTCCTTACCCACATTTGACCGTCCGGGCCACCGTCCGGGCCACCGTCCGGGCCACCGTCCGGCTCTGTCCCGACGGGAGCCATGTCGTTCGAAACCCGTCTTTAGAATTGTGGGTAAGGACAAGGCCTCCGAGCCCATCGTACCAAGTTTTTTTGCAGCCATAGGGTTTCGTGAACGTTGCTATGACGGACATCCTTGTCTGTCACAACCAACTCGCCGACGGACAAAGGATGTCCGCCGTACTTTCTCAGCGTCTACGATCTGGGGCGTTCGAGATCGGACCGGCCATGGGCGGCGTCTCGAAAAACTTGCCGTCGTCCACCAGTCGCGGGTCTCCGGTGGTCTGAAGTTCAGCAAGCAGACGATCACGCAGTTCGGCGACGACCGAAGCGTACGCGGATCGGCGGCCAGTTTTGCATCTGATAGCGGTCGTTTTTCAGGTCGAACAGCTCTTCGCCAGGCCGCTTGTCGTACGCGTGGTCGAAGTAGGGTTTCCATTTGGGATCGTTGCGGCGGTCGACAAGCCAGGCCTTCGTGGGCCCAGCGTCTTCGTCGGGCAATGTGACAAAGGTGTTCTCGGTGACTTCTTTCGTCGTGGGGGGATTGTCACCGTCCAGACGGTACGGGTCGCCCAGCGGATAGCGGTCCGGGCGGAAATTGATGATGAACAAGTAGTCGGCCGTGCGGATGGCTCGTTGCGGATACGGCAAATACCCCTCGCGGGCTGCCGCCACGTGGCGCTCGCGGCCGGTGACGACGTAGGTCCGCGCGGATCGACCAGGCCCTCGCGGTCCGATTTCAACACGGGCCACAGGCTGCGTGCCGTCATCACGTCGGGCACGTCGACGCCGCCGGCTTCCAGGAACGTCGGAGCCAGATCGGGCAGGTTGACGAAGTCGTCCACGACGCGCCCGCCGCGGACCCCCGGTCCGGCGATGGCCAGACTGACCGCCGTGCCGAAGTCGTACAGGTTGCACTTGCCGTGGGGAAATCCGGGCGGACCGTGATCGCCACTGACCACGACCAGCGTGTTGTCGAGTTGGCCGGCCTGCTCCAGTTCGTCCAGCAGCACGCCCAGCGCGGCGTCGAAGGCCGCGATCTCGCCGAAGTAGTCGGCCAGGTCTTCGCGCACTTCGGGAACGTCGGGCAGAAACGGCGGCAGCTTGCCTTCGAGCGCATCGGGGTCGATCCCCCACAGTGCCTTGCCCGAACCCTTGATCCACTTGCGGTGCACGTTCGTCGGTCCGAACCAATAGCAGAACGGCTTGCCTCTTTCCGCTTCGGCGAGAAAGCTGGCGAAGTTGCCGCGCACTTCGTCCAGCAGTTCTTGCTTGGCCTCCTCCACCGACTTGCCCGCGGCCACCATCCGCGTGGCGTTTTGCGAGAACTGATTGAAGCGACCGCCGGCCATTTGATAGGCGTGTTCCTGTCCGCCGTACGGCGCGTCGGCGGGAACGCCGGGACTCCACACTTTCCAGGTCTTGCCGATGTGGTAGCCGGCGTCCCTTCAGCAGCAGCGGCCAGGCGGGGATGTTGGAATCCCACACCGCGCCTTGCAGAGATCGCCGCCGCGTCCGGTTCGCCAGAAATACTGGCCGGACAGCAGCGAACTGCGGCACGGCGTGCAGGAGGGCGCGGTGACAAACGCGTTGCGAAACAGCACGCCACGACGCGCCACGCGGTCGAAGTTGGGCGTGTGCACGACATCGTTGAGGCCGCCCGCTCCATCCGCTTCGGCGTAGACGCTGGCGAAACGTCCCCAGTCGTCGGCAAAGGCAAACAGGATGTTGGGGCGCTCGGCTTGTCGCCGCCGCTGGCTTGGAGTGGACGATTGTGACCAGACTAATACAGCATAAAGTCGCTGAGAGTATCCGCATGCGATTCGTCTCCGGAATGCTTGGAAATCGGGATTATAAAGCGAAGAAGCCGGCTCTCCGATACGTAGGGCGGCTGGGCCGCAGCCAACTTCGAGCTTCCGCTCGGTTTGCCAAACCCGCTCCCGTTGGTCGCTGGAATTGTGCTGAAATAACAACAAACTCACTGATAACTGATGTAGGATGGCGAACAGTGACGCGGTCTGGGAAACAGATGGTGACCCTGACCCTCAGAGACTCGAACCGTTTTGAACCAATAGTCCGCCTCGGCTTCGGCGAACCGCCGGTTGAGCTGTCTGGTGGAATCAGATGATCGCAAGCCGGCGAACCGAGGTAAAAGCAATGCACGGCGAATCGTGGCGAGAGTGGTGACAAGCCCTTCGCCCCCGGAGAGGACCCGTCGGAGGCGTTCCCAAGCTGCCTATGTTGAAGGTACATTGTGACGGACGTTGGCGGATTAGGACGACAAAAGTACGAGCTGGCCGCATTTCGCAATTCCTGATCGGCCACGAGCCATGGCGGATCATCTGGGACATCCTGTTCGCAACCGCGAGAGCAGTATGGTACGTCATGAAAGATAGACGTTGCTGTTTGAACGGCTCGGTAACGGGATACGACTGACCAGTTCGCTTTCGTTCGGCTTTCAGTTTGGCGTAAGCCCCGACGCGAATTTCGGCAGCGGCGGCGAAGGCATGGATTTCGATCCGACGAAGCTGCCGTCGCTGCGGACGGCCCTCGCCTGCCCGTTGTGACCGTCTCAAATGTGATCGGGGATTTCGACCTCGACGGAATGGTCGGCGCTAACGATATCGACTTGCTGTTCGCCGGAGTCAATTCGGGAAACCACGATCTGGCGTACGACCTGACGGCAGACAGCTTGGTTACCACGGCGGACGTGGACGAACTTGTGCTCAACATTCTGGGCACGCAATACGGCGATGCCAATCTCGACGGGCGCGTCTCGTTTGCTGACTTTACCACCCTTGCTCAGTACTGCCAACAAGCCGGTGGTTGGGGATACGGCGACTTCAGCGGAAACGGTGAAGTGGACTTGCTTGATCTACATCGTTTGGAGCAGCACTTCGGGTTTGGTGGCATTTCCTCGTCACGGAAGATTGGAACGACGCCGTGGAACGGCAGCACAATTGGCTGTACTTGGGTCCGCCCGATCAGACCATACCACTCTGGGGATCAGATATCGGCTCGCAGCGCTGATGGCGGCAGAGCAGGAGCTGGCGACGGATATGTCTACACGTCCGTTGCCGACACGGTGACCTTCTTTGGTTCGCGTTTTTTTGCCGCCACCGTACCGTCAGACGGCTTCGGCAAGGATCATTTGCCGGGTTGGGAAGTTGGCCTGCGGTCCGTGGCACAGGATGTGGATTTCAATAACGCGGCTTCCGTCAGCTTCGATTTGAAGGCCGACGCCACTGTTACCCTCACCGCCGGAGAAATACGGTTCTATATTCTCGATCAGCGCGAGACGGTCCAAAGTCCCTTTTTTACACCGAACCGATCATCAGTTTCACCAGCGGTGGGACCGTTCCCGCCGACTGGACCAACTATGAACTCGACATCTCTGCCGCCGGCGCTTGGATCGATGCCTGTCCCACGACGATGATTGACTGGTGCAGTGTTGTCAGGCCAGGTTTCAACGTCACGGCCACGAATCCAGAATATGGCATCGCTGTCTTTGACCCCGGTGGCACGCTGGGCGGTACGATTGGCATCGATAACTTTTTGATCACTGCACTGCCTTGAGAGGTGACTTGTCATCAACCGCCACCGCCGATCTCGGGATCGAGCGGTCGGAAGACGCGATCGCGGTAGAGTACCAGCCCATGCATCGCGTGGTAGAACGCCCCGCATTCGAGTACGACACGCTTTCCGTCTTACGAAACAGGTCGCAAAGATAAGTCGAAGATTTCACGGTCCTTCATCGGCGTCGGCATCAGCACGTCGGTGCCGTCCCACAGGCTTTGCGCCAGCTTCAGGTATTCCTGCTGGACGGCCAGCACTTCCGGTGTCTCGTCCATTTCGAACAGGGTGCACTTCTTCAGTCGCGAGCGGCGGATGGCGTCGATGTCGGGCAGGTGGGCAAGCCGCTTGAGGCCGACCGCCTCGTTGAAGCGGTCGATCTCGTCGGTGTTCTTGGAGCGGTTGGCGATGACGCCGCCGACGCGCACTTCGTAGTTCTTCGACTTGGCGTTGATGGCGGCCACGATGCGGTTCATGGCGAAGATCGAGTCGAAGTCGTTGGCGGTCACGATCAGCGCGCGTTCGGCATGTTGCAGCGGCGAGGCAAAGCCGCCGCACACAACGTCGCCCAGCACGTCGAAGATGACCACGTCGCTGTTTTCCAGCAGGTGATGCTCCTTCAGCAGCTTCACCGTCTGGCCGACCACATAACCGCCGCAGCCGGTGCCGGCAGGCGGGCCGCCGGCTTCGACGCACATGACGCCGTTGTAGCCTTCATAGACGAAGTCCTCTGTGCGCAGTTCCTCGGAGTGGAAGTCCACCTGTTCGAGCACGTCGATCACCGTCGGCATCAGCTTCTTGGTGAGGGTGAAGGTCGAGTCGTGCTTCGGGTCGCAGCCGATCTGCAGCACCCGCTTGCCCAGCTTGGAAAAGGCGGCCGACAGGTTGGACGAGGTGGTCGACTTGCCGATGCCGCCCTTGCCGTAGACCGCAAAGACCTTGGCGGTCCCGATCTTCATGTCCGGGTCGAGATGAACCTGGACGCTGCCATCGCCATCGGGCATGCGCAGCGCCTTGCCCGTATGACGGTTCATTTTCGTATACAGGTTCATGCCACTGCCTCCACTGGTGCGGGAATGCCTTCAAGATTGTCTTCAAGCTCTTCACTGGCGCGGCGCAGCGCCTCGAGCGTTTCATCGTCGGGTGTCCAGAACTGGCGCTCGCAGGCTTCCATCAGCCGGTTCGCCAGTTTGGACGAGGCGGCCGGGTTGAGCTCTGCCAGGCGCCGGCGCATTTCCTCGTCCAGCACGAAGGTTTCCGAGATGCGCTGATAGACCCATGGATCGACGGTACCGGTGGTGGCCGACCAGCCGAGCGTGTTGGTCACGTGGGCTTCAATGGCCCTGACGCCTTCGTGGCCATGCTTGAGCATGCTCTCGAAGAACTTCGGGTTGAGGGTGCGCGAGCGGGTTTCCAGCGCGATCTGGTCCTTCAGGGTGCGCACCTTGGCCGAACCACGGGTCTGGTCGCCGATATAGACGGGTGTCTCGCGGCCGCTGGCCCGCTTGACCGCCCTGCTGATGCCGCCGAGCGTGTCGAAATAATGGTCGACGGTGGTGACGCCGAGCTCAACTGACTCGAGGTTCTGGTAGGCGATATCGACGGTGGACAGCGCCTTTTGCAGCAGTTCGGCGTTCTGCTTTGGCTTGCCATCGCGGCCATAGGCAAAGCCCTTGCGGCGGGTGAAGGCATCGGCCAGCTCGCTCTCGTCGTTCCAGGTGCCTGCATCGACCATCTGGTTGACGTTGGAGCCATAGACCCCTTCGGCATTGGAGAACACCCGAAGCGATGCGGTTTCCACGTCGCAGCCCATCGCCTCGGCGTGGGCCAGCGTGTTGGCGCGAACGAAGTTCTGATCGAGCGGTTCGTCCGCCGTGGCCGCCTTGTAGGCGGCTTCGGCCAGCATCCTGGTTTGCAGCGGCAGCAGGTCGCGGAATATGCCCGACAGGGTCATCACCACGTCGATGCGCGGACGGCCCAGTTCTTCCAGCGGTATGAGGTCGGCACCGGCGAGGCGGCCAAAGCTGTCGAACCGGGGCTTGGCGCCCATCAGCGCCAGCGCCTGGGCAATCGGGCCGCCGTCGGACTTGATGTTGTCAGACCCCCACAGCACCAGAGCCACCGATCGGGGCAGGGTGTTGTGGGTGGCGAGCAGCAGGTCGGCCTGCTTGCGCCCGTCGGCCAGTGCGAAGGCGGTCGGCATGCGGAACGGGTCGAAGGCATGGATGTTGCGGCCTGTCGGCAGCACCTCGGGCGAGCGGATCAGGTCGCCGCCTGCAACAGGCGCAATGTAGTGACCCGCCAGCGCGTTGAGCACGGCAGGGACCTCGTTGGTCTCGGCCAGCAGCTGGTCGACCCGGGCGCGGGTGTCGTCGTCGGTGTCGGCCATCACCCGCACGTGTTCGGTGCGCGCCTCGGGGCTGATCGGGCGGCCCACCACGTGCAGGCCGTCGGGAATGAGCGCGTCTTCGGTTTCCAGCAGGGTGAGCCACAGCTTGTCGGGGTCGGTCTCCGAGATGTCGACGGCCTCGGCCTGGGTGCGGATCAGCGTGGCCAGGTCATTGCGTTGGGCGCCGCCGGGAGCGAGGGTGCGCCACCGCTTCAGGCTGTCCTTCAGGTCGGCCAGCCCTTTGTACAGTCCTGATGCCGCCAGCGGCGGGGTCAGGTGGGTGACCGTGACGGCGTTGGCCCGGCGCTTGGCCAGCGTTGCCTCGGACGGGTTGTTGGAGGCGTAGAGGTAGACGTTCGGGACGTTGCCGATCAGCCGGTCCGGCCAGTCCTGACCACCCAAGCCGGCCTGCTTGCCAGGCATGAACTCAAGTGCGCCATGCATGCCGAAGTGCAGGTACGCATCGGCGCCGAAGGTGTCGCGCATCCAGCGGTAGAACGTCACGAAGGCATGGGTCGGGGCGAAGCCGTGTTCGAACAGCAGCCGCATCGGGTCGCCTTCCCAGCCGAAAGCGGGCTGAACGCCGACGAACACGTTGCCGAACTGGCGGCCAAGCACGTAGACGCCGCGGCCGTCGGACTGTGTGCGACCGGGTGCGGGGCCCCAGACTGCCTCGATCTCGTTGAGCCATGGCGTGTTGCGCACGATGTCGTCGGCATGCACGTGGGCAGCCACATTGGCTTGCTGGCCGTAGTGAGCGGCATTGCCCTTGAGCAGCGCCTCGCGCAGCTCTTCCACGGTGGCAGGTGGATCGACCTGGTAGCCGTTGGCCCGCATGGCGTGCAGCGTGTTGAACAGGCTTTCGAAGACCGACAGGTGGGCGGCCGTGCCGACCGCGCCGGAGTTTGGCGGGAAGCCGAACAGCACGATGCCGACCTTGCGGTCCGCGTTCTGCTTGCGCCGGTTGAGAGCCAGCCGCAATACCTTGTCGGCCAGCGTGCCGATGCGCTCGGGGCAGGGCGCCATGGCGCGGTGCGTCGAGGCCCGTTCGCACGGCTTCTTGCAGCCATTGCAGCCGCCGTCGCCATGGCGGCCGGCGAACACGGTCGGGTTGGTGGCGCCGTCAATTTCGGGCAGCGCGATCAGCATGGTGGTCTCGACGGGACCGAGACCGCCGGTGGAGCCGGACCATTGCTGCAGCGTCTGGAACTCCAGCGGGTGGGCCGCCACGTAGGGCAGGTCAAGGTTGCCCAGCGTTGCAACAGCAGCGGCACTGTCATTATAGGCCGGCCCGCCGATCAGCGAGAAGCCCGTCAGCGATACAAGGGTGTCAATGACAGGCTGGCCGTTGCGCGTGAAGTATTCGGCGATGGCGGGACGTCCGTCGAGGCCGCCGGCAAAGGCGGGAATGACGGCGATGCCCTTCTCCTCGAAAGCGTTGATGACCGCATCATAGTGGGCGGTATCGGAAGCCAGCACGTAGGAGCGCATCAGCAGCAGCCCGACCGTTGCCTTGGCCTGCTTGGGGCGCGGCAGGTCCGAGACCAGCCTGGTCATCCGGTCCTTCAGGGAGGGGTGGTAAAGCCCGACTTCCGGATATTCCACTGGCGGCAACGCCTCGGCCCCGCGCCACGACCTGTTGGCGGCGTACCGCGAGATCAGGTAACGCACCATCTGCTCGACATTGTCGTCGGAGCCGCCCAGCCAGTACTGCATGGTCAGGAACCAGGCGCGCAGGTCCTGGGCCTTGCCGGGAACGAAGCGCAGGATTTTCGGCAGCCGGCGCAGCACCTTCATCTGGCTTTTGCCAGAAGCGCCGTTGGGCTTGGAAGAACCGCGCATCTTCTTGAGGAACTTGGCTATTCCGGTGGCCGGCTTGGCCATGTCGAGGCCACCCATGCGGGTCAGCCGGACGATTTCACCATCGGCGATCAACCCGACCATGGCGTCGCAACTGTCGCGGCGGGCCTGCAGCGCGGGCAGGATGGCCTTCACGTGTTCTTCGAGGAACAGCAGGTTGGCGATGACGATATCGCCATTGGCAATGTCCTCGCGGGCACGCTGGAGGCCGGACGGGTCCTCGCCCCATTCTGCTGCCGCATGGATGGCGATGGAGAGGCCGGGGAAGTCGCGGGACAGCCTGTCGCTCACCCGGGCGGCGGGCCCGGCGGCGTGGGCGTCGAGGGTGATGATCACCACCCGGTAGCCGGCTTTATGTCCGTTAGCGCGCATAGTGTGCCTTGGCCTCGTACAGCGTATCGACGGTGATGCAGGCGATGCCGCGCTCGGCAGCGAAGGTTTCGGTGTTGCGCCGGGCCTTGCCGCGCACGAAGAACGGGATTTTCTTGAGTTCCTTCTCGGCCGCTGCGTCCCAGCCGACGCTTTCCGGGGTGGCTGGCGCAGCAGCTGCTGCTGCCGCAACCGGCGCGCGGGTTTCACCGACGCTGGCGAGGTGTGAGGGCACGGCGTCGTCGGAGAATTCGAAGTCCTCGCGGAACATGCCGAGCAGGTGTTCTTCCAGCCCCATGGTGAGCGGATGCACCCAGCTGTCGAAGATGACATTGGCGCCCTCGAAGCCCATTTGCGGCGAATAGCGGGCCGGGAAGTCCTGCACGTGCACCGGCGCGGAAATGACGGCGCAGCCGATGCCAAAGCGCTTGGCGATGTGGCGCTCCATCTGGGTGCCGAGCACCAGTTCGGGCTGGGCTTCCTGGATGGCGGTCTCCACCTCGAGGTGATCTTCGGTGATCAGCGCCTCGAGACCGTGACGGGCGGCTTCCTCGCGCAACTCGCGGGCGAATTCGCGGCTGTAAGTGCCAAGGCCGACGACCTTGAAGCCCAGCTCATGGGCGGCGATGCGGGCAGCGGCGATGGCGTGGGTGGCATCGGCGAAGATGAACACCCGCTTGCCGGTGAGGTAGTTCGAGTCGACCGAGCGCGAGTACCAGGGTAGCCGCGACAGGTCGTGATCGAGCAGGTGGCTGGCATCAACGCCGGTGATGTCTGCCACTTCGCGAATGAAGGCCTTGGTGGCGCCGACGCCGATCGGCACGGTGCGGGTGAACGGCTGGCCATATTCGCGCTGCAGAAACTCGGCTACCGGCTGGGCGACTTCGGGGTACATGACCACGTTGAAATCAGCGTCTGGCAGCCGTGCAAGGTCTGCCGGGGTGGCGCCAAGCGGGGCGCAGACGTTGATCTCGATGCCGAGTGCGCCGAGCAGGTTGGTCAGTTCGGTCACGTCGTCGCGGTGGCGGAAGCCGAGCGCGGCGGGGCCGAGCAGGTTGCAGGTGACGTGGTCGCCCTTGTCGGGGGTGCGGCCGGCGGCGAAGCGGCGGACGATCTGGTAGAAGGTCTCCGCCGCGCCCCAGTTTTCCTTCTTCTGGTAGGACGGCAGTTCGACGGGGACCACCGGGATGCCGAGGCCGAGGGTTTCAGCCAGGCCGCCGGGATCGTCCTGGATCAGTTCCGCCGTGCACGAAGCGCCGACCAGCAGCGCCTGCGGCTTGAACCGCTCGGCGGCAGCGCGCGCGGCAGTCTTGAACAGTTCGGCGGTGTCAGAGCCAAGGTCGCGGGCCTGGAATGTGGTGTAGGTGACGGGCGGGCGCTTGCCGTTGCGCTCGATCATGGTGAACAGCAGGTCGGCATAGGTGTCGCCCTGCGGCGCGTGCAAGACATAGTGCAAGCCTTCCATGGCGGTGGCGATGCGCATGGCGCCGACGTGGGGCGGTCCTTCATATGTCCACATGGCGAGCTGCATGAGCGCTATACCTCCAGCCGGGCACGGCGGATGAGCGGGCGGGCGAACAGCTCGGCCAGGTCGCCGGCCTGCTCGTAGCCCTGCACCGGGGTGAACACCAGTTCGATCGACCACTTGGTGGCGAAGCCTTCGGCCTCCAGCGGGTTGGCAAGGCCAAGACCGCAGACCACAAGGTCGGGCCTTGCGGCGCGGCAGCGGTCAAGCTGCTGGTCCACGTCCTGGCCTTCCGACAGCTGGGTGCCGGGCGGCAGCAGGGCCAGCTCTGCGCCCATGTGGTGGCGGTGCAGGAAGGGCGTGCCCACCTCGACCAGCCGCATGCCTGCCTCACGGGCCAGGAAGCGCGCCATCGGCGGCTCCAGCTGTGAATCCGGAAACAGGAACAAGCTCTTGTTTTCAAGATGTTTCTTGTAGAGGCCAACGGCCTTGCGGGCGCGCTCGCGGCCGGGCGCCGTGACCTTGTCGAAGGTGGCCTGCGGTACGTCCCAGGCATGGGCGGCGGCCTGCAGCCAGCCGGTGGTGCCTTCCTCGCCGAGCGGGAAGGGAGCCGGCAGGATCTCGCAACCGCGTTCTTCCAGCAGCCGCGCCGTGTCGGCCAGGAACGGCTGGGCCAGCAACACCTTCGTACCCGGGCCAAGTGGCGGCAGGGACTGCAAATCGCGCGCCGGCAGGAAGCCGACGGGGCCGATGCCGAGCGCCTCGAACAGGCGGCGGAACTGGTCTTCCACCACGTCGGCAAGCGTACCGGCAATCAGTAACCTGGGCGTTGCGTCAGCTGCGACCGGGCATTCCGGCACCAGTGAGGCGAGGCAGGCGTCTTCGCCCTGGGTAAACGTGGTCTCGATGCCGGAGCCAGAATAGTTCAGCACCCGCACCCGGGGGCTGTGGGTGACGGACAGCCGCTGGGCGGCGCGCGACAGGTCCAGCTTGATCACTTCCGACGGGCACGACCCGACGAGGAACAGCATGCGGATTTCCGGCCGCCGATCGAGCAGCCGGGCGACGACGCGGTCCAGTTCGTCATTAGCGTCGGCAAGGCCAGCCAGGTCGCGTTCGTCGATGATGGCTGTGGCGAATCTCGGCTCGGCGAAAATCATCACGCCGGCCGCCGACTGCATGAGATGTGCACAGGTTCTTGAGCCGACCACGAGGAAAAAGGCGTCCTGGATCTTGCGGTGCAGCCAGACGATTCCCGTCAAACCGCAGAACACCTCGCGCTGGCCACGCTGCCGGATGATCTCGGGTTCGGGGCATGCGGGGGCCTGGCTGGACGGCCTGTTGCTGGAGAACACGTTCATGCGCGCACCCCGTTTTCCGGCGGCAATGCGGCGGTCTGGCCGGCCTGCAACCTGGCCATGCGCAGCTTGTACAGGAACTGGGCTGCATTGATGACGTAGGCGGCATAGGCGGCCAATGCGATGAACATCTGCAGGCGAGCATCGCCCCAGTTCCACAGCCAGGCCGCGAGGTAGGCGGTGTGCAGCGCGATGACCAGCATCGACACCATGTCTTCCCAGAAAAAAGCCTCTGCAAACAGGTACTTGCCGAAAACCACCTTCTCCCAGATGGCGCCTGTGACCATGATCATGTAGAGCACCAGCGCCTTTATAATGACGGAGGCGGTGGCAGCCTCCAGCCCGGCGCCGGTCAGCAGGTAGCGCAGCACCAGCACCAGCGACACCAGAAACACGAGGAATTGCAGCGGGGCGAGAATGCCCTGAACCAGGGTCCATGGGCTTGCGTCACGGCGGCGGCGCTGCTCCGGGGTGTAAAGCCCGCTGCCCTGTGTTGCTGTTGCCCGGTGGGTATCCATTGTTTGTCCTGCCCGCCTTCCGCGTTCCGGGCCGCTATTGGCCTGACCGGAATTTGAGCAGAGTTTAGCGTCAGCGATTTGAAAGTGTCAACATAAGTTGACGTACAATATATTTTACATTCGCGTCGTGGCGTGCCTATACTGACCGCACGCTGAGCCGGGCAGTGCGGCGAAAGCGTGGGAATGATGGACGCAAGGGAAATTCAACCCGCTCTGCCAACCGGAAGGTCCAGCAAAGGCAGGTTGATTTTTCTGTTCCCAGGCTGAAGAGTGCTCCAAGCACCACGTCCGCTTTTCCGGAGGTGTCTCTGCGCGCCCTGAAGCAAAGGACACGGCATGTCCATTATCGAAGACGATCCCGGCCTGAGCCGGCGGCCTGTCAGGGCTGGGCGGATGCAGGCAGGTTCAGGCAAGGGGAGCATGATTGCTTCCATCTTGGAGGGCGACGTCATTCCAGGTCTGTTGCGAAATTACGCTGCCTCGATGCCGGTCCACGCTGGCTCCGGACCACGCGGCGATTCCTTTGACTCCGAAGCGCTGATGCTGAGCGAATCATTGCTTGGCTGGCGGGCTGATGCGCCACAGCGCATAATGGAGGACCTTCGCGGGCGCGGCGGCAACGGCGCAAGGTTTGCGGAAGCCGTGCTCGGCGAGGCGGCCCGCCGACTTGGAGAGATGTGGGTAGAGGATCGCTGCAGCTTTTTCCAGGTCTCGCTGGCCATGTCCGAACTGCAGTCGCTGTTGAGGGCGGGCAGGCCGGAAACCGCCGGCATTGGCGCTGCGCCGGCGGGCAGCCTGAGCGGCAAGGTGGTTCTGGCCACGGCGCCCGGAGAACAGCACTCATTCGGCGTCAGCGTTCTCGAGGTCGCATTTGCCGAGGCAGGCTGGGCGACCACCACGATGGTCGGGCAGCCGTTTTCGGCGCTGTCCCAGCTGCTTGGGCAGGCATCTTTCGATGTGGTTGCGTTGTCGTGCAGTTGCAGCGGGTTGCTCGACGGATTGAAATCAGCTATCGGAACCTTGCGCCGGGCTTCCCTCAATCCGCACGTCAAGGTCCTTGTTGGCGGACATCTGGAATCTCAGGTACAGTGCTTTGCGGAACGCGTCGGGGCGGACACCAGTGCGGGTGACATTGAAAGTGCACTGGAAGCCGCCAACAGCCTTTTGGCTCAACCCCGAGAGCCCGCCCATGAACAGGCGCGGTAATAATGACAACTACAGTCTGAGCATGGACAAGAAACTGCCAGAACGGGAAGATTTCAGGGTGCCGCATCGGCAGTTCGATGCGGCCTTGAACACGTTCCGGGGGCTCGAGCCCAAGGCTGCAGCCGGGCTGGCATTGGCCGCGGCCGATATTGCGCTGGTGATCGATGCCGAGGGCGTGATTGCCGACGTGGCGTTTCATGACGCGTCTTTTGGAGATGAGGGCGTAGGCAGCTGGATCGGCCGGCCCTGGTCGGAAACGGTGACGGTTGAAAGCAGGTCCAAGGTCGATGCGCTGATGAGCGAGGCTCGCGCCGGCCAGTTTGCGCGCAAGCGCGAGGTCAACCACATTCGCAGCTCCATGGACGATCTGCCGATTCGCTATGCCGCGGTGCCTCTGGGCAAGCGGGGCGAGGTTCTGGCGGTCGGCATGGACTTGCGTCCGGTTGCCGAGCAGCAACAGCAATTGATCAATGCCCAGCAGATGATGGAGCGCGAGTACGCCAAGCTGCGGCAGGCGGAAGCGCGCTACCGGCTGTTGTTCCGGCTGGCGTCAGAAGCAGTGCTGGTGGTTGATGCCGGGCGGGAAACCGTCGTCGACGCAAATCCCACCTGTGTCGACATGCTAGGCCGGCCGATAAACCAGATTGCCGATCACAAGCTTGCAACATTGTTCGACAAGAGCGCCTGGACCGAGTTGTCCGACCTTCTGGCAACTGTGCGCTCCGGCGCCAATGCCGGCGAGGTCACGCTGAAGCTGCTTGATGGCAAGCTGGTCCGGGTGGCGGCTTCGTTGTTCCGGCAGGAGGGCATCTCGCAGATGCTCATCCGGCTGGCGCCCAAGGCGGATGTCGATGGCCGCGGGCCTGCCGGCAAGAGCAGCGGCAACATCATCGCCGCTGTCGAGGCATTGCCTGATGCGTTCGTCGTCACTGACGAGAATGGCGTGATTCTGGTTGCCAATCCTGCATTCTGTGATCTGGCGGGGGTGGTAAGCCTGTCGCAGTTGGAGGGCCGCAAGCTGGAAAGCTGGCTTGGCCGGACATCGGTGGATGTGGGGCTGATACTGACCAATGTGCGTGAGCACGGATCGGTCCGGAATTTCGCAACCGTGGTGCGGGACGACATCGGCGCTGAAGAACGGGTTGTTCTGTCGGCTGCTGCCTCGCCTGAGCCGGGTGCGCCCTGCATCGGCTTCCTGTTGCGCCGGTCGGCCTCGGCTAGCGTTACCGGCACCGGCGTGGTATCGCCGATGATGCGGTCAGCCAACCAGCTGACCGAACTCGTCGGACGCGTGCCGATGAAGGAACTGGTGCGCGAAACCACCGACATGATCGAGAAGATGTGCATCGAGGCAGCGCTTGAGCTGACCGGCAACAACCGCGCGTCCGCTGCCGATCTGCTCGGCCTGTCGCGGCAGAGTTTCTATATCAAGCTGCGCCGGCACGGCCTGCTCGACGGTGACAATGACGACACTGCCTGACGTGCGTTTGCGGACGTCATGTGTCATTCAAAACTTACATTAATTCCGTCAATCTAGATTGACACTTTTGTGGTCCGCCGATACCGTAAGGCATGTCAAAGTCTGCGGTCATCTCCAGTTCGCGCGGGTATCCGGACCCGCTGTCCGTCATTGAACTGTTGAAGCCGATCACCTGGTTCGCCCCGATGTGGGCGCTGGGGTGCGGCGTGGTTTCCTCGGGCGTCTCCATCCAGAACAACTGGCTCATTGTTGCCGGCGCCATCGTGCTTGCCGGACCGATGGTTTGCGGCACCAGCCAGGCCGTAAACGATTGGTTTGACAGGCACGTTGACGCCATCAACGAGCCCGGCCGCCCCATCCCCTCCGGGCGCGTGCCGGGCCGTTGGGCGCTCTATATCGCGATTGTGTGGACCGGGCTGTCGCTGCTGCTGGCGGCGGCACTGGGCATCTGGGTGCTTTGGGCAGCCGTGTTCGGCCTGGTGCTGGCATGGGCCTACAGTGCGCCTCCGCCCCGGCTCAAGAAGAACGGCTGGTGGGGCAACGGCGCGGTTGGCCTGTGCTACGAGGGATTGCCGTGGTTTACCGGGGCTGCCGCCCTGCAAGGCGCGCTGCCGGACTGGCGCATCATCTCGCTTGCCGTTCTCTACAGCATCGGTGCGCATGGCATCATGACGCTCAACGATTTCAAGTCGGTGGAAGGCGACCGGCAACTTGGCCTGCGCTCGCTGCCGGCGCGCTACGGCATCGGGCCGGCGGCGAAGCTCGCCTGCTGGGTGATGGCGCTGCCGCAGGTGGTTGTCATCGGCCTGCTGCTCTCGTGGGGTCAGACTGTTCATGCAGGCATCGTGACGGTGTTGCTGGCAGCCCAACTGGTGCTGATGCGGCGCTTGCTCCAGGACCCGGAAGGCAAGGCCGCCTGGTACAACGCCACCGGCACGACACTTTACGTACTCGGGATGCTGGCAGCAGCGTTTGCCGTGCGTGCGCTTCAAGCGGGGGTCTAGATCATGGCGGGCACATCTGTATCGACGCTCGGCTGGCTCGGCATCATCCGGCTAGGGTTGGTGCAGACGGCGCTTGGCGCCATCGTGGTGCTGACCACTTCGACGCTGAACCGGGTCATGGTGGTCGAGCTTGCCTTGCCAGCGATGTTGCCGGGCGTGCTGGTGGGCGTGCACTACGCCGTGCAGATGGCGCGGCCGCGCTTCGGTCACGGCTCCGACGTGGGTGGCATGCGGACCCGCTGGATCATCGGCGGCATGGCGCTGCTGGCCTTCTCGGGCAGCCTCGCTGCTGCTGCCACGGCGCTTGTCGCGATCAACCAGGCTGCGGGCATTGCATTGAATTTCCTCGCCTTCCTGTTGATTGGAGCAGGTGTGGGTGCAGCCGGTACCTCGCTGCTGGCATTGCTGGCTTCGCGGGTTGCGCCTGAGCGGCGGGCGGCGGCGGCCACCATCGTCTGGCTGATGATGATCTTCGGCATGGCCGCCACGGCAGGCATTGCCGGATCGCTGCTTGATCCATTCTCCACGGCGCGGCTGGTTGCCGTGTCGTCGAGCGTCTCGGGGCTGGCGCTGCTCCTGACCATCGTGGCGGTGTGGGGCGTCGAGGCGCGGTTTGCCGAGACCACCAGAGAGGCGAGGGCCGCTTCAACCGATTTCCGCGCCGCACTTGCCGAGGTCTGGGCCGATGACCGGGCGCGGCGGTTCTCGATCTTCGTATTCATTTCGATGCTCGCCTATAGCGGTCAGGACCTGGTGCTGGAGCCCTATGCGGGACATGTGTTCGGCCTGACGCCGGGCGAATCCACCAGCCTTGCCGGTATCCAGCATGGCGGTGTTTTCGCCGGTATGGTGCTCGTCGCCATCACCAGTACAACCTTGCGCGTCGTGCGGGCGGTGCCGCTGCAATGGTGGGCGGTAGGTGGTTGCGCGGTTTCGGCGCTGGCACTGTTGGGGCTGGTGGCCGGGGGCTATGTGGGCCCCGGCTGGCCACTGAAGGCCAATGTGGTGCTGCTGGGCGTTGCAAACGGCGCATTCGCGGTTGCCGCCATCGGCTCGATGATGGCGCTGGCGGGTTCTGCCGGTCCCCGCAAGGAAGGTATCCGCATGGGCGTGTGGGGCGCGGCGCAGGCCGTTGCCTTCGGGCTTGGCGGCTTCCTTGGCACCGTTGCTGTCGACATCACACGGTATTTCACCGGCTCACCCTTGCAGGCCTATGTGCTGGTGTTCGCTGCAGAGGCCATCTTGTTCATCTGGTCAGCCAAGCTTGCCGCCGGCATTGTCGGCGCCCGCTGCCCGGTTGCCGCGGGCGAGACCCGCAATCTTCCATCCTCCAACCCGGAGCCCGTATCATGAGTACTTCCAGTTCCAACCAACGTGTGCATGACGTCATTGTTGTAGGTGGCGGACCGTGCGGTGCAACGGCTGCCAATGATCTCGCCTTGAAGGGGCTGGACGTGGTGCTGCTTGACAAGGCAGGGCGCATCAAACCCTGCGGCGGGGCCATTCCGCCGCGCTGCATCCGCGATTTCGACATTCCCGATCACCTGCTGGTGGCCAGGATCTCGTCGGCGCGCATGGTATCCCCGTCCGAACGCGCCGTGGACATGCCGATCGATGGCGGTTTCGTGGGGATGGTGGACCGGGAGGACTTCGACGAGTGGCTCCGGGCGCGGGCGGCCCGCAATGGCGCTGAACGCATCTGCGGCGTATTCAAGGAACTGAATTACCACGCCGACTGCACCATCGCGATGCGCATCGAGCGCAAGGGCCGCATGGCAGATGAAACCATCCATGCCCGGGCGGTTATCGGCGCCGACGGCGCGCGTTCGGCCGTTGCCCGGCAAACGGTGCCCGGCGCTGACAAGATCCCGTGCGTGTTTGCCTATCACGAGATCATCGCTTCCCCGGCAGAGGTGGGCGACGCGTTCGACCCGGCCCGTTGTGACGTCTATTACCAGGGCAAGCTGTCGCCCGATTTCTATGCCTGGGTCTTTCCGCACGGAAACAGCACCAGTATTGGCGTAGGCAGTGCTCAAAAGGGCTTCTCGTTGCGTGGTGCCGTTGCCGACCTGCGCAAGGCGACCGGTACCGACACCTGCGAACTGGTGCGAGGGGAGGGTGCGCCCATCCCGCTCAAGCCCCTGAAGCGCTGGGACGACGGGCGCGGCGTGGTGGTGGCGGGCGATGCCGCAGGCATCGTGGCGCCGGCGTCGGGCGAGGGCATCTACTATGCCATGGCAGGCGGGCGTGACGCCGCGTTCGCGGTCGAGACCTTCCTCGAAACCGGTAAGGCCTCGGCGCTGGCGCTGGCGCGCAAGCGGTTCATGAAGGCGCACGGCCGGGTGTTCTGGGTGCTCGGCATGATGCAAAAGTTCTGGTACTCCAGCGACAAGCGGCGCGAGCGCTTTGTCAGCATGTGCGCCGATCCGGACGTGCAGCGGCTGACCTGGGAAGCCTACATGAACAAGAAGCTGGTGCGCGGCAACCCGATGGCGCATGTGCGCATCTTCCTGAAGGACACCGCCCACCTGCTGGGGCTCACCCCCGCCGTGCCGGATGAGCAGCGCAAGGCCAAGACGCTGCAATGACTGGCTGGCTTGCCGGGCTGTTTGACTCGGGGCGGATCATCGACATCATCCTGGCGCTGATGGCGCTGGAAACCGTCGCCCTGCTGGCGTTTTACCGGGTGACGGGCAGGGGCGTGGCGCCTCGGGCGCTGTTGCCGTTCATGATGGCCGGCGTTTGCCTGATGCTGGCGCTCAAGGCGGCGCTCACCGGCGGCAGCTGGCAGGCCGTTGCCGGCCTGCTGTCGCTGGCGTTCGTCGCCCACCTTGCCGATATCGCCCTTCGCTGGCGGGGCTAGCCGCCGCGGATCAGCTGGTGCCGGAAAGGCACTGCCTGAACGACGACGCCATGTCCCGCATCAGCTGGAAATACTGCTCCGGCCCATTCTCAAGGCTTGCACCCAGCGGGTCCAGCGTGGCGGTGCGGGCTTCGGCGCCTTCCGTGACGACCGAGATCAGGCGTGGCTCGAACTGCGGTTCCGAAAACACGCAAACTACACCCATCTTCTTGATGCGTTTCGAGATTTCAGCCACGTGAGCTGCCCCGGGGGCCGTGTCTGCGCGCATGGCAATGGCGCCGGAAGCTTCCAGACCATAGCGGCGCTCGAAATACTGGTAGGCGTCGTGGAACACCACGAACGGCCGGCCGCCCATGTCCTTCATGCTGCCGGCCAGCTCCTTGTCCAGTTCTGCCAGCCGGCCCCGCAGTGCTTCTGCGTTGGCCTTGTAGGCGTCCGCATTGGCCGGGTCGGCCTTCACCAGCGCGGCCTCGATGGCGCTGACCATGGCGATGGCGTTTTGCGGGTCGAGCCACACGTGCGGGTCATCATCCGAGGCGTGATCATGACCGTGGCCATGGCCGTGACCGTGCGAATGGCCGTGGTTGTGACCATGGTCATGGCCCTTGCCGTCAAGCTCCTCGATTTCCCGGAAGGCATGGAAGGTTATGCCATCCGCGCCGGAAAGTTCGATAGCGATTAAATCAGACGCAATCGATTCAAGCGGCTTTTCAAGAAACGTTTCGAGATTCTCGCCAATCCAGAATACCAGTTTCGCCTCTTGCAGGGCCTGCGCCTGTGACGGCTTCAAGGCATAATCGTGCGGCGAGGCGGCGCCATCGACGATCAGGCCGGGCGTTCCGACACCCTGCATGACGCCGGCCACCAGCGAGTGAACGGGCTTGATGGACGCCATGACTGCTGGCGGTTCACCAGCCTGCGCCATGGCGGCAGGGGCGGCAAACAGGAACAGGCTGGCAAGAAGGGTTCTGGTCAGTTTCTGCATCTCTATCCATGTCATGTTATAAGGTTACGTATTGTGTAATGATATAACGTGCGCTATCGCATGATGGCAAGACCGAATTTGCGCCTGCTGGAGGCAGGCCCGTTGATGCTGAAGAAGCCCGAACCGCTGGTGACATTGAAAGGTGCAGGCGTGAGCCGCGCCGGGCGCTGGCTGGTGCGTGGGGTGGACCTGTCGGTGGCGCCGGGCGAGATCGTCACGCTGATTGGCCCCAACGGGTCCGGCAAGACCACCTCGGCGAAGATGGCGCTTGGGCTGATGGCGCCCGACGAGGGCACGGCGGCGCGCTTGAGCGGCCTCAAGGTGGGTTATGTGCCGCAGCGGGTGACGGTGGACTGGACGATGCCCCTCAGCGTCGAGCGGTTCATGCGGCTGACCGGCGACGTGCGCCGCGATGCAATCGAACACGCCATGCAGCGCACCGGCATTGTCCGTCTCAGGCATGAGGAAATGCGGACGCTGTCCGGCGGCGAGTTCCAGCGGGTCATGCTGGCGCGCGCCATCGCCCGCAAGCCGGACCTGCTAGTGCTTGACGAACCGCTGCAGGGGGTCGATTTTTCCGGCCAGATTGCACTGTACGAATTGATCAGCGCGGTGCGTGACGAGCTGGGTTGCGGCATCCTGCTGATCAGCCATGACCTGCACGTGGTGATGGCGGCAACTGACCAGGTGCTGTGCCTGAACGGCCACGTTTGCTGCCAGGGCACGCCCACGGCGGTGGCGGAAAGCCCCGAGTACCGGCAACTGTTCGGCGACCGGGCCGGGGTGACGCTGGCGGTCTACGAACACCATCACGACCACGTGCACCTGCCCGATGGCCGGGTGCGCCACGCGGACGGTTCGGTGACGGACAGCTGCCACCCGGATGACGGGCACCACCACGATCACCACCACCACGGAAAATCTGGTGACGCCGCTGCCGGCAGGGAGCAGCGCGATGCTGGATGACTTCTTCGTCCGCGCCGTTCTGGCGGCCATCGGCGTGGCGCTGGTGGCCGGGCCGCTGGGCTGTTTCATCGTCTGGCGGAGGCTCGCCTATTTTGGCGACACGCTGTCCCACGCGGCATTGCTGGGCGTGGCGCTGGCGCTGCTGCTGCAGATCAACATAACGCTGGCGGTGTTTGCGGTGGCCTCTGTTGCGGCGCTGTTGCTGTTATTGCTGAAGCAGCGCGCCACGCTGTCATCGGATGCGCTGCTGGGCCTGCTGGCGCACTCGTCGCTGGCGCTCGGCATGGTGGCGCTGGCCTTCATGACGTGGGTGAGGGTCGACCTGATGGCGTTCCTGTTCGGCGACATCCTGGCCGTGTCGAAGCCGGACCTGGCGGTGATCTATGCCGGCGGGCTGGCGGTGCTGGGCGTACTGGCGTGGATATGGCGGCCGCTGTTTGCCGGCACGGTAAACCGCGAGATCGCCGAGGCGGAGGGTCAGAACCCCGGCCGCGCCGAGGTGATCTTCATGCTGCTGATGGCCATGGTCATTGCCATTTCGATGAAGATCGTCGGCGTGCTGTTGATCACCGCCATGCTGATCATCCCCGCTGCCACGGCGCGGAAGCTGTCGTCCGGACCTGAGCAGATGGCGTTCATCGCCGCGCTGTGTGGTGTGGCAAGTGCAGTGGCGGGGCTTGCGGGGTCGCTCGAATGGGATACACCTGCAGGCCCGACGATCGTGGTGGCGGCAGTGACGCTGTTCGTGCTGTCGCTGACGCCGCTGGGCAGCATGCTGGCGCGGCTTGGAACGGCAAGAAGGACTGATGAGCGATGAGCACTCATGCACACCTACATGGCGATGCGCCGGACCTGACGCGCAACCAGTCGCTGGTGATGGAGGCCCTGTCCACGTCGGATCAGCCACTGAGCGCCTATGCCATCCTGGACCGGCTCAGGAACGAGGGCTTCCGGGCGCCGCTGCAGGTTTACCGGGCGCTGGAGAAGCTCGTCGAATTTGGAATGGTGCACCGGCTTGAAAGCATGAACGCCTTCGTAGCCTGCCGCCACAAGGGCTGCGAGAGCCACGACGTGACTGCCTTCACCATCTGCCAGCAGTGCGGCAAGGTGGCGGAGGTGACCGATGAAAAGCTTGCCGTGCAGCTTGAGGAGATTGCCCGCCGGCAGGGCTTCCGGGCCACCAAATCAACGGTGGAGTTGCGCGGCCTGTGCAAGAGGTGCCAGGCCGCGGCGTGAGCGTTATCAGGCCGTCCGGTTTACCAGGCTGAACGCCATCATGCCGGCCAGCATGGCGGCAATGAACATCAGCACCGGCCAGCCGCCGAGGAACAGCCCGGCAATGGCCGGTCCCGGGCACAGGCCCACCAGCCCCCAGCCCAACCCGAACACGGCGGCTCCGCCGAGCAGGCGGCCATCAATATTGCCGCCGGGCTTGCCGGGGAGGCTGTGGCCAAGCAACGAGTCAGACCGGCTTGACGTCACTATCCATGCCACCGCCATCACGGCGAGCGCGCCGCCCATGACGAAGGCAAGCGTCGGGTCCCAGGCGCCGCCGAACAGGTCGAGGAAGCCACGCACCCGGGCCGGGTTGATCATGTCGGAAACGACGAGGCCTGTGCCGAAGACGAGGCCGGAAACGAGTGCAACGATATTGCGCATCTGCCTTGCCTCCCGGTCAGGCCATGACGAAGCGCATCACCGCGACGACGGCGATGGCGACAGCCATGAAGGTGAGCGTTGAAACGATGGAGCGTGGCGACAGGCGCGACATGCCGCACACGCCGTGGCCGCTGGTGCAGCCGGAGCCCAGCCGCGAGCCGAAGCCTACCAGCAGGCCGCCGGCAATGAGCAGCGGCACCGAGGTGGTGATGTTGATGTCGGGCCTTGCAACCAACACGGCATAGGCAACAGGTGCGGCGGCAAGGCCGGCCACGAACAGCAGGTTCTCGCGCCACGTGGCGGGCAAGCTGGTGTTGACCAGGGCACCGAGGATGCCGCTGATGCCCGCAATGCGGCCGTTGCCCAGCAGCAGGATGGCGGCTGCCAGCCCGATCAGAGCGCCGCCCGCTAGCCCGGCGAGCGCGTCATTGAGGACGAAGTTCATTCAGGATTACTCCGGTGAGAAGCGAAACACATACATTTTTTTGAATATGTTACAAGGCAGCGCCGAATTCAAGTGGGAAACGGGGAAACAGGTTCACGATTTCGTTGAACCCGCGCGCCGTCCGGACGTTGAAGCGCCATGAACCTCATTCTCATACCTGGCGACCAGCTTAGCCTGAAGTCTCGCCTCGCTCAAAACCGCCTGCAAGTCCAGTGACGTCGTGCTGATAGCCGAGGTGATGGACGAGGCCAGCTATGTGCGTCACCACAAGAAAAAGCTGGCGCTGGTGTTCGCCGCCATGCGCCATTTTGCCGAAGAGCTGCGTGAGCAAGGCTGGAGGGTCGATTACGTTAGGTTGGATGATGACGGCAATTCAGGTTCGCTGAAGGGTGAGGTGGAGCGCGCGCTGAAGCGGCACGAGGCCGGCCGTGTGCGGCTCGTGGAGCCCGGCGAATGGCGACTGAAGGCGGACATCGACGGCTGGGCCGGAGACCTGGGCGTCAAGGTCGAGGTGCTGGAGGATGACCGGTTCATCTGTTCCCATGACCGGTTCCGGCGCTGGGCGGAGGGGCGAAAGAGCCTTCGCATGGAGTATTTCTACCGCGAGATGCGGCGCGATACCGGCTTGCTTGTCGATGACGATGGAGAGCCGGAAGGCGGGCAGTGGAACTACGACCACGACAACCGCAAGGCTGCCTCGGCGGACCTGTTCATGCCGAAGCTGCCGCAGTTCGAGCCCGATGACATCACCCGCGAGGTTCTGGACATGGTGGCCGAACTTTTCCCGGACAATTTCGGCGACATCGAACCGTTCGGCTACGCGGTGACGCGGGCCGACGCGGCAGCCGCGCTGGATCATTTCATCGGCAAGGCGCTGGCGCGGTTCGGCGACTACCAGGACGCCATGCTGGAAGGTGAGGACCACCTCTATCACTCGGTGCTGTCGCCCTACATCAACCTTGGCCTGCTCGATCCGCTGGAGGTGTGCCGCCGGGCCGTGGCGGCCTATGAGAAGGGCGAGGCGCCGCTCAATGCGGTGGAAGGCTTCGTGCGCCAGATCATCGGCTGGCGCGAATACGTACGCGGGCTGTACTGGCTGAAGATGCCGGACTATCGCGAGCTGAATTTCTTCGAGGCGAAACGGCCTTTGCCGGCGTTCTACTGGACCGGTGAAACGGACATGGCCTGCCTCAAGGCGGCCATTGGCCAGACCAAGCGGCTGGCCTATGCCCACCACATCCAGCGGCTGATGGTGACCGGCAATTTCGCCATGCTGGCGGGCTGCTCGGCGCAGGCCGTGCACGAGTGGTACCTTGCCGTCTATGCCGATGCCTATGAGTGGGTGGAACTTCCCAACACGCTGGGCATGAGCCAGTTTGCAGATGGCGGGCTGATGGCGTCGAAGCCCTATGCGGCCAGCGGCAACTACATCAGCAAGATGTCGGACCATTGCGGCAACTGCCGCTACTCGGTCAGCAAGAAGACCGGTGACGGGGCATGCCCGTTCAATGCGCTGTACTGGGATTTCCTGGCGCGCAATGAAGACAAGCTGAAGGGCAACCCGCGCATGGGTCAGATGTATGCCACCTGGAACCGCATGGGCGAGCGCAAGCAGCGCGAATACCGTGATAGTGCGATGGCGTTTCTCGACGGGCTTGAATGGGATGACGGGTCATGGACGCAGAGCGCATAGAAAAGGCGATCATTGAGCTGTGCCTCGAGCGCGGGCAGGGCAAGACCATCTGTCCGTCTGAAGCGGCGCGCCGGGTGGCGGGCGAGGGCGGCGACTGGCGCTCAATGATGACCCCCGTGCGGCAGGCGGCAGTGCGGCTGGCGGGGCAGGGACAGATCTCCATTTATCGCAAGGGCAAGCCGGTCGCGCCGGAGGAGATGCGCGGCGTCATCCGGCTGGGCTTGCCCGGCAAGACGCTTCCCGGCTCAGGCTGAGCCTTTGCGACGGCCATCGCCGCGGCAGCGGTCCGAGCAATATTTTACCTCGTCCCACACCTTCTCCCATTTCTTGCGCCACGCGAACGGCCGCCCGCACACGGTGCAGGTCTTTTGCGGCAGGTCGGCTTTGCGGCGCATTTTCACGTTCGGGGGACCGGTAAAGATCGGGATGTGGCTTTAACGGAAAGTTTGGTTCGAGGTTCCATGCTGCAATCAGTGCAACTCTGCCAAGGGCGCGCCATGGGCGAGGTCATCAAGTTCAGGCACCGGGGGCCAGTGAAAATGGCCTTTACCAGACAGGCTTTGCCGGCGCCGCCCCGCAAAGGCCAGGCTGGTGCAAACATTATGGCCGCCTGTACGGCGGGATTGTTCCTGATCGCGTTCTGGCCCGGGTGAAAAGCCTTGAGGCCTACTGCACGATAATGGTCTTGTACTGCTTGTCGGCGCCAGTGAGCTTGTCGAGCGCCAGCTGCAGCCGGCCGAAGAACACCGACTTGCCCGGATAGCCCTCGAAGCGATCAATTTCCACGCCGTTGTCCATGAGTACGAACGTAGGCGTGCCGATGATCGGCTTCAGCTGCTTGATGTCGGCAGGCATCGGCGTGCCGATAAGGTAGACCCGCAATGGTGCGCTGCGGGCTTCGGGTGCGCGGGCATATCCCTCCACGCCGATCTCGGCGTGCCACTTGGCGCACCAGGGGCAACCCTTGCGGTCGAACATGACGAGCTCTGCCGCGCTGGCAGGCAGGCTGGCAAGCGCGAGCAGCACAAGCGAGACAAGGGTGGCGAGGAGGCGGTTCATGGCTTCATTTTATAGCGCCAAACGCGGCGGCATTGCGATCAAAGCTTCGTGTCAGCGGCGCAGGCGGGCCTTGTAGGCCTTGACCCTTTGCCACGACCGGTAGAGCTGCTTGAAGCCGAGGCGGCCCGACTTTACCGCCTTTTCGATGGCGTTCACCGCAAAGTCCGTATTGGATGGGGTGGAGGCCAGCACGTTGCCGATGAGAACGAGATCATTGCCGGCCTTCAATGCCAGCACGATGGCTTCGTCCAGTGGCCGTTTCGAGGTTATGGCGCGCATCTGCAGGTCATCGGTGATCACCACGCCGTCGAAGCCCAGTTCATCGCGCAACCGGGTCTGGATCGCCACCGGCGACAATGACGCCGGCAGGTCCTGACCCATCCCCCAGTCCTTGTGATAGAGGTGGGAGGTCATCACCATGCCGTCATAGCCAGCGCGGAGCAGCCGCCGGTAGGGTTCGATTTCGACGGGCTGCCACTGTTTCGTTATATCGACAAAACGCAGGTGGCTGTCATTGGCGGACGATCCGTGGCCCGGCCAGTGTTTCAAGGCGGTGCCTATGCCTTTCGCGGCGTGGACATCAATGAAGGTCTGTGCGTAGCGCGCCACGTAAAGCGGGTGAGCGCCATAGGAGCGGTACTTGCGGGCGATGATCGGGTTTTGCGGGTTTACCAGCAGGTCCACCACAGGGCCGAAGTTGGTGTTGAACCCGGCGGTGGAGAGTTCGGCCGCCATGCCGTCATAGCGCTTGCGGGCCTCGTCCAGCTTGTAACGCTGCTGCATGCGGAAGTGGCCCGGCGTATAGGTGAAGCCCTTCTTGCGGTTGAGCCGCTCCACCGAGCCGCCTTCCTCGTCCACGGCAATCACCGGCGTGAACGGGGTGTTGGCCGAGGACAGGTAGCGGGTCAGCGCGGCGACCTGCTTGGGATTGCGGATGTTCTTGTGGAACAGGATCACCCCGCCGATCTCGGACCGCTCCAGTGCGGCGCGCACCTGGCGCACGCTGGCGTCGCGCGGGGTCTGGCCGGCAAACCCCTTGATCACCAGCTGGCCATACATCTTGCGCAGGCCTTCGTCGCGGCTGACCGGCCGCGCATCCGCCACTGTTGTGGCAGCCAGCATTGCAGCCAGCAGGCTGGCAACCGGCGCGATGGTCCTGATGGATGACAGCAGCATCCGGCCGTTCCTGACATTGTTCCGCCGCCAAGCGGTAACACTGGCTGACGGCACGAGTCCACACCTTACAGCTACCTTGCCTCTTGACCTTGGCGCGGGTGTTCAGCAACGTCTTCTGCATCATGCGTCTTTATCATCCATCCGCTTTCGACTTCACCGCCGCTGTTCCAAGCTACTGGGAGGCAACCGCGCCCGCCTTTGACCGCGAGGCCCCCCCGCTGCACGGCGCCCATACGGCAGACGTCGCCATCATCGGCGGCGGCTATGCGGGCCTCCACGCAGCGCTGGTACTGGCGCGCGAGCACGGACTCAAGGTCAAGGTGCTGGAGGCGGGCCACGTCGGCTGGGGCGCATCCGGGCGCAATGGCGGGTTCTGCTGCCCCGGTGCGGTGAAGCTCAGCTACGGCGAACTGATCAGCCGGTTTGGCCTCGACGAGACAAAGCACTTTTACAAGGTGCAGCGGGACGCCGTGTACTTCGTCGGCGACTTCCTGGCCGCTGAGGGTATTGATGCCCAACGCACGGGCAATGGCCAGATGGAAGTGGCGCACAAGCCTTCGCGTGTCGAGGAACTCAAGGCCGATCAACGCTTTATGCGCGAAACCTTTGGCGATGATTCAGCCTTTTACACGCGCGAGGAACTGGCCGAGCGCGGCTTCGACAGTCCCGCCTTCCATGCGGGCCGGATGTCGACGGAAACCTTCGGCCTGCATCCGCTGCGCTATCTGCGCGGGCTGGCGCGGGTAGCGGTCGATGCCGGCGTCGAATTGCACGCCAGGTCGGAGGTCACCGGCTGGCGCACGGCAGGCGGTCTGCACACGCTGGTGACAGGCGATGGCGAAGTGAGCGCGAAGCACGTGCTCATCGCCACCAACGGCTATACCGACGAGACGCTTCCCGCTGCGGTTGGCGGCAGGCTGTTGCCGGCGCTGACCCGCATCATCGTCACGCGGCCGATCAGTGACAACGAACTCAAGGCTCAAGGCTGGACCAGCACCGATCCCACCTACGACACCCGTTGGCTGCTGCACTACTTCCGGCTGCTGCCGGACAACCGCATGCTGTTCGGCGGGCGCGGCGGCACCGATGCCTCGCCGGAGGCGATGAACCGCATCATCGGCACCCTGCGGCAGACCTTCGAAGAGGTGTTTCCGGCTTGGAAGCACGTCGAGACGGAATACTCGTGGGGCGGGTTCGTCTGCCTTACCTCGTCGCGCGCGCCATTTGCCGGGCCGATGCCAGGCATGGAGAATGTGTGGGGCGCATTCGGCTGGCACGGCAACGGCGTGGCCATGGCGAGCTATGCGGCCAACCGGCTGGCGGGTGTGATCGCCGGGGCGGTGGCCCATGACGAGGCACTGCCGACCGTGCTGCGGGTGATGCCGGGCCGGTTCATCATGCCGTCGCAACGGGTGAACTATCTGAAGGCGGCCTATGTGGGTTATGGCCTGCAGGACAAGTGGCGCTGACGCCAGCAAGCACTGAAGGAGCCCGGCGTGGCTGACAAGACTACCATTCCCGATGAACTGTGGAGCCTCGAGTTCGACCAATTGCCGAAGGAGATCGAGGCGCTGACCTTTCCTGATGGCGGCGGTTACATCCGCAACAAGAAGCTGAAGGGATCGAAGTACGACGAGCAGCTGGAAGCCTTGCAGGTGGAGCTGGTGAAGCTGCAGCGCTGGGTGCGGGAGAAGGGCGAGCGCGTGGTGCTGGTGTTCGAGGGCCGTGATGCGGCGGGCAAGGGCGGCACCATCCAGCGCTTCATGATGAACCTCAATCCACGCTATGCCCATGTTGTCGCCTTGTCCAAGCCGTCCGACGTTGAGCAGGGGCAGTGGTATTTTCAGCGCTATGTCGATCACCTGCCGACCAAGGGCAGCATGTGTTTCTTCGACCGGTCCTGGTACAATCGCGCCGGCGTCGAACGGGTGTTCGGATTCTGCACCGAGGAGCAGGTCGAGGACTTCTTCATGGAAGCGCCGGTGTTCGAGGGCATGCTGAAGCGCGAGGGCATCCACCTGTTCAAGTTCTGGCTGACGATGGAGCGGGCCGAACAACTCAAGCGATTCTATGAGCGCAAGACCAACCCGCTGAAACAGTGGAAGCTGTCGCCCATCGACTACGAGTCGGTTGCCAAGTGGGACGACTATACTGCGGCTATCGCCGACATGTTCCGCAACACCGATACCCCGCATGCGCCGTGGACGGTGCTCGACGCCAACGACCAGAAGCGCGCCCGGCTGAACGCCATCCGCGTGGTGCTTGATGCGTTCGACTATGACGGCAAGGACGCGGCCAATATCGGCGAAATCGACAAGGATCTCGTGTGGACGGGCCAGGACTATCTTGACCTCAGAGGGTGGTGAGGGGGCGCTACTTGTCATCCCCGCGAAAGCGGGGACCCGGTAACCGGCGACCTCATCAATCGACTGCCCGGACAAGCGACAGGCATGCTGGGTCCCCCGTCCGAGCCGGGGGATGACATGAGCAATACGTCAGATACTCGCGTTGAACATGCCGCCGTCGATAAGGATCGACTGGCCGGTGATGTAGCCCGCTTGCGCCGAACACAGGAAGGCGGCCAGTTCGCCGAACTCTTCCGGTGAGCCGAAGCGCTTCGCCGGCACAGACTGGGCGCGCATGGTCTCCATTTCCTCGACGCTGACGCCCTTCAGCTTCGCCTGGGTCACGGTTGAGCCCTTGAGCCGGTCGGTGTCGAACATGCCGGGCAGGATGCAGTTGATGGTGATGTTGTCACCGGCCACCGCGCGGGCAGGGCCCGCCAGGAAGGCGGTCAGACCGGCGCGGGCGCCTGACGAAAGGTCAAGGCCGAGGATCGGGCTCTTTACCGAAGACGAGGTGATGTTGAGGATGCGGCCGAACTTGCGCGCCTGCATGCCCGGCAGAACCCGCTGGATCAGTTCGATGGGGGTGACCATGTTCTGCTCGACCCCGGCGAGGATGGCGTCGCGGCCCAGTTCGCGGAAGTCCTTCAACGGCGGTCCGCCATTGTTGTTGATGAGGATGTCGCATTCGGGACAAGCGTTCAGCAGCTTGTCCTGGCCCTCGGGCGTCGACACATCGGCATTGACGATGTTGACGCCGCGCGCGCCAGCCGCCAGGCACAGGTCTGCGGCCTCCTTCAGCTTTTCCTCGTTGCGGCCATTGATGGTGACGTGCGCGCCCGCCCGCGACAGCGAGATGGCGCAGGCGCGGCCCAGCCCCCGGCTCGAGGCGCAGACGATGGCGTTCTTTCCGGCAATACCGAGGTCCATGAGGCGTGTCTCCCTGAAGATTCTTCTGATCCAGGGAAGGGTTAGCAACAAAAAGGCCCGGACGCCAGCGCCGGGCCTTTCGTTTGGTGTCCTAAGTCCGCCGGAAGGGTCAACCCTTGGCGAGTTCCTTCTTGCGATCGGCCATGAAGTGCTCGAACTCCTCGCGGTCGCGGGCTTCGCGCAACTTGACGACGAAGGCGTCGAACTCGGCGCGCTCGTCTTCCAGACGGCGCAGGGTTTCCTCGCGATAGGCGTCGAAGGCGGCGTTGCCGGTGCCGCTGCGCGACGCAGTGCCGGACTTGAACGCGCCCTTGAGTTCGTCGAGCCCCTTTTGTGCAAGCTCGTCGATGCTGCCGCCCCACATGATGTAGGCGACAACGGCCAGGCCGAGCGGCCACCAGGCAACGAAGCCGAGAACGACAGCGGCCACGCCAAGCGGGGTCCAGCGGCCTTTGCGGCGAGCAATCGTGGTCATGTGCATAATCCCTCCGGTTTTGGGGTAACTGACGAGACGGATATGGTAAAGTCGATGCGGCGGTTCAAGATCATGCGGAATGAGATTCCATGCAGACGCAAGCAAGATTGCCGGAGTTCAGCGATATTCTTGAAGCATTCCAACGGCTTGAGAACTGGGCCGTGCGCACGCAGCTGGTACGTTCGGACGTTCTGGACGAGCTCACTGGCGGGCGCATATTCCTCAAGCCGGAGTGCCTGCAGCGGACGGGATCGTTCAAGTTCCGCGGTGCGTGGAACTACATTTCCCGGTTGAGCCGCGAGGCCAATGCTGGCGGCGTGGTGGCCTACTCGTCGGGCAACCATGCGCAAGGGGTGGCGGCGGCGGCCCGCATCATGGGCCTTCCGGCGTTGATCGTGATGCCGGAGGACGCGCCGGCCATCAAGAAGCGCAACACCATGGCGCTGGGGGCCGAGGTTGTCACCTATGACCGCTTTACCGGCAACCGCGAGGAGATAGGCGGGGCCATCGCTGCAGAACGCAAGGCCGAGATCGTGCCGCCTTATGAGCATCCATGGATCATTGCGGGCCAGGGCACGGCGGGGCTTGAACTGGTGCAGGACCTTGAGGCGCTGGGCCAGCGGCCTGACGCAGTGCTGGTGTGTACCGGCGGCGGCGGGCTGACGGCGGGCATTTCTATTGCCGTCAAGGAGCTGGTGCCCGATGCGGCGGTCTATGCGTGCGAGCCGGTGGGCTTCGACGACTATGGCCGGTCGCTGGCGGCGGGCGAGCGGGTCAGCAATGCGCCGGGCCCGATGTCGATCTGCGACGCCATCGTCACGCCGACGCCGGGCGAGATGACCTTTGCAGTCAATCAGCCGCGGCTGGCCGGCGGGCTGTCGGTCACCGAAGAAGAAGTGAAGCGGGCTGTCCGTTTTGCTTTCGAGACGCTGAAGCTGGTGGTGGAGCCGGGCGGCGCGGTAGCGCTCGCGGCGATCCTGGCCGGCAAGATCGATTGCAACGGCAAGACCGTGGCGGCGACACTGTCGGGCGGCAACGCGGATGCGGAACTGATCGCAGAAATTCTCGGCAGCGCCTGACCCGCAGCTCAGGCAGAGCCCGGACTGCCGCCGCCGCCGTGCGGGTCGCCGGCAAGCGGAATCCCTTCCGAGCCGTCGGCGGGACGGCGGATCACGATGATGCGTTTCTTGTCCTGGCCGGCAGCGCCAGCGGAGACGCTGCTGCTGGCAGCAGGCTTTGTGGGGGGCTGGTTGGCGGCGACCGGGTTGGTCATGTTGATGCGGCCGTTGATTGGCGCCATTGGCGGCGCATCGAAGTCCTGCTGGCGGCGCGCGCTGCTGGATCGGGTTACCTGAATGACGCGGTCGCGAGCCTTGAGGTCGGCCTCCCGGTCTTCTTCCTGTTCGCGGGTTTCCGGGGCCGGTGCGGGTGTTGCCGCTGCAACCTTGTCATTGCCGTCTTCGGCGTCTTCATCGTCGCTGACACGGTCCGGCAAGGGCGGCACTTCGATGGCGGAGAAATCCAGCGTATCGGGGCCAACAGCCTGCGGCGGCCGGGCCGGCGACTGGTTGATCTGCCTTGCTTGCGGCGGTTGCGGCTGCATGTGGACGGTCGCCTGCGCCGGGCCGGTTTCGAACAGGTCGTCGTCGGACGGCACGAACGCGGGAACGGTTGGCGCCTTTTCTGGCGCGGCGGCGGTGTTGGCGGCCGGTCTTGCCGCTTCGATGGTGGCAGCCGGGGCGGGCGCGGGCTTGTCTGGCACGGGGGCTGCGATCCGGCGCTCCGGCGAGGCGATCAGGCCCGTTTCTTCAACCGCTTCGGATGAACACAGGCGGCGCACCATCTGGGCGGCGCGGGATAGCTTGCTTGCCAGTTCCTGCTGGTCGCCGGCGCAGGCCTGAAGCCGGTCGATCTCCGGCTTGAGGCGTTCGGCAATGGTTTCGGCAGGCGCGCGTGCGGCATCGCGCAGGTTGCTTGTGACAAGGGCAAGACGGGTTGCGAGATCGCGGGCGTTGACCGAGCCATGCTCCGTCCCGCCTGCGCCGGACAGGCGCTGCAGTTCGACCTCGGCCTCGGCGACCATGGTGCCGAGGCTGGAGGATGCGGAAGATGTTGCCGGGATGGCGAGAAGCTGGTCCTCAAGCCGGCGGATGGCGTCGAGCAGGATCTTGGTATCGCTGGCGCGCTGACGGCGTGCGAATTCGGTCAGGAACCATCGCCCGCGGGCGGTTTCCATCACCGCTTCCTCGATTTCCTCATAGTCGAGACCGGAAACAGTGTCGACGGCGGTTGTTTTTGACATTTTGCCCCTTGTCACGCCAGGTACGCGCACGTAACGCCCTTTACTCACAGCAATATTCACCGAAATGGTTACCGAAACCTTTCCAAAGGCCACGCGCTTGCGATCAGACCGCAGCAACCGGGGTAATCGATGACGGCAAACCCGGCCATCCGCACCGCTTCCGTCTATGGCTCGCTGCTGCTGATGGTCGGCGTGATGCTGCCGTTCCTGCCGGTGTGGCTGGCGGCGCGCGGGTTTTCCATCGCCGAGGTGGCCACGGCACTGGCGCTTCAGTCGGTGGTGCGGGTGGTGGCTATGCCTGTTCTCACCTACTGGGCGGACCGGCTGGAGGCCAGGCGGGGGTTCATCATCTCCCTGAGTGTGGCGGCGAGCGTGATGATGCTGGCGGCCAACCTGGTGGACGGCGTCTGGCCGGTCACCGTGTGCATCGTGCTGGCGGCGCTGGCCTGGGCGCCGGTCATGCCGATGCTCGACACGGTGGCGGTAGAGCAATCGGAAGCTGGGCTTTATGACTATGGCAAGGTGCGCATCGCAGGCTCGGTGACCTTCATTGCAGGCTCGCTCGGGGCCGGTGCGGCACTCGGTGTCCTTGCGGCGGAGCAGCTTGGCTGGGTGTTGCTGGCCACGCACCTCGTGCTGGCAGCAAGCGGGTTCCTGTTGCCCAAGCTGGGAGCGGCAAGAAGCGGCGCGCGGCGCGACATGTCGCTGAAGGCAGCGCGCACGGTGTTGCTGACGGCGAGTTTCATCATGCTCATTGCCGTGGCCGGTCTCACCCAGGCGGGGCACGCGGTCTATTACAGCTTTGGCTCGGTGCACTGGGAGAGCCTCGGTTGCAGCGGCCTGACCATCGGCACCTTGTGGTCGATTGGTGTCGTGGCAGAGATCGTACTGTTCAACTGGGCGAAGCGGCCGCTGGACCGGTTCGGACCGGTGGGGCTGCTGATGGCCGGGGCAGGGCTGGGCGCACTGCGCTGGTCTGCGATGGCATTCGACCCGCCGTTGGCCATGGTGGCGGCGCTGCAACTGCTGCATGCGGCGAGTTACGGCATGACGCACCTCGGCACCATCTACTTCATCCGCCGCCACATGGAGGCGGGCTTCGCCGGCACGGCGCAAGGCCTGTTCGGGGCGATTTCCGGCGGGGTGGTGATGACCGGGGCGATCTCGCTGGCGGGATGGGCCTATGCGGCCCAAGGCGGCGGCGCCTACCTGTGGATGGCGGCGATGTGCGCGGTATCATTCGTGCTGGCGTTTGCGCTGAAGCGCCTAACCCCATAGCTCGCGAGGAGGCGGATACATCAGCGAGCCATCGAAGCGGATGCCGGGCTCGCGGTCCTTTGCCAGCAGCAGCGGGCCGTCGAGGTCCACCACCTTCGCCATCTGCGCGATGATGTGGCCCGGCGCCATGGCCAGCGAGGTCGCCAGCATGCAGCCGATCATGATCTCGAAGCCCTTATCGCGCGCCGCGTGGGCCAGGGCCAGCGCCTCGGTCAGGCCGCCAGTCTTGTCGAGCTTGATGTTGATTGCGGTGTACTTGCCCTGGAGCTTGTGCAGGTCTTCCTTGCCGTGGGCGCTCTCGTCGGCGCAGATCAGCACGTCCGTCTTGCCGAGGCCCTTGAGCGCCTCGTCATCACCGGCGGGCAGCGGCTGCTCGACCAGTTCGACGCCGGTCTCGGCGCATACGGCGAGACGATTGTCGAGCTCGGCCGGTTTCCAGCCTTCGTTGGCGTCGATGATCAGCCGGGTGCCGGGAGCGGCCGAGCGAATGGCGCGCAGGCGCTCGTCATCGCCATCGCCACCCAGCTTGATCTTCAACAGCGGCCGGGCAGATGCCCTGGCCGCCGCATGCGCCATTTTCTCCGGCGTGTCCAGGCTCAGCGTGTAGGCGGTGATGACCGGTTGCGGCTCTGCCGCCAGCCCCGCCAGTTTCCACGCCGGGGTGCCTGTCAGTTTCGCTTCAAGGTCCCACAGCGCGCAGTCCAGCGCGTTGCGGGCGGCGTGAAGCTTCAACAGGCCCGGCACATCGGCGCGGGTGCAGCCCGCCTCGATGGCGGCGCGGGCGGCCTCAAGGTCGGCCATGGCGCCGTCGATGGTTTCCTCATAGCGGGCATAAGGCACGCACTCGCCGTGGCCCGTCGCGCCGTTGCGCTCGAGCGTCACGTGCACCACTTCGGCGGACGTCTTCGAGCCGCGCGAAATGGTGAAGCTGCCGGCGATGGGCCAGCTTTCGTGGGCAACAGTGAGCTTGACCGGAGACGCCATCAGGACGGGTAACGCTTCTGGATTTCATCGACGATGGGGCCGATGCCGGTGCGGATCGGGTCGACGCAGGGAAGACCGTGTTCCTTGCCGACCCTGGCCAGGTAGTCCGCGGCTTCAGCGTCGGACAGCTTCTGCGTGTTGATGCAGATGCCGACGCACTGGATGTCCGGGTTGGTCAGCTGGCCCTCGACGATGGTGCGGTCAATGACCTGCTGGATGGTGGGCAGCGGGTGTTCGACGCCACGCATCTTCGTCCGCGTAGGCTCATGGCAAACCACGAAGCAATCAGGCTGCGCGCCGTGCAGCAAGCCCAGCGTCACGCCGGCGAAGGAGGGGTGGAACAGCGAACCCTGGCCCTCGATGCAGTCCCAGTGATCCTCGTCGTTGGCCGGGGAAATCCACTCGGCGGCGCCGGAAATGAAGTCGGCGATGACGGCGTCGAGCGCCACGCCGCGGCCGGAGATCAGCACGCCGGTCTGACCGGTGGCGCGGAAGTCCGACTTCATGCCGCGCTTCTGCATTTCGACGTCCAGCGCCAGCGCGGTGTACTTCTTGCCGACCGAGCAGTCGGTGCCGACGGCCAGCACGCGCTTGCCGGGGCGCTTGGTGCCCTTGCCGGTGGCGAAGGAGATATCGGAGAAGCGCACATCGTGCAGCTTGGCGCCATGCTTTGCCGCCGCCTCGGCAATGGCCGGGATGGACGACAGGCGCTTGTGCAGGCCGGTGGCCACGTTCATGCCGGCCTCGATGGCCTTGACGATCTCGGCGACCCAGTGGTCCGGCAGCACGCCGCCGGCATTGACCACGCCGACCACCACGGTGCGCGCGCCCCTGGCCACGGCTTCCTCGATGGACATGTCGGCAAGGCCGGTGTCGGCCTGGCAGTTGGGCAGGCGCATCTGGCCAAGGCACCACTCGGGGCGCCAGTCGACCACGCCTTGCGCAGTCTTCGCGGCCAGCTGGTCGTGCACGTCACCGAGAAACAGGAGATAGGGGCGTTCGATGTCCATCTTTCAACTCATGCAATCTGTGTGGAGAAGGCGGCATTTAGCATGGTGAATGCTGCACTGCGCAAGAGGGCAGTGCGGCATGGGCGCTGGTGCCAGTTTGCATGGCTTCATGCCGGGCGTTGCGGCGAGGGTCCCCGGCTTTCGCCGGGGTGACGGTGCTGACTGGCAAAGGCGGCTTCTAGTGCTTCACCCGGCCTGCAGCTTCGGCCAGCATCAGGTAGACCTTGCCGGTTTCGGACGCCAGGCACTGGTCGACCAGTTCCTCGCCCGCATCGGTTGCGGCGATCGTGTCCAGCAGCCGCTCGAACAGGCGGATGAAGCCATCGACCCGCTGGCGCACCAGCCGTTCGTCACGATAGGCAGCGCGCACCTGGTCCATCAGCTTGCGGCCGCGGCCCTGGAACAGGCGATGGGTGTAAACCTGCGTCACGCCCTCGCGATAGGTCTTCTCCAGGTCCTTCGGCAGGCCGCCCTGCAGCGCCTCGTAGACGTCGCGCGAGGCAGCGTTGAGCTTGGCAACCAGCGCCTCGGTTTCGCGGCTCGGCGACTTGCGCGCCGGGGATGACCGGCTGGCAGTCGTCTCAGGTTCGGCATCGCCGGACAGCAGACCGCCGAGGAAACGGCTCATCGACGGCTTGTCGCTGCCTGACCGGGCAGACCGGGTATCTTCCTGCAAGGGTTCGCTGCGCTCGGTTTTTCTGGCACCTGACGTCCGCGAAGCAGCGAGGGACGCAGATGCCTCAGTTTTTCCCGGCGAACGCCCCCGGCTCTCCGGCGGTATGTAGATGCCGGGACCCGACATCGACAGGGCGGTGGACTGGCGCTTGACGACGTCAGCCAGGGCGTTGAGTGCGGTGATCTGGTCGGCCACCACCTTGCGCATGGCGTCGGCGGACGAGCGGGTTTCAGCCGGCAGTTCCAGCACGGCCCGGCGCAGTTCGGTGCGGGCGAACTCGATCTCGCGGACCACGTTGGCGGCCGCCTCGCGCATCTCGTCGGCGGTGGAGGAGAACTCCTCCGTCGAGCCGGACATGGTGGCGTTGAGCTGGCGAACCACTTCCTGGTGCTGGGCCATGATGTTGCGGGCAGCGCGGCTGACCTGCTCGTCGGAGATCGCCTCGATCTTCTTGATCTCTTCCTGCAGCTGGTCGGAGGCAGCCGAGAACTGCGACGCCATCAGGCGGCCAAGTTCGTCGGTGCGGCCATTGGCGTCGGTCAGCGACTGCTCCACGCGCTCCAGATAGCGGGCCATGATGCCGTCGACTTCCTCGGACTTCTTGCCGAGCTTCGTCAGCAAGTCCGCCATCTGGGTGTCGCGGGTATCCATGAGCCGGTCGATGCGATCGTTGAACACCTGCACGGCGCGCTCCACCTTGGCGGCAGTGCCGTCGAGACGCTCGGAGATCTTGCCCGAGGTTGCATCGAGGCGGCCCACCAGCGAAGTCGATACGGTGTCGATGCGCTGGTCGAGTTCACCGGCGGTTTCCTTGAGTGCGTCGGTGAGCAGCGTGTACGCCTGGTCAAGGTTGGTGGAGAACTTCGCACCGGTTTCCTCAAGGCGGCGGGAGGCTTCGCCGGCGCGGGTCTCCAGCTCTCCGGCAGAAGAGTTGAGCCTGCCGATGATGTCGGAGGCGTGACCCTCGAAACGGCCGGATATGGCTTGCGTGCTTTCCTCGAGACTGTCTGCAAACGAGGTCGATGCACGGCCAAGTTCGCCGATCAGCTCGCGGGCGGCGCCATCCAGGCCTTCTGCGAAGGCGGTGCGGGCGGTGCCGAGTTCGTTGAACACGCGTTCGGCGCGCTCGTCGAGCATCTTCGAGAACACCTCGCCAGCACTGTCCATGCGGTTGATGACGTCGCTGGTCATCTCTTCCAGCAGGGTGTTGGCAAGGTCGAAGCGCTTGCCCATGTCGCGCGAGTTGGCCTCGAGGCGCATGAACATTGCCTCGCCGGACTTCTCCATGGTCTCGGCAACGTCCTGCGTGGTCTTCTCGAAGCGCGAGGCCATTTCGCTGTTGGCCTTCTCGACGTGGGCGTACCACTGCGAAGTGGTTGAATCGAGCTGGCCGGACATGCCCTCGATCTGGTTGAGCACGGTGCCGGAGCGTTCCTCCAGCTGGCTCATCAGGGTGGTCATGGTGTCGGCCACGCTATCGAGGCGGGTGGTCATGCTCGATGAAGTGGTGTCGAGGCGGTCGGTGAGCAGCAGCGACACCTCGTCGAGGCGGCTGGTCATGGCGCCCGACGATGAATCGAGGCGGTCGGCCAGCGCGTTGGCGGTAGAGTCGAGCTTGCCGGTCATCTCGACCGAGGCTTCGTCCAGCACGTTGGCGATGCGCAACGTTGCGTCCTCGAGCCTGCCTGTCAGTTCGCCGGCATTGCTGCTGAGGCGCTCGGACAGCGAGCGGGTGGTCGTTTCCAGCTTGCCTGTCAGGTCGGCTGAAGTGCTGTCCAGCAACTCGGCCAGCGCCGTGGTGGCATGCTGCAGCTTGCCAGTCAATTCGGCAGACGACGTATTCAGCCGTTCGGTCAGCGCCGAGGTGGTCTTGTCGAGGTTGCCGGTCATGCCCAGAGAAGCCTGATCGAGAAGTTCAGCCATGCGCGAGGTGGCGCCTTCGAGGCGAACCACCATGGCGTCCGAGGTTTCCTCGATCTGGCCAGACAGCCGCGCCGTCGACTCGTCGAGGTGGCCTGACATCAGCGACGTGGCGGTCTCGACGCGGTTGAACAGGGTGCCGGCCGAGGTTTCCAGCTTGCCGGTGATCTCGTCGGTGATGGTCTCGAACCGCTTGAACAGGTCGCTCGAGGCCTTTTCCAGCGTGCCGGTCATCTTGCCGGACACGTCTTCCATGTAGGTGTAGACCTCGTCGCGGGCGGTGGCGACGTTCTGCACGAACTCGCCCGAGATCGACAGCAGCTTCTCGGTCAACGAGTCGCCAGACAGGTCGAGTTGTTCGCCGACGGCGGCAGACGCAGCGGTCAGGCGTTCGGTGACCTTCTCCACGGACGAATTGAGCAGGTTTGCCATTTCGCCGGTCGAGCCCTCGAGCCGGTTGGCGACACCGGTGCCTGCCTGCTCGATGGCCTTGGAGACCTTCTGGCCGCTTTCGTTGATGTAATCGAGCAGCGCCTCGGAGGAAATCTCGGTATTGCGGGCGATCTCATCGCCAGATGCGCGCAGCTGCTCGGCCACCTTGACGCTGGTCGTTTCGAGGCTCGAGGCCACCGTCTCGCCGGTCGTCTGAAGGCTTTCGACCACGTTGTTGCCGGCCGACTGCACCCGGTCAGTGACCTCGGTGCCCACTTCGTTGAGGTTGCGCAGCACCACTTCGGAGGTGACCTGGACAGACTGGGCCACGTCCTCGCCGACAGTCTTCAGCTGGCCGACGATGGCGTCGGAGGTCGACTGCATGGTGGTGACGACATTGCCGGACGTCGAGCGAATGGTTTCCGTTACGGTATCGCCGGCGGAACTGATCAGGCTGGCGTTTTCCTGAGCCACGGCGCGCAGCTGTTCCGCAACGCTGGCCGATGACGTTTCGACGGTCTGCACCACTTCGCCCGAGGCAGAGCGGATGTTGCCGGTAACGTTGTCGCCGACAGACCGCAGCAGGCCCGCGGTCTCCTCCGCTGCGCCACGCAACTGGCCGGACATCGAGGCGGTGATCTCCTCCAGCCCGCCGGACACTTCGCCGCGAACGGTGCGCAGTTCGTCGAGGCTCTCGCGGATGGCGCCGGACACGCTGCCCTCTAGCATGCGCAGGCTGTCGCCAAACTGCATGCCTTCGGCATTCAGCCGCTGGGCGGTATCCTGCATCACCGACACCTGGTTCGATACGTTGTCGGAGAAAAGTCGCATCTCGGAAACCAGAGTGCCCGACATCTGCTCCATGCGCGCGGTCTGGCCGGAAATCTCGGTGCCGACATAGCTGGCGCGGCTGGAAATCTCGTCAACGGTATGGGCCAGTTCCGCAGTGGTGTTCTTCAGGTTGTGCTCAAGGGCAGCCAGCGTCGATGACGCGTTGGCAATCAGGCCCGACAGGCCCTGGGTGTTCTCTTCCAGGCGGCCGAGCAGCGGCTGCGCCTCGCTGCCGATGACCAGGCCGGTCTCGTGCAGCGCGTGGCGCTGGCGTTCGAGGCCTTCGAGCATCAGCCGGATGCGCTCTTCGTTGGCACCGAAGGCGCGCTCGATATTGGCCATTTCCTTGTGGATCACGCCTTCGAGTTCGGTGGCGCGCTGTACTGCGTGCTCAACGCCGCCGACCAGCTGGTCGACTTCGCGGCGGACCAGCTGCGAGACCGACGACAGGCTTTCGGTCGCGATGTCCTGCGGACGCACCAGACGCATGGCCGTCTGCATCAGGGCCTGCGAGACGTTGTTCATCTGGTTGGCGCGATAGATCAGGTAGCCGATGGTGATGAAGCCTGCGGCCGGCACCAGCGCAATCATCAGGGTGCGCACTGTAACGGGCAGGTTCTCGAGGCTGAACGGGCTGCCGAGCTGGGCAAGGGCGGGAACGTAAAGCACGATCCAGACCATCAGCCACACCATAGAGACAACAACGGCGGTCCAGATCGGCGTTGTCGAGGTGCGCCGGCGGATGGCGCTCAGCGAATTGGCGACGGAGGCGTCGTTCTCGTTGGCGGGGTGGCCGCGCAGCATGGCCTCGCGGCGGCGCTGCTCGCGCGCTTCCATGCGGCGGCGCTCCATGGCCTCCTGCTGCACCGGCTGGTCGTCGGCTTGTTCAGCAGGCCGCCGGGTACGGCGCGATGCGCGGCGCGGCTGGTTGACTTCACTCGACATGACTATGCTTCCCCGCAACTAAATCACTTACATCAACCAGGCTGTCCGCACCGGAACTTCCGGAGGCCTCCGGACCGCCTGACGACTTTCATTCCCTCACGGTTGGGACAGTCAATAATCCCGTGACCGTCGCCGCTACACCGTCATTGTGTGCTTTCGGCGGCGGACTGCCGGAGTCCCACCCGTGCGTCCAGCCTGAAACTCTAATGCAAAAGCCATGGCGGTTCGACGCAAAAACCGGACATCAACCTCTATTTCTGCACAATTGGTTAACGTCATGCACAGAAATGAATCGAATTTGAACGGTTTCTGCAACTTGTCTTACGCAAGTTTGCCGCATACTTCCCGCCGGGATGGAGCAGGGACGGCCAACGGAGATATTCGCGTGCACAATCAGGACCGGACAAGGCACGATGCGTCCCGGGATGGCGCGGACGTTATCGATTTCGATCATCTTGACCAGTACACACTGGGCGATGCGGACTTGCAGGGAGAATTGCTGCGTCTGTTCAGCATCCAGCTTGAGAACCAGCTTGCCGAACTTTCAGCCTGCGCTGACGCGGGCACATGGAAGCAGGCCTCGCACACGCTCAAAGGCGCTGCCCGGGCGGTGGGCGTCTGGCAAGTGGCCGACGTGGCAGAGTGGCTTGAGACAGCCGGCTTCGACGGCGGGGCGGGCGATGCCCGCGACCTCCAGGACCTGCGAAAGGCCCGCGACGCCTTCGTGGTGGAACTCGCCCGGCTCGCAGGCTGACGGCCCGCCGCCGGCCACATGGCGGCGCCCGGTTGACTCCAGACCTTTGTGACCATCCGTTTCCTATTGTCGCACAAGTGCGTGACGGGTGCAGTTCCGCAATGGTTTCTGTTGCATTTTCGGCCCATCCGGCCTAGCTACAAGTCTGGGAAATATTGAGTGTATGCAAACAAGTTTGCATCACGTACAGTAAACCGGAAAGCGACATGGCGAAGATCACCTTCATTGAACACAATGGCACCGAACACACCGTCGAGGGCGACAACGGCATGTCCGTCATGGAAGTGGCCGTAAAGAACATGGTGCCCGGCATCGATGCCGACTGCGGCGGCGCGTGCGCCTGCGCCACCTGCCACGTTTACCTGCAGGGCGAATGGGCCGAGAAGCTGGCCGAGCGGTCCGAGATGGAAGAAGACATGCTCGACTTCGCCTTCGACGTGAAGGACTCGTCACGCCTGTCCTGCCAGATCCGCGTGTCCGACGACATCGACGGCCTCGTGCTGCGGGTTCCCGAAAAGCAGTTCTGAGCGGGCGGTGCGCGCCAGCGCCTGCCTGACCCCACTAAATCAAGGAGAGTTCGCCGATGACCGAACAGGCGATTGAAACCGATGTCGTGATCGTTGGAGCGGGCCCGTGCGGGCTGTTCGCGATCTTCGAGCTGGGCCTGCTCGACATCAAGTGCCACGTGGTCGACATCCTCGACAAGCCCGGCGGCCAGTGCGCCGAACTGTATCCGGAAAAGCCGATCTACGACATTCCGGCGCTGCCGATCGTGACCGGCCAGGAACTGACCGACCGGCTGCTGGAGCAGGCGGCTCCGTTCAATCCGGCCTACCACTACAACCAGATGGTCACCGGCCTGAACCGCAAGGACGATGGCACCTTCGAACTGGAGACCGATGGCGGGCTCAAGTTCCACTGCAAGGTTGTGGTGATTGCGGCAGGCGGCGGCAGCTTCCAGCCGAAGAAGCCGCCGATCCCCGGCATCGAGGACTACGAGGGCACCAGCGTGTTCTACTCGGTGAAGCGGATGGAAGATTTCCGCAACAAGGACATCCTGATCGTCGGCGGCGGCGACTCGGCGCTGGACTGGGTGAACAACCTGCAGCCGCTGGCCAACTCCATGACGCTGCTGCACCGGCGCGACGAATTCCGCGCGGCCCCCGACAGCGTGAACAAGATGCGCGAGCTGGTGGCGTCGGGCAAGATGAACCTCCACATCGGCCAGGTGACCGGCCTCAAGGGTGACAATGGCGTGCTGAGCGCGGCGACCGTCAAGGGCAAGGACGGCGAGTTCGACGTTGCCTGCAACACCATGCTGCCGTTCTTCGGCCTGACTATGAAACTGGGTCCGGTGGCCGACTGGGGCCTGAACCTTGAAGAAAACCTGATCCCGGTCGATACCGAGAAGTTCTCGACGTCCGAACGGGGCATCTTCGCCATTGGCGACATCAACCACTATCCGGGCAAGCTGAAGCTGATCCTGTCGGGCTTCCACGAGGCCGCGCTGATGGCGCAGGAAGCCTTCCGCATCATCAATCCGGGCGAGCGTCTGCTGTTCCAGTATACGACGTCGTCGTCGAACCTGCAGAAGAAGCTCGGCGTGGCGTGACGCAGGCCAGCATTACGGATTAGGATCGGGCGCATGAACACAACTCATGCGCCCGATTCTTTTGAGCAGGCGGCCCTGCAGGTGCCGATGCTTGCAGCAGTTGAGCCTGGCGTGCTGCGCAAGGCGGGGTCAAGCGCGCAGGTGGTCAGCCTGCCGGCCGGGCAGACCGTTTTTGAACCGGGCTCGGCCTGCCGCAACTATATCGTGGTGCTGGACGGCTCGGTGAAGGTGCGGATGCTGGCGGCGTCGGGGCGCGAGATCGTGCTTTACCGGGTGACGGGCGGAGAAACCTGCGTGCTGACCACGTCGTGCCTGATCCAGGGCACCGATTATGACGCCGAAGCGGTGACCGAGACGGCGGTCACGGCGCTGCTGATCCCCAGGGCGGCTTTTGACGAGATGATGAACGTCAGCCAGGCGTTCCGGCACTTCATCTTCTCGTCGTTCTCGACACGGCTGAACGAACTGCTCGGACTGGTGAACGAGGTGGCGTTCGGTCATATCGACCGGCGGCTGGCGGCATGGCTGCTGGCGCGGGCGCAGGGCGGCCACGTGGAGGTTACCCACCAGGCCATTGCTGCGGAGCTTGGCACGGCCCGCGAGGTGGTGTCGCGGTTGCTCAAGGAACTGGAGCGGCGCGGACTGGTTGCGCTCAACCGGGGTGAAATCACTGTGACCGATGAAGGGGGTCTGCGGCAGCTTGCCGCGACCGAATGACAGCGCTTGTGTGACCCAGGTCACAGACGCCCGCCCCAAGGCCATGTTGAATGATGCACGTAGCAGGGCAGGCCACGAGCCACCTTGATCACATCATGCGAGGAGAACTCATCATGACCAAGAACGTAGGAACTGTAGACCGCGCCATTCGCGCCATCCTGGGCATCGCGCTGATCGCCTGGGCGCTCACCGGCACCGGTCAGTATGCATGGCTCGGCTGGATCGGCGTCGTGCCGCTGTTCACCGCTGCCATCGGCTGGTGCCCGCCCTACAGCCTGCTGGGCATCAACACATGCGGCGTGAAGAAAGCCTGATCTAAAGCTTGCCGGCCTGTTTGAGCAGGCCGACGAGATCGTGATGCGGCAGGGCGCGCAGTGTAAAGCCGCCCTTGCCGGTCATCGTTTCGTTGCAGATCAGGGCGTCGAGCACCGCCTCCTCGACGGTTTCCGCCACCGCCTCGAACAGCGGATCAAGTTCGCTGTCGGCCAGTGCCTCAAGCTGGCGCACGCCAGCGGACGACAGCGCGCTGGCGTTGGCAGTTGAAAGGCTGAGAAAGATGTCGCCCGAAGAGTGGTGGCCATAGGTGCCGGTGCGGGCGAGGCCCACGGGCACGCGACGGGCCAAGCGCTTCAACTGGTGCGGCAGCAGGGGCACGTCCGTCGCGACCACGGCGATTATCGAGCCGGTGCCGCGGTCGAGAAACTCGCCGCCCGTCAGTTTGCGGCCCACCGGCACGCCGAGCACCGTCAATTCCGGCCGCCGGCCAAAGTTGGACTGCACGAAGGTGCCAAGCATCCAGCCCTTGCCGCCTGCCATCAATTGACGTGACGCGGTGCCCGAGCCGCCCTTGAACTCATAGGTCATCATGCCGGTGCCGCCACCCACCGAGCCCAGTTCCAGCGGACCGGCGGTGGCTCTATCAAGCGCTTCGAATACGTGCGCGTCTGTCACGTGGAAGCCGTTGATGTCGTTCATATAGCCGTCATAGGTCTCGGCAGCGACAGGCAGGCCCCAGTCCTGGCCAGTGCCGATGCCGTTGTTCACCAGCCACTTCAGGGTTGCATCGCGGGCGGTGCCGCAGGACGCCGTGTTGGTGATGGTGATGGGCGTCTGCAGCTCGCCGGCCTCCTCGATCCAGATCGTGCCGGTCATCTCGCCATTGCCGTTGAACGAGTGGTAGCCCGCAAGACAGGGTGCTTCGGCGCCGCTGCGCCCACGCGGCAGGATGGCCGTGACGCCGGTGCGCACGCTGTCACCCTCGATGATGGTCGAATAGCCCACTTCGACGCCTGCCACATCGGTGATGGCATTGAGCGGGCCGGGCTTGCCGGGCAACGGCAGGCCCAGGCCGCGGGCGCGCAGCTTGCCGGACGGCGTTTTCACGTGGTGTTCGGAAGTCATGGGAGAACAGGCCTGACGGGCTGGTGGAGGTGGTGCATTCACGGCATCATGCGGCGATTGACGGGCAGCGGCAAGGGCGGCGGCGATGGCGATTGCGGACGGTTTCATCAAGGCTCTGGAACGGGTGTGCCGGGTGCGCGCAGCGGACGAGGTGGCGGTGATGGATCCCGGCGTCGAGCCTGGAAACCTGGGCGCAGGGCTGATGGCGCAGCCCGCCTCAACAGCCGAAGTGCAGGCCATCGTCGGGCTTTGCCGTGATTATGCAGTGCCCATGGTTGTCCATGGCGGGCGGACGGGGCTTGCCGGTGCAGGCGTCAGCCAGCCCGGGCAACTGGTAATTGACATGGGCAGCATGAACAGGGTGGGCGATCCCGATACGGCGGCCGGGTGCATCGAGGTGGAGGCGGGCGCCACGCTGCTGGCGGTGCAAGAGGCCTGCAGGGCGGTGGGCCGCACCCCGGGCATCGACCTGGCGGCGCGGGGCTCCGCCACCATCGGCGGCATGATCTCGACCAATGCCGGCGGCATGGAGGCGTTCCGCTGCGGGGTGATGCGCCACCGGGTGCTGGGGCTTGAGGCAGTGTTGCCGGACGGCACGCTGTTCAGCGACATGTCGCGGGTGACCAAGGTCAATGAGGGGCTCGACATCAAGCACCTGCTGATCGGGGCGGAGGGTCGGCTTGGCATCGTCACCAGGGCGGTGCTGAAGCTTGAACCGCTGGAGCAGGCGTCGGCGACGGCATTGGCAGGGTTTGCCAGCGCGGCGGATGCAGTGGCCGCGTTTCACGCCATGCGCGCGGCGGGCGGACTGCTGCGGGCAGAGGTGATGTGGCGGCCGTACGCTGAGACGACAGCGGCACAGTGCGGGCTGGAAGCGGTCACGTCGTCTTGCCCGGGACAGGTGCTTGTGCTGTTCGAGGTCGCGGGCGGCAGCTTCGAGGCGGCCCGGTCCGGGCTGGAGGAGGCGCTTTCCCGGATTGCGGAGCAAGGCGAGCTGGACGATGCGATCATCGCGCAAAGCGCGCAGCAGGCGGCTGACTTCTGGCGCATCCGTGAGGACAGTTTTGCAGTGGAGCGGGTGTGGCCGGGCGGCCACTGGTACGACGTGACGGTGCCGCTTGACCAGCTTGACGCCTATGCGACGGGGCTTGAGGCGCGCATTGCGGCGCTTCCCGGCGGGCTGTTCCTGAGCCTCATGGGGCACCTTGGCGACGGCAACCTGCACATCACCATTGCCGCGCCCGGTGGCGGCGAGCCTGACAAGGCGGCAGCCGACGCAGCTGTGTTCAACCGCCTCAAGGCGATGGGGGGATCGATCTCGGCAGAGCACGGCATCGGACTGGAAAAGATGGCGGCGCTTGCCGTTCACGGTGATCCGGGCAGGCTCCACGCAGCCCGCCTTGTGGCCCGGGCGCTTGATCCGCAAAGGCTGATGAACCCCGGCAAGGTGTTGACCTGAAACGCGCACGGAGACTGATGTTTTTGTTGCCTCCGGGTGCCGAACGTCTTGTCCGGGATATTCAAACCAGCTGATTTGATTCAGTTTTTGTTATCTCAAAATTTCTCCAAATCACACAGCTTGCTTCGCAGGTGTTAGAAAACAACATCGACAACCTTGCGTGCTGGAGTGGAGAGAAGCCAGTCACGCGACAAGCGGCAATGGAGACCATGCCCCGCCGCAACGGGAGAGTGAAATGCGTAAACTTGGTGCTAAGCTCGCGCAATTGCGCCGGCTCTTCAAGGATGAGTCGGGCAACATGGCGGCAGTCGTGGCGGTGGTCGCGGTGCCGCTGGTGATGGCAGGTGGAGCTGCCGTCGACTATGGCAACTGGGTGTCGGTGCAGGCCCGCCTGCAGGCCGCCACCGACGCCGCCGCCCTGGCGGCGGGCCGTGAAATCAACCTCAGCGATGCCGAACTGCAACGCGTCGCCACGGACTACTTCCATTCCAACTTCGGCAAGCCGAAGAACGCCGGCACGCCGCAGATGACCATGACCGTCACTGATGACGGCAAGCTGCGTATCGACAGCAAGGTCACCGTCGGCAACTACCTGATGAAGGTAGCGGGCTAAGACAACCAGGTGATTGCCGCGACGTCCGAGGTGAACAAGGAGTCGAATGGACTGGAAGTGGCGCTGGTGTTCGACAATACCGGCTCGATGGCCTCGCAGAGCCGGCTGTCGACGCTGAAGGTGGCGGCGAACGATTTCGTCGAGATCCTGTTCGGCCCGCGCAGCGAGGCGGATGCGCTGAAGGTGGCGGTGGTGCCGTTCTCGCAGTTCGTCAACGTCGGTCCCGACAAGACCGGCGCAGGGTGGCTGGACACCGAGGGCCGCAACCCGCTGTCGCGGCAGAATTTCACCGGCAGCGGCGCTGATCCCCGACACAATTGGGCTGCCTGGCAAGCCGTATCAAACCTGCGTTCAAACCGTACCTGGCCGGGCTGCGTCGAGTCGCGCGCCGGCGTCATGTCGGTGAACGACCATCGCCGAACATCGTCGATCCCAACACCCTGTTCGTGCCGGCCTTCGCGCCGGACGAGCCGGGCAATGCCAGTGAGAACCAGTCCTGCTATACCTGGAGCGGCACCAAGACCAACTGCGGTGGCGACAGGGCTCGCTACTACAACAATTACCTGAGCGACACGAGAACAAGTGGCTCTCTTGAACAGCAGCAGTCACATGCCCGGAAGTATCGCAAGGACCGGATCAACACCAATGCCCGCGGTCCCGAGATGGGCTGCAACATCCAGCCGATCCAGGCGCTGACCAACCAGAAGGCGCCGGTGCTGAACACCATCAACAGAATGCAGGCTAACGGCTATACGCACGTGGCCGAGGGCGTGGGCTGGGGCCTGCGCGTGCTGTCGCCGGGCGAGCCGTTCACCGAGGGTGCCTCCTACGACGACAAGGAGATCACCAAGGCGATGGTGCTGCTCACCGATGGCGAGAACACGTTCGACACACGGGGCAACCACAACGGTTCGACATACACGGCCTACGGCTTCCTCAACCAGGCCCGGTTGGGTTCGTCCAGCTACTGGACCGCGATCAATGCGCAGAACCAGATGCTTGACCAGGCCTGCGACAACGTCAAGGAGGCAGGCATCGTGGTGTACTCGTTCGCCTACAACGTCTCCAGCGCCACCCAGCGCAACCTGATCAAGTCGTGCGCCTCGGGCCCCGAGAAGTACTTCGATCCGCCGTCCAACGCGGCTCTGGTGAAAAACTTCCAGATGGTGGCCGACGAACTGCGCCGCCTGCATCTGAGCAAGTAACGGCTACCGGGATGGCCCAAAGGCCGCCTGGCCCACGAAAAGAAAACGCGCAAGGCGGTTGCCCGCTTTGCGCGTTTCCTGTTCTGCCGTCCCGTTGATCCAGCCCTTCAGCGAACAGCCACTTTCCCGAAGGTGGACAGCCATCAAACAAGCCCGAAAGCCTGCGATCAGGGCCATCCTCGTGCGCTCAGCATCAGGTCCGGCGAGGCCGGCAATCGGTCACTGGTCCGCCGCAGTTTCCGAAGAAAATCAAGGCTTTCCGGTTCCCGTCAACGTCCGGAAAGTTGCCTCTCCGTTGGTTGATGAGCTTATGCTGCTGCCAAATTGCCGCAGGTGCAACGGGCGCTCACGGTTTTGCACAGCTTATCCACTGAAATGCGTCAGCGGACGGATTGCTCCGCGTTTCAAAAGTCCTTGCACAGTCTTAGCGCGTCATAGATGCCGGCATGAATGTTGCGCGAGGCTACCGCATCGCCGATGCGGAACAGCTGGTAGGCGCCCTGCGCGTTGCGGACCACCTGCTGCGGCTTGCCCGCCACCAGCGCTTCATAATCCATCTCGCCGTGGTTGCGCGAGCCGGGCTTGAGTTCGAAATACAACTCGTCCAGCGGCGTGGTGGCATACTCGACAACCACCTGATCGACGAGCCGTTCGCCGATCACCGCCTCGTTGTAGGGACTGGTGAGCGTGGCGGCGATCTTGTTGCCCTCGCGGCGCAAGGCGTGTACCCGGGTCATCGTGGTGACGACAGCGCCATGACCCTGCAGCTTCTCGATGTAGGGCACCAGGTTGAGCCCGCCGATCTCGGGCGCGAACATCCGTTCAGGGCTGACGACTTCGAGCTTGCTGCCGGCCGCCATGATTGCCTCTGACGCGGCCATGCCGGGGTGAGCGCCATTGTCGTCGTACAACAGCACGTCCTCGCCGATGCTGGCGTCGCCGGAAATGACGTCCCAGCTCGACGTGGCCAGTTCGCCTCCTTCGGCTATGCCATCCTGGCGTGGCAGGCCGCCGGTGGCGATGATGACGATGTCCGGCGCAAGCCCGGTCACGTCGCCGGCTTCTGCGTATGTGTTGTAGCGGACCTCGACGCCCAGCTTGTCGAGCTGTGACAGCCGCCAGTCGATGATGCCGATCAGCTCGGCCCGGCGCTTCACCATGGCGGCAAGCCGCACCTGACCACCGGCCTGGGGCGCGGCTTCCAGCACGGTGACCTTGTGGCCCCGTTCCGCCGAGACGCGGGCGGCCTCCAGGCCTGCAGGCCCTGCGCCGACGATGAGGACGCTCTTCGCCTTGCTGGATGTTTTCGCAATGTCATGAGGCATGGTGGCCTCGCGCCCGGTGGCGGCATTGTGGACGCAGGCAGCGCCGCGGCCTTCATAGATGCGGTCGAGGCAATAGGTGGCGCCGACGCAGGGGCGAACATCGTCCTCGCGGCCCTCGGCGACCTTCTTCGCGATGTGCGGCTCGGCAATGTGGGCGCGGGTCATGCCGACCATGTCGAGCTTGCCTTCGGCGACCGCGTGACGGGCAGTGGCGACATCATTGATGCGGGCGGCGTGGAACACCGGGAACTTCGTCTCGGCGCGCACCTGGCCGGCGAAATCGAGATGCGGTGCGGACGCCATGCCGGTGACCGGGATGATGCGGCTAAGGGGACCATCATGCTCGATATGGCCTCGGATGATGTTGAGGAAGTCGATGTGCCCCGAGGCAACCATGCGGCGGCAGATTTCGAGCCCCTCGTCGCGGGAGATGCCCTTCTCCATGTCCTCGTCCGCCACCAGCCGCAGGCCGACGATGTAGTTCGGCCCGACGCGCTTGCGGATCGCCTCCAGCACCTGGAAGGTGAAGCGCAGCCGGTTGTCCAGCGAGCCGCCGTGCTCGTCGGTGCGGTTGTTGATGGCGGGGGACCAGAAGGAGTCCAGCAGGTGACCGTAACACTCCAGCTCGAAGCCATCGAGGCCTGCCTCCTTCACCCGCTCGGCGGCATCGGCATAGTCCTCGATGATGCGCTCCATGTCCCAGTCTTCCATGATCTTGGGGAAGGCGCGGTGGGCGGGTTCGCGGACATTGGAGGGCGAGACGACAGGCAGCCAGTCGGCACCGTTCCACACCGTGCGGCGGCCCAGATGGGTGAGCTGGATCATGCAGGCGGCGCCATGTTCGTGGCAGGCGTCGGCCATGCGCTTCAGCCAGGGCACGATCTCGTCGCGGTAGGCGTGCAGGTTTCCGAATACGGGGCCGGAGTCACGCGAGACCACGGCGGAGCCCGCCGTCATGGTCAGCGCAATGCCGCCCTTGGCCTTTTCCTCGTGATAGCGGATGTACTGGTCCTTGGGCAGCCCGTCCTCGTGGTAGTTGGGCTCGTGGCTGGTCGACATTAGCCGGTTTCGCAGGGTCAGGTGCTTGAGCTGGTACGGTTGCAACAACGGGTCGTTGGCGCGGTGGACAGTGGTCATTCCGGTCCCTCCGGTAAGTTTTTCCGGTCAAGCCTAGCGGCAACGGCAGGCGGTTTTCCAGTCTCTGGAGCGACGGTTTGCTGCCGCAATGCGCCAGCCTGCCCATACTATTCAGCCGGGGTCACGGCGGCCGTGCGGGGCCGCATCAGCATGGTCTCGTTGCCTTCGCGCGGATCACGCGGAATGAGCAGCGACAACAGCAGCGACACACAGGCCATGGCGGCGCCGGCCGTGAACACCCATGACGGGTGCTTGAGCCACATCAGACCGAACAGCACCGGAATGAACACCGCGGCGATGTGGTTTATGGTGAAGGCGACGCCGGCGGTGGGCGCGATGTCGGCCGGGTCGGCGATCTTCTGGAAGTAGGTCTTCATGGCAATGGCCATGGCGAAGAAGGCATGGTCGACCAGGTATAGCGCTGCAGCAATCCACGGGTCGTTCACGAACGCATAGGCCATGAACACGCCGACGAGGCCGATATACTCGAGGATCAGCACGCGGCGTTCGCCGATGCGGATGATGAGGTTGCCGATCTTCGGTGCCACCCACATGTTGAACACGGCGTTGGCGAGGAACAGCCCGGTGATGGCGGCAACCGAGAAGCCGAACTTTTCCACCATCATGAACCCTGCGAAGACGATGAAGATCTGGCGCCGGGCGCCCGACATGAAGGTCAGCGCGTAATAGAGCCAGTAGCGCTTGCGCATCAGCAGCTGCTTGTGTTGCGGCACCTCCTCACGGAACTTCGGAAAGCCCAGCCACACCACCAGCGCAATCAGCACGGTGACGCCGCCGCCCGCCAGGTAGACGGACGAGAAATCGAGTTCCAGCAGCTTCCAGGTCAGGAAGATCAACGCGTACGCAGCGATGGTCGCGAAGGACCCGGCGGCAACGATGCGGCCAAGCTGGCGCGGCGCATCCGACTTTGGCAACCACTGCAGCGCCAGCGACTGGTTCACCGTCTCGAAATAGTGGAAGCCGACCGACATGATGAAGGTGGTCATGTAAAAGCCCAGCGCGGTGGGAAAGAAGCCAGTGATGGCGGTGCCCAGTCCGCACAATGCCAGCGACAGAACGGCAAAGGTCTGCTCGCGCCAGACGAAATAGAGAAAGATGGCGGTGAAGGCCAGAAAGCCGGGGATCTCGCGGATCGACTGGAGAATGCCGATCTCCTTGCCGGTAAACGACGCAGCCTCGATGGCGAAGTTGTTCAGTAGAGCTGACCAGGTGGAAAAGGCGATGGCGTTGCCGGCCACCATCAGCATCAGCAGGTTGGACGGTGTGCGCCAGCCTTTGGCTTCTGACAGCGATATTTCCGAATGACGGCTCATGTTGAGCCGAAGCTACCACCGGACCGGTGGTCAGTCTTCATGCTATTTTGCGGCCACGGCCTGTATCATGGACATGGCTTTAAGGCGCGCCCAGGCCGGTGCATGGCGGTAGGCGATGCGGGCCAGCGGCCGCGACAGGCGGATATAGAGCGCACTGTGCAACCGGCCGCGCATGGACAGTGCGGCAGCATAGTCCGCGACGTTGATTGCGCCGGAAGCCCATGATGCCTTGTATGCATCGCCCGGCACCATGAGATCGAAGCTGTCCATGCCGTCGGCGAGTGCGAGGCGCTGTGACTTGTCCATGTGCAGCCGCGCCGGCGACAGGCTGGTCAGGTCCGGATCGTGGCCGGTGATGAAGGCGCAATGGCGGCCATGGTAGCGCAGGCCCACCTCGTGGGAGATGCAGCGTCCACCAGCCTTCAGCGTGGTGATGACCGGCTGAAGCCCGGTCTTGTGCCGGCGCCTTGCCAGCGCCAGCAGGAAAGTGACCAGACGGGGGTCGTTGAGCGGCAGCGAATAGAGGCCTCGTTCGGCAATCCACACCTGCTTGTTGCCGACGGCGCTGCGCACCAGTTCTTCATAGTCAGAGCCGGTGGCGTGGGCTTCGAACGACACGCTCCCCAACTTTTCAAGGGCGCCGGCAATCTTCTTGCGGCGGCGGCGCTGTACCTTGGTGTAACGGGCGAGATAGGCTTCCTCGCCGTCAAAGGCTGACAGGTCCATGAAAGGCGCCGTTTCGCGATAACCCGTGGAGCTCAGGTGGCGGCGGGCAAAGCGTCCGGCAAAGCTTCCTTCGCGCACATGGCGCAGATGGATCACGTCGGTGCTGTGCGACGATTGAATGGCTTCCAGCAGGATATCGAGGGTGGCATCGCTCTGCCAGCCGGGGCGGCACAGGATGCCGCTGTACTGGGCATATGGTTCGCTGAGCGTGCGCAGCATGCGAATGCCCGACTTGCTGCATACCATTGCGGGCAATACGCAAACGAGCCGGCCCGCATCGCGGATGGCGATGACAAGGAGTTCAAGATGATCGTCATGGGGAACAAAGGTTTCCGCCCAGGCCATGCACCAGTCATGGCTCTGGAACAAGGTGGCGCAATCCGCGCAATCAGCCTCCAGAGCGAGCCAGTCACGGCGCAGACCAGCAAGTCCTTCCAGTGTTGTGACGCATTCGAAGCTGAGCACGGAACCATCGGCACGCGAGGTCCTGCCGGTGCGGTTGTCAGCCGCGGCGCTCACCTCTACGCCTGGTGGAAAGGCCACATCGGCCGCTACGGCCTGTCTCAATATGGAATTCGCCGCGCTGGCCTGCCCCCAATTCACCACGGCCTGAACCGATCACGGCAAGGTGAAAGCAAGAACCATACCGCTTGCTGCTTGATCACGGGTTAATGGCAGGAATCGCTGCGGCGGCGTCCCCCGGCCGGCAAAGGGGCAGATGACCGGACGGGAGACGCCATTGCGCCGGCATGGGCAGGGGAGCGAGAGAGGGGCGATAATGCGCCTGACCCGCCGGTGCAAATACCGGGATGCGGCGGAGCTCAGTTGTTGCCGCTGCCCGTACCTTCTTCAGCTGGCTCGTCGCCATCGCCGGGCTGATCGTCCATCATCATGCCACCACCCATCATGCCGCCGTCCATCATGCGGCGGTGCATCTTGCCCTGGCCACGGCTGTCATCCTTGCTGAGCGAACCGTCGCCATTCCGGTCCATGCGTTCCACCAGGTCAGCCAGCGGGCGCTGGTATTCTTCGAGCGTCACGCCGGCATCGCCGTCACGGTCGAACTGCTGGAATTCGCGGACGATGCGCTCGGCCCGGGCCTTGAGGTAGAGCTGCTTGAACTCGTCGAGACTAAGCTTGCCATCATTGTTGGCGTCGAACTCCTTGAGCCAGGCTTCCCGATTGGAGTTGATCTCGTCCTGGGTGAGCTTACCGTCCTTGTTGGCGTCGTAACGCTCCATCATGTAGCGGCCCATGTGCCTGCCATGACCACGGCCGTGGTGCTTGCCGTGCATGCCGTAGCCGCCGCCGTGCATCATGCCTTGGCCCCCGCCGTAGCCGTGGCCTTCGCGGTGGGCCCAGGCTGTGCCAGCAACGGCGGTGCCGGCCAGGGCGATGGCTGCGGCGATGACGATCTTTGATGAAGTCTTCATGTGACCTTCCTTTCGGGTTGGTTCATTGGTGGGCTGTCCTATGCCCATAAGACGCGGCGACCGGTGCGAACCCGTCGCCGGAGGAACATTACAATCAGGTCATGGTGAGGATGTGACGGGCCAGGCGGGACAGGCGCGTCAGGCGGAAAGCCGATCTTCGACCCGCTTGCGGATGGTGACCCATTCGCGGTTGTCGAAACCGAGAAGGCCGGCGATCCGCCAGCCCATGTTCATCTCTTCATCGGTGATCACGCCATCGGCCAGCAGGATCTCGCACAGCATCTCGACAATGGTCTCGCGCTGGTCGCGGTCATAGGCGTCCTTGATGGCGCTGGTGAAGCGGTAGAAATCCACCGCGTCTTCATGTTCGGCTTCCGCTTCCCGGACCAGGCCGGCCAGTTCGGAGCCGGACAAGCCGAACTTGGTCCTGAGGAGCCTGTCGCGGGCGACGGCCTCGGCATCATCGAGATGACCGTCGGCGAATGTTGCGTGAACCAGCAGCTCGGCCACGGCAGCCCGGGCGTCGGGTCTTGTTGCGGGAGCGGGTGCGGAAAACAGGGCGTTGAGTTTTTCTAAGAACATGGGCCAGACTTAAGGCGTCACTGGTGCAGCGGCAAGTTACAATGGGGAAATCAGGCATGACGAGATTGGTTGCGATGATGCTGGCAATGCTGGCGTTGGGGGTAATGTCTGGCGAGGCGTGGGCGCAGGTCGCCCCGACAGGCGCCGAGCTTGCCGCCTATACTGGCCTGCACGCGGCAGCCGCACAGGGCGATGTTGCGCTGATCAAGCAGCTGGTCGCGGCAGGCGCCAACGTGAATGCGACCGATGCCTACCGCCGCACGCCGATGCACGTTGCCGCCTACCAGTCGCATGAGGAGGCGGTGTTGGCGCTGGCGGAGGCGGGCGGCGACCCGAACCTGCTGGAGGCTGACCGCAATGACATCATCACCATTGCCGCCGTGGCGGATGATGCGGAGATGGTGCGCACGGCCGTAAAGGCGGGCGGCAAGGCAACCAACATCACCAGCATCTATGACGGCACGGCGCTCATTGCCGCTGCGCACGAGGGCAACTGGGAGAGCATTGACGTGCTGATCGAGGCGGGCGCTCCGCTGGATCATGTCAACAATCTTGGCTGGACGGCGATGATCGAGGCGGTGGTGCTGGGCGACGGCGGCGAGCGGCACCAGAAGTCACTCAGGCTGCTGATCGATGCCGGGGCCGACGGCTCGATTGCGGATCATCGGGGCCGCACGCCGCTCGATCTTGCGCGCGAGCGCGGTTATGCGGAAATGGTAGAGATGCTGGAGCATGGCTGAACCGCTACCGCGACACTTCCATTATGGGCAGTTCGGGCTTGAGTTAACTATCGGTAATTCTGTCTGGACGGGTCCAGTCTGACGTGCGTAATCTCCCCGTCAAGTGTTCCGGTCGATAAGAACACATCAGCGGAGGAAAACTATGAACTTGTTCAAGCAGGCACTTGCGGCTGCGGCCGTCAGCGCAACCATGGTGGTTTCGGCGCTCGCCTTTACGCCGGAAACGACCGAGTGCATCGCACCGGCCAACCCCGGCGGTGGCTGGGACTTCACTTGCCGCCAGGTCGGCAAGACCCTGCAGGACCTGCAGATGATCCCGGGCACAATGCAGGTTCAAAACCTCGCCGGCGGCGGTGGCGGGGTGGCTTTTGCCGAAGTTGTCAACAAGCGCAATTCCGAGAATGGTCTGATCGTGGCGGCCTCGTCGGCCACGGCAACGCGGCTGGCACAAGGCGCCTATCCCGGCAACACCATGGACCAGGTGCGCTGGGTGGCTTCGGTTGGCGCAGATTACGGCATCATCGCGGTGGCCAAGGACTCCGCCATCAATACGCTTCCGGAGTTGATGGACAAGATCAAGGCAGATCCCGCGTCCATTTCCATTGCTGGTGGATCGGCGGTTGGCGGCTGGGATCACCTCAAGGTGTTGATGGCGGCGAAGAAGGCTGGCGTTGCCGACGTGCGCACCGTCAAGTATGTGGCCTTCGATGGCGGCGGCGAGGCCGTTACCCAGCTGCTGGCCGGCTCGGTGCAGGCGTTCACCGGCGATGCGTCCGAAGCGAAGGGCTTCGTCGACTCAGGTGACATCAAGGTGATTGCCGTGCTGGCGCCAGAGCGGCTTGCCGGTGATTTCGCCAATTTCCCGACGGCCAAGGAGCAGGGCCTGGATGTTGTCGGCGCGAACTGGCGCGGATTCTATGCGCCCGGCGGCATGTCCGACGAGGCCTACAATTACTGGGTCGACAACATCTCGAAGATGTATGCCTCGGACCAGTGGAAGCAGGTCATGGAGACAAATGGACTGGCGCCGCTCAGTCTGGCTGGCGCCGACTTCCAGTCGTTCGTCCAGAGCTCCGTAAAGGAAATCCAGGACATCTCGAAAGAGATCGGCCTGTTGAAGTGACCGCAGTGTTGCAGACGCCGGGCGTTGCGGTTTGTCCGCTGCGCCTGGCGTTCGACAACGGGAGGGCGGCATGACCGGCAGAGGGGGCATCAGCGACCGCGTGCTCGGTGCGGCCTGCATTGCGCTGGCGGCGTTCTTCATCTGGGCTGCAACACGCATAGAGCTCAGCTTCATCTCCGATCCGGTCGGGCCACGGGTGTTTCCGATCATCATCGGCATTGTCGTCGGACTTTGCGGTATCATCATCCTGTTGCGGCCAGACCCCGAGCCAGACTGGCCGGCACTGCCGCGTCTGCTTGAGATCGTGGCGGCAGTGCTGGTTCTGGCTGCCTATGCACAGGCTCTGCCCGAGCTCGGATTCGTCTTCAGCACAGCTGTCGCATCTGCCTATCTGTCGTGGCGGCTGGGCTCGAAGCCGCTGGAAGCCGTCATCGCAGGCAGCGGCATTGCAGTTGCCATCTACGTTGTTTTTCACCTGATCCTTGGCCTGTCGCTGGCGCGCGGGCCATGGGGGTTCTAGGAGCGGCTCATGGAAACGCTTGCTGCACTCGCTGACGGCTTTGCCGTTGCGCTGTCCTGGCAAAACCTGGGGCTGGCGCTGCTGGGCTGTTTCCTTGGAACAATCATCGGCGCGCTGCCGGGGCTTGGACCGTCGAACGGTGTGGCGATCCTGATCCCGGTTGCTTTCGCGCTGGGCTTGCCTGCCACGCCGGCCCTGATCCTGCTCACTAGCGTCTATTACGGGGCCATGTATGGCGGGCGCATCTCGTCGATCCTGCTCAATATTCCGGGTGACGAGCCGGCGATGATGACAACGCTGGACGGCTACCCGATGGCGCAAAAGGGCAAAGCCGGCGAGGCGCTGATGATTTCGGCCATTGCCTCGTTCGTTGGTTCGTTCGTCGCCACGTGGGGTCTGGTTTTCCTGGCGCCGCAACTGGTCAAGGTGGCGTTGCTGTTCGGCCCGGCGGAGTATTTCGCGCTGTTCACGCTTGCCTTTGCAACGCTGGGCGGGCTGGCCAGCCGCAACCAGGCCAAGGCTGCCCTCGCTGCGGGACTCGGCCTCGGCATCGCCATGATCGGCGTGGATGGGCAGACGGGCGTTCCCCGCTTTTCGTTCGGCGAGGTGCACCTCTATGACGGCATTGATTTCCTCGTGGCGATCGTGGGGCTGTTTGCGCTTTCGGAGGTTTTTATCTTCCTCGAGAAACGCCACGACGATGCCGGGGCGGCGTCGAGGGGCGTCAAGCTGGGCCGCCTGTTGCCGTCGCCGTCGATGCTGAAAGGGCTTTGGCCGTCAATCGGGCGGGGCACAGGCATCGGCTTCATTGCCGGCGTGCTGCCGGGGGCGGGAGCGTCGCTGGGTTCGTTTCTGGCCTATGCGATGGAGAAGAAGGTGTCCGACGGCAAGAAGACGTTCGGCACCGGTGATCCGCGCGGCATAGCTGCGCCGGAGGCCGGCAACAATGCTTCGGCAGGAGGGGCGCTGGTGCCGATGCTGGCGCTGGGCGTGCCGGGGTCGGGCACGACGGCGGTGCTGCTCGCGATGCTGTTGGCGCTCAACATCACGCCGGGGCCACTGCTGTTCACCCAGAACCCTGACGTCGTATGGGGGCTGATAGCTGCGCTTTTCATCGCCAACTTCATGCTGCTTTTCCTGAACCTGCCGCTGGTCGGACTTTTCGCCCGGGTGTTACTGGTGCCGACCCGTTACCTGATGCCCGTCGTGGCGATGATTTCGGTGGTCGGCATCTACGGTATTTCAGGTTCGACCTTCGACCTGATGGTGATGATCGGGTTCGGTGTGCTGGGCTGGGCCTTGCGCAAGATGGACGTGCCGCTGGTGCCGATCGTTCTGGGCATCCTGCTTGGCAACCAGATGGAAGTGAACCTGCGCCGCGAGATGACCATTGCCAATGGCGACTGGACGGCACTGTTCGACTCAGCCCTGTCGGTGGGCTTGTGGGCGGTGGCGATTATCGGTTTCGTCGTGCCGATCCTGTTCGGCCGTTACTTCCGGCCGAAACTGGCAGACGAAGCCAGGATGGAAGGCTCCGATCCGGACTAGCCGTCAGAGCATCATCCGATCAGATTGAAACATCTGATCGGATAAAGATGCTCGATTCCAAAGTGCTCGAGCAACTTTAGCCGTTCAGGGTGAACGGCTGTTGCGCTACCGAACCAGTTCCCTGATCGCCTCGTCGAGGCCTTCCAGCGTTAGCGGGTACATGCGGCCCTCGAACAGCTGCTGGATGTACTGGATGGACGGGGTGTAATTCCAGTATTTCGGGTTGGACGGGTTGAGCCAGACGCAAGAGCCGTAGATGTCGGTAATGCGCTTGAGCCAGAGCGCGCCGGGTTCGTCGTTGAAGTGCTCGACCGAGCCGCCAGAGTGGGTGAGCTCGTACGGACTCATGGAGGCGTCGCCCACGAAGATCACCTTGTAGTCGGATCCATAGGTGTGCAGCACGTCCCAGGTGGCTTCGGTGGCGGTGTGGCGGCGGCGGTTTTCCTTCCACAGACGCTCGTAGACGCAGTTGTGGAAGTAGAAATATTCCATGTGCTTGAACTCGGCGCGGGCGGCGGAGAACAGCTCCTCACACATGCGGATATAGGGGTCCATCGAACCGCCGACGTCGAAGAAGATCAGCACCTTCACGGTGTTGCGCTTTTCCGGCACCATCTTGAGGTCGAGATAGCCGCGGTTGGCGGTGGAGCGGATGGTATCGTCGAGGTCGAGCTCTTCCGGCGCGCCTTCGCGGGCAAACTTGCGGAGTTTTCTGAGCGCAACCTTGATGTTGCGGGTGCCCAGCTCGACAGAGTCATCAAGGTCCCTGAACTCGCGCTTGTCCCACACCTTGATGGCGCGGTTGTTGCGGTTCCTGTCCTGGCCGATGCGGATGCCGGCAGGGTTGTAGCCATATGCACCATAGGGAGACGTGCCGCCGGTGCCGATCCACTTGTTGCCGCCCTGGTGGCGGCCTTTCTGTTCCTCCAGGCGCTTCTTCAGCTCCTCCATGATCTTGTCCCAGCCGCCGAGCGCCTCGATCTGGGCTTTCTCTTCCTCGGTCAGGAACTTCTCGTTGAGCTTGCGCAGCCATTCCTCGGGGATGTTGGCGAGCAGCTGTTCCGGGCTGAAGCCTTCAAGCCCCTTGAAGACGTGGCCGAACACGCGGTCAAACTTGTCGAGATTTCGCTCGTCCTTCACCAGCGTGGCGCGGGAGAGATAGTAGAAATCCTCCACCGAGAAGCCGGCGAGGTTCTTCTCCATCGCCTCCATCAGGGTGAGATATTCCTTCAGCGTGGCGGGCACGCCGGCGGCTTTCAGCTCGTGGAAGAAGGTGGTGAACATGGAGCCATCTATACCCCATGCCCGGCTGGTGTGAACAGGCCTGCCTGGGGCTGTCTTATTTGGCCGCAGCTTCCCTGGCCAGTGCGTCGAACACGGTATCAAGCTCAGTGGCCAGCGCCTTCAGTTCGTTGCCGCCTTCATCCATGTAGGGCGCGAACACCGCCGAGGGCATGACGTAGCTGAGCGTTGCTGTCTGGTCAGCGTTCTCGGTGACGTAGACGCGGATCGGCGCTTCGATGCCGGCGGCGATGGACGCTTCCAGCATGCGCACGGCAAACCTCGGGTGATAGAGCCCGATGATGGTGTTGCCGGGAATGTCGAGGTTGAGCACCTTCTTGGCGCCTGCCGTTGCCGAGGCCTGGGTGACGACGCCGAGCTTCTGGCTGCCTGCCGCCTGCTTCACCCGCTCCACCAGAGCTGCATATGAGTGCGATGTCGGCAGCACGACCCAGCCGGGGCGGCTAGCGATGCCGGTCGCGGTAGCGGCAAGGCTGCCAAGGGTTGCGCCCACACACAGCACCAGTGCTGCGAGAAATGCCTTGTTCATCCGGTTGTCCTCCGTCTGCGATCCCGGGGGCCACAGTGAAGATTGACCCGGTCACGAGCCAGTCAACACTGCGTGACAGCAGCGCGCCGGCTTTGATCGGGAGGGAGGAGGCCCGATCAAAACCGGCGGGGAGGGCGGCTGGTCAAGTGAGGCGAGGTTCGTGTTGTCTTGCGGTGGGGCCCGGTTTGCAGGGGATGGGGGTGAACCGCTGTTGTTCTTGTTGTTTCGCCTTGTTGTTGATGACGATACTAGCCGCGCCGCGACCGGGCGGATGTGCATTTCATCACATCATGACCTTCCCTGTCGGAGACAACGCGCATTGGCGCGCTGGCTGCAGCTTTCCTCCCTACAAAGGGGGGAGGGGTAAGGGGTTACGCGCCCAGCTGCCACTGCTTGATGACCTCCAGCGGCCACAACAACATGATTATGTTGAGTAAAAGACCGTCGCGGATGATGTAGCCGACGATGACTTCCGCCGCGATGAACAGCGCAACTGATACCCACACCGGCGCGCGCATGGCGATCAGGAAACCCACTACCATCATCGCCATGTCGGCGGTGGAGTTGATGATGCTGTCGCCGAAATAGTCCAGCGCAGCGGTCTCGCCCCGGTAACGGTCGATGATCCACGAGGTGTTCTCGACCACCTCCCAGCTGGCCTCGATGACGCCGGCGATGACCAGCCGCCAGCCGATCGAGAGGTTCGGCAGCAGGTAACGCAGCATGAAATAGAAGGCGAGGCCGTGCAGCACGTGTGACGGGGAGTACCAGTCGAGCAGGTGCTGGGAGTTCTCCGATGACATCACCTCGCCATGCCACAGCTTGACGTAGCCGCAGGTGCAGATGGCGGTGCGGCCAAGCCAGGCGAGCGTGGCCGCCATCACTGCGGTGGTCGCGGCAATCCATCCCCAGTGTCTGCCCCCGATGCGTGTCATGATCTCAGTACCACAGCCCCATGCGGCTGATGTGGATGCGCGGATTGCGCACCGGCGGCACTATCGAGTTTCCGGGCCGATGTGGCGCATCGCTGCTCGCCAGCGGCGGACGCGGCCCGGGGCGCAGCGACAGCAGCCGGGCAACGCGGTCTTCGGTCCTGGGGTGCGAGCGCAGCAGCGACGGGTCGGGCATGCGTGAGCCCGGCAGCATGATCTTCTCCCACATGCTGCCTTGCTTCTGCTCCAGCGTCTGCAGCGCCGAGGCGAGCCCCTCCGGATCTCCGGTCAGGGTGGCGGCGTCGAGGTCGGCGTCATATTCGCGGGTGCGCGACAGGGCGAGTTGCAGCAGCCCGCCGATGGTGGGTGCGGCGACGATGAAGCCAAGAGCCGCCCAGGCATAAAGCCCGCCGCCTGCAATAAACGTGGCCGGCAGGCCCAGCAGCAGTCCGAAAGTGGACATCGAGCCGGTGAGCCGCGACAGCGTGTCGGCCAGCGCCATCACCTTGAGATCGCCGCTGCGGATATGGCTGACCTCGTGCGCCAGCACGCCGGCAAGCTGGCGGACAGTCAGGTTGCGGATCAGCCCGTCGGTGACGGCAATTGCCGAGTCTTCCGGTTTGCCCACGGCGAAGGCGTTCATCATTTTCGACGGCACGTAGTAGAGCTGCGGCACCGCCGGCAGGTCGGCGCGGGCGGTGAGTTCGCGCAGCAACTGGTGCAGTTGCGGCACATGGGTCTCGCCCAGCGGCCGTGCCTTGTAGAGTTTCAGCACCATTTGCGGCGAGATGCGGCTTGCCTGCCACAGGCCGAAGGCGCTCAACAGTGCGGCCCACACTATGCCGGACGTGCCGAAGATCAGCCAGGCGATGACGGCCATCAGCACCGCCGACCCGGCGATCATCAGCCAGGTGTGCAGGGTGTTGCGCCAGTTGTGGGCGCGCTGTGCATCCGGATTGAGCGGTTGTACGTGAGCATTCATGACGGCAAATGTAGTGCCGGTCGCTAATAATTGCGAGGGCTCACCAGCCGCCCCCGCCGCCACCGCCGCCGCCGCCGCCGGAGCCGCCTCCGCCACCCCCGCCAAAGCCCGAAGAAGAGGATGACGGGGCGGGCGCGGCGTTGGTCATGGAACTGGAGATGCTGTCGGCGACGCTTCCCATGCTCGAACCGATGCTGCGGCCTGAGAAGTTGCTGCCGTGATACCAGCCGGGATTGTAGGACGCGGCAGCGGCAGCGCCTGCAGCGGTGGCGAGCCATGCCTCGAAGGCCTTCGTCCACGGCTTTTCCAGGCCCAGCGCAACGGCATAGGGCAGCACGGTTTCGAAGTGCTGCGGGGACATGGCCGGCGCGCCCTGCAAGTTGAGCCGGTCCTTCTCGGCCAGCGTCACGTAGGTGCGCAGGCCCTCGATGCCGTCCATCAGCCTGCGGCCCAGTGACGTCGGAGCGCCCATCAGGTACCAGAACAGGGCGTTGAGCAGCACGATGCTGCCGACGGCGGTGATGAGCAGCGGGCTGGCGCCGCCAGAGGCAATCAATGCGCCAAGGCTGGGCAGGAAGTTGAAGGCCACGATGCCGAACACGAACCAGCGGACGATGTTGGCGAAGTTGAAGCCGCCGCTGCCGCGGTTCTGGAACATCTTGGCGCCGATGCTGAACAGGATGGTGGTCACCACCACGGCGAACACGGCAATTGCCAGGAAGGGTCCGGCAAGCACGGCATCGGTGGGCGACGTGGAGATGCTCAGTACGATGGCGCCGAGCGACATGGCCACCCCGGCGGCGATCCAGGGCAGGTTGCGGATGAAGTACTTGTTGCGATGTTCTGCGGCCAGCTTCTGGCGGAAACGGCTGGCCAGGCTCACCACGCTGGCGCCATTTGCCTTGTCGATGCGAAAGCCGCCGGAACGATTGGAGACGGCGTCGTAGATGAGCTGCTCGCCGACCGGCAGAGAACCTGACGGCGGGCGGGCGCCGGTGGACTGGATATTCATGTCCTTGCCGCTGAGCTCTTCAAGCGTGACGTAGCCCTTGACGGCCAGCGACAGGAGGCTTGCGGAAAAGGCGTCGTTACCGCTCAGGCCCTTGTTGTCGATGTAGTGCACCAGCGCCGGCGAGATGCCGTCCGGCGCATCCCAGCGGGGCACGATGACCCCTCCTTGCGGGTCGCGGCCCACGCGGTTCCAGGCCCAGAAATAGTACATTGCGAGAAACAGGAAGCTGGCGAAGGAGATGAGTGCGGGCCGGTTGTCGCGCCAGAACCAGGCGAGTTCCTGCTGGCTGGTGGGTGGAATTATCGAGCCTTTCGGCATGCGGATGGCGACGCTCCAGCCCTCGCGCTGGCGCAACGGGGCGGAGGTGGCGGCCACCACGCGTGACCCGCCGCCCCGGATCGAGGCGGAGGCGTTGTGCTCGCGCGAGCCGAGCGGGCCAGTGAAAACCGCCACGTCCTCGGCGCGGGCGCCATCGGGCAATCTGAATTCTGCCGACGAGTTGAGGATGGGGAAGTCCCAGAAGTTGCCGGTGACGTTCCAGAACAGTTCGTCATGGGTGTTGAAGAAGCGGATCTGGCGATCGGTCCGATAGGTCAGTTCGTAGGTGAACGTGCCGGGGCCGAGGAACCGGTCGGCATTGCCCATGTAGACGCGGGTGGCGCGTCCGGCGGCTTCTGTGCGGTAGTCCTCGGGGCGGCCGTCCCGCTTGACCGACACCACCTCGAAGCCCACCTGGTGTTCGCGGCCTGACGCGCCCTCGAACACCATGGGAAAGTCGCGGTAGATGCCGCGGCGGATCTTCACGCCTTCGCCGCGCACCCGGATCGTCTCGGTGACCATCATCGAGCCGTCCTTCGACAGTTCGATGACTGACGTGAACTGCTCTATCGCCTCATCGGCCAGCGCCGCTGCAGTGAGCCACAGGCTGCACAGCGCTACGAGTATGAGCCGGAATGCGGTTTTCATGGTGGTGCGTGCCGAGCGGGTCAGAACTTGACCTGCGGCACCTCCCGGTCAGAGGCTGTCTCGATCTCGAAGTATTCCGCCGGCGAGAACTTGAAGTAGTTGGCGACGAAATTGGACGGGAAGCTTTCCACCTTGACGTTCAGGTCGCGGGCGGCGCCGTTGTAATAACGCCGTGACATCTGCACCTCGCCCTCGATCTTGTCGAGCGTCTCCTGCAGCTGCAGGAAGTTCTGGTTGGCCTTGAGGTCGGGATAGGCTTCGGCGACGGCCATCAGCTTGCCGAGCGCCTGTGACAACAGCCCCTCGGCGGCGGCGCGGGCGGCGACATCGCCTTCCGGCACGGCCTGCACGCGGGTGCGCATTTCGGTCACCTCGCGCAGCGTATCCTTCTCATGGCCGACATAGCCCTTGATGGCCTCGACGATGTTGGGAATGAGGTCGGCGCGGCGCTTCAGTTGCACGTCGATGCCGGACCAGGCCTCCTTGACCATCTGGCGCGCCTTCACCAGGGCGTTGTAGACGCCGATCACATAAACCGCGAGGCCACCTATGAGGCCGAGGATGACGAGGGTGGTGGTCATGATTGATCGCTCCGGTTGTTGCCCGAATGGAAGGTTACAGACGGATTTTCATCATGTCTGCGTGCAAGCGGCAAGGATGTAAAGAATGTCACTTCTCCGGCTTGTCCTCCACCGGGGCGCCGTCGCCGAATTTCACCACCTCGCGCATGAAATCGGACAGACCGGGGCGGTCTTGCGTCAGGAACGGCAGCGGCCGGCACAGGTCCATGGCGGCAAGGCCGATCCGGGCGGTCATGATGCCGTTGACTGCGCCTTCGCCGAAGCGTGCCGACAGACGTCCGATCAGACCCTTGCCGATGAGGTGGCTGATCAGGCTGTCGGACAGGGCAAGCCCGCCGGTGACGGCAAGGTGACCGGCGACCATGCGGGCAAGCTTCACCGTGCCGAGTGTGCCGGGCCTGCCGCCATAGAGCGTCGCAAGCTCGCGCAGCATCCTGAGGTTCTGTGCGCCGACCAGCGCAATGTCCAGCGCCGGCGGGGCAACGGCGGTGATGACCGACACGCGCCTTGCGGTGCGGGCGATGATGCGGCTGGCCTCGTCATCCAGCGGCACCATCAGGTCACGCTCGGCCAGCCTGATGCGGTCGGCCGGGTCCATGATGGCTTGCGTATGGTCTTTCAACTGCGCCATGCCCCAGCGCATGTCGGCGCGGCCGGAATAGATCGAGCGCAGGTCAGACAGTGTGGCCTCAGCCGCCTTTGCATCGTCGGCGGAGATCGCACGGGCGGCATCGGCCTGCGTGGTGCCCAGCTTTTTCAGGCGCATCAGGCCGACGATCTCGCGCACGATGATCGCCAGCGCGGCCAGCAGGACCAGCCCCAGCAGGCCCGAACCTATCCAGCCCAGCACCTCGTTGCGGACAAACAGGTCCTCGATCAGCCGGGTCGCTGCAAGGCCTGCCCACATCGAGGCAAGGCCCAGCGCGGCGGAAATCAGGATGGCGCCCCACTTGAAGCGCTTCTGCATGGTGTGGTCGCGGGCAACGGCTGGCACCAGCGGCTGATCTCCCGAATCCTGCTCGAACTCTATCTCAGGTGCGGGCAGGGCGCGGGGCGAACGGCCCTTCGTGGCGGTCTTAGGTTTTGCCCTAGGCCTTGGTGTTTCCTGCGGCTCTTCCTGGCGGGCCGCAGCCTGTTGAGGCTCATCCGGCGTCAGGCGGAAGGCCTTGGGCTTTCTCGGGTCGTCGCTCATGCCAGCCGGTCTCCGATGAGGAATTCAAGCGTCCGGTCCAGCCGGATATGGGGGAAGTTGGCAGTTGCGCCGGCCGCACCCTGGGTTGCGATCAGCGGCGGGCGGAAGCGGACGAACTTCAACTCGCCTTCCAGCGACCCGTCGAGCGCGGCGTGCGGGTCTTCCGGCAGGTCGCCGGGGAAAATGGCGGCCTCGGTCTTGCCGTCGAAACTTTCGCCGCCCAGTTCCTCGCCCTTGATGGGAATGCCGGCGATGCACTCGAGCGTTTCGCCGCCCTGCTTGACGGTGGCCTCGCGGGTGGCGCGGATGGCGGAAATGGCGGCAACATCAATGCGCGCACCGGCGAATTCGGCGCGCTTGCGGGCGTCCTCTACGATCAGTTCCAGCACATTCTCCAGCCGGTCGTGGCTGGAATGATGCAGCAGGTCGGCCTTGGTGGCGGCAAACAGGATGCGGTCGGCGCGGCGGCCGAACATGGCGGACGCCCACGAGTTGGCGCCCTGCCGGAAGCAGCCCAGCACGTCGGTGAGAGCGGTCTTGAGGTCCTTGACGGCTTCGGCGCCGGCATTGAGGGCGGATAGCGCATCCACCAGCACGATCTGCCTGTCGAGGCGGGCAAAGTGGTTATAGAAGAACGGCTCCACCACACGGGCCACGTAGGCGTCATAGCGGCGTTCCATCAGGGCATGGAGGGAGCCACTGGCGGCGCTGTGACTTGCCTCCACTGCCAGCGGTGCGAAGGTCAGCAGCGGCGAGCCGGCAAGGTCACCCGGCATCAGGAAGCGGCCCGGCGGCAGGGTGGACAGCGACACGTCGTCGGCCCGGCAGCGGGCGAGGTAGTCGGTGAACAGCTTCGCCGCCTTCTGTACTTCCGCTTCGTCGGCCGGTGCGGCGGGGTCAAGCGTGGCCAGGTGGGCCAGCCACGCCTTCGCCAGCGACTTGCGCGGTTCGCGCTCGCTGGCGGCCAGCGTGGCGGCGGACCACTCGGCATAGGACTGGCTCATCAAGGGCAGGTCGAGCAGCCATTCGCCGGGATAGTCGATGATGTCGACGTGCAGTTTCGAGCCCTGCAGGTTGCGGGCAATCAGGCCCGACGCCTCGTATTCGATGGTGAGGCGCAGCTGCGACAGCCGCGAGGTGCTTTGCGGCCAGTGGCGGTTGTCGCCGGTCAGCGCCTCGACGTGGGTTTCATAGGCGAAGCGGGGCACGTCGTAATCGGGTTGCGGCTCCAGATAGACGCGGTTGATCCGGCCCTTGGTCAGCGCGGTGAACAGAGGCAGCTTGCCGCCATGCAGCAGCGCGTGCACCAGCGCGGTGATGAACACCGTCTTGCCGGAACGCGACAGGCCGGTGACGCCGATGCGCAAGGTGGGCGAGACGAGGCCCGTGGCGAAGTCCATCACCCCGCCGGCGGCGTTTCTCGCCTCGTTGACGATGCCTGACAGGATCGAGCTCAAGCCTTGCAGTCCCCCAGTTCCAGTATTGCCCGGCAGAATATGGGGCGCGAGTGGCGTTCAATCAAATCCAGCGCGCCAAGGGCTTGTCGAGTTGAGTCAAGTCACCAAGTCAAATATATGTTTTTGCGAGGAAAAATTTACAATACACTTAAATGGTTCACATCAGGTCGCGGGGGCGCCAGAAGCCCTTCAGCTGGCCTTTCGTGGCCGGAAGCTCGCTCCAGCTGGCGATGTCGTAGTCGATGCGGGCAAGGCCGCCAGTGGGATACTTCATGCGCAACTGGCCCAGGCCGAACGTGTCGCCGCCCGATATGGTGTCCAGTGCGAAGGCCTGGGTGGCGGGGTTGTGGGTGACCACCAGCAGCGGCGATGCGCTGCCGCCATGGGCAGCAATGGCGGCGGCAATGGCCTCGCCGTCGCCGAATGAATAGAGTTCGCGCAGGTATTGCACCGGTACGTCCGCCGCCATTTCGGCAATGGCCAGGGTTGCGGTGTCCCGGGCGCGCACGGCGGTGGAGCTGAGGCAAAGCTGCGGGATCAGCCCAAGATCACGCATCAGCCGGCCCATGCGCGGGGCTGCCTTGTGGCCACGCGCATTGAGCGGGCGTTCGTGATCATCGACGCTGACGTCATCCCAGTCGGACTTGGCGTGACGCAGAAGCAGAAGGGTTTTCATGGAGCAGACGTGAGCACAGGCGGGTCTGCAGCAGCAAGGTGTATTTCCTGCTGGTGGATCAGCCGAGGGTGGCGTCCGCCGTCATGGCCAGTTCGCCACGGTGGTTGCAGGCCCACAGCGTGAGTCCGGTGTCCGTGCGGCGGGCGTGCAGCGAGAACGGGTGCACGTGGGTAAGCGGGCTCACGGCGCGGAACGAGAAGCGTTGCAACGCACGGTCAGGTTCCTGTTCCCGCGCCACCTCCATCAGCATGGTGGCGGTCAGCGGCCCGTGGATGATCAGCCCGTCATAGCCTTCCTCGTTGCGGCAGAAATCCACGTCATAGTGGATGCGGTGCGAGTTGAAGGTCAGCGCCGAGTATCTGAATAGTTGCACAGGGCCAGCGGTCATGCCGCGTGACCATTCCGGCGCATCGGCGGGCAATTGCGGCGGCGTCGCGGGTGCACCGGCTCGCGGCGCTTCGCGGTAGACGATCTGGTGCACCTCGCGCATGTCGGCGCCCATGTAGCCGGTGAAGCGGTGGCCGACGCGAACGAACACCAGCTTGCCGCTCCGCCCCTGCTTTTCTTCCACCGCCTCGATGGTGGAGACCTTGCCGACCGTTTCGCCGATGTGCAGCGGCGTGGCCACCTCGATTTCGCCGGCGGCCCACATGCGCCGGGGCAGGTCAACGGGCGGCAGGAACTCGCTCAGCGCCTGGTGCCCGTCGCGGCCAATGCCGGACAGCGGCGTGACCTCGTGAAAATAGCACCAGTGCCACCCGGCTGGCAGCGGATCGCCGTTTGCGAGCGGCGGTGGGGCGCAATCGAGCGTGGCGGCCAGCTTCACCGCCTGGTCCGCGCCGATCACCTCGCTGGCCTTGCGGGTACGCCCGATCCAGCTGTCGAGGTTATCCGTACTCATGTACCGATCTTCGACAGGTCGTACGGCGTGTGCTGGTACATCTCGTTGAGCCAGTTGCCAAACAGCAGGTGAGCGTGACTGCGCCAGCGGTTCTCCGGCGTCTTTGACGGGTCGTTGTCCGGAAAATAGTTCGGGGGAATGTGGATCGGCTTACCGGCCTCGCGGTCGCGGTGATACTCCTCGGCCAGCGTGGTCGAATCGTACTCGATGTGGTTGAACATGTAGAGGGTGCGCCGGGCCGGGTCGTTGACGAGGCACAGGCCGGCTTCGTCAGACTCCATCAGTACTTCCAGCCCCCGCCCGTCGGGCAGGTCCTCCTTGCGGTTCTCGGTCCAGCGCGACACGGGGATGGAGAAGTCGTCCGAGAAGCCGCGCAGATAGGGCGAGGCGGGCTTAAGGTTGCGGTGGCGGTACACCCCGAAGCGCTTCTGCGGCAGTTCGTACTTCGGCACGCCGTGATAATGGTGAAGGGCAGCCTGTGCGCCCCAGCAGATGTGCACGGCGGAATGCACGTTGGTGTCGCACCAATCGAACAGTTCGGCCAGTTCCGGCCAGTAAGTGACCTCTTCGAATTCGAGCAACTCAACCGGTGCACCGGTGACGATGAAGCCGTCGAACTTCTCCTCGCGTATCTCCTCGAACGGGCGGTAGAAGTTGAGCATGTGCTCGGACGAGGTGAGCTTAGAGGTGTGGTGGGTCATCTTCACCAGCGTCATCTCGACCTGCAGCGGCGTTGCCCCGCACAGCCGGGCAAACTGCGTCTCGGTGCGCTGCTTGTTGGGCATCAGGTTGAGCAGGCCCACCTTCAGCGGCCGGATGTCCTGGCGGATGGCGTCGTCCTCGGCCATCACCATCACGCCTTCCTTTTCAAGCTGGGCGCGTGCGGGCAGGTCGTTGGGAATCTTGATCGGCATCGGGTCAGGCTTTCTGCGGCGGCGTCTTGGTCAGGGCTTGGCGGCAATGGCGCGGGCCAGCAGGTCCATGAAGTCCTGCTCGTCGCGCACCATGGGAATGTCGGCCATCTCCACGGCATAGCCGTAGCGCCGCGCAATTTCCTCGTACAGCGGGATGCGGTGATGCAACAGCTTCTCGAAGCCCCAGACGATGAACTCGTCCGGGTCCACGTCGTCATCCTTGCCGATGCCGAACTCCTGCTTGAACGCGCTCCAGGTCTGGTCGAGGAACTGCGGCTGGTAATACATGGGTTTGGGCGCCTTGCGGAAGCGCTCGACCAGGGCGGCGGCGTGTTCGGCGGTGCCCCGGATGTAGAGCAGCAGGGTGTTGTCGCTCAGCACCTTCAGAACCGGATCGCCATGATCGCCCAGGTTCACCACCTCGCACAGCGAGCCGCCGGCATCGCAGATGAAGTGCTCGTAGTCGTAGATCGAGCGCGCCTTGTCCATGAACAGCGGCACGTCGAGGAGCGCCTGGATCTCGGCCTGCCGGTGCTGGGTCTGGCGCCGCTTGTACTCGGCGAAGGGAATGCCGCCCTTGTCAGGGTTGCCGGGCTTGCCGAGATAGGTGGACAGCGGCGACAGGTTGTCGAAGGTGATGTTGGACGAGATGTAGATCGAATCCGTGCGCAGCAGCGTGCGCAGGAACGGGTTCTTCATTGCCTCGCGTTTGAAATTGTCGACGATGTGCTCGCCCATGTAGCGGGTGCCGATGCGGTAATCGACGGAGTAGTGAAACCAGTCGTCGTCGCGCAGCAGGTTGGCCAGCGTGGTCTTGCCGACGCCGGACATGCCCATGATGGTGACGGCCTTCGAGGGCCAGGCCTCGAGCTCTTTCGCGCTGGAAAACTTCATCGGCTGGCACCCGGCCCCGGCAGTTGATCGACGGCGACCTTGTTAGAGCAATTCAGGTTTGGATGGAATCAGGAATTGCCCCGGAATTGGGCATTTCCTGATTCAACCTTTCCTTTGGAAACCTGATTTGCTTCAGCGAAAAAATGCCGCCGTCAAAAGGCCCTTGTCAGCGTGACGGCCAGGCCATGGGCGTCGAACTCGCTCAGCTCGTCGTTCGACCAGTTGCTGGTGTAGGTGTATTCGAGCTGCAGCGCGACGCCCCAGAACGAGAAGTCGCGCTTGGTCAGCACGGCGCGCGCGTCCAGCCTTGTCATCTCGCGCGGTGCCAGCAGCAGCGGATAGTCGCCGTCGGCGATGGAGTAGCGCAGCTTGCCCTCGGCGAATATGGTAATGCCCCACGGCAATTCCTGGTAGATGCCAAGACCGCCCCAGCCACCCCACGTGGAGGTATGGTCATAGTCCGTCACCGTGCGGTCGCCACCGCCCATGGCGTAGAGCACCTACGAGGTGGACATGGTCAGCGCCAGCCGGTTGGTCAGGGCGGTGGTGGTGCCGTCCGACCAGTCCGCCACGTTGAACACGTTCCAGCGGTGCGACAGCCGGCTTTCCAGGTTGAGGCCGGGCGTCAGCAAGTGGCGGATGGTGATCTGCGGCCCGAACGACCAGGCCGTTTCGTTGGCATAGGGAAAGCCGCCGGAACCGGTGGTCTTGTAGAACAATTGCGAGGCCGACAGGCCGATGCCGATGGAGCCGCGCGCGTGGTTGCGCCGCAGTTCGATGTTCTGGTTGAGCGCGGTCTTGTCGAACAGGTTGCCCTCGTACTGCTCGACATAGGTGCCGGTGGCGACGATGGCCTGCAGGTCGTCGGTCAGGTCGAACACGTAGGCCGCGTTGGCGCCGCCCTTGATGCCGATACCGGACTTCTGCCGGGCAAGGTCGCTGGTGACCGAGGTGAGGCCGAACAGCGTGTGGTACTCGAGCGCGGTGCCGTTGTTGAAGTTGGTGCTGGGGGCCAGCGACACCCAGGCGTTGAACGACCACGGACGGCGGGCGTCGATGGCCGCGATGAAATCGCCGAAATTGCGGGCGAGGTCCGGCGTCGGGGCGGCGGCTTTCAGCAGGTTGAGGTGGTGGCGGGCGCCTTCGTCCTGGTCCAGCGCATAAAGCGTGGCGGCGAGTTCCAGCCGCACCATGGTGAGGTTGGGGTCGCTGGCGAGGATCGAGCGGTAGATGTGGGCGGCCTGGTCGAGATTGCCGCGGGCGCGCTCGATCATGCCCTGGATGAACAGGTTGCGGTTGTGGCCGAACTCGCCTTCGAAGGGGGCGGCGCGCAGCAGCGCGTCGGCGGCGTCCGGCTGGCCGTCGCGGATCATGGCGACGAGAATCTTCAGCCGTTTGACTTCATCGAGCCGGGCAAAGCCTGCCGAGGCTTCCGGCGTGACGGTCAGCGGCGGTGGCGTGGTTGCTTCCGCCAGCGCCGGATGAGCGCCCGCCACGGCGGCGAACAGCGCCAGCGCCGCGCAGGAAACACGAAAAGCGCGCCCGGCGGTGCGCTTTCCTGTCGAAATGTGCGATGGCGAAGCCGCCGTCTGCATGCTCTTCCTTACTGGCCGTGGAACACGCCCTGGATGTCGATCGACGGGCGGCGCTCGTCGTTGATGCCGGTGTCACCGCCGGTGGGCTCCGGCAGCACGCCGTAGGTGGCGAACACGCCCGTCACCTGCTCGGCGTTGGTGCCGTAGAAGCCGCCCTGCAGGGCGCGGTCGCCGTTGACGAAGCGGTTGTTGGTCAGGTCACCCGGGGTGGCGGTGTTGATGTTGGCATCGCCCGAAATGCGGTTGCCGGTGATGGTGCCGTTCAGCTCGATGGTCGACCGGTGGAAGGTGGTGATGTCGAGCGGACCGGCGGCAGTGGGCACGCCGGGGCTCGCGATGATGGTCGGGCTGGTGATGGTGTTGTTGGGAATGTCCAGCTGGATCAGCACGTCATTGTCGTACTTTTCCCAGTATTCCGGCGTCAACGTGCCGGTGAACTGGCCGGTGCCGAAGTTCGCCTGCAGCGATGCGGAGCCGTTCATGCGCCATTCGCCATCCTGGGTCTGGTAGTTGGTCGCATCGCCCCAGTCGGTCGTGGTTGCGACGCCGGCATAATTGCCGGTGTAGTTGCGTGTCTGGTTGCCAGCTGCAAGGGCGTCCATTTCGGTTGCGCTGGTGGCGCTGCTGCCGCCGTGGAACCAGGCGCTCTGGCCGGCACGGGACTCGCGGAAGTGCGCGGCGTAGTTGGTCTGGCCGTTGCCGTCGGTGAATTGCCAGACCTGCAGGGCGCTGTCGGTTGTGGTGTTGATGCGGCGGTATTCGGTGTAGTTCGCGTTGTCGAAGGCATATCCCGGGTGAACCGCCGGGGCAGGGTTGGTCTGCTGGATATAGCGGGCCATGGTCTGGGTGCCGGTGAAGCCCATGTTGGTGCCTGGATCGACCGAGACGGTGGCCGTCGAGCCGGTGGCGGAAATGATCATCTGCGCCCGGCCGGAACCATCGATGGAGCGGGCGCCATCGGCATAGGCAATCGCGGTGTCGCCGCCGGACAGGTTGACCGCGTTGGGATCGCCGGTGCCGCCGGTGTCGCCGGACAGGCCGTCGCCGCCCGTGTCGGTGCCGCCGCCACCAGGCTGACCGGGGATGGAGCTCTGGGTAAAGGCGGTGTCAAAGCCGGACGCACAGCCGGAAAGAGCGGTGCCGGCCAGCGCCAGCAGGAGAACCAGGGAACGGGAACGCATTGTTACTGCCTCGCAACACAAACTGTGGATCGAGGCGATAATGGCCGAACGTGGTTAGAGTATCCGTGATTTTCAAGCGACATTTTCCATCCACGGTCTTCTCTTTTTGAGAAGGGCATTGGCTAGGACAATGAGCTTTCGCATGACGGCTGTGATGGCCTTTTTGGGAGCTTTGCCGGCTTCTATGAGCTTCTGATATTTTGCCTTTAGATCAGGATTGAAGCGCATGGCGACGAGGGCCGGCATATAGAGGGCCTGACGAACATTGGCCCGGCCGCCGCGAATAAAGGCGCGGCCGGTCCATTGTCCGGACTGTCGCGCGACCGGGGCAAGACCGGCTAGGGATGCTGCCTGAGCGTTTGTGAGCGTTCCCAGTTCGGGCATGTCGATGGTCAGGCAGAAGGCCGTGATCATCGAAACGCCTGGCATGGAGACGAGAATTTCGAAGCGCCGCGCCAGGTCCGCATCGGCTTTGATGAGCGCCATGATCTGCTTCTCGATGGCGGCCATATGGCGTTCGATCTGTCTGAGTTGCTCACCATTTTGACGCCGCAGGATAGCAAGGGTCAGGTTCTTGGCCCTGTTCTTCACTGCAGTCCGGCTCTTGACCAGCGACTCGCGGGCCAAGTGCAGGTCCTTGAGATCGTTGAGGACCGGGCTACGCGCCGGACGGGCATCAAGCTCCAGGAGAGCACCCATGCGGGCGAGCATAGCAGCATCCAGCCGGTCGGTCTTGGCGAGCTTGCCGGTGGCTTCGGCGAAACGCCTGGCCTGACGCGGGTTGACCTTGACAAGTGCAAGGCCGGCATCCGCCAGCCGGCGCTCGAAGGCCCGGTGATAGGGGCCGGTGGGCTCATAGACAATGCGGGCGCCGGCGTTCCCGGCCAGCCAATTGAGGAATGCCCTGTGTCCGGCTTTGTCATTGGCGAAACAGCGGCTTGCCCCGTCGCCGATGCGGTAGGCGTCGAGATGGTCTTTAGAGATATCGACGCCGATGGTATCGTTGGTCATCTTTCGCTTGGTCCTCTGCTTGTCATCCGCAGCCGAACTGCGGGTATCCGTTCAGGCCTCAAGGGAAAGACGAGGGCGATCATACTCTAACTCGACCCGTCAAACGGTCCGCGTTTTCCCGATCCGCTCCTCGCCGCTGCAGGAGGGCAGCTACCCTCCTCCAGCGGTCTCTTTTTCGCCTGTCCGGCGGTGAAAGTCATAAGACAAGCGGATTTCGACCTGCCTGAATCGCAAGGGATTCCCTTAGGGACACGAATCTGATTCAGCATGCTGGCTGGAAATGGAGGCCAGCATGAATGGGTCAGCCACTTTCGATGGATTTGCGCAGCCGGGTTCTTGCGGCTGTTGATGAGGGGATGAGTTGCCGGGCTGCGGCAGCACGCTTTGGTGTGGCGCCGTCGACAGCGATCCGGTGGGTTGCTCAACGACGTGATACGGGCAGTTTTGCACCCAAGCCCCAGGGTGGCGACATGCGCTCCCAGCGTGTCGAGCAGCGGCGCGATGAGATTCTGTCCATCTGGGAAGCGCGCAAGGACATCACGCTGGATGAACTGCAGGCTGCATTGAAGGAAGTCGGTCTGACGGTATCAAGAACATCGCTGCATCGCTTCTTCGCGCGCCACGGCATTACGCGCAAAAAAAGACTGGTCACGCGATCGAGCAGGATCGCCCCGACATCCTGAGGCAGCGTCGAGCCTGGTTCGATGGCCAGCTTGACCTTGATCCCGAGCGATTGCTGTTCATTGACGAGACCTGGACGGCCACCAACATGACCCGCAGCCACGGCCGTTGTCGCAAGGGTGAGCGGTTGCGGATGGGCTTCCCGCACGGCCACCGGAAGACCACCACGCTGGTTGCGGGGTTGAGAACCACCGGCATGGTGGCGCCGATGGTGCTTGACGGGCCGATAAACGGCGACTGGTTCGAGGCCTATGTTCGCCAGATCCTGGTGCCGGAATTGCGCCGCGGTGACATCGTCATCATGGATAACTTGTCGAGCCACAAGCGTACATCGGTGCGTGAACTTATAGAGGCGGTGGGCGCCACCTTGGTGTTCCTTCCGCCCTACAGTCCCGACTTCAACCCAATCGAGAAAGCCTTTGCCCGCCTCAAGGCCATGCTGCGCAAGGCTGGCGAGCGAACGGTTGCGGGCCTCTGGGACCTTATCGGCAAGCTCGTCGACATCTTCCAGCCTGACGAATGCGCCAACTACTTCAGTTCGTGTGGATACGACCCAGAATGAACGGAATCCGCTCTAACATACTTCTAAGCGTTCACCGTTCATTAGCGTTAACAGAACGTTACCGCCAACAGGGCGACCG
>CAVXGT010000003.1:0-68565 GCA_963761475.1 uncultured Alphaproteobacteria bacterium
TTCCTGAGACGCGTCTGGGGCCTGGTCGGCGTATGCCCATGGAAGCTATCAGAGACGAACGCTCCCGGGTGAATTTTGGATTTGCGTATTTCATGCGTTATTTTTTCTTAAGGAACTTCTGAATAGCGCGGTGTCTTGAAGTCACGGTGCCGGATTGGGCCGGCTTTTGGTGGTTCGGGGGCCAATCTGCAGACCAAAGGGCGCTTTTCGACGGCTTTCCTTAAGGTCTCCAGCAACCGAGAAGTCGATAGCTTTGCCTTCGAGGGTCCAGCCGCTCAGCATCCGCACCTTTCCATCAAGGACGAATATGGTCTCATCGCTGGGCTCGACGTGCAGCTTCCCCGATACCCGAACCGGCGTATAAAGAGACTCGACCTGCTGACCTGCCCGCAGCCGGACCCGGACAAGCTGATTTGGTGGCGGTGGCGGAAGGTGACTGCACATTCCGACCTGCGGAACCAGATAACCGAACCCGCTGCCATCGGCGTCCCGCGGCGCGGGGATCAGGTAGCCTGATAGCGTGACCTCGGCCCCGTCGAGAACGGGGTTCGTGGCCATGCGCGCGGTCTGCCGCTTCCTGGCGACGTCCCAGCGCTGGCTTCAAAAGCGCATCGACGTCCTGCCCGTTGATCTCCAGCATGTCCTTGGCCGCGCTGCGCCGGGCTGTGAGCCGGGCGCGCTCGTCTTCAGCAAGATCCTTTTGCGCGAGTTTCTCATCAAGTTCCACCACGAGCTTCAACTCATTCAGCAAGCGAAACCCCATGTCTTTGTAGGGATCGTCGAAGACGACGGCCAGAGGATCCACAAGGTCTGAAAACTCGATCGCCTCGGGTTTTGCAGACGCTTGCGTGGCGACCAACATGGCCGCCACGAAGAAGGAAGCCAAACGGCGCATGTTCACGCCTCCTTGTTTGCGTGAGTCACGATCACTTTCCGACGCTCTGAGGGAAGGCACCCGTGAAGGTTTCTGGCATCCCGGTGGAGAATTCTTTGTTCCACGCCTCTACCGAGATCGGCTCGAAGCGCGGCTTGGCTTCGGGCTCAAACCGGATTGGCTGACCGGCGAAAACCGGAAGCAGTTTGTCGTCACGCACGGTCACCTGACCGTTGACGATCACGGCTTTCATGCCCGTCGAAGGGATAGCGCCCTTTTCGTAGGTTGAATTGTCCCTGAAGAGTTCGGGGTCAAACACCACGATATCGGCAACCATGCCTTTCTGGATGCGGCCGCGTTCTTGCATGGATTTCAGGCCGGTAGCGCCCAGATGTTTGGCAGCGTTGTAGCTGAGGATCGACATCAGCTGCATCATCGGGATGTTGTTTTCCCGACCAAGGCGAATCGTAGCGCCGCGGGCGCCAGCCGTGCGGGGGTGGGTTCCGCCCAGTTTCTCGATCGGGTAATCCCACGGGGCGTCGTACGGCGTGGCGCCAACCCCATCGCTGGCCATGGTCACGCCCTTGAGCGTCAGCCACTTCGCCTGGTCTTCGGCGGGCATCTTGAATATGACGATCGGCCTGGTCGGTTCGGATGCGACGGTGGCCTTGTAGGTCTCCAAGGTGTAGTACTTACCCGTGACCGGATCCAGCATGGTGTCTTCATAGCGTTTACCAAAGCCGTCGATCCAGCTCTTGGGCTCCAGGAACGAAGCGTTAATCGTGGTGGAACCCGCCGCGTAGGGATAGATTTCACCCCAGATGTTGTGCCCCTGTTCCTGAAGCCCAATAATCATTTGGTGGGCAAGCCGCCAGCCGGGGTTGTTGAAGTGCAGGACGATCGCCGGAGCGCCAAGCGCCAGGGCGTTGGCGACGAGTTCCTGCGCGCCGTTATTCTCTGTCGTGTCGGTGCCGAGCGTATAGCGGGTATGGGCGCCGGTCGGGCGGCCATACCGTGCCCCGACTTTCTGCACCTCGTACATCTCGCGTGATGAGACGCCCTCTCTCATGTAGCCCACGGTGCTGCCGACGCCGGGGGCGCCAGCCTGCAAGCCCTTGTCAATCTCCGCGAGAATTGCGTTGCCCTGTTCCAGAGTTGGGCGCGTCTGGCTCCAGCCAGTTTTCGCCCGGGTTGTGAAAGCGGCTATGGGGCCGTCTTTCAGGTAATCGCCCTTTGACCCGTCGATGAACATCGCGCGGGCAAATTCGTGGCTGACCGCACAGCCATAGTTGGCCCCGGTCACGCCTTCACGTGCTTTGTACCAGGCGGCGATATAGGAACCCGCACAGCCCATCTCGAAATCCATGCTGGTGGTCAACCCGTCGCGCAACCCGAGGGAATAGCCGATCGGCATTTGAAAGTGGAAATGGGTGTCAATGAAGCCCGGTGCCACGATATGGCCCTTGGCATCAATGGTCTGCTTGCCCGTGATGGGTTCTTTGGTGATGGCAACGATGCGTCCATCCTTGACGGCCACGTTGGCAACAGAGTCAAACAACGTCTCCGGGTCCATGACCCGGCCATTCAGGATGACGAGGTCGTTCGCAAGGGCTGCTGTGGCGCTCACAAACAGCGTCGCTATTGAAAATAAAAATCTACGCATATCGGCTACTCCTTTGTGGTTGCGGAACTTGTTTGCCCAGCCATTTTGGCACTTGGTCTTCTTGCCACAAGGATGCAGTTTGCTGCTCTTTGCCTGTGGCCTAATCGAGGCGTTTGAATTTTTTGCGCGTCGAGACAACGCAACTATTGGGCGACCTTGTCGTATTTCGAGACCTCCTCGACGTCGAGCGTGCCATCGTTGTTGGTGTCGGCTTTAGCGAAATCGGCGAGCTTTTCAGCGATTGAATTGCGACGCGCATAGTCGCGAGCGTATCCATCGCAGTATCCCGGCCCCTGGGCCAGGGCCTCCGAGGTTGAGAGCAAGGCAATCGATGTCGCCGAGAGCGCTGTAAGCGCGAAAACACCTGAGTAGGTTTTCATCTGTCGCCTCCAGTGAGGTGTGTTGATGCGCTCGGCGTTGTGTCAGTTATTGTTGCGCGAGAACAAGTTTGCCAACGGGTTCTTGACGACCGGCGTCAGCGTGTAGCGGAACATGAACTGAGGTCCGAATGCGTCCGGCTGTTGGACGTAGTAGTCGAATGCCAGGGAGTGCTTGATTGGCTGGCTGTCCGTGACGATGGTCTGGCTGAAGGTCAGGTTGATCGGGATCGTCCATTCCTGTGAAATCCAATCGTAGGCCAACTTGGGAACGGACCCGATCGTCGCGCCGCCTCCAAGGAAGGCAACACCGCCGAGCTGTGCTGTCGTTGTGCTGTAGGGCCTGTCACTCCAGCCCGCGACGTCCCACTGATGAGTTGGGAAGAAGACGACGATGCCCTTCGAGAACGCCTGCCCGATCGCCATTTCTGGCCCCAGCCGGAATTGCTTCCCGGCAAAGTCCTCGTTCGTCGCGGTCGGCAGCGTAACCAGTGTTCCGAAGGCCCAGATGAACCCGCTCTTTTCGGTGCGCCCAACGGCCAGATCGAAGCCGATATCTCCAATGCCAAAGGAGGCGTCTTCAAAATCACCCCTTTGAACGTCGAAGATTGGCTCACTGAACAGGAAGGGAACCCCCGGCCGCCAGAAGATCGTGGTGCCCTGCTCATCGATCGGAAACGGCAGAATCGGCTGGAACAGCAAACGATAGGTCGTTTGGGCATCTGCTCCAGGAAGATCGCCCTTGTACCAGATAAAGCTATTCTCGAAGTTGAGCGAAGCCAGTGGCGTGTTCGGATTCGACAGCGACTTTGCAACTTCGTCAGCGTTGGACTGGCCAGCAGTCTGTGCCAACGCAGGCCGCAACGAAACATTCGTCGCAGCAACTCCGATCAACACCATCATAAAGCTCAAACAACGCTTCATCCTTCTTCCCCCAAATTGTATTGGCAGAGCCAATCTCATTTTCGTTTGAGCTTCAGTCCCGTGATCCCTACGGCGATCGAAAGGCCGGTTTGCCCCTGTACGCTCAACGGCTGCAGTACGACGGAATCGCGCGAACCGCCGACCAGCGCGTTTGCTCCTGCCCCAAGTCCGACGGCTACGCTGGCGGAAACGCCGGCGTAGGTTCCTTGGAGCGCGCCTTCAGGCAAATCGACACTGGACGCCAGAACGCCCCAGATCACGGTCGTCGGTCCCTTGATGCCGATGTCGACACCGATCTTTGTCACCGTGCCGGTATATTGGCGCACAGCACCCTTGCCAGCGGGCTTGTAAGAGCAGCTGAGTGTCGTCTTGGAGCCGATTATGAGACCGATGCCGCCCTTGCTCTTGCACGTCAGCGTGCCGGCATTGACGTTCGTGGCTGGCTTGCTGTCGGCCGCGTCGGCGAATGGTGCGGCCACAACGGACAAACAAGCCACCGCGGCAACGACAGCCAAGCTACGATACGGCCCAGGTCCAATTGGTTGGAACGACATGGTCAACTCCCCTTAGGCCGATGGTTTCGACTTGATTGGTATCGCTGCGACCGTGCGCCGGGTTGGATGACCGGCGCACGGTCGAGAATCAGAACAGGCAATTGAAGTCGTGCTCCGCGCAGGCCGGCAGATCGCCCCGATTGCAGCGGTAGGCGAGCCGGCCGCAATAGTTCCTACGGCTGGCAGTGGCGGCGGCGCCAATGGCCACTCCAGCAGCAACTCCGGCTGCCACGGCTCCCGCGCGACGATGGCGATGACGATACGGGCGATTGGGGCGATGCGGTCGATGACCGGCGCCCGGCCGCCCAGGCCTCTTTTTCACGAGTACGATGCCGGTATTGGAGGACTGTGTCTGGTCAACTCCGGGCTTCATCGCAGGCGCCGAAATCGGACCGGCATCAGAAGCCGACCCTGCAAACGCCACGGTGCACGCCGCAATAGCTGCAACAAGCATCTTCTTCATACGTTTTCTCTTACCTTCCAATTCGCCAGGCACTATGTACCGCGCGCGGCCACTGCAGATTTGGCGTGTCCATTCGCTTTGAATTACTTGTCGGTCCGCAGCAGCTCGACGCGTCGGTTGAGTGCCCGGCCCTGCAAGGTCGTGTTGCCCCCCTTTGGCTTCGTCGCTCCGAAGCCACCGGTCGTCAGTCGATCAGCCTTGATGCCTTCCTTGGCGATCGCCTTTGCAACCGAGGCGGCGCGCTGAGCTGACAGCTTGAGATTGTAGTCGGCCTTGCCGATCGAGTCGGTGTGCCCATTGATCTGAAGGGTCCAATTGGGATTGTTCTTCAGGGTCAGTGCGATGTCCTTGATGAGTGCCTTGGCGCTCGGTCTGCAGCGTCGCCTTGTCAAAATCGAAATGGATGCCGTAAAGGTCGTACGCGCGCACCGTGGAAAGCGATTGCTCCATGGCCGACCTCATCGACGCGCCAGCCGTCACCCTTACGATGCGCTCGACGCGCGGTTCCTTTTCCCAGGCGAGCTGGATCATGCTCTGGATCAGCAGCGGATTGTCCTTGGCGTCCGCGAAATAGAACTCTCCCGAGCCGGACTGCCTGCCACTGCCGAACGTGCCGGTGGCGACGACGACGCTGACGTCCTGAATCTGGTTTTCGATGATCAGAGGAATCTTGATCCCCTGCTGCTTCAGGACAAGCTCACCATCGAGAGCCGACATCTTCTCGTCATAGACGATGCGCAGCTGAGTGCGTCCAGTGTTTCTCAGCTCCAGCAGCGCCGCGCTGGAAATGCCCAGCGATGTCGAGCGCGGGATTGCCTGAGGCATCTTCGCCGAGTAGCCCAGCACATAGGTCTTGCCGAATTCCCGATCCGCAGCGGCGATATCCCGCTTCACGAAAAGGCCTCGCGTGCTGGAATAATCGATCTTGAGCACCTGATCGTTGACGGTCGTGAAAGTCACACGCGCCTCCGCATCCGGTCCATAGCGGTTGGCAAAGGCGTAATCGAGTTGCGCTCCCACATGCGGCGCCAGAGGCCCGGCGTACTTTTGTGCCGAAGCCGGCGACATTACCGCGCCAGCCAGAGCCAATGCCAAGATCGGCATTGCGGCAGCGCCAACATCAAATGCGGTCGTATACGTCTTCATTCTGCTCCCCCCAGTCGACATTCCATCCCAACTCTCGTTCAAGAACCCTCCTTGCCACACGGCACTTTCATGGCCGAGACATCGCGGATGGAATGCATGTTTGTCATGTCAGCTTGCCTATTTTTTGCAGAGCTTCGCGACGCCCGGCGTCGGTGCATTGCCGGTGGCTCGCCAGTCCAGCGGCTGTAGCTCCGGGTCAAGGTCGTCTCACTCGAGAAGCCAACCTTGCTCGCCACGTCTTTCAGCGGCGTGTTCGATGCGGTGACAAGTTCGATTGCAGTCTCGCGCCTCACGTCGTCCTGAAGGGTGCGGAACGAGGTCCCGTGAGCAGAAAGAATTCTTTGAAGGCCCCGGCGGCTTGTTCGGCAGGCATACGCCAATGCGTCCAGGTCGAATTCCTTGTGGGCGATATTCGACTGGATTGTTGCCCGCACGAATGCGAGCGTCATTCCGCCGGTCCCAGGTTGCTGGTCAAGACTGTCGCTCAACCTATTGGGTGCCGGCCAGTTCAAGGAGAACGCCGCCGCCAGCCAGAGAGGAGGGAATGCAAACGAAAGCGCCGTTTTACATGACCGGGCCAATGAAGAAGCGGGAACGAGACCTGGCGGCACGCCCTCGATGGAGGGAGCCGAAACGACAATTTGGCTGGCATCGAAGACATCTCCGAGACCATGTCGGAACACGGTGACATAGAAGGCGACGCCGATCGCATCGGTCTGGATTGTCGGTCGGTCTACCCAGCGGGTACGTCGAATTGAATAGACTGCCGCCCGCTGCTTGATAATCAAAGAGTGCTCGACATTGTCGAACTGCTGTCCAGTTTCAACGATTGAGCCAATCAAAAAGTCTCCTAGTGACTTGGCGGTGGCCGACCTCTCCAGCTGTGGTATTCCCTTGAGAGCGCCATCACGTGCTACATCGGCGCAGAAATACGGATCGCCCAACATGTCGGCCATGTCCTCGAAAACCGGATAGAGAGCAGCGGCTTCGACGAGCTGGTTGGGGTCGTGCAACAGCTCGACCGGCAACCCGTTCCGGCGCAGCACCTCGTGGATGTCGCCGCCGCGCGCAACGAAGGGCGTCGCCAACTGATGCAAGAGGATCGCGCGGGTGAACTTCGGTTGGACTTTGGGCTTCATGATCTCCCTCGTTAAACCTCCCCTACGTGGTCTTGCGCGATAAGCCAACAGCTACCCGCAACGCTATGCTGGTTGCGCCACAATTCGTCCTTGTCTGGCGCAATCCGCGAAGTCAGTCGCAGCATCTTGGTCTACAGTCCCCAGGAATGCAGACCGCCCTGTCTGCAGGCGCCGTGCGAGTGAGACGAGCCCGAGTAGCGCTTTACGGATGCGCTGCATTGTCGGAGCCTACGAGAATTCAATGTTCAGCAATCCTTGTCTAGCCCTGCTATCTCGAACGCTCTCCAGTAAGTTCTCGTCTCGCCGGTCGAGGGGATGGCTGCACGCTGGCATGGCAGGCGCTGTCTTGCTGGCTGTCGTTGCCTCAACTGGCATTGTCCGGGCCCAGACCGGTGCGAGCAGTGAGATTGTCAAATACGAGGGTACGGTGGTCCCGGCGCGTGAGGCTGAACTGGCGCCGCGTTCGGACGGTCTCTTGGAAAAGATACATTTTCGGCCCGGTCAACTCGTGCAGAAAAATGACCTCCTTTTTGAGTTCATGAGCACAGAGAAAGAGCTTCAGCTCGAAATGGAGCGTGCGCGTCTTGCGCGAGCCGAGGCCAAGCTGAAGCTTGCGGAGGCGGACCTGGCCAACAAGGCACGTCTGCGGAAGACGGATGCAACGTCTCAGTTTCAGCTGCATCAGGTGCAGACGAACAGGGACACGATGGCTGCAGACGTTGCAGAGGCGCGCGCATCTGTCAGACTGGCAGAGTTCCAGCTCAAGGAGCTGAAGCTTTATGCGCCATTCGACGGCATCATGAGCGAGCCTCAGTTTTCCGAGGGAACCTTTCTGAAGCGCGAGCTGAAAAGCAGAATGGCACGCATCATCCAGCTCGATCCAATTCGTGTCGCAGCCGAGGCGCCCTTCGAGGGCTATTATGAGAGACGCCTTATTACCACAAGCGATGAGGCGACGAGACAGGCCATAGAGCTCACGCTGATATTGCCCAATGGCGTGCGGTACCCGCACAAGGGGCGTTTGGTTTCTGGTGGCTATCAGTTCGGAGACAAGTCGCAGAAGATGGAGTTGTGGGCAGAGTTTCCGAACCCAGATCACCTGCTGCGCCCGGGCCTGAGAGTCAAACTTGAATCCCGGCTTTCCAGATGAGGAGCATGACCCATGGTCGGCTGCAGGCCACCGGGGATCGCCGACCACAAGGCCAATAGGGTCGACGAGCTGCTGCCCTGGCAATATTCTCAAAACAGCTGAGTGGGTCCAGATCCAGTACGCTTACGACAGGAATTGGGAAGGCCGACAATGATGACTATACTTCGTCCGATTGTGTTCGGACTGGCCGTTCTGGTGGCCGCCCCGGTGTCTGCACAGCAGGCTGCGGATACGATCTATTTTGGCGGCGACATACTGACGATGGAAGGCAAAGCGCCACGCTATGTCGAGGCGCTCGCGGTAAAGGACGGCAGGATCACGTTCGCCGGAGCGATTTCCGACGCAGGTCGCTGGAAGGGGCCGAACACACACGAGGTCAACCTCGTCGGTCAAACACTCTTGCCCGGCTTCGTTGATGGCCACAGCCACATCTTCCTGCATGTTGAGGGCCAGGATTGGGCCGATCTCTCATCTGCTCCTATAGGCACGACCAACAACTTCGACGACATCATTCGGGCGTTGAAGGACAAACAGAAGGAACTCGGCGCAGAGGAATCAGCGTGGTTGATAGGCGCAGGCTACGATGAGGCACTGCTCGATGAGAAGCGCCATCCAACAGCCGCCGATCTCGACAAGGCATTTCCCGACACGCCGGTGATATTAGTGCATGTATCCGGCCACATCTTCATCGTGAACTCGGCCGGCCTGAAGGCCAAAGGCATCAACGCAGATACAGCCGATCCTTCGGGCGGCGTGATCGTCCGTCTGCCAAACAGCCGTGAGCCCAGCGGCGAGATACAGGAGAACGCTCGCTTTCCGTTTCTTGACGTTGTCATCAAGGATCGGTCAATCGAAAAATCTGCGCAAAAGCTGGCGATATCTCTTGCACATTACGCCCGATACGGGGTGACGACGGTTCAAGAGGGCGCATTGCAGGAATCGCAGCTGGCAGTCGCTCGCGCAGTGGCAGAGCGTGGCGATATGAGCCTGGATTTTGTGGGTCTGGTTTTCCAACCCTTCGCCGAGAAGCTGATTGCGGAGAACCGCACCCAGTGGGGTGTTTACGAGAAAGGCGTCAAACTGGCAGGGATCAAGATTACCATAGACGGCTCACCGCAAGGCAAGACTGCTTACCTCAGCAAGCCTTATCTGACGCCGGTGCCTCACTGCCATGGGGATTGCCGCGGTGTTTCAGCACTGACCGCGGATGAGGTCAAAGAGCTTATGCTGCTCAGCTACCAGAACAATGTGCAGGTGTACGCTCACTGCAACGGTGACGCCGCGATCGATCTGATGCTGGCGGGTCATGAATATGCCCTCGATCAGATTAAGGAAGACCCAAAAGCAAAGGATCGCCGCACAGTCATCGTTCATTCCCAAGTCATGCGTCCCGATCAGCTTGATGCGTACGCAAAGTACCGGATCTTTCCCTCCTTTTTCACCAACCACACGTACTTTTGGGGAGACGCGCATCGCGCCAACCTGGGAGAGGAACGCGGATCCTTCATTAGTCCCATGCGCTCGGCAATTGACAAGGGTATCCGCGCGGCCAACCACACCGATTATAATGTGACGCCGGTCAACCAGATGATCGTCGTCTGGTCCGCAGTGAATCGCATATCACGCACTGGTCGCGTGCTCGGGCCGCAAGAACGCATCACGCCCTATGAGGCACTGCAGGCGATCACCATCAATGGTGCGTACATGTACTTCGAAGAAGACAGCAAGGGTTCACTCGAACCGGGAAAGGTTGCCGACCTCGTAATTCTTGACCGAAACCCGCTCAAGGTGGAACCATTGGCCATCAAGGACATCAAGGTGATGGAGACTGTTAAGGCAGGGAAGCCTGTATTCACGCTTAAGAGCGCTAGATGATCCAAATTGAGAAGTTTGAAAAAGTGAAAACATCCTGCAAGAACACCCCTTATTAAACTCAGCACGAAAAGGAAAGTAAGGAGTGCCGAGATTCATCATAGGCGCGGCGTTCGCCATCATTGCCTTGGCGGGGCCAGCGGCGGCCCAGGACGCCACAAAGGCTTATGATGTCGTGATTGCTAATGGTCGGGTCATGGACCCGGAGACCGGCGCCGGGCAGGCGCCGAAGTCTTGGTTTGCGCGCCTGCCCGGCGAAGGAACCGACCCCATCGCAGGGTTTGTCGGCCTCTATCTCCCCTCATAACGACCTTGATCTTGCGCGCCAGTTGGGGGAGCGACGTTTTTGCAGTGGCGTGCAGCCTCTTTGATGCGTGCCGTCGGTCTGCTTCAAATCACGAAGCGGGGCCAGTTTCTGCGATGGAAGTGAATTGAACGATGGCTGTGCTTCAGATTTCCAAGCTCGTTTATCGTTGGCCGCTGGCGGGGCGCGACACGTTGCGGATCGATGACATGTCGCTCGATGCAGGGCAGCGGCTGTTTCTTTACGGGCCGAGCGGTTGCGGCAAGTCGACCCTGCTCTCGGCCATCGCAGGCGTAGTTGGTGTGCCTGACGGCACGGTCTTGGTGGCGGGCACGGATATCGGCGGATTGCGCGGCGGCGCGCGGGACCTGTTCCGGGGCGATCACATCGGCCTGATCTTCCAGGTCTTCAATCTTGTCCCGTGGCTCAGCGCACTCGACAATGTCCTTTTGCCCTGCCGGTTTTCGGCGCGGAGGCGCACGCGCGCGGGGGTGGACCCAAGCGCGACGGCGCGACGCCTCATGCGTGAGCTCGGTCTCGATGATCCGGCACTCGCCGATGCGCCCGCCGCCACGCTCAGCGTTGGCCAGCAACAACGCGTCGCGGCGGCTCGCGCGCTGATCGGCACGCCAGAACTCGTACTGGCGGACGAACCCACATCGGCGCTCGACGCGGACGCCAAGGATCGCTTCGTAGAGCTTCTGACCCGGGAGTGCGCCGATGCCGGGGCCGCGCTTCTTTTCGTCAGCCACGACCGAAGTCTGGAAGCTCAGTTCGATGCCGCCATCGATTTCCGCGACCTGAACCGGGAGGCGGCGTGATGCTCGGCCTTGCACTGCGCAGCTTGTGGAATCGGCGCTTCGTCGCGGCTCTCACGGTTCTGTCCATCGCACTGAGCGTCGCGCTGATCCTCGGTGTGGAACGGGTCCGCAACGAGACGCGAGACAGCTTCGCCAACTCGGCGTCGGGGATCGACCTGATCGTCGCGCCGCGCGGGAACTCGGTACAGATTCTCATGGCCACGGTGTTCGGGGTCGGGTCGACGGGGACGGGACTTGCGTGGCAAACCTACAAGCTGGTTGAAGATCTGCCGCAAGTGGCGTGGTCGGTGCCAATCCAGATGGGTGACAACCACCGGGGATTTCCCGTCATTGGCACCACTGCCGCTTATTTCAAACGCTTCCGGCATTCCGGGGGGCAGCCCCTGACACTTGCCCAGGGGCAGGTCTTCGGACGACGACAAGCCAGACGCGGCCGTCGTCGGTGCCGAGGTCGCTGCGCGCTTCGGTTATGGCCCCGGCTCCGTCATCGTGAACGCCCATGGCGCCGGCGCCGTGTCCTTCGATCTTCACGACGAGGCGCCCTTCACGATCATTGGCATTCTCGCTCCTACGGGGACAGCCGTGGACCGCATGGTGTTCGTGACCCTCAAGGGGTTCGACGAGCTGCATGCGAAGAGCATCCCGCCTCCCGCAGACCCCTTCGACGTCAGGGCGCCTCGTCCTCAGCCTGACGCTGCCCAAGTCGACACGGCCGCGAGTAGCGCGTTGCAGCATCGCAAAGATGAGCAGCCCGAGAACGGCCATGCCGGGCATGATCATGCCGCGGATGCACACGCTGCTCCTCACGGCGCCGACCGTGCGCTCGCAGACGAGCACCGGCGCCCGGAAACGCATCGCGCTCATCGCCACGAGCCTGCGACGATCAATGCGATCTACATCGGCCTGTCGGATCGTTCCGCGGTGCTGGGCATTCAACGAACGCTGGCGGAACTCCGGTCGGACGCCGTTTCGGCCGTGATCCCGGCCGTGGCCTTGGCGGAGCTTTGGTCGATCACCGGGACGGCCGAACGTGCCATGCAGGTCATGGCCTTTGCCGTGGCGCTGGCAGGGATGACGGGCATGGTGGTGATGCTGTCAGCCACGCTCGACGCGCGGCGGCGGGAATTTGCGATCCTGCGTTCTGTCGGCGCGACGCCGGGCCGGATCTTCACTCTGATCGTGACAGAGGCAGCTCTGCTGATGGCCATGGGGATGCTCGGTGGTCTCTTCCTGCTCGCACTCGCAGTGTGGCTCTTCAGCCCGCTGCTGTCCTTGCGGTTCGGTCTGACGCTCGATCTCGGTCCGGTCGAGACCGGAGAACTCGCGCTTCTTGTCGCAATCTTCGGCGCCGGGCTTGCGGCGTCGCTCGTTCCCGCGGTGCGGGTCTATCGCATGACACTCGCAGACGGCCTGTCCGTGCGGCTATGATACCTCCGAGGAGAATGGAGACATGAACAAGATCGCCAGATGGCTCGCCAGTTCGCTCGTAGCGGGCTTGGCAGCGGTTTCAGCAGGTTCGGCCATTGCGGAGCCAGCCGAAGTGAGGTGGTCAGACCTCGCGCCTCCAGTGGCCAGAGATCTCCAATCCGTTCGAGAGCCTGACGAATGAACAGATGGATGCGCTGCGCAGGATCATTCGGCTGGAATGGGTTGGCGATGCGAAGAAGACGGCCGAGGCCAACGCGCTTCGCGCGGATCTGACAGCGCAGGGCCTCGACGTCGAAGGGTTGTTCGCGGCTCGGCTGAAAATCATCGAACAGCGCCGTCAGGCCACCAGCAGCTTGAACGAGGCGATCCTCGGAAAGGAAGTTCGCATTCCAGGTTATGTCCTGCCGCTTGAGATGCGCGACCGAAAGGCGGTTGAGTTTCTCCTCGTGCCAACAGTCGGCGCCTGCATCCACACACCACCGCCCCCTGCCAATCAGCTGATACACGTCGTCCATCCTGAGGGGATCGAGATCAAGGGGCTCTACGATCCGGTTTGGGTCACCGGTGTCGTCGAAGCAGGTCGCTCGACAAAAAACGTACGATACAGCGACGGACAGACCAAGGTCGAGGTTGGCTACGGAATGCGCCACGCCTCGGTGGTTCTGATTCACCCCCACTGAAGTGGTCGCCGGGCTCCTGGCTAACGAAGAACGCTGACGGCGGAGCTGAGAGATTGGGTGTTACGTACTCCTTCGCGGCTCGTTCCCGATCATTGGCAGTCAGGCCAGCCAAACCCCCAGCGCCAAGGCAATCCGGTGCAGGGCGCACCACCGAGACGAACGGCCCGATAGATGACGTCTGCGATGCCTGCGTAGAGGAGAGCGACTTCGTCCGGCTCCAGGCCGTACTCGGTCGAAAGTGTGTCCGCGCGCTCCTCGCCTATTTGGCGCACGCACTGTCGTAAGTTTTCGTCAGCATGACGCCGGGCTTCAAAACTCGTCCTCGCATCCCCGCCCAGAGGTGCGCCTGCATGATATCGTTCGTCGTGAGCGGTGCAGCAACGCTCCCATGGCGGGTGTTCGCCATGGCGCTCTACCAGTGCCGGAACCGTCGAAGTCACCAGACGCCAGACGGCGGACATCCCGCCACTACATCCATCGCTGACGAAGGGGGCAAGGACAGCGCTCTGCGCCGACTGTGCTGCAATCAGTCGCGCATGTCGGCTCAGCTCGATTTTCAACTCCAGCCGATCGAGCAAAGTGTCCGGCTTGGGCGCATCTTCGGCTCGCACGTTCGGCGCAGCGGCCAACACCAGAGCTAAGAGCAGGAAAACGAGGTGTGCTGTGAGGTCTCTCAATGCCATAGCTGAGCCAGGAGTTGCCAGGATGTCTGCAATCCTACAGTCTATTTGAGGATCAGAGAAACTGCGAGACGTGGGAGCAGACTTGGCAGTGGGCTGGCAGCTTCGTTTGTCCCGAATGGCCGTGGGAGCCGGGCTCATATCCATTGGAGCGCTGGCGCTCGCTGCTCCACTGGCAACGGGGACATGGTCGCTACAGCTTCTCAGCCTGTTTCCCTTGACCGTCGGGGTCATCAATCTCCATGCGGTGATCAGATCGCCCGACCTACGCTCGCGTCCGGGTGGATATGCTACCAGTGCACTCGCCCTTGCATTGGCCATGCTGCTCTTCGTGAGCCCTTCGCTGGTCGTTTCTGGCGTCATCGGGATGCTGCTGGTCCTCCTGGTGGCTGACGGAGTGTTGAAGCTCGCGCACGGCGTTCTTGGCGCCTCCCCTGCAGGAAAGCGTATCGTGCCGGTTGCGAACGGTGCCGCGAGCGTCTTCCTCGCGTTTCTAGGCTGGATTCTCTGGCGCACTCTGGGTGTCGATGCCGCCGTCGGGGTCGTCGTCGGCGGGTACACGGCGGCATCAGGCTGGGCGATGCTGCTTTCGCCGTCCCCACACGTTGCGATCGAATCGGGAGCCGAAGTGCCTGCTGATCAGCACCCCGACGTCAAGCTGGGGCTGGGCGCCAACGACCTGTTTTCTGCCATTGCCGGCCGCCTCGCAGCCAGCGGCCCGACCGTCCGGCAGACCGAACTCTATTGGCTCTTCATCTGCGGCCTCGTCCTGTTCGTCATTCACTTGAGCCGGATGCAATCGACCCAGACTTGGCTCGGCCTCGTCTCTCCGCTTGTCGCCATCCTCGGCGACGTGGTCATGGCTGTTGCGCTCGGCGGCGCCATCGTACTGCCCCTTCGCTTGTTGTGGCGCCGGCTCACGCGGCCAATCGAGCGATCCGGATGGCGCATGCGCTTTGCTGGGACCGATGCCGAATTGGACGTGCTGCCGCGGTGGATCGTCCGCCGATGGACAGACGGACGGTATGTTTTCGCCGGTGCCCTTAGAGACGCGCGCACATCATTGCCCTTGAGCACGACACTCGTGCTGCGCCTCGGTCTGCCGCTGGCCGTGCTGATGGTCGCGGTCAATCCCATATGGGGCTTTTCCTGGTACTTCAACACGGAGAGCTGGGCGAGCGGCTTCTACCAGAAAATCACCGAATTGCGCGTCGATCGCTGGAGATCGGATATGGCCGAAGCGGTCGCTGCCGCCTACCCGGATGATCGTGATCGTCTTTTCCGCGTCGCACCGCGCGGTATCGAGCAGGGCGACTTCAGCTTCCTCGTGATTGGCGATCCGGGCGAAGGAGATGCGTCTCAACTGTCGCTCGTCGCGCGCTACCTGGACCTTGGCCGGCGCGACGAGATGAAATTTCTGATCATTTCTTCCGATGTGATCTATCCCGCCGGGGCGATGGTGGACTACGAGCGCAACTTCTTCATGCCCTACAAGGGATGGAAAAAGCCCATTTATGCCATCCCCGGCAACCACGACTGGTTCGACGCCCTGGAAGGGTTCAATGCCAACTTCCTGGAGCCCTTGGCCGCGCGCGCCGCCCTGCAGGCCCGCGTGTCCACCGATATGCATCTGACAAGCACCAACGCGGGTCGTATCACAACGCTTCTGAAGCGGGCTGAGGACCTGCGCCGCAACTACGAAATCGACACGGCTCACCAGCACGGACCGTACTTCGAAATCCAGACGGACGATTTTGCCCTTCTTGCCATCGATACGGGCATCCAGCGAACCTTGGACGACCGTCAGCAGGAGTGGCTCGACGCCGCGCTCAGCCGGTCGAAGGGGAAATTCACCATGGCGATCGTCGGACATCCCAAATATGCCGGTGGCGCGGATACGACAATCGGCGATCCCAAGTTTGCCGCCCTTTATGAGAAGCTCGAAGCAGCCAGCGTTCGCGTCCTGATGGCAGGCGACACGCACGCCTTCGAACACTATCTGCCTACCGCAACGGGTAGAGGCTCGCCTGCTCATTATGTCGTCAATGGTGGAGGCGGCGCATATCTCAGCATCGGCGGCGCACTGTCGTGGCCAAATCCACCGGCGACGCCAACGTGGGGCTTCTATCCGCCGCCTGGCGCGGTCCGGAGCAAACTCGATGCAGAGACACCCTTGTGGAAGCAGCCCCTTTGGCAGTGGGTCAAACGCTTCGGCGCGTGGCCTGTGTCGACGGAAACCTTGTCGGCGATGTTCGACTTCAATCAGGCCCCATTCTTCCAGAGTTTCGTGGAAGTCAGGGTGGAGCGTTCCAGGAGCAGGGTCGTACTCGCCGTGCATGGTGTCAACGGGCCGCTGCGCTGGCGGGACCTGCATCTGTCGGACGCCGAGCCTGCGAATCCGGAAGGTCCGGTCGAATACGTCCTTACAATGGGGACACCAAAGACATGATCGGCTCGCGTGACCTTTGCACGAAATCGCCCCGAAACCGTTGTAGATCGAGCATTTGGGGTCGGTCGTTGTCGACTTCGACCTTCAAAAGTGCTTTTGCAAGATGTATAAACAGTATGACAAAAGTCGGCGGCGATTGCCTACACGCTGATCGAAACAGCCTTATGCCGAACGCGGCATAACGCCGTTTATGCCGCCCGGCGAACTATGCCGAACGGTTTGGGTGTGGCGCGTCGTTGTCACGCTGGCGTTTTCGATAGCGTGCACGGCGGCTTCCTCTCCATTCGGCATAGTCTGGTGGTTTAAAGTGCCTCCAGGAAGGCGAGCAGGCGGTCGTTCGGCTGGAAGCGGGTTCGCTTGCCACGCTCGTAGGGTTTGAGGTTCGCTAGAGCCGCTTCCTTGAGTGCGAGGTGGGCGTGCAGATAGGTCTGCGTCGTCTCAACCGATTCATGACCGAGCCACAGCGCGATCACGGAGCAGTCGACACCGGCCTGCAGCAACTCCATCGCGGCGGTGTGTCTGAGCACGTGCGGCGACACCCGCTTTGACGTCAAGGATGGACAAATCGCGCCGGCAGCGTACGCGTGCTTGGCCAGTAACGATTGGACGCTATCAGGGCTGGGCCGACCGCCATGCGAGTTGGGGAACAACGCTGTTGCCCCCTTCCTTGCTGGCTCTTTGAGCCATGACTGGAGGGCCCGCCGGGCGAGCATCGTCAGCGGCGTGGTCCGCTCCTTCCGCCCTTTGCCGACACAGCGCACATGCGCGCCGGTTCCGAGGTGGGCGGCGTTCCGGTCGAGGCCTATCAGCTCGGAGAGGCGCAAGCCCGTTTGGACGGCCACCAGCAGCTGTGTGTGATCGCGGCGGCCGAGCCAGGTCGTCCGATCTGGCGCGGCGAGGATTGCCTCGATCTCGGGCTGGACTTCCTCCGAAAAAGTGGAGGGCTTATATGAGCCGGCTTTTGTCAAGCATGGTCGCTCCAATGTTTTTGTTCGGCCGGAAATCCCATTTTTTCGTCCCGGCCATGCGATTTTTGCAAACGCGGCGCGCAGAACCTGTCAAGGACGCGCACTTGCGCGCCCGTCAGGGCTTGTCCTTGATTGGTCCGAGCACCGCGTTACAATGATCCGCAAGACGGGATGACTATGTCGGTGTCTGATTGTCTTTTCCGACTTGGCTCCATATTTGTGTACTGCTCGATTTTTCGATACATTCGGGTCTCATGAGTTTGGCGTCTTCGACGCGGGTGGAGCCGCGTCAGCTTATATCCGGCAGCTCCGTTCCGGCTTGCCACAATGCTGAATTCACAGCAAACTCACTCGAATGGGCGGGACCAGTCTTTTCTGCGGCGGGAAACGCCCCAACCCTCCAACGGTCTCGCGCCCAACCCTGACACGCCCCTGAACGTCAGGGCGTGAGTCTCGTATCGATCAGCCTGCGGCAGACGAACAGATCGCTCCCTCTGGAATGACTCCGTGCTCGACATAGCGCCACAGCGCAACCGCCAGTTTGCGCGCCATGGCTACGATTAAAATGCGCCGCACACGCCCGGTGTGGACCTGCGTTCGCATCCGATACCAGGCGCTGAGACGGCTCGCTGGCTGGTGTTTCAGCCAGAGCCACGCCGCCTCGATCATGACGCTGCGGACCGCGCCATTCCCGGACTTGGAGATGCCGTGGCACCTTTCGCTGGCGCCGCTGTCGTGAGGCGTAGGCGCGAGGCCGATGTAGCTGCCGACCTGCCGTCGGTTGTCGAATTTCCGGTAATAGACTTCGCGCGTCAGAACGGCGGCCAGCGTCGGGCCGATGCCGCGCAATGCGATCAGACGATGGCGTTTCGCTTCGCTTTCGGGGCAGCTGACGTCCCCCGCGTCGCGCTCCCCCTCAACGACATCGATCTGTTCTTGCACCAACGAGAGCCGTGCGATCTCGCGCTTTATTTCCGCGGTGATCCGTGGCGGCAGCGGCTGGCCGTCTCCGGTGCACAGCTCATCGACCGCGATTTTGTCGTAACGCCGTTTAACGTGGAGGACACGAATGCCGTAGCCGAAAAGCAGACCCTTGATGCGGTTGACATGGGCTGTGCGCTCGTGGACCAACCGCTTTCGCTCTCGATGCGAGCGCCGAAGATCTTCCTCTTCGCGCGTCGGCACTCGCACCATCGAACAGACGTGACGTTCGCCCCGGCACCACGCCATCAGCGTTCGTAAAAGCTTCGCGGCGTCGAGGCGATCGGTCTTGGCTCGGCGTGCACGACGATTGACCTCGAGGCTGGTGGAATCCATCACGAAGCATTTGACTGAGTGCATTTCGAGCAACCGTGCGAGCCAGAAACCATCGAAGCCAGCCTCAAAGCAGATTACGATTTTAGGCGTCCGGCGACCGCGTTTTTTGCGTTGCTCCACAGCGCGATTGAGACGCATGAATAGATCGGCCGTATCTCCGCCCTTGAGTGGATATAGGCTCGGCTGTTCGCGATCTGGCGAATGGATCGCCAGAAGCCAACTGGCCTTGCTCAGCTCCAGCGCAGCAAAAACAGTGGTATCGGTTGAGAATTCGGTGCTGCCGTTTTCCATGACCAAGTCTCCAACAGTTATTGGGACTGGAAAGCTGCGCCGCCGACCCAACGGCGCATAGCATCTTTTCTGATAGTTTTTGGGAATCAGAGGAGCGGCAATGGGCAAGACGAAGACGGACAAGGGGCGTGAGATTGATGACGCGTTCCGCAAGGAAGCAGTTCGCATACTTGCGACGAGCGGTCGGACGATCGTGCAAGTTGCCAGCGATCTTGGCGTTGGTGCGTCATCGCTGGGCAAATGGAAACGGACATTGGATCGTGCCGAGCTGATGGCTGGCCCGCACGAGGACGTTGAGAAAGAACTGGCGCGTTTGCGTCGGGAAAACGAATTGCTCCGGGCAGAAAGGGACTTGTTAAAAAAGGCAACCGCCTTCTTTGCCAGGGAGACAAATCGATGAGTTTCGCGTTGATCGATGCAAAGAAGGCCGAAGTTCCGATTGAGACGGCGTGTGCGGTCTTGAACGTCAGCGTCAGTGGATACTACGCTTGGAAGAGGCGGCCGGCGAGCCAACGCCAGACCGACGACATGGTGCTCCTCGCGCATATCCGGGCGGAGTTCTCGACGTCCAACGGGACCTATGGAAGCCCGCGCATGCATGCCGAGCTGACAGAAAGTGGCTTGGCAATAGGGCGTCACAGGGTGGCGCGGTTGATGAGCGAAAATGGCTTGAAAGCAAGGCAAAAGACGCGTTTCAAGAAGACGACGGACAGCGATCACGCCGGTCCGGTCGCGCCCAATGTCCTCAATCAGGACTTCACCACCGACGGACCGGATGAGAAGTGGGGCGTCGACATCTCGTATGTGTGGACCGCCGAGGGCTGGCTCTACCTGGCCATCGTCCTGGACCTCTACTCGCGCAAGATCGTCGGCTGGTCGATGAGCGACAGGATGAAAAGAGGCTTGGCAATGGATGCCCTGCGGCGCGCCATCATCCTGCGGCAGCCACCACCGGGCTTGATCCATCACTCCGATAGTCAGCCAATACTGCTCAGACGATTATCGACGCCTCGTGCGCGACTACGGTTTCGTCGCGTCGATGAGCGGGCGCGGCAACTGCTTTGACAACGCCATGGTCGAGACCGTGTTCAAGACCATGAAGTCCGAGTTGATCTGGCGGACTGCCTTCACGACACGCGAGCAGGCCGCCAAGGCCATTGGCCAATATATCAAAGGCTTCTATAACCCTCGCAGACGGCACTCGAGCCTCGGCTACATCAGCCCAGCAGCCTTCGAGGCGCAGCACCGGACCAGGAACCGGGAAGAGCAGGTCGCTCTCCACTAAATCCGGGGAAGTCCAGAATGCGCTTGGGTCCGTGATGGTGGCAGTGAGCGCCGTCGCTCCGATGCGGCCGATCGAAGGGATGGTCTCGAGACGCCGGCTCACGTCGCTGGCACGATGCTGGGCCTGGATCGCCTGGTCGAGCGCGCCGATCTGGATCTGCAGCGCCGCGAGCTGTGCGATCATCGCACGCAGCGCCTCGAGCATCGGAGCCGGCAGCGACTTTAGCGTGGCCTCGTCCTTCAACATCTCGATGAGCCTGGCGAGGCCGTCGCGGCCTTGCTCGGCAACGAGGCCAAGTTCGGCGAGATGGGCTCTCAGCGCATTGATGAGCTGCGTGCGCTGACTGACCAGGCGATTGCGCGTGCGGTGCACGGCAAGGGTCGATTGCTGCTCGGGCGACTTGATGGGCACGAAGCGCATGCTCGGCCGCCCCACCGCCTCGCAGATCGCCGCAGCATCAGCCGCATCGTTCTTCTGGCGCTTGACGTAGCCCTTCACGTAGGCGGGTGGGATCAAGCGGACGTCGTGGCCGAGCTTCGCCAGCTCGCGCGCCCAGTAATGCGACGTCGCGCATGCTTCCATGCCGACGAGGCACGGAGCGAGCTTCGCCAGGAACGCGATCACCTGGCTGCGCCGCAGCTGCCGGACGAGAACAACCTTGCCTTGCGCATCGACGCCGTGGACCTGGAACACGTTCTTGGCGATGTCGATGCCGATGGTGCTAATCTGCATGTGGACGACCCCCTCAGGTGATTCGCTTCGCAACGATCACCCTATGGCACTGCGATGCCGGGAGCGGGCGTCGTCCACTGCATCACTCGGGTCGATTGCGTCGAGTCTGTGTTGGGTCCGCTTACCTCCCGATTAGTTGCCGACTTGCTGCAGCGCAGCGGCTTGTCACCCTGCCCGACGGGTCGCATTACCACCCCGCCCGAGGGAGTTATCAAGCCGAACCGTAGCGTCGTTTGTGGCCCAGAGCGCAGCAAGGGGATCGCGGCTCGTGGTGGCGATGGCCTCGGCAAACAGGAAACGCCCGGTGGGGGCGCCCTGCGTGACGTCATTGAGTGACGCGATCATCGATTGAATGCGTTCCGCGCCAGTTGTGGCGATCAAGACGCGCAAATTGTCGAATCCGAACCGCTCGAGATCCCGGCGGGCCTTGAGGCTCGCCTGGTAGGCGAGCAGCTTGCGCTTGATCGATGACTGGGCAAGATCCGCGCGCGCAATTGGCATCGTGCCACGATCGGCCTCGAGGAAGAAGTATGCTGACCGGCCAGTTGCTCGGAACCGCAGCGCGAACACCGCATCGGGGATCAGGGTGACAGCGTGGCGCTTGCGACCGATCTGCAGGTCCGCCGCGAGCTTCCACGGATGTCCATGATCAGGTCGCGGTCTCAGCCGAAGGAGTCGCTCGGCGTCGACGAAGTCCAGATCTTCGCGGGTCCGCGCGGCTACTTCGACCGCGACCAGGATGTCGGCGACCAACAGCCTATGCTGGATGTAGGGGCGCTTGACCTCGCGGTTCTTGTCCGACCAGTCGAGTTTGCCGGCTTCTGGAGCAACATCGGGACTGCGATCACCCAGGGCATAGACCATGGGAGCGCTGCCGCCGCGTGCATAGTAGTCGAGCTGGGCCCGGGGCCGGTCGAGGTAGCCGGCATGATAGAGGGCACCGAGCCGCTCGATCAGTTTCTTGCGCCGACGATGGGGCAGCAACCGGACGAGATGCGTCGAGCGCAGGAAGCGGTGGCGCCGGACATGATCGATGATAGCAAGATCATCCGGTGTGAGATGGACGCGGACCTTCGACCGCACGAACCGTTTTCGTCTCTGCCCAGGGCGAACCATAGATCAAGAGGCCTGGAGAAATCTCTCGATCTTGGCCTCGACGATGGTGCGGGGACGCGTGTGGCGTGCGCGGGTCCTGGCGATCACGGCAGCGGTCCGACCGGCTGCCGATGGGCTCGGCCGTACCGTCTCGATTCGCGTTATGCCGGCCGGATTTCCATTGCGCATGAGCATGGCCCAAGCGGTGAAGTTCGACAGCGACGAGAGCGCCTCGGGATTGTTCAGGTCGATCTCGCTCGCGATTCTGCGGGCATCTTCGGCACCGATCCGGAAGGCGACCAGGGAGCCGACATTGCCGAGCACAGCATCGCGCAGCCCGTGGTCGAGTTGGCCGAGGTACTGATGCGACAGCGTCAGCGACAACCGCCATTTCCGGGCCTCGCTCAGGATGGTCGCGAAGCTTTCGGTCGCAAAGTTCTGGAACTCGTCGACGTAGAGATGGAAATCGACGCGCTCGGCCTCAGGTATCTCTGCGCGCGCTTCCGCTGCCTGGGCAAAGGCGGTGGCTAGAAAGGCCCCGAGGAGGTGGGCCGGGCCTTCGCCGAGGGCGGACTTCGAGAGATTGGCGATGAGAACCCGGCGACCGTTCATGATGGCGGCCAGATTGATGGTCGATCGTGGCTGGCCGATGATATGGCGCAGAATGGGCGGTGAGAGCAGGGCATCGACCTTGTTCTGGACAGGGGAGAGTGCCTCCGACAAGTAGCCATTGGTCCACTCGGTAATCTGCTGGGTCCAGAAGGCGCGCACCATCGGGTTCCGGCAGTTGGCCAGCAGGCGCGCCCGATAGACCTCGTCGACGAGCAGGCGCGACAGGCCGAGCAGGGTGGAGCCCGGCGTGTCGAGGAGCAGCGCCACCGAGTTGCGCAGGATCTGCTCGAGCCGCGGTCCCCAGAAGTCGCTCCAGATGTGCTTGAAGGCGGCGACGATGTGTGCCGTCGCCAAAGGGCGGCTGTCAGGTGGGACGCTGTCGAACGGATTGAAGCCGACCGGAAACGCGAGATCGGCAGGATTGAGATAGAGGACGTCGTTGGTGCGCTCGAGTGGCACGCTGTCGATGACGGCCTGCGCCAGGTCGCCATGCGGATCGAGGAGCGCAAAGCCGCGCCCGGCTTCGAGATCCTGCAGCATGAGGGAATAGAGCAGCGTCGACTTGCCGGTGCCGGTCTTGCCGATGACGTGCATGTGGCGACGACGATCGTCGCGGGCGAGCGTGACGCGGGCGTCCAGGGTGAGCCCCGAGATGGTGGTGCCGAGCAAGAGAAAATCATCCGCGGTCATAGGTCGGCACCCGGGCCGGTTGTCTTCCAGCGCTGTGCCGGAAGCGAACAAGGCATCTCGTGCGTCAAGAGCCTGCCGGTTGCGGATGCCGGCCGCTGAGCGCGACCAGATGATTTCATTGTACGCCCATGCCGGACACCCGAAGGCAGGGCTGTGGAAAACGGGCTCGGCCTCGTCCGCACATCTCGGCCGAACCCGTTTACTTTGGTGGTGCCGACCAGGTGCGGGCCGGCCGGCACCCGGTCATGCCGATCCGGACACATGAACCCGCTCTGTCGGGTTGGATGGTCTTCATATCCGTTGCAGATTGACGAAATCGGTCGCGCGTTGCCGACTGCAAAAAGCGATCCGCCCGACAAAATGGCTGAGCCGATCGTCGGTCGGGACGATCCGCGATCGTCGGCGCGCTCGTCGTCGTCCCGCACTCTGTCCGTTACGATCGAGAGGGTTGCCAACAAGCCATTTTGTCGGGCGGTGAGCCCGACAGAGCGGGACGCGGGAGAACCAGCCGAACCAAGCCATCCACTGGCACAACAGGGTGGGGATTGAAGGGGGGATATCATGTCTCCCCGCCCGTAACCCCTCGTCTGACAGTTCTGCTTGTCTGGCGGTGTCCTTTAGGTGACGCCGGCCGGCACGGAGCCCCGCGCAGGGACGAGGGGAGGTGCCCAAGCGGGCAACCAGTCCCGGTACGCCAGCGCAGTTGAGCGGTCGGAAGGGTGTGAAATGGAGCGATATGGCGCAGGCGTTGTTGCCTTACAGCGTGCCCTGCAAAAAGGCACGTGCGAGGCAGCCTGCAGGGCATCCTGCAAGGCAGGCAGGGGAGGGCGGATTGACCGTCAAATTGGGAGGAGCCGGCGAGCCTGGTAATCGCATCGCCAGGAAGAGAACACTGCCGCTGCTTGGTCCTGCCGGGTGCCGTTGCTAAGTGTGCCTGACTACCCAGCCACGTTCAGGATTTTGAGGGTCTTGTAGGGTCTTGGTGCGGCGCGGGTGGCGACCGACGCCAGTCGATCGAGCATCTCGGGCAGCTTGAAGCGCCGGTTGAAGCGATACTGGAACTCGGCGAGGTAGCGGAAGACATAGCGGCGGGCTACAGACTTCAATGTGCCGACGATGGCCGTCTTGACGTTGCCGAGCACGGTATTCACCCAGCGGAAGCACGGCAGTTTTTCGGAGTGGCCGTGTTGCGCGGCGACGACCGGCTCGTGGGTGCAGCCGGCCCGCGTCACGGCGCGAAAACAGCCGAGGCCATCCGACACGACGCGCGCTGATGGCTCCAAATGCGCCCGCGCCATTTTCTCGATCTCGTCGCCGTCGTGGACCTTGACCACATGCAGCAACAAGCGCAGCGGCCGCCCGTCATCGCTGGTTTCGACGGCCACGACGAAGGGGGTTTTGTTGGGCCCCGAACGACCGCGTTTACCGCCATCCGCCTCGCTTTTCTCGCCGCCAAGAACCACGTCGTCCATCTCGACACGACCGGCGAGCTTGCGGCTGCCTTCCCGCTCGAACATCACCGACATCAGCTTGTGGCGCATCAGCGCCGCGGTATCGGGGCGGACACCGAGCTGCCGTGCAAGCTCCAGGCCCGAGATCGAGTTCTTCGATTGTGTCAGCAGATACATGCCCTGGAACCACTTGGTCAGCGGCAGCAGCGTGTGCGCGAAGATCGTGCCGGACTTGAGCGAAGTCTGTGTCTCGCAGTCGTGGCAGAGATAGAGCTTGCGCGCGCCGACGATGGCGTGGTCGCGGCCGCCGCACGCGGGACATACGAAACCGTCCGGCCAGCGCCACTTGAAAACGGCTGCCTTGCATTTCTCCTCGGTGCCGAACTGCTCGTTCAGCGCGGTGAGGCTCAGGCCCTTTTGCATCTGGATCGCATTGCGTGCCACGTCCGGCCTCCTCGCCACCACGAATTAGCAATGTTTACAGAGCAATTGCGGCCACACGGGACAGGGCTGGGTAGTCAGGTAAGTGTGCAGGTCACACCGACAATTCGCTTCATTGCACTGCAATCGGAACATGATGCAGAGCCCCATTTTCCGGTCCAGGTTCCATTCCAATCGTAGGTCTGAGCAAAGGTTACGCTACCCTGCAAAATCACAACTGCCATTGCTGCAAGTATACCAAGCGCCTTCATGGGAAACCCTCCGTTGCGCCACTCCAAACATCTTAGTCTATATCCGTCGCATGAATTGGACATGATCGAGCACGCCAGCGACTGACTTGACGGCAGATCAACCCCCAACGCGTTGCACAGCGAATAATCAAAAAACGGTGCTGTCGGACCGGACGACGGCGCACGCCAGTCAGGTCAGGCGGCTTGCGCGTGCGTCTGATGCATGATCCGGGCTCTAATAAATAGTGCTTTTATAGATGCTCCTTATTTCTTAATATTATAATTCGCATTTTCGTCCAGCGGATAGATAGGACTCTTTAGCTGGGTACGTTTGAAAATACTTATGTCGCGACTAGTGGTTCCGGGAACATCAGCGATCAACAACTTGTCGGTGAAGTTTTCATAGAACGCTCGGAAGTGCATCCCGCTTTTGACACCTATAACGTCATATTCCTGAATGATAATGCCATGTGGCCGCCCCTGCGTATCATCATAGGTCTGGCATAAGCCGGAAATAACAATGACATCCACCGTATTCACCGCTTTGATGACCAACCTGGCGGTAGGGCCAAGCTGGAATGGGCCGTTGAAAGCGGTCCCTCCACGAACGGTCTCATTCCCATCCGAAATTGACTTCACATAGGCTTTGGTCTTGATCGGTTCGCCCGCCAATGTCTCAAATTTTCCGCCGAGGCTCACATCGATTGTCGCTCCGACACCGGCAGCGACTGCGGCCTTTGCGGTTTCCGGATCGTGTATGGACATGAAAGCGACTTTTCCCAAGCCTTTGGTCTCCATAAGGGCCTTCAGCAGGTGGGTGCCGCCACCCCCGGCTCCGCCACCCGGATTATCCGCAGCGTCCCCAATCACGATCGGGGTATGGTCGATGACATCGCCTTTCGTTGGCAATTTACGAACATAGTGGCCGTCCTTCTCGAGCATGGCCAGCACAGTGCTCATCGTTTTGTCCAAAGGTTCTAATGGGATGATGGACTCTTTCCGGTGATCCCATATCCATTGCGCCAGTTCGTCCACAAGTTCTTGTGCCTGCTTGAGGTTATTTTCGGTAGTGACCATGGGGTACACGCCACAAAAATCGCTGTCCTGGTATGGAAAACCATGCATCACAGAACAGTTCAACACGCCGGGCCGCTTTTCGATTTCAATGCACTTTTCTTTAAGTCGATTTGCAAAGGTGCCCTCCTCTTCGGTGTTACTCACCGGCATCATCAGTGGCACTTTCCGATAGGCTGGGGTGGGATGAGACTCACCTGCCAGGATCGCAGCGCCACGATACATTGCATCGCGCGCGCATGCATTCATATCCATATGAGGATATTCTTTGCAGGTACTGAAGAAATTCATATTGTTCTTCATTTTATCTGTGATCTTGCCATGCAGGTCGCCCGACCAGACGATCATCGTGTCCTTTCCGACCAGGGCTCTGACCGACTCCGCTAAGTCTCCTTCAAGATCGTGCGTGCTATTTACCATACCGGCACCGTGAACAGAAAGGTAGACGATGTCCAACGGCAACTGTGATTTTAGCGTGTCCATGATCTCCTTTTTCGCGTCTTTCCAAGCCTGATCATTCACCGTGCTAAAGCACCAGTCTGGATAGAACAGGACACCCGGGAGCAGCTCCCAGCCTTTTTCCTCGCACACATCCACTGGACCGCCAATTGCAGTTCCTTTCAACTGCTTGATCTGATCACCCCGGAAAGTGCGCATTCTATCCAGCGTGGTTTCGCCCATGCCTTCGGTGAGGTAGGTGTTGGTTTCATGGAAAAAACCAACATAGGAGACTCTTAACTTGTCGTTGATATTCCGAAAATTCTTTGGATACGGCCCGCCTTGTTGTTTTGGCTCCTGTTGTGCCAATAAATACCCTGGTAAAGCAACGCTAATTCCGCCGGCAATTGCGAGCTTGGTAAAGTCTCTGCGGGTATGAGTTTTATTCTCTTTATTATTCATCTTAATATATTCCCTTCTTCTAACCGACATTCCGCTTCACTTCAGCGTGTTCTTGTAGCCGACATTCCCCAAGTGACCTGTCGCTCGACGGCAAGGTCGCCTGATCGTGCCCGTTGAGCAAGCGTTTTTCGCCCGGAGCGGCGTCTGCGGTCGTGCAAACGCCTGGAACTGGTCGGATCGGGCCGCGAACCCGCATCTTCCTGGCCCGCCAGCGACGTTTTTTAGCGCGGCGGACGGACCTGTCCTGCCGCTTTCGTTCAGTTTTGGTCCGGATCGCGGTCACGCGCATGACGGTGGCGCTCGAAGGCGGCGGATCGTGGCGAGGATGGCCATGACCATCGGACCGGTGATGGCCACTTCGGCCAGCTGGAAGGTGATGGCGCGGGCGTGGCGGACGACGCGGGCGCCGATTTTGATCAGCTTCAGTTGCAGGCTGGTCAGCGACCAGTCGGCCATGGCCTCGGGTAGCTCGATGCAGCGCAGGAAGGTGGCCAGGTTGTAGGCCAGCGCGTGCAGTTGCAGCCGGACCTCGTTGTCGCGGAAGCGCCTGCACGACAGCCGCGTCCAGTGGAAGGCGTATTTGCCTTCCTTGATGTGCTGCTCGGCAGTGCCGCGCTGGTTGTAGAACCGCATCACCCAATCCGGCTCCATCGGCAGATTGGTGACGATGAAGCCGACACTTGGGAAGAGTTCGCCCGGAGGCCATTCGATCTTGGCTATGACGCGGCGCGGCTTGTCCCAGGATGCGGCCTGATACTCGAAGTCCTCGAAGAACCGCTTGACCGTAGTCAGCGAGGGCCGCCCCACGGGCCGTGTCAGCCGATGCGCGATCTTCTCGCGAAGGACATTGTTGGCGGGCAGCCGGATGGCGTAGAAGTAACCCGCCTCTTCAAGCCGCGCATAGATCGCGGGGATCGCATAGGCGGCATCGGCCCGGAAGAACCGCAGGATGTCCCGCGTGGCAGACCGGGCGATCACCGGATCGAGCACATCTCGCCAGCCGTCGGCACTGTGGACGTTGCCGTTGCGCAGGGCGCAGCGTTCCAGCATGCCGAACTGGTTGAACAGGAAGTTCGGGTGATAACAGGTGCATTCGAAATGCCCGTTCCAGGCGGACCCTTCCTGATCGCCCTGGGTCGGGCTGACCGAGCTGTCCATGTCCAGCACGATATACTTCAGGCCGTTGCGATCATGGAACCGGTCGATCCATTGCCCGTTCAGGTCGGCCAGCGCTTCCCGGTTCTCGGCCAAGGCCAGCGTCTCGGTCTCGAACCGCCCCATCTGGGAAGCCGAGGCCGCCTGCGCATCGACCGCCCGGCCACCCACGACCTGGCGCATCACGGGATCGAGGGCCAACCGGTCAGCGTCGTTGACATCCTCGTATCCGGCCAGCCGCCCATAGACCGACTGCCGAAACAGCCCATCGAGCCGGTGGACGGTGTTCCTGCCCCGGCGGTTGTCGCACAGCGCCGCAGACGCCAGATCGGACAGCCCGAGCGCGTCATCCAGCTCGCGCATCACCAGAAGGCCACCGTCCGAACTGAGCTGCGTGCCACGAAATTCCAGCCGCACGCGAGGGTCGAAATCCACCCGATCTGCCCGCTGCGAGCCCGCACCCTCTGGGTGATCCATGAAACCCGTCCCTCGTAGCCATCAACACCATGATTTATATCGGAAATACCATGGTAACGACCGCGAAATCAGCGGATTACTTGGGGAATGTGGGGCAGATTGTTTTGCGCCCGTCAGCATCTTGTCGAGGCCGCCCGTTCTGCATCTCGTGAGCTGAGTTTCCGGCGTGAGGCCCGCCGGCAAGCCGACGGGCCTCAGACCCCTAGGCGGGGCGCCTGCTGCGCTGTATCTGGTCGTCAATCCAGGCGTCGATCTCACTCTCCAACCAGACCGTGCGGCTCGTTCGGTGGGTACCTAGCCTGATAGGCATCGGGAACGTCCCAGCCTTCACGCGTCGCGCGATCTCGGTATACGACAGCTTGACCCGATCCCTGACCTCCGACTTCGATAGGAAACGCTTCGTCATTGCAACGCTCCGAGTTGGAGCCGTTGCAACGGCCATGGGTTTTATGCCAGTGGCGTGGAAATGGTCTGCGATCACTATGGAGAAACGATGGCCGCGAGATGCTTCTCGTAGAGGAAGAGCGCTTCGCGCATTTCTGGCATCCGGTCATGGCGATCGTAGATGCGCTGGATCTGAGAGCGTGAGCCGCTCACGTGGTTCAAGATGGTTTCCGTCACGTCGATCGGTACGCCAAGGCGGCGCATCGTCGACGACAGGTAGCGCCGAAAGTCGTGCAGCACAAAATTCTCGATCCCGCACAGCGCATCGAGTCTCTTCTTGTTCTTGCCCCAAGCGCAGAATGGCGTGCCGACGCTTGTTGGAAACAGATACGATGATGTTGACCGGGGGATCAGACCCAACTCAGTGCCGATCAGGTTGGGGAGCCGGTGCTCGCGGCCGTTCTTGGCGATTTCCTTCGGGATCGTAATGTACTCGGGCGTGATGCAGGACCACCTGAGCGAACCAACCTCGCCCCTGCGCAAACCGGTGTGGATGCAGATCAGCACAATGTATCCGAACGGGTGACCCATGTTGACGGCGGCCGTGTAGATGCGGGCCACCTCGCTATCGGATAGCAGTCGGTCACGCTCGCTGATGGCGCCGGGGTGAGGCAGCGTCGCAACGGGAGACGATCCGATCAGCTGGCGCTGTGCTGCCCATTTGAAAAAAGCCTTGATCGCGCGGTGGGCATGGAACTGTTCGGACGGCAGGGTGGCGAGATCATCGGTGATGGCCAGGATGTGGGCTGGTGTAAATTGGTCGAGGGGGAGGTCAGCGTACCGCGATATGAGATGGCGCCGGAGAAGGCGTTCCTCTTCCTTCGCGTAACGCGGTCGGGATTGGGCATGGCCCAATTGGATGTAGCTGCCGACCACCTCCGCAGCGCGGCACGGTTGCTGGGCGGTAGGTTTGCGGTGGCGCTGCTCGCCGTCGGCGAGGATCGAGAGGGCCAGCGTTCTGGCGTCCTTGAGAGTCATTTCAGGGTAGTGACCAATGGTGATCCGCTGGCGCTTCTCGCCGATCATCACCTGCCATGTCTTGGTGCCCTTCGGGTTGATGCGCAAGCCGAAGTTCTTCAGGCGCGTATCCCAGAGCGAGACCTGTTTGCCGGGTATGGGTTTGGCCGTAGTGGCCACCAGATCGGTGAGAAGGACCTTTGGCATAGTCTCAGAATAGTCTCGAAAATCGGCTGAATAGTGGCGTGGCGGCATGGGTTGATATGTTGAAGTCCTTCGAATAAATCACATCAAGACAATGGACTATGGGTCGAGATGGTGCCAAGTGGTGCAACGAAAATCCTATTCCTAATCTGGGGGTCGCAGGTTCGAATCCTGCCGGGATCGCCAATGAAATTAGTAAGTTAAAAAATATCCGGTTCTCTGAATTTGACCATAGGTAACGCCCTAGGTAACAGGCGGACATTCGGAGCGTGCGCCTGGACTTCAGCAATCGACCCACGCACGCCGTCGCTGTCCTCTGCGGAACGCCGTTCAAGTAATTTGTTATGTCGTGACGGAATGCAGGTTATCGCGTGCACTGGGTCGTTCCTGCCGCTTGGCCTAGGCCCATGGGCGGCACCCGCGCTCGAAGGTCTCGTGGCCCACAAACCGCCTCCGAGCAATGAGTCCCGATCACTGTCACAATTCCATGGTAGGGCTTCGCGGTGCCGAACTGGCTACGTTATGGGTTTTGGTAGACTGCGAGTGAGAGTGTGATGACACCCATCCTTACTCAGACGAGCGTGCGATGCTCGACTTAATCGCGATCCAGCACGTTGTCCCGGTTCCTCTTTTTAAGCCGGTGACTGACGGGCTTCAGGCGAAACGACTTGTGGCGCTGGATCACAATGGGGTGTTCCGCGTCACGGAATTTGGGGAGGTGGTGATAGCCAAGACTCGGCGTCTGCACTGACAGCGGATGGCTGTAACTGGGATCCCCCGGGGTGTCGGCCGTTTCTCGCGGGCACCGCGCAAGGGGCCACTTCTGCCCCGCTTGTAACGGGCTCGCTCTTGCGCACGCCCTATTACATCTAAGGCAACCGACACGCCCACATGCTGTACACGCGCCTCGCCCGAATTGCTGCAATGATGGGCGTCGGGCTCATCATCACCTTGTCACTCTCACCGGGCAGCGCACGACCGCCCACCGGCTTGCCCGGCGGCATCGAGCACTTCATCGCTTACGCGCCAACGGCATTCGCATTCGGCTGCGGTTGGCCGTCGCGGATCCAGCGTGCGGCCATCGTAATCGGTCTATTCGCGCTCTCTGGCGTACTGGAGGCGCTGCAACTTTGGGTGCCCGGGCGTCACGCCGATGTTCTTACGGCGGTCATCAGCGGACTTGGCGGCCTGGTCGGCACCCTGCTGGCCACCGTTGCAACGGCATGGGCGGCTAATCGGCGGCGCTGATAGCGCACTGTGGAGTGTAACCGGCCCGCGCCCATCATCTGCGGTCAACTTTCAGGCGATGGCAGGGTGTGCGGTGCTGCTGGAGCGACGCGCGCTCATTAAGCCACACACGTGCGTTGCTTGAGGCGCATCGTTATCTCGGCGGCGCGTCTTTCTCTTGCCCTCGCCCCGTCACGGCTGGGTTCTCGATCTGCACGTACCCTGCCCGCTCTCCACACTCGACACAGGCAAGGCGTTTCTCAATCGCGGGGTGTGAGGTGGTCATGGGTACCTGGTAGCGCTCGGCGAGTTCCTGGGGCGTCATCGTCATGCCCTCATGCCAACAGCGACGGCACGTCGGCATTAACCGGAAACCCTCGGCGGCATGATCGGCAAGCGTAGCCGGTGGGCCTTCATAGGTGCTGCGAGGCTTCGCGTCAGACACTCGGGTTGTCCTCGGATGCTTCTTCCAGCTCCGTCGCGATGGTGTTGGCGAGTTGGGCCCGGACGCCGCCCGAACGCCGCGCAGCTTGACGGGCCGCGTTCGCGGCAAGCAGCAACATGTGGCGGGTTGGGTCACGGGCCAGGTTCTCCAGCTCGCTACGCAGCTCCAATCCGCCATCTCCAAGACGCGCTGCGGTGTGGTGCCATCGCGTCATCTGCGCGTTGGTGATCATCATGCGATCAAGGTGGTTGGGCATGCCATCCTCCTAGGCGGTCGCTACCGCGTAGCCCGGCCAGCTCACCACAATGGCATGACAGGTCTCCAGGCATGCCCCAGACCAACACTGCCCCAGTGAGGCGGGAAAGTGCGCAGGTGGGGCGCACCTCGTGCCACTGCGAGGCTTGTGCCCGAGACCAAGCGACTTCGACTAAGCACAGAACCAGGTGTCCGCAGTTCGGGGTGGTCCGACCGTGGTTTGTGCAGGTGGCTTACTGTGAGTTCTGACCCGCATGGACCTAACCAGTTGGAGCATGAGTAGTGCACTATTAAGCGTCCCGCACAGAGAGCTGGCCCATCACCAAACAGAGTTGCGCGGCCAAAGTCGCCATGGCGTGACCACACGACCACGGAAATTGGACGTGAAGGCGCTATACCTAGGCGAGAATCGAGCACTTGCCATTGGTGACATCGTCCGATGCCATCGACACGACAACTTCAGGCGAACTCGCCTTGATCAGGTTGATGGTCGACACTGTCGCTGGCAATCGTCACGAAGGCGAGCGGATCTTGAATCGAAGGACGCCACCCGTGCCCAAAAAGAACCTGTTCACTGACGATGCCGCCACTGATCTCAGCTACGTCAACATGCGCGCTGCCAACAACGATCGGGCCAAAGACTGCCGCGCCAACTGCGAAGCGCTATGGGAGAGGTTTGAGCCCTACGCCGATCCCGAGTTCGTAAAGGAGTTCGGATCGGCTTTCGATGCCAGATACTGGGAGATGTATCTGGCCATGGCACTCTTGGAGTTGGGCTTCGAACTCACCTGTCCCAAGCCCGGACCCGATGTTGGGATCATGTTTGAGGGGCGTCGAATTTGGTTCGAGGCAACCTCGCCCGACAGAGGCATGGACGGCTCTCCTGATCAAGTTCCGCTGCCGCCCGAGGGGGGGAATGTCGCTTACAACGTACCCAACGAGAAGATGATCCTGCGCTACCTCAATAGCATATCGTCCAAGAAGTTGCAGCATGACAACTGGATCGCAAAAGATATCGTGTCGAAAGACGACGCTTTCATTGTCGCCCTTAACCCGAGGGGGCTGCGCCACGACTACACGGACACTGTTCCTCCTCGAATTCTCCAGGCGGCGTTCGCTATAGGCAATGAGTACATCACCATCGACCGCGATACGCACAATCAAATCGGTGGTGGATTTCATTTCCGGAACCAAATTGCCAAAGCGTCGGGCGCCCCGGTTTCGACGGCTGTATTCCAGAAGGAGGAGTACACCTGCTTGAGCGGCCTCTTGTGCTCGCGTGTGGATGTGGCGAACCAGCCTGAGAAGCTGGGTGACGATTTCCAGCTCTTGCCGAACCCGAACGCTGCTGTCGCTCTCCACGAGAAATTTCGGCTACGCGGCGCATACTTTAAAGTGGAGCGCAATGGAGATGGGTACGACGTAACTGTCGCTTGACAGGAATGTGTACTGCGTCGGCTGAGTGATGCCGACGAGCGGATCGTGCGGTGGCGCACGGTAGCAAAGGTGCTCTCGATCGGGTTCGACGTCCTCAAGTGCTTCCAGTGCTCGGCGGGAAAGTCGTAGAAGGCGAGCAACGCGGTGCGGTCTTTCGTCAGGCAATCAGCGGCTTTTTCGTATTTCAGCCGGTAACCTTCAATGAAGGCGTCGAAGGCCACCACAGCCTCGGCCCGCGTCTCGGCCATCCAAATCTCCTGCAGTGAGCGCTTGGCTTTCGGCTGCTGGCTCTTTGGCAGTTTGTTGAGGACGTTTGCCGTTTTGTGGACCCAGCAGCGCTGTTCGCGTGTCGTCGGCCAGATCTCACCAAGCGCCTTCCAGAAGCCAAGACCACCGTCGGCAATCGCGAGTTTCGGCGCCGTCGTCAGGCCTCGGCGCTTCAGATCGAGCAGCAACTCGCGCCAGTCCTGAGCGCTCTCGCGTGCCCCATCCGTGAAGCCGATCAGCTCCTTCCTGCCCTCAGGAGTCGCGCCGACAAGAACGATGATGCACTGCTTCTCGTCTTCGAGCCTCGCCTGCAGATAGATGCCATCCGCCCAGATGTAGACGTAATGGCGTGCGGACAGATCGCGCCGTCTCCAGCGGTTGTGCTCGTCGGTCCAGGACTCCTTAAGGCGTGAGATGGTCGATGCCGAAAGTCCTGGCGCGTCCTTGCCGAGCAGCGCACCGAGCGCTTCCTCGAAGTCGCCGGTCGAGTTGCCCTTGAGGTAGAGGATCGGCAGCAGCACATCCAAGCTCTTCGAGCGCCAGGCATAGGGCGGCAGGATCATCGGCGCAAAGCGGATGCGGTCGGGTGCGTGGGCGGATGCCCCGCGATCGCGTACGCGCGGCTGGCGCACAGCAACCGGGCCGATGCCGGTGATTACGTCGCGTTCTGGCAGGTGGCCGTGGCGCACGATGCGCTGCAGTCCATCTTCGGTCTTCAGGTCGGCATGCTTGCCGAGGAACTCCGCGATCTCGGCTTCGACCGACTGCGCCAGCAGGGTACGAGCGCCATTGCGGGGGACTTCTGTGAGCGGGTCCGAGAACGACCCTGGCTGGACGAGCTTGACGACGGTATCCTTGGTCACGGCGCATCACTCCTTCGCTGGAGAAGTGGAGGCGTCGAACACCCCCACGATACGCCGCCTTCGTCTCTTCACGCCGTCACCACCTTCCGCACATAGCTCGCTGCCGAGTCGAAGCGCGTGGCGGGCAAGAGCCTTTCAAGCCGCTTCGCTCATGGATCGTGCGTTGGCTAAGCCAGCGGATTTAGCATAGCATTACGATCTCGGTCGCAAATTGCGCGAGGAGGATCGTCATGCCGCAAATCAGGCGCCAAATGCATCTTGCGGTGTTTTGGCTTGGCACCGGCAACCACATCGCGGGCTGGCGCATGCCCGGCGCCTTCGACAGCAATTGCAGCTGGCCGATCGCCGAGGCCGGCGTGAAGATCGCCGAGCGTGGCAAATTCGACCTCTTCTTCTTGGCTGACAGCCTGGTGTCGGCGCCCAACGACCATCCCTCGATGCAGTCGCGCCTCGAGCCGACAACCACGATTGCGGCCCTCAGTCTAGTTGCGAGGAAAATCGGCTTCGGGTGCACTGTGTCAACTAGCTTCAGCGACCCGTTCAGCACCGCACGCGTGTTCCAGTCGCTGGCGCATCTCACAGGTAGCCGCATCGCCTGGAACGTCGTCACGACGAACGCGCCCGAGGCCTATCTGAATTTCAGCCGCGACGCCAATACCGAGCACGACGAGCGCTACCGGATCGCCGAGGAGTTCGTTGACGCCGTGCGCGGGCTGTGGCGCGGCTGGGATTCAGACGCCGTTGTGCGCGACCGCGCAAGCGGAGTTTTCGCCGATCGCTCCAGGATTCGTCCGCTTATGCACCAGGGCCGCTATTTCAAGATCAAGGGGCCCCTCAACGTCGAGCGTCCACCCCACGGCGATCCACTGCTGATCCAGGCCGGCGGGTCCGAGCAGGGACAGAACCTCTCTGCACGCACTGCTGACATTGTGTTCTCAGTCGTTAACGGAGATAAGGCAGAGGCCAAGGCCGCCTACGACGGGCTTAAGGCGCGCATGGCCCTTTTCAGCCGAGAGCCCGACGAGTTGAAGTTGCTGCCAGGTGTAATGCCGATCATCGGTCGTACAGAGGACGAGGCGAAAGCTCAGCTTGATCAGCTGCAGAGCTGGGTGTCGCCGACGACAGCACTGCGCATGGTGTCGCTGCGGCTCGGGTACGACATCACCAAGCACGATCTCGATGGGCCCGTGCCCGAGCTACCTGAAAATGCCAACAGCCAGTCGTTCGCGCGGACACTCTTTGCCAAAGCACGGCGCGAGAACATGACGCTACGCGATCTCTACAATGTAGCCGCGGCCGCGCGCGGTCACTGGGTCATCTGGGGCACCCCGACACGCATCGCCGACACGCTTCAGGAGTGGTTTGAGACGGGGCTCGCCGACGGTTTCATGATCCAGCCAGCCTATTTTCCGGGCGCCTTTGACGACTTCGTCGACCTGGTCGTGCCGGAATTGCAGCGCCGTGGTCTGTTTCGCCGCCACTACGCGGGCACGACCTTGAGAAGTCATCTGCGGCAAGCAGAGGTGTAGGACGATCTCATTGAGCCAGGGGTTCTTGACGTGCCGAGCGAGATGTTTCGCAACAGTTCGCAACTCAGCTACCGAATCCGTGGCGGACCATTGATGTTCCCGTTCAATGGCCGGGCGGCAGAAGTGCTGAGAATGCCGACGTCATCACGGCACCGTGCTCAGCATATATATCGACTTGGAGGCGCGACCGCAGCATCTCGATGAGCAGACAACGATGCAAGCAATAGGGAAAGCGGCCCTGTCGTCGTTGTGACTGACAGACGATTGGAGGTTCTCCCGGTGACAGCCTTCCGATAGCATGGCGTCAGGACGGCGCAGGCAGCATCGGAGAGTGACATGGCCGCTCGTGACAAGCCTCTGGGCGAGGAAATTGCGGCACCATGCTGCTCGTTGCCACACTCTCCAGCGATCGCCGGGGCGCCACCCGCTCGATCCCCTCGACGGCGCGGAGATGGCCCGCGCGGCCCAGATCGTCAACGCCGCATTCGGAAAGGACGAAGCAATCCGCTTCGAACGGCTGGAGATCCTGGAGCCGGAAAGGACTGAGTTGCGCGCCTGGAAGCCGGGAGACGACTGGGATCGCAAGGTCCGCTTCTCGATCTATCCGGCCGGGCGCATCGGGGTCACCGAGGGTATTCTCTCGCTCGGCGAGGGGCGCGTGGTCTCCTCGCGGCATCTGCCCACGGCGCGCCCCATGATCATGCTCGAGGAGTTCCTCGAGGTCGAAAAGGCCGTAAAGGCCGACCCGGCCTTTATCGCCGGCTGCCGCCGCCGTGGCATCGAAAAGGTCGATATGGTCTGCGTCGATCCCTGGTCGGCGGGCTCGTTCGGCATATCCGGCGAGGAAGGCCGCCGTATCTCGCACACCTTCGCTTGGCTGCGTACGCGCAAGGACGGCAACTACTACGCTCATCCGATCGAAGGACTGAATGCGGTCGTCGATGTCGATTCCATGATCGTCCTGCGGGTTGACGACCATTTCGCCGGGCGCGAGCCGTTGCCCGTGCCGGCGGCGGAGAGCGAGTATGACGCGCGGTTCCGGGACCGCTTCGCACCGGCGGGCAAGCCCCTCGACGTCATCCAGTCGAAGGGGCCGAGCTTCACGGTCGATGGCCGTCACATCAGATGGATGGGTTTCGACGTGCGGGTCGGTTTCAACAACCGCGAGGGCCTGATCCTGCACGAGATCGGCTACACGGCGGACGGAAACCGGCGACCCATTCTGCACCGCGCCTCGCTCGCCGAGATGGTCGTTCCCTATGGCAGTCCCGAACTCGCCCACTACCGGAAGAACGTCTTCGACATCGGCGAATACGGTCTGGGCAAGCTCGCCAACTCGCTGCGGCTCGGTTGCGACTGCCTGGGGGCGATCCATTACATGGACGCCTGGGTGAACGGGATCGACGGCACGCCCGTCAGGATCGAGAATGCGATCTGCATCCACGAGGAAGATCAGGGCCTCGGCTGGAAACACTGGGACTGGCGAACGGATTTCGCCGAGGTGCGCCGTCTGCGCCGGTTGGTGATTTCGTCAATCTCCACCGTCGGCAACTACGAGTACGCCTCCTACTGGTACCTCTACCAGCACGGCGGCATCGAGTTCGAGATGAAGGCGACGGGCATCATTAATACGGTCGCTTGCGAGCCCGGCCGGCCGAGCCGTTACGGCAACGAGGTCATACCGGGCGCGGTCGGGCAGGTCCACCAGCACCTCTTCTGCGCGCGGCTGGACATGGATGTCGATGGTCCAGGCAACTCCGTGGTCGAGTACAACATCGTCGTTCCACCTGCCGGTCCCGAGAACCCGCACGGCAATGCCTTCTATGAAGAGGGGATGACGCTGAAGACGGAAAAGGAGGCCTGCCGTAGCGCCAATCCTGGCACGATGCGCTACTGGAAGATCGTCAATCCAAATCTGCGGAACGCTGTCGGCAAGCCAACCGCCTACAAACTCGAGGCGACCAGCCCCGTCACGGCTTACACAGATCCGGCCAGCCGGTCAGGTGCCAGGGGCGGCTTTATCCGCAACCATCTCTGGGTGACGCCCTACTCGCCACTGGAGCGCTATCCGGCCGGCGACTACGTCAACCAATCCGAAGGCGGCCTGGGCCTGCCGCAATGGATCGAAGCCGATCGTCCGATCGAGAACACCGACGTCGTCGTGTGGCATGTCTTCGGCCTGCACCATTCAGTGCGCCCGGAGGACTTCCCCGTGCAGCCGGTCGTCACCTGTGGCTTCCGGTTGATGCCGTCGGGTTTCTTCGATCGCAACCCGATGATTGACTTGCCACCGACGCGCAATGAGGCGAGCTGCTGCGTGTAGGGCGGATGCTTGATAGAACGGGGCATTGGCCTGACGAAAGGGAAAGGCGCTGCCAGAGCAAATGTTGAGCCCTGGTGTTCGAAGCCATGCTCGTTGAGTGAGCAATGGGCCGTCAGGTTGGCCAGCCAAGGGCTGGCGGTTGCGGAGCAGAGGAAGCCGACCTCGCCGGCCGATCGTAATCCGTCCCGGGATCATCAAATTCGAACGACGGCTCGGCATCCGAGAGCAGACGCTCGGAGCGGCGCCGCAAGGGTGGGCATAGCCGCAGAGTTTCGGTCTGTCGGCGTGACTGAACGTTGGCAGCTCGACGATGACGGCCATCTGCCGACGTCCCAATGCTCTGATTGTGCAGGCGTTCTCTATGGCCTAGATTGATTGAACAAGCTGGAGACAGATCATGGAAATCCAGGCCTTTGGCTATCTTGGCGTCAGTTCTTCGAATCTCGACGACTGGACCACATTCGCCACCACCAACATCGGCATGCAGCCAGTGGACCGCGCAAGCTCGATGCGGGCTTTCCGCATGGATGATCGCAAGCAGCGCCTGTTCATCGACCGGGCCATTGAACCCGGCACACAGGTGTTTGGCTGGGAGGTTGCCGACGGCACAGCGCTCGACCAATTGGCAGCTCGCCTCGAAGGAGCCGGCATTGCTGTGCGACGCGAGCCTACCGCACTTGCCGACCAGCGATGCGTTTCGGACCTGATTTCCTTCTCGGACCCGGCCGGCAATCGCCTTGAGGCCTTTCACGGTGCCCAGATCGCCGATGCGTCCTTCAAGCCCGGCCGCGACATCTCGGGTTTCAGGACCGGACCACAGGGCATGGGCCACGCGCTCCTGACTTTTCCCGACATCAGTGCTGCACTGGCCTTCTACAAGGACCTGCTCGGCTTCCGCATCAGCGACTTCATGATTGCGCCGGTCACAGCCTACTTCATGCACGTCAACAGCCGACATCACAGCGTTGCTCTCGTCGGTGCTCCGGTTCGGAGCATGCATCACTTGATGGTTGAGTATTACCAGCTCGATGACGTCGGGCAGGGGTACGACATGCTGCACGCCACGCCGGAGAAGATCGTCGCCACGCTCGGACGTCACCCCAACGACCTTATGACGTCCTACTACATGCGCACCCCGTCCGAAATCTATGTCGAGTGCGGCTGGGGTGGCAAAGAGGTCGACGATGCGACGTCGCCCATCGAAATGACGAGTGTCGGCAGTTTCTGGGGACATAAGGGCCTGTTTGAGGACATCGGTGCTCCACCCTCGGCCGAGCCCGACCTCGTTACGCACCGTGCTCCTGTCCAGGTCATGGACGGCAACTACGAGCGCATGTCTGGCGTTTGCCCTTGGTGGGATCGGACACGCGGCGCTCGCTAGAGCGGGTCCTGTCGAAGTTCGATCTATTGACCCCGGCTATGTCTGTAGGAAGCCCGCGAAACCGGAGGACGGGACGAGGCCGGAGTAACGATGGCCGTGCAGAGAAAGCCGACGTCGTGCCCGTCCGTCGATTACCTCATCAGGACCCAGGCCTAGGACATCCCTTTGCCCACCATTAGCGGCCGACGATGACAGCAGCGGAGCGAGCCAGTCCGCACCCAAAGAATGGCCCGGGCAGGTTGAATCCGCTTCGGCTGTCGCGCGGCTTTGCTGACGCGGGTCCGCAGGTTGCAGGCCGGTTCAATGGCGGGGCGTCGACGGCGTCAGCTGCTAGCCGTAGATCCTGGGTTTGTCCACGAGGCTCTGGCGGTAGTTGCGCGAAAGGCGCGGGTCAGCCTTGATCGCGACCCAAGTGGCCCGTGCCAGCATCGTATCGAGATCGTAGACGTTGAGACGGCCGCTGGGGTCACGCACCACGAGACGGTGGCGATCGTCGAGCGAAGCGCGCACGAGATGGACATAGGGCGCCCATCTCTCGGTCGGCATGGCGGCGAGCGTCGCCTCGATGCGGTCCCGGTCCGGCGGGTCGAGCCACAGTACCAGCGTGCGTTCCGGCGGCAGCGTGGCGAAGATCGCCGCGGTCGCACCGGCCGCGGTCTCCATGTCCTTGATCGCCCGGCGATAGCCGAATGGGTCCAGATAGTCGTGGAACCCGTTGCAGACCGAGGCGGTCGAGAGAAATAGCAAGATCACGCCGCCGACCGACAGCTTTTGGGCGCGGCCCGTCTCGGTGTCGATCATTTGCCGCGCGTCGTTGTCGAGCCGGGTCCACTGGTCGCCGCGGATCTCGAACCGGTAGCGATCCCAGATGCGGTCGCGGATCTCGCCGATGCTTTGCGCATCCGCGCTCACCGCCGTGTTGAACAACACCGAGACGATCGGATCGGCGGCATGTCGTCGATCGCGTGTGAACGCCAGGATTGGTCGTCCTGGGTGGAATGCATAGACCCGTTTGCCTAGCCGTGCCGCGATGTTGCGCTCGAAGCCGACCCAGAAGGACGCGAGCGACGCTGGTGTGCTCAGATACACGAAGCCATCGCAGGCCGTGAGCGCATCGATGAGATGCTCGCTGATCGCCTGCCCGGGCGACTCGATGCGGGGAAAGACATAGGGCCGCCAAGCATTCGGAAAGCGGCGCTTGAGACACGCCGTCAAGGTAGTCTGGTCGCCGTAGCTGTGGGAAATGAAGCACGACCGCGGCCCGGGACGCTCTGGATCTGTCATTGCGTTGCACCCTGCTTACGTTGCGCCAGCGGGTCGGAGCGTAGCACTGAACCGCAGATGAACCTTAGGCCAGTGTAATCGTATCTTCGATGTGACGGCCGGCGCGACTTCCGCTTGGCGATCCGAAAGTTGATGGCGGGTGCGCACGACTGCCGATCGGGATAAGGTTCCGAGCACCAAAGGTTTCGAGATGCCGTGAGACAGGCGGATATCGTGGGCGTACAGGCAAGGAGGAAGAAGCTCGAGTGGCTCGAGGAGCAAGCTGAGAAGGCGTACGAGACCATGTACGACGCACGGTTCGGCACGGCGGGTCATTACAACGACGTGAAGGAATTCCTCACAGATGCGATTTCTCTTGCGCGTGAACTCGAGCTTGATGACGAGGCCGAGCGGCTCACTGGCCGGCTTTCCCACATCAAGGCGCTCTACAGGTCGCAGTTCGGGTGAGTGGCTGTCCTGGTCCTGTCTGGGAGAGAGTTCGCCGAGAACGCCGACGCTGGGCAGAGATTGCAGACGTCGCCACCCAGTGGTCTTCTGTTAAAGGATCGTCGAAGTGACTTGGCTGCTCGACATCCGACAGCGGACGCTTGGCCATGCGTACTGTGAAACGGGCAGATCACACTAGGCCGCATCGAATGTCGCGAAGGACCGACACCGACTGTGGCCGTCTCGACGAGGAGGCGACGTCGCTCTGGACTAGCTGCCGCTTGGTGGGGTCAGCGCGCCAGACATGTCTCGTACTCACGGTGCGACCCCGCCGCAACAAGCTACCGTTTTCCAGCCGTGCCCATTTTAGGTGTGAGGACTTTAGCGCACCCCCGTCTCTTCACGATCCCGAAGGCAACTGTTGCAGGGAGCACGGTGAGGAACAGCAGGGCTGCGAACACGATTGGTGGTGTCGCAGAAGCGGTCGTGTCGAACAGCCAGCCAGCGATGGGCGGGCAAGCGGTCATGGCCGCATAGTAAATGGTGAAAAACACGCCCATGCCAAAGGCGCGCCGCTCCGGCGGGACTGCTTCACCGGCAAGCGCCATAATCACGCCCGCCGGTGCCATGCCGACGAGACCAAACAGGATGCTGGCGAGCGGTCCGGCGCCGGCGCGATGGAACAAGGCCAGGGATGCTACTGCTCCAAGCATGCAGACGACGAGCACGACATTTCGCGAACGCGTGCGATCGACGATCTGTCCGCACGCGGCACCTGACAGGATCATCAGCCAGCTTCCGATGCTTATGATCGCAGCGGCTTGAATGCTGGTCGCGCCCCTCGCCTCCAGAAGCCTCGTTCCGTAGGTCAGGTAACCGACGTACCCGGCGTTGAAGACGCCCCAGGCGAACCCGGCGGCTGCAATCAGCGTCCATTCGATGCCTATCAGGCCGATGCTGGGTCGCGTCGCCGCCGGCGATGTGCCTGAGGACGTCCCAGGGGCCGCACGATAGAGCAGCACGACGGCGATCGCGGCGATGGCGCAATACGCCGAGGCGGCGATAAACGGCGCGCGCCAGTCTGCCGCGTGAGCGAGCCATGCATGCCCGACCTGACCCATGGCGATGCCAAACGGCCAACTCATGACCAGAATACCCATGGCGGTTGCGATCTCGCGCCCGGAGAACCAGTCTGCGACCATTTTTGTGAAATAGAGCATCGAGAGCACAAAGCCGCAGCCCGAGAGCAGTCTTCCGGCACCGATCATGAAGGAGCTCGCAGCCGTGGCAGAGATCATTCCGCCCCCTGCCAGTGCTAGAAGACCCAGCGCTACAAGCATGCGGTCCGAGGCAAAGCGCGCTGCCAGCCCCGCCGGCAGCGCTAGAATGAGGCCCGGCGCCATGAACAATCCGATTAACGTACCGATCTGGGCCTGGGTCAGCCCGTAGGCAACGACGAGATCGTTGCCTACCGAGGTCACCGTCTGAAACTGGAGCCCAAGGCCAACGCGGGCCCCGAACAGCAGTGCGAGAATACGCCAGCGCATCACGCCCAGCCGAGCGCACGGAGCGCAGGGACGTCGTTCCAAACCTTGGTCATATGGCGAATTTTGGAGCCAGCAAAGGTCATGATGTAGACGTAGTCGGTCGCGACGGCCTTGCCAGTCGGCGGGTTGGCGGCACCAGGCCCGGAGTTCGTGCCGTGGAAGACCGCTGCCGCAACCACGGATTGATGCGCCTCATCGGCTGCGAAAGCTCTCAACTCGTAACGGCCATCAGGGATCGGGCCGAGGAGCCCTTTCATCCACTCAGCGTAGGCTTCGAGCGTCTTGGTTTCGGCCAGCGCGTCGGCCTGGCAGGCGAAGGTCGCGCCCTCATGGCAAAAGGCCTTGCAGCCCGCCCAGCCCTTCCCCGTTTCGCAAGCTTCGAAGAAATCCGTTGCTGTCGTGAGCATCGTCATTTTCGTTCTCCCTTTTCTCTATCGACTACTGAACTGCAGCCTGCGAAAATCATCCTACAGGGCTGCCCGAAGCACCGGCATCACACACGTGCGGTACTATTTATGTCGCAGGTGCAGTAGTCGTGTTTGTGCAAGCGCCGGAGGAGCATACGTGCAGGAGGCCGTACAATCAGATGACCAATTGAGCCGTCGTGAGCGTGAAGTCGCGCAGGCCTATGCCAAAGGCCAAAGCTACAAGGAGATCGCGCGCGGTCTCGGTCTTTCGCCTGCGACCGTCCGGACCCATCTGCGCACCGTCTATCGCAAGCTTGGAGTGACCTCGAAGATTGAACTGTCGCAGGCGCTGCAATCTGAGAATGCCCCTCGGGCTCGCAACGATCGAAACAGCGCAGACTTGGTGGCCGAACTGGCGCTGGAATTGGACGAGGCCATGCGGCGAGAGCGCGTCCTCGCGAAGGTGCTGAGGATCATAGGCCAGCAAGGCCACAGCCTCGATGCGGTCATCGACGCAGTGCTCGACCACGCGCTTGAGATCTGCGAGGCGGAGTTTGGAATCCTTTTCGAATATCACGGCGACTTGCGGTTTCGCGCGATGCAGTCTCGTGACATAGCACCGGCGTTCGATCGCTGGCTTGCCGATCAGGCGGTCTTCGAGGTCGATGCTGGCACGGGACTGGGGCGCGTCGCTGAGCTGCGTCTGACCATCAACATCGCTGACGTTCGAGGCGAGGATATCTATCGAAGCAAAGCACCCCTGCGGATCGCAACGGCCGACCTTGGCAACGCCCGCTCGTTCGCGGCGATCCCGATGCTATCGGGCGACCGTTTGATTGGCGCCTTTACGGTCTATCGCACCAGGGTTCATCCCTTCAACGACCGCGCGTTGGAACTGGCACAGCTGTTTGCTGACCAGGCCGTCATTGCCATCCAGAACGCGCGGCGTTGACCGTTCGTCGACTGCAATACAGCGGAACGCTGGCCCAATTTTCAAGGGCCGCTCAGGACCAAATCGCGTTTTAATTCTGTGCATTGACAGTGACTGCGCAGAGATTCCGGAAGTCGCAGCACTGTCGTCGTCCGCCCGCAGACGAGTCATTGGACCCGTTCGCGATACCCTCGACAGCCGACATCAGACGGTCATCGCCATGGGGTGTCGGCGGTGCTTGTTGTGATCCCAATCGACATGATCATTCGGAACCGACCATTGGTGCCGAGTCGCGACGGGCCACAAGCTGCCGCTTATCCTCGGGCGACTGCTGCATCGCACACTAACGGGCCAATCCAAGAAGCAGGAAGTCGACCGCTTGCTTGTCGGTGGCGATCTTGCCGTCGCCGACGTTGTCCGGAATCGGAGTCACTGCGTCGAGCCATAAGATACCGACCATCTCAGCGACCTCAATCGCATCGTCGACCTCGATGCCGATCTAGCGAAAGGTCGTGGCATCGATCCTATTGGGACGTGGGTCGAGCACTAGGTCGTGGCGGATGATCTGCCATCGCCCGTCGCGAGCCGCGAGTTTGAGTTCAAACCGGCCGGCAAGCAGCATGCGCGTGCCTTTTCGCGCCCCCGTGACGCGCAAGAGTATCCGGCCACTGCTCAAGGCCCGATCGCAGCCCACGATGACCATGCTCTCGACGACACTGCCCATGGGATGACGTGCAAGAAGCCCACGCAAATGATTGCCGATGGCATCGCGTCCACGAAATGCCTCGCCCGGCATGGCGGTCGTCAGCACGGCATCGTCGCCGTAGAGGCTGGCCAGGCGATCGACGTCGGCGTGGCCGGCGTGCCGCTGCCACCGCTCGATGAGTTCCGCAACGGCCTTGTGCGTGTAGGGCTCGCAAGCAGTCGACCCGGCAGCATCACCCTTGGAGGGTATCTCCGCTGCTGCCATGGCGATCAACATGGCTATGGCGAGATGCTTGGGATGTCGCTTCAATTGCTGCATTTCTGCACTCCTTGTTTCAGAGCTATCTGTGATTTGCGGCTCATAGCTGGCGCTCGACGATCGTCGCTGGCGACGCGAGTTCCGCCGCAACTCCACCCGCCAGCCCCAGCGCCACTGCAATGCCGGCGACCGTCATGCCCCAGCTCGCGTGCTGGAACACCTGACCGAGAACGGCCGCACCGGCGAGGCCACCGAGGTAGTAGCTGGCGAGGTAGAGTCCGCTGGCGGCGCCCCGCTCGCTCATGGCAGTGCGCCCGACGAAGCCAGTCGTGACGGCCTGGGCGAAGAATGTGCCGACACCGACCAGCGTCATGCCCGCGAGCACAGCCCACAGACTGGATGCCAGCAGGAGTGGCAGACCTGCAGCCGCAACCATCAGTCCGGCCCACACCGCCCGACGCACGCCGAAACGCACCGCAATTCTGCCGGCGACCGGTGTCGTCAGCATGGACGGCAGGAAGACCAGATAGACGAGGCCGAGCGACATCGACGCCAGCGCAATAGGCGAAGCGGTCAATACGAAGTTGACGTAGGTGAAGGTGCCGATAAAGGCAAAGAGGATCAGGAAGCCAATCGCGAAGGCCGCCCTCAGCGGCCGGTTGGCGAGGTGCAGGCGCCAGGCGGCAATGGGCGATATGTGCTGCGGCGGCGCGGCTAAAGTTGCCATTGTTTCGAGATTGAGCACGACAAGCGCAGCGCCCAATAGGTTGAGGCCGGCGAAGACATAGAAGTTGAGGCCAAGTCCGCCCACGTCAGCGATTGCGGCAGATGCCATACGCCCAATTAAGTTCGACGCAACGACACCTGTGATGTAGGCAGCAAGTGCGGACTGGGTGTCGGCTGGCCCGAGATGGTCGCCGAGCCAGGTCATGGTCAACGCGAAGGCAGTTGCCATCAGTAAGCCCTGCACGATGCGCAACGCCGTGAACGTGGGCACGTCCGGAGCCAGCGCCAGCAGCGATGTCGGTATCGCCAGCAGCGCGAGGCTTGCCCAGATCCCGAAGCGCTGGTCCACTCGCGAGCCAATCACTGTCACCCCGAGCGAGGCCGCTGCCATGCCAAGGGTACTCGCGTTGACAGCCACGCCCATTGCCGCCGGCGATACGCCGTAGGCCCGGACGAGCGAAGGCAGTATTGCTTGCGCGGCGAACAAATCGACGAGCGTCAGAAAGCCAATGATGCCGATGACCACGGATCGCAGAAGCGCAACCCGTGCGGGGGGCATGGTGGATGTGGGAACGACGTGGGGCAGCATGATCGGCCTCCGCGGCGGAATTGGGAAACAGGCGCGACACCCGCCGGCACGGATCGGCAGCGGCGTCGCGCGAGGCAAGGCAGGTACAGGTGGCCGGCTTTCACATGGCCTTGTGGTCGGCCGTGTCGTGGAGGATGTCGGCGGACAACAGCACCACCGGCTTCCTGGTCGTGTTCCTCCACCAATGCTTGGTCGTGTGGATCTCACGCGCCACCTCTCCGGCGTGATGCACGATCGGCTGGGCGCAGGTGTTGCGATATTCGACTATTGTCCCGGACACGATGTAAATGATTGCGGGCCGCTCCTCGTGGCTGTGCCAGGCAACGACCCCTCCGGGCTGAACGACGAGCCGGCGAAGGCGGAACTTGTGCTCCTTTAAGCGCGGAGCCTCCTGGGCGAGGTCAGTCGAGGCGATGACCTTGTCGGTGACACCCTTGTTTGCCGAAGGGCCGGGCTTCTGGCCGTCGACGACGGTCTTGCCCGCGGGACACTCGCCTGCCCGTGCGAGCGTGGCGTTCACAGCCGGCACAACAGCGAGCGTGCCGAGCGCGAGGAAACCGCGGAGAATGGTGTGAATTGTCGTGCGCCAGGTGGTCATGATGAGGTGCTCCATGATCGGGTGTGAGACACGAGCGTGGTCGGCTCGTGCTGCACCTCCAACATGGAACATGGCCGGTAGCCGGTGAAATGCCGGCTGGCTCTCGTAACCATGCATAGGGATTATGGGCGACCTGACTTCGATTTTCTCAGACCGACTCGCCGACAAGTTCTGAGGTTGGAGGCGGCGCCACTTTTCCGGCCCAGGCGAAGCGCCGCGCCTCGCGCACGAAAGCGCCGATGGCTGGTGAGTGGGGCCGGCCGCGCACGGTGACCAGTTGCACGACCCGGCGCACCTCGGGGTCGACCAACGGACGTGCCACCAGCCCCGGCATTGCGACCGCGAACTCAGGGATGTAGGTGAAGCCGAGGTTCGCCATTACCATGCTCTGAACCCAATCGTCGCGATCGCTCACGTAGCGGCGCTTGAACTCGACGCCGCCGATCTCAAGCCGGATGCGACGCAGGTGCTCATAGAATTCGCAAGTGGCGCGGCCGAGATAGTATTTCTGGTCCAGGTCCTTGATGCGGATGGCATTCTGCCGGGCAAGTGGATCGTTTGGTGAAACAGCCACCATGAAGCGTTCTTCGAAGAGGGGCAGGGCGTGAAAACGTTCATCCAATGCCTCAGGCTTCGCATATATGGCAACGTCGAGGTTACCTTGGGCGAGCTTTTCCTCGATAACCGGGACTGGACCGTCAGCCAGAGAGATGTCGATGCCGGGGTTCTCCTCGCCGAAGCGGGCAAACAGTTCGATCAACCGAGCCGGACCAATCGTGCACATCAACCCAACGCGCAGCGAAGTGCCCGCCATGCGGATGTAGTCCTGGGCGCGCGCCTTAGCAGCTTTCATCTCGCCGAGCATATGCTCGAAGTAGGGTTTCATCATCGAGCCGAGCTCGGTCAGGTGCGTGTTGCCCCGCTCGCGATGGATCAATGGTCCGCCGCCAAGCTTGTCCTCGAGGCCCTTGATCGCCCGCGTCAGGGCGGGCTGCGAGACATGGCAACGCTCCGCAGCCCTTGTGAAGTTCAGTGTCTCGCAAAGCGCGAGGAAATAGCGGATCTCGTGAATCTCCATGACGACACCTCGGTGCGCGACCATGAACCTTGCCGTTGTGCGGCGTAGCAATCATACACCGGCACCATAACCGGACGCTATTGAATCCCTGCTGCAACGATATTTCCCCTCTTCATCGCCGAGGTCTAGCTCTGGAGCATCAGGACACCTTTTGCCATGGAGATTTCCAATGCTCGCACTTCAGGCACGCCGCGACGTCAAGACGGATGCTCCCTGTCTTTGGATGCAGGCTCTCGCGCAACCGGCGACGGACAGGACAGGCTTCGCTGTCGAAATTGCAGACGCACTCGCCATATTCGCCCACGATCTGCGCGGACCGCTCGCCAATCTCGCCCTGCTGATCGAGGCCATCGGCGCCGAAGCACAAGCCGTTGGCAGCGTCCGCACGATCGAGCGGACGGCCCGGGCCGAGCGCATCATCGATCGCCTTGATGGGATGCTGGGCGCCATGCTGGAGCGGGCGCGCGACAGTGGCAACGTGCTGGTGGCGCGGCGCAAGCCGGTCGACATGGCAGACGTCGTGGAGACGGTTGCTACGCTCAACCGGCCGCTTGCCGAAAAGCGGGGTGTCCGCCTGCACTGCTTCGTCGCCGAGCCGCTGGTGGCGTCGGGCGACGCACACCTGCTCATGCAGGCAGTCGACAACCTCGTCGGCAATGCCATCGCGTTCACACCCGCCGGCGGCCTGGTGCTTTGCGAGGCGGCGCCTGCCGACAACGGTGACGTGCTGATCCGCATAACAGACGAGGGGCCGGGCCTGGCACCCGAAGATATCGCGCGCGCATTCCGGATATTCACGCCGCTGTCGAGCCGCCCCGCGGCGCCGCGCAAGTCAACCGGCCTCGGACTCTCGATTGTACGCCGCATAGCAGAAGCGCATGGCGGCTCGGTCAAAGCCGCAAGCCCGGAGCGGGGCAAAGGCTCGAGTTTCACTCTGCGCCTGCCGGCGCAGGCCGACTGACTCGACCTGACCCAAGCTCGTAGAAATGCTGTCACCAAGGATATCCCCATGCAGGACATGATCGCGTGCACATCCGCCACCCCGGCCCGCCATGGCGAGCTCGCGAGCCGGTCGGCCATCATCACAGGCTCGACGAGCGGCATCGGCCTCGGTATCGCCAAGGCCTTCGCGGCGGCCGGTATGAACGTCATGCTCAATGGCCTTGAGCCAGCGAGCGACATTGAGGCAGTACGGGGTGATCTTGAGCGCGCGACCGGGGCAAACGTCGCCTATTCCGCCGCCGATATGAGCCGCGCCGGCGACATCGCCCAGATGGTGGCGGATGCCGAGCGCGCCTTCGGGCACGTTGACGTCGTCGTGAACAACGCCGGCATCCAGCATGTGGAGGCGGTCGAGACCTTTCCGCCGGAGAAGTGGGACGCCATCCTCGCCATCGACCTGTCGTCGGCTTTCCACACCACGCGAGCTGTCGTCGCCGGGATGAAAGCGCGCGGCTGGGGGCGCATCATTAATGTGGCCTCGGCGCATGCGCTGGTCGCATCGCCGTTCAAATCCGCCTATGTGGCAGCCAAGCACGGACTGCTCGGGCTGACCAAGACCGTGGCTCTCGAGACCGCAGAGCACTGTATCACCGTCAACGCAATCTGCCCGGGGTATGTGTTGACGCCCCTGGTCGAGCGGCAGATCCCGCAAACTGCCAAGGCTCGCGGACTCACAGAGGAGCAGGTCGTTCGTGACGTGCTTCTGCACGCCCAGCCGACACGGCGTTTTGTGACGACCGGGCAACTCGGCGCACTTGCTGTGTTCCTTTGCACCGATGCAGCGGCCTCCATCACCGGCGCAGCGCTGCCGGTCGAGGGCGGGTGGACCGCTCAGTAGGTCGCGCAATCGACTTGATAGCGCAGATTTTTGCCGGAAGGACACCGCGCCGCAAGCGGCCAAAGCCAAGGACAAGGACGACCCCGCTATGACCCAATACGCGAATGGACATTCACACGAACGCACAACTCGCAAACTGCCACCCGACCTCGGCCAGATCGTGCTGGTGTTCCAGGGCGGAGGTGCGCTCGGCGCCTACCAGGCCGGCGTCTACCATGCCTTGCACAAGGCCGGCATCGAGCCGGATTGGATCATCGGCACATCGATCGGTGCGATCAATGCCAGCCTGATCGCCGGCAATCGGCCCGAGCGGCGCTTGGAGGCGCTCAGCGAGTTCTGGCGCCGGGTGACAATTCGGTCTGCCATCAGCGCTCTAGCCCTTCCGCCCGCGCTCAGCCAGTCGATAGCCTACTGGTCGACCGTGGCAGGTGGCCTGCCGGCCTTCTTCGAGCCAAATCCATGGGCGTTCGCGAGCACATTCATGCCGCTCGATCCGGAGGGCGCCGGGTACTATTCGACGACGCCGCTCGAGCGCACGTTGGGTGACCTTGTTGACTTCGCCCGGATCGGCAGGACGGGGCCGCGTCTCACCGTGGGTGCCGCACACGTGCGCTCGAGCCGGATGCGCTATTTCGACAGCAAGAATGAGCGGCTGGGCGTGAGGCACATCCTAGCATCGGGTGCGCTGCCGCCGGCGTTTCCGCCGGTCCGCATCGACGGCGAGCTCTACTGGGACGGTGGCATTCTCTCCAACACACCGACCGAGGTGGTGTTCGACGACGAGCCGCGCCGCAGCTCGCTCATCTTCGCCGTGCACATGTGGAACCCGGAAGGCCCAGAACCACGCACCATGGCCGAGGTCTCGCACCGACAGAAGGACGTACAGTATTCGAGCCGAGTGGCGAGCCATATCGCGCGCCAGAAGCAAATGCATCGCCTGCGCCACGTGATCACCGAGCTGGTGTCACAGCTCCCGCCCGCCGGCCGCGATTGTGCAGACGTCCGAGCGCTCGCCGCCTATGGGTGCGTCACACGCATGCACGTGGTGCGCCTGCTGGCGCCAAGCCTCGCGCACGAGGACCAGACCAAGGATGTCGATTTCTCGGCGCGCAGTATTCGCATGCGCTGGCAGGCAGGCTTCGAGCACACCTGCCGGGCCATCGAGCGGGCGCCGTGGGAGGGCGATTTCGATCCGCTCGAGGGTGTCATATTGCACGAGCAGCCCGGTGGGTCTGCGCTTGCACCCGAGACGGATACTCTTAGAGAACATCCGGCCCACACCGATCGTACTGCCGAGGCAGGCAATGCCGTATGGCGCGGAATCTCGATGCCTCACAGGGCATGACGGCCCGGTTGCCGTCGGAGATTCGAGCAAAGGATGGGGCGGCTCTTGTCATTGGGACCGCCCTTCCTGTTGCCCGGGGGAAAGCCAGTATCGCCAACTCACCGTTCGACGCGCAGCCAGCCCGAGATGCCATTGCGCTGGATGCGCAGGCGATAACTCATGCCGGCGCGCTCGGCATAGCGGTAGAGATGCTTGGTGTGCCGGATATCGCGGTCGTCGATGCCAACGATCACATCGCCTGCCAATAGGCCGATATGTTTGGCATGGCTGCCGGCGGCGACACGGACCACTTGGGAGCCCCTGACGTCGCCGAACAGTGGATTGCCGGGCGCGATGTCGGTAACTGCCAGGCCGTCGAGACCACCTTGTTCACGCGACAGCGAATACATCGGCCCCGGCTCCGATACGTTAGCCGTGCGCAGCCGATACGGCCGGTCCCGGCCATCACTGCGCAACACCAGCGACAGCTCGGCACCCAACGGAACCGTCACTACCCGCGTCCTGAGCTCGGCCGCCCCGCGCACGGGCTTGCCGGCGATCTCCGTCACGATCGCGCCTGGAGCTATGCCGGCAAGAGCTGCGGGCGAGCCCGGCACCACCGCCGTCACGATGGCCCCGCGATTGGTGCCGGACATGAGCGTCGCTGCACGCTCGTAGCTCAGGTCCTCGACGATCAGGCCGAGCGCGCCGCGCCGGAAGCGGCCATTGCGAATGATCTCGCCCTTGATGGTGCGCGCCATGTTGATGGGGATCGCGAAGCTGATGCCGACATTGCCCGCCGTGCCGGCCGTCGCCGTATTGATTCCAATCAGCTCGCCGCGCGTGTTGATAAGCGCGCCTCCAGAGTTGCCGGGATTGATGACGGCATCGATCTGGAAGAAGTCCTCGAACGCCTCGTGACCGATCTCGCTGCGCATGCTGGCGCTGACTATACCCATGGTGGCCGTCCCCTCCAGGCCGAACGGATTGCCGATGGCAAGCACGACGTCGCCGACGCGGACGCCGTCCGAGTTGCCGACCGGTAGAGCCTGCAGTCGCCGGTCCTCGATCTCGAGCACTGCGAGATCTGACCCGATATCACGGCCGACAAGGCGCGCCGGTAACAGCCGGCCGTCCGTCAGCACAACCTCGATTTCGACCGCGCTATCGATGACATGGTTGTTGGTCAGGATGTGGCCATTTGCGGCGTCGATGATGACCCCGGAGCCGCCCGAACGCCCTCGGCGGGTCCTTGGGACGATGGGTAGCGCGGCACCATTGGCAACATTGAATTCGATCGGCACCGGCTCATCGCTCGTCACCCGGATTGTGACGACCGCCGGGATCGTGCGCGCCAGCACGTCGGCGAACGATATCTGCGGCAGTATGGCCATCGCGCCATGGGCCGCAATCGTCGGCGGGGTCGGTTCGCGCGCCTGCGAGTGCAGGAATGTGCTCGGGGCGGCGACCAGAAGAAACGCGGCGGCTGCCGCGAAGGCCCGTCGGCTGGTCATCTTTTTGTCCGATCTCGGTTGCTTGGCAAAAGTAGGATTTGGGCCCGTGCCGCCCGAAGGACGCCGGCACGGGCCCTGACAGTTATGGCGGGTCGTCCTGGCCTGCTACTTGACCTCGACCATGGGCGGCATCGCTGCGCCCGTCGAAGAGATGTCCGCAAAGAACTTGGTGCCGTCGAAGCTCGTCGGCACCTTGACGCCGCGGCTCTTGAGCTCCTCGAAGAATGTCATTGCGTCGAACTTCTTGCCCGATCTGACGCTCTTGGCCGACAGCTCGTCGAAGAACTTCTTACCGTCGAAGCCTTGCGGCATGCTCACGCTGCGGGCAATCAGTTCATCGAAGAACTTCTTGCTGTTGAAGTCGGCCTTCTGTGCGAAAGCGGGCGACATGGCGGTGAGGGCCCCGAGCGCGACTGCGGAGGCGATTGTCAGGAATGCTTTGCGCATTTTGTACTCTCTTGAGCGGGGGTTCACGGGGCCGCTGCATTTTGCCAGCGGCACCGGTCGCGTGCGTCGCGAACCGGAAAAAGAACATCTAGTGATTGCCACCTGTGCCTTGAAACGCCGTTTGAGTATCGTTTCGATAAGCAAAATGCATGCGAATGTCGCTGTCCTTGCGAAACTGCGCCGTGCTCTTTGGAGAACGTGCAATGGGTTCGTTGACAGCAATCGGGTGACGACAGAAACGCAGCCCGATGAGTGACCCCACCTCGGCAGCTTGCAGTGGATGAACCGACGTGATCTCCGGGGGAATACGCTAAGCGACTGACCGATATTCCGAAGGCATCAATCTCCGCGAGGTGCGCATCAATTTGCCATGCAATGCTGCGCGTGCTCAGGGCCGGTTCGGGTCAAACTCGTCGCCGGGTAACCATAGCTCAGAAGATTTGGTCAGAAAGCCGACGTGCCGTCAACGGGTGTCGGCGGTGGGGGCGCATGCTGCTCTGTCTCTCAAGCAAGGAGACAGATCATGGAAGAAGATCAAAGACCTAACGTGACCGCGGCGCCCGCGAAGCCTCCTCGCATTCCGTGGAACAAAGGTAAGCTCGTTGGCGCGAAGCCCCCGTTGCGCCCCAGCCACGTTTGGTCGATCCGGACGAAGCTCCAGATCGAAGGCAAGAAGCGCGACCTCGCCCTGTTCAATCTGGCAATCGACAGCAAGCTACGCGGCTGCGATGTCGTTGCCGTGCGCGTCGACGATGTGGCACCGAGCGGCTACGCCATGGATCGGGCGACCATCCGGCAAAAGAAGACGGGCCGTCCGGTGCGATTCGAATTGACCGAACAGACCCGGCAAGCGCTCGACGAGTACCTGAGGCTGACTGGCAGGACGGCCGGGAAGTTCTTGTTCGCCGGACGTGGCAACGCGGAGCGCGGATTGACCACACGGCAGTACGCTCGGCTGGTACAGGAATGGGTGGCGAGCATCGGCCTCGACCCGGCCAAGTTCGGCACGCACTCACTGCGGCGGACGAAGGCCGTGCTGATCTACCGGCGAACGGGCAACTTACGCGCAGTTCAACTTTTGCTCGGCCATTCGAAGATCGAAAGCACCGTTCGCTACCTCGGCATCGAGGTAGATGATGCCATCGAAATTGCCGAGAAGATCGACATCTGACGACTGACGCAGTCCCTCCAAATCCGGACGTGGCCGGTGGCGGTGCTTTCGTCGCCGGCCACGGTGCCTCCGATGTCTCCTTCTGGGATCGAGCCGGCTTTCGTGCAATCTGTCGGTGCTCCTTGGTCTGGGCAGCGGTTCAATCGACGCGGTCGTACCAGATCTCATTGATATCGTCGGAAACGCCCCAGCCGAGGCCGCGCAGTGATCCGCGAACGACGTCAAGGCGCTCCAGCATCCTGTCGCGCCCAGGTTTCGGCAAAGCGATGGCTTGCGTCAAACTCTGGTCAAACATATGCACGAGGGCTGAGTAGTAAGCTTGGTCATCGATGCCGCTATCGCCGACCAATCGCGCCGCCTCCTCACAATAGTGGATGCATAACTCCGCCATGCCCTCTGGCCAGCCAATTGCCTTCCGGTAGTCGGCAATCGCTTTCTTGGCCTTCGACACCGATACGTCCTGGCCTTTCATGAGGTCCGGATAGATCCACCGAGAGATCGTCATCTTGTAAGGCGCCAGAGGATTGTTGCCGACACCGAGCCTCGCGGAGAGGAAGGCACGATTTTCAGGGCGCAGCGCGTGAAGGTCTTTCAGGAGGCCCAAGAGGCTCGACCGATCGAACTGCGCCAACTCGGCTTTGATGTCGTTCCAGGTCGTCTCTCGCGACTTGGCCATGGCGGATGATGCCCTCAAATTTTCTGGTCTGAGCCGACAGCCCGCGCCTCTACTGTCGGGCATGTCCCACCGCGCACTTCGGCGGGACTTTGTCAGTGCATCGAACCATCGGGCAGCCAATTAATCAGGCTGCGCGAATCTCGAGCGGCGAGGCGCTTCTTCACTTCCGCCACTGCTTCATGCTCACCGACCTCGGCGACAAGAGCCCGCCACGCCGGCGTGTCACCGTTCATCGCGATGAAGTCGGCAGCCAGCATGTCGAGTTCGGCGTCAGTGTAGGGCGACTTGCGATCGTTGGCTGGGTCGACCCAGTCGGGCACAGATGCGGAGCCGGGTTTGTTTGCCATGTCCTGTCCAATCTGCTTCGCGCGGGGCTTCTGGCGACGCTCGGCCATGGACTTTCCGTGCCGACGATATGCTGTCAACGGTCGGTGTGATCTGATACCTTCCATCGCGGCGCCGACGCGACGGGCCAGAACCTGCCGATTGCCGCAGCAGTGCCAATGATTTCCGCAATTCTCGGGAGCGGACGCGAAGCTCAGCTTCACTTAGCTGTGCAGTACGGGATACCCTGGTTCTCTCGTGCAGCGCGGCAAACCGTTCGCCCTAGGTTTGCCTTAAAATTGCGCAACATGCGAATTGGCGGCACCTGAAGGTTCTTGCGCCAAACAACCGACCTAAAGGAAGGCATCTTGCGCAGATCCGCAGTGACGGCACTTCTCATCACCGACATGCTGCCTCCGCCCAGCACCATGGCTCATGACCAGCAAGACCTCGCAATGCACGTCCCCAACATCATCCAGTCGTTGGGTGCCGACGAAGTCGCACGGTTCAAGTCACAAATGCTAGCGGATGTTGCGGAAATCGTTGCCCGGCATGGCGTGGAGGCGATGCTGGCCAGTCAGGCTGACGCTGCCGCGCACGAGGCTGGGCATTGCATCGCTTGCGCAGGCATCGGCTGGCCCCTTGAATGGGTCATGCTGTCTTGGGGCGCAGGTCCCTACGGCAGCGGCACCAACTGGGGCGGCTACACACAATGCGTGTCCAGTGTCATCGCAGGCGTCGGCGACCACGTGTCGCCAGAAGCCAACATGCGGTTCCTCGTCTTTACCTTGGCGGGCTTCTGCGGCGAGAATGTTGTTGGGCGCGGCAGTCGTCCAGGGTCGAGTCTCGACGAGTTCTATGTGGGCGGCATCATCTGCGGCGCCATCTCTCGCCTGACAGGAATGCAGGAGCAGGACATCATGCGGGAGGCAATGGGGCGGATAGACCGGCTCCTGCGTGATAACCTGACGATTGCGCGTGGCGTTGCGAAGCAACTCCGATTGGCGCCGGGCCACCGGATCGAGGGAGACGACCTTCGAGCCTTGGTGCGTGGCGTCAACAACTGTGCTGTCAGGGACATAGCCGAGTAGGCGTCAGTGCATTATTGGGAGTGAACCGACAGACCGGCAAGGAGTGGAGAGTGGAAATCCATCACGATGAAGGAGGCGCGACCCGCACGCGCCCGTTGCCGAATCCACGCCATCAGGACGACAGCTCATGATCGTTGCCGACTTATCTGATCTCATCGCCGAACAACTTCTCAGCTACACTCAGGGTGGGATCGGTGGAGCATGGGCGATGCAGGTCAGCTCACCTGCAACGGGGAATATGTAGCTGACGTACTGGGACATATCCGACTCTTGCCCGAGTACGCCGAATCGTACCAAACACCAACAGGTGCGAAGGCTTGATAAGTCAATGTGCTGGCTGGGGGAGCGGCATGATGATCTTGGAACGGACAGGGCTTAACGAATCGTTAGGCAGATCAGCACAAGCTAAAGTCCGTTGCGCCTGATCGGCGCATTTGCAACAAACATCAGGTTCACGAGGTGTGGAGCCGGTGGGAATCGAACCCACGTAGCCTAGGATCCAGAGCCCCGGACACGCACCGAGCCGGCCCCACTCTTCGTGAACAGGAACGCGACTGGTTGCCGAATCAACACGGCGAACAGGACTCGAACAGATTCAGGCGGACTTGTGAAGACGAAACGAGATATGGAGCGACAGGAATCTGCGTCAGCCGACGACCTGCTGTTCCAGCAGGTCGTCAAGCGGATGCTCGACGCTCCGCCTATGCCGCACGATGAAATGAAGAAGGGCGCCGCACCGAAGCGCAACGCCCCATCTTCTCGCCGAAAGGGCTCAGGGAAGTAACTTTGGTCGGTTGGCTTCCTGAGTTCTTTCGGTTCAGTTTATGGATGACGATCCTGATTGCCCGGGCGTCATCATCTGATGCAATGCTCGCCCATCAAGGATCTGACGGAGCTGGCTTTGCATGTCGGAAATGCCGGCGAGTGGCATTACCAATTCAATCTGCTGGTCCCTGCCAAGTGTAACCGTGGTTTGACCAGACGCATCTACAGAGAACGTGGGACGAATGGCGCTGAACACCATATGCAAGTTGTCCCCAATCACGGTGGATCCAGTCAACTCATGCACCAAGACCGGGCTGTCTTGGTCGGAGTTGACGATGGGCAAGGTTGTCTGTGGTGGTGCAGGTGATTTGGGCGATGCCATTGGCTGTCGCTCCTATGCTAGTGGATTGATGATGACGCCAACTCCACCAACGCCGCAGCCCAATTGGGCTTACAAATGGGAAAACCACGCCGTCTACGTCTCCGCTGATGGCGGAGTGACGTGGAAGCTGTTCTTATACTTTCCGAGGTCGGATACGCCCAAGAGCGCACACAGCCATAGCTGAGCGCGTTCTTCTCCCCCAGGTTGCACCATCTACGATTCCCGCTTCCGCTGCAAGGCGCACCAGCGCAGGTACCGCTTGGCGCGTTGCCGGTTGGTTCTAGGCCTAACCAACTGGCCTGTACGTCAAGCGTTTGCCACCGATGCCCTTGAGGGCGTTGTTCGCCCGCTCGGTGTCGTCGATCTCAAGTGCGATCCGGTTGTTCCACATGAACTGAGCTTCGGCGATGTATCGGTGCAGGTGCGCTTCCGAGACCGAATGATGAGTGCCATACATCTTGCGCCGGACGATGGCGAAGAAACTTTCGGCACTGTTGACGTGGCCGCGCCCATCCGTGGTGACGAACTCGCTAGCGCCATGGCTCACCGTCAGGTGCTCTGCGAATTCCCTGCCCAGCCAGTAGTAGGCCAAGGCTTCGTCCGTGCTCAGTACGCTCTTGCGACTGACCTGGGTAACGAGGGTGTCACGCAGCGTCTTCGCCGTCACGTCGGCAACGTGCTTCGCACGGACCTCGCCGCCGCGCTCAACGATCGCCTGCACTGCATGCTTTTTCGGGATTGGTTTGCCCTTGTGTACGTTCTTCGCCTTGCCGCCCAGATAGACCTCGTCGCTCTCGACGATCTTGCCTTCGCCGCCCATCGGCCCTGACGAGCCTGGGGCTGGCGTCATTGCCTTGCGAATGCGGTGGCACATGAACCACGCCGTCTTGTATGTGACTTTTAGCATCCGCTGGACCTGCAAAGCCGAAATGCCTTTCTTCGACGAGGTTATCAGCCACGTCGCGGCAAGCCATTTGTTGAGCGGGATCTTGGATCTCTCAAAGACGGTTCCGACCGTCACCGAGTAGGGCTTCTCGCAAGCCTTACATTTGTAAACGCCGGGGCGGGTGCTCTTGCCCTTGAGTTGCGTGCCCTTGTGTTTGGCGCCGCAGTGCGGACATACCGGACCTTCCGGCCAGCGTTGCGCTTCCAGATACTCGCGAGCCTTAACGGCATCGTGAAAGATAGGGTTTGTGATGTCGAGCATGGCATAGCCCCTGACTAATGTAGCTATTATATAGTCAGGGATCGCGGTACGTCAAGTGTATAGTTCCCCCTGCAACCGTAAATGCTATTTTATCGTTGCATCGTCGGAGACGAGCGTAAGGTTGGACGGCCCCGGCACGACGATCTTGGGCTTCCTGGGCAGCGCAGTGGGGATAAGTCCACCTCGCTGACGTCGCGGTTGGCGGTCAAATCCCAATAGAGCCTGCCGCACCGACGGCGCTCCATCTCCCGCAATTTCCCGCCTTGGCCGTTTGCCGATGCCGGCCTGCCGTGGGTGCGGCTGCGTCCGAGGATATAGATAAAGTACTCAGGGGCTTCGACCGTGTGTCGGGGTTTGGTGCGGATGGACCGCTGCGTGGGCAGCGATCTCAGTGTTGCGTGTTCAAGTTCTATCGACTCATTTATGCTGAGATGCCGCTGTTCCACATCTTGGTCGATTTGCAGCGACGGCAGATGCTCTCGCCAGACCAATCGCTTTCAAACGAGATTTTGCAAATGAGGGAGAGCCGCGTCTTGGTCACGGTCGCTACATCCGGTTCAGGTTTTCTGTTAAGGGGCATGGTGTCTTTCCGTTCCTTTTTTTAGGGAAAAAGACCAGCGCCGCCATTGGTCGCTTGAAGGCGCCTCTTGTATGAGACTGTGTGAGAACTCTCACGATAGGTCTCGGTTCGCAGTATTGCGCCATTCGAGCCGGTTACCGGCGCTTTTCAAGGTCAAACCGCGCCAAGTGACCTCTCTTGGCTTTGTAGGACGCCCCTGGGCCCGATGACAGTCGCCAGCCACAGCAAGAAGACCGTGATCGCCTCGATCAATTCCGGCACACCGAGGATCGCGATCACCCGCTTGATGTTGTAGGCGAGGACATGCAGCGCCATCTCGGTGGCGACATGGGCGAGCGTCTTCATCTTGAAGTGTGTCGCGCCCATCCACGCCTTGATGGTCCCGAACGGATGCTCGACCGTCTCACGCCGCTGCTGCATAGCGCCGGGGAAGCTGTCGAGCCTTGCCTGCGCCCGATCGAGAACATCCTCGCGCTCCCATCGCCGAACGCGACGTTCCTTGCCCGTCGTGCAATCGCTCTTCAGCGGACAGTCGCCGCACACGTTCGTCCAGTAGACGTGGTTTCCGCGGCCCTTTTCTTCGCTCGTCATCCGATGCGTGAGCAGCTGGCCGGCCGGACACATATAGTAATCGTTCTCGGGATCGTAGATGAAGTCGTCCTTGTCTAAGCGGCCCTGCGCGCGCGAGTTCGACGTCTGGGACTTCGGGACATAGACGTCGATGCCAGCCTCCTCGCAGGCGGCTATTTCCTCGCCTTTGAAATAGCCCTTGTCGGCGAGCACCTCGATTGCCTCGGCTTCCAGCGCTTCACGCGCCTTCTCGGCCATGGACGATAGCTGCTCTCGGTCGATGCCAACGTTCGTCACCTCGTGCGCGACGATCAGGTAGTTCGTCGTATCGACGGCGGTCTGCACATTGTAGCCGACCGTGTAGGCGCTATGGCTCTTCGAGGTCATTGCGCGCGCGTCGGAATCGGTGAGCGAGATCTGGTTCTCGCCGGACGCGACAAGCTTGGCCTCAAGCGCGGCAAGGCTCTCCATGCGCGCCTTGAGCGCATCGATGCGCCCGCTCAGTTCCGTAATTTTCTCTGCGGGTACTGGCGTGCTGGTGACCGCCGCCCGACGATCCCAGCGATCCAGCTCGGCAAGATACCGGGTGATGCCCTCATCGATCGCAGCGATGCGTTTCTTCAGCCGCTCGTGCGTGAAGTTCTTCTCGCGATTATTGACCGCCTTGAACTTGCTACCATCGCTCGCAACCCGACCTTCTTCGAGGAGATGCAGATTGCGGCAGAGCGCAACAAACTGGCGACAGGCGCTGCGGATCGCAGGACCGTTATCCTTGCGGAAATCGGCGATCGTCTTGAAGTCCGGCGTCAACTGGCAGATGAGCCACATCAGTTCGATTTTGCGCTGACATTCACGCTCCAATCGGCGGGACGACTGGACCTGATTGAGATAACCGTAGAGATAGATCTTGAGCAGTGCCGCCGGATGGTAGCCCGGCCGACCGGTTGCCTCCGGCGTGACGTCGAAGCCAAGCTCCGCCAAGTCCAGGGCATCAACGAAGACGTCAACCACCCGCACCGGATTGTCAGGACCAATCGCCGCGTCGAGCCGCTCAGGAAACAGCGTTGCCTGATCCCGATCGCGCCCTTCAATGAACCGCTTCATGCATGCCCCCGCCTACAATTGTGGAAGTCATATCATGCTTCGAGGCCCTGCCGTGCGGGCCTGCGTGTTTTCACACGGCCTCGTATATGAGTTTTCGATCCTCCAACGACATCCCTGTCGCGGCCGCGAAGGCCGGCTTTTCGACGGCATCCGGCTACCGGATTGACGACGATCCGCGGCTGCCATCGCAGAAGAAGACGCCCAGAGGCCGGCGGCGGCCCGATCCGCTGGCCGAGGTCTGGGACGCCGAGATCGTGCCGATCTTGAAGGCGGCGCCCGGCCTGCGCGCCATCGCCGTGCTGGCCGAGATCCGGCGGCGCCATCCCGAGAGGCCTCCTGGCGTCCGGCGCACACTCGAACGGCGCATCAGGACGTGGCGGGCCTTGGCTGGGCCGGAGCGTGACGTGATGTTCCGGCAAAAGCACCCGCCCGGGCGTCTGGGCCTCTCCGACTTCACCGACACCAGCGAGTTGGGCGTCACCGTTGCCGGCGTCCCGCTCGAACATCGGCTCTATCACTTCCGGCTGGTGTTCTCAGGCTTCGCCCACGCCCGTGTCGTGCTCGGAGGGGAGAGTTTCGTTGCGCTCGCCGAGGGCCTGCAGAATGCGCTTTGGGCGCTTGGTGGTGTGCCGCAGGAGCACCGCAGCGACAGCCTGTCGGCGGCCTTCCGCAATCTGGACGCCGAAGCCCAGGAGGACCTGACGCAGCGCTAGCGGGGCCTCATGCGTCACTATCGGATGTCGCCGTCGCGCGACAACCCCGGCGTTGCCCATGAGAATGGCTCCATCGAGAGCCCGCATGGCCATCTCAAACGGGCGCTGGAGGACGCCTTGCTGATGCGCGGCGCCAAAGACTTCGACACCCTCGATGCCTATCGGCGCTTCATCGACGAGATTTTCGGCCGGCAGAATGCCAACAACCGCAAGCGGATCGAGATGGAGCGCCCCGCTTTGGACGACCTGCCCAAGCGGCGTATGGCCGACTTCGAGGAGAAGGTCGTGACGGTGACGTCCAGCGGTGGCTTCATCCTGCGTCGGGTGTTCTACACGGCCCCCTCGCGGCTGATCGGGCATCGCCTGCGGGTTCACCTTTACGACGACCGGCTCGACTGCTTCCTGGGCTCGACGCCGATGATGACGTTGCGGCGGGGGCGGCAACCCTCCCCCGACAAAGGCGGTCACGTCGTCGATTATCGCCATGTCATACATGCGCTGCGTAAGAAGCCGATGGCCTTGCTCAATCTGGTCAACCGACCGACTGAACCGGGCAGCAGTCGCTGTTGTCGATCGTTGCGACATGCAATTGTACCTTCGTCGCAAACCGCCTCGGGGATGGTCGATGACGAACGACATCTTGCTCTTCATCGCCATAGGTTTCGCTGCCCAGATGGTCGATGGCGCGATCGGCATGGCCTACGGCATCACCGCCACGACGATCCTGATGGGCTTCGGAGTTCCCCCCGCCACTGCCAGTGCCTCTGTTCACGCTGCAGAGGTCTTCACGACGGCCGCGTCGGGGACCGCGCATTGGCGGATGGGGAACGTCGATCGCAAGTTGGTATTACGGCTGGCTGTGCCCGGCATGATCGGAGGTGCATTGGGCGCATACGTCCTCGCCATAGTGCCGGGCGACCGCATCCGCCCAATCGTGAGTGCATACCTGCTCGTGATGGGTCTGGTAATCGTGTGGCGCGCGCTCTGGAAGGAGAGAAGCGGGCACCAAGCGCCGAAGCATGTTGGCCTACTCGGCTTAGTTGGTGGGTTTTTGGATGCGATCGGCGGCGGCGGTTGGGGCGCCATGGTGACGACGACCTTGATCGGGCGCGGTGCGCGCGCACGGTTTGCCATCGGCTCGGCCAATGTGGCGGAGTTTTTCGTCACCGCAACGGTGACCGCGGCATTTGTGGCGACCATTGGCCTCTCGCTCTGGCCTGTCATTGCGGGGCTGGTCATTGGCGGAGTTGCTGCGGCTCCGTTCGCGGCCTATGCCACCAAGCACTTGCCTGACCAGCCGGTGATGATCCTTGTTGGCGTGGTGGTTGTCCTATTGAGTTTACGAAGCCTTTTGATGGCGTTGTGGTGATGCGGTCTGCTCAATCAATTGTTCGCTGCCGATATTTAACGATTGCGAATGACGAGCGGATACTGCCTCCCGAGAAATTCCGCGATGGCCCAGGTGAGCAAGACCGCGGCTATGATCGCAGCGAAGATCCCTGCACTGACCGGAACCAGACCGAGCAACGTACGCAGCGGCGGCAGGACGACAGTCGACGCCTGCAGCACCGTGCCCAACCCAACCGCAACATGTATCCAGACGTTGGGCAATGGCACCACGCCGATCCGCCTCACGGGATAGACAAAGACCAGCTGCATCATGGATTCGTAGAGGAAGACAGATGTCCGCGTCTCTTCGAGCGAGTAGCCGAGTTGCGGCATGGCCGCGAGGAAGGCGATGCCCCCAATGGCTTTCGCCGTGCCGGAGATGACGATGAACCGCAGCGAGATTGCATCGAGCAGTCTCGAGCTCGGCGGTCGCGGCGGCTTGCTCATCACACCAGGATTGCGGTCGAAGGCCAGGGCAAGCGCGGGAGGCCCGTCGGCGATGACATTGATCCACAGCAGCTGGGCGGCGGTCAGTGGCAACAGGAACGTGCCGCCGATCGGATCCTTGATGCCGAGCAGGAACGCCAGACCGAGACCGGCCACCATGAGCGCGATGAGCGCCAGATCCGTGGAAAAGAAGAACCGAATGAACTTCTGGATGTTCTCGTAGATGCTGCGGCCTTCCTCGATGGCAGCGACGATGGTCGCGAAATTATCATCCATCAGTATGATGTCGGACACTTCCCGCGAGACATCGCTGCCGCGCTGGCCCATGGCAACACCCACGTCGGAGCGCTTGAGTGCGGGAGCGTCGTTGACGCCGTCTCCCGTCACCGCGACGATCTCGCCGTTCGCCTTGAGGGCCTCGACTAGACGAAGCTTGTGTTCGGGGGCCACACGGGCAAAGACGTTGACGTGGCGAACAAGCTCGCGCAGGTGCTTGGACGACGCCTGCTCGACCTCGGTTCCGACCACAGCGCGTTCCGTCGTGATGCCGATGGCCTCGCCAACGGCTTTGGCCGTGGCCGGGTGATCGCCTGTGATCATCACCACACGGATGCCGGCTGCCTTCGCGTGCTGCAAGGCTTCCGGCACCTCCGGGCGCGGCGGGTCCCACAGCATGACGAGACCCAGGAATGTGATGTCCTCGTCCCCCTCCTCTTCTCGCCAGCCAAGGGCCAGGACGCGATAGCCCTCGCTCGCATGCTTCAACGCCTTGGATTCCCAATCGTGCTTTTCCTGCAACGACAACGAGCTCCGCTCGATCAGGACTTCGGGCGCTCCCTTGAGATAGCTGACCTGCTGGCCGCTCTCACTCACCGTGACGCGCATGAACTTCGAGACGCTGTCGAAAGGGCGGCTGGAAACCCTCGGGCGGCTGGCTGCGACATGGGCAGGATCAGTGCCGCGCTTTGCTGCAAAGTCGAGAAGGGCGATTTCGAGCGGGTCGCCGACGCCGGTTGCAATCTCGGCGTCGTTGGCCAGCACCATGGCACGCAGCGCCCGGTCGGCATCGGGGGCGTCGATGACGCGCACGTGCATGCGGTTCTCGGTGAGCGTCCCGGTCTTGTCCGTCGCGATGACGGTGACGGAGCCCAGAGCCTCGACCGCGCTGAGGCGCCGAACGATCGCTTTGCGCTTGGTCAATCGCTCGACGCCCATCGCCAGTGTCAGCGTCAGAACCGCCGGCAGACCCTCCGGTACCGCCGCCACGGCCAAGGCGACGGAGAACAGGACAACCTGGCCGAGGCGCCCGAGGCCCTCGACCACCAGACCGCCGATGGTCAGTGCGAGGCCAACCATCAGGATGGCGATCGCGACCTGGTTGCCGAATACGCCCAGACGCCGCTCGAGCGGGGTCTGGCCTGCTTCGATCCCGCCGAGCATGGTGGCGAGCTGCCCCATCGTGCCTTGCGGGCCCGTCTTGGTGACCTCGATGTAGCCCTTGCTGCGCACGATCAAGGTGCCGCTGAGCATCTCGCTCTGTAGATCCTTGTCGATGGGTAGGGATTCGCCGGTCAGGATCGATTCGTCAGCCATCACGCCCTGGCCTTCGACAAGGCGGCCGTCGGCCGGGACGCGGTCGCCGGCCTCGATCCGGGCGGTATCGCCGGGAACCAGCTCGTTCGCTGGAATTTGTTTGAGCACCCCTTCGCGCATCACCCAGACGGACGGCATGGCAAGCGCCTTGAGGCGCGCTAGCGCCTCCTCAGCCTTGCTTTCCTGGTAGGCGCCGAGACCGGCGTTGAGAACGAGGATGAGGGCGATGGCAATGGCTTCATAGGGAACCTGCCTGGCGCCTTTATGCAGCCAGAGAGCCAGATCAAGGGCGAGCGCAAACAACAAGATGTAGATGAGCGCGCTTTTGAATTGACTGAGCAGCCGCTGCCAAAGGGCAATCGATTTCGCTTCCGGCAGGGCATTCGGTCCATGCTCGGCTAGCCGCCGCCGTGCTTCCAATTGTGTGAGGCCGTGCAGTCTTGGTGCGTTGTCGTTGGCAGTCATGACAGCCTCTCGTGGGGATCACCAATCCGGCCGCCGGAAGTGCGTCAATGCCCTCGCGCATCCTTGATGGCGGCCCGCTCATGATGTAGCACACCCTATGGTATCGTTGATGTGGCATGGCTTTAGTCGAGCGCGCTCGACATGAGGCGCTCCATCACCGTGCTGCGGTTGCTGTATGGGGTTGGCGTTGGCGGCTGCTCGACTACATGGATGCGCAACGGACGATCGATGAGGCAGATGCGAAGATGTCGACTGAAGGCGCGGGGCCGCACGGAGCCGGGATCGATGCACTGCTCCCCGCTGAGATTGCCAAGAAGGCCGAGCAGATCGGGGCGCAAAAAACCCGAGTAGACGCGACGACGCTCCTAACGCTGGCTGTGCTGGCTGGGGCTTTCATCGCGCTCGGCGCCATGTTCGCCACGACAGTTCTGGCCGGAGCCAATGGCACGGTGCCCTACGGTATCAGCCGCCTGCTCGCCGGCATCGCATTCTGCCTTGGCCTCATTCTTGTCATTGTCGGCGGAGCCGAGTTGTTCACCGGCAATACCTTGATGGTCATGGCGTGGGCAGCAGGCAAGGTGAAGCTCAGGGAGATGCTGCGGGCCTGGGCCATCATCTACGTCGGCAACTTCATCGGCGCGATTGGCACGGCTCTGCTGGTGTTTCTGTCGGGGCAGCCCTTCAATGCCGACGGACTTGTGGCCGCGGTCGCTATGAAGTTGGCGGTCGAGAAGACCAGCCTGCCTTTCGACCATGCCTTCTTCCTAGGCATCCTTTGCAACGTGCTCGTCTGTCTCGCCGTATGGCTTGCCATCGGAGCCCGGACCACAAGCGACAAGGTACTGGCCGTGCTGTTTCCTGTCTCGGCCTTCGTGGTTGCCGGATTCGAGCACTCTGTCGCGAACATGTACCTCATTCCCCTTGGACTGTTCCTCAAGGCGTGGGCACCGGCATCGCTCTGGACGCAAATTGGGTCATCGACAGCGGAATTTTCCACCTTGACTTGGTTGGCCTTCTTCACAAGCCTCATCCCGGTGACGCTCGGGAACATCTTTGGCGGCGGCGTTCTGGTAGGCGGCGTGTATTGGTTCGTCTACTTGCGACCACGAACTGAGTAGCTCGGCGTACCTGCGTCACAGATCTGCTCATAACCTCCAAGTCGACTGAAACGGCGCGCCGTCGATGGCGTGCGGCCGGCCTCAAAACCTCGGCTGTGCGAACAGCCTGCTATGCCCCGCGCCGGCAATCGAGGCGAACGTTTTCGTGTCTGGATCGAACACGGAAAGCAGGCCCGTCGCCACGTCGAAATGGGCGGCATGCAGGTGCAATTGCCGACATTCGACCTGCTTGCGCACATAGGGAAACGTCATGAGGTTGTCGAGTGTCTTGACCGCCGATGCATGTTCCAGATGACTGAGATAGTCGGCGAGGCTGGAATGCTGGTGCTGGGGTGCGATGGCAGCGGCGGCTGGTGCAAGCAATTCCATCCATCGGCCGATGAAGTCACCCGGTGACAGCGGCTCGCCGCGGTTGGCAAAAGCCCGAATGCCGCCGCAACGTGCGTGTCCAAGCACGACGATGTGTTTGACTTTCAGGGCCTGCACCGCAAACTCGACGGCTGCGGACACCGCGCGTTGAGCACCGTCCGGTGAGTAGGGAGGCACCAAGTTGGCAACGTTGCGCATGACGAACAGCTCGCCCGGACGCGAGTCGAAGATCACCTCCGGCGAGACCCGTGAGTCGCAGCAGCCGATCACCATGATTTCTGGTGATTGCCCGCTCTCGGCAAGCTCGCGATAGCGGCTTTGTTCTACCGTCAGGCGGCTTGTAAGGAATAGG
>CAVXGT010000004.1:0-15105 GCA_963761475.1 uncultured Alphaproteobacteria bacterium
AAAGTGAAAACATCCTGCAAGAACTCCCCTTATTAAACTCAGCACGAAAAGGAAAGTAAGGAGTGCCGAGATTCATCATAGGCGCGACGTTCGCCATCATTGCCTTGGCGGGGCCAGCGGCGGCCCAGGACGCCACAAAGGCTTATGATGTCATGATTGCTAATGGTCGAGTCACTGGACCCGGAGACCGGCGCCGGGCAGGCGCCGAAGTCTTGGCTTGCGCGCCTGCCCGGCGAAGGAACCGACCCCATCGCAGGGTTTGTCGGCCTCTATCTCCCCTCATTACGACCTTGATCTTGCGCGCCAGTTGGGGGAGCGACGTTTTTGCAGTGGCGTGCAGCCTCTTTGATGCGTGCCGTCGGTCTGCTTCAAATCACGAAGCGGGGCCAATTTCTGCGATGGAAGTGAATTGAACGATGGCTGTGCTTCAGATTTCCAAGCTCGTTTATCGTTGGCCGCTGGCGGGGCGCGACACGTTGCGGATCGATGACATGTCGCTCGATGCAGGGCAGCGGCTGTTTCTTTACGGGCCGAGCGGTTGCGGCAAGTCGACCCTGCTCTCGGCCATCGCAGGCGTAGTTGCTGTGCCTGACGGCACGGTCTTGGTGACGGGCACGGATATCGGCGGATTGCGCGGCGGCGCGCGGGACCTGTTCCGGGGCGATCACATCGGCCTGATCTTCCAGGTCTTCAATCTTGTCCCGTGGCTCAGCGCACTCGACAATGTCCTTTTGCCCTGCCGGTTTTCGGCGCGGAGGCGCACGCGCGCGGGGGTGGACCCAAGCGCGACGGCGCGACGCCTCATGCGTGAGCTCGGTCTCGATGATCCGGCACTCGCCGATGCGCCCGCCGCCACGCTCAGCGTTGGCCAGCAACAACGCGTCGCGGCGGCTCGCGCGCTGATCGGCACGCCAGAACTCGTACTGGCGGACGAACCCACATCGGCGCTCGACGCGGACGCCAAGGATCTCTTCGTAGAGCTTCTGACCCGGGAGTGCGCCGATGCCGGGGCCGCGCTTCTTTTCGTCAGCCACGACCGAAGTCTGGAAGCTCAGTTCGATGCCGCCATCGATTTCCGCGACCTGAACCGGGAGGCGGTGTGATGCTCGGCCTTGCACTGCGCAGCTTGTGGAATTGGCGCTTCGTCGCGGCTCTCACGGTTCTGTCCATCGCACTGAGCGTCGCGCTGATCCTCGGTGTGGAACGGGTCCGCAACGAGACGCGAGACAGCTTCGCCAACTCGGCGTCGGGGATCGACCTGATCGTCGCGCCGCGCGGGAACTCGGTACAGATTCTCATGGCCACGGTGTTCGGGGTCGGGTCGACGGGGACGGGACTTGCGTGGCAAACCTACAAGCTGGTTGAAGATCTGCCGCAAGTGGCGTGGTCGGTGCCAATCCAGATGGGTGACAACCACCGGGGATTTCCCGTCATTGGCACCACTGCTGCTTATTTCAAACGCTTCCGGCATTCCGGGGGGCAGCCCCTGACACTTGCCCAGGGGCAGGTCTTCGACGACGACAAGCCAGACGCGGCCGTCGTCGGTGCCGAGGTCGCTGCGCGCTTCGGTTATGGCCCCGGCTCCGTCATCGTGAACGCCCATGGCGCCGGCGCCGTGTCCTTCGATCTTCACGACGAGGCGCCCTTCACGATCACTGGCATTCTCGCTCCTACGGGGACAGCCGTGGACCGCATGGTGTTCGTGACCCTCAAGGGGTTCGACGAGCTGCATGCGAAGAGCATCCCGCCTCCCGCAGACCCCTTCGACGTCAGGGCGCCTCGTCCCCAGCCTGACGCTGCCCAAGTCGACACGGCCGCGAGTAGCGCGTTGCAGCATCGCAAAGATAAGCAGCCTGAGAACGGCCATGCCGGGCATAATCATGCCGCGGATGCACACGCTGCTCCTCACGGCGCCGACCGTGCGCAAGAAGACGAGCACCGGCACCCGGAAACGCATCGCGCTCATCGCCACGAGCCTGCGACGATCAATGCGATCTACATAGGCCTGTCGGATCGTTCCGCGGTGCTGGGCATTCAACGAACGCTGGCGGAACTCCGGTCGGAAGCCGTTTCGGCCGTGATCCCGGCCGTGGCCTTGGCGGAGCTTTGGTCGATCACCGGGACGGCCGAACGTGCCATGCAGGTGATGGCCTTTGCCGTGGCGCTGGCAGGGATGACGGGCATGGTGGTGATGCTGTCAGCCACGCTCGACGCGCGGCGGCGGGAATTTGCGATCCTGCGTTCTGTCGGCGCGACGCCGGGCCGGATCTTCACTCTGATCGTGACAGAGGCAGCTCTGCTGATGGCCATGGGGATGCTCGGTGGTCTCTTCCTGCTCGCACTCGCAGTGTGGCTCTTCAGCCCGCTGCTGTCCTTGCGGTTCGGTCTGACGCTCGATCTCGGTCCGATCGAGACCGGAGAACTCGCGCTTCTTGTCGCAATCTTCGGCGCCGGTCTTGCGGCGTCGCTCGTTCCCGCGGTGCGGGTCTATCGCATGACACTCGCAGACGGCCTGTCCGTGCGGCTATGATACCTCCGAGGAGAATGGAGACATGAACAAGATCGCCAGATGGCTCGCCAGTTCGCTCGTAGCGGGCTTGGCAGCGGTTTCAGCAGGCTCGGCCATTGCGGAGCCAGCCGAAGTGAGGTGGTCAGACCTCGCGCCTCCAGTCGCAGAGATCTCCAATCCGTTCGAGAGCCTGACGAATGAACAGATGGATGCGCTGCGCAGGATCATTCGGCTGGAATGGGTTGGCGATGCGAAGAAGACGGCCGAGGCCAACGCGCTTCGCGCGGATCTGACAGCGCAGGGCCTCGACGTCGAAGGGTTGTTCGCGGCTCGGCTGAAAATCATCGAACAGCGCCGTCAGGCCACCAGCAGCTTGAACGAGGCGATCCTCGGAAAGGAAGTTCGCATTCCAGGTTATGTCCTGCCGCTTGAGATGCGCGACCGAAAGGCGGTTGAGTTTCTCCTCGTGCCAACAGTCGGCGCCTGCATCCACACACCACCGCCCCCTGCCAATCAGCTGATCCACGTCGTCCATCCTGAGGGGATCGAGATCAAGGGGCTCTACGATCCGGTTTGGGTCACCGGTGTCGTCGAAGCAGGTCGCTCGACAAAAAACGTACGATACAGCGACGGACAGACCAAGGTCGAGGTTGGCTACGGAATGCGCCACGCCTCGGTGGTTCTGATTCACCCCCACTGAAGTGGTCGCCATTAGGAAATCGTACATCGGGTGGACCACTCGCTGGGGGCTGGTCATGGTTGCCCAAAGGCAGTGGCTCTGTTCGGCCACGATGTAGTGCGACCGTGATGGCGGTGTGATTCGCGGCCAGCGGGGACGTCATGAAAGCGCAGGATTTCCGGGCTCTTGTCGAGCAGTTGGGTGATCTCACCCAGGTTCAACGTGAGGCGCTTGTCGAGGCGCTGTCGGCAAAGGGTTCGAGTGCAGAAGTGGTCGCCTTGATCGAGACGCGGTTCGCGGCAGCGCCCGCCTGTGGTCACTGTGGCAGTTGCGAGTTCCGGCCCTGGGGCCAGGCATCGGGGCTCAAGCGCTACATGTGCAAGGCCTGCGACCGCACGTTCAATGCGCTGACCGGCACGCCGCTCAGCGGTCTACGCCTGCGTGAGAAGTGGCTCGGCTATGCTCGATCGCTGGTCGATGGCGTGAGCCTCCGGAAAGCGGCAGCACAGAACGACATCCATCTCGAGACATCGTTCCGCTGGCGGCACCGCTTTCTCGCGTCAGCGCAGTCGAAGAAGGCGAGCGCAGTCGCGGGCATCGTCGAAGCAGACGAGACCTTCATCCTGAAGTCGGCCAAGGGTTCGCGTCGCATCGTCGGCCGCGCTCCCCGCAAACGCGGTGGAAAGGCCAAGAAGCCGGGGCTTTCGACCGACGAGCACGATGCCATCCTGATCGTGCGCGACCGCCACGGCGCGACCTCCGACCAGATGCTCCTCGACCTTTCGGCGGCGAGCATCGGCGCGCATCTGAAGCCGATCGTCGCCAAGGACGCGGTGCTCGTCACCGACGGCAATCGTGCCTACGAAACCTTTTCCGCCGAGACCGGTATCACGCAGATGGCCATGGTCGTTGCCCACGGCGAGCGCGCGATCGGCTGCTACCACATCCAGAACGTCAACGCCTACGTCAGCCGCTTCGATCTCTGGCGCGCAAGGTTCAAGGGCGTCGCGTCACATCATCTCCCGAGCTACCTCGGATGGCGGCGCATGATCGAGCGCGACGGCGACCGCCTCACCCCGCGCCACTGTCTCACCCAGGCACTCGATCATCCAGAGACCCTACACTGATGCCGAACAGAGCCAAGGCAGTTGCGGCAGCGGTCGACTCGAGATTGGATCTAAAAATCCGTCCAATCCACGCATCAGTTCTCAGGTTCCGTGTGCATGACTTGGGCACGAAAACGCGTAATTCATTCAAACATATACTTGTTCACTCCAATCCATCACCGGGAAGAGTGCCGTCTGACCAACCGATGTCCGTTGTATGAGGTACAGCGTCACCTCCAATTTCCGAATTGCTGCGACGCGAAATGTCTGTAGCGGGTCGTGTGTCACGAGCATCGCGGGTCCACACCGGGATGCGCAACTCAACGAGAGATGAAGGAAGGCCCTTCGGGCTCGGCGATCAGGAGCTGAGCTCAAGCCACTGCAAGCTGCTGCGGTCAAAAGCCGTGGTGGTGAGCGTTGCAGTCAAGGTTCGGACTGAAGTCCGGCCGGCAAGATCGAGGAAGGCGAGCGCAAGCGAACCGCTGCAGAAGCGTCGAAAGCGGATTAGGCGATGTCAGAACCGCGGGGTGACCCTTCCTGCGGGATAAGCTCGGGCGATGTCCTGAGACGGACCGAGCGGCATCCGGCGTGTAGGCGGCGCGAGCCTCGATCAGGCTCTTGTTGGGAACGTGAGAACCTGTGTGCCGTCGTGCTGGCCGGCGTTGATGGTCAGTCCGAAGGGAGAAGCCGCAAGCGGCTGCAACCGCGAGGGCGAGAGTACCGATGCGGCGCACAGGGACGGAGCAGCCCGTAGTAGTGACGAAGGCCCTGTAATGGGGCTGGAGCGAAGGGGCTGCGTTGTTCAGCCTGGCCTGCGGGCCAACCATCCTGTCGGAGGCGTGCTTCTGGCAGAGCGGGAGGAGCCCGTGGATCAGGCAAAGCCGTTCAGAATCGCCAAGCGTGAGGTCTGGGAAGCCTTCAAGCGTGTGAAGGCCAACCAGGGGGCGGCTGGAGTGGACGGACAGTCGATTGCAGACTTCGAGGCCAACCTTTCGGCGAACCTCTACAAGCTCTGGAACCGGCTGTCGTCAGGGAGCTATTTTCCTCCGCCGGTGCGCCGCGTTGATATTCCGAAGGCGAGTGGCGGGACGCGACCGTTGGGTATTCCGACGGTTGCCGACCGCATTGCCCAGGAGGTCGTCCGGCGCGCGCTGGAGCCGAACCTGGAGCCGGCGTTCCACGCCGATTCCTATGGCTACAGGAAGGGCAAGTCTGCGATTGATGCCGTGGCCAAGGCTCGCGAGCGCTGCTGGCGCTTCGACTGGGTTCTTGATCTCGACATCAAGGGTTTCTTTGACAGCCTTGATTGGAAGCTGACGTTCGCGGCCGTTCGTCGTCATACGAACTCGCCATGGGTGCTGCTCTACATCGAGCGCTGGCTGAAGGCGCCCGTGCAGATGGAGGACGGCTCGATCGTCGCGCGCACGACGGGCACGCCACAGGGCGGGGTGATTTCACCACTGCTGGCGAACCTGTTCCTGCATCATGCGTTCGACACGTGGATGACGGAGAAGTTTCCGCACATTCCGTTCGAGCGGTATGCCGACGATGCGCTCTGTCATTGTCGAAGCGAGGCACAAGCGCGGTTCCTGCAGGACGCGCTCAAAGCCCGACTGGCCGAATGCAAGCTGGAACTGCATCCCGAGAAGACGCGTATCGTCTATTGCAAGGATGTGGCGCGAAAGGGCGATTACCCAAGCATCCACTTCGATTTCCTGGGCTTTCAATTCCGTGCCCGGAAGGTGAGGTGGGTCGTGAAGGGCAAAGAGGTCTTCGCACACAGCTTCCTGCCGGCGGTCAGCCCGAAGGCGCAAACGCGCATCGGCCGGGAGATCCGGCGATGGGCGCTGCACCACCGCAGTGACAAATCCCTGGAAGACCTGGCCCGGATGTACAATCCCGTCATCCGTGGCTGGATCAGCTACTACAGCCACTTCTACCGGACGCAGTTGCGTCCGACGCTGAAACGGATCGACGCCTATGTCATCAGGTGGGCCCGTCGCAAGTACAAGCGGATGGTGCACCAAACCAAGGGCGGCAGGGACTGGTTCGACCGGCTTCGCCGGAAGACGCCGAGGCTCTTCGCCCATTGGCCGCTATGTCATGGGAACGGCCGAACATCGGGAGCCGTGTGACTCGAGAGGGTCATGCACGGTTCTGGGAGCGCCCGGGGGTGAGATTCCCTCGGGCGACTCGACAAAAGCGTTTGAATCAAAGCGCTGACCGACGCAGTGCAGAGATTGCAGAAGTCGCGGCCCGCCTCTCGTCCGCCAACAGACGAGTGGCTGGGTTCGGTCGCTCTACCCTCGACAGCGGACACCTGATGCGGCCGGGATCATCGGCCACCACGCCGCGATCATGCACGCGCGGCTGGCGCACGGCGACCGGACTGATGCCGGTCATCACCTCGCGCTCGGGCAGGTGGCCATGGCGGACGACGCGGGCGCGGCCATCCTCGATCTTGCATTCGGCATGCTTGGCAAGGAAGCCGGCAACCTCCGCCTCGACCGCTTGCGCGAGCAGGGCACGGGCCACGCTGCGCAGGACTCCGTGCAATCGTCGGCGAAGGCTCCTGGCTGAACCAGTTGGACGACGTTATCGTTGGGCACGGCATATCACTCCTTTTCTGCAGAAGTGGAGGCGTCAAGCACCCCTACGATATGCCGCCATCCCCATTCCCGCCATTACCACCTTCCGGCCATAGCTCCTCGGGAAGTCAGGCTCGCCATTGGAGTGGAGGCGTGCCCCACTGAGTGACGGAACGTGGTAGTCGCCGGCTGGCCTATCAAGGAGTATCGGATGATGCGCAGAAGGGATACTCTAAGTCTCCAAACGGCGAGGGCCGCGGCAACGATGGTCAATCAAATGGCACATGCCACTGATGCTGGCTCCAGTGAACAAAGACAGGAGGCTGGCAGCGCAACCGTCGCCTTGGCGCTTGGTGGCGGCGCCGCCCGTGGAATAGCCCATATACCAATCCTTGAGGCCTTCGACGAACTGGGCATCAAGCCCTCCGTCATCGCTGGAACCTCAATCGGCTCTATCGTAGGTGCTTGCTACGCCAGCGGATTGTCAGGCAAGGAGCTGCGAGAGTTCGCCATTGAGCTGTTCGAAAAGCGGATTGAGTTGCTGCGCCGTTTATTTGCGGCCCCCTTTGGTTCGTGGGCGTCCATCTTTCAGCTCTCGACCTCGGCCTTGATCAAGCCAGACCGCCTGTTGGAAATAATTCTGCCTCCCGATGTTCCAGAAAATTTCGAAGACCTGAAACTTCCCTTGAAAGTGGTCGCGACAGACTTCTTCGATAAATCTGCCGTCGTATTTGAGAGCGGCCGGATTTGGCCTGCGATCGGGGCATCCTCCGCACTGCCTGGATTGCTATCTCCGGTGAAGCATGCAGACAAACTCTTGATCGATGGGGGCTTCGTCAACCCGACCCCTTCGGACATCATAAAGGACCAGGCGTGCTACACCGTCGCCATCGACCTGACCGGGCATCAGGTTCGGCCGGGCCCCACGCTGCCCAATGCGATTGAGATGCTTACGGGCGCAACTCAGATAGCGCTATACACGATCGCGCAATCCAAGTTGGAAAATGTGCGTCCCGATCTGCTGATCAAACCGAATGTCCAAGACTTTGAAAGCATGGATTTCTACAAGACCAAAGAAATCTTGGCGGCCGCCGAACCCGCCAAAGAGATCGTCAAACGGGGAATTGAGCGGCTATTCACGTCCGGCTCAGCGCCGGCGGAGCCGAAATAGGCACAGTTGCCATCAAAAGGCTGGCTTCCGCCGCTTGAAGGCCTCTTTCAGTTCATTCGCGCGCTGTGCGTCCCATGCCGGAGGATCGAGCACTGCTGCCCATGCGTCGATGTAGTCCTCGGCCACATAATAGTGTCCGTATCTCGGAATACTAAGCGAGAATCCGGAATCCAAGGCGATTTGGAGCATTGTCACAATGGGGGTCCATCGAAGTTCTGGGCTGACGTCAAAGGCGCGTGGCTCCTTCATCCAGTCGGGCTCCTGATAAGCGGTGGCGTAGGTGAATGCCACGATCGGATCGCTGCCATAATTCAGGAAAACGATTCGTGTTGGCCCCCATGGGGCATCATGCTGAACAGGCCCGATTCTTTGATTGGCCGACCGGATAAAGGACCCATTCCCGTATTTCGGAAGCCAGGCTGGGCTTCCAACTTGACGGCGCTCTCGGACATGCCGCCAGACGGGGCCGAAAAACGGAGATCCAACCCAAAGAGCGCCCTGGATGGGATCCGCCAGGAGGTCCAAGAAAGGAACGGTGCTCTGAGAAATCTGTGCGCCCTGACTGAGCCCGTGAACATAGAGTTTCGGCCGTGAGTTCTTTCGGCAGGTTCGTCCAATGATCATAGACGGCTGCAAAAAGTTGGCGGGATTGTTCCTCGCCAACCTCGGTATCGGCCAATATTGAAAGTGCGCCCTTCAGATAGGAATACTGCACAGCCACGGTCGCCACATCGCCGCCAAGCATGAACTCCATCGTGTCCTGCCCGCCCGGATCCATCCAGCCGGTTCCCACCGGAACCATGACGACGAGAACCGAGCGCTCGAAGCCGCCCAGGCGCTTCAATTCCTCAAGCGCAATTTTTGCTCGCTCCGCAGGCGTTGGAGCTGCTCGCAATCCTACATAGACGCGAATAGGCTTCTTGGCTGAAGGGCCGAAAAATCCCGCGATCTCTTCGCGGGCAGGCGTCCGACTGATGTAGTCGCGCCCCCATTTGCCAAGATGTTCCCAGGAGACCAATGAAGCACTGCTGCCCGTTGACATCGGGTCAGTGGGTGGTGCCTGCGACGGTTCGATGAAGGCATCAGCCGCCTTGAAGGCACTGTTCGCAAGCGCAAAGCCATTTCGCACAAGGACACCGTCACCAATGGCCCAAAACAGCCATGCTGCTAGGGCGAAACCGATGAATGCACTGACACGGCGCGGGACGAGAGGATCGAGCCAGCTTTTCAATAGATTGAGAATGTACTGAAAGATCAGCGCCAAAGCCCAGATCAAGCCAAACACGAGTATCGCGATCAAGATAATTGTCAGGGGTCCCGCGGTTTGGACAGGTGGCAAATCCATCGCAGCTCGTGTCGCATTCTGCCAGTCAGCCGACTTCCACAAGGCCGCCAGGACAGTCAACAGCGCCAATCCGCATGCAGCCAACTGGAGGCGCGTATGCCACGGCTTGAATGGTTGCGGAATGTCCAGGAATAGCCAGATCCACCGCAGCACATGGCCAAGCCCATAGCCGATGATTGCTGCGGCGCCCGCGAGGGCACCCTGGACGACCGGGTCTCGCGGCATGAGCGAAGGCGTCAGGGAGGCAGCAAAAAAGGCTGCGGCCAGAAGCAAGCAAACCGAGGTTCCTGGCATGCTGTCGTAGAACCGATTGACCAGTCCATGTCGCCGATCAGAATCGCTCGATTGACGCACATCTCGACCTTGGTGCGATGCCATTTCATCTTCCCCGGTAGGATTTGAGCGCGCGGCATCAACCATTGGTCCGACTACCGTTGCGCGACATGAGGAATTGCCACTTCTTATGAGCCTTTGACCTAAGTCTCTTGGCCTGCGGAGCATTGTGCGGTGATGGTCTTTGTCAGCCATTCGAGCAAGCGCATCTTATAATACCTGTCCCGGAACACCCACCAAGTCGCGATCTCCTACCGGCTGCCGATCTGTGCCCATGACGACAGCGTCACTTTGAAGGGCTACCTGATCGATGGCAATAGTGCGCCACAACTGGTCCGGAAGCCGTTCGGAGCTGACTAGTACCCGGAATCGGAAATGGCTTGTTCGTACCAGCCATTTCCGATTCCGGGTACTAGGCCGCAATTGTGATGTTACCACTGAAGTGGATCTTCGACGCGGCTGACTGGACCGTCTGAGTGGGAGAAGGCTGTTTTCAGCTGCCCAGGGGGGCGGGCAACTGGCAGGTTCGTCGCCGCAGCGCGGCAAGGTTTTGGATGCACTGGTCTTGCTCCGGTCAGCCGAGAAGCTGAAGCAGCGCCACGGTGAGCGCGGCGGTACCGATGCCATGCGCGATCAGAATGCCGGACATGTGTTTGTACAGCCGGACTTCGAGATCCTTGAGATCGGATTTTGTCGTCAACAGCGATGCATCGAGCTCGTCCAGGATCTCGGCAACGCCTTCGGCCTGGTCCCGGGAAAACCCGCGCGCCACCAGCTTCTGCACGACGGTCAGCTTGTCGACGCTCAGCGATTGCATACGTGATCAGTATACACAGAATATATCCCCGCGCACGCGAGCGTGGCGCGGGGAAGTGGCAAGCCGGTCAATAGTCCTCGGCCAGCATGATGGTGAGCACGCGATCGGTGGTGGCCGGATCCTCGGGATGCTCGGCCCCCTCCGTCAGCCCTGATCCGGCCTGATAGCAATCGATCTTGAAGAAGATCGCATGGCCATCGACGTGCAGCGCGCCGAAGTCATGCTCTTGATATGGATCGTTGTCGGGCGTGAAGGCCTCGAAGGCTTTCACGGCGGCAAAGATGCGGGCCAGCGTCTCGGCGGGCAGTGGGTTGAGGCTTGCCGTGATGACAATGCGACCGCCGGCGAAATTGGTCCGCAAGCGATCGTTGATCTCGGCGATGCGGGGCGCGGTTTTCGTCATGCCAAGCTCTCCGCCGTCTTGTTGCGCCTGCCGGTGACAAGTCGGGTCGTCGGCTTGAGACCGAACAGGGGATCGCCGGTCTGCAGGCCGTTGGCTTCGATGTGCCGTGTGTGTCGGTCGGCGAGTTCCGTGCACAGGCCGCGTGCGATTGCCAGGCACGCATTCTCAATGTCCTGGAACGGGCCACTCCATCGTCCTGGCCCACCAGAATGCGACGGCACGGATGGGGCAACGTACCAGCCGTCCTTGCGCCGTTCGGCCGTCCAGGCGGCGAGCTGGTAGGTCAACTTGGCGAGTGGCAGACCATTAGGTTTGGGCCGTGCCCCATTGCGGCGATTTGTCGTTGTCATGATTGAACTCCTGCACACAAGCGGCGCTCGACCATTCGAGCACCGCAACGCGCGCGGAAGTTCTGATGCAAAGTATACGAGTAAAATCAGGGTTTGCCAGGCGGCGTGATCCAGCTGGATCATTGTGCTGTTCAGCGCCTGGAGTTAATCGATATCAATGTCCTGCTTGGTGCGGCTACCGTTGGACCCTGTCAGCCTGCAATCCCTATACGAAGAATGCCCCGCATCAGCGGGGCATTCCAAACTGTGCATTGCCGTGCTGACGCGGGTCCGCTATGGGGTCCGGCGCAAGCCCAGCTGGGTCAGCTCCTCGTCGTTGAACGGCCGGCGATCCGCGTCCTGTGCCTTGTGCCTGCGGGCATCATGCGGAGGATCGGTGGCAAAGCCACAGACCTGGCAGTCGGCCTGCTTGCGCCTGCGTTTCCTGCCGGTGCCGGAGTTTGTCTTGCTGGTTTCCACCAGCCGGTAGGGAAGACCGAGCGCATTGAGCGTGACGACGGCGGCCTCGGCCTGGCTGAGGGCCTCGGCCTGGGCTACGGCCGACAGGCGGGCGATCTCCTCCTGCATTTGCTTGATGCGGGCAATGGCCGTGACGGGCTTGTCCGATACTGTATCCAACATGTTGGTCTCCTTTTGCTGGTCTAGATGAGGGGCAGGCCGATGACGAAATCGCGCTGACGAGTACACAGGCGGCAGGTCGAGCAGGTGACGCTATGGGTGCGGGCCGGGCAGATCACGACCTTGCGGCCGGACGGCGTCACCGTGTTGTGGCGCTGGCCACGCGGTAGCAAGGCTGCCACAGGACCGCACGCCGCCTCGGCCAACACATCGGCGTGATGCAAATCGTCGGCGCTGAGGTTGATGGTGAAGCCGGCCTGGTTGGCAGCCAGGATTACGGAGCGGTTGTGTTCGATCGCGGGATCGAAGTGGGTGAAGGTAAACCCGCGCCGGCCGCGATTGGCCTCCTGCAGGATTTGCAGTGTCGCGGCACAGATCAGGCGGCGATCCGATAGATCCGGCATCAGGTCACCGGCCTGGTTGTGGCGCCAGACGCTGCCCTCGGGCAGACTGTGGATCGCCAACACGAGCTGTGCGAGCGATTTAATGGCGAGTTCGTTGCCGATCACCGCCCCCACCGCTGATGTGCCGAGTGCGGTCCAAATGAACCCGCCAAGAAAGCCCTTGCTGGCGTAGCAGACATCACCCTTGAGGACACACGAGGCCGGGCACGTGTAGGCCGGCGACGTGGTTACCATGATGGATCCGGTGATCGGATTGCCGGATCTCATGGTCACAAGATACTTGTGCATGCTGTCCTCCTTTGCAGAGGACATTCAAACTAAGCATGTCGAAGCGATTGTAACCGTGAGCCATGCCCGACCCGGTTCATCAGTGTCCGGTAAGGCCTACGATATTCAATGCACACGTTTTCGCGATCACAGGCCCATGGCCTGTTGCGCTAAGGATCGAAGCCGGCAGGCGGAGACGCGGGCCGCGGCTCCGTGCACGAGAGCCTGGTCGCCGGCGTGATTTATCGCGACGGCGAAGCGCCCAGGGCATGAAGCCGATTCATGAATTCTCGAGAGGTCAAGTCGTTGCGATTGGAGTGGGTGCAATCGGTTTGCGGTTCGTCAACAGAGCGATGAGCCATATGGGATAAGGGATCCGTGGGTTGTGGTGCTGGATGTCATGCCGTATCCGCTCATCCACTGGACTGCAGTTTGGCGAGCGTACCGCAACAACAATCACGACCTAGACTTTTAAAGAAAGCCCCACCAGATGGCGGGGCTCCAGTCTCCAATTCATCGCGCGGGACGATCACGCGGCCTTGCCTTTGATTTCGGGCGGCCTGCGCTTGGGTTCTTCTTCGGCAGCATGCTGCTCCGGGTCGTAGGCCCGCATCACCAGCTTGCCGTTGCCGTGCAACGGCAGGGCCTGCAGGATGATGTTGAAGCCGTCGCCGTTCTCGTGCGGAAACGCCACCCCGATATTCAACCAGTAGTCGTCCTGTTTTGGTCGCTCGATGATCGAGTACACGCGGTACATCCTGGCCATGTCCTGGCTCCTCCGGTCAGATTGCGATGATCGGCAGATCATCGCCCTGGCGGCGAGCCCAAAGCTCGCCGTCCAGGCATCGACCCACGCTGTGCTGCGCAAACCGATGCCTGTCCGACGGGCCGTTGCCAGACCTGGGCTCACTGTACGCACAAAGCGAAACTCGTCAATCCGACAGCTGATCACATGCCGCACCCCGCACCCATTATTTTAGGAGAGGCACTCTCGGCATTATTTCGGAGCCGGCACGCGCGCGCGGAAGCGGCCCGGCGACCGCCCGTCAAGCGTTGGGGACATGTCGGCACCCAGCACCACGCTTGATCGGGCAAGGGCGCGGGCTGCTACGCTGACGCCACTGGTGGCGAAGGTGGATTGGTCCATCGCGGGATCAGTCGGTGATCAGCACCGGCTCGCGTTTGCCGGTCATGAACTCGAGGTTCAGCACGTTATGTGCGCCGGTCAGGGACGTGACGTCGGCGAACAGGAACAGGTTACTGCCACGTCCGCCGGTGATGTCGTGCACGGCGTCGATCATGTTGTTCACGCGTTGGCGTGTGGTGGTAATTGTGAGCACACGGACGTTCTGGATGTTGAACTGCCGGGTATGAGCCTTGGCCTGGTGGCCATGATAATAAGCGAGCAACTTCTTCTGCACCGAGGATTGGGTGAGGTTGGAGCGCTGCACCGGCATCTTGGCGGTGTCGGCTTCGAGGAAGAAGTAGGCGCGCTTGCGCTCGGCGGTAAACTCCAGCCCGAACATCTGGTCAGGAACGATCGTGACAATCTGGCTGGGCTTGTCGGTCAAAGGGACGGTGGCCGACCACTTCAGCGGATTGTAGGCCCGCTGCGTTGCCTCGGGTGCACGCGACAGGATCTCGTGCGTGTCGATCAAGCGGATCGCGGGATGATCGCGTGTGGCCAGCTCGAAGGCGATCATGACGTCGGCGATCAACAGCGTATGACGGATGAACGGGCGGGTTGCATCGCGGTTCTTGTCGGTCCAGTCGACCTTGGCGGCCTCGACGTGGTCGAGTTCGGCGAGTAGTTGTGCCCCCTTGTTGCCAAGCGCGTAGACGTAAGGCGCGCGATTGCCGGGTGTGTAGTACTCAAGCTGCGCGCGCGGCCGGTCGAGAAAGTGGTTGTGATAGAGCGCACCCAGGCGCTCTGTCAGCTTCTTGTAGGACCGGAGCGTCAGGCGCGCGAGATGGGTGGCGCGCAAGAAGCGGTGCCTGGCGACATGGCGGATGATCGCCACGTCGTGATCGGTAATGCGGATCGGCGGCGGGTTATGCCGCCGGAAATGCGGCCGTCGTTTGGGCTTGGCGGGAGCGGTCGAAGACATTGCATTCATTATAGCTCAGTACGGCTCCTTGAACTCCTCCGCATCGGTGGATGAGCCCTGAGACACGGGCGCCTCGGACGTTGCCGGCGCGGCACGGGGGTGAGGGGCGGGCGCTGTCGCTGCCGGCGGTTCCCTCGGCGACGACAGCATGGCGCGCACCGCACGCTTGCGCGCGGCATAGGTGTTATCATCGCTGCGCGGCTCGGCCTCGAGCAGGCCGAACGGGACCGAGACCTTGATCGCAGATGGCGTGGCATTCTGGATGTATGTGGCGAGTTCGGTGTATTGGTGTGTCCTGCGCGTGGCCAGCAGGATGTCGGGCGTCGCGTGCATGTCGGGCGCCAGTTTGCGGCAATCGGCAGCAGACAGCCCGCCGGCCATGACCACCTCGCTGTTCGATATGATGG
>CAVXGT010000005.1:0-8890 GCA_963761475.1 uncultured Alphaproteobacteria bacterium
CACGCTCGATCTGGTACATAAGCGTTCAATTGCCTGTTCTGATTCTCAGGCGTGCGCCAGGTATCCAACCCGGCGCACTGTTGCAGCGATACCACTCAAGTCGAAACCATCGGCTTAAGGGGGGTAATCATGTCGTTCCAACCAATTAAACCCGGGCCGTATCGCAGCTGGGCTGTCGTTGCCGCGGTGGCTTGTTTGTCCGTTGTGACCGCACCACTTGCCGACTCGGCCAACAGCAAGCCAGCCACGAACGTCAATGCCGGCACGCTGACGTGCAAGAGCAAGGGCGGCGTCGGTCTCATTATCGGCTCCAAGACGACACTGAACTGCGCTTACAAGCCCGCCGGCAAAGGTGCGGTTCGGCATTACGCCGGTACGGTGACAAAGATCGGTGTCGACATCGGCATCAAGGGGCCGACGACGGTGATCTGGGGCGTTCTGTCGTCCAGTGTCGATTTGCCTGAAGGCGCGCTTCAAGGAAACTATGCCGGCGTTTCCGCCAGCGCAGCCGTCGGAATTGGGGCGGGAGCAAACGTACTGGTCGGCGGCTCGAGAGATTCTGTGGTTCTGCAGCCATTGAGCATACAGGGGCAGACCGGCCTTTCGATCGCCGCAGGCGTTACCGGGCTGAAGCTAGAACGAAAATGAGATTGGCTCTGCCAATACAATTTGGGGGAAGAAAGATGAAACGTTGCTTGACCATTATGATGGTGTTGATGGCGGTTGCTGCGACGAATGTTTCGCCGCGGCCTGCGTTGGCACAGACTGCTGGCCAGTCCAACGCTGACGAAATTGCAAAGTCGCTGTCGAATCCGAACACGCCACTTGCTTCGCTCAACTTCGAGAATGGCTTTACCTGGTACAAGGGCGATCTCCCCAGAGCGGATAATCAAACGACCTACCGTTTGCTGTTCCAGCCGATATTGCCGTTTCCGATCGATGGGCAGGGCACCACGATCTTTTGGCGGCCGGGGGTTCCCTTTCTGTTCAACGAGCCGATCTACGACATTCAAAGGGGTGATTTCAAAGACGCGTCCTTTGGCATTGGAGATATTGGATTCGATCTAGCCGTCGGGCGCACCGAAAAGAGCGGGTTCATCTGGGCCTTCGGAACACTGGTTACGCTGCCGACCGCGACGAACGAGGACTTTGCCGGGAAGCAATTCCGGCTGGGGCCGGAAATGGCGATCGGGCAGTTGTTCTCTAAGGGCATCGTCGTCTTCTTCCCAACTCATCAGTGGGACGTGGCAGGATGGAGTGACAGGCGCTACAGCACAACGACAGCACAGGTCGGTGGCGTTGCCTTCCTTGGAGGAGGCGCGACGATCGGGTCGGTTCCCAAGTTGGCCTACGATTGGATTTCACAGGAATGGACGATCCCAATCAACCTGACCTTGAGCCAGACCATCGTCACGGACAGCCAGCCAATCAAGCACACCCTGGCATTCGACTACTACGTCCAACAGCCGGACGCATTCGGACCTCAGTTCATGTTCCGCTACACGCTGACGCCGGTCGTCGAGAACCCGTTGACAAACTTGTTCTCGCGCAACAATAAATGACACGACGCCGGAGGTGTCAACGCACGTCACTGGAGGCAGAAAATGAAAACCTACTCAAGTGCTCTCGCGGTTGCAGCGCTTGCGGCGACATTGATCGCCTTGCTCTGAACCTCGGAGGCCCTGGCCCAGGGGCCGGGATACTGCGATGGATACGCTCGCGACTATGCACGTCGCAATTCAATCGCTGAAAAGCTCGCCTATTTCGCTAAAGCCGACACCAACAACGATGGCACGCTCGAATTCGAGGAGGTCTCGAAATACTACAAGGTTGCCCAATAGTTGCGTTGTCTCGACGCGCAAAAAATTCAAACGCCTCGAGTAGGCCGCAGGCAAAGAGCAGCAAACTGCATCCTTGTGGCAAGGAGATAGAGGATATGATTCACCTGCAGCATCGCCGTTGGATCGCCGTCCTGGGCGCGACCTTGATGCTCTTTGCCACCTGCGTCGCGGTGGACGCCGAGCCGGCCAGCAGCAATCCGTCCCTTACAAGTTACTTCACGGTTCAGGCTGGTGCTCTTTACAATCGAACCGATGCCGAGGTTGGTAGCCACCTCCGCAATTCGGGAGCAGGCGGCAGCATCGACCTGTCCGACCTGGGCGCCGGCGAGAATCATTTCTCTCCGTATCTAAGCGCTCGATGGCGGGCGACACCCCGCTGGCATTTCGAGGTTTCTTATCACAACATCAGCCAGAACGGCCGCAAAGGCGCGAAACGAGAAATCAATTTCGCCGACATTGTCATCCCGATCGGCTGGAACGTCTCAACCGACCTCGACGTAAGTTTCTTCTCTGGAGCCGTCGGCTATTCGTTTCTCAAGGGCCGCAGCTACGAATTCGGCGGGATGGTCGGGCTCGACGTCTACAGTGCGTCAGCCAAGATTAGCGGATCAGCATTTGTCGGCGGCGCGACGGCCACGCGCACCGCTAAGGAAAGCATAACGATACCCGTTCCTACGTTGGGCGTTTTCGGAACTTTGGCCTTCAATGATCGCTGGTCGATAGGTGGCAAGGCTCAATATCTATTCGCCGAATATGGCGACTATTCAGGCGATATCTTCCGCGCTTCCGCCGAAATCACCTACTGGTTCACGCCGCGCACCGCACTCGCTGTCGGCTACACGCATGTTTCCGCCGATGTGTCCCACGAAGGCGCGAGGTCTGACAGCGATTTCCGGCTCCAATTCGGCGGCCCCTACGCGGTGGTGTCGCTTGCATTCTAGTGTTCCGAGTCTAACGCTTGGTACCCGGTTTTGACAGCATCCACTGCGGCACGGGCACGGTCGACTTTGGCGAGTGATCGTCTCGGCGGTCTTGGTCCACACGAATGGTTTCGGAGCGCGGTTGTGGTGAGCGAGGTAGTCTTGGATCGAGGCTTCCAGATCGGCAACGCTGGTGAAGACGCCGCGCCTGATCTGTTGGCGCGTGATCTCGGCGAAGAAGCGCTCCACGAGATTGAGCCACGACGCGCTGGTCGGCGTGAAGTGCAGGTGAAAGCGCGGATGCTTGGCGAGCCAGGCCTTCACTTCGGCGGTCTTGTGCGTCCCGTAGTTGTCGACCACGAGGTGCAATCGCGAGGCGCTTGTCGACGATGCGGTCGATGGTGCGCAGGAACTTGATGAACTCGCGCGTCCGGTGCCGCGGCTGGCACTCGCCGATGACGAGGCCACTCTTGCACGTCGAGTGCAGCGAACAGCGTCGTGGTGCCGTGCCGCTTGTAATCGTGCGTCATCGTCGCCGCGCGGCCCTTCTTCATGGGCAGCCCCGGCTGCGTGCGGTCGAGCGCCTGGATCTGGCTCTTCTCGTCGACGCACAGCACCAGCGCGCGGTCCGGCGGGTTCATGTAGAGCCCGACGACATCGGTGACTTTCTCGGCGAAGGCCGGATCGTTCGACACCTTGAAGGTTCGGGTGATGTGCGGCTTGAGCCCGGCCTCGGCCCAGATGCGCCCCACGCTCGACGGGCTGATGCCCATCGCGGACGCCATCGACGCGCGGCTCCAATGCGTGGCGCCTGCCGGCGTCTCGGTCGCCGTCTTGGTCAGCACGGCGAGCTTCACATCCTCAGGCAACGGCGGCTTGCGCGAGCGGCGCGTCTTGTCGCGTTCGAGCCCATCGACGCCCTCGGCGATGTAGCGCTCCTGCCAGCGCCAGACACAGGGCTTGGACTTGCCCGTGAGCCGCATGATCTCGCTGGTGCCGTGGCCGTCGGCCGTGGCCAGTACGATTTGCGCGCGCCAGACAACTTTCGAGGGCGTGTTGCGGTCCTCGGTCAGAGCCTCGAGCCGGGCACGGCTGGCGGGGCTCACGTAAATGCAGATGTCGTCTCGTCTCATGGCCGCACACTGACTGATTTGCGGCCGAAGGGGAATCATCTGTTAGGTGTGGAACACTAGAGTCCGAGGTTTGTCGCCACGACCTAAAATCCAGCAACGCCAACCAGGGACCTCCAGTGCATACCTATCCCCTTGCCTCAGCCCCCTCAGATCAGACGCAATGGCGTGCGACATGAAGCGAACCAGGAGTTGGTCCATGATCCAGGCTTGCCGAGAAGATCTGTGGCGTGATTTTCCGAAGACGGCGCCTGAGTTCGATGCGCGGTTCGCGACTGAGGACGACTGCCGCGCCTATTGGATCGAGGCCCGCTGGGGTGGCGAGCCAGCCTGCCAGCGCTGTCGAAGCAAACACCTCCGCAGGCCGCTACGCCACGGCACACTGTTCGAGTGTGCAGACTGTGGCCATCAGACGAGCCTGACGTCCGGCACGCTGCTCGACAGGACTCGCAAGCCGCTCAAAGTCTGGTTCCGCGCGGTGTTCGAGATCGCCTCGCACCGCAACGGCAGCTCGGCCAAGGACCTGCAGCGCATCATGGGCTTTGACTCCCACGAGACGGCATGGACCTGGCTGCACAAGCTGCGCACCGCGCTGGTGCGCCCCGACCGCGAGCCACTCGGCTCAGGCGTTCAGCTCGACGAGGCGCTCGTGAAGGCCGGTGTGAACGAGCTGGTTCTGGTGGCGTCCGAGAACGGCGGGCGCGTACGGCTCGTCCATGTCGAGAACAACGACACCGACACCTGCAAACTGTTTGCGGCGGGCCATGTCGCCACCAACGCGCACGTGGTGACCGACGGGCACGCCGGCTACAACAAGACGAGCCTCGACAAGCGACCCCACGACGCGGTCGTGCAAACCAAGGCCGAGCGGCGCGAAAATGACGCCATGCAAGGCTGCCACTGGACTATCTCGCTGTTGAAGTGCTGGCTGCTCGGTACCCACGCTGGCGCGGTGCGCGACAAGCACCTGCAAGCCTACCTCGACGAGTTCGTCTTTCGCCACAACCGGCGCCAGACCAAGGGAGTCGGCCGGATCGCGGCGCGCGTCATCGAAAGTCTCGTCGCCCGACCGCCGCGAACCATGCGGATGCTGGTGGACGAGACGAAGCGGTGTCGGTGGTATGGGTCAGTTCAGAGGACGGCCTGTGGCAAGGGGATAGGTATGCCTTCAGTGAGGTGTCGACTGTGAAATCCGACCTTGATGCTATTCCGGCAAGTCCACCGGCGCGCGTGGTGTGGCCGTTGTTCAGGACGGGCAGCATGTTCTCGATGTGGCGCCCGGAAGCTCTATCCGCGCTCGCGGCACTTCTGGTGATCTGCAGTTATCCTGCTGCCGCATGCGCGCAAGGGCAAGGTGGCGGGTTCGAGACACCCAACAGCGTTTCGGGAACCTTGGCTGACACCGCGGCGCGCCAGGAACAGGGCACGCTTGATAGCTACTTCGCATGGAAGAAGAACCTGGAGGCGCGGACCGGCCTCAGTTTCGGCATCGATACGCAGGTTCAGTATCTCAGCGCCAAATCCGACGGTGACACCACCGATGCGGCGACCAACGTTTTCCGCTTCTATGGGACGTGGAACCTGGTTGGCCGCAACACGCCTAACGATGGCGCTCTCATATTCAAGGTCGAGAACCGCTCGGCGCTCGGCGATTTGATCCCAACGCAAGCGCTCGGACCGACGCTTGGCTATGCCGGCGTGTTTTCATCGACCTATAGTGACGCGGGATGGGTGCTGACCAATCTCTACTGGCGACAAAGGCTGTTGAACGGCCGCTTCAGTTTCGTCATCGGTCAGGTCGACACCTATGACTATGTCAACGTCAATAGCCTCGCCAGCCCATGGACCGCGTTTACCAATCTGGCGTTCCAGCAGCAGCCCACATACCCCGGACCAGGTCAGGGGCTGGGCGCGGCTTTCCAAGTGCGGCTCAACGAACAGTGGGCGGTGCTGGCGGGTGTCGCCAACGCCAATGGCGATGCCTCCGATCCGATTGGAAGCGCACAGAAGCTTTTCGAATCCGGTGAGACGTTCCAGCACGTCGCCATTGGCTGGTTTCCGGATTGGAAAGACCGTCACGACCAATCGATCCAGCTGACATTCTGGCACGCCGACGAGAAGAAGGAAGCCGGCGTCAAAGCTGGGCAGGGTGTCTCATTCCTGGCAACGGGCCGCTTCGGAAGCTGGCGGCCGTTTCTGCGCGCCGGCTATGCGGACGGCGCCGGCACAAGCCTCGACCGCACGGTCAGCATCGGGACCGGCTATGACGTTTGTGACGGCAAGGACCTGGCGGGCATCGCTCTCAGCTGGGGCCGGGCACCGGGCAACGATCGCGATCAGTACACGATGGAAGCTTTCTATCGTTGCGGCGTCACCGAATTCCTGCAGATAACGCCAACCCTCCAATACGTGATCAATCCCGCGAACAATCCATCAACCAACGGCATTTGGGTTCTTGGTGGTCGCGCGAGCACGTTTTTCCGAAGCATCAATCCGAAGCGAGACATCCATGGGCAAGAAGACCAAGTACCAAAATGGCTGGGCAAACAAGTTCCGCAACCACAAAGGAGTAGCCGATATGCGCCGAGTTTTATTTTCAATAGCGACGCTGTTTGTGAGCGCCACAGCAGCCCTGGCGAACGACCTCGTCATCCTGAATGGCCGGGTCATGGATCCAGAGACGTTGTTTGACTTTGTTGCCAACGTGGCCGTCAAGGACGGACGCATCGTTGCGATCACCAAAGAACCCATCACGGGCAAGCAGACCATTGATGCCAAGGGCCATATCGTGGCACCGGGTTTCATCGACACCCATTTCCATTTTCAAATGCCGATCGGCTATTCCCTCGGGTTGCGCGACGGGTTGACCACCAGCATGGATTTCGAGATGGGCTGTGCGGGTTCCTATATCGCCGCCTGGTACAAAGCACGTGAAGGCGTGACCGGGGCCAACTATGGCTGTGCGGTCAGCCACGAGTTTGCCCGCGCGATGTTCATCGACGGGTCCGACGGCGCCGATTACCTGAAAGACGGCCCCATAGCCGCTTTAACAACCCGGGCGAAAACTGGCTGGAGCCAGACGCGCCCAACTCTGGAACAGGGCAACGCAATTCTTGCGGAGATTGACAAGGGCTTGCAGGCTGGCGCCCCCGGCGTCGGCAGCACCGTGGGCTACATGAGAGAGGGCGTCTCATCACGCGAGATGTACGAAATTCAGAAAGCCGGGGCACGGTATGGCCGCCCGACCGGCGCCCATACCCGCTATACGCTCGGCACCGACACGACCGAGAATAACGGCGCGCAGGAACTCATTGCCAACGCCGTGTCGCTTGGCGCCCCGGCGATCGTCCTGCACTTCAACAATGACGGCTGGCGGCTTGCTCACGAAACGATCATCAAGCTTCAGGAACAGGGCCACAACATCTGGGGTGAAGTCTATCCCTACGCTGCGGGTTCCACCACGATCAATGCGTCGTTCCTGGAGCCCAAGAGCTGGATCGACGTATTCGGCAGACGCTATGAAGATACCATGCTGGATCCGGTCACGGGTAAGTACTATACCCTGGAGACCTACAAGGCCACCGTCGCATCCGAACCGACCCGGCCGATCGTCATATTCAAGCAGCCCAAAGAAAACGAGGCGAAGTGGCTGACGCTCAAGGGCGTGACCATGGCCAGCGACGGGGTTGGTGCCACGCCGTACGACGCCCCGTGGGATTACCCGTTCGAGAAACTGGGCGGAACCCACCCCCGCACGGCTGGCGCCCGCGGCGCTACGATTTGCCTTGGTCGGGAAAACAACATCCCGATGATGCAGCTGATGTCGATCCTCAGCTACAACGCTGCCAAACATCTGGGCGCAATCGGCCTGAAATCCATGCAAGAACGCGGCCGCATCCAGGCTGGAATGGTTGCCGATATCGTGGTGTTTGACCCCGAACTCTTCAGGGACAATTCAACGTACGAAAAGGGCGCAATCCCGTCGACGGGCATGAAAGCCGTGATCGTAAACGGTCAGGTCACTGTGCGTGACGACGTGCTGCTTCCTGTCTTCGCTGGTCAGCCGATCCGGTTTGCCCCGGAAGACAAGCCGCGCTTCGTGCCGATCTCGGAAGCGGCGTGGAATGCCGAATTCTCGACCGGCATGCCTTTGCCATCTGACTTCTCGGGCGCCTTTCCCCAGAAAGTCGAAAACTGATTGTGAGAAGCTTGAACAAGGAGACGGGATCATGCGGTTTTTGAGCTCTGTCTTTGTGGCGGCCATGTTGGTCGCCACGCAAGCGTCTGCAAAACCCGAGGTGATCCAGTTTTCAGACCTTGTGGATCCTTTGGCCGTCGCCTTCGACGATCCCTATAGAGACATGGGGTTTCGATTGCTGAATGAGTTGAAGCTCGTTGTGGAACTTGATGAGAAGCTCTCGCAAAAGGATCTTGCTGAAGACGAGCGCGTCCTGCTCACAGCCCGGCGCAGCGCGGCCAAGGACATGCTGGAGATCAACGGGCAGGACGTCGATGCGCTCTTAGCCCAGCGCTGGGACGTCGCCAGGAAGCGGCAGACCGCGCGCATGGCCACGAACCCCGTCCTCAACGGGGCCGAGGTCACGCTGTCAGGCTACCTGATCCCCGCGTCGCGGGACGCCGATGGCAGCGGGTTCGGTTATCTGGTTCCGCAGGTCGGAATGTGCAGTCACCTTCCGCCACCGCCACCAAATCAGCTTGTCCGGGTCCGGCTGCGGGCAGGTCAGCAGGTCGAGTCTCTTTATACGCCGGTTCGGGTATCGGGGAAGCTGCACGTCGAGCCCAGCGATGAGACCATATTCATCCTTGATGGAAAGGTGCGGATGCTGAGCGGCTGGACCCTCGAAGGCAAAGCTATCGACTTCTCGGTTGCTGGAGAACTTAAGGAAAGCCGTCGAAAAGCGCCCTTTGGTCTGCAGATTGGCCCCCGAACCACCAAAAGCCGGCCCAATCCGGCACCGTGACTTCAAGACACCGCGCT
>CAVXGT010000006.1:0-386148 GCA_963761475.1 uncultured Alphaproteobacteria bacterium
TGTGTAATTCAACCAACTCAGGATGGGTGTGCCGGAATTGTAAAAGGGGGATTACCGGTACACCCTAATCCTGACGCGCAAAGATGCAGTCGGGTTTATCTGAATGAAAAATGTGACTGCAGTTAATCTTTGGATCATTGGCTGATTAGCCTAATATATGTATTGGTTTAAATAGATCTGAATTCTACCTCCCAAGTTGTGTTTTCCCGATCGTTATCCGTGTAAATTTGTAACTGCAATCTCTAGCCCCATTTGTTGGAACCAGGGCTGGCATGCTGGCGACCGGCTTGAATCGGGAGTTGTTCAATTGGCAGTGCTTTAGCTTCTTTGTCTGTAATGAAACCATGAGCCTTGTGAGGTGGCCATGGAATGTGCCATACAACGCTTACATGCATGTCAAAGATTTGAATACCTAGTTTTTTAAGTTCAGATTTTTGCCTCCTCGAGACCATCAACTGCCGCGTCGACAGGTATCACGAGGTTGCAAGTTTGACCTCAAGAAAATCCCAAATTCTTCCACAACGTTGATTCGAACAATCACATAACGATTATCGCCCTTTTCATAAATATTTTCTGTCTTCACAAGTCATGTCTAGCTCAGGTATATTTTCGCTTTTTCCGAAGAACCAAACTCGTTTCCTTTCTGGTGGTTGTGGTTGGTTATTTATCATCACGTGCCTCCTTTCGAAATATTTCAAAAATGTTGGAATTTTTATCGTGTTAGACGGTTTTCCATTTTTTAAATTTGTTTTAGCCTCCTTTCGGTTTTAATCTGTTAAATATTGGTAAGCAACAAACAACAAGGTCAATCCTTTTTTATGGTGATGTGGTTAAATGGCAGATGGATGGAGAGAGAACGGGGCAGGTTAATCCAGGGTTTTACCAGCATGCGAGCGCTCCCGTAACCAAGCGGCATCACCACGCCTTCTTGGGCAACAAGGATTTGATCTGCCTGGTGGTAGAGTTCCATCCGGTTCTCGTGATCACTGACCTTTCGAGCAGTTTCAACCAGAGTATCAAAGCGCGGATTATGCCAACGCGGCAGGTTTAGACCTTCCTTGCTGTGGAAGGTAACCCGCAGCATGTTGTCCGGATCAGGGTAATCGGCGCTCCACCCCAGAATGGTGAGATGAGCTGGATCTGATGTAAACCGTTGGTAAAACTCACCCCACTCAAGGCTTTGTGGTTCAATATCCAAACCAAGGTTATTCCTCCAGGCACTCTTAAGGTATGGCACAATGCGTTCGTCTTCTGAAGCGGTTGGTTGAAGCCAGGTAATCTGGGGGAAACCCTCGCCTGCAGGATAACCAGCTTGTGTCAAGAGGTTTCTTGCTAAATCTGGATTGTAATCCAGCCCGATATCAGGCGAGTGCCCGACCATTCCGGGCGGTACGAACCCACCGGTTGCAGCCAGGTGAGAATCATGATACGCCAGGTAGGCTAACTCCTTTCGATCAACAGCGTGAATGAACGCTTTACGCAGCAGCGTGTTATTGAATGGTGGTTTATCGGAACGGAAGCTCAGGTAGAGTACGGAGGGGTGGGGGATGCTGACCATTTCTCCTTGAAAAGTTTTTGCCGCATTTGCCAGGGTGGCTGGGTCCGCATTGAGCAGGCTGACGAGGTCGAATTCGCCGACTTTGTAAAGCTCGAGCGCAGGCCAAATCAATTCAAAGGTACGGCATTCAACCCGCTGGACTCCGCCCCTAATATGCTTAAGGTAGAAAGGATTGCGCACCAGGGTCAGGCTCTTTCCCCGTGATTGTCCGGCGAGTTCAAAGGGACCGTTTGATACGATATTTCCCGGTTCGATCCAATTCGAACCATAATATTCTATTGCCCAACGGGGGAGAGGTGAAAAAATGGGATGAGCCAGCAGGTAGGGCAGGTAGGGCGTTGGATCTGCCAGCAGGACCCTCCAGATTTAAGTCGTCAAGCGCATGCACACCAACCTGGTCGGGATCATCAATCTGGTGTTCTCGGTATGTTATTGCGTTTTAATCGGATAGAGCAGGCTGGCTGTGGGCGAATTGAACTCCTTATCAAGGTTTCGTCTCCATGCATATTCAAAATCAGCAGCCTTTAATGGGGCGCCATCACTCCAGCGTAAATCTGTTCTTAATTGGAAGGTATAACGAGTGCCTTCTTCGTTTACTTCCCAGCGTCGTGCGGCTGCTGGTAGCACATTGTAGTCCTGCCCAATTCTGACAAGGCCTTCGAAGAGTTGGGAAACGATAAAAGCAGAAACATCATCTTCCGCTGATCCGGGATCAAGCGTGCGGGGTTGTTCGAGGGCGATCCTGAGGGTGTCCGCCGATTCCTGGATATCCTCCTTGCTGATTGTTTCTCGGAGCGGTTCCCAGATTTCAAAAGCGCGTGAATATGTTTCTTGAGCTTTAATCGAGTTAAACGAAGCAGTATAGACCAGACCTAATTTCAACAAAGTCCTGGCTTGCTCTTCGCGCATCCCCTGCCTCTTCTGGATTTCGATGGCTCGTGAATAAAACATTTCTGCTTCTTCATTTGCGTATAACGTGCGCGCCCGATCACCAGCTTTGATCATGTACCCTAGAGCCCGCTTGGGATTACCTGCTTTTTCAAAATGGTGCACCAATTGGGCAACAACTGGCTTTGTATCGTCATGATAAAGGTCTTCTAATATCTCACCCACGCGGGCGTGGAGCAGGCGGCGTTCTGCCCTGCTCACCTGGTTATACATATACCGGTGTATCAGCATGTGGGTGAACTGGAATTGCGAAAGGTACTGCTGTCCGATTATAAAATCCCCTCTTTCTCTGACCAATCGGTGGCGGTTAGCTAATTCTTGCGATAACAGGCGAGACACCTCAAGTTCATCTGCGCTCTGCACTCTGGCGATAACCTGTGGGTTAAAAAATTCTCCCTGGATGCTGGCAATTTGCAATATATCGATCAGATCCTGACTTAACCGCTCCAACCTTTCTTCAATCACTCCTTCAACTTTAGATGGGAGCAAGTCCCAATTTAGATTTGGATTGGCTGTCCATTTATCGCCTGTGCGAGACAAATATCCACTGGCTTGCAACGATTTCAACAATTCGATAGTAAACAACGGATGACCGCCGGTGTGTTTTAATAACGATTGGCGGAATTTATCATCCAGCCGGTTTGGTTCTGCGTCTATATAGGCATTGACAAAATCCAACGCACTGGTTTCATCCGTGCGGCTCAGATCAATCCAGATGTTTCCAAAATTCCGTTTAAATTCGGCGAGGACTTTCTGGAGAGGGTGCGGCTTTCCGCCTCTGCCAGAGGTCGACTTCCTCAGGTCGGTAGGCACAAGCAATCATAATCCGGCTTTCCAACAATCGCCTTCCCAGGTGGAACAGCAAACTGATTGAAGCATTATCTGCCCACTGAAAGTCATCCAGCACCAGTAACAATGGATTCTTTGAGGAAGTTTCGCGCAGCACGCTGAATAGTTGCTGGAAAAGTTGTCGTGATTCTTGACCTTGATACCATGTAGGTTTTGCCCGTGCTGTCCGGTTGATTTTCTGAATTAATTCATAATCCGGTTCAGGCAATGATTGTGCACTCTCCAGAACAGTCTGGCTGTTGACGATTACATCAAACAAATCCGACCCGTGATCCAGCAGCAATTGCAGGAAGTCTGGTAAAGCTTTCCATATACGTCGTGCCTGTATTTGGGAGATATCACCGGCTCTCCAGCGTGTTTCAAGGTCACCAGTCAGGACGGACAAGATCTCACGAAATGGAAGATATGGATCCCCGATTCCGGAGAAAGCATCACATGCGCCGCTGATGCAGATTAACTCCGGCACTTCAGAAGAAGCGCGAGAGGCGAATTCATTTAGTAAAGCGGTTTTACCCCGACCAGCCCCTCCAATTATGAATACAATGTGTCCTTTTCCAATCAGGACATCAGAAAGGTAGGAATTTAACTGTTCGAGCTCATCCTTCCGAGCGACAAAGAGTGGTTTCTCCGATCTGCTTGATGCTTCTTCTTCCAGGAAGGCTGGTTCTTGCGGGTGATAATCTTCGACCAGGATTTGTGGAGTAATTGGTACTAGTAATTCTCCACTTTGGATCAGTTCGAATAGAAGTGTGGTTTCCGTCTCTGGCGCTACACCAAGTTGATCCATCAACAAATGGCGAAAATTTTCATAATGCGCCAGTGCAGCAGAACGACGATTGCTGTGCGCCAGAAACTGCATCATCTTGCGATGGGCGGGTTCGTCCAGGGGTTCTATCTGGATGAGTGTCTGGTTGTAAACAATTCCGTCTTCCCATTGTCCCTTGGCGGAACAAACATCAAGTAGCTTGTGAAATCCGTTTACTACAAGCATGTGCAGGCGGTTTTGTTCGGTTTGTGCCCAAGCTTCAAACTGACCTGCATCGCCCAGATAAAAACCTTGCAGAAATTCGCCCTGGTAGAGACCTAAAGCCTGTTCATACAATCCGTTAGCCAGATTTTGCTCAAGAATGTTGGCATCGAGGCTAATATTTGCATTTGGGTTAATGTCAACAGTATCGCGGGTGATCAACAAAAATTCAGTGAGTTGTTTACGCAGACTGGCGAGCACCACGCGCAGATTGGAAAGTGCTCTGCCAGGAGCTAGATCTTCCCAAAGAAGTTCCGCCAGCGTTTCTCGCGAATGGGATTTTGCTGTGCAAGCCAGGAATACAAGCAGCGCTTCCGCTTTGCGAGACGCTAATCCAGAAACTTGATTGCCATCAACAAGCAGGTTGAGCCCTCCAGGACTTTGATCTCGAGTTTGCGCCCTATGCCACGTGTAGGCGGAGCATCGAAATGCGGCGGTTGTACCGAATCCGGTGGTAGAGCCTCCAACGTGGTCAAGGGAGGAAACTTATCCGGTAAGCCTTCGATCACCAACTGGCTCAAGCGCTCTGGGTGGTTCAGGTCCTTGAGCAGGTGACCTCCCAGATCCAACGTGCTGACCCCCTGCGGCAGTTCGTCCCGCACCAGAGCAGTCGTGGTCTCAGAGAGCAGCACCTGCCCGCCGTGACCAACATGGGCAACGCGCGCCGCCCTGTGCACGTCCATGCCGACATAGCCTTCCTCGCCGCTCCACGGTTCCCCTGTATGGATGCCCATGCGCACTTGTACCGCCACTCCCTCCGGCCAGACATGCTCAGCAATCTTGCGCTGTGCTTCCACTGCAGCGGACACCGCCTGTGTTGCGCGTGAGAAAACCACGAAGAAGGCATCCCCCTGCGTGTCTACCTCGTGCCCGTGCCAGCTGGCAAAAACCTCGCGCAAGATACGGTGGTGGTCAGACAGCAGGACCGCATATTGCTCGCGTAGACGATGCAGCAACTGGGTCGAGCCTTCGATATCGGTGAATATAAAAGTGACCGTGCCTTCTGGCAGGTTCGGAAAAGGAATTTGGGCAGACGGCTTGAAATTCACCATGCGCTTCTCTTATGAAACAGCGGATTGATTCCAATAGATAGCAATAAAGTGTCTACATGTCCGTTAAATGATACCCGCAAAAAATTTTATGATTGATATGTCGCATGTTTTATCAATAAACTCCAGGGAAGCGTTTTGAAAAAGGACCTTGGGTGTATCGCTCTCATTATTTGACGATACGGGATAACTTTTGCTTAAAAGACGCCTCTATTTTTTGCGTCCTCGTGAAATTTAAATTGATTAAATTACTTTATGGGAGGCTGTTGGTGGTTGTGCATATTGCAATGTAGCCCCCAATAACTTTCAATTAATATACTATATTATAAACAAACCTGGTATGCAGGTTCACAGACCAGGCACGTCATTTAGAACTGTAAGGCTAACACAGTGCAGCGGGCGTTTCTCTCAGGAAATAACTCGAATTCACTGAGTGCGGATTTCTCCCACCTCTTTGACATCGACTGGGATTCCTTCAATTTCAGCCGGGATGATGTCTTCTGGGGAAAGCTGTGATCGCGGTACTTTGTGCTTGACTGTTACCACCAATCCGACATCACCCGTGCGCGATCCAGCTTTACGCTGGAGACCTATGCCGACGCCTACCACATTGGCTTTTGCCATAAGCATATTCGTATAAGCCTGTTTAACTGCCTGAGCTTTTTCAATAGAGGTTTCCATCTCCAGCTTCTTGCTCATCGTTTTTTCACTGGTGAACTCAACATCCAGACAATCAAGGACAGCCTGGATTGGATTGTGGATTGTAGCCTCGCTTGAGCCAGCAAAGAGGAGGCCCACCACGGGGGAGAATCAGCGGCGACCAGAAGCGATCCAAAATCACCTCCTTGAGAAATAGGGCTGGTAAGTATCTGCCCCTCGAATATCGCAGAGCGACCAGCGCCATATTCAACGTTTATTGTGGTATCCAGAACCAGAATTTCACCACTCTTTAATGCAGTTGTCCGACCGGATTTTTTAACCAGCATACCCAGTGCGGGTGGAGTCACACCAGTGATCTCTCCAATCTCAAGAATTTCATCGGTGATATCGCCGTCGTTGATCGGTTTGGCAACAGCTGCATCCACCTGATTGGAGGCTAGAGGATCAGTTTTGAGGACATGCAGACGATGACCTGAACCGACTAGTTCTGCCAAAGCATTTCCCAAATTGGCATAAAACTCTGCCACCACACAGCTAGGCGGAGCCGAACTAAACTGGATCGGGTAGAAATGTTCCAGGTGAGCAATGGTGTCGGTCTCAATATTTCCACCATCCACCGGTCCGGGCTGCAGGATCGGATCTCCAGGTTCACTTTCATTGCTGTTGGCGAGGACGTGGTTGTTAGACAGGATCAATCGTCTGCGGGATTGACGATCTACTACCACGGCACCCAACGTCCCTGCAGTAATCTGGTAGTGACCAATGCTTACGCCGCCCGGTGCGGGGCGCCAGCGGTCAGTGCGCATATTGAGGGGACGAATATCTCCTACCTGTAATACGTCCGTGGATATCCCGCTAAAGTAGGCCGGGATACGGTCGTTGGGTAGTATGCCTGGTAATGGTATTTTCTGCCTTACACGCAGCACGACAATGCCGCCACTTTACGAGCGCGGCCGAGCACACGAAACTAGTTGGCGAGAGCTTGCCAAGCCGGCAGGTCGGCCCTGCGAGGGAGGATGCCTTGAGCACAAACACTGCCATTGCCACACGGAAACTTGGCCGAACCGGCTTGGACGTCAGTATTCTCGGGTTTGGCAGTGCACCGCTTGGTGATATCTACGAGGTCCTCGACGACCAGACAGCGATCGACACGGTTTCGACGGCCGCGCAATCGGGCATCACACTCTTCGATACTGCGCCGCACTACGGTCAGGGCAGTGCCGAGCATCGATCGGTACGGCATTGCGCCGGCGCCCCTCCGGCAGCCTCGTCCTTCGACCAAGGTTGGCCGCCTGATGAAGCCGGCGCCGGCGGGCCGCAACCGCACGACGCGGTTCGTTGGTGGCCTGGAATTCGACGTCGTCCACGACTATTCCTACGATGCCACAATGCGCTCGTTTGAGGATTCGCTGCAGCGCCTGGGTCTGCCAGCCGTCGATATTCTGCTGATCCACGATGCCGACGCATGGAGCCACGGCCCGGAAGAGGGCCCAAAGCGATACAAGGAAGCCATGAACGGCGCTTACAAGGCGCTGGAGAAGCTGCGCAGCGAATGCACCGTCAAGGGCATCGGCCTTCGGCCTTAATGATCCCGTCTACATGGCGCGTTATCTGAGAGAAGGCGATTTCGATTGCGTCCTTATGGCGGGCCGCTACTCGCTGCTGGAGCAACCGGCGTTGGCCGAAGTGCTGCCGATTGCCGAGGAAAAGAAGGTCGGCGTGATGCTGGGTGGCGTGTTCAACTCCGGCATTCTGGCGACGGGGCCGATTGCTGACGCGCGCTATAACTATATGCCCGCACCGCCCGAAGTTCTGGACAAGGTCCGCGCGATCGAGCGGGTGTGCAAGGCGCATGCGGTGCCGTTGGCGACCGCGGCGATGCACTTTCCGCTCGGCCATCCCGCGGTGGCGACGGTGGCCCTTGGCGCCGTTAAACCGACCGAAGTCGCGGCCAACGTGGCAGCGATGCGCACGCCCGTGCCGCCGGCCCATGGGCTGACCTCAAGGCCGAGCGCCTTCTCGACGCAGCAGCCCCGGTTCCGAAATAGGTGCGCGGGATGAAAGCTACAGGCCGTTGATCCGCATCAGCGCCTGGAAATGTTTCTGCGCCTGGAAGTCGATCAACTGCATGAACTGGCGGGCAGTGTCGCGAACCTGCTCGTCAGCCATGATCTCGAGTGGCTTTCCAGTCGACATCGCTAGCACCTGTTGCTTGCACGCCCGCTCGAGATAGTAGAGTTCATCGAAGGCGAAGGCCACCGATGGGCCGCCGATCGAAACACCGTGATGATCGAGGAAAAAGATGTCTGCGTGCGGGTTTTCCTTTTGTGCCCGAGCGATCCGCTTACCCTCGAGCGCATCGAGCGCGAGACCGCCAAATCCCTGGTGAGCCATGCGCCCGAAAAAACGGGCAGCCGTCTGATGGGCCATCTCAAGTTTGCCGCCCTCCACCATGGTGATCGATGTCGCATACGGCATGTGAACGTGCAGGATGCACTGGTGCCGCGGATTGGCGCGGTGGCCGGCAATTGAATATAGCGCGCGGTCGCCTCGACCTCGCCGCTGCCCTCCAGCACCTGCCCGTCGCCATCGATCAACATAAGCTGGTCTAGGCCGCATCTCAGCCCAATGCACGCCATAGGGATTGATCAAATAGCGCTCGCTGGGCCCAGGCACGACGACCGAGAAGTGATTGCAGATGCCTTCCGAGTAGCCGAATTTTTCGGCCAGCCGTAGTGCTGCAGCCAACTCCCGGCGAAGCTGTTTGGCAGAATTCTGGACTGTCATGTTGGACCACACCGTGTGAAGGGTCATGCTGTCGCCGCCAGCCTATGCGACGTTCGCCGTCCTGAAAAGCGTCGAGCTTGGATGTCGACCAGGCTGAGCGCTGTCGCGTTGGCGACCATGGGCTGCTACAAATTCTGCGGCAGGCGGGTCGAGAGGCGTCGAAGTCCGGCATCGGGGGCTTGATCGATGCCAAGCGGTGTCAGTCGGCGCTGACTGCGGGACGAGGGGAGGGGGGAGGCGCTATGCAGACGACAGGCGTCCATCACCTGCGGGGCGTTATCATTGGCATGACGACACTGGCCAATAGCACGCCTGCCAATGCAGAGGCCTGGCAGGTGCGTTGCGCCGGATATATGCCGATCTCTTCAGCGCCAAGTTCGACAATTTCAACGTCAGCAATGTGCATGTGGCAGCACCCGACCTTCTGGTCGGGCTGCAGGGCGCGCAGCAGGCGCTGAGGGATGCCGTCGAGGTCTGGGATTCCCATGGTTTGATGCGGCGCCGGTGCCGGCTGCCTGTGATCTTTTTCGCGTGGCACGCTACGCGCGCGATATCGTCGGCGAGATTGCCCACGGCCACCCTCGGCTAGGCGAGGGCGAAACTACGGCAGTGGGCTTCACGGGGCCCGACGGTTACCTGGAACTCAATCCGCGTTTTTCCGCTTCGCCATTTCGTTTCGAGCCGGGAGACGTCATTCTCGAGCGCGGGATGGCCCACAACAGCGCGGCCATCGCCCGGATCGGAGATGTCGATTCCCAGTTCAGCCACGTTGCCATGGTGGCGCGTGGCGACCGAGGCGAGCCCGTCATCGTCGAGGCCTTGATCGAAGAGGGGTCGGTCGTCACCCCCGTGCACAAGGCGCTGTCCCACAACCTGGGCCGTGCCGTGCTGTTCCGTCATCGCGACGCCGACCTCGCCCTGCGCGCAAGCGACCTCGTCCGCGACCACATCCGACGACACCAGGCGCCGCGCATTCTCTACGATTTTTCGATGCAGCCCGACGGCTACAAGCAACTTTTCTGCGCCAAGCTGGTGCGCCTGGCTTTCGCCATGGCCTCGACCGCCGACGTGCTCCTGCCGTCCTTCCCGACCAAGCTCAGACATGAAAAACCGCGACTTCGTCGAGCGCATCGGCGTAACGGCTACGCAAACTTTCGCGCCGGGCGATATGGAGCTTGAGCCCGAGTTCGACGTCGTCGCCGAATGGCGCGACTACCGCATCACATCCGAGCTGAGGCTCAAAGATATGATCATGACCAAGCTTTTCGAGTGGATGGAGCTGCACGACTATCGGTTCCATCCGACGATGCGTATCCATCTGATTGGCAAGATGGGACGGCTCCTGGCGCACATGCCCGACTGGGTGCAGGAGATCACGCGAAAATTCGTGGCAAAGGTGCCGCCGAACATGACGGCTTCCGCGATCGGCGCCGTTGCCATGCTGCACGAGACGGCCGAGGAACTTTATGGCCGGCTCAAGGACCTCGAGGATCAATCGATTGCCCGGCATGGCCGCCAACTCCACCCGCGTGAAGTGCTCGAGCACCTCGATCGCTGGCAAAAGGAGATGGGGAGCCGCATCGGCTACCTGCGACGTGCCTGACGCCTCACCGCTTGGGGTATTGCCGTGCCATGTAGTCGGGTGTGAATTTGCCCGACTTCTCGTCCTCGGCGAGGTGCTCGGCTGAGCGTTCGCCCGGCGTGCCATAGCCACCGGCCCCGGGGGTCTCCACGATAACGCTTTCACCTTGGCGCAACGGCATGCGGATCTTGTTGGGCAGTCGCCTTGTCGCGCCGTCGTTGGCCTTCAGCTGGAATTGTCCGGTCGCACCGGCCTCGCCGCCGAAGAGCCCCCAGGGCTGATGCACGAAGCGCTCGCCGACGCCTGAAAACTCGCAGTCGTGGCCGACGGGCGTGACCACCCGGCGAATGCCGAGCCCGCCGCGGAATTTGCCCGCGCCGCCGAGTCCTCGACATACCCGTATTCCAGAACGCGCAACGGATATTCCATCTCGATCGCTTCGACCGGCAGGTTGGAGGTGTTGGTGATTCCGGCCTGAACGCCGTCCTTGCCGTCCTTGCTGGCGCGCCCGCCCATGCCGCCGCCAAGTGTCTCCAGATAGACATAAGGCCGACCGGTTTCCGGGTCGTTGCCAGCAAACACGGCGGACGTATTGGCGCCATTGGCTGCGGCGATGACCTTGTCGGGCACCGCTTGCGCGAGGGCCCCGAGCACGACGTCGATGCCACGCTGACAGGTGTTGGCCCTGAGCGCCACAGCAGCCGGCGAGACGCAATTGGCAACCGTGCCGAGTGGAGCGATGATCTCGACAGCATCGAGCACGCCCTGGTTGTTCGGCAGATCCGGATCGAGCACCGCCTTCAGGCCGAAGAACACGCAGGATTGAGTTGCGTTGAAAGTTAGATTGACGTTGCCGGGCACCTGCGGGTCCGAGCCCGTCCAGTCAAATACGATGCGCTGGCCCTTCTTCTCGATCGCCAGGCGAAAGGCAACGTCCTTTGCGTCTAGCCCATCATCGTCAAGTACGTCCTCGAATGTGTATCGGCCATCCGGGATGCGCTCGATCTCGGACAGCATCCGCGCGCGTGATCTCTCGATGATCTCGTCAAATGCCCCAACGACGACCTCGCAACTGTGCCGGCTGGCGAGCGCCTTAACGCGCTCGACACCGAGCCGGCAGGCCGCGATTTGCGCGTTGATGTCGCCCTTTCTCTCCTCCGGCAGGCGCATGTTGAGCAGTATGATATCCATCATTTCCTGATCGAGCTGGCCCTGGCTCATCAGCCGCACGACCGGGATGCGCAATCCTTCCTTCCAGATTTCATTCAGCCCGCCAGACATCGAGCCCGCCGCCGAGCCACCGACATCGGCGTGATGTGCGATATTTGCCACGAGGCCGACGAACCGTCCCTCGATGAAGACCGGCATGGCAAAGTTGAGGTCGGGAAGGTGGGTGCCACCGGCCACGTGCGGATCATTGGCGAGGAAGAGATCGCCTTCGTGTATGTCGGTTCCATATTTCTGCAACAGTGTCGAAATCAATCCGGTCATCGAAGAGATGTGCACCGGCAGAGAGCCCTGCGATTGTACGATGAGACGCCCCTTTGCATCCGCTATCGCGATCGAGTGGTCGTGCCGCTCCTTGATGTTGGTGGAGTAGGCCGAGCGCATGAGCGTGATGAAGCATTCGTCGGTGACCGAAAGCAGGCCGTTCCAGACGATTTCGAGCGTGATGGGATCGAGGCCGGTGCTCATTGACGAACTCCGATGACGAGGTTGAGGTTGTTGTCCACGAGGGCTCGATAGCCCGGGGGAATGGGCGTCGTCGCATCGAGTTGCTCGATCACTGCCGGTCCTTCGATCGTGGTGCCGGGCGCCAGATCTTGTCGCCACCAGACCGCAGCCTCGACGGGCTCTTCACCCGAGAACCAAACGCTGCGCGTGGCGGTCGGGCCCTGGGCGGCCTTGCCCGTGAAGTGCGCCGCGCCGATATCCGGCAGACGCCCGATGGCGGTAAGACGCAAATTCACGACTTCGATCGGCGCCTGTGGATCGTGGTGGCCATAGCTGCGCTCGTGCTCGGCGTGGAAGAGCCGGGCCAAGTCCTCGCGCGTCGGCAGGACCGGGCTGGCCCGTGCAGGCACGCTCACGCCAAGCTCGTAATTCTGGCCGATGTAGCGCATGTCGACAACGAGTTGGACCGAGGCGTCTCCCGCTGCAACGCGCTCGGCTTTCCACCATCGCCGCGCGTCCTCCGCCAGGTCCGCAAGCCGTGCCGCTACGGACGTGAGATCACTGGCGAGCGGGGTACGGCAGGTCGCAACGAAGCTTTCTTTCAAGTCTGAAGCCACCAGGCCTTCCGCACACAAGATGCCGGGCGAGGGCGGAATCAGGATTGCACGCATACCGATCTCGGTTGCAAGATCGACCGCGTGCAGCGCGCCAGCTCCGCCGAACGGCATGAGTGCGAACGGCCGGGGATCGTGCCCCCGCTCGATGGAGACAGCGCGGATCGCCCGCATCATGTTGGCGTTGACGATCGCCAGGATACCGAGCGCGGCCTGCTCGACCGTGAGCCCTAGCCGATCGGCGATTGGTGCAATCGCAGCCCGCGCCGCCGCTCCATCGAGCTGCATGTCGCCGCCAAGCAGCAAAGTCGGCAACCGTCCGAGCACAACGTTGGCGTCCGAGACGGTGGCCTCGGTTCCGCCCTTGCCGTAGCAGGCCGGTCCCGGGTCGGCGCCGGACGATTGCGGTCCGACTTTCAGCAGGCCATCGGGCCCGAACCAAGCAATGGAGCCACCCCCGGCACCAATGGTGTGGATGTCGATGGCCGGCAGGCGCACGGGGAAGCCAGCGACCTCGCGTCCGAACGTCATCTCGGCCTTGCCCGCGCGGACAAGACAGACGTCGGTAGATGTCCCGCCCATATCGAAGGTGATGACGTCGGGCGTGTCAGCCAGCCGTGCCACGTTGGCAGCGCCGATGACGCCTGCCGCCGGACCCGAAAGCGCTGTGCGCACCGGAAACCGGGACGCCCGCTCGATCGACATCAAGCCACCAGACGACTGGTTGATGCCGATCACGGCTTCCGGGGCCAGGCCTGTCACGCTCTGTCCGAGCCGCTCCATGTAGCGCGTCACCTGCGGCTGCAGGTAGGCGTTGAGCACGGTCGTCGACATCCGCTCATACTCTCGGAATTCCGGTTGCACATCCGATGAGGCTGAAACGTGAAGGTGGGGCAGGGCTTTGGCGACAGCAGCTGCGATCCGCCGTTCGTGCTCCGGGTTGAGGAAGGAGAACAGCAGGCAGATGGCGACGCCGTCGATCTCGAGGCCGGCAAGTTCCTGGACAACCCGCTCGATCTCTCCCTCATCCAGCGGAGTGAGGACTTCGCCGCGCGAGCCGACCCGCTCGGCGGCCTCTAGCCGGCGCTCGCGCGGCACCAGCGGCGGCGGGAAGTCGTTCTGTATGTCATAGACGTGTGGCCGGACCTGCCGGCCGATCTCCAAGAGATCGCGGAAGCCCTTCGTCGTGATCAGGGCGAGCTTGCCGCCGCGCCGCTGGATGAGCGCGTTGGTAGCAACGGTCGTTCCATGCGCAAACCGCTCCATCTGGCCTAGATCGACCCCATGCCGGCTGGTGAGCGCCTCTAGCCCTGCGATGATGGCGCGCGAGGGATCGGCAGGTGTCGAGGGCACCTTGTGAACCACGATCCGCCGGAGATCCGGCTCGAATGCATAAAGGTCCGTGAAGGTCCCGCCCACGTCGACACCGATCAGCCATCCCACCCGCGCATCTCCTCTCGACGTGGCCTCACCGGCCGCATTGACCTGTCGGATACAACCGGAGCTGACCGCAGCACCCGTATCGGCATCATAGGGTGTGGCAGCAGCAGCCGATATTGTTTACGAGCATAGATCGGTGCCGGTTGACGAGGAACCTTTTGCCCGGTCTTCTTGCTGCGACCAACCGCCCACTCGATCCGCGAGCAGGGTGTTGTGCGGCTTGGTGACAACGACATGGCAACTGCAGGCGGGATGTCGAGGCCATATGGGGCGACAGCGAGGTTTACGCGTGGGCAGACCATCATCACCGGACAAGTCTGCCTCGAGCTCTGGCTATTCTGGCTGGCGCATCTTGCGCGAGACCCTGCGCGGCAATCGGGGCTGGGGCGCCGCATGGCGGGATGCCGAGCCCAAGGCCGAGTACGATGCCGTCGTCGTCGGCGGTGGTGGGCACGGACTTGCTACGGCCTATTACCTAGCCAAAGAGCACGGCCTCACCAACATCGCGGTGCTCGAAAAAGGCCTCATCGGACAGGGCAATGTCGGCCGCAACACCACCTTGATCCGCTCGAACTACCTGCTGCCAGCGAATACCGCATTCTACGAGTGGTCAATGAAGCTCTGGGAGGGCCTGGAGCAGGACATCAATTACAACGCCATGGTGAGCCAGCGCGGCGTGCTCAACCTTTGTCATTCGGACTCCCAGCGCGATGCCTTTGCTCGCCGCGGCAATGCCATGCGCCTGCACGGCGTCGATGCCGAGCTCTGGGACGCGGAACAGGTGCGTCGCTTCCTGCCCTATCTCGACTATGACAACGCGCGCTTCCCGATCCAGGGCGGCCTGATGCAGAGGCGTGGCGGCACCGTCCGCCACGATGCCGTGGCTTGGGGGTATGCGCGGGCAGCCAGCCGGCGCGGCGTCGACATCGTGCAAAACGCCGAGGTTACGGGTATTCGTATCGAGGGGGGGCGAGTCGTCGGAGTAGAGACGACACGTGGGGCGATCACGACGCCCAAGATCGGGCTTGCTGTCGCCGGCAACTCCTCGCGTGTCGCCGCACTCGCAGGCCTCAGGCTTCCGATCGAGAGCCACGTCCTTCAGGCCTTCGTCTCGGAAGGCGTAAAGCCGCTGATCGACACCGTCGTCACCTTCGGGGCAGGCCACTTCTACATTTCGCAGTCGGACAAGGGCGGGCTTGTCTTCGGCGGCGATATCGATGGCTACAACTCCTATGCCTGGCGGGGCAACCTGCCCATAGTCGAGGATGTGGCCGAATGCGCCATGGCACTGATGCCGATGCTGGGACGCCTGCGCATGGTGCGGAGTTGGGGCGGCCTGATGGACATGTCCATGGATGGCTCCCCCATCATCGACAAGACGCCGGTCGAGGGCCTCTACCTCAACGCCGGATGGTGCTATGGCGGCTTCAAGGCGACGCCGGCCTCGGGCTGGTGCTTCGCCCACACCATCGCACGCGATGAAGCTCATGCGCTCAATGCGGGGTTCCGCCTGGATCGCTTTGTGAGCGGACATCTGATCGACGAGCGGGGCGCCGGCGCCCAGCCGAACCTGCATTGAAGGAGCGCGAGGCGACATGCGCATCACTTGTCCCTATTGCGGTGAACGTGGTCATGAAGAGTTCACCTATCTGGGGGACGCGACCATGGTGCGCCCGAAGGGCGATGCGGGCGAGGTCCCACCGGACACCGCGCATTGGCACGATTACGTCTACCTCCGGGACAACCCTCCGGGCAGTCATCGCGAGCTATGGCAGCACGTGGCGGGCTGCAGGTCATGGCTCCTCGTGACGCGCAATACGCGAACCCACGAGATTGCAGGCGTCGTTCTGGCGTCGGAAGCGCTTCGCCAGGGGAGCCAAGCGTCGTGAGTATGCCCGGTCAACCTTCACGCACGCAACTGCCGCTCGCAGCAGCCGGCCCCATGCGGCTGGCTTCAGGTGGACTCGTCGATCGCACACACCGCATCGCCTTCACTTTCGATGGCCGCCAGCACCTGGGCCACCCCGGCGACACGCTGGCCTCCGCCTTGATCGCCAATGGCGTGCGTCTGGTCGGCCGCTCGTTCAAGTATCACCGCCCCCGGGGCATCATGACGGCCGGGCCTGAGGAGCCCAACGCGCTTGTCGAGTTGCGCACGGGCGCCCGCCGCGAGCCCAATACGCGCGCAACGATGATCGAGCTCTATGAGGGGCTCGAGGCGTCGAGCCAGAACCGATGGCCGTCGCTACGCCATGATCTAATGTCCCTGAATGGCCTGCTCGGCCCGGTTCTGTCGGCGGGCTTCTACTACAAGACTTTCATGTGGCCCGCGCATTGGTGGGAGAAGGTCTATGAGCCGCTGATCCGCCGAGCTGCCGGCCTCGGTCACGCATCCTGCGAAAGCGATCCCGACCACTACGAGAAGGCGCATCTCCACTGCGATCTGCTCATCATCGGTGCCGGCCCCGCAGGCTTGATGGCGGCCCTCACGGCAGGCCGCGCCGGTCTACGCGTCGTGTTGGCCGAAGAGGATTTCAGGCTCGGTGGCAGATTGCTGTCGGATCGTCACTTGATTAATGCGTTGCCGGCGCTCGACTGGGTGCGAGACGCGGAGGAGGAGCTGGCCGTGCTGCCGGAGGTGCGCATCCTCAGGCGAACAAGTGTTGTCGCGACGTACGACCACGGCACCTTCGCGGCGATCGAACGGGTGGGCGATCACCTGACCGCGCCACCGTCTCATGAGCCCCGTCAGCGCTTATGGCGCATCATCGCGAAGCAGTCTGTGCTCGCCGCCGGGGCCATAGAGCGACCGCTGGTGTTTGCCAACAACGACCGCCCGGGTGTGATGCTCTCGGGTGCCGTGCGTACCTATCTCAACCGTTTTGCGGCCATTCCGGGACGCCGTGCGGTCGTGGTCGCTGCCTGTGACGATGCCGTGCATACCGTCGACGATCTCGCGAAGGCGGGCGTCGATGTGGTCGCGGTGGCAGATCTTCGTGCCGAGAGCGGTGATGCGTTGCGGGCAGCCGCGCAGGCGGCAAGCGCTCAATTTATCCATCGTGCGTCGATCCGCGGAGTCAAGGGAGGGACCTGCGTCGAGGCAATCGATGTTGCATTCGAAAAGGAAACGCGCCGCTTCCCTTGCGACCTTGTCGTCGTTTCGGGGGGCTGGAGCCCGAATGTACACCTCACGTGCCACCTAGGCGGGCGGCCGCAGTGGAGTGAGCCCATCGGTGCCTTCGTGCCCGGTGCGTTGCCGTCCGGCATGCGTGTGGCGGGCGCGGCGCAGGGAGCATTCACGTTGCGCGAGGCGTTGGCCGAGGGCGAAAGGGCCGGACGCGAGGTCGCCGAAACGCTCGGCTTCAACTACGTGCGACAGGACGCGCCGTTTGCCGCTCCCGAGGAACCGCCGCAAGCAGCCCATACCACGCAGTTCGTTGGGCATCGCAAGGCTTTCGTCGATTTCCAGAACGACGTCACCGCGGCCGACATCGCCCAAAGTCATGCGGAGGGGTTCCGCGCGCCTGAACACATGAAGCGCTACACCACGCTCGGCATGGCAACCGACCAGGGCAAGACATCCAATGTCAACGCGCTGGCAGTGTTGGCGGCAAGCAGCGGGAAAACAATTGCCGAGACAGGAACGACCACGTTCCGGCCTCCGGTGACGCCCGTCGCGATCGGTGCACTGGCAGGACATCACCGCGGCAAGGATTTTCGCCCGACCCGCCTCGCGCCAACCCACGGCTGGGCGAAGGAACAGGGCGCCGTATTCGTAGAGGCGGGGGCTTGGTTGCGCGCCCAGTGGTATCCGCGCGGCGGCGAGTCCGATTGGCTGGAGAGCGTGGTGCGCGAGGTCAAGGCCGTGCGCACGGCCGTCGGTATTTGCGATGTCTCGACGCTCGGCAAGATCGATGTACAGGGCTTGGACGCGGCGGCGTTCCTCGATGCCGTCTATGCCAACACCATGTCGACACTGCCGATCGGGCGCGTGCGCTACGGCCTGATGCTGCGCGAGGACGGTTTCGTCATGGATGATGGAACTGTCGCGCGCCTTGGCGAGACGCGTTTCGTTGTGACGACCACCACCGCGAACGCCGGCCGTGTCCTCCAGCACATGGAGCACGCTCAGCAGTGTCTCTGGCCGGGCCTCGATGTCCATCTGGCCTCGGTCACCGACCATTGGGCCCAACTTGCCATTGCCGGTCCGAACTCACGGTCCGTGCTGGCGGCCCTGGTCGATGCCGGCGAAGAAGTTTCGGCCGCAGCCCTCCCGCATCTTGGCGTCAAGTCGGTCCGTGTTCTCGGCGGTGTTGCCGCGCGCTTGTTCCGCATCTCCTATTCAGGTGAACTCGGCTACGAAATCGCGGTGCCGTCTCGCTTTGGCGAGGCCCTGGTCCGCCGCATCATGGAAGTCGGCGCCGCGCAAGGGATAATGCCCTATGGAACCGAGGCCTTGTCCGTCCTTCGGATCGAGAAGGGACATGTGGCCGGCAATGAAATTTCCGGACAGACGACCGCACGGGATCTGGGCCTGGGCAAGCTCGTGTCGGCTCGGAAGGACTGCATCGGGTGGGTGATGGCGCAGCGCCCGGCTCTCCTGGCAGCAGACCGGCCAAGCCTCGTCGGCTTGAAACCCGTTGCCAGCGCTGACCGCTTACGCGCAGGAGCGCACCTTTTGCCGGTGGGTAGCGAGCCCGTTGCCGCCAATGATCGCGGCTACGTGACGTCGGTTGCCTACTCGCCGACGCTCGGTCATTGGATCGGACTGGCCCTTCTGGCCGGCGGCCTGTCGAACAAGGGCGAGCGCATGCGCGCCTACGATCCCGTACGCAACGGTGATGTCCTTGTGGAGGTCACCGAGACCGTCTTCTACGATCCGAGGGGCGAGCGGCTGCATGATTGACGCCATGACCGAGTATCATCCGGCGTGGGCCGGCCTCGCCCGAGTTGGCCGTCATGGTCGCCAAGACGGCGCGCCGGGTGTCATTTGCACGCCCAGCCACGGAGCGGGAATTGCGCTCGTGTCGGCGAGGCTGGGGGATCGCGAGGCGCTCGCGGCATCGGTGCGCGCCGAACTCGACCTGGACTTGCCGCGCGGCCCATGCGCATCCGAAGCAATTGGCGGCATGCAGCTCATCGGCATCGGTCCGGGCCGCTGGCTTGCAGTGGCATACCCGTCACCGCCAGAAGGCATCGAGGCAATGCTGGTGCGGGAGACATCGGGACGCGCCGCCGTCGTCGATCAAAGCCACGGGCTGGCGGTAATGACCCTTTCAGGGCCGGCCGTCCACGAGACGTTGGCGAAGGGCACGGGCGTCGATCTCCATCCCCGTGCTTTTACCGCGAACCAGGCAGCAACCACGGCAATCGCCCACATGACGGTCCACCTATGGCAAGTTGACCCGGCGGTGACATTCGCGTTAGCCGTGCCGCAAAGCCTGGTGGGGAGTTTCTGGTCCTGGCTTGTCGCAGCGGCCGCACCCTATGGGCTGGAGGTCCGGGCCTCGCCAGCGCGGCCGTGAGGCCGAGGGCATCGAGGCTGGAATGTTCACTCCACTCGATGCATGGTTGCGCCACACGGCCAGATATATGCCGCCAGACGGGACCAACACTGCTCGCGCCGTCCAGCCCGAGGGAGAAAGCACATGACCCGCAAGATGCACCTCAACGTCTTCATCCAAAGCCGAGGTCATCACGAAGCGTCGTGGCGCCACTCCAAATCATCGACCTTACCGCTGACCGATATCGATTACACCGTGGAAGTCGCCCGTAAGGCCGAGGCAGGATTGTTCGATTCTATCTTCCTCGCTGACGTCCTTGGCCTTTGGAATGATGTCCGCGCGACGCCATTCAACTGGCTCGAGCCGATCACCACCATCGCTGCCGTTGCCATGGCCACCAAGCGTATCGGAATGATTGCGACGGCTTCGACGACGTACACCGAGCCCTATAATCTGGCTCGCCAGTTCTCATCACTGGATCACATCTCGCGTGGCCGAGTCGGTTGGAACATCGTCACGACCTGGTCGCATCAGGCCGGCTCCAATTACGGCGGCATCGGCCAGGTCAGCCACGCCGAGCGCTACGAGCGCGCGGAAGAATACATGCAGGTCGTCAAGGGGTTGTGGGACAGTTGGACGGATGATGCCGTCAAGGACGACCGCGCCGGCGGGCTCTATGCCGACCCGGCCAGTGTGCGCACGATTGATCACGCGGGAAAATATTATCAGGTGAAAGGACCGCTCAACCTGCCGCGCAGCCCTCAGGGACGGCCCGTTTTCGTGCAGGCAGGCTCCTCCGATACGGGCCGCAAGTTCGCAGCCCGCCACGCCGAGGCAGTCTTTACGGCACACCTCGAGAAGGCCACGGCAAAGACTTTCTATGCTGATCTAAAAGGTCTGCTGGACGCCGAAGGTCGCAACGCCAGCCAGGTCCTGATATTGCCGGGGCTCTCGCCAATTATAGGCTCCACAGTGGCCGAGGCGGAGCGCTATGCCAACGAGCTCAATGATCTCGCCGACATCGAGATCGGGCGCAGTCGCCTCACCGGCCGTTTCGGAGGCTATGATTTCTCCAAGCTGCCGCTCGACCGTCCCCTCAGCGTAGACGATTTTCCCCCGCCAGAGACGGTCGAAGCCTCTCGCAGCCGGACCGAGGTCATCATCGGCTTCGTGCGTAATGAGCGACCGACGTTGCGCCAGCTCCTCTCGAAGCTAGCGGGGGCTCGCGGCCATTTCACATTCACAGGCACGCCTGGGCAGGTTGCCGACCTCATGCAGGACTGGCTCGAGGATGGCGCCGCCGACGGCTTCAACCTGATGCCGCCGGTGCTACCCGACATGCTCGACGTCTTTATCGCCGAGGTGGTGCCGATCCTGCAGAAGCGAGGCCTTTTCCGTCGGGCCTATGAGGGAGCAACGCTGCGAGATAGCCTTGGCCTCGATCGCCCGAGCGCCTGAGGTGCTTGAGGCCTTCGGTGGCGCGTGCCGCAGTCGTGCCTGCGCCGCTCAGATGCTGTCGCGTGTGAGATCGAATGTCGACGACACCTCGGCTTCGCGGGGATGCCCACGATCGAGCCGCCCGGCCATGGCCAGCGCCCACGGTGCAACCGCGATCAACTCCTCCATGATCGGTTCGGGCAGTTTCAAACCGGCGTTGGCCGCGGCAGCCTCGGCTCGGGAGCGTACTGCCGGCTCGACACCGGTGGTGTCGGGCACCCAGGCCTTCGGATCGATCGCGCCGGCTGCAGTGCCAGCGGTGAGGGCGGGGCGCCTTTTCCAGAAGCCCGTCGCCTGCTCGTAGGCATGTCCGGCGGCCAATACCCGTGCATCATCGAATGGGCGACCGACCACCTGCATCGATAGCGGCAGGCCGTCCGGTGTGAAACCGATGAGGACCGCGAGTGCGGGGCCACCGGTGCAATTGAAGGGCGCAGTCAGGCTGGCACTCCGCCAGAAGGCCATCGGATCGTGCGCATCGAGGCGTGGCGCAGCCGACGTGTTGGCGGTCACAAGCAGGTCGAAGTTGCGGTAGACCGCTTGCATCTCATTTGTGATCGCGCGCCTTTCGCGACTGGCGCGGACGTAGTCTTCAGCTGTGAACAGGCAGGCCGCCAGGCTCCGGGCACGGAAATCCTGCCCGAAGTCACCCGGCCGCGTCCTCAGATCGTTGAGATGGATTGAGAAGAGCTCGCTCTCTGCGGTGACGATCTTGACATCGGAGTAGCTCTGCATGGGACGCAGCGTCACATCGTCCGTTGTCGCGCCAAGATCCCTAAGAACCTGCAAAGCCGCTTCCATGGCAGCAGGAAGCGCGGCGTTGACCTTGCCGTCGCGCTCCCAGAAATGGCGAACCACTCCGATCCGCAGCCCCTTGATGCCGGTCCCGATCTGGCTGTGGAAATTGCCCGTTTTGCTGCGCACTGATGCCGGGTCAAGTACGTCGTGGCCGGCGATGCAGTCGAGCAGCAGCGCACAGTCTTCCGACGTTCGTGCCATCGGCCCGCAATGGTCATAGGTGAACGAGTTGGGCAGCACGCCAGCGCGGCTCACCAATCCATAGGTGGGTTTCAAGCCGGCTATGCCGCACAATCCGGCCGGTCCCCGGATCGAGCCGCCGGTGTCGGATCCGAGACTGGCAGGCACCAGCCCCGCCGCCAGTGCCGCGCCCGATCCCGACGACGAGCCGCCGGTGAAGTGTGCGGTATTCCAGGGGTTGCGTGCTGGCGGCCAGGGCAGATCGAACGACGGACCGCCGTGGGCATACTCGTGGGTCGCAAGCTTTCCCATCAGGACGCCACCCGCCGCCTTGAGTTTAGCGACCGTTGTGGCATCGCGCGCTGGAATCCGGTTGATCGAGGTGCGCGAATGCCCGCTCGTAAGGACGCCAGCCGTATCGTAGATGTCCTTGACGGCGAATGGGATGCCGTGCAGGGGCCCCCGGCGATGGCCGGCCGCGATCTGGTCCTGGGCCTCATGGGCCGCCGCCCTCGCGGTTTCGAACGTGGCTGTGATGAAGGCGTTGAGTTGCGGCTCGAGTGCCTCGATGCGTGCAATCAAGGCCTCGGTATAATCGACAGGCGAGAGCTTGCGGGCCGCGATCAGGGCCGAGGCTTCCGACAGCGTCAAGTCGTGCATCTGTGCTGTGGTCATGACTGATATCCTCATCGTGCGCCCTGGCCGCCCGGCATGCCAGTCCTGCCGGCGGTTTCAATGCTGAGTGTGTCCATTCGAAACGCGTCAAGCAACGGACTTTATGGCGGCATCGACCGCATCACCAAAGCGCTCGACGATGACGTCTATGTCCTTTTCCGTCGCGATGAAGGGCGGCGCCAGCATGTTGTGATCGCCAAGTCGACCGTCGATCGTGCCGGGCATGGCGTAGCAGGCGAGCCCGCGTTCCATGGCTTCGCGCTTGACGCGCGCATTGAGTTTCAACGCCGGATCGAAAGGCTCTTTCGTCGAGCGGTTGCGGACATGCTCGACCGCCCAGAACAGGCCCCGTCCGCGAATGTCGCCGATGTGGTGATGATTGGCGAACCGTTCTTTCAGGCGCCTCTGGAGGTGCAAGCCCTGCGCCTGGACATTGGCGATCAGCCTGTCACGCTCGATCGTCTGCTGGACGGCCAGCGCTGCCGCGCATGCGATCGGGTGGGCGAGGTATGTATGGCCGTGCTGGAAGAACCCGGTCCCGTCCTGGAAGGCTGCAAATACCTTTTCCGACAGCATCACGGCGCCGATCGGCTGGTAGCCGCCGCCGAGCCCCTTCGCCACCGCCATCATGTCGGGGACAATGCCCTCCTGCGTGCAGGCATGGAGGCTACCGGTCCGCCCCATCCCGCACATCACTTCGTCGAGGATCAGCAGAATGCCATGCATGTCACAGATCTCGCGCACCCGTTTGAAGTATCCGGGCGGTGCAGTGGTGCAGCCCTGCGTGGCGCCGCCCACAGTTTCTGCGACAAAGGCGATCACCGTCTCGCCCCCCAGCTTGCGAATGGTATCCTCCAGCTCGGCGACGAGACGCTGGCCGTAGAGTTCGGAGGTTTCGCCCTCCATTTGGTCGCGATAGGCATAGGGTGGCGCGACATGATGCGTGGGAAAGAGCATCGGCGCGAATTGCGCGCGACGAAACGCGTTTCCGCCGACTGCCAGCGCCCCCAGTGTGTTGCCGTGATAGCTCTGCCGGCGGGCAATGAAATTGCTTCGCGCAGGCTCGCCCTTCTCGAGAAAGTACTGCCGCGCCATCTTCAGCGACGCCTCCATCGCTTCCGAGCCACCGGAAACATAGTAGACGTGTGCGATCCCGGGTGGCGCATGGGCGACCAGATGATCGGCCAGCTCTTCGGCGATCTCGGTGGTGAAGAACGAGGTGTGCGTGTAGGCGAGTTTGTCGATCTGCGCGCGCATGGCTGCATTGACGGCGGGGTGCCCGTGGCCGAGGCATGAGACGGCAGCCCCGCCGGATGCGTCGATATAGCGTTTGCCCGAGGCGTCTATGATTTCGATGCCTTCGCCGCCAACGGCAACAGGCAATGCGCCTGCGCCGGAAATCTGACGATGCAGGATGCGTGTCGGGCGCATGAGAGTTCTCCGGGGCAAAGGCGCGTTGCGTCGGCGGATAGTCGAAAAAAGCAGGCTCGCTTGCAGCCGTAGCCCAGTTTCAACTCCTTCACCGAGGTCGCGCAAGCCCGCTGACTGACAAGCCGCATCTCCGTACCGACTGTCGAACGTGGCAGCCGGCTACAAATATGCCGCGGACCGAGCGAAACCTGTCGAAGCGACGCGCATGGAAGCTGCGTTCGGTTGCTGAAACTCGGGTGTGTGCGTGGCTCAATCGGCGGCTTGGCGGCAACCTTCGCCCCAGTGCTCGCAACGCCTGGCACGGCTATGGCGGAGAGAGTGGGGTTCGAATCATTCTAAAAATAATAATTATTAAAGCAAGTTAAGAGGTAATTTATTTCTGTGCCCACCCTTCTGCCCACCCCGAAGCGCGTGCTGTTTGTTCAATCCTCGGGGCCAATGCCGAGCAGTGGTTTGGCGATATGCGATACGACCGGCGCAATCCACTCAGGTTCAACCTCGACGACCCGAAGCATCGGGCGCGTGAGCACGACGTGCACGGGTGAGCCGGACGCCGGTTGGGTGATGCCAAGATGATTTGACCCATCCTTGCCTTTAACGAGCGCCAGGCGACCTCCCCACGTCGCCATGGCCTGCTTCGCCATTGATCGATGCGTAGCAAGCAAGTCGCCTTGCCCGAAATCGCCCCATCCCTCGGCCACGATGCACAAGTCCAGCAGTTCAGGCAGCGGCCAAGGCAAATGCACCTCTCGCGGTTTCTTAAGCTGTTCCCATCGGTCTGGGCTGACGGCAAGCGAGCAATATCGCCGTCCGGCCGGAAACTCTTCAGTTCCCTCGGGGCTGTAAGCTTCATCCATTCCAAGGCCCAAGGCTCGCGTAATCTTCGCGAAGTTTGTCAGTCCGGGCTCAGACCGTGTGAGGGCCGCGTAAATTGACGCGACTGGAAGACCGGCCATCTCAGCCAGCTCTTGGGGCCCCACCTTCATCAATTCCATGCGATGGTGCAGTTGTTTCCTCCAGTATGCGTTTTGCAATTTCTTGCGGTCGACCGGCTTGCGACCGCGCGTTTCATTCTTGCTGCGTGCCATGCGCTTTATCCACAGTGGTTTGTGAGCAGTGTATTGCAAAATAGATTGACAATTTATTAAAATAAAATTACATCCATGGCAACGATTGGAGGCGCTTGCAATACCTTCAATTGAAGTCGGAGATCAGGGAGGTTGATTGTGTCAGGGGACCTAGATCCTTACTTGCAGCGGCGGCGGGTGGCGGCCGTCCTCGGCTTCAGCGATAGCACATTGAGGCGACTGATCGAGGCGAAGCGGTTTCCGCCACCTGTGCGGCCGTGTCCCGGCCGGGATGCTTGGCGGACGAGCACAGTGGAGAAGTATCGGGGGCTGGTGGAGCAAGGAGAAGTCACGCCGCAATGGTGGGTGTCGGTGTTGGTTCATGATTGAGCGGGGCGGCCGCAAAAAGGTACGGCACGGCAAGCCGCAAGGGGGAGGAATTGGGAATGTTCATACGATCAGCGACGGCAGACAAGCGAGCCGCCAGGTGGCTGCTGCCATGCGACGCCATGAAGATCATTGCAACGTCTATTTCCGCGTAGGCATCCGGTCGCGCGGCATCATCAACCGAAAATACAAAAGCGCTCCGGGGCCAACCAAAGCGCCTTTGTGAGGAGGTCTTTATATGCTTGGAAAGCCTATCAAACTTCCTGCCGAATGCCAACCTATAAGTGCGCTTGAAGACAAAGTATTGCTGGTTTCCAATCTCAAATACGGCGCTGCTCCACACGGAACCAACGCCGGTGTCTCGCCCCCCTGCAAGGCAATCGAAGCAGGTGCCGGAAAAGCGCCAGCACTTGCTCCTCCACATGCGCGCCGCCCAGTTGTCAACCAAGTGTATGTCGACCACGATACGCACAACGCGGGCTTGGGTCGGACTGCTCGGGGAATTGCGGCCGAGCGCGCGCTTATTGACCGGCGACTGGACGATAGCGCACGTGTCGTTCTCGGCGCGATCCTTCACCATCTGAGCCTCACCAATCAGCGCGCATGGCCGTCCTACGAAACCATCGGGGCTATTACCGGATATAGCGACGACCGAATCCAAAAGGCCATCCGGCAGCTCAAAACTTGTGGCTACCTCTTTTCGGAGCGACGGGCCGCCTCCCCTGGATCAAGGGCGATCGTTCACTACGGCCTACAGGCTATGCATGCTGAGGAACGGGAGGCGCTGATCACCGCCTACCTTGCCGAGTACAAGCGCACTGGAATCAGATCGAAGACCCATCCTGACCAATTCAAATTTGAAATGGTCAGACCTGCTTGCGACCACGGCGGAAACGCAGCGGTGGGGAATTCTCAGTCATGCGCAGGCGCATCGGTGAAAAACAACCGGTCAGTGCCGACCAATGCAAATCCGCCCGCCCTGACCAATGCGTTTTTGCCCGACAGTAACACTAGATATGAACTCACAAAAAAAGAGCAGTTAAGTGCAGTGGGCGCGCCTACCGGCACCGCTCCCCTAACGTCTCATCCCAATCTTGGCAGCGCTGACAAGGAAGTCGTTGAGAGAGAGCGGATGCACGTGCGTACGACAGAGCCGACGCCAGGGCCCTACGGGCGGTCTGCTCGCCGTGAGCGGTTCGACCGGGAGCGCCATGCCTCGCCAGAGTGGTGCGATTTTGCCGTCGAGATTGGCATCAGGAAAGTCGACGTCCGCCAGGTGTTCGACCAATTCAGCGACCACCATGCCGCAAAGGGCTCTGTAATGGCCGACTGGACCGCGGCATGGCGCACGTGGTGCCGAAACGAGATCACATTCAACTCCCGGCAAACAGCGCGCAACTCGCGCCCAACGAAGGCTGACTGGAGGGATGCATGATGCACGACGTAATCGTGACTTCCAACGGCAACCATCTGGCATCAATCGACCAGACGAACTCGTGGCTTCGTAAAGGCTACGGGTTCGGCGTTCGCTGGCAAAGCGCCCACTACAGATTTCGACCATATCGAGTGGGTTGACGAGGTGTCGCGCGACATCGGTTCGCATCCCCGCGAGGTGCTGGTTGCCGCATTCGCATCGATCAAACGGACATGTCGCTTTTGGCCAACCACTGCCGAGATTGTTGACGCGATTCTCAAAGCCTATGGCTCGACGGGTTCGTTGATGAGTCCCGACGGCGAGATCCTGTATCGCGAGCGCCAGGACGCCGGGCGGGTCATTGGCGGTCCAGATGGTAGGCGGCGGTTCGTGGGAGACCTCAAGCTCGCCAGCCTCGGCTTCGGAGAATGGCTGACCGGGCACGACGGCAACCGCATCCTTGATGCAATTCCTGGGTCGCTGGTCGAAGACGTCGAAACCGCTGCGCTGAAACTCGCTGAGGGATCGCGGCGCGAAACGACCGCCGCCAAATTGGCTCCTCGGTGGCGGCACGAGACCCGACTGAATTTGATGGAGCGCCTGCACCCCGGTGCGCGCGCGCTACATTGGATCGAAGCCGATCTAGAGCCTTCCGGAACCGCCCGGTATGTCGCGATCCTGGGCGGATCGCCCGTGCCGAGCCGGACACTCACGCTCGACAAGAGGGCCCGCGAACTGCTTGAGCAGGTAGAGAACGCCCGCGAAGGCGCCGAATGGGAGCTTCGCCAATTCCTCGAGGAACACCACCCATATGAGACGCTGGTCAGCGACCGACTGCTTGGCGTTATACGGGCTTGGGCAGAGCCCACAATTGCGGCTCATGAGGCCGAGGTGAGAGCGCGACAGGCAGAACTTGCGGCGGATCCGCTGATTGAGCGTTTTGACGTCAGAGATGGCCAGTTTTCCAGGGGTACGCGGCCCGACTGGTACAATGAACGCGAGGCCGCCGAGATCCTCGCTCGGTATTGCGATCGCAAGAGCCTCACCCACGATTTTTATGTTTCGGCATTCAACGCTCACATAGCCAACCGAGATGGCCGTCTAGCGGGCCGTCAGTTTCTCGTTGAACTCGAACAACACTTTGGTTTTCGCTTTAGCGCCAAGGCGACCCATCCATCAGAGAAGGCCAATTGCTCCCCAATCGAGGTTAGGGCGACTGTAGGCAGCGCCTCAGTGGAAGCTGACGAGGATCGTCCCGGTCAGCTCCGAGCGACAGAAGATCATCCCGTCGTTGAGAGGCATGGCTACGTCAGATGAAGAAGTTCGCCGCGGATGATATCACCCGTCTGGAATTGCAGCCCCTGGCCCATGGAGCGCGCTGGCGCGTCTGGCATGCTGGTGCGGTGCTCGTCGAGAACACGCGCGATCCCGAGCACGCAGCGGCCCGCGCATTGCTCGAACGCGGCATCAATGGCAGAGCCGAAACTTACAGCATGGGCGGAACAGTGGCGCGGATTCGGTTTGATATTGCTACCAAGGCACAGTTCGCCATGGACGATGGAAAGACGCTGCGTCGCGTTCGATGGCGAAGCATGGGCGAAACCGCGCGTATGCGGGTCGCCTCGCCACGGGCCCATTCGGTCGACCTTCCCCTGGGTAAGGAAAAACTGGAAACAGCCGCTGACGCGCAACCCTCCCTGCAGGAAACGGCATTCCAGATGGAGACGGAAGATGCGCAGTGACTTTCGGCCTGCGGTCAGCGCGCAAAGCGGCGTTTTCACCGTGGTCAGCAAGATAGCGACGGCCACCTTGCCGCCAACCATTGCACTTGAGGACGGCCGGGGATCACGACGCGCTGTAACGGTCCCACCCCAATGGCGCGAAAACGGGCATGGAGGTAGGTGATGCGCTGGCGTTGGTCATCGTCTTGCGAAGCATCCAGTCAAATTGCCACTGATGGCCCGACGCCACACCGACACCGATCCGATGCCGGACCGGTCCGAAGCGATGCCAAGCCGAGACGAACCGGTACCAAAGCGATCCCGCATCGGCAGCCAACCGACCTTCAATGGCACCCGCCGAGAGAGCATGCCGAGCTGCTGCTCAAGTTGCTCCAAGGGCCGGATGGAAAGAGCGGCTGGATCACGGCGCGAGAATTGAAGAATATGCATGCCGAAATGCTGATTGACGCCCAATGGGAACCTTTTGCCTGGGATGCGGTCGGACGGGAGTTCCGAAAACTGCTGCGACAACCGAAGACGTACGTCTGGCGGCATGGCAAGAAGTCCCGGGCCTACTTCGTCCCGGTCGCCAGGACCGAGTTCGACACCATCCCCAGTAGTGAGATGCGGCGTGCAAGCTGACGGTGCTGCCTCACCAACGGAAGATCACTGGCGCGCTCGGCCGCCAGGTCATGTGGCGATGCCAGCGTGAATGGATGGGCAGGTTGCAATGCGGGCAGACTGTCGGCTTTCAGGGTGCACCGGCCATCGATGACTGTCGCGCGGACGCCATGGGCCAGTTGCTGACTTGAGCACGTGCATCAATCTTAAGATTTCGATGCCCTGAAGCGGACCTGCTGGCAAATTGGTGGAACCAGGGCCTGTTCGCGTCACTAATATTTCCAGGGCTTGTGCGCGCCAATGACCTGGCATGCGAGCCGACGGTTCGTTCGGAATAATCTTGCGTTACCCAGGCGCGCGGCCCGCATGCCGGCAATTGCACCCTTGCGGCGACGGCGCCATTGATTATTGTTCGATCTTAGCCAACCGTTCAGCCCATGCCGCGAGGTCGAGTTCTGCCTCCCTCGTCTGGCCGCCGGCCCCCAGGTAGCGGTCGCGCCGCCGCGCGAAGTGGCCGTGCTTGTGGTTCTCGTTGGCCAGCGCGAACTCGGTCTGCAGGCTTTCGAGCACGCCATGCTCTGCGGTCAGTACGGCCTTCTTAGTGAGTATCAGTGTCTCGGTCGGGAACGACGCAATTCGGTTCGCCAAGTCCTCCACGAACGGACCGATTTCGTCGGCATCGAGTGCACGGTTGATGAAGCCGTAGCGCTCGGCAAGGTCGGCGTCGAAGTCCTCGCAGCCGAGCAGAATTTCGAGCGCGCGACTGCGCCCCATCAGCCGCGGTAGGCGCACTGTCGCCGTTCCTGGCGGCACGAGGCCCAACATGACCTCGGGCTGAGACAGGATCGCCTGGCCACGCGCAGCGAAGCGCATGTCCATGGCCAGCGCCGTCTCGGCACCGCCCCCCCGAGCGCGCCCCTCTATCTTGGCAATGGTGATCTTCGGCATGGTGCGCAACAACTCGCGCATGACTTGGCCCTGGCCGATCCCGATCTCGTTCTTCTGCGGACCGATCACCTTGATGTCGCCGTGAGCGATGAAGAACTCCGGGTTGGCACTCTGGAACACGACGACCTTAAACTCGGTCGCCTCGGCCAACCAGGGCACCAGCGCGTTGAACTCGGCGCGCATTGTGGGGTCCATCAGGTTGATCGGCGGGTGGTCGATGGTGACCCAGGCCACTTGCCCCTTGATGCTGACTTCGAAAATCTTGAAATCTTCGGGTTTCACGTCCGCGCCCTCATACTTGGTAAGGTGGATGCGCCCATTGCGGGCGCGCCTTCGCGGCCAGCTTCGCGCTCAGCCGCGCATGCCCATTGGACGCTCTTTCCAGATGCTGGGCTCGGCTGCCGGCCGCGTGCCAACGCGCTTGAACCACGCTTGCAGGTTCTTGCAGTCGTCAGGAACGGGCTGGCCCGCTTCGCAAAGCTGGTCGATGTAGCAGTAGAGGCAGATGTCGGCGACCGTGAACCGGTTCCCCGCCAGCCACTCGCCGGTGATGAGGCCGTCGATCCAGCGCATGCCATCGCGCGCGCGCTCCTTCATCCCATCGGCAGCTTCAGGCAGGCAGCGGATGCGCGTCTTGAAGAGCTCGAGGCCCTCCGCATAGTAGAAGCCCTGCACCATCGGGTGGCAGATGTTGAGCTCGGCCCGGCGCCACCACATCCGCGTCTTGGCGCGCTCCTCGGGCGTCGAGCCGATCAGCGGCGGGCTCGGGTGCTTCTCCTCAAGATATTCCATGATGGCATAGGTCTCGCTGACGATGGACCCATCATCGAGGCCGAGCGCCGGCGTCTGGCCTGCCGGATTGAGTTTGAGATAGTCCGGCTTGCGGTTGTCCGCGGCCAGGATGTTCACCTCTTGCGTCGGAAGCTTGATGCCCTTCTCCAGCAAGTAGAAGCGGATCGTGCGCGGGTTCATGCCGAAGCTATCGAAATATTTCATGGTCTATCTCCTAAGAGCGCAGTCCGCCTTGAATGCCGGAAGGCTAAGCCACTAGCGTGTATCTTTAAGGGAGTGTGCGAGGGTTCAGGTGGTTCGGACCAATATGGGTGGCCGTTCTAGTACGCATGAGGCCGGAAATCAGTGCTTCACCGGAACCCTCGCCTGGATCTGAGCACATCGCGGGGCAGCACCCATGAAAGTTGCCTGAAAGATCCCTGAAAGATCTCTGAAAGTGCGCTGATCGAGCGAGGCTTTCGGCTTGGACCGCAGTGTCGATCCTCCGCGTCGGCGGTCCCGAAAAAACTGGCAGCCAGCAGGAGCCTGCCAACTGGTTGACATTGCCTTGATGAGCCTCGATTCTTAAATAGGCTCCGTAGACCGTTATCGGACACCCGACCATGTCGCGACAGGCATTTCATTTTGCCGGATACTTGCTGGACATGGCGCGCTTTTCGCTGGCGGGGCCTTCCGGCGAAGTGAGCCTTAGGCCCAAGTCCTTCGAAGTGCTTCGTTTTCTTTTGGCTCGCGATGGCGAGGTCGTCACCAAGGACGATCTGATCAAGGCGGTCTGGCCGGACGTTACGGTCACGGATGAGTTCGTGACCCGGTGCATCAGTGAGATACGCCATGCCCTGAACGATGCTAATCAACGGATCGTCAAGACGATACCGCGCCGGGGCTATATGGTTGACGTGCCGGTGAGGCCCAGCACAAATAATTCGGCCTATAGCGACAGCCGCGAGAACTCACAAGGGGCGTGCCCGGGCGGATTTCACTGCAATGCCAGGGACACCGGATACTTTGCCTGCCAAAGACGTAGTGTCGGCGGGCACTTCTGGCCGCGATCAGAGCGGTGGACCCGAGCGGCGCTTGCTGACAGTCGAGTGTTGCAATCTGTTCGATGCGGTGGTTCCGCGCCGAGATCAGGGGCAACTGGCTACTGAAAAAACGTTCTGTCCGTCGATTGCTGTTTTGCCATTTCGCAGCCTGAGCACGAGCGTGGGTAGTGCGCTGTTTGCGGATGGCATGACGGAGGACGTGATCACCTCCTTGTCGCGCTTCCGGTCCCTGTTCGTGATTGCTCGAAACTCGTCGGTCATCTTCAAGGACTGCGTTGACGATTTCGGCCACGTCAGTCGGCAGCTGGGGATACGCTACGTTCTGCTGGGCAGTGTCCGCAAAGCCGGTACCCGCGTGCGGATCACAGTCCAACTCGTTCATGCAGAAAGCGGCAGGCTGCTCTGGGCCGACCGCTTCGATGGCGCGACAACCGATATATTTGAGCTGCAGGATTACCTCACCGAAAAGATCGTGTCGGCGCTCGTGCCGGAGATCCAGGATCTCGAATTGCAGCGCGCCCGGCGAAAGGCACCGGGCCGCCTCGATGGCTGGGAGCTATTCCAATGGGGCATGTCGCACTTCTATCGCACCAATGAGATCGATCGCGCCGAGGCGATCGGATTTTTTCGCAAGGCGATCGGCGTCGATCCGGAGTTTGCTCTTGCACATGCCCACCTCGCGTTTGCGCTGTGGGCTTCGCGCTCGATGGCCTTGTCGGGCGGTGAGATCACGGCAGAGGCGCTCGACACCGCCCGAGCATCGGCCGAACTGGCGATCACGATCGACCCCAGCGAGCCGATGGCTCACTTCGCCCTGGGCCGCGTACAGATGTTTGGCGGTGCGACCGATGCAGCAATCTCCGCCATGGAGTTGGCGGTAACGCTCAATCCCAATTTTGCTTCAGGCTACCACGGCCTCGGCTGGGTCTTGAGCTACAGCGCCGGCAGGCCGGAGCAGTCCTTGTCGCATCTCGATGCGGCCCTGCGCCTCAATCCTCGTGATCCCAGGCGTTGGTCGACATTGATGATCAAAGGCTCTGCTTTGCGGTTTCTTGGCCAGCACGAAGAGGCAATCGAGTGTTGTCAGCAGGCCTGTGAGTTTCCGAATTCGGGTTTTCTGCCCCGGATGCACCTGGCCGCGGCATTGGCCGAAGGCGGGCAAAGGAATGCCGCCACGAAAGCAGTCAAGGAGCTTCTTCGCCTGCAGCCGACTTTCAGTCTCGAGTTCATCCGCAGGCATCGCGTTAGGGAACACGAAGCTCCGTTGAACAGCTTGCTGGAAAGCTTGAGTAAGGCCGGCATTCCGGAATAGGTCGACGAGGCTGCTACACATGCAGCAGTTCGGCGCCATCGGCACATCGCGCTCAAACGCTATCTGTCGCGCTTGCGTAAGCCTCGCGCCATCCTGATGCACGCTTCCTTGAAATCTACGAACTTTCCGTCCCGATCGCCTGGCGCATGCCTTGACGGCTACCCTTCGGTCGATACCGAACGTCCGGTTCGTGGGTCCGGTTTGGAGCAAAGGCTTCAAGGTACGCGATGGCAGAGATGGGTCATTCGCGTTGTCATCGGAATGTCTGCTTTCGGAGACAACCGCATATTGGCCAGCGTCCGAGAAACCGACACACACACTAGGATTGCTGAATTCTATGGAACTGGATGCCCTCATTTTCCAGGTGAGCCCACTCGTTGAAACTGAGGCACGGTCACTCGCCGATCATGCACTCGCGGCCTCGAATGCCGGCATGACACAAACCCGGAAGGGTTGCCCCCCTCCGGGTCGGACTTGGCAAGCATGCGACTGCTGGCTTCAGGCGCGCTTGGCGTAGTCATAGGCCGTCGATGTCGCAATTCCCGGAATTCCGGCTTTGATCTCGGAACCCGACGGTGCCTTCCCAGTCTTTTCCCGGAATCGCGCTACGAAGTCGACGATCTTGGGATCCGGCTTTCGACCCCGCCGCCCGCGACCCGAAGATGGCGTGCGGTGCGTCTGGACCGTAGCATGCATTGGCCTGAGTGCCTCTACCTGCTGCCCCTGGCTACGGTCCTGGCCGAAGCCGTAGCCAAAGGCCGTGATAGCCGTCCATTCGAGCAAGAGCGGCACCAGAAGGGGTTCGATCAGCAAGACTAGCGCAGAAGCCCTCTTGCCGTCGAACCCGAAGGTTGCGGCGATCTCACCAACCTTTGCCGCCTTGGGATTGACCGGTCTGACCGCACCGAGCCCTGCCAGCTCGGCCTCGATGGCCTGGATGTGGGCGCCCACCTCGATCGCCCGCAACTTCCAATCGTTGCACCGGACACCGCAGCGGCTGCCGGTCATCTCCCGTTCAGCCATTTGGTTCGCCTGCTCGAGCCGGAGACGGGCCCGATTGAGATCGGCCGCCTTGTCGGCGACCACCTTGTTGTGCCGGGACGCCTCGGCCATCCTGACCGCGACGCCCTCACTCTGCCGCCCAACGCCATTGAGCACTGTGATGGTCGTGCCGATGGCGAAGGCGACGGCGAACCCGATTGCCGCGAGCAGCCGGGCGCGCCAGAGCGCGGTCGAGGCGAGGTAGCCCGTTGCAACCGTCAGTCCGACAACGAGCGGCACCAGGGCATGCTCTTGCGTCCAGCGCCCCGTATCGATCGCATCGGCCAGCAGAAGGCCGATGGCCCCTGCTGTCGCCGCAATCCCGCAGGTGATGGCGAGAGTGCGGCCTGTATGATAGGCGTGTGTTTGCATCGGTTCTATCTCCGTTGCATGGGCCTCCCGCCGCGTGTGTCAGCACGCGGGCCAACGGGGGGCCTGTTTCATTCCGACGTTGAGGCTCGTCAGGGGCGGCGATCACCGCCCGACCAAAGGGTGTCGGCACAGCACGCCGACGCCTGCATGGTTTCGCCTTCATCCTGAATTTCGCCAGTGTGCGCGTCTTCCATCGATCGGAGCTTCTGCGCATTTATTATGTATTTATTTCGGCTACATTATGCAAGACGCATGGAATTTTTATCGTAGCCGTTTGATTTCGAATATGTTAATTATTAGGCTACGCATGGTGGCATCCATACGGAGGACCGATGGCTCGACGAGGCCGACCACCCAAGAGCGATGACGCAATGCTCAACCCTGTGACCATCCGCTTCACGCGGGCCATGATGGACATGATCGAAACGGTCATGGCCGAGCGGATTGATGGCGCGGACAAAGGCCAAGTAATCCGCGAGCTTGTTTTGAAGGGCCTTGAAGCTCACGAAAGAGAGCGAAAGCGCAAGAAGTGATCGGGCAGGTCCACTGTGCTAAGAGCCCGAACCAAGGTCAGCTCCGCGGTTCATGACTGAACTAAGCGACGAGCCGGAGTTGAGTTGTCTGAACCGTGTGTCACGTTATCGCGCCAATCCACGCGATAGCCTTATGCATTTCGAGATGAACCAGCCACCAGCAAGAAGGAGTGCTACGTGAGCATCTGCACAGGCTCCCAGATCCGGGCGGCCAGAGCTCTTCTTGGTTGGAGCCGTCACGTTCTAGCAGAAGCAGCGAGCTTGCATGTGAATACAGTGGTGTATTGGGAGCAACAGCAGGAGATTCCGTCGGGGCCCCATTCTGAGCCGCATGCGTGTCGTCTCATGCGACAGGCTCTGCTCAAGGCCGATGTCGTCGTCCTCTCGTCACCGGCCCCAGGCGTTAGGTTTTGTCAGAAAACGCCAATTAGCGGAACAGTACGCGCGCCCGCGCGCGCCCGCGTCATGGGGTCTAAAAGATTGGAAAATGAGGAAGACAATTTTGTCAGACCCTCTGGTGGTTATGCGCGGGACACAGAGGGCAACACACCGGCGCCCCCTAGCAATGATCGACGGAAATCGGAATGTGGTGCCAAGACAAGATCAGGACAGCCCTGTCGGAGACAAGGGAGTGGTCGGGGTGGACGATGCATAAATCATGGCGGTTACAGCACGGGACCTAAGACGGTCGAGGGACGACAGCGCATTGCCGACGCGCAGCGACGCCGATGGCTCGCGGACAGAACGTAGGAAACAAAAGAAGCGCCAGCGGCCCTTGATGGAGACGCAGGTGATCCCATCTCATTAGTGGAGACACCCGCACACATGATCATGACCGCCACGAACGCGACCGCCCGACCCAGGGCCGCCGCGCACATCGGCTTGTGTGCGGCCTTCGAGTCCAACAGGAAAGGATATTGAATGACCGCACCATCGATTATGCGCGCCGCGGTGACAGCTTCGCGGTGGCATGCTGCGCAGACCCGCAAGGGTGCTGCCGCCGAGCCTTATGTGAATCACCTTCTGCAAGTTGCCGCCCTTGTCGCCGAGGCGGACGCGGAAAATATCGATTTGATTGTTGCCGCGCTCCTGCATGACGCCATCGAGGATCAGCGGATCACCCGCCACGAGATTGCAGCCGAATTCGGAGAAGTGGTCGCCCGATTGGTCGAGGAATGCACGGACGACAAGGCACTGCCAAAAGAGATGCGGAAGGCCATTCAGGTTGAGACGGCTGCCGCCAAGTCGCGAGATGCCAAGCTCCTGAAACTCGCAGACAAGACGTCGAACCTGCGTGCTATTGCGACCAGCCCTCCCGTCGGCTGGTCGATCGAACGTCGGCGGGCATACGTAGCCTGGTCACAGACGGTAGCAGGTGCCGGCCTCTTGGGGCATTCACAGATGCTGGATCTCGCGTTCCAGGAAGCTGTGACGCAGGCCGAAGAGCGCCTCAGTGTCAGTCCCGATTAAAAGACCTGGCCGGTACTGTCGCATCTCACCCCAATGCGTGGTAGCGCGATCACAATGAAGACTGGTTCGGTTAGATCGCGTTCAAGGCCACGGTTTGATAGTTATGGATTGACGTACCTTGGCGATTATAGCCTTCCAAATCGTGGCTTCAGCTTCGCGATAAGCCAAATTGACTGTAATATCGTGCCGCTCGGTGAAGATTGTCGTGAGTTGCACCCACACAGGCCCCCGAGGGCCTGTCCGCCGATATTCCATTACGAGAGCGGGGTACCCTGCCAACCGGTCCTGGCGCACATTAAGCAGGTCCAGCAATCGAAGTCCCTGAAACAGCAAGGCCGTTTCAAGACCTCGCTTCTGTTCTCGGAGCATCTGAGCAAGATCCGATGGTGTGAGGGCAACAAGATCAGCACGCGTGAACGATGCTGGTCGTGACGATTTTATGCGGACAGATGCATAAGTCGTTGTCGGCAGCGAGTTGGCAGCGAGCAGCGTGATCGTTTGATCGTCACCGTCCGGTACGGTCACTCCAGATCGATCCATAGTCGCTTCTACCACCGTCGCGATTAGCCGCAGTTGATCAGACCCAAGTAGCCACCATCCTTTTGGTATCTGCACTTGAACGCCTCTGGGCAGTTTGATCGTCACGAAATTCGAGGAGATAATCTCGCCATTGGTGGACTGCCTCAGTCCCGGAGCCGCAATAGTTTCACCGTTATTAGGAGACTTGAGTGGGACAGACTCTCGGATAGGGGGAGCGGACCACTTCTTGCCAACGCCGCCTAGCGTCACGCTGGCTTCCGGCGCGGCTTCTTCACCCGGCCAAGCCGTAGGAAGCTCAGAAATACGCATAGGAACGCTATCACCGCGCGCATCAAGCTCGGCGCCAAAGTCGCGTCGTTCGTCGTTGGTGAGTTTCAACTGTGGCAGTTGCACCTGGCGCGCGAAGATTTCTGGCCGTAGCTCAGGTGCATCGCGTCCGATGTTGGACAGCTCGATAAAGGATGTCGATTTGGCGATCTGAACTCGCAATGTTTCCAGTTTGGCCTGTCGTTGCACCTCCGCGCGGTGACGGGCAACCGAAGGCAAATGCAGAAGAAACCACCATGAACCGACAGTGACGATCGCAATTGCTAAGATAGAGCCAGTGCACTGCTTGTAACCGATCTGACAGAAGATCCGATGCAGTGCCGAGGCAAACTGCCGTCGTAATGCACGCCATCCGGTGGGCGGCGTGGGCCCAGGGGAGTGGTAACCGGCCCGAACCCATAATAGCGACCAGAATGACATAGCAACAAATAGTGGCACCGCCGCCATCGCAGCGAATGATCTAATCATGTAGGAGAACCAATCTATATTAGATAAATCCACGTGCTTAATGGCATCATTGATATCGTTGCTATAGCCAGACGGATCTGTTTGGTACGATTTGAGTTGGGGGGCATTAAGGGCGAATTGATAACCATCGGCGGTTTGAAAGATGCGTCCTAGGAGTTGAGCACCTATCGCCGTGCGGGAAAATGGGTGTACACATTGAGGGTGTGGGTCCCACACCCTCCCGCCTAACTCATATATGCAGGCAGAGCGCTCGATCCATGGCCAATGGAGCCAATTTGAGAACCCAGCCAACCCGATCCAACTGCACGTAACCACCACCCAAAGGCGGAACAAGACGCGGTGCCAATAGTTATTTATCGCTCGTGGTCCGCGAGCGATCGGTGGTGGGGGCAGGGCCACAACAGGTCGCTTCCTAACCATCACATTGAGGGCGCTAACGGTGCCGGCCTTCTGCCAGTCTGTGTCGTTCTCATGCCGGATTAGAACTTCTGTCCACTGTTCGGTCCCGCGAAGAAATTCCTTCAAGTCCTCCAAGCTGAATGGCCCGACAGGATGTCGCCCGATTGCATAGTACCATCCGCCAGCCATCCCCCCCCTCCAAACGTCGTAGTTCTCACGGAATTGGCGGTTTCATCTGCTACATGGGCTGATACTGACCAACCCCCACCGAGTGGTCCAGGTTAAATCTTAGTTCACGGGTTGTCTTCGTGCAGGGCCCATCGTGGTCGCCGGAGCCCTTGAGCGCGGCGCACGCCGGAGAGCCGTGGCGGCGAGAGATCATGCGGCTCAAGAAGCTGATCAGTGGGCACGAGATTTGGGGATGCCGGGCGAAGACGGTCCAGGACAAGGCCAAGGCCGGCAAGGTCGTCCGGGTGAACGGAGCCCGGTCCAGGCGGCATCGGGTCCCTAATGCAGATGGAAAATGCCCGATGGCCGCACGACCGGTCGGGCATCGACCTCGGACGGCTCGGCGCACTGCGCCGCTGAGCCATCTGTCCGGACACCTGCACTTCCAGCACCTACTCAAAACAACTTCGATGCAGTCCGCTGGAGAATTGAAACGAAAGTAATGTTGCAAGTGGTATGAAAAAATACAAATGCAAGAGTCCGATGATGTTTGGGTATTGGTCATTCTAGGTGCTTATGATCTGACGCGATAGAGCTTGGATTCGGAAATATAACTTGGATGTACTTATTGACGGCGCGATTACGGCGCATCATATAGCGTACGCTAAGTAAAGTTAGCGAACGCTATGAGGGGGAATCCCGTGGCCGCCGAAATCATCACCACCACTGAGACCGCCAACGAGGTCGCGTTGCCGCCGGAGCGCGTCGAGGCCATCCGCAACGCCATCGCCGGGGCCCGCTCGAAGCGCACCCGCGAGGCGTATAGGCAACAATTCGGCACGTTCTGCGACTGGTGCACCGCGCATGGTCGGGCGCCAGTTCCTGCCAGCATCGAGACTGTCGCTGGATATCTCACCGCGTTGCAGGACGGGACCGCCACCGGACGCAAGTGGGCGCCGTCGTCCATCGAGGTCGCGCTGTCCGCCATCATCGTCGCCAACCGCCTTGCGGGGAACGAGATCAACCGCAAAGCCACGGTGATTGCCGATGCCGTCAAGAGCGTGAAGCAGAACGCGGGCGCCCAGCGGACCGCACGCAGGGTGCACCCGATCCGCGCCACCGACGTCGAGCGCCTGCTTGATGTCCTGACCGGCGCCGATCTGCGGACCATTCGCGACGCCGCAATCATCGCGCTCGGGTTTGCCGCCGCGCTGCGACGCTCCGAGCTGGTCGGGCTCGACGTTGGCGAATTGACCACTGGCACGGGCGCATTGGTTGTGACCGATGATGGCTTGGACGTGGTACTCGCCACGTCGAAGGCGGATCAAGGCCGCGAGGTTCGCGTGGCCGTGCCACGTGAGGACGTGCCGACGCTCTGCGATGCCGTCACGCGCTGGATCGAGGTGTCTGACATCCAGCGAGGAAGACCGTTGTTCCAGTCGATCAACAAAGGGGGCAAGCGCACCGGGCGCCGCCTCACGGGGACCGACATTGCCCGCATCATCAAGGCGCGCGTCAAGGATCACCCGCGCCTCGCGCATCTGGTCGAGATCGTCAGCGGGCACAGTCTGAGGGCGGGTTGCATCACGAGCTTGTCGGAAAGCGGCGCCAGCATCGCCGAGATCCAGCCCCATAGTCGGCATGCGACGGCCGACATGGTGGGTCGCTACGTCCGCGACGTGGATCGATGGAAGCGCAATCCTTTAGGCAAGCTGGGGAGGACTTGATGCTGCATCAACGCATCCGGATTCTGGAAACCGAGAGTTATCCACAGACCAGTCGGCCTCAGTATTGGATGGACCCATCATTGGAACGTTGTAGTGATCAATACGTCATTCGAGGCCATGTCCCTGCGTAGGCTTCCATGACGTCCAACGCCTCGATGTTGAGTGCGTAGTCTCTGCGAGGCGTCATATTCTGGGCTGAGCCTTGAAGGCTCGGCCCAGATTGCATTGGCGGCACTTCGAACCGGAGCCGAGCGGCGCGCTGGACGTCAGGCTGTCCACAGGCGTGAGTCGAGCATCATTATGATCCTTGCGACATTAAGGCTGCGATGCGACGCTCACTGAGCGGACGTGGAGCAAGCCTTAGCGGGGTGGCGGCGCAAGCCGTGCGAAGCGTCCGTACCAGCAGCACCGAAATCTACCCCTAAGCCTTGAGCATCTGGGGCTTGCCACGGTCCACGATGACCTCGGCGGCGAGAAGCGCGTCATACCGGGTGGGGCGGGTGCCCGGTCGGATGGTGATTTCAAGGATGTGGTCAAATTTGCTGGCTGACGTCAGCCTTTCGATCCAAGATTAGGCAATGCAGCGTGAAAATCCCGCCGACCATAACCTCAGCCGCCCGCCAACAGACCAAAGCGAGAGAGACCGATGCCTGCGGACCAAGGCTTGCATGATCAGGAAACGAGAGTTCGGCAACTCGCCGATAGTAAGGGCCTCCAATTGCGGCGGGCAGACCATGCCGACGGCTTGTGGCACCTGATTGACCCATCAATCGACGGAAAACTGTATGCATTTGCCTTTACAAAACCGCACACATATAGCCTCGGCGAAATCGAGGACATGTTGAACAGATCGGACCCAGAAAATCGATAGCGAGGTAGGCATCTCAGTCTGTTCGCCCTACACAACTCGCTCGCCAACTTCGCATTGCCGGTGCTGATCCTGATCATCGATGAGGTGCGGGGGGATAGTCTCCCTCCGGTGAGCGCCGCCTTGTCCGCCTGAACTGGATGGCCGAGTCTGACGCGCGTTTTGTGTGTGGCTCAGGCGAGGATGTGCCCACGATGTCGGATGTGGACACAAGTGGCGGCAAGCGTCGGCGGAACAAGCGTTGGCCGGAGGCGCTGAAGCGCGAGATCGTCGAGGCGACACTTCAGCCGGGGGCGTCGGTATCGGTGGTGGCGCGCCAGTACGACGTCAACGCGAACCAGGTTTTCGCATGGCGTCGCCGCGACCTGTCGGAGGATCGGCAGTCCACTTTGCCCTCTCCACCGGCAACGCCGGCGCTGGTGCCGGTGACCATCATCCCGGAGCCGGAGGGCGAGCAGGCTGCGCCGGCCGCCCCGGACACGATCGAGATCGAGGTGCCAGATGGTAGTCGGGTGCGCGTGGGGACGGGCTTCGACGGACGCACGCTGAAGCGCGTGCTCGACGTGCTGAGGAAGCGATGATCCCGGTCCCGCCAGACGTGCGCGTGTGGCTGGCTGTTGGCAAGACCGACATGCGACGCGGCATGAACGGGCTCAGCCTCCAGGTGCAGGAGACGCTCGGGCGCGACCCGTTCGCCGGCGATCTTTTCGTGTTCCGCGGTGCCAGAGGCGACCTCGTCAAGATCCTCTGGCATGACGGCCTCGGTCTCTCGCTCTACGCCAAGCGACTGGAGCGCGGCAGGTTCATCTGGCCGCCGACCTTGCCCATCTCGCCCGCGCGTGCACCGGAGGAGCGCTCGGTCACCATCTCGGCTGCTCAGCTCGCCTATCTCCTGTCCGGGATCGACTGGCGTAACCCGGTTCACACATTCCGGCCGGAACGCGCGGGATAAGCGGTGATCCGGTCATTTTCTGCGAGCGATGGGACGCTGTCTGTGATTCTCTCGATCCATGAATTCGGCGGCCGACATCGAGGCATTGAGAGCAGCACTCGCGGCCGAGCGGGCCCGAGCGGCGCACGTCGAGGCCGAGCTGGCGCTCGCCCGCGCCAAGCTCGCCGATGACGCGGCGACGATCACAGCCCAGAAGCTGGAGATCGTCGAGCTCAAGCGGCAGATCTACGGGCCCCGATCCGAGCGCGCCGCTCGCCTCATCGACCAGATGGAGCTGGAGCTCGAAGACCTGGAGGCCGCGGCCACCGAGGACGAGATCGCCGCCGAGCAGGCCGCTGCAAAGACGACGAACGTCGCCGGCTTCACGCGCAAGCGCCCCTCACGCCAGCCGTTCCCGGCGCACTTGCCGCGCGAACGCGTCATCGTGCCCGGCTCCACGACGTGCGCGTGCTGCGGCGGCACGCGGCTGCGCAAACTCGGCGAGACCATCACCGAGACGCTGGAGGTCATCCGCGCCGCTGGAAGGTGATCTGCCACGTGCGCGAGAAGATGACCTGCCGGGACTGCGAGAAGATCTCGGAGCCGCCGGCGCCCTTCCACGTCACGCCGAGGGGCTGGGCTGGCCCGAACCTCATGGCGATGCTGCTGTTCGAGAAGTTCGGCCAGCATCAGCCTTTGAACCGTCAGGTCGAGCGCTATGGCCGCGAGGGCGTGCCGCTGGCGCTTTCGACGGTTGCCGATCAAGTAGGTGCGGGATGCGCCGTGCTGGCCCCGCTGCTCAGGCGTGTCGAGGCCCACGTCTTCGCGGCCGAGCGGCTGCACGGTGACGACACCACGGTGCCCGTGCTGGCGAAAGGCAAGACGCACACCGGCAGATGCTGGGTGTACGTCCGTGACGATCGGCCATTCAAAGGTCGCGCCCCCTCCTGCCGCGATGTTCTACTACTCGCGCGACCGAGGCGGCGCGCACGTCGAGGAACATCTCGCGCGATGGTCCGGGCTGCTGCAGGCAGACGCCTACTCCGGCTACAACAGGCTCTATGCCGCTGACCGATCGCCGGGTCTGATCCTGGAGGCAGGCTGCTGGGCGCATGCACGCCGGCCGTTCTTCGCACTTGCCGACATCGAGGCCAGCGCCCGGCGCAAGGCCGAGGGCAAAGCGCCCGCACCGATCTCGCCGCTGGCGCTGGAGGCCGTCCGGCGCATCGATGAGCTGTTCGAGATCGAGCGCGGCATCAACGGCAGAAGTGCCGAGGAGCGCCGCGCCGTCCGCCAGGAGCTGAGCAAGCCGCTTGTCGACGATCTCGATGCCTGGATGCGCACCAAGCGACCGAAGCTGCCGCGTGGCAGCAGCATCACGAAGGCCATGGATTACATGCTCAAGCGCTGGCCGGCATTCACGCGCTTCCTCGACGACGGCCGCGTCTGCCTGAGCAACAATGCTGCTGAACGCGGCCTGCGCGGCATTGCACTTGGGCGGAAGTCGTGGCTCTTCGCCGGCTCGGACTCGCGGGGGCATGCGCGCGGCCGCCATGTACAGCCTGATCGTCACGGCCAAGCTCAACGACATCGATCCGCAGGCCTGGCTCGCTGACGTGCTGGCCCGCATTGCCGGTCACCCGGCCTCGCGCCTCGACGAGCTGCTGCCGTGGAACTGGCGGTCTCTGACGCCGTCAGTCGGGCGGCCTGACAATCGCCGCAACTGCGGTGCTCACCGGATGAATACGGGGGATATGAGGTCCGACGATGAGTTGTCCACCGCCGGGAGGATTGCGTCCGGCCTACTCCCGATAGCCGTTTTGCGCCCGCTGCCGTGCTGCCTTTGATGAAACTGATCGCGTCCTGATGGAGGCACTGTGCCGGGCCTCGACCGTCACGGCAGCTCGACCCCCACTTAGCCGACGGTTTACTGCGCCGCAGCGAAATGTCGTCATGGGCCACGACCGGCCGCACGCAAGCACGGACGATCAGGACGAGATGTGCTTTCCATGCACACCAAGTCGCAGGTCGATGCCTCGAAAACCGCTGCAGCGCATCACGACAGCGCTGAATTTTCGCGTCTGGTGACCGCTTTCGGCCCTACCGCCTCGGTGGGCACTCGATCAACAGATCGGGAGTTCTGACCCTCAGCCGTCATTTCGGCTGGATTTAGTGGGTAGGCATCCTAACCGTGACTGAAATGTTACTGCATTCATCTGCGATACGGGCGGCACGAGGGACGCCGTGTTGCCTCGCTGTCGTTATTGCTTCTTGATCTTGAACTCTATGCGTCGGTTCTTGGCTCTGCCAACCGCGTCGCTGTTCGAGCCGACAGGACGCGTGGAGCCATAGCCGGCGGCACGGATCCGCGTCAGACTTACCCCCTGTCGAGAAAGAAAATCGGTGACCGACTTCGCACGCTCCTCGGACAGTCGTTGATTGTAGGATTGGTCGCCGACGTTGTCGGTATGCCCACCCACATCGATTGTGATGGCGGGGCAGCGCTTGGCGACATCCGCAACACTTTTCAGGAGGGGCGCACTTTCCGGGGCGAGCACCGCACTTGCTGTCTCGAAATAGATGGCGCCGGTTTCCGTGATCACATTCAGGCGCGTTTCGCAGGCCTCCTCCGAGATCGGAAGCACCGCCTGCCTAGCTCTCGTCGCCTCGCGGTCCGCCCGTGCCGTAGCAAGGGCCGGGGCCAACTTCCCCGTTCCGAATACCAGATCGAAGGTAATGGAAGCGGCCGTCGCGATCGGTGTTCCACTTTATTACCTCGACCAGCTTGGCAATATTCTTCGTCAGCCCGACGCTTTCAGCCGTCACGATAATCGGCTCGATAGTAGCTACTGAAACGGTTGTGTCGCTGATCCGTGTTACCCAGACTTTAGTCTTTATCTCTCGAACCACACCACGCATGCTCAAAGTGATGACGAGTGTGTACTCAATGCGGGTGGCTGTCAGAAGCTCCTGTAGTCTCGATTGATCAATGTCCGCTTTGATCTCGGCAAAAGGGAACTTGTAGGTTTCGAACAGCAGAAAGCGCAGTCGCACATCGCGAACGTCGATACTGGAATTGATCGATGCCAGGTCGATCTTGACGGTGGCCTTGCCGCCTGGCCCAATCTCCCCTTCTACTGCATCGAATCGATACGTATCGAAAATCGCGTTGGCCTTGACTGTCTGCATGTAAACATTGGACAGCCGGGGGTCTCACAACCAGCCGTTCTGGAAGAAATCCTGAGCCCGGACGGGTGCAGTGACGAGCGGCATGATGACCAGCGCCATCAAAAGGCAGGCGCGAACAATGGAACTTTGCAACGAGAAGCACCTGTGCATGATGCTCCGAGAGCGCTGCTGCGAAATTGGCAATTCTATGTCCATCCCGCCTCCGCCCAAACCTTCAGCTTGGATTTGAACTCTCCTCCCAAGGGGTGCGGATGGCGCCCCAACTTTTCGGGGGCCTTCATATAAGTCTGACCCTGTTTGCAAAGCGCCTCCTTCGTCCACCTATGACACGACGAGCAGGACTGCTTCCATTGCGCCTCCGCGAGCCCTTCGATCGGTGAAAAAGCGGGCAAGCTGGCAACGAGTTCTTCTATGGAGCGCATTGGCGGCAGCGAAGGCGCGGCGACGGTGGCCGCTTTGTCGGGAGCGGTAACCTCGGACGCCACCGTTGGCGGCTCGGACGCAGGAGCAAGTTTGGTCGCTGACGCAGAAGGAGGGGCGCTCGTTTGCCCTGATGCCGGCCTCGGCACAACGGCTTTGCGGGTGTCGGACCGTTCCGATTCGGTCGGTGGTTCGGTGGCAGGTATCGCGGCCGTGCCCGCGCCTGTCTCAACTCGCTCCGGGCCGCCTTTGACGTGCCTTCGCGGGTTGCCGTCCTAGTAGTTGTGGGAGTTTGCGATGTCTGGGTCTCGCCGCCCCGCGTGTCACTTGATGGTGCTTCGGGGACGCTGGCGACAACCGGGGCGGCTGCTGTGCGGGCCTCCCGCTCCCGCAACGGCTGACCTAGCGCGGCTGTTGGTGGCGTACTCTGCGGTTCGCGGACACTGCTTTGCCGGTCGGCGGGTTGCGCTGGATTTGGGGCGTCGGGCAGAGATGCGTCGGTCGCCAAGGGCTCGTGTTTGTGCAAGCTTGAGCGATACGCATAGCCGCCACCGGCGACAAGCAGTGCCACCGCGAGGGCGCCGAGCGAGACCGCAGCGGAGGATGTAGCGATGCTCACGATTTCCCGCGGCGGTCTTGGCTCTCGCTACCTCTGGTATCCGGGTCTCCCTAGAAGAAGCTGACGACACATTCTCCGGCGCTACGCCCTCGATTGGCGCTGTTGGAGAAGCTTTCTGGTCGCCCCATAGAGCACCTTACGCCACTCGCTGACGCTTTGCGGCCGCTCGCTCGGCCTAAGGCGCATTGCTTGATCGATGCCCTCAAGGAATTCCCGGACGATAGTCTTGCGGGTTCTCGACGGCCTCAGCGATCGGCAGCAGCTGATCGTCGATCTGCCGCTCAGGGGCCTCGCGCGGCATCTTCTCTGAGATTGCTTGGTAGGGTCGCGGCGAGGGCATAGATGTCGGACCAGGGGCCTGGACTTGCCCGAGCTCGTATACTGCTCGGGGGGCGAAAAGCCGTTCTTGACGATCGCCGACATCATCTCGGATCGCTCAGCGACTGCCTGACGAGCTGAGCCGAAGTCGATCAGGCAAGGGCTACCATCAGACCGGACGACGATATTATCCGGAGCGATGTCTCTATGCAGCATTCCCTGTGAGTGCACGTATTCCAGGGCATCAAGCAGCGGCTCGAGAATCGCGTCGATTTCGTCCTGAGTGGGGGGGCGTCCAAGTTCCGTGAGCCAATCCTTGAAGCTCGAGCCTTGCTCGTAGTCGAGCACCATATAGGCTGTGTTATTGGCTTCGAAGACATCGGTGACCGACACGACGCCCGGATGCGCACACTTGGCCAGTGAGCGCCCTTCATCCAAAAACCGGTCGAGCGCCCAAGAGAAGGTCTTGCCGTCGGTTGACCGAACCTGGGACGTTGAACCTTCCCGATAGGCAAATTGACGAGGGAAGTGTTCCTTCAGTGCATAGAGCTTGTTGAGAGTTGCGTGACGGCAAAGATAGGTGATGCCGAAACCGCCAGCCGCAATGACGGATTCAATTCGATATCTCTCAAGCACCGTGCCACTTATCAGCGCAGTGAAGCCATCCCGATGGGCACTGTGAGGCGTCAGAGCCATGCGTTGAGCCCGATCAAATCGCTGGTTTCTCCCGACAGGCCAACCGACACGGCCGCCTAAAGGCCACGCTAGCCGGGGTCGGCTAGCATGTCACCCGTCAACCTAACGGCGTTTACAGACAGATCAACGGATGAAGCTCCCCGTCGAGCGGCGAGCTATGCTCGAAAGTTGGTGACGAGTTGAAGGGATGAAGTTGGCGTATCGTGAGGGCGCTCGACGTCTCGACTCTTCTAGCGAAGGATTGATGCGCCGCAAGAAAATGCCCTCATCGCTCCTCGGGAGTGGCTCTGCTGTAACAGAGACCCAGCGATCGTTCTCTGTTCGCCACAGTGGCTCAGCGTCTGAGGTGGACTTGAATGTCTGCAAATTGGCCCGCTCCGACGTTGCGCTGCGCTGCGGCAAGTCGGCCGTCAGGTATGGCGTCGGCATGCGTTGGAGACCCTGACAACGGTAGAAATCGGGGCCACTCCGGATGGCGACTGAACGACAGTCACTTCTCCCCGTGACCCCACGCTGCCCATCCGCTTGGCGGCCTAAACCCGGCGGAGGTTCCACCCAACGAAGCGGGAAGACTGTCCGAACAACCGGGACCATGATCCTCCCCCCTTGAAGTGGTCCGACCTGAGGTATGGCTTTCGAGCCGAAGGAGGACTGCAATGGCAAAGAGACACAAGCCCGAGGAGATCGTCACGAAGCTTCGGCAGGTGGACGTTTTAGTAGCGCAAGGCAAGGCCGTCGCCGATGCGATCCGCTCGATCGGGGTCACCGAGGTGACTTACTATCGTTGGAAGAACGAGTGCGGCGGGTTGAAAACCGACCAGGTCAGGCGCCTCAAGGAGCTTGAGCAGGAGAATACCCGGCTGCGGAGAGCGGTGTCCGATCTGACGTTGGACAAGCTGATCCTGCAGGAGGCTGCCAAGGGAAACTGATAAGCCCCGCGCGTCGGCGTGCCACCATCGAGCACGTCCGACGCACACTTGCCGTCTCCGAGCGCCGGGCTTGCTAGGCGCTCGGCCAGCACCGTTCGACACAGCGCAAGACACCAAGGGGACGCGACGACGAGGCTGCACTAACGGCCGACATTGTCGCTCTCGCCCAGCAATACGGCCGCTACGGCTATCGCAGAAACGCGGAGCTGCTGCGGGCTTGGCCCGGCTGGGTGGTCAACGACAAGCGTGTCGAACGTATCTGGCGGCAAGAGGGGCTGAAGGTGCCAGCGAAACAACCCAAGCGTGGCCGGTTATGGCTGGCCGACGGCTCGTGCGTGCGGTTGCGGGCCGAACACCGTGACCACGTGTGGTCCTACGACTTCGTGGAAGATCGCACGCACGATGGTCGGAAATACCGCATGCTCAACGTGGTCGACGAGTTCACCCACGAATGCTTGGCGATCCGCGTGTCGCGACGCCTGAAGTCGACCGACGTCATCGACGTTCTGTCGGACCTCTTCATCCTACGCGGTGTGCCGGGACACATTCGTTCAGACAATGGCCCAGAGTTCATCGCCAAGTCGGTGCGGGCGTGGATCACGGCGGTCGGGGCCAAGACCGCCTACATCGCGCCGGGTAGTCCGTGGGAGAATGGCTATGTCGAGAGCTTCAACGCCCGGATGCGTGATCAGTTGCTGAATGGCGAAATCTTCTACTCGTTGAAGGAGGCGCAAATCATCATTGAGAGCTGGCGATGCCATTATAATACCATCCGACCGCACGCATCGCTGGGCTATCGGGCACCCGCCCCCGAAGTGTTCGTGCCCGGCCTCGCCGCGTGGCCGCCTGCGCTACACGTAGGGGCTCCGGCAGCAACGCTCGGTCTGGCAAAAAGACCACCCATGAACTAGCATTCCACCCGGACCACTCGGTGGGGGCTGGTCATTTCCCGGCCACACCCGGCAACGCTGCCGGACTAGACGTGCTCACCGTCCTTTCGACGACCCAAATGCGAAGGGAACACCTCCGGATTTGTTGCGGCAGTCGTGTAAGTCGCCACGGTGATCGCAGCCGCTCCAATTAGAAAAGCGTGCCCCACCAAGCTTACTCCGAGGATGGTGTAACTTCCGAGTGCCAACGAAAACGCACTCGCCCACATCCAAGCCAATATTTGCAAAATCATATGCCGGGTGGGTACGTCAGGAATATGCCGTAGCGGGCTTACCTCATGATCGAATACATAGCGCCATGCGCGAAAGATGAACTGTCTCATCGCAATTCCTCCACCTTGCTGCGAAGCAGCGTCTGCCTACTTCATTCGCTTACGTAACATTCACTGCAGTCCGCCAGGACCGCCCGGCCAGTCGGTACTGGCCGGGCGTCGATGTTATGCAATCAATGTGATTACGACTTCGGCATTACCACAGTGTCGATGATGTGGATGACGCCGTTAGAGGTCTCAACGTCCGCTGTCGTGACAGTGGCATTGTCAACCATCACACCAGTCGTAGCATTGACCGACAAGTCCGAGCCCTCAACCGTCTTGACCTCAGCCGTCTTGCCGGAGATGTCCGCGGCCATGATCTTGCCGGGCACGACGTGGTACGTGAGGATCTTGACGAGTTGGGCCTTGTTCTCCGGCTTCAACAAATTGGCGACGGTGCCCTCAGGTAGTTTGGCAAATGCTTCATCAGTGGGAGCAAATACGGTGAATGGGCCTGCACCTTTCAGGGTATCGACGAGACCGGCGGCCTTCACCGCAGCGACGAGCGTGGTAAACTTGCCTGCCCCGGCAGCAGTGTCCACGATGTCCTTTGATCCAGCTTGCGCCGAAGCCAACGGTAGCGCCATCACGACGGCCAGCGCCGCCATCTTCAGAAAGCTCATGATCATTTCCCTTTGACAACTAGTTCATCCGCACGTCACCGACTGCTGCCATGCGACGTGAACTCAAGCCGGTCCGTTTCGAACCGACATAAGGGAGGACGGCTGGGCCACGTGATCGGATCAGCCCGAAATGATCACGAAAAGTTTGGCAGGCTTGATGAGCAATCGCGTTTCAGACGGCTGCCGGAATAGCAATGACGGTTCTCTGCGCTGGTCAACCCGCAGATCACAATCAACGCAAACTCTCCGACAGCATCGCTTTCGTTGCAGTTACTGTCATAGCGAGCCGAGCGTAGCCGCGCCGATCATGGTGGCTGCGAGAACAAAACCGACGAGTGAGAAAAGACTAAGTGTCATAAGGGACCTCCAACTTGAATTTGTTAGAGTAACGTTGCTCAAGTGCGATCGGTTTTCTTGAATGTCGTGTGATGGTTACGAAATCGGTTCCGTGCATAACACCTTCTCACGGTTCTGTGAGAACCCATGGCAGAACGTCTGACGGGTAACTAGCTGACGATTGTCAAGCCCAACCGGGGCAATAGAGAACGACCCGGACGGCAAGAGATGAACAACGAACCAGAACTGATCGGAGCCATGCTATGAAGACCATCGCCGCATCTCTCATCGCCCTCGGCCTCGTTGCCAGCGCAGCCAACGCGCGCACGGCAGACGTATTCGGCCAGATCAACGTCACGGCGCCCAACAGTGTCTTCACCGACACCTCAGCGACTGCACCACGCACCTCCTTCGCCGACATCGCCGCCACCGCACCGCGCGGCCTGTTCGAGAGCCTAGACGACACGGCACCTCGTGCGAACTTCGATGATATCAATGACAGTGCGCCCCGCAGCCTCATCGGCGAGTGATCTCGCATTCGACTTTGTTGGTATCGTTACCAATGGCCCACCTTCTCGACAGCGTTGTTGCCGAGAAGGTGGGCGTTGCGGTTTCAGGGCCCACTGAGTGTTCGTGCCCCGGTCTCGTCGCTTGGCTACCTGCGTTACACGTAGGGCTCCAGCAGCCACGCTCAGCCCGGGAAGACGACCACCCATGAACTAAGGTTCGTCCGGGTCATGCCTAGAGACCTGTTATGCCATTGCGGTAAGCTGGCCGGACTACGTGGTAGTGACAGCCTAGGAGGATGGCATCCACAACAACCTTGATCGATTGATGATCACCAACGCGCAGATGACGCGATGGCACCACACCGCAGCGCGTCTTGGTGATGGCGGATTGGAGCTGCGTAGCGAGTTGGAGAACCTGGCCCGCGACCCAACCCGCCACATGCTGCTGCTTGCCGCGAACGCGGCCCGTCATGCGGGGCGGCTATCGGTCGGCGTCCGGGCCGAACTCGCCGACGCCGTTGCGACGGAGCTGGAGGAAGCGGCCGAGGGCAACCCGAGTGTCTGATGCGAAGCCTCGCAGCACCTATGAAGGCCCACCGGCGACGCTTGCCGATCATGCCGCCCAGGGTCTCCGCTTAAAGCCGAGGTGCCGCCGCTGTTGGCATGAGGGCATGGCGATGACGCCCCAGGAACTCGCCGAGCGCTACCATGTGCCCATGACGACCTCACACCCCGCAATTGAGAAGCGCCTTGTCTGTGTCGAGTGTGGGGAGCGGGCAGGGTACCTGCAGATCGAGAACCCAGCCGTGACGGGGCGGGGGCAAGAGAAAGACGCGCCGCCGAGATAACGCCTCGCCTCAAGCAACGCGCCGCAGTCTGTGGCTCAATGAGCGCGTTGGCCCAACAGCACCGGACCCGGAGCCCTGAAGCGCAACTTGGCCCAACTAGACAAGCCGACACGATACGAGCATCCCGCGCGCTAGATGCCGCTTGGCTGAGTGAGGGCATTGCGCAGTTATTCAGTCTCCGGCTTTTTGTCGGGGCGCCTCACGATCCGGACCTCCCGGAACTCCGACTCGAGCGCCTCCTCGAGGTCGATAAGGTCCTTCGGTAGCGGCATGCCGAATGCCCTAAGCTCTTGCAGCTTGGCGTGAACCTGCTGTGCGAGCTCATGCTTGTCGGCGGGCTCATTCTGCATTTCGGTGAGCAGGATGCCGATCTCTGCCTTGAGCCGTTCGAACGCCATGTAACTCCTCCTCTCGGCAGCTTATCCTTGACACTAGGCATCCGGTTGCCCTGACCCTTGTAGCCCGGCGGTTCCAACAGTTGGTCTAGGGGGGCGGATAACGTAGCAGAATTATGAGGTGAGCCCACCCGGACGCTGGTAGGTCTTGAATCGCTTTCGGTCATGCCAAGGGATTAACCGCCAACGGAGCGCCAGAGAAACCATCCCTTCCAGCCGGGGTGTGCGACGGGCGCATGTCTGCCAACTCCTTTCGAGACCGTATCGGGGCTGCTGCGGAAGCTGGCGCGGCAGAGCGCGCGAAGCTCATAGAGGTGCTTTATGCGTGAGGCGGTGTTCGCCCGGCTCAAATTGAGCAGCTCCCAGTTCGTCTCACGAGCATGATGTTTTTATCCTGCACAGAAATCTGCCCAAGCCTTCATCAGTTCGCGCCGTTCGTCTAAGTATTGGCTCCGATTGTAGGCCGCCACGACGCTATCCTTGATTGCATGCGCCAAAGCCGTTTCGGCGACCTCGTGCCGGGCCTTCTGAACCTCGCTTGCCCATGTCCTGAAAGACGAGCGAAAGCCGTGGATGACGGTCTTCTTGCTCCACCCCCCGCGCCTGAGAAGTGCCGTCATTGTCATGTCGCTCATGAGGTGACCGTCACGACTGCCGGGAAAGATGAGGTCGCCGTTGCCACTCAAAGCACTGATCTGGTCCAAAATCTCGACACAGCGGCCTTGGAGGGGGACAACGTGTTCCTTCCGGCTTTTCATTCGAACTGCCGGAATTCGCCACGCGACCGCCTCGCAGTCCGACTTAATCTCGCTCCACCTTGCACCCCGAACTTCTCCGGACCGGGCAGCCGTGAGAACCAAGAATTCCACTGCCAAACGCGTCACAAAGCCATCACTGTCACTCGCGCGGAGCCACGCCATGAATTTTGGCACCTCAGCGTAGGACAGGCTCCTGAAATGGCCGCCCGTGCGATTCTGGGGCCCGAGCAGCCTTTTCACGCCGGTTGTTGGGTTCGCCAATTGCCGGAGCCCGAGCGCGATCGAGGCTTCAAAAACCGCATGCAATCGCTGCAATACGCGCGAGGCCGTCTCGGGTTTCTCATGCCAGATTGGCTCGAGGATCTCGACAATCTCGCTCGTGGTCACCTCTGACACCGGCCGTCGCCCGATTGTCGGGTAGGCATATGTTTCCAGGGTCGATCCCCACTGTTTGCTGTGCTTGCCATTCGACAGCGTGGGGGCCTTCAGCTTCCAGAATCGATGAAAGGCCTCTTCGAAGGTCACTCCAAGCGCTTTGGCCTGTGCGACGGCCGCTCGGCGCTCGGCAGCCGGGTTCACGCCTGCACGGGCCTTTTCGCGCATCTCCGACGCTTTGTGCCGTGCCTCTGCCAGGCCAACTTCCGTGGCACTTCCCAAGCCGAGTTCGGTTCGCTTTCCGGCGATCGAGACCCGAAGCAGCCATCGTCGCGACCCGCTCGGCTCGACCTTCAAAAGCAGGCCGTCTCCGTCGCGATGGAGACCGGCCCCTAAAGTCTGCACCTGTTTCGCCGTAATGCGATTGACCGATTTCGCCACCGCGTGCCTCCCCTGCCCACCTTTCTGCCCACCCGTCAAGGGCGGTATGGCATGAAGGCGCATGACTGGGTTTGATGCAAGTATTCGCATCAAGCAATTCACATATAAGTAGTTTTCCGGTCTATTTGGAGGATTTCGATGGGATTTGAAATGGAGCTATGGCGGAGAGAGTGGGATTCGAACCCACGGTACGCTTCCACGTACACACGCGTTCCAGGCGTGCGCCTTAAACCACTCGGCCATCTCTCCGGTCTGAATGCGCGCGGACTATAGCGAGTGATAGCGCGGACGCAAGCCGATTGACGGCCCCAGGATGGAGCCCCCTGGGACATGCATGTGCGTGCAACTCATCTTCGCCCGGTCGAATGCCCCGCTGCCAGAGCCAAGGCCATGGCACCAGGGCCTGTAAGAAGCCGCCGCCGTCAAGTGCTCAAGGCGTTCTTCGGCACCTCGCGGAACGGCCGGTCGGCGTCGATCCGAGGTTCCTTCGGCATTTTCAGCACGCGCTCGGAGATGATGTTTTTCTGGATCTCGTCGGTGCCGCCGGCAATCGAGATGGCCGGCGTCGAAACCAGGATCTCCGCAATGATGCCGTCCATGGGGCTGTCCTTGCCCTTCAGCATGGCGTCGCTGCCTGAAATCGCGGTGTGAACGCGATTGGCCGCCCGCGCGATATAGCTTGCGGCGAGTTTCCCGATCGATCCTTCGGGCCCTTGTGGCCGGCCCTGCGCCTGGGCGGCGCGCGCCCGCCTCGCTGTCCACTCCGCCGATCGCGCCAGGATCATCAGCTTGGCGATTTCCTGGCGGAGGGCCGGATCGCGATTGCAGCCGGTCTCCTTGGCGCGAGGGATCACGAGATCGACCCGGCCCGTCCGCTGCGGGTACCACTTGTAGGGCTCCAGATCGACGGCGATCTCCTCAGCCTCGTCGCGGTAGATGCGCTCTGGGCGATCACTGGGTTTGGCGTAGCGACGGCTCGAGTCGGCGCCACGGCGCTCGTGCATCAGCGTCGTGGTGGCGATCTTCCAGCCATCGCCATCCTGCTCGACGAGATACTCGGGCGCCACCTCGGCGTCTGTCAAAAACACCTGGTTGAACGAAGCGTGGCCGTTCATCTGCCGCAGCGGCACGACCTCGACGCCCGGCTGCTTCATCTCGATAATGAAATAGGCAAGGCCTTTGTGCTTGGCCAGATCCATGTTGGTGCGCGCGAGCAGGAGGCCATAGTCGGCCCGGTGCGCGCTCGTCGTCCAGACCTTCTGTCCGTTGACGACCCACTTGTTGCCGCGCTTTTCAGCCCGCGTCAGCGCACCGGCAAGGTCGGAGCCACTGCCGGGCTCGCTGAAGAGCTGGCACCACGTGTCCTGACCAGTCAGGATGCGGCGCAGGAAGCGCTCCTTGTGATGGTCCGTTCCGTGCGCGAGTATTGTGGCGGCGGCCAGCGTGCGAATGCCCATCTTCGCAACGCCCACGGCGCCGATCGCATCGAACTCTTCATCGACCACGGCGACCATGCCGACAGGCAGGCCCCGCCCGTACCACTCTTTCGGCCAGTGCGGCGCCCCCCAGCCGGAATCGGCGAGCTTGTTGCGCCATTCGACAAGGCCGAGGTTTGGGTCCCAGTTGGCTTGCAACCAGGCGCGAGCTTCTGCCCTGACGGCCTCTGCGGTGATCTCGGTCATGGTGAGGGCGCTCCTTAGACGTTCCAGCACTGCATCAAGCGCTCGCGGTGGTATGCGGATGTTCCCAGGAAGACCTCGGAGCTCTTGGCACGCTTGTACCAGAGGTGGGTGTCGTTATCCCAGGTGAAGCCGATGCCACCGTGGATCTGCACAGCATGGATGGCGGTTTGCATGTAGGCATCTGCAGCACCGGCCTTGGCGATGCAGGCCAGGGCCGGCAGCTCCGGGTCGCCCTCGTCGGCCGCGGCAGCCGCGTAGTAGGCGGCCGACTTCGCAAGTTCGACATCGAGCAGCATGTCGGCAGCCTTGTGCTTCAGCGACTGGAAGGAGGCAATCGGACGGCCGAACTGCATGCGAAGGTTGGCGTAGTCGATGGCATCGCCGAGAAGGCGTTCCGCGCCCCCCACCATCTCGTTGGCAAGGCAGATGGCGGCGATGTCGAGCGCGGCCTGCAACGGTCCTGCCGCGCCGCCCGCCTCGCCCAGCAGTTCTGCCGGCGTCGCCTTGAATGTCAGCCGGGCGAGCTTGCGGGTCTCGTCGACGGTATCGAGCCTTTGTCGTTCGAGTCCAGGGGCATCGCCGCGCACCGTGAACAGGGAGAGCCCATCCGTCCCGCTGCTGCCCGGCGCACGAGCGGCAACGACGATGAGGTCGGCCGTGTGCCCGTCGACGACAAAGCTTTTCGTGCCATGGAGTCGGTAGCCCGCGTTGTCTGCGGTTGCTGTCGTCGCGACATTGGCGAGGTCTGGCTGGCCGTCGAGTTCGGTAATGGCCAGTGTGGCGATGGTCGTGCCTTTGGCGATCCCAGGTAGTAGGGCCGCCTTCTGCGCTTCGTTCGCACCATGCAGGATGGCGGTGGCGCCGAGAACGACCGATGCGAAGTAGGGCGAGCACGCCAATGCGCGTCCCATCTCCTCGACCGTGATGGCCAGCTCAGAAATCCCGAAGCCCTGCCCACCGTAGCGCTCTGGGATATGCACTGCCGTGAGGCCGAGATCCCCGCTGATCTGTCGCCAGAGATCGTCATCGCGGCCCGTGTCCGTCGCCATAAGCCGCCGAACGGCCGTGCTCGGCGACTTGTCCTCGAGGAAGCGACGGACGACGGAGCGGAACTCCTCTTGCTCTTCGGAAAAGTTGAACTTCATGCACGAGGCTCCAGTCGGCGCAGCGGGCGCCATTGCGGATCGATAGGGTTTCAGATGGCCACGGCGCCGCCGTCTACCAGCAACTCCGTGCCGGTTATGTAGGAGGCTTCATCGGAGGCAAGGAACAGGATCGCATAGGCCACCTCGTCGACTTCGCCCGGCCGACGCATCGGGATTACACCCATCCGCTTGGCGCGCACCTGCGGATCGGCCGTTCGCCCGGAGGTGAGCATTGGTGGCATGACGCCGGGATGCACGGAGTTGGCGCGGATTCCATCTTTGGCGTGTTGCACCGCGGTCGACTTCGTCATCAGCCGAACGGCTGCCTTGGACGCGTTGTAGGCCATGTGGATGCCCTCGCTGCCGATGACGCCGGCGATCGAGGAGAGGTTGACGATTGCCCCGCCACCGGAGGCCGCCATCGCCTTGACGCCGTATTTCGTGCCGAGGAATACGCCGGTGGCGTTGACGTTCATGATCCGGTGCCACGCCTCGGTGGAATAGAGGTCCTCTTCGGCGCTGCCCGAGATGCCAGCGTTGTTGACGAGGATATCGAGCTTGCCGAAGCGGCGCACTGTCGCCTCGACGCACGCGGCCCAGTTGGCCTCGTCGGTGACATCGAGCTTTTCGAAGTGGGCGCCATCCCCGATCGATGCAGCAATCGCCCGCCCGTCGGCATCCTTCATGTCGGCGATGACCACTTTGGCGCCTTCGCGCGCAAACAGCCGTGCCGTCGCAGCTCCCATGCCGGATGCAGCACCTGTGATGATGGCAACCTTGCTGCCGAGCCTCATCGTCCGGTCTCCCTCTCGAAGGGTCGATATCGATCAAGCGATCAGGCTATTCGGCCCGGTGGCCTCGACGCAAGGGCTGCAGCACATTCCTCTGGCCGACATGCCTCTCCGAGGGCTCCCCGGCCCAGGCGCTCCGCCATTGCCGGCGCAAATCGGATGCAAGACCAGCGAGTGCCTGGAACTCGAAGCGTACGACATGGCGGCCCGCCGGCACGGCGACGGCCCGGAACATGAGATTGGCCTTGAGAACGGGCACGGCCACGCCATCGACTGTGGCCTGCCACCAGGGGTGCCAGACATCGTTGAGCAGCACATAGCCCGGTCGGTCAGCGTCGACCGTGATGTCGATCCGCGTATTCTGGTAGGACGCAAGCTCGACCGACGCCGATGTCGAGGCAGCAAATGGGGATGAAGCGGGCGCACGGGTGGCAGCACTTGTAGGTGCGCCCGTCTCCAGAAGCACCGCCTTGCGGGGATCGAAGCGCGGCCAACGGCCATCTGCCAGGATGGCATCGAAATCGCCGTGAATGGCTTCTGACACGAACATCACGCGCGCCATCGCACCGGGGTTCTCGTAGATGTAGGCGTCTGGCGTCCTGGCAGCCAGTGTCAACTCGCTGGCGCCGATCTGGTGGTCGACAGCGGCCACGGGCACGGGGCTGACAATGTAGCGAAGCCCGAGCATGTCGGCGAGCTGGCAATGGTAGGAGGGAAAGAACATGCTGAATTCGCGCTGGTCATAGCCGGCGATGTAGTCGCCCGCGCCAAGCGCTTTGGCCACGACTTCGATGCGCAGGGGGTTATAGCCCAGAGTCTGGTCCAGACCCTGAGCTTCGCCGATGTTTTGCCAATTGAAGCCGAGCCCCGCGATCTCGATGCGATCGCGCCACGCTGATCCCGGCGAACGGCGAACATGGGCCTTCAGGAAAGCCAGCGTCTCGTCGCGGGCCGCTGGCCGCAACGCCTCGAGGGTCGCATCCTCCGGCTTGCCTGTCGCCTCACTCGGTCCGTTGTTGATTGCGAGGTCGCCTGCCAGGAAGATCGCAGGTAACAAGCTGGCGAGACGCCCGGCACGCCAATGCTTTGTAAGCCGCCGCGTAAGCAGCAAGGCGGCGGCGCCGAGCCACATCAGCCCCGTGCCGAGCGGCAAGATGGCAACGCCAAGCCGGCCCTGTCGGATCGAAATTGCCAGCGCGACGAGGATCATGATGGCGACCACCAAGCCGACTCGTCGGCCGATCCGGTCGCGCTCCAACAAAGACTCGCCCGTGAGCCAGCAGTGGGCGGCATAGCCGGCCAGGATCGACATCATACCGCCAAGAAGGAACGTCGCATCGGCAGGCCGCCGGAAGAAGGCGACACCAGGAACGAGGCCGTAGATCACACTGAAGCCCGGCGTGAACGCACCGAGCGCATAAACCAGACAAAAGAGGCCGGCGATGGCATATGCCAAGACGTCGCGGCGCCAGAGTTGGCCGCGAAACATGGCCATAACCACCAGCAGAATGGGCAGTGCTCCAAGGTAGAGCTGGCACATGTTGGGCGAGAGCGCCAGATCGTCAGGGTTCCATGGATCGGAATAGGGCCCCCAGTATTCCGCTGCCGGATTTGCTGCAGAAAACAGGTCAGCGATGAACAAGCTCAGCAGCGAGGCCGGGTGCAGCGAGGCCCTGTGAGCCTCGATGATATCGATCGAAGGCCGGTTCGAACCGGAAAGAAACGCCCAAGTGAAGGCAACCGGCAGGATGGCGATCACAAGAGCCACGACACCTGCCGCGAGGAGCGCCGGAAGTTGTCGCCGTAACGCCTGGAGTGGGAAGGCGGCGGTCAGCCAACCGGCAATGACGATGATGGCGAGAAGGTAGCACCCGAGCATGGCGACCTGGTCGCGGGAGACGATCAGCAGGCCGATGGCAACGCCCGCCGCCGCCCCGTCGATCAGCCCTGCCCGGCGTGTCGCCCGCACGGTCAGCCACAACGCCAGCGCAAAGAAGGCATAGCTCTGGATCTGGCCGATGTGCTGTATGCGCCATGCCGCCGATCCGCCGAAGGCAAATGCGACAGCGGCCAGGAGGCCGGCGCCAGCATGCCAACCGTGCCCGCGAAACAGCATCAGTACGCTGCCCCCTGCCAGGGCCTTGAGCGCGAACACGTAGGCATCGAGGCTCCAGAAGCTCGGCGCCTCACTCCACCATGCGATCAGCCAAGCTGGAGAGAAAATCAGCGATTGCGGATCGGCGATCTGCGGCAGGCCTACGAAGATGTGTGGGTTCCAGGCGGGCGATTGGCCCGAATGAAGCGCGTTGGCGAGGAATTGAAGCTGCGCCTGATAGAGGGCTTTGGCGTCATAGGGAATGGTAACGTTGCCGGACAACCACGGCCAGCTACAGAGGAACCAGAGGCCGCAAAACACCAGACCAGCCAGCAGGTGGCTGCGCTGCAGCGCTCGGACTTGGATCATAGGTTGCCAACGGTTCCGTGGCGGCGCTGCGAGGCTTGGGTCTTGTCGCCACGCGCATCGGCAGCCGACCCGCTGCGTGTCACGATGAACGCCATCCGAGCCTGATTGTGACCGATATTCGGATGCACTCGCGAGACCTCGAACCCCTCGGACGCAAACAGAGCGCCAACCTCCGACTCTTCCATGTGCGTGAGGCCGAGGCTTCCGCGTAGCCGCCGATAGTCCGAGAAAAACGTCCGCAGCAGCCCGCCGCAGGCAGCGGTGAGGAAACCATTGTGACCAGCAAAGCGCAGCAATGCGATGGCATCTGTCGCAGCGCCGACCGAGCGCGGGATGACATCGGCGACCAGGATCCGTCCGCCAGGGGCCAGGACGCGCTTCCAGGTGCGGATGGCGCGCATGAGGCCAAGCTCGTCGAGATACTGCAAGACCGAGTTTGCAATCACAAGGTCGACACTGCCACGTGCCAGCGCGTCCAAGCCGGCATCGTCGAGCACGGATATGGCGTCATGATCGCGATAGCGCGCGACGAGACCGTCACGGACCGCCGGCGCCGCATCATAGAGATAGAGCTGCTTGCAGCTCTCGGCGACGGCATGGGAGAACAAGGCCTCGCCGCAGCCATAGTCCAATACGGTGCCGCAACCATCCATATGCGCGCCGATACCTTCGGCGACATTGCGATAGTGAACGTGCTTATGGCGGGCATTCACGTAGATGGACGGCTTGGCGTTCCAATAGTCGATCCAGCTCACTCCCGAACCTCACACTGTCAGTGGCAGTCCCCGAGCGTCCGTCTGCTCCAAGGGGCCAGCATTCTTCCGAAGGTCCACGCACGTCTAGAGCGAAACGGGTGATCGGAGATTTCCGTCAGTCGCCGCGCGCCGAGTAACCTGGGAACCGGTGCGACAATATGGCGGCTGTGAGGCAAATATCCAGCACAGATTTTCGGGTTTTCCAGCAAATGGCGAAACCCGGCCGGCATCGGGTGCAGACCTAGGTCGATCCGGTGAGGAGAGGTGGCTGAACGACCATCAGAAACGGGCCTGTCATACCCGCACGCCAAGGGCAATATGCGGCCCCGGTGACCTCCTCCCAGGCCGGCTGGCAGGCGTGCTTCGCAGTCCCGTTGGTGCCCACTGGCTTGGCATGTCGCCGCGGCGGCGGCTAGTGTGACACCACGCGCATCCGCTTCGCGGTCCCAGCAGGCCCTGCAGGCGGAAACCGCGATAGCACGCAATCGAAGCTGGATCTGGCGGTTGGCTGCGAGAACGTGCCGCCGGTCCCCTTGCGCGAGCGATATCTGAGCCCGCCATCTGACGGAGGAAAACCCATGAAGACCCGCGCTGCGGTCCTGACCGAAGTCAACAAGCCGCTCCAGATCCTGGAACTCGAGCAGGAAGGCCCCAAGGCAGGTGAGGTGCGGGTCAAGGTCAAGGCAGCTGGCGTGTGCATGTCGGACTGGCACATCATGGTTGGCGACTGGCCGTTGCCGCTGCCGATGGTACTCGGCCATGAGGCCGCCGGCGAGATTGTCGAGGTGGGGCCTGGCGTCGCCAACCTGAAGAAGGGCGACCACGTCATCTTCTCATTCCGCTCCAATTGCGGTCACTGTCCCTATTGCGCCAAGGGACGGACAGTATTGTGCATCGGCTTCAACGATACCTCGCGCTGGGTCATGCACGACGGCACCAGCCGTGTGAAGCTGAATGGAGAGCCGATCAACGTCATGGCCCGCATCGGCACCTTCACCGAATACTCCGTCTGCCCTGCCGATCAGGTCGTCAAGGTGCGCGAGGACCTGCCCTGGGCGCACGCGGCCATTATCGGTTGCTCTGTAGCGACGGGCGTCGGCGCGGCCATCCGCCATGCCAAGGTCGAGCCGGGCTCAAGCGTCCTCGTCGTTGGTTGCGGCGGCGTCGGTTTGAACGTCATCCAGGGCGCGCGCCTTGCCGGGGCCAAAACCATCATCGCGTGCGACCTGCTGGACAACAAGCTGCAGATGGCAACCAACTTCGGCGCCACGCACATCATCAACGCCAAGCGCCAGGATGTCGCAAAGACCGTGAAGGAGATCACGGGCCTTGGCGTCGACTACGCCTTCGACGCCATCGGCACCGAGCCGACAGTGCTCCAGATCGTTGATGCCCTGGCGCCGGCCGGTCATGCCGTGATCGTCGGCATCCCCGCGTTCTCGACCCGGGCGCCGATAACGCCGCACCTGATGGTCTATGGCGAGCAGACATTGTCTGGAACCTACTACGGCTCGGTACGCCCCGCCGTTGACTTTGCTACGCTGGCCGACCTGTCGATGGACAAGAAGCTCAACCTCGACGACCTGATTTCCCGCACCTATAAGTTCGAGGAGATCAACGAAGGTTTCAGGATCATGGCCAACGGCCAGGTGGCCCGCGGCGTCATCATGTTCGATTAAGGCGCTGAACGCCGGGCGCCGGGCAAAGGCCCGGCGCGACCGCCAACGATCATCATCGAGACCGCTCCTCGCCCTGCTCGACGCATGCAATGGCCCTCCCGTCGAACGCGGTGCGCTGCCCAAAACCAAGGCAGTGACCGCCCGTTTGACAGACTATCGGGCACGTCTGCTTTGCTCTATAGTGACTTCGACCGCGCCGGATGCTTGGGCATATGGGCTTAGTGTCGCGGCACAGAGATCAGCGAGCGCATCATTTTGCCAACGCCAGGACAGACGGCACCATTCGACGGATATGAACCGGCACCATTCTTCTGCGAATTGCTGGGTAACACTACAGGCCGCGAGCACCAGCTTGCAGTTGTACGAGAACGCTTCGGCCAGATCGACCTTCCGACCCTGGTCCAGCGCTCGGCTGAGGCTGAGAACGAACTCTTCAATCTAGGCATCACGTTCACGGTCTACAGCGACAAGGACGCGATCGACCGCATCCTCCCGTTCGACGTGATCCCTCGTGTTTTGACCTCGAGCGAATGGCACACGATCGAGACGGGCGTGGTCCAGCGCGTTCGCGCGCTCAACATGTTCCTATGGGACATCTATCACGACCAGAAAATCATTGCCGATGGCATCATTCCCGGCTCCCTGGTTCTCGGAAATTCGAATTACCGCAAAGAGATGAAGGGATTGGATGTCGCTTGCGGCACCTACATCCACATCAACGGGACTGATATCGTAAGGAACCGGGCAGGCGACTTTCTCGTGCTCGAGGACAACGGCCGGGCGCCCTCGGGCGTGTCCTACGTCGTCGAGAACCGTCACTTGATGCAGCGCGCATTTCCCGACCTCATGCGCGGCCTGCGCGTCAAACCGGTGTCCAATTACGGCGACCAGTTGATGGCAAAGCTGAGCGAGGTGGCCCCTGCCGGCGTCACCGATCCATCCGTCGTGTTGCTGTCGCCCGGCGTCTTCAACTCGGCCTACTTCGAGCACATCTTCCTCGCGCGCGAGATGGGCGTACCCCTCGTCGAGGGACGCGATCTCATCGTCGAGAACGACAAGGTATTCATGCGCACGCTCGCAGGTCCCGAGCCCGTGCACGTCATCTATCGCCGCATCAACGACGATTTCCTCGACCCCGAAGCCTTCAATCCCACCAGCATGCTCGGCGTCGCCGGCCTCATGCGGGCGGCTCACAAGGGCAATGTGACCCTGGCCAATGCCGTCGGCACCGGCGTCGCCGACGACAAGGCCGTCTATGCCTACGTGCCCGCGATCATCAAATACTATCTGTCGGAAGAGCCGATCCTGCAGAACGTGGAAACCCACATCTGCGCGACCGCCGAAGGCCTCGCCCACACGCTCGACCACCTCGCCGAACTCGTCGTGAAGCCGGTCGGCGAATCCGGCGGCTACGGCATCGTCGTCGGCCCGAAAGCTCGCGCCACGAACTCGAGCTGATGCCGCAAGCAGGTTCAGGACAATCCGGACAACTTCATCGCCCAGCCGATGATCGATCTTTCCGTGTGCCCGACCCTGATCGACGGCAAGGTGTCCCCGCGTCACGTCGATCTGCGCCCTTACGCCGTCACCGGCCGCGAGACGTGGGTGCTGCCCGGCGGCCTGACGCGCGTGGCTTTGAAGCAGCGGTTCGATCATCGTCAATTCGTCGCAAGGCGGCGGCACCAAGGACACCTGGGTTCTGGAGGAGCGGACATGAGCCTGCTCGCTCGCAACGCCGAGGATCTCTTCTGGCTCGCGCGCTATCTGGAGCGATGCTCGAGCCTCGCCCGCATCATCGAAACGCACATGGCCTATGATCGCGGTCGCGATGCGGATATGTCGTGGGCCTGGCTGGTGGCGCTGCATGCCGACCAGGAGCGCTTCGATGCGTCGTACGATGACAGCTCGTTCGCCAACGTCATCAATTTCTACGTCGCTGACATGAAGAATCCGGGCTCGGTTCTGTTTGCGCTTGCGCGCCGCCCGCGAAAATGCACGTGCCTTGCGCGCCATAATCCCGACGGAGATGTGGATCCAGCTCAACGAATACTACAACCGCATGCTCACGATATCGGACGCCGATCTCGATCCGATCCGGCTGTCGCGAACCTGCGGCCAGATCAAGTTCGGCTGCTACGCCCAGATCGGCGTGGTCGAGAGTACGTTGTATCGCGACGAGGGCTGGCGCTTCTTCCGCCTGGGACTGATGATCGAGCGTGCCGACCAGACGAGCCGGCTGCTCGACGTCAAATTCGCCCAGCTCGCCACCGAGGGCAGCGAGGCACGACCGCGTCGCGGACGCCACGTTCTGGTCGCTGGTCCTCAGATCCGCAGCGGCCTACCAGGCCTTCCACCGTTTCGAACAGCGCGGCGCCGATCCCAACCGCATCGCGAAGTTCCTGCTGCTCAATCAGGGCCATCCCCGGTCGATCAGCTTTTGCATAGGCCAGATCCAGAGTCAGTTGCACGAGTTGCGTGCAGGTTACGGTTTGCGCGGCACGTCACGGGCACAGGAGGAGGCAGAGATCCTGGCGGAGATCCTGCAGGACGCCGGCAGCGATCCCAGGCTCTACGCCAACCTCCATGCCCTTAACGATCAACTCCAGCGCAAGCTGAACGAACTCTCCGGCAATCTTGCCGAGGTGTTCTTCGGCCAGCCGCAGGTCACACAGACGCAGTCGCAGAGCCAGGCATAGGGTGTCGGGTTTGAAGCTTCCGCATGTTCTGCAAACCACGGCAAACCGACGTCGAACCATGACATCACAGAGCCTTGTGGCTTTGCGCATGTTGCTTTGACGGCGGCGGTGGTGCAGACGCTGCGGAACAGGTGCTGCGAAACAAGAGAAGCGGCCATTGCGCTCGCGCGCACGAGCCTCGGCAGCACTGAGCCGACGCGACGGAAAATGGGCCGAACCATGGGATATAATATCGGATGACGCTTCACGTCGCCCTCACGCATAACACCAGCTATCGCTACGACCGCTTGATCTCCGTCTCCCCGCAGGTGATCCGGTTGCGCCCCGCGCCGCATTGCCGGACCGGTATCCTGTCCTATTCCCTGTCGATCCTGCCGAAGACGCATTTCATCAATTGGCAGCAGGATCCGTTCGGCAATTTCCTCGCCCGCGTCGTGTTGCCCGAACCGACCCGCGAGCTGGTGGTGACGGTTGACTCGTCGCCGATATGGCGGTGATCAATCCGTTCGATTTCTTCATCGAGGAAGCCGCCGCCGACTGGCCGTTCACCTATGATCCCGAGCTGCGCAAGGAGCTGCAACCCTATCTGGAGCCGATGCCAGCCGGCCCGCGCCTCGCCGAGTATCTCCACGCCATCGACAAGACGCCACGCCTGACGATCGACTTCCTGTGCGACCTCAATCGCAGTCTCCAACGCGAAATCCGCTATCTCGTGCGTATGGAGCCGGGCGTGCAGACGCCGGAGGAAACGCTGCTGAACGCCAGCGGTTCATGCCGCGATTCCGGCTGGCTTCTCGTCCAGATCGCCCGCCATCTTGGCCTCGCCGCGCGCTTTGTCTCGGGTTACCTCATCCAGCTCACGCCGGACGTGAAATCGCTCGACGGCCCGAGCGGAACCGACATCGACTTCACCGATCTCCATGCCTGGGCAGAAATCTATGTGCCGGGTGCCGGTTGGATCGGCCTCGACCCGACATCGGGTTTGCTGACGGGCGAAGGGCACATCCCGCTGGCTGCAACGCCCGCCCCATCGAGTGCGGCGCCGATTTCAGGTAGTCACGAAGCTGCCGAGGTCACGTTCGGCTTCGACATGAAGGTAGAGCGCATCCTCGAAACGCCGCGCGTCACCAAGCCCTACAGCGACCAGCAGTGGGAGCGTATCGTGGCGGTCGGCGACCAGGTCGATGACCGCCTGCAACGCGGCGACGTCCGCCTGAGCATGGGAGGGGAGCCGACATTCGTGTCCGTCGACGACATGGACGGCGATGAGTGGAATACGGCAGCCGTCGGACCGACCAAGCGGCGTCTTGCCGACGAACTCGTCCGCCGCCTGCAGCGCCGTTTCGCGCCGGGTGGCCTGCTGCACTACGGTCAGGGCAAATGGTATCCGGGCGAGCAGCTGCCACGCTGGGCGTTTGCGCTCTACTGGCGTGCCGACGGCGAGCCGTTGTGGCAGGACCCGGCCTTGATTGCAGTCGAGGCCACAGCCACGCCAGCCACCATCGCGGATGCCGCGCGTTTCTCGAGCACTCTGTGCGAGCAGCTCGGCTTGCATGGCGACAGCGCCATGCCGGCCTACGAGGACGTCGGCCATTTCGCGCTGGTCGAGCAGCGGCTGCCGATCAACGTCGAGCCGGTCTCCAACAGGCTCGCCGACCCCGCCGAGCGGGCCCGTATCGTCAAGGTGTTCGAGCGCGGCCTCGACAAACCCGCGAGCTACGTCCTGCCGCTTGCAGGTCTGGCAGAGTGCCGATCGGCGACGCCGCTGGCAGACCGAGCGCTGGTCGTTGCGGCGCGACAAACTGTTCCTCGTCCCAGGTGATTCGCCGGCAGGATTTCGCCTGCCGCTGGGTTCCCTCGCCCACCTGTCTGCTCTGCAGACGCCCCAGATCCAACCGCGCGATCCCTTCGCTCCGGCACCCGATCTGCCGATCCGCCCAAACGCTCCGCCAGGAGCGCCGAACCGCAACCACCGACGCCATCGCAGCGCTGGCAGCGGCTAGCGGGCGCGCGCGCGCCATCAGACATCGATGGCAAGGTGCGCACCGCCTTGACGGTCGAGCCACGCGACGGCCGCCTGTGCGTGTTCATGCCACCGCTGGAGGATGCGGCCGATTACGCTGCCCTCGTTGCAGCGGTCGAGGAGACCGCGCGCACGGTGGGCATGCCGGTCCACGTCGAGGGCTACACCCCGCCCGCCGACCCGCGCATCAACGTCATCAAGGTCACGCCCGATCCCGGCGTCATCGAGGTCAACGTCCACCCGTCGACCGGCTGGCGCGAGGCGATCGACATCACGCGAAGGCCTCTACGAGGACGCGCACTTTGCGCGGCTGGCGACCGAGAAGTTCATGCTCGATGGCCGCCACACCGGCACCGGCGGCGGCAATCATATCGTCATGGGGGGCCTGACACCTGCCGACAGCCCGTTTCTGCGACGCCCCGACCTTCTGGCCAGCATCGTCACCTACTGGAACCACCATCCCTCGCTCTCGTATCTCTTCTCCGGCCTCTTCATCGGCCCGACCAGTCAGGCCCCGCGCGTCGACGAAGCCCGCCACGAAAGCGTCTACGAGCTCGAGATCGCTTTGGCGCAGATCCCCGATCCCGCTGGGCGATCCGGTGGCGCCCTGGCTGGTCGATCGCATCTTTCGCAATCTCCTGGTCGATCGTCACCGGCAACACGCACCGCACCGAGATCTGCATCGACAAGCTCTATTCCCCGGATGGCCCGACCGGCCGGCTCGGTCTCGTCGAGTTCCGCTCGTTCGAAATGCCGCCGCATGCGCGCATGAGCCTCGCCCAGCAACTGCTGTTGCGCGCCATGATCGCCTTCTTCTGGGAAAAGCCCTATCGCGGCGAGCTGGTGCGGTGGGGCACCACGCTGCACGATCGCTTCATGCTGCCGCACTATCGTCTGGGCTGATTTTGAATCGGTGATTGCCGACCTCCAGGCAGCCGGTTTGCCGATCGAGAGCGACTGGTTCCGCCCGCACTTCGAATTCCGCTTTCCGCTCTATGGCACGATCCAGGCCGGCCCCCTCAACCTCGAGGTGCGACAAGCCCTCGAGCCTTGGCACGTCCTGGGCGAGGAGGGCTCGATTGGCGGCACGGCGCGCTACGTCGACAGCTCGCTGGAGCGCGTCCAGGTCACCGTCCGCGGACAGGCCGAGAATCGCTACGTCGTCGCTTGCAATGGCCACGCCCTGCCGCTGGCGCCGACCGCTACCCAGGGCGAACGTGTCGCAGGCATTCGCTACCGGGCCTGGGCGCCGCCGTCGGCCCTGCACCCGACCATCAGGCCGCATGTGCCGCTGGTCTTCGATGTCATCGATACCTGGACGGGGCGCTCGATCGGGGGCGGTCGCTATCACGTCTCGCACCCGGGCGGTCGCAACTTCGAAGTCTTTCCGGTCAACGCCTACGAGGCAGAGGGACGTCGCTTGGCACGATTTGAGGCGATGGGCCATTCGGCACATGCTCCGTCCGTCGGCCCGGCCCGAATCAATGCCGAATACCCGTTAACCCTGGACCTGCGAAAGCCCTGATTGTGCTGGCGAGTGGCTCGAAAAACCCTGCCTGACGGCCGCCTCCGTGATAATCGGGCAACAAAACAGGCCGGCCAGAGCCAAAGCGAAGCAATGGAAAACCATTCCGGCGTCAATTGGTTTGAATGCCCAGGACGGCTGGCTAAAGTTAACTCCGAGGCCTGCACGAACGGGGCGCATTTGGCCTGTTTGACTGCGGGTGCATTCAGCGGGGCGCAATGTCAGCCAAGCCAAACAGCCAGGATCAGGCCTTGAGCACGCTGCTTCAGGCCTACGACGTTCCGCCGGGCTCCTACGATGAGCTGCGAACGCCCGATGGCCGCATGCGCACGCATTGGCGGACCTTCGTTGACGCCCTGACGGCCTTGCCGCCGCGCGAGCGGTTGGCGCGCGCCTCGCGCCTGGATCGTCAGGTGCGTGAGACCGGCCTCGTCCACGACATCTTCGCCGATCCCGACACCGAGAACTCCCAGTGGCAGCTCAACCTGACGCCATTGATCATTTCGGCAGGCGAGTGGCGCTGGCTGGAGCAGGCGCTGTGCCAGCGGGCACGCTTGTTCAACGCGATCCTCGCCGACATCTACGGCCCGCAGAACCTGCTCAGATCCGGCAGCATTCCCCCCGCATTCGTGTTCTCCGACCCTGCCTATCTGCGCAATTGCCAGGGCATCGCGCCGCCGGGCGGACACCTGCAGTTCTATGCCATGCCGACCTGGCACGCGGCCCCGATGGTCAATGGCGCGTCATCGACAGCCACGCCGAGACACCCGCCGGCATCGGCTATGCAGTCGCCAACCGCATCATGCAGGCCGACGTCACCGACGATATCTTCGCCACCTGCGACGCCCGCCGCCTGGCGTCGCACTTCCACGAGACTGCATGCAGCGCTGGTCGCCCGCATCGGCGCCAAGAGCCCGAACATCGTCCTGCTGACGCCCGGCCCGAGCCATGATGACTATTTCAGCCACGCCTACATCGCCCGCTATCTCGGCATGCATCTGGTCGAAGGCGGCGACCTGCGTGTGGTCGGAGATGAGCTGTTCCTCAAGACGCTCGAAGGCCTGAAGCCGGTCGATTCCATCGTGCGCTGCATCGAGGGCGCCAAGGCCGATCCGCTCGAACTCGATCCCGACGCCTTCGACGGGCCGGTCGGCCTGCTCAACGCCTGCCGCAAGATCGCCGAGCCTCATGACCAACGCGCTGGGCTCGGCCGTCATCGAGAACCGCGGCCTTGGCGGCTATCTGTCCGATCCTGTGCCAGCACCTGCTCGGTGAGGATCTCTGCTGTGGGACGCGCCGCGCTGGTGGCTCGGCGACGACACCGCGCGCGACCATGTCGTGAGCCAGCTCGACAACATGATCATCCGACCCGCTCGCGAAGGCACCGGCCGCCCCGGCCGCGCCACGCTCGGCCGCTCGACCACGGCCATGTCGAGCGCCGAGCGCGATATGCTCAAGCAGGACATGGCGATGCACGGCCATCGCCTGGTGGCCGAGCAGCCGATCGGTTTCAGCACCATGCCGACCTTGACGGCGCAGGGCCTCAAGCCGCAACCGATCGCGCTTCGTCTTTTCGTCAGCGCCATGCAGGATGGCTTCAGCGTCCTGCCGGGCGGCGTCGCCATGGCGGTCGATCCCGCATGCAGCCGTGGCCCTCAGCGCCTCGAGCGGCGACACGCACGATGTCTGGGTGCTGCGCGATGCGCCCGAGAAGCCCTTTGTCAGCCTATGGCAGTCGCAACTCGAGACCGCGCGGATCGACCGCGCCCAACGCGCACTGCAGAGCCGCGTCGCCGACAATCTGTTCTGGCTCGGCCGCTACGTCGAACGGGCAGACTGGACCCTGCGGGTCGCGCGCGGCGGGCTCGGCCATCGGCGGCTGGAATATTTCGGACCAAGCCCCGACGGGCCCGAGCGCCGAGATCTGCCTGCAGCTTCTTCTGCAGAAGGGCCAAAAGCCTACCGACAAATCGAACGCCTGCGCCGCCTGTCCGCGAAGGCATCAAGGCGCAACAGCTCGCCCGCGAGCTCATGTCCGACCGCCGAGGTGTCTATAGCCTGGAGCAGAGCTTCAACGGCATCTACAGGGTGGCCAACCTGACGCGCGATCGCCTGTCGCTTGAGGCCTGGCGGTCGATAGCGAAGTTCCAGGTCGGCGACAACTGGCACAAGCGCATGCTCGAGGCCGGCGCCAGCGAGCTGCTCGATGAAATCGAGGACAAGCTCGCGATCATCTCGACGTTCAGTGGCCACATGCACGAGAGCATGACGCGCAACTACGGCTGGTTCTTTCTCAACATCGGCCGCCGCCTCGAGCGCGCCTACAACCTCGTCGATACGTTGAACGCTCTATTTGCACAGTCGGCGTCAGCCGAAAGCGAACTCGGAACGTTTGAAGTTCGTGCTCGAGCTTGCCGACAGCTTCATCACCTATCGCTCGCGTTATCGCGTCGAGCCGATGTTGCCGCTCGTGCTCGATCTTCTCGTGATGGACGAATCCAATCCCCGCAGCCTCGCCTACCAGATGGCCGTCCTGACGCGCCATCTCGAAGGCCTGCCGCAGGCCACGGAAGGTACCGCTCTGCCGCGCGAGCGCCGCATCGTGCTCGGTCTGCAGACCGCGGTCCGCCTGGCCGATGTCGAAGCGTTGAGCACGACCGATGCTGACGGCACCCGTTCTGGACTAGCCGTGTTCTTGCAGCAGGCCCTTGCCGACCTGCCCGCCTTGTCGGATGCAATTTCCCGGCGCTATTTCCGCCTGACCGACGACGAGCCGCATCGAGTCGCCCCGCGGAGCGAACAGCATCAACCATGATCTACGATATTTCGCACCGTACGGCCTATCGCTACGAGTCGACAGTGACGCAGTCGCAGCATCTGATCCACTTGGCGCCGCGTGATATCGAGCATCAGGTCGTCCACCGCCACAGCCTGTTGCTGGAGCCGGCGCCGAACGCCCGCAGCGACCGTTTCGACTACTTCGGCAATCCCATCTCCCTGCTTGAGATCGATGAGGAGCATATCGAGTTCGTGCTGCACGCACGCTCCGTGGTGGAGCTGCGCCCACGACCGCAGGTGAACCTCGACTCGTCCGTGCCCTGGGAAGCGTTGCGCACCTCCGTTACCCAGCCCCGCAACGGCATCGATCTCGACGCCGCCCAGTATGCCGTGCCCTCTTCCTTCACGGCCACGACCCCTGCCGTCGTAGAATATGGCAAGGCCTCGTTCCAGCCGGGCCGGCCGGCGCTAGCGGCGGCCTGGGATCTCACTAGCCGGATTTTTGACGACTTCGCCTTCGACAATTCGGCAACCGATGTCTCGACGCCTGTCGATCACGTCCTGAAGCAGCGGCGCGGCGTCTGCCAGGACTTTGCCCATGTGGCATTGGCCTGTTGTCGCGCTTTCGGCCTGCCCGCGCGCTACGTCAGCGGCTATCTGCTCACCAAGCCGCCGGAAGGCCAGGAAAAGCTCCAGGGCTCGGACGCATCGCATGCCTGGTTCGCCGTCTGGACTCTGGAAACGGGCTGGGTCGACTTCGACCCGACCAACAAGCTGATCGCCGACCAGGAGCACGTTGCCTTTGCCCTCGGGCGCGAATACCGCGATATCGCACCCATCACCGGCATTCTACTCGGCGGCGGCGAACACACCGTCGACGTTGCCGTCGATGTGGTCCCTGTCGCGAAAGTGCCCTGATTGGGCGCCAAATCGGGGCGTGAGCAATACCAACGCGCAGCGGGAAGCCGACCGATGGATCGTGACCTCGTGCCGAAGAGCCGTTTCGTGAGCCTCGTTCTGCGACACGATCCCGCCCGCATCGGACTGTCGCTCGACGGCGAGGGCTGGGCCGACGTCGACGACCTCCTCGCCAAGGCCTCTGCGGCAGGCGTCGCGCTCGACCGGCCGACCCTGGAGCGGATCGTGGCCGAGAACGACAAGCAGAGATTTGCCTTGAGCCCCGATCACCGCAGGATCCGCGCCAACCAGGGCCATTCGATCGACGTCGACCTGGCACTCGAGGCGGCCGCGCCGCCCGACGTCCTCTTTCATGGCACAGCCGACCGCAACCTCTCCTCGATCAGGGAGCAGGGCCTGCATCCAGGCGCGCGCCAGCACGTCCACCTGTCATCCGACGCTGCGACCGCCACCAAGGTTGGCGCTCGCCATGGCCGGCCCGTCGTCCTGACGGTGAGAGCCGGCGAGATGCAGCGGGCCGGCTACGCCTTTTTTCGCGCCGCCAATGGTGTCTGGCTGACGCCAGCCGTTCCACCTGCCTATATTGACGTTACGTGATCCTGCCTGCCGTGAAGGCTGGCTCGCGCCGGCCGGCAATCGGCCGCCACAAATGGCGTGCAGCCCTTGCGCTTGCCGACATGCCTGCTGCCCTGCCAGCCAATAACTGGACATGACGATGACCGACTTCCCTCACCTCCTGAGCCCCCTCGACCTCGGCCACACCACGCTCTCGTGCCGGGCCATCATGGGGTCCATGCACACCCGCCTGGAGACCCTCGATCGCCCGCACGAGCGCATCCAGCGCTTCTATGAGGAGCGCGCGCTGGGTGGTGCGGCCCTGTTGGTGACGGGCGGCTACGCGCCGAACGAGGAGGGGCTGATCGAGCCGCAGGGGCCAACGCTGATGCGGTCCGAGCAGGTCGCCGAGCACCGCGATATCGTGCGCGCCGTCCATGATGCCGGCGGCAAGATGGTGCTGCAGATCCTGCATGCCGGCCGCTACGCCAAGGGCGACGCCCCCGTGAGCCCCTCGACGATCGCCTCGCCGATCAATCCCAAGCAGCCTCGGCGCATGGACGAGGCGGACATCGCCCGCACTATCGAGGATTATGCCCGCTGCGCAGCGCTTGCCCGCGAGGCCGGCTATGCCGGTGTCGAGGTCATGGGCTCCGAAGGCTACCTGATCAATACGTTTACGGCCCCCCGCACCAACGATCGCGACGACAACTGGGGCGGCAGCCTCGAAAACCGCCTCAGGTTTCCCGCCGAGGTGCTCAAAGCCGTCCGTCGCGCCGTCGGCCACGACTTTATCGTCATCTATCGCATCTCTTCGATCGATCTGGTCGATGGCGGACTCACGGCCGAAGAGATCGTGGCCCAGGCCCGTGCCGCCGAGGCGGCTGGCGCCAGCATCCTCAACCAGGGCGTCGGCTGGCACGAGGCGCGCGTGCCGACCATCGCGCAAAAGGTGCCTCGCGGCGCGTGGACCTTCGCAGCCCGCCGCCTCAAGGAGGCGGTCAACATTCCCGTCATCGCCTCGAACCGCATCAATACGCCTGACCTTGCCGAGGAAGTGCTGGCCTCCGGCGCCGCCGATCTCGTCTCGATGGCACGTCCGTGGCTGGCGGATCCGGCCTTCATCGCCAAGGCGCGACAGGGCAGAGCCTCTGCCATCAACGTCTGCATCGCCTGCAACCAGGCGTGTCTCGACTACATTTTCTCCGATCGCGTGACCACCTGTCTGGTCAATCCGCGAGCCGGCCGGGAAATCGATCTGGATACGCCCCCGCCGTCGGCAAAGAAGAGGGTTGCCGTCGTCGGCGCCGGACCGGCGGGCTTGTCCTGCGCAACGACCGCCGCCGCCCGAGGTCATGACGTGGTGCTGTTCGAGGCCGCGGACCGGATCGGCGGCCAGCTCAACTTGGCGCGTAACGTGGCCGGCAAGACGGAATTCGATGAGACGCTACGCTACTATCGCAACGAGATCGCAGATCACGGCGTCACGCTGCGATTGTCCGCCACCCCGAGCCCGGACGAGCTGGCAACCAGCTTCGACGACGTGGTGGTCGCCACCGGCGCGACGCCGCGGCGCCCCGACATTGCCGGCATCGACCATCCCATGTGCATGACCTACGCCGAGGTGCTGTCGGGCAAACGCCAGGCGGGCCGTCGCGTTGCCATCATCGGCGCCGGCGGAATCGGCTATGACGTCGCAGAATTCCTGCTGACGGAAAAAGGGGCGTCAGCCGACTCCGTGCCCGAGTTCCTGCGCCACTGGGGTGTCGACCCGCAAACCGCGACGCCCGGTAGCCTCGCCAAGGCGCCCGAGGCACCGCCTGCGCGCGAGGTCACGATGCTGCAGCGTAAGCCCGGACGCATGGGCCGCTCGCTCGGCGTCTCGACCGGATGGATCCTACGACTGGAGCTCGCCCGGGCAAAGGTGCAGCAGCTCTCGGGCGTCACCTATCAGCGCATCGACGATGCCGGCGTTCACGTAACGGTGGATGGCAAGCAGCGCACCATCCCGGTGGATAGCGTGGTGATTTGCGCCGGCCAGAATGAGGAGCGTTCCCTGCAGGATGCACTCGCCAAGACGGGCCGCCGCGTCCACGTCATCGGCGGGGCCTTCCGATCGGCCGAGCTTGATGCCGTGCGCGCCATCGACGAAGGCATGCGCCTGGCCCTGTCGCTGTAACGCCGCGCGTTCGGTGCCGGCTCGTCCTGGCTCTATGGCGAGCCGCACCGCGACGCCAGGGCGCGGCGTTCGCGTTCGGCAGCCATCAGTTTCTCGACCACCTGGTCCATGTGCGCCTCGGCCTGCCAGCCGAGCATCCGCCGCGCCTTTTCCGGGTTGCCGCTCGAATACATGATGTCTGTCGGTCGACGGAACGCATCGTTCTTCGTGACGTATTTCGTCCAGTCGAGACCGACCGCATTGAAGCATGTGGCAACGAAGTCGCTCAGCCGCCGCGTCTCGCCGGTGGCGATGATGAAATCGTTGGGTTCATCGAGATCGAGCATGCGCCGCATTGCCTCGACGTACTCCGGCGCCCACCCCCAGTCGCGCGCCAGCTCGAGATCGCCAAGCTCCAGCTTGTCCATTTTGCCTTCGGCGATGTCCATGGCGCCGCGCACGATCTTCTGTGTGACGAAGCGGGCCGGCCGTAGTGGCGATTCGTGATTGAACAGGAAACCCGAGCAGGCATAGAGGCCATAGGCCTCGCGGTAATTGACGATCGCCCAGTGCGAGGCCGACTTGCCAACGGCGTAGGGACTGCGCGGGCGGAACTGCGTTGTCTCGTCGGCGGGTTTGTCGTGGGTGTTGCCGAAGCACTCGCTGGAGCAGGCGTTATAGAGCCGTGCATCCAGGTTGAGGAAGCGCATGGCCTCCATGATGTTGATGGTACCGTGCATGATGCTGTCGATGGTCTCTACCGGCTGGTCGAAGGACAGACCGACGGAGGACTGGGCGGCGAGATTGTAGATGTAGTGCGGCCGAACCTTGCTGAGCGTCACGGCGACGCTGCGGAAATCCGACAGCATGGTCGACATCAGCGTCACCTTGTCGTGGATGCCGAGCGCCCTGAGACCGGCGAATGTGGAAATCTCCTTGTCACGCGAGGTGCCGACGACCTCGAGCCCTCGTTTGAGCAGCAGGTCAGCCAGGTACGCGCCATCTTGTCCCGATACGCCGAGAATGAGTGCGGTACGTGTGTTGGTCTGCATCGGGCGGGCCTCGTGCGTTCTTCGCGATCAAGGGTTGGACGAGCGTAGGCCAGTGCCCTGCGCTGGCGCTGCAGGCCTTGTCGGTCACCGTCGCGCGACGGAAGTCGGCGGGACACTAACAAAGGCGGTGCGCACCGCCAAGATCGCAGCGTCCACCACGGGGGAGGCTGTGTACATGGCGTCACAGCGCCGCGATGGACGCTGCGCAGCGGATTGCCATGCTAAGATGCCGCGCCCCTTGATGCCGGGTGCTGGGCCCGGGGCGTCACAAACGAGCAAAGACAGGAAGCGCGCCGATGCCGCCTCAAGAAACGAACCTTCGCGTGAACGGCGAAAGACTGTGGTCGAGCCTGATGGAGATGGCCCAGATCGGCGCCACCTCCAAGGGCGGCGTCAACCGCCTGACACTCACCGACCTCGACAAGGAGAGCCGCGCTCTGTTCGCCCGCTGGGCCGAGGCCGCGGGCTGCTCGATCAAGGTCGATGGCCTGGGCTCCATGTTCGCGCGCCGGCAAGGCACCGACGACAGCCTGCCGCCGGTGATGGTCGGCAGCCATCTCGACACCCAGCCGACCGGTGGCAAGTTCGATGGCGCTCTCGGCGTCCTGGCCGCGCTCGAGCTGGTGCGCACGCTCAACGACCTCGACGTCAAGACCCGCCACCCGATCGAGATCGTCAACTGGACCAACGAGGAAGGCTCGCGCTTTGCCCCCTCCATGGTGGCCTCCGCCGTCTTCGGTGGCGTCTACGACCTCGACCAGGCCCTCGCGTTGCAGGATGCCGAGGGCAAGGGGCTCGGCGAAGAATTGCAGCGCATCGGCTACGACGGCCCCGAGCCCGTTGGCGGTCGGCCGGTGCACGCCTTCTTCGAGCTGCATATCGAGCAGGGCCCCTTGCTGGAAGAAGAGGGGATCGACATCGGCATCGTGACGGTGGCCAACGGACAGAAGTGGTACGAGATCCGCTTGCAGGGCCAGGAGAGCCACGCCGGCCCGACACCGATGCGCCGGCGCCGCGACGCCCTGCTCGGGGCCGCCCGCATCGTCGAGCGCGTCAACGCCATCGGCCATGCCCACGATCCCTCCGCCTGCGCGACCTGCGGCATGATCGAGGCCTATCCCAACTCGCGCAACGTGATCCCGGGCTCCGTCTTCCTGACCGTCGACCTGCGTCACCCCGACGGCGACAAGCTCATCTCGATGGATCGGGCCTTGCGCGCCGGCATCGACGAGATTGCATCCGCCACCGGCCTCACCGCTGAGGTCAAGGTCGTCGCCGACTGGGCGCCCCTGCCGTTCGATGCCGACTGCGTCGACGCTGTCCGCCACGCTGCCCGCGATCTCGGTCTTTCGGCCCGCGAGATCACGTCGGGTGCCGGCCACGACGCCGTCAACATGGCGCGCGTCGCGCCCGCCGCCATGGTGTTCACGCCCTGCGTCGACGGCATCAGCCATAACGAAGCCGAGGACATGAAGCCCGAGTGGGCGACAGCCGGCACCAACGTCCTCTTGCGCGCCGTCCTAGAGAAGGCGGAGGTTGTCGGTGGCTTGTGATGGGCGCCGACTTGCAGCCCGCAGAAACGGCCTCAGCCGGTCAGTAGGCCGAGGCTGCGCCAGATCAGGTTAAGGCCGATGGCCAGCAGGCCAAGGCTCAGCAGGATCTGAAAGTTGCGCTGCGAGATCCGTCCCCTGAGCCAAACACCAACTGCCATGCCGAGCGCAGCGGGGGCAAAGGCAAGCGTCGACACCATCAGCTCGTGCCCGCCGAGCACGCGGCTGGCAGCTAGCCCAATGAACAGTGGCGTCATCGAGCTCAGCGCGATGGCGCCCATGGAAGCGACGAACAGGTCCTTGTCGATCCGGAGCGCCACGAAATAGAGGATGACGGGCGCCAGCATGACCGTCGCCCCGCCGATGATGCCGAGCACCAGCCCGGCCAACGGATTGAGCCACGGTTGCCAGCCCGCCTTGATGGCAAAGCGCTTCGGCAGGAAGGGCAGGGGGGAGAGCACGATCACCATGGCACCGATCGCAAGCTTCATGGTCTCCGGGGCGACGCTCACCAGGATCTGCGATCCGATTGCTGAGCCAATCGCCAGCATGCCGAGAAACGGCCAGTAGCGCGCGATCACCCTGAGGAAGAGCCCGCCCTGGGCGAGCAGCCAGATGTTGGTCGCAATCACCGGCACGAATGTCAGCGCCGCGGCCGTCGCCGGCTCGAAGCTGGTCGCCATGATGGGAACGGCGACAGCCGGAAGACCACCGCCAACGACACCCTTGACGAAGCCGGCGAGCATGAAGGCGATGGCCGCGAGCAGGACGACGTTGGGATCGAGGCCAATGTCAGGCACAGGCCAGCCCATCAGGCAGGCAGGCCATCGTAGCCGCGGTTTGCATCCTCGCCGCGCTACTCAAATTTCCAGGCCCTCGTTCTCGGCAAAACGCGTCAGCGCCTCGCGCACCGAGCCATGCCGCCCAGGGGCGATCAGCGGCATCAGGAAGTTCGAGACACGCTCCGCATCGAGCGACAGCACCATCGCCTTGACCGGCCCGATCGAGGCCGGCGCCATCGACAGCGAGCGCAGCCCGATCCCGATCAGCGCAGCAGCCTCCAGCGGCCGGCCGCCGATCTCCCCGCACAGCGAAACGGCGACCCCGTGCCGTTCGCCCGCCTCCACGATCAGCCGGACCGCGCGCAGGAACGGCACCGACAGCGGATCATAGCGGTTGCCCACCATCTCGTTGCCGCGGTCCGCCGCATAGAGGTACTGGAAGAGGTCGTTCGATCCGATAGAGACGAAATCCACGAGGTCCATGAGGTCGTCGAGCGCGAACAGGATCGACGGCACCTCGATCATGATGCCGACCTTGAGCGCGCTTGGAACTTTACGATCCTGGCGCTTTGCCCGCTCGATCTCGCCCGCGATCAGAGTCTGCACGGCGACGAGCTCGGATCGCTCCGAGACCATGGGCGCCATCACCGTGAGCGGACGGCCATCCGCGGCGCGGATCATGGCGCGGATTTGCGTTTGCAGGAGCGCTGGGCGGTCAAGGGCGAGCCTGACGCCGCGCCATCCAAGTGCTGGGTTCTCCTCGGGCTTGTTGCGCAGATAGGAGAGTACCTTGTCGCCGCCGATATCGAGTGTGCGAAAGACCACGGTTTTCTGCCCGGCGGCATCGAGCACCGCTCGATAAGTCGCGGTCTGTCGCTCGATGCGCGGCAGAGCCGAGGCGATCATGAACTGCAGTTCGGTGCGATAGAGGCCGATGCCATCGGCGCCCGCCTCCTCGAGGTGGTCGATGTCGACGGTGAGCCCGGCGTTGACATTGAGTTGGATGCGCTGGTTGTCGCGCGTGACCGCGGGCTTGGTCCGCAGGGCATGGTATTGGCGCTGGCGCCGGGCGCGAAATCGGGCCTTGTCGGCATAGAGGGCGATCACCTGGCTCGACGGGCGGATATGCACTTCGCCCGATTCCGCGTTGACGATGATCGGCGCGCCCTGCTCGACACGCTCCATCACGCCGCGTGCGCCACCGACGGCCGCGATCCCAAGCGCCCGGGCGACAATGGCCACGTGGCTATGACTGGAGCCGTCCTCGATGACCAGCCCCTTGAGCTTGTCGCGGTCGTAATCGAGCAGATCCGCAGCCCCCATCGAGCGGGCGACAACGATCGCGTCCGCCGGCAGATCGGGAATCGATTCTTGGCCGCCCCGCTTGGCGAACAGGATGCGCAGGAGCCGGTCGGACAGGTCGTCGAGATCGCGCAGCCGCTCGCGCCAGAACGGGTCATGCAGGCGCAGCATGCGCGCCCGCGTCCGGTTCTGCACCTGCTCGACGGCCGCTTCCGCCGTGAGACCGGACCGCACCGCCTCGTGCAGGCGCCGCTGCCAGCCCCGGTCGTTGGCGAACATGCGGTAGGCTTCGAGCACATCGCGATGCTCGCCGGCTCGCGCCAGGTCGCCACTGGTGATCAACTGGTCGAGCGTTGCCATCAGCTCGTTGATGGCCGCGTTCAACCGCTCGGTTTCAGCCCCGGTATCCGTCGCAATCAGCTCGGTGACCGCGATCCGAGGCTGATGCATGACGACATGGCCGAGCGCCAGTCCATCGGCGATCATTTGCCCCCGCACGACGTCGTCGCCTGGGCGTTGCGCGCCGTTGGTGTGGACGCCGGCAACGGCGCCCGTCACCAGATGCTCGGCCAGCACCATGGCGGTGGTCTGCAGCGCCTCGACGTCGTCGTCGGAATATTCGCGCGGCGTCTGGTTCTGGATGGTGAGTACCCCCAGCACCTCACCACTGCGCAGGATCGGCACCGCCAGGAAGGAATGATAGATCTCTTCCCCGGTCTCCGGCCGGTAGGAGAATGCCGGGTGGGAGGGCGCGTCCGGTTCGTTGACAGGCACGGCCAGCTCCGCGCAGCGCCCGACCAGGCCTTCCCCCCGCTTCATGAACGTGTTGTGGACGGCCTCCGCATTGAGGCCCTCGGTCGCAAACAGCTCGAGCGAGCCGTCCGCACGTTTGAGGTAGATCGAGCAGACCTCCGCCACCATCAGCCGCGAGACCAGTTGCACGATCTTGTCGAGCCGGCGCTGGCCGTCGTCCGTCTCGGCCATCGTCTCGCGCAGACGCCGCAGCAACAGCCGGAGCGCAGGCTCGGCCGAAGCAATTCGCGGTTCCTCTACGGGACGGATCGGCATCTGATTCCTGTTCATTTGCGCGCGCGGCTCTGCCAACCGCTCACGTCCCCGATAATACCTCGGAAATGCAGTGTTGCACGGCCGCTGTAGAGGAATTGCCGGATAAAATTTAGGCCGCCTCTGCCCTATTCGGCATCCAGGCCGTAGAGGGAATGAAGGGTGCGGACGGCGAGCTCCGAGTACGCCGAATCGATCAGAACACTGATTTTGATCTCGGACGTTGTAATGGCGAGGATATTAATGCCTTTTTCGGCCAGGGCCTTGAACATCTCGGCGGCAACGCCGGCATGGCTGCGCATGCCTATGCCGATCACGGACACCTTGACCACGTCGGCCGAGCTGTCGACCTCGAAGGCGCCGATGGTGTCGCGGGCGCCTTTGAGCACTTCGACCGCCCGCGGCAGATCCGCCTCCAAAACGGTGAACGTCATGTCGGTCGAGCGCCCATCGCCAGACAGGTTCTGGACGATCATGTCGACATTGATGCTGGCTTCGGCCAGCGGCCCAAAAATGGCAGCGGCAATGCCAGGCCGATCGGCAATGCCGCGCAGCGTAACCTTTGCCTCGTCCTTGGAATAAGCGATGCCGCTAACGACCTGGGTCTCCACGATCTCATCCTCGTCGCAAACGATGGTTCCAATTTCGTCCCAGCTTTCGGGCCGCGCCGGCTTCATCTCGGCAGGCGGCACGAAGCTCGACAAGACGCGCGTGCGCATGCCGTGTACCATGGCGAGCTCGACCGAGCGCGTCTGCAGCACCTTCGAGCCGAGCGACGCCATCTCGAGCATCTCCTCGTAGGAGATCTTCGGCAATCGCCGGGCTTTGGGCACGATCCGCGGATCGGTGGTGTAGACGCCGTCGACGTCCGTGTAGATGTCGCAAAGATCGGCCTTGATCGCCACCGCGATCGCAACGGCACTGGTGTCCGAGCCGCCGCGACCGAGCGTGGCGACCCGGTTGCGGCTGGGTTCGATGCCTTGGAAACCGGTGACGACGGCCACCTCGCCGCCGGCCAGCCGCTCGATCAGCGTCTCGCCCTTGATGTCGACGATGCGGGCTGCCCCGTGCGCTTTGTCGGTGACGATCGGGATTTGCCACCCCTGCCAGGAGCGCGCCTGCACGCCCATCGATTGCAGCGCGATCGCAAGCAACCCAGCCGTGATGTTCTCGCCGGAGGCGACGATCGCATCGTACTCGCGCGCATCATGCAGCAGCGAGGTCTCCCGCACCCATCCCACCAGCTGGTTGGTGGTGCCAGCCATGGCCGAGACCACCACCGCAACGCGGTTGCCCGCGTCCACCTCACGTTTGACGTGAAGGGCAACGTTGCGGATGCGCTCGACATTGGCGACGGACGTGCCGCCGAACTTCATCACCAGGGTTGCCATGGGCCGTCCCGCAAATTGCGCCCTTGAGCTCCGGACCGGTTGGGCCCGACAACGCCACGCCCGCCTGGGGGCGTCCAGTGGACGTTCAGGCAGCGAAGCGCGGGCGTACTCATACCGGCCGCTCCGACAACTGGCAACATGCCAGCGTCGAGCCGGCAGCTCAGGCGTCCGGCGCCCGCTTGGCGCGAAGGGCGACCGCCAGGACCTCGGGCGCTGGCCGCCCGTCAATCATGATCCGGCAGACTGCTTTTGACGACGGTCGGGGGTATGTTAATGGCACAAAACGTGACCAAGTGCTGCGCGTGCTCGAGCCGGCAACAGCCAATCCAGCCTCGCCGAGGATCTGAGTGATGATATTCAAGCCGCTGAAGCTGACGGGCGCATGGCTGATCGAGCCGGAGCCGTTCAAGGACGAGCGCGGCACCTTCTCGCGGACCTTCTGCGCCCAGGAATTCGCCAAGCACGGCCTCGTCACCGACTTCCCGCAACACTCGTTCGCAACGACCAATAAGTGCGGCACGGTGCGCGGCATGCATTTCCAGCAGGCGCCCCATGGCGAGGTCAAGCTCGTGCGCTGCGCAGCCGGCGCCATCTACGACGTCATCGTCGACCTGCGACCGGGTTCCGTCACCTATCGGCAGTGGCTGGGCGTGGAACTGACGCAGGCCAACGGCCATCAGATCTATGTGCCGGAAGGCTTCGCCCACGGCTGCCAGACCCTGGCGGACAATTCGAGCGTCCAGTATCTGATCTCGACGCCCTACGCGCCGCACGCTGCATCGGGTGTGCGCTACAACGATCCCGCCATCGGCGTCGAGTGGCCGCTACCCGTTGCCGCACTGTCCGCCCGCGACGAACAATGGCCCGACCTATCCTGAAGGCGCATCGACCAGCAACCCGACGTCATAGAGGCGGCAGGCGGCCCGGCTGATGGCTGGAAAGGCAACGCCTGAGCGCTCCGCGATATCGAAGAGGCTATGGCGGCCATCGGCCAGGTTGAGCGTCCAAAGCAGCGCTAGTCGCACGTCCTCGGGCAGGGGGCGCCCTTCAGCATCGTCATAGACGCCGCGCCGCCCGAGCTGCGGCTCGCCATAGGGCTGCGTGTTTAGCGGCGTCCGGTTGGCCTCGATCGCATCCAGCATCTGGGCGATGAGGGTGACGGAGTGCTCCAGGTGCTGCGGCCGGATCAGGTCCATGTTGTCGCCGGACGTGTGGTAGGCGTCGAACTCGCCCCAACGGCTGCGTTGAAACGCGCCGACGGGCAAATCGAAGCCCGGCGAGCAGTATTGACGCTCATCGTAGCCGTAGGGCGAAAAGTCGACGAGCCTGCCGGGCGGCGCCGCCTGGCCTAGCACCAGCGCCGCAGCGCGATCGATCTCCGCCGTGCCACGGCGGCTGCGCTTATAGAGCGGGAGTGCGCTATCGCCGAGGTTTGACAGGATGAGGCCGTGGCGGATGTGTCCGGCGCGCGCGCGGTTGGCCGCAAGCCACGCGATGGCGCCGATGGTGCCCGGCGCAAACAGAAGTCGGTAAGTGTAGCGCCGCCGCCGTTGCCCGATCAGTCGGCCGAGCCAGGCCAGCGTGGCCAGCCCCGAGCAGTTGTCGTTGGCGAGCGAGGGATGGCAGACGTGGGCCGACAGGAGCACCTCGTCGGTGCTGTCGCCGGCAATCACGGCTTCACCGTAGGTGAGCACGCCCGGCGCCAGCGTCGAATCGATCACCACCTCGTAGGTATCCTCCGCCATGGCCTCGAGCTGGCGATGGGCGAGGCAAAATCCCCATCGCGGCTGATAATAGGCGGTGCGATAGGGGATGAGGTCGGGTTGGCCGGGCAGCGAATGCAGATGTGGCCTGAGCTCGGCGAGCGTCATGCGCCGACGCACCGGCACCGAATAGCTCACCACATGCAGGTTGTGGCGGGCGAAATCGACGATCCGGCGGCCCGCGCTGTCTGTGATGTGAGCTTCCCGAATGTTCCATTCATCCGGGACTACCCAGTCGAGGATAGGGGTGCCCGAAGCCACGTCCCGCTGCTCGAGCGGAACATAGGCGGATAGTTCCTTCAGCGTTTGGCGCACCCCCGCGCCGGTGATGCTGCGGCAAATCGGGTAGAGGCGGGCCGCCAGATCCCAGATCTCCTGGCCGGCAGCGCCCGTCTCCTCGATGCCGTGGGCAAGGCCCACCGGCGCGCTCATGGGTTCACTCCGCTGCAATCGCCCGTGGCCTCAGATCGTCGCCCAGCAGTCCCTCCGCCATCAGCTTGCGGATGTGGCCGATGCGCTGGTAGCGCGGCCCCTCGAACTCGGAAAGATCGAGATTGCTGGCACGATAGGCGGCATGAAGCTCTTGCGCGCCGCGCCGCGCATCCCACTCGGGCTTGAAGGCTGGCAGCACCCGGGCGATTTTTTCGAAGCTGACACGATAGGAACGCGTGTCCGGTCCGGCATCTGGCGCATACTCGAGCTGGCAGCCCGGCACCACGTCGGCGACGATGCCGGCGATGTCGCGGATCATGTAGTTGTGCGCGCTCTGCCCGACATTGAACGCCTGGTTGTGCACGGCATCGGCGGGCGCCTCGAGCGCTGCGATGAAGGCGGCGGAGATGTCGCGGATATGCACGATCGGCCGCCAGGGCGTGCCATCGGACTTGAGGTAGATGCGGCCCGTGGTGACGGCCCACGCCACCAGATTATTGAGCACGATGTCGAAGCGCAGCCGCGGCGACAGCCCATAGGCCGTGGCCGGTCGCATGAACGTAGGCGTGAAGTCGGCACTGGCCAGCGGTGCGATGTCGCGCTCGGCCATCACCTTCGACTTGCCATAGGCCGTCACGGGATTGAGCTCGCCGGTCTCGTCGAGCACCTGGTCGCCGGCAAGACCATAGTTCGAGCACGAAGACGCCAGCAGGAAGCGCTTGACGCCGGCGGCCTTGGCGGCCTCCGCCACCCTGACGCTGGCACGATGATTGATGGCGTAGGTGTTCTCGGCATCGAGGTTGCCAAGCGGATCGTTCGACAGCGCTGCGAGATGGATGACGCCATCCGCGCCGCGAAAGTCACCGGCCTCGGCATCGCGGACATCCTTGACGAGGCCAGGCACGTCGACGATGGCGCCGCCCTGCGCATAGGTGCAGCGCCGATAGAGGTCGCAGTCGTAACCGATCACCTCATGGCCGGCAGCCTGCAGCATCGGCACCATGACGGTGCCGATATAACCTCTGTGACCGGTGACGACGACACGCATTCAATTTCTCCTTGGGGGACAATTGCAAGCCGATTGCGGCTTATTCTCCGTTGGCCTTGGGCGGTGGGCCTTGATCTCGCACAGCCGCGGCCGCGAGGTCGATCGACATCTTGTTGCAGTGGAAGGCCTCGGCGTAGCGCTCGGGGGCGCGGCACTCCATGCCGCGAAGCCGGGCGAGACCGCGAAAGGTATCGGCGTCGAACCAGTCTTTGCCTGTCTGGCTGGTGAAATGCTCGGCCAGCAGCTTGATCTTGGCCTCCAACGCGGCCGCCGTGACGGGCAGGAAGACGTTGGGTCGTCCAAGATCGCCGTCCCACTTCGGAATTTCGTAGGCAAGAGTGAGCGTGTCCCGGAAATGATTGCCGGTAAGCTCGGCGACCAGCCGGTGGTCCTGATGCGCATCGTCCCTGTGATGGGTGAGCACGACATCGGGCTGGACGCGTTGGCCGAGGCCGGCCATCCAGTCCTTGATGGCTGACCCCTGGTAGGGGAAGTAGCCGTCGCGAAAATCTGCGACATCGATGGCAACCTGGCGGCAACCGGCGAGGAAGGCCGTGGCCGAGACGCGCGCTTCTTCCGCGCGTACCGCGCTGGCCGACAGCACAGCCCAGTGCACGTCGAGATCCACGCCGGCCTCGATCAGGCTGAGAATGGTGGCGCCGGCACCGATTTCGATGTCATCGGCATGCGCGCCGAGGCACAGCAGCTTGAGCCGTTGACCGGGTCTGGCAAGCGAGAGGCCGATCATGGCGCGCGCTCGTCTTCCCCGCCGCTGTCGTGAGTGGCCCGCGTGATGCCGTCCATCCAAGGCATGCTGCCTTGGTCCACCAGATCCTCGAGGTGCTGGCGATCCTTCAGCGTGTCCATGGCGCACCAGAAGCCTTCGTGGCGGTAGGCCATCAGCTTGTCCTCGGCCATCAGCCGAGCGAAGGGGGCCTCGACCAGCTCCTCGCCGTCCTTCATGTAGTCGAAGATTTCAGGCCGCATGACGAAGAAGCCGCCATTGATCCAAAGTCCCGCCTCCTGGGCGCTGCGGAAAGCTTGGATCTGGCCGCCGGCAGCGATGTTGATCAGGTGCATGCTGATGGTCGGCCGCACGGCCAGGAAGCAGGCGAGCTTGTTGCTCTTGCGGAAAGTCTCGACCATATGCGCGAGATTGACGTCGGAGAGGCCGTCAGCGTAGTTGGCGAGGAACATCTCTTGGCTCTCGACCTGCGATTTCACCGCCATCAGCCGGCCGCCGATGTTGCGCGACACGCCCGTGTCGATCAGTGCAACCCGCCAGTCCTCGCGTGCATCGCCGATGATCTCGACGTTGCGCCCAAAGCCGGACACGACGCAATCGGCGAATGTCTGCGGCCGCCCCGACAGGAAGAAATCCTTGATGACGTTGGCCTTGTAGCCGAGGCACAGGACGAAGTCCTTGTGACCATAGGCGGCATAGTAGCTCATCAGGTGCCACAGGATCGGCTGCTGGCCGACCGGGATCATGGGCTTCGGCACGGCCTCCGAATATTCGCGGATCCGCATGCCTTGACCGCCGCAGAAGAGTACGGTCCTCATTGCGGCGACCTTTCCCTGGGCGTCACGATCTCGGGCTTTGGCACGGGAATGATGAAGCGCCCGCCCCAGTCCGCGATGTGGGCCAATTGGGCCATGATTTCCGTCCTGAGGTTCCACGGCAGGATCAGCACATAGTCCGGCCGCGCCGCATCGAGCGCCTCCGGCGCATGGATGGGCACCCGCATGCCCGGCGTGAAACGGCCGTGCTTGTAGGGATTGCGGTCGACGGTGAAATCGAGGAAGTCGGGTCCGATGCCGCAGTAGTTGAGCAGCGTGTTGCCTTTGCCGGGCGCCCCATAGCCGACAATCGATTTGCCCTCGCGCTTGAGGCCGATCAGCAAGTCCAACAGGTCGCGTTTGAGGGCCCGCACTTCGTCCTGGAAGCCTCGGTAGCCGCCAAGCGTGAGGAAGCCGCGGGCCTTCTCGGCTGCAAGGATATGCCCGACCGAGGCCGAGACGATGTGCCGGCTCGCAGCGTGGGCGAGATAGACGCGCAGCGAACCGCCATGCGTCGTCAATTCCTCGATGTCGATGATCTTGAGCCCGTGGGCCTTGGCCAGCCGGTCGACGGCGACGGCGGAGAAGTAGGAGAAGTGCTCGTGGTAGATGGTGTCGAACTGGCGTTCGTCGATGAGGCGGGCAAGGTGCGGGAACTCCAGCGTCACGACCCCCTCCGGCGCCAGGATCATGGGCATGCCTGCTACGAAGTCGTTGAGGTCGGGCACCTGTGCCAGCACGTTGTTGCCGGCAATGAGATCGGCCTTGCGGCCTTCGCGCGCGAACTCTCCGGCAAGGCGACGGCCGAAGAAATCGACCCGCGTCGCCACGCCCTTCTTGATCGCCACCTCGGCGACGTTGCCGGCCGGTTCGATCCCGAGCACCGGCACGCCGAGCGGCAGGAAGTGCTGTAGCAGATAGCCGTCGTTTGAGGCGAGCTCGACCACCAGGCTGTCGGGGCCGAGGCGCAAGCGCCGTGTGATCATCTCGACGTAGGTCTTGGCATGCGCCACCCAGCTCGTCGAGTAGGACGAGAAGTAGGCATAGTCGGAGAAGATGTGCTCGGGCGCGACGTAGGCCTTGAGCTGCACCAGGAAGCATTCGGCGCACACCATGACCCTGAGCGGGTAGGAGGGCTCCATCTGATCGAGCTGACGCGCCTCGAGGAAGCTTTCGCACAGCGGCGAAGTGCCGAGATCCACGAATGTGTGCGTGAGCCCGGCGCCGCAAAGGCGGCAGGCCTGCGCCGCCTCCGACTGCGACGCATCTGCAATTTTGTCGTGCTTGTTCATGTCGTCAGACCTTGATCTGGCCTTGCTGTTTCGCACCGCCGGCCGTGTCCTGGGCCGGGTCGGCCCCCGACGACACCAGCGCCGGGGATATGGCTGGGTGGCGTATGCCAAGCCACCAGCGCCGGGTGACCTCGAGCCCATAAGCAAGAACCAAGCCGCGGCAGGCATTGCGCGTCACCCACCCGATCGGCTTGCCGGCCGGCGCGGACAGGAACACTGCGAGCTGGCGTTGGCGCGTCGAATAGGCCTCGCCGTCGGCGCTGACGTAGGCTTTGATTTCCTGCTCGGAGAGCGCGAGCGTCATACGCGAATGGAAGCGCTTGAGAAAGAGCGGCCGACGGATGCCCTTGAAGCGCCCGAGCAGGGCCAGCTCGGCAAGCAACGGCCTGTCGGAATTCGGCACGTTTTGGATGAGGTGGGTCTGCCGCAGTGCGCTCGTGCGGATGACGCCGAACATGTGCGTCCCCCAAAGGCTGGAGAAGACCACCTGCCGGAAGCGCGTCAGCGGGCTATCCGCTTCGCCAAGATCGATCGGATCGCTGACATAGCGGGCGCCCGACTTGGGCTCGATCCATTCGCCCGGTCCGCAGCCTGCCGCGAAGGAGCGCCCGGCCTCGTCGATGAAGACGCTGTCGGCATGGGCCAGAACCACGCCGGGATCTTCGTCCAGCGCGCCGATACACTGTTCGAGGTAGTCCGAGCCATAGAGGTCGTCGTGCGCCGCCCACTTGAAGTAAGGCGCCTGCGCCAGATGTGCGACCTTGGAGAAATTGGCGTTGGCGCCGATGTTGCGTTCGTTGGCGACGTAGCGCACCCGCGGGTCGCGCTGGGCGACGGCGTTGACGATGGCCGCGGTGCCATCGCTAGAGGCATTGTCGCAGACGATGATTTCGAAATCGCCGAAGGTCTGGCCGAGCAGGCCATTGAGCGCATCCGCGATCAGAGCCTCGCCGTTGTAGACGGGCATTCCGATCGTCAGACGTGGCGACTGGTCCATCATGCGTGCGTTCCTGCCGCGGCTCTGAGACTGCGCTAGCAGCCGCTGCCGAGCATTGGTAGACGGTCGCGATACCATGCAACCGTCCGTTTCAGTCCTTCGTCGAGCCCTACCTTAGGCCGCCAGTCGACCGTGGCGTTAACCTGGTCCAGGTCGGCTGCAAGGCTCGTCTCATTGCGCCGGTCGACGATCCCGCCGAAAGCGATTTCGGCGCCCGGCCGGGCAATGTCGCGTAGCTGCAACGCCAGGTCGCGTATGCTGGTGAGCACACCCGACCCGATATCGAGCGTCGGTCGTTCGGGGTGCAAGCCCAGTGCCAACAATCCCGCGACGATGTCGTCGATGTAGACGAAATCAACGAGCCGGTGCCCCGAGCCAAGTCGCGGCGTCTCGCCTTTGAGCAAGGCAAGCGTCAGGTACGGCACGAGCTTGACGAGATCGAGTTGGCCCGGTCCGTAACCCATGAAGATGCGGGCATGTGTCACCGGCAACCCGAGCGTCTTGCGGAAGAACCCGGCATAGGCGGCAGCCGCCAGCTTCGCCGCGGCATAGGGCGAGGCAGGTGCCGATTCCGGATCGGCATGAGCGAATTGCCGCGGCTCCTCGCACGACCCTGCGGTCACCACCGCCCGCGCGCATCCCGCCTCCGCCAGCGCCGAGAACAAGTTGACCGACGTGACAAGGTTGCCGGAAAGGGTTTGCGCCACGGTGTCGAGGTCCTGCCGGCCGCTGACATGGCTGGCGAGATGAAACACGATCTCGGGCTTGACGGTCGCGATCAGCGCCCGGCATTGGCCGGCATCGGCAAGGTCGGCGGCGTGAAAGGCATATACACCGGCGAGCGCCGCGCGCGGCTGGTGCCGTGCATTGCCGTGCACCTCGGCGCCGCCGCGTCCAAGGGCCGCCGCCAGGCTCGATGCAATGAAGCCCGTCGCGCCGGTGACGAGGATGCGGGCGCCGCAATACGGCGAGCTGGCCGCGATCTCGAGCATGAAGGCGATGTCCTGATCGGGGAAGGGGACGTGCGACCGATGCCGAGTGCCCCGGCTCTGGAAGCTGCAACCGGCGGTCCGCTTCAACCGCACCGCCGCAAACAGTCTCACACTTTATGTCAGAGCTGTTGAGCGATAACAATAGTACGGGTCCTGAAAGCCTTGCGCACGAAAGATGTTTTCTTGGCCAAGCATTAACGGTCGCCAGCCCGCTGGCGTTGTCAGGCCGCACACTTTGGCCTAGAAGGGCCGCCGTTGCGTCGTCCTAATGCGCAGGCAGCGCCCTTTGTCGCCTGCAAGCGGCCCGTCCGGAGCCCGATGACGGCCACCGCCACTAGCGAGGCTTGAAGCGCCAGCATGTCGATTGCCATAGTGCTCGGGAGCCTGGCTCCCTACATCGCCCGCGTCTACGAGGCTTATGTAGAGCGCTACGGGACCCGCCTGCACGTGCTCGGATGCGCCGCCATCGAGCCGCACCGCCAGTGGCGCATCCCCCCGCCGAAGTTTATGACGTATACCGTGCTCCCCGGCCTCAGGTGGCACCGCAGCGATGCCAGTCACCTCTATGTCAATCCGTCCGTGTTGACGGCCTTGCGCCGGCTCAGGCCCGAGCTGATCATGACCGGCGCCTTCTCGCCGACCATGATGGCGGCCGCCGCCTACGCCCGGGCCACCCGCACGCCCTACGGCGTCGCAACCGATGGCACCTTGGACACCGACCCTGGCCTCGCCTCGACCCCGCACGCCATGATGCGCCGCGCCATCGTGCCTGCCGCCAGCTTCGGCGTCGGCGGCAGCGATGCCAGCGTCGCCTTCCTCGAGCGCTGGGGCCTGAAGACGGGTCGCGGCGTCGCCGTGCCGCTGGTGCCGCCCTGGGACGCACCTGACGAGATTCCGGGCTACGAGGAACGAGAGTTCGATGTGCTGTTCGCCGGCGGCATCAACGAGACCTACAAGGGCGCGCTGTTCTTTGCCGATGTTATTGCAGGCATGCCCACCTCCCACCGTCAGCTCAAAGTGCGCTTTACCGGCACCGGCCCCGATCTGGCCGACGTCAAGCAGCGGCTGGCATCAGCCAACGTCGATGCCCACTTCGATGGCGCCGTGCAGCCCACGGCCATGCCCGCCATAATGAGCTCGGCAAAACTGCTGGCCTTTCCCTCGCGCCAGGACCCATGGGGCCTCGTCGCCAATGAGGCCGTTCTATGCGGCACCCCGGTGCTCGGATCGCCACACGCGACCTCGTCACCGCTGTTCGTCGAGCGCTTTGGCGTGGGCCTCGTGCGTCCTCTCGAAATCGAGGACTGGCGCCATGCCATCGCCGACATGCTGTCGTCGCAAGTGCGCTGGCAATCGTTCATGGACCGGCGCGCGGAAGCCGTGGCCTGGTGCAGCATCGACTCAGCCGTTGAAGGCCTCCACCGGGCCTTCGAAATCGGCCGGGTCGCAGGTGGCCTGAGCGCGCATGCCGCGCCCCTGCCGGGCCAGGGCGTTTCTGCGTCGTTTTGATCCCCGTCGGCCCGTTTTGGTCTCGCTGGTGATCCTGTCGACGGTGACGGGGTGTGCCCAATCGCCCGTCGGCCCGGCGATGGCGGCCATGCGGGCAGAAGAAGGTTGAAATGTTAACCTCCCACCTGCTATCCTGCCACCATGACAAACGTCGCCGCGATCATCATCCGAATTAACGCCCCGGCTGCCTGAGGGCACCGGGATTTATTGCGTGATCTCTATCGGATGATTTTTGAAGGACGAGCGGCCATGTCTCCCGCACATTCTCCCGTCGCTTTGGCGACCTTTCCCGTCGATGCCCGCAGCGCCGTCATGGCCGAGCCGGCTGTCGTCGATGCCCGCTATCTCGTTGTCGCCGAGACCGATCCTGGTCTCCTGCCGCGCCTCGTCGAGCCTTTTTCCAAGCTCGGCACCGTACCGAGCCGGGTGCATGCCTCCTGCGAGGAAGGCGATGGCTCGCAGATGACGGTCGACCTGCGACTTTGCAACGTGCCACCGCGAACCGCAGAGCTGGTCGAGCTGTCTTTGCGCCGGATCGTCGGCGTCCGCCAATTGATCGCCGTGACCGAGGCGTTGCGCTGAAGCGCGAGCACGCAAATCGCGCTGGTCAAGACGTGCGCTGCCCTGTAATGCCTGCCGACCGAATGGGCTCAGGAGTGCACGTGCATGCGCGGCGCGAAGGATTGGGTGGAAGCAAAGGCTCCAAGTCTTGCCGACATCGAGCTGATTGCCGCTGACGCCTGGGATCGAGTACCGGCAGAATTTCGCCAACTTTGCCGGGATATTGTCTTCCGGGTGGAAGACTTCGCCGATGAGTCCGTCCTCGACGACCTTGGGATCGAGGACGCGTTCGAGCTGATGGGCCTCTACAAGGGCGTAAGTCTGGATCGAAAAAGTTCGCTTGATCAGGCGGTCGAGCCGGACATGGTGTTCTTGTACCGTCGTCCGCTGCTGGATTACTGGTCGGAAGGAGAGGAAACGCTGGGCGATCTCGTGACACACGTCTTGATTCATGAAGTTGGCCACCATTTCGGACTTTCGGACGCCGACATGGAGCAGATCGAGGCGGACACGCGCGAGATATAGTCGAATTCGTCCAATGGCCAAGGTGTGGTATATTGGATGCGTGCGGCGTTTAAGTGGGACGAAAGTCCGTTGTTTTGGCTCCACGTTGCGTACCGGCGAGGTAGTGTAACGGTAAGGCGCGCTGCGGGGCGATGCGAAACGACGGTTGAGGGACGAAGGGGGCAAGCGTGAACTTTGCACTCATGGCAATCCAACGCATTTTCTTGAGCGCGGTAATGGCATTGTCTTGCCTTCTGGCCGGCGTTGGTTTTGCCGCTGCTGGACCGACGCCCGAGGAATACGTCGGTCATGTCGGTGGCGATGCGCGAATTGTCCCTCCCGGCTCGGTCATTCTCGACGGCAATCGCATGACGTGCGGTCGTCGCCCGACGGTGATGGACAGCCAGCTCGATGACTACGGCGCCGCCTACCCGGGGTTCCTCATTCTCAATCCGCGCTTGATCGCCAAGGTGCCGACCGTGGTCAAGATGTGGATCTATTCCCACGAGTGCGGTCACCAGTTCCGTGGTCCCGATGAGGAAACCGCCGATTGCTTCGCGGTCCAGCGCGGTCGCCGCCAGGGTTGGCTCGACCAGACCGGTCTCGATGAGATCTGCAAGTTCATCAGCCCGGCCAAGGGCGACAGCATGCATTTCTCAGGCTCGCACCGTTGCGAAGTCATGCGCCGCTGTTTTGCCGATCCGCGCATCCGCTGAGAGCGAGGCGAGGCGAATAGCGCCCAGCAGTTCAGGTGGAAGTGTCCTCGTTCCAATCGCGGGTTGGACGACGTCTTGCATCTCCTGATCGCGAGAAGACGCCACTGACGCGGTGAGCCCGCGGCAGTTGCCGCCCGCGCGCGTCCAGCCGGGCCGGCGCAGAAGGTCCCGCAAGGCGGACTTGCTCGCCGGCGTTTGAGGCGGTCCAGGGCAGGGCAGGGGGCCAGTCGCGTCATCGACTTTCACTTGCCGGCGGGGCGCTGGCGCGGCAGGTTCAGGCCTGAACGAAGCCATCTGGTGCTTCGCCCAAATCCGCTCCACCTCAAACGAAAGACTTCCCCATGACCGCGCCTGAACGCCTCCGCGCCCTCCTCGCCAAGCCCGATTTCGTCGTCATGCCCGCCGTCTGGGATGGATTGTCGGCCAAGATGGCGGCCAAGGCCGGTTTTGCGACGGCCTTTCTGTCGGGCTCCTGCGTCGCAGCTAGCCGCCTTGGCGGCCCCGATCTCGATCTCATCTCGTTCGCCGAGATGTTTGACAGCTTCAACATGGTGCGTGGCGCAGCGCCGGACACGCTGGTGCTGGCCGATGGCGATCACGGCTACGGCAACCCGCTCAATGTGCAGCGCACGGTGCGCGCCTATGGCCGCGCCGGCGCGGCCGCCATCCTGATCGAGGACAAGATCACGCCGCGGGCCCTGACAGCGGGCGGCAAGCCCTGCATTCCCCGCGAAGAAGCACGTATGAAGATCAGGGCTGCCGTAGCGGCCGCCAAGGACAGCGGCATTCTCGTCATGGCGCGGACCGATTGCCGCCCGACGGCCGGCATCGATGAGGCTGTCGCGCGCATCGAGATGTACGTCGAGGAAGGTGCCGACATCCTGTTCCTCGATTCACCCGCCGACGAAGGCGAGGTCAAGCGGGCGGTGGCGGCAGCCAAGGGCCGGCCCTCATTTGCCGTGCTGTCTCCGGGAGCGCCCAGGGAAACGCCGACGCGGACGCGCGCTGCCGAGCTGGGTTTCAAGATCGGCACCTATCCGACGGCGATGCTGTCGCCTGCAACGGCTGGCATCAAGGCGGGGCTGGCGGCACTGAGCGCCGGCGAGGCGGAATTCGAAGATGGCGCTTTCGCCGGCCGAGCTGCGCGAGACGCTGGGCTACGGCGACTACGACGCCAACGCCAAACCCTACGCCCCCAAGAGCTGAACCGGCATCGGTCGCAACAAAGGGGCGGGCTGGCGCGGATGCGAAGTGGGCATCCGAAGCGCCGAGCCAACGGCGCGGATGCGAAGTGGGCATCCGAAGCGCCGAGCCAACGGCGCGGGTGCGAAGCGAAGTTGCAGGCCAAGCCACACCCCGCCATGGACAGCCGCCGCCTACAGGTTAGGCTTGCCCATATCACACCCCAGCTCCAGGAAGTCCGCCATGCCCGACGTCGCCCCCCGCCGCTCCATCCGCCTGGAGATCAAGGAGCGCTTCGCATTCGCCCATGGGCTCGCCTTCGGCGACACCGGCGCCTACGAGATGCTCAAGGGCCGCGCCCACATCGGTGTCGATCCGAAGGCGCCGGATCTGGCTTGCGTGTGTGATCTCGACAAGGCGGCCATGGGGGCCGACGGCCTCGTACACTTTGCGACCGACATCTCGATCCTGCGTCCCGTCGATCCCGCGCGCGGCAACAAGCGGATCTTTTTCGACTGGGGCAATCGCGGCAACATCCGTTGCCTGCAGTTCTTCAACGACGCGCCGGGCTCGAACTATCCCCGCACAGCAGCGCACGCCGGCAACGGTTTCCTGATGCGGCGCGGCTATACCGTGGTGTGGGCCGGTTGGCAGGCCGACCTGCTGCCGGGCGATCATCGCTTTCTTCTGGACGTGCCCGTCGCAACCGACAACGGCCGGCCGATCACCGGTCTGGTGCGCGGCGAGTACATCGCCACCGGCCCCGGCCAGACCTGTTTCCCCTTGTCGAGCCGCGCCTCGACGCGGTCGCATCCTACCGTCTCGCGCGACACCTCCAGGGCACGCCTGACGAGACGCCGCTATGCCACCGACGAGCGCACGCCCATCCCCGCCGACGCCTGGCAATTCGCCCGTGTCGACGGCGGCACCGGTCTCGACAACCAGGGCGGCGAGACGGCGATTGTCGCCTCGGATAGCCACATCTACATGGCCTCGGGCTTCAAGCCCGGCTGGATCTACGAGCTGGTCTACGAGGCCCGCGACCCCCTGGTGATGGGCCTCGGCCACGTCGCTGTGCGCGACCTCGTGTCGTTCCTCAAGTCTGGCAAGGCGGACGCAGCCGGCGCCCCCAATCCGATGCCGGGCGGCGCCGAAAAGGCGTACGGCTGGGGGAGGTCTCAAACCGGCCGCTGCATCCGCGATTTCGTCTGGCGCGGCTTCAACGGGGATCCCGAGGGTGGCCGCGTTTTCGACGGGCTGCTTCCGCACGTCTCCGGCGGAGGCCTGATGTGGCTCTGCCACCGCTTCGCCAACGGTATCGTCTCGGCCGGTCAGCAGCATGAGGAGCACGAGAACCCGGCCGACCACTTCCCGTTCTCGTATGCCCGCACCACTGATCACCTGACAGGTATCACCGACGCCATCTGCAAGCGCCCGGAAACCGACCCGCTGATCATCCACACCCAGACGGCAACGGAATACTGGCAGCGGCGCGGCAGCCTCGTACATACCGATACTGCAGGCAATGACGTCGCGCTGCCAGCCAACGTCCGCGCCTACATGTGGTCATCCTCCCAGCATTTCGCTGACCCGCTGCTGAAGAAGCCGGGCAAGGGCATCTGCCAGAATACGCTCAACGTGGTGTGGACCTCGATGTTCTTCCGCGCCGGCCTCGATAACATGGATCGCTGGGCGACGGCTGGTGTGGCCCCACCCGATAGCCGCGTGCCGCGCCGCACCGATGGCACGCTGGTCGACGTCGACGGCTGGCGTAAGGGTTTTCCCGCCATTCCGGGCACCGCCTTGCCGCGTCAGCCGAACACGCTGGAGTTGCTCGATTTCGGGCCCGACGCCGAGCGTGGATTGCTGGCCGAACCACCTAGGCGGACCGGTAAGCACTATGCCGTGCAGGTGCCCGCGACTGATGCCGACGGCAACGACATCGCCGGCGTCCGCGCCCCGATGGTGCAAGTCCCGCTCGCCACCTATACCGGCTGGAACATGCGCCCGCGCGGCCAGGGCACGGGCGCCTTGCACGAGTTCACAGGCTCCACCATTCCCTTTGCCGAGAGCCCCGAAGAGCGCGCCGTGACGGGCGATCCGCGGCCGTCGATCCTCGAGCGCTATGCTACTGTGGCGACCTACCAAGACGCGATCACGGCAGCAGCCCGCCGTCTCGTCGCCGACCGCCTGATGCTGGAGGAGGACGTCGAGCGCTGCCGGGCCGCGGCCGCCAACTGGCACGCGCCGCGCCACGACGTCGACCTCGATTGAACCAAGGAATGCGCTAAATGACGACCACGAGCGATCTCTTCGAGTTGGCACGCAGCGATTTTCCGACCTGGCTCGGCAAACTCGACCGGCTGGTCTCCGATACGTTGATCCCGGCCGAAGAGCGCCTCTCCGACGCCGCCGGCGTGCCCGACGACCTGGCGCAGCCGCTGAAGGACTTCGGCCTTTTCGGTCTCACCATTCCCGCTCGCTATGGCGGCCTCGAGCTGGCGATGACCGAGCAGTGCCGGGCCATGATCGCGGTCACCAGGGCATCCTCCTGCTATCGCGCCCGCTTCTCGACCACGGTCGGCCTTTCCGCGCAGGCGATCCTGCTCAACGGCACGCAAGAGCAGTGCGAGACCTACCTCCCGAAACTGGCGCGAGGCACATGGACCAGCGCCTTTGCCCTGACCGAAGAGGCGGCGGGCTCGGATGCGACCAACGTCCAGACCACCGCGCGGCGCGAAGGCAACGGCTACGTCCTGAATGGCACCAAGCGCTATATCACCAATTCGAACATCGCCGACCTCTTCGTCGTGATGGCGCGCACGGATGAAGCCAAGCACGGTGCCGACGGTATCTCGGCGTTTCTCGTCGAGCGCGACACGCCGGGCCTGCACGTCGGCGCCGTCGATCCGAAGATGGGCCAGGCCGGTGCGCCGACCGCTCCGATGCGCTTCGAGGATTGCCGCATCCCGGCCTCGGCCTTGCTCGGCGGCGTCGAGGGCCAGGGCTTCAAGAACGCCATGGGTGGCATCAATACCGCTCGCCTTCACGTTGCCTGCACGTGTGTCGGCCAGGCCGAGCGGCTGACCCGCGAAGCGCTCGACTACGCCATGCAGCGCCAGCAGTTCGGCAAGGCGATCGCCGAGCACCAGCTCGTGGCCGCCATGCTCGCCGATTGCCGCACGGAAGCGTTCGCTGCCCGAGCCATGGTCATGGACGTAGCCGCCCGCTTCACCCATCCTCCGAGCCGGGAGCTGGCGGCCGATATCGCCTCGGCCAAGTATTTCGGCTCGGAAATGGTCTGCCGCGTCGCGGATCGTGCGGTGCAGATCCTCGGCGGCCAGGGCTATCTGCAAAGCCATCCGATCGAGCGGCTCTATCGCGATGTCCGCCTGTTCCGCCTGTTCGAAGGCACCAGCCAGATCCAGCAGATCACCATCGCGCGCTCGATGGTGCGCGGCGCCGGCAAAGGACAATCGTGATGCCCCAGGATACACTCACCAACTCCCCGATCGAGACCGAGTTCCGCCAGAAGACACGGCGGTCGGCCGAGCTGCATGCGCGCTCGTCGAAGGTCATTCCGGCGGGCCTCACCCACGATAGCCGCACACTGCTGCCCTATCCGATCCACGTCAGCCATGCCAAAGGCCCGCGCAAATGGGATGCGGACGGCACCGAGCTGGTCGACTATTTCGGCGGCCACGGCGCGCTCATTCTGGGCCACGCCCATGAAGCCCTCGTCGAGGCGGTGACGAAGCAGATTGCGCTGGGCACGCACTGGGGCTCGTGCCACGAACTCGAAGTGGAATGGGCCGAGCTGATCAACCGCCTCGTGCCCTGTGGTGAACGCGTCCGCTTCACCGCATCGGGAACGGAGGCGACGCATCTTGCCATGCGCCTGATGCGCGCCTTCACCGGCAAGGCGAAGATCGTGCGCTTCGTCGGCCACTTCCACGGCTGGCACGACCAGGTCGCAGGCGGCTCGAACAGCCATTTCGACGGCACGACACCGGCAGGCGTGCTCGCCGGCATCACCGAGGGCACCATTCTGATGTCCGCCGACGATGTCGAACCCGTCCTGGACTTGCTGGCCACCCGTGACGATATCGCCGGCGTCATGGTCGAGCCGTCGGGCGCCGGATGGGGGCAGGTGCCGCTGAAGGCCGGGTTCCTCAAGAGCCTGCGTGAGGCAACGGCCAAGGCCGGTGTGCCCCTCATGTTCGATGAGGTGGTGACCGGGTTTCGCTGGTCCAAGGGCGGCGCACAGGCGCGCTACGGGGTGACGCCGGATATTTGCGCCCTCGCCAAGATCGTGGCCGGCGGCCTGCCGGGTGGCGCCATCGCCGGCCGGGCGGATATCCTCGACCAGCTTGACGCGGCCGCCGCCGCCAAGGCCGGTCGCGAGAAGATTGCCCACCAGGGCACCTACAACGCCAATCCGCTTTGCGCCGCGGCCGCCGTCGCTACCCTATCGCTGATCGAGCGCGAGGACGTATGCGAGCGCGCGGAGCGCACGGCGGGCGATCTGCGCGACGGGCTGAGAAAGATCGTCATCGAGGAGGGCGTGCCCTGGGGCATCTACGGCGAAGCCTCCACCTTCCAAATCTTCCAGAACCCGAAAGGCGCGCCGCTGGACCCCGCGACGTTCGATCCCGTCAAGCTCGGCTTCCAGGGCCTGAAGGGTGTCAAGGACGCGCGCCTTGCGCATCGCTTGCGCATCGCTCTGATCGCAAATGGCGTCGATATCATGGGCTCGCCCGGCGGGCTGGTATCGGCCACGCACGGGCCGGCCGAGGTGGCAGTGACACTCGAAGCCTTCCGCCGTGCAGTGAAGGCCATGAAGGCCGAAGGCGACATCCGGGGGTGAGTGACGGAAGCGGGCTGTCCAAAAACCCGCCTCGTCCATCCTGCCTCGATTTATGCCATCGAGCGGCACGCTGGGGATAACTTTGTCGCGCTTTGCCATGCTGGGGGGGCAAACGCGCCTCAGCCCGACGAGGATTTCACATTGGCGTCGTTGATCCGGTCGAGCGGGTAGATCGGCCGACGGACGTTCTTGAACGTGAGCTGGCCATAGTCGGACGTGCACACGCCCGTGCCCGCGCACTCGATCACGTCCGTGGCGATGTCGCCGAACCCCGCCCGCCAGTGCACCCGGCTCTTCAGCATCAGGTAGCGCTTGGCCGCCGGATTGATACCGAGACTGAGAAAGCAGTTCTTGTCGTTGGGCTCCTGCTGGCGCGAGCAGACGACGATCTCGACCTTGCCGGTGTCGAGCACGACGGTCGGTCCCATGTCCATCAACACGCCCTTCGAGGCCGGGCCGAGGTTGCGGTAGAGCCCGTCCGAGATTAGCCGCACGCGCCCCGTCACCTGGCGCGGTGTGCCCTTGAGGTTGAGGGCGGGCATGTCGAGCTTGCCGCCGAGCAGGACTGTGGCCTGTTGTCCGACGCCGGCCGCGATCAACTGCTGTACGGCCCCGGGATCGCAGATGGCAAAGGCGGCGACGTCTTCGAGGCCTGAATCCAGGATGGCGCCGAGCACCGTCATGGTGTCCTGTGTACCGCCCGAGGCCGAGTTGTCGTAATGGTCGAGCAGCACCACCGGCCCGCCGGTTGCAGCCGCGGCGCGCGCCATCGATTGCGCCAGGGGCTCGATTCTGTAGACCCAGTCCTCGCGCTTCTGCCAGGCCGCATCGAGCAGTTCGTCGCACAGCTTCTGCGCCTTGGTCTGGTCGCCATCGGTAATGACGACGGCGCTGAGCCCGGCCTCGCGGATGTCGGCATGGGGAAAGCCGGTGAACAGCGTCGCCACCATGGCCTCGCCCGTGGCTTCCATTTGAGCAGCCCGCTTCTGCAGCGCCGTATTGGGCCCGTCATGCGTGCCCTGCCGCATGACGTGCGGCAGCATCGGCCGGTTGCCCCAGGCGATCACCGGCTTGGCCTCGCCCTTGATGGACTGGACGAGCGCTTCGCCGGCCCGCTTGCCCGTTTCGTAGTTGTCGATGTGCGGATAGGTCTGGTAGCCGGCGAGCGTCGTCACGTTGGCGACGATGGCTGGGTAGAGGTTGGTGTGCATGTCGAAGGCAACGGCGATCGGAACGGCTGGCTTGAGGCTGCGAATGCGGGCCAGCAGCGCGCCTTCCCCATCTTCCAGGCTCTCCGTCACCATGGCGCCGTGCAGATCCAGCATGACCGCATCGCAGCCCCCCGCCACCGCCTCGCAGATGGCATCCGACATCGCCGCGTAGGCGGCATCTTCCACTGCCGAGCTTGGCGAGGCGCTGGCCGCAATCGGTGTCACGATCTCCCACCCCTCGCGCTCCGCGATATCGATGAACGCGGCCATAGCCGAACCCGTCCCCTTGTAGGCGTTGTAGGCGGCCTGACCGCGAGGCGGCAGCGCCGCGCCGCGTGCGAACCGGCCGATCGGCGTCGGCACCGGCGAGAACGTGTTGGTCTCGTGCTTCATCATGGCAATGACAACGCGCATGGGTGATGTCCTTGGCAGAGAGGGGAGATTGCCGCGCATGGCCATGTCACCGTGGCGCATGCCGCAGTCGCTCGGCCACCAGCCTGCATCACCCGGCAGGCCGCGGCAACTCTCCCGCGCATCGCCAGGTCAATGCCCAGCCTGTGATCCGGATTTCTCGGTGGCCTTGGCCTTGCCGTCCCCCTTGGCTTTCTTGGCCGGCTCACCTGCGATTTTCTCGGCGTCGGCGGCATCTTCGCGGAAGATCTGCTCGAGCTCGTCGGCGAACTGCTTGGCGTTGAGTTCGAGCTTTTGCGCGTCACTCGCGTGCTCGTAGTCGTCATAGAGGCGCTTGCGGTCGAGCGCGGCGAAGGCCTCCGTGATGCGCTTGGCTTCGCTTTCACGCATCCCCAGCCCTTCGAGCAGGTCGCGGCTCAGCTCGATCGCTGAGAGGAAGGTCTCGCGGCGCATTTCGAGGACGCCTAGATCCATCAGCTTGTGCACATGCTGGCGGTTGCGCGCCCGGGCATAGATGGGCACATGCGGGAAATGCCGCCGCACGAGTTCGGCCGTTTTCAGCGAGCCTTCAACATCGTCGATCGCCAGCACGAAGGCGCGCGCCATGCCGGTCTTGGCTGCTTCCAGGATATCGAGACGGCTGGCATCGCCGTAGTAGCCCTCGGCGCCGAAGCGGCGCACGAGCTGGATCTGGTCGGGCGATATGTCGAGCGCGGTGAAGGCGATGCCGCGTGCGGTGAGAATTCGGCCGACGATCTGCCCAAAGCGGCCAAGGCCGGCGATGACGACGTGCCCTTCATCCGCTGGCGGCACCTCGAAGGCGGCGAGCCCGGCTCGCACGGGTGGCATCAGCGCGGTGTCGAGCAACAGCAGCAGCGGCGTGATTACCATCGACAGAGTGACTACCACCACCAGCAAAGCTGCGGTCTCTTCCTCCACCAGATGCGCGCCTGTCACGAGGCCCAGAATGACGAACGCGAACTCGCCCCCCTGTGCGAGCGCGATGGCGAGCCGCTTGGCCTGGGTGGCGTTGAGCCCCTGCCAGCGCCCGACAGCAAACAGCACAGCCCCCTTGAGCAGCACCAGACCGGCAACCATCGCTGCCACCAGACCGAGTTTGCTCCAGAGCAGGCTGAGGTCGAGCGACATGCCGATGGCGGTGAAGAACAGCCCCAGCAGCAAACCCTCGAACGGCTGGATGTCGGCCTCGATCTGATGCCGGTATTCCGAATCGGCCAGCAGCGCGCCTGCAACGAAAGCGCCGAGCGCCGCCGAGAGACCGGCGAGCTGCATCAGCAGCGCCACCCCGAGCACCACCAGCAGCGCCGTCGCCGTCATGGCTTCGCGCACGCCGGAGGCCGCCACCAGCCTGAAGATGTGGTTGAGGAGGTAGTGCCCCACCAGCACCACGCCGCCGATGATGGCGAGCGCCTGCACGATCGCCGCAAACGACTGCCAGGGGTCGCTCTGGCCGCTGGCCGCCACCAGCGGCACCACCGCGATCAGGGGAATAGCGGCGAGATCCTGGAACAGCAGTATGGAGAAGGCGAGGCGGCCATGGCGTTGCGTGAGCTCACGCCGCTCATCCAGCGCCTGCAGCACGAATGCCGTCGACGACATGGCGAGCGCCATGCCGACGATCGCGGCCACCACGAACGGCTTGACGAAAATTGCCGCGATGAGCCCGAGCGCCAGTCCCGAGGCCAGCACCTGGGCGCCGCCTGCCCCGAAAATCGACCGTCGCATGGTCCAAAGCCTGATCGGCCTCAGCTCCAGTCCGATCAGAAACAGCAGGAACACGATGCCGAGCTCGGCCACGTGCAGCACGCTCTCCACGTCGTAGAAGAGCGCCAGCGCGTGCGGCCCGATGACCACGCCCGCCGCCAGGTACCCCATCACCGAGCCGATCCGCAGCGCCCGCGCCAGCGGTGCCGCCAGTGCCGCGGTCACAAGCAGAACGACGGCCTGGAAGAGATAGTTGTGGTCCATTCTCGTCCTTGTGCCGCATCAAGCCCATGGTCTCGTAGGCGAGCTCGGCGGCAACCAGTTTGGCAGTTTTCCTGTCGAATTGATGGTATCAGACGGGTGAGCGCTGCATGTTTAACCCATCACACTGACTGCAGCCCGGCGCACAACAGCTTTTGCCAGGATACCCACATGACTCAGCATGGCGACAGCACGCAAGCCCGCGATACCGCCAGCAGCTTCGGTTTCCGTCCCGTCGAGGAGAGCGAACGGCAAGGATTGGTCAACGAAGTATTCGCCACCGTCGCTGAGCGCTATGACCTCATGAACGACCTGATGTCGGGTGGCCTGCATCGCCTGTGGAAGGATGATCTGGTGACGTGGCTCAATCCCCCGCGCCGGGAGGGCCCTTTCCGGGTGCTGGATCTGGCGGGTGGCACCGGTGATGTGGCACTGCGGATCGCGCGCGCCGGCGGCACCGGCACCGAGGTGGTGATCTGCGACATTTCCCCTGAGATGCTGGAGGTTGGCCGCCGCAAGGTTGATGACGCCGGTCTTGGCGATCGCATTTCACTGGTCGAGGGCAACGCCGAACTGCTGCCGTTCCCCGACCGCGCCTTCGATGCGTTGACCATCGCCTTCGGTATCCGCAACGTCACCCACATCGACAAGGCACTGGCCGAGGCCCACCGCGTCCTGCGCCACGGCGGCCGCTTCCTCTGCCTCGAGTTCAGCCATGTCGACGTGGCGCTGCTGGACCGGGCCTACGATCTCTTCTCTTTCGAGGTCATTCCTCGCCTTGGCCAGCTCGCGGCAGGTTCCTCCGAGCCCTACCGGTATCTGGTCGAAAGCATCCGCCGCTTCCCACGCCAGGAGGCCTTTGCCGACATGATCCGCCAGGCCGGCTTCGAGCGGGTCAGCTACCGCAACCTGACGGGCGGCGTTGCCGCCATGCACTCGGGCTGGCGCATCTGAGGCCCGCCCGCAACCTCGCGCTGGCGCCCGCGCCGCTTCGGGCATGGCAGCCCTTGCCTTGTCGTCGACGAGGCCCGATATGACGGGGTGAACCGAGGCAAAGAGGAGGCCCGCGCGGTCATGAACGACGCAACGCCATCCGGGACGCTGTTTGCCTTCGACAACAGCTACGCCCGCCTGCCCGACCGCTTTTACGTGAGGTTGGCGCCGACCCCGGTGGCTGCACCCCGCCTGATCAAGCTCAATCATGCGCTCGCAGACGAGCTGGGGCTCGATCCTCAGGCCTTGGCTAGTCCAGTCGGCGTGTCCGTCCTGGCCGGCAACACGCTCGCCGACGGCAGCGAGCCGATTTCGCAGGCTTACGCCGGCCACCAGTTCGGCGGCTTCTCGCCCCAGCTCGGCGACGGTCGCGCGGTGCTGCTCGGCGAGGTGATCGACCGGAACGGCCGCCGCCGCGACATCCAGCTCAAGGGCTCGGGCCCGACGCCCTTTTCACGCCGTGGCGATGGCCGGGCGGCGCTAGGCCCGGTGCTGCGCGAATATATCGTCTCGGAAGCCATGGCCGCCCTCGGCATTCCGACCACTCGCGACGCTTGCCGCAGTGGCAACCGGCGAGCATGTCTTTCGTGAGGAAGCCCTGCCGGGTGGCGTCCTCACCCGCGTCGCCGCCAGCCATGTGCGCGTTGGCACCTTCCAGTATTTCGCCGCTCGCGGCGATGTCGAGGCGCTCCGGGCACTGGCCGATCATGTCATCGACCGGCACTACCCCGAGGCTCGCGAAGCCGACGACCCCTATCGCGAGCTGCTGTCGGCCGTCATCGACCGGCAGGCCCGCCTGATCGCCCAATGGTTGAACATCGGCTTCATCCACGGCGTCATGAATACCGACAACTGCTCGGTCTCGGGCGAGACCATCGACTACGGCCCCTGCGCTTTCATGGACGATTTCGATCCCCGCCGCGTCCTGAGCTCGATCGATACCCAAGGTCGCTATGCCTACGCCAACCAGCCACAGATCGCGCAGTGGAACCTGGCGCGCCTCGCCGAAACCCTCATCCCGCTATTGAAGGGTGACGACGATGACGCCCGCCTGGAGGTCGCCAAGGCTGCGCTCGGCGCCTTTGGCGGCACCTTCGAGCAGGCCTTCGCCGCCGGGCTGCGGGCCAAGCTGGGATTGGCCACCGAGCAGGACGGCGACCTCGAGTTGGCGCACGATCTGTTGGCGCGCATGGCGCGCGGCAAGGCCGACATGACGCTGGTGTTTCGCGCGTTGGCCGATGCTGCAGCAGATGCCGGCGCCGATGCCAAGGTCGCAGCCCACTTCTCCGATCCTGCCCTGTTCCACGACTGGGTGCCGGCCTGGCGAACGCGCCAGGCGATGGAGGCAGGCGACGGTGCGGCGCGGCGCACCGCCATGCGCGCCGTCAATCCCGCGTTCATTCCCCGCAATCATCTGGTCGAGCAGGCGATCGAGGCGGGCGTCCGCAACGACGATTTCGCGCCCTTCGAGGAGCTTGTCGAGGTCCTCTCCCGTCCCTACGACGATCAGCCCGGACGCCAGCGCTTCGCCCAACCGCCGAGCCCCGAGGAAGTCGTCAAGGCCACCTTCTGCGGCACCTGAAGCTAACCCGCCTCAGATGATCTCGTCCTCGTCCATCACGGCTTCCGCCTCGAGGTCGGCGGGCGCCTCCTGCGCGTCGTCCGCCGCCGCCGCACTCCGCTTGCGCGCCAGCTTGGCCCGGTCGTGCTCGTCCGACCAGGCGACGTGCAGGAGCGCATCGCCCATGTTGACGATCGGCAGCGTCGTTGCGCCGACGATGATACCCCGGCGCGGGCTACGCACCTGGATTTCGCTGTCGTCATAAGGGTTGGCGATGGTGCCGACGGGCTCGCCTTCGCCGATCGCATTACCGATCCGCTTGGTCGAGCGGAATACGCCGCCGTCAGGCGCCCGCACCCATTTCGAGGCGTTGGCGAACACGGGCCGGGCGTCGCGCGGCAGCGGCCCCGTCTCATCCCCGTCGCGCAACTCCAGCATGCCCGTCGCCAGCATCACGCTGGCGATGCCATCGACACCGGCCTTGATCGCGAATTCATCGAACCGCAGGCCCTCGCCACCCTCATAGACCAGCACATCGACCCCGGCATCGCGCGCCGCGCGCCGTAGCGAGCCTGGCCGCTCCGCGCTTTCCAGGACGACCGGCGCGCCGAACGCGTCAGCGAGTTCCCGGCACCGCGGATGCTGGCTGAAATCGGCCCGGATCTGCGGCAGGTTCACGCGATGCACGGCCGCCGTGTGCAGGTCGATGCCGAACTGGCAGCGCCGCACCACTTCCTTGATAAAGAGATGCGCCAGGCGTGAGGCGAGCGATCCCGAGCCCGAGCCGGGGAAGGCGCGGTTGAGGTCGCGCCGGTCGGGCAGGTAGCGCGATCGGCCGATGAAGCCGTAGGCGTTGACCACCGGGATGGCCAGCAGCGTGCCCGAGATGTTGGCGGGATGCAGTGTGCGCAGCACCCGGCGGATGATCTCGACGCCGTTGAGCTCATCGCCGTGGATGGCGGCCGAAATGAACATTGCTGGCCCCGGCCTGAGCCCATGCAACACGTGCACGGGAAGCGTCACCGCCGTGTGGTTGGACAGGCGCGAGACCGGCAGGTCGACGAGGCGGCGGGTGCCGGCTGGCACGGCCTCTCCGCCAATTCTGAATGCGTTGCGCAAGGGATCGCCGAAGCTGGATGATGGGCTCAACGCCGACCACTCTAGCAAATTCCGCAGTCCTGGTGGAGGGGGTGGGGGCAAGGTGAGCGCGGCTCAAGCTCACTTTTGACCCGTTGCTGCCGTCGCAGACCATGAGCCAATCACGGACGGTCGCCACTCAACTGCAGAGGCTAGGACCATGCCATGACGTCCACAGGAGTACCGGTTCGGGCGCTTTCAACGAGAGCGGTAAGAGTCGCGGCAATATCTAGAGATTCCTCTGGTGTTGCGCCATTCCAGCCACTTGCATCACCCGCGACCAGACGAGCGAAGCTCTCTGCCGAGTAGCGGAAGCCATTGCCACCTTCAGCAAGAATGGTTTCGACCTCAGACACACCCGGCATGGCTCCACGGCGCAGATGAATGGCCGGGGGGCCGCCTGCAGGCGGATGGTTGAGGAAGTGTGTGTCGATAATCCCTCCCTCGCCTGCAATTTGGCCGTGGCGATAATAATGGGTCGCATATGTCGAGGCGACCTGCGCAATCAGTCCTGAGGGGAATTCGATTGTCGCAACCATTGTGCGATCGACCCCTGACTCTGCCCAACGCGCCAGTGCCTGCACACGCTTTGGCCGCTCACCTGCCATGACCCTGGCAAAGCTCACGCAGTAACTGCCAGCGTCCAACATTGATCCACCGCCGAGTTCGGGCTGGAAGCGAATATCCGATGGTTCGGTGAAAGACACGCCGAAGCTCGCACTGATCAAGTGGAGGCGACCAATTTCGCCCGCTCGGACCATTTCCCGCGCCTTCAGGGTCGTCGGTTGCGATAGGTAGGGATATGCTTCCACAAGATGCACGCCGTTACGTCTCGCAGCCACGAACATTGAGTGGGCTTCAATCGGAGACATCGCCAGCGGCTTTTCGCAAAGCACGTGTTTTCCAGCCTCAGCAGCCTTGATAGCCCATTCTGCGTGCATGGTGTTCGGAAGGGGGATGTAGATGGCGTCGACATCCGCAGCGGAGAGTAGGGCGTCATAGGAGCCGAAGGATTGGGCAACGCCCAACTCGGCAGAGAATGCAGCCGCCTTGGCCGCATCGCGGCTCGCTATGGCAACGACTTTGATGTCAGTCGATGGCGCGACGCCCAAGGCAAATTGCCGTGCGATTCTCGCGGTTCCCAGCATTCCAATACGAAGGGGGCTCTTCGACATGATGTGATTCCCTATCCGTCCTCTCGCGTGCGGACGTGAGCAATAATTTACGGTTTTGTGCCGCTGACCAGAATTGCAGGACACGGAATTCTTCCATTGCCGGCTGCCATCGCGTTGGCGCCAGCTTCAGTCAGGGCCGTCTCGATCTCGCGCTGCTTCTCCGGTGGCTGATGGGAATAGAGGTGAGCTTGGCGCACCGTGCACTTGCGCATGAATTCAAATATCTCTCGGGTCGAGGCCGGCTCGAAGAAGCATGGGATCTCCTCGATTTGCACGTCGACGAATCCCGCCACATCCATCAATGCCGCGCAAACCCACGGGTCGCTCAACATGAACATGGTGGGACCAGCCGGGCGTGGTGTGGACGGGTCGGCGTACTGCTGCATGACCGATCCGATCAGCCCGAACAGCTTGTCCTTGGTCGGAGTCACCCAAACGGTAAAGGCGTAGCGGCCGCCGGAACGGAGAACCCGACTTGCTTCCGCCATGGCCCGACCGGGCCGAGGAAAGTGCAACATGCCGAAGGCGCAGACGACGGCATCGAATGTCGAGTCGGAAAAACGCAGATTTTCGGCGGTGCCGACTTCGAGCTTCATGCCCGGCGAGAGATTTCGGGCCACGTCGATCATCTCGGCTGAAAAGTCTATGCCTGTCGGGTCGGCGCCGAGGTGAGCGGCCTTGGCGGCGATGTAGCCCGGTCCCGTCGCCACATCGAGCAGGGTCGAGCCGTGCCCAATCCTGACGGCCTTAAGCGCAGCGTCCGCCACCTGAAGCGTTATCCGGCCAGCAAGGGCATCGTAGTTTTCCGTCAACTTGAGCCAACTGGATATCTCGAAGTCAGTAAATTTGCGGATGTCATTTTCGCTTGCGAGCACGGCGCGCTCCTCGACTGCGATTGCGAATGGCTTACGGTGTCGTTCAAATGTTCCGCAACACTAATGGAATGCAGACCTCGGACAAGCTACATTGGTAGGGGAGATCAATGCACCCTATTGGCCCAGACCGACCATCACCTTGTCGGATATCGCCGGCTCGAATTGTTGTTGGAGCAACTTTCGGTGGGGCGAGCATCCGAGCCTTGCGCAGCCACCCGCGTCCGCCTATAAGTCGCCGTTGGAGTCGCCCGGCGGGGCATGCCGTGGCGGCTCATAATGCTATCCAAACCCGCTTCCGGGATTTGAGCCCGCATCCGTGCCGAGGCCGGCAACTCCGGCCCCTGTTCGCGACTGTAACGCTCGGAGATCCGAGGAAGCCCAGAAAGGACCGAGCAAAATGCCCAAGATGAAGACCAAGAGCAGCGCCAAAAAGCGCTTCAAGATGACGGGTACGGGCAAAGTCATGGCCCAGGCCCAGGGCAAGCGTCACGGCATGATCAAGCGGTCGACCAAGTTCATCCGCACCGCCCGCGGCACGATGGTGCTGTGCGATTCCGACGCCAAGATCGTCAAAAAGTACATGCCCTACGCGCGCTGAGGCTCGGCCCATTCTTCGTGTCCGCATCGTGCCGGACAACGGGACGCAACGGCAGCGGGCTTTCAGTGTCCACGCGCCGGATGCGAAGTGGGCATCCGAAGGCGCAAGGAAACAAGCGCCGGATGCGAAGTGGGCATCCGAAGGCGCAATCAAAAACATCTTGAAGTGACGGAGAATTTCCCATGGCGCGCGTAAAACGGGGCGTTACCGCCCACGCCAAGCATCGCAAAGTCCTGAAGAAGGCGAAGGGCTACTACGGCCGGCGCAAGAATACCATCAAGGTCGCCAAGCAGGCGGTCGAGAAGGCGATGCAGTACGCCTATCGCGACCGCAAGGTGAAGAAGCGCAACTTCCGTGCGCTCTGGATCCAGCGCATCAACGCAGCCGCCCGCGAGAACGGCATGACCTACGGCCGCTTCATCCATGGTCTGTCGCAGGCCGGCATCGAGATCGACCGCAAGGTGCTCGCCGATATCGCCGTCAAGGATGCCGCCGCGTTCAAGGTCCTCGTGACCCAGGCCCAGGCGGCAGCGGCCAAGGCGGCCTGATCTCACTTGCACGACGGTATTTTGCAGCCAGCCTGTGGCCGGAAGAAGCTTGGCTTCTTTCGGTTGCTGGCATTAGAGCGAGGCGATCATGGCCCCAGGCGAGCTTCAGGCAATCGAGACGGAGCTGATCACGGGCATCCAGTCCGCTTCCGACCTTGCGGCAATCGAGGCCGTGCGCATCTCTGCACTCGGCCGCAAGGGGCGCATCCCCGAGCTGATGAGTCGCCTCGGCAAGATGGCGCCCGACGAGCGCAAGAGCTTCGGTGCCGCCGTCAACCAGATGCGCGACCGCGTGACAGTAGCCCTCGAGGCCCGCAAGGGCGCGCTCGAGGCCGAGGCGATGACCACCCGCCTTGCCTCCGAGCGCGCCGACATCACCTTGCCGGTCCGCCCCGGTCCCGTCGCGGAAGGACGCATCCATCCGATCAGCCAGGTCTTCGACGAGATCGCCGAGATCTTCGCCGACATGGGCTTCGCCATCGCCGAAGGCCCGGATATCGAGACCGACGACCTGAACTTCACCAAGCTCAACATCCCGCCCGAGCATCCTGCGCGGCAGATGCACGACACCTTCTACTTGAAGACCCCCAACACCGAGCACGGCACCAATGCGGCGCCGAAGCTACTGCGCACCCACACCAGCCCCGTGCAGGTGCGCACCATGCTCAACCAGAAGCCGCCCATTCGCATCATCGTGCCGGGCCGCGTCTACCGCATGGATAGCGACGCCACCCACACGCCGATGTTCCACCAGATCGAAGGCCTCGTCATCGACGAGAGCACGCACTTCGGGCACCTGAAGTGGTGTCTGGAGGAGTTCTGCAAGGCCTTCTTCGAGGTCGACGACGTCAAGATGCGCTTCCGCGCCTCGCACTTTCCCTTCACCGAGCCCTCGGCCGAGGTCGATGTCGGCGCCGAGGCGATCGGCAAGCCGGGCTCGTGGCTCGAGATCCTCGGCTGCGGCATGGTCCACCCCAAGGTCATAGCCATGTGCGGCCTCGATCCTGACAAGTACCAGGGCTGGGCCTTCGGCATGGGCCTCGACCGCATCGCCATGCTGAAATACGGCATTCCCGACCTGCGCGACATGTTCAACGCCGACTTGCGTTGGCTCCGCCACTACGGCTTCTCCTGCCTCGACGTGCCAACGCTGGCGGGGGGAATGAGCGCCTAACGCCATTCTGATGGAAAGTGACGCCCCGGCGTTGCAGGTTGCATGTTAGGAGTGGGCCAATCAGCCCTGGAGTTGCGCCCAAAGCCCCATGATCTCCGTCATCATTCCCACTTTGAATGCCGAATCCGGTCTCGCAGCCGCGCTGTCGGCGCTGGTGACAGCGACGGTCGAGGGGCTGGTGCGCGAGGTCATCATCGTTGACGGCGGCTCCACTGACCGCACCTTGAAGATCGCCGACCAGTCGGGTGCCCGGGTCATATCCAGCGCGCGCGGTCGCGGCAACCAGTTGAAGGCTGGCGCCGAGGCAGCCCGCTTCGAGTGGTTGCTCTTTCTGCACGCCGACACGGTTTTGCAGGATGGCTGGGAACGCGAGGCCTCCGCCTTGATCGAGCGTGTCGCCACCGGCCAGCGTCCCGAGACGGCCGCCGCCTTCCGTTTCGCCCTCGACGATCTGGGCTTCCTGCCCCGCCTGATCGAGACCGGCGTGCAGATGCGCTGCACCCTCTTTCGCCTGCCTTTTGGCGACCAGGGATTGCTCGTCCCCCGCCGCCTCTACAACCGGGTCGGCGGCTATCGCGAGATGCCCCTGATGGAGGACGTCGACATCATCAGGCGAATTGGCCGCCGCCGCACCATGATCCTGCGCTCGACCGCCGTCACCAGCGCGGTCCGCTACCGGCGCGACGGTTATCTTCCGCGCACGGCCCGCAATCTCACCTGCCTCAGCCTTTATTTCATGCGCGTGCCGCCCCGCACGATCGCTCGCATCTATGGCTGAAAACACCGCCTGCGGATCACCGTTCACAAGGCTGTGATTCAGACCATGGTCGGCATTCAAAAACCGCAGCAGGCACGATACCGATGGGGTTCGTGCGCCATTCACCCCGACTGGCAGCACCCGGGAGGTTCCAAGCATGCAGTCCATTTCACGTCGCAGTTTCGTCATCTCGGCGGCCGCAGCCGGCGCTGCCTTCGGTCTGGATGGCCCCCTCGAGATCATCAGCCCGGCCTGGGCCCAGAAGGCCGACATGGCGGCGAAGGGCTTCGCCAAGTTCAAGGTCGGCGACTGGAACGTCACCACACTCTACGACGGCATCTGGGAGAAGGCCCACGACCCCGCCTTCATCAAGAACGCCAGCGTCGATGACGTCAAAGCCGCGCTGAAGGCGGCAGGCCTGACCGATGCGTTCGTACCCGTGACCTTCACGGTTACGGTGGTCGAGAAGGGTGGCCAGACCATCATGTTCGACAGCGGCACGGGCGGCCAGCTCAGTCCCAAGGCCGGACTGATGATGAAGGAGAATATGAAAAAGGCGGGCATCGATGCAGCCAAGATCTCCAAGATCGTGGTGACGCACTTCCATCCCGACCACATCTTCGGACTGATGGAGAAGGGCACCAACGCTCAGGTGTTCCCTAATGCCGAGATCGTCGTGCCGGCAGCCGAGTACAAGTTCTGGGCCGACCCCGCGCTGGTTCCCAAGTTGCCCAAGGCTCGCCAAGGCCTCGCGCAGCGCATCCAATCGACGATGCCAACCTGGAAGAACCTGAAGCAGGTGGCCGATGGCGCCGAGGCGGCACCAGGCATCAAGGCCATCAACACCAACGGCCACACGCCCGGCCACACGTCCTATGAACTCGCCTCCGGCACCTCCAAGCTGGTCGTTACCGGTGATGTCACCAACATCCCCTCGCTCTTCGTCCGCAACCCCGGTTGGCACGCAGCCTTCGACCAGGATGCCGCCATGGCCGAGAAATCGCGCCGCGCAACCTTCGAGCGCGCGATCAAGGAAGGCGCCATCCTCACGGGTTATCACTGGGGCGTGCCGGGCGCCGGCACGATCAAGAAGGACGGCGCGGGCTACGTGCTCGAGCCGGTCAAGGCGTCCTGATCCCGCGTTCTCGCAAAGACGTGGCCGGACGGCAGCGCCGGCCATGGCAGTCGGTCAAGGGGGCGTCGCACACACGCGCGGCGCCCTTTCGCTACCGTCTCGTCATCATGGCCAAGCTGCCGGTGGCGGGCCGCGTCAAGACACGCCTCGCACGTGAGGTCGGAACGGTTGAGGCCCTCCGCTTCTACCGCACCACCCAGGCGACCGTGATTGCAACGCTGGCACGCCAGCCGTTCTGGCAGACCATCGTGTCCGTGAGCCCGGATATAGGTGTGACGAGCCCCATGCTGCCGCATCGTGCCACCCGCATGGCTCAGGGCGGCGGCGATCTCGGCGCCCGCATGCACCGGCCCATGCAGCAGTTGCCGCCTGGCCCTGTCTGCGTCATCGGCACCGATATTCCCGCCGTTTCACCCTCGGACATCCGCCGAGCTTTTCAGGCACTTGGACGCAGCGATAGCGTCTTCGGGCCCGCCGAGGATGGCGGCTTCTGGCTCGTTGGCCTGCGCCGTCGCCCCCGCGTCGTCTCCCCCTATGCCGGTGTCCGCTGGTCGCAGGCCGACACACGCGAGCAGGTGATCGCCAACCTGCAACGCTGTGGTGCAAGCATCGCCGCCACGACCACCCACTCCGACGTCGACAACGCCGCCGACCTCATGCGCTTTCGCCCCCTTATCGGCCGCCGCGTGCGGCAATCACCATGACTTCCAGGCACTTAGTCCATTAACTATTGTTCCCTCTTCGTTTGTCCTTCGTTCGCCGTATTCCCAGGTCATGTTTCCCCTTGCCGCGTCGTCCCCTTAACGGTCTCTTAACCACCTGCCTTCACACTCCATTAACCCGGTGTGTCCTCGCAGTTGCGTGAGCGTCGTCCCGAGGACGTAGTGTGCGTCTGGGAACTCGTAGAAAGTAGCGTCAAATGGGTGAGCGTCGCCGTAAGGCAAAAGATTTGGAAGTCGATCGCGTTCTCCTTGGAGACTGCGTCGAGCGCTTGGCGAGCCTGCCTTCGGCCTCGATCGATCTGGTGTTCGCCGATCCCCCCTACAATCTCCAACTCGACCGCGAACTCCTGCGCCCCAACAACACCGTCGTCGATGGTGTCGACGATGCCTGGGACAAGTTCCAGAGCTTCGAGGACTACGACCGCTTCACGCGCGCCTGGCTCGCCGAATGCCGCCGTGTCCTGAAGCCGGACGGCGCCATCTGGGTGATCGGCTCCTATCACAACGTCTTTCGCCTCGGCGTGGCGCTGCAGGACCTGGGCTTCTGGCTGCAGAACGATGTCATCTGGCGCAAGACCAACCCGATGCCCAATTTCCGCGGCAAGCGCTTCACCAACGCCCACGAGACGCTGATCTGGGCGGGTCGCGACAAGCGCGCGCGCGTTACCTTCAATTACGATGCGATGAAAGCGGGCAACGAGGACGTCCAGATGCGCTCGGACTGGATGTTCCCGATCTGCTCGGGCGGCGAGCGGTTGAAGGACGACAATGGCCGCAAGGCCCATCCGACACAGAAGCCGGAAGCGCTACTGCACCGCATCCTGATCGCCACAACCAATCCCGGCGATATCGTGCTCGATCCCTTTTTCGGCACCGGCACCACGGGCGCCGTTGCAGCCCGCCTTGGCCGGCGCTGGATCGGCATCGAACGCGACAAGGACTACGCCAAGGCCGCCCGCGAGCGGATCGCTAAGGTGGCGAGCCTCGATCCCGCGAGCCTCGCGACACTGGTGCCCAAGCGCTCCGAGCCACGCGTCGCTTTCGGCGCCATCGTCGAGCTCGGCACTCCTGCGTCCCGGCACCCGCCTTTCCGACGAGCGCGGCAAGGTCTGGGCCGAAGTGCGGGCCGACGGTTCTCTGGCCCTTGAAGGTTCGGGCCGCGCCCGCCAGGGCTCCATCCACAGGCTCGGCGCCGAGGTGCAGGGAAAATCGGCCTGCAATGGCTGGACCTATTGGCATGTCGAGCGCGATGGACGCCGTCAGCCGATCGATGCATTGCGCGGAGAAGCAAGACGAAAACTTGGTCTGGCCGCCGAGCCTCGGGTGCTTGCGGTGACCTGATGTGTCCCTTTCGCCACCCCTGTGGATGGCGAGGCAATTCCGGGGACAACTGAATTGGCGCTCCTGACCGCGGGGGCCGAATCACGCTCGATGATCGCAACGAACGAAGCAAAGTTGCGAGCAGGTGTGGCATGGCGGGATGTGAGCGGCGCATTGGGCGGCTGGCGGCGATGATCGCGGTTTCGGCGATCGGGCTCGGAGCCTGCGCGCGTCATGAATACCAGGCAATGGGCGCACGGTCCTATGGCTCGCTCAAGGACGACTACCCCGCAGCCCGTCGGCATGCAGCCAAGTCAGATACATCGCCAGGCGACACGTCTCACAAGTCCATGACGGCGCGCGGTGCTGATCCGGAGGTCCTGCCAGCGATCCGCCGGGCGCACGTTGAAACCCCGCCACCGCCTGACCTGTCGAAGCGCGCAGTCAAGCCGGTCGAGGCGTCGGTCGTAGCATCGGCCCCGGCACCTGCTGCTGCTCCTGCATCAGCCCCGGCAGCAGCGCCGCCGCCCGCGCCGCCCGCCCCGAGCGAGCCCAAGCAGGCCATGGCGCCAGTCCGGAGCGAACCCGCGCCGGCGCCTGCTCCTCAGCCCGCCGAACCCAAGTCCGTCGCACCGCAGGCGCCCCAGGCGCCCCAGGCGCAAATCAACTCGGCCCGATCCGCTCCGCCCCCAGCGCCTCCCGCTGAGAGCAAGCCTCTCGATGCCAAAGCCGTTGAGGCCTTGCTCGCCGAAGGCCGGAAGCTGTTCGATGAGGGCCGCGTAGTCGAATTGCGTCGCCGCTTCATCGCCGCCATGAGCGGGCCTATGCCGGACGTGCTCTTGGCGCTGGCGCGGTCCTACGACACCTACTATCTGAGCCGCTTGCCCAGTGCCGATGCAGCACCCGACATGCAGCGCGCCCTCGTGCTCTACGAGCGCGCTGTCGAACGCGGCTCCATCGAAGCCAACGCCGACCTCGAGCGCACGCGCACCATCCTCAAGATCCCCCGCTGAGATCGCTTCTCAAGTCACCTCTGCGCTGGCCAGGATATGATCGGCTGCCTTTTCCGCGATCATGATCGTCGGTGCGTTGGTGTTGGACGAGGTCATCTTCGGGAACACGGAAGCATCGACCACGCGCAGGCCCGCGACGCCGTGCACCCGCAGTTCCGGATCGACCACCGCCATGCGGTCGGTTCCCATCTTGCAGGTGCCGACCGGGTGGTAGACGGTCGACCCGTGCCGGTAGGCGTAGTCGAGCCATTCATCGTCCGAGTTGATGTCCTTGCCCGGATAGATCTCCGCCCCGCCGTGCTTGTTGAACACCGAGGCGAAAAGGATGTCGCGACATTTCCGCAAGCCGGCGACCATCGCCTTGCGATCGACCTCGTGGTCGAGATAGTTCGGGTTGATGGCAGGCGCCTCGCTGGGGTTGGCGGACTTGGCAAGCACGCTGCCACGCGACTCCGGCCGGCACTGCCAGGCGCCGCAGGTCATGCCGGGCATCTTGTCGAGCACTCCGATCTGGCCGTTCGGGTAGCTCGCCGGCGCAAACGAGAGTTGCACGTCGGGCCGGCGCATATGGGTTTCCGAGCGCCAGAAGGCGATGCCGTTGCCCGCCGAATAGGTGAGGATGCCGTCGCCGAACATGGCCCATCGCGCCACGTTCCAGGCAAGGCGCAAGCCCCGGCTTTCCTCGTTGACGGTCGTCCGCCCGACGATGCTCCGCACCACCCGGGCCACATAGTGATCGTGGAAATTGTAGCCGACCCCTGGCAGCGCCGTGCGCACGCCGACGCCGATCGATTGCAGATGCTCGGGATTGCCGATGCCTGAGAGCTGCAGGAGCTGCGGGCTGTTGATCGAGCCGGCGGCGATGATCGTCTCGCGCCGGGCCGTCACCGGCACGCTCTCGCCTTTGCCCATGCCGCGCTTGAAATTCACGCCGCTGACCCGGTTGCCCGCAAAGTTGAGATTGGTCACCAGCACACCGGTTTCGACCGTGAGGTTTGAGCGCTTCATGGCCGGATGCAGGAAGGCGCGCGCCGTCGACATCCGCCAGCGCCCGGCGCGGGTCTGCTGCACATAGCCGATGCCTTCCTGGCTGGCACCATTGTAGTCGGGGTTATAAGTCATCCCGAGTTCCTGGCCGGCCTTGACGAAGTCATGTGTCAGCGGGTGGTGGCCGCGGTAGTCCTCGACCACCAGCGGACCCGACTTGCCGCGATAGGCGGGATCGCCCGGCAGGTAGGTTTCCGATTTCTTGAAGTAGGGCAGCACCTCCTCGTAGCTCCACCCGTGCGCGCCCAGTTGTGCCCAGTCGTCGTAGTCCTCGCGCTGGCCGCGTACCTGCATCACGCCGTTGATCGACGAGGAGCCGCCGAGCACGCGCCCTCGCGGATAAAGTATGCGCCGTCCCTTGGTCTGCGTCTCCGGCTCGGTGTAATAGACCCAGTTGACCGCGGGGTTATCGAGCAGCTTGAAGAAGCCGGCGGGGAAATGGATGTAGGGGTTCTTGTAGTCGGTCGGCCCCGCCTCGAGCACGCACACGGTGTAGCGCCCGTTCTCCGTCAGCCGATGCGCCAGCACCGAGCCGGCCGACCCCGACCCCACGATCACGTAGTCGAATTCCATCTCAAACGTCCTTCCGGTGCTGCTGTTGGCCCGTTCTGCCGTCGGTTGCCCGCATGATCTTGCCTCACCGTTCCGCCAGCCGATAGACGGCGCGCGCCGCCTCGGCGCTGATGCGTCCTTCCTTGAGGTCGCGCCGCACCGCTGCGCGGTCCCGAAGCGCCGGATCGCCATAGCCGCCGCCGCCCGAGATCTCGATCACAACCTTGTCGCCGCGCTGCAGCGCCAGGTTGGTGGCGGCCGGCAGCTTCTGCAGCTTGCCGTCGCGGACGACGCCGAACATCGCCCGGCTCCCCTCATGCCCGCCGGCGAGCGCCCAAGGCCCCGTCATGTGCCGGTCGCCGTTGGTCGACAACAGCACGCCATCCTCGAGGATGTCGTAGACGCGGCGCACGCCGAGCCCGCCCCGGAACTGGCCCGCCCCGCCTGAATTCTGGATCATCTCGTAGCGCTCGAGGCGCATGAACGCGTGATCCATCTCCAGCGCCTCGACCGGCGTGTTGGCGGTGTTAGAGAGCATCTGCGCGATGACATCGGCGCCGTCGTTTCCAGGCCCCGCGCCATAGCCGCCGGAAATCGACTCGGCAAACATCTCGTAGCCCTGTCCGCGTGGGCGGCTCATGGTGATGATATTGGTGGAATCGCTGCCCGCCGCCGACAGGCGCTCCGCAATCACCGTCCCGAGCGCGCGCTTTACCGCGGAGGCCGTGCGGTAGGCCGACGCCATCCGTCCGCGCACCGGCGCCGGATGATGCGGATCGAGGATCGAGCCCTTGCGCGTTGCGATTCCGATCGGCCGGTAGGTGCCGTCGTTGGTGGGCACGCCCGAGCCGGCGATCTGGCCGAACACCGTCATGACAGCCGAGTGGGTCGAGGCCACCGGGCAGTTGACCGGCCACGCGACTTGGTCATCGCTGTCGCTGAGGTCGACGAACGCTTCTTCGCCCCGGATCGTCACTTTGGCGCGGATCATCGGCTGCGGACTGTCGAGCGTGCGCCCGTCGAGCGCATCCTCGCCGTAGTATGTGCCGTCGGGCAGCGTCGCGATGGTGGCTCGGAGCATGCGCTCGGAATAATCCTGCAGCTCGCGCATGGCGAGTGAGACGAGCTCCACACCATGGCGCTGCACCAGCTCCTGCATCAGTGTGCGCCCGCGCATGACCGCCGAGAGCTGCGCGTGGAAGTCACCGAGTACGATCTCCGGCAGCCGGCAGTTGGCGCGGATGATCGCCTCGACCGGCCCGTCGTAGAGATCGGCCTCGTTGATCTTCATGGCCGGCAGGATCAGCCCCTCGTGATAGACCTCCGTGGCATTGGCGTTGGAGCCGGCAACCGCCCCGCCAAGCTCGAGGTGGTGGCAGATGCTGCCGGTGAACGCCACCAATTCCCCGCCGTGATAGACCGGCATCAGCAGGATGATGTCGTTGAGGTGCTGGCCGTTCTGGTAGGGATTGTTGGTGATGTACATCTCGTCGGGCCGCGTCTTCGAGATGTCGTAGCGCTGGCGAAAGTAGGGCACGGCCGCCGACAGCGAGTTCATGTGGACGGCAATCGCCTCGGCCTGGGCGACCGTGCGGGCCTCGCGGTCCATCAGGCACGTCGAGCAGTCCTTGGCTTCGCGCACGATCGAGGAATAGGCGGCGCGCAGCATGATGTCGCTCATTTCCGCGGCAATCGAGCGGAAGCAGCCGGTGAGCACGTTGAAGTCGGCGGGGTCGATGGCGGAGATCATCGCGGCAAGCTCCTCTCAGGCCTTGTTGCGCCGCAGGCGCAGCGCGCCGCCGTCGGCGATGTTGACATGCCAGCCCGCCGGCACCAGCGTGCTGGAGCTTGCTTCCGTGATGATCAGCGGTCCGCGCGCTGAAAAGTCGGCGCCGAGCCTGTGGCGGTCATGCACGGGATAATCGGCCGTCTTGCCGGAAAGCCGCAGCGCGCGCGTTCCTGTGACGGCGTTGTCGCCGGAGATTGGCACCTGGCCGCCGATCGCCGCCTCGGCGTCCTCGCCGCGCGGATGGCGCGCGCTGAGCCGGAACGAGATCGCCTCGACCTCGCGGTCCTTGAAGGCGTGTCCGTAGCGCCGCGCGTGCTCCTGGTGGAAGAGTGCGGCGAGCACCGCCGGTCCTTCGCGCGCAAGGCGCTCGCGGTCGAGGGCGACGCGCAGCTCATAGCCCTGGCCGCGATAGCGCGCATCGCAGGCATGCTCGTGAATCAGCTCGTCTGCCGGGTAGCCGAGTGCAGCAAAGGCGCTGGCCGCGCGCGCTTCGAGGCCATCGAGCTTTTCGGCGAGACTTTCAGCCGTGAGATCGCCGATGCGTTGCGCCCCTTCCGCCAGCACATAGTCCATGCGCACATCGCAGACCGTGAGCCCGACGGCGGAGAAGACGCCGGGGTTGGCCGGGATCAGGATCTCCTTGATGCCGACCTCGTCGGCCAACGCTGCTGCAATCAGCGGCCCGGCCCCGCCGCAGGCGAACAGCGCGTAAAAGCGGGGATCGTAGCCGCGCTTGACCGAGACCCGCCGCAGCGCCTGCGCCATGTTTGCAGTAGCGATCCGGTAGACGCTTTCCGCGAGCGCGACGGGATCGAGGCCGAGTGCCGCGCTGAGCTCGGCGGCCGCTGCCCGGCTGCGTTCCGCATCGAGCCGGATGCCGCCTGGAAGCTCGATGCCGGCATCGAGCATGCCGAGCAGCAGCATGGCGTCGGTGAGGCAGAAGTCGGTGCCCCCGCGGCCATAGCAGGCTGGCCCCGGTGCCGCCCCCGATGATTGTGGCCCCACATGCAGCATCCGACCCTCGTCGATCCACGCAATGCTGCCGCCGCCTGCGCCGATCGAGACGATGTCCGTCATCACGATGTTGAGCGGCAAGCCTTCGACGCTGAATTCCGAGGTGCCTTTCACCGTCGTCTGAGGCGTGCCGTTGGTGATCAGGCACACGTCCGAGCTGGTGCCGCCGACGTCGATCGAGATGATGTCGGGCGTGCCGGACCGTCGCGCACTCGCTGCAGCTCCTGTCACGGCCGCCGCCGGTCCCGACAGGAACATGTTGGCGGCAAGCTTGCGGGCCGCCGCCACCGGCGCCACGCCGCCATTTGAGAGCATGATCAGCGGCGCGCTTTGGATACCTGCTGCCTCCGCCGCCGCCTCGAACCTGCCGAGATAGCGGTCCACCACCGGCCCGACGAAGCCACTGATGACCGTGGTACTCGTGCGTTCGTATTCCCGGTGCTCCGGCGATATTTCCGAGGAAAGCGCCACGTAGACGCCGGGATGGCGCGAGCGGATCAATGCGCCGGCGGCCTGCTCGTGCGAGGGATTGGCATACGCATGCAGGAACGCCACTGCGATGGCGTCGATACCGTCGGCCACTAGCCGGTCGATGGTCTCCGTCAGCCCGGCTTCGTCGAGCGGCAGCACGATCCGGCCGCGCGCATCCATCCGCTCCACCACCTCGTGCACCCGGTCGCGCGCAATGAGCGGCTCGGGCTTCTGGTAGAACATGTCGTAGACCACCGATTTGTCCATGCGCTGGATGAACAGCACGTCGCGAAAGCCGGCAGTGGTGAGGAGAGCGAGACGCGCGCCGCGCCGCTGGATCAGGGCGTTGGCGGCGATGGTGGAGCCATGCAGCAGCTCGCCGACCTCTGCCCCCGGGACGCCGATCTCCGCCAGCAACGTGCCAAGCCCGGTCATCGCCGCGCGGGCTGGGTCGTCGGGCGTCGACGGCGTCTTGTGGATGTGCACCTTGCCATCCCCGTCGATGGCGATCAGGTCGGTGAACGTGCCGCCCACCTCTATACCGACGATCAAGGTCGCTCTCCTCATCGTTCGAGCCGCCGTGCGAGCCGGCAAGCCCGGCCGGACACCACGTCGTGCCGTTGGCCGCACCTGCCATCGTCAATCATGGGCCAAGCTTGTGCACCCTGTCACCCTTGCCGGTTGCCCCCATTCCCCGGCAAAGATGCTGAGCCGGCCAAATTCAGGAGTTTGCGGAATTGGCCTGGCGAAAGACGCAAGTGCCACAAATCGGCGCCCGATCGGCAAGGCTTGCCTGGGTCCGGAGGTTGGCCGGCGAATAAGGTTGGAAGCGCGCCGTCGCCTTGAAAAAGGCTTTTGCCTTCCCGCTCGCCGCGCCATGATGGACCCCGAGAGCGGCCCGCGTAGTCCCTTGCAGGCCTTTGGTTGAGGCGGAGAATTGAGGCATGCAGCAGAGCCAGTCCCAACCGGGATCGCGGACCCGGCCGCGCGCCCTCGACGGCATCAGGATCGTGGATTTCAGTTGGGTGCGCGCCGGCCCCTGGGCAACGCGCTGGCTCGGTGCACTTGGCGCCGAAGTCATCAAGATCGAGTGGCCGGAGACCGAGCGCGGTCGCCTGCCGAGTTCGACCACGCCAGTGGGTATGGACGTGAACCTCAACACGTCCGGCAATTTCAACGATACCAACGTCAACAAGAAATCGATCACGCTCAACGTGCGCAGCCCCAAGGGCCTCGCCATCGTCAAGCAGCTCATCGCCGTCTCCGATGTCGTGATCGAAAATTTCTCTTCACGCGTTCTCACCAAGTGGGGCCTCGGTTACGAAGAGCTGAAGAAGATCAAGCCGGATATCGTCTATGTCTCGATGTCCGGCTATGGCCACACCGGCCGCAACCACACCTACACCACCTTCGGTCCGGTGGCGCAGGCCGCCTCCGGCCTCACCTACCTCTCGGGCCTGCCGGGAAAGCCGCCGGCCGGCTGGGGCTGGTCCTACATGGACGACACCGGTGGCATGTACGGCGCCATGTGCGCCCTGACCGGCCTTTATCATCGCAACCGCACGGGCAAGGGCCAGCACATCGATCAGTCCCAGATGGTCTCGGCCGTGCCCCTCAATGGTGCGGCCCTCCTGGATTTCACTGTCAACGGCCGCGGCTCCCGGCGACCGGGCTTTCCCCCCGGCAACCGCGCCCACTGGCCGGGAACGCCCCTTCTCGACAACTATCGCGGGCCCACCGTCGCCCCCCACAACGCCTATGCCACCGAACCCGGCGGGTACAACGATTGGGCCGTCATCGTCTGCCACACGGACGAGGAATGGCAGCGCCTTGTCGGCGTGATGGGATCGCCGGACTGGGCAAGGGACGAGACATTCGCCACCAACGCCGGCCGCCTCGCCTGCCAGTCGGAGTTGGACGAAAAAATCGAGGCCTGGACCCGCTCGATCGGCAAGTACGAGCTGACCGAGCTCTGCCAGCAGGTTGGTGTCCGCGCCATGCCCGTGCAAAGCGCCGAGGACCGCGTCGATCACGATCCCCAGCTCGCGCACCGCGGCATGTACCTGCCCCTCGAGCATCCCGCACTCGGCACCTACAAAGTGCAGAATGCGCCCTTCAGAATGTCGGCAACACCGGTCTACAACCATCGCGCCAGCCCGCTGATCGGCGAGCACACCGCCGAGGTGCTGGAAGGCCTGCTGGGCCTCTCGCGCGACGAGCTGCGCGCGGGTTATGCCGACGGCACCTTCTGGCCAACGAGCCGCAAGCCCTTTTCCTACATGGAGGACATGCTGAAATGAGCGCGCCCGAGCCCGCCCGCGGCCCTCTCGACGGCCTCCGTGTCCTCGAACTCGCCGACGAGAAGGGCCAGTTCTGCGGCAAGCTGTTGGCCGACCTCGGCGCCGACGTCGTCAAGATCGAGCCACCGGAAGGCTGCGCCACGCGGCGTGTCGGGCCGTTCTACGAGGACCGGCCGGACCCCGACCGCAGCCTCTTCTTTTGGTATTACAACACCTCCAAGCGCGGCATCACGCTCGACCTCGAAAACGGCGAGGACCGCGACGCCGTGAAGCGGCTGGCGCAAACCGCCGACGTCATCCTCGAGACCTTCGAGCCGGGCCGAATGGCGTCGCTGGGGCTTGGCTACGAGACCCTGTCGAAAGATAATCCCGGCCTCGTGATGTGTGCGTTGACCCCCTTCGGACAGGACGGGCCATGGGCGCACTACCTCTCGTCCGACCTCCTGCACATGGCGGCTGGCGGCGAGATGGCCTCCTGCGGCTACGACCTCGAGGACGTGCCCGGCGCCCCCCCGATCGCGCCTGGCGGCGCCAACGCCTGGCACATGGGGGGCCACTTCGCCTACATGGCGATTCTTGCGGCCCTCGTGCACCGGACGGTGACGGGCGAAGGTCAGTACGTCGATGTCTCCATCCACGAGGCCTGCGCGTTGACGACGGAATCCGCGATCGCCAACTACATCTATCGCGGCGAGGTCTTGCAGCGGCACACCGGCCGCCATCACGCCGTCGGCGCCGCCCCACGAACTCAATTTCTGGCCAAGGACGGCAATTACGTCACCGCCCTCGTTGGCGGCCGGCTCAACCCGAAATACATGCGCGAACTCGCCGATTTCCTCGGCCACTACGGCATGGAAGCCGATCTGCGCGATGAGAAATATCAGGACCCCAAGGTCATCGCCGCCTCCACCAGCCACATCATCGATACCGTGGTCGCCAACTTCATCGCGTCGCTGCCAGCCGAGGAGGTCTACCACGCAGCCCAGGAGCGCGGCTTCACCTGGGCCGCCGTGCGCGCGCCGGAAGACCTGCTGGACGACGGCCACCTCCAGGACCGCAACTTCTGGAAGAAAGTCGAGCATCCCGAGCTCGGCCGCTCGTTCGTCTATCCGGGCGAAGCCGCCATCTACACCGCCACCCCCTGGGCCATCTCGCGCCGCGCTCCGCTTCTGGGCGAGCACACCGCTGAGGTTCTGGGGGAGATCGGATTGGGGCAGGCCTGATCCGCGCGCGGAGGAAGCTGGCGAAATTTTAGGCATCGTGAAAGGTCGCCAAGCCGATGCGGTCTGCGTAAACTGACGACAAGACTTAGGGACCGCGGTGCCGCGATCGCCGGCGCCGATGGTCAAATGTCACTCAATCGCCAAGGGATCGAACCTGACAAGGGAGCTCAAAAGGCTGGAGTACAAAGGGTAGAGTATGGAGTTCAAGATTTCCCGCGATGGCATGCTGAGCCGCAGGTCGGCCCTTCTTCTCGCAGCGGCCGGCGCCGCCACCCTCTCTTCCGCCGCCGGCCTCCTGGCAGCCTCCGCCCAGGCGGCGCGTTTCGCCTCGACAAGCAAGATGAAACCGGGCGAATTCGTGTGGCAGCCCGAACTGTCGCCTGATGGTCCGGTCGTTGCCATCGTGTCCCTGCCCGAGCAACTCATTCACATCTACCGCAACGGCGTTGAGATCGGCGTCTCAACCTGCTCCACCGGGCGCCCCGGCCATCGCACGCCGACCGGCGTCTTCACCATTCTCGAAAAGCAGCGCCAGCATGTCTCCTCCATCTACAAGGGCGCGCAAATGCCCAACATGGAGCGGCTGACCTGGGGTGGCGTTGCACTCCACGCAGGCAATCTGCCGGGCTACCCCGCCTCGCACGGCTGCATCCGCCTGCCGCTGAAGTTCTCGGCACTGCTGTTCGGGGTCACCCACCTCGGTGTTGTCGTCATCATCGCCGACGAGCGCACGCAACCCGCCAACGTCGTGCATCCCGGGCCGATGTTGTCGGAGGTGGCCGAAGCCGAGGCCCGGACCCTCGCCGATCACGTAGGCAAGAAGAAACCACATGGCGCCTGGGACGCGGAAGTCCACTATCCCATAACGTCCGTCGTCATCTCGCGCGCCGACAGCAAGGCCTACATTGCCCGCGACGGTCGGCTTGAAGGCGCCTATCCCGTCGCATTCCGCGCGCCATCGCGACCTGTCGGCACGCATGTCTACTCGCTCGTGGGGCCGGCTGCCGACGGCTCCGGCTTGACGTGGCTGAGCTTCGGCCTGGGCAAATCGCGCCAAGACGCCCACATCGTCAAATGGCAGGGCGATGCCGCCTTGGAGCGCATCGTCTTTCGCGACCGGCAGCGCGCCATGGAGATCGCACGCTCCTTCCACCCGGGTACCACTTTGCTGCTGACCGATGCCTCCGCACCCCATGTCACGCGCAAGACCCCGGCGGGCTTTTCCGTCATCACCAGTGAGCACACGTCGTGATCTCGCAGCAGGCCCGCCCGCCCAACCGGCTGGGGGCGACCTGACGTCCCGTGTCGGCCCTGTTGCAGTTCGGCCTTGGCCAGCGCACACTTGGTGTCTGACCGATCAACCGAGCAGGAGGAAACCGAGATGGCAGGGCTTTGCGCAGGACGGGTGGCGATCGTGACAGGTGCGGGTGGGGGCCTCGGCCGCCAGCACGCGCTGCTTCTCGCCAAGGAAGGCGCCAAGGTCGTGGTCAACGACATCGGCGCCAAGGTCGACGGCACCGGCCGTGACCAGGGGCCGGCCAGCAAGGTCGTCGACGAGATCAAGGCCATGGGCGGCGAGGCCATCGTCAACGGCGACGACGTCTCGAGCTGGGCGGGCGCCAAGAACATGATCGACCAGGCCATCAATCACTTCGGCACGCTGGACGTTCTGATCAACAACGCTGGCATTCTCCGCGACCGCATGCTCGTCAACATGACCGAGGACGAGTGGGACGCGGTGATCCAGGTGCACCTGAAGGGCACGTTTTGCCCGACGCGCCATGCCGCCGCCTACTGGCGCGAGAAATCCAAGAAGATCGGCGGTCCCGTGAAGGCGGCCGTGATCAACACCAGCTCCACCTCGGGCCTCTACGGCAACGTCGGCCAGACCAACTACGGCGCGGCCAAGGCCGGTATCGCCGCCTTCTCGATCGTGGCAGCACGCGAGTTGCAGCGCATCGGCGTCACCGTCAACGCCTTGTCGCCGTCGGCCCAGACCCGCATGACCGAGGGTCTGCGCGAGCTCACCCCTGAGCAACGCGCCGAGCGTGACCCGAAGTGGGTGTCGCCGACGGTGGTCTATCTCGCCAGTGAGGAAGCCTCCGACATCACCGGCCGTGTCTTCCAGGCAGGCTTCAGCCGCATCGCCGTGCTCGAGGGCTGGCGTCGCGGCGCCGAGGTCGGCCAGGTCGAGGACCCTCGCGAAGCCGGCCGCCTGTTCCGCGAGATGATGAAGAAAGTGAAGAAGAACGTCGGCATGGACGGCATCGAACTCGACTGAGCCGTCGAAACGTTTTCTTTAAGGGGAAGCGTGGGTCCGGGAGGTCTCCTTCCGGGCCCGGTCCGGGCCGCCGTTCCTGATCGCGTAGCGATCTGCCACAGGCCGCCCCTCAATCGCGGAGTTCCAGTTCATGGCGCTGAACCACGACAAGCTGATGAGCTTGAAGCGCACAGGCGATCGCTTTGCCTATACCGACCGCGAGACCATGCTCTATGCCATCGGCATCGGCATGAGCCGCGATCCCTACGATCCCGCAGAGCTGGCCTATACCTTCGAGAAGGATAAGCTCAAGACCGTCGCCAGCATGGCAACCGTGCTGCAGCGCGTGCCGCTTTTGAAGGATTGCGGCTACGATTACACCAAGGTGGTCCACGGCGAGCAGCGCCTAACCCTGCACAAGCCGCTGGAGCCCGAGGGCGCCATCCTCGTCGACAGCCGCGTGGCCGAGGCCTACGACAAGGGTGCTGGCAAGGGCGCTATCATCTACACCGAGCTGAAGGCGCGGGACGCCACCACGAACGAGCCGCTCTACACGCTGACGTCGACCACGTTTGCCCGCGGCGATGGCGGCTACGGCGGCCCGGCAGGCCAGGGTCCAGCGCCTCATGAATTGCCGACCCGCAAGCCCGACCTGACGGCCGCTGCCGAAACGCGCCTCGATCAGGCCCTGCTCTATCGCCTCAACGGCGACCGCAATCCCCTGCACGCCGATCCCGAGCTTGCCAAGCGCGTCGGCTTCCCGGTGCCGATCCTGCACGGCCTTTGCACCTACGGCACGGCCTGCCGCACCATCCTGAAGGAGGTCGCCAAGTACGACCACACCAAGATCCGCGGCTTTGACGTCCGCTTCTCCTCGCCTGTCTATCCCGGCGAGACCATCCTCTCGGACATGTGGGTCGACGGCAATACCGTCTCCTTCCGCTGTCGCCTCAAGGAGCGCGACGTCACCGTCATCAACAACGGCAAGTGCACGCTGGCCGAGTGATCGAGCCGTCGGAGTTTCGATATGAATCTACACGCCTTCCGGCCGACTGCCCGCAGGGGGGCGGAATGCGCCACTAATAAACCCTACAGCGCGTAGGTTGGGTTAGCCGGCCCAGGCCAATCCGAATTGGAGAACTTGAAAGCCGGCGTAACCCAACGCGGCAGTGCCGGCCGAAGTTGGGTTGCGCGCGGCACTGATCGCGTCGTCGAACCGGTTCGTCTGTTGGCCGCGCTAACCCAACCTACGCCTGGGGCGACGGAACCGTCGTCTCCTTCCGTTGCCGCCTCAATAGCCTTCGCCATCCTTCCAGCGGATCTCGACGCCGGCCCAGTCCTCGATCGCCTTGGCGACGGAGTGATTGGGCGCGCTCATGCCAAGCTCGCCGCCGATCCGCAGCAGCATCTGATGAATGAGGTTGCCGACGAAAAAACCGGTGTCGTTGGCCCGCGCGGTTTCGCAGGCGATCGCCACGTCCTTGACCAGCAGCGCCAGCGCCATGCCGCCCGCATGGCTATAATCGCCCTTCATGACATAGCGGGGGAAACGCACGTCGGTCACATAGCTGCGCCCGCTCGAGCCGTTGATCGCGGTCAGCACCTTGCCGGCGTCGAGTCCCGCTTTGACGGCCAGTGACATCACCTCGGAAACAGCGACCGTGTTGATCGCCAGCAGCATGTTGTTGAGCGCCTTGGTGGTGTGGCCGGCGCCGACGTCGCCCATGTGCACGATCGTCTTGCCGAGCGCTTCGAGATAGGGCATCGCATCGGCCACGTCCCCATCTGCGCCACCGATCATGATGCCGAGCGTCGCTGCCGTGGCACCCGCAATGCCACCGCTGACCCCTGCATCGATGAAGCGGATGCCTTTCTCTTTCAGCGCTGCCGCAATTGCGATGGATTTTGGCGGGCTACCACTGGTGAGATCGAGGATCAGGGTGCCGGGTGCCGCATGGGCACCGACGCCATCGGCGCCGAGTAGAACTTTCTCGACCTCGTTGGAAGTCGGCAGCGACAGCAGAATGACCTGGGCCGACTTGGCGAGCTCGCCGACCGATTGAGCCTTGCGCGCGCCGCTGGCAACCAGCGCACCGACCTTGTCGGCGTCGAGATCGAATACCAGCGTCCCCGGAAAGCGCTTCTGGATGTTCATCGCCATGGGCCGGCCGATGTTGCCGAGCCCGATGAAACCGACCTGTGCTGGCATGCTCTGGTATCCTTGCGCTTGTGTGTGACGTGGCGCCAGTGTCGGAAAGGTGGACCGCGCCCGTCAATTGCGCCGATTGGCCGGCACCTTGCACTTGCTTCGATGATCCGCTCGAATGCCACCTGTCGCGCCGAGCCCGCGTGCGCCAGCCCACCGGAGGACCAATGCAGCGCTCATCGAACCGCATCCTGACCACCCACGCCGGCAGCCTGCCGCGGCCCGAGGCGCTGACGCAGCTCTACGTGGCGCGCGTCAAAGGCGAAACTGTGGACGAGGCGATGCTCGCCAAGGCCGGCGCCGACGCCGTGCCCTGGGTCATCAAGGCGCAGATCGATGCCGGCATGGACGTCATCTCCAACGGCGAGCAGCAGCGCGAGAGCTTCGTGCTCTACTTGCGCCGGCGGTTGGCTGGCCTCGGTGGCTCCGGCAGCCGCGTGCCCTCCGCCGACATGGACGCCTATCCCAAGTACAAGGCCGCCGTTGCCCGCCAGTCTCAATCGAGGCCGTCGGTCTCCAACCGCGACCAGTTGCCGAAGTGCGTGGGCCCGGTGAGCTACATCGGCCACGCTGACCTCGAAGCCGAGCTATCGAGCTTCAAGACGGCCTTGGCGGGCGTCGCGGGCCAATACCGCGAAGCATTCTTCACCGCCGCCTCGCCTGGCATCCTCGCGGCCATCGTCAAGGACGAGCACTACGGCGATCAGAAGACCTACATCAACGCCATCGCCGACGCCCTGCGCACCGAATACGAGGCGATCGTCAACGCCGGTCACTTGCTTCAGATTGATGCGCCGGATCTGGCCCTCGAGCGTCATACCTCGTTCAAGGATCGTCCCCTTGCGGACTTCCAGGCCTTCGTCGCGACTGTGGTCGAGGCCATCAATCGCGCGCTCGTCAACGTCCCCCGCGATCGCGTCCGCTTGCACGTATGCTGGGGCAACTACGAAGGCCCCCACGACCGCGACGTGCCGCTGGCCGACATCTGGCCGATCCTGCAGAAAGCCAATGTCGGTGGTTTCTTCCTGCCCTTCGCCAATCCCCGCCATGCCCATGAGATCAAGGTGCTCGCGGCAAGCCCACCCGCGCCCGACCAGGTGATTGCCGTGGGCGTCATCGACACGCTCACGAACTTCGTCGAGCACCCAGAAGTGGTGGCGGACCGGATCGAGCGGGCCGCGCAGGCGATTGGCGATGCAACCCGCGTTCTGGCCGGCACAGACTGCGGTTTCGATACCTCGGCTGGCATGGGCCGCGTCGCCGAGGACGTGGTGTGGGCCAAGCTCAAGGCCATGTCGGAGGGCGCCCGCATCGCGTCTTCGCGTCTCTTCAAATAGTCAGGCCTCACGCCGAAGCAGCGGCTGGCAGCCTGCTCGTAGTGCCAGCCCGGCTGCCACCGTGGCCGGATGGCGGCCACAATTGTTGTGCTACTCTTGAGCCATGATCCGGCTCATCTGGTTATCGCTCTGTGTCCTGTTCCTGCTGCCGCTGGCAAGCCATGGCCTGTGGTGGCAGTTGCACGACCATCCCCGCTCCTGGTCGGAGGCCGACTGGTCATCTGCGCATCTCCTGCCAGCGCCTCGTGCCGAGCGTGGCGCCGTCGTGCACGTCCTGGCCGGGCGAACCGGCCGTTGGAAAGGCATCTTTGCCCATCACCTCTGGTTGGTGACCAAGGCTCCCGGCGCCAATCGGTATCGCCGCTACGAGGTCGTGGGTTGGGGACAGGCGCTGCGTGTCGACGCCCATCCCGCCGACGGCCGCTGGTATGGAAACACGCCCCGCATCCTGCTGACGTTGCGCGGCGAGTCGGCCGAGCGCGCGCTGCCCCGCATTGCCAAGGCGATTGCCGCCTATCCCCACGCCGGCCGCGGCGTCTACGCCGTATGGCCCGGTCCCAACTCCAACACCTTCATCGCCAGCGTCGCCCGCGAGGTCCCGGAGCTGGCGTCAGCCCTGCTGCCGACCGCCATCGGCAAGGATTTCGCCGGCTGGTCGCTCTATGCCGGCGCCGCGCCGAGCGGCACCGGCGGCCAGCTCTCCGTGGGCGGCCTGCTGGGTTTTACCGTCGGCTGGGTCGAAGGCATCGAGATCAATGTTCTGGGCCTCGTCGCTGGTATCGATGTGCGCCGTCCCGCCCTCAAGCTGCCGGGCTGGGGGCGCATCGATCTGCTGTCTTGAGTGAGCACCCGCTGCATCAACAGTTTCCCCGAGCCGCCACTGGAAAGTTTGCTTGACCGTAGGCAGCAGCCCGACAAAGCTGCGGAGTGAGCGTCAGTGATTGTTTTTCGTGCAGGGCGCGCTGCAGGCGCGAGACGGAGGGACACCCATGTGTTGGCTGTGCGCATTTCGCTCGCAACAATTTGCCGACGAGCAGGCGGCCGAACCGGATGCCGCCGCCGGGCCGGACGACGATTCATCCCCCTTGTCCCGTCGCGATGGCGCCAGCGCGCCAACGCAGGCTAGTCCGGCAGCCGGCCAACCACTCCACGTTTTAAACCCCACCGCCGCAACCCAGACGGGACAACAGCATCGAACCGGTTGATCACGGGCAGTCCATGCTGCGATACAGCCAGCGTTCATCCGGCATCGCCTAATCTTGCGATGCTGAATCGACAGGCCAGGATAGAGACGCGCCTGAAGCCCAGGCACAATTGAGGTGCAGAACGTGCCCGACGGCTCACAACTCGCCAACGCACCCCGCTCGGTCAGCGATATCGATGGCCGTGGCGCCTGGCTTCGCCTGCTGGTGGCGCTGCTGGCCTCGACCATCGGCGGCGTCGGTATGTGGTCGGTTGTCGTCGTGCTGCCCGCAGTGCAGGCCGATTTCGGTGTCACCCGGTCCGAGGCGTCGCTCGCCTACACGCTCACCATGCTGGGCTTCGGCTTCGGCGGCATCCTCATGGGCAATTTTGCCGACCGTTTCGGAATCTTCCGTCCCCTCATTGCTGCTGCCGTGACGCTGGGCCTCGGCTATGTGGCGACCGCCTACGCCACCAGCATGTGGCAGTTTGCGGTGGCGCACGGCCTGCTGATCGGTCTGCTCGGCTCCTCGGTGAGCTTCGGGCCGATGCTGGCCGACATCTCCCATTGGTTCGAGCGCCGGCGCGGCATTGCCGTCGCCATCTGTGCCAGCGGCAACTACCTTGCTGGCACGGTTTGGCCGCCGATCGTCCAGCACATGGTCACGGTCTACGGCTGGCGTCTTACGCATGTGGCGCTCGGCCTGTTCTGCATCGTCGGCATCGTGCCGCTGGCCATGCTGCTGCGCCGCCGTCATCCCCGGCGTCTGAGCGCTGCCGAGGCCGCCGCCGCCGCGCCTGCCGCCCGGCCGATGCCGCCGCCGATGCCCCTCGGCGTCCTCCAGGTGATGCTGATCGTGGCCGGCATCTCCTGCTGCGTCGCCATGTCGATGCCCCAGGTGCACATCGTCGCCTACTGCGGTGATCTCGGTTACGGCCTCGCCCGTGGCGCCGAGATGCTGTCGCTGATGCTGGGCTTCGGCATCATCAGCCGGCTGGTGTCGGGCCTCATCGCCGACAAGATCGGCGGCGTTGCCACCCTGCTGCTGGGCTCCGTGCTGCAGGGCGTGGCACTGCTGCTCTACGTGCCCTTCGATGGCCTCGTATCGCTCTACATCATCTCGGCCCTGTTCGGCCTCTTCCAGGGTGGCATCGTGCCGAGCTACGCCTTGATCGTGCGCCAGTATTTCCCGCCCGAGCAGGCCGGTGCCCGCGTCGGCATGGTGCTCACGGCGACGCTGGTGGGCATGGCGCTGGGCGGCTGGATCTCTGGTCTGATCTTCGACCTGACGGGCAGCTATCGGGCAGCGTTCCTGAACGGCATCGCCTGGAACGCGCTGAACGTCATGATCGTGCTGACCCTGATCGTACGCGGCCGCCGCAGCGCCCGCCAACGCAGCCCCGGCGCCCTGCAGCCGGCGTAACCGCGCGGATGCTGTGTGGGCATCCAAAGCGCCACGCAAGAGCGCGGATGCTGGGCCGGGTGCTGGTCGGCACCCGAAGGCCCAACGAGAGACGCGGCATCCGAAGCGCCACGCAGGAGCGCGGATGCTGGGCCGGGTGCTGGTCGGCACCCGAAGGCCCAACGAGAGACGCGGCATCCGAAGCGCCGGACGAGTGGTTGGCCTCGTTCGCGGCCGTGGCGGGACCGTCAGGCCGCCGCGCCGAGCACCGCCTTGGTCTCGAGATACTCCTCGATACCAAACCGGCCCCACTCCCTGCCGTTGCCCGACTGGCGATAGCCGCCGAATGGGGCCTTGGGATCGGCCGGTGCCATGTTGACCGTCACCATACCCGCGCGCAACCGTCGTGCCACCTTGGTCGCCGCCGCCGCGTCCTCGCCCGAGACGTAGGCTGCAAGCCCGAACGGATGATCGTTGGCGATGGCAACGGCATCATCGACGTCCTTGTAGGGCATGATCGCCAGCACCGGCCCGAAGATCTCCTCGCGCGCAATGGTCATGTCCGGCGTGACGCCGGCGAACACGGTTGGCTTGACGTAGTAGCCCTTGTCGAGGCCCGACGGCCGCCCGGCTCCGCCCGCGACGACCTGCGCTTTCTCGGCGAGTCCGGCCTCGATCAGCCCCTGGATCTTCTTCCACTGGACCTCAGAGACCACCGGCCCCATCTCGGTTGCCGCATCACTCGGCGCGCCGACCTTCACTGCGTCCGCCACGCCCTTGGCGATTTTTGCGGCTTCCGCCATCCGTCCAGCCGGGACCAGCATCCGCGTCGGCGCGTTGCATGACTGGCCGGAATTGCGGAAGCACAGCTTGACGCCTTCGACGACGGCCTTCTCGAAGCTCGCGTCATCGAGGATGATGTTCGCCGACTTGCCGCCGAGCTCCTGGCCGACGCGCTTGACGGTGGGCGCGGCCTTGACTGCAACGTCGATCCCCGCGCCGGTCGAGCCGGTGAAGGAGACACAATCGATCTGGGGATGGGCGGCGATCGCCTGCCCTACCTCGGCATTGCCATTGACCAGGTTGAACACGCCCTTGGGCACGCCCGCCTCTTCGAGCATCTCCGCGATCAGCAGCGCCGAGTAGGGGGCCACCTCCGAGGGCTTGAGCACCATCGTGCAGCCGGCCGCCAGCGCCGCAGCGACCTTGCAGCAGATCTGGTTCGCCGGCCAATTCCAGGGCGTGATCATGCCGACGACGCCGATCGGCTCGCGCACGATCTCCGTCGAGCTATCGCGTTCGACGAAGTGGAACGTCTTGACGAGGTCGCGGGCGACACGGAAGTGGCCCATGCCGGCGCCGGCCTGGAAGCGTGTAGCGAACGAAATCGGAGCCCCCATCTCCGCGGAAATGGTCTCGCCCATTTCGCCGAACCGGCGCTTATAGACATCGGCGATGCGCCCAAGTAGCTCCGCGCGCTCCTCGATGCTCGTCTGCGAGAAGCTCGCGAAGGCGGCACGAGCGGCTGCAACCGCCTTGTCGACGTCGGCGGCAGAACCAAGCGCGACTTCGCCGAGCGGCCCTTCCGTCGCGGGGTCGATGACGGGGATGGTCCTGAGTTTGGCCGGCGCCACCCAGGCCCCATCGATGAAGAACTCATTGGCGTGCTTGCGGCTCATGGCTGTGCTCCTGTGATGGCTGGAGAATGTCGCAGTCTCTGGCCGCGAGAGCGACCACAGACCGGCGGGCCTGTCAATCCGGGGGGCAAAGACGCTCAACACACTCTAGGCGACCGTGAGGCCGGGGAGGGGCCTTAGATTGGCCTCACGCGCCCTCGGCCAGGAAACCGTGCACCAGCTCGCAGAAACGCACCGGTGCCTGCTCGAACATGTTGTGCGAGGCCATCGGGATCATTTCGGCCTTCGCACCAGGAATGGTCGCAGCCAGCGCCTTCAGCACCACCGGCAGCAGGCCGCCGGTCTGCGCGCCGCCGATCAGCAGCGTCGGCGCCTTGATGGCGAGCGCATCGGCCCGCGAGAACGGCTGGCGGGCTTCCTTGAGCTGCCCAACCAGCGTGTGGGCGTTGTCGCGCCGCATTTGCTTGGAGGCGGCGGGCCGCTTGTCCCAGGCGCCCGCGCCATAGATGCGGTCGACGAAATGCTTGAGGCCGCCGTCGACATCGCCGTCCGCGATCACCTTGGCTGCAGCAACGATGCTTTCGGTACGCTCGGCGGATGCTGGCGTTCCCGGTGGCTGCAGTGAGGCATCGAGTTCGCCGCCGGGCTCGGCCAGGATCAACCGCTTGATGAGATCGGGCCGCTGCTGGGCGACACGGAACGCGATGTGCCCGCCCCGCGAGTGTCCAAGCAGATGCATAGGCCCCGCCTTGAGCCCCTCGATGAAGGCGATCACGTCGGCAGTGTGCTGGGCGATGGTGTAGGTCTGAGTTTTCCCGTCCCAGGTGTCGGGAAAGAAGTGCCTGAGACTTGGAACCACCAGCCGGTGGCGCTGCGACAGCGGCCCCATGACCGGCGCCCACGACCGGAAGTCGCCGAGCGAGCCGTGGATTGCAACCAGCGTCGTCCCATGCCCGAGCGCGATATAGGGCATCGCATAACCGTTGACGTCGAGGTGGAGCATGGAGCTGGTTCCCTGTTTGCAGGTCGGTTGGGCGAGGCGACCCACCCAGTGGTTACGTTGATGAGCCCCTTAAGATTGACAGGCCTTTGGCGTCATGTCTCGGTGCGTGCTCTTGAGCGCGCTGGAGTCGGAGGCACCGCATGCAGATCGGTATCGTCGGGTTGGGCCGAATGGGCGCCAATATCGCCCGGCGTCTGATGCGCAATGGCCATCAGACCGTGGTCTTCGACCGCGATCCCGCACCGGCGGCCGCATTGGCAGGGGAGGGGGCAACTGCAGCAACTTCGCTTGCCGGCTTGGTCGAGGTGCTGGCCCCGCCGCGCGCGGTATGGGTGATGCTGCCGTCGGGTGCCGTCACCGAGGCGGCCATCGCCGAGCTCGCCACTGGGCTTTCCCCCGGCGACACGCTGATCGATGGCGGCAACTCCTTCTGGAAGGACGACGTGCGCCGTGCCCGGGAACTGGCAACCAGGGACATCGCCTATCTCGACGTCGGCACGTCCGGCGGCGTGTGGGGCCTCGAGCGCGGCTACTGCCTAATGATCGGCGGCGACAAGGCAGCCTTCGAGCGCCTCGACCCGATCTTCCGTGCGCTGGCCCCCGGCCGCGGCGACATCCCCCCGACGCCCGGCCGCGAAAGCCGAGACCCCCGCGTCAGCGAAGGCTATCTCCACGCCGGGCCGAGCGGCGCTGGACATTTCGTCAAGATGATCCACAACGGCATCGAGTACGGCATGATGCAGGCCATCGCCGAAGGCCTCGATATTCTGAAGCAGGCCGGCTCCGATCACGTCCAGCCCGACCTCCGCCTCGATCTCGACGTCGCCGACATCACCGAGGTCTGGCGGCGCGGCAGCGTCGTCACCTCCTGGCTCCTCGATCTGACGGCCACGGCCTTGGCCGCCGACAAGGACCTCACCGGCTATTCCGGCCACGTCGAGGATTCCGGCGAAGGCCGCTGGACTGTGCAGGCCGCCATCGACGAGGCGGTCCCGGCCGAAGTGTTGACGGCGGCGCTCTACGCCCGCTTCCGCTCGCGCCAGGACCACACCTTCGCCGAGAAGGTGCTCTCCGCCATGCGCGCCGGTTTCGGCGGTCACGTCGAGCCAGGGAAAAAGCCATGAGCGCTCCGGTCCGCCCGCTCGCCATCCGTACCAAGCCGCGCGCCGGCGAGGCGGCTTGGCGGGTGATCATCCTCATGGGCGTCTCGGGGTGCGGCAAGACCACGACGGGAAAGCGCCTCGGCAAGGCTCTCGACTGGCCGTTCCGCGATGCCGACGAGTTCCATCCCGAGGCCAACATCGACAAGATGGCCTCGGGCCTGCCGCTTGACGATTCCGACCGCGCGCCGTGGCTCGCAGCCATCGCCGAATGGATCGATGTCCAGCGCCGCCGTGACAGTGGCGGTGTCGTCTCCTGCTCGGCCTTGAAACGCAGATATCGCGAGGTGCTGATCGGTCCCGACCGGCAGGATGTGGCGCTCGTCTACCTGAAGGGCAGCAAGCCTCTCATCGCCGACCGTCTCTCGCGCCGGCGCGGCCATTTCATGCCGCCGGAGCTGCTGGCCAGCCAGTTTGCAGCCCTCGAGGAACCGACGCCGGCAGAGCGGGCCCTGGTGGTGTCCATGCGCTTGCCCCCCAAGCGCGTGGTCGAGCGCATTGTCTCGGGTTTCGGCCTTGTGCCCGCCCGCCGTGTGGTGCCTGCCGGCGCGGTTTGACGGGGGGCCACGCCGCAACCGGCCCTTGTCATCACCTGCGACTTCGTCCACGTCGCCCTCGACTGTGCCCGCAAGGTGCTTTAAGCGACCCGAAGCCCTTGCCTCGCAACTACGTCGGGAGCCTGCCCATGCAACCCTCTGCCATCATCCTGCCGGTTGCCGTGCAAGCGGCGCTGACGGTGGCTGTGCTGATCGCAATGGGCCCCGCGCGTGCCCGGTCCATGCGCGAAGATCGCCTTTCGTTCGCCGACCGCGAGGTGAAACTCGGCATCAACCACTGGTCGGACCAGGCGATCAAGACCGCCAACAGCTACAACAACCAGTTCGAGATGCCGGTCCTCTTCTATACGGCGGCCGCCTTCTCCATGCTGGCCGGTGCCGCCGATGCCGTCATGGTCACGCTTGCCTGGGTCTTCGCCCTCTCCCGCATCGCCCACGCCGTCATCCACATCGGCCCCAATATCGTGATGTACCGTGGCTTGGCGTTTGGGGTCGGCGTGTTCGCCATGGTCGCCATGTGGATCCGCCTCGTCATTCATGTTCTCTAACTCTCACCGCAAGGCTTGATCATCATGCGCCCAGGCGCCCGCATATCCGCTGCCATCGAGGTGCTCACCGAGGTTATCGAGCGCCATCGGCCCGTATCGATGGCGCTGGGCGATTGGGGTAAGGCGCATCGCTTCGCCGGCTCCGGCGATCGGTCTGCCATCGGCAACCTCGTCTATGACGCACTGCGCCGGCGCGCGTCCCTGGCAAGCACGATGGGCGGCGACACACCCCGCGCCATCGCCATCGGCGCCGCGCCCGAAGCCCTGGCGTTAGACGCCGAGGCCACAGCGGCCCTGTGCACGGGCGAGGATCACACCCCCCCGCCGCTGAGTGATCTCGAGCGGGAAGGCTTGGGCACGCCCCCGCCGGCAGACGCGCCCGGTCATGTCCAGGCCGATGTACCGGAGTGGCTGTGGCCGCAATTCCTGGCCCAGTTCGGCGACCGCGCCGTGGCGGAAGGCCAGGCCTTCGCGCGCCGCGCGCCCGCCGACATCCGCGTCAACACATTGCGCGCCACGCGCGAGCGGGTGGCCAAGGCCTTGGCCGCCTATAACCCGATCGAGACACCCTATTCGCCGCTCGGCCTGCGCATCCCCGCCCCACAGGGACCCGGCCGCACGCCCAACCTCCAGGCCGAGGCCGCCTTCCAGGCGGGCTGGCTCGAGGTCCAGGACGAAGGCTCCCAGATCGCAGCAGCCTTGAGCGGCGCCGGACCCCGCTTGCAGGTACTCGACTTGTGCGCTGGCGCCGGCGGCAAGACGCTGGCCATGGCGGCCGCCATGCACAACACCGGCCAGATCTACGCCTACGACGAGGATCGCGATCGCCTCAAGCCGATCTTCGATCGCATGAAGCGGGCGCAGGTGCGCAACGTGCAGGTGCTCCGGGCCAAAGATGCTGCCGCCCGCGAGGCGCTGGGCCAGCGCTTCGACGTCGTCCTCGTCGACGCGCCGTGCACCGGTACGGGCGTATGGCGCCGCCGCCCCGAGGCCAAATGGCGTCTGAAGCCCGCCAACCTCGAAAGCCGCCTCTCCGAGCAGCAGGGCGTCCTCGATACCGCAGCTTCGCACGTCAAGGCTGGCGGCCGGCTGGTTTACGTGACGTGCTCGATCCTGCCCGAGGAGAACACCCGGCAGATCGCAGCCTTCCTCGCCCGCCATGCCGATTTCCGGGTGCTGCCCTATACCGAGGCATGGGCGACGGCGTTCGCCACCGAGCCCCCCGCCTCAGCCGACGGCAGCGCCGAGACCTTGCTGCTGACGCCCGCGAGCCATGGCACCGACGGCTTCTTCATCGCCATTCTCAATCGCTTGCCCTAAAGGCTGCGCCAGCAATCGCCGGCAATAGGGCTCGGCGCCGTGTCTCAGCCCGCGATCCGCCGCTCGCACGACCGCCGTCCGGTAAATTTATGTTACGAATGACGCTCGTGCCCAACTATCGCATTGCATTGCGTTTGAGAGGGACTAAATCATCCGCCGTCGGGACCGATCGGTGTCCCCGTGTCACGCGAGGCTGGGGCCGGCGCCAAGCCACCTCTGCAGTCCGTGCCACCCTTCCTTCGGGAGTGTCCTCGTCCATCATGGCCATCGCTTCAAAGCCGAAGCGTCCGCGCCGGGCGCCCACAAATCGCTCTAGCCTCGGACCCGTTGCCGACCTCGAGTTGCATCTTCCCGCCGAATGGTGGCGCAAGCTGTTCAATGCGATGTACGTCAAGACCGACGGTGACGTGGTCGAAAACCACGAGAACACCCGTCGCGACGTTGATTTCATCGTTTCTGCCGCCGCGATCCAGCCATCGAGCCAGATCCTGGACCTGTGCTGCGGCCAAGGTCGCCACTGTCTCGAGCTCGCCCGTCGCGGCTTCCGCAACGTCAGCGGCGTCGACCGTTCGCGCTACCTCATTCGCCTGGCCCGCAAGCGCGCCCAGAACGAAGGCCTCTCCATTACGTTCAAGGAAGGCGACGCCCGCAATCCCCGGCTGAACGAGTTGAGCTACGATTGCGTTGCCATCATGGGCAACTCGTTCGGCTACTTCTCGAACAAGCAGGACGACGAGAAGGTCTTGACCACCGTCGGCCGCTTGCTGCGCCCCTCCGGCCAGCTCGTCCTCGACATCACCGACGGCGCTTATATGGCCGACCACTTCGAGCGCCGCTCATGGGAGTGGATCGATGCCCACCACTTCGTCTGCCGGGAGCGGTCGATCAGTCAGGACCGCGAGCGCCTGATCAGCCGCGAGGTCATCGTCAATGACGAGACCGGCGTCATGGCCGACCAGTTCTATGCCGAGCGCCTCTACACCCAGGACGGCATCTCCAAGCTTCTGGAGAAGTGCGGCTTCCGCAATATCCGCCATCACGGCACGGCGCTGGCGGTGTCTGACCGGGACCAGGACCTCGGCATGATGGCCCGCCGGTTGCTGATCACGGCCGATGCGCCCTTGTTGCCGGCCCGCCGCCCGCGTGGCAAGACCCAGGTCATCGATCTCACTGTGCTCATGGGTGATCCCCGGTTGCCCGACACCGTCAAGCTCAACGGCAAGTTCAACGCCGAGGATCTCGAGACCATCAAGCGGCTCAAGGATGCACTCGCCGAGTTGCCGGCCTACAAGGTCCGCTATCTCGACAACCACGCCACCCTCGACCGTGACCTGACCGAGCTCAAGACTGATCTCGTGCTCAATCTGTGTGACGAGGGCTTCAACAACGATCCGGCCAAGGAACTGCACGTGCCGGCGCTGCTGGAGATGCTCGCCATCCCCTATACCGGCGCCGGACCCTCGGCGTTGGCCGCCTGCTATGACAAGGGTCTCGTGCGCGCCGTCGCCAACTCGCTCGACGTGCCGGTCCCCCTCGAGACCTATGTCCGCCCGGGCGACCAGGGCGCGACGCTGCCGTCCGTGTTCCCGGCCCTCCTCAAGCCCAACACGGGTGACAGCTCGCAGGGCATCACCAAAGACGCCGTCGTCAACAACGAGCGCGAGCTCATCAGTTACCTCGAGCGCCTGAGGTCCGAGTTCCCGCGTCGTGGCGTGCTGGTCCAGGAGTTCCTGACGGGCTCGGAGTATTCCGTCAGCCTGATCGGCAATCCGGACCAGGGCCTGCGCGCGCTGCCGATCCTGGAGGTTGACTATTCGCGCCTCTCTGATGGCCTGCCGCAGATCCTCGGCTATGAATCGAAGTGGCAGCCCGACAGCCCCTACTGGACGCAGATCAAGTACGTCGAGGCGCAGCTTTCCGATAATTTGCAGCAGCAGATGATCGAGAACTCGACGCGCCTCTTCGAAAGGCTCGGATGCCGCGATTATGCCCGCTTCGACTTCCGGGCCGATGCCAAGGGGGAAATCAAGCTGCTCGAGGTCAACCCCAATCCCGGCTGGTGTTGGGACGGCAAGCTGAACCTCATGGCCTCGTTCCAGGGCACTCGCTACGCCGAGCTCCTGGGCATGATCCTGGCCTCCGCCGAGGAGCGCTACGGCATTCAGGCTAAGCTGCAAGCCAAGGCCGGCGCTGCTGCTGCCGCAGCAGCGGCTCGCGCCTGAGGCGGCACCGGCGATGGGCGTGACAGCCGAAGAGACGGGTGTCCTTCAGTTGTCACGTCCCGGCGGCCGAACCCTTGGCTGGTGCGCCTATGGTGCCAGCGATGGCCGCCCGGTCCTGGCCTTCCACGGTGCGCCGGCCTGCCGCCTGCTTTTTCAGTCGGCAGCAGGCGCAGCCTCGCGCCTGGGCCTCCGCCTGATTGCACCAGACCGGCCCGGTTACGGCCACTCAGACCCGCAATCAGGCCGCACGCTGGCCGACTGGAGCGCCGACGCCGCGGCCCTCATGGATCACCAGGGCATCGCCGAGGCGCCGATCCTCGCCATATCCGGCGGCGCCCCCTACGCGGTGGCGGCGGCCAGTCACCTTGGCCAGCGCATCTCGGGCCTGGCCTTGGTCTCGCCTCTGGGTGAGGTCGGTGCGCCAGCGTCGCGCGAGCACACCTCACGCATGGCGCGCGGCTTCTTCCTCGGATTGCCCAGGGCGCCGGCTCTTCTGCGCCGCGCCGCGCTTGCGGGCCGTGCCGCATTCCTTGCCACTCCCGGCTTCGCCATGGCCTCGTTCGCCGCCACCTTGTCACCGCCCGATCGGCGCTATCTGTCGAGCCCGGCGGGTCGCCGCTTGTTTGTCGCGATGACCCGCGAGGCGCTGCGCCAGGGTGTCGACGGCGGGCTCAGCGATATGGCTCTCTACGCGCAACCGTGGGGCGTAGACCTTGCGACGATCACCACGCCGGCCATCCTCTGGCAGGGCACCGCCGATCACGTTGTGCCAGCCGGCCTCGCCTTCGATCTCGCCGCGCGGCTGGCCGATTGCCGCCTCCACCGCCTGCAGGGAGCGGGCCATTTCTGGGGCCTCGAGCACGTCGACGAGATCTTGCGCGCCGTGGCAGCCCTGCCCTGCCGCGCCTGACTGGCTCACGCCGCATCGTGAAAGATGATGCCGAGCGTGTGGCGCCTGCCCGAGCGGATGCGGCTGACGCCGTGCCGCATCTTGACGCGATAATCTCCGCGCGTGCCCGCAACCGGGCGCTCGTTGACGGCAAACAGCACGAGGCAACCGCGTCCTGGCGCCACCACCTCCGCGCGCGATTGCATCCTTGGACGCTGCTCCACGACCACGAATTCCCCGCCCGTGAACGCGTCTCCCGGCGCCGACAGCAGCACCATCGCCTGGATCGGAAACACCAGCGGCCCATAGAGATCCTGGTGCAGGCAATTATAGTCGCCCGTCTCGTAGCGCAGCAGCAATGGCGTTGGCCGCGTCTGGCCTGCCGCGTGGCACCGCGCCAGAAAAGTCGCGTGATCGGCCGGAAAGTCGCCAGTCCTACCCATCCGGACGAGCCATCGATTGGCGATTTGTGCCAGCCGCGGATAAAGCGCCCGCCGCAAGGTGGCGACCGGCTCGGGCAGCGGATAGGCGAGGTACTTGTATTCGCCCGATCCGAACCCGTGCCGCGCCATTACGATGCGGCTGCGGAAAGCCTCGTCCTGGTCATAGAGGGCCACCAGCCGGTCGCAGTCCTCGCCCGAGAGCAGTGGCCCGGCAGTGGCGACGCCCGTCAGCTCCAGGGAAGCGGCAAGGCCCGCCCAGTCGAGGCCGTCGACGGCCGCCGCAGTGGCCGTTCCACCTTCCGCCGCCTCGCTCAGCCGTTGTCGCGCCATGGCCGGCACCCTCCTGGTAGTGGTCGAACCCGATGCCTGCCAGATGCCACGCCGCCCGGCGCGGTGCGACCCGAAAATCGCCCTCGCCCGACTGTGGCCTCTCCAAGCTTGACGAACGCGCCCCCGACGCCGACTCTGCCACGCCGAGGTGCCGGCCTGCTTCAGCTCGGTGTCGCGAGGCTCGCACGCCCGGCCGCTCACGCGCCCGCAACAGGAGGCCATGGACATGACCGTCGCCGTCGGCATCGGATTGATGGAATATCCCTTCGAAACCGCGGCCGCCTACTGGCGCTGGGTCGACATGTGCGAGGCGGGGGGCGTCGACAGCTTCTGGCAGACCGACCGTGTCGTCAGCCGCGAGCCGATCCTCGAATGCATGACCGCCATCGCCGCTGTCGCTGGCCGCACCAAGCGCTTGAAGTTCGGCATGAATGTCATTTCCCTGGCGCTACGCGACCCCGTGCTGGTGGCCAAGCAGTGCGCCACCATCGACGTGCTCTCCGAAGGCCGCCTGCTGCCGGCATTCGGCGTCGGCAGCCCGTTGGCGCCGGAATGGAAGGCGCTGGGTATCGACACCAAGGGCCGCGGCTCCAAGACCGACGAGGGCCTGGAGATCATCAAGCGCTTGTGGAGCGAGGACAGCGTCGACTTCTCAGGCCGCCACTACAAGCTCACCGGTGCTGCCATCGCCCCGCGGCCCATGCAGGCCGACATCCCCATGTGGATCGGCGGCAACTCCGAGGCGGCCATCGAGCGCACCGCCCGCGTTGGCACGGGTTGGCAGGCGGGGCCCGAGACGCCCGAGCAGGCCGGCCGTGTCGTCAAGGCCATCAAGGAAGCCCTCGTCCGCCATGGCCGCAGCATCGATGCCGATCACTACGGCGCGGGCTTTCCGTTCTTCTTCGGCAAGCCCGATGCGCCCGTCCTCGACCGCGTCATGGCCGCCTACAAGAAGCGTACGGGCCGTGAGCCCCTCGGCTACTTCGCGGTCGGCGACAAGGACGATCTTGTCCAGCGCATTGCCGAGTACGTCGACAATGGCGTCGAGAAGTTCGTCATCCGCCCCGTCGCCCGCGGTGACGAGGCCATGCTCTACCAGACCGAGCGCCTGATCCGCGATGTCCTGCCCGAGGTCGCGCGACGCTGGCCAAAGCCGCCGAAGAAGGCGGCGTGAGCGCCCCGCAGCCCGCGGGCTTTGCCCAGACGCGGAACGCTACCCGGCCTTGGGGCCAGCCGCGTACTGCGCATCGCTGACCTTCTCGAGCCAGGTAACCGCCGAGCCGTCCTGCGCCTCCTGGATCGCGATGTGCGACATCGCCGTCGTTGCTGTCGCCCCATGCCAATGCTTCTCACCGGGCGGAAACCAGACGACGTCGCCAGGCCGGATCACTTCGATCGGACCGCCTTCACACTGCGCCCAGCCGCAGCCAGAGGTGACGATCACCGTTTGGCCGAGCGGATGCGTGTGCCACGCGGTCCGCGCACCCGCCTCGAAGGTGACATGGGCCGAGGACGCCCGCGCCGGAGCCTCTGCTTGGTTCAGCGGGTCGATCCGAACGCTGCCCGAGAACCAGCTATCCGGACCCTTGCCGGAGGGCCGCGAACCCGCGCGCTTGATATCCATGTCCGAGCTCCCTTGGGTGTTTTTGAGGTGGCGCCATGCTGCACCATTTGCCGCTGCAGCCAAGCACAATTGCTCTTTGCCAGCCCGCAAACCGGCAAGCCCCCCAAGTTGAGGCGCCCAGCAGCCCGACTTGTTTGAGGCCGCCGCATCGGCCAAAGTCGATACTGAGCACAACCCAAACGCCCCGGAGACCGAAACATGTCGTTCGAACTCGCCGAAGAGCACCGCATGCTGCAGGACCTCGTCGCGCGCTTCGTCGACGATGAGCTGATGCCGCTCGAGCCCCGCATCATCGAGCGCGAGATTGCTGGCAAGCACCCAGCCCTTACGCCCGAAGAGGAAGCGCCGCTTCTCGCCAAGTGCAAGGAGCTCGGCCTATGGGCGCTCGACGTGCCCGAGGCGTTCGGCGGTGCCAACCTGCCAGCAGTGGCGCTGATGCCGGTTTTCGAGGAGATCTGGCGCACGGTCGTGCCATTCATCCTGCCGCCCGACAGCCCCAACCTGCACATGCTGATGGCTGTGGCGACGCCGGAGCAGAAGAAGAAGTACATGGAGCCCTATGCCAGGGGCGAGGCGCAGAGCTGCATTGCCATTTCCGAGCCGGGCGCCGGCGGCGATCCCTCCGGCATGACCTCGAAAGCCGAGATGGTCGGCAACGAGTGGGTCCTCAACGGCCGCAAGATCTGGGTGAGCCGCGTCCCCCAGGCCGACTTCCTGATCGTCATGGCCCGCGTCGGCCAGGGCCAGCGCCACGAAGGCATCACCGCCTTCATCGTCGAGAAGGGCACCAAGGGCTTCGAGATCCAGCGTGAGATCCCCATGATCGGCGGCCACCGCACCTATGAACTCGTCTTCGAGGACGTGCGCCTGCCCGCCAACGCTATTCTGGGAGAGATCGGCCAGGGCTTCGCCCCCATGCAGCTCCGCCTCAACGTCCGCCGCCTCGAGATCGGGGCCCGTGCCATCGGTGTTTCACGCCGCGCCCTCGACATGATGTGCCAGCACGTCAAGCAGCGCAAAACCTTCGGAGCGATGCTGTCGGACCGCCAGGCCATCCAATGGTGGATCGCTGATAGCGCCACCAAGATCCACGCCTGCCGCTTGATGGTGCACGACGCCGCCGCCCGCCTCGACCGTGGCGAGGACGTGCGCCAGTTGGCCTCGATGATCAAGGTCTTCGCCACCGAGATGGCCGGCGAGATCATCGACCACGCCATCCAGTCATTCGGCGCCATGGGCGTTACCAAAGAACTGCCGCTGCAACTCATGGCGCAGCGCGCCCGCGTCATGCGCATCTACGAGGGCCCCTCTGAAGTCCACCGCATGACCATCGCCCGGCGCATTCTGCGCGACACCAAGTAGCGTCTGATCGGCTTCGCTGGAAGCACCGTTGCTTCCATCGAAGTCGCATATCGGTCTCTGAAAGTATAAGCGCGCGTGTGGACTCCCGAGCAGGCGATATCACGTCCAAAGACCGCGCTCTGGACTCCTCAGATTGCTGCAGATGCTGGCGGCGTTGCACCCAGGCAAAGCCCGCCGCTGAACTGAGACCAGCCGGTGGACCACATGCCGGCTGGCGCTGCTCCGCTTCAGTCGGTCTTGTCACCTTCACCCGAAGCGGGAGACGGTGGCGCAGATTCCATTCGGCGCTTGCCGGCGACAGAGCCCGTCATCACCTTGCTGGTCTTCTTCCCGCCGGGGTCACCGCCCTTGGCCACCTGCGGGCTGCGCCGATGGCGTGCGCGCCCGGAGCCTGGGCATTTGCGCATTCGCGTATCTATCGTCGCATCGTGGGGCGGTTGCACTTCAGCGGGAGACAGCGCGAGATCCTTCAGCGCGATGGCGCGGAGCCTTGGAGGCGCGTCGCTGTCGCCCTCATCCTCTGTCGCAGAGGATGGCCCAGCCACCGCCACCGCTACCGCCGTCGACGGGACGGCCAGCGCCTTGTTCGGCTCGCCCGGCGATGCACCCGGCGCAGTGGCAGCATTCGCGATGGCCGTGGCAGGCCGCGCCGTAGCTTTGATCAGCGCCTGCTCCTGCAGGAAGGTGAAGCCCGCTTCGAGCAGCGCCGCAGCCCGTTTCGAGCGCTCGTTGCGGTTGCCGGCGCCGAACACGATCGCAGCCAGCCGGCGGCCGTCACGCGTCGCCGTCGCCACCACGTTGTATCCGGAGGCGCACGTGAAACCGGTTTTGAGCCCGTCGGCGCCCTCGAAGCTCCGCAGGAGGTCGTTGCCGTTGTGAAACGTGCCCTTGTGTATGTGGACAGTCGGTGCCGCAAAAACCTTCGACTGCTCGGGGAAATCCTTCAACAGCGCCATCGTCAACAGCGCCATGTCACGCGCCGTGGTCACCTGCTCATCGTGTGGCAGACCATGCGGGTTCTTGAAGCGTGTGCGCGTCATGCCGAGGCGGCGGGCCGTTGCGTTCATGCGCTGCGCGAAACTGCCTTCGTCGCCCGAGATCCGCTCCGCGATGGCCACGGCGAAATCGTTGGCCGAGCGCAGCAGCATGCCGGCAACGGCCTGTTCGATGTTGATTTTGATGCCGGCGCGCAGGCCGATCCGTGTGGCAGGCTGGATCCGCGCATAGGGCGACAGCGGCACGTCCGCATCCGTCGTAATGCGCCGCGCCTTGATGTCTTCGAAAACAATGTAGGCCGTCATCATCTTGGTGATCGAAGCGGGATGCCATGGACGGTCGGGTTCCACGGCCAACAGCACGGTGCCGGTTGCCGGCTCGAACAGCATTTCGGGGTCCGCGCGCACCCCTGCGCAGGCAAGGAGGCTCGTCAGAATCGCCGCAAACACGGCCAAGCCGCGGGCGCGCGCCCGCGCCCCGTTGTCCGCTCTCATGTCCATGCCCCCCGTACGCTCGACCCGAATATGCGCTCCGAGTAGAGCCGCTCGCGCAAAACGCGGCAACCCGGCCGAGGTCTCCGATCGCAACTTCTTTGGCCGGCCGTCACCTTTCGGCACCGCCCGGCGCCTCCGGTCTCAGCCGCCGCTGTCGCGTAGGCCCGAGAACGGATTGAAAGGCCGGGACGATTGCGCCGGGCTAGACGAAGCGCGTTCCGGCGACGCCCGCCGCGAGCGCTGCGGCCTGCCGCTCTCTGTGGTCTCGGCCGCCACCGGCTTGGCGCTGGTCAGCGTCACCGACCGCCCGGCCAGCGCCGAGGCGACGCGGCTGTCCATGCCGTAGATGTCGGCATGCGAATGCAATTTTCCGCTCTGGTCGACCGAGGCGGTGAAATAGACGATGTGCACCGGCACGGTCTTGTCGAGCGTTACGCTCGTCGTGCCGGAGCGTGCAGCCAGCGATTGCACGTGGCCCCGGCTCCAGCCCTTGTCGTAGGCCAGGATCGTCTCGGCGAGCTTGAGCGGGTTCTGCACGCGCATGCAGCCGTGGCTGAACGTCCGCACCGACCGCGAGAACAGGTTCCGGTCCGCCGTGTCGTGCATGTAGACATCGAACTTGTTGGGAAAGCGGAACTTGACGACGCCGAGCACGTTCTTCGGGCTGGGTGGTTGCGTGAACTGGAACTGCCGAATATCGACACGGGCCCAGTCGACGCTGTCAGGATTGACCTCGCGGCCGCCGCTGTAGACCTTGAGCTCGTGGCGGCTCAGTGCCCGTGTCGCAGCGTCGTTGTTGCCAAACAACCACCCGCCCGACTGGCGCGCCTGCGCACGCCGCAGCATGGGGCCGATCTCGTTGGTCTTGATGCCGTCCGGCACCCCCCACGACGGCTGGAAGATCACGAAACGCATCGGCGCCGAGAACATCGGCGTCGGTGTCTTGGCTTTGCCGACCACGATCCGCTCCTCGAGCACCTTCTCACTGTCGTGGTAGACCCGCGTGAGTTGCTCAGGCACGTTGTCCCAGACGTAGAAATTGCCGAGGTTGTCGGGCAGCCAACGCCAGCGCTCCATGTTGACGATCAGTCGACGCTCGGTTCCACTGCGCTCGTCCTTGCCGCTGGCGCGTCCGGCTTCGTCCTTTTCGTCGCGCACCTTCGCCAGCGCCTCCTTCAAGGCGCGAAACCCGGCGTGCTGGGGGTGCAGGTTTTCGAGGTACACGTCCACGGACGGCGCGATGGCAAGTGCGGTCAGCAGCGAGCCCGGTTCATACAGACGCGGGCGCATGTCGATGTTGGCGCTCAAGGATGGCGGGTCGACACGGCCCCCGCGCGCGTAGCGGGCATATTTGAGCGCGCCGAGCGCCATCTCGATCTCGGTATCCGCCGCCTCGATCTGCGCCTCGGCAGAGGCGAGCGAGAGCACATTGGAGAACGCGGCCGACTCCAGGCCGAAAGTGTCGGCGCGGCGCATGGCATCCAGCAGCTTCTTGCTCTGTTCGGTAATTGCATTGCCTTTGACCCAGAGCAGCTTCGCTTCAGGTTTGGCATAGAACGCCTTCAAGGCCGCAAGATCGGTTGCGCTGCCCACATTGGCCGGTTTCGGCTTGTTGGCGAGGCGCGCGCGCACCACATCCAGCAACGGATCGGCCACAGCGACGGCCTTCGGCGCCGGGGCGGCATCGCCACTCGCCGTCGCCGGCGCGCCCGGAGCGACGACAGGCGCCGCGTCGGCTTGTGGTGGCGTCAATGGGTCTGGCCCGGAAGCGCCCGGTGTCGGCTCGAGCACCGTCGTTTCGGGTTGGGCGATCGTCGCCGGCTCGTCTTTCCCAGCCGTGCTGGCAGGCGTGACGGCAGGGGTCTGCGCCTTCGGCTCGTCGGCGGCCTGCTTCTGCGCCGGCGGTGAGGTGGTTGGTGTTGCTGCCGTGTCGGTGACGCTGACGCTTGGTGCGCTCGTCCCTCCAACCGTGCCCGGTTTGGCGGTCGCTGCAGCGGCAGTGGGCAATGATCCCGTGGTCGTCCTGGTAGAGGCGGCATCGGCTGCGCCTGCAGCAGGTTTCGCGGGCTCGGCGCTGGCGTTTGTTGCCGGCGTCGCTGCATCAGGTCCGGTCGCGGCCGGTGCCCTTGCGCGATCGTCATTCGGCGTCGACGACGCGGTGCCGGCCTTGGCCTTGTCCGCGTCGGGTATGGCGCGTGCCGGCGTGCTGTCAGGGTCGGCCGCTGTTGCGCTTGTGCGCGAGGTTGCCTGCACCTGTTGAACAGTATCGGGCTTCACTGGATCGTCGGCGGCTACGGCCGGTGCGTTGCCCACCGCCAGCATCAACGCAATCAGGAGGGCCCCCTCGCACATGGTGCCACGCTTCGCCATGTCGGCAGCTCCTCTTAGCGGCTTGTTGCGCCTGCGATCCGAATCACTTGAGGACTAATAGCAGTGGGGCGGCAATATGGCCCAAGAGATTTTTTGTCGTTATCTCAGACCTTGTGACGCACGGCGCGCACGGATCATTCATCGCGGTGCATTACGAATATCATATCATATTGCCGCCCACACCGGCGCCCGTCTCATATGCCCTCGGCGATGATTACAGGTTCGGCGTGTCGAAAGGGCATCGGCCCCGGCACATGAGGGAGGGCATGTGCCGAGGCCGAGCCTACTCGGTGGTCGGGCTGGATGTGGGAGGAGACCCGGCCCCGAGCTGTTTGCGATCTGTCTGGTCTCGCACGCGATCGGGCATCGTGCTTGCCGCCGACTTCAGGATTTGGCTTGGTCGTTTTGCCCTGCTGGGCCGGCTGACTTCAACGTCGGCCAAAAACCGCGACGGCGTCAGTCAGTCGACTTTCACTGTTGCAATATCCCGAGCCCTTGGCTCGAGCGTCACCAAATCGGCAAGCTAGTCAAAATCAAAACGCCACTGCGAATACGTACCGGAACAGGTCGAGCCTCCACGATTGAAGGCTTGACCTCAGTTTCTCATCCGGGAGCGAGATGTCAATTGACAAACTGTTGCCGATTGCAACAGCGAATCATTGCCTCGGTCCCTTCACTCAGGCCGGACCGGTCTCGATCGGCAGGTCCGCGCGCGCGCCCCACTCGCTCCACGAACCGTCGTAGACGGCAGCATCGGGCCGACCGAGTTGCGCCAGCGCGAACGCGATGACGCCCGCCGTCACGCCGGAACCGCAGCTCGCCACCACTGGCCGATCGATATCGACGCCCGCACCGGCAAAAATCTTCGCCAGCTCATCCCTGCCCTTCAAGGTGCCGTCCGCATTCACCAGTGTACCGAACGGAAGGTTGCGCGATCCAGGAATGCGGCCCGATCGCAAACCCGCTCTTGGCTCCGGCACGCTGCCGGTAAAGCGCTGCGCCGCCCGCGCATCCACGATCTGCACGCTTCTGTGCCCGATCAGCGCCTTGACGTCGTCGGCATCGCGCACCAGAGCTGCGTTGGCCCGCGGTGTGAAGTGGCGCGGCTGGCGTTTGGGCGTTGCTTCGTCGGTCACCGCGCGGCCTTCGGCTTTCCACTTCTTAAGGCCGCCGTTCAACACCGCCACGTCGTCATAACCCATGGCGCGGAACATCCACCACACCCGTGCTGCCGAATAGAGCCCCTCCGTGTCATAGGCGACGATGCGCATGCCGTCGCCGATGCCCATGGCCTTGACCTGGGAGGCGAACTGTACCGAGGAGGGCAGCATGTGCGGCAACGGATCGGACTTGTCGGCGATCTCGTCGATGTCGAAGAACAGCGCGCCGGGTATATGCGCCGCGCCATATTCCTTGCGCGCATTGCGTCCCGATGTCGGCAGGTGCGTGGAGCCGTCCAGCACGACGATATCCGGTGAGTCCAGATGCTCCGCGAGCCACTCCGTCTCGACGATCCACTTGGCCGGATCGACCATGCTTGCCTCCCTTGCGTTGTCGCTTTGCTTCGCTTGTGTCTCAGGCAAAAGCCAGGCGGACGCGCCGGTTGGCCTTGCCTTTCTTCTCGATCTTTGTCACCGCCACCTGGCCGATCTCGCCGGTCGCGCGCACATGCGTGCCCCCGCAGGGCTGTAGGTCGATCACGCCATCCGCACCGATAGCCACCAGCCGCACCTTGCCGCTGCCCATCGGTGGCTTGACGGCCATTGTACGCACCAGGCCGGGGTTGGCCTCGAGCTCGGCGTCCGTGATCCAGCGCTCTGTGACGGGATGGTTGGCGCCAATCAGGGCGTTGAGCTGTGCTGTCAGCTCGTCTTTGTCGATCGCCGAGGCATCGGCGATGTCGAAGTCGAGCCGGCCCTCTTCGGCGCCGATCTGCCCACCCGTCACCGGGAATTTGACCAGGCTGCAGAGCAGATGCAACGCGGTGTGCATGCGCATGTGCTTGTGGCGCTGATCCCAATCGAGCACCGCCGTGACGGAGTCCCCGACGGCAGGGCGTGCCGCACCTTCTGCGGCCACATGCACGATCACAGCCTTGTCGGCCTGGTCGTAGACGGTCGTCGCTATCGGGCATTCCCCACCGCCAAAGCGGATCAATCCCCGGTCGCCCGGTTGCCCGCCGCCTGCCGCATAGAACGGCGTGCGGTCGAGCACGATGCCGCCACGCTCGTTGACGGCCACAACCTTGGCCTCGCACTCCCGCGCGTAGGCGTCGTTTCGGTAGAATTGTTCGGTCATGACCGCCGCTCCCGTCCTTCAGGCCTTTTCCGGGTCGACGAACACGCTGGGCGGCGCCGTCCCCTTGCCGTCGAGCCAGGCTGGCACCGGCAATCCCTTCGAGCGCAGGAACGCCGGATTAAAGAGCTTTGACTGGTAGCGCGTGCCGTAGTCGCAAAGGATGGTCACAATGGTGTGGTCGGGGCCGAGTTCTTTAGCCAGGCGAATGGCGCCAGCGACGTTGACGCCCGACGAGGACCCGAGGCAGAGCCCCTCCTCGGCCAGCAGCTGGAACACCAGCGGCACGCTCTCTGTGTCTGGTATCTGGTAGGCGTGATCGACCTTGAGCCCTTCGAGATTGGCCGTGATCCGCCCCTGCCCGATCCCCTCGGTGATGGACGCGCCGTCCGACTTGAGTGCTCCGGTCGTATAGTAGGAAAAGAGGGCCGCGCCGGGCACGTCGGCGAGTGCAATTTTCATATCTCCCCGCTTTGCCCTTAGCCCCATTGCGGTGCCCGCGAGCGTGCCTCCCGATCCCACCGCCGAGACGAAGCCGTCGACCTTGCCGCCCGTCTCCTCCCAGATCTCCGGCGCCGTGGTCTCCACATGCGCCTGCCGGTTGGCGACGTTATCGAACTGGTTGGCCCAGATCGCGCCGTTGGGTTCGCTCTTGGCCAGCGTCTCTGCAAGGCGGGCTGAGTACTTAACGTAGTTGTTGGGGTTGCGGTAGGGAACGGCCGGCACCTCCACCAGCTCCGCTCCGAGCAGGCGCAAGGTGTCCTTCTTCTCCTGGGCCTGCGTCTCCGGGATCACGATCACCGTCCTGTAGCCGAGCGCATTGCCGACCACGGCGAGCCCGATGCCGGTATTACCGGCCGTGCCCTCGACAATGGTGCCGCCGGGCTTCAGTTGCCCGCGCCGCACCGCATCCTGAATGATGTAGAGCGCGGCGCGATCCTTGACCGAGCCGCCGGGATTCATGAACTCGGCCTTGCCGAGGATAGTGCAACCTGTCTCCTCCGACGCGCGTCGGAGCTTGATGAGCGGCGTTCGGCCGACGGCATCGGCAACGCCATTGCGGATCGTCACGGGATCATGTCCTCACTCTCAGAGAGTTGATCCTAAGCCTATCAGGCTCTGGCTCGCCGGCAACCCGAAGCTGCGAAAGCCATCACTTGCCCCGCTTTTTCGCCCGCACTTTGTCGAAATCCGGCACGTTGCTGGAGGACGCGGCGAGGTAGGCCGACTTGGTGACGGCGAGCGCGGCGGCAGCCTTCTCGTTGTCCATGATCTTGGCCATCACGGCTTCACGTGCCCGGTCGAAATACTCGCGGTTCTCGCTGACGAACTTCTGCGACTTGCGCAAGCCTGCGAGGTAGCCGTTGATCTCCGGCATGACGTAGCGCGCGACCATGTCCCAGCTCTTCATGGTGTTCTCGGGGTTGGCCCAGTCGTGCACGAAGCCGACGATCGTACCAAAGCCGCCGGAAATATCGATCACGTGCTTGATCTTGGCGACGAGGTCGTCCGGCGTGCCGATCACGGCCGCCGAGCCTGGTTGCATCGCCGTTTTGTCGACCGCCTCGTCCGGGGTCTTGAACGCCTTGAGGGCAGGGCGCTGCAGCGTGCCGACGATGTACTCGTTATGGTGGCGCATCAGGCCGTCGCGGGCCTCCGCGCGCGCCTTCTCCCGCGTCTCAGCGATGTGCCAGGACAGCATCACGCGCCAGTTCGCCCGGTCGACGATCTGGCCGTGCTTTTCCGCTGCATCCTCCGCGAACTGCCACTGCTGCGGCAGCGCATTGAGCCCTTCGACCGACACCGAGCCGACCGAAATGACGCCGATGCCGTACTTGCCCGCGAGCGTGAACCCCGAGGGGCTGATCTGCGAGGCCACCGCCATCGGCATCTCCTCCTGCAGCGGCAGCAGTTGCAGCGCGGCGTCGTTCAGGTTGAACCACTCGCCCTTGTAGGTGACGCGCTCTCCGGCAAAAAGCCGCCGGATGACGCCGATCGCCTCGTCCTGCCGGTCCCGCAGCAGCATCGGGTCGATGCCAAGTGTGTGTGCGTCGGATGCGAGCGCGCCCGGGCCCGAGCCGAAGATCGCGCGGCCGCCCGTCATGTGATCGAGCTGCACCATGCGCTGGGCGACGTGGAACGGGTGATGGTAGGGCAGCGACACCACGCCGGTGCCGAGCTTGATGCGGCCCGTGCGCTCGCCGGCCGCCGCCAGAAACATCTCCGGGCTCGCGATCATTTCCCAGCCCGATGAATGGTGCTCGCCGCACCAGAACTCGTCGTAGCCGAGCCGGTCGAGGTGCGCGACCAGATCGATGTCGCGGCGAAACTGCAGCATCGGGTTCTCGCCGATGGGGTGGTGCGGGGCGAGAAAGGCACCGAACTTGAGGCGTGGCATGGGCAGGCTCCGGCAGCGGCTTGTGCAATTGCCGCGAACGGTAGTGGCCGGACGAGGGGAGGGCAAGCAGGCTCGGCGGCAGGAGACCCCGAGCGGCAACGTGCCCTCCTTCGTCGTGACCACCAGAAGCGGATGACACCGGCGAAAATGCGTGCCGATTGACGAACCGGCGCTTGCGCGACCGAACGGAGTTGATATTCTGACAGATAATCTGCGGTAGGAGCACAGGGAGAGTGTGCTTCAGCAGGCGATCAGAAGTGCTGGTTTGGCACAAGCGGAAGGGTGGATTTTAGCAGGCAGCACGGCGGCCTACCTCGCGATAATGCGGTTGTCGCACAGCGGGTCTCTTCACGATCAAGCGAACGTCCGTCGTGCCCATAAATGGCGCGATTGCTCACGAATTCCTGGATCAATTGATCAGGGGGGCGAGGCTTACAAAGCGTTTGAATAATGACTGAATCGACCTGAACTCAAAGTGACGTACTGGTGCTGGTTTCCGAGGGGGTAATGCGTATGTCGGGCGGTATTGATCAAAGGCCACGAGCGTTCATGTCAACGCGGGCGGCCTCGCCACTCCACGTCTGCCAAGGTGCCTGCTGGCCCGATGTCTCATATGTCGCCCTCTCCGTCGTGATGGGAGCGTTCCAATGATGACCTCCAGCGCGGTGAAGGTCGCCATCGCTTGCTTTGCCAGTGACGATGGTCCGAGCAACGCCTTCGCGTTGAGTGAATTGCGGCGCCTCCGTCAATATCAAGCGTGTGACAAATATAAAATGCACGCTTTGGTTGAGGATGTCAACCTCGCTGACGTCATCGTCTTTGTCGGGCCGCAGTTCAACACCATGCTCGATTTCCGCCAGAGCGAGATCTGGCGCAAGCATCCGGAGAAATGCTTCGTCTACAATGGCAGCGACCGCTCCGTTCCGCTCTTGCCTGGGGTCTACGTCTCCCTCGAGCGCCAGTACCATGCACCCTCCTGGACCCGAAGTGCCGGCTATTTGCGGGTCGCGGAAAACGAGAATATCGAGCCGCAGCCATTCGAGCATGCCGACCTGCTCTATTCGTTTGCCGGCGCAATCACCAATCATACAGCGCGCCGACCGCTACTCGATATCGCCGGCGAGCGCGGCATCGTCGTCGATACATCGCAGCTTCCGCCCGAGCAGCGCCAGCGTGATGGCGTTTTGGGGGCAGGTGACACCTACGTCCACGCATATCTCTCTCTTTTGGCGCGGAGCAAGTTCATCCTGTGCCCGCGAGGCATTGGTGTTTCGAGCTGGCGTCTGTTCGAGACGCTGAAAGCCGGACGCGTTCCCGTGATCATCTCCGATGCGTGGGTGCCGCCTGACGGTCCCGACTGGGATCAGTTCTCCATCCGCGTGCCGCAATCCGAGATCCGCTCGATCCCGCAGATCCTGGCGAGCCGCGAGCGCGATGCGCCCGAGATGGCCCGCAAGGCTAGGGCGGCTTGGGATGAGTGGTTCGCAGCCGATGTCGCGTTCCACCGCCTTGTCGAGTGGTGCCTCGCCATCAAGCGAGAGCGTCGCCTGCCAGTGAAGCTCCAGTCCAAGCTAAATTATCTCTGGCTGCTCCAACCCCACTTTTTCCGCCATTGGCTCCTGGCCGACATGAAACGCAATCTGGCGCACGCGATCAACGTGAGGCGGAGCAAGCCCGATTGAAAAACACGCCCATGGAATTGTCGGCCAGCGCAGACAGGGCGCACCGGCCTGGCATCAAGTCGTAAATGTGCGAGTTGCAAAGATGAGCCAAAGAGCGTCGCCTCAGCCAATATTCGCGATGTTGCCTTCCAGCCATTTTGCCAAAGCCAGAGATCGCGCTGATGGCCGAAATCCCCACATCGACGGCTGGCGCGGCCTGAGCGTCATGCTGGTGCTGATCGGCCATTTCCTGCTCTATCGCTTCGAGCACATATTTCCGGCGACACCGTGGAGCCAGTTGTTTGACGCTGGCCGGATAGACCCGGCATTGATCGCTTGGAACGTATTGTTTCGCGTGCTGTCGGCGCTGCCAAACATGGGCGTCCAGATATTTTTCGTGATCAGCGGCTACATCATCACGACACTTCTGATGCGCGAGGAGATGCGACATGGCGTGATCAGCATCAGGGCTTTCTATGTGCGCCGCGCCGCTCGTATCCTGCCGCCATTCTTCATCTATCTGGCGGCGGTCTATGTGTTGTGGCGGTATTTTGGGCTGAACGTGCCCGGTGAGCCGTTCCTGCGCAGCGCCACGTTTCTGTGTCACGTGCCTGGCTCCTGCTCGTATTTTCTGGCCCACACCTGGACCCTCAGTATCGAGGAGCAGTATTATCTCGTTTGGCCGGTGGCGTTCGTGCTGCTACGCGGCCCCCGGCGGTCGGCCGGTCTCGTGATAGCCATTGCGTCGCTGACGATGGCATCTGTCTTCTCGCCCGTTGCGTCGGGCTTCGCGCATATCGCAACTGGGGCCTTGATTGCAGCGAGCCCGCAATTCCAGGCAGCCACCATCCGCAACGCCCGCTGGCCCGCTTTTGCCCTGGCCATCCTGATCGTCTGCGTTCCGCCGTTCGCGGCATCGTCTCCCATTCTCTACGGGCTCGCGCGCGCGGCAAGCCCGTTTGCGGTTGCGTTCATATTCTGCGCGACGATCAGCGGACACGGCCCCTTCGTCCGTCTCGTCTCGCTCGAATGGCTGCAGCGGCTCGGGTTGGTCTCCTACAGTCTCTATCTGTGGCAGCAACTTTCGGCAGGAAAGCTTGAATTCTACGCGGGCGCCCCGGACATTCTGCTATTTCCGGGCTTGTTCATCGTCCCGGCCTTGCTGTCCTACGCCCTGGTCGAGCGGCCGCTGATGCGGACGGGCCGTCGCATCTCAAACTCGATGCTGGCAACCGGCCCATCCCAACTCCTCAATGCCCAAACGGAAGCCGGACAGCCTGGCTCTTCTGAACCGCGCCCAAAGGCGATCGCGCGCGCCGTCTGAAACACTCCTTGGTGCAATCGCTCCCATCGTCACGCGAACCGCACCCATGGGCGATGGGCACGCCGCCACAGGATGCCAAGGGAGCATTGGTTTCCCGATGGCGTGGTTGGTACGGTGCATGCGCAATCCTGCCGCGGGACAAGCATTCTCCCGGCGCTGCGATGGCTCGGGAGTGAACGCCCGGCCCGCCCGTCATCGCAATCTTTGCCTCAAGCCCCCAAGCTCATGTACCTTGCCCGCGAGCCCACACTGCGACCCCGAGGAGAGCGCCCCGTGTTCTACGACACCATCAAGAACAACCACGGCCTGAAGCACAACCCGTTCAAGGCGCTGATGGTGCCGCGTCCGATCGGGTGGATCTCGACGATTTCAGCCGACGGCATCTGCAACATCGCCCCCTACAGCTTCTTCAACGCCATGGGCGAGAACCCAACCTATGTCGCGTTCGGCTCGGCCGGCGTGAAGGACAGCCTCAAGAACATCCTGGAGACCAAGGAGTTCGTGTGCTCGCTTGCCACCTATGACCTGCGCTTCGAGATGAACGCGACCAGCGCCGCGGTGCCTTATGGTATCGACGAGTTCCCGCTGGCTAGCCTGACGGCAGCCGCTTCGACGCTTGTGAAGCCGCCCCGCGTCAAGGAGAGCCCGGCCGCTTTCGAATGCAAGCTCTGGCAGGCAATCGAGTTGCCCGGGCGTCCCGGTAAGCCCTCGGGTCACACCATGGTCGTGGGTGAGGTGGTGGGCGTCCACATCGATGACCGCTTCGTCAAGGACGGTATCGTCGATACCGGTGCGATGCGCCCGATCGCGCGGCTCGGCTACATGGAATACGGCGTGCTGGAGCCCGAGAACGTGTTCGTCATCAACCGGCCGGAGGTCGACGACAAGGGCAATGTCATCAACCTAAACCCGGAAAAAGAGTTCGACGGCCAATATCGGTAAGGGATTGCGTTGCGCCTCCTCGCTGCCACCTCGCAACGGGAGTGAAAGAGGAGGCGCTTCGACACTTTCCTTGTTCGGCTTAGTCCCTCCGCACCTGGCGCTGCCGTGACGCAAGCGCCAAGCGGCCCTCTTGCCCTGCACCAAATAAAGCGGGTGGTCTGGCGGGGTTCCCCCTACGGGAACTCAAGGCGGGCCTCGCTCGCACAGCCACTTGGTACGGGCTAACGCTAACCCAACACCGCTCGCAGCGCGCAGCCAAGGCCGTCTTCACATCGGCAGGCGCGCCACCTGATGCGAGAAATAGCTTTCAATGGCCTCGACGATGGAGGACGCCACCTTGCGCCGCCATTCCAGCGACTTGAGGTTGGCGGCATCACGCTTGTTGGAAACGAACGCCAGCTCCAGCAGGACAGCCGGCACCTTGACCGTTTGCAGGACGCGGTAGTTGGCGTTCCGATCGGGGTTTGACATCATGTTGGTGGCATCGCCCATGTATTCGATCACGGAACGGCTGAAAAGGTTGGTGCGTGCCGTGGTGGTTTGCACTTCGCGCTGGGCAAGATCAGCGAGGAAGCCACGGATGGTGCCGGCATCGGCAGCCTCGGTCTGCTTGATGGCCTTGATTTCCTTGTCGGTGAGCACGTCCCGCGTGACTTCGCCGACGGCTGAGCGAGTGAGGTCGCGGGCCCGGTTGTCGCGCAGCGAGTAGATGGTCGCGCCGCTCGCCGACGAGCTTGCATAGTCCGCATGGATCGCCATGAACAGCGCTGCGCGGTGTTTCTCGGCAAATTCGCGACGCTCATCGAGCGGTACGAAGGTGTCGTCGTCCCGCGTCATCATCACCTGGTAGCGGCCGGTATCCTTGAGCGCGTCACGCAGCACCAGTGAGAAGGCCAGCACAGCATTCTTTTCAATGACGCCATTGCGCTGTGCCCCGCTGTCGTGGCCGCCGTGGCCGGGATCGAGAACGATCAGCGGCTTGAAGGCCTTGGCGCGTCGATCAGCAGGTTTGGCGGCGGGCTTCGGCAAGGGCGGCTGGACGCTCGCGAGACCGGCGCTGCCGATGCGGGCGCTGTCGAAAGTCTTGGCGGTACCCTTCGCGGGCGCTGCAACCGGTACGATTTCGAGCACCAGGCGGGGTCCGAAGTTGCCGGAGGAGGGTTCGAGGGTTGCCTTCTCGATGATCACGGGCTGGGTCACGTCGATGACGACCTTGACCTTGCCGGGAGCGGCAAGCCCGCCACGAAAGCCCTTGACGAGGCCAACAGGTGTCGCGCCGAGTGGGGCGGGGAGGCCGATCACGACGTCGGGCAAGTCGACCACGACGCGGTTGGGATGATTGAGCGAGGAAACCTGGAAACTCGTCTGGCGATCGAGTGCGATGACGAAGCGCGTGCGCTTGCTGTCGATGCCGGCGCTATCGCCGGGTGCCTTCGCGTGCGCACCGCACACCGCGCCCATCAGGATCGCGAAGCACAAAAATATCCCCCGCGCAGCGCGAACAACTTCGCGGCCACGCACCATCTTGGAACCCATTACGTTTAGACCCCCGTCTACGCATTACGGTCCATCTTCGGAACAAGTCGCAGACTGGCTCAAGAAGATGGCAATTTCCGGGACTGCCACAGCATTATTTGTAGGCCCGATTGGTTAATCGTTTCTTAACCGCTGCGCCGCATCGGCTGTCGCACTGTGCGATCTCACCTCCCGCGGCACGACGTTGAGCGCGAACAGCCGCCACGTGTTTTTGACGGGCTCGAACCCCAGTTTGAACTCTATCAAGTCGCGCTTGCGGCGAAAGTGTCCACTCAACTGGAGGCGACCGTCGCTGTCGACCGAGGGCTTGGCCTGCCATTCCGGCTCGGCCAGCGAGGCGATGGAAAGATCGAGACCGCTCTGGCGCTGTCCCTGGAAGATTGCGGCGAGCCGACCCGGCGGATTGGCTCGCTGGAACGAGGGTGAGGCAATGGCATGCAGCACATTGTAGTGCCCGGTGCGATTGGCATCGTCGAGCGCCATCAGCGTCGAGCGCACCAGGTAGAGCGTCAGGTCCTGTTCGTCACTGCGCACACCCGCTGCACCCTGCAACTGGGCCTCTGCCGGCGTCATGATGGCCATCATGCTGTGCAGAGGGCCTTGGTCCCCGAGTACCAGGCCGGCCGATACCAGCGCGACAGCGATCGTACCGAGCCACACCCGGCCACCAGGCCTTGCCGGTCGCAGCGATTGTTGCCGCGCCGGGCGGCGTTTCGGAATGGGCGGGCTCAGACGTGGGCTCACGGATTTTCACTCCTGCGCGTTCGAGGTTGGAGATTGGCGCGTCACTTCCAGCTCAACTGCATGCCGATCCGTCCGCCCATCGAGCCGGTATCGAGGCCGACGCCGACGCCGCCACCGATGGCGATGGTCTCCCCGTTGCCGAAGGCATTGCGGCTGAGCACGCCCATCAGCGACAGGCCCAGGGCGTCCTTGTTCTCGTAGCGGCCCCAATTGACCCGCATGGCGAAGCTGTCGCCGTTGAGCAGCATCGGGTCGGCCAGCGACAGTGCAACTGCCACGCCCTCGAGCGCGATCTCGGTGCGCGCCTCGACGCTGGAAACACGATTGTCCAATTGCGATAGGCGCTTGTCGAACTGGCTGTAGGTGTCTTGATACGAGTGTGCCATGTCCTCGAGCGTAATGATGCGCTGCTCGTGATTGTTGCTTGTGGTGGCAAGCGTCGTGAGCGCCTGATCGTGGCTGGCAACGGTTGCTTCGGTTTTGCCAACTCGCCCGTCGAGCGACTGGATGCTTGAGCGGTTGGCCGCCACGCCCTGGGTGTTGGAGGCAACGCGCCCGTCGAGATTGGCGATGTTCTGGGTGTTGGTCGTGACGCGGTTTTCGACGTTGGCGATAGTCTGCGTGTTGCCGGCAACACGTTGGTCCAGATTGGCGATATTGCCCGAGTTGGTCGCAACGCGCCCATCGAGCGCCGCGATGTTGGTCCGGTTGGTCGCCACCTCCTGCGTATTGACGGTGACGCGGCCGTCGAGTGCGGCAATGTCGCTGCGGTTGGTGGCGATGTTCGCCGTGTTGGTGGCAATCAGCCCCTCGTTGGCCGTGACGCGACCGCCGAGCGCGGCAATGCCTGTGCGATTGACAGCGATTTCAGTCGTGTTGGTGCCGACTTGGCTCTGCAAAGCAGTCACGTTCGCCACGGTCGCACTGATATTGGTCGTGTTGGAGGCGATCTGGCCTTCCGCCGTCGTCATGCGACCGCCGAGCGCCGTGATCCCCGCCGCATTCGTGGCGATGCCGGCCGTGTTCGTCGAGATCTGCCCTTCCGCGGTTGTCATGCGGCCATCGAGCACGGTGATGCTCGAGGCATTGGCCGCAATCGCCGTAGCATTGCTGGAAATGGCGACCGTATTGGAGGCGATCTGGCCTTCCGCCGTCGTCATGCGCCCCCCGAGCGCTGTAATGCTCGAAGCATTGTTGGCGATGTTGGCGGCATTGCTGCCGATCGCCGAAGCGTTGGCAGCCACGCCTGCAGCATTGGCCTCGATGCGTGCCACCGTCACCCCCTGATCGGAGGCAAGGTTGCCGTTGGCGTCGGTTGTCACCATCTCCAGCGGTCCCGCCTGGACGGCCCGGCTCCCGGCCGAGGTGAGGCCGGTCATCGTGTAGGTATTGGCGGTCGTGCCGAACACCTGCTGGTTGTCGCGTTGTGTTTCCGCGCCGGTGCCGAACGCCGCCGCATTGGCGTGCGTGGCGCTGCTGCCCTGTCCGACGGCGGTGGCGCCCTGCCCGCTTGCCGTCGTGAGGCTGCCGAACGCGGATGCGTTGACGCCGCTGGCTTTTGCCGATTGGCCGCTGGCCGTTGCGCCGGCGGCGCCGGCCTCCGCTGCCGCACCCAATGCTGTCGCCCCGACGGCAGTCGCGCGCGCCGCACCACCAAATGCCGCCGCGTTGGCGTCAGTCGTTCTGGCTCCCCGTCCAACCGCGGTGGTGTTGTCGCCGGCGGCCACGGCCGTATAGCCCAATGCCGTCGCATTGATCCCTTGGGCTGTCGAGGACGAGCCGATCGCCGTTGAGTTGGTGGCCGTCGCTTGTGCCGAGGTGCCTACAGACGTGCCATTGATCGCGTCGGAAAGCGCGCTGGCGCCGAGCGCAAGTCCGTTCGCCTGCCAGGCCGATGCGGATGCGCCAATCGCCGTCGCGTTGCCGGCATGAGCTTGTGCCGCCGTGCCGACAGCGGCGGAGTTGTCGCCGCGGGCAAGCGAGAGGTTGCCGAACGCGCTGGCGTTGGCTCCGATGGCTTGCGCCTGCGCACCGTAGGCCGAGGTCGCCGTGTTACCTGCCACGGCAAGATCGCCGCAAGCCACCGAGAGCGCTCCGCTTGCGGTCGCACCGCCGAACATGCCGCCGTACTGCTGGCAGATGAACTGGGCGTGGGCGGGAGCGGTGGGGAGAACCAGGGGAAGGATGCAGGCCGCAAAGGCGACGCCGGTCAGGTGGCGGCAAGCTTGGCGCGCCGTCGAGGGTTGATCGAGCAAGCGGGTAAGGGGGAGGGGGCGCACGGCCTGGCGCCGTGTGCTGGCCACAGTGTGGTCCAGGCATGAGTTTTGATGATGCAAGACACAGTACTCCGAGACGCAGAACTGAGAGCCCCCGGGAGACCGATCTTGCACAAAAATCAGCAACCACCAGATGCTCTTATAATAAAATACAACTATAAATTGTTTAATATTGTATTAATGCGCCAACGGAGAATCGTTGCGCGTTCGACAGCCGCATGACTGCGGGGGCCGCGCTCACCATCGCACAAGGCTGTACGGCGGGCTGAGTGCCGGTCCGCCATGGCGGACGCAAAAAAGCGCCGCACGAGGTTCGTGCGGCGCTTTTCGGGTGGCCCGATGGCCCTCAGATCTCGTCAGGCTCGTCTCAGCGACCCAGAACCGTCATGCGGACGCGGGCGACGCCCTGGCCGGTCATGTTGATGGCGCTGGCAGCCGCCCGCGACAAATCGATGATCCGTCCAGCGATGTAGGGCCCACGATCGTTGATCGTCACTTCGACCGACTGCCCGTTGCCCATGTGCGTGACGCGAACGCGCGTGCCGAACGGCAGCGTCTTGTGCGCAGCCGTCATGGCGTTCGGGTTGAACCAGCCGCCCGAGGCAACGCGTTGCGGCTGCCAGTAGAAGGAGGCCATGCCGGTGGACCCGCCACTCTCGCTCGAAGCGACCGAGCCACCACCGACCGCGCCGCGGTTGGCACGCGCCGTACGGTTACGCCTCTGCGGGCGATCCTCGTCGTCGGCCTGGACCTCCGCTTGTACGGTCTTCCGCGGGCGTGGCGCGGCTTTCCGCGGTGTCTCGTCATCATCGTCATTGCGTGCTGCACGACGGGCGACACTGCCCGTCGACCCGCTCCAGCTGAGTTCGCGATAGGCCGTCGAATCGGCCCACCCATCCGCCAATGCCAGATTGGTTCCGGCCAGCATCATCACAGCAGCACTCGCAGCTGCCAACATTACGTTACGCATGACTACCTCCAGTTGTCGTGTCCGGGTGCTCTTTGGCACCGATCATCGAGCGGGCGGACGGCTGGCCCATGCCCCCGTACACCCTCGTCCCCTGAGGCTCGGCAAGGCGAGGCGGGCCTTGGCGCCCCTCCTGGTCTGCCGGCAAGTGCGCGTTGCACGCACTCCCTTCTGCCTGCGGGGCGTTATCCCGCGCAGGCGGCCGAACCAAACACGCGGAGCAGTTGGCTGGTCAACGATTATGTGTGAATCGAATTCATTAACCATATGGGCAAAAAGAAGAAACTGTTGCTGTTAAGTGGCTACTTGAACTTTGAGTCCCGTCAAACCGAGTGTCGGGAGGTATTTTCCAACTGTGGCTGAAATCCAAGTAGGCGTTGCGGCGCGGCCATTCATGCCGTTATGGGGTAGCTGTCCTGCGCAAAACGCCGCCCGGGAGGCGAGAAGCGCAGTAACGGGAGCCGACGCTCGTGAGCACAGATCAGACCACTCCGCAATTGGCCTCGCTTGCCCGCAATCCCGTGCCGAGCGGCGCCGTCGTCGGCTACTTCGCGGGCAAGGACAGCGTGCGCCTGCGCTTTGCGCGCTGGGATGCCACACGCGGCCCGCGCCGCGGCACGGTCTGCGTCTTTCCGGGGCGCGGCGAGCCGATCGAGAAGTACTTCGAGACCATCGCCGACCTGCGCCGACGAGGCTTCTCTGTGGCAATTCACGACTGGCGCGGCCAAGGCGGTTCCGAGCGCCCGCTCGCCAATCCGCGCAAGGGCCACATCACCAATTTCGCCGATTACGATGCCGACTTGCATCGCTTCATGAAGGATGTGGTGCTGCCCGATTGCCCGCCCCCATTCATTGCTTTGGCGCATTCCATGGGTGGCAATATCCTGCTGCGCCATTCCGTCGTGCCCGGCCTCTGGTTCGATCGTCTCGTCCTCTGCGCCCCTTTGCTTGACGTTGCCCGCGATCGTCTCCCCTTCAGCCCGTTCCTGGTCCGCAAGCTCGTGGCCGTGGCGGGCCTTGGTCCTCTCGGCAGGCTCTACGTTCCCGGCGGCTCCGACGTGCCGGTCGAGGTCCAACCCTTTGAGGGCAATCCACTGACATCCGACCCTGACCGCTTCGCCCGCAACCGTCAGCTCGTCGAGCAGCAGCCACAGTTGGCGACCGGGTCGCCGACGCTCGCTTGGCTGCGCGCAGCCTACCGCTCGTGCAATGTCCTGATGGCGAGAGACTTCGCCCAGCAGGTGCGCATCCCGATGTTGCTGGTGGCGGCAGGCCAGGATCGCATCGTCTCCTCGGCGGCCATCGAGAGCTTCGCAGGTCGAACTCAAAATCGGCGCCCGTGTGGCCTTGGCCGGCGCAAGCCACGAGGTGCTCCAAGAGCGTGACGAAATCCGCCAGCGCTTCTGGGCAGCCTTTGACGCCTACCTCGGGACCCAGTCGCTCGCCGCCTGACGATGAGGCGCTTTGGGGGCGCAGCGTCGAGACGGCGCCAACTCGCACGCAATTGGTGGTCCGATTCCTTCCCGCCACGACTACACGGCTTGCGCCGCATGGCGTGGCGGGCCAATGATGGGCTGAATATCTGTGCAGATTGAACCGACTGGGGGCCCGAGCATGGCTGACATCCCGCCAACGATGAGCGCGGTAACGATAGACGGCAAAGGCGGGCCCGAAGTGCTCAAGCCGGCAACGGTGCCCGTGCCTTCGCCAGCGGCCGGCCAGATCCTCGTCAAGGTGGCGGCCGCCGGCGTCAATCGCCCCGATGTCCAGCAGCGGATGGGCGCCTATCCGCCGCCCGCCGGCCATTCGCCCCTGCCAGGTCTCGAGATCGCCGGCGAGGTCGCAGCCATCGGCGAGGGCGTCGTGCGATGGAAAGTAGGCGACAAGGTTTGCGCCCTCGTCAACGGTGGCGGCTATGCCGCCTACTGCCTGGCCGAGGACGTGCAGACCCTGCCGATGCCGGAAGGCCTCGACGCGACTGCGGCAGCAGGCCTGCCCGAAACGGTTTTCACGGTCTGGAACAACGTCTTCGATCGCGGTCGCTTGGCCCCCGGCGAATGGTTCCTCGTGCACGGCGGAACCAGTGGCATCGGCACCACCGCAATCCAGATGGCCAAGGCCTTCGGCGCGCGCGTCATGGCCACCGCCGGCAGTGCCGAAAAGGCAGCCTTCTGCCGCTCGATCGGTGCCGACGTCGCCATCGACTACAAGACCGAGGATTTCGTCAAGGCAGCGCGAACCGCAACCGACGGCCGCGGCATCGACGTCATCCTCGACATGGTCGGCGGCGACTACACCGAGCGCAACATCGTGGCGGCCGCAGAAGATGGCCGCATTGTCCAGATCGCAGCGCTCGGCGGCGCCGAGGTGAAACTCAACGTCGCCCGCCTGATGATGAAGCGCGTCACCCTGACGGGCTCGACGCTGCGGCCCCGCACGCGTGCGGTCAAGGCCCGCTTCGCCCGCGACATCGAGGAGCGCGTCTGGCCGCTCGTCCGCCAGGGTCGCCTGAAGGTCGTGGTGGATTCGACCTTCCCCTTGGCGAGCGCGGCCGATGCCCACCGCCGGATGGAAACAAGCCAGCACGTCGGTAAGATCATTCTCGTGGTGTGATCCCGCTTTTCCGATGCCACATCGTGTCCTGACCGTCATCCGGCCCTTCGGATGACGCAGGAGTTCTGACTGGGCAGCGGCCATTGACAACGTCCAAGTCCAAGACGAGCCAGAGCGGTTGCACCATGACGACGGCAAATCCGGCTGGCAGTGTCCACGATGAAGAGAAGGTCGGCCTCACGCAGCGCTGGTTGATCCTGGTCTCGTGCGTGCTTACGGTCGCGCTCTACTTCACGTCGATCCTCATCGCCTCGACCGTGCTGCCGCAGATGCAAGGCACGTTCTCGGCAACGCCCGACGAGATTTCCTGGTCCGTCACCTTCAACATTCTGGCCACCGCCATCACGATGCCCATGACGGGTTGGATGGTGGCGCGTTTCGGGCGCCGCAGTGTGATGGTCTGGTCGACAGCGATCTTTGCCGTCAGCATGCTGCTGTGCGGCGCATCCTCATCGATCGAGGAACTCGTCCTCTGGCGGATCGTACAGGGAGCCGCGGGCGCACCGTGCGTGCCGCTCGTGCAAACCATCCTGCTCGATGTGTTCCCGCCGCGTCAGCACCGCATGGTGCTCGGTCTCTACGGCATGGGCGTCACGCTCGGTCCGATCATCGGTCCGACGCTCGGCGGCATCCTGGCCGAGTACGCCAACTGGCGCTGGGCGTTCCACGTGCTCTTTCCCGTTGGCTTCATCGCGACCGTCGGCCTCTACGTCGCACTGCCCCGCGACGAGACCTCTGGGCCGACATATCTAAATTGGACCGGCTTCCTGTTGCTCTCGCTCGCTGTCGGCTCGTTGCAATGGATGTTGGCTCGCGGTCAGCGCCTCGACTGGTTCGAGTCCGTCGAGATCCAGATCTCTTTGCTCGTAAGCCTGCTGGCCTTCTACCTGTTCATCGCCCACAGCTTGACAGCCAAACGTCCATTCCTCGACCTGCGCCTGCTCCTCAATCGCAACTACACGCTCGGCCTGATCCTGATCACCGCCTTCGGCATGCTCAATTTTACACCCATGGTGTTGTTGCCGACTCTGATGCGTGTTCACATGGGTTTTCCCGACATGCTCGTCGGCCAGATCGTTGGATCGCGCGGCATTGGCGGTCTGGTGGGCTTTTTTGCCGTAATCTTTCTGAGCCGCCTCGACCCTCGCATGACCATCGCTCTCGGCTTCGCTTTGCAGGCTGCAGCGGGCTTCGGGCTCATGCACATGGATCTGAACGTCACGCCCCTCGAGCTCGAAATCAACGGCGCCATCCAGGGGCTGTCGAGCGGCCTACTGGTGGTGGCGTTGACGCTCGTATCCTTCGTTGGCATCGAACGCACCAAACTGGCCGAGGCGTTGGCCCTCTATCACCTGTTGCGCAATATTGGCGCCAGCTTCTTCATTTCCGTGTCCGTCGCCGAGGTGATCCGCTCGACCGGAATGAACTACGCGCAACTGAGCGAATTCATCACCCCCTACAACCGATCTTTGGCGCTGCCCTGGGTCACCGGCCTGTGGGAGGTGGGCACGGCGCCGAGCCTGCAGCAGCTCTCCCGCGAGATTACCCGCCAGTCCGCTATGATCGCCTACATCAATGCCTTCGGCCTGTTCACGGTCCTTTCGGCTGCCGTCGTCCCGCTCGCAATCCTGCTGCGCCGGCCGCCGTCGATCGGCAAGTAGCTGCCGCCAACGGCGGTGGTATCCGGCCCCCAACCCGTGCCGGCTGGGCGTCGAGGCCGTCAGCCGGCATCGATCGTTCTGGGCCGGCCGGCCGCGCCTCAGTTGAAACCCGGCAAGCCGTTCTGCTGCAGTCCCGTGATCATGGCCGCGATGAAGACGGCCGCCGCATGACGCGGTGTGCGCGATTTGGGCGGCGCGGCCGGCAAGGCGTGGGGATCATTGGCAGGTGTGGCAAGCGATCGAGCCGCCAGAGCTTCGCTGGCCACAACCGCTGCCGCAATCTCGGCCGGAGGCGTTGGCGCCGGGGCAACCTTGACGACGTCCTGCCTATCGCGCGGCGCCTCAACTCCCGCACGCGAACGTGCAAAGTGCGTCAGCCGTCCCGTTGCCAGGATGGCGGCTTGCTCGATCCAGCCTTCGCCGCTGATCCGTTCGCGCGTGATGCCTTCGCCAGCCAACGCATCGACTTCATCGGCCGTCAAGGCGGCGATGGTCGAGAAGCGCCTGATGCCGACCGCCGTCAGCGCATCGGCTGTCGCCTCGTCGATGCCGCGGATCTGCGTGAGGTCGTCTTTCGCGCCCGGCTTGATTTTGCGCTGCCGCCGCTCGACACAGCGATCGAGGACGGTACGCATCTGTTCGAGGTGCTCCCGCAGCTCCAGCTGTTCAACGATCGACAATCCCAGGACGTCATACGATTCAATTTCACACTCGATCTCGTCGAGACAAAAGCTGATATGCTCAAGCACGCGACAGTTCCCCCGTAAGCAGTACGCAAGATGCATGGCGGTGTGAGTCATTTCCGCCAGCTCGGTAACACTAGGGCAGCAAGTGTTAGTTTTCGGTTGCGCTCTGTCTGCGTTCGACATGCGCGATGAGAGGCGTGCACGACGAGATTTTCGTCGCGACATCACGCGCCGACGCCAAGCCTTTGGTCATGTTGAAAAGTCGCCATCACATCAAGCTCGCGCACGGGCTCGGACGACCACGAAAATTTCACTGCGCGCGTTATGGCTGGCGACCATTTTCGTTGCGCGCTGCGGCTGGCTCCCAGCAGGAGTGTCGCAACACAGCACCCAAAGCACCGCCCACTAGAGTGCGCGCGCAACCTCGCGCAAGCCGCGACGGATCAGACGGGAGGTGTCGGCATCTTCGCCAAGTTCAGCGAGCGCAGTTGCAATCGCTGATGTTGCCTGCTGCGGATTGTAGCCGAGATTGCTGAGGGCCGAGATCGCCTCGGCCGCGGCGTTGGAGGGCGCTGGGCCTGCAGACACGACACCGCCTTTGCCCGTCGGCGCGCCGCCTGCCATCGTCACGCCGAGTGCTGGCGCTTTGTCCTTCAGTTCCAGCACGATACGCTGCGCCAGCTTCTTGCCGACACCGGGTGTCTGCTCAACCGCTGCCCAGTTGCCGAGGGCGATTGCATTGGCGATGTCTTGCGGAGCGAGAGTACCGAGCACACTGAGCGCCACCTTGGCGCCAACGCCCTGGATGCCTTGCAACGTCCGGAACCAGCTCCGCTCGACTTCACTTTTGAAACCGAACAGTCGAATGGCGTCTTCGCGCACGTGCGTGTCGATGGTGAGGCTGACCTCTTGGCCAAGTTCCAGGCTGCGCAGGGTCCGCGCCGAGCACTGCACCTCATAGCCGACGCCGTTGACATCGATGATGGCGTGGGCCTCGCCGATGGCGTCGACCTTTCCTCGAAGTTTGCCGATCATTCACGCCTCCACGAACGAGCGTGTCGGCAGCAGGCAGTAGGCGAATGTGAAGAAGGAGAGAGATCTGAAACCGAAGGTTCAGGAACCATTCGGCCCCCCCGCCACCGCAGAGCTCTCAGTTTGCGATTTGCCGACCACATCGCGCCTACTCCCTGCTGCCGACTCCTTTCTCCGCCATGGCCATGCGTGCCGCCGGGCTGGTGCGGTGATTGGCATGGCATATGGCAATGGCCAGTGCATCGGCTTCGTCGGCCAACTCGAACCGGGCCTTGGGTAGAAGCATGGACACCATCATCTGGATCTGGCGCTTGTCGGCATGGCCGGCGCCAACAACGGTCTTCTTGATGAGGTTGGGCGGGTACTCGGAAACGGCAAGGCCCTTCAGTGCCGGCGCCAGCAGCGCCATGCCGCGCGCCTGACCAAGCTTGAGCGTGGCGCGTGGGTTCTCGTTCACGAAGGTTTCCTCCACCGCCGCCTCCGCGGGCTTCATCGAGCCGAGCACGCTACTTAGCCCGTCGAACAACTCCCTCAGGCGCCAAGCCAGGCTTTCCTTCGCGTTCGAGGTGATGTGCCCGCTGGCGACGTAGCTGAGTCGCACACCATCGGACTCGATGACGCCCCAGCCGGTACGCCTCAGTCCTGGATCGATGCCGATGATGCGAATCAGTCCACCTCTCATAGCAGCGCGATTACCATGGTTTCGTGGCGCCACACTGTGGCCGCACGGACCAACCCCAGAAAAATCGACAGCCGCACTTCGGGGCCGAACCCGGCCCTGCCGCCCACCAAACCGCAAGCCGCGAACGGCTCGGCTGGCCTCAGGCGGCCGTCAGTCGTGCCAGCGTCTCCTCGTCGACCTCGAAGTTGGAGAACACGGCCTGCACATCGTCGTCGTCCTCGAGGGCGGCAATTAGTTTGAGGATGGTCTCTGCCCGTTCGCAATCGACCTCGGCGGTGAGGTTTGGCTTCCACGCCGCCTTCACCTGCGCTGCTTCGCCGAATTTCTCTTCCATCGCCGCCGACACGGCCCCCATGTCCTCGAACTGGGTGACAACGACGTGCCCGTCCTCGCCGGTTTCGACGTCCTCGGCGCCAGCTTCGATTGCCGCTTCCAGCATGGCGTCCGCCGTCGCCACGTCCGCCGCATAGCGGATCTCGCCGATGCGGTTGAAGAGGTGGCTCGACCGAGCCTGTCGAGCCGAGATTGCCGTTGTACTTGGTGAATACCGCCCGCACCGCGCCGCCCGTACGGTTGCGGTTGTCGGTCAGGGCCTCGACGATGACCGCCACGCCGCCCGGCGCATAGCCCTCGTAGCGCACCTCCTCGAAGTTGTCGCCGTCTCCCCCGAGCGCCTTCTTGATTGCCCGTTCGATATTGTCCTTGGGCATGTTCTCGGCCCGTGCCGCCTGCACAGCCAGCCGCAGCCGCGGGTTCATCGCCGGATCGGGCAGGCCGGTCTTCGCAGCCACCGTGACTTCGCGGGCGAGCTTGGCAAACAGCTTGGAGCGCATGGCGTCCTGCTTGCCCTTGCGATGCATGATGTTCTTGAACTGGGAATGTCCGGCCATGGCAGTTTTCCGTAGGGCTTTGCCGGGGCCCTCGGGCCCCGGGCGGCTTGGCGTCGAAGGGTGCGACCTTATAGGCACAGGAGCGCCCTAAATCCAGTCCGCCGATGCAATGAAATGCAGGTCGTTAAGGCTTTGTTAACCCTTGTGGCGCGATGCTGTACGTCAAGTTGAGGTGAGTTCAACCCGGTCTACACCGGTCTGCCCGACGGTGCGACCAATCGAGCGCCTGCAGGCTGCAGGCGCTGCAACATAAGCTGATCGGATCAGCCCGATCGGCCAAAGAGCAGGAGCCAAGCCTCTTTCTCACGCGATCCAGAAATTCGGCTCGGACGGCGCCAATGCGCCGCCGAGCCGAATTGCTTTGGCGTGAAGGGCAAGGCCCGTGGCATCGTCGGTTTCGACCGCCAGGCCGGAAAGTGTGGCCGGTCCCCCTGCCGGCTCGAATCGCCCCGTGGGATTCGCGTCAGGAACCGGTTGATCGGCTCTTCGGCATCCATGCCCACCACGCCCTGATAGTCGCCGCACATGCCCGCATCGGTCATGAATGCCGTTCCGCCCGGTAAGATCCGGTCATCGGCCGTCGGGACGTGGGTATGTGTGCCGACCACGCAACTCGCCCGCCCGTCGAGGTAGGCGCCGATGGCCTGTTTCTCGCTGGTGGCCTCGGCATGGAAGTCCACCAGGATGGCGTCTGCCCCGCTTTTCAGCGGACACGCCGCCACTTGGGCCTCGAGTGCGCGAAACGGGCAATCGAGCTCCGGCATGAATACCCGCCCCATGCCCTGCAACACCAGCACGTCCGCGCCATTGCGTGCCCGGTAAAGGCCGCAGCCGCGACCCGGCGTGCCCTGCGGATAGTTGATCGGCCGCAGCAGGCGATCCTGGCGCTCGATGAACACCAGAGCTTCCCGCTGGTCGAAGGCGTGATTGCCGAGTGTCACCGCATCGGCGCCGGCATCGAGAAAGTCCCGCAGGATCTGCTCGGTGATGCCGAACCCGCCGGCCGCGTTCTCACCATTGACGACGACGAAATCCAGTTTCCAGCGGCTCACGAGGTCCGGCAGGGTTTCAACGACAACTTTGCGGCCGGCGCGGCCGACGACGTCGCCGAGGAAGAGAAGGCGCATTGTGGACGAATCCCGATCAAGGGCGGCAGCGGATAGGCCCTTCAGGCGTCAGGACCCAGTCGAGAGGTTCGTCATAATCGAGATGCGGCACCGCGTCGACCTCCTGCTCGACAAAGGCGAGCCCGATCGCCATCACGGGGCCGGCGCGACGCAAGGCATGCAGTGTGCGGTCGTAGAAGCCGCCGCCGTACCCGAGTCGCTGGCCCGACCGGTCGAATGCCAGCAGTGGCAGCAGCACGATGTCGGGCGTGACTTCGGTCGCCGTGGCAGCAGGTTCGCGAATACCCCATACAACTGTGACCAGGGGATCGCCCGGCGCCCAAGAGCGGAAGATCAGCGGCAGGCCCTTGCCCACCATCACCGGCAGCGCCAGTTCATGACCGTCACGGCGCAGTCTGTTCATCAGCGGTGACGGATTGAGCTCTTCGCCTATCGGCAGGAAGGCCGACACCTTTCTCGGCGCCTTGAGGTCCGCAAATTCGAGGCCGGTTGCGGCAATTTTCATAGCGCCTGCCTCGCGCAGGTCAGACGGCAATGCCAGCCGCCGCGCCTTGGCGTCCGCTCGCATGTGCCGCTTTGTCTCGGTGATGGCCTCCGCTCCGGAAGCAGGCCGTATCCGCGCCATGGCACCGATCCTGATCTGGAGGAGAAGGGAGAGGTGCAGAGCCGCAATGGCCGTCAGGCTAGCGATCCCGCGTGGTCCCTACATATGTAGGTGGGCGCCATGTGACCAAGCCCACGAGCCCGGTCAGGGACAGCTCCCATGCGGATTGTATAGGCCCCCGGGTCGATTAAGCCCAGACGCACCCCGCAGCCCTGCAAGTCGCAATGTAGTGCACGCGAAGCCTATTTCCAATGGCCGTCACATCAGCCGTCGTGTTGACCCCTGGATGAACGGCCTCTCGCCGTAATAGAGCCTGCTCCGGGTGTCCGAAGCAGGCCAGCATTCATCTCGCATTGTTCCCGCCAGGGGCGTGCGGCTTATTCGCCGGCAAGTCCCGATGCGTCGCCGGAATCCGTGCTTCCGATTTCGGTCGATAACGGCGCTGTTTTGGCTAGATCCGACCAGATATCGGCGCGCGCCGGCAACGAGAAGCAGACGGCGGAAATTGCGAGGAAGACTGCAAATATACGAGCCATCATGGTCATAACAACCTCCATGAATAAAATTACGACAATCTAATTGACTTGCGGCCGGCAATATCTAGATATCAATTCAGGCAAAAACCATGATCTGATATGGCGGCCTACTAATCTAATTATGATGCTACAACTCTGAGAAAATAACAACTGAATTACGGCGCGCATGCATTCACAAAGTCGTGAGCGATGAGATGTTTTCAATAGCGTGAGAAAATAGTCAAAACAGCAATACAATATTGCGAGCAATTGATAAAATTGAGAAAAATTTGATGAGCGTGTGCAGGCCTGTAATTGACTCGATCAATGATTTGGAATGTTTCAATTTTCGTCCGTCCGGTCGGATGTGATGTTGTAAGGAGAAACTGAGGTGAAATAAGAGTTGTCCGACGCTCAATTGTCAGTGTTTGGATGATGGCAAAATATTATAGGAATTATTTGACTTCCGGGTTTGGGTTTACATGACCGTGGCGCCGCCCAGGCGCATAGCCTCCTCAGAAGTGTGACGCGTCCGGAACGATCAGAACGCAGGCGGCCAGAGAAGGTCGAAAGTACTGTCAAGATCGGCTGACAAAAGCGTGAGCCGACCTCCTTCAGGGTTGGCACGGCGATTGCGAGATTTCCCTGCAACTCTCATGTCTCGTGCCGCCCGGAGCTCATCATGCGTGCCAAACTGAGGCACTTTGCCCTCAACCTGTCCCTCAGTCTGCTTTCGTTGGCGGTGTGCCTGGCGCTCCTGGAGTTCGTCGTGTTCCGGCATGTTCTTGTGCCCGACGACGTCATATCCAATGTCACCATCAACGGCGTCGTCCGCTACCAGCCGGACACCAAGGCCGTGTTCCGCCATCCCGATGGCCGCACCACCACGGTGACGATCAACGCCGATGGCTGGAACGCCACCCGGCCGCGTTACGATCGAGAGCGCGAGCCCGGGAAGCTGCGCGTCGCCGTCGTCGGCGACAGCTACGTCCACGGGGCATTCATCGATACCGCCCAGGGTTTTCCCGAGGTCCTCGAACGCGCCTTGAAGCGTGACGGCAAACGCGCCGAGGTTTTCCGCTTCGGCATGGACGGCGCGCCCCTGTCCCAGTATCTGCACATGCTGCGCCGCGAGGTCGTTGCCTATCGCCCTGACGTCGTCGTCGTGCCCCTCATTCACAACGATTTCGACGAGAGTTGGCGCTTCCTCGCCACCCGTTACGCGTCGAGCTTCCTCAAGATCGACACCGAGCCGCCTCATGGGGCAGCCGAAATCGAGCCTGTTGATTTCACTCCGGGCGTTGCTGACCTGCTTCGCCAGTTCGCCACATTTCGTTACCTCTATTACGAGACCAATGCCTATCTGAAACTAAAGGCGTTCGTCAGTCGCCATTTCTGGGGCGGAAACGAGGAATGGAGCCGTGAGAATATACAGTCCGCCGTCGACATTCGCAAAATCGCCGATCACCGCCGCAACCGCATTGCCGCACGGCACGTGCTTTGGGAAATGAAGCGTCTTTCGGCGCGCCACGGCTTCAAGCTTTTGTTCGTTATGGATGGTGTTCGCGAGGCCGTTTACGCCGGCAAGCCCCAGCAGGAATATGCTGTCGGCAAGCTCAACGCACTCGCAGCCGAGCTGACGTCCGAGCTCGGGTTGCCGTTCGTCGACCTATACGACGTCTTCCGCTCCGATTGGGAGCGCCACAATACCCCTCTGGAGTTCACATACGACTGGCACTGGAACGAGCGCGCCAATCGTCTTGTTGGCGAGGAAATTGCACGCATTCTTCAGGCCGATCCCCAGTTCCTGCCCACCAAGTCGGCGTCCCCCGCGCCGGTCGTGAAACCTGGAGGCGGCATCGGCGGCTAGTGAGGCCGCTGTGAATTCCGCGTGCTCCCGGACGCCTTCGCGTGGGTCGGCCGAGATGCAGAAATCGAGCATTATCGTTTTGCTCGACAGAGATATAAACAACGATGAAACAATAGGTTGTACAAAGTTATTTCGCGTGCCGTGTTAGCGTCCAGATTGGCGGCCATTGCAGATCCCACGGCGGTGAGGGGAGGGGCACTTCTGAGGAGAGGGTGTCTCATGCGAAGAGCAGTAGTCGCGACAGCGATGACTTTGTTTTGCCTGGCTGAGGTTCAGGCAGCGGATCTCTACAGGCCGCCGGCGGAGCCGGATGGCTACGTGCCGGCGTCCGGCCCCTACAACTGGTCGGGCCTCTATACCGGCGCCTTTGTGGGTGGTGCCCATTCGACTTGGTCGATCGACTTTCTCCGCAACAGCAATCACGGAAGCGCCGAACTGTCGTCCGACGGTTTCGCGGCCGGCGGCTATGTCGGCTACAATTGGCACATGTATCCCCGCCTCGTGCTCGGCGTCGAAGGTGATCTGGGCTTGAGCAACGCCAGCCAGAACAATCAAATCTTCGACAACGACCACACCAGTTCCGAAATCGGCGTCTTCGGCTCGCTCAGAGCCCGTGCGGGCTACACGTTTGGCCGCATGATGATGTTCGGGACCGTAGGCCTGGCTTTCGCAGAGATTGACCAGAATATCCAAAAGGGCCGCAATGCCGGCGAGCAGTTGGTCTCCGAAGGTGAAACGCATGTTGGCGTCGTTGTCGGTGGCGGCATCGAATATGCCTTCGACAACCATTGGCTGGGGCGCATGGAATACCTCTATTCCAATTACGGCACCGACACGTTGACCAATCGCGATGGCAATAGCGCCGAATTTAGCAACGACATGAGCCTTTTGCGCGTTGGCTTGGCCTACAAGTTCTGAACCCGGGCGTGGCTCCATGCAGGCCTGCCAGAGCCCGTATGGCCGCCCGTCTGGTCAAGCTGGCCGAAAGCGCTACACTGTGGCCGATGTTGATCGCGACGGAGGACGCCATGCACACCCCGATCGAGCCGCTGGTGCGCGACCTCGTGCAATGGTGCGCCAAGGAGCCAAAAAGCTACGGCGAGGTACTCGACGTCTGGCGCACGTCATGCCCGCGCCTGATGGTCTGGGAGGAAGCCGTGGCGCGCGGCCTCGTACATACTCGCCAGGACGACAGCGGGCCAGGTCTCATCGTCGACGTGACCCCATTGGGGCGGAGCTATATCGAGTTGCCCTCGGCGAGGCCCGCGCCGCCCACGCCAGCGCCACTGAAGCGCACCGGCTGAGCGCCACGGCTCATGCGGCGACACCGGCGCGCTTTGCCACAACTTGCCTCCAGGCTCAGCGCCGCTTGCGCCGTTTGCCGTGCCTGGGCGGCGCAGGGCTCTGCTGTGAGCCACCGCCACCACGCGACGTGCCCGTGGCTGCGCTGCCGCCCCCCTGACGTTCGCCGGCCACCATCATCATCGACCCGTCGGCAACCCTTTGGCCCGCGCCGTCGGCAGGCAGCGGCAGCTTGGGCGAGCGCTGCACTTCAAGGAACAGATGCGAGACCGTCGGAAATCGCTTCTTGATCGCGCCATCCAGCCGACCGATCGTTGCCTCGACGGCGCTCGCGAGCACCTCGTCCCGGAAATCGACACTCGCCGCCACCAGAACGTTGTCGGGCCCAAGATGCATGGTCCGCAGCTCGTTGATGGCGAGGATTGTACCCTCTTGCCCCATTTCAGCGCCGATGATCTCGCGGATCTTCAATTGCATTTCCGGCGCCACCGCCTCCCCGATCAACAGCGCCTTGGTTTCGATCGCCATGAAGGCCGCGACTCCTGCCAGGATCAGCCCGATGACGATCGACGCCACCGCGTCACCTGCCGGCCAGTCGAGCACTTGCGACGCAATCAGCCCGAGCAGCGCCACGAGCAGGCCCGCAATGGCCGCCATGTCCTCCAGCAGCACGGTATAGAGCGCCGGGTCCTTCGAGCCTCTGAGCGCCTCGACCACCCCGTCCTCGCCGCGTCGGCGATCGAACTCCCGCCACGCGACAAGCAGTGCCGCAGTCTCGAAGCAAAGCGCGAGCCCGAGCACGACATAGTTGACGTGCGGATTGGTCACCGGCGTCGGGTGCTGGAGCTTCTCGATGCCCTCGTAGAGCGCCACCCCCGAGCCGAGCGAGAACAGCAGCACCGCTACCACGAAGGCCCAGAAATAGAGCTCTTTGGCATACCCGAACGGATGGCGTGCGTCGGCTGGCCGTCGCGACCGCCTGATCCCGAGCAACAACAGCGCCTGGTTCCCCGTGTCGGCGATGGAATGAATGGCCTCCGACAGCATCGCCGCAGACCCCGTCCATCCCGCCGCGAACAGCTTGGCAACGGCAATGGCGCCATTGCCGGCAAGGGCCGCCAGCACCACCTTGGTTCGATCCCGATGCGGCCACGTTGATCTATAGTCCCTCGAGCGAATGGCATGGCGTGGTCGTGCCGCTCGCGATGATCGCCGGCAGCGGCGCCCGAACCATAAGAGTTTTTCACGACAATGGGGAGTGCTGGTTCGAGCCCTCCATGAACGAGAACGGAAGGCAATTCATGCGATCCTGGTGGCGACAAGGGAGCGCCGCGCTCCTGCTGGCGGCGACCCTCGTCTTGCCGCCGTCGGTGGCGATCGCCGGCAAGGCCGACGTCGTCGCCGTCAAGCTTGTGGCCGAAAGCGGTGGCGCCTTTCGCGTCGAGGTCTCGGTCAAGAGCGATGACCAGGGTTGGCACAAGTACGCCGACAAGTGGGAGGTGAGGGCGCCCGATGGCAAGGTGCTGGGCACGCGCGTGCTCCTGCACCCTCATGAGGACGAGCAACCGTTCACGCGCGATCTCGGCGGCGTTGCCATTCCCCCTGGCGTCAATGAGGTTACGGTCCGGGCGCACGACAAGGTCGAGGGCTGGGGCGGCGTCGAAATGACCGTCAAGGTGCCCCGATGACAGCCAGCCCCACACCATTGGCCCCTTGGCGGACGGCTATACCGAATTGCCCGCCGGTCGGTTGGCGGCCATCGCCACTTCACTCGAAATGCGGGCGCCGCCGCCAGCGCGCCGAGGCGCGTCCGCCCGCCGATTGCGAGATCCGGCGCGTCGCGCGACCCGAAAGCGACTGGTATCGTGACCTCTTCCGCCGCATCGGCGAGCCGTGGCTGTGGCAATCGCGCCTGCGCCTCGCGCCGTCAGCCCTCGAGGCCATCATCCGCAGCCCCGATGTCGAGATCTGGAGTGTCGTCCGTGACGGTCGGGACGAGGGGCTGGCAGAGCTCGATTTTCGCACCCCGGGCGATTGCGAACTCACCTTCTTCGGCCTCACGGGCGAGCTGGTGGGGCGCGGCATTGGCCGCTGGCTCATGACGCACGCCATCGAGCGGGCCTGGTCTCGACCCGTGCGCCGCTTCTGGGTGCACACCTGCACGCTCGACCATCCTGCAGCGCTCGGCTTTTACATCCGCAGCGGCTTCGTGCCCTATAAGCGTGAGCTGGAACTGGCCCCCGACCCCCGCCTCGACGGCACCCTCTCGCCAGATGCAGCCCCAGGGGTGCCGGTGATCAGGGGTGAGGGAAGCCCCCACCCGGGCTATCCCCCACCTGAAGCGACCCAAACAAAAAACGCCCCCGCCGGAATACCCGTGCGAGGGCGTTTCGTGAGTCACAAGAAGCGCGCTGCAATTACGCTCTCAACCGTCAGGCAGAAGCATGTGGGCGCGTTTCGAGCCTTACTTCTTCTCCGCCGGCGCAGCCGCGTCCTTGGCTTTCTCCATCACAGTGCCGGCCGCGTCCTTCGCCTTTTCGTAGGCCTTGCCGGCCGCGTCCTTCGGCTTTCTCGAGTGCCGGCCCGGCCTTCTCGCGCGCGGTCTCGGCGGCATCCTTCGACGTCTCGACCGACTTGTCGGTCAGCTCCTGCGCCTTTTCCTTGATCCGGTCGAGCAGCGACTTCGGCGCCTTTTTGCGCTTGAACGCCGGCAGGGCCGACAGGATTTCTTTGGTGGCCGACGGCAGCACCACCGACACCTTGCCGTCCTTCTCCGTGATCTCCAGCGCCGAGTAGCGCACGGCAACACGCTTCTCTCCGGCGCCGAGGAAGCCGCCAGTGCCCATCACCACGCCGATGAGCTCATTGTTCGACGTCAGGATCAGATCCTCGACGTCGCCGATGATCTTGCCCTTGGCGTCCCGCACCTTGGCGAACAGGATCACATTGCGCGCCAGGTACTGGTCGTCGTCCTGCTGGCGCATGAAGACGCCCGGCGGGATCACCGCGTTGGTCTCGGCCTTCTGGGCGAGAGCGGGCGTGCTGGCAACGAGTGCGCCGAGGGTGAGAAGGCTGATGATGGTCTTGTTCATTTGCGACGTATTCCCTGAAAACTTGGTCTTTCCGGCAACGTTCCGTTTCCCGTCATTGGCAGGCGCGTGTTGCACGAGGGATATGCAAGGGACACGCGAAGCGCGCGACGGGCTCTCACAGCCAACACCACGAGAGCGGGCTGCCGAGCTGGCGATGTCACTAGCGCCTTCGTGTGTCGAGGACAAGGCAGACCTCTGATCGCCGCCTGTGAGCTGGCCGTTCCACCTCCCTGATTCTGTGGACAGCGTGGTGGCCGGACGAAAGGGGGCACGGGGTCGCGTTGCAGCCTAAAGCCGCTTCGCGTATCAGGGCGTTGCGCCGCTTGGCCCCCTCTGGCCGGCAACAAATGCGGCAGGATATGATCGGCTTGTGTTAGTGTCCGCTGTTCGGGCCTGGCCGGGCTTCGTGCGCGCACGTGTCGCGCAGCACCAGGAATTTGATCGATCTGGTTTTCAGCCGGGTTCGAAGGGCGAAGGGACCACAGCGCGTGGCTGACGACGACAACAAGACGGACGGCGCCGAACCGCCGAAGGAGCCCAACGACATCCGTCCGATCACCATTTCGGACGAGATGAAGCGCAGCTACCTCGATTACGCCATGAGCGTCATCGTGAGCCGCGCTTTGCCTGATGTGCGCGACGGCCTGAAGCCCGTGCATCGCCGTATTCTCTTTGCAATGAAAGAGCTTGGCCTCAACTGGAACTCCAAGTACGTCAAGTCGGCGCGCGTCGTCGGCGACGTCATGGCCAAGTACCATCCCCACGGCGACATGGCCATCTATGACGCCCTCGTGCGCATGGCGCAGGACTGGTCCTTGCGCGTGCCCCTCGTCGACGGCCAGGGCAATTTCGGCTCCATGGACGGCGATCCGCCCGCCGCCTATCGATACACCGAATGCCGACTTCGAGAAGGTCACCCAATACCTCACCGATGATCTCGACAAGGAAACCGTCGATTATAATGAGAATTACGACGGCTCCGAGCGTGAGCCCTCAGTACTACCGGCCAAGTTCCCGAACCTGCTGGTCAATGGCGCAGGCGGCATCGCCGTCGGCATGGCCACCAACATTCCCCCCCACAATCTCGGGGAGGTCATCGATGCCTGCATGGCGATGCTCGACAATCCGGAGATCAGCATCGACGAGCTCACCGAGATCATTCCAGGCCCCGATTTCCCGACCGGCGGCACCATTCTCGGCCGCGGCGGCATCCTTGCCGCATACCACAAGGCCCGCGGCTCCATCATCATGCGCGCCAGGGTCCACACCGAGACCATCCGCCGTGATCGTGAGGCGCTGATCGTCACGGCGATCCCCTATCAGGTCAACAAGAAGACCATGATCGACAAGATCGCCGATCTTGTCCGGGATAAGCGGGTCGAGGGCATCGCCAACGTCTGGGACGAATCCAATCGCGAAGGCATTCGCGTCGTCATCGAGCTGAAGCGCGATGCCATGGCCGATGTGGTCTTGAACCAGCTATGGCGGTTCTCCGACCTCCAGACCACGTTCGGCGCCAATATGATCGCCCTCAACGGCGGTCGGCCCGAACAGCTCAACCTGCGCGACTTCATCCACGCCTTCAACACCTTCCGAGAGGAGGTGGTGAGCCGGCGCACCAAGTTCCTGCTGAAGAAGGCCCGCAACCGGGCGCATACCCTGGTCGGCCTCGCCATTGCCGTCGCCAATATCGACGAGGTCATCCGCCTCATCCGCAGCTCAGCAAGCCCCGCGGTCGCCAAGGAAGCGTTGATGGCGCGCGCTTGGCCCGCCCACGACATGGCTCCGCTGATCGACCTGATCGCCGATCCCCGCCATAAGCTCGACGCAGACGGCACCTACCGGCTCTCGGAAGAGCAAGCGACGGCGATCCTGGCGCTGACTCTCTCACGCCTCACGGCCCTCGGCCGCGACGAGATCGGCGATGAGTTGAAGAAGCTCGCCGAGGAGATCAAGGACTACCTCGACATCCTCTCCTCTCGTGTCCGGATCGTCGACATCATCAAGGGCGAGCTCACCTCCATCAAGGATGAGTTTGCCACCCCGCGCCGGACGGAAATCCTGGAGATCGACGGCGATCTCGAGGACGAGGATCTGATCCAGCGCGAGGACTGTGTCGTCACGGTCAGCCACAAGGGCTACATCAAGCGCGTGCCGCTCTCGACCTATCGGGCGCAGCGGCGTGGCGGCAAGGGCCGCTCGGGCATGTCGACGCGCGACGAGGATGTCGTCACGCAGATCTTCATCGCCTCGACCCACACCCCCGTGCTGTTCTTCTCCTCGCGCGGCATGGTCTATCGCGAGAAGGTCTGGCGCCTGCCCGCCGGCACGCCGCAATCCCTTGGCAAGGCTCTCATCAATCTGCTCCCGCTCGAGCAGGACGAGGTTATCACTACCATCCTGCCTTTGCCCGAGGACACCGAGAGCTGGGCCACCCTCGAGCTGATGTTCGCCACCCGCACCGGCAACGTCCGGCGCAATAGTCTCGCCGACTTCGAGAACATCAATCGCAATGGCAAGATCGCCATGAAGCTCGACGAGGGCGATCGCATCGTCGGCGTCGAGATCTGCCAGGCCGCCGACGACGTCCTGCTGACCACGGCCTACGGCCAGGCCATTCGCTTTGCCGTCGAGGATGTGCGCGTCTTCAAGGGGCGTGATTCGACCGGCGTCCGCGGTATCAGGCTGGCAGATGAGGACACCGTCATCTCGATGGCGATCCTCCATCACGTCGATGCAACCGCCGAGGAGCGTGCGGCCTACATCAAGCAGGCCGCCCAAATCAGGCGCGCCCAGACCGGAGAGACGGAGGCCGACGCCCCGATCATCGAGCCCGATGAGAACGGCGAAGTCGAGGGCAACGGTGAGGCCGAGTTGACGCCCGAACGCTATGCCGAGCTTGGCGGACGCGAACAGTTCATCCTGACCGTGTCCTCGCGCGGCTACGGCAAGCGCACGTCGTCCTACGAGTACCGGATCTCAGGCCGCGGCGGCAAAGGCATCGCCGCCATGGTCGTCAACGACCGCAACGGCATTCTCGTCGCCTCGTTCCCGATCGAGGCCAGCGACCAGATCATGCTGGTGTCCGACGGCGGCCAGGTCATCCGCACGCCGGTCGACGACGTCCGTATCGCCAGCCGCAATACGCAGGGCGTGCGCATCTTCAAGACCGACGTCGAAGAAAAGGTCGTGTCCGTCGAGCGCATCCCCGACGACGGCAGTGGCGATGAAGCCGACAATGGCGATGACGAGGCTGGGCCGGATCCGGAAAGCTCGGGGCCGACGGGGGCAGGCGAGGCTGAGTAGGCCGTCCGGGCTGAGCGGCGGCGATGCCGTTCAGCCTGCTGACTTGCGATTGAGGCGCTTGGCGAGCTGATTGACCAGCGGCGCCGATATGCGCCCCGTCGGCACCAGGCCTGAATCCATCTCGAACTCGCGGATGGCGCGTATCGTCGCCTCCTCCGCGCGCCCATCGGCTTTACGCGCCAGATATCCCAGGTGCCGCAAAGACTGCTGCACCGAGCGGATGACGCTTTCGGCATGGTCCGAGGGTTGCTTGGCTTGCCCATCGAGGCCGATGGCGATCCCCGGCGCGGCTGTGCCGTGACGCAGGTGCGCCAACAGCTCCGGCGATGGCTCGGCTGAAAGCGGCAGCCCGTTGTCGTTCTCGTAGGCAAGGATGGCAGCGCGCGTTACCAGCCCCACCGCCCCGTCGATCGCACCCGGCTGGTAGCCGCGTCGTGTGAGTTCTTTTTGCACCGATAGGACGGTGGCCGTGCGTGCGGCAACCGGGTCCACGCCAGGCGTCGAAGCGTCGAGAATGACGGCGGCCGACGGCGAGAAGGTCCCGGTCCGTGTCGACGCTGGGGCGGGCGCAATGGTTGCTCCCGGCGTATTGATGATGTCGGGAACGGCAGGCCGGCTCGGGTCGGCCTCCCGCACCGCTTCGATCGACATCCGTTTCAATCGTTCGGCATCCATCGCCATACTGGCAGCAGCGCGCGCCTTGGCTGACTGCTGCTCGCCATGGCGCGCCGGCTGCAGCACCAGCAGGTTGGCGGCCACGCCGCCGCTGGCCAGCAGGAATACAGCGAGGGCCGTGCGAGCCTGGAAAGGAGAGAGCGACATGCGCGCCAATGACCTTGCTACAGGGTGCGGGAGGCAGGTCCGGCGTTGCTCGAAAACGCTCCGCGCGACGCGACGTGCACTCCCCAGTTCCACGTCACCTCTAGCTATTGAAGAAACTCGTTAACGAGCCCTTACCTCGCCGGCCGCGTAGCCCTCCCCGGATCCTTAAAAATTGAAACAAATCGAGTGAGCTCGGTTGGCGGTGCATTGGCATCTATCGCGTAGTGTTGCCGAGTAGAGGGCATCGTCACGCCCGCTGAGGGGGACCGTTAAAATGTTCTTCATTCGCTCCGCATTCTGGTTGGCGCTCCTGGTCGCGATATTGCCCAGCGACCCCAAGGAGCAGGCGCGCATGTATCAGACCGCGTCCTATGCGCTTCACCGCGCGTCGACCTTCTGCGACCGCAACAAGGCCGTCTGCGATGAGGCGTCGGTGTATTGGGACGCTTTCAAGGTCAAGTTGTTCGTCGGCGCCACCATGGTTCGCGCGCTGGTCAACGAGCGGCTTGAGGCCCGTCAGCACGACACGCCGCTTCTGGAGCGTCGGCGCCGTACCGCCAATCGACACGCTGTCGCGCGCCGACCGTCGCCCGGCCTGGGAATTGCCTCGACGCACCGGCTCTTGAGGTTTGCGCAACTGCGTACCGATGTCGTTCGCCGGCCCCCACCTGACGCAGCGCCCGCGCGGCCGCGTCGCAACCGCTTTCGCCGTCATCGACGGTTCGATGGGGCGTTGAAAATTGTACTCACATCGATGATTTCTTGAGCTGTTGCCGGAGCCTGCCTCGTAAGGCCGGCCGACCTCGCGACAAAATCGTGTCATAGCCGTCTCGTTTAGCTTGCAGAACCCCGGCCTGAACCGGTATTAGTGCGAGCTTGTGCGTCCTTTGCGCAGCACCCGCCTCCGCGGATCTTGCATGAGGGCATCTTTTCGGACCGTTTCGGGTTGGCCTTGGGAGAAGAACCCGTGGCAACGGGATGGCTCGTGCTATGAGCAATTTTTGCGACACCAGAGAATGCTGACAAGCATCCTGACAGATTCTGAGCAGAAGGCCCTGTGGGCATCGGTCGATGGGATCGAGCCCGGCAGCCGCGTCGTGGCGGCCATGTCGGGGGGCGTCGACAGCTCCGTGGTCGCAGCCCTGCTGGCCGACATGGGCTTCGAGGTCGTCGGCATAACCCTGCAGCTCTACGATCACGGCCAGGCGCTGGGCCGCAAGGGTGCCTGCTGCGCCGGCCAGGACATCCATGACGCGCGCCGTGTCGCAGATCGCCTGGGCATCGCGCACTATGTTCTCGACTACGAGAGCCGCTTTCGCTCAGAGGTTATCGATCGCTTCGCCGACAGCTATCTGGCTGGCGAGACGCCTGTCCCCTGCGTGGCGTGCAACCAGTCGGTCAAGTTCGGCGACATGGCTGCCGCCGCCCGCGAGCTCGGTGCTGCAGCCTTGGCGACCGGGCACTACGTCGGCTGGCGGCGCGAGGCCGATGGCCCCGCCCTGTTCCGCGCCCGTGACGCCGATCGCGACCAGACCTATTTCCTCTTTTCCACACCGCGACGAGACCTCGAACTCGTGCGCTTTCCTCTCGGCGGTCTCGCCAAGGCGACCGTTCGCCGCTTGGCCGAGCTGCTGCAGTTGCCGGTTGCCGGCAAGCCGGACAGCCAGGACATCTGTTTCGTGCCAGCAGGTCGCTACGCCGACGTCATCGAGCGTTTGCGCCCGGGCGCCGGCGAGCCGGGGGACATCGTGCACGTCGATGGCCGCCAGCTTGGTCGCCACGCCGGCATCCTCCACTTCACGGTCGGCCAACGCCGCGGCCTGGGGCTGGCCTCGGCAGAGCCGCTCTATGTCGTGCGCCTCGAGCCCGACACCCATCGCGTGGTCGTTGGACCCCGTCAGGCGCTTCTTGTGCACCGCCTCGTTTTGCGCGACATGAACTGGATTGGCGGCGAGCCGATCGAATCGCTCGTCCACCGCGGCAGCGAAGTTTATGCGCGTGTGCGTTCGACACAAGCACCGGCGCCCGCCATACTTGTTGCGGGTTCCAGGTCTATCGAGGTGCATTTAGTGGACGGCGAGTATGGCGTCGCCCGCGGTCAGGCCTGTGTGCTGTATGACGGCAGTGGCGCCACGGCGCGATTGCTGGGGGGCGGTTGGATCGACGAGACAGTCAGGAGCGAGGGTGAGACCCGCAGCGACCTGATGGTTGCCGCGGCTGGCTAGCGCTGGTGCGGAGTGGGATTTTGGATGGGGCCGGAGGGCGCGCTTTATCCAATGTGTCCAGTGGGGTTGGTTTGGGCGCGTGCGCTTGGAACCGGTTGAGCTGAAGGAGCTTGGTGTTCATGGATTTGTCGACGCGTGAGGGGACGAGACGTTCGCTCGGCTTGCTGGGTCGGGGAGCGAGTGCCGGCAGGACCAGCAAGGAGGAAGCCGCTCGTCTCGACGAGAGCGGCGTCCTCGACGCCTACAGGCGCTGGGCCCCCGTATATGATCGCACATTCGGCCGGTTCACCACCGACGGCCGGCGCCAGGCAGCGGCCTGGATCAACAAGAGCTCGGGCCGCGTGCTCGAGATCGGCGTCGGCACCGGTTTGTCGCTTGGCTACTACAAGCCGAGCCTGGAGGTGGTCGGCATCGACCTGTCGCCCGAGATGCTCGAGCGGGCTCACGAGCGTGTCAGCAACGAGCGGCTCAAGCACGTTACCGGCCTCCACGAGATGGACGCCAGCGCTCTGGATTTTCCTGACGCCTCGTTCGACACCATCGTCGCCATGTACGTGCTGACCGTGGTGCCCGATCCCGTCGCCGTGATGCGCGAGATGGCGCGGGTCTGCAAACCCGGCGGTCAGGTGCTGCTGCTCAATCACTTTAGCCGGGACGACGGCCTGCGAGGCTGGGTAGAGCGCCGCATGGCGCCCTTTGCCTCGCACCTGGGCTGGCACCCGGTCTTCGATGTCGACCGGGTGATGGTCTGCGAGGACCTGCGCGAGACCAGTCGCACCACACTGAAACCGTTCGGCCTCTTCACGCTGCTGGGTTTCGAGAAGATGGCAGAGGCCGTTGCGACCGACAAAGCGGCCTGATCGGTTCGATCGCCCGGTCTGAACACTGGCTGGCCATGGCCTGGGCGCGTTGCGGACATAAGCCGTGCCCATGCTTCGGCGGAGTTGCTCGAGGGCTGGATTTGCGTAAATGGGACCATGAGAGTGGGACCATGACGGCGCGGCCAAGGCGTAGGCGACCTCGCGTCTGCTCGCGCCGGGCACTGGGTTAGGCGCGACACGCTCGATGCGCGGCAGTCCGGCGCCTCCACACGCCGGCCAGTCCCAACGATCTCATCACGCCGGTCCACGGACTTGAGGGGCCGCCGCAATAGCGCAAGCGCGGCACATGTCGCTTGGTTCCTTCAGCGCAGGAATGGAGCAGTCCAGGTGCCGTCCCAGTTATCGGCTCTCGCAGCCGGCGCCCGGCGGCCGGCCTTTCGCGCCATCGCGGGCCTCGGTGTAACCCAGGTCATCGGCTGGGGCACAACGTTCTCTTCGCTGCCCATTTTCGGCTCGGCGATCGCCCAGGATCTCGCAATCGCCCGCGAATGGGCCTTTGGCGGGATCACGGTGACGCTGCTGGTTGGCGCCCTCGTGGCGCCGATGATCGGCCGCCGCATTGATCGAATGGGCGCGCGCCGCGTCATGGTCGTGGGCTCGATCGTGGCCGCGCTGGCCTTGGCCGTGATGAGCCAGGCGACCAATCTCTCCATCTATCTTGCTGGCTGGGTGGTCCTTGGTCTTGCCACGCCGATGATGCTGATGAACGCGGCCATGCCCGGCCTCGTCCAGGTAGTTGGCCCCAACGCTCGCCAGGCCATCACCAGCCTGATGCTGTTGTCCGGTCTCACCTCCACCATCTTCCTTCCCATCAATGCCTGGCTCTTTGCCGAGATCGGTTGGCAACAGGCCTACCTGGTGTTTGCTGCCATCCACTTGTTTCTGTGCGCGCCGTTGCATTGGCTCACGCTGAAGCCACCGCCGCCCGAGAGCCAGCAAGCGGCCGCAAAGTCGGGCACGCGCCGGGCATTCCCGCCCGAGGGTGTGCTTCTGCCCGAGCACCACAAGCGCGCCTTCGTGCTGCTCGCAGTCTGGATGTGCACCGAGGGGCTCATTACCTGGGGCCTCAACCTGCAGATCATCGACGTTCTCAAGGCCTCGGGTCTCACCGTTGCCCAGGCCATCGGCGTGTGGGCCTTCGTTGGGCCATGTCAGTCGCTCGCGCGCTTCGCCGAGCTCATGAGCGGCGGCCGCCACTCGATCCTGACCTCCATGCTCGGTGCCGCCGTCTTCACCAGCCTGTCGTTTTTGGCACTGCTGCCATTTGGCATTTCCGTGACGACCGCTGTCTGCTTCTGCATCGCCATGGGGATAGGCCATGGCTTGTATGCCATCGCGCGCAACACGCTGCCTCTGGCTCTGTTCGGGGCCAAGGAGTACGCCACATGGGTGGGCTTGCTGACCGTGCCGCAGAACATCGTCAATGCGCTGGCACCGGTCGTGTTCGCCGCCGCCATCTCCCGCGCCAGTCCCTCGAGCGCCCTTTGGATCGGCGCTTTCGCAGCCTGGACCGGACTGGTTTCAGTCTACTTTCTCGTGACCTACTGCCGTGCCGCCATGCGCGAGCGTAACCTCGACATCTGAGGGCCGTCGCGCGCCGTCAGCACTGATCCCGGTCCCGTGCACCGCGATCTCTGCAACATGTTCTCAGGCGTGAGCGGCGATCGCCGCAGCAAAGGCATCGTAGTCGTTCGCAAGGAAGTGTTCCGCAATCTCGCCGGCCGTCGTCAACCAGACCCCGTCGTGGCCTGCGATATGCGCAAGTGCCCGATCGAGTGCGCGCACGCGATGCGGTTGGCCAATCAGGAACGGGTGCAGCGGCAAGCACATCACCCGGCCCAACTCTTCGCCTTCCTGATAGAGCCGGTCGAATTGCGCAATGATCGCGTCCGCATAATCGCTCGGGCTGGTAGCGCCCTGATAGAGCACCGTGAAGTCGTTGATCTCCAGCGAATAGGGCACGCTGACGAGCCGCCCCTTTGCGGTCTTGACGGGGAGCGGCTGGTCGTCATGGAAGAGATCCAGCGTGTAGGTGAGGCCGGCTTCCGCAATCAGCTCGATGGTCCGGTCGGTAAGGGTGAGGGCAGGCGCCAGCCACCCCTTCAGGTCCTGGCCCGAGCAACGCTTGATCGTCGCGCGCACGTCCTCGATCAGCGCCCGCTCCTGCGTCTCGTTCATGGCGTAGGTGTAGCGCGTATTGTAGACGCCGTGGCTGAACAGTTCCCAGTGCCGGGCGACGCAGGCCTCGATGATCTCCGGATAGTGATCGGCGACTGCCACGTTGAGCGACACGCTGCCCCTCACACCGTGCCGGTCCATCACCTCCATCATCCGCCAGATGCCCGCCCGGTTGCCATAGTCCCGCCAGCTGTAGCCGAGCACATCCGGGTGCGGCCGCGCCCACGGCTTGCGCAGCGGATTGGCCGGTGGATCGATCTCGTAGTGTTCGATGTTCGGTGCACACCAGAACGCCAGCCTCGCCCCACCCGGCCACACGATCCTCGGGCGTGCGAAATAGGGCAGGAAGCCGTAATGGCCTGGTTCCGCCTTTTGAGACATGATGAAATCCTTGCCGGCGCCCACCTTGCCAGTCCGCCACCGCAGGCCTTATCGTTTCCAATCCGCCAGCGTGCGCCCAGGCCAGTACCGAGAGTGTCATGTCAGGCGGGAAAATGGCAAGACTGGCGATCATACTGGTCGCGGGGGCGTAGATCTGACGGTCCGCGACACTTGATCCTTTCAATGAGGCGGCGGGCCGGTGGCTGTCGCCGGATGACGATGCGAGGTCAATCATGAGCGAGAGCAGCAAGGTCCGCCTGGTCGTCGACGGCGACAAGTGCCAGGGCCACAATCGGTGCAAGCTGATCGCACCGGACCTCATCGACGTCGACGATCTCGGTTTCGCACACGCCAGAGGTGACGGCGTCGTTGCGGCGGTGCATGCTGATGCCGCTCGCAAGGCGGTTCGCAATTGTCCGGAGTTCGCGCTCCGACTCGAGCCAGTAAAGGATGGGGAGTGATACGCATGACCACGCGCCCGCCAGTGACCGATTGGACAACTGACTTCGACCACACCGATACGCGATGGATCGAGGATCCCTACGCCATCATGGATGAGGTGCGCGCCAAGTGCCCCATCGCCACTACCGAGCGCTACAAGGGCATGTATGTGCCCATGCGCTACAAGGATGTCCGCACCATCGCCTACGATACCGATCATTTTTCATCGAAGCGCGTTGTCGTACGTGAGAACCCGCCTAACGTACCGTTGCCCTCGCCCCCGATCACCTCCGATCCCCCCCACCACAAGCCCGCGCGCATGCTGCTGCTGCCGGCCTTCACCCCGCAGGCGATCGAGCGCCTCGTTCCTCAGACTCAGCGCATCTGCACCGAGCTTCTGGACAAGCTGGAAGGCCGCGATGCCTGCGACGCCGCTGCCGACTACGCCCAGACGGTGCCCGTTCGTGTGATCGCCAATATGCTGGGTATTCCCGAGGAAGAGGGTGACCGATTTCGCGAGTGGATCCACGTCTTCATCGAGGACACCATCGTCGATGATGGCACCAGCGCCGATCGCCTGGTCGCGACGGCCAAGGAGATGGATGACTACTTCCGCACCTTCGCCGAGGAGCGCATGCGCAAGCCCGGCGACGATCTGATCTCGTTCCTCCTGAAGGCAGAGCACGACGGCAAGCCCCTGACCGAGCGCCATTTCTATGGCACCCTCCGCCTCCTTCTGATCGCCGGCATCGACACCACCTGGTCGACGATCTCCTCGAGCCTTCTGCACCTTGCCCGTACTCCCGCCGACCGCCAGCGGCTCGTCCGCGAGCCCGAGCTCATTCCAACGGCCGTAGAGGAATTCCTGCGCGCGTTCTCCCCCGTGACCATGGCCCGCCGCGTCCAGCAGGATACCGAGGTCGCAGGCTGCCCCATGAAGCAGGGCGCCTGGGTGCTGCTGAGCTATCCCGCCGCCAACCGCGATCCTGAAGTGTTCCCGGACGCAGACAAGGTGGTCATCGACCGCGAGGACAACCGTCATGCTGCCTTCGGCCTGGGTATTCACCGCTGCGTCGGCTCCAACCTGGCTCGCATGGAGATCACCGTCGCACTGCAGGAATGGCTGAAGCGCATACCCAATTTCACCTTGCAGGAGAACGTGCCGGTCGAATGGTCGAAGGGACCGGTACGTGGCCCTCGCACCGTACCGGTGCGCCTCCTGCGCTGAGATCGCAGTCGCGACCCAACACGGCCAACCATGCGCGCGGCACGTCAGAACCGGCAGACCACTCAGGGCTTGCCGCGCGCCTAGCCGTCGCAACCAGACCAAAGATCAAGCACGTCCACCCGCGTCGCCATTTCTCGCGCGAGCGACACGTGATCAGCCATGTTCCATCGTCAGACTGATTGAGATCAAGACGGGAACATTAGTTGAACAACTGCACGAATCGCGGCATGTTCTTTTTGTGTTCTTCAGCGACCCACCCCACCGAGATCCGCGAGACCAGCCATGACCAGCGCCCCAGCCCGCACCCTCCTCATCGCCTATGACATCGCCCCGAACCAGCCTGCACGCCCGGCTTTGATCGACGCGATCATGACGCTTGGCGAGGCGTGGGCCCGGCCGCTCGATGCGGTCTGGCTGCTGCGCACAAATCGTTCCGCCGACGAGATCGAAGCTTGCCTCGCCCCGCTGGTTGGCGACCTCGATGGTCTGGTTGTGCAAGATACCCGCGGCGACGCTTTCCTGGTCAACGCTGGCGTGCGTTGGTTCCGCCCGCGCCATAAGCTTGCGGCCGAAGGTAATGCCGCGGCCATCGCCGATAGTGGGACGCGCCGGGAGGCCGAGGTTCACACCTTCCCGACGCCGGCTGCTCGCCGCTTCGAGCGCGCGGCATAAGCCGCAGCTGTAACGCAAGGCCGGGTGGCGAAATTCAATCGAGTTCGATGTCGCCGAGCCGCCGACCAGCGAGCAGTCCCCGGTAGGCAGCCTGATAATGGTCCACACAGGCTTCCATCGAGAACCTGGCGGTTGCTCGTTCGCGAGCCGCCGCCCCCATACGCCGCCTGAGCCCGCTATCGTTCATCAGCCGCACGATCGCATCTCCGAGCCGAACGGGGTCGCGTGGCGGCACCACGATGCCATGCTCGTCGTCGATGACCGCTTCCCCGTTGCCGCCGACGTCGGTCACAATCTGCGGCAATCCGGCGGCCATGGCCTCGATCACGGCATTGGAGAAGCCTTCCTCATGGCTGGCGAGCATCGACATGTCGCTGGCATTGAGCAGCGTCGCGATGTCTTGCCTGACGCCCGTGAATTGAACGTGGTCGGCTATGCCGAGTGTGCGCGACATCTGCTCGAGGCGCTCGCGCTCGCCTTCGTCGCGCCCGACGCAGATCAGCCGCCAATCCGCTGGCAGGCGCTCCTGGGTCTGTCCGAGGGATGTCAGGATGTCGGCGTGTCCCTTGTAGAAGATCAGGTTGGCGACCACGATGGCCGCGACCCCGCCAGGTGCGATGCCCAGCGAACGGCGGATCGCTTCGCGGTCGACGTCAGGTGGCGGGCCGGCGAGCGCAACGCCGTTGTAGATGATTGCGGTCTGGTCGGGCCGGCAGCCTTCCGCCTGCAATTCATGCAAGACACGCCGCGAGTTGGCGAGGATACCGGTCATATGCGGATGAAGTCGGCGTTCGATCGCGCTTATGCCCGGCCAGTGGCGTTGGTAGATGTTCATGCCCCTCCAACTCATGATGCGGATAGGAACCCCCATCATCAACGCCGTCGGTGCGCCGAAAACGTAGGCCTCGGGCAGAAAGAAATGGATGATCGTTGGTCGGATCCGTCGCACGATTCCGATCAGGCGCCGGCTGGCCTGCGCGGTGGCATAGATCCGGCGGCCGAAACTCTGCGCCCCAGGCCGGCGCTCGAACGGTGGCCCTATGACCTCGACGCCGGAGGCCTTGACCTGCTCCGCGAAGGCACCCAACCGGTTCATGCAATAGATTGAAGTGGGCCAGCCGTGGGCCTGCAGCATCGGCAGCACGGCAGACAGGTGTCTCTCGGCGCCGCCCACGTCCAGGCTCAGTGTGACGAACAGGATCGGTGCCGTATTGAACTGCGAAATCGGCGTATTCGCATGTCTTTCGCCAACGGCCGCGTCGGCTTGCCCGATCCGCCCTGTCATTCGCGCCCAGACCCGGTTGCCGGGTTAGGGGGCGGCGAGCCATCGCAGCGCTCGAAACGGCATGCGGATGGCTCGCCGGCCAAATTGCGCCGGGATACGCGACACTGGGGGTCACGGCGACAGGAGCCAATTGACCACGAAGCCGTTACGAATTCGCGAATGCGGGAGGCTTTTCGGCACGAGACTGCGAATCTCATCGGCCCTCCACCAGAGTGCCGGCCACCCACTGCCTGAGGAAGCTGTCGAGCCAAGCCTGAACCGGTGCCACATGCGTGAGATGATGGTCGATCTGCTCACGCCTGGGCTTGGCGCCGCGCATCAGCAGGCGCATCGGGTTGCCACCCGACCAGCGGTTGACCAGTTCGTAGGTGATTTCCGGATGGAATTGGACGCCGAAGGCCGTATCGTGGCGGAAAGCCTGGTTCGGATAACAGCCGTGCGCGGTAGCAAGCAGTGTGCTCCCGCGGGCCAACTCGAAGCCTTCCCGATGCCACTGGAACACGGTTTGCGGAAAGGCGAGCGCCGCACCCTCCGCCGTCGCCTCGATACCATGGTAGCCGATCTCCACCGCCCCGCTCGGGCAGTGATCGACCCGGGCACCGAGATGCCGAGCCAGCATTTGCGCACCGAGGCAGATACCGAAGAACGGCTTTCGCTCCTCAAGGGAAAGCCCGATCCAGTCGATTTCGCGGCGTATGAAGTCGGTGTCGTCGTTGGCACTTTGCGGGCCACCGAATATCACGGCGCCGCAGTGTCCCCGCAGCGTGTGGGGCAAAGGTTGGCCGGCATAATGGCGGCAGATATCGATTGGGTAGCCGTTGCGCCGAAACCAGTTCCCCACGTGCCCAGGGTTGGACGTAGCTTGATGGACGACGAATAGCACAGGCAACTTGCGTTCCGAGCCGGTGTCAGGCGTCGAACCTACAGAGATCTCGCATGAGTTCTCCATCGCCCGCCCATCAAACATTTTTTTGGACTCCCGTCTCGCTCCGTTCCGGCGGCTTCAGCAGCCATGCCACGATGGGCACTAATATGGCATCGGGCACCACGCGACAACATATGAACCCGATCGTACTTATGAAGTTGGGTAGAACAAGCTGCAGGCCCAACTCGTAGCCGAAGACCGCCATTCGGGCAATTCGGGCCGGCGAAGCAGCCGGAATCAACCGGCGGTAGAGCGCGCCTTCGGCCGCCATTTTTGTGTGAAACCGGGTCTCTACCGGACCAGACGCGACCACGGTAAGGCAAATGCCGCTGGCTCTGACCTCGGCCCCGATCGCCCGGCTGGCTGAGACGAGTGCAGCTTTGGAGGCATAGTAGGCGGCTTGATAGGGGCCGGGAACCACGCCAGCGAGCGAGGCGACATTGATCACGCCGCCGGCACCACGCTGGCGCATGCCCGTGAGCAGATGCCGCATAAGCATAAGCGGCACTGTGACATTCAGCCTGACCAGTCTCTCGACCTCCGGCCAGGCCATGTCCATGAACGGTCCGCTCAATCCCATGCCCGCGTTGTTGACGAGGAGATCGACATGTCCGCTGATCCGCTGCAACTCGGCGTCAAGGCGTTCCAGAGCGTCTGTTGCGTTGAGATCGAGCGCCAAAGCCTGAATATCGCCCCGACTGCTCGCCCGCAAACGGTCCCGCACGGCCTCCAGCGCCGTAGCCGTTCGCGCCACCATCAGGACGTTGCGCCCCCGCGCCGCATAGAGCTCGGCAAAGGCCAGTCCAATCCCCTCCGACGCGCCGGTGATCAGGACGAACGCCCGGCTGTCATCGATAATGCCGGCATGTTCGAGGCTGGGGGTGGTCTGGGCCATGTCCTTCAATCGGTTCGATGCGAGAGGCCGGTGAGGCCGCCCCCGTGCGGGCAGCCCTTCGTATCAGTTTGCAGCGCCGATGGCCAAAGTCGATGACATGCCAGATGCCAATGACCGGCAACTGGTGGGTGCCGTCCCGCATCAACCGCCCTCTGCTGTATTTGCGCTACGACATGCGACGCGCTCGCGCAGCCTGGCCGAACGCGTGGCGAAAGGTGATAAGTTTGCCTCGATCCAATGGCGAGCGTAGTGGCTTGAGGCGCCGGGCGGACGTGGGAGGCTGCAGTGCTTCAGCATGACGGGGTGGGTTTTGCGCTTGTTGGTCTTGGTCTCTTGGCTGGCGCTTTCCTGATGCCGCGTGCCGGCCGGGCACGCACGCTCACAGCTCTGGTTTTGTTCGTGGTGCTTGCCGCCGCGGCAGCGCTGAACATGCATCCCGCCGGCCACGCATTGTGGGATGCCGGCCGGGATCTACTGAGTGACCTACACAAGCCTGGCGCCGAGGGCACCAGAACCGAGCCGCATCCAGCTCAATCCACGAATGCAGGCAACGCCGCCTTGGCTGGCAAACAGGCAGGGCCGGGAGCTGGCCAGGAGAACCTTGCAAAGGAGCTCGAGGCCGAGCGAGCCGAGCACCGCGTGACGCGCGAAGCCCTCGTCCGTGCCGAGCAGGCGCGCGAAGCGGCAATCACGGGTGGATCGGAATCAATTGCTGAGCTTGAAGCAGCCCTCGTCGCAGCCAAGGCGGCACACGCAAGAGCCGAGGCGCAACTCGTCGAGGCACGGGCCAAACTGCAACCGCCAGCCGGTGCGGGGGGTGACAACGTGGGCGCTTCGAAAGCGGCAGCCGTGCTGCAGGTGCTGGAAGCCGAGCGTGTCGCGCACGAGCAGACACGCCAAAAGCTGCAGGCGACGCAGGCGCGGGTCGATGCTCTTGAAGCCGGCCATGACGAGCTCAGGCGGCGCCTGCAACAGGCCGAGCGCGAGCCCACCCCCGCGCGCGCCCCTTCCCGTGACGCAGGCGAAGCCTTGGCCAAAGCCCTGAGCGTCATGGCTCAGCTCGAGGTCGAGCAGGCCCATGCGCGCGGGCAGGCGAAGGCCGCAGCACCTCTCGTCACCGCGGCAACGGCCACGGCACCTCCGCCCCAATCCAAGCCCAATGATGCCGCTACCGATCCGGACATCGACAATATCAAAGCCCAGCTGAAATTCGAACTGGGGCAGGGCGTATCGACGCCGGAGCTCGAGCTGACGGCTCATCCCGGCACCGAGATCGTGCAGGGTCTAAAAGGGGCCTATTACCGGATCGCGTGTCGGGGCGGCGAAGGCAAGGGGCGCTTGAGCTTTGCCAGCGCCAGCTATATGCCAGCCGACGGCGACCAAAAAGTCATCGCATGTTGGAGGGAGCTGCAGCAAATCGTTCTCGCGCAGTTGCCGCCCGAGCTGCACATCAGGCTCTTCACGCAGGGCTTTGCCAGCGATCAACGCTTCGTGCGCCCTAAACCCATCCCCGCCAGCGACGACCAAATCCGCACAGCACGCTTCCTGCCCCGGCGCGCCGACACCGACGGCTACGCAAGCACGCATCAGTTGCGCACCGTGCAGGCCTACACCAACAGCGAGCTGGTCAATCTCCGCGGCGCCTATATCGCCAACGTGATCGCCAAGGCAACCGGCTCCAGGATCGAGCCGGATGTACTCGAAGGCGCAGTCAAGCCGGCCGGCGACGACAGCGCGACGAGCTTCGATCTTATCCTGTTCATCGCCTGGTAGCGGGAGCATATCCTGCGCACGCCACATTGCCTTCATGCTGGCCCCGTCCCACCACAATCTCGCGCTGTTTCCTGGCTAACTCTCCGCTGATGCGCGGAGCAGGCAATCGGTCGCACATGTAGTGGTCCAGATGTCCGCTTCAGGCGTTTCCGGTGGCACGCGAAACGGACGTTCGAGCATGACACTAAGCTGAGCCGGTGCTCTTTCTGGTGTTTGTGAGTTCGCAAAGTTCGTTCGGAGTCTGCGGAAGGCTGTCACCAACTTTGCGTGCCGGGCCCCACTGCTCCGCATGGAGCACTGCAGATGCGGCGCGCACCCGAGGTTTGGGCACCGGCAGACAGGAAAGGCCAGCACGTGGGTCATCCAGTGGGTCGTCGAGGCGCGGCACGGCCGGTACGTCGCGCCAGCATCTGGCTAGGGTTGCTGGCCACGGTGCTGGTCATAGGCCCCGCGCTGCTGCTCTATACGGTCCACCTCCGCGACCTCGAAGGCACTGATCCCGCCTCAGCCGGCGTTCCCCCCGCAAAATTCTCTTCCGCGCGCTTCATCGCCGGTCCCCCGCCAGCGCGCACCCCCGAGCCGGTTCCGCCCGCCAAGGTGGCCCCCGCCTTACAGACTGCCCTGCCAGCCGGAACATCGCCTCAAGCATTGCCAACGGGTCTCGCCGCCGATGGTTCGCTGGTGCCTCGCAAGGTGACGACGCGAGCCGTCCACGTACCAGCCCCGCGAACCGAGCCACGCGGGCAGCCAGACCTGATCGCAGGCCTGATTGCGGTGCCCATTCTCCTGCGTCCACCGCAGCCCGCCGTGCGCCCGCCGTCGGCAGTGGTCGCAGCAAGTGAGCTGCCTCAGTCCACGAGCCTCACAGAACGTCCCGCTCCCGCGCCGCCTCCCGTTCGCCTCGCACCTGCCCCCCCACCCATGCCTGAAACGACGCCTCCGGCGGTGCCCCAAGCCAGCCCGCAGGCGTCCGATCCTGTGGCAGAGCTCGCCCGCCAGACAGCACAGTTGAAAGACACCGGCCGCCTCGATCCCGCCGTCGTCCAGCAGCGACTTGCCGTCTTGAAGGCGGACGCGAGCTTCGATCATGGCGCCACCCGCTTTCCCCTCACCGGCAAGCACAAGCGTGTCGATTGTGCGAGCTGCCACAAGACGACGCTCAAGGATACGCCGCGCCAGTGCATCGATTGCCACAAGAAGGACGACGTCCATCGCGGCCGCCGCCCCGACTGCCAGGAGTGCCACGTGACAACCAACTGGACTACCATCCGGCGTGGCCGCTAAGGCGCGCGTGACCGACGCGCGTCAATGCGGGTTCGCGCACTTTCAGCCCGAGTTCCGGGCGCTCAATTGGCCTCGAGATCGAACTCGCGCGCCCACGCCTCTGGCAGCCGGCCGATTCGCTGGCGAACCGCCTCCGCTTGCGTCCGGCAGGCCTCACGCAGATGCGTGCGAATGGCCGGCGGCAACTGCGCTTGTTGGCTGCGATTGAACCGCTTGCCGAGTTGCGGGAAATACCCGGCCTCGAACCGCACGCCGAGGAACCGGCAAACCTCTTCCAACGCCGCCAGACGGTCCTTGTGCATGTCCTCGTAGAAGAGCGCCAGGCACTGTTCTCGGCCGAACACCGCTGTCATATCGTCGAGTGTTTGGGCGTAGTCGGCAAGTTCGCTGAACCGCGGCTCCGCCAGCATGGCGATGATCTGATCGGTCGATTGACTGGCAGCATCGAGCTGGCGCGAGCGGCATTGGTGCAGCACCTGGCTCCAGAGCCTGTCGACCGGATTGCGCATGATAAAGACGACTCGCGCAGTCGGCGCCAGCGCCCGGATGTGCCGGAGGCCGTCCTGGCCGATGATCGCATATTCCGGTGTGATCTCGCCGGCCACCCGCCGCCCGCCCCGGTGCTCGAACAAGCGGCAGTACCAGGCGTCGTCGATCCCCTTGCGCATGTAGTCGCGCCACCAGGCCCACTGGCTGCGATAATGGCCGAGCCGGTGCAACTGCGTCCACATCCGCTGGTGATACTTGCGATAGCGCGAGCGCCGCTTGCGCGGCGACAACTGCTCTGTGAGGCCGCGGATGTGATCGAAGTAGTGGATCTCCTTGACCGGCGTCACGAAGACATCGGGGTGATCCGCCAGCATCCGGGCGAGCCATGTCGTGCCGGACTTTTGTGCGCCGATCCCCACAAAGTAGTTCGAAATGCCGCTCAAGTGCGTCCGCCTTCGTCCGTGCCGATCCCTGGTCAGCTGCTTACCCGGCTCCCTTCCGGCTGGCAATGCAACTTGCGCCCAATTGCGCCCCTCTACACCGGTCAGTAGCGGAACTGCTCGGAGAGGATGCGCTCGTCCAGGTTGTGACCGGGGTCGAACATCATCAAGATCTCGATCTCGCGGGCTTCAGCGACCTTGACCGTAATGACGTTGCGCGTCTCGACATTGTCGGCAACGGCACTGACGGGCCGCTTGTCGGCTTCCAGAACCTCGATCTCGATGTTGGCGCCGCTCGGCAGCAAGGCGCCCCGCCAGCGCCGCGGGCGAAAGGCCGAGATCGGCGTCAAGGCCAGCAGGCGGGCATCGATCGGCAGGATCGGCCCGTAGGCCGAGAGGTTGTAGGCCGTGGAACCGGCGGGCGTCGCAACCAGCAGGCCGTCGCAGGCGAGTTCGTCGAGACGGACCTTACCGTCGACCGAGATCCTGAGCTTGGCGACCTGATGAGTTTCCCGGAACACCGAGACCTCGTTGATGGCAAGCGCTTCGTGCATCTTGCCCGAGGCATCGCGCGCGGCCATGGTCAGAGGGTGGATCCGGCTCACCTCCGCCCCCGAAAGGCGTTCGAGCAGTTGATCCTCGCGATATTCGTTCATGAGGAAGCCGACCGAACCCCGGTTCATGCCGTAGATCGGGATGCGGTCGTTCATGTGGCGGTGCAGGGTCTCGAGCATGAGGCCGTCGCCGCCGAGTGCCACGATAACCTGGGCTTTGCCCATCGGTGCGTTGCCGTAGCGTTCTGTCATGCGCTTCAGCGCACGCTGGGCTTCGAGCCCGTCGCTTGCAACGAAAGCAACCCGCTCATACTTGCGTTTCGACACTGGCATAGAGGATCCTGACTGGCCCGATCGAGCCGGGCGTTGTGCAAGGTCCGGCAGGAGACCATTGACGTGCCAGAAAAGAACTCCGGAGTAAACGAGACAACGCCCCGCGAGGGCGCCGGGCGCCGTCATCAGGCCGCCCCGACGGCAGCACTTGTCTATGCCACATTTCCGGACGCCGATGTGGCGGAACGCACTGCCGGCGAGCTAGTGGCGCTCGAAATCGCCGCCTGCGTCAATATTTTCCCAGCCATGTGCTCGATCTACCGCTGGCAGGGCCAGCTCGAGAAGTCGCTCGAGGTCGCAGCCTTCATCAAGACGCAACCCGCCCTTGTCGAGCGCGTCATCGGTGCACTCAAGGCATCCCATCCCTACGCCAATCCGGCCGTTCTCGTACTGCCGGTCGCAGCCGGCTCGCCCGAATTCCTGCAATGGATTGTGGACGAGACCGGCGGCCCACTCTGATGCCGCGCATTGCTGAAGCGAACGCCACCGAGCGCATTGGCTTGTCGCTCTGTCCGCAGAGCTCGTCACCGCCTTGACGTCGCGCTTGCCGCCAAACTACGGTCACCCCCGAAGGAGTATGCAGATGCCGGCATGGCTTTACGACGCTGGCCCGAACGGGCTTTGGGTGTATTTGCTGGTGACCGTTGTCTTGGGCGGCCTCGCCGCAATCGTCTCCGGTCGCGCGATCGCACAGACTTGGCGGCCGCAATGGCATGTTCCGCTGTACATGGCGATCCTGTCACTCGCCGTCCGCTTCATCCACTACGCCATCTTCGGGGAAGTCCTTCTATCGCTGCGCAATTACGCCGTCGACCTCGTCACCCTCGCGGCGTTGGCGCTGCTGGCCTATCGTCACTGCCGCTCCCGCCAGATGCTCGAGCAATATGGCTTTTTGGGCGAAGCCGAGCGGACCGGTTGAGGCGGCAGCCGAAGGGAACCGATCCCCTTTTCGGCACCATTTCGCGTGTTGTTTGGACGTGACTTCGCCGTCATATCGGCTATCTATGGCGCGTTGTCACAGGCTGGTCTTTTGTCGGGCCGGCAGCGGAAGTTGAGCTGGTGCAGCGGCATCTGTCCGCGAGCTAGGGAGTACCATTCATGAAGAAGGTCATGTGGACGGGGTTCGCACTTGGTGCGTCCCTGTTGGCTGCAGGAGCAGCTCAGGCGCAGATCAAGGTGGCTGTTGCCGGACCGCTGACGGGGCCGAACGCCGCGTTCGGCGCCCAGCTCAAGCAAGGCGCCGAGATGGCCGCAGCCGACATCAATGCCAAGGGCGGCATGAACGGCCAGAAGATCGAGCTATCCTTCGGCGACGACGTATCCGACCCCAAGCAGGGCGTTTCGGTTGCCAACAAGTTCGTCGGTGACGGCGTCAAGTTCGTCGTCGGTCACTTCAATTCAGGCGTCTCGATGCCGGCTTCGACCGTGTATGCCGAGAACGGCATCTTGATGATCACGCCGGCCTCCACCAATCCGCAGATCACCGAGCGCAAGATGTGGAACGTATTCCGCACCTGCGGTCGGGACGACCAGCAGGGCAGCGTCGCCGGCAAGTACATCGCCACCACGCTGAAGGGCAAGAAGATCGCCATCGTCCACGACAAGACGACCTATGGCAAAGGCCTCGCCGACGAGACCAAGAAGGCCATGAACAAAGCACGGCGTCAAAGAGGTGCTCTACGAGGGCGTGAATACCGGCGAGAAGGATTTCTCCGCGCTGGTCTCGAAGCTGAAGGCTGCGGGCGCCGCCGTCGTCTATTGGGGCGGCTTGCACACGGAAGGCGGTCTCATCGTCCGCCAGATGCGCGCCCAGGGCCTCAACGCGCCCATGATGTCGGGCGACGGCATCGCCACCGACGAGTTCGCAGCCGTTGCCGGCCCCGGCGCCGAGGGCACCCTGATGACCTTCCCGCCCGACCCCCAGAAGCGCAAAGAGGCGGCAGCCGTCGTCAAGCGCTTCCTCGCCAAGAACTTCAAGCCGGAGGCCTACACGCTCTACAGCTACGCCGCCCTCCAGATCGTTGCCGAGGCCGCCAACAAGGCCAAGACCAACGATCCGAAGAAGGTCGCGGCCTACATCAAGGGCAAGACGTTCAACACGGTGATCGGTGCCATCGGCTACGACAAGAAGGGCGACATCACCCGCCCCGACTATGTCATGTACACATGGAAGAAGAACGCGGACGGCAAGACCACCTACGTCCAGAACTGACGGCTTACGGGTCGACCGTTGGTACAGACACCGGCACAGACGGAGAGTGGAAGGCAGCCTGCGAGGCTGCCTTTCGCGTTTCAGCCGTGCCCCGCCGAAAGGCCGCCGCGCCGGCAGGGTTCAGGCGTCTTCACAGTGGCGGTGGCGATGTTTGCCGTCGTGGCCGTGCTTCTCGCAACCACTAGCGACAGTGCCGGCGCGGCGCCCGAGTTGACGGTTGCCGTCGTCTCGACGCGAACGAACCCCCATCAGCCCTTCGGCGAGGCTCCGACGCCAGCCATCGAGCGTGCCGCAGCCCGCCTCAATGCGGCTGGCGGCATTGCCGGCCGCCCGTTGCGCGTGGTGCCCTTCCTCGAGGATTGTACGCGTCAGGGCGCGCTGGCTGTGGCGCAATCCGTTGCAACGCTGAAGCCGGATCTGGTCATAGGCCACTTGTGCCGGTCGGCGGCCCTGGCAGCTGCCGAAATTTACGCCAAGGCGGGTATTCTCTTCATTGCCCCGGGGGTACGAGAGCCGCGTTTGACGATGCCACCCGCCGGCCCCCTGGTGTTCCGTCTCGCCGGCCGCGACGATCGCTTGGCCGCCGAAACCGCAGCCTTCGTTGCCGAGCGCTTTCCGGCAATGTCCGTCGCCTTGATCGCCGATCGTACGCTACAGGCGAGCCGGCTTGCGGTCGCTCTCGCTGCCGCACTTGACGAGCGTGGCGTTGCCATCGCCGCACGCGAGGCGCTCGAGTTCAGGCGAGGTGACCTATGAGAAGGCAGCTCGCAGGGTCGCCGCCAGCGGGGCTGGAGTCGTCTTGATGCCTGCCCAGCCAATCGAGCTTGCCGTCCTCGTCGACGGCCTGCGAAGCCTTGGCGTGACCGCGCCGATCGTCGGCAGCGACATTCTGGCTGTTCCCGACATCGAGCGATTGGCCCGCCGTGAGGGCTCCCGCCTGGTGCTGATGTTGCCGTGGAGCGGCCTTGAGGCGGCCAATCCCAACGCCGCCCGCGAAAGCCAACAGCCGGCCCTGGCAGCAGGTGACGCCGTCACCGACCAACACAGTGCCCGCGCCGTCGGCATGCGCGCCGTGGCCGCATTGCAGGTGTGGGCGCATGCCATCCGGCGCGTCAGTTCATCCGAGCCAGAACGCGTCGCCGAAGCCCTGCGCCGCGAGGCGGTGAGCACGGTCGCGGGATCCATCGCCTTCGATGCCGCCGGCGACGCCCGAGTGCCGTCCTATGTGCCGCACACCTGGCACGCCGGCCGCTGGCAACCGCTGGCCGCCAGCAATACCGAGCACTGACGCGGATGCATTGCTGCGCCTGCCGCCTCATCCCTTTGGTTGTTCGCCTGCCGCCTCAATTCGGCCGGTAACCGACCGCGGGCAAGGCGCAACTCGTTGTGATTGTGCTCGATAGGCGAATAAGCGCCGCTGGCAATTCCGCACCGGCGCCCTGGAACGCAATGATCTCGGCGTTCAGATGGCGAATAGCGCGCCTGGGATCACCGTCCGCCTCCAGCCTTGCAAGCACCTCGCTTACGATGATATCGGCGGCGTGCGGTCTCGAGCTTTCGAAGTCCTGTCGATCGACCATAGCCCCTCCTTCTGGCAACGCCTGAGGCGTTACGCCATTGTGCTAAGCACCGATCGCAACGCGATCGGCCGCAGTAGGCACAAAACGAGGGTCCAATAGACGTTATTAAATGTCGGTCACGCCCCTGGAGCCCTCCAGGCCTACTGAACTCACATGGCGCCGACGGCATACCTTCGAGCAAATCCCGTTTCCGACCGCCGGAGCCGGCACCCATCTATAATGGGCGCCTTGAATTGCAAGTTGTAGTCTAAGCATACTTGCCTGTGGATGAAGTTGCAAACTCCTCCGCACCAGTTTAGGGGCAAGCGTGACGATCAAAGCCCGAGAGTCCATCGGGTCCGTCGAAGTTGCTGCGGGTGCAATGCTCGCTGTCTATTGTAGCGCAGGCGGCCAACAGACCTGTTGCCCAGGAAAAAAGGCGATGACTGCGAGCTTCAATCTGATCACCGATGTTGCCGGCCTAGCTGTTGGTCACGCCGATAACGCCGGATTGGCATCTGGCGTCACGGCGATCCTGGTCGAGCGACCGAACGTGGCATCCGCGGTGATCGGTGGCGGGGCGCCAGGCGGCCGTGACGTGGCCCTTCTCGAGCCCGAAATGACGGTCGAGGGGGTCGATGCCATCGTCCTCGGCGGCGGCTCGGCCTTTGGTCTGGACGCGGCGGGGGGCGTCATGAGCTGGCTGCGCGAACGCGACGTCGGGCTCGCGGTCGGCGGGATCCGGGTGCCGATCGTGCCGCAGGCCATTGTCTTCGACCTGCTCAATGGCGGCGACAAATCGTGGGGGCAGCAATCGCCCTATTGGCAGATGGGGCGCCTTGCGGCAGACGCGGCGGCAACTGGAGCCTTTGATTTGGGCACTGTCGGCGGCGGCTACGGTGCCACCACCGCCAATCTGAAGGGCGGCGTAGGCTCCGCCAGCACCATCACAGCCTCCGGCCATACCGTCGGCGCCATCGCTGTCGTCAACGCGATCGGCGTCGCAACGGTCGGCGATAGCGCCCACTTCTGGGCCGCGCCCGTGGAGCAGGCCGGCGAATTCGGCGGGCTAGGTTTGCCGCAATTTGTGCCCCCGTCGGCGATTGCCCTGCGCATGAAGGGGGCCGGCCCGCCCTCGACCACCATCGTCATGGTCGCGACCGACGCAATCCTGACCAAGTCCCAGGCCAAGCGCCTCGCCCTCATGGCGGATGATGGTTTGGCACGTGCCCTGCGACCTGCGCACGCCCCCATGGATGGCGACACTGTGTTTGCTGTGGCCACCCAGAAAAAACCGCTCAAGCCCGAGATGGCCCTTACCGAGCTGACACAGATCGGCGCGCTGGCAGCCGATTGCGTGGCCCGAGCTGTCGCGCGTGGTGTCTATGCCGCACGCGCCCTGCCGTTTCCGGGTGCGTTGCCGTCCTGGTCTGATCGTTTTGCTGGGAGGGCGCCATGAGCCGGACCCGTATCGTCATAACGGTGCTTTTGGTCCTCTGTCTCGCCATGCTCTTTGCCTGGCAGCGCCGCCGCGAGGCGTTGATGGCCGAGTGCCTTTCCCGGGGCAACTACTGGAACGGCCCCAAGAGCACCTGCGAGCCCACGCCCTACGCGCCCATAATCAAGCGGGCCCTCGAACGGTCCTGAATGAGCGAGATATCGTTAAATATCACAGATGTCAGGCCACGGTCGGCATCCCGGACGTGCGGCTTGAATGAGTCGCAAGCATATGATAATAAGAAGAAAATAATATAATCATCAGTGTCTGGTCGCAGATCCTCTCGCACTGGAAGGATCAAATCCTGATCCTTGCCACCAGTTCGTCGCATGGGGCATAATTCATAGCGACTGTGACCGTTCGGGCCGGTCAACCTCGGAAGGGCCTTTAGATGTATTTGCGCCATGAATTTCCCTCTGCCCCCGAGTCGTCATGGGCCGATGTTGATTTTATTTCCGTCGTTCGCGTTACCGCCAGCGAGGTCGTAGTCCTCAATTCCGATGGCAGCGAGACGAGGCTCTATTCCGACGCGGGCGATTTCGTCGTTGTGGGTGGCGTTGTCCAGGGCACGGTGACGGCCATGGCACGCACTGACGCAGGTGGCGTGACCGTCTACGAAATGATGAACTCGCTGTCGGTTGCAGCAGCCGATCTGCTGGCGGCCGGCAGCAGCCGCTTCGACTTCCTCGTCTCCAGCGCGACAGCCGCGGCGAGTGCCACAACTTTCGAGGATCTCGAGAAGCCACTGCTTGCCTATTCGAGCACCTACTACCTCGATCCCCCGGGTGTGCTCGACTATGTCTCCTACGCTGGCGCCAGCAGTGGCGTCGTGGCCGACCTCTCGGCGCCCTGGCGCAACACCGGTGCGGCTGCCGACGATATGTTCACACCCGAGGTGAAGAGCCTGATGGGCTCGTTCTTTGCCGATGTGCTGGCTGGTGACGGCGCCGACAACACGCTCATAGGCTCCAGCGGCGACGACGTGCTGATGGGGCGCGGCGGCGCTGATGCGCTGTATGGCGGGCTCGGCAGCGATTGGGCGAGCTACGCCGATTCCATGTCCGACATCGTCGCCAGTCTTTCCGATCCGAGCCAGAACCGCGGCGATGCCGCCGGCGACAGCTATTTTTCGATCGAGAATCTGTTCGGTGGCTATGGCAACGATATCCTGATCGGCGACGCGCAGGCCAATATCATCGCTGGCGCCGCCGGCAACGACACCATCATGACGGGCGCCGGTAGCGATGAGATCGTGTTCGGCATCGGCGGCGGTATCGACACCGTCGTCGACTTCCTGGCCGGCAGCGGCGCCGAGCATGACCGCATCTATCTGGGCCCCGACCTTGGCCTGTCGACCTTCGCTGAGCTGATGGCCGGCGATCACATCCAGCTGATGGGCGACAACGTCAATCTGGTGTTCGGCGTATCTGATCGCGTCGTGCTGATGGGCGTCAACAACGTCGCCCAGCTCTCCGAGGCCAACTTCCGCTTCTGATCCCGAAGCGGAACACGCGGTGCGGTGCCAAGGCCTGAGCGGCGGCAATAGCCGCTCGGCCGCAGGTGCGCTCAGAACCGGTCGACGCGATACGGCTTCGGATCCGTGTAGGGCGTCTCGCCGGTCATCATCTCGGCCAATAATCGCCCCGTCGCTGGACCGAGCGTGAACCCCAAGTGATGATGCCCGAAGGCGAGCCACATGCCAAGCTTGCCCGGGGTCGGGCCGATCACCGGCACCATGTCCGGCATGCAGGGCCGGCGGCCGAGCCATGCCTCGGCATCGAGCCGGTGGCCAAGCGGAAAGATCTGTTGTGCCGCAGCCTCCGCCCGTCCGAGCTGCACTGGCGAGGCCGGCGCGTCGCGGCCGGCAAATTCCGCGCCCGTGGTCAGGCGGATGCCGCGCTGCGTTGGCGTGATGCAGTAGCCCCGTTCGGCATCGATCACCGGGCGCGAGAGCGTCGCGTTGCCTTCGGCGTGATAGTGCATGTGGTAGCCGCGCTTCCATCCGAGCGGCACCTTGACGCCATGGATGCGCAGCAGTTCGCTGGCCCAGGGCCCTAGCGCAACCACCACCTCCCGGGCTTCAGCTGCGCCCTCCCGTGTCGCGACCCTGTAGCCGCCGGCCACCGCTTCGAGCGTGCGCGCTTCGCCTTCGAGGAGACGCCCGCCTTTCTTGACCAGCAGGTCGGCATATCCACGTCCGATGGCGCCAGGATCCGAGACGCTGATCGGATCGGTGAAATGCACCGCGCCGATGATGGCGTCGCTCAAGTGCGGCTCCAGTGCTTCCACGCCCTTGGCATCGAGCAGATCGTGGTTGATGCCGTATTTGGCCTTCACGGCCTCGTCCTTGGTGCGCGCCTGATCGAGCGCGGCCTGACTGCGATAGACCCGCATGTATCCTGTACGCCGCACGAAGCCCATCAACCCCGCCGCCTCCAGCAGCGGCTCGTGCTCGCTGATGCAGCGCTCCACCAATGGTAGCATGGCGAGCGCGCTCTGCCGTTCCCCCTCCGGTGTCGAGTTCCGCCAGTAGCGAAACAGCCATGGCGCTACCTGCGGCAGGCTCGAGAGCTGGTAATAGGCCTCTGATGAATTATTGAGCGCGTACTTGAAGATCGTCGACCACTCCCGCGGGAACATGTAGGGCACTACGCCCTCCCGCTGGATGATGCCGGCATTGCCGTGCGATGTTTCCTCTGCGGGCCCCCGCCGGTCCACCAGTGCCACCGAACGGCCGCGCGCCTGCAGATGCAGCGCCGCCGACACGCCCACCATGCCGGCCCCGAGTACGATACAGTCGAATTTCATAGCCAACCTTTTGCGCCGGGTTTCACTCTTTTTCCGACTATAGGGGGCGATTGTCGAGGCAGCCACACGCGGGATCAAATCTTGGTCGACAACGGGTCGTCGAGGGCTTCGGATTTGACAGCCCACCCGGTGGCGTGCGAGCGACCACGGGCACCGACAGGGAAGGACATGTCATGAGCCAGGCCAACGCAGCCCCAGCCCCCCTCCGGGCCGCCATCGTACCCGTAACGCCCCTGCAGCAGAACTGCTCCCTGGTCTGGAGCGAGGCAACCAAGCGGGGCGCCGTGATTGATCCAGGCGGCGATGTCCCTGTTATTCTGGACGCCATCAAGCAAGTCGGCATGACGGCCGAGAAGATCGTGCTGACGCATGGCCATCTCGACCACGTCGGCGGCGCCGCCGAGCTGAAGGAGGCGCTGGGCATCCAGATCGAGGGCCCGCATCTCTCCGACAAGTTCCTGATGGAGCGGGCCGAGGAGCAGGCGGCGAGCTATGGCCTAACGGGCATGCGCAACGCCACCTCGGACCGCTGGCTCAACGAAGGCGACAAGCTCGAGATCGCCGGCGAGTTGTTCGAGATCTTCCACTGTCCCGGCCATTCTCCGGGCAGCCTCGTCTATGTCCATCGTGGCCAGAAGTTCGCCCTGATGGGCGACGTGCTGTTCCAGGGCTCGATCGGCCGCACCGATTTCCCCTATGGCGACCATGAAGCCCTGATCAACGCCATCAAGACCAAGCTCTTCCCGCTGGGCGACGACGTTGCCTTCATCTGTGGTCACGGGCCGATGAGCACCATCGGCGACGAGCGGCGGAGCAATCCGTTTCTTACCTGAAGCCGGCTTGGCGCACCAAGTCGCGCATCGCGCAACTTATTGCGCTCTGGCCGTAGCTGCCTTGCCAATTCGCCGCGCGCTGGCAGCCACCAGGTCTTCTCCAATCCTGCCGTCGCGCCAGGCGGCGACCAGAGCGTCAAGCAGGGCATAGACTTGGTCTGTGTCGTAGGCAACGAGCAGCAGGTCGGCCCCCGCGCCAAGCGCCTCGACGCCGGCAGCACCGATGCCGCCCTTGCGACCAGAAGCACCGATCATGGTGAGATCGTCCGTCACCACCAGCCCGTTGAATTTCCAGGCGCGCCGCAGGATGCCGTCGATCACCGCACGCGACGCCGATGCCGGTCGCTCGGCATCGATCGCCTGCGCCACCACGTGCGCCATCATCACGGCCGCAGGCGTCGAGGAAAGCACGCGGCGAAACGGCCGCCAGTCCGTATTCTCGAGCGTGGCCTGTGGCGCGGCGAGATTGGCGCTCATGATGTGGGTGTCGCCGCGCACCCGGCCCAGTCCAGGGAAATGCTTCAGGGTGCAGAGGACACCGGCAGCAGCAAGTCCTCGACAATAGGCGGTTGCCGCGAAAGCCACATCGCTGGGGTCGGAGCCGATCGCCCGTTCGCCGATCCGGGACAACTGGTCGGCGGGATCGCGAATGCCGAAATCGAGATCGGTGACCGGAGCAAAATTCAAGGTGATTCCGACTTGGGCAAGGTGGCGACCGACGTCGAAGGCGTGTTCCTCGATCCGCCGCTGCAGCTGAGGGCCGGCGCGTTCGTCGCCGATCAGCACCGCCAGTGACACCGGCTTTGGCAGCGGCGGTGACAGTCGTGAGACCATGCCACCTTCCTGGTCGGTTGCGATGATCAGTGGTCCGTGTCCGCTTTTGCGTGCGATCGCCTGCAACTCGGCGATTTCCGCGGCCAGTTCCGCCACCGATTTGCCTGCCGCATTGCGCGTGGTCACGAAGACGCCGCCGACAGCACCGAGCCGAACAAGTCGGCTCAGTTCCTCTATGTTGCGATACCCGACCATCACGTGCCGCCCGACGCGGGCCAGGTCGGGTCCAGGCGTTCGCAGAACTTCGCCACGTCGGTCGCGAAATTGCATCTCGGTGCCGATGAACGTCGCCAGCGCCGCGAGCCAAAGGAAAAGCAGCACGATGTGAAAGCGGCGAACGGCATTGCCGAAGCGCGCCGTTGCGAGCCGCCACACCAACACCGCCACGACGGCCATGCTGACAGCAGTTCCAACCACGAACACGGTGGGGCGTACCGAGGCGAGCCACACCGTCCGCGATGCAAAGGCAGCTCCAAAGCAGCCGACCGCCATCACGATCGCTGTACCCATGAGGATCGGCCGGTTGTGGGACGGAGGTTCTTGCAAGGGTGCCAGGCTCTATTGAATGCAGGATCTAGATTTGTCGCCGCCTGCGGTTCTAAGCAGCAGAGCAACCGGAGATGGCTGCAAAGGGCGGCAAAATCGGGGCGGGAGCAGACGGCATCTCCGCCCTGTATCCGTGGTCCCGCTACCACCATCTTCCGCAATTGCGATCAGAAACCAGGACACCCCGGCAGTCGTCCCATGATCCCGTCCGCGTGAGGGCGGCTTTGTGCGGTTTGTAGCGTCTATGCCTCCGGCCCGCGGTCGGTCGGGATCCAGGCCATGAACACTGTCGCCGAGATTGCCGCCGCAAGCACCGCCAGGAACAGCGGCGATGCGAGGCGCTGAGCCAAATACCCCGTCACCAGCACCGAGCTCCAAGCGAAGGCCAATGCCGTCATCTTCACAGACATGCGAACCGCCCGGCGCCGCGCAAACCGGTCCGCCTCTTTGAGGCCCGTGCTGAGGAGGGGTATTCTGTGCAACCAATGACTGAGCGCTGGGCTCGAGCGTGCAAACGCCCACAGCGCCACGAGCAGGAAAGGTGTCGTCGGCAATCCCGGCAGAACGGCGCCTGCGATGGCGAGGGCCGTCGCGAGTAACCCGAGGCCGATATAGAGGGACTTGAGCATCCGGCCCGGCCCTCTCCAAGGCGTGGGGACCAGGGGGTTTAGGCCCCTGGCCGGGAGCGTGAGGGGCGGCGCCCCTCACTCTTGGGACTTCACGCCCCCATCGCCGCCTTCAGGTTCTCGTCGATCTTGTCGAGGAAACCCGTGGTCGAGAGCCATGTCTGCTCGTCGCCGACAAGGAGGGCCAGGTCCTTGGTCATGAACCCGGCCTCGACGGTATCGATGCACACCTTCTCGAGGGTTGCGGCGAACTTGGCCAGGGCGTCGTTGTTGTCGAGTTTGGCGCGGTGCGCGAGCGCGCGCGTCCACGCGAAGATGGAGGCGATCGAGTTGGTTGACGTCTCCTTGCCCTCCTGGTGCTGGCGGTAGTGACGCGTGACGGTGCCGTGCGCGGCCTCGGCCTCGCAGGTTTTGCCGTCGGGCGTCAGCAGCACGGAGGTCATCAGACCGAGCGAGCCGAAGCCCTGCGCCACGGTGTCGGACTGCACGTCGCCGTCGTAGTTCTTGGCCGCCCACACATACCCGCCGGACCACTTGAGCGAGGCTGCCACCATGTCGTCGATGAGACGGTGCTCGTAGGTGAGCTTGGCCTCCGCGAACTTGTCCTTGAACTCGGCGTCGAACACCTCCTGGAAGAGGTCCTTGAAGCGACCGTCGTAGGCTTTGAGGATGGTGTTCTTGGTCGAGAGATAAACCGGATAATTGCGGCTGAGCCCGTAGTTGAGGGAGGCGCGGGCAAAGTCGCGGATCGAGTTGTCGAGATTGTACATGACCATCGCGACGCCGCCGGCCGGGAAGTCGAACACCTTGTGTTGGATCTTCTTCGACCCGTCCTTCGACACCCAGGCAACCGCGAGCGTACCCGCCTCCGGCACGACGAAATCGGTGGCGCGGTACTGGTCGCCGTAGGCATGCCGGCCGATGATGATCGGCTGCGTCCAGCCCGGCACGAGCCGCGGCACATTCTTGGCAATGATAGGCTCTCGGAAAATGGTGCCGCCGAGGATGTTGCGGATGGTGCCGTTGGGCGACTTCCACATCTCCTTCAGGCCGAACTCTTTCACGCGCGCCTCGTCCGGCGTGATGGTCGCGCACTTGACCGCGACGCCGTGCTTTTTGGTGGCATTGGCGGCATCGACCGTGATCTGGTCACCCGTCTCGTCGCGCTTCTGGATCGACAGGTCGTAGTAGTCGAGCGTGAGGTCGAGGTAGGGGTGGATCAGCTTGTCCTTGATGAACTGCCAGATGATGCGGGTCATCTCATCGCCGTCCATCTCGACGATCGGGTTGTCGACCTTGATTTTCTGCATTTTTGAGAGCTACCAATTGGTTGAGGACGCCGTCGCTAGGACCGTGCGCGCTCTATAGCATTGGGGGGGCCAACGGCAAAGCCGCGTCGGCCGCCTGCACTCGACACCGCGCTGGCTCAAGTTCCGTGCACGCGAACGTCGATTGGCCAAGTGAAACTGAAGCGTTCAGAACGGCATGGCCGTCAGCTTCGCCGTCACAGTGGCGCCGCTCCCAAAGCTGATTTCGACAATGGTCGTGTAGTTCCCCTCGTCCCATTCACCTGGAAAGGTGTCGGCCGGCGCTCCGAGAGCCGCCACCAGGCGCGGAATATCCGAGTGGCGCCAGGAAAGGACTCCGAATTTGCCACGATAGGCGCCCTTCTCGCCCAAACTGGCGACCAGGGCTTCAACCTCGTCGTTGTCGAACTTACACTTGATTTTCAGGCCAAGGGCGGCAGCCAGCGGCTCGATCGTCTCGACGGGCCGGCGCGACCTTTTCGAGGACTTAGCGGCGATGAGAAAATCCGGTCGTCCAAATGTCTCGATAACGAAGGGCGCCAGCCGCTCGGCCCGCTCATGTCCAGCAGGTGAAAGATTGCGATCTCGCTTGTCGCCAGTTTTCTCGGCATGGCGCAGCACAATGAGGCGTGCCGGACCCGCGCCTGGGCTGAAGGGAGAGGCGCCAGGTTGAGCGGAGGGCGTTCCGAAGATCAGAGTTTGGAGCCACGTCAGAAGTCCCATGATACGACATGCCCCTCTACGGCCCAGCATCGCCTTGGGGGCGAGGTCTATAGGGCATCAGGAAGGTGCGATCCAGTAGTCACGTCGACGAATGCTGCAAAATTCGGAAATCGGAAGGGGCCACAGTGCGCTGCGGGGGCGAGGGAAGTGCGCCGCACTTCCCTCAAAAATAGAGACCCGCCCGACGCGGCTAGCATCGGGCGGGCCATGACTTCGGTACGTGCCGAGGTCCGACTTACAAAGCCGACAGCGCCTCGTTCAGCGTCTTGCTCGGGCGCATGGCAGCAGAGGTCTTTGCGTCGTCGGGACGGTAGTAGCCGCCGGTATCCATGGGCTTGCCTTGGGCGGCGATCAACTCGGCGTTGATCTTGGCCTCGTTGTCGGCGAGCGTCTCGGCGAGCTTGCGGAAGCGCGCCTGCATGGGCCCGCTATTGCCACGTGCTGCAAGCGCCTGCGCCCAATAGAGCGCCAGATAGAAGTGGCTGCCGCGATTGTCGATCTGGCCAACTTTTCGGGCCGGTGAGCGGTTGTACTCGAGGATGCGGCCGTTGGCTGCGTCCAGCGTTTCGGCGAGAACCTTCACGTCCTCGTTGCCGCTCACCTGCGCCAGATGTTCGAGCGAGGCGCCAAGCGCGAGAAACTCGCCGAGCGAATCCCAGCGCAGATAACCCTCGTCGTTGAACTGCTCGACGTGCTTGGGCGCCGACCCGCCGGCGCCGGTCTCGAACAGTCCGCCGCCTGCCAGCAGAGGCACGATCGACAGCATCTTGGCCGACGTGCCGAGCTCCATGATCGGGAACAGGTCCGTCAGGTAATCGCGCAGCACGTTGCCGGTGACGGAGATCGTGTCCTGGCCCTTGCGGATGCGCTCGAGCGAGAACTTGGTCGCCTCGACGGGGGCCATGATGCGGATGTCGAGGCCCTTGGTGTCCTGGTCCTTGAGGTATTTCTCGACCTTGGCAATCAATTGGGCGTCGTGGGCACGGTTCTTGTCGAGCCAGAACACGGCCGGCGTGTTGGTCAGGCGTGCGCGGCGGACGCCGAGCTTGACCCAGTCCTGGATCGGGGCGTCCTTGACCTGGCACATGCGGAAGATGTCGCCGGACTCAACCTTCTGCTGCATCAACACAGTGCCGTCTTCTGCAACGACGCGTACGGTGCCGGCTGAAGGTACTTCGAACGTCTTGTCGTGGCTGCCATATTCCTCGGCCTGCTGTGCCATCAGGCCGACGTTGGGCACGGAGCCCATGGTCTTGGGGTCGAAGGCGCCATTGGCCTTGCAGTCATCGATCACGGCCTGGAACAGCGTGGCGTAGCAGCGATCGGGGATGGCCGCGATGGCGTCGTGCAGCTTGCCGTCGGCGCCCCACATCTTGCCGCTCTCGCGGATCATGGCGGGCATCGAGGCGTCGATGATGACGTCGCTTGGCACGTGCAGGTTGGTGATGCCCTTGTCGGAATTGACCATGGCAAGGCCCGGCCGCTTGGCGTAGGTGGCGGCGATGTCGGCCTTGATGGCATCGCGCTCAGCCGGAGCCAGGGTCTCGATCCGAGTGAGCAGGTCGCCAAGGCCATTGTCGGGATCGACGCCGAGGCGGGAGAGGGTCGCGCCGTGCTTCTCGAACACGTCGGCGAAGAAGACGGAGACGGCATGGCCGAAGAGAATGGGATCGGAGATCTTCATCATCGTCGTCTTGACGTGCAGCGAGAACAGGATGCCGTCCTTCTTGGCAGCATCGATCCCGGAGCCGAGAAAGGCGCGCAGGGCCTTCACGTTCATGACGGAGCAGTCGATGATCTCTCCGGCCTGCAGGGGCACCTTCTCCTTCAGGACGGTGGTCTTGCCGTCATCGGCGGCAAGCTCGATGCGGGCCGTGGTCGCTGCTGCAACGGTCGTTGCGACTTCCGAGCCGTAAAAGTCGCCACCTGACATGTGAGCGACCCGGGTTTTTGAGTCTTTGCTCCAGGCGCCCATCTTGTGCGGGTTGTTGCGGGCATATTGCTTGACGGCCCCGGCGGCGCGGCGATCGGAATTGCCTTCGCGCAGCACCGGATTGACGGCGCTGCCGAGAACGCGCCCGTAGCGGGCCCGGATTTCCTTGTCGGCTGGCGTGGCGTCGCTATCGGGAAAATCGGGGACGTCGTAGCCCTTGGACTGCAGTTCCTTGATGGCGGCCTTGAGCTGCGGAATCGAGGCGGAGATGTTGGGCAGCTTGATGATGTTGGCGTCCGGCTGCTTGGCAAGCTTGCCGAGTTCGGCGAGTTCGTCGTTGATGCGCTGCTCAGGTTTAAGCTTGTCGGGGAAATTCGCGATGATGCGGCCGGTCAGCGAAATGTCCTTCAAAGTCATCTTCACACCAGCCGCGCTGACGAAGGCTTCGACGATCGGGAGCAGGGAATAGGTCGCAAGCCCCGGTGCTTCATCGACCTTCGTCCACATGATTTCGAGATCTGACATGCTGGATCCTCTCGTCGTCGTCATTGTTTGAGCCGACCGAAGACCGGCGATCGGCGGGTGCGAAAGACTATGCGCCCTTCGGGCCCTCGGATGGAATGGTTGCCGGTGCGGTCATTCGCCAGCCGGGGAGCCGGTCGGCGGAAAAATCAGGCGAGCGCCCTATAGCATCCGCGCTGCGCTTGTAAAAGCCCGCCCTGGCGGCCGGCGGATCCGGGCTGATCGGGAACGTGGATCATTTTGGTGGGTGGGAGCGCGCAAGGGGAGGTGTGGCGGCGCGCCCGTTAACTTTGCCGGCGGCAGCCTTCAGTGCGAAACGAGTTGCAGGATCGAAACGCGAGTGTCGACCAGCAGCGTCGAGCGCTGTTTGAAGCGGTCGAAGGCGGCCTCGGACCCGCCTTTTGCGCCGGCGTTCCACCAGCGCGAGCGCTCCCAGGCGTCGAGGCTGTCGTACCAGGCCATGAGGCGGACGCGAACCAGTCCGGGGCCGGGCGGGGTGCGGCAAAGCCAGAAGCCAACGGTCTTGGCCGCATGCGTCGCCTCCCAGTTGCCCCACGCGTCGGCCGAGAGGTCCCGGAAACGCTCCCAGTCGCCGGAGACTATGTCGAAGGCGCGGTGGGAATAGAAGCCGTTTGCCTCTGTTGGCCGCTCGCCCGGTGCGGGCCGCAGTGTTGGAGTCCAGATGTCCCGGTCCACGGTTTCGACCTCATCGAGGCCCGCCAGGACCACGTGCCCGAGGGCACCAGCTGCAGCCTCGTCGGCCCACTCCGTCACCACCACCGCTGTCGCCTGCGAGAGGCCGATAACCGGCTTGAACACGCCGAACATGCGCCCGCCCGCTGCCGCGACCGCCCGTGCCCCGGTGGTGGCGAGATGTCGGATTTTACCGTCGGCGTTGGCCCGGCCGAGGTGAATGACACGCTGTTCATGAACTGGCATGGTCTCGGTCTCCGCCGCGCATGGCTCAAGAGGTCCCCAAGGAGAGCAGAGCCTACCAACCGCCCGCCCTCAAGACCAAGAGGCTTTCGCGCGTGTTGCCGCCAGGCCCCCGCGCGCCGTATGACCCATCGGACAACGAAGTGGCGGCCGGGAAAGGAATTGTGGTGAGGATCGAGATTGAAACGGCCGGCAATGGCCTCGAGCCACGCCTGCCCGGCACCAACCAGCCCGTCAGCGCCATCGTGCACGCCTGTCACGAGCGGTCCGTCGACGAGGGGCTGGCTGCCCTAGCGCTGCCGGGTCTCGACCGCACCAGCCTCGAGCCGGTGCTCACTTACTGCGCAGAGCTTCGCTGCGAGGCTGATCAGGCCACCTGCCCCGGATGCAAGCGCAGGACCGAGGCACAGGGTCTCCACTCGCTCGACGACTTCATTCGCGCCCACAAGGAGGTGGTGGTCGGCGACGGCACGGTGCGGCTGCTCGGCAAGGGCGAAGGCACCATCCGCACGCCAGAGCTGGCTGCACTGGAAAAGACCTGGTCCGGCGAGAACTACTGGTTCTGGGCGCGTCGCGTCATTCGCAAGCTGCGCCACGGCGTCCGGCGCGCCCACATTCGCGGCGAGGCATTCGCAAGCTCGGGCGAGACGCCGGCCGTCATCCTCATGGAGCCGCAACTCGCCGACAACATCGGCATGGTGGCCCGCGCCATGGCCAATTTCGGCCTGGACGAAATGCGCCTAGTGGCGCCTCGCGACGGCTGGCCGAACGAAAAGGCGCGGATAGCGGCGTCAGGCGCCAACTATGTCATCGACGACGGCGAAGCCTTCCCGACGCTCGCTGCGGCCACCGGCTGATCTCAACTGGGTCGCAGCCACCACGGCTCGTCAGCGGGACCTGAGCAAGCCCGTCATGACGCCGCTTGAGGCCGTCACCGAGATGCGAGCCCGCATCGCCAGGGGCGAGCGCTGCGGTATGCTGTTCGGCCGCGAGCGCAATGGCCTCGAGACCGATGAGGTCGCAACCGCCGACGCCCTGGTCATGATTCCCGTCAATTCGCGCTTTGCCTCGCTCAATCTGGCCCAATCGGTCCTGATACTTGCCTACGAGTGGATGCGAACCTCCGGCGCTGCGACGCTCGGACGCGTAACCACCTACGAGACGCCGCAGCAGGCCGGGCTCGATCTCGGGGCCACCCGGCCGGCCACCAAGGAGGAGCTGCACGGCTTCTTCGACCATATCGAGGAAGAGCTGGAACGATTGGGTTTTTTCAATCCCGTCCCATCGCCGCCAGACGATGGTCCGCAACTTGAGGACGATGTTCACGCGCATGGCGCCGACCGAGCAGGAAGTTCGGACTTTGCGGGGAGTTGTGGTCGCTTTGGCACACGGCAAGGGACAGGGCCGCAAACGGCCATAAGTTTGCCCATTTTCCGGCCGACCCCTCCCGGCGTTGCGCCAGGACGGGGAACTCGGCGCAGCGCGATTGATCGGGTGGTGCCATCCGATGGCTAGCGACGTGGCGCGTTGCCGGAAGTATGGTGGCAGAATCACGTTCTGCAGCTACAAGGCATCCGGCCGGCAAGTGGGACAATGGGTGAGGGGCCAGAAAAGATGAGACATATGTGGCGGATTGGTTTGGCAGGTGTGGTGGCCTTGGCGATGGGTGGTTCGGCCGGGGCAGCTGAAGCCAAGGACTTGAGCGACAAGTCGGTCAAGGTTCTGATGGAGTATGCTTGGACCATCCTGCCGGCAAAGTTCACCATGCCGGATCGGCGCGTGGTCGAGGTCGACAAGAAGAACAAGAAGAAAGAGACGATGGTGCCGACCGATGTGGGCCGGGAGGTCATCATCACCGGTTATCATTCCGCACAAGCCCAGCTTTGCGAGATGTGGGAAGAGCAGACCCAGAATTATGATGCGATGATCCGCATCCAGCGCGCCAAGCACAACTGGAGCGACCAGCAACTTCTCTACATCACCACGCTCCACCGCATGACCATCCACATGGCAGCCGGCAAGCTCAAGGTGACCGAATCCAAGGGCGAGCGGCAGGTCAGCCTGGAGCCGATTGAGCCCTCCAAGGACACCTGCAACGACGAGAAGCGTGCCAAGGTGAAGGCGGCTGTCGCTGCCAACGTCAAGGAAGCCTTGGTGGTTGCCCCACCAAAGAAATCGGCGGCCCCTGCTGGCCAAGCCGTCGTACCGGCTTCTCAGAAGAAGTGAGCGCCGGCGATAGGCTCCGTTGCCGCCCAAGGCCTTGACTGCCGCGGCAGGGGCGACTATCAAGCCTCAGCACGCGGGTCACCATGTGGCCCGCTTGCTTTTGTTTTGGCCTCCGCGGCGACCCGGTCTTCCGGCTTTTGGGTCGTCTGTCGCTTGGGCTGGAGCCGCCTTCGAGGCGGCCTTCAGCGATAGAAAGGAGGAGGTCTTTGATCCCGTGCATAGCGAAAGACGGACTTAAACCATGACCAAGCGCATCCGCGCCAAGCATAAGATCGACCGGCGCCTCGGCGAGAATATCTGGGGCCGCTCCAAGAGCCCCGTCAACCGCCGCGCCTCACGCCCAGGCCAACACGGCGAGCGCCGGGCAGGCAAGATCTCCGATTTCGGCCAGCAGCTCCGCGCCAAGCAGAAGCTCAAAGGCTATTATGGCAACATTACTGAGCGCCAGTTCAACCGCCTCTACAAGGAGGCCGTTCGCCTGAAGGGCTCGACATCGGAGCATCTGATCGGCCTTCTGGAGCGTCGTCTCGACGCCGTCGTCTATCGTGCCAAATTCGTGCCGACGGTGTTCGCTGCCCGCCAGTTCGTCAGCCATGGCCACGTCACGGTTAATGGTCGACGCGTCACCATTCCGAGCTATCGCTGCCGGATCGACGACGTCATCGAGGTCAAGGAAGCCTCTCGCCAGCTGCCGCTGGTGATCGAAGCTAACAAGAGCCCCGAGCGTGACGTCCCCGACTATATCGATGCCGACCACACCAAGATGGTGGCCAAGTTCGTTCGCATCCCGGCGCTGGCCGATGTGCCCTATCCCGTGCACATGGAGCCGAACCTGGTGGTCGAATTCTACTCGCGCTAAAGCCGGTCAGCGGGGGCGGCGGCCATCGTCACCCTCTCTCACCTGCCACTTGAGATGCCCAATATTCGCCCGATCAACGCCTGCGCGGCATAGATCGGGCGTTTTTTTTGAGCAGAGCCCCGTGAAACACAGCCGCGCGGCCGGCAACGCCACTTGGCAGCTCCTTTGGTCGGGGCCCCGCCGCGGTTACCATGCTTGCACTGGGCCACTCCCGCCTGCCGGAATTTCGCTATTGTTCGACGCCGTCGTAAACTCGGGCCGGTTATCTGCTGGGCAATCCTTAACAAGAGCCGTGTGACATTGCGTATCGCCGTCCTCACGTGTGGCAGTCTGGGTGTCGAAGTGGCCCTCTCCCTCGCGGCTGTGCCGCAGGTTTCCGAGGTGCATGTCCTGCATGGCCCCTACCTGGTAAAGCGCCGCGCGTTTCCCCGGAATGTTGTCCACGCCTACCGCACGGTCGGCCCGGGCGGATTGGCGAGGCTGGTCGCGGGCAAGCTCGGTCTGTCGTCTCCGCCTCCAGGCACCAGCCACGGCGATGATCTGTCGCCCTGGCTCGAAACGGCCGCCCAGGCCGGCGTCGAGGTGACCTACGTCGAGGACATGAATGCGCCCGCCGCTCACGCGGTGCTCGAGGCAATTGCGCCGGACCTCGCCGTCATCGCCGGCACCTACATCTTGAAGCCCGTCACATTCGAGATCCCACGGCTCGGCTCGATCAACCTTCACTCTGGCAAGGTGCCCGAATACCGAGGTGCAGCGCCGGCGTTCTGGGAGCTCTACAACGGTGAAACGCACGTCGGCATCACCATCCACAAGGTCGTCCGCGAGGTCGATGCCGGCTTGATTCTCCGCCAAGAGCTGTTCCCGCTCGACTGGCAGCCCGGCCGCGATCCGATGGCTTTCATAGAGGAGTTCCGTCGCACCGTTTTGCGACCGAACGGCGTGCGCATGATGACCGACGCTGTGCGTGACCTCATTGCCGATCCGACCGCCGGCGTGCCTCAGGACACCACCCGCGCCAAAGTCTATCGTTCACCGTCCTATCGCGATATCGTCGAGCTCCGGCGGCGACTGTCCAGAAGCAGCCACGAGAATGCGGCATGAGAAAGCAGATCAAGACGCTCCTGGGCAAAGCCGCACACGCCAGCGGTCTCGACCGCGCAACCTTCGCCGATCGCGGCACCATCGTGCTCTTCCACCGTGTCGACGACCGCTTGAAGGAAGATCCGATTTCCTGTGGCGTCGATGAATTCCGTGCCTACTGCCGATATTTCGCTCGCTATTTCGATGTCATTTCGCTCGATGAAATGCTCCGCCGCACCGCCGCCGGCGAAAGGCTCAACCGCACCCTCACCATCACCTTCGATGACGGCTACCTCGACAATGCTACCACCGCTGCGCCGATCCTGGCCGAGCACGGGCTGACGGCGACATTCTACATTTCCTCCGATTTCATCGGCAGCCACCACAAATGTTGGTGGGACCAACATCTGCCGTTCACGCCCGAGTGGATGAGCTGGGATGACGTCAGAGGCTTGCGCGACGCCGGCTTCTCGATTGGTGGTCACACCGCGTCCCACGTGGATCTCGGCGCAGTCGACGCTGCCACCGCCAAATTCGAGATAGAGCGGTGCAAGGCCCATCTTGAAGACGAACTGCGCCAACCCATCACGCAGTTCTCCTTTCCCTACGGCCGCCGGGAGAACATCAGGCCCGACACACTGGCTCTGGTGAAGGCCGCCGGATTCTCCAGTTGCGTCTCCGCCTTCGGTGGCCTCGTCACCCACGCCGACGATCTCTTCGAGATCCCCCGCGAGCCGATCTCCCCGTGGTATGCGACGCCATATCAGTTCAGCTTCGAGCTGCTGATGCGCAATTTGCGCAAAAGCACGTCCCCGGGCGCGTACGGCCACGCAGCGACCTGAGCCGACTGTCGGTTCCCGCGATCAAACGCCCGCAGTTTGAAGTTCAGTACTTCCGTGGCTGAGGCTTCAGATGCGCTGATACGCGCCCTCTGCATCGACGCGCGCTAGCCGCGCACGCAGCGTCGTGCCCTTGTCGTCGCCGTTGTCCGCGCAACGGACGTCCGCCTGAGGCTGCGCTGGCTGATCGTCTGAGGCATCCACGGGGTGCCTGGGAAGCGGCGGTGGGGTCTTCGCAGGTGCCGTCGAAACCGGCTTTACTGGCGGCGGCGGTGGTGGCTTCGCAGATGGCGCCTCGGTACTCGAAGGGCTCTCGAGGGCCTCAGGCGGCAAGTAGAAGACCCCAGTGCCACCGCCCGGCTGTTCGCTGACCTTGATGCAAGGATGTCGTGTGGCCAACTCGTTCATGAGGGCCCGATAAGTCAGATGGCCCAGAAAGGCCCCGTCTCCCTGGCGCTTGAAACCTTGCACGCGGGCCAGCTCTGCGAGGATCCGGCGTTGGGCGACGAAGTTGCGGGGCTGCTGCCTGACGAGCGCTAGAATGCGCCCGAGCGCCACCTCGACCGCAGGCTCGAATGGGCCCGCGTCATTGCCCGGATCGACCGCGCAGTGGCGTCGGGCCGCCTCTGCTCCTGCGCTCGGATTGACCGCGTGATCGGTGTCGGAGCGCCTCCTGGCGTAGCCGGCGGCCCAGGCTCCAGCTCGGCTTTGGAGCCACGCGCCGAGCCTCTTGCTGCCCGCATACTGTCCGGCCATAGCAAGTTGGCGCGATGGGATCAGCAGATCGGCGTGCTGCGCGTAGGTCGTGTGAATGTTGGGACGATGCTCCGTCGCCACGATCACGCTGCGCTTGCCCTTTGCCCGAAGGCGCTCGAGCACCGGCACGAAGTCGGAATCGCCCGTCGAGCAGGATGTATTCGTCGATCTCGCTACGCGCGTATGTCGCCTCGACGATGTCCATCGCCATGCGAATATCCGCGCCATTCTTGAGGCCGGAGTATTTGCCGACCAGCGCCACCGAGAAGCCTTGCGCCTCGAACGTCTTGCGATGTCGTTCCGCGTGGCTGTTCCAGTAGACACGCTTCTGGACGAAGCGTCGCCTGCGCCCCAAAGGCTCGAAGCAGCCATCCTCGAGCCAGGCGAGCCATCCGCCGATGGCGTCGGGCGCCATAGGCACATTCTCGAAATCGATATAGAGGGCGCTTTTGACAGGCCAGCGGAGCATCCCGGTGCCTCGTGTTTACACAACCGGCCCCCGCGCCCACCGGTCGGTCATGGATGATGTGCGCCAGCCGCCGCCAGCACGCTGCGCACTATCTTGAGAAGGCGTTGTTGACGCAACAATAATCGGCTAGGCGCGGCCATTGCCACCCGAACCGATGTGAATTCGTCACGCAGTCCACCACTGCTTCGGCACCCGCAGACGCCCGACCGCATCCTCGATGACTTGGCCCGTGCGAAACAGCGTAGCCTCATCGAACGGCTTGGCAATGAGCTGCAGTCCGAGTGGGGTGCCTTCGCTGGACAGGCCCGCCGGCACCGAGATCCCCGGCAATCCCGCCATATTGACCGTCACTGTGAAGATATCCTCGAGGTACATCGCGATCGGGTCGCCCGATTTCTCGCCTTGAGCAAAAGCCGGCGACGGCGTCGTCGGTGTCAACACCACATCGACCCCATGCCAGGCTTCGTCGAAATCGCGCTTGATCAACGTGCGCACTTTCTGGGCCTTGAGGTAGTAGGCGTCGTAGTAGCCAGCCGACAGCACATATGTGCCGATCAGCACGCGGCGGCGAACCTCCGGGCCGAACCCAGCGCCCCGCGTTGCTTCATAGGTATCGATCAGATCCTTGCCGGCGACCCTCAATCCATAGCGCACGCCGTCGTAGCGGGCGAGATTGGACGAGGCTTCGGCTGGTGCCACGATGTAGTAGGCTGGAAGCGCATACTTGGTGTGCGGCAACGAGATGTCGTGGATGGAGGCCCCGGCGTCCTTGAGCCAGGCAATGCCTTGCCGCCATAGGCTCTCGGCTTCAGGCGACATGCCGTCGATCCGGTACTCCCTGGGTATGCCGACCCGCAGGCCCTTGATGCCCTGCCCGATCGCGGCCTCGTAGTTGGGAACCGGCGCATCGACACTCGTTAAATCCTTGGGATCATGGCTTGCCATCTGCCCCAGCATGATCGCAGCATCCCGCACCGTCTTGGCGATCGGTCCGGCCTGGTCCAGCGACGAGGCAAAGGCAACGATGCCCCACCGCGAGCATCGTCCATAGGTGGGCTTGATGCCGACGGTGCCGGTGAGCGCCGCCGGTTGGCGGATCGATCCGCCTGTGTCGGTGGCGGTGGCGGCGAGACAGAGGTCGGCCGCGACCGCCGCCGACGAGCCGCCGGACGAGCCGCCCGGCACAAGCTTGGCGTTGTCGATTTGCCCGTCGCGGGTTCGCTGCCACGGATTGACGACCGGACCGAAGCAACTCGTCTCATTGGACGAGCCCATGGCGAACTCGTCGTTGTTGAGCTTGCCGAGCATCACAGCTCCGGCATCCCACAAGTTCTGGCCGACGGTCGAATTCGTAGGTCGGCGTGAAGTCGTCGAGGATGCGCGAGCATGCCGTCGTGCGAATGCCGTTGGTGCAGAAGAGATCCTTATGGCCGAGCGGCAGCCCTTCGAGCGGACGCGCTTGCCCCGCAGCAAGGCGCTTATCGCTCTCGCGGGCTTGCGCCAGCGCATGCTCGGGCGTCGGCAATACGAAGGCGTTGAGGTGGGCGTTGGCTTTCTCGATTGCCCCGAGAAACGCTTGCGTGAGTTCGACGGACGAGAACGTCTTGGCGGAGAGCCCGTCGCGGGCCTCGGCAAGGGTGAGCTTTATGAGATCGGTCACGAGGCATGATCCTGGTTTGGGCGCGCCGGTCTATGGCGGCAGCAGGCGATTGGGAAAGCGGGCACAGAAGCCATGGTCCAGAAAGCATGTGCCCGCGAGCAGCTGCGGGCGCCATTTCCGTCAAGCGGCCAGCGCACTGCAGCCGGCCCCGGTGCTATTCCACGACCTTCGGCACGACGTAGAAGTGATCGTCGCTCAACGGCGCGTTCTTGGTGACCTGGTCGGCGATCTCGCCGTCCGTGACGATGTCGTCGCGCATCTTGAGCTTGACCTCGACCACCCGCGTCATCGGCTCGACGCCCTCGACATTGACCTCGTTGAGCTGCTCCACCCAGTTGAGGATGCCGGTCAGCTCCTTCTCCAGGCCCTTGGCCTCGTCTTCCGTGATGCGGATGCGCGCCAGCCGGGCAATACGTTTTACGGTTGTCTCGTCGACCTGCATGGGAACTCCGGTCGTTCATTGTCTAGGGTCCGGCGTCCTGATACCGAGATAGCGAGGCGCTGTCACTACTCTCGCCTTCGGCCGCGCCGGCATCAGAGAGGTTACCATGGCCGAGATTGCAGCTCTCAACCGGGAATTCGGGGTCGGCGGGCGCGTCACGTTCGAGCCGAGCCCTCTAGGTGGGCAGATTGTACGCCTGCAGCATGGCCAGGCCGAAGCCCTGGTGGCGCTGCACGGCGCTCAGGTCCTGAACTGGCTTGTCGCCGGCCAGCCACTGCTCTGGCTCTCCTCTGTAGCGCGAATCCGGCCCGGCAAGGGTATCCGTGGCGGCATTCCCGTCTGCTGGCCCTGGTTCGCCGATCATCCGACCGACCCGGATAAACCCGCCCACGGCTTTGTCCGCCATCGCGCCTGGGATGTGACGGCAAGCGGCGCTGGCGCGGCCGGCGCCACCATCACGCTTGCCACCCGTACCCGCGAGGCTGATCGCACGATGTGGCCGCATCAGGCACGCGCGAGGCTCACCGTGACGCTGGGCGACGCGCTCTCGCTGGACCTCGAGACCACCAACACCGGCGAGTGCCCATTCCCTCTGACCCAGGCCCTGCACACCTACTTCCGCGTCCAGGACAGCGAGCGGGTCGCAATTACCGGGCTCGAGGGCTGCGCCTACCTCGACAAGCTCGAAGGCTTTGCCCGCAAGCAGCAGTCAGGCGCCATCACCATCGGCGCGGAGGTCGATCGCATTTACCTTGGCGAGACTGGAGCCATCACGCTTGCCGATCTGGGCGCGGGACATCGCGTTGCCATCACAAGCGAGGGCAGCCGCAGCGCCGTGGTCTGGAACCCGTGGACCGCCAAGACCGCCCGCCTCGGCGACATGGGCGCACCCGAAGCCTTCCGCCAGATGGTCTGCGTCGAGACCGCCAACGCTGGCGACGACATCATCTCCGTGCCGCCCGCAGGTCATCACCGCATGGCCGTCACCTATCGGTATCAGGCCGGCCCTGCATGAGGTTGCGCTTGGTCGAGCCGATCAGCCGCCGCGGACGGGTGCGCTTCAGGCGTTGCCGCCTTGCGTGCGGCCGGCAAAGCGGACCGCCTCTTCGGCAGCCTTGAACAGCGCCCGGGCCTTGATCACGCATTCTTCCTGCTCGGCCGCTGGCACACTGTCGGCGACGACCCCGGCGCCCGCCTGCACGTACATCCGGCCATCCTTGACGATCGCCGTCCGGAGCACGATGCAAGTATCCATGTTGCCGTCCGCCGAGAAATAACCGACACAGCCGGCATAGGGCCCGCGCTTTTCGACCTCCAACTCGTCGATGATTTCCATCGCGCGCACCTTCGGCGCTCCCGACAGAGTTCCCGCCGGAAAGCCTGCCATCATCGCATCGACGGCATCGTGCTTCGGGTCGAGATCGCCGTGCACTGTCGAGGACAGATGCATCACCTGGCTGTAGCGCTCGATGTCGAAGCTCGAGGCGACTTCCACGCTGCCGATTCGCGCCACCCGTCCAACGTCGTTGCGTCCGAGATCGAGCAGCATCAGATGCTCCGCCCGCTCCTTGGGGTCGGCGATCAACTCGGCCTCGAGCTGAAGGTCTTCCTCCGGCGTGGTGCCGCGCCGCCGCGTTCCCGCCAATGGCCGCAAAGTCACCCGCCCGTCACGCACCCGCACCAGGATTTCCGGACTTGAGCCCACGAGGGCGAAGTTGCCGAAGTCGAGGTGGAACAGGAACGGCGATGGGTTGGTCCGCCGCAGCGCCCGATAGAGTGCGAATGGCGGCAACGTGAAGGGAGCCGAGAAGCGCTGCGAGACGACGATCTGGAAAGCGTCCCCGGCAGCGATATAGTCTTTGCACTTCAACACCATCGCCTCGTAGTCGGCAGGCGGGGTGTTGGACCGGGCCTCAGGTGCGGCAAGCGCGTGCGCCGCTACCGCGGCATGCGGCACGGGGTCGTCGAGGCTGCGCACGACCCGTTGGATGCGCTCCTGCGCCAAGCGATAGGCTGACCGCGCGTCAGGCGCAGCGTCTGGAAAAATCGGAGCCGCTACGGTCATCTCGTCTTTGACGGCGTCGAAGATCACCATCACCGTCGGCCGCAGCAGGATCGCATCCGGCACCTCAAGGCGGTCGGGCGGAGCATGCGGCAAATGCTCGACCAAGCGGACCATGTCGTAGCCCATGTATCCGAATACACCTGCAGCCATCGGAGGCAGGTCACCCGGAAGGGCAATCCGTGAGGCCTTGAGCAACTTGCGCAGCGACGCGAGTGTCGCCTCGCTTTCGGCTTCAAAGACTTGTGGAGAAGCCGACGGTTCCCGGCAGATCTCGGCTGTCTTGCCGTGCGCCCGCCAGAGCAGGTCCGGCTCCAGTCCGATCACCGAGTAGCGCCCGCGGACGGCGCCTCCCTCTACCAATTCAAGCAGAAAGCTCAGCGGCCGCCCGCGCGACAATTTCAACATGGCCGAGACCGGCGTTTCGAGGTCGGCCACCAGCCGCGTCCAAACGATGCTGGGGCGGCCCTGGTCGAAATCGGCGGCGAAGTCGTTGAAAGCAGGTGACACGTCGAACGCCGGCCCGCTGGGATCGGCCGATGAGGTCAGGCTCGTCGTCTTGCTCGGCACGGGGGCTCTCGCTGGGTGTGGCGACCGAGTGGCCCGGCCGCGTTACGATTATTGGGCCTGGTCGAGCCCGACGGCACGGCGGTAGACGGCCTCGTTGACCTGCACTTTCACCCGCTGGCGGACGGCGTTGACGTAACTTTGCACCGTGTCGCGCTGCAGGTCCGATGCGATCTGGTTCTGCAACGCTTCGGCCGCCTCCTTGCTTGGCGCCTCCGGCACTTTGATGTCGACGACCACCATGACAATCCGCCCCTTGCCATCTGCCGCAGGCGCGCTCTCGGCCGCCCCCTTGGCGAGCGTGAAAGCGAGCCGAGCCGCGCTGGGCGAAAGGCCTTCCGGCGGCTCGCTGCGCTTGAACGGCTTGCTGGTCTCGACCGTGGCACCGAGTTGCTTGGCAACAGCCTCGAGCGTCTCGCCGGCCTTGACCCGCTCGGCAAGCTTGCGACCTTGCTCGCCAAGCGCCTTGGCTGCCTCCTTCTCGCGCCAGAGCCTGGCGACATCGGCCTTGACCTCGTCCAGCGGTTTGGTCTTGGCCGGCGACACGTCGACCACTTCGATCCACGCCTCCCCGCCGGTCGAAAGCTGCATCACCTCGCGCGGCAGGATCTTGTCCCCCTCGAAGGCCGAGGCCAGGATCGTCTGTGCATCTGGATGGACGAACTGCGGCTTGCCGTCGGCCCCCAAACCCTGGGCATCGACGGTCGCCTCGATCAGCTTGAGCTTCATATCGTCGGCGATCTTCTTGAGCTTCTCGGCCTCCGTCGAGGCGCCGCGCCGGTCCTCGATCTCATCATGCAACTTGCCCGCAATCTCGCGCCGCTTGGCGTCCTGGAGGGATTGGCGCACGGCTTCCTTGACTTCATCGAAGGTCCGCTCGCGCGCCGGTTCGATCTCTGACACCCGCATCACGATCCACCCGCCGCGCACGTCCACCGGATCGGAAATCTTGTTCAACGGCAGGGAGAATGCGGTCTCGGCATAATTTGCATCGGAGATCTCCCGGCGCGCGATCAGCCCCTGGTCGAGCCGGCCGCCCGCCCCGTTGGCCTCGAGTGCCGCCATCAGGAAGCTCTTGCCATCGCGGAGGGCTTTCACTTCGCCCTCTGCTTCGCCTTTGGTCTTGAAGGCGATCTGCTGAATGCGCCGCCGCTCCGGCAGATCCCAGGTTGAGCGTGTCGCTTCCCAGTTCGCTTTGACGTCCGCGTCAGCCACTTGCGAGCGCTCGCCAAGCACCTCCGGCGTCAGGATGAGAACGGCGATCTTGCGCCGCTCAGGCACTGTGAACTGGCCCTTCTGCTCCTCGTAGAACGCCTTCAGCGCGGCATCGTCGGGATCGACAATCTTGTCGAGTTTGGACCCATCGAGCTTGATGAAGGCAACCGTGCGGATCTCTTCGCGATAGCGATGTGCGATGTTGATGAACGCGTCGGGCGCCTTGATGCCGCGCAGCAGGCTCTCCGTTACCTGCGCCCTGAGCTCGCTGTCGCGCCGTTCGGTAAAGTAGCGCGCCTCGGAGAACCCAGCTTGTCGGATGCGCTCGTCGAACACATTGCGGTTGAAGGTCTTGCCGGGGCCCTGGAAGGCTGGGTCCTGGCGGATCTCATCGGCAATGGTCGCATCGGAGAGCCGCACGCCCAGAGCCTTGGCATGGCTTGCTGCCGCTTCGCCATTGATCAGCTCAGCGAGCACGCTCGCGTCGATGCCGAGAGCGCGCGATTGCTCTGGAGTGATCGGCCGGTTGATCTGCCGCTGCAGCGCCGCGCGCCGGTTTTGCAGAGCGGTGGTGAAATCCTGGACCGAAATCTCATGCTCGCCAACGGTCGCGATCGCGCCTTGCGTACCCTGCCGGATGATATCGCCGATGCCCCAGATGGCGAAACTCAGGATGAGTACGGATAGCAGCGCAAAAACCACCACCTTCGTGACGCTGCGCCTAAGTTTCTCGAGCATGCCTGATCGTCCAGTTCGCTGTCGTGGGCCACTGGTGTGGGATGCGCCTCTTGTGCCCGAGGCAACGACGTGCTGACACCCGTACCACACGTCACATTTCGCCGCAGGTGCTAGCCTGGATAGGGTGGGTGTTGCAAGCCTGCCGCCGTCATCATAGGAATCCCGGGCGTCGCCTGCAACCGAAGCTCGTGAGTTCTGTGTGGGCGATGGCGCGAGGCTTGCCGCCGGCCCGGATTCTACATGGGTCTCTGCAGAATGGGCCTCCGCACGAACCGGCACGAAGTGCCCTGAAGCCTTGGCCATGGCCGTCCACGCCGTCGCCGTCCCAAAATACCGAGGAGTCTTTTCAATGTCGAGCCCAGCCATCCCCCCGCGCCCCTTGGCGGCTGGCAACTGGAAGATGAACGGTCTCAAGGCCTCGTTGGCCGAGATCGAAGCCTTGAAGGCGGGTCTAGCAGCACGCAAACCCAAGCTCGCAGCTGACGTCATGATATGCCCGCCGGCGACACTTGTGGCTGCCTTGGCCTCGGTGGCCGGCGCCGCGATCGCCATCGGCGGCCAGGACTGTCATGCCAAGGCATCGGGCGCCCATACCGGTGATGTGTCCGCTGAGATGCTGCGCGATGCCGGTGCCACCGCCGTCATCGTCGGCCATTCCGAGCGCCGTGCCGATCACGGCGAGGACGATGGTGTCGTCCGCGCCAAATGTGAGGCTGCGCTGCGGGCCGGTCTGACGGCGATCGTGTGCGTCGGGGAAACGGCCGATCAGCGCAAGGGTGGCAAGACACTGGACGTGGTCGCCGGTCAGCTCGCGGGATCATTGCCCGATGCGCCCACCGCCAGAACGGTGGTCGTTGCCTACGAGCCGGTATGGGCGATCGGCACCGGATTGACGCCGACGGCGCAGGATGTGGCCGAAGTGCACGCCATGATGAGGGAGGCGCTGGTCAAGCGCTTTGGCAATGAGGGCGCAGGCATGCGCCTCCTCTACGGCGGTTCCGTCAAACCCTCCAATGCCCGCGAACTGATGGCCGTTGCCAATGTCGATGGCGCCCTGGTCGGTGGCGCCAGCCTCAAAGCCGACGATTTTCTTGGCATTATCGACGCCTATTGCTGACCTGATGGGGTCGAGCCCGTGCGGGGCAGGTGTGAAGACAAGCTGTGATTGCGCGGTCCAAGCGCGCCTCAGGAGGGCTGGGTGACAGCGATGCGCATGCAACGGGCCTCCGGCAAGCGCCGACTGGCCAACGTCGGACTGCAGGTGCTCACGATTGCCGTGCTCCTGCAACTCGCAGTGGCCGCATCGACGACGATGGCAGAGCCGCTGCCAGCTGAGACATGCGAACAGCTCAAGAGCGAGCACGCGAGCCTGGAGGCCGCAGGCATCGCAGAAACCTTGAAGAAGGGGCCGGATTGGGCGCGCGCCAACCTGTCAGTAGCCAAGCTCGAGGAGGTAAGGCGCTATATCGGCCTCGAGGAGCAATTGCTGTTTCGCTGCGGCTTGGCGCTGGCGCGTGGCATGCCCGGCGCGGAGGCGGACGAGGCGGAGGCTGGCGCGGTAACAGGCGAGACCGAAACACCCCCGCCGCTGCCCCAACGCAAGCCCGCCAAGCGCGACAAGGCAAAATCGGCTGCGACACCGAAAGCATCCGCGGCGGCTGCCAAGAAGGCCGATGGCGCACCGGGCCGAACGCCAAAGCCGCAGCCAAAGCGTTCGCCGACGGCGCGCAAAGCCAAGGTCGACGACGCCTACCGCCCGCCGCCCGCTACGCAGTCGCCCGCCACACCGGCACCAACCGCACCGAAACAGTAACCGAAATTGCCGCTGCCCGTTGCCGGTAAGAACCTCGGCTTGGCGTTATGATGCACCCGCAACTCGAGGCTGTGCTGTGCGTCGCCGAGCCTTTGAAGTGCGCGGGCGGTTGCCAGGCGCGCGACACATCCGCAAATCGACACCGCTCCAAATCGGCGGACCGCATCCAGCCGAGTACAGGAGCACTGCATCCTGCCCCCTGCAAAACGGGCTCAATCGTGCTATATAGAAAGCATCACCAAGCTGAAATGGCTCAGGACATTGGCTGAACGATGACCACTCCTTCCCGTCAGGCCCGCTCCCGCCCGCCCGTCATGACCATGACGCCGGCTGCCGCTGACCGTGTTCGCGCCCTCATGTCGCAGAAAAGCGAAGCCGTCGCCGGTCTGAAGATCGGGGTCAAGAAGGGTGGTTGCGCGGGCATGGAATACACCATGGACTGGGTGGAGAGTGCCGGCCGCCTCGACGAGGTGGTCGAGCAGGATGGCGCCCGCGTGATCATCGAGCCAGACGCCGTATTGTTCTTGCTGGGGACCCAGATGGACTGGCAGGTGGACCGCCTGTCCGCTCAGTTCGTCTTCAAAAACCCAAATCAGACCAGCGCCTGCGGTTGCGGCGAGAGCGTCAATCTCGTGCCGGCATCAAAGGATCGACTTGCCGCGCTGAACTCGTGACCGCCCCGGCGCCGCCATCCGGTTCGCCGCAGTGGGTTGCCGACGTGATCCGCTTCTGGTTCCAAGAAACGCCACGCGAGGCTTGGTTCAAGAGTACGCCGGCCCTCGACCAGGCCATTGCCGAGCGCTTCACCAACCTCCACACGACCCTGCATGAGTCGCCACCAGATACCGCGGCCCTCGACGCCGAAACAGCACTCGCAGCGCTCATCGTGCTCGACCAGTTTTCCCGCAACATGTATCGCGGCACCGCGCGCGCCTTTGCTTCCGACGAGACGGCCCGGCGCATCGCCGCGGCGGCCATCGACGCTGGCCTCGATCAGAGCCTCCCGCCGCTGTCGCGCGTATTTTTGTATCTGCCCTTCGAGCACAGCGAGAACCTTGCCAACCAGGACCGGTCGGTCGCGCTGTTCGCGCGCCTTGGACTAGATAACTTCGAGCCTTACGCTAAGGCGCATCGCGATATCGTCGCCCGGTTTGGCCGCTTTCCCCACCGCAATGCCGCGCTCGGACGAACGTCGACTCCCGAGGAGATAACCTTCCTGCGCCAGCCTGGCAGCTCATTCTGACCGGGCCTCGCTGCGCGCCATCGATTGGAATCCAGGCAAATGGCCAGGGATCGTGAGCTCGAGGCAATGTTGACGGAGATGCTGGCGCCGATCGGCCCGGTGATCGTCAAGGCCATGTTCGGGGGCTCGGGCCTATTCCTCGACGGTTTGATGTTTGGCCTGATTGCCGATGGCGTCCTGTTCCTGAAATCGGACCCCCAGACCCATCGCCAGTTCGAGGCTGAGGGCTGCGCGCCGTTCACCTATGCGCGCAAGGACGGCCGGACCACGGTCATGAGCTATTGGCAGGCGCCCGAACGCCTGCTCGACGAACCCGACGAAATGGTACACTGGGCGAGATCCGCATTTTCGGTGGCCGTGCGGGCAGCAGCAGCCAAGCCGACGCGAAGGGCGCCGGCCAAGTCCTGAACCTCAGGCGATCGCTAGCATGCGGCCCGCTTCAGGGGCATCTGCAGCCTCTTCAGCCTGCAAGCGCGCGAGCATCTCTTCTGCGGCGCCGGCATGCAGGTAGACGCCGTTGATGAAGTAGTCGCCTGCGTGCGGTGCAATCGGTACCAGGCGAGCCAGCTTGTCGGCATCGGCTCCCGGTGGCGGACCCAGGCGCGCGATGCGATCCGGTTTCAGCATTATGTCGGAGGCCATCAGGTAATAGCGCTCGAGGTTTTGTCCCGGAGCGCCCGGAGCAGCATCCTCCGTCCGCTCAGCGGGCCGCTCGTCGGCTGGTAGCGCAGCAATGATGCGATCGGTGAAGCTCGCAAGCCAAGCCGCATCCGCCAGCACCCCATCAACGATGTCCGGGATGTGCGGCGATTGCAGCGCGACACCGAGCGCGCCGTCCAGCTCTGCCTGCTGGCAGAAGATGTTGAGATCCATCACTCGGCCCATGAGATCGGCGAGGCGAAGCTGCGGCGCAAAGTCGAGGCGAGCTTCATCACGACCGTCCGCCAGCGCCAGCATGGCGTGCGTGATCTTGTCGTTCTCGAGAAATGCGAAGTGCTCGAGAAAACCTTTGACGCCAACCGGGCCCGCTTCGGGATCGGGTTCTTCCGCGACTGGCGGCACTGTCACCGTGCCTTGCTCGCGGATGGCCGCAGCAATCATTCCGGTTTGTTTCAGCAAGCCGATGATCGAGAGGTGCAGCGCCTCGATCCGATCATAGCTCAATACCATGCCCGGCATGAGCTGCGGACCCTCGCCGAGGCGAGGGGAGGGGAGCTGAGTGCGCTTTCCGAATGACATGGGGCCCACCCTCGATCGAGAGGAAAAGCGAGGTTGTGCCGCCCGCGAATCATGGCAGCGATTGGGCAAAGCTATGTCGCGAAGCTTAACGAGTTGCTAAGCCAGGAGCCTCAAGGCCAGCGCGGTGGATGGCTTCCGAGCGGCGCAGCCGGCCGATCCAGGCGCACCGGGGTATCCGACAGCTGGCCGGCATGTATCATGCCTATCATGATGCCGAATTCGGATTGGCTCACTTCCATCAGCGCCGCCACATCCTCCCGCTTCTGGTCCGGCGCGGCCAAACCGTTTTCGAGGCGGCCGAGGTTCCAGAGCCATTCACCCGTTTGCGCCAGCGATACGCGCACCAGCCACGAGCCGCCTTCTTCCGCCTGGCGCTTCAGCGCCACCATCGTCCCCATCGCCATCAACATGCCCGTGCCGTGATCGAGCGCCTGCGCTGGTAGCTCCTTCGGACCCTTGACACCGGCAGCGAGGCCCTCGGCGTGGTTCATCCCGTTCGTGTTCTGCACAAGGCTGTCGAAGCCGCGCCGGTTCGCCCAAGGACCCGCATGGCCCCACGCCGACAGCGACACGCACACGATCCCCGGCGAAATCTCTGCCAGTTGCTCGGGCGAAAACCCCTTCTTGGCAATGGCGCCGGGGCGGTAGCCCTGCACGAAGACGTCGGCATCGCGCGCCAGCGCCTTGAGCGTCTCACGGCCTGACGGCGCGTTGAGATCGATCTCCGTGCGCAGTTTCCCGCGCCCACCGTCCATGATCAGCACTTCGATGTCCGGAATGCCGGGGCCCGTCACTGACAGCACGTCGGCGCCGTGTGCCGCAAGTGTCCGCCCGCAGACCGGCCCCGCGATGACACGGGTCAGATCCAGCACGCGGATACCCGACATCGGCCGCTCCGCCGCAGGTCGAGGGCGCGGCGGCGCATCGCCGATCCGGATGATCTCGAGGAGGGGCAGGGCGGCAACCGCCTTGCCGGCTGGATGGGCGTGCCACTCGTCAGGCGAACGCATCATGGTGATGACCAAGCCATTCTCGGCGCCCTTGGTCTCGAGGTCTTCACCGGTCCAGCTTTTCAGCTTTTCCGCCACGCTCTCCCGGGTTTCCTCCGCGCCGAGCATCGCCAGCGTCCGCGCCCGGTGATGTGGCATGTTGGCGTGCACGCGAACATACCGCCCGTCGCCTGTCTGATAGACGCCGGCGACCGGGTTCCAGATGCGTGCCTCGGGTTTGCCCTCAACATGGAGATAGCGTTCGGAGCGGAATTCCGCGACCGCATGCGCCATGTCCACGGCGACGACCTGTCGTCGTCCCGTGCGGTGCTGCCAGAACTCCGCAGCAGCAAGCGCACTGGCGGCAATAGTCGACTGGGCCAAGGTGCCGACCCTGAAGATCGACGGCAGCCCGGGTTCCTGTCCGCGCAGCGCCACGCCATCCAATGCCGACATGTTGCCACCGGCAAGTTTCCAGATCTCCGCAGTTGCTTCGGCGGGCGACATGGATCTCTCTCCTCTGGGACCGCCGTCGATAGACGGCATGCTTGAGTCTGCAACCATTTGGCATGTTCCTCCCCGCCGGCGCCATCGCCGACGAAGAGGATATGCACCGAACAATGCTGCAGTGTGCTCTGTGGGAAACGCCAGATCGGCGTCCACGGTGCGCAAAGCGACCCCAAGGCGCCGCAGGCCCCGCCTGCGCCCCCTCAGTCCGCGTTGACTCGAACGGGACGACGCAGAAATGCCGGCATGTGATCGCCGAAGGCTTGAGGTGTTCGCTCCTCGCGGCCAGGCCGTTCATCACGACCAGCACGTTGCTCGCGTCCTGAACGCGTATCCCGGCTCGGTCGTTCGTCGCGGCCCTGACGCTGATCCCGTCCAGGCCGGTCCTCGCGCCCCGCACGCTCTTCGCGTCCGCCCCGCGCATCACGCTGAGGCCGCTCGTCCCGGGCAGGACGCTGGCGCTCTCGGTCGCGTCCGCCGCCATCGCCGCCGCGCGAGCGCGCGGCAGTAGGCTGCTCCGTCCGCGGACCCTCGTCGCCCTGCACATGCTCGTCAGGGCGTCGGCGAGGAGCCGATTGGCGCCGAGGAGGCCTTGCATCGACCGTGCCCTCGGGTTGCTCGTCCGCCTCGCTAACGCCTGCCTCGTCATCCCGCGCGAGGCGGCGTGAGGACTTCGCGCCGCACCCGCTCCCGACCCTCGTCCGAACTCGGTCGCGAGCGCGAGCGTGCAGGTTCCGGCCGTTCACGCCGTCCCCTCTGCGCTCCGCCCCGGCCACGCCGCTTGCGACTACGCCCTTCCGCCAGCGTTTCTTCATCCGGCGGCTCGCCGATCCACTGGGCTTCTTCGCCGGTAAGCTTGGCGATCACCTCGATGGCCTTGATGTCGTCGCCCGTCACGATCGTCGCCGCAAAGCCTTCCCGGCCTGCGCGTCCGGTGCGTCCGATGCGGTGGACGTAGTCCTCGGCCTGCCAGGGCACGTCGTAATTGATGACGTGACTAACGTCGGGGATATCGAGACCGCGGGCGGCGACGTCCGAGGCGGCCAGCAGCGTAATCTCGCCGGCCCGGAATTTGTCGAGCGTCGACATTCGGCTGCTCTGGTCCATGTCGCCATGCAGTGCGCCGGCATTGAAGCCGTGTTTGCTGAGCGACTTGAGCAAGATCGCCACATCCTTCTTGCGATTGCAGAAGATGATGGCGTTCCGCACATCCAGCGAGGCGATGAGATCGCGCAACACCTGCCGCTTCGCCCGATCGTCCGGATCGTCACAGAAGCAGAAGCGCTGGGTAATGGTCTTGGCCGTCGTCGCCGGTCGCGCGACCTCGATGCGGGCGGGGTCAGTCAAGAACTGGTCGACCAGACGGGTGATCTCGGGTGGCATTGTCGCCGAGAAGAACAGCGTCTGGCGCTTGGGCGGCAATAGCTTGCAGATCCGCTCGATGTCGGGAATGAAACCCATGTCGAGCATCCGGTCGGCTTCGTCGATGACCAGGATCTCGACCCCCATCAGCATGACCTTGCCGCGTTGGAAATGGTCGAGCAGCCGCCCCGGCGTAGCAATCAGAACATCGACGCCCCGGTCCAGCTTGCGGACCTGGTCCTCCATCGATACGCCACCTATCAGCAGCGCCAGGTCGAGCTTGTGGTTCGTGCCGTACTTCTCGAAGCTTTGCGCCACCTGTGCCGCCAGTTCGCGGGTGGGAGCGAGGATCAGCGAGCGCGGCATCCGCGCACGGGCTCTACCGGTTTCTAGCCGGGTGATCATCGGCAACACGAACGACGCCGTCTTGCCGGTGCCGGTTTGTGCGATGCCGAGAACGTCGCGCCCCGTCACGGCGACGGGGATGGCCTGGGCCTGGATGGGTGTCGGCGCGGGATAGCCCGCGGCATCGATAGAGGCCAGAACCTTGGCGCTGAGACCGAGCTCAGCGAACGTGGGGGTTTGCAAAAATGCGTCTCCGTACCTTCGGGTCAGGTGGGCGATGCCCGTCCTCGGGCATGGCGACGTGAAAGACCGAGCGCAGGGGAAACTGATCGTCCGCATGCGCGCCGCTCGGGCGCGAACCTAGCTCGGTGCCGGTTCATCTATCGAATGACGGGCCAGTAAAAATGGTGACCTTCAGCGGTAGATGGCGTTGTCTGCCACAAATTATGAACGTCAACAAGCCTGCGCAACCTGACGTGGCCGGCTTATGTTGGAAAACTTTGTTCAATATGCCGGTTGATGCGTTTTGAGGGCATAGCCGCCACGTTTGCTGCCTAGCCCCGCTGGGCGCGCACGCCGTCCAGACCTGGATTTTGGTGCTCAATCGTTGTCGTTCGATCCAGGGGCCGGCGTCCGCCGTGCCTCCGCCCGTTGCTCGGCCAGTCGGCTGGCCGTCGACTTGACCCAATCCAGATCCTTGAGATGAACGTCTTGCTGCGGATTAGCCAACTGGATGCCCTCCGCCCGGAGCCGCTTCAGAATCGCGATGCGCTGCGCCGAGGCCACCCTTGCGCCCTGATAGACGTCGCCGACCACGCTGCGCACCGTGAACTCCAGCGCCACCCCTGAGAAATCGTCGAAGGTCACGAACGGGGCATTCTCCGCCACGATGTTGCCGCCCTCCTCGACACATTGCCGGATGATCTCGAGCACGATCTCCGGGTCCGCCGTCGGCGCCACTCGGATCTTGACCACCGCCCGCCCAAGCGGGTTGCGATGGGTCCAATTCAGCACCCGCCCGGTGATCAACTCCGAGTTCGGAACGATCAGGCTTGCCTTGTCGAACGTCTCGATTTCCGTAGAGCGTACCGAGATCCGCCGCACGTTGCCCTGCTCCGTGCCAACCACCACCCAGTCACCGACCTTGATCGGCCGCTCCACCAGCAGGATCAATCCGGAGACGAAATTGTTGACGATCGATTGAAGGCCGAAACCGATGCCGACCGAGAGCGCGCCGGCGACGATGGCGAGGCTGGTGATATCGAGGCCGGCCCACGACAGCGCAATCAAAAGCGCCACGCTGATGCCAGCATAACCCACCGCCGTCTCGACCGAATTTGCAATCCCGTGGTCGACGCGCGGTTGCGACAGGATGCGGTCCCGCAGCCAACGCTGCAGCAGCCGCGTCAGGAATAGGAGGCCGATGAACAACGCCACGGCGACCAGGATGCGCACCAGAGAGATGCGGAATTGGCCGATCTCGAAGCCGAACAGCAGCGCCGTCGCCCAGTCACGCACGTCGGCCGCCGAGAATCCCCATTGCACCAGCAGGGCAGGGATGGTGGCCATCAGCACCAACAGTGTCAGCACGACCTCGAGCAGGCGTGACAACTGGCGCCGGCGCCCGGGATCGATGAGTCCGAACCGGCTCTCGAGCGCCTGCCCCACCATGTCGCGGTTGTCGGCCCGTCCGCGGGTCACCGCGCGAATGGCAAGGTAGGCGAGCCCGGCCGTGGCCAGCACCGTGCCCGACAGAACGACCTGATGCGCCACGAAGCGCGCCAGCGCGATGTAGCCGAGCGCCGCCGCCCCGAGAATGACCAGCGCGACCGCCAGCACCGGCAGCTTGATCCAGCGCGGCGCCAGCAACGCCACCGGTTCGTCACTCGGCACATGCCCGTTCACCGGCCGGTCCGGACCACTCATCGGGGTGAAACGGGTGAGGAGGAGGGCGACCAGCAATGCCGCGAACGCGAGGCTGGTGAGCGCCGTCTGCGCAACGGTCACCGATAACGGCACATAGACAGCCCGGCCGAGCTCCACCATTGCAGTATCGAGGACATAGAGACCGAAGAAGGCCTTTCCGATTCGGACGATGCTGCGCGCCGCAGGATCTGCAACCGGCACCAGCCGCCACGCCGGGTGGCGTGGCTGGAAAGTGACCGCCAGTACCGTAGTTGCGACGATGTAGACGAGCAGGCCGCCAAAGATCGCCGTAGCAAACCCCGTCCAAGGCGAGAACAGCAGGTCGAGCTGCGCAAGGCCCGCATAGATGGCCCACACGGCTAGCGCCGGCGGCAGCATGCGCATGGGGGCCACCCACGCCGCCCGCGCAACGCGTTGGAAGAACGTGGCCGTCGGGTCTGGCCGTGCGAGATAGGTCGCAAGCCAGCGTCGCACGATCAGGCCGCCCACTACGAGGATGGCAAGTGCCCCGAGTCCAAGTGCCGTCAGCCACTGGTTGACCTGTAGTGCCCATTTCAGCCAGTCGCCGCCGTAGTAGGCAACGCGGCCAAGCACCATCTCCATGTTGTCGCGAACATCGGCCCAGATGCCGGGCAACAAAGGACTCGAGCGTCGCTGCAGAAGGTTGCGGGCGAACATCTGATAGCGGATGACGGTGATGCGATCGATCAGTTGCTTGGCGCGCAGCCAGGCAAGCTCCGTCGTCTTGATTGCGCCGTCCAGATTGCCGACGAGAGTGTTGAGGCGTTGGCGCTCCGCCGCGACTGTGGCTGGTTCGGTTGGCTGGTCCTTGCCCGGTGGCGGGCCAAGCCGGGCGATCTGCTTCTTGGCCTCGGCAAGCTGTGGTCGCAGCGCATCGGCTGTCGCCGTCGAATCGTAGATGATCCGTTCGACTTCGGCGCGCAGCCGGCCGAGCTCGCCTTCGAGCTCCTTGAGCTGCTTGATGGCCTTTTCGGCGGTCTCGATGCTCTTGGCGAGTTTTTCGACCGGCGCGATGGCTTCCTGCGCCGCATCCAGCACCTGGTCGGCAGGTGGCGGGGCCGGTTTCTCCGCGGTCGCTGCTGGCGGTGACGGAGTTTGCGCAAAGCCCTGCGTTGCGAAGAAACCGCAACCGAGGAGGCAAACGGCAACAAGGATTCGCACGGATAGCGTACGCACAGGGGCCTCACACAACAGCAATGAAATGACACTTGAGATCGACGTCGGGATGACGTTTGGGCGGGGGATCAAACGTCACGGACGCGAGGATCGTCTATTGTGCCCAAAGGGTTGACGCATCGACCATAGAAGGCCGCGCAGCTCCTCAGACCACGTAGGCTCGTTTGACATGGTGTGGTGATGGCAAAGTGGCGGCGGTCACTCTGCGACATCTTGCGCTTGTGTTTGCGGTTGCACGCGACCGAATGTCCGCGCGGGCCTCGCAAAGTTCGCGGTTGCGATGTCGGCACGCGGCGCAGTGGCACTGGCTGGACCGATCCCGGTTTCGATCACCACGTCCACCGGCCCACCCGTCATGATCAGGTGCTCGATGCCATCGCGCCGGATCAGCACCAGCCGTCGACGGCCGTCGACGTTGGTATGCTCGACCACCGCCAGACGTTTTTCAGGTCGCTCGCCGAACAGAGCCGTCATCGGTGATTGATTGCCCGTATAGCTGCGCCACAGCCAAAGGCCTCCGACCACGAGCAACGCGAACAACGCCAACATCAACACATAGAAGAGCAAATCCAGCATCTTCAGCGTTCCCTGTTCCGAACTGCGCGGAGTGCTCGCGTTCGACGCCATCGAATGATGGCCTGCTTCGGCACGGTGGATAGCAGAAATTTAGGGCACTTTTAACGATAATCATCGAGTTGTGGATGACCTCGCGACGGCAACGCCTGGGCGAGTGACATGCAAGGAGTTTCCTAGTGCACGGTTTTGTTGGCTTCTCTTCTGTGGTTGACGCGGTTATCGCAAGTTGGCGCAAGCAGAATCGGTATATGTCCTCATTCATGATCGGGACCGATGCACGCCAACCCGTGACACCGCCTCCGGCAGTCGCTACGTCAGGAGGTGCGTTTGGCACCGGGCTTCTTTTCACTGCTTTGGCGATCCTGACGGCCGCTGGCCTCGGGGCGCTGTTTGCCGTGTCGGCGAAGGCGACGGATCCGATTCTTCTGGGCCTGTTGGCGGTGCTCGGTGTCGTCGGCAGCTTTTTCCTTTTCGGCCTTGCCGCCGGCCACATCCGCATTGGCATGTCCAGCGAGCCCGCGGGCGGCATCGTCAATTCCGTCGCCGACCTGATCGAGACCGGCGCCATGGTCATGGCGCGTGACGGCGGCATTCTCTACGCCAACGCTGCTTACACTGCCCTGGTCGGCCATGAGCCAGACGGCGTGCCGCGCACGCTCGAGCAGGCCTTTGCCGGCGAGCCGCAGGCGGCGGAGTGCCTCTTCCGTTTGATGCGCGCCGCCGAATTGGGTGAGATTCGCAGCGAAGAATTCCGCGTCCGTGGCTTCGAGCAGCGCGACCGCACGACCCGTTGGCTCCGTCTCTCCGTCCGACCGGTGGCAACGGCTGCCGGAGCAACGGCGAACGCAACGACTCTCTGGCAGATTTCCGACATCAGCAGCGAGCGCGCCCGCGAAGCCGAGATCGTGCGCGGCCTGGAGGCCGAGGTCAGCCGCTACGAGACCATGCCGATCGGCCTGATCGGCGCCAGTATCGACGGGGAAATCACACATATCAACGCTACGCTCGCTGCTTGGCTCGGCTTCGATTGGGAGGCGGCGCGCACGCGGGAGCTGACACTCGGCGACATCATCAGCGGCGATGGAGAGGCCCTGTTGCGCACGGAGCTGGCGCGGATGCCGGGAGAAGTCGCGCGCCTCGAGCTTGATCTCGTGCGCGAGGATGGCATAGGCCTGCCTGTAGAGATCGTCGGCCGCATCGGAGGTACAGGCGAGCGGGGCAGCGAGATCGTGGCCCTCGTGCTGGCCCGTCAACCCGGTGTGCATCTTGCAGCCGCGGCAGATGGCGACAGCGCACGTTACGAGCGGCTCTTCCAATCCGCGCCCTTTGGCATCGCGGCCCTCGACGAGGGTGGAGCCATTCATGCCTATAATGCTGCTTTTGCCCGCATGTTCCACGCAGCCGGGTTGGCCCATGCGCATTCGTTCTCCGGCTTGATCTCCGATACTGGCGATGCCGAGGGCGCGCGCGCGATCGAAGGAGCCTTGGAAGAGGCGCGTGCCGGCAGGGCGACCCTCGCGCCCGTCGAAATATCCTTCGGCGCCGAGCGCCAGCACACTCGGCGGCTTTATTTCAGCCCCATGCGCCAAGGTGATGGCAACGAGGCGGTGATGGTCTACGTCATAGACGCGACCGAGCAGAAGGCCCTCGAACTCAAGTATGCACAGAGCACCAAGATGGAGGCCGTCGGCAAGCTGGCTGGTGGCATCGCCCACGACTTCAATAATGTGCTCACCGCGATCATAGGCTTTTCCGATCTGCTGCTGCAGACGCACCGCCCCTTTGATCCCGCGCACAAGGACATCATGAATATCAAGAAGGAGGCAAACCGCGCAGCGCGTCTCGTGCGACAGCTGCTAGCCTTCTCGCGGCGCCAAACGTTGTCCCCTGAGGTGCTTGAGCTCGGCGAGGTCACGACCGATCTATCAGTGCTACTCAACCGGCTGATCGGCGAGAAGATCGACCTCAAGATCATCACCGGCCGCGATTTATGGCTGGTGAAGGCGGATCGGACCCAGTTCGATCAGGTGATCATGAACCTCGCGGTCAATGCCAAGGACGCCATGCCAGACGGGGGACGCCTGACCCTGCGGATGCGCAATGTTTCAGAGCGCGAATCGATGAAATTGGGTTCGCAGGGCATGCAGTCGGGCGAGTACGTTCTGATCGAGGTAGAGGACACCGGCTCCGGCATGTCGCCTGAGGTCATGGCCAAGATCTTCGAGCCGTTCTTCTCGACCAAGGATGTCGGCAAGGGCACGGGCCTAGGCCTTTCGACGGTTTACGGCATCGTCAAGCAGACCGGCGGCTACGTCTTCCCCGAGAGCACGGTTGGCAAGGGTACCACCTTCCGCGTCTACCTTCCGCGTCACGAGCAGGTGGAAGAGGAGCTCGAAGAAGCGGTGTCCGCGCCCGAGAAGTCCGAGAGCGTCACGCCAACCCCAGCGCCGGGCGAGCGTCGCAGCGGCGGCCATGGCGACCTTACGGGTACGGGGCGCGTGCTGCTCGTCGAGGACGAGGATTCGGTTCGCAATTTCGCCGTCCGGGCTCTGAAGCGGAAGGGATATGAGGTCATCGAGGCGACGACCGGTCTAGAGGCGCTGGAAGTGGTAGCAGCTGAAACCAAGCCGATCGACATCGTCGTCTCCGATGTCGTCATGCCGGAGATGGATGGCCCCACCATGGTCACCGAGATGCGCAAGGTGCGCCCGGATCTCCGCGTGATCTTCGTATCGGGCTATCCCGACGACCGCTTCAAGAATTCTCTCGCCCCCGATGCGCAGTATGCCTTCCTGCCCAAGCCGTTCACGCTGCCGCAGCTTGCGGCCAAGGTGAAAGAAGAGCTCGCCCGCTGATTTATTCTCCAGAACTTGAAACTTTCCCCCGCTGATAACGTAGCCAAGATACCAGCTTTGGTTCGCATCAGGCTTTGCCTTCGTTTTGGCAACAAGTGTCTTGTGCTGTTGCCTGTTGACGACCTCGGCTCGGATGATTGAACCATAGCGCCTCGGCAGCGGCGCGTGGGCACGTCCACGCGACGTGCCGGGCATGACCATGGCACTGAAGGAGGCGTAGCGATGGGGATCACGGCTTTGGCAGTGCTTGCTGGCGTTCTGGTGTTGGCGCCAGCGACCGGCAACCGCTTCGACCGCCATCTCGTCCAAAGGGTCGAGGCGACGGCCGGCGCTCAACCGACACAGGGCGCCGATGTGTTGGTCGAGGGGAAGATCGCCAATTTCATCCAGAATTTCTATTTGTCCGGCGCCAACCTCGGCCCGGAGGAGATTCGCCAGCTCTACGCACCCAAGGTTCATTATTTCGGGGATCAGGCCCTCACTCCGGCCGAGATCATCGCTGACAAGCGCAACTACTATCGGCGTTGGCCGGTCCGTCAGTACCAGCTCCTGCGCGACACCCTTCGCATCAGCTCGCCGGAAGGTCAGTCGCGCGTTTACGAAGTGACATTCGACTACACGTTCGACGTCGCCCGTGGCGGGGAGACCTCCAAAGGCAAGGGCCGCACCCACCTAACCCTCGACCTTCAACTCGAAGGCGGCATGATCACCCGCGAAACCGGCACTGTGCTCGAGCGGCGGCGCAACTGACGTCGCTTCATCCCCGGTCCCCGCATGCGGTGTCCACGTCTTGGCGATAGCACATCTCAATCAATGAATTGCGCAACGCCCGTCCAGCCAATGCACGGGCGGCACCAGAGTCGGGCGCGCAAGGCGTAGCGTGGATCACAGGATGTAAAGCACCAGAGCGGCTTGCGGATCGCCTGCGCACCCGTGCTAACCTCGCCCGATGCATCGGACCTGATCGCCTGTCATTCCCCCTGCAGCCCGACATCCCGCCTGGAGCCCGTCATGACCGCAACCGCCAGCCCGCTCACTTATTCCGTCGAGGCCTATAACGTCTCCCACGCCTCCGAGAATAAGATCCACGACGACAGCGTCGCCCAAAAGCTCGGGTTTTCCGGTGGCCTCGTCCCCGGCGTCGAGGTCTTCGCATACGCGAGCCACATTCCTGTCAGCCGCTGGGGACGCGCATTTCTCGAGCGTGGCGCACTGAGCGCTCGGTTTGGCAAGCCGGTCTACGACGGCAAGGTGGCGCATGTGAGCGGCCGCGAGACGGCCGATGGCATCGCCATCTCTGTCGAGAGCGAGGGGGTGTCCTGTGCGACGGGCCTGGCAACTCTCGGTCAACATCCGACTCCCCCACCAGCACCCTCGTCCTACGCCAATCCGCGCCCACCGGCCGACCGCCCCCCTGCCGACGAGGCGAGCCTCGCTGAGGGACGCGAGCTCGCGACCCTCCCCGAAGTCTTGAGCCCCGAGCGCCACGCGCAATATCTTGCCGACGTCCGCGAGTCCGACGCGATCTATGCCCGCGAAGGCTTGGCGCATCCAGGTATCCTGCTGCGCTTGTGCAATTCGGCGTTGCGCGACAACGTCAAGTTGGCGCCCTGGATTCATACCGGCAGCGCCCTGCAGTTCTACGATGTCGCCCGCGTTGGCGAGGCCCTGTCGGCCCGCGCCCGGGTGGTTGCGAACTACGACAAGAAGGGGCACCGCCTCGTCGATCTCGATTGCCTGCTGCTGGCGGGCGATCGCCCCATCGCCCACGTCCTGCACACCGCCATATACAAGCTGCGTCACCTGGCGGCCTGATCCCGCAGGCATCGCCGCTGTTGGCGACCCCGTGTAGCCGATCGCTGCGTGCTCAGCGGCCGTGGCTTATTTTGCAGCGAGCATCGTTGGCATCGCGAACGCGGGCGAGCCCTGATCGCCCGCTACAATTCCGGGTTTCGCCAGCGCCTCCAACTTCTCGCGCAACTTGTCGCCGATCCCGTGCACCGCCGGCGGCTCGATCACGCTCTCATGCGTGCCGTCGATCTCCACCACTTCGACCCGCCGTCCGACGTGATCGTCCCAGCCAAGCGTCGGTCCAGCAAGCTGGAACGGAATGCCTCCCCGCTTGGCTCGGAACAGCAGGATGTCGCCGTCGTAGGGAAGCGTGTAGTAGTGCGATTGAGCCCGCACATAGGCGTCGAAGACCAGCTCCGAATTCGCGATCAGCTTGTCGACGCTCTGCGCATCGCCAGGCTGCGTGTTGAACCGGCGCGTGAACTGGTAGAGGCGCAGGCTCCAGCTGTTCTTGACCTGCTCGGTGAAGCGATCGAGCCCTTCCCGGTAGGCAAACCGTAGCCAATCCGCAATGCTCGCGGATTGGGCATGCGTCGGCGCCAGCGTGTCGATCATCGCCAGTAGCGGCACGCTCTGCCCGTCCATCGCGAATTGCCGCGCCATCTCATAACCGATCACGCCGCCGCCCGAGTAGCCAAGCAGACAATAGGGCCCGTCAGGATCGATTTCGCGAATGGCCGCGACATAGGACATGGCCATGTCCTCGACTTTCTCGAGTGGCGGCAGCCGGCCGTCGATGCCCTGCGCCTGCAACCCGAACACCGGATAGGTTTGGCCGATCTGATCGGCCAGCGGCTTGATCGAGACCACATTGCCCATCGCGCCGTGGATCCAATAGACAGCGGGATGGCCGGGCTTGCCTTTTGCGATCCGCACAAGCGGTTGCCACCGCCGCTTGATGGTGCGGCTGGCCGCCGTCTCTCGCTTGCGTGCCTGTGTCGTGGCTGGCGCCGCCGCCCCTCCCGTGGCGTCCTTGGCTCGTCCGGTCTCATCCGTTGGCAAAGGGCTATCACCACGCTGCTCGTCGATCTGTGCCGCAAGAGCCCGCACCGACGGTGCCGTGAAAAGTGTTGCGATCCCGAGATCGACGCCGAGCTGCCGTCGTATCGCAGCGAACAGCCGGACCGCTGCCAGTGAATGGCCGCCAAGGGCCAGGAACTCATCATCGAGATCGACATCGTCGATGCCAAGCAGCTCGGAGAAGAGCTCCGCAACCTTGGCTTCGCTCGGCGACATCCGCGCCCGTGTCAGCGTCTTGCCGGTTTCGCCACCTGCTCCCTTTGCCCCGCGCGGACCAGGCCCGAGCCGCTCGCGGTAGAGCTTGTCGAGGGCATCGAGCGCGATCGACGACACCACCAGTCGCGGACCCATATGAGACAAGGCGTGTGCAATCACGTCCGGCCCTTCGACCACCCGGATGCCCGCGCCGAGCAGCCGGCCAACGATACTGTTGGCTTCGTCGGGATCAGATGCGTCGGCGCCAAAGCCCGCCCGTGAGATGGCGCGCATGGTGAAGCCCGTAAGCGTCATCACCGGCCGGCCCATCTCGTCGGCAATGACGACGTCGAAGCGCGCGCTGTGTCCTTCTTCGTGGTCGACGAGTTGCGCCTGGACGACCAGGTTTTGCGGCAACGTCTGCAGGCACGTGACGCGATCTATGGAGGCGGGAACGTAGATGTGCTGCGCGCGAATCTCGGAATCGAGCAGATGCAAACCGATCGTCGCGGCCATGTCGAGCAGTGCTGGATGGGCTTGCCATGTGGCGAGATCATCGACCCATCGCTCGCCGAGAGAGAGTGTAGCGCGCGCACTATTGCTGCTGACGCTCACCTCGGTCAGAGATTGCCATCGCGGCCCGAACTCCACCACTCCCGCCTGGGCGACGAGCGCATCTTGCTTGACTTTCTCGCCGCCCGGCCAGTCCGCGAGGACGGCCGCAGGAAGTGGCGCTTGCACCACGGCGCTGGCCCTGAAATGGACCACGGCTTCGTCCATGCCCTCTGCCGTGCTCGCAACCTCGATGGTCGTCAGCCTGTCGTCGGTGCGGGTGAGTGTCGTACGGATTGCCCGTCGCGTTGCGAAGGCCACAGTTAGTGGCGCCAGGAATGCGACATTCTCGAGAACCACGCCCTTGCCGGAATCCGTGTGCGCCAGCGCCGCGCGGGCGATCTCGATGTAGGCGGTGCCAGGCAGCACCGGTGTCCCAGCCACGATATGCTCGGCAAGCGGCCACAGACGGGCGGCATTGTAAATCGCCTCGAACACGATCCGTTCGGGTTCCGACCTCGTGCAGTGCCCGAGCAGCGGATGCACCTCCAGCGCCGTGTTTGCTTCGTAATCAGCGCCAAGGCCGCGAGGCGCAATCCTGGCTGCAAGGCCGGTGTCGCGCCAGATCCCCCACGCGATCGAAAGCCCGTCGCGTCGGCTGGAGGCCAGCGCATCGAGGAAGGCGTTGGCCGCCGCGTAGTCGATCTGTCCCGGCGGTCCCGTCAGTGCGCTGGTCGAGGAGAACACGGCAAACAGATCCAGCGTTCCGGCTGGCAGAAGCCTGTCGAGGATTAATCCGCCCTCGAGCTTGGGAGCCATAATTCGCCGCGCCTCGGACAGCGATTTGGTGGCCAATGGCGCATCGGCCATGATGCCGGCGGCGTGGAAGACGCCGTCGAATTCTGCCGAAGTGACGTCGGGCTTCGGAGATGGCGCGCGCCATCGAGAGTTCATCCGTCACGTCGGCGGCAACCACCAGCGCCTTGGCGCCGAGGCGTGCCACATCGGTGCGCGTGGCGGTGTCGTGCTGATGAGCCGGCCGCCGCGAGATGAGCACCACGCGTGCCTCGTATCGCCCCACCAACTCCCGAGCGAGCAGTCGGCCGATACCGCCGAGGCCGCCGGTGACCAGATATACCCCATCGCGCTTGATCCGCGCGCCGGGCCTGGCGTCGAGACGCTGTGCTGGTGCCATCGTCTCGATGAACCGCAGGCCGCCGCGCAGCGCAACGAAGCTGTCGCTGTTGTGCGAGAGCGCCTCGTCGACGATGGCGCGCTCAGGGGCCAACTGATCCTGGTCGTCGGTGGCAAGGTCGATCAACGTAGCGCGGGCGCCGGGCATCTCACGCGGCCACACGCGCACGGGGCCGAGCAGTGTTGCCAGATGAGGGTTGGCCGCCGGCGTCGAGCCGAGCGCAGCCACGCCGCGGGTGATGACAACCAATCGCAGCGCTAAATCCCAGCCCGCCAGCATGGTGGCCCTGAGCAGGCGGAACAGGCTGTCGAAAGCCCGCGTCTGATCCTGCGGCGGATGTGCCTGCCCCCGATCCGGCGTTTGCGCCCACATATGCACAATGCCGTCGATGGCAATTCCCTGCTGATCGAGCGTCGCAACCAGTGCTGGATAGTCGTCGGCGGCGCTCGGATCTATGGCCAAAGCGCCTCCCGCTTCCAGCCGCCGCGAGCCTGCCATTTCGACCGTCAGGACTCGGCCTTTGCGGTCGATGATTTCGGCCTGGAGTTTCCGCGCAAGTTCCGAGCCGTCCGACAGCACCAGCCAGGTTCCGGCCTTTTGCGCCACGCCCTCTCCCGGCAGCGGATGCGGCTGCATCTGCGGCACCTGATACCAGTCTTTGCGGCGCGCCAGGCGTTCGATCAGCGGCGGCGGCGGTGCCGCGGGTGCAGCCGTGGCATGGTCCCGCACGGCGGCATGCCGCGCCGGCCTTTCAATCCAGTGCCGCTGGCGTTCGAACGCGTAGGTCGGCAGCGCCACCCTGCGATGCGGCCCCGACCCTCGAAGTTGCGACAGATCGACATCGGCCCCGTTCGCCCACAGCGCACCGGCTGCCGCAGTGACAACGCCGACGTCGCAATCATTCTCGAGGGCCGAGCGCGTCGAGGCGATCACGGCCTTGGGCTGATGGCGGGTCTGCGCAAAACCGGCAAGCGACGTCAACGCCTGACGTGGCCCGACCTCGAGCAGGATCGGTGACTTGTCGTGCAGCAGTGTGACGAGACCATCGCCGAAACGTACGGTTTCCCGCAGGTGGCGCACCCAATGACCCGGAGAGGTCAGCTCCTCAGGCGTTGCCCAGTTGCCGGTCAGGCCGGAGATCATGGGAACGCTGGGTTCCCGGAATTTCATCTGCTCCAGCTTGCCGCGGAACTCATCGAGGAACGGGTCTAGCATGCGCGAGTGGGCGGCAACCGAAATGCGGATGAGGCTGCAGTCCACGTCTTCGCTTTCAAGCCGTCGCTGCAAGGCCTCGATCGCCTCGCGTGCTCCCGATGCCACCGCGTGTCCCGGACCGTTGAGGACGGCAATATCGAGATCGGGACCGATAGCGTTGCGCAACGCGCGCTCGTCGAGCGAGACCGAAAGCATGGCGCCGGCTGGCAGCGCTTGGAAGATCCGCCCGCGCAGCGTGACGATGGCTATCGCGGAGCCAACGCTCATGACGCCGGCCGCCACTGCTGCTGCATAGTCGCCCGCGCTATGGCCGATCACCGCACTGGGACGTACCCCGAGGCTCTCCCAATAGCGCGTCAGGGCGTAGCTGGTGATGAAAACGGCGAGGATCGAGAGCAGTGGATGCTCGAGTCTTGCGCCCGCATCGTCTTGCTCGGCTCCCTCTCCGAACAGAAGATCGGCCAGATCGCGGGCCTCGTCAGGCACCAGCGCCAGGCATTCGTCGGCCGCCTCCCGGAAGGCTTGTGACGATCGGTAGAGATCGCGTCCGGCGCCCGGATACTGCGAGCCTCCACCTGGATACATGAACACCACGTCCGGACTGCTGGAGGCAGCGATCCCCTTGGCGCGCCGTCGCGAGGCCCGTTTGCCCAACGCTTCGCCAACCTCGCTCCAGCTACCGGCCGAAACGGCCATGCGATGCGCAAACGCCTCCCGGCCTTCCTGGCTGGTGAACGCGGCATCGGCCAACGCCGGCTTGGGCCCGGCCCGCACTGCGAAGGCACGCCACTTCTCGGTGAGCCCCTCGAGCGCCGTGGCTGACTTGGCCGATATCGTCAGCAGCACGGGCGTCTGCGGGTCGCTGGCGCGCGATGGTATCGCCGGCGGTTCCTCGATGACGACATGTGCATTGGTACCGCCGACACCAAGCGAGTTGACGCCGGCCCGCCTCGGGCGGTCCCCGCGCGGCCAGGCCCGCGGTTGCGCCAATACGTTGAACGGTCCCGTAGCGAAGTCGAAGCGCGAGTTGGGCGTCTTGAAGTTCAGCGAAGCCGGAAGGGTCTCGTGTTCCAGGCCGAGCACGACCTTGATCAGCGACGCGGCACCAGCCGCCGTGTCCAGATGTCCTATGTTGGTCTTGATCGAGCCGATGCCGATGGTCCCGCTGGCGGTGTCGTTGCCATAGACCTGCGCCAGCGCCGAGAGCTCGATCGGATCACCGATCACCGTTCCCGTGCCGTGGGCCTCGATGTAGTCGATCGATTGCGCGGGCACCCCGGCGATGGCTACGGCTTCGCCGGCTGCCCGTGCCTGCCCGTCGACGGACGGCGCGAGGTAGCCGGCTTTGTCCGCTCCGTCGTTGTTGACCGCGCTTCCGAGAATGACGGCGCGGATGTTGTCTCCGTCGGCAATCGCGTCCTCCAGCCGGCGCAGCGTCACCACGCCCGTGCCGCTGCCGAAAACCGTGCCCTTTGCATCATCGTCGAAGGCTGCGCAATGGCCGGTCGGCGACAGGATCTCGCCCTCGGCGGCGATGTAGCCCAGGCCGTGCGGTACCTCGATGGATACGCCGCCGGCCAGCGCCATGTCGCACTCACCCGCAAGCAGGGACTGGCAGGCCATGTGCACAGCAACGAGCGACGTCGAGCAAGCCGTTTGCACGCCGATCGAAGGCCCCTTGAGGTCGAGCAGATAGGACACGCGCGTCGTCAGGAAATCCTTATCATTGCCCGTGTGCCGCAGCAGGAACATACCAACAGACTGACGCAGCGCCTGGTTCGGCATCAGGTTCTCGGCCATGTAAGCCTGCATGCCGCAGCCGCCAAAGACGCCGATGGCGCCGGGGAAGCGTCGCGGCACATGGCCAGCATCCTCGAGCGCCTCCCAACACGTTTCGAGGAAGTGGCGGTGCTGTGGATCGAGGATCGCTGCTTCGCGCGGCGAGAAACCGAAAAATCCGGCGTCGAACATCTCCATGTCTGGCAGCACCATGGCAGCCTTGACATAGTTGGGTTGGGCAAGCTCCTCCGCACTGGCGCCCGCAGCCTTCAGCGCTTCGTCGTCGAGCCACGTCGCAGCTTCCAGCCCGCCTTGGAGCAGTTGCCAGAGCTCCTCGATGTTGCGCGCGGCAGGAAAGCGCCCGGCCATGCCCACGATGGCGATGCGACCGGTGGCGATCGGTTCACTCATGCCGACCTCCGTTGGCAGGTGCAATGTTCGCTGCGGGTGCAGATGCCGGTCGTCCGCGCCGGGTCATGGCGAGCCGTAGACGTGCGCGTTCTGCGCCAGCAGTCTCCGAGCTCCCGTTCGGGGCGACACTGACGCCGCTCTGCAGTGCACCGACATGCCGGCACAGGCCCTCGATCGTCGGGAAACGGAAAATGTCCGTCAGTTTGAGATCGAGCCCAACCTCGCGTGTGAGCAGTCGGTGCAGTTCAACGGCCAGCAGCGAATGTCCGCCGAGGTCGAAGAAGTTCTGCTCCGCCTCGATCATCTCGCGTCCGAGCAGGCGTGCCCACACCGCACCGATTTTCTCTGCGAGCGCGGCTTCTCCGGGTGTCGATGCTGCCGCCCCGGCCGCTGGCCTGCCACGAGGGGGCAAAACCTGGTGCGCTCGTTGGCTTGGCGCTTCCGCCGCCGGTCGCTGAGCCTCCTTCGCGAGCGCATTGCGATCGATCTTGCCATTCGGGGTCTGCGGAAAGGCTGCCAGCACCGTCAATTTCGCCGGCACCATGATCGCCGGCAACCGTGCCGCCAGATGCTGACGAACATTCGCGGAATCGAGTCGCACCCCGGCTGCGGGCACGATGAAGCCGGCAAGTGCAGGCCCCGAAGGGTCCTCGTGCGCCACGACGACACCACCCGCCACCCCCGGAGCGCTGGCGAGCGCAGCCTCGATCTCGCCGAGCTCGATCCGGTGCCCCCTGATCTTGACTTGATGGTCGATCCTCCCGAGAAACTCGAGCGAACCATCTTCATGCCGACGCACGAGGTCGCCGGTCCGGTAGTAGCGCTGCGGCCGTCGTCCGCGCGTGTGCATGACGAACCGCTCAGCCGTGAGATCGGCGCGCCGCCAGTACCCTTGCGCCACGCCATCCCCACCAATCAGAAGCTCGCCCGCCACCAGTGCTGGCAGTGAGCGCCCGGCGCTATCGACCACATCGAGGCTTGTGTTGGCAATCGGCGTGCCGAGCGGCACGAAATGTTCGCGGCCTGTGATCTCCGCCACCGTCGACCACACCGTGGTTTCGGTCGGACCATACATGTTGAGCACCTTGCCCCTGACGATCCCGGCAAGTTTGGCGGCCATGTCGGGCGGCAACGCTTCGCCCCCGACAAGCAATGTATCGAGCCGGCCAAGCGCGCGCCGGCCGTCATCGTCGGCCATCAGCATGGCGGCCATGCTGGGTGTGCATTGCAGGTGGCGGACATCATGGCGTTCGATGTCGTCGCCGACCGTCAATTGAGCGGCCGCCGTGCGCCCACCGCCATTGGCGGATTGCATCACCTCTGCCAGCAGCGGCAGGCTTTGCAGCACTGTGTCGGTATCGACGCCGAAGTCGATGAGACAGGCGAGTTCGTCGACGCCGAGCGCTTTGAGCCTCGCCGCCATGTCGACGCAGCGCTCAGGCGTACCGAAGAGCCCGCTCGTCTCATAGTAGCGATCGAACGCGTGCTCGAGCACCGCGTCCAGTTCATCCGGTGACAGTGCGCTTGCATCGAGTGTGGCGCGACTGGCGTCAAAAGCGGCCGCGTCCTTGCGCACCAGCGTTGGGAAGTTCCAGGCGGCTTCCCGAACGATGTCGACGGCGCTCGCCAGGTAGGCTTTCATCGGCGCGCGCACGATGTGGCGCACGGTTTGCTCGTCCTCACCGACGAAAGTGTGAAGCATGACGCTGACGCGCCCGCGCCCTGTGTGACCCGCGGCTGTCCAGGCCGACCTGTAGGCGGCGATGTTCTCGGCAAGCTCGTCGATGGACATGCCGAGCATGTGCGTGAGGATGTTGTTGCCCCGCCGCCCCGCTAGCACGAAGGTTTCTGGGTTCTTGGCCGCTGTCAGCCAGGTCGGCAGGCTCTTTTGGATCGGCCGCGGCAGCGTGCCGATGGCCGCATTGATGCCGTCCGGTCGCAGGCGCTCGACGGTGTCGCCGGCCCAAAGCCGCGCGATCGTATCCATGTGCTCGAGCATCAAGGCCTTGCGCGAGGCGAAAGCCTCAGGAGCCAGCACAAAGTCGCCCGGCATCCAGCCCGATGCAAAGGCGATGCCTGTGCGACCACCGGAGAGATTGTCGACCAGTGCCCAGTCCTCCGCCACCCGCAGCGGATCATGCAGCGGCAGTACGCAGCTTCCCGCCCGTATTGAAATCTGGCGCGTGATGGCGGCGATTGCCGCACCCACGACGGCAGGATTTGGGTAGATGCCGCCAAAGCCGTGAAAATGCCGTTCGGGCGTCCATACCGCCTCGAAACCATGCGCATCGGCGAAGCGCGCGCCCTCCATGAGTAGTCGGTAGGCATCTCGTCCAGTTGGCACTTGCGCGTCGCCCTGAGGCTCACCCGCTGCTGCGAAATAGAAGAGACTGAAGCCGAGTTCCCTCGTAGTGGTCGCCATCTCAACCGCGCCATCGTCGGGCGTGCGCGAATGCAGGGCTACCGTATAGCCGCGCGTCAGCGTCCACAGCAGCTCCAACACTGAAATGTCGAACGAGATGCTGGTGACGGCAAGCCAGGTCCCACCGTCCGCTCGCGGTACGCGCTGGTCCATACCGGCAAAGAAGTTGGCGACGTTGCCATGCGTAACGCCGACGCCCTTCGGCTTACCGGTCGAGCCAGAAGTGTAGGTGAGGTAGGCAAGGTCATCGGGTGCGCGCTGTGGTGAGGCGCTGGCAGCCTCGCACCCTCCGCGCGTGGCGGCCTCGACGCTGAAGCTCTCGACTTCACCCATCGAGTTGACGATGATGGCGTGCCTGCCTCCAAGTGCCGGCTGGTCCGTGATCACCAGGTGGGCGTCGCAATCCTCACGGATGAAGTTGATGCGTTCGGTCGGAAAGCGCGGATCGATCGGCACGTACGCGGCCCCCGTGCGCAGGATGGCGATCAGCGAGACCACCATGGCCGGCGTCCGTTCGAGCGACACCGCAACGCGCTTGCCGACTGAGGCACCGAGATTGGCCAGATGCTTGGCCAGTCTCTCGGCTGCCGCGTCGAGCTCCGCATAGCTGAGGCAGCGCGCATGCCAGCGCAGGGCGATCCGCTCGGGCGTCTTGAGCGCCTGCCGGGCGATCTGTTGATCGATCAACTGAGGCTCGATAGCCCGCACCGTAGCTGCATCAATCGCCAGGAATAGCTTGGTCTCGTCCGCCGGGACGACATCGATATCGCCGATAGCGGCGTCGGGATGCTGCGCCAATTGGCCGATCACGTGCGCCAGGTGTCGGGCCATCGCGTGCGCCGTTGCCAGCGTGAAGCGCCGGGCGTCGATCAGCATGCTTGGGACGGCACCTGTGTCCTCCACCAGCAGCATGATCGGTGGCATACCGTCTCCCGATGCCCGTAGCCCCGCGCTATCGAGTTTGGTATCCGGGACGATCCGAGCAAGTGGCCGCGGCCATCGCGCAGCAGGCGCGTCGGTGCGCAGGAGCCGACTCTCCAGGTCGCGTGCCAGCGGTCCGCGCCGACGCAGAGCCTCACTCTCCTGGTCGAACACCGATGCCGCCGCACGCACCGTCCGCTTGGCGTCGATGCCGAGCCGGAGCGGCCGCCAGTCGAGGAACAGTGCGGGGGCGAGATCGCAGCCTACTTCCGGCAATGGCGCATCAATGGCCGCGAACGGCAAACCGCCGGCGGCCGTGCGCCCGAGCCAGATGGCGAGCGCCGTCAACAGCACGCTCTCACTTGAAAGCTCCAGCACGGCCGACGCCGTCGCGAGCCCCATTCCCAGTTCGACCTTGTGCCAACTGCCCACCGCATCGCGGCCCGCAGCGGACGAGGTCGCGCCGGGATAGCCAAGCTCGGCCGTCTCCTCCGCCCCGCCAAGGTATGCGATCCAGTAAGCCTCGTCGCGTCCGGACTGATCGGTGATTTCTTGCAGGAGCCTGCCCTGGGCCCCGTCCGGCGCCGCCAGTAGTTTCTGGCCGGGGGCAAGCGCAACAATCGTATCGGCTGCGGCGGGTTTGCCATCGAGTGTCGAGAGGCCGGTCAACTGGATTCTTGAGCCACTAGCCGCGACCGTGACGCCGGAAGCGTCGCGGCTGAGGATGGTCCCGGTGGGTGCTACCTCGCGCATTGCCGGACCCGGCGCGATGCCGGAGACACTGAACACGCCTGCGGATGTGGCGATCTTCGCCAGCGCCAGCGGGTTCCAGTACGGACCATGATCGAGCGCGCGGACGCTCCGCCCGATCGCCTCTGGGCTCGCGCTGGGATCGATCAGGCCGCCAAACTGCGGCCGCTTCGCGCGTGTCGTAAAGCTCCTCGGCCCCGACTGTGGGGCGAGCGTGACCTGGTTGCAGAGGATGGCCTCAACGAGACGGTCGAATGTGGCAAGGCCAGCTTCATAGCATTTGGCATTGAGCGAGAAGGCGGTCTCGTCCTCGCTGACCTCTATCGACTGCGTGACAGCAATGCGCCCCGCATCCAGATCACCGGTCATCTCGTGCCAGGTCACCGCATGTTGGGGGGCACCCGCCATCAACGCCCACACTGGCGTGTTGAGGCCCGCCATCTGAGGCAGTGGCCCGTCGTGGAAATTGAAGGCCATTTTGCCGGCGCGGCGGATGAGCGCTTCGGGCAGTATGTCGAGATTGGCGACGCTGAAGAGATAATCGAAGGTCCGGTCGGTAAAAATGCCCTCGGCGCCCCGCCCGGGCAGCGGCTCGCAGGCGACCCCGCGCTGCTCGCACCAGGCTGCGACCTGGCCATTGCGGGTCGCAATGCCGACCACTTCGATGCCATGTGTCAGCAGGAGCTCGGTGCAGCGCACGACAAGCGTTGAATTGCCGACCAGTACTGCAGCGATACCCACGTTTCGCCCTATTCGTTGCTCCGGGCGTGCTATTTCAGCGGCTTACGGAGAAATCTAGCATGCTCGGACCATCCTGTTCCAGTGATGGAACTAGTGCAGGATTAGCAAAAGCCGTTCCAACACGGGCGCTTCGGCGTCGCGGCGCACTTGCGGCACGCAGCCGGCTGCATCCAAAGTACAAATTAGCATTCCAACTTCGAACCACAATGAGCCATATCAAAGAAATGCTGTTTCCTTAACGGTTCCAAAAAACCAGCGGAACGTATGCACATATCGCTTTTAGAATGTCGCGACGAAGGTGCAATCCGCAAACCCGGCAAGAATATGCCGCCATCTGTTGGTAGGTGCCTCATCCGGCCCGCCATCCAGCGGCGATCTCGGCCGCTGACTGTCCCAGAGTGATACACCGCCGCCGCTGGTCGACCGTGCAGTGCCCTGATTTGATGCGCGGGGTGATACGCGCCAAGGGCGGCCGGTGCGGCCGTGCCGGCAATTCAGGTGCCGGCACGCCATGCGAGAGCTAGTTCTGTCCAACGCCCCGCTCCATGGGCAATCGCCCCCAGATCGGCGCTCGTGTGATGCGCACCAGTTGTTCCGTCGCCAGCAGGCGGGTGTCGGCTAGGCTTGCGAGTAGAGCCAGTCCGAGGCCCAGAATGAGGCCAACCGCAACGGCGCCGGCAACAATTACGCTGCGCCTGAGGTTGGGCAATTCGGGGTCCTTCGGCGGATCGATGATGGTGATCTGCTCCGGCGCCCTCAGGATCTGGAATTTGCTGGCCGAAGCCCGGTTGCCGAACCGTTGCTCAGCCTGCGCCAGACGTTCCCGCGCGGTCTGGACGGAACTCTGCAGCTCCGAGCGCTCGCGCGCAATCTTGATGGTCTCAGCCGCCGATTGGCCAGCCGGCGCCAGCGCCGCCACCAGCGCATTGATCTCCTGGCTGCGCTCTTCATGCTGCTTTTCAAGGACCTGCAGCGTCAGCAGTCGATTGAGCTGGTCCTGGGCGATTTTGACGTCCATGCGCCCGGCATCGTTGCGCGACCCGAACTGGGCGATCCGCGCGCGTGCGGCATCGATACTGGCGCTGAGCTCGGCGGTCTGGCCCGATGCAAGGTTCAGAGCCGTGCGTTGGGTCTCGATTTCCGACTGCGCCTTCTCGTGCTCGGCTCTGAGGTTTGCAAGCTTCTTTGCGTCCGGATCGCTCGAGTTGCCGCCGGCCACCGCCTTGGCGCGGTAGCGTTCGGTGAATTCGGCAAACTCCTTTTCGGCTTGCGAAAGTTGCTCACGCCGCCGCTCGACGATGATCTGCGGTGCGGTGACGATCACGTCCTCGGGCGACATGAGGCTTTCCAGCAACCTTGCCGTCACCGCCTCGAGCGTTCGCCCGAGGCCTTCCGCCTTGGCCCCTTTCAGGCGCACCTCGATGATTTCGCTGCTGTGATTGGACATCGACAGCGAGTCCTGAAAGTCGGTCACGGCCTGCGACCATTCCTTCGGCGTCATCGGACCCTTGTCGCGGTTGAGCTCCTTGATCACCGGGCGCAAGATGTGCTCGCTCTTGAGCAGGGCCTGCAGGCCGTTCAGCCGGTCCTGAGTGTGGAACGGCTGGATCGGCGTCTGATTGATGGCAAGCGGCCCCCCGTTCGCTTCCTGCAGCAGCAGCAGCGTGGTCGCCACGTAGCTGCGCGGCAGCAGATAGCTGAGTGCGATGCCGATCGGAAGGCTGACCAGAAGCGGCACGATCATCAAGTAGCGTCTGATCCAGAGCGCACTCAAAAGGCGCTGGAGCGAGCGGGCGAAACTCGGCCTGGTCGATGCGTTGGCGTCTGACATGGGATCTCGTAATCCGTTTGTACTAGAGGAGGGTGATTGTAGCCGAATGACGATCAGGTAACGGGCGGGTCTGTGTCAGGCTCCGGGAGCCGCCGGACGCGCCCGTAAGGGGGAGGTGGGGTGAGCGCCATCATGGTGATGCGCCTCTGACCCTGGGGGCGGTAGCGGCAGCGGCGGCGGCAGGTGCGCTTCGGATTGGCCCGCCAGCGTCTCTCCCCGCAGCCTCCGAACCATCGACAGCATGTGCTCGCCCGTCGACATGGATCCGGAGTGCTACGCCGAGCGCGACAATCGTATAGAGCGGCCAGGACGCGTGCTGGCCCAGAAAACTGCCGCCCACGCAGAAGGTGATCAGGCTCGCCTTGAGCCCGAGCGACAACGCCTGCATGAGCGGCGGCGCCCTCTGTTGCTCCAACTGGTTTTTGCAGTACTGGATCGAGAGGATGGCATGGCCGATCATGTAGAGCAGGGCGACGAGGCCAGGAATGCCGAGCTCGCCGAGCATGCCGAACCAGGTGCTGTGCGGCGCCAGGTCCTTCTGCACCCAAACGGGCGTGTAGAAATAGAAGGCGCTGGAGAACGCTGACAGTCCGACTCCCGTCAGTGGCCGATGCAAGGCCATATTGAGGGCTGCTGTCCAAACGACTGTCCGCAGATAGCTCGACTGGTCGATGCCGCTTTCCGACAACTCGTCGAAGCCGCCGGATTTGCGTCCGGCAATGCCCATCACCACGAACAGCAGCACCGCCAGCGCGGCCACGATGGCGATCACCGCGTTGCGTGATCGGATTCGGTGCAGGCCAACCACCGCAATGCCGGCAAGCACGGCGAGCAGTCCGCCACGACTTTGTGTTGCGATGATGCCGAGCATGGTCGTCATCGTCGTCACCGCCGCCAGCACTTTCAAGGCCGGGCTTGTCCGGTAGACGAGGATCGCCAGCGCCATACTGAACGGACACATCAGCGCCAGTGCGAGGTCGTTGGGGTCGGCCAGCGGCGAATGCAGCGCCCGCCCGATCGTCACCCGTGTCCCTTCCACGAGATCGATGCCATTGGCCTTGTTGTAAAGTGCCACCAGCCCGATCAACGTGCCGCAAACCAGCGTCGTTACGGTGAAGCGCGCAAAGTCCACCTGCCGCCGCAGGATCCAGGCGAGCGCAAACGAAGCCGCAATCACCTTCCAGAAAACATCGAGGATGAATTCGAACGTCTTCGGTCGATCGATCGCGAGCGGCAGCCCCAGGATCGAGAGCACGAGGATGATCAGCATCGCCCAGAGTTCAGGGCGCCATACGGCCTTATAGCCCCGTGAAATCATGACATGCCAAACCAGCGCCCCGAGCGCCATCGCGCCGAATGCAAGTGGCAGATGCAGCGGGAGCAGAAAGGTGAATGCGTCCGCCAGCCGGTATTGCGACAGCGCCATGAAGGCGATGATCCAGGTCGCCGGATAGACGATGATCAGCCAAACCACCAGCGGCGCGGCCCCGAGCAACGCGGCAAGCGGCTGCAGCACGGCGATGCCGGCGAGCGCCATGGCGGAGCCGAGCGCCAGCATCACCTGGTTGCGCGCACTGTCTGCTCGAGAGGCAAGGGAACTGAGCACTGGTCTTATCTCCCTTTGGCCGCCGGGCCCGGTAATGGCTCGCTGTATCCCAACGCGCGGATCAGCCGGTTAACCTCGAGCCGCACGCTGTCGAGTTCGGCTTCCGTCCAAGGCCGTGGAGCGGTATGCCCAACCTGAGTGCGGCGCTCGAGATCGGCGAGGAAGGCCTTGGCGTTAACCTTCGCCGGGCCGTCCGCCGCAGCCCCGATCGCACGCTCCAATGCAAGTATCGTGCGGTAGTCGGTGACGCCGACCCGATAGAGGGCAAAATCGACAGCGGGCCTGAGCCGTCCGTCCGGATGGACGAACACTGCCACGTATTCCTCTTCCCGGCCGTCGAGCCCGTACCAGGGGTCCGCGTGAACCGAGCTGAAGGCGAACATCATGTGCCCGCGACAGCCGAGCTGACGCATCTTGTAGAGGTAGAAGCCGCGCTCGAAGCGCGAGAACCGATTGTAGAGCGAGCATTCGCTCCCCGATTTCACGATCCGCTCGACAGTGGCCGCATTGTGGTGGGCGATGTAGAGCCGGTCGACGGCACCGGCCAGCGCCGCCGTCTCCTCGTCGCCCTTTACGAAGCTTGTGAAAACGGCCGTTTTCGCCTCCGGCGCAGCCGTCTTGATGGCCCGCGCCATTTCGATCGACCGCTGCACGTTCTCGCCTCTGGGCTCGTCGCCGACCACCAGGCGCAGCTCCGGCCAACCCTCCGCCTTCCCGTGTCGCGTGATTGCGCCGAGCACATCCTTGAGCACGACGTTGAACGGCCTGTTCAGAGCTCCACGCGTGTCAATCGGCGCATAGGGTTGGAGCGCGCCGCCGAGCTGCAGGCCCGAATAGGTCAGCACGTCACCTTTGAAGGCGCGCCGGACCGCTGCCATCGATGTGTCGGCAAGCGCGAAGTCGATCAGCGGCACGCCCGCGCGATAGCCGTTCACGATCAGGTTGGAAAGGCCGCCGGAGGCCGCCGTCATGCCCCACTTGCGCAGTAGCTTGACGGAAGCATCGAGCTCCTTGATGCGCCGCTCCGCGAGCTCAGGATAGTTGGCCCCCGGATAGGACGGTGCGACGCCAAGATAGCCGATCGGGATGTCGGCTTCGGGCAGCGACCACGGCAGTACCTCGGCAACAACCGGCAGCGTGCGTGTAGAGCCGTCGCCGAACCGTAAATCCAAAGTGCCATCGATCCTGCCGGCCGGCGCAGTCAGAGGCGCTTCGACGTCGAACCAAAGCGTGCGTGCCACCCCCGGAGCCAGCACCAGCGGCGTCTCTGCGTCCGCTTCGAGCGGATCGAGAACGCGCGGCACGCTCATGTAGATGCTGCCGTCTTCCGTCTGCCGCTTGGCCCGGTAACGGATCACCCGCGGCGTAATGCCAAGGCCTTTCAGTGTGAGCCGCGCGCCCACCAGCGTCATCCTGGTTTGCGCCCGCAAAGAGACCGTCAGCGGCTCGATCTGGCCACGCGCCAACTCGATCCCGAGGCGGGAGACGACTTCGTTGGGACCCGGCCGGTCGCTAGCTTGGACGGGCACTCCAACGGGCCGGTGGAACACCTCCAGTGCCGCAGCGCCCGTCTTTGTCTCGGCCGTCTCAAAATTGGCAGCGGGCTGCAGCGGCAGCAGTTGGCGGTATTCGCCGTTGAACTGCCGCTCGCGCCGCTGCGCCAGATCCCGCAGGAACGCCTGCCCATTCTTGGCGCGCGTCGTGGGATAGACGACCACCGCCGATAGGGCATTGGCGTAGGGATCGCCCGAGCTCTTGAACCGAATGGTGAGGCGCCCGTCCGTTACCCGCGCCTGGTAGATCTGCGGGTGGTAGCGTGCCTCGACGTAGCGTTTCCAGATGTCGCTTCCCGGCAGATCCTCGTCGCTGGCATGGCGAAGGTAGCGCTTGAGGAAGTCCTGATAGCTCGGAGTCTCCGTGTGCACCACCTGCTCCTGGATCAGCAGGTTGCGCGATCGATAGCTCGGATAATACTCCCAGTAGCCGGGGTCTTCGAGCATCAGCCAGACCGTGTAGTCGCCGTTCGGCAGGTCGAATTGCAGTCCACCGCCGGTAAACGAGATCCAGTCGCGATAGAGATTGTCGGGGTGGCGCCGATCCTCGCTGCGCGCGACGGCGGAGCCCGGGATGATTCCCCAGCCGCGTTCGGGTCGGTAGATGTGGGCCGGTGTGAACTGGCTGAAGCCGGTCATGACCGGTCCCGACCCAGGCCCAGCATCCAGCGCGATCAACTCGTCAAATCCGCTGGTGATCGGTGGATCGGCCTCGAGGCGGAAATTATCGACCGTGAGATCCGTCTTTGTCTCGGAGATGGCGAGCACTCTGACGTTCTTGAGATCGAGCCGGCGCCGGTCGCCGATCACGCTTTTTTCGCCGACATGGGTCTGCAGCGGCACCTCGATCGTCGAAGTGCCGGGCGCGGCGAAGGTGTACCAGTTGACCCTTTCCCAGTAGCCGTTCGTCTTGTCGTCCCAGATCTGTACGTTGAGCGGCTCGGGCCCCGGCGACGGATTGCGGACGTCCAGTCGCAGCCAGTCATAGCTCGACCAGTCGCTGGGCAGCCCGCTCTTGCTGCGGGCGGAAATGTAGCTGCCGGCCGTCACGATCGCCGATTTGGCTCCGCTGATGGCCTCGCTCGTCAGCCGGGTGCCGAAGTCGAACGGGTTCCGCGTTTCGAAATCGGCAAGGTTCAGCGGCGCTTTCGGTGGCCCGGAACGCACTGCCGAGGGGCGACGTCCGGCCTTCCCCAGTCGCTCACACAACGCATGGCGGCTCTGATAGCTCCCCCGGCAATAGCCGCCCAGCACCCAGTCCGCGTCTGTCACCGGCGGATCGAAGGTGAGGGGCCTGTCGGTCTCGGAAAAGGCGAAGCGGTCGGCAAGCTTGGGGCAACCCGCGACTTTTTCGAGCGTCACATCGTCGAAGAAGATGCGGCCGCTGCCGTAGTTGAAGAGGTAGACCGAGGTTTTCCCGGGTTGGCGGACGGTGAACGTATACTGGAAGTATCGCCAGCCAGTGTCGCCGGTCAGCACGCGATGTGTGGTGTTCTGTCCATCCGCCTGGATGACGTGAATAGCGCCCGAAAGCTTCGAGGCGTTGCCGATGGCGCCAAATGCGGCAGCCTTGCCGCTGAGGATATAGGAGCAGGCTGGCAGCTCCGGCTGCTGGAATACTGCCTGCTTGGCGATGCCATCGCCGAAGATCATCACGGAACGGCGCCCTTCGAAAGCTGCCGCCTCCGTCGTCTCGATCTGCCCGGAACCTTCCCAGGCATAGGCCGTCCAACCCGGAACCTTGTCCTTGCCGGTCTGCTCCATGTTGCCGTTGGCAAGCAGGTTCTGGGCCTGCGCCTGCGCTGCCCAGACGAGAGCAAGGCTGAGCCAGCCCAGCAGTACCACCATCAAAGCAGGCACCGCCGCGGCAGGCCGGCGCGCGTGCGACGGGAGGCAATACGCGCTGGCGTCAGGGCGACGGGGCATCTGACGCTCCAGGTTGCCAATGCTTGAGCCTCACGCCGGCCATTACCTGCAGGGCACCGATCATCGAGGCGAAGTGGCCTTCGACCAGATAGCCGAGCCAGGCGAGCAGCCGGGGCGTTGAGGGATGCCTGATGACGATCACCGCGGTGGCGACGATCAAGGTCGCCAGCTCCAGGCCCAGGAGCCAGCCGAAGAAAACCGATCCCTGCACCGCCAACGCCAGTGTCGCAAGCACCGTCGCAATGGCGATGAATGGCATGAAAGGACGCGAACCCTTGCCAGATAGGAACGTGAATGCGAGCCAAGGCCGGCGCGGATCGGCAAGCCGCCAAAGTCGAACAGCCTGCTGCAGGTTGCCGGCACCGATGCGCACCCGCCGGCGGAACTCCTGGTCCGACTGGGTCTGCTCGAGCTCGACGCCAACGATAGAGCGGTCGTAGATGCCCTTGCTGCCCCGGGCGATGATACTCATCGGCAGGATGAAGTCGTCGTTGATGGTGTCGGCCGGCATCGGTTTCCAGAGCGAACGGCGGATGAAGTAGAGCGCGCCGTGTCCACCCATGGGGGAATCGAGCGTGGCTTCATCGAAGCGCAGTTGCGTCTGGTAGAGGGTGTAGACGCGTTCCCCCTCGCTGCCGGCATCCTTGAGCGTGTAGGTCGCAAACACAACGCCCACGCTCGGGTCGACGAACTGCGCCGCCGCCCGTCGCAACGCATGTGCCCCCGCCGTCGTCGACGCGTCTGTCAGCGCAATGAGATCGCTCTCGCTCGCTTCCGCGATGCATTGGTTGAGAACGGCCACCTTGCCGCGGTTGCGCTCGAAAACGCGCAGCTCGATCGTGCTTTGGTTGCCGAGACTCTGCAGTGCAGCCTCGGCGCGCTCACGCGTGCGGTCGGTGCTGCCGTCCAGCGCAACCACGATGCGCAGTTTGTCCCGCGGATAATCGAGGCTGGCGAGATCGCGGATCTTCTCGGCAATATAAGCTTCTTCGTTATAGGCCGGCACGATCACGGTGAAATGCGGCAACTCGCTGTCTGCCAACGTCGGCAACGGGCGTTTGGCATCCTGGCGACGCTTGCGCTCGGCCAGCCGGTTGACCAGGGCCGGATAGACGAAGTGATGATAGACGATCACCACGCCCGACAGGAAGATGAAGGCCTCGAGCAGGTAGGTCGTCATCGCCGGGCCTCCACGAGTGCTGCGAGCGCGCGCTTGGTCGCATCAAGCGAGAAGCACTCGACCACGTGGCCGCGTATCGTCGCCGGGTCATGCGTGCTAGAAAGCACGGACCTGACCGCCGAGGCGATGGCGTCGGGCTCGCCCGCTGCCACCAGTTGCCCACTGCCAGCCGGCATGGCGCGCGCCACGCCACCGACGTTGCTTGCCACGACTGGGAGGCCGCAAGCCTGTGCCTCCAGCAGCGCCCGCGGCAGTCCCTCGGCCAGCGACGGCAGGCAAAAGACGTCGAACGCCGGCACAATAACTTCTGGGTCGGAGCGCATACCAAGAAAATGAACGCGCCCTCTTAGGCCGGCCTCTTGGGCCTGCGCCTCCAATGCGCGCCGTTCAGGCCCGTCGCCGACCAGCACCACGTGGATGTCGTCCTCGAGTTGTTCAAGGGCAGCAAGCAGGAAGCGATGGCCTTTGACTTCGGCCAGCCGGCCGACGCTGCCGATGATCGGGGCGTCGATTGGCAGCCCGAGCTTGGCGCGCGAAGAGCGGCGATCCGCGGGCTTGTGGCGACTGATGTCGATGCCGGGGGGAATGACGGTGAACTGGGCACCCGGCAGGAACTCGTGGACACGGGCCACGATCTCCTCCGACACGGCGACACGGCTTGGCCGTACCAACCGTTCGCAGACCTTCGCAATCGTCCTGTGCTTCGGATTGTCGTAGTGCCAGGCGTCATGCTCGATGTGGATGACGCGGGGCACGCCGGCAATGCGGGCAGCAACCCCGCCGTGCAGCAGAGGCCCGATGTGATGCGCGATCACCGCCTGCGGCCGCACTTGCCGCAGAAACCTGATCATGCCGCGCAGTACGGCGAAGTGGCTTTGCTCCCCTTGGCCTGCGCAATAGATCTGCTCCGAGATGGCATCGAGTGCGGGCCACGACTGCAGCAGGTCGGCCTTGTCGCCTGCAAGACTGACAATCGACCCGCCCAACAGGCGATCGCCGACAAGGTCGAGCGCCATAGTCTCGATCCCGCCCGGGCTCATCCGATTGACGATCTGCACCACGCCGGACCTGGCCCTAGCTGTCGTCATAGATCCTGTCCGAAGTGGTCGCTGGGTGCCCTGAAGCGTGGATGTCATGGCTATGCCGGATCTGAATGGCCGAAAATTCTGATCGGCGTTTCGGGTCACTCCGCCTTTGCTCTCTTTCAATCTGGACACAACCTTCAGGTCAACATGGGGCAGGTCTGAGGATTAACGCCTAACTCTCACCGTAAAAAAACACCAGCGGATCGTCTGGAGCAACGCCCTGATGGTTTCCGCGATCCGCGCACGGCGCAGTTCGGTTATCGGGATTGGCCGAAGTTTCTGCGCTAATTATGACGAGCGACTCGCCTTGTGGGTGCCGTAGATCTGGCTTAACTCATGGTGCAGACAACCATCTCAAGGGGCCGCTTTGGATGGGTTTTAGCTTGAAAAACAGCGAAGTGTGACAACCGGAGGAGACGCATGAGAGTGACGATTGTCGACAGCGACGTCTCTTTCCCGCCGACATCCGGCAAGCGTTTGCGCACGCTCAAGCTGATGCTGCCTCTGGCAAAGGAGCACCAGATTACCTATATCGGTCGGCTCGGCCGCAATGGCAGCGAGAAAGAAGCGAAACAGTTTTTCTCAGACAATGGCATTTCGCCAATTCTCGTTAACGAGCCGCTCGCCGCAAATAGCGGCCCCAGGTTCTACGGCCGCCTTGCGGCCAATCTTTTGGATCGCCTCCCATATTCGGTTCGCTCCCACATCACACCCGGAATGCAGCAGGTCGTCGAGGCGTCTCTCGCAGAAAGTCCGCCTGATTTATGCCAAATCGAATGGGTGGCCTACGGCTACACGATGGGCTCAAGCAAGATTCCAAGCGTCCTTCAGGCCCATAATGTGGAATCGCTGATCTGGAAGCGGTTTGCTAAATCTGAGAGCAATCCGCTCAAGCGTGCGTTCATGCTTGCCCAATGGCGCAGATACGTTGATTTCGAAGGCCAGGCATTCAGGCGAGCCAGCCGCGTGACCGTGGTCAGCGAGGCCGATCGCGAGCTCGCCCGTTCCTACTACCCCGACCTCGATTTCGATGTCATCGAGAACGGCGTCGATCTCGCTTACTACCAGGACGTCGTGCGCCGGCCCGACGGTCGCACCATGCTGTTCGTGGGCTCCCTCGATTGGCGTCCCAACCAGGACGCAGTTGGCGTGCTCTTGGACCATCTCTATCCCGCGGTGAGGCGGAAACTCGCCGATGCGCGCCTGGTCATCGTCGGGCGGAATCCGCCGGCCCATTTGGCAGCCCGCATCGCGGCAATGGATGGCGTGGAACTGGCGGCCGACGTCCCCGATGTCCGCCCCTACCTCGCAACGTGTAGCGTCGTCACCGTGCCGTTGCGGATTGGCGGGGGATCGCGGCTGAAGATCCTCGAGGCCCTGGCGGCCGATGTGCCAGTTGTCTCGACGACCGTTGGCGCCGAAGGCCTGCAGCTCGAGCCTGGCCGCGACCTCATGATCGCAGATGACGTCGAAAGCCAGGCTGAGGCTCTTGTCGCGCTGTTACGTGATCCCAGCCGCGCCGCGGAGCTGGCGGCATCGGGTCGCAGCGCTGCGCGAAACCATTACGATTGGTCGAGCATAGCTGCTTCTCTCGAAAAGGTCTGGCGGCAGGTGGCTGCACAGGTTAACCAGAGCGAAAAAAAGCGGATAATCAGTTGATTGCGCAGGAAGGGCTGATGTTACAAGTGTCCAGTGAACGACCACAATTCAGCTAGCGGAACGCTATTTCGCGAAGTGGGCCTGCTAGGCGGCAGTGTGGTTGTCGCTAAAGTTATTTCTATCGTGATCGGCATAACAAGCAGAAATACCGATAGAAAAAAGAAAATATCGTCTTGACACGAACTGTCGGTGGTGATGGTTCTGCTGTTGGATGAGCGGGAGCGAATGATTGTTGTCGTTGGCGCATGGGCTTGAAGCGTCAAAGGCATGCGAAGCCTAGCCGGGGAACCAGCGCTTGCGGCGCAGGCCTCGGCAAGAATTGATCGGCGCCAATGCGGCGCCGTTGGTGGTGTGGTGGAGTTGGAACTCAGCGTTGGAGCGGGGTAGAGTGCCGTGTCAAATTGTAATTCGACTGGATTGGCTTATCTGAGCCGGCAGAACGTTTCCGCTGCAGCACTGAGCATCGCGTTTGGCGTCGCGGTCGCAGCCTATCCTGTCTTTGCCGAGAGTGGCAGTTCGCGCAGCGCACCGCCCGCGTCGGCTCAGCAAGGCACCGTTGCGGCCAGCGTGCCGATCACCAGCGCCGAGCGTGTCAGCATCAGGGTGCCGGAGTACCCCGTTCTGTCTGGCGAATATCGGATCAACGATGACGAGACGATCTCGTTTCCCGTCGTCGGCCGCATCAAGGTGTCGCGCAAGACGGCCAGCGAACTCGAACGCGAGATCGCCGATCAGGTGCGCCGGAGCGTCGGCCGCGACTGTCACGTTACGCTGGAAGTCGTCGAGTACAAGCCGGTGTTCGTGAACGGCTACGTCGCCCGCGCGGGCGCCATGCCCTGGAAGCCGGGTTACACCGTGATGCACGCGGAATCTCTGGCTGGTGGCGTGTTTCGCCCGTCCGACAGCCGCACCGCCCTGCCGGCTGAAACCGAACGCGCGCGGGCCAACCGTGCCGCCGCCGACCTCGCGCGCCTGATCGCCCAACTCTCCCGCATCCAGGCTGAGCGCAAGGGCATCTCCAAGTTGGAAGCGCCCAAGGAGATGTACGAACTCGTCAGCAAGGAGGACGTCACCAAGCTGGTCGGCGCCCAGAATTCGATGATGTCCAGCCGCAAGGCCGCATTCGAGGCCCGCGTCAAATCCCTTGAGCGTGGTCGTGTTGATTCAGAGGCCGAGATCAAGCTCCTCAAGGAGCAGATGGCGCGCCTCGATGAGCAGATCAACCTCAGAGAGAAGTATTCCAAGAGCGTGCGCGCCCTCAATGCCAAGGGCCTTGTCCGGTTCGAGCGCACCCTCGACGAACAGACGCGCGTCGCCGCTCTCGAGGAGCGTCGCACCAACGTCATCGTCGCTCTCGCTCGGGCACACAGCTCGTTGTCGTCGATCTCCCGCGAGCTCGACGTCGCTCGCCAGGAGCGGATTGCCCATCTCGACGAGGAGATGATCCGCCTCGAGCGTGAGGCAACGCAGAGCCGTATCGAAGTCGATTCAGCGAAGGTGTCGTATCGCCGTCTAACCGGACAGAACGCGCTCTCCGGTGCTGATCAGAACGTCAACCCGATGCTGAGCTACGAGATCGTTCGTCACCAGTCGGGCGTTTCCCGCTCGATCAAGGCAGAACCGCTCACCCCGCTGTTGCCGGGTGATCTGTTGATGGTGCGGATGCAAGAGCAACCTTCGCAGTGAGCGAGACCACGATGACCTCAACCATGTCGCCCCGCCGCACGAAAGTGGTCGAGCAGGTGGTCTTGTCGGTGCAGACTGCCGGCCTTCGCAAGATGGCGATTGCCTCGGTCGACGACGACGCGGCAACCCGTGAGCTTGCGGTCGCAGTTGCAGCTGTCGCCGCCCGCTCCGGCCGCTCAACCTTGCTCGTCGATCTCGCGAATGGTGGCCAAGGCGCGAGCTGGCAGCCCTCCGATGCCGCAGTACCGATTGGCCCGGATGTTCAGGGCCGCGGCTTCGACGTGCTCAGTGCGCCGGTGGACGAAGAGGGCCGTGCCGCCTTCAACAATCCCACCCGTATCGGCGAGGCGCTCGATGCGATGCTCGACAAGTACGAGCTGGTGCTGCTGCACGTGCCGGCCTTGCTGGCCGAAAGCGGCTCGCCGGTCAATCCGATCGCGGCTTGCGCTGCGACGCAAGGCGTCGTGCTGGAGCTGACCGTAGGCGATGTCAGCGCCACCAGGCTCGAGCGGGCCGTGGCGCTGCTCGAGGCCGCCGGCGCCCATGTCGTCGGCACCATCGTCGACGATCGCAACAATCCCTCGCTCGGCGAGGATATGGCGTGCGCCGCCGAGAACATGTTTCGTTTCGCCCCTCCCCTGGCTCGGTGGTTCGCCGGCAAGCTGCGCGCCAGCGAATTCTTGCGGACGCCGATATTCCAGTGACCCCCGCCAATGCGACGCCTGACGCAGCTGCACCTGGACAGGTCTGGCTGCTGGTCAATTCCCGCTCTGTCGGTGGCGTCGAGCGCCATATCACTATTCTCGCACAAGGACTGCGGCGCCAAGGCATCGACGCCCAGGCCGTACTCTACGTCGATCACGGCAACAGCCCCTGGTGCGCTCAGGTGCGAGAAGCCGGCGTGCCCCTGCGGTTTCTCGACGGCACGCTGCACGGTCTCGTCAAGTCGCTATGGCGCGAGCGGCCGGCACTGCTGCACACCCATGGCTACAAGGCCGGCGTCCTCGGCCGCGTGGCGGGCCTTTTGACGGGAACGCCTGTCGTTTCAACTTTTCACAGCGGCGAAGAGCCGCCGTTCCCGGTCAACCTCTACTACCGACTGGACGAGTGGTCGTCGCTGACAGCGCGGCGCATCGTCGTCAGCGAGAAGATCCAGGCCAAGGTCCCCTATTCATCCACCTTCATTCCGAACTATCTGGCGCTTGGCGAGCCGCCGCGACCGAAGCCTTTCCCGCGCAAGGTCGGTTTTGTCGGTCGCCTCAGTCACGAAAAATCGCCCGACCTCTTTTGCGAGCTGGCAAGACGTGCCCGTCCTGGCCTCGAGTGGCACGTGTGGGGAGACGGCGCCATGCGTGCCGACCTCGAGGCCCGCTACCACGACGTCGTGACATTCCACGGCGTCGTCGCGGATATCTGGCCGGCGTTGGCTGATCTCGGCCTGCTCGTCATGCCGTCGCGCTACGAGGGGCTCCCCCTCGCAGCCCTCGAAGCCTTATCGATGGGCGTCCCCGTGCTCGCCAGTCGCGTCGGCGGGGTGCCGACGGTCGTGCTGCCCGGCCGGACTGGCTGGCTGGTCGAGGTGGAGGATCTGGACGCCGCCCTCGCCGCAGTCGAGGCTTGGCGCACAATGTCGCCGGAGGCTGCGCTGCAGATGCAGGCCGACTGCTGGCAGCACGTTGCCGATCATTTCTCCGAGGCGCGGATGTTGCCGAAGATCATAGAGGTCTACAGAGCCGCCGGCTTCGAGCCCGTCCGCTCAGCCGCACCAGCAGGCGTCGGCCAATTGACAACCGACGCCCACGGCTGAACGCGCCCTTCCGCACCGGCAATGCTGAGTTGATCCGTCGGCACCGAGCTATCCCGAATTCGCAGCCTTTGCCAAACCGCAGGTGCGTCCGACAGAGCCAGCGTCAGCTTGCGCGGGCCTGACTGCTGGAAAGCAGATTGCCTGGCGCAATATAGGCGACCTTGCTGCCGTCCCGATTGCGGCGCACCAATCGCCACAACATCGACAGGAAGCCCGATATCTCCGCCTCGAACTCTATCTCGGAAATATTGTCACCGTCGATCAGCCGCGGCAGCAGGTGAGGGTCGTCGCGGCGCGAGACGATGCGGCACTCGAGGGTGGTCGAGGTGTGCAATCCCAGCGCCGCCAGCCGTTGGGCAGCCTCCGGCTTCACTTGTCCGCTCGGATAGCAGAAATGCCGGAAGTCATCGGGCGAGCAGGACAGATGTCGCGCAAGTGAGTTCTCTGTTGAGTTGGACTTCGTGCGCAATGGCGTCAGCACTCATGTCGTGCAAGGTGTGATTGTGCGTGTGCAGCTGAACGTCGAGCCCCTGCGCGGCAGCATCCGCAAGGTGCTCGGGTGACATGTAGTTGAACGTCCCGCTTGCCAGCAGCGGTTCGATATCCAGGCCGATCGTTTGGGCCACCCGCCGCGCCGCGCCCAACCGGACGCTCATCGGCTGCGAGACGTCCTTCGCGCTTTTCCAGTCCTCCGCCAGCTCCGGCGAGTCGGGTGAGCGGCCGGCGAGCCTGCAGACGTAGTCGACGACCACATTGGCAATCGGCGATCCCGTCTCCAGATTGGCCGTGTCGCAATAGAGTGTAGCTGGCATCCCCAGGCGCTTGAGCTGAGGCAGCATGTCGGCATAAGTGCCGTGCCATCCATCGTCGATGGTGATGGCGACCAAGGGGCCCTCTTGCGGCTTGCCTTGCGCGTAGCGCTCCGCAAGCTCGTCGAGCGATACCACGTGGTAGCCGAGCCGCCTTAGCAACTCGAGACGGCGCTTGAACGTCTCGGGGCGAATGAACATGGCATCGCCCGGGAAGTCGCCGCCTGCTCGCCAGGTTCCGTGATAACAAAGAATCCGCGGGCTATCCGCCGTCAGCCGACGCGCCAACGCAAACAGCCCCAGCGTCTTGCTGACCCGCAGGACGGCAAGTTTAGCAACTTTCAGGGGCCGCGGGCGTGTCCGGCTGCTTTTCACAGCCATCTCGGCGTCCACTCGGTTTGCGTCCACGTCTTCATGCATGTCTGGCCTGCTCTTTAGGCCGGGTTTGTGTTGCCCCCCCGGTCGTTCCAACACCATCATGGCCCAGTGCCAATTGTCGGGCCTGGACTGCGATCAACTGCTCGGCCACGAACCTACCGAGACAACGGGCACCTTCCGGGGTGAAATGGAAGTGATCGTAGTAGTTGGTATCCGTCGGTGCGACCTGGTCGGTCGGATCGGCGAATTTAGCCCCTGTCTCCTGAGCCACCTCCCGTGTGGCCGTTCTCAGCAACTGGCACATTTCGATCAACACGTCATGGGTGATAAAGCCGGTCTTCTGCCCTTCCGGGCCAAGCCCGCCATGCCATAGCATCGCCTCCTCGTCCTTAGTCAGCTCCGTTTTGCCGAAAATCGGCTGATGGACAAGGATGACCTGCTTGGCATGGTTTCCGGCTATTTTAACGATCTGCGCCATGGTCCGCTTGTAGTGCGCGATCCAGCTCGAGGCATCCGGCAGGTCTCTGACGATCCGCGTCGCAGTGGCACGCGCCTGCCGGGCTCGTGCGATCGACCGGCCGAGGTTCGTCAGCTCACGTGGTGGCCGGCGGCGCAACGCCCGCAGCCGCCTGATGAGCTCGGCCGTGGCCGTGCGCCGCGGCGACCAGCCCCAATCATGATTGCGGTGAAACGCCAGATCGATCCAGGACGGCTCCTGTGGCGGCATTTGCTCGGGTAGATCGAGATCGCACCACGTGTTGATGGCTGAAGCACCGGTCATGACGACGACGACATCGAGTGGCTTGTAGCGCCGGAATTCATCGGGCAACGCATAGATCAGCGTGTCGGTGGTGACGCCCGAGCAGCCGTTGTTCCAAACTCGCACGTGATCGACCCCAAGCGCCGCTAGCGACGCGGGCGTGGAGAGTTGCTGCGCCGCGACAGCGGTCCAGCACGCTGCATCGTCCAGCATCAGGCACTCGACCCCGCTGCCGCCCACGGCCAGAACCCGGAAGGTCTTTCCACTGTCGGGCTCGTCGCCGCCGCGCGCCCCGGCCAGGTTGGTCGTGAAGCGGCTGTTCTTCGGCAGGCTCGGGAAGACGGCCGGATCGGGCGTGATGAGCAGGTTCTCGAGCGGATTGCAAATCCGCACGGGCGCCCGCGTGCTGATCCAGTGCCGTAGCCCGTACTCCAGGGCTGCGACGCTGGCGGCAAGAACGGCTAGTCCCCCGATTGCCATCGCAAGCCAACTCATCCGGCAGCACCTCCTCGCAGGCTTTGAGTGATCGCACCGAACGAGGGTAACGACACGTGGCGATCATTGCGAAGAACAAATCCATACCAAAGTCCAGCGAATGCGACCGTTATGGCAAGGCTCCCGACCAGCAAGCCCACGACGCCGACCGGCGGCAGGGCCGACTTCACGGCAAATCCCGCGGCCAGTATGACGGCCAGCGCGATCGCCGGCTTGAGGCAGGTGTCGCTGATGAAATCAACGACCTTGATCTCGAGTTCACGACACACCAGCAACATGATGGTCAATCCAAGTGTCCAGCATGTGGCGATGTTGGCGTAGGCGGCACCTTTGACGCCGACATACCCGACGATCGCATAACAGATCACCGCGTTAGCGATGCCGGCAGCGAAGATCGCCTGCGTCATCCGCGCCATCTTGTTGAGCCCCATGAGGATGGGAACTGCGGCGCCACGTGCAGGCAGGAAAACGAGCATGGCCAGGATCGAAAGTTGGAGCACGGCGGCGGCTGGCGACATCGATGACCCCAGCCAGAGGCGAACGAGATCAGGCCCGACCAGGATCAGTCCAGCCGCGCACAGGAACGTCAGCGCCACCGCGATCTTGGTCCACCGGTGCAGCAGGTCGACGACTTCTTGCCGCTGCCCCTTCTCGTTGAGTTGCGTGGCAACCGGCATGACAACCTGCGCGATGCCGAGCAGGATGCCCAGGAACTGCAGGATGAGCCCTGTTGGAATCGAATAGAAGGCAGCCTGGGCCGGACCCAGTTTGGCGCCTACGATCACGGTCGAGGTTTGGAAGATGAGCTGCGTGCCGGCAACCAGCAGAAACGAGTAGATGCCGAGCCCCAGCGCATTGCGGATCTCGCCCAACGAGAAATCCGAACGCGAAAACCACCGGAAGGGAATGAGCCGCAGCGCCAGGAAGGAAAAGGCGAGGAACTCCAGGGCTGCGCCGATTACCTGGATGATGGCCAGCGTCACGATCGAGGGATAGTAGCGGATCGCAACGAGATTGACGACCAGCTTCAGGCACAGAATTGCGGCTTTGGCGGCGTTGAGCGGCACGAATGCTTGATAGGCCGAAACGATAGCGTGCGGGGTCTGCCACAGGATGGTCAGCGCACTTGTGAAGGCGAGCAGCTTCAACGCCAGACGCGTATCGGCGAGCAGCACGGGATCGTGGGCCAACGTGCGCTGGAGATAGATATCCAGCAGCGGCAGCAAAGCCAGCGCCACCATGCCCGTCAGAAATCCGGTGGCAAGATTGCTGGCAGCGATGCGACGCATGAGGCCGACATCGTCTCGGGCATGCGCAACCGAATAGTTGCGAACCAGCGCCAATGGTAACCCGAGCTGCAGCAACAGCAGATAAGCGCTGAGCGCTATGACGACAAGCCAGGCGCCATAGGCCGTGTTGCCGACGTAGTGCAGGTTGATTGGCAACAGCAGCGCCGTGGTCAGCAGTGCCAACACGACGTTGCCCCAGTTCGATGCGACATTGCGCAGCATCAGGGTGTTTTCCGAGCCTATTTGTGTGCGCCAAGTTGGCCGCGTCGCGAGCCAGCGACGCTAGATCCGATTCCGCGACGGTAGTGGCGATCGATTGTCAGCACAAACACTACCATGCATTAAAGTTTAAGCCGATTTCATGTCGCCGGATGCCGGACACCGCCGCTTGGGAAGGCGTCGTAGTAAGGTTGGCCAGGACGCCGCCGGTCCTCTGAATTGCCCGCATTTCGGAGCTGCCGAGTGGGATATCAGGGAGGAGATGGCGCCGGTCGTCGTCCCCTAAGTGTCGCGGATCAGGTCGCAGGTCGAGGCCACGCGTGCATTGGGTCCAGGCGCCAATCAGCAAGCCGCGGCCTGTTGCCAAGCCATGCTCGCGTTTGCCTGATCAAGCCGTGACGCGACCGCTACCGTGCGCCAAGCCGACGCCTGCGCTCGAGCCGTTATCGCGGCAAATGCCCGACGCGCTGAGCTCCAGCCAGGCCCGCTCGATCTCTTTGCGATCGACGCGCTCACCGCGGATCACCATCGGTATGGTGCCCTTGATGATCGCCAGGTCGAGCGCCAGCGAAGCGTTCTTGACATACCACACGTCGAGTGCGGCCTTGTCGGCGGCCGGAATGTCGCGGCCACCAATGATCTGGCCCCAGCCCGTGAGGCCGGGGCGAACCAGCAGTCGGGCCGCGTAGGCGGGCGATTGGTCGATCGGCAGCAGGGGGCGCGGGCCGATGAAGCTCATCTCGCCGATCAAGATGTTCCAAAGCTGCGGCAATTCATCGAGACGGGTCTTGCGAAGGAACGCGCCGATGCGGCTCAACCGCTCCGCATCGCTGCGCAGCCGGCCATTGCGATCGCGTCCGTCCTGCATCGTCCGGAACTTATAGAGCGCAAAGGACCGTCCGCCGACCCCTGGACGAACTTGCCAGAAGATTACGGGTGTGCCGACATCGAACGCGACCACGACGGCAACGATCAGCGCAATCGGCCACAGTACCAGCATCATGCAGAGCGATACGATGATGTCGATGCTGCGCTTGAGCTGCCAGTAGGGACGGGCGGCGATCTGGTCGAGCTCGTCACGGCTGAACGAGAAAGCCACGTTGTCGTGCAGGGAGGGGCTGTCCTGCGGGCTATCCAACGCAACTGTCGCGCTGGCGTCGGCCGTTTTCAGACTGGCACGCGGCCGGCTTGCCGGTTGCACCGTGCCCGCCCAGTTCGTGATGCCGAGATTGTCTGCGAAGAACTCCACCGGAAGCGGCGACGATTTCATGAAGTCATCGATGTCGCTGTGCCCGGCGTCGGTCAGATGCGCAGCCGGTGTCGCAATCACCACCCTGTCGACGAAGACGCCATGGATCGCAAGCGTATTGACGACGTCCTGGATGCGGCGCCCACCACCAAACACAGGCAGTTGCTGCAGGCGCATGCCGTCATTGCGGCTGTCGGCGTGATCGACGATGCCGACGACGCGCACGCCATCGCCGCCAAGCTCGGTGACGGCCTTCGCGTAGAGCTCGGCCATGCCATTGAGGCCGACGATGAGGATATTGTGGGCCGGCCGATGATCGATCGGCGCGAACGGCCGCGCTCCAGCGCGGATGCCGTGCCACGCGCGCTTGGCGACACGCAGACCGACCATGCCGAATACGGCGAGGATGGCCTGGATCACCGGCACCGACCGCGATACGTGATCCAAACGGTTATAGGCGAATGTCAGCGCAGTCGCAGCCAACACCACCAGCACCATGGCCACAGCGATGCGCAAATGGTCTTCGATGGTGCTGTAGCGCCAGAGGGTCCGGTCCACGCCGAGCATTCGGAACAGGGGAACACTTACCAGCAGCATCGCGATCAGGAACGGCACATGGTATTCTAGCTTGACGATGTCGAGGACGAGATTTTCCCGCAGCAACAGTGCCAGCGGCATTGCCAACGCAATGATCGACAAATCCAGCGCAACGGCCACTATGCGACGCAAGACACCCTCCGAACCCAACCGCAATTTGGATGACCCCACACGTTTCGCACGACGCCACGCCGTCGCTTCGCCAAACAACCACTCCGGCTCGAAAGCACTGCAACGAGCACCACGGGGAGGCTGCGGCAAGCAGCTACCGCCCAGCTCTAAGACTTTAGGCTGAGCCCTATGGCACTCTGATACGGCAGCCTGAATGCCTGCGCAAGGATGTTAAGTGAAGAAACTATTAATACGCTGCAGCGCATTGAAACAAAATAAGGAAAAAATGTCGCGGGATTGAGTGGAAGTGCTTCGGAATGCCCCGCTGATGGTTAATCAGCCTTCAAATGATTAGTATTGCAACCGTTACAATTTTGTCATCGAGGTCGGTGCGACGTATTGACCGCCCTGACGGCCCGCGAACAGGCCCGAAGCCTTCTTCTGCAACCAGTCGAGCATCAGATAGATCACCGGCGTGGTGTAGAGCGTCAGCAACTGCGAAATGATGAGCCCGCCGATAATGGCGACGCCGAGAGGGCGCCGCAGCTCGGCACCAGGCCCCATCGCAACCGCCAGTGGTATCGCGCCGAACAGCGCCGCCAGTGTGGTCATGAGGATCGGACGGAAGCGCTCCCGCGCCGCATCCCGCACGGCCTCGAGTGCCGAAAGCCCTCTTTGCCGCTGCGCCTCGAGCGCGAAATCGACCAGCATGATGCCATTCTTTTTGACGATTCCGATCAGCAGGATGATGGCGATGAAGGCCACCAGCGAGAGCTGCATGTCGGCAAGTCGCAGTGCCACCAGCGCCCCCAGCCCCGCCGAGGGCAAGGTCGAGATGATCGTGATCGGATGCGCCACGCTCTCGTAGAGGATGCCGAGCACGATATAGACCAGAGCCAGCGCGGCCAGGATCAGCAGCGGCTGTCCGCCGCCCCCCCGCAGTTCCGCACGCGCATCACCCGCCGGCTCAATCCGCAGTGAATTCGGGCGGCTGCATCTCCGCGATCGCCGAGGAGATCCGTTTGTAGGCTTCATCGAGCGTCAGCCCGTTCTCCATATTGTAGCTGATGGTGACGGACGGGAATGTGCCTTGGTGGTTAACCGTCAGCGGCGCCAGGCCCGACGTCACGTCAACCACGGACAGCAGCGGCACCTGCGCCCCGTCGCGGCCGGGGACGTAGATCCGCGCGAGATGCGAGGGATCCCGCTGCAAGCTGGGATCCACCTCCAGCACGACCCGGTACTGGTTGCGCGGACGGTAGAGCACGGCCACCTGACGTTGGGCAAAGGCATTGTTGAGTGCGGCGCCGATCGCCTCGACCCGTACCCCGAGGCGCGCGGCGGCTATCCGGTCGATCCGGATCTGCAACTCGCGTCCACCCTGCTCGCGGTCGGTGGCAACGTCGACCAGGTCGGGAAGCGCCCGCATCCGGGCGAGGATCTTCGGTGCCCATTCGTAAAGCGCTTCGGCATCCGTCGACCAAAGGCTCAGCTCGTTCTGCGAGCGCGACTGGCCGCCCCCGCCGCCCCGCATGTCCTGCACCGCATTGACGTAGGCCGAGATGCCGGGAATAGCGTTGAGCGGACGGCGCAAACGGTTGACCACGTCGACCGACGATTTGCCGTCGCGCTCTTCGAGGGGCTTTAGGGCGATGTACATCCGTGCGGTATTGCCGCTGGTCGAGAAGAACGATGCCCCGACCGACGAGCCCACGCCGGCAACCGCAGGATCGGACTTGGCAATGCGGACGGCGCGTTCCTGCAGGTCCTTCATCTGCTCGTAGGAGGCGTCGGTCGCGCCCTGCATGTAGACCGAGATCAGGCCGGTGTCGTCGGTGGGAAAGAAGCCCTTCGGCAGCTTCACGAACAGAAACGCACTTGCCGCAATCACCGCGGGAATGGTGAGGATCGTCAGCCAGCGCCAGCGCAGCGCGGTCTCCAGCGACGACATGTAGCTCGAGACCAGGCCATCCAGGCTGCGCTCGAAGATGCGGTCGATCAGCGTCTGTCGCTCGATGCTGGCGCGGCGTATGGTATGCGCACAAAGCATCGGCGTGACCGAGAGCGACACCACGGTTGAGACGGCGATCGCAAACAGCATGGTCATCGCGAATTCGTTGAGCAGCCGGCCGGGAATGCCGCCGAGGAAGATCAACGGCACGAAGGCAGCCGCAAGTGACAGCGAGATCGAGACGACGGTGAAGCCAATTTCGCGGGCTCCGACAATGGCGGCCTCGAGCGGTGCCAATCCCTTCTCCAGGTTGCGATAGACGTTCTCGATCATCACGATCGCATCGTCGACGACGAAGCCCACCGAGATCGCCAGTGCCATCAGCGTCAGGTTGTTGATGGAGTAGCCCGCCAGCCACATGCATCCGAGAGTACCGGCGAGTGACAGGGGCACCGTGATGCCGGCGGCGATCATCGGCGCCGCGCGCCTGAGGAACACCAGCACCACCAGCATCACCAGCGCCACCGACCCGAGCAGCGTCAACTCCATGTCGTGCACCGAGGCCCGGATCGTGGCGGTACGGTCCGAAAGCACATCGATGTCGATATCCTCGGGGATCCAGCGTTTGAGCTCGGGGAGCACGGCCTTCACCGCATCGACGGTCGCGATGACGTTGGCGTCGGGTTGTTTGGTGATGAACAGCAGCACCGCCGGCCGCAGATTGAAGAGGGCAGCCGAGCGAGCATTGCGGCTTGCCTGCACGACTTCGGCAATGGCCCCGAGCTTGATCGGCACGCCGTCGACCGTCTTGACGACGATCGACTTGTAGTCCTCGACACTTACCAACTGCGCGTTGGTGTCGATGGCCATCAGCTCTTCCGGCCCGTCGATGGCACCGAGCGGGACCAATGCGGTCGAGGCCGCGATGGCGCGGCGCACGTCCTCGCTGGAAAGCCCCATTGCGGCAAGGCGGCTGGGATCGAGCCGGATGCGAATGGCCGGTTGTTCGGCGCCCGAGACGTTGACCTCTCCGACGCCCGCGACCTGCGCGATGCGCTGCACGAGTGTCGTGTCGGCGATGTCGTAGACCGTGGCGATCGGCACCGATTTCGATGTCAGCGCCAGGATCAGGACAGGCGAAGCGTTGGGGTTGACCTTGCGGAACGCCGGCAGCGTCGGCATGTCGCTCGGCAGGTCGGCGGCCGCCGCATTGATGGCCGCCTGCACGTCCTGCGCGGCATCGTCCGGCGACCGGCTGAGATCGAACTGCAGGCGGATGCGGGTCGAGCCCAGACCATTGCTCGAGGTCATGTCGGTGACCCCTGCGATGCCACCGAGATGGCGCTCGAGCGGGGCAGCGACGGTCGCGGCCATGATCGCCGGGTCGGCGCCGGGCCGGCTGGCGCGCACGACCACCATCGGCACTTCGATCGATGGCAGGCTGGCGACAGGTAACACCCGGTAGGCGACGAGCCCCGCGAGCATCAGCCCGATAGCGAGCAGCACTGTGCCGATCGGCCGTGAAATGAAGGGGCGCGAGAAGTTGACGGCCACATGTCCGATCTGGTGGCCGTCGCTGCGGCCTGATTTTGGCGCATCCGGCATCGGCTACTCCGTCGGTCGGCTGGCAGCAACCGCCAGCGCGGTCGCGTCGGCAACTTCGGCGGGAGCTCCCTCTGGCGTCGGATGGCGCGGGACGTCCACGTCCACGATCTCTCCCATGATCCAGGCGCGCAGCCGCTCCATGGTCAGATAGATCACCGGCGTCGAGTAGAGTGTCAGCAACTGCGACAGTACCAGCCCGCCGATGATGCTGATGCCGAGCGGGTTCCGAAGCTCCGAGCCCGTGCCGCTTTCGACCGCAAGTGGCAGCGCGCCGAGCAGCGCCGCCAGCGTGGTCATCATGATCGGTCGGAAGCGGAGGCGGCAGGCCTCCAGGATCGCCGCGCGCGGCGACAGTCCATGGCTGCGCTCCGCCTCGATCGCAAAGTCGATCATCAGAATAGCGTTCTTCTTGACGATGCCCATGAGCAGGATGATGCCGATCAGCGCCACCACCGAGAGATCGAGCCCGGTGAGCCACAATGCCAGCACGGCACCGATCCCCGCCGACGGCAGCGTCGTCAGGATCGTGAACGGGTGGATGGCGCTTTCATAGAGCACGCCGAGAACCAGATAGATGCAAACGACAGCAGCGAGGATCAGCCAAGGCTGGCCGTCGAGCGCGCGCGAGAACTCGGCAGCTTCGCCAGCGTAGCTGCCGGAGATTGAGGCCGGCAGTCCGATCGTGGCCCGCGCCGCCTCGATCGCCTGAATTGCCTCCGACAGCGAAACCCTCGGCGCCAGGTTGTAGGAAATGGTGACGGCCGGGAACTGGTCCTGCCGCAGGATGGCGAGCGGCGCCGTCGTCCGCTCGATCCGGGCGATAGTGCTGAGCGGCACTTGTGTCCCCGAGCTCGACGGCACGAACACGCGGTCGAGAGCGGCCGGGTCGCGCGAGTAGGCGGGCGTCGCCTCGAGCACCACGCGGTATTGGTTCGACTGCGCATAGATGGTCGAGATCTGGCGTTGGCCGAAGGCGTCGTTGAGCGCGTCGTTTATGCCCGCCATCGTCACACCGACACGTGCCGCCAACGCGCGGTCGACGTTGATGAAGGCCCGCAGGCCGCCGCGTTGCTCGTCGGTGCCGACATCGCGCAGCCGGCTATCGCGGCGCAAGGCCTCGACCATCTGGTCCGCCCACCGCGAGACGTCCGCGCCGTTGCTGCCGGTCAGCGTGTACTGGTAGATGGCGCGAGAGCTCCTGGTCGCGATCTGCACCTCCTGCACTGGCCGGAATGTGACCGTCAGGCCCGCGACCTGGCGGACGGAGGCCGCAAGCCGCTCGATGATCTCCGGCGCCCGTGCCGCACGAGTCTCGCGCTCGCGCAGCACGATCTTGAGATGGCCCGCGTTCGGCGTCAGGTTGAGGTTCGATAATCCCAGGATCGAGACCACGCCGGCAACGTCGGGATCGGCCGAGATCCGCTGCTCCACCTCCGTCTGCAGCTTCGTCATGGTCTCGAACGAGGTCGAAGGATGCGCCTCATAGCTCGCCGTGATGAGCCCTGTATCTTGCAGCGGCAGGAAGCTCTTGGGGACCGCCGCATAGAGAGCGAACGTCGCGGCGATCGTGCCGGCCACCAGTAGCAAGGTGAGGGCCTCGTGGCGCACGACTGTGCGCAGCGTCCGCATGTAGAACTCGGTCACTGCATCGCTCGCGCGCTGTGCCAGCGAGGGTACGGCCCCGATTTTGCTCTCGCCATGCCCCGGCGTCGGCGCCTTCAGCAGGCGCGCGCACAGCATCGGCACCAGCGTCAGTGACACCACCGCCGAGACAACCACCGCGATCGACAGCGTGAGTGCGAACTCACGGAACATGCGACCCACGAGGCCGGTCATGAACAGCAGCGGAATGAAGACCGCCAGCAGCGACATCGTCAGCGAGATGACGGTGAAGCCGATCTCGCTGGCGCCTTCGAGCGCGGCGGTGAACGGGTCCTCTCCGTCCTCCAGGTGCCGCACGATGTTTTCGATCATCACGATGGCGTCGTCGACGATGAACCCGGTGCCGATCGTCAGCGCCATCAAGGAGAGGTTGTCGAGGGAGAATCCCCAAAGCCACATCACCCCGAACGTAGCGATGATGGAGACGGGAAGGCCGATGCCCGCGATCACCGTGGCGCCGATAGACTTCAGGAACAGCAAGACGACCAGCACGACGAGCCCTACCGCCAGCACCAGCGTGAACTGCACGTCATGCACGGAAGCGCGGATCGTGCCCGTGCGGTCGTGCACGAGGGCAAGCTCGACGCCGACCGGCATGGCGCCTGAAAGCCGCGGCAGCTCGCTCGTCAGCCGCTTGACGGTCTCGATCACATTGGCGCCGGGCTGGCGCTGCACGTTGATGACGACGGCGGTGCGCCCCTTGTACCAGCCGCCGACCTTGGTGTTCTCAAGCCCGTCCGTGACGTCGGCGACGTCGGTGAGGAACACGGGCGCCCCGTTTCGCCAGGCAACCACCACGCCCTTGTACTGATCGGCATTGGTAACCTGGTCGTTGGCAGCGATCGTGTAGGTCTGCGTCGAGCCGTCGAGCGAGCCTTTGGGACCGGCAACGTTGGCGGCGACGATGGCTGTCCTCAAGTCGGCCATCGACAGGCCATAGCTCGCGAGCTGCGCAAGGTTGGCCTGGATCCGCACGGCAGGCTTGATGCCGCCTTCGACCGCCACCCGGCCCACGCCGGAGACCGAAGCGAGGCGCTGCGCCACCAGCGTATCCGCGATGTCGGAGAGCGCGCGCAGCGGTTGCGTTGCCGAAGTCAGCGCCAGCGTGATGATCGGCGCATCGGCCGGGTTCACCTTGGCGAAGGTCGGGGGGTAGGGCAGGTTTCGCGGCAGCGTCGAGGCCGCGGCGTTGATCGCCGATTGCACGTCCTGTCCGGCCGCATCGATGTCACGGCCGAGATTGAATTGCAGTGTGACCTGGCTGAGCCCAAGCGACGACGACGACGTCATCACTTCGAGCGCCGCGATCTGGCCGAGCTGGCGCTCGAGCGGCGCCGTCACCAGGTTGGCCATGGTGTCGGGACTGGCCCCCGGCAGCGCCGTCGTTACCTGGATGGTGGGAAACTCGACCTGCGGCAGCGAAGCGACCGGCAGCGCCCGATAGCCGAGAAAGCCACCGAGCAGGACGGCGATGGTCAGCAGGATGGTTGCGATCGGCCGCAGAATGAACGGGCGCGAAACGCTCATGGCGCCGAGCCTTTGCTCCGTGCGCCCTCTCCGCCATCACCTGCGCCGCTTTCGCGCCGCTTGCGCCGCTCGCCCTTCGTACCCTCGCCGCTGCCCCCGCCCTTGCCGCCGCGCCGGGCCTTGGGCGGCGGCGCGAAGGAGACCGGTGAGCTGGCCGGCGCCTCGCGAATGACCAGCCGGGCGCCTTCGGAGATGCGCGCAAACCCCGTCGTCACCACCCGCTCTCCGGCTTCGAGCCCTGATTTGATGACGGCAAGCTGCTCGGTCTGTAACCCGGTCTCGACCGGGCGGACGACGGCCGCGTTCTCCTCGCCCACCAGCCAGACGAAGGTGCCGGCCGGCCCCCGTTGTACGGCGGCGGCAGGCACCGCTACCACATCCTCGAGGATATCGACCTTGACCTTGATGTTGACGAACTGTCCGGGCCACAGCGCGCGCTCTGCGTTGGCGAACACGGCCTTGATCCGCACGGTGCCCGTCTGCTGGTCGATCTGGTTGTCGATCACTTCCAGGCGACCAGCCCCGCCGACGGCCTTGCCGTCGGAATCGATCGCCTCGACCGAATTGCGAGTGCTCTCGCGCACCATGGCCCGCTTGAGATCGCCAAGCCGCTGCTGGGGAACCGTGAACACCACGTTGATCGGGTCGAGCGTCGTGATTGTGACGATGCCGGCGTCGCCCGATCGCACAATGTTGCCTTCGTCAACCAGCCGGAACCCGGTGCGCCCCGTGATCGGCGCCGTAATCCGCGTGTAATCGAGCACCGTGCGCGCGCTGGCGATGGCCGCATCGTCGGCCTTGAGTTGCGCCGCAAGCTGCGCCACCTGCGCCTCCTGCGTGTCCATCGTCTTCTGCGCCATGACGTTCGGGATCTTGGCCATCCGGTCGTAGTCGCGCCGGGCGTTGGCAAGCTGGGTCTCCGTGATCGCCCGCCGCGCGATGGCCTGGTCGAGGGCGGCCCGGTAGGTGGCGGGATCGAGCTCGGCCAGCAGGTCGCCGGCCTTGATTTCTTGCCCTTCGTCGAAGGCGATCTTCAGGATGCGCCCATCGACCTGCGTACGAACGGTCACGGTCTTCAGGGGCCGCACCGTGCCAACTCCGTCGAGCACGACGGGGACGCTCGTGCGCTGGGCATCTGCTGCCAACACCGGCACCAGCGGCGCCCCCCCCCGCGCGCCGGAGCTGCCGCGGGACGGTCGGTCCCGCGTTGGCGCCGGCGTCTCGGGCTTCACCATGGCGTAGGCCACGACCCCCACCAGACCGCCCAGCAGGGCCACGGCCGTCAGCTTTCTGAGAAGCGAGACCAGCATCTTTACCATTCGCGTTGTCCTGCCTGGAGCGGCGCTGTCGTGTTGGGAACGCTCAACCCTGCGAAAACCCGTCGCCCGCCGGCGACTTCGTGACGTCGATCGAGCCAGCCCATTCAGCCTCCAGCGCCATGCACGCGAGCGCCAGGCTTGCAGCTCTCGCGCCAATCGGACCATTGTGCCGATTGCAGCGAATCTAGCGGACTGCATTGGCGCAAGTGTGATGCTGGAGGCCTTGTTTATGCAAGGCGGATGTCGTCGCGCCGCGTCCGGGTCGATCGATTGCGGATACCGCTCACTGCTGCTGAATGGCAGGCGATGCAACTGCGCGCAATTGCGCAGCCGTTGGTGCTTGATCCGGCTCCGAGCCTCTGAGAACCTCGCGCTCGAACCCTGCGACCCCCAAAGTGTTCTTTTCGGAGGCTGCCCATGCGCCCTGACCACCGCCCGATCGAACTCGGCTGGTTTCTCCCCACCCGTGGCGACACCGACGACTACGGCGATCCCCTCAAGGTGGAAGCCGGCATGGAGATGTTCTCGCGCGTGGCCAAGGCCGCCGAGGCTGCGGGCTTTGAATACATGCTCATCCCCGTCGGTCATCAGTGCTGGGATGCCTGGATGACCGGCGCGCTGATGATCGGCCAGACGAGTAGTTTGCGCATGTTGGTTGCCGCCCGGCCGAGCTACATCAATCCCGTGTTGATGGCCAAGATGATCGCAACCTTCGATCGGCTCTCGGGTGGGCGTATCGCCGTCAACCTCATCGCCGGCCAATCCGAGCAGGAAAACCTCTCGGAAGGCGTCAAATGGTCGAAGGAACAGCGCTACGAGATCATGGACGAAGAGGTCGAGATCCTCAAGAAGCTGTGGAGCCAGGGAGATGGACGCACCGACCACGCCGGCAAGTACTACACCCTGACACAGGCCGAGCTGAACCCCAAGCCGTATCAGCAACCCTATCCACGCTTCTATCTGGGAGGCGGGTCCCGCCAGGCCTGGGAGCTCTCTGCCAAGCACTCCGACGTGCATCTGTTCTGGGGCGACACCCTCGACACCATCCAAGCCAACATGAAGACCCTGCGCGAGCTTGCAGCCCGCCATGGCCGCGAGGACAAGTTGGGTTTCGGCATGCGTCTGCAGATCGTCTGCCGGGAAACCGAGGCCGAGGCATGGGAGGCCGCCGAAGGCCTGGTGAGCAACGTCGGGGCCGAGCGAGAGGCCTACATCAAGAGCTACTACGCCGCCTCGGCCGCCAACCGGCGGGTCCAGCAACTGCGCGAGCAGGGTGACGTCATCGCACCCAACCTCTGGGTTGGATTGGCCAAGGCCCGGCCCGGTGCCGGCGTGGTCATTGTTGGCAATCCCGAGCAGTGCGCCAACGTCTTGCAGGGCTACATCGACATTGGTTGCCACTCGTTCTGCCTATCGGGCTACCTCCATGACGCCGAGGCAACACGCTTCAGCCGCTGGGTCCGTCCCATTCTCGAGGCGCGCAACCCCGGCCGGTTCAAGCCGCGGATCGCCTGATGTAGTGGTCCGGCAGCGGTTGGATGATGAAAAATAGAGTGAAGTCAAACAACTAAAGCGGTTGCAGTGCGCGCCGGGATCGAGCCTGCGCCGAACGCGGACAGGCATGGCGTTTCGGCTGCCTCTCGCTCTCCACAGGCCGCCTGACAGGGCCGCAATTGCAGCCAAACTCATGCCTCCCGTCGGGCCGCCTCGAATTCATTGCGGTAATCAATTACCAGAACTGCTGTGTCTTTTGTGTCATCCAGAAACAGTTGTTTATTTGAATCATGGCTTTGGATTATGGCTGTTAACGTTCCGTCTAAGGTCAAGGGTTTATTGACAGAGGTCTCGAAATCGTCTCATGGGCGGTCTATTCTGCCACGGTGGGCAGAGGACCAGCGTCCGGCTTGAACGGTTGGGCGCGATGGGCATGGGGGATGGGACCTGGAAAGTGCGACGGCTGAACCCCGCCGCGGCTTATCCAGCGAGAGAGAGGATAACCGGGCAGCGGCGCGATCGAGCGATCGGCGCCAGCCCCGGCAACAATCGCGCAAGACCGGGTCGGACCGGGTGCGTCTAGGAGCCTGTGCACCATGCAGTACAAAGGTGATGATCTGGATTTGCGGGTCCTCCAATCGCGGCCCGCCCGTGAGAGCTACTCCGGCGAATACGATCCGGGTTACAGCAACGGCCGCCTGTCGCGCTCGAGAGCCGGCGCGTCTTCGGGACAAAGCGATCCGCTCTGGGTCGATGAAGTTGTGCTGGCCTGCTGCAACTACGCATTTGACGTGGCCCAGGCCAACGGCGCTGCCGAAGTCGATCTCGAGCACATGGTCAACGCGCTGACGCGGGTCGATTCAGCAGCCCGCCAGCTCGAGGCGCGCGGCGTCCACGAGGGCCAGTTGCGCCGCGAGAGTGCGACGCTCATCGCTAGCGAAGTCCCCGCCGCCAATGCCGGCGAAGCCCTGACGCCGCGCCGCTCGTCGGACTTCGTGGACGTCCTGCGCCGCGCTGTCGACATCGCCAGCCGCCGCGGCATGGCCGCCAGCGTCGACGATGTCCTGTGGGTGCTGCTGCACTATGGTCGCGATCTCCCCGTGGTGCAGCTTCTGCGCCGCCTGACACCGGATTGGCAGCGCGCCGACTGGGGCCGCTCCCGCGAGCTGCACGTGCCACACGTCCCCGAGCCGCCGTCCCGCCCGATCCAGCTTGTTGCCAACGATGGTGTGGGCGCCCGCGTCGCCGGCATCGAAGACAGCCTGCGCCTCATGCACATGGAGTTTGCCAACGAGCGCAAGTTGCTCGCCGAGCTCATGCGCGATCTGCAGCGTGATGTCGTTGCCCAACGCGGCGACAACGCGGCCCTGCGCGGCGACCTGAGCCAGCGCCTCGACGGCCTCGAGCGCACCGTGCAGGTGAGGGGAGAGGCCTCCCGCCTCCCGATCCAGATCGTCGATCGCCTGACAGCAGTCGAGAAAGTGGTCAATTCGACAATGAGTCAGGCCATGCAGGCGACGACCGAGATCGCTGAGCGGCTGAATGCGCTCGAGACGCGCCTCGGCGAAACCGGCGGCGACGTTGGGGCAGCCAAGCTCGACGACCGCATGGCATCACTTGAGAAGGCCGTGCACGGTGGTCTCGGTGAAGGCGCGCGCAACTGGGCCAACCTGGGCCAACGATTGCAGGCGATTGAAATCTCGTCAGGCGAGACCGACAAGCGTCTTAGCGCCCTGCAGACCGCATCCGGCGAAGCCGGCTCGCGTTGGACGGAGCTGACCCGGCGACTGGATGGCGTGAGCCGCATGGTCGAGGTCATGACGGCTGAGAGCAACAAGGCGCGCCTTCAGTTCGCCGAGCACCTCAACGCCATCGAGGAAAGCACCAAGTTGGTTCCGATTGGGACCGAGGGCCCGCCAACCGAGCTGATCGAGCGCATCGGCGGTCTCGAGCGCGCGGTGCGCGCGGGCTTTGGCGATGCCGCCGCCGTGACCGCGCAGATCACGGAGCGACTGGGTGTCGTGGAGCGCAACCTCGGCCGATCCGGCGACGAGGGCGAGGCCATGATGATCCTCGACGATCGACTGGGCTCGATCGAACGCCTGCTCGAAGTGCGCGGAAACGAGGCGCAGAGTACGCGCCATGAGATCGTCGAGCGCCTACGTCTTCTGGAGCAGAGCCCGGCGACCGGCACCAACCTCGACGTCAACGCATTGACCAGCCCCTTGGTCACCCGCCTGACGTCTCTGGAGGCCAACAGCGTCTCCAACGTCGAGGCCCTGAAGACGGCGCTCACGGAGATCACCACGCGCCTGAGCCAGCTCGACGATCGCGTCCGCGCGGACGCGGTCGCCAACGAGGAGGCCCTGCGCGGCCGCGACCAGGATTTCGACTTCATCTACAATGAGATCAAGCAGCTCGGCCAAAGCCAGGCGACCCTCAACTCCGCAGTCAGCGATTGGCGTAGCGAGAGCCAGACCCATTTCGGCACGCTGGCCGATCGCCTCGACACCCTCAAACTGAAACCCACCGAGGCCGTGTTCCAGCCCGGCGCCGACCTGCCCCAGGTAGTCACCAACGGTCGCAATGGCGCTCATCATGAGGGCATGGTCGACGTCAGCATCAGGCCGAAAGGTGCGAGCAGCGACGACATCCGCGCCGACAATTACACACTCCCGACCGAACCCGGCCGCGGCTTCTGGTATTGGCTGTTCGGCACCGAGAACGTCGCCCGAGCCAACCGCGAGAACAACATCCAGGTCGATCGCATGCGCCAGAATATCCGTGAAGCCAAGGAGCGCCGGCGCACTCAGGTCTGACGCCTGAACCCGACACAACAGTGCGGCTCGCGGTCGTCTTGCGGGCCGTCACTTTTTTTCGGCAGTCACTCCGGTATCAGGCACCACGCTCGGCAGCACCGATCAGGCAGCACCCTCGGCCAGATCAGGAGCGCTGTCGATGATCCGCTCGGCCGTCGTCAGGTCCACCGAAACGAGTTGCGACACGCCCTTCTCGCCCATGGTGACGCCGAACAGCCGGTTCATGCGCGCCATCGTCATGGGGTGGTGCGTGATAACTAGAAAACGCGTCGCCGTCTCGCCCGCCATTTTCTCCATTAACGTGCAGAAGCGGTCGACGTTGCTGTCGTCGAGTGGCGCATCCACTTCGTCGAGCACGCAGATCGGCGAGGGGTTTGTGAGAAATACCGCAAAGATCAGCGACAGCGCCGTCAGCGTCTGCTCGCCGCCTGACAGCAATGACAGCGTGGCCGGCTTCTTTCCCGGCGGCTTGGCAATGATCTCCAAACCGCCATGCAACGGGTCCTCTTCACTCTCGATCATCTCGAGGCGCGCCTCCCCACCCCCGAACAGCGTGCCGAACAACCTCTGGAAGTGGCCGTTCACCGTCAGGAATGCATCCCCGAGCCGCTTCTTGGCTTCCCGGTTGAGCTGGCCGATGGCGCCCCTCAGTTTCGCAATGGCGTTCTCGACGTCGAGCCGCTCCATGTCGAGCCGCGCATGCTCCTCGTTGATCTGGGTGAGATCGTCCTCGGCACTGAGGTTGACGCCGCCGAGCCGGTCGCGCTCGGTCTTGAGTCGGGCGAGCTGACGCTCGACATCACCGAGCGCCGGCAGGTTCGTTTCCCCCGATAGCCCCGCCATCCCGAGACAGGCCTCCGGCGCGACCTCGAGCGTCTCCCGGATCCGCCGCCCCTCCTCGCCAAACCGCGCCCGCGCGGCTTCCAGATGTGCCTCGTTGCGCGCCCGCTGCTCGCGCCCGCTCGCCACCGCCGCCTGAGCCGCGCGCAGATCCTGCTGCGTCTTGCGCAGCGCCGCCTCTGCCGCCGCATGCCGATCGGCAGCGTCCTGCCGCAGGCTCTCTGCCGCCGCCCGCTCCTCCAGTAGTCTCTGGCGGCGCTCGTCGAGTGCATCCGGCAGATCCGCCAGGTCCTCGAGCTCCGCCGCCGTCTCATCGCGTCGCGCCGTCAGCGCCTGGAGCTGGCGTCCAGCATCATCGCTGCGCGATTTCCAGCGTTCGCACTCCCGTTCGATCGCCGCCAGCCGGTCCGCGCGTTCCCGCCGCTCCCGTGCGAGGTTGTGCGCCGTCTCCCGTGCGTCAGAAAGCGCCGCGCGCCGCTCCTGCGTCTCTGCTTCGGCCGCCACGACCTCCTCGTCGAGGCCCGCCTCGGCATCGAGTGTTTCGAGCGCCGTCTCGATCTCGAGCAAGCGTTCCTCCGCCTCGCCGAGCTGCTCCTCGGTGCGCACCTTGGCTTCATCGACAGCCGCCAGCCGCGATTCCGTCTCGCGCGCCTGCCGCTCGAGACCCGTCAGGCTCTCGCGCACCCGTGCCAGCTCGGCCTGCATGTCGCGCCACGACTGACGCAGCCGCCGGGCCTCGCCCTCGGCAGCCGCAAGCCTCGTGCGTGCGGCAGCCGCCTCCTGGGCCTTGCCGGCCGCGATGGCCTGCGCGGCGGCTTCGCGCCCGATCAGGTCCCCGAGCCGGTTGCGCTCGGCAAGTCTCAGCGCTGCCGCCGTCGGCGCGTCGGCCTGCGCCACATATCCGTCCCAGCGCCACAGATCGCCCTCGCGCGAAACCAGCCGCTGTCCCGCCTTGAGTGAAGCCTGCAGTCGGTGCCCATCCGCCCGGTCGACGATACCGATCTGGGCAAGTCGCCGCAGCAATTCAGGTGGCCCCTCGACATGATCACCGAGCGCACCGATGCCGGCCGGCAGCCGGGGCTCGTCTGACCCGCCTCTCACCAGCCGCCAGTGCACGCCGGCTTCCTCGGCCACCGGCGCGTCGAGATCGTCGCCAAGTGCTGCGCCGAGCGCCACCTCGTATCCCTCCGCCACTCTCAGTTGATCGACGACCGGCGGCAGCCCGTCCTCGCGGATCGGCGTCAGCAGTTTCGACAGCGTCGCGATTTCCGTCGCGAGCCGGCCGGCATCGAGCGCCGCCGCTGCACTCTGGTCACGGGCCTCCGCACTCACCTGCTCCAATTCGCCGACCACGTCTTCCGCTGCCAGCGTTTGCGCCTCGATCTCGCCGATCTCCGCCAGGAGGTTCTGGCCGCGCTCCGTCGTCGCCTTGTGCGTGGTCGCATCCGGCGCCCGCGCCGCCACCTCCTGGCGCTGCTGGCCGATCAGCTCGAGCCCGCGCCGCGCCTTTTCCGCTTCCCCTTTGCGCTCCGCCCAAGCCTTCAGCAGGCTCTGTCGGCGGGCTCGCGCTTCGAACGCCCGGCGCGTGATCTCGCTGAGGCGGCTTTCGGCCGCGGCGAGCGCGGTTTGCGCCGCATCGAGCGCCTCCTGTGCCGCGCTTTCGCGCTCGTCCTCGCCGTGCGCGAGGCTTGCTATAGCAGCCTGCTCCTCACCGAGCCGCTCGATGAAGCCGCCAGCCTCCCGCGCCATTCCCTGCTCGCGCGCTTCGTCCTGCGTCAGTTGCGCCAGGCGCGCTTCCAGCTCGAGCCGCCGACGCTTCAATCGCTCCGCTTCGCGCTCGAATGACTCAAGCTCGATCCGCAATCGCGCCACCGTCGCGCCTCGCTCGGCCTCGGTCTCCCGCAAGCCCGGCAACGTCTCGGCAACGCTCGCTTCTTCCGCCAACGCCTGCGCTTCGGTTTCCGTGACTGCCGCCAGCTCCGTCAGCGCCTCGCGTAAGGCAGCCTCGGCGGCAAACACGTCGCTGCCCGCCGCCGTCCACGCCAGATGCAGTGCCAGCGCTTCAGTCTTGCGGATCTCGCCGGACAGTTCCTTGTAGCGCTTGGCCTGCCGCGCCTGCCGCTTCAAACCCTCGATCTGGCTGGAGAGTCCGCCGAGCACATCACCGATGCGCGCGAGGTTGTCCTCCGCAGCCTTCAGCCGCAACTCGGCCTCGTGCCGCCGCGTGTGCAATCCGGCGACCCCCGCCGCGTCCTCGAGGATGCGCCGCCGCTGCTCCGGCTTGGCATTGACGATCTCGCCGATTTGGCCCTGCCGCACCAGCGCCGGCGAGCGCGCGCCCGTGGCCGCATCCTCGAACAGCACCTTGACGTCGCGCGCCCGCACATCGCGCCCGTTGACGCGGTAGGCCGAGCCCATGTCGCGCTCGATCCGGCGCGTCACCTCCAGCATGTCGTGATCGTTGAACTCAGGGGGCGCCGTGCGCCCGGCATTGTCGACGAACATGGTGACTTCGGCCCAGTTGCGCGGCGGCCGTGTTGTCGTACCGGCGAAGATCACGTCCTCCATCGCCGAGCCGCGCATGGCTTTGTAGGAGGTCTCGCCCATCGCCCAGCGGAGCGCTTCCAGCAGATTGGATTTGCCGCAGCCATTGGGCCCGACGACGCCGGTAAGCCCCTGCTCGATCGTCAACTCGGTTGGTTCGACGAAGGATTTGAAACCGAGCAACCTCAGCCGGGTGATATGCATGCATCAGTCCCCATTACCCCGGTGGCGACCCGGTCCTCGGCGCAAAAGCGCGCGGGCTCGCACCAATAGGTCCTCGGGCTGCGCGGTCCATGGTCTCAACCAGCGCCCGGTCGCCTCGCATCCGCCAGCATCGGGTCGATGATCGCCCGGATCTCCTCCATGCCCACCACTTTCTTCACCAGCCGGTCGCCGATGAAGAAGTTCGGTGTGCCGATGATCCCGAGCTCCCGGCCACGATCCTTGACCTGCTTGAGCGCTGCAATCATGGACTGATTCTTGTAGCAGGCATCGAACTGCTCGCGCTTCATCCCCACCTGCGCGGCCACCTTGAAGATGGCGTCGGTGCGCACCTCTTGTGCCACCCACTGCGCCTGCTGTTGCAGGAATTTCTGATAGAGGGAGAGGTAGGCATCCATCGGCGCGCACCGAAGTGCGATGGTGGCATTGCCGCTCGACTTGCCGATCGGGAACTCCCGGATCACCAGTCGCACCTTGCCGGTGTCGATGTAGCCCTTCTTCAGCACCGGGAACACGTCGGCCATGAAGCGGCGGCAATACTGGCACGTGAGCGACATGTACTTCACCATCACCACCGGCGCATCGGCTCGCCCGAGCGAAAACTCGGGCAGTGGCGGTGTCGCATGGATCTGCGCCATCGTTGGCTTAGCGATCACCTCGCGCAGCGGCCGGTCGGTGGTCTCTTCCGGCGCAAACGGATTGAAGGCGGCGGGCTTACCCTCCGCCGCTCCGGCGCCGGCATAGGCGCCCGCGACTTCGCCCGAACCTGCAACCTTAGCCGTGGGCGCGAGCAGGGATGCATCACCACTGCAGCCGGCAGCGCCAAGCAGAGTGGCCACCACTGCGCTGGCAAGGAGCCTGGCTCGCAGCACTGCCCTCATCCCCGCTACTTCTTTTCTGCCAGCAACGGCTCCAGCACCTGGTCGAACGCGGCAATGTCATCGGAACGGCCTTCAAACTTGACGCCGTTGATGAAGAACGTCGGCGTGGCCCTGACGCCCAGAACCTTGCCGGCCTTGTCCCGTACCGACGTGATGTCTTCGAGCAGCTTCTGGTCGGTCAGGCACTTGTCGAAGCTTTCCTTGGTGAAGCCGTGCTCGCTCACGAGTTTGAACAGCGCCGGCACTGGATTGCCGTTGACGAAGGCCCATTCCTCCTGCTTGCCAAACAGCGTCTCGATGACCGCAATCGACTTGTCCCCCCCGCGCAGCGCGCCAGCATCGAGCCCGCCGCCGCTAGGTTATCCAGTGGGAACTCACGCAAGATCAGCCGAACTTTCCCAGTGGAGATGTATTTCTCCTTGAGCTTGGGCAGCACCGTATTGTGGAACGTGGCGCAATGGCCACAGGTCATCGACGCGTATTCCACCATCGTCACTGGCGCGTCGGCCTTGCCGAGAACGATGTCACCCCGTGGTCCCTCCTTTGCAAGCTCGGCGGCCAGCTCAGGGCCAGACTTGAGCTGCGCCAGGGCGAGGGAAGGGGTCAACAGCAGGGCACCCGCGCAGACGATGGCGGCGCGCCGGGTGAGCCCAGCGAACAAGCGCTTGGAGTTGAGCCCCGAGAACGAAAGCTCGAGGGGGCTGAGGTGCGGGGTGGGCTTGCTCACGTCGATCTCCTCCGCTGCAGGCGCGGTATGACAGTTGGCCGGGATTGGGGAGCGGTGCAACCGCCCGTCCAGGCTAGCAATTGTAATGGCTAGCATGTCTGAGAGGACAGATTAAGGGCGGCGTTGCCTGAACCTGCCCTGAACTGCAGGCACGCCAGAGCCGTGCGGCCGCCGCTGCTCAGCCTGCCGCCACGCCGAGACCCTTACGGGAAATAATGCCCGCCGCCATGCGTTCGAGCGCCGCACGCAGGTCGTCGTCGGCAATCCCGGCAACCACAGGCGGCGTTGTGGCAGCCGACGGCACGATCCGGCGCGGCCCCTCCGCTGCTGACGGCGATGGGTGAGTGGCCTCCAGCGAGGCAACTTGCACGATCCTGACATCCGAAACGGCGCGATAGCCGAAATAGGCGTTGATGCGCTCGACGATCTGCGCGGCCTTGTATTGCGCATCGAGGGCCCGTCCGGCCTCGACCGCCAGCATTAGCGTAGCACCCGGCCGCCCGCGCCCGACCTCATCGCTGTCATCACCTTGATAGCCAATCCGTTTCGGCCATTTGAGCCGCTCGGGTCGCGCGTAGCGGGCGATGTCGGCCCCGACGATGGTCGCCCAATCGGTGATCAGTGTAGCCGCCGAGAATCCAAATTTTTCGAATGCGGGCCGCGTCAGCCGCGGTACGAAACTACCCACCGCCTTGGCTGAAATCGGCCGCCGTCCACCGGAATAGGGCGCCCCACCGGCACCCGGCCGGCCGCTGCCTTGCCCGACCACCTGGCGAGGAGCCGGGCCCGTGTTGCCATTTGCGCCACGCTGACGTTGCATAAGGCGTTGTCTCCCCGCAGTCCGGTTTCCATGGCATCGCCACATCCCTAATATTGTGTAAACGATTCGCCTCAACGCGCGGAGACGTCCATGTCGACTGTGGCAATCGAGCAACCCGTGCGAAGCCCACGCATAGCTGCGGCCGAGCCCTTGCTGGAATGGTATGACAAGGAACGCCGCGACCTACCGTGGCGCTATGGGCCTGACGAGACGCCGGATCCCTATCGGGTCTGGCTGTCGGAGATCATGCTCCAGCAGACGACAGTCAAGGCCGTCATCCCCTACTTTCAGCGGTTCCTGGCACGTTGGCCGGATGTGAGAGCCTTGGCGGCGGCCCCGCTCGACGATGTCCTCGCCGCCTGGGCGGGACTTGGCTACTACTCGCGGGCCCGCAACCTGCATGCCTGCGCCCGAGCCGTCACCGAGGAGCATTGCGGCAACTTCCCGTCGAGTGAGGCGGAGCTCAAGCAGTTGCCGGGGATCGGGCCCTACACGGCAGCGGCCATTGCAGCCATCGCCTTCGGTGCAAAGAGCACGCCGGTCGATGGCAACATCGAGCGCGTTGTGGCGCGCCTGTTCGCGGTTGAAGAACCGATGCCCGGTGTCAAGCCGCGCTTGCGAGAGCTGGCGGCGCGTCTGACGCCGGAGGAGCGGGCGGGGGATTTCGCCCAAGGCCTGATGGACCTCGGCGCCCGCATTTGTACGCCCAAGCGCCCTTCGTGCCTGATGTGTCCGCTTAAAACGATGTGCGTTGCCGGCGCTGCCGGCATCGCCGCAACTCTGCCCGCGTCGCCCCGTCAAGATCAGATCGCCCCGTACGCTACGGCGTCGCATTCGTGGCCTTGCGTGAAGATGGCCAGCTTCTCCTGCGCCGCCGTCCTGAAGCCGGTCTCCTGGGCGGCATGCTGGAGGTTCCATCCACGCACTGGGGAGATGGCTGGCAGTCGGCCGAAGAGGCGCTTCGCTCGGCGCCGCTCAGGGGCGAATGGTGGCCGGTGCTCGGGCAGGTGTCACACACCTTCACCCACTTCCGGCTCGAGCTCATGGTCTACCGCGCTGTCGTCCCGATCGATCGGCAGCTGGATTTGTGGGCTGATCCAGACCGCTGCAGGTGGGTTGCGCGACGCGATCTCGCCAACTCTGCGTTGCCAAGCGTCATGCGCAAGGTCATCGCCCACGCACTCGATGCGGGTTGATGGGTTGGCCATCCCGCAAATTGCAGGCCATTGATCGCCCGATGGATGTGGCGCGGCGAGCGCGGTTACATCCGCGCAGCTTCCAAGTGGACGAGTTCCAGCGGATTGGCGTGCCGCCGGCTCTTGCCTTCGAAGAAGCTGTGGGGCTCAAGATTGAGCTGCTTGTGATAAAGCTCGCCGGTGACGCGGCTGCCGTTCATCAGCTCGATCTTGGACGCGTAGATGAAGACGTCCTGCGCGATCCCGGCGATGACGACCTCGTCTGCAATCAGGTTGCCCGACACGAAGCCACTGCTCTCGACGATGATCCGCGGCGCGCGAACCTCGCCGAGAAGTTGTCCGGCAACGATCACGTCGCCTGCGGTTTCAAGATAGCCGTCTAGGAAAATCTCGAGTCCAATACGAAGCGTGCCTCGATTGTCGTTTGCTGGCACAGTTTCCCCCTAAATCGCTAACTGCCGTCCGTTGCCGGATCGGCCAGCCTCCCCAGTACATGATGCGACGTCGACGGAACTCTGCAAAGCGAATTCGTCTATTTGATGTCTATGCACAACTTGCGATTGCTTTTTTGGCTCCGGGCAGCGCCGGGGGCGGGCGCGCCTCGAGCCTGATCGGATGAGGTGGAAGCATCCTCGCTTCCATCGAAGGCGTGAATAGGTCTCTAAATCAATGGACTAGACTAGAGCGCGCCCAGCCAAGATCAACCAGTCCATCTCAAACGGACGCGCACTAGGCCGTGCCGTGCCCCTTCATTTTGATCGCAGCCTGGGCGGCAGCCAGACGCGCGACCGGCACGCGGAACGGTGAGCACGACACGTAGTCGAGCCCGGTGTCATGGCAGAACATGACCGATGCTGGATCGCCGCCATGCTCGCCGCAAATGCCTACTTTCAGATCCTGGCGCGCCTTGCGCCCCCTCTCCGTCCCGATCTTTACAAGTTCGCCGACACCCGCCTGGTCGATCGACACGAACGGGTCCACGTCGAAGATGCGCGCTTTCGTGTAGTCGGCAAGGATCGGCGCTGCGTCGTCCCGCGACAAGCCAAGGCAGGTCTGCGTCAAGTCATTGGTGCCGAACGAGAAGAATTCGGCTCCCGTCGTCGCCGCCGGCAATTTCCTCGGCCCTCAGTGCGGCCCGCGGCAATTCGATCATGGTGCCGATCTGGTAGTCGATCTTGGTCTTCTTCTCGGCCTCGACCGCAGCCGCCGTCTTGCGGATCACGGCGGCAAGAATGTCGAACTCCGACCTCCAGGCGACCAGCGGGATCATCACCTCCGGCGTCACCGGCTTGCCCGTTCGCCGCCCCGCCTCGATCGCCGCCTCGAAGATCGCGCGCGCCTGCATCTCGGTGATTTCCGGATAGCGCACGGCGAGACGACAGCCGCGGAAGCCGAGCATCGGGTTCACTTCATGCAACTCGCTGATGCGCATGCGCAGCTTTTCCGGCGCCACGCCGAGTTCCTTGGCGACTGCCGCGGCTTCCTTCTCCTCGTGCGGCAGGAACTCGTGCAGCGGCGGATCGAGCAGACGGATCGTCACGGGCAATCCCGCCATGATCTCGAAGATGTCCGTGAAGTCGGCGCGCTGCATGGGCAGGATCTTGGCCAGCGCCTTGCGCCGCCCGCCAACGTCGTCCGCCAGGATCATCTCTCTGCACCGCGAGAATGCGGTCGGCCTCGAAGAACATGTGCTCCGTGCGGCACAAGCCGATGCCTTCGGCTCCGAACTCGCGGGCCTGACGGGCATCCCGCGGCGTGTCGGCGTTGGCCCGCACCCCGAGTTTCCGTGCGCCATCCGCCCAGGCCATGATCTTGGCGAAATCGCCCGACAGCTCCGGCTGGCGCATGGCCACCCGTCCGCGCAGCACCTCGCCCGTCGCGCCGTCGATCGTGATCACGTCGCCCTTCTGGAAGCGCTCGGCGCCAGCCGTCATGGTGCCGGTCAGATAGTCGACGCGAATGGCGCTGGCACCGCAGACGCACGGCCGCCCCATACCGCGCGCCACCACGGCGGCGTGGCTGGTCATGCCGCCGCGCGTGGTGAGAATGCCTGCCGCCGCGTGCATGCCATGGATGTCTTCGGGCGAGGTCTCGTGGCGCACCAGGATGACCTCGCGGCCCTGCGCCTTCATGGCCTCCGCTTCGTCGGCCGTGAACACGATCTCACCGGCAGCCGCTCCCGGCGATGCCGGCAGGCCCTGCGCCACCATATGCTTCTCGGCGTCCGGCGAGATCGTCGGATGCAGGAGCTGGTCGAGGGCCCCGGCGTCGATCCGTGCCACCGCCTCGGCCGTCGTGATCACGCCTTCTTCGGCAAGGTCCACCGCGATCTTCATGGCCGCCGCCGTGGTGCGCTTGCCGTTGCGCGTCTGCAGCATCCACAGCCGACCCTCCTGGATCGTGAACTCGATGTCCTGCATGTCGCGGTAGTGGCCTTCGAGCTTGGCGAATACGGCCATCAACTCGGCGAAAGTCTCGGGCATCACCGTTTCCAGCGACGGCGCGCTGTCGCCGGCTTCCTGCCGCGCCCGCTCGGTCAGCGCCTGCGGCGTGCGGATGCCAGCCACCACGTCCTCGCCCTGTGCGTTGACTAGGTACTCGCCGTAGATCTCCTTGGTGCCCGTCGAAGGGTTGCGCGTGAAGGCGACGCCGGTCGCCGATGTCGGACCACGGTTGCCGAACACCATCGCCTGGACGTTGACGGCCGTGCCCCAATCGTCGGGAATCTCATTGAGCCTGCGGTAGGTGATGGCGCGGGCATTGTTCCACGACCGGAACACCGCCCCGATCGCCCCCCAGAGCTGCTCGTTGGTGTCCTGCGGGAATGGTTTGTCGAGCGCCTCGGCGACGGCTGCCTTGTAGCGCGTGATCACGTCGCGCCAGTCGTCGGCATCGAGCTCGGTGTCGAGGTCGACGCCCTTCAGGCCCTTCACCGCATCGAGAATGCTCTCGAACGTGTCGTGATCGACGCCCAGCACCACGCCGGAGTACATCTGGATGAACCGGCGATAGCTGTCGTAGGCAAAGCGCGCATCGCCCGATTGCTGGGCAAGCCCCTCCACGGTCTCGTCGTTGAGGCCGAGGTTCAGGATCGTGTCCATCATGCCGGGCATCGAGGCGCGCGCGCCCGAGCGCACCGAGACCAGCAAAGGTGCGCTCGCGATCGCCGAACCTGGCGCCTACCGCTTCGCCGACCGTCTTGAGCGCCCGCTCGACGTCGCCGGTAAGGCCAGCAGGAAAAGTGCCGCCACGCGCCGAATAGGCGTTGCAGACCTCGGTTGTGATCGTGAAGCCGGGTGGAACCGGCAGGCCGAGGCTTGCCATCTCGGCGAGATTCGCACCCTTGCCACCGAGCAGGTTGCGCAGTTCTGCGGTGCCATCGGTATGACCGGCGCCAAATAGGTAGACGAGGCGGGACGTGCTCTGCGTCTGGGGCGAGGTTGCCATAGCGATCGATCCTCTGTTGGAGGCAAGTGATGCGACTCTTGCCCTCTCATACCTTGTCTTGCTGCTTTGCAGCACTGTCCAAGTGCCGCGCTGCACAATGAAGGTTCGCCCCTCCTCAAACCGCTCCGCAGTCTGAATGCAAGCTGCGTTGCTGATTTAACCTTGTCAATTGCCGGCGTTTGCGCCTCATTCCCAGGTCAACGTGGCGCAACGACGGCAGGCGGCCCCCATGCAAGACAATCTCAAGGCAGTGCTCGCAAAGCTCGATCAAGACCAGGATGAGGCACTCGAGCGATTGTTTGAATTCTTAAGGATTCCAAGTGTTTCGACCGACCCAGCCTTCAAGGATGACTGCCTCCGGGCCGCCCGCTGGTGCAGGGACGAGATCGAGCAGATCGGCTTCGCCGACGCCAAGGTCGTGCCCACTACCGGCCATCCGATGGTGGTCGCTCACGACCGCGCGCACGCCACCCAAGGGCCTGCCGCATGTGCTGTTCTACGGTCACTACGACGTCCAGCCCCCCGATCCGCTGGAGCTGTGGAAATCGCCGCCCTTCGAGCCGCGGCTCGCCACCGAGAAGGGCAACGGGCGCGTCATCGTTGCCCGTGGCGCCGAGGACAACAAAGGCCAGTTGTTGACCTTCCTGGAGGCGGCACGCGCCTGGAAAGCCGTTGCCGGCGATCTCCCGATCGCCGTCACCGTTCTGTTGGAAGGCGAGGAGGAATGCGGCTCGCCTTCTCTGCCGGGCTTTCTCGCCAAGCACGCCAAGTCCGTGAAGGCCGATCTTGCCCTCGTCTGCGATACCGGCCAGTGGGACAAGGACACCCCCGCCATCACCACCCAGCTCCGTGGCATGGCCGCCCTCGAGGTCTTCATCTCCGGCCCTTCGCGCGATCTCCACTCCGGTCTCTACGGCGGCGCCGCCGCCAACCCGATTCGCGTCCTCACCCAGATCTGCGGCGCCATGCATGCCCGCAACGGCAAGGTCCAGGTGCCCGGCTTCTACGATGGCATTCGCAAGCCCTCCGCCCGCCAGCTCAAGCAATGGAAGGCATTGGGCTTCGACGAGGCGGCCTTCCTCGGCGGCGTCGGCCTCAAGGTGCCGGCGGGAGAAGCCGGCTACTCCGTCATCGAGCAGGTCTGGTCGCGCCCGACCCTCGAGTTCAACGGCATCACCGGCGGCTATCAGGGTGTCGGCACCAAGACCGTGATTCCCGCAGAAGCCTCCGTCAAGATCACCTGCCGCCTGGTGCCGGGACAGGACCCCAAGAAGATCGTCGCGGCATTGAAGGCCTTTGTGACCGAGCGCCTGCCCGCCGATTGCAAGGCGCGTTTTGGCGGTGGCCATGGCAGTCCGGCCATTGCCTTCGATCCCGATGCCCCCCACATGGCGCGCGCCGCCAAGGCGCTGGGGGAGGAGTGGGGCAGGCCCGCAGCCATGATCGCACTCGGCGGATCGATCCCCATCGTCCAGTCGTTCCAGGACGCGCTCGGCATGCAAAGCCTGCTCGTCGGCTTCGGCCTCGACGATGACCGCATCCACAGCCCGAACGAGAAGTACAACCTGACGAGCTTCCGCAAGGGCGCGCGGAGTTGGGCCCGCATTCTCGCGGCCCTGGCCGAGCGCTGAACCCGATCGCTTGCGGTGCGATCGGGCTCGCGTCGACTGGAGGCCTCCATTGGCCTCCAGATCAGAGGCCCCGGGCGGCAATCGCCGACAGCCGCGCCGCCTCGTCAGATCATGCCTTCGATGCAATAGACCCGAGCCGGCGCACCATCCGCGCCCGGGATCTTCAGCGGAGCTGCGGACAGGAATACCTCTGGCGCACTGATCTCCGCGGTATTGACCACATATTCGATCATGTTGACGCCGGCCCTGAGGAGGGTGTCGTGCGTCACCATGTCGGCAAGCGGGCTCTTCTTGCCGGCAAGCGACAGGCGGATCGGATAGTCCTGCGGAAAGTCATAGGCGATGGTCTTGATGCCCGCAGCCAGCAGCCACTCGGCCGCCTCCCGGGTGAGGTAAGGCGCATCCAGCCAGAAGTCCTTGCTGTAGGGAGAGCGTTGGCGATCCCAGCCCGACTTGAACAGCGCCATGTCGCCGTTCTTGATGTGGCCTGCGCGCACCGACAGTCGCTCCGCGCTGATCGCCTCGTTTGGCTGCACGTCCATCAGGTCGATGACGCCCGCCCGCCCGACCACATCGCCGAGCGCCGTTTCCTCGATCGTCCGCCCGTCGAGATAGCAATGGCGTCGCGCATCGACATGGCTGAAGGCATGGCACGATACCTTGATCCACGTCGCCCGCGAGGTATCGCCCTTGGCAATGTCGCCCGTGAAGGTCACCTCCGTCTTCCAGCGTGGGTGGGTGTCGGCGATCGGCATTGAGAGGTCGATGATGCGCATGGTCCGGCTCATGATTGGGCGGTGGGCAGGTCCAGACGGTAAACCCGGATCGCCGTGTCATGGAAGAGCTTCAGGCGATCGGTGGTGGCTAAGGCCGCCGTCGCCTGTTTGTAGCCGGTAAAGATCGTGTCGAACGAGCCAGTGAGACCGTCGACAGGGAAGTTCGATGCGAACATCGCCCGGTCCGGCCCGAAGGCGTCGATCAAGGCCGCAATGATGTCGCCGTTGTCGGACAGTGACCAGGATCGCCCGGCAAGCCCGATCCCCGAAATCTTCATCGTCACATCCGGCGCCTGCGCGGCCCGTGCAATGGCGCGCCGCCAGCCCGCCATCGCCTCTGCCGAACGGTCCGCTGGCAAGAAGGCATGATTGATGACCACTGGCGTTTCCGGAAACGCGGCGATGAGGTCGAGCAACTCGTCGACATGCCACCAGGGTGCCTGCAACTCGAAATGCAGCCCGTTGGCCCTGAGCGCCCGATAGCCCCGACGCCAGGCGGGATCGGTCATGCCGCCTTTGGCGCCGAACTCAATTCCATCAGGTTTGGAAGCCGCCGTCGGCTTATGGCGAATGCCCTTGACGAACGGATGGCGCGAGTGGCCAGCGAGTTGCTCTGCCGCATCGTCATGGTGCAGGAACGTGCGCGCCACATGAGCAATCGGAAACCTGTGGTTCTCGCTATGGCGGTCGAAAGTCCAGTGCGTCTCATCGAGCAGTCTGGCCTCGTCCCACTCCGCTTCCATCGTGACGCTGGCGACCACATTGTGCCCAGCCGAAACCTCGTCGTAATCGGGCTGCAGGAAGGTCTTGCGGATCGCCGAATAGTCGCCGTAGCGGAAGGGAATGGGCGGCGCCTCGCAGAGCCACGGCTGCGCCTTCAGCGAAAGATCCCAGAAGTGGTGGTGCGCATCGATGATCGGGATCTCGTTCTCGTCGGTCGTCATGACAGGCCCTCACGCTCGCGCGCGCCAGCAAAGTCGCGGCGCAGCCTCACACTAACCGTTTTCGCCCAATGGCCGCAAAGCATCCCACCGCAGGATAACGGCAAGCCACCCTGCCCAAGGACCGCCAGCGAGCAGCGCGCAGACGCATGACTCGAACGAGCCCCGCCAGCCCCGACGACATTGGGCCAGCTCATGATTACGCAAAATATATCAGGATCTGCCCGGACGCGCCTTTGCGGGTGATCATATCAGGTTGCCCGAAACTACCGGCATGCGAGCAAGCCGACAGAGAAAGCCACCCGGAGCCGCAATACGTCCGAGTTTCGTCGGGAAGGATGTTTCCAGGTGCTTAATCACCAAATTCGGTTTTTGCGGACATTTGAGAGTAAAACCGAATAATTTTCCCGTAAAAACCCGGCCGTTTGTCTCCGGAATTGAAATATTTTTCCCGGATAAAGGGGTGAAATTCATCGGTAGGAGTGCAGTTATGATCGGATCCACACAGCGTCTGTCCGCGTTTCTCAGTGATCGCGATGGACAAGTCGCCATTATTTTTGCCCTGGTGGCGCTTCCTGTGCTCGGTATTACCGGCATGGCTATCGATTATGGTCGTGCAATGAACGCTCAAAGGCAGATGCAATTGGCCACCGATGCGGCGGCGCTGGCGGCAGCATCAGCAAAAAACAAGACTGACGCCGAGCGTGAATCAATTGCATTGACCACATTCCACAGCAACACGCGCGCGGCCGAATTTATTGCGTCTGTCAATCCGACATACACTGTCGTGGCCGGGCGCACGACCGTGCGTGGCGAGGTCGTCGTGCCCGCCCCCTTCATGAGCCTGACCAGTTTCCCGGGATTTCATATCGAAGCCGAAAGCAGCGTTGCCACCGCCGGCAAGAAGCTGGAGCTGGCGTTGATGTTTGACGTTACGGGGTCGATGACAGGCTCTACAGCAGGCGGCACGAGCACCAAGATTTCAGGATGCAAAGGCGGCCGCTGGCGACCTTATCGATATCGTGATGCCCTCGGGAATGACCTCGACGCGCATGTCGCTGATCCCCTTTTCTCAGCGCGTGAAACTCGACGCGGACACGGCCGCCGCAGTCAGCTTTTCGACCCCGACCAAACAAGTCGCAGTCGAATCGACAAGTTCCGAGACCACATACTCCCTGTCCTTCAATTCGCCTGATTGGAAGAAGTGGAGCAAGTGCGTCGACCGGCTGGCGGATGACTATTACAAGAAGCTCGGCGAAAGCTCTTCAACCGCTGAATCGCACGCCGAAACGTATTGCGGAACGCTGCAAACGCGCTGGAACAGCTCAAAAAATCGTACCGAGTACCTCACGCCCGACGTGAAGAAGTCGACCGATACAATCGTCGATGTCACCTATCACACCGAATACATCAGGCCGTGCGTGGTCGAGCGTGACACGTCCTCTAGCTCGCGTGCGACCGGTGAGCATGCGCCTGTGGAAGGCGAATGGGAGGCTAATTACTCGACGACCGAAACCGGGGACGTCAGTTGTCCCCCCAATGGCAATAACGGCGCCGGTTCGCTGGTACCGTTGACGTCCGACCGCACCAAGATTGCCTCAGCAATCGACGCGCTGCAGACGGGCGGCAGCACGGCCGGTCACCTGGGCACGGCCTGGTCGTGGTACACGCTCTCGCCAGAGTGGCGCACAGTCTGGAAGGACGAGTCAGACCCTGTCGATTACAGCGACGAGACCACAATCAAAGCGGCCGTGCTCATGACGGATGGCGCGTACAATTCCTGTGGCGGCTCGTCGAGCTGGTGCGCCCAGTCTGCAACGGACGCGGTTGCCATCTGCAACAAGATGAAGGCACAGGGCATCCAGGTGTGGACGATTGGCTTTGGCATGAGCCAGAATGTCAATGATCCCGCGCGTCAGACCCTCGTCCAGTGCGCCGATGCCGGGCGGTACTTCTTCCCCTACAACGGCGATGAGCTGCGCGAGGCCTTCCAGGCCATCGGCAAGGCCTTGTCCGATGCAACCACCAAGGCGCGTCTGGTCGAATAGTCCGAATTGCACGCCGCATTAACCCGAAAAGACAACGCCAGCCGAGGTGTACTCGGCTGGCGTCGCATTTGTTTGAGGTGCACGGTTGGCCTGACCCTGGCTCCGTCGCTCATTCCGGTCAGAGCTCCGACGCTATTTCAGGCTGTCCTCATAGTGCCGCTCGCTGGCGCCGAGCTTCATTTTCAGGCTCGCCGAGATGATGTCGACATGCGAGTCAACCTCTCCGACGAAGCGCAACGGTCCTTCGATCCGGTCGATCGGCCCATCCAGCCCGAACACATGCGTATAGGCGAGGTCGAAGGTGAGCGCCTCGCTCCACTTGTAGCTGGCGCCGAGGCTGGCCCAGATCCGGTCGACGTCAGGCACCCGCAACGAGCGCTCATCCGGATTTTGCACCGGCGACAGCTCGTAGGCGAACCCGGTCCGCAATTTCAGCTGCTCCGAGTAGGCATATTCCCCACCCAGCGCGAAGAACCAGGAGTCGTGCCATCCAAGCTCGAGCGAGCGCACGAGTTGGCCATTGCCGAGCGGACAGGTGAAGTTGCCGACCGGTCCGTTGTTGGCGCACACCACGTCGAGCTTCTGAGCCCGGTCCCAGTGGCTCCACTCCACCGTGCCCAGCAGCGTTAGCCTTTGCGTCACATCTTGCCGCAAGCTCAGCGTCACGATCTCCGGCAATGTCGTACCGGCCTTGACGGCCGCACCTTGCGCGACGGCTGGCACAGGATGCCCTGCCACCGTGAAAGTACCCTCGAGCGTATGGTCGATCGACGAGCGATAGCCAAGCCCGATGTTCGTGTGCGCGTTGGGCGTGAAGTTAATGCCCGCCGTCACGCCGAAGGCCGTGTCGTCGCCGCGGATGACCGCGTTGTGAGAAGCAGGGCTTGTTCCGATGGCACTCTTCAGCCGCCCTTCGATGTGCTCGATCTGCAGGCCGACGCCGATCGCAATCTGTGGCGTCAGCTTGTAGGCGAGCGTGGGGCTGAAATTGTAGGTCTTGATTTCGGAGGTGCGAGCGAACGTCTGGCCGGCCCAGAAGCGGTTTGACGGCTCGGTGACGAGTCCGAACGGCGAGTTGACGCTGATGGCGGCCACCAAACGGTCATTGAGACGCCAGCTCAGGTATGAAGAGGGGACGATGGCGTCCTTGGCGATGTCGCCGCTCTCGCGCGGCAGGCCCAGGTTAAAACCATTGGCGGCGAGGAAGGTATCACCGGTGATCTCGACCTTGCCCATGATCGCCGCGTAGTGCGACTCGGAATAGATGCCGGCTGGCGCGTAGGCTGCAACGGCCGGATTCCAGAACATGCCCGAAAGCCCGCCACCGCCCGCGCCATTGCCGGCAAACGACATGCCTTGAAACTCGGTCGATTGCTCGCGCACCGAAAACCCGCCGGCCAGCACCGGCGACGCCGCTGCTACGGCGCAAAAACCAACGGCCACTAGGCTGCCATTCAGCAGCTTGCGGCCCGCAAGCCTGGCTCGCATATGCATATCCCCCGGAACGCTCGCATTGAGCAGCAATCGGCTCGCGAGCACATCGGTAGAATATGACGATCCGGACCTCAGGGCCACGCCGAGTTGGCTGCGAGTCGCTCAGAGTCAAGATTTTTCACTGCCTGCGTCACCGTCAGGACACAGATTTTCAAGCGTCGTCAGTTCCAGGCCGCAACGGTGGTGCTCGACGGCGCAATCTAATGTGCCCGCGCCGAGAGGTGAGAAACCTCCGCGCCAGTGGATTTCACCTGCATTTGCGTGAGGCGCCAGCTTAGATTGACCATCTCCAGTGTTGCAACCCAGCGCCGACGCGGCCGGTAGCGGTCGGCAATCTCGATCTCGAGGCGGGTTGGAGAGGCAAAGCGCGTTGCTTCCACGCGCTGCAGCAGCGACAGGTTGCGGTCGATCGCCGATCCGTCGAGCCAAGTGCCGGCAAGCAGGGTCGGTGCATCCGTGATGCCGAGTTTCGGGCGAACCTGCTGGCGCCAACTTTGGCGCCAGGCATAGAGCCGCGGGGCGCTTTCAGGCGTCACATAGCGGTCGATCAGAGGATCGGTGAGGAACGGCATCGCCGCCATTTTCATCCGCTGCCACAGCCCTGGTCGCGCCAAGCCCGCCGCATCGGTGAGCTCGATCAGCGCTTGCCGCGTCTCTGTGAGTGAACTTTTGAGCGAGTGGCGCACCGATTGCCAGTCGACCTTGGCCTGCAACGTCGGCACGTCGCCGTGTCGCACGGCTTCGCGAATCTGCCAGGCTGTAAAGAAGGGTGCGGCGCCATAGGCGACCGTGCCGATTGCCAGGAACAGTGCGAGAATCAGTGTCTTGCGCATCCTGTCGTGACCCTCCTCAGCGGCAGTTCGCAGCCCGCCTTATTGCGCAGAAGCGTGCGCTTATGATGGCCTGGGTTGCCACATTCACATATTTTTCGTTGAAGGTGCTTTCGATAGACAGCCGTAGTTGCCCTTAGCGGCACGTCAGGCGCTGCATCAGGAAGCGCGTGTGCCTGAGATCAGCGGCCGGCGCGGCAAGAAAGCCCGTGACGAGCCGCAGCGCCGTGTTGGTGATCACGAGCCGCAGGTAGTCGCTGGTGTCCGCATCGAGCCGCATGCGACGCCCGTCGAGGCTGGTCATCGCCGCCAGATGCCGCCAGGCCCCGATCCGGTACCAGGCGCAAATGAGGCCCACAGCCATGGCCGCAGCAGCGCCCAGGGCTGCAACGATCAGCCATTCGTGCCCGTTGAGTGCCGGGATTGTGCCCGCTTCCTTGGCTGCGACGATCTTTGGTCCCATCGTCACGCCGAGCGTCACCACGCTCGTGAGGTAGATAACGATCACGCCGATCCAGGCGATGGCAAAGCGCCCGAGCAGGGGCCGCGCCCGCGCCTCGAACGTCAGTCGGTGCAGCCCGAGCCGGGTCCCGGAAATCAGGCGCTTTTGCAATGCAACTTGCCGCCAGGGGATGATCCAACCGAGCGTCGCCGCCATCGCCATGGCGGTCAGCAGGTGGGTGAGTGCATAGCCGTGCCGGCTGCCAATCAGCCGGCCCTCGGCCGCGCCGAGCCGTGTGCGCTCGAGCAGGTGGGCGCGCTTCGTCCAGGCAGCCATGCCCAGCAGATAGATCAGCGGCACCGACACCAGCAGCCGCCAGGGCGACGGTGTCAGGCGCGGCTTCGGTACCGCGAAATGCTTCATGATCGCGAATGCAACCACCACCGCCACGATCGCGCCCATGGCAGCCAGCATCGGCATCAGGAGATCGCGCACGGTGCCGGTATAGGTGAGCGGCGCGCCGTCTATCCGGATCGACCGCCAGATGCGACCGTTGAGCCGGGTCCGAACCCAGCAGCGATAGAGACCTGCCGTCAACACGGTGAGCGCGGCCTCGCGAACCCGCTCCCGAAGGCTCGGTCGATCTCCGCCGTCTTGCCAACCGATGCGGCTGTCGCCGGCAATGGTCGGCGTTGCAGCCGCAAGCCTTGGGTGCGGCACGCCAATGCTGAGCGGCTCGGCTGTCGCGATTGTCAACGGGGACACTCCTTGAGCGACCGGCAAGCGCCGAGACTAAAGCCAGGAGCTTGCCAAATTGCCAACGCACACGGAAAGAGTGGCGCCGCTGAATTGCCCTGTTTGCGCCCATCGGAGGCCGCCTTGGGTGGCTACATCTGGCTGTGTGGACGCCCCTAGGGCGGGCCGTGCAGGCGGGCTGCATGGCAGTGCGACGACCTATTGGCGGCAGGCGTGGTCGGCACCGGCGATGCAACCCGGGGCTGGAGTGGTGGGAGTTGATATGTATCTGCCAAGCGTTGCAGGTGGCCCGATCGGGCCGGCACGTCTTCTTGTAGGGGCGGCGGCCCTGACCTTGGCGGCAACGGCGCCGTCACTGGCAGCCGGGCCCCAGGTCTTCCCAGTCAAATCGGCCTTCGTGCCCGTTGTTGTTGCGGCCGCATTCATTATGCCGGCCCTGGTGGCTGGCACTTGGTCCAGCATGAAGCGCAGCGCCGGCCGCATGGCTCCGGCCCTCGCGGTGGCCCTCGCCATCGGCCTGGCTGCTGGCGTCACCGCCTACGCACGGCCTGACCTTCTGTCCGTGCTACGGATCTGAGGATGACCCGCATTAACGGTTTCCCGGCAATTGTTGCTCAACGGCAACTCTTTGGGAAACCACGCCTCTTTTGGGCCACAAACTGGCAGCAAGCTGTATCATCGATCGAGCCTCAGGGCTTTTTGGGTGCGAGGCCAATTGCGCCACCTGGCTTGGCGGCTCGTCGGTGAGATCGAGATGTTCGATAGCGTGCGCCGCGTGCGCCGAGCCCGCCCTGTCAAGGGTGTGACGGTATGGCAGCAGTGGCGGTTGAGTTGACTGAGGACATCATCTGCCGCGGAACAGAGTGTTGGCCGATGGACGATGCAGTGACAGTTGGGATTGAGCGATCGAGCCGCAATGCGAGCGGGCGCAGGCGCTCCCTGAAAGCGAAAATGGCGATGCCGACGTTGTGGCCATTCACGACATCTCAGACGCGCATGGCGTGCGCTACCATGCTGGCGCTCGCGCTGGGCGCCGGCTGCATCGCGCCGCCGGCATCTGCGCGCGATGGCGTGCGTTTCGTGTCGCCGGAGGCCGCGCTTGAGCAGGGCTTGGGCGCCTACCGATCAGGCGTCTATACCATTGCCGAGCAGGCTCTCGGTTACGCCGCCGACCGCGGCTCGATACTCGGCAAGTATTATCTCTCGCGCCTCTACGCCGACTCCAATTCACCCCGCCTCAACCACGCCCGCGCCTACGAGCTCGTCTACGACATCGTCAAGCAGCATGCTGCCCGCGTCGACATCGATGACGATCCCAGAGCCCGCTATGTCGGAAAAGCACTGACGGCGATGGCGCTTTATTGGTTGCGCGGCCTTCCCGAAATCGGCATCCAGCCGAGCGCCAAGCGCGCCGCCGGTTATCTTCAGGAAGCGGCAGCCTACTTCCGCGACAAGGACGCCCAATTCGAGCTCGCCAAGCTCTACCTGACAGGCGACGGCGTGCCGCTCGATCAGCGGCAGGGCTTGCATTGGTTGTCCAGATTGAGCCAGGCCGGCCATGCTGGAGCCCAGGCCTTTCTTGCCCAGCTCTACTGGCAAGGCAAGATGGTGCCGAAGGATGTGGCCAAGGCGCTGGCGTTGATCACGTTGGCTGCCGAGAACGCGCCCGATCACGAGCGCATCTGGATCGAGGACATCTACCAGAGCATCTTCTGTGGCCTGTCCGCTGGTGTCCGTCGCGACACACAGGGCCTGATCGGCTCGTTCCGCAAGCACTATTCGCCGCATCCGGGCGCCGAGCCGCTCGAATTGCTGGGTCTGGCGCCGTCGGCCCAACGCACATGCGCCGATGGCACGCCCCTGCCGTCGCGATCGGGTGAAGCCACGGGCGATAAGGACAGGACAGTCGCAGGCACCAAGACACTGCACGAGGCACCCAAGCCCCCCACCTTCCAGGGCGGTATCTTGGGCGTCGGTGAGCGTCGCTGAGGTCGTCCCCGGCGACTGGCCGAACCTGCTGGCGCCGCGTTGCACCTGCCGGCGCTCGTCTCACCAGCGTACCGGCAGGTTGAGAAGCCCGCGAAACGCCCACCCCCCGATCCGCGCTGGCACTTCGTCCTGCAGCGCCAGCTCAGGCAACCGATCGAACAGTGTCGGCAGTGCGGCATCCGCCACGATCGCGCGCGATGCGAACGCACCTGCGCAGTAGTGTGGCCCCGCACCGAACGCGATGCTCTTGGTGGCATCCTGGCTGAGGTCGAAGTGGCCGGGATTGGTGAAACAGGCTTCATCACGGTTGGCCGAGCCGAACATCAGGAAGACCCGATCCTCCGGCTCGAATGCCACGCCGCCATACTGATGCGCTCGCGCAACGCGGCGCGGCGACATGCCGATCGGTGACATCCAGCGCGCATATTCTTCGAACACGTCGAGCCAGTTGTGCCGTCCCGCCCGCACCGCCTGTAGGTGTTGGCGGTGGTTGAGCAGGGCCCACACGCAGCCCGCGATTGCGTCTCTCGGCTCGTTCTGGCCGCCGCTGATGGCGAGCTTGATGTTGGCATGCACGCTCTCGCGCGCCATGCCCGCCTCCAGCATTACCGACAGCAGGCTCGGATCGGGATGGCGGGAAAGCACCGGGATCATCTCGCTGATCGCCCGGTCGATCGCGGCCGTCGCCGCATTGCAGCGTGCCTCGACCTCGGCAACCCCCGCGTAGTTCGCAATACCGTCGATCATCGCCTGCGACCACGCATCCATCTCGCCGTAGCTGATGTTGGTGAGGCCGGTGATGTCCTTGAGGCATTCGCCTGACAGCGGCAGGGCAAAATCCTTGACGAGGTCACAAGAGCCCGCGGGCGCGAGCCCTTCCACGATCCGCGCCGCATGCGCCTTGAAGCGCCGCGTCCAGTGGCCCTTGACCGTGCGCGGCGAGACGGCCGGAAAGATCTGGCGGCGCTCGGCCATGTGCGCGTCGCCGTCCTTGCGCATCATGTTGTGGCCCATCAGCCGGTTCATCAGACCGCCCGGTTGATGCGACGAGAAGACGGCTGTGTTCTTTTCGCAAACGAAGATGTCGTCACGTCGTGTGAGCAGCGTCGAGCCCAGCTCCGGCACGAAGGCGATGGGAGCCTCGGCCCGCATGCGCGCGAGATCGGGGTAGGGGTCGGTCCAGAATTGCTGGACGTCGATGTGGAGGACGGGTGCTGTCGACATGTCCTTTGTTCCCCGGCGTTGCCCGTTGCCGTGTCGCACCGCGTCAGAGCCCGCGGTCCAATTGAGAAGGCGAGACCTGCGCATGCCGCCAGACCGGCGCGCGCTACCAGCTCACTTGAGCCCGGCGCGCGTCGGCGCGCAAGCGTTGCCCTGCCGCTTCGCCTCCGTGGGATTAAGGTAAGCCCGGCGATCAGCGCCAGTGCTGCAGTGCCATTTGCCCGGTGTGATGCCTGACAACGACGACGTTGTGTTGCTGGCCACGGATGCAGCGAGCTCAGCGTTAGCGCCGAAACGCAGCCAAAACGCCAGGGCGCAGATGATGAGTTGCCGGCGCTCGTCACCAACAAAAAAAAACGAGGGGCACGCCAATCGCGCCCCTCGCTGGTTTGCCATGTCGTTGGCCTTTCGGCCTGAAGACTTAGCGCTTCGAGAACTGGAAGCTGCGGCGTGCTTTCATGCGGCCGTACTTCTTGCGCTCGACCACGCGGCTGTCGCGAGTGAGGAAGCCGCCCTTCTTGAGCACCGCGCGAAGTTCCGGCTCGAAGTAGGTGAGCGCCTTGGAGAGGCCGTGACGTACCGCGCCCGCCTGTCCCGACAGGCCGCCGCCGGCAACCGTCGCCATGATGTCGAACTGCTCCATGCGGCCCGCCGTCAACAGCGGCTGCTTCAGGATCATCTGCAGCACAGGACGTGCAAAGTAGGCGTCGAAGTCCTTGCCGTTGACCGTGATGCGGCCATGGCCCGGCTTGATCCACACGCGCGCCACCGCGTTCTTGCGCTTGCCCGTGGCGTAGGCGCGGCCGAGCTTGTCGAGCTTCTGCTCGTAGACGGGGCCGGACTGGGGCGCATCGCCAGCCGGCGCAACGCCGGCTTCGCCAGCCAAATCGCCAAGGTCGCTCAGCGTCTTCGGTTCGTTGGCCATGGCCTTACACCCTCACGTTCTTGCGGTTGAGCTTGGCGATGTCGAGCGCCTCTGGATTCTGTGCCTGATGGGGATGCTCTGCGCCCGCATAGACCTTGAGATTGCCCATGATCTTGCGCTGCAACGGCCCCCGGGCCAGCATGCGCGACACCGCGAGCTCGATCACTCGGCCGGGGTGCTTGCCTTCGAGGATGCGGCGCGGCGTCGTCGTCTTGATGCCGCCGGGATAGCCGGTGTGTCGATGGTACTCCTTGTCCTCGTACTTGTTGCCCGTGAACACGACCTTGTCGGCGTTGATCACGATGACGTTGTCGCCCATGTCGACATGCGGCGTGTACGTGGCCTTGTGCTTGCCCTTGAGGCGCATGGCGATCAGCGTAGCCAGTCGGCCGACAACCAGGCCTTTGGCATCGATCACCACCCACTTCTTTTCCACCTCGCCCGGCTTGGCGGAGTAGGTCTTCATCTCTGTATCTCCTGGAACGGGAGTGGCCGTTGCTGGCCGCCTCCACTGCAGTCCCCTGCCGACCATGTCGGGTCGAAACCGACCTCGGGCCACGCCGCGGAAAGTGGCTTGCTTCTAGCCCGAGGTGATCGAGCCGTCAATGCTGATGACGCTCCTGAGTGCAAAAAATAACAAGTAAAAACAATAAGATAAAATAATGGTATTATGATACCCCATCAATCATGGCGCCGTCGCGGCCGCTTTCGGCAAGGCGTATGAACCGGTCGCATGCGCAATCATGTCCGGACGGCCGACCGAATAAAGGCCAACGTCCGCGTAGGCGAGCCTGCGACCGATGCGTATCAGGCGGGCATCGGCAAAGAGGTCCACCGGCTCCGGTCGTGCCAGAAACGTGATGTTGAGATTTGCCGTCACTGCCTGTATCGCCTTGGGACCGAGATGAGCCAGCAAGGCGGCGTAGATCGAGAAGTCGGCGAGGGTGAACAGCGTCGGTCCGGAAACGGTGCCGCCGGGTCTCAGGCTCGAAGGGTCGAGCGACAGCGCGACGCGAGCCTGCGCTTTGCCGACGGAAACGATGCGCAATCTGCGTCCTTGTGCATGGATCTCGGGAAACGTGTCGTCGATGAGGCGGTTCACCTCATCGGTGGTCAAGGCGCCTTCGGGCGAGTTGTGGTTTGGCATTCTTACTTCTGTCCTAGTCATGCGCTCAAAGTTGTTGGGGCCTGGTGCAGCAGATCGGGCCCCGTTGAACTCCAGGAGACGGTTCAGATGAGGCTTATGTCTAAGGTTCTGGTGGCCCTTGTGGCCGTTGCTGGGCTGGCCCTTGCGGGACCGGCGTCGGCACAGGCCCCTGCGGGAGGCGAGCAACCCTTCACGCAAATCAAGCTCACGGAAGCCCATATCAAGGGTTTTATCGCAGCGCAAAAAGAGATGGCCGTCCTTGCCCAGAAGCAGGGTGGACAGCCCAACGACAAGCCGGATCCCAAGATCCAGGCAGAGCTTGACGCCATCGCCAAGCGCCACGGCTTCCAGGACTTCGTCGCCTTCGACGACGTCGCGTTCAATATCTCCATGGTGATGGGCGGCCTGGACCCCCAGACCGGTGCCTTTACCGATCCCATCGCCTCCATCAAGAAGGAGATCGCCGAGATCAAGGCCGACAAGACGATCCCCGAGAAGGACAGGAAGCAGATGTTGGACGAGCTCGCAGAGGCTCTCAAGCATACCCCCCCGCTGCAGTTCCCCGAGAACGTCGCAACGGTCAAGAAGTATCGCGCCGAGATTGAAAAGGTGCTGCAGTAACGGGCGAGCCGGGCGGCAGGGGCTTTCAGCTCCGCCGCCCGAACCCGCCAGCATGTGCACGTGCCGAGGAGGAGTTACCCATGCCCGATGGCAACACGGCCCCACACGGTCGCTCGGGCGATCAGGTGTTGCTTGAAGAGCGCCGCGGCGGTGTGGTGATCCTGACCCTCAACCGGCCGGCGCAGCGCAACGCCTTATCGGAAGGCCTGATCGACGCCCTCCAGGGCGCCATCGACCGCGTCTCGCAGGCCCAAGACGTAGCAGCCGTGGTGCTGACGGGCGCCGGCCCGGCCTTCTCCGCCGGCCACGACATGAAAGAGATGACAGCGCGCCGCGCCGATGCCGATGGCGGCACGGCCTACTTCAGAGAGCTCATGGACCGTTGCGCCGCGATGATGACGTCGATCGTGCGCTCGCCCAAGCCTTTCATCGCCGCCATCGAGGGCATCGCCTCGGCAGCCGGCTGCCAGCTCGTGGCCACCTGCGATCTGGCCGTTGCCGGCGCCAAGGCTCAGTTTGCAACCCCCGGCGTCAATATCGGGCTCTTCTGCTCGACGCCGATGGTGGCGCTCTCGCGCAATGTCTCGCGCAAGCAGGCGATGGAGATGCTCCTGCTCGGCGAGATGCTGGATGCGAGGTCGGCCGCCGCCTGGGGTCTCGTCAACAAGGCCGTGCCGGCGGGCGCCGCCCTCGACAACGCACTGGCCATGGCCGCCACGATTGCCTCTAAGTCGACGGCGACGGTCGCCATCGGCAAGCAGGCCTTCTATTCCCAGCTCGAAATGCCCCTGACGGAAGCCTATGCCCATGCGGCAGAGGTGATGGTGCACAACATGATGCTGCGCGACGCCGAAGAAGGCATTGGCGCCTTCATCGAGAAGCGCCCCCCTGTCTGGAAGGGGTGCTGAGCTTTGCAGCCGCGTCTCTCTCTGGTGACGCTTGGCGTCGAGAGCGTGACACGCGCCCGCGCGTTCTACGAGGCGCTGGGCTTCAAGGCCTCGTCCGCCAGCCAGGAGGGCGTGGCATTCTTCCGGGCGGGGGGTGTGGTGCTCGGTCTTTACGGCCGCGAGGCGCTGGCAGCCGATGCCGGCGTCGCCAGTCGTGGCTCGGGCTTCCGTGGCGTCGCTCTTGCCCACAATTGCCGCAGCCAAGCCGAGGTCGACGCAGTGCTCGCCGAGGCCGTCCGCTGCGGCGCAACGCTGATCGAAGCAGCACGAGAAGTATTCTGGGGCGGCTATTCCGGATACTTCGCCGACCCCGACGGCCATCTGTGGGAAGTCGCCTTCAATCCACATTGGCCACTCGACGAAGGCGGGGCCATTTGTCTTCCTGAGTGAAGAACTACCGTGCGCGTGTCCAATGGGAGCTGTTCCAATGCGAAGGTTCCATGCCGTCCCTGGCACTGGAAGCTTGCTTCTGCCGGTCTTTTTCATGTTGGCGCTGGTACTTCCGGGAGCGCCTCAGGCCGAGCCGCGACAGGGCCCTTTGGCAACCGTGAAGTCATGGGGCTATCAGCTCCAGGCCTATGACTTCAACCGGCTGGTCCTTTCGCCGCATGATCTGCTCGTCATCGACCTCGCAAGGGACGGCACCGACCGCCAATTCACGCGCCGCGAGATCGAGCGCCTGCGTCGCCATCCCGACGGCGGCAGGCGGATTGTCCTCGCCTACATGTCGATCGGCGAAGCAGAAATCTATCGCGACTACTGGCGCTGGTATTGGGGTGGTAGCTGGTACGCCAACCTGCTGGGCTGGTTCCTGGCGCCGAAATGGGTTGGGGCCGAGAACAGCGATTGGCGCGGCAACTTTGCCGTCCGCTATTGGGACCCCGGCTGGCAGAGCCAGATCATTGGCAAGGCTGGCTATCTCGAGCGCATCATGGAGGCCGGCTTCGACGGCGTCTATCTGGACAAGGTCGACGCCTGCCTTGATGCCATCGCCCGCGACCGCCCGAGCGCCAAGGACGATATGCGCGCGTTCGTCCGCCGGATCGCCGACACCGCGCGCGCCGCGAGCCCCGGCTTCATGATCGTGCCGCAGAACGGCGAGGAACTGCTCGACGATGCCGCCTACACAGCCCTCATCGATGGCATCGCCAAGGAGGACTTGCTGTTTGGCGAGTTCAAGGAGAAGCGCGCCAACCCCGAGACGGCCATTGCGCGCCGAACGGGCGAGCTCATGGAGGCGGCTGCCAGCGGCAAGACGGTCCTTGCCGTCGAATACCTCGACGATCCCACCACCATCGCCAAAGCGCGGGCGCGCCTGGAGGCTTTGGGATTCGTCCCCTTCTTCGCCGACCGGGAGTTGAAGACGCTGCGCTATGGCGACCTGCCTGGCACGGCGGGAGGGGCCGGCCACTAGTGTTCCGGCTCCGACATTTGCATCCCATCGCGGCTAGCCTCTGAGCAAATGTCAGAGCCACGAGGAACACTAGCTGGCATATAATTCTAGTGCAGCTTTTGCATATGACGTTTGGTCACGAGCCCATCGGCAAATGGGTACCAAACGTCAGATGCGCTGCACTAGCGGCGGCGCACCGGTGTTGTCACTTCGATCCGGCGCGCCTAGGGTCCCTCATCCAATGCCGCCCGGCCTGCGTGGATCCGATCCCCTCAGCGCTGGCGCCTCGCACCCGGGATCAAGGGCCACCGGAGAGCTTCATGAACCACGACAGTTACGACGACGCCTACATCTCCGAGATCCTGAACGAGGTGCGCACGGTGGCCATGGTCGGTGCCTCCGCCAACATCAACCGGCCGAGTTTCTTCGTCATCAAGTACCTCCTGGGCAAGGGCTACGCCGTCCATCCGATCAATCCTGGTCTTGCCGGCAAGGAGATCCAGGGCCGCGAGGTCTACGCCGATCTGGCGAGCGTGCCCGCTCCGGTCGATATGGTGGATATATTCCGCAACGCCGAAGCCGCGCTCGAGATCACGCGCGACTGCATCAGGCAGAAGGACAGGCTCGGCCTCAAGGTCGTGTGGATGCAACTGTCGGTGCGCAACGACGAGGCCGCCGCAGAAGCCGAAGCCGCAGGCCTCAAGGTCGTCATGAACCGCTGCCCCAAGATCGAATATGGTCGATTGTCCGGTGAGATCGGCTGGATGGGCGTCAATTCGGGGTTGGTGTCCTCGCGTCGCCCGAAGCTCGGCGCCGGCATGCAGAATCAGGTCATCGCGGGCCAGAAGCGGCCTTGAACGCAACCACACGGAGCGCCGCCATGGCGCGCACGCGCAGCGACACAGGAAAGGCACCGACAATGTCCGACGAGATCCAGATCGCCGCACGCGACGCGGTGCAGGTCATCACCATCAACCGGCCGGAGAAGAAGAACGCCCTGACGGCTGCGATGTACGACCGCATGACGACGGCCCTCAAGTCAGCCCAGTCCGACGACGCCATCGCCGTCTCCGTCATCACCGGCAAGGACGGTGTCTTCTGCGCCGGCAACGACATCCAGGACTTCGCCAAACGCGCAACCAACCTCACCAGCCCCGGCGGCGCGTCGAGCTTCATTGCGACCCTGCCCACGCTCGATAAGCCCCTGATCGCAGCCGTGGATGGCCTCGCCATCGGCGTCGGCGTCACCATGTTGTTCCACTGCGACCTCGTCTATGCGAGCCCGCGCGCGAGCTTCCGCACGCCGTTCCTGGATCTGGGCCTCGTCATGGAGGCAGCCTCGAGCTACCTAGCCCCCGCCATCATGGGCCACCAGCGTGCCTTCGAATTGCTGTGCCTCGGCGAGCCGTTCGATGCCGACGCGGCATTCCGCGCAGGCTTCGTCAACCGCGTTGTGCCGCCTGACCAACTCGAAACCGAGGCAGTGGCGGCGGCCGGCCGCCTTGCCGCCAAGCCGCGAGCCGCCTTGCTGGCGGCCAAGAAGCTCATGAGGCGCGGGACTCGGGAGCACACCCTCGAGCAGATGCAGCGCGAAGGCAGCATGTTCGCCGAACTCCTGCGCAGCCCCGAGGCCCGCGAGGCATTTGCAGCCTTCCTCGAGAAGCGCAAGCCAGACTTTGCAAAGGCGCGAGCCGGCGGCTGAACTCGGACGCCTTGCAACATCGGCTGCCCCGCCGTCAGGCCGTTATGTCGTGGGCGTCAGGCGGTAAACAGGCCAGTGCCGTTGCTGCGATTGCCCCGTGCGATCATTGCGCCCGCCGGGCGCCGGCGTAGCGTCGACGAGGCTACGCCCGGCCGCCCGAGCGCGGAAGAAATGATCTCCACGCCGCCCTCGATGACCCCCGCCCAATCCAACCCGTTGAACACGCGCGGCTCGCGCTCCGGCAGGCGTTCGCTGACGAGCGTTACCGGGAGATGCACAAAGCCGGTGCGCTGCGGCCGGCCGTGTTGGCGCGCAAGCTCGAGCGAACGGTAGAGGAGGGCGTTGCACAAATATCCGCCGGCATCGCGGGAGATCTGGGCGGGCAGGCCCCGGCGCCGCAACCGCGTGACGATGTGCGAGGCCGGCAGCGTGGTCGGCAGGTAGTCCGGGCCATCGACGCTGATGCAGCAATCGGCCGGCAGAAGGCCGGCGGCATCCTCGCTCAGGCAACACACGTTGCGGCCACGGGTCTCCACCTCGAAACCAGTGGCCCGGCTCGAAACACCGAAATGCAAGGCCACGGTCGGGCGAAGGTCGTCGATCAGCTCCTGCAGTAGTCCAAGGCTGCTCGCCCATTCCGTCGGCAGGATATACGCGGCAATGCGAACGCCGCCAAGTGCGCGCTGCGCCGCCTCCGCCAGTGGCGGTACCAGCACCGAGGTCGCATTGGCCCCGACCGAAGGAAACGGGCCAAAGCCCGTCAGCAGAATGGTAGGGCGATCCGTTGAGTTTATGGGCATGGGTGAAGCGGATGGCATGATGAGGTTGATCGATGGTTTGAAAACGCGCTGCGTGCAAGCGGGCGTTCAGGGAGGAGGCGAATTGATCATTCAGGCGGCCCCGTTGTCGCACTGGTGCCGCCGGCCGCAATCGGACTGACGCGCGCCAGGATCTCGGCGACGGCCTTGCCGGGCGTCAACCGCCCGGCGGCCACCTCGGCTTCCAGTTTTGGCAGGCGCTTGGCCAGATCGCTATCGCGCCGTACCAGGTCCATCAGGCGGTCCGCCAGCATGTCGCGCATCCACGAGACGGCCTGCCGGCTCCGCCGCTCGGCGCGCTCGCCGCTCGCCGTCATGATCCGCTGGTGTTCTTCGATTTTGTGCCACAGCTCGGCAAGGCCGAGGTTGTTCTGGCCCGAGATCGTCATCACCGGCGGCAACCAATTCCGGCTCGCCGGCGTCAGGATGTTGAGCGCCCCGCCATATTCCGCTGCCGCCCGGCTCGCGCGCTCGACATTGTCGCCATCGGCTTTGTTGATGGCAATCATGTCGGCCAGTTCGATGACGCCCTTCTTGATGCCTTGCAGGTCGTCGCCGCCACCGGCCAGCAGCAGCACGAGAAAGAAGTCCACCATGTCCGCGACCGCGGTCTCCGACTGGCCGACGCCGACGGTCTCGACGATCACGATGTCGAACCCGGCAGCCTCCACCAGCGCCATCGTCTCGCGCGTGCGCCGTGCCACGCCACCAAGCGTGCCCGATGTCGGCGACGGACGGATGAAGGCTGACGGTGACTGCGCCAGGCGCTGCATGCGAGTCTTGTCGCCGAGGATCGATCCGCCCGAGCGTCTGGACGTCGGGTCGACCGCCAGAACGGCGACCTTGTGGCCGGCCTCGATCAGATTCATGCCGAGTTGGTCGATGGTCGTCGATTTGCCAACGCCCGGAACGCCGGTGATGCCAATGCGCTGCGCTTCGGCCGTTTGCCCGAGTAGCGACTGCAGCAGCTCGCGCGCCCGATCCTGATCGCTGGCGCGGCCGCTTTCGATCAACGTGATGGCGCGCGCCAGCATAGCCCGGTTACCCGCGCGCACGCCGGCAGCCAGCTCGTCGATCGAGGGACCCGCCGTCGGGCTGTTTGCGCCTGCGGCCTTCTCCCGTGCTGTTCGTGCCTGCGGAATCATCATGCTCATACCCTCAGGATGAGGCTGAATGCGGACTGTCGCAAGTTCCCCGCGGCCAGCCCGGCCATCCATCCTGCAGCGGGGAAAATCCACGCCATTCACTGGCAATCTAATGCGAATGATCTACAAGTCGACGATGTCCACGCCCGCGGCTGTCGTCGGATCGCACCTTCGCCAATCGTGCGCCACACTCTTTGGGCATTTTGGCACATAAGTTCCAGTGTTCCGGAAATAGTGGGGATCCGAACATGTTTTTGAAGCATTTCGCGCGTGCCATGACGGCGTTGGCCATCCTGGTGGTGGGCGCTGCCTCGCTCCCGGCGACAGTACGGGCGCAAACGTCTCGCATCGAGAAAATCGACAGCACCGCCGTGACCGGTTCGGCTTACGCGCGCTTGCGCCGCCTCACCTACGACCAGTGCGAGAAGCGCTGCCTCTCCGACAGGCGTTGCGTCGCGCTGGAGTTTCACGAAGGCGAGGCGGGCCGCCGGCGGTCCTTCAATTGTGCGTTGTTCAGTTCGATTGGCCAAACCCGCAAGGCCGCCAATACGATCGTCGGGCTGAAACGTACGGAGACCGTTAGGAAATCGGTCGAACCCGAGCGTAGGGCCTACCGCCGCGTTGCGCCGCAGCCGCCGCCCCCCAGGCCGTCGCCGTCCATCACCAGCCGGGATCCCGCCAGGAACTCGGGCTCGAGTGGCCCCACCATCGGCACCGGGCGCGTATCTCCCGGCCAAGGCTATGGCAGTGGTTATGGCACAGGCCCGCAGCCCTCGGTGCCGGCTTATCGGCGAAAACCACTCAGTGAGGAGAGTGAGCGCAGCGCCCAGTCGCAAGCCGAGCTAGCCGCCCGCGCCGCAGCCGAAGCACGCGCTCGGGCCGAAGCCGAAGCACGCGCCCGCGCCCAGGAATCGCAACGTCGGGCTACCTCCCCGTCCCCGTCGGCGAGCCCGGACACCCGAGAACCCCGCGCTGGTGCCTCCCGTAGCATAGCCTCCGACAGGACCCGCAGCGTGGCGCCTGCACCGGCGGTAACCGCTCCCTCACCCTCCCCCGTCGAGGCTGCGCCCGCCGCGGCACCCGCCCCGCCTGACCCCGCTCTCGGCTACCACATCGTGCCGGTCTTCTACGGCACCGACCGCGATCGCAAGGATACCGCCAAGCGCATCGTCTATGGCGCCGACCGCGCCCGGCGCCTCGAGATGGGCCAAGCGCTCGTCACCGTGCCCTTGAGCCACAAGGTGCCCAATATCGAGCGCCCCTCGGCCTGGACGCTGCCGTGGTTCGGCACCGTCTGGCAGGGAAAGGAAGATCCCAAGCAACATTTCACTATCAAGGAGATCAAGGCCCTCGGCAAGGATGCGCTGCTGGAGCTTGTTCGCAAACGGCTCGCGGAATCAGCTTCCTTCAAGGATCAGGCGTTGGTCTTCATCCACGGCTACAACGTCGGCTTCGATGATTCCCTCTACCGTACCGCGCAGATCACCTACGATCTGCAGTTCGACGGTGCCGCCTTTACCTACAGTTGGCCCTCCGGCACCGGCTGGACCAGCTATCCCTATGATCGCGATAGCGCCCAGCAGGCCGAACCCTATCTCTACCAGTTCCTGCAGATGGTGCAGAACGAGACCGGCACCAAGAGCATCAACATCATCGCCCACTCCATGGGTAATCAGATCCTGCTCCAGGTCCTGCGCGACCTGAAGCGCCGCAGTCCGGCGGTCTCCAACATCAATCAGATCGTGCTTGCGGCTCCCGATGTCGACCGCGATGCCTTCGAATTCCTGGCCTCCGAAATCCGCGGCATCGCCAAGGGCATCACACTTTACGCCTCGGCCAGCGACAAAGCGCTGGACGCCTCGCGCATCTTCGCAGGCAATCGCCCCCGTGCCGGTGACGTGCCGTCTCCGCCCGAGTCGCCGGTCGTGGTGGCCGGCATCGACACCATCGATATTTCGGCCGTCTCGACCTCTTACCTCGCCCTCAATCACTCGAGCTACGCCGAGCACACCGAGCTGTTGACCGATCTCAATCACCTGATCCGCACCGGGCTGCGGCCGCCGAATCTGCGCATCACCGCCTATCGACGGATCGACGCGCCGAGCGGCGGCAGCTACTGGCGCTATGGCAATTGATAAGTCGGCAGGGGGCCGTCGCGGGGCCCCTGGCACGCCGTAGATGCAGTCCCCCGCCCCATGGGCATGGGGATGAGGCGTCACACCCAGCCCAATGCGCCCTCGGGGCGACATCCGGCGAAATGCGCCCGATTGCTGCAATCACACCGTTATGCTTAACCCGTCGTTTACTCCATCACCGCATGATCGGCAGCATGCTGCCTTAGATTTGGCAGCTCCCGCGCATCTCGAGCCGATATGAACCCAAGATGATCAGTGTTTTTCGCATTTATCTCGGCCAGGCGTGGATCGCCTCGGGACGGGACAAGGCGCTGGTCGCGCATCTCGATACGTTGCCTGATTTTTTCTACCGCGTGAGCCGCCCGCCGGAAGATGCCGATGCCACCAGTGGCTCTGCCCTCGAGCGACGGGCCATCGCCCGTATCGGCATGACGCACGCCCACGTCCTGGTCCTGCCGGCTGACGCCAGCCTCATTGCCCCCAATTGGTCCGGCGTCGAGCTTGAGATCGCCCTGACGGGCTTGCGCCAGCGCATACCGATTGTCGCCATCTACGGCTCCGGCGAGGCGCAGCAGGAAACCTTGATCACCCGCGCCGCCGACGCCACGTCCGCCTGGGACGCCAAGGACATCGGCTGTGCAATCCTCCAGGTCGTCGAGACGGAAGCCATTGCACGCAGGAAGCGGATCGCCCAGCTCGATGCGGTCACCGACATGGTCATGCATCGCGATGCGATCGGCCACGACCACAAAGCCAGTCGGCCGTCGGCGGCAGGCGCGGCTCGCACCTTGCCGGTCGAGGCGATCACCAAGGCCTATACGGCATTCAAGTCCTCGACATCCAAGACCTGAAGAAGTCGGTCATTGGCAGCGACAATCGTTCCGTCTGGTCATGGCCATGGCGGAGCCGCACCGGCCGCGCCATCACGCCTCAGTGCGAATCGTCGAGCTCCAGGTTTTCCACCTGCAGCCGCTCCAGTCCCCGTGGAGCAAAGTACGGCACGAAGCCGAGCTCGAGGATCTCGGTTCGCGTCCGCTCGATCACGGTGGGATCTTTCAGGTACTCCACCACCATGATGTGCTTGCCCGCACTGAGCGCGATCTGCAACTGCGCGACGCTGTACTTGATCATGCCGGATTCATTGCGCCGACCGTCCCCGTTGACGCCGAAGAATAGATCCTCCTTCGCGATCGCATCGATGGCGCTGAGGTAGGCGGGCTCGCTGGCGAGGTCCTCGGCATTCTGCGCCACGATCAGCATCGAGGGGTGGAGGCGGCGGGCGGCACGCGAGATTTCCTGCACGAGCCGGATCATCTGCGCGCGAGGCGTGCTGCCGTCGGCGTTCGTGCCTTTTGGAAAGTCCTGATAGACGTCGATTCTGTCGAGGTAGATGCCGTCGAACCCAAGCTCGACGATCTTCTTCACATAGCTATCGACAGCATCCTCGAACAAGATGCTCTTCCATTCATCGTTCCAGAATCGGACCCGGAAATTACCGCGCCACTGCTTGTTTTCCGTCCAGATCCAGTCTGGTCGCTTGCCGCCCGCGCAGCAGCGTTGCCAGTAGTGCCGATAGACCTCGGCCTCGCCGATCGACAGGTAGGAGAGGATGAGGCGGCGCTTGCCATAGGGCATGGTCCGCAACCGCTCGATCTCGCGTCGCCCGCCGCCGAAAAAGGCGTCCATGACGATCACGTCGTAGCTGGTGTTGCCGAGCTCTCGCGGCTTGGCGCCCTGCAACTGGTAGGTCCAGTTGGAGGAGAAATGAAGCAATTGCCTGAGATCCGTCGCGGCCGCTCGTTGAGCGACAGCCTGCCTGCTCATGCCCGCCGCGATACCTATCGCGATGCAGATCAACAGCGCCGCCGCGCGCCAACGGCTCGTAGACATGCCCGCCTCTTGCTCGTCGCTCGTCGTCGTCTCTTCGTGGCCGGAAACCCCAGATACACGCGCCACGCATGGTCATAATCGAGTTCGCACACCGAAACCAGTGCGCTTCGCGGGCTCTCGTGAGCGCTGCACCCGTACTACTAGCCTGGCAATTGGGCAGTGTGCGGGCAAGCCGCACAGTTGGCGATCAATCAGCCTGTGTCGCGGGTTTGCCGACACTGACCCAAAGATGCGAGCGAAAGCGCTGCATCAAATAAAGAAGCGCCGGCACGAAGCTCTGATCGTGCCGGCGCAGATGTCTGTAACGTGAACTCGGCGAACCGTCTGGCAGTCTCGACGTGTCGACCGCTGCCAGAAATCTTCCGGCCACGAGGCACTCGGCAGACTCAGGCCGCTCGACCCGGCCTCACGTGCACGCCCGGCGCCGGTTGCTCGAGCAGCACCTCACGCCGGAACCTAAACGTCTTGGCTGGCCGCCCACCCGTGTTGTTGCGGATCTCGCCAGTTGCCTCCACCAGTTTGGTTCCTTCCACCAGTCTGCGGAAGTTCTGCTTGTGGAGCGTCGGACCGAGCACGGCCTCGACTGTACGCTGCAACTCGAACAGCGTGAACTCGTCCGGCAGCAACTCGAACACCACTGGCCGATAGCGGATCTTGGCGCGCAGCCTACCCAGTGCCGCAGCCATCAATCGCCGTTCGCCCTCGGAGAGCAGCAGAGCTGCCTCCGGAAGTTCCACGCCGGCTTCCACCACCAGATCGAAGCGGTCGACGACGCGTTGGTCGTCCCAGCTACCGCCCGTCGTGCCGAACGCGCAACGGATGCGTTCGATGCGGTTCGCAGCCAAAGCCTCGTCGTTGCCGGCAGCCGCCGCCCAACGCTCAAGTTCCGGCAGTACACGATCCGACAGGATGCTTGGACGACCCTTTCGGAAGTCCTCCCAAGGCAACATGTCGTAGCAGCGCAGCCAACGACCGGGACGATCCCTGTAGCCGCCTGGCTCACGCATCAGCGCGATATAGCTCACAGACAGAACGCGTGAGCCCTGTCGTGCTTCGCTACGAATCGCGCCGCGAGCAGCAACGTGATCGTAATCTGTAAGCAACTGCTCTGCGAACCCCAGTGAACGTCCCGTGGCGCCGAGCACGGCTTCACGCAACGCCGTTTCCAGGCACGGTTGTGCCGAAGGGTTGAAACGCACGGACGGGAGCGATGCTTCGCTGCCCGTTTTTGCAAGCCGGTCGTTGCCAACTAGAACAACCGGCTGCTCGTCTTGCACCGACAGCACAACGGCTGTCAGGCACACCGTCAAGAGATCTTCATGATGGCGATCCGATTGCCTCCCCAGGTCGTCGGATTCCATCCAGCTCTCGCCCCCCGCAACAGTCGGGGCTATCGCCCCACGCGTAATGTCATCATGCATGGGTTCTCTCCTTGAGCGAAAATGTTATGCCAAGGAATTGGGCCGATTTCTGGTGCAATTGGGGCGCAACTAAGATCGGGTCAGCGGCCGCCAGCCGCTTTTGAGAGCAATTCGTGCCGCTCGAGAAACGCGCTTTGCGCCATTTCGACCGCAATTGCCTCGAGTTTCGCCAGCGTCCCGGCGAGGGGCTCTGGGAGATCGATTTCAGGCCCAAAAAATTCTCGCGCTTCCTCCAATGTGAAGCCTGCGAGCCGTGTCGCCTCGTGAAAGGCAGCTATTCGATCGGCATTTTTGATTGCCGCGCGCACTGATTCGGGGAGTGGGTAGGGTACCGAGAAGCGAATGTGGATGGCCTCCAGCAGGCGGTCCTCGAAGGCTTTGTAATCGAGCCCGATCGCAGCCTTGAATGGACTGATCAGGTCGCCCACCACATATTCCGCGCCGTCGTGCAGCAGGCTCGCCAGCCGATGTTCCGGCACAAACTCCGGCTCCAGGGCCGCCACGATATCATCGACGAGGACGGCATGCTGCGCCACCGAGAAGGCGTGCCGGCCAACCGTTTGTCCATTCCATCGTGCAACGCGCGCAAGCCCATGCGCGATATCCTCGATTTCGATGTCCTGCGCCGAGGGGTTGAGCAGGTCCAGCCGCCTTCCCGACAGCATGCGCTGCCAGGCGCGAGGTGGTCCGCTGTGCGCACGGTTGGTCATGGCTGTCCGAGCTTGAAGCCCCGTTGCAAATCTGCGCAAGGCGCGTGGCGATGGCAATCGATGAGGTGGTCGTTGACGAAGCCCGTCGATTGCATGAAGGCATAGACCGTCGTCGGCCCGACGAATCTAAAGCCCTTCTGCTTGAGGTCCTTCGATATCGCTTTCGACAGGTCCGTTTGCGCCGGGACTTCTGTTCGCGACCGCCGCTCGTGAATGATCGGTTTGCCGTCCACGAACCCCCAGAGATACTCGGCGAACGAGGTCTGTTCCCGCAACTTCAGATAAGCGCGCGCATTGTCGATGCTTGCCTCGATCTTCATCCTGTTGCGCACAATGCCGGCATCCGCCATCAGCCGCGCCTTGTCTTTGTCGGTATATCGCGCCATCCGGACCGCATCGAACTCATGGAAAGCCTTGCGAAAGGCGGGTCGTTTTTTAAGGATGGTCAACCACGAAAGACCCGATTGAAACCCCTCGAGCACCAGTTTTTCGAAAAGCTGCCGGTCGCCGGTCTGCGGCACGCCCCACTCCTCGTCATGATAACGCGTGTATTCACCATCCTGGATGCCGACCCAGTCGCATCGCTTGACCTCGCTCATGCCTGTCCCGCCTCACGCTGCGCCCGATAGCGTGCGAGCGCCTCGGGATCGATTGTGATGGTGACGTCACCTGCCGCAAGCGCCACCCCTTTCGCAAGGGCGTCTTCGGCCCGGTCGAGTCGCACCAGCGCCAGCCCCGACAGCGACGCGACCGAACCGATGTTGCCGATTTCTGCCGTCCCGGCGCCAAGCGCTGTCCCCGTCGCCAGTGGCCCGTCGCCGGTGACGCGCACGATGCGCTTGCGAACCACCGTCTTGTGCTGCATCCGCGCTACCACCTCTTGTCCGACGAAGCAGCCTTTGGTGAACGAGACCGAGCCGTCCCGGTCGAAGTTGGCTTCGTGTGGAAATGTGTCGGCAGCGTTGAAATCGTGGCCGGCCTCGGCAACGCCGAGTGCGATGCGATGCGCATGCCAATCGGCAACGCCAGCCTCGTCGGCGGCCAACGCCCCGGCTGCCTCGCGCGTCATGATCCCCCTCAAGCCCAGATCGCGGTGGCGGGGATCGGCAAACACGACGGCGCCGGGCCAGGAAGGCGACCCATCTCCCCACGTGACCGCGACGACGTGGCTGGCGCTGAGGTCCTCGAAGGCGACCTTGGCGCGCAACTTGTAGAGCGTGAGGCGTTTGATCAGCTCACCTGCCTGCTCGCCCCGGACATCCAGCAGGAAGCCGTTGTCGTGGCGGACGACGAAGAAGGCGAACAGTATCTTGCCTTGTGGCGTGAGCAGGCCCGCATGAATGGCAGGCCGGCCGTCCAGCAGATCCATGTCGTTGGTAATGAGATTGTCGAGGAAGCCGCGGGCATCCTCACCGGTAACCGCGATCACGCCGCGGTCGGGCAGCACCGCGCATTTTGCCGTGCTCATGACCTGCTCCTTGATCGGGACGCTTCTCGCCCGTGCCAATCTGCGCTACGTCGCATGGCAGACCTGATCGAAACCAAACCGCTCGGAGGCCTGCCGGTGTCAGACACGTACGATCTCATCATCCGTGGCGCAATGGTCGTCAACCACGATGGCGCGGCCGAGCGCGATATCGCCATCCGCCACGGCCGGATCGCCGCCATCGGCGCGCTGCAGTCGGCCAAGGCTGCCGAAACCCTGGAGGCGAGGGGGCTCACGATCCTGCCCGGCGTCATTGACAGTCAGGTCCACTTTCGCGAACCCGGCATGGAGCAGAAGGAGGATCTCGCGACCGGCAGTCGGGCAGCCGTCATGGGCGGCGTGACCGCTGTGTTCGAGATGCCGAACACCAAGCCGCTGACCACAGATGAGGCAGCGCTGGCCGACAAGGTGCGCCGCGCCCGAGGCCGCATGCACTGCGACTTCGCCTTCTACGTTGGCGCCACCCGTGAGAACATCGAGGCCATCCCGCAGCTCGAGAAGCTCGAGGCCTCCGCCGGCATCAAGGTGTTCATGGGCGCCTCCACCGGCGATCTCCTGGTCGAGGACGAGCCTTCATTGGATCGCATCATTGCCCGCTTGTCCCGCCGCGCAGCCTTCCATTCCGAGGACGAGGCCCGACTGCGCGAGCGCGCCGGCCTGCGCGAGCATGGCAACCCCGTCACCCATCCCCTCTGGCGCGATCCCGAAGCAGCCATGATCGCGACGCAACGGCTGGTCGGCCTTGCCCAGAAGCACCGGCGCCGCGTCCATGTCCTGCACATTTCGACCGCTGACGAGATCCGCTATCTCCGAGACCACAAGACCTGGGCGACGTGCGAGGTGACCCCGCATCATCTCACGCTGGTGGCGCCGGATTGCTATGAGCGGCTTGGAACCTTTGCGCAGATGAACCCGCCTGTGCGCGATGAGGCTCATCGGCAAGGCATCTGGGCGGGCATCGCCGACGGCACCGTCGATGTGCTGGGCTCCGATCACGCCCCCCATACCGCGGAAGAGAAGCATCACCCCTACCCGGAGAGCCACTCGGGCATGACCGGCGTGCAAACCTTGGTGCCGCTGATGCTGGATCACGTCAATGCCGGCCGCTTGAGCCTGCAGCGGTTGGTTGACCTGACGAGCGCCGGCCCCCAGCGCATCTTCGGTCTGGCCAGCAAAGGCCGCATTGCGGTCGGTTACGACGCCGACCTCACCATCGTCGACATGGCGCGCTCCGAGACCATTACGAACGCCTGGATCCAATCGCGATCGCAGTGGACGCCCTACGACGGCGTCAAGGTCAAGGGCTGGCCCGTCGGCACGTTCGTGCGTGGCCGCCGTGTCATGTGGCAAGGCCAGATCGAAACGCAGGCCGGTGGCGAGCCCGTGCGCTTCTTGGAAGCCGGCTGAAGCTTTGAAGCGGCGAAGCCGGAGCCCGCGCTGGTCTCCGGCTTCTTTCGGTTCTCTAGGTGTCGCAAGAAGCGGAGATTACCCGCGCTTGCCCGCGCCCGCTTCGGCCGCCTGCAAGCTGCGCGACACGATCACCTTCGTGCCGACGCCGACCCGCTCGGCGAGATCGATCACGTGCCCGTTGAGCATGCGGAAGCAGCCCGACGACTGCGCTCGCCCGATCGACCTGGAATCGTTGGTGCCATGGATGCGATAGAGCGTCTTGCCGAGGTAGAGTGCCTTGGCACCGAGTGGATTGCGCAGCCCCCCGGTCATTTTCTCGGGCAGCTTGGGATCGCGCTCCCGCATCTCGGCCGGCGGATGCCAGTCAGGCCACTCGGCCACCCGGCTGATCTTTTCCTCTCCCGTCCACGTAAAGCCCTCTCGGCCGACTGAGATCGGATAGCGCAGCGCGCTGCCGTCATGCCCGACCAGCAGCAATTGCCGCCCGGCAGTGTCGATGATGATCGTGCCCGCAGCATGCCGTCCGCTGTAGGCCACGCGTTGGGGCGGTATTGGCGTGATGTTGGGACGTGGGCCGCCGTTGGCAATCCGCGGCATCGCCTCGTCGTCATTATAGTGGCGCCGCGCCTGCCGCCGGTCGTTGGGCGACAGAAACGAGTCCTGGTCCTCATAGTAGCGGCGGATGTACCGCTGCGGCGGCAGCGTCCGATAGCGCGGCGGCGGCGGCGCATAATAAGGCCGATAATAGCTGCTCCGCCCGCGCTGGTCACGGTATGCGGGGCCGCTCTCGCCCCAGCCCCAGCTCTGGGCTTGCGCCTCGCCGACTACGAGGACAAACGGGGCAAATGCCAGAAAAACACGACGCATCATGATGTTCTACTCCACTCGTGCGACATATAGGGGTGTCGGTGAGCGATGAAAAGGCCTGCCTTTTGACATTCTCTTAGTCGTGAACGACGTTGCCGTTGCGTTCACCCGCAGCCGTACCATTTCGGTACGGCCGTCAACCAGAACGCGCACCCGCCCCACCCGGGGCGCTCATTCGGATGGAGAATGGCCCGATGTCCCAAGCCCAGGTTTCCGACCACGTCGCCGCCATCGAGGCCGTCGTAAAGACCTATCTCGACGGTCTCTACGAAGGGGACGTCACCAAGCTCGGTCAGGCCTTTCACGAAGCATGCCACCTCTATTCCGCGGGGGCGGACGGTGTTGCAGACCTCCCGCGGGCCAAGTGGTTCGAGCTGGTTGCATCACGCACCTCGCCGCGCGCAGCCGGTCACGCCCGCACCGATCGCATTGTGTCGATCGACCTGAGTGGTCCCGAAACCGCGTTCGTCAAGCTGGAGTGCTCGGTGCCTCAACGTGACTTCACCGATTACCTCCTCCTCTTGAAGACCGCAGGCGGTTGGCAAATCGTGTCCAAGTCGTTCCGTGCCGTAGCGCGGTCATAGACGAACAACGAAAAAAGGGACCAGCCACGGTTTTGCGCGTCTGGTCCCTTGCTCGTCGTTGTGAGTGCAGTGACGGACGTCTGTGGCGGGCTCCTCAGCGCGCGGCCGAGGCCGTCTTGTTCGGTGAGGCGTTGATCACCACGACCTTGGTGCCGATACCGACCCGTTGCGCCAGGTCGACGACGTGCCGGTTGTGCATGCGGAAGCAGCCGGACGAAGCTGCCCGACCGATCGAGCGCGCATCGCTGGTGCCGTGGATGCGGTAGAGCGTGTTGCCGAGATAGAGTGCCTTGGCGCCGAGGGGGTTCCAAAGGCCACCAGTCATCTTGACCGGGAGTTTTGGATCGCGCTGGCGCATCTCGGCCGGCGGGTGCCAGTCGGGCCAAGACGCCATCCGGCTGATCTTTTCCTCGCCGGCCCACGCAAAGCCTTCTCTGCCGACCGACACCGGGTAGACGTAGGCCTGTCCGCCATCGCGCACCAGGTAGAGACGCCGCGCCGCCGTGTCGATCACGACAGTGCCGGGCTTTTGGGTTGTCTGGTATTCGACCGTCTTGGGGGAGCGGGGCTCGAGATCAGGCTTGGGGCCGCCTTCGACGATCGCTGGTCCCTTCGGCATTGCCTGAGGCTTTGCCGGCTTGTCCTCGTCTTCATCATCATCGGACCACCAAAAGCTTCCGGGCGCACCGAGGCCTGCCGAAAGTCCGGCGGGAGCAGGGGAGCCCTTGGCCTTGGATTTTTTCTGTTTGGCCGACGGCGAGTTGGCGTTCACGCCAGCTCCCGCATCCGGCTTGTACATTTCAAGAATGTTCGGCTGGTGCCAAGGCACCCAGGATTGGGATTGAGCCGGCAGTGCAGCGGCCACCAATAAGCCGGCCGATAGTGCGAAACGATACATCGGTTGAGCCCCTCGCTATATGCGGGCCCCTTGGTAAACTCGCACGAGTGATCACGGCCACTCGCCTTTGCCGATATGGTTACTTTGCCGGCCCTTTAGAAAGAGCGGTCGAGGCAGTGGCTCACTTGCGCAGAAAGTGCCACGTGCCGTCGGCTCCGATGCCGATCCGCCAGTAGTCGTAGACGCCGCGCTCGCGCATGGACTTGAGCGCCGGCTCTGGCACGAGTGCCTTCAGTTCGGCGCCTTCGCTATCGGTCAGGTCCTTGATGCCAGACTCTGCAAACCGCGGCCAGACATAGACGCGATTGTTCTCCGGATCCGGCCCAAGTGGCACGGCGACCCAGCGGCTTGCCAGCAGCTTGCCGATCATCGCCAACAGATCCACATCCGCCTGCACCTTCGCCAGTTGCTTCAAACCGTCCATTGCATCGAGAGCGTCCCCGTCCGCGATGACCGGTCTGATTTCGTTGAGCTCGACGGCCAGTCTGAGATCCTCGACCTTACCCGACCTTACGGCTTCGAGAATGGTTGCGCGCATGTCGGCGGCAGGAGCGGGCAGACCATTCCCGCCTCTGTCGGCTTGCTGCGAATTTTCTGCCACCAAATCGGATTGAGGCGGCGTCAAGTCTTGTGCGATGACACGATCGCTCGCATAGACAAGAGGCGAGATGCTCAGTAGCAGTAGAATGGGCAACAACAGCGGGGCCGACCGCCACGCCCTGTAGGCGTGCGGAGAAGGTCTGGAAGGGGACAAGGGCGTTGAAGCAGCATAGGGGGGGCGGCATGGTTGGGCGGCGCGGCCAAACAGGCACGACAGTGATCGCCTGTTGGTGTCCGCGACCAGGCTCGGGGGCGTAATGGGGTTCATTCCAAATCCGCTCATCATTCCCGTGGGCTTCATCATCGGTGTTCTCATTGCATTGCCTACGGGTCCGATCAACCTGCTGGGCCTCCAGCGCGCCGCTGAACGGGGGTTTTTTGGTGGTCTGGCCGCCGGCATCGGAATCATGCTGGGCGATGGATTGATCGCAATTGTGGCCGCCATGGGTGTGAATGCGGTCTCAGGCGCCCTGCGCCTCTACCGGACGGCAATCCAGATTGTTGGCGGCCTCGCCCTGATCGGTGCAGGTCTCAAGCTGTTTCTCACCCCGACCACTTTTACCAGCCACCTCGAATCGGCTGGGACCACTCTCGGCGATTTCGCCTGGGATATCCCGAAGCACTTCTTCTTGACCATCACCAATCCCGGCGCCGTCCTGAGCCTGATCGCCATCATCGGCGGCGCCAGTTCGTTCGTCGAGGTGGCCTCCGTCCCGGACGCCATCGCCATAACGCTGGCAATTATGGGCGGCAGTTTCGTCTATTGGCTGGTCGTCTCGCACCTCATCAATCGGGTGCGTCATCGTCTCTACGGCGATTTGATGGGGCGCCTCAACCGCATTGCCGGCTTGCTGCTGATCAGCTTCGGCTGCGTGCTGATCGGCGAGATGATCATGAAACATCTGGGCGTTGGCAGCCTGATGCCATAGAGCCTGATCGGCGGGGGCGGAACTCTGCGTCAGTCCACCAGCACCACGCTGTAGTTCGGCGCGTGGCCTTACTGATGAACCTGGTAGAGCGTGAACTCGCCCGAGCGCACCCGCTCGACGAGGCCTCCCGTCAATTCTGCCACGGCATCCTCGCCGTAAGCCGCCACCAGATCCGACAGCGCCGTGTAGATGGCAGCGTACGCCATCAGCTCCGGCTTGATGCCGCTGGTTGCACCGATTTCCCACGCCTCGAGAATGCAATCGAGTGCGCGCAGACTGTCATCGTCACTGTTCGCGAGACCAAGCCCCATGGCCATTCCCATCATTCCAGGCCACCGCAATCTGCAGAAAAATGCCTTGCCGGTGGTTCCCTCGTCATGGGCTGCCTAACATGCCGAATGCGATCGTGTGGGATTTGCAACAAAAACGGTAAACGTGTGTGCATGGCTGCTCCGCGCGTCCTCGCAACGCTCGGTCAATCATCGGTACAGACATAATCGTTAGTGCTCTCGCCGTGCGCGAGAGAGGCACTGGAGCGACGTCAAGGAACGTTCTTTGCCAACGTGTCGGCGATCTGTGCCCCTTCGGCGAGGTATCGGCCAATCGCCGTCTGGGCCGTCGGCGTGCACGATTGGTAGGTGCGGCTGTAGCTGCGGTAGCCATTGTTGAATTTGCGCGTCAGCATGGCGCGGCGCAAAGGTGATCCACCGTCTGCTTGCAGAATGTCGCGCATTCGGTCACGCCACAACTGCCGGTCGTTCTGACCGCACAATTCTCGCAGATAATGAATAGCCCCCAGGATCTCGCTCAGCCGCGACAGCTTTTCGTCGTAGGGCTTTGCGTCCTCGGGTCGAAGTGCCGCAGGCGTTTCGATCAGGCCGGCAGGCGGTAGCGCTGACGGGGCAGTCGGCGTCTGAGCGACCGCCGGCAAAGCCAGGCTGCCTGCCAGCATGAAGCTCACTCCAAGGCCCGCCAACCAGATCCGCAAGAGATGACTCCATTTCTGTCCGGCGATGATGCACCAGCCGACGCATCATCTTAGACGAGTCGCCCTCGATCCGCCGAGCCACGGGGCACCCTCGCCGAAGAAGCTTTCACTGCCACCAGTTCGTGACCTGTGCAAGGCAGGCCTTACCTGTGCCCCTGCACCAACGCTGCGGCCTTCTCGATCAACCCCCTGGCGCCATCAGTCATCGCCAGTCCCCCGATGTTGTCGAGGTCGAAGAAACCTGTGGCGCGGCAGTCGTCGGCGGGGCTTGGTTCGCCGGCAAGCCAGAGGCCGAAATGTACTGCAATGACGTAGTGCACTGCGACGAGGCCCGGCCCTGCACTGACGGAGGTTGGCTGGTGCTGGATCACCTCGTGCAGGTCGACGAGACCGAGGATTCGGGCCTCGATCCCCGTTTCCTCGCGGACTTCTCGTCGTGCCGCCTCCCGTGCCGCTTCCCCCGGCTCGACATGGCCGCCCGGCAGACTCCACAGCCCGACCATGGCGCCCTTGCCGCGCTCGCCGAGGAGGATCTTGCCGTCGCGAAAGATGGCGGCACTGGCAGCCAGCCGCGGCCAGCCTGTATTGCGCTCGGAGGTCTGCGTCATGGTGGCGGATTTGGTCCTGCGTGTTCGTCGCCCCGCTCGAATGACGGTGCGTTTGTGCTATCAGGCGACCGATCGGCACCGCGCGTCAACCGTTGAGGGAGTGGATCCGTCGACGGTTGCCGATTCCGAGGGGCCATGGAGGAGCCGATGCCGACCCGCTACAGCCTGACGTCCAGCCCAGAGGTCGTACAGACGGCATTCGAGTTGCCGTCGATCGAACCGTTCCCACCCCGCCGTGCCATCGCGCCGACCGAGCCGGTGCTGATCGTGCGTCGTGGGCTGCGCACCGCGCGCGAAGCATGGCTGGTTCGCTGGGGCCTGATTGCCGGTTGGATGAAGGACCCGACGGCTATGTCGACGCTGTTCGTGGCCCGCGCCGAGACCGCGCACGAAAAGCCCTCGTTTCGAGGTGGACTGCGTCATCGCCGCTGCCTCGTGCCGGCCGATGGCTTCTACGCTTGGAGTGGCGAGAAGGGCGCTCGTATGGCGCATCATTTCACGCTCCGCTCGGGTGGCGTCATGGCCATGGCGGGGATCTGGGAGCACTGGATCGGCGCCGACGGCAGCGAGCTTGAAAGCATGGCCATCCTGACTGTGGCCGCCAACCCGGACGTAGCACCTGTCACCGAGCGCATGCCGGTCCTGCTCGAGCCATCGGATTGGCCTGCATGGCTGGATGCCAGCGCCGGCAAATCGACCAGCATCATGAAGCTTCTGGCGCCGCCTCCCGCCGGCGGGCTCGTCGCAGCCAAGGTCGAAGGGTCTCTCCCGCGCGCACGCCTCAAAGGCACGGGCGCTCCTTGAGCCGCGCCGGTCCAGCCGCCAGAGGGCAGGGCGCGCCACGCGTCATCTGGCTGATCGCCATTGGCACGCCGCGGCGGCTTCGGCTATGGAAAGCTCCAGGCCGCGAGGCAGGGGGCCGCCGATCGGGCGGCTCCGGGCCCGCCGAGCAAATGCCGGACGAGCAGCAATGGCGAGATCTTCCACCCAGTCCAGCACCGTGGTCCTGGGGCGCATGTTCGCAGCCCCCGTGGCCACCGTCTTCGCCGCACTGGTGGAGCCCGATCTGCGTGAGCGCGTCGGCCTTGCCGGCAGCGACCGCGTCATCCTGCACGAGGCAAGCGATTGCCGCGTCGGCGGGCGGGACCTCCTGCGTTTTGGCCCCCGCACCAATCCCCGCTTCGCCGTCGAGTGCCTCTATCACGACATTCTCGCCCCGGTGCGGATCGTTGCCAGCGAGATCTTTTCGGCAGCCGGCGAGCGCCACGCCATCGGCTTGACCATGTGGGAGCTGGAGCCGAGGGGCGAGCGGACCCAGCTCCGCCTCACCGCCCACCTCGTCCTGCTGCAGGGCCTGACCTCATCCGACATCGCCCGCATGCGCCACGAAACCCTGTTGGACGCGCTCGAGCGCTTTCTTGAGGGCGCGGCTGATCGCGGAGCCGGCGACCAGGCGTAGAATGGCGTCGGGCCATGCTTGACCGGCAGCGCGGCAACGGGCGATCCGGTCCCAGGTCCCGTCACGTTTCCCGGCGTGGGGATTGTATGTGTCGCGATCGTGCACTAATTCGTGCTGATCGTGGGTGGACGTACACCAAGACCGGCGTCGGCCAAAGTGACAGCGACCGCGGCCCTTCATCATCGGGAGATCGAATTGGACAGTGTTCTCATCATTGGCGCAGGCGCCGCCGGCTCCGTAACCGCCCAGAAGTGTGCCATGAACCGCGATGTGTTCAAGCGCATCCACCTGGCATCCCGCCGTCTGGTGAGCTGCGAGGCCGTGGCCAAGCGCTGCAAGACCCCGATCGAGATCAGCCAGGTCGACGCCGACAACGTCGCCGAGACGGTGGCGCTGATCCGCAAGGTCAAGCCCGACCTCGTCATCAACATGGCACTGCCCTACCAGGATCTGCCGATCATGGATGCCTGTCTCGAGACCGGCGTCCACTACATGGATACTGCCAACTACGAGCCCCGCGACGTCGCCAAGTTCGAGTATTCCTGGCAGTGGAAGTACCAGGACCGCTACAAGGCGAAGGGCATCATGGCGATCCTCGGCTGCGGCTTCGATCCCGGCCAGTCGAACATCTATTGCGCCTACGCCCAGGAGTTCCTGTTCGACGAGATCGAGACCATCGACATCATCGACTGCAACGACGGTAGCCACGGCAAGGCCTTCGCCACCAACTTCAATCCGGAAATCAACCTGCGCGAGGTCACCCAGCCCGGCAAGTACTGGAAGGATGGCAAGTGGATCGACATCGATCCGCTCTCGATCGCCTGCATGATCGACTACCCCGAGGTCGGCCCGCGCAAGTCCTACCTGATCTATCACGAGGAGGAGGAGAGCCTCGTCGAGAACATCCGCGGCCTGAAGCAGATCCGCTTCTGGATGACCTTCTCCGACAACTACATCAAGCACCTTGAAGTGCTCCAGAACGTCGGCATGACCCGCATCGATCCGGTCATGTACAAGGGCAATCCCGTGATCCCCATGGAGTTTCTGAAGGAACTGCTGCCGGCGCCCTCGTCGCTGGGCGAGAACTATACGGGCCGCACCTCGATCGGCTGCATCTTCACCGGCAAGAAGGATGGCAAGGCCAAGCGCGCCATCATCTACAACGTCTGCGATCACGCCCACTGCTATGCCGAGACCGGCGCCCAGGCCGTGTCCTACACCACGGGCGTACCCCCGGTCGTCGGTGCGATGATGTTGTTCAAAGGTGCCTGGAAGAAGCCCGGCGGCGTCTATAACGTCGAGCAGTTGCCCTCCAAGCCCTTCATGGACGAGATCGGCAAGCAGGGCCTGCCGTGGCATATGAAGGAGATGTCGGCAGGCGATCAGGCGGAATTGTTTGCGGTGAAGACTTGAGCCCTGCCGCGGCGAAAGCGACATTGAGTTGGGCTGGCACCGTCCTTGGTGCCGGCCATTCTCTTTGCACAGCGGCCGCTTATTGATTCAAAAGAATGATCACGCCGATCACGATCAGCGCGATGCCGGCGCCCTCGCGCGAGACCAGCCCTTCCTTGAACAGGCTCCTTGAAATGAGGCCGGCAAAAAAGATCTCGACCAGCGCCAGCGTCCGCACCTTGGCTGCACTCGTCAGCGCAAAAGCCAGGAACCACATTTGCGAGGCAAACGCCCCCATGAAGCCGGCTATGATCGACTGCCGCCACGCGCCGAAGATAGCTCTGAGCGTCTTGCGATCGAACAGACCCAGGTAGACCGACAAGAACGCCACCTGCATCATCAATCCGAGCACGACGGTCGACGTGGCGCCGACGACGAAGTTCTCGTGATTGAGCTCCAGGATGCCGCCGCGGTAGCCGACCGCCGAGGCGCCGAACATGGCGCCGGCAGCCAACCCCAGCAAGATCGGCCGCAACCCGAGGTTCTCCAGCCCGCCCTTCTTGGGCCACGACATTACGAGCACGCCCGCTGTTGCGATCAGGATGGCGGCCGCCAGCGGCAGTGTCAGATGGTCGCCGAGGAAGATCAGGCCGAACAAGGCGACGTGCACCGGCTCGATCTTGTTCAATGCGGTGATCAACACGAACGACTTGTCTCGCATTGCGGCGAGGAGCATGGCGGTCGCGGCAAACTGGGTGGAGGCGCCAGCCAGCGTCCACGCGATCATGGAAGGCGTCGGACGCGGGATGGGGTAGCCCGTCACGATGAGCACGCCGGCGAGGAACAGAAGCGCAAATGGTAAGCCGAACAGGAAGCGGACGTGTGTGGCGCCGATGGTGCCTATGGTGGCCGTCAGCTCGCGCTGCATCACGTTGCGCAGAGTCTGTCCGCCGGCCGCCAACACGGTGAAGACGGCCCATAGCCAGCTTGTCACATTCCGCTCCCAAGTTTGGTGTCACCCGAAGTGCTGGGGCCGAGCATAGGCCGCCACTGGGCGGGCAAGACAAGCGTTTTGATTGTCACGGGCGCCAACACGTGTCCCGGCGTGGCGTGCCGGTTGCCGGATTGAGCTTTGGATGGGCAGAGAAGAGGTGTCGATTAGCGCGGAGGTGAGCGGTCGATGTCCTGCATGCCGGGGGTGCTGGCCTTGCGACGTGTCGGTGGCATCAGCGCTGCGGTGAAGATCCCCGTCAGCATCATCGAGATGAGAACCGACCACAGCAGCGCGAGCCAAATTCGCGGCGGCCAGTGGATCCAGAGCAGCAACGGGGCAACGGCAGTCCAGACGCCGAAAATCGTCGACAGCGATTGCACCATGCGACGGGGCAAGAATTTGTCGACCAGCACGACGAGGTCCAGGCTCTGGCGTGCGACGGGCGTGATCGGTCCCATGAGCGCTCCCTTTCCACAGAGCTACCACCTCACCATGCCGGTGTGTCCGGCACCACAAGATCGCTTTGCCCAGACAGGTGCAATAGCAACTCTGCCCTGAGCCGGCCTCGATCGCTCACCACCTGGCATTGCAATGCGGGGTGGTCTTGATCTCCACCCCTGCCATTGTCCGAATGCGGCCCGACTTTGGCTGCTTCGGCCTCGCCAGCGAGACGCGAACGGGATCTACTATGAGGTGTGCCAGAACAGCCCACCCTTGGCAACTTTACCGATCGCTCGTGGGTTCGGTAAACTTGGTGATGTTGCCGTGAGGCTTGGCGCCGGCAACCGGGCTTGGCCCGACGCATGTGGATCAGGAAGACGCCGACCGAGGAGTGAACGCGCCGTGGCCAGCATCGTTGATATGGGACTGCAAGCCGGCGCTCAGGCTCTGCGCTTTGGCTGGTATTTCGGCCTCAACCGCGTTGTGGGCTGGCAATCCGAGCGCTTGGGCGGCCGTCCCCGCTATCAGGCTGTGCGTCCCGTTCCGAGCGAGACGGAGATCCTGGCCGACCTGGCGCAGCTCTTCGTGCGCGATGCCCGTGCCGTGCGTGATGGCATCTTCCCGCCACTTGGCGACGGCATGCCTCCCTTGCGCCATCTGGCCCGGGCGCGCGCCATGCTGGCCGATCTGCCGGAGGCCCTCGAACGCCGCCAGCGCCGCGATGCCGGCAGCGTGCGCGCCGTTGCCGCCACCGCCGATGTTCCCGACTACTACGCGCAGGATTTCCATTTCCAGACTGGAGGTTACCTCACCGAAGACTCGGCGAGCCTTTATGACATCCAGGTCGAGACCCTGTTTCTGGGAGGCGCAAGTCCCATGCGTCGCGAGGCTTTGCGGCCCATCGCCGAGCATCTGAATGGGAGAGACCAGCGCCGGCTCGCGCTTGCCGACGTCGCCTGTGGCACCGGCAGGTTCTTGCGCGACGTGCGTTTGGCCTGGCCGGCCATGAAGCTCACAGGACTGGACCTGTCGCCGAGCTACCTCGAAGAGGCCCGCCGTCATATGCGACCGCTGCGCCCAGCAGCCCTGGTACATGCCAACGTCGAGGCCATGCCGCTCGCCGATGCGAGCCAGGACGTCGTGACCTCGACCTTCCTCTTCCACGAGTTGCCGCGCGAGGCCCGCGCCCGCGTTGCAGCCGACATCGGCCGCATCGTCAGGCCCGGCGGGCTGGTCGTGCTGCTCGATAGCCTGCAGATGGGCGATCGGCCGGGCTGGGACGGCCTCCTCGAAGGCTTCCCGGTGCGTTTCCACGAGCCCTATTTCCGCGATTATGCAATCGACGATCTCGAGGGCCACCTCCGCCGGGCCGGGCTCACCGTGCAATCGGTCTGGACATCGTTCCTGGCCAAGGTGATCGTTGCGACCAAACGGGATGCGTGAACAACGCCGCAGTCGCGGCAGAAGAGGAAATCCATGACGACCACTCGGAGTTTCGTGACCACCAGCGACGGTGTGAAGCTCTACACGGAGAGCACGGGCGAGGGCGACCCGATCGTCTTCGTGCACGAATTTGCCGGCCACCATCTCTCCTGGGAGACGCAGGTGCGTTGGTTCTCGCGCCGCTACCGCTGCATCACCTATCAGGCGCGCGGTTGGCCGCCCTCCGACGTGCCGCCCTCCGCCGAGAGCTACTCACAGGCACGGGCCGCTGACGACATTGCCGATGTCATCAAGGGACTGGGCCTAGAGAAGGCGCACATCGTCGGCCTTTCCATGGGCGCAACGGCAGCCGTCGAGTTTGCCATTCGTCATCCCGGCAAGGCCCTGTCGGTCGCAGCGGCAGGCGCCGGCACCGGCTCCGTCCGCGACGCCGCGACCCTCGCCCGCTTCCGTCGGGAAGCAGAGGAAATGGCCGAGCGGATCGAGCGTGACGGCATCGCAGCCCTGGGCGAGATCTATCTTGCAGGACCCGCGCGGCTGCAGTTGCTGGCGAAGGACCCACGCGGCTATGCCGAATTCAAGCGCCAGTTCATCGAGGGTGCGTCCAAGGGCCGTGCCCTCACGATGCGCGGCGTACAGGCGCGCCGAGCGCCCTTCTTTGAACGCGAAGCCGAGCTCAAGGCGATCAGCGACCCCGTGCTCATCATTTGCGGCGATGAAGACGACGGCACGCTCGACGTCTCCGTTTTCATGAAGCGCCTGATCCCTCGCGCAGGCCTGATGGTGTTCCCGAAGACCGGCCATGGCATCAACCTCGAGGAGCCGGCGGGCTTCAATCAGGTCGTCCAGGACTTCATTCACGCGGTCGAGAGGGGCCGCTGGCCCAGGAGCGTGTCGACGGCGGGCAAGGATTTTGCGCTGCTGCCGAAAACCTGATCCGTACCGCTGGCGAGGAACTTGGTGCAGTCGCCAGTGGGCAACATCTCCCGGGCCGGGGCTGTCGGTTCCAATCCCGCCTGAGTTGCTGAAAGGCCGGCCCCCGCGATGGATACTGTCGAGCTGTTTCAGCGCTTGTCGCTTGCCCTGGCGATCGGCCTCCTGATCGGCATCGAGCGAGCCTGGCAGGCCCGCGAGGATGCCGAGGGCGAACGAGCTGTTGGCCTGCGCACTCTGGCGCTCTCGGGGCTGCTCGGAGGCATCTGGGCGGCGACCGCCCAGGCGTTCGGTGAGGGCGGCGGTGCCGTCATGGCATCGGGTTTCGTTGTGTTCGCCGCCACGATCGTACTCTTCCGCTATCGCGAAACAGTTCGTGACGGCACGCTTGGCGCCACAACGGCCATTGCTTCCCTGTTGACCTTCGCTCTCGGCGCCTACGCCCTCGTCGGCAACAAAGGGGCTGCTGCTGCGTCCGGCGTGGCGGTGGCAGGTCTGCTTGCCTTCAAGAGCGTGCTGCATGGCTGGGTCAAGCGGTTGAGCTGGATCGAACTGCGCTCGGCGCTCGTGCTGCTCGCGATGACCTTTCTCGCGCTTCCGGTCCTGCCGCATGATCCGATCGATCCCTGGGGTGCGATCAAGCCGTTCGAAATCTGGCTGCTGACCGTCATGATCGCGCTGATTTCGTTCGCGGGCTACGTCGCGATCAAGCTGGCAGGCGGCCGCTATGGCGTGGCGTTGACCGCATTTGGCGGCGGCTTGACGTCCTCGACGGCGGTGACGCTGACCTTCGCGCGCCTCGCCCGTGACAACGCGGGCCAGGCCCGGTTGCTGGCCGGCGGCGCGCTGCTGTCGGGCGCTGTGATGCTCGTTCGCGTTCTGGTCATGGCCGGCGCCGTCGAGCCCGCACTGATCGCACGCCTGGCTTTGCCGCTCGCCTTCGCGATCGTGGTGATTGGCCTGGGAGCGGCGCTTTTGATGTTGCGCGGGCCGACGGGCACGGCTGGCGCGCCGGACATGGAAATCGCCAATCCTCTGGACCTGCCGAGTGTGCTGAAGTTCGGCGCCCTGCTTGTCGTGATCGGCCTCGCGACGAAGGTTGCCGTCCACACCGCCGGCAATGCCGGAGCCTATGTGCTGGCCGCACTCTCCGGTATCGGCGACGTCGACGCCATCACGTTGTCGATGGCCCGCCTGAGCGGCATGAGCGTGGAGGAAAGCGTCGCCGCCGGCGCCATTCTCATCGTTGTGACAACGAACACCCTGGCCAAGGCCGCTATGGCCTGGACCACCGGCGGCAGGCGCATGGGTAGCCTGATGTTGCTGGTGGGTGGGGCGGCGGCGGCAGCCGGCCTTGTCGGCTACGCGCTGGGCCCCATCGCATGGCCCGGCGCGCCGCCCGCCTAGAGCCTGATCGGCTGAGGTGGAAGCATCCTCGCTTCCACCGAAGACGTGAAGCAGTCTCCAAATCAGGAGCCTGGAGCGCGTGCAACCTTACTCGCCGTCTCCATCTCGAACGGACGCGCTCTAGGCCTACACGTCGATGCGCACGGCAATAGCCGCGCTGGCGATCACTGCCGGGTCATTGTTCTCGGGATCGGCGATGTCGAGCCCGCCCTTCACTGCCTTCACGGTGACGTTGCCCACCGGCAGCGAGGCCTTGACCTTCTCGAGGTCGACCTTGGATGGCTGCTGCACGCCAATTGTCACCTCGACGTCGATGTTCTTCTTGTCCACCTTGAGCGATCGGATGAAGGCGAGCGACGAGTGGTGCAGGGCGTCCTGTACGGCGCGCAATGCAGCCTTCGTATAGTCGGAGCCATGCAGGTCGTTGCCTGAGCCAAGCTCCAGAATAACGCGTTTCTTGGGCATGTGGGCTCCTCAGATATCCAGGCTGACGATAGCGCAGGCGTTGGCGATCAGTGTGCCGTCGCTACCCTCGTCGTTGCGGATCTCGAGGCCACCCTCGACCACAGTCACTGTGCCCTTGCCGTAGGGCAGCACGGCCAGCACCGCCGCTTTGTCGACCTTTTCGGGATACGGCACGCCGATGTGGACGTCGACCTGCATAGCCTCCAGCGGTTGGCCGAGCGCCGTCGCGATGGAAAGCGAGTTGTGCCACAGCGCATCGCGCAACGCGCGGGCGGCGGCTTTCGTCGGATCTGTGCCTCGGATATCGGTGCCCATGCCGATTTCCAGCACCATGCGTTTCTTTGCCATTGGTTATCCCGGATGTGTCGAATTGAGCGGATGGCTGCCATCATGCGACGGGTGGGACGGGGCGTCATTGAAAATTATCCCCGTCCCTCGTGCGGCTGGTATTGTCGCACCCGTGACTCGTCCGTACCCCACCTGCAGAGCCCTTCTGGATGACCGCCACCCTCCTTGCCACCTACGTCGCCGCCTGCGTCCTGCTTGCCGTCACACCGGGTCCCAACATGGCGCTGATCATCGCCGCGACCCTGTCGGGCGGTCTTGCCAGTGGCCTCGCCACGCTCGCCGGTGCGCTCACTGGTCTGTCGATCCTGGTCACGCTCGCCGCCGTCGGCATGACGTCGGTCATGTTGCTCATGGCTGAATGGTTCGACATCGTTCGCTGGGTCGGTGCCGTCTATCTGATCGTGCTGGGCATCCGTCAGCTCGCGGCATGGTGGCGCCAGCGCCGTCGCAGCGGCGCTGCAATCCCGCTGGGGGTTCCTCTTTCCGCTGTCTCCGGCCGCTCGCGGTATCTGCAGGGCCTCCTCGTGTCGTTGTCCAATCCGAAGGTGCTGCTGTTTCTGGGCGCCTTCTTTCCTCAATTCGTCAACCCGGACGCCCCGCCCGGACCGCAACTCGCGGTCCTGGCCGCCATGTTCCTGCTGGTGCTGACAGCGGTCGACATCAGTTATACCCTGGCCGTCGCCCGGGCACGGGCAACCATCGACCTGCGGCGTCTGCGCCTGCTCGATCTCATGTCCGGCCTCCTTCTTGTCGCGGGCGGCCTGGTACTGGCGGCGGCACGCCGGCCCTGATCCCCTCGACACGTCATCCATTGCAGGTTGCCCGCACGCCAGGATAATGTGACCTCATGAAACGCATCGGCTTCTATTCGGGTTCGTTCGACCCCGTCACCAACGGTCACACCGACGTGCTGCGCCGCTCCGCCGCGCTCGTCGATCGGCTTGTGATCGGCATTGGCATTCATCCGGGCAAGACGCCGCTTTTCTCGACGGAGGAGAAGCAGGCGATGCTTGAAACCGAGATGGCGCCCGTGAGCGCCCAATACGGCACCGAGATCAAGGTGGTGACCTTCGCCGGCCTCACTGTCGATGCCGCCCGCGAGGCCGGCGCAACGATGATCTTTCGCGGCCTGCGCGACGGCACCGACCTCGACTACGAGATGCAGATGGCCGGCATGAACGGCGCCATGGCTCCCGGTATCGATACGGTGTTCCTGCCGGCGAGCCCCGAGGTGCGCCACATCACGGCGACGTTGGTGCGCCAGATTGCGATGATGGGCGGCCATATCCAGCCTTTCGTGTCGCCCCAGGTCGAGGCGCGCCTCAAGGCCAAGGCGGCAGCCAGGCGCGGATAAGTCCGCGCCCCTGACAGTCCCGCCCGATTGCCGCCACAACTGGCAGCCAATTCAACCCCGTCTTTTGATTTGATCTGGGAGCATCCGCTTGAAGACCTTCATTCGCGAGCCTCGCCCTCGCCCTCCTGATGCTGGCGCAAGCCCGCGTTGGCAGTCCCCAAGACCGATCCGGCCAATACGCTGGTGATCGAGCTGAAGACCGGCAAGGTCTACATCGAGCTGCTGCCGAAGCTCGCGCCGAAGCACGTCGAGCGCGTCAAGACGCTGGCCAAGCAAGGCTTCTATGACGGCATCGTGTTCCACCGCGTGATCCCGGGCTTCATGGCGCAGACCGGCGATCCGACCGGGCACCGGAACGGGCGGCTCAAGCTAGGCGACCTGCCGGCCGAGTTCACGCCGACGCGTTCGAGCGCGGCACCGTCGGGGCAGCGCGCACCCAGGATCCCAACAGCGCCAACAGCCAGTTCTTCATCTGCTTTGACGCATGGCTGCCGTTCCTGAACGGCCAGTACACGGTGTGGGGCAAGGTCGTGGAGGGCATGCAGCACGTCGACCAGATCGCCAAGGGCGAGCCCCCGCCCAATCCCGACAAGATGCTGAAGGTCTATGTGCTGCAGGACGGGCCGAAGAAGTAGGGCCACGCGCCGCATCCAGGGACGACAGAGAAAACTGCCGGGCCAAGCCCTCGGCACTGTCGAGAGAAAGGACAGAAGTATGGCCGATATCAAGGATCCCGAGAACACCCTCATCATGGAGACCACGAAGGGTCGCGTCGTCATCGAGTTGCGGCCCGATCTGGCACCCGGCCACGTCGAGCGCATCAAGCTGCTCGCCCGCGAAGGGTTTTACGACGGCATCGTCTTCCACCGCGTGATCGATGGCTTCATGGCGCAGGTCGGCTGCCCTCACGGCACCGGCACCGGCGGCTCGAGCCATCCCAACCTCAAGGCCGAGTTCAACGCCGAGCCGCACGTGCGCGGCATCTGCTCGATGGCGCGCTCGCAGAACCCCAACTCCGCCAATAGCCAGTTCTTCATCGTTTTCGACGATGCCAGCTTCCTCGACAACCAGTACACGGTGTGGGGGCAAGGTGATCGAGGGCATGGACAATGTCGACAAGATCAAGCGCGGCGAGCCTGTCCAGAACCCCGACAAGATCGTCTCGATGAAGGTGGCAGCCGACGCGTGAGGCAGAAATGCCGGCCTGGTCGAGACGCATGGCGGCCATCGCGGCGCTGTTGATCGCAAGCCCCGGCGTTGGGTCCGGACAACCTCGTTGTCCGGGCGAAGCCGCACTAGCCCTGCGCCGTCCCACGGACCTCGCCATGACCGCTGGTTTCGGCCCGGCCGAGCACCCATTGTTGAAGCGGCCATGGTTGCATGCCGGTGTCGACTTTCCCGGTCCGACGGGCACGCCGGTCAGGCGGCCGCGTCGGGCCGTGTCTTGCAAGCAGGTCGCTCGGGCGCCGCCGGAAATCTGATCGCCATCCGCCATGGTGATGGCAGCGAAACCCACTACCATCACCTCGCGCGCACCACGGCCTTGGCCGGCAGTTGCGTTGCAGCCGGCGAGGTCATCGCCACGCTTGGCGCGACGGGGCTGGCCTCCGAGCCCCACCTGCACTTCGAGGTGCATGTTGGCGGCGAGCCGGTCGATCCCGTACCCTTGTTGCCGGTGCGATAGTGCAAGCGCGCAGGGCGATCGAACTTCTACGACCGTCCCGGCGCGATACATCAAGCAGTTGGCGGCGATCGGCTTGGCTTTGGCGGGTGGTGAGGTCATGACGGCCAGCGCTGGTTCCCCCAAAATCTTGACCGGCGCCGATCGCCTGGCGGCCGACGGCTTCGCCATGCTCAAGGGCAAACGCGTTGGCCTCGTCATCAATCATACTGCACGCACGGGCGGTCGATCGCTGGCGACACTGATGGCGCAGTCGCCCGCCGTGTCGCTGGCGGCCATCCTGACGCCCGAGCACGGCCTCAGCGGTCAGGCAGAAGCCGGCGCCAAGGTGGCAGGCGGCCACGATCTGGCGACGGGCGTTCCCGTGCACAGCCTTTACGGCAAGACGCTCAAACCCACACCCGAGATGATGGCTGGTCTCGATTGCCTCGTCTTCGACATGCAGGATATCGGCACGCGCTTTTATACGTTCATCTCGACCATGGGCTTGTGCATGCAGGCAGCAGCCCAGGCCAAGGTGCCGTTCATTATCCTCGACAGACCTAACCCCCTCGGTGGCACCTACGTCTCCGGTTTCCTCCTCGAGCCTGCCTACGCCTCCTTCGTTGGACGCTATCGAGATTCCGATCGCCCATGGCCTCACCATTGCGGAGTTGGCCCGCCTCGCCAAAGGCCGCCGCCTGCTGCCCGGATTGGAGGGCCTCGATCTTCATATCGTCGAGATCGAGAACTGGCGGCGCGACATGTTATGGCCGGCAACCGGCTTGGCCTGGCATCCCACCAGCCCGAACATCCCGACGTTCGAAACCGCGCTGGCCTATCCCGGCATGGGGTTGTTCGAGGCAACCGTCGTCAACGAGGGTCGAGGTACGCGCCGGCCGTTCCTGCAGGTCGGCCACCCCGCGACCGATGGCGCGCGACTGGCCGACCGCTTGTCGTCTGTTGGGCTGCTGGGCGTATCCATCGAGTCCACCCGCTTCGTGCCGCGAGCGATCGCGGGCGTGGCGACGGCGCCACGTTTCAAAGGCAAGACGGTGTCAGGCATCAAGATCACTGTGACCGACCAGGCGTCATACCTGCCGGTCGAGACGGGCATCCATTGCCTCGCAGCCTTTGCCGCCGACCTCGCCGGCGCGGCGGTCCCGCTCGTCTCCGACGCAAAGGCGTTCGATCGCCTCGCCGGCACGCGTCGCCTGCGAGACGCGCTCAGTGCGGGCCAATCGGCCGCTGAAATCATTAGCTCGTGGCAAGGCGAAATCGGAGGTTACCAGCAGCAGCGGCGTCCATTCTTGCTCTACAAGTAAGGTCCGAACGAGCGGCGATCGGTGGTTTGCTTGTTTATGTAGTGATTGATATAGTACGCATTGTGACGCGCGGGTTTTTCCCTTATCAGGGTTATCAGACCGACCTGCTCGCCGAACAACAGGCCACGCCATGCCACGTCCCCGCGCTTTTGATGATGATGCCGTCCTCGACGCTGCGATTAGCTGCTTCTGGCACCGGGGGCTCGAGGCGACGAGCATTCGCGAGCTTACAGACACGATGGGCATCAACGCCCCGAGCCTCTACAACGCATTCGGTGACAAGCGGCAGTTGTTCATGCGCTCGCTCGAGCGCTACGCCAACCTGTCGATGCGGGCAAGGCTCGGCCGCCTTGCCAAGTCAGCCTCTCCCAGGGAGGCGTTGACCACGTTCTTCCGCGATATCATCACCCGTTCGTGCGACGACCCCGAGCGCCGCGGCTGCATGATCATCAACACCGCTCTCGAGGTGGCGCCGCACGATCCCGAAATCGGCCGATTGGTCAATGGCTACCTGGGCGAGATCGAAGCGTCTCTGCGCGACAGGGTGGCAGCAGCCCAGAGCCTCGGCGAATGCGATCCCGCAATCGACGCGGCGGCGACGGGACGGATGCTGCTTGGGCTTCTGGTCGGCGTGAGAGTGCTCTCTCGCACGGGCGCTCCAAAGGCCATGCTCGAAGACATGCTGCAGCCGGCATTCGTTTTGCTCCATGCAGGCGAAACGCGCTGAGAAAGCCCCGTGCACGACCGGCATGCGATCCCGCTCGCCGTCCTTAATCTGGAGTCCCACACGATGATCAAATTCTATTTCTCAGGTGCCCCCAATCCGATGAAAGTAGCGTTGTTGATGGAGGAGGCGGGCATTGCCTACGAGCCGATCCCGGTCGACACGCGCAAGGGCGACCAGTTCAAGCCCGACTTCGTCAAGATCAACCCGAACAGCAAGGTTCCCGTGATCGTCGACGGCGATGCGACGGTGTTCGATTCCAACGCCATCTTGCTCTATCTCGCCGAGAAGTCCGGCAAGTTCCTGCCCGCGAACACACCCGCCAACCGTGGCCAGCTCTTGTCCTGGCTGATGTTTGTGGCCACCGGCGTCGGCCCCTTCTCCGGCCAGTCCGTGCATTTCCAGCACATGGCGCCGGAGAAGATCCCCTACGCCACCAATCGCTATCGTTTCGAGGCCATGCGCCATTACACCGTGCTGAACGAGCACTTGGCGTCGAACAAGTACATGGTCGGCGGCACCTATACGATCGTCGATATGGATGTCTGGGGCTGGGCCCGCATGGTGCCCTTCGTCCTCGACAAGGACGCCTGGGAGAAGTTGCCCCATCTCAAGCGCCTGGTTGACGAGATCGAGGCTCGGCCCGCTGCACAGGTGGCGCTCAAGCTCAAGGATCGCTTCACCTGGAAGACGGAATTGGACGACGAGGCGCGGCGCAACATGTTCCGCCATATCGCTGCCAAGGCCTGAGAGAGCGGGCGGGCGCGGAGCCACGAACGGGCCGGTGCGTTGGCGGTAACGCTGGCGCACCGACCTGCTGCGCCAATGCGCCGGCGGCGATTGCGCCGTTCGATCGCCCGTCCACCCGGACCGGCCGGTGACCAGCAAATCGGACAACATCATGATCGAACTCTACGACCTCGCCGGCGCCGACCCATCGGTGCGCTTCAGCCCGTACTGCTGGCGCACCCGGTTGGCGCTCGCCCACAAGGGGCTCGAGGTCAAGACCATCCCGTGGCGCTTCACGGAGCGCCAGGCCATTGCCTTTTCGGATCAGGCCCGCGTGCCGGTTCTGCGCGACGGCGGCGAGGTCATTGTCGACAGCTGGGCCATCGCCTGCCACCTCGAGCGCAAGTATGCCGATCGTCCTTCGCTCTTCGGTGGGCCCGCCGGCGAGGCCCACGCACGCTTCATCAACAGCTGGACCGACACCGAGCTGCTCCCGGCAATCGCGCCGCGCATCATCGCCGACCTCTTCGCCATTATCGCCGACAAGGATAAGGCCTACTTCCGCACGTCGCGCGAGCAACGCTTCGGACGCAGGCTGGAGGAGGTCCAGGCCGAGCGGGCGGCGACCATGCCGGCCCTGACGCGGTGCCTGGTGCCGCTGCGCCGCACCCTCGAAGCCCAGCCGTTTCTTGGGGGCGAGACCCCGACGTATGCCGATCATATCGTGATGGGAACGCTGCAGTGGCCACGCGTGGCCTCCTCATACGAGTTGCTCGAGGCTGGCAGCCCGATCGCTGCCTGGCGCGAACGCATGCTCGATCTTTACGGCGGGTTGGCCCGCAAAACCCCTCTCGCCTTCTGACAACAAAATCTGGAAAGACCGTGAGGAGCACGATGAGCACGACGAACAAATTCGGCGCCGGCGATGCCCTGCCAAGCATCAAACTCTCCAAGGTCGGTGGTGGCGATATGGATATCGCTGCCGTCAACGGTTGGCGTTTGCTTGTCGCCTATCGCGGCAAGCACTGCCCGTTGTGCAAGAAGTATTTGAAGACGCTGAACGCCATGCTGGCAGATTTCGAGGCCGCCGGCATAAGCGTGATGGCGGTTTCTGCGGACACGCAAGTGAAGGCTGAAGCTGACGTCGCAAGCGAGGGGTGGTCGTTCCCGGTAGGCTACGGCCTGACACTTGAGCAGATGAAATCGCTGGGCCTTTATATCTCCGAGCCTCGCTCCGACGCAGAAACCGATCGCCCCTTCGCTGAGCCGGGCCTGTTCGCCATCAATCCGCAGGGGCAGGTGCAGATCGTCGACATATCGAACGCCCCCTTTGCGCGCCCCGATCTCGCAACCGTTCTGATGGGCATCAAGTTCATTGCGGACAAGGGCTATCCCATCCGCGGAACGCTGGCCTGAGTGCACCACGCTTGAAGCAGCGAAAAAGGATCTCGTGATGTCCCCGGTTCCCGTCAAAGCCTGCGTCTTCGATGCCTACGGCACGTTGTTCGACTTCGCCTCTGCGGCCGCCGCCTGCCGTGATGAGCTCGGCGACAAGGCCGGCCCGCTGACGGCACTGTGGCGTGACAAGCAGTTGCAGTACACTTGGCTCCGAGGCATGCAGGGGTTGCACGTCGACTTCTGGCAGGTGACGGGTGACGCGCTCGACTATGCCCTGGAAACGCTCGACCTGGCCGGCCCGCAGTTGCGCGCGCGCCTCATGAACCTCTACCGCACGCTCGCGCCATTCCCTGAAGTTCCTGCCGTCCTCGCCACCTTGAAGGCCGAGGGTTATCAAACCGCCATCCTCTCGAACGGCTCGCCTGACATGCTGGCAAGTGCCGTCGATGGCGCAGGACTCGGCAAACTGCTCGATCACGTCATTTCGGTCGAGGAGGTCGGGGTCTTCAAGCCGAGCCCCAAAGTCTACCAGCGCTGCCTCGATCGCCTGGGCGTGCCCGCTTCCGCCGTGGCTTTCCAGTCGTCGAACTCGTGGGACGCTTGGGCGGCATCGGCATTCGGCATGCGCGTTTTCTGGTGCAACCGCTACGGCCAGCGCGCCGAGCGTTTGCCGGGAAAACCCGACGCCATCATGACGTCGTTGTCCGAGCTGCCCAAACTCATCACCAAGGCCTGATCATCGGCGCCCGCTCTGCAGGTGAGCGCCGAGGCGCCGGCGCTGGTAGCAACACCTCAATCCTCGATCGTGAAGCCGATTTCGACCGTCACTTGCCAGTGCCGGACCGCGTCGCCGTCGATATGGCCGCGGATCTCCTTCACCTTGAACCAGCGCATGCCCCTGAGGCTGGCGCCGGCCTTCTGCACGGCCGTCTGGATCGCGTGATCGCTCGACTGGCTTGAGCTGCCGGTGATATCGATGTGCTTGTAAACGTGTGACGGCATGGGTATGTCTCCTGGCTTGATAATATTGCGACAGAATGACACGGGCCGTGCCCGCTGGCCACCCGGGCGTTCCCGGTGTCGTCGGCGCTCACCGGCCTGCTCCGGTCGATTTTTCAGGTTCGCGGTCGGCGGCAGCCCTTCCATGCGGTATGATTGCCAAACCCTCAGTCAAATCGATGAGTGACATGAAATTCGCCCGTTTCGCTCTGTCCGAAGCCGAGGGCACAATTCTCGCCCACTCGGTCCGCACGCCGAAGGGCATGCTGAAGAAGGGCCGGGCGCTGTCTCAAGCCGACATCGCGCGACTGGCCGAGGCCGGACTTGCCGATGTCATCGCCGCCCGCCTCGAGCCAGGCGACGTCGCCGAGGATGCAGCCGCCGCGCGCGTTGGCGCAGCCGCAGCAGGCCCCGGCACCAGCGTGTCCGCACCCTTCACCGGGCGTGCCAACCTGTTCGCCTCGAGCGCTGGCCTGGCCGTCATCGATACCGATCTGGTCGCCCGCATCAACGCCTTGGACGAAGGCTTGACCGTCGCCACCGTCGCGCCATTCGAGCGCGTCGGCAAAGGCCAGATGATCGCAACCGTGAAGATCATCACGTTTGCCGTGCCCGAACCGGTCGTTGCTGCCGCCGAGGCGATGCTGAAGGAGGCGGACGGCCTCGCGAGCGTTCATGCCTTCAGGGCGTCGGCCGCCGGCCTCATCCTCACCGAGACGCCCGGGACCAAGCCGAGCGTCATCGAAAAGCGTCGGGCGGCCATCGCCGATCGCTTGACGGCGCTCGGCAGCCACGTTGCCTTCGCCGAGACCGTCGCCCATGACGAGGCAGCCGTCGGTGCAGCCATCCGGCGCATGCTCGCGGCTGGCGCCTCGCCCATCATCCTGTTTGCAGCCTCGGCAATTGTCGATCGGGGCGATGTCATTCCAGCAGCACTGGTCGCGTCAGGCGGCGCCATCATCCGTCTCGGCATGCCCGTCGATCCCGGCAACATGATGCTGCTCGGCCGCCATGGCGATACCGATGTGATTGGCGCGCCGAGTTGCGCCGCTTCGCCCAAGCTCAATGGCTTCGACTGGGTGCTCGAGCGCTTGCTCGCGGGCCTCGAAGTTGTCTCCCGCGATGTCGGCGCCATGGGGGTCGGGGGATTGCTCAAGGAGATCGCGACCAGGCCGCAGCCGCGCGAAGGGAGCGACGTGATGGAGGATGCCGGCGAAGCCTCAACTGGTGGTGCAGCGCGCCGTGCGCCTCGCATCGCGGTCCTGGTGCTTGCCGCCGGCCGCTCGACGCGCTTCGGCCCATCGAACAAGTTGCTGGCCGACCTCGACGGCGAGCCGGTGGTGCGCCACTCGGTGCGCGCGGCACTCGCCAGCATCGCCCGGCCGGTGATGGTGGTGACGGGGCACATGGGAGACGAGGTTCGTGCTGCCCTGAAGGGCTTCGACGTAACCTTCGTCGAGAGCCCCGACTACCGCGACGGTATTGCAGCCTCATTGAAGTCCGGGCTTGCAGCGCTGCCCAAGGGGATAGACGGCGTGCTTGTGGCGCTGGGCGACATGCCCGGCATCACCGGCGGCGACTTCGATCGTTTGATCGCGGGCTTCGCACCCAAGGAAGGCCGCTCCATCGTTGTCCCCGTGCATGGCGGCAAGCGCGGCAACCCCGTGCTGTTTGCGGCCCACCTGATTGGCGAGATGGCCGATGTCGCCGGCGATACTGGCGCCAAGCAGGTCATCGGCCGCCATGCCGACGAGGTTGCGGAGGTGGATCTGGGCTCGCCCCGCATCTTCGTCGATGTCGACACCCCCGAAGCCTTGGAGCAGGTGCGCCGGGGGCAGTGATGCCGCAGGCGCACTTGTTACGTGGGGGCTAACGCGCACCCCGCCTCGCGCAGCGCTACCTCGGCGCCGAGCCCATCAACTCCGCTGTTCCTCGAGGATCGCGTCGGCGATTTTCTCGGCCGTCATCAGCGTCGGGAAGTTGGTATTGGCGCACGGCACGATCGGAAAGATCGAGGCATCGCAAACACGCAAGCCTGTGATGCCGCCGCGCACACGGCCGCGATTGTCCGTGACAGCCATCGGGTCGCCGTCCGCCCCCATCCGGCACGAGCACGAGGCGTGCCAGACACCGATGGTCGCCTTCCGGACGAACGCTTCAAGCGCCTCGTCGTCGGCCATCACCTGATCGAATGTGAAACCTTCGGTGATGACGTTGTTGATGAGGTAGGTGCGCAACGCCTGCGGTCCATCCATCAGGCGCCCCGCGACCTGGGTCAGGATCTTGTTCTTGGTGTTGACGATGCCCAGTGCCCGCACGCGGTCGGAATAGGTGGCAGGGAAGGGGTCTGTCGCCACCGCCTTCATCGGTGTCGTCTCGTACATTCGGCCCATCATGCGGAAACCCGTCATCAGTCGGTCCAGGTCGCGCCGGTCCGACAGCAGGTTGAACTCGACGAGTGGCTCCTCGCGCCAGTCCTTGGAAACGAGCTTGACCTCGCCCTTCTCCGAGCAGGTGCGGTTGACGAAGATGAGGAACGAGGCAATGCGCTCGCCCACCGCGTGCCAGGCGGATTTGGTGACGGCAACGGAAAACATGTCGCCGGGCGGAATGCCGTCGAGATTCGACGAATAGCGCAAGCCCACCAGCAGGTGCCGCCGCGTGAAGTCGTTCATGCGCGCGTGCGGCTTGACGTAGGCGGAAACCGAGATCGACGGGTGATCCATCAGTTGCTGGCCGACGCCGGCGAGCTGCGCGCGCACCTCGATACCGAGATCCTTCAGGTGTCCGACCGGGCCGATGCCCGCGCGCATGAGGTGGGCTGGAGAGTGAATGGCGCCTGAGGACAGGATGACTTCTTTTGCGCGGAACTCCTGCGGCCGGCCCTTGACGCGCGCCTTGACGCCGACGCAGGCATTGCCCTCGAAGATCAGCTCGGAAACCTGGGTCTCCGTGGAGATTTCTAGGTTTGAGCGCATGCGCGTGCCGGGATCGAGGTAGCCGATCGCTGCCGATACGCGCCGCTCGAAGGCGTTGGAGATCGTAAGCGGGAAGTAGCCGTCACGGAACTCGCCGTTCTGGTCGGGCAGATACTCGAAGCCGGCCTGCTTGAAGGCCTCGCCAGAAGCCTTCGCGTGCTCGGTCCACAAGTCCGGAAAGATGCGACGGACGGGAATGCGGCCCTCCTTGCCGTGGTAGGGCCCCTCGAAATCCATGTCGCGCTCGACCTTCTTGAAGTAGGGGAGCACGCCGTCCCAGTTCCAGCCCTTGGCCCCGCGCTCCTCCCAGATCGCGAAGTCGGTGGGCGCGCCGCGGTTGGCAAGCTGCCCGTTGATCGACGAGCCACCGCCGAGGACGCGGGCCTGCTCGTATTTCCTGAGCGGCGGCTTGTCCTCTTCCGGGTTGTTGTGGCTGACGACCTCGGTCCGCACCTTCAGGCTCGTCCAGTGAAAGCGGGGATCGAAGTAGGCCGTGCCGGGATAGCTGTCGAGAATCTCCTTTGGCACCTTGCCATGCGGCGTATCAGGGCCGGCCTCCACCAAAAGCACCTTGTTGGAGCTCTTTGCAGACAGGCGATTGGCGAGCACCGAGCCCGCCGATCCCCCACCGACGATGATGAAGTCGTATGTCATTGCGTTCCAGGTCCCTCGGACAAAAAAAGGCCCGGCACATCGCGCCGGGCCCTGTCGTTGCGCACGCTGCGCCTATTCTGCAGCAACCGGCTTCGGCTTCAAGTCCTTCGAGTACTTGATGGACACCGGCGCGTCGGCCTCGAACGGGCTCTTGAGGTCCAGCTCTTTGGCCCACTCGCGGACCTGAGGGAACACCTCAGTGCCGAGTAGCTCGATGCACCGCAGGCTGTCCTTTTGCGAGACTTTCCCATCCTGCGCCCACACCGCCATGATACCCGGCCGGGTTTGCTCGAGCAGATGCTTGATGCGCGGCAGCACCTGGCTTGGCGTGCCGGCCATGATCATTCCGGATTCGAGCTGCTGCTCGAAGGTCATGGCGCCGCGCGGGTTCTTCGAACGGCCAACGGCGAACTCGACGAAGGCACGTCGCCCGGTTGGCGAAAAGTAGCCGGCGGGATTGGCCCACACGGGATGGGCAAGGCCCGTGAACTCGCCCTGCATCCAAGTGAATTCGCGCGCATTCTTGACCGCGGTCGCCTCATCGTCGGCAACGTGTATGCGTGCGAGATAGCCCCGGTTCTCAGGCCCCGACGTATAGCCCACCTCTTCCGCAGTCTTGTCGTAGAGATCCCAGATCTTCTTGGTGTCCTCGATCGACGTGTTGAGCGCGATATAGGGGTAGCGCTGCTGTGCCGACCAGATCACGGTTTCCTTGGAGATGACGCCGGGAATCCAGACGCGGGGGTAGGGCTTCTGCAACGGCACCGCCCAGGGATTGACGACGCGGTGCTGGTAGTGTGTGCCCTCCCAGCGGAACGGACCGGGGTCGGTCCAGGCCTTGACCACGAGGTCATGCGCCTCGACGAAGCGCTCGCGGTTGTAGGCGGGGTTGACACCGGCCGAGAGCTGCTCCTGTCCCCCGCCGCGCACGAAGCCCGAAACCAACCGACCCTTCGAGATCATGTCGATCATGGCGAGCTCTTCGGCGAGCCGGATCGGGTTCTCGGCCAAGGGCAGCGGGTTGCCGAGGATGACGATCTTCACCTTCTTGGTGACGGCCGCCAGGATTGCCGCGAACATGTTGGTCTTGGCTTGCATGCAGAACGGCGCGTTGTGGTGCTCGTTGAGCATGATGCCGTCGATGCCGACTTCCTCGACCTTGAGGTACTGCTCGAGAAACTCGTTATAGAGGCGGCTGCCTTCCTTCGGATCGAAGTGCTTGTTGGAGAACGTCAGCGCCGTCGCGCCATACTCGAGTCCTGCCTTCTCGTCGTAGGCCGACATCGGCTGTTCGGTAAAATACATGAGGTGCATCGGATGAACTCCCTCGTTTGAAATCGATCTCTATTGGAGGAAACCGTTGACGAGCTTGGCAAGTTCGGCCGGCTTTTCCATGTCGACGGCGTGTCCCGCGCCCTTCACGGTCTCGGTCTTGGCTCCGGGGAGAGCGGCCGCCCATTGCGCCGCCGTCGATGGCGCGATCACCTTGTCATGCTCGCCCCACACCACCAGCGCCGGCGCTTTGGCGACGCCCAGCAGGTGTGGCAGCGTTTGACTATACATGTAGGGCTTCCAGGCGATGCGGAAACACATCTCGCGCGCGATGTCCCAGGCCTCGAGCTGGTCGATGGTGACATCGCCGTAGTGGGCCTTGAACTGCGCTTGGTCATGGAAGAAGGACTGTGGGTAGTCGAGGTATGAAATGATGGCCTGGTCGAGGATGTAGCCTTCGTTTGGCTTGATGCCGAAAGGCCCGACGAGAACCAGGCCGGCATGCGCCTTGGGCGCCATGGTCGCCATCTCGGCGGCCACCCAGCCACCGAACCCGAGGCCGACGAGCGAGGGCTTGTCGAGGCCAAGCGTGTCGATCAGGCCCTGCATGTGCACGGCGACATCGCGGACCGACCGCATCCACTCCTGGCGTGGCGAGCGACCCCAGCCCGCATAATCCGGCACGATCACGTCATGGCGCGCAGCAAGTGCATCGTAGAACGCGGTCCGCTCGACAGTCCCGATATCGTGCGGCAGCACCAGCACCGGCCGGCCCTTGCCACCACGTCTCAGGAAATGCTTGGCGCCCGACACCGTGACGGTGTGCTCGGCCCATTTCACACCCTCTGCCATATCGCTCGCTCCCGTCTGGCTTGGAATATTCAAGTACGGTTGCAGTCCGTCGAAGCAGAGTCAATGTGTCCGTACATTGCCCGCTGGGCCATTGAAGCCCGCGCATTCTTATGTGAGCCGGGTGGGCGCTAATGGGCCCCGAGCCTCTTCAACGGGCGAAGCGGCCGTCAAACGTCGATCACCGGCCGGCCGGCGCCACGCTTTTCGAGTTCCTTCCGTAGGATGGCCATGTTGCGCATGTTGGCGCGGAACACCACGTCGAAGGCATCCCCCACCACCGGAACGAAGCCTATAACTGTGTCGACCAGCGTATTGGTGATCATGCGACCGATCGTGAAATGCGAAACGCCGAGTTTGCGCGCTTCCCAGATGATGTAGCTGGAGATCGCCTGCGAAACGAGATCACCCACCACGGGAATAAAGCCGAGCAGGGCATCTACGCCGATACGCACGTCGGTCCCGGGTATAGCGATGGCATTATCCATCACCTTGGCAAGTGCCGACAGGCGCACCAACGCGGCCTCCTCGGCCGCATAGTCGAAGGTCTGTGCTTGCGTGCCCGCCTCCTCCCATCGAGTCGATCTGAAGGTTGTTCTCAATCCCTACTCCTACACACCATCTGCCAGTCCAGATAGGAACGCCCGCCCCAATTGCAATGATTGGCGATCGGGTCCGGCTAAACGGAGGTTTGCCCAAGCCGCGGGATCGTGGTGGAGTTGGTCTAAGCAACCTCTCAATTCAGCCAAGGAGCAGGCCATGGCCCGTATCGCCATCACGGACGACTTCCAGAACGTGGCCCTGTCCTATGCGGACTGGTCGCGAATCCAGGCCAATCACGAGGTCGTCGTCTTCAACGCGCCCTTTGCGAGCGAGGACGAGGCGGCAGAAAAACTCAAGGCCTTCGACGTCATCGGCATCATGCGGGAGCGGACCGCCTTCCGCAAAACGCTTCTCGAACGCCTCCCCAACCTCAAGCTGCTGGTGACGACTGGGATGCGCAACGCCTCCGTCGACACCAAATGCGCAGCCGAGCGGGGCATCCAGGTGTGTGGCACCGAGGGCGGCAACCATGCCACCGCCGAGCTCGCGATGGCACTGATCCTAGGCCTTGCGCGCAATTTCCAGACCGAGTTGCGCAACATGCAGGACGGACGCTGGCAAACCACCGTCGGCCAGGACCTGAAGGGCAAGACGCTGGGCCTGCTGGGCCTTGGTCGGCTTGGTAGCGCCACAGCCGGTTACGCCAAGGCGTTCGGTATGAACCTGATTGCCTGGAGTCAGAACCTCACGACCGAGAAGGCCGCAGAGAAGGGTGTCGAGCGCGTTGACAAGGACGAGCTGTTCAAGCGAGCCGACTTCATCTCGATCCACCTGGTGCTGTCAGATCGCAGCCGCGGCCTGGTCGGCGCGCGAGAATTGGGGCTCATGAAGCCGACGGCCTCGATCGTCAACACCTCTCGCGGGCCGATCATCGACGCCGACGCCCTCGTCTCAGCGCTGAAGGCCGGCCGCATCAATGGCGCCGCGCTTGACGTCTACGACGTCGAGCCGCTCCCGGCGGCCCACGCCTTGCGTACCGAGCCGCGCGCGCTGCTCACCCCCCACGTCGGCTACGTCACGGGTGAAACCTATCAGCTCTTCTATGGCGGCATGGTCGAGGCGATCGAGGGCTGGCTCGCCGGCAAGCCCGTGCGCGTCATCGTGTGAGCCCACCCGGCGCGGCAGCCGCCTCGCTCACACCGAGGCGGCAGCCGCAAGCCGCTCGCGCAACTCCCGCTTCAACACCTTGCCGCCAGCATTGCGCGGCAACGGCTCGGTGAGAAAGGCGATCGTCTCCGGCACCTTGTAGTCGGCGAGCTGTCCGGCGCCGAAGAGCCGCAACGCCTCGGCATCGCAAAACCCGTCTCGGGCATGCACGAACGCATGCACCCGCTCGCCAAGGACGGGGCAGGGCCTTGCAACGACCGCAGCCTCGATGACGGCCGGATGGGCCGCGAGCACATTCTCCACCTCGACCGAAAAGATCTTGTAGCCGCCACGGTTGACGAGATCCTTCGACCGGTCGAGCAGCGTCAGGAAACCATCCGCATCGAGCCGGCCGATGTCGCCTGAGCGCCAGAAGCCGGCAACGAAGGCGTCCTCGGTCGCTTCAGGGTTCTGCCAATAGCCGGCAACCGTGTTCGGCGCCCGGAGCCAGATCTCGCCGCTGTCGCCGGCACCGACTTCGAGTCCCCGCTCGTCCATGACCAGGATTTCCGCCGGGGGCACAGCGCGGCCCACGGCGCGCGCGCGCGTTGCCGCCTCGCGCGGTGGCATCAGCACGACCGGCCCCGTGGTCTCGGTCGAACCGTAGGCGTTGAAAAGTTGCAGCCGGGGAAGCCGTCGGGTAAGTCTCTCGATGGAGACTTCCGGCATCGGCGCACCGCCATACCCGCCGATCCGCCAATTGGAAAGCTCAGCCGTCTTGAAGGCGGGCGACAGCAGGCACAGATTGTACATCGCCGGCACCATGACGGTGTGCGTCATGCGCTCCGCCTCCGCCAAGCCGATGAAGGCGTCGGCCCTGAACTCCGGCATGATGATCAGTGTGCCGGCGGCCCGGACCATCGCTGCAATGCCGGCGGTAAGGCCGGTGACATGGCTTAGCGGCACGCTCACAACCGAGCGATCGTCCGCCGCAAGGCCCATGCAACCCTCGTAGATCATCGCCGCATGCACCAATCCCATGTGCGTGATTTGCGCGCCCTTGGGCCGCCCTGTCGTCCCCGATGTGTAGAGGATGACGGCCGTCTCCTCCTCCGCCAATTCGACCGCCGCCGCCGTCTCGCAGGTCTCATGCAGTAAGGCGCGCCAGTCATCGCCCTCCAAGCCCTCGTCGATCGCAATCCGGTGCACCAGCGATGGCGTGAGGGAAGGGGCGGGCAATGCTCCGGCAAGCGCGCCGTGATAAACCAGCGCCTTCGCCGTGCTGTCGCAGAGCACGTAGGCCAATTCGCGCGAGCCCTCGCGAACGTTCAGCGGCACGGCGATGGCACCGAGCCGCAGGATGGCGTAGAGCGCAATCACGAACTCGGCCGAGTTGGCGATCAGCAGGGCGACCCGATCGCCACGCCCGATGCCTGAGGCGGCGAGGCCCGCGGCAACGCGCCCCGCGCACACGTCGAGCCCTCGATAGTCGAGCCGCTGCGGGCCACAGATCAGCGCTTCACCTGTCGGGTTGCGCGCCACCGCCTCGGCGAGCATGGCGTTGAAGGTCTTGGGGCGGTCGGCAAAGCAGCGCACGACACGGTTGCCGAAATGGCGTTCGGCGAGCATGGCGGGCATCGTTCCAAGCCAAGTCATGCGAGCGTCTCCCAACATTCGACCGCGTGAGTGCTAACGCAGCGCGGTCACCTTCCCGCCAGCGTGCCGAAGCTGCAGCGCGAGCGCAAGCTGTCAGGTACGCGTGCCGCGGTCGTCGACGACGCGCAGAAAGCAAGATGGGCGCCCGCGAAGGCGCCCATCCGGTCGTTACGATGATGAATAGCTGGCGTTAGTGAAGCTTCGACCAAAGCCGCCGCTTGGCAAGGTAGAGCAGCACGGCTGTCACCAGCAGGTAGAGCATCACCACCCAGCCCATGCTCTTGCGCTCGGTCAGGCGGGGGTCGGCGGCCCACGACAGGAACGCGGTCACGTCCTTGGCGTACTGGTCGACCGTCTGCGGGATGTCCTTGCTCTGGTACTTCACCCGCCCGTCGCTCAGCGGCGGGATCATGGCGATCTGATGTCCGGGGAAAGCTTCGTTGTAGCTCATGCCGGGCGTTAGCTTCATGTCGGCCGGCGCCGTCTTATAGCCGACCAACAGCGCGTAGAGGTAGTCGGCGCCCGCTTCCTGGTATCCGTTGACGACATCCTTCAGCATCTGTGCGACATGACCGAGGATCGAGCCGTGATACTCAACGGTTCGTGCCTTGGTGATGATCGACAGGTCCGGCGGCAGTGCGCCATTCTGCGCGGCACGCGCTTGATTGTCGTTGTCGTAGGGCCCGAGGATCGGGTCCGACAACCGCGCCGGCCGCTTGATGATCTGGCCCTTGCGGGTGGCGATGTCGCCCTGGTCGTTGGGGCCGTCGAAGATCTGGTTCGGCCATTGTGCTGCCAGGGCCTTGACCGCCTCGGCATTGAACTGAGGTCCGTTGGGCTCTGAGAGATTGCGGAAATACACCCGCTTCAGCCCGTGGCAGGCCGCGCAGACTTCCTGGTAGACCTGAAAGCCGCGCTGCAGCTGCTCCTTGTCGAAGTGTCCACCTACCCCGGCAAAGGTCCAGTTCTGCCGCTCGATGTGTGGCGGCGCGCCATCACCAGCCGCAGTCGCGGGATGTGTCGGAATGGTGAGGGCAAGCCCGGTGAAAGCTGCGGCTGTCATTGCCAGCCGGGCCAGACCGGTGATCCCGAAGGTTGTCTTCATGGTCGTGTCTCCGGTCTCGATCTTCACTCGGCGGGCGCAGGCTTGGCGGCATCCTTGCCAAGGACATCCTCGGTGATGGATCGCGGCATCTGCGATGGAGTCTCGAGCACACCGACAATCGGCATGATCAGCAGGAAGAAGGCGAAGTAGTAGATGGTGAAGATCCTGGACCACACCACGTAGGCTCCCTCCGGCGGCTTGGCGCCGAGATAGCCAAGGCACACGAACGAGATGAAGAACAGCACCAGGAACCACTTGAAGATCGGCCGGTACTTGGCTGAGCGAACCCTGCTGGTGTCGAGCCAGGGCACGAACAACCAGATCAGGATCGACCCGAACATCAACACCACACCGCCGAGCTTCGAAGGCACCGCCCTCAGGATCGCGTAGAACGGTAGGTAGTACCACTCAGGCACGATGTGCGGCGGCGTCACCAGCGGGTTGGCCTCGATGTAGTTGTCGGCGTGGCCGAGGTAGTCCGGCGCATAGAACACGAACCAAGCAAACAGCATGATGAAGACGAAGACGGCGAACAGATCCTTCATGACGGCGTAGGGCGCCATCGGGACTGAATCGGAATGCGTCTTGATCTCGATGCCTGTCGGGTTGTTCTGCCCGACGACGTGCAGCGCCCAGATGTGCAGGCCAACGACGCCGGCGATCACGAACGGCAGCAGGTAGTGCAGCGAGAAGAAGCGGTTGAGTGTCACGCCCGACACCGAGTATCCACCCCACAGCCACGTCACGATCTTGGTGCCGAGGCCCGGGATCACCGCATCGAGCGACGAGAACAGGTTGGTGATGACGGTCACGCCCCAGAAGCTCATCTGGCCCCATGGCAGTGTGTAGCCGAGGAAGCCCGTTGCCATCATGAGCAGGTAGATGATGACGCCGATGATCCAAAGCACCTCGCGCGGCGCCTTGTAGGAGCCGTAGTAGAAGCCTCGCGCGATGTGGATATAGACGGCCAGGAAGAACATCGACGAGCCGACCATGTGCACGTTGCGGATCAGCCAACCGTAGTTGACGTCGCGCCGGATATGCTCGATCGCGTCGAAGGCCAGCTTGTCACTCGGCGTATAGTGCATGGCGAGCACGATGCCGGTCACGATCTGGATGGCGAGGCAGAAAGTCAGGATGGCGCCGAACGTCCAGAGGTAGTTGAGGTTGCGCGGCGTCGGAAAATCGACGAACTGGCCATGCATCATTCGTGTGAGCGGAAGGCGCTCATCCAACCATTGCTCGATGCGGGAGCCCGGCTTGTAGGTATCTTCGTGCTGTGCCATGGGGCTTCATTCCTTGCGCTGCGGCCACCTGCCGGTAACCGCGGTCGTTCAACCGCAATTGGGCTGCGCCATCGCAGCCCCACGGTTCAGCCGATCTTGATCTTGGTCGCGGACAAGAATTCGTACGGAGGCACATCGAGGTTGGCTGGCGCCGGCCCTTTGCGGATCCGTCCGGACGTATCGTAGTGCGAGCCGTGGCATGGGCAGAACCAGCCGCCGAATTCACCCTTGGCATCGGCCAGCCCCTGGCCCTTTGGGATGCAGCCGAGATGCGTGCAGATACCCACCAGCACCAGCCAGTTGGCATGGTCCTTCTTGACGCGGTTCTGGTCCGTCGCAGCGGCCGCGGCCGGCAGGCTTTCGTTGCGGGCCTTGCCGTCCTTGAGGTCGCCGAGGGTCACCTCGCGCGCCTTGGCCACCTCGTCCTTGGTGCGGTTGCGCACGAAGATGGGCTTGCCGCGCCACATGATGGTGATGGCCTGCCCCTCCTTGACGGGAGCAAGATCCACCTCGACCGAGGCCAGCGCCTGGGTCGACGCGTCCGGGTTCATCTGCTGGACCAGCGGCCATAGCGTAGCTGCTGCGCCGACTGCGGCCCAGCTCGTTGCCGCTACCGTCAAGAAATCTCGACGGTTCGGGTTTTCCGTCTCAGACGCCAAGTTGGCCTCCCTAATCTTTTCATCCGCCTTTTCGCCCTCAAGACACGACCTCTTGCCGCGCCAGACAGAGCTGTCGTCCAACCGTCTTGAAAGGTTCTAAGGCGCCCTGTGTTCGGCATGACAGGACGTATTGACGCGCGCTCGTTCTTGCATCGTTTGGCGAACCGGACAAGCACGCGAGCGAAGTTGCAAGAGGGGCAATTTGGCGCATCGGCATTTTTTGCCGCCATGCCGCCCGATTTTAAGTGCCGGCGCTCCGCCAGGCCGGGCCGTCTACGGGATCCGGCCTCCACGTCGTGGCGCCCCGGCGGGGTATGGCGCGCGGAGCCGATAAATGCAGTTTGTTCAGTGCCTTATTTGGCGGCCTCGTCAATCAGCGACAGCCCGGGCCAGCACCTCGCCGGCGCCCCTGCTTGGATCTTGGTGCGACATGCCTCTATAGAGGCCATCTGATAAGGGCTTGGCCCTTGCCCTTGAGGAGCCCGCCATGCGTGCGCTCTGCCGAGATTGCTGCCAATGGCACCGGGCCGGCCCACCGGGCTGCCCCGATTGCGGGTCCTCGCGCTTGATCGCCCACCCCGAAATCGAGCGCCTGACCATCGCCCACATCGATTGCGATGCGTTCTATGCCTCCGTCGAGAAGCGCGATCGTCCGCATTTGCGCGAGGAGCCCTTGATCGTTGGGCACGATGGCGGCCGCGGTGTCGTGACCACGGCCTGCTATATCGCCCGCCGCTCCGGTGTCCGTTCGGCCATGCCCATGTTCCAGGCAATGGAGCGATGCCCCGAAGCCGTTGTGATCCCACCGGACATGGCCAAGTACCGCCGCGTCGGCCTCGAGGTGCGTGAAATCTTCCGCGAGGCGACCGACATCATCGAGCCGGTGTCGCTCGATGAAGCCTATCTGGATCTTTCACCGGAGTACCTGCATCAGCCCATGCCGGCGGCCGAGGCTCTGGCCTTGATTGCTCACCGCGTCGAGGCGGACATCGGTATCACCGTGTCGATCGGCCTCGCGCCGAACAAGCTGCTCGCCAAGCTCGCATCGGAACTGCAAAAGCCACGCGGTTTCTCGATCATCGGCAGAGCTGAGGCGCGCGCCTTTCTCTCCGCCCTGCCTGTTGCCAAAATCAACGGCGTGGGTCCCGCAACGCAGCGCCGCCTGGAAGCGGCTGGCATCTCTACTATTGGTGATCTTCAGAACCTGAGCGAGGCTGAGCTGGTTGCGAGGCATGGCCGTTTTGGTCGGCGACTTGCGGGATTTGCGGTTGGCGAGGATGAACGCGCCGTCATGCCCGACCGCCCCACCAAGTCGATTTCCGCCGAGACCACGTTCCGCCGTGACACAGCCTCGCGTGACGAGTTGATGGCGACGCTGGAGCGGCTGGCGCCGCGCGTCGCCGATGCACTGGTGCGCAAGGGGCTGGCGGGCTCGGCGGTGGTCGTGAAGCTCAAGACGTCGAGCTTCCGCACCGTCACGCGTACGCGACGCCTCGCCAATCCGACGCAACGCGCCGACCTTCTTCTGGAAGCCGCCCGCCCCCTCGTCGAGAAGGAGGCGGACGGCCGTTTGTTCCGCCTGGCCGGCATCGGCGTCGACGGTGTTGTTCCGGCCGCCGAAGCCGATCCCCCCGACCTGTTCGGAAAGGCTTGAGTTCGCAATCCCTCGCAGCAATGGCGCTGGAGCTATTTCAGAGGGAAACCCAACGCCTTGATCGCGGCCGTCATCTTGTCGCGCCCGCTCAGCGATTTAATCGGACCCATCCGGTTGAGCACGCGCTCGGTCCAGTTGTACTGGCTCATTTCGTGTGCCTTGGAATAACGCGCCAGCTCTTCGTCGTAGGCCTTTCGGTTGGCGCCATCCTTGCTCACATCGTAGCGGTCGCGGTAGAGGATCGCGTGCTGGGCAAGGCGCGGCTTGACCGACGATTCAGCACCCGGCTTTGCATAGCCAACGCACAGTCCGAACACGCACATGGTGCCAGGCGGCAGACCGAGCAACTCTGCGACGCGGGAGACGTTGTTGCGCATGGCGCCGATGTAGACGGTGGAGAGCCCCAGCGATTCGGCGGCTACCACCGCGTTCTGCGCTGCCAGCGCCGCGTCGATCGCCGCCACCAGGAATGTCTCCAGGAACGGCAGGCCCTCGAGCGGCGTGTTCTCAGCCTGTCCCATGCGCTCGTTGCGCGACACGTCGGCAAGGAAGCACAGGAACAGCGGGCATTCGACGATATGCTGCTGGTTGTTGGCGATCTTGGCGCACTCGGCGCGCACCGCTGGATCGGTCACCTGCACGACCGACCAGGTCTGCAGGTTGGACGAGGTCGCGGCAGACTGCGCGGCCGCAATCATCGTCTCGAGTGTCCCCGCCGGCACGGCATCGGGCTTGTAGCCACGCACCGAGCGATGCGTCATCAGTGTGCCGATCACGTCGTTCCAGGGGCCCGCTGCCGGCATGGCGGCGGCGCCGTAGCGCTCCGTCAGGGCCTGCATCTTGGGCGCGAGTTTCAGCGTTGCGGCAGCGTCGTTCATGCTCTGGCTCCATTGCGGCGGTGAGGGGATGCTCGGGATCGTTGGGTCAACTAGCGGCGTTGGTGGCTTCGCTCGGATGGGCCGCCTCCAGCCGCTCCATGCGGCTCTCGAGATAGGCGGCCGAGCGCATCTCGATGAGGCGGCTCGCCGTGCGCTCGAACAGGAAGGATTCATCCCCCGCTGGATGCAACGCGTCCGGTTCGGCATCTGCGGACGCGATCAGCCCGACCCGCGCATCATAGAGCGTATCGATCAGCGTGATGAAGCGGCGGGCCGCAGCGCGCCGCTCAGGCACGAGCTTGGGAATGCCGTCGAGAATGACGGTGTGGAAGCGGTGCGCGATCGCCAGGTAGTCGAGCGCCCCGAGCGGCCGGTCACACAATTCGTCGAAGGTGAAGCGGGCGACCCCGCGCGCGCCCTCCGGCACGCGCACGTTGCGCCCCTTGACGTCGAGATCGATGACGCGGCCCTTGGCGAGGCCGGTCAGCCGCTTGAATGCAGCAGCCAGCGCGGCCGACGCCTTGCCATCGGCCGGTGTGAAGTAGAGTTGCTGGCCCTCGAGCTTCTCAAGCCGGAAGTCCTTCGAGGATTCGAGCTCGACCACCTCCATGTTGGCCTCGATCAGCGCGATCGAGGGGACGAAGAGCTGGCGGTTGAGGCCGTTCTTGTAGAGCCCCTGCGGCGGCACGTTCGAGGTCGCAACCATCACCACGCCGCGTTCGAACAGACCCTTGAACAAGCGGCCCAGGATCATGGCATCAGCAATATCGGTGACATGCAACTCGTCGAAACAGAGCAGGCTTGCGCTCGCAGCGATTTCGCCGGCCACATGCGGGATCGGGTCGCCCTCGACCCTTTTCCGGGCAGCCCCGATGCGATCGTGCGTTTCGGCCATGAACTCGTGGAAATGGAGCCGGCGCTTCGAGGCGACGTCGGTCGACTGGTGGAACAGATCCATGAGCACCGTCTTGCCACGCCCGACCTTGCCCCAGATATAGAGCCCGCGCGGTGGCGGCTCGCTCTTGGCGAAGAGTCCTCCGAAGCTCCAGCGTCGCCCCGGCCGCTGGCGCGCGAGCGCCTTCGCCAGCTCATCCAAGCGCTCCGCGATCGCGAGCTGCGCCGGGTTGGCATCCATCTCGCCGGCAGCGATGCGTGCTTTCAGCGTCTCGAGCGGACCATCGGCCATGGGCTTTGTGCGGATTCCGGTAGGGAGGGTAATGAGGTCGTGCCGGCTGTGGCGGGCGACGGGCGGGTAGCGGCAAGTTTTCAAGAATGCTCGGCTAGCGCTCATGCCGGGTCTGGTCAAGTGCGGATGCAAGCTGTGCGCTCGCGCTGCGATGCCGCCCCTGTCCTTTGCGAGAAAGGCGGGCTAGGAGTTCATCGAGGGTCTAGCGGATCGCGGATGGTACCTCCACCCGCAGGTATGCCCCGCGACCGGCAAACACAATTGTCACACGAGGAGAAAGACATGGCGAAAGTATCCTTCATTGGTCTGGGCGTGATGGGCTACCCGATGGCAGGCCACCTGCTGCGCAAGGGCGGCCACGAGCTCACCGTCTACAACAGGACCTTTGCAAAGGCCGAGAAGTGGGTTTCAGAGTATGGCGCCGGTACGGCCGCCAAGACCCCTGCGGAAGCCGCCAAAGGCGCCGACTTCGTGTTCTGTTGCGTCGGTAACGACGACGACCTGAGATCAGTGACAACCGCCAAAGACGGCGCCTTCGAGACGGTCGCCAAGGGCGCTGTTTTCATTGACAATACAACCGCTTCCGCCAATGTCGCCCGCGAGCTCTATGGCATCGCCAAGGCCAAGGGTTTCGGCTTCATCGACGCCCCCGTGTCCGGTGGTCAGGCTGGCGCTGAAAACGGCGTCCTCACCGTCATGTGCGGCGGCGACAAGGCCACCTTCGACCGGGCCAAGCCGGTGATCGACACTTATGCTCGTGCCGTCAACCTGATCGGTGAGCCGGGCTCCGGACAGCTCACCAAGATGGTCAACCAGATCTGCATTTCCGGCCTCGTGCAGGCCCTGTCGGAAGGCATCCACTTCGCCCAGAAGGCAGGCCTCGATATTCCTCTGGTGATCGAAACCATCTCCAAAGGCGCCGCCGGCTCCTGGCAGATGGACAATCGCTGGAAGGCGATGATGGAGGGTAAGTACGATTTCGGGTTTGCCGTCAATTGGATGCGCAAGGATCTGTCCATCGCCATCGAGGAATCCCGCAAGAACGGCGCCCATCTGCCGGTCGCAGCCCTGGTCGACCAGTTCTATTCCGAGGTGCAACGCCTTGGCGGCGGACGCTGGGATACCTGCAGCCTGCTGGCTCGCCTCAACAATCAGAGCGCCGACGCCAAGAAAGCCTGAGATCGCAATAACCGGTGAGGCGGCTCGGATGTCAGTTCGAGCCGCCGGCATGGTGTCCTGGATGCGCTCGCCGTCGCCGTTCGCATTCTTGACATCGGGAACGGAGACGAACGGAGACGAAGGAGGAGGCCGCTGCGAGACCGCCACCAAGCATCGTGATGCGGTGACCGCCCGGTAAGATCGGCCGATCACTCCGCCAAAATAGTCTCGCGCCAGATCGCAGCAGCCCGCTCGGCCTGCAGCCGGTCGCCTGCCGACAGTTTTTCCACGACCTCGTCTAACCGGGCATCATCGATGCCGCCGGCCTTGGCGATGAGGTGCCATTTGGCGGCCTCGACCGGGTTCTTTTGCACCCCGAGGCCGGCCGCATAGGCCCGCGCCAGGCGGTTCTGTGCAACGGGCAGCCCTTTGATGGCCGCCGCCTTCAGCAACGCCCCCGCACGCTTGGGATCGGGCGGCGTTCCCTGGCCCTTGAACAGGATCAACGCATACTCGAGCTCGGCCTCCGGGTAGCGTTCGTCGGCCGCCTTGCCGATCCACGTCGCCGCCTCAAAGGCATTGGGCTCCATGCCGGTGCCTGTCCCCGTGGCATAGAGCGTGCCGAGGTCATACATCGCGGCAACGACGCCCTTCTCCGCCGCATACCGCATAAGCTGGAAGGCGCGTCCGGGGTTCTCGGGTTTACCCGTTCCCGCAAGGAACAGCAGCGCCAGATTGTAGCAGGCTTCCGCATGCCCCTTGCGGGCTGCCTGCTCGATAAGCTCGGCGGCACGGCCCAGGTCCTTCTTGACGCCGTCGCCGCGTGCATAGAGCAGTCCCAGCCCAAGCATCGCCTCGAGGTCGCCGAGCGCCGCACCGCGCTCGTACCATTGGGCGGCAAGTCCAGCATTCTGCGGCACGCCAAGTCCCTCGGCATGGATCCGGGCGACGAGCGTGTGCGCCACGCCATCGCCTTGTGCGGCTCGCTTGGCTGCGATCGACAATGACGTGAGGTAGCGCCCTTGCTCGAAGGCATCGTAGGCGGGGTCTGTGCCGGGACCATCCGGGCCCGGAGCCGCAGGCAGGTGCGGCAATACCGTGCGCGGCGCTATTTTGCTGCCGCTGCCGGTAGACTTCAGACGCGGCATCGGTTGCGCTGAGGGCGCCAGTGTCTGGCTTTTGACCTTGGTCGTGCCTGGGGGACGGGCTTGATGCGTCGCGTTGGCCGGCGAGATCCGTTGCTGCCAGGGGTTCTTTTCAGCCAGGCAATAGCCACCTGGCGCCGAAGCCAGCAGCATGGCCAGGCCTGCCGCCAGCCCCCGGAATGCCCGCGGGGTCGAGCCCACCACCAGCCATGCCGCCTCCCGACCGGTCATTCCTCCCCCGCGTTTGCTTCCGCGACATGGGCGTTGGCCTCCTGCAATGCCGAGCGAGCGGCATCGACAAGTCCGCGCACCTCATCCGCCGTGGCATCGTGCGGCACCGACAGGCAGACGAAATCAGCGCCTGCAATGACAAGGTCGTAGACCGCCTCGGGATCCTCGACCGACATCGCGACGACAGGAACCTCGAAGATCTCGGCCCACCATTCGACCAGCTTGCGCTGCCGCTCGCGCGCCTCCTCGCGCCCCTTGACGAAACTGGGAATGCCGAAGGCGACGTAGTCCGCGCCGTGCTCGCCAAGCTCCATCGCATCGTCACGCGAACGCCCGGCATCGGCTCCGAGGATAGACCGCCCTCCGAGCCACGCTCGTGCCGCCTCGAGTGCCTCGCGTGGCTTGTCGCCAACCGTGAGATGCACGCCGTCGGCGCGCAGCGTCCGCGCCAATTCGGCCTCGCCTTCGAGCAGCATCGCAACACCGGCCTTCTGCCCCAACGCCACCATCGATCCGGCGCTGGCAGCGGTCATCGGCTCTCCGACACCGCTTGATAGGACGATGGATGCGATTTTTCCGCCTTCGAGAGCGGCGGCCAGCAGGTCTTCGCCACGCCCGCCGGCAACGAAGGCGAGCATCAGTTGGGCGGGTGGTCGGGGCGGTGCTTCTGGCATCGGTCTACGATCTGGAGGCTGAGAGGATGGTCGGTCCCTATCGGGGCGAATTGCGGCAAAACCGTGGGAGGCTGCCTGGCGCGAGGCGTCATCGGGTACGGAGGGCAGGGGCCCCGATCTACGGTGCCCCAAAAAAGAAAGGGAGCCGCAGGGCTCCCTTCTTTTCGGTCGAAATCGCACGGCGCTCTCGGGGAAGAGGCCGATCAAGCTCGATCAAGCAGCAACCGTACCTTCATCGCTCGGATCGCGCAGCACGTAGCCACGGCCCCAAACGGTTTCGATGTAGTGCTTGCCACCGGTTGCCGTCTGCAGCTTCTTGCGCAGCTTGCAGATGAACACGTCGATGATCTTGAGTTCCGGCTCGTCCATGCCGCCGTAGAGATGGTTGAGGAACATCTCCTTGGTCAGCGTGGTGCCCTTCCTGAGCGAGAGCAGTTCGAGCATCTGGTACTCTTTGCCGGTCAAGTGCACGCGCTGGCTGTTCACCTCGACTGTCTTGGTGTCGAGGTTCACGCGCAGCTCGCCGGTCTCGATCACCGACTGGGCGTGTCCCTTGGACCTGCGGACAATGGCATGAATTCGGGCCACCAGCTCGTCCTTGTGGAATGGCTTGGTCATGTAGTCGTCGGCTCCGAAGCCGAGACCCTTGACCTTGTCGTCTATCTGCGCAAGCCCCGACAGAATGAGGATCGGCGTTTGCACCTTCGAGACACGGAGCGTCTTCAAGACGTCATAGCCGCTCATGTCCGGAAGATTAATGTCCAGAAGAATAATATCATAATCATACAGTTTGCCAAGATCGACCCCTTCCTCGCCAAGGTCGGTCGTGTAGACGTTAAATCCTTCGGACTGGAGCATCAGCTCGATGCTCTGTGCCGTCGCATTGTCGTCCTCGATCAAAAGGACCCGCATATTCAGCCTCTCTTCCCCGATCTGCCGCCAGACCCGCTGCCCAACCTCTTTACGCATCGTGTCGGGTCTCATCATCCCGGCACATTCATGTTTTAGAAATGTAGGGCCCAGAAGTTAACAATTCGTCTTTGCCAAGACCCGTCCGCTCCACCAACACGTTCGATCCCGTTTACTCAACCTCGCGTCGCACCACACTTTTTGGGGCCACAAACCAGTGGCCAGCCATAGAAAACGCGCGGTGAGCGATGTTCACCTCGTTGACCCGACAATTTCATGTGAACGCAACTGGCGAGAGCGGCCGGAAGATGGACATGCGGCTCCGCGTCTCGAAGGTAGTCGGGGATTACTAGCTGATTTGCGCATTTGTCCCTAGTCAGAATTGCAGCTCTGGGCGGCGATTCGCGATCCATCCCTGATCCGAAAGGCGCGCCATTGGCCAAGCGACGCTGGTGGGGTGAAATTAAAAAACATCAGTAAAACAGCGGCATAAGGAGGGACTGGTCGGCTATGGGGGCGGTCGAGAGTGATTCGTCGGGCTGGCAGGTGTGTCAACATTGAGGACGATCGCCTGCAATCGGCGCGCGAGCGTTGCTTTACCGCAACTTAAGGCCAATAGGGCATGCTCACCCTCACTCGATGGCGTCCCGGCGAGGGAGTGCCTGGGCTTGTTTTGTGCCGAATTCGAACGCTCCAGGTAGCGTTGGTCTTGCGCAAGGCGAGCAAGGCATCCTAAATAGATGGCACGAAAGTTGAATTTAAGGCCGGCGTAGAGTTCATCGAGCGAGTGGGGGTTTTGCGTCATGAAGCCACGAGAGAGCGCTCTTCGTCTGATGCGGTTCGAAGCCCGCGAGAAGGCACGCAAGGTCTCCGACCTTGAGTCCATGATTCGCGAGTTCGAGCTGATGATCGACGATCTGGATCGCCAGATCGGCAGCGAAGAGGAGCGGACCGGCGTCCGCGATCTTAAGCACTTTGCCTATTCGACGTTTGCCAAGGCAGCGCGTCAGCGGCGTGAGAATTTGCAGACTTCTGTCGATGACCTCAAGGCCAAGCTGGCCCTGGCCGTCGAGGAGCGCGATATCGCCGTCGACAACCTCGACAAGATCGATGCCCCGGAAGCCCGCGAGGTGGCCGCTCCCCGCGGACGCCGCGTTGCTGGTGATCGCGGCAATCCGAGCGCGCTGGCGAGCTGAGCCAGCCTAGAAGTCGGCTGCACCGTCCGTCGAATTGAAGCCATCATCCCGCGACGATCCAGTCGTCGCGGGATGATGGCTTTGTGGCAATTGCGGCTAGCCTGAAGCCAAAAGCTCCGGTGCTGTGGGTCTGCAATTCGCTCACGTTGAGCCGCCGAGGCGATTGCCCATCGGTCTTTGGCATCGGCCTGCACTTCAGCCAGGCGTGCGATCAATTCGGCGAAATGTCCGCACCAAAGGCAAGTGCCCGACTTCGGCTCGGGGAAATGCCGTCGTGTCGCCTTGCTTCTCGCCTAAGCCTCTGGAATCGTGCCTAGCGCCCGCGAAGTTGCCGTCTCTGACGTTTGCTGCGGCCGCGCTGCGCGGCAGATGGTGATTGGGGCGCCCGAACGGATATGAATTCATCGCGATCCTCTGGGCCTGTCGTGGCAGTGTTTGCATCGATCGCCGTCGCCTCCTGCTCGAGCGAGGCTCTGCAACTCCCCAAGCTGTCGCAATTCTCGGAGCCTCTCGGCGGGGCCACGGCCGTGGCCATAGGTGTCGCCGAGCCGCCGGTCGACGTTTATGCCAAGATTGCCCGAGGCGCGTTGCAGTGCTGGTTTGGCGTCGAGGGCTCTCTCAAGGCAACCCACACCTTCCACGCCCGCGCCGAGCCCGAGGCAAAGGGCGGCGGCGCCCAGATCCTCGTCCAAACTCGCGCACCCGAGAACCCCAATCATGGGGAACTCACGGCCTATCGCATAACCATCACGCCGACGCCGGCCGGTTCGCACGTTGATGCCGAGAATGCGCGCTTTTCCAAGTCGCAAGGCGAGATCATGACGGGGGACGTGAAGCGTTGGATCGCCGAGGGGGGCACCGCATGCAGCGTTGTCGGCAGTGGCGGTTGGGGTGCCAACGCGCCAGCGGCCGAAGCATCCAAGGCTCCGGCCAAGGCCGCTGATGGCCGCAAGGGAAAAAAGGCAGGAAGCAAATAATAGCCCGTCAGGAGAACCCAGGCTGGAGACTCTGCGGCCGCGCACCGCCGCTTATGGGACGCGCCTAAGGCCGTCGTCAGGATCGTCATCCCCTGAGTGCCAAGACGGCTCTCCGGCGGACTGGAAAAGAACGCGAGCCGGCGAGCGGGAAGGCCCCCGTCCGTCCAGCGCAGCGATCAGTTCCGGTAATCTTGGATCCGCGTTGCACGCAAGCCCGCGAGCCCGTGCCGATCGATGGAGCGCTGCCAGGACAGGAACTCGTCAACCGTGAGCTTGTAGCGCTCGCAAGCTTCTTCGAGGCTCAGGAGGCCACCGCGAACGGCTGCCACCACCTCGGCCTTGCGGCGAATCACCCAGCGCTTGGTGTCGCGGGGCGGGAGGTCGGCGACCGTCAGCGGGCTGCCGTCCGGTCCTATGACATAGCGCGCACGCGCTCTGAACTGTTGATCGGTCATGGTACTCGTTACACTCTTTCAGACCTGGGACAACGTAACCGAACGCGATTAATCTGCTCTGAACCGACGCGGTTAATGTTTCGCGTTCTTCATGATCATATTTATCATTTAATTTCTTATAGATACAGACGTCTACTGATGCATGGTAAACGCTCGATCCGGAAAGCGACAGATCTTGATGGCGCAACGGTCAAATTGTCGCATAATGCAGTCTTTTGGCAGGTTCAATGGGCTACAGGAGGTGGGGCAGGCGATGCTGAAAAAAAATTTCCTCCACTCGATCCAGGCGGCCGCATCGAAGTTTTTTTGCTTTCAATCACTTCTGAGGCCGTGCGCCTTGATCTCGCGTGACGATAACGCCCGCTTGGCAATCCCCACGATCCCATGGCCGGCGTAGAGGTCTTCAGGGGCGAGGCTGCTGAGCCCTGCCGCGAGCACCACGTCATTGCCGTCGGCTGCCCATCCTTGCTGTCGTAGACCCGCGCCCGGGGCGGGGTGGGCCAATTCCCCATCCCGCGCCAGCGTCACCTCCCACCAGTTGCCGTCTGAAAGTAGGTGCAACTGGCGAAATCGGTCGATCACGCGCATGCGTTTGGCCAATTCGATCGCGCGATCACGCTGGCGGTCTTTCGTCACGCGCCTGCGGCCGTTGGAGTTAGGGTTGCGGCACAGCAGACCAGTGCGGGGATCGACATACATCTCAGGCCACTCGCACTGCGCCAGGGAGCGCGGCCCGCCCCAGCGGGTATGCAGGAAGATGCAACCGTTCTTGATCCCGGTGCGATAGGCGACGAAATCCTGGACATGATCGCGTACATGTTGCTGCACGATATTGTCGGCCCGCACATGGGCCGAAAGATCCGACCACACGCGCGACCAAGGACGCCCGATCTGGGCCCTGAGGTAGCGCTGCAAGGGCTTGAGGTTCTCGTTGAGGGACTTGCGCGCCGCCGAGATAGCCACGATCCGCTTATGGCCGACCTGGGACGGAAGATAGGATACACCCTCTTCCCTCGCATCGATCATCCGCGGGTCGAAGCGCCGGAAGCGCCGTTTCACGCGTCGATGGCTGCCGGGACGCGGCCGCTCGACGATCACTTTACTCATGTCGGGACGCATCGCATTGCTCGCTTCGATTGTGCCCTGCCTCTTGCCGAGGCGGTCGGGGCATCACCACTGAATTGCGCGATTTGCCGTGCTTGCGGGTTGGGCTGCAATCACATGACCCACGGCACTCCGGAGCGATTTCGTTCCAAAATGCCCGCCGATCGCACGGTCTGCGGCACGTTGGAGCCTAAGGCGCCATGCGCATGCAAATATGCTGGTGGTCATAACCGACAACTCCTGCCGAATTAAGGCAACCGGTCCGACCGATCGCTGGAGGGGGGGCATCGGTTCGTCCGATACAGCCGAGCCCACAATTTCGTGGGGGCATCCCTGCCTTCGCCGCATTCTCGACGCCTTGTTCGGCGAGCGTGCGATGATTGACGTTTGCGGGGGTCGGCCGGCCGGCATCAGCATCCTGCTCCGAACGCGGATCGCGGCGATCTGCGCCAGGGGCGCGAAGCGGAACACTTTGACCTACAGCCGGTCATGTGATGAATTGCGGCCCGCGATATGCGGCGCCGAGGGACTGTAGGCGCGAGCGACCGATCGCGGAATGTGGGACTGTCGCACACATGGGGGATCTGATGGCGGGAACGACTTCACCGGCATGGTATGCCTCGCTGCGTGCGCTTGTGTCGATTGGCCTGGGCATAGTCGTGGCCGGCCTGCTGGCAACGAGCGGCGCGCGCGCTGCCGACCCGGCAGTCCAGTTCATGGAGAAGGTGGCGCGCGATCTGTCACTGGCCGCCCAGTCCCGCTCAGCCGGTGCGTTCGCAGCAGCAATTCATCGTCACGCCGATACCGGATATATCGGCAGCTACTCGCTCGGCACCTATCGCGCCAAATTGGCGAGTGCCGACAAGCCCGGCTACCTCTCGGGCATGGTCCGCTTCATCGGCCGCTACGCTGCCTCCGAGGCGCCGAAGTATCCCGTGGCCGGCTATAAGATTAAAGGCAGTCTGCGTGGCAGCCAAGGCATCATGGTCGATAGTGTCGTCACCTTGCGCAACGGTGCCAGCTACGATGTTCGCTGGTTGCTCGTGCAGCGTGGCAACACCTATCGCGTACGCGACGCCATGGTCTACGGCTTTTGGATGCTGCCGTTCCTCAAGAAGCTGTTCGAGAACTACATCGCCGAGAACGGTGGCAACGTGCGCGCGCTTGTCGTGGCCCTCTCCCGCTGACCGATGTCGAGCTGCCAGTCACTGCCACCCCGTAGCGGCTCAAGTAAGGGCTCGGCGGATGCCTGAGAGGACGTCGACAAACATCTCGCGCGTCAGCACGCCAGTGTTCGTATTATAGCGCGAGCAGTGATAGCTGTCGTGCAGCTCCACGTCGCCGCCGAGTTGGTGGCGTCGTCCGTGGCCGAACGGATGGTGCGCTTGGCGCAGACCTGAGGCTTTGAGCACGGCATCATGCGCAATGCGTCCGAGCGCCAGCACGGCCGTCAATTGGGGCATGTCGGCGAGCGTGGCGCGCAGGAAGCCATTGCAGGCGTTGATTTCAGGCGTCGTCGGCTTGTTGGCCGGTGGCACGCACCGCACCGCATTCGTGATCCGGCTGTCGACCAGCTCGAGACCGTCGCCCGCATGCGCGCCGTAGGTTCCACGCGCAAAACCGGCTTCAAGAAGCGTGTCGTAAAGCAGGTCGCCGGCATAGTCTCCGGTGAACGGTCGCCCGGTCCGATTGGCCCCTTTGAGGCCGGGCGCTAGGCCAACGATCAGCAGTCGGGCATCGCGCGATCCAAAAGTCTCGACCGGAGCATTATGCCACGATGGCTCATTCTCGCGAGCTTGATGTCGGAAGGCGACGAGGCGGGGGCAGAGGCCGCAATCTCGTGTGGGTTCTGCTTTGGAGCGAGGAGTCACTTGTGTGCCGGCCTTGCCGTTGTGCCCATCGGGCGCGCGCTGAGGGCAATGGATCTTGGAATAGGGGGGGGTCGCTAGTGAACGGCAACGCGTAGACCGGGGAGGGGGGGCTTGGCTAGGGCAACGCGCGCCCGATAGATCCCAACAGCCGCAGGTGCCCCGTCGACACGCCGTGCGCAATTTTATTCGTTAAGCGCTCCGAGCCAATTCCAAATTGATTAATCGTCGATTGGACCGTCGCTGTCGAGATTTTCATAAACTTCGTTTTTGTCCGGCCGCTGCTGTCGCATTTGATGCAAACGGGTCTCGCGCGCTTCACGCGGAACTCTCGCCGCCGGGTCTCTGCTGATTTCACTTTCCAGATCGGCCACGTCGATAAATTGATCGGCCTGGCGACGCAATTCATCGGCGATCATGGGCGGCTGTGTATGCAAAGTCGAAGCGACGCTGACGCGCAACCCCTTTTGCTGCAGAGCTGCGACAAGTGGGCGAAAATCGCCGTCTCCGCTGAACAAAACGATATGATCGAGGCTGGAGGCGAGTTCCATGGCATCGACGCTGAGTTCGATATCCATGTTTCCCTTGATCTTCTTGCGCCCAGAAGAGTCCGTATATTCTTTTGTGGGCTTTGTAATCATAGTATAACCATTATAATCCAGCCAATCGATCAAGGGCCGAATTGAAGAATATTCTTGATCTTCCGCAAGCGCAGTATAATAGAGCGCTCGAATTAAGCGGCCTTTCGTTCGGAAGACGGAAAGCAGTCGCTTGTAATCGATATCGAAGCCGAGCGCTTTTGCCGTTGCATAAAGGTTCGCCCCGTCAATAAAAAGCGCAACGCGTTCATTCGGATAAAAGAACATCGGGGCGGTCACCTTCCTGCAGAGTGCGTGCTGTCTGGAACTCGATCATCGCTTCCGCTATTGGAAACGACAGTACGCAACTGCTCAGCTGAAGTTTTCTAAGTCGTAAGATCCTCAATGAACTCTACGCAGCAAACCACGTCGCCCATATCGCGGTCGAACTTAGTTGATCGTCCCTTAGCATGAAAAGCGGTAAGAGGCCAGCATATGGTATGTGGTAAACACGCAAGGCACCTATGCGCCAACGTAAAAAGAACAGGCCTGAACAGAAGCCGTCGGGAGTGGAACTGCGCAGGACTGGCGTGACCTCGAGGCATGTCTGGCTGGGGTTCGGGGCCAGTATTCCCGGGCCCTGGGGAGATCCCGCCGCCACCATACGGCGCTGTCTGGAGGAACTCGCGGCAAGGGGCTTGAGGGAGTTGGCGCGTTCCAGCTTGTATTCGACGCCGCCAGTTGGCTTCGTTCGCCAAGGACGCTTCGTCAATGCGGTCGCCGCCTTCGAACTCGACATCGCCCCGGCCCAGTTGTTGCGTCTGACAAAGCGGCTGGAATGGCAGGCCGGGCGGCGCAAAGGCGTGACTTGGGGACCGCGCCCCCTGGACATCGACATCCTCGACATAGCCGGCCGCAGCATCGGCTACAAGGGCAGGCGAACCCCCAAGCGCCTGACAGGCGGCTTGCAGGTGCCGCATCCGGAAATCGCCGGCCGTGGTTTTGTGCTTGTGCCACTGGCGGAAATCGCCCCGCTCTGGCGTCATCCCCTTCAGGGTTGGCAAGCTGGCCAGCGCCTCCGCCGTATGCCACATTTGGCGCGTGGCATTTTCCGTGTCGGTAGCCCCTGCGCGAAGGACGCTGAGGCCGTGCGCTCCCGTAACGGGCGGCCTTGCTCTCGTGGGTTGGTTTGAAGCTTTGAATGCTTCTGCCGCCGCAGTTCGATCGGGCAAAAGCGAGGTTAGCGGATCGCAGCCGCGGTCTGCTTTCCACTGCTGGCCTTCCCGCCCCGCTCCAGATCCCGCAGCAACGCCTCAGCCAGAGGTCCGAGCAGCGCTCCCGCATTCAACCGCGTCGCAAACGGCGCCCGCGTCGAACCGGTGCCGATTTGGACGACATAAGAATACGCCCGCCCGTCGCTGAACCGAATACCGCCGGCGATCCAGGTATCTACGGTCTGGCTCGGATCGTCGTTGGTGTCAGTGCCTGTCTTGGCGAAATGCAGCGACACTTTCGGGTTTCGACTGGCACACCAGCCCCCCAGCGACTTCAGCGTGCCATGGCGTTGCCCACCCGCTTCGTAGCACAGCGGCGCCGCCAGCACCGTCTTGAGAAATGGCACGGCCTTGGGGCGGATCAGGGTGTTGGGCACGATCGCCCCATCACTGGCAAGTTGCTGGCGCTGCCCATGCGCCGAAAGCTCCCAGGCCCTGACCAGCGTCGGCGGGTGTAGCGGGCGCCCGCCCCTGCCCGTCATCGCGGCCAGGATGGCGGCGGACATGTGGTGGACCCGGCGAGGCGAGCCCGAGATGAGGCCGCGCGCGGCCGCCGTAGATGGGGGCGTATCCTCCCCGTTGGCCGCAGCCGGTGGCATGGCGAAGCCGAAGCCGTCGATCAATCGGCGGATCCGCGCCTGGCCGAGGCGCGCCCCGCGCCATTCGATGGCCGGGCTCAGCGAGCAGGCGAACGCGACGATCGCACGCCGCCCCTGTCGTAGCGTGCCGTTGCCCCTCGCGCAGGTCTCGAGGCCGCGTGTCGGCGCTGCCGGATCGACGTAGAGAGTGCTGGCCGTGTCGGCACTCCAGTTGCCGGCCGCAATGGCCACCAGCATTTTGCCGGTCGAGGCGACCCGCCGCTGCTCGTGGCTAGGATCGTAGCGCCCGCTCCCCTGATCGCGCGCGAACGGCGATCCGAAGTAGGCAGCCGTCTCGCCCGCCTCCCAATATCTGACGATTTCACCGTTCTGATCGGCCGCCACCACCGCGATGTTGGGCATGGCAAGGGTGCCGGCGCTGGCACCGAACCGCTCCGGATCGAGCGTGAAGCCGGCATTGAGCCGCGACTGGTGGCGCTGGTCGAGTTCGCCAAGCAGGCTGCGCACACCAGCCTCGAACGCCAGGTTGCCCGCGACGTCGAGGGTCGTCGTGACCCCTCGAACGCTCTCGCGCCAGTTGAGCCCGAAGCGCTGCTTCATCTCCTCGCGGATGCCGAGCCGGGCCACCGGCAGCAGGGCGTTGGCGCGGATCATCGGGTTGGCACTCGCGCGTCGTGCCAGTTTCGGCGCATGGTCTTCCAGGGCCTGCTGCAGCTTCGGGCGCACCTTTGGGTCGGGCGGACCGTTGGCAAGCGAGACCAGCTCGAAGACAACCTGGCGCATGGCAGCGGGATCGGTGATCAGTTTTTGCGCGCAGGCCTTGGCACGCACCTCTGTAATATAGCGCCAGTGGTCGAGCCGCACCTCGTTCAGCCGATCGCTGCCTTCGAGCAGGATGATCGGTTTGTTGACCGCCGAGGCCAGCACGAACTGTTCGGCAGTGGTGAGATCGCCGGCAGCCTTGCCGAACACCACCCGGGCCGTCATCTCGACGCCGTGCAGCGGCTGGCCTCCCGTGCGCTGGGCGAGCCAAAGGTGGTTTGCCGCCCACTGCCGCAATGCCGTGTCATCGCCCCCGGCCGTCAAATGCCGGTAGATGACCGGCGCCAGCCACCACTCTCCGAACTTGCGGCGGATCTTCTCGAGACTGCCCTCGCGCCGGCTCGGCGGCGTCTTGTAGATCACCCTGGCCAATTGCATCGGCAGTGTCGAACCGCCGACGCCGATCGAGGGGCGGCGGAGCGCAATCGATCGCCGGATAGTCGTGTAGGGGATCTTGAGGACGCCGATGAGGTCGATCCCGAACGGATTGAGAGGGCCCGCGATATAGCGGTCTTCGTGGTAGGTGAGGCACTGCCAGTAGTGTTCGGGCACCTGTGTCACCGGTATCGACTTGTGGTCCGGATTCGCCGTGTAGCCGCCGACTTCGATTGCCCCATCGGTCCAATTGACGTCGCGCTGGCTGTCGAGACGCCCCTCATAGGTGCCAACGAAGCTTCCGGCGCGGTCGTAAATGGCAGTGGCGAGCCAGCGCTCGGCGTCGTAGGCGAGCTTGTCGCCGATGTAGTGGTTGCCAACGACTCCGCGGATCGGTGCCACGACATAGACCAGAGTGATGGCGAACACGAGGTAGAGCAGGCCAGCGGTAAAGACGTGGCGCAAGGGGCCGAGGCGCGGATTGAAGGCCGTCGCGCGCAGGACTTGCCGCCACACGCCGATGCCGGAAGCGATGATGAACTCCGTCGACCGCGTCAGAAACCTCAGGAGTGTCAACATGCGATCGCGTGCCCGGTCCAGCCATGGGCAACCGCCGACCGATGGCCGGAGCCCCACGCCTGATCGAACTAGCCGGTTTTTGTGGCAGGGCTTCGGCCTCAATGAGGCACAAGGCACGATGCCATCGCCCGCAACAGCTTATTTTCGCCCGTAGAACGTCGCGATTGTGTCGTCGGCAACGCTCTGCAAGAAGGCTGCTGTATCCTTGTCAATGGCGCCGTAATAGTCGTAGCTGTTGCCGCTGGCTGGCTTGCCGTAGAGCGCCGCGTAGACGACGCAGGCGGCAAGATAAGTCCCGATCAAGTCGGGATGCGAGCCGTCGAACCCCTTGTGCAGTTTCATCTCCGGCTTGCGCTTGTAGGCCTCTTCGAAGGCGAGCCCGACCGGAATGACCAGTGCGCCGACGGCGTTGCCGGCCTCCACGTAAAGCCGCGAAATGTCGTCGATCTGGCCAGCAGCAGCTTTCTTGTGTGGCTTAACGTAAGCGTGGGTCATGTAGAGCGCGGTCCGCCCGCCAGCCTTGCGGATCTCGGCGTCGAACGCCTTGACCGTCTCAACGAACTTGGCCCGGCGCGGCTCCGACAATGGCGCCGCACTACCGCCCTGCAACACCACCACCTCGAAGCCGTCCTTCACCCTGAGCTTGCCGGGTTTGAGGTAGCTGGTGATCTCGTGGTCGAACAGCGCCCCGCCGCTGATCGTGACGGACTTGAATTGCAGGCTTTTCTCATCGTGCAGCTTGGCATTTAACGCCATGCGGCGGACATGATTGTGCAGGCTGTCGCCGTAGTAGAGATAGCTGTTGCCGACGAACAGCACCCGCGCCGGCGCGCTGACGTCGAGCTTCTCTACCTTTGGCGCCGCGGTCTGGGCGAACGCCGCCTGGACCAATCCGACGCCGACCAAGGCGGCAAGCCCGAGGACCCCGGCGAGTTGCCGGGCGCGGAGTAGGCGTGAAATCTCCCGCAATGTGCGTGTCATCCTGCCTCGTAGGCTCATATGTAGGCGTTGCACCGAACCGGCCGAACGGCAAACGGCACGACCCATTGAAGGCACCGCACCGCCACACCGCCGCCAGCCCGCAATCAAGTTTCCTGAGCGTAGCCCGATTATATCCTTCACTCTGCAGTGATGGCTGTCGTGGTCAACAGTGGTCAAAGATCGAGGCTACAAAACCCGCCCTGAGGCATCGTCGATCAGGTGCATGTTGTTGAGATCGGCCGCCAGCGTCATCGGTTGGCCCTCGCGTGCGCCGGACTTGGGAGCCACACGACCGCAGACCTCGTGCCCGTTGATGGTGAAGTAGACATACGTCTCCATGCCCATCGGCTCGGTCACGTCGATCTTCGTGCTGAACGAGGCGATGTTGGGATTGCTCGTCTCGCGGGCTTCGGTGATGTGCTCGGGCCGCAACCCCAGTGATAGCTTGCCGTTGCCCTTGTGCTGGCCGTAGCGGGCGACACGGTGAGTGTCCTTCCAAATTGCATGGCATCCTTCGGTCCCAAGCTCAAGGTCTCTTGGTTGACCTCATAGTAGCTGTAGTCCACTATGACTCGGGGTCTGCGCTCCCGCTGGGGCACAACGCCCATGGGGGACAGTCGCAGGTCTCGCAGGTAACGCTGCTTCTGCTTGAACTTCTCTTTGAGGAACCTGTAGGGGAGGACCATCCAGAATCCCTTCTTTACAAAGTCTAGCATCTCCTCCCGCAGGAAGTCGAGGTTGTCATTGCACGACTTGTGGGAGCCCCTTCTTAGTCTTTGCTCCAACTGCTTCAGTTCCCATGGTGGCGTAGACATTATGGCTGGTGCACCTTTGGTAGCCAGGTGTTGAAGCATGTGTTTGGCAGGATGTGCTTTGACATTCATGCCCACTGGGGCCAGGTTGCACCCCGTCCACGTAAGCTCGACACATATGCCTCCCAGTCCGAGTTCATGAAGCGATCACTGTGTTCAGCAATCAACTTACCTAGCTCATCATTGCATGCTCTTACTGCTCTCCTCTCCTCTCGGTATCCAGCACCCACTCCACTGGGCTCACCCCAAACTCGCTTGGGCTGTGTACACCGAATGGGAGGGGGTGCCACACTTGTTAGTGGGGTACCGCCTGCTGTAGCACAGATAGCCGAAATCGTCCGTGGCAATAGCGGGGTGTTACCCACTGGTTCAATAGGATAAATGCTCCTAGGTATAGGCGGCCGTGCAGGACACTGGCTGGTAACTCCATTGGCTACACCGGTGTTAGTTCCTACACGACCTACCATTCATTCCACAGTCAGGCCTCCCGCCTCGGCAACACGCTGCACTTCCCTCTCATTCAGCGGCTTGTGAAGTCCATTGCAGTTGCTGTAGCAGGTGCCGTTGAGTGCCATAGCCAAGCAGATGCGCACCCCTTGTGTGTCCGAAGGGATTTTCTTCTTCTTGTTGGGCTGAGACTCATCACGGAATGGGGAGCCAGTGGAATACAGGCCCACTGCTCCCGAAGAGGTCCACGCGCGCTTCAAGTTTTGGTTCCACTCAGGGTGTGACACCTGTTCACGCCCTGTGGCCCCTTCAATTTTGGTTCCCGGCACCTTATTCAGCTCATTGACTGCTGGTGGTAGGTTCTTGGCAGGTTCACCCGGGTACTGCGATGTGTACGTGGCAATAGCCGGTGGCAGCTCAGTCAGGAAGGACAGGTTTCCATCCACCAGGGCATCACGAATCCTCATGAAGTCAGGTGGGATGGCTGTGCCACCACCAATTGTGGCTGGAGCTGGGCTGGACATGAGTGCCACAATGTAGGTGTTCATCTTGCGGAAGATAAAGGTCTCCACAAGGAGGCAGGCATATGCAAAATGAGCTGGTTCTCGGTAGCGATTTTGGATTTGCCGGGCAAACCAGTTCACATCCCTTATGATGGCATTGTACAGGTTGGTAACTCCTCTGTTGTGCCTTCCTGCCACAGCCCTCATGATGAGGTAGTAGCCCTCCAACGTCGCGGCGAAGATGAAGGGATCAGTCGGGATCTCAATCTCCTTGTTCGTCACAAGCATCTGCACTGTGGAGGCTTGAGCCACCCCCGTTCCCGACACCAGTAAGGAATACATCCTGTTCTGGGCCTGGAGGCCATCAGCATTGGCACTGTTTGCAGGGCGAGTGCGGAAGACACTGAGGCCCCCGGTGACGTCATCCATATCTTCGGCAAAGAAATTTCCCTCACCAATGTCTGTGACGAAAGCCGCTGTCAAGATGGGTGCTGTCAAGAGGGGTCCACCTTCGGCTGAGATGGCTGACCTCAAACGAAGGATGACTGCTTTTAGGGAACCCATCCAGTGGCCTGTAGGTACTCCTGGGTACTGTAGCCAGAAGGGGGCCAGCTCTGACTCATCAGCTCCCACGGGCACTTCACAGAGGAGGTGGACCTGGCCTAGAAGGGCAGGTGCTTTGCGAGCCATGGTGGCTGGGCGATCTTGCTGGGCATTTGCCAAAACCATGCCCTGGGCTAGCTGTTGTTGGGCAATGAGGTTGAGCTGAGCTCCCACTCCTACCGGCTGTCGTAGCCCCGGGAGAAACTCCCTGGCTTTTGCCATGGCTTGGTCCTGCAGAGCTGGCGTAGTATGAGTGGCTGTGAACTCCAGAATTGTAGCAGGGGCACGAATGGCACCACCCGCTGCTGCTGGTGCTCGCTGGGTCATGGCTACACGTAGATGGTCCGTGAAGGGCAAG
>CAVXGT010000007.1:0-110315 GCA_963761475.1 uncultured Alphaproteobacteria bacterium
CGGGTCATAGGCGGACCAAGCGCGCGCCTGCCGCACGCCGCGTCTGTTCGTCTGCAGGACCACCGCAAGCTGACCATGGCGGAATCCGCCGGTGCCGACAGAAAGAACCCCAGCGGTTGGGCCGCCAGGGTTCGACGCTGAAATATGATTTGCGAGTATGGAGGGCGTCCGACCCTTCTATGACCGGGCGCACCGAAGAGGCTCACTCGCCGACCAGTCCGCGCGGGGCCTCGTCGTTAAGTTGGTCAAAGATGCCGTGCGGCGCGGTATCGTTCAAAGAGTCGAAGAGTGAGCGGGGTGCGGTCTCGTTTATCTGGTCGAACAGTCCGCGCGGAGCCGTCTCCTGGATCTGGTCGAAGACGGAGCGCGGTGCGCTCTCGTTGACCGTGGTCCACACGCCCGACAAGTCACGGGCAGAAGCGGGGCTGGCGAAGAGGCCGACGGCGAGGAGCGAGCCGGCGATCAGGGTCTTCATGGCAGGTCTCCTGTTTCAGGTGTTGAGGTCCAACTTGTTTTGTCTGGCGGGGTGTCTGGGGCTTTCCCATCCGCCGACGACCTCACGTTCGCTGAAACCGCAGGCCGTCGCTGTTCCCTACGGCACATCGCTGAAATTATTTATTATGTCGTGACGAAATGCTGGTTTTCGCTTGCACTGGGCCGCTCCCGCCGCTTGGCCTCGGCCCCGTGGACGGCACGCAGCCATACCGGCAGCGAGCGCAGCAGTGCCACCGCTTGGGCCTACTTGTCCTTCAGCCTGGCCAGCGCTTCCCGGATGGCGGCCTGGCTCACGCCAAACTGGCGCGCGATCGCCGTCGGTTTGACACCTGCTCCGAGAGCCGCGCGGATCGCGTTGAGCTTTGCGGGCGTGATGGGTATAGGCCCCAGGTTCGGCATGCGAGCGCCTAGTCGCGATTTGTCAGATTTTGTCGATCGTCCCGCGCTGTCGCGCGGGCTCGACGAGGGCGGCGTTGCCATCCGCGGCTGTCGCCGCTCCACCTCGCCGGCGACAGCATCCGCAAGCTGTCTGAAGTCAGCGTCCGGCAACTGACGGAGCGCCAACCCGAGATCCTCTGGCAAGATGTACCCAACCTTCGGGAGCGCACCGGAACGCATCTTTGGCCGCGCCGCTTGCGATGCAGCAGCGTCGAAAAGATCGGGTTTGTGATTGGCCATGCGGCGAGACCGTGCCATCGGCCAGACTGTGGAGCGGATTGCGGCGCGGTGCAAAGCCATCGCAAAGCCATGGAGCGGCATATCCACAGTCCCAACGGAAGCCGCCGCCGAGGGAGGAGATCGGCGGCGGTCGTCAATATACGGCTGGCAATATGTAGGCCGTCAGAAGTCTCAGTGGCCGTAATAGGGCGCACACCACTCGGCGGTCGTGTTGTCCGACTGAACCGTAGCCTGGACCGACGCGGAAGCTGCACCGGCAAAGAGGCCGAGGGCGATGATCGATGCGAGGATCGTCTTCATGGGGTGTCTCCGTTGTCCATCTGGTGTTGGTTTCGGCGGGGTTCGTCCCGTCTGATGAATGTAACTTAACAATGTTCATTTATGATGTAAATAGAGATCGATGCGTTTCGTATTCACAAGCGCGTGAGTGACGTCCGGCGATGTTGGGGAGACCGCTAGGAGGCCGCCGGACCCGTTTCTCGCTCATCCAATTTCGGGGTACAACAGCGTGATCGAACAGGAGCGGCATGTCTAGCATCGCGCTGTGACGTCATGCTTCCCCATAATCTTAACGTGCCGTCGCTGCGGGACGCTACTAAATTCTCCAAGGGCCGGCGAGGCTCGTGACAAGGCCAGGACATCTGCACCGAGATAGCCCCGGATGGTGAGCGGCAAGCCTTGCCACATCTGGCCAGTCTACTGTGGCGCCCGCGATTCTAGGGTAAATGGTGGCAAGCCTCGCCAATGCGCGTGGCACGGCCGCGTCGGCAAGGCTTGCCGAGGAAGTCGAAGCCGATGAAGCGTCCGGGTTAACATGGATGTTGAGCTTGGAGGCACGCCTGACAGGCGCTGGTTGCGTTATGCAAGCCTTGGCGGCGCATTGCGGGGCGCGGCAAGGCTTGCCGCCCCCGCGGCCGTGACCGCACATGACTTGCTGACAAGCCTTGCCGACCCGGCGAATGCCCTGGAAGACCCCTTGAAGAGGACTTGCCATACGCGGTGACGAGCCTTGTCACGCCACAGCACGCAAAGGGGGAGGACAGCACCCTTGTGATCTCTTTGGCGCTGCAACGTTGCGGCGGCGTTGGCGTCCCGACAGTCATTTGACAAAGAGAAGGGCACGCCAACGAAGTCAGCGCGCCCTATCGTCGACGAGCAAGAGGGAGAGGGGACCCCATCCCATCGATGCGAGCATTAATGCACCTTCTCCGGCCTTGGGCAAGCACCTCGCCTCCACCCGCACAGCGCGCGTTCCATTTTTTTCTACTCCTTTAGGTAGATTTATCGAGAACTGGGAGACCTTGCTTTTATAGCCCGATTATGTATATAATCAGACACTTTTGCAGGCCATTTTCTACACTCGGAGATTGCTTATGTCGGACAATGCAATCACACCCAACGGCGCTGCTCGGACCATCGTCGGCACCCGAGCCGAGACGGATCAGCAGCTCATCGCTTCCTGGCTCGATGGTCTGGGGAGCCAGATCACACGCGCCAAGTTCAAGACGACCGCCGATCGCTTCATCGAGATCCTGTCTGGCAAAGGCATCACGCTTCGCACTGCCACCGTTGAGGATGTGCGTGAGGCGATCGAGACCCTCAGTGAGGGCAAGGCTCCGAGTACCGCTCGGCAGTACGCGCAACGGATCAAGAGCCTTTTGGGCTACGGCCATCGGCTCGGCTACCTGGTCTTCAATGCCGGTGCCACAATCCGAACGAAGGCCCCAGGCACCGGCGACCTGGCCAAGCGCATAGCCAGTGAGACTGAGATCGCGCTTCTGATCCGGGCAGCGCCGACAAAGCGGGACCGCTTGCTGATCGAGGTTGGCTATGCCGGTGGCCTACGGGTGTCTGAACTCGTCGCCTTGACTTGGTCAGACGTCATCGACCGCGGAGATGGCGTCGTCCAGCTCAGCGTCACCGGCAAGGGCGGCAAGGTGCGCCAGGTGGTCCTGCCGGTGATCGTGGGGCGGGCACTGCTGGCCAGTCGAGACGATGCGCCGACTTCAGCGCCGTTGTTCCCATCTCGAAAGGGCGGAGCACCGCTGCTGGCCAGGGCCGTCAATCGGATGCTGAAGAAGGTAGCGGACGCCGCAGGCGTCAATCCGGCCATCTCGGCCCATTGGCTCCGGCATGCCCATGCCAGCCACGCGCTCGATCGTGGCGCCACGCTGGCTGAGGTGAAAGATACGCTCGGTCATGCCAATGTCGCCACGACGTCCGGCTACCTGCATGCCCGACCGGGTAGCAGTTCAGGTCGGGTACTGGACGAAGGGGTGTTTCTCCGGTGACACCCAAGACACGTGAGCGCCGTGGATTCCAACTGGCTGTTCGGACACGCGTATCGCGGGGCGGGCTTCCCTACCTCGACAAGGGACGACCGCGATTATTCACAATCACCGCGAAGGCCCACAGCAGAAGCACAATGCCATACATATTACTTGTATGTTTGACCATGTGATTGCCTCTTGGTAGTTCATGCAACAATATCGGACCAATTCGCCTCAAGTCCCATGCAACATTAATCGCATTGATTCCGTTAATGTCTCATTAACCCCGACTATTGCCGCAAGGTTCAGTTCACATCCAGGGCAGTTGTGCCAACTCGCTGCGGCTTGCAGCTAACTCCATGCCACGCCAAGCCGCGGTTCGGATCAGATTGTGGAGGCTCCGCCTCAATGACGGTAGAACCGACGACAGCAGATCATATGGCTGAAATAGAGATGGCATTATGAATGAGAAGATCACGGCTGCGGCCAAAGCGACAAGCCTCGCCAGAGACAGGATCGCTCACGCGGAGGCTGTCATGGCCGAGGCACTGCATGTGAATGCCAACGGCGCGCTGCTGGATCCTGGGAGTACGCTCATGGCGCTCGAAACAGCGCAAACTCGAATCGCCGAGGCGATGAAGATCATCTCCGAAACCGAGTGGCCACGGGATGCCGAATATGAGTAACAGGCTTCAGAATTGACGGCCGCCGCCGCAGAGCACAGGGACAGAATGTGGGGCAGCGACCGTCTGCCGGAGGGATGGATGGTGGGTTTCGGCAAACGCCATCCTCGCATCGAAACATTGATGGCACGTTGACGATTACCCCAGACTTCGACTCTCCCGATAATTTGGGAATGTGATGTGCCGACCACCTACGCGGGACCACCCGCCACGCTTGCCGATCACGAGGCCACCGACTTTCATCTCACCCCAACCTGCAGAAAGTGTTGGCATGTCGGCAAAGCCATGTCACCGCGTGGGATCGCTGGGCGCTTCGACATGCCAATGACGACGCCCCACCGTGACGTCGAGCGGTGTCTGGTCTGCATTAAATGTGGAGAGCGCGACGGCTAACTGCATATCGAGAACCCTGCCGCCCATGGCGCGAAATAACAGACAGGGGCTGCAATGCTCGCCAGCAAGAGCACCGCTCTGCTCGACCAGGCAGTCTGAAACAGGCCTTACCTAGGCCGTGTGGACGGATTTGACCAAGGTGAAACCGCAGGCCAAGGCCACGAATGACACGTAATTCCTGGCGGTCTTCTCGCAACGCATCGCCACCTATCGCGCGACAATCAAGGTGCGCGTTCGCGTACCTTGATTGTCGCGCCGCAGCCACCCGCTTGAAGCGCTTGAGCTTGCCCATGGCCTGCTCGATGCGCGCGCGGCCTTTGCAGAGCGCCCTGGAACAGTACTTCGGACGATCCTTCGCGTTCCCGCGGTATGGGTTGGCCGGCGCAATGCCGCGTTTCCTCGCCGCCTCGCGGTTGGCTTTGGCGTCATAGCCCTTGTCGGCAACGACTGCGCGCGGCGTGATCTCCGGGCCGATGTCGAGCAGGGTCTCGAACTGGCGGCTGTCGCTCGCCTCGCCGCCGGTCCGAGAAAAAGGCCCAAGTATCAGCATTCCGGCATTCTTCATTGGTCAGCTCCCCGTTCACAGGCAATGAGTGGCCATTGTCATCGTAGACCATCATCAGAATTTCAACGCCAGCCTATCGGTCAGTCGACCACGGCGGGCCGCGATCTGTGTATGGATATGCTGGTTGGTGCCCGCATCAGGTCAAGCGCGCGCAGTGTGTCACGACGGGCGCGTCCCGGGACGTGGTGTAGGAGGCGGGGCGGCGGCGTTGCGGCCAGGGAGCCCGTAGGGCGAGCGCAGGGCAACGCCGCATAAATCCCTTTTCCCCAGGACGTCCACAGCGGCGACGTCGAGGGGATCGGTCATGGGCCAACTCGCTGTTGGTTCGGGTTTGCACACTCGAACGGACAGGATCCGAATCCCATGACCATCGATAGAATGGCGCTGAAGGCGCTGCTTGAGAAGGGCTCCGACAGCGATCTCCTCAGGGAGATGATGGCCTATGTCGCCTCGCGCATGATGGACGCCGAGGTCGAGAGCCTGACCGGCGCCGGCCTCGGCGAGCGCTCTGCCGGTCGCACGAACCAGCGCAACGGATACCGAGGGCGCGACTGGCACACCGGCGTCGGCACGGTGCCAGTGGCGATCCCCAAGCTCAGGAAGGGCTCGTATTTCCCCTCGTTCCTGGAGCCTCGCCGCGCCGCCGACAAGGCGCTGGTCGCGGTCATCCAGGAGGCGTATGTGCACGGCGTCTCGACGCGCTCGGTCGACGATCTGGTCAAGGCCATGGGCATGACCGGCATTTCGAAAAGCCAAGTCTCGCGGCTTTGCGAGGATATCGACGGCCGGGTCAAGGAGTTCCTCAATCGTCCGATCGAGGGCCGTTGGCCGTACGTTTGGATCGACGCCACCTACGTCAAGAACCGCGAGGGCGGCAGGATCGTCTCGGTTGCCACGATAGTGGCGGTCGGCGTCAACACGGATGGCCGCCGCGAGGTGCTCGGCATGGCCAACGGGCCGTCGGAGGCTGAACCGTTCTGGACCCAGTTCCTGCGCTCGCTCACGGCCCGTGGACTGCGTGGCGTCAAGCTCGTCATCTCGGATGCGCACGAAGGCATCAAGGCGGCAACGAAGAAGGTATTCCACGCCGGCTGGCAGCGCTGCCGTGTGGGGTCGTTGAAGAACCTCGCAGCGATGACGGCTACGCTGCGATCGAGTGCAGACGCTGCATGCCGAGTATTTTCGAGCCCGAATGCGCCATGTTGGTCAGCACGGGGGCTCTGAATGCGATTCTGGCCAAGAAAAGCGCGTAAAGAGTTGCCGCCAGCCGCTTGAGGTTGACGGCTGCGGCGGTCAGGTAGGCCTGGATCTTCATGTTCGAGAGGCCGCGCCTGACGGCACGCGCCAAACCGTGCCAGGACTTAGCCTCGCCGTGGAAGCCCTCGGACCGCCAGCGGTGACGTTGATAGAGACGCCGATCCTCCGCGCTCCAGCGCTCGCGGCGACGGCGGGCGCGAAGCAGAGCCGGGTAGTCGTCCCCGACAACGACAGCCTTGTTCGCGCGCCCTTTCGAGAGGCAATCCGCCCTGAGTGGGCAGCGCGCACAGTCCTTGGCTCTGGAGTAGAAGAAGCGCCCGTACTTCAGCGGCCGTTTTGGGTGCAGGATGCGTCCCTTTGGGCATTTCAGGATGTCGTTCTTGGCGTCGTAGCGGAACCGACGCAATGGAACGCGCGAGCGGATCGGTTCGGCCTTGGCAGGGATAACCGCATCGATGTCGCGCTTTTCGAACGCAGCGTAGACCTTAGCGTAGGCGTAGCCGGCATCGGCAGTCACGGCTTTCGGGCGGGCTCCGGCGGTCCGAATGACCTCGTCGACCTGCGGCTCGATGAGGTCGCCCTCGTTGGTCTGCCCGGTCGTGACCTCGACATCGAGGATGACCCCGACCTTGTCGTCGACTGCCGTGTGCTGCTTGTAGGCCGGCTCCAGCCGCCGATTGCGGGCGTTCGTCGCCATCGTCGCATCTGGATCGGTCACGCAGACCTTCTTGTACTTGCCGCTTTGCCGCCCCTTCTTCTCGTTCTCGGCATCGAAGGCTGCTGCATCCTCTTCCAGCACCTCGTCCATGTGCCGCTCAACGAGGCTGTCCCAACTCACGTTGGCGCGGATGAGCGACGCATCGATGTGGACGACCTCTGCTGTGGCAATCTTCGCTTTGAAACAGGCCTCGACCGTCCGCTTGAAGATCCTGCGGAAGCGCTCTGCGCTCCACCGCTGGCGGATCCGTGTCAAGCTGGAGTGGTCGGGAAGTGCCTCATGCAGGCCGTAGCCGACGAACCATCGGATGGCGATATTGACGTGAGCCTCGCGCATCAGCTTGCGATCATGGATGATGCCGAGCAGCAGTCCGGCGAGCATCAGTCGCACCGCCACCTCCGGATCGATCCCTGGCCGGCCATCACCAAGGCAGTAGCAGTCGGCGACTTCCTGCCTCAGCCAGGTATAGCGCGGCGATCTGGATGCGAACGGCGCGTCAATCAGGATGAGACGAGGCGGCCGAGCAGGTCGATGATTTACGCTGGCCACTTTGCTGGCAAGCCGCTTGATTGACGCGCAGCGTCAATCTGCGTCGGAGGTCTCGGTTTTCTTGATCGTGGCGTGGGTCGCTGGTCGGCCGCGCCCGCGCTTGCGCTCAAGGGCTTCGCGTCGGCGGTAGCTCTCGACGTTCATTTCCAGGATCGTGGCGTGGTGCACGAGGCGGTCGATGGCCGCCAGCGTCATGGCCTGGTCGGGGAAGATCTTGCCCCATTCGCCGAACGGCTGGTTGGCGGTGATCAGCATCGACCGCCGCTCGTAGCGCGCGGCAATCAACTCGAACAGCACGCTGGTCTCGGCCTGATCCTTGGTGACGTAGGCGAGATCGTCGAGGATCAGCAGGTCGAAGCGGTCGAGTTTGGCGATGGCGCTTTCAAGCGACAACTCGCGCCGCGCAATTTGGAGCCGTTGCACGAGATCAGTCGTGCGGGCGAAGAACACCCGCCGGCCATTCTCGATCAAGGCGAGCCCGAGTGCCGACGACAGATGGCTTTTTCCCCCGCCCGGCGGGCCGAACAGCAGGATGTTGGCGCCCTTGTCCAGCCACGCGTCGCCGGACGCCAGCGCCATGACCTGGGCCTTGGAGACCATCGGCACGCTGTCGAAGTCGAACGTGGCCAGCGTCTTGCCGGCAGGCAGGCGCGCTTCGGCGAGATGGCGCTCCATTCGGCGCCGACCCCGGTCGACCATCTCGTGCTCGGCCAGCGCTGCCAGGAAGCGGGCCGCCGGCCAGCCCTCCTTGTCGGATTGCTCGGCGAGCTGGGCCCACATCAGCTTGATGCCGGGAAGACGCAGCTCGTTCAGCAGCAGTTCGACGCGGGCGGCGTCGTGCTGCAAGCGCGCCTCCGGCACGATGGTGGTTTTGCTAGTCATGCCGCCACCTCGAAGTCGGAGGTCTGGGGAACAGTGTAAATAGCCGCCAGTTCGTCGTAGGCGCTGAGCGGCCCAAGCTCGACCTGGACCAGCGGCACTGATCCGGGACTTGGCCCGAACTTGCCGCGCAAGATTGCCAGATCCGGCAATCGGCCGGCATCGAGATCCGCTTCGATCATTTGCGCCAGCTCGGCTTCGCAGGCGCGTTCGTGCGCCAGCGCCAGCAACTCGACCGTCACCTTGCACGCGCGCTTGTCGCCGGCCTCGACGCACAGTGCCTCGAAGGCACGGCGGTAGGCCGGTCGCGGGAACAGTTGGTCGCGATACACCAGATTGAGCAGGGCCATCGGCTTCTTGCGCAGCGCGTGGATGACATGCCGGTAGTCAACGACGTGACCGCCTTTGTCTGGGGACGGTTGCCGCCCCCGCCGCAGCGTCATCATCGGCGTCGAGCCGAGGAAGCAGTCGAGCCGGTCGTCGTAGAGGTGCACCCGCAGGCGGTGGCCAATCAGTCGCGATGGTGCCGTGTAGAACACCCGCCTCAGGATGAAGCCGCCACTGGACGTCACCGTGACGACCTTCTCCTCGAAGTCGGCCGTGCGCCGCTTGGGCAGGTCGTCCAGAGCGGGGCGCTCTAACTCGATCCGCTTGCGGTTGTGGGCGTTCTGGCGGCCAACGATCTCGTCGACGAAGCGCCGGTAGGCGTCAAGGTCGTCGAAGTCCTTGGAGCCGCGCAGCAGCAGGGCGTCCTCGAGGGCCTTCTTGAGATGGCCGTGTGGGCTCTCGATGGACCCGTTCTCGTGGGCGATACCTGGATTGTTGCGCGACGGCGTCATGCCGTAGTGGCGCATGAGGCCCTGATAGCGCTGCGTCAGATCCTCCTGGGCTGCGGCGTCCAGATTGCGGAAGGCCGCCGACAGGCTGTCGCTACGGTGCTCCTGAGGCACCCCGCCGAGCGCCCAGAGCGCATTCTGTAGTCCTTCGGCGAGGGCCACGAAGCTTTCGCCGCCCAGCACCACGTGGGCATGGGCAAAGCCGGAGAAGGCCAGCCGGAAGTGATACAGCCGATGTTCCAGGACATGCCCGGCGATCGTGATGCCAAGCGCACTCGCGTCGGTGAAGTCGGACAGGCCGAGGCGCCCCGGTGGGTGCTCCTGGCGGAAGATGACGTCCTGCTCCGGCCCCGCCAGTGCCCGCCATGTCCGGATGCGCCGCTCCAGCGTGCGTCGGATGCCGGTCGGTATCTCGGGATGGCGCCGACGGATCTCGGCCAGTACGGCGATGGCGCGCAAACCGGGCGCCGCCTTCAGGATCGGCACGATCTCGGCGTCCCAAACCGCGGCCAGCGGATCGGGCCGCCGCCGGCCACGAGGCGCTTTCTTCTGGGAGGGCAGGCGCGGATCGGCCTCGATCCGGTAGCCGGTGGCGGTCGAGAAGCCCGCCTTGGCGGCCGCAACAGTCGTGTCGTTGGACGATCGCAAACTCATGTACAGCCTCATCTGGTGGTCGGTGATGTGGAGGCCGGGCAACGTCTGATCCCCTCTATATCGAGACGAATCAGTGAGTTGACCCGGCTGCTCACAGCCGCCAGACGGGGTCTTAAGAAACACGCCGCCGGGGGTGGTCCGCCGTCGCTCGGGCTCTCGCCCTCCCGCCGTCAGACCACCCCCGGCACACTCTCATCCTGATTGACGCTGGCTCGCACCTTGATTGACGCGCCGCAGCCAGGATAGATCGATCACGCGATCGACCCGCGCCAGCACGTGATCATCAGGGATGAGCTGGCGGAGCGAGCCAGTGATGAAAAGCTCCAGCTGATCCCGTTCCTTCCGCCCCAGCATGTCGCGCATCTCCAATCGCGAATCGCCAGGAACACGGAATCAGGCCACGCCAACTTTTTCAACGACCCCCGTGTGCACTTCATGCGTAACGCTATGGCCCACGCCGGCGTCAAGCAGCGCGCCATGGTCGCCGCCGCGATCCGCACCGCGTTCGTGCAAGAGACCGAGGAGGCCGCGAGGGCTGAATGGCGGGCTGTCGCCGATCGCCTGCGCGACAAGTTCCGCAAGCTCTCCGAGCTGATGGACGGCGCCGAGAACGAGGTGCTGGCCTACATGGCCTTCCCGAAGAGCCACTGGCCGCAGATTCACTCGACCAATCCGATCGAGCGCCTCAACCGCGAGATCAAGCGGCGCACCAACGTCGTCTCGATCTTCCCGAACGAGCCGGCCATCTTACGCCTCGTCGGTGCAATCCTCCTGGAGCAGAACGACGAGTGGGCCGTGAGCCGCCGCTACATGAGCCTGGAAACCCTGGCCGGCTTCGGCGATGATGCCGTCACGGCCATAACGGCCGACTGACCCCGAGCCTCAGCGCTCGGACCATGACGGTGTTCGTACACCACGGCCTGGGGCACTACCGTCACGACCGGCGAACGCGAGCTTCCTGCCTGACAACACCGTCAATTTGGGTCGTGAATTCCGGTGGTGCCGCTGAGCAACAGGCGCATCCTGCTCGCGGTCTCGGATGAAGCAGATTGTTCTGTGGCGGTCTGTTGGTGGAAGTTGTGCCCCGTGGGCCGATGTAGGCGCAATCTTCCCCCGAAGCGGGGTCACGAATGCCCATAAAACCTATCGTATGATGGCCGTAGTATGCTATACTTATTCTGAGCATGGGCGCCGGTCATAGTCGGTAGCTCCCCGCTATGGAAGCTCCGTGCGACCGCTCCGAGCCACCGACCGATGAATTGGCCGGGGGCATTTGTTTCACCAAGTTCGCTTTGACGCCCGGTCGTTTGCCCAGTCTTTTTTTTGAGGCTGCTACTCGAACCCACGCACCAGCGTCGACGAACCCGAACCGGGATCGCCATTGATGGCGATGCTTGCGGTCTGCAGTTGCTGTTCGACGCGAGCCGGTGGGCAGTGGGCATCGACCAAGGCTTTACCCCTTGGCACTCCTTTGTGCCCGCCTCGCCGCCTTTTTCTCCCGCCGCCGTGCATTGAGCATCTTACGCTGCTCGGCCTGGATTTTCTTGCGGCGGGAATCTAGTCATTTTTGGCATTGGAGGCCTCCTCGTTGCTTTCCAGGTCCCGCCACACCTAACCATCCAAGGGACGGCGGCCCCAACTAGCCGCATGACGCGGTGCAGCCACGACCGACCCCCGCGCTCCCCCAGCCAGCCGATAAAAAACACCGGGTGCGTCCGAGTAGAAAGACGCGCCCGGGATTGTCGCGCAGCTTTGCGATTGCGTGAGTCCACGCGACTCTTGGCGAATTACTACATATTGCAATGGCGCATGCTACTCGCGCGCCCGGGCCTGCATCAGGTCAATCGGCAGGCATTGCTGCCGACCGGGCTGCATCGCTGTTGCGCGACAACGCTGTCGTTCAGGAACAGGCTCCGCTTCTTGCCGCCCGCCTTCCACAGCTGCCATATGATCTGGAAGGTCGCATAGGTCTTCCCCGTGCCGGTTGCAATCCATTGCCGTCACGATCTGAGATCCTGGGTGGCCTGGTTGAGGATGCGATCTCCAAGCTGGGGTCATCAAAGGATTTTTCATACCATATCCGCTTAGCTACTCATGCGCCGTCGTCGTTGACAGGAATTGGCGGCAGCGCATCCGAGTTAAATGGCGCGTCTGCGCTGAGCCAGACCCCGATCTCGTGCCCAATCAGCGCGCCATGGATCACCGTATGCGCCTGAGTTCCACTGCAACCTGCGGCCGTCGCTAGCTCCACGTTTTCGTAGAGATGTTGGACGGCTGGATCTTGCTCGACGCGGTAGGTCGTGGGGTCGGTGTAGTCCGCTAATCGTCCGCTCAGCGTCCCGCCTGATAGGTAGGTCGCCATACCTGCTTGGACCTCATCGTTGGGGAAATACAAGTTTAGAATGCGACCGAACCGCTGCGCCGGGAACTTGTAAGCATCTCGGGAATGCGGGCAGGCAAGAAAGACAGCCTGCGAAATATGCAACTCTGGCGAAAGCCCAGACAGTCCCGCAGCCAACTTGACGATGTTGCAGCCATGGCTGTGGGCGACGATCCGCAGCGGCTCATCTGTGAGTTCGCGTATTTGGTTGAGGTAGTCGACCAACATTTTCGCGCCTGCATCTCGACCAATGCCCATCGGCGCGCCACCCCATAGGAAATGTCCCTCGACTTGGCCCCAACTCTTGCCCCGGAACCCGGACCACCAACTCCGCTTCGGGACGAGTTCGGCAACCTTCTCGACCGGTCTGCCCTTGATCCGCCACACATCATGCCCGGTGGAGACTTCTTCCATGCCTCCGCTGAGGGAGCCAAGAAACCCTTTAGGATGCCAGGACTTCCACCACCAAGTGACCGCTTTAGGATTGGTGACTTGTGTGCCGTGAATAACGATTGTGGTCATTTGTACTTCTCCACAATGCCCGTACTGGCATTAGCGTACATGGAATGACAAATCGTCAGATGACCCAACAGGGCTGCAACGTCGCCATCGACAAAGAGCGTCGCGAACGTCGCGTCAAGGAGCAGGATTGTATCGACGATGAGCGTTCTTGCAGCCTCAACCCCCACGCAGAGATCTACTTCCACTGAGGTCCTTGGCTGGCGCGCCGCGCCGGAGCGGCAAGGCACCGAAGCCGAAACGGTTTCTCAGCCAGCACTCAACCTACCGCCTTGTCCGACCTGCTACGCCGCCAGTCGAAGCCCAGTGCCTCCAGACGCTGAATCCGTTCCTCCGTTAATTGACCCATCGCCTGGGAGGCGCATTGTTTGATCACCCACCTGGCAAGCTGCATATTTTCGGACCCTATCCAAGGAACGCTGCAATGGCCATGCGTGTCCTTGAAGGCCTGAAGCTCAGCGAACTTGGTGTTCCACGCCGACGAGTTTGGGTCCCAGTCAAAACCCAGCTCCTCCAATCGGTGGATGCGTTCCGCTGTCAGACGATCTTTCGCCTTGGTGTTGCTTTGTTTATCCACCCGCCTGCCGAGTTTCAGATTTTCGGACCACTTTGCAGGAATGTTGCAATGGCCACGTTCGATTTTGGCGTTTCTCCTCCGTCTGTTGTCAGGTCTGTCCCGCGGAGCGCCACCAAGCAAGCGTCATGCTGCTGCAAGCGATGACCTCCGGCGCCGATGCCTCTATACATAATGGGCTCAGGCTGACAGGTGCACCGCCCCACCGCTTGAGCCAGGTCAAGCCAGCAGGGGGCATCAGGCGATCGCAAACGCTGGCAGTCTCGCCCAGGCTGGATGGCGGACGTTTTGTCTGACAGTCGTCCCGTTGGTCGGCGACAACGCGTTGGCAACCGCCATCCATGGCATGCCTCGGGCTTTGTAGATCTCTGCCAGAGCGGCCATCGTGGCGTCGTCACGCCAAAGCCAGAGATGCTCGATGAGTGGCTCGAACGTCCGTGTCCATTCGGGTCCTATGGAGCGGGCCGGTGAGAACGAATTGATCAGCGCCGAGAGATCGTCGACACTGGCGGATTGGCAAGTACGGCGCATCGCGTCTTCCGCCCGGCCGAGGCTTTCGGCAGCGGCATTGCGCGAGCGCCAGAGCGTTTGAAGATCGTGCCCATCTATCGCCATGGCTCCCTCCTCAAGCATTGGTCGGGTTGAAGTGATCGACATAGATGCGGAAGCAGTCGTGCGTCTGCGCCCGCTTGACGTAACGGGACTGGTGCTTGACGTATCCGCGGATGATATCGTCCTTTCGCGCCATCTGATTGACCTTGTACTCCTCGAGTGACGAGGCGCAGTTGCGCATGACATGCGGATCATTCTGCCAGTGGCAGGCCGCATAGGTAATGGTATCGAGAAGCGCGCGGCGTTCCTTCGTCCGTTCCAGATAGGAATCGACGAGTGCGCAGGCCCGCGGTGCATCCTGGTCGAGCGCCTTCTCCTTCAGTACCGGCAGCAGGCGATCGACGGCGATCTCGTCGGCCCACGCGCGATAGGCACGACGCGATTCCAGGGAGTAGGTGGGATCGCGTGGAAACATGGCATTCGATCGGATGCTGTCGTTCATGAAGCGAGCTGCCATGAATACGCCCTTGACTTGATGCGGATTGTCGAAACGGCGCGTCCACGACAGCACCACATTGAGATAGTCGAGCGCATGCGTCGGATGCAGGAAGGCATGGGGATTTTCGAGCACGTCCACGAAGTACTTCTGGTAGGCGACGAAGACGGCATCCCCCACGTCGAGAATGCCGGCGCCGCGCTTGAAGAGGGTCATGACGGCTGCGTTGACATCGAATGGGCCGCTCCAGAGCAACGCATCGGTCAGTGTGTCGAGCTCGCGCTCGGTCACTGGCTTCTCGGAGCGTTTCGGTATGTCCGCGTGTTTCGGAATCTCCATGCGGCACATGTTGCTGATCTCGGTCCACAATCCGTAGAGGCGAGGCGAGCAAGCGAGATCCGGCACGACGGTGTAGATGAGCTCGTGGGAGTTCTCCCAGCCGAGGTAGTCGGCGATGTCGACGAGCGCGCGGGCGCGCAGCGCCTTGTGGCCTATATTCTGGTAGCCGCCGCGGTTGATGATGGTGTCCTGGAGATCGATGACACCGGCGAGAAGGATTGCATCCTTTAGCCGCTCGCGATGCTCCGGGTTCTTGGCAAGGCCCAGGAACAGCCCATAAGCCTCGGCCTTGTCGCCCTCGGAAATTGCCCAGCTCATCCGTTCGAGCCGCTCGTCGACCGATCCATCGTCGATCGGACCATAGTCCTCGAAATAGATCTTCGGCGGGTTCCATGCGGGGCCGTCGAAGCGATCGTGCGATTGATCATCGCCTGGGAACTTGCGATTGCACTGCTCGGCATCGCGGGCGTAGTGGCCGGGAAATTCGCAGACGACCTGCTCCCACACGTTCAGCCCTTGCGGCACGTACCACATGGCCTGCACGCTCGGCAGTACGGACCGACTGCCTTCGAGTTCGTTCATCAGGTAGATGGCGCCTCGCCAACCGAGGATCGTGTGGTCGTAATTGACGCCTCTCAGCTCTCCCGTTGGCAGCCGCATGAGATGGGCGGGCACCTGCACATAGGGTGCGGCAGCTCCAATCGCATCCTTGATCGTGTCACGCAGAGGGCGGCTTTCTTCGGTAACGAGGCGACAGAACGTGTTTGTCGCCTCCCGGTAGAAAACACCTTGGATTTCATCGCGCAACCGCTCGACCGTCGCAGCCCTCTGCGTCATCGCCATGGCAACCCTCCATCGTTCTGGGGGCGCGAAAACGAACAACGATATGGGGTGTGCGCCCGAGCAAACGCGTTTCGATTTCAACTGTCAAGGTTTGCGCCCGCGATGATCCAGGTCAAGCGAGGCAAGGCTCCTTCTTCAAAATTCTCGGAACGTCACGCCGTGCAAAGTCGATCAAACAAGCCGGGACCCGCGCTGCGCCGATATTAGGTCGGGTTTGCTCAGAATGCCAAGGATGAGCCGCACCTTCTTGTCGGCGGAGATCCTGTTGTCACGCGAAAAGAGACTTGGCAGTCGCGGATCTACAAGGTGCGGAGGGTGAGTTAGCATGCTTCGATAATCGCGATCGTGCGTCCAGATCCAATCAAAATCACTCCTGCAATCAACAGGCGATCCAGCGTGCGGTTCACGGCCTCGATCACCATGTCGAAGGACTGCGCAAATTCGGTTCGTAGCAAGGCTAAATCCAGCTGGAATGGCATGCGAACCTCGACCTCGGAGGACATCGGAGTTGCGCGATAGCGTAGGCTTGGCGATCAAGTGCGCTCTAACAGGATGACCGACAGGGCCGGGCCGAGAGGTCAATAGCAGGACCATCAGATTGGCACTCCCGTCTGACGGACGATGTACGGCCAAATGCGGACACTGTGGAAGGCATTGTCGGGTTCGCACCCGTCAATGGGCGCCCTTGCAAGGGATCCCGCTTGACGACAATTGTTGCGCTGCAGCGTAAGAGCTGGTGGGGAAGGTCACTAATGGCCCGACTTGTCCGTCCCCGACCCGCCTTGATCAAGCTCGATGCTGAGGGGTGAGCTGCCGTCGGTCAAGAGACCGGCAGCTAACTGGGGTCGACCGGCTGAGACAGGCCGGCCCGCCTATCATTCCTCGGTGCACCTGAAGCTCTATTTCTACGGCTATCTCAACCGCGTGCATTCGAGCCGGCGGCTTGAGCGCGAGGCCGGCCGCAACCTCGAAGTGATGTGGCTGCTCTGCCGGTTTGCGCCCGACTTCAAGACCATGTCCTATTTCCGCAAGGACAACGGCGCGGCAATCAAGAAGGTTTGCGCGCGGTTCATGGAGGTCTGCCGCAAGCTCAGCTTGCTCAACAAAGCCAGTGTTGCCATCGACGGCTCGAAGTTCAAGGCCGTCAACAACCGCGACAGGAATTTCACGAAAGCGAAAGTCGAGCGCCGTCGGAAGCAACTGGAGGAGAGCGTCTCGCGTCATCTCTCGCAGCTCGACACCCCCGATCTCCAGGAGCACACCGAGGTCATCGCGCTGAAAAGAATTCGGCTCAAGGACAAGCTCGGGAAACTGGACGAGGAGATGGAAAAGCTCGTCGCGATCGAGAAGCAGATGCTGGCCTCGCCCGACGAGCAGATCTCGCTAACCGATCCCGACAGTCGATCGATGGCAACGAGCGGGCGGGGCTCCGGCGTTGTGGGATACAATGTGCAGACGGCGGTCGAGACAGAGCACCACCTGATCGTCCACCATGAGGTGACGAATGTGGGCTCGGATCGCTCACAACTTGCCAACGCTGCCAAGGCCGCGAAGGGGGTTCTTGGTGTCGACAAGCTCGAAGCCGTAGCCGATCGCGGCTACTTCCACGGCGAGGAGATCAAGGCGTGCGATGACGCCGGCATCGAGGTGACGTTGGCGAAACCGATGACGTCGGGAGCGAAAGCCGAGGGCCGTTTCGGCAAGCAGGATTTCGTCTACAAGCCCGGCGAAGATGTTTATCGCTGCCCGGCGGGCGAGCATCTGACGTATCGCATGACGACCGATGAAGATGGCAAGATCGTACGACGCTATTGGACGAGTGGGTGCGCCAGTTGCCCGCTGAAATCAAAATGCACGACTGGAAAAGAGCGGCGCATCTCGCGGTGGGAGCACGAGGACGTGCTGGAGGCTGCGCAAAAGCGGCTCGACCTCAATCCTGATGCCATGCGCACCCGCCGAGAGGTCGTCGAGCATCCCTACGGCACACTCAAGATGCGGATGGGCGCGACGCACTTCCTGTGCAAGACGCTGCCAAAGGTCGCGACCGAAATGGCACTTTGCGTCCTCGGCTACAACCTCACGCGCGTGATCAACATCGTTGGCGTCGAGCGGATGCTGGAGGCGGTTCGGGCGTCGACCGGGGGACGCTTGCGCCTTTCATGACCGGATTCTGCCTCTCAGATCGCCATGACAAGCCCACAGGCGATCCTGGCTGGCTCCAGAAGAACGAATTTCTCAATCTCCCCGGATTCCGCTAGGCTGAGTGTGCATGCCTATCCCTATAGAACCGGCGCAATTGTCTGCGATGTGATTGCCATCAAGGGATGGTGCCATGACGACCGACAACCACAACGCCTTGTGGCGTGACTTTCCGAAGACGGCGCAGGAGTTCGAGATGCGGTTCGCGACCGAGGCGAACTGCCGTGCCTACTGGATTCAGGCGCGCTGGGGCGGTCAGCCGGCATGCGCGCGTTGCGCCAGCACGCGGGTATGGATGGAGCGCGGCGGCTTTCGGTTCGAGTGCGCCGAGTGCGGTCATCAGACGAGCCTGATATCGGGCACGCTTCTGGAGAAGACGCGCAAGCCATTCAAGACGTGGTTCCGCGCCGTGTTCGAGATCTCGACGCGGCGCACCGGCATCTCGGCCAAGGACCTCCAGCGCATCCTGGGCTTTGGCTCCTACAAGACCGCGTGGTCGCGGCTTCACAAGCTCAGAGCCTCGATGGTGCGCTCCGACAGCGAGCCGCTCGGCCCTTTCGTGCAGGTCGACGAGGCTCTCGTCGGCGGAAAGGGCGGGCCGCACAAGGAGCTGGTGATGGTCGCCGCGGAGGTGAACGGAAGAGCGCGCCTCGCTCACGTCGAAAACAATGACACGAACACCTGCAAGCAATTCGCTGACGGGCAAATTGCCGCCGACGCCCGCGTCGTGACGGACGGTCACTCCGTCTACAACGCCCGCAGCCTCGGCGAGCGTAAGCATGAGCCGCACGTGCAGACCAAGGCCGAGCGAAAAGCAAATGACGCGATCCAGGGCTGCCACTGGACGACCTCGAACCTGAAGCGATGGCTGCTCGGCACGCACGCAGGCGCTGTCAGCGCCAAGCACTTGCAGGCCTATCTCGACGAGTTCGTCTTCCGTCACAACCGGCGCAAGACCAACGGCACGGTGCGCATCGCCGCGCGTGTCATCACAAGCCTCGTCGCCAAGCCCCCGCTCACCATGCGCCAGATCATCGACGGCACGCGCACATGCCGCTGGTTTAGGTCAACTTACCCGACGACCGCATGAGCTAACGGCATAGGCATGCTGAGTGTGCCCTGCAGCATTCCAGGCTTCGGAATCACGTTGTCGCAAGACCAAGTGACCCATTTCTTCCGTCAGCAGGTTCGCACCAAGGCGTAACAAGGCAATTCCGCTCCCGTTCGCTGCGGACAAAGAGAATAGGGGGAGGCGGGCTTCAAGTGCTGACCATTGCGGTGCAACATATGCCGCACCGCTCGGAATTGTGTCAGCTATGATAAGAAATTCGATTATAGGTGGTCGGTAACCTTGATCGCTCCGCCGACAAACACGTCTGCTTTTTGGGAAGTTGCGTCAAGTCGAGGACTGCGAGAAGTTTCGAGCAGTAGATTGGGTCTATGATACAACTTGGCGGTCAAGGCGGGCTGATATCGATTGAATCGCTGGCATGGTTCGTAACGATGGCTTCGCACCCAACACCGGGAACATCGCAACGCCTTGGCACCTCGATGCTCTTCTCGGGCCTCTCGGCCACCATTCTCGAGGCGATTGCGGGATCAATGCACGAGTGTCAATTCGCGCCGGGGCAGCTGATCTTCAGCCGTGGTGATCGAGGAACAGCGCTTCATCTCGTGACGGCGGGTCGGGTCAGAACTCTCGATCCTGACGCCCGACGGACGTGAGCTTTCGTTCGATCACGCCGTACCCGACCAGATCTTTGGCGAGATTGCCGTTCTCGACGGCTCGGTGCGCAGCGCCGACGCTACGGCGCTCACCTCTGTTGCCACGCTCGCGCTACCGGCGGCTGCATTCGAGCGTCTGATGGAAGTCCATCCCGAGATCTCGCGGGCGGCGATCCGATTCCTTTGCGCGCGCCTCAGGGAGGTAAGCGATCACCTGGAGGACATCGCGCTGCTACCGATCGAAGCAAGGTTGGCCCGGTTCATTCTCAATCGAGTGGGCGATAGGACGCCGGCCGAGAATTCAGCGCGTCTGCACATCACGCTCGGCATGTCCCAGGGAGAGCTGGCGCTGCTGCTCGGGGCCAGCCGGCCGAAGGTGAATGCGGCGCTGATGCTGCTGGAGACCGAAGGCGCCATCGAGCGCGTCGGCCAGCAGCTCGCGGTCGACTTCGACACCCTGACGAACTTCGCCCGGCGCGAGTAGCGCCGGGCGGTTCCGGTCGTCACTTGCTAGTCGCGACTCAGGGCGCGGCATCGCCCAGGCGCTCAAACGAGGGATGCAGCTCGCTGTCGAGCTGATCGGGGCCGGCAATCGCCGAACGGGGCGCCGTATCGGCGATCTGGTCGAAGACCGATCGCGGGGCCGTGTCGTTGATTGCGGTCCAAACGCTCGAGACATCGCGGGCATGAGCCGGGCCTGCCAGCAGGCCGAGCGCGAGGAGGGAGGCTGAAAGAAGCGTCGTCATGGGGGCCCATCCCACGTAACGCTTCGTGCACCAACAGAGCGCAAGTCGCTCACTGCACGGGTCGAGGCGTGGCACTCATTGCCATTCCCCGAGTACGAATTTCTGCTGAGACCCTGTAAGCAGTCGACTTTTACGGCAGAGGAGGTCGTTCCAACAATTCACCCTATTGGCCCATGACGACATTTCGCTGCGGCGCAGAAGACCGTCGGCTAAGTGGGGGTCGAGCTGCCGTGACGGTCGAGGCCCGGCACAGTGCCTCCATCAGGACGCGATCAGTTTCAACAAAGGCAGCACGGCAGCGGGCGCAAAAACGGCTATCGGGAGTAGGCCGGACGCAATCCTCCCGCCGGTCGACAACTCATCGTCGGATCTAACATCCCATCTGGACCACTCGTTGGGGCTGGTCAGAGAGGCGAAATTCGGGCGGCGTTTCTCCAAAAAACACTCGCAGAATCGTGATTAGTCTTCAGTCCTCCTTGCCCTTTTCCAACGCCTTCGCTGCGCCTCCGCGATCCGTTGTCGTCCCTCGACCGTCTTAGGTCCCGTGCTGGCGCCGCCATGATTGATGCAGCGACCGCCCCGTCCAGTTCCTCGCCGACGACACGGCTGACTGGCCCTCGTTTTGGCGCCGCACAATGCCCGAACACTAGCCTTTTCATTCACCATCGATGTCTTCATGAGCGCAGTCCATTTTTTGCATTCTGACCGACTGACAAAACTCTACCAGCACACCTAAGACCCCATGACGCGCGCACGCGCCTGCGCGCACTGTTCCCTTAAACTGACAAAACAAAGCGGCGCGGATGAACTCGCCAACCTCGTCGCGTGCACAAACTCTCAATCAGTTTGCACCATGATCTCGACGGCATCCCGAACATTATGATGCTCCTGTAGCCGAGCCACTATTGGTGCCGGCTTTTTGCAATCGGGTGCTCCTTGCCATGGATCGCCATGGCCGTGTCTATGGGACTGTCCCGATCATGGTTGAACGAGCTGCCTCGACAATCGGGGTCTCAACCAGTGTGGCGGATAACTTTCGTTTGGCTCGTTACCAGCACCGGCTTGGAGGCATCGATCCAATAGGCTCGAACGTGTCGTCCATTGCGCCAGATGTAGGTGCTTTTCCTGTTGGAGCAGAGACCGGAGCGCTCGACCGACCCCGTCCCAGCCAACCGGCTCCCAGCCCAATTCGAGCAGCATCTCCCGATGGATCACTTTCAGTTCGCTGGCTGCCAGCCAGCCGGATCGGCCATTGGGTGACTTCAGCCAATGCAGCAGAGCTTCGGCATGTTCACTGGGCGCATGCCACTCAAGCTCGGCGCGCCGCATATCTCGTGCAGGTTCGACACCGGCGCGCACCGGTTTGCCACCGGTTCGCGTCGGGTCGGTGTCGGTCCGACTCGGTTCGTCACCGGTTCGCGTCGAGACAGTCTCGATCCGTGCCGGCAGGGCTGTGGCAGACCGCGCCGCATGCTCAGAGTGGATATGCCATGGCCAGCGCACCGTCACCGTTCCCGTCGGTCCATTGACATCAATCGTACGACAAGGCGGGTAACGTGGGTAACAGGGGTTACACGCTTGTATTCTCGTGCTTTTCTTGTAACCCGATCAACATTCCGCCGGGTAACACGGGTTACAAAGTGGGGAGACGGTGCCTTTCCATACGGTGCTGTAGCCCACCGTAACCCAGCCGTAACCCGAGCTGCTGACCGAAGATGTTCTGCATTTTCAATCATGTAACCCTTGTTACCCTTGTTACCCTGCAATTCAGGCATTTTGATCATCTTCGGCTGGCTGATGGCGTGTGTGGCTTCGATCCCAATTGCCGCTGCAGAGACCTCATTCAGCCTCGTCAGCCTGGAACAGCGCTGGCGTGACGATGTAAAATCGATGGATGGTTTTGGTGACGGGGATCCGAGCCGATTTCTGAAGCTTGCCGTCATTGCCGAGTTCAAGCATGCCGCGGCTGGCCAGTGCCCGGGCCACTGTACCGGCATCAAGCCCCGCACAAGCCTCACGAAAGGCCGCGGGGAAGAACAAGTAGGACTTTCGCCCATTGCTATCCCGGTAGAACCCAGCGCGATCGCGGACGTCAGTTTCCTGCTCTTTGAACGGTGCGAAGCGGCTTGCGCCATGCCGCTCAATGAATGCACGAACCTGCTCGATGCCGCGCCGAATCTCAGCGGGTTCCAGGCCGCCCCGTTGATCAAGCCATGCAGCGAAGCACTTGGCGCATGCCAAATCTGCCTCGCCCGGCGGCCAAGGGACGATTCCCATCTCTGTGGCGAGAGATCCGGCGGCCGCGATGAGCGCGAAACGTCGGGCGGCACGGCGGACCTGGCCGTCGGCCTCAGGGGGACAATGGCGCGCAAGCCAGTTCTCAATGTGAGCGCGGACCTTCTCTCTTGTGCCTTCGAGGTCATGGGTGATCAATTCGAGGAGGCGACGCGCGGCAAGGCCGTAGTTCTGCGCTGATGCCGACTTTAGGTGATCGGCAAGATCAGACGGCCGATTGAAACCATGAAGGTTTTCGAACAAGCCGAGCCCGGCGCCGGCGTCCGCTGGCAGATCGATAACTCGGATTTCCTGGCCCGCTGTTGTTCGTTTGCGCGGGTCTTCGCCGATCTTCTCCGCGAGGCCGATCTCTCCGGTGCTGAGGAAGAGAACGCGCCACTCCGGCGGTGGTCTCATGTCGCCGGACCTGCTGGCCCGCACCTTTCCCGTGCCGTTGGCCAACATGTACGCCGCTTTACCCGCCGCACCGGGATCGACCTCGGCAATCTCGTCGAGGGCCAGCAGGGTGTCGCAATGGAGCTGAGCCAGGCCTTCGAGGCCATTGTCGGTTAAACGCCAGCGCGCGATATAGCCGGACAAACCACCGCCACCCCAGGCGCTGGCCGCGACCTGCAGGACGGTCGTTTTGCCGATGCTGGAGGGGCCGCGAAAATGAAGGCCGCCACCTTCCATGTTGATGAGTTGGAGAAGCGGACCGGCAAAAGCGGCGGAAATGCCGAGCACTAGGCGACTGTTGCCGATGGCGTATCCGGCCACATCCTGCTGCCAGGCTTTGAAGGTGCCGCCGGTACGGTAGGCATGTTTGACTGGGGTGTCGGGTTGAAAGACCACAAGCTCGCTACCAGCATCGCCGAACTTGTCTTCCGGCAAAACGAACGCGCGATCATTCCAGCCAACGTGTCTCACCGACAGTGCGCGGGCGTTCGGTTTTGCAGCACTGAGAAGAAACATGAAGGCGTCCTTTGAAGTCTTTCCGACCGCGAACTCCAATCCAAGATCAAGAAGGATGCGGCGCAGTTCCTCTCCATTCCCTGCGCGAAGTTGGTTGGGCAGCGCGCAGCGGTGCCAATGACCGTCCGGTGTCTTCACACGAAGCAGAAGGCCCCACGCCCGCTTATCGCGATCCCGCGTCGCTGCCAGGATCTCAAGTGGCGAACACAGGAACTTCCACGTTTCGGCGCCGTCCTTATTGGTTACGAGATGCTCAATGGCGCCATCGTGGCGGTAGCGAAAGCCATTGGGCAGCTTGGGACGCTGCACGACGGCCTGCTGATCAAGTTCCGGGAAATTCGCCAGGAGGCGATCGAGTGGCAGAGCTTTGGATATGGCCCGTTCAAGACGTGAGGTAAACCGCTCTGGACACACGAGGTGCAGTTCTGACAAATCCTTGACGCCGTCCAGGACCGCCACGCGGAGCTGAGCCCGGTGCTTCGAGCCGGACAGCCGCTTTAGGAGTGCTTTGCCGCCCTCGTCTTGCTCCATGAAAACGACAATGTCGCGCCCGGCGAGGTATGTGTCGTCACGCTCTGGATTGAAGTTGCTGGCGCCGGGCAGGCCAAGGGCATCAAAGCCCTGATACCAGGCAGTCTGGGCATCGCTTTCGCCCTCGACCAACAACAACCGCGCACCCGGAGGCGGTAGACGATGGAGCCCAAAAAGGATCGTGCCGTTTTGACCATGGTCCCACCTCATCCGTTCGTCGCGTCCGTTTTTATCTTTGTAGAGGCCGGTGCGCAGACGATTTCGGTGAAGTTTCCCATCCACTCCGTTGTACGGGATAGCCATCGCGGTCCGGGTGCGATCGAACGGATTCGGGACTGTCTCGACGCCCAGGCTGCGGAGGAATTCAACCGGCAACGCCTTGGCCATGGCGTATGCCTCAAGCCCGCAGTTGCGCGTTAAGTCGAACCGTTCGCTTCCCGAAATGCGGAGGATCTCCTTCATAAGCCAAGTTCCTCTGCGATCCGCCGTGCGGCGGTGCCTTGAGATGCTGCGTCGAGGTAGGCCCTCAACGAGATGAGGTCGCCACCGGCATCACCGGTGGCGAAGTCGGCCCAGCGGCCTGTCGTCAGATTGACTGAGAATGAGCCGGGATGCCGGTCGGGTCGTCGGGGGTTGCGTGCGATCCACTCGCGACCACGACGATGACCGTCAGGCAGCCATTGCGGAAGCAGTGCCGAGGCCTGCAAGAGGGCAAGCCTGGCAATCCCTCTGTAGTCGTAAGAGCGCCGCCGCGTTCGTTTGGCATTGAGGTCAAGCATGTCTCACCTCTTTGGTCTGACGATTGGCAACAGTGAAGCGACCGCGGAGTCGGGCATGCCCGCGCAGGTCATACTCTGTTTCTGAAGCTAAGGCCTGGCCTGATGCGTCAGATACTGACGTTCACGACTTCGGGTCTCCGGCTCACGAAGGCTGTGACTGACGAGCGACCCACGCACGGATGTCGCTCGCTCGCCAATACCGGCGCCCTTTGATCATGATGGGCTTCGGGAAATTGCCGTCCCGGAGCCATCGCCAGATCGTCATGTCGGACCAATCGCCCAACTCACGGAGTTGGCGCCGGCTGATCAATTGCTCGGGGATCGCCGAACTATTCTTTGTCTCGACTGTGCCCATTCCATCCTCGCGCTTGATATCCTGCGCGAACATGAGCGATTGCGATTGGCATTGCGACGGCAATGTTCTTCAGAACATTACCCCTTGACAAGGGCAGCGGATGATTCGCGGAAATACGGAAGTTCTCGACATTCGAAGCCGAGGCTTGGCGGGCTGGAGGTGCGGGCGCCGGCGACTGAAGGCTCTGAAAGAAGCAAACGCGCAGCTAAAGAAAGTTATGGCCGAAGCAATCCTCAACAACGCAGGATCCAACAGGCGCTCGGCAAGTCAAAAGTCTTGCCTCCTCTCTGAACTGAGTGGGTTGGTCGGTCGGGCTGCCGCTTGATCCTGTTGGTAGAGCGAGGGTGACGGGACGGGCGGCGGTCAAGGACGCGCCCTTGCGCGCCCCTCTTTGGGCTTGTCCTTGAGGGCCGCACGGCGCGGCGGCACACTGGGTGTCAGGATCGTTTCTCAACCCTGGTGCCGACGTGCGCGATACCCAGCTCTTCCAGCTTGCCCTCGGCATCAACTCGCCGTGGTTCGTCTCCGCCTCCGACTTCGACGCCGCAAGAAAGCGCCTCGACATCGAGATCGACTTCAAAGCAGGCGGGCGCTTTCCGTGCCCGGACTGCAAGGCCGCCGACTGCCCCGTCCACGACACCACGCGGAAGACGTGGCGGCATCTCGACTTCTTCCAGCACCAGGCATTCCTGCATGCGAGGACGCCCCACATCACGTGCGGCAAGTGCGGCGTCAGGCAGGTCGAGGTGCCGTGGGCGCGGCTCGGCTCCGGCTTCACGCTGCTGTTCGAGGCCCTCGCCATGACGCTGATCATCCACATGCCGGTCGCGGCAGCAGCCCGCATGCTTGGCGAGCACGACACGAAGCTCTGGCGTGTCGTGCATCACTATGTCGAGGCGGCTCTTGCCGAACTCGATCTTGCCGCCCTCACGCGCGTGTGCATCGACGAGACCGCCGCCAGGCGCGGGCACAACTACATCACGCTGTTCGTCGACATCGACGCGAGGAAGGTCGTGTTCATCGCCGAGGGGCGTGGCCAGCAAACCGTTGCCGAGTTCGCGAACTGGGTCGATGCGAAGAACTCGGATGCCAGCCGCATCAAGGAGGTCTGCATCGACATGAGCGGCGCCTATATCGCCGGCGTCACCGAGAACCTGACCGAGGCCGAGATCACCTTCGACAAGTTCCACGTCATGAAGCTGATTGGCGAGGCCGTCGACAAGGTGCGCCGCCTGGAGACCAGGAGCCGCCCGGAACTCAAGGGCAGCCGTTATCTCTGGCTCAAGAACGACGCCAACCTCTCGGCCGCACAGTTGGCGACACGCGGTTCGCTCGCCAAGGCAAACCTCAAGACGGGGCGCGCGTGGGCCATGCGCCTCGCCTTCCAGAACATCTACAAGGAGCATCGCGCGAGCTGGGCCGGCTTCATGCTCGATCGCTGGCACTCTGGGCGCGACGCTCGCGCCTCGAACCGATGAAGGCAAGTCGCTGCCACGCTCATGCGGCACCGACGACGGCATTCTCGCCTGGTTCGACAGCCGCATCGCCAACGGCCTCATCGAGGGCATCAACTCGCTCGTCCAGGCCGCCAAGGCCAAGGCGCGCGGCTACCGCACGCGCAAGAACCTCATGGCCATAACCTACCTCGTCGCCGGCAAACTCGACCTCAGGCTACCCACTTGAAATAGCGGAGAGCCAAAGTCTTGAGGCCCGGCTCCAAACGACAAGCGTTGGCGGGCATACCAAACCCCCATTTTTCGATCACTCATCAATCCCGTTCAGCAGCCAGAGCCAGGCATTTTTATGGCCGCGACGCTCCTTGATCATTTCTTGGTAATTCTCCTGTTGCCTCCAGCGGCGAACGGTAGCTGTCGTTACTTTGACTTCTCTTGCGACATTGCCCAAGCTGGCCGAACTTGGGTTTTCACCCTTCGGATCGGGATCGTGCCGTGCCTCATATAGTATGGCGAGAAAAAATGACAAAATTGATGATGACCGCACACCCATCGCACGAGCCATCATTAACATGAGCAGGCGAAACCCAATTTTCTCTATTTCTGGTTCATCGTTCCATTCGTCTGATAGTCGAATCTTGTTTCGGGCGGGATCGTCCAGCATTTCACACAGAAGTATAACAAGTTCATCTGGCAAGGAAGATTGCTGTGATTTTACCGTAATCAGGTACTGAGCCGCTCTATCCTTCAATCTCTGCCGAGATTGTGCGACTTTTCTTTCTGGCTTCGCTTCCTTCAAGGTTTGCCACTCTTCAAGCATGAGTCTTGACATCTCCTGAATATATTCGTCTGGCAGTATTTTATGCTCACTCATGCTATTTCGCCTCGATAGAAGAAATTGTTCCCGCGAAGCTGTTCAGGGCTAATCGCCGTTCATCAATGTAGGTGGCGCGATTGTACACCCCTGCTACGCCAGATTTGGCTGCCCCCGTCATGTGGTTGATTATGGCCTCAACGACGTGAGGCGGCACTTTAAGTTCCTCATTCATGATGGTAACCATGCTTCGCCGAAGATCGTGAAACCGCCACGACGTCGGAGCCGGCACTCCCAATTTCCCGGCCAACTCGGAGATACGATGATCAACGCGCGCCTTGGCTTTACTGAAGCCAGATGCAGGCGTTTCTCCGTTGCCCGAGAAGAGATTGTGTCCAGTGCGAGGCGTCGCCTTGATAACAGCGAGAGCTTGAGGGGAAAGCGGCACGATGTGCGGCAGCCTGTTCTTGGTACGCTCAGGCGGGATGTGCCAAGTGGGAGTCGCTATGTCGAGATCGCGCAATTCCTCCCATCGCATGCCTGCCACCTCATTTCGCCGCTGTCCGGTCAAAATCAGGAGCTTGACGATCGGTCCGAAGATCCCGCCCTCGGCGTCAGCCGCGGCCCAAATCAGTTTGAGCTCCTGGAGGGTCAGCACTCGGGCACGTGACGGGATCTTGCGACTATTTTTGATGCGGTCGGCAGGCGATGTCTCGATAGCGTCGCGATCGACGCACCAATTGAAGAATTTCCGTAGATAGGCCAGCGACAGCCCTCCTGCTGTCTTGGCGCCCCTCGCGTCGATCGCATCCATGAGTTCCAGGATGTCGGCCTTCTTGATTGAGGAGACGGGTCTGCTGCGCCACCTCGCTGTATCCTTTCCAAAGAGGATCCGCTTGTACTCTCGCGCCGTTGTCGGACGAAGGTTTGGCTCGACATGTTTCGCCATGAACTGCTCAGCCAAGCGCCCGAATGTGTTGTCGATGTCGATCTGACGTTTTTGGCGCCTCTCTTCCTCGACATGACGGGGGTCGATGCCCGCGGCGGCCAACCGCATCATCTCTTGAGCCTGCTTGCGGGCATCGGCGAGCTTCATCCCCGGGTGGCGCCCCAAGGTGAGCCGGATGAGCTTGCCTTCGACCCGCGTCATGACAAACCAGGCTCGGGTGCCGGAATGCGAAACTCGCAGCCCGAACGACGGCAGGAGCTCGTCGAAATACTCGCTCTGCCCTGCTTTCGGTGGCCGGAGGCGTTCAACGGCGGCTGATGTCAGTTTGATCCTGGCCATGGTCTAGGTAACTCCTAGGTAACACAATGTACCCGATATAGATGGTTATGGAGTGATAGGGTGTGATAGCCTAGAGTCCCCATTATATGGGCACAAATATCTGGTTCGTCTGGAATTGCGTTAGGGTATGTTAGACAATGATATTGCAGAGCAGCTTATTCCTAATCTGGGGGTCGCAGGTTCGAATCCTGCCGGGATCGCCAATGAAATCAATCGATTATCCCGCTCGCTGCGGCGCGCCGGCGTCATCGGGCAAGCAGAAGGACGCTAGCGTCTCTTGGCGTGCAGACGCTCGAAGGCTATCAGCCCCCTGTTTTACGCCTTCAATTACAACTGTAACCACTGGCGGCGGATCAGAACCAGCAATCCGCTGGAGCGCCTTCTACGCGAGATCCGCCGGCGCACCCGCTTGGTCGGCGCCTTCCCCGACGGGCAATCGGCGCTGAATAAAGTGACGGCCTGCCTGCGCCACGTCGCCCGCACCGCATGGTCGACCAAGAGGTATCTATCGATGGACCTGTTGAAGGACCATCAAGCCACCAACACCACCGCCTGAGCCCGCGCCGGGCACCAATCAGCCAGATCGATTGCGCGAAAAATTCTGGACACTGCCCTGGGTCGTCCGTGTGAGAACGGGTACAACGCGTCGTTCAACGCTCGGATGAGGGACGAGCTCTTCAATGGCGAAAACTTGTACTCCCTGAATGAAGGGCGGATCATCATCGGGCGCTGGCGGTGCCATGACAATACCATCCGCCGGCACGCATCGCTGGCCTATCGGGCACCGCCCCCCGAAGTGCCCGTGCCTGATCCTGCCGCGTAGCCGCCGGCGCTATGCGTGGGCGCTCCGGCAGCCACGCAGGGCGGCCGGTGCACGAACGCCTTCGGCGCCGGCATCCTGGCTCCCCTCACGACAGCCGCATGGCTACCAATCCGGCAAAGATTGTAAGCGTCGCCAGGAGGCGGGTCGGATTGAAGCGCTCGCCCATGAAGGCCACCGCAATCAGCGTGCCGAACAACACCGATGTTTCTCGTAGCGCTGCAACAGCCCCGATCGGAGCGCGCGTCATCGCCCAGAGCGCGGTCCCGTAAGACGCCATCACCATGGCGCCTCCGACGAGGCCCAGCAGCCATTTCGTCGAGAAGCTGGCCATCACTTCCTGCGGGCGCCACACCAGAATGATCGGCGTCAGCAGCGCCCCCGTCAGCATCATCATCAACGCAACGTAGCCCACGGGATTACCCGAAGCCCTGGCGCCGACACCATCGATCAAGGTGTAGGCAACGATGACCACGATGTTGCTTGCGGCCACTGCGATGCCGTACCCATCGATGCCGCCCCGCCGCAACGCGTGAAAGCCGAGGCCCAGCACTCCAACGCCAAGCAGAACCACTCCGCCAAGCATGGCTGCAGAGAGCATTTCGTCGAGCAACGCGACGCTCAGCGTGGTGATGATCAGGGGCGCCGTTCCACGGGTCAAAGGATAGATCGCCGAGTAGTCGGCGAGTTCGATAGGAGAGGCCGAGCAGGAGGAAATAGCCGACGTGAATAACACCCGACGCAATGGCGTAGGGGATGCTCGCGTCGGCTGGCATGCCGACAACCACCAGCATGGCGATGGAGACGACCGCCGCGCCTGTCGCGATGATTGCGGCGCCGATCAGCGGATCGTGCCCCTGCCGACCCTTCGCCAAGGCATTCCATGTGGCATGCAGCAACGCCGCAGCGAGTACGATTGCGATCACCTCCTGCGACATCGACTTAGCCTTTGCGCTCGGCGGTGCCGTCTGTCGGTTGCGATGTCTCGTCGGCCAACTTTCCGGAAGGGATTGCAACCGCCCAAAGCATAAGGCTCGTCGCCGCCAGCATGATCGCGGCTGCCCCGTATAGCGTTAGCGCCGGCAGTATCGGAATAAGGACGCCTGCCGCTAAGGGGCCCGTCCCGGCGCCGATGTCGCGCCATGTCGCCTGGCGGGCCAGGGCTCGTATGCGCTCGGAGCCCGGGTGCGCCTCGGCGACCATCGGGGCCGTAAGCGGCTGCATGAGGGCCCGTAGCGAGATCGTTGCGAGCACGCCGAGCCAGAGCAGCCAGCCGTCCGTCGCAAGCATGACGAGGCCAGCCGATGCGCCCAACGAGGTCAGCACGATAACGCGACGCGCACCGAACCGGTGGGCGAGCATGCCTCCGAGCGGAGAGCAGGCAACCTCGACCGCGTAGCGCATGGCCATGGCGATACCTGCGGCCAGTACGGCGCCTTTCGGGTAGGCGTGCGCCGCAAGCAAGCCGAGACCGAATATGAAAATCCCATCGAGTGTGAACCCGCCAGCGAAGGACCACAGGCTGATCGGTCCCGGCCATTCGAAGCGTGGCCCAGCGAGCACCGGCCGCTCGGCCTGGACCGGGATCCGCGCAGCGAAGAAGGGAGCCAGGCAGGACAGCGCGGCCAGCGAGAAGAACACCGAGCGCGGGCCGAGATAGAGGGCCATCACGGCGCCCGCGACGAGACCGATCATCGGACCAGCGGCAATGATCGCCCGAGATCGCCCCGTGCGTCGAGCCGCACCTTCCGCCACCGCCGTCGGCAGCGCCTGGTTGGCAAGATTGAGCGCTGCGTAGGACAGCCCCCAAAGCAGTCGCCCGGCGAGCAGTGGCCACAGCCCCGAAAGGGTCGCGTAGCTCAGTGTCGCCAGTGCCGCGCCGACGCTCGCCAGCATAGTGGCCGCGCGGGGGCCTCGGGCGGCGTAAAACCGGCCCACCCAGCCGTAGCCGACGATGCGGACCAGTCGGTTGGCGGCCAGCAGTACGCCAGCTTCCGGCAGCGACACGCCGAAGGTCGCCGCATACAGCGGCAGCAGCAGATAGAGCAGCGTATCGCCTGGTAGCGTCAATGCGAGTGCGACGGCCGCATTGAAGGAGCCGCGGTCGGCCTCGACCGCTGCCGTATGGCGCTCGAGGCGCCCAGATGCTGGGTTGTTCAAGCGGCCATCCGCTGAGATAGAATGAAATGTGACAGTTCTGTGACAGATTAAGAGGCTGATGGGGGGAGGCAAGTCGCGATCGCGCGGCCTCGCACCGAGGCGCTGCGCCATCGTGGCCGGAAAGACACCATCGTGGGTCGCTTGAGACGTCAAACGGTCGAAAGCGCCGCCAGGGGGAGCAGTACGGGATGGCATCGAAGATTGCGCTGCGGGGAAGCAGTCTCGTGCTGGCGATGTGCCTGGGACAGGTCGCCAATCTCTTGTCACACGTTGCGGTTCCGGCCGTCATGGCCGCACATCTCATCCCGCTCTGGCAGCTCTCGGCCAGTGAGGCAGGCTTGATGGCCGGCGCCTACTCGATCGGCTACATGCTGGCCGTTCCAGTCCTGATGACGCTGACCGACCGCATCGACGCCCGGATCGTGCTGGTGATCGGCTAGGCGATCATGGGAGCTGCAACCATCGCGTTTGGGCTGATGGCTGACGGCTTTTTCTCTGCGACCGTCCTTTGGGCGCTGGCTGGTGTCGGTTGTGCCGGCGCCTACATGCCTGGCCTCAGGGCCTTGACCGACCGGCTCGGACCCGGTGACCACTCCCGGTCGATCACGCTCTATACGGCCTGCTTCTCGCTTGGCGTCGGGCTGTCGTTTCTGGCGGCGCAGTTGATCGCTGACGTCTTCGGCTGGCGAGCCGCCTTCATCGCGACGGGCCTGGCGCCGCTGGTGATGATCGCTGTCTGTGCCCTGCTCGAACCCCACTGGCCTCCGGCGTCAACGTCTCCGCTCATCAGTTTCGGCCCTGTGCTGCGCAATCGCGCTGCGATGGGGTTCATCCTCGGCTACGGCGTGCATTGTTTCGAGCTCTATGGGTTTCGTACCTGGCTTGTCGCCTTCTGGGCGTACATCGTGTCGCGCAACGGCGGTCAAGCAATCCTCTCGCCGATCGCCCTGAGCGTCGTCATCACCCTATTGGCGTTGCCGGCGAGCGTGCTTGGCAACGAATGTGCACTTCGTTTCGGGCGCCACCGCTCGATCGCGTTGATCATGTCGTCATCGTCGGTGGTGGCATTATCTGTCGCCGCGCTCGTCGACGCGCCCCCCGCGGTTCTGCTTCTCCTGATGCTGGCTTATGCCTTTACGCTTCCGGGGGACTTCGGGGCTCTGACCTCCGGCATGGCGATGAGCGCCTCGCCTGGTGCGCGCGGGGCGACGATGGCGCTGCATTCGATGGTCGGCTTCGGCATGGCTGCGGCCGGCGGTTCTCTCGTCGGCTTTGCCATCGATATGGGCGGTGGTGCCACGACCGACCTTGGCTGGCGGGCAGCGTTCGCGGTGATGGGCCTCGGCATTGCGCTCGGTCCGTTGGTCGTTCTTTTGAGCCGCGGCGGGCAGCACCCGAAAAGTCCGACCTGACGTTTGCCAGTTGATTGCCGGGAAGGCGTTCATCAATGGGGCTTCCAACGCATGCAGCCTTGCTCGAGACCAGGCGGCCAGCGCGCGAAGGGTGGCAACGGATGTCAGCCAGGCGTATCAGGGCCGCCATTGCCGAAGCGAAGAAATCTATGGAGCAGACCAATCGCGCCAACGATCGCAGACGCCCGTGCGTAGTTACGGACATGTACGGGCTGACTGCGGATCTGATCACGACGCGCGCCGCCCCATTGCAGAACATTGCTGCCGAGGCGAAATGCATTTCGAGCCACTCGAATCCGGCGTCGTACGCACGACGGGCAGTATCGCCATAAGCCCGATGAATGTCTTGGATTTCGGGAATGGTCGGCTCTCGGACCGGCAGTGTGTAACGCCGATCGTGATGAATAGGTGACGGACCGCGTACCTGCCGCCCGTCAGGAGCACGCGCCGCCCATTTCTGCTTGCCGTGTCATGGCTACTTCTAGCTGCCGCGTCGTCCAATGTGGCCGAGTAGGATGGCGGCGACGGTCCCCATATTCTTGAAAAGGGAAGTGACCCGCTTCAGGTCCGGGACGTGAGCATCGCCCTAGATGCCAGCGCAGCTGACGCTTGTCCGAACATCGGATTGAACCGCGAGCTGCTCGAGAAACACAAGTTCAAAGCTGCCATCCGCACGTGAGCCGGCGAGGATCAGATGGAAATCGCTCATGCTCCCATCGACCGAGCGATATATGGTCATGGGCGACTTTGCGATACGGTTGCGCAACGTGACACCCTGTAACGTGAACGCAGAGGAGAGATCGGGCATCGGCGGCACAAGCCTTATATTCCAGGGACCGAACCGCAAAGCACTCGGCCTCGCTCCTGATTGTAGGTGGGCACGAACAGTTGTCCTCCCTCCAGCGGGTCTTATCAGTTGAAATCACCAGCTGTGACACGACCAATATCGGTCCTACGTTGATTTGTCTTCATGCGCTGCCTGCGGTCGTTGTCCACGCAATCGGCAGGCACGAGTGAGTGACGCATCATGTTGTGGTAACGCCACGGCCACGAATGAGATCGGCACCTTTTTCAGCGATGGCGAGGGTCGCAGCAAACGTGTTCGCTGACGGCAACATGGGCATGATCGAAGCATCCACGATCCTCAGCCCGTGCAGGCCATGAACTCGCAGCTTGTCGTCGACGACGGCACGCGGATCGCTTGCTGGGCCCATCTTTGCCGTGCCGACCAGATGATAGCCGGTGTTTCCTCTGCGTTTTGCGAAATCGAGCAGTTCGTCATCCGTCTGGACGTTGGCGCCGGGAAGCGTCTCGTGATCAAAGTACCTCGCCATCTCGGGCCGGCTCAGGATTTGTCGAGCAAGGCGGAGTCCGGCGAGCGTGATGGCTTGATCGACCTCTGCAGCAAGGTAGTTGGGCTGAATGGCGGGCGCCTCCATCGGATCGGCCGAGCGAGCGCGGACATATCCTGTGCTGTGCGGGCGCGGTTGGGCGGCGCCGCACGTCAGGCCTGGGAAATTATCCAGAACATAGACCTTTCCATCCTGATAGCTGCCGGGCGTGAACAGGATCCGCAGATCGGCGTCATCAAGATCCGGGTGCGATTTGCCGTGCACGAAAGCGATGGTTGGACACAACGCCAGCACGCTCGGCCGTCCCACCGTCCACTTCGCGACCTCGACCGCCAGCCTGGGCCATCGGGCGAGTTCATTGATCGTGCGCACATTCCTGGCTCGCGCCGTCATACGCACGGAGTAGTGGTCCCGCAGGTTTTCACCGACTCCGGCCAGCGCGTGACGGATGGGAACTCCGATGTCCCGCAGGTGCGCAGGCGCGCCGATACCGGAGATCTGGAGGAGTTTTGCAGAGTTCGCGGTGCCCGCACTGAGGATGACCTCACGGCCCGCGCGAACGATGTGATCACGGCCCGCCCGATCACGATAGCGCACGCCGGTGACGCGCAAGCCGTCCATGTCCAAGCCTGTCACGAACGCATGCGTTGTCAGCGAAACGACGCCACGGCGTAGGGCCGGTTTCAGGAACGCGCTTGCGCTGCTGACACGCCATCCCTTGTGGATGTTGCGCTGGAAATAGCCGGCGCCGAATTGTGTGCCGGAGTTGTAGTCGGCGGCGCGCGGGATGCCGAGCCCGGCTGCGGCGTCGAGAAAAGCTTGGGCCAGGGGGTTGGTCCAATCGATATCGGTGATCGGCAGCTGCCCATTCTGGCCGCGATGCGGCGCATCGCCATCGGTTATGCGGGCCTCCGAGCGGTTGAAATAAGGAAGGAGATCATCGAAACCCCATCCCCGGTTTCCCATTTGCGCCCAGACATCGAAATCGGCGCGCTGCCCTCGGTTGTAGACCATGCCGTTGATCGAGCTGGAGCCACCCACCACTTTGCCCTGCGGCACGGCGATACTCCTGCCATCGAGACCTGGCGCCGGTTCCGTTGTAAACGGCCAGACAAAGCGATCGCCGTAGAGTGTCTTTACGAAGCCAGCGGGAATGGCGATGAGCGGATGATTGTCGCTGCGGCCTGCCTCGAGCACGCAGATGCTGGCAGCGTTGTCCTCGCTCAAGCGGTTCGCCAACACACAACCTGCCGCCCCGGCGCCGACGATGACGTAGTCGAACTGCTGCTCTGCCATGCCCAGCTTTCCTTCATCTTCGTAAGTGCAACACGTCGCGGCCCTTCGATCACCAGAGCACGGCCATTGCCTCAGAATAGTCACGCAATGCGAGCGCCATCCCACCCCCTCGCATAACGATCGCGAGTCTCGATCCAATTGAGAGGCTGTCGAGATCGGTGAGGGCTTGTCAAAGACAAAAGGCTCGGCTGACTATCAATAGCGCCAAGGGCCACGAGGTTGAGTGCTCAATTGGAGGTGCACTCGCGTTGTTTTCTCGGAAGCGACCGCCATAGCCAATCCTGAGACGACGGACTGGGATGCGGTGCCTGATGTACGATCCTGCAGGGACGCGGCGATCGACGCTCCCGGCGCTCACCGATGCACCATGTCGCTTGATGTGCAGGTGTCTCGGACCCCGGCTAACCGCGAAGGGCGCCGGCAACTCTGGCCGGCGCCGCGTCAGTGATCAAGCCTGAGTTCGACGGGGTTGGATGGCGCGCCGCTGCCAGCCGGATTGGCGCGGTATCGCCAGCGTGCTCGATCGCCAGCTTCAATCGAATTTCACCGGCTCGATCCGTGCGCGACGAAAGGCAGGCCGAGCGGTGAGGCGCTGCCACCAACCCGCGCAGTGCGGATAGTCGCTGAGATGAATACCCCGTTCGGCGTGCTCGCCGATGCGCACGATATAGGGCGACAGGTGGATGTCGGCGAGCGAGAACGCTTCGCCCGCCAGCCACGGCGTGCGCGTGAGGTCGGACTCCATACGCTCGAGCGTCCTGCGGATATTGGCGACGGCGTGCGCGATCTCCGCCTCGCTGAACGGCTCGCGCGCCATGCGCCGCCAATCCTCCCGCCGATCCGGAACTGGCACGGCCTTGAGCCGCCGCTCGACCTCGTCGTCGGTCCAATTGCGCGCCGTCGGGGCCATCATGCGGTTCCAGTTGGCGACCTGGAAGGCGCGGATGACGACCTCGTCGGTCCACTTTGACCACACGCGCATGCGCGCGCGATCACGCGGATCACAGGGACGCAGAGGATTGGCAGGAAACGTCTCGTCCAGGTACTCGCAGATGACACTGCTCTCGACGATCGGCTGGCCTTCATGCACGAGAGTCGGGACGAAACCGTTCGGATTGAGCTTCAGGTACTCAGGCGAGTGCTGCTCGAACTCCAGAAGGTTGACGAGAATGCCCTTATAAGGGAGTTGCTTCTCCTCGAGCACGAACCTGACGCGCCGTGAGGCGCTGGACACCCAGGCATGGTAGAGTACCAAGTCTGATGTATTCTGGTCCATGGGCTCGCAATCTCTCGTATAGTCGGCGCCGGAACGATTGACGCTCGCGTCTGCAACCCGTGTGTCATGCCAGGAACACACGTGACAGGCAACTGGGGCGGGGACACGGACGCTTCGTCCTATCGAGGTATTGTATTTTTCCGCTTGCCGGCGAAGGCTGTGCGCTGAAGCACCGACGACGCCCGGGACCCAGAAACAGGAAGGCGCGACGCGCACCATGCCGGGGGCTTCGGACCAGCCTATCAAATGTATAGAGGCACGCCATGGCAGTCGACGACGAGACCCAAACGGCGTGCCTGGCATGCCTCGACCGCTTCATGGCCGCCGTGAACGCTCACGACGTGATGGCCATGGAACGCGAGATGCACTTCCCGCATGCGCGCATCGCAGTCGGAACGATCGTGACCTACTCTGCGCCGGGCTCCAATCCACTCGACCTCTTCGAGCGTCTGCAGCGCGAGGACGGCTGGCATCGGAGTGAGTGGATCGGCAAGGACATCGTGCAGGGCGATGGCCAAAAGGTCCACGTTGCCGTTCGCTATCGACGCTTGCGCCATGACGGCAGCGTGATTGGCGACTACGACTCGCTCTACATCCTCACTCACCTTTATGATCGCTGGGGTATCCAGGCGCGATCGAGCTTCGGACCCTGAGGCAGGGTCGCGCCGTCTGCAAGTTGCCTGTTAAGTGGAGGTAGGCTCATGCCATCGGCTCTCGAAGATGCAGTTCGGATCGACGGACTGGTGATTGCGCGCTTTTCTCGCCAGGTGTTCGAGGACATGCGCAAAGGCGGCATCACCGCCGCTAACTGCACATGCTGCGTGTGGCACGATTTTCGCGCGACGATGGCCAACATTGCCCAATGGAAGCGATGGTTCCACGAGCATTCCGATGTGATCACCCAGGTTCATTCGCCAGCTGACATCCTCCGGGCCAAGCGGGAGGGCCGCGTCGGGATCATTCTCGGTTGGCAGAACACCAGCGGCATGGACGACGACATCTCCAATCTCGTCCTCTTTCGCGAACTCGGCGTTAGGGTCATGCAGCTGACCTACAATACCCAGAACCTTGTCGGCTCGGGTTGCTGGGAGAGCCGCGACGGAGGTCTCAGCGACTTTGGACGCGACGTGGTCGACGAGATGAACCGGCTGGGGATACTGATCGATCTGTCCCATGTCGGACCGCAGACGAGCGACGATACCATCCGCCACTCGAAAGTACCGGTCGCCTATACGCACTGCTGCCCCATGTTGAAGCAGCACCCGCGCAACAAGACCGACGAGCAGTTGCGCACCATCGCCGACGCCGGCGGCTTCGTCGGCTTCGCGAGTTACACGCCGTTCCTGCCTAAGGGCGACGAGAGCACGCTCGACGATTGTGTTGCAGCCATGGGGTACCTGATTGACCTCGTCGGCGAGGAGAGCGTCGGCATCGGGACCGATTGGGTCCAGGATCAGGACATCGGATTTTTTCAGTATCTCTCGGCCGACAAGGGGCGCGGACGGCCGACGACGAAGCCATATGCGAAGGTGCCGCCGATGCCGAAGGGCCTCGAGACGCTCGGCGCCTTCGGCAATTTCATTCCAGCCATGGAGCGCGCGGGCTGGACCGAGGCGCGGATACGTCGCGTGCTCGGCGAGAATTGGTTGCGTTTCCTCGGCGACGTATGGGGGCGCTGACATGAGCACATCCCTCGCCGAGGCGGCAATCGAATCCACCCGGCATGCCCACACGCTTTCGGCGTTCGGCGACGCCTTGGTTGCCGCGCTCACCGGCCGGTTCGCCTTCGATAGGCTGAACATCGGGTTGATCGACGCAGCGGGCGGCGTATTCCACGACGCCTACGTCTACGGCAGCAACGTGCCCGGTCGAGCGACGGGCCATCTGCGTCCGCTCGAAGGAACTGTCGTCGAGGTGGCGGATCGCACCGGAGACGGGTTCTGCTATGGCGCCGACGATCGTGCACAATGGGTAAGCCGCTTTCCGCGCTTCGGCCCCGTCTTCGATTCCGGCATTCGCGCCATGCTGGCGGTCCCCGTTCGGCGAGACGGTATCCTGTGCGCCGCGCTCGTGCTGGCATCACGCGACCCACTCGCTTACGGAGAGAAGGAGCTCGAGCGCGCGATTGCCGTCGGCCGCAGCATCGGGCCGCGTATTATGGCATTGCAGGAGGGTGCGAAGCCGTCATGAGGCGCCGCGACCGAGGTGGGTCGCGGGCGTGAACGCCGCCAGGCTGTTGCGCGCGGCGGCGTGTGATCGACCGCCTACTGTGCGATATAGCCGCCATCGATCACGAGTTCGGTTCCTGTGACGAACGACGCTTCGTCTGAGGCCAGGTACAGAACGCCATAGGCGACATCCATGACCTCGCCGAGGCGCCGCAATGGCGTGACGGCCGCCTTGGAGGCGCGTCCGGAGGCATTGGTATTGTTGAGCATTGGCGGCAGATACCCCGGGTGGACCGAGTTTACCCGCACTCCGCTCGGGCCGAAGCGCACCGCGGCTGACTTCGTGAATATCCGCACCGCGCCCTTCGACGCGCTGTAGCCAGGATGGCTGTCGGGACCGCCGATGAACCCCATGATCGAGGAGATGTTCACGATCGAGCCGCCGCCGGTCTTGCTCATCTCCGCCGCCGCGAGCGTCGTGCCGAGAAAGACGCTGGTGGCATTGACGGCCATCAGCTTTTCCCACCCGGCAAGCGAAAGCTCGTCTCCGACCGAGCTGCCACTGATGCCAGCGTTGTTCACGAGGATATCGAGCCGGCCGTAGGTTTCGAGGGTCGTGGCGATCAGATGCTTCCACGCCGTCTCCGACGTGACGTCCGTTGTCACGAACGTTGCCCGGCCCTGTCCGGAACGGATATCAGCGGCGACGACTTCGCCTTCCTTGTGCAGCATGTCGGCGATCACCACCGCCGCGCCCTCCTTGGCGAACAACCGTGCTTCCGCCGCACCCATGCCGTGAGCGCCTCCGGTGACGATAGCGACCTTATCCTTGAGTCTCATGAGTGCCTCCCTAGATCACATCTTTAAGTCTCAGTTCTGCGATCTCGCTGGCCGTGTAGCCGAGATCGGTCATGATCTGGTCCGTATGCTCGCCGAGCGCAGGTGCGCGATGCCGGATCGTGCCGGGTGTTTCTGAGAGCCATACGGGCACTTTGGCGACCGGCGCCGCCTTGTGCATTCCGGGAAACTCAAGAGCCTGGAAAAAGCCCATGGCCTGGATGTGCGGATCATCCAATGCGGCCTGCGGCTTCAGAACCTGCGACGCCGGCACCTTGGCTTTGGCGAGTTCCGCAAGTGCTTCGGCACACGTGCGCTCGCGGGACCAGAGTTCCGTGATTGCGGAGAGGGCCGCGCCGTTGTTGCCGCGATCGATGTCGGTCCTGAAACGCTCGTCGTCGAGGAGCCCGGGCTGACCGACCATCGCAGCGAAACGTTTGAACAATGGATTGCCGACGACGGAGATCAGGATCTGGCCGTCTTTGCAGCGGATGACGTCTCCCGGACCCGAGATCTGTGAGCGGTTTCCTGAGGGGAGACGGTCAGCCTTGATGACCGCCTGCTCGATCAACGCTGAATTCGCAACAGTGAGCGCGGTGCCGAGGAGTGCACCTTCCACCAATTGGCCGCGGCCGGTCGCTTTCCTGTGCATCAGCGCTGCCATCGTGCCGAACGCGAGGTGGAGACCCGTTCCAAAATCGACCCAAGGCGCCTGGAAGCGCACCGGATGCTCCTCGTCGCTTCCCGACAGGTAGGCAGCTCCGCACATGACCTGGGCGACGCCATCGAAGCCGACACGATCGGAGTAGGGGCCGTTGCGACCGTATGCAGTGGCCGTGGCCAGGATGATGTCGGGCTTGACGGTCCGCAGGCTCTCGTAGTCGAGGTGCATGGCCTGCAAGGTGCGCGGCGGCAGGTTGGCGACCACGACGTCGGCCGTCGCAACCAGCCGTCGCACGATTTCTTGACCCTCGGCTTTCATCGGGTCGAGTGTGAGGCCGAGCTTGTTGCGGTTCATCTGCATGAAGAGCGCACCCTCGCCACCGTCGGCAATTGGGACGACCACGCGGTCCTCGCTGCCCTCGCCCCGCTTCTCGATGCGAATGACTTCGGCGCCATGTTCGCCAAGCATGGCCGCACAATAGGGCCCGGCGATATAGCGGCCGAAATCCAGGACTCGAATGCCCGTCAAGACGCCAGTCACCGATGGTATCCTCCAGTTTGGCTTCGAGCAGGGGTCGGCACCCCGCGAACTCAAGTCTTGTTTGTCCAGCCCGGACCGACGTACCCTCTGATGGGCCTCGAACACGTTCAGGCCGGAAAGATCCGTTGGAAGACTCCGGGTGAGCCTTCGGCATGCACCATGGCCTGCCTGATCTCGCCGCTCCAGACTGGCGTGACGGCGGTTCGCCAATCATCCCAGGCTTTGCTCTTCCAGACGTCGAGCGAGGCCATCTCATGGATGGTGGTGTATTTCGGTTCGCCCATCATCGCCTCGAACCGGCGCGCACGGATGTAGCCCGGAATGCGCGAGCACAGCGGCAGCCGCTCGTTGTTGTAGGCTTCGTTGAACTTCGCATCGAGCGCCTCTGGCACAGACATCCGCCCGACGAGGATAACCGGCGCCATGTCAGCCTCCGCCGTCTCTTTCGATACGGTTTCAGGATAGATACGGCGGTAAAGATTACGAATGAACTTGGTTGCGATGACAGTGGGTGACATGCGCCTCGACCACGGCGTCGGCTGACTCAGCCACTTCTGCCAATCCTGTGAATGCCATGCCTCGGGGGTGTCGAGTTCGTAGCAGGCGAGATACTTCGGCCCGCCGTCCACGGCCTGATAGCGCGCCGCATTGAGCACACCGGGAATAGAGAGGCGCTCTGGAATGTGCTCGGTATCGTACCAGGCGTTGTATTCTTCCTCGTACTGCTCTGCCACCTCGCTGTAGACCATCAACAGGCCATCGCCTTTCTTCGCTGCCACGATCGATCTCCTTGCAAAGAACCTGCGAGCTGGCGAGATGCCGCTGGCTGCAGGCATGCTCCGGCACGAGACCGCAAGCGTCAAGCCGGCGTTGCGCGACGTTGGCTATTTTGGGGGCCTGGCTCATTGACAGTCACCCCAGCTCCTGGTCCGCTGACGAAGTTGTTTGCGGTCCCCAATGCGAAACATGTAGCGACCGCCACGTACCGCCGTACCCCCCGGAACCCGCGAGATGGACATGCCTGCTTCCGCTGACCGTCGCTTGAACGAGTCGATTTACGGCCGCCTTGGCGTGCGCACCATCATCAACGCCTCCGGGCCGTCGACGCGTCTCAGCGGCGGCATCATGCGTCCCGAGGTGACCCAGGCCATGTCGGAGGCCTCACAATGGTGCGTCGACCTGGGCGAATTGCAGGGCCGCGCCTCGGAGCTGATTGCCGAGGCCACCGGAGCCGAGGCCGGTTACGTGACAGCAGGAGCCGCAGCGGCCCTGATGCTGGGCACGGCCGCATGTCTCGCGGGCCTCGACCCCGCACGCATGAACCGTCTCCCCAACACGACGGGCATGCCAAACGAAGTGATCGTGGCGCGCAGCCAGCGCAACATGTACGACCATGCGGTGGCGCAGGCCGGAGCACGGCTCGTCGAGGTGGGGATACCCGATCGCTTCTCGGGAGCCGGCGTTCGCGATGCCGAGATCTGGGAATACGAAGCTGTCGTCAGCGAGCGGACGGCGGCAATCCTGTTCGTCGTCCAGGACCATGCCGAGCCGCCGCTGCCGCGGATCGTCGAGCTGGCGCGCCGACGCCGGCTGCCGGTGATCGTCGACGCGGCCGCCCAGCTGCCGCCGGCCGCCAACCTCAAGCGCTTCATTGCCGAGGGCGCCGATCTTGTCGCGTTCTCGGGCGGCAAGGCGCTGGGTGGTCCACAGGCGTCAGGGATTCTCGCTGGCCGGCGAGATCTGGTCCAGTCGGCCGCGCTGCAACAACTCGACCACGACACCTACTTCGAGCAATGGAGCCCACCCGCCAATCTGATCGACAAGTCGCGGCTGGCGGGGGTGCCGGCAAGCGGTATCGGGCGCGTCGCCAAATGCGGCAAGGAGGAGATTGTCGGCCTCTTGACCGCGCTACGGATCTTCGTTGAGCAGGATCATGATCAGGTGCATGAGCAGTGGCTCGCGCTGTGTCGGGATATTGCTGCCGAACTCGAGGACATCGCTGGCGCGCAAGTGGCGCTGATCGAGCGCAACGGCAAGGGAGTGCCGGAGGTGCAATTGAAACTCGATCAGGCTAGGCTCGGATTGTCTGCGGCTCGCCTCATCAAGCAGCTCCAGGACGGCAATCCATCGGTTCACGTCAACCACGCCCGAGCCCGCGAAGACGTGATCGTTCTGGGCCCGACCTGCCTTCGATCAGGTGACGTCGAGCTGCTTGTAAGGCGCATGCGAGGCGAGCTCGGCTCCACGCGCTGAAGCGAACTCTGCCGAGATTGGCGCGCGCCGGAGCCTCACGCGGAACGTGCTCCGGCAGCCGTAATCCCGAGCCATCATGTCCTATGACGCCTTGAGCAAGATGGGCGGGCGATGCCTTTGAGAGACGCCTCTGACAGCAGACGTGCCACCAATCAGCAGTTTGCATTGCAGTCCGCGATGTCTCCTTTTGGAGGTGCCGCGCAGGACATCAAGCCTGCCTTCGTAGCTGCAATGGCTTGATGCCGGCGCGATTGCCGCACTATCTTGGTCAAGCGACAGGTAGCGGAGGCTCGCATGAATGAGGATTGCGACACGCGTTCTTCGGCATTCCGTGCCCCGGGCCTTGGCGACGGCACCTATCCGAGCACGTGCTGGGAATGCTCGGTCAATTGCGGCTCCCTCGTCACGATAGCCGGCGGCGTCGTGACCAAAGTCGCGCCGAACCCCGAGCAACCGCATTCGCGCGGTAACTTCTGCATCAAAGGCATCCGTGGCGGGCCCGACCTCGCCTCCCACCCTCTACGCCTTCTCCACCCCATGCGCCGAGCCGGCGCACGAGGCTCTGGCAAGTGGCAGCGAATCAGTTGGGACGAGGCGCTCGGTGAGATCGCGGATCGCTTTGCCACCGTGCGGCACGCGCATGGGCCCCAGTCGATCGTCGGCGCCACCAGCGGCGCCAATTTCAGTCGCAGCCTGATCACGGCGCTGATGATCCGCTCGATAGGCTCGCCGAACTGGATGATCAACCAGGACCTGTGTGGTGGTTGCCGCGCCGTCTCGGCACGAGTGACAGGCCTCGATATCGACAATGGCGGCGACGTCGAGCACACGCGCTGCGCCATGATCGTCGGGCGCAATCCCACGGTGGCTGATCCGATCCAGTGGGCTGAATTGAAGGCGGCCAAGAAGCGGGGCGCGCGCTTTCTTGTGATCGATCCGAAGCGCACGCCGGCGGCCGAGATGGCGGACCTGTGGCTCGCACCAAAGGTCGGCACAGATGCGGCGCTCGCCATAGCAATGATCAACGTCGTCATCGCCGAAGGGCTTTATGACAGCGCATTCGTCAATCGCTGGTGCGTCGGCTTCGACGAATTGGCAACGCGCTGCAGCACGATGACCCCGGCCGAGGGCGAGCGGATCACCGGTGTACCCGCCGCCGACATCACAGCCGCTGCCCGCATGTATGCCGACGGCCCCTCGACGTTCTTGTCGGGCCATGGCATCGATGCTTTCGCCGGTGGGCACCAGGCCTTCCGGGCCTATCACTGCCTCGTTGCCATAACGGGCAACGTCGACCGGCCTGGCGGCAATCTCCGGGTTAAGAAGCCGGCGGGCTTCTCGAATTATATCGAACTCCTGCATCGTCCCGAGCATCGCCTGCCGATCGACATCGAGCGGCAGACAATTGGCGCCGAGCGCTACCCCCTCTGGGCGGGCCCCGAGGGCTGGCAGACTGCCTGTCACAATCCCTCGGTCATTGAGGCCATGCTCACGGGCAGGCCCCATCCCGTGCGCGCGGCCTACATCAGCGGTGTCAATATTCTGCTGACCTATCCGGACCCGCGTCGCACCATGGCGGCCCTGCGTGCGCTCGACTTCTTCGCCGTCGCAACGCACCTGATGACGCCGACCGCCGAACTCGCCGACATTGTCCTGCCAAAGACCACATCCGTCGAGGAGGAAGAGGTCTCCTTTCAAGCGGCCGGCCAAATAGTGCTTCTGTCACAGGCCGCGCCTCCACGCGGCGAAGCTCGCCAGGAGATTGATATCGCCGTGCCACTGCTCGACCGTCTCGACGCTCGGCAGGCACTCACAAAGCGGCTGTTGCCGTGGCGCTCGCAACGCGCCTTCAACGAATACCTGCTGGCAGGCTCTGGCATCAGCTTCGCCGAACTTGAGGCGAAGGGCTGGGCGCGGCCGGAGTATAGAATAGGCAATTTCACCGAGCGGCCGTTTCCCACGCCGTCGGGCAAGATCGAGCTGTCGGCCTCGCGCCTCGCAGCCCATGGTCTCGATCCCCTCCCAGCATTCGACAGCGTGCGCGTTGAGCCAGCGTCGACAGCGAGCACCGCGGACGAGATGCCGCTGACGCTGATCACCGGCGACCGCGAGAAGACCTTTCACCATACGCGCTTTCACGAGCAGCCCTGGGCGCAGAAGGTGTCTCCCGATCCGCGTGTTCTGGTAAACCCGGCGACGGCTTTGGCGGCCGGCATAGAAGATGGCGACTGGGTGCTCGTCGAAACGGCAGCGGGCTCCTGCCGGCTCAAGGCCAAACTCACCGATACCACGCCCCCTGACGTCGTGAGCACGGGCATGGGGTGGTGGCGACCGCACGATTCCGCCCCCGACCGCGGCGTGCTCGACATCAACATAAACGCGGCACTGAGCTACGACGGGCCCTACGATCCGGTCACCGGCTCGGCAAGCATTCGCGGCCAGCGCTGCCGCATCCGCCGCATCAGCGATGCCGGCGAACGACAGGAGGCCACCAGGGCCGAGTTTGCCGGGGGCTGAGACGGCCGCGATCATGCAAAGCGCATGTCCCGTCCACTGGACGATCCTGCCATACTGCAACGAGCGCCGGGGTGGGCGCCCTCATCGGCGACGGCTTTGCATCGTCGCGCTCTCCGTCGAGAGAAAAGCGCTCGACTTTGCAGTCGGCCATGAGAGCGCCTTCAATGGCTGCCGATATGTCCACTGCAAGCGGGCCTTCTGGGCCTCCCCGGCCTTACCGGCCGTTCCGCAACCGCCTTCGATAGAAATTGACAGAGCAACGTATTTTTTTTGCGAGCCTGACCTGACCACTGTGTTCGCCTTCACAAGCAACGCGCACCTCAACAATGCCGAGACCTATCCTTTGGGCTGGGCTATGCATCCGTGGGTAGTGAGAGGCCAGACAATAGCTGTCCGCGCAACTGCGTGCCCCTGTAACGGTTTGAAAAGGAGAATGCGATGCCCAGCCTCACCGTAAACGGAACCGAGCTGCACTATAGCGAAGCCGGCGTCGGTGGTCGAAAGCTGCTGATGGTACACGGTACGCTCGGCGACCAGAGGAGCTTCGCCGCGCAGATGGCCCCCCCGCCACAGCAGGCTTCCATGTGATGGCGCTGTCCATGCGCCACTCCTGGCCTGGGAACTGGCCGACGTCTGGCGGAGACTTCCGCATCGACACTCATGTCGCCGACGTGGCTGCTTTCATTGGCGCGCTTCGAGAGGAGAAGGTGGCGCTACTCGGCCATTCTCGGGGCGGTCATATCGCCCTACGCGTTGCGGAACGGCACCCTTCGCTGCTACGCGCGCTGATCCTGGCCGAACCCGGCGGCGAGCTTGACGAGAGCCTAGGTGGCAAGCTTGGCGGGGCTGGCCAAGCCAGCGCCTTCGCAAAGGCTGCAGATTTGGTCGCGGCGGGTGACGAAGAGGGCGGGCTGAGGATCATCGCCGAGCACACGGGTGGACCCGGTGCCTGGGAGCGGCGCCCGGAAGAGCGCAAGGCAATCAGCCGCGCAAATGCGCGCACGATGCTTGGACAGCGCGACGAGCAGCGCCGCCCCTATGCGCGTGCGACGGTTGCAACTGTTCGCACGCCGACCTTGTTTCTCTGCGGCGCCAACACGCGTCCGAATTTCGTAGCGAACGTGGAAGCATTGTCCGGCGCGATCGCGGGCTCGAAGGTGGTGGTGATCCGCGATGCAACGCACGGTCTCCCCTACGAGAATCCGACGGACTTCAACGCTGCAGTCGTCGACTTCCTGAAGGCCAACTGAACACGGGGGGATGTTGTGCGGACGGTTCGACGGAGGCAGGCTTGCCGATCGTCGGCAAGTGAATATCGCGCCCAAACCGTTCTGCCGCTCCATATATTGCGCTTATGACGTCCGAGCCGGCATAGTCTCGACCTATGCCCCCTTGGTCGGCGGTCGACGCATCCTCCGCCGCGCGATGCTTGCTACGGAAACAAGCCGTCGATTTGGCGATACCTTGCCGACTCCCGGCGCTGCAATGTTATGGTCCAGTCCCAGGGCCTGCTCAGGCTCCGCTCATATGGAAGGAACAGGATCGTGGCTGACAAGATCAGGGTTGGAATCGTCGGCGCAACGGTAACCCCGGGCGGCAGCGGCTGGGGCGCCAACGCCCATGCACCAGCCTTGCAGGCATTGCCGAATTTTGAGCTCAAGGCGGTGTGCACCGCACATGCAGAAACCGCAAAAGCCTCGGCGGAGAAGTTCGGCGCCGATCTGGCGTTCCACGACATCCATAAGATGGTGGCCCATCCCGATATCGATCTCGTCACGGTCGTCGTCCGCGTGCCATGGCACAAGGAGTTGGTCATGGCCGCCATCGGTGCGGGGAAGCCGGTCTGCTGCGAATGGCCGCTTGGCGCTCACTTGGCCGAGGCGAAGGAGATGGCGGACGCCGCAAAGGCCGCCAAGTTGCCAACCCTGGTCGGCCTCCAGGCTCGAAGCGATCCCGCTGTCATGTACGCGCGCGATCTCGTCGCCAATGGCGAGATCGGCGACATCGTCTCTGTCAACATGCGGGTCATCGTCGATTCGATTCCCGTGCGCGGCGACGGCCGCATCTGGCAAGGCATTCGGAAGAACGGCGCCAACCCGATGACCATTCCGGGAGGTCATGCGATCGACGCCATGTGTCATATCCTCGGCGAGTTCTCTGAGGTCAGCGCGCGGGTCACGACGCGGATCGAGATGTGGAAGCATGCAGTGACGGGCGACGACTTCCCCGTTGACGCGCCGGACACGGTCTCGGTGGTAGGTGTGCTGCGGAACGGTGCTGAAGTCTCCTGGCAGGTGGCGAGTGTGCCCCACCACGCAAGCGGAATTCGGATGGAAGTCTACGGCCAGAAGGGTACGCTGGTGTTGACCTCGAAGTCGGTCAACATCGGACCAAGCCAACTCCAGATCGGCATCGGCAAGGGCGAGATGAAGGCGGTTCACCCACCCGCGAGCTATCGGCTCGCCCCGGGAGACATGCCACAGAGCCCGGCGGTCAACGTCGCCCAGGCCTACGCCCGCTACGCCGTGGCGATGGGGTCGGGTGTATCGCCGGCGCCCGACTTCGATCACGCCGTCGTCCGCCACGCGTTGATTGACGCGCTAGAGCGATCGCATGCAGAGGGCAGGGTCATCAAACTGGGCTAGCCAGAGGGCAGCGGGGCCCGGCCACAAGGTCTCGCGAAGCCTCGTGGCCCCCGCAAGATTAATTTTCACTTCAGGGAGCGTCGCGTAGCGGAGAGGGCCCACGAGGGAACTGGACCCGAGGCGCCCGTGTGCAAGTTCGTGTCAAGGAAGTCGCGGAAGGGTGCGCATTAAGCGTCGATTGCCGGAGCGTTGATGTACCTGACAAGAGTTCATCCACGTGCGGGCAGCACCAGAGCCGCGGCCTCCAGGCAGCAGCAAACTGCAGGTTCGCCATCACCATTGCGCACGGCTGATTATTGGACCACCTTTGCGCAGCATGTCTCAACCCGTCCATCTGAGGAAACGTCTCCATGCGCCACAATCGCTTGCGCGCTCTACTCGATGCGAACCAGCCGTCGATCGGAACGCATCTGCTGTCCACTTGGCCTACTCTGGTGGAGCTGGTCGGCGACGCTGACAACTACGACTACGTGGAATTCACCGCCGAGTACTCGCCATTCACGATGCACGACCTGGATAACTTGGGCCGCGCTCTCGAGCTGAAAAACCTCGGCGGTATGATCAAAGTCGAGCAGACGCAATTCACGCATCAAGCCATGCGGGCGATCGGCTCAGGATTTCAGAGCATCCTGTTCGCCGATATTCGCACCGTGGCCGACGCCGAATCCTGTGTCGCAGCCGTGCGCGCGGAAACACCTGGAACCGGCGGGCGTCTCGGCGTCGGCATGCGGCGCGACGTCGGCACGGTTCTCGAAGGTGGCTCGCCTGCCTACGTCGAAGCGCTCAATGGCGTGGTGATCGCAATCATGGTCGAGAAGCGAGAGTGCGTCGAAGACCTCGATGCGATCCTGGCGGTCAAGGGCATCGACATGGTGCAGTTTGGAGCCTCGGATTATTCCATGAGTATGGGTCTTACTGGTCAGCGGAACCATCCCGATATCAAGCGGGCGGAACGCAAGACCATCGAGACGGCACTGAAGATGGGCCTTCATCCTCGCGTGGAGCTCGCCGACATAAAACAGGCAGCGCCTTATCTCGAAATGGGCGTGAAGCACTTCTGCATCGGCTGGGACGTCCGGATTCTTCATGAGTGGTGGCGCGTCAACGGCGAGGGCATGCGAAGCATGCTGACGGGCGCCAAGCCGGCCGCCGCCGAGAAGAAGGGTGCGGGCACGTATTGAGGTCCCAGAAACGGGGACAAGTTCAATGGAGCATCGGGCCTCCTCCCAAATCTGGAGGACTGAGCTCAACTGGTACTCCGCAAGGTCGGCGAGGCGCGGATGGCAGGAAGCGCTTGGCGCAAGCTAAAAACAGGCGAATGGCTGCATGCTCTGCATCATTCGCCGCGCTGCACGGAACGGATCACGTAGCCTCCGGACCGTTCGTCCGCCTCCAGGTCCACGACGCCACGGTCTTCTGCCTCTTCCAACAGGTCGCTGAATGACCGAAAGCCGTAGAAGTTCTCGTTGAATCCTGGATGCCGACGTTTCAACGTCTGTTTGACCATCGACCCCCACACGCGGTCGACGCCTTCGGCGAAGAGCGCCTCCGCCGTCTCCAGGACAAGATCGATGGCCTCGTCCCGCCGGTCCGCTTCCTTGCTGACGTATTCGCCAACCGAGGCCTTGCCGGACGGTGCCGCTGTTTTGGCAGGCTTGTCGTCCGTTGCTACCTTCTTCTTTGCTGGGCGCTGACTGCGAGATTTCGTCGTTGTGCTGGCGCGCACGAGATCGTCGTAGAAGATGAACTCATCACAATTGTTCATCAGCAGATCCGAAGTGCTGTTCTTCACGCCGACCCCGATCACGGTCTTGGCGTTCTCGCGCAACTTGCTGACAAGTGGTGAAAAGTCAGAATCGCCGCTGATGATCACAAAAGTGTCGATGTGGTCCTTCGTGTAGCAAAGGTCGAGCGCGTCGACCACCATGCGAATATCGGCGGAGTTCTTGCCAGACTGCCGCGTGTGCGGGATCTCGATGAGCTCAAAGGCAGCATCGTGCATGGCGGCCTTGAACTCCTGGTATCGTTCCCAGTCGCAATAGGCCTTCTTAACGACGATGCTGCCTTTTAGCAGCAATCGCTCGAGCACCAGCTTCATATCGAACTTCGGGATCTTGGCATCGCGCACACCGAGCGCGACGTTCTCGAAATCGCAAAACAGAGCCATGTGGAAGTTGAGGTCGGTGCTCGCCATCACGATGCCTTCACTGCTGCCGCCGCCCCGGGGACGGGAACGTTATTCTGTGCCAATGACATGGGCGACACAAATTCAGGAACTCTTCTATGTAATCAATGTCGCACGTCCAGCCACGATTGGCACAAGGCCAATCGCCTCAGTCGACCGCATCGCGCTTGCCATTGCAGGGATTGCGATGTCGCGAATGCTGAACAGTTCGGATTGCCGTGAAATCGCGTGAGCGACCACCACGGATGCCAAGTCAGGGCCTTCGGTGGCATGACCGCCCCCGTCCTCCTGGACAACGTTGTGGGCGTTGCGTCGTGTGCAACCACCCATCTCACCGGGAGTGCCGCAATTGTCGTGGCCCTTGGAATGGGGACGTGGCCTGCTCTCAGTTCAGACCACCGCGCAACCATGTTTCCCGTAAAGTCAGCTTGCGTCGTGGTGCAGGCCGGCGCTCGCAGGTCCGCCGTCCGCAAGCTAGCGTGCGGACCTTCGCAGAATCTCCATCAGCTCTGCAATCTTCTGGCGTTGATCGGCCGCATCTCCACTGGCGATGGCATGCTCGACGCAGTGGGCAACGTGCTCGCGAAGGATGTCCTCTTCGACGCGCCTCAACGCTGCCCTGACGGCCGAGATCTGCGTGATGATGTCGATGCAGTAGCGATCCTCCTCGACCATGCGAGAAAGCCCGCGCACCTGCCCCTCGATGCGGCTCAAGCGATTGAGCCGTGATGGTTTCGCTTCGCTTTTCATTCTTGACCAATACCTAGTGGGGGTATAGGTGTCAAGGGATACCCTAGCGGGGTATGGCAGCGAGCGGTGCTCGAATCCAACCGAAGCAGGAGGGCCAGATGGCTCACCATGTGGCAAGCGCTCAGACGCACGGCCATCATCACGATCATGATGTCGCATTGAAGGATCCCGTTTGCGGCATGGCCGTGGATCCACACACGGCGAAGCACCGCCACGAGCACGACGGCCTGACCTACTATTTCTGCTGCAACGGCTGCCGCGAGAAATTCGCGAGTACGCCCGAGCGATATATTCAAGGTGCTGCGAAGTCGGATGATGCACTGGCAGTGCTGGACCCGGTTTGCGGCATGACCGTCGATCCAAAAACGGCGAAGCACCGCCACACCCACGAGGGCCATCCCTACTTTTTCTGCTCTGCGCGATGCCGCGAGAAATTCATCGCCGATCCCGTTGCCTTTCTCGAACCTAAGGACATTGCCAACGATCCGGTGCCGCCAGGGTCGATCTATACCTGCCCGATGCATCCTGAGATCCGCCAGGAAGGCCCGGGATCTTGCCCGATTTGCGGCATGGCCCTCGAACCGGAACTGGTAACTGCCGACAGCGGCCCTAACCCCGAACTCGTCGATTTTACGCGTCGGCTGCGGTTCGGCCTGGCGTTGGCGCTGCCGGTGTTCCTGCTCGAGATGGGCGGCCATCTAACGGGGCTCAATCAGTGGCTCGGCCATCAGACGTCGAACTGGATCCAATTCGTACTCGCGACGCCGGTCGTTCTCTGGGCTGGCCGGCCGTTCTTCGAGCGTGGCTGGGCCTCGCTCAAGTCAATGAACCTCAACATGTTCACGCTGATCGCCATCGGCACAGGCGTGGCGTGGGTCTACAGCATCATCGCGACGCTCTTTCCCGGCGTGTTTCCTGCTTCGATGAGGACGGCCGATGGCGCCGTGCCGGTCTATTTCGAGGCGGCGGCCGTCATCACCGTCCTGGTCCTGGTGGGTCAGGTGTTGGAGCTCAGGGCCCGCGAGCAGACCGGCGGCGCGATCAAGGCTTTGCTCGATCTCTCCCCGAAGCTGGCCCGTCGGATCAGGGCCGACGGCAGCGACGAGGATGTCGCGCTCGAGCTGGTGTCCACCGGCGACCAACTGCGGGTCCGGCCCGGCGAGCGGGTTCCGGTCGACGGCGCAATCGTCGAGGGGCGCAGCGCCATTGACGAGTCGATGGTGACCGGAGAAAGCATGCCGTTGACCAAGGCCGCTGGCGACAATGTCATCGGCGGCACGATGAACCAGTCTGGCAGTTTCGTGATGCGCGCGGGCAAGGTCGGTCGCGACACCGTGCTCTCGCAAATCGTGCAAATGGTCGCGACGGCGCAGCGTAGCCGGGCGCCAATCCAGCGCCTAGCCGACCAAGTCTCCAGCTGGTTCGTTCCGCTGGTAATCTTCGTCGCCGTACTTGCGTTCTTCGCCTGGTCGATCTGGGGGCCGGAGCCGCGCTTGACGTTCGGGCTGATCGCAGCTGTATCCGTCCTTATCATCGCCTGCCCATGCGCTCTCGGTCTGGCAACGCCGATGTCGATCATGGTGGGCGTCGGGCGCGGTGCAGGTCTCGGTGTTCTGATCAAGAACGCCGAAGCGCTCGAGCGCCTGGAAAAGGTCGACACACTTGTCGTCGACAAGACTGGCACACTAACGGAAGGCAAGCCTCGGGTTGTCGCCGTAGAGACGGTCGGCAACATTTCTGATGATGATCTGCTGCGATGGACAGCCAGCCTCGAACGGTCGAGTGAGCACCCCTTGGCCGCAGCGATCATCCGAGCCGCCGAGGAGCGCGACCTGTCGTCCGTTGCACCCGAAAGCTTTGATGCGCCGACCGGGCGCGGTGTGATCGGCAAGGTCGAGGGGCGCAACCTCGTGATCGGCAATCAGCGCATCATGCGCGAGGCTGGAATTGAAATCGGAGACCTTGGTGTAGCCGCGGACCGGCATCGCCAGGGGGGCGCAACAGCCATTTTCGTCGCCGTCGATGGGCAGGCCGCCGGCCTCATCGCCGTCGCCGATCCAATCAAGAAGAGTACGCCAGGTGCCATAGCGGCGCTGAAGGAGGCGGGCATCAAGGTGGTGATGCTGACAGGCGACAACCGCACCACGGCCGAGGCTGTCGCCGCCAAGCTCGGCATCGAGGATGTCGAGGCAGAGGTGCTCCCGGAAGACAAAAGCAAGGTCGTCGAGCGCTTGAAGCGTGAAGGCAGAGTTGTCGCCATGGCCGGTGACGGCGTCAACGATGCGCCTGCGCTTGCCACGGCTGATGTGGGCATCGCCATGGGCACTGGAACCGACGTGGCCATGGAAAGTGCAGGCGTCACGCTGGTGAAAGGCGACCTCGGCGGCATCGTGCGTGCCCGCCATCTGTCGGCGGCCACGATGGCCAACATCCGCCAGAACCTGTTCTTCGCCTTCATCTACAACGCAGCCGGTGTGCCGATCGCAGCCGGCATCCTCTATCCGTTCCTAGGTGTTCTGCTCTCGCCGATGATCGCTGCGGCCGCCATGTCATTGTCGTCGGTGAGCGTAGTGGGCAATGCGCTGCGGCTGAGAAGCACGAGGATCTAGTCATGGATTGGTTGCAGGCCATTCGACGCTATCTTGCCGCTTCTATGGTCCTGCACACTATATGGGAGGTGGCTCAACTGCCGCTCTATACAATTTGGGCGGAGAGTGCGTCTAGGCAGGCGTTCGCGGTCATCCATTGCACTCTTGGTGACCTCATGATTGCCGCGCTCGCCCTCATTGTGTCGCTCACAATTGCGGGGCGCCATCAATGGCCGCATGCGTCCCTGCAGGCGACTTTCATCGTCCTGCTCGTCCTCGGCTTGGGCTACACGATCTACAGCGAATGGATCAATGTGAGCGTGCGAGGGAGCTGGGCCTATTCTCCCTCGATGCCAACGGTGCCGTGGTTAGGCACCGGGCTTTCTCCATTGTTGCAATGGTTGGCGGTCCCTATCCTTGCACTGCGCATCGCAGTGAGGCGCTGGCCATGGCGGTCCCCCTTGGGCCGGCAATCGGAATGAGGCAGCTGAGAAGTTTCGGCCATGATCGATCGTCGTCACTTTCTCCTTCGCTCGGACTGAACTGCCTGCCATCTGCGACGTTGGTCCGAGTGATCACGCAATTCTCCGATAACGTCGATCCCGATCGGCCCTGCATGTATCACTGTCGCAACCTCGAGCACGAGGACGCAGGTATGATGGGTGAGTTGGCGGAAACGTGAAAGTCGAGCGTCCTGCCACCTCTTTCAGGTCATGGTCCAGCCAACACGGGTTTGGCGCACGAAATCTGTGTTGTCTGCCGCGCTGCCAAAATCAGGCCCGAACTGTCTCGATGTAACCCGACGGAATGGCGACTGGGCGCATCGTCGAGGACGCATCAACGCTTCAAAAGTGTTTCGGCCGCATCCGCAAAAACGCGACACCCGAGCACGATGTCATCGTCCGAGGTGTTCTCGGTCCAATGGTGCGAAATGCCGCCAATGCTTGGCACGAACAGCATCCCGGTTGGCAGATGGCGGGCGAGGTTCTGGGCATCGTGACCGGCTCCGCTCGGCATCTTGATTGCGCGTGACGGGGCCCTTTTCTCGGCCGCCTCAGCAAGCGCCTGCTGAATGGCCGGCGCCATCACGGCCGGTACGCTGCGACTGATCACCTCGAGCCGCGCGGAGCAGGGTCCCACGCGATCTGCCTCCGCCACCAGCTCCTCCAGCCGCGTCTGCATCCTCTCCAGAATGCCCGGATCGGCATCGCGCAACTGGAACAGCATTTCGGCACGGCCAGGCACAATGCTGGGCGCACCCGGCTCGAGAGTGATCCGGCCTGTGGTCCATACGCTCGCGGCCCCCGCGACTTTCGGAAACTCGGCGGCAATGGTCTGGCAGAAGTGGGTGAGCGCCACGCCGGCATCGCGGCGGATGGCCATACGCGTCGTCCCCGCATGGTTCTGGGTTCCCTCGAATACGATGCGGTATTGCCAGATGGCGACGATGCTCGTCACGATTCCGAGCGACAACCCTTGGCTTTCGAGCCAGTCGCCCTGCTCGATGTGCGCTTCGAGGAAGGCGCAATAGCGCGATGTGTCGATCAAGGTGCGAGACTTTCCGGCCAAACCGGCCTGGGCCAGCATCTCGCGCAGCGGCGTTCCGTGTGTGCGATCGCGGGCCCCATCAATGGCAGCCTCTGTCAATTCTCCGAGAAACGAGTAGCTGCCGAGGAAATTGCCGAAGTGCCCTTCCTCGTCGGCGAATGCAGCGACATCGACGCCGCCTTGCGAGTCTCCGCATTGCGCGATCGCCCGGGCAGTCTCCAGCGCGTAGATCACGCCGAGCGCGCCGTCCAACCAGCCCGCATGATTTTGGCTTTCGATGTGCGAGCCTGCCAGTACATGCGGCCCTGTCCCTGGCGCACGACCGACCACATTGGCGATGCCATCGATCTCGGCCGTGTGGCCCGCGGCTTCGAGTTTGCCAACCAGCCAGTGTCGCGCGGTCATGTCGTCGACTGACAGCGTAGGGCGATGCACCCCGGTCTTGTAGCGGCCGATGTCACGCAACTCGTAGAGGTCGCTCAATAGGCGCTCGGCGTTGATTTCTACCATCGTCGTTCGCTCCTGCGAGATGCCGCTTTGTGGCGCGGTCTGTCCTGTTTGAATTTGAAAAATACGTGTGAAATCCGCGCCGTGCATGCCAGGAGAATAGGCAGGTGCGGCGCATTTTTGCCGGAACTTCGATCACATCATTTCGCAATTGCGAGATACGTTTCATGGCGTGCAAGCGCTCGGGTTTGATCCAACGAGCAGCCTGTGCCTCGCGCCTGACGACAGCAGCCGGCTATCGGCTAGCGAAAAGGGAGATCTGCGTTCGATGAAGTTCACTGGCATGAGATCCATTGCTGGAGCCGCCTCTTTGGCGGTGCTGGCGACCACGTGTGCCATCCCGGCGGTGGCTCAAGGCACTTTGCGCATCGGTATGACGGCAAACGACGTGCCATTGACCTGGGGCCAACCCGACAACGGCTTCGAAGGCTACCGGTTTGTAGGCCTCACCCTCTACGATGCACTGATTAACTGGGACTTGACCACATCGGACAAGGCGTCCGGTCTTATTCCGGGGCTGGCCGAGAGCTGGTCTGTGGACGAGGCAGACAAGACCCGCTGGACCTTCAAGCTCCGCCAGGGCGTGAAGTTCCATGACGGCTCCGAGTTCGACGCCGACGCGGTTATCTTCAATTTTGAAAAGCTGTTCGACGAGAAATCGCCGCAATACAGCGCCCGTCAAGGTTCCCTCGTAAACTTCCGCATGCCCGGATATAAGGGCGTGAAGAAAGTGGACAAGTACACGGTGGAATTCACCACCAAGGAGCCCGATAGCTTCTTTCCCTTCCAGATCTGCTATTTCCTGATCGCTTCGCCCGCCCAATGGGCCAAGACCAAAGATTGGAACAAGTTCGCCCAGGAGCCCTCAGGCACCGGCCCCTTCAAACTCGAGAAACTGGCGGCTCGCGAGCGCTTGGAGTTGTTGCCGTTCAAGGAGCACTGGGACAAGACGCGCGTTCCAAAGCTCGAGAAGCTTCTTCTCTTGCCTCTGCCTGATCCAAGTGCACGCACTGCAGCTCTCCTGTCCGGCCAGGTCGATTGGATCGAGGCGCCCGCACCAGACGCCATTCCGCGCATCAAATCGCAGGGCATGGCAGTCGTCTCTAATGTCTACCCGCACGTCTGGCCTTGGCATTTCAGCCGCATCGAAGGCTCGCCCTGGAACGACATCCGCGTGCGCAAGGCCGCCAATCTGGCGGTCGATCGGGCTGGCATCGTGCAGCTCCTCGGCGGCTTCGGCGTGCCGGCAACCGGCCATGTCGTAAAGGGCAGCGCCTGGTACGGGACGCCCAAGTTCGAGATCAAGACGGACGTGGCTGCAGCCAAGAAGCTATTGGCCGAAGCAGGCTTCACTCCCGACAAGCCGGTGAAGGTGAAGATGACCATCTCCGCCTCGGGCTCTGGCCAGATGCTGCCGTTGCAAATGAACGAGTACATCCAGCAGAACCTGAAGGATGTCGGCATTGACGTCGAATACAAGGTGGTCGAGTGGCAAGCCTTGCTGGACATCTGGCGTGCAGGCGCAAAGGCACCCCAGGCTGAAGGCTCCAATGGCGTCAACGTCTCCTACACCACCCAAGATCCGTTCAGCGCATTCACGCGCTTCCTGCGCTCCGACGTGCATGCCCCCAAGGGTGTCAACTTCGGCTTCTACTCAGACCCGGAGATGGACAAGCTTTTGAAGGAAGCTCAACTCACCTTCGACGCCAAGGCGCGCGACGAGGTGCTGGCCAAGGTGCACACCAAGGAAGTCGATGATGCACTCTTCCTGTGGGTCGTCCATGACGTGGCACCGCGAGCCATGGCGCCCAAGGTCAAGGGCTTCGTGCAGTCGCAGAACTGGTTCCAGAGCCTCAGCGGCGTCTACATCAAGTGACGTCATAGGAAGCAGGCGTGCCCGCGGGCAGGCCTGCTTTCGCCTTCCGTCTCCGTGCGACGGATCGAAAGGACCATGCAATCATGCTTGGCTATATCCTGAGGCGTCTGCTTTATGCCGTGCCGATCTCTCTTGGCGTGACGATGCTGGTGTTCGCGCTGGTGCACATCGCACCTGGTGATCCACTCAACGCTGTGGTCGGTGGCGATGCCCCGGCATCGGTCGTCGAGAAGTTGAAAGCGGACTACGGCTTCGACAAGCCGCTGCCGGTCCAATACGTGCGCTGGCTCGGCCGTGCGTTGTCCGGAGACCTCGGTTTGTCTGTCGTCAACAATCAGCCGGTGGCCCAAGCGCTTGCCAACGCCGTGCCCAACACCTTGATGCTGGCAGTGGTGGCAACGTCGTTCGGGTTCGCGCTTGGTGCGTTGCTCGGCGGTCTCGCCGGATATTTCCAAGGCACATGGGTCGACAAGTTCGCCACCGGTTTCGGCGTAGCCGGCGTGTCGGTCCCACACTACTGGCTGGGCATCGTCCTGGTCATCATCTTCGCCGTCGAGCTGCAGGTGCTGCCGGCAACGGGCATCGGACCCGGCGGTTCAGATGGCTGGAAATGGGACTGGGCCCACATACGCCACTTGATCTTGCCGTCAATCACCCTATCCGTCATTCCGTGCGGAATCATTACGCGAACGGTGCGCGCAACGGTGGCCGAGGTGCTGAGCCAGGAGTTCGTTCAGGCTTTGCGTGCCAAGGGTCTCATGCACGGACGTATCATGCTGCACATCGTGAAGAACGTGGCTCCAACCGTGCTCGCTGTCATGGGATTGCAGCTCGGTTACCTGCTTGGGGGCTCGATTCTTGTCGAGACCGTCTTCAATTGGCCAGGAACCGGCTACTTGCTCAACGATGCAATCTTCCGGCGTGACATCCCGATGCTGCAAGGCACGATCCTTGTCTTGGCCCTCTTCTTCGTCGCACTCAATCTCCTTGTCGACGTTATGCAGACGCTCGTCGATCCACGCATGCGCCGGAGCTAGATCCATGAACATCATCACGCCGGCAGCGCCGGCAAGCATCGACGTCGGCCAGGTGGCGATGCAGTCGCGGGGGTACTGGACGACAGTCTTCGAGCGCCTCGCGCGCGACCGCGTCACCCTGCTGTTCACAGGCATCGTCATACTGATTGTCCTCAGTGCCGTTCTGGCAGACGTGCTGGCGCCACACGATCCCTACAAGGCCAGCATGATCAAGAGGCTGAAGCCTGTAGGCACGACAGGGCATTTGCTTGGCACCGACGAGACTGGTCGCGATATGTTGAGCCGCCTCCTCCACGGCGGCAGGTTGTCCCTCTTCATGGGCATCGCCCCGGTCCTCGCGGCCCTTGCCATTGGCGGCTCGCTTGGCGTCATCGCTGGCTTCGTCGGCGGGCTCACCAACATGATTATCATGCGTGCCATGGATGTGTTCTACGCGTTTCCATCAGTCCTGCTCGCCATCGCGATTTCCGGAGCACTGGGCGCCGGCATCGTCAACGCGATCCTTTCGCTTACCCTGGTCTTCATTCCACCGCTGGCCCGTGTCGCAGAAAGCGTGACGACGCAGGTGCGCAACCTCGACTATGTCGAAGCCGCGCGCGCATCCGGCGCTCGCACCGGCACAATCATCCGCGTTCACGTGCTTTCGAACGTCCTCGGCGCCATATTCATCTATGCCACCAGCCTGATCAGCGTCTCGATCATTTTGGCTTCCGGCCTCTCGTTCCTTGGCCTCGGCGTCAAGCCGCCTGAGCCCGAGTGGGGGCTGATGTTGAATACTCTGCGCCAGGCCATCTACATCAATCCGCTGCTGGCGGCGTTGCCAGGCGTGATGATTTTCGTGACTTCGCTGAGCTTCAATCTGGTCAGCGATGGCTTGCGTCAGGCCATGGACATTCGGATGTAGGGAGGCGGGCCATGGTGACATCGGTCGAACTTGAACTGGATGCTGGCAAGAAGCGCAACTTGGTCGAGGTCAACGATCTCAAGAAGCATTTCCCGATCCGTGGTGGCATGCTCAATCGCAGGATCGCGAGTGTGCAGGCTGTCGATGGCGTGAGCTTCGAGGTGCGTCGTGGTGAGACGCTGGGGATCGTCGGTGAATCGGGATGCGGCAAGTCCACGACAGCCCGCCTGCTGATGCGATTGATGGAGCCGGACGGCGGCGACGTCGTCATCGATGGCCAGAAGGTCGGGCCCGCGGGACTGGGCTTGCGCGACATGCGCCGCCGCATGCAGATGGTGTTCCAGGATTCTATTCCTCGCTCAATCCGCGCTTGACGATCGAGGATACGATTGCGTTCGGACCGATTGTCCATGGACTGCCCCCCGCCCAGGCCAAAGCGCGTGCGCGGGAATTGCTGGCGAAGGTCGGCCTGGAGCCAAATCTCTTCATTCGGCGCTATCCCCACGAGTTGTCCGGTGGCCAGCGTCAGCGCATCAATATCGCCCGCGCCCTGGCGCTCGAGCCGGAGATCGTCATTCTCGACGAGGCCGTCTCGGCCCTCGACAAGTCCGTCGAGGCTCAGGTGTTGAACCTGCTGATGGATCTCAAGCGTGAGTTCAAGCTGACCTACATCTTCATCAGCCATGACCTCAACGTGGTGAACTACGTGAGCGACCGCGTGCTGGTCATGTATCTGGGAAAGATCGTGGAGATCGGCCCTGTCGATGTCATCTACGATGCGCCGCGTCACCCCTACACCAAGGCGTTGTTATCGGCGATGCCATCGATGAATCCGGACGCCAGGGCAGAGCAGGCACCGATAGCGGGCGATCCGCCCAATCCGATCAATCCGCCACCGGGATGCCGGTTTCACACGCGATGTCCTCTTGTCGGCGATGTTTGCCGTCACAAGGAACCGCATTTGGCGACGGACGCGGCCGTGCCATCGCGCCTGATAGCCTGCCATGCTACCGATCCGGCATCAGGCCACCGCGCGACGTCGACGGGAGCAAAGCCATGACAGACACTCGCCCACCCCTCGTCCATGTCCGGGACTTGGATGTCGCTTTCCATGCGCGCGATTCGGTGGCCCACGCCGTCAATGGCGTCAGCTTCGATCTCGAGCGGGGCGAAGTCCTCTGCATTCTCGGAGAATCCGGATCCGGGAAATCCGTGACGATGCGGGCACTGATGCGCTTGCTGCCAGAACACAAGACGCGTATCGCCGGCCGGATCAAGGTCGATGGGCACGACATACTCTCGCTCGACGAAGCGTCGATGGCAGCCTTGCGAGGCCCGACCGTGGCAATGATCTTCCAGGAGCCGATGACGGCCTTCGATCCTGTGTTCACCATTGGCGAACAGATCACCGAGACCATCCGTCGCCACGAGCCCGTGAGCGAAGGCGAAGCACGCCGGCGCGCGCTCGAGCTGCTGGAGATGGTCCAGATACCCTCGCCGAAGCGGCGACTTGAAAATTATCCCTTCGAGATGTCCGGTGGAATGCGACAGCGGGCGATGATTGCGCTTGCGCTGTCGTGTCGACCGAGCCTGCTGCTGGCCGATGAGCCGACGACAGCGCTCGATGCGACCGTGCAGATCCAGATCCTCCTGTTGCTGCGCCAGCTGCAGAAGGACCTCGGCATGGCCGTCATTTTCGTGACGCATGATATCGGTGTCGCCATCGAGATCGCAGATCGCATCGCCGTGATGTATGCGGGCCGGTTTGTCGAGTCCGGGCCATTGCGCAGCGTCGTTGGCCAGCCGGCCCATCCCTATACGCGCGGGCTCATGGGATCGACAGTCAAACGCGGAATGCGCGGCGCCAGGCTGCAGGCCATCGACGGTTCGCCGCCGGATCTCACACGCCTGCCGGCAGGCTGCGCGTTTGCACCCCGCTGCGCCTCGGCTCGCAGCCCTTGCCATGCGGCCCCGCCGCAGCCAAGACTTGTCGGGCCGGATCATGCGGCAGCATGCATCCTGGCCGGAGCGGAGCCCTTCGCGGGCAGCACTGACCCGGTTGCGATGACGCCAGCCTCCTGACGTCGACGATCAGGCCGGTGGCAACGACGGGCAATGGCAACGTGGTCGAATTGGACGAGGGGACGAGAGCCAACCATGTCACAGATCCGCTTGAAGGCCGGTCCATTCGAATTCCTTGGAACATTCGAAGAGAAACATGCGCCCAAGACCTGCGCAGCCTTTCGTCGACATCTGCCGTTCAGTGGAAAAATTGTGCACGTGCGATGGAGCGGCGAAGGCGTCTGGATGCCGCTTGGCGACCTCGACTTCGGCGTCGGCTTCGAGAACAACACCTGTTACCCCTCGCCCGGCCAGATCATTCTCTATCCCGGAGGCGTCAGCGAGACCGAGATTCTGCTCGCTTACGGCCACGTCAATTTCGCCTCCAAGGCCGGCCAACTCTCGGGCAATCATTTCATCACGCTGCATTCGGGGCTCGACAACCTCAATGCTCTGGGGCGCCGCACATTGTGGGAGGGCGCACAGGACATGACGTTCGAGGTTGCTTGACGGCGGATGCAACAAGGAGGTCCAGGAGACAGGCATTCGGACCGTGCAATGCCATGTCTGCGCCTGACTGAGTGAAATCGGGGCTGAGCTGCAACTCCTGTAGTCACGCGATTCGGCACCGACCGACCGTCACCCCTCGGGATCCGCTGCCGACAAGAGCCATCTCCCAAGCATGGCAAATTCGGTGAGCGCGACAACGGCTCCCAGCCCTTGCCGCACCCGTAAGGCTTGGGGCTGGTCCATGCCATCCAGCACACGAACGATCGTGGCGAGCACAGCCAGCGGCCCTGCCGACAGCGACTGGCCTTAGTCAACCAGAATGCCGAAGACCAGGACGGAAAGTGCAAATACCGGTCTCGTCGGTCGGCAATTCGATGCAGCTAGCGCCCATGTAGGCGCCGAGGCGCATCAATACGACGAGGCAGACTGGCAAGGCCCAAGGGGCGGTTCCCCTGCGACCGCTGCAAACATGACGGCCGCGACCATGGCCAGCGCATGATCCCGACAGCCGATGGGATGCACAATGTCATGCGCGATGGCGTGCGAGCGCCCGGCACCCTCGTCGGCAGACATATCGCCGATTTGCAGCACGAAGCTGAAGAGCACCGCGTCTCCCGGCGGGGGCCAGAAGCCGCATCGGTCCCGTCACCCGCAGGCCGGCCGGCAGCTGTCAGCCGCGCCCCGGCAAGGGTGTGCCCCCGGTATTCCCCGGCAACTTGTTGGCAATGGCAATCACGATCGATGTGAGCACCAGCATCAGCAGACCCAACACGGCAATCGCACCGAGATCCCCGCTCTCCTTCAGATCGAAGATCAGCACCGACAGGACCTTCGTGTCCGACGTGAACAGGATCACGGCCGCCGAAAGCTCGCGGATGACGGCAACGAAGATGAAGCACCATGTCGCAATGACGCCCGATCGCAGCAGCGGGGCGGTGATGTCGAACAGCGACCGCAGCCGGCTCGCGCCCAGAATGCGGCTCGCCTCCTCCAGTTCTGGGTGCACCGCATGAAACGCCGACTGTAGCTGCTGGTATGCGGCTGGCAGCTCGATGGTCACGTAGGCGATCAATAGGATCCACAGCGTTCCATAGAGCACCAGTGGCGGCCGCGTGTAGGCCAGGAACAGCCCGACACCCAGTACGATGCCGGGAATGGCGATGGGCGCAGTGGCCAGGAAGCCCAGGATCTGCGCCCCGCGAATAGCGCGCCGGGCCGTAGCATAGGCGATGATCAGGGCGAGCAGCGTGCCCACTGTCGCAGACAGCGTGCCGAGCAGGAACGTGTTCCGGATCACCCCCCAAGTCTGCGACAGCTCGAAGAACGTGAAGTGCACATTCTGCAGTGACAGCGTCGAGAGTGTCACCAGTTGCGTTGGAACGGAGGAGAACGCCGTGTTGACGAGGGCGGCATAGGGCAGGAATACAGGCAGCGACAGCATGAAAAGGCAGACCGCAACGGCGGGCCACTTGAACCAACCGAGGGCCACCAGCCTCGGTGCGCCATACTTGCCCCCGACGACCGCGTAGCTGCGCCGGCCGAGCACCACGCTTTGCGCCCTGAGCAGGAATACCGTCAGTACCAGCAGTGGCAAGGCTGCAGCCGCAGCCAGCTCCGGTTTTGGTGGGAACTGGAACAGGCTCCAGATCTTGGTCGTCATCGTGTGAAAGCCCGCGGGGATGGCGAGGATCGCCGGCGATCCGAACAGGTTCATGGCCTGGAGGAAAGCAATGAGCGCACCCGCCAGGATTGCGGGCAGTGCGAGCGGGATCGTCACCTTTCGTGCCGTCACTGCCGCCGAGGCGCCCAACATGGCGGAAGCATCCTCGAGCTCACCCGGGATGCGGTCGAGCGCGTTGGCGACGAGCACGAAAACGTAGGGAAAGGTGTAGCAGGCGATGACGAACACAACCCCGGTGAAGGAGTAGATGTTGAACAGCGCAAAATCAGCAGGCGCCCCGCTCAACGCACGCCACGCCTGGTTGAGCAGGCCGCTGTTTGGCGCCGCCAGGATCTCCCATGCGATGGCGCCGAGGAATGGCGGCGTCACGAACGATGCCATCACGAGCGTGCGGACTGTCCGGCGAAACGGCATGTCGCTGCGGGCGACCAGCCACCCCATCGGCGCTGCCACTGCACAGCAGATCAGCCCGACCGAAAGCGCGATGCTGAGCGTGGCCACGAGCGGCTTGTGGTAGTCGTCATCCCCGAAGATCGTCGAGAAGTTGGCGAGCGTCGGCACCCGGTCCGGCGTCGTGAAGCCAAACACGACCAGCCACGCCATCGGAAGTACGATGAGGGCGACCAGCAGCGCCGAGACGAGAAACAGCAGGACCCGGGAAAGATCGGGCCCGCCGCGCGCGCGCCCCGTCGCGCTCCCCCCGCCGCCCGCGTCCGCGACTGCCACGATCAACCCGCCTTTCTGGCTTGGCGCATTTGACGTTTCACACCGACATGCGACCAGTCTCTCAATCGAATGTCCGAACCGGACCACGAGCGGTTCGCCCTGGAGGTCCGCTTCATTCTTGCCCCAGGCACTCGCAGCGGATTATCAAACATGACGCCACGCGAAGCGCATCTATTGTTGTTGCGTCTCGCAAACGCGAAGCTCGCATTGAGGCTGTCGAGGAAGAAAACGACCTTTGCGTTTCGGACTAGACCTTGAAAATACTCAAATAACGCTTCTTGATCGCATCCGCCATGGTCTCGACCTCGGCCGCGTTCTCCTTCATCAGCTTGATTTCGGAGAGCGCCTTGCGGTTGGGCCGCAGCTTGTCCTTGACCAGTGCATGGGCCGAGCGTAGCGCGCCGAATTCTGACCGCGACGTCCTGGCCTTCCCCCGTGAAGCCCCACAGGTGGAAGAGCTTTGCCGCGTTGGGATTGGGCGCCTTCTTCATGACCGCCGACGGGCCCGTAATCAACGGCGTACCCTCGGCAGGATAGACGATCTCGAGCGGTGCCCCCTTGTCGATCTGAAGCTGGACGACGTAGTCGCCGCCGTCGATCATGATCGCCCGCTCGCCGAGGGCGAGCTTCTTCGGCGGGTCGGCGGCCGACTGCACCTGCAGGATCTTCTGCTTGGCGAGCCTCTCGAAGTACTCCCAACCGAGATCGCGCGACATCTGGTGCGTCGCCGTCATGATGGTGCCTGAATAGCCGGGATGGGCCTTCACCATCTTGCCGGACCACTTGGGATCGAGCAGATCGGCGAAGCTTTTGGGCGCGTCCGCCGGGTTCACCAGCTTGCTGTTGAAGGCGATGACCGACAGCATCACGCGCCACGAGGCGTAGTATCCGTCCGCATCCTTGTGCTCGGCGGGAAAGTGTTGGGCGACGTCTTCCGGAACGATCGCCTCGAGCAGGCCGTTGCGCTTCCACACGATCATGTGGGCCGCATCCGACGTGTTGACCGCATCGCAGCGGAAGATGTTGGATGCATACTCCTGGCCAATGCGCTGGAAATTGCGCTCGGCCCCGGTCCGCTCGACCTTGACCGAGATACCCGGGAACTTTCCCTCGAAAGCCTTGGCGACTTGCTCGGCAACCTTGAGATCGACCGAGGTGTACCAGTTCAGTTTGCCTTCCGCCTTGGCCGCCGCAATCAGCTCCGCCGTGATAGTGGAGGCCGGCGGCGCGGCAGCAACCGCAACCCGCGGCCACAGCCCGGCAGCGCTTGTCGCCATCGCAGCCGCACCAAGCTTCAGCACGTCGCGGCGCTGCCAGTCGCATTTCCTCGTTGTCATTTCGCGTCCTCCCGGTCGGGGTGTCGTCATCACGTCTTCAATGCAACCAGATGCTGCTTGCGCGCACCGCTCATCTTGCCAGCGCCCGGCACCTCTCCTGCGGCAGCAACAGCCACGCATCCGTTCCAGCTTCCATGTTGATCCCGGGGTGTGTGGCGATCCGCAGTTCGGTGCCGTCGGCCAGGACCACGAGGTAGTCGCGCGTAGCCCCGAGGAAGACCTGGCGGCGAACCGAGGCAGGCAGCATGTTGTCGGCGTCACCGCCTACCGGTCGCGCCAGCAACTGGACCTCGTGTTGGCGGATGGAGATGCTGGCCGCGCTGCCGGTCGATAGTGGTGTGCCCGTGGTCTTCACGGGCTGGCCGGCGATCTCCAGCGTGCCTGTATCGAGAGCCTTGCCGCTGAGCACGTTGGCAGCGCCGATGAATTTGGCGACGAACGCCGATACCGGCCGCTCGTAGATCTCCTCCGGAGTGCCGAGTTGTTCGATTTTTCCCGCGTTCATGACGGCGATCAGGTCGGCCGTCGTCATCGCCTCGGCCTGATCGTGGGTGACGTAGACGGTGGTCGTGCGAATGGCATCGTGCAGTCGCCGGATCTCGAACCGCATCTCCTCGCGCAGGTTCGCATCGAGGTTGGACAGCGGCTCGTCCATCAGCAACGTTTCCGGCTCCACCGCCAGGGCCCGAGCGAGCGATACGCGCTGCTGCTGACCGCCGGAAAGTTCGGATGGATAGCGATGCGCCAGCTCCGAAAGCCGCGCCGTGGCGAGAATTGCCTCGACCTTCTCCTTGATCGCTGCAGCGCTCAACTTCCTGAGTTTCAATCCATAGGCGACATTTTCCGATGCCGTCATGTGCGGCCACAGCGCGTAGGACTGGAAAATCATCGACATGTTGCGCCGCTCGGGAGGCTCGGTCCGCACCGTCGACGAGACGACACGGTCGCCGACGACGATCTCGCCGTCGCTCGGCTCGAGGAATCCCGCGAGCAGACGCAACGTCGTCGTCTTGCCGCAGCCCGATGGCCCAAGCAGGGATACGAGTTGGCCGTGCTCGATTGAGAGTGAAATATTGTCGACAGCCGTTGCGGCACCAAAGCGCCGAGTCAGATTTCTCAGCTCGACCCTTGCCAAGCGACTCTCCATGGCGGACCGACGATGTCAGGAACTGATTGGGCAGTCGTGCGCGGATTCATTTCCGCGCCTTGCGTCTGCCCCTTCGGCCGCTTGGAAATGTTATCGAGGCCGCGCGTTCTGTCCAGCAGAGTTTTCTCTGTTCAATTTGTCACGGTTCAGCCTGCGCCAAAGGCGCAACAACGGCCATAATCGAGCTTGCCGAGAAACCTCCGGAATCGACGGCCCCGTGGGCAGGCTCCTTGCGAAGCCGCCCCCGGGTGGTGGGCCCCGATTGAACTCAACGACCCATATCGAACACCAGCACCTCCGCCTCCTCGACGCCCTCAAGGCGAAGCTCGCCGGGTGACGTGATTGCGGCGCCATCACCCGCCAGCAATGCCTGTCCACCAAGCCGCACCTCACCCCGTGCCACCTGGACCCAGCTTGCGCGGCCTTCGGCCAGCGTGTGGGTGACCGTCGCACCCATGCCGAGCAAGGTCGCGTAGAGATCGACGTCGGCATGGATCGTGACGGAACCGTCGCGCCCTCCGCGGGAGGCGACCAGCCGCAGCCGGTTTCGCTTCTCATCATCCGCGAATGTTTTCTGCTCATAGCTGGGTGGCAACCCCTCGCGCTCCGGAATGATCCAGATCTGCAGGAAGTGCACCGGATCCTGCCGCGAAGCATTGAACTCGCTATGACGAATGCCGGTACCGGCCGACATGCGCTGTACGTCGCCCGGCTGAATGACCGATCCGGTACCGAGGCTGTCCTCGTGCCGGAGCGCGCCTTCCAGCACATACGAGATGATCTCCATGTCGGCGTGTGGATGGGTCGGGAACCCACCTCCGGCCGCCACGCGATCATCGTTGATGACGCGAAGCGGTCCGAACCCCATGAAGGCTGGATCGTGGTAGTGGCCGAACGAGAAGGTGTGCCGGCTGTCGAGCCAGCCGAAGTCGGCCCGGCCCCGGTCTTCAGCTCTGCGAATGGCAGTCTGCATGGCGCATTCCTCCGTCAAGCAGAGTGGCGTTGAACCCAGGCGACGTACCGGTCCATCCAGCCTTGCAGGAACTGGCGGCTTGCCGCACCGACGCTGCCGTCGGCATCGAACAAACCCTCCTTCGCCTGGATGAAGGCCTCGGGCTGGCCCAGTGTGGGCATGTCGAGATAGCCGATGATGTTGCGCAGGTGCTGCTGCGCCAGCGCTGTGCCCATGGCGCCGACGGATACGCCGATCACGCCGGCTGGCTTTCCTGCCCACGCGCTTTGCCCGTAGGGCCGCGAGGCGTGATCGATCGCATTCTTGAGCACCCCTGGAATTGAGCGGTTGTACTCCGGCGTAACGAAAACGACGCCATCTGCTGATGCGATTGCCGCCTTGAGGCGCTTGACGGTCGGGGCTTGGTCACCGTCATCGTCCTGGTTGTAAAGCGGCAGGTCGCCGATCTCGACGATATCGAATGCGAACTCGGCCGGCGCGAGCTTGGCAAGTGCGACGGCAAGTTTGTGGTTCAAGCTCTCCTTACGGAGGCTGCCGACGACGACAGCAATCTTTCTGGTGGCCATGATCATCCTCTTTTCTTGATAACGTCCAAGTCTTGTACGGGTTCAGTGGGCTTCGGTGAGCAGCGCAGCGAGATCGAGCCTTCGGGTCCCCATCGCGAGGCTGCCATCGCCATTGCGGGGCCAATCGGCTTCGCTGCGGTCCCAGTAGAGCTCGATGCCGTTGCCGTCGGGGTCATTGAGGTAGAGCGCTTCGCTGACGCCGTGATCGCTCGCCCCCGTCAGCTCGATGCCGGCCCCCATGAGCCGCTTCAAGGCATCGCCCAGTGCCGCCCGGCTCGGATAGAGCAGGGCCACATGATAGAGCCCCGTCGTTCCAGCCGCCGGCGGACCTCCATTCTGGCTTTCCCAGGTGTTGAGGCCGATGTGATGATGATAGCCGCCAGCCGCCAGGAAGGCCGCCTGCCGGCCATAGCGTTGCTTGAGGGAGAATCCCAGCACGCCGCAGTAGAAGGCGATGGACCGGTCGAGGTCAGCCACCTTGAGATGCACATGACCGATGCGCACCTGCGGATCGATCGGCTGCGGCGTGAGGCTCGGATCGAGTTCGGAATGTTCTATTCCAGCGTTCATGTCAGTCTCCTTTGCGCGAGTTCAGTGAGCCTCGCTCGCAGCACCGCCGGCATGAGCCCGGCTGGTCGAGGGCCGCCAGGCCATGGCGCCGTCACCGAGCAGCGCCTGCACCACAAGCATCGCCGTCCAGAATGCCGGGAACTCCCATCCCCCCTTTGCGGCCGTGAACAGCCAGCCGTTGCCAGCGTGCTGAAGGGTGGCGCCGATCAGGATCGGCAAGAGGAGAAGTGCAATTTGACGGGTCCACAGACCAAGCAGCAGCGCCAGGCCGCCGCCAATCTCGCCGGCAATGACGAGATAGGCCAAGGCCCCGGGATAGCCGATGCTTTCAAAGTACGAGACGGTGCCGGGGATGGTGAAGGTGAACACCTTCAGTAAGAGCCCATGGGCAAGAAGCAGGACACCCAGGCTTACCCGCAACAGCAGGGCGGCATAGGGCGCAGTCGCGTGATGGATCATGGCAACCTCCAGGAGTTGGTGGGTCGCCCCTATTTGCGCCTCGAATAGGAGTTTGATAATCCGACAAGATCGAATATGAATTCACACTCATGGTGTGAGGTTGAGTTATGCTGGATCGCATCACGGGGCTGCAGGTCTTTTCGCGGGTCGCTGCTCTTGGCAGCCTCTCGGCTGCGGCGCGTGCCCTCGCCATGTCGCAGACGATGGCCACGAAACACATTGCCGCGCTGGAAGAGCGGCTCGGCATCAGGCTGCTGCATCGCACGACGCGCCGGTTGACGCTGACCGAGGCAGGCCGCAGCTATCTGATTGCAGTCGAGGCCATTTTGTCGGATCTGGAAGAAGCCGACGCCAATGCCGCCAGGGAGGCTGTCGAGGTTCGCGGAACCCTTCGCCTCAATGCGCCCGTATCCTTCGGCATTCGCGAGATTGCCCCGCTGCTGGCCGACCTGTCGCGCCACTGCCCGAGGCTCACCATCGATCTCGGTCTGAATGACCGTTACGTCGATCTCATCGAGGAAGGCTGGGACCTCGTCATCCGCATCGGCAGGTTGAGCGATTCCACGATGGTGGCGCGCCGGCTCGCGCCGTGCCCACTTCTGGTCTGTGCCGCTCCCTCCTACCTTGCTCGACACGGTCGGCCGAAGAAGATTGCCGATCTCCAGCACCACAGCTGCCTCGGCTACACGCTGTCTCGCTCCGTCGGCGTCGTGCGCTGGTCCTTCGGAAAGGATGGAAAAGCCCAGGTACCGATATCAGGCTCGGTCAAGGCCAACAATGGCGATGTGTTGGTTGCGGCAGCGGTCGCCGGTCAAGGCATCGTGTACCAACCCTACTTCCTGGTCGCCCGGGAAATCGAGGCAGGCCTCCTCGAACCTCTGCAACTCGATCACCCGCCGATCGAACTCGACGGCATCTATGCCGTCTACCCCTCCGACCGGCGCCCTCCTGCCAAGGTGCGGGTCGCGGTCGACTTCCTGGCGGATCAATTGCGGCACCAGAGCCCGGGTCCAGCCTGAGGCGTTGTCGCGCCCCGCCTTTCAGATGGCTTGCCCGCTGTCCGCATCGAAGAAGCGCAGCCCCTTCGGATTGATCGCCAGCCGAATGCGCTCCTGCGGCTTCACCCGCAACGTCGGCTCGACGCTTGCAACGATGCTGCTCTGCCCGGCGGTCAGATCCAGGATGATCTCCGAGCCCAACTGCTCGGCAACCTCGACGATGGCCTCGAATGTTTCGCCGGCATCGTCGTCATCGGTGGCGACGCGGAGGTTTTCCGGACGGATACCGAGTGTCGCGGGCTTGCCGACATGGCCGCCGACCTTGGCCTTGATGGCATCCGGCACGCGAATCCGCATGGCGTCGTTGACGGCGAATAGCCCCCCATCGGCCTCCCGGATCACGACATCCGTGAAGTTCATGGCAGGCGAGCCGATGAAGCCGGCAACATACTTGTTGGCGGGCTGGTCGTAGAGTTCGAGTGGCTCTCCGACCTGTTGGATCAGGCCGTCCTTCATCACCACCACCCGGTCGCCCAGGGTCATGGCCTCCACCTGGTCATGCGTCACATAGATCGATGTCGTCGATAGCCTCTGATGCAGCTTCTTGATCTCGACGCGCATCTGCACGCGCAGCTTGGCATCGAGGTTGGAGAGCGGCTCGTCGAACAGAAATACCTGTGGGTTGCGCACGATCGCACGTCCAAGCGCCACCCGCTGGCGCTGGCCCCCCGACAATTGGCGCGGCTTGCGCGTGAGATGATCCTGGATGCCCAGGATGTCCGCCGCATTTTCCACGCGCTTCCTGATCTCCGCCCTGTCGAATTTCCGCATCTTGAGGCCGAACGCCATGTTGTCGAACACCGACATGTGCGGATAGAGCGCGTAATTCTGGAACACCATAGCGATGTCGCGGTCCATCGGCGGCAGGTTGTTGACGATCGTCGGTCCGATCAGAATGTTGCCGGCGGTGATGCTCTCGAGGCCTGCGACCATCCTTAACGTCGTCGTCTTGCCACAGCCCGAAGGGCCGACAAGAACCAGAAACTCCTTGTCCTTGATCTCGAGCGACACCCCCTTTACGGCGTGGAAGTCATCGTAGCGCTTGTGCACGTCGCGGATCGATACGTTTGCCATGAAGTTACCCTTTCACCGATCCGGTGAGGCCAGAGACATAGTGCTCGACGAAGAACGAGTAGGCGATTGCGACTGGTATGGAGCCGACGAGCGCGCCGGCCATCAACGCACCCCAGAAGAACACGTCGCCCCTGATCAGCTCTGAGACGACGCCGACCGGCACGGTTTTCTGCGCAGGCGAGGACAGGAACACCAGCGCGTAGATGAATTCGTTCCACGAAAGCGTGAACGCAAAAATGCCGGCCGACAGGATACCGGGCAGCGCCACCGGAAGAATGATGTAGACCATCGCCTTCAGGCGCGAGGCGCCGTCGATCCGTGCGCACTCCTCGAGTTCCTTCGGTATCGACTTGAAGAATCCCATCATCAGCCAGGTACAGAACGGGATCAGGAAGGTCGGATACGTCAAGATCAGCGACCACGGCGTGTCGCCGAGATTGTAGTTGCGGATGATCTCCGACAGCGGAATGAAGAGCAGCGTCTGCGGCACGAGGTAGGTGACGAAGATCGTCGTGCCGAGCCCGCCCGCGAACGGAAAGTTCAGCCGCGAGAGCGCATAGCCCGCCAGGACGCCGCAGAACAGCGAGATCACTGTCGAGCACAGCGCGATGAACATGGTGTTCCAAAGCCAGCGCGCGAATGCCGTTTCGCGGAACAGGAACTTGATGTGCTCGAGCGTCGGCTCCCACGTCCAGAATGGCGTGTAGGTTGGCCGCTGCCAGGCAATGTAGAGCTCGTTATCCGGCCGGAAGGTCGTGATCACCATCCAATAGAACGGAAACAGCAGGAAGATGAGGAACAAGGCCAGTGGTAGCCGGAAGAAGATCCAGCGGCGCCAGATGCCACCCTCTATCATGTTCGATGCTCCAGGCGTTTCCGTTCAGCGTGTTTCGACGCGGCGGATATAGAGAAGTTGCACGATGACGATCGCAAACAGGATCGGGAACATCGCCAGCGAGATGGCGGCGCCCTGGCTCAAAAGCCCGGTGCCGACGCCCAGCTGATAGGCGTAGGTGGCGAACAGGTGCGTCGCATTGGCAGGCCCGCCGCCCGTCATCACGTAGACGATCTGGAAGTCGGCAAACGTTTGGATGACCGAGAACAGCACCACCACCATCGTGACCGGCAACAGCAGCGGCCAGGTTATGTGAATGAAACGCTGCCAGGGTTTGGCGCCGTCGATGGCCGCAGCCTCGTTGAGGTCGGGACTGATCGTCTGTAGGCCGGCCAGAAGCGAGATCGCGAAGAACGGCACGCCACGCCAGATGTTGACGATCACGATCGACCACATCGCCAGATCCGCATCACCCAGCCAGTTGAGCCCGCCGCTCTTGGTGATCATGCCGGCTTTGTAAAGCATCCAGTTGAGGACGCTGAATGTCGGATCGAACATCCACTTCCAGGCGAACGTGGAGAGCACCGTCGGAATAATGAACGGCAGCAGGATGAACGCGCGCGTAAAGGCCTTGAATTTGAAGTCGCGATTGAGCAGGAGTGCCAGCCAAAGGCCGAGCACGAGCTTGAAGACTGTCGTGATGAACGTGTACCAGCAGGTGTTGCGCACGACCATTGCGAAGATGGGGTCGCTCATCAGCCGGCTGAAGTTGTCGAAACCGACCCATTCGCCGGGAATGCCGACACGCGCGCTCGACACCGACAGCAGGATGCCGCGCACGAACGGATAGGCAATAAAGAGCCCGAGCAGCGTGATGGTGGGAAGCAGCAACAGAGCTGCCAGGTTTCGCTCGTTTTCGAATGGGCGCCATTTGGGTTTGGGCGCGTGTTCGCCCCCATCATTGCTGGCGGTAGCGGTCGAGAGTGCCATCCGTATCCATCCCAGAAGTCAGGCGGTTTGTTCGCCGAAGCCAGCGCCGGTGTCATGACGACGTGGCGCTTCCCCGCCGCTGGCACGCAGCAGCGGGGTGCAAAGCAACCACCAGGACGAAGCATCGCTCGCGCGAGGCCTCGTCCCGTCACGAGATCATCCGTAGATCTTCTTGAGCTCGGCCTCGCACGCCTTGACCGCATCTTCAGCACTTTGGCCCTTGATGGCCGAAGCGAACATGTTGACGATCAAGTACTTCGAGAGAACCTCTGCAGCCTTGGCATTGGGCGGCCCTGCGCGACCCGGCGTGGCGCCGAGCTTGCCGGCGACCGCATAGGGCTTCATCACCGGATCCTTGTCCCACATCGGATGGCTTTCCCACGACTTGGTGCCGGGCGTGTCGAAGCCGAGACCAGTAGTGAACCACTGCTCGTAGTTCTCCTTGGCATGGATGAACTTCAGAAGCTCTTTCGCCGCCGCCTGGTTCTTCGAGTATTTCGGAACCACATGCGACTGGAACGTGTGGAACGCGAACTTTCCTTTCGGTCCGGCCGGCAATTCGCCATGCAGAATGTCGGCGGAAAGCTCTGTTCCCTTGTCGGTCTTGTATTTGCCCTTGTCGCGGTTCGCGAGCAGGTAGATGGATGCGCCGTTCAGCGTCGAGGAGATCGTGCCAGCGAGGAAGGCTCGGTTGTTCGAGGCGTCGTCCCAGGCAAGGCCACCTTCGTCGAAGGAATCCTTCCAGAACGCCGTCATGTATTTGACGGCCTCGATGCTCTCTTTCGAGTTGATGACGACGCTGCCCTTCTCGTCCACCTCCGCTCCCCCGAAGCTCCACAGCATGGGATAGGCGAACGTCGGAGGGTCACCGAACGACTGGCCGAGCGCCTGGCCGAGCGGTGTACCGTTGGCCTTGAGCTTCTTGCCGATTGCCCGGTACTCGTCCCAGGTTCCGGGGAAGGTGTTGGCGCCGACTTCGGCAAACAGCGATTTACGGTAGGCATTGAGTGCCCCGATGATCGCCATCGGCATTGCGACCCACTTGCCGTCCACTTTCGAGTTGCCCTCGCAAAGCCCGTAGTACCCGCCCTGCGCTTGGCCGATCGCCTCGGCCACATCGGAGAGGTCAGCCAGGCTGTTGGCGTAGAGGTGAGGATGGTTGTTGAACAGCATGATGATGTCGGGGCCGGCCCCCGACTGGATGCCCGCAGTGATGCGCGGCTGCAGATCGTTACCGTTGACGGTCTCGAGGTTGACCTTGATGCCCAATGCCTTCTCGGCGTCCGGCACCAGCTTTTCGCGCAACAGCTTATCGCAGGTCGGCACGAAGTCGTTCCAGCGAAGCCAATGAACAGTCGCCGTCTGCGCGATGGCGGGCGCTTGGCCCGTGGCCAGGATACCGGCGATCCCGCCCGCAGTGGTTTTGACGAACGTACGGCGTGAAATGCGACTCATCACTTTCCCTCCAATCCGCGAGATCCGACTGCCAAAACGAGCATGGATAAAATAACGGTAGGGCCAAAAAAAACACAAGTCAGCAGCAAAGTGATCGTGTCTATGCGACGTTTATATGAACGCTGACATTTTTTCTGTTTTCGGACGCAAAGCCTTTTTGACTGGTTACGGCGTTAATACTTGCAGCCCCGTCCGAAATAGCAAGCGCGTTTGCTGTCGCCCCAGTCCCACCAGTTGATACGCTGTTCAATGGAACGCGGAACTTGAAGGCCTAACGTTGCAGTCTGAACCAAGCGATACAGCGTTTGGGGCGCTCTCCACCCCGCTTGCGGTTTCATCGGCGGGCGCGGCGCCGAGCTAGCGCCGTGCCCGCCACCAGTCTCGGCCCTCACACCGTGCGGAATCCGCCGTCCGCCATGATGATATGGCCGGTGACATAGGCGGAAAGGTCGGATGCGAGGAACACGGCAGGGCCCGCGATGTCCTCTGGTGTCCCGATGCGGTTGAGCGGCGTATGCCGCATGCAGGCCGCAACCATGTCGGGATTGTTGGCGCGGGCGTCGGCGTTGATGCGCGTCCCGATCATGCCCGGGCCGATGGCATTGACCCGTATCCCTTCCTTGCCGAGCTCGGCCGCCAACGAGCGCGTGAAACCGAGCACGCCATGCTTCGAGGTCGTATAGGCAGCCGAGTTCGGCCACCCGTTCACGTGCACGAAGGATTGAATCGAGCCGATGTTGACGATCCGGCCCTTGGTCGCGCGAATCTGGTCGATGAAGGCGTGCGTGACATTGAACATACCGTCGAGATTGATCGACAGAATATCATCCCAGTCCTTGGCGACGGCCGCCTTGTCGCCAACGAACGGTGTGCGTCGGTTGATGCCGGCATTGTTGACGAGAATGGAGATGTTGCCTGCCTTGGCGACGTCGCCAGCAACCGCCTTGCAGGCCTCGCGGTCGGTGACGTCGAGCTTGAACGCTGACGCAGCGCCACCGGCCGCAGTGATGAGGCCTACGGTCTCGTTGGCACCCTCCATGTTGGCATCGAGTACGATGACGCGCGCGCCCTCGCGGGCGTAGGCCTGCGATATGCCTTGACCAATGCCCGACCCGCCACCGGTGATGGCGGCCACGTGCCCTGCCAGAAGTCCTGCCATGAAGTGTCCTCCAGATGATGTTGCCCGTGATGTAGGCGCTGCCGTGTTGATGGTGGTCCGCCACGCGAGGTGGCGTCGCCGGTGCCGTCGACGCGAGCGACGCCCGCATGGGCGCATGCGCGATGCGAGCTTCCACGACCGTAATCTCAATGGCAACTGTCGTCCTGCCGATGGGGGAGGGGGGGCACTGTCGGCGGCCCGGCATCGAATGAATGCTGCTGCAATTCAAGCGGCCAGCCATGAATGCCGGACCTGAACGCTACGCGCGCAAGCCACGCAAGGCCCACCGCGAAAGCGCACGTTCGCCGCCAGCACGGAGCCGGCGGGCACAGACGAAAGTCGCGCGAATAATAGCGATGGCGCACCCGATAGGATTCGAACCTATGACCTTCGCCTTCGGAGGGCGACACTCTATCCAGCTGAGCTACGGGTGCATGCTCCCCCTAGCCAATAGCCGATTGGCGCCCCTGCCGCAATGACTTGACGTCGATCCCTGTGCGATGGCCTGGCCAGACTGCGGGCAAGCCCGGGAAAACCAATTCAACGGCAGAGCTTGTGGTGGCTGGGCACTGCCCCGCTTGCAGGCTGTTCTGGCGCCGCGGATACCTGCCCGCAACGCGCGGACGCCTGAATCCGGGAAATAATCCGAAAAGTGGTGCCTGTACCCCCTAGGTTCATGTTAAATGAGCCAACCTGCCGCATCGCCCGTCCCACGGGTGGTCACCTGCAGCTTAGGAATCGTCGCGACGGCGCCTTGAGGCGAAGCGCAGTTCTTGCGCTCGCGCTTTGGTTACGTCGCCGGTAGCCTGCGCAGGCCGGGTGGCGAGTGTTGGAGTAGCGGCCCACCAGCCTCTGCTGCCGACGGCGGGCCACATGGGCAAGTGGTCAAGTGATGGTGGCGACGCGGCGGCGGCGCCGGAGGAGACGAAGCAACCATGGCAGAGCGAGCGGAGGCAGGGTGGCGCGCAATTTGGGGCGCCAAACTCTTCCTGGCCGTTGCGCTTATGGGCCTAGCCGCGGCGTTCTCGCCGACTGATGCCCAGGCACCGCAGCGTCCAATCCCCGTTCCAGTTCCCAAGCGTATCGTCCCCACGCCCAAGCCCGAAGGCAAGGACGAAGCGGGAAAGCAGGCGGCAACTCTGGGTCCAGAGTCCGTCCAAGCCGACGTTTCAACCCGTAACGTCCTCGTCACATCGAATTTTTCAGGTACCGAGATCGTCGTTTTCGGCGCCGTCCACAATTCCCGTCAGCCGAGTGCCGAGGCCGGCCTCTACGATGTCGTGATCGTCGTTGTCGGCACGCAGACCAAGATGGTCGCGCGCAAGAAATCCCGCGTCGCGGGAATGTGGCTGAATACCGATGCCCTCGCTTTCGATTCCGTCCCGAGCTATTACGCCATCGCCGCCACGCGCCCGCTCGACGAGGTGGCCTCCGCCGAGGTCCTGAAGGCCTCCGGCATCGGCTTCGACTATGTGCCGATGGAGCTGTCGAAAGGCACCGAGAAGCGTACGGCAGGCGAGGTCGACGCCTTCCGCAAGGCGATCGTGCGCCTGAAGATCAAGGATCGCCTCTACGCCACCAGCGACTTTGCCGTGACGTTCATCGGTCCGAGCCTGTTTCGCGCGTCGATCGAGCTGCCCGCGAACGTGGTTGTGGGCCCCTTTGAGACACGCGTTTTCCTCTTCCGCAACGGCGAAATGCTGAGCAAGTACACGGCCCGCCTGGACCTCGCCAGGCGAGGCCTGGAGGAGACCCTGCACGGCCTGGCCTTCAAACGCCCGGTCATCTATGGCTTCATCATGATCGGCCTCGCCACGGGATCGGGCCTTCTGGCAGCAGCCTTGTTCCGCGGCATGGGGCGGTGAGACGCTATCGTTCCCTCGTATCCCTCAAAGCGACATCGCTTCCGCCTCTGCCAGCACCCACGTGCTGAACGCACGCACCTTGGCGCGCCCCGCGTGCGCTTCCGGGCACACCAGATGGAATGCCCGGTCGGTCTTGAGTTCGAGGTCGAAAGGCGCCACCAGTCGGCCGCTCTTGAGGTCGTCATGCACCAGCGCCTTATGGGCAAACAGCACGCCGGCGCCTTCGATTGCCGCCTCCATGGCATGGTCCGAGCTCGAGAAGCGCAGCCCGCGCTGCAGGTTGACCCCATCCACGCGCGCAGCCGTGAGCCAATCGGACCAGCCGGGCAGTCCGGTGAGGTTGCCGAGCATGTCGTCGTGAATGAGCACCGCTCTGGCGAGGTCAGCGGGCTTCGATATCGCGTGCTCGTCCCGCAAGCGTGGGCTCATCACCGGCAGTAGCGTGATGCCGAGCAGTCGTTGCGTCCAGAGCCCGCGGGCAATGGTGCGGCTGTTGCGGATGGCAAGGTCGACGTTGTCGGTGGTGAAGTTAGCCATCGCCTGCGTGCTCGAGATCCGGGCGTCGATCTCCGGATTGGCCATCAAGAACCGGTAGAGACGCGGCACCAGCCATTTCGCCGTGAGCCCCGGCGGCGCGCTGATCACCAGAATGTTGTCGTCGCCGGCCCGATTGAGAAGCTCCACGCTTTGCCGGATTTGCAGGAACGCGGCATGCAGGCCCGGATAGAGCGCCTGGCCCGCCACTGTCAGCGCAATCGACCGAGCCTTGCGCTCGAACAGGCGCTGACCCAGGAAGTCCTCCAACCCCTTGATCTGATGGCTGAGCGCAGCCGGCGTCACCGACAACTCATCGGCAGCCAGCGTGAAGCTGAGGTGTCGCGCCGTCGCCTCGAAGGCGCGAAGCGCGTTTAACGGGGGCAGGGGGCGGGCCATGTATGATTTAGTTTTCCTAATGCCATGTTGAAGCAAAGATCGTTTGTCGTTTGGGTTTTTGCAACATATTTCTCAACCATCGAAGGGCGCTGAACCAAGACGCCCTCAAGCACCAGGAGATGAGCGATGAGCCGCACGATCAACACAATGACCATTGATCCCGTCACGCCGGAGCAGATCGAAGCCGGCATGGCGCGCGGTCGCAAGGAGCGGGCAGAGATGTTCCGCGCGCTGGTGGCGGCGTTGCTGCCGGCAGCCTGGAGCGGTGCACCGCAATATACAACTCGGACCGCGCCGACGTCGCTGCCGTGCGTCAACTAACCCGCGCAAGCGGGGTTGGAGTGAGAGCGGCAAAGCCGCCAGCCACACTCGGATTTGAGCTGATCAAGAGCCAAGGAGCTGACCCCATGCATCCCAACACGCAAGGCCATCGATTGGCCGCACCCCATCCGACACCGGAAATCATCGCTGCCGCTCTGCAAAAGGCGCGAATGGAGCGCTCGAAGGCGTTCCGCGCCCTCCTGAAGAGTCTGCTTGGCCGCGGTGCAAAGGCGATCTCTGGCCATGCCGCCATCGCACGCCTGCCGCAAGGCGCCTGCGCCTCGTGCCCGTGAGGCAGCGGCCCAAGCGCACAAAAAAGTCCGCGCCCCTCGGCGGCGGGTGATGCAGGGCCCCCGACTTGCAACGTTTGAGACTTGCGAGCCCGTCGCCAAAGAGGCCGGCCTTCCTGAGGCCGGCCTCTTGTCGTGATGGTGATGTCGATCGTGTGGGCCGTTGCTGCCCGGGCAGCGCAAGCGTCAGGCAGCCGTCGCACTGATCCGCTTGAGATACCACTCGCCGTCGCCAAACAGCGTCTCGCACATGGTGAGCCGCTTGTAGTAATGGCCAACTACCAATTCGTCCGTCATGCCCATGCCGCCATGCAGTTGAATGCCTTGGGCACCGACGAAACGGGCAGATTGCGCCGTTTTGACCTTCGCCATGGCGATCATCCGGCTGGCATCCTTCGCATTATCGTCGAGGGCTTGCAGCGCGGCATGCACGATCGCGCGCGCCTCCTCCGTCGAAACGCTCATGTCGACGAGGCGATGCTGCAGCACCTGGAACTTCGAGAGCGGCTGGCCGAACTGCTGGCGCGTCTTGAGGTACTCGACCGTGATGTCTGTCACCGCCGCCATCGCCCCGACGGCCTCCGCGCAGGTGGCGATCACGCCGCGGTCGATGACCTTGTTGATAGCCTCGGTTTGGTCCTTGTCGCCATCGCCAAGGCGCGCCTCGGCGCCGACCTTCACACCCTCCAGCCGAATGGCCGCCCCAGGCCGTCCGTCGAGAGCTGGCGCCGGCAACAATGTCACGCCGGCAGCCGAACGTGGCACCAGGAACAGACCGATTGGTCCGTTGTCCGACCCAATCCGCGCCGACACCACCAACTGATCGGCCGCATGCGCATGCAACGCAAAGCCTTTCTCACCGCTGATTGTGAAGCCACCGCCATCCTTAGCAGCCACCGTCTTCACGTAGTCGCGGGCATACCCCCCACCGGGCTCCGAGTGCGCCCAGGCCAACATCAACTCGCCAGCGGCAATCTTGGCGAGTTCCGATTTTTGCGCCGCGTTGCCGGCCAGCTCGATCGCGCCGGCGCCAAGCACCGCCGTGCCGAGGAACGGCTCCAGCAGGATGAACCGGCCGACGCCTGCCATGACGATGCCAAGCTCCGTCATGCCGGCGCCGAGCCCGCCTGCGTCCTCAGGGATCGCCACTCCAAGCCAGCCCATCTCGGCATACTGCTGCCATTCGGCCCTGCCAAAGCCCTCGCCGCCCGGCGAGCGCGCCAGTTTCTTCCAGTGCTCGAAGGGGTATTTGTCGGTCAGCAGCTCTTGCAGGCTGTCATGGAGCTGCGTGCGTTCTTCACTCGAAAGGCTGGCCATTGGCATTCGGTCTCGTGTTGCGGGGTTGGAAGGAATTTGGGCCGCGCTGGCTTGGCTGCGATGCCGCCCGAAAGGTGCACCGCGGTCTCCTCAGAGCCCCAGTGCACCCTTGGCGATGATGTTTTTCTGCACTTCGCTCGAGCCGCCGTAGATGGTGGCAGCGCGCCGAAGCAGATGCTCGTAGATCACCTCGGCAGAGGCATCCGGCCCGATCACCTCGCCATTGAAGCCGGGATCGAGGGCCTCGCGCTGGAACACCATGCCGTGGCGGCCCAGAACGTCGAGCCCGGCCTGGAGAATGGCCTGCTGCAGCTCCGTGCCTCTGAGCTTGAGCGCGGCCGCTCCCATGAGCGAAGGTGAGCCGTTCTGCCGGGCAGCCGCCAGTTGGTCGGCCAGCAATGCTTTCACGGTTGCAAGTCCGACCTCGAGCTCAGCAAGACGCCGCTTCGTCGCGGGATCATTCGTCAGGGCCTCGCCGGCCTCGCGCGTCTCGGCGACGAGGCTCCTGATCTGGTCGATATTGGCTTCGATCTTGGCAACGTCCACGGTGCCGACGCGCTCGTTGGCGAGCAAGAACTTGGCGTAGGTCCAGCCCTTGTTCTCCTCGCCGATGCGGTTGGCGATCGGCACGCGCACGTTGTCGAAGAACACCTCGTTCAGGTGATGGCCGAGGTTGATGCCGATGATCGGACGCACGGTGATGCCGGGCGTCTTCATGTCGATCAGGAGGAAGGAGATGCCCTCCTGCTTCTTGGCGTTCTGGTCCGTGCGCACGAGCGCGAAAATCCAATCCGCCCAGTGCGCCAGCGATGTCCAGATCTTTTGGCCGTTGACGACATAGTGGTCGCCGTCCTTGTCGGCTCGCGTTTTTAGCGATGCCAGATCCGACCCTGAACCAGGCTCCGAATAGCCCTGGCACCACCAGACATCGTTGCGCATGATGCCCGGCAAGTGCTGGCGCTTTTGTGACTCGTTGCCGAATGTGTAGATGACTGGGCCGGCCATGGTCGGCCCGAACGACAGGGGCGGTGGCGCCCCGGCACGGCCAAGCTCCTCCTGGAAGACCAGGAACTGCTCGGGCTCCCAACCGAGCCCGCCATGTTCCTTCGGCCACTTGCCCGTAAGCCATCCCCTGGCCCCGAGCCGTTTCAGCCATTCGTCGTACTCGGGCTTCTCCACGAGCTGGCCGCGGGCCTGCTTCTGGCGAACGGTCTCCGGAAGCTCGCGTTGGCAGAACTCCCTCACCTCCATCCTGAACTGATCAAGAGAGGCGTCGCGCTCGGCACGTCGAATGAACATGAATTTATGCCCCGATCTGGTCTTGCAGCGATTTCGGCGGGCCCCGCTCAAAGACCGAGCGCACCCTTCGCGATGATGTTCTTCTGCACCTCGCTCGAGCCGCCGTAGATGGTGGCGGCGCGTCGGTAGAGGTGCTCGTAGATCACGTCGGCCGAGGATTCAGGCCCGATCATCTCGCCGTTCCAGCCAGCGTTGAGCGCTTCGTGCTGATAGACCATGCCATGTCGCCCGAGCACGTCGAGGCCCGTCTGCAGGATGCCCTGCTGCAGCTCCGTTCCCCTGAGCTTGAGTGCGGCAGCGCCCATCAGCGATGGTGCGCCGGACGTGCGTGCCGCCGCCAACTGATCGGCCATCAGCGCCTTTACGGTGGCAAGGCTGACCTCGAGCTCGGCAATGCGCCGGCGGAACACGGGATCCTCGGAGAGCGGTTTGCCGTCTTCGCGCGTCTGCGCCATCAACTCGCGGATCTGCTCGATATTGCCTTCCACCTTGGCCACGTCGACGTTGCCGACGCGCTCGTTGGCGAGCAGGAACTTGGCGTAGGTCCAGCCTTTGTTCTCCTCGCCGATGCGATTTGCGATGGGCACGCGTACATTGTCGAAGAACACCTCGTTCAGGTGGTGGCCGAGCGTGATTCCGATGATTGGACGCACGGTGATACCGGGCGTCTTCATGTCGATCAGCAGGAAGGAGATGCCTTCCTGCTTCTTCTTGGCATTCTGGTCCGTGCGGACCAGCGCGAACATCCAGTCCGCCCAGTGCGCCGTCGAGGTCCAGATCTTCTGGCCGTTGACGACATAGTGGTCGCCGTCCCGGTCGGCACGGGTCTTGAGCGCGGCCAGATCCGAGCCTGCCCCCGGCTCCGAGTAGCCCTGGCACCACCAAACCTCGCCCTTGACGATACCGGGTAGGTGCTGTGCCTTCTGCACTTCGTTACCGAACGTGTAGATCACCGGTCCGGCCATGGTCGGCCCGAAGGAGACGACCGGCGGAGCGCCGGCGCGCCCGACCTCCTCCTGGAAGATCATGAATTGCTCTGGCGCCCAGCCGAGGCCACCGTGCTCCTCGGGCCACTTGCCCGTGCACCAGTTGCGGGTACCAAGACGCCTGAGCCACTCCATGTACTCGTGTTTCTCGAGATGCTGGCCTCGCGCCTGCTTCTGTCGGATCTCGCTTGGCAACTCCTTCTCGCAGAAGGCGCGAACCTCGGCGCGAAAGGCATCGAGCGACGTATCGCGTTCGACTTTTCGGATGAACATGGGCGCGGATCCTCCGGCTCGTTTCTGGCGCTTCCAGCCCAAACGCTAGAAGCACTGGGGCCACTTGGCAATGCAGACGTTGCACCAGCGCGCTTCGCAGGCTGGCCGCTCGCCAGGCCTTGCGGCCAGACGTTCGCTATCGCACCGTGATCCCTGGAGTTTACGCCCTGCCGGGCCGACGGGCATAAGCCTCAGCAAATGTTTACCGCTTGGGGCTATTTCTGGAGGTTGGTACGAGCCCGGTGCGAGTGGGGGCATGAGTTTGACAATCAACCCGATGGACGCAGTAACGACCATCTGCACCTACGTTGCAGCGGTCGCCTCCAAGGCGTTCCTCTCCCCCGGTGGCGCGTTTGCCGCGACATCCCTGCTCGTCGCGCTGGTGATCTCCGCCGGCTTCCTGATCTTGCGCCGTAAGCCCGGCCGCCGCCGTGTCTCCCCGGCAGCCCTGGTGCGCGCACTTCTGCCGCGCAGTTGGCTCCTCGGCCCCTCGAGCCGCACCGACTATGGTTTCCTTGCCTTCAACATGCTGCTGTTCGGCCTGCTATTCGGTTGGGCGATCGTGGCGGCCCGACAGATTGCAGGCGGCCTGGGGGCGGGCCTGACGTCGATCTTTGGTCCCGTGACACCGACCGCGCTGTCCGAGCCGGTGGCCATGGCGATCGTCACCCTGGTGCTCTTTCTGGCCTACGAACTCGCCTACTGGATCGATCACTACCTCTCGCACCGCATTCCGCTGCTCTGGGAGTTCCACAAGGTCCACCACGCCGCCGAGGTGTTGACGCCCGTCACCAATGCCCGCGTCCACCCCATCGACTCGATCGTCTTCAATAATATCGCCGCCATCGTTATGGGCCTTGCCGGCGGCATCACATATTATCTGCTGGGCAGGAACGTGCGCCCCTACGTCTTATGGGACGAAAACGCCATCGCCTTCCTGTTCGCCTATGCCGTGACCCACCTGCAGCACTCGCACATGTGGATCGCGTTCACCGGCATTTGGGGCAAGTTGTTCCTGTCACCGGCGCATCACCAGATCCACCACTCGACCAACCCGATCCATTTCGACAAGAACATGGGCAGCTCGCTCGCCGTCTTCGACTGGCTGTTCGGCACGCTGCACATTCCAGCGCGGCAGCGTGAGCGCCTGACCTTCGGCATCGAGCCCGGCGACATGAACCCTCATTCGCTGACCGACAGCATGCTGGCCCCGGTCCGCAACGCCGCGCGCCTCGCACTGCCGGGGCGAGCTGATGACGGCACTGGCGCGACGGCAAAACAGTCGCTGTCAGGCAAAGCCGATCCCGTCGGTGCTGGCGGTGTTTCCGTCGCGCGCTGAGTGAGGGGAGAAAATTGGTGGCGAGCTCATAGCCCGCTTTGACGCTTAATGCTGCTGGTCGAGGATGTGATAGACGCCAAAGCGCGACGTCAGCATGCACAGCCCGGCGATCACCACCACCACCACGATCAGCACGCCGTATCCCGCCAGGTCCATGACGCCGGCGCCGAACAGCCGGCGCATCTCGGCCATGGTCACCACATTGCCGCCGAGCATCTCCATGCCCCACGGCAGCAGCATGAACACCAGCATGGCAAAGAACGCTCCCACCAGTCCGGCCTTGACGCCTAACCGCAGGAAATGCCGCTCGAACTCGTGTGCGATGTAGCGGTCCGTGGCGCCGACCAGATGCAGCACTTCGACGATCTCTCGGTTCGAAGCCATCGAGCTCCGCGTCGCCGAGATGATGATGGCCGTTGTCGCTGCTCCGACCAGCATCAGGATGCCAAGCCCGCCGAGCGCCAGTGTCCGCGTTACCGTCCGGATCTGCTTTTGCCAGTAGCGGTGGTCGTCGAGCGTGGCGTTCTTGAAGCGCGTGGCAACCAGCGCCCGCAGCGCATCCATGTCGGGTGCCGCGCCCTGTTCGATCTCGATCGCGATCAGCCGCGGTACCGGCAGCGACTTGAGCACGTCGCTCTTGCCGAGCCATGGCTCGACCAGAGCGCTCGATTCTTCCGCCGTATAGGGTTTGACGGCCTTGATCCCGCTTTGCGCCACCAGCAGCGCCGTCACGTCCCGCACCGTGGCATCCGTGTCGATGCCGTCGCGCGGCTCCACTTGCACCGTGACCTCGCTGGCGATGTCGTTGAGCCAGGCCGACGCCGCCTGGTTGACCATGTAGACGCCGCCCGCCGTCAGGCAGGCGAGGAAGCACATGATGGCGACAACCAGCGTCAGCGATCGACTGGTGACCGAGCCGGCGGGAACAACGGCCGAGCCTTGTCTCCGCCGCCGCCCGCGTCCGTTGTCGCTTGGCCCCTCGTGGGCGCGCAACTCCGTGTCGAAATCGTCGCGACCGGCACTGCGCCCGCCAGGCACGGCCTCGTCAAGTTCGCCGCCTGCGCGCGTCCGCTCGACCGGCGCATCGCCAGGGTGAGGGCGGGGGGCTCCGTGAGGGCCCGTGTAGGGCGCCGAGTATCCGGCTTCGCGTACGCGCCCGCGCGGCGCGCTCGGCGGCGGCAAAGGTGCGGGTGGCCCGGTCGGCCTGTCATACGATCCTGACATGGCCGTCATGAAGCTCCAGGCGTGGCGTCTTGAATTGACGCATGAGTTGATGGTCGTGCGTCGCGATGATCACCGAGGTGCCGAGCCGGTTGAGCTCGATGAACAGCCTCAGCAGCCGGCGCGCCATCTGCGGATCGACGTTGCCCGTGGGCTCATCGGCCAGCAACAGCTCCGGCTTGCCGATCACCGCCCGGGCGATCGCGGCGCGCTGCTTCTCGCCACCCGACAGCACCGAGGGATAGTCGTGCATGCGGTCTCCGAGCCCGACCCACTGCAACAGATCCGTCACGTCCTCCCGGTAATCCGCCTCCCGCTTGCCCGCCACGCTGAGAGGGAGGGCCACATTCTGCCAGGTGGTCAAGTGATCGAGCAGGCGGAAGTCCTGGAACACGATGCCGATTCGCCGCCGCAGCTCGGCCCTGCGGGCGGCATCAACATGGCTGACATCCTGTTGGAAGATGTTCATCTGCCCGCGTGTCGGCGGTTGCGCCAGGAACATGATGCGCAGCAGGGACGACTTGCCGGCGCCCGAAGGTCCGGTGAGGAAGTGGAACGAACCCGGGCGAATGTGGAACGAGACGTCGTGCAGCACTTCCCGCCCGCGTCCATATCGCAACCCCACATTCTGCAGCCTGATCACGCCAATCCCCATCCCGGCGATCGAGGTCCAAGTGTTCGCCGTGCCAACAATCGCATCGTGCAGCCACTGCGGCCTATATGCGCGATGTACCCTCTGCGATCAATCGCCGAGGAATGTGGCCGCCATATGAGTGGAAAACTGCGCTTTGCCGCTTGCCTCTGCCTTGATTCGCGAGTGAGCGGCCTGGCCGGCATGCGACAACGCTCAGCCGGAGCCGGCACTTGGCTTGGTTCTTGGAACATCGTGTGAGGACTTCCCACACGCGCCCCGGCTGTCGGGTCATCGCAACCTTGCGGATCTGCTGCTAGAAGGGTGCCATCGAGCGCGTCAGCCAGGAGCCATGGGAAATGCCCGAACCCCAACAATCCAGCCTGAAGTTGGAGACCGTATTCTCCCCCGAAGCCATCGCTGCACGTATCGATGACATGGCCGCTGCCATCGCCGAGGCCAAATTGAGCCATCTCCTGGTCGTGCCGATCATGACCGGCAGTTTCATGTTTTCAGCCGATCTGCTACGCGCCCTCCACCGCGCCGGCCTGCAACCCGAGGTCGATTTTCTCTCGCTGGCAAGTTACCGGCGCAGCACGGTTTCTTCCGGCAGCGTCGAGATCCTGCGTGACCTTGAACTCGACGTCGCCGGTCGCGACGTCCTAATCGTCGACGACATCCTCGATACCGGCCGCACACTGGCCTACGCCAAGGACCTGATCTCCGCCCGCAGCGCCAACCGCATCCTCACCTGCGTCCTGCTCAACAAGCGTGTCCGCCGTCAGGTGCCGATCGAAGCCGACTATGTCGCTTTCGAGTGTCCACCGATCTTCGTCGTCGGTTATGGTATGGACCTCGCGAACCGTTACCGCGAGTTGCCGTTCGTGGGGCGCGTCGTCGGCAAGTGAATGTGCCAAGGCGCGCGGACATTTGTGCTTTGGGCAATTGGGGGAGCCGATGGCTGCAGTTCTATTGGCCGATGACGACAAGGGGGCGCTCGACCTCGTCCGGCGCGCCCTGGTGATGGACGGCCATGCCGTCACTACGGTCGAGGATGGCAACGAGGCGCTGGCGGCCCTGCAATCGGCTGCCTTCGACGTCCTGGTTGCAGATGTCGACATGCCCGGCCTCGATGGCATCAGCCTCGGTAAGCACGCCCGCGAGCTGGTGGCGGGCATTGCCCTCGTTTTCATGTCAGGCTCGCAGGAGTTGCTTGATAAGGCAGCCGCCTCGGGCATGGCGGGGGCGCGAATGCTGATCAAGCCGGCCCCGATCGAAAGGATTCGCTCGGAAGTACGCGCGGCGCTGGCTGGCTGATCGCTTGCAGCGGAGAAGTGAGCGGAAATACGCGCGCCTCTCCACGGAGTTGCCACGATGCTCGTGTTTCTTGGGTGAGCATCTCTCGCCGTCGTCGTCCGGGCGGCGGATGTGGGCGCGCCGTCTCGGATGAGGACGGGTGCGCTGTCTTCCGGCCCATGCTGTCGCGAACCGGCCACAGGCGCGGCAAAGCCATGCCCTCATTCTCACGATGACGATTCTGGAGACGACCATGCATCGATTGCCGCTTGCCGTATTCGCCGCCGCCATCGGCTCGACCAGCCTGTCGGCGGCCGAGATTGCAGGCAGCTCCCGCATTGCATCCGTGACGGTGTTCCCGACTGGCGCCGAGATCATTCGCAAGGCCAAGATCCAGGTGCCGGCCGGCGAGCACACGATCATCTTCAATCACTTGTCGGCCCTCGCCGTCGCCGGCTCGATCCGCGTCGAAGGCCGGGCCAGCGGCGGCCTCGAGATCGGCTCAGTGGACACCCGCCGGGTTCTCGTCCCCCATGCCGATCCCGTGGCGCAGGCGAGCGAGCGCCGCCGCATCGAGCTTGAAATCGAGAAGTTGCGCGACGAGGCCGCCGGCGTCGAGGCCGATATCAAGGCGACCGACGCCCAGAAGGCACTGATCAACAAGCTGACCGAGCTACCGGCTCATCCACCGGCGCCTGGTCCGGCAGCAACCCCGGCGATGCCCGATTGGGGCCAGTTGTTCGGGTTGATCGGCACCAAGCTCGCCGAGGCCGAGCGGGCGCAATTGGCAGCGCGCGTCAAGCTGCGCGACGTCGAGCGCCGCATCCACGATCTCGAAAAGAAGCTGGCGGCACTGGCCCCGGGCCAGGCGCAGCGAACCGAGGTCAAGGTGTTCGTGGCAGCCTCGGCGCCCCTCGAGGCGAATCTCGACATCCGCTACCAAGTAGGCAATGCCTCGTGGAGCCCCTACTACGATGCCCGCCTCGAGACGGGAACCGCGCAGGCCGAGCCGAAATTGACGCTTGAGCGCCGCGCCTCGATCCAGCAGCGAACAGGGGAGGACTGGGACGAGGTGGCAATCGAGCTGTCGACCACCCGGCCCGGCACCGGCACCGCGGCCCCCGAGCTCTATCCCCAGACCGTCGACTTCGAGCCGGATGCGCCGCCAGCTCCGCCGCCGCGGCCGATGGCCCGCATGAAGGTGCGTTCCATGGCACCGTCGGCCGCGATGGAAGATGGCGTGCGACCGGAGGCGATGGCGGCGCCAAGCCTCGCGGCGGCCACTGAGCGCCAGGCCGAAGTGGACGCTGCCGCCTTCCAGGTCGTCTTCAAGGTGCCGGGGAAACTGACCGTGCCAGCCACCGGCGAGCAGAAGCGGGTCAAGCTCGATACGGCCGTCTTGAAGCCCACCTTGCGGGTGCGAACGACGCCGCGGTTGGATCCCCGCGCCTACCTCTACGCCAAGCTGACCACGCCCAAAGATTCGCCCTACCTGCCAGGTCGTGTTTCGCTTTTCCGCGATGGCACGTTCGTGGGAACCGGCGCGCTGCCGCAGCTTACGCCGGGTGAGGAGCACGAGCTTGGCTTCGGCGCGGACGATGCCGTTCGTGTCCGCCATGCCCTCGTCGAAGAGAAGCGCGGCGAGACCGGCATCATTTCGACGTCGAAGACGGATTCGCGCAGCTGGCGCATCACCGTCAAGAATGCGCACGCCCAACCCATCGAGCTGAGTGTGATGGACCAGATTCCGGTGTCCCAGCAGCAGGACATCAAGGTGGAGCTCGTCTCCAAGGTGCCGCCCAGCCGTCGCGACATCGAGGACCGCCGCGGCGTCATGAGCTGGGACTCTAAGCTCGGACCGAACGAGGAGCGCATTCTCGAGCTCGGCTATCGCGTCAGCTGGCCCTCAGGAAAGAAGATCCAGTACGGCGGCCATCACGGCCGCTGAGAGCGAAGTGCGCGCCTCCATCGGTCGTTGTGGCAGCCGGAATTGACTGTTGCGTGCCATGAGGGCGAGCGCCGGCGTGCGGGCCTCGGGGGGATGGCGCTCCGACGGCGAGTTAACCGGGCGGGAACACCTGCACCACCTGCTTGCCCGTGTTGCCACCTGTCAGCATGTTGATCAGCGCGCCCGGAGCTTGCGCGATGCCGATTGCGACGGTCTCGCGCCACTGCAGTCGCCCCTCGCGATACCACTGCATGAGTTCCGCCAGCGCCGCATCTCGCCGGTCCAGTCGCGTACCGATACGAAAACCCTGGATCATCGCCGACTTGTCGAGCAGCACCCCCACATTGCGAAATCCGGCCGGCTCGCGGCTGTTGTATTGTGAAATCAAGCCGCATAGCGGGATGCGCGCACCGACATTGAGGTGGCCAGCGACGGCATCGAGGATGGCGCCCCCCACATTGTCGAAATAGATGTCGACCCCGCCAGGCAGCGCCGCGGCAAGGTCGGCCTCGAACGCCGGCGACTTGTAGTCGACGGCAGCATCGAAACCCAGGTCCTCGACGACATGACGGCATTTCTCGGGCCCGCCCGCGATACCGACGGCGCGGCACCCGCGTATGCGCGCGATCTGCCCGACGGCGCTCCCGACCGCGCCGGCCGCCGCCGAGACGACGACCGTTTGGCCCGCCGCGATGCGCCCGACGTCGTGCAGCCCGACCCACGCTGTCGCACCTGACTGGCCGACAAGTCCCAGCGAAAGCGACAGGGGTTTCAGGTCGTCTGCGACCTTGCGCAGGCCGTCGCCGGCAAGCACCACATGCTCGCGCCAGCCGAACTCGGATTGCACGGCCTCACCTGCCTTGAACCCGTCGTGACGGCTTTCCATGACGATGCCGGCGCCGCGCCCGATCATGACGTCGCCAGCTTGCATGGTTTGGGCGTAGGATGAGGAGGCCCTCCCTCCCATCACCCGCCGCATGTAGGGATCGATCGACAGGAAGTGCGTGCGGACCAGAACCTCGCCGCCGGCAGGGCGCGGAATGGGACGCTCGACCACCTCGAAGCAGGACGCATCGGGGAGCCCTTCGGGCGCCTTGAGAAAGAGAACTTCGCGATGGGTTGCCATGATTTGGGCCTCCAGGCGCCTGAGCCGTCTTTGAGCCCCGCTGCGATCGAGAAGGCATCGCAACACACCCTGGCTGGCCTGTCACCTGTGCCGTAACAGCAGCACCACCTCAAAGCCCTCGCTTGGCCTTCAGCACGTCGACGAAACCGTTGATTGCCTCGCGCAATTCCTGGGCTTGCGGCTGCCTGGCATGGTGCAGGGCGGGCTCCTGCGAGAGTGCGCTGATCGTTTCGAAGGGAGCGCGCATCAAGGTTTGGTAGAGCGCGCCAGCTTCGCCGATGTCGGCGAGCGGCGACGCTGGCATCGTCACATCGCCATCGGCATGGCGTCCAGTCTGGCGCACGTTCACGATCACCTGCGCAAGTGACCACGCAGCAGTCGTCACATCCAGTCCGCTACCGCCGGGGTGATGGCTATTGCCGGCATGGTCGTCGTTGCCCGATTGATCGCCGGATGCACGCATAACGCGTCGTCCACCGGACATTTTGCGGTTCTTTTCTGCCGCTCCCAGAAGGTCGCACGGCGTCACATCGAGGATCTGACAGATTTTGCGAATCATGAAGAGATCGGGCTCGACCTCGGCCCGCTCGTAGCGCGTGTATCGGTTCTCGTCGATCTCCAATGCGCGCGCCAAGCTGCGGGCGGATGCAAACCCGCGCGGCACCCTCAACTCTCTGAGGCGCTTTGCGAACTGGTTTCGGATGGTCTGCTTGTTCAACGGCTGCACCCAGTCGATCCCGTGATTTCCCCAGATAACGCGGAACTTAGATAATAGTGAGCATACTGTAAATCTCTATTCGGTGAAGATGTGTTTCAATGCCCTGAGAACCGAGCCAAATTGTCGCTCGCCCTTCGTCCAGGCAATGATCCGGGCCGCATGGGGTGGGCGTCGGAAAAGCGCATCGCAATGCCACGCCTGAGTGCCGGTCGTCGCTGCCGGTGCACCTGTCTGCCGGTTCCGGTTGCGTCCGCCTGCGACAATGCTGCAGCATGGTGGCGAAAATCATGTCGCGGGGGCGCAAGCCTACGCGCGGCATGCGGCAGCGGAGGCAAAGCGCCATGAGCTTCGAGAAGCCCTATTCCGGCATCAAGGTGGTCGACTTGAGCCAGGGTGTGGCTGGCCCCTATTGCGCCATGCTACTGGCGCGCCACGGCGCCGATGTCGTCAAGGTGGAGCCGCTGGAGGGCGATTGGTCGCGTGCACTGGGCGCCCGCTACGGCGATCACACCGCATTCTCCGTCGCCGGCAATCTCGGCAAAAAGAGCCTCGCCGTCGACCTCAAGGTGGATCAGGGGCGTAAAATCGTCGATCAGTTGACCGCATCCGCCGACGTGTTCCTGGAAGGCTTCCGCCCGGGTGTCATCGATCGTCTGGGCTTCAGCTTCGACCGGTTGAAAGCCGTCAACCCTGGACTGATCTATGTCTCCGTTTCCGGTTTCGGCCAGGATGGGCCGTTGAACAAGAAGCCGGCCATGGACCCGATCCTGCAGGCCTTCTCGGGCTTCATGTCTGAGAACAAGGGCCCCGACGGTGTCCCCCATCGCACGCCGACCATCATCATCGACATGTCGACGGCCCTGTTCACCCATCAGGCAGTTGTTGCCGCACTCTATGCCAAGGCAAAAGGCGCGCCCGGTCGGCGCATCAACTCCAGCCTGATGGAAGCCGCAGCCAATCTGCAGTCGATCCGGATGATGAGCGCCGTCCGCGACGGCCCCTTCCGCAACGTCGCAGGCCCCGGCGGCACCTATGCGGCCAGCGACGGCAACTGGATCCAGATCGCCGCCGTCAAGAACCACGAATTCGCCGGCGTTTGTCGTGTACTCGGTCGCGAGGAATGGATCGATGATCCCCGCTTCAAGACCACCAGCGACCGCTACGCCAACGCAGCATTCCTAGGCGAGCACGTCGCAGCCATCCTGAAGACGCGCCCGGCCGCCGAATGGCGCGACCGCTTCACTGAGGCAGGCCTGCAGAACGAGATCGTCCAGACCTACGACGATTTCGTCCACCACCCCCACACCGAGGCGACCGGGCTCATCTCCTGGACACGCCAGGACGGCTCCGACGAGCGCTGGGCTACACCCAATCCAGCCGGGACGCAGCGCCTGCGATCAGGAGAGCCCGACGCGCAGGCGCCGAGCCTCGGACAGCATACGGTCGAGATCCTGGCGGGCCTCGGTTATGGCGAAGCCGATATCGCCGCCCTGATCGACGCCAAGGTCGTGGCGCAAAAGGCCTGAAGGGCTGGTCCGAGAGGAGAGGCGGCACTCCCGAAGCGGGCCGCCATGTCTGGACACCGCGCCCGCGACGTGGCACCGCTCGCCCCGATCGCCACAGACGAGGCTCGTGCCGTGACTAACGAGACCAAACCGGTCGAATGGCTGGTGACCAACGCGACCGTCGATTATCCGGCGGCGCTCGCCGTAATGGATGCTCGCGTGGCAGCCATTGCGGCTGGTACGGCTGCCGAACTCGTCTGGCTGCTCGAGCACCCGCCACTTTACACGTCCGGCACCAGCGCGAAGTCAGAGGATCTGCTCGCGCCCGATCGTTTCCCGGTCTACGCCGCTGGTCGCGGCGGTCAGTTTACTTACCACGGGCCCGGCCAGCGGATCGCCTATGTCATGCTCGATGTCCGCCGCCGCACCGGCGATGTCCGCCGCTTCGTTGCGTCGCTCGAAGCCTGGGTGATTGCCACGCTGGCAGCATTCGGCGTCAGGGGCGAAACCCGGCCCGGCCGCGTCGGCGTCTGGGTCGCCCGCCCGGAAAAGGGCCTCGGGGCCGAGGAAAAAATCGCGGCCATCGGCATCCGTCTTCGTCGCTGGATCTCGCTGCACGGCATCAGTCTCAATGTCGAGCCTGACCTCGAGCATTTCTCTGGCATCGTGCCGTGCGGTATCGCCGAGCATGGCGTCACCAGCCTCGTCGATCTCGGCCACCCCGTCACCATGCCGGAAGTCGACATGGCGCTGATGGCAGCATTCGAAGCCGAGTTCGGTGCTGTGAGGCGAGTAACGGCGATCCCCGAGCAGGCCGCGGTTGTGACCTGATCGGCTCGATTGCGGCCCGAGCCGTGGTCAGCTGCGGTTCTTCCTCTCGCGGATTTCCGCAAAGACTTGCCAATCCGCAGCCCCCTCCAGGCCGAGCCGCTTCCGGATGCCGGCATCGTGCGGGCGCAGGAATGGATTGGTCTCGAGCTCGTGGTCGAGCCGGGTCGGCAGCGTCGCCTGGCCTGCCGCCAGCAGCCGGTCCACCTCGGCCGCACGCGCCTTGAGCGCTGCATTATCGGGCTCGATCGAGAGCGCAAACTTGGCGTTGGCAGCCGTGTACTCGTGACCGCAGTAGATCATGGTGTCGCGGGGCAGCTTCGCAAGCTTCTCCAGCGAGTGCCACATCATCTCGTTGGTGCCCTCGATGACGCGACCGCAGCCGATGGCAAAGAGCGTGTCGCCGACAAAGGCCACCTTGCGCTCGGCCAGGTGATAGGTGATGTGCCCTGCCGTGTGGCCGGGCGTGTCGATCACCGCCAGCTTGTGCGGCCCGAAGGTCACGACGTCGCCACCCCCGACCGTCTCGTCCAGCGTCGGGATCTTTCCGGCCTCGTCGCGCGGGCCGATGACCTTGCAGCCCCATTTCGCCTTCAGCGCCGCAATCCCCTGCGTGTGGTCGGCATGGTGATGCGTGACCAGGATGTGCGTCAGTTTCCAGCCCTTGTCGCCCAGGGCTTTCTCGACGGCCTCCGCCTCCGGCGCGTCGATCGAGGCCGTGAGATTGCTGTCGGCATCGTGGATCAAGACCCCGAAATTGTCCTTGAGGCAGGGAAACTGGTAGATATCGAGGCTTGGCATGTCCTGTTTTTCTCCGTGTCGAAAGGATAACGCGCCGCGACCGCTGGGCCACGCGCTCCCGTTGCCCGCACCGTAGCAGGCGAGGCGGTGAATGCAACGCACCGGCCACCTGGCAAGCCCCACAGCGACGTGTCGATCATTCCGCCAACACGATGTTATAATGGCAAGGACATGCACACCGATATCAGAGAGCTGCTGGAGTTCTACGCGAGCCCACTCGGGGGGCGCGTGCGGCGCATTCTGACCCATCGTATCCGCGCCCGCTGGCGCAAGACCGGTGGCATGACCGTCATGGGGTTGGGGTTTGCCTCGCCCTACCTCGGCACATTTCGCGGCGAAGCGCGGCGTCTGGGCGCCTTGATGCCGTCGACGCAAGGTGCGGTCATCTGGCCTGCCAGCGGCAAGGTCCACACCGTCGTCGTGCAGGAGACGAGCCTTCCGCTCGCCGACAACTCCGTCGACCTCATGCTGATCGCGCACTGTCTCGAAACGTCCGAGAGCGTCCGCTCCCTACTGCGCGAGATCTGGCGCGTCCTGGCAGCCGAAGGCCGCGCGCTGTTCATCGTCCCCAATCGCCGCGGGGTCTGGGCGCGTTTCGATCGCACGCCGTTCGGCCACGGCCGCCCTTACAGCCCACCCCAGCTCGAGCGCCTGCTGGGCGACGCCCTTCTGACCCGATCGACTGGGATGCGGCGCTGCACATTCCCCCATTCGACAGCCGCATCGTCCTGAGGTCCGCCACCACGATCGAGCGGATGGGCGCGCGAATAACGCCGGCCTTTGCCGGCGTCATCCTTGTCGAGGTGCGCAAGGAGGTAGGCTCCCCCATCGCCAAGCCGGCCCTGGCGCGCCGCTTGACGCAGCTGGTCCCCCTTCGCGGCACCGGGTTCTCGACGATTGACGAGTGTTGAGACCGCTCACGCGACCTGGGCAGGCCCCGGCGCGCCCTGCGCCGTTAAGAACGACACGAGTTCGCCAAAGGTCGGCAGCCCGGCGCGGCTACCGAGGCGCGTGCATTTCATCGCGGCGACAGCGGCCGCCAGGCGCGCGCATTCGCCGATACCGTGGCCCTGCGCCAGGAACAGCGTGAAGGCGCCGTGGAAAGCATCGCCTGCGCCCGTCGTGTCGACGGGGTCGACGGCGAAGCCGGCCTGCTCGCCGCTGCTGCCGTCGCTGTTGCGCCACAAATAGCCGCGTGCCCCAAGCGTGACGCCGGCGTGGCGCGGACCTTTCGCCAGCACGCTGCCGAGGGCCTCCGCCTCGCTTTTATCGCGGAAGAGATCCTTGAGCGCGGCGCTCGAGAACACGGCGTAGTCGGCCAGCGCCAGCAACTCGGGAAGGGCTTCGCGTGCGCCGAGTTCAGCATCGAGCACGGTTGGCACCCCGGCGCGACGCGCTTCCGTGAACACCGCCCGCGTGGCCTCGAGCCACCTCAGATCAGCATAGACGGCATCGGCCTCCTGTACACGCTCCAGCGGCAGCCAGCTCGTGCTCGACGGAATGGAGGTATCGCGCATGCCGACGATCAGACGCTCGCCGCGGTCGTCGACGATGATCGCCGACGTCGACGAGCGTGCCTCCTCGAAGGTCTGCACATAGCGGATATCGACCCGTTCGGCCTTGAGGCCGGCCTTGATGGCAACGCCCGGATTGTCGTCGCCGACCCGACTCCACAGCTCGACGCGGGCGCCGAGCCGGGCCGCTGTCACTGCCGCGTTGGCCGCCATGCCGCCGCCGATCTCGATCAACTCGATCGCCCGCACCTTCGTGGGCTCGGGCGGGAACGCCTCGATCCTGTAGACGCGGTCGAGCGCGGCATGTCCGACCATGATCAGGCGCTTGGCGGGCATCGGCGCTCCCTGTAAAACTAACGTTCAAGCATCGCGATGGCTCTCGCCCGGGATTGTCGGCCACCGGAGCCGAGCCAACAACAACATTGGGCATCTCACGCAAATTCGGCGGCCTTGCGGGCAGCATCGCACATGGCCGCATGTCGCTGCGCCCGAAACCAGGGCCTCACGCCAAGTCTGCCCCGCCCGCGCTCCGCGTCGGCTGGTCGCGCTGCTGACCTGCCAAGTGAACCCACACAAGCAGCCCGCAGCACAGCCAGCAATTTCGTTTGCCTTGGCTGGCAGGGTGCGTCAAGCACTCTTGTTGTGGCCAAATGGCAACGAGCAATAAAAAAGTCGGCTCTCGTTCGCGATGGCCGAAGGAGCGGCGCGGGCCAAGCCGAAACGTAGATTTGGAACGAGGCGCGTTCGGCGGCATCCATCTGATTGACCAGGTCGGTCTCCCAGGCGAGGTAGGCGCGCGCGGCATCGAGATTGCCTTCGTTGCGGCCGAGGGTGTGGAAGACGAAATCGATGCACTCTTGGTCGCCGGGCGCGTTGGGTGACGGTTTGAGGGCCTGGCCGGCCGCGGTCCAGCCCGCAATGCCACCTTCGAGGATGCCGATGTCGCCAGCACCTGCCTCGGCAAGGTCGAGCGCCGCCAGCGCCGCGATCGCAGGGTCCGCCGTCACCAGCACCACTGGCAGAGAAGGGTCCTTCAAGGCCTTGGCGACATACGGGCGGATCGCCCACGTCGATCCGGCAATGGCGCCGTCCCGGTGGTCGATGCTGCCTCTGAGATCGATGACTTGCCCCTTGCCGCTGGCGAGCAGGCGCTGGGCCTCTGCGACCGGTACGGCCTTCTGGCGAATGCGGCTGGCATCGAACCCGGGTTTGCGTGCCTGCATCAGGCCCGCGTTCTCCAGCGCCCCTTTGGCGCCGACCCCGTCTGTCAGCACGATCGCCTCATGGCCGAGCTGGCGCAGCCATGCGGCCACCATCGGCGCCCGCACCATCTGACCGAGGTCCGACAGAACGATCTGCGCGCCCTTCACCCCCACCCACTGGTCCGTCGCCTGCTGCAGCTGGCCGCCCGGCGCGTGCACGAAGGCCGGCAGCATGTCGCGCCGCGCTTCATCTGCCGTGCGCACATCCAGCAAGAACGTCGTCCGCTTGGGATCCTTCGCCAGCGCCACGACCTCATCGACGCTGGCAAAGCGCACGCCGTGGCGCTCGGCATGCGCACGCGCCTTCTTCTGCTTTGCCTGGATCGCTGCAGCCGACGAATCCGCGCTCGGCGCCCGCCGGTCGGCCCCGTGCTCGATGGCGATGCCCTCCAGCCAGTAGCCTTGCGTCCCGTTCTCCAGCGCCACGACCTCGTTTGGCACGCCCCAGTCGATCAGCGTCTGCGCGCCGATGATGGAGCGTGTGCGCCCGGCACAGTTGACCACGATCTTAGTCTTGGGATCGGGCGCGATGGCGTCGATGTGCAGCACCAGCTCGCCATTGGGGCAGCTCATGCCGCCGGGAATGTTGAAGCGCCGGTACTCGTCCCACGTACGCCCGTCAACGATGACGAGGTTCTCGCCACGCTCCTGCATGGCGATTAGCTCCTTGGCGCTGATGCGTGGCGTATGCCGCTCGATCTCGACGACCTCGCCAAAGGTCTTCGACGGCACATTGACGCCCTCGTAGAGATGGTAGCCGGCGGCCTTCCAGCCCGGCGCGCCGCCGTCAAGCACGGAAACGTCGGTGTAGCCTAGACCTTCCATCCGGCGCGCTGCTTTTCCCGCGACCCCATCGCCGCCGTCCACCAGCACGACCCGCACCGTCTTCCTCGGCACTAGACGCTCAGCGTCGAGCTCCAGTCGGCTGTAGGCCAGCGGCACGACATGGAATGGATGCCCCTCGCTGTAGGCGCCGGTCTCGCGCACGTCGAGCAGCGCGATCTCCTCGGTGCCGGAAAGGGCTGCCTTGAGCGCATGCGCGTCGATCGTCTTGGCCATGTCGTTCGCCTCGTTCGGGTGCTGTCGGGACTGCTGGGCGCACGATGCCATCCGCGCGCCGTCAGCGTCAACGCGTCGAGTGACCCGGCGGCCCGGTGATGGGGCGCGGTACTTTCAGCCGCCAGCCGTGATCAGTCGGGCCACCGCGTCGAAGTCGTGCGCCAGGTGGTGCGCACCCGCCGCTGCCAGTTGCTGGTCATGGCCCTGGCGGATATGGCTGCCGCCCAAAAACCCCACCACCATCATACCGGCAGCCCGAGCGCCCATGACACCTGATGCGCTGTCCTCCAGCACGAGGCAATCCTCGGCATCGACGTCCATCTGCTTCGCCGCATGAAAGAAGATGTCGGGCGCAGGCTTGCCGTTGGCGACCGCGGTTGCACTGAAGAGGGCACTGCCGAAGTGGGCCCGCAGCCCAAACTTCTCCACGCAATGATCGAGCCACTCCGGACTGCTGGAGGAGGCGACGCAGCGACCAAGATGGCGATGCGCCGCCAGGAAGGCATGCACGCCGGCAATGGGCGTCACCTCTTCACGCATGCGCTCCCGCGAGCGCGCCTTGTGCGCAGCTTCGAAGCCCTCCGGAAGCGGTGCTCCGGTCCACGCGGCAATCGCCGCACGGTTGTCGTCCCAGCGCTTGCCCATGAACAGCCGGATGGAGTCCTCGAGTGTCGTCGGCGTCCCCAGTTGCGAAATGCTCTCTGCCAGCAGCGTGTTGGCAAGCGTCTCGCTATCCACCACCACCCCGTCGAAGTCGCAGATGATCAACCGCGGCGTCCGCCCCAGTCCCCTTTTCACGCCATCAAGCCCCATTTGTCTCTCATGTGCCGGCTCTTGCCGAGGCGCGTCTGCATTATTCAGCAGCAGCGCGTCGACGATCGGCGCTCAGCAGTCCGGCCTGCTCGAGCGCCGCCCCGATGCGTGCGATCTCCTCGTCCGCAATCTTGACTAGCGGTGGCCGCACCGCCGCGCATTTGAGCTTGCCCATCAACATGAGCGCCACTTTCATGCGGTTGTGCATGTCGACGGCCGGCGGCGCATAGAACACCTCGGCCAGCGGATGAATCCGGTCATTGAGGCGACGCGCGGCTGCCAGATCGTCGCGTTCGACGGCAGCGAACAGCTGGGCCTGCAGGTCGGCGATCACGCTGCCCGAGCCGGACAGTAAGCCACGGCACCCCAGAACTAGAGAGGGATAGAGCCAGGCCGAATGTGTTGACAGCACGTTGATCGGCCGCGGCAAGGACTGCAAGACGCGGATGTTGCGCTCGTGCTGGACGGGCACATTGCACCAGTCCTTGATGGCCCGCACACTCGGAACGGCCTCCCCGAGCTTGACGATCATCTCTGTCGTATAGCCCTGGTTGATTGCCAGCGGATAGTTGAAGGCGATGATCGGGATATCGCCGGCCGCATCCGAGATCCGCTTGAAGTGCTCGATCACCATCTCCGGCCGGTGTCCGAGCGTGAACGGCCCTGGCGGAAAGACCAGTAACGCCGAAGCCCCGGCCGCCACAGCGGCCTTGGCGATGCGTGCGCCTTCAAGGCTCCCCTCAGCATAGACGCCATGCACCACCGGCAACCTGTCGCCGACGGTTTCCATGGTGATGTCCATCACCCGCTCCTGCTCCTCGAAGCTGCACGAGGCCGCTTCCGTAGAGTGCGCGTTGATGGTGAGCGCCGCCAGGCCCGGCGTCGCCGCCACGTCGCAGAGGTGGGCCCGGAACTGGGCTTCGTCGATTTCGAGCTCTGACGTGAAGGGCAGCAGCACTGCCGGGATGACACCACCCGGCACGAAGTTGCGATGGCCTGACATGAGGAAGTAGCCTCCAAGGCTGAATGACCCGTCAGAGCCTAATGCCAGATCCACCCTGGTGGAAGGCTGGTGCCTGCGCCGAGCTTCAGCCGGTTGCCTGCGCCATGTCCGCCCCGCCCATCGCGATTGCGGCAGGCAGTCGGAATTGTTGAAATAAACATTGTGTTACATGATGTTATGTCGAATTTGTGCGCAATTCGGATTGTGCCATGAACCTTCCGCTTGTCGTGCCCGAAGCATCGTCCACCCTTCACCCCAACCATCGGCTTGCCGACCACCGCCCTTTCGTGATCGATTGGCCGCCTGCTGGGCCTGACGGCGCGGCTATCCGTTAAATCCAAATCCCGAGGAGTGCCGCCCATGGCAACGAACAAGGTCGCGATCATCACTGGCGGCGGCACCGGCATCGGCCGGGCTGCGGCTCTCCATCTCCAGGCCGACGGCTGGGACGTTTCCGTTGCCGGCCGCCGCAAGGAGGAGCTCGACAAGACCGTCGCCATGGCCAAGGTCGGTGGCGGGCGCATGCTCGCGGTGCCGTGCGACGTCACCAAGCAGGACCAGGTCAAGAAGCTCTTCGCCGACACTAAGGCCGCATTCGGCCGCGTCGATTTCCTATTCAACAATGCTGGCATGGGCTTGCCCGCAGGCCCCATGGAGGACATCAAGCTCGAGGACTGGCAGCGCGTTGTCGATTTGAACCTGACGGCCTGCTTCATGTGCGCCCAGGAGGCGATCCGCATGTTCAAGGCGCAGTCGCCGCAAGGGGGCAGGATCGTCAACAACGGCTCGATCTCGGCCCACGCCCCCCGGCCCATGTCCGTGGCCTACACTGCCACCAAGCACGCCATCACCGGCCTTACCAAGACGATCGCGCTCGATGGCCGCCCCTTCAACATCGCCTGCGGCCAGCTCGACATCGGCAATGCCGACACCAACATGGGCGGGCGTATGAAGGCCGGCGTGCCCCAGCCGCGCGGCGACATCATGCCCGAGCCCGTGTTCGACGTGGATCACTGCGGCTCGGCCATCCGCTACATGGCCTCGCTGCCCCTCGACACCAACGTGCTGACCATGACGATCAAGGCCAGCGCCATGCCATTCGAAGGCCGCGGCTGACGCCGCCGGCGTAGCACGTGCGCGCCGCACTCACGACAAGTCGCCGGGATCTGATCCATATCAATACGCCAGCGCCCGGCGCTTCATAACAATGCGCGATGATCCGTTTCCGCCATTTCGGGCGCAGCGCACTTGCCGGCGTCTTGCTCTCCCTTGCAATCGCAATACAAGGGGGATGCCATCTGTTGGCGGGCGGCGACCGCGTGTCAGCGTTGGCGCCAGGCCTCGATCACACTGAAATCTGCTTTGGCGGTTCCAAATCTGGTTCGAGGCTGCCGCCCGGCACGCCCGATGCGGCGAAGTGCTGTGCGTTCTGCGTTAGCTGCAATGTATCGCTGCTCCCCGAGCGAGCCAGGATCCGGCCGCCGGCTGACGCCGTGCGGACATCGCCTATCGCGCCCCAGTCGATTGGCGGCCTGCGTGACGCGCTCACCGACCGCACGGCAATGGCGCGCGGGCCACCGAGCTGGCGTCACCTGGTCTGAGCCAAATCGCAAAACATCCTCTGTGCGCCGGCCGGACCATCGGGTCACGGACGCGCCTTCGATCGAAAGAAATCACATGAAGACCCTGAAAATCGCTGCTCTGGCGGTATCACTGCTGCTTGCACCACACGCCGTTCCGGTTCAAGCCGGCGACAACGATCCCCTGTTCGTCAACCTGCTCACCCGAGAGCCCCACCGCACTCGCATGGCGCTGAGCTTCAGCCATAACCAGCTCCAGCGCGGCCATCCCGTCACAGTGTTCTTCAACGACCAGGGGGTCGTCGTTCTGTCGAAAAAGAACGCCAAGGCCTTCGCGGAGCATCAAAAGCTGATCTCAGATTTGATGAGGAAGGGTGCCCAGGTTCTCGCCTGTCCGATGTGCATGAAGCATTACGGAGTTGAACACGCCGATCTGCTCGATGGGGTCAAGGTGGGCAATCCAGAGCTGACTGGCGCAGCTTTGTTCAAGGACAACACCAAGACCTTGACCTGGTAGCACCGACTGGGTGATGAAGGCTGCGGACCTCTCGAACACCTGATTTGGTGGCGCCATGCGCGAGGGTGTCGCGATTTCGTCACCTTGTCCGGTCACAGGTCCACAGTCGTAGGACTGGCAGCCTCCGGCGCTCGCGCGCCGGCAGGCTTTTTGTGTTGGTATTCGCAATTGAAAGGGGACTGATATGACCGACGCGGCCTCGGTCGATCTATTTACGCGCCTGTTGGATTGGTCGCAGAGCATCGACCTCGCCATTGGCATCTGGCTCGGTGGATCGTTGATGTTGGGCATCGGCCTCTACGTCTTCGGGCGCCTGATCATACGCTTCCTGGTTCGCCGCAAGGTGTCGGGCTATCGCACGTTGCGCCGCATGCGCGGTCCCGTGGCGCTGCTCGCCCTGCTCGTGTTCTTGTGGCTTTCCGTGCCGGTCGCCGACTTCACTCCAGGGGTCCGCCAGATCGCCGAGCACGCCTTGCTCATCGGCCTGGTCTTACTGGGCGGATGGACGGCGCTTCTCGCCATCGGCGCCACCACCGCCTACCTCGCACGCACCAATCGTCTGGATGTCGAGGACAATCTCGAGGCTCGCCGCCTGCATACGCAGATGAGCATCCTCAAGCGCGCCGGCGAGATTGTGGTCGTGCTCACGACCACCGCCGGCGTCCTCATGACCTTTCCTGCCGTCCGCCACATCGGCCTCTCCATGTTCGCCTCTGCTGGCGTCGCGGGCCTGGTGCTCGGTCTTGCCGCCCGCCCGATCCTCTCCAACCTGATCGCCGGTATTCAGATCGCGATCACCCAGCCGATCCGCCTCGACGACGTGGTGATCGTCGAGGGCGAATGGGGTTGGATCGAGGAGATCACGGCCACGTATGTCGTCGTCCGCGTCTGGGATTTGCGGCGTCTCATCGTGCCCTTGTCACATTTCATCGAAAAGCCATTCGAGAACTGGACGCGCAAGAACCCCGCCCTCATAGGCACGGTGAGCTGGCACTTGGACTTCCGCGCTCCCCTCGATGAAATGCGCGCCACGTTGACTGAGCTGGTTACCGACGACCCGGCCTGGGACCGCAACGTCGCCAGCATTCAGGTGACCGGCAGTGACAAGACCAGCATCGAGGTGCGCGCCCTCGTCAGCGCCCGCAATTCCTCCGACGTGTGGAATCTGCGCTGCAGGGTGCGCGAGGGCATGCTGACGTGGCTGCGCAACGCCCATCCCGAAGCCTTGCCCCATCAGCGCGCTGAGATCCTGGCGACGCTTCCAGGAGAGCGCCGCCCACAATCGGTATCGGCCGCCACTGCCGAAGGCGTAGCATCTTAGGCGCATCAAATAAGCCAGCCTGCGCTGGCCACGATCAGGTCAGCGGCCCGGATTGGCCCGGGTTCTCCTCGTCGCCAACAGGCAGGCTGCGCACGCCCTGGCCCCGGCCGCGGTCGTCGCCGTTGGCGATCGCCCGCCACGGTTTCGCCGTGGTGTGCTCCTTGTCGTAGAGCGCCTTGAGAAAGGCATCGATTCTCGGGATCGGGCGGGCTTGCGATGTCGGTCTGCTCACGCTCGGTCGTCTGCAGCGCGCGGGCCCAATCGGGTGCCCCGGACTTCTTGTGCCGCCGCCCGCCCCACGCCGTCATGGCGCGGTCGGGCGCTTCGAGGTCGAGTTCTTCCAGGAACGGCTCGCGCAGTGCGTAGAACGCCTGCAGAATGGCGTCGCGCGCCAGCTTGCGGTCCTGCGCCGTGATCGTCGCCGCCTTGCTCGGATCGAGAGACTGAAGGGCTCGGCGCATATCGTGCAGCGGCGCGAACGGATAGAGCCCGATCAGCTCCTCCGTCTCGCCGACGTTGGCATAGACTGTGCGCATGTTGTCGAGCGTTTCGGACATGGCGAGGAAGGCTCGCATGTAGGCCTCGGGGTTCGGTGTATCCAGCTGCGTGTAGGCAAGCAGCGCTGACTTCGCCTTCACGATCTCCCGCCACTCCTCCTTCAGCGCCTCGATGAAGCTCTGCCGCTTCTGGAAAACGCCGGCGAGATAGGTCGCCACCACCGTGATGAACACCAACGCCATGTCCTTGAGGTAATCGTAGATGCTTTTGGCGATCGCCTCAGCGCCCGTCCCCGCGATGCCCGGAATATGCTCGGCAAGCCGTGTGAACAACGCCACCACCAGCACGACGACCAGCAGAATGTAGGATTTGGTGAGTGTCCGGCGCAACTTCGAGCGTGTCATGAGGGCAAAAACTTTCGCGAAATTGGATTTGCAACTTTAGCCGTCAACTCTGGCGGAAGCATGGAGCTTCGGCGCATAGCCCCGCGCCAGGATGGCAACGATCGACGGCGGGGTCAGCACCGCCGCGTGGCCCAGGCTCGGCCGCGGCCGCCGGTCAGCATACCCCTCGGGCGTCCACGTCAGAATTTCTCCATCCATCACCAGCCCCGCACCTCCGGCCTGACGCACGAAACTGCCGGTTGGCAACGTTGTCCAGGCACGCTCGTGCACGACCTTCGCGCCACCGCGCGCGACCCGCTCGCCGTGCAACACCCGGTCCATCTCGTCCGCCCGTGCGCGTTCGGCCTCGCCATGCACAGAGGCAAACAGCACCGCGAAACGCTCGGCGTCTTCCCGCCGACACTCGAAGCAGGGCCGATGCCCCGCCGCCAGCGCCGTCGCCTCGTCGAGAAAGAACAGCTCCGTATACCGGCCCGGCTGCATGACCTCCCGATGCCTGCCCTTGAACGCGAGCTTGCAACAGATCCATTGTCGGCTCGCCCATCGCCGCCGTCCGAGTTGGCGGTTGTGGCTATGCAACGCCCCGCCGCGGTTGCCGAGCATCGTCCCACGCGCGCTGACGGCAACAATCTCGCCTTCGGGCGTGACTCGGTTCTGGAGCGCCATTGCACAATCTGCCAGTGTGGGTGCGGAAAACATACGGAGGACCACCATGGCCGATGCCGGTGTCAGTGTGAAGATTGAGGAGCGAGGCGAGGGCGCCCGAATTGCCACAGTGACGATCGACAACCAGGCGCGCCTGAATTGCCTCTCGACGCCGCTGATCGTGGCCCTGCAAGCGGCCTTCGACGACGTCGGGCGCGATCCGGCCGTCAGGGCTGTGGTCCTGACCGGTGCCGGCAACCGCGCCTTCATCGGAGGCGCCGACCTCAACGAGCTCGGCGGCTTGTGCGCCGACAGTGGCCGCCTGTTCATCACTCGTTTGCATCAGGCCTGCAAGGCCATTCGCACCTGTCCCGCTCCCGTGATCGCCCGCGTTAACGGGTTTTGCCTTGGTGCAGGCCTCGAGATTGCGGCCTCCGCTGACATGCGCATCGTTGCCGAGGGCGCCGTGCTCGGCATGCCAGAGGTCGTGATGGGCCTGCCGTCCGTGGTCGAAGCGGCGCTCCTACCGGGCCTGATCGGCTGGGGCAAGACGCGCGAGATCCTGCTGACCGGCGAGACCTTCGGCGCCTGCGAGGCCGAGGCCATGGGATTTGCCCAGAAGGTGGCGGCGCCGGCCGACCTCGACGCCGGCGTCGAGCATTGGCTCACCCTGCTGCTGAAGGCCACCCCACTGGCGGTCCGCGGGCAAAAGGCATTGATGAACCGCTGGCAGCGCGTCCCCGTCGACGAGGGGATTTATGCCGGCATCGATGCCCTGTCCGATGCCTACAAGACCGGCGAGCCCCAGGCAGCCATCGCGGCCTTCTTCGCTGAGAAAGCCAGGCACAAGGCCCGCTAGTCATCGCTGCGAGGCACGTCCGTGCGTCGTCGAATTGCCTCGCTCGTCAAGGCAGCGCGCGCATGTCGCTTGCGCCAGGAGGCCAATGCAAGCCAGCCCCACACCGGCAGCGCATGCACAAACGACCACCCATAAAGGTGGCGAAAGCCGAGTCCCTGGTTGGCGAGCGGCTGGAATAGGTAATAGAAGGCAAGTGTTGCCGATGCCAGCAGCAGCGGCCTGCAGTCGACTGCTGCTGCCAGCGGCAGGAACCAGAGCGCATACCAGGGAAACTGCGCGGGCGCGGCGTAGAACGTCACCGCGGCGATCGCCAGCGCCGTGCCGAGCAGACCCTCGAGGCTCTGCGCCGGCCGTCGCGCCAGCCACACGGCAAAGCTGCCGACCGCAATCGCGATCACGGCTCGGAGCGCCCTTTGCGCTGCCACAGACCCCGACGTCGCCTCGTAGATCCACCAACTGATCCAGGAGAACGGCCCGTTGTTGATCCACCAATACTCCGAATAGGCGACCAGCCCCGACTTCTGCCCGGCAAGCGCGGATACAATCAATGGCGCCAGCAGGACAGCCGAGACCACGCAGAACATCGCCGCGGCCTTGAGCACGGTGCCGCCACGCGCGTGCGTGAGGCGGGCGAGCAGCGGCACCAGCAGCACCGGCCAAAGCTTGACGCCGACGGCAAGCGCCAACAGCGCCGCACCGGTGAGCGAACGGCCCCGCCAGGTAGCGAGGCACGCACCCAGCACCAGCGGCGCCATTAGCGATTCCGTATGCACCGTGCCATGGCTCGACCAGACCACCAGCGGATTGGCCCAATAGAGCGCTGCCAGCAGCGGCGAACGCCCTGTTGCTGAGAGCAAAAACCAGATCAGGCCAGCCGCCGCCGCATCGCCCAGCAGATAAACCGCTCTCAAGCCGTCGAGTTTCAGCGGCGCAACAAGGCTCGCCAGAGCGAAGCCGATCTGCGCCGTGCCGGGATAGATGGTCGTCAGCTCGGGAAAGTTGATGCCAGCCAGAACGCCTGGAGCGCGATCCGCAATCTCTACCAGGCCGGCGGGCAGAGGGGCCCCGTCGAGGAACGCCTTCGGTGCGGTAGCGTAGGGGTTCTCGCCCGCCATCACCATCGCCCCATCCCACAGGTAACGGAAATAGTCGTCGTCGATGACCACGGGCACGCCATACCAGAACGCCCGCATTGCCAGACCAACGGCGATGATCCCGAGCACAGCCACCGTCGATACACGTTGGCGCGCCAGCGCCGTCGCTGCCGCCAGTCCGAGCAGCGCCGGCCCGCCGAGCAACGTCACCAGCGGTAAGATGTCGGACAGTGTTTTGAAGCTCGGTTGCGACCAACCGGGCGAGAGGTAGGCCATCACGCCCTGACTGGAGACCAGAACGAGGCCAGTCGCGAGCAGCAGCATGGTGCTGGCGACGCTGTGGCCTGTCTTGGCGAAATTCGTGCCGGTGTTGTCGTCTGCTGGTCTCACGCGCCCTCCCGGTTGTCACCGCGCATAGACGGTGGCGGCCGCGCGCACAACGTCCGCAGGCCAGTACACGCAAATGTCATCGCTGGCAGCGTGCCAAGCGGAGGTGACGCGGGGGTGCCAATGATCATGTGCAACCCGGGCTCGCAAAGGCCGCCGATGCACCGCCGAGTTTATCCGGAGCGCTCGACGCCGTCGCGCGCCTTGGCGATTGCTTCCAGCACCGCCTGCGCATCACCGACCTGGTTGGCGAGCAGCAGCACCAGCCGCACGTTGAGACGGGCGCTCCCGGCCGCATCGAGCCCTTTGTGGGCCTCGATCAACGCCGCATAGACATCATCGCCGCCAGTCCCCAGGCGGAAGCCGGTGTCGAGCTTGCCCTCGCTCATGGCGCCGTACCCCCAAGTGCAACAGCCATTGCCGTCGCCAGTTTCTCCCGCGTCGGCGCAACGAAGCGGGCGGCCACATGCTGGTCCGGCCGGATCAGGTAGGCAGCACCCGGCCGCCCGGCGTAGCGCGCCGCAACCAGTCCCTCGCGATCGACGACGTGCCCCGGCGCAACGGGCGCCGCGCTGCCGGCCGGCAGTACTACGATTTGCGCAAGGCCGTCCGGCACATCGGCAGGCTGCCCGAAGCTCAGCACGAGAAATCTGCCCCCGAGCGTGTCCAGTAGCCAGCCGTCACAGCCGGCAACCGTGACTGGTGCATCGAGGCAGGGGCTGCCCGCCTCGAGCCCGCCATCAAAGGCCGGGTCGTCGGGTGATTGCAGCCTCAGTCCGGCCAGCGAGCACGGCAGCGATAGCCGCCCCGAGTTCACCAGGCGGCGCGCGAACGGCTCCTTTTCCGCCATCGCCAGAACCTCCTCGCGGAACATCTCCTCCATCGGCGACTTCGGCGTCATGAAGCTTGTCGAGCGCGCCGAATTGAGAATGTTCTCATCGGCACCTCGCACGCGCTCCTCGTTGTAGGTTGCAATGAGGGCCTCGCCCGCTTGGCCGCCAAGAACCGCCGCGAGCTTCCAGCCGAGATTGTCGATGTCCTGGATGCCACCGTTGCCGCCGCGCGCCCCGAACGGCGACACGATGTGCGCGCTGTCGCCGGCAAAGATCACGCGGTCATGCACGAAACGTTCGAGCCGGCGGCATCTGGGAACGAATAGACCGAGATCCAGATGCGAGTGCGAACGGCCGCTCGCCGACGTCGCCTTGATGCGCGGGATGACGCGGTCCGGCGTCGTTCACCTCCGGGTCGGCCTCCGGCCCGAGCTGTAGGTCGATCCGCCAGACGTCGTCCGGCTGCTCGCGCAGCAGCACCACCGGCCGCCATGGGACGGTGGCTCGAACCAGAACCATGCTCGGGTGGGAAATCCGCTTTCATCTCGATGTCGTCGGCGACGAAGAACCGTTCCTCGAACGTCTGGCCGACGAAATCGAGCCCGAGCAGGCCCCGCGTCGAACCTATGTCGCAGGCCACCAGCCAGTCGGCCGCGAGCCGTAGCGTCCTTCAGGCGTCTCGATCTCGGCACGAACGCCAACGCCGCCCGCCTCGATGTCCTGATGAGCTTGCTGCGAACCTGATGTCGATCTTGTCGCCTACAGCGTGTGTGCCGATCGATCAGGTATTCCTCGTCAACGTACTGCTGCAGGTTGATGAAGGCGGGATGCTTGTGGCCGGCCTCCGGCAACAGGTCGAACGCGTAGACCTCGTTGTTGCGATGGAAGAGCCGCCCACCTTCCAGGTCACTCCTTTGTCCACCACGCTGGGCGACACCGAGCCGATCGGAAAATTTCGAGCGTCCGCTTCGACCAGCAGATCGCCCGCGAGCCACAGCGAGACGCTGTCCCCGTCGTCCTGACGATGACGCTTTTGACGTCGTCATCGCGAGATCGATCGCCAGTGCCAGGCCGAC
>CAVXGT010000008.1:0-16604 GCA_963761475.1 uncultured Alphaproteobacteria bacterium
GCTTACATAGCGATGATGTTGAAGCCGAACCGTTCGAGCGTAACAATGGGCCAGCCAGATTCGCAATTCTAGTCGCGAAGTCATTGGACAAAAACTACTCGGATGCGAATATTCGCTCGGCAGCCGATACCCTGAAAAAACAGCGCAAGATGATGAAAAAGAAAACTTACCAACACTAACAATGGAAAGAGCGTGCCGATCACTCGGCACGCCCCTCCGTCATCATCACAGTGCGTGACGATACTTGTCGAACATCATCAATTTGCGCGCTACTCTGGGCCATAGCAATCGGAGATAGCGCTCCTTCGTCCCGATGTTCTCTGTCCGTGTGGGGCCGAGAAGGGCCAGACGCAGAATGATCCGATAGATCAGATCATTGCGCGTATTAGCCGAGATCTCCTGCTGGAGAAGCAATTGAAGTTGCTTGCTCCTCTGCCGACGGCGGCGTAGCCGGCGGCGTTCTTCGTTGCGCCACGCAACGTATTCATCATGCGCCATCAAGTCGTCCTTCAATTCGCCAGCGCTTGATTGCCCTGACGAAGACGAGGATCGCCGATGCGACCAGGAAATAGTGGGGGGCTTATTCGGAATTTTTTCGTCGCTATTTCGAGACTATTCCCATTAAGCCCCCCCGAATTCAGGCTCATAAAGCGGCAGCATTCCAACACGTTAACTTTGACGAGTTGGAGTACCAACATGAACCATCGACTACTTCCGTTTGCTGTTGTTCTGGACAGGGTCGGCATGTCCCGAACTCAGCTCTACCGGCTGATCAATGCCGGCGAGTTCCCCAAGCCTGTCCGTATCGGACGCCTGCGCGTCGCCTTCCTCGAGGAGGAGGTGAACGCCTGGATCGCCGCGCGCATCGAGACGCGTGACGACGAAGCCGATCGAGCGTTCCGTCGCGAGCGTGCGATCCGCGTGCAGGGAGGGCGTTCGTGATGGACGACCAGACGCACAACCAAACCGTCGATGCGATTGACGTCAATGCTGAAGCGACACCTGAGGTGACCGCGGCGACACCGGCCAGCGAGCTGCCATCTGGCCTCGACTTAGCGCGAAGCCCATCGGAGCCGGGGGTCAGAAGCATCGCCCTGCACTACATCGAGAAGGGGTTGCGACTTGTGCGGCTCAGGCCGGGCACGAAGCACCCTCATAGCAATGCGTGGCAAAACGCGCAGCCCAAGGCTAATGATTTCCGGCCGAACGACAATGTCGGCGTCCTGCTCGGCGCCAAGTCGGGGCACCTCGTCGACATCGATTTCGATATTGCTGAAGCCCGACAGTTGGCAGGCCTTGATTGCTTCTTCGGCCGTCTGCCGTCGTTCGGGCGCTCCAGCTTGCCCAAGAACGAGCCGGGGCATCGACTGGTCATCTGTCGGGATGCACCGGACAAGGTGGAGAAGCTTGGCTTCTCTAGCGCCAAAGAGACAGAGGCCATCGCACCGCTTGGGTTGAGCAAGACGGTCGTCCTCGAACTGCGGGCCGGTCAAGGCTACACTGTCTTCCCGCCCTCGGCGCTTGGCGAGGATCGTCTCGTCTGGGGTGCTGAAACCGCGATACCCGAGATGCCATGGGTAGAGTTGCGAAAGCGCGCCGGCCTGCTGGCCTTCGCGGCGTTTGCCGCTGCCTGTTATCCGCCAGAGGGTAACCGCGACAACTTCTGTCTTCTGCTTGCCGGCGTGCTCATTCACGCCGGTGTCGACCCACAAGTTGCCGAGGAGATTATTGCCCGCATCGCCGACATCAAGGGCGACAACGCCGAGGAGAGGAAGGGTAAAGCGCTCAAGGCTGCCGAGCGCCACCAAGCCGGCGAGCCGGTGACTGGCTTACCGACGTTCCTCGAGGCCATCGGGATGCAAGCCCTCGACAAGCGCCTCCGCGGCTGGCTGCAAATGAGCGAGTCGATCACGGACCATGGCATCGCAGCAGACATCGGTGCAGATGACGGCAACGTTATCTATGTCAATGACACTGATATCGCAGAACGCACGCGGCAGATCGAGCGTGGCTTGATCGCAGCAGACATCGGTATCTATCGGCTTGCCGACAGGCTCATGTACCCGAGGAAGCTGGAGGACGATGAAATCGTGGACGGAGTGCGCAGACCGAAGAACCTGATGCGCCTATGTCACGCATCACCTGATTGGCTCGCCATTCAGGCCTCGAGTGCTTCGAGCAGGATGACGTTCTTGCGGAAGGGGCCGAAGGGATCTTTCAAGGTTGCCCCCACCGCGGAGATCATGCGGGCTCTCGAGGTCACGATCGCAGACCGTCACTTTCCGGTCATCCACGGCCTTGTGACAACCCCGACCCTCACCCGCAACGAGCCCGGATATGATTCCGACGCACGGCTGTATTTGGGATTCGAAAAGGGTGCCTTCGGCGAGATCCCCTTGGCGCCGACGCGCGCAGATGCCGAAGCGGCTCTCGCCCGGCTTGTGGAACCGGCGAAGTTCTTCCCGTTCGCGACACCGAGCGACAAAGCTGTCTGGCTGGCCGCAATGCTCACCGCAGTCGTGCGAGGGCAGCTGAGGTCATGCCCCGTGGTGGCGTTCGATGCGCCTGCCGCGGGTAGCGGCAAGACCAAGCTCGCCCAGATGGTTGGGCTGCTTGGCCTGGGCGTCCTGCCGCCCGCAGGTTCCTGGGGCGAAAACGAGGAGGAAAACAGCAAGACGCTGTTCTCGATCCTGCGTGCCGGCGACACGGTAGTCCTCTTCGACAACGTCGACGAACCCATCGGGAACCCGGACCTCTGTCGCGCCCTCACGGCGCCTACCATCATGGGTAGGGTGTTGGGTGTGTCCGAGATGGTCACGCTTAGCACCCGCACGCTAATCATGTTCACCGGCAACAACCTCCAGATCGCCGGCGACATGACGCGACGGACCATAGTTTGCCGCCTGGACGCAGGTGCCGAGCATCCCGAAGACCGCAGCTTCGACTTCGATCCGGTCAAGTACGTCGAGGACAGGCGTTCGCAGCTGGTCGCAGATGCCTTGATTGTCCTTCGCGCCTATTGCACCGCTGGGCGTCCGGAGGGCGCCAAGCTTGCGACTTTCAACTCCTTCGAGGACTGGAATCTTGTCCGGGGCGCCCTCGTGTGGCTCGGCGAAGCCGACCCGCACCTGACGACCAAGGGGCTTCGCGGGTCCGACACGAAGAGCGAGGAGAAGGCGGAGTTATTTCAAGCCCTATTGTCGGCGTACGGCGTGGCGCACGAGTTCATGGCGCGAGATCTCGATAATGACTCTTCGTCCAAGCTCGTCGGACTTAAGCGGACGATCACGCGCCTGACCGGGCGGCCGGAGTTCAATGCCAAATCGGCGGGCAAGCTACTTGCGCGTTACAAACAACAACCCTTCATGGGCGTCACGCTAAAATCGCAACTCAACGGCATCAAGCAGAGGGTCTGGTGGTTCGACGGCAAGCCCGAGAAGGAGCTGCGCGACGCATGTGAGCTCGACAAGGACGGGAAGGTCATCGACGACGTACCGTTCTAGGCGGGGGCAAACCAGGATGTCCCCGTCGGGGGGGGGCAGGCTTGGCGTCAGTCGTTTACGGTATTTCGCAAGCTTTTGGAGAGGCAATCATTGAGAGAAAGATTTGTTGGGTTGTTGTTGGAACAACAACGAAAAATCATCTTTCTCCCGCGTTAGGATTGGGAATACACCATAAATACCTTAAAGCCCCAGCGAGGACCCCATCGCCCATACCGCGCATACTTCTGATATTTGCGATTTCACCACATGGGCGGTGACACCCCCCTCCGTCGACCAGCCGAAAGCCGACCTGCCGTGCCGGGATTTGCGGGCCCACGTCGCACCGGCTCCAATTCGCTCACCAGCGGCCGTATTGCCTGGCCCTTGCTCCACCCTTCTCGCCACGCCGGCGAGTCTCCTGGGCCAAATCTGGGGCTCCTGCGGCGCGTAAATCGCTGCCGACCGAGCCATGACGGGATGTGTGGCGTCCGTCCTCGCGCCCATCGACGTCAGCACCAGGACGCCAAACCGTCCAGTTGGACCCAAGGCTATCTGGCCGCCCCCATGGTCGAGTGCGCAGCTGACGTCAGTTACGCCGAAAGGCGACCATGCGGCGTCGGCAGTAGGGCTGACGTCGGTCCCTCCGTGCCACCAGTCTGGCCTCTCAACCTCGGCACGCTCCGGTCCCCTCCTCCGTCTAGGTCCACGGCGACGCGAGCCTTTGCTACCCCGCGGATAAGCCGCGTTCCTGTTGATTGTGACACTCGCGACACAGACGCGGTCACAAATTCCATTTTAAAAGTAGGTAATTGTACAGAGTCTATTTTCAACAGCCATCTACCTTTGGGGCCCTGAACATGCTCATTCGCTTCTGGGCAAGAATTCGGTTCGTCGCTTGGATAATTCTGCCCCTCGCTGTCACAACCGGTTGTGCTTACTCCCCCGAGCAACAGGCTCAACTCGACGATGCGATAGATTTCACAAGCGGTGCCTTAGCCGTAGCTACCGCTGCAAATCAAATAGCCAATTCCGGCAGCGGACAGACGCCTGTCGCGCCGCCAACGCTAACGCAGTCGCGCCCAGGCGGAACCGCATCGCAACAAGGGGCCGCCAATCCGACCGGCTACAATCAGCGAGAGGCCTTTGAGGACTGTGAAAAGTTTTACCGGGCCTCCGGCATGCCCCAACAAGCTGCGGAATGCGCCGCCCGTGCGCAAGGCATGCAGTCGCTGACGCCACCGCGGCGATAGTCCCCGCTCGTCGGTGGCACAGCTGATGTCAGGCACGCCAGAAGGCTACGCTGGGTGCGTCGCCACCGGTCATGATTGCTCATCTGAATCTAGCCGATGCCGATGCTCAGGAGATAAATGTATGACCCTCGGGTTGTTGGCTGAAGCAGGGAGGCGACAATGATCGGTTGGGTGCTCGATGCTAGGCACAGGTGGCACGGCGCTTGGGTCATGTTGGCCGTCGCGGTGCACTGCCTCCTGGGCGCAGCCAACACGTATGCGCAGAGCGGCTATCAGACCATCCAAGGAACTCAGGTCTACACGGTCATCGATCAGGCCGCCGGCGTGGCGACTTTCAGCAACGATTGCGGCACCCAGCGGCTAACACAGCGAGAATTGCAGGCAGGCGCGATCCCGGACCAGATTATTCCTTGCCCTCGTCCCGGCCAGTCCGCGACGCAGTCGCCAAGACCGAGGCCAAAACCCTCCGTGGCGCCTCCGCTGCCGTGGGGTGCCGTTGCCGCCTATGACGATGTCTACGTTTGGGTCCGGGGCCATACCGAGGCCGAGGTTAAAAAGCGCGCCGCATCCGACTGCGCCGCTCGGACAGGCAAGGCCTGCAGCGTGACTTCGGTCCAGCCAAACATGTGTGTCTGCATTTTCACAGTCAACTACATGAGCGGGTCGAAGCATCGCACACAAGTGATCATCCGCAAGGATTGGATGAACCAAGCTGCTTGCGACGAAGCCTACTCGGCGTGCAACAAGGCCCACCCCGGCCAATGCCGTGGTCAGGAGGAGCACTGCGCGAACAAGCGCATTTGAGTGGAGCTGTGCCGCTGCCGTCCGGGGCGCCCCTTCGGATCGTAGTGCGCGCGGCATGCAATGCCCGAGGTCAACGGGGCCAAGCGTCGTGTGCGCGGACTGCTACGCCGTCACGAACAATGGCGCGCATCGCCGCTGACGTCGGTCGCAGCTGCGGGCTCTCCCCTGCCCGCCCACCTCGCCTTTCGACCTCGGCACGGACCGGCACCCCGATGCGACATGGGTTTCCGCTACCCCACGGCTACCCCGGCGACGGGCTGCGGCGGCTCATAGCGTTGGACGGACTGGACTTTTCCGTGATGAGCACACGCCGGCCGAGTGCGCGATCGCGAAAGAACAGACACGTTCAACCTGCGTCTCGCCACGCGGCTTAGCGGGTCGGGCTCACTGGGCCACTGATCATCTGCCCTGCTAGTTCCTCCCCCACGAGGACAACCGCCCGCCGCCACCGCGATCTGCGTTTGGTTAGCGCCCCTCCGCGACAAGCCTGGCGAACAAGAGAGCCGGCGCCGCCCCACACAGAAAAAACGCGCCCCTTTGAACCTGCCTCCGTGTCGTCGCGACAGACCAGACATCGCAACGCATTTGGCGCTCGCGGCGCCTGCCCTGAACGACACGGGAGACGACAAAATGACCCGCAAGGCTCTCACCTCCGCCCTGACGACCACCAGCATCGCCGCCGCAGCGCTCGCGGCCCTCGCCGGTGCCGTATCCGCCGCTGAGGTCACCAAGGTCCAGCTCGGGTTCACCAATTCCGGCAGCAACCTTTGCCCCCGCATCGTCACGATGAAGGCCTGGGCGCACACCGAAGGCCCCGCCGTCGTGAAATTCGTCATCCGCAACAATTCCGGCGGCAAGAGCGGCGAGATGCCCGTCGCCGCCGTCAAGGGCCCTGCCGGTAACTGGATCGCGACCCTGACGCAGAAGATCACGATCACCACCGACGTCGATACGAAGTACATGGCCGAGGTCAAGGGTTGGCCGAAGATCTCCAACTGGGTGCCGCTCAAGGAGAAGTGCCTCGGCAAGGCGCCGAAGACCGTTTCTGGTGGCAAGGGTCCGCCGGTCAAGCATGTCAGCGAGGTGAACAAGCCGGCCAACGATCCCAAGCCCACCGGCAACAGCAAGCCGGCCAACAACGGAAAGCCAACCACAAAGCCTGCCAACAATAGCAAGCCCACGAGCAAGCCGATCCAGCCGGCCTGCCTCGACCAGAAGCTCACCGCGACGCGGCTATCCGCAGTCACCAAGAAGGGCGGCATCGGGACGGCTTGGACGGCCTGGGAGCTAGCTGCGAAGAAGAAGTTCGGCTCGGCCTATGCCAGCTCCCACCACGCCAAGAGCCGCAAGGAAACGTGCACTTGGGCCGGCATGTATAACTGCACCGTCTCGGCGTTCCCCTGCCGCTCGTAACGCCCACCCCCCTCCCCCACACGGCGCCAAACACGTCAGGGCCCGGCCTAGCGCCGGGCCTAATTCTTTCTGGCGCGTAGCGCCGCAGGTTTCGTCATCGCGACCCTGTTGATCGAGCCATTTCAAGCAAAGGCTTGAACCTTTCGCCCGCCCGACGCGACGGAAAGGATGGGCGGCCCATCGCGATGTGCGCTGATGCCCGCGAGCCCCCGACGAACAGAAGGAGTTCGCAGATGATCCGCAAACCCCTACCTGCCATCTCCATCGCTGCCACGCTAGCGGTCATCCTGGCCGCCCCTGCTGAAGCCGGCAACCGCCACAAGAAGTCAGCCGGCGCCGGTCACGCCGGAAGCACGCTTTCCATGAAGCAGAAGCAGAAGGCCGGTGCAGGCACGCAGGCATTGAACAGGTTGAGCAATCGTCCTGCGACGAGTGCCAACGGAACGGCGGCCAGCATTTTCGCGCTCAGCGTCTACCTGCAATGGCGCCGCAAGTGCCTCGACAACATCCTCCCCGAGTGTCCGTAGCCCGCGACATTCTTGGCTGCACCGCCCAGGCGATAGCGGTGGCAAGGTCGGAACCTGCCAATGAGCGCGATGGAGCTACGAATGAAGCTTGGGTGCAAGCAAGGAATCCGTCGCTACTGAATGAGAAGCGAACGCGCGGCTTCGACCGTTGCGAAACGTGTCTGACCCCGAGCCGACGAAGTTGCTGCACGGCCCGCGTGCGTCGGTGGAAAGCAACACTCTTGCCGCACGACCAAGCGGACCCCTCATCCCGTTCCCAACACACTCGCAGTCAAGAGCTCCTTCAGCCAGGCCAATCGCGCCCTCTGTGCGGTGCGCTGCTCCGGCGTTTCGATCATGAAGTCGTCATCCGCGGGCTCGGCCGACAACGCTTCCTCTTCCTGAGCATCCATCCGCTCCATGTGCTGAAGGTAGAGCCGGATCTCCTCCGCGCTGAAGATGTTCCGGATCTCCGCAATGAACCGCGGCAGCTCCCGGGCGAACTCCGGCCGCCCAACCGCGGTCTCCGCATAGGTCAACAGCTTCTCGCCGATCAGGTAGTCCAGAGCCGAGACCACTCCATGCTGCTCTCGTATCCCACGTGCCGCCTCACACTGCTCCTTCCAGATGTCCTGGAACCTGTGCCCAGTCATAACCCCACCTCCTGCACCTTCGGCCAGAAGCTCGTCTTGCGAGCGTGTTTGACCTTCATTTCTGCGAGATACACGGCATGCGTCGGTATCGTCCCCAGCGTCTCGATCATCGGTGCGAGCGCCGCCGCGCGGGCCAGGTCACGGGCCGCATGGCCGTATTGCGTCGATGACGCCCGCGCCAGCACACTGTCGATCTTGGCTCGAAGCAGGATCGTAGTCGCGAGCGCGTGCTTTTCTTGCAGTCGGTCGATGGCGTGGTTTAGGTGCTCGTAGTGGCGGCCATCGATCTCGGCGGCTCGCGTCGTGACCAGCATCGCCGCCGCGTCGAGGTCGGGCCAGTTGACCAGAAACGAGAGCGCCTCAAGGAGCAAGGGGTGCGTCAGCGCGTGCGCTATCGCCTTGCGGATCACCGGCTCATCCTCGAAGTCGGGCAGCCGCTTGACGTAGTCGCGCAAGTAGACCGGCCAAAGATAGCGCTCGAACATCTGCCAGCGAAGGACCTGGGCCTCGTCGTGGCGGCTCAGGGCGTCGAGCGCCTGCAGCTTCAACCCGACCATACCGTTGCCGCCCGGGTCGCGCCACTTGTGGTGGTCGGGTGCCATACGGTCGAGCCACTCAAGCGCCTCGCTCGGGCGCTTGGCTTTCAGCAGCCGCTCAGCGGCTTCATCGACATGCATCCACACGTAGGGGCTCAATTCGGCGGCCCGAATGAACGCATCAACGTCGCGCTCAGCGTCCGCGATGTCCATCAGACCTCGAGCCGCCGAAGACCTGCGCAAGTCTTGATCTCGGTCACCGCCCGGAGCCGATGGCACAACGGTATTCGTCGCCGCAATATCGGCCTCGAACCGCGCACTCAGGGCCACCCGACCATCAGCCCCCAATGCTGGCGCAACGGCACTTACCAGCCCATCTTTGACGCAGTAGCCGTTATCGAAAAAACTCACATGGACGCGCTCGGCGAGCGCGGCGGCATCGTCGACACCCGACTTTTGCAGCATCTTGCCAAGATCAGCGACAGCCCCCTGCAAACTGTCGCTAGTCAGACCACTGCTGTCGTCGACGTGACGCATGATAGTGTTGGTGGCATCGATGAGCTGCCAGAGACGTACAACGGCGGCGCGAGGGTTCTTGCTACCAAGCTCGTCGGTGATGTTCGAACGAATATTGTCGATGGTGCTTACGAGCTCACTGGCGTCACGCCAGTCGTAGAACGTGCCGCCCGATGCGAGGCTTTTTATGCGCTTCTCCAACTCGACGTCGAGCGCATCGTCGCCGCCCTTAGCGGCCAGCATCAGGCGCACCTTTTTCTCGATCACGTCGTCACGGTTGCAAGCTTGGAGGACAAGCGCAGCCAGTCGCTTCGGACCGAGCGACCGCAGAGAGGCTTCGTTGATGGTGGGCTTTCGTGCCATGGCAGCGATTTGCCACGGCGGCGGAGGCGGGGCAATCATGGTGAAGCATCTGGAACGCACCTGCTATCTACAGACGATCCGGGATCAGGCACCTAGATGCTGCATCTGCGAACGTAGAATCTGGTCGACTTCAGCTTTCTTGGCCGCTACCTTCCAGTGCTGGGGGAAGGGCTGTCGCGTCGCGGACGTCCGCGAACCGGGCGGTTTTGACCCACTACGGACTCAGTGCCCGGGCTCAACACTGGTGTTGCCGTTCGCCCCTCAGCAATTCAGCCGGCGCGGTGCGCCGCAAAATTGCGGTGCCGTAGCGGTTCGTAGCCTCAATGGCAGCTTCACAGCCGGGTCCGTTTTCGTGCTTTTTTCGAGGTGGGCCAGAAGCTACCGTCGCCGAGAGTCGTGGTTTACGGTCGGTCCGCTGCCGAAAGCTCAATTCGTCTGGACTACCTAACCTTAGGTTCGGTCGGTCTCGTGATCGGGAACACCTCGCGCACGTGCTGTGCCCACATCTCGCAGAAGGCTTCGGCAAAACGTGGCAACGGACGCCGCTTGTCCCACAGGATGTTCAAGGGCTCACGCAATGGCTTGCCCCGGTACGTCAAGACGATAATCCGCAAATCGTAGCGATGGGTTCGCAGTGCCGACGGAATGACGGCCACGCCCTGCCCGGCCTCGGCCAGCGCCAGAAGTGTGTGGGGGGACCGGCTCTCGAAATGGATTTGTGGTGTGATCCCCGCCAAGCGGCAGGCCGCATCGAAGGCCCTGCGAAAGCCGAAACCGGTATCCAACAGCAGCAACGGATGCTGCGCGAGGCGACCAACTTCAATTGCGCCAAGGTCCTCAAGTCTCGATTGTGGATGGCAGGCTGCGAGCAGCTCGACGGACTGCAGGGGGCGGCTCGCGAACTTCTGGCCGTCCAGTTGAACTGCGTGAAGCAAATTTTGGGCAAGGTGGATCTCGCCGCGCTCCAACATTGCCAAGATCTCTAGACCAGAGCCCTCGCGGACACGCACTTGAACAAAGGGATAGCCTTGCGCATAGCGGGGCAGGAACTGCGAGAAGACACTTTCAATGTGCTGCGGAGACGCGGCCACTCTAAGCACGCCGGTGTCGCCTCGACGAAGCATCTGCGCCCGCTCGCCAACCGCGCCAGCGTAGTTCAAGAGATTACGACAATCGCCAAGCAACTGTTCGCCATCGCTGGTGAGCGCGAGGCGGCGTCCGACACGATCGAACAGCCTCAGATCCAGTTCCTGCTCGAGTTCGCTGATCTGACGTGACAGCGCGGGCTGGGCAACGCGCAGCTGCAATGCCGCTTTCGACACGGTGCCCAGCTCAGCAACGGTGACAAATGTCCGGACATGTCGAAGGTCCATGGCGCTCCCTTATGCCGGTTCGATATCGATCGATAGAGTGACCTTATATTGGACGCATGTCCATTCGGAGCGCATCCTGACGCCAATGTTGCGTTAAGAGCCAAAATTCCAAAGAGATCTGGAGGACACCATGAGGGCGGTCGGACTCACGATGGCGATAGCAGGCCTCGGGTTTCTTTCGGGAGGTGCCACAGCCGAGGACTGGCCAACTCAGCCTCTCAAGGTAATCGTGCCCGCCGCGGCGGGGAGTACCGTAGACATTATTCCCCGAGTTGTGTTCGAGCAACTTAGCAGCCAACTGGGTCAACCAATTCTCGTCGAGAATCGCGCCGGTGCGGGGGCAACGCTCGGCTCCAGCATAGTCGCCAAGTCCATGCCGGATGGTTACACGATCCTTGTGAGCTCGTCCGCGCTCACCATTGCGCCGGCACTCTATCCCAACCTCAGCTACCGGCCGTCAGTCGATTTCTCTGCTGTGACCCCACTCGGAGTCTCGCCGAGCGTCCTCGTCGTGCCTCCGAACCGGGGCATTAAGACCGTTGCTGACCTTGTCGCTGCGGCTAAGGCGAATCCTGGGGCAATGAATTTCTCCTCGGTCGGTTTCGGGACCGCAACGCATCTCAGTGCTGAGCGCTTCATCCTCAGTTCGGGGATCAAGGTCGTGCATGTGCCCTTCAGGGGTGGGGCAGAGGCCATGACGGAAGTTTTGGCAGGGCGAATGGACTTCTTTTTTGGCCCCGTCGGTCTCGTCCTGCCACAGGTGATGGACCGCAAACTGTCAGCACTGGCGGTCAATACCGCTGTCCGTTCCTCGGCATTGCCGGATGTGCCAACCCTACGTGAGGCCGCGGTTTCAAATGCGGAGTATCCGTTTTGGATAGGCCTTTTTGTCCCCGCCCGAACGTCGCGCGAGATCGTTACCAAGCTGGAGCGCGAAACGCAGAAGGCACTGCAGGTGCCCAAGGTGCGAGACAAGCTGGCATCTCTTGGCCTGGACCCGATGCCAATGTCCTCGCAACAGTTCAGTGCCTTTGTCGCGCGGGCCATCGAGGATGATGCGGCACTGGTCAAGGCCACCGGTCTGAAGCCGCAATGAATGATTGAGTCCGGCAGCTCTTTACCGTCGCTCAAGATCGAACGGCCGGCACTCATGCTGCGAGCATAGAGCATGACAGAACCTTCCCACAGCTTAATAGACAGCGCGGCCTACGAGCAATTCATGGGGCAATGGAGCCGTGCCGCCGGCTCAGTGTTTCTCGATTGGCTGTCACCCCCTGCCGGCGCTATCTGGCTCGATGTCGGCTGCGGAACTGGCGCCTTTACCGAGTTGGTTCTCGACAGATGCTCACCTGCGTCAGTGCACGCGATCGACCCGGTGGCAGCCCAGATCGAACACGCACGCGGACGGCTCGCAAGAAGGCGGGCGGAGTTCCATGTTGCAGCCGCGAACACCGACATTCGTGACCCTGAGCAACCGTCGCACCGATGCGCAACACCGATGTGGCAAGATCGTCGATGATCCATAGGTTTTCGGCGTACAGCGCAGCAAGCGACAGCATCGGCGGCGCCGTCGCTACATGTCGGCTTCAACACCGAGACCGTTTCAATTCCCGTCATCGCAATGGGCCCGAGGGCCGACAAGCCTCGCGGCCCATGACCATAGGCGTCGGACAGCGCACCTATACAGAAGCGGACACAGGCCCGATGATGAGCGCTGCGTCGCAGCAACGTCGATGAGGGCCAGGAACTGCCGACAAGCTATCAATCCGAACTGCGGCGCGATGTGGCCGTTGAAGGTCGACGAGCGGACATCTACTTCATCTCGACCATTATCACATGCGTCGGTGTGTCTCCGACGTTCTCGCCAATGTGGGTCTGCGCGGGCGACCACAAGACGTCTCCGGCCTTGAATTCGCGCGATAGGATCTTGCCATCGGGCAGAGTGATCCGCCGCTTGAAGGGGGTTAGCGCATAGAGCACGAATGCAGGATGAGCGTGCTGGTTGGTCTTTTCGCCGGGACCATCACGGTATTCGAGCACGCGAACGCGGTCGTTCTCGAACTTCAGCTTGTATTTGTCGCCGTCCGTATGGACAGGGTCTTGCGCGAAGGCAGCCGCGCTACAAGTGAGCAGCATGGTGGCTGCCAAGACATATCTCATAATTGCCTCCATCCAATTCGCTCTAACCAACCCACGCTCAGGCCCCCTAGCCGCCAGTCGGCAAGTTGTCCGAGGCAGAGGTTTATTCCTTCACTTCAGTACCTTGCGGTCGCTGCAAGGCTTATCAAACAGTAGTGGTGTCCAACAGCCGCAAGATGGCAGAATGGGGCCGCCGTTTCGCAGGACCCTGGTCGAAGGCCGCGCATGTACGATTGGAATGATCTCAAATATCTTGTCGCCGTTGCGCGATACGGCAGTACTCTTGCCGCCGCAAAGGCACTCGAAGTCAACCAATCGACTGTCCAGCGGCGATTGTCCGAACTTGAGCGCCAACTCGGCCAAGTGCTGGTCGAACGCCTACAATCCGGCTATCGCTTGACGCCTCTTGGGGAGCGGATGTTGCCACATGCCGAAAGCGTCGCCTCCGCCGCCAACGCGTTCGAGCTGCACCTCAAGGATGCCGGACGATCGGCCACTGGAGTAACTCGGCTGACGTGTCCCGAGCCGATTGCGGTGCGCATTGCCCAATCGGGCCTACTCGATCGTTTCCGGCACCGCTTTCCCGACTTGAAGATCGAGTTCGTCCTCAGTGATCGCCACATCGACCTGGCGAAAGGCGAAGCCGATGTGGCATTGCGATCGGGCGACACTGACGACGATGTCCTTGTCGGACGGAAGATCGCCGATTCAATCTGGGCGATCTACGCCAGCCGGTCATACATTGAGAAGAATGGTGCTCCGGACTCAGTCGCGGACCTATCAGTCCACCCCTTGATCGGTTTCAGCGAGAGCCTCACCAAGCATCGCCTGTCGATCTGGCTCGGCCGGATCGCTCCAAAGGCAAGTTTCGTTGTACGCAGCAACAGCGTGCTCGGGCTTGTCTCAGCCACCAAATCCGGAATTGGTGTGGCGGCGCTGCCAATTGCGCTAGGTGACGCGGAGGCTGATCTTGTTCGATTGTTCGGGCCCATTCCCGAATTGACGCGGGCTTGGCGCATCCTGTGCCATCCGGACCAGCGGCACACACCGCGCGTTTCTGCCTTTTTCGAGTTCGTCGCAGATGAGCTCGACAGCTTCAAACCGATCCTGACTGGATAGCGCGGCTGGTCTCCAGTTCTCTCGTGACGTCACCAACATGATTCATCCCAAACCGGACATGTCTACGCTTGTGACCGCTTTGAGCGTCCACGTCTGCGTGGGTCACGAGTGAGCGTCGCGCCAGACGCCAATGCTGCAACCTGCAAACATCCGCTCACTCCGCAAGGCGGCGGTGGACGACCGGTTGGCCTCCCTGGGCTCCGATAGCTCAATCGGGTCAAGGGCAGGCTTAAGTGATGTTCGGCCGGTGTCCGCAATGCCTCCACTCGCGACGGTTCGCGCGACCGTCGGGCGACGGCGACGCGCTAGGCCCGATAGCCTCCGTCCTGCTGCGCTGCAGCGTAACGTCGAGGAGGGCCACTTCCTTCCTTGGTGGCCGGATTACCGGTGCCTTTGCTCGACTTCGGCTTCCTGGTAGGACAGCAGTCGTGGTCAATTGGGCATAGAATGGAAGGGTGATGGCGTCGCGCGATTCCGACAGATCAGCGGAGGCGCGAGCGAGGCGCCTACAATTCGAAGGCTATCTGCTCGACCTAGATCGCGGCTGCCTGCTTCTCGATGGCAGCGAGATCGCCCTGCGACCGAAGACCTTCGCCGTACTTCAGTTTCTCGTCGAGAACGCCGGCCGTCTCGTCTCGAAGGACGAGGTGATCGCCGCGGTCTGGCCGGAAGTCACGGTCACAGACGATACGCTGGTGCAGAGCATCGGTGAGCTGCGCCGCGCTCTTGGAGACGACGGCGCCCGCCTTATCCGGACGGTCCCGCGAAGGGGCTACCGGTTCGAGGCTGTAGTGACCCCGATTTCGTTGCCTGAGACGACGGCTTCGAACGTTTTGCCCACACCCGATGCAATTGACGAGCGTCCACCGGCTGCAATCCATCGTGATTCCCAGAACTTCGTGTCGGAATCCGAGCCCACTGTCGCGACATCGACGACAGCGCCGCCGGCGAACGAGTTCGAAAGTGAGTTGAAGCGTGACGGCGCCGCCCGAGCGACACGCGCGGACGGCGTGCCCCCGACGCTTCGTAGTCGCGCGTCAAAACTGCTGGAGGACACGCGCGCGGCTTGGCGCGGCAGCCCAACGCTTTGGCGTGGTGCGGCGATTGCCGCCATGATGATCGTTGCGGTACTGACCGCTGCGACAGTGCTCCGGCCTCGCCCCAGCTTGGAGGTGAATTCTCCTGTTGCCCGCCCGTCCGCTGTCGTCTCGACGGCGAGCCGCGAGATCGCCGCGCGGCCCGCAATCGCCGTGCTCCCGTTCGCGAACCTGAGCGATGACCAGACCAGGGAGTATTTCGTCAATGGCGTGACGCAGGACATCATCAACGCGCTCGGTCGGTTCTCGGCGTTGACCGTCATGTCGTGGAACGCCGTCGCACCCTACAAGGCCAAGCCCGCTCCACCCGCGGAGATCGCGCTTGGGTTGTCCGTCCGCTATCTGGTCGAGGGCAGCGTTCGGCAGGCTGGCGACCGGGTCCGCGTCACAGCGCAACTCGTCGGCTCCGATGGCAGGTTGGCCTGGTCAGGGCGGTTCGAGGAGGCGATCGCCGACCTCTTCGCCCTGCAGGACAAGATCACTATCGAGATTGCCGGAGCACTGGCAATCCACGTGACGCAGGCCGAGCAGCACCGCTTGCTCGCAAAGCCGACCGAGAGCTTGGAGGCATACGACTTGGTGTTGCGGGCACGGCCGGCGCTGCAGCGACCAACGCGCGCCGGCATCGTCGAGGCCCGCGCGTTGCTGCGCCGTGCCATTGCACTTGATCCCAATTACGCGGCGGCTCACTCCGGACTAGGCGAGACATTCCACATCGCCGTGTCATGGGGCTGGGCGGAGTCTCCGGTGGCGTTCCTGAAACGCGCTGAGGAGGCGGCGAGCAAGGCGCTCCAACTCAACGTTTCAGAGCTGCGGGCGCGTATCTTGCTCGGCCGCATTCAGTTGTTCTATAGCCGGTATGAGCAGGCAATCGCCGAGATGGAACGCGCGATCACGATCAATCCCAGCGACGCCGACGGACTCGCGGGTCGCGGCAATATCCTGATGTGGCTGGGTCAGACGGATGCGGCCATCGAGACACTGGAGCTGGCGCAGCGCATCGACCCGGAGCTCAATGCAGTCGACCGGTTTTCGCTCAGCCTCGCCTATTACATGAACCGCCAGTACGACGCGGCGATCGTGGCGGCCGAGCACAACCTGCGCAACTCGGAGAGTTCCAGCTTCAGTCACGTCGCGCTGGCAGCGGCCTATGCTCAGCTAGGTCGGGACGAAGACGTCTCGCGCGTCGTGGACAGCATACGGCGCAGCTATCCCACCTTCGACCCCAAGGTATTCGGCAACAAGTTGCGCAAGGCTGCCGACTTAGAGCACTTGCGCGATGGGCTTCGCAAGGCCGGCTTCGACGCCAGCGCGCCTGGAAGCCCGGCCCAGAAGCGGTGATCGCTATCGCTT
>CAVXGT010000009.1:0-19100 GCA_963761475.1 uncultured Alphaproteobacteria bacterium
ACGAGGATCGTCCGCATCAGGGGCTCGGCAACCTGACGCCGGCGGCCTACGCGACGAAGATCACGGCGGGCGAGATCGAACCTCGCAGGCGCCGACGCACGCGGCCCGTACCGGGCCGGTCTGCTGCGTGTGTTGCGCACTCCGCAGACCGGCCCGTTGCTCCATCGGAGGCTGTGGTGCAAAGTGCCTATACCGGTGCCCATCGTGGGGCCGGATCACCGGCAGATTCAAATAACCGGTGGTCCGAGGAACGGGGGCAGGTCAGGGCGGCCGCAGGTGCCACGACGCACTGGACCATGGGTCGAGAAGTCGAGGCGCGCGGCAGGGCCGCATGCCAATCCACTGTGCAAAGCGAGGCCCGACGCCCCGCTCCTCTTCCACTGGCCAGTCCCCCACGACGATGGCTCGCCTTGTATCTCCCCTGCAGAAAAATGGGGACGGTTCCTTTTTGCCCAGGAATTAAACCCTGACGCTGCGCAGAAGGCGCAAAATGGAACCGTCCCCATTTTTCCCCCATTTTTCCCGTCCCATTTTTCCGTCCCCATTTTTCGGGCTGCCACCCGCGACGCGCTGCGCAACACTGCGAACATGGAATCGTCCCGGATTTGCCTGACCGACTGGATCGCCGGCGTCGACGGCTGCCGCGGCGGCTGGCTCGTCGTCGCGCGAACGCTCGGCGATCCAGCGACCGCGAGATCGCGCATCGTGGCGTCTTTTGCTGAGATCCTCGCGCTGCCCGAAGCCCCGCGCATCGTCGCCATCGACATGCCGATCGGTCTGCCCGAGCGCGCACGCCTGGGCGGCCGCCTCTGCGACGTCGCCGCGCGCGCCAACCTCGGCGGCCGGCAATCTGCGATCTTCGCGGTGCCCGCGCGCGCCGCCGTCATGCAGGACGCGTATCACGACGCCTGCGCCGCCGCGCTCGAACACTCCGATCCCCCGCGCAAGGTGTCGAAGCAGTGCTTCAACCTGTTCCCGAAAATCCGCGAGATCGATGCGTTGATGACGCCCGCGCTGCAGCGCCGGGTCTACGAGGTCCATCCCGAGGTCGCGTTCTGGGCCATGAACGCAGAGGCGCCGCTGACCGAGCCCAAGAAGGTGAAGTCGCAACCTTATGCGCCGGGCCTCGCGCTGCGGCGCGGCTTGCTCGCACGCGCGGGCTACGACCCGGATTTCCTTTCGACACTGCCCGACCACCGCCGCAGTGTCGCCGGCCCCGACGATCTGCTCGACGCCGCCGCCGCATCCTGGACCGCCGCCCGCATCGCCGCAGGCACCGCGCGCTGCTTTCCCGCCGAACCACCCCGCGACGCGCGCGGCCTCGCCATGGCGATTTGGGGCTGATCGGGTGGCGAACCCGGCGCACCCAGACGCCCGCGCCAAGAACAACCAAAAGTATGCTTAATGCAATATTTACTATTTTAAGTTGAAATCGAGATTGTCGGACACCGGACCAGCAGGGTTGCGAATCCGGCCCGAGCCGCCCCACGCCCCACGCGCGGGATCGGCCTGTCACTGTCAGGAGTATTGTCATGCGTTTCCTGGTCACGTCGCCCGCAGGGCGAGCGAGGAGCCAACCACCCGGGCTGGCCTCTCTCCCAAGCGATCCCGCAGCCCTTCGCTTGTCCTGCGGCGCCGCGGCGTTGTTGGCCGGCCTCACGGTCGCAACGCCCGCAGCCCGCGCCCAATTCGTCTGCCAAGATGCCTTGTCCGGCACCGCAGCCGGCGCCCTCGCCGCGCCCCTGTCCACCGCATGCGGCGCCGGCGCGGCGGCCAGCGCGAATGGCACCACGGCCTTCGGCGAACAGTCGATGGCAACGGCACCGAACGCCGCCGCACTCGGGCTCCTCTCGCTGTCGAGTGGCGACAACAGCACCGCCATCGGCGCCTCCGCCCAGGCCGAGGCCGGCAACGCCACAGCCGTCGGCGCTTCGGCCGGCGCTCGCTCGGGCAATGCCACCGCCGTCGGCGCCGCGACCACCGCCGACGGCACCAACACGACGGCCATCGGCACGGCCGCGATTGCCCAGCAGACCAACGCCACCGCCGTCGGCGCGTCCGCATCCGCGCTCGGCATCAACGCCACAGCCCTCGGCTACACCGCCCAGGCCCAGGCGACCAACACCGTCGCACTGGGTCGCGGCGCACGCGCGACCCAGGACAGCGGCACAGCAACCGGCGCCGGCGCTCGCGCGGAGGGCGTGCAAGCCACCGCAAACGGCGCCAGCGCCATGGCGACCGCCACCGCCTCGACCGCCTTCGGCTACGCCACCGAGGCCACGGCCGTCGACACGATCGCGCTCGGCGCCAACGCTCAGGCGACGGCGGTCCAGGCCACCGCGCTCGGCGCCAATGCTCAGGCCGGGCACGTCAATGCCCTCGCCCTCGGCGCTGGCACGGCCACGACCCGCGACAACCAGATCGTCCTGGGCACCACGGCCTCGTCGCTGACCGCAGCCGGCGTCACGTCGGCGGCAAGCCTCACCGCGCAATCCGGCGCGCTGCAGGCGCAGGTCGACGGCAACAGCGCCAGCATCACGGCCTTGGATGGCCGCGTCGGCCTCAACGAGGCGGCGATCACGGGCCTGGACGGGCGGGTTTCGACCAACGAGGCCAGTATCGCCGACATCGACAATCGCGTGACCACCAACACGACCGAGATCACCACGCTCGGCGGGCGCGTCACGACCGTCGAGGGGCGGGTTTCGACCAACGAAACCAACATCGCCAACATCGACAATCGCGTGACCAACAACACCACCAACATCACCAACAACACGACCCGCATCGACGGCATCGACACCCGCCTCGGCACCGTCGAGACCACCGTCACCTCGGTCCAGCACCAGGTCGCCAACTTCGACGGCCGCATCGATCAGGCCGAACGCCAGTCGGCCAAGGCGCTGTCGGGCGTTGCCGTGGCGATGGCGACCGGCGATCCCGTGCTGGCACCGGGCGACCTCTTCGGCATGCGCGTCAACTGGGGCAACTACGAAGGTCACCACGCCTTCGGCCTGAGCGGCATCGCCGTCCTCGACCGCAACGTCTTCGGCAACGGCACGACGATGGCGGTCTCCGGCGGTCTCGGCGTCTCGACCACAGACCAGAACGTCGGCGGCCGCGTCGGACTGCAGTTCACGTGGCGCTGAGCGAGATGGCAACGCGCGAGGAGTTCCCGAAAATGCAACGCATTTCGCATTGGTTCGCCGATCGCCCCTGGCTTACGCTCGCCGCGCTCGCCGCTGGCGTGACCGGCGTCCTCGTCCCCGAGTTGGCACGCGCCGATGCCGTGCGCGCCAGCCCGCGCCCCGCCTCGGGGCTCGAACGCGAGGCCGCCCGCCAGGCCGCCTCTCCCACCCCCGCCATGAGCGCGGAGCTGATCCACTACCTGATCCGCACCACGCTGCTGTCACTCGACGACGCCAACCGCAGCGGCAATTACAGCGTGCTGCGCGATCTGGCCGACCCCGGCTTCCAGGCCAATCACACCGCCGCGGATCTGGCGGTGATCTTCGCCGACTTCCGTAGGAAAGGCCTCGTCCTGTCGTCGGCCGCACTGTTGACGCCGCAGCTCTCCGCAGACCCCACACTCGACAAGACCAACACGCTGCGGCTCAAGGGCTACCTGCCCACCGCGCCGTTGCGTCTGGTCTACGATCTCAAGTATCGGCCGCTGGCTGGCTCATGGCGACTGAGCGGCATCGCCATCACCACCGAAGCGGCAAAAACGACGACGACGAGCGCCATCGACACGAGCACCGCCTCTCACGGCTGGACGGCCCGCACACAGACGGCCCGGCACGGCACGCGACCACGTTGAAACGATCGGCCTAGTGTTCCGTCTCAGACATTTGCCTCCCCTTGCGGCGCGCTTTCGAGCAAGTGTCTGAGACGCAAGGATCACTAGCAAGTCAATGATGCTCGTGTTGCTTTTGGCATCTGACGCTTGCTTGCACACCTAGCCGCAAAGAGGGGACCAAGCGTCAGATGCGCAACACGAGTGCCACCCCATTCACGCGATCAGCCCGCGCCCCGCCAGATTGCGCATCAGGGCGCCGACGCCGAACGTCCACGGCGGCGCCGCGTCGGCCCCCATCATCAGGTTGACGAGACGCCCGAGTTCGGGCGCGTGGATCGTGACCACGTCGCCCACCTTGTGCGTGAAGCCCATGCCGGGCGCGCCGCGATCCTCGGTCGGAGCGAACATCGTGCCGAGATAGAGCACGGCGCCGTCCGGATATTGATGCGTCTTGCCGAGCAACTCCGACACAAGATCGGCCGGATCGCGCGCGATCTCCGACATCGACGAGCGCCCCTCGAGTCGGAAGCCGTCCTGGCCCTCAACCGTCAGCCCGATCTCCATCGCCCGCACGCTGTCGAGCGTGAACTGCGCATCGATGAACCGCACGAACGGTCCAAGCGTGGCGGACGCGTTGTTGTCCTTCGCCTTGGAGAGCAAGAGCGCCGAACGTCCCTCGAAATCGCGCAGGTTGACGTCGTTGCCCAGCGTCGCCCCCACGATGCGCCCGTCCGACGCCACCACCAGAGCCACCTCCGGCTCGGGATTGTTCCACGTCGAGCGCGGATGTAGGCCCGCCGCCATGCCGTGTCCAACCGCCGACATCGGCTGCGCCTTGGTGAAGATTTCCGCGTCCTCGCCGATCCCCACCTCCAGGTACTGCGACCAGGCGCCTGCCGCGATCAGCGCCGACTTCAATTGGAGCGCTTCCCGCGAGCCCGGCTTCAGCTGCCGGATGTCGCCACCCAGTTGCGCTTCAACCGACTGCCGGATCGCTTCGGCCTTTTCCGGCGCGCCCTTGGCCTGCTCCTCGATGACCCGTTCCAGCAGCGAGCGCGCGAAGGTCACACCGGCTGCCTTCACCGCCTGCAGGTCGACCGGCGCCAGCAGCCACGGCTTCGACGCATCGCGCGTCGCCTCCGGTGTGTTCGCCAGAATGGCGTCGAGCGTACCGATGTGCGTGCCCGAAACCGCACGGACCACGCCGGCTGGATCGCTGAGTTCACACAGGTCACGCATCGTCGCCGCCGTCGACGTTATGTCGAACACACCGTCCGCACGCACCGCCACCACTGACGGTCCCGCGACGTCGGGACGCCACACCCGTCCCGCCAGCGCCCCCCCCGTGCCGTCCACGGGCAACGTGGCCTCAGCTGTCATCAAGTGACGCATGTCGTCTCCTCCACTGGGGCCGTGCCCGATCACGAGCCTCCACCGCGCCCACCAGAGCACGGGGCACACACCGTGACCAAGCGGTCTCCCCCCAAAAACGCGGGCCCGCCGGTTCCCGTCCGACGCCCCGCACCGGCAGCAACGCCCCGCCTATCCCGCTAGTCAGTCCGGCCCGCCGCACCCGCACCCTGCCGGACAACCACCTGGGCCGACGCACAAACATGGCGCCCCAACCTTGGCGTCGAAAACCTGGGCGCCGAGAACCCGCGCACCGAGAACCTTGGCGTTGAGACCCAGGCCCCAGGACCCGCAGCCAAGAACTTGCCACCGAGCACTTGCCGCCAGGCACTTGCCACCGGGAACCTGGCGTTTGCGACCAGCCGCCCGCGGCCTCGCCGCCGCCGGTGTCGCAGGCCTGACCTCACAGCCCCGGCCTCGCCCCCGACCTAGCGCCCCCGCTCGCATTCCCGACGTCGCAGGCCTGACCTCGCGTCCCCGACCTCGCATCCATGGCCGGCAGGGTGGCCGACAGCAGTCCGACGACCGGCCGCCAAGGTCGCGCACCACCGAACCCGTAACGCCGCCCGCGAGCGCCGCACGCCTCCCTTGTCTCCGGCCGGCAAGTATGTTTCAAGAGCCTCCCGTGCAGGCCGCCCGCCAAGGGTCGGCCCCGCATCAGGCTCGGCTTGCCGCGCGACCACCGCGCCCACGCCCAAATGCCGCCTTAGCTCAGTTGGTTAGAGCGCTAGATTGTGGATCTAGAGGTCCCCCGTTCGAGCCGGGGAGGCGGTACCAATAAAATCAATAGCTTAAAGAAAATCCACCGGCGCAACATCATCGCTCAGTGCCACGACAGTGGCACGCGATGCGCAGATCGAGCCAACACCGCAGCTGCCGTCGCGACACCGTCGCGACACCGAAAAATTCTTGCCGTCACCCTCCTGAGCGTCCTCCGAACGGTGGCATCATGACGACCTCTGCCAGAGCATGAGGGGTTCCATGAGGCCTGACCCGCCACTGATCACAGGAGACGCGGACCACCACGTCGAAGCTCTGCTCGACTGGCTACAGGGCGATGGCGGCCGGACGGGCGAGATCCTCGCAGGAGAGATGGTCCTAATCTACGGCGAGATGTGTTCCGAGATCTGGCTCGCGCCGCGACCCTGGCGATCGGTGGCGGCAGCGCTGCGCAAGCACCTAGGTGGCAAAAAGAAGTATCGCCAATGGCGGAATGAAGCAGGAGAGCGCCATCGAACGGTGGTTTGGCTCATTCCATAGCGCGCACCACCGATTAGAAGGGCCGCCTGATCGGTGGCTCAAGTTTCCCCGACCCCAATGCAGCCCTGACCACAGCCATCATCGAAGCTCACTTCAGTCACAATATCGTCGTTGAAATGGCTATAGTGGCGCAGCTCGTCGTAGGACTGAGCTAGTTCCGCATCTGATCGTATTGCGTGGGAGTTCGATCATGCGAGTGCCGACCTTCGTGGCGTTGCTATCCATTGGAGCGGCCGGGGGTGCGTATTTTCAGCATCTCTTGACCACGCCGCCGTTTTCCTTGCTTCGAGAGCAAGTGCACCCGAGCGCGTCCGGACCGTCGTCTTCCTTGAACACAGATACGCATTCTGCATTGCGGTTAGGGAGCGCGACCGTGGAGCCAGTGATGGCAAGGGATTTCAGTTCGCCTCGTCAACTGGCAACAAATGCAGGACGTCCTGCGACACCGAATGGACTTTCAGGTCAACCAGAACCCACCTTGGTGTCGGGTCCGGAAGCGCGCTCAGGCCGCGCTCTGGCCAAGAAGCAGCCAACCGACATAGACTTGGAAGTTCGGAAGCCGCTTGTCAGCGAGATCCAGAGGGAGTTGCGCCGCTTAGCTTGCTACAGAGGCGCTCTTGATGGCGACTGGGGACCCAATACAGTTGCTGCAGCCAGAGTGGCCCTGGCCAGGGTCGATGAGTCCCTTCCAACGATTCAACCGGACTTTGTCATTCTTAGCCTGCTTCGGAGACAGCCTTCGGGCACATGCGGGGTCGCACACCCCGACGATCGAAGCATACGTGCTGACGGCCAAAGTAGTCCGAGAGCCGTCATCACCACAGCCACCAAGTCTTATCGGTCCACTCCGGTGAACACGACCGCCACCTCTCCCGAAACGAATAATCCAGAGGTATACGATACGGCTTCACGGACAATTGTCGTGCCTTTTCCAACAGTGGCAGAGCGTCCGAGAGATCCTCCGCCTCCCATACTGGATCCAGCCTCACGCATGGCAATTGGCGCACCGGTCAACACCATCGAACAGATAGCCGCAGGTCAACCGGGCAATGTCGGCGCCGAAACCGTTGGCATTGCAGCCGTCCCCGAGCAATCAGCAATGCCGCGTCGCACTTCCATCCCTGCCAAGCGGAGCAAGTCGTCACTCAATGACCCCGCAGTGGCCCGCCGCTTCTTCTTTGGCCCAGGTGGCAGCTAGCCGTTGCTTCGCGCCGGCCGACGCGGCGCCGATGAGGAAGTCATTTGCTCCTAGAGGTTGATGTGCCGTCGGTCGATGGGCCCGCGAGTATGCTGCGTGCGGACTGCAAGAAGAATCCTGCGCCGACCATGTCAAAAGATTGTCAACAGGCCACCAGAGAGGGCGCTAGACAGTCGCGTCTTTGCGGACAAATCTTAGGACGCGACCAGCCCCATGCGGGGTGCTGAGGCTGATCGCGGGGCTGACTCAGGTAAGAGGGCCTACCTGTGCGGAGCCAACCCGATGGCTTTCCTAGCACTTTTGCTGCTGGAGCGCCATCGGGGCCCACTGGGCACCATAATCAGCCTGCGCCACCAGCAATCAGATCACGCTTCTCGTACCCCTGCTGCACGATCCTCATCTCCTCGGCAGGATACTCGCAGGCGAGGGCCATCGCCTGTGTCGGCGTGCCTTCAAGCCATGTTGTGAAATCCTTCTCTGACGCCAATAGTACCGGCATGCGCTCGTGGTTCACGGTCGCGACGAGGGCGTTCGGCGTCTTTGTCAAGAAAGAGTAGACCTCCATGTCCAGGGAGGGTCCGTCCTTCTTCACTGGGCCTCGCCAGCGGCGCCAGATGCCGGCGAAGGCGAACACTGGGCGCGGCTCGTCGCCCGCAAGCGCGAACCAGTGCCACGTGGCCGGCTTCACGTCTCCGTTCGGCTCACAGAACGATGAGGCTGGGACGAGGCAACGACGAAGCTCGAAGCTTTCCCGCCAGAACCGGGAGTTGATGTTGTCATCCCGGAAGTTCGTTACCCGCCGGGGGGCGCGCCCCTGCTGGGGGAGCACGAAGCCCCAACTCATATCAACTACCTCGCGCTCGCCATCGGCAGCCACGCGCACGATCGGCGCCGTGTGGCCAGGGAAGCTTGCGTCACGCGCCTCGATTGCGCCGGCCCGATTAGCGCCCACACGAAACAGGCGCAGGACAGCTTCGCGGGCGCGGGTCATCGAGTAGAGGTTGCACATTTGATCCCAGGCATCGCAAGACCGGAGCAGATCGTAGGCTAAACCCGCGATCCGTCTCCTACAGGTGCTCTGCAGAGCTACGCGCCCTGGGGCTCAGCTCCGGGGCGCCGAAAGGGCCAAGAGGGCACTTGCTCCGACGCGCAGCCGCCGATAGCCGCCATGCGGAGGGAGCGGACAATGGCCGGTGATTTTGCGGCGTTCCAGCCTCCGTTCACGGACACGGCGGCAGTGGTTCCCCCCGATACGGCCGATGCCAATCGTCAGCACGACGTCGCAATGGGGTAGCTGCTGACGTCCCGAACAGCTTCCGTCGTCGGCACGGACTAAGTGATATAGGTGGTGCCCGCAACCGGATCTCAATCTTGCTAGCCCGGGCTCGCCCGAATAGCCTGCTTGGTTATTAGCGACCCCGGTTCGAAGTTCAGCATAGGCTTGGATTTTCCTAGGGGTCGATCGGCATGCTTCTTGCTGAACGCTTTGCGAAAGCAGCAAGGCTCTTCGACCTACAGAATTTCTTGAAGGAATTGGCTCCATGACTACCGTTTCGAATGCGTCTGAACTGCTGTCGGCGCTGGCGACAGCTTCTGAAGGCGACGTGATTACCTTGGCTGCCGGCGACTATGGCGACGTGACGTTAAGCGGTTATTATTTCGCTGCGGACGTGATCCTAATTTCTGCTGAGCCGCTCGCGGCGAGCTTCACAAGCCTGACGATCGAAAGCTCTAGCCATCTCGTGCTCGACGGTATCGCCGTCAATCATATCCTGCAGCAGGGCGAGCCAGATTGGACCGCAGGGTTCAGGATCGAGGATGCCGATCACATTACGATCCGCAACGCGGAAATCTCGGGCAGCGCCGACGGCGTAGCGACCAACGACGGCGAGGGCCTAGTCATTCTCGAACTCGAGCACGATCCTCGTCGAGGCGACACTGTTCCACGACCTGAAGTACGGCGCCTCGATCAGTCGCTCCGACGGCATCATCGTCAAGGACAGCACGTTCACCGAGATCCGAAGCGATGGAGTGCGGATTGCCAACGCTAGAAACGTCGCTATTGATTCCAATACTTTCACCAACTTCCGACCGGCCTACGAGCTCGGCGATCACCCTGACATGATCCAGGTCTGGAACTCTGGCCGCAACGGAGACATGTCGGGTATCACAATCACCAATAACACGCTGTCTAAAGGCGACGGCGAGGACGTGCAGGCGATCTTTATCCAGGGCGCGCTGCCGGACACCCAGGGCAACCTGCCAGCAATGGCGCACGACATCGTCGTCTCCGGAAACACTGTCGAAACAGGTGTCTTGCAGGGCATCTGGCTGCAGGATGTCGCGGGAGCCATCATTGCCGACAACTTGGTGACGCAATCGGCCGGAGGGGTGCAGGCGCCGACAATCCGCATGGACGGCACTGTTGATTCCACCGTCATCGGCAACATCGCGCCCGTGATCCAGGATTTCGGCTCTACCAACCTTATCGTTGGTGAAAACACGCTGACGGCCCTCACGCACGTGACGGGAACTGCGGGCGCCGACACGCTTGAGGGCACGAGTGGCGCCGACAGCATCGTTGGCGCGCTGGGCAGCGACGTGGCTTACGGCCATGATGGCAACGACACGCTGCTCGGCGGTGACGGTAATGACACTCTCGACGGCGGAACGGGCAACGACCTCCTGAATGGTGGCGCCGGCAAGGACGAATTGCACGGCCGCGACGGTGCCGACGCCATCTACGGCGGAGGCGGCGACGACCGGATTCTCGGTGAGTACGGTGACGACAAGCTCTTCGGCGACGGTGGCCGCGACATGCTCAACGGCGGCGCCGGCAACGACACAATTCACGGCGGCAACGACGCTGATGGTATCTATGGCGGCGGCGGGAATGACTTGATCTTCGGCGATTCGGGAAACGACACGATCCGAGGCGACGGCGGCATGGATACGATCTCGGGTGGTACCGGTGACGACATAATCTATGGCGGCGCGCAAGCCGACACCTTTGTGTTCACCTTGGGTGGCGGCAACGACACTGTGATGGACTTTACAGACGGAATCGACTGGCTCGATTTGTCGGCACTGACGATTGCCTTCGAAGATCTCACGCTCTTTGAGATCAGCGAGACCGAGTGGCTTGTGGCTTACTTGGATGGTGGGACGCAGGTGACTCACAAAATCCAAAGCTCGAGCGCTTTCTCCTTGGACGTTGGCGATTTCATTTTGTGAGTTTTAGGGGGAGCCGCTCGCACTGAATGCTACAGGGCCGACTCAGGGTCAGCCTCGTTGAGGCGGAGGCGCTCGACGGCCGCTTCTGTATAGCCTCGACGGTACGCACGATCGACGGAACGCGGAGAAAGCCGTCGTCGCCGCCTGCTGCCAGACACCGGCGCTGGAGCGTCCCGCCCTTGACCGCCGTGCCCCAGGCAGCTGACATCGCATCGTCCGAGGGAGCAGGGGCGGGAAATTCCGCAAGACCGTCGGCTAACTGGGTACACTGGACGCAGGCTTCTGGCGTCGCGTCGTCATGGGCCACAGCGCCCGCGCCGCGGGCTGTAGCGCAGCGACTTCGTGCTGTGGCCCACCTCGACGTCTCGCTGCAGCGCGGCGCAATGGACGGTATCGGGCCTCTCGCGTCGCCGTCGCCCGACGGTCGCGCGAACCGTCGCGAGCGGAGGCACTCCGGACGCCAGCCGAACATCGCCCAAGCCTGCCCTCGACCCACACCGCACCTGAGCACGTACGCCATGGCCGGGACAGCGTCCGGAACCCTCAGAGGAAGCGGTCATTGACGGCAGGTTGAGCTGTGCAGGTTTCTCGGACGCCGGCCCGTGCCCACGTCACCGGCTTAGCCGAGCGCGACAGCCGCTGCACACTTTCTGCCGTCCTAAGACGCGGACGTTCCGACGGCCTGTGCTTTTTTGTGCGCGTCAGATCGTTGGTCGTTGCCGTGAGGTTCGCCGCAGCGCATCACGCTGGTATTGGATTCCACCGTCGGGCGACTGCTTTCGGACCTACCGCGTCATCAGCGCTCTCTCGCTACATCGGGACTTCCTGACCAATCCTTGCGGTTCCGGCCGTTCGACAGGCCTTCGGCGGCTCCTTCAATTCCCGATCTTGGCCGACCGTGGTCTGCGACTGGCGAAATAAAGCGCGAGCGAAGGAACCATCAGCCACTGCAGGAGCGGGGACAGGCCGGTGCCGATCAATGGGAGAACCGGCATGCTGGGTGCGTAGGCCCAACTCTTGCGCACCACCACGTTGATCCATTCGCTGTAGATCGTATAGGCGACGCCAAGCGCGAGCGTCACGGCGGCAACACGGGCAAAGGAGCGAGACGGCCATTCGGCCCGGCCAACCAGCATCAGCGACGCCGTAAGCGCCAATGTCGCGATCATGATGTCGCCCGCCGTGCAGTGGGCGATATCGAACACGATCTGTCGCCACGTGCTCGCTTTCCAGAACGTGTAGAGCGGGAACTGCAACGCTTCCCACAACAAGTTCGCCGCGACAGATACAATCACATAGCGGCGCAAGGCCGCATGCCACCCCGCGCTGGAAACTTGGGATGGTGGCATCGGCAGGGCAATCCTTTGAGGTCGAGGTCAGTGATCCGGTTTTGCTAGGGATACTATACGACGACGAACGGGCCCATCATGCCAGCGTCCTCATGCTCCAGGATGTGACAATGGAACATGTAAGGTGACTATGCATCGGCATAATCGGCGAACTCGGTGATGACGCGGACGCTGGTGCCGGGGTCGACGAAGACTGGCCTGCTCCTCTGATTTGAGGCCAGGAGAATAGGGTCTCAGGTCACTGGCGATGCTGCGACCATAGGCTAATCGGCGCGACGTTTCATCGGGACGGGTGTGCCGAGCTTACAGATCGGGTGTGGGGGCGCTGACGGAGGGCCGCGTGACCTTCATCATCCAGCAGTAAAATTCAATGCGATTACCGTCGGGGTCACTGAAATAGAAAGCGTGGCTGCCGCTGCCGCCGACGAAGCTCAGCTCGCTTTCTGCCTCGTGGCCGTGCACCAGGGGGCCTTCAATGATCTTGACGCCGCAGGCGCGGACGTGATCGAGGGCATGCAGCCACTCCTCGCGGGATTCGAAGGCGAAGGCTAGGTGGTGCGTCCCGATGCTGCGGCGATGAAACGAATCCGATGTATCGAGACCATCTCGGTCGACGTCCTTAGGAAGCTCGAACAGCACGAGGTCGTGATGGTGCTCGCCGACGCGCATGAAACAGATCGGCCGGAAGGCCTCGGGCGGTCGCCAATTGCCTGTCAGCTTCAGGCCGCAAACATTGCGATAGAACTCCATCGATTTTTCGACGTCTCGGACGTGGATACCGACGTGGCCGAGACGGTCGATCCGGAAATTCATGGCTTCCTCCTGTAGTGCCGAGGTTCCTATCACCCGACATTTCCCAAGTAGGTCTGGGTGAACATGAGGCTATGCCTCTCGCGTGACGCCGGCAACGGTCGGCGAACCGCCGACCGCTTCTCATGCCATGCTTCAGTGAAGCCGTAGTCTGATCGAAGGCTGCGTTTACTGAGTTTCAGGTGGGTCAAGACCCAGCGCCAGAGGTCCGTGCGCAGATACTCGGCTGCGGCGCTGATCTGCAATGCGCTAAGATGCGCAGCCCCCTATCATAACTCCACGTATCCGTCGGCTGCAGCACTAGCGACCGCTGACACGATATGCCAACATATCCGTCATCCCGCGCTGCAGCACGGTGACGTGGAGGAGGAGTAGCGGCCGTCCCAATCCAGAGAGCTAGGCCTTACAGGCAAATTGCTGCTGTTGCTTCGACTAACTTGGATTGCGTGGAGCCTGCGTCGCGCCCTCTGGAATGACCGACCAGGGCAGCTTCTCAGAGCACCAGATGTGCAACTGGGGATTGACCCAGCTTGCGTCGTCGAGTGTGCCAGCCTTGATGAAGGCTATTGCGCCGTAGGCGGGACCGTAGCTGTAGACATGCGATCCGCATTTCTCGCAAAAATTCCGAAGAAACGGTTGCCCGCTCGCACCGCTGCGATCTTCGTACGTCCGGAGGCTGTCGCCTTCAACGACAAGGCTGTCCTGGGGAACAGCGATATTGAATGAGAACGCCGAGCCGGAATTCTTCCGACAAGTCTGGCAGTGACAAACAACTTCCAACGCCGGCTCCGCTTCAGATTTGTAACGTATCGAGCCACAAAGGCATCCTCCAGCGATCTTGGGCATAGAAAACCTCCTTCAAGATTAGTCGGTCCCGCACACTTCGGCGGGACCCTGCTGTGCCCGCGCAGTTACCGACGCAACCATCATAACTGGACACGCCAGCGCACAGCAAATTACCCGTTGACCAAAGGCATCGCCTCCGCAACTGAGATCGCGCTCGGATCAAGCGCGACCGCCTTTTGCTTGAAATCGGCTACGCTGGCGGCCTTCGGGATGGCAGTTGTTGGCTCGGTATCGGGCCTATCGCGTCGTGCGTCCTCGATGGTCGCGCGAGCCGTCGCAAGAGGGGGCATACCGGACGCCGGCTGGACATCGCTCAAGCCTGCCCTTGACCCACACCGCGCCTGAGCAAGTACGCCATGGCCGGGCCAGCGATAGCCGCCTTGCGGAGAAAGCCGTCGTCGCCGCCTCCTGTCAGACGCCGGCGTTGGAGCGTCCCGCCCTTGACCGCCGTGCCCCAGACAACCGACATTGCATCGTCCGAGGGAGTGGGGGCGGGAAATCCCGCAAGATCGTCGGCTATCTGGGTACACCGGACGCAGGCTTCCGGCGTCGTGTCGTCATGGGCCATAAGGGAACATCGCCAAATGACACGGAAGGCGCTAGCCTGCCTTCGGTTAACTGCCAACAAGCGGAAGCTTGGGTTGGGGTGGCTGTGGCTTGGTTTGTCCAGCTTAGCTAGATTTGGGTGTGCCTATGACGAGTGTTGCTGGCGGTTGCGCGTGCGGCGCCGTTCGATACGAACTGACGGAAGATCCCATCTTCCAATTGATATGCCATTGTTCCGACTGTCAGAAAGCCAGCGGCTCCGCGTTTGCCGAAGTGTTGATTGTAGCCTCCGACAGGCTTTCGATGCTGGGTGACGAACCAAAGTTCTACGCAGTCAAGTCTGTTAGCGGCAACACCATGAACCGGGGTTTCTGCCCCACCTGCGGAAGCCCAATCATGATCCGTCGGCCGGAGACGCCACAAGTGGCGTTCATTCAAGCCGGAAGCCTCGACGATCCCGAGATCTTCAAGCCGGTAGCGGAAGTCTTCACATGCCGAGCACATATGCCGATTGGTCCAGTCGAAGGTGCACTGCGCTTTGAAAAGGGCCCTCCGCCAGACTTGGTGCGTCCCGCAGTCGAGGCACACTTCAAAAGGCGGTCATGAATTGAACTGAGCGCAAGGCTGTACGACGGAGGGTAACTTGGCAATTGATGTGAGCCTCGCGATCGAAGACTTCTGGCAAGCTCGTCAGCACGGCGTCTTCTTTCCACCCAGCTACTTTGACAAACTTACGATCAATGAAGGATATCGCATTCAACTTGGACTGGTGGATCGTCGAGTTGCAGCCGGTGAGAAGCAAATAGGTTGGAAGGTTGGGCTCACGGCCAAAGCCATTCAGGAGCAACTTGGTTTCCACGAGCCTGTTTTCGCCTGCATCCTTGAAGCTCAACCAAGTGGGCATGTCTTCGGAACAAATCAACTGATAAATCCGAGCTTTGAGACGGAGCTATGCATTCGCCTGGGCCGCGCTCTTAGAGGCTCCGTCAGTTATGATGAAGTTCGCGCGGCTATCGACGCGGTATATCCGTCGTTTGAGATAATCGAGACACGTGGACCCGTTCAGCAAATGGCTATGGCGCTAGCCGACAACGGTCAGCAACGAACCGTTATATTGGGCTTACCAGTATCCTTGGGGTCCACCACGAAGCTTTCCGAGGTGGCGGTTCGAGTTGAGATCAATGGCAGTGAAGTGGCTTCAGGGGCCGGTTCCGCCGTTCTTGGCGATCCCTTGAACTCTATCGTTTGGCTTGCGGGGAAACTCGATGCATTTGGGAGACACCTCCGCGAAGGGGACCTGATCATGACGGGATCCTTCGTTCGGCAGTTCCCGATTAATCCGGGGGATGTGGCAGTTGCCAAGTTCTCCGAGATTGGCGAGGTGTCGGTGCGCATGGCGGTTGCCTGAAGCGACTTCGTCAGCTCATTGTCGAACAGGGAACTTACGGAGTGGCTTGAGGATCGCTCTCGTGGCCTTCCCTCTTGGGTCACTCTCGACACGAGCGAATTGTCGGCTTTCGGAGTACACCGGCCGTCGGGGTAAAGAGGTTCGACACCTTCGCACGCAGGTCGCGGATCACGCCACGATGTCTACAGTCGAAGAGCCCTTAACAACAGACATGAGCGCCTGCACGGGCGCCGTGGGCAACGCGCGACCAGCCAATGTCTGAAAGTGTATAAGAGGGTCGACAGGCGGGAGTTCCGGTCTGTTCCCAAATCGCCGATCCTTCCCATTGCCTGTCCTGCAAGCCAGCGCGTCGGGCTTCAGACCACACTTGGTCGTGCGATCCACCGGCATCGCGAATTTGCCCGGTAGTCGGCGCAGACGAGGCAACGCCACGGCGGCATTTGAGATTCAGCCCCGCCTGACCTTGGCGCTTGCGCGGTTGGCCTGTGTAGGCCGATACACCGGCGGACAGATGACCTTGATCACACCGTTGCGACCGCCGGAGGTGCGATCCCTCACGGATGAGGAGATCGCCGAGATCGTGCAGCAGGCCGTCGAGCGCCTGGGGCGAAGAGAGAGGAAGTGGCAACGACGCCGGAGGAAGCGGCGGGGGACATGAAGCGCCGTCCGGAGGAGCGCATGGGCCCTTATGCCGTACGCGCGCACGTCTGCCGACGGCCGAACGGGGTAGCCCACGGTTGATTTTCACGAAGACTATTGACGCCACCACGCACCGCGACTATTTCAGCGATCTGCATGACGAGCTGGGCATTGGCCCGGCGCCAACCGGCCCTTCGGCACGGTGGCAAGCCCGCAGCGGGCCATGCGCGCGGCAATCGCCGCGAAACCGGAGGGACTTCTCCATGAGCATGCATCCCGACGAGGTCGGCGCCTGGATCGAAGCAGAGCGCGACGTCGAGCGCCAGCTGGCAAGACTGCGCGCGATGGGCATCAAGCCACCCGAGCAGCTCTGGTGCAGCAATCCGCGCTACGGCTGCGAGATGTATGCCGCGCAGCTGCGCGACGAGGTGCGGTGCTGGATCCTGCGTCGACGCGGCGAGGAGCTGCAGACCTACCTCGACGCCGTGGCGTCGCCAGCACTGCTCGATCAGCTCGACGAAGCCGAAGTTCCCGACAATCACCTCGTCGACGGCGTTGTGCCGTTGGGGCTGCTGCGACTTACGCGGGAGTTGCTTGCATGAGCCAGATCGAAGAACTCCGCGCCATTGAGATCGACGGGCGCTGGTATGACGCCTTCCTGACGCGCGACGCCGCCATCGCGGTCGACGCCAATGGACAGATCACTGTCTCCTACGAGGTCGAGGACGACGCTTGGAACGTCACCGAATTCACGCTCAGTGTTCCCGAGGCCATCGCCAGCGGTGTCATTCACCTTGGTCCGCCCTGCGTCGACGATGAGACTATCGTCTACGCCGAGATCGACCGGCTTCACGCGCAGCTCGCCGCTCGCGGTGGCAAGCTGCCGAAGATGGATTTTCCTGGTAGCCACCGCGACGAGCTGGCGCCCTTGAGGTGGGAGTTGATGGCGTTGAGGCGCGCGGTGATGTCGTCCGTCAATACCGAGAGCCCTCTTGCCAGCACACTCCTGTAGAAGGCGACTTGCAATGAGCCTTTTCAAATTTGCGGTCCTGGCAACGGCGCTGGCCTGGGCCAGCCCGAGCCAAGCACTCGATTCTTGGTGGAAGTCCGTCTCCGGCTGGAAGGACTTTTCGATCTCCGGCGGCGTGCACGTGACGACTGCTGGCGTCGCCAGCGCGACATGCGGACTAATCGCCGCGCCGACGGGTCCGGTTGGCGTCATAGCTCTAGGGGCGGGCTGTGCCGCCCTGGCGCACGAGGGCACGGCGCGCATTCGCCCGTGGCTGTCTCAGAAGGTGCTTGGGCGCGACCTCGACCCCGACGCGGCCAGCTGGGGCGGCTTCGCCGGTAGCGTCGTCGGCGGCGCACTGGGGGCCGGCTCGGCGCTCGGCGCCGTGGAGAGCGTGCCGGGCGATTACGCCACCTACGAGCGGCTCACGCGGTCCCTGACCGAGAAGACGATCCGCCGTCTCCCGTGGCGCAGCTGGCTCGAATCGGCGCGCCGTGCGAGATTGCATGTTCCCCGTCAGGACCTACCGGACAGTTTGAGCTGATTGCGTAGGAGAGTGTTTGCGGCTCATCGTAACCCCATGGAGGGACACGATGAGACAACGCGACAAGCAGGCTCCGCAGAGCGCGGAGCAAACCGTCAGGGACATCCGCAGAGCGACCCGGCGGCATTTCTCAGCCGAGGAGAAGATCCGCATCGTGCTGGAGGGTTTGCGCGGTGAGGACAGCATCGCCGATCTGGCCGAGACCCGGGATGATGTGAGCGCGAACTACAACGCGATAAAGATTGATGGTGCTCGGCTTCAAGTGCCGCTCAACATGTTGAGTTAGCCATTGTTCGGCCAGGGCACCAACTGTCAGGCGCGCCTCCGACCTCAGTTGTCGACCGAGCGGCGATCGCGCCTCGGGATCGTGGTACTGGACAAGCAGTCGCTGCGCCTCGGCACGAGCGCTATGTGCCGTCCAACCATGTTCGCCATCGCGCCCGATCGTGCGGTAGAGCCGCGGCCGGCCTGCCGCCTTCGCGCGCACGAAGTATACGGGACCGCCACCCTGGTTCCGGACGCCGAACCCGGCAAGCTTCGTGTCCATGACGGTGTCCGGTGACGCCAGGGCGTTGACGGTGCTTTGGCTGATGGCAGCGCGGCGAGATGGCATCGTTGATCGTCTAGAGTTCCAGAGTAGTGGCACACTAGTGCCACGGATTCGCTCATCTCGGTACATCTCGCCGCATTTCAGCTCAAGTCGGATTCAAATAAATCAACAACCTGTCACGCTGCGGCACGAAAACTCATGCCAGGACGTAAAATTGTGGATCTAGAGGTCCCCCGTTCGAGCCGGGGAGGCGGTACCATCTCCCATGACGTATCTCATCCTGAAGGCCCTGCTGTCCGGCCTAATAGTCGCGATCGTATCGGAGATCGCCAAGCGCAGCCCCGGCCTGAGCGCGCTCGGCCTCCCTGCCGCTCGTGTCCGCACTCGCCATGATCTGGCTGTGGCGCGATACCAGCGATACCGCGCGGATCACAAATCACGCGCAAGCAACGTTCTGGCTCGTGCTACCGACACTGCCGATGCTCCTCGTGTTCCCCT
>CAVXGT010000010.1:0-543582 GCA_963761475.1 uncultured Alphaproteobacteria bacterium
AAGCTCCTCCGCGTCGACGTCCAGCTCGATCGTCCGCTTCTTCGCGTCGACGAGAATGTCGTCGCCGTTCTTCACCAGCGCGATCGGGCCGCCGTCCTGCGCCTCGGGCGTGACGTGGCCGATGATGAAGCCGTGGGAGCCGCCGGAGAAGCGGCCGTCGGTGATCAGCGCCACCTTGGCCCGAGCCCGGCGCCCATGATCGCCGACGTGGGCGTGAGCATCTCGGGCATGCCCGGCCCGCCCTTGGGCCCTTCGTAGCGGATGACCAGACCATCGCCCTTTGGATCTGCGCCGCCGCTCGAGCGCCGCCAGCATCTCCTCTTCGCGAGTCGAACACCTGGGCCGGGCCGCTGAAGCGAGACCTTCCTTGCCGGTGATCTTGGCGACCGCGCCCTCGGGGGCGAGATTGCCGTCGCAGGATCTGGATGTGACCGGTCGGCTTGATCGGATTCTCGAGCGGACGAACGACCTTCTGCCCGGCGGTGAGCCCCGGCAGTGCTCGGCCAGGTTCTCGGCCAGGGTCTTGCCGGTGACCGTCAGGCAGCGAGCCGTCGAGCAGGCCCGTGTCCAGCAGCTACTTCAGCACGGCCGGCGTGCCGCCGACCTTGTGCAGGTCTTCCATCACGTACTTGCCGCTCGGCTTGAGGTCGGCCAGGAAGGGCACGCGGTCGCTGGCACGCGCTGGAAGTCGTCGAGCGAGAGCGCCACGTCGACCGCCCGGGCCATGGCGATCAGGTGCAGCACGGCGTTGGTCGAGCCGCCGAGGGCCATGACCAGGACCATGGCGTTTTCGAAGCGCGGCGGGTCATGATGTCGCGCGGCTTGAGGTCGCGTCTCCAGCAGGTCGCGCACGCGCGGCCCCGCCCGCAGGCATTCGTCCAGCTTTCGGGGATCCTCGGCCGGGGATGGACGAGCTGTAGGGCAGCGACATGCCCAGCGCCTCGATCGCCGAGGCCATGGTGTTGGCGGTGTACATGCCGCCGCAGGCGCCCGCCGCCGGGCAGGCGTGGCGGACGCATGTCCTTCCGCTCCTCTTCGTCGATCTGCCCGGCGAGGAACTCGCCGTAGCACTGGAAGGCGGAGACGATGTCGAGCTGTCTCGCCCTCCGCGAGTGACGCCCGGGCTGATCGTGCCGCCGTAGACCATCAAGGCCGGGCCGGTTGAGCCGCCCCATGGCCATCACGCAGCCGGGCATGTTCTTGTCGCAGCCGGGAATCGAGATGCTGGCGTCGTACCACTGGGCGCCCATCACGGTTTCGATCGAGTCGGCGATCAGGTCGCGCGAGGCAGCGAGTAGCTCATCCCCTCGGTGCCCATCGAGATGCCGTCGCTGACGCCGATGGTGTTGAAGCGCATGCCGACCAGGCCGGCCGCCGCGCACGCCCTCCTTGACCTTGGCGGCCAGGTCGTCGAGGTGCATGTTGCAGGTGTTGCCCTCGTACCACATGCTGGCGATGCCCGACCTGGGGCTTGTCCATGTCGTCCTCGGTCAGGCCGGTGCCGTAGAGCATGGCCTGGCGAGGCGCCCTGCGACTTGGGCTGGGTGATCCGGGCGCTCGTCCGGTTGAGTTTTTCTGCCATCGTCTTCTCCCAAATCGAGCCAGCCAGCCTATCATCCGCTAGGACTTCCAGCGAGAGGCGACCCACCCCATGCCCAGCCTCGACTACTGCAATCGCGAAGTGAATCCCGCCGCCTGGGCCCGCGAGCTCGGCGTCTCCGAGGAGGCGGTGGACCTGTACCTCGACAGCGACGTCCTGGACTTGCACGTCGACTCGTTCATCTGGTGGCGCGTCTTCGGCTACGACCTGACCAGCGGCACGGGCGAGGACTCTTCGGCGCGCGTTTCTACAGTCAGGTGGACTTCCCGCGATACTCGAGGCGCAGCTGTCCGGCGCAACCTGGGTCATTACCACCAACCCCATCCGACGCGCCTCGGTCCGCCCCGAGATTCTGCCGCCAATCTCCGAAGACTGCGCGCGATCCTCGTGAGCGTGCCGGAGCGAGGTCGAGATCGTCCGAAGCGCGGCCGAGTACCGGCAGGCTCGCGAGGAGGGAAGCACGCAGCATTCATCGGAATTCAAGGCGGCAACGCGCTCGATCATTCGCCGGAGGCCCTCGACCTGATTCCCGGACGACCTGGTGCTCCGCGTCACCGTCGTCCACCTGTCGTCCTCGACTCTCGGCGTCACCAGCTCCCCCCTCACGGCGGCAGAGGGGCTCACCCCGCGGGCGTGAGTTCGTGCGTCGCCTCAACGAAAAACGGATTTTCGTCGACCTCGCCCACATCAGCAAGCGCGGCTTCTGGGACGCCGTGGAGGTACACGACAAGAGCCAGCCGCTCATGGTGACCCACACGGGCGTGAGTGGCGTCTACGAGCATTGGCGCAACCTCGACGACGACCAGCTTCGCGCGATTGCGGACAGCGGTGGCACCATCGGTGTGATGTACCAATCCAGCTTTCTGGAGAACAACTTGCTGGGGCGGCAGCTCGAGGCGTCCGACATCTCTGCCACATCGTAGCACGGTGGGTGACGATCATGCATCCCTCGGCAGCGACTGGGATGGCGCCATCATCCCGCCCCGGGACATGCCGACGCCCTTGGAGCTCCCGCGACTGGTCGACGGAATGCTGCGGCGCAGCTGGAGCCCGGAGCGCATCGGCAAGATCCTGGGCGGGAACTTCCTCCGGACCGTCGCTGCGCTCGCGCGGCTGACGGGGGTGTACTCCCCCGTTCAGCCGAAGACGCGTCAGGCCGAAGCAAGAGACACCGCACCTGCCGAGGTACAGCCATGATTCGACTCTCGGTCGACTTCGAGCACTCTTCCCGCAGCTGGTGGGAGCAAGGGGGACAGGAGCTCTGGGACGGGATCAGCGCGGGCTTCGACGAGAGCGTCGTGGTCCTGGACGAGGACCTGGCGGAGTCCTGGCTCGCCGAGGCGAGGAAGATCCCAGGCTGGGACGACGGCCCCGAGCACGCACCTCACCCGGTCACTGCACGACCCATCGAAGCCGACGAGGAGTTCCTATAGGATTTCCCTGCACCACTCCGGTGCGGGGAGAGCCCTTTGTCCGATGAACCGCTGATCGCCGTCTTCGTCGACTTCGAGAACCTCGCCATCGGCGCCCAACAGTCCAAGCAGGGCGCCTTCCGGATCGAGCTGGTCCTGAAGCGCCTGCTGGAGAAGGGCCGCCTCGTCTTCAAGCGCGCCTACTGCGACTGGGGCAACTACCGCAAGGAGGAGCGCGAGTTCCACAAGCACGGCATCGAGATGGTCTCGATCCCACAGACCAAGATGAGCGGCAAGAACAGCGCAGACATCCACATGGTCGTGGACGCCCTCGATCTCTGCTACGCGAAGCAGCACATCGACATCTTCGCACTGCTCACCGGCGACAGCGACTTCTCACCCCTGGTCGCGAAGCTGAAGGAGAACGACAAGCGGGTGATCAGCTGTGGCGTCAAGAGTTCGACCTCGGACCTGCTGGTCGCCGCCTCCGACGAGTTCATCTATTACGACGACCTGGTCCGAGCGGCGGGGAAACCCAAGGCGAGGGCGAGGCCGCGCTCGGGCATGAAGGCACCGGACGCTGCGGACGAGAAGAAGGGCGAGGGCATCGACAAGGTCATGGAGATCATCCACTCCCTGGATCGGGACTACGACCAGATCTGGGGCTCCATGGTGAAGCAGACGGTTCGGCGGGTGCACCCGGGCTTCAACGAGGAGTACTACGGCTACTCGTCCTTCGCCGCGGTGCTCGAGGAGCTGGCCGATCAGGAGCTGGTCGACCTCGACTTCGATGCAAAACGAGGCAACTACCTGGTGACGATCCGTGGCGGGAAGCGACGCTGAGCGTGCGGCCGCTTCTCGGCGGAGAGGTGCGCCGAGACCAACAGGGCGATCGCTGACCAGCGCTGCCTGCCTCGCGACACTGCTCTGGCTGGGCTGCACCTCCGGTACGGACCAGCGACCGGGCCTGCTGCTCATTACCATCGACACCCTGCGACCCGATCGGCTGGCCTGCTACGGAGGCGACGCCGAGATCGGGACGGGCATCTGCGCCATCGCGAGTCAAGGGACGCGCTTCGTCTGGAGCTTCTCTCCCGCTCCCTCGACCGCTCCTTCGATCGCGTCGATCCTGACCTCGAGCTGGCCCTCCTCCCACGGCGTGACGCAGTTCGCCACCACGGCGCTCTCCGAGCAGGCCCGAACCGTGGCCGAGTACCTGAGCGATGCGGGCTACGACACGGCGGCCTTCGTCTGCAACCCCGTGCTCCGGCGCGGCCGTCACTTCGAGCAGGGCTTTACCATCTACGACGACCGCATGACGCGGCGCGAGCCAAACCGCCCGGAGCTGCAGGAGCGCGAGGCCGGCGAGGTCACCGACGCGGCGCTGGCCTGGCTGCGCGTGGCGCGGCGCCCCTGGTTCCTCTGGATCCACTACCAGGACCCCCACGGACCCTACGAGCCACCCCATGCCCCGCGGCGGCGCGACCCGCCGGAGGCCTCCCTGCTTCCGCTGCTGAAGGACCACTCCGGCTACCAGGGGATCCCGGCCTATCAGGCGCTCCCGGGCCTCCGGAGTCTCGAGGCCTACGAACAGCGCTACCGGGATGAGATCCGCCACGTGGATCTGCACGTGGCGCGGCTGGTGGCGGGAGCGGATGCCCTCGGGCCCCGGCCCTGGGTGGTGCTCACCGCGGATCACGCCGAGGCCTTCGGCGAGGACGGCTACTACTTCGCCCACGGCCACTCGGTGGGGATCGACCAGATCCGGGTGCCGCTTCTGGTGAGGCCGGCCGAGCCCGGCCCGGGATGGGTCTCGACCCGCCCGGTGAGCGGCGTGGACGTGGCGCCCACACTGCTGCGTGCCGCGGGCATTCCGGTTCCCCGGATCTTTCAGGGGGAGCCGCTCCCGCTCCGCGCCGCGGACGAGGGAGCGGGCCTGCGAACACTGCTGGCCGAACATCGGGCGCGGGCCGCCGTCGTGGTCGGGTCGACCTACTACGCCCGGGACCGCCAGCCACTGGCACCGGGCACACCGGACGAGATCACCGGGGGGGGCGCTCCTCCCACTCCCGCCGCGCGTCGCCCAGCTCACCCCCGACGGCCGCCTTCCGGAGTATCGTTCGGCGCCGCCGGAGAGCGCGGCTCGGCTCGAGTCCCTGCTCGCTCGGGTCCTCCAGTCGAGCGCAGAGGCGGAGCCGCGCGAAACGCCGCAGCTCACCGAGGCCGAGCGCGAGGCCCTCCGCGCGCTCGGTTACCTCGAGTAGGCGTGTGAAGCGAGCGCGTGGACCCCTCGCGGCCGCGGCGCTGGCGCTGCTCGCCTGCGGCGAAGCGCCGCCCAGCATCGTGCTCGTCACCCTCGACACGGTGCGGTGTGACCATCTCGGTCTCTACGGAGGAGCTCGGAGATCTCTCCCCACCTCGACGCCCTCGGCGCACGCGGGCTGGTCCACGAGACCGCCTACACCACGATGCCGACGACGGGCCCCGCGCACCTCTCGATCTTCACGGGGCTCTACCCCTCGGAGCACGGCTCCCTGGCGAATGGCGAGCCTGTCAGCAGCGAGCACCGGCCCCGCGAGCTCGCGCGCCGCCTTCGGGACCGCGGCTACGCGACGGCGGCGTTCGTGACCAGCCCGCTGCTCCAGCCGCGGGCGACCGGACTGGTCGGCTTCGAGATCTACGACACCCCGCGCGGCCTGCTGCGTCCGGGCGAAGACGCGGTCCGTGCTGCGCTGGCCTGGCTCGACGCCGAGCGGCGGCGACCGGTCTTCCTGTGGCTGCACCTCTACGACGCCCACGCGCCCTACGGCAGCGCCGACGAGAAGGGGCGGAGCTTTCCGATCGAGCCCGGCCGCTACGGCTGGGTGGACCGCGAGCTCTACGTCGACCCAACGGAGCGCGAGAGAACGGCGCAGCGCTACGCGCGGGGCGTTCGCGATGCTGACGCCGCGCTCGGCAGGCTCCTCGATGGGATCGCAGAGCGGATCGAGCCCCCACCGCTCATCGTGGTGGCCGGCGACCACGGCGAGGCGCTCGGCGAGGTGCTCGATGCCCGCGGCTACGCCTACGACCACGGGGAGTTCCTGGACCCGGAGGTGGTCTGCGTGCCGCTGGTCGTCGCCGGCCCCGGGGTCGCGCCTGGACGCTCCCCCGGGGCGGTCTCGCTCCGGGACGTCTACAAGACGCTGCTCGCAGCCGCGGGCCTGCTCGACCCAGGGTCGGACGGCGAAGAACGGCGCGACCTCCGCACCACCCGCGCGGGCCGGCGCATCGTGGCGGTGGAGCGGCGGCGCGTCGGCCCGCGAGCGCGAGCCAGCGTGCGCGCCCACGGAGCCGCGGCGTTTGATGGAGCGGAAGGAGTGATCGTGGGCGAGGAGAGCATCCCTCCTTCCGAGAGCGCTGGTCCCGGAGAGACCGAGCTCTTCCAGGCCGCCCTGCGCCGGTACCAGGCCACGGCGCGCCGCGTCGGAACGCCCGCCGTGGACCCCGCCCTGGCCGAGGCGCTGCGCAGCCTCGGCTACACCGAGTAACGCCAGCCCGCGCGTCAGTCGACGTAGCCGAGAGCCTCCAGCGCCCTGCGGGCCTCCTCGTCGAGGACGGGGGGCTCGGCGGGCGCTGCCTCCCACGCGTCGACCGCGCTGCCAAGCTCCTCGGGCAGACCGGCGCGGACCATCCCGCCCTGCTCGAGAGGGTCTTCGTCGAGCCGGAACTCCCGACCTCCGACCCTCCCTCCCCCCAATCCACTTGCGGGGCCAGTCGCGCAAGAAAAAATGATCGGGCTTGCGCCGGTAGCGCTTGCGCTGGCCGAGGACGGCGGTGCGAGGCGACCGCTCCGCCGTCCCCGCCAACCACGGCCGCAGGTCGAGCCCATCCAGACCGGGCGGAACCGCAACCCCGGCGAGCGAGAGCAGCGTAGGGGCGATGTCCTCGAGCTGTGCCGACCCCGCAAGGCGGCGCCCCCGCGGCAGGCCGGGCGCCCGCAGCACCAGCGGCACCCGCACCAGCTCGTCGTGGAGGTTCGCGCCGTGCTCGAGCAGCCCGTGATCCCCGAGCCCCTCGCCGTGGTCCGAGGTTACGATGACGGCAGTCTGGTCGAGGAGGTCGAGCGCGCGAAGCCCCTCCAGCAGGCGACCCACCTGGGCGTCGGCGTAGCTCACCTCACCGCGGTAGGCGCGGATCAGAGCCGCCAGCTGCCGGGCGTCTCGGACGCCCGGGGGGACGCGCTTCGCATCGAGGGAGACGGGCGCGTCCTTCGCGATGCGAAATCCGGCGGGAGGGGCATAAGGGGCGTGGGGGTCGAAGAGGTGGACCCAGACGAAGAAGCGCTCGCCGGCGTGGGCGGTGATCCAGTCCATCGCCGCGTCCACGACCCGCTCGCCTCGCGTCCAGAAGCGATCCCGGGCGCGTCCCCGCCAGGTGTAGCCCTCCGTCGGTGCGAAGGAGTAGACCTCGAAGCCCCGGCCGAAGCCGAAGCGCTCGTGGACGATGTAGCTCGATACGAAGGCGGCGGTCGAGAATCCGGCCGCGCGCATCCAGGTGGCCAGGCGGGGCAGCTCGGCGGGTATCGGAACCGCGTTGTCGAGGACGCGGTGGCGCCAGGGGTGGAGGCCGGTGAAGAGCGACGCGTGAGCCGGTCCGGTGCTCGGCGTGGGCGTGCAGGCCTCGAGGAGCAGCACGCCACCCCGGGCGAGCGCGTCGATCGCCGGAGTTGGGACCGGTCCGCCATAGGCACCCACGTGATCGGCGCGCAGCGTGTCGACGGTGATGAGCAGGATCCGGCCGACGGGTGCCGGGGGCGCCGCCGCAGCGGCCAGGGGGAGCGCAGCCACCAGCGCCGCCGCCATCAGAGCGCGCATGGGGGCAGCCTATCACAAGCCTTCAGCCGCATAGAGTGACTGAGGGGAACTCACCCTAAGGGAAAAAGTATTCCGCGATTGTGGAACGTGTGTTCCGTCGGAAGCAGAGAGGCGACTTGGAGCGCTGCTGATCCGCGCTGTAACCATCTGATTCAGCACAGGTTCTCAAAACCGCCCAGAGTTCGTACAACGGCACGCGGTTTGCACCTCCCCGATGCAGGGAAGGGGATGCCTGGTGCATCCTAAGGGCTGGCCCCCTTTCCGAGGAGGCCAGCCCTTCATTTTTCGGGCCACGAGAGCCGGGGGAAAGCTCGGAGCGGCTGGGAAGCAGAGAAGATCGGGAGGATCGGATCGATGGGTGCCATGAGAATCTTGAGTCGGACATTGGTCTTGTGTGCCGCGGTATCGTTTCTGGCCGCGTCCGCCCAGGCGCTTCCGCTGGGGTTGGGCTGGGGTGACACGGTCACCTCGATGTCGTGGGACGCCATGAAGAACGTTACGGGGGACGGGGCCGCGTTCGACGTTACCCTCGGCACCAGAGGGGGACTCTTCGCCGACGGGCGCATCACCTCGGTGACCGTCGAGGGGCCCACGACCATCACCCAGTCCAACGTCGACCTGCGCTTCGATCTCGACCTGCAGTCCCAGAGCCTCAACACAGTCAACTTCCCGGTCGTCAGGGGAAACGGCTACTTCGGCGGCGCGGCGACCGTGACGCCTGATTTCGTGGTGAAGGAGAACGGACTCAACATCATCTGGGGCGACTTCCTGAGCCTCGTCCGGGTCGGGGGCGAAGTCAACGCCTTGGATACCAGCCCCCAGACACTGAGCGGCGTGGGGCTGGTCAACATCCTGGGCGGCAACGGGCAATTGGTGAACGCCCTCGGCGGCGTGGGACAAAAAGCGACGCTGTTTCTGTCGGCACAGCTCTCGAACTTCGCTCCCCCTCTGGGGGGTCTCGCCCTGGACGGGAACATCTACAACTCGAACTTCACGGTAAGTCTTTCGGGAACGCTGACTCCCCTGAACCCGGCGCCGTTCGTTCCCGAGCCCGGCACGGCGCTCCTGCTGGGCGCTGGGCTGCTCGGCCTGCTCGCCGCGGGGCGGCGCGGCAAGAAGCACTGAGGACGGCAACGGAAGCAGCAAGAGAGCGGTCCCGCGTGGTAGTCATTTGAATTCGACCAGAAAACGATTCGAATCCGTGAGTAAAGAACTAGGATAGAGGGGGGAGTGAATGCCCACGCGGGGAATGAAGCTCGGAGCAATCGGCTTGATGCTCTTTGCGGGCGCTCTCCTGTCGTCGACCCCTCCGGCCGCCGCTGCCGAAATCCACATCGGGGGCATCGACGCCGAAACCCAGTACACCGGTGCGGGCCTGCCCGTGGGCGACGCCGGGATCTTGACGTTCTGGGATGAATTCAACGCGAATAACGATGCTGAACTCGGCGTGGTGGACTCGGAGGACCTCGCGGGCTTCGATCTGATCGGTGGAAAGGTCGGATTCGAGGCGATCCTGAGCGCCACGGGGAATACCGGCAACCCGTTCGACCCCGCGACCACCAACGTGAGGAGGGGGCGCTTCGAGGGAACGGGCGGATCGGAGTTCACGATCTACAGCCCCATCGACGACAACATCATGCTACTGGTCTTCGACCTGAGCTTCATCGACGTCACAGCAGGCGGACCTCGCCTTCCCGCCCGCCGACCCGGACGGACAGATCTTCCTGGGTGATCCGACGGCGACTGCGACTACGTCGCTGCTGACCGTCTCCGGTGGCACACTGAATGCGGTGGTTGGCGGGATCGGCACTCAGGCGAGGCTCAGCATCGAGATGGCGACCATCACTCCAGCGCTTCTCGTCAGCACCGATCGGCAAGGCTACCTCAACACCAGCTTCACGAGCGGCGTTGGCGCTCCGCCCGTGGCCACCACGAACTGGAACCTCACCATCATCCCGGAGCCGAGCACGGCGGCGCTGCTGGGCTTCTCGTTGCTGGGGGTCCTGGCCGTGGCGCGTCGCAGGGCTCGGCGGTAGAGGCCCGCCGTTCCCGTCGACTGGGCCGACGCCCGGAGCGCTATGAACTGACAGAGAGATTGCGGAGCGGCCGTGCGGGAAGTGGTGTAGCGGAATCTGGGTGTTGATGCTGGTGCTGGCTCACCGTCCCCTTGGCGGCATCCGCCCTCGTTGGCGGGGGATCTCACCGGCGACGGGAATGTAGACGCTGAAGACGAGCCGTGGCTCCAGGCCGCCTACGGCACCACCAGCGCGGATCCGGGGTTCGAGCCCGCCGCCGACCTGAACGGAGACGGGACCGTCGACCACCGCGACCTCGGCCTCTTCGGCGGCAGCTTCGGGGCCAGCGGCGGCGAGGTGGACGTGACGCCCCCCTCGGTCTTCCTGACACTGAACGACATTCCCGACGACATGAACGATCTGCTGGTGGTGCCGCCGGAGCGCTTCCAGATCACGCTGCTCCTGGATAGCGCGGGAGGGAGCGCCATCGACACGGCGTCGCTCTCGCTGCTGAGCGATCAGGACGTCGGCGCCTATGCCGCGGGCATCGAGCTGGGACCGCTCTTCCAGGTCACTCCCACACGGGCCGTGTGGGAGATTCCGGCGGGGAGCGACCTGGCCCGCACCACCCACAATCTGCTGGCGCGCATCGCCGATGCGGCCGGGAACATCGCAGAGGTGTCCTACGGATTCGCCGTGCGCGACTTCGCCTACGGCCCGCCGCTGGGCAACCTGCAGACGATCTTCCTGGACTTCGACCAGGACCGGAGCCTCGGCCCGGAGATCGACTTCCTGGAGGATCTTCGCACCTTCGGCCTCAGCTCCAGCGCCGCTCCCGCCATCGAGAGCCTGATGCGCGACCGGCTCGTCGGCGAGATCGTCGCGCGCGTGCACCCCTACTACGGTCGCGAATCGGACGGCTCGCCCGGCCCGGACGCCGCCAACGTCGTCTTCGTCGACACCGCGCCCGGCGGCACCTACTCGCGCCTCTGCGTGGGCGGCGAGTCCTCACTGGGCGGCTCGTATCCTGGGCGCCGCCACCATGGACGTCAACAACCTGGACGAGAGCCAGGACGAGTGCGTGGGCGGCGCCATCTTCGGCATCTTCCCCCAGGCCCTCGACAACCTGTGGGGCAGCGACGCCGAGTTCCAGGCGAGCTTCGATCCCCTGATGGCCTCGCGGGGCGGCACCCCGGTCGGCGAGGACCCCCTGGACGCCGTGGTGATCGCGCCGGACTTCGACCCCGGCTCCGCCACGGTGGAGGAGCTCGCGCGCTGGGATGCGATCGAGAACGCGGTGGACGCTTTCGCCCAGGCCATCGCCAGCGTCGTCGCCCACGAGAGCGGCCACCTGCTGGGCCTGGTCGCCCACGGCCCGGCGCCGGCCGGCCTCTACGGGGGCACCAGCGGGGGCAAGACCGATCACAACGTGACGCCGAGCGGGGCCCACCCCTCCGAGAACTTCCTGATGAACGCCGGCGGCACCTTCAGCTTCGACGAGATGACGGGGCGAAACGGCAGCCCGCTTCCGGTCTTCCGGGCGCTCGACTGGGCCTACCTGCGGGATCGCGTCGCCCTCAACACCCACGTCACCGGGCTCTTCCCGCCCCCGACACTGACCTCGGTGACGCCCGAATCCGGTGAGCGTCCCGCAGGGCCAGCAGACGGTAGTGGTGACCTTGCACGGCACCGAGCTTCCTCGAGACGCCGCTGGTGGTCGAGCTGATCACGGAGGGCGATCCCACCCCGAACCAGCTGCTGAACGTCACCTTCGTCGACAGCGAGACGGTGACCGGGCGTGGTGAACAAGTTCCTGGTGCCCCCGGCCCTCTACGACGTCCACCTGATCAACGCGGACGGCCAGGAGGTCACACTGGTGGACGGGCTGGAGGTCCAATGAGGGGAGTCTCGCGGCCAGGATCCGGCTCGCCGTTCCTCGCGCTCGCGCTCGGGAGCTCGCTCGGGCGTCCAGTGCGGCGGAGGCAAGAGCCAGACCTGGGTGGCGCTCGTCCCCGACGCGAGCACTGTGGGGACCTTCTCGCCGTTCACGGTGGATGTCCTGGTGAGCTCCCCCACGCCGATCCAGGCCTTCGAGCTGGGGCTCCGGTGGGACCCGGAGATGCTCTACCCCATGGACGTGGTTCCGCATCCCGAGTTCGACGATGACGGAGCGTTCTTCACCAGCCCGCAGCTCGACCTCATGGCGGGGATGCTCGACCGGGTCGTGGACCTGCGGCACGGGGGAGTAGGCGCCGAGGGCAGCTTCAAGGTCGCGACCGTCCAGTTCCTGTCCCTGGGCATCGCGGGACCCACCAGATCGGGCTGACCAGCGGCGGGCTGGCCGACGGCAGACGGCAACGAGCCCCCGGTGAGCGTCGTCGCCGGTCACGATCACGATCGAGCCCTGAGAGCCGGCGGAGGGCAGGCGCGTCAGAGCGTCCCCGAGATCGCCCCGAGACGCCCCGACGCCAGCAGCGCCACCGGATCCCCGGGGTGGGTCAGGGCGATGACCCGCCCGTAGAGGCGCAGTCGCCATCTCGAGATCACCCTCGGCCTCGGCGGCCATGGCGCGGCGGAAGCTCGCGTAGGCGAAGTCGGCGTTGGCCTCGAGGGCGCGGTCGTAGAACCCCTTCGCCACCTCGCGATCCCCGGCCTCCCAGCGAAGATCGCCCACCTGGACCAGCAGCTTGGCGTCCTCGGGCTTCTCCTCGAGGAGCCGGCGCAGGATCGCCTCGGCCGCCGCATGGAGTCCGTTGCTCTGGAGCAGACTCGCGTGGATGATCGGCCCCTGCGGAAGGTCCGGGTAGCGGGCGATGGTCTCCTCCCAGAACTCGAGAGCGGGCTCGAAGCGGCGCATCGCCATGTAGAACTGGGTCCGCCCGAAGCGCCGCACCAGATCGCTGACGCCGTTCGGCCGATCCAGGGGCGGAAACAGATCCGGCGCATCGATGTCCAGCTCCCGGATCCACGGGAGCCCGGAGCGGTCCCGATGCACGTAGACCGCCGTGGTGTCGTCGAGGTAGGCGAGAAGCCAGTTCGAGTTCAGATGCAGCCACCAGAGGAGCGCATCGGACCTCACCAGGCCGAAGTGAACCAGCACCACGCCGAACTGATACTCGGCGTCGAGCTCCTTGAAGCGCGAGGGCTCCGCGACCTGGAGGCCGATGAACCGCTCCGCTCCGAAGACCTCGAGACGGCCGTCCACCATGACCTTGTAGTCGGGAAAGAGCCGCCAGATCAGGTAGCCGCCGTCTGCCATGTGGTGACAGATGGGCCCCGGGGGACGCACCTCGGCGATCCACTCCGCCGCTCCGACGGGATAGTAGACGTCCATGGTGCCGAGACCGGCCTCGCGGAAGGATCCGATCCGCTGGAAGAAGCGGTCGCGGGCGACGTCCAGCGTGAGCAGCGCGAGCACCACGACCGCTGCCGCGCTGGCCGCCGTCCCGGCGTGGCGGGGAATCGATCGACGATCCAGCACCGCGTTGGCGTTCCGCACCAGGATCGGAGCGGCGACGATCGCGAACAGGGCGAGATTGCGATTGGCGCCCAGGGCCAGGTAGGCGAATGCCACCCAGAGGAGCGGATCGGCCGCATGGACGCGGCGCCAGTTCCACGCCATCGCGAGCAGGGAGAGGACCGCGAGGACACCGGTGAGCGCGAGGATCGGGCGAGAATGCTCCCGGCCTCCGCCGATCGGAGGGATCAGCTCGGCGATCAGGGAGCCGAACACCCCGCGATCCTCCGGGGGGCCGATCATCCCGAGCTGCTGGATCGGGTAGAGCGCTCCGTCCAGGCCGTTCGGATTCAGCAGGCAGACGAGGCCACCCAGGGCCGTCACCGCCGCGAGACGGCCCGCCGTGCGAGCGTCGAGCCGCTGGTCTGGGGCGACCAGGGGTCGAAGCACCTCCGCGGCGAGATAGATGGCACAGACGGCGAGGCCGAGGGCGAAGAGCCCGTGGACGTTCGCCCAGATCAGCTGCAAGGGCACGATCGCGAACACCCAGGCGTCGCGGCGCCGCTCGTGGCGATCGAGGAGCGCGAGGACCGCCGCCAGCAGCAGGAAGGAGGGAAGCTCGGGCCGGGGCATGAAGCGGTCCGCGGCCACCAGCCAGCATCAGGCCCAGACCCAGGGCCGAGACCCATGGCCGTTCACGCCGATAGCCGATCGGTGCCAGGATCGCGATCAGCGCGCACACCGCCAGCGCCTTCGCCACCACCACCGCGTCGTGGCCGCCCAGGGAATGGAGCCCGTGGAGGCCGACCTGGTGGAGCCAGTGGATGTCGATGTAGCGGGCGCCCGGGACCGTGTAGGTGAAGACGTCGTGCTTCGGGACCTCGCCCGTCTCGACGATCAGGGCGCCGGTCCGGAGCTGCCACCAGTAGTCGAAGGTGCGGATCTTCTGCAGCCCGAGCGAGAAGCCCAGAGCCAGGAGCGAGATCCAGACCGCCACCGTCAGCCAGCCGCGTCTCAAACCGACCCCCTCAAAGGCTCAGGTGGAAGTGCGACGTCCTTCATCCAATCACAAGTCGATTATGACAACTTCTGCTCGCTCGGGTCCCGTGCGGACGAGCGGGGGATGAGCGAGTTTAGGTGGTCCTCGACTTCCACGTCCGCGGGATTCACGCCCTCGGGGAGAAGGCCATGCGAAGATCGATTGCGGCTGCCCTCGGCCTGCTCTTCGCACCGGTGGCAGCTCCCGCGTTCCTGGAGGTCCCCGGGACCTACCCCACCATCCAGGAGGCGGTCGATGCCGCCGGCGAGGGAGACGTGGTGCGGGTGGCGCCCGGGATCTACACCGAGAGCGTCGTCATCGCGGGGAAGGCGATCGTGCTCGCCTCCCACTACGCGACGAGCGGCGACCCCGCCCTCATCGACCGGACCGTCATCGACGGGGGAGGAGCCGCGCACGCCATCGAGATCGCCGGCTCGGTGGGCCCCGGGACGGTGATCCGGGGCTTCACCATCCGCAACGCCAGCGACGGCGTGAGGGCCTGGGGCAGGTTCGATTTCCTCAACAACCGCGTCACGGGTAACGACGACGGCATCGACTACGAGAGCGGCTCCGGGGGGCTGGTCCGAGATTGCACCTTCGAGAACAACAGGGACGACGGGATCGACCTTGACCAGGACGTGGCGGTCGTGATCGAGCACAGCATCCTTCGGAACAACGACAACGACGGAATCGAGGTGCGACTGCACGACTACACCGGCCCCGAGCTGGCCATCGTGATCCGGGACAACCTGATCTCGGGCAACGGGGAAGACGGAATCCAGCTGATCGATGGCAAAGCACCCTCTTCGAGGGTCTTCCGCATCGAGAGAAACCTCTTCGCCAACAACGCCATGGCGGCCATCGGCATGATGTGCTGCATGGAAACCGTGGAGGACTTCCAGGGCGCGAGCCTGGCCGAGCGAATCTATCTGTTCGACAACACCTTCGTGGGAAACGATCACGGGGTGACGGGTGGGGACAATGTCATCGCCCTCAACAACCTCTTTGCAGACACCACCCAGGTCGCGCTCAAGGGGATGAACGGAGACTCGATCGCTGCCTACAATCTCTTCTTTGCCAACGGAAGGGACTTTGTCGACTCCAATGCCGATGCCGCCACGACCGTCAGGCGCCGATCCGCGACTCGACGCCGATCACCGCCTGTCGCCGCGAAGCCCGGCCATCGACGCGGGCACCGCCTTCTTCGAGTGGGATTCCGAGGTGGTGCTGAATCGCGGACCCGGGGACTACAGCGGCTTCGCCCCGGACCTGGGAGCCTTCGAGGCACCCGGCCGGCGGAGCATTGCGCGGCCACCGTGCTGTGGTCTCGGCGCCGAGCTCCTGCTGGTGCTCGCCCCGCTGCCGTGGCTCGCGCGGCGGCGCGTGGTTTGGGAAGACCGGCGGTCGTAGGCCAACTCTCTACGTCACCGCGAACAAGCTGACCACCGCGGCGAACGCGATCTTCCTCCAGGCGACGGCTCCGCTCTACGTCCTGCTGCTCGCCCCCCGCTTGCTTCGCGAGCCCTTGCGCCGGAGCGACCCGCTGCTGGCGGTCTTGCTGGTGCTGGGGGTGCTCCTCTTCTTCGTCCGGGTGGAGCCGCCCCTGGCGACCGCCCCGGACCCGCTGCGGGGCAATCTGGTGGCGGCCGCGAGCGGGATCACCTGGGCGCTCACGCTTCTGGGTCTCCGCTGGCTCGCCCGCTCGGAGAGGGCGGAGTCGGCTGGGGCGGCCGTGATCGCGGGCAACGCGATCGCCTTCGCGGTGTGTGTCCCCCTCGCGTTCCCCGTGTCGGAAAGCGTACCGCTCGACTGGGCCGTGGTGGCCTACCTGGGTCTCTTCCAGATCGGCCTCGCCTACGTCGCCATGACGCGCGGCCTGCGGCGCACGCCGGCATTCGAGGCCTCGTTGCTGCTCCTCCTGGAGCCGGTCCTCAATTCGGTCTGGGCCTGGCTCGTGCACGCAGAGCAGCCGGCTCCGGCGTCACTCCTCCGCCTGCACCCTGATCCTGGCCGCGAGCCTCGCGACCGCTTTCCGTGCGCGCGGGTGAGCGCGGGCTCGAGGATCCGGAGCGAACCGCGGCCGAGCTCCTCGACTTCCTCAGCTGGGCCGAGGGGTAATCCATCCCTCGATCTGCATCGGGAAGGATCTCGCCACCGCCGGGCTCTACGGCCAAGCCCTGGTGGGCCGCCGGGGACTCGAACCCCGAACCAATGGGTTAAAAGCCCACTGCTCTGCCATTGAGCTAGCGGCCCGGGTCGTGAGTACCACCGCGGGGCTCGTGTGTCGACACTGGGGCTCCGGTGAAGCTTCGTTGCTTGTTCGCCTCCATCGAGAGGCGACAGCTCCGCCCTCCCGGCCAGCGCCTTCGCCGGGAGGGTTCACGAAACCCGCGGCATGCGCTCAGGAGCCGGGGAAGAGGTCCTCGCGGCAGATGGTCTCGTCCCGACCGGGCCCCACCGAGACCAGCTGGACGGGAACCTCCACCAGCGCCTCGATGCGCTCGATGTAGCGGCGCGCGTTGTCGGGAAGCTCGGACCACTCGCGGATGCCGGTGATTTCCTCTTCCCAGCCCGGGCAGGGTCTCGTAGACGGCCTCGGCGCGGGCGAGCTCGCCGAGTGTCATGGGGAAGTCGTCGGTGAGCTTTCCGTCGATGCGGTACTTCACGGCGACCGGGACCTCCTTCAGCCCCGAGAGGATGTCGAGCTTGTTCATGGCGAGACCGCTCAGGCCGTTCACGATGGCGGCCTCGCGGAGCACCACGGTATCGAGCCAGCCACAGCGGCGCTTGCGCCCGGTGGTCGCGCCGAATTCCTTGCCCTTCGCGCCCAGCCACTCGCCGCCCTCGCCCTCGTCCTCGGTCGGGAAGGGACCGCCGCCGACCCGCGTCGTGTAGGCCTTGGTGATGCCGAGGACGCGGTCGATCCGCGTCGGCCCCACGCCCGCGCCGGTGCACACCGCGCCGGCGACGCAGTTCGACGAGGTCACGTAGGGATAGGTGCCGTGATCGATGTCGAGGAAGGTCCCCTGGGCGCCCTCGAACAGCACGTTCTTGCCCTCGCGGAACGCCCGATCGAGAATCCGGCCGGTGTGGTCCACGTAGGGCTCGAGACGCCGGCCCATCTCGACGTACTCGTCGAAGAGCGCCTCGCCATCGATGGGCTCCCAGCCGTGGATCTGGGTCAGCTCGAAGTTCTTCTCCTTGGCGAGTCGTTCGATGGCCTCGCGAAGCCTCGGCGGATCCAGCAGATCCGCCACCCGGATCCCGCGACGCGCGACCTTGTCCTCGTAGGCCGGCCCGATGCCGCGCCCGGTGGTGCCGATGGCACCCCCCTCGCGAGCCTCGTCGCGGGCCTTGTCGAGGGCGGTGTGCCAGTCGAGAATCACGTGCGCGCGGCCCGAGAGGCGCACCCGCGAGGGATCGCGCAACGCGCCGCTGGCGGTGATGTCGTCGAGCTCCTTCAGCAGGACGCGCGGGTCGACCACCACCCCCGGACCGATCAGGTTGACGGTCCTGGGCTGCAGGATTCCCGATGGAACCAGGTGCATCACCCGCTGCTTACCGTCCACCTTGAGCGTGTGCCCGGCGTTGTTGCCACCCTGGAAGCGCACCACCAGGTCCGCGCTCAGGGCGAGCCGATCGACGATCTTTCCCTTGCCTTCGTCGCCCCATTGGACGCCGACGACTACGACTGCTGTCATGTTCTCAAATCCACCAACTGTGCCGCGATCATGTGGGGGAGTTCCCGAAGCTTCTCCATCACATCATCGTCGGGCATCTGATCGACGTTCACCAACATCGCCGCCTCGGCCCGTTCCGAGGCCAGGGCGAGCTGCATTCGGGAGATGTTGATCCCGGCCTCTCCGAGACAGTTGCCGACGTGTCCCACCACCCCCGGCCGGTCGTGATTCTGGAGCAGGATGGTCGGACCCTCGGGAATCGCCTCCAGCATGAAGTCGTCCACGCGCACGATGCGCGGCTGATTCCCGTGGAAGATGGCACCGGCGATCAGGCGATCGACACAGCCCGCGCACCCGGGTGGTGACGGTGCTGGCGAAGTCGATCGCGCGGCTCGACTTCGACTCGATCACCTTGATTCCGTGCTCCTGGGCGATGATCGGCGCGTTCACCATGTTGACGCGATCGCTGACCGACTCGAGCATGCCCTTGAGCACCGCCACGGTGATCGGCGCCACGCGCAGATCGGCGACCTCGCCGGCGTACTCGATCTCGATCTCCTCGATGGCACCCGGACAGAGCTGCCCCTGGAAGCGCCCGAGCTTCTCGCCGAGCACCAGGTAGGGCCGCACCTGCTCGAGAAGCTCCGGCGAGATGGAGGGTACGTTGACGGCGTTGCGCACCGCACCCTCCAGGAGATAGTCGCGGACCTGCTCCGCCGCGGTGATGGAGACGTTGACCTGGGCCTGCCCTGTCGATGCGCCCAGGTGAGGCGTGCAGATCACGTTGTCCATGCGCGAGCAGCGGATGGTCCGTCGGCGGCGGCTCCTCCGCGAACACGTCGAGGGCGGCTCCGCCCACCTGGCCGGACTCGAGGGCCTCGGCCAGGGCCTCCTCGTCCACGATGCCGCCCCGCGCCGCGTTCACGATCAGGACCCCGGGGCGCACCTTCTCGAAGGCCTCCCGCCCCAGCAGTCCCAGGGTCTCCTTGCTGCGAGGAACGTGGATGGTGATGGCGTCGGCCCGCCCCAGCAGCTCGTCGAAGCCCAACAGCTCGACGTCGTGCTTCTGGGCGACTTCCGCCGAGATGTGAGGATCGAACGCGATCACTCGCATGCCCAGGCCCCGGGCCCGGTCCGCCACGATGCGCCCGACGTTGCCGAGCCCCACCACGCCGAGAGTCCGGTTGTAGAGCTCGATTCCCTTGAACTTCTTCTTCTCCCACTTGCCCGACTTCATCGAGGCGGTGGCCTGGGGAACGTGCCGGGCGAGAGAGACGAGCAGCGCGATGGCGTGCTCCGCCGTGGTGATGGTGTTGCCGCCGGGCGTGTTGACGACGACGACGCCCCGTTTGCTGGCGGCGGCCACGTCCACGTTGTCGACGCCGACCCCCGCGCGACCGATCACCTTGAGCTTCTCGGCCGCCTCCAACACCTCCGCGGTCACCTGGGTGCCGCTGCGAACCAGCAGACCCTCCACGTCCCGAATCGCCTCGAGAAGCTCCGCCTGGTCGAGATCCGGCGCGTTGATGACCTCGATGCCTCGGGCCCTCTCGAGAATCTCGAGGCCTTCGGGTGCCAGCGGATCGCTGATCAGGACCTTGGGCACGGCTCACTCCTAGTTGCTCGGCACAGGTGATCAAGGGGCAGAGGCAGCCTCCGACTCGAATCCGCCCTCACTGTGATCCAGGATGATCCCGTTCCGGCTCGGGGTTCGCAGCTGGGAGGGGTCGCCAAGCCCGGAAGGAGCAAAGCGAATCCCGCACGAAGCGAGGATTCTGGCGAACGCGTTCGGGGGTGTCAACGAGGCGTCGGAGCACCCCGCGGGTGCTAGCCTCCAAACCGGATCATTGATCAAGCTCGTAGCGAGGATCAACGGCTCGCCCGCCCACCGAGACCCCATGACCAGCCTCCCCGACCCTCTCCCGATTCGTTCGCGCGGACCCCTGGACGCCCGGATTCGCGTTCCCGGCTCCCGAAGCATCACCAATCGAGCCTTGGTGGCCGCCGCCCTGGCCGAGCGGCGAGAGCCGGCTCGAGGGCGCCGCCAGGAGCGACGACACCGACGTGATGCGTGAGGGGCTTTGCGCCCTCGGCGCCCGAATCGCCGTGGCCTCCGACGCCTGGACGGTGGTCGGTGTCGGGGGGCGTTTCGGAGCACCCGCTGGCGCCCTGGACGCCGGCGCCTCGGGCACCACGGCACGCTTCCTAACGGCGGCAGCCACACTGGCCGCCGGACCGGCCATCGTGGACGGCACCGCCCGTATGCGCGAGCGGCCGATCCAGGACCTGGTCGACGCCCTCCGCGCCCTCGGTGCCGACTGCGAGGCCCAGAGTCCCGGTGGCTGTCCGCCCGTGCGCGTGGCCGGCGGCGGGCTCCCCGGCGGCCGGGCCGAGATCGACGCGAGGCGCTCGAGCCAGTACGTGTCCGCCGTCCTGCTCGCCGCGCCCTACGCCGATCGCGACGTAGAGCTCTCGTTCGTCGAGGGGCGTCCTGGTCTCCCGGCCCTTCGTGGAGCTCACCCTCGAGGTGATGCGCGCCTTCGACGCCCGGGTCAGCTGGCATGGCGAGGGGCTCGGGTACGCGCCGGATACCCCTACCGGCCCCGGGTCTACCCCGTCGAGCCCGACGCCCAGTCCGCGGTCTACGGATTCGCGGCTGCCGCGATCGCCGGCGGGCGGGTCCAGGTCGAGGGCATTCCGGCCGAGTCGCGCCAGACGGATCTGCTCTTCCTCGATGCGCTCGAGTCGATGGGTTGCCGGGTGAAGCGGAAGCCGGACGCCGTCGAGGTGCGGAGCCCCGAGCGCGCCCTCCGGGGAGTGGAAATCGACATGAACGCCATGCCCGACGCCGCGCTCGCCATGGCGGTGGTCGCGCTGTTCGCCGAGGGTGCGACCACGATCCGGAACATCGCCAACCTTCGCATCAAGGAAACTGATCGGCTGGCCGCCCTGGAGACCCAGCTGCGCAGGCTCGGAGGAGTGGCGACGACCGGCCCCGATTGGCTGCGCATCGAACCCGCCCCGCTCCACGGAACCGCCATCGATACCTACGACGACCACCGCATCGCCATGGCCTTCGCCCTGGCCGGGCTGCGCGTACCGGGTGTGGCGATCCGCGATCCCGGATGTGTCTCCAAGACCTGGCCGAACTACTTCGATGTCCTGGAGCGTCTATGATGTGGAGGGCGTTCGGCGCAGCTCTCGGGGGGCCCGCCGGCGATGAAAGCGCCGTGGGCGGTGATGGAGCCTCGCTTCGGAGATCCGCACGGTGCGCTTCTCGGAAGTCGGAAGGCCCTGAGCGCAAGTGGGGCTACAGTACCAGCTCCCCTCGCGCTTGACGGCGTCGAGGCCGAGAGCGGCGCGGCAGGCGGCACAGGACCCCGCGCCGCAGGACGGGTGGGAATGAATCACGGCGGGGAAGGTACGAAGCTCTTCGCAACCAGGCAACCCGCGCAGCCCTCGTTGGCCATTGGACTGCGAAACTCTCGTATCCGCGGGGGCGGCACCTCGCGCGTACCTCGTCTGACGTGATCGCCGCGAGCCCGAAGAAGACGCAAGCCGAGCGTTGCGGAGTGCGGATCGAGGCAGAGGGCCTGACGCGCCGCTTCGGCGAGCACATCGCGCTGGCCGGTCTCGATCTCGAGATCGAGACCGGCGCGGCATTCGGGCTGCTCGGCGCCAACGGTGCGGGCAAGACCACCTTCATCCGGCTCGTGACCGGGTTCCTGATCCCCTCGGCCGGACGTCTGACCGTCGACGGGCTCTCACCGGCTCGCGAGTTCAAGGCGGTCCGCCGCCGTCTCGGCTACGTGGCGGAGACGTCACGCCTCTACCCGGATCTCCGCGTCCGCTCCTTCCTTCGCTTCGCCGGCGGCGCCCGTCACCTGGCAGGCGAAGTGCTCCGAGACGCCGTCGACGAGGTCCTCGCCCGCTTCGAGCTGGTCGATGTGGCGGACCGCCTGATCGGTCACCTCTCCAAGGGCTTCCAGCAGCGAATCTCCCTCGCCCAGGCCTTTCTCGCGGATCCGCCGCTGGTGATCGTCGACGAGCCCACCATCGGCCTCGACCCCGTCCAGCAGCGGGAGGTCCGCGATCTGCTGCGCACCTTGCGGGGACAGCGGACCTTGATCCTCTGCACCCACGATCTCGGGGAGGCGCGCGAACTCACCGACCGGGTGGCGATCCTGCATCGCGGAAGGCTCGTCGCGACGGGCCCCACCTCCGAGGTGCTCGGAAATGGCGACGCCCTTCCCCTCTTCCGGGGCGAGAGCGGAGCCCGGCCGTGAAGCCGCTGCTCGCGCTGATCCGCAAGGAGATCGCCGTCCTCTTCGGCTCGCCCATGGCCTACCTGTCGCTCACTATGGTGGTCCTGGTGACCGCGCTGATCTTCTTCGACCACCTGCGCCTCTACAACCAGATCCTCTTCCTGTATGCGAGCAGCACCCTCGGCGGCTTCGAGACCGACACCATTCCCGACTACATCAACCTGCGGGATACGGTCTTCTTTCCGGTGATGGAAACCCTCGGGATCACGCTGATCGGCGTGGTCCCGCTGGTGACGATGCGCGTCTTCTCCGAGGAGCGGGCGCGCGGAACCGACGAGTTCCTGCTGACCACACACCTCTCCGCCAGCCAGATCGTGCTGGCCAAGTTCGCCGTCACCTACCTGTTCGTGGCGTTGATGATGGCGGCGAGCTTCGTGTATCCCGGGATGGCGATCCAGCAGGGAGGGATCGGTGCGGAGCACCTGCTGGCGATCTTCCTCGGGCTCTTCTTTCACGCCATCGCCCTCGCCTCGATCGGGCTGGCCTGCTCCGCCTTCACCTCGAGCCAGCTCGTCGCCGCCATCGCGGCCTGGGCAGTCGGATTCGTGCTCTGGGATTTCAGCTGGGCGAGCCCGTTCGTGGGCGAGACCACCAACAAGTTCCTCGACGCGCTCTCCCTCCATCTCCGCTATGGCAGCTTCGCAGAGGGAATCGTGAACCTCGCAAACCTGGCCTACTTCCTGGGCCTCGCGATGGTCGCCGCTGCCGTGGCGCGTTTCTCATTCGACTGGAAACGGGTGGCGGGCTGATGCGCGGGTTGGCACTGGGCGGACTGATCGCCCTCGCGTTCGGGATGGGATCCTACTACGCCACCGATCACTTCGGTGTCTTCAACTACGCAAACGTGATTCTGGGCGGGCTGGCCCTCGCCGTCGCCGCCGCCCGCGGCCTCTCCCGGCTGCGCGGTGCCGGCGCGCCGGCCTTCCGCCGCGTCCTCGCCCGTGGCCTGCTCGGCATCCTGGCCGCGGTGCTCCTCGGGGTCGCCATGGAGCGCGCCGCCTACCACTCGGGCATTCAGTTCGACTGGTCGTTCGAGAGGAAGTTCGCGCTCTCCGAAGCCACCCTCACCGCCCTTGCCGACCTCCCCTGTGAGCTCACCGCCACGCTCTACTACGAAGACTTCGATCCCCGCAACCGCAGCACGCGGCTCCTCCTGCGCAACATGGCGCACACCGGTGGTCTGCGCTTCGACGAAAGGCGCCTCGACGAGCACCCGGACGACGAGGACCGCTACGCCATCGGAACCTCCAACACCGTCGTATTTCGGTGCGGTGACGAATTCGAGACCGTCGAACGACCCACCGAGGGTGCCATCTACGAGGCCCTCTACCGCTTCCGTACTTTCGACCGCAGGATCCTCTATCTGTCACGAGGAGCCGGCGAGGGAGACCTCGAACGCACTGATGCAGTTGGATTCTCCGGACTCGCCCAGGCGCTTCTCACCGAGGGCTATCGCCTGCGCCAGCTGGTGACCGCATCGGTGAGCGAAATCCCGGGAGAGGCGGACGCGGTGATCCTGATCGCCCCGGCCCGCCTGCTTCGCCCCGAGGCGATCGACGCCCTCGACCGCTACCTGGAGGGCGGGGGAAGGTTGGTGGCCTTCGTCGAGCCCGGCAGAGAGTCCGGGATCGAGAAGCTGCTCGCCAAGTGGGGAATCCAGTCAGCCGACTCCGTGCTGATCGACCCCGCCTCGGGTCCGGTCGATGGCGACGCTCCGGGCGTGAACCCGATCGCGTTCAACTACGCTACCAGCCACCCCGCAGCGCGAGGCCTCGACTCCTCCCGCATGACCTTCTTCCGGGGAGCGCGGTCCTTCGAGCTGCGCAAGCCGCAGCCCGGCGACAAGCTCGCGGGCGTGGTCTTCGCGAGTCCCCGGTCCTGGCTCCACGAGGACGTCGGTGTGCTCTCGAGCAAGGTCGCGCCGGAGCGCCCACCCGGGGCGGTCGAGGACTACCATCCCATCGTGGTCGCCGCCGCCTTCCCGCGAGAGCAGGGCGAGGCGCGGATCGTCGCCTTCGGCGACAGCGCCTTCGCCTCCAACCGGCACCTGCGAACCCTCTACAATCTGGACCTGGTGTTGAACTCGATCCACTGGGCGCTGGAGAGGGAGCCCGACATCACCCTGCGTCCCAAGACGAGCATCGGCGCGATGCAGTTCCCCCTGCCCCTCGCCAACACCCTCCGGATGTTCCAGGGACTGGGGCTCCTGCTGCCAGAACTGCTGTTGATCGCCGCTGCCGTCATCTGGCTGCGGCGCCGTTCCGCTTAGCCCGCCTTCTCACCTCGGTTTCTTTGGCTTGGTGGTGGCCAGTGCGAAACCTTCGGCGCCGGCTAGCTGCGCCTGGTCCAGGACGTAGACGGCCTTCCCCAGCACCACCTCCTTGTCCCCGCGCAGGATCACCATCTTGTCCTCGGAGCTGACCAGAGCCACCTCGAGATGGGCGCGCAGATCTTCCAGCCGCACCACCTGGTCGTTCACCTGGACGATGCCGTCGGCCGTGATCGTGACGGTCACGGCCTGCGGCGGTGTCTGGCTCTGCTGCGTCGCCTCTGGGAGATCTACCTTCTTCCCGGTGTTGGCGATCACCGACGAGGTCACCATGAAGATGATCAGCAGGACCAGAAAGACATCGGTCAGCGGGGTGATGTTGATCTCGGCGACGATGCCGCCGGCGTCGTCACCCTCGGGCAGGTATGAGGTTGCCATCCGCCACCTCCGCGCTGCGATCGGGCGCGGCGGGCGGAGCCGCCTCCACGTACAGCAGCGCTTGGATGAAGCGTTCGCTGGCTCGCGTGAAGCTGGCGGCGATTCCCCCAACTCTCACCTGGAGCCAGTTGAACAGGGCCAGGGAGACGATCGCCACCAGAAGACCCACGGCAGTGGCGATCAGCGCTTCAGAGATTCCGGCCGACACCACCTCGAAGCCCGCGTCACCGGACTCGGCAATGGCGCCGAAGGCCACCATGATCCCGATCACGGTTCCGAACAAACCGATGTAGGGGGCCAGGGAGCCGACGGTTCCGATGAACCAGAGACCGCGCCGCAGCTCGGTAAGCGTCTCCTGTCTGGCGGTACTCAGCACGTGATCGAGATCCTCGAGGGCGATGTTCCGCCAGCGCAGCCCCTCACCGAAGACCTCCGAGATCGGGGTGCTCGAGGCCTCGCAGAGGGTGCGCGCCGCCGAGAGGTCGCGCCGGACCAGAGTATCGACGAGCTTGCGGGTCAGCTCGCGGGTCGCCCGGTCGAGACCCCGGTATCTCCAGAGCCGCTCGATGGCGATCGCGAACACGATCACCGAAAGGACTCCGAGCGGATACACGGTGAGGCGCCCCTGGTGCACCAGCTCCAGGACGTGGCTCCATTCCATGCTCACGGTGGCTTCTCCTCCTGCTCTCCTCAGCGCCAACCCAAACTTACCCGGGCTGCCCCGCGTTGACACCCCCCCTACCCTCTCGTACGATCATAGAGGGGCGGGAGATTTCATAATCGTATCGAATAGTTGCGTCCCCGTAGCCGTCTACCTTTGGGAGCTGCTTCACGGAAGCCGGCGTTTGGTCGATGAGATCGGCAGATCGCCCGGAGTGGTTTAACCCGGCGGTTCCACCGTCAGGCAACCCACCGGCAAATCGGGAGTCCCATGGGTCGCGATGGGCGAGAAGAGCGTTCTGGGGATTAGGGCGCGATGTCCGATGAGATCGTAGTCCACAGGCGAAAGGCCCGCCCTTCGCCGCTGCGCACGCGCCGAATCGGCAGCGTTGTCGGCGCGGGCGCCGCCGCTGCCACTGCCGACTTCCCGGGAATTGCGATTCCCGACCCCGGGGGCGGGCGAGGACGCTGGGTGTCGGGGGGAATTTCCCTCCTTCTCCACGGCGCGGCAATCGGCGCCATCCTTCTCGCCGCCTGGCTCGCGCCGGAGGAGATGATCGAGGAGATCATCGAGATCACACGGATCGAGGAGGAGGTTGCCTCGGAGGAGCCCGCGCCGGCGCCGCGGGTGCTGGCGGAGAGCTTCGGCCGCTACGACCCCGCCCCCATGGCCCTGCCCCCGCAGGTCGTCAGCCCCGCAGTGATCCAGCGCGCGGCCCCGGTGATCAATGCCGAGCAGCTCCAGATCGACACGGTGAGCCCGGTCCAGGCCCCCCGCGAGGTGCAACGGGCGAGCCGCCAGGTGGAGACAGCGCGCACCTACCAGTCCGTCGCTCAGGCCACGACGTCTCCCCTGGAGATCGACGCGTCGGCTCCGGCGATCCGTGGGCCGGTCGAGCTTCATGCACCCTCGGGGATCCAGGCCGGGCCGCGACAGGTCGCCCGCGGAGGCGGCGTGGGGATTGCGGATCCCTCCGCGCTCGGTAGCGGGTCCTCGGTTCGCGAGGGCATCGCCTCCAACCGCGACGTCCTCGGCGCCAAGACCGGGGTCCGCGCCCAGGTAAATTGGGCCGTCGGCGACAGCAACATGCGGGGCAGCGGCGGCCAGGGCACCGGCCCCGGCGGCCTGAGCTGGGAGCAGTGCATGAGCCGGCCCGAGGTCCAGACCTACATGCAGCACATCAAGACCCGGGTGCTGAACCGCTGGGTGCTCCCCGCCAACGTGGCGGCCGACCACTCGGTCACACTCCGCTTCACACTGGACCCGGCCGGGACCGCCAACCGCGTCGTCTTCGTCTCTTCGAACGACAAAGTCCTCGGTGCGAGCGCTGTCAAGGCGATGCGCTCCGCTTCTCCCTTCGACCAGATGTCTGACCGGGTGCGCTGCCTCGCCGGAAACCCGATCATGGCCACCTTCCGCAATCCGACCGTTGCGACGAACTGACACCCGCCTGCTGTTGGCCGTCCTGACCCTCCTCGCGCTGCTCGGGGCGGACGGAGCGTTGGCGCAGGCCAAGCGCCCGGTCGTACTGCTCTTCGACGAAGAAGAGCAGCTCAAGGAGAAGCAGGCCGACACCGACGGAGATGGCCGCTACGACGAGTTCATCTACTACAGCGAGGGCAAGCCAGCCCGCGCCGAGCAGGACACCGACCACGACGGCAATCTCGACACCTGGATGCGCTTCGGGCCGGACGCCAGGCCCGTCGCCCAGGAACGCGACACCAATGCCGACGGCCGCGCCGACCAGTGGATCGATTTCGAGGCCGGCGTTCCCAAGCTGCAGCGGGATGACCACAACTTCGACGGGAAGGCCGACTCCACCATCGAATTCCAGGCCGGTGTGCCGGTGCGCAGGGAGGAGGACGTCGACTTCGACGGCCGGCCGGACCGGACCATCAGCTACGCGGACGGCGAGCCCTCCGTGGTCGAAGAGGACCACAGCGGTGACGGCCGCCCCGACTTCCGGGCGGAATTCAATCCGGACGGCACCAAGAAGGTCGAGCTGCAGGACACCAACGCCGACGGAAGCTTCGATGTCACGATCCGCTACGACCACGGCAAGAAGGTCCGCGTCGACCAGGACACCGACCAGAACGGACGGGTCGACAGCGTGACCCTCTATCGAGGGCGGCCAGATCGTCCAACGTCGCGCCGACACCACCGACGACGGTCACTTCGACACGGAATCGACCTACCAGAAGGGCAAGGAGCGCCGCCAGGTTCGAGACGGGGACGGGGACGGAAACCCGGAGGCGGTGATCCTCTTTCTACCCAACGGCGATCGGGAGCGGGAGGAATTCGATCCCGACGACGACGGCCGCGTGAGCCTGGTGCGGATCTATCGGGAGGGCCAGAAGGTCCGCGAGACCGAGGACACCAACGAAGACGGCCGCTTCGACTTCGAGGCCTGGTTCGAGGAAGGTCTGCAGAGCAGGAGCGAGGCCGACAGCAACCACGACGGAACCAAGGACGTCCTCGTCACCTTCCGAGATGGAGGACGGGCCAGCCAGGAGGAGGACCAGAACCACGACGGCGAGATCGACGCGGTCTTCGGATACGAGACAGACGGCGAGAGCATCCGATCGGAACGCCGCGACGTGGACTTCGACGGCCGCTTCGAAACCGTGGGCACCTACGAGGGGGGAACTATCCTCCGAAAGGAAATCGACCACACCGGACGGGGGACACCCGATCGGATCGAGCACTACGGCGAGGGAAGACTTCTGAGCGTCGAACTCGATGAGAACATGGACTCGCGCTTCGATCTCTGGAACTTCTACGATCCACAGGGTCGGCTCGAGAAGCAGGAGCAGGACCGCAACGACGACGGAAGCCCCGATACCTGGGTCACCCTCGACGTCGAGACGGGCAAGGAGACCCGGGTCCTCGAGGATTCGGACTGGGACGGCAAGGTCGACACCTGGCGAACCAACGACCGGAGCGGCGTGGCCCTCTCCCTGGAAGAGGACAAGAACGCCGACGGGAAGCCCGACCGGTTCGTGAAGTTCGATGGCGGAAAGCCCACCAGCTTCGAGGAAGACACCAACTTCGACGGCAAGCCGGACCTGCGCGGGAAGCTGGGTCCGGACGGTCAAGTGCAGAGCGAGCAGCGCGCCACCGGAGCCACGGAGGGCTTCGACCTCGAGGTCGTCTACCGGGACGGCGAGAAGATTCGCGAAGAGAAGGACACGCGCGGCGACGGCAAGCCCGACGTGATCACCCGCTTCGAGAACGGTCGTCGAAACCCTGCAGGAGCAGGACACCACCGGCGATGGAAGGTTCGACACCGAGATCCGTTTCGAGAAGGGGAAGCCCTCCCGCCAGGACCGAGACACCACCGGTGACGGAGAGATCGACCAGGTCACGCATCTCGCTCCCGACGGCACGACCGTGCGGGAGGAGGTCGACACCAATGCCGATCGCCAACCCGACTTCAAGCGCTTCTACGAGAACGGTGAGACCAGCCGGGAAGAGCAGGACCAGGATTTCGATGGCCGGTTCGAGCTGGTGACCCGCTTCGAGAAGGGAACGCCGCGTCGCTCGGAGGAGGATCTCGACGGTGACGGTAAGGCCGACGTCGTGGTCCAGTACCGAGGTGGCCGCAAGACGGTCCAGACCGAGGATCGGGACCTGGACGGCTCGGTGGACGTGGTGACGCACTTCGGCGCCGACGAGAAGCCCGCGAGGATCGAGGAGGACAGCGACGGGGACGGGCGCCGCGAGACGGTCAGCCTTCTCGAGAACGGGGTGCTGGTCCGCACCGAGAGGGACCGCAACGAAGATGGCAAGGCGGACGTCATCGTCACCTACGCCAAGGGAGAAATGGTCCGCACCGAGCAGGACGACGACTTCGACGGCCTCTTCGAGAAGAGGGTCGCCGCGAGCGAGGGCGGCTCCCAGCGCCAGGAAGTGGACCAGAACGCCGACGGCAAGACCGATCTCTGGATTACCCTCGATGCCGACGGCGAGGTCTCCCGCCGGGAGGAGGATCGAGACTTCGATGGGAAGGCGGATCTGATCTCCAGCTACGAGGGTGGCGTGCTCCGGCATCTTCGCCAGGACAGGAAGCTCGAGGGCTGCTTCGACCTCGAGGAGCGCTACGACGCGAAGGGGGAGCTCACCCAACAGCTGATCGACGAGAGCGGCGACTGCAAGATCGATCTCTGGTCGGGCCTGAAAAACGGCAAGGTCGTATGGCAGGCAATGGATCAGCGCGGTGCCGGCCGAGCGACCGTCCTGATTCGCTACAGCGGAAGCGGAACCGCCACCATCCAGGAGGTGGTCGCCGAGGGGAAGCGAAGGCCGGACAAGAAGCTCTTCATCAACGCAGATGGCAGCATCCGCAGCCAGTGTGTGGATCTCGACGGCGACGGCACCTTCGAGGTCCGCTACCGGATCGGAGCAGGAGGCGTCGTCAGCGAGGGATTGGTCGATACGGACGGCGACGGAGCCGCCGAGCAGCGTCAGATCTACACCGATGGGCAGCTCTCTCGCGTCGAGGTCGACACCAATGACGATGGTCGGGTCGACGTGATCCAGTACCTGGCCGGCGGGAACATCGTCCGTCAGTGTGAAGACGCGGAGTTCGACGGACAGATCGATCGCTGCTTCGAGGGCGAGAGTCTGGTGGGGGTCAGCGGAGTGACCGACGTCGGAGCCCCTCTCGAAAGCCTCGACTGCGGAAGCGTCCACCCCTTCTGGCGGAGTCGCTGACCGCCCACTCCGATGGCCGATCCCGGCGAGGGACCGCCGCTTTCGGCGTTTCCACCGGCCTCTCCTGAAGCCTCCGCCCGGTAGGGCCGGCATGCCGGTTGCATCGCCCTGACTCGCCCCGAGCCGGAAGTACCCGATGCAACCGATACGCTCCGTTCTTTGGATTGGCAGCACGCGAAGTCTGGAAGAGAGCCGCGTGACCGACGCCCCAGCTCTCGACCTGGCATGGGCACCGGACGTCGAAGGAGCTCTCGAGCTTCCACTCAACTGTTTCGATGGCGTGATCCTCGATGCCCCGAACCCGGAGACCCTGGAGGACGACCTCGGCCGCCTGATCGGCGCTCCGGATCTTCCCCCCTGCTGGTACGTCTGGCCGGGGGGGATGGGGCACTCGCCAGAAGGATCAGCGAGGCGGGCGCCAGAGAGGTGGTGCTCGCCGACGAGAGCCAGGGGCGGGCCTCTGCGTTGGACCTCGTCGAACGGCTGGAGCGATCCTCCCCCGCGCGCGGTGCCGTCCCGCCGCGGCTGGAGGGAATCATCGGCGAGAGCCCCGCCATCCGAGAGACCTTCGCCCTGGTGGATCGCGCAAGGCGCTCCGAGGCAACGGTGCTGCTGAGCGGCGAAACCGGAACCGGAAAGGAGCTTCTCGGTCGCGCGATCCACTCTGGCGGCCGACGTCGCTCCGGCCCGTTCGTGGCGGTGAACTGCGCCGCCTTTCCCGACTCGCTGCTGGAAAGCGAGCTCTTCGGACACAGGAAGGGCGCCTTCACCGGCGCCGATCGCGAGAAGCGAGGGCTGTTCGAGGCGGCGGGTGGCGGCACCCTGTTTCTGGACGAGATCGGCGAAACCTCCGGGCCGCTCCAGGTGAAGCTGCTGCGGGTCCTCCAGGAGAGGGAGGTCCGCCCCCTGGGAGGAACGCGCACCCGCCGCATCGACGTCCGCGTAGTCGCCGCCACGAATCGTGACCTGCGCTTCGAGGTCTCCAACGGACACTTCCGCGAGGATCTCTTCTACCGTCTCGCGGTGTTCCCGATCACCGTCCCACCGCTCCGCAGGCGTCCAGAGGACGTCTTGCCCCTGGTGGAGCACTTTCTGCATCGACACGGACGTCGCGAGCGAAAGCCCGGCTGCCACGTCTCCCGGGACGCCGCACACCTGCTGCTCAGCTACAGCTGGCCCGGGAACGTGCGTGAGCTCGAAAACGAGGTTCAGCGCGCCCTCGCCCTCTCGGAGCCCGGTGAGGAGATCACACCGGACGTCCTCTCGGACTCCGTCACCCGAATCCTCGAGCCGGTGGAAGCCGTGATGCGGGAGGGCGAATCGCTGCAGGAGACCTTGCAGCGCATCGAGTCCTGGCTGCTCCGCCGCGCCCTGGACGCCCACGACGGCCACCGCACTCGTACCGCCCGGCGGCTCGGCATCACCCGCGAAGGGCTCTACAAGAAGATGAAACGGTTCGGCATCGCCTGAGCGTTCGCGAAGCCGAGCTGCGGCGATCCCCCGATCCGACACAGGCCCACGTCGCAGCCTCGTTTCTGGAAAGAGCTTTCCACAAAAAGGAAACTGTTTTCCTCGAGTCAGGCAGCGCCATCCCTTTCCAAGATCCCGACCTCGATCGGCACAGACAGGGAAATCTGATCGGAATCAATCAGTTAGCGGATGACCGGCGGAGCGCGGCTCCAGCCTCCCGGGCCGGCCCGATTCTTGCGGCGAATGCAGACGGTTTGTTGTAAATCGCGCCAGGCCGGCGGAGGCTAGCTGTAGCGAGACACGCGGATTCTGAGGAAAGCCATTCTCGGCTGGCGGCGCGGGAGGGAAGCGCAATGAAACGTGCTCTCGCTCATTGGACGGCAGCCGGCTGCGTCGCGGCGTCCCTGGCTCTCGCCCCCGCTCCGGGCGCCGGCGCGGCCACGCTGGACTTCACGGGGACGCTGCAAGTCCTCATTGCGGACATGCGCGACGTAGGGGGGAACCCGGCGTCTCTGACCGCCGCTGGCGGGGGGAGCGCGCTGGTCAACGGGTCGGGCGGCGGCATCCACCTGAACTCACTCGCCCTGGCGGGCGGCAGCTTCGGGCCGACGACGGTGACGTTCCCGGGCTCGTCGCTCACGAACGTGACCGGCATCTCGTCGCTTCGCCTCACGCTCGCGGGGAACCTGACCGGGAGCTTCTCCGGGATCTCCGGGGGGCCGCCCGGCGGGGGACCGATGGGCGTAGCCGGGATCGCGAAGATCTGCTTGATCTTCGGCGGGCCCGGCTGCATCGCCGCCGTTCCGCTTCCCTCTCACACCGACTGGAGGAGGAGCCGGCTTCGGCATCGGAGGAACGCGGACTACGACTGGCGCCGTGAATATCACCCTTCAGAACGCCCCGTGGACCATCGGCCAGCCGGTGATGACGATCCACACCCCGAACAGCACGATCTCGACACCGACGCTGCCGGGGGGCTTCGCCCATGGCCCGGCCTCGCTCACCTCGAGTACCGCGCAGCCCTCAGGCGTCGTGCAGCTGGTGACGGTGAGCAAGGTCTTCACGAGCCTTACGGGCGCGTTCCCTGAGGTGCCACTCACCGGCGTTCTGACACTGCGCTTCGTCCCCGAACCCGGGACCCTGATGCTGTTCGCCTCGGGCGTGCTAGGCCTCGCCGTCGCGGGTCGGCGGCGCGGGAGGCGGTAAAGACTCGCGACGCAGGAGGCTGGCGCTTGCGTCAGCGCCCGGGCTCCTCGCCGTACGTCTCTCGGGCCCGGCGCAAGAACGCCTCGGCGCGAGCGCCGGGCCTCGCGACCTTCGGCGCTGCGCGGACCGTAGAGGTTCGCCGCCGCCTCCATGAATCGGGCGGCCGACGCGAAGCGCTCCTGCTCCGCCAGGAGCAGCGCGACGAAGCGGGCCACACTGGCGAGATCCGGATCGAGGGCGAAGGCCTCACGGGCCTTGCGCGCGCCGAGGAAGCGCGAGCTCTCCTTGGCCTCGAGGGCTTCGAGGACGCCGAGCCGCCGGAACTGCAGGTTGAGTTGCAGGGCCTGCGCGAGCGCCGCGGTCAGCTCGCCGTGGTCGACGAAGGGGAAGGACGTTGGCATGGACACCTCCGGGGCCGAAGCGGCGCCCGCGCAGGAGCTCGACGATCCTCCGGTTCGCCGGGTCGAGCTCCAGGGAAGCGCCGCTCGGGTTCATGATCGAGTCGAGGTCGGGGTTGATGTGGACGGCGCCGTAGAGGTGCAGCACCTCGTGGATCAGCGTGCGGCTCTCCACCTGCCCCGGCTCGAGGCGAACCAGCATCCGCCGTCCCAGGTACTCGGCCTGGCCGAGCCGCCACTTGCCTCGCCGCCGGGGCACGGGGCGCTCGGTCGAAGGCGGCGATGATTCCGGCCGCGGGCAGCGCCCGGACGCTCGAGAGAAAGGCCTCGTCGATCGAGGCCAGCTGGCTCCCGGCGTCGCTCGACGAGAAGGGCGCCAAGGAGACCGGGACGAAGGCGGTCCCCAGCACGGGATCGAGAGACGCGGAGAGCGCGGCCCAGACCACGCGAAGCCGCATCTCCCAGTAGGGTGATCGGCGCACGCGTCTCGTCGGCGTAGCAGTGGACGGGGACGACCCGCCTGCGGGCCCAGCGCTCGTCCAGCCGCTGGAGCACGCGAAAGGCGGCCACACCGCTGGCCGGATCGAGATCCGCGAACCAGGTGTGGTCTGCGAGCTGGGAGCGCGCCTCCTCGCGGAGGCCTTTCGCGAGGAGCAGCCCGAGCCGCCTGAAGGCGCGCCCACGGGTCGTAGGGATGGGCCTCCGCCACCCGAAGCGCCTCGGCCGGGTCCGCGCTGGGACGCCGCGGCGCTCGGCCGGTGAGCGCAGCGAGCTCCGCGTGGGCCTCGAGGTGGAGCAGGCTCGCGCGCCGCAGGGCCCGCTCGAGCCGTTCGCGCGCTGCGGCCTCGTCGCCGGCACGACGCTCCAGGCGGGCCAGGAGCACCAGCGCATCCGCGTCCTCGGGGGCCCGCTCGAGCGCTTCGCCGGCGAAGCGCCGGGCCGCGTCCGGGTCGTCGCGGGCCAGGGCCACCCGCGCCAGCCCGATGCGAGGCGAGTCGCCTCCCGATCCGCCTCGAGGGCGCGGCGGAAGCGCGTCTCCGCGACGTCGATCTCGCCGCGCGCCAGGGCCAGGTCTCCGAGCTCCACGAGGGTGGTCGCGAGCTCGCTCTCGGTGTGGACTGGAACGGAATCGGGTAGCTGCTCCGCATCGCGCGCCGGGCCCCGGCAGTCCGCCAACAGCACCATCAGAAGAGCGAGGCCCAGGCGGATCAACCACCTCACGCGGTGAGGGCCGGCCGCTTCACCCCCGCTCGGATTCCTCACCACGAGCGTGCCTGAGCGTAGTCGACAGTTGATACCATTCGAACGCAGTATCGGATATTTCGAGGCAGAGCGGAGGCCAGCAATGAAAGACCATGCAGCGCGCACGACGACGGCGCCCACCATCTCGGAGGCGGGAATCAAGGACAACGCGTTCCCAACACTCTGGGGTGCAGTCGCGAACCATCCGCGAGGTCTTTCCAGGAACCGTCGTCGCCCCCTACTTGATGTTGGGCGGCAGCGACGCCCACCACTTCTACACCTCGACCGAGGACGTCTACCGCTTCATGCCGTTCCTGCTCTCCGAGCACGATCTCGAGGGCATCCACGGAACTGACGAGCGAGTCTCGATCGAGGCCCTCTCGAAGGGGTGCGTTTCTACGTACGGCTCCTGCACAATGCCGCCGGTGCGCCCCCCGCGGACGAGGCGGGCCTCGAAGCACACACGGCAGTCGTCGAATAGACGTAATCCCATCGAATTGCTCTGGAAAACCGCCGGATCCGCCTTCGGTCGATGCGCAACAGCGTCCCTCAGGGGCTGTCGAATTCAGGAAAAATTCGCTAGGGTCGCCGCCGGAGTGTGTCCATTCGACTACGTCACAATGCCATTGTCGACGGGTCGAGTGTGTCTGTTGGTCGGTCACTGCTGCGTTTGCAGGAGGTCGCGGGTAGCGGGAACCGTGCATCTCGAGTCGGAGTCGAGTGATCCGAGCCATTCACCCCGTTTCGTTTCCCGATCCGGAATAGATGATTCTCGAAAGAGGAGGTAGCAATGCCGCTCAAGGATGTCTTGAGGGAGAAGATCGAGGCGCACCGTCCCAGGACACAGAAACTGCTCAAGCAGCACGGCGACGTCAAGGTGGGTGAGGTGACCATCGCCCAGGCAATCGGTGGCGCGAGAGGCGTTCGCTGCCTCGTCACCGACATCTCGTATCTGGACCCCGAGGAGGGGATCCGCTTCCGAGGAAAGACCATCCCGGAGGTAATGGAAGCGCTACCGAGGCCGAAGGGGAAGGATTATCCCTACGTCGAAGGCTTCTGGTATCTCCTGCTGACAGGCGATGTCCCGACCGCGAAGCAGGCGCTGGAGGTCGTCGAGGATTTCAAAGCCAGGAGCCCGGTACCCCAGTACGTCTTCGATCTGCTCCGGGCGCTGCCGCGCGATACCCATCCGATGACGATGTTCTCCGCGGCCATCGTCGCCATGCAGCGCGAGTCGAAGTTCGCGAAGAACTACAAGGAATCCTACGACCGGATGACCGCCTGGGAGTCGATGTACGAGGACTCCACCGACATTCTGGCGAGGATCCCCGCCATCGCTGCGTACATCTACAGGATGAAGTACCGCAACGATACGCCGATCGCGCCGAACCCGGATCTCGACCTCGGGGGCAACTTCGCCCACATGATGGGAATCGATCCGCCCTACGACGATGTCGCGAGGATGTACTTCATTCTTCACTCCGACCACGAGTCCGGGAATGCCTCGGCTCACACCACGCACCTGGTCGCTTCCACCCTCTCCGATGCCTACTACGCCCTCTCGGCCGGCATCAACGCCCTGGCCGGGCCGTTGCACGGCCTGGCGAACGAAGAGGTGCTCCGCTGGATCCAGGGCGTCTTCGAGAAGCTGGGCGGGAAGATCCCGACCCAGGAAGAGCTCAAGAAGTTCCTGTGGGACACGCTGAACAGCGGGCAGGTCATTCCCGGCTACGGACACGCCGTGCTCCGAAAGACCGACCCGAGGTATTCCTCGCAGCGTGACTATTGTCTGAAGCACCTGCCGGACGACGATCTCTTCAAGGTCGTGTCTGGGATCTACGAGGTCGCTCCGGACATTCTGCGGGAGCAGGGCAAGGCCAAGAATCCGTGGCCCAACGTCGACGCCCAGTCCGGCGTGATTCAGTGGCACTACGGGCTCACCGAGTACGAGTTCTACACGGTGCTGTTCGGCGTCGGAAGAGCGATCGGCGTGCTCGCCAACATCACCTGGGACAGGGCTCTCGGTTACGCCCTCGAGCGACCCAAGTCGCTCACCACCGCCATGCTCGAGAAGACCGCCGGCATCTCCTAGAGCATCCAGACCCTTTCGGTAACGGAAAAGGGGCCCTCGAGATCGGGGGCCCCTTTTCTCGTCTTGCCAGGGGGCTGACGGCCGAAGAGCGCGAATAGAGAGGCCCGAGATTGAGGGAGTTCGCACGGGATATCCATCTGGTCGAGTCGACCGTTCGGTTCTACGGCGTCAGAATCCAGACGCGCATGACCGTCGTTCGACTCTCCGGCTCGCGGCTATTCATCCATTCTCCCGTGCCCCTCGATGCTGCGATCCGACGCGATCTGGACGGCCTCGGTGAGGTCGCCTTCATCGTCTCTCCGAACAAGATCCACCATCTGTCGATGGGCGAATACATCGATGCCTATCCGCGGGCAAAGGCGTTCGCCTCCCCCGGTCTTCCCGAGCGCCGCCCCGACCTCCGCTTCGACGGCATTCTCGGCGACGAGCCGGATCCCGGGTGGGCCGCCGAGCTCGACCAGGCAGAGATCCGCGGCAACGTCTTCTTCTCCGAGATCGTCTTCCTTCACCGGGCTTCGCGTACTCTGGTGGTAGCGGACCTCGTCGAGAACCTCGACCGAGAGACCGCATCCATCGTCGGACGGACGCTCGCGCGGCTCTTCGGCGTCGGATCGGAGCCGGTGGCATCTCCGGAACACCGCCTCTACACGAGCGATGCCCCGGCAGCGACCGAGTCTTTCCAGCGCCTCCGCTCCTGGGATTTCGAGAGAATCGTTCTCTCCCATGGAGCGCTCATCGAATCCGATGGTCGCGCGGTGATGGACGCCGTCGGCGAACACCTCCTCTGTCGGGGCAGAAGGCGCTCGAACGCCTCGAAGAAGATCCTCGAATTGCTGGCGAGGCTTCAGTAGTAGCATCAACGGGGACGTTGTTGAACGTTCAACAACGTCCCCGCTTGACTCGCTAGTTTCCCGTGAACTCGGGCTCCCGCTTCTCGAAGAACGCCTTCACGCCCTCGCGAAAGTCCTCAGTGGATGCGGTCAGCATCCATTGGTCGTGATCCATGTGCATGATGGATCGATCCAGCGCGGAGACCACGGCGTTCACGCTCCGCTTGATCATCTGGGCTGGCAGAGGCGGCTGGCGGGCGTATTCTTCGGCCACCGCCCGCGCCCTCTCCATCAGCTGATCGCCCTCGACGACCTCGTCGTAGAATCCCCAGCGGAGCAGGGTCTCCGCATCCTCGTTGCGTCCCAAGGCAATCATCCGCTTGGCGCGGGAGGGGCCGATCAGATGCACGCAGAGCGGCAAGGCGACCCAGTGCAGGTTCATACCGCGCCGGATCTCCGGGTAGCCGCAGAATGAATCGCGCGCGCCGATCCGGAAGTCGCATGCGGTCGCGATGCAGGCACCGCCCCCCAGCGCGACGCCGTTGATGGCGGCAATCGTGATCTGGTCCATCTCGAAGATGCTCCGGATCATCTCGGGCCCTACGCGGATCTCTCTTCTCTGCCGCAGTCGGGTGGACTCCGCTCCGCCGGTGCGATCCGGATCGGCGAGATCCGCGCCCGCACTGAAATGCTTGCCCTTTCCGGTGAAGACGACGGCGCGGGTGTCCACATCGTCGCGAAACGCGAGCGCGGCATCGGTGATCTCCAGCATGAGATCGCGACTGAGCGCGTTCAGCTTCTCCGGTCGGTCGAACGTCACGACCGCGACGTTCCCGTGCCTGGCGATCTCGAGGTGCTGATGAGCCACGATCGATCCCTCCCCGATAAGGGCCCTCGCCTGGGCGAAACGACGCGGCTTCAGAGCCAGGCGGGGCGTCGAGGCACGAAAGTATCATATCTCTAGTATGGGCCGCGGCGGCGACCGTCGTGTCCACGCCGCCGCAGCGCACCTGTGAAGCGCTTCACCAATTGGGCCGCTTTTGTGAAGCGGTTCTCTGCTCGGGCGCGGAAAAGCGCAATCCGTCGAGAAAAAAGTCGGGGTCCGTGTGAACGAATTCACAGGGGGATCCGCTCGGCTCGGCGACACTGCGTCCATGTCAAGTCACTCGAATGCGCCTCTCGAGCGCGAAACTGGGAGAACCTGGAAATGTCAAATCTGATCAAGCGCTTCCTCCACGAGGAGGACGGTATGGAATTCGTGGAGTGGTCCCTGGTGGCCACGATGTTCGCCCTCGCCGGGATCGTAGCCTGGCAGAACCTGGGCACAGCCATCACCAATGCGCTGAACAACATCGGCACCCAGATCAACACCCCGTAGCGGACGAGAAGCCACTACCATGAAACCCACGTCCTCGAGCAATCGGCTGGTCTCAACGGCCGCCGCGGTTCTCGCTGGAGCTGCGCTGTTCTCGACCGGCGCCTTCGTCACCGGGCCCGAGATCATCGCTGCAGGGTTGCTGATGGTAGTGGTGGAGGAGGACATCCGGCAGCGGCGCATCCCGAATCGCATCACCTTCTTCGGGCTGGCCGCTGCAATCCTCCACGCCACCTGGACGGCGGGGCTCGTCGGTCTCTTCTCTGCCCTGGCGGGAGCGGGCCTCGGCCTCGCCGTCCTGGCGGTTCCTTTCGCGATGCGCTGGATGGGCGCGGGCGACGTGAAGGCCGTGATGGCGCTGGGCGCCTTCTTCGGCGTCGCGGCGCTCCCGGGCCTGCTCTGGTGGATCACCATGGTCGGGGGCGCCTTCGCGCTCTGCACGATCCTCTCTAGAGAGGGTCTGTGCGACGTGGCGCGCCGCTGGGCGGGGAGCTTGATGCTCACCGCGTTCGAGCGGCGCCCCCGCTATCTCGCTCCGGCGGCCGGCTCCACACCAGCCACGGGGATTCCTTTCGGCGTCGCGATCGCACTTGGTGTCGCGGCCTACCAAGCAGGGGGATCGACATGGATTTCCTGAAGAATCGAACTCACGACGAACCGATCGTCCACAACCGCCGACGGCGAAGCGAGCGTGGGATGGCCTACCTGGAGACGTTGCTGGTGCTCCCGGTGGTGTTGACGCTGATCCTGGGTCTCGCGGACTTCTCGTTCCTGTTCAAGGACTACCTGGTGGCGGGCAATGCGGCGTCCGAAGCGGCGCGCACCGCGACGCTGTCTCGGGGAACGCTCTGCGACCCCTCCTTCAGCACTACCAACGCCCAGAACAATGCCGAGCAGTTGCTTCTCGCCGGCGGAGTCGAACCGCCCCAGATCACGGGCATCGACGTCGACCACACCGAGCCGGGCCGGACCCTCTGCGACGCGGGGATGGTGGGCGTGAGCATCGATGTGCGCAGCGAACTCCGTTTCCTGAACCTCTTGCACCAATTCATTCCCTTTCCGCCCATCACCTTCACCGCAACGGCGACTGCCCTGAACGAGAACGGAAACTGACAGCGTTCAGGAACGCTTCGGAGTAGGATCATGAAGAATCGACGAGCCATCTTCTTTCTCAGCCTCGCCGCGCTTTGCGGCCTGGCCACGGCTTCGGTGGCCCGGAAGGCCGGCGATGTCGGTCCCCCCGGCGTGCCCGTGGTGGTGGCCTCCGTGCCGGGCCTGCCCGGTCGGGTCATCGACCCGAGCACGCTGAAGCTCGTGAGCTGGCCGGCCGAGACGATCCCGCAGGGCGCCTACAGCCATCCCAGCGCACTCACCACCCGGGTGCTGGCGCGTTCGGTGGTGCCCGGCGAGCCCATCCTCGAGTCTTCGCTGCTTCCGGTGGGCGCCGAGGCGGGGCTCGGCGCCCTGATCGACGAGAGCGCGCGCGCCGTCTCGATCAAGATCGACGAGTTCATCGGCGTGGCTGGCTTCGTACAGCCCGGATCGCGGGTGGACGTGATCGCCACGGTGAACCATCAGGCTGGCGGCAGTAGGCACACCGAGGTGATCCTCCAGAACCTCAAGGTGCTGGCGGTCGACGTGCGCGTGGACCGCAACGAGGGCTCCGCCGAACCGGCGCACGTGGTGACACTGGAGGTCAGCCCCGGACAGGCGTCGAAGCTGACGCACGCTGAGAACGAGGGCTCTTTGAAGCTCGCCCTCCGCAATCCCGAGAACGATACGGAATCCCCCCCGGTACAGATGGTGCTGGGGACCGATGTCTACGACACGAGGTTCTAACCGATGCGACGAGTGTACCAGCGACCGCAGCCGAAAGGGCTGTTCAGACCGATCCTGCTCACCGTGGCGGCGTCGCTCGCCGTGGCCATGGCAGGGCCCAAAGTGCACGCCTACCTGGCGGAGAAGTCGTTCTTCGGGCTCCGGCCGAGCTTCGAGCAGCTGATCCCGAACGGCAAGCAGATCGTTCCGATCCACGCGGGGAGTCCCGAGGACACGCTCCAGCGAATCGAGATCGAGAGGGGCAAGTCCGTGGTGCTGGCGACCGACTACGATGTGGAGCGCGTGGCGGTCGGCGACCCCACCAAGGTGGGGATCGTGATGACCGACCGGCGCACCATCCAGGTGGTGGCCAAGGAGCCGGGCGATACCAACGTCCTGCTGTGGGGCGCCGAGGGCAAGCTTCAGACGGCGCTCGACTTTCACGTGGGTGATCATCCACAACCAGCTCTTCGCAGAGCTCGAGCGGGCGCTCGGGAGCCAGAACGTCCGCGTCGGCATGGCCGGCGAGTCCATCATCCTCAAGGGCACCGTCTACAGTGTCGAGGCCCGCGAGCGGGCCGAGCAGATCGCGATGGCCTTCTTCGAGGGCCAGGAGGAGTTCGGCGAGAAGGACCCCCACGTCATCAACCTGATCGACGTCGCCGGAAATCACCAGGTGATGCTCGAGGTGGTGATTGCGGAGCTGAGTCGCAGCATCGGTCGCGAGCTGAGCAGCGACTGGCAGGCGCTGGTCCATGACGGCGCCAGCACCATGGCGGCCGGCAGTCTGCTGGGCGGGGGCGCCTTGGCTGGCGACATCACCGGTCCAGCCACCGGCGGCTCCAGCGGAGGCCTCTTTGGGGGCGCCGTGGGCGGGGATACGGAGGTCCGCACCTTCCTGCGGATCGCCCGCCAGAAGGGCCTCGCGAAGATCCTGGCCGAGCCGACGCTGGTGGCCCGAAGCGGCCAGAAGGCCAGCTTCCTGGTGGGCGGCGAGGTACCGCTGCTCGAGCCCTCGGGTCTCGGCACGGTGTCGGTGGAGCTCAAGCCCTTCGGCGTGGGCATCGATTTCCTGCCGACGGTGCTGGGGCCCGGCCGGATCCACCTCGAGACCACATCCGAGGTGAGCGAGCCGGACGACACGCTCGGCATCCAGGTGCAGGACATCTTCGTGCCGGGCTTCACCACCCGGCGTGCCTCGACCGCGGTGGAGCTGGCGGACGGTCAGAGCTTCGTCATCGCCGGCCTGCTCGAGGACCGGGTCACCTCCGTCATGGAGAAGGTGCCGGGCATCGGCGACATCCCGATTCTCGGTGCGCTGTTCCAGAGCCAGGAGTTCCAGCGCAACGAGACGGAGCTCGTGATCATCGTGACGCCCCACCTGGTGAAGCCTCTGGACCCGGGTCCGCGGCCGCTGCCGACCGACCACTACCAGGCGCCCGACGACGTGGACTTCTTCGTGCTGGGTCGGGACGAGAGCCGCAAGACGCACCCTCACGAGCCCACCGAAACCGCCGCCCAGCACAGTTCGGGCGGCCTGACCGGCGACTCCGGCCACCGCACGGCGGCGTCGGACGCGAAGGAGTGAAGACGATGAATCGCAACACCGCGCTGCTGATCGGACTGGCGCTTCTGATCGCGAACATGGGCTGCGCCCACAGCCACAGCGAAGCCCAGATGGGAGAGTCCTATCACACGCTCAAGGCGCAGATGATCGCCAACCCGGAGGCCGGGGGCGAGGTCCAGCCGGTCGAAGGGATCGGCGCCACCACCGCCGACGAGGTGACGGGGAACTACCACGCGCGCCAGCAGGAGCAGGCCCACGACGACAAGCCCACCACCCTCTTCGATCTGATCGCGGATCGCTGAGGCCAGGGGAGAAACAAGATGAAGGACAAGATCTCGTTCGCAGTGCTGTCGCCCCACGAGTCCACCCGAGCAGTGATCGCCCAGGGTCTCGCCGGGACCGGCGCGATTCGCGTGGTGGCCGACGGTGAGCGGCCCGAGGATCTCGGGCACGCGCTCCAGAGCGCCGCTCAAATCGGCATCTACGTCGATCTGACGGGCGAGCCGGAGAAGGCGCTCTGCTGGATCGAGGCCCTGACGGAGCCCAAGCCGCCGGTGCTGGCGGGCGGGCCCTCCGAGCCGAGCCTGATCCTGCGCGCCATGCGCGCGGGCGCCCTCGCCTACTTCCCCGAGCACCAGTTCGACGAGGAGCTGAACCGGGTGGCGAGTCGCCTGCAGGAGACGGCGGTCGCCGAGACCCCGCCCAAGGCGGGCAACGTCCTGGCGGTGCTCGGTGTGAAGGGCGGTGTCGGCTGTACCACGGTGGCCGCCGAACTCGCCACGAGCCTGGCACGCGGCAGCGCCCGGGTCGCGCTGGTCGATGCCAAGGCGTACTTCGGCGACGTCGCCCTCCGCTTCGACGTGACCCCTGCCTACACGCTGGCCGATGTGGCGGCCCGGGCCGACGACCTGGACGGGGCCTTCCTTGCCACCGTGGCCCATCGCCACGACGCCTCGAATGTCCACATCGTGGCGGCGCCTGCCAGCCCCGAGGACGCGGATGGCATCGACGGCTCGCACATCGAGCGCTCGGTCGAGCTGCTCCGCACCGAGTTCGACTGGGTGGTCATCGACCTGCCGCGCATCACCGACGAGGCGGCGCTCCATGTGCTCGACAAGGCCGACGTGGTCGTCCTGGTCACCACGTCCGACGTCCCGTCTCTGGTGCGCGCGCGGCAGCACGTGTCGCTGCTCGACCAGCTCGGCCACGGCGAGGACAAGCGCCGCCTGGTGGCAAACCGCTCCAGGCGGCCGAGCTTGGTGTCCGAAGGCGATCCGCTCCGGGCGGTCGGGCTTCAGCCCGTCGCTTACATCCCCGACGACCCCGATGCCATGGAGGACGCCATCGCCAGCGGCCGGCCGGCATCGCTGACGGGGCAGAAGAACAGCGTGGCTCCGGCATTCGCCCGGCTCGTGGAAGAGGCGTACGCATGGTGCGGCGTCGAGCGCGAGGAGAAGCAAGAAGAGGAACCCGCGAGCCTCCGGTATCGGCTCGAGGGAACCGTGAGGAATCTGCGATGTCGCTTGGCAATCGGCTGAAGAAACAGTCCGCTCCCGTTGTCGCCGCCGCTCAGTCCCCGGCGGTGGCCGAGAGCAACGCGGCTGCACCGCCTGCTCCCGTAGCATCCCCGGCCGCGCCCAGGGCGACCGCGGCTGCCGGGGCGCCGGCTCGGGTGGAGCTCAAGGTCGTCAAGACGGGGTCCAAGCCGGAGCCCAGGGCGAAGCCCAGAGCACACCGGCCGGAGCCCGCTCGCGACAGCAAGTACCAGGAGCTCAAGTCCCGCGTCCACCACCGCCTGTTCGACATCCTCGACCTCTCCAAGAGCGAGGACATGACCGAAGAGAAGAACGGCGAGGAGGTGGTCGCAGCCACCCAGCGGATCCTCGCCGAGGAGGGGATCGCACTCACCAAGGACGAGCGCAACCGCCTCCTCCGCGACATCCGGGACGAGGTATTCGGCCTGGGGCCGATCGAGCCGCTGCTCCGCGACCCGACCATCTGCGACATCCTGGTGAACGGCGCCCAGCGGGTGTACGTGGAGCGAGCGGGAAAGATCGAAGAGACCTCGATCCGGTTCCGCGACGACGCCCATCTGATGCGGATCATCGAGCGCATCGTGTCCAGGGTGGGTCGGCGGATCGACGAGTCGAACCCGATGGTGGACGCCCGCCTCGAAGACGGCAGCCGCGTCAACGCGATCATTCCGCCGCTCGCCCTGGATGGTCCCTCCGTCTCGATCCGTCGCTTCTCGGCCGAAACGCTCGACCACAACGATCTGATTCGCTTCGGCTCGATCACTGCGGAGTTTGCCGCAGCCCTCGAGGCGGCCGTCCGGGTGCGCCTCAACATCGTGGTCTCCGGGGGCACCGGCTCGGGAAAGACCACGCTGCTCAACATCCTCTCGGACTTCATCCCCGAGGAGGAGCGGATCGTCACCATCGAGGACTCTGCGGAGCTTCAGCTTCGCCAGGAGCACGTGGTCCGCCTGGAGACGCGGCCGGCAAACCTGGAGGGCAAGGGTGCCATCACCACGCGGGACCTGCTGGTCAACTCGCTGCGCATGCGCCCCGACCGGATCGTGGTCGGCGAGTGCCGTGCCGGTGAGGCGCTGGACATGCTCCAGGCCATGAACACCGGCCACGACGGCTCGCTGACCACCGTCCACGCCAACAGCCCTCGGGATGCCCTCACCCGCCTCGAGACCATGGTGGCCATGTCGGGTCTCGACCTGCCGAAGGCAGCGGTCCGCTCCCAGATCTGCTCGGCGATCGACCTGGTCGTTCAACAGCAGCGTCTGATCGACGGCACGCGCCGGGTCACGAGCCTCCAGGAGGTGGTCGGCATGGAGGGCGAGGTCGTCACCATGCAGGAGATCTTCAAGCTCGAGCGCCACGGCATCGACGAAGACGGCAAGGTGATCGCCGAGCTGGTTCCCACCGGAATCCGGCCCAAGTTCGTGGAGAAGCTGGGCATCGAGGGAATCCATCTGCCCGAAGAGATCTTCAAGCCCAGGGCTTGAGCGACGAGAGGAAGAAGCGATGCTGTTCATCCTGATCGCAATGACGGTCTTCCTGGGGCTCGCCGGCGTCTACTTCGGCGTCACGGCGCGCGAGGAGGCTCGCAAGCGCGCCGCCATGGATCGCGTCGGGCGCATGCTCGCCGGCGACGTGGATCCCGAGCTGGCCGCCTCGATCCTCCGCGAGACGCAGAGCGACCTGGGGTCACTGCTCTCGAGCGCCGCCCAGCGTTACCGGTGGCTGCGCTCCATCGAGCTGACGCTCTACCAGGCCGGTCGGCCCATGGAGCTCACGCAGCTGCTCGGCCTCACCGTGGGGATGGCGGGCGCCGCTGCCGCAATCGGATGGCTGCTGGGCCTCGGACCGCTTCGGTCCTCCTCGGCGCCGGCCCGATGCTGGTGGTCCGTCAGCTGAAGAAGAGGCGGATGAAGGCGTTCGAGGCGGGGTTCCCGGGCGCCCTGTCGCTCTTCTCGAGGGCGCTGCGCGCTGGCCACAGCATGAGCTCCGCTCTCCAGATGGTCGGCGGCGAGCTGTCGGACCCGGTCGGTCCGGAGTTCGCTCTGGTCGCCCGCGAGATCTCGCTCGGCCTTCATCCCGGCGTGGCGATGGCGAACCTCCAGGACCGACATCGACTGCCAGGACCTGCCGGTCTTCGTGACGGCCGTGCTGGTCCAGCTCGAGACCGGCGGCAACCTGGCCGAGAGCCTCGACAACATCGCCGAGGTGATCCGACAGCGGATCCTCTTCCACGGCAAGGTCAAGGCGCTGACGGCCCAGGCCATGATGTCGGCGAACGTCCTGGTGCTGGTGCCCTTCGCTCTCTTCATCATGATGAAGACGCTCAATCCCGAGTTCATGGCACCGATGCTCGAGAGCGCCGTCGGCCGGCCCCTGCTGATCGCCGCGGCGGCGATGGCCTGCGTCGGCTGGCTTGCCTGTCGGCGCGTGGCGCGCGTCGACGTCTGACGGAGTACCCTGATGATGCTCTCATTACTCGCGTTTCTATCCGGATCCCTCCTCTGCCTCGGTCTCGCCTCGGCGCTGCAGCGCTCCCCGGCCGTCCGTCGCCTCGAGCGTGAAGTCGGGACTGCAGAGACGGAGGCACCGTCCGTCCGCGGCCTGCTGCTCCGAATCCTGGAGCCCCTGGCGGCGCGGGCGAGCGGCGCGGGCGAAGAGGTCCATCAGCGGCTGGTCCAGGCGGGCTTTCGCGACGAGGCGGCGCATTCGATCTACATCGGCGGTCGGATGCTGCTGCCATTCGTCCTGGTGGGGCTGACAATTCTGGCGGGGAGCACCCTCGACCTCCCGCCCTTCTCGCGCATGATGGGGCTCATCATCGGCGCTGGAGTGGGCTACGTCGGCCCGAGCTTCGTCCTCGACAAGATCCGCGCGCGCCGCCAGCAGATCATCCGATGACCCTGCCCGACGCGCTGGACCTGATGGTCGTCTGCCTGGAGGCCGGACTCAGCATGGGCGCCGCCATCGCCCGGGTGGCCCGCGAGTTCTCCCGGAGCTCGCCGCCGCTGTGCGATGAGCTTCGCCTGGTGACCGCCGAGATGCAGGCGGGCAAGTCGGGCGCGGACGCGCTGCGCGCCCTCTCGGATCGCGTGGGCACCGAGGAGGTCAGTGCCCTGGTCGCCATGCTGGTCCAGGCCGAACGCTTCGGGACCAGCGTGGCCGACTCCTTGCGGGTCCACTCCGCCGGGATGCGGACCGACCGCCTCCAGAAAGCCGAGGAGCGCGCACAGAAGGCTGCCGTGCGCCTGCTCTTCCCCGCCGGGATGCTGATCTTCCCGGCCACTCTGATCGTGCTGATGGGCCCGGCGATGATCGCCTTCATGGATGCCTTCAGCCGCTGAGTGCGGGATTTTCTCGGGCCGCCTGTGAAGACCTTCACAGCGCCCCCGGCCCGGCTTGGTGATCCTACCCACGAGATTTCCACAGGAGCCCTCGAGCACCAGGAGAAGATGCGATGAAGTCCACTTCCTCTCGACCCTCGCGCAGAAACCGGGGCAGTGTGACGGTCTTCTTTACCGTGGGGATGATTGCCATGATCGGACTGGTGGGCCTCACCATCGATTTCGGCCACCTCGCAGCGCGGAGGACCATGCTTCAGAACTACGTCGACGCCAAGGCGGTCGCGGCGTTGAAGGAGCAGTTCGGCTCTCCGCCCGGACGATCTCGGCCGAGGACTATCTCGGCACCCTCGGCACCGGCACCAGCGCCGTGATCGGCGAGGGCGCCTGGGACTTCGCCCCGCTCGCCTTCATCCAGCATCCACCAAACTTCCTGCCGGCGACCATGGTCCCCGCGCGGAGCGCGACGGTCGACACCCTCGACGTCCCCCTCTTCTTCGGCCCCCTCTTCGGAATCCACTCGGCCACGATCCGCGCGGAGGCGATCGCCTTCGCCCCGAAGCGCCATGTCGTGATCGTCCAGGACGTGAGCGGCTCGATGTGCCCCAGCGGTGGTTCGCCGCCCTGCGCGACCGGCGGAGGCATCGGCGCGGCGAAGAACGCCGACCAGACCCTCGTCAACCAGATGCAGAGCCAGAACCTGCCCGGGGACCAGGTCGGCGTCGTCGCATTCAACGGCGGCGTGGTCGGCACTCCGCTGCCCCTCACCACCCTGGCAGGGGGGGGCGCTTCGACGGTGACTGGCTACATCAACGGCCTGGCCGCGCAGGGCTCCACCAACATCCCTTCCGGGATCCAGGCGGGGACCGCCCTCTTCACCGGCCCCGAGGTGCCCGAGGAGGAGCGGATCCTGATCCTGGTGGGTGACGGCGTCGACGGCAACCAGGGCCAGTCGAATTCCGACGCCACCGCTGCCGCCGCCCAGGGGATCGACGTCTACACGATCTACTTCTGCTCTTCGAGCTGCTCGGCGACCGGCCAGAATTACATGCAGTCGCTGACTCGCGGCCGGGGCACTTACAGCCAGGCACCCACCGGAGCGCAGCTCACAACGCTGCTGGTCGGGATCGTGACCAACGTCCCGATGCGGCTGGTCCAGTAGCGAAATCCGCGTCCCGGCAGCTCCTGCCGGCAGCGCGGCAGAGATTCCTTCCTCCGTCGGCCTCAGCCCGCCGGGAGCGAGCACCAGGCAGGAGAGCGGAGGCAGGCGAAGGCGCAGTGACTGCGGATAGCCGTGACAGGAGATCGGCTCCGCGATCACCGAGGCGAGCGTCTCGAAGTCGCTGCCTCCGAACTCGCGCGCGTCGGTCGACAGCTTCTCGACCCAGAGCCCGGGATGCGGTGCCCCGATTCGATAGTCGACGCGCGGTTCGGGCGTCGCATTGACCACCACGACGAGCTCGTCGTCCCCGTGGCGGCGCCGGTAGGACAACCACGGACTGGTCCCGATCGGAGCAGTCGATCCAGGCGAAGCCCTCTGGATCCGGATCGGAGCGCCACAGGCAGGGGTGCTCGAGGTACAGCCAGCCCAGCACCTCGAGCAGGCGGGCGAGCCCGATACGGGGCGGATCGTCGGCCAGGTGCCAGTCGAGGCTATGTCGGTGGTCCCACTCCCCGTGCGGCGCCAGCTCGGCGCCCATGAAGAGCAGCTTCTTGCCCGGCCGCGTGTATTGGTAGGCGAACAGAAGGCGCAGATTCGCGAACTTCTGCCACAGGTCGCCCGGCATCTTCTCCAGCAGCGAACGCTTGCCGTGCACGACTTCGTCGTGGGAAAGCGGCATGATGAAGTGCTCGCTGTCCTCGTAGATCGCGGCAAAGGTGAACTCGTCGTGATGGAAGCGCCGATGCACGGGATCCCTGGCCAGGTACTTCAGCGTGTCGTGCATCCACCCCATGTTCCACTTGAAGGTGAAGCCGAGCCCACCCTCGTCCACCGGGCGGGAAACACCCGGCCATGCGGTCGACTCCTCGGCGGCGACGATGCAGCCGGGCTCCTCGAGCGCGAATGGTCTCGTTCAGCGCGCGCAGGAAATCCACCGCCTCGAAATTCTCCGGACCACCCAGGTAGTTCGGGATCCACTCCCCCTCCTCGCGGCTGTAGTCCCGGTAGAGCATGGAGGCCACGGCGTCGACCCGGAGCCCGTCGATGTGATACTCGCGCAGCCAGAAGAGAGCGTTCGCGATCAGGAAGTTCCTCACTTCGTGTCGCGAGTAGTTGAAGATCAACGTGCCCCAGTCCGGGTGCTCGCCGAGGCGGGAATCTTCGTGTTCGTAGAGCGCAGACCCGTCGAAGCGACGCAGCGCGAAGTCGTCTCGCGGGAAGTGGGCCGGCACCCAGTCGAGAATGACTCCGATGCCGTTCTGGTGACACAGATCCACCAGGTAGCGGAAATCGTCCGGCTCTCCGTAGCGCGCCGTCGGCGCATAGTAGCCGCTCACCTGATAGCCCCAGGAGCCATCGAAGGGGTACTCGGTGATCGGGAGCAGCTCGAGGTGTGTGAAGCGGAATCGCTTCAGATACTCGACGAGCCGCGGCGCGATTTCGCGGTACGAGAGCGGGCGATGGCCCTCCTCGGGCACGCGCGCAAAGGAGCCGAGGTGGACCTCGCAGATGGCCATCGGCTCACGGAGGGGGTCCCGATCGCGCCGCGCCTCCATCCAGTCCTTGTCGCCCCAGGCGTACAGCGACTCGGCGACTCGCGAAGCATTGGCCGGCGGGCGCTCCATCGAGAAGGCGAAGGGATCGGTCTTGAGGCGAATCGCGCCATTGCTGGTCTTGATCTCGTACTTGTAGAGCGCACCCGGCTGGAGCTCCGGCACGAAGAGCTCGAAGACACCGGAATCGCCGGTGCAGCGCATCGGGAAGGCGCTGCCATCCCACTGGCAGAAATCCCCGACGACGCTCACGCGCTGCGCCGCGGGAGCCCACACCGCGAATGCGACGCCTTCGATCCCGTCGATCCGGCGCGGGTGTGCGCCCAGCACCTCCCACAGCCGCCGATGGGTGCCCTCTCCGAAGAGATGGAGATCGAGCTCGCCGATGCTGCAGGGAAAGCGGTAGGGATCCTCCCGATCCCAGATGTTGCCGTCGGGGAAGTGGAAGCGCAGCCGATAGCGCAGCGGCATCGGGGCTTCGGGCAGGAAGCAGGCGAACAGCCCCCGCGTGCCCGCCGGCTGCATCGGAACCACGTCGGATTCCGCCAGCACCAGCGACGCGGCGATCGCGTCGGCGTGGAATGCGCGCACCACGACGCCCGTGCACCCGTCGAGGGCGACGTCATGGGGCCCCAGGATCCGCTGCGGATGGGCGAGCTCGCCCGCTGCCAGGCGCGCCGCATCGGCCGCCTCGACCGCCAGCGTCCAGGCCGGGAACAGTCGCTCGTACCTCGTGCCCGCTCATGATGACTCCTGCTGGAGGATAGCCGGCAGCGGCGGGAGTGCAGAGGGCCGTGGCCGATCGCCTGGGGAGGCCGCTCCCGAGACTCCCTCCGGGAACACGGTCAGGCGGATTCGCCGCGGAGCCCGATCGCGGCCCACGTACTGCGAGCTCTGTGAGTCGTCCGCCGAGGGCACTACCCCCCGGGTTGCCAGTGTCGCGATGGCGCGCCAATCTCGTGAGTGGAGAACGGGCGACCGGGAGAGCCAGCGGCCCGGTCTCCTCGATTCCCACACCTTCCCCCACCCGAAACGATGAGTGCGCTGACGCTTCCCGAAACCATCGGCGATCTCCCCAATCTCTGCGGCTCGGAGGACCTGATCGCCGAGGCGGTCTCCGGATCGGGTCCCGTCTACCTGCCGGAGAGCGGGGTCGACTTCGAGCGGGCCAGGAGCCTCTTCGCCAATGCGCTGCACATGCAGCAGCCCTTGATTCCAGCCGGGGGCGACGATCTGCGCACGGCGGAGGTGATCAGCAATCTCGAGTACATGATGGATCATCCCGAGATCGGCGACAATCACAACGCCCCGGTCTTCCACTGGTGCTACAAGCGGATGGGCGAGTTCATCCCCGAGCTGATCCGCAGCGGCAAGCGGCCGCGCATCATGCTCGAGTATTCGGGCTGCCTGCTCCACGGCCTCCGGCAGATGGGCTTGCACGACGTCTTCGACAGCCTCAGGAACCTCACCTGTGATCCCACCTGCCGTCGACACGTCGAATGGCTCGGAGCGCCGTGGGGCCACGCCGTCGCGCCCTCCACGCCGGTGCAGGACTACCGCCTGCACGTCCGAGCCTGGCAGCATCACTTCGCCGCGATCTTCGGGCTGGAGGCGCTGAGCCGCGTCAGGGGATTCTCTCCCTCCGAGATGGCTCTGCCCAACCACCCGGACGTCTGCTACGAGTTCGTCAGGACGCTGCTGGATTGCGGCTTTCGCTGGGTCCTGGTGCAGGAGCACAGCGTCGAGCGCCTGGAAGACGGCGGCGCGCTCCGTCAGCCCCACCTGCCCCACCGGCTGGTCGCGAAGAACTCCCGTGGCGAGAGCCTCAGCATCATCGCCGTCATCAAGACCCAGGGAAGCGACACCAAGCTGGTCGCCCAGATGCAGCCCTGCTACGAGGCACGGGGTCTCTCCCGCGCGGAGCTGGCCGGCAGGTCCGTCCCCCAGCTGGTGACACAGATCGCCGATGGCGAGAACGGCGGCGTCATGATGAACGAGTTTCCGCCGAAGTACCTCGAGGTGATGTCCGAGGCATCGGATTCCGAAACGCCCCCGGTCAACGTCAGCGAATACCTGGAATTCCTCGAAGCCGTCGGAATCACCGCGGATCGGCTTCCGCCCATCCAGCCGATCATGCAGCACCGGATCTGGGAGCGGTTCCAGGAAGGATCCGGCCCGGAAGCCCTGGCGAAGCTCATCGCGGAGCTGGAGAAGGAGGACCACAGCTTCCACATGGAGGGCGGGAGCTGGACCAACGACATCTCCTGGGTCCGCGGCTACGACCAGGTGCTGGGACCGATGGAGTCTGCCAGCGCGCTGTTCGCGGAGAAGGTCGTCGGAGCCGGCACACCGACCTCGGATCCGCGCTATCGGAAGGCGCTCTTCCACCTGCTGATGAGCCAGACCAGCTGCTTCCGCTACTGGGGCGAAGGCACCTTTGCCGACTACGGTCGCGAGCTCTGCCGCCGGACCATCGAGATCATCGATCGCGATTTCTGAGCGTGGAAGCAGAGCCCCGGCCGCAGCGCGCTAGTCGACCAGCTCCCGATAGATCCCCTCGATCTGGCCGGCGACGACGTCCCAGCTGAAGCCGTAGGCCGCCTTGACCCGGCCCCTCTCACCCATCCAGCGCGCGTGTTCGAAGTCGCCGAAGATGGTGTTGATGCCCCAGCAGATCGATTGCGGGTTGGCGTAGACGACGAAGCCATCCTCGCCGTGAGAGGTGATGTATCGAGGCCCGCCGTTCTCCGTCACCACCACCGGCTTGCCCGCCGCCCAGGCCTCCAGGATGACCATGCCGAAGGGCTCGTTTCGGCTCGGCACGCAGACCACATCGGTGCTCTTGTAGAGGTTGACGAGGTCGCTCCAGGCTCCCATCGCCCCGAGGAAGCGAACCGCGTGGTGGACACCCAGCTCCCGGGCGCGGTGCTCCAGATACGGCTTCATGTCACCGTCGCCGACGAACACGATCTTCGCATCGGCCCGGTGCTCCAGGATTCCCGGCACGGCTTCCAGCAGCAGGTCCGGACCCTTCTGGGTGCTCATGCGTCCCACGTAGAGAGCCATCGGGTCCAGGGGACCGATGCCGTAGGTCGCTCGACAGACGGCGGGATCGATGATGCCGTCGAAGCGGCTGCAGTTGATGCCGTTGTGGACGGTGCGGAGCTTCCAGTCGGGCACCTGGTACTGCCACTTGACCTCGTCGGCCAGCGCACCCGAGACCGTGATCACCCGATCGGCGCAGTAGGCCCCCTCCGCCTCGATGGCACGGATCCGCGCCGATTGCCCTTCGTGGCAGAAGTTGCCGCAGCGACCGTACTCGGTGGAGTGGAGGGTCAGGACCGCCCGGCGACCGCGATCGTTCTTGGCCTGGACCAGCGCCTTGGCGCAGAGCCAGTCGTGCGCGTGGACGATGTCGAAGGCGCCCCCCTGGTAGGCTTCCGTCTCGCCCGAGGAAGTAGACGAAGCTGTTGCCCATGTTGTTCGTCTCGGTGACGAAGTCGGGATCCAGATCGATCGGGCAGCGGTGGTAGTGAACGCCGTCGATGAGCTGATAGGTGCCCTGCCCCGCGCCGAGCCGCACGAACACATGCGCCTCGTGGCCGCGCCGCTGGAAGGCCGCGGCCAGCTCGGTCACATGCGCCGCTACGCCGCCGACGGCGATCGAGTGGAGACTCTCCCAGGCGAAAAGAGCGATCCTCATCGCGGACCCCCATCGATCCGGCGAAGGTCTTCTACCACCTCGGGACGAGCGCTCAGCGCTTCCTGTGCCAGACAAGTCAATCAGAGCGGGTGGCATTCACCAGATGGAGATCGCGCCGTGGCAGCGACAACGTGCGGGGTGACGCTCGAAACGGAGGGGTACTTAGAGAAATAGCCGACCTGAGAAAAAAGCCAACCATCGCGGGAGCTCGGGAGCAGATTTCTCTTCCGACCAGAAGCCCGAAGTCCTGGGCGCGCATTAAAACGCCGTTTGTCTCGCCTTTCCGCCCGCCCGGATTCCGGGGACAACACCGGCCATCTTCGGAGACGGAGCGGAACCTTCTGGCAGCCAAAAAATCCCAATGGGGGTTTTAAGCCTCATTTTCAGCTCCGCATTTGAGGCCACTCCCCCGCCTCCCCGCCCTGCGCAGGGCAAAGGCCGCCGCTCCGCAGAGCGCGAACACGGCCCCCAGCGCGGCGACCACCGAGGCCCCGGTCGGGAGATCCCAGAGCGCGCTGGCCGCGATCCCTGCCCCACTGCCGAGCGTCCCGAACACACACCCCGCCAGCAGACGCCCGCGAGTCCCTGTGAAGAAGAGCATCGCACACGCCGAGGGAATGATGAGGAAGCTGAAGACGAGGAGGACTCCGGCGATCTTCACCGAGGTCGTCACCACCACGCCGAAGCTGGCGTAGAAGACGAAATCGAGGAGTCGGCTCCTCTCGGCTCGTCCGGCAGCGTGCCCTGCCGAGATCTCGAAGAAGCGGCCGCCGAGAACGAGGTACAGCAGCGAGACGACGGTGTAGACCGCGAGTGTGGTTCCCACTTCCGGCCAATCCACGAAGAGAACCCTTCCCACCAGCATGTGCTCGATCTCCTCGCGCTCGACCGCACTCTGAGACAGCAGGATCACCGTCAGGGCCGAGCCCACGGCGTAGACGATTCCGATGAATGCTTCCTGAGGGATCCACCTGTCACCGAAGCGCAGGATCGCGAACAGCGCCGCCCCTCCGAAGGTGAACGCAAGTGAAACGAGATAAGCCTCCATGGAGCCGGAGGAGAGCCCCGCGATCAGACCCACGGCGACCCCCATCGCGGCGATCTGCGCCAGGGCGAGATCGACGAAGATCACCTCTCGCATCAGAACGTGGATCCCCAGGTAGGTATGGATCCCGGTGATGATCAAACAGGCTGCGAGCGGAGCTGCGATGACTTCAAGCATTGAGTGACCCTTCCGGCGTACCCACGCTAGATCCCCAGTTCTCGGTAGACCGAGAGCAGCGCCTCGACGTTGTGTTCGAATAGCTCTTCATAGCTGTCGACCCCCGGCAGAGCATGCACCTCCTGGGCCAGCACGAGCGCCCTACCTCCGGCACGTCGCGCCACGAGCTCCCCGTTCTTCTTGTTGCTGAAGGTCGTGAGAACCACGATCCTGGCACCATGCGCATTCATCCGCTCCACGCACTCGGTCAGATGCTTGGGTCCGGGGGCGATGCCCGGCTTCGGCTCGACCTCTGCAACCTGCTCCAGGAAGAAGCGATCGAGGAAGTATGACCAGGCGCGGTGATAGGTGGTCACCGGAACCGTACCGTGGGGCTCGAGTCGGGAGACCCACTCCTCCACGAGCTGGTGCATTCGCCGAGCGAAGACCTCGCGGTTCGAATCGAATGCCTCCCGGTGATCCGGGTCCGCGCGTGTCAGAGCCTCTGCGATCGTCCGCGCCATCTTGATCCCATTGAGGGGGTCGAGGGCGTAGTGAGGGTTCCCGTAGACGTGGATGTCACCCTGGGCACGCGAGAGCCCGCCGCGATTGGGAACCTCCTTGAGGGCGATCCCTCGCGAGAGATCCACGTAGCCTCGCCCTCCGGGAAGCAGATGCTCCCTGCGGGCGCTCTTCAGGAGAACGGGCACCCAGGGCTCGCCGTCGAGACCCGTATGGACGAAGAGATCCGCCTTGCGGAGCTTGATCATGAAGCTCGGCTTGGGAATCACGTTGTGCGGATTCTCCGGGCCACGCATCAGACTCTCGACTTCCACGTGCTCTCCACCGATCTTTCTCACCAGATCGGCGTGGCCGGGCGTGGTCGTGACGACACGCACGACTGCGAGTGACGGAGTCGGCCCGAACAGGAGAAACATCGCGATCAGAAGCCAGTGCATCGGTCACCTCCTATCGATTGACCCAGTAGGGATGGGGCGAGTGGGCACCGATCGCGAAGGTCAACTGGAGCATCAAGTTGTCCTCATCCCCGCGACTGCCAAACCGCTCGAACGATCGATGCTGGTACTCCAGACGCAATCGGAGGAACTCCGAGAGATACCAGCTCAATGACGACGAGAGTGCCCAGTCCCAGTCGTCGCCATCTCGGTACTCGAGGTTGGGGAACTCTGTATAGTCGTACCGAAGTCCCGCATACCAGTTCTCTGCAAACTGGTACTGCCCGAACGCGTAGAAACCGAGACTCTTGTTTCGCTCGACACCGCCCGTCTCGAACTCCCAGTCGTTCGCCGCCCAGAACAGCTCACTCTGCAGCAGGAGGCTGCGGAAATCCGGTTTTCTCGGATCGCGCCACAGGTAGGTCGCGTCCAGGCCAAGCATGTAGGCTTGGGAGTCGTTATCGTCGGAGCTGTGCCCGAAGAGGAAGCTCCCGCCGACTTCCAGGGAGCTCCAGTCCCCGACGTCCTCGAAGAGCTTCAGGTGTGAGATCACCGCGGGATTGTTCGCGCTCGGCCCGCCCAGGATGGGCGACTCCTCCCCACCATCGCTGTTGACGACTTCGGTGATCAGCTCGATGTAGCGCTCCCAGGGATTGGGGACGATCCAGCTGAGCGATCCGCCTATCGTCATCAGACCCTCGGGTCCCAGGAAGGCCTCCACGGCCAGGGGCCGCGTCACCTGGGGAAGATCGTGCGTGTGAAGGAGATTGTTCCGACCGAATGCGGACCGGAATTTTCCCGCCTTGAGGGCGAGGTCATGGGGAAGCGTGTGGAAGTTCAGGTATCCCTCCTCGACATGAAAGTGGGTATGGATCTCCGCCTCGCCCTCCTCCTGCCCGATCTCCTCCCCGAAAGCCAGAATCAGGGCACCGTCGGCCCATGGCGTCACCGCGGCGCGGAGATCGAGCTCGAACTCACGGAGGTTGAAGCGGTTGAACCGCTTGTCGTCACTGTCGGTCGAGAGGCTCCCGCCGAGATCGCCAAACACGGTGATCTCGGGGTTGTAGAGGTTGCCCTGGCCGAGAGCGGTCGCTGGCCCGGACGACCAGCCGGCGTTCGCAGCATCCGCTCCACTCCCACCGGCGCCCGCACTCTCCAGTCGTGCGAGGCTATCCTCGAGTTCGCGAATCCGACTCCGATCCGCCTCCCGCTCCTTCTCGAGGGTCTCGACCCGCTCGCTCATCCGGCGCATTTCTTCGAGAACCGCCTCCATCGCGGGCGTCTCGGTCTCGCCGAGAGCGACGTCGGCCGCCCCCAGAAGCGCCACGCACATCACGCCACACCTGGCAACACGTACCATCACGGACCTCCACCGCGGTAGCGCACCGGGCGCCGCCGGCGGAATCACTGAATGATCAGGATTCGAGACGAGGTGCTACGCGCTGGGAGGCGGCGGTGGGGCGCGAGGGGAGACGGTCAGCAGCGCCGGAGTGAGCGGTACCAGGATGGTCCGGTCCACCGCGGAAGGCGTGACCTCGACGCGGTGGGCCGGAGCTCCGACGAAGGGAAGCACGGCGACTGCAGCTGTACCGAGCCGGCAGGTGAGGCAATGATCCTCGTCGTGCACCGGTCTCGGATGATGATGATGGTGCGGGTCGGAGCAGGGTTGATCCGGCGGATGGGAGAGGATCCGCCAGTCGGGTTCCTCCACGGGGCATGGCTGGCACTGCCCTGCTCGACTCTCGAGATGCCAGTAGAGCTGGTGGAGCTCATGGAGTGCTGGAGACACGAGCCAGGCGAGGTACAGCACCAGGAACATCGCTGCCCCGTGTCCAAGCCAAGCCGACCCGCCGGACTGAAGACCTCGAGCACCCACGCGACCAGCCCCGCCTCCGATCCCATCCCGGTACCCGATTCGCGGGGACCGGGAGGTCCTCACCGGACGTTCTTGGGAGACGAGTCCACCGGATATCACGAATGCGGAGGGGCCGCACGGTCTTCATCTGTCCCCGCGGGGACCCGCTTCTCGCCGATACGGAGCGCCGTCTACCTCAATTGTCCAGATGACCGGCGCGGATACACTCTGGGCATCTTCAGCGTCGTGGGTGCCGATCGCAGCCCGGCGCCCATCGATTGGAAGGAAGCATGGCCGACGCCGATACCGCCGATGCAAAGAGGTACAAGGTCGACATCCCCGCACGGAACGAGCCCTTCTTTCTGAAGGGATCGAACAATCTGGACTGGGGGATGAAGAACCGTCTGGCGAACATCTTCAGCCCCCAGTCGGGGCGAACCGTGATGTTGGCCTTCGACCACGGCTACTTCCTGGGCCCCACCAGCGGCCTCGAGCGGGTCGATCTCGACATCGTACCTCTCACGCCCTACGCCGACACGCTGATGCTCACCCGCGGCATCCTGCGAACCTGCATCCCGCCCACCTACACCGGCGGGATCGTGCTTCGCGCGAGCGGTGGCCCGAGCATTCTGAAGGAGCTCTCCGACGAGCAGATCGCCATCAGCATCGACGAGGCGGTGAGACTCAATGCCGCGGCGATGGCGGTTCAGGTCTTCATCGGCGGCGAGAACGAGACGCAGTCGATCCACAACATGACGCGACTGGTGGACATGGGCAATCGCCAGGGCATCGCCACCCTCGGCGTGACCGCGGTCGGCACGGACATGGTCCGAGACGCCAAGTACATCCGGCTCGCCACGCGCATCTGCGCGGAGCTGGGCGCATCGTACGTCAAGACCTACTACGTGGAAGACGGGTTCGACACCGTGACCGCATCCTGTCCCGTGCCCATCGTGATCGCCGGTGGCAAGAAGCTCCCCGAGGCCGACGCACTTCAGCTCGCCCACAGCGCGATCCAGGAGGGCGCCAGCGGCGTGGACATGGGTCGCAACATCTTCCAGGCCGAGAATCCCCCCGCCATGATCCAGGCGGTCCGGAAGGTGGTTCACGAGAATTTCAAGCCGCACGAGGCCTACCAGTACTACCAGACACTCAAGAGCGAGCAGACTGCTTCCGCGTAGCCGTTCGCGGGAATGGAACCCTGCCCGATCCTTCCTGTTCCACCCCGCTTCCTCCTGCCATAGAATGGCACCTCCGAAACGAGAGTCCTGGAGACCGCGATGGAGAAGCTACCGATCGTCCGCGACCACATGGACACCGAGGTGTACAGCCTCGGGCCGGAGATCGAGATCCTCGACGCAGTGGGGTTCCTCCTCGAACACCACGTCACCGGAGCGCCGGTCGTCGACCAGGCCGGCCACCTGGTGGGCATGCTCACCGAGAAGGACTGCCTCAAGCTGGTCGCGATGGGCGCCGATGCCAACAGGCCCAGCGGGACAGTCGCGGATTTCATGACCACGGCGGTGACCACGATCTCGCCAGACACGGACGTGTACTACGCCGCGGGCTTGTTCCTCCATCAGGGTTTCCGCCGATTTCCGGTGATCGAGGCCGGCAGGCTCGTCGGAGCCATCACCCGCTTCGACATCCTGCGCGTGATTCACGCCAAGCTCCGCTGAACGCCGGCGAGATGCCCCGACCCCCCGCCCACCTCGCGATCGAAGGAGACCGCGCTTCCGCCGAGAGCTACTTCGGACTCACCGCGCTGGACGCCGCCAGCGGGGAGGCGATACTCGGCGGCGGCCCAATCACGTCGTCTCCTTCCTCTCCCACAACGGAGTCTTCTTCTAGCCCCTCGCTGCCGCCGTCGGTATGACCGGCGTCATTGACAGTTTCTGAATCGCCGACCAAGCTCGCGGCCATCATGTTCTACGGCTGGCGAATCGTCTCGGTTGTCTTTCTGACCCACTTCATCTCCGTCGGGCTCGTCTTCTACTCCTACGGAGTCTTCTTCAAGGCCCTCCTCGCCGACTTCGGGGGCTCTCGCTTCGGTGTCGCCACTGGCCTCGCGGTCATGCAGCTCGCGATCGCCGCCGTCTCTCCGTTCCTGGGGCGACTGGTGGATCGCAGCTCGATCCGTCACATCATGTGCGGCGGCGCATTGCTGATGGCGATCGGATTCCTCGCCGCCTCCAGGATCGAAGCGCTCTGGCAGTTCTACGTGATCATGGGAACACTGCTGGCGCTGGGCTCCGTCATGCTGGGAGCCATTCCCGGCTCGACACTCGTCGCCAACTGGTTCAGCGAGCGGCGCGGAATCGCGCTCGGCGTGGCCGGTATGGGAATCTCCCTCTCGGGTCTCGCGATGGCGCCTGTGGCGACGGGCCTGATCGAGTCGATCGGCTGGAGGAACACCTTCGTCGTCTATGCCGCGGTCACCCTCGTCACCGTGGTTCCCGCCGTCTGGTGGGTGATCGTGAACCGTCCCGAGGAGATGGGGCTGATCCCGGACGGAGACGAGGTTTCTTCCGGCACTCCCGAGGTCGCCGAACTCCCGAAGCCAGCTCCGGAGCACAACTCTGTCGTCGCGTCTCCGCCCGCCCCGGCCTGGTCGATGCGAGAGGCGCTCCGCGAGCCGAACTTCTGGGTGATCGCGGTCTTCGTCGGGCTCAACTTCTTCGCCAACGGCGCCGTCCTGACCCACATCATTCCGCATGCGACCGACATCGGGTTCGAACCGCTTGCGGCGGCCTGGGTGCTATCGACGATGGCGGGGTTCGGAGTGATCGGGAAGGTGCTCTTCGGATGGATCGTCGACCGGCTACCCAAGCGGGCCGCTCTCTGGCTCGCCAGCGGCCTCCAGGGACTCGGCGTCGCACTGGTCTACTCCGTCTCGGAGTATCCTTCTCTCCTGCTCGCCGGGGCGGTCTTCGGACTGGGGATGGGAGGAATCATTCCGCTCTGGGGAGCGACGATCGGGGCGGGCTTCGGGCGGCACGCCTTCGGGAGCGTGATGGGCTTGATGATACCGGCGATGGTCCCGATCCACATCTTCGGGATCCCGTACGCCGGTTTGATCTACGACCGCACCGGCAGCTACGACACCGCCTTCATCACCTTCCTGGGGGCCTACGCGCTGGCGATGACTGCGACGCTCTTTCTGCGTCTTCCCGAAGTGGAGCCCAGCGCGGCGCCGACATCCGAGCCTGTCGGAGCTGACTCCACTGCCGGCGTCGCCGCCTCGGACACCTGTCCGGCAGGCTAGCGCTCGGGCCCACGGACTCGTCCGGGCTCATCCGCGGCGCAGTTTGAGCAGTCCTGCATCGAGCAGCGTCGACAGCGCCTTGTAGACCTCGGCATCGCTATCCGCGACCACGTCGGAGATCGCCTCGACGTTGAACCCTTCCGCGGCATAGTCGAGCACCTCCCTCTCCAGATCGGAGAGGGAATCCCGGAGAGCCACCGCCTGCTCGGAGACGGTTTCGAAGGTATCTGCAGAATCGAGGATCCCGCCCTCGATCCGGGCCATCTCATCCATCTGCACCGAGGCACTCATCATGGCCGCCTGGAGAGGCTGTGGAGCATCGGCGTCGCCGGTCAGCTGCAGGTCGTGATGGAACTCGAAGCGTCCCTTCTTCCAGCGGAACATTCGCGAGAGAGCCTTCAGACCCGAGACGATCCCCAGTGTGCAGTGGAGGATTTCGTTGTCCGAGAAGACGATCTTGCCTTCCTCCTCGCCGCGCGAGACGATCATCGTTCCCGCCGGAGCCGTGTTCACGAACATCTCCAGGATGACGCCCAGCCCGGACTCATCGATCTCACCAGAGATGGTCACGAGTCGCCGGGCGCGATCGAAGGCCTGCAGAAAATCGATGAAGCTCATGACTTCGTCGATCCGATCGGCGGGATAGTGAAGCTGAATGCCGTGCGCGACCATCCCGTCGTGGCAGCGTGTCCGGTGGATGATCTTTCCATCCACAGGGAGCTCGAGCTCCACCGCCGGGCTCGAGAGGACGGCGCGCACCGCGGTACCGACCGGAATCGAGGCTCGCCATAGCAGCGCCAGGACACCCGAGTAGGAGATGTTCGCCGTCACGCCCCACGAACTGGCCCTCGCGGGTCTCGACTCGAATGTCGGCGTCCGACCCGCTGCGCTCCGCCACGCGTCGCTCACCGGCCCTCGAGCGGGCCCGCTCCCCAAGGGAGATCCCGGACAGCTCCTCGAGCTTGCGTCGCAGATCCGAAGCATCCTCGATCAGGCGCAACGAGATGCCGGCGGATGTCCCTCCCGCCTCCGCCAGCACCGGGTCGATGACCACCACGACGTCGCCGGAGACCGAGGTCGATGTCCCGGAAAACTTGAGATCGAGGACGACGTCGATCTTCTCGTGAGGTCCATGGGGATCATCGCTCGGGACGAACAGCACCCCCCTGGCGATGTTCTGGTGATACTCCTTCCGAAACCCTTCGGCGGTTTCGAAGCAGACTCGGAGCGCCTTCCGTGCGGCCGGCTTCGGGACCTGGCTGCTGCGGCGTCGAGGGCTGCGGCATGCTCGGGTGGACCCCTTCCATGGGTCTATCGGGCACACCCGACGGAGAAATGAGGCCTGGGTGAGTTCCGTTCCTGACGCATCTTTCCAGGATTCTGGTACAGATGAGCGGCCAGAGAGGTGGATGAAGGGCGCACCATGAGCATCGATTACCACGCGGATCTGCTGCGACCCCATTTCGAAGGACGGAAGTTCATCCTCATCGGCGGCCCCGTGGTCGGGTTCGGCGACATGATCCGGTCAGCTCCGTGCTCTGGGAGCCGAACGGCCCCTGATCATCGGGTCCACGCTGGGGACTGGCGGCCTTCCCTCCGAGGAGGACGCCCTCTGGTGCTCCCTGGAAGTCCGCGGAAGCGACACGATGGAGAGCTTCTACCGCTACGAGGCACTGCTCCGGGATCTTCCCCGGGAGGCTCGAGAGACAGGTGGAGCGCTACGACCCGGAGCGGACCGCCCGGGTGCTGGGCGCCATCGTCCTCGGCGACGTCCCGGACGTGGCGGGGAGACCGCGCTACGGAGGACGACCGCTCAGCTGGGCGGCCCTCGAGGACAAGGTCCGTATCGACGAGTTCTGGGAGGCCGCCGGGGTCCGACACGCTTCGTCGGTGATCGTGGCCGCGGAGCGGAACGCCCTTGGCGCGGCAGCTCGCACGCTCGATCGGGGCATTGGAACTGTCTGGGCCGGCGACGCGCGGGACGGCATTCACGGGGGCGCGAGCCTGACGTTCTGGGTGGAGTCCGGTGAGGCTGCCGAGCTGGCGGCGGCTCGCATCACCCGGCGGCTGCGACCGGGCGCGGGTGATGCCCTTCCTCGAGGGCATCCCCTGCAGCATCCACGGGATCGTGTTCCCGGAGACCGTCACCGCGTTTCGTCCGGTCGAGCTCGTCACACTACGCCGACCGGCCCATCGGACCAGGGAGGCTTCCTCGCATTCACGCCCGACCGCGATCGGGTCGCCCGGGGCCCTTCGGTAGCGCCCCGGGCCATCGACGCTTTTCGAGTCGCCGACGAGGGTCTCGGCGTCGCTCTCGGTCCGCTGGAGCCCGCCCGCTCGGTTCGCTAGTACTGGGGCTCCGCTACACCAGAGAGCACCCGAGGTGCGGGACCCTGCGACCGCGCCTGCCTCGGTGAGACCGAACCCGACCCAGAAGTCAAACCCCGAGCAGGAGATCCGATGCGATTCTTCCTCGCCGCCGTCACCACTGTCATTCTCCTCGCCGCCTTGACGGGAGCTTACGCCCTTCTGCGCCCCAATCGCGCGCAGCTGGCTCCCGCACTCGAGATCGAGAGCTGGGACGTGGTCGCGGACGGAGAGCACAATTCCAACACCGACATGATCTTCTGGCGCGATCACTTCTGGCTCGTCCACGCGGCGTCGCCCTACCACCTGGGAACCCCCAAGTCCCGCCTGCTCATCCGCCGCTCCAGCGACGCGCGCAGCTGGGAAACCGTGGCGACTCTCCAGGTGGCGGGGAAGGACATCCGCGATCCCAAGTTCGCCCCCGTCGGGGATCGTCTCTTCCTCTATGCACTCTCCAACGAGGGTGTCTTCGCAACGCCCGAGGACAGCCGTCGTCTCCACCAGCCAGAACGGAGCCAGCTGGAGCGATTTCCAGCCCGTGGGGCCGAGCGGCTGGCTCTTCTGGCGACCCAAGTCAGCGGATGGGAAGACCTGGTACGTGCCCGCCTACTGGTGGGATCACGGCAAGTCGGTGTTGCTTCGCTCCTTGGACGGACTCGACTGGGAGCAGGTATCGACGATCTACGACGGTGAGGGGAACGACGAGACTGCGATCGAGTTCCTCCCGGACGGGCGTCTCCTGGCCACCGCGCGACTCGAGGTCACTCCCGACACCCTCTCCGGACACAAAGACGCCTCGACGCTTCTCGCAGTGGCCGAGCCTCCCTTCGAACGCTGGAGCTACCGGAAGAGTCAGGTCACGCGCCTGGATGGCCCGGTGCTCTTCTCCCATGCCGGACGCGTCTTCGCGGTGGCACGCCACCAGGACGGCAAGCGAGGACCGCTGATGCGCCTCGGAGGGATGTGGAGCCGCAAGCGCACCGCCCTCTACGAGGTCTACCGAAGAGGGCCTCACCCATCTCTCGGATCTCCCGAGTGCGGGCGACACCTCCTACGCGGGAGTGGTGCTGCGCGACGGCTTCGCGTACATCGACTACTACACCAGCGCGATCGATCGGGACTACCCCTGGTTCCTGGCGATGTTCCTGCCCACCGACATCCGGATGGCGCGCATCTCTCTCGACTCGCTGGTCGCTCTGGCGAACGAGAAGCGCGCGAGTCAAGCCGCGCGCTGAGCATGCGCCGAAGGGGACGTTCCTTGCGTTCTTGCGTTTTCGGTGCTCCGAAAACGCAAGAACGCAAGGAACGTCCCCGCTGATGCAGGTTAGTCCCCGCTTCCGAAGACGGTGAGATGGAGGACGGCCTCCCGCCGGCCGTCGAAACCCAGCAGGTCGTTGAGGTCGTCATCGAAGAACGCCGAGAGGTTCCGTGCCGCGAGCCCCATCGCCTCCGCCGCCAGGTAGATCCTCTGACCGATCTCCCCCGACTCGATCAGGAGCTGCCGGTAGCTTCGCCTGCCCCACCTCGCGCCCGCTTCGGCGATCCGCCCGACCATGAAGAAGGCGACCGCCGCCTTCCCCGCCTTCTCCTGGCGCAGGCATGCGCGGACCATGTCGGCGCGAAGATCTCTACGCCGTACCTGGGCGATTCCCCGTTCCCGCGGCCGGTACTGGTAGAAGCCGGGCGTGATCCCCTCGACGCGGTGAGCGGCAAGAACAACTCCACCCCCATCGAGCGCTCGAACGCGGCGGGGCCCTGCGCCATCTCCAGCGCGAACGCGAGTTCCTCCAGCCGCACCGGTCTCTTCCGGAAGAATTTCGCGGAGCGCCGCTCCTGGACCGCCTTCTCTACCGACGCTTCGGGTCTCGGCGAGAGCATCGGGAGCGCGACCTCCGGCCCCATCGCCGGGCGTTCGCTGATCGGAGGGAGCTCCCGCTCTTCCCGCGAAGGAGCCGGAACCAGCTTCGTGGCCTCGTGGAAGCGGGTCGGAAGCGGTCCCGATCGCGGCAGCTTCTCGGGTGCGACCTCGAGCTTCTCGAGCAGCGGGCGCACGGTTCGGAAGGTCGGCGCGGCGGCGACCACGGGACCGACGGCGTGGACGGCGCAGACGGCCTCTTCGCGCCCATTCACCTGAAGGAGCTCGTTCAGCCCATCGTCCTCGAAGCGCCACTCCCGGGTCCAGCCGAGCCCCGCCGACCTGGCGGCGAGCCGGAGGTTCTCTCCGATGTGCCCGGAGTCGATCAGTGCGTAGCGATACCCGCGGTTGGCATAGCGCCAGCTGTAGCGCTCGAAGACATTGGTGAGGAGAATCGCCGCCGCGGCGCCCTCGATCGCGCCGGGCTCTGTCACCGCTCTCCCCACCTCCCGGAGCCACGAGCCCGAGCGAAGCGCGACCAGCTCGTGCTGCTCGACGGCGTAGTAGTAGACGCCCTCCGCGAGCCCTTGCACCCGCTCGGCCACCACATAGACCTCGCCGGCGTAGAGCGCCCCGGCGGAGGGTGCTGCGCGAAGCCCGAACGCCGAGGACGAGCTCTCGACCCCGCCGGTGACGCCGTTGGTGAAGGCGATGAGGTCCTCGCGGCTCTTGAAATCCCATTCGCGCCAAGGGGCGATGATCTTTATGGAGGGCTCGAGCGCGTAATAGGAGAGCTCGAAGCGGACCTGATCGTTGCCCTTGCCAGTGGCGCCGTGACAAACGGCGTCGGCGCCGACCTTCCTGGCGATGTCGATCTGGGCCTTGGAGATCAGCGGGCGGGCGATCGAGGTGCCGAGCAGGTAGATGCCTTCGTCGAGGGCGTTGGCGCGGAACATCGGGAAGACGAAATCGCGGGTGAACTCCTCGCGGAGGTCCTCGATGAAGATGTGCTCGGGCTTGATGCCGAGCATGAGGGCCTTGTCGCCGGCCGGGCCCAGCTCCTCGCCCTGGCCAAGGTCGGCGGTGAAGGTTACGACCTCGCAGCCGTAGGTTTCCTGCAGCCATTTCAGGATGATGGAGGTGTCGAGGCCACCGGAATAGGCCAGCACTACGCGCTTGACCTTGCCCTTCATGTCGCTGCCTTCGCCGGCGCTGTTGGCCATCGTGCTCGTCTCCTGCAGTGCGGTTTCCGCGGTTGCGGCGCACTATAGGCAGCGGGCGGGCGCGGGCAAGGCTCTCGGTGGCGCAGGCAAGCGGTGCCATGGCGGGGGATAGCGAAGGTCAGCGCTTTTTCCAGCCCATTTCCCAGAAGTCTGCTTCGAGGCGGGTGGCTTCACGGAAGAGGCGCACGAGCTCGGCTTCGCGGGCGGGGGTGACGTAGCGCTGGGCGAGGCGTTCGAGGTGATCTTCGGCGGCCTTGGCGACCTGCTGGTAGGGCTCGCCAGCGTACTCGGCGATCCAGACGCGGTAGGGATTGGTGGGGTCGTTGCCGCGGGATTTGGCTTCGGAGGAATTCTTGGCGATCTCGGCATAACCGATGACGCAGGGGGCGAGCGCCACCTTGAGCGAGAGCAGGTCGCCACGCATGCCGGCGTCGAGGGCGTAGCGGGTGTAGGCCAACGTCTCGGGCTCGGGCGGGGCGGTTTCGAGGTCGGCAGGGGAGAGGCCCCAATTGGCGCAGAGCTTGACGTGCAGGTCCATCTCGACGTCGAGGATCGCCGCGAGACCGCCTGCACCCTCGCGCATGTCGGCCAGCGTCGGCGCCTTGTAGACGGCAAGCGCATAGGCGCGGGCGAACTCGATCAGGAACAGGTAGTCCTGGACGAGATAATGACGGAAAGCCGGCTCGGGGAGGGTGGCGTCGGCCATGCCCTGCGTGAAGGGGTGGCGGGTGTAGGCCTCCCACTCCGGGCGGGCCTGCTGCTTCAGGCGTTGGAAAAGGGTCATGGCGGGTGCTCTGCTGGTTGGCGATTGACCTCCAGTGATGCAGCAACCCGACGTTGGGGGCAACTCGAGGTCACGCAGTTTGGGTGCTTTGGTAGAGCGTGTTGGTGGCGGCGGCGGGCCGGGGCAGCTCGGCGTTCTGCATAAGCGCGTTGGCCCGAGGCCGGCAACGCATTGCGGCGAAGGGGCTGCTCGTTGGCCGGGAAGGCGAGCTGGATTTGCACGCATCGCAGGGACGGCATCGGATTGCATAAAGTTTTATGCAGTTGTTGGCGCGCTGAGGCAGCCGGTCTTTACGCTTTTCTGGGATCATTGGGACGCGTGGAAACGGTGGGGAACCGACGGGGGGCGGAGTGGAACTGGCGATGGCTGATATGGCTGACATGGCTGGCAGGAGCGATGTAAGCGAACCGGCAGAGACGACAGATGGCGGGTTCGGAGCGCCTGTTTGGCGCACTCTTGACGAGGAAACTGCGGGGCAGGTTGCCTTGCGCCGTCTCGAAGCGGTCGGTGAGGTTCTTGGTGGCTGGGTCTGGGAGACCGATGCTGCACATCGCTTCGTCTATCTGAGCCCCAGCGTCGAACAGCACGCGGGGCATCGGCCGGAGGCCTATTACGGCAAGACGCGGGACGCGCTCAATCACGTCGTCTATCGCCTTGATGACAGCAGCAATTGGCGGGCGCAACTGGAGGGCTGCGGGCCGTTCGGTCCGCTCGAGTTCGTCCTTCATGTCGGCAGCGAAGCGCGATTGATGCAGACCGTCGGGCGGCCGCAGTTCGACCAGGCCGGGGTTTTTACGGGCTATATCGGCGTCGCTTTCGAGGTCAAGAGCAAGCCAAAGGTGCACGCGAGCGAGCGACGCACGGAGGTCCGGAACCGGGTTGTGCGCGCGGCCGAGGTGCTGTTGCCGGACGCTGGCGGGGCGGTGACGTGCGTGTTGGCCGATCTTTCGACCGGCGGCGCGCGACTACTGCTGCCCGACAATGTGCAGATCCCGCGCGCCTTCCGCCTCAAGGTGGACGCGCTCGCCATCGACCGGGCCTGCCGTATGCGCTGGCGGCGCGGCACCTCGATGGGGCTGGAGTTCGTCGATTGAGCGAACGGCAGGGTTGGGTCGTGCCGGACCCAATTCCCGTGCACGACTGATGCGGAACGGCTTCAGTCGATGTCGTCGACGGAGGAGGGGCCGCCACCCTTGATGCGCCGGGCCAGAGCGGCCTCGATGAACTCGTCGATGTCGCCATCGAGCACGCCGGCAGTGTCGGAGGTCTCGACGCCGGTGCGCAGGTCCTTGACGAGCTGATAGGGCTGCAGCACGTAGGACCGGATCTGGTGGCCCCAGCCGATCTCGGACTTGTTGGCCTGATCGGCGAGCGCTTTTTCCTCGCGCTTCTTCAGCTCCATCTCGTAGAGCCGCGCCTTGAGGCGCTTCATGGCGATGTCGCGGTTCTGGTGCTGGGAGCGCTGCTCCTGGGCGAAAGATTATGATGTTGGTCGGCTTGTGGACGAGGCGGACGGCGGACTCCGTGCGGTTGACGGACTGGCCTCCGGCGCCTTGCGAGCGGGTGTAGGAAATGTCGAGGTCGGCGGGGTTGATCTCGATCTCGATGGTGTCGTCGACGACGGGGTAGACGGTGACGCTCGAGAACGAGGTGTGGCGGCGGGCGTTGGCATCATAGGGCGAGATGCGCACGAGGCGGTGGACGCCGGCCTCGGTCTTGAGCCAGCCGTAGGCGTTCTCGCCCTTGACCTCGATGATGGCGCTCTTGATGCCGGCTTCTTCGCCCTCGCCGATGTCGGTGACGGTGACCTTGTAGCCGCGTTCCTCGGCCCATCGCGTGTACATGCGCAGGAGCATGGAGGCCCAGTCCTGGCTTTCGGTGCCGCCGGCACCGGCGTGGACCTCGAGGTAGGCGTCCATGCCGTCGGCTTCACCGGAGAGCAGGGCCTCGACCTCGCGGCGCTGGACATCCTTGACGAGGCGCTTGAGGGCTGTCTCGCCCTCGGTCATGGTGGCTTCGTCGTCCTCCGCCTCACCCAGCTCGAGCAAGGTCATGGCATCGTCGAGTTCGCGCTCGAGCTGCTTGTAGCTGGAGATGGCGCGTTCCATGCCCTGACGTTGACGCATGACCTTCTGGGCGCGCTGCGGATTGGACCAGAGGTTGGGATCCTCGCTGTCGCGGTTCAGCTCTTCAAGGCGCTTTTCGGCAGTATCCCAGTCAAAGAGACCTCCTTAGCAAGGACAGCGACTCTTTGATGTCGTTGACCAACTGCTCATGCTCAGCCCGCATGGTGGCAAGTCCTTCCAATGTCCGGTTCGTGGGTGGCCGGAGCCATCACGTGTTTCGCGTCCTGCCTCGATATAGGGCGCATGGCCAACCGCCGCAATCGGAGATCGGGCTGCGACAGTCCGTTGCCTTTACCAACGGCTGCCGGAGCCCAGGCCGCGGACAGCGGATCGCTCGTCGTCGCGCGCGGCGCCGAGGCGATCGTCGCCGCTGTTGAAGCCGACCACGGAGTAGGCGTCGTCGGGCTCCTCGCTCGGCTTGAAGGCTTCAAGGATCGCGTCCGCGTCGCCGGGTTCGGCGCGCAGGCCGGTTTTCGGGTTGACGCGGACGAGCTTGATGCCCGGTGGGATGCGGAAGGGTACGGGCTTCTTGTCGGCCAGCGCGAGCTTCATGAAGTTGGCGAAGATCGGGGCGGCGACCTGACCGCCGGTGGCCGATTTGCCCATGGGTTTCGGCGTGTCGTAGCCAACGAAGACGCCAACGACCAGGTCGGGCGTGTAGCCGACGAACCAGACGTCCTTGGAGTCGTTTGAGGTTCCGGTCTTGCCGGCGAAGGGGACGCCGGGGACGATACGTTTGACCAACGTCGCGGTGCCGCGCTGGACCACGCCTTCCAGGATCGAGGTCATCTGGTAGGCCGTGTGAGGATCGATGATCTGCTGGCGATCGTCGGGCAGCTCGGGTTCGGACTGGCCAGTCCATTGCGGCGCATTGCACTGCGGACACTGGCGCGCATCCTTGCTCCAGACGGATTTGCCCCATCGGTCCTGGATGCGGTCGACCAGGGTTGGCGTCACCTTCTTGCCGCCGTTGGCAAGGACAGCGTAGCCGGTGACCATGCGCAGTAACGTGGTCTCGCCGGCGCCGAGAACCATGGCGGGAAGGGGGGCCAGCAAGACGACTGAGCCAAGTACAGGGCATATACATTATCGCCGGCCCCCCTTCCCGCCATGGTTCTCGGCGCCGGCGAGACCACGTTACTGCGCATGGTCACCGGCTACGCTGTCCTTGCCAACGGCGGCAAAAAGGTGACGCCAACTCTGGTCGACCGCATCCAGGACCGATGGGGCAAATCCGTCTGGAGCAAGGATGCGCGCCAGTGTCCGCAGTGCAATGCGCCGCAATGGACTGGCCAGTCCGAACCCGAGCTGCCCGACGATCGCCAGCAGATCATCGATCCTCACACGGCCTATCAGATGACCTCGATCCTGGAAGGCGTGGTCCAGCGCGGCACCGCGACGTTGGTCAAGCGTATCGTCCCCGGCGTCCCCTTCGCCGGCAAGACCGGCACCTCGAACGACTCCAAGGACGTCTGGTTCGTCGGCTACACGCCCGACCTGGTCGTTGGCGTCTTCGTTGGCTACGACACGCCGAAACCCATGGGCAAATCGGCCACCGGCGGTCAGGTCGCCGCCCCGATCTTCGCCAACTTCATGAAGCTCGCGCTGGCCGACAAGAAGCCCGTACCCTTCCGCATCCCACCGGGCATCAAGCTCGTCCGCGTCAACCCTAAAACCGGCCTGCGCGCCGAACCCGGCGACGCGGACGCGATCCTTGAAGCCTTCAAGCCGAGCGAGGAGCCCGACGACGCCTACTCCGTGGTCGGCTTCAACAGCGGCGACGATCGCCTTGGTGCTGCACGCGACGACGAGCGCTCCGCAGTCCGCGGCCTCGGCTCCGGCAGCCGCTGGTAAAGGCAACGGACTGTCGCAGCCCGATCTCCGATTGCGGCGGTCGGCCATGCGCCCTATATCGAGGCAGGACGCGAAACACGTGATGGCTCCGGCCACCCACGAACCGGACATTGGAAGGACTTGCCACCATGCGGGCTGAGCATGAGCAGTTGGTCAACGACATCAAAGAGTCGCTGTCCTTGCTAAGGAGGTCTCTTTGACTGGGATTCTGCCGAAAAGCGCCTCGAAGAGCTGAACCGCGACAGCGAGGATCCCAACCTCTGGTCCAATCCGCAGCGCGCCCAGAAGGTCATGCGCCAGCGTCAGGGCATGGAACGCGCCATCTCCAGCTACAAGCAGCTCGAGCGCGAACTCGACGATGCCATGACCTTGCTCGAGCTGGGTGAGGCGGAGGACGACGAAGCCACCATGACCGAGGGCGAGACAGCCCTCAAGCGCCTCGTCAAGGATGTCCAGCGCCGCGAGGTCGAGGCCCTGCTCTCCGGTGAAGCCGACGGCATGGACGCCTACCTCGAGGTCCACGCCGGTGCCGGCGGCACCGAAAGCCAGGACTGGGCTTCCATGCTCCTGCGCATGTACACGCGATGGGCCGAGGAACGCGGCTACAAGGTCACCGTCACCGACATCGGCGAGGGCGAAGAAGCCGGCATCAAGAGCGCCATCATCGAGGTCAAGGGCGAGAACGCCTATGGCTGGCTCAAGACCGAGGCCGGCGTCCACCGCCTCGTGCGCATCTCTCCCTATGATGCCAACGCCCGCCGCCACACCTCGTTCTCGAGCGTCACCGTCTACCCCGTCGTCGACGACACCATCGAGATCGAGATCAACCCCGCCGACCTCGACATTTCCTACACCCGCTCGCAAGGCGCCGGAGGCCAGTCCGTCAACCGCACGGAGTTCCGCCGTCCGCCTCGTCCACAAGCCGACCAACATAATAATTTTCGCCCAGGAGCAGCGCTCCCAGCACCAGAACCGCGACATCGCCATGAAGCGCCTCAAGGCGCGCCTCTACGAGATGGAGCTGAAGAAGCGCGAGGAAAAAGCGCTCGCCGATCAGGCCAACAAGTCGGAGATCGGCTGGGGCCACCAGATCCGGTCCTACGTGCTGCAGCCCTATCAGCTCGTCAAGGACCTGCGCACCGGCGTCGAGACCTCCGACACTGCCGGCGTGCTCGATGGCGACATCGACGAGTTCATCGAGGCCGCTCTGGCCCGGCGCATCAAGGGTGGCGGCCCCTCCTCCGTCGACGACATCGACTGAAGCCGTTCCGCATCAGTCGTGCACGGGAATTGGGTCCGGCACGACCCAACCTGCCGTTCGCTCAGTCGACGAACTCCAGCCCCATCGAGGTGCCGCGCCGCCAGCGCATACGGCAGGCCCGGTCGATGGCGAGCGCATCCACCTTGAGGCGGAAGGCGCGCGGGATCTGCACATTGTCGGGCAGCAGTAGTCGCGCGCCGCCGGTCGAAAGATCGGCCAACACGCACGTCACCGCCCCGCCAGCGTCCGGCAACAGCACCTCGGCCGCGCGCACAACCCGGTTCCGGACCTCCGTGCGTCGCTCGCTCGCGTGCACCTTTGGCTTGCTCTTGACCTCGAAAGCGACGCCGATATAGCCCGTAAAAACCCCGGCCTGGTCGAACTGCGGCCGCCCGACGGTCTGCATCAATCGCGCTTCGCTGCCGACATGAAGGACGAACTCGAGCGGACCGAACGGCCCGCAGCCCTCCAGTTGCGCCCGCCAATTGCTGCTGTCATCAAGGCGATAGACGACGTGATTGAGCGCGTCCCGCGTCTTGCCGTAATAGGCCTCCGGCCGATGCCCCGCGTGCTGTTCGACGCTGGGGCTCAGATAGACGAAGCGATGTGCAGCATCGGTCTCCCAGACCCAGCCGCCAAGAATCTCACCAACCGCTTCGAGACGGCGCAAGGCAGCCTGCCCCGCAGTTTCCTCGTCAAGAGTGCGCCGAACAGGCGCTTCGAACCCGCCATCTGTCGTCTCTGCCGGTTCGCTTACATCGCTCCTGCCAGCCATGTCAGCCATATCAGCCAGTTCCACTCCGCCCCCTGTCGGTTCCCCACCGTTTCCACGCGTCCCAATGATCCCAGAAAAGCGTAAAGACCGGCTGCCTCAGCGCGCCAACAACTGCATAAAACTTTATGCAATCCGATGCCGTCCCTGCGATGCGTGCAAATCCAGCTCGCCTTCCCGGCCAACGAGCAGCGCCTTCGCCGCAATGCGTTGCCGGCCTCGGGCCAACGCGCTTATGCAGAACGCCGAGCTGCCCCGGCCCGCCGCCGCCACCAACACGCTCTACCAAAGCACCCAAACTGCGTGACCTCGAGTTGCCCCCAACGTCGGGTTGCTGCATCACTGGAGGTCAATCGCCAACCAGCAGAGCACCCGCCATGACCCTTTTCCAACGCCTGAAGCAGCAGGCCCGCCCGGAGTGGGAGGCCTACACCCGCCACCCCTTCACGCAGGGCATGGCCGACGCCACCCTCCCCGAGCCGGCTTTCCGTCATTATCTCGTCCAGGACTACCTGTTCCTGATCGAGTTCGCCCGCGCCTATGCGCTTGCCGTCTACAAGGCGCCGACGCTGGCCGACATGCGCGAGGGTGCAGGCGGTCTCGCAGCGATCCTCGACGTCGAGATGGACCTGCACGTCAAGCTCTGCGCCAATTGGGGCCTCTCCCCTGCCGACCTCGAAACCGCCCCGCCCGAGCCCGAGACGTTGGCCTACACCCGCTACGCCCTCGACGCCGGCATGCGTGGCGACCTGCTCTCGCTCAAGGTGGCGCTCGCCCCCTGCGTCATCGGTTATGCCGAGATCGCCAAGAGTCTCGAAGCCAAATCCCGCGGCAACGACCCCACCAATCCCTACCGCGTCTGGATCGCCGAGTACGCTGGCGAGCCCTACCAGCAGGTCGCCAAGGCTGCTGAAGATCACCTCGAACGCCTCGCCCAGCGCTACGTCACCCCCGCCCGCGAAGCCGAGCTCGTGCGCCTCTTCCGTGAAGCCACCCGCCTCGAAGCAGACTTCTGGGAAATGGGCTGGAAAAAGCGCTGACCTTCGCTATCCCCCGCCATGGCACCGCTTGCCTGCGCCACCGAGAGCCTTGCCCGCGCCCGCCCGCTGCCTATAGTGCGCCGCAACCGCGGAAACCGCACTGCAGGAGACGAGCACGATGGCCAACAGCGCCGGCGAAGGCAGCGACATGAAGGGCAAGGTCAAGCGCGTAGTGCTGGCCTATTCCGGCGGCCTCGACACCTCGATCATCCTGAAATGGCTGCAGGAAACCTACGGCTGCGAGGTCGTAACCTTCACCGCCGACCTTGGCCAGGGCGAGGAGCTGGGCCCGGCCCGCGACAAGGCCCTCATGCTCGGCATCAAGCCCGAGCACATCTTCATCGAGGATCTTCGCGAGGAGTTCATCCGCGATTTCGTCTTTCCGATGTTCCGCGCCAACGCCCTCTACGAGGGCGTCTACCTGCTCGGCACCTCGATCGCCCGCCCGCTGATCTCCAAGGCCCAGATCGACATCGCCCGGAAGGTCGGCGCCGACGCCGTTTGTCACGGCGCCACCGGCAAGGGCAACGATCAGGTCCGCTTCGAGCTCTCCTATTACGCGCTCGAGCCGTCCATCAAGATCATCGCGCCTTGGCGCGAATGGGATTTCAAGAGCCGCGAGGACCTCATCGACTTCGCCGAGAACCACCAGATCCCCATCGCCAAGGACAAGCGCGGCGAAGCCCCCTTCTCCGTCGACGCCAACCTCCTGCACTCGTCCTCCGAGGGCAAGGTGCTCGAGGACCCCAACGTCGAGCCGCCGCCCTACGTCTACATGCGCACGATCTCGCCGGAGGAAGCGCCGGACAAAGCCACCGTCATCGAGATCGGCTTCAAGAAGGGCGACGCCGTGTCGATCGACGGCAAGGCGCTTTCGCCCGCAACTCTGCTCGCCCGCCTGAACGACCTCGGCCGCGACAACGGCATCGGCCGCATCGACCTCGTCGAGAACCGCTTCGTCGGCATGAAATCGCGCGGCGTCTACGAGACGCCCGGCGGCACCATCCTGCTTGGCCGCCCACCGCGCCATCGAGAGCCTCACGCTCGACCGCGGCGCCGCCCACCTCAAGGACGAGCTGATGCCGCGCTACGCCGAGCTGATCTACAACGGCTTCTGGTTCTCGCCCGAGCGCGAGATGCTGCAGGCCCTGATCGACAAGAGCCAGGAGCACGTCGAGGGCAAGGTCCGCCTCGAAGCTCTACAAGGGCAACGTCATCGTCATCGGCCGCGACAGCCCGAAGTCGCTCTACTCCTCCACCCTCGTCACCTTCGAGGACGACCGCGGCGCCTACGACCAGAAGGACGCCGCAGGCTTCATCCGCTTGAACGCACTGCGCCTCCGCACCCTCGGCTCCCGCGACCGGTGACAGGCCAGCCAGCATCAGAACGTCCTTCAAATCCCGATCACAACGCGATAGACCAAAAAAATCGCGGAACATTCTTACTTGTACTGGAATTGTGAGCTCACTGCCGGGAAGTTGAAATGACAGACAAAGGCATTCGGGTTGTCCTCTTTTGTTGCGATGGCCTCTTCCAACGCGACTTGATGCAGCGCCTGAATGATGCCTACACCCTCGAGGCCATCGTGCTTCAGATCGATCGGGCCTCGCGTCGATCGGCAATCGAGCGCATCTTTCCCTACACGAACCCGCGCCGTCTCCTGCGCTATGCATCGGTCAGGCTCAATCGCCCGGCATATCAGCGTCAGGCACAGCCTTTGATCGAACGTATCCTGTATCGCAATGGAAAGCCGCCCGACATCCCTTCTGGGGTAGAGGTTCACTGCGTCGAAAATATCAACGATGCAGCCACGCTTGAGGTGCTCGACCGCATTCGCCCCGATGCCGTAGCGGTGAACGGCACGCGATTGATCCGCGAGCCCCTACTCGGCCGCGCCAACGCGCTCCGGCTCGGGATGATCAATTTGCACACCGGCCTTTCCCCATATTCACGGGGCGGCAATTGCAACCTATTCATGTTGCTGGAAGACCACCCAGAGTTGGTGGGCATCACAATCCACCATATCAATTCCGGAATTGATTCCGGAGACATCGTCATCACCGCTCGCCCGAACTTGTCACCGGATGACACCATCGAGACGATCGATGCAAAGTCATTCGAGCTTGGAAATCGCGCAATGATCTCAGCATTGAAGCAGATCCACGACGGCCGCGCTGAACGAGTTCAAGCAGTGGACCGTTGGCAAGGAGTTCTTGCGTCGAACCGGCTACCAATACGATCCTTACCTGCACGTCATGGTCAATCGGAAGCTGGCGGCAGGACTTATTGAGCGTTACTTGAGCCGCAAGCATGAATTGGACGCCGAAGTTCGGCTCATAGGGCAGATGTGAAATGGCGCTCCCCATTGCCAGCCTTCTGCCACGCATTGCCAACCGGGCGATGGACGCAGCTTCCTGCCCGGGCTCGAGAGGTTACTCCTTCGGCACGGACACGGCCGTGTGGCATGCCTGCTCTATCACCGCATCGCAGCGCCCGATCAGGACCCATACGCCTTCCTCACGCGAGGCGGCGTGCCAGCCACCTCGCCCCAGGAGCTTGAGTGGGACTTGCGATATCTCACCCGGCTTGGCGCTCGCTTCATGACCTTTGACCAGATCTTGTCGGGAGAGTTTCCCGAACCCCACCAATTCGGGGTCATCGTGGCCTTCGACGATTGTTTCGCAGATAACTACACGACCGGCCGCGACATCCTCGAAACCATGGGGATCAAAGCCGTATTTTTTCAGACCACAGGCCTCATTGACGCGCGGTCTCTGATCTGGGAGCACGCTCTCTATTGGCACACGCGCAATCCTGATGCCTCGGAGCGATTTCACAAAATTGCCAACACCTTCCTCACGCATAGTGGGCATCCAGCAAGCCCGGATTCCCGTATGATCGCTCATCACCTTAGGGAGCGCACGCCCTACGAGATCGTATGCGCCATCCTCGCCGAAGCCAATGCCACCCCTTCGCTTACAACAGGCATGCCCCAGCTGCCAGGCAACCTATATCCAAGTGCGGATCACGTTAGAGCAGCCCACCAAGTCGGTCACGAAATCGGCAGCCACGGCCACCTTCACCTCAAGCGCGACACGGTCAGTGCAGACCTATTCCGCGACGACCTCGTCCACTCTCGCAGTGTCCTAGCTGGTCTCCTGGACGAACCGCCACGCACTTACTCCTTTCCATTCAGCAGCCATATGCCAGGAGATGACGCAATCTGCCGGCAAGCTGCATTCGAGCTGGTCGCGACGGTCGAGCGCAACCGGCATATCGAGCGCCCAATAACCTATTTCGCTCCGCGCTTCACGTGGCCAGGGCCGGCGCGGAACAGGTTCCGGCAACGCCGTTGGCTACTGACAGGCAGAGTGTAAAGCCAGCGTTCGCCATGCCACCGGCTGCGTGCTGCATCACCGCAGGGCCCGCCGTCCTGATGCGTGCGGTCGACACCGCTCCACATCATACAAAATCTACGCGCGTCTAATCTGCTTCTCGTGCCCTCTTGACCGTCCAATACACGCTATCTCCGCCTTGCCCCTCCCCCTTCAAACCTGCTTAGCTTGACCGCAACACCCCCATCAGGAGACCGCCTTCATGAACCTCGGCAAGCTCGGCGTCTGGGCCTCGCTCGACGCACTCTCGGCCAACGATGCCGCAGCCTTCGCCCGCCGCACCGAGGCCCGAGGCTTCCGGACGCTGTGGATGCCCGAAAGCCGCGGTCGCAACGTCCTCGTCAACGCCGCCTGGATGCTCGCCAACACCACGACCCTCAACATTGCGACCGGCATAGCCAACATCTACGCCCGCGATCCCATGGCAGCCCGCGCTGCCCAGCTCGGCCTCAACGAGCAGTCCGGCGGCCGCTTCCTCCTCGGCCTCGGCGTCTCCCACAAGCCTATGGTGTCGGGCATGCGCGGCCACGACTACGGCAAGCCCGTACCGACCATGCGCGCCTACTTGAAAGCCATGAGCGAGGTGCCGTACGCCGGCCCCGCACCCGCAACACCCCCATTGACCGTGATCGCAGCCCTCGGCCCCGTCATGCTCAAGCTCGCCAAAGAGGCGGCCGACGGCGCCCACCCCTATTGCGTGACCCCCGCCCACACCGCCGAAGCACGCAAGATCCTCGGCCCCGGCAAACTCCTCTGCCCCGAGCAGATGGTCATGCTCGAAACCGATCCCGCCCGCGCCCGCGCCGGTGCCCGCGTCGCGCTCGCCCCCTATATCGCCATGGAGAACTACTGCGCCAATTGGCGCCGCCTCGGCTTCAACCAGTCAGACCTCGCCGACGGCGGCTCCGACGCCTTGATCGACGCCAATATCTGCTGGGGCGACGAGGCCACCATCCGCGCCCGCATCGAGGACCACTGGAAGGCCGGCGCCGACCACGTCTGCATCCAGTCGATCCATCCCACAGGCGAGCGCACCAAGCTCGACGAGCGCATCTTCGACCTTCTGGCGCCGCTCGCCGCCGCATGACAGCATAGGCGCGCCGGCCCGCCCCAAACTCACCACGACAGCGCCGGCGCAGCCGTTTTCGCCAGGAGGACTATCGCGATGTCAGCTTCTGCCGCAATCACCGTTGTGCCGACCGGCGCCAGCCTGGGCGCCGACATCCAGGGCCTCGATGTCTCGAAGGCCCTCGACGAGGCAACCTTCCGCGCCGTCTACCGCGCCTGGAACGACCACCTCGTGCTGCGCTTTCGCGGCCAGCAACTCGACGACGACCAGCTCGCCTCTTTTTCCCGCCGCTTCGGCGAGCTCGACAATGCCCCCATCAGCGCCAAGGACAGCCCCCTCGCCCGTCATCGCAAGGACATCGCCGTCATCTCCAACATTGTCATGGACGGCAAGCCGATCGGCGGCCTGGGCAATTCCGAGCTCGTCTGGCATCAGGACATGAGCTACGTCGACCTGCCGCCGAAGGCGAGCCTGCTCTACGGCCTGGAAACACCGGCCAAAGGCGGAGAGACATTCTTCTATAATCTTTACAAGGCCTACGAGACCCTGCCGGCCGCAATGAAGGCGCGCATCCAGGGCCTCGCCTGCAAGCACGACGCCACCCGCAATTCGTCCGGCCAGCTCCGCCAGGGCTTTGCCGAGGCCTACGCCAACGCCGACCGGCCCGGCGCCATCCACCCCCTCGTCGTCCGCCATCCCGAGACCGGCCGCCCGTCGCTCTACCTGGGCCGCCGCCCCAACGCCTGGATCGTCGGCCTCACCGATGCCGAAAGCGACACACTCCTCGACGAGCTATGGACCCACGTTGAAAGCGGCCCCTTCCATTGGGCCCAGCAATGGCAGCCGGGCGATCTCATCATCTGGGACAACCGCTGCACGCTCCATCGCCGCAACACCCTCGACCCGAGCCTGCGCCGCCTCATGCACCGCACCCAGGTCAAGGACACCACCCGCCCCTCAGGCATGTAACACCCCACGGTGGTCGTCCTGCAGCAGGCGCGCCGACGCTGGCGCGCGCTGGCATGCCGGTGATGGAAGCAGCAAAGGCCGCGCCCAGGCCGGCGATGCACCAGGTCAAGATCGCCATTCTTAATTCCTGCGCCGGCTCGAAAAAGGACGTCCGGCAGTCGACACCACCCGTCCGCCCCTCGGCCCGATTGCGCCAGATCATGGCGTTTGTGACAGTTGCATGACTAAGCTGGGACTGAGCTTCGACGCATGTGTTGGGGCGTCGTCTGGAGGCGCTTGGCCATGACAAACCGACCGCTGTCTTACATCGTAAAGAACCAGAAACCGCTGGTCTTGCCGTCCGACGCAACCGTCGCCGACGCCTGCCGCGCCATGTGCGAGCACCAGACCGGCTCGGTCCTCGTGTCCGGTGAGGGAAATCGCCTCGCCGGCATCTTCACCGGTCGCGATGCCGTCCGCCTGATGGTCGACCAGTCCGGCATGGCCGACACACCACTCGCTGAAGCCATGACGCCCGATCCCGTCGTAGTCGCGCCATCTGATCGTGCCATTGACGCTCTCCGCATCATGACCGAGCAAGGCTTCCGCCACCTTCCAGTTGTCGACCGCAACGTCGTGGTCGGCATTGTCTCGCTGAATGACTTCAAGGGCATGGAGCTGGAGGAGTTCTTCCGCCAGCGCTCCGGTGCCGCCACCCTCAGCCCGCCTGAGCGCGGCGTCGGCGACATCGTCAGGGACAAGGCGACACTGCAGGTCACCTCAGCCGATCCGATCCACCAAGCCTGCAGTCTCATGCGCCAGCACGGTGTCGGTGCCGTCGTCATTCTCGACGATGCCGGCCAGTTGGCGGGCATCTTCACCGGTCGCGACGCCGTTCGCGCCTTGGCAGCCGGCAAGGCCTCGCCAACCCATCCCGTGGCCGACGCCATGACCGCTGCCCCGGTCACGGCGGTCGCACGCGCCCAGGCCATCGAGGCCCTGCGCCGTATGAGCGAAGGCGGCTTCCGCCACCTCCCCGTCGTCGATGAGAACGGCAACGTCCTCGGCGTCATCTCGCGCCGCGACTTCACCAGCTACGAGCTCGATCGTCTCGAGCAGGAAGAGCACCTGCGCGAGTGCCTGTGGTAAGGCGCACCGGCACCCCCGAAACGAATGAGAGCGAGCCACTCACGGCATCGCGATCAAAACCACGCCCGCGCCCAACAACGCCACACCGAACCAGTTGTGCCACGCTAGGTGCTCGCCCAGCACCAGCACGCCAAAAATGACGACAAGTACCACGCTGAGCTTGTCGATTGGCGCCACCCGCGCCGCATCACCGAGCTTCAAGGCCCGGAAGTAGCAAACCCACGACGCTCCCGTCGCCAACCCGGACAGCGTCAGGAACAGATACGTCCTCCCCGAGATGCTACCGAGAGGCTGGAACAACCCCCGTACCGCCAGAATGGCACCCAGCACCGCAACGATCACGATCGTCCGCAGGAATGTCGCCAGGTCCGAGTTGACGCCCTCCACGCCGACCTTCGCAAAGATCGCCGTCAACGCCGCAAACACCGCCGACAGCAGCGCCCAGAGCATCCACGAGCCGGAACTCAAGTCAGGCATGACCTGTCTCCATCTCCAGCCTGGTGAGATGCCAAGCCTATCAGACTTCTGGCCTGCACACGCAAACACGAGCGAGTCGGATCTGATATCGAGAGCGATTACACGCCGTCGTCACAAAGCGCGAAGCCCCAGGACATGAGCGCCAACGTGATCCGGTACCGAATGTGCGCGGAGCGCTCGCCGCTGCAGAAGCCGCTTTGCCAATACGTGCGACGCCGGCTCCGGAACCAGCGCGCCCTGGTCACGGCGGCGAAGCCCTCAACTCAACTCCCGGATCTTGAAGTTGAGCCCACCCCGAGGCGTCAGCGTCACCGTGGCGTTGATGCCCGGATGCTGGTCGGCCGGCGCGAAGTCGTTGCCCACATACTCGGGCCGGAATCGCCTCAGCAGAATCGACAAAGCCAGCGTATTCTCCACCTGGCTCATGGCGCCACCGATACACGACCGCTTGCCGCCACCGAACGGAATGTACGTGTAGGGTTTGCGCTTTTTTGCAGCATCCCCCATGAACCGCTCCGGCCGGTACTCTTCCGGCTCGTCCCAGTATTTCGGCGAATGATGCGTGCCATACGCAAACATCACCACGCGGTCGCCGGCTCGAATCTGTTTCTCGCCGATGACGTCGTCATCCGCTGCCACCCGGATGAGGCCCCAGATCGGCGGATACATCCGCATCGTCTCCTGGATCACAGCCCGCGTATAGGCGAGCGAGGAGTAGTCGGCAGCCGTCGGCTCGCGCCCCGCATTGCCATAGACCTCGTCGCCTTCGCGCCGGATGCGCTCGGCAATCTCCGGCCGCCGCGATGTCTCGTAGAGCGCCCACGCCAGCGTCAGCGCTGTCGTTTCAGTCCCTGCCCATAAATACTGCTTGAGCTCGTCCACCGCCTGCTGCTCGTCGAAATCCGGAATTTCCGGATTGGCGACCGCGGCCTCGATCAGCTTCAGCAGGGTCTGGCTCCGCTGCTCTCGCGGATCGGCGGCCATCACCGCTGGCGGCACACTGGCCCAGGCTTCCATCGCCTTCGCCGTCGATTTCCTCGGTGATCTCGAACTCCGCCCCCGACACCTTCTTCAGGCGCAGGTCCTTGTGGTTCATCACGTCCGTGTAGGTCTTCACATATTTGAAGATCACATGCGGATTGAACGGCATGTCCCGGTCGAACAGCGCCTTGCAGATCATGTCGGCCGCGAGCGTCCAGGTCTGCTCCACCATTTCAACGGTCTCGCCCGTCTTGGCGAGCTCGCCCCACATCTCCATCTTCTGCTGGATGGCCGCTAGGAAGTAGGGGATGTATTCAGCGAACATGTCGGGATGGAACGCCGGCTGCTGCGGCATGCGGATCTTCTGCCACAACGCCCCGTCGTGTGTGATCATGCTCTTGCCGAAGATCGGCTTCAGTCCGTCAAAATACTTGATGTAGTTGTCGACTTTGCCCACCAGCACACGCTTGAAGTGCTCGGGCTCGGACAGGAACACCACACGCTCGTTGCCCATGTTGACCGTGATCACGCCGCCGTGGCGCTCGGTCAACTGACACAATGTCTGCATCGGGTTCGGATTGCCGCCCTTGTGCAGGGCCGTCAGCTTGAACCAGATGCTCTCCTGCTCGCCCAGGCCTTGGGTGTGCGTATGGGTAGCGCTCATGGATGGTCTCCGCGCATGGCGTCTGCCTTGGGGCCGGCGCCAAGGTCCAAAACCGAGGAAAGTACCGGCAGCTCCGGCAGGATCATGCCTAAGTGTCGTTCGAGAATACTCATGACCTATCATCCCGCGTGCCGCACGTCTCACGACGCCCTGCCGCAGCGGCACATTGTCGGCCATTCCATCCCATCAGGCCATTCCCACCACATGCGCAATAATCGCAGCAGCGGCTGGTTAATTCAGCCCGTCCTGGCACCGCCCTTGCGCCCCGGAGGTCGGCCCGCCAGGTTATATCATCGCCCCCCCAAGCAACGGCGCGGCTAGAGGGTGCGCGGGGCAACACGTCACGAACGCTCCGGTGGACACGCACCCCTGTATTTGCTAGGGTTAGCGTCAGATTGGCATGCACAACCGGCTCCGCCGGCGTTCAGCGTTCGTGCAGTCCAAACCAGAAACATCAACGCAAACCGTGGCTTGGGGCCTAAACCCCGCCCCGACCGTCGAGGAAGGAACTCGCTTGCAGGTACTCGTTCGCGACAACAACGTCGATCAGGCTCTCAAGGCGCTCAAGAAAAAGATGCAGCGCGAGGGCATTTTCCGGGAGATGAAGCTCCGCAATTATTACGAGAAGCCGTCAGAGCGTCGCGTCCGCGAAAAGGCCGAGGCTGTACGCCGGGCCCGCAAGTTGGCCCGTAAGCGCGCTCAGCGCGAAGGCCTCCTGCCAGGTAAGTCGACCAAGGCGGCAGCGCCAGGCGCCCCGAGCCAGCGCTCATAAGGCACTCGCCGACCTGAATTTGAGCGAGCCCGGTCCCTGCGGCCGGGCTTTCGCTTTTCAACAGCCCCCTGCGTCCTCCCCGTCTCATCCGAGGATCGTCAATCGCTTGCGCGACGAGTTGCGCCAAGTACCGCCTATTCGCGCCGCAGCACCCCGTTGGTCAGCACATTCGCCCACCCCTTCGCCTGGAACGATCGCTTCACCGCGTCGGGATCGTAGACCCGCTCCACCCAATCGAAAAAGTCGATTGGTTGAAGCGCATTGGCCGCCAGATAGCACTCGAAGAAGTGATCCAGGATGCCCGTGTCCGATTGTCGGATATGACCGAAGCGCAGTGACAGTTGCCGTCGCGCCTCCTCGACCGGCACCCCGTCGACGACGATCAGATAGAGCGTGCTCATCAGTCCGGCCCGGTCTGCACCGGATTTGCAGTGCAGCAGCAGCGGCCCCTCGACGCGCTGAAACAAATCGCGCGCTCCGAGCACCTCGTCACGACTAGGCGCAGCCCGCGACCGCACCTGGTAATCGATCATCGTCAGGCCATGACGCCGGCACGCTTCCCGCTCCAGCCAATAGCTTCCGCACCATCGGGGTCCACGTAGATTGACGATCGTCTTGACCCCGAGGCGCGCAATCCGCGAAATCTGGAAGGGCGCGGGCTGCGCCGATCGCCACGCCGTTGCGCCAAGGCGGTGCAGATTGAGGTAGGCAAGGCGGAAAATGCCGTGGTCCACCAACAGCATGTCGGCATAGTTGACCGGTCGGCTGAACGCCTTGCGCGCCCAGTCCGGCGACTGCACGCTGATCGACTCTCGCCATCCGCGCACCCATTTGCGCACCGCGCGCCGATGATTTTTGGCAATCTTCCCCATCGCCTCCGCGACGCCATCCCTGTCGTTGCCTAGCCACTACACCGCAAATCACGGCCTCACAGAGCAATCCTCGCGCAAAAACGCAAGCACATGGTGTCTTTGCCGTCACTTTCCAGTGCATCTCTGGCCTTCGTCCTTGGCAAGCCAGGGTCGAGATTTGTAGAATCAAACAACCGGTAGTGTGGTGTCGTGCCGGTTCGCTATAGCTGACAGACCAAACCGTCCTTCAGGGCCGGCCGAATGCGTCGCACGATGCTGGTGTTCGGGCTGCTGCTTGCGCCGAAAGCGGCGGACTGGATCCATCTCTTCCCGCGAGCGGTCATACCGATCGCTCTCAATACACACGATGAAGTTGCACCATTCGCCTCGAATCGAAGACTGGCCAATGACGAGCCCGATGCTCAATACCGGCGTTCCCGGGAGATTGCCGATCGCAATCCCTGCTCCGCCGGACCGTGTCGAGCTCAGGCTCTACAGCGCTTTGACGCGCGCCGCGGTTCCCGTGGCACCACTCATCTTGTGGTGGCGCCAGCGCCACGGCAAGGAGGACCGGGCCCGCCTGGGTGAACGCCTGGGCAAGACATCCACGCGCCGCCCTGACGGCCCACTGGTTTGGGTCCATGCGGCCAGTGTCGGCGAAACCAGCTCTATTCTCCCCCTGCTCCGCCGCCTGAGCGAGGCCCGGCCTGATCTCACGTTCCTGCTGACCACCGGCACCGTCACCTCGGCGAACTTCGCTGCAACGCGCCTGCCCCCGCGCACCATCCACCAGTACGTGCCGCTTGATTCGCCCGGCCTCGTCTCGGCCTTCCTCGACCACTGGCGCCCTTCCCTCGGCGTGTTCACCGAGCAGGAGATCTGGCCCAATCTCGTTATCGAGGCCAACCGCCGCCAGATTCCCCTGGCGCTGGTCAACGCCCGCATGTCCGACGCCTCCTTCGAGCGCTGGCAACGTCGCCCCGGCCTTGCCAGTGCCCTCTTCTCCCGCTTCGCTGTTGTGCTCGCCCAAAGCGAAACCCTTGCCGAACGCTTCCGCTCGCTGGGCGCAGCCAATGCCGCCAGCTCGGGCAATCTCAAGTTCGATGCCCCGCCGCCGCCCGTGGATCGCGACGCCCACCTGGCCCTCGCCACTGCGCTTGGCAGCCGCCCACGCATCGTCGCTGCCAGCACCCACCCGGGCGAGGAGGAGTTGCTCGCCAAGGCCCATCTCGAGCTGCGCCAGATCGTGCCGGGTTTGGCGAGCATCATCGCCCCTCGCCATCCCGAGCGCGGTCCCCGCATCGCAGCCTCGCTGACCGCCATGGGACTGCAGGTCGCGCGCCGCCAGCAGGGCGAGCTGCCATCGCCCACCACGGACATCTATATCGCCGATACCATCGGCGAGCTCGGCACCCTCTACGCCTCGACCCCCATCGCCTTCATCGGTGGCTCCCTCGTGCCCCACGGCGGCCAGAACCCGATCGAGGCCGTCCAGCACGGTGCAGCCGTCGTCTCAGGCCCGCACACGCGCAATTTTACCGACGCCATCTCCGCCTTGACCGCTGCCGGCGGCGCCGAGATCGTACCCGACGCAGCCCATCTCGCACCGGCCCTCCGCGCCCTCCTCACCGCACCTGAGCGCATCGCCGCCATGCAGGCCGGCGCGACCCAGGCGCTGACCCATATGTCAGGCGCGCTCGAGCGCACTGCCACTGCGTTGGTGACGCTACTGGCCGAGGCGGCGCCGATCCACGAGGCGGATCGGCGTGCCGTTTAAGGAGCCTGGGTGGTGGTATCGCCCCGAGCCGACCACCGCCGCTCGGCTGTTGACTCCGTTCGCCTGCCTCTATGGCTGGGAGGCCAAGCGCCGCTACCGCGCCCTGACACCCTTCGCCGCCCAGTTCCCCGTCATCTGCGTTGGCAACTTCACAGCAGGCGGCACCGGCAAGACACCGCTCGCCCTTCATCTCGCTGAAAAACTGCGCCAGCGCGGCATCGCACCGGCGTTTCTATCGCGCGGCTATAAAGCCCGCCGCACCGGACCGCATTGGGTCGACATCGAAGGCGACACCGCCGCCGATGTTGGCGACGAGCCCCTGCTTCTCGCCCGCAGCGCACCGGCCATGATCGCAGCAGACCGAGCCGCAGGTGCCCGCGCCATGGTCGCTGCCGCCAACGGCATCCAAGCCATCATCATGGACGACGGCCTGCAGAATGCAGGCCTTGCCAAAGCCCTTTCCATCGCCGTCGTCGATGCCGCCCGCGGCCTCGGCAATTGTCGGGTCATACCCGCAGGCCCCTTGCGCGCCCCGATCGACTTCCAGCTTCCCCTGGCCGACGCCATCGTCGTCAACACGCCGGCCCGCGACGCCGGCCAGCCCGCCGCCATCACGCAATGGCTCGCCCAGCGCTTCGATCGCCCCATTCTTCACGCCACCACCGAGCCGGCTGACGACACTCAATGGCTGCGCGACGCCCCGTTGGTCGCCTTCTGCGGCATCGGCGCGCCCGCCCGCTTCTTCGACCTGCTCGAACGCCTCGGCGCCCGCCTCGCCTCCCGCACCGCCTTCCCCGACCATCACCCCTTGTCCGAAGCCGAGGCCCAAACATTGATCGCCGAGGCCCGCCGCCAGCAGGCCACGCTCGTCACCACTGAAAAGGATTGGGTGCGCCTATCCGGCGCTGCAGCAGTGGGCGAGCTCAAATCCCTGGCCCGCACTTTGCCGATCAGGCTTGCCTTTGACGCGGCCGGAACTGCCGTTCTCGACACCCTGCTCGACCGCTCACTTGCGCGAGCCGCCTCCGCCCCCGGAAGCCCCTGACCCGGGCGCGCGCTGACCGCCGCCCCGCCGCTTGGTCACTTCCTTGTAGCGCTCGAACGAGGCCTCCGCCGAGCTGTACGGCTCCTGCAGTTCCACGCTCCAATAGCGCAGATCCCCAATGGCGATCGGCTTCCCGCTCACGGCGCAAAGTACGAAATCACCGGGCACATCGACCCGGAATTCTCCCGCCAGGTACGTCAGCCGAGCCTCGCCTTTGAGGCCGAAAAGTCGCTCGAATCGGTTCATCTCGTCTGCCTGGGTCCATCGTTCTTGTCATTTGGGCCCTGGCTGGATGCGTCCCTCGTGACACCCCCGAAAACCAGAAGCTCGCCGACCATAGAGCCTGATCGGCTGAGGTGGAAGCATCCTCGCTTCCACCGAAGACGTAAATCAGCCTCTAAATCAATTACCTAGGGCGCGGCCAACCGAGCTTCACAATTCCACCTCAAACGAACGCGCTCTAGGCTCACAGCGTTTTGCCTCGTGCGGCCATTGCGCCCCATGAAACGCGGGCACAATACATGCCCTACACCCTCTGCGCCAGCACAAGCACCCGCCTCTCGATCGACGACATCGCCCAAGCGGCCTTCCCTAGAACAGCGACCCCTGGTCGCTCGAGCCCCGCCGCCGCGAAGGTGTTGGTCGCGAGCGCACCGGCTCGCTGCCGGCCTCTCGCCCCTGCCTTTTCGCCGTTTCGCCCGCTTTCGCCTCCGTCTCGGCCGCAGTGGGCTTCCGGCCACCATCCGCCGAGCCGGCGCCGGTCGGCCCCACACCTCCGGGGTCAGCGCGATGCCCGCCGTCGACGCGGGCCCCCACATGGCCGTCCGCGACTTCGATGTCGATCATCCGACCATCGGCGAATTGCCCCGTCGAGCGCATAGCCCGCCCGCTTTCGTCGCGCACCACGGCATAGCCGCGGCCGAGCACGCTGCGATAGCTCAGCGATTGCAACAGGTGCCCTTGCCCATCCAACTGCTGACGCCTTCGCCCAATCAGACCGGCAAACGCCTGCTGCGACCGCTGCACCAGGCCGTCATGGCGCTCGCGCATCCGCACCACCCGCGCCGACAGCGCCGATGGGCTGAGCCGGCTGCCCACCCGTTCGAGCCCCAGCCGCCGCTGCCCTGTCACGCGCCCGAGCGCCTCTGCCATCCGCCCTGCCGCCCGCTCGAGCCGTACACTCTCTCGCTCGATCCGGTTCGCCAGCAGGCGCGGCTGCAGCCGTGGCGCCACATGCGCAAGCCGCCGCCCATGCGCTTGCGTGTTGGCCATCAAGGCCCGTGACAGCCGCTTTTCCGCCGCATCGAATCGCTGCCTCGGCAGCGCCACCAGCTCGTCCGGCCGCGGCAGGCCCCGCGCTGCCGCTCGCCAGTGCGCCCGCGCCTCGTCCAGCCGGCGCAGCATGCGTTGCATCAGCCTGTGGCCAAGCTCGCTCGTCCGCTCGATCAGCTCGGAATGCTTCGGCACCGCCCATTCCGCAGCCTTTGTCGGCGTCGGCGCCCGCGCATCCGCAGCCAGATCGATCAGCGTCCAGTCAGTTTCGTGTCCCACCGCAGAGATCAGCGGAATCTCGCTTTCCGCCGCCGCCCGCACCACGATTTCCTCGTTAAATCCCCACAGGTCCTCGAGACTGCCGCCGCCGCGCGCTACGATCAGCACGTCAGGCCGCGGCACCCGTCCGCCCGGCGCCAATGCGTTGAACCCCCGGATCGCCGCTGCCACTTCCTGTGCCGACGTCTCGCCCTGCACCCGCACTGGCCATAGCAGCACCCGCGTCGGGAACCGCTCCTTGAACCCCGCCAGCATGTCGCGAATGACCGCGCCCGTCGGCGACGTGACGATTCCCACTACGCCCGGCAGGAACGGCAATGGCCGCTTGCGCTCCTCCGCAAACAACCCTTCCGCTGCGAGCTTGCGCTTGCGTTCTTCGAGCAGCGCCATCAGCGCGCCGACGCCCGCCGGCTCTAGCGATTCGATGACGATCTGGTACTTCGAGGCGCCCGGAAACGACGTCACCCGGCCCTGCGCCACAACCTCCATGCCTTCTTCGGGCCGAAACCGCAACCGCCCGAAAACGCCGCGCCAGATCACGGCTTCGATCTTTGCCTTGTCGTCTTTCAGCGCGAAATAGCAGTGACCCGAGGCATGCGGTCCCCGATACCCGGAGATCTCGCCCCGCAGGCGCACCTGCCCGAACCCGTCCTCCAAAGCACGCTTGATCGCGCCCGAAAGATCGGACACGGTATATTCAGCAACATTGACACCGGCACGGTCGGTGCGGACAGGTTCAGCCACGAATCTTGAGACCTCCGTCATGCTGTATGGAGGCAATGATACACCAAACCGCACCAGCGCGGTGGCGATAGGGCAAAGCCATCCAGAGCTTTTGCGCGACAGGTGGGCCGCACAGGTAACGCAAGTTCCCGCCTGGACACGATTATGCACGCGCAATTGGGTCCCGCATGCGATGCAACGGCGGGGCGGAACGGCATCAAGCCACCGTTCATTCAGTGTTGACAAGCGCGCGCCGAAACAGGAACGACCCGGGGGAATGCAGGCGCGCCCGACGTTGACCCGCAGGGTCCGCTGGACCGCTGGCAGAGACGTCGGGCAGACATCAGCGCGGGAGGGCGCATCGTTATGAACGTACTGCTGATCGGTTCGGGAGGCCGTGAGCACGCATTGGCTTGGGGCCTGACCGCAAGCCCACACCTGACCCGCCTTTATTGCGCGCCCGGCAATGGTGGCATCGCCGCAATCGCCGAATGCGTCGCCTTGCCCGTCTCCGACCACGCAGCCGTTATTCGCTTCTGCCGCGAGCACGCTATCGGCTTCGTCGTCATCGGACCCGAAGGCCCCCTGGTGGCCGGCCTCGCCGACGACCTCGCCGCCGCCGGCATCAAGCATTTCGGCCCCTCGAAGGCCGCAGCCCGCCTCGAAGGCTCCAAGGGTTTCACCAAGGACCTGTGCGCCGAAGCCGCCATCCCGACTGGCGCCTACGGTCGCTTTGCCAATGCCGCCGATGCCAAGGCCTACGCAGCCGAGGTTGGCAAGCTACCGATCGTCATCAAGGCCGATGGTTTGGCCGCCGGCAAAGGCGTTGTCATCGCCTCTACCCGCACCGAGGTCGACGCCGCTATCGACGCCTGTTTCGATGGCGCATTCGGGGACGCCGGCTCCGAGGTCGTCGTCGAGGAGTTCCTGGAGGGCGAGGAAGTGAGCTTCTTCGCCCTGTGCGACGGCACCACCGTGCTGCCGCTGGCGACAGCCCAGGATCACAAGCGCGTCGGTGACGGCGACACCGGCCCCAACACCGGCGGCATGGGCGCCTATTCTCCCGCTCCCGTCGCCACGCCCGAGATCTGCGATCGCATCATGGCGGAGATCATCCGCCCCACCGTCGACACCATGCAGCGTCGCGGCACGCCATTTCGCGGCGTCCTTTACGCCGGCATCATGATCACGCCCGACGGACCCAAGATCTACGAATATAACGTCCGCTTCGGCGATCCCGAATGCCAGGTCCTCATGCTGCGCTTGCAGTCGGACCTGCTCGACACCCTCCTCGCCGTCGCCGATGGCACCCTCGCCGATGTCGACCTTCGCTGGAATGACGCGACCGCCCTCACCGTCGTCATGGCGGCTAACGGTTATCCCGGTCCCATTGAGCGCGGCACCGAGATCCGGGGTCTCGATCAACTGACCGGCGTCGATGGCGTCCAGGTCTTCCATGCCGGCACCCGCCTCGAGGCCGGTCGCATCCTGGCCGACGGTGGCCGCGTGCTTGCCGTCACTGCTCTGGGCGCTAGCATCGCCGAGGCCCAGGCCCGCGCCTATGCCGCCGTTGATCGCATCGATTGGCCGCAAGGCTTCTGTCGGCGCGACATCGGCTGGCGTGCCCTGGCCCGGGAGCCCAAACAGTAAGGCTGACCGCCATGACCACCGAGCCGGACCTGTTTCCAGGCTTCGCCACCACCACCGTCGATGTTGGCGACATCTCAGTGTTCGCCCGCGTCGGCGGCAGCGGGCCGCCATTGCTTCTCATGCACGGCTATCCCCAGACTCACGCCTGCTGGCACAAGATCGCAGTATCGCTCGCCCGCCATTTCACTCTCGTCGTGCCGGACCTGCGCGGCTATGGCCGCAGCTCCTGCCCCCACGCCGACGCCGACCACCGCGCCTACGCCAAGCGCACCATGGCCAACGACATGTTGGCCCTGATGGCGCAGCAAGGCTTTCCGCGCTTTGCCGTCATGGGCCATGACCGCGGCGGACGCGTCGCCTATCGCCTCGCATTGGACCACCCCGATGCCGTCTCCCGCCTTGTCATGCTCGACATCATCTCCACGCTCGACCAATGGCGTCCCGAGCATCACGCCACCCGCAGCCGCATCAACCATTGGGCCTTCCTCGCCCAGCCCGCCCCCCTTCCCGAAAGCTTGATTGGCGCCAATGCCAAGGAGTGGATCGAAGCCCGCCTCAAGCGCGGCACCGCCGACAACACCACCAGCGCCTTTGCTGCCGCGGCGCTGGCCGACTATCTCCACCACCATTCCGATCCCGATCGCATTCACGCCAGTTGCGAGGACTATCGCGCCGGCGCCACTTGCGACGTCAGTGACGATCGCCAGGATCTCGCCAGCAACAATCGCATCGTGGTGCCAACGCTGCTGGTCTGGGGAACCTCGGGCAGCCTCGCCGACATCCCCGATCCCGTGGCAGTGTGGCAGCCCTGGTGCACGGATCTGCTGGGCGCCAGAATAGAAAGCGGCCACTTCATTCCCGAGGAGAACCCGGCTGCACTGCTCGCCTCGATCGAACCGTTCTTCAACCCGTAGTCCGCAACAGGCCCCGCCCCATGTCCTCGCCAACTACCGCTCCCGCCGCCGCCACCGATCTTTTCCCTGGCTTTGCCGAGCACCACTTCGACACCGGCGATGCCCGCATTTACGCTCGCGTTGGCGGCAGCGGTCCGCCGCTGCTCCTCCTGCACGGCTACCCCCAGACGCACGCCTGCTGGCACAAGATCGCTCCTGCCCTCGCCCGCCACTTCACCTGCGTCATCCCCGATCTGCGCGGCTACGGCCAGAGCATCGGCCCCGCCGGCGACACGCCCGGCAACCACATGGCTCACGCCAAGCGCACCATGGCCAACGACTTTGTCGCTGTCATGCGCGGCCTCGGCCATCCCCGCTTTGCCATCGTCTGCCATGATCGTGGCGCCCGCGTCGGCTACCGGCTTGCCCTCGATCATCCCGATTGCGTAGAGCGCCTTGCCACCCTCGATATCGTCACCACGCTCGATGCCTGGACCGATATGAACATGGCCAACGCCGTCGGCCGCTTCCATTGGCCGTTCCTCGCCCGCCCGGCACCGTTTCCCGAGACCATGATCGCCCACGATCCCGTCTTTTTTCTCGACTATCTCTTGTCGCAATGGACGGCTGCCAAGGACCTGAGCGCCTTCGACCCGCGCGCGCTGGCCCACTATCGCCAGAGCTTCTCGAAGCCCTCCGTCATCCACGCCAGCTGCGAGGACTACCGTGCAGGCGCGACATGTGACCCCGAGATCGACCAGGCCGATCGCAAGGCCGGGCGCACTATCGCCGCCCCCATGCTGGCGCTGTGGGGAGCCGAGCGCAAACACGGGTTCGTCAACAAGCCGTTGGAAACCTGGCGTCCCTGGTGCCCGCACGTCACCGGCGAGCCGATCGTTTCCGGCCACTTCCTTCCCGAAGAAGCCCCTGATGCCACGCTCGCCGCCCTCATGCCGTTCCTGACCGCCGGCCAAACCTGAACGCCCCGGAATCTGAACGCAAACCACGACGACCGCGCCAGGAGCGCACAATGTCGAAAAGCCTCGTTGACCCCAAAGCCGTCAAACCCGCGTCCAGGGCCGCCACCGTCACCAGCGGGCCCCGCATCGGTCTCGTACTCGGCGGCGGCGGCGCCCGCGGCATTGCCCACATCGTCGCCATCGAGGCCCTTGAGGAGCTTGGCCTCAAACCCGCTGCCATCGCCGGCACCTCGATCGGTGCCATGTTCGGCGCTGCGCAGGCATCGGGCCTGTCCGCCGCCTACATGCGTGCCCACCTCGATGAAACCTTCTCCCAGCGCTACGCCCTCATCCGCCAGCTCTTTTCGGTTCGCGCGCCACCGGTCGAGCGGCTGCTCAATCTGCTCCCCATGCGCAACGCCTTGCTCGACGCCGAAGCGCTTCTGGAGCTGGTCCTGCCGATGCGCATCCCCGAAACCTTCGCCGATCTCGAGCGCCCGTTGAAGATCGTCGCCACCGACTTCTACGCCCAGGAAGCCCTCGTCATCACCTCAGGCCCCCTCAAGCAGGCGATTGCCGCCAGCATTGCGCTGCCGGTCATCTTTCAGCCGGTCACCGTCAACGGCCGCGTCATGATGGACGGCGGCCTCGTCGATCCCCTGCCGTTCGATCGGCTCGCAACCGAAACCGACATCGTCATCGCTATCGACGTCTCCGGCGCCGGACGAGAGGAGGAGCAGGGCAAGGGTCCCGGCCCCATCGAGGCGCTGACCTCCGCCTCCCTCATTCTGCAACGCTCGATCATCCGCGAGAAACTGCAGGCCCAGCGCCCGGACGTCCTGATCGACATGCCCTCGCGCGGCTTCGGCGTCCTCGAATTCCACCGTTGGCGTGAAATCCTCGAGATCGCAACGCCCGCCAAAGAGCAGATCAAGCGCCAGCTCGATCGCATCCTGTCGTCCGAGACCGTGCGGCGATGAAATCGGCCGCCCACTGCAGGCTCTGAGTTATCAACCGGTACAGCTTGCCGCATACCGCAGCGGCGTCGGCTGGCTTCTTGTCCCCGCCCATGAGGAAGCCCGCGGTCGAACTCGAGCCAGTTCCGGATTGTCACCGACCTCTCGCATGCCGAGAACGAGGCGGAGCGGATTGCGCGTACGCTCGAATCCTTGCGCAATCGCCACGACTTGGCGCGCTTCGAATTCACCCGTCTGGTCCGCATCCGCCCCGCCGGACCGACCATGAGCCACCCGATTCTCACTCTCGGCACCCGTTTTGCCGACACCGAGGACATGCTGCTCTCCACCTATCTTCACGAGCAGATGCATTGGTACCTTTGGGAGCTCGGCGGCCACGACCACGATCCCGTCGAGCCATTCTTCGACGAACTCGTACGCCGCTATCCCAAGGCGCCGGTAAGCTTGCCCGACGGCGGCCGCAACTACGAGCAGACCTATCTCCACCTCGTCGTTTGCTGGCTGGAGATCTGGGCAGCCTCCGAGTTGATAGGCATGGCGCGCGCGCGCACCGTCGCCGATCAGCCATGGGGGTATCGCTGGATCTACCGCACCGTGCTGGAAGACTGGACGCCACTCGAGCGTCTGCTGCAGGACAATGCCATTCTGCCAGTCCCCCGTCCCGAGGCTTTGCACCGCCGGCCGCCGCGCGCCGCAGCCAAGCGCCCCCCTCAACCCCAGGCGATAGCCACCGGCCGCGCCCCGCCTGCCGCAACGGCTACCGCCGCGCGGCAAAGAAGGACACCAGCAGCGCCGCCGCCTCCGTCTCGCAAATCCCGCCGTAGACCTCCGGCGCGTGGTGGCACGTCGGCTGGTTGAAAATCCTAGGCCCGTGCTCGACGCCGCCGCCTTTCGGATCGCTGGCACCGAAGTAGAGCAGGCGCACCCGCGCCAGCGAAATCGCCGCCGCGCACATCGGGCACGGCTCGAGGGTCACGTAGAGGCTGCAGCCGGCGAGCCTCGCAGCACCGACTTTCGCCGCCGCCGCCCGGATCACCAGCATCTCCGCATGCGCCGTGGGATCGGCAAGCTCTCGCGTTCGGTTACCGTCGGCCGCCAGCACCTCTCCCCGCTCGTCGACCAGCACCGCGCCAACTGGCACTTCTTCGCGCCGCGCCGCCTGCCGCGCCTGTTCGAGCGCCGCCTCCATATGACCTTCGCCGGCCGATGCCGTCATCATCTCCATCCCTGTGTTCGTCGCAGCCAGCGGGCTACAATTTGCACCCACCGCACCTGCTCAAGGCTTCTCCCGCCCAGCCCACGAACACCCGACCGTGGCAACTGGCACTTGTTCCCGCCCGCGGCTCGCTTTATTCCGGGGCGTGATTGGTCAGACGGGAGAGTGTATCCGGTTCCAGCGAAAGGATCTGGTCGACACTTCGCACCGGAGGTTTCCCCAACTCATGCCACTTCGTGAACCCGACGCCGTCGTCCGCAAGAATTTTGGCCTACGAAAGCTGCGCTCACGCCTGCGCCGCGTCTATTTCGGCACGGACAATTTCGCCCGTTTCTTTCGCCTCACCATGCTGGCAATTGATGTCGCGCTGCTGATCTATTTCGTAATCGGTTCATTTTACTATAAGGCGCCGTGGCATGAGGCCGCCGACATCGTCATCGCCGGTTTCCTGATCCTCGAGTGGCTGGTCCGTCTATGGATCTACGACCTGCGCATGAGTTTTTTCAAGCAGGCCTCCACCTGGAGTGATATTGCCGTCATTATCTCGATGGTGCTGCCCATATTTGACGAAAGTTTCCTGTTTCTCAGGGTCTTGCGCTTCATGCGCCTGTTCCACTCCTACCATGTGATCCGCGATCTGCGCGAACTCTCCAGCGCCTTCCGGCGCTACGAGGAGGTGATCGAGGCCTCCATCTCACTCATCATCTTCGTCTTCGTGATGTCTGCGATCGTCTACGTCCTCCAGGTCCGCATCAACCCGGGCATCAACAACTACGTCGACGCCCTCTATTTCACGACCACCACTCTCACCACCACCGGCTACGGCGATATCATCATGCGCGACACCATGGGCCGCCTGCTCGCCGTCGCCATCATGATCGCCGGCTTCGGCCTCTTCCTTCGCCTTGTCCAGGCCATCTTCCGGCCCGCCGCCACCCGTATCGAGTGCCCCGACTGCGGCCTCATGCGCCATGACCACGACGCAGTCCATTGCAAGCATTGTGGCCGTGTGATCAATATCAAAACGGAAGGCCATTGATCCTCCGAACCTCTCGCCACAGGCCCGATCTTGGGCCCCGCACCGGTGCACGCGACCGGATTGATGCCCGCCCATTCCCCGGCCAAGACGCACAGCCGGCCGATTTGAACAGCCTGCAGGTAAGGTTGCTTACAAGCCCAAGTTTGCAGAAGCCGGCAATCAGCCGGCATGTCCGGGGTGCACCCGGAGGTTAGGCCGGGAATAAGGCCCAGGAACAAGGGATGCCTTTCCCCGCTTGAATTGTTGTCCAAGGCGTGTGTCTGTCTGCAACGAGCCTTTCGACATCGACACCAGAACTTGGCCCACCGGCCAGCACCGAGCACACGAAGCAGACCCATGAGCAAGACACCCGGCAACCGCGGCGGCGCCCCGCGAGACCAATCGCGCGGCGACGGCAAGGCCCGCCCAGGTGCCGCGCCGCGAGGCAGGCCCCCGCGTCCTCAGCGCCGAGGCCACGCCGAAAAGTCCGCCTCTGCCTCCACTGACGGCGGCCGCTCGGCCGCCACGATCGCTCCCCGCCCCAAATTCCGCGGCAAGCCGACATCCGCCGCTGCCCCAGCGCCGGCTACGCCCGTTATCTCAGCGCCGATGCGCATCGCCAAAGCCATCGCCCGCGCCGGCCTGTGCTCCCGCCGCGATGCCGAGCGTTGGATCGCCGAAGGCCGCGTCAAGGTCAACGGCACCACCCTCGCCTCACCTGCCCGCGACGTTGGCCCCGATGATCTCGTCCTCGTCGACGGCCAGCCGCTTCCCGGCGCCGAGCCGCCGAAACTGTGGCGCTACCATAAGCCCCGTGGTCTGGTGACCACCCATCGCGATCCCGAAGGCCGCCCGACGGTATTTGAGAAGCTGCCGCCCGAACTTGGCCGCGTCATCTCGATCGGCCGCCTCGACGTCACCTCCGAAGGCCTCCTGCTGCTGACCAACGATGGCGCCCTCGCCCGCCATCTGGAGCTGCCCGCGACCGGCTGGCTCCGTCGTTACCGCGTGCGCGCTCATGGCCGCATCACGCCTGAGGCCCTCGAGCGCCTCCAGACCGGCGTCGTCGTCGACGGCATCGAGTACGGTCCCGTCGAAGCCACGCTTGATAAGCAGCAAGGTGCCAACGTCTGGCTGACCATTGGCTTGCGCGAGGGCAAGAACCGCGAGGTTCGCAAAATCCTGGCCCACCTGGGCCTCGACGTGAACCGCCTGATCCGCATTTCCTATGGCCCCTTCCAGCTTCAGGAGCTGACCCCGGGCGCCACCGAAGTCGTCCGCCGCCGCGTCCTTGCCGATCAGCTCGGGCCGGCGCTTGCCCGCGAGCTGGGCCTCCTCGAAACGTCCGATGCCGACCGCGTCCGCCGCCAGGGTCATCGCGATGCCAACAGGCCCCAGCCGACCGGCGCTCCTGCAGACGAACGCAGAGGCGCTGGCACTGGCAATGACGCCGCCGCTGCCGGCCCCCGCTCCGCCGGCAGGTCCGCCACCCGACCGCCGCGCAAACCTCGCCCGCAACGCCCGCACCAGCGCGGAGACCGCTCGTAATGCGCATTGTTGCCGGCACCTTCCGCGGCCGCTCCCTCGCCACCCCGAAAAGCAGCACCACCCGGCCAACCTCCGACCGCGTCCGCGAATCCGTCTTCAACATCCTCGCCCATTCGATCGACGGCTTCACCCTCGATGGCCTCCGCGTTCTCGACCTCTTCGCTGGAACCGGTGCCTTGGGCCTGGAAGCCATCTCCCGCGGCGCCGCCTCCTGCCTCTTCGTCGACAGCGACGTTGAAGCCCGTGGCGTCATCCGTACCAATATCGAGAGCTTCGGGTTGACCGGCGCCACCCGCATCTATCGCCGCGACGCCACCAGTCTTGGACCGGCCCTGCCGCGCGAACGCTTCGATCTGGTCTTTGCCGATCCGCCCTACGACAAGGGACTTGGCGAAGCAGCCCTGCGCGCAGCGGCAACCGGCGGCTGGCTCGCCCCGCAGGCCCTCGTCGTCTTGGAGAAGCGCGCCGGCACCGCCATCGATTGGCCGCTGGGCTTCACCCTCCTGCTCGAGCGCGCCTGGGGTGATACCGCCGTGCACTTCGCCCGCTATTCCGGCATCCCCACCGCCCCGGACGTCCCGCCGGAGGCAGGCCCATGATCGCCGAACAGACCGCCGCCGACGCCGCTCGCCAGCGCCGCAGCGGCTGGTTGGACGCTATCCTGTTCGCTTTCGCCCTTTCCGCCCTCAACGTCTCCTACGGGCTTGGCAACCAATGGGGTGTCCGTCCCGTCACTATGCTGATCTGGGCCATGCCGTCGGCCGCCGTGGCGCTGCTCCTCGCTGGTGGCGTTGGCCGCGACTGGGCCCGCGTCATGCGCCACCCCCTGAGTCTCATCGTCGGCGCGGGCATCATCGCCATGGAGGCCGTCTACTATCTGCTGCTCACCTACACCACGCCCACCGACGGCAGCATTCTCGTGCGCCTCGGTGTGCCGATTTCCATGATCCTCGGCATCGCCCTGCGCGGCCGCCTGCCGAGCCTGCTCTCCGCATTCGGCGGTCTCGTCATTGCTGCCACGGTGCTCTGGTACGTGCCGCAGATGCTCACCGATGCCCCGCTCCTAAGCCTGGCACTCGGTGCCGGCTGCGGAGCCATCATGGCCACCCGCTCCTTTGCCGCCGAGTTCCATCCCTGGAATCGCGCCGCCCAGACCATCAAGGAGAAGATGCGCATCACCGGCCTGATGCTGCTCACCGCCTCCCTGATCGGCCTCATCGCCGCGGCAGGCCTGCATTGGGCATCCGCCAACGGTCATATGGCGCCGATCCCTTGGTTGCCCGGTGCCGCCGAGCTGATGGCCCCCGAGGGCATCATCATCGGCCTAACCGTCGGCCTCGCCGTGCTCACTGCCATGCAGTATCTGGGCTTCTCGACCGTCGTGAAACTCGGCACCGAGGTCTTCATCGCCACCACGGCGCTGATCCCGTTGACGACCCTCGCCATGCAGACCCTGGTCGTGTGGACCGGCCTGCTGAAGCCCATTCCGGTTGACTGGCGCGTCGCGCCTGCCATGGCTGGTGTCATCGTTGGCGTCGCCTTCGTCATCGCCGGTCAGCACAGGCGGTAAAGGCGTCTTCTATTGAATTCGCCGGCCCCACAGACCGCCCCTCCGCGCGCAAATTCGCCTAGGTAATCGCCTAAAGAAATCCCCTCGCGTTGCTCACCCACTCAGCGCCAAGCGGGCGCTCCAGCGCACGCCGGCCGACGGCCGCGACCGCGGCCCGCCGCAAGCCGCGCCCCTTGCGGTGAGCGCAGCGCGACCTCTTGGCAGCGCCACACGCGCCGTGAGCAAAAAAACCTACCCTTTCCCAAAAGCCGAAGTCGGGCGCGAACGCGCCGCTCTCGATCACCAGCTCCCGGATGCGTCCGCTGTAGCGAAACACCCCGTGCCGCGCTTTGAGCTCCCAGCTCACCGGTCCGCGTCGATCGAGTCCGATGTCGAGCCCTTCGTGGAACCCGTACATCATCGTCGGGCTGAGGTCGCTCCACTCACCGCCAGTCTCGCCGTCCATCACCAGCCGGCCCCGCCCGCGCCGCTTGCCAAGCGCCTCGTACTCAAGCCGCGCCACCCGATCGCCTTCCGCCACCTCGGGCCCACTCAGCGTGTGATACTCGCCGAACCCGTTGTAGACGAGGTGCAGCCGCCCGTTCTCGATGTAGGCCACCATGCCACCTGTGATATCGCCGATGGCGAACAGAACACCTTGATCGCCTGGACTCTGCGTGAAGCCCACACTGATCGAATAGGACCGGTCGGCGATCAGCGGCACGATGATGCCGCGATGCACGCTCTGTGCATTCGGCAGGAAACGCCGCGTGCTGGTGGCCGGTGGCCGCTGGTGCGCGGGCAGCTCGTTGAACTTCTGGATCGGGCTGCGGCTGTCCAGCGGATATACCATGTTCTGCCACGCCGCCTCGTCGAACGCCTCCACCAGCTCCTTGAGTTTGTCGGGATGCTGCTTGGCGACATCGACGCTTTCCGAGAAGTCCTCCGCATGCACGTGCAGCGTCCAGTTCTCGAAATCGATCGGAGAGCCCTTGCGCTGTAGCGAAACCGCAATCCACCCGTCGCGATAGAAGGCCCGGTTCGCCCAGCATTCGTAATACTGCTCGCCCCGCGCCGGTTCGGCCGCCCCGTTGCGCAGCACCGGCGCGATACTCCGGCCGTGCATCGCCTTCGCGGGCTTGCCATGCGACGTCTCGAGCGGCTTGACGCCAGCGAGGTCGAGCAGCGTCGGCATGATGTCCGTCACATGCGCGAACTGCTCCCGGATCGCGCCCTTGTCTTGCAGTTGCGCAGGCCACGACACGATCAGCGAAACCCGCCGTCCACCGCCGCCGGTATAGGTCTTGTAGGAGGGAAACGGCGTATTCGACACCTGCCCCCAGCCCTGTGGATAGAGCGCCGGCACCTGCCCCGATCCGATCATGTCCTTGAGCGGCACATCCTTCTCGACCGCCAGCGGCGGCAGTCCGGCAAACCGCCGGTTGAAATACACCATCCCCGACGGCCCCGCCGAGCTGGTGCCGCCGTTGTCCGATGAAAACACGAACACCGTATTGTCGAGCTCCCCCATGCTCGTGAGATGCGCGACCAGCCGCCCGATGTTCTGATCGGCGCAGTCCAGCATCGCCGCATAGGCTTCCATGTGCCGCACGAACAGTCGGCGCTGGTCCTCGGGCACGTCGTCCCAGGCCGGCACATCGGGATCGCGATCCGATAGCCGCGCGTCTGGCGGCACAATGCCCAACGCCTTCTGTCGCTGGAACCGCTCCGCACGGATCTGGTCCCAGCCCGCATCGTAGCGTCCGCGATACTTGGCGAGATCCTGCTCCTTCGCCTGCAGCGGCCCATGCACCGCATTGTTGGCGACGTAGAGGAAGAACGGCCGGTTCGGGTCCTGGTTGCGAATGTCGGAGACGAACCCGATGGCCTTGTCCATCCAGTCGTCCGTCGCATAATAGCCCTCGGGATACTCGTCGATCGGCGCCACGATGTTGTTGTAGACCAGCCGTGCCGGAAAGAAGTAGCTCGTCTCTCCTTCCAGGAACCCATAGAACCGATCAAACCCTCGAAACGTCGGCCACGACGTGTTGGGATGCGAGCCGTTCGGCGAGTTGTGCCATTTGCCAACCCCCACCGTCGCATAGCCCGCAGCCCTGAGCGTCTCCGCAATCGTCGGCGCATCGAGTGGAATTTCGCCCGAGTAGCCTGGAAAGCCGGGATTGTTGTTGGCAAGCCATCCCGTCGACACGGAATGTGCATTCATGCCCGTCAGCAGGGCCGCCCGCGCCGGCGAACAGATCGGATGTGTCGTGTAGTGGTTGAATCGGATGCCGCGAGCTGCCAGCGCATCGATGTGGGGTGTCGCGATCTCCGACCCGTAGCAACCGACATCGGCCCACCCCAGATCGTCCATGAAAACGACCACCACATTGGGAGCGCCGGGCGCCGGCCGCTGAGGCAGCTCCCAATGCGGCTCGGACTCTTCCCGCGTCCTCCCGACCTTGCCGGCAAATCCTGGATATCCTGTTGGTGTCTTGCTCATGATTGCGTGATCCTTGTCGCTGCGCCCGAGGCGCGTGAAGTCATCCGCCCGTCACGGCCGGCGCACATGATCCATGGCCTCGACCAACGCCTTCGCCGAGGTCCTCACCTCTCCCACCCCCTTGCCAGGGCTGTAGAGCGTCGAGCCGATCCCGAATGCCGACGCCCCCGCAGCCCAGAACGCTGGAATGTTCGCTGCCGAGATCCCGCCGACCGGCACCAACTTCACATGCCCTGGCAGCACTGCGCGGATCGACTTCACCACCGGCGGCCCGATCATCTCGGCCGGAAACAGCTTGAGCCCGTCAGCACCCGCTGCCAGCGCCGCGAACGCCTCGGTCGGCGTCGCAATGCCCGGCAGGCACCACAGCTGCTGCGCTTTAGCCTCACGCACCACCTCGAGATCGCTATGCGGCATGACAATGAGCCGGCCGCCGGCCTCGCGCACCGCCGCCACGTCACCCACCCGCGTCACCGTTCCTGCCCCGATCACCGCCCTGTGGCCGAGCCTCTGCGACAACTGCCGGATCGACTGCAGCGGCTGCGGCGAGTTGAGCGGCACTTCGATCACCCGGAAGCCCGCGTCCACTAGCGTGTCGCCGATCCCATCGACCTCGTCCGGCGTGATGCCGCGCAGAATGGCCACCAACGGGCACGCCTCGAGCGCTGTCTCCAGTTCACTCATGCCGAACCTCCGATCATACGGGCAGCACCCGCAATGGCGTGGTGCCCCAGCGCGACACAATCGGGCTCAGCTCGCCGGCACGCAATCCCAAGACTGTCCGCGGCCAGCGCATAGCGCCCGACCAGCGCGTCATTGCCGATCAAGGTCACGGTCTCTCCGCTACGCGCACCGTCGGAGATCTCCGCTCCGATCACCAGCCCCGACAGGTAGCCCGCGATCTCGCCCCCGCCGAGCCGATCGAACAGCCCGAGCGTGCGAGCCGCAAACATCCGGTTGAGCAGGGCCCCGGGTCCTCCCTCGCGCGCGCCCGCCGCCACCCCGGCGATGAAAGCCGCTGCATCGTCCACCACCGCATCCGTCATCAGCCGGCCCAGAATGGTGTGCCCCTTGAGCGCCCCGAACACTTCGCCCGTCATGTAGGTCGAAAAATGCGCGATCCGCCCACCTTCGACGCGCACCCACTTCGAATGCGTGCCCGGCAGCACGAAGACGCCGGCACCATCGGCTTTGCCCTTCAGCGCGCCGATGATCTGCGTCTCCTCCCCCCGCATCACATCCGGCATGCCTTGCGTTTCGATCGAAAGCCCGGGGACGATCGCGAGCGGTCCTCGCCCGGCCTGCCCCTGGTCGATCCGCATCAAGCCTTGGCCAATCGCAACGAGCCCTGCCGGACACGCGATATACGGCGCCTCCCGCCATCCCTGCCGCGAGCCGATCATGCCAGACAGCAGCACCGGCAAAGCTCCGTGCGCGGCGAGCCATCCGCCTATCCCTTCCATCAGCGTCGCCTCGAACGCCCCATCCGCCACATTGAGGATCCCGCGTCCGCTGCTCGCCTGCTCGAGCACCTTTCCAGCCCCATCGATCAGATATCCGCGCCACGAGGTCGTTCCCCAGTCGACGCCGATCAGCCAGCCTTCAGCCATGATTGTCCACCTTCGGGGGCTTTCCAGTGCCCAAACCTACCGCGTCGCTTTCAGCCCCCACCAGCAATATTCTCGTGCCGCGATGCCGGCCCTATCCCTTGCGAGAAAGGCGGGCTAGGCTATCTTTTGTGCGAAGGTCGAAGTCCGGTCGGGCTCGGCCCCTGTTGACCACTCAGTCGCAGGTTCGGCCTTTTGACCGGCCGGTGGGAGTATGTGTGCCATGGCGGTCATAGCAATGACGCGTGAAATGGCGACGCTCGGTCGAGACGTCGCCGCTGGCCTCGCCGAGCGATTGGGCCTCGTCGTCGTACATCACGAGTTGGTGGCCCAGGATATCGCCGAGCGGTCCGGCATGCGCGAGAGCGAGGTGCAGCGCTTCCTCGAAGGCGAGGCCTCGCTGCTGCAGCGCTGGCGCATCGACCGCAATCGTATGTCCCGCTACACCTCCGAGGAAATTCTCGAGCTCGCCGTCAAGGGCAATGTGCTCATCCGCGGCTGGGGCGCCACCTATCTGCTCCGCTCCGTGCCGCACGTACTCTGCGTGCGCATCTGCGCGCCGATGCCAGACCGCGAGGACGTACTCATGCAGCGCCTCGGCCTCGACGACCGGGCCGCCGCGCGCCGCGAGATCGAGCGCAACGACGCCGCCCACAACGGCACCATGCAACGCCTCTTCGGCATCGACTGGACCGACCCCGCTCTCTATGCCTTGGTGTTGAACACCGCTCGCATCCCCGTTGCCGACTGCGTCGAGCACATCGTTCGGCTCGCCCAATCGCAGCCGTTCCAGGAGACGCCCGCATCGCGTCAGGCTCTGAGCGACCAGCTCACGCTGTCCAAGGTCCATACCGCACTCGACAAGCGTTTTGGCAGCTCATCGAGCGCGCTCGGCATCGATGCCGAGGTGACCGAGGGCAAGGTCACTCTCAAAGGTGCGCTGAGTGACCAGAAGATGATCGCCGAGGCCGTCCGTCTGATGCATGGCGTTCCCGGCGTCACACGTGTGGAAAGCCGTATCGGCCATCTCGCCTTCTCGCGCGATTGAGGCAGCACCTTCGCCTGCGGGCCGATGTACGCCGGCTGGATCAACCATGGAGTCCATCATGACCGACAAACCCTTCGCCACCGGCCACTGCCTGTGCGGCGCTGTCACCTACACCATCAATGCAGCCCCGGCCATGACCGGCCAATGCCATTGCAAGGATTGCCAGCGCGCCTCCGGCACCGGCCACATGTCGCTCGCCTTCTTCAAGCGCGACGACGTCGCCCTGGATGGACAAACGGCGAGCTTCTCCGTCAAGGCCGACAGCGGCAACATCAACACGCGCCACTTCTGCCCGAAATGCGGCGGCCGCGTCTATGGTGAGAACTCCGCGCGCCCCGGCGTCATCGGCATCAACGTCGGCTCGCTCGACGACAACGCCTGGTTCAAGCCGGACCGCGTCGTCTACATCAAGGATCAACCGCCCTGGGACGTCACCGCGACCGACGTGCCGCGCTTTGACATGATGCCACCTCCGCCGGCCCCGCCAAAAAGCTGAGCCGGCAGGCAAGCCGACGCGGCAAGTAACACCACCTGTTGAGGTGAGTGAGCCGCCTCCGCGCCAGTCTTAGGCCGCCGCCTTGATGTTCGACCGCTGCACCCGGTCGAGGTTGGCGCCCTCGATGCGAATGAGCTTCGTCGGTCCATCCCACTTCGGCGAATGCACCGCGCCGACCTTGTAGTAGTGGCAGTCCCCGGGCGTCAGCATGTAGCTGCGCTCTTTTTCGACCAATGTCGGCGTCTCGCCCGAGCCCTTGCTCACGATCTGCCAGTCGGTCATCTCCGTGTTGCCTTCCGCAAGCCCATAGATCGCCCACGCCGTGCCGTGGTCGTGTGGGCTACCCGTATGTGCCTTGTCGTAGACGTGGCCGCAGATGCAGAAGCCGAGCTCGGGGTCCTCATAGAGCACCTTGCGCGGCTTGCATTGATCCGCCGTCACGTGCTTGGCAACGAAGTCCTTGTCGAGCAGCGCCTTCGAGACGTGCTCCCGCACCTTCGCGATCCCACCGGAACCGGCATCCGCCTTCAGCGCCGACTTGATATCCGCCGCAAACTGTTCGAGCGTGTAAGACATGGCGTTTCTCCTCACAATCGGGCATTTCGCGAAATGCCCCGTTCGCCCAAGGGGGCTTGTGAGAAACGATGCGCCACACCGCCAATCCGGTCAACTCGTCTGGCGCGAGCACTTAGCCGCATTAAAAATGCTCAGGCGTTCCGCACGGCCACCTCGCAGGCCCAAGGGTTGCCGATCCCCGAGCCCATCGCTACCTTCACGCCATCGAACGAGGCAACCGAGGCTCGGTGGCGCCCTATGACCGCATCAGAAGTTGAGACCATCCCCGTCATTGATCTCGCAAGCTGGCCGGCCGACGCTCTGGCACCGCCCGCAGACGTCGTCCGTCAGGCCGATGCAGCCCTGCGCAACGTCGGCTTCTTCGTCCTCACCGGCCACGGCGTCGCGCGCGCCACGATCGATAGCGCGTTTGCCCAAGCCGCCCGCTTCCACGACCAGTCACTCGAAGCCAAACTCGCCGTCCGCCTCGACCGCAACAACAACGGCTACATGCCGGCGAAATCGACCACCATCCGCACCTCGACCGTTGCCGACAACAAGGGTGTCGATCTCAACGAGGCCTTCTTTTTTCGCCCGCAGCTGAGCCCCGATCACCCCGACGTCATCGCGGGCCGCCAATTTCGGGGCCTCAACCAGTGGCCTGACGACCTCCCAGGCTTCCGCGACACCTGCCTCGCCTATGCCGACGAGATGCACGCCCTTGCCACACGATTACTGCGCGTGCTCGAAAGTGTTTTGGCCCTTCCGCCGCGCTGGTTCGATAGCGCCTTCCGCGACCCCCAATGGGTCACGCGCTTTTCGCATTATTTCCCGACCGCGGAGACCGACGCCGCCTATGGCCTCTCTCCGCACACCGATGCCAGCTTCTTCACGCTGCTCCCGCAAACCGAAGTGCCGGGCCTCGAGGTCCGCCTCCCCGATGGGCGATGGATCGCACCGCCGTTCCTCCCGGGCTCCATCGTCTTCAATTCGGGCGACATGCTGCATCGCTGGTCGAACGGCTGCCTTTTGTCGACGCCGCACCGCGCCAAGCCACCCGTCGGCCGCGATCGCTATGCCATTCCCTTTTTCCATGGGCCCAACTGGGATGCCGAGATCAAATGCCTCGACACCTGCCTAGCGTCGGGCACAACTCCGCGCTGGCCACCCATCACCTTCGCCGACTACATGACCTGGTGGTATGAGAACAACTACGCCAGCGCCCACGCCAAGCTCGCTGCCGAGACGCCCACCTGACGCTCCACCACGCAGCCTCTCGCAAGGTGTCCCTTCTCGCCGCTCGTCACCGCAGGGCTGCCACTTGGCATCGCGACACGCCCCGTGGGCGAAAAAACCCTAGCGAAAAAACACCCTACACCCCGACCAGCTCGCGCACCTTCTCCGGCGTCAACACTTCGCCCGCATAGATCGCCCCATCCACTTCCAGCGCCGGCGTCGAGCGAATGCGCGCTTCGTCGAGGCGATCCTGCGCATCTTCATCCATCAACAGATCGCGCACCTTGTAGGCAACACCGAGCTTGGTGAGATAGCGCTTCAATTGCTCGCAAGGCGCACACATCGGCGACGTATAGACGATGATCTCTCGTGTCGAACCGCTCATGGCCGTCCCTCGCGCGTTTTGAAAACCTGCTTGTCAGAGAAACATGACGTCACACGAACCATGACTGCTGTGATCCCGGCAACGCGGAGGCCATCGGCCGAGGCGTTATCCGGGATCCACCGCAGTCATGCGTGCGCAGCATGCGACACGACCTGGTCGCAGCTAAACCTTCCCCTCCGACTTCAACCGCCGGTACTCTTCCTTGCGGGCGAGCCATTTGGCCTTTGTGTCGGGGTCCTGCCACGGCTGCTCATCGGAAAACACCAGCCGCTTCCAATCGTAACCCTTGCTCCACGTATACTGCGGCGCAACCGTCGTCCGCGGTTCCGTGGCCGTCTCCAGCAGATTGAGCGCGTGCTGGAAGATCTGCTTCTGCTGCGCCACCTCGAACGGTTCCCCGCACGGGCTCCCCAGCGGGAAATCGACGAACACGAAGCGCGCAACGCCACAATGCTCGACAATATCGCGCGCGGCCCCCATCACCACGGTGGGCACGCCATTCTCTTCCAGGTACCGGGCAATCAAACTCACGGTCTGATGACACACGGGTCAGACAGGCACCAGGATGACTGCGTCGAGCCCATCCTCGCGCGCGTAGGCCAGCGCCTTCGGCGCCTCCTGCTCCAGCACCTTACGCTGCGAGTAGTTGTTGTAGGCCCCGTACACCCGCTCCGGCATCGAGCCGATCCGCCCATCGGCCACCGCCTCGCGCAGCCGGTCGATCGGATAGAACGCGTTGACGTCATCGAGATGCGTCGCATTCCGGTCGAACGACAGCGTCCGCGAGTAGAGCTTCTCGGTCGGCGTATCGCCTGGGATCAGGTAGACGCCGCGGAAGTCCTCCTCGTTGATCGGGTTGGCCTCCCGATCCGCATCGAAACGCACGGCCACCTCGCTGGTGCCGAGCAGCCCCACCCGGCATTCGCTGAGCGGCTTCTTCAGCCGCGCAAACGGCACCTCGTCGAAGTGCGCCCACTGGTAGGATTTCTCGTAGCCTTGGCGCAGGTAATCCTCGCGCGTTCGGTCGATGTAACGGACATGATCCATGCCCCGGCCTCCCTGTTCGGCCTTTAAGATCCGGAAAGCGTAGCTGCGTCGGGCCCGAGCCGCAACCTCCCCGCTGCGCCATCTCGATCGCACGACTAGCCCCACCCCGCCGCAGTATGCCAACCTCACCGGCAAACACGCCAAACACACAGGGAGCCCCATGGGACACGAGATCGAGGTCAAGTCGCGCGACGGCGAGTCTTTCGCAGCCTATCTGGCACTACCCGCCAAATTGCCGGCCCCCGGCATCGTCCTGCTGCCCGAAGTCTTCAACACCAACCCGCACATCCGCTCCGTCTGCGACGGCTACGCCGCCGACGGCTTCGTCGTCCTCGCGCCAGATGTCTATTGGCGCCAGGAGCCGGGCTCCTACATGACCTACACCGACGCCGGCCGCGCCAGGGCGCAGGCCCTGCGTGCCCGCCTCGACACCAACCAGTTCGCGCAGGACCTCGAGGACACGATCAACGCCTTGCGCGCCCGCAGCGACTGCACGGGCAAGGTCGGCGTCATCGGCTTCTGCCTCGGCGGCAAGTTCGTTTACCTTTCTGCCGCTCGCCATGCGATCGACGCTGGTGTCAGCTACTACGGCGTGCAGATCGACCAGCACCTGGACGAGGCAGCCAATCTCAAATGCCCGCTCCTCATGCACTTCGCCGAGACCGACCACGCCGTGCCCCAGGCAACGGTGGACTTGGTGCGCAAGACGCTCGAACCGATGGGCCACGCCGAAATCCACCAGTATCCCGGCACCGAGCACGGCTTCAATCGCTATGGCTACCCGCCCCACCATGAGCAGCAGGCAGCGGTCGCCCGCGCCCGCACGCTCGAACATTTTCGCCGCCATCTAGCCTGAGCGCCAATCCCCGGCCGCACGCACTCTCGCCCCACGATGCAACGTCCCAGGAGTCCGCCATGTCGTCCGCCGTCAAATCCATCTCCGCGCGCGACCTCAAGGCTGTCCTTCACGATGGTGGCGAGATCGCCCTGCTCGATGCCCGCGAGGAACTGACATTCGGCGAGCGCCACATTCTCATGGCCTCCTGCCTGCCGCTCGGCCGCGTCGAGGTGCTCGCAACCGACATGGTGCCGCGCACGTCCGCCCGCGTCGTGTGGTGCGATGATGGCGGCGGCTTCGCCGAGCGCGCCGCCGCCCGCATGGCAGACCTCGGCTACACTGATGTCGCCGTCCTTCAGGGCGGCATCTCGGCCTGGGAGCAGGCCGGTTATCGCATCTACAGCGGCGTCCACGTGCCGAGCAAAGCCTTCGCCGAGGTCGTCGAGCACGACGCCGGCACGCCCTGGATCACCGCCGAGCAACTCAAGGCCATGATCGATTCCGGCACCGACATGGCGCTTTTCGACAGCCGCTCTTTCGAAGAATACCACACCAACTCGATCCCCACCGCCATCAGCGTCCCCGGCGCCGAGCTGGTCTATCGTTTCAAGGACCTGGTGCCCCAACCATCGACCACCGTCGTCGTCAACTGCGGCGGCCGCACCCGCAGCATCATCGGCGCCCAGTCCCTCATCAACGCCGGCGTGCCAAACAAGGTCGTCTCCCTTAAGGACGGCACCATGGCCTGGCACCTCGCCGGCTTCGAGGTCGTCAAAGGCGCCGAGCGCCGCCCGCCGGCCGTCTCCGCCGCCTCGGCCAAGGCCGCCCGCGAGGCTGCCGCCGCCGTCGCCCGTCGCTTCGCCATTCCCCGCATCGATGCCGCAACGCTCGCCGCTTGGCGCGCCGAAGCCGGCAGCCGATCGCTCTACGTGCTCGATGTCCGAACACCCGAGGAATACGCGGCAGGCCACGTTGCAGGTGTCCGCTCCGCCCCCGGCGGCCAGCTCGTCCAGGAGACCGACAACTACCTCGCCACCTGGGGCGCCCGCGTCGTTCTCGTCGACAGCGACGGCGTCCGCGATGTCATGACCGCCTCCTGGTTGAAGCAGATGGGCTGGACCGACGTCGCCGTCATGAGCCTCGCCGATCTCCCGGGCGAGCGCACCACCGGCCCGCACCGTCCCCACACCCTGGGCCTCGCCGAGGCAACCGCCCCTACCATCACTCCGGCAGCCCTCAAGCCACAGCTCGATGCCGGCACCGCCGTCGTCATCGACCTCGAATATTCCAAGGCCTACCGCAATGGCCACATCCCCCGCGCCTGGTTTTCAACCCGCACCCGCCTTGAGGCCGCGCTCGAGAATGTCCCCACCGCCGCCACCATCGTGCTCACCTCGCCCGATGGCGCTCTTGCACGCATCGCCGCCACCGAGGTCGCCCCGGCCGCATCGACGCCCGTCGTGGCTCTCGCCGGCGGCACCTGGGCCTGGGCGGCAGCCGGCCTGCCGCTCGCAAAGGGCATCGGACAGATGGCCGACACCCCGAACGACGTCTGGTTACCGGCACGCGAGCGCGGCGGCGACCGCAAGACCGCCATGCGCGCCTACCTCGCTTGGGAGATCGACCTCGTCAACCAGATGGCAACCGACGAAGACCAGCGCTTTGCGGTGACGAAAGCCTGACCCCACCGCGATTACAGCCAGTCTTTCGCGCGCTGATCGTAGTCGTCGGCCCGTGTCAGCTGCCGCATCAGGTCGGCCGACGCGACGCCTTTGAGATCGCCGGGCTTGGTGCCCTCGCGCAACGCCTTCAGCGTGTTGTAGATCGCCTGCACGCCCGCCGCGAACGGCTGATGCCCCTGCAGCGCCACCCGGACACCCGTCTTCGACAGCCAGGGGATATCCGCAAGCTCACCCGGCGAACCCCCGAGGATGATCGGGATCTTGATCTCCGCCGCCACGGCCTCGACCTCGGCCCGCGCCTTCACGCCGACCAGGAACATCGCGTCCACGCCCGCCGCCTCGTAGGCCTTGGCCCGCTTGATCGTGTCCTCGATGCCGCTGATCGCCGGCGCGCTCGTCCGCCCCGCAATGATGAGATCGGGATCGTTCCGCCCGGCCAGCGCCGCCTTCATTTTGCCAACGCCCTCCTCGACCGAAAGCATGCGCTGCTTGCCGCCCGTGCCGAACGGCTGCGGCAGGTCCGTATCCTCGATCGATAGGCCCGACACGCCCGCCGCCTCGAGCTCCTCAACCGTGCGCATCACCGACAGCGCATTGCCGTATCCGTGATCGGCGTCGCACATCAGCGGCAGATCCGCCGCCCGCCCGATCCGATAGGCCTGCTGCGCAAACTCGCTGAGCGTCAGCGTGATGAGATCCGGCGAGCCCAGCACCGTCAGCGACGCCGTCGAGCCCGCGAACATGCCTGCTTCGAACCCCAGGTCGTAGGCGATCCGCGCCGCGATCGGGTCGTGCACTGAGCCCGGATGGATGCAAGTCGGCCCTTCGAAGATGGCGCGAAATTTCTGACGGCGTTTGGTCCAGCGTGACGGCATCACATGTGATCCTGGGTTCGGGTTACGACAACGGTTTTGGATCGCGGACCGGCTGGCCCGCGTCAATCCTATGACCGCCCCAGTCCACGCCCCTTTTCCCCCAAATGCAATCCCCGGCGCCGTGCGCCCGCATGCCGCCACCGCCGCAGGTCCGTTCGCGCTCACCGGAGCCTGTCCCGGACTTGATCCGGGAACCCCCACCTCGGCCGCTTCATCAGTCCGGACTGGTGGGACCCCAACAAACCCGGCGTCGGGACCAACCGCTACGCCTATTCAGACAACGATCCCGTGAACAAGTCAGATGAGAATGGGCATGTTTTCGAAACAGCATTTGACGCCTTCAGTCTAGCAATTGGGCTGAACAGCTTCGCGAGCAACTTTGCAAAGGGCAACTACACAGCAGCGACCATAGATGCGATCGGAATCTTGGCCGATGCTGTGGCTGTAGCAGTGCCGGGAGTACCTGGCGTCGTCGGTATCTCCATTCAAGACGCCAGATCCGCAACCAGAGCTTCAATTCAGACCGCAAGAACATCTCATTTGGCTCGGCAAGGCTATGTTCAGCACCACATCTCTCCATTTACACTACCGAAGTCGAACGAAGCATTTCTGGCCAAGATCGGCTTTGATAAGAACGCCAGAGCGAACCTAATCACTCTGCCGACGCAGCGTGGGATGCATGCCAGTCGAACCGTCCACCGTGGCATGCACAATGCTGAGTATACCGCTCGGTTCACAAACAGGCTCAATTCACTTGAGGCTGCTGTAAGACAAGGCCGGATAACGAATAAGGAGGCACTTAGCCAGTACCAGGCATTAGTCGCTTCCCAGCGCGCTGGCCTAAGAAATGGGACGACCCAACTCAATCAAGCATCGAAGGCAAACGCTCCGCGTGCTACGTCAATCACGTCAACAACCATCACATCAACATCGGCAGAGACTGATTCAAGTGCGAACCCTTCTCCTTCATCAACATCTGGTGCTACAGCTGATGACGGAGGCAGTGCGCAAGGTGCTGATCGAGGCGGGTAGGTCCCACGCGTCGTTAAGGCAATGAGGATCCAATGTTCTACGTACTCGGTAGCACCATCAATGATGAATTTACCGACTTCGACTGGGACGCCCACCCGGATGCACTACGTCTCTTCGCCGGGAAAGATTTGGGCGACTTTCGCAGTCCACTTTCGGTTGTCTCAACAATGCGTCTTTTCCGTCGGCTCAAGCGTGTCGACGTGATGCCTATGGGGGCGCCATTCATTGGCGTTAGCGAAGCCTTGAAAGATCTTCTCATACGAGAATGCCCCGATTGCGTGCAATTCTTTCCATTGCCGATTTACAACAAACAAGGGCGATGTCTAAGCGACAACAGCTTCTGGGCCCTAAATATTACAAGGAGCTACCCAGCAATAGATTTGGGTCAAAGCGACTATAGCTCTGTTCCCCGCCTCGATGATCCATCAAAAAAGCAAATAACGTTCTTCAAGAAAATTGTGATCAGGTCCAGGGCGGATGACGCACCCATGATCTTCAGAGAAGCCAACGATTTAGCTTTTGCCGTTATCCGGCAGGAGCTTAAGGAATGCATCGAACGGCACGGACTGGTGGTCGGGATGTTCCCCTTGGTGAATATGGCGTAGCCCGGCATCGCAAGGCCGGTCGGCACCATCAACAACGCGTGGACCTACGACGAGGCCGGTCGCCTCAAGTCGATCCCTGGCCACATCTCGCTGCTCGAGTACAACGCCCGCGGCCAGATAACGCGCGCGACCTACGCCAACGGCGTCGTCACCACCAACACCTATAACGACGCCCGCGGCTGGCTCACCCGCGTTGAGACCGTGAAGGGCGCCACCACCCTACAGGACATCTCCTACACGCGTGCACCAACGGGCCGCATCACCTCCGTCAGCCATGCCGGCCGGCCCAACGACAGCTGGACCTACGCGTACGACACGCTCGACCGGCTGCTCACGGCGACCAACACCGGCGACGCCTCCCTGTCGCAGACCTTCAGCTACGACAGCGCCCACAATCTGACCTCGAACAGCGCGGTGGGAACTTACAGCTATCCCGCACAGGGGCGTCGTGCCGGAGGCGCGCAAGAAACAGGGCGCCGTGCGTCCGCATGCCGCCACCTCTGCCGGCCCGTTCGCGCTTCTCTACGACGCCAACGGCAACATGACGGCGAAGACCGGGGCACATTTGATTGCGCTTCGGGTGCCGACCAGCACCCGCGCTGCGGCCAACCTCGCCATGACGTCTTGCCGGAGGCGAGCCAGGAGCGAACGACGCCGAGAACAAGCTTGCCACCATGCTCGTCGGTGCCGCGTCCTGCCGGAGGCGGGCAAACAACAGAGTACCGCTACCGCTACACCGCCGACAATGCGCGCGCCTTGAAGATCTCGGTGCAGACGGCGGGCCCGAACCAGATCACCGCCTACCTCGGCCCCGACGCCGAGATCGAGCCCTCGGGCACCTGGGTCAAGTACGTGCACGACGACGTCAAGCGGAAGGGATTCGGGCCGACGTCGCAGATGTACTTCCATCACCGCGATCACCTCAAAACCATCCGGGTGATCACGGACTCGGGCGGTAACGAGGTCTCCCGCACCTTCTTCCGCGCCTACGGCCGCCGCGCGGATGCGCAGTGGGCATCTGAAGCGCCATTGAAGAGCGCATCCAGACCGGCTCGCACACCGAGACCAAGGGCTACATCGGCCAGCGCGTCCTGCCGGAGGCGGGCGACCAAGACGACGCCGAATCCGGCCTCCTCTTCCTCAACGCCCGCTATTACGATCCCCACCTCGGCCGCTTCATCAGTCCGGACTGGTGGGACCCCAACAAGCCCGGCGTCGGCACGAACAGGTATGCCTACGCGGACAACGATCCCGTCAACAAGAGTGACGAGAATGGGCATGCAGTTGGCACATTGCCACTCCCGCCTCAAATTTCTATTCCCATCGCCATAACGATTGCGATCGCAACGCATCCGACAGTGAGGGGTGGAATGACCGCACTGGCGAACAAGGCTGCGAAGGCCATAGCCGCGACGGCACAGGCAATCACTGCTATGATGAGTAGCAAAGCAGGCGATCACGCCAAGGGCACGGAGAATTCACCCGAAAACGGAAAGGCAGGGCAAGCAGAGGCCGCACAGAATGCGAGCGACAAAGGGCAAGCATCAACGCCTGCCCAACAAGGCAATACGCAGAATGCTGCCACGTCGAAATCAGGAAAATTTACTGGAAACACGTCTATAGACACAGTGTTAGGGGAATTAGGGACAACCAAGTCTGGTTACCCAAAAGCAGGTGACGTCGACAAAGGAATGGAAACTCCCGTAACCCCAAGCACCTTCAATGAAGCCATAGCAAACATCCCTGAGGCCACACAGACCACGCCTAAATCCGGCGTAACAGTCACAACCCTTCCAGACGGCACGAAGATATCCCAATATGGGCAACGGGGCTCAACAAAAACACCGGGCTACTCCGTTGCGGATAAGAGCGGAAAGACTATAGGAAAAGGATCGTTGACTGGAGCAGAGACGCCATCGACACCTACCAACGCTGACGCAGACAAATAACAGCAGATCGAAAAAATTCCTGACGAAGGGGACAGTAGTGACCGAGTTCTATGATAAAGATGCCGAGTTTGTCGAGCCACTGCACGTGGATAAATCAAAAATAGAGCAGCTCGGAATGCACTACTTGAGCGAGGCAGAGACGCGCGCGTTAGATTTCAAGCCATCGTTCGAAATTGTTAACGTGGCGGAATACGACTGCTTCGCACTGCCCGTAAAAGGTGAGACCTATCTTGCCTTGCCAGGCGAGTTGGACGATCATTGCTCCAGCAATATTGAAGGGATCTCAATCGGAAGAGCGGTGACGGATCACATCAATATAAACCTGACGGGCAAAAAATATCTAATCCACGCCTGTCGGACCTGCGCCAGCGCGGCAGTAGTCGAGACGTTTTCGTATGAGGCGTTGGCGATCTTCTCCTTCATTTATGAACCGAGCGCCGTTATCGTTTACTCCCCGGGTGCGTCATTCCAATGGGCGTTTCATCGCGATATGGAAGTCACGCTCTGTTGGAGGAGGAGCGAGGGCCAACCCTCGCCCTTCCACCTAGGCGATAAAGACGTTGCCTTCTGGAATGAATTCTTCACCAATAATTATTGGACCTTCGCGCCACTTGGCCAAACTCGGAAGGACGTGCTTGATGAGTATTTCATGTCGAGACTTCCTGGGATTCGACCACCGCCAATGCCTGAGGCGTAATAGGGTTATATAGTCATGCGGCGGAGGTGCGAGCGTTGCCGCGACAGGCCGAACAAGGCCATCGACTGGCCGACGCCCCGCCCCTTCAGGTGGCGCCACCACCCTACAGGACATCTCCTACACGCGTGCACCAACGGGCCGCATCACCTCCGTCAGCCATGCCGGCCGGCCCAACGACAGCTGGACCTACGCGTACGACACGCTCGACCGGCTGCTCACGGCGACCAACACCGGCGACGCCTCCCTGTCGCAGACCTTCAGCTACGACAGCGCCCACAACCTGACCTCCAACAGCGCCATCGGCACCTACAGCTATCCCGCCCAGGGGCGTCGTGCCGGAGGGTCGCAAGGAACATGGCGCCGTGCGCCCGCACGCGGTTACCGCCGCGGGCCCGTTCGCACTCTCCGGAGCTTGTCCCGGACTTGATCCGGGAACGCCAACGGCAACATGACGGCGAAGACCGGGGCTCATTTGCTTGCGCTTCGGGTGCCGACCAGCACCCGCGCTGCGGCCAACCTCGCCATGACGTCTTGCCGGAGGCGAGCCAGGAGCGAACGACGCCGAGAACAAGCTTGCCACCATGGTCGTCGGTGCCGCGTCCTGCCGGAGGCGGGCTAACAACAGAGTACCGCTACCGCTACACCGCCGACAATGCGCGCGCCTTGAAGATCTCGGTGCAGACGGCGGGCCCGAATCAGGTCACCGCCTACCTCGGCCCTTAAGCAAACCGCCCGCTCCACCTCACCAAGTTGCATCAACCCTACTCCCCCAGGCCTGTCGCATCGCTGCCACCTCGCGAAAAGTTGGTGCAGCGCAGCGGCCGTGATGGGTGCACAAAGTTCATTTGAGAGATTAGATTGCAATCACGCCACGGATCAGTCCGCTTGGCGCGGCCCATGCATTCCCTAGGCGAATGCAGGGCAGGAAATGCCCATTCACGCCCCATGGCGAGGAGTAGTCCAAGGTGGAGTTTCGGCAAGCCTTACCTGTTGGCTCGATCCTCGTCGGCGACTATCGCATCCTTGACGTGCTCGGTCAGGGCGGGTTCGGCCTCACCTACAAGGCCGACGATCTTCGCCTCGGCGCCCAGGCCGCCATCAAGGAGTACTTTCCAAGTGACCTGGCGCTACGCGAGGAAGGTCGCTCCACCGTCGTCGCCCGCTCCGCCCGCGAGGAGGAGCTGCTTGCCTGGGGCCGTGCCAAGTTCCTCGACGAAGCCCGCACACTGGCCCGCTTCCGCCACCCCAACATCGTCCGCGTCGCCCGCCTGTTCGAAGCCAACAACACCGCCTACATGGTGCTGGATTTCGAAATGGGCCCAAGCCTCTCGCAATGGCGCTCGGGACTGGGCCGCACGCCCACCCAGGCCGAGATCGACCGCATCGCCGCAACCTTGCTCGACGCCGTCGCCGTGGTCCACGCCGAAGGCATCCTGCATCGCGACATCAAGCCCGCCAACGTCATCATGCGCGATGGCACCGAGCCCGTGCTGATCGATTTCGGCGCCGCCCGCCAGGCGCTGTCGGCACAGTCGCGCACCGTCCACGCCATCGTCACCCCCGGTTATTCGCCAAAGGAGCAGTACGCCGTCGACCTCGACCGGCAGGGCTCCTGGAGCGACATCTACGCGCTTGGCGCAACGCTCTATTTCCTCGTCACCGGCAAAGCGCCGCCGGACGCGCTGTCGCGCGACTTGGACGAGCCGATGCCCATGGCCGGTGGTAACGCTCAGCACTGGCGCCCGGGCTTCCTCGAAGCCATCGATGCCGCCATGACCGTGCGCGCCGAGGACCGTCCCCAGTCCGTGCCCGAGTGGCGCGCCATGTTGCTGGGCAAAAGCCCACCCACCGCCAGTCGCCCACAGCCGCGCCAACCGGCAGCCAGCGCCCGCTTGACCGCCCCGGCTGTATCCCTCGCACCACCAAGCGGCGTCATTGCTGGCGACAATGCTCGCGGCCTCACCCCCAGCGTCCGCCGCGTCACCTTCGACGACCTGCCGGCCAGCCAGCCGGCCAGCGTCCCACCCCGTCGATCCGGCGGCTGGGGCATCGTGGTGACGGCCGTCCTCGCCGGCCTGCTCGCGTTGGGTGGTCTGTGGTACTGGGTCCAGGTCCTGGCCCCCGAGCGTGACGAGGCTGCCTGGCTCCAGGCCGAACGCGACCGCACCATCGCCGCCTACGATCGCTATATCAGCGCCCAGCCGAGCGGCCGCCACCTGGGCGAGGCCCGCGCCCGTCGCACCGCCCTGGCCCAGGCCGCCACCCTTGCCGCCAACGCAACCCCACCCCCGAGTGAAACCGCAAGACGCCCCCCATCGCCCGAAACGGCGCCCGCTCCGGTCCCCGCGCCAGCCCCAACTTCGCCGCCGACACCAGCCGCGTCCCAGGATCCAACCCCCACGCCGGCCGCAAACTCGCCTCCACAAACCGCACCCCCAAGCCCGCCCGAGGTCGCAGCCAACGCCGCCGCGACGCCCGAGCCCGTATCACAATCGGCCCCCACCCAGATCGCACCACAACCCGTCCCGCCACCGGCCCCCACCGAGCCCCGCAGCCTCACGCCGCGCGCCACACTGCCCGCTGCGCTCTCCGACGCCGAGCGTCGCGATTTGGCCGCGAACGTTGCCGAGGCGAGCTGGCGGCTCGCAATCGGAGCCTTTGTCGGCGCCGCGGAGCCCGGCTACAGCGAGCAAATTGCCGATTTCCGCAAGGAGCTTACCGAGCTGACCAATGGCCGGCTGTCGTTCGAAACCCTGCACGCGAGTGAGACGCCGGAGCCGACAAGCCTGGCCAGTGCGGTCGCCTCGCAAACCGGCCTGATGGGGTGGACCATTCCCATCTACGAGAGCGAACGCGACAGCGCTTTCCGCGTCTTCTCCGGCGCCGTCCCCTTCGGCCTGCCCCCCGCCCAGCACATCCGCTGGATGCGGGCTGACGGCGCGCGCCTACTCGAAGAAGCCTATGCCGGCATCGGCCAACGCCTGCGCGCCATTCCTTGCGGCATCGCTGAAGGTCCGGGCGGGTGGTTCCGCAACGAGATCAGAAGTCCGCAGGATTTTCGCGGTCTCAAGGTTCGCGCCCCGGCCTTGATGGTCCGCGCCGTCGAGAAGCTGGGCGCCGCAGCAGTCAACCAGAGCGCAACCAGCCGGATCCCGGCGCTGTTCGCTGCCAACCAGCTCGACGCCAGCCTCTGGTATTCGCCGGCGGCCAGCATCTTCCTGCAGTCGCCGCGGCCCGCGACGACCTATCACTATCCGGGCGTACATAGCCCGAGCCTCCTGTTCGCGCTCCTTGTTGGCGAGGCCACCTGGACCGCCATGAGCCAGGCTCAGCAGAAGCTTCTGGACGAGGCCTGCCACCGCCGGTCGAGTGCCGCCGCCGTAAGCGCTCGGTCCGACCAGAACGACACCTTGAACCGCATTCGCGGCCAGCAAATCACCGTCCGTCCCTTCACCCGACCCGTCCAGGAAGCCTTGCAGAAGGCCGCCGAAGAGGTCCTCTCGGAAGAAAGCGCCCGCAATCCGAGCTTTCGCAATGCCCTGCAAAGCTACAACCGTTTCCGCCGTTGAGCGGCGGCACGCATCGCCCCTCAATCCTACCCCGCAGCGCAATGACAGAAGGCGACACGCCCCGCGCACGCTCACCTGCGACCGGCAAGATGCGATGACGCCAGCTCTATTCTTCCTGAGTTGTTTTGACCTTTTTTTATATCGGAGATTAGCCATGAACGAGCACATCGGCGCCCTCGAGGTGCTTTCCCTCGCACTGTTCCTTTTTGCAATCTTTGCCGTTTGGTCCTCAGTCAGGATCGTCCCGCAGGGCTACAACTGGACGATTGAGAAATACGGCCGTTACACACGCCCGCTAACGCCGGGCTTGCATATCCGGATGCCTTTTATGGACCGCGTCAGCGACCGCATAAACATGAAGGAACAGGTGATAGACATCCCCAGTCAGGTCGTAGGCACCCGCGACATCGCCCCGATCGCTTGAAAAAGCCATTGAGCCGGTGCTGGCTGAGGCAAGCAGCCCCCTCCGCTTCAGGGTTGTCCCCACGAACCCGAACGGCCCACTGGCCCCAATTGAGCGGCATGCAACGGCGCCATAGTCGCCACACCGAAACCGGCCGCCCTTCCATAAAGTTGTCGCAACCACCAAGTAACTATTTGTTTTCCATAATTTAACTGAAACTTGAAGCCTGCCCACTACAAAACCGGATAACGCGCACCAAATGATTCGTGCGGCATTTTAGCCCTTATGATCCCGGAGATCATCAATGAACCAACTTTTCGGCGGTATCGAGGTATTCGGCCTCGCACTCATCCTATTGGTGATCTTCGCCCTGTGGTCCACGGTCAAGATCGTCCCCCAGGGCTACAACTGGACGGTCGAGAACTTCGGTCGCTACACGCGCACACTGACGCCGGGCCTTCACATCCTGGTGCCGGTCGTCGAGCGCGTCGGCTACCGCATGAACATGAAGGAGCAGGTGATGGACATCCCCTCGCAGGATGTCATCACCCGCGACAACGCCATGGTGCGGGTCGACGGCGTCACCTTCTACCAGGTGCTGAATGCCGCCAAGGCCGCCTACGAGGTCGACCTGCTGGAAAACTCGATCATCAACCTCACCATGACCAACATCCGTACCGTCATGGGCTCGATGGACCTCGACGAGCTGCTCTCCAACCGCGACGTCATCAACGCCCGCCTGTTGCAGGTGGTCGATGCCGCAACCGAAGCCTGGGGCGTCAAGGTGACCCGCATCGAGATCAAGGACATCGCTCCGCCGCGCGACCTCGTCGACTCGATGGCCCGCCAGATGAAGGCCGAGCGCGACAAGCGCGCCCAGATCCTCGAGGCCGAAGGCTTCCGCCAGGCCGCCATTCTGAAAGCCGAAGGCGAGAAGCAGGCCGCGGTTCTCGAAGCCGAGGGCCGCAAGGAAGCCGCCTTCCGCGATGCCGAGGCCCGCGAGCGCGCCGCCCAGGCCGAAGCCGAGGCGACGACGTGTCGTGTCCGACGCCATCGCCGGCGGCAACGTGCAGGCGATCAACTACTTCGTCGCCAACAACTACATGAAGGCGCTCGAAGCCATCGCCGAAATCGCCGAACCAGAAGATCCTGATGATGCCGCTCGAGGCCTCCTCCGTCATCGGCTCGCTGGCAGGCGTCGCCGAGATCGCCGGCGAAGCGTTCGGCAGCAAGGGTGGCACCTCCCGCGCCAATGGCGGCAGCGTTCCCCGCGTCTGACGTGTAGGCTTGCCGATAGGTTGTGCCGCAAGGCACGCAACCGACAATGACACCACCCGGCGGTTTGCCCATCGCGGCCATCCGCCGGCTCCACCCTTGAACCCGTTCTCCCTTACCGCACGACCGCCAAAGTCTTCGAGGTGATGCCGAAATGCAGCTGACAAACCTGATGGCCCAGTTTGGGATCTGGAATTGGGTGATCCTCGCGGTCGTCCTGTTCGGCCTCGAAGCAGTCGTCCCAGGCGTTCATTTTCTCTGGTTCGGCGTGGCTGCCATCCTGGTCGCCATTCTGGCGTTCCTAACCGGCATGGTCTGGCAGTGGCAGCTCGTTGCCTTTGCCCTGTTCGCAGTAGCAACCGTCTTCGTCGTCCGCCGCTTTGCCCGCTCCGACAACAACCCGAGCGATACACCAGACCTCAACGCCCGCGGCGCCCAGTACATCGGCCGCGTCGTCGTCGTAGCCGAGCCGATCGTCAGCGGCCGCGGAAAGGTCCGAAGTCGGCGACACCATCTGGCAGGCGGAAGGCGAAGACGCCGCCGCCGGCACGCGCGTCAAGGTCACCGCCGCCCGCGACACCGTGCTCCTGGTCACCGCCGTCTGACCCCATCCCCGTTTCCGCCCACCGAACCACCGCTCTCCAGATCGACGTCTAGCGCCAGCGTGCGCGCCCAGCGCACGCTCGGCGAAGGCCGCAACCGCGGCCCGCCGCGTTGCTGCGCCCCCGTGCGCCGGATGCTGGTCGGCATCCGAAGGCGCAACGCATGGAAGGCGCAGCGCTTCCCCTTGGCAGCCCGAAACGCGCCGTGAGCGAAAACAAGCACCACCACACCACACCACTTGCGTTACCAGCCCCACTGAGCGCCAGCGTGCGCCGAGCGCACGCAGGGCGAAGGCCGCAACCGCGGCCCGCCGCGTTGCGGCGCCCCCGTGCGCCGGATGCTGGTCGGCATCCGAAGGCGCAACGCATGGAAGGCGCAGCGCTGCGCCTTGGCAGCGCGAAACGCGCCGTGAGCGCTAACAACAAGTGCGATGTCTCGCTCGATGCACTAGGCTGCTGGCCGTAGCACACCAGCACGGAGAGTCACCCCATGCATCAACGCCTGCCGCTCGAGGGCATCCGCGTGCTTGATGTGGCGAGCTGGATCGCCGCCCCGGCTGCAGCCGTCGTACTGGGCGACTACGGTGCCGATGTCATCAAGGTCGAGCCTCCCGGCATAGGTGACCCGCATCGCCACAACGGCACGGTACTCGCCAGTGTCCCCAAGTCGCCCGTCAACTACATGTGGCACCTGGATTCGCGCAACAAGCGGTCGGTGGCGCTGGACCTCAAGGTGCCGGATGGCCGCGCCGCGCTCGACCGCCTGATCGCCACCGCTGACATCCTGATCACCAACTTTCCCCTGCCCGTCCGCCAGCGCCTGAAGCTCGGCTACGACGACGTCCGCGCCATCAATCCGCGCCTGATCTACGCCTCGTTCACCGGCTACGGCGAGACCGGCCCGGACAAGGACCAGCCCGGCTTCGATTCGACCGCCTACTTCGGCCGCTCCGGAATTTCAGATGTCGCGCGCTACGAGGGCCAGCCACCGGGCGTCCCGCTCCCGGCCCAAGGAGACCGAGCCTCCGCCATGGGCCTGACCGCCGGCATCATGATGGCGCTCTGGAACCGCGAGCGTACCGGTGAAGGCAGTCAGGTCGCCTCCTCGCTCTACGCCAACGGCCTGTGGTCCAACGGCATCCAGGCCCAGGCCGCCCTCATCGACGCCTGGCTCGGTCCGCGTCCGCCCCGCGAAACGCCGCGCAGCGCCCTCGGCAACTACTATCGCACCCGCGACGACCGCTGGCTGCTGCTTGCCATTCCCCAGGAGGACAAGGCTTGGCCGGCGTTGTGTCGCGTCATGGGCCGTCCCGACGTAGAACACGACCCACGCTTCATCGATACACCAACGCGCCGTCGCAACGCTGCCGATCTAACCGCCCTGCTCGATCAGATGTTCGCCAGCCGCGACTGGCTCGACTGGCGCGAGATCCTCAAAGCCAACAACCTGACCCACGCCCCCATCGCCCGCATTGCGGACCTGCCGGACGACCAGCAGGCCGTCGCCGCCGGCTACGTCGTCGAAACCGACATCGCCGAGATGCCGCGCACCATTGCTTCCCCCTTCCAGCTCTCCGACGTCACCCCGCGCCGCCCAGGCCCCGGCCCGGACGTCGGGGGCCAGACCGACGAGGTCCTCGCCGAGGCCGGATTTTCGCCAAAAGAGATCGCCAATTTGCGCGCCAGCGGCGCTGCCGCTTGATCAGATGGACGAGGTGCCCATGCCGTCACCAACCTCAGCCAAACGCTTCTTTTGGCGCACAGCCCTATGTGCCGTGATGGCCTTCGTGTGCTGGGCTGCCGCCACAGACCCCGGCAATGCGGCGGAGGATCGCTGCATCGCGGTCTCACGCGCGCCCTCGCAGCCAGGCAACCGCCACGCGACGCTCCCCGCTCGCCCCATCATCCCCGCCCAGTTCATTCCTCCCAAGACCATCAACGACGCCATCCGCATTTCCTTCGTCGGCCACTCGACCTTCGTCATCGAGAGCCGCCAGGGCGTCAAAATCGCTACCGACTACAACGACTACGTGCGCCCGGCCGAGTTGCCCGACGTGGCCACCATGAACCGTGCGCACTCGAGCCATTACACCGATCTTCCCGATCCCAGCATCCCCCATGTCTTGCGCGGCTGGAATCCAGCTGGCGGCCCCGCTGTCCACGACCTCACGGTCAAAGACATCAGGATCCGCAATTTCCCGACCAACATCCGCAGCTACGCTTCCGGCGGCACCGACGAGTTCGGCAATTCGATCTTCATCTTCGAAATGGGCGCCTTGTGCATCGCCCACCTGGGCCACCTCCATCACACCCTCTCACCCAGGCAGATCGGCCAGATCGGTCAGATGGACGTCGTCCTCGCCCCCGTCGACGGCAGCTATACCCTCGACACCCCCGGAATGATCGAGGTGCTGAAGGGCCTCAAGGCCCCGCTCATCATTCCCATGCACTATTTCTCGAGCTTTACCCTCGGCCGCTTCCTCGACGTCGCCCGCGCCGACTTCGAGATCGAAACCAGCCCCGTCTCGAGCATCACCGTCACGCGCGCCACCCTCCCCCGAAAGCCTAAAGTCCTGGTACTCCCCGGCAATTGACTGGAATGCGGCACCCTGTTCGTCGTTTTCACTGAAGCGTCATGTCGATTGGGCTAAGATTTGCGATTCGAAATCGAGCCCAGAGGGTGCCCACCACATGAGCCTGTTCGCACGGCTTTTCACAACCGACCTGCCTGGCCGGCAATGTGCAGCCTTGCCTATTTTGGCCGATGACGACGGCACCATGCGCATCGGTCTCGTGACCACCAGGGAAACGCGGCGCTGGATTATCCCGAAGGGCTGGTCGAAGCCGGGCGTGCCCAATCACCGTGTCGCAGCCGACGAAGCCTATGAGGAAGCCGGCCTGATCGGCTCCATCGCCTCGGTCCCGATCGCCACCTACACCTATCGCAAGCGCCTCCACATCCTCGCCAGCGTTACATGCGCCGTGGAAGTCTACCCGCTACGCGTCACAGAGCGCCTCGCCAGATGGCCCGAAGTGGCCGAACGCCAGTTGATCTTTCTCGAGCCTGCAGCAGCAGCCCGTCGCGTCGCAGAGCCCGCACTGGCGCACTTGCTGGCTAATCTTCCCCCAATCTAGGCCCCCCTGTCTCGCAAGGGGCGGACCGTCACGCAGGCGATGGCGCATCATCTCGCAGGCCGCAATCCCGGCGCGTCTTGGCCATCCAGCCGCGGCAAAGATGTGCAACACCCCACCAAAAGCCCTCCAGCAGCGCGATTGAAGGTTGACCGACCGCCATCACAACCTAATCAGTGGCCCAAACAACGAACTCCCCCGGGAGGAGCCTTCGTGAACACTGAGACCCAATCCGCAGCCAGCGCGGCCTCGAAAACCTCGCTCGACAAGGATCTGCGCAAGCTCGAGCACCTCGAAAGCGCCACCCGCTCGCTCAGCCAGCAGTTGCGCGGTCCAGGCCTCGCTCTTGTCTTCCTGGTCCTCAGCGCCGCCCTCGCAAGCTTTCAGGCCGGTGCCGAGGCCAGCACCATCATTCTGATCGTCGCTGCGGTGCTCGCCGGCTACATGGCGCTCAACATCGGCGCCAACGACGTTGCCAACAACGTCGGTCCCGCCGTCGGCTCCAAGGCCCTGACGATGACCGGTGCACTGGTCATCGCCGCAATCTTCGAGGCTGCAGGCGCCCTGATCGCCGGCGGCGATGTCGTCAAGACGATCTCGAAGGGCATCATCGATCCGGCCCAGGTCGCCAACGCGCAGCGTCTTCATCGACGCGATGATGGCCGCCCTGGTGGCCTCCGCTGTCTGGGTCAACCTTGCCACCTGCATCGGCGCGCCGGTCTCCACCACCCACGCCGTCGTCGGTGGCGTCGTCGGCGCCGGCATCGCCGCCGCCGGCTTCGGCGTGGTCAACTGGCCGGTCATGGGCGCCATCGTCGCGAGCTGGGTCGCCTCCCCACTGCTCGGCGGCGTCATTGCCGCCGCCTTCCTCGCCTTCATCAAGCACTTCGTCATCTATCGCGAGGACAAGATCGCCGCTGCTCGCAGCTGGGTGCCCGGCATTGATCGCCGTCATGGCTGGCGCCTTCGCGGCCTATCTTGATGATGAAAGGCGTGAACGAAGCTCTGGAAGCCGTCGATGGCGACCATCACGCTTCTGTCCCTAGGTGTCTTTGCCGGCGCGCTGCTGGTCCTGCAGACCTATCATCTGGCGCCAGTCCGCCGCACCTCGAGAACCGCAACCAATCCCTTCGCCGCTCTTCCACCTGCCCCTCATCTGCTCGGCAGCTCTGCTGTCCTTCGCCCACGGCGCCAACGACGTCGCCAACGCTGTCGGCCCGCTTGGCCGGCATCCTCCACGCAGCACAGAGCGGCGACGTCGCCGGCAACGTCAAGCTTCCGCTCTGGATCATGCTGATCGGCGCCGCCGGCATCTCGATCGGACTGTTCCTGTTCGGCCCCAAGCTCATTCGCACTGGTCGGCGAGCAGATCACCCGCATGAACCCCATGCGCGCCTTCTGCGTCGCGCTTTCGGCCGCCATCACCGTCATCATCGCCTCTGCCTTAGGCCTGCCGGTCAGTTCGACCCACATCGCCGTCGGCGCCGTTTTCGGCGTTGGCTTTTTTCGCGAGTACTACACCACCCACATCCAAGCGCCGGCGCGCCTACATGGCCCGCAAGAACCGCAACGCCGAGACCGAGGCCAAGACCAAGACCTCTCCACCCACAAGCGCCAGCCAGGACCTGGGCGATCTCACCCGCCGCAAGCTCGTCCGCCGCTCTCATTTCACGGTCATCATTGCCGCCTGGCTGATCACGGTCCCCGCAGCAGCCCTGATGTCGGCCGCGATGTATTGGCTGCTCTCGCAGTTCACAATGTAGCTTCGTTAGGCAGGCAGAGCCGACCCGCCACCCTCATGCCTGTCCCGTCATCTACCGACTTCCACCCACCCAACCTCGTGCTTGCCGAACCGGGCAGGCTCCGCCACTCTTGCCGGCCATCCAGAGCAGGCTTCTCTCCATGTCCATCCTCGCCGCATGAACCAGGGCTTCTTCGCCACGGCCCTCGCGCGCCGCCTGCCGTTCTTCTATGGCTGGATCGTCCTCGCCTGTGTCTGTTGCGTAGCCTTCGCCCGTACCGGGCCGGCCGTCGCCACCCTGTCCCTCTTCGTCGGCCCCATGACCGAGGAGTTCGGCTGGTCCCGCACCGCGCTCTCCGGCGCCGTGTCCCTGGGCGGCATTCTGGCGGCCCTCACCTCGCCCATGATCGGCGCCTTCCTCGACCGCCAGGGCCCGCGCGTCATCCTCATGGCCGCCGTTTTGACCACCAGCGCCACCATCCTGGCCCTGTCCGGGATCCACTCCCTGCTGGCCTTCTATCTGCTGTTTTGCATCGCCCGCATGAACTTTGCCGGCCCCTTCGACCTCGGCACCTACGGCGCCGTCGCCAACTGGTTCGTGGCCCGTCGCCCCATGGCCACCTCCATCGCCACCTTGGCCCAGATGGTCGGCCTCACCTGCATGCCGTTGATCGGCTATTGGGCTATGGCGCAGGGAGGCTGGCGCACGGGCTGGATCGCCATCGGCCTCACCGTACTCATCATGGGTTTCATCCCCACCTGGGCCCTCATGGTCCGCCGCCCCGAGGATCTGGGGCTCAAGCCTGACGGCGGAGGCTCGCCTCCCAACCCGACCAACGCCATCGCCGAGACCGCCGCCGGAGCCACCGGCACACCGGCGATCTCCACCAAGTACGTTGCCGAGGAGCCGTCCTTCACGCGCGCCGAAGCCGTCTCCACCCGCGCCTTCTGGATGCTCTCTCTCTACACCCTGCTCATCTACCCCGTGCAGGCAGGCATGAGTCTGCATCAAGCCGCACACATCGTCGAACGCGGCCTCGGTGGCGCCGCCGCCGTCACCAGCGTCACCTCGTTCTCGATGGCATCCGCCCTTTCGGGCCTCGTCTTCGGAGCCCTTCTCCGCCGCCTAGGCGTCCGTTTCGGCCTCGCTACTTCGGCTCTCCTTCTCACCGCCAGCGCATTCCTGATGCAGGAGGCAGCCACCGCCGAGGCCGCCATCTTCGCAGCCATCCTGTTCGGCATCGGCATGGGCGGCATCCACATCGGCCTGCCCGTCGCCTGGGCGGACTATTTCGGCCGCCGCAGCTTTGGCGCCATCCGCGGCGTCGCTCTCACGATCCAGGTGACGGCCCAGGCCTCGGGCCCACTGCTGTCCGGCGCGCTCCGCGACCTCTCGGGCGATTATCATCTCTCCCTCTTGTGCTTTGCCGCCCTCTCCGGTTCGGCCGCACTCGCAGCCCTCCTCATCAGCGCGCCGACACCCATCGTCCGCCCCTCGGCGAGCCCTGGCGCCTGACGGCACTTGCCACCAGGACCAACGCCCGCAAGAACCCGCCACGGCACGAAAGCGAACGAAAAAGTCCGGCGCCTTTCGGCACCGGACCTGCAATCGTTGCGACAACCTCGGCAGGCGACGGTGTAGCCGCCTCAGCCCTTCTTCATGTTCCGATAGCGGATCATGTAGCTGTCCATCGTGTAGTCTGCCACCTGCGTCCACAGGTACTCGTCGTCCCGGAACGCAATATAGCTGTCGTAGATCTTCTTGAACTTCGGGTTCTTGGCGTTGATCTCGTCATAAAGCGTGTTGGCAGCGTTCCAGCACGCATCCATCACTTCCGGCGAGAACGGCGTCAGCACCGCGCCATTGGCGACCAGGCGCTTCAACGCCTGCGGATTTTGCGCATCGTACTTGGCCTGCATCCAGATGCCTGCTTCTTGCGCCGCAGCGTTCACCATCGCCTGATAAGTCTTCGGCAGCGCCGCATACTTCTCCTTGTTGATGAACAGTCCGCTCGACGACGAGGTCTCCCACCAGCCCGGATAATGGTAGAATTTCGCAACCTTGTAGAAGCCGAGCTTTTCGTCATCGTACGGCCCCACCCATTCGGCGCCGTCGATCGTACCCTTTTCGAGCGACGGATAGATGTCGCCGCCTGCGATCTGCTGCGGCACACCGCCGACCTTCTGGATGATCCTGCCGGCAAAACCGCCCAGCCGGAATTTCAGGCCTTTGAGATCGTCGATCGTCTTGATCTGCTTCCGGAACCAGCCACCCATCTGGCAGTGCGTGTTGCCCATCGGTAGCCAGACGCAGTTGTAGGCCGAATAGAAATCATTCAGCAGCTCGAGCCCGCCGCCGTGCATCAACCAGCCGATCTTCTGACGGCTGTTCATGCCGAACGGAAGCTCGGATCCGAACACGAAGGCGTCGTCCTTGCCGAAGTAATAGTACGAGGCGGTGTGCCCGCACTCGACGGTTGCCGTCTGCACCGCATCGAGAACCTGCAGCGCCGGCACCAGCTCGCCAGCGGCGAACACCTGCACCTGGAACTTGTTGTCGCTCATTTCAGCCAGGCGCTTCGAGAAGACCTCGCACGCCCCGTAAAGCGTATCGAGCGACTTCGGCCAGCTCAGCGCCATGCGCCACTTGATTTCCGGCGACGACTGCGCGATCGCGGGGGCAGCAACGGTGGCAGCAGTCGCCCCCAGTCCGGCCACACCGGCAGATTTGAGGAACTGGCGCCGTGGTGTTGAAGTCTTGGAATCCATCGTCCAACCTCTCCAGGAGATTTCAGTCAGACCAGCCTCCGATCCCCCTGCTCCGCCGCAACTTTTGATCTTTCGATGCCAGCGGCGTTCCAGGCAGATGCCGCCCCGTCATAATGCAGGGCAGGCCCATCACGCGACCCATCGAACGGATCTCAAAAAACGGAACAGACGCCGGCCATCTCCATGGCGTGATTTTCCCGTCGAGAAAAAGCCGGGAGCATGGGCCGCTGACAGGGCAAAACTTAGTCTTCGAAAAACCTGCGGCGCCATCGAATTATTGAATTGAACCAGCGACAAGCTGGCGCGCTGATCGATTTTATTTACGTAAAAATTACAGTGCGAATTATGTAATTTACTGGACGCTTCCCCGCCTGGATCCGTCGGCGAATTGTCCGACCAAAACTCGCTGGCACACCTGGTCCGGCCTTTGCCGATGACCCGGCGCTCGAAAAGCAGCACCGAACACCCATACTCGCCCTCGGGCCTGCCTGCGGCATGCAGAGCCGCGGCAGCACTTTTGATCCAATCCCGGTGGAGCCGGACGCCTCATCGAGCCGGATGCACCCGCCCGCCTGAGCCCCGTCTTTCCACGCCGGTAGCCCCGCCTTCGATGCCTCGTGACAGCCATCCCCCGCCGTGCCTAACATGACCACCAGGATTGTCAGCAGGAGCTCGATCATGGCGATCACCATCAAGCAGGTTGGCCCGTGCTTTGCGGGCGAGGTGGAAGGCGCTGACCTCACTCGTCCTCTACCGGAGGCTGACATCCAGGCCATCCACGCCGGCATGGACCAGTACGCAGTGCTGGTCTTTCGCAATCAGCCACTGACCGATGAGCAGCAACTGGCCTTTACGCAAAGCCTCGGCCCCCTCGAGCACGCCATCGGCACCAGCCTGCGAGCCGAAAAGGACCATCGCCTGCCGACCACCTTCGCCGACGTCTCCAACCTCGACATCAACAACAAGCCGTTTGCCCGCGACGATCGCCGCCGCCTGTTCGCCATCGGCAACCGCCTCTGGCACTCCGACAGCTCCTTCAAGGTGATCCCCGCCAAGTATTCGCTGCTCCACGCCCGCTCGATCCCCTCGAAAGGTGGCAACACCGAGTTTGCCGACATGCGGGCGGGATACGACGCCCTCGATGCCGAGACCAAGGCTATCGTCGAGGACCTCGTCTGCGAACACTCCCAGCTCTTCTCGCGCGCCAAGCTGGGCTTCACCGACTTCACCGAGGAGGAGCGCACGCGATTCAAGCCGGTCCGCCAGCGCCTTGTCCGCACCCATCCCACGACCGGCCGCAAGTCGCTCTACCTGTCCTCCCATGCCGGCAGCATTATCGGCTGGCCGCGGCCCGAAGCGCTTGCCTTCCTCATGGACCTGACCGAGCACGCCACCCAGCGCGAGTTCAAGTTCGCCCACAAGTGGCAGGTCGGCGATCTCGTTGTCTGGGACAACCGCCAGACCATGCACCGCGCCCGCCCCTTCCCCCACGACCAGCCCCGCGACGTGCGCCGCACCACGCTCATGGGCGATGCGCCAACCGTCGAGCAGCAGGCCGCCTGATCCAGTCCACGTTTCCCGGAGTGCCCCGATGCCAATGACCATTCGCCAGCTTGGCCCAGGTTTCGTCGGCGAAGTCGACGGCATCGATCTGACTAGGCCTCTGTCCGCCGGCGACGTCGCTGCCGTGCATGCCGGCATGGACAAGTATGCGGTGCTCATCTTCCACGACCAGCACCTCGACGACGCCCAGCAGCTTGCCTTCACCCAATCGCTGGGCTCGATCGAGCTTGCCATCGGCGTCAGCCTGAGGAAGCCGGAGGAGCAGCGCCTCCCCAATACCTTTGCCGACGTCTCCAACCTCGACAAGGACGGCAGGCCCTTCGCCCGTGACGACCGCCGCCGGCTTTATGCGCTCGGCAATCAGCTTTGGCACTCGGATAGCTCGTTCAAGGTCGTGCCGGCAAAGTACTCGCTCCTGCATGCCCGCAAGGTGCCGGACTGGGGTGGCAATACGGAGTTCGCCGACATGCGCGCCGCCTACGACTCGCTCGACTCCGACACCAGGACCCTCGTCGAGGACCTTGTCTGCGAGCATTCGCAAATGTACTCGCGCGCCCGGCACGGCTTCACCGAATTCACCGACGAAGAGCGCGCGCGCTTCAAGCCGGTGCTGCAGCGGCTCGTTCGCACGCATCCATCGACCGGCCGCCGCTCCCTCTATCTTTCCTCCCATGCCGGCAAGATCGTCGGCTGGCCCGAGCCCGAGGCCAAGGCCTTCCTCATGGACCTGACGGAGATCGCCACCCAGCGCGAGTTCACCTACGCCCACAAGTGGCGGGCAGGCGACCTCGTCATGTGGGACAATCGATCCACCATGCACCGCGCCCGCCCCTTCCCGCACGACCAGCCCCGCGACGTGCGCCGCACCACACTCATGGGCGATGCGCCGACCGTCGAGCAGCAGGCCGCCTGACTGTGCTTGGCGCGCCGGACCGCGCTTGCCGGCGACGCCCGCCTCACCGCTTGGCCACGGCCGCGCCTCACTTGCGCGCCTGCCGCCACTCGCTCACCATCGTTACCATCGACCACACTCCCAAACCGGTCCAGCAAGCGAAGGAATAGAACAATGAACGTCGGCTACGTCGGCCTCGGCAGCATGGGTGGCGGCATCGTCAAGCGCATGCTGGTCAACAAGCAACCGCTGCGCGTCTACGATCTCGACCCCAAGAAGGTCTCGGAGATCGCAGGCCTCGGTGGCCAGCCCGCACAAAGCCCCGCTGCCTTGGCAGAATCCTCCGATATCGTCTGCATGTGCCTGCCCACGTCCGGCAACGTCCGTCAGGCCATCTTCGGCGACAATGGCCTCGTCCATGGGCTCAAGTCTGGCACCATCGTCGCAGACATGACCACCGGCGACCCCCTGCAGACCAAGGAGATGGCGGCCGAGCTCGCCAAGAAGGGCGTCATCATGATCGACGCCCCCGTCTCCGGTGGCCCCGCCGGCGCCCATGCCGGGACGCTTGCCATCATGGTCGGCGCCCCCGTTGACGTTTACGAGAAGATCAAACCGGTCTTCGAAAAAGTCGGCCCCAACGTCTTTCGCGTCGGAGACGTCGGCGCCGGCCAGACCATGAAGCTCGTCAACAATCTGATGCTCGCAACCGGCCGCGCCATCGCCTTCGAAGCCATGGCGCTCGCGGTCAAGAACGGCCTCGATCCAAAGCTCACCGTTGAGATCCTGAACAAGAGCTCCGGCCGCAACGGCACCACGGAGCGCTCGCTTGCCGACACCGTGGACGGCAAATTCCCAGCCTCCTTCGCCCTTGGCCTGATGACCAAGGACGTCCGTCTCGCCAACCAGCTTGGCCAGGACACCGGCGTTCCCATGATCATCGGCCGCTTGATCGAGGAGTTGCACAACGTCGCCATCAACAACCACGGCGCAGGCGCCTGCTCCAACATCCTCATCCGCGATTTCGAGCAGCGCGCAAAAACCAAGGTCACCAAGTAAGGCCAGCGCTTAAAGAAACAGGGCGCATCGAGCCCGGTGGGCGCTGATACCGCCCATCGTCACTGGTGCAAACAAGGCGCAGGCCACGAGTTTTGCGAGCTTTGCGATTGCGGCCTTCCTGCCAGTAGCCGCGTCATCAAATGCAACCGCGTAAACGTAGCCTGCGCCGACAAATCATGTGGAGCAAGACAAGCAATGACCTCGACCACTGACCTGCCAGTCTGGCGCTCGATGCTGTTCGTCCCCGTCAACGTCCCGAAGTTCGTGGAAACCGCTCACACCCGCGGTTCGGATGCCGTCATTCTCGATCTTGAGGACAGCGTCCCGCCTGCCGAGAAAGCCACCGCCCGGACCCTGATCGCCGCCGCAGCCCCCAAGGTCGCCAAGAGCGGAGCCGACGTCGTCGTACGTGTCAACCAGCCGCTCGAGCTGTGTGTTCGTGACATGGAGGCCGCCATCTCTCCGGCAATCTCCGCCCTCATCCTCCCCAAGATCGACAGCGCCGGCCACATCCGCCTGCTGGCCGAGCTTGCTGATCGCATCGAGGCCGAGAAAGGCATGACCGTCGGCCACACCCGCTTCATGGGCCTGATCGAGACCCCAGCAGCCTTTGCCCGCACCGATGAGATCGCCGCCGCCCACCCCCGCCTTGTCTCCGTCGGCCTCGGCTCCGAGGATTTCGCCATGGAGATCGGCGGCGAAGCTGCCACCGACATTCTGCATTACCCAAAGCAGCGCGTCGCCATTGCCGCCATCGCCAACGGCCTCATGCCCATGGGCATCATCGGCTCGGTCGCCGACTTTAGCGACCTCGAGGGCTACCGCGCCTCCGCACGACTAGCCCGCCGCATGGGCTTCCGCGGCTCCTCCTGCATTCATCCCAAGCACGTTGCGATCCTCAACGAGGAGTTCGGCGTCAAACCGGCGGAGCTCGAATGGGCAAGGCGGGTGATCGAGATCTACGACAAGGCCAAGGCGGAAGGCCGCGCCTCCGTTCAGCTGGACGGCAAAATGATCGACATACCCATCGTCATCAAAGCCGAGCGCGTTCTCGCCCAAGCCGCCCGCATCGAGGAGCGCCAACGCCTTCGCACTTGATGAGCTGCGTTTGGTTTTCCAGGCTCATGAACGCACGGGCAAGTTTCTGGCGAATGCGTCTGAGGACCGAGCCGCCAGAAAGGCCTTTGCATTTTTTTTAAAGAAACGTCTCGCGAGTTCTGTGAATAACACCCATAACCTGAACAATTATTCATCACATTTTAGTATATTTGGGCATCGGGAAAGTGATAAGGAAGCTGTGGCATCAGCTATGGAGATGACAGCCGTGATCACATCTGTCCGTATTGGCCTTGGCGCATGTGCAGCCGCTTTGGCATTAGCGTTGAGCTTTAACGTGGCCAGTGCGCAGTTGGCGAAGGAGCCGGCCAAGAAAGCTGAGCCGGTCGCCAAGAAGGCAGCACCAGCAGCCAAGAAAGCCGCCAAGCCCAAGTCGGTTTGCGCTGGCATCGACGAGCAGGCCTGCGGCACCAACGAGGCATGCACGTGGGTGAAGGCCGGTAAGACCAAGGCTGGGAAGGAAATCAAGGCCTATTGCCGCGCCAAGCCCAAGGCCAAGGCTCCCGCCAAGGCAGCGGCTCCGGCCAAGGCGGCGGCTCCGAAGGCCCCGGCAAAAGCCAAAGCGCCAGCGCCTGCTCCCAAGAACTGATATCTGACTGGACAACAACTCTGTCCGGGCGCAACCCCGGCCTTCACCAGGAGGCCGGGGTTTTGCTTGCCTCGATCGAATGAAAGTCCGCTGTCCGGCAGCCCGCCCGGCGCACCGATGCCACGCCAAATCCCGGGCTCACCGCAAGCTGAGGCTTGCCCTATTGCCGCCATCGGCTGGCGGGCCGCATCGCCACGGATCTATCGGCTGCAGATCTCATGCCTCAGTGACTGCGACTGACGCAGAAATCAACCACCTCGAGCAGTGCGCGGCGTTGTACGCTATCTGGAAAGATCGCCAGCGCGTCCTGCGCCATGGCACCGTACGTTCGTGCCCGCTCCAGCGTTGCATCCGTCGCCCTGTGCCGCTGCACCAACCGGATCGCTTCGACCAGATCATCGTCGCTGGTTTGCCCATTCACCAGCGCACGCTGCCAGAACCCGCGCTCGGCCTCGTTGCCGCGCCGATAGGCCAGGATCACCGGCAACGTGATCTTGCCTTCCCGGAAGTCATCGCCGACCGATTTGCCGAGACTCGCACTATCGCCAGCATAATCCAGCGCATCATCGACCAGCTGGAACGCGATGCCTAGGTTGCGGCCGTAGGACTTCAACGCTGCCTGCTCCTCGACCGGGCGGCCGGCCAGCGCGGGGCCCACCTCCGCGGCAGCCGAAAACAGCGCCGCCGTCTTCGCATTCACGATCGCCAGATACTCGTCCTCGGTCGTCGCCATGTTCTTGGCCGCCGCGAGTTGCATCACCTCGCCTTCTGCGATCACCGCCGCAGCATGCGAAAGGATGCGCAAGCCTGGCAACGAGCCGACGTCCACCATCATGCGAAAGGCCTGCCCGAGCAGGAAGTCGCCGACCAGTACGCTCGCCTGATTGCCCCAGACCTTCCGCGCCGACGGTTTTCCGCGTCGTACATCGCTCTCGTCGACCACGTCGTCGTGCAGCAGCGTCGCGGTGTGCATGAACTCGACCGCAGCCGCCATGGTGACGTGCGCCTGCCCCTGGCAGCCCACCATTTTGGCCGCTGCAATGGTCAGCATCGGCCTGAGCCGCTTTCCCCCGGAATCGATCAGATGATGCGCCAACGTCGGAATGAGCGCCACGTCGGAGATCGCCCTGTCCAGGATGATACGATTGACCGCGGCCATATCTCCGGCGACAAGATCAAGTATTGGCTTCAGGCTGGCGCTAGCCTCGCGGCCTTCACCGAATTGTACGACCGCTCCCAAATGATATCCCCTGCCGCTCAAGCTGTTGATGTAGGTTATAGTCCCTTCCGGGCTCGCTGAGGTCAAGATGGCGCGCCGTCACGTTCTCTCGCGCGCCCGTCGACCGTAGTGCCCTGGGCTCGACCCTGCTGCAAGCCCTGCCATATCACGGTCCGAGCCATACCACGAGCCGAGCCATGCATGAGCTTCTTCGCACCAATGACGTTGTCCTGCTCAGTTTCGTCGAGTCCCTTTTGAACGAGGCTGGCATCACATTCCACATCGCTGACGTCAACATGAGCTTTGCCGAAGGCTCCATCGGCGCATTTCCCCGCCGCCTACTGATCGTGGACGAGGATGAGCCCACGGCCCGCCGATTGCTCGTCGATGCCGGTCTCTCAGCCGAGCTCCGCCCCGCGCCAATGTCGCCTCGCGAGCGCTGACATGTCCTCCAAGGACCCGACCAAAGTCCTGCCCCCTGAGACTGATGCAGCCGTCACCGACGATGCGTTTTTGGGCGGCCGCCTCCGCATCTGGCAGCCATCTGATGGCTATCGTGCCGGCTTGGATGCCGTTTTACTCGCCGCCGCTGTGTCCTCCGCCGGCCCGTGGCCGATCCGCGTGCTCGACACGGGCGCTGGTGTCGGTGTCGTCGGCCTTGCCGTTGCCCGGCGCCTTCCGGCCGCTAATGTTGTCTTGGTCGAGGCAAACACCACCATGGTCGCCCTCGCCGAACGCAATGTCGCGCGCAACAACCTTATCGACCGGTGTTCAGTCCTTCAGCGTGATGTGTCCCAAGGTGGCGCCACCTTCAACATCGAACCCCACCATGAACTCCTCAAGCCCGGCACCTTCACGCACATTCTCGCCAACCCGCCGTTTTACGAGACTGGCGCCGCCACCACCTCGCCCACCCCCTACAAGGCCTCGGCGCACGCCATGGCGTCCGGCATGTTGGATCGCTGGGTGGCGTTCATGACCACGGCCAGCGTACACGCAGGCGAACTCGTGATGATCCATCGGGCACAAGCGCTTACCGAGATCCTGGCGGTACTGAACGGCCGCTTTGGCGACATCACCCTTCAGCCGATCCACCCGCGGTTGGCGAGCCCAGCAAATAGGGTCCTCGTTCGCGCCCGCAAGGGGAGCCGCGCACCCCTCTCCATCCTCCCTCCGCTCGTCCTCCACGACGACGCCGGCGCCTTCCGCCCCGAAATCGAGGCCGTTCTGCGCCATGGCCAGGCCTTGCCACAACATCAGCCAAGCCTCCGCCACCTGCCTTGACGTAGCGCGCCGGGTTTGAAACTGTGCTCTGGCTCGCTGCCAGGATCATTAAGAAACCGTTCTCCTGGCAGAGTGTTTCGGCGCCGTTTGTTGGCGACCGTCTCGACGGTGTGGGCACACACACCGCGATCAAAACAAAAAGGGAGAGAATGCCTTGACCAACACCCGCGTTTTGCGGACGGCCCTGCTTTCTGCAGCCGCCGCCGTGGTATTGACCGGCCCCGCCTGGTCCCAGCACAAGCTCGAAATCTCACTTGAAACGTCACCCAATCATGTTCGCAACATCTCTGTCGTCGAGATTGGCAAGGCGCTCGAGAAGGCCTCCGGCGGCAAGCTCGAAGTCAAGGTCTTCCATGGCGCCGCCAAGTACAAGGATACGGACGTCCCCAAGGCACTGAATCAGGGCGCCCTCGACATGGGCATCCCCGTGACGTTCCACCTCGGCAAATACGTCTCCAACTTCGACGCGCCGGACCTGCCGATGTTTTATGGCCGCTCCCGGCAGGAGATCTACAAGTTCTGCGACGGCCCCACTGGCAAGGAAATCGGCGCCGCGCTCGAAAAGAAGATTGGCGTCAAGATCATCGGCAAGTGGTTTGATCTCGGCCACGCCCAGACCTTCACCGTTGCCAAGGAACTCAAGGCATCGGCCGATATGGTCAACCTGAAGATCCGCACCCCCGGCGGCTCGGGTACCCTTGCCCGCTACGAGGTCCTCGGCGCCAATCCGCTCAAGATCGCCTGGCCCGACGTCCCCCAGGCCCTCCAGCGTGGTACGATTGACGGTGTCATGACCACCTTCGAATCCGTCCGTAGCGCCAAGCTCTGGGACTCCGGCCTGAAATTCGGGCTCGAGAACAACCAGTCGTTCGTCCAGTACGTACCCATGATCTCGCTGAAATCCTGGGAAAAGTATCCAAAGGACATCCAGGACCTGATCATGAAGGTCTGGGCCGACAAAATCGACGGCCTCCGCGATCTCGCCGCCGAGCGGCAGAAATCGGCACTCGAGGACGGCCGCAAGAACGGCATGACCATAAACGCGCCGAGCAAAGAGGACACGATAGCCACTCGCAAGAAGCTGATGGCCAAGCAGGATGAACTGGTCAAGAGCCTCAATATCGACGCTGCCCTTGCCAAGCGGATCGAAGCAGCGCTCGGCGGCTGACCCCGTCACGAGACCCTCTCAAGTGTGCAACACGCCGGCCCCCCCACGGGCCGGCGTGTTAGTTTTTGCGTCAATTCTCAGAGTTGTGGCCGGTATCTAGCCCACCCGCATGATTCAGGCTTGACGCCGCGCGGGGGCTCTGGAAAGTTCGCGCGCCCGGTGGTCCGCAACGCCGGCTCGTCCCACAATGGCGACAACGGGTCTGAAGGCCCGCAACAGGATGGGCACGCCCCTGCCTGTCCATAAGATCCAGTGGAGGTTTGCTTGTTCAATATCCGCGTCGCACGGACTGCGCTCTTGGCTGCCGGCGCATTCGCCGCTTTGGCCGCCAACGAAGCGATGGCGCAAGCCAAGCATAAGCTCGAGATCTCCCTTGAGACCTCGCCCAACCACGTCCGCAACATCTCGGTGCTTGAGATCGCCCAGGAGCTGGAAAAGCAGGCGGGCGGCCAGCTCGAGGTCAAGGTTTACCACTCCGCCTCCAAGTTCAAGGACACCGACATTCCCAAGGCCTTGAACCAGGGTGCCATCGACATGGGCATCCCCGTGACGTTCCACCTTGGCAAGTACGTCTCTGACTTCGATGCCGTGGACTTGCCGATCTTTTATGGCCGTACCCGCCAAGAGATCTACAAGGTGACCGACGGCCCGGTCGGTGCCCAGCTCGCCGCCTCGCTGGAGAAGAAGCTCGGCGTCAAGGTGATCGGCAAGTGGATGGATCTCGGCCACCAGCACACCTACACCCTCAAACACCCGATCAAGGTCGCAGCCGACCTCAAGGGCCTGAAGATCCGCACGCCCGGCGGCGCCGGCAATCTGGCCCGCTACGAGGTGCTCGGCGCAGCACCTGTGAAGATCGCATGGCCCGACGTCCCCCAGGCTCTGCAGCGCGGCACCATGGACGGTCTGATGACCACCTTCGAGTCCGTCCGCAGCGCCAAGCTCTGGGATTCCGGTCTCAAGTTCGCCTTCGAGAACAACCAGTCCTTCACCCAGTACGTGCCGATCATGGCGGAGCGCTCCTGGAAGAAGTACCCGAAGGAGATCCAGGACCTGATCGTCAAGGTCTGGGCCGAGAAGATCGGGCCAATCCGCGACCTCGCCGAGCAGCGGCAGAAGTCCGCCACCGAGGATGCCAAGAAGCAGGGCATCACGGTCGCCATCCCGACCAAGGAAGACACCGCCGCCACCCGAGCCAAGCTGATGTCAGCGCAAGACAAGCTGGTCGAGCAGCTCAAGATCAATCCAGAGCTCGTCAAGCAGATGGCAAAGGCCATGGGCGACTGATCCGCCCCAATCAATACCCCGTCGCGTCCAAGCGCGCGACGGGGCACTCAGCGGCGCCATCGCCACCTTTCCGTCCACGGATGGCGACGCTCTTTGATGCGCCTCACCAATGGTCGAAAAGCAAGACCATCAGGCTGACGCAAGTCACGACCTCACGACGCTTTGAGCGCCGATCCCGCGCGGCACAGGGAGGCCTACGAGGCAATGCCGCCGGGCAACGAGAGCTCCACTCCGAGCGACCGACGAAATCATCCTTAGGGAGAGAACACACGTGAAGAAGATCCGCTTCATGGAAACGGCGCTCCTTTCAGCCATTTCTGCCATTGCCCTGGTGGGAACGGCTGCCGCGCAGGCTCAGCACAAGTTCGAGATCTCGCTTGAGACGGGCCCCAACCACATCCGCAACATCGGTGTCACCGAATGGGCCCAGTACCTGGAGAAGCAGTCGAACGGCAAGCTCGAGGTCAAGATTTACCACGGTGCCTCCAAGTTCAAGGACACCGATATACCCAAGGCCTTGAACCAGGGCGCCGTCGACATGGGCCTGCCCGGAACTTGGCAGCTCGGCAAGTTCATCAATGATTTCGACGCGCCGGATCTGCCGATGTTCTACGGCGTCGACCAGGAAACCGCCTACAAGGTCTGGGACGGCGCTCCGGGCAAGTTCCTCGTCGACAAGCTCGAGAAGAAGCTCGGCGTCAAGGTGCTGGGCAAGTGGTTGGATCTTGGCTTCCAGCACACGTTCTCGGTTGGCAAGGCCATCAACACCAACGCCGACATGGCCAACCTGAAACTGCGCATCCCTGGTGGCGCGGCGAGCTTGGCTCGCTATGAGGCACTCGGCGGCAATCCGCTCAAGATCTCCTGGCCGGATGTACCCCAGGCCCTCCAGCGCGGCACCATCGACGGACTGGCCACCACCTTTGAATCCGTCCGCAGCGCCAAGCTCTGGGATTCCGGCGTCAAGTACGCTTACGTCAACAACCAGAGCTTCAGCCAGTACCTGCCCGTCGTCGGCCTCAAATCCTGGAGCAAATACCCGAAGGACATCCAGGACCTGATCGTCAAGAGCTGGGCCGACCGCGTCGACGATCTTCGCAAGCGCGCCCGTGACCGCCAGGCCAGTGCCCGCAAGGATGCCGAGAAGATCGGCGTCAAGACAGTCGATCCGACACCGGCTGACATTGCCGATTCACGCAAGAAGCTCATGGCCAAGCAGGCCGAGCTGATCAAGACGCTCAAGATCGATCCTGAGCTCGTCACGTTGATCGAAACCACATTGGCCAAGTAACCTGCATTCGGAAGCTTCGCTCGAGCGGCCCAACCTCTTGACGAAGCTTCCGAAACCGGCCTTTACAAGATCCACCGCCACCTCGCCAGGTGGCGGCCCTCCCGACCCGGTCCAATCCTGCACCGACTACCCACGTGCTCCACCGCACGCACTCTGCCGAACCACTTGGCAGATGCGCCGTCACCGACGATCATCCCGTCCCGCCTGTCTTTTGTTTGCTAAAAGTTGCTCAGGCGACCATTAGCTCATGAAGCGGGTTAGACTATCCACTGCCGCCCGAACGAACGATCATCACAACACCGGCCGACCGCGAACAGAAGCCCTCAGGGCCACCACGCGTTTTTCCCCGGGAGGGTACGAACAATGAAATGGCTTGAGTTGCTGGAGAACCTGTCGATGGCGCTGCTCGCCATCGCAACGCTGTCCTTGGTCAGCTTCGAGGTCTTCACCCGCTACTTCTTTCCCCAGCACCTCACCGATTGGGGCATGGAGTTCACCATCTACTTCACGGTCTGGGCCATCTTCATCGCTGGCGCCCCGCTGGTCCGCGAGGCTCGCCACGTCCGCGCCGACATCCTGCTGATCATGCTGCCGCCATGGCTTCAGCGGTTGCTCGAGATCGTCGCGCTCCTGGTCGGCCTTGCCTTCGCCTGCGTGCTCGTCTGGTTCGGCTGGCAAATGGTCGCCAATGCCTATTCGCTCGGCGAAAACAGCGAAAGCTCCATGCGCTTCCCGCTCTGGATCTACTACATGGCCCTCCCGATCGGCTCCATGCTGATGCTGCCGCCATTCCTCAATCGGCTGTATCGCTACATGTTCCGCTTCGATCCAGAGACCATGCTCGTCACCCACGAGCAGGTTACCCGCGACAAGTAATCGGCCCTTCGACCAGCGAGTCTCCCCACATGACCTCGATCGTGGCCATCGGCCTTCTGTTCACGTTTCTCTTGATCGGCCTGCCGATCTATCTCTCCCTCGGCTTTCTCGCGCTGCTGCTGTTCTGGCACGAGGGAACACCGCTGATCTCGTTCCCCCAGCTCATCGTCGATCACCTGAACTCGGAGACGCTGATCTCGATTCCGCTGTTCGTGATCGCCGCCACCTTCATGCAGAAGGGCGGCGTCGCCGGCGCGCTGATCGACTGCGCCCAGGCTTGGGTCGGTCGCGCGCGTGGCGGCCTTGCATTGGTCTGCGTCGTCGCCTGCACGATCTTCGCGGCCATCTGCGGCTCCTCGGTGGCAACCGCGGTCGCTATCGGCTCCGTGCTGATCCCAGCCATGGTCGCCCGCAACTACGAGAGTCATTTCGCCCTCGGCGTCGTCGGCGCTGCTGGCACGCTCGGCATCCTGATCCCGCCGAGCCTCGCAATGATCGTCTACGCCGTCGTTGCCGAGGAAAGCGTGCCGCGCCTCTTCCTCGCCGGCGTCATTCCGGGCCTCATGCAGGCGACGATGTTCATCGTCTACATCATCATCTACGCCAACGTCCGCCAGTACCCGGTCGAGGAGGCCATGCCCCGTGAGCGCTTCGTGGCGGTCAACATTCGGGCCATCCCGGCGCTGTTCATTCCGATCATCGTGCTTGGTGGCATCTACAGCGGCATCGTCACCGTGACCGAGGCCGCAGGCCTTGCCGCTCTCGTTGCCATCATCGAGGGCACCGTGATGTACCGCGGCGTCAAGCCAAACGAAATTATCGAGACGCTGGCGGAATCGATCAAGCTCACGGCATCGATCGTCTTTATCATCTTCGGCGCCCTCGCCTTCGGCCATTGGATCACCAGCGCCGGCATCGCCGAAATCCTGGTCAACTACGTCAAGAGCCTGAACCTCGCCGCCTGGCAGTTCCTGCTCTTCATCAACGTCCTGATGCTGATCCTCGGCATGTTCCTCGAGGTCTTTGCGATCATCCTGATCGTGCTGCCCCTGATCCTGCCGATCCTCAAGGCGCTCGACATCTCGCTGGTGCACTTCGCCATCGTGATGACCATCAACATGGAGATCGCACTCATCTCGCCGCCGATCGGCCTGAACCTGTTCGTGCTGTCCTCGGTCGCCAACCAGCCGATCAGCACGGCTATCAAGGGCATCGTGCCGTTCCTGATCCTGATGCTGGTGCTGCTGGGGTTGATCACCTACATCCCCGAAATCTCGCTCTTCCTGCCGGACCTGGTCTACGGCCAGCCGAAGTAGACGACGATTTGCCGAACCCGCACACGCTTCATCGCGCGGACAAGAGAAAAACCGGGCGGAGCCCTCTGGCTCCACCCGGTTTTTTTGTTGTCCCGCATCATGTAAGCCGACGGCCGTCCTCGCCCCTCTGATATCCAATCGGCCCTCACGACATCGCCGCCAAGAGGGCAAGGGGAAGCCATATGCCCGTCGCCGCAACCCGCCGCTCTACTGTGACTTCGGCTTCAAGCCATCCACCATAGGTGGCTTGGTGAAATCGACGATCGGCGCCTGTGGGCTCGTTCCGCTGCTGGCTGGCGGTGCTAGTCCCGGCGGCGGACCAGACGGAAGATTGGGCGGTACGCCGATGCCGGGAAATCCGCTCGAAGCCGGTCCGCTGCCGGCGCCCGGGATCTGCGGCGTGGGAATCCCAAGTCCTGGCGGCGAGCCGATCGGCGGCAGCCCAGGAATTCCGGGAAAGCCGGGCAAACCCGGAATGCCCGGTATACCACCTGCCGGCATCTGGATCTGCGTGTCCCCGGACTGCGGCGCAGCGGGCGCCTTCTTGTAGTGCATCACCATGCCAGGAAAGGTGATGACGAGACCGACCATGATGCACTGGATGATCACGAACGGTATCGCGCCCCAATAGATCTGCCCCGTCGTCACCGGTTCCGTCATCTTGCCCGTAATCTTGTCGGCATAGGCGTGCCGCGGCGCCACCGATCGCAGATAGAACAGCGCAAACCCGAACGGCGGATGCATAAAGCTCGTCTGCATGTTGACGGCAAGAATGACGCCGAACCAGATGAGGTCGATGCCGAGCTTCTCAGCCACCGGCCCGAGCAGCGGGATCACGATGAAGGCCAACTCGAAGAAGTCGAGGAAGAAGGCCAGCAGGAACACCATCACGTTGACGACGATCAGGAACCCGACCTCCCCACCCGGCAGCGACGTCAGCAGATGCTCCACCCAGATGTGCCCGTTCACCCCGTAGAACGTCAGCGAGAAGATGCGCGCACCCACCAGAATGAAGACCACGAACGCCGAGAGCTTCGCCGTCGCCTCGATCGCCGAGCGCAGCATCTCGAAATTGAAGCGCGCCGGGTTGTTGTCGAGCCATCGCTTGAACAACGCCAGCAGGATCGCGCCGGATGCTCCCATCGCGCCGCCTTCCGTCGGCGTAGCGATGCCGATGAAGATCGTGCCCAGCACCAGGAAGATCAGGAACAGCGGCGGCACCATCACGAACGTGACCTGTTGCGCCAGCTGCGACAGAAACCGCAGTCCTGTCACCTTGTGCAGCACCCAGTTCACAATCGAGATCGCAAACGCGATGCTGATCGAAACCGCCATGCACAAGATCACGAAATCGGCGCCTTTGTAGGTCGTTCCCCGCATCATTCCATAGCCGATAACCGACGACACGCCCATTAGCAGCGTCAGCGAAAAGAGGCCTCGATCGTCGTCGCCATCGAACACCCGCCGCACGCCCGCAAAACCGAGCAGACCAGCGACCACCAGCGGCAGAACTGTGCCGCCTAACCAAAGGAGGCCATCCGTCGAGAACATCGCTTTAGGTGGTGCCAGTGCAGCCACAGAGCCGCCGGAGAAACGCCACGCGAGATAGCCAGCAAGCACCCCGACGCCAAAACCGCTGATCCTCGCCAGCCCGGCAGAGAACGTCTTGCTCGGCTCCCGGAACCCCACCGCCTCTGGCGGTAGCCCCGGCGCCGTCGCCGGAAAGAACGTCGCCGAAATGAAGATCCACGAGGCATAGAGGCAGGCGAGCACCATGCCAGGTACGAACGCGCCTTCATACATGTCGCCGACCGATCGTGCCGAGCTGGTCCGCCATCACGATCAGCACCAGCGACGGTGGGATGATCTGCGCCAGTGTTCCAGAAGCAGCGATGACGCCCGAGGCGAGCCGACGATCGTAGCCGTACCGCAGCATGATCGGCAGCGAGATCAGCCCCATCGAAATCACCGAAGCTGCAACCACGCCCGTCGTCGCCGCCAGCAGCGCGCCGACGAAGACCACCGCATAGGCAAGGCCGCCGCGAATGGTGCCGAACAGTTGCCCGATGGTGTCCAGCAGATCTTCCGCCATCCCCGACCGCTCGAGAATGAGCCCCATTAGCGTGAAGAACGGGATCGCCAGCAGCACCTCGTTGTTCATCACCCCGTAGATGCGTTCAGGTAGCGATTGCAGCAGCGGCCACGATAGGGAAATCGCTCCATTGGAGAGCGGCGCCAGCTCGACCCCGACGATGAAGAACACCATGCCACAGGCCGCCAGCGAGAACGCGACGGGGTAGCCGAGCAGCAGGAAGACAACAAGTGCCAAGAACATGATCGGCGCCATGTTCTGCGCGATGAAGGCAGCCATCAGCAGGCTCTCCAGAGTGACCTTGAGTTGATCGTGGGATCGGATGCCGTCACCGGCGCTGCGCCTCTTCGGCTATGACCTGCTTCAGCCGCTCAGCCTCGAGCTCCGCTGCGGCCCCATGGCCTTCTTCGAGCAGTGGGTCATCTATCAACCCCTGCATCACCGCAGTGCGCTTGATGAGCTGCGAAAGTCCCTGCGCCAACAGGAGCCCAAAGCCGAGCAGCACCAGGAATTTCGACGGATAGACCGGCAGTCCGCCCGCATTGGCTGATTGCTCGTTTTGCAGCCAGGAGCGAATGACGAAAGGATACGCCGTGTAGACCATTATCAAGGCGGTCGGGATCAGGAACAGCAGGTGACCGATATATTCGATCACGCTCCGTGCCCGTCGCGGCAGCAGGCTCGACACAATGTCGATCCGGATATGCTCGTTATGAATGAGCGTCCATGGCGCACACAGCAGAAACACCGCGCCAAACAGGATCCATTGCGCTTCCAGCCACGAGTTTGACGACATGTCGAGCGTCTTACGCACGATGGCGTTGGCGGTGCTGATCACCACCGCGATCAGCAGTCCCCAGGCAACGATCCGGCCTATCCTGATGTTAATGGCGTCGATGGCGCGGCTTATTGGCAGCAACGGCCGTACCAGCAGCCAAACAACGACGGCAAGCAGTGCAAAGGCTGCAAGGCCGTAGGCAAGCAATTGTAAATTGGACACGTTTCGATCTTCCCGTTCGGAAGCACACTCAACTGAACATCCCGGTCCCGGGATATCGAGTGATCAACTGCTATATTGAGTGATTTCTTGCAGCGCAATTGAACCGCTTTCGCCGAGGCGAAGGCTTTCAAAAACTGTTTACGTCCGTCAACAGTTAACGATCTGAAGACCGTTGAAAAAACGGACCAAAACCATCCCCTGAAAACGGCCCGCCACTTACGTAAACATGTCGTAAAAAACACACTGCATTCGCGTCGAACGGTCGCAGCAAGCAATTCACGCTACCGCAAACGGTATTCCACCGGACCTACGGCGCCCACAAGGACGCCCTGGATCATGCGTTTCGGCCTCGAACCGGCAGGGCAATCGGAGAAAGCTCGTCATGCGCGCGGCCAGCCCAATCGAGCGTCTCCACCTTGTCCTCCGCCCGCCGTTGCGCAGCCTCCAGCCCGTTGGCCGCCTTGGTCATGTCGATGGTCACCGTGCGCCCGTCATCCACTACCTGCCGACCGTCGATGAACACTTGCCGGACGGCACGCTCGGCAGCGGTATAGATCAGGCTCCGCAGCGGATCGCGCAGCGGTCGCATCGCGGCGTGTGCGAGATCGACCAGCACCACGTCGGCCTTGGCGCCAACCGCCAGCCGGCCGATATCCGTACGGCCGAGCGCATTCGCACCACCGATCGTCGCGGCGTGAAAACCCTGCGCCGTGCTGACGTCTTCCGGCGATCCGGCCACGATGCGCGAGGTATAGAGCGCGCTTCTGAGCTCCTCGAGCATGTTGTGCGGAAACGTGTCGGTCCCGATCCCGAGATTAAGCCCCCGCCTCAGATAACCGCCGAAGGTCTGCAACGCGATCCCGCGCCTGAGGAATACCGTCGGGCAGTGCGCAACGCTGGTACCGCTCTCCAGCAAGACGCCGAGATCGTCGCAGCGCGGCCAATGCGTATCGCTGTGATGGTCGAGGAAGATGCCGTGCCCGATGATGGTGTCAGGCGACAACGCGCCGATCGAGGCCAGCCATTGGATCGGCGTCTTGCCGTGCCGGCGCGTCATTTCGTGGAATTCCGCCACCGACTGCGCCGCGTGGATCTGCATCTTCAAGCCCCGCGCCCTTGCCGCGGCCAAGCTGGCCTGGATCAGCTCCGGCGTGCAGGTATCGATCTGCGATGGTGCAATCATGCCGCCGAGGCGGCCGCTCGCATGCTGGCCCGCCGCGTCCACGATCTCCAGCGCCGCAGCCATCGCCTTCGTCCCGGCGGCCTCGTCCCACTCGTATTTCACGCTATGGCCGTTGTCCGTATACCAACGGGCCGAACGGTACATCGGCGCCAGAATGCCCCTGAGCCCGCTTTCCGCCATCGCCTCGAGCCAGCCGTCCCAGGCAACCGACAGGTCGACAAGCGTGGTCACGCCGGAGCGCATCAACTCGCCCCACGCCACCCGCGCGGCATACGGCACACCTTCCCCGTCCGGCCGGAACACCGGCATGACTTCATAGAGCCCGGAATTGTAGAGGCGCGGCGAGCCGAGTTCGTCGTTCCAGCCCTTGTTCATCGGCTCGGACGCGGGATGGGCGTGAATATCGACCAGGCCCGGCATCACCAGCATGCCCCGGCCGTCGATCTCCTCCCGCGCCGAACCCTGATGGCGCTCCCCGACCGTCACCAGCTCGTTGCCTCGGAACGCCACATCAGTGTCCTTGAGATAGACGTGGGCGTCGCGCGCCGCATCGTAGGCGACGACCCAGCTGGCATTGCGGATGACGGTTGTCATGGCAGGCACTCCCAGTGCACCGGATGGTGCCTCAACCTATCACCCCCCCGCGCTGGCTTGCATCCCCTGATGCCGCCCCAGGATCCGCGCCGCTACTGGCTCCGCGAAGGGATCTGCTGCATCGATCCATTGCCGAAACCATAGCTCCAGCATCACAAGTGCCCAGATCCGATAGCCTTGCCGCTCGCCGGACCGATGCCGCTGCAGCAGTTGCTCGAGCGCATCCTGCTTGAAAAGGCCCCGTGCCCCAAGCCGGCCACCCAGTAGAACGTCGGCCACCCGCTCGCCCAGCTCCTCCACCACCCAACGGTCGATCGGCACCGCAAATCCCATCTTCGGCCGGTAAAGCAGCTCACGCGGCAAATAGGGTTCCATCGCACGCTTCAGCAGACCCTTCGGTTCCGCACCCGGAAATCGCTGCAGCTCGGCCAGCCCTGCAGCCCAGGTCATCAGCGTCGGATCGAGAAAGGGCGCCCGTGTCTCAAGGCCATGTGCCAAACTGGCGATATCCACCTTCACCAGCAGATCGTCGGGCAGATACGTGTGCGCGTCCGCCCACGCCGCCGCCAGCGGCAGGCTCTCTACTGCATCGAGCCACGGCTCCAGCCTGTCGAGCGCCGACCGTTGCAACAGGGACTGCAGGTCCCGGCCATAGAGCTGGCGCTTCTCCGCATCGTCGAAATAGGCAACGAACGGCGCATACCGCTGGCTTCGCCCGGCCCCGAGCCCGCGCCCCGCCCTCCTTACCCGCCGCATCAGCCGCACCCGGTCGACCGCATCGGGAAGCGCGGCCAGCGCTGTCCCAACCGCTCTGGCCATCGGCCGGGGCAGCCGCTCCGCCCACGCCAGCCGCCGCAGCGCCAGATATCGTTCATAGCCGAGGAAACTCTCATCCCCCCCATCGCCCGTCAGCACCACCTTCACATGCTTGCGCGCAATCCGCGACACGAGGTACGTCGGAACGGCCGAAGAGTCTGGCGAACGGCTCGTCGAAATGAAACACGAGATCGTCCAGCACGCCGCCGACGTCGGCCTGCACCTCGAGCTCCTCATGCCGCGTGCCGTATCTCTCGGCCACCATCCGCGCATACGCCCGCTCGTCCTTCGATTTGTCATCGAAGCCTATGGTGAAGGTTCGCACCGGTGCGCTGCTCACCCGCGCCATCATTGCCACCACCGCCGAGCTGTCGACACCGCCGGAGAGGAACGCCCCGATCGGCACATCCGACACCATCCTGAGCCGCGTCGCCTCGCCAAGATGGCGCACCAATTCATCCCTCGCTTCGGCTTCCGGCAGCACCTTGAGCCCCTGCGGCTCCGGCAGCGACCAATACCGCTCGAGTTTGAGCTTGCCGCCACGCTCGAGCACGCCGACATGCCCACCCGGCAGCTTTTCAAGACCTCGAAACGCCGACATCTCCGAAGGCACGTACTGGTAGGTTAGGTACGCATCGATCGCCGTCAGGTCAGCCGCGCGCGCCATGCCTGGAAAGGCCAGCACCGATTTGGCTTCGCTACCGAACACGAACGTGCTGCCGGCATACCCGAACACCAGCGGCTTCTTGCCGAGCGGATCGCGCATCACCACCAGCCGGTCGCGCTCACCGTCATAGAGCGCGATCGCAAACATCCCCGCCAGCCGGCGCGCCACGCCGCAGCCCCACGCCCGATAACCTTCCAGAATAACTTCCGTATCGGACCGGGTCCGGAAGGTGTGACCTCTGCCTGCAAGCTCGGCCCGCAACTCCCGGAAATTGTAGATCTCGCCGTTGAACACCACGGCCAACTTGCCCGTGCCATCGAGCATCGGCTGGTTCGCTGCCTCCGACGTATCGATGATCGACAGCCGCGCATGCGCCAGCGTCACGCCCGCGCCGACATGCAGCCCCATCGCATCTGGACCGCGGTGACGGATCGTGGCGATCTGCCGGGCAGCGATCGCAGCGCTATCCGGCCTGCTAACCCGGCTCGCCATGTCGAAAAAGCCGGCCAGTCCGCACATGTAATGCCTGCCCCTTCTAGTCCCGCCGCATCCCAGACGCCTGGGGCGCGAACCCGGGCGCCATCAAAGTTCGCATCCCGTCGGGGCTGCCCGTCTGTGCTGGCTCAGCCGGTCAGCCTCATACCTTGTAGTAGCCGCGGAACCACTGCACGAAACGCTCGATCCCGACCTCGATCGGCGTCGACGGCCTAAAGCCCGTATCTCGCACCAGCGCATCGATGTCGGCATAGGTGTCCGGCACATCGCCCGCCTGCATCGGCAGCATCCGCTTCTGCGCAGTTCGCCCGAGCGAGGTTTCGAGGCAGGCGATCATATGCATCAACTCGACAGGCTGGTTGTTGCCGATGTTGTAGATCCGGTAGGGCGCAGAAGACGTTGCAGGTTTGGGATCGGCCCCGCTCCAGCCCGGATCGGGCGCAGCTACGCGGTCGAGCGTGCGCACAACGCCTTCCACGATGTCGTCGATGTAGGTGAAGTCACGGCTGTGCCGGCCATTGTTGAAAACGTCGATCGGCTCGCCTCTGAGAATGCGTTCCGAGAACAGGAACAACGCCATGTCCGGTCGTCCCCAGGGCCCGTAAACCGTGAAAAATCGCAAGCCGGTCGTGGGTATCCTGTAGAGGTGCGAATAGGAGTGAGCCATCAGCTCGTTCGCCTTCTTGCTCGCGGCATAGAGGCTCACGGGATGATCGACCGACTGGCTCACCGAGAACGGCATCGCGGTGTTGGCGCCGTAAACGGACGACGACGACGCATAGACGAGATGCTCGATGCCATGATGCCTGCAGCCTTCAAGTATATTGAGGAAGCCGGTCAGGTTGGAATCGGCATAGGCGTGCGGGTTTGTCGCCGCGTAGCGCACCCCGGCCTGCGCCGCCAAATGCACCACCCGCTGCGGACCGGCCTCGCGGAAAACCCGCTCCATCCCCTCTCGGTCGGCGAGATCGACCCGCTCGAACCTGTAGCCGGACAACGCGGCGAGCTGCGCCAGCCGCGCTTCCTTCAACCGCACATCATAGTAGGCATTGACGTTGTCGAGACCGACCACCTCATCGCCGCGCGCCAGCAGCGCTTTCGCCGTGTGAAAGCCGATGAATCCAGCGACACCGGTGACGAGGACCCGCATGTGAGCTTCTCCAGGCAAGCGCAATTTTACCGGCAACCAGCAAAGCTTCGAGCCCCGCCGGCCGACATTCCCCGCTCATGTAGCAGAGTTCGCGCGACTATGCTTTCACCGCCGCCCGGATCCCCTCGGCAATCTTGTCTCGGTTCGGAAACACATGATCTTCCAGCACAGGGCTGTAGGGGATCGGCACGAACAAAGCGCAAACCCGCTTCACCGGCGCCTTCAGAGCCCGGAAGGTGGTGGGATCCTCGGTCACCAGCGTCGCAATCTCGGCCGATGCGCCGCAGATCGGCCCCGCCTCGTCGGCAATCACCAGCCGCCCCGTCTTCTTGACGCTTGCCCGGATCGTCTCCGCATCGAGTGGCGCAATCGTACGCGGATCGACCACCTCCACCGAGATGCCCTCCTTCTCCAGCGTCTCAGCCGCCGCCAACGCTTCATGCACGGCCCACGCGAGCGCCACCACGGTCACGTCTTTGCCCGCGCGCTTCACCTCGGCCTTGCCGATCGGAATGAGTTCGTCGGCATCGGCATTCGGCACTTCGCCCTTCATCGGCAGCATCCGGTTGCCTTCGAACGAGATCACCGGGTTGTTGTCGCGAATGGCCGATTTCAGCAGGCCTTTGAGATCGCGCGGCGTCGACGGCAGGATGATCTTCAAGCCGCTCATGTTCATGAACATGGAATAGGGGCTTTGCGAATGCTGCGCCGCCAGACGGCCGCCACCACCGACACCGGCCCGGTAGACGATCGGGAACTTCTGTTGCCCGCCGAACATGTACGTGATTTTTGCCGCCTGATTGACGATCTGGTCCATCGCCACGAAGCAGAACGTCACCTGCCGCCAGTCACAGATCGGCCGGTAGCCCGATCCCGCCGCGCCGATCGACATGCCGGTCATCGTGCTTTCCGCGATCGGCGTCGAGCGCATGCGCTCCGAGCCAAATTCCTTCACCAGCGGTGGAATCGCATCGGTCGACATGTAGAAGACCTTACCGTCGCGCCGCATCTCCTCCTGCACCGCCTCGAGCCCGGCCTGAGCGTATGTAATCTCTCGCATTTGGATGATCTCCCGTTTCTCAGGCCGCAAAGACGTCGTCCAGCGCCTCTTCGGGCGCCGGGAACGGGCTCTTTTCCGCAAACTGGCACGACCGTTCGATGCGATCCAGGATCTGCCGGTCCATCTCCTGCCAATCCGCGTCCGTGAAGCCGTGATCCTTCTTGAGCAGAGTGATCAAGCGCGCGATCGGATCCTTGTCGGCCGCTTTCCAGGCCTCGAGCTCGTCCTTGGGGCGATAGTCCGGCTGGCCCGCCCGCTCCGTATGTGCCCGCCAGCGATAGGTCTTGGCCTCGATTAGCGTCGGCCCCTCCCCCGCCCGCGCCCGCGCAACAGCTTTTTCCGCAGCTTCGTGCACCGCGTGGATGTCGTTGCCGTCGACGGCGATGCCGGGAATGCCGTAGCCCGCCGCCCGCATCGCGATCTCGCCGCCTCTGGCAATCGTGGTCGCGGCCGGCGTCTGCGCGGCATAAAGATTGTTCTCGCACACATAGACCATAGGCAGCTTCCACGCCGTCGCGACGTTGAGGCATTCATGGAACGGCCCCGCCGCCGAGGCCCCATCGCCGAAGAACGACACTGCCACGCCGCCTTTGCCTTCGAGCTTTGCAGCGAGCCCCGCTCCGGTCACGATCGAAATGCCGCCGGCAACGATGCCGTTGGCGCCGAGCATGCCCTTCTCGAAATCGGCGATATGCATCGAGCCACCCTTGCCCTTGCAGTAGCCGTCGCGCCGGCCATAGAGCTCTGCCATCATCCGGTCGAGATCCGCGCCTTTGGCGATGCAGTGTCCATGCCCGCGATGCGTCGAGATGATCTGGTCGCCATCGCGCAGGGCCCCGCAAACGCCAACCGCCACGGCTTCCTCGCCGATATAGCAATGCACCACGCCGTAGATCTTGCCCGCATGATAGTCCGACGATGCCCGCTCCTCGAACCGGCGGATGGTTTGCATCGTGTGAAGCATCTCGCGGAGTTTATTGGGGCCAAGCGCCATCGGCTGTCCTCCTGTTGATCTGTGCTGGTGCACATTGAATTCGCCGAGCCAAGTGTTGCGCACCCCCGAGCCCGGCTCAAGCCTGCTTCGTGCTACCTTTTGGCCCTGCACCATTGTCCCCGACGATGCGGTTTTCCGAGCGGCGCCTCAAAGGCCCCTGATTTACCCTCTACGAGCGATTTCGTGGTGATAGGGGCTACCCTATGTCAGAGAACGAACAAATGTCGGTCAGGCCGGCAATCGATACCCCTCGCGGCAGATGGCTTGGCCAGGCAGAAAACATGGAGCCGCAATGCCGCCCCCACATCACGTTGCGCTTGATGGCTGGAGAGGCGTCGCAGCCTTGATGATCGCAGTCTATCACTTCCAGGCCGTGAGCACGCCGAGACATACGCAATTTCTCCACAATGCCTGGCTGTTCGTGGATCTGTTCTTCGTCCTGAGCGGCTTTGTCATCGCAGCCAATTACCGCCACCGCCTCGCTGACGGGTTCGGCGTCGGCCGCTTCTTGATGCTGCGCATGGGCCGCCTCTACCCTCTTCACGTCCTCGTGCTGCTGTCCTTCGTCGCCACCGAAACGGTCCTCGCCGTCGCGGGAAACCAGTTGCCCGGTTCCGGACGCGACCACTTCACCGGCCAAACCGAACCGATTGGCATTCTCACCAGCCTGCTCCTGATCCAGGGCATTGGCTTCAGCGACGGCCAGACCTGGAACCACGTCGCCTGGAGCATCTCGACGGAGATGTGGGCCTACGTCGTCTTCGCTTGGCTGGCCGTGCATTACGCCAAGCGCCTCGAGCTCGCCATGCTCGCCTTGATCGCGGTCACAATTGCTTTCGTCTTGCCCGAGCAGTTGCGGCCAACCGGCATTCATCGCTTCGTCGACTTTGCACGCTGCCTCTACGGCTTTGCCTTGGGCGTGCTGCTGCAATCTCTCTACGCCAGGCTGTCTGAGCCCAGCGTCTCCAGCAACGCGCCCGCAAACGCAATCTCGAGTGCTACATTCACGCTGCTGGAGCTGGCAGCCCTGGTAGTGGCCATCGCCTTCGTGCAATTTGCGCCACACTTACCCGCGCACCTTCTGGCACCGCTTGCCTTTGCACCGACGGTCTTCATCTACGCCTTCGATCGCGGCCTCATAAGCCGCATCCTCCAGACCCGCTTCTTCGTGCTGCTGGGATTGCTCTCCTACAGCATCTACATGATCCACCCGTTTCTCCAGAGTAGGATCATGCTGCCGATTGGCCTAGCGCTACAGAAGGTTTCCGGCCTGCCGCTCCTGCACCACAACGAAAGCATTTCAAAATTCGAATTTGTCTGGGGCCGACAGGAATGGGAGGGCAACTTGGCGACCGTCATCATGCTCGCGCTCCTGCTGACCGCATCGCACGTCACCTACCACCTGATCGAAGCGCCAGGCCGCGACGCCATCCGCCGCTTCGTCTCCCAGCGGCCCGTCGCCGCTTGATCCCCGGCCAGCCGCCGCAAGGCGCAAGCCTCCACCCTGCTCAAACCGGCACTGGCCGCCAGTTCGAACCGCCACCGCAGTCGGCCGCGCTTCGCCTGTCATCCCCTCACACCCAGCGCCGTCTCCACCGATTTGGCGATGCCGAAGATGCGCCGGTCAGCCATCGCCGGCCCTGAGATCATGAGGCTCGTCGGCGGCCCATCGCGCGCGCTCATCGGCAGCGCGATCGAACACCCGTCGAGCACGTTGATCATCAGCGTATTGCGCAGGCTCGCCATGTTGAGCCGCCGGAAATCCTCATCCCGCGCCACATCGGCAAGCTTCGGCGGCAGGATCGGCGTCGTCGGCGACACCACCGCATCATACCCGCTCAAGGCCTCCTTGTAGGCAGCGACCGCGGCTTCCCGCGCCTGCACGATGCCGATGTAGTCCACCGCTGATTGTTCCGCCCCCGACAGGATCCGCGCGGCCACGCGAGGGTCATACTGGTTGCCCTTCGCTGCGATCAAGTCCTTGTGCCAGGCATAGCTTTCCGAGGCGGCAAGCCCCCCCTTATGGATCGTCGCCCCGATCATGCCGAACGCCCCCAACGTCCCGCGCGTCACCACGGCGCCAGCATCCGCGAGGATTTTGAGCGTCCGCTCGAAGTCGTCAGCGACCTCGCGATCCATACCGTCGAGCACGATGTTTTCAGCCACGAGAAGCCGCAGCCCCTTGAGGGCCACCGGTTTTGCCCCTTGAATTCTGTCGCCCGCCATGACGGCGTCGAGCAGCGCACAGCAATCGACCGTTCGAGCCAGCGGGCCGATCGAATCGAGACTGGTCGACAATGGCACCACATCCGCCGTTGGCACCCTTCGCGCCGTCGGCTTGAAACCGGTTACTCCGCAGTACGCCGCAGGAATGCGGCACGACCCGCCCGTATCCGTCCCAAGCGCCCCCGCGACCATCCCATCGGCGACCGCCACCCCCGAGCCCGACGATGAGCCGCCCGGAATCCGCTTGTTGGCCCTGTCCCAGGGGGCGGCCGGCGTACCGTAGTGCGGATTGGCGCCGATCCCAGAATAAGCGAACTCCGTCATATTCGTGCGCCCGACGATGACCAGACCAGCCGCCCGCAGCCTCTGCACAACCGGCGCGTCTGAAGCCGCCGGCGGCCGGTCCGCCAGAGCCGTCGATCCAGCCCGCGTCACTTGCCCTTTGATATCGGCCAGGTCCTTGATGCCGATGGGAATTCCGGCCAATGGGGAGGGCTGCGCTCCGGCCTTGCGAAGCAAGTCCTGGGCATCCGCTGCCTGCCGCGCACCGTCTGCATCGACGCTAATGAAGGCTCGCGCCCCTTCTCCGCCGCTGTCGCCGATCCGGCCGAGGCTATCCTCCACCAGCTCGCGAGCGGTGACTTCGCCGGCAGCAAGCGCGGCAGCGATTTGAGCGAGCGATGCAGATGACGTGATGGGCATGGGGGGCTCCGTGTTGCGGCCGCCCGCATCATAAGTGCGAGCCGGTCCCAAACGCCAGCCGCATGGCACTCGACACGCCTGCGCCCGTTGCCCAACGTCGACGTGCCGCACTTGGAATGGCTGCGACACCACAATTCGAAATGGGTGCGCCGCCCCCCGCGAAGCGGCGCACCCTGTCGCAACTCCCGTGCAGCCCATCTAGTGCCGAGACAGCTCAGAGAGGGCCGCCGTCGGCCCCCAGCACAGGAGCTTTTGATGCGACCCGCCACATCAATGGCCCGATCGTGGTCGCATTGGGGCAACCGCGGCCCTTCGCACCATTACCGACCGCCAGTGTTGCATCGACGCCGCACGCCCCTGCAGCGCCACGGCGCATGCGCTCACACGCCCCCTCGCAAGAGCAGACCACAAGCCCTACGCGCCTTCCGGCGCCACCTCGCTGGCCGCAAGATCGATCTCCACTCGCGCACCGTTCGGATCGTAGAAAAAGAGCTGCCACATGCCCGCTCCGAAACCACCGTCGGGCAAACGGCGCAGCTCGTACTTCATGTTGCGGGCCTTGAGCTTGCCGATGTAGTCGGCCAGCCCCGTCCCCCAGTAGGCCATGTGATCGAGCACGCCCGTGCCCTCCGGAATCTCCGGTCGCTGGATCACATGCAGGATCGGCTTGCCGTTGTTCCACAGCCAGATCCCCGGGAACTTGAAATTGGGTCGGTCGCCGATCTCGAATCCCATGATCTCCTGGTAGAACTTTGCCGTTGCCTCAGAATCCTTGGTCAGGATCGTGAAGTGGTCCATCCGCTCGATAGCCATAACTCACCTCGCTCCATCGTTGCCATACTGGCCCAAGATTGCAGTGTTTCCATTGCCCAGGCCACCGCAATTGCGCCCGGTCAAGTCGCTCGATGCAGAGCACGGTGACCGATGCCCGCCAACTTCTCAAGTCCAGCGCGACACCGGCCCTATCTCTTGCGAGAAAGGCGGGCTAGGCTTGTCCGGACAACATCCTGGGCCAAGATCTCGTCCCTGCCCGGCCGATCGATGAAGCGGAGGAAATCCCATGAAAGGCGTTGTTTTCCTAGGTGATCGAAAGCTCGAGTTGCGCGACTTTCCCGACCCGACGCCGGGCCCGCGCGACGTCGTTCTCGAGATCAAGGCCTCGGGCATGTGCGGCTCCGACCTCCACACCTACCGCGCCCCGCCTCCCGACGCCGGCACCGTCACCGGCGGCATCAAGCGTGAGGCCGGCACCATCGCCGGCCATGAGCCTTGCGGCGTCGTCGTCGCAGTTGGCGCCAATGTCTCCGAGAAGGAGGCCCGCATTGGCGATCGCGTCATGTGCCACCATTATGATGGGTGCGGCGGCTGCAAGCACTGCCGGGGCGGATGGACGCAAATGTGCCTGGAGGGCACCACCGTCTATGGGTCCGGCGGCCACGGCGGCCATGCCAACTTCATGAAGTGCCCCGCCCACACGCTGGTGAAGCTTCCCGAACTCCCTCTCTTTCGAAACCGGCGCCGCCATCTCCTGCGGCACCGGCACAGCTTGGGGCGCCTTGAAGCGCTTGCAGCTTCAGGGCGGCGAAACCATCGCCATCTTCGGCCAGGGTCCCGTCGGTCTCTCCGCCACCCAGCTCGCCGTCGCCATGGGCGCCCGTGTCATCGCCCTCGATGTTTCCGATGAGCGCCGCAAGCTCGCCAAGGACTTCGGCGCCGAGATCGTCATCGACGCCCGCGCCAACGATCCCGTCGAGGCGATCCGGGAACTGACCCATGGCGAAGGCGCCCACAAGACGCTCGACTGCTCGTCCTCGCCCGAGGCCCGGGCCCAGGTCGTCCGCTCCGTCCGGTCCTGGGGCACCGCCTGCTACGTCGGCGAGCGCGGCCAGGTGACCATCGACGTTTCGCCCGACCTGCTCCGCCGGCAGGTCACGTTGGTCGGGTCCTGGACGTTTTCCAAGCAAGGCCAGGCGGACTGCGCCGAGTTGGTCGCCGACAAGAAGATCGACGTCGACCGGCTGTTCACGCATCGCTGGAAGCTCGAGCAGGCGAAGGAGGCCTACGAGCTGTTCGACAAGCAGACTACCGGCAAGGCAGTCATTCTGCCGAATTGACGGCCTCGTCGAGCCAACGCCTTCAAACAGCGAGACCAGGGGCTCCACCCCTGGTCGGGCTGCGCCAGCGACGGTGCGCCATCGCAATCCGCCAGCAGCGGCTGACACCACGGAGTTGAGACATGCAAAAAGCGCTCTCGGGCATTCGCGTCATCGACATGACCCACAACCAGGCGGGCCCGGCATGCGCCCAGATGCTTGGATTTCTTGGCGCCGACGTCATCAAGCTCGAGGAGCCCAAGGGCGGCGACGTCGCCCGCGCCCAGAACAACGATGAGCTGTTCTTCCTCGTCTTCAACGCCAACAAGCGCTCGCTGACGCTCAACCTCAAGACCGATGAAGGCAAGGATCTCTTCCGCCGCCTCATGGCCAAGACCGACGTGTTGATCGAGAACTTCGGTCCCGGCGCTCTCGATCGCCTGGGCCTCGGCTGGAAAACGCTGGAGAAGATCAATCCGCGACTGATCTACGCCACCATCAAGGGCTTCGGCACCTATGGTCCCAATGCCCACTTCAAGGCCTATGAGCCCATCGCCCAGGCCATGGGTGGCGCCATGTGCGTCACCGGCTTCGAGGACGGCCCACCGACCTATAACTGGCCGGCCATCGGCGATAGCGGCACCGGCATGCACATGGCGATCGCCATCCTCGCCGCCATCAACCAGCGCCACGCCACCGGCAAAGGCCAGCATGTCGAGGTTGCCATGCAGGAGGCCGTGCTGAACTTGATCCGCATTTCCCTGCGCGAGCACCAGCGCAACGGCGTACCCGTCCGCACCGGCAACCAGCTCGGCAAGAACGTGCCGGGAACCACCTACGCTTGCGCGCCCGGCGGTCCCAACGATCACGTCTACATCTACGCCCAGCCGCAGATGTGGGCAGCCTTCTGCAAGGCCATGGATCGCCCCGATCTCGAGGCGAACCCGCTCTTCAAGACCAACGCCGATCGCTGGCAGAACCGCGCCGCCCTCGATGCCCTGATCTCTGACTGGACCATGCAGCGCTCCAAGTTCGACGTCATGAAAGTGATGGCCGACGCGGGCGTGCCTTGCGGCGCCTGCCAGGATACCGGCGAGGTCCTCGCCGATCCCCACCTGATCGAGCGCGGCATGATTGTCGATCTTGACTATCCCAAGCGCGAGGGCGGCTTCAAGACCGTCGGCTGCCCTCTGAAGCTATCGGATAGCCCCGTCGACTACACTCGCCCACCAATGCTGGGCGAGCACACCGAGGCCTTGCTTGCCGAGTTGCTCGGCATCTCGTCGAGCGAGGCCGGCGCACTCAAGAACAAAGGCGCAGTGTAGACGGCTTTGCACGCCTAGCGGTCCGCTCGAGGCCCTCAAGGCGATCTGCCGAACCAGCGGCTCTGGTCCTTGCCGTAGCGCGCATAGTTCGGAAAATCGAGATAGCTCGACCACGCCCGCGAGTAGGGATGCACGACGTCGCGTGCCTCCCCAGGCGTGCGCAGCTTCTGACCATAGTTATGCCAGGCGAAAATCCCGCCTCTGAGATTGTAGACGCCCGTCGCCCCACGTCGCATGACGTCCTCGCCGATCACGCCCGCGAGCCGCGACGAGCGCACGCCGACCGAACAGTAGAGCACCACCAACCGGCCGGCGATCGCGTCGCCAAAGCGCGCAAGGAAATCCGCCGACGACATGTCGGGATCCACATGCTCCGCTCCAGGCAGATGGCTGACATCGAATTCAGCCTTCTCCCGGACATCGAGCACGAGCAGTGGCTCCCGCCCGTTCAGCATGGCTTCGAAATGCTGCGGGATCATCGACTGGACGCCTGGATGATCCCGTTCGACCTTGCGCTCCATCTCGTTCATGCATTGCTGGCCAGCCCCATGCACCGCAACGCTCGAGATGCCGAGCACAGCCATCGCCCCCAGCAGTGATTTCCATATCGTCGTCATTAGGCCGTCGTCACTCCCAAGTCCCTGAGCCGGGCGTCATCCTGCGTCACCCCGCATGCACCGACCTCCTTAGGGCCGGCACGGCAGCTGGCGCCCGACGAACCATGCCGGAGGTGGGTATCCCGGCGCGACAACACAAGATGCCGGATGCCCTCTGATGGTGGCCACCGTCCGAAGGCGTCACCCGACAGCATCACGCGCTGCCGATGAGGATGCCCGCCGCAAACACGATCAATCCGCCCAGCACCACCTCGAAGGCGGCCTGCAGGAAGCGCGTGTCCATATATTTCGAGCGGATCCAGGCGATCACCCAAAGCTCGATCAGCACGATGATGATGGCCACCGTGGTGGCCGCATAGAACCCCGGGATGAGGTAGGGCAGCGTATGCCCTACTCCGCCGAGTGTAGTCATCAGGCCGGTGACCCAGCCGCGCAGCATCGGATGCCCGCGCCCCGTGAGTTCCCCGTCGTCCGAGAGCGCCTCGGCAAAGCCCATCGACACCCCCGCGCCCACCGACGCCGCCATGCCGACCAGGAATGTCTGCCAGTTGTCGTGCGTCGCGAACGCCGCCGCAAACAGCGGCGCCAGGGTGGATACCGAGCCGTCCATGAGACCGGCGAGTCCCGGCTGAACGATCTGCAGCACGAACATCCGCCGCCGCGCCTCTTCTTCCTCTGATTGCGCCCCTTGCGTCAGATGCTCCTGGCCGAGCTTCTTGGCGAGCGAGACGTGCTCGCGTTCCGCTGCCGCCAGGTCCCCGAGCAGTTTGCGAATACCGGCATCCGTCGAACGCGCCGCAGCCCGCTCATAGAACTGCCGCGTCTCATACTCGATCGCCTCCGCCTGCTTGCGCACCTTGTCGAGCCCCAGCGGTCGCATCATCCAGATCGCCTCGTGCTTGACGAAGCCCTTCACGTCTTGTCGCCGGATCAGCGGAATGTGATTGCCGAACCGCTCGGTGTAATAGTCGATCAGCCAGCGCCGATGCTGGTTCTCTTCTTCCGCCATCTCGGTGAAAACCTGGGCAGAGGCCGGAAAATCGGCCCTGAGCCCCTCGGCGTAGTCGGCGTAGATGCGCCCATGCTCCTCCTCGAGGCTGATCGCCAGGGCCAGGATCTCCTGCTGGCTGAGCTCCGAGAATTTCCGCATGACCCACCTTTCGCCGCTTGTGCACCGCACCGTTAGAATAGTTCTAAACAATTATTCCGCAACCCTTCCTCCCGGTTCCCGCCTCGACAAGCAGCGGCCAACCGTCGTTTTCTCCTTGAATTTGCACCTCTAAACGCATACATGCCGACCTCGGATTTCAATTTCAGGAACTTAAGGCACACCGGACCATGCAGCGGAATTGGTCATCATCAGACCGATCAACGCGGGAATCACTTTCCGCGACCGCTCTCTTCTTGCCCCGGGCCTGACGCCTAACGTCATACGACTTTCCAGTCGATTGCCCCCGGAGCCGGAACACGGGCTCCGGCGCTCCTGCTCTCGTGGCGACCGGACCTCGTGCAATTCAAAGCACGAGAGCATCCGACCCGGGAGGGTCATCCCATGACCAAGGAGAAGTTCGTTCGCACCAAGCCCACCTGCAATGTGGGCACCATCGGCCATGTCGACCACGGCAAGACCACGCTCACGGCCGCGCTCACCCGCATTTCTGCGGACCAGGGCTGGGGCCGCTTCGTGTCCTATGCCGACGTCGCCCGTGGCTCGGCCGCCCAGGGCACACGCGGCGGTGGCAAGATCTTGACCATCGCGCCGTCGCACGTCGCCTTCGAGACGACAGCGCGCCACTATTCGCATGTCGACTGCCCCGGGCACGCCGACTACGTGAAGAACATGATCACGGGTGCGGCCCAGATGGACGGAGCCATCCTTGTTGTCTCCGCCGTCGACGGCCCCATGCCCCAGACGCGCGAGCACATTCTGCTTGCCCGCCAGGTCGGCGTGCCCCGCCTCGTCGTGTTCCTCAACAAATGCGATGTGGTCGACGACACGGAGCTGTTGGACCTGGTCGAGTTGGAGGTGCGCGAGCTGCTCACCCGTCACGGTTATGACGGTATGGTGGCGCCAGTCATTCGCGGCGCAGCCCTGCTGGCTCTCGACGGCCAGAAGGGCCCGCTCGCCGATAAAGCCATCTTGGCGCTCTGCCAGGCACTCGACGACTACATCGAGCTGCCCGTGCGTGAGCACGAGCAACCGTTCCTGATGCCGGTTGAGGGTGTCCACACCATCACCGGCCGCGGAACCGTCGTCACCGGACTAGTCGAGCGCGGCGTCCTCACGCCCGGCCAGGAGGTGGAGATCGTGGGCTTCGGCGCTGGCCGGCGAGCAACCGTCACCAGCATCGAGACCTACACCCGCGTGCTCGACAAGGCCGAGCCAGGTGACAACGTCGGTTGTCTCCTTCGCGGCGTCGAGCGCGATGAGGTCATGCGCGGTCACATGCTGGTGAAGCCCGGCTCCATCAAGGCGGAGCGGCGCTTCGAAGCCGAGATCTACGTGCTGACGGGCGAGGAGGGTGGGCGCAAGACCCCGTTCTTCTCGACCTACCGGCCGCAGTTCTTCTTTGGCACCGCCAATGTGACCGGCACGATCGAGATCGGCGAGGGAAGCGAGATGGTGATGCCGGGCGACAACGCACGGGTCACCGTCACGCTCGACAAAGAGCTCGCCATCGAGGCCCAAAGCCGCTTCGTCATCCGTGAGGGCAACAGAACGGTTGGCGCGGGCGTCATCACCCGGGTGCTCGCCTGAGGACAAGACGGCTGGCGGAGGCGGACTCAATTCCCGCCTCCGCCTCTCCAGGCCCAGCCACGTCTTCCATCACTTGCGGGATCGGCTTTACCGTGTTCACTTGCGCGCGAAAGATTGCAGCGGACCCAGACCGGACAACCCGCACGGGCATCCGCCATCACGAGCACATTCGGGAGTCGCGCAATGCAGCAGAAATGGGCCGAGTTCCAGGGTCGCATCGAGGATGATCGCCTCGTCACCGGCCGCGGCAGCTACGTCGCCGACGTCGCCCTCGACCGATTGACCTTCGGCGTCGTCGTCCGCGCCCCCATCGCACATGGCCGCATCACGGCGATCGAAACCGCGGATGCAGCCGCCATGCCCGGCGTGCTTGCCGTCTTCACCGCCAAAGACATTGCCGCTGACGGTCTCGAGGACTTCCCCTGCGCCGTCAAACTGCCGGGCTCCGACGGCAACACCGCCTTCAAGGCCCGCCGTCCCGTCCTGGCCAAGGATCGGATTCGCGCCGTAGGCGAACCCGTAGCCTTCGTCGTTGCCGAGACCGAGGCGGCGGCGATCGCCGCCGCCGAAGCCGTCGCCGTCATGACCGACGACTTGCCAGCGATCGTCACTCACGAGGCCGCCCGCCAGCCCGGCGCACCGACCGTGTGGGACGAGGTGCCCGACAACGTCGCCTATCTCTGGAGCCGTGGCGATCACGCCAAGGCCGATGCCGCCATTGCCGGCGCCGCCCACGTGACACGGCTGAGGTCCAACGTTACGCGCGTAAACGCCTTGTCTATGGAGCCCCGCGGCGCCACGGGCGACGTCGATGCCGACGGCCGACTTGTGCTCTACGCCGCCAACCAGAGCCCGCACGCGCTTCGCGGCGGCATCGCCAACATGTTCAAGGTCAAGCCCGACCAGGTCCGCGTCGTCGCAGGCGACGTCGGCGGCTCCTTTGGCATGAAGAGCGGCGCCTATCCCGAGGACGTGCTGGTGCTCTTTGCAGCCCGCCGCCTGAAGCGCCCGGTCCGCTGGATTTCTGCCCGCTCCGAAAGCTTCCTCGCCGACGACCACGGCCGTGACATGGGCCTAGACGCCGCCCTCGCCCTCGACAAGGACGGCAAGTTTCTCGCCCTGAAAGTCGACTACACCGTCAATGTCGGCTCGTATTTGTCGGGTCGGTCCTTGTTCATGACCAACAACATCGGCGGTATTCCCGGCGTCTATCGGATCGGGGCCATCGCCGCCGCCATCACCGGCGTCTACACCAACACCATGACCAACGCGCCCTATCGCGGCGCCGGCCGCCCGGAGGCCACCTACACGATCGAGCGTCTCATCGACCTTGCCGCCCGCGAGCTCGGCCTCGATCCGTTCGAGTTGCGCCTGCGAAACCTCGTCGCGCCCTCGGCCATGCCTTACGATACTGGCTTCATTTTCAAATACGACTGCGGCGAGTTCGAAGGCAACATGCTCGAAGCCTCGCGCATCGCTGATCGCGCAGGCTTTGCCGCCCGCCGTGAGGCGTCGCAGAAGCGTGGCCTCCTGCGCGGCCTCGGCATCGCCAATCCGATTGAGGTTGCAGGCGGCCCCTTCAGCCAGCCCGCAAAGGACATGACGCGCGTGTCCGTTGGCCCTGACGGACGCGTCAAAGTCACCGCCGGCGCCATGTCGACCGGGCAAGGTCTCGAGACCATGATGGTCGACCTCGTCGCCAAGAGCCTCGGCATCGACCGCAAGAACATCGACTATGCCTTCGGTGACACCGACAACCTGCCGGAAGGGCGCGGCAACGGCGGCTCGTCGGCAGCTCCAGTCGGCGCTTCGGCAACCCGGCTTGCCACTGAAAAGGTCATCGAAACCGGCAAGGCCATCGCCGCCGCTCTTCTCGAGGCGGACCCCGACGATATCGACTTCGCCGATGGCCGCTTCCCTCTGCGCGGCACCAACCGCTCAGTGACGCTAGCCGAGGTCGCAGCCAAGGCCGCCGAGACCAATCCGGCAGGTCTCGTCGAGGAAGCAAAGTTCGCGCCGCCCTCAGTCACCTACCCGAACGGCTGCCACCTCTGCGAGGTCGAAGTCGACCCCGAGACCGGCATCACCCGCATTGACCGCTACACCGTCGTCGAGGATATCGGCACCGTGCTCAATCCCACGATGGCACACGGCCAGATCCAGGGCGGCGTTGCCATGGGCATCGGCCAGGCCCTGGGCGAGCTGATCGTTTATGACGAAGGCTCCGGTCAGCTCGTCACGGGCTCATTCATGGATTATCAGATGCCGCGCGCCGACGAGATCCCGGGCGTCGAGCTCGTCACCAAGCCGGTCCCGACCAAGGTCAACCCCGTCGGCGCCAAAGGCGTCGGCGAGGCCGGCACGGTCGGCGCCATGGTGGCAGTCATCAACGCCGTTTGCGATGCGCTCGCCCCGCTCGGCGTCAACCACATCGAGATGCCCGCGTCTCCTCCCCGTGTCTGGGAAGCGATCCAGAAAGCAAACAGCAAGGCTGCCTGACGACACGTTGGCTGTTTGTGGTCAGCGGTAGGTTGGGTTAGCCGGCCGCGGCGTCGGCGACGGGCAGGGCGCAAAGGCCGGCGTAACCCAACAACGGCACGAGAGAAATCGTTGGGTTACGCGCGGGGCCGCCGTTTCCATATCATGGGCAATTTCCGGGCCGACGCTAACCCAACCTACGCCACTGCATAAGTGATCGGCAGCCGGCCGTATTTCGATCACTGAACAGAACCACGGCCGTGCTGCCGCCCGATCCGGGAACTGCAATAGATTCAGCAAAAGCAATTGCAGTGAAACAGTTGTCGATGATGCGGATGAAACGTACAGGGCTTGCTGTCACGATCTCGGTGCTACTCGGGACGCTCAATGCATCTGGCTACTGCTTCTCGCGGATGAAGTTTATTCCCAAATCGGAGATTCTGACAAAGGTTGTTGATCGACATATCATTGTGTCGGGGCAGCGCTACGCTGGCTCCGCTGAATTTTTAGCGGAAAACCAACGGTGTTGCTCCATAAACGGATGGTCCAGCAAGTCGCTTACGTTTTTTGAGAAGTTGCGGGGGTATTCGAGCGTTGTAGTTGTTAGTCCGATGCACAGAGGTGTGCGTGGCTCTGTGTACAAGACGTATGCAATCATTTCAGCTTGCGGCACAATAGTCGACAGGTATGGCGAGGAAACAAGCGGCTAGCCGCAAAGGGCTCGCATTCAGTCGGATGGAAACGGCAACCGAAGACCGGCGTAACCCAACGCCTCTCCTACCCCAGCGACAGCCCGCCATCGACCGCGATCACTTGGCCCGTGATGTGACGGGCCTGAGGCGACAGTAGGAACGCAATCAGCGCGGCAACATCGTCCGGTTCTGCAATCCGGCCGAGCGGCGTTGCCTTCGCGGCTGCCGTCCAGGCATCGGCATTGAGCGCACTGTGCCCGCCGTCCTTACGCGTGTAGCCGGGCGCCACCGCATTTACTGTGACGCCGTGCGGCGCCAACTCCGCTGCCAGCGCCTTCACCAGCGCCTCACCCGCCGACTTGGCGGCAGCCGTCGCCGGAAAGATCGCGCCTGGAACGAAACGGTGCGCGACGAACGACGAGAGATAAATGAGTCGCCCCTGTTGCGAAGCTTCGAGCGCGCCGCGCGCCGCTTGCGCCATCTCCAGCAGCGCGCCAGCCATGGTGGCGACGGCCCGGTCGAAATCCGCCCGCGCGATCTCCGCCGTGCCACGCCGGTCGGCAAATCCGGCATTCGCAACGAGATGATCGAGGCCACCGAAGTGGCGCAGTGTCTCCGCCACCAGATGCCCGCCCGTTCCCGTCTCCGCGAGATCGCCCGTCAAAGTCACGACGTCGGCGCCGCTGGCCCGCGCCGCTTCGGCCACAAGCGCCAGTCGCTGCCGGCTCTCAGCGCTGCTCCCGCGTGTGTGGATCGCCATTGCCCGGCAACCACCCGCGATCGCCCGCGCTGTCGCCGCGCCGATGCCGGAGGCAGCCCCCGTGATCAACGCCACTGGCCCGTCGGACGCCATTGTTCAGTCCTCCTTTGAGCACCGCAAAGCCGACACCTCAGTCACTAACGCTCATCCACCACTCGGTGCTGAACGGGGAAACGTCGCCGCCTCCAGCCGGTTGCCGTCGGGATCGCGCACGAACGCCGCGAAATATCCGGTCATGGCAGCCTCCCGTGGACCCGGAGGACCGTCGTCGGCCCCACCGAACCGCAGGGCTGCCGCATGGAATGCCCGGACAGCGTCCTCGCTCGGCGCCCTGAGGCAGATGTGCCCGCCCGTCGCAGCATCCACCGCCCCCATGCCCGGCCGATGATTGAGCCAAAGCTCCGGATACCGCTTGCCGAACCCCACCGTACCCTCACGATCGACGAGACACGTCATTCCGATAGCGCCGAGCACCGCCTCGTAGAACGCGCGGCTTCGCTCGAGATCGCCAACGCCGACTGAAACATGATCGATCATCGCCAAGCCTTCCCTTGCAGCCTCCCGCCGGTGCCGACCCGATCACCCGATCTGCAGTCGGATCGCCGCGGCCGCCGCCACCGGTCCGAGCACCAGGCTCGCCAGCGAGATCGCCGAGAGGATCATGAACGACGGCCCAAATCCACCGGTACCGAGCACGCTCGCCTCCATCGCGGCAATGCCGAACACCAGCGTCGGCACATAGAGCGGCAGCACCACCAACGCGATGAGCAGCCCGCCACGCCGGCTCTTCAGCGTCAAGGCCGCCCCGATCGCACCGATGAAACTGATGGCCGGCGTACCGGCCAGCATGGTGGCGAGCAGCGCCGGGTAGGCCGCGCCCTCGAGGTTCAGCATCAAGCCCAGCAGTGGCGCCAGCAAGGTCAGCGGGACGCCCGTCGAAAGCCAGTGCGCCAAGGCTTTCGCACCAGCCGCAAGCTCCAGCGGCAGTGGCCCGGTGACCATGACTTCGAGCGCACCATCCTCGAGATCCGTCTCGAACAGCCGCGGCAATGACAGCAGTGCCGACAGCAGCAACGCCACCCATAGGATGCCGCCCGCGATCCGCGACAACAGTGCCAGATCCGGTCCGAGGCTCAGGGGAAGCATAGCCACCACCACTAGATAGAAGCCGAGCGCCGTGCCGAGCGCGCCTCCTTCTCGTGCCGCCAGCAGCAGATCGCGCGCCAACAGACCCCTGAATGCCCTCACCCCCCGGGCCTCCCCCCGCCAAGGCGCAGCTCCCGCGCCGACCTGAGGCCAAGCGGTTGATGCGTCGCCGCGATCGCCATGCCGCCGGCCGCCACATGCGTGTCGATCAACTGCGCCAGCACCACTTGACTCGCCGTGTCCAGCGACACCAGCGGCTCATCCAGCAGCCACAGCGGTCGCGCCACCACCAGCATGCGCACGAGACCCAGCCGCCGCTTCTGTCCAGCCGACAGGTATCCAGCCTTGATTCCGGCGAGTGCACTGAGTTGCAGCCGCCCTAAGGCCGCGGCAACGCCCGTCTCCGGTCCACCAAGATAGGCGGCCCAGAACCTGGCGTTCTCGGCCACCGTCAGTTGGGCCTTGATGGCGTTGAGGTGACCGACGTAGTGGCACTGCTCCGCCACGTCCGTCGCCCGACCACCTCGTCTTCGCTAGCGTCCGGTCCCCCGCCACCGTCAAGCGCGCACCCCGTCCTCGATCGGCAGCAGACCCGCCATGGCCCTCAGCAGCGTCGTCTTGCCAGCCCCGTTGCGCCCGGTCAGCAGCACTGCCTCGCCCCGCGCTGACCTTCAACGACAGGCCCGCGATGATCTCCCGCTCCCCGCTCCTGACGGTCAGATTGTCGACTATCAGCGTCATACCCATCGCGCCGATGGCACCCCACGCGGCGCTGTTCCTGCCGGTATATCCGGGACACAGAGATGTGCCCCCTTGGCGACAACGGCGATCGCGCCTTATAAGGCCCAGTTGAGCCCGGAGGCCAGCCCTTGGGCGGGGCCTTTGCCGTGCACTCGCGTGCCCGGGTCCTTTTCACGGGTTTCTGGAGACGCACGCCATGAGCTTGACCCCCCAATCACTCGATACCTTCAAATGCCGCAAGACGCTGACCGTCGGCGGCAAGTCCTATGAGTATTTTTCTCTGCCCGATGCCGAGGCCAACGGCCTTGCCGGCATCTCCCGGCTGCCGTTCTCCCTGAAGGTGCTGCTCGAAAACCTGCTGCGCCACGAGGATGGCCGCTCGGTCAAGGCCGACGACATCCGCGCCATGGCCACCTGGCTCACAACCAAGACCTCCAAGGCCGAGATCGCCTACCGTCCGGCGCGCGTGCTTCTGCAGGACTTCACGGGCGTGCCTTGCGTCGTCGACCTGGCCGCCATGCGCGACGCCATGCAGACGATGGGCGGCGATCCGGCCAAGATCAATCCGCTGGTGCCCGTCGACCTCGTCATCGACCACTCCGTGCAGGTCGACTACTTCGGCAACGCCGACGCCTTCGGCAAGAACGTCGACATCGAGTACGAGCGCAACCGCGAGCGCTACGAGTTCCTGCGCTGGGGCGGCTCTGCATTCAACAACTTCAAGGTCGTGCCTCCTGGAACCGGCATCTGCCACCAGGTCAACCTCGAGTATCTGGCGCAGACCGTGTGGACCAAGCATGTCGGCCGCGTCAAGCAGGCCTTCCCCGACACCTGCATCGGCACGGACAGCCACACCACCATGGTCAACGGCCTGGCGGTTCTCGGTTGGGGCGTCGGTGGCATCGAGGCCGAGGCTGCCATGCTCGGCCAGCCGGTCGCCATGGTCATCCCAGAAGTGATCGGTTTCCGCCTGAAGGGCCAGCTCAAGGAAGGCATCACGGCAACCGACCTGGTGCTCACCGTCACGCAGATGCTGCGCAAGCGCGGCGTCGTCGAGAAGTTCGTCGAGTTCTTCGGCGACGGCCTCGATCACCTCTCTCTCGAGGACCGCGCCACGATCGCCAACATGGCGCCGGAGTATGGCGCGACCTGCGGCTTCTTCCCCGTCGATGGCGACACGATCAAGTACCTGACCGCCACCGGCCGCACCGCCGACCGCGTCGCCCTTGTCGAGGCCTACGCCAAGGCGCAGGGCATGTGGCGCGAAGCCGGCCACGAGCCGGTATTCACCGACGTTCTCGAACTCGACATCTCCACCGTCGAGCCGTCGCTCGCCGGTCCCAAGCGCCCGCAGGACCGCGTGCTGCTGTCCGACGCCAAGGCAGGCTTCGCCAAGTCGGCCGGCGAGATCGTCAAGGGTGCTGCACCCGGCCGCAAGGTGAAGGTCGACGGCCACGACTACGAGTTCGGCGACGGCGACATCGCCATCGCCGCGATCACCTCGTGCACCAACACGTCGAACCCCTCGGTGCTGATCGCGGCCGGCCTCGTCGCGCGCAATGCCCGTGCCAAGGGCCTTAGCGTCAAGCCGTGGGTGAAGACGTCGTTCGCACCGGGCTCGCAGGTCGTCACCGACTACCTCGACAAGGCCGGCCTGACCGCCGAGCTCGACGCCATGGGCTTCAACCTCACCGGCTATGGCTGCACGGTCTGCATCGGAAACTCCGGCCCCCTGCCCGAGCAGATCTCGAAAGCGATTCACGACGGCAATCTGGTGGCCGCCGCCGTGCTTTCCGGCAACCGCAACTTCGAAGGCCGCGTCCATGCCGAGGTGAAGGCCAACTACCTCGCCTCGCCGCCGCTGGTCGTCGCCTACGCCATCGCCGGCACGATGAACCTCGACCTGACGACCGAGCCGCTCGGCAAGGGCTCCGACGGCCAGGATGTCTACCTCAAGGACATCTGGCCGTCGACGGCCGAGATCGCCGAGATGGTCCGCGCCAACGTCACGCCGGAGACCTTCGCCAAGCGCTACTCGGACGTGTTCAAGGGCGACGAGAAGTGGCAGGCGATGGGCACGCGCGCGCTCGAGCCTCACCTACGTCTGGAACACCGGCTCCACCTACGTCGCCAACCCGCCCTACTTCGAGGGCATGGGCCTGGAGCCGACGCCCGATCGAGGACGTGGTCAATGCGCGCGTGCTCGGCATGTTCGGTGACAGCATCACCACCGACCACATCTCGCCCGCTGGCTCGATCAAGCGCGATGGCCCCGCCGGCGACTACCTGATCGAGCGTCAGGTCCGCCCCAACGACTTCAACTCGTTCGGCGCGCGGCGTGGCAACCACAACGTCATGATGCGCGGCACCTTCGCCAACATCCGCATCAAGAACCTGATGATGGGCGGCCAGGAAGGTGGCAACACGTTCCACGTGCCGACCGGCGAGATGCTGTCGATCTTCGATGCGGCGATGAAGTACAAGGAGGAGGGCACGCCGCTCGTCATCTTCGCCGGCCGGGAGTACGGCACGGGCTCGAGCCGCGACTGGGCGGCAAAGGGCACGCGCCTGCTCGGCGTCCGCGCCGTTGTCGCCCAGATCGTTCGAGCGCATTCACCGCTCGAACCTCGTTGGCATGGGCGTTCTCCCGCTGGTCCTCAAGGACGGCATGACCATGCAGGACCTCGACCTGAAGGGTGGCGAGATCGTTAACATCGCCGGCTGGGCGACCTCAAGCCGCGCCAGGACGTGACCGTCGAGATCACCTATGCGGATGGCACGACGCGCAACATCACGACGCTCTGCCGGATCGATACCGAGGACGAGCTGAGCTACTACCGCCACGGCGGCATCCTGCCGTACGTGCTGCGGAACCTCGCCGCGGCCGCCTGATCAGGCCGCAGTCATCTAGAACATTTGCAAACGGGCCGGCCCGGTTGCCGGCCCGTTTGCATTTTTGTGCCGAGCCCCGCATCTTGTTGCTGACTTGGCGTCCAGCATCTCACTTATCCGTGTCTCACCCATTCGTGAGTGGCATTTGAACGCCCTTCCCGCGATATAAACGATGAGCTAGATCGTCCGTCCCGCCTTGGCTCTTAAGCTAGGCTAAGCCATTCAGAGATATTGTTGAAATGCGCCAGCTGACTTCAACGCTCGCGGCAGGTTTCGCCGTCCTCGGCTCATTCGTCCTCGCAGGCCAATTCACCCGGGCTGCGCCCAGGACAAGGCTGCCGCCGGCGCAAACGGAACAGGCGTGAAGGCAGTGCTCGAGTTGTTCACCAGCCAGGGATGCTCGTCCTGCCCACCGGCCGATGCCCTGATGGAGAAATTCGCCGCCCGCAAGGACGTGCTCGCTCTCAGTCTGCCCGTCGACTACTGGGACTATCTCGGCTGGAAGGATACCCTTGCCAACCCGAAGTTCTCCGATCGGCAGCGCCTCTACGCGAAGCATCGCGGCGACGGTCGGGTCTACACGCCGCAAATGGTCGTCAGCGGTCGCATCCACACCATCGGCAGCAGCGCTTCATCCATCGAGCGCGCAATTAACGACGCCGCCGCAGAATTCGGCAAGGTCCAGGTTCCCGTCAATGTCCGCGCCGACAAAGCGCATGTCTACATAGACACAGGCACGGCCCCGCAGGGTGCCAACCTCAAGGAAGCGACGATCTGGCTGGCCATGGTCGAGCGCGTCGTCGAAGTGAAGATCCAGCGCGGCGAGAATCGCGGCAAGACGATCAAGTATTACAACGTCGTTCGCGAGATGAACCCGGTCGGCATGTGGTCCGGCAAGCCTGCTAGCATCACACTTCCGCGCGATGTCATTGCAACCAAGAAGAACACGCTTTGCGCTGTCTTCCTTCAGGTCGGACGGGCAGGCCCCATCGTCGGCGCCGCCAGCTACGCAGGCCTCTGAAACTGATCGGCCAAGTTGGAAGTGACCCTGCTACCGCCGATGCCAAAACCTGATCGGTCGCGAGCCGCAGGACGTGAACAGAACCGCGCGGCCAAGTTTCGCAGTGCACCCTGCGCACCCGTCACATTTGCTGGCGAAGGAGCGCCACAGGATCGCAAGTCGCCTGAGCCGGAACAGTCTGCAAGAGCTACACCATAATTACAAGGTTTCCAGTGTTCCGTCCCGCTGGGCTGCCACATTTGCTTCGAGAGGTGCGGCAGCGGGATGCAAATGTCGGCGCCAGGAACACTCTGATGTCCTCGGTTCCGAAGTCCACCGAGCAGGCGCGGACCCTGTCGACGTCGCAGCAGGCGCCGCGGCGAGCGGTGTCTGGATGGGTCGTGCAGAGGCGGAGACGAGGCCCGAAGACGTCGGTGATCAAGCTCTGAGCGCGGATTGGATACCGCATGTCCGTTTGTTCGTCCGGGACTGCCTCGGTCTAGAAGCGGGCGTCGATCATTGATCGGCCACGTAGTGGGTTTGCGAGGGCTCCCCTGCCATGGCCTCGCCGCCCGCCGCTGCCGAATGCTCCGCCACGAGCTGCCCGTGTGATCGCCGGGCGCGATCCCTATTCGATGGATCCAAAGATGACGGACGGCTCATGCCGCGCGTGTCGCTCTCGCGCCGGGCACCTCGCGGGCGATGGCCCAGATGAAGGCAGTGAGCTCGCGCGCAATCGCGGTTGCCACCACAGTCGATTTCGTTGCCCTTCCGCGACAGCATACGGAAGCGCTTGCAGAGCCTCACCTGCGCTTTCCAGGCGATCTCGCGGGCAACAGGTGGAGCGGCGGCGACCTGAGCCCTGCTTCTTCGTATCCGACCCGCGGCGGATGGCGATATGCCCATGCCGCCTCGACCAGCACACGCCGCGCCCGGCCGTTGCCGGTTTTGGTTATGCTGCCTCGCCTGACGCTGTCGCCTGTGGATCGCTCGGAGGGCACGAGCCACAGATATGCCATCAGCAGGTGAGCTCGAAGCGCTGATTCTCGAGCGTGGGGGTCGCCGATCTCGGCCAGGATCGACACGAGCGAGGCGGCGACGAGGAAGCTGATCGCCTTTGCGCCCGGCCTCCGCGACGGCCACCGCATTGCGGCAACTTCGCCGTATCGATCCCAATGAAAGCCTCGCTATGAGGCCCCCCGACTAGCCCTCCTTGTGTGAGGCTCTGCCCGGTCCATCCAGGCAACCCTCGGAAGCTCATCGAGGGTCAGTCGCCTCATCAAGGAAGGACATACGGTCTAGCGGCCCATGAACTCAGCCGAAACGCTTTTCGAAACCGCCCACCCGATGGTCCTTCAAAACCTCCAGCTTGAACGCCAGCCCGTGCCCGGGAGCCTCGCGCGGCTTCAGCATGCCCTTCACCGGCCGGGCCGGCTGCACCCACAAATCGTCATTCCAGTCCATGTACTCGAGGTAGTTCGCGTTCGGGATCGAGCACAACACGTGCACGACGAGCTCATGGAAGAGATGCGGCGCGATTGAGATACCCCATGTATCCGCCACCGCGGCAATCTTGCTGAGCTCCGTCAACCCGCCCCGCATCGGATCCGGTTGCAGAATCGGCGTGGAGGGGGTCGTGAAGAACGGACGCACTCGAACCGGGTGTAATGCGTTTCCCCGCCTACGACGCGCGTCCTTAGCGCAGCCGCAATCCTCTGATAGCCGGCCATATCCTCGCAAACGACCGGCTCCTCCAGCCAGTACACGTCCGCGTCGTCGAAGTAGTGGCCCGCCTGGATCGCGACATCGGCTGTCCAGCCCATGTTGACATCGATCATGATCTCGACATCCGGACCGAGCGCTTCGCGCATGGCGAACACGTTGCTCACATCCTCCCGCCACGGCCGGATATGGGCTGCCTGCATCTTGATGGCCCGAAAGCCTTGAGCCGTGAAGTGCTGGGCCCTCTCGATCATCCCGTCCCGGCCCAGCCCCCGCCAGCACCCTGAGCGATAGGCCTCGACCTCGTCACGCGACTTGCCCCACAAGCGGTAGAGCGGCAATCCCGCCCGTTTACCAACAATGTCCCATAGCGCGATATCGACCGCCGATTGGCAAAAGATCGGAATACCCATGCGGCCGATCCAATAGGTCCCTTTCCATATCGCCTGCCAGATGGCCTCGACCTCGGTCGCATCCCGGCCGAGGACGATCGGCGCAATGACTTCCTTGAGGCACTGATCGAGGGTTTCCAGGCCCCCCGCCAAAGGTTGCAGATAACCCATTCCGGTGATCCCGCCCTTGGTTTCGACCTCAAGCACCAGAAGCTCCCGCGCCGCCGGCGGCATGATGCCGTTGGCCGGCGGCACTCCGGCCCAGGGCACCCGAATGAGCGTCGTCCTGAGCGCCGTAATGGTTGTGTCCGTCATCGCGCGCTACTCCCGAACAGTTGCCTGACGATCATCGCAAGTCAGCGCCAAAGTGCCAAGCGAGCCAGCCTTAGAACAACACCATCGAGCCGCGGGGCTGGAAGCGCTGGTCCGGAGGACGCGGCAAGATACATATTTACCAATAATTTAAACGAAAATACTTAATCCGACACGAGAACTTCCCAACACTGCCTACACTGCCTACTATGACGAAACCGACCTATCCCGCGACTAAGTGGTTTCGTATTCATGGCAGCAACCGACAACCAGCAGGACAACCGCGCCAAGGTGCTGACGTCACCTCGCCGGCCATTGAGCAGCAGGATCGCCGACTCCCGTCGACTTGCTTTATGGGGCAAGTTCGATGGTGACCGGGCAGGCACGGACAAGTCCAACATCTATAAGCAGGTTCGCAAGACGATTTTCCGGCGTCGATGCGAATGGATTTCACGTCATCGACAGTCCGTCGGCCTTCATCCGGCATTTCCGCAGCATGATAAGGTTTCAGGGCATTGGTGCCATTAATCAGTTTGCCAAATCCTTCAGCCGGCGCCGACCATGCTTCATCTTGGTACGGAACGGCAGTGTCGCAAATTTCGGCACACTGTCGATCGGCTTCTGTAAGGACTACGCAGTCGAGAATGATGCCGTGGTCATCGGAACCATTTGGACCGACGAAGAGATGAGAGGCACCGGTTTGGCGACACTGGCCATTCGCGCCGCAATGAATTATATGATCGATCAGGGAAGGCACACGTTTTACATCGACACCGCCGTGGTCAACAAGCCAATGCTCAGATCGATCGAAAAGCTGGAATTCGGCGAACCTTCCGGAACGTTTGTCGTCAGGGGGTAGGTCCCTAAATGGATCTGAAGAGCGCATGGTCGGACGTCAGAGAAAGTCTGACGTGCCCACGCATCAACATTGACCTGATGCTCTCGAAGACCGAGGGCAACCACCCATTCTATGCTGGCGTGATCACGAAGTTTCACCGTCAATGCACGCGCCTTCACCCGAAGTTTCCGCTTGTTCCATTCTTCAAATACGGCGTTGCAACCAATCGCCTGCCGCCCTCCTTTGATGATTATTTCATGGCCATCGAAGGATCGGCCCGTCGCAATATCAAGAAGGCACAGCGTAGCGGTTACGTATTTCAACGCATCGATTTCAATCACTATATCGGCGACGCCGGTGAGATCCATCGCTCAACGCCCGTGCGCCAAGGCCCGATGGAGAAGGAGTTCTTGGCCAAGGACCCGGGCCCCGTCACCGATCCGCCATCGACCACGAACATCCATGATTACGCCTACTTCGGCGTGCTGAAGGACGACAAGCTCGTGGCCTACGCGGCTACATTGGTGGCCGGCGAGGCCATGTTCATCACCACCATATTTGGCCATGACGGCTACAAGTCCGACGCCGTCGTGCCCCTGCTCATTTCTGGCATGGCAAACGAAGCCTACACGACCTACCCCACCGTCAGATATTACATCTACGACAAATTTTTCGGCGCCACCCCGAACCTCCGCCGCTTCAAGAAAAAGTTCAAGTTCGAGCCCTGCACCGTTTCACTGAAACTATAGCCGCTCGCACCCACATCGACTTGCCCTGCAGGAAGCAAGCTTCGCCCCGCTCAGTCGGATCGACATGACACGGCGCATCCAACCCTCGCGCCACCGCGACCCGCACGCCATGAGGCAGAGCGATTAGCTCTTTCCACTTCGAGCCCCTCGGCACTACTCTTGTTCACGGATTAAGCCGAAGAACCAGGGGCCGGGAAGGCAGGGCAACGCATCGGTTTCGGCCAAGGACCGAGACGCAGTCGAGGCGCAACGGCAATGTGCGGCAACCGGCGCGGTCCCGCCAGTAGCAGAACCTGGGCCGCCGACGTTGCCATGCGAGTGCAAGCAAAAGGTGCAGTTGGAGAGAGCATGATCACGAAAGCCAATGCCACCAGGCCGGGCACCGCGTCGCTCGGAATAGATATCGGCGGCACATTCACCGACGTCGTCCATCTGGATCACGCAACTGGCCGACAGCATGCCCTCAAAGTCCTGACCACCCACACCGATCCGTCCGAGGCCGTCATTGCCGGCACCCGCTATTGTCGCCCACAGCCCGCCGCAGGCTCGGGCGCGTGGTGCACGCCACCACGCTGTTCACCAACGCGCTGATCGAGCGCCACGGCGCGCGCACCCGGCCTCATCACCACCGCGTGGCTTCCGCGACGTGCTCGAGATCGGGCGCGAGCGCAAATACGAACTCTACGACATCTCATCGACATGCCGAAGCCGCTGGTGCCGCGCCCCTGGCGGGGCGAAGTGACCGAACGCATGATGGCCGACGGCAGCGTTCACACCGCTGACGTCGAGGTCGTGCAGGCGGCGAAGCTGGTCGCGAAGGGCGCGACCTCGATCGCCATCGGCTTTCTGCACGCCTATGCCAACCCCGCGCACGAGCTGGCGGCGGCCGCGATCGTGCGCCCGTCCGCATCCGGGCGTGGCGGTCACCACTGAGCACGAGGTCGCACCGGAGATCCGCGAGTACGAGCGGCTGTCGACCACGGTCGCCAACGCCTACATCAAGCCGCTGGCCGCGCGTCTACATCGGCGCCTGGCGCGCGATCTCACGGATCTCGGGATCCCCGCGCCGCTGCTCCTCATGCTCTCCAATGGCGGCCTCACGCATGCAGCGAAGCCATGCGCGCGCCGGTGCAATTGCTGGAATCGCGGCCCCGCCGCCGGCGCGCTGGTCGCCGGCTACTACGGCGGCCTGGAAGGTGAGCCGCGCTCCTCGCCTTCGACATGGGCGGCACCACGGCCAAGCTCGCACTTGTGGAGACGGCCAGCCGCTCGTCGCCTACGCCTTCGAGGCGGCCCGCCAGAAGCGCTTTGCCGAAGGCAGCGGTCTGCCGATACGCATCTCGACCGTCGAATTGATCGAGATCGGCGCCGGCGGCGGCTCGATCGCCCGCGCAGACGAAATCGGTCTCCTCAAGGTCGGCCCCGAAAGCGCTGGCTCCGAGCCCGGACCGGCCGTCCTATGGCCGTGGCGGCGCGCTCCGACGGTCACCGACGCCAACCTCGCGCTCGGTATCCTCAATGCCGAGACATTTGCCGGCGGCACCATTGCGCTCGAACCTGAACGCCAGGCGAAAAGGCACTGGGCGGCCTGTCGGACCAACTCGGCTGACGGTCGACGCCCTCGCGTCCGGCATTCGCGACGTCGTCAACGAGAGCATGACGGCTGCCGCCCGCGTCCACATCGCCGAGCGCGGTCGCGACCCCCGCAATTACGCCGTGCTGGCCACCGGCGGCGGCGGCCCGGTGCATGCCTGCGGCCCTCGCCGCGCAAGCTCGGAGCCTCGACGCGTCATTTGCCCGCCCGATGCCGGCGTCGCCTCGCGCCCTCGGCCTGATCATGGCGCCCGCGCGCATCGACCGTGTCGCAACCATCGGCTTCAAGCTGGCGGACGGCGATCTGGCAGGCCTCGAAACCTCCTTCCAGCGCCTCGAGCGCGACGCCCTGGAGCTGGTCGCCGAGACCGGTGTCGACCGCGCCCGCGCCACCGTCGCCCGCCTCGCCGACGGCCGCTTTGTCGGCCAGGGCTTCGACCTCGTCGTGCCCCTACCGGCAGGCCCGTTCGAGGGCGGCAACGAAACTGGCGTCCAGCCGCCCTCACCGCAGCATTTGAAGGCGCCTATCGCGAGAAGTTCGCCCGAACCCCTCCCAACGTCGCGATCGAGTTCATCTCCATCCGGGTCTCCGTCACCGCCCCGGTCCTGGACCCGGCCGCCGCCACCGCCCCCGCCGGGGTCGCCGCGGCAACCGGGTGCCGTCCGCCAACGCGCCGCCAGGTCCGTTTCCCCGGCGAAACCACGGCACACGATACCGCCATCTGGCAACGCGATTCCATCGCCACCGGCACCACGATCGAAGGCCCCGCCCTCATCGAGGAGGAAACGTCCACGCTAGTCGTCCCGCCCGGAGCCACCGCCGTTGTCCGCCCAACCGGCACGGTCGTCATAACCCTGGGCTGACGCCAAGCTCCACACAGCCACGGCCACGGTTTTTCCAGCCTTGCACGCAAGCGGGTTCCCCCTGGCACCTGCCTCGGTTATGGCTTGCCTCAGGAGTCGGGCTGTCCGGCCGCCAGGTTCGACGCGCCGCCGCGTCAGACCGTAGACAGACGGCCGGCCGCCGGCCTGTTCATGGGTTGAACGTCCCGAGGGGAGCGCAGATGGCGCGGGGGAGGAACGAAACGCCGGATTCAGAAGAGCGCGACGGCTCCGAGGCCGCCATCGCGCCTGCCCCGGTCGTGCGCACCGCCGTGGCTGAAGCAGTAGCGCCACCCGCGCCCGAGGCGGCCAGACAGCCGGACGGAACGCCCGCAGCCCCGCCCCCGTCCGCTCACCCTCCGCCCCCGGCGTAACGCCCTCCATGGCGCAGTTTCTCGAAATCAAGACCGCCAATCCGGATTGCATTCTCTGGTACCGGATGGGCGACTTCTACGAGCTGTTTTTCGAGGACGCCGTCATCGCCGCCGAAGCCCTCGGCATCGTGCTCACCAAGCGCGGCAAACACCTGGGCGAAGACATTCCCATGTGCGGCGTCCCCGTCGTTCGCGCCGACGAATACCTTCAGCGCCTGATCCGTCAGGGCTTTCGCGTCGCCGTATGCGAGCAGCTCGAGGACCCCGCCGAAGCGCGCAAACGCGGCTCCAAGGCTGTCGTTCACCGCGACGTCGTCCGTCTTGTCACGCCTGGCACGGTCACCGAGGAAAGCCTCCTCGACGCCAAGGCCCGCAACTATCTGACGGCGGTCTTCCGCCTGCCGGGCGCAGGCGCTGGATCAGCCGCAGCATCTTCTGCCGCCGGAGCGAGGGATGCTCGCTCCACACCTCCTGCCCCCCCGGCCGCGACCTTCGCCCTCGCTTCGGTCGATATCTCCACCGGCGAGTTCGAAATTGCGGTGGCCGCCTCGCCCGACCTGCCCGGCGAGCTGGTCCGCCTCGCCCCGCAGGAAATCCTCGTGTCCGATACCGCGCGCGAGCAGGCAGATCTGGCCCAGGCTCTCGATGCCGCCAACACTGCCGTCACACCCGTCGCGACTGCCTACTTCGACAGCCTCGCCGGCGAGCGGCTGCTGAAGGAGCGCCTGGCAGTGGCCGAGCTCGGCGGCTTCGGTGAGTTCACCCGCGCCGAGCTGGCTGCTGTCGGCGCCGTCCTGCGCTACATCGACCTCACCCAGATCGGAGCCAAACCGGCACTTCGTCCACCCCGGCGATCCGGCCCCACAAGCGCCCTCGTTATCGATGCCGCCAGCCGCATGAGCCTTGAGCTGTTGCGCGCCACCAACGGGGCTCGCGACGGCAGTCTCCTGGCCGCGATCGACCGCACCGTCACCGGACCAGGCGCGCGTGAGCTGGCCGCCAGGCTCGCAAGCCCCCTGCAGGACATCCGCGCTATCAACGCCCGCCTCGATGCCGTTGCATTCTTGCTCGACGACGCCACCCTGCGCGAGGATGTGCGACTGGCCTTGAAGGCGACACCCGACATCGCGCGCGCCCTGTCGCGCATCGCTCTCGGCCGCGGCGCCCCCCGTGACCTCGGCCTCGTGCGGGACGGCCTCGCTACAGCCAGCCACTTGGCCGGGCTTTTGTCGCGCGCCGCTGGCGCCATGGGTTTGCCGGAGCTGCTGTCGGAGGTCATGCAGCGCATCGCCGGTGTCGAGCCGTCGCTGGCCGAACAGTTGACAGCCGCCCTGGTCGATGAGCCCGGACACCAGAAGCGAGACGGCGGCTTCGTCCGGCCGGGCTTCCGCGCCGATCTCGACGACGCCCAACGCTTGCGTGACGATAGCCGCCGAGTCATGGCGACGCTCGAGGCCGGCTACATCGAGACCACCGGCATCAAGACCCTGAAAGTCCGGCACAACAACATTCTGGGTTTCTTCATTGAAACCACGGCCATCAACGCCAGGCCGTTGCTCGCCCCCCCGCTGTCCGATACCTTTCGGCATCGCCAGACCATGGCCAACGCTGTTCGCTTCACCACGACGGAGCTTCAGGAAACCGAAGGTCGCATCGCCTCCGCCGCTGAACGCGCCCTGGCCGTCGAACTGGAAGTCTTCACGGCACTCGAGACCGCCGTTGTCACCCATCAACAGGCATTGGGAGCGCTCTCCTCGGCCCTCGCCGAGATCGACTGCCTGGCCGGATTAGCCGAGTTGGCCGAGCGCGAGGGATACGTCCGGCCCGAACTCGAAACATCGACCGTCTTCGAGATCAGAGACGGTCGCCACCCGGTAGTCGAGCAGGCCCTGAAAGCGCAGAAATCCGGCCCATTCGTCGAGAACGATTGCATTCTCGGACACACCGATGACACCGGCCCAACCAACGCCGACGCCGCAGGCCGCCCCCCCGGTTTCGACGAAGCCGCCGAAGGCCGGATCTGGCTCGTGACCGGCCCCAATATGGCCGGCAAATCGACATTCCTGCGCCAGAACGCACTCATCGTCGTCCTTGCCCAGATGGGCTCGTTCGTACCGGCTCGGCGCGCCCGCATCGGCCTCGTCGACCGCCTGTTCAGCCGCGTCGGCGCCTCCGATGACTTGGCCCGTGGCCGATCGACCTTCATGGTGGAGATGGTCGAAACCGCCGGCATCCTCAATCAGGCGACCGAGAAAAGTATCGTCATCCTGGACGAGATCGGCCGCGGCACCGCCACCTTCGATGGCCTCTCCATAGCCTGGGCCACCGTCGAGCACCTTCACGAGGTCAATCGTTGCCGCGCCCTGTTCGCCACCCATTACCACGAGCTGACAGCCCTCGCTGGTCGCCTGCCCGATGTCGCCAACGCCACCATCGACGTCAAGGAGTGGCAGGACGAGATCGTCTTCCTTCACAAGGTGAAGAAGGGCGCAGCCGATCGCAGCTACGGCATCCAGGTAGCCAAGCTCGCAGGCCTGCCCCGGGCCGTTATCGACCGGGCCGCTGAGGTTCTGGCCGTCCTCGAAAAAAGCGATGCCAAGAGCCCGAACGGCATCAATCCGGCGCCCGCCAGCAGCGCATCAAGCCTCGATGAGCTACCGCTTTTCGCAGCCGTTCGCCCGAAATCCTTGACGCCGGCCAACCGCGAGCCGAGTGAACTCGATAAAGCCTTGGCCGACCTCGACCCCGACGACCTCACGCCCAAGGCCGCGCTCGATGCCCTCTATCGCCTGAAGCTGCTCCAATCCGGCAAAGCGTGACGAGCGTTGGCCTACCCGAAGCAGGAGAGCGGGGCTTACGCGGCTGCGTGCCGGCGCTGACCAGCAAGCAGCACGATCCCGCTCAGACCAATCATCAGCAGTGCCAAACCGGTCGATTGGATGATCCGCGGCGGAAAGCCGTCCGCTGCACACACCGTCACGAGATGCACAAGGCCGTATGCGCTTGCCCCGATCAAACCCGCGCCGACATACGCCGCCTTGCTGGCCATTTTGAATCCAACCACCCGCTGCATGAGCATCGGCCAAAAGATGGCGAACAAGACGCCGAACATCGCGCTCTGCCGCAGGCATTCCAGAACGACCGGACCGTAGACGATCTCCATCATGGCGACTCTGCTCCCTGACTTCAGGGGCGATCGACCTCGGACCCAAAGTCCTGCGCACCGCCCGGCTGGTTGACTGAACTACGATCAGTATCAACTGCGGACTGCGCATAAATCAATACGGTTCGTTCCGATATATATACACAAGTATGTGAACGCTGGCCACTGTCGCTGCGACATTGCTGGTTCGGACATTTGGATTGGCCAACAGAGGCCTTAGCCCCGGCCGTTTGCAAGCGGCGCACCCCACGATGCCGCTGACCCGACGAAAGCGGCAGGGGTGAAAAAAATCGAAAAGAGAAAATAGATACGTTTCAGGGGGATACGGAATGCCAAAGGTTGCGCGATACAGCCTGGCGCCTGCCGGTCGCAAACCACACCGATACCATGGACAGCAGGAAATCGGACGGGTCGCAAGCCGCCGCGCCAGACCACCGGCGCCGAAGCGCAACGCGCTGAGCCTCAGGCCCCCTTGCCCGTCGAAGAACTCGCGCATGCGCGAGAAGAAGCCGGACGAGGCGGGGCTCGTCTCCTTGTGGCTCTCCTTCTCGAACTCCTGCAAGCAGCTCGCGCTGGCGCTTGGTCAGGTTCTTCGGCGTTTCCACCTCGACCTGGATGTACATGTCGCCCGTCACGTTGGAGCGCAGGACAGGCATGCCCTTGCCCTTGATGCGGAACTGCTTGCCCGTCTCGGTGCCTGCGGGAACTGAGACGGCGACGCGGGTCTGGTCGAGCAGTGGCACGTCGATGCTGGCCGCCGAGCGCGGCCGTCGGTCATGGCGATGGGCACGCGCAGAAGACGTCGGCGCCGTCGCGCTGGAAGAACTCGTGCGGCTTGATCGACAGGAAAATGTAGAGATCGCCCGTCGGCCCGCCCCGAGGCCGGCCTCGCCCTCGCCGGCCAGGCGGATGCGCGTGCCGTCCTCGACGCCGGCGGGGATCGAGACCTGATAGCGTGCGCTCCTTGGTGACCCGGCCGGCGCCCTGGCAGGCGGCGCACGGGTCTTCGATGAACTCGCCGCGGCCATGGCAGCCGACGGGCAGACCCGCTCGATGGTGAAGAAGCCCTGGCTCGCCCGCACTTTGCCCTGACCCTGGCAGGTCGGGCACTGCGACGGCCGCGTGCCGGGCTTGGCGCCGGTGCCAGAGCAGGTTTCGCAGCCGACTGTCGTCGGCACCTTGATCGTCGCCTGCTTGCCGGTATAGGCCTCGGCAAGCGTGATCTCCATGTTGTAGCGAATGTCAGCGCCGCGCTCGCGCCCATGTCGACCACGCCCGCCGCCGCCGCCACGTCGCCCGCCCATGAACTCGCCGAACAAGTCGTCGAATATGTCGGACATCGACGAGGCGAAATCCGGCCCGAATCCGCCGGCGCCTCCAGGGCCCCGCCGCCTTCGAACGCCGCATGGCCGAATTGATCGTACGCCGCCCGCTTGTTCGGATCCTTCAGCGCCTCGTAGGCCTCGTTGAGCTCTTTGAAATTCTGCTCGGCCTTGCCATCGCCGGGATTGCGATCAGGATGCAGTTCCTTCGCAAGCTTCCGGAACGCGCTTTTCAGCTCCTGTTCCGAAGCGCCGCGCGCCACCCCCAGTACCTCGTAGTAGTCACGTTTAGCCATGGCCCGCGATCCTCAACCCTTGCCGAGCGGCTCGAACTCCGGCGCGCCTCGGTTGGCGAGTGCTAAACATGCGATCCCCGCACAGCCTTTAGCATGCAGCTCACGTTTCGGAGCCCATGCTGCCTGATTAACGTATACGGGGGTTGCCAATACGCTACACCCAGCCGCACCAGCGCCCGACTGTGTGTCGGGCTGACTGAATGCGGCCGGGAAGTGAATAGCCACGCGTATCATGCGCTGAGGCTTTATGCGGACTTCTTCTTGTCGTCTTTTACTTCCTCGAAGTCGGCATCGACGACGTTCTCGTCGCTTGCGCCCGCCGCCACCTGACGGACCGGAGCCGCCGCCATCCGGACCTTCGCCGTCCGCTGCCCCGGCCTTGTCGGCGCCGTAGATCGCCTCGCCGAGCTTCATGGTCGCCTGCATCAAGGCATTGGTCGCTTCCTTGATGCGCTCGGCATCATCGCCACCATTGGCGTCCTTCAAGCCCGTCAGCGCCGTCTCGATAGCGGTCTTGTCCTCTGCCGAGACCTTGTCGCCGTGCTCCTTCAGGTCCTTTTCGACCTGGGAGATGAAATGGTCCGCATGGTTGCGGGCTTCCACCAGCTCGCGGCGCTTCTGGTCCTCTTCCTTATGCGCCTCGGCCTCCTGCTGCATCTTTTCGATCTCGGCATCGGACAGACCACCCGACGCCTGGATGCGGATCGACTGCTCCTTGCCGGTCTTCTTGTCCTTGGCAGAGACGTGCACGATGCCGTTGGCATCAATGTCGAACGTCACCTCGATCTGCGGCACGCCACGCGGCGCCGGCGGAATCCCGTCGAGGTCGAAGCGGCCGAGATGCTTGTTGTCCTGCGCCATCTCGCGCTCGCCCTGGAACACGTTGATCGTGACCGCGCGCTGACCATCCTCCGCCGTGGAGAACACCTGGCTCTTCTTGGTCGGGATCGTGGTGTTACGCTCGATCAACCGAGTGAACACACCACCCAGCGTCTCGATACCCAGTGAAAGCGGCGTCACGTCGAGAAGCAGCACGTCCTTGACGTCGCCCTTGAGCACGCCGCCCTGGATCGCCGCACCGATGGCCACGACCTCGTCGGGGTTGACGCCCTTGTGCGGCTCCTTCCCGAACAGCTTCTTCACCTCGGCCTGCACCCGCGGCATACGCGTCATGCCGCCGACAAGCACCACTTCGTCGATCTCGGCAGCCTTCAGCCCCGCATCCTTGAGCGCCTGCTGGCAAGGCCCTATCGTCTTGAGGATCAAGTCCTCGACCAGGCTCTCGAGCTTCGCCCGGGTGAGCTTCATCGTCAGGTGGAGCGGCGACTGGTTCTGCGGGCTCATCGAGATGAACGGCAGGTTGATCTCGGTCTGTTGGGCGCTCGACAGCTCGATCTTCGCTTTCTCTGCACCCTCTTTCAGGCGCTGCAGCGCGAGCTTGTCGGCCTTCAGGTCGATCTGATTCTCTTTCTTGAACTCCGCCGCGAGATACTCGACCAAGCGCATGTCGAAGTCTTCGCCACCGAGGAACGTGTCGCCGTTGGTCGACTTCACTTCGAACACGCCGTCGCCGATCTCGAGAACGGAGATATCGAACGTGCCGCCACCGAGGTCGTAGACGGCGATTGTCTTCGACGCCTGCTTCTTATCGAGGCCATAGGCGAGCGCGGCAGCCGTCGGCTCGTTGATGATACGCAGAACCTCGAGGCCCGCGATCTTGCCGGCATCCTTGGTTGCCTGTCGCTGGGCATCGTTGAAGTAGGCCGGCACTGTGATCACGGCCTGCGTCACTTCTGCACCGAGATAGGCCTCGGCGGTCTGCTTCATCTTGATCAGGATGTCGGCGGAAACCTGCTGTGGCGAATACTGCTTGCCCTGCGCTTCGACCCACGCATCGCCGCTCTTGCCCTCGACGATCTTGTAGGGCACCAGCGCCTTGTCCTTGTCGACAACCTTGTCGTCGTAGCGGCGCCCGATGAGGCGCTTGATCGCAAACAGCGTGTTGGTCGGGTTGGTCACGGCTTGGCGCTTGGCCGGCAAACCGACGAGACGCTCGCCGTCGTCGGTGAAGGCAACGATCGAAGGCGTTGTGTTGGCGCCTTCCGCATTGGGAATGACCTTCGGCTGCCCGCCTTCCATTACGGCAACGCAGGAGTTGGTGGTTCCGAGATCAATGCCGATGACTTTAGACATGTCGTTACTGTCCTCTTGTTGCGGCGAACCGTATGGACCCTATCGCCAAGGCCGACACCGAACGTGTCGGCCCCTGCAGGCATCCCTGTGCTCCCGCTCATCGCGAGTGGAGCCGTCGTACGGTCCCCTGGAGCTGTCAAATGACGACATTGCGCTATATAGGTGTGGCCGATTGGCCCCGCAACGGTCGAGAGCCATTTGCCCTCGATAAAATGGGACCTACCTGACACATCCGCCACAGCACAGGGGCATCAAGTATAAAATGGCGATTCCCGCTGGTTTTCGCCATCTCCAGGGCTATTTCGACGCAGCCGCCCAGGCCGCGTTGATGGACGACGTTCAAACTGTCCTGGACGACGCTCCGTTCTATGTGCCGGCCATGCCACGAACAGGCAAGCCGCTGAGTGTCCGCATGACCAACTGCGGCCCCCTCGGATGGGTAACCGATAAAGACCACGGCTACCGCTATCAACCCCAGCACCCAGTGACGGGCGCGCCATGGCCTCCCATTCCACCGGCACTGATGGCGCTCTGGCGCGACGTTGCCGGCTACGAGCCCCCGCCCGAAGCCTGCCTCGTCAACCATTATGACAGGGCAGCCCGCCTCGGCAGCCACCGCGACTCCGACGAAGCTGACATGGCGGCCCCCGTCGTTTCCGTGTCGCTCGGCGACGATGCCATTTTCCATGTGGGTGGCCTCCGCCGCGCCGCCCCCAAGTGCCGTATGGTCCTGAAATCCGGCGACGTCGTCATCCTGGGCGAGGCGTCCCGCCTGGCCTTCCACGGCATTGACCGGGTCCTTGCCGGATCCAGCACGATCGTGCCCTTCGCCGGCCGCATCAACCTGACGCTGCGCCGCGTCAACCGACAACAATAACAAGCGGTGCATGAACGGGCTTGAGCGCCGCACTGCCGCGCTAAGCGACTGCAAAAAATCGAGTTTTACGGGACAAACGCCTCGGCCGCAGGCCTCCGTCAGGCCGATCGATTGCCATCACCGGAAGGCTGCGTTCCATCCGCTCCTTCACCGCCAGCCGAAGCATCCTCGCCCGACTGCGGATCTTGCGACGCGCCACCCGCACCGGCCGCCGGTCCGGCCGCCTCTGCAGGTGCAGCCTGCGGTTTCATCCCGCCCTTCGCCACCACAACCATGGCCGGCCGAAGCACCCGCTCCTCAATCGTGTAACCCGACTGGAATACCTGTGCCACCGTTCCAGACGGCACGTCCGCCACCGGCATTTCCATCACCGCCTGGTGGAAATGTGGATTGAACGGCTCTCCCTTCGGATCGACTCGCTTGATGCCATGCCGCTCCAGCACGTTGACGAACTCGCGTTCGATCATCCGCACGCCCTCGATGAAGCTTTGCAGAGCCGGTGTTTGCTCGACTGAATCCGCGGGCACGGAATCGATCGCCCGCTGCACGTTGTCACCGATGCCAATCACGTCCTTCGCGAACTTCGTGATCGCGAACTTGGCGATTTCCGCCTTCTCGCGCTCGAGGCGCTTGCGCACGTTTTCCATCTCCGCATGCGTCCGCAGCAGCCGATCCTTCAAATCGGACGCCTCTACCCGCAATCGCTCGAGCTCGCTCGCTTCCCCTGCGGGCGCAGCCGCTGCTGGTCCTGCGCCTTCGCCCCCATGCCGCTCGCCCACGGGCTGCGCCGGCTCGCCGTTGCCGATCGCGTCGTTTGCGGCCTGAGGGGGGTTCATGGGATCGGGTTGATCGCCTTCGTTCCTGCTTTCGTTGCTCATACCGCCTCTGCTTCCCGATTGGATCTGGTCAGAGCTTCAGCCTGCGCGAACTCGAGCGCGCACCGCTGGCTCTGGACCAGAAGCTGGTCATGATGGATCTCAATTCCGCATATCGACCCGCAGGACACAAAAATCAAGCGAGCGCCTTGCCGACCAGCCGCGCCGTATAGTCCACCATAGGGATAATACGTGCGTAGTTGAGGCGCGTCGGCCCGATCACACCCAGCACACCGACCACCTTCGAGGTCGCGTCCCGGAATGGCGCCACAACCAGCGATGATCCCGACAGCGAGAACAGCTTGTTCTCCGAGCCGATAAAGATGTGTACGCCCTCGCCGCGCTCCGCGAGCCCCAACAGGTCGACGAGCTCCCGCTTGGTTTCCAGATCATGGAACAGTTGCCGGATGCGCTCGAGATCCTCGACGGCGGCCAGATCCTTGAGCAGGTTTCCCTGTCCTCTCACCAGCAGGCTGCGTTTCTCGTCCTGCGATCCCGACCATGTCGCAAGGCCCGCCGAAATGACCTTCTGCGTCAACACGTCGAGTTCGGCCTTGGCCTTGGCAAGGTCGGCCTCGATGCGTTTCGTGGCCTCCCCGATCGTCATTCCCCTGACGTGATGATTGATGTAATTCGACGCTTCCGCCAGTGACGACGGCGGCAGGCCGCGCGGCACCTGGATCACCCGGTTTTCGACCGTCTGATCCTCGCCGACCAGCACCACCAAGGCCTTGCCTGGCTCCAGAGCCACAAACTCGATGTGCTTGAGTCGCACATCCTGCTTCTCCGAAAGCACCAGCCCCGCGCAGTGGGACAGCCCCGAAATCATGTTTCCGGCATCGGAAAGCAGTTGCTCAACCGGCTTTTGCCGGCGCGAGGCCAGTTCCCCCTCGATCTTCCGCCGCTCTTCCTCACTCAGGTTCCCGACCTCGAGGAACCCGTCGACGAATAGCCGCAACCCCGTTTGCGTCGGCAATCGGCCGGCAGATGTGTGCGGGGCATAGATCAGCCCCAGCTCCTCCAGATCAGACATCACATTACGCACCGACGCCGGCGACAGCGTCATCGGCAGCGTACGTGCGAGGTTGCGTGATCCAACGGGCTCACCGGTCGCAAGATAACTCTCGACGATCTGCCTGAAGATCTCCCGCGATCGGTCGTTGAGACGTTGAATCCCGGAAATTTTCTCCATGTCCAGCCTGTCATCTGACCATGCGCCGCCTGAACCGGACGGCCTCTGAAAAGCTAGGTGCCGGACCGCCTCGCGTCAATGGACCATGCCTCAGACCCGACAACGTCGCCGGACCATCGACGAGGCAACCCCAGCTCAGACGTTGGAGCCGTGGATGGCCTCGATCACAGCCGCCGTGACGTCCGCCGTCCGTGCCGTGCCGCCAAGATCCGGCGTATGGAAACGGGCATCGCCCGTCACCTTCTCGATTGCAGTCATCAGCCGGTCGGCGGCGGGCTTCTCGCCGAGATGCTCTAGCAGCATCACCGCTGACCAGAATGTGCCGATCGGATTGGCGATGCCCTTGCCGGTGATGTCGAAAGCCGAGCCGTGAATGGGCTCGAACATCGACGGAAACGCCCGCTCCGGATTGAGATTGGCTGTCGGCGCGATGCCGAGCGAACCCGCCAAGGCCGCCGCCAGGTCGGACAGGATGTCGGCATGCAGGTTGGTCGCCACCACCGTATCGATCGACTGCGGCTTCATCACCATCCTCATCGTCATGGCATCGACCAGCATCTTGTCCCACGTCACGTCCGGGAATTCGCGAGCCACGTCAGCCGCAATCTCGTCCCACATCACCATGGCGTGGCGCTGCGCGTTCGACTTCGTCACCACGGTCAGCAGTTTGCGTGGCCGCGCCTGCGCCAGCTTGAACGCGAAGCGGATGATCCGCTCGACGCCGGCCCGCGTGAACATCGAGACATCGGTTGCAGCTTCGAGCGGCGAGCCCTGGTGCACCCGCCCGCCAACGCCGGAATACTCGCCTTCCGAGTTCTCGCGCACGATCACCCAGTCGAGCTCCTTGCCTTGCACATGCCGCAACGGCGAAGTGATCCCCGGCAGCACTCGTGTTGGACGCACGTTGGCGTACTGGTCGAACGGCTGACAGATGGCAAGCCTGAGGCCCCACAGGGTGACATGGTCGGGAATTTCGGGATGACCGGCCGACCCGAAAAGAATGGCGTCATGGCCACGGATCTTGTCGCGCCCGTTCTCAGGCATCATGCGGCCGTGCTTCTTGTAGTATTCACCACCCCAGTCGAAGTGGTCGAAGGCCAGCTTGAACCCACCCTCGCGCTTGGCCAGCGCCTCCAAAACCTCGATGCCGGCCGAAATGACCTCGGTGCCAATGCCATCACCCGGAATTGCAGCAATCTTGTAGGTCTTCACGTCTCCGTCTCCATCCTCTAGCCGCAATCACGCCTCGAAGCGCCCGAACGTCGGTTGACCTCGAGAACCAAGCCCAAACCAGCCTCGCCGGTGTCGCTGCTGGGCGCCACGCCGGGTCACGCTTATAGGCCTTTGCTCACCGGCATGATAGCGGCCTTGACCCCGTACCCGGATCGCCAGCCCCGGACCGCGACCGCCGCACCCGGTAGCCGCCCCCGCATTCATCCCATTGCCAGCCCTCACACGCCACCTCCCAAGCTGAGACCGGCCGGTTTCGCTTGACCCTGCCTCCGCCGCTCTGGCAGCCTTCGCCCAAGGGAGAGAACATCTATGCCGACAGACAAACGCGTCTCCGACGCCGCCACCGCACTGGCCGGCGTCAAGGATGGTGCCACAGTGCTCATTTCGGGCTTTGGCGGCGCCGGCTTTCCCAACAATCTCATCATCGCGCTGCGTGAGCTGGGCCCGCGGGATCTCACCCTGGTGGTCAACTCGGCCACCCACCGCTACGCCTTCACGGGCGATCTCATAGAGCGCGGCATGGTTCGCAAGGTGGTGTGCAGCGCCGCCCGCGGCCACGCCCCCGGCTTGTCGCCGTTCGAGGAAATGTGGTCGCAAGGCAAGATCGAACTCGAATGCCTGCCGCAAGGCACGTTTGCAGAAGCGATCCGGGCCGGCGGCGCCGGCATTCCAGCCTTCTACACCCCGGTTGGCGTCGGCACCGACCTCACCAAGGGCAAGGAGGTCCGCGTCTTCGATGGCCGCGAGCATGTCCTCGAAAGGGCCATCAAGGGCGACCTCGCCCTGATCCGCGCCGACACCGCCGACCGTTATGGCAACCTCACCTTCCGTTACTCACAGGCCAACTTCGGTCCGGCCATGGCAACCGCTTCCGCCCTAGCTGTTGCCGAGGTTAACCAGGTGGCGCCGGAACCCATGTCACACCTGGAGATCGATCTGCCCGGTGTCTTCATCGACCGGGTTCTGCCCTGCCCGATGCTCTGGCCGTGAGGACCAGCACAATGAAACCATTGAACAGACGCCAGATGGCATGGCGCGCCGCCCAGGACATCCAGGACGGCCAGCTCGTCAACCTGGGGCTCGGCATGCCACTCGCCGTTGCCGACTATCTTCGGCCCGGCCTCGACATCTTCATCCAGTCCGAGAACGGCGTCATCGGCGCCGGTCCCCTCGCCGCGCCCGACGACATCGACACCGACCGGGTCGACGCCGGTGGCCGCCGCATCACGCTTCGTCCCGGCGGCTCGATCGTTGATTCCGCCGCCTCCTTCGCCATGATCCGAGGCGGCCACATCGACATCACCGTGCTTGGAGCCTTCGAAGTTGCAGCCAACGGCGATCTCGCCAACTGGGATATGCGCGTGCCGAACAAGGGCCCGCTCGTCGGTGGCGCCATGGACTTGGCCGCCAGCGCCCGCGCCGTCTGGGTCATCATGGAGCACAACACCCGCAAGGGAGCGCCCCGCATCATCGAGGCGTGCACCCTGCCGTTGACCGCCCAACGCTGCGTCACGCGCGTCTACACCGACCTCGCAGTCCTTGAGATCACTCCGGACGGCGTCCTCGTCCGCGACATCATTCCGGGTCTTGAGCGCCGCGAGCTGGAAAAGCGCACCGGTGTCCCGCTGCAGTACGCGCCTGATTGCGGCACCATCCAGGCCCCTGACATCGCCGACGAAAAATAGACATCACAACCACAACTAAACCGCCTGCGCTTTGCGCCAGCCCCTGAAGGCCCGCGAGCCCACGCACAACAAGGGAATTGAGCGCCATGCGACGCTTTGAAGGTCAGGTGGCCCTGGTGACCGGCGGCGCCTCGGGAATTGGCGAGGCCACCGTCCGGCGTTTCGCTGCCGAAGGCGCCGGGGTCGCCTTTGCCGACCGTGACGGCGAGCGCGGCCGCAAACTCGCCGCCGAGATCGCGGCGGCCGGCGGCACGGCGCAATTCTTCGAGGCCGACGTCTCCAGTGAGGCCGCCGTCACGGGGTTTGTCGAAAAGGCGGCTGCAGCACTGGGTTCTCCCGACATCCTCGTCAACAATGCCGGCATTCGTATGTACCAGACGGTCGTCGAGGCCAGCGCCGAGAGCTGGGACGAGCTGCTGGCCATCAACTTGAAGAGCTACATCTTCTCCGCCAAGGCCGCGATCCCCCTGATGCGCAAAAAGGGTACCGGCGCCATCGTCAACGTCGCCTCTGTGCGTTCCATCACGGCTGGAGAGCGCACCATCCAGTATGACACCGCCAAAGCCGCCATCGCCGGCCTCACGCGCGGCCTCGCCATGGATCATTCGCCCGAAGGCATCCGCGTCAACGCGGTTTGCCCCGGCCCGATCTTCACGCCGTTCCATGCCCGTCGTATTGCCGCCGCCGGCACGAGCGTCGACCAGTACAACGCAGATGCCGCAAGTCGCACCATGATGAAGCGACCAGGCACCGCCGATGAGGTTGCAGCCTGCATCCTTTTCCTGGCCTCGTCTGACGCCTCCTACATGACCGGCTCGCTGTTGTTCGTCGACGGTGGCCTGACCGCCATATGAGGGCCGCTGCACGCCGCTGAGCGGAAAGCCCCAATCCAGTTACTTGCACGGAGCCGCGCATGATCACCGACGCACAAGGCCACGCCCTCTCCGGCGCCAACGAACCGGCCGCCCGTCACCTTGATGCCGGCATTCGCGCCTTCGCAATGTCCTACGGCGACGTGATGGGCGCGCTCGATCAGGCGCGCTCGGCAGCACCGGCCATGGCCATGGCCCATCTCGCCAAGGCCTGGGCCCTCGTCCTCTCCAACGACGCCATTCTCGCGGCCAAGGCTCCGGCCCTGTTGGTCGAAGCCGGCGCTCTCCCCATGAACGAGCGCGAGCAGGCCCATGCTGCTGCCCTCGCTCATGCCGCAAAAGGCCACCGCGCCGGCGCCATTGCCGTCCTCGACCGCCACCTCATGAGCCATCCCCATGATGTGCTGGCTCACATGTGCTGCCATTTCATCGACGCTTTCCAAGGCCGCTTTCACCGGTCCCGCGACCGCTCCGCCCGCGCCTTGCCGCGCTGGTCTGAAGACATGCCGGGCTATGGCCTTCTGCTCGCCTTTTATGGTTTCGGCCTCGAGGAAGCTGGCGACTACGCCCGCGCCGAGGACATCTCCCGCCAGGCTGCCGAGCTCGAGCCCTTGAACTACTGGCCGCATCACGGTGTGAGCCATGTCATGGAGATGACCGGCCGCCCCGCCGACGGTCTCAAATGGATGGCCGACCGCGAGCCGCTCTGGAGCGCTGACGCCAACACCTCGCGCACCCACATCTGGTGGCACAAGGCCCTGTTCCATATGGAGCTGGGTCAGTACCCCGAGATGCTCGCCATCTACGACGGTCCGATCGTCGCGACCCAGCGCGCCTTGAGCATCAGCCTCACCAACGCCACCGCCCTGCTCTGGCGCCTCGAGATGCTCGGCGTCGAGTGCGGCAACCGCTGGCAGGCTGTGGCCGACCTCTGGCAGGGCCATACCGACGGACGCCTGTGCGTTTTCGCCGACATCCATGCCGCCATGACCGCCATGCGCGCCGACCGTGGCGCCGAGGTCGACCGCATTGTCGCGGCTATGCGCAAGACCGCCGACAGCGACCAAGAATCCTCCCATGTGTTTCGTCTTGCTGGCTTACCGCTGGCTGAAGGGCTGAGCGCTTTCACTCGCGCCGACTACGCCAACGCTTTGGAAAAATTGCTCGCAGCCCGCGACCACATCTGGTTGATCGGCGGCAGCCACGCCCAGCGCGATCTGATCGAATGGACGATTGCCGAATGTGCGATCAGAGCCGGTCAGCGCGACGTTGCCATTGCGCTGGCCAACGAGCGCCTGGGGCTGAGGCCTGAGAGTGCCCCCAACCGCCGCCTGCTCGCAGGCGCCGAAGCCATTGCCGCCTGATCCGGCAGCGGGCGCGGCCACCAAGTGGCGGCGATTTAAACTTCACGCCGCAGCAACTTGTCAGCTAGGCCTTTGCCCTGACGTAGCTTCCCGGCGCATCCTCGATCACCCCCAGCTTGGCGCCGGGGGTGCGCGCCGGCACCATGCTGCCCGACTGTTTCGCAAGCCACTTGCCCCAGTGCGGCCACCACGACCCCGGCGTCTCCTCGGCATGCGCCAACCACTCCTCCAGCGTGTCCGCACGCCGTGAGTTGGTCCAGTACTGGTACTTGGGTCGCTTGCCGTCGGCGGGAGGCGGATTGATCACCCCAGCAATGTGCCCCGACCCCGACAGCACATATTCGACCGGCCCGCCAAACAGCCTCGAGCCGATGAACACGGACTTCGCCGGCGCAATGTGGTCCTCGCGCGCTGCCAGCTCGTAGATCGGGATCGTCACCTTTTTCAGGTCCAGCCGGATGCCACCGATCGACAGCAGGCCCTTGGCGAGCTTGTTCTCGTGGTAGAACTCGCGCAGGTAATAGTTGTGGTTCGCAGCCGGCATCCGTGTCGAATCTTGGTTCCAGTAGAGCAGGTCGAACGGGAACGGTTTCTTGCCCAGCATGTAGTTGTTGACGATGTAAGGCCAGATGAGATCCCGCGGCCTGAGCATGTTGAACACCGTCGCCATGCGCGAGCCGTCCAGATATCCTTTCTCGGCCATCATGTCTTCGAGCGACTTGAGCTGCGCATCGTCGATGAACAGCAGCAGGTCGCCGGCCTTGGTGAAATCCTTCTGCGCCGCAAAGAACGTGGCCGAGGCAAACGGGTCATGCCCCTTCGCCGCGTTGTGCGCCAGCGTCGTCGCCAGCAGCGTCCCGCCGACGCAGTAGCCGATGACGTTCATCTGCCGCTGACCCGTCTCGCGCTGCACGGCATCGGCTGCCGACAGCACGCCCTCCTTCATGTAGTCCTCGAACGTCTTGTGCTTGAGCCGCTCGTCCGGATTGACCCATGACACCACGAAAACCGTGAAGCCTTGGTCCACCGCCCACTTGATGAACGATTTCGGCTGCGTCAGGTCGAGGATGTAGAATTTGTTGATCCACGGCGGCACGATCAGCAGCGGCGTCGCATAGACCTTTTCGGTCGTCGGCGCGTACTGGATGAGCTGCAGCAGGTCGTTCTGATAGACCACCTTGCCGGGTGTCACCGCCAGGTTCTCACCGACTGCGAAGGCCGTCGTGTCCGTCTGGCTGATTTTCAGGAGGTCGTCCGACTTGGCCATGTCGGCCAGCAGGTTCTCCATCCCCTTGACGAGATTGGCGCCATTCGTCTTGAGCGTCTCTCGCAGCACCTCCGGATTGGTGGCCGGGAAATTGGTTGGACTGAGAGCGCTCGCCATCTGCCGCAAATAGTATTCGGCACGCTGCTTTGTCCGCTCGTCGAGCCCGCTCGTGTCCGACAACGCCTTTTCTGCCCACTGCGTCGTCACCAGGTAGCTTTGCTTCCAGAACTCGAAATAGGGATTGGCCGACCAGTCCGGATCGCGAAAGCGCCCATCGCCCGCCTCCGGCTCGGCCACCGGCTCGGCCGGCTGACCGGACATCCGCTGCAAGGCCGCCGTCCACACGTCCATGTAGCCTTTGACAAGCTCACCCTGCGCTTCCATCACCCGTGCCGGATCCGACATCCACTGCTGGGCGACCTCGCTCATGATGCGCGTGGCCTCCGTCATCTCGGTTGCCGTGCTGTAGGGACCACCCTTGGAGTCGGCGCGCTCCATTAGACCCGCCATGGCCCGGCCGCCCTCCGTCCACAACGTCAGCATGTTGCGAACCAGCTCATCCGGGTTCTGAACGGCATAGGCCGACCAGTCGGGTTGTTGCGGCGGATTGGGCTTCTGCATTTTGCTTCCCGTTGGCATGTGCGAGGCAGGCGTTAGCACCGAGTATTGGCTGGCACGCTAGCCCCGCGAGGAAATTGGCCGCAGTCGAGGCGGCTGCGCGCCGCTAGTGTACCGATGGCTGCAAGAGGCGCCCCCTCCCCGGAACGGCAGTCGGATCGTAAATCCCGGGCCTGCGAGTGACCATGTCTTAATGGCGGGCGGCTACAAAATTACAACCAAACGAGCCATGTGACAATCTGACCTGAATTCTACTCTGAAGATCCCGCGATCAAAACCGGCAGCAGCGTCGCGCCAAGCATTTGCCTGATGATCGTGGCGAGCCGCGTCGGCCTCGATGTTGAATACGGCACAATCCCCAGCTCGAACCAACGCCGTTGTGTCCGATGTGCATTGGAAGGCCTTCCGGCCTTTGACTGGAACCGCGACGCGGCGTAAGACCAACACTCGGCGATCGAACCGCCTGCTCAATTGAAGAGATGCCGCCGTGATCGACCATTTCCATCGCATCAAGCGCCTGCCCCCATACGTCTTCGCCGAGGTCAACCGCCTCAAGGCTGAGGCACGCGCCAACGGCGCCGACATTATCGACCTCGGCATGGGCAATCCGGACCTCGCCGTGCCCAAGCACATCCGTGACAAGTTGACGGAAACGGTCGGCAAGCCGCGCACGGACCGTTATTCCGCCTCCAAGGGCATTCCGGGCCTGCTCCGGGCCCAGGCCGCCTATTATGGCCGTCGCTTTGGCGTGAAGCTGAAACCCGAGACCCAGGTCGTGGCAACGCTGGGGTCCAAGGAAGGCTTTGCCAATATGGCGCAGGCCATCACGGCGCCTGGCGATGTCGTTCTCGTGCCGAACCCGAGCTACCCCATCCATGCCTTCGGCTTCCTGATGGCGGGCGGCGTTATTCGATCCGTACCCTCCGAGCCGACGCCTGAATTCTTCACGGCGCTGGAGCGGGCCGTGATCCACTCCATTCCGAAGCCGATCGCCGTCGTCGTCTGTTACCCGGCCAATCCCACCGCCTTCACGGCGAGCCTGGATTTCTATCGCGACCTCGTTCAGTTCGCGAAGAAGCACGACATCATCATCTTGTCCGATTTGGCCTATGCCGAGGTCTATTTCGACGATGCCGCCCCCCCGCCGTCCGTATTGCAGGTGCCGGGCGCCATCGATGTCACCGTCGAGTTCACCTCGATGTCGAAAACCTTCTCCATGGCCGGCTGGCGTATGGGCTTTGCCGTCGGCAACGAGCGTCTCCTTGCGGCCCTCGCCCGCGTCAAAAGCTACCTTGATTACGGCGCCTTCACCCCGATCCAGGTGGCAGCCACCGCCGCGCTCAATGGCCCGGACGATTGCATCCACGAGATGCGCGCGACCTACAAGCGCCGCCGAGACGTGCTCGTCGACAGCTTCGCCAATGCCGGCTGGGGCTTCCCGCCGCCTGAGGCCTCGATGTTTGCCTGGGTTCCCGTGCCCGATCCGTTCAAGGAGGTCGGCGCCCTCGAATTCTCCAAGTTGCTGATCGAGAAAGCCTCCGTCGCCGTCGCCCCTGGCATTGGGTTTGGCGAACACGGCGAGGGCTACGTCCGCATCGCCCTGGTCGAGAACGAGCAGCGCATTCGCCAGGCCGCTCGCTCCATCAAGCGCTTCCTGTCCCAGGGCCCCGACACCATGCACAACGTCATCCCGATCACCGCCAAGGGCTGATCAGGAGCGTCGCCGTTCCGACTCTGGTTCAGTGGCGTTCCGGCGCTGGGGTAAGGCCGGGCAGGCCCAACAGACTGCCCGGTGCTTTTGCAGGCGTTGAGCATGTGACTGCATCCCGGTTCCGCGCGGCCCGCCCATCCTGCGCTGTGCGGTCGGCCGCGGTTGGCCCGCCGTGTTGCTGCCGCCCGCTATGGAAGTAACATGTCGCCATCCCTGCCCCGCCCCCGGGTATACCCCCGCCCTCTGGCATGTTACCTAATCGCCGCCGAATAAGCCGACGGACCGGACCGGAAAGATCGTAGGATTATGAGCAAGACCCTGAAACTCGGAATTGCAGGCCTGGGCACCGTCGGCACCGGCCTCGTCAAGCTGCTGACCACGCACGGCGAGCGCCTCGGCGCCACCTTGCCGACAAAGCCTGAAATCGTGGCTGTCTGCGCCCGCGACCGCAATCGCGACCGGGGCATCGCAATCGGTGGCTTGAAATGGTTCGACGACGCCCGCGAGCTTGCTGTCGCCCCCGAGATTGACGTTCTGGTGGAGCTGATCGGTGGCGATGAAGGCATCGCCCGCGAGGCAGTGGCCGCAGCCCTCAAGGCCGGCAAGCATGTCGTCACCGCCAACAAGGCGCTGCTGGCCAAGCACGGCGTCGAACTGGCCGAGCTGGCTGAAACCAATGGCGTCGAGCTGAACTTCGAGGCGGCAGTCGCTGGCGGCATCCCCGTCATCAAGACGCTCAGGGAGTCGCTCGCCGGCAATCGCGTGTCCCGCGTCTACGGCATCCTCAACGGCACCTGCAATTACATCCTCACGACCATGCAGGAGGAAGGCCGGGCTTTCGCTGATGTGCTGAAAGAGGCACAGGAGAAGGGCTATGCCGAAGCTGATCCGACATTTGACATCGGCGGCTTCGATACAGCCCACAAGCTCACTTTGTTGACCAGCCTTGCCTTCGGCACCAAGGTCGCCTTCGGAGAGATCGACATTGAAGGCATCGAATCCATCACCGATGCCGACATCACCGCCGCCGACGACCTCGGCTATCGCATCAAGTTGCTGGGCGTCGCAGCCGAAACCGAGACCGGCATCGAGCAGCGCGTGCACCCGGCCATGGTCCCCAAGCACTCAGCCATCGCCGAGGTCTCCGGCGTCACCAACTGTGTCGCGATCGACGCCGACTTTGTCGGCACGCTTCTGATGGTCGGGCCCGGCGCCGGTGCCAACGCCACCGCCTCGTCTGTCGCCTCCGACATCGTCGACATCGCCATCGGCGGCGTCATGCGGCCGTTCCGCGTTCCCGCCGGCAAGCTCCAGCCCTACCGCCGCGCCACGCTGAGCCAGCACCAGGGCGCCTACTATATCCGCCTGCTGGTCGAGGACCGGCCCGGCGTCATGGCGTTCGTATCGAAGGAGCTGGCCGACCGGGGCATCTCGCTTGAAAGCGTGGTCCAACGCCGACCCAGGCGCGACCATCAGGCAACGGACGCCCGCCCTTCCGCGGGTGAAGCCGCCCAGGTTGTAATAACGACTCACGAAACGACGGAATCTGCCATCCGCGACGCCCTCAAAGCGATATCGGCGGGCAACCGTCTTAAGGCAAAGCCACAAATGATCCGCATCGAGAGATTGTAGACGGCGGCGTACTGATCCAAGAATACGCGCAGCTTCGAGAAAAACGCCGGCTGAGCCGGTCAACTGGGCCAAGGAGACAGTCGGATATGTCGGGCGAAAAGAACGGTCTGGATAGGGTGCTTGTGCTGGAGGTTGCCCGCGTAACGGAGGCGGCCGCCATTGCCGCGGCTCGCCTGCGCGGCCAGGGCAACAACAAGGGCGCCGACAAGGCCGCCGTCGATGCCATGCGCAAGGAACTCGGACGCGTTGCCATCCGCGGCAAAGTCGTCATCGGCGAAGGCGAGATGGACGAGGCCCCGATGCTTTACATTGGCGAGGAGGTTGGCATCGGCGAAGGCCCGCGCGTCGACATCGCCGTCGATCCGCTCGAGGGCACCACAATCTGCGCCAAGGACATGCCGAACGCCCTCGCCGTGATCGCCATTTCCGAGGAAGGCGGCCTTCTCAACGCCCCCGACATGTATATGGACAAGATCGCAGTCGGCCCCGGCTACCCCGAAGGCATCATCGATCTCGACCGCCCCGTTGTGGATGTGCTGAAGGATCTCGCCAAGCACAAGAACGTGCCGATGCATGAGATCACGGCCTGCATTCTCGACCGCCCGCGCCACCAGGAGCTGATCGATTCCGTCCGCAAGGCAGGTGCCGGCATTCGCTTGATTCCCGACGGCGACATAGCCGGCGTCATCTGGACGACCGATCCCGATCAGACCGGAATCGACATCTATCTGGGCTCCGGCGGCGCGCCTGAAGGCGTGCTGGCCGCCGCCGCATTGCGCTGCATTGGCGGCCAGATGCAGGGCCGGCTCTCTCCAGAGCGCCATTCCGAAAAGGAGCGCCCCGAGCTCATCGCCCGTTCGGCCAAGATGGGCATCAAGGACATCCGTCGCAAATACTCGATGGCCGAAATGGCGTCGGGCGACGTCATCTTCTCAGCAACCGGCGTCACCTCGGGTTCGCTGCTTGAAGGCGTTCGCTTCCGTGGCGACTTTGCCGAAACCGAGACGGTCGTTATGCGCTCCAAGACCGGCACTGTGCGCCGCATAAAGACGACGCTCCGTAACATCGCGCCGAAGTAGGCAGCCGCTGCAAGCGCCCGCCACCCGGAGCCCCCGGGTTGGCAGCCTGCACAGTCCGGCCCGGATCAACCTCGGGCCGCAAAGCCTTGCTCGGCAGATCATGCCGCTCACCCAAATCCGCCGCTAGGAGCGCCGCATGAAGCTCGAGCAACGTGTGCTGCTCTGGATGTGCGTGCTGGTCGGCATCAATCAACTCGGCTTCGGCGCCATGATTCCGTCGTTGCCGCTCTACGCCCAAACCTTCGGCGTCTCGGCCTCCGCCATCGGCATGGCGATCGGCATCTACGGTCTGGCCCGCTTCTTCGTCGCGGTCCCCGCCGGCCACATCTCCGACCGCATCGGGCGCCGCCCCATGCTCGCTATCGGCGGCCTGATCTCGGCCATTGGCAACCTCTGGTGCGCCTGGGCCACCTCCTATCCGGAATTCATCGCCGCCCGTTTCATCGCCGGCGCCGGCGCCGGCCTGATTGTCACCACCGGGCAGATCGTCCTTGCAGACATTACGGTGCCCGCCAACCGCGGCCGCACTCTCGCCATCTACCAGGGCACCTTCTTGTTCGCCGTCGGCATCGGCCCCTTTCCCGGTGGCCTCATCGCCGAGCGCTTCGGCCTGGCCGCGCCCTTTTCCACCTATGGCGTCGCCGCCCTGCTCGCCTCTCTCGTCGCTTGGTTCGCCGTCAAGGAGACCCGGGACATGGCCTCCCGCCCGGCCTTCGCGTCTGATCCGACCGCCAGGCGACCGGGCATCTTCGAGCAGCTGCGCGTCTTCGTCGGCGGCATCGGCTTCTCTCTCGTCTGCCTCATCGCCTTCATGAATGCAGTCGTGCGAACCGGCGGACTCTTTTCCATCGGCGCTGTTTGGCCTTGATGTTGGTGCAATGTTCTCCGCAGTTGATTGCATGCGGAGGTGGATGTGGGCGAGTGTGACTTCCAGAGGTTGCTTGCGTCGGTCGGTGGGCTTTCGGCTGTGCATTTGCTGACGTTGGACGCTGTCGTGCGCAGCCGGCTGGCGGTGACATGGAGTGGGCCAGGTGGTGCCGCCGCGGAGGCTGGAAAGCAAGCTGTCGCCCCGTCGGCGAAGGCAGCGGCCGCGTCGGTCGCTGGCGCGGCGGTTGATACGCCTGGAGCAGAACCCGTCGACGCCGGTGTCGCCTCTCTCGCCGACATCGAGGCGCGCTTTGCCTCTGGCGCGATCTGCCCGCACTGCCAGGGCACGCAGCTCACCAAGTGGAACAAGGCGAGCGGGCTCCAGCGCTATCTGTGCAAGCCGTGCGACCGGACGTTCAATGCGCTCACCGGTACGCCGCTGGCCCAGTTGCACAAGCGCGAGCTTTGGCTCGGCCAGGCGCAGGCGCTCGTCGACGGCATCTCGCTGAGGAAGGTGGCCGCCCGCCTCCGCGTCGATCTGACCACGGCCTTTCGCTGGCGGCACCGGTTTCTCCGCGCGCCGCAGAAGGCCAGGCCGACGCACCTCGAAGGCACCATCGAGGCCGACGAGACCTATTTCCTCTACTCGGAGAAGGGCGCGCCCGACCTCAAGCGGACGCCGCGCAAGCGTGGCGGCAAGGCCGGCAAGCCGGGCCTGTCGGCGGAGCAGGTGCCAGTGCTGATCGCCCGCGATCGCCACGGGATGACGACGGACGCCGTGCTGCCGGATCGTTCAGCAGCCTCGATCAAGGCGGTGCTGGGGCCGGTCGTGGACAAGGCCGCAATTCTGGTCAGCGACGGCGCCAAGGCCTATCGGGCCTTCGCCGACGAGGCCCGTATCCTGCATGTCGAACTCAACCTGTCGGCCGGCGAGCGGCGCTGGGGCATCTACCACATCCAGAACGTCAACAGCTACGACAGCCGCCTGAAAACCTGGATCCGCCGCTTCAACGGGGTGGCCACGAAATACCTGCCGAGCTACCTCGGCTGGCACCGCACCAGCGACCGCGCCGGCCACACCCTCACCGCGCACCACATGTTCGCTGCAGCCTGGGGATGAGCACCAACATCATGCGCAAACAGAGCCTTTCCATCATCCCCGTTCTGGCCCGCGAGCGCCTCGGCGTCTCCGTATCGGCGATCGGCTTCGGTTTGATGCTGGGAAGCGTTGCCGGTCTCATCGCCAGCTATCCCGGCGGTTGGATTGCCGACACCTATGGCCGCAAGGCCGTGATCGTCCCCGTCACGGTCGCAACCGGCGCCTCCATGCTGTTGTTCACCTACGCGCCAAACTACCATTGGTTTATCTGGGCCTGCCTCATATGGGGCATCGCGGCATCTGTGGGCGGCACCGCCCCCGCCGCCTACGCCGCCGACGTCGCCCCGCCCGGCATGCAAGGCGTCGGCCTAGGCTTCTACCGCATGATGGGCGATGCTGGTTACGTCATCGGCCCCTTGACCCTCGGCGTCATCGTCGATGTCTACGGTGCCGACACCGCCCTGATTCTCTCGGCCATCCTGATGGTCCTTGTCGGGCTTGCATTCTGGCTTGGCGCGCCGGAAAGTTACCGCGGTAATGCCAAGACCTGACCAGTTCAGCCGCGCTGCAGTTCGGCCCGACGGAAGGCGATTACAGGCACGCCTGAAAGGACCACACATGCCGACTCCGACCGCGCTCGACCCAATCGCCATGGAAATCGTCTGGACTCGCCTCATCTCGGCGGTCGACGAAGCCGCCAAGGTCATCGTGCGCACGTCCTTTTCAACTCTCTCCAACGAGGCCAACGATTTCGCCTGTGTCCTGACGGACGCCAACGGTCACTCGCTGGCTCAGAATTCAGGCTCCATTCCCTCCTTCATCGCGACCCTGCCGGCAACCGTGCGCCATTTTCTGAGCCGCATGGGCCGCGAGGAGATGAAGCCGGGTGACGTGCTGATCACCAACAATCCCTGGGACGCGACCGGCCACCTCAACGACGTCTCGCTCGTCAAGCCGATCTTCATGGGCGAAACCCTCGTGGCCTTTGCCGCATCCACCTCGCACGTGCCCGATATCGGTGGCCGCGTCCGTTCTGTCGAGCCGCGCGAAGTCTACGAGGAGGGATTCCACATCCCCCTCATGCATTTCATTCGCGAAGGCCGTCCTGACGACACCCTGATCCGTCTCTTGCGCACCAATGTTCGCACCCCCGATCAGACGTTGGGCGACGTCTGGGCCCAGGTAAGCGCACTTTCCGTCATCGAGGACCGTCTGCTCGCCACCATGCGCGACTACCACCTGACGGACCTCACAACGTTCGCCAACGACCTCTTCGACCGCTCCGAAACCGCCATGCGAGCCGCCATTCGCACGGTGCCGCCGGGCACCTACAGCTACGCCATGCGCACGGATGGGCTCGACCAGCCGTTCGAGTTTCGCCTCGCCGTCACCATCGACGGTGACAAGGCGACGTTCGACTATACGGGCACCTCGCCGCAGCAGCCGCGCGCCATCAACTGCGTCCTCGCCTACACCTTTGCCATGACCGCCTACGCCATCAAGTGCGCCCTGTTGCCGAACCTCCCGAACAACGAGGGCATCCTGCGTGCCATCGAGGTCGTGGCGCCGGAAGGCTGTCTGCTGAACCCGAAATTCCCGGTCTCTGTCGGAGGACGCTCTGCCACCGGCCACTACGTTCCGGCCATAATTTTCGGCGCACTGCATCAGGCCATCCCGGAAAAAGTCATGGCCGCTCCGGGCTCCCCGCTTTGGATCTTCACGCTGTCGGGCCTCGCCGCCGACGACAAACCCTTCGCCACCGTGCTCTTCTACAACGGCGGCCTAGGCGGACGTGCAGCAGGCGACGGCGTGGCGGTGTTGTCCTGGCCCTCGAATATCTCCTCAACTCCCGTAGAAGTGGCCGAGCATTCCGGTCGCCTCTTCTTCCGAGAAAAGTGCCTCATGCCCAATTCAGGCGGCAACGGTCGCCACCGCGGCGGACTTGGCCAGTCGATCGAGATCGAGAGCCTGTCGGACCGAGAAATGTCCGCCTGGTTCGTCACCGAGCGCACCCGCTTCGGCGCACCGGGTATTGGCGGAGGTAGCGATGGCGCCATCGGCCGCGTTGCCATCAATGGCCAGGATGTCGACACCCGCCGCATGCATCTTCTCAAGAAGGGCGACACCGTAACCCTGCAAACACCAGGTGGCGGAGGCTACGGCAGCCCCGCCGATCGCCCCGCGAGCCTCATCGAGCGCGACAAGCGCATGGGCTACGTCACCTGAGTGCCGCACCAGCCGGAAGGCCCATTCACCCCCTGAGCTTCTTGCGCTGAAACAGGTGCCACGGATCCGGGAACGGTCCCACCGGCACCTCGATCAAGGCCGGCTCGTTGGCTTTCAGCGCCGCCTTGATCTGGCTCGTCAGCTTGGCCGGCGCATCCGCACGCGTCGCCCTGATGCCGAAGCTCTTGCCGAGCTTGACGAAGTCCGGGTTCTTGAGATCGCTCGCCACCACCCGACCGTCGTAGTTGAGTTGCTGCATGCGCCGGACATTGCCATAGGCATTGTCATTGAAAACGACCCCCACCAGCGGGATATTGTGGCGCGTTGCAGTCGCAATCTCCTGCATGCCGAACATGAAGCCGCCGTCTCCCGAGACGGAAACCACGGCCCGATCGCCAACCGCAGCCTTGGCGCCGAGCGCGGTCGAATAGCCCCAGCCGAGTGTTCCCTGGTAGCCTGACGCGATATACGTGCGTGGCGCATAGACGGGATACATCACACGGCTGACGTAGCTCACCTGCGTCAACTCCTCGACCACGATGCCATCGTCCGGCACCGCCTTGCGGAGGGCATCGATCCAAGCCTTCTGCGGCGCGAGTGCTTGCAGTTCGCGCTCCACGTCGGCCTTCACCGAGCGCATCTCGTCACGCCGACTGGCCCGCTTGCCGAGATGCCTGCCGATCCGCGCAATGATCGCCGCAAGCCCCTCTTTCGCATCCGCGATCATCTTGACGTCGGGCGTTCGAATTCGCCCCGGCCGTGTCGGATCGATGTCGAGATGGATCACCTTCATCTCCTCGTCCGTGCCCCAGTCCTGCTGGTTGTGCAGTCGGGTACCGATCCCGAACAGCACGTCCATGTCTTTCCACAGTCGGTAGGCGCCGGTCGTCCGCTGCGCCAACACGTGCCGCGTGTCGAGAATGCCGGCACCGCTGCGAAACGACACAACAGGCGCCTGCAACATCTCGGCCAGTTGCTGCACCTCGGCCGCAGCCTCGATAGCCCCGCCGCCAACCCAGATCAGCGGCCGTTTCGAACCGGCGAGCAGCCGGGCAGCGGCTTCTGCGGCGTCCTGGTCCACTGCCGGCGTCTCGCGCCGCACCGGCTCGTCGTCGACTGCCACGTCGGCCGCCCGCTTCCACATGTCCCAGCCGCACTCGATCCCGACGGGCGCCGGCGCCCCCGACAGCATCTGCCGAAAAGCTTCGCGTGCCTTGCCCGGCGCATCCTCCGGACCGTTGATGTGCTCTGCCCACTTGGTCAGCGTCCTCATGATCCCGAGCTGATTCGGAATTTCGTGCAGATAACCGAGCCCCTTGCCGATCTTGTCCTCGAAGATTTGCCCCGAGATCGCCAGCACGGGCTGACACAGGGACTGCGCTGTCGCCAGCGCCGTCGTCGTGTTGAGGAAGCCGGGCCCAGGCACGACGCAATAGGCCTGCGGCTTGCCCGTCGCCATCGCCGCACCGAGCGCCATGTAGGCCGACGCCTGCTCATGGCGAGCGTGAATGGGCTCGATCCCTTGCCCGGTCCGCACCAGTGCATCGAAAAAGTCGTCGTTTTGTACGCCGGGCAGGCAATAGAGTTTGTCGATGCCGTTCGCGATCAGGATCTTGATGACACTTTCGGCACAATTGAGCCGGGCAAGATTGGTGGCGGGCATGGATCAGGCCTCCGCGTGGCTGGATGCTCGGTCTCCAAGGGTGGCACGCTGCCAACATCAAGACCAGCCCTGGAACCCCGCACCAGAAACCGACCCAAGACCACCTAGTCCTCGCATGATCTGCAGGCCCAATCGGTCATCAAGCCGGCGGCAGCCCGCGGGGAGCTTGTAGAGCGTAGAGCAGGCAGAACGCCAACCACGTCAGCCGCTCATCGTCAGGCCACCCGACACTGAAATCACCTGCCCCGTGATGTAGGCGGCATCGTCGCTGGCCAGGAATGCAACCATGCCCGCGAGATCGTCCGGCTCACCGAGGCGCTTCAGGGGAACCGACCGCTTCAAGCCCTCGTAGGCGCGCGCACCCTGCTCGCCCTCGCCCAGGAACGCCTTCAGCAGCGGCGTGTCGGTTGGTCCCGGGCAAACGCAATTGACCGTCACGCCTGAACGCGCCATTTCGCGCGCAATCGTCTTCGTGAACGAGATGATGCCGCCCTTGCACGCCGAATAGACGGCTTCCATCGACGAGCCTACGCGGCCAGCATCCGACGCAATATTGACCACCCGCCCGCGGCGGCGCTCTTGCATGCCTTTCAGCACTGTATGGTGCAGGTTGATCGGCCCCATAAGGTTGATGGCGACGATTTTCTCCCAGTCTTCCGGCGTCGTATCGAGGAAATACGCGAACTTGTCCCATCCTGCGTTGTTGACCAGCGCATCCGTCGCCCCGCACTTGGCCTCGAACGCAGCGACAGCCGCCTTGACGGCCTCGAGATCGGTAATGTCGCAGGCGTGACCACTCGCCCCGTTGCCGATCTCTGCGGCAAGCGCCTCAGCCGCATCCCCCCTGAGATCGAACACGCCGACCTTCGCCTTTTCTTCGGCCAGTCGACGGCAAATCGCCGAGCCGATGCCACCGGCACCACCAGTTACGATCACGGCCTTGCCTGCGAGCCCACGCATCTTGCATCTCCTCCGATGTTTGGCGCAGCAAAGCAGAACTGCATTGACATGCCAACGCCCACGCTATCAGCGCGATGGCTGCGAGCCCCGCCCGTTGCGCTTTCGTTCGATGAACCTCGCATGAACCACCCGTTCAGATCGAGTTCAACGCCTCGCACCTAATCTGGCTTCACCCTGCAGAAAACCTTCCCCGGCGTGATCCACGGGGCTCCGCGCGCAGGGTCGCGGAGCCCCGATTTTTTTGCGCGCAGCACTGAGCGACACCGCCAAGGCCTCGCATCACGCAACAACGCGCCTTAAGACCGGCTTCCCCTACGGGCACCGAATGGCGCGAGCAACAAACCAAGCTCCAGCGCGCCACCAACGCCTGCGCGCCCGCCGTGCCACTCAAACGAACCCCCAACGCTTGTGAGCGTCAAACAGCGCAACTAAGGTGCCCCCATGAGCACCGAGCCAAAAGCATCTCGCCCCGCCGCCATCACTGTGCCGGCAGGTGATCCCGTTCCCGTCGCCAAGGGAAGCCACGTCTACCTGATCGACGGCTCCGGCTACATTTTCCGCGCTTTTCATGCACTGCCGCCGCTGACGCGGCCGTCCGATGGTCTACCCGTCGGCGCCGTGCACGGCTTCTGCGAGATGCTCTGGAAGCTCATGGCCGACGCCAAGGCAGGCCGCGGCCCGACCCACATCGCCGTCATCTTCGATGCCTCCCGCGAGAACTATCGCAACGACATCTACAAGGACTACAAGGCCAACCGTCCGCCGGCGCCTGAGGAGCTCATTCCGCAGTTTCCGCTCATCCGCGATGCCGTCAAAGCCTTCAACGTCGCCTGCATCGAGCAGGAAGGCTTTGAGGCCGACGATCTGATCGCGACTTACGCCCGTGACGCCATCGCCGCCGGCGGCGACGTCACCATCGTGTCCTCCGACAAGGACCTGATGCAGCTCGTCAAACCCGGCGTCACCATGCTCGACACCATGAAGAACAAGACGATCGACCGCGAAGAGGTGATCGAGAAATTCGGCGTCGAGCCCGACAAGGTGGTCGACGTGCAGTCGCTTGCGGGCGACTCCGTCGACAACGTGCCGGGCGTCCCCGGTATCGGCATCAAGACCGCCGCCGAGCTGATCAAGGAGTACGGCGATCTCGACACGCTGCTGGAGCGCGCCGGCGAGATCAAGCAGCCCAAGCGCCGCGAGCGGCTGATCGAGTTCGCCGAGCAGGCACGCATCTCGCGCGAGCTCGTGCGCCTGAAGGATGACGTTCCCGTCGAGCTCGAGGTCGCTCGGCTGGGCGTGCAGGATATATTGTCCGAGCCGCTGCTGGCGTTCATGCGCGACATGGAATTCAACACGCTGACGAAGCGCATCGCCGAGGCATTGGGCGTCGCCGTCCCCCCACCGCTCGAGCGCTCCGTGGGCTCGAGCCTGAAACCGGCGGGCGACGATGCTGCCGCCAAATCCAACGACAGCTCGGCCAAGGACGCACCGGCCAAGACTGCCGCCAACGGCGATGCCACACCCGCCGATGTCGTTGCCTTCACCCGCGCGGCCGCCCGCGAACCAAAAATCGACCCCGCCACTTACGAAACCGTCCGAACGAGAGCACAGCTCGACAAGTGGATCGCCGAAGCTCGCGAGATCGGCCGCGTCTCCTTCGACACCGAGACCACCAGCCTCGACGCCATGCAGGCGGATCTCGTCGGTTTCTCTCTGGCCATCGCGCCCGGCCGCGCCTGTTATGTGCCCGTCGGCCACAAAGAGCCTGGCGGCGACCTGTTCGGCGGCGGAGGCCTGCTGCCCGACCAGATCCCGCTGCGCGATGCAATCGAAGCGTTGAAACCGCTGCTCGAGGACCCCGCCACCCTCAAGATCGGCCAGAACCTCAAGTACGATGCCCTCGTCCTTCGCCGCCACGCAATTCGCCTGGACCCGATCGACGACACCATGCTGATGTCCTACGCCCTGGATGGCGGTCGCGGCAGTCACGGCATGGATGCCTTGTCGGAGCGCCACTTGGGCCACGTCTGTATCTCGTTCGACCAGGTCATCGCCCACGCCCCAGGCGCCAAGAAGTCGGAAAAGACGTTCGCCGGCGTGCCGATCGACAAGGCGACTGAATACGCCGCCGAGGACGCCGACGTCACGCTGCGCCTGTGGATGGCGCTCAAGCCCCGCCTCGTCGCCGAGCGCATGACCACCGTCTACGAGACGCTGGAGCGCCCGCTGCTGCCGGTCATCGTCGACATGGAAGCAGCCGGCATCAAGGTCGACCGCGCCATCCTCGCGCGCCTCTCCTCCACGTTCGCCCAATCCATCGCCCGCCTCGAAGAGGAGGTCTACGAGCTCGCCGGCCAGAAGTTCAATCTCGGCAGCCCAAAGCAGCTGGGCGAGCTGCTGTTCGACACGCTCAAACTGCCCGGCGGCAAGCGCACCAAATCAGGCCAGTGGGAAACCCGGGCCACTATGCTCGATGATCTCGCCAGAACGAGGAGCTGCCCGACGACGCCCGCCGCCTCGTCAACACCATGCTGGAGTGGCGCCAGCTCACCAAACTGCGCTCCACCTACACCGACGCCCTGCCCGAGCACATCAACGAGGCAACCGGCGGCCGCATCCACACCAGCTACGCGCTCGCCGCCACCACGACCGGCCGCCTCGCCTCCACCGATCCGAACCTGCAGAACATTCCCGTGCGCACCAAGGAAGGCCGCGAGATCCGCACGGCCTTCGTCGCCGACAAGGGCGCCAAGCTGATCTCGGCGGACTACACCCAGATCGAGCTGCGCGTGCTGGCCCACATCGCCGACATTCCCCAGCTCAAGAAGGCCTTCGCCGACGGCCTCGACATCCACGCCATGACGGCGTCCGAGATGTTCGGCGTCCCCGTCAAGGACATGCCGTCCGAGATCCGCCGCCGCGCCAAGGCGATCAACTTCGGCATCATCTACGGCATCTCCGCCTTCGGCCTCGCAGCCCAGCTCGGCATCTCCGCGCCAGGAAGCCGGCGAGTACATCAAGACCTACTTCAAGCGCTTCCCCGGCATCCGCGACTACATGGAGCGCACCAAGGCCTTCGCCCACGAGCACGGCTACGTCGAAACCGTCTTCGGCCGCCGCATCCACTATCCCGAGATCAACACCAAGAACCCGTCCATGCGCGGCTTCCTCGAGCGCGCCGCGATCAACGCCCCGATCCAGGGCTCGGCCGCCGACATCATCCGCCGCGCCATGATCCGCATGCCCGCAGCCCTGCGCGAACGCCAAGCTCGACGCCACCACGCATGCTGCTGCAGGTCCACGACGAGTTGATCTTCGAGTCGAAGCAAGCCGAGGTCGAAAAGACGCTATCGGTCGTCCACGAAGGTGATGGAGCAGGCAGCCGAACCCGCCATCAAACTCACCGTCCCGATCCACGTCGACGCCAAAGCCGCCGACAACTGGGAGGCAGCGCATTGACCCTGCGCCGCTCCGCCCCGCGGCGCACCACACAAGCACCAGCTCCCCCAACCTCCAACCCATCGCCCTGCCCAGAAGCCTCGGCGATGAACTCACCCCACCGACACCTGCGCCCCTGAATGACCGCAGGGCGGAGACAGCTGCCATCCGCTCCGTCTGCCGGAAGCCTACCAACGGTCATTTCAGAGCGGCTGGTTGGCTTCCGATAGCAGACACTTCTCTATGGTGCGAAGGGGGACTGGAACAAGAACCCGATGAAGCTGGGAGTTTACTTTGGGGGGCGCGAGGAGTGGTGATGGATCATCAGCCAACGACCGCCTTGCTTGGCAAAAACGTTGGTCGTTGGAAGTCTTAGGCTTGCAGTTTCACCAGTCGCAAGCTTGGCTTCCAGCGTTTCGACACCAACGACAAGTGCCGTATCACCATCCAGTCGGATCAGCGGTTCAGGGATAGCCACCGACAACTCCACGAAACGCTTGAACAAGCCTTCATAGCCAGTCTTGATAGCCCCCCAACCAACCAGGGGCTTCTTGGCGGCGCCAAATATGTTGAAGACCTTACCCTCCTTTGCCCAAACGTTCTCGACTGCAGAGATTTTGCGCGATGAGAGAGCCGCGTAGAATGCGGCGTTGGCGGCCTTTACCGCCTCGGCATCGGCAGACTGCGCAAAGGCAGTGCCAATTTGCGACGTGAATCCAAGAAGCAGCGCGAACAATAGGGACAGCGGTGTCCGATCCATGGGTCTATCTCCTGTGTGACAACACCCGTTGGACCGCAGCACGGATCTTGCCTAGTGTCCTGAAATGTTCCTTAAATTTGCCTGAAGAATGCTTGCACCGTCGGGCGTGTCATGACCACCACCGGATCGCTTGGCTTTGATGGATTTACTCTCGACCTACAAAGGCTCAGTCTCTCCGGTGCCAACGGAGAGATTCGGCTGCGACGCAAGTCTTTTGAATTGCTACATTTCCTTCTGCGTGAGGCCGGGCGGGTGGTCTCGAAGGAAGAGCTTCTGGAAGCGGTGTGGCCAGGCGCGACGGTTGGCGACGAGTCCTTGGCGCAGTGCGTCAGCGAGGTCCGACGCGCGCTGGGCGATGTCAATAAGCTCATCGTGAAAACGGTACCCAGAATGGGTTATCTGATCGATTCGATAGTTTCGCGAAGCGATACCAACCGTGACAACGCTTCCATTCTGGGCCCAACAACAAAACTCGGCAACGGCACTCAGCCAATCCTCAACGCTGCTTCGATTGCCGTTTTGCCCTTCACGAACATGAGCAGGATTAGGGACCGCGAATATTTTGCCGATGGAATAACGGAGGATATTATAATAGAACTTTCAAAATTTCCCGAGCTCCTCGTTATATCTAAGACTTCAACATTTCAATATAAGGGCAAGAAGATCGATGCGCGCGCGATAGGCCGCGATTTATTGGTTGACTACATCTTGGAGGGAAGCGTTCGCCGAATTGGCCAGGCAGTGCGCATAACTGCTCAGCTCGTAGATGCAAAAACGGGTATTCACCGATGGGCGGACAAGTACGATGCAAAGTTGCGAAATGTGCTTTCCGTTCAGGACAAGGTGGTTGGAAAGATTGTGACGCTGCTAGCATCTCATGTAACAGCAGCGGAGGCCGAGCGCACGTTACTCAAACCAACTACAACATGGAAAGCATATGATTTTTTCATGAGAGCTTCTGGGCAGTATTCCGTCTATCTAACTTCGCTTAAATCCAAGAGTGCCTGCACTCAGGCGCAGACTGGAATGCGCACACCGAGCCCGGGGTCGATGGGCTCTACAAGACACGTCGGTTGCTCGAGAAGACCATCTCAATTGACGAAAATTATGCGCGCGCATATGTCATGCTGGCGAATACCTACACGACAGCTTGGCTCAATCCTCTTGATGATGACTATCTGAAACCGCAGGCACTCGATCTGGCCGAGGCGCTCGCGAGAAAAGCAGTGCAACTAGACCCCAAGTCGCCTCAGGCGCATGCCCAATTTGGCATGGTGTTGACTTGGAGGCGCAAGCATGAGGCGTCCTTGAGAGAATTCAATGTCGCTAAGGCTTTAAACCCCAATTTCGGAGAGTGGCGTCTATATGCGATGGCGCTGGTTTGTGCGGGGAAACCCGAGCTAGCCATAGCGCTGACCAAGTCGCGTTCCCGCAGTGATCCTTACTATCCACCCTTTGCATCGGCTTGGCTGGGTCTCGCTTACTATTTGTGTCGGGACTATTCGAAAGCTCTACCGCCACTAGTGGAGGCAGTTGCGAGGTCTCCCAATTTCAGGCTTGCACGCGTGTGCCTAGCAATTACGTATGCGCAATTGGGGGAAAACAGGGCGGCTCACGCAGAGGCAAGAGAAGTTTTGCGCATCGAACCAAAGTACACGATTGAGGGAACACAGCGCCAATTGACTTTCTTCAAGCGCTCCATGGACGTCGAGCATTTCTATGACGGTCTCGGAAAAGCAGGTTTACCTATAAGCTAGCACCTTCGGAGGAAGGAAACTTCCCTAGATTCTTCATTTGATCCTCTTTTGATAAGTGTAAGCCGAAGGAAAGTGGGTGGAATGACTGTCGCAAAGCGTCACCAGGCTGGTGCTCAGCTCCCTTGCCAGCCGACAGAATGAAGGGCTTTGGCTTCGAGTGCTCCGGTTTCGGCAGGAATAACATCGGTTGCGGACATAATCGCCGGCAGAGACTGCCTCTCACAGCAGTCTTGGCCCATGTCTGCAATTGTATAATAAGCGCCCCATGCCCTGCATCGCGACCTGCGCGGCACGTGGCCACCGACGCGCAGTTCACGCTTTTCCCCAGGCATCGATTTTTACTGATAGGCTCGCGTCGACGCCCCAGCTCTCCACGCGCGATCCAGGCCACATGCCCAACCCCCCCCACGCTCCCCTCACCGCTGCCGCCCGGCTCTATCATGCCTATTTCACGGGCCTGATCTTGACGCTCGTCTCGCGCCGCAGCGCCGCCGATGCGGCCGAGTGGGTGTTCCGCGTCTTCCGACACCAGCACCACGAGAAGTTCCTGTCGAGCTTTGAAAAGCTGGGCTTAAGCGGCATGCCCGACGCCGTCGCCTGCGCCGCCTATCATTATCTCTCCAACTCGGTCGGCGGCGTCCGCGTCGAGTTCATGCGCGAAAGTGACAAGAAGGCCTGGGTGCATTTCGTGCCGCCGCGCTGGATCTATCCGGGCGCCGCCATCTGCGCCGTGCCGAGCGAGGTCTCACGCGCGTTCCTGCGCGGCTGGTACGCCCAGAACGGTGTCTCACTCGCCAACCCGCGCCTGGGCTTCGTGTGCACCGCGCAAACAACAGACGGCCAGCACGGCCTCGCCGGTTACTTCTGGGAACGAGACCGCGAAATCGCGCCGGAAGAGCGACTGATCTTTCGCCCCGGCGAAACGTGCCCGCCCTTCGACCCGGCAGCCGCGCCCAAGCTTCCCGCCGCCGAATGGCCGCCCGAGCGCCTCGCCAAGGCCGAGCGCAACTATTGCCTGGAATACGTCCGCTCCGGCCTGCCGCGCCTTGTAGAGATGCTGGGCCCGGCCGAGGCCAGCCACATCGGACGCGTGACGGGCCGCCTGATCGGCGCCCAGCTCTATCACGACACCGCCGCCACGCTTGGTATCCAAGGCGACAGCCCCGAAGCCTTCGCCGAACTGATGGTGCGTCTCGCAGAAGGTGAAGGCGACGCAGCAGAGATCGTCACCGCCGGCGGGGCGTCACTTGTCCGCCGCCCCGGCTGGCGTTTGATGCGCGATCTGGCGCCCTTGTCACCCGCAATCTTCGAAGCGTGGAACGGGCTGCACGAAGGTTTGCTTGCCGTCCACAACCGCTTTCTCGTACTCGAAACCGTGGAGCGACTTGACCTTGGCGACAAAGCCTTCACCTGGCGCATCCGCCGTGCACCGGCTTACGGTTGAGCGTCGGCCACCCGCACTTTCCGCTCGCGGTGAAAGGCATAGAGCCCCGCTGTCACCAGGATCGCCATACCCGCCAGCGACCACCCGTCGGGCACCTCGCGGAACAACACCACCCCGACGATGATTGCCCAAACCACACTCGCATAACGGAATGGCGCAACCGCCGAGATCTCCCCGATCCTGAGCGAGATGATCATCCCGAGATGGCCTAGAAGCGTCATTACGCCCGCGAACACCACGAGCGCCCCGTCCCGCGGCGATGGCCAGACCAAGCCCTGAAACAGCGCCAGACCGAGCCCCGCCAGCGCCACCGCAGCCTGCGAAATCAAAAGAATGATCACGGTCGCGATCGCCGCGTCGAGCTTGCGGGTCGCAATGTCCCGGAGCGTGCCACACAGCACCGAGCCTACAGCCAGCACCGCCCAGATGGTGAAGGCGCTCGTCCCAGGTTTGATCACCAGCAGCGCGCCGGCGAGCCCAGCGCCAACCGCCGCCCAGCGCCGCCAACCAACCTGCGCGCCGAGGAACAGCGCAGAGGCCGCCGTCAGCGTCAGCGGCGTCAATTGCAGCACCCCCATGATGTCGGCAAACCCCATGCGCGACAGCGCCGCCTGGAACAGCAGCGAGTTCCCGGCATCGCCAACGCAGCGCCACCCCATCCAACCCACCAGCGCCCGGCGAAGCTGCGAAAGCAAACCCATCGCATGCGCAACCACGGCGGCCAGTAGCACCGACGTGAGACTGCGAAGGAAGATCGATTGCCCAGTTGGCAGCGTGCCTGCAGCCAGGCGCATCGCCGCGTCGCCCAAAACAAAAGCCACGGTGGCCAGCACCATGGCTCCAATCGCCGCCAGATTGCCTGGCGCCGGCACGAGCGGCGCTAGGCGTGAAGACGCAGCCTCACCGCTCGGATCGATCACCACAGCGCTCCCGCCAACGCGCTTGATCCAGCTTATCGCTGCGGACCCGCCTCACCCCCTCAACGCATCCGGCGGCGGTCAAACCGCCGCCAGTGCGAGCCGGGTCGCGTTACATGTGGCTCTTCAGCTCGTAGATCTTCCTGAGTTGCCACCGCCGCAGCATCTCGCCGCCACGGCCGAACACGGCATACCAATGGGCCGCAAGCCCGGCACCCCAGCCGACAAACGGCCACTGCACCCACCAATTCGGATCTGTGAAATTGAGGGCGAACAACAGCGGCATCACCACGGCGAACGCGGCCGTGTGGATGTAGAGCGCCGTGATCTCGCGAACCCTGCGCTCGGCATGAGCAATCTTTTGCGCCTCGGTCATATGGACACTCCTGGAACTGGCGCCCCCCTGCGAACCATTCAGCCTGAGCTTGCCGAACGGCCACATCAAGGCAGTGCGCTTGTAGTTGCAATTTACTCCGCTCTGGCCGGCTGCGCCAGATGGATCGTGCATGCCAACGCAACATAGCGATGCCGTACCGTCCACGGCAGATCAAGCCCGGCAACAGTCGCGCCCCAGGCCGGATCGCCCTGGATTTACGCGGGCAAGCGGATCACCGGCGCCCCGATGCTCTCGATCTGGACGTTGACGCAGGCAGGCTTCCCGCTGGCAAGGGCCCGCTCCACGGCCGGCACCAGGTCCTCGATTCGCTCCACCAGCTCGCCATGGCCGCCGAGCGCCGCCACCACCTGATCGTAGCGGGCAGGCAGCAATGCGCACCCATGCATGCGGTCAGCGCCGTAATCGCGCTTTTGGATCTGGCTTTCGGCGTTCCAGCAGGCATCGTTGCCGAGAATTGCGACGAACGGCGTGCCATGCCGCACCGCCGTCTCGAACTCCGACATATGGAAACCAAACGTCCCGTCGCCTAGCACCACGATGATCGGTGACTTGCGATCGTGCACGCGTCCGGCAATCGCAAACGGCAGAGAAGCCCCGATCGACCCGGCAACGCTGTTGATGATCCGCTTGTTGACCGGCAGCAGGCTCTGCCCCCACTGCGCGAACTCGCCGCCGTCGCAAATCAGCAGCGTTTCCGGATCGCGCTCGACCACTGGCCGCAGTGCCCGAAACACCTCCGCCGCGTGCAGCCGACCCGCCGTCGAACCCTTCAGCGAAGCCCAGGCCCCGGGCCGGGTGTCCATGATCTCCCGGGCCTTTTTCAGCCAAACGCCGTCGGGTTTATATCCGCGCGCCGTCGCCCGTCGCACTATCATCTCGCCTGCCGAGACGGTATCCGCCACGCACCCGAATACCAGATCCGAGCCCTTCTCATTGGCGGCCCGCCCCACAAGCACCGCATCCGGATCGATCGAGATCAGCTTAACGTTATCGGCAAACGTTGGCCCTTTCGCCCATTTCACCGTGAAGTCGAGGGCCTTGCCGAGCAGCACGATGAGATCGGCGGATTTGATCACATCGCCGAACGCACCAATGGTGGCGTCATTGGACCCGCGCGGGCTTTCGATGACGGCCGTAGGCGCTCCGGTTGCCTGCTCCAACGCCTTCAACAGTTGCCGCCCCTTACGCGACGACAGATACGGCCCAGCAAGGATCACGGGCCGCTTGGCGGCTTCGATCGCCGCCAGCACGGCGTCAGCCGCTGCATCCTGCAAGCCGATTCCACCGGGATTACGGATCTTTTCCTCGTCGGGCCAACGAATGGCGTTGTGCTCCACGGTTTCGTCGAGCAGATCCGACGGCAGCGACAGATGCACCGGCCCTGGCCGCCCCGATTTTGCGATCCTGAGCGCTTCCCCGAGTTCCTCGCCGAGCGAAGCGGCCGAGCTGGCCGTCCACGACGCCTTGGACACCGGCGCCGCCATATCCGCCTGCCTGATTTCCTGGAAGCCGCCGCGTCCGAGCTCCCAGGTGGCCGCATGCCCAGACAGCAGCACCATCGGGCTCTCGGCCGACAGAGCCGTGAACAACGCACCGACGGCGTTGGCGTGACCAGGCCCGCCAGTCACCATCGCAATGCCGGGCTCGCCGGTGAGCCGACCCCACGCGTCGGCCATATGAACGGCCGCCGCCTCATGGCGCGTATGGATGAGTTCAAGCTTCGACTTCTATCGCCGCGTCGAAGATCGACATGATGTGATTGCCGCTGAGCGTGAACACCGTCCGGTGGCCGAGCCGTTCCAGGCTCCGCGCAATGATGTCGGCGCCTCTTAGCTTTCCAGCCATCCTCTTCTCCATTCGTCTTGCGTTTGCTTCAATGCCGACGCGGGAGAATGAAGACGTTGACGGCCCTGGTCCAGCAAGATTTGCACCAGACTGTTCCGAGCACGGAGCGATTTGGCCTGGTCACATTGGCAGGTTCATCCGCCCGACCCGCAAGCGATCCTCGATGTCCTTGACGCCAGGCGTCTCCTCGACCAGCACCAGCAGCGCCTTTTTCTGCTCTGCCGTCGGCACCATGCCGCTGAGTTCCGCCGTTCCATCAACCACCAGGACACTGACGTAGGCATCGTGCAGCCACTTGACGTCGCTTATTCGCCGCGTCACCTCACGCGACACCGTGATGTCGTCCCCTCCAGCAGACTTGGCCATTCCGCCAGCCTGTGCGAGCGCCTTGACCATGTCGCCTCGCGTAATGATGCCGGCGAGCTTGCCATCGACCACCACCGGCACTCGCTTGAGGTTCTTGCTGTCCAAAAGCTCGGCCACATCGCCAAGCGCGGCGTCGCCACTGACCGTCGTCACGTTGGCGGTCATGAGGTCGGCAGCCTTGAGTCCGTGCGATTTGGTAAACTCGCGCGCCATGCTGCTCGCATCTTGGAACATGCCGAGCCACCATTTGCGGCGGCGCTCTGTGCCGGTCTCCATGCGATGCAACAGATCGCTCTCGCTCAGTATGCCGACCAACCGTCCGTCCGCGTCGACAACAGGAATGCCGCTGATTCGATGCTTGGTCATCATCTCGGCAATTTCGCTCACCGACGCCTGCGGACCGACCGTTACGACGTTGCTGGTCATGATGTCAGAAGCCTTCATGACGAATTTCTCCTCGATCCAGAAGCCTGGAATAAGCAAGCGCCTTGTGCGCGCCATGGGCCTTGACGCCCGTCAAAGAGCTGTGCTCCTGGACCCAAGCCCGGCCGAGGCACGGCGACGGCCGGCGAGCGGCGGAGACGCATTGCGCCGCCCGATGTGGCGAAATACCGGCAGAGCGAGCCCTTAGGCGAAACATGCCGGAGAACAAGAAGTGCCAGGTGACGTTGCCATTTGGCTCTGGCAACCAGCCGTGCCATCTTTGCGTCGAACCAAATGACCAATCGTATCGGGGCGCAATGACACTCCCACTTTCGATCCTCGACCAGTCCCCGATAATCGGCATGGCGACGCCGTCGCAAGCCATCCAACGCACCATCGAGTTGGCCCGGCTGGCCGACCGCCTGGGATACAAGCGCTATTGGTGTGCCGAGCACCATAGCCTGACTGGCCTCGCCGACGCCTCGCCCGAAATCCTCCTTGCCCGGCTTGGGGCCGAGACCAAGCACATAAGGCTGGGCACAGGTGGCATCATGCTGCCGTACTATGCTCCGTTCAAAATCGCCGAGCAGTTCAAGATGCTCGAAGCGCTCTACCCCGGCCGCATGGATCTGGGCCTCGGCCGCGCACCAGGCGGCCACCCCCGCACGGCGCGCGTGCTCTTCGACGGTCGCCCGATCGATACCGATGAGGGCTTCGCCAACCAGCTGGCTGAGCTCTCGGCAATCTTTCGTGGCATCGTACCGGCGGGCCATCCCCTGGAAGGCCAGATCGCGAGCCCCGCAGTGCCGACCAGCCCCGAGATGTGGGTGCTGGGCTCGAGCTCGGGCGGAGCATCGTTCGCCGCGAGCCTCGGCATGCGCTTCGCCTTCGCACATTTCATCAATGCCTATTCCGGCGCCGATGTCGCCAAGGCCTATCGCCAGCATTTCCGAGGTTGGCACGAGGAAACGCCGCGGATCGCGCTAGCGATGCTGGCCATTTGCGCCGACGACGAAGCCGAGCAGAAAGCCATCGAGAAGGCCGTCTTGATGCGTTGGGCGCTCACCGCCACCGGGCACAACCGCCCGGTGCCGACCGTCGAGGATGCTGCTGACTTCGAGTTCGGCCCACGTGAGTTGCAGATCGCCAATCACGACCGCCCACGGCTGACTCTGGGCACACCGGCCTACGTCGCGGGTCGCATCCGTGAAACGGCCGAGGCCTTTGGTGCCGATGAGGTCATTCTCGTTGCTGTCGCGCCGAGCTATGAGCTTCGCATACGCACTTTCGAGGCGCTGGCGAGGGAGTTTGATCTAAAGCCACCCGAGGCATGATGCGACAGCTGAAGGGCGCTCAGCGCTGATAGCGCAAAATCAGCCGCAGACCAGGAGAGCCGAACCTGACGGGGCTGCAAGAAGGCGCCAACCTTGGGACAACAGATTGCCTTCAAAAGGCAAAACACAACCACGAACAAGTCATAACCACCACCTAATAAGCCTCACTGAGCACGAACCTGAACAGACGATTCTCATCTGCCGAGCAGCCCTGCCAATGCTGACGGGCAGATCGACGTCGCACAGAATATCTCGGATTTACGAAAAAGCGGCCATGCTGGACAAAGTCGTCAACTTCTTCCTGGTAAACGCAACCATCGTCTTGCCGGCGCTCGCCGTTTTGGCGCTGATCGTTTCATCGACGGCGCGGCGTGCCCTGAAGTCCTTGTTGCGCATGCTCGCAAGGCCCCTTCTGATCGCCGCGGTCGTCGCACTGGTCTACGACGGTACCAGGACGATGGCGGGCGGCTCCGGTCTCGTCATGACTACGGTCGAGCAGCATTGGGCTAATCTCGCCCCCAAATCCCTTGCCGCAAGCAAAACGCTCGTCACCACCCGCATTCACCCGGTTGCCTGGACGTCGGGCATCGAGCGCGTCCTGAAACTTCCAGCCTGGCTCGTGCTTGGCGTACTCGGCTTGGTCCTCGTATGGCTCGGACAGCGCCGTCGTGAGGTCAGGATATTCACCAATTGAGGGCGCCTTCAGCGGATCGTGAATTAGGCCGTCCTACCATTCCCGAGATGATGAGCTATATATGTGCGGGTGCACCCACTACTTGCCCGCCCGCGAGGTCCCGAGATGATGCTGTTCCGCAAGAAGTCCGAGCTTCCCACCGCCGCAACGGCATTGAAGGGACGCCCCGATGCCATCCCAACGGCACGCACGCATTTCCTCAACGGCCACGACCTGAAAGGGCCGTTCCCCGATGGCATGCAGATGGCCATGTTCGGTCTTGGTTGTTTCTGGGGCGCCGAGCGCAAGTTCTGGGAGCTGGAGAATGGCATCTGGGTGACGGCCGTCGGTTATGCGGCGGGCATCACCCCGAATCCTACCTACGAAGAAGTCTGTTCCGGTCTCACTGGCCACAACGAGGTGGTCCTGGTCGTCTTCGATCCAAAGGTGATGCCCTACGAGATGCTGCTCAAGACCTTCTGGGAATCGCATGATCCCACCCAAGGCATGCGCCAAGGCAACGACATCGGCACCCAGTACCGCTCGGGCATTTACGTGTATTCCTCCGAGCAGCGCGCCGCTGCCGAAGCGAGCAAGTCGAGCTACGAGGCCGCACTGAAGGCCAAAGGTTGGAAGGCCATCACCAGCGAGATCATGGACGCGCCAGAATTCTACTACGCCGAGGACTACCACCAGCAGTACCTCGCCAAGGTCCCCCATGGTTATTGTGGCCTCGGTGGCACCGGCGTCGCCTGCCAGATCGGCGTCGGCGTGAAGCACGGCGCCTGAAACCGCTGCTGACGCACCGTCGCACTGTCCAAGAAGTAGTGAGAGGCGCCTTACGCTTGGCCGCCACCGCCATCCCTGCCGGTCGCCCGCATTGGTGGCGGCGGGTCTGCCTCGCCGCCTCCGGTGCCCGTGCCGCTGACCGAATGGCCGCCTGGCGTGCCGTCACCGCCCTGCGGTGATGGCCCGCGCAACCCCGCAAGTCCCCGCTTCGACAACACACCCGTCGCTGGCGCCACCAGTGCCTGCGCCCGCTCCACCAACTCACTCAGCGCCGATGGCGACTGCTCCTGCGCCAGACTTCTCGATCGCGGCGAGCAGAGCCGCCGTCGGATCGGGCGTCTCAAACGACGCACCGGCCTCCAGTAGCCGGATAGGCTGTATCGCCCGCACGGCCGTCAGCATCGGCGCCAATTGGCCGAGCCGGCGGGTAATCGTCCAACGAACAAATGGCGCCGGCAGGCCAATCGCCTGAGGCAGCGAGGCCGGTCGCAATCGACCGAGCGCGGCAGCAAGCGCCTGCCCGGAAACAGGGCTCGGCGCCACGCCCCAGAAAACACCCGTGAGATCCTGCCGCGCGAGCAAACCCGATAACATGGCCGCCGCATCGCTAGGCGTGATCGCAGCAATCCCGGTCGATGCCAACCGTGGCGCTATGCCGATTTTGGCGAGCCGTACCACTGTCGCGAGCGGCTCGCTGGGGTGGGCCAGCAGCCCGAGTCTCACCACTCCCACGCTCGGACCATCGTTATCGCGACCGGCGTTGAGCGCAATCTCTTCCCAGGGCAGCAGTCGGCCCCCCGGCGCCAGCCCCTCGACCGGCTCCGCCCTCACCGCACCTTCCGCGCCATCCCGACCGACGTCATCTCCGATTGCCGGCGAGACCACCACCAACCGCATGTCCCGGCCATGCAGCGCAGCAACCAGTCGACGCGTCGACTCCACCCGTGACGACGCAGCCAAGTCATCGCGTCCGCCGACAGGCAGGTCCGAGAAAGGCGCCCCCATCAGATGCACCACCCCGCGTGCGCCCGCGAGCGCTTCACCTGGCACATCTTCCGAGAAAGGATGCCACTCGTAGAGCGCCACGTCAGCGCCAAAGAGCCGCTCGGCAAGCAACGGGCGTCGGGTCAGCACGCGTACGGTCAGCCCCTCGGCCAGCAACCGCCGGACCGTGAACTGACCGAGCGTCCCCGTCGCACCTGTAACGATGATCGCCATCCCCGTGGCTCATCTCCCGTTTTCGACGCTGGCACCCGCTCGGCGCTTTGGACGTCCAACGCGCCCGAATGATGTCACCCCTCCACTCTAGCATGACCCGGAACCGACAGAAGCGCCGACATTCGGCGCTAGCCCAGCCCCGAACCGCGCCAAAGCCGAGGATGAACGCGACGATTATGTTGCGGCGGCAATCATGACCGACCATGTTGCAGCCAACATGATCCGGCTCGAGGAGATGCCATGTCTGCGCCCCGCATAAAACTGCACAAAGGCGACCTGCCGGCTGGTGTCACGTTCGGCTCCAGTGTCGCCGTCGACACCGAAACGCTCGGCCTCAAGCCGCACCGCGACCGGCTGTGCCTGGTCCAATTGTCGGCCGGCAACAACGAAGCCCACCTCATCCAGCTCGACGGCAAGAACTGGTCGGCGCCCCGCCTCAAGGCCCTGATGACCGATCCCGGCGTACTCAAGATCTTCCACTTCGGCCGCTTCGACATTGCCGTTATGCGCCATTGGCTGGGCATCGACACCAACCCCGTCTGGTGCACCAAGATCGCCTCCAAGATGGTGCGGACCTATACCGACCGCCACGGCCTCAAAGACCTGTGCAGTGAGGTACTTGACATCGATCTGTCGAAGCAGCAGCAGTCGTCGGACTGGGCGCAAAACGATCTCACGCAGCAGCAATTGGCCTATGCCGCGTCCGACGTCCTCCACCTTCATGCCCTGAAAGACCGCCTCGAAATGATGTTGGCGCGACAGGGTCGCACGGCCCTCGCCGAGGCAGCCTTCCGCTTCCTGCCGACCCGCGCCGAGCTGGATCTGGCGGGCTTTGATGACATGGACATCTTTTCACACTGAACCGGCGCTCGTGCGACGACGCGAGTGCTTGGAGGAGCGCATCTGACGCTTGTTGCCCACGCGCCACCGGTCTCGCAATCAAACGTCAGAAGCAAATGCCACACATCGCGGTCCCAATATCTCCCCAATTCCAGGCGATCTGGAGTATTCAATGGCGAGTCGCGGGACCGTCCCGATATGAACGGCGTGATGCCGATAGCAGCACACATCGCGTCTGTGTCTCGCGCGCCTCGGGAGGGTCATGCCTAAAGCCGGACGACACATCGCCTCCGGGCAGGCCGACGATCAGGACGACCGCGCAATCGTGGCCGCCGAGCGCGCCCGTGCGCGCGCGTTTCGCCAAGCCCGCCGACACACATGGCTTGTGCGCACGCTCAAATTGGCCCTGCCCCTGGTCGCGGTCGGCGCATTGGGCACCTACGGCGCCTCGCTGTTCGCCTCGGCCAGTCTGAAACGTGCCAATGTCTCCGTCGGCTCCGCCCGCATCGATCCGGTCAATCTGACCATGGTCGATCCGCGCTACGACGGTTTCGCCAAGGACGGTTCCGCCTATCGCGTGCACGCCAAGTCGGCCATCACCGACTTCCGCATGCAGAAGCCGGTGCGTCTCAATGTCATCGACGGCGAGCTTCTCCAGACCAATGGCGTCGTTACCAAGCTGGATGCGGCATGGGGCACCTACGATCAGAAAAAAGATGTCCTCGAGCTCTATGACCGGATCAACGTCATAGGCAGCGACGGCATGCGCGCCCGCCTCACCCGTGCGACGGTCTGGACCAAGGAGAACCGCATCGCGAGCGATCAAGCGGTCTGGGCCGAGATGACCACCGGAACGATCCAGGCGCGCGCCATGCAGGTCGACGGCAAGACCAGAAAAGCCCATTTCGCCAACGACGTGATCGTGACCTTGAAACCCAAGCCGGCCAAGCCCGCGATCGGTGAGGCCGCAGCCCAGCCGCCAAGCCCATTGCCCGGCCTCGATTTCAACTCCGGCGCCCCCGTCACCATCAAATCCCGCACTCTCGATGTGGATGACAACGCCCACCAGGCTTTGTTTCGCGGCACCGTAGTGGCGAGCCAGGGCGAAGCCCAACTCGCGGCACCCGAACTCGATGTCCTCTACGAAGCCGCCGATCAGGCCAACGCCAAATCAGCCCAGGAAAAAGCGAAACTGCAGGCAGCAGACGTCGCAGCACAATCGCGCTTGCGCAAGATCCTGGCCCGCGGCGGCGTCGTAATGTCCAGCCGCGACAGCCGCGCCGAAGGCCTGGCCCTGACCTACGACGCCGAGGCCGAGGTCGCCGATCTCTCCGGCAACGTCGTACTCACCCAGGCCCCCGATCGCCGCGCAACCGCCAACACCGCCCACATCGACCAGAAATCCGACCAGATTCTCCTCACCGGCCAGGTCGTCGTCACCCAGGCCGAAAACGTCATGCGCGCTGAGCGCCTCGCCATCGATCGCAAGGCCGCCACGGCACGGTTCACAAGCCCCGCCGAGCGTGGTCGCCCGCCCGGACGCATCTCCACTCTTCTGCACCAGAAAAAGGCCGACAGCCGCAAGCGCACCGCTCCAGCCACCCCCGAGCCAGCAGCCGGCTCCAATCTGGCGTCAACCTTCCTCGGTAGCGGCTTTCGCAGCTCCCCCGACGCCCCGATCGACGTCTCTGCCGCCACGCTCGACATCTTCGATCGTCGGCATAAGGCCGTTTATACTGGGCAGGTGATTGCCAAGCAGGGCAACTTCGTCGTCGCCACGGAGGTGATGACTGCCCATTACACGGGTGAAACCGGCCTCGCCAGCGATCCGCGCTCCGTCCAGGAAAAAGCCGGCCGCCAAGCCGTCAAGGCGGCCCCGGATCTGACCCGGATCGAAGCCCGCAAGGGCGTTCTGGTGACCGGAGACGACGGCCAGCGCGCCAAGAGCGAATGGGCGAATTTCGACGTCAAGGCAAACACCATCGTGATGGGTGGAGAGGTCGAGATCACCCAGAACGCCAAAGGCGCCGCGCCCAACAAGCAGCAATCCCTCCGCTTGCCCGACGGCATGCGTTTCGTCATCAATCTCACAACGGGCCGCTACTACACCGAGCTCGAGCCCGGCAGCGCCTCGAAAACCGGTGGCCCGCAGGTCAGCGGCGCCTTTGCCACCAGTTCCGCGCCCCAGCCCAATGCGAGCGCCGTGCCGTTCTGCCCTCAAGGCGCGGTCTGCAAGAGCCACCGTCCACAGCTGCTGATCTACCCGAACCAGCTCGAAAAATCCAAAGGCGCCGAGGATCCATCCACCGACGCCCGCAAGACAAAATCGAAGAAGAAGCCCCGAGACGGCCAGCCGGCCGGCGACGCCTCCAGTTGGAGCGCCACCACCTCGCCCCGGGAGCGCTGATGAGCACTTGGGCGATCAGCGCCACCGCCAATACGCGCGCGTGCGGCCGCAGCCATGTGCTTTGCCTGCACGAACGAGTATATATTGACCTGACCCCAAGCTCGCCCTGCGACCGCGCGCCCGAGATCCGCTGATGGCCTTCACGCTGTTTCCCAAAGCCCGCAAGAAATCACCCGCCGCGCCACCAGTCACAGGTGCTGGCGCGACGCCCGCAGGCGCCCATCAACACCAGACCTACCAGCCCTCCGAGGCCGGCGGCCCAGGTTGGCTGACCTGTGAAGGCGTCGAGAAGAGCTACGGCAAACGCAAGGTCGTCAAGGGCGTCACCGTCGACGTCGCCCGCGGCGAGATCGTCGGCCTGCTGGGTCCCAATGGCGCCGGCAAGACCACCGTCTTCTACATGATCACCGGTCTGGTCCCCGCCGATGCTGGCCAGATCACCATCGATGGTCGAGACGTCACCCGCCTGCCCATGTACCGCCGCGCCCGCCTCGGCATCGGCTACCTGCCGCAGGAAGCTTCGATCTTCAGGGGGCTTTCGGTTGAAAAAAACATTCTCGCCATACTCGAGATTGTAGAAAGCAGCCGCAAGAAGCGCTACATGCAGCTCGACAGCCTACTCGAGGAATTCAACATCACGCACCTGCGCAAGAGCCCGTCGATGGCCCTCTCGGGCGGCGAACGCCGGCGCTGCGAAATCGCTCGAGCCCTGGCCTCCCGCCCCTCATATATGCTGCTCGACGAACCGTTCGCTGGCATCGATCCGATCAATGTTGGTGACATCCAGGAGTTGGTGAGGCATCTCAAACAGCGCGGTTTGGGCGTTTTGATCACTGATCATAACGTTCGGGAAACCTTGTCGCTCGTTGACCGGGCCTATGTCATTGCAGAGGGTCAAGTTCTAACACAAGGTAGTCCTTCGGAAATCATCGCGAACGAGGACGTGCGTCGGGTCTACCTTGGCGACATGTTCGGTTAAGGCGGCACGCGTATGACTAATGGCGTGCAAGATTTGGTCCGAATAAACTTGGTGGGGAGTTGTGATGGCGCTATCGGCGAAGCTCGAGCTCAGACAGAGCCAGCAGCTCGTCATGACGCCACAACTGCAGCAGGCGATCCGTCTCTTGCAGCTATCCAATATGGAGTTGAGCCAGTTCGTCGAGACCGAGCTCGAGCGCAACCCGCTCCTTGAGCGCGCCGCCGAGCAGGCGGTCGCCGGTGAACGCCCCGAGCCTGACGCAGCCCCCTCTCCGGAACCCGTTGACGGCTCACTCGACTTCACATCGGCCAGCGACAAGTCCACCCGCGAGCTCGACAGCGAAGCCGCTGACGCCTTCCCCGAAGCCGAGCCGGGCGAATTGGGACCCAACCTCGGCAATTCCCCCTGGTCGACGAGCGCGAGCCGATCAGGTCCGTCGTCTGGCGAAGATCCCAATCTCGAGGAGTTCGTCGCCGAGCACATCTCCTTGAAAGACCACCTCACCCAGCAGCTTGGCCAGGTGCTCCGCACGCCGGGCGAGCAGCTCATTGGCCGCCACCTCATCGACCTCGTGGATGAAACAGGCTACCTGCGCGCCGATCTTTCCGAGATTGCCGAGCGCCTGGGCACCACGACCAACACGATCGAGAACGTCCTCCACCAGCTGCAGTCCCTCGAGCCGGCCGGCGTCCTCGCACGCGACCTCCGGGAATGCCTGGCCCTCCAACTCAAGGACAAAGGCCGCCTCGATCCCATGATGGAGGCATTTCTCGACAACCTGCCTCTGCTTGCCAGCCGCAATTTGCCGGCTCTGAAGCGGGCGATTGGCGCCGACGCCGAGGATCTGGCCGACATGATCGCCGAGATCCGCGCCCTCGATCCCAAGCCTGGCCTGAGCTTCGGCAGCGTCGATGTTCAGGCTGTCGTCCCCGATGTGCTGGTCCGCCTCGGCACTGACGGCAGTTGGACGGTCGAACTCAACACCGACACGCTGCCCCGTGTGCTGGTCAACCGCACCTATTTCACGCGCGTGAGCCGCAATACTCGCACCGAGAAGGACAAGGAGTTCCTGCAGGACTGCCTGCAGAACGCCAACTGGCTGGTCAAAAGCCTCGATCAGCGCGCCCGGACCATTTTACGTGTTGCCGAGGAAATCGTACGCCAGCAGGACCGCTTCCTCGCCTATGGCGTCCAGCACTTGCGGCCGCTCAATTTGAAGACGGTGGCCGACGCCATCAAGATGCACGAATCCACGGTCTCCCGTGTCACCTCCAACAAGTACATGGCCACCACGCGCGGCATCTTTGAGCTGAAGTACTTTTTCACTTCAGCAATTCCGTCAGCAGGTGAAGGCGAGGCCCATTCCTCGGAGGCCGTCCGACATCGCATCAAGACGTTGATCGAAGCCGAGAAGCCCTCGGCCGTGCTGTCCGACGACAAGCTCGTCGAGATCCTGGGCCGCGAAGGCATCGACATCGCCCGGCGCACGGTGGCCAAATACCGCGAAGCCATGCGCATCCCGTCCTCGGTCCAGCGCCGTCGCGAGAAAAAGATGGGCCTGGAAGAGGTTGCCTGAACAAGGCGCTGAACCCCGGTAACCGGCCGTGCGATCATGGTTTGACACCCGACGTCTGGCTCACTAGGTTCCGCCCAACCGGCCGTATGAATGGCCATCGGCCTTATCTCGTGAAGCGCAAAAACATATTGAAGTCACAATATGTTAGTTGCTGGGGAAGGGCCCCGGAAGACATTGCCGGCCGTGCTGGTGGTGTCATGCCCCGAATCGGGCCAAAATGTAGCGAATGCAAGAGAGGCCAACCGAAATGGATCTTGGCGATCTGTTGACGCAAGACGGTGTTTTCGCCGCCTTGCGGGTCAAGGACAAAAAGCAGGCTCTGCTCATGCTCGCCCAGCGCGCCGCCCAGGTGACGGGCCATGAGGAACGGGTAATTTTCGATTTGCTGCTCCAGCGCGAGCGACTGGGATCCACGGGCGTCGGCCGTGGTATCGCAATCCCGCATGCACGTGTCGCTGGCCTGAACCGCATTGCAACCGTCTTTGCGCAATTGGCCGAACCGATCGATTTCGACACGCCGGACGGCGAACCGGTAGACCTCGTCTTTGTTCTGCTGGCTCCCGAGCACGCGGGCGCCGACCATTTGAAGGCGCTGGCGCGCATCTCTCGCGTCCTCCGCGATACCGTGACGCTCGACAAGTTGCGCAGCGGTCGCGACCGTGCAGCCTTGCATGCCGTCCTGACGGAGCCCTTGGCCTCGCACGCAGCCTGAGCTGGGCCTGGATAAACCTTTCCCCGGCCTCACCCTCAGTTCGCCACTGCGCCTGGCCTCTCCCGCGCAATGCGCCAGCAGCGCGCATCTAGGTCGCCACAGCCCGGAAATTTGCCGTTCACTCGAGTTGTGCCTACGCTTTTTTGCCCCGCCCCCTTCCGGTGTCGGCTACAGATGTTATGCAGCGTCGGTCCCGGCGGTTCGTCGGGCGGGGATTGCCAGCGACACCGGGGGGTGATGACGTGAAGCTCAGCGCATTCGTATCCGACCGTGAGATGCAGCGCGCCGTCGAACGCGCCGTCCAGCTCATGAACGCTGGCCGCGCCGGCCCCGCCTGGCGCCTCATGCGCGACGTCGATGTTCGCCGCCCCAACAATTTCGACGTCCTCCACGTTTGGGGCTCCGCACTCGTTTTAGACCAGCGCTTCGAGGACGGCATTCGCGTGCTCAGCAAGGCAGCCGCGATCAAACCGGACGCGCCGGCTGTGTGGATGAATATCGCAGGCGCCTGCCGCCGTGCCGGCAAGACCAGCCAGGCCCTCGAGGCACTCCGCAACGCCCTGCGCACCAATCCGAACCTGATCGATGCCAGCCACGACATGGCCATGCTCCTGCTCGACCTCGGCCGCATCGACGAGGCAGCCGCCCAGGCCGAGGGTTTCGTCGCGCGCTTTCCCTCCGACGCCGAAACCCAACTCTCCCTCGGCGTCGTGCGCACCCGGCAGGGCCGCATCGACGAGGCCATCGAAGCCTTCATGCGTGCCGCCGAGATCGCGCCGAACAATCTGCAGGCGAAGGCGAACCTTGGCTTTGCTCTGGCTTCTAAAAGGCGATTTGCCGAGGCAGCAGGCGCTCTCAAGGAGGTCGTAGCCAAGCAGCCGGCAAATCTCGCGGCGCTTGAAAAGCTGATCTTTCTCCGCCGCACGCTCTGTGACTGGGAGGGCCTGGAAGACCAGCAACAAGCCCTGATCGCCGCCTCCGAGCAGACCACGATCGACCCCTGGACACTCTTCGCCATCACCGATGATGCTGCCCTGCAGAAAAAGGTCGCCACCCGGCGCATCGCCGTCGGTGCCGACCAGTTGCCGCCACCGCTCTATTCGCGGAAGGCAATCGCCCCCGCGACCATCCGCGTCGCCTACATCGCCGCAAACGTCTCCGACCACTCGACCGCCCGCGCCATTGCCGATCTGATCGAAACGCATGACAAAAGCCGGATCGAGCCGGTCGTCGTCTCGTTCGCCCCACTCTCCGACGATGCTGTCCGCAATCGGCTCGCCGCTGTCTGCAAGCATCTCATCGATGCCCACGAACAGACCCCGGAGCAGGTCGCCAAGGCTTTGGCAGGTCTCGACATCGACATCGCCGTGGATCTCTCCGGTCCTCCGGCACCCTTCGTCTCGCAAATGCTGGCCCTGCGGCCCGCACCGGTCCAGGTCGCGAAGTTCCGCCTACCCCGGCACCTCGGCCGCCCCTTGGATCGATTATTTGCTGGCCGACGCCACCACTATCCCGCCCGGCGACGAGCGCCACGTCACCGAAAGCGTCGTCCGCCTGCCAGACACGGCCCTGCCGCCACGCCATCGCCAACCCGACGCAGCTACCGGCTCCCGCCGCGCGCACGGGCTACCCGAATCCGCGATCGTCTTTGCCGCGTTCGCCAACACCTGGAAAATCACGCCCGCTCTGTTCGAGGCCTGGATGGAGATCCTCCGTCAGGTCAGCGGCAGCGTGCTCTGGCTGCGCTGCGATGACGAAATGACCGCCCGCAATCTCACGATCGCGGCCGAAAAGCGCGGTATCGGCGCTGACCGCATCGTCATCGCCCGCCACCTCGACGACGACGCCGAACATCTGGCGAGGCTCGCTCTGGCCGACATCGTACTGGACACGACACCTTACGCGGCTCAGGCCACAACCGCCGACGCCCTTTGGGCCGGCGTCCCCGTCGTCTCAGCCGCAGGCAACACGGTTGCCAGCCGGATGTCGGCCGCCCAACTGCGGGCCACCGGTCTCGACGATCTCATCACGAGTGATATCGAGAGCTATTCAGCGCTGGCAACCACCCTTGCAGCCGACCCGGCACGCCGCGCTGGCCTCAAGTCCAGCCTCATCGAAGCCCGCACCAAGGCCCCCGCGTTCGATCTCAAACGCTATTGCGCCAACCTCGAGGCGGCCTACACCATCATGCGCGAGCGCACCCGCAAGCAACAGCCGCACGCGGCCATCACCGTCCAACCGCCGACACCATAATCCGGCGAGCCCGTAATCGCGGTCGTCCAGCGCGTCGGCTTCAGCCCAACCCTGGAATGCTGACCCACAGCATGAAGCCGTTGAGCATCAGCGCCGTACCGACAATACCGAGCCCTGCGCTGACCCAGATCAGCGCGTTGGTGCCCGCGATCAGGGCCACCGACGCCAGTACGATCGCGATCTGCAGCAACGCCTGCGCAACATCGAAGTAGGGGTCCTTGCGCAGCGCAATGTCCCGCTCGCGCTCCAGCGCCTTGGCCCGCTGGAACAGCTCGTCCAGCCCCTCGTTGCGCGCCTTGTCACTCGTAAAGGCAGCAACCGTTCCTCGATAGGACTGGATCTTCTCCTCGATCGCCGCCCGCGCCCCTAGTGGCAATCCCGGATTGCTCTTGAGCGCGATATCGAGGTCGTCGGCCGCGATCGAAAACGACGTCCGCCGGATGTTCTTGGCCTGGAAGAACGCCCACATGTTCGAGACCTCGATGTTGGCACGTGTCGCGTCCTTGGAAGCGTTGCCGCCCCCCATGCCGCAAATGGCCAGCAGCGTCGCCAGCACTCCGACATAGACACCGATCCACTTCGACCGCCCATCCGCCGCCGCCTGCATCTCGCCGAGTTCGCTCATCGCCATGCGCCGATCCTCTCGTCCATTGGCCAGCGCTGGATACCTCCAGAAGTGCACGATCTGGGCATCAGGCAAGTTGACGCATCCATCTGAACCGCCCTTTTGCCAATCCTCGCCCGCTCGGCTACACCCATGCAGCGCTGCCACCACATCCGCGATGCCAGGAGCGGCCGCGGGCGCGCCCAGCTGACCCAGATTCGAGGTGCCACATGACGCCCGCCGGATACGCATTCACCCGCCAGGACCTCGAGACGGCGGCAACGCGCGTGGCCCATGAGATCGGCGAGACGCCAACCCGCAACTGGCCACTGTTGAGCCGGCGCGCCGGCGCCGATGTCTTCGTCAAGCACGAGAACCACACGCCGATCGGCGCCTTCAAGGTCCGCGGCGGCATCATCTACCTGGACGAGATTCTGAAAGACCAGCCAGCCGGTACGCTCAAGGGCGTGATCACCGCCACGCGCGGCAATCATGGCCAGTCCATCGCCCGCGCCGCCACGGCGGCAGGCATCGCCTCCACCATCGTCGTCCCACACGGCAACTCGGTCGAGAAGAACCGAGCCATGACGGCTTTTGGCGCCCGCTTGATCGAGTTCGGCAAGGATTTCGACGAGGCCAAGGACGAAGCGGTCCGGCTCGCCGGCGCAGAGAGCCTGCACATGGTGCCGGCCTTCCATCCTGCCCTGGTCAAGGGCGTCGCCAGCTACGCCATGGAGTTTTTCCGTGACGCCGCCGACCTCGACGCCGTCTACGTGCCGATCGGTATGGGCTCGGGCATCTGTGGCGTCATGGCCGCCCGCGATTGCCTTGGCCTCCGCACCGAAATCATCGGCGTGGTGGCCGAGGCCGCCCCCGCCGTCGCGCTGTCCTTCGCGGCGGGTCACCCCGTTCCCACCAACACGGCCGCCACCTTTGCCGACGGTATGGCCTGCCGCGTACCCAATCCCGACTCCGTGGCCCTGATACTGAAGGGAGCAGCCGACGTCATCCGCGTCAGCGAGGACGAAATCGCCGAGGCCGTCCGCCACATCTACGAGGATACCCACAACATCGCCGAAGGCGCCGGCGCCGCGGCTTTTGCGGCTTTGATGAAGGACCGTCGCCGCAAGTCCGGCAAACGGCTCGGCATCATCCTGTCCGGTGGCAATGTCGACCGGCCCGTCTACGCGGAAATCCTGGCCGACAGAACACCGCGACCCTAATCGCCTTGAATCCGCGTGACCGCGGCGCCACACGCAGCCAATGACGCATTGTTGTCCAAACGGCCTCTCGGAAAGCGCCTACCACACTGCATTGTCGGACGGCTGACGACGGTGCAGAGATCCGCTCATATGCCAAGATCTTCACAGCACCAGCGCATTCGCGATGTTGTTTATGGTCAAGCATACCCCACTTGCTATACCGTGACGCCATGAATCAGACGAAACAATCGTCAACCCTAGCGAGCTTCGGGATCATATGATCAAGCAGGCCTTTGCGATCGCGCGGACACTTGGCGCCTTGGCCGCGTTGGCAGTGGCGTTGTCCGTCTCCCTGCCCCAATCCGCGGCGGCGCGCAGTGGTGACAGCGCAGCACCGGCCCATTCCCTGCTTGGCAGCTATCTCGCCGGCCGAATGGCCCGCGGGCACCATGATGCTATCGCCGCTGCTGGCTATTTTCGTGCCGCACTCGACCGCGACCCCGAAAACATTTCCCTGATCGAGCAGACACTGCTCATGGCCGCCACCGAAGGCCGCTTCGAAAATGCCATCGACCTGGCGACCCGGTTGCGTGAGAAAGTCTCTGATCATCGCATGGCCCGCCTCATTCTCGGCCTCCAGGCGGCGAAACAGAAGCGCTACAAGGATGCCGAGAAGCTGTTCGCCGTGGCCGGCAACGGCGTCATGGAGCAATTGACGCTGGCGCTCGCGCAGGCCTGGATGAAGGTCGGACAAGGCGAAGTCGACGCCGCCATGAAGGAGGCCGACACCATCAATCAGGCCGAGTGGGCCCGCTTCTACGTCGGCTACCACAAGGCGTTGATGTACGATGTGGCCGGCCAGACGGCGAAGGCGCGTGACGCCTATGAGCAGATCTTCCGCTCCGACAAGCGCTCGTTCCGTGTCGCGTTGGCCTTTGCCCACCACGCCTCGGCCGCAGGCGACGCCAGCCGTGGCCTCTCCATCCTGAACGAACACACCAAGAAAACCGGCACCGCGGCACATCCCGTCGCCCAGGATCTAAGCAAGAAGCTTGAGGCCGGAAAGAACGTCGGACTTCTCGTCGCCACGCCGGCCGCTGGCCTCGCAGAAATTTTCTACGGGCTTGGCGAAGCTCTCGCCAGCGAAGGGGGCATCAGCGTCGGCGCCGTCTACCTGCAGATGGCGCTCTATCTGGAGCCGGCCTCTCCCTTTGCGCACGCTGCGCTGGCCAACGTCTATGAGACCACCAAGAACTACGCCGCCGCCATCGAGTCCTATAACAACATACCGCCAGGCTCCCCGCTCGAGGAAGCGATCGATATCCGCAAGGCGCAGAACCTCAACCTGCTCGATCGCGTCGACGAGGCGAAAGCGATCCTGGACGACATGGTCAAGAAGAACGCGCAGGACATCCGCGCATACGAAGCCCTTGGATCGATGATGCGCGGCCGTAAGCGCTACCAGGAGGCGATTGATTACTACACCAAGGTCATAGAGCTCGTGGGCAAGCCGCAGCGCAAGCATTGGACGCACTTCTATGCCCGCGGCACCAGTTACGAGCGGGTAAAGAATTGGCCGAAGGCGGAGGCCGACCTCAAGCTCGCCATGCAGCTTTCTCCTGATCAGCCGCTGGTCTTGAATTACCTGGGCTACTCCTGGGTCGACCAGGGTATCAATCTGCAGCAGGGGCTGCGCCTCATTGAAAAGGCAGTGCAGCTCAAGCCAGACGATGGCTACATCGTCGACAGCCTCGGTTGGGCCCACTTCCGCCTGAGCAACTTCAAGCGTGCCGTGCGCTACCTTGAGCGCGCCGTCGAGCTGCGGCCCGAGGACCCGACACTCAACGATCACCTGGGCGACGCATTCTGGCGAACCGGGCGCACGCGTGAAGCCCGGTTCCAGTGGAGCCAGGCCCTGACGCTGAAGCCCGAGGCCGACGACGAAGCCGCCATACGCAAGAAGCTGGATGTCGGCCTCCCGGAGCTGCCTAAGGCCAAAGCCCAGCCGCGCGGCAAGAAGGCGCGCGCCGTACGCAAGCGCCAGCGCAAGAAGAGCGCGGAAACTCAAGTCCTGCCCCAGCCGCAGAACTTCCAATAGCCACCTCGCACTGCCGAAAGGCTGGATTCAGCACCTTTGTGCGAACAGCAGTCCGGTCCGAAGGCGCGCCAGGAGATGGGCATTCACAAGCGGTAGGCGTCGCCGTGCCGACACCACGGAACTTTCCGTATGACAAGGTCGACCACCAGCACCGGCAAGCACACCACACACGCGCCAGCCAAGATTAATTTGTCACTCCAAGTGCTTGGCAAGCGCGCCGACGGCTATCACGACCTCGTCAGTCTCGTGGCCTTTGCCGCCACCGGCGACACCCTGACATTGACGCCGGGCGACACGCTGCGCCTCGATGTCGAGGGACCGTTCGCGCAATCCGTTTCAAACACCGACAATCTCGTCATCACCGCAGCGAATGCCGCATTGGCGGCCGACCCGAGTTTGCAGGTCGGTCACTTCCTGCTGGAGAAGTCCCTTCCCGTCGCTGCCGGCATAGGTGGTGGTTCCGCGGACGCCGCCGCCGCCCTGCGTCTTATCCGCAACGCCAATCCCGAACGCGCTCCGGCCATCGACTGGATAGCGCTGGCAGCCAGCCTCGGCGCAGATGTGCCCGTCTGCCTGGCAGGCCGGCCGGCAGTCATGGCCGGCGTTGGTGATCGTTTGACGCCCCTGCCGACGCTGCCGGCAGTCTGGTTGGTTCTTGCCAATCCATCCCTGCCACTCGCCACCCGCGACGTCTTCTCTGCCCTCGCAGCGCCGCCCGTCACCGAGCCCGGCCTAGCGCAGGTGCCGCCTTCTTTCGCGACCCTCGACGACCTGCTCGCCTATCTGCAAGCCCGTCCGAACGACTTGACGGCGACGGCCATCCGCCTTTGCCCAGCCATTGGCGACATGCTGGCCATGCTGCAGGCTTGCCCCGAGGCGCTGATATCGCGAATGTCCGGCAGCGGTCCCACCTGCTTCGCCCTGTTCCGCGAGCAAGACGCGGCCGCCAACGCCTGCAGCTTACTCGCCCGGTCGAGACCAGGCTGGTGGCTGACCTCGACCCGGCTTCTTCCCTGAGGATGCCAACGCCGCCTTACGATGCAGCTTCCACGAACGCGAAATGCCCGGCCTTGTCGCGCGTGATCCGGCCGCTCGAGGGTGACGGAAAGTGCCCGGTGCACACGAGCGTTGAGGTATCGCAGAATCGCGAGAACAGGCGGTTGCGCGTTTCGCCGGCAATCTTTGAATCCCAGTCCGACATCATGCCGATCTCCGGATATTTCACCTGGATCGGCGAATGCACCATGTCGCCGGTGATCAGCGCATCCGCGCCACTCTTACCGGCGAGCACGCAATACTGATCAATCGTATGACCCGGCGCCGGCACCAACTGGACGTGGTCGTTGAACGCGTAGTCGCTCTTCACGATATCGACTTTGCCCGCAGCCACCACCGGCAGCACACTGTCCGTCATCCAGGCCGCTCCATCCGGGTTCTGCCTGTGGCGCTCCGTCCAGAACTCGAGCTCCCGGTCGGCAAAGATGTAGCGCGCATTCGGAAACGTTGGGACCCACCGCCCGTTCTCGAGTCGCGTGTTCCAGCCGACATGATCGACATGCAGGTGCGTGCACATGACAAAATCGATATCGCCAACACCGAGGCCGGCTTCTGCCAAGCTCTTCTCGTAGCGGTCAGAGGCCATCATGTCCCAGAAGGGACGATGCGGGCGTGGCTTGTGGTTGCCGACACAAGTGTCGACCAGGATCTTGTGATGACGCGTTTCGACCACGTAGCTCTGGATGCAAAGCACGAGCTTGCCATCCTTGTCGACGAAGCGCGGCTGCAGCCAACTGGCGTTGGCCGCCAGCATCTCCGGCGTAAAGTTCGGGAAGAAACTGTGCACGTCGAAGAAGGGAGCCTCCTGTTCCACGATCCGCCGAATCTTGATGTCGCCGATCTCGAGAGCCGCGCCCATAATGGTCTCCTCCGCTGCGGTTAAGGCCTGATCGCCCGTAACGATGAAGGCCCCGGCAGCCGGTGTCCAGCACGGCGTGGATCACCCCTAGCCGACCGCATGTTCACGCGCGCAAGACAATCAGCCTCTCGAGCACCTCGACCAGCACATCCTTGCAGGCCTTGACACGCACCACGCCTTGCACGGACTCGTGCATGATCAAGAACACCGAGCGCTGCATGACCGGCTTGTCCCCCGAAATACGAATGAGCTCCGGCCAAGCCTCTGCCATGATCCTCGGTATCAGTCCGACGCCCAGCCCATAGCGTATAGCGGTGATCCTATTGCCGAGATGGTTGGTTCTGAGCGAGATGCGCCGACCTCGTGCAACCTCCCTGAAGACCCGATGCTCGAGCCATTCCACATCCGCCTGCGGATAGCCGATATACTCGAAATCATCAGACTTTCGTCCCTCGACGTAACTCCGGTTGCCATATAGGTGGTACTCGAGCGGGGCTACGGGGATGCCGACCAGTCCCGTTTCAGGCTCCGGCTCAGCCAGCCTGAGGGCGATATCGGCATCACTTCGGGCCAAATTGAGATTGGCCTGGGTCACATTGAGCACAAGGTCGAGGTCAGGATAGCGCGCGCGAATTTCTACTAGCCCGGGGATGAGGATGTAGGTTGCGACCGCCTCGGTGGCCGTAATGCGAACCGGCCCCACAAGTTTGGCCCCATAGCTGGTCGCGGTCCGCCTCACGGCATCGGCTCCGGCAGCCATTGGTTCAGCCATTTGAAGGACGCGCATACCTGCGTCCGTCAGGATGTAGCGGCCACTTTCGCGCACGAAGAGCGGCAAGCCGAGGTCTCGCTCGAGGTTGCCAATCCGGCGCCCGACGGTCGCATGCGTGATGCCCATCTCGCGCGCCGTCGCCGACAGGCTGCCATGCCTGGCAAGCTCGATGAGGACGCGAAGATCCTCCCAATCGAATTGACCTGTACGAATTTTCACAGCCATTGATTGATTTTTCAGAATGGTTGATCAGCCCCATGAGATGTTATGGAACTGTCATCGCGTTTACAATGGACACTTCGTGGGCAGCATTTCCGTCGTCACAAACTAAAGAATTCGCCGACAAAACCACCGTAGCAGTGCCTACGGCAGCCACGAACCATTGCGGTCGCGATAATGAGCAGACAATCGGAACGATCTGAGGATCGGCGGTCGTGGCCATGGTATCGAGCAATGTTGAGGGGGCGCGCGTGAACAGCAATCTGAACAATCCTGAACTGACAGGATCACTCACTCACCTGCTGCACCGTGCCTGTCAGGTGGCTGACAGTATCTTCAATGACGAAGCCGGCCGGACGGGATTGACCACGCGTCAGTTTGCCGTGCTCCTGGCGGTATCCCAGAATCAAGACATCAGCCAAACCGGTCTTGTCCAGGTGACGGGCATCGATCGCTCGACAGTTGCTGAGATCGTCAAGCGGCTCTTGAAGCGTGGATTGATCCGCCGGCGGCGCACAAAAACCGACGCCCGCACCTACGCCGTCCGCCTGACAGATGAGGGCACCGAACTATTGAACTCGGTCCAGCCAGCAGCGTCTCGCGCCGAAGCGCGCCTGTCGGAAGCCCTAACTGGCGTCAACCAAGGTGAATTGAGCCGGGCGCTCAACCATCTCGTGACGGCATTTCCGCACGCCCGCTGATCGAAATGAAGCGGCCGGCCCCTGCGACCAGTGCATTGGGCCGGCGACTACACGAGGCTCCCGCGCCACAATCGCAATCGCTGGCGCCATCTCCGAGCCTCAGGCCTGGCGGCCATCATCACCTCGCGCCCGGCACCGCCCCAGCCAGCCAATCGATACATTTTGCCGGCTTGCCCCCCGCGCGGCCAAGCTTTACGTCACCTTAGGCGTTTTGATCGGCACGCAGACCTGCGTGACGTGGGGAGCCTCGAATTCGGCCCCTGTGCCTCTCCAGCTATGCTTTCAGCCTCGCAGGTTCGAACGGGCCGCATCCAATCATGTTGAATAGCCCGCAGAAAATCGAAAAACGGATCGTCCTGATCGGTGGTGGCCACGCCCACGTCGGCGTCATCAAGTCCTTCGCGATGATGCCCGAGCCCGGCGTCGAGCTCGTCCTGATTGCCAAGGAGCTGGACGCACCCTACTCCGGCATGCTGCCGGGCTACGTAGCCGGCCATTACGACCTCGACGAATGCCACATCGATCTCGTGCGCCTGGCTGCGTTCGCCGGCGCCCGCCTCATCCATGGCGAAGCTGTCGGCATCGACCGCCAGTCGAGGCGCATCGCCATCGCCAATCGCCCCGCCTTAGCCTACGACTTCGCCTCGGTCGATACCGGCATCACGCCGATGCTCACCGATATCGAAGGCGCCGAAGCTCATGCCATTGCTGTCAAACCGGTGTCCACGTTCGCGCCGCGATGGCAGGCCTTGGAAGCCTCCGCGCTGCAGCACGACGGCCCCCGCCGCATCGTTGTCATTGGAACTGGCGCCGCCGGCTTTGAGCTGATCCTGGCGATTCGCCATCGCTTGCGCACCGAGGCCCCGAAACACGCCATCTCCCCGAATGCCCTGAGCTTCGCTTTGATTGGCAGCGGCGACGTCCTCCCGACCCACAACGCCGGCGCGCAAGGCCATGCCCGCCGCGCCCTCGCCGATGCAGGCGTCGAGGTGATCACCGGCAGCGCCGCAACCCAGGTCGGCCCTGGCTTTGTTCAATGTGCAAACGGCCGCAGGATCGAAGCCGATGCGGTCCTCATCACGACCAAGGCGCAACCCCCGGCCTGGTTTGCCGAGACTGGCCTGGCGACCGACAAGGCAGGCTTTCTCACCGTTCACCCAACGCTGCAGTCCACCAATGACCCGCACATCTTCGCGGTTGGTGATTGCGCCGCCGTTGTTGGCTACCCGCGGGAAAAGGCCGGCGTTTTTGCGGTCCGCCAAGGACCTCCGCTGACCCGCAACCTGCGTCGCATTATCCGTGGCGAGGCCCCGCTGCCCTTCAAGCCACAACGCCACTTCTTGACGCTCCTGTCCTGCGGCGACCACACGGCCATCGCCGCACGCGGCCGTTTCGCAGCGGCCGGCCATTGGGCCTGGCGTCTGAAGGACCACATCGACCGCGACTTCATGGCGAAGTTTCAGCAACTCCCGCCGGTCGCCAACGATGCCGACGCCATGCAATGCGCCGGCTGCGCGGCCAAGCTCGGTCCCGTGCCCCTCGCCGCAGCACTGGATCGTCTCGGCAGCCCGCCCCCCAACATGACCGTTCGCGACCTCTCCCACCGCGACGACGCAGCCTTGCTCGACCTTGGCGGGCCAAACCTGCGCCTTGAGAGCCTCGACTACTTCCCTGCGGTATGGCCCGAGCCCTTCGTGCTCGGCGAGATCGCCGCCGCCCATGCCATCAGCGACGTGGTCGCCAAGGGTGGCACGCCTGACCATGCGCTGGCGATCGCCGCCATTCCCCAGAAGGCCGCTCACCTCGCCGAGGACGATCTGTTCCAGCTCATGGCCGGCGCCCGCAACGTCTTCGACGCCACGGGTATCGCACTGGTCGGCGGCCATACCGCCAGCTCAGCCGAGCTTGCCGCAGGTTTCTTTGTTTCAGGCTCCCTGGCGCGCACCAGCCATCTCGCCAAGGGCGGCATGCGCCCCGACGACATCCTCGTCATGACCAAATCTCTGGGTACCGGGATAATTTTTCAAGGTTGGATGCGCCGCATCGCCCGCGCCCGGGAAGTTGCGGCCGCGCTCGCGAGCATGCGCCGCACCAACATCCAGGCCGCCCGAATTCTTGCCACCTCCGGCGCAACTGCCATGACGGACATTACGGGTTTTGGCCTAGCCGGCCACTTGCTCGAGGCCCTCGAATACTCGGGCATGACGGCCGAGCTGTGGCGCTCCGAGATTCCGACCTTGCCTGGTGTCGAACGCCTGCTGGCAGCAGGCATTCGCTCCAGCCTTTTCCCGGATAATCTGGCACGCGCTACCGGCCTGGAACTCGCTTCCGCCAGCGAACCCACAGAGCTTGCCCTGCTCCTGGATCCCCAGACGTCAGGGGGACTGCTTGCAAGCCTGCCGGCAGGCAAGGTGCAAAGCTGTCTCCAATCACTCGCCGAAGCCGGCATCACCGCCGCAGCCGTCGGCCGCATTGGCCCCGCCACATCCACAAGCGCCGAAAAGTGCCTTATTGTCCGGCCGACCAAGCAGCCTGCCTGATCCCCAGCCACCGAATGGGGCTTCGACGAAGGGTCCGATCACGCCGCAATAAATTCAACGTGACTACACCCAGCGCATCACCTCGTGCTAGGCCGGTACCTGGATCACTGCTCGGACGATGGCTCAAGAACCGTCGCGAACAAGACCAACCAGGGAAGACAATCACAGTGAATGATGCATCTTTGTCCTTCGCATCTGCCGTAACCGGCAAATTCGAGGATCCAAGAACGACGGCGACCGGTGAGCCTCGCGCCAGCGTCGCACTCGCACGACTGGAAACAGTCTGGTTCAATACCGGCACGCTCTGCAACATCGCCTGCCTGAATTGCTACATCGAGTTCGAGCCCGACCAATGATCGCCTGGAATACCTGACGGCGGCCGAGGTCGGCACTTATCTGGACGAAATCGTCGCCGACCGCCTGGGCGTCGGCGAAATCGGCTTCACGGGGGGCGAGCCCTTCATGAATCCGGATTTCCTCGACATGCTGGAAGACGCGCTGCAACGCGATTTGCAGGTCTTGGTCCTCACCAACGCCATGCAGCCCATGCAGCGCCCGCAGATCAAGACCCGCCTGCTCGAATTAAATCGGCGCTTTGGGGCAAGGCTTCGCATCCGCGTCAGCCTCGATCATTTCACCCGGGAGCTGCACGAGGCCGAGCGCGGACCAAAGACGTTTTCGCGTACCATTGCAGGCCTCGATTGGCTCAACGCCAACGCCTTCCATATCGCAATTGCGGGTCGGACATGTTGGAACGAGACCGAGCCGCAAGCCCGCCAGGGCTACGCCGATCTCATCGCACGCCACCACTGGCGGATCGATCCAGGTGACACCAAGCAGCTCATGCTATTGCCGGAAATGGACGGCAGCCATGAGGTGCCGGAGATCACCACGGCATGTTGGTCGATACTCGGCAAGAAGCCTGAAGAGATGATGTGCGCCTCGAGCCGGATGATTGTAAAGCGCAAGGGGGCCGATCTCCCGACAGTCGTGCCCTGCACTTTGCTGCCCTACGATGAAGCCTTCGAGATGGGTTCGACACTGGCGGCGGCAGCCAAGAGCGACGGCGGCATGTTCACCGAGGGCCGGGTGCAGCTCTGCCACCCGAACTGCGCCAAATTCTGCGTCCTGGGCGGCGGCAGCTGTTCTTGAGGCGACGCCCTGCAGCACGCCCGCAACAAAAGAGCCCGGCGTTGTAGTCAGACCCGGGCCAACGGTCGATTGATCGGCGGCCATCTGCAATGGTGCAATGCACCCATATGGCCGCCGATCTCGATCCGCATGAGTTAGCGCTTGTTGGCAACCAGCGCGTCGCGGATTTCCTTCAGGTAGACTTCGCTCTGCGGTGGCGCTGCCGGGGCCGCGGCTTCTTCCTTCTCGAAGCGCTTCTTGGCCATGTTGATCGCCTTGATCACCATGAACAGCACGAAAGCGATGATCAGGAAGTCGATCACCGTTTGAACGAAAGCGCCGTACTTGAGCTCGACCGGTGCCCCCGTCGGCGTCGGCATCTTGATCGACAGGTCGGCGAAATTGACGCCACCGAGCACGTAGCCGATTGGAGGCATCAAAACGTTCTTGACCAGCGAATTAACGATCTTTCCGAACGCAGCGCCGACGATGACGCCGACGGCTAGGTCGACGACATTGCCCTTGAGAGCAAACTCCTTGAATTCGGACAGCATGGACATAGCAAGACCTCGGTTTTCTCTATGAAATTTTGTTGTGAAGCCCGGCCCCTCGACCACACAGCTTCCGGGCAAGCGTCAACGGTATTTCTGTCGGACTGGACGATGACATAGTCCGATTACCCCGATGACGTGGACGGACATTAGCCACTACGACTTTCAAACCACAAGAGATTTCATGATTGCCGGCACCGCCGGCCCACAAACCTGGGGAACACACAGGCGAGCTCGACGATCGCGCCTTCCCGGCTTCGGACAAGGCTCGGCCGGCCAAAAATTGTCACCCGCCGCGCGCACGGCGTCGTGGTCTAACCCACGCTCTCCGGCCACAATGCGTGCATAAAGCACCGCTAGGCCCGACACACTCTGGCCAGACGACCACATGAAGCGATACATCTCGACCAATCGGCTGCCGTGGTCAGGTTTGTGACGACGCCCGCCCTTTGCCCGTCGCACCTGCGCGTCTGATGGATAACCGCTGGGAGCACGTACCCGCGATGATGGAACGCAAGGAACGCAAACCCTACTGGCGACACACCAAAAAGCAGGTGCTCGTCAGCCTTCTACCCTTCCTGCTGACCTTGGTCATTCTGCCGTTGTATGCCGACGAATTGAATGCGCGCCGCTTCTTGGGCTTTCCCTTGGGCTATTTCCTGGCCTGCCACGGCCTGGTCCTGATCGCCATCGTGACGGTCTTCTCATACATCAATCGCCAGGATGCTATCGACCATTGGCATGGCGCCCAGGAGGATCTCTAGCCCGATGCCGAACCGTCACGGCGGCGCCGCCCTCGTCAACCCCATGGTCGGGATCTACTTTGGAATTTTCGCCGCCGTTCTCGCGGCCATCGTCGTTCTGCTGTTGATCTTCGAGAAGCTGGGTGTTGCCGAAAGCTCGCTTAAGACGACGATGGCGCTTGGTGCCATGACCTTGTTTGCCGCCATTGGCATCGGCGGCTACACCAACCGTTTCAGCGAATATGCCAACGCCGGCCGCCGTGTGCCTGCCTTCTACAACGGCATGACGCTCACCTTGACCATTCTGGGTGGCGCCGGCTTAACCGGCCTGGCAGGCGCGATGTTCCTGACTGGCTTCGACATGCTGTTCATGGGTCTGGGCCTCTTGGCCGGCCTGACCGCGATGCTGATGTTGATCGCCCCCTTCGTGCGCAAATTCGGCGTGCCTACCATCCCCGGCTATCTCGGCAAACGCTTCGAAAGCGCTCCCATCCGCCTTGTCTCTGCCTCGCTCGCCGTCATTCCGCTGCTGATCTTCCTCATCGCCGAGTACAAGATCGCGCTTCTGGCGCTGTCCTGGCTGATCCCCTTGCAGCCGCCATTCGCCGCCGCATTGATCGCATTCGTGCTGGTCGCCACCTTGGCCCCTGGCGGCATCCGCTCGTTTTCCTGGTCGAGCGCAGCCCAGGGCCTTGCGGTGCTTGTGGCAGTGCTGTTGCCGACGGCCATTGCCGCAGTTCTCGAAACCAATCTTCCCTTCGGCCAATTCAGCCACGGCCCGACTTTGCGCTCCGTCGTCCGCAACGAGGCGACACTGGGCATGCAGGTGCCGCTCGCCCAGTTGATGACATTCGAGATGCCCGGACAGGGCCTTCAGGCCTTCGCCGGCCGCTACTCGGCGACCTTCGGCAGTGTCGGCCAGTTGGCTTTCGTGTTGGGCTTGTTGTCGATCATGGCCGGAGTTGCGGGCTCGCCGACCTTACTGGCGCGCGCCGTCACCATGCCGACGGTCTACGACACCCGCAAATCGATTGGCTGGGCCGTCATCCTCGTTGGCCTGATGGTGACCACGTTCTCTGCCATCGCCGTCTTCGAGCGCCAGGTCATCGCCGAGGACTTGCTGCGTCAATCGAGCGGCGGCGCCGCGCCCGGCATCGCTGCCCTGGTCGAGCACGGCTTTGCCAGCATTGCGGGCAGCGACGCCCGCCTCAAGCCGGCTTCCGTTATGATCGACCGGGACGCGACGCTGGTCGCTTTGCCGGTCCTCTACGCCCTCCCACGCGTGGTCGTGAGCCTCGTTGCCGCAGGCATCCTGGCAGCAGCACTTGCCGGCGCGGCCGCGAGCCTATCGCAACTTGCCTTGATCCTGGGTGAGGACGTGGTCCATGCCCCCGATAGCTGGCGCTATACCGACTCCCAGCGCCTCCTCGTCTGCCGCATCGCCATTGCCGTCTTTGCTGCCGCCGGCGCAGCTGCAGCCGTCCTTGTTCCCGGCGATCCTCTCATGCTCTATCTCAACGGACTGGCGTTTTCAGGCGCCACCCTGTTTCCTGTCCTGCTACTCTCAGTCTGGTGGAAGCGGATCAACGCGCCGGGCGCTCTGGCGGCGCTGGCCACGGCATTCGCCGCCACCTTGATAGCATTCACGGCAACCGAGATCGCAGGAATTGGCCTGCCGCTCGCCATGGCACCTGCACTCGCGGCGCCGTTGGCCATCATCGCCGCGCTGGTGGTAAGCCAATTGACGCCGCCTCCAAGCCGCCACATTCTTGAAAGCGTTCGCGACCTCCGCGTACCCGGCGGCGAAGCGGTTCACGATCGTGAGCTCAGGCGTGCCCGCCAGCGGAACTCGACCAGCGCCTGACGCGCCGCCGGCAGCGCACGCTTGCAACCGTTGATGACGCAGGAGCCACGATGCCCGACATGCCTGCGAGTGACCGTTTCGGCCTCTACCCGCCGATCGAGCCTTACCGGCGTGGCCACCTCTCGGTCGACAACGGACATGACATCTACTTCGAGGAATGCGGCAATCGCGCCGGCCAGCCGGTGCTGATCGTCCATGGCGGGCCTGGCGGCGGGTCAAATCCGACCATGCGCCGCCTCCACGACCCCTCCCGCTATCGCATCATCCTAACCGATCAGCGCGGCTGCGGGCGCTCCACCCCGAACGCCTCGCTCGATGCCAACACCACCTGGCACCTCATTGCCGACATGGAGCGCTTGCGCGAGCACATCGGCGTCCCGCGATGGCAGCTTGTAGGCGGCTCCTGGGGCTCGACCCTCTCGCTCGCCTATGCCATCACCCATCCCGAGCGCGTCGCAGCCATGCTTCTGCGCGGCATCTTCCTTCTGCGCCAGGCCGAGCTCGATTGGTTCTACCAAAGCGGCGCCAGTTGGCTCTTCCCGGATGCCTTTTCAGCCTTCCAGGCGCCAATCCCACCAGCCGAGCGCGGCGAGATGGTCAAAGCCTACTATCGCCGCCTGACCAGCCCCGATCCCCAGGTCCAGCGCGCAGCCGCCCGGTGCTGGAGCGTTTGGGAAGGCTCGACGCTGGCCCTCCTGCAGGATCCGGAACGCATCCAGCACTTTAGCGCCGACCTCTACGCCTTGGCCTTCGCCCGCATCGAAAGCCACTATTTTGCCAACGCGGGATTTCTCCCGCACGACGGCTGGTTGCTGACCAACGCCCACCGCTTGGCCGGCATTCCCGGCATCATCGTGCATGGCCGCTACGACGTCGTAACGCCCATCAAGTCCGCGTTCGATTTGAAGCAGGCCTGGCCCGGCGCCGAGTTGCACGTCGTTCCCGACGCCGGCCACGCCATCACCGAGCCGGGCATCATCCACCAGATTATCGCGGCGACCCGCCGTCTGTCGGATCTGGCCTGACACCATAACTTCGGCCCAACCTGAGCGAGCCGCCATATGCCGACACACGCCAACCAAGCGACCGGAATCCTTTCGATCTGGAACGACTACCCCGAGTTCGACGCCGACCACTACGAGCGCTGGTACATGACCGAGCACTTCCCCGAGCGCTTGGGCGTCCCAGGTTTCCTGCGCGGGCGCCGTTATAGGGCCATCGACGCCGACCGCACCTACTTCACCTTCTATGAACTGGAAGCGCCCAACGTGCTCTTTTCCGACGCCTACATCGCCCGCCTCAACGATCCCACGGCCTGGACGACACGATCGATGCAGAACTGGGGCTCAATGTTTCGCACCGTCTGCCGACGCACAGCCCGCGCCGGCAATGCCATAGGCGGTTTTGCAGCCGTTGCCCGCTTCGAGGGACCTGCCGCCATCTCTCGTGGCCAGGCCGCTCTCCTCAAAGAGCAGCTTTCGGATCCCCGGGTCATTGCCGTCGATCTGTGGCACGCAACCCCGACCCAGAACGCCTCGACCAAGGAAGCAAGCCAGCGCCGCGAGGCCGACTTGAACATCACCGCAGCCGTCATCGTCGAGACGACCTGTGAGCCCAGCGCCAAGGCGGCGCGGGAGAAGCTGCCGGGTTTGCTTGGCGCCCTCGCCATACCCGCGGCAATCGGACTGTATCGCCTGATTGCCCTGGAGGATGCCCCGCCCCGCTGACAATTTTTCAGTCCCGATTGCAGCCGAAGCGACGGCGCCCCCTGGAGACCGGAAGTGTTGCAAAGGAGGCACGGCAGTTTGAATAAAGATGGTTCAATCCACGACGATGGACCATGACAGGCAGGAAACGATCTCGACTGCGACAACAAGCCCTGCGCCAAACCGTTCAAATCACGCGCTTTCAGACCTGCGAAGCGTGCAATCGCGTGTACGATGTGCAAAGCACACTGCATCCGATCGGCTCGCCGAATCTCCGCGATGTCGTGAGCTTGGCGTCCCGCGTCGACACACGTGATTGGCTTGGCCGATCGATGTTTGTCCCTCGGCCGGCGTTGCCCGGTTGAGGCTGTTTACGCGAAGCACCAGTCCGCTGTCGCATCGCTGACGGTGTGTCCGAGTAGCCCAAGGCCGAGAAACTGAGGAAAGTAGCCGTCTCAAGCAGGAGGCGGACTAAGAAACGCAACTTCTTCGACGATGGACCTGCACCTTGAGCAACGCTGAAGCACCCGCCAACTTCCCGACCGCACGTGACTGGCGCCAGGCCTTGACGACGTACCACGCGCCGAGCCATCGCCGCAGCGTTCTGGAAATCGTCGTCACGCTCGTGCCGTTTGTGCTCCTGTGGATCGCCATGTGGTGGACGATGCAGTGGAGCTACTGGCTGAGCATCCCGATCTGTGTGCTGGCATCAGGCTTTCTTGTTCGCCTGTTCATGATCCAGCACGACTGCGGTCACAGCGCCTTCTTCCGTCAGCGCCAGGCCAACGACTGGACCGGCCGAGCCATCAGCATCCTGACGTTGACCCCGTATGACGACTGGCGCCGCAGCCACGCCACCCACCATGCAACCTCCGGCAACCTCGACCGGCGCGGCATCGGCGATATCACCACCTTGACGGTGACCGAGTACCTTGCGCTGCCGCTGCTTGGCCGCATCCGCTACCGCCTCTATCGCAATCCGATCGTGATGTTTGTGATCGGTCCGGCCTACCTCTTTCTCATTCAGCACCGCTTCCCGGCCACCTCGACGATGAGAGACTGGCGTGCCTGGATCAGCCCCATGCTCACGAACGCGGTCATCGCACTGGTGGCGGCTCCGATCATCTGGCTGGTTGGCCTCTCGTCCTTCCTGATGGTTCAGATACCGATCATCGTCGTGGCGTCGTCTATCGGCGTTTGGCTGTTCTACGTTCAGCACCAGTTCGAATCCACCACCTGGGCCAAGAACGATGAATGGTCGGTCCACGAGGCGGCCCTGCATGGCAGCTCGCACTATGATCTGCCCCCGCTCGTGCGTTGGCTCACGGCCAATATTGGCGTCCACCACGTCCATCACCTGAGCAGCCGGATTCCTTACTACCGCCTGAGCCAGGTGCTGGAGGACCACCCCGAGCTGAAGAACCTCGGCCGAGTGACATTCCTCGAAAGCCTTGCATGCGTCCGCCTGACGCTTTGGGACGAAGCGCGCCACAGGCTGATTTCGTTCCGTCAGCTACGCGCCCTGAACGCCGCAGCTGCCTGAGCTGCTGCACACGAGAGATACAGCAAAATGGGCGTGATGGCAGCCGTTGCAGCCATACGCAAACGCCAGCCGACCATCGGGCACAACGAAACGGCCGCTGCCGACTTTGGCAGCGGCCGCAATTTTTCGTCCCTCAGTCACACGCTCTTGACGCAGCCACCCGCACCGTCAACCATTGGCTCCGAGCGACAACCACTTGCGCACCAAGATTCTTGACCCGCGGTTAGTGGGTCTGGCTGGCCGAGAGAGCCGGGGCGCAAGCGTTTGAGAGATAGCCCCGGGAGGAAAACAAGCATGACCGATAAGACCGAGACGTTCCGCGTTGTCACCAGGCGCAAGATTCTCAAAGGTGGTGTCGCCGCCGCAACCGTGCTGGCATCCCCCGCCTATCTGCGGAAAACCGTCGAGGCCCAGACCGGGCCGATCAAGATAGGCCTGCCGACGGTTGTTACTGGCGGTTACGCCGAGCTCGGCAGCCATGTCATACGCACCGCCAAGCTGGTCAAGGAGATGGTCAACAAGGGCGGTGGCCTCATCGGCCGTCCCATCGAGTTCGAGATCGAGGACACACAGGGTGATCCGGCCGCCTGCGTCCGCAAGACCCAGGAACTCGTCGAGCGCAAGGGCTGCCACCTCATTTCCGGCGTCATCGTCTCCTCCGAGGCGCGTGCCATCATGCCGAAGCTCAAGCAGTGGAATGCGTTGTTCGTGAGCCACGGCAATGGCGACGGCCGCTTGACCACGCAAGAGCTTCTGGTGCCGAATTTTTTCCGCGTCAACGTCTCGGCCCCCATGGGCGCCCGCGCCCTGGCGCTCTTCCTCAAGGACGACCCCGCCAAGGAGTACATCGCGCTTGGCTCCGACTACGCCTGGGGCCAGTCCAGCGTAAAGGCCTTCGACGAGCAGATCTCCAAGCTCGGCAAGAAGGTGGTCGACAAGATCATGACCCCCGTCGGCAACAAGGACTACGCGACCTTCATCACCAAGGTCATGCAGTCCGGCGCCAAAGGCTGCTACGTCGCGCTACAGGGTGACGAGGCCCGCGCCTTCTACTCGCAGGCGGCGCAATATGGCCTCTCCAAGCGCATGCCGCTCTACACCGAGATCGTGGCACAGTCGAACATCACTGCACTCGGCAAATCCGCCGTCGGCCTGATCGGCGGCTCGCGCTACGCCTACACCCAGGACACGCCCGAGAACAAAGCCTTCGTCGCCGCCTGGACCAAGGCCCACCCCGGTAGCCTTCCTGACTGGACCGACGGCGAGTTCTATCAGGCCCTCGACATCCTCTTTGCAGGCATCAAGAAGGCCAAATCCGCTGATCCCGACAAATTGGTGCCCGCCCTCGAGGACATCGAGGTGACCAGCATCAAGGGCCCCGTCAAGGTCAGGAAGTGCGACCACCAGGGCATGAACCCCGGCATTGTCGTCAAGGTCGTCGACACCCCGAAAGGCGCAGCACCTGACATCGTCAAGATCTATTCACGCGAGATGTCGACACCCGATTGCGGCAAGACCACCTTCAGCACTTGACCGCAACCGCCTTTGGCAACAGCCAGCTAAGCACCGCAGCGCTCCGACACTGTTCGCAGTGCCGGAGCGCTGAGGGGCTGGCCTAGTCGTCGCACTTGCCTCACAGCCGGCGTAGTCGTTCGCGCCGCATCGCCTCCTGCCCTGCCGACTATCTCACCGGTTGCAAGGATCACATGAACTTCGTCGGCTTCCTGCTCACCCAGTGCTTGAATGCACTGTCCCAGGCCTCGCTGCTGTTCTTTATCGCCTGCGGCCTCACGCTCATCTTCGGCATCATGCGCATCATCAACTTTGCGCATGGTGCCATCTACATGCTGGGCGCCTATATCGGCTATTCTATCGCTGCACTAACCGGGCAATTCTGGCTGGCCATCGTCTTGGCGCCCATCGCGGTCGGCCTCATCGGTGGCCTATTCGAGCACTATTTACTGAGCCGGCTCTACGGTCGCCGCGACGGTGGCGCCTACCTGATGATTACCTTCGGCCTGGCGCTGATCTTGTCCGAAGCGGTCCGCCTGATCTGGGGCGCGCAACCCGGCGGCATCGAAATCCCAGAGGTGTTGACCGGTGTCGTCTTCCTGCTGGACTTCCCGTTCCCGATCTACCGCTTGTTCCTGATCGGCCTCGGCCTCGCCGCCGCCATTGCCCTGTGGCAGTTCCTCGAGCGAACCCGCGCCGGCCTGCTGATCCGCGCCGTCTCCCAGAACGCCGAGATGGTGCATGCCCTCGGCACCGACGTTCGCCTCGTCCGCACCGGCGTCTTCGCCTTGGGCTGCGCGCTGGCGGCCCTTGGCGGCGTCCTCGCGACCCCCTTGATCGGCGCCTACCTTGCCATGGGCACCAACGTCGTCGTCGACGCCTTCGTCATCGTCATCATCGGCGGCATGGGGAGTTTCGTCGGCTCAGCCGTCGGCTCGATCCTGGTCGGCTTTGTGCAGGTCTTCGGCGCCTACTACCTCCCAAGCCTGGCGCTGTCCCTGCTTTACCTGATCATGCTGCTCGTCTTGATCGTCCGCCCCGGCGGCCTCATGGGCAAGGAGGAGTGATGCAGCGCCGGGAACTCATAGGGCTCGTCGTCGCGCTGGTCGTCGCCGCCAGCCTGCCGCACGTGCTGCCTGTCTATATGATTGGCATCGTCACCGAGGCCCTGATCTTCGGCCTCTTCGCCATGAGCCTCGATCTCATGGTCGGCTACACGCGCCTGGAAAGCTTCGGCCATGCCGCAGCCTACGGCCTGGGCGCCTACGCTTCCGCCCTCATCCTACTCAATCTCGACGTGCCGATGCTGCTGGCGATCCCCGCCGCGATGGTGATCACCGGGCTAATTGCAATTCCGATCGCCTGGGTCTGCACGCGCTCGACAGGCGTCTCATTCGCCATGTTGACGCTCGCCTTCGCCCAGCTCTTCTATGCCTCCGTCTACCAGTTCAAGGAGTTCTCCGGCGGCTCCGACGGCATCGCCGGCATCCAGCGCCGCGCTGGCCCGTTTGGGATCGATTTTTTCCAGACACGCAACGGCTACCTCTACCTGGTGCTGATCATCCTGGCGCTGGCCTACATATTCTGCCGCCACCTCGTCACCTCGCCGTTTGGCCAAGTCCTCGCCGGCATCCGCGAGAATGAGGTCAAGACCCGGGCGCTCGGCTACAACACGCGCTCCTACCGCATGGCGATTGTCGTCATTGCCTATGCCCTTGGCGGCCTCGCCGGCGCGCTCTACGCCCCGCTGGCAGGCTTCGCCAGCCCCGAGCTGTTCTTCTGGCGCTTGTCGGGCATGGTGCTGATCATGGTTATCGTCGGCGGTCGCGGCACGCTCGCCGGCCCGATCCTCGGTGGAGCCTTCTTCCTGTTTCTCGAGCACGAGCTCTCGGCCCTGCCCTACGTCAGGGAGTTGTGGCCGATCATTTTCGGCGCCGTGTTCATCGCCGTCATTCTGTTTGCCCCCCAAGGCCTTGCCGGCATGATCGCAGGCGCAGGCCGGAAGGCAGCAACTGAAGACAGTACCGATGAGCCCGCAAGCGCGGAGAGACCTCATGGCGCTGCTTGAATGCCGCAGCCTGACCAAGCGTTTCGGTGCGCTCGTCGCCGTTGATGATGTCACCCTCGACATCGTGGAGGGCGAGATCCACGCCGTCATCGGACCCAACGGCGCCGGCAAATCCACCTTCTTCAACCTGGTCACCGGCATGTTGCCGCCGACCGTGGGGACCGTGCGCTTTGCAGGCGAGGACATCACCGGCCTCCCCGCCCAGGTCATCGCCCAGAAGGGCATCGCACGCACCTTCCAACTCACCCATCTGATGCCCGGCCTCACCGCCCGCGAGAACGTGCGCTTGGCAGCCCAGGCTCGCGACCCCGCGCGCTGGCACCCCGTCGGTGGTGCCGGTGTGCTCGCCCGCGCCACCGCGGCCGCCGACACTGCGCTCGAGCGCCTGCGCATCGAGGCCCACGCCAACACCCTTGCTCACGCCCTCTCCCACGGCGACCAGCGCCTGCTCGAGATCGCCATGGCACTGGCCCAGGACGCCCGCCTGCTGATGCTCGACGAGCCGACCCAGGGCCTCTCGATCGAGGAAACCGACCGCGCCGTCGAGATTCTGCGCGGCGTGCTTGCTGGCGGCGGCGTCACCGTCATGCTGGTCGAGCACGACATGGAGGTGGTCTTCAAGCTGGCCGACAAGATCGCCGTCCTGCACCAGGGCCGCATTATCGCCGACGACAAGCCGGAGATCGTTCGCGCCGACAAGGGCGTGCAGGACGCCTATCTCGGAGGATTCGACTGATGCTGCGGATCGCAGGCCTCCACACCTATTACGGTACCGGCCACATTCTCCAGGGCGTCGACCTGGAGCTGGAGACGGGCAAAATCGCAGCGATACTGGGCCGCAACGGTGTCGGCAAGACCACCACCGTACGCTCGATCATGGGGCTCGTCCCCCCGCGCCGCGGCGAGGTCTGGATCGGCGACCAGCAGGTGGCAGGCTGGCAGCCGCACCAGATCGCACGCGCAGGCGTGGCCTACGTGCCGGAAGGCCGCATGATCTTTCCCGATCTCACCGTCATTGAGAACATAAGGGTTGCCGAGCGCCGGCCGGCAAAAGTCTGGACGATCGACCGCCTGCTGGATCTCTTCCCCTCGCTTGCCAATCGGCGAACGAACAAGGGCTCGCAGTTGTCGGGCGGTGAGCAGCAGATGCTGGCGGTCGCCCGCGCACTCGTAACCGACCCAACCCTGATGCTGCTGGACGAGCCGAGTCAGGGCCTCGCCCCCTTGGTCGTACGCGAGCTCGCCACCGTTATCGCCAGGCTGCGCGACGAAGGCGTCAGCGTGCTGCTCGTCGAGCAGAACTTGAAGTTGGCCGAAGCCGTCGCCGACGTTGTCCACATCATGGTCAAGGGCCGCATGGTCTACCATGCGCCATTGGCGGCCTTTCAGGCCGACCGCGAGACTGTGAAAGCCAAGTACCTAGCGCTTTGATCGCCATCAGCAGCGCGAACTGAGCCCAAACGGCCACTTCACACCGGGCCATCGCCGCATCTGGGCAAGGCGCGCCCGCCGTCGGCCATCACCAAGATGACGACGATCTCGTCGGCCCGCGGTGCATCGCCGACCGACACGGTAATCGTATCGAAATGATCGAACGACCAGACGTTGTCCTTGTGCCCGATCGGCACATCGATGCTAGCGCCGATGCCGCCAACTTTCACATTGGACGGGATCACGGCTTTGCCCCCACCGATCGCCTCGCGCATCGGTTTGCCGAGCATCGGATGGATCGCAGCCCCGCCGTGCTCCTTCTCCCCCGCCGCGCCGACAATGGCGGCCTTGCCGTAGGCAACCGCGGGCGCGCCAAGCAGACCGGCAAGCTCCCCACTGAGCATCTGTCCGACCTCGCGCCCCGCTGCGAACAGGGGCGCAAGGTCTTCGACGAAGCGGCCTGCAAAAGGATTGGCGATCACTGCAAGGCCGACGGCACGAACGACGGGCCGCGGCAAAGATTGGCCCATTTCACTGACGATGACGTCCCGCGTGACGACGATCCGCCGGATCTCGGTCATGACATCGATTCCTCGCAAATGGCGAAACGCAAGGGAGGCGGCGCGCCGCCTCCCGCGTTGCAGGACGCCGCAATCGCAGCCCTGCGTCTATAACGACCGAGCCACTTACTCGGCTGCTTCCATCAATCCGGCCGCCAGCGTCCCGCGTCGCTTGAGATTGGCGCGGTACTCCTCTGCGAAATTCTCAGGCAGCGCCGAGGTCACCCGCGCATCGGCGAGCAACGTCTCAGTCCAGGCCTTGACCAGCGGATACTGCTCCAACAGGCCCGTCTTCAGCACGGCGTCGCAGATCGTGAAGCGCTGCAGGAACGGCGCGTAGGCCGCATCCACCAGACTGAGCTTCTCGCCGTTGAAGAAGGGCCCTTTGCCCGTCCGTTCGGTCTTGAGCGCACCCTCGAGACGCGACAGCGGCCCGGCCATCTTCTCGACGCCGTCCTTCAGCGCCGCCTCGTCCTTGGCATAGGTGATGCCGCCCATGGCCGCCGAGAACGTAGGCACGAAGTCGGTCCAGGCCCGATTGCGCGCGCGCTTGATCGGATCCGCCGGATGCAGCCGCGGCTCGACCACCTCGTCGAGGAACTCGGCAATCGCATTCGATTCAAACAGGATCTCTTCGCCGACCTTGAGCACCGGCACTTTGCCGTGCGGCGAGATTTCCAGGAACCACGCGGGCTTGTCGCGCAAGTTCACATAGGTCACGTCGAAGTCCACGTTTTTGGCGCGCATTGCAATCACGGCGCGCTGAACCCACGGTCACGTGAACGAGCTGATCAGATGATATTTTACGGTCATGAATGTCCCATTCGTCATGTCGAAGGTCTAACGGCTGAACCGTAACGCGAATCGCATGCGAAGGGCAAACGCACCACGTCCAACTGTCCGGCGAGCAGCCTTTGGCGACCACCGCCCACCCATTGGCCGCGCGGCATGCGCCGCAAGCGAAAACAACCGCGCCAGCCCAATCCCCTCGCGTTGCCCACCCCTTAGCGCCAGCGTGCGACCCGTCGCACGCATCGCGAAGGCCGCGACCGCGGCCCGCCGCTGAGCGGCGCCCCCGCGGAGGCGCAGCGCTGCCAATTGGCAGCGCGGCACGCGCCGTGAGCGAAAAAACGACGCTACGCTAGAACAACCGCAGAAAAAACGCCGCCGCGACCAGCACGGCGACCACGATAGCCCCCATCGCAAGTTGTTTTTGACCAGAATGCCAGCCGAGATTCTCGATCACCAGCACACGGACGCCGCCGAGCAGGTGCACTGCCAGCAGCCCCACCAGCATCGTCTCTGCCGCCTTGAAAAGTGGCTGATCGGTCCACCGCAGAAAGCGATCGAAACTGGCCTCGCCATCGAGCGTCAGCGCCAGGGCGAGAAAATGCAGCGGCAGGAAACAGGCGAGTGCCAGACCCGACAGCCTGTGGATCATGGCAGCCCGCCACAAAGGCTCGCGACGATACCCGGTCGTGCTGGGGCGCTGTGTCTGGCTCATCCGATCACCACCGCCCATACCGCCCTCAACCCGAGCAAGCCAAGCACCAGCCCACATCCCCACATCAGCAGGTCGAGCTTGCGCCCTGCCATCTGCCCCCACTCGCGCGCCACGGAGCGGATGCCGATTGCCCCGTGTACTGCCGCCGCCGCGACGAAGGCCGCATAAAAGAGGCCCCAACCGACACTCCCTCGCGTCCGCGCCAGCACTTCGCCGGCCGTAAGGCCCTTACGCGTGGCGTAGAAGATCACGATCAGGTGGCCAACGATCAGTGGCACCATGATCGCCGCCGTCAATCGTTGCATCACATAGAGGCGGACGTTCACTTGAGCTCCCCGCGAATGTAGGCCTGCATCGTGCGCCGCTTGAGGCCGGCGATCGACGCCGTCGGGTTGAGGCCAACCGGACAATGCTGCTCGCAAGATTGGTGGGTGTGGCAGGCATGGCAGCCGCCACCCTGCGCCACGGCGAACAGGCGGTCGACATTGCCGCTGTCGCGCGAGTCGTTGACGAGTGTCCAGGCCCGGTTGAGCGCGGCAGGCCCCATGTAGTCGCTATTCCACCGCACCGTATCGCAGGCTGAAAAGCACACCCCGCAATTTATGCACTCGATCGCCGCATCGATGATCCGCCGCTGCGGCGTCTCCGGCGAGATGTCGCTCACCGGCTCGGCCCGCGTCGTCGACGGCTTGAAGGCGCCTTTCGCCTCCTGCCACTTCTCGAAGAAGGGCGTCATGTCAGTGGCGAGATCCTTGATCACCGGCAGGTTGGCGAGCGGCGCGATCTCGATCCGCCCTTTCTCGACCACCTTGGACACATGTGTCCGGCACGTCCACCGCGGCCGGCCGTTGACCGTCATCGCACACGAACCGCACACCCCAACACGGCAGGCGAACCGATAGGAGAGCGTCGGATCGAGATGGCGCTGCACATGCGTCACCACGTCGAGCACGGTCTGGCTTGCACGCAGCGGCACTCGGAAGGTCTGGTAGCTGCCTTCATCACCGCCGCGCCAGATCGCGACCTCGATCGTCTCGCTTTTATCGGGCCCGGCGCCGTCGCCACGGACAGGCACCGCAGCGCCATGTCCCGACGGCCCGCTTGCCTTCGCCTCGGCCGTGCCGCCCACTGCCTCGCTCATGCTTTACCCGTGTTCATGTCAACCGCGCTCCGCGCGCACCAGCCGCTGGCTTCACGTGCTCGGATCACTCCGCCGCGTCCTTTTTTCCGGCCGCTTCTTGGGCTGCAAGCTTCGTGTAGCCGTCGCGCGTCTGCGGCAATTTCCTTTCGAGGATCCGCGTGGCCACGACCGTGCGCAGGATTTGCGCCGTTCCGCCGCCGATCGAGAACATGCGCGCATCCCGCACCATGCGCTCGAGCGGCCGCCGGCGCGAATAACCGGTAGCCCCGAAGATCTGCAGCGCATCGTTGGTGACCTTGATCGCCATGTCGGCCGCCACAACCTTGGCCTTGGCAGCCTCCGTCGCATCGGGAAAACCGTCGCCCGCGTTGGCAGCGGCCCGGTACAGCATCAGTTGGGCGCAATCGATCTGGATCGCCATGTCGGCGAGCATCCACTGCAGGCCCTGGAACTCGTAGATCGGCCGGCCGAACTGATGCCGCTCCTTCGCATAGGCGAGCGCATGCTGATAGGCGCCTTGCGCGATGCCGAGCGCCATCGTGCCGGCGCCGACCCGCTGCGAGTTATAGGCATCCATCAGGTCGGCAAAGCCCTTCTTGAGCCCGCGCGGCGGCATCACCAGCGCATCTGCGCCGACCACCATGTCGTGCATAATGACCTCGGCCTCGGGAATGCCGCGCAGCCCCATGGTCGGCTCGCGGTTGCCGATGCTCAGTCCCTCCGTAACCTCCCGCTCGGCAAGGAAACCGCCGATGCCCTGCTCCTCGCCCTGCTCGTCAAACACCCGCGCGAAGATCAAATGCAGCCGCGAGGCGCCGGCACCCGTGATCCAGTGCTTCTTACCGTTGAGAACGTAGCCGTTGCCCTTCTTGTCAGCGCGCGTCGTCATCTCGGTTGCTGCACTGCCGGCCTCGGGCTCGGTGATGCAGATCGCCGGCTTGTCGCCATCGAGCACGAAGCCCGCAGCCATTTTTCGCTGCTCCTCCGTGCCGTATTTCATGATCGTCGAGATCGCGCCCATGTTGCTCTCGACTGCGATCCTGCCGGTGACGCCGCACACCTGCGCCATCTGCTCGATCACCAGCGTCGCATCGAGGAAGGTGCGGCCCTGACCACCGTACTGCTTCGGGATCGTCATCCCCATGAAGCCCGCTTCCTTCAGCTCCTTGACGTTCTGCCAGGGATACTGCTCGCTGCGGTCGATCTCGGCCGCCCTCGCCTCGAAGCTGCCGCGCGCAAGCTCGCGCGCCCGCCCCTGCAGGGTCTTCTGATCGCCCGACAATTGAAAGTCCATGTGAGGGTCCTCGTTGGCCGTTTTGTCCGACTATGCGGCCCTGCCGTAGCGCACACAACCCCGCGTCGGCAACCCGCTTAAGGATTGAGCTACTCCGCAGCCTGCCGGCCCTCGGGCGCTTCCCATTCGACCGTCGATCGGCGCGAATAGTCGGTGAACCAGTCGGGATCGGTGCGGTATTCCGCCCGTCCATCGGCATACACCCGCGCCACCGCACGCCGTGACGACAGACAGAACATGTGCATGCTCATGGGCATACCGCCAGTGTGGCAATAGCCGACCTCGATGTGAGCCGCCACTACCATCGACGAGCCCATGAAGCCCATGGCCCCCATGCCGATCGAGTTTCCGAGGTCCTTGAGCTCGTCTTCGAGCGCCGCGATTTTCGGGTCCGGATTCTTTGACCCGACCACCCTGAGGCAGGCGGCCTGCTTGCCAAGCACCGAGCAGATGTCCTTCGAGCCGCCAAGCCCGATGCCCACGATCGCCGGCTGGCAGGCGAGCCCACGCTTGCCGAACGCAATCGCCGTATCCAGGAAGAAGCGCTTGATGCCCTCGATCCCGTCTCCGGGAAACAGCATCCGGTAGTCGGTGCCAAAGAGCCCCCCCTTATGCACCGTGATGAGATCGATCCAGTCACCTTCCGGGTGAAAGGCATACTCGATCTCGGGAGCCCCGATGCCACAGTTGTTGTTGTGGTCGGTCCGCCAGAGCGGGTGCACGCGGTTCGGCCGGAGGGGTATGTCGTTGGTCGCACGCGCCGTCGCCCGCCGCAGCGCCGCCTCGACCGCAACTGGCCCACCTTCGACGCGAGCCTCGTTGCCGTACTTCACATACCAGCGCGGCACGCCGGTATCACCGCACATCGCCCGCCGATCCTCTTTTGCCGCCTCGTAGTTGTCCAGCATCGCCTGGATAACGAACGAGGAAAGATCCCCTTTTTCCGAGTTGGCGCAGGCCCTCAATCCCCCGAGATAATCATCGGGGATCTCGATAGCCGCCTTCGCCATCAGTGCTTCAGCGGTGGATTGGATGGCTGAGATCGGGATCATCGTTTTCTTTCTTTACTCCGCAGCCTGCGGCTCGTCCTTGATCAGTGTTTCGCCCGGCTTCACATGCGTGAACTCGACGGGCTCGGTCGTCACATCGAGCTTGCCGGCCGTCATGCGCACAACCGTGAACCGCGACGTTGCCATGTCGCCCGGATCCTTGAAATCTTCGCGGTAATGCGAGCCACGCGAATTCTCCCGCGCCAGTGCCGCCCCCGCTACCACCTTCGACATGGCGATCTGCGAGCGCAGGTTCAGCCAGTCGTGCCAGGAAAGGTTGAAGGCCCGATTGCCGTCAGGCACGCCCGCCGTGCCGAGCTGACCCTCCAATTCGTCGAGCCGGGCGAGCGCGCGCTGCATTGGTTGCTTGTCGCGGATGATGCCGACATCGTCCCACATCAGGTCCAGCAACGTGTCGCGAATGGTATTAACGTCACCCGGCTTCTGGCGGAACGGATGCAACGCGGCCTGCATGGCGGATTGGGCAGCCTCCATGTCGGCTTCGCGCTGTTCGAGCCCGTGCTTGATGTCGTTGGCCATCGTCTCGCCGGCGATGCCGCCGTAGACGGTCGAGTTGGCGACGCCATTGCCGCCGAGCCTGTTGGCCCCGTGCACGCCGCCCGCGTCCTCGCCCGCGCAATAGAGGCCCGGCACAGCCGTCGACGTATCCACCTTCACCACCACACCGCCCATCAGGTAGTGTGCCGTCGGCACCACCTCGACAAGTCCGCCGGCCAGATCGAAGCCGCAGTCGGCACAGCGCTCGACCATGCCCTTGAACATCTTGGCGACCTTCTGTGGTCCCAGATGTCCCATCGAGATGTAGAGCCCGCCGTTGGGCGTCGTCCGCCCGGCCAGCATCTCTCGGTACATCGATTGCGAGACGAGATCGCGTGTCGCCCGCTCGCCACGAGGATCGTAATTGAACATGAAGCGCTGCTGCTGGCCGTCGAGCAGATAGCCGCCCGCGCCCCGGAGACCCTCCTCGATGATGGTGCCCGTCATCCGCGTATCCGGCCCCGCCAGCACACCGGTCGGATGGAACTGCACCATCTCCATGTCGCGCAACGCCAGCCCGTAATCCAGCGCCATCGCCAGGCCGTCCATTGCCTTGTCGCCGGAGGGCGTATGGTATTTGTACATCGTTGGCCCGCCACCCGTCGCCAACAGCACGGCCTTGGCCATCACCAGCCGGAACTGGCCCGTCCTGACGTCGATGAACAGCACGCCCGCAATCGGCGGCGCTTTTTCAGATCCTCCCGCGGCCCCCCCATGACCCTTTTCGGGAATGAGGGCAATCGCCCGATGCTCTTCCATCCGCCGGATCGAGGGCCGCGCCCACACCTGCTCCATCAGCCGGTTGATGATCTCGATGCCCGTGAGATCGCCCTTGTGAACGGTCCGATCGAAGGTCTGACCCGCGAAGGCCTTGCCGTGCAGCGAGCCATCGGTGTTGCGGTCGAAGAAACAGCCAACCTCGTTCTCGAGCTCGCGCACCCGCTCGATGGCTTTCACCACCAGCGTCCAAGCCAGTTCCTGGTTCGGCAGCCACTTGCCCCCGTCGATGGTGTCCATGAAATGGCGCTCGATGGAATCGCCCTTGTGCAGCGCTACGTTGTAGCCACCCTGCACCATCCGCGTGCATCCGGATTTGCCGAGCAGCCCCTTCGAGGCAACGGTGATGTCGAGATGCGGATTGGCCTGGTGGGCATGCAGCGCCGCAAACAGGCCGGCCCCCCCGGAGCCCAGGATCAGGATATCGGTCTGGTGGCGCTCGATCATCGACACATGTTCCAGTCAAAAGCCCCGTTGGTGACGCATGCCACAATAGCAAGCCACCAGGAGCCTCATGATTTTCATCCGCAACAGCCTAAACCGTCCGGCCCTCAGAAGGATCATATTTGACACACCGGGCCAAGCGCCATGGTCGTTTTTTTTGGCCCCACGCGCACCCCTGCAGGCCCACACGGGCGCCAAGCCGGGTTGCCAGTTGAGCCGGCTCGTGGAAGCATTGTCCCAAAGCGCTATCGCAAGCATCTATGATACCCGAGGGAGGCCCGCATGGACGTCGGAATGATGATGGTTTTCGCCAGCTACGGCTGGGAGAACTGCCCGGACAAGCAGGTGTGGGACGAGGAGATCAAGCTCGCCCGCATGGCAGCAGACCTGGGCTTCGATTGCCTCTGGTCGGCGGAGCATCACTTCAACGACTACTCGTTCGTGCCCGACAACATCCAGCTCATGACCTATCTGACGGCGAAGTGCCCGAACATCGATGTCGGCACTGCCGCCGTGATCCTGCCCTGGCACGACCCCCTCCGCGTTGCCGAGAACGCAGCCGTCCTCGACATGCTCTCTGGCGGCCGTCTCCGCTTCGGCATGGGTCGTGGCCTCGCCCGCCGCGAGTTCGAAGCCTTCCGCCTGGATATGTCGGAATCCCGCGAGCGCTTCGACGAGGCCGCTCCGATGATCATTAATGCCCTCAAGACGGGCTTCATGGAAGGCAACGGCAAGCACTACAAACAGCCGCGCATCGAAATCCGCCCTCGCCCGCAGAATTCTTTCGACGGCCGCATCTACGCAGTAGCCTCCAGCGAGGATTCGATCGAGTCAGCCGCCAAGCTCGGCGCCCATATGGTGATGTTCGCCGACCGCCCCTGGGAGATGCGCGAGCCGATGATCCGCCGCGGCCGTGAGTTGCACCAGAAGTATCACGGCACCAAGCCACCTGTACCGATGCTGACCGAGTTCGCCGTCATGAGCACTGACCTCGCAACCTGCGAGGACGAGGCCCGCCAATATCAGGGCAAGTTCGTGGAATCGAACTTCTATCACTACGAGTTTCTCGGCGAGCACTTTGCCAAGGTGAAGGGCTACGACAGCTACCAGCAGAAGGCCGAGATCGCCCGCAAGGGTGGTGGCCTGCCGGCCGCCGTCGAGGGCTTTATGAAGGCGGCAAGCTGGGGCACGCCCGACAAGGTCCTCCGCGGCCTAGAGGAGCGCCGCAAGCTGCTCGGCGATTTCGAGATGAACGTCGCCTTCCGCTTCGGCGGTACGCCGATCGAGGTCTCCGAGCGCAGCCTCAAGCTCTTTGCCAAGGAGGTGCTGCCCGTCGTCAAGAAGTGGGAGGCCGTGACCCCCGCTGCCGCCGCCGAGTAAACATCCCGACCGGGGAAGTGAAACCAACCTCTGCTCGCGGGAAGACCGGACGCCATGAACCTCAGGCGGGCTGAGCGGATCGAGGCCGCAAGCTGGGCGACGGTCGTCGCAATTCCCGCGGCGGCAGTGACCGTCCAGGTGTTTTCCGGCGACCCCCAACGCCTAGTGATGGCGGCATGCGCCGTCGCATCGACGTTCCTCATGACGTTGTTGGTCTGGCCCCACGCCTTCCCGCGCGCCAGCGCGGGACCGTGGCGCGCCCTCTGGGTGGGCCCCCTCATCGTGTGCGGCGCCATGTGGATTACGTTATTGATCATCGCGTATGCGAACGCAGAAATCGCTATGCCGACTCTCGCAGGCCTCTTCGACCACGCACAAAAGATGCTCTTTGTAACTGTGTTGCTGACTTTCTTCGGCCTCTTCTACGCCGGCATCATCATTATCCCGACTGCGATCGTGGCCACATACCTGATCCGCAAGCGCCAGCTCCGACGCCGGCTAGCGGGAGATACGAGCGGCGAAGCGCGAGAGAAGAGCAACGTCGGCTGATTATGCTTGTTTAAACGACGCATTACGCCATAAGCGGGGTATCGTCTGCCGCCCGAGGAGGCGAAGAGTGCCAAAGTTATTCTGCTTGAATATCGAGCGTTCCACGCATTTGGACCGCTTCATTCCGCATCTGGTAGCAGCCCGCCCCGACGTTGCCTGCCTGCAGGAGGTCATGGCCGGCGACCTCGACCGCATCCGCCGCGACACCGGCCTCAATCACTGCCATTACGCCAATATGGCCATTCACCCGATTGGTCATGCGTCCTTCGGCGTCGCCATACTATCGCGCACGCCCCTCGAGAACACCGAAACCATGGTCTATGCCGGCGACGGCACCGGCCAACAGTTGTTCGACCGCACAACCGAGGAGAGCAAGGTCGCCACCTGCCGGTATGTCCTCGCCAAGGCGCGCGTGAAGCTGGCGGACCAGATATTTACGCTCGCCACCACGCACTTCCCCTGGACGCCCGATGGCGAGCCCAGGCCGTTCCAGACGGCAGCCGCCGACAAGCTTATCGCCGCCATTGGCACCGAACCCATCATTCTTACCGGCGACTTCAATGCTCCCCGCGGCGGACCGATTTTCGCGGCGTTCGCGGCAAAATGGCGTGACAACATCCCGCCCTCGGCAACGACGAGCCTGGACCCCGAGCTGCATCGCGCCGGCCCCCTTGACCTGATGGTCGACGGCCTCTTTACGTCTCCCGAGTACACCGCCAGCGACGTACGCCTCGTCACCGGCCTGAGTGACCACCAGGGCATCGCGGCGACCATCCGGCGGATCCAGGCGACGTGAACGCAGGCGCTAATTATCGCAATGCAAATTCGCTCTCGACCACATACGGCCCGCCGCCGACACGAGGACGCGAGGAAAACAGCACGAACTGGCTGACCTCGAACGGCTCGATGGAGAGCCGCGCCCGCGATCCGAGGAAGCGCGCCACCACGTCAGGGCTGGTACCCTTGAGACGGGCAAGCGTGACATGCGGCCGGAAGGTGCGCGTCTCCGGCGCAAGGCCCGCCGACCGGCACGCACGCTCGACGGCCCGTTGTAGCTGCTCGAGCACCGGCCCGCCCTCGACGCCAGCATGAATATTCCGCGGCTCCCGCCCGCCAAAGGCCCCGACCTCACGGATCACCACAGAAAACGCCGGCACATCGATCTCGTCCAGGAAGCCGACAAGCTCATCCGCCACACGGTTATCGACGTCGCCCGCAAACCTGAGCGTGATGTGCATGTTCTCGGGCTCGATCCAGCGCGCGCCGGGCATCGGCCCGGCCACCAGCGACAACCGGAAACGCACCGCGTCCGGCAACTCCAGCCCAATGAACAGTCTAGGCATGCCAATCCCTGTCGCGAAGTAAGAGCGCCAACCATCGCCGCCGCCGACCAACCGTCCTGCCCGCAAACTGCCATGACCTCAAACTGCCATGGCCGCAGGCTAGGCCAATGTAGCGCAACTGGCATCCGGGCGGCCAACCCACCATCAATTGGCCCCGTCATACCCTCAGTTTGCCGCCCCAGCCTTCCGTTTGGCCTCGATCCGGGCCAACAGTTCCTCAACCGTTGGCACGATGCGCTGCGCGATCACCTCGATCCCCGCCGCATTGGGATGCAGGCCGTCGTTGAGGTTGAGTTTCGGGTCCAGCGCTACGCCTGCCAGAAAGAATGGATAAGCTATCAGGCCATGTGCCTCGGCGAGCTCCGGATAGATCCGGTCGAAGGCATTGGCATAGGCGTCCCCGAGGTTGCGCGTCGCCCGCATGCCGGCAATCAGCACCTCGAGACCTCGGGCCTTCAGCTTTCTCACGATGGCATCGAGGTTGGCGCGCGCCTGTTCCGGTGACTGGCCGCGCAGCATGTCGTTAGCGCCTAGCTCCACGATGACCCCTTCCGCATCGTCGGGCAGCACCCACTCGAGGCGCTGCAGGGCCGTGGCAGTGGTGTCGCCGGAAACGCCGGCATTGATCACCTCGACCCCGTGTCCCCTGGCACGCAGCAGCCGCTCGAGCACCACCGGGAAGGCCTGTTGGCGCTCGAGGCCATAGCCAGCCGTCAGGCTATCGCCGAATGCCACGATTTTGACCACTCGCCCCGGCACCCCTGTCTGCGCCGCTGCCATCGGCACGGCGACGAGGGTGTTGATCAATGTGACCACAGCCACCATTTGGCCGAGGAGACGCGCTAGCATGATGTTGTGTTCCCGCTTCCTGCCGTCGATCCCGTGACGTGTACTCGATCCATGAGTGTCGGCCGGCCAATACTTGACGACGAAAGCGGCGACACTGCGTTTGGCGGCCGATCTCGGACCACGACCGCAGCAAGAGGCCCCGACCAGCAGGCCCGTAGTGTTGCACAAGCCAATGAACGGAGCACAGCTTTTGCCCGACAACGTTATAGAGGTCGAAACCGCCGCGTTGACCCTGAAAAGTCGGGCCGGTGACGTCGAGATCCTGAAAGACATCGACTTTACCGTCGCCGCCGGCGAAACGGTGGCCATCGTCGGGCCGTCGGGCTCAGGCAAGACCTCGCTCCTGATGCTGTTGGGCGGCCTCGAGCAGGCAACGCACGGCCGTGTTCGCGTGGCAGGCGTCGATATGACGCCTCTCGACGAAGATGAGCTTGCTGCCGTCCGTGCCGCCAACATCGGTATCGTCTTCCAGTCCTTTCATCTGGTGCCGACCATGACGGCGCTGGAGAATGTCGCCCTCCCGCTCGAGTTCCGCGGCCAGGCAGGCACCCGCGAGAGGGCAACCGCGGCCTTGCGCGAAGTGGGCCTCGCCAGCCGCCTCGAGCACTACCCCGCACAGTTGTCGGGCGGCGAGCAGCAACGGGTGGCGCTGGCGCGCGCGCTCGTCACCGAGCCGAAGATCCTCCTGGCCGACGAGCCGACCGGCAATCTCGACGGCCGCACTGGCCGGCAGGTTATCGAGCAGATCATGAGCCTGGGTACGCGCCACGCCACCACGCTCATTCTCGTCACCCACGACGAAAGCCTGGCCCGGCGCTGCGCCCGCACGATTCGCATTTCAGACGGCCGCATCGCGGCGGACGAGCGCTCCACGCCGCTGTCGGGCAACGCCCCTCCCACGGATCAGACGCCAGCGCTTGCGACCGGCGACGGCGCCGAGCCCACCCCATGACGACAGTGACGGCGAGCCCACGCGCCCACATGGCCGGCGCAGCCCCGTCAGCGCGGCCGGCCCGCATCGCGGCCCTGGCTCTCACAGAGCTCTCCCGCAGCCTGCGCGGCTTCTGGATCCTGATCGCTTGCATCGCCCTGGGCGTCGCCGTCATCGCCGGCATCGGGGCCTTGTCCGACGGCGTTCGCGCCGGCCTCCAGCGCCAGGGCGTGCAGCTACTCGGCGGTGACGTCACGCTGTCGCGACCGCATCGCCGTGCCACCACTGCCGAGCGCGCCTGGTTCGACCAGCAGGGCCGCGTCTCCGAAACCGCCACCTTGCGGTCGATGGCACGCCGCACCGATGGCAGCGATCAGGCCCTGGTCGAGATCAAGGCAGTCGATGATGCCTATCCACTGGCCGGCAGCCTTCGCCTGGCGCCGGGCGCCAACCCGGCTGTCGATCCGGCTCGCCAGACCGGCGCCATCGTCGACCCCATTCTTCTCGAGCGTCTCGCCCTCAAGGTCGGCGACGAAATGCTCCTCGGCAGCCATCGCCTGACCATCACCGCAACCTTGTCCGACCGCGGCGAGCCCGACAAGATCGCCGACCGCTTCACGGTGGGCCCCCGCGTTTTCGTTTCGCTCGATACACTTGCCAAGACCGGTTTGGCCGGCCCCGGCAGCCTCGTCCGCTGGCGCTACGCCATAGACCTGCCGGCGACAGCCGACACCACAGCACTGAAAGCTTTCAACCTTCGCGCCAAGGCCGAGCTGCCAGACGCCGGTTTTGCGATCCGCGACCGCACCAACCCCTCCCCGAACCTGACGCGCACCCTCGATCGGCTTCGCCAGTTCCTCACTCTTATCGGTCTCGCCTCGCTGATGATCGGCGGCGTCGGCGTCGCAAATGCCGTAGCCGCCTACGTCGACAAACGCCGGAAGACCATCGCCACGATGCGCAGCCTCGGCGCCTCGAGCCGCCAGATCTTCACCCTCCACCTCATTCAGATCCTGGCACTGGCAACCCTGGGCGTCGTCATCGGACTGTTGGTGGGGCTCATCCTGCCCCTCGCCTTCAATCGCACCGTCTCCAACCTGCTGCCGGTTGAAATCACGCTCACCGCCACGCCGGCCACGCTCGTGCTCGCTGCCGCCTACGGCTTCCTCGTTGCGCTGCTGTTCTCGCTCTGGCCGTTGGGTCGCGCTGCCCGTGTGCGGGCCGCCAATCTCTATCGCGACCAAGTCTCCGACGCGTCCACGCGCCCGTCCCGCCCGGTGATCGCAGCCACCGTGTTGATGGCCCTGGCGCTCGCGGCCCTGGCCATCCTGGGCTCGGAATCCAGAAGCCTTGCCGCCTATTTCTGCGCCGGCCTCGCCACAGTATTCGTGATCTTTCCGGCCCTGGGATCGGCCCTGGCGGCCATCGCGCGCCGCCTCCCCCGGCCACGCCGGCCGGAAATGGCACTGGCCCTCGGCGCCATCGGCGCACCCGGCGGTCTCACCCGCTCGGTCGTCCTGTCACTCGGCGCCGGCCTGTCGCTTCTGACCACGGTTGCCCTGATCGACGCCGGCATCGTCAACGAGTTGCGCACGCGGCTGCCTGCCGATGCGCCGGACTACTTCCTGATCGACATCCCTCCAGCCGAGCGCGACGCCCTGGAGGCCTTCATCAAGCGCCAGGAGCCGGCAGCCGTCACGCGCATGGCGCCGATGTTGCGTGGCCGTCTCGTCTCCCTCAAGGGCAAGCCCGTCGAGCAGATCAACGCCCCGCCGGAAGCCCAATGGGTGCTGCGCAACGACCGCGGGCTGACCTATGCCCGCGACCTTCCGGCAGGCTCCCGCATCGTCGCCGGGAGTTGGTGGCCCCCCAACCATGCCGGCGAGGCGCTCGTCTCCTTCGATGCAGAGCTCGCTGGCCACCTCGGATTGGCTCTCGGCGATACCATCACCGTCAATGTCCTGGGCCGCAACATCACTGCTCGCATCTCCAACCTGCGTGAGGTCGAATGGGAGAGCCTCGGCATCAATTTCGTCATGGTCTTCTCTCCCAACGTCCTGCAGGCAGCGCCGCACAATTTTCTCGCCACGGTGGCGCTACCCCCCACGGTCTCCTTGAAGAAGGAGGCGGAGATATCTCGTGCGCTCGGCCGGACCCACCCCTCCGTCACCGTCATCCGCGTCAAGGACGCCATCGCAGCGTTCAACGACGTCTTCACCAAGATCATGACGGCCGTCCGTCTCGCCGGCAGTGTCACTTTGCTCGCCGGCGCCTTAGTCCTGGCGGGCGCGCTCGCCACCGCCCAGCAGCGCCGCATCAGGCTCGCCGTCATCATGAAGACGCTCGGCGGCACCCGTCGCCAGATCCTGAGCATGCACCTCGTCGAATACCTGCTGCTAGCTATCGCAACGGCCGTCGTTGCAGTTGCAATCGGCTCGGCAGGGGCATGGGCGGTGCTCACGCTGCTGATGAAACTGCCCTTCCATTTCTCGCTCGCAGCCGTCGCCCAGGCACTTGCCATTTCGATCGGTCTGGTGGTGGCGCTTGGACTGCTCGGTACGCGCAATGTTCTCAAGGCCCGCCCGGTACCCTACCTGCGCGCCGAATAAGGGGCGCCAACGCCATGCAGCCCCCAAATCCCGAACGCTGATGTCGGATTTTCGCGTCGTGACCTTGAAAACGCCGGGCCGCACAATCATATTGCTGGGAGCTGCGAAAGTCGAAACTTCGCGGCAAAGGGACAATGTATCCCACACCGAATACGAGAGGCTCGAAGGGACCAATGGCTCAGATCGATAACAGGTATGTGCACGGCAGGCCGGCCGCGGGTGCAGGCACAGCCGTAAACGTGGACGAGGGGCTGCGCGCACACATGTTGCGCGTTTACAACTACCTCGCCGGCGGCATTGGCTTGGCAGCCGTGCTCGCCTACACCGTCTACGCGCTGTCGGTTGCGACCGATCCGGCGCTGGCAACCGCAACCTTGCGCAACGGCGTCAAGCTGACGGCGTTCGGCCAGGCCTTGTTCGGCTCGCCGCTGATCATGGTCTTGAAGTTCGCTCCCCTGGTGCTGCTGCTCGGTATCGCCTTCCTCGGCCAGAACATGAGCGCCGGCGCCACCAAGCTCTCCTACTGGGCGTTGGTTTCGCTTATTGGTGCAGGCGGCGCGAGCTGGTTCATCCAGTACAAGCTCGGCTCCATCGGCCAGGTGTTTGGCATCACGGCGCTGTCGTTTGCCGCGCTGAGCCTGTGGGCCTACACCACCAAGAAGGATCTGTCCGGTTGGGGTTCGTTCCTCTTCATGGGCCTGATCGGCATCATCCTGGCTGGCTTGGCGAACATCTTCTTCCAGTCGTCGGCCCTGCAGTTTGCCATCTCGGTCATCGGCGTGTTGGTCTTTGCCGGCCTCACCGCCTATGACACCCAGCGCATCAAGGACGAGTATTACCATGTCGTCGGTGATGCCGCTGCGATGAGCAAGGCGGCGGCCTGGGGAGCGCTGTCGCTCTTCCTGGACTTCGTCAACCTCTTCCAGATGCTCCTCTCGCTGCTTGGCCAGCGCGAGTAAGACCGACTGCGGAAATTGAGTGGAATTGGGAGGGGCCTCGCCGTAAATGGCGGGGCCCTTCTCTTTTTCCAGCTTTGTCCGCCCGGAGAGCCACCATGGGTGAGGTCACGATACGCCCCGCCATCGCCGAAGATATCGCAGCCATTACCGCGATCTACGCAACCGCCGTCGTCGACGGCCTGGCCAGTTGGGAGTACGAGCCGCCCGGTGAGGCCGAAATGCGCCGCCGCTTCGACACCGTGCTCGCTGGCGGCTTCCCGTATTTCGTCGCCGACCGCTCCGGCAAAGTGATCGGTTACACCTATGCAAGCCCCTACCGCACCCGCCCCGGCTACCGCTGGACCATCGAGAACACCGTCTATGTCGCCCCGCAAGCTTACCGGACCGGCGCCGGTCGACGCCTTATGACCGAGCTCATCTCCGCCTGCACGGTGTGTGGGTATCGCCAGATGATTGCCGTCATCGGCGATTCCGCCAATCAGGCGTCCATAGGCCTGCATCGCGCCATGGGTTTCGCCGTTTGCGGCACCATTCAGTCCATCGGCTGGAAGGCCGATCGCTGGCTCGACAGCGTCCTCATGCAGCGTGCCCTGGGCGCCGGCGACACCCGGCCCGCAGGCGAGCCCCCGTCCCATCACGCCAGTCCCCCGCGATGACCCAGACCGACGATTTCGAGATCTTCCTGGCAGCCGCGCCAGGCATGGAAGAGACCCTGCGCATCGAAGCCAAGGAGCACCGCTTCAAGGGCGCCCAGGCCGTCAAGGGCGGCGTCAAGTTTCAGGGCGCTTGGCCCGACGTCTGGCGCGCCAACCTCGAACTGCGCGGCGCCGGTCGCGTCCTCGCCCGCGTCGGCGAGTTTCGAGCCCTCCACCTGGCCCAACTCGACAAACGTGCCCGTCGGCTGGCATGGGCCGCGGTCCTGCGCCCTGATCAGCCATTCCGCGTCGAGGCGACCTGCCGCGCCTCGCGCATCTACCATTCAGGCGCCGCCGCACAGCGCGTCGAGCGCGCCATTAGGGAAACCCTGGGCGCACCGGTCGATCCCGGTGCCGCGGTTTGTGTCCGAGTGCGTTTCGACGACGACTTGTGCACCATCGCCGTCGATACCTCGGGCGAGCTCCTCCACAAGCGGGGATTCAAGGAAGCCGTCGCCAAGGCCCCGATGCGCGAGACGCTGGCCGCTCTCTTCCTGCGCCAATGCGGCTATCGCGGCACCGAGCCCGTACTCGACCCCATGTGCGGCTCCGGCACCTTCATCATCGAGGCAGCAGAGATCGCGGCTGGCCTAAGCCCCGGCCGCAGCCGGTCTTTCGCCTTTGAGCACCTGGCCACATTCGATGCCGAGGCCTGGCAACACCTACGCGATGCCGCAGCAGCACGCAGCAAACGGCCGCAAGTGCGCTTTTTCGGCAGCGATCGCGACGCAGGCGCCGTCGCCATGGCCCGCGCCAACGCGGAGCGCGCAGGCATCGCCGAGTTCACCGAATTTCGCCAGCTCCTCGTCGCCGAATTGACCGCGCCAGAAGGCCCTCCCGGCCTCGTCATCGCCAATCCGCCCTACGGCGACCGCATCGGCGACAAGGCCGAGCTCTTGGGCCTCTACCGCAGCCTCGGCGCCAGCCTCGCCCGCAACTTCTCCGGCTGGCGCGTTGGCATCATCACCTCCGACGCCACGCTCGCCGCCGCCATGCGCCTGCCGTTTGCCCCGTCCCCGGCACCGGTCTCGCACGGCGGCCTGCGCATCACGCTGTTTGCCACGGCCCCCCTCGCCTGAGCACCGTGCAGCGGTCGCGCCAACCCTGTTTCCAACACCGCCCCGGGCGAACTATTGTGCGCGCAACATGCTGCGCCAGAAGACACGCCATCCCGATGGAGAATTGATAATGCACACACCCCGCGTCGCGATCATCGGCGTTTGGCTTGAAAGCAACCGTTTTGCCCCGGTCGCCTACGAGGATGATTTCAAGAGCTTTTACCAGCTCGAAGGCGACGCCATCTTGGAGGCTGCCCGCGCCACCAACCCCTTCATCCTGGGCGAAGCCGCAGCCTTCGTCAAAACCATGGATGCGACCGGCCCCTGGCAACCCGTGCCCATCCTGCTGGCCGCTTGCCATCCCCATGGCTGCATCGACGGCGCACTAATGGATCGCTATCTCGCGACCATGCGCGCCGGCTTGCAGGCAGCAGGCCCCCTCGACGCCGTCTACATCGCCAATCACGGCGCCATGATCGCCACCGACCGCGACGACCCCGACGGCGAGATGGCAGCGCTCGCCCGCGAAATTGCCGGTCCCGCCGCCCGCATCGTCATGACCCTCGACCTGCACGGCAACATTTCCGAGCGCATGGTCGACGAGACCGACCTGATCGTCGGCTACCGCACCAACCCCCACGTCGACTACATCGAGCGTGGTGAGGAGGCAGCGCTCGCACTCCGCCTCATGCTGGCCGGCCACGCCGACCCCAAGGCCGCCTTCATCCGCCTGCCCCTGACCCCGGCATCCGTCAACCTCCTGACCGCCAGCGGGCCCTATGGCGAAATGATCGACCTCGGCACCCGGCGCCGCGCCGAGCTGGCAGGCGACATCCTCAACGTCTCGATCTTCGGCGGTTTCGTCTTTTCCGACAGCGAGAAGAACGGCATCGCCATCGTCGTCACCGCCCGCAACGACCTTTCCCGCGCGCAAATGCTGGCCCACGAGCTGGCCTCTGTCGGATGGTCGACCCGAGCGCGGTTCAGGAAGAAACTCACGCCCTTGCCCGACGCCGTTGCCCTCGCCCGGGAACGCAACCGTTCCCCTGTGATCTTCTCCGATTTCAGGCGACAACCCCGGCGGCGGCGGCACCGGTCGCACGACGGAGTTGCTTTCGGCACTGGTCTGGTCCGGAGCCGAGGACGTCCTGATCGGCTCCTTCTTCGATCCCCCGCTCGCAGCCGACGCCCACAAGGCCGGCATCGGCGCCCGCATCCGCGCCGAGTTCAACCGTCACCCAGGCCTGCCCTGCGACGGGCCATTCGAGGCCGAAGCCGAGGTCGTGGGCCTCCACCACGGCACCTTTGTCGGCCGTCTCGGCTACGCCCAGGGCCGCACCCTGAAGCTCGGCCCGTCCGCGGCGCTGAAAATTGGCGGCGTCACCGCCATCGTGATCTCCGACCGAACCCAGACCGCCGACCCTATGTTCTTCGAGATTTTTGGCCTCGACATCGCCAAGGCGCACACCGTCGCCGTCAAGTCGCGCGGCCACTTCCGCTCCGGTTTTCTGCCCTGGTTCCCGCCCGATCGGGTCTACGAGGTCGACACGGAAGGCCTGACCTCCCCGGTCCTCGAGCGCATCCAGTTCTCGCGGCTGCCAAGACCGTCCTATCCCCTGGATGAGAGCACCGAATGGTCGCCACCTGCCTGGTGACCACTCGGTACCGGCAGGCCTCAAGGTTGGCCCGGACGGGTCCGCTGGGCGACGGGGAGCAGCACCCGCGCCGTTGTGCCCGATCCCGTCGCGACAAGCTGCAGGTCGCCACCAGCGGCCTGCGCCAGTGTGCGGGTCACCTGTAGCCCGAGCCCCGACGGCCGCGCCAGTCCGCCAACGTCGAGCCGGCCTGATGCAGCCGGCCGCCCTGTCGCCACATCGGCAATGACATCGGCGGGTATGCCGCGCCCGGTATCTGTCACTTCGATTCCAATCAGCCCATCGCCGGCTATCGCTCCACAGACATGGACCACCGCATGCGGCCCACCGTGCGTGAGCGCATTGGCAACGAGATTGATGAGCATCTGCTTGAGCGCTGTCGGGCTGGCCGCAACCGGAGGCAATCCTGAAGCCACGGAATGCCGCAGACGCGCCTGCGAGCGCCCCGCAAGCTCTGCCATGCTATCGATCACCCCCTCGACCACATCCGCGACATCGCTGCTGACGGCACCGGGGCCAGCCACGCCGGTCTCGCCCAGTCCCTTGGACGCCGTTGCCTTCTGCCGCGTCGCCAGCATGTCCTCCACCACATCCAACGTGTGGCGCGCCGTATCCCGGATTGATTCGAGATAATCGAGTTGCCGGTCGTTGCTGATCGCCCCGAGGTATCCCCCGTGCAGCGCCTCCGCCAGCGAGGCGATGGCCGCCAGCGGCGTGCGCAGCTCATGTGCGAGATGCCTGAGCACCCGCGCTCTTTCCTCTTCCGCAAGCTCTTGCGCCGACACGGCTTTGTGGATTTCCGATGCTGCGACTTGGGCACTTGCGGCAGGCCTTGGCTCTGCTACCACCCGCACCACGATCGCCGCGTCGCCGGCCTCGACGCTGATATGACCATTGACGCCGATGACGCCGGCCGCGGTCCACCAAGTGAGTGGCACCATCACCGGCCCGCTGCCACTGAGCTCGCCAGCGATCGCCCGCAACCTCATCAACGCCGGCATCGCTGCATCCAGCGTCAACGGCAGCGCAGGCATGCAGCCACCAGCCGCGCCAACCCACAGCGCGCGCCCCGCTTCATTGGCCCGAACGAGTCGTCCCTGCACCACGTCGACCACCAATTCGGCACTCTGTTGCAGCGCCGAACCATCGGTTGCCACCACTGAATGCATATTGCCCACCCGTCAGTTGCATCCCCGAGTTCAGCGCGAGGACCAAACGCGCTGGCGACAGCGATAACACATTCACCTGGCACCGAAAGCGCCATCGGATCATGCGCGCGACACCGAACCGTGCTATGGTTCTTGGATTGGCCTAGACACGGGAGATCCTCGCGATGCCGGACATGCCCCCATTCGAAATTCCCGAGCCCATGCGCGAGCTTGCCGAGAAGAATGTCGAGCAGGCACGCCAAGCCTACGACCAGTTTTTGGACATGGCCCGCAAGGCCCAGGAGATGATGGTCCGCTCTCAGGGAGCCATGGCCGCCAGCGCCCAGGAAGTGCAGGGCAAGGCCATGCGCTATGCCCAGGACAACCTCGACGCCAACTTCTCATTCGCCAGCGAGCTGGCCCGCGCCCGCGACCTCAAAGAGGCGATGGAGATCCAGCAGCGCTATGCCCAGCGCCAGATGCGGACCTATGCCGACCAGGCGCAGGAGCTGAGCCGGCTGATGACGGATGCCGCCCAGAAGATGCAGCCGAAGGGCTGACGACCTCTGGTCTGCACGTGTGCTCCCACCGCTTCCCTGACGGTTGCATAGCCGCACTCGCACCGGATGAACCGGCGTGCGGCCCGTTGTGATTCCGCTTCCCGCCCGCCCAAATACAATTGAAATATCGTCTCCCACCACCATATTTAAGGTCAACAGCTCCGGTGCCACTGTCGGGCCGGGCGATCTGAGGCCGGTTTAGGGCTGGAAATCGCAGTCGGCTGTTTCAAGGTTGCTTGCACAAGGACTTTGCAGACCATGGGCCGCATGACGATGATGTCCAGCCCCCTACTTCTCGGCTTCGAGGAGATCGAGCGGCTGATTGAACGCGCCGGCAAGGGCGGTACGGAAGGCTATCCCCCGTACAATATAGAGCGCATTTCCCGCGATGCATCCAACCGCGAGTTGCTGCGCATAACACTCGCCGTTGCAGGCTTTCGCCGCGACCAGCTCGAAGTCCTCGTCGAAGACAACCAGCTTGTCGTCCGCGGCAGGCAGGAGGATGACAAGTCCCGCGAGTATCTACATCGCGGCATTGCCGCGCGGCAGTTTCAGCGCACTTTCGTGCTGGCCGACGGCATCGAAGTCGATGCAGCCGATCTCGATCATGGACTTCTCACGATTGACCTCGTGCGTCACGAACCCGAGAAGCTGGTGCGAAAAATCAATATCGGGCGACTGAAACCGGTCGAGTGAGCCGTTTCTGTCATAGCGATCTTAAGCGAATCGTCCGATCATGTTCGGAGGATGCAGGCCTTCAGCGTCTGTCAAGACACCATGAAGTCCTGCTTCAAGTGCTTGGGTACCCAGGCAAAAGGAGTGGCGTCATGAGCAAAAGCACGAAACCAGCCACCACGAGGCGCGCGACCAAACGCCGATCCAGCTCGAGCCGGCGGCCCGCTGGCCACAATCATCTGATCTCTGAGATCGAGTTGGCACGGCTCGGCGACGGACAAGTTGCCTACATCAAGACCCTGAGCAATGCCGAAGCGCGCCGCATGTTCCCGGCCATCAAGGGTCTGCCCCGCGGCATCGATCTCTACGCCCTACATGCCGCTGATGGCACGCCGATCGCGCTGACCGACAGCCATCAGGCAGCCGTTGGTCACGCCATCGAAGGCGAGTTGGAGCTCGCGAGCGTGCACTAGGACCGCTGTCCTTCACCTGGGCCGACCCCGAATAGGTGGTCGGCTCAGGTCATTTTAGTGCAGAAAAACAGAGAGTTAAGACAGAGACTCTGGGCATTTTGCGTCGCTGGCCTTCCCACTGGGCCGTGCCCCGCACCTCCACTCACAACGGCCTTCGGGCATTGCTGGCGAAATGCGTCAGCCAAGCGGCCAATCCCGCCCTCAAGCCTCGGCGCGACTTGGGCCTTTTTGACGCACCCCCACGATTCTCAATGCTGCACGAATACAGTTTTCGATGATCCGCGCGCTGAACTGGAGCGCTGCCTTCAAGTTTTGCCTGCGCTGAAGTCTCGATTTTGACTTTCACGGCTGCAGGCCGCGTTTACCATTCGCGTAAACCATAACGCCATCCCACTGTCTCAATCTGGGCCAATCCCCACTACCTACCGGCGCTTGGCGGGAAGCAGTCGCGCGGAACCTAGTCGAGGTCCCGCCCCTAATGACCGCGCGACACGAGTACGGGGATGAAAACAATGCAGTATGAGTTCACTTTCCCTCTGGGGAAGCAGATGCGCCGCGTCGGCGCGGCAACCATAGCCTTGGCCCTGGGATTCGCCGCAACGACCTCCGCTAAGGCCGATATGCCCGAATTCTGGGAAAAGGAAACCTTCAAGACCGAACGGATCACGACCACGAGCTTCTTCGAGCAGCAGGCAAGAAAACAGGGCTGGGGTGATACGGGCGACGAGCGCCGGAAATCCCGCCAGGCCAGCGGCGCCAGCCGCCTGGGCGGTCCGAGCGAAGATGACGACGAGGCAGACAACACCCCGCGCCAGCGCTCACGGCCGAGCACGCGCGCCATCGACGAAGACGTGGTGCCGAAAAAGAAGAAGTCCGAAGGCGTGCGCGTCGCCAGCCTCGGCAATAGCTACGTACCAACTCCCAAGCCTGAAAAGAACATATCCGGCGGCGGCGGCATCAAGTGGCTGGCAAGCTCTGGCTGCCTCGACGGCGGCCTGCGCTCGATCCTGGCCCAGGTTGCCTCCCGCTTCGGCTCGGTCACCGTCAACTCGACCTGCCGCAGCCGTGAGCACAACCGACGCGTCGGTGGCGCCAGCCAATCCAAGCATTTGAGCGGGGATGCCGCTGATTTCCGGGTGCATGGCAACATCAGCGCTGTCGCGGCCTTCCTGCGATCGCAGGGCGGCGGCTACAAGCACTACGGCGGTGGGCTATTCCACATCGACAACGGCCCGAACCGCACCTGGTAACGAACACATCAGTTCATTGACCACTATGCCCTGCGCGCCCCTCCGGAAACGGGGCGGCGCTCAGGGCATTTCGCCGTGCAGCAGCCGCGGCACGTCACCGGCGTGCCCTGCCGCTTCCGCCACCAGCAGCGCCTTCAGCCCTGCCATCCGATCGACGATTCCAAGGCCGACGTCGCGAATGCCCCTCAAGGCAATAGAATCGTTTGAGAAAAGGCCATTGAGAAGACTGAACGCGGCCGACGACTGGACATTGTCGAACCGCCGCCAACTCTGGTAGCGCGCCAGAATAGTCGCATCACCCGCGTCGAGGCCGAGCCGCAACCCCTCGGCAACCACTTCAGCCAGCGCCGCCACGTCCCGAAGGCCCAGATTGAGGCCCTGTCCGGCAATCGGATGCACACTTCGCGCAGCATCTCCGATCAGCGCCACCCGCCCGCGGACGATGTCACGCGCCATCACGCCTTCGAGCGACCACGACTGCCGCCCACCCTCGAGGTGCAACTCCCCGAGCCGCCATCCAGCCCGCTGCTGCACCTCCGCCAGGAACGCGTCATCGCCGAGCTTCAGGATCTCCTCAGCCCGCGCCGCCTCCTCGCTCCAGGTGACGCAGCACCGATTTCCTGTCAGCGGCAACAGCGCGAACGGACCTGCCGGAAGGAAATGCTGCACCGCTCGCCCGTTATGCGGTTTCTCGTGCCCGACAATTGTCACGATGCCAGTCTGCCGGAACGGCAGTCGCGTGACACCGATATCGCTGAGCGTGCGGACCTTCGATTTGGCACCGTCCGCCGCCACCACCAGACGCGCCTGCACCCAGCGCCGGCCGCGAATCTGTAGCCGCACAAAATTCGGCCCCGCCACCATACTGTCCAACTCGGCAGGCGCAATCCAGGTCATGCCGGAACGGCCCCGCGCCGTCCTGAGCAGCACCCGCTCCAGCACGCCCGCGTCCACGATGTGCGACTGCGCCACACCGTCGACCTGATTGTCATAGTTCAACAGCACCGGCCGCGAGATCGCATCCAGGCTCGAGTTCGTGATGTCGATGCCGACCACCGGCTGGGCGTCGGCCTCAAGTTGCGGCCATACGCCGATCGCCGCCAGCAGTGCCCGAGATCCCTCGGCAACCGCAAACGCACGTGGATCAGGCCCCGGCTCGACCTTCGGCATCAGCCCAACATCGCGCCGCTCCACGATGCCGATCGTCAGATCGCCCCCGAAACAGCCCTCGAGTGCCAGCGCCAACGCCAGCCCCGCATAGCTGCCCCCGACGATCACCACGTCCAGTTTCAGATCGCCTTCCGGCATCCCCGTCGTCCTTTGCGCACTGGATCAAGCCCCGCCGCGGTGACGGCGCTTGACATCCAATCATAGCAACCATTTTGTGCGGTGCACACAGCACCGGTTCCGTTCGTTATCACCGACAGGCGCACACCATGTCAGATCCGGCCCCCCGGAATGCCCTCGCCGACTTGATCACCTTGCTCGACCTCGAGCGCCTCGAGGAGAACTTGTATCGCGGCTCCAGCCCCAGCGTCGGCTGGCAGCGCGTCTACGGCGGCCAGGTCCTCGGCCAGGCCCTGGTTGCCGCCGTCCGCACTGTGCCGGTAGACAGGTTCGCACACTCCGCCCATGCCTACTTCCTTCTGGCCGGCGATCCCAAGGTCCCGATCATCTACGAGATCGAGCGCATCCGCGACGGCTCGAGCTTCACCACCCGCCGCGTCAAGGCCATCCAGCACGGTCGGGCGATTTTCGCCATGAGCGTCTCGTTCCAGAAGCCGGAGGCAAGCTTCGATCACGCCACCTCCATGCCGGACGTGCCGGCGCCGGAGTCCCTGCCAAGCGAAAAGGAACTCCTGCAGCGCCTGCTGCCGCATCTGCCGGCCAATATCCGCAGCTACTGGGAGCGCGAGCGCCCGATCGAGCTGCGCCTCGTCGATCCCTCTCGCTACTTCGACCGCGAGCAGCGTACGCCCCTGCAGTCGGTCTGGATGCGCGCCAATGGCAAGTTGCCTCTGGACGCGGCCCTCCATCAGTGCGTGCTTGCCTATGCCAGCGATTTCACGCTGTTGGATACCGCCCTGATCGCACATGGAAAGCTCATGTACGACACCGACATCCAGCTCGCCAGCCTCGATCACGCCATGTGGTTCCACCGCCCCATCCACGCCGACGAATGGCTGCTCTATGTCCAGGATAGCCCTAGCGCCTATGGCGCCGGCGGCCTGTGTCGAGGCTCGATCTTCTCCCGCGACGGCAAACTCGTCGCCTCCGTCGCCCAGGAAGGCCTCGTGCGCCAGCGCGCCACGGCGTTTAAGCTGAGCTGACGCCCCCCGATCGCGCCCACCACCCGGTCGCGGCACTGCCACACAGGCTCCGCCGCGATGTCGCACACAGACTTGGCCCCGCGTCGCGAGACGACTACGCTCAGCGATAACCGAATATCGAGGGGAAGGCCGTCACCGATGGACCGAAAACAACTGCGAGCCGGCGGGCAGGAGTTACGCCGTAAACTGGGTCTGCAACGCCAGGGTGGTCGCGAGGCCTTGCCGGGCATCGACGACCTGATGGCCGAGGTTGCCTACGGCTCGATCTGGCAGCGCCCAGGCCTATCGCAAGCCGACCGCATGATCTGCACCATCGCGGTGCTAGGCCCCCTCGAACGCCACATCGAGCTGGAGCGCCACATCGCCAGCGCCCTCGATATGGGCCTGAAGCCAGAGGCGATCCTGGAAGTGCTGCTCCAGGCCGGCCTCTATGGCGGTTTCATCACGGCAGAGAGCGGAAGCCAGATCGCCCGCAAGGTCTTCTCCGACCACGGCATCGAGCTGGCACCGGCCGCCCCTCGTAATGCGACCACCGAGGAACTCGACAAACGCGGCGCCACCTTGATGGGCGAACTGCATGGTGACCGCGGCAAGCAGGGCTACGCCGCTCCCGGTAACACCACCACCGCGGAGCTTTATCCCGCAGCCATCCGCTATGGCTACGGTGAGCTCTGGTTCCGCCCTGGCCTCGAGCGCCGCCAGCGACTGCTCGTAGCCGTCGCAGCCTTCACCGGCCTCGGCCTCGAGACCCAATTGGCCAAGTTCGCCCAGTCCGCCCTCAACGCCGGCCTGCAACGCCAGGAGATCATCGAGGCGGTGATCCAGACCGGCCCCTATAGCGGCTTCCCGCGCGCCCTCAACGGTCTCGCCATACTTTCGGAAGTCCTTTGAGCGCACCGTCTGACCGAACCGACCGAACGAAGCGAGGAGCCGCCACGTGACCAAGTCCATCGGCATCATCGGTGCCGGCGCCGCCGGCATCTGCGGCGCCAAGCACATGCTCGAGGAAGGCCTCGACGTCACCGTCTACGAGATCGGCAGCAACGTCGGCGGCATGTGGGTCTACCAGAACGACAACGCCCGCTCGTCCGCTTACAAGACGCTGCACATCAACACCGCACGCGACCTCACCAACTTTTCCGATTTCCGCTTCGACCAGTCTGTGCCGCCATTCCCTTCGCACTGGGACATGGCGCGCTACCTCAAGGACTACGCCGACCACTTCAGCGTCACGCCGCGGATCCGCTTCAACACCGCCATAACAAATGTCCGTCCCGCCGACGACTACACCCCCGAACGCCCCCGCTGGCGCCTCGAAACAACCTCGGGCGAGGTGATCGAACACGATTGCGTGCTTCTCGCCACCGGCCACCTCACCAAGCCTTTGGAGGTCCCAGCCTTCCGCGATCAGTTCAAGGGCGAGTACCTGCACGCGCACTATTACCGGGAGCCCGCGGCCTTTGTCGGCAAGCGAGTCTGTGTTGTCGGAGTGGGCAACAGCGCCCTCGATATCGCCAGCGACCTCGCCGTCACCTCCGAGCGCGTTGTCCTCGTCGCCCGCTCCAGCGCCCTCATCATCCCGAAACTCGTTTTCGGCAAGCCTTTCTGGGACGCTGTCAAGCCGTTCTACAAGCCTTGGGTGCCGGCCTGGCTGCGCAATAAAGTGCTCCGCACCCTCGTCTACATCGTCCAGGGCGACATGGCGTCCCTCGGCTTCCCAACCACCGCCAAGCGCGTCCACGCCACCTCCAACGCCAACATCGTCAACCACATCAAATACAAGCGGGTTGAGGTCAAGAACGGCATCGAGGCGATAGACGGCCAGACCGTTCACTTCACTGACGCTACCCAAGAAACCTTCGACACCTTCATCGCCGCCACCGGCTACCTGATCGATCTCGACATACTCGACAACCGCATCGTCGAGGAGCGCGACAACACCCTAGACCTCTACATGCGCATCGTGCCCCCCGACTGGCGCGGCATCTACTTCCTCGCCTATTTCAATTCCGACACGGCTCTCAACTGGATTTGTGAAGGCCAGATCCGTTGGCTGCGCGAGTTCGAGATGGGCCGCGCCCGCCTCCCCGATCGCGCGGCCATGCTCGACGAGATCGCCACGCGCAAGGCCTGGGTCCGCAGCCAATTCAAGGACACGCCCCGCCACGGCATAGAGGTCGAACACTTGCCCTACTTCACAGACTTGAAGCGCACCCTGAAGGAGGGACAGAAGCGCGCCGGCTCCACCAGTCGCGACGTCGGCATCGCCGAGGTCAATACCGGGCCCCACCGCCGCTTGCCCGCTGTCGCCAAGCAAGCGTCCTGAACCCCGGGAGCCACATGCGCGTCCTCTTCATCCATCAGAACTTTCCGGGCCAGTTCCGCTTCGCAGCCGAGGCCTTGATGGCCGCCGGTCACGACATCGCCGTCATCACCGACGATCGCAACAAGCGTCCGCTGAAGGGGCCGCAGATCGCCCGCTATCGCTTCACCCCGAAGCTGATCGAGGATCTGTCCGCCTCCGCCGCCACCGTTCTCCAGCGCTTCCAGCGCGGCGAAGCGGCGGCCCGCGCAATGTTGGCCCTTCGCCAGCGCGGCTTCATCCCGGATGTTATCGTCGGCCACCCAGGCTGGGGCGAGATGCTGCTCGCCAACGCCGTCTACCCGCAGAGCCGGCTCATCGCCCACGCCGAGTTCTATTATTCCGCGGAAGGTGCCGACGTCGGTTTCGACCCCGAGTTCCCGGACGTCACCGACGCCCTGCGCATGCGGCTCACCGCCAAGAATCTGCCGCTTCTGGCCGCACTCACCGACTGCCACACCGCCATCGCGCCAACCCGCTGGCAGGCGAGCCGCTGTCCACCCGAGTTCGCCGGCAAGATGCGCACCATTCACGAGGGGATCCGCACCGATCTCGTCATGCCCGACCCCGCCGCGGCATTTATCGTCCCAGGGACCAGCCACACGTTTCGCCCCGGCGACGAACTGATCACCTTCGTCAATCGCAACCTCGAGCCCATGCGCGGCTTCCATATCTTCATTCGTGCCCTGCCCGAGATCCTGCGCGCGCGGCCAAAGGCCCACGTCGTCATCGTCGGCGGCGATGGCGTCTCCTATGGCGCCCCGCCCCCTGCCGGCCAAACCTGGAAAGGGGTATTCCTCGCAGAGGTCGGCGACACCCTGCCTCTCGAGCGCGTCCATTTTGTCGGGCAGGTCCCTTATCAGAGCTTCATTGCCCTGATGCAGGCGACCCGCCTTCACGTCTACGCCACCTACCCGTTCGTCCTCTCCTGGTCCATGCTCGAGGCTATGAGTGCGGGCGCCCTGGTGCTGGGCTCAGCCACGCCTCCGGTGGTCGAGATGCTCGAGGATGGCGTCAATGGCCTGCTTTACGATTTCTTCGACACCCGCACGTTGATCGATCGCGCTGTGGCAGCCCTAGCCGATCCCGCCAGCTTCGACCACCTGCGCCAGGCAGCACGCCAGACCATTGTCGAGCGCTACGATTTGGCCACGGTCTGCCTGCCCTCTTGGCTCACCGCCATTGGTGACGCCGCAGCCATGCCCCCACCATCACCGTGAGCGAGAATCCGATCCGATCGGATCGCCCACCAACTTAGCGCCAGGCGTGCGCGCCAGCGCTCGTCTCGCGAACGCCGCGAGCCGGCGCCTCTAGCGGTGAACGCAGCGCTGCCCCTTGGCAGCGCGGTACGCGCCGCAAGCGCAAAAACAATCTCACAGCCGCGGGCTTCGCTGGAACGGCGCGGGTGGCGCCGTCACCGCGAACCGCCCGATCACGCTCAGAAATTCTTGAAGCCCGCCATGATCGTCCCCTTGACGGTGCCCGACACCTTGGATTGCCCGATCCGTCGCCGATAGCTCACCGGCACTTCGCTCACCGCCAGCCCGGCTTGGGCGGCCCGGATCTGCATCTCGACCGTCCACCCGTAGTTGCGGTCCCGCATCCCGAGTGCGGCCAGCGCGGAGCTGCTGATCGCCCGATACGGCCCGAGGTCCGTATAGTCCGCACGCCAGATCAGGCGGATCAGCGTCGTCGCCAGCCAGTTTCCGAAACGCTGCTGCGGCGTCAGCGATCCGGCTTCGCGCTCACCAAGTACCCGGCTACCGAGCACCATATCGGCCTCGCCCCGCCCGATCGGCTCGACCAGCGATGCCATCTCGCTGCCGTGGTCGGAATAATCGCCGTCCATGAACACGATGATGTCGGCATCGGCTGCACTTGCGATGCCCGTTAGGCAGGCGGCGCCATAGCCGCGCTCCGTCTCGCGTACCACAAGCGCCCCACCCGCTTGCGCCACGGCCGCCGTGCGGTCGCTTGATCCGTTGTCGACGACGATCACCCGGTCGACGAACGCGGGTATATCGCCGACCACGCGCCCGATCGCCCGCTCCTCGTTGAGCGCGGGGATGATCACGTAGATTTTGGCGCCAAGGTGCATCGGACCTTCACAGACAAGCTCGATCGGGAGGGTACGTCGATTAGGAGAGACAAGCGGCGACAGCAGTCATCGCTAGGCCCGCCAAGTCCCAAGCCCTCTAGCATGCGGCCACCCACCCGGGAACAGCGATCCACGAACCGGGGCCTGGAAACACTTTCCACGACCTTTCGACCACGGAGGGTGTCGCGCACAGCCATCCTCCCCGCTCACACCCCAACCTAATTCACCCTCGCAGCACCGGTCATGCCCTTCCCGGCCCGGACCTTTACCCTCGACGCCAAAGCTGTTGCCGCCTATGTATCGGTGCCGATCGCATGGTCACGACTTGACCGTTCGCCCGCACCCGCTTGCATTAAGCGACGGTCGCGCCATACTGGATCCATTGGGAGCTTGTTCCGCCGTGCAGACAGACTTTGCGCTCGGTTGGGAAGAGTGGATCGCCCTCCCCGAGCTGGATCTACCCGCAATCAAGGCCAAGATCGATACCGGCGCCCGCACCTCGGCGTTGCATGCCCGGTCGATCAAGGAGATCGGCACGCCCGAGCGCCGTCGCGTGCGCTTCGATATCGAGCCCGTCCCGGGCCGGGGCGATATCGTGGTGCCCTGTGTCGCCGACGTCGTGGGCACGCGCGACGTCACCAGCTCGAATGGCGAGACCGAATCCCGATACGTCATTCGCACTGCGATTCGCATCGCCGATCGCCAGTGGCCGATCGAGATCACGCTCACCAATCGCGAAACGATGTCGTACCGCATGTTGCTCGGTCGTCAGGCCATTCCCGATGATATTCGCGTCGATCCTCACGCGTCCTTTTTGCAGCCCCCCCTCACCTATCGCGCCTACGCTGCAGCCGCCGCACCGAGCGAGGCCGCAAGCAGCCCCCTCTCGATCGCGATCCTCTCTCGCCGCCCGGAAAACGCGGGCAATCGACGCCTCATCCGCCAGGGTGAGATGCGCGGCCACAGTGTCTCGATCATCGATCGCCGCCGCGTCTCGCTGTTCATTGCCCACAAGGATCCGGCAATTCTTTTGAATGGCATGCCGCTCCCTCCGATCGACGTGGTGATCTTCCGCGCGGGCCGCGCGCCCAGCGCCTTCTCGCTTGCCATCTCGCGCCAGATGGAGGCCATGGGCGCCATGGCACTCAACCCGGCTCACGCGCTCGCCGTTGCAGCCGACAGCCTCCTGCTCCGCCAGACCTTGGCGGCAGCCGGCGTTCCCGTGCCCGAGATTGCGGTGAACCCGAGCGACATTTCGCGTAAGGAGGCTACCAGCGAGCACCGCCTTGCCGACAGCACCGACGTGCTGCGCATGGGCGCGATCTACCGCTTCGCCGTGGTCGCCAATCGCCCTCTCGCCGTTATCAGGCGCGATCCGGCAAGCCCGCTCGACCACAACGCGGAATGGCAGGCAGCCGACCTGCGCGATGCCTCGCTCACCCACGCCAGGGCAACCGCCGAGGCGGCCGCCCGCGCCGTTGGCCTAGGCCTCGTCGCGGTCGATGTTGTCACCACCAGGATCGGCCCGCTCGTTGTCGGCATGACCGCCAACGTCTCCATCGCTACGTTCGAGCGGCTGTCCCCCGTCTCCCTGGCCGAGGCCATAATCATCCACATCGAGCGCGCCCTCGCACGAGCGAGGAAGCAGCCAACGACCTGAGCACAGAGGGCCGCCGTCCGAGCCCCGCTACCGCCCCATGCGCTTGGCCACTTCCTCGAGCATCACTTCCGTTGCTCCGCCGCCGATGGCATGCGCCCGCGCATCTCGGGCCATCCGCTCGATCGGGCTTCCCGTCATGTAGCCGGCACCGCCGAACAGTTGCAGGCACCCGTGCGTCACCTCCAGCACCAACTCACCCGCCAGCGCCTTCAGCATCGACACCTCCCGGACGCAATCCTGCCCCCCCGCCACGCGCCAGGCCGTCTCGTAGACCAGCGCCCGCGCCGCCGCCACCTTGGTCGCCATAAGCGCCAGCTTGTGGCGCACCACCTGCTTGTCCCAGAGCGTGCCGCCGAATGCCTTGCGCTCCTGTACATAGGCCAGTGCCAGCTCAATGGCCGCCTGGGCCTCGCCAACGGCCTGTCCGCCAAGCACCAGCCGCTCGTTCTGGAAGTTGCGCATCAAGGCATAGAACCCGCGCCCTTCCTCGCCGATGATGTTCTCGTCCGGCACCCGGACATCCTCGAACACCAGCTCCGCCATGTCCGACGACCGCCAGCCGTGCTTGTCGAATTTCTTCGCCACCCTGAATCCCGGCGTGCCCTTCTCGACCAGGATCATCGAGACGCTGCGGCTGCCCGCCTCCTGTCCCGTCTTGACCGCCACGCAATAGACGTCGGCGAGGACGCCGTTGGTGATGAAATGTTTGGTGCCGTTGATCACCCAATCCCGCCCCTCGCGGCGCGCTGAAGTGCGGATACCCTTGACGTCGGAGCCTGCGGCCGGCTCCGTGATGGCGACGGCCGAGATCACCGACCCATCGATCACGCCCGGCATCCAGCGTGCCTGCTGCGCCGGACTGCCGTTGTTGGCGATATGCACCGCCGCCATGTCGGTATGATCGAGCACCGTGATCGCAAACCCACCGAACGTCGAGCGGCCAAGCTCCTCCGCCAGCACCACGCTCGCCCGCTCGTCGAGCTCCGACCCACCCCACTGGCTGGCAAAGCGGATGCCGAGAAACCCGAGCGCGCCCATTTTCCGCAGCACCGCCCGCGGCACCATGCCGTCGACTTCCCAAGCCTCCGCGTAGGGCTTCACCTCATCGTCGACGAACCGTCGGATCTGAGCGCGCAACATCTCGTGCTCTTCCCCGAGATAGGGTGAAGCGGTTGCAGCATTCCCTGGCACGGACATTTCTCCTGACTCCTCGGTCTGTGGCGCGCTGCATGCCTTCCGGCAAGCTCCACCGGATTCTAGTCCAACGTTTGTCGCTCGTCCCGGCGAGTGCAAGAGGCGAATGAGTTCAGGCCCCGTCTCGTCCGCGCGACCGCCAGCCACCCCATGCCCCAATCATTCGGGCTTGCACATATGTCCTCGGGCTGGTTCTTTGCAGACCAAATCCGCACCTGGCCTCTCGGTGGTCCGCACCGCCCGTCTCATCGACCGGTCCTGGGCAACGCCGCCGCCATATCGAGGCCACCGGTTCCCACTCCCGATTGGCACGTGCCAGACAAATGAGCTTGAACGAAGGACGTCGTGACTGGCTTCGCAATCGCACTCTACCGCGCCGTCGGCGCCGCCCTGGCGATCGGCCTGATGGAGATCCTGGCCAAGCTCGACGATGAGCCGCTGTGGCTGGTCCCCTTCGTCACCTCGATCGTGCTGGCCATGGCTCTCCCCGACAGCGACCCCGCCCAGCCCCGCTCCATCATCGGCGGCCACATCATCTCCTGTGTTGCCGGTATCGTGACTGTAGCAGTGATGGGCACCGGAACCGTTTCCAGCGCCATCGCCATCGGCCTCGCCACTTTCGTCATGATCGCGTCGCGCACGCTGCACCCGCCGGCCGGCATTGACGCCTTCCTGGTCGCCATTCACGGCCTTTCCTGGCCATGGCTGCTGAACCCGGTGCTGCCCGGAGCACTGCTGCTGACAGGCTTCGCCATGCTCTGGCGCAGAATCGAACGGCGGCTCTTTCTGCCGGGCGATCTGGCTGCGGCCCCGTCCATGTGGGAGAGCTTGCGCAAGCGCAGCCGCAGATGGACCGGCAACCGCCAGCGTAGCCGTTGAACGTCCAGCTATTTCCGGCAGGACTGCCCTGCCCACATCGCCCGATCGACGAATGGCTGGCAAGGCCGAGCCTCAGGATGCGGTCACCAACTCGCCCTTCAGGGCCTTGCCGATCAGTGCCCGCGTCTCCGCTACGCCATAGAGTTCGATGAACGAGCCGAACCGCGGCCCCTGGCTTTGTCCCAGCAGCACCTCGTAAATGGCCTGGAACCATTGCCTGAGGTTGTCGGCAAACCCATGCGTCTTGCCGGCCTCGTAAACAAGGTTTTGCAGCTCTTCGGCACTCGCCCCGTCAGGGGCTGCGGCCAGCGCCGTGTCCAGCGCCTCCAGCGCCGCCCGCTCTTCAGTCGTTGCCGCACGGAAGCGCTTTTCCGGCTTCACGAAGTCATCGTAGTAGCTCACCGCATAGCCGACCAGTTTGTCGAGCAGCGGATAGGCGTCCGGCGTCGCGTCTGGCGCGTGCCGGCGGATGAAGCCCCACAACACGTCCTTGTCATGCGCATTCGACGCCGACACCAGGTTGAGCAACAGCCCGAACGAGATCGGCAATTCGGCCCGTGGCGGCGCTCCGCCATGAATATGCCACACCGGATTCTCGAGCTGGCGAGCAGCCTCCTCCTCTCCATGCTTGGCAAGGAATGTGAGATATTCGTCCACTGCCCGCGGAATGACATCGAAATGCAGTCGCTTGGCCGCCTTCGGCTTCTGGAACATGTAGAGCGAGAGGCTCTCGGGGCTGGCGTAGGTCAGCCAGTCCTCGATCGTCAGCCCGTTACCCTTCGACTTCGAGATCTTCTGCCCCTTGTCATCGAGGAACAGTTCGTAGTTGAAGCCCTCAGGCGGTGTTCCGCCCAGCGCCCGGCAGATCTTCGACGACAGCGTCACGCTGTCGATAAGGTCCTTGCCCGCCATCTCATAGTCGACCCCGAGCGCCGTCCACCTGAGCGCCCAGTCGGCCTTCCACTGGCACTTCACGGCGCCGCCCGTGACCTTGGTCTCCACCTTCTCGTTCGTTTCCGGGTCGATGTAGACCACCGTTCCGGCCTTGGCGTTTCGCTCAATCATCGGCACATAAAGCACTTTGCCGGTCCTGGGCGAGATCGGCAGGAACGGCGAATACGTCGCCCGCCGCTCCGGCCCGAACGTCGGCAGGATGATGTCCATCACCTCGTCATAGACCTCGAGCATACGTAGCAGCGTCGCGTCCATCATCCCCGACGTATAGGCCTCGGTTGCCGAGAAGAACTCGTACTCGAAGCCGAACTGGTCGAGAAAGCGTCTCAGGCGCGCATTGTTGTGATGCGCAAAGGACGGATACGCGCCCGCTCCAGGCGATCCGCCATCCGAAACGAAAAATGGATCCGGCACGCGCGACAGCGGCGTGTCGATGTAGCCCGCCAGCATCTCCTGGTTCGGCACGTTGCCCGGAACCTTTCGGAACCCGTCCATGTCGTCGGAAAAGCAGATCAACCGCGTCTTGCGCTGCCCTTCCGTCAGCACCTCGAAGGCGTGCCGCACCATCGTCGTGCGCGCCACCTCGCCGAACGTCCCGATGTGCGGCAACCCGGACGGCCCGTAGCCCGTCTCGAAGATGACGGTCTTGTCCTTGCCGCCCGGCACCCTCTCCAGCCGCTTGATGAGGCGCCGCGCCTCCTCGAACGGCCAAGCGCGGGCCTCGGCGGCAGCGGTGATCAGGGCAGAGGGATAGGACGTGGTCATACCGGTTCCTGACGTTCTGTCTCACCGCAGCAGGCAGCAGCAAGTCTGTATGGCGCTGCAAACTATGAGTGGCAAAATCCAGCGTCAATCCGCTTGCAGCGCCTGTCCTGTGGCAACCCTTCGGATCGAGCGCAACCCCAGCGAATCGTTGATACTCAGCGCTCTGCATACACCGCCCCCAAATTCGCCGCATGCATGGCGTTGCCACCCCGACCTCAATTATTTGTCTTTTTCCCGGCCAACTCATGGCCAAGGGCGTGCCGGCAAACCGCCAACGCCTGGTTCAAGCAGGGAACGCCGGCCATGACGGGGCCGGCCCAGCCCCCGCGATAACACTTGTCCCCGCCCCTACCGACTGGTGTAGGCTCACGCCTGCGCATTTTGGGGAGAGCCGCCCGATGACCCGCGACCGCCTGAGCTTCCTGTACTTGAACATTGGCCACTTCCTCGACCATCTGTTCACCCTGGTCTTCGCGACGGTGGCGGCCCTGGCCCTGACCAAGGAATGGGGCATGAGCTATGCCGAACTGGTGCCATATGCCATGCCCGGCTTCATCGCCTTTGGCCTGTTCTCACTGCCCGCTGGTCGCATTGCCGACCGCTGGAGCCGCCACGGCATGATGGTCGTGTTCTTCATCGGCATCGGCCTTGCCTCGATCGCGGCCGGCTTTGCCCGCAGCCCCATTCAGATCGGCGCGCTGCTGTTCATCGTCGGCGTACTCGCCGCGATCTACCATCCCGTAGGCCTCGCCATGGTCGTCGATGGCGCCAAGGCCTCCGGTACCGGCATGGCCATCGGCATCAACGGCGTGTGGGGCAACCTGGGCGTCGGTTGTGCTGCCCTCATCACGGGCTGGTTCATCGACAACGGCGGCTGGCGCTCTGCATTCATCGCCCCGGGCATCGTCTCCATTCTGATCGGCCTCGCCTACTGGTGGCACGTCAAGGACGACATCGCCGCCAACGCCGCCCGCAAGGCTGCCGCACGCGCGGCCGCCGCCAATCGAACCGCTGCAGAGGCCTCGGCCGCCGCATCCGCAGCCAAGGCGCCGGCCATGAGCGACGAGGCAAAGGCTACGCTGTGGCGCCTGACCGCAATCGTCTTCTTCACCACCGCCGTCTCGAGCCTGGTGTTCCAGTCCACCACCTTCGCGTTGCCCAAGGTCTTCGACGAGCGCTTGCAGGGCATCGCCGGCTCGGCGACCCTGGTCGGCCAGTTGGCCTTCGTCGTCTTTGCGGTGGCCTCAATGGCGCAGCTCGTCGTCGGCCGTTTGCTCGACACCCTCGGGCCCCGCACTGTCTTCATGGCGGCCGCCTCCCTCCAGCTCGTCTTCTTCTTCATCATGCCGGGCCTCCGAGACGGACCCGCGCTCGCCGTCGCACTGGGCTTCATGCTCGGCGCCTTCGGCCAGATTCCCATCAACGACTACATGATCGGCCGCATGGCCAAATCCGAGCTGCGCGCCACCGTCTACGGCGTCCGCTATGTCGTGAGCTTCTCGGTGCTGGCGGCAGCCCTGCCGCTGATCGCCTACATCCACGGCAACTACGGCTTCGACGTGCTCTTCCGCGTCCTCGCCGGTGCAGCAGCCCTCATCCTGGCAGCCGTCGCCATGCTCCCCCACCAGATCCCGACCGGCGACCCAGCCCCGCACCCCGTTCGCACGTAGCCCTGCCTTTAGACCGGCCGTCGAGCACACTCATCGGCCGGATACGGGCCGGTTGCCGAGTGGGCAATCGTAGGGCCACAATGGACGCGGCATCCGAAGGCGTAACCAACGCGCCGGATGCTGTGTCGGCATCCGAAGGCGCAACGAAAAAAGGAACCCCACCCATGTCCACGCTCGCTGGCATCAAGGTCGTCGAGTTCGCCGGCATCGGCCCTGGTCCCTTCGCCGCGATGCTGCTCGCGGACATGGGCGCCGACGTCATCCGCATCGACCGCACCGACTATGTCGGCCGCGACCCTCGCGATCCCCGCACCAACACCACCTTGCGCAGCCGCCGCAACGTCGCCCTCGACCTCAAGAACCCCTGCTGGCATCGAGGCAGCCCTCGCCCTGATCGACCAGGCCGACATCCTGATCGAAGGCTTCCGACCGGGCGTCATGGAGCGACTCGGCCTCGGACCCGACGTCGCCATGGCCCGCAATCCGCGCCTCGTCTACGGCCGCATGACCGGCTGGGGCCAGGACGGCCCGATCGCCAAGACACCCGGCCACGACATCAACTACATCGCCCTGACTGGCGCCCTCCACGCCATCGGCACCAAGGCCGGCGGCCCCGTTCCGCCCCTCAATCTCGTCGGCGATTTCGGCGGCGGCGCGCTCTACATGGTGGTCGGTGCACTTGCCGCCTACATCGAGGCCAAGCGCTCCGGCAAGGGCCAGGTCGTCGACTGCGCCATGGTCGACGGCGCCGCCTCTCTGATGACGCCGATGTACGGCGCGCTCGCCTCCGGCACCTGGATCGAGGAACGCGAATCGAACCGCCTCGATGGCGCCTGCCACCACTACGGCGTCTACGAAACCCTCGACGGTCACCACATCTCGCATCGGGTCCAACGAGCCGCAGTTCTACAAGGTCATGCTTGAGACCGTAGGCCTCGGCAACGAGACGCTGCCTGCCCAGACCGACCGCACCGGCTGGCCGCTGCTCAAGAAACGCCTGGCCGCCATCTTCAAGACCCGCACGCGCGCCGAGTGGACCGAGCTGATGCAGATGAAGGAGATCTGCTTCGCCCCGGTCCTCTCCATGAGCGAGGCCCCGAGCCACCCCCACAACAAAGCCCGCAGAGCCTTCCTCGAGGTCGATGGCGTCATGCAGCCGGGCCCCGCCCCTCGCTTCTCGCGCACGCCGAGCAAGGTCACGAGCCCACCCGCCAAGGCCGGCGAGCATTCCCGCGCCGTGCTGCAGGATTGGGGCGTTCCAGCAGCCAAGATCGAAGCCCTCGAAAAGTCCGGCGCAACGAAGCAGCTATAAGGGGAGGCATCGAGCCCTTGCACCAAGCGCGTCAGCACGCGGTTTACGAGATGGGCGCCACTCCCCACAATCTGTCCCATTTTCGATTTTGGCTGAGCGGGGCCCAGTCCAGGACTTTATCGAACTGCCCCTGGCCCATCCTTTCGTGACCATGACCACCACGCCACCAAACAAAAACCCCCGGGGCGTCACCGCGCCGGGGATCGTCGTATCGTGGGTTGAGCCTGCGACAGCCAAATGGCCTCAGGTCGTGAGCCAGCCGAACTCTTGCGGCTTGCGCCCCGCCGCCCAGTGCAACTTGACGTTCACCAGTGCCGGCCCCTTGTGCGCCATCGCCGCGTCGAGCGCTTTGCGCAGATCCTTCGGATCCTCGATGTAGAAGCCCTTGCCGCCGAACGCCTCCATCATCTTGTCGTAGCGCGCGCCGTAGATCAGCGAACGCGGCGGGTTCTGGAGGGGATCGTCCGGATACTTCTCCGTGCCCGAACCGATGCCACCGTTGTTCAGCACGACGATCTTCGCGTTCATGTTGTAGCGGCAGACCGTCTCCATCTCCATGCCCGAGAAGCCCAGCGCCGAGTCACCCGTCACCGAGATCACCGGCAGGCCGGGATTGACCGCGCACGCGGCGACGACGAAGCCCATGCCGATGCCCATGGTGCCGTAGGTGCCGGCATCGAGCCGGAGCCTTGGGGCCGCATTCGGCAACTGCGTGCGCCCGATATCCATCGTATTGGCGCCTTCGCCGACGATGATGGCGTCCTTCGGCGCCCAGGCCGAGATGTCCTTCAGCGCCCGGTAGTAGTTGGTCGGCGCCGAATTGTCGTCGATCATCGGCTGGATCTGCTTGGCGTTCTTGGCCGACGCATCCGCGATCTGCTTCCGCCACGGCGTGCCCTCGGCATAGAACCACTGCTGGTTCTTCAAGGCGTCGTTCATCTGACCGACGATGGCCTTGCCGTCGCCCACCAGCGCGACTTCGGCCGGAACGTTCTGGCCGATCGCCTCGTGCGCGATATCGAGTTGGATGATGCGCACGTTCTTGTTGAAGCGTGGCTGTTGGCCGTAGTGCATGATCCAGTTGAGGCGCGCGCCCATCACGAAGATGACGTCAGCTTCCTTGAGCGCGGTCGAGCGCGCCGCACCGACTGACAGTGGATGGTTGTCGTCCATCACGCCCTTGCCCATCGGCGAGGCCAGGAACGGCAGCTTCGTGCGCTCGATGAAGGCGCGGACTTCGTCCTCGGCGCGCGACCAGGCCATGCCTTTGCCGACGATGACCAGCGGCTTCTCGGCCGACTGCAAAGTGGCCAACGCCTTCTGGATATTCTCGGTCATCGCCATCGACCGCGGCGGCTCGGCGCTCTTCGGCGGGAAGGCAATCTTGTCCTCCTCGACCTCGCCCTTGATGATGTCGTCGGGCATATCGAGGTAGGTCGCGCCCGGACGGCCATAGATCGAGTTGCGAACGGCCATTTCGACGTAGAACGGTATGCGGTGCGTGTGCTCGACCGCGTGTGCGAACTTGCAGAACGGCGATGCGATCTGTACCTGCCGCTCCTCCTGGAAGCCGCCCATGCCGTTCTGGTAGGTTGGCGAAGCGCCGCCGATGCCGATCATCGGCCAGCAGTTCTGCTGCGCATTGGCAAGACCCGCCAGCATGTGCACCACGCCCGGCCCCGACACCGTCAGGCAGGCGCCCGGCCGTCCCGTGAGGTAGCCCGCAGCCTGCGCCGCATAGGATGCGGTCTGCTCGTTGCGCATGCCATAGTATTTGATGCCAGCCTTCTGCGCCTGCGCGGCGATCTCCTGCACGGGAAAGCCCACGATCCCAAACATGTACTCGACGCCCTGTTCTTTCAGGCTTCGCGCCATGATCTGGGCGCCATTCAACTTCGCCATTTGCTTCCTCCGGATTTGCGGCTGGTCGCGGTCGAAACCGCCTCTGGCTTGCGGTCATTCCCTGCTGAGGAGCGCCCGTCGAGGGGTAGGCTGGCACATTTTCGTGGGGCCTGGGAAGCACCGTTGAACAGCACCGCCGCGAAACGGCAATTGAAGAACGGGCCGGGACGGCGCTACCGTAGTTGACACATCGATGGATCCGGATCGGGCAGCCCGCCCGCTCGACCGAAGGAGACCCCATGCCCAGTACGCCGCCAAGTTCCCCAATGTGGAAGGAGTTGACCGCACCGGAGATCCGCGCGCTGGCCGGCCGCGATGCCACCGTCATCCTGCCCGTCGCCTCGATGGAACAACACGGGCCGCATCTGGCGGTCGGCGTCGATACCGTGCTGTGCGAGGGCGTCTGCCGCCGGGCAGCCGAATCCATCATGGACCAGGTCCCCGTCCTCGTCGCACCGACGCTATGGTGTGGCATGGCCGAGCATCACATGGCTTTCGGCGGCACCTTCACCTTCGATATCCCCACCTATCGCGCCGTCATCCTGGCCTTCCTCAAGTCGATCGCTCGCCACGGCTTCAAGCGGGTGCTGATCGTCAACGGCCACGGCGGCAACATTTCCGCGCTGTCCGCTTTCCTCCCAGACCTGGCCGTCGAAACGGGCCTCAAGCTCTGCGCCACCACGTATTTCGAGCTGGCTCAACCCGCGATCGATCCCATTCTCGAGGACCAGGAGCGCATCCGCCACGCGTGTGAAGGCGAGACCTCGATGATGATGGCCCTGGCGCCGGACCTCGTGCGCCGCGACCAACTCGCCAACGCCCACGGCCCCAAGCATTCGACGCCGCGGCCCCTGGGCGTTGCCCGCTACCGCTCCTTCAGCTCGTTCTCGCAATCGGGCGTGGTCGGCGATGCCCGCAAGGCAACCAGCGACAAGGGTGAGCGCCTCACCAAAGTCTGCGCCGACGCCATCGCAGCAGTCGTCACGGACGCCGAAGCCTGGAGCTGAATCACTCGAGCACCCGAAGTCCCCGGGACGTTTTCCCCTTGCATTGGCGGAGATGAAGGTCACGTGAGCGACAACATACCGACCTACGACTACATCGTCGTTGGCGCCGGCTCTGCAGGCGCCGCCCTGGCAGCGCGCCTGTCGGAGGACGGCACCAACCGCGTGCTCCTCCTCGAGGCAGGCCCTGCCGGCAATCCGTGGACCCGAATCCCCATCGGCTATGCCAAGCTGCTCACCAACCCGAAAGCCAATTGGCTCTATTCAGCCGAGCCCGAGGCCTCGACCAATGGCCGCCGCCTGCCGGTCCCACGCGGACGCATCCTCGGCGGCTCCAGCGCCATCAACGGTCTCGCCTTCGTGCGCGGCCAGGCCCGCGACTTCGACACCTGGGCCCAGCTCGGCAACCGAGGCTGGAGCTATCAGGACGTCCTTCCGTTCTTCAAGCGCATGGAGAATTACAGGGCCGGCGGCGACGACCAATACCGCGGCCGCGACGGCCCCCTTCAGATCAACAACCCCGAGCCACGCGACGAACTCTATCAGACTATCATCAAGGCCGCAGGCGAGGCCGGCATCCCCCACAATCCCGACTACAACGGCGCCGTGCAGGACGGTATCGCCATGAGCCAGGCCTCCATCCACGCCGGCCGTCGCATGAGCACGGCCCAGTGCTATCTGGAGCCCGCCCGCAAGCGCCCGAACCTCACCATAGAGACCGATGCGCTCACCGAGCGTGTCATCATCGAAGGCAAGCGCTGCCGCGGCGTCCGCTATTCGGTCCATGGCCAACCCCGGCAGGCCCATGCCGCCCGCGAGGTCGTGCTCTCCGCAGGCTCCATCAATTCCCCCCAGCTCCTGGAGCTGTCAGGAATCGGCCAGCCCGAGCGCCTTCGCCCCCTCGGGATTGAAATGCACCACGCCTTGCCGGGCGTCGGCGAGAACCTGCGCGACCACTACGCCCCCCGCACCCGCTGGGCGATCGGCAAGCGAGGTATCACGTTCAACGACCGCGGCCGCGGCCTAGGTCTCGTCAATCAGGCCCTGCGTTATGCTTTCACCGGTAAGGGCATGCTCGGCATGGTCGCCGCCCCGCTGCGCGCTTTCGTGCGCTCACGCGAAGGCCTCGAAGGCCCCGATGTGCTGCTGGGCTGGGTCCCCATGTTGACGCTGGTTGGCCCCAAGGGCCCCGAGATATCGCCCCAGTCGGGCGTCACCTGCTATGCCCATACCATGCGCCCGGAGAGCAAGGGCCACGTCCACATTACGGCGTCCGATCCCGGCCATGCGCCGGCCATCAACTTCAATTTCCTGTCCTCGCCCATTGATGCCGAGATCACTATTCGCGCCATCCGCATCGCCCGCTCCGTCATGTACGCTCCGGCGATGGCAGGCTTGCAGGTCTCCGAAATCGGCCCAGGCAAGCAATTGCAGTCGGATGATGAGTTGCTCGCCTGGGTCAAGCAGGTCGGCGAGACCACCTACCACCCCGTCGGCACCTGCAAGATGGGCAACGACCGACTGGCCGTCGTCGATGAGCGCTTGCGGGTCCGGGGCATCGACGGCCTGCGGGTTGCCGACGCCTCGATCATGCCGACCATCACCTCCGGCAATACCAACGCACCGTCCATCATGATCGGCGAGAAAGCTGCGGCGATGGTTCTCGAGGACCGCGTCGCCTGACCACGACGCCAACAAACGCGCAAATTTCGCCAACCCGGCCGCCAATGCTCTAGCGTTGGCGGCAGTTCTCCCCTCACCCGTGAACAACACCAGAAAAAAGGAAACATCATGCAGTTCACCATGAAAGGCCGCCGCGCCCTCATTACAGGCGGCAGCATGGGTCTCGGCCTCGCCATCGGCGAAACGTTTGCGCGAGCCGGCGCCAGCGTCGCCCTGGTCGCCCGCCGCGCCGATGCCCTTGAGGAAGCGCGCAAGAAAGTCGCGGCTGCTGGCGCGCCCAAAGTCTTGGCCATCTCGGCCGACGTTGGTACAGCGGAGGGGTGCGAGAAGGCCTTCAAGGAGGCCGTCGCCGGTCTCGGTGGCCTCGACGTGCTCGTGAACAATGCCGGCACCTCACAGCGCGGCCCCTTCGAGAGCGTCTCCGATGAGCTCTGGCAGCACGACATCGACCTCAAGCTCTTCGCTGCCATCCGTCTCGCCCGCCAGGCATTGCCGGCCATGAAGGCCCAGAAGTGGGGCCGCATCATCAACGTCCTGAACACCGGCGCCAAGGCGCCGCCGGCCGAAGGCGCCCCCACCGCCGTCACTCGGGCAGCAGGCATGGCGTTGACAAAAGTCCTCGCTGGCGAAGGTGCCAAGCACAATGTCCTCGTCAATGGTCTCCTCGTAGGCCGCATCGAGAGCGACCAGTGGGTCCGCCGGCACAACGAAGCCAAGGCCAAGGGCGCCAATCAGACGCTGGAGGATTTCTACGCCGCCATGGGCAAGTCCCTCCCCATGGGTCGCCTCGGCACCGCGCAGGAATTCGCCAATGCCGCGCTGTTCCTGGCCTCTGACGCCGGATCCTACATCACCGGCACCGCCATCAACGTCGACGGCGGCCTCTGCCCCGTCGTTTGATCACCGTTCGAGGTAAAGCCATAGAGCCGCCACCTCGGACGCCAATACGTGACACGACCAATAGAGACCGAGCGCCGACCGGCGCTTGGTCATCCCGCGCTCGAAAGAGCGGGGACATACGCTGATAAGGCGGTCCCAATCCGGCCCCGGGTATGCCATAAGGAAAGCCGATATGGGGGATCGGCCCGCCGAGGGCGGATCATGAGGGACGGGGTTTCGGGCCGCGCGTGCGGTCGCGAGGCATGGACGGCGAATGAACCGGGTCTTGCTATCAATTGGCGGGCTTCTGGTCGGATTGCTGGCGTTGCTGTTCGTGGCGCCAGTGATCGTCGATTGGAACCGCTATCGTGGGATATTCGAAGAGGAGGCCACGCGCTTCCTCGGCCGCGAGGTACGGGTCGGCGGCGAAATCAATCTTCGCCTGCTGCCGACGCCCTACGTTGGCTTCCAGCGTGTCCGCATCGCCGACACCGAGGCAAACGTCGGCAAACCGCTGTTCATGGCCAACAACTTGACCGTGCGCTTGTCCATCGGCGCATTGCTCGCAGGCGGCATCGAGGCCAGCGCTGTCGAGCTGACTGAGCCTGTCGTCACCCTCGTTCTCGACGACAAGGGCGGCGGCAGCTGGTCGGGCCTCGCGCCCTCGAAGCTGGCGCCATCACTCGGCGCCACCCACATCGGCCTCGACGCCGTCCACATAACCGCTGGCAAACTCCAGATTCTCGATGCCACTGGCCGCCCCCGCGCCATCTTCGATCAGATCAATGGCGAGCTTTCGGCAGCGACCCTCGAAGGCCCCTATAAGGTATCGGCCGCCTACACCGTGGGCGGCCGCCCGCGCGAGGTTCGCCTGTCCACCTCGGCGCCAGCCGGCAATGGAGCCGTCCGCACCAAGGGCACCGTCCGCGCGCCCGCCACCGGCTTGAGCTACACCGTCGACGGCGACCTTCACGATCTCTTCGGCAAGACCAGCTTCGGCGGGCAATTAACTGCCCGCTTGCCGCTTCCGTCCGTGATCGAAACAGCCGCAGCCACCAAGCCTGCCGAAAACGGCAAGCGCGCCGCCGAGTTCGATGTCCGCGCCGAAGTCGCAGCCGACACCACGGGCCTGAAACTCAAGGACCTCTCCCTCTCATTCGAGCAGGAAGGCCGCCCCCAGCTCGCCAGCGGCGAGGCAAGCGTCACTTGGGCCGAGAGCACAGAGGTGCACCTGTCGCTCAGCTCACAGTGGCTCGACCTCGATCACATCACCGGCAATACGTCGGCCGACACGCCCCCGCTCAAGCTCCTGCAGACGCTCGCCAACGGCCTCTCACATCTCCTCACCACCGAGGAGGGACGCACCGTCGCCCGGTTGTCCATCGATCAGGCCTCCCTCGGCAAGGATGTGGTGAGCGGTCTGGCCGCCACCCTCGAGCAGGTGAAAAACAAGCTGCAGGTCCGCGGCCTCACGGCTTCACTGCCGGGAGGTACGCGCCTCTCGGCCGATGGCACATTCGAAATCGCCGGCCCGACACCGCGGTACGACGGCAAGATCAACTTGCGTGGCGGCAGCCTCGCACGCTTCATGGGCTGGGCAGCGCCCGGCCGCAAGCTGACCCTTACGCGTGCCGACAACACGTTTGCGCTCGTTGGCGAAGTCTCCCTCGCCGCCAACGCCGTCTCTGGCCGCAACGTTACACTCCGCATTGGCCGCAATGCCTTGACCGGCAGCGCAGGCTGGAAGGACGGCGCCACCCGCGAACTCTCGATGGACCTCGAAGGCAGCGAGCTCGACCTCTCCGTCCTGTTCGACGGCGAACCCGTAACGCTGTCGAGCATGGCCCAGCTCGCGGCCCGGCTGTCCGGCGCCACTCAGCCTGCGGCACAGGCCACGCCAGCCGAACAACCCGTCGATGCCGATGTCCGCCTGCGAGTTGGCCAGTTGCGTGCCAACACCTTCGTGTTCCGTGACGCGCTTGCCGATCTCAAGCTGTCGAAAGGCCAGTTGACACTCACCGATGTCCGCCTCAACTCCGACGAGGGCTACACCCTGGAGTTGCGCGGCGACATCACAGGCTTCGCCTCGCCGGAAGCCAAGGGCGAGTTGACCGCTTACCTCGCCGCCGACAAACACCAGGGCTTGGCTGCCGCCGTGCACCTGCTCGCCTTGCCATCCGACTTTGCAGATAGCCTGCTGGCCGAGGATCGCGCTCAATTCATGGTCCCGGCCCGCCTGGCTGGCCGCCTGCAACTGGGCTCACGTGGTAGCCACACCCGCGACCTCTCACTCGATGGCGACCTCGGCCAAACCCGACTGGCCGGCACCATCCGCCTGGCCCGCGCCGAGGCCAGCTGGCGCAACAATCCAACGGATTTCGCTCTGACGCTGGAGGGCACCACGGCAACCCGCCTGCTCGCCGGGCTGGCACTGCCTGCTGGCTTTGCAACTCCGGCCGCCCCCATCGCCGCCTCGCCAGCCCAACTGACCATTCGCGCCCTCGGCGCACCGCACGCGGGCATGACATCGCTGGTCACCCTCGCAGCCCCCGGCGCCAACGCCAGATATGACGGCAGGATCCAGATCGATGACACGGCAGGCCTTGGCCTCTCCGGTGCCTTGCAGATTGACGCAGCCGACCTTCCCGCCGCCATGCAGCAATTGGGATTGGCGCCGTCAGCCGCCCTCAGCGGCCCGGTACGCGGCGAAATCCGCCTCGAGCGCACGGCCGGCCGTCTCTCTCTTGTCAGCGACCGGCTTGTCCTGGCCGGTGCCACGCTTGGCGGCAAACTGCTGATCGACAAGGCCGTCACGGGCGCCTATCGCCTCGTCGGTGACATCAAGTCCGATCGGGCGAGCTTTCCCGGCCTTCTGACCTACCTCACGCAGTCCGGCAAGCCCGTGGCAGAAGCCGCCCCGCCCACGTCGACCGATCCGGCAGCGGTTGCGGCCACCAGGAGCGCCTGGAGCGAGAGCCCCCTCGATCTCACCGTCCTGGATCGTGTGGCCGGCAGCAAGCTGCGCCTCGAGATCGGCCGCCTGGCGCTAACCCCCGACATTCAGGTCTCCGACGCTCGCCTCGACGTCATCACCCGCGCCGCCGGCCTCGACCTGCGCCTGATGGAAAGCGACGCACTCGGCGGCCGCGCCAGCGGCATGATTGCCCTCGACAAGGCACCAGCCGGCGCAACGCTTCAGGCAGAGGGCCGTGTGAGCGGCGCCAGCCTCACCCAACTTGCAGCGTCCCCCGCATCGGCTGCGATGACCGGCACATTCGCCATGGCCATGAAAGGCAAGGGGACCGCACTGACGCCGCGCGGCCTGATCGTAGCGCTGACCGGAGCCGGCGAACTGGCCTTGCAAACAGCCAGCTTGAAACGCTGGAACCCGGCCGCGGTCGGCAGCGCGGCGGAAGCGGTGATCTCACAACCTGGCGAGATTGCCCCTGGAACCCTGCGCCAGCAGCTCGACCTTGGCCTTACCAAGGGCGGCGGCCTCTCGCTTGGCAGCCAACGCATCCCCATCCGCATTGCCGATGGCGCATTGCGCTCCGCCCCCCTCACCGTGCAGTCGCAAGACGGCAATGTCTACGCCCAAGCCATGCTCGATATCGATGCCCAGCGGCTCCATGGCCAACTGCGCATCGAAGCGAAGGCCCCGCCGCCGACGTTTCGGCCTCTGCCACCCGGCTTGCCTCGCAATCTGACCTTGCCGACGCCACCCCACAAGCCCGAACTGCCCTCGATTATGCTGACCTACTCAGGCGCCCTCGCACGTCTCGCAGCCATCGAGCCTGAGCTCGACATCGCAGCCCTCGAGCGCGAAGTCACGGTCCGCAAGGTCGAACGGGAAGTTGTCGAGCTTGAGCGCATGCGCCGGATCGACGAAGAGCTTGCGCGCTTGAACGCCGAGCGCCGCGCCGAGCAGCAGCGTATTGACGAGCAGCGGGCCGCCGCCGGCCAACCGCCACTACCGCAACAGCTTCCGGCCGACCCACAAGCCCAGCCGGGCCAGCAAGCTCTACCCGTTGCGCCGGCCACACCATTGGCTCCGCCGCAGCCGGGCACGGGCACGGTCCCCTTGACCGAAAACCCAGCAGGTCCCCCCTCAACCGCGGCCCCAGCCGCAGCAGCCGACACGCCGCTGCAGGGCGCTCAGCCTACGGCCCCGCAAGCCACACCAGCCCCACCGCCGACGCGCCCTGCCGCAGCGCCCCGACAACGCACCCGGCGCGATCCCTTCGAATCTCTTCGCAATCAAGGCGGCGGCTGAGACGCCGCCATCAGCGGTTGGCGAAAGTCACCACCAACACATCGCGCCACGCAGGCTGAGCTGCATCGATCGGCTCGATCGGCGTGACGCCGTGATAGACGCGCGAATTGTCCACAATGGCCGCATCGAAGGCATCAGTCAGCGTGAAGCTGCCCAGTGCCCGCTTCTCGAGATCAGCGATCGTCGTCGTACCGCTTCGGATGTTCTGGCGCTTGATCAGCAGCACCAGAACCCAGTCGACACCATCGCGGTGCATGCCTTCAGGCGTCGGCTTGCCGGCTTCATCTGGTCCGGCCTCGATCCGGAACTGGTGCACCTCGGTTTTCCATTGCGTCACGCCTGGCGACAACGCGCTGAACAAGAGCCCGCACCACGCCAGGATCGTAGTCAGGCTTTCACCACTGCCGATATCGTCGGCAACGGGCGCGAACCAGCGGTCGAGTCCCCCATTCAGTCGATTGTAATCGACGGTCTGGAAGTGTGGTTGGTGCGGCTGGCGCTCTGCCTTTCCGTCTCTCGCGACCGTGTAGACGCCATGCCGGCGGCGGCGATAGCGGCCACCATCCGCCATGAACGTATCACGCTCGAGCGCTCCCCAACTCTCGACGAAGGCGTTCCAGTCACTCAAGCCACCCTTCGCCTCGAGCATGTCGCGCATGTCCGAGCCCTTCACATAGGCAAATCCACTCCGGGCCAGAACGGGCTCGAAGTCCGCGCGTGTGGTTGGCAGCATGTCGGTCATGGCATCGGTACCAATTGGTGAGGCAAGCGACGGGGTTGGCCCCGTCGCGGAGGACATCCAGCGGTCGGCTCGAGGTCGTGCCGCCTGTCACGTCGGTGAAACATAGGCCTTTCCAGCCCGTCCGGCGAGTGGTCGGCCCTGCGACGGATGATATGGCCTTCCCCGCCAGATGCGGCTGCCCACGCAAAGCCACCAATGAAATTGGGGCGCCGGCACGGCCAGTCGCCCCAAATGCTAACGTGATCGTGGGGCTTCTGACCCCGCACAAAGCGCTGATCCGCGTGTTAACCGTTCGGCTTGCTATCCGGCAGGATCACCGGCCAAGCCCCCTTGCTTCCCGCAAGCGGCATGGCGGCACGCGCAGCACGCACATCTTGTGTCTCGCGTTCACTATCCACGCCGGCGCTCTGGCAATGGTGGAATCGCACCCGCGGACCATTATCGATGTGGATATGATGCATGCCGCAGCTGTAGGTCCCGACCCCGCCATCGTGGTTGGACTTGAGCCAGTTCGCCACCTGGCTGTATTTGCCTCTTGGTGGGTTGAAATCGACCGCCCGGCAAGAAGCGTGGAAGCTCGACCGGCCATTCGGCATCCGCGCACCGGCCCGGTAGGTCGAGATCACGTCAGCAGAGCCGAATTTGCTCCTGATCTGCGAAAGCGTCTTTTTCAGCGCGCTTGGCAGGCAGGACGACCCGGCCTCGACTTCTTGGCCCGGCAGGGCGGCAAGTACCCCAACGCCCGCCAGCCCAACGCTGACGGCAAGCAGCATCGAATTGAAGCCTTGGCTACAATTGCGCATAGCAATTCTCCTTGTGGCTAGACTGGGCCCCGCCCCAGCCGCATTCCCCTCGTCTGTTGCAGACGAAGCCTCGCTAACCCCTTGGAGTTGCCGTTAGAACCCTGAACGTCGATTGTTGGTTAATTCGAATGCTCCGCAAACGCCGCAAGACGCAGCTTTCGGTCAGCGTCGTTCCATACCGATGCGCAAGCGGCATGCAAAAATGCATGACGGCTGAGGTGGGCGCACCACGGCCGCCTTGGAGAAAAAATATTTTTATAATTCAGAAGATTAGAGAACGCGCTTCATGGTGCTGGATCTTGCCAAGCGACCGCGCGGGAGCCGCGCCCCTCATCGCTTGCCGACGCGCGCCTCCACATTGTCCCAGATCATCGCGGCGATGTCGTTGCCGCCGAATGCCTTGACCTGCCGGATGCCGGTCGGCGACGTCACGTTGATCTCGGTGAGGTACGGCCCGATCACGTCGATGCCGACGAAGATCAGCCCGCGCTGCCTTCAGCTCCGGCCCGAGCCGGGCACAGATCTCCTTGTCCCGCTCGGTCAGCTCGGTCGGCTTCGGCGTACCGCCGACATGCATGTTGGAGCGCGTCTCGCCCTCCGCCGGCACGCGATTGATGGCACCCGCCACCTCGCCGTCGACCAGGATGATGCGCTTGTCGCCGCCCCGCACCTCGGGCCGGTACTGCTGCACCATGAACGGCTCGCGAAACACCGTCTGGAACAGCTCGACCAGCGAATTGAGGTTGGAATCACCCGGCTGGATGCGGAACACCGACGCGCCGCCGTTGCCGTAGAGCGGCTTGATGATGATGTCCTTGTAGCCGCGCCTGGAACTCGCGCACGTCTTCCAGGTTGCGCGTCACCATCGTCGGCGGCATCAGGTCCTGGAACTCCAGCACCCACACCTTCTCCGGTGCGTTGCGCACGTGCGCCGGATCGTTGACCACCAGCGTCTTGGGATGGATCCGCTCCAGCAGGTGCGTCGTTGTGATGTAGGCCATGTCGAACGGCGGGTCCTGGCGCAGCAGCACCACATCCCACGTCGCCGAGATCGATCCTTGCGCGGATTCGAGAGCTTGTAGTGATCCCCGACCTTGTCCTCGACCGTCAGGCTATGCCCGCGCGCGATCAGCTTCTCGCCGTCTAGCGCCAGATGCGGCGGCGTGTAGTAGAACAGCTCATGCCCGCGCCGTTGCGCCTCGAGCAAGGATGGCGAACGTCGAATCGCCCCTGGATGTCGATGGCGTCGATCGGGTCCATCTGGCAGGCAATCTTCAGCGGCATGGGGGTCTCGGTCGAAGCGTCTCGGCTTGGAAGGTTGGGCTCGCGCAACGAAGGCTGAACAGCCGGTGCCGCAACTGGAACTGGCCGCCGCTGAGCTGCTCAGGCTTCATCGAGCACATTCGTGAGATGCCGCGGCCACGCCCGGGCACCACCAGCACGGCATCGAGCCCCACCTCCCGCTCCCGGTACGACGGCCGACGCTGCAGCCAGTGGTCCGCAGCGCCGCGCGATCCGGCTGCCTTGCCTGGGTGTCAGCGCCGCCTCCGCGTCCGCCATCTGCCCTCGGCGCTTGACTTCGACGAACGCCAGCCGCCCGCTGCGCCCCGCCGCACCGCGATGATGTCGATCTCGCCGAAAGGCGTACGGTGGCGCCGCGCCAGGATGCGATAGCCCTTCAGCATGAGGAGCCCGGCCGCAGCAGCTCTGCGGTAAGACCGCGTCCTGAGCCGCCGCCGCCGCTCCTCGACACGTCCCGGCCGCTCACTGCCGCCACCGTTCGCTTCGAACTCACGGTTGTCGCGCCTTCAGCCGAGGCCGATCTCGTAGACCCGGCGAGCGCGCCACCCCGAGCTTGCCGGCAACGATCCTTGACGCCTCTTTGAGACCCGTCCTCTCATCCCCGTCGGCCGCCAATGCCGCCCTGATATCGTCTTCCCCCACTTCCGTCTGAGAGCCGGCCCGATCAGCAAGGACGATCTCGCCACGCAGCGCCGCTTCGCGAGCCCAGGCGGCGATCTCGCCGGCCGTACCACGCCGCACTTCCTCGAAGCGCTTGGTCAACTCGCGCGCCACCACGACCTGCCGCTCCGGCCCCGAGAACCTCCACAACGTCGGCAAGTGTCGCAGCCAGTCGGTTCGGCGCCTCGAACAGCACCACCGTCGCCGGCAAGTCTCCCCGACCTCAGCCAATCCGCGCCATCCGCTGGCCCTGCCTCGGTGGCAGGAAACCCGCAAAATGAAACTGATCGGTCGGCAGACCCGGCAACCGCGATCGCGCACAACACGGCCGACGGACCCGGCAGCGCCGCACACCTGGGCCTCCGCGTCCAGCACAGCACGCACCAGCTTGTATCCGGGATCTGAAACCAGCGGCGTTCCCGCATCCGAAATCAGCGCCACGCTGCGCCCCTGGCGATCGCGGCCAGGATGCGCGGCCGCTCGGCTTGCGCATTGTGCTCATGGTAGGGCCTCAGTGACCGCTCGATGCCGAAGTGCGTGAGCATCGGATCGACTGTGGCGGGTGTCCTCGCAGTAGACATGATCAGCACTGGCCAGCACCGCCAGCGCCCGCAGCGTCATATCGCCGAGATTGCCGATCGGCGTCGCCACCAGATAGAGGCCGCCGGCAAGGGCTCCGCGAGCCGCCGCTCGAGCTCTTCCGACCGCCCGGCCAGCGACCCGTCGCCAGCACATCCCCACTGCTCGCGGCGCGGCCACCGCGTCGCCTGGTCGAAGACTTGTCTTGCCATGGCCTTTGGCATCTGATCTCTGTCCTGCAGAGCCCGCAAACGCGTCGATATTCAGTTAGCCGGTCAGCGCGCCGCCCAGGACCTTGCCGGCAATCCAGTCTTAGGCGCGAGGCAACCCATGGCGAAGTGACGTCCCGCAACGCCTGCCATAATGAACTTGCCTCAATCCACCGCCAATTTCGTCCGAACTCAGCCCGCAGGACTGTTACCTGCGAACGCGAGCGGTTAAGGGAGTTAACGGACGAACACAGACGAAGTGATTCGGGAGCCTGAGCATCGTTGCGACACCATGCATCGCCGTCGCAGGTCGTCGGCGGTCTCTCGGCACGCGCGCAACGCTCGCCCTGCCGCATGTGCTCGGCGGCTGCGCCGGCATCGCCGGCACCCGCCGACACGACGCAGGCCATCGGCAAGCCACACCGCGCCGCCCGACGCGACAGCGCGGCCGCCGGAAACGGTGAAGGTGGCCCTCCTCCTGCCGCTCGACGCTGGCATCCAGCTGTCGCTCCTTGCCAAGGGTCTGCAACAGGCCGCCGAGCTGGCCTTGTTCGAGCGCAACGTGCCCAACCTCCAGTCGCTGATCCGCGACGACAAGGGCACGCCCGGAAGGCGCCGCGGCTGCCGCCATCGCAGGCCATGGCCGACGGCGCCGAGCTCATCCTCGGCCCGCTCTTCGGCAGCTTCCGTCAAGGCCGCTCGCTCCGATCCGCCCTGCAGGCCGGCGTCCCGATGATCGCCTTTTCGAACGATCCGGACGTCGCCGGCAACGGCGTCCATCTGTTGAGCTTCTTCAGCGCCGAGGAAGCCACGCGCATCGCCGAGTCACGCCATCGCCAACGGCCATCGCCACTTCGCAGCGCTTCCTGCCGGACAACCCGCTCGGCAAGGACACCGGACCCGCCTTCCGCGCAGGCCGTCACCAGCGGTGGCGCCGAGCATCACGATCGCAGAAACCTATCCCCGCCGACATGAGCGGCATCGTCGAGCCCCTACCGCGCATAATTGCAGCAGATACAGCGGCTACTGCCGACACGACAAGCCGATCGACGCGCCGTCTTCGTGCCCGCCGCGGCCGAGAACGTGCCTCGCCTGGTCGCATGCTGCGCTTCCACAAGCTTTGATCCCACCCGGATCAAGCGTGCTCCTGTCACCAGCGGTTGGGACAACCCGTCTGCCCTGCGGCGAGCCGGTGTCAGCGGCGCATGGTTGGCGGCGCCTGATCCGGTGGGCTGGCGCGAGTTCACTGCTCGCTTCGGCAAGGCCTACAATGCCGCTGCCCCTCGCGCTCGCAAGCCTCGTCTACGACGCCGTCGCCGTCGCCGCGGCCTTCGCCACCCAGCCCACCGGCCAACGCTACACGTCTGCCAATCTAATGCGGCCAGACAGGCTTTTCACGGCGTCGACGGGCCGTTCCGGTCTCGGCCCCCCGGCATCGTGCCGAGCGCAAGCCTCGCCATCCTCGAGGTCCAGGCCCAGGGCCTGGTAGCCGTGGCGCCGGCAGTCCCGGCGGCCTTTTCGGCGCCCGGCAGCGCCTGCGGCATCGCCCAGGCATCCCGCACCGGACAGGCGCGGCCACACTCGCCCCAGGCACCGTGGCCGCTTGATCGGTGCCAATCGCCGCGCGATTCAAGGGCCGTCATCCCCCGACTGCGCAACACGACCGTTGACTTCCGTCGGGTCATCCCGGAAATTCCCGCCCAACCCGAGGTTCCCCTAAAGATCGAGAGAACGCACTCATGGTCCAGCTGTCACTGCCAACGAAACTCCAAGGTCACGCAGGGCAAGACCTGGAACCAGCCCGAAGGCAAGGGCAACTGGAAGGAGTTCCGCATCTATCGCTGGAACCCGGACGACGATGCGCAATCCCCATGTCGACACCTACTTCATCGACCAGGAGCAGTGCGGACCGATGGTCCTCGACGCGCTCATCAAGATCAAGAACGAGATCGACCCGACGCTGACGTTCCGGCGCTCCTGCCGCGAGGGCATCTGCGGCTCCTGCGCCATGAACATCGACGGCACCAACACGCTCGCCTGCCTGAAGGCGATCGACGACGTCAAGGGCGCCGTGAAGATCTATCCGCTGCCGCACATGGAGGTCGTCAAGGACCTCGTGCCGGACATGACCAACTTCTACGCCCAGCACCGCTCGATCGAGCCGTGGCTGCAGACGACCACGTCGACACCGCCGAAGGAGTGGAAGCAGGCCCGCGAGGACCGCGAGAAGCTCGACGGCCTCTATGAGTGCATCCTGTGCGCCTGCTGCTCGACGTCGTGCCCGAGCTACTGGTGGAACCAGGACCGCTATCTCGGCCCGGCCGTCCTGCTGCAGGCCTATCGCTGGGTCATCGATAGCCGCGACGAAGGCACGGGCGACCGCCTCGACAATCTCGAGGATCCCTTCCGGCTCTATCGCTGCCACACCATCCTGAATTGCGCCAAGGCCTGCCCGAAGGGGCTGAACCCCGCCAAGGCCATCGCTGAGCTCAAGAAGCTGATGGTCGAGCGCCGGGTCTGAGCGGCGGTCTCACCACCGATCGTTGTTGATCGAGCGGCGGGCAATGCCATAGCCCTGAAATTGCTTCGACCGGCAACCACCTCGGCATCGAGGTGGAAACCGGCCGAAAGCATGGGCCAACCTGCGTAGTGCAGTCTTACTTCGCGGCCTTACGTGCCTTGCGGGCAACCTTCGACCTTGCGAACAACCTTCGCCTTGGCGACGCGAGCCTTGGGAGCCTTCGCCTTGACGGCCTTGCGGGGCTTCGCAACCTTTGCGGCCTTCGCAACCTTGGCAACCTTCGCCTTGCGGGCAACCTTGGCCTTGCGAACAACCTTCGCCTTCACGGCGCGGGCCTTCGGAGCCTTCGCCTTCCGCACGACCTTCGCCTTCGCGACCTTCTTGGGCTTCGCAACCGATACGGCCTTCACGACCTTCACGGCCTTGGAGGACTTGCGGGCCGAGGCGACCTTCGCCTTCGTGGCCTTCGTCGCGCGGCGAGCAGCGCCCGAGCGCTTGGTGCTGGCAGCGGCCTTCACGGTCTTGGCGGTGCGCTTGGCAGCCGGCTTCTTCGTGATCTTCGAGGTCTTCGGTCTTTGCAGTTGCAGCCATTTGCTTTCTCCTTGTTTTCCAGAAGCAAGTCTGACCGTCTGCCCGGACGAATCAGCATGACTTGCTGACACCACGCTGCCATCTACAAGGTTAACGAGGTATTAATATTCGTTATGAATCAGCATACTAGGGTGCGTTTTTTCATCTTAAACGGCAATAGAGCACCCCAAATGGCTCAAATAGCGCCCTCGCGACTCGAATGAGAACACCAACGCGCATCCATGCAGCTGTTCGCAGTAAGCGATGAAACGTATGAACCGGACGCGCGATTCGCGTTCTGCAAGAATCCCTTCGACGACGCAGATGAGACTTCGCATGTGTTATCGATCACATGTCCGAAATATTCGCCATGCCCTCTGCGACCGATCATTATTTTTTCGCTGTGCGCCATGTGCCGCTCGCACGCCCATGATGCCAATCATGGGCATCGCTTTCGAGCCGGGAGCGGAGCCGGGCTTGCCACTTTCAGCCGTCGCGCTCGGAAGACGTGATGGCCATCTCCATCGCCCCCCAAAAAAATGAAGACCGGAGCGCACTGGCGTCATCCGGCCTCATTACACGAACGTTAGCGCAGGTAGCCTTGCACTTCGGGAGGTGAGCCGCCCCGGTGCCCGACCGAGGCGCAGTGCTCCCGAGAGTATTGGCGCACTTACTTTTTTGCGGCCTTCTTGGCCGGGACCTTCTTGGCCGGAGCCTTCTTTGCGGCAGGCTTCTTGGCCGGGGCCTTCTTCGCGGCGGCCTTCTTGGCCGGAGCCTTCTTCACAGCAGCTTTTGCCATTTCTTTCTTCCTTGTTCCCTATTTCTTGTCCGAATCAGCTCGAACAAAAAAAAATATGCGCACTTTCTATGAGAATGTTGACTGTCAAATAGATATGGGCCGTTGAATTTCAACAGTTTCAAGTAAATCTGTGGCGTCAAGTCCTCATTTTCGACCCGGCTGAACAGTCTTGACTCCGCAAGTCTGCCTTTCCCAAGACCAATGACAACGCACCGAACGGTCCTCGAGGCTTATCGCAGGACGCCACTTGCCAACGTCTTGAAGCGCACCTGCCTCATCGCTTGGAGCCCAAGTGCCGATTGTGTAGAGTCCCTCCAACCATCAACCAGATGCCATCAAGGGGCAGTCGGACATGACTTCTGAGGAAGCAGGCAAGCCTGTCGCGGGCAACGGACTGATGCGCGGCAAGCGCGGCCTCGTCATGGGCGTCGCTAACAATCGCTCCATCGCGTGGGGCATTGCCCAGGCTTGTGCCAACCAAGGTGCCGAATTGGCCTTTACATATCAAGGCGATGCCTTGAAGAAGCGGGTTGAGCCCCTGGCCGCCGAAGTCGGCTCGCGCATCGTCCTACCGTGCGATGTCACGGACCCAGCGTCCATGGACGCGGTGTTCGCAAAGCTGAAGCAGGAGTGGGGCGAGATGGACTTCCTCGTCCACGCCATCGCGTTCGCCGACAAGAACGAGTTGGACGGTCGCTACGTCGACACCAGCGAGCGAAACTTCACCCAATCGCTGCTCATCTCCTGCTACTCGTTCACGGCCCTAGCCCAGCGCGCAGAGAAGCTCATGAGCAAGGGCGGATCACTCCTCACGCTGACCTATTACGGCGCCGAGAAGGTGATGCCCCATTACAATGTCATGGGAGTCGCCAAGGCCGCGCTCGAGGCCAGCGTCCGCTATCTCGCCTCCGACCTTGGCAAGCAGAATATCCGCGTCAACGCCATTTCGGCCGGACCAATCAAGACACTTGCCGCGTCGGGTATTTCGGATTTCCGCTATATTTTGCGCTGGAACGAGTACAATTCGGCGCTCCGCCGGACGGTAACGATCGAGGAGGTCGGCAACTCTGCCCTCTACCTCTTGTCGGATCTTGGACGCGCCGTCACCGGCGAGATCCACCATGTCGACGCCGGCTATCACGTCCAGGGCATGAAGAACGAGGACGCCCCGGACATATCGGTCGTCAAGGGCGAATGACATCCAATGTCGTCACCCGGACAACCGCCTGCCATCCCCGATGATGAGATTGAGGAGCAGTTCCTCCGAGCATCAGGACCAGGCGGACAGAACGTCAACAAGGTCTCGACGGCGGTAGAGCTGCGCTTCGACGTGCGCAATTCAGCCGTCCTCACCCCGTCAGCCCGCTCTCGCCTCGTCCGCCTCGCCGGCCGCCGCCTCACCAAGGATGGCGTCCTAGTCATCCGCGCCGACCGCTTCCGCACCCAGGAACTCAACCGAGCCGACGCCCGGGAGCGGCTTGACGAATTGGTCGCCGAAGCCTGGAAAGAACCCAAACCCCGGGTCAAGACCAAGCCGACGCGGGCCGCCAAGCAGCGGCGTATGGACGCCAAGACGCGCCGCGGCGACGTCAAGCGCAATCGCGGACGGCCAAGTTTCGATTGAACGGCCAGGATCGGCCGCACGCGGCACCACGGCCGGAGCCCAGAATTGCATTTGGCATCAAGACATTATGGTCGCAGTGCTGCCGCCGCGGCGATAGCCGGCGGTCCACTGCCGTCAAACAGCCGCGCCAACGCTTCCGCCGACACCCGCCCATCATCCATGGCCTCAGCCCGGTGGATCCCGGCGGTAATGAACAACGCCGCCACGCCAGCGCCTGCCGCTGCGGCAAGATCGGTCCGGATCGAATCCCCGATCGCCAGCACACGCCCCGGCGCAACCTCCGCCCCCCGGATCTGCCGGGCTTGCGCGAGCGCCATCTCGTAGGCCAGTGGATAGGGTTTGCCAGCCCACACCACACGCCCACCCATCTCCTCATAAAGCGCCGCGAGTGAGCCGGCACAGGGCAGCAGGTCGGCGCCCACGTGCACCACCAGGTCCGGGTTGGCGCACACGAATGTCAAGCCACGCGCCAGCGCCGCCTCTAAAACGCTGCGATAGCTCTCGGGGGTCTCCCGCCTGTCGTCCACCAGCCCGGTGCACGTGATGCCCTGGGCCTCGCTCACCGGCACCGACGGCCCCCCCAGTGCGGCAAAAAAGGCGCGGTCACGCTGTGGTGGCCCGATGTGGTGCACGCGCGTCCAGCCACTGGTCCGAACATGCGCCAGCGCCAGATCGCCCGACGACACGATTCCGTCCCACGCCTCGCGCCGCACGCCCTTCTGGTCGAGCACACGCGCCACGTTCTCGGACGGCGTCGGCGCATTTGACACCAGCATCACCGTTCCGCCGCCGGCTCGGAATTCGACAAGTGCCTCGCCTGCTTCCGCGTGCGCGGCATTGCCATCGTGCACCACACCCCAGACATCGCACAGCAGCACGTCATAGCGTCGAAGCAGCGGCCCGCAACTCTCGATGATCTCTGGTACGCTCATGCACACTCCGCGTGTTGAATTCCTTCGCGCGCCTTGCTCATGCCCCGACATACCGTCACAATCATTCGACCGGAACCATGGAAAGCGAGCCCCGTGCAGCCTTTCGACTACGCCCGACCAACAACTGTGGAAAAGGCCCTGGCACTGCTGGCGTCCGACGAAGCGCGCGCGCTGGCCGGTGGCACCGACATCATACCAGATCTGCGCGAAGGCCGTCGTCAGGCCCGCCTTGTGGTCGACTTGAAGCACATCCCCGAGCTCTCCGCCATCGCCCGCGACCCCGCCGGCGGCTGGCGCATCGGTGCAGCGGCCAGTATTCGTGCCCTCGGCGCCGATACGGGCTTTGCTGCCGAAAACCCAGGCCTCTTGGAAGCTGCCCGCCTGATCGGCAGCCTCCAGATCCAGGCCCGCGCCACCTTGGGCGGCAACGTGTGCACGGCCACCCCGTCAGGCGATGCCGTGCCGCTCCTCATTTCCCTCGGCGCCGAAGCCGAAATCGCCGGGCCTACAGGCCGCAGGCTCGTCGCCATCGCAGATTTGCCGACCGCGCCTCGGCGTACCTCACTGGCACGAGGCGAACTCGTGACCGCCCTCTATATCCCGCCCGCGCCTCAGCGTTTCGCAGCCCGCTACCTGCGCTTTACCCCGCGCCGCGAGATGGATATCGCCGTCGCCGGCGCTGGCGTCGCCCTGTCTCTCAATCCGCTTGGTGAAATCGCCACGGCCCGAATCACTCTGGCTTCGGTAGCGCCCGTTCCCCTGCAGGCCAAGCGCGCCGAAGCCCATCTGATCGGCGCCAAGCCGCAACCGGCCACACTGCAGCAGGCCGCCACCATCGCCGCCAGCGAAACCAGCCCGATTTCCGACACCCGCGCCTCCGCCGATTATCGTCGCCATCTGGCGGCCGTCCTGACCCGGCGCGCACTCGACGCGTGCCTCGCCGAAATTGCCCAGAGGACGCAAAGTCCATGACCGTATCGCCGATCGAACGCCCACGCAGGATTGCCATCCACTCGACCGTCAACGGCGAGCCGCGAGAAGCGCTGGCCGACCCTCGCGACACTTTGCTAGAGTTACTACGCGGCCCATTTGGCTTGAGCGGCACCAAGGAAGGATGCAGCAACGGCAACTGCGGCGCCTGCACCGTGCTCCTGGATAGCGCCCCTGTATGCGCCTGCCTTGTCCTCGCCGCCGAGGCGGACGGCGCTGCCATCACCACCATCGAAGGCATCGCCGACGGCCACCGTTTGCATGCCGTCCAGCAGGCCTTGATCGACCACGGCGGCGCCCAATGCGGCTTTTGCACGCCCGGCATCGTGGTCTCTGCGGTAGCCCTTCTGGCCACCGACCCCGCCCCCGACGATCACCAGATCCGCCACGCCATCGCCGGCAACATCTGCCGCTGCACCGGTTATGATAAGATCGTGCGCGCCATCGCCAGCGCTGCATCGGCACTCCGCGCCGGAGGCACGCCATGAACGACAACGAGAAACCGGCCCACCGGATCGTCGGCAAGCGTGTCCCCAGGGTCGACGCTGGAGAACGCGTCACCGGACGCGCCATGTATCCGGCCGACTTCACCCGCCCGGGCATGCTGGAGGGTGCCGTCCTCCGCAGTCCTCACGCCCACGCCCGCATTCGCGCCATCGACACTGCCAGGGCCCGCGCGCTCCCCGGCGTCAAGGCCATCATCACCGCTGCCGATTTTCCCGTAATCGCCCCCTCCACCATCATTCCATTCGGCGAGACGGGCGCGGACCTGTGGGTCTCCGCCGTCACCGTGATCGCGCGCGACAAGGTGCTGTGGAAGGGCCATCCCGTGGCAGCCGTTGCAGCCATCGATCGCCACGTCGCCGAGGCGGCGTTGGCCCTGATCGACGTCGACTACGAGATCCTGCGCCCGGCCGCCAGTATCGAGGCAGCCCTCGCACCCGGCGCCCCCGTCCTCATGGCCGAGCATCGCCCCAAGGGGTTCGACGCCAACGTCGTTCCGCCAGCCAATGTAGGCGCTCGCACCGTCATCACCCGTGGCGACGCAGCCTCAGCCTTGAATGCAGCAGCCGCCTCCGCCGAGATTTCGGTCGCCATCGACACCCCCCACCAGGGCTATATCGAGCCCCAGGCCTGCGTCGCCGACGCCGACCCCCAGGGCGGCATCACCATTTGGGCGTCGACCCAGGGCGCCCATCAGACCGAGATTCAGACCGCCGGCATTCTGGGCCTCGCCCAATCCCGCCTGAAGGTCGTCCCGCTCGAGTGCGGCGGAGGGTTTGGCGGCAAGATCACAGTCCATCTCGAGCCCCTGGCAGCTCGCCTCTCGGAGCGCGCGGGTCGCCCAGTACGCATGGTCATGACACGTGCTGAGATGCTGGCCGGAGGCACGGGCCCACCTGCCGCAGCCCGCATCAAGCTCCACGTCGGCGCCGAAAAAGACGGGCGCCTGACTGCGATCGACGGCCACTATTTGATCGACACCGGCGGCATTCCAGGCACGCCAACCACATTGCTGATGCAGGCCTCCACCGCCTGCTACCAGACCGACACCTTGCGCCTCGAGGGCCTCGACGTCATCACCTCGAAGCCCCGCACCGAGGCCTATCGTGGCCCTGGCGGCATCCAAGGTGCGTTTGCCGTCGAGCAGGCCATGGACGAATTGGCTATCGCACTGGCCATCGATCCCCTGGCCTTCCGCCGCCGCAACGCTGCCGTGACGGGCAGCCAGATGCCGATCGGGACGCCGTTTCCCTCGATCGGCCTCACCACGATCCTCGATCATGTCGCAGCCCACGCGTGCTGGACTGACCCGCTGGGCACCGGCCCGATGCCGCGAGGCCGTGGCCTGGCGCTCGGCTATTGGCGTGGCACGTCCATGACCTCTGCGGCCCAGGTCACCGTCGCCGGCGACGGCCGCATCGCCGTCACCATGGGCACCGTCGATATATCGGGCACGCGCACCACCATGGCGCAGGTCGCCGCCGAGGAATTCGGCCTGGAGGTGTCTGACGTCCACATCGCCATGGGCGACACCAAGACATCGGCCTATTCCGACGCCGCCGCCGGCAGCCGCGTCGGCCGCACCATGGCAGCCGCCGTCGTCGAGGCCTGTCGCGACGCCCTGGGCCAGCTCCGCACCCGCGCCGCCGAGAAGTTGCAGGTCCCCGAACCCTCCGTCGTCTATGACCGTGGCGTGTTCGGCGCCACCGGCGGCGGCACCCTCACCGCCACCCTCACACTCGCCGATTTGATGCGCCAAACGCTCACCGATGGCGCCATCATAGGCCGCGGCGTCTCCACCAAACTGCCGTTCGGCGTCGAGGTCGGCGCCCATGTCGTCGACGTCGAGGTCGATACCGACACCGGCCAAGTGACGGTGCTGCGCTACACCGCTTTCCAGGATGTCGGCACCGCCCTCAATCCCACGGCGGTCGAAGGCCAGATCCAGGGCAGCGTCGTCCAGGGGTTGGGCTGGGCTCTGACCGAAGCCATTGATTTCGATGCCGAAGGCCAGGCCCGCAACGCGAGCCTCCTTGACTACCGCATGCCGACTGCACTCGACGTCCCCGCCATCGACTGCGTCATCATCGAAACACCTGTTCCCGGTGTCCCCTACGGCCTGCGCGGCGTCGGCGAGATGCCGATTGTACCTGTGGCAGGTGCCGTGGCAAATGCCGTCCGCCGCGCCATCGGTACACGCATCACCAGCATGCCGATGACGCCCGAGCGGATCTTGAAGGCCTTGCAGGCCAAGGCTGCCGCCGCCGTATAGGCGACGCAGCACAATCGCCCGCGGCCCCTCAGGCCGAGAGCGTGGCGTGCCGCGCCTCTTCTTCGAGGTATGCGTCGCGATAGAGCCCGACCGCCCAGGCGTGCGTCGCCACCGCTTCCGGCGAAAGCTCGCTCAGCGCGCCCTCAACCGGCTGGAAGTGACCGTAGCGATCGACGCCCCGCACCAGCAGCGCCGCGGGTTTGATCGACCCCGCCGGCCGCACGTGCGTTGGAATGTAGTTGAGCCCGAGACCGATGCGGCGATGTGAAGATGTGTTCGGTCCCGACCGGTGGACGCAAAGCCCGTGGTGGAGCGACATTTCGCCAGCCTTGAGCGGCATCGCCACCGGAACCTCATCGCCGAGCGCTTCGACGATCACCTGTGCCCCACGATTGACGCTGTTCTCCACCACCCGCGATCGATGCACGAGTTGCCGCAGCTGCCCGTGCGTCGGCAGGCATTCCATGCACCCCGCCGCCTCATTCGCCTCCGACAGCGCAATCCAAACGGTTATCTCTTCCTTGGGCTCGAGCCCGTAGTAGGTGGAATCCTGATGCCAAGCGGCGATCGTCGGCGAATTCGGCTCCTTGATGAAGAACGTGCTGGTATAGATCAGCAGGTCCGGCCCGAGCAGGGACTCGACGATATCGAGGATCCTGGGGTCGCGCGCCAACTTCAACGCCCACGGCATCAGCAGGTACGGCATCGTCCGCCATTTCATCTCGGCGCTGACATTGATCGGCTCGCCGAGCCAGCGCTCGAAACGCGCAACACCATCCTGGGCGGCCTTCAGCTCGGCGGCATCCAGAAGCGGAAATGGCGACATGAACCCATCGCGTCGCCACCGTGCGACAAGGTCCCTGTACTGCTGTGACATATCCGAGCGCCAGTCATCAACGGGTTGATACCCGCCGAGAGTGCGGCCGGCCGCCTGCGCCTGTCAATGTGCCACCGCTTGTGTCCCGGCACCACGCCTTGAGGCGGCCCAGCGCTCCGCGCCACCAGCGAAAAAACAACACCCATCCAATGCATTCGAGTGACCACACACCTAGCGCCTAACGTGCGCTCCCAGCGCCCGCAGGGCGAAGGCCGCGACCGCGGCGCTGCCACTTGGCAGCGCGATACGCGCCGTGAGCAAAACCTATCGCGTCGGTTCGCACCGCTGCTGCTCCAGCAGTTCCAATGTCTTGAGGGTGCCCCGCACCGAGAATTCGCCGTAGTCGATGAACAGCTGCCGCGAGATGCCATTTTCAAAGTAGAGAAAGGCAAGCTCGTAGGAGGGCACCGAATCCTTGTTGGCCGCGCCAAGCTCGAAGTAGCTGATCGACACCGGCCAGCTCCTAAGGCCATCCAACGCCTCGGCCGACGCCACCTTCCCGAGCTTCCGGTTGTGCCCAGGCGGATTGGCTTTGCCGATGAACGACATCGTCGAATAGACCTTCTCGCCCTTCTCCGACCCGTCGTAGAGGTCCGCAGGAAAGGTCTGCTGCCCGGCCCGCGCCGCGTCCAGCAGCGCAATCGAGTGCTGGATCGGGAAGTAGGTCTCCCGCTTCAGGCTGATTTCCTTCTTCGCGGGCTTGGTAATCTCGACCTGGATTTCGCCGGTCTTCTGGTCGCGTTTAGCGCCGCCGTCGGTCGAAATCCTCGAGCTTGGCATCCTTGTATTGCGTCGAGCTGAACCGAAACGCCTTCGCCAGCACATCTTCCCAGCTCGTCGATCTCAGATCGCTGATCGATGGCGACCCATCCTGGCTCGAGATGCGGGTGACGAACCGCATCGACTGCGTATAGCCGGCGCACGCCGATCCGGAGAGCTCGTAGACCATGCGCCCGCTCATGTTCGCGACGCTCGAGGCCCCTCGCGACTCCGCCAGCTCGATCTCATAGACCGCCCGGTGAGGTGCCAGCGCCACCGGTTCGCCCGTGCTCGATTGGGCCGACGCCGGTGTTGCAGACCATGACACCACCAGCACACTCCCGATCGAGAGCGCGCCACGCAATGCCGCGAGCAGCCGGTAACGCAGAGATCGAGACAAGAGCCGCTCCTGTTGCAAAACCTTTTTTATCGCATGCGATTGGGTGTGCACTGCCCCTTGTGTCAAAATTGGGGGTTCCCGTCCACTTTCAAGGTCGAGGTGACCATTGGCAAGGCCCCGTTCGCCGCCTGCCGCACCTGGTTCTCGGCTTCGCCATTGCCATGCCCGGGGCCCGGCAAGGATGCAGAAGTGGTCGACCTTGACGTTCGATGGATTGTGTAGGACCCCAAACTGCTTGAAGTCCCAAAACCACTTGAAATTGTATCGGCCCGGTGGTTCGCCGGGAGCAATGGCCACAAGAGACGATTGCCGCAATGCATCAGGCGGCGCACACTAGATCGAGACCCACGAGCAAGGAGTGCAAGGCATGGCGAGCATCGACAGCAGGCTGAAGGAACTCGGAATCGACCTACCTGACGCCCCCGCGCCCGTTGCCAATTACATCCCGAGCTACCGCGCCGGCAATCTGCTGTTCATCTCCGGCCAGGTCTCCCGCACCGGAGACGGCAAGCTATTGACCGGCAAGCTCGGCGCCGACATCGACGTTGCCGCCGGTCGCGAAGCCGCGAAGGTATGCGCCCTCAACATTCTGAGCCAGGCCCGCGCCGCATTGGGCTCCCTCGATCGGATCGAGCGCATCGTCAAGCTGACAGGCTTCGTCAACTCGACGCCCGACTTCGGCAATCACCCCCAGGTCGTCAACGGCGCCTCCGACCTGCTGGTCGAGCTGCTCGGTGACAAGGGTCGCCACACCCGGTCTGCCGTCGGTGTCGCAGCGCTGCCGTCGAACTCGGCCGTCGAGATCGAAGCCATCATTCAGGTGGCCTGAATCACCGTCCCATCCCGCGCCTGCCGGAGCCCTGTATGTTCGACCGAAGCGTTTTCCTGCGGCCGATCGCCCACCGCGGTTACCACGACGCGGCCAACGGCATCATCGAGAACTCGGCTGCGGCCTTCGAAGCCGCAATGGCGCAGGGCCATGGCATCGAATGCGATCTCCAGCCGGCCGCCGATGCTACCCCGGTCGTCTTTCACGACTCGGCCCTGACACGCCTTGTGGATGCTCCCGGCCGCACGACCGACCACGACGCAGAGGCTCTGCGCCGACTGACCTATCGAGGTTCCCGCACCCCCCAACGCATTTTGGCACTCACCGACCTGCTGGAGATGGTCGCTGGCAAAGTCCCGCTCCTCATCGAGGTGAAGAGCAATTGGCAGTCGCCCGATCCTCGTTTCATCAAGGCGATCGCAACAGCGCTGGCTGATTACAAGGGCCCTGCAGCCGTGATGTCATTTGATCCGGCCTACGTAGCGGCCCTCAAGCCGCACCTTCCAGGCATCCCACGCGGCATTGTGTCCGGCGTCTACAAGCCCGATTGGTTGCCGCCAGGCGCCGATCCAGATCAGGCCTTCCGTCTCAGCCACCTGCTCGCCAGCCGCCCGGCCGATCCCCACTTCTACGCCTATCGGGTGGACGACCTCCCCACCCCCGTCACGCGTTTCCTGCGCGAGGTCCTGGGTTTGCCGTTGTTCACGTGGACGGTACGCACCCCTGACGGCTGGGAAAAAGCCCGCCAATGGGCTGATGCGCCGATTTTCGAAGGCCCTGCCGATTGGCCCTGATCGAGAGCGACCAAAACGCCGCTCAGCGCCTCACCTCACCGGATCACTTCACCGGGATAGACGCCCCACAGGCTCTTTTGAGGGATGTAGCCGCGGAAGCTGCCAACCGACACCTGGCACCATTGTCCATCGCAGCTCTTCACGCTGGCCAGCACGCCGGCCTCGATGATCGCAACCGGTTTCGCCGCTTCGTTGTCGCTGGCCAGCAGCGACAGCTTCGGAGCCGGCCCCTTCTGCTTGGTTTCCCACGGCATCACCAGCGCGGTCCGTCGCCCCGACACCAGCGAGTGCACGACCCAGCCCTCCGCCCCATCGCTGTCGCGGATCTGCCGCCAGCCTTCGTATTCACGGATGACTTCCAGCGGCAGCCCGGCCCGCCTGTAGACCCACAGCACCTTGTGGTCGAGCCCCGGCCCCTGTCGCGCATGCACCCGGCTGGACTTCAGACTAACGAACCGCGGCACAGGCAGACCACTCACCACGCTGGCGGGCGGTTTCGGACCGGCAGCGATTGCCGCCTGTTGTGCATGAGCCGTTCCCGGCACCCAAAGACAGAAGGCGGCCGCCACCACAACCATCGATAGCACGCGCACATGCCCGAACGGCTGCATTGGCCTTGCCTCCCCGTGTCTATCGTCGTTGATTCTCTTCATCTTCTATCTTGCCGATCGGCCTAATCAAGGCAAGTCGCCGCCCGGCACCAGCATCGCCACGCGCGCACCGTTCCACGAGAAATCCCATCACATCGGTCCGCCTCGACAGAACGGACTTGGAACTTTTGCTTTCCGGGCAGCACAATCTAGAGAATGCAAGTGGCATCTGTTAGACACAGTTTGAATGAAGGCGGATCATGCTGGCCATGCCCTCCCGCAAGGAGAGACGGCCCCCGGCAAGACCTGCCCTAAACAGCAGTAAATCGGAAGCATTTCATGCCCCAGAGCGCGAAGCGGCCCCTCGTCATCGTCACCCGCAAATTGCCGGATGTCGTCGAAACGCGCATGCGTGAGCTGTTCGATGCCCGCCTCAACGTCGACGACAGGCCGATGTCAGCCGCCGACCTGATCGAGGCCGCCAAGATTGCCGATGTCCTCGTTCCGACCGTCACCGACCGCATCGACAAGGCCGTGCTCTCGCAGGCCGGCCCTAACCTCAAGCTGATCGCCAACTTCGGCACCGGCGTCGACAACATCGATCTCGATACCGCGCGCAATCGCTCGATCACGGTCACCAACACGCCGGGCGTTCTGACCGAGGATACCGCCGACATGACGATGGCGCTCATCCTCGCCGTCCCCCGCCGCCTTGCCGAGGGCGCCACCTACCTGAAGGACCCGCGCAATCACTGGGTCGGCTGGTCGCCGACCTGGATGCTCGGCCATCGCATCTACGGCAAGCGTCTCGGCATCATCGGCATGGGCCGCATCGGCCAGGCGGTCGCCCGCCGCGCCCGCGCTTTCGGCCTGCAGATCCACTATCACAACCGCCGCCGCGTCTCCGAGGACATCGAGCAGGAGCTCGAGGCGACCTATTGGGACAGCCTCGACCAGATGCTGGCCCGCATGGACATCATCTCGGTCAACTGCCCGCATACGCCGGCCACCTACCATCTGCTGTCGGCACGCCGCCTCAAGCTGCTGAAGCCGACCGCCTACGTCGTCAATACGGCCCGCGGCGAGGTCATCGACGAGAACGAGCTGGCGCGCCTGATCGACGCGGGCGCGATCGCAGGCGCCGGCCTCGACGTTTTCGAGCACGAGCCGGCGATCAATCCCAAGCTGCTGGCCTCCGACCGGGTCGTGGCTCTGCCCACACATGGGGTCGGCCACGATCGAGGGCCGCATCGACATGGGCGAGAAGGTCATCATCAACATCAAGACCTTCCTCGATGGCCACACCCCGCCCGATCGCGTCCATCCCGCGCATGTTCTGAGCCGTCCCGCCACCGCAACCGCCTCCCTTGCCACAGGCCTGCCAGCCTCTGGCCCGGCCTGGCGGTTGAGATCCGATCCAAAACCCACTTTGATGGGCTGACATCGACGCGATTGCACGACACTGCCCACGGTTGAGGGACTGGCCCCGGACCGCATTCAAGGCTGAAAGACCGTGTGGCTTCTCATCACTTGCACGCTGGTCACGACCCTTTACGCCACCTCCATCACCATCGCCAACGTCTCCCTGCCGCAGATCCAGGGAGCACTATCCGCGAGCCCCGACCAGGTCGCCTGGATCGTTACTGCCAATTTGATCGCAACCGCTGTGACCATTCCCCTGGCCGGATGGCTTTCGAGCCGCTTCGGCCGCCGCCGCTCCATGATCTGGGGAATCGCCGGCTTCGGCATCGCCACCCTGATGTGCGGCTTCGCCACCTCGCTCAATGAGCTGGTGTTCTGGCGTGTGGTGCAATCCGCTTTCGGCTCCCCGCTGACCCCTATCGCCCAGTCGGTCGTCATCGACCAGTTCACAGGGGCGCAGCGCAGCCGCGCCCTCGCCATTTACTCGATGGGCGTCGGCATCCCCCCAACCATCGCGCCGGTACTCGGCGGCTATGTCAGCGAGGAATTCTCCTGGCGCTGGGTGTTCTTCATCCTGATCCCGCTGGCCATCATTGCACTTGTAGGCTCGCTCACCGCCATCAAGCCGGACCCGCCACGCGAGCAACGCACCAAACTCGACTGGATCGGCTTCTTGAGCCTTTCGATCTGCGTCGCCTCCATTCAGCTCATGCTCGATCGCGGCGAGCGCGCCGAGTGGTTCGATTCCCTCGAGATCGTGGTCGAGGCCGCACTCGCAGCAATCTTCGGCTGGATCTTCCTGGCGCACAGTCTGACCAAGGACCGCCCGTTTCTCGATCCTCGTCTGCTGCTGGAGCGCAACTTTGCCCTCGGCATCGGCATCGCCGCCATCTTCGGCATGCTGTTCGTGACGCCTATGGTCCTGATGCCGGCCATGCTGCAGCAATTGCGGGGCATGCCCGAGTTCACCGTCGGCACATTGATCGCCGCTCGCGGTGCCGGCACCGCGATTTCGATGCTGCTGATGATCATGTTTGCCAACAGTTGGAACCCGCGACTGCTGTTCCTGATCGGCTTTGGCCTGCACACCTACGCCGGTTTGCAGATGACGCACTTCGACATGAACGTGCCGGTCGCCGAAGTCGCCTGGGCCATGGGTGTGCAGGGTTTCGGCGTCGGCTGGCTCTGGGTGCCGATGTCGCTGGTGATCTTCTCGAACCTCGACCCCAAACGCTCCGCCGAGGGCGCCGCCCTCTTCCACTTCGTGCGCAGCGTCGCCTCCAGCTATTACATCTCCATCTGCATCGTCGTCGTATTCCACACCCAGAAGATGAGCTACAGCGAGCTCGTACAGTGGATCAATCCGTTCAACGATCGCCTCCAGATGCAGCAGGTCATGGGCGGCTGGAGCGCAGAGAACGCCAAGGGACTGGCCGGCATTGCCGGCGAGGTCGCGCGTCAGGCGACCACCATTGGCTACGTCAATGCCTTCCAGCTCTTCTTCTGGACGACACTTCTCGTCTATCCCTTGATCGCCTTCATTCTCTGGCCACCGACCGGCTACCGCCCCACGAAATGACGTGTGAGGAAGCGATCCACCTCCTACAGCGTCGCCCCCGAACCGAGTATCACCGTCGCTTGCGATGACAGCACCCCGCCGTTGCCGTGCGCCAGCGCTACCTTCGCATCCTTCACTTGTCGCTCACCGCCTTCGCCGCGAAGTTGCCGCACCGCCTCGATCAGCAGGAACAGTCCGTACATGCCGGGATGGCAGTAGGACAGCCCGCCGCCATTGGTGTTCACCGCCAACGATCCCCCCGGCTCAATACGCCCGCCCTCGACGAACCGCCCGCCCTCGCCTTTCGGGCAGAAACCGAGGTCTTCCAGAAACAGGATCGTATTGATCGTGAAGGCGTCGTAGAGGGCCAACACATCGACATCCTTCGGCCCGAGACCCGCCATCTGGTAGGCGACTTCTCCCGACCGCTTGGCCCCCGTCAGCGTCAGGTCCGGCATCGACGAGATCGACGCATGCGTGATCGACTGCCCCGTGCCGAGCACATAGGCCGGTGCCTTCTTGAGCGACCTCGCCCGCTCCGCCGATGCGACGACGATCGCCCCGCCGCCATCCGTCGACAGGCAGCAGTCGCGCACCGTGAACGGCTTGCTGATCGCCCGCGCCGACAGCACCTCGTCGATTGTGAGTGGCCGCCGATCCCAGGCCGCCGGATTGAGCCTCGCCCAATCGCGCGCTGCCACCGCCACCGCCGCCATCTGCTCACGCGTCGTACCGAACTGATGCATATGGCGCCGCGCCGCCATGGCATAGGCGCTGGCCGGCAGGAACGGCTTGAACGGCGTCTCGTAGGGATTGATTTCGCGCGCGGAAGCCTGCCGCCGCCCGACACTGCGCTGCGTTGAGCCGTAGGCGATCACCGCAACGTTGCACAGACCCGCCTCGATCGCCGCCTGCGCTTGCGCCACATGATATTCGAACGACGAGCCACCAACGATTGTCGAGCCGAGGAACGGAGGGTCGATGCCCAGATATTCGCACAGCCCCAGCGCCGAGGTTCGGGCCTGCGTGGTGGCCGAGAACACGCCGTCGACATCGCTGAGCCTTAGCCCACAATCCTCGAGCGCCCGGGAAATACCTTGCGCCATCAAGTCGATCGGCGACAGGCCTTCGGCAACTTCGCCAAGATCGGATTCAGCAACGCCGACGATCGCAACACTGCCCCGCTTCGAGCTGGCAACCGGCTTGCGCTGCGCCAGCGGCCGCGCCGTGGAAACACCGGCCCCCTTTTGCGCAACTGCCTGTTGATCGGGAACGAACACGGCCATCGCCAGCTCTTCGCCATCGCTCTTGTGGGCCCGGAACCGCACTCGCATGCCGATCTTGACGTCGTCAGGCGCGATCTCTTCCACCCGGCTCATAATGCGAAAGCCTTCGTCGCAGTCGATCAGCGCCACGTTGAAGGGATCCCCCTTCACAGGATGCACGGTCGTCGTCGAGTGCACCGTGCCGAGCCCGCTGGCCACACGCCATTCCAGCTTTTCCGACCCCGTAAACGGGCACACCAGCCGCGGAAAAAACACCGCACGCCCCGCCTCGGGGCTCCACTGGTAGGCGAGCTCACCCTTTTCGAGATGAGCGAAGTAGGTCGCTTGCGGCGAGGTCTGGTCTTTGGTCATGTGTGCGTCCACCAGTTGCAGGTCATTGCTGTCCGGCCCCAAGACTAGTGCGCGATCGGCCGAGGCGAAAGCATCTTTGCGGCTACCGAGCGCGCAAATTAAAACGCGAAAACAACGATCTAGTTGCCGCTCTTGCAGATAGCCGCTATTCCGCCGGCCGTCGTCACGCGCAATTCCTGCCCGCAGCCGCCTTACCGCCAATCTATCCCCGCCCCCCGCCGATCGAGTATTGTCCTCACCGGGGCCAGCGAGGCACCACCTTTGTCTTGCACCGGCAGGACACCCGCGCCATAAACCGGCCCGCGCCCCACAAGGAAAGTGAACAATGATCGAGCTACGCCAGCGCGTTTTTTCCGGCATGCAGCCCACCGGCAGCCTGCATCTTGGCAACTATCTGGGCGCGCTCATCAATTGGGTCGCGATGCAGGAGACCCACGATTGCATCTACTGTGTCGTCGACCTCCACGCCATAACAGCCGATTGGCTCGAGCCTTCCGAGCTCAAACAGTCGATCCGCCGCGCTGCAGCCGCCTATATCGCCTGCGGCATCGATCCGAAACGGAGCATCCTGTTCAACCAGAGCCAGGTTCACGAGCACGCTGAGCTGGCCTGGATCTTCAATTGCGTCGCGCGCCTCGGCTGGCTCAACCGCATGACGCAATTCAAGGAGAAGGCCGGCAAGGACCGAGAGAATGCCTCGGTCGGCCTCTATGCCTATCCGAGCCTCATGGCAGCCGACATCCTGGCCTATCGCGCCACCCATGTGCCCGTCGGCGAGGACCAGAAGCAGCACCTCGAACTGACCCGCGACATCGCCCAGAAATTCAACAACGACTGGAAGCAGGCGATCACCGAGAAAGGCTATGCAGACGGCCAGTTCTTCCCGCTGTGCGAGCCGGTGATCCTGGGCCCCGCGACCCGCGTCATGAGCCTGCGGGACGGCACGAAGAAGATGTCGAAGTCCGACCCCTCAGACCTCTCGCGCATCAACCTGACGGATGATGCCGATGCCATCGCCCGCAAGATCCAGCGCGCCAAAACCGATCCTGACGCTCTGCCGAGCGAGCCGAAGGGCCTCGAAGGCCGCCCCGAGGCCGACAATCTGACTGGAATCTATGCTGCCCTCGCCAGCACCACCCAGGCGGCCACCCTGAGCCAGTTCGGCGGCGGCCAGTTTTCGACGTTCAAGAAAGCCCTCGCCGATCTGGCCGTCGCCAAGGTCGCGCCGATCACCTCGGAGATGAACCGTCTGCAGTCGGACCCGGCCGAAATCGATCGCCTGCTTGCCGACGGCGCCAGCCGCGCCCGCGCCATCGCGGCCCCGATCCTGGATGAGGTGAAGGATATCGTCGGCTTCGTCCGCGCTGCTAGATAGACTACCAACATATTGATTACGATATTGAATATACGAATCTATTGCAGTGCATGACGAGGCTGTTGTGACCAACCCCCCAACCGTGGCAGCATCACAAGATGGTCAAGAGGCGCAGAGTATTCGAACAGGGTCATCGCCGGAAATACCTGGTGATCCTCGATGAGACCCCCGAGGTGGAGAGCGCGCTGTTCTTCGCAGCCAGCCGCATTGGCCACACCGACGGCCAGATTGTAATGCTGTACGTCATCGAGCCGACCGATTTCACTCAATGGGCAGGCGTCAAGGACGTTCAGCTCGAGGAGGAGACGGCCAAGGCCAAGGCACTCTTCCGCCTCAACCGACGCAAACTCGACAAGACCGAGGGCTTCGAGCAGATCTCGACCGAGGAAGTCATTCGTGCTGGCAAACGTGCCGACGAGATCCTGAAGCTGATCGACGAGGACGAGGACATCGCCATCATGATTCTCGGCGCCTCGACCGACACGCGCGGTCCAGGTCCGCTGGTCACGTCATTGGCCGCCGGAAAGCTGGCGGGGTCCTTCCCGATTCCGATCGTGGTCGTGCCTGGCAACCTTTCGGTCGACGACCTCAAGGCCATGGCCTGACGGACGGCTTCTCCGGGCCCGAAAATTCACATCTGATTTCAAAGGGCTATGCCGCGTCACACGAAAAGCCCGAGCGCTGAACTCGCCTTTTGACGGCGGGCCGCCCATATATTAGAACAATTCGAAAAGAGAGACGCAGCACGGCCTGGGCCGAGCAGCGACAGCGCCGATGGCGAAGTGTCTCGATCCCAGGCTGGCCCACCAAGAGCGACCCGCGAGGCGACCATGTTCATTCAGACCGAGGCCACCCCCAATCCGGCCACGATCAAGTTCATTCCCGGCAAGACCGTCCTCGGCGACGGCACCGTCGACTTCCGCTCACGCGAGGAGGCAGCACTCTCCCCGCTCGCCCAACGCTTGTTCGCCGTCGACGGCGTGTCCGGCGTCTTTCTGGGGAGCGATTTCATCTCCGTCACCAAGGGCGACAGCGAGTGGCAGCACCTCAAGCCGGCCATCCTCGGCGCCATCATGGAGCACTACATCTCCGGCGCCCCGGTCCTCGAGGGCGACGAGCCCAACGCCGACGATGCCGACCTGCGAGGACTTCGCCGACGAGGACGCGGAGACCGTCGCCACCATCAAGGAGCTGATCGAGACCCGCGTCCGCCCCTCCGTTGCCAACGACGGCGGCGATATCGTGTTCCGCGGCTTCCGCGAGGGCATCGTCTTCCTGCACATGCGCGGCGCCTGCGCCGGCTGCCCGTCGCTCGACCGCAACTCTGCAGGGCGGCATCGAGCGCCTGTCTGCAGCACTTCTGCCCGGAGGTGCTAGAGGTCCGCGCCGTCTGACGCCGGCAGCGCTTCGGATGAACGAACACGGCCCCGCGCCGGCCACGGGCTTCGCATGCTCGTCAATCATGACGTGAGCGGGCATCCGACTGCCTGCCGGCAGACTTAGAGGCGGCTCACACGAGTCCTCAGGCGCCCACGCTCGCGACCTGCCGCATGCCAACACGCAAGTGACTGACGCCATGTCCTCAGGCACGATGACCGCCGCTCGATCAGCTCTTCCTCGAGCCCGCACCCACAACGCCTGGCAGAAGAAGGACGTGCCCGACAGCCTCCTGCAAGGAGCTGGTCGACATCATGAAGATGGGCCGACCAGCGCCAACTGCCAGCCCGTCCGCATCGCGCTTCGTGAAATCCGAGGCCGCCAAGCAGCGCCTGAGCCCGTTCCTGTCCGTCGGGCAATCGCGACAAGACCATGGCCGCGCCGGTCTGCGCCATCATCGCCCACGACCTGCGAGTTCTACGAGCACCTGCCGCGCCTCTTTCCGCACAACCAGGACGCCCGCAGCCTGGTTCGACAGGCAACGACGCCGTCGTCCAGGCGACCGCCTTCCGCAACGGCACGCTGCAGGGCGCCTATTTCATGCTGGCGGCCCGCGCGCTCGGGTCTCGACGTCGGCGCCATGTCCGGCTTCGACAATGCCGGCGTCGACAAGGAGTTCTTCCCGGAAGGCCACATCAAATCGAACTTCCTGTGCAACATCGGCTACGGCGACCCCGCTGGCCTGTTCAATCGCTCGCCGCGCCCGTCGTTCGACGATCTCGCCGCCATCCTCTGAGACCCAGGCCCAACGGGCCGCTGAACGAGGCGCCTTGAGTGCGTATTCTGGCGATCGATGCGACCCTTGGCACGCTCTCGGTGGCCTACCGCAACCAGAAGGCCGACGGCACTGCCGAGGTTATCAAGGACTTCAGCGGCGGCCTCGGCCGCCCACGCTGAGCGCCTGATGCCGATGATCCGCGACGTCCTCGCAAGCGCCGCCGTCACCTTCGCCAGCATCGACCGCTTGGCCGTCACGTTGGGCCCGGGAACCTTCACCGGCGTGCGCACCGGCATTGCTGCAGCCCGCGCCTTCCGCCTCGCCGCTGGCACCGAGGTCGTCGGCTTGACCAGCCTTGCCGTCATCGCAGCACGGGGCTTCAAGGCGCTCGAGGCAGATCGCAACGGCCGCCCCATACTGGTTGCCTTGGACGCCAGGCGCGGCCGCCTCTACGTCGAGCTGTTCTCCAGCGGCCCTCTCGACAGCCTCACCGGCCCCGCCGAGATCGCCCCTGAAGACCTAGCCGAGTTCTGCTCCGGCAAGTCCTGTCTGGCCGTAGGTTCCGCCGTCGCCCGTCATGAGGTCGTGCAAGCCGTCGCCGCATCGCCTATTGTCCTTTGCAGCCACCTCGCCGATCTTGAGCCCGACGCCGCCGATCTGGCCGAGTTGGCCCCGAAGCTTTCACCACTTGAGACCATTTCACCGATCTACATTCGCCCACCCGACGCCAAGCCCCCTCAATCCCGCGCCATTGCAAGGTCCACGTCCTCATGAGCCAGCCACCGACCAGCGGCACGCCGACCTTTGACGAGAAGCTGGTAAGCCTGCTGTGGGCCGTTCCTGCCCATGCAGCCCCGATCGCCGAGCTTCACAGCCAGATGTTTCCCGAACCCTGGGACGAGACTGCGATCACCACGCTCCTCGCTCATCCCGGTTCCGTTGCTATGGTCGCGAGCCAGGGCGGCAGCATCGCCATTGGCGGCTTTGCACTCGCCCAGGTCGCTGCCGACGAGGCCGAGATCCTCACCTTGGGCGTCGCTGCGGACTGGCGTCGCCGCGGCGTCGCCCGTCGATTGATCGAGGGTATCAAGCGTGCCGCAGCTCGCTCCGGAGCCACCTCGCTGTTCCTCGAGGTCGCAGCCGACAACAACGCCGCGATAGCCGCATACCGAGCAACGGGCTTTTCCGAAAGCGGCCGGCGCAAAGGCTACTACCAGCGGCCCGGCTCCCCGGCCCAAGATGCCATCGTCATGCGCGTGGCCTTGCAGCCAGCCTGATCTCGGACGGCTCCGACCGCGCTCTGGCAACCTCAGCCAAGCGTCATCAGCGCACCGAGCCCCGCGATCATGAGCAGCGACATCACCGTCGAGACGTTGATCCTGACGTCGCCGGGCTGCCGCCGCCTGTCATCGGTTCGGCGCTGCCGCGATCTAGCTGGCGCCGCGGCCTCAGCGGTTACCCCGGCACCCGGCTCCCGCGCTCTGAGCCACGCCCAGGCGAAGCGGCCGAACGTACCGAACCGGGCGAACAACTCGTTCGGCGCACGCCGCCATCCGTATTTCATGCCGAATACGACGAGCACGATCACTGCGATCTGCGCCAGTGTGGAAACCCAGCCGCCGAGCAGGAACCAAACCACCGTCCACACGATGCCGAGGAGGCTCGTGATCAGCCACCAGATCCAACCCACCACCTCCATCGACCGTCCCCTTGCCGAGCTTCGCGAAATCCAGCCGGCTGCTTAGAGCCGCCGGCCACCACTTCAAACCCCTCCAAAAGCCGGAGAATAAGGTGACGGCGCGGCAGTATTTCGTATAGTGCACGCTGATCGACACCGAGCCCATTGCTCCCGAAGGAGCCCTATGCCCACGAAAACTGCGTCCAGACCCGCCGCTGCCGAGGCCCGTAACAGCACCCCGGGCGAGCTGCGTCCGAAGGAATCTTTTCAGGACCTGATCCTGACCCTGCAACGCTATTGGGGCGCCCAGGGCTGCGTCGTGCTCCAGCCCTACGATATGGAGGTTGGCGCCGGCACCTTCCACCCCGCCACCACCTTGCGCGCGCTCGGGCCCAAGCCCTGGAACGCGGCCTACGTCCAGCCGTCACGCCGCCCCAAGGACGGCCGCTACGGCGAGAATCCCAATCGCCTGCAACACTATTACCAGTTCCAGGTGATCATGAAGCCGTCGCCGCCCGATATCCTCGATCTTTATCTGGGCAGCCTCGACGCCATCGGCATCGACACCACGCTGAACGACATCCGCTTCGTCGAGGACGACTGGGAAAGCCCGACGCTCGGCGCCTGGGGCCTTGGCTGGGAGGTCTGGTGCAACGGCATGGAGGTGACCCAGTTCACCTACTTCCAGCAGGTCGGCGGCTTCGACTGCAACCCGGTCGCCGGCGAGATCACTTATGGCCTCGAGCGCCTCGCCATGTACGTGCAGGGTGTCGATCGCGTCTGGGATCTGAATTTCAACGGCCGCCACGACGACCGCAAGCTCACTTACAACGACGTCTTCCAGCAGGCCGAGCAGGAATATTCCCGCTTCAACTTCGAGCACGCCGACACCGAGATCCTCCTCCGCCACTTCCGCGACGCCGAGGCCGAGTGCCAGTCGCTGATCGAGAAGGGCTGGTCGAACACGCCTTCCAACGCCTCCGACGCGCTTGGCGGCCGGCTCCCCGCAGGGGAGTCGCCACGCGCCACGCACATGATGGCTCTCCCTGCCTACGATCAGGCCATCAAGGCGAGCCACATCTTCAATCTGCTCGATGCCCGCGGCGTCATCTCGGTCACCGAGCGCCAGAGCTACATCCTTCGCGTCCGCGAGCTCACCAGAGCCTGCTGCGCCGCATGGTTGGCAACCGATGGTGGCGGCGCGGCTTAAGGGCTGTCTCGCGGCTTCGGTGAATGTTTCCATGCCTGCGTCGAGACCGCCACCTCGACATGAGCACGGCACGCGCCCAGAGGAGGCTTTCCCATGCAAACCCGCCAATTGGGCCAGCTCTGGCCGGTAAGCCTACTCACGATGGGTGGCGGTGGTGTCGGCCAGCTTTGGGGCGAGACCACCCGCGATGAATGCGTCTCCACCGTCAGAACCGCGGTCGACAACGGCATAACATTGCTCGACATGGCCCCGGCCTATGGCAACGGAGAGGCTGAAATCCGTCATCGGCGCCGCCTTCGAGGGCCACCTGCCCACAGGCATAAGGGTCACGACCAAGCACCGCCTCGGCACCCCGCCCCCGGGTGAGGTCGAAGGCAATATCATTCGCAGCCTGGAGGAAAGCCTCGCGCGCATGCGGATCGATCACGTCGACCTCTTCTTTCTCCACTCCAACATAATTCCCGACGACTACGACGCCAGCGCCTACACCGATCGCCCTGCGACCCGCTGGACCACCTATGCCGAGCAATTCATTCCCGCCTGCGAGCGCCTTCAGGCTCAGGGCCGGATCGGCGCCTGGGGGATTACCGGCATTGGCATCCCCGACTGCGTGCTCCGGGCCATCGCCGGGAGCAAACGCCCTGCGGCCCTGCAAGCCATCACCAACCCCCTCGACTCCCCCGGCGAGCTCAAGTATTTCGCCGGACCGAGCCGCGCGCGCGACATCATCGCCTCCAGCAAGGCGGCAGGCATGGGCGTCCTAGGTATTCGGCCCGTCCAGGGCGGCGCCCTCACCGACAACCTCGATCGCGACCTTCCGGCGGACCACGGCGTCACCGTCGACTTCCAAAGGAGCGGCGCCTTTCGCGCCCTCGCCCGCGAGCTGGGCACCACGGCAGCCGCCCTCGCCCACCGCTACGCCTTCTCAATGCCCGGTGTCGACACAGTCGTCCTCGGCTGCAAGAACCAGCAAGAGCTGCTGGAATGCGTCGATGCAGCCAACGCTGGCCCCCTCCCCGCCGAGCTTATGGCCAGGATCGACGCCACGTTCACGCCCGATGCCTGAGCCAAACCCGGCTTCAGCGAGCCGAGCTACCACGAGGCCCCGACATGCTCTCCCCCAAACTCGCAGGCGCCCTCATCGTCTTCCTGCCGCTCATCATTCTGGCCTACCTGTTCCTGTGGCGACGCACGCGGCCCGTCTTCTGGTTCGCCTTTGCCTTGATCCTTGTCGCCACCGGCTACCTAATGGCAACCGGCGCCACTGACGACATCGCCCGCTGGCTGATCTCCGATTTCGTGGGACCCCCGCCGGTCCGCGCACAATAAGGCTCGCCCGCTCAGCTCGAAGGCCGTCTGGCTGCTTGCTCGCATGCAACGGTCTGGACACCCGGCCGGCTGCGGCCTACCCATAGCCTTCCCGATTGACGCAAAAAACCTGAGGAACGCCCCATGAAACTTTGCCGCTTCGGCCCCGCCGGCGCCGAGAAGCCCGGCCTCGTCGACGCGACGGGCAAGATTCGCGACCTCTCGGCCCACGTGAAGGATATCGACGGCAACGTGCTCTCCGATGCCGCCTTGGCGACTCTCAAGGCCATCGATCCGGCTGCCCTTCCCGAGGCCCCGGCCGGCGCGCGCATCGGCCCACCTGTCGGCAACGTCAGGAACTTCATGGCCATCGGCCTCAACTACGCCGACCACGCCAAGGAAGCAGGCCTGGAGATCCCGAGTGAGCCGATCATCTTCTACAAGCTCACCAACTGCATCTGCGGCCCCAATGACGACGTCATGATCCCTCGCGACTCCAAGAAGCTCGATTGGGAGCTGGAGATCGCCTTCGTGGTTGGCAAGCGTTCGCGCTACGTCGACCTCAAGGACGCGGGCAGCCACATCGCCGGCTACACCATCTGCAATGACGTCTCCGAGCGCCATTTCCAGAACGAGCGCGGCGGCCAGTGGATGAAGGGCAAGTGCGCCGAGACATTCGGTCCTCTGGGCCCGTGGCTTGTCACGCGCGACGAGGTCAAGGACGTCAACAACCTGCCCATGTCGCTCGATCTCAACGGCAAGACCATGCAGAAGGGCTCCACCGCCACCATGATCTTCAAGTGCGACTTCATCCTGCACTACGTCTCGCAGTTCATGGTCCTGGAGCCCGGCGATGTCGTCACCACCGGCACGCCGCCAGGCGTCGGCCTCGGCATGAAGCCGCCTGTATTCCTCAAGGCTGGCGATGTCATGAAGCTATCGATCGAAGGTCTTGGATCCCAGCAGCAGAAGGTCGTCCCCTTCAAGCTGTGAGCCAAGCCCGCAGCGTGGTTCGCACGCCGCCTAATATCCAACGCCCGCGCTTCCCCTGGATGCGCGGGCGTTGTGCTTCATGCTTCTGCCAGCTACGCAACACCTACTGCCGAGAGATGCCGGCCTTGCCTGCGCGCAACATGAACTTCTGCACCTTGCCCGTGGCCGTCTTCGGCAGATCGTCGACCACGGTCACCCACTGAGGCGTCTTGAAGTGCGCCAGGCTATCGCGCACATGCAGCTTCAGCTCGTCCTCGGTGGCCGTCTCTCCCGCCCGCAGGACGACGAAGGCGTGCGGCGATTCTCCCCAGTTCTCGTGCGGCATCCCGACCACGGCCACCTCCTGCACGGCCGGATGGCGCAGCAGACAGCCCTCGATCTCCACCGACGAGATGTTCTCGCCGCCGCTGATGATCACGTCCTTGAAGCGGTCGCGGATCTCGACATAGCCGTCGGGGTGGACGACGGCGGCGTCGCCGGAGTAGAACCAGCCGTCCCGGATCGCGGCAGCCGTCGCGTCGGGATCGTTGTAGTACCCCTTCATCACCACGTTGCCCTGGACTGAGATCTCGCCGAGCGTCTCGCCGTCCTGCGGCACCTCGTCGCCGTCCTCGTCGACCACCAGCAGTTCGCCGGAGCTCATCAGCTCCACACCCTGGCGCGCCTTCACCTGCGCCCGCTCAGCGATGACAAGCGCATGTGCTCTGGCCGCGGCTCGCAGAACGTGATGAGCGGCGCTGTCTCGGTCAGCCCATAGACGTGGGTCAGCTCCCAGCCGAGCTCCCCCTCGATCAGCTCGATCGTCGCCGCGGCAGGTGGCGCCCCTGCCGTGAACAGGCGCACGCCCCTTCGGCGCTCCGGCCCGCACGTCCGCTCGCGCATTCGCGATACCGATGAGTACCGTCGGCGCAGCACAGAACATCGTGATCTTTTCATCGCGGATGAGTTGATAGATCAGCGGCGGCTCGACTCGCCGCAGGCACACGTGCGTCCTCCCACGTGCCGTGTTGATCCAGGTGAACGTCCAGCCGTTGGCGTGGAACATCGGCAGCGTCCACAGGTAGCGCTCTGCCGGCGTCAGGTGATGATGCGCCAGCGTGCCCACCACGTTCAGATAGGCGTTGCGATGCGTGATCATCACGCCCTTTGGGCGCGCCGTCGTGCCGCTGGTGTAGTTGATCGTCAGCAGGTCGGTCTCGGCGATTTCCGGCCGCACGAAGGCCGGCGACTGTTGCCGCCAGCCTCGCTTCGTAGTCGATCCAGCCTTCGCCACCGCCTTCCAGCGCGACGAAATGTTTGACGCCGCCCAGTTGCCCGCGGATGCCGTCGATGGCGTCGATGTAGTCCGAGTGCACGCAGACAACCGTCGCGCCGCAGTGATTGATGATGTAGGCGAAGTCGTCGGGCAGCAGCCGGTAGTTGATCGGCACGAGCACCGCGCCGATCTGCGGCACCGCATAGTAGCCTTCGAGATGCGCGTGCGTGTTGGGCGCGATGTAGGCGACCCGGTCACCCTTCTTCACCCCGAGGCCCTGCAGCGCCGACGACCACCGGTCGCAGCGGTCGAAGAAGGCGGCATAGCTGAGCCGAAGATCGCCGTCCACGACCGCTTCTCGGTCGCCGTACAGCCGGCGCGCACGCCGGGCGAACTCCAGTGGAGTCAATGCGATTTCCATGCGACGCGCCTCCCTGTGTGGGCCGTTTCTATGCTGCAGCCGCGCCAGGCACCGTTGCTCGTCACCGGCCTGCGCCAACTACAATCTTGATCATGGCACACTCCGGAGCTGAGTGGACCAACTGCAAACGCCAACCACAAACCCGCCGACCATGACTGCGCACCATTCTCCGGTCAGCCGCGCCCGGCCTTCAGATAGGCGCCCGCGCCCGCCCCGATCAGGCGTGGCAGATGGGTATAGATATAGCGGCACCCGCCGCCGATCACGTCCGGCAGGGCCTCCGTCGTCGCCGGCATGCCCGGAACCTTGCCGGCAGCGATGATCTTCGCCAGCGTTTCATTGATCGCCCGCGCCACCGGCGGCGCTTTAGCGTCACCGGGAAATCCCATCGACTGCGAAAGATCCGACGGCCCGATGAAGAACACGTCGATGCCCTCGACGAGGAGAATCTCGTCGATATTGGCAACGGCCTGCTCGTGCTCGATCTGCACGCACACCAACGAGCCGGCGTTCTGCTCTGCAACGAAATCAACCATCCGCCCGCCGAGCCCCCACCGGTCGGGTCGCGTCCCCGCGGCCAGACCGCGCCCCGCGCCGGGACCGAACTTGACCGCCTGCACCGCACGCTCGGCATCCGCCCGCGAGTTCACATGCGGCACCTGCACGCCCTTTACGCCACGATCCATTACGGACTGAATATCGGCAGCCGAGTTGCTGCGCGGCCGCCCGATCGCCGTGATGCCGGCCGCGTCCGCCGCCATCGCCATAACCTCGACGTCGGCAAGGCTCAGCGATCCGTGTTCGCAATCGAGCAGCACCCAGTCGAAGCCGGCATGCCCCAGCATCTCCACCATCTGCGGCGAGGGGAACATCACCGACACGCCAAGCGCAGGTTCGCCGCGCCTGATCTTCGCCTTCATCGCATTGTTCATGCCTTGGCCTCGTGAAGCTTGACCGCTTGGACCCCGGTCGGCCGTCGCATCGCCGCTCGCTCGCGGTAGATCGTATAGATGCCGGCGCTGACGATCAGCGCGATTCCCACGAGCGACAACCCGTCTGGCACATGGCCCCACCAGAGAAACCCGAGCAGTAGCGCCGTGAGAATGGTCACGTAGCGGAACGGCGCCACCACCGGGATTTCCCCGATCCGCATCGCCACTACACCGAAGTAGTAGGCCACGAACAGGCAGCACGCCGCCACCATGATCAACGTCAGCGCGCGCGGCGTCGGCATTTGCCAGGTCTCGAACGGGGCCAGTCCGAGTCCCACCAGCATGATCATCGCCGACGCTGCGAAGGTGACGAGGATCGAAGGCACGTTGCGATCGACGAACCGTGTTGTGAGATCCCGTGTCGACGAGGCCACCAGGCACGCCAACGCCAGCCAGATCTCCGGCACGAACGACGCCGAGCCGGGCTTGATGATCGCCAGCGCGCCGACGAAGCCGACGCAGGCCGCAGCCCAGCGCCGCCAGCCCACATGCGCCCGGAGCAGTATCGCCGCCCCCGCCGTCATCAGTAGCGGCGAAACCTGAAGGATCGCGTTGATGGTCGCAAGCGGCAGGTGCCTGAGCGATGCGACCACGAACATCGTCGAGCAGCCCGCAGCCACAAGTCGCACGACCATCGCAGGCCGGAGCAGCACCCGTGGGCTGCGCCAGCCCCTCAGAATGCTGCACACAAGCCCCATCAGCGCGGTCGCCACCACGCCGCGCAGGAACATGATCTGGCCATTCGGCAGCTCCGCCGTGACGAGCTTGATGATGGCATCGTTGATCACGAACCCGAGCCCGGAGGCCAGCATCGCAACGATGCCTTTCATGTTGTCCGTCAAGCCGGCCCTCGCTGCGCTTTGAGCTGACGCTCCCGAAAGAAGGTGTAGAGACCGGCGCCGATCACCACGAACGTGCCGCCGAGCGCATAAGCATCCGGCCACTCGCCAAAGACGAAAATGCCGACCAGGATCGCCCAGATGATAACCGAGTAGCGGAACGGCGCCACCACCGCGACCTCGCCATTGCGCATCCCTTCGATCACCAGGAAATACCCACCGATCACGAACAGCGACGCCGACCCCGCCAGGGCGAGCGCACGCGGACCGGGCATGTGCCACGCTTCCGTCAGCGACAGGCCGGCCGCCATCGCCGACACCGTGATGCTGGAGACGAACGTCAGCAGGATCGTCGGCACGCCGCGCTCGATCCGCCGTGTCGCCAGATCCCGGATCACAATTGCCGCAACCGCTGCCAGCGCCACCAGCGACCAGGCGTTGAATGCCGATGTCCCCGGCCGGATGACAATCAGCACCCCGCCGAAGCCGACGATCGTCGCGAGCCACCGTCGCCAACCGACCGGTTCCCCAAGCACCACCGCAGCCGCACCCGTAATCGCCAGCGGCACCACCTGCAGAATCGCGGTCGCATCGGCGATCGGCATGTTGAACAGCGCCGTGAGGTACAGCATCGTCGCCCCCACCTCGCCGAAGTTCCGCACCGCAACCAGCCGCCATTGCCGCACGAGTCCGGGAAGCCCTTTGAAAGCCCCGAGATAAGCGGCAATAGCGCCCGACACGACGATACTCGCCACCCCGCGAATGAAGATCGCCTCGCCGCCTGGGATTTCGCGCGCCGCCAGTTTCATCAATCCATCGTTGACGGTGAACACCGCCTGCGACGCCACCATCGCCCCGATCGCCATCAGGTTCTGGCTGCCGCGATCTTCCGCGCTGTCGCCGGCTCCGCTCATTGCGGCGGCCCGGACGTGATCGCTATTCGACTAGCCAATGTCGCCCCGCCGCCTCAACGCCTGTTCCCGATAGAATGTGTAGAGCCCGGCTGCGGCCACCACCACCATCCCCAACACCGTCACCGGGTCCGGATAGTGGCCAAACACCAGGACGCCGGACACGATGGCAAAAACGATGATCGCATAGCGGAACGGCGCCACCGCAGACATATCTCCTGCACGCACCGAAATGATCACGCACATTTGGCCGAACAGCGAGAACATCGCCGCCGCAGCCATCGCGCCGACGAGGCTCAGCGGCGGCATTTCCCAGTTCGAAAACGGCGCCACGGCCAGGCTCGACAACGTCACGGCCGCAGCCGACAACATCATGATGATCGGCGGCGGGACGCCACGATCCACCCGTCGCGTCGCCAGGTCGCGCACCGTCGCCCCGAGCACCGATAGCAGGCCGGCCAGCGCCCACCAGTTGAACGCGCTCGTACCGGGCCTGATGATCAACAGCGCACCGGCGAGACCAATGGCTGTCGCCGACCACCGCCGCCAACCGACGCGCTCGCCAAGCAGCAGCGCCGACGCCGCCGTAATGCACAGAGGCACCAACTGGCTGACGGCGGCAAGGTCGGCATAGGGGATGCGCGCCAGCGCCAGCTGAAAGCCCCAGGCGCCAGTCACATCCCCGCCCGCCCGCACCGCCATCGCCCGCGATAGCGCTCGCCGCACGAATACCAGCGAGCCCAGCGCCGCCGCGATCAAGAACCCGCCCATAGTGACGAAACAGCCTCGGAGGAAGATCAGCTCGCTTGTTGCCACCTTCGCCGAAGAAAGCTTCATGATCGTGTCGCCGCAGGCGAACGAGCCGCAAGCGACGATCATGTACACGATGCCTTTGAGGTTGGAGGGTTGGGCTCCGGGAGCATCACGGAAAATGCCAGCCAGGATCGTTCCAGCACCTTTCCGCAAAGCCAAGCCCCTTCATGCCGATGCCCTGCACAAGCCTGCAAGGCCCAACCCACCCGACACCGCCACCCCTGCGGCACCGGCCAAAAGGCCGGCCGCAGCGATTTCGCCTGGCGAGCCTTACCCGAACACCTCCGGGTTGACGGCATTCTCCTTGCGCGGCGCTCCATCGAACACGGAGAGCACGTTACGCGCCGCCTCGATCGACATCCGCTCCTGCGCTTCCGCAGTAACGCCGGCAATATGTGGGGACAGGATGATGTTGGGCAGCTTGAACAACGGGTTCGCAGGGTCCGGCGGCTCCCTGTCGAACACATCGAGCGCCGCTGCCGGCAATGTCCCGTCGGTCAGCGCCGCATGCAGCGCCGTCTCATCGATGATTCCACCACGCGCCGTTGACACCAGATAGGCCGTCCGCTTCATCGCTTTCATCCGCGCCGCATTGATCATCCCGATCGATTCGGGCGTCTTCGGGCAATGGATCGTGATGAAATCCGCCTGCGGTATCGCGTCGTCCAGGTTCGCCACTGGCTGGCAACCCGCTGCCTTGATCGCCTCGGGTTTCACATAGGGGTCGTAGATCAGCACGTTCATTTCCATGGCCTGGCAGCGCTTCGCCATCCGCGTCCCGATCCGGCCGAAACCAATGATCAGCACGGTCTTCTCGAACAGGTCCACGGCCACGTTCTGCGGCTTTAGCCGATCCGCCCAGCGCCCCTCGGCCACCAGCGCGGTCAGCTGCGGCCCCTTGCGGGCAAGCGTCAGCATGAATGTCATCGCCTGCTCGGCAACCGAAGGCGAATTGGCGGTACCGGCGATCATCACCGGCACTTTTCGCGCCGTCATGCCGGGAATGTCGATGGCATCGTAGCCGACACCTGTCCGCGCCACGACTTCGATCCCGCCCGCCGCATCGTACTCGGCCGGCGCGAATGGCGTTCCGCCCAGGATGACGCCTGCCACCGGCGCCTTCTCCTTCAGCAGCGCCTGATACTCAGCCCCTTTCATGAAATAGTTGAACGGTATGGCCTCGATGTCCTCCCGCCCCTTCAGGATCTCGATCCCACCTTTGCCCATCGAGTCCGTGAAGAGAACTCGCTTCTTGTTTGTCGTCATACGCTTCCTGTCCCTGCTTGCTCTGTTTCGAATGGTTGTGTCAGGCCGCGGCCATCGCACTTTCGTGCCACGGACGGCTTCGAGTCGTACCCGCCCGGTTCCTGGCCAGCTGCCCTATCATTCCCGCCATTTGACGACCATGCCAAGCCCGGCCATCAGTGCCAGCACGCCGATGGCCGCATAGGCCCGCTCATAACTGCCTGTGAGCGTGACGACGGTACTCATCATCGAGGGCAGCACCATTACCCCGGCGAACATGAAGGAGGCGCCGAGCCCAGTGGCCTCAGTCCGCCGCGCACCGCCCAGACGCGCATACTCGGCATAGGCGATACCGGTGAAGCCGCTGGCGGTGGCGCCTGCCATCATGCACACCACGAACACCATCGTTTCGGGCCATTGCCTGCTGAATGTGCCCGCCAGGATCGCCGCCACGCACATGATTGCGCCCTGCAGCCCAAGCCACCACCGCGCACCGATGACCCTGTCGGCAAGCCAGCCCCAGATCGGCCGCGAGATCACGCCGGCAAGCTGGTAGGCGGCCAGCGCCTGTCCAGCCCGCACCAGGCTGAGGCCGGCCTTGGTCGTCAACTGGGTCGTCATGAACACGATGAAGCACAATTGCAGCCCCGAGTAGATGAACGAGGCGAACGACAGCCGCCGCAGCGGCGCGCTGTGGCGCAACAGGCCGAGCGGCGCCAGCAGCCCTTGCGCCCGCACATTCGTCTCGCGACGCTTCGGCCCATCCCATTTCCAGCACAGCAGTTCGATCAGGACACCAAGCACCAGAACCGGGACCAACTGCGCCAGCAGCACGGCCTGCCAGCCCCACTGCAGCGTCAACGGCGGCACCGTCAGGCTCGCCAGCATGCCCCCGAGCGGCACGCCGATCTGCCGGATCGAGAGCACCAGATTCATGTACGCGGACGGCGTGCGCGGCACCAGCAGATGCGTACTCGCCGGCGCCGTAGCCCCGTACGCGAGCCCCATCAGCACCGCGCTGAGCGCAATCGAGATCACGGTCCCGGTCGCCGCCGTCACGAGCATCACCGTCGTCGCGATGAGCACCAGTTGCGACACCAGCACCGCCCCGAGCCGCGCAATCACCGGCGGCGAGAAGAACGCTGACAGGATGCCGACGCCATAGACTGTCGAGATGTAGAACCCGATCAGCGCCGGATTGATATTGAGGTCCCGCGCCACCGCCGGCGCCACCGACGGCACCGAGTAGGCCGCGGCCGTCGCCACCGTCTGAACGGCAAGCGTAGCAATCAGCGGCCCGAACGGAAACGGCGGCTTCGCGACGGCACTGTCATGAACTTGCGAAAGGCTGCGCTCGGTCATGCATGTCCTTGGTCAAATCGCGGCCCGGCGCCAACCGCTGATCCCGTCTCGGCCTGATGTTCAGCCGAGTTCAAGGCGAGATCGGCCTTAGGTCAAGCAATTCTGCAGCTCGGCAGCTTGAACATCTTTCAACGTCCTTACTGCGCCTGTTTCTGCTAGCCGACACGCCAGGCTCGCCATCAAGGCCCAGCTCCGAATGTGTGGAGAACTGGCAGCAACAAACCCACCCCTGTGCTACGACCATGCGCCATGACGAGAAAACGTACAGCCATTCTGATTTCCGGACGGGGCTCCAATATGCAGGCCCTCGTCGCCGCAATGCGCGCACCGGATTTCCCCGCCGAACCTGCCGTCGTGATCGCCAACCGACCGGAGGCTCTGGGGCTCTCCTGGGCCGAGGAACAGGGCATTCCTGCCGTCGCCATCGACCACCGCGAATACGCCAACCGCATGGCCTTCGAGGCGCGTCTGCATCAGGCGCTTCTCGATCACGGCGTAGAATTGATTTGCCTCGCGGGCTTCATGCGCTTGCTGACTGGCGGCTTTGTCGACCGCTGGCGCGACCGCCTGATGAACATCCACCCGTCCCTTCTCCCTGCCTTTCCGGGTCTCAACACCCACCAGCAGGTCCTCGACAACGGCGCTCTGATCACCGGCTGCACCGTGCACTTTGTCCGCACCGAGATGGATTTCAGGCCCGATCCTCGCCCAGGCGGCCGTGCCCGTTCTTCCAGGCGACACCACGGACACCATCGCAGCTCGCGTTCTCGAGGCCGAGCACCACATTTACCCACTGGCGCTGGCCTTGGTCGCATCTGGCCGCGTTCGCATCGACAACGAGACGGCGATCTTTGATCTACCGCCGATCGCAGCCCCCGCCTTGATCGTGCCGACGCTACCGACGTAAGAGCCCAAGGGCGGCCATGCGATTGTGCCGCCCCTGCCGCCGATCAGTCCTGGTACTTGGGCTTTCGCTTCTCAAGAAAGGCCGTGCGCGCTTCGACCGAGTCAGGATGATCGCCAAGCTCGGTCGTCATGTATTGTTCGTAGCGATACCCGTCCCTCAGGCTCATGTCTTCGATCGTATTGAGTGTGCGCTTTGCGAGCCGGATCGCAGCCGGACTCTTCTGCGCGATCTCGCCGGCAAGCTTCATCGCATAAGGAATGAGCTCGGCCTGCGGCAGGCACGCCTCGACCACCCCCAGGCGGTAAAGCTCCCGTCCCGGAACCCGATAGCCGGTCAGCATCATGCGACGCAGCGTCGAGTGCGGAAAGAGCCGCTGCGTATGCTTGCCGCCGCCTAGCAGCCCGACGTCGATCTCGGGCAGGCCCAACGACGCCTCTTCTGCCGCCACCAGGATGTCCGCCGACGCCACGACCGCGAGCCCCGCACCCAGCGCCGCCCCGTTGATCGCGGCGATCACCGGCTTCGTGCATTCCCTGATCGCATGATAGCTTTCGCGCGCCCGCCGGTTGTGCTGCCAACGTTCGCCGGCCTTCGACCGGTCCGGCCGCGACTTGAGGTCGGCGCCTGCCGAGAACACCTTGCCTGCCCCGGTCAGCACGGCCACCCGCACATCCCGCCGGTCCGAGATCATGTCGAACGCCAACGCCATCTCGATGTTGAACTCGGCGTTCTGCGCGTTGACTGGCGGATTGTTCATGGTCACCAAAGCAACACCGTCGGTCACCTCGATTTTGATCAGCTTCAAGTCCATCGCGCCTGCCTCCAAGCTCCAGTTCCTGGCGGCGCACCATTGCAGAGGCGCGCTGCCGTCCGTGCAGCCATTAATGGCAGGCAGGGACGCTTGCCAGCAAGCCGTACCTCTCCCGGCGGCTGCCGGCCCCCACTTGACCTGCCCTCCGGCCTGCGCCACAAGCCCACGTCGAAGAATTCCGCAATCCCCCACCGGATCGAGACCCATGGCAGCCAAGGCAACTGCGGCACCGGCCCACTGGTCGGCCGACGTCTTCCGCGAGATGAAGGCGCGCAATATCAAGACAGTGTGCACCATCCCGGACGGAGGGCTGATCCAGCTCCTCAACATGGTCGATGCCGATCCCGGCATGCGCCTCGTCACCCTCTCCACCGAGGAGGAAGGCATGGGCGTCGTCGTCGGCCAATGGGCCGGCGGCGTCCGGTCTATGATCGCCATGCAATCATCCGGCGTCGGCAACTGCATCAACGCCCTGGGTTTCCCGAGCGCCTATGGCGCCCCGTGCCTGATGCTCGTCACCATGCGCGGCCAGTGGGGCGAGTTCAATCCCTGGCAGCTATCCATGGGCCAGGCTGTCCGCCCCGCCCTCGAAGCCGTCGGCGTCAAGTGCTTCCCGGTCGACCGCACAGATGAGGTCGGTGAGGTCTTCGCAGCCGCTGCCGACATGGCCTACAACGGCGGCGTTTCCACAGCCGTTCTCGTCAGCCAGCGCATCATCGGCGCCAAGGGCTTTGGACAGAAGTGAGCCAGAAGATGAGCAAAGCCCCCAACAAATCGGCCCCGGCCTCCAACAAGCTGCAGCGCCGTGCCCTCGTCTCGGAACTCATGCAGCACCGCGGCGACAGCCTGCTGGTGAGCGGCCTCGGTAGCGCCACCTGGGACCTGTTCGCCGCAGGCGACCAGCCGGAGAATCTTTACTCCTGGGGCGGCATGGGCCTCGCCGTGCCCACCGCTCTCGGCTTGGCCTTGGCCCAGCCCAAGCGCCGCGTTGTTGCCATGACCGGTGATGGCGAGCTCATGATGGGCATCGGTTCGCTCGGCGTCGCGGCCGACCAGGCGCCGGCCAATCTGGCCATTCTCGTCCTCGACAACGAGCACTTCTCCGAGACCGGCCGCCAGCGGGGGCTGACAGGCAATCGCGTCGATCTCACCAAGGTCGCCGCCGGGTTCGGCATCGCCAGCACCATGGTGGTCACCGAGCAAGCCATGATCGGCAAGCTCGCGGATTTCATCTTCAAGGCGCCGGGCCCGGTCCTGGCCGTGGTCAAGATCGCGATCAGCGAGGATCCCTGGCAGTTGCCTGAAAAGAGCGGCACCGCCATCGGGCGTCGCTTCAAAGTCGCACTCGGCCTGGAAAAGCCCTGACAAGAGCCAACGCCCAAAGTCTCGCCGCATTAGCCATCCTAGAATGCCTCGTCGCTGACAATTCCTGTTGCGCACGCCTCCCGCGCCAGCAGCAGGCGTGCGCAACTCAAGGTGCGCGAACCCGTGCACGCGAGCGAGGTGGCGTCGAGTGTGTACCCGTCTTCACGCGATTGGCTTTTCCTGCGAGATGGACCAGCAGGCAGCGCGGTTCATCACCGACACCGCCGCCAACCCGCGCCAAACCATCGCTCATGCCGCTGGCGAATACAGGATCTGGCGAGGACGCACGGGCGCCGAGGTCTGGTTGCACTACCCAGCCAAACGCCCAGGGCGCCGGCTGCGACTGAACCCGCATGATGCCGCACCTCCCGGCACCACCCGCCCTTTCGACCCCATCGACGACCTTATGGGTATCGGCGTCTTCCACGCCGGCCGCAGCGCCATTCGGATGCGCATCGCCCGCACGTTGCGCATCAATGACACCAACCCGCTGGAGGGCGTCTGCGTCGCCGCCCTCCCCTCCGCCCGTCCCGGAGAGAAACCGATCGCCTTCACCTTCGAATTGATGGATTTCGCGGCCCATCGCCGTCTCATCGACGTCGATGCCAAGGTCCAGATCTCGGCGGTCGCACAAAAGGTGTGGGCATACCCAAGCGAGCACGCCTACCTCAACGCCACCCCGGCCCATCGCCTGATCGGGCGCGGCGCCATCGTCGACGTCGACTCAACGGATGTGCCGGACGTAACGCTCGTCTATCGACCGAAACCGGCAACGCTCTGGCTGACAACCGGCGAGATCAGGCGCTCGACCCGATTGCTCAATTCTCACACCAGGCGTCCCTACTACCTGATCGATCTGGCAACCGATCGCGGCGCCATCGACCTCGTCGCCAGCCCCGATATCATCGACGGCGATGTTTCGACCGGCCACACAATCCAGGTCCTGGCGACGCTTTCCGGCCGCATCATCGAGACCAATCCCTGAGCATGTCGCAAACCGCCAACTAAACGCTCGGCGTCGCCTCGCACGTCGTGGGCCTTGTGGCGTGCCACATGCGGCCGTTCCAGTATTCGGCCTGAGCCGGCGGCAACTCCGCTTGTCCGCGTTGGCTTGTGACCTCGTAGAGCTCGAAACAGTTGGCGCTGATCCGCGTCACCCGGAAGCAGCCGCCTGCCCCAGGCACGGGATACTCGAAGCAGAACGTATCGTTGTTGACGCTCCACTGCCCCTTCCAGTGCTTGGTGCCCTCTTTATAGTCGGTCGATCCATCGGCAAAGATCTCCTCGCGCCAGATCCGCTTCGAGGGATAAATCCCTTGCAGCTTCCGCCCGGAAAATTCCTGCCGGATCTCATCGCCAGACATCCACGCGAGACCCGATCGCTCGCGCTCCGCAACAAGCTCGCTCGCTTGCGCAAGACCGGCTGCCAGGACAACAAACACGATTGCCAACGCCCGACGCATGATGCAGTTCGCTCCACTCGCGCAACACAACCAGTTCACGCCTAACCCGCAATCCAGGCGCCTCCGTGACGGCCAGCCCCTTCGTGAGAAAACCGGCCCAATGTCCGAAACGCGAAATTCGTTTCATTTCTCGGTACGGCACTCGAAGCGGACGGTTTAACCGCCAAACAAGAGCCTGATCGACTTAGGCGGAAGCATCCTCGCTTCCACCGAAGACGTGAATCAATGACTAAATCAAGCGGCTGGAGCGCGCCCAATCAGGCTCAACGCTTCCATCTCTTACGGACGCGCTCTAGACCCTGCCTGAACTGACGGTCGCCCGCGTAAAGGCTTCCGTATAATCCATCAGCCCATCGAGCGCCGCCGCCGCAGCTACCCCATCACCTCCGGCGATGGACCGCGCTTGCACGCCATGCAGGCGCGCGCACAAGGGCAGGTCTGCAGCAAGCTTGTAGTGCTGATACCAGAAGCGACGTGACTGCCCGTTGATGAGCCGCATCGCACCCGCAGCATAAGGGTTATGGGCCGCCTCCAGGATCAGCAGGTTCATGGCCCGATCGAGCCGCATGAAGGCTAGGTCGTCGTTCGATTGCGCCGCCCGATCCATACCATCGGCAATGGCCACCAGCGCCTCCCTTTGCTCCGCGGTGGCCCGCGCCGCCGCAGCCCGCGACAGCAACCGCTCCACCTCGCGACGCACCTCCAGCACCAGCATTTGGTTCCGACCATCGATCTCCGTCACCCGCACGCCTTTGCGCGGCAGGATCACAACCAGCCCTTCACGCGCCAGCCGCTGCAGCGCCTCGCGTACCGGCGTCCGGCCAAGCCCGATCTCCTGGCAGAGCGCCTGCTCGGACACATGCGATCCCGGCGCCATCGCCAAGGTGACGATCCGCTCTTCCAGCGCCGCATAGGCGGCATCGGTCAGGGATTGCACCGGCACCACATCATCTGCGCTGCCCACCTGATCCGCTGCAGATTGTGAGACCATCACCATCGACCCGACCACGCCCCGGATGCCAATCCGCCAAACCACAAACACCGATCAGCCCGACGATGCGCGGGCACTGAAGACGGCCATGGCCGCTGCCGCGGGCCAGCTTGTCCGAACGGGTTCGCCTGATATATCTGGGCCACGGCCACCCGTCGTGGTCAAGGGTGGATCGAACGGGCGATCCAGCGACCCACCACACCGAGAAGGGCCAGAAGACATGCCGATCGACCTGCCGCATTGGCCGTCGCTGCTGCTGTTCTCCGCCCTGATCCTCGCTGCCGCCATGTTCGTTCTGACGGCAGCCGGCCACTTTCCAGCCGAGCACCGCTCCCCGATCCTACGCACGCCAGCGGGCCGTGCCCTGCTATGGACTTCGATCGCGACAGTCGCATTGGCGACCGCCACAAGCGTGGTAGCAGTCTGGAGCCGCTTGCCGCTCTACGCCATGATCATCACCGCCGGCTTCGCCATTCTGGTGGCGCCCTTGTGCCTGCAGGCCTTGACCGACGACATCGTCGACGGCCGCCTCGGCTTGATCGCCCTCGCCGCGATAACAAGTGCTGTCGCAGCATTGTCATGGCTCGCTTGAGCCAACCTGCGTCACCTCAAGCCTCGTCGCGCCCCCGCGCCACCATGGAGGCATAGTGGCGCAGCCACTCATGCTGCCGAGCTGCTTCGGGAACCTTCTCACCTCGCGCCTGCGTCACCAGCGCGATCGCGTCCTCATGCCCAATGCCGTCGTGAATGAGGATGGCAGCCGCCAGCAGCGGCGACCGCCCGAGGCCGGCAAAGCAATGCGCACCGACGCCGAGGCCCTGGCGCTTGCAGCCGGCGAGGTAGCCCACCATCGCATGCATGTCTTCGACCGATGCGGGAATGCCATGATCCGTCACCGCCATCGACACGAATTCGATGCCCACATCGGCGCAGTGTCGCGCTGCATCGCTGAGACCAACTTCTGCCGCCTCATCGGCCTCGAGCAGGCTGACGAGCACATCGATGCCCGCCGCCTTTAGCTCGCGGAAAGACGCAGCGGACCGGGGCCGGGCCACCACAGCAAGCCGCCCAGCGCCTCCATCCCGGACCCAGTAGATCCGTATCGCCAACGACCGACCTCGTCGTCCTTACCCGCGGCTACTCGGCCGCCTTCACTGCACCGCCAGCAACATACTTCTGTGCCGGCGCCCAGGCCTTGGGCCCGATCCGGCGATGCTGCGGCGCCATCTTCGGCTCGACGCCCAGTGCCCAGGCCGCGTGCCAGCCCCACCTCAGATCGTCCATGAAGCCGCGCGCCAACGCCACCATATCGGCTTCCCCGTGCGCAACGATATCCTCTGCGTGTTGCGGGTCTGTGATCAGCCCCACGGCCATCACCGGAATGTCGGTTGCCTTCTTGATCGCAGCCGCGAACTCCACCTGGTAGCCGGGCTTCAGCGCGATCTTCTGCTTCGGCGAATTGCCGCCAGAGGACACATCGATGAAATCGCAGCCAAGCGCCTTAAGCCCATGCGCAAACGCGATCGAATCCTCGATGGTGATACCGCCATCCACCCACTCGACTGCAGAGATGCGGATTCCCAAAGGCTTCGCCGGCGACAGCACCTCACGCATCGCAGCAAAGATCTCGAGCGGCAGCCGCACGCGGTTCTCGAGGCTGCCACCGTATTGATCGTTGCGCTGGTTGGTGAGCGGCGACAGGAACTGGTTGAGCAGGTAGCCGTGAGCGGCATGGATCTCGATGAGGTCGAACCCAGCGCGGTCGGCCCGCTTCGTGGCATCGACGAATGCGGCTTTCACGGCCGCAATGTCCTCGAGCGTCATGCTGTGCGGCGTATGCCAGCCGTCGTCGAACGGCAGCGCCGACGCCGACTTCGTCTGCCACGGGTTCTCCTTGAGCGCGCCGCCGCCCTCCCACGGTTTTTGCGCCGAAGCCTTGCGTCCGGCATGCCCGAGCTGGATACCCATGGCTGCCGTGCCGAAGGCCTTGCAGGCATCAACCACCCGCTTCATCGCCGCTTCATTGCTGTCCGAGCACAAAGCCGTGCAGCCGTGGCTGATGCGCCCCGCCAGCTCCACCCCTGTCGCTTCGATGATGACCAGCCCGGCACCGGAATTGGCGAGCGAGCCCAGGTGCTGCATATGCCAGTCGGTCATGTCACCGTCCACGGCCGAATACTGGCACATGGGCGCCACCACGATACGGTTCCACAGTTCCAGGTCGCGCAGCTTGATGGGCGAGAACAGCTTGCTGGTCGTCATGATCTATTGTTCCTTGGGAGGTGGGGACCGGTGGCCGGGTGGGCCGGCCGCAGGGAAACTTTCCCCTTCCATAGACTTTCGTGGCCATCGATCGCAAGCGGGTTGAGACACCCTCGCCCTGGGCCGGAACATGTGCCGCGATCATTTCCGTTGCCGCGCCACACCTCCTTGCATCCCCGCCGCAAGCCCCGGCCGCGCGCGCCCAGAGTCCCAGCATGCCGATCCTCGCTCATTGGTAACGTTGCCGGTGGACAGCCCAGCGCTTTTGGCGTAAACGCGTTTGCTCTAAGCCGTGCCGCGACCCTTGAGCAGGGAACTGCACTGGCACGAGCAGCATTCCGCGGTAGCTCAACGGTAGAGCAACCGGCTGTTAACCGGTTGGTTGTAGGTTCGAATCCTACCCGCGGAGCCATTTCACAAAACAAATCAACGAGTTGGGCGGAGAGCCTCATCTCTGGTCTGGCATCGCTAAGCTGTGCCTGCCAGCCGAGGCGGCAGCAAGCGCCAATCCCCGAAATAGGCTCCGCAAACCCCTTCCAGCGCCGACCAGATCCGGTCGCGTTGCCCGCACTCAGCGCCATGCGCGCGACCGCTGCCACCCTGTTTCGGCGCCCCCGCGGAGGCGCAGCGCTGCCTCTTGGCAGCGAGATACGCGCCGCAAGCGAAAAAGCACCAGCCTTTATCGCTTGGCACCCACGTCGCCGCTCATCCGGCACGGGATCGCTTGCGCGTGGCACAGATACCGCCGGCCCAGCTTGCGACAGGTGTATTGCGGATTCTTAGCTCTAAGCCATGCCGCATACGCAGGCCCAAGACGGCGATTTGCCCGCACCTTCTTGATCCATGCCGACCGAGCTCGGCTCTTTGCCGTAGCGGGAAGTAAGCCTCTGCCGCCCCAGGCCTTGACCGGACCCGTAGCGCACGCAGTCTCATCAGCACGCGCTGCGGACCCAGTGGTGGCAATCGGCAGCGCAGCCAGCAATCCGGCCACCACCAGTGACATCATCCGCCGCATGGATCCCTCCACACCGTCGGGCCAGTCGCAATATCGGCAAGACCACGCGCAATCATCGCGCCATCAACATGGGCAACTTGCTGTAGGCCAGCAGGTGACTGGTGGCCCCGCCGAAAATCATTTGCCTGAGGCGGCTTTGCGTATAGGCCCCCTTGATGATCAAGTCCGCACCCATTTTTGCGGCCTCATCCAGCAGGACCTCTCCAGGTTTGCGCCCGCCAGCCGAGAGCGACACCTCACGCGCCTTGACACCGTTGGTCGCAAGCCAGTCTTGAGCCATCTGGCCGCTGGGCCCAGCCACGATCAAACCCTCGATGGTCATGATCGTGACCGACTTGGCCTTGCGAAGCAGTGGCATCGCAGAAGCAGTCGCGCGTGCCTGTTCGGTCGAGCAATTCCAGGAGATGAGGACGTTCTCGCCCATCACGCTCGGCTTGTCAGGTGGCGCCACCAGAACGGATTGCCCGCTCTCGAACAGCACGCTTTCCAGCGTCGTCATGCGTGGCCCGCGCCCGCTCGAGGCCGGTCGTCCAACAACCACGATATCGAATACCCGCGCCAGGCTGCCGAGTTCAGCATCATCAATCGATGGCCCAGCCCGCCAACGGCTGCGCACACCGTCGCAATCCTTGAAATGCGCCTCGAAACCACCGCGCATCTTGCCGACGAAGTCGGCATCGTTCCAATCCGCCGGCGGGAAAGTGACGGCGACGATCGGATCGGGCGCAACAATCTCGACATGGACGGGCCGCAACGCCACGCCTTCCACAACCGCCTCGCATCGCCGCGCCAACAATTCCGCCGACATCAGGACGGACGGCATGATCTCGCTTTGGTCTGTGGGAACGAGTACGGACTTCATATTTGAAATTCCTTCTCTCTCGACAGGCGCCCACGCACGGCCAATGCAATCGTCTCGACATGCAATCTAGCACGGATTACCGCTTCGCGAAGCTCCAAACCCGCCGAAATAGAGCCTCTGTGCGGCTCCGGGAGGAGGACCCAAAACTAGAATCGCAGCAGCGCCGATACCGAACCGTAACCTCCGCCGATCCCATCGCCGTTCCCGTCCAGTCCCACCCCGAGTGATACCTCCCCTCGCTCCCCCTCCAGCCGAACGAAACCGCCAGCTCGTCCACCGCTGTGCTCACGGTTGCCGAACAGCGCCGCCTCCACGCCGGTCGACCACGATCGGTTGAGCCGGTAACCGAAGCGCGTTCGGCCCGAATAGGTCGACTGCGGGCTGCTCCAGCTCACATCGGTCTGAAGGAAGCCCCAGTCATTGAGCCTAAGCCAGGTCTCGAAAACGCCCTTGAAGCCCTGTGTTTCGCGGCTTTCGACGTCGTATTGAACTCCCGCCACACCAATTTGCCCCTCGTCCGGCCGCGTTGTATGGCTCTCCTGGATCCAGCCAGCATAGCCTTTCAGCGTCCATGGTCCCCAGGACTTCTTGTAGCCGATCAGTACGTCGGCAAAGGTCGATGAGCCGCGATACCGCACGCCGCTGACCCCCTGATCGAGCCAGCGCTGCAGGGGCTTGTTGAATCCGTAGACTCCATAGCCGCCGTCCACACGCACCCGCCAACCATCCCTGCGGATGTCGCCGTAGAGGGCCGCCACCACCCCCCCATAGACCGATAGACTGTCGGCAGCCCCCTCGACACCCGTCCAGCTTTCGAAATGCGGTCCACCCGCAAGCAGAGCTGGCAATGACGGCGCGTTTTCCCCGTACACCGGCGCCACAAGACTGCGCACGGCGACCATCGCCAGCAGAAAAATCCACCCAATACGCCGAAACACGATACGCCACGCTTCGAGCGAACACCCCCAGGACGAGCCGGCTCGATCGACCCATGCTCCCGAGAATGACTATCCGCCGACGTACTTACAAACTGCTAGAGGATGTATTTTTCACTCAGACTACAACCTAAGGCAGGAGCTAGGCCTGAGCGCCACCGCGTTTCGTCGCCCGCCAGCGCCCGACATCAGGACGCGGCATGCCAAGATTCTCGCGCAACGTGGTGCCCCGATAGTCTTTATGGAACAAACCTCTACGCTGCAGTTCCGGAACCACCAGACGAACGAAGTCCTCGTACGTTCCCGGCACACTCGTCGCTCCGATCACGAATCCGTCGCAAGCCGGCGCGGTAAAATGCTCCTCGAACAGATCGGCCACCTCCTTGGGCGTGCCGACCCAGGGATTCTGCAGTTTTCCCCGACCGGAGATCTGGATGAATTCGCGCACCGTGGGATTGCGCCCGCCGGTCATCGACATCACGCGATCTCGAATGGTGTGTAAGCCCGAGAAGCTCTTCAGCTCCTCGTCGGTAAACTGCTCGTCGAGCCCTTTTGACCCGAAGTCGAAGTTCATCGCTTCCGTCAGCAGCAACAGACTGTCGATCTCTTTCGGCAAAGTTTCCAGCAGCGCCCTCTTGTCCTCGGCTTCCGCCCGCGTCTCCGCAACCACCGGATAGACCAGCGCCCCGATCTTCATGCCATCTGGATCCCGCCCAGTCGCCGCACACGAAGCCTTGAGATCGGCGTACGCTTTCTTCCCCGCGTCAACACCGACGTTATAGACGAAAATCAGCTCCCCCCATTCAGCCGCGAACCGCTTGCCGCGACCAGACTGCCCCGCCTGGATGAGCACGGGATGTCCCTGCGCCGACCGTGGCACCGTGAACGGACCCCGCGACTTGAAATAGGTGCCGTCATGGTCGAGCCGGCGAACCTTGTCGGGATGTGCAAACAGGCCGGAGGACTTGTCGATCACCAGCGCGTCATCGCCCCAGGTATCCCAGTGCCCGAGCACCACCTCCAGGAACTCGTCGGCCCGGTCGTAGCGCGTATCATGCTCCAGCAGGGAATCCCGCCCCATGTTGCGGGCCTCTGCGTCATTGAGCGAGGTCACGATGTTCCAGGCAGCCCTCCCCCCGGTCAACTGATCCATGGTCGCGAACGAGCGCGCCACATGGAACGGCTCGTAGTACGTGGTCGAGTAGGTTACCCCGAGCCCGAGGTGGTTGGTCGCCATGCCGATCGCCATCATGCAGTTCATGGCATCGAGCTTGACGCAGCGCACGCCATTCTCGACCGCTGCACCATAGTTGCCGGATTGGAACTCCGGCATCGACAAGCGATCGTCGAAAAACGCCAAATGGAATTTGCCGGCTTCCAGGGTGCGGCCGATATGCTGGTAAAAACCCGCCGTCATGAAGTCTGTGCGGCTCTGCGGATGACGCCAGGAAGCAGAGAAATTCGAGCAGTTTTGGGCCTGCAGAAAACCCACCAGAACCATTTGCCGCATCAAACTTTCCTCCGCTTGCTCGCCGGACGGCCACGACAGGTCGCTACGCACGAGTTTGCTTGATCGCTGTCCGACCGTCGAGCCCGGCATCGACGACGCCACTGGATCGCTGCCGGGAACTGTGCCATTTGGCTCACATACCGCCAATCACACCAAGTGTCGCTCTGCCATGATGCCTTACTACGAGCTCCACCCCGGCGCCCAAGGCCCCCACCTGCTGATGGTGCACGGCTTCCTCTCCAGCCGTTCGCAATGGCGCATAAACCTTCCAGCCCTGACCCGCGTCAGCCACCCCGTTCTTCTGGAGCTGCTCGGCCACGGCCGCTCTCCGGCCCCAGAGGCGACGGAGCCCTACACCGTATCCTCCTATATCGCGGCTTTCGAGGCGATCCGCGAATCCCTCAATGCCGAACGCTGGGTTGTCTGCGGCCAATCATTCGGCGCCGGCCTCGCAATCCAGTACGCAATCGAGCACCCCGAGCGGGTCATGGGCCTCATCTTTACCAATTCCATCTCTGCTCTGTCGGCAAAGGACGATCCCGAGCGGGCCGCCGCCAATGCCGAGCGCCTGCGTACGGTGAGCGAACGCGGCCGCGAGGCACTTCAGGAGCTGCGCATCCATCCCCGCCATGCCAAGCGGTTTCCCGAGCACATCAAGGAGGAAATGGTCGCTGATGCCGACGCGATCCCCCCCGAGGGCATTCTCCGCTCGGTCTCGCTGACCTCGCCGAACCTCTCCATTGCCCATCGGCTGGGCGAGGTCACTGTACCGACGTTGTTGGTCAACGGCCGCTGGGAAAAGCGATTCCAAGCCATGCGCGAGAAGGTGGCATCCGAATTGCCAGGCGTCCGCATCGTCGACCTCGACGGCGGCCATTCCGTGAATATCGAGGCGGCCGACGGTTTCGAGGCGGCAGTCACCGAGTTCATCGCTGGACTGACGTAGAGCCTGGCAGGCCGACGCGCGAACGGTGGAAGCAGGCCCGCTTCCACCGAGAGCACAATGGATTCACGCCACCCGCAGCGCCGCGACAAGCGCAACGAGTGCGTCAAGCAAACAGCTTCAACTGTCGTTCGTCCTGGCCCTTGGTCTCGGCCGCAAGCTGCTCGATGCGATCAAACGGCACCTGCTCCGCCTGGATCAGCGACCGCTGCGCCTTCAGCGCGCGCACCACCCCTTCCTGCACGAGGTGGAATTCACCCACTGTCTGGCTCGGCAGCACTGCTGCGGCATCGAGCCCCGACTCCGACTGGAAGGCCGACTTGAGCTTCTTCAGCGCCGTATCCTCGCGCACACGCCCGATGAACCAGCTCGTGATCTGATCGCGGCTCTTGTAGTCGAGATCGCCCGGCGACTGCGTTGCCAGCATCAGTCCTAGGCCGGCTGAACGCGCACGTTTCAATAGGCTCTGTAGGGGTTCAGCCGTCGCCGGTTTGGCCGTCGCGGGAATGTAGAGATCCGCCTCGTCCAGCATCACCAGCGCCTGCAGTTGATCGTTCGGGTTACGCTGGCAGAACCGCAGCGCCTCCGAAAGGAACTGCGAAACCCAGAACAGGATGTTCTCGTTGTCGCCGAGGAAGCCCGTATAGATCACCGACAACCGCGTGCGCCCATCTGGCCTCGCGAACGGTCCGAGCCCCAGCAGCGCTTCCATGCGCAACGGCTCGCCGCCCCCCTCGAACAAGGCCGAGTTGCGATGCCGCAAGGAGTCGAGCTGCCCGATTAGGTCGCGCCGGATCCGCCCCGACGGATCCATCCTCTGCGTCAGATCGGAAAGCTCCGGATCCTCATCCTCGAGCAGATGGATGAGATCGCCGAGCGTCACTTCCTTCGAGGAGCGACTGCCGAGAATCTTCAAGGCCACCGACAACGTCCCCGACTGCTTCTGGTGCGTGGCCGAGTTCTTGAGATGCAGCATGTCGCCGAGCGCCGCAGCCGACAGGTTGGCCAGCAATTGCTGCTCATGCTCAGGCAATTCGTTCATGCCATTGGGCAGCAGCGTGATCGAGATTGGTCGCCCCGACGATCGGCCGGGCGTGTAGACGGCAACGTCGATCTGATCAGCAAGTTTCTCCCGGTCTCCCCGCCGTTCGGAATAATCGTCGTCGTTCGCCCGCCACACTTCAGGATTGGCATACGAGCAAAGGTCGCCCTTGCGATCGATCAGGATCGCCGGCGTTCCCCGCAGCAGCAATTGCTCGATCAGTGAAAGAGCCAGCGTCGTCTTGCCCGACCCCGAGCCGCCGAGTACCGCCGCATGCCGCTTGAGTATACTCTTGTTGAGCGTGATCAGTTTTGAGCGCTTGCCGATCTCGCGACCAGCCAGGATGCTTGATTGATCTGTCCCGTTTTCGTCGAGAATGTCGGTCAGTTGCAACTCGTCCTCGGTGGCTTCATCCGAGTTTGCGGCACCTGACGGATGATCCAGCGTTACCCGCTGATCGCCGCCCCATCCGGTCCAGTCGGCAATCGGGTCCATCGCCACGGCCGGCAGCTCGTTGGCAGCCAGATGCCGGGGCATCACCGTTGTCGCAAACCCATTGGCTGGCACTACCGCTTCCTCGCCCTCAGGTGTAAACGCGCTGACCTCGGCAACGGGCTCCACGGCGACAGGTCGGCTCGAGCGACCGAGCAGGTCGAGCCGAAGCAGCTGGATCATCGAGATCAGGCCAGAAAGTAGCTTGGCCTCGCTGTGCCAATCGCCAAAGCCCGCTTGCAAACGGTTGCGGCTGACGAATTCCCGCACCGTGATCATGCGCTCCCATTCCGGGATCGGCACCAGCAGCGAACGCCCGCCCGCCTCGCGGAATTTGCGGAACGCCTGCGCCGTCTGATTCTTTCGGTTCGGCGGGAAATCCGAAGCCCGCAACATGAAACATTGCCGCGACTTCATCGCCGAAAGAACGCGGTCGAGTTGGCGCTTGAGACCACCGCCTTGTGTCGGCTTGTTGCAGATAAAGATCCGGGCTTCCTGCACTGGCGCCCCACCATGCGAAACGGCAATGTCGACCGCCGGCAGATCGTCGCCAAGCGACAATCGTGTGACCGAGAGCTGGATCAGCCCCTGCCATTCGTCGCGTGCCGCTGTCAGCGCATCCGCCAGCACGTCCAGCAGATCATGATCGCTTTGCGGCATCTCCGCTTCCGACTCGTTCTGGAAGCGGTCCCACAAATGCTGGAAGTCGATCGTAGGTGCTGCCGGCCGGCTGCCGGTCATCGTCTCCGCACTTGCAAAACCAAGCGCCGCAGCCAGTGTCGAGATGAAGCCCTGCCCTGGATCCTCCTCCACCACAGCAGCCTCTTCCGGTGACGCGTCGTTGTCGCCGATGGCCGATTTCAAACGGCTCTGCGCATGCTCCAGCAATCGTCGCGTCGAAAGACCACCGAATTCCTCGAAAAACTGCGGCCCGAAATACTGCGCCGGATCCGCGGAATTGACGGCCCCCGTGCGCGCCGCCTCGAACTCGAGCCTCTTCGAGATGATGAGGCGCGCTTCCGCCGGCGACCGACTTTCGAGCAGTGCCACCGGCCCGGATTTCTCGATCCTGTCGATATAGGACTGCGCCAGTACGCTACGCACCTGGTCGTAGAAGTCCCCAAGACAGGAAATCAGGATGATGGACGTCGGCACCCGGTTCGCAATCTGGATGAGATCGCGCACGGCCTTCTGGAACCGCTCTTCAGCGTCGTCGAAAAACCTGAGATCCTCGACCTGGTCGATGGCGAACACCAGCGCCGCCTTATCGACCGACCAGGCAAGCTTGCCGATGCTCTCGATGATGTCGAAGGCCCGCCCGTCACCGGCCCCTGGGTCCAGCGCCGCCACTGCCGACTGCGCCAGTTGGTTGAGCTCCCGGCCGTTGAGATACTGCCGCACCCGCTGATCGATGCGGGGATCCCCACGCTGAAGATAGAGCAGCGCCCGCACGATGTTGATGTCGAGCTCTTGGTCGCTGAACTTCGGGCTTGCGACAATGTCATCCGCCAGTTGCAGCACGAAGCGCGCCAGCGCCGGCTCATCGAGTTGGGTCTCGCGCAGCGCCTCCAGATCGGTCGCAGGAAGCACGGCAGAATCGCTCACCAGCCGATTGGTCAAACGCGTCAGTGCGCTCTCGCCGCCAACATCGGGATCGTAGGGCTTCTCCAGTGAGTTGACGAGGCGCTTCAGATAGTAATCGGCGTAGGACGACACATCCGGCGTCATCTGCGCATAGCCGAAGTAGGCCGAACCGTCACGGTGACACGCAGTTCGCAATGCTCGGATCAAATGCGTCTTGCCGGCTCCCGACTGACCGTGAAACAGCAGCATCCGCGACTGCGAGGCACTACCCCGTCCCGTCGTCACGGCCTTCAGCAGATCCGCGAATTTCCGCCGGGCCTTCTGGTGCACCAATTCCACATCGACAGGATCGGCACGCCAGATATCGTCCTCCCAGGTAATCGAATGCTCGAACGCGGCTGCCAGACCTTCGGCAGACGAGGCTTTCGGTCCGTTGGACTGCATCGAATTTTTTTCCTCGACGTCGGGCATAGACCTGTTCACCACATCCTCGGACAGTTCGGTTCACGGGAGCGGCCGTCGCGCATTGCGCAAGAGCCACGCAAATTCTGCAGGATTCGTTGTTACCGCGCGCCACACGCACGCAGCCATCGATCACTCACTCGGGAACGCGGACGTAGTGCCAGACCGTATTCTTGTAGACGACGGCGGAATCCTGGAACTCACGCAAGAAGCGCTTGTCTTTCAAATCGGCATTCGCCAGCACGACAAGCCCGGTGCGATGTGCCTCGGTTAGCATGCATTTGAACTCGATCTCGGTCAGTCGCCAGGCTGCACACTTGTCCTGCAGGGCGGACCACACCTTGGAGATGAAGGCGCGTCGATTTCCGGCCCACCCCTCGGCAACCGCATGCGCCGCCTTATTCACTTCGACCGCGAAGCCATCCGGATCGGGCCGCGCCACGCCAACATCTGCAGCGACGGCTTCGCCAAATTCTTCTGGCGTCGTCCTAGCACCCACCTCGCTTCCGGGCATCGTAACCGACGGCGCGCTTGCACCTGACTTGCGCCCGCTGCGCCTGCGCGCCGATTTCCGGTCGCGCCGCTTGGGCGCCTCGTCCAACGTCGCATCGCCACCAAAGAAGGCGCGAAGCACAGCTAGCTGCAAGCTCTTCAAGTCAGCCTTGCGGGCACCGACCGCCTCGGCCGCCAGCGCCGCGATCAACCGAGAATCCGTTCCGAAATCGCGGGCCTCGCTGGCAAGTTGCCCCGCCAGTAAGCGACTGGATTTGGCCGGCAGCGCCGACTTCTGTCCAAGCCCGTCGCGAATCTGATTGCCGAACGCCCGCTCGAGGGCCTTCACCGCCAGCGCCGAGCGCACACGTGCAGGTGACGGCGCGCCCTTCAGTCCGAGCTTCCAGTGCTTGATGACGATCGCAGTCCGCAAGCCATCCGCCTTGCCAAGCAACTTGAGCCGGCTCGCCGACGCCTTCTCGAATCCGAGCGCTACCGCCATAAGGTACTTGTCGCGCATCGTCCCCCACGAGGCCGGAAGCCCGCGCGAAGCATTCAGGAAGCCCGCAACTGCATCGACCCCGTCGGCGGTCAAGCACACCCGCCCGTCCTCGCGCGCCAGGAGGTTCCCCGCCTGCAGCGCCGCCAGCAGCCGTCCAAGCTCGATCCGCCAGATATCCGGTGCCTTCCGGGCCGGTACGAGCTGCATGATGTCCCGCGAAATTTCAGCGTCCGAGCAGGGCCCGACTGCAACCCTGCTCAATAAGAGCCAGGCAACCCGTTGCCCTGCCTCGGAGTGTCCGGACAGTGCCTCGATTGCGATCTCATGGCGTGTCATGGCGCGCCTCCCGCGATGAAGGGCGAAGCTCGCAGCCCACATGGCTCGACCTCTCCCAACCCGCCGTTGCCGGAGCCTTCCGGACGCGCGAATCACCGGAGGGTTCGACCATTGTGGGGAATGGCGACCGCATGGCCAAGCAGGAACTGGCCCACCTGTGCAACACGCCCTATCGCGTGTTGCACGGCGAACCCAATCCCGATTGTGGCGACTACGTGTCAAATGCCCAATTGGCGTCAAGAAGTTAGCGCCTCTTGCGAGCAGCGTTTCACGGCCTTCAGACAATGCGGGACACAACAGGTAGCGGGTGAGACAGACCCGCGCACAGCACCGCCGGCAACAGATCGTGCGGCAGGGGGAATTCGTGCCAAACAAGGAATCACCGGCCTATGAAAGGCCGAATAGCCTTAATGGACGGTTAACCCGGAGCACGCATGATCGAAGCATCGGAACGGCTCGTAAGTGCACGGGAGTGTGTCGCATGTTGCGCGTCCTCGCTTTGTTCTCCATCGCTGTCACAGTTGCAGGCTGCAGCCTTTCGCAAAGTTCTGCGATTACCAGCCTCAATGATTCAGGCGCTGATACCTCTGCGCGCGTTGCTGAGGCGCGCCGCGCCCGCCAGGGTGCTCTCGGAGGAGATCCTTCGGAGAGCCGATCGGGTAAACCTTCGAGCGCTGGTCGCCTGGCTTCGCTCAACGATCGCGCCCCCACCGGATCCTACGACAAGGCCCCGCGCGGTGCCCTTTCAGACCGCAACTATAGCTACACCCGCCTCGATAGCGAGAGCGCCCGCGACGCCATCAATGCCTACCGCAAGGCGAATAGCCTGAAACCCCTCGAGCTCAATGCCACGCTGACCGTTGCCGCCAAGAACCACTCGCGTGACCTGGCGAAATGGGACCGCATCTCGCATTTCGGCTCCGACGGCTCCAACCCGTGGGATAGGGTCAAGCGCAGCGGTTACAACGCCCGCCTGGCCGCCGAAAACGTCGGCACCGGCCAGATTTCGTTCGAAGAGGTCCTCAAAGGCTGGAAGGACAGTCCCGGTCACAACAAGAACCTGCTGCTGAAGGACGCGACCCATATGGGCATCGCCCTCGTCCACGAGCAGAAGACCGAGTTCAAGACCTTCTGGACCCTGGTGATCGGCGCACCGCTCTGATCGTGCCCGGCCGCTCAGGGCCGCCTGGTCACCGACCCGTAACGCGCCGTCATGGGCCTACCGCTTCAGGTTCCCGAACATCGGAGCCCACCACACCGTCGGCTGCACATTGGTGACGCCCGACTGTGCCAGTGGCGATAGAATGGCAGCCACCGCATACCCGCTGGCCGACCGGTAGGCGCCCGCCGCCTGTTCCATCAGCTCCAAAGCCGGCAACTGCGGCCGCCTCCCAAGCGCCCCACCACCGTGGACGCTGTCCCACATCCCAAATCCCATCCACGGCCACATCAGCCCCGCGTTCGCAGACGTGCCGGGCATACCCAAGCTTCCGGGCCATCCCGCGCCGCCCCACATGCCCGGAAAGGCCATCATGGGCGCCCCCCACATGGCGAAGGGCGACCAACTCGGCTGCATCCCGAATGCGGCAAGGAACGGATTGGCCGCCGTCAAATGCGATGGAGCGAAGGACAACATGGCCTGGCCTGAGGCCAACCGTTCGAAATCGCGCCGTGCCTGGTTGGCGCTCTCGCTCATCATGTCGGCCGCAGCCTTGGTCATGGCCGCCGACAGATCCATCCATTGGCGCATCATCGCGAAAGGCAACTCGAACGGCGTCATGTCACTATTCCTGACCCATGGCGCAGTGATCGGCCCTCCCGGTCGCCAAACCGACCGAAGCCAACACATTGGCAAGCGCCTCAAATACAAACCTGCGTCAACCTAACATGCTTTTGTGCATTGCAACATAAATTAGTGACAGCGGTCTTAGGCCTTTTCCGATTTTACCGTCTCGGCCTTGTTCTCCGCCACACCATCACCATTCGTTACCTCGGACTTCGAGGGCTCATCCCCCATCCCGGCAGGCGACTTTGATGTGGCGGGTTGTTGCGTCTCGGCACCCTGGCCAGCAGCTGCCGCCAACCGTCCACCTGCCCATCGCCCGCTGAACAGCCAATACACGAGGCCTCCGATAAAGCCGGACGTGATGAAAGCCGTCAGCGCATAATTATTGACGATTGTCGGCTGGCCGACCTGCTCAGTGGAGTGTTGCGCGAGGAAACCGAGTAGCGCCATCAGCAGCCCGGCCAAGGCATAAAAAACCCAATTGCGATTGCCTTTCCACTCCCCGATAAGCGCCACGAACAGGCCGAACGGCGCAGCGAACAAGGCTGCCTGTGCCGCAACATAGGCCGCCAGCCGCATCAACTCGGGAAAACGATTGGTTGCCACATCCGGCGGCAACCCTGCCAGCTCGCTGGGCGTAAAGACGAACAGCACCATTGCCAGCCCGGCCGCAAGACAACCCATTGCGAAACCGAACAGAACGCGCAGCAACCGCCCGAGCATGGCTACCCCATTTCAATGGCCTCGACCTGGCCGCCCACCCACGATCCGGACTTGCAGTCCGCTATTCTGGACAAGCGCGCCGGTCGCGACCGGCCTCGGCGCCGACCCTACACGCCAGCCGCCACGAAAGACAAGAATGCAGCTAACCCCTTAGGTAAATTGCCCATTCCAAGTTTGATTGGCAATTCAGGAAATTGCTGGACGACGCTATCACACCAAATGAACTCAGGCGCGTCCCACGATCCCGAACTCTGAAAACGGTATGAACGCCACCATCTCCCCTTCCGCGACATCCCCTCGGTTCTCTTCGATATCGATCAGTCCGTCCGCCGCCCTGAGCCCCGAAATCAGCCCCGACCCGTCCCGTGCAAACTTATCGACAGCCATGCCTCCCGGCCGCTCGACCAGAATGCCCCGCCAGAACTCCCGTCGCCCGACCTTACGTCCAGTAAACGAGAACGCGGCTGGCACGCTAAGCCGGCACGGCTCCTGCCAGGGTTGCCCGGCAAGGCGCTGCAGCATCGGCCAGACATACATCAGCGAGCACACCAGCACGGCCACCGGGTTACCGGGGAGACCCACCACCACAGTTTCACCGATCTGTCCAAGCATCATGGGCCGGCCCGGCTTGATGGCCAGTTGCCAGAAATGGCGATGACCAAGCGCGTCGATCGCAGCCGCGAGGTGATCTTCTTCGCCCCGGCTCGCCCCGCCTGTCGAAATCACCACGTCGAAACGTTTCGCGGCTTGCGCCAGGCCTTCCCGGATCAGGTCCGGTTTGTCCGGCAGCACACCGAGATCCTCGACATCGACGCCGGCTTGCCCCAGCAGGGCGACCAGCATGGGGGCATTTGCGTCATAGACCTGTCCGAGCCGCAGCGACCCGGCGCCCGGCCGGATAACTTCGTCGCCCGTCGAGACGACACCAACCCTCAACCGACAATGGCACGCCACCTCACTCACGCCGATAGAAGCCAGCGCCGCGACATCCTGCGGACGAATGCGGTGGCCGGCATCGAACAATCGGCTCCCCGCCTTCACGTCCTCGCCGGCATGTCGCACATTGGCGCCCTTTTTCAGCCCCGGCGGAATATGCACCCACACCCCGCCATCGCGCTCGTCCAGCCGGACATCCTCCTGCATGACCACGCAATCCAGGCCCGTTGGCACGACAGCACCTGTGAAAATGCGCACGGCGAACTGCGGGCCTTGCGGCTCCGCCAACGCTTTTCCAGCCGTCGCCCGCCCCCTCATTGCCAGAGTCGCGCCCGCCGCCGCGTCGTAATGGGAAAAAGCGAATGCATAACCGTCGACCGCAGCATTCGTATGCGCCGGCACAGGAATGCCCGCATCGATCGCCTCTGCCAGAACCCGGCCGTTGGCACCGCCCAGCGCGACCATCTCACGACCGCACACGGGTGACAGACGCCGGGCCAGCAGCGCGAGCGCCTCCGAATGCAGCATCCGCTGACCATCGTGAAGAAAGCAGTCGTCGATCAGCTTACCGTTCATATCGCTTGGCCTGACGCGCTGGGGTAATGGCGACGCGACTATCATCGCAGTCGCAATCCTAGAGGCTGAGCCACTGGGTTGGAAGCGTGCTCGCTACCACCGAGGTCCTGATCAGCACCAGGATCAAGACGCGCGTGTGCAGTTACTTCCGATAGCCTCACGAAGGGGAGTATCACCCTCGGTCCTGGCTGTCAGTTTGGAAGGCTCAGACCACCAGGACAGAGGTTGCAGCAAGACGCCACAGGAAGCTCAAGCAAGCAAATCCCGCACGCAGACTGCAGTGCAATCTCACCGGCTTGGCGCCACGGCAGATGTTCAAATCACGACCGTCGCTAACGTCGGCCCCCGACCATGTCCAAAGCCACAGAGTGAAGGCACAAAAGCGATTTTTGCACTCAGGCGTGGGCCGCAGTCCTGACGGTGACCTCTTGGCAAGCCGATGGCTCCGCTGTCACGAAATCGCCAAAATATTAACGCGAGTTGCCGATGAGGATCTCGACACGCGCCATGTCGGCTACCACGTAGGCGCCACCCTCGAAGGGTGAAGTGACCGACGTCGGATGAGATTGGGAGCGAACAGGGGATGCGAACAACATAACTAAGCACCGCCGGAGCATCGCCCCACGGCTCAACGCATTATAAGCTATGACGCCCGCAAACCCTCTGACGTCATACGCCTCTCATCACAAAACGCTATTGGTGGATCAGCAGGAACAAACCAATCCCGAATGCCGGGCCCAACAATGAGCCAAGCAACACCACCAGCACTGGACTATACTGCATAACACGAACAATCCCCGCTCGATGGCGTATCGGACGCCACCACCGACGGACGCAGCTCGCTTGCCCTCATCGAACACACACACCCGCACCACAGAGATTATGAGCGTGCTGCAGAAATTGCACGCGCCTCCGCGAATCATCACGAAAATGTTACTGGAAAACCTTGCTGGCACTGTGCAGCGCCCGCTTCCGATGTCACCGCGATTCGCTGCAACCTGCGGCCGGATCGAGGCGACGCGCGCCAATTGCAACACGTCGCCTCATCAATCCGCCTAGAGCGCCTGTTCCCAGGCTGCCGGGATCAGACGGTACCCGTCTCCAGCACGAACCAGTCGCGTAAACCCAGGAAAATGCAGGTGCATTCCCGTCACCAACATCTTGTCGGTGGCGACCATGTCGAACACCCGGCGACGCGTCGCCTCGGCTTGCGCCTTGTCCGTATCGAATGCCATGCAGGTCTCCGGTCGCGCCGTCTGCACTTCGGGAACATGGACGATGTCGCCCCAGATCAGCAGGCTCTCGCCACCCGAACTGATCAGGTAGCCCGTATGCCCCGGCGTATGCCCATGAAATGGCATCGCAGTCACGCCAGGCAGCACCTCGCCTTTCTGGAACAACCGCCAGCGGTCGCGGTAAGGCTCCGTCTGCTCCCGACCCGCCTGGAAAAACAGCCGCTTTTCCCGGTCGTCGCCACGTGCCATGGCCGCATCGTCGAACCAGTGCTTGGGCTCGTTCTCATGCATCACCAGCTCGGCATTGGGAAAGTTGCGCTTGCCTGTCGTCATATCGGTCAATCCGGCCGAATGATCAGGATGCATATGCGTCAACAGTACGCTGTCGATCGACGCCGGGTCGACACCAGCGGCGGCCAGGTTGGCAAGCAGCTGCCCACCCGTATTCGCCATGTAGCGACCACAGCCGGTCTCGATCAGCGCCACCTTGCCGGCCGAATAAATCAGGAAACAATTCACGGCCGTTCGCCGGGCCGGCCTGAAATTGTCCTCCAGGATCTTCCGTGCCTCATCCTGGCTGATGTTCCGAAGCACTTCCAGGTTGCCATCGAGAAACCCGTCACTGACCGCGGTCACGGTAATGTCGCCGATCCGTCTGTGATAGACGCCGGGGATCTGCTTGCTCGGTGGCTGCACCATGGACCTGCTCCTTTTGCGTACGCCCCGTGGGCGACCAAGACCTTTCCGATCAGGCCTGCAAGGTCGCATCTCCGGGCGTGGGTTTGTCAATGCGCAATTGGCCGGACCCACCGAGGCACATTTTCGAGCCACCCCCGCGCCCAATTCCATTCGTCAAGGGCCACACCGGACATCACGACGGGGCTTCCCTGTCGGCCCTCCACTGGTGCATAAGGCCTCGATAAAATCCGAGGAGACGTCGACATGCTGCTCGCCGAGAGCCTTTCAAGGCTGGGAACAGAAACTGCTTTCGAGGTGTTGGCGCGTGCTGCCGAGTTGCAGCGCCAGGGCAAGGACGTCATCAACCTCGGCATCGGCCAGCCCGATTTCCAAACGCCGGGCCACATCGTCGAAGCCGCCATCAAGGCCTTGCGCGACGGTCACCATGGCTACACCCCGGCCAACGGCATTCTGCCACTGCGCGAGGCTGTTTCCCGCGACCTGAAGCGCCGGCATGGTGTCGAGGTCGATCCCGACCTGGTTGTCATCATGCCTGGTGGCAAGCCGACCATGTTTTTCGCCATTCTCATGTTCGGCACACCCGCGACCGAGATCATGTACCCCGATCCGGGCTTCCCGATTTATCGCTCCATGATCCAGTACACCGGTGCCAAGCCCGTCCCCATCGCGCTCCGCGAGGAGAACGGCTTTGCCTTCAGCGCCGACGAGGTGCTCGCCCAGATCACCCCTCGCACCAGCCTCATCATCCTCAACAGCCCCGGCAATCCGACCGGTGGCGCAGTCCCCGAGGACGAGATCCGCAAGCTCATTGCAGGCCTTGCCCGCCATCCGCACGTCACGGTCATGTCCGACGAAATCTACAGCCAGATGCTCTACGAGGGCCGCAAGCACGAGAGCTTCCTGAAATATCCCGAGATCCGCGACCGCCTCATCGTCCTCGATGGCTGGTCGAAGACCTACGCCATGACCGGCTGGCGGCTTGGCTTCTCCGTATGGCCCAAGTCCCTGGTTGGACATGTCACGCGCCTGTGCGTGAATAACCACTCTTGCGTCAACGCGCCGACCCAATTCGCCGGCATCGCGGCCCTCGACGGTCCCCAGGATGAAGTCCATCGCATGGTCGCCGCGTTCGACGAGCGCCGAAAGGTCATCGTCCCCCTCCTGAACCAGCTCCCAGGCTTCACCTGCGTCGATCCCGGCGGCGCGTTCTATGCCTTCCCCAATGTCACGGGTACCGGATTGAACGCTCGCGAGCTGCAGAATGCCATGCTGGAAAAGGCCGGTGTCGCCACCGTCGCCGGCACCAGTTTCGGCATCCACGGCGAAGGCTACATCCGCTTTTCCTACGCCAATTCGACGGAAAACATCCGCAAAGCCATCGAGCGGATAGGTAACCTCCTCGTCGAAAGCTGATCTGGCACGAACGGAAACGAAATATTCACCGGAATTGGACCATCCTGCGAGCTTGATGCACCAAGCCGGCTCGCAGGGATGCCAAGTCATGAAAGGTCTGGTGGCCGTCCTCGTGTTGTTGGCGGGTTGTAAGGTCCTCGCACAGCATTACCTGACCTCGACGGCCAAGAGCGAGATCATCGTCCAGGCATACCGTGACCGCGCCACGGAGGCCTGCCGCCGCGCAGCCAAGCTGCAGGCGATTGGCCCCGACACCGCCTGGACCCACCCCGACGACATCAGGTTGGTCATCGGCAAGAGCACCATCAACGTCCACCTCTGGCAGGTCGACAACGCCCTCTGGACGGCCCAATTCAAGAACCCGTACCTGGTCCTGACCGCAAGCGAGCAAGCCGGCGGTATCCTATGCGAGTTCGACGTCGTCCAGGGCGCAGCCTCGGTGTTCCGCCTCTAGATCGCATTGACCACCCACACATGCGTGTCTGCAACTGCAGCTTGACCAGGCGAGTGGGCCCGGCCGCGCACGCCTGCTGGGTAGAAATTCCGTCAGAACGCTACGGTGATTTATTCGGCGTTATTCTATATAACCAAATCATTTCATTTTTGAATTATTGCCTGAAAGTAAATTTAAACAAATAGCCCGCATACCCAAATGAATTCCATTCCCTAAACCCCGTATTTACCCAAAGCGTACAATTCTCAAAAGCTGCGAGCAGGGGCAGATCATCTGCTCCGGCCACCCGTTTGGTAAGTCAGTTGCGTATGAGTGAGTAACATGTGCGTTCACAACCTGCTCAGGCATCAGTCCGTCCTCTCCGTGATCGCCATTGCGATCCTGATGGCCCTCCAGGCCTGTTCGGACATAAACTACTCGGGCGCAGCACTGTCGAATGCCGGCATCCGCGGCGGCAGTCTGAAATCCTATCAGGTCGGCATAGGCGATAAGATCCGCCTCGAGGTTTTTGGCGAAAAGGAGCTTTCGGGCACTTTCGACGTCAATACCGACGGCACCATTTCTCTACCCTTGATCGGTGAGCTGCATGTCGCAGGCCAGGATACCCTTGCGATCCGCAATCAGATCACCCTCCGCTTGTCCAATGGCTATCTGAAATCGCCGAAAGTCACGGTCGAAGTCGACACCTACCGCCAGATCTACGTCCATGGCGAAGTCCGCACCGCAGGCGCATTTCCGTTCAAGGCTGGCACTCGCCTGCGCGATGCCATTGCCGTCGCCGGTGGCTACACCTACCGCGCCAACACTGGCTACATCATCCTCTCCCGCGAAGGCCTGAAGCACGACGCTCGCGTCGACATGCCGAGCGACCTCCTGGTCATGCCTGGAGACAACATCCGCGTCCCCGAGCGCTTCTTCTGACCCCTGGAGAGCGCCGACAGGCGCGCACCCCGAACGCATGCAATCGCGCACCACATTCAGCCTGACCTGGTTCGTTGGCCTCGCCGCCGCGTCAGGATTGGCGTGCGCCCGTGCCGCCGCGGCCGATTTGCGCTGGGATGACGCAAAACTCTTCGGAGCCGTTTCCGTCCGGGAGCGCCCACGAACCGCCTTCGAGCCAGATGGCATCCGAGTAGGCAATTTCCTGCTCTTCCCCGAGGTCGGTTACGGCGTCACTTGGACTGGTTATCAGAATGCCGGATTTGGCATTCGCGACGAAGACATCCGCCACGAACTTTTCACGCGACTGGAACTGCAGTCCCAGACGCCGCGACACATGCTGAACATTCTCGCCCAGGGTCGCGCTGTCCAGTACCAGGACAACGAAGAAATTCGCTATCTCGACGGCGGCATAACAACCAAGTGGCGCCTCGATATCGATCACGCCCACGCCCTCTTCGGCACTGGTTCGTTCAACGTTCGCCGACTTGAGAATGTCGACGATGAAAATCCAGCCGGCGCCGCCGAACCTGGCCAGGTCACCTCCTATGCATCGGAAGTGGGCTTTCGCCGCCAAGGCAGTCACATCGATGCCGAAGTCGGTCTGCGCTATTCCCGCATCGAGTTTGCCGACGTCAAGGCGAATGACGGCAGCAGAATATATGCTGGCTGGCAGGATAATTCCGCCATACGCCCGTACGTGGCAATGGCATGGAAAGCCTCGCCCGGCTATCGCGTCTTCGGCGAGATTGCAGGCAGCTTCCAGGAGAACACCGGCACACCCACCATCGATCGCGACGCAACCGCTATCGAAGCGACGGCCGGCGTCCAGTTCGAACTCAGTCCGCTCGTCCGCGTCACCCTGAAGGGTGGCTTCGTCCAGCAGGACTACCACCAGCCCAACCTCATCGATATCTCCGAGCCTATCTGGGAGGGCCACCTCGAGTGGCTCGTCACACCGCTCGTCACCATGAACCTCGCAACCTGGCGTTCGGTTCGCGCTACCCAATTCGGCGTCGCCTCCGGCCAGGTCGTCACCGGCCATTCGATAAGGTTCGACTACGAGATGTGGCGCAACCTCATAGTGTCCGCGACTGCTTCGCTTCGCGACCTCGACTACATCGGCGAGACCCGCGAGGACCGAGTCCTGACCGCAGGTCTCGGCTTCGACTATCTGCATTCCAAGCATTGGGCGCTTGGCTTCAGCTACGAGCACCAACTGTTGGATTCGTCGATCGACGCCTACGACAAGCAGCTCGACCGCATCAAATTCAACGTCAAATACAGGTTCTAGGCTATGACCCAGCGAAACGACATGACGCATGGCGCCGAAGAGGTCGCAAGCTTTGGCCTGCGAGACCTGCTTGCCGCGCTTCGCAATCGCTGGCGGATGATTGCCGTCCTGACCGTCATCGGCGCCACGCTGGCGGCCCTCTTTGCGCTGTCCCTGCCAAATCGCTACGAAGCCGTCGCAACCGTCCAGATCGACCCGCGCAAGAAGACCATCATCTCAGTCGACGCCGTTCTGCCCGACATCGCCGGCGATACGCCAACCATCGAAAGCCAAGTGGAGATCCTGCACTCCAAGGTCATCGCCTTGCGGGTCATCGAAGCCCTTGGACTGCGCAACGACCCCGAATTCATTTCATCTCCCTTCCTCTTGCGCTTGCGCCGCATTTTCCCGTTCCTTCCCCAACCCAAGCCCGCAGTGAGAACGAACAACGGCGAGGCTGACAGAATTGCAAACGCCAAGGCCGTCCAAAGCATCGCCGGCCCCACCCAAGGGGCCATAGGCAACGACGACCCGGGCTATGACGACATCGCCGCCGAGTTTTCGGATCGACTGCGCACGTGGCGGGTCCGCAACTCCCTGATTGTCGAGATCCACTTTGCCGCCAATGATCCGGCGAAGGCCGCCCGCATCGCCAACACGATTGCCGAGGTCTACATCCGCGACCAGATCGAAGCCAAGATCAAGGCGACCGAGCTCGCCAGCGAACTCCTCCAGCAAAAGATCGCCGGTCTGCGCCAGAAGGTCACCGACGCCGAGTTGAAGGTGACGCACTTCAAGGCCGAGAACAGCATTTTCGACACCGGCAAAGAACCCTTGGCCGAACGTGAACTCGCCCGCCTCATGGAGCAGACGATGGTGTCGAGGAACGCCGCGTCTGACGCCCGCGCGCGCTACGAGCAGCTTCAACGCACACTGACCCGCGGCGACGGCAGCAACGTTGGAGAGGTCCTGCAAAGCCACACCATCCGTATGCTCAAGGAGCAGCTCGTGCGCGCCACCCGCCGCGAAGCGGAGTTGCTCACGAAGTACGGTCCACGCCATCCCGAGCTGATCCGCGCCCGCGCAGACCTCGCCGACGTCGAGGCCCAGCTGCGTCATGAGATGACCCAGATCATCCAGAACGTGAAAAACGAATACGAGGTTGCAGCCAAGCGGCAGCAGATGCTTGAAAGCAATCTGGAAAGTCTCAAGACATCCCAGTCCTCGCTCCAGAACGAGTTGGTCAAGCTGCGCGACCTCGAGCGCGACGCGACGTCCTCCCGGCAGGTTTTGGATGCGTTTCTGGCTCGCTACAAGCAGACCACAGAAACCCAGGGCCTGCACCTGCCCGACGCGCGGATTGTCGAGAAGGCGGATATCCCGACCTCTCCCGCTGGCCCGAAACGCAAGCAGCTCACACTCGTCGGCTTGTTTGCCGGTCTTGCGGTCGGCATGGCCATCGCAGTCCTCTTGCAATTCCTCTCGTCTGGACTTACCAGCGCGGAGGACACCGAGACCGCCATTGGCGCACCTCATCTGGCATCGATCCCACTCCTCCGCCGCCGCTCTGACGGCATGGACGATCCCGGGAAAGCCGCCAGAAAGGTTGTGCATGAACCCAATGGGCAGTTTTCAAGAGCCGTCCTCGGCCTGGCCAGCCAGATGGCCGGCACCAAACACGACGACGAGCGGCGCATTATCCTGATGGCGTCCGCTCTCCCCAACGAAGGCAAGACCGTGGTCGCTGCCAACCTCGCATTGGCGCTGGCCCGCAGTGGCACGCGAACCTTGCTGATCGACGCCGACCTCCGGCGCTCCGCCTTGTCTCAGCAGCTCGGACTGAGCGAGATGCCGGGTCTCCTCGATGCCATCGTTCATGGCCAAGCATTCGAGACTGCACTCCGCCGCGACGCGCACTCTGGCTTGGTCGTCCTGCCGGCAGGCGGCGCAAATCTCGTCGGGCTGACGGCACGCGAAGCCCTCGAGGCACCGGGCTTCGGCCACCGCCTGTCGCGCCTCAAGGCCTACTTCGACGTGATCCTCATCGACGTGCCCCCCATGCTCCCGGTCTCCGACGCCGCAATTCTCGCCGAGTTCGCCGACCAGATCGTCATCGTCACGGCTTGGCAGCGGACACCTAAGGATCTGCTGCGTAGAGCAGTCGCCACCCTCGGCGGAAACGCCGCAAAAGTCATGGGCGTTGTAATTAATCAGGTCGAAACCAAAAGTAACTCCCTCGTCAAAACAAAAACAAAAGGTAACCGCCGGAGTGAAGATCGCCGCGCTGCTTGAGATGGAAATAAAATACGGCGAATATCAGTCAATTTAGAGAATGTTTAGTACGAATGCCTCAATATGATCAGAGTCAAGTATAAAGTCGGGTAGCCGCTTCTGTGAGCGTAAAGGACTGGGTAAATGACGACGACAGCGGTCGACAACATCAATGCTACGGGCCTCTTGCAGACCCGCGATGAAGGCAGCGCATCCCAAATCCGAGCGAAACTGGCTTCCCGCAGGATCGCGGCAGATGTCGTTGGGTTCCTCGACGTCGTCGCCGTCGTCGCTGGCGGCATGATTCCGGCCTTGATCTACGCCAAAGGCGGCGGACTGGATATCGATTGGCTGAAGCACACACAGATATGCCTCGTGTCAGCGATCATCGTCTACGGCTGCATGCGTCATTTCAATATGTACGACGAAGCACGTATGCACGATTTTCCAGTTTCTCCGCGCCATCTTATTATCTCGCTCTTCGTCGCCCTCGCCGCCATTCTCGGCCTTGGAATGCCATTCGCCCCCAAGGTCATGCATCTGTGGATCTGGTACAGCGCCTGGATCGCGACCAGCTTCATGCTTCTTCTCGACGTCCGCCTGCTGGCCCGCCACGTCCTCGCTCGCATGACAGCCGCCGGTCACTTCAACGCCCGTGTCGCAGTGTTCGGCAACGGCGCCATCGCCCGTCGCGTCGAAGAGCATCTCCGCGACCCCGGGCTTGGCATCGCATTCGCCGGCCTGTTCGATGACCGCATCGACGTCAACCGCATCGACGCCGCGGCTCCCAAGGTTGCTGGCAAGCTAAAGGACCTTGTCGAGGCTGCCAGGTCCGGCACCATCGACCGGATCGTTATCGCCCTCCCGCAGGCCGCCGAGCAGCGCATCATTCAGGTTGCCCGTAGCCTCGAGCACCTGCCCGTCAGCCTGCACGTCGTCACCCACATCGCCTCCGACCTGGTCGAGGCGGGCCCCGCCCATAGCGTCTCAGCTCTCGGCAGCGTTGGCCTGATCGACGTCAAGCAGAAGCCGCTCGCGGATTGGAACCGGGTCGTCAAGAACGCAGAGGACTACACACTCGGCACCACGCTGTTCATCATCATGCTGCCGCTGATGGCGCTCATTGCCGTTGCCATAAAGCTCGGCAGCCCTGGTCCTGTGCTGTTCCGCCAGAAGCGCCGCGGCCACAACCATCGCCCCTTCGACGTATTCAAGTTCCGCACCATGGACATCGTCGAGTCGGGAGAGCAGTTCACCCAGGCCAAGCCCGATGACCCCCGCGTCACTGGTGTCGGCCGCTTCCTGCGCAAGCACTCCCTCGACGAGCTCCCACAGCTCTTCAATGTGCTGCGCGGCGAGATGAGCCTCGTCGGTCCCCGGCCCCACGTCGTCAAGCAGGACGATGAGTTCGGCGAGACTGTGGAGCGCTACGCCAACCGCCAGCAGGTCAAGCCCGGCATGACGGGACTGGCCCAGGTAAGTGGCTATCGCGGCGGAACAGAAGAGCCCGAGAAGATCCAGAAGCGCCTGGAGATGGACATCAAGTACGTCTCGGAATGGTCGCTCTGGCTGGATCTCAAGATCCTCGCTCGCACTGCGTTGTGCGTGCTCTCCGGCAAGAACGCCTACTAGCAGCCGACTGTCAGAAGCATTCGCCAAATTAAGCTCTGAGGTCTGTCGCTTCGGCCTGTTGCCAGGCGCCAGCCTCGAGCGGCAAAGCATGGGATCGCGCAAAATGGTCAAGGCCTTCAAAGGCGCACCATGGCCAGTCCTGTTGCTGGTCGTGAGCTTCCTGTGCCCCACGGAATTTTCGGTCTACGTGGGCTCGATCCGCCTGCCAGTCCATCGCGCGCTGCTGATCATCCTGCTGCCGCTCGCCATGTTCCGTGCCATCGGCCCGCAGGGTGGCCGCCTCAAGCTGTTCGATGTCACCTTGCTGTTGTTCGCGACATGGGTCCTCATCGTCCATCTCATCCACCATGGTCTGGACCAGGGCCTTCAATCCGGCGGCTCGCAAGCCCTCGACGCTTTCGCGAGCTTCTTCGTGGCCCGGGCTTACGTCCGCACAGCCGAGGCGTTTCGCGCCGTTGCCAGCATGCTGTTCGCTGTTGTTGCCGCAGCCGGCATGATGGCCTTGCCCGAAGCGTTGACCGGCCGCTTCTACGTGCACGAGTTCTTGGGCCAGCTCACCGGCTACATCCACCCGACAGGTGTTGAAACCCGCCTGGGACTGACCCGCGCCTTCGCGACCTTCGACCACCCCATCCATCTCGGCACGTTTTGCTCCGCCGGCCTCGCCGCTTGCCTCTATGCCGAGCGCCGCAAATTCAACCTCTGGGCGCGCGCGATCATTATCTCCGCCAGCGCCATGATGGGCCTCTCGTCCGCCCCCATGCTGTCGATCGCGGCACAGTTTGGCTTGATGAGCCTCGAAAAGATCACGCGAGGCATCCAGGGTCGGGCCTACGTCGGCGCCGCCGTCATCGCGAGCCTGCTGCTCATCGTCTCCATCATCGCAACCCGCTCCCCGTTCGCCATCATCGCCACCGGATTTACGCTCGAACTCTTGGACCGGCTACTACCGCCTGATGATCTGGGAGCATGGCCTGAACAACGTATGGGCCAATCCGTGGATCGGCCTCGGCCTGAACGACTGGGTTCGCCCCACCTGGATGGCATCGCCGACCGTCGATGCTTTCTGGCTCGTGATCATGTTGCGCAGCGGCCTTCCCGCGATCGTGCTCCTCGTCGTCAGCGTCATCGCGCTGGCTTGGGGCGCCGCCCGCCGGATTGCCACCTATGATGCCGAGCATCGCGCGCTCGCCAGAGGCTGGCTGATTTCACTGACGGGCATCTCCCTGGTCGGCTGCACCGTGCACTTCTGGAACGTGCCCTACGCCTTCTTCTTTTTCCTGTTGGGCCTCGGCGGCTGGCTTGCTGACCCCCGCAAAGTGGCCAGAGCCGCCACGTCGGTTCAGCCCGAACGAGCTTCGTCACCCCGCCTGAAATGGCTGCCCCCACCGACCGTGCCGGGTCTGGCGACAAAGAGCGCGCCACAGGCCGTGCCGAACACTCTGCCCCGCTGGCCTGTCCCCGTTCTGCACACGAACCTCCGAGCGAAAGTCGCCCACTCATGACACCGCTGTTGTCCATCATCGTCGTCAGCTTCAACACCCGCGAAATGACCCTCGCCTGCCTCGACTCGATCGCAGCCGAGACAAAGGACATCGCCTACGAGCTGATCGTCGTCGACAACGCTTCCACCGACGGCTCTGCCGAGGCCATTGCCGATAACAGGGCGGTCTCCTGCTTCATCCCCCTTGCCCACAACATCGGCTTTGCCCGCGCCAACAATCTTGCGGCCGAATCCGCCCGCGGCAAATTCATTCTGCTGCTCAATCCAGACACCGTAGTGCTTGACCGCGCCATCGATCGCCTCGTCGCCTTCGCCGCCCGTAAACCGGAGGCTGGCATCTGGGGCGGCCGCACGCTCTTTGCCGACGGTTCCCTCAACCCGACCTCCGTATACGCTCGAATGACGCCCTGGCGCCTGTTCTGTAGAACCAGCGGCCTTGCCGCGATTTTTACTAAGTCCGAATTCTTCAATGGCGAACTGCTTGGGGGCTGGCAGCGTGACAGCGAGCGCGAGGTCGACATCGTCACCGGCTGCTTCCTGCTGATCGAGCAGAATCTCTGGCGCCAACTCGGCGGTTTCGATCAGACCTTCTTCATGTACGGCGAGGAAACCGATCTTTGCCTGCGGGCTCGTGCTCTTTCTGCCCGCCCTGTCATGACGCCTGACGCCTGCATCGTGCACTATGGCGGCGCCTCGGAGGCCACCCGCGAAGGCAAGATGGTGAAGCTGCTCGCCGCCAAATCGACGCTGATCGACCGCCACATGTCGCCCGCCGCACGCGCCCTCGGCCATCATCTTCTGAACCTCTGGCCACTCACCCGCTGGATCGCCCTGGCCACCGTCGCGGCCGTCTCCGGGACTAGCCGCGCCCGGGAGCAGGCCGCGGTCTGGCGCACCATCTGGCATCGCCGCGACGAGTGGCGCCACGGCTATCGCTCCGTTCGCCATCAAGCCTCCGGCGCTCTGCCGCAGGTCGTCTAGAAAGGAAGCCGGTCTCCATGCCGCAGACATCGATCGAGACGATCGCAGCCAAGCAAGAGCCTCGCTTCACCGTCGGCACGCTGGTGAACGACGACAGCCAGTATGCGCAAATGATCGCCTCGCTCGAGCAAGGCGGCTTCGCGCAGCCCGACACTGAGTTCATCGCGGCCCGTCAGGCCACGTCCGCATTCGCAGCCCTGAACGCGATCCTGGAACGGGCGAAAGGTGAGTACGTCATCTTGTGCCATCAGGATATCCGCCTTCTCGAGGATGGCAGAGCCAGCTTGGACACCCTGATTGAAGACCTCTCCCAGGCCGCACCGGATTGGGCGCTCGCCGGCAATGCGGGCGGCGAGGCACCGGGCCGCCTGGCGCTGCGTATCTCCGATCCTCATGGTTCCGACAGGCAGGTCGGCACCCTGCCGGCGCGCGTCATGAGCCTGGACGAGAACTTCATCGTCATGCGGCGTAGCGCTGGTGTGCGCTTCTCCCGCGACCTTGACGGGTTTCATCTCTACGGTGCCGACATTTGTCTCCATGCCGACATTCTCGGCTGGTCGAGCTGGGTCATCAATTTTCACATCCAGCACCTGAGCGCCGGCCGCAAGGATCAATCGTTCCGTATGGCCGAGCAGCGCTTCCGCCAGAAGTGGTCCAAAGCGCTACGGCCACGGTGGATGCAAACGCCGTGCACGTTGCTGCGCCTCTCGGGCCGCGCCACCCCAGGCCTACCGGCAGTCATCCTTGAGCGCATTGCCAGCCGCATCGCCCGGCGCCTACCCCGCGCCCAAGGCTGGACGCCCGCCTTCAAATCACAGTCGCGTTAAGTCCAACAAAAGTTCATCTCCCGACACAGGCCGCCACGCCATCGCCGCAATTCTCCGTCGATGTCCGCAAACCCTTGGGCATCCGAGCCAACACGTCGCCCGTGATGGGCCGGCAGAGCGAAGATGTGGTTGAGGTGTAGTCCAGCGACCCAGTTGGGGGGAAAATGATGCAGTTCCTGCGTAATGTCGTCATCGGTGTTGCCGTTCTCTTCGCGAGTATCATGCCCGCAGCCGCACAGAAGGCGGCCTCGAACGACACGTTCAAGGTAGCCCTTCACGTCGATGACAACGATGCCGCGAAGATGAACTTGACGCTCAACAACGTCAAAAACATCGTCGCCGACATGAAGAAATCCGGCCGCAAGGTCGCCATCGAGGTTGTCACCTATGGGCCCGGTTTGCACATGTTCCGTGACGATAGCAGCCCGGTGAAGGCCCGCATCCAGGAGATCGCGCTCGCCCACCCCAATGTCACGTTCGCCGCCTGCAACAACACGCGCACGAACATGTCCAAGGCGGAAAACAAGGACATTAAACTCTTGAGCGAGGCCAAGCTCGTGCCCTCCGGCGTCGTCCATCTGGTCGAGCTGCAGCGCAAGGGTTACGCCTACGTCAAGCCCTGAACCCGATGTATTCCGTGGTTGCGCTTCGAGGCCCCCGATGGGGCCTCGAGTCGTTTTAGGGGCCGCAACGGGCTTTTCAGCCGCGCCATGCCCATGCATGATGGCCACCCGAATCCGAGATCGACGGTGCGAGCCATGACCCAATCACCTGAACGAAAAACCATGTTGCGCGAGGGCGACGACGCTCGCGCCGTGCACGATGTCGGTGGCCTGGACCTAGGCCCCATCGACCGCCACGAGCACGATCTGGCGCTTTGGGAAAAGCGCACCGACGCCATGCTCATGTTGTTGGCCACGAAGAAGGGCGCATTCAAGGTCGACGCCATGCGCCGCGTCATCGAGGACTATGGGCAGCAGGAATACGAGCGCACCACCTATTATGAGAAATGGATCAAGGCCCTCCGCAATCTACTTGTCGAGCAGGAGATCCTTTCTGCCCAGGAGATTGATCGCCGCATGCAGGACGTCGCAGGCCGCCATCGCGCCAACGGCCGGGATGTCAAAGGAGACGCCATAGCCTGGACCGACGGAGGTAAGGCCTGATGGCGCGCCCCTCTCCCTTGAAACCAAGGTTTTCCATCGGCACCACAGTCGCCATCGCGATGAGGCCGGCTGTTGGTCATTGCCGCACGCCGTACTATCTGCGTGGCCACACCGGTACGATCGTGGCACTCCAGGGCGCTCATCCCGACGCCGAGCGCCTCGCTTATCACAAGCCGGGCCTGCCGCTCGAGTACATCTACAAGGTCCGCTTCCGGCAGGCACACCTCTGGCCGGACTATGGCGGCGACGCTGGCGATCACCTCGAAGCCGATATCACCGAGAGCTGGCTTGAACCGCTCGAACGGATGGAGACCAGGCCATGACCCACCAGGATCACGACCACGGCGAGTCTGCCGACCACCATCATGATCACGCCGACCACAGCCACCCCCCGCAAAAGGACCATGATGCGGCGCCCATGTCCCCGTTCGAGGTCCTCGAGGAAGCCGTGCGCTCACTGATGGTCGATAAGGGCGTGCTCACCAACGAGGAGATCGCCCAGCAGGTCGACCTTATGGATAGCCGCACACCGGCACTCGGCGCCAAAGTCGTTGCCCGCGCCTGGACCGATCCAGCCTTCAAGCACGCCCTGCTGGCCGATACCGGCAAGGCACTCGCCGACATCGGCATCGATATCGGTACGCTTGCCGAATTCCACACCATCGAGAACACCCCCGCCGTGCACAACGTCGTCGTCTGCACGCTATGCTCCTGCTATCCGAAAATGCTGCTCGGCGTCCCACCAGCCTGGTACAAGAGCCTGGCCTATCGCAGCCGGGTCGTCGTCGACCCGCGCGGCATCCTCGAGGAGTTCGGCGTCCAAATTCCCGACGGCGTCGAAGTTCGCGTGCATGATTCGACCGCCGAGATCAGATACCTCGTTCTGCCCGTCCGCCCTGACGGGACCGAGGGCTGGAGCCCCGAGGCCCTGGCCTCCATCGTCACGCGCGACTGCATGGTCGGCACCGCCATCCCGCAACCGACGACACGGCTTGCAGCCGAATGACAGGCTGGCGATACTGACACACACGGCGATGAACGCCCCCACATCCCCCACACCTATCGGAGATACGACATGAATGTTGGCAAACTCTGGCGCGTTTCGTTTCTCCCTGCAGCGCTCGCCCTGGCCAGCAGTCCCGCCAACGCCCACCACGTCATGGACGGCAACCTGCCCACCACCTTCATGCAGGGCCTTTTGTCCGGCCTTGGTCATCCGGTCATCGGCCCCGATCACTTCGCCTTCATACTCGCCATCGGCGTCGCTGCCGCAATTGTCCCAGCCGGCATGGGGCTGATCGCGGCCTTCGTCGCCGCCTCGACAGCGGGCGTGCTGATCCACGTCGGCGCTGGCTCTATCGCCTATGTCGAAGTCCTGGTCGCCGCTTCGGTCGTCGCCGCAGCGGCCGCGCTGGCATTTGGCGACAGCGCCCGAAGCACCACATGGCTTACCCTCGCAGCCGGCGCCGGTATCGTCCACGGCATGGCTTTCGGCGAAACCATCGTCGGAGCCGAGCAGGGCGTCCTTGGCGGCTATCTGTTGGGGCTCGGACTGGTCTCGGCAGCCATTGCTGCCGCTGTCGCCCTCGCCGTCAACAAGGTGACAGCCACACCGGCTGCCCAGTTGCGGTTGGCGCGCGTCTCAAGCTTCGCCCTGGCAGCCTTCGGCGCCGTGCTCGTCGCCGGCAGCATGCTCACGGTCTGAGCCAGCCTCCGAGCCCGGCCCAAACCATCAGCCAAAGGACGTCCAGCATGACCGCTTCCCGGTCGAGCCCAGAGAATGCTGCCGAGCGAATCCTCGAACGCTTCGAAGCGCTGCCCCGCCTGGCTGCTGCCGACCCCGACCTCGCGCGCCGCGGGCGCTTCCTTTCTTGCGATTTCGAGATCGGCGTCGGCGGAACCCCGTTGCTCGTTCACATCGCCGAAGGGCGCGTCGCAACCGTCGCCCGTGGCCCCTTCCTTCTAAAACCCTGGACCTTTGCGGTGAGAGCGCCGGCCGATGTCTGGGCCAAGTTCCTGGAGCCCGTCCCGCGACCCGGCTGGCATGACCTGATGGCACTAACCAAGGTCGGCCGTGCCGAGGTCCAGGGCAACCTGGTCCCATTCATGGGAAACCTGCAGTTCATCAAGGATCTGCTGGCCTTGCCGCGACAGTTCACCGACGAAGGAGCCGGTCGATGAAGCCACGCTTCGAGCCCATCCTTGGTCGCTACCTGCACCTGGAATTGTCGGGCCGCCCACATCGTCTCTATGTCGAGGAAGCCGGCAAGGGCATCCCCCTCGTTTGCCTCCACACCGCCGGAGCGGACGGCCGCCAGTTCCGCCACCTGCTCAACGACGAAGCGATCACCAAAAACTACCGAGTCATCGCTTTCGACATGCCCTGGCACGGCAAATCCCTACCGCCGGAGAATTTCGAGCGCGAGGAATATCAGCTCACGACCAAGAGCTACACGGAGATGATCCTCGATGTCTGCAATGCCCTAGAGCTCGACAAACCCGTGGTCATGGGGTGCTCGATCGGCGGCCGCATCGTGCTCAATCTGGCAGCCGAGCATCCCGAGCGCTTCCGCGCCCTGATCGGCCTGGAATCGGCTGCCTACCAGCAGCCTTGGTATGATACCGAGTGGTTGCATCGCCCGGATGTTCACGGCGGCGAAGTCTGCGCCGCACTCGTCTCGGGCATGATGGCACCGCAATCGCCGGCCGTCAGCCGCCACGAAACGCTCTGGATGTATAAGAGCGCCGGCCCTGGCGTCTTCAAGGGCGACCTGCACTTCTATCGCATCGACGGCGATCTGAGAGCAGTGGTCTCCCGCATCGACACCCGCAAGTGTCCGCTCTACCTCCTGACCGGCGAATACGACTTCTCCTGCACGCCAGAAGACACCAAACGCACCGCCGAGCACATCGCGGGCGTCGAAGTCACCGTCATGGAGCAACTCGGCCACTTTCCCATGAGCGAGAACCCCGAACAGTTCCGCCGCTATATCCTGCCCGTTCTCGATAAGATTCGGTCGAGCTGATCGGTCGATCTTCGCCCCAAGAGCGCACGCCCGCGCTCCTGACCACGGCGCCCAGCGCCTTGCCAACTTTGGAGCAATACCATGCGCTTTGGCGTCAACATCCTCTCTCGCGGCCCCATGGCCAATCGCAAGGGCTATAAGGCAGTCGCCGGCGCCGCCGAAAGGCTCGGATTTGATTTCGTCTCCGCAAATGACCATGTGCTCGTGCCGGCCGACATCGACAGCCGCTACCCCTACAGCGAGGAAGGCGATTGGGCGGGTAAGAACAGTGGCCAGTGCCTGGAGGTCCTCTCGACTCTGACCTTCCTGGCCGGCTGCACCGAGCGCGTGCGCTTGTTGTCGTCCGTCATGGTGGTCCCTCACCGCCCCGCCATTCTCACCGCCAAGATCATCGCTACCGCCGATGTGCTCTCCGAAGGCCGCATGGTCATCGGCATCGGCGCCGGCTGGATGCAGGAGGAAATCGAGGCTCTGGGCGTCGCGCCCTACGCCGAACGCGGCAAGGTCACCGATGAGTTCATTGCTGCCTTCCGCGAATTGTGGACTGCCGAGCGGCCGAAGTTCAACGGTACCTACGCCCGGTTCGACAACATCCTGTTCGAGCCGAAACCCGTGGCCAAGCCTCATCCACCGATCTGGGTCGGCGGCGAAAGCCCCGCCGCCATGCGCCGCGCCATCAAACTGGGCGACGGCTGGTATCCGGCTTCCTCCAATCCCATCAATCGCCTCGACACCGCCGAACGTGTCGCGGGCGCCATGACCGGCTTCAAGGAGATGTGCGCCAAGGCCGGCCGCGACCCCAAATCGATCAGCCTCGCCCATGTCGTGCTCTGGCCGGTGAACTGGACCGCCGAGGACGCCCACTCCGGTGGCCGGCGCACATTTACGGGCTCGAGCGCGCAGATGATCGAGGACGCAACAGCGCTCAAGGCCGCCGGCATTGGCGATCTAAACGTCTCGTTCCCGGCGCCAACCGTCAACGAGACGCTCGAGCGGATGGAGCGGTTTGCCAGCGAAGTCATGGCCAAGGTTTGACCACGAAACGGCTGGCGCAGGCCGTTCTGCTTACCGCCCGGCGTTGAGCGGCGCCACCCGGCCTGACCACGGCATCTGTTGCTCGAGCGCATTGGCGAGCTGCAGCAGCAGGTGCTCGGTCGCCGGCCGGCCAGCCAGCTGGATCCCGATCGGCAGACCGGACGAGTGATGCGCCAGCGGCAACGAGATGGCCGGCGTCCCCATCAGATTGTGCGGCACCGAGTATTGGCAGGGCACGCGATAGAGCTTCTCGACCATGTCCACCATCGTCACGTCCTCGCGACCGAGATTGTAGTTGCCCCACGGCTCCGCAACCTTGGCAACGCTGGGCGACAGCCAGATGTCAGCCTTGACGAAGAACTGCCCGAGCTTGCGCCGTGCCTTGTTCACTTCCGCCACCGCCGCAAAGAAGTCGCCAGACTTGAGCCGTTTGGCGTACTCGTAGATCTTGAGCGTCACCGGCTCGAGCGTATCGGGGCCGATCTTGCGCCCGGTCTTGGCAGCGTAGCCCTCGAAGCGCGCGTCGAAACCGAAATACCACATGTCCGTGAAACGCTTGACGGAGTCGACACCATCGAAGTCAGGGTCATGCTCGAACACGTCGTGACCCAGGTTTTCCAGCACTTTAGCTGTCGCCTTCACCGCCGCCACGATCTCCGGGTCCACTGGCACCCCGAGCAAAGGCTTCACTGTCCACCCGATGCGCAGCCGCGGCGCGGCTTTCTGAGACAAACTGAGATAAGCCTCCTCAGGCTGCGGGATCACAAATGGATCGCCGGGCTGCGGCTTGGCCAGGCAATCCAACATCGCCGCCGCATCACGAACGGTGCGCACCTGCACGAAATTCATTGCCAGTCCGAATCCATTCTCGTCGAGCGCCGGCCCGAAGGAGATCCGGCCGCGGGAAGGCTTCAAGCCTACTTGCCCGCACCATGCTGCAGGAATCCGGATCGAGCCGCCGATGTCTGACCCGTGTGCCATGGCGACGATCCCGGCTGACACCGCAGCCGCCCCGCCACCGGATGAGCCGCCGGTCGAATAGCCCGATTTCCACGGGTTCGAGGCGTTGCCGTAGAGCGCCCCCTCCGTCGTGCCTGTCAGAGAATACTCAGGCGCCGCTGACCGACCGATGATGTTGAGCCCGGCAGCCTTCACCAGCGTGCAGAAATAGCTGTCCTGCTCCGCCACCATGCCAGCGCAAAGCCGGCTACCGAACTCGATTTTGCGTCCACCCTCGTGCCCCCAAACGTCCTTCATAAGAAAAGGCACGCCCCGGAACGCACCATTTCCGAGCGAGCCCTCGTCGAGCCCCTCGATCCGGTCGCCATAGGTTTCGACGACCGCGTTGACCTGCGGATTGATCTTCTCGATCGCCCGCATCGCCGAGGTGGCAAGCTCCTTGGGCGACACTTCCTTCTTGGCGACAAGCTCGGCAAGCCCGGTGGCATCACGGCTGGCGTAGTCGGCAAGGCTGAGGCTCATGGCATGCTCCTGATGGACTCTCGATAATGCGGCGTCCGAGCCAAGTTAGGTGAGACCCATCCGCCTCATCAAGCGCGATCGCGCGATCCGGCAATCGCTGGTGAACGATCCGCCGCGCCCTAGGCCTTGGCCTTCAGTGCGCGCACCGTTTCCCCAAGCACTTGCCCCACCGTCTCGATGTCCTCGACCGAGACATCGAGGTGCGTCACCGCCCGGATCATATTGCCGTACGTGAGCCCCATCCTGACGCCACGCTCCAGCAGTCCGTCATGCACCGCCTTTGACGTCAGTCCCGCGCCGGCAGGATCGAAGAACACAATATTGCTTTCGATTTTGGGCGTGAAGAGCGCCAGTCCCGGCAAGGCCGCGATAAGCTCGCCAAGGCGGCGGGCATTGGCGTGGTCCTGCGCAAGCTTTTCCATGTTGTGGTCGAGCGCGTAGAGCCCGGCTGCAGCCACGATACCCGATTGCCGCATCGCGCCACCAAGCCTGTGCTTCCAGCGCCAGGCCTCACGGATGAAGGCTGCCGATCCCGCCAGAACGCCGCCGATCGGGCAACCCAGGCCCTTCGAGAGATCGATCCAAACCGTATCGACATGACGTGTCATGTCCGATGCCTTGACACCCGAGCCGACGACCGCATTCGGCAACCGCGCGCCATCCATATGCACGATGAGGCCGTGCGCTCTCGCCGCCTTGGCGACATCCTCGATCTGCGCCACCGTCCAGATGGCGCCGCCACCGCGATTGACGGTCTGCTCGATCACCACCACTTTTGAAATCGGATTATGTCGTCCATCCCCGGTTCGCACGGCCTGCGCAACGGCGGACCCGGTAAAAATGCCCTTGTTGCTTTCAATCCACAGCGTCTGTGCGCCGGCAAGTGCCGCAGCCCCACCACCCTCCGAGGTAAATACGTGCGTTTCCGCCGAGCCGATGATCTCGTCACCGGCCCGGCAATGCACCAGCATGGCGATTTGGTTGCACATGGTGCCCGAAGGCAGGAACACGGCCGCTTCCTTGCCGACCATCTCGGCAACCCGCTGCTGGAGCCGGTTGGTCGAGGGATCCTCGCCACGCTGCTCGTCACCGACATCCGCCTCGGCCATCGCCTTGCGCATGCCGGCCGACGGTTTCGTCTGCGTGTCACTATAAAGGTCGATCAGGCGGTTTGCTGTCCCTTGGGCCACGGGCGGATGTCCTGTCTGGAAATGGCTGTTGACCGCTTCAGGCGCTCGCCACTTTACCGGTTGGCTGGCGAAACGTATGAAACGCCATGACATCAGCAGCTATGGCGCCGAGGCGCAAGGAGTCCGCATGAAGCTCGGATCAGACATCACTGCCATCGTCACGGGTGGAGCCTCGGGCCTGGGCGGTGCGACGGCACGCATGCTGGCGAGTGCCGGCGCCAAGGTCGCCATTTTTGACCTCAATCGCGAGCTAGGCGAAACGCATGCCAAGGCCATCGGCGGCCGCTTCTACCAGTGCGACGTCACCAGCGAGCCAAGCGTCGACACAGCCCTCGCCGCAGCCCGCAGCGACCTCGGCGCCGAGCGGGTCCTGGTGAACTGTGCCGGCATTGGTATCGCCAAACGCATTTCCCGCCGCAATCGCGACACCGGCACTTACGAGCCGCACGATCTCGCAACGTTCACCAAGGTCATTCAGGTCAATCTGATCGGCACGTTCCTCATGATGGCCAAATGCGCGGCCAACATTCAGTCTCTCGACCCCGTGGGCGACGACAACGAGCGCGGCGTCCTCATCTGCACAGCCTCCATCGCCGCCGAGGATGGCCAAATCGGTCAAGTCGCCTACGCTGCCTCCAAGGGTGGTGTCATGTCGATGACCCTGCCGATCGCCCGCGACCTCGCCCAGAGCGGCATCCGAGTAGCAACCATCATGCCTGGCCTTTTCCACACCCCGATGTTCGATGGCCTGCCGGACGACGCTCGCAACGCCCTGGCCGCCTCCGTTCCATTCCCCTCGCGCCTCGGCAAGCCTGATGAATACGCCGCCTTGGCGAGACACATTTGCGAGAATGCCATGCTCAATGGCGTATCGATCCGCCTCGACGGTGCCGTCAGGCTGGCGCCCAGGTGATTTGGCGCCTCCGGGCCGTTAACCAGTTCTGACGATCAGGCGGCAGATTCACGTACCCGCCCAATTGACGCCGTGGATCGCATTTACCAAGTGTCAATCTATTGCAGGCTGATCAACTCAAAATACGCCGAATTGCACGCTTGAGGGTTGGACAGAGAGCTGATTAGTTCTAGGAGTTGGCCGCGACCGAAAAGGTCGAGGTCTAACAAGTCGAGTATGGTGCGTCGTGTTCAGAGTATTTGCCTACGGTCATCGATCGATCCAGCTCGGCGTCTACATCGTCGCCGTCGTCCTGTTGTCGGCGGTAGTTCTGTTTACGTCGGCAAGGGTCGGTACGACGATCCTGAGCCTGGTCGACGAAGCGATACTGGATGGCAGCGGCCACCAGACGGCCGCTGCAATAACCGACTCCGATATGGCAGCGGCAATGGCCGCTTCGCGCACCACCCACCCCGATACAGTCGGAAATTCACAGCTGAATCAAGCAACTAAGGTTGCATCGATCACCACCGTTGCCGCTCCACGGGCGATCACCGCCCCTGTCGAGGTAACCGAATCCGATCCCGCCTACGACTATTACAATGGCGGAAGCGGCACCTACCGCACCTACTGCGTACGCCTATGTGATGGCTACTTCTTTCCGATCAGCTTCTCGACGACCTCCGACAAATTCGAAAGCGACGCAGCGCGCTGCCAGCAGGCCTGTGGATCCCCGGCACGCTTGTTCGTGCATCAGATCCCCGGTGGCTCGCCTGCCGGCATGACCACCGTCGACGGTCTGCCCTACAAGGCCTTGAAAACGGCATTCCTGTTCCGCACCCGCTACGATGCGCAATGCAAATGCCAGGCGCAGCCCTGGGAACAGCAGGCCCAGACCAAACATCGCCTCTACGCCGCTGAAAAGGCGGCGGAAGGCGGAAGCCGCAAGGCCGCAGCCGAGGTTGCAGCGCTTCAAGCTGCTGTAAAAGCGGACACTAAGGTCGCGGAGGCCGAAAAGCAGAAAGCGGACCAGGAGGCCCAGCGCGAATTGGCGGCTCTGACTCGAAAAGTCGGAACCCAGCCGGTCCAGTTCACCGATAGGCGCCCGAATGGGCCAAAAGTCGCCGCAGCGCCAAGTCAGCGGCCACTAGGTTTCGGCGAACTCGGCACCATGATGCGTCTGGGCAGCGTCGAGAACAGCGCCCCTTCCAAGGGCTGGCGCCCAGCCAGTGGCAATGACCGCCACTGGCACCGCACCGTTTTCGAAGGCAATTAGCCGCCAATCCCCGCCATCCGGAAAGCTGCGGCCGAAGTGAAAAATGGCCCAGCTGTTGAGAAAAAATTTGCCTTCTTCAGCCACAAACAAGGGCGGTTGAAGACAGTGGCATGCTCCCGATCGAACCGGCAGCCCGCAACGCGGTCGTCAGCCTGTAACAGTCTCGTTCGAGTGGGCGTCTCATGGTATCCGGGTTGCATAAGGGCCTTATGGCCGTCGGTTTCGCTGCGTTGATGATCGTTCCAGCGGGAACCGCGTCCGCCCAGGGATTCTTCCAGAATTTCTTCGGAATGTTCTCCCAGCCCAAGCCCCAACCCCAGGCCCAGCCTCGGGCGCTACCACCTCCCGACTATCGCCAGCGCCCGCAACCCGGTTGGAATAGAGCCGAGGAGATCGAAGCCGCTCCGCGAAGCCGGAATTCTCCGAGATCGGGCCAATATCGAACGCTTTGCGTGCGCATGTGCGACGGCTTCTATTGGCCGATCAACTTCCGCTCATCACGCGACAATTTCTATCAGGAAGCCAACCGCTGCAAATCGAGTTGCGCTTCACCTGCGCGCTTGTTCTACCACGACAACACGTCCGGTGACCCTGGCACCATGATCGACTTGGCGGGCCGCGCCTACAGCCGCCTGCCGACAGCTTTTCAATATCGGAAAACGCGTATCCCCGGCTGCACCTGCAAACCCGAGCCATGGTCGCAATCTGAAATCAACCGCCACGCCGGCTACGCCGCTGCCGCCACAGGTGAGGGTGACAAGCCTTCTGCCCAGGAGGATCTCGACGCCGGCAAGGGGTTACCCGAAGCGAATATGACCCCGGTCGCCGAAGTTGAACGATCGGCCGCGGATCGCAAGGCAGTCGACACGGCCGAACCGGCGACGCCCCCCACCGAACCGCCCCAAGCTCTGCCGGTTCATCGCGCGAGCACTACGGACCGCCCGGCTCGAAACGCCCGTTCGAGAGACCAAGGCTCCCGGCCAAGCCCCCCATCGCAGATCAGCCCCCCGCGCGCCGAACGCCGGGCCGCCCAGCGCAGACCGGCCGACAAACCGCAATCCTCTGGACTCTTCGGCTTTGGACCGCAGAAGTATCGCTGGCCCGGCGATTGATCAGCCAGGCCGGCAAGCGCAAAATGGGCCCAGAACAAGCGTTCTGTTTCCAGGGACGCAACCAAAGACGAGAAATTGCTGTGGCCCTTGGACGGATGCCTATGTCGCCGCACTAGGTGGCAAAGCCGTCCATCGCCTGCGCTAGCTTAAAGTCGAGCGCCGTGAGCCCACCTGCATCGTGCGTGGCGAGCACCACCTCGACGCAATTCCACACATTGCGCCACTCAGGATGATGATTGAGCTGCTCGGCAACCATCGCCGCGCGCGTCATGAAACCAAACGCAGCATTGAAATCGTCAAAGGTGAACGTACGCGTTATCGCTTCGCGACCGTCGACCAGGCCCCAGCCATCGAGGCTTGCCAGCGCGGCAGCGCGCTCCGTATCGGTCAGTCTCTGGGCCATCGCGGAACGCTCCCATCTGCTTTGCGGACACCACCGAGCCTAAAGCCTACGCAGCCCCAGGCAAAGCACCATCACCTTCGCAAACAAAGATCGACGACCGCCGCTGTATCGTCGGTGCCGACTATTGCGCGCCCGCAATCCGCTTCCACAAGGCATTCTCGCCGAGTGTATCGACAAATGCCTTGTGCTGCTCTTCGTCCTCCGGCGTCAGCCGGGTCGGCAAGGGCCTTGGCCGTTGTTGCGCAGCAATGCGAATGGCGCTCCGCGAGCCCGCCTGCCGGCCGCCAAGTTGTGACAGCTCGAGCGACGCTTGCCGCTCACCCAGCAGCTCGACATAAACGGCAGCGAGCAGAAGAGAGTCGACGATGGCGCCGTGCTTGGTGCGTTTTGAATTGTCGATGCCATAGCGCTTGCACAGGGCATCGAGGCTGTTTGGCCCAGCTGGATGCTTGCGCCGCGCGATCTCGAGCGTGTCGACCAGCCGCTCGCGCGGGATCTCGGGACGACGCACCCGGCCAAGCTCCATGTTGATGAAGCCGACGTCGAACGGCGCATTGTGGATGACGAGGGGCGAATCCCCGATGAACGAGAGGAAATCGTCGACCACCTCGGCAAATTTTGGCTTATCGGCCAGGAACTCGGTCGACAGGCCATGCACATTGAAGGCCTCGGGATGCACCTCACGACCTTCCGGGCAGATGAAGCGGTGAAACTCCACACCCGTCGGCATCCGGTTGACGATCTCGACGCAACCGATTTCGATCAGCCTGTCGCCGGTCTTGGCGTCGAGCCCCGTCGTCTCGGTATCGAGTACGATCTCTCTATCCATGCCCGGCTCCGCAACAGTGGCGCCGACACGGCTTTCGAGCCGGCGCGATCAAGACCAACAGCGCGCGTAGGCCGTACCCTCCCGACCGCGCAACATGGCAATCACCTTATCGACTTGCGCCAGCGTTTCGGAAAGCGGCAGCCCGGTGTCCACAACGAAATCGGCCCGCGCCCGCTTCTCGGCATCCGGAACCTGACGAGCGAGGATCTGCGCGAGCTTTTCCTCGGTCATGCCGGGCCTCTCCAGGACCCGCTGGCGCTGCACGTCGGCCGGCGCACTCACCACCACTTTGACATCGACTTGCTCGTGCCCTCTGCCTTCAAACAGCAACGGAATCTCGAGCACAGCCATAAGCTCTCCCCGCCCGACCTGCTCGGCAAGAAAGGCCCGCTCCGCTTCCCACACCAGCGGATGCACGATAGCCTCCAGCCGTTTGAACAAACCAGGATCGCGCATCAATTCCTGGCCGAGCCTCTGGCGATCGATACCGTCTGAACCGGCCACACCGGGAAATGCCGCCAGGATCGGCGCCACCGCCGCACCCCCAACACTGTAGAGCTTGTGCACTTCGGCATCCGCATCGCATACCGGCACGCCATTCTCGATGAAGCGCTTGGCAACCGTCGATTTGCCCATGCCGATCGATCCGGTCAATCCAATGATGAGCATTCAGTGGCCCTCGATGTCCCTGACGATGATGTCCCTGAGCTCAGCCGTCACCTCCGGTGTAACGCCGAACCAGCGCGCAAAACCCGGCACCGCCTGATGCAGAAGCATGCCCAGCCCATCGACCCCCACCAGCCCGCGCGCCCGAGCACGCGCCAGCAGTGGCGTCTCCAGCGGCACATAGACGATGTCGGCGACGACTGCATCGCTCAGCAGCGCAGCCACGTTGAAGTCGAGCGGTCCGGTTTTCGCCATACCGAGCGACGTCGTGTTGACCAGCACCCCGCAATCGCCCGAGGCCGCTTCGGCCTCCGTCCAGTCAACAACGCGCACCTTCCCGCCGAAATGGCGAGCAATCTCGTCAGCCCGCCCGCGCGACCGGTTGGCGATCCGAACCTCGCCGACGCCGGCGTCGAGAAAGCCGTAGACGATGCCGCGGGCAGCACCGCCGGCGCCAAGAATCATGACGGGCCTGTCGCGTCGTGACCAGGCCGGGGCCGACACCTCCAGATGCCGCATGAAACCGTAGGTATCGGTGTTGGCGGCGTGCAGCCGCCCGGCCTCGAGCCACAGCGTATTGGCAGCGCCAACGGCGATTGCAGAGGCATGGCGCTCATGAGCGGCGGCAAACGCGGCCTCCTTGTGCGGCAGCGTGACATTGCAGCCCGCCAAGCCCTGTTCAGCCAGATGGCTGAGGAAGTGCGCCACCTTGTCGGGCGAGACGGCAAGCTTCGTGTAGCTTCCGTCGATTCCGTATTTCTCGATCCAGTGTCCGTGGATCAACGGTGAGCGTGAATGCTCGATCGGCCAGCCGATCACAGCGGCGCGTATCATTCGCGAAGCACTCCCCGTTGTCTGAGCACGCCGAGCAGCGCCATCAGCGGCAGGCCGAGTACAGTGAAGTAGTCGCCTTCGATGCGCTCGAAAAGCTGAGCCCCCACACCCTCGAGCTGGTAGGCACCGACCGACTGACAGATAACGGGTCCCGCCGTCTCCAGATACCAATCCAGGAAATCTGGCGTGAAGGCCCTCACCGTCATATGCGCAGCTTCGGCATGCCGCCAGGTCACATGCCCCCCCTCGGCGATAGCGACAGCCGAGACGAGCTCATGGCTCTGCGCCCGCAGCTCCAGCAGTTGCCGACGCGCAGCCGCAAGATCGCCGGGCTTCTCGAACAGCCGGGAGCCCAGCGCCAGGACCTGGTCCCCACCGATCACCAGCGCCTCGGGATGGATGACACTCACCGCGGCAGCCTTGGCCTCGGCCAGCGCCATCGCGACATCACGCGGAGCAGGTGCCTTCCCGCCCCGCTCCATGGCACGGCGAACGGCCGGCTCGTCGACCTGCGACACAACCACATCGAAGGCAAGGCCGGCACCCTCGAGCAGCGCGCGGCGACTGGCACTTCCCGAGGCCAGAATGATCCGCTTCAGGTCACCCTCAGGCATCCGGCAACTCCTTGCCGGCTGCGTCCACCGGCGGATTATTGCGCTCGCCGAGCAGCTTTATGATGGTGGCTGCCGTTTCCTCGACCGAACGCCGTGTCACGTCGATGATAGACCAGCCGTGCTTCTGGAAAAGGCGTCGGGAGATCTGCAGTTCCTGCGCGATGCGATTGCGGTCGACATATTCGTCGAGCTCCTTGTCGGCGAGCAGATGCACGCGATTGCGCCGGACATCGATGATGCGCTCGACACTGGCGACAAGGCCCACGACGAAGGCGCGATGCGGACCAGCCAGCACCGCTGGCGGATCGATACCCGGCACCAGCGGCACGTTGGCCACCTTGTAGCCGCGTTGGGCGAGATAAATGCTGGTTGGTGTTTTCGAAGTCCGCGAAATGCCGAGAATGATGATATCCGCCATGTTGAGATCTTGCGGCAGCTGGCCATCATCGTGCGCCATGGCGAAATTCAAGGCGTCGATGCGCTGGAAATAGTCGGCATCGAGCACATGCTGGCCAGCAACGATCGGCGTCTTGGGCGCACCCAGATAGGATTCGAACACCTTCATCACTGGCTCGAGCACATGCAGGCATGGCACCTTGAGCTCGCGGCACCGCTTCTCAAGCTCGGTCGTCAGGTCGGGTTGCACAACGGTATAAAGAACGATCCCCGGCGCCGATGCCACTTCCTGTAGAACGCGATCAAGTTGCCGTCTGGTCCGCACCAGCGGATGCACATGCTCGATCGGCCGCCATTGCGCATATTGCACGGCCGCGGCCTTGGCGATCGTCGTCAAGGTCTCGCCAGTTGCATCGGAAACCAGATGCAGGTGAAAGTAGCTCGGCTTGGCATTGGTCATCTGTTGATGAAATCCCAGCTTGTCCACAAGGCCACCTGTAGCCTCGACTTTGCCCTGCGCCCAGTCATCACTTCTCAACCGATTGGTCCACAGCTTGGCCCTGCGATGCCCTTCGCAGACCTACCATCGGCCATTGCCGGTTCGTCCTGCAGTAGTTCTTCCCTTGCCAACGGGTTGTCAACACGCTGTCCGCTCGAGCTGGCCTCGGCAACCCTAAGCCAAGGCATTGAACCATGGAATGTTTCTCTCTCTTGCGGCACAGGCCTGAGCGAGCTACTGCATCTGGCGGCTCGCTCATACACACGGCCATCGCCAGTGGAGAGCACGTGGACTGCCCGCAATCGCCGCAATCCACTGCTCTAAGAGTCAAAATAAAAACCTTAGATAGAATCTTTCATAAGTTTAAGAGCAGAGAGCCGAGCCGAAAGCCATGCCAACCAAGCGCCGTTTTCTCGAACCCTTTCGGGGCAAGTCCCTCTCCCCTCCACCGATCTGGCTGATGCGCCAGGCGGGCCGCTATCTGCCCGAATACCGTGAAGTACGCAGCCAAGGCGGGTGGCTTCCTTGACCTCTGCTACAATCCGGCAATGGCAGCCGAAGTGACGTTGCAGCCAATCCGGCGTTACGGCTTCGATGCCGCCATCCTGTTCGCAGATATCCTCCTGGTCCCGGACGCCCTGGGCCAACCGCTGCGCTTCGCCGAAGGCGAAGGTCCGCTGCTCGAGCCCATCACCAGCGAAGCCGATCTCAAGCGCTTGCAGCCGACCGCAACTCAGCCCAAGTTCACCCGTGTCGCCGAAACGGTGCAGAGGCTCCGGCAGGATCTGCCGTCCGAGACCGCGCTGATCGGTTTTTGCGGTGCACCTTGGACGGTCGCCACCTACATGGTCGAGGGTCGGGGATCCAAGGACCAGGCTGCCGCACGTTTATGGGCTTACCGGGATCGAAATGGCTTTCAGAAGCTGATCGACATCCTCGTCGAGACCTCGATCGAGTACCTGTCAATGCAGGTCGAAGCTGGCGCCGACGTGCTGCAGATCTTCGATACCTGGGCTGGCAGCCTGCCTGACGACGAGCTCGATCGCTGGGTCGTGGAGCCGACCAAGACCATGGTCGAAGCCCTGAAGGCCAAGTACCCGGACGTGCCGATCATCGGCTTTCCCCGCGGCGTCGGCGGTGCCGCGCTCTGGTACGTCACCGAAACCGGCGTCAACGGCATTGGCTGCGACACCGCCATGCCGCCCTACATGATGAGCGAAGCTTTCGAGGACGAGGACGTCGTCGTCCAGGGCAATCTCGATCCGCTCCTGTTGGTGGCCGGTGGCGAGCCGCTGGAGGAGCGCACCCGCGAAATCCTCGAGCGCATGGACGGCAAGCGCTTCGTCTTCAACCTCGGCCACGGCATCGTGCCGCAAACCCCGCCTGAGAACGTCGCTCGGCTGGTGGAGCTTGTCCGGGGCCAAAATAGCGCCCATATCGCTTTCCGGGTTGCAGCCTTCACTGTCTGTCACCACCTCGAATGTTGCATCCATGTCTTTGGATGGCATGCAGCAACTGAAGGAGGACGCAATGACAGCGACCGAGATCCAGGAGCATGCACGCAAATTGTTTGCCGTGCATGGCGCCAAGGCCATTGCAGAGGCGGCCCAGCAGGCTGCCAAGCTCGAGAAGCAGAAACACGAGGCGGCCGTCGACTGGCGCCGCATAGAGGCTGCCCTGCGCCATATGCGGGGTCCACACGCCAGCTGACGCCATTTCGGAAAGTTGGCAGAAACGGCGGGCGTGACGGCGCCTGCTTGACAGGCTATCTCGTCAGGGAAACGAAACCGGCAGCGAGATCGCGCCCGCCATGACCATCAAGACCGCGAACCCGGCTCGCCGGGCGGCAATCGCACTTGCCATCACGGCCGCGGCCGCCGTCGTTGCCGTGCTGGTGCTCGGCCGCGCTGCCTACGATTGGGTCAAGGCCCTGCACGTCATCGCCATCATCTCCTGGATGGCCGGTATGCTCTACCTGCCACGCCTCTTCATCTACCACTGCGAGGCGGAGACAGGCTCGAAGCAGTCCGAGACCTTCAAGGTCATGGAGCGACGTCTGCTCCGGGTGATCATCAACCCTGCGATGATCATAGCCTGGATAACGGGCTTGTGGCTCGCGTGGGCGTCCGGCTTCTGGGCCGCCGGCTGGTTCCACGCTGAAACTCCTGGCCGTGGTCGGCATGTCCGCCGCACACGGCTACTTTTCGGCATCGGTCCGGGCCTTTGCCGAGGACCGCAACGCCAAGCCCCAGCGCCACTGGCGGATCATGAATGAGGTCCCGACGGTGCTCATGATCGCGATCGTCATCCTCGTGATTGTGAAGCCTTTTTGACGCCGCCGCGACATCTCTGCTGCATGATTGGCTTTGCCAGACGCCCCGCAATCGGATAGACTACTTCCCGAATCGACCGAGCTCCCGCGGCATTCGCCACATCAATTGGGAGCAGCGAACGATGGGCGCCAGCGCTGTTCGGTAGCTGGCAACCCGCGGCCAACGCGGGCTTCACACTTCCCTCCTCCCACGCCCCTCGAGACGCCACTTTTTCGCCTCTGACGGCAAGTCAAGAGAGTTCCACATGCAAGACGTAGTTAAGCAGATCAAACTGCAGGATCTTAAGGTCAAAGACTCCGACCGAGCTTCAGACCTTTGCCGAGGAAGCTGGCGTCGAGAATGCCAGCACCATGCGCAAGCAGGAGCTGATGTTCGCCACGCTGAAGCAGCTCGCGGCCAAGGAAATCGAGATTACCGGCATCGGTGTCGTCGAAGTGCTGCCAGGACGGCTTCGGCTTCCTGCGCTCGCCCGACGCCAACTATCTGCCCGGCCCGGACGACATCTACGTCTCGCCCTCGCAGATCCGCCGCTTTGCGCTGCGCACCGGCGACACGGTCGAAGGCCAGATCCGGAGCCCCAAGGAGGGCGAGCGCTATTTCGCCCTGCTCAAGGTCAACAAGATCAACTTCGAGGACCCCGAGGCCCAGAAGCACAAGGTCAACTTCGACAATCTGACGCCGCTTTACCCTGAGAAGTGGCTGAAGCTCGAGGTCGAGGATCCGACCATCAAGGACCTCTCGCCCCGCGTTATCGACATCGTGGCGCCGATCGGCAAGGGCCAGCGCGCCCTGATCGTCGCCCCGCCGCGCACCGGCAAGACGGTGCTGCTGCAGAACATCGCCAAGTCGATCACGGCCAATCACCCCGAGTGCTTCCTGATCGTGCTGCTGATCGACGAGCGGCCGGAGGAGGTCACCGACATGCAGCGCACGGTGAAGGGCGAGGTGATCGCCTCGACCTTCGACGAGCCGCCGTCACGCCACGTCCAGGTCACCGAGATGGTGATCGAGAAGGCCAAGCGCCTGGTCGAGCACAAGCGCGACGTCGTCATCCTGCTGGATTCGATCACCCGCCTCGGCCGCGCCTACAACACCGTCGTGCCGTCATCCGGCAAGGTGCTGACCGGCGGCGTCGACTCCAATGCCCTGCAGCGCCCGAAGCGCTTCTTCGGCGCCGCCCGCAACATCGAGGAAGGCGGCTCGCTGACCATCATCGCGACCGCGCTGATCGATACCGGCAGCCGCATGGACGAGGTCATCTTCGAGGAGTTCAAGGGCACCGGTAACTCGGAAATCATCCTCGACCGCAAGGTCTCCGACAAGCGCGTCTTCCCGGCGATCGACGTGGCCCGGTCCGGCACCCGCAAGGACGAGCTGCTGCTGCCGAAGGATCAGCTCCGCAAGTGCCACCTGCTGCGCCGCATCCTCAATCCGATGGGCACCATGGACGCGATCGAGTTCCTGATCGACAAGCTGAAGGCCACCAAGACCAACGGCGAGTTCTTCAACCAGATGAATACCTGAAGCGGCCTGCGCACAGTGTCGCGACAACAAAGAAGGGGTGGGCCGGCGGGCCCACCCCTTCTTATTTTGGGCGATGCACAAGTTCACGCCTTGAACGGCGACTTTCCCGCATCGCAGGCGGCCAAGCGCTGATCCATTTGCATAAATCGGTCGATGCCGAGATAGCCCGCGACGACCACGCCAAGGAACAGGATGCTGCCGGTCATGACGCCGGGCACCACGCCGAAGACGCCAGCGCCGACGAACGGGATCACCAGGATCATGGCCGAGATGCACGGCACCGCCAGCCAGTTCGAGGCGCCCGTGCCCTTGGCGAGCCAGCCTTTGCGATGCGGGTTGCGAACAGCCAGCACGGCCCTGTTGGTCGCGTAGAATATCAGCAACATCGCGGCGACAGCCGCGAGCAGGTAGGCAACAGCTGCCATGGGGCTCGATTCCCGAGTAGGAAGACAGGGTTCAAGCGGCAGGCTCGGTTGCCGGTCGACGCGCCTTCGGTGCAGTGTCCGTCTCAAACGGATGGCCGCAGGCCTTGCCGGAAACACGCAACAGATCCAGCCGAGCGCGCAACGATACCCGAGCGCTGTCACTCTAGCAGTTAAGTGCGATTTGGCCACCAGGCAGTCTTGTATCAGGCTGCCTCGCCGGCAACCGGTGGTTTGCGGCGCCCGAACGGCGAAAGGCCCTGGTCACACAGTGCCAGCCGCTCGTCCATGTGCATAAAGTGGCTGACGCCGAGATAGAGAGCCACCACCAACCCGAAAAAGACAGGCCCACCCAACAGCAGGTTGGAGAACGACGACAGCACACCGGCGCCAAGCACTGGCACGATGATCAGCACGGCGCTGATCGTCACCATCTCGATCCAGACCTGGGCCGACGACGACCGCCGCCAGCCTGTGCGCAGCGGATCGCGGAATGTCAGAATGGCAAGATTGGTGAGAGCGAAAACCGCGATTGTCGCAACAATCTCGGCAGAAACGGCGGCGAACGCCATCATGTCGGCAGGTCCACAAGCAGCGAGATCCTAGTGCACGATCGGCGCACCGTCAGGACCTCTGGCGCAGTTTCAAGCACGTGACCCTGGCCACTCGTGCCGGCCCGCGAGAGCCAGCCACCGCCAAGGAACACCAAGCGTTACCGCATGTGCCGCCGCGCCGGATGAACAGGTTATGCAAGAGTTGCATATCACTAGACGAAATCTGCATATCACCAGGCAGCGCTACTTTGGTCGGATCTGCCCATTGCCCCTGACCACGTACTTGAAGCTGGTGAGTTGCTCGACACCGACCGGACCCCGCGCATGCATGCGGCCCGTCGCGATGCCGATCTCCGCCCCCATCCCGAATTCGCCGCCGTCGGCGAACTGCGTCGAGGCGTTGTGCAGTACGATCGCCGAATTGACCCGTTTGAGGAACCGCTCCGCCGTCCCGAAGCACTCCGTGATGATGCAGTCGGTGTGCTGCGAGCCGTAGCGCGCGATGTGCGCCATGGCCTCGTCCACGCCGTCCACCATCTTCACGGCGATGACGGAATCGAGGAACTCATGCCCCCAGTCGTCATCCGTGGCGGCCTTGACGCGGTCATCGGCCTGCTGCGCGGCGGCATCGCCATGCACCTCGCAGCCGGCATCCAGCAGCGCCTTCACCAGCGGACCGACGTAGTCCTCGTGCGCGCCCTTGTCGACCAGCAGGCACTCGGTGGCGCCGCAGATCGACGTCCGCCGCATCTTGGCGTTGACCACCATGGGAATGGCCATGTCGAGATCGGCGCCACGATCGACATAGGTGTGGCAGATACCCTCGAGATGCGCGAACACCGGCACTCGCGCTTCCTCCTGCACCCGCCCGACCAGGCTCTTGCCGCCGCGCGGTACGATCACGTCGATCGCCCCGTCGAGCCCCCGCAGCATCGCGCCCACCGCGGCCCGGTCCGTCGTTGGCACCAGTTGGATGGCATCCTCAGGTAGCCCATGGATCTTCAGACCGTCCACCAGGCAAGCATGAATGGCGCTGCTCGAATGGAAGCTCTCTGATCCGCCTCGCAGGATGGCGGCGTTGCCGGCCTTGACGCACAACCCGCCGGCATCTGCGGTGACGTTCGGTCGACTTTCGTAGATGATGCCGATGACGCCTAGCGGCGTGCGTACACGCTCTATTTTGAGGCCGTTCGGCCGCTCCCAATGGGCAATCACGGCCCCGACCGGATCGTCCAGCGCCGCGATCTCCTCGAGCCCCCTCGCAATTGCGTCGATGCGCGTCTCGTCGAGGGTCAGCCGGTCGAGGAACGAGCCCGTCGTCCCCCGCGCACGCGCCGCCTCGAGATCGCGCGCATTAGCCGACAGGATGAGTTTGGACCGCTCCCTGAGCAGCCGCGCCGCCGTCGTCAGTGCACCGTTCTTGGCTTCCGTCGGCGCAACCGCCAAAGCATGGGACGCACGGCGCGCCTTCCGGCCGATGTCAGCCATCAGCGCCTGCAAATCGTCGCCCGTGACCCGCTCTGGCCGGTTCATGCGTCCCTCTCCCGCTCGCGCCCGTCGTGGCACCTGAAGCCTGTGACGACGTTTTCTATCACAAAAGTGCCCCGCTCGCGCCCATCGCCAGCGAGGCAGCCATTAACCATGGCCAGACTTAGGTTGAACATACCTCGCCACGAACGCTAAGAACCCGATCCCGGGAGGCGGCGAAATTGAACAACCCAGAAAGTCCATGAGGTTTGCCATGCGTCCACTCGGGAAAATCCGTTTCGCTGTGTTGGCGACTGTCGCCGTCGCTCTGCTGGCGCCCAGCCAGTCCGCTGAGGCCAATCGCAGCCTCGTCAAGTCAGCCAAGTCCTGGAGCTACCAGTTGCAAGGCAATGTCGGCCGAATCGCCGGCTCGCACGCCGACCTGGTGGTCGTCGACCCCGATCATGCCGGCAGCGCCGCGCGCTTTCGCACCAAACCGGGTGGCGGTCGCCGCGCCGTCATCGCCTATCTCTCCATCGGCGAAGCCGAGCGCGGCCGTCCCTACTGGAAGAGCTGTTGCTCCGGCAATCATCCCTCTTGGCTGACCGGGCGCACCCAGGGCTGGGCCGGCAACTACGTCGTCAAGTTCTGGGAGCCCGGCTGGAAGGAGATCGTCAAAGCGCGCGCCCGCCAATTCATGGCCATGGGCTACGACGGCCTCTACCTCGACCGGGTTGACACCTACGAGAACGTTTCTGCACCTGACGGCTCGCGCAACGCGATGATCGCACTCGTCCGCGAGGTCGCCGCCACAGCGCGCTCCGCCAAGGGTGACGCTGCGATTCTCGTCCAGAACGCAGAGGAATTGCTCACAAGTGACAGCTATGTCTCCGCCATCGACGGCATCGCCAAGGAGGACCTTGTCCATGGCGTCAATCATGACGGCGGCAGGAATCCGCGCGGCATGGTCGCCGAGAGCGTCGGCCTCCTGAAGAGGGCCAAGGCGCGAGGCAAGAGTATTTTCGTCGTCGAATACCTGTCCGGCGGCACCGCCAGCCGCGTCGCCGAAGAGATTCGGTCCATGGGCTTCGTGCCGAACTTCGCAGGCCGTAGCCTGTCGAACTAGTCATTCCGTGTCGACATTTGCCGACCCTTGCGGCGCAAGGCCGAGGACATCTCGGAAGACGCTATCGTGAGCGCCGCGAGCGCGGCAGCGGCCGACATGCAAAGTCCGTGACCTCAGCAGCCAGCAGGTGGCACACTGTCGTTGAGCCTGAAATTCCTGTCGCCGTCGCACCGAAGCTTGCCGACGACGATCCTCGCACAACGGGTAGAAACGCGCATGTTGACCATCTGGGGCCGGAAGAGTTCGTACAATGTGCAAAAGGTGATGTGGCTCGTCGCCGAACTCGGCGTGCCGCACACGCATATCGAGCTCGGCGGCGATTTCGGCGGCCTCGATACGCCCGAATTCCTGCGCATGAACCCGCACGGACGGGTGCCCGTCATCAAGGACGGCGACACCTTGGTGTGGGAATTGCAGTCGATCCTGCGCTACCTCGGGGCAATGTACGGCCGTCCACAATTCTGGGACGACGATCCCGCCATCCGCTCACACGCCGACCGCTGGCTCGACTGGAACGCAACAGCACTGCAGCCGGATTTCCTGAATGGCGTCTTCTGGGGTTGGTACCGCACGCCGGAGCAGAAGCGGAACATGACCGCTGTCGAGGCCAAGATCGCGGCTTGCAGTCGCCACATGCAGCAACTCGACAAGGCCATTGGGGCAAAGCCGTTCCTGCTCGGAGACCAACTATCGCTGGCCGACGTCGCCATCGGTACGGCTTTCCACCGCTACTTCAACATTGATATTTCTCGCCCCGACGTGCCGAACGTGATCGCCTGGCACACGCGTCTCCAGCAACGCCCTGGCTATCAGGCGCATGTCATGGTCCCGTTCGCCGACCTCTATGGGCGACTTGCATTCTAGATTTGGCGTCTCGGGAGGTTGGCCCTCGCCCCGTCGACTGGGCACGAGGGCGCGCCACCCAATCACCCCCGCGCCAACGCCATGTCGTCGCGATGGATGAGCTCGGCACGCGCGGCATGCCCGAGGATGGCTTCGATCTCGCTGCTCTTCTTGCCAAGAATGCGGTCGGCATCGTCCTTGGCGTAGGCAACCAGCCCGCGCCCGAGTTCGCGTCCCTTGGCATTACGGATCGCAACCGCATCCCCACGCTCGAAGCTGCCGCCCACCCGCGTGACACCGGCGGGCAGCAGGCTCTTGCCCGAGGCGAGCGCCTTCTCAGCGCCAGCGTCAACCTCGATCCAGCCCTTGGTCTCGAGATTGCCGGCAATCCAGCGCTTGCGCGCCGTCACTGGATCGGAAGGCGCGATAAACCAGGTGCAGGGCGCCCCGCTGCCGATGGCGGCGAGGGGATGGAGCACCTTGCCGGAGGTAATCACCATGTGGCAGCCGGATCCCATCGTTATGCGGGCGGCGGCAACTTTTGTAACCATGCCGCCGCGTGACAATTCCGATGCAGCATCGCCTGCCATTGCTTCGATTTCCGGTGTGATCGACGTGACCACATCCAGCCGCTTGGCGTTGGGATCGAGGGCCGGCGGCGCGGTATAGAGGCCGTCGATATCCGACAGCAGCACCAGGCAGTCGGCACTCATCATCGAGGCCACCCGCGCTGACAACCGATCATTGTCGCCATAGCGGATTTCCGTGGTCGCAACGGTATCGTTCTCGTTGACGACAGGAATGGCGCGGTGCGCCAGCAGCGTGTCCATGGTTCGCCGCGCGTTCAGGTAGCGCCGACGCTCCTCGGTATCGCCGAGCGTCAGCAAAACCTGCGCTGCCGTGATGCCGCGCGCCCGGAACACATCCTGCCACGCAGAAGCCAGACTGATCTGTCCGACCGCGGCCGCCGCCTGGCTCTGCTCCAGTGGTAGCGATCCCCGCGGCAGGCCGAGCACACGCCGGCCGATGGCAATTGCGCCAGAAGACACCAGCACCACGTCACGGCCTTGGCCGGCCAGCGCCGCGATGTCGTCGGCGATCGAATTGAGCCAGGTCGACCGGAGCCGGCCGCTCGTCTGGTCGACCAGCAGCGCCGAGCCGATCTTGACCACGAGGCGTTGGGCCTTTTGCCATTCCGGCCGGATCGCTGTCGTATTCGATTTTGCCATGACTGAAGCTTTGCCTTGATCCCCGAGCCACCGCGTCCCGAGGCTGGTCTTGTGCGGTCGTCTAGCAGAATTTGCCCCGCCTGTACCGGGTCTGCTGTCTCGGATTGAAGTGCGCCCGCAGCCGCAATAGTCTTGCCCCACTGATCCATTCGTCCACCCGGCAGATGTAGCCGGGCCGTCAAACACCAATTGGAGCTGCGCCGCCCGATGTCAGAAGCGATGAACGGGGCCGAAAGCCTTGTGCGAACCCTGCTAGCCGGTGGCGTGGACGTCTGTTTCACCAACCCCGGCACGTCCGAGATGCATTTCGTTGCGGCCCTCGACAAGGTTCCGGGTATGCGTTGCGTGCTGGGCCTGTTCGAAGGCGTCGTGACTGGCGCCGCCGACGGCTACTACCGCATGCTGGACAAGCCCGCATCCACACTGCTGCACCTCGGCCCCGGCCTCGCCAACGGCCTCGCCAATCTGCACAACGCCAAGAAGGCAAGCTCCGGCATCGTCAATATCGTCGGCGAGCACGCGACCTACCATATCGCCCACGACGCCCCGCTCACGTCCGATATCGAGGGCGTCGCGGCCCCCATGTCGCATTGGGTCAAGACCTCACCGGATTCGCGCAAGATCGCAGCCGACGGTGCACTCGCCATCGAGGCGGCCTGCGAGGCACCCGGACAGATTGCAACGCTGATCCTGCCGGCTGACACGGCCTGGGGCCCAGCCGACGGCATTGCAGAGACTAGGCCCCGCAAGGCGCCGGCCAAGGTCTCGCCAGAGGCCGTCAAGGCGGCCGCTGCCATGTTGCGTTCGGGCAAGAAGGCAACGCTGTTGATGGGCGGCTCTTCCCTGCGCCATCGTCCGCTCGAGCTCGCGGGCCGAATTGCCGCCAAGACAGGTTGCGGCATCCTCACCGAAGGCGCCAACACCCGCCTCGAGCGCGGCGCCGGCCGCGTCCAGGTCCTGCGCATCCCCTATGTCGTCGAGCGCGCGCTCGGCGTGATGAAGGAGGCGGGCGACCTCGTCCTGGTTGGTGCACGCGAGCCGGTGGCGTTCTTTGCCTATCCGAACAAGCCGAGCCTCCTGATGCCACCCGACGCCAAGTCGACCAAGCTGGCCGGCATCGACGAGGATATGGAGGCGGCCCTCGAAGCCCTCGCGATGGAGCTCGATTGCCTCAACACCCCTCCGGCTCACGTCGCAGCGCCCCGCCGTCCGGAGATCCCGAACGGCCCGATCTCGCCCGAGACCTTGGCGCCCCTGCTCGGCGCCATGATCCCGGAGAATGCCATCATCGTCGACGAAAGCGTCACCACGGGCCGCGAGTTCTTCCCTGAGACGGCAGGCTCCCCACCTCACGATTGGATCAACAATCGCGGCGGCTCCATCGGCTATGGCCTGCCAGTTGCGATCGGTGCGGCAGTGGCTTGCCCGGACCGTAAGGTCATCGCCCTCGAAGGCGACGGCAGCGCCATGTATACGATCCAGTCGCTTTGGACCATGGCGCGCGAAAACCTGGACGTCACCGTCATGGTGTTCGCCAATCGGGGCTACAACATCCTGCGCGGGGAGCTCACCAACGTCGGTGTCCGCAATCCAGGCCCCCGCGCCGTCGATATGCTGTCGCTGTCGCGCCCTGATCTCGATTGGGTGTCGATGGCCAAGGGCATGGGCGTCGATGCCAAGCGCGCGACGGACTGCACCGAGCTGGCCAAGGCGCTGTCGGCCGGACTGTCGTCGAAGGGCCCCTACCTGATCGAGGTTGTGCTCTGAACCCAATTGGCCGGGGCGGTGGCGCGCATCTCATGCCCACCACCCCAGCACAACCACAGTGCCGGCCACGCGACGATTGCCGAGGATAACACCCGTGACACCAGGCGATATTCTGAGCCATCCCGCCGTCAGGCTGACCGAAGACCAGCGCCGTCGCTACTTTACCGATGGGTTTCTGACGGTGCCCAACGCTATTGCGGCCGACTGGGTGAACCGCCTGCGCGAGCTGTCCGACCAGTTCGTCGAATTGAGCCGCCAGTTCGACAAGACCGACGAGGTCTTCGATCTGGGCCCCCGTCACAGCCCGGACACCCCACACGTCCGCCGCCTCAAGGCCCTCGTTGATCGTCACCCCGATTTCTGGGCCTTCGCCAGCCGTTCGCCGCTGACCGAAATTGCCCAGGACCTGCTCGGGCCGAACGTCAAGTTCCACTCGAGCAAGCTCAACTACAAGTGGCCTGGAACGGGCGAGGTCGTGAAGTGGCACCAGGACATAACAGCCTGGCCACACACGAATTATTCCCTCGTGACCCTAGGCGTTCACCTGGACGACGTCGGCTACGACGAAGGCCCGCTGAGCTGTGTGCCAGGCTCCCATGAAGGCGAGTTGTACGTCCACCGTGACAGTGAAGGCCGCTGGACCGGCGCCATTGCCGACGAGGCCCTGAGCGATGCCGGCCTCGACCGCGCCCAGGACATGAAGGGGGGCCCGGGCACCGTCATCGCCATCAATTGCCGGACCCTCCACGCCTCGCGCGCCAATCTCACAAATCGCGTCCGCGCGCTGCCGCTCTTCATCTTTGCGTCCGCCGACGCTTTCGCGTGGATGCCGCCCCCCTCGCCGACCCGCAAGACCGGCCAGATTGTGCGCGGCGAGCCGGCCACGGTCGCGCACCTCGATCCCCGCCCCTGTCCAGTGCCGCCGAACTGGGCCGAGCAGGGTTACAATTCAATTTTCTCATCTCAAAACATATAATTATATGAGGGATTTAAGAGCGGCGTGTAACCGCCCCTGATGCACTGATGATTGGTGAAGTCGTGCCTTGCGCCGGCCGTGCGGCTTGGCCAAGCATCCAGCCGGCACGCAGGGTCCTCAAACGCAGCAGGACGGCAATGGCCGCCAGCCGCTGGCTTGGACCGGATAGTTTTCGCGATCGAGCGACCGCCACGACGTCCCGCAGCGGTGACATCGCCACACCAACCGCACGCAACGCCCATCGGGCACGCGATCCGCTCTGTTCGCACCAATCGGCGAAGCCCTCGTCGGTCAGCCGCCGCCATTTTCGAGCCAACGCGCCAAAATCCTCGCGTGCCGGATGCCTGACGACCGCACCGGGCGCCCATCCCAGCCGGAAGCCGCCCGCCCGCGCACGCCGGCACCAGTCGAGATCCTCGGGCACGCCCGTCCGAAAGCCGCCGACCCCGTCCACAACCGCCCGCTTCGCGAACAAGTTGGCCGTCACCGAGAATCCGAGTTGGCGCACATAACGAGCGTTGTCGAAGGCAAACACCAGTTCGAAGGCTTCGCTCGGGCTCGGTAGCGCCCCATCGCCGACCGTCACCAACATGGCACCGCCGGCAAAATCGCACGCTTCGAGCGCCGCCAGCCCCTCCGCGAGCCAGCCCGGCTCTGGCAGGCAATCACTGTCGGTGAAGGCAAGGATGTCGCCGGACGCAAAAGCCAGCGCATGGTTGCGGGCAGGGCCCGCCCCCCGCTCCGGCGCGGCCACCACGCGAGCCCCGCCAGCGACGGCGCGAACGGCCTCGAGCCCACACCGTGAGCCGTTGTCGGCAATGATGATCTCGAACGTGGAGGGGTCGATCGTCTGCGCCTCCAGCGCCACAATCAGCCGGCCAAGCCGCGCCAGATCGTCCAGATGCGGCACGATTACCGATACGGCGGGAGCCCCGCCGAAGCGCGGCTCCGCTCGCTTCTGGTTGCTGTCGGTCTGCTCTGTCACGTCGGCCCGCGCTGCTCGCATCTTCACGGGTTGCCGGTGAAACAGCCGCGGTGAAGCAGGTCCGCCCAGGCAACGCGCGTCTACGAGAGCTTAGCGCCGACCCGTCTCTGCTTGGTTAAGCATCGCGCAAGTGATGTCAGCGGCAGGCGGCCTGGAAGGCCTCGCAATCAAAATTGCGCGGTCGCCGGCCTAAGCGAGGTTCGGTCGCCAGCGACGCCGGCCATCAACTTCCTCCCGGGCCATTGCCTCCTGCTTGCGCCCGCGCTGAACCTCGCGCCCGATCGCATAGAGGGCCTCCTTGACCCCGGCACCCGATACGGCTGAAAGCACCAGCGGCTTCTTCCTGGCCACTTTCGCGAGTTCCGCGGCCCGAGCCTCGACCTGATCGGCGGTGACCGCATCCGACTTCGATAGCGCGACGATTTCCTTCCGCTTGGCAAGTTCGGGTGAGTAGGCCCGAATTTCGCGCCTGACCGTGCGATAGGCTTCGGCCACGTCCTCCGAGGTCGCATCGATGAGATGCAGCAGCACGCTGCAGCGTTCGACGTGACCGAGGAACCGGGTTCCGAGGCCCGCCCCGTCGTGCGCGCCCTCGATTAGTCCGGGAATATCGGCAAGCACGAAGTCGACATCGCCGGCGCGCACCACGCCGAGATTGGGATGCAGAGTCGTGAAGGGATAGTCGGCAATCTTTGGCTTGGCTGCGGTCACGGCAGCGAGAAACGTTGATTTTCCGGCATTCGGCAGGCCCACCAGCCCGGCATCGGCGATCAATTTGAGCCGCAGCCAGAGCGTCAGCTCCTCGCCGGGCTGGCCCGGATTGGCATGTCTTGGCGACCGGTTTGTCGAAGTCTTGAAGTGCGTATTGCCAAACCCGCCGTTGCCGCCCTTCGCAATCACGGCCTGGTCTCCCGGATTGATCAACTCGGCGAGCACGGTTTCCTGGTCTTCAGCCAGCACCTCTGTACCAGGTGGAACCTTGATCACCATGTCCTGCCCATTCGAGCCGGACCGATCGCGCCCCATGCCAGCCTGCCCATCCTTGGCAAAAAAGTGCTGCTGGTAGCGATAATCGATCAGCGTGTTGAGATTATCGACGCAACTGATGATGACATCGCCACCCTTGCCACCGTTACCCCCGTTGGGGCCGCCGAACTCGATGAACTTTTCGCGCCGGAACGAGATGCAGCCGTTTCCGCCTGCGCCCGAGCGCACGTAGATTTTGGCCTGATCAAGAAACTTCATTGTGACCGCTCTGACGTTGTCGTCGTGTTTGAGTGAATTTGCGCGCTGTTGCAGGGGCCTTGCGCATAAAAAAAGAGCTTGGTCCGCACGACCCAGCAAGTGAGGGCGTTTCAGGCATCGCTCCGCCTGACTTGCGACCCGAGCCAGCGCCCGAACAGACGCTGGCGCCGCGGCGGTGACAACGGACGCTCGACCTCGACATGCCCGACGATCTCCTGCGCCCGCGCCCCATCGAGCCAGACGCTGACAGCCTCGACCTCGAAGCCCCGGGCCGAGCACCAGATGCGCCCGTGGCTGGCAGGCTCGAAGCCGAGCTTGGCGAGCAGCCGGGCCGACTGCAGATTGTCGCGGAAATGAGCAGACGAAAACGTCTGGTGCCCTATGCTGAGCCCGTGGCGGATCGCAGCCTTTGCAGCCTCGGTGCCAAATCCGAAGCCCCAATGGTCACGGCCCAGCCAGAAGCCCAGCTCCGCCGTTCCCGACCGACGTTGAAAATAACCGACGCTGCCGATCATGCTGCCGGAGTGGTCGATCGCGAAGCGCACGTCATCGCCACTGTCGGCAAGCCATTCCCTCGCCTGGGCCGACGTCAGCGGGTGGGGAATGTCGCTGGTCATGCGCGCCACCTCCCAGTCACCCGCAAGCGCCAGAAACCGAGGCTCATCCCCCGCCCGCAAGGGACGAAGAATCAGCCGTTCGGTTTCTAAGACGGGCACCGTTGTCATGCGCCCCTGCGCTCTGTTGATAAGGCTTGCCACTCAATTCGCCTTGCTCTTGGACTTCTTGCGGAACCAAGGCTTATCGTAATCACCGGCCATGATCGAGCCCTTGGGTACGATCAACCCTACGACATCGGCCAAACCGAACGCCTCGATCTGCTCTCGAACCTGATCCGCCGACTTGTAGGCCACCGGGCTCTCCGACACATCCGGCCGATCATAGAAGAACCGGACATCCAGACCTTCGGTCTGTCGATCGACGCTTTCACGAGATTTGGCCAGGAATTGATCCGCCGGCAACCCGTGAATGCCAAGTTCCTTGAGCAACGCTGTGCGGCTCTTGTTGCGCCCCGCGCCATGGGGTGAGAACGAGGCATAGGTCTGGTTGTCCCGGCCGAGCGTCAAGAGCACCGGCGCGGCCATATTGAGCGGGATCAGCCCGAGCAGCGGATGACCAGCCTCGTCCGACCAAGCCGGCGTCGCGCCCTTGCCATGATAGTAGCGATCGCCTCGCTTCCACACGAAGTTGTGTTCGTTCCCGATCGCCGCCAGCGGATCGATCGCGAGCCGCTCGAGCGTGCGCTCGTGAATGAGCTGATGGTTGCGCCGGGTCCAGCGCGCCACGTACTGCAGCGCGGTCCAGTAGAGTTGGCCCACATCGCTTTCTGGATCGAGCCAGGCCTGGTGCGCCGGCGTATCGGGCGACACCCGCGCCGTGTGCCGCACGGCTTCGGCAAGCCCACGCTTGTAGACTTGCGCGCCGAGATCGCGGCTGCCGTGGTGGGTGACCAGCACATTGACTGACTTGGCCGAGCCCAAAGCCTCGGCGAGCGCTGACTGCCCATTCGCCGCCAGCGAAGCTTTCAGCGACGGACTGACGTCCAAGCTGCCAAGAAAGGCGAAATGGTTGCCGTCGCCCTGGTCGGCGAGCTGCGCCTTCGCACGGCCCGCCAATCCCGCCAGAAACGGATTTTTCGTCCCCTCGATCTCATCGCCGATCGGATCGGCGACCTGATCCTCGGGTGCACGCCCACCCGGCCCGAAGCGCGTCGAAGCCCCTAGCGCATCCATGAACGCATCGGTTGCGACGCCCTCGGGGAACACCGTGGCATACATCGAGCAGCAGATATCGGCCGAATGAAACGCGGGATGGATCGCCTTCGACACCACCGCCCCACCGACCGGTATAGTCCCCATTGCACTACCGGCAGGACAGGCGTCTGGCATGATTGCGCCATGCTCCAGCATCGGACAGCGCATCAGGTCGGCCATATGCCGGCGCACGGCCTCGATGTTGGCTTGATCCTCGTCAGTCTCGGCACTGATCGCTTCGGCAAATGTACCTGAGGACCGGCGGCGCAGCACGGCAGGCTTGGGAAAAGCCGCGACCACGGCTGCTTCGATTCCGTCGAGATCAAGGCCGTCGGCTTCAAGTCGGCGTGCTTCGTGCCAGCGCTTCCTTGAAACGTGGCCCGGGCTCGATGCCCCACGACAGAAGTAATCGTCCACCAATTTTGCTCACGGGTTGCATCCCCCGCTGTTTCACGTGAAAAGACCAAATATGGGTTTTACGCGCAAATATAAAAAGGGAAGGCAATCGCTTGCCTCCCCCTCACGCTATCGCAGCATTGGGATCGGCAGTGACCGACCCCCAGATATAAGCGGGTCTGGCCTTTATTCAGCGGCCTCGAGTTTGTTCGGCTTCACCGAAACGAAGACGCGGCCGTTACGCTTGGTCTGGAACTCGACATGTCCCTCGACGGTCGCGAAGATCGTGTGATCGCGCCCCATGCCGACACCGCTGCCCGGATGTTTCTGGGTGCCGCGCTGGCGAATGATGATGTTACCCGGAATGACGTGCTGGCCACCCGCCCTTTTCACGCCAAGCCGCCGGCCTTCGGTATCGCGGCCGTTGCGCGACGAGCCGCCTGCTTTCTTGTGTGCCATAGTTCTTACGTCCTTGCTTATAAGGTGCGGGGCCGATCCATCAGCCGCCAATGATACCAGTGATCTTCACCGTCGTCTGCTCTTGACGATGACCGCGCTTGCGGCGCGAGTTCTTCCGACGCCGCTTCTTGAAGGCGATGACCTTCTTGGCCCGGCCCTGGGCGACGACCTCTCCGGTCACTTTGGCGCCCGCGATCAGCGGTTGCCCGACCTTGGGCTCGCCTTCGCCACCGACCATCAGCACTTCGGTGAACTCGACAGCAGCGCCGGCGTCACCAGCGATCTTCTCAATAATGACTGTTTCGTTGGCGGCAACGCGGTATTGCTTCCCGCCCGTCTTGATGACGGCGTACATGGAGCTTCTCCTTCGAGTTGTACGCACCCTTCGGCGTTGCCGGCTTGTAACCGTCAATCTTGTGATGCCATGGCTGCCACAACCTACGGGCTCGGCAACGCAGCATCAGCCTCGAATAGCGATTTTGAACGCGGCAACCTGGGTCGCCGCGCGAGCACCCGCTTATCAGGCGAGTGCCGTCCAAAGTCAACGGATTCATGGCGGCCAAGGTGACCAAAAACGGCGCCAGAGAGCCTGAGGTCAGGCCCGTCCTGCCAAGGCGGACGGCAACGCGGCTCAGACCCGATGATAGGGATGGCCGAGCAGGATGGTCGTGGCGCGATAGAGTTGCTCGGCCAGGACCGCCCGCGCCAGCCCGTGCGGCAGGGTCATTTGCCCGAGTGAGAAGGTTAAAGTTGCAGCGGCAATGAGCGCGTCACCCTGGCCATCCGGACCACCAATCAGGAAGCCGGCGTGGCGAGCACCACGATCACGCTCGCGGCCGATCCACCTGGCAAAGACATCGCTGGACATCTGTGTCCCACCCTCGTCGAGCGCGACAATGATATCAGCATCTCCAGCGGCCTTCAGCAGCCGGTTGGCCTCGTCGGATTTGCGCAACCCAACCTCGGTGGCCTTGCGATTCCCCGATCTCTTTCTCATAAGCCGGGCCCAGACCAATCCCGCGTCCGCCCTTCAGCCGCTCGAGATACCGGTCGACCAGCACACGTTCGCCACCGCTCTTCAGGCGGCCGACTGCTACTATGCCGAGCCGCATCGAAGGATCTCCGGTCGCTCGCAAAGCCATACTAACGGTCCGCAGAAGGTGCCCCTCCTGCGACGCAGCGCGACCTGGTGCGCTCCAACGTCAGTGCGCGGTCTCGTCTCCGGACCGCTGGGCCGACCACATTTTCTCGAGGTTGTAGAACTCACGAACCTCGGGCCGGAACAGATGGATCAGGACGGCGCCGGTGTCGATCAGCACCCAATCGCACTGCGGCATACCTTCCATCCGGACGCGGCCGTGGCCTTCGTCCTTCAGCTTCCGCAGGATCTGATCGCCGATCGCGCCGACGTGACGGTCGGAACGTCCGGAGGCGATGATCATGTAGTCGCCGATGGAGGATTTGCCGTTGAGGTCGATCGTGACGATATCTTCGGCCTTGGCATCATCGAGCCAGGCCAGGATCCGCTTGAGTAGCACATCCGAAGCGTCTGCATTGGGCAGGGCTTCAGGGTGAGGCGCGCTCGAACGAGCAGCCCCTGTCGCGGTTCTCATCTTCGGTTGAGCATCCTATTCGTCATCGAACCCTATCGGGTTTGCCTGTTCAAGGCATCAGCCTGCCGTCTCATCATCGAGGCCGGTGGACTTGTCCGGGCACCAAAACGATCCCCGCACCGTGGAAACCTTATGCCGATCTGGAACCGTCTTTCAAGACCTCTCGCGGGAAATGCTTGCTGCCCCCTTGTCCTCACCCCGTAGCGGAGCCGGTAGGACGCTTGCGTTTGGACCGGATGGCCGTGGAGGAGATCGCAAGCAACGGGCCCGTCAGCAGGCACCAGGCGGGCGGCGGCTGGCGGACCAGCAGGCGAGCCTCCTGCTCGCCGATACGGCGGCCCGAAAAGGCTTGCGCGGCTGGCGACGCCAGGGCTTTGAGCCGCCATCCCGGCCTGTCCACCACGGCAATCGGCATGGATTGAAAGATCTCGCGCCATTGCTGCCAGCGATGGAACTGGGCAAGACAATCAGCGCCCATGATCCAAACGAACCCGACATCCCCATGCCTGAGCCGCAGGTGCGCCAGAGTGACGACGGTGTAAGCAGACGGCAGATCCGTCTCGAAGGCGGTGACCACGATCCGGCGGTCGTCCGCTGTCGCCCGCGCCTGCGCCATGCGCTCTGCCAACGGCGCGAGGTCCGAGCCCCCCTTAAGCGGATTGCCCGGCGTTACCAGCCACCACACCTGGTCGAGTCCCAGTTTCTTCAGCGCGACAAGCGCAATCGCGCGATGGCCGGCGTGAGGCGGATTGAATGATCCCCCCATCAGACCGATCCGCTGCCCGGCCGCGACCAGCGGCGGACGAACGGCAAGCGAGCCGAAACGGACGGGCAGGGATGTACGCATGCTGTCTACGAGACTTCTGTGATGAGGTAGTCTGGCTGAACCATAAGCCCCCACACTAGCCGAAGTGAACACCACCCGGATGCATCAACAGCCCACAATATTCGCTTTATCGAGCGCACCCGGTCGCGCCGGCGTGGCTGTCATCCGCCTATCCGGCCCCGAAACCGGACCGGCGCTGTCTCGACTGGTCTCGACCCGACCCGCACCACGTTATGCAGGCCTCCGCCGCATCCGCCATCCAGTGACGGGCGACGTGCTCGACGAAGGCCTGGTCCTCTGGCTTCCCGCTCCCGCCAGCGAGACGGGCGAGGACATGGCCGAGTTGCAGGTCCATGGCAGCCCGGCAGTCATCCGCGCCGTCTTCGAGGTCCTGGCCGCGATGCCGGGATTACGGCTGGCCGAGCCCGGCGAGTTCGCCCGCCGCGCCTTCGAGAACGGCCGGATCGACCTCACCGCCGCCGAGGGCCTCGCCGACCTCATCGACGCGGAAACCGAGGCGCAGCGACGCCAGGCCCTCGTCCACCAGTCCGGCGGTTTTGCAGCCCTCTGCGACGGCTGGCGCCAGAACCTGCTCGAGGCCCGGGCGCTTACCGAGGCGGCCATCGACTTCTCCGACGAGGCCGATGTTGCCGATGGCGCCCTGGCCACCGCCCGCACCACGATCCTCCCGACCCTGGAAGCGATCGAAGCCAGCCTCGCGCGGGCCGACCATGGCGAAATCATACGAGACGGCTTCCGGATCGTCCTCGCAGGACCGCCCAACGCTGGTAAATCGAGCCTGCTCAACGCGCTGGCTCGTCGCGACGTGGCTATTGTGTCGCCCGAGGCCGGCACGACGCGCGACATTCTCGAAGTCCGCCTGGATCTCGGCGGCTATGCCGTTGTCATCGCCGACACCGCAGGGCTCCGTAGCCAGGAAGACGCTGGCGCTATTGAACGAGAAGGCATGCGACGCGCACTCGCCCGGGCAGCCGATGCCGATCTGGTCATCTGGCTCGTGGACACCACGGCCCCAGTCAACACGCCCCCGGCAGGACTGGAAACCGGCGCTGGCCGCATGATCGTCGTCAGAAACAAGGTGGACCTCGTGTCGCCCCCCGATGCCACCGCAACAGACGCCTCGGCTCTGGCAATCTCGGCTCTCACCGGCGAGGGCGTCCCCGAGCTCATCGAGCGCCTCCGAGGCGAGGTCGAGCAGCACCTGGCCACCTCCATCCCCGGCGACCAAGCCATCCCAACCCGAATCCGCCATCGCCAGGCGTTGACCCGCTGTCGCGAGGCCTTGAAGCGCTTCGCCACCTCCGCAGACCGCCTCACCCCGGAACTCGCCGCCGAGGACCTCCGCCTCGCGGCCGATGCCCTGGGCCGCATCACCGGCCGTATCGATGCCGAGGAGGTGCTGGGCACCATTTTCGGAAGATTCTGCATTGGCAAGTGAAATCATATGGTTATCCCGAGGATTCACGTGAAACATTAGGCCTCGGGGACAACCTCCCACCCCGGGAGGATTTCGCCACGTCACGGCGGCGGACAGAGCCCTGCTTGAGGATTCACGTGAAACATTCTGGGGAAAACCGACGCTATCCACAGATATGATTCACGTGAAACATGCCGCCCGGCCGCGTTTAATGCTCCCGCCAAAGCACCCAACTCGCCTATTTCCCGGATCGGCGAGCCGCGCTAAACAGCGCTATGAACAATGCGTCCCCGCCCAGAGAAATCTTTGATGTCATCGTGGTCGGTGGCGGCCATGCCGGCGTCGAGGCCGCAGCCGCAGCCGCCCGCCTGGGCGCAGCCACAGCTCTCGTCACCCATGCCCGGGCCAAGATTGGCGAAATGTCCTGCAACCCCGCCATCGGCGGCTTGGGCAAGGGACATCTTGTCCGTGAGATCGACGCCCTCGACGGCTTGATGGGCAGGGTCGCCGACCGCGCGGGTATCCAGTTCCGCCTGCTCAATCGGTCCAAGGGACCAGCCGTCCAGGGCCCCCGCGCCCAGGCCGACCGCAAGCTTTACCGCGAGGCAATGCAGGCCGCGATCGCGGCGACGGCCAACCTTTTCGTCGTCGAGGCAGCCGTCGACGACCTCCTGGTCGAGGCAGACGTCGTTGCAGGCGTCCGCCTTGCTGACGGCCGCGAGATTGCCGCCGGCGCCGTGGTATTGACCACCGGCACGTTCTTGCGCGGCCTCATCCATATGGGCGAGGTCAAGATCCCAGCCGGCCGATTTGGCGAGGCCCCCGCCGTCGCCCTGTCCGAGCGGATCGAAGCGCTGGGACTTGCCCTCGGCCGCTTGAAGACCGGCACGCCCGCCCGTCTCGACGGCCGCACCATCGCCTGGGACCGCCTGGAGATGCAGGCCGGCGATGACCCGCCGGTACCGTTCTCATTCATGACCTCCGCGATCACCACCCCGCAGATCGCCTGCGGCAGTCACCGGCACCACGCCCGCCACCCATGACATCATCCGCGCCAACTTGGCGCGTTCGCCGATGTATTCCGGCCAGATCGCAATCGACCGGCCCCCGCTACTGCCCCTCGATCGAGGACAAGGTCGTCCGCTTCGCCGACCGCACCACGCACCAGATCTTCCTGGAGCCGGAGGGTCTCGACGACGACACCGTCTACCCCAATGGCATTTCGACCTCGCTGCCCGAGGAGGTCCAGCGCGCATTCCTGGCCACTATCCCGGGCCTTGAACAGGCGAACGATCCTGCGGCCGGGCTACGCCATCGAGTACGACTACGTCGACCCGCGCGAACTGAACCCCACGCTCGAGGTCCGGCGCCTGCCGCGCCTGTTCCTGGCGGGCCAGATCAACGGCACCACCGGCTACGAGGAGGCCGGCGCGCAGGGACTTCTGGCCGGCCTCAACGCCGCCCTCCGCGCATCTGGCAGATCGCGACGGGATTATCGTCTCCCGCGCCGATGCCTACCTGGGTGTCATGATCGACGACCTCGTGACCCGCGGCGTCAGCGAGCCCTACCGCATGTTCACATCGCGCGCCGAATTCCGCCTCCGCCTGCGCGCCGACAATGCCGATCTGCGCCTGACGCCGCTCGGTGAAAGCCTGGGCTGCATCGGCCACCAGCGCCGGCAGGCATTTGCCGCCCGCAAGGACGCCTTGACCGCCGCACGCGCGACGTTGGACGCGCTGGCCCTGACGCCGAACGAAGCCGCCCGCCACGGCCTGGAGGTCAATCGGGACGGCCGCCGCCGCTCAGCGTTCGACCTCCTGTCGCTGCCCGATGTCGATATTGAGCGCCTTTCGCGGATCTGGCCCCAGTTGGCAGGCATTCCATCCGCAACCGCCAGTCAGATCGAGACCGATGCCCGCTACGCCGCCTACGTCGATCGCCAGGAGGCCGATGTGGCCATCCTCCGCCGTGACGAGGCGACGGAGATCCCGCCCGATTTCAACTATGCCGCCATCTCCGGCCTGTCGGTCGAGCTGCGCCAGAAATTGTCTGCCCGCCGCCCCCTCACGCTTGCCCATGCCGCTCGCATCGATGGCATCACGCCGGCAGCCCTGATGCTGATTCTGGCCCATACCCGCAAGCCGCAGCGGCGGTCGGCATGACGCCTGCCGGCGAAGGGGGCCATGGCCTGCCCCGCATCCGCAACGCCGCGGATTTTGCTGCTGCCTTTCCCGCGTCCCCCGAGACGATTGCGCGCCTGGACCAGTACGTAGCCACTCTCAGGCTCTGGCAGACGAGGATCAATCTTGTCTCGCCCGCCACCCTCGATGACATCTGGCACCGCCACGTCGCGGATAGCGCGCAGCTTGTCTCGCTGGCGCCGCCACAAGCCTCCAGTTGGGTTGACCTCGGCAGCGGGGCCGGATTTCCGGGTCTCGTCTGCGCCATCCTGCTGGGCGAGGCGCCCCCCCCGCGCCCGCGCTTCACCCTGGTCGAGTCCGATCAGAGGAAGTGCGCATTCATGCAGGAGGTCGTGCGCCAGACCTCCCTTGGCGCGCTTATCCCTGTGGACATCCTGTGCGCACGCATCGAGAAATCGGCGACTCGCGGTAAGCTTGCATCAGCCGATGTCGTCTCGGCACGCGCATTGGCGCCGTTGTCGAGGCTCCTCGAGCTGGCGGCCCCGCTGCTGGATCACACGACCACCGCGCTGTTCATGAAGGGCCGCGGCGCTGACGACGAGATCGCCGAGGCACGGCGGTCGTGGCAGTTTGAGTGCGATAGTGTTTCCAGTCGGACCGACCCCGAGGCGCGTATCATCCGCATTCACGGCGCCGCCGTGAGAGCACAGGGCTAGAACGCAAATGACCGCCACACGCATCACACCTGCAGGCATGGCTCCTCGCGTTCTCGCCGTCGCCAATCAAAAGGGCGGCGTCGGCAAGACCACGACCACGATCAATCTTGGCACCGCGCTGGCCGCTGTCGGTGAGCGCGTCCTGATCCTCGATCTCGACCCCCAGGGCAACGCCTCGACGGGTGTCGGCATCTCGCCGGAAGCCCGCTCGGCGACCACCTACGACGTCCTGACCGGAGGCACGTCTCTCGCCGGCGCGAGCCTGCGGACCGCCGTCCCGGGCCTGGCCATCGTGCCGGCCAATTCCGACCTAGTCGGCCTCGACAGCGAGCTCATCAACGACAATTCCAAGCCCTTCCGCCTGCGCGACGCCATTTCCGTCCTGACGTCGACGCCACCCGCGGATGGTCCCTATTCCTATATCCTGATCGATTGCCCTCCCTCCCTCAACCTCCTCACCCTCAATGCCATGGTGGCCGCCAACGCTGTCCTGGTGCCGGTCCAGACGGAGTTTTTCGCGCTCGAAGGCATCTCCCAGTTGGCCGAGACCATCGGTCAGGTCCGCGCCACCCTCAATCCGGCGCTGGAGATCCAGGGTGTCGTCCTCACCATGCACGATGAGCGCACCCATTTCGCCCGCGAGGTCGCAGACAACGTCCGCGACTTCTTTGGTCCCAAAGTCTACGCCACCGTTATCCCCCGCAATATCAAGGTAGCCGAAGCTCCCTCGCACGGCATGCCGATCCTCGTTTACGACCACAAGTGTAAGGGTTCCGAAGCCTACATGGATCTGGCGCGCGAGCTGATCGAGCGCGAGCGCCAGATGCGTGCGGCCTAGGACGGCACGATCCGCCCGCCGCTGGCGGACCTGGAAGACAGCGGCACACCAACCGGCGGCTCACTGAGCTGTCGGCACAACTCGAATGGCACGAGAGAGCGGGAGAGCAGGAATGTCGTCGGCGCCAATGCCAGTGCATCGCAGCAGGCTGGGTCGTGGACTGGCGTCGCTGATAGGTGATGCCGCCAACACCACCGCGCAGCCTGGGCCCCAGGTCCCGCGGCTGCCGCCCGAGGGTGAGCAGAAAGTCGTCGCCATCGACATGATCCGCTCCTCGAGCCTCAACCCGCGCAAGGACTTCCCGGAGGAGGAGCTGATCGAGCTCTCCGACTCGATCCGCCAGAAGGGGCTCGTCCAGCCGATCATCGTCCGCCCCGACCCCGCGGGTAATGGTGGTTATGAGATCGTTGCGGGCGAGCGCCGTTGGCGTGCGGCCCAACTCGCAGGACTTCACACTGCGCCTGTCATCGTCCGGGAGCTTGGCGATCAAGAGGTCCTGGAGCTGGCGATCATCGAGAACGTCCAGCGCGCCGACCTCAACTCCATCGAGGAGGCCACTGGCTACAATGAGCTGATGGAGCGGTTCAACTACACTCAGGAACGCCTGGCCGAGGTCATCGGCAAGAGCCGCAGCCACGTCGCCAATACTCTGCGCCTGCTCAAGCTGCCGGACATTGTGCGCACCTTTGTCCGCGAAGGTCGCCTCACGGCTGGACACGCCCGCGCCCTCGTCGGCCGGGAGGATGCCGAGACGTTGGCCCAGAAGATCCTCGAGCGCGACATGAACGTGCGTGAGGTCGAAGCGATGGTGCACGCGCTCGAAAACCCCGCCGACCGGCGCGGTCGCCGCGAGAAGGATGCCGACACCCGCGCGTTTGAGAAAGAGATCGCCGACAGCCTCGGCCTCAAGGTCGAGATCAAGCGCAGCTCCGGTGAAAGCGGCGTCATGCTGATCAAGTACGGCAACTTCGACCAACTCGACTATCTGCGCTTGCGCCTGCTCGGCCAGCAGGGCGATTGAGCCGTGCGCCAGGTAGAAAACACGCGAGGAGCGGATCAAATCGGGCGCTACAACCCGTGAGCCGCACCACCGCCATGCCATTCTGGCCTTGACGCGGCTTGCCTAAGGTCTCGATAACCGGCGCCAACGGTTCCTCAACGCGGCGCAGGTAGTGAGCACACCATGGCAACCGATACCCTAGAGCGGCTGGCAGCGACCATTCGCACCCGCCGGCAGGCAACGGCAGATCGCTCCTACACACGCCAACTTCTCGACGGCGGTCCTGAGCGGTGCGCTAAGAAGCTCGGCGAGGAAGCGGTGGAGACGGTCATTGCAGCCGTTCACCAGGATGACACCGCATTGAAGGCGGAAGCCGCCGATCTCATCTATCATCTGCTTGTCGTCCTCGAGGTGCGCGACATCGCATTCGCCGACGTCCTGGACGTGCTCGATCAGCGCACCCGGCAGTCAGGTCACGAGGAGAAGGCAGCCCGCAAACCGTGATTGATCCGACCACCGATCCCAGGCTTGAATCGCCGCTCGGCTCTGGAGGCTCCCTTTCAAGCCTCCAGTACTCTCCCTATCGCCATTTTTCGCGCGAGGAGTGGGGCCGGCTGCGTGCAGATACGCCGATGACCCTCGTCCCCCGCGACCTCGAGGCCTTGTCGGGTCTGATCGAGGAGCTCTCGATGGCGGAGGTCGAACAGATCTACCTCCCGCTCTCCCGCCTCCTCAATCTCTACGTTGCAGCCTCCCAGGACCTGCACGCCGTCACCTCCCGCTTCCTCGGTCGCAAGGATGGCCGCGTCCCCTTCATCATCGGTTGCGCTGGCTCGGTCGCCGTCGGCAAGAGCACCACGGCTCGTGTGCTCCGCGCCCTATTGGCGCGTTGGCCGGATCATCCCCGCGTCGACCTCATCACCACAGATGGTTTCCTGCTCCCCAACGCCGAGCTCGAAGCCCGTGGCATCATGCACCGCAAGGGTTTCCCCGAAAGTTTCGATCTGCCGCGGCTGCTGAACTTCCTCGGCGACGTCAAGGCCGGCGTCCAGCGGGTGAGCGCACCGGTCTACTCGCATTTCCATTACGACATCGTGCCCGGGCAGGAGATGGTGATCGAGCGCCCGGATATTCTGATCGTCGAGGGATTGAACGTCCTTCAGCCCGCCCGCCTGCCGCGCGACGGTCAAGCCATTCCGTTCGTCTCGGATTTCTTCGACTTCTCGATCTATATCGATGCCGACCCGCAGGTCATCGAGCAATGGTATGTGACGCGGTTCATGCGCCTTAGAAAAACAGCGTTCAGAGACCCGGCAGCATACTTCCATCGCTACGCAAAACTCTCCGACGACGCCGCCGAGGCGCGCGCCCTGGAAATCTGGGGAACGATCAACAAGGTCAATCTCGAGGAGAACATCCTCCCCACCCGCCAGCGCGCCAAGCTGATCTTGCGCAAAGGCGCGAGTCACAACATCGAAAGCGTGGCGCTGCGCCGCGTTTGAGCAGATCGTCCGGCGAACCTTCCCCGTTCCAGGCGGGGCTTTGGGCTCAAAGGCCCTTCTGCCCCGCAAGCTGAGCCAGGTTCGTTTCAGGCCGGGCGCCGACGTGGCTGATCACCTCGGCCGCTGCAATGCTGCCAAGCCTTCCGGAAGCTTCGAGCGAGCGACCAGACGTGTAGCCGAACAGGAACCCGGCCGCGTAGAGATCGCCGGCTCCGGTCGAGTCCACCACCCGGTTGACCGGCTCGGGCGCGATGGTCACCGCGCGCTCATCCGCAAGCACCAGCGAGCCCTTGCCGCTCCGCGTCAGCGCTGCAATCGCGCAGTGCCCCTTCACCAGACGCGCCGCCTCCTCGAAGTCCTCAGTCTTGTAGAGGGCTTTGATTTCGGCCTCGTTGGCAAACAGAATGTCCACATCCGATTTGATCAGGTCGAGGAATTCAGCCCGATGCCGCTCGACGCAGAATGCGTCGGACAATGTCAATGCAACTTTGGCCTTGGCGTCCTTGGCGAGTTTGGCCGCCTGCCGGAACGCGGCCTTGGCCGCCTGCCGGTCGAACAGATAGCCTTCGAGGTACACGACCTTGGCGTCGCCGATCAGCGCGGGGTCAACCTCACCGTGGTCGAGCTCGGGACTGACTCCGAGGAAGGTGTTCATCGTCCGCTCGCCGTCCGGTGTCACCAGGATCAGCGATCGCGCGGTGGGCTCGCTGCCATGAGCGGCGGGCCGCGTCTTGAACGTGACGCCGGCCGAGCGGATGTCATGGGCGAAGATTCGGCCGAGCTCGTCCTCGGCAACCTTGCCGATGAACGCAGCCTTGCCGCCGTACGAGGCGATCCCCACCATCGTGTTGGCGGCCGATCCGCCGGAAATCTCGATGGCCGGACCCATTGCCGTATAGAGCTTGAGCACTGTAGGCGTATCGATCAGTCGCATCGCGCCCTTCGTGGCGCCATGCTCGGCCAGGAAGGCGTCCGAGCAGCGCCCGATGACATCGACGATGGCGTTGCCGATTCCCACTACGTCGTATGTCTTGCCGGTCATGCTCGTCTGCTCCCTGAGGCCCAAAGCGCGGTGCGCGATTGTTCGGCACTATAGGGATGCGAGATGCCGGAACAAGCCTGCTGTCCGCGAAGCTGTTCAGAACGCTTTGCTGGGTCGCCGCGCAGTCTTCACTTCGGGCTCAGGCTCCGCCAGCGCCGCCATGGCGTCGCGATACGCAGCGTTCACCCGCTTCGCCATGTCGTCAAGGTAATGCACAACCTCGGCCGGTAGCTCGATGCTGGCATAGCGATCCCCGTGATAGAGACGCATGCGGGCCCGATAGGCCTCTCTGACCTGGTCCTTGCTAGCCGTCGAGTTGAGACCAAGCGTCCCATAGGGGTGGTAGACGTCCGCCCGCCGCATCGACAGCGAAAGCTGGTCCGCACGGGGAATATCCCGTTGCTCGCATGAGGCGATCGCGGCCTTGTTGACCTGCAACAGCGCCCCGGTGAACATTTCCACCTCGACGAACCGGTTTTCGTTGTTCAGGTATTCGTGCAGCGTCTTGGACCTCGGACGCTGGATCGTGCCCGAGAAAGTTGAGCTGTTGGTCAATACAACGTCAACGAGACATGGCTCGACATCACGAAATCCGTCACCCTTGGCAAACATGCTGCGACCTTCCCCCAATACACGACGTGCACCAACATATCAGGGGATGATAAATGCAATACACTGGAATTACGTAGCATTTGAACGACCTGCGGCATCCGTGCACGGCTCGCGCGCCGTCGAGCCACAACCGCGGCGATGGCCGGCGGCACAGACTGTCAATGTCGTCGTTCGGTCTCACGGCCCCGTCCCGACTGACGAGCGAGCCGCGCGATCTCCATCATCACCCGCTCCGCCAGCACGGCCTCGTCCGCTCCTGTCGATCGCGAGCTCTTGATCGCCTCCGATATGCGATTGGCGGCCTGTGCAACCCGATCCGTCGTCCATGCACGCGCTTGACGCTCGAGTGCGGCCCGTGCCTTGAAGGGGAGCGGCGGTCGCATTTGCCGGCCAAGGTCTTCCATGGATCGTCCGGCATCGAGCCCGACCCGCATCCGGTGCAGGCGATGAAAGTGGCGTTCGGCGGCAAGCAGCAGCGATTGCAGGTTTTCACCCGCCGCGGCCGCGCGGTCGCACTCGATCAATGCTCCCGCAACGTTCCCCGCCGCCGCTGCTGCAATCGCCAGATCAAGGGTCATGTCAGCCGCATCGCCGATGATGTCGGTCACATGTTCCACGTCGATGCGCTCGGCACCCTGCGCATAGAGCACAAGCTTTTCGACTTCCGAGCGCGAGAGTGCTCGATCCGCGCCGAGACGGGCCACCAGCTCCTGGCGCGCGTCTGGCGTGATGTCCAGACCCGCCGCAGAAACGATCTCCGAAATCAGCCCATCGAGCGAGACGCCTTCGTCGGGGTAGCATGCGATCGCGGCGGCATGGGGCGACTTCTCGAACGCCGTTTTGAGACCGTCGTCACGCCGCAACTCGCCGGCCTCGACAATGATGGCACCGGCAGGCGGCCCACCGTCGAGTACGGCCCGTACGGCGGCATTCATGCGACGGCCCGCCGCCGCGCGAATGATTTGTGGGCCGCCGAACATCGGCACCGTCAACAACTCCACCGCTAGCCGGTCCGGATCCGCGTCGAGATCCCCATCCTCGAGCCGCAGCACTTCGCCGGGTGGATTTTCGCGCGCTGCCAGCAACCGGGCGAGCTTCTGCCCGCGCTCCGACACCAGTCCGGCATCAGGCCCATACAATAGGACCGCGCGCAGGCTCGGATCGGGCTTGGCAAGAAACGATGCCGTTTGGTTGGCCTTGATGGCGACCATGGCGCCCCGCGATGAGATGGTCGAACTGGAGATCGCAACCCGCGACCGGCGTTCAAGGCTCTATCACGCCTGACCTCGTATCGCCATGTCAGCCGTGGTGCGCAACGCCCGTCACCGCTAGGTCGTTGAAGGCGCGGTACCGTGCCCCAACCGCGGCCGCTTAGACCTTCTCGCGGGACAGCGCAATGGCGATCCGCGTCCGGATGTCGTCGGCAATTTGTTGCGCAGCCCGGTTCTCGGCGTCTTCCTTCGCCCGCACATTCGAGTAGATCTGCTGGAAGCGCTCGAACTCGGCGCGCGCGTAGCTGTTGCCCTTCACCAGCACCTTCTTGTCGCTCATCCGCACCAGCGTGAAGATCGCTTCGAGGTTGTAGACTTGGCTCAGCGCCTCGCCCGACGACTTCACCAAGCTCGAATTCAGCGATTCCTTGATGCCGATCTGAAGTTGGTAAGCGCGGGGGGCTGCATCGCCCCCGCCGGTGTTTTCGAAGATCAACGAATTGCGGATCCGTTGGCCGACCCGGCTTGGAATAGTAGCGATCTCGACCGCCGCCAGGCTTTGCTGCACGCCAGCGCCCGATCCCGTCGAGCCGTAAAGCGGACGAAACCCGCTGCCATCGGCACAGCCGCCAACGAGCGCGACGAGCAGCGCGACGCCAAACACCGCCCGCTTGCCCTTGGTGGCCCGGTCGACTGGCGTCTGACGCTGATCACACGACCACATTGACGATCCTTTGCGGCACCACGATCACTTTTTTCGGCGTCTTGCCTTCCAAGGCACGTACGACCGCATCCAGTCCCAGTGCGGCAGCCTCGACATCGGCATTGCTGGCGCCACGGCCAACAGTCAGCTCACCGCGTCGTTTACCATTGACCTGTACGGCAACGACAACCGTATCGTCAACGAGCAGCGCCGGATCAGCCTTCGGCCACGGTTGTTCTGCCAGCAAGGTGTTGTATCCAAGTCGCGCCCAGCATTCCTCGGCCAGATGCGGCATCATCGGCCCGAGCATTTGGACCAGCAACTCGGCCGCCTCTCGCTGCGCTTCGGCAAGGCCGTCGCCGGTAGCATGTGAACGCGTCCGACAGCGCATTCGAGAGCTCGTAGAGCTGCGCTACCGCCACGTTGAAGCGCAGCGCCTCGATGTGGCGCCCGACCTGGTCGAGCGCCTTGTGGGCGACCCGCCGCAAGGCCGTGGCTTCAGGTCCGCTCTTCGCGGAGACGCCGGCCCCCTTCGCCGCCCCTTTTTCGAGCGTCTGGTCGACGAGCCGCCAGACCCGCTGCATGAAGCGCCCGGCGCTTGCAACGCCGGCCTCGGTCCAGATCACGTCGCGCTCGGGTGGGCTGTCCGACAGCATGAACCAGCGGGCGCAGTCGGCACCCCAATGCTGGATGATGTCGTCGGGGTCGACCAGGTTCTTCTTCGACTTCGACATCTTCTCGATCGAGCCGATGATCGCCGGCTTGCCGGTCGCGATTTCGGTGGCCGTGCGGCTCGTCGCCTTCGCCCTCGAACCGGACCTCGGTCGGCAGCAGCCATTGCGGCGGCTCGACGCCGGCCCGCCGGTAGGTCTCGTGCACCACCATGCCCTGGGTGAACAGCGCCGCGAACGGCTCGCGCAGGTTGGTCGAGCCGCCATGGCCCGTCTCGCCCATCGCCCGGTAGAAGAAGCGCGAGTAGAGCAGATGCAGGATCGCGTGCTCGATGCCGCCGATGTACTGGTCGACCGGCATCCAGTAGTCGAGCGCCGCCTTGTCGGTCGGCGCGTCTGCGTCGGGCGCCGTGAAGCGCGCGAAATACCAGGACGAATCGACGAACGTGTCCATCGTGTCGGTTTCGCGCTGCGCAGCCTTGCCGCACTTCGGGCAGTCGACGTGCTTCCAGGTCGGGTGCCGGTCGAGCGGATTGCCCGGCTGGTCGAAGGTCGCGTCGTCCGGCAGCACCACCGGCAGGTCCTTGTCGCGGCACTGGCACCGTGCCGCAATCGCCACAATGCACGACCGGGATCGGGCAGCCCCAGTAGCGCTGGCGCGAGATGCCCCAGTCGCGCAGGCGGTAGTTGACCTTGCGCTCGGCAATCGGCTGGCCGCCGAGCTTCTCGCTTTTCGAGCCGCGCTCGCCACGGCGTCGAACGCGGCGTCCGGGGTCAGGCCGTCGAGGAATTGCGAGTTGATCATCTCGCCGTCATCCAGATAGGCGACGCCCTCGTGGATCTTGGCCACGACCTGCCCGCGCTTAGGCTCGTCCTTGGGCGCCACAACGGGAATGATCGGCAGTCCGTACTTCTTGGCGAACTCGATGTCGCGCTGGTCGTGCGCCGGGCAGCCGAAGATGGCGCCGGTGCCGTAGTCCATCAGAATGAAATTGGCGACGTAGACCGGCACCTTCCAGCTCGGATCGAACGGGTGGATCGCCTGGATGCCCGTGTCGTAGCCGAGCTTTTCCGCCTGCTCGATTTCGGCGACAGAGGTGCCCATGCGCCGGCACTCGTCACAGAAGGCGGCGAGTTTCGGGTCCTTAGCCGCCGCGGCCAGCGCCAGCGGATGGTCGGGCGCGATCGCCATGAACGAGGCGCCATAGAGCGTGTCGGGCCGGGTCGTGAAGATCTCGCAGTTCGTCATGACCGCCGGGCGCCGTCGCCCGATCGAGCTTCCAGCGCATCAGCAGGCCCTCGGAGCGCCCGATCCAGTTCTCCTGCATCAGCCGAACCTTGTCCGGCCACTTGTCGAGCGTGCCGAGCGCGTCGAGCAGCTCCTGCGTGTATTGCGTGATGCGGAAGAGCCCATTGCTCGAGCTCGCGCTGCTCGACCAGCGCGCCCGGAGCGCCAGCCGCGACCGTCGATCACCTGCTCGTTGGCCAGCACCGTCTGGTCGACCGGGTCCCAGTTGACCTTGGACTTGCGCCGGTAGGCCAGGTCTTTGGCCAGCATGTCGAGAAACAGCCTCTGCTGGTGCACATAGTAGCTGGGATCGCAGGTCGCGATCTCACGTGACCAGTCGAGCGACAGCCCCATCGACTTGAGCTGCGCCTTCATCGCCGCGATGTTCTCGTAGGTCCAAGTCTTCGGGTGGCTCTTGCGCTCCATGGCGGCGTTCTCGGCCGGCATGCCGAAGGCGTCCCAACCCATAGGATGCAGCACATTGAACCCGGCAGCCCGCTTGAACCGCGCCAGCACGTCGCCCATCGTATAGTTGCGCACATGCCCCATGTGGATGCGGCCGGACGGATAGGGGAACATCTCGAGCACGTAACACTTGGGCCGCGACGTATCCGTCGTGGTCCTGAAGGTCTGCCGGTCCTCCCAGACCGTCTGCCAGTGTTGCTCGCGCTCGGGCGCGTTGTAGCGTTCGGTTGCCATGGGCGTTTCCGCATGAAGGTGGGCTTGTTTGGCCCGGTAATGCGGCCGAATAGGGGGCGCGGTCAAGGCTACAAGCCAGTCAGGCCCATGATTCCCGCCCTCAGCCGGGCACCACGCCGGACTTGACGAATGCGCCAGGAGCCGGTGGCATGTTCCACGTGAATCGTTGGCTGAACAATCGTCAGCCCTCAATCGACGGAGAGGGGCCGCCATGTCGGATGCAGATGAGCTTCGCCGCCTGATCGCTGCAGCACGCAATATCGTTGCTTTCACAGGCGCCGGCATCTCGACCGAATCCGGCATTCCCGACTACCGCTCGCCGGGCGGCATCTGGACCAAGATGCAGCCGATCATGTTCCAGGACTTCGTCGCCTCGGCCGAGTCGCGCCGCGAGACTTGGCGACGCAAGTTCGCCTCCGACGAGGTCATCAAGCAGGCGACACCCAACGCCGGCCACCGTGCCCTCGCCCGCTTGGTCGAGACCGGCAAGATGTCGGCCATCATCACCCAGAACATCGACGGCCTGCATCAGGCCTCCGGCATTCCCGACGACAAGGTGATCGAGCTGCACGGCAATACGACCTATGCAACTTGCCTGGATTGCAAGGAGCGCTACGAGCTGGACTGGGTGCGCGAGATCTTCGCGGTCGACGAGCGCCTGCCGATCTGCACGTCGTGCGGCGGCATGGTGAAGACCGCCACCATCTCGTTCGGCCAGGCCATGCCCGAGGTGGAAATGGAGCGAGCCCTCGACGCGGCGACGTCAGCCGACCTCATGATCACGGTCGGCTCGTCACTGGTCGTCTATCCGGCGGCCGGCTTCCCGATCATGGCCAAGCGCAACGGCGCCCGCTACGTGATCGTCAATCGCGAGCCGACCGACCAGGACGAGATCGCCGATCTCGTCATCAACGCCGAGATCGGTGCCACGCTCAGTCGCGCGGTGGGCGTGAATTAGAAACTGGTATGGCCCCGTTCGTCAGCCGCGATCGCGGCACGGCGCAACGCATCTCCCAAAACAACGCCTGCCCCGAAGCCGAAGCTGCGAGGCAGGCGGTCAGTTCGCGTGCGTGCCGGGATCGCCGGCACACGTCTTCGCTTATTGAGCGATGTGAAGCGGTACGGCCCTGAAGGCGACTTCCTTGAAGGCAGCGTCCAGCGAAACGGCATCCTCGGCGCGGAACGCGTGGTTGGAGTCCGTCGCGCAGTAGCTCATCGTTTCGATTGCGGTTTGGTTGTCGAGTTTGAACCCCACCGTATAGATCTCGATGCCTTCAGCCTTCATGCCGTCGCAAAGAGCCTTGGCCTGCGCCACCGAGTTGCCCTGACCGCTGGCGTAGGAAAGGTTGAACTCGCCGTCGGTCATCAGCACAGCGATCTTCTTGAGCTTGTCGGCGCGGTAGGGTTTGGGTGCGCTTTCGCCTGAGAAGATCGACCCCCAATTCGGCGACAGCATGTACCACGCCCACGCTGTGCCGAGATGACCAGCCGTCGAGCCACTGGCAACGAACTGGTCGATCGTCGCATTGAGCGTCGACTTGTTCTTCGTCAGCGGTACGATTGCCTGACCAGGCGAGCAAGTCTTGGCAGAGTTCTCGCTCGTTTTCCAAGTGGCCGGGAACAGTGCGCTACCAAACGGCGCCGCATCCGTAAATTTGTCGCCGCCGGTCCGCTCCGTGATGCAGCGGCTCAGATACTGCGTCGACGTGTTGGTTGAGGTGCAAGTGGAGTAGGTCGTCGTGCAGACCGGATCTGAATAGGTTTTGCACTGGCCCTTCCTTTTGCCCGTTGTGTAATATTCCGTGCAAACGGATGCTGTGCAGGTCTGCACTGGATTGCACTGGCTGGTCGTGGTCGTTGTCACAACTTTGCTGAGCGGTTGCCCCGTCGCATCCTGGATATAGGTATCGCCAAGATTGACCGTGCTCGAGAATGGCGCCAGTGCAATGCGCGCATGCTGCACGCCGTTGTCTGGCAGCAGAACGGAGACGAACCCTTTTGCGGCGTCCTTGAGGGCCTGAATTTTCGTCTTGCCGTCACCGCTGGTGGACGACATCGACCCGGTCGTGTCGAGCATCAGGGCAATCTCGACCTCACTGCTGGTTCCGCCGCCATTGAGGCCCTCTGTCGCCGTAACAGTCGACTTCACCTCGAGCGGCAGGCTCGAGAGCCCGACGACTGACAGGAAGGGCAGCCCCACAACAACTGTTCCGGTCATGTTGACCGTTTGAGTCACTGGATCGAGCGACGACGTCATCGCCGCCGAAGGAGCCTTCAACATCGACGAGCGGAAGAAGCGCTCGCCCGCCGCGATCGCCGCTTCGATATCGCGCTCGGGATCGTTGATGTACTTGCTTGCCGCGGCGAGCGACGCCGTATCGACGGCCTGTTGCAGCCTGGCCTTCATTGAGTAGGCCCGACCGAAGTCAATCGCGCCCCCGATCAACGACGTCGTAATGACGGCCATCAATGCGAATACGATGGCGATCGATCCGCTTCGGTCTTCAGTGAATGCGCCAATGATACCTCTCGCGTCGGTTGACGAACGAGAGTGAAGCGTACTGTCGGTATTCGTGTTGAATGTGCTCACGACCCTGCTCCTGAGGACCACTGTGCCCTCACATATAGAACCGGGAGCATGAAAGATTATGAAGTGGGAAAGCGTTTTATCGGACATGATTTATTGTTGAAATCAAATTCGATGACGAGTTTTACTGATGTCCTTAGTAATGTTTCAACATGTTGTTTCGGCTACACCGACAAAATGCGATTGCCAGTGGAGAGAAATATACTACTGCGAGTAAAAAACGCATAAACTAGATCGATTGATGAAAATCGAAACATGCCGCCGGTTCATGGCCGAAAATCCCGGTCCGCAGCCGCCGGAGAGGCGAATAAGTCATTATGCAATATAGAAAAAATAGGCAAGCCTGGCTCGATCCTAGCCGCTGACGCGGCCGGTTCGCGACCGGAAACGCCCGATCATGGAAGCGGGTTAAAGCGGACGGCTACTCAGAAATCGTTATACGGAAACTATTCCGGAAAACAGCGAAATCAGATGGGCACGGAAAGTCTATAAAAGCGCGCCGCGTTGCCGGCAAACAGCATTTTTCGATCAGTCTCTGGCAGGTCTTTGACGGCGCTTTTGAAGCAGGAATAGAGGTAGTCCCATGAGCCTTTCAGCCCGTCCACCGGGAAATTGGAAGCGAACATGCACCGATCGACGCCGAAGATGTTAATGGTATCGCGGATCAATGGAGCGTTGCTCTCCAGGGTCCAGGGTTGTCCGAAAGCGGTCAGGCCGGAGATCTTGCAGTGCACGTTGGGCAGCGCCGCCAGCGCCTCCATTCCGCGCCGCCACACCTTGATCGCATCCGGCGAGCGGTCGAGCGGATAGCCAGTGTGGTTCAGCACGACGCGCAAACCCGGATGCTCACGGACCACCTCGGCGGCCTCTTCCAGGTGCCACCAAGTCACGCGCAGATCCCATGAGAGGTCGTGTTTTGTCAGCAGCCCGAGCCCCGCCCGCCATTTCGGATCCTGCATGCTGCGGGGCTGCCCACGGACGCTGTCGCCTGGCCCCTTCGAGATGATCGGCTTGGTCCGGATGCCACGCACGAGCGGAAAGGCTTTGTGGCGCAGCAGGATCTCCTCCGAGTTGGGTTCATCGATCCAGGCGTGTGCCACGATTGCACAGGGCATGCCATACTCGGCCGCGACCCGGCTCACCCACTCCGTCTCCTCCACCTGCTTGGCACGGTCGCATTCCGCCTCGATGTGCACGGTTGCGATAACGTTGTGCAAGGCCGTGTCGCGCCTGTATTCCGGCGGCATATAGGTGCGGCGCAGCGCCGAGTTGTCGCCCATGTAGGCGTGCTCGGCACTGGTGTGCCAGGGATAGGTGAGGTGGCCATCGAGATCCCAAAGGTGGTGATGGGCATCCACGATCGGCAGGTCGTCATAGAGGGTGGTTGTGGATTGCAGTGACATGGGGCTCTCGCGGTGCAAGGGGATTGATTGAGGCATTGACCCCAGGCTGCCACGCCCTAAACCGGCTCACAACCACGCCCATGCCTTTGCAGCAGATGGACCGTCGCCGGAGGCCGTGCCATCGTTCTGCGACAACCATCCTAGTACCGTCTGCAATGAAGTCTTCACGGAGTGCCGCCCATGCCAGTCAACGTCCTTTATGCCGAAGGCCAGGTCGCCGACGACGCCCTCGAGCGCCAGATCTTCGGCGACGGCGCCACCATCATGCGCCACACGTTGTCCACGCTGGCCGATTTGCCACCGGCCGACGCGGCGGTTGTCGACGGCCTGATGGTGATGCGCTTTCCCGTCACCCGTGAGGACCTGGCGCGCCTGCCACGCCTGAAGTGCGTCGTCCGCATGGGCGTCGGCTACGACCGCGTCGACCGTGTCGCCTGCGCCGAGCGCAATGTGCTGGTCTGTAACGTGCCCGACTACGGCACCAGCGAGGTCGCCGATCACGCGATTACGCTTGCGCTGACCCTGCGTCGCGGCATCCTCCATTACCACGACACCCAACGCGCTGAGCCTGCCGCCCCCTGGCGTCCGGTCACCACTGGCGGCCTCGTGCGCCGGCTTGGCGTGCAGACGTTCGGCATTGTCGGTCTCGGCCGCATCGGTACGGCCGCCGCATTGCGGGCCAAGGCGCTTGGCTTCCGCGTGGTGTTCTTCGACCCCCATCTTCCCAATGGCGCTGAACTGGCAATCGGCGTCGAACGGGCCCGCTCACTCGAAGCGCTGATGCAGCAGACCGACGTCCTGACCATTCACGCGCCATTGACGCGCGAGACCCGGGGCATGATCGGCGCCGCCCAGATCGGCCAACTGAGACCTAATGCCGTCCTGGTCAACACGGCCCGCGGCCCGATCGTCGATCTCGACGGCGTCTACGAGCATCTGAAAAGCGGCCACCTCGCCGCCGCCGGCCTCGACGTCGTACCGGTCGAGCCGCCCGCCGATCCCCTGCCCAAGCTGATCGCAGCCTACCGCGCCCGTGAGCCGTGGCTGCTGGGCCGCCTCGTCATCACGCCGCACGCGGCCTATTATTCGCCGGAGGCAACACACGACACCCGCGTCAAGGCCGCCGAGACCATGCGCGCTGCGCTGCTGTCGAACAAGCCGCAGAACGTGATCACGCCCGACATGGATTGATACGGTCGGGCCGGGAGCGTCATGCCATCTCGGTAGATGCTGCGGGGCGGCGGTCAGTGCCGTCGCACCCCACCGCATTTGCCGCAGGTCATTGCATCCCGCCCGCCATCGTCGCAGTTTGCTGCTGTTTCCAAACGCAGCTGGCAAAGTGAGTGCACCGTGACCCAGTCCTCGATTCTCGACCAGACAACGGCCGCGAGCCACCTTGCCGCCGTCCGCGAAGCCATTGCCGCTGCCGCGCGGGAAGCCGGCCGCAACCCTGACGACGTGACGCTGGTCGCCGTATCAAAAACGTTCGACGCCGAACACATCCGCCCGGTGCTGGCAGCCGGCCAGCGCATCTTCGGCGAGAACCGGGTGCAAGAAGCCAAGGCCAAGTGGCCGGGCCTCAAGACAGATTACCCTGATGTCGAGCTGCATCTGATCGGCCCACTGCAGTCGAACAAGTCCCGCGAAGCCGTCGAGTTGTTCGACTGCATTCACACCCTCGATCGGCCGAAGCTCGCCCACACTCTGGCAGCGGAAATGCAGCGCCAGGGTCGCAGGCCGAGTCTCTTCATTGAGGTCAATACGGGCGAGGAGCCGCAAAAGGCTGGCGTCACGCCGGCTGACACCGCAGCCCTCCTCAAGCTCGCCCGCGACGAGCTGCAGCTTCCGGTGGTTGGCCTCATGTGCATCCCTCCCCATCATGAGGAGCCAACCCTTCACTTCGCCCTGCTGGCGAAACTTGCGCGGGAGTTGGGCGTCGAAAAACTGTCGATGGGTATGAGCGCCGACTACCCAACTGCGGTGAACCTCGGCGCCACCCACGTCCGCGTCGGCTCGGCGATCTTCGGATCGCGCACCTGAATCAACAGGCTCCCCACGCCGCTGTTGAGACTGCCCGCAGCGTTGCACGGCTGTCATACTGAGCTGCTACGCCATCCCCCGTGAAAAGGGGAGCGTCATGCAAGCGCCAGCTGTCGAGGTCATCCGCGTCACCAAATCGTTCGTCAAGGGCGAGCCGGTTCTGAAAGATGTGACGCTCAAGATTGCAAAGGGCGAGATGGTGGCGCTCATTGGCGCCTCCGGCTCAGGCAAGTCGACCTTGATCCGTATGATTGCCGGCCTAACGCCGATCGACGCCGCCACCAACGGCAGCCCGTGCGGGCAGATCAGTGTGCTGGGCACAGTGATGCAGCGCGACGGCCGCGTCGCCGCCACCGCCAAGCAGGTGCGCTCGCGCGTCAGCATCGTCTTCCAGCAGTTCAATCTCGTGCCGCGCCTGTCGGTGCTCACTAACGTCCTTGTCGGCGTTCTCGGCCGCGCCCCGCATTGGCGCGGAACCATCGGTTGCTTCACGATGTCCGAAAAGCGCGAGGCCATGCGCGCGCTCACACGTGTCGGCATCGCCGAGCAGGCTCTGAAACGAGGCGCCGACCTCTCCGGCGGCCAGCAGCAACGCGCCGCCATCGCACGTAGCCTGATGCAGGGAGCCGATGTGCTGATCGCCGATGAGCCGATCGCCTCTCTCGATCCAAAATCGGCGAGGCGGGTCATGGACATCTTGGCCGAACTCAATCGCGCCGATGGCATCACGGTGCTCGTGTCGCTGCACCAGGTCGAATACGCGCTCAACTACTGCTCCCGCACCATCGCTCTGCGGCAAGGCGAAGTTGTGTACGACGGCCCATCGAGCGCATTGACGCCGGACTTCCTGGCCGAACTCTACGGCGCAGAAAGTGAAGAGCTCTTCCTGCCAGGAATGGTCGTCGAGACGGACACCGTTAGAGCCAGGCAGCCATCCACGGGTCGCGTGCGGGCTTCAGAAGTTCGAATGGCAAGCTGAAGAAATCGGAAACCAGTGAGTTCGGGTCGCCGCAAATCGAGGCTGCGGTGATCCGTGAAGTGTCTCATCGGCCCACCACGCCGGCGGGAGATGCACGAACGTAAAAACGCGCAACAACTGGAGGGCATTCATGCTCCGAAAAATTCTGGCAATCGCCAGTGTCGCCGTAGCGGCGTACGCAGCGCCGGCCCAGGCCGCCGACGAAATCAACTTCGGCATCATTTCGACAGAGTCGACCTCGAACCTAAAGAAGGTCTGGGATCCTTTCCTCGCCGCCATGGAGAAGCAGACAGGCCTCAAGGTGAAGGGCTTCTTTGCTTCCGACTATGCAGGCGTCATCGAGGCCATGCGCTTCAACAAGGTGCAAATCGCATGGTTTGGCAACAAGTCGGCCATGGTCGCGGTCGATCGCTCTAATGGCGAGATCTTCGCCCAGTCGGTCGATAAGGATGGCAACCCCGGCTACTGGTCGCACATCATCGTTCACGCCAGCTCACCGTTCAACACGCTCGACGACATCCTGAAGTGCGACCAGACTTTGAATTTCGGCATCGGCGATCCGAACTCCACATCGGGCTTCCTCGTTCCCACCACCTTCATCTTCTCGGCCAAGAGCATTGACCCCAAGTCGTGCTTCAAGACCGTCCGCAATGCCAACCATGAGGCCAACGCGCTTGCGGTCGCAAACAAGTTGGTCGATGCCGCCTCCAACAATTCCGAGAGCCTCGCCCGGATAGCCAAGACGGCGCCGGACAAGCGCAAGAACATCAAGATCATCTGGACCTCGCCGCTGATCCCGTCCGACCCGATTGTCTGGCGCAAGGACCTCAATGCCGCTCTGAAGCAGAAGATATCTGCCTTCATGTTCTCCTACGGCACCAAGGACGCGGGCGAGAAGGCCGTCCTCTTGGCACTCGGATGGGCGCCATTCAAGAAGTCGACCAACGATCAATTGCTCCCCATCCGCCAGATGGAGGTGAACAAGGCCATCGCCAAGATCAAGAGTGACGCCAAGCTGTCCGAAGCCGACAAGAGCAAGGCGATCGCACCCCTGCAGCAGCAGTTCGCCGAACTCGGCAAGCAGATTGCGGCAATGAAGAAGTAGTCGCGGCCATGCCGTTTTGACCCAGGTGAAGTTGACGGCGCGAACGGCTCATGATTCGCGCCGTCAGCCATTTGACGACAACGCGACAAAAGCGAAGTTGTGTCGCAGCCCAAGGACGATTTCCATGCAGGCGGCAGAGCAATCATCCGGTAACGGGACTCTCGATCCGGCGCCAGCAGTGCCGCATCGCCCGCTAGTCGAGCGCATGCGTCAATTGTTGTCGCTAGGCGTCGTGTTTGCTCTTCTGATCTGGAGCTTTTCGCCGGTCGAGATGCACAAGGCGTCATCTCTCGTCACCGATTGGCGCAACATGGCGGACTTTCTTGCAGGCTTCATCAAGCCGAGTTTCCGCGATATCGACGTTTATCTATCCGCCATGATCGAAACCGTGCAGATGGCCATATGGGGAACGGCTCTGGCGGTATTCGTCGGCATCCCGTTTGCGCTTCTGGCCTCGGCCAACATCTCGCCACCATGGATCGTGCAACCCGTGCGTCGACTCATGGACGCTTTCCGCGCCATCAACGAGATCGTATTCGCGCTCATGTTCCTTGTTGCCGTGGGCCTGGGCCCCTTGGCTGGCGTTTTGGCACTCGCGGTCCACAACGTCGGTATCATCGCCAAGCTCTTTTCCGAGGCCGTCGAGGCCATCGATCCCCGACCTGTCGAAGGCATCAGGTCATCCGGCGCGACCCGCCTGCAGGAGGTGATCTATGGCGTGCTGCCCCAGGTCAATCCGCTTTGGGCATCGTTCACGCTCTATCGCTTCGAGACCAATGTGCGTTCTGCAACGGTCCTGGGCATCGTCGGCGCCGGTGGCATCGGCCAACCCCTCTATGAGAACATGCGCTCGTTCCAATATGCCGAGACGGCGGCAATCATCATCGTGGTCGTCGCGACCGTGATGCTGATCGACATGGTGAGCTCACGCATTCGCGCAGGCCTAGTGTGACGCTGCGATACCTCATATGCCAGCCAAGCCTCGCAACGCACCCAGTCTCCCGATGCCTTCAGGTGCGTCCACACCCGCTTCGTCCACGTTTCGTTAACTTCTGCTACACTCGCCACTGATTCGGCGCCTCTAGTGTTCCGCGTGCACTCAGTCTTTTGCGTCCGGCGCTCCCGAACTGGAGGTGACGCATGGCAGACGGCAGCGGAAAGCCGGATACGATCATTCGCGAGGCGGAAGCAGCGGCAGCCGAGGCGGCATCGGACGCGCGCGCCGAGATCCTCGAGCAAGCAGGCGTCGAGGCCCCTGCACAAAAACATGCCCGTGCCTCCCGTGCTGTCAAGGGCGACAAGCCCTACCACGAGTTCGAGGTCTCGGTCTGGCTGACCAACCTCAACGACGTCGAGTTCGGCATCTATCGCCACAGCCGCAACAAGGCCAAATCGCGCCAGTTCACGTCGGACATGGACATCTATGCCGAGGTGATCGAGAACGGCGAGCGCACCGGCCTCATCGGCTATCGCGCCGACCTGTGGAAAAAGGGCGCCGGCATCGAGCGTCGTCTTGTCATGAAGCTCTTCAACGAGAGTCTCAACTGGCGCGCCTCCATGGACCTGATGCTCGGCCGCTCGCTGCAGCAGACCATCGGTGCGCGCGGCTTTCCCGTCATCTCCTATGCGCTGAACGTCGGCAGCCACGACTTCGTCGTGCATCTCGAACGCTCGGCCGACAAGTGGCCGCTAATGCCGGAGAACTTCGCGTTCTTCCTGATGGATGGCGGCCAGCCGAAATTTTATCGCCTGCGCCGCGACCTCATCAATCTCGGTGGCGACTACACGCTCCTTGACGAGCGCAACCGTGTGATCGCCGACCTTGATGGCCGCTTCGTCTCGATCACCGGCCACTGGCGTGGACGTGTCAAGACCGAGCACGCCAGCGCCCAGCTCGTGATGGTGCTGCAGATGTTCTGCGGCATGCTGGTCTTCAATCGCTCCACCCGCCGTCATATCAAGAACCTCTACCGCGAGATGCGCGACGGAAAGTCTTTCCCCAAGCTGCAGCGCCAGGAGACGGATCTCTACATGAACCCGCGCCGGGTGAGGTAGATCGACTGGCCATCACCGTGTCGGCGGCGCCTCGCAGCAGCGGGGCGCCGCTCGCGTTTGCACCAGCCGGTGACGGACCGACCGATGCCCAAGCCAAGGCGAACGATCAATATGTCATCACACGAGTGCCTATATGCCAGGAAAATAGGCAATCAAGTGGGGATGCTTTGCGCGCGCTGACTACAAACCACATTGAAATGACGTGATGATTCGTCGTTGAACCGATTTGGCACGAAAATTGATCATTCCTGCGTTCGAGTTGAGGCAATCTGCCTACAGTTCGTGCACCACCGCCCTTTAGGCGCGCGTCGGTGCCCGGTTTCCAAACCACCACATGGGGGAATGACGCGCAATGCAGCAGCTACAAACGAGCGCGGACGTCTTTTTTCTGCTGATGGGCGCCATCCTGGTCTTCGCCATGCACGGCGGCTTCGCCTTCCTCGAGGTCGGCACGGTGCGGCACAAGAACCAGGTCAACGCGCTCTGCAAGATCATCGTCGACTTCGCCATCTCGACCATCTCCTACTTCTTCGTCGGCTACTGGATCGCCTACGGCGTCTCGTTCTGGCTGGGCGCGGAGGCCATTACCGGTGGCATGAAGGGCTTCGACGCCAGCGGCCTGTCGTTGGTGAAATTCTTCTTCCTCGCGACGTTTGCAGCCGCCGTCCCGGCCATCGTTTCTGGCGGCATCGCCGAGCGCGCCCGTTTTCTACCCCAGTGCGTGGCGACAGCCCTCATCGTCGGCCTGTTCTACCCGCTGTTTGAAGGCATGATCTGGAACAAGAACTTCGGCCTTCAGGGCTTCTTTGCGTCGGCTCTTGGCGCCGAGTTCAAGGACTTTGCCGGCTCGATCGTCGTGCACGCCTTCGGCGGCTGGGCGGCGCTTGCAGCCGTCTGGCGTCTGGGTGCCCGCACCGGCCGCTATGCCAAGGGCCGCTCGATCGCCTCGCCGCCGTCGTCGATCCCCTGGCTTGCCATGGGCTCATGGATGCTGTGCGTCGGCTGGTTCGGCTTCAACGTCATGAGCGCACAGTCCCTGAAGGGCATCAGCGGCCTGGTCGCCATCAACTCGCTGATGGCGATGTGTGGCGGCATCCTCGTGGCGCTGTTTGCGGGTCGCAACGACCCGGGCTTCGTCCACAACGGCGCGCTGGCCGGCCTGGTCGCGGTCTGCGCCGGCTCCGACATCATGCATCCTATCGGGGCGCTGGTGGTAGGCGGCATCGCAGGCTGGATCTTTGTCGTCATGTTCCAGGTCATGACCAACGACTGGAAACTGGACGATGTCCTGGGCGTCTGGCCGTTGCATGGCCTGTGCGGTCTATGGGGTGGGATCGCCGCCGGAATCTTCGGCTTGAAGGCGCTGGGCGGCCTCGGCGGCGTCTCCACTATGACCCAGATCTTCGGCAGCCTGCTCGGCGCCGGCGCCGGGCTCGTTACGGGCCTGATAGTCTACACTATCGTCGACGTGCTCTTCACCTTCAGGATGGACCCCGAGGACGAGCGCATGGGCGCAGACCTCGCCATCCACAAAATCGGCGCCAACCCCGAGGAAGAAGTCCGCGGCGGCCGCATCGCCTAGTCCCACGAAGGCAATCCGAGAGAGTGATGGAGGCCGGGAGACATCCGTCGCCCGGCCTCATCCATTCCACTTCGGCGGCCCTCGGAACGGTCGCATGTCCGGATATCCGCTGGTCGACCACGCCCCGTCGACAAGCAGGCTCGCGCCCGAGACGTAGCTCGCATCGCTGCTGGCAAGGAACAGCGCCGGTCCCGCGATCTCTGCGGGCTGCGCCGGGCGCCCGAGCGGCGTACGCTGGTTAAAAGCCGCCAGTCGGGCCGGATCGGCGAAATGCAACTTGGTGAGCGGCGTCTCGACCAGCCCCGGCAGTACGGCATTGACCCGTATGCCCCGGTCGGCCCACTCGAGCGCACCGTTCTTCGTCAACATTTCCACGCCCGCCTTGGCCGTCGAATAGGCGGCGCCGGCATGCATCGGCACATGCGCATTGAGCGAGGCGATGTTGACGATGGCCCCACCGCCGGCCCGCATCATCTGCCGCGCCTGATGCTTCATGCCGAGGAACACACCCTTGAGGCAAAGGTCGATCACGAAATCCCAGTCGGCTTCCTCGAGGTCGACGAGATAGCTGGCCCGATTGCCGCCGGCGACATTGAAGGCCATGTCGACCCGCCCGTGCCCGTCGACGGCCGCCGCCACCAGCGCTTCGGCGTCGGCTTCGCGCGTGACGTCGCCGACGAGGCCCGTGAAGCCCGGCCCCAGACGGCGCGCGACCTCGTCGAGCGCCGCAGCGTTGAGATCGCTGCCCACCACCGCCGCGCCTTCGTCGACGAGCCGCGCGGCAATCGCCAGCCCGATGCCTGAGGCAGCCCCTGTCACCACCGCGCACCGGCCTCGAAACCGCTGTGATCCGTTGTCCACGTCACGCTCCACCAGAAAGAGGACATATCTCTAAGCATGACCGCGTCTGCCTAGCTGGTCGAGTCACCTTACCGGCTTCACCCCAGCTTCAATTCCTGCTTAGCTGGCGCTGATCCCTTCCCGCGCTGCTGCGCCAACCCATCACATGCCATCCGGAGCCACCCCATGAGTGCGAAGCCTAAAGTCCTGCTCGTGCCACCGTCCGAGGAAACAGGCGAGCTGGCCCGTCAGCTTGCGCCCTCCAACATCGAGCTGATCCTCGCCCAGCCTGGCACCGACGCCTTCCAGAAGGCGTTGCCCGGCATCGAGTTCATGATCTGCTACCCCAACGTCAAGATGGAGGAGGCGTTCTACAAGGCCGCCTCCAAGGTCAAGCTGGTGCAACTCCTCTCGGCTGGCTACGACGCCGTCGATATCGAGGCAGCCCGCCGTCACAAAGTGCCTGTCTCCAACAATGGTGGTGCCAACGCTATCTCGGTCGCCGAGCACGCGGTGATGCTGATGCTCACCACTGCCCGCCGCGTCGTCTGGCAGCACGCTTCCGTCTCGGGCGGTCGCTGGCGCGGCAATGGCCCGCCCCCCGCCATGTACGAGCTCTACGATAAGACGCTCGGCATCATCGGACTAGGCAACATCGGCAAGAAGGTCGCCCGCCGCGCCCAGGCCTTCGGCATGAAGATCGAGTACTACGACATCAAGCGCCTGACCGAGGATGAAGAGGATGCGCTGGGCGTCAAGTTCCGCCTCCTGCGCGAGCTGCTGAGCCGGTCGGATTTCGTCTCGCTGCACGTCCCGCTCAACGCCTCGACGAAACACATGATCGGTGCCGCCGAGTTGGCGCTGCTCAAGAAGTCGGCGATCCTGGTCAACACCTCGCGCGGCCCCGTCATCGATGAGGCCGCGCTCTCCAAGGCGCTGGAGGCCAAGTCCTTCTTCGGCGCCGGCCTCGACGTTTTCGACGAGGAGCCGCCGCCCTCCAACAATCCGCTCTTCAAGCTCGACAATGTCGTGCTGACGGCCCACTTCGCAGGTCCGACCTCCGACAACCACGTCGCCCGCTTCCGCAACGCCTTCGACAATGTCGAGCGCATGATGCGCGGCGATGCCCCATTCTGGGTGGTGCCGGAGCTGGCGTAAGAGCCAAAATATTGGGCGCGCTCATGTGGCCGGGGCACCCGCTACCGGCCACATGTCTTTCGAAGGACATGGAGCTCGTCTGCATCTCGAAAACTGACCCAAGCGGCTCGCCGAAGTCACAAGGTCGGCTTGACTTGCAATTGCCATGGCCGCCCCGAGCAGCTCGCCAGTGACAGCAGGCCGCCGGGCTCGCGGCCGCGGCCACGCGACAGCATCCACCGCTATCCAACTCAGGCTGCAGCGTGCATGCGCCAGTTTCAGGATGCACCAGCCCGACGCCGTCCGCCCCCAGGATTTCAAGCCTGCAATAACGAAGCGCGCAATGGTGCCTGGTCGCCAATGCCAAAGCTCCTGCGCACTGAGCGGCATCGGCGCTTCCGCGGCTAGCCCAATCGGTCTGGCTGACCAGGTGGCGACGCAAAGACGGGTGCGCTGGGCGACTCATGCAGTGTTGCAAATTCGCACTGTCTAGTCGTCAAAACGCTATTGAGTTATGTTTTCCACTGCTATGATCTCGCGTTGTGCATAAAGTGTTAACGCCCTGCCCGAGCACCCGGCTTCCAAACGGGAAATGCGCTCGTCGTCAGCAAGGCGCCATTGAGTAGCGTTGCGTAACTTGCGTTCGTGTCGAGGAGTTGGTCGCGTGCAAGCGTATCGAGTCTCTGCCCCAGTCTGTGGGGCCGCCGCTGTCAAGCGGACGACGAGTGCGATGCTTTTCGTGTTTGCCATTGGGTGCGGCGCCTTGGGGTCGGGCGGAGCAGAAGCGGCAACGGTCCAGGACATTGTCGGTACGATCCAAGTCAACCGTGGGTCCGGTTATCAGGCGGTCTCAGGCCCGACGACAGCCAATTATGGCGATCTGGTCGTGGCGAGGCCCAATAGCTCGGCCGTGATCGTCTACGAGGACGGTTGCCGTCAGAAAGTGGAGCCTGGCCGCGTTGTCGCCGTCGGCGCGCCGAACCAGCTTCGCTCAGGCGGATCAATCAAGGACGAGCAGGTTCAGCGCCAGTGCGAGCAAGCCTTTGCTATCCCGCACGACCACTACATTCTCGGGGCAGTTGCAGTCGGCGTCGGTGTAGGGATCGTGGTAACCGACAAGAAGAAGCCGGCGAGCCCGTAATGGCGAGTGCGTGACACCGGTCGCCGGTGGAGAACGTCGGGCTTTCGAACCGTATTCTGATGAGGCGGCCGCCGCCACGGCCTCGCGCCCATTAATGGCCGTTGTTGTCCTCTGAGCAAAGGTCGCAGCAATCGGCGCGCGGGCCAAATAGACGCTCAGGCGCCGATGCCACCCCGCCACTGACGTCCGTCCGGCGCCCTAGTTCTTGTTGCGCTTGCTGGTCTTCTGCTTCGGCGCCGGTTCGTCATTCGAGGCAAAGCCGCCGAACAATGACGACAGAGGCGCGCTCGCACTGGCGCCCGAATAGCTCTTCACCACCCGCACCGTGGTGCCGACCCGGGCCAATGTCGCCAGATGCGTCACATGCGCGTTCGTCATCCGGAAGCAGCCCGAGGAATTGGCCCGACCGATGCTGCGCTCGTTGTTGGTGCCGTGGATGCGGTAGATGCTGCTGCCGAGATACAGGGCCTTCGCCCCGAGCGGATTGATCAGCCCACCGGAGACCGTGACGGGCAAGCCCTTCTGGCGCTGGCGCATCTCGGGGGTGGTGTCCAAGAGGGCCAAGACGCGATGCGGCTGATCTTCTGGGTTCCCGTCCAGGTGAAGCCATCGCGCCCGACCGAGATCGGATAGGCATAGGCCTTGTTGCCGGCCAACACGTAGTAGAGCTTGCGCCCGCCCGTATCGACGATGATCGTCCCAGGCTTCTCGTTACCGTCCAAATAGGCGATGGGTGGCTTTTCCGGGGCGATGTCGGGCTTCTCGCCACCCTGCATGAACTTCGGATACGACACCGGTCCATACGACTTGCGCCGCTCGGCACGCTCCGCCTCGAGCCTCTGCTGACGCTTTTCGATGTCGCTCTGGAACACGGGGCCGCCGCCCGACCAGACGGCTTGCGCGTGCGCCTCGGTAGTGGTGTGCAACGGCGCGATGACGCCCGTCAGTGCGCAGAGCATGGAAAGGCGGACCAGTCTCATCGTTCCCCTCGCGTCGCGATTGTGGTCAATCCGTGCCGCAGCACTTCGAGGTTAGTATGCGAACGCCGCCGCGCGAAACAAGGCCAGGGCCGAATCAAATAGGGTCGGTCACCAAGTTCGGCGGCCACCGTGGCCATTTTGCACCCCATCTTGCCGTCTCCCGATGGTGGCGACATGCCTGGCGCGCCGCCACTCCACCAAACATGGTCCTCGTTTCCCGGCTAAGACGCCTGGTCGGCTGCAGTCGACAGCATGGTCGAGGGGGTTGGTGCGCGCGCCGTTTTCCGGACGTCGGCGATGCGCCTGCCCGCGTTGGGTCGGCCCTGAGATTAGGCGGGGAACAAGGTCGGTAATGACGGGTTGCCGAACGCTATCCGGAGGTGTCAGCATTCGCATCGCACTTCCAGCAGGAGCCAATTCATGCCCGACTACGACCTGATTCTCCGCGGCGGCCGCGTTATCGATCCCTCGCAAGGCATCGACGCGGTTATGGACGTCGCCTTTGCAGGTGGCCGCGCAGCCGGTGTGGCGAAGGAGCTGAAAGCGGGACCTGCAACCCAAATCCGCGATTGCGCGGGCCACATCGTGACCCCCGGTTTGATCGACCTGCACACCCACGTCTACTGGGGCGGTACCTCGCTCGGCATCGACGCCGAGGAGTTCTGCCGCACGTCGGGCGTCACCACGTCGATCGACACCGGTAGCGCCGGCCCCGGCAACTTCGCCGGCTTCCGCAAACACGTTATCGAGCGGTCCGAGACACGCATTCTAGCCTACCTGCACGTGTCGTTTGCCGGCATATATGCGTTCTCAAAGTCCCATATGGTGGGCGAATCCAAGAACATGGAGTTGATGGCCCCACGCCAGGCCGTCGAGGTCGCAGAGCGCAATCGCGACGTCATCGTCGGTATCAAGGTGCGCGTCGGCCTGCACGCCTCGGGCGACCAAGGCTCAGCCCCGCTCAATATCGCTCTGCAGGTCGCAGACGAGGTCGGCATGCCCCTCATGTGCCACATCGACCACCCTCCGCCGTCCTACGAGGAGGTGATCGGCATGCTGCGGCCGGGGGATGTCCTCACGCATGCCTTTCGCCCGTTTCCCAACGCCCCAGTCACGGCCCAGGGCAAGATCAAGCCTGCCGTCGTTGAGGCGCGCAAGCGCGGCGTGCTGTTCGATATCGGGCACGGCTCCGGCTCCTTCGCCTTCAAGACCGCACGCGCCATGCTGGCCAACGGCTTCATGCCCGACACGATTTCGTCGGACGTCCATGCCCTGTGCATCGACGGCCCGGCCTTCGACCAGGTCACCACCATGTCCAAGTTCCTCTGCATGGGCGTGCCGCTGGCCGAAGTCATCAAGCAATCGACCGTCAATGCCGCCATGGCGCTGAGGCGGCCCGAACTCGGCAGCCTGAAAGCCGGCTCGGCGGGCGATGCCTCCATCCTGTCGGTCGCCGAAGGCCGCTTCGACTACGTCGACGTCATGGGCGAGCAGATGACCGGCGATCGGCGAATTATCGCCGAAGGAACCGTGGTGGGAGGTCGTATCTGGCACACTCGTCGCGAGGGCGCCTTCCCGATCGCGGCCGGCGTATAGCGGCAATTCTATCGAGCAGCGCACATCGCCGTCACCCCTGAAAGAGCCGAGCCATCGGGCATTTCCACGGCGAGCCGCCCGCTCCCGGCGCCTGCAAGCACGCTGCAGGAGGAGAATCAATCTGGCCGACGTGCGCGAATATGACCGGTCGCTTAACTGCCGCTTAACATCTGTATGCAAGCTTCAAGGTCGTGCCGATATTGGCTGGGCCTTTTGGATTTTGACGTGGCGACCATGCGAGACGATCGTCATCCCCCATCATCCGACGTTCGCGACGCCTTGGTGCACTCCAACGGTTCCGTAAGTCTCGGCCTGGCCGATGGCGTTGAGCCCGGCAGCCTGGCCGATCGCTGGCTCGACCGCGTCGGTGGACTACAGATCGGTCCGCACGTTTGCGCCGATCCCGTGCCCGCTGCGCCCGAGGCCAACCCCCACGTCACTGCCAGCACCCTCGCACGGGGCCAGCGCCATTCCGCCAAGGTGCTGCGCATCGACCGGCAAAGGCCCAATTCCGCGACCGAAACCACCGTCCGCGACGCCGGCACCGATGCCACCGGTCCGCGCCAGTCGGCCGCGATCATCCCCTTCGGCCGTCCGCGTGCCTGATAGTCGGTAGGATGATCTAACTCATTGGAATTAGAAGAATTCCAATCGTTTCAACTATGTCCAATCGCGCTTGACTCGTGCCATCAACTCGGATGTTTGTGCGCTACATAACGCACGATCATGTGGAGATGCACCATGTCGCAACCGAAGCGTTCGCGCGCAGCTTTCATGCTGGCGCTGTCCCTGCCGCTGATGCTGCAGGCGAAGACGGCCCAGGCTGAAAGCGTGGTCAACATTTACTCGTTCCGCGAGCCGGGCCTCGTCCAGCCACTGCTGAAAGCGTTCACCGACAAAACCGGCATCGCAACCCGGCTGATCTATAGTCAGGACGGCTTGCTCGAGCGCGTCGCCGCCGAAGGTCGCAACAGTCCGGCCGACGTGATCTTGACGGTCGACATCGGCCGCCTCGCGGAGGCCAAGGCCAAGGGCGTGTCGCAGCCTTTGGCCTCGAGCGTCGTCCAGGCCAACATCCCCGCACGCTACCGTGACCCAGAGGGCCACTGGATCGGCCTGTCGCAGCGCGCGCGTGTGGTGTTTGCCTCCAAGGCTCGCGTGCCCCAGGACGCCATTACCTATGCCGAGTTGGCCGATCCCAAGTGGAAGGGCCGCATCTGCATGCGCTCTGGCCAACACACCTACAACATCGGCCTGCTTGCAGCCCTCATCGCCCACGACGGTGCCGCCAAGGCCGAGGCGTGGGCTCGCGGCGTCAAGGCAAATCTGGCGCGCAAGCCGGCGGGCGGCGATCGCGATCAGGCCAAGGCCATTTTCTCTGGCGAATGCGACCTGGCGATTGCCAACACCTATTACATGGCGGCGATGCAGACCAACACCCGCCACCCCGAGCAGCAGGAGTGGGCGAAGTCGATCAAGATCCTCTTCCCGGATGCTGCCGGCAACGGCACCCACGTCAACATCTCCGGCGCAGTCCTCGCCAAGTACGCCCCCAATCGAGCCAATGCCGTCAAGCTGATCGAATTTCTGAGCGCCGGCGAGGGCCAGAAGATCTACGCAGATCAGGTCAACGAGTACCCGCTGCTGAGCGGCATCAAACCGTCGCCGCTCGTCGACAGCTGGGGCAAGCTGGTGCCCGACAAGCTCGCCTTCGACCGTATCGCGGCGCTCCGCCGCCAAGCCTCCGAAATCATGGACAAGGTCGCCTTCGACGCGGGCCCGGGGAGCTGAGACGACGGCCAACGACCGCAATCAGCGCGCGCCATGTCTCCCCCGCCGGCTCGTCCCGTACAGGCCGGCGGCGGTCTTTTTGCAATTGATCAAATCCCCCATGCCTCAGCCGTGACATTGTCACGTCCGAACCCGTTGCGCTGAAATAAGGTCACGGGCGAGAGTGCCTCGTCGAAGGAGCCGCCCGTGTTTGTAACTGGGCAGGCTACAGAGGCATGCGCGAGGGGAGAACGGTAAGATGAGCGAGCAGGCCGCAGGCAAACCAGCAACTCCGCCAGCACCGTCGCCTGCCTCGATCCTGACCCGGGCGCTCCGGTCCCGCTACGTCCAGGCAGCCATCGCACTCGCGGCGATCGCGCTGGCGTTCTTCGCTTTTCAAAATCGCCCCCTCTCGGTTCGCGTTGCCTCCGTCGAGAAGAATGTCCCAGTGCGCGTGTTTGGCCTGGGCACGGTCGAGGCGCGCGTGCTCTCCAAGATCGGCTTCGAGGTTGGTGCCACGCTGGTCGAGCTCAACGCCGACCACGGCGATCAGGTCAAGAAAGGCCAGGTCCTGGCTCGCTTGAGCCTGGGTGAACAGGAGGCCAAGGTCGCCAAGGCGCGCGCCGCCCTGGAGATCGCCGAGGTCGGGATCAGGCGCACAGCCGCCGCCCTCGAGAAGGCCCAGGCGGTGATGGCGCAGAAGCAACTCGCCAACAAACGCAAGCAGTCGCTGGCCGGGCGCGACGTCGTCTCCCAGCAGATCGCCGAGGAGGCTGAGCGCGACGATGCCGTGGCCCAGGCCGACGTCGCAATCGCGCAAAGCGAGACCGTCAGCGCCAAGGCGCAACTGGCCGACGCCCGCGCCCAGCTTCAGTTTGAAGAAACCATGCTCCGCCACCGCACGCTCTTGGCGCCCTACGACGCCGTTGTGATCGAGCGTCACAAGGAGGCCGGCTCCGTCATCAAGTCTGGCGACCCAATCTTCACAATCATCGCCGTGGGCAGTTATTGGGGCCTCGCCTATATCGACGAAGCGAGAGCCGGCTACCTCAAGGAAGGCCAGCGTGTCGAGGCGCGCCTGCGCTCCCGCCCTCAGGACCAGTTCCAGGGCAAGGTCATCCGCATCGGGCTCGAAAGTGATCGCGTCACCGAGGAACGCCGGGTCTACATTCGCGGCGAGAATCCACCGGACCGGGTCTTTCTGGGCGAGCAGGTCGAGTTCTGGATCGAGGTTGCAAACCTCGAGTCGGCCCTGCTCGTGCCGGAAGCCGCCGTCCAGGGCTACAACGGCCGGGAGGGCCGGATCTGGACCCTCGAACAGGGCCGGCTGCAGCGTCGCCTGGTCAAGTTCCGCCACCGCACCGAGGATGGGCGTCTCGAGATCGCAGGCGGCTTGCCAGACGGGGTTCGCGCCGTCACCCAAACCGATCGTGCCTTCCGGGAAGGCCGCGCCGCGACCATCGGCAGGGACGGTCGCAAATGAACCTCGCCTATCGTGACATTCGCCACAATCTCGGGCGCTTCATTCTGACCTGCGTCGGTCTGGGCCTGCTGCTGGGCGTGGTTCTGGCCATGATAGGCATCTATCGCGGACTGGTCGTGGATGCCTTGACCATTGCCCGCGCACCGGCAGTCGACCTGTGGGTCGTCGAGGCAGGCACGCGCGGCCCCTTTGCCGAAGCCTCGCGCATTCCTGGCGATGTTCGCGAATCGATCGCCCGCATCGCAGGTGTCGCCTCGGCCGGCAGTCTCACCTATCAAACCGTCGAGACCCAGCATCGCGGCGCGAAACTCAGGCTATATGTCATCGGTCATGAGCCGGCAAGGCCCGGCGGACCGCCCGAGGTCTACGCTGGCCACGCTATCGCGCAAAGCCACTATCAAATGGTCGCCGACCGCACATCGGGCCTTGAGCTGGGCGACCGCATCAGGCTCGGCCGTGCCACCTTCACGGTCGTGGGCCTGACCCGCCATCAGGTCAATTCCGGTGGTGATCCGGCGGTTTATGTGACGCTCGCCGATGCGCAGAAATTGCAGTTCGACTTGGCCCCGGCGGCGACCCGTATCGAACGAGCCCGCGGCATCGAGGGCGCCAAGCGCGATACCGTCAATGCCGTTGTCGCAAGGCTGCAGCCGAACGCCTCGCCCGCAACGGTGGCGGAAACCGTGCAACGCTGGAAACACTTGACCGCCCTGACCCAGGAGGATCAGGAGCTGATCCTCACCCGCTCTCTGGTCGATCGCGCGCGCCGCCAGATCGGCCTCTTCACGTCGCTGCTGTTGGTGGTCTCGGCGGTTATTATCGCGCTCATCATCTATACAATGACCATGGAGAAGCTGAAGCAGATCGCCACGCTCAAGCTGATTGGCGCACCCGACCGCACCATCATCGCCATGATCGTCCAGCAGGCTCTGGCGCTGGGAGCCATCGGTTTTGCCATCGGCGCGACGCTGATCTTTTTCGTCAAGGATGTCTTCCCGCGCCGCGTTGTGCTCGAGCCCGACAACGTCGTGGTGCTGGGCCTTATCGTCTTCGTGGTTTGCCTTCTCTCGAGCGGTCTCGGCGTGCGCGCAGCGCTCCGCGTCGATCCAGCCGCCGCGCTGGGAGGTTGACATGGCGGCATCGGAAACGTCCCACCCCCTGGTTCGCCTTCGCGCCATCTCCAAGCACTTCGGCGAAGGCGAGACGAGAGTCGATGCGCTCCGCGATATTTCGCTGGACGTCTTCCCCGGCGAGGTCGTGGCCTTGCTGGGCCCGTCCGGCTCCGGCAAGACGACGCTGCTCAACGTCATCGGCTGTATCCTCGACCCATCGGCCGGTGACATGGAATTCGACGGCGAGCCGGTCTTGCGCGACGGCCGCTGGTTGCGCTCCGATCTGCGCTACCTTCGGCTCGACAAGATCGGTTTCATCTTCCAGTTCCACAATCTGATCCCGTTCCTCGATGCGACCGACAACATTGCGCTTGTCCTGAACATGGCGGGCGCCGATGCCGAGACCGCCCGCCGGCGGGCGCACGAGCTGCTCGACTACCTCGAGGTCGGCCATCGCAAGTCCGCCATGCCCGCCAAGCTGTCCGGCGGTGAAGCTCAACGCGTCGCTATCGCCCGGGCTCTTGCCAATCGCCCGCGCATCATCCTGGCCGACGAGCCGACCGCAGCGCTGGATTCCAAGCGCGCCGGCATCGTGATGGACCTCTTGCGTAAGGTCGCCGTCGAGCAGGAGGCGGCAGTCATCGCGGTCACCCACGACGAGAAGATCTTCGATCGTTTCGATCGCATCTTCTCCCTGCGTGATGGCAAGCTGGAATCGGAAGAGGCCCCCACTGGCCGCGCCGGCGCCGTGGTGTGAGCCCGGCCGCTGTCCCTCACCAGGCAAGCGCCCGTCGGACTGGCCGGCTCGGCTAGCCACCCGAGCTCCGCTAAGCACGCGGGGCGGCGCCCGTCCTATCCATAGCACCAGGCCGGCCTAGGCGACCCCAGGACGCTCACCCGCCGGCCCCCGAACCCACTGAACATCGATCACGAAACTGTGAAAAGAAAACGGTACGCAACGGCTCGATTTCGTGTATATTGAACACAGATCAGAACGGAGGCGACGGCAACGGCCACTCACCCCGACCTCGGCTTAAGCCTCGCTCCTCTGAAACAGCAACCTGACGAATGGAGAAATGACATGAACCGCAACATCCTTGGTGCCCTGGCCGCAGGCTTCGTCGCCATCGCAGCGCTCGCAGCTCCGGCCCAGGCCGGCTACCGCTCCCATCATCACGGCCATGGCTACGGCCATCGCCATCACGTGACCAAGTTCTTCCACGCCCACAAGTTCCACGGCTATCGCAAGGCCTACCACGTGCCGGTCTGCGTCAAGCACAAGTGGGTCTACAGCTACAGCCACGGCAAGAAGCTGGTTTGCGTCCTCTGGCACTGAACCAGCACCGCTGACGGACGGCCGACCGGCAGGTCCGTCAGCCAGCCAATCCCCTGAATCTCAACTCAATATACAACTCGAAAGTCAAACATCATGATCAAGAACATCGCCCTCGCCGCCGCCGTGGTCATCGCCTCTGCCGGCATCGCCACCTCAGCCAGCGCCCACAGCTACGGCTACAAGGGCCACGGCTACAAGTCCTACGGGTATAAGTCCTACGGCTACGGCCACAAGACATACAAGAAGCATTACTACGGCTATAGCCACTACAAGCCGGTCTATACCTACAAGTACTACAAGCCCGTCTGCGGTCACTACGGCTGGACCTACAAGCACGGTTACAAGGTCTGGTCCTGCCTCTGGTAAGACCTGCTGAGCGAAACCGGAGCACTCTCGGGTCAACTTGCCCGGGAGTGCTCTGCCGTTTCAACGGGTACAGGCAGTCAGCACTGGCGGAAGTGACATGCACTGACGCTGCCGCAGTAGGCATTCAGTGCCCCATCGACGAGCTCCCGGGCCAGTACGCGGGCAGGATCAGCCGGCCCCGGCAGCTGGATCTGCCCGGGCGGCACGACGACGAACCCGAGCCGGCCATAATAGGCCATGTCGCCGACCAGCAGCACCAGCCGCTGGCCATTCGCGTGGGCACATTCGAGGCTTTCGGCAATCAGCCGGCGGCCATGGCCCTTGTTTTCGTGCGCCGGATCGACCGCAAGAGGCCCGAGCAGCAATGCGCCCGCCTGCCCCCCGATCCTGATCTCCGTCATTCGAATTGACGCAATGATCCGGCCCTCGAACTCTGCCAGCCGGCAATAGGGCGAGACCTCGGGCGTCCCCTCCCGTACCCGGTAGGCCGTTCGCGCGAAGCGGCCGGGACCGAACACCCGCACGCCCAAGGCTGAGATGGCCGCCATGTCATCAGGCGTGACGGGGCGGATGGTGACAGTCGCGAGCGGCTCGGCAAGCATCGCGGGGCTCCGGGAGACAGGGCAGACGCGGCGGCAGGCGTCGGGTCGGCTTATGGGGTGAGGGCGTGAAGTGAGAAAGCGCAATCCCGCAAGGCTCTGCCACAAGTGGCAGCCTCGCAAGGCGTCATCGGCATCGTCGCCGGCAGGGGATGCGCTGTTTGGCTCTCATCATCATGGCCGCTTCGATAGCATGCGTCAGTCGTCGTCGTCGAGCGCTTCCGTCGGTGCCCGCTTGAGCGGCCAAAGTGTCGCGCGAGGCCGGATCGGGGGCTCGAGGTTCAGCGCATGAGGAGGTGGACGGACAGCCATGCGATCATCGCGAGCGAAATGGCAGCGTGCACAAGAGCGAACGCCCGCCAACCACGACCCGAATTACCCTCGGGAGGCTTGGCCTTGGAAAGCTGCATCTGGTGGCCCGCATGGCGTCGGATCCATTCGGCCTGCTCGGCCGGCATGATAATTTTGACCTCGGGCGCATTGCAGATCGCCAACTCGGTCGACGCCGCGTCGAGGTACCACGATGCCCCCCAGCCCTGGATCTCGCGGTAAGGGATGAAGAGCGGCGTGTGAAACAACGAAAAGGGCGCGAGAATTCGGAGAGAAACGCCGGTTTCATGGACTCCAATCGTCAAAATGCCCTTTATGGAATTGAACCCGCCAAGGCCGAGCAGCACGGCGCTTTGCAATTTCCGGGTTTGGAGCGGGCGGTCTGCGGCTCCGGCGTATCTCGTCGCGAGATAGCGCCAGCGGCGCGCGTTGGCCCGCAGCATGCCGCCGAACAGGGCCGCGAATACGCAAAAACCGAAAACGGATAGCACGGCTTGTCAGTCTCCCGGTCGAGGCTGCACGCCCGGGCACGGCGCGAGCCGCCCGCCAAGGCTGGTCAGGGAACCATAGCCTGATCGTCTAAAGGTAGCGTTAGTCGCCCCGCAGGCCGATACCCCCGGGCCGCGATCCCTACCAGAGCTTGGACCGCGCCTGGCCCCCGAGAAGCTCGGCGAGCCGCCGCCGCGTGCCGGCCGTCGTGCCCTCCGGCAGGGCGTCCGGGGCAAAGAACCCGGTTTCGGCGATCTCGCGGTTGGGAGCAGGAACCTGGGTCTGGTGCCAATGCCGCACCACGTAGATCGCAACATGGTCCCCGGGGTAGATCTCCCAATTCGAATAGATGCCGAACAATTCAACCGGACCGGTCACCTCAATATTGCCTTCCTCCAAGAGTTCGCGCAGCAGCGAATCTTCGATCGTCTCGCCGTATTCGACACCGCCACCGGGAAAGATCCAGCCCGGCGAATAGGTCTGTCGAACAAGCAGCACCCGGCCCTCGCCGTCGATGACAATTCCCCGCGCCCCGAAGGTCAACGATCGTTGCCAGCGCCAGTAGCGCTGCATCGACCGCCGGATAATCATCTCTCGTTTCACGAGCGTCACTTTCGCTTCGGCAACCATAGGCAGAATGTCGCCAACGACAGCCTCTTTGCAATCTTAAGCGCAACGTGGCAAGCGCTGTCGTGACGCCAGCAGCCGGCATCGGCCGAACGAGGCAGCACGCCACGATGACGTTTACCCTCGCCCATCTCTCCGACCCGCATTTGCCGCCGCTGCCGCTGCCGGCACTGGGCGAATGGAACATCAAGCGTCTGCTCGGTGTGCTCAATTGGATCCGCCGCCGCAAGCGCCAGCATCGTGCCGACGTGCTGGCCCGCCTCTTGAGCGACCTTCGCCACCAGCAGCCGGATCACATCGCAGTCACGGGAGATCTGGCGAACCTGGGCTTGCCGGTCGAGCATGCGGCAGCAGCCAGGTGGCTGGCGGACGTCGGCCCGCCGGCCGACGTGACAGCCATTCCAGGCAATCACGATATCTATACCTGCGTAACGGACGATCCGGGCATTGCGCGCTGGGGTGGGTATATGACGCCGCTTCCGCCGACCGCGCCGCCGCCAGACATCGTGTCGACCGTGGCCCCGCGCTTTCCGTTCGTTCGCCGCCTCGGCCCGCTGGCCCTGATCGGCCTCAATTCCGCCGTCCCGACCCCGCCGCTCTATGCCTCCGGCCGGCTGGGCCCCGACCAGCTCGCGGAGCTGGCGCGCCTGCTGGACGAGCTGCGTGGGGCGGGCCTCGCCCGTGTTGTGCTGATCCACCATCCGCCGATACCCGGCCTGCGCGAGGCGCGCTGCGCCCTCGAGGACGCCGCCGACCTGGCCGGCGTCCTGGCGCGCCATGGCGCCGAGCTCGTCCTCCACGGCCACAACCATCGCGCCATGCTGAACTTCGTCGAAAGTCCGAATGGCACGGCGGCCATCGTTGGCGTTCCTTCGGCCTCGATGGCCGAGACCCACGGACGCCAGACGTTGGCGCGCTACAACCTCTATCGCTTCGCCGGGGCCTCGGACCCAAGGGCGGTGGTGGAATGCATCGAGCGTGGCATCCGCACGCCCGATGGCCCCGTGGAAGAGATCTCACGTCGCCGCCTCGCGCCGGGGTCAGCGGCTGTCGCGGTTTAGGCTGCTTTCTGGGAGCCGACCTTGGCAGCCGCCAGCACCATCTCCGAGCACTTTTCGCCGATCATGATGCACGGTGCGTTGGTGTTGCCGCTGGTCAGCGTCGGCATGATCGAGGCATCCGCAATCCTCAAGCCCTCGATACCGTGCACCCTGAGTTGCGCGTCCACCACCGCAGCCGGGTCCGAGCCCATCTTGCAGGTGCCGACCGGATGGTAGGTGGTCTCGGCGTTATTGCGCACCCACTCCAACAGTTCCTCGTCGCTCTGCAGGTGCGCGCCGGGCGCGATCTCCTTGCCGGTGATCTCGGCCAGTGGTGACGTCGCCATCAGCTCGCGCGCCTTGCGCATCGCGGCCAGCAGCCCATCGCGATCATGTGGCGCCGACAGGAAGTTGAACCGGATCGCCGGTGGCGCCGCCGGATCGGCAGACTTGATGTGGATCGAGCCGATGCTTTCCGAGCGCAGTACGTTGATGTTCATGGTGATGCCGCGCTGGCGGCTGATGCGCCGCTCGCGCCCGGCCATCTCGTAGATGAAGGGAAGTACGGAGATGGTCGCATCGGGCGTTTCAAGGCCCGGCCGGGTGCGGAAATACATCCGCAGCGGCACCGACGTCGTCGCCAGGAACCCCTCGCGGTAGAGCGCGTACTTGATCGCCTCCCGCGCCAGTCGCCAACCGCGCGCATTGTCGTTGAAGGTGGCATTGCGCTCCGTGATGGCGAACTTGACGCGCGGCGAATAGTGGTCGCGCAGGTTCTCGCCGACGCCCTTGAGCTCGTGCACCGGCGTGATACCGAGCCCGCGCAGTAGCGCGCCCTGCCCGATGCCGGAAAGCTCGAGCAGCTTCGGCGAATTGATCGAGCCGCCTGAGAGCACCACTTCCCGCCGGGCCCGCGCCTCCCGCAATTCGCCGCCGACGCGATAGCGCACACCGACACAGCGCTTGCCCTCGAGCACCAGCGCCTCGGCGAGCGCCCCTTGCTCGATGCGCAGATTGGATCGCGACCGCGCCGGGTCGAGGTAGCAGAAAGCCGTGCTTTGCCGGCGTCCCTTGGCGATCGTCACTTGGCTCATGCCGATCCCCTCCTGCGTCTCGCCGTTGAGATCGGGATTGAACGGCAGGCCAATCTTGCCGGCGGCCTCGATCATCTTTTCGAGCAGTGGAACCTTGTTGCGCGGCGTATCGGTGACCCGCAGAGGTCCGTTGCGCCCGCGGTAGGCGTCCGAGCCGCCGTCGTAGCTCTCCATCTTCTTGAACACCGGCAGCACGTCCTGGTAGCTCCAGCCGCGATTGCCGAGCTGCGCCCAGTGATCGTAGTCCTGCGCCTGGCCACGGATGAAAACCATGCCGTTGATCGAACTCGATCCGCCCAGCATCTTGCCGCGCGGAACCTCGATCTGCCGTCCGCCCGAGCCGTCGTCGGGCTCTGATTTGTAGCACCAGTTGACGGCCGGATTGTCGACCAGCTTGGCGATGCCGACGGGAATCCGCGACCACAGGAAATCCGAGCCCTCGGTGCCAGCTTCCAGGCACAGCACGCGGTAGTCGCCACTTTCGCTGAGCCGGCTGGCAACCACCGCGCCGGCAGAGCCCGCGCCGACGACGATGTAGTCATAGTTGGTGAGGGCGGGCGTGGTCATGGCGGCTCGGTTCCTTCTGGCGCGTCGGCGGATGCGGCACCATGGAAGCCGCTGCGGGCCCCTTATGGCAAGTCCTGATGCGCGGGAACTATCAATGCCGCCCGCCTTCGAGATAGGCCGCGCGGATTTCGGGCCGAGCCAGCAGCTCGCGTCCACTGCCCGTCATCGTGATCTGCCCATTGACCATCACGTAGCCGCGATGCGCCAGCCGAAGCGCATGGAAGGCATTCTGCTCGACGAGGAACACGGTCATGCCGTCCTTCTCGTTGAGCTCCTGGATGGCCGAGAAGATCTGCTTCACGATCAGCGGCGCCAGCCCCAGCGATGGCTCGTCCAGCAGCAGCAGCTCCGGCCGGCTCATCAGCGCGCGCGCAATGGCCAGCATCTGCTGCTCGCCGCCCGAAAGCGTCCCGCCGCGCTGCTCCAAGCGTTCCCTGAGGCGCGGAAACAGCCGCGTGACCTTCTCGAGGTCTTCATCGAAATGCGCGCCCTTGTCGAGTTCGGCGCCCATCTGCAGGTTTTCATAGACCGTCATGCGCGGAAAGATCCGCCGACCCTCTGGCGATTGCGCGATGCGCAGCCGCGCGATCTCGTGCGTGGCAAGCGCCGTGATGTCCTGGCCCTTGAACGTGATGCTGCCGGCCCGCGCCCGCGGGTTGCCGAAGATCGTCATCATCAGCGTCGACTTGCCGGCGCCGTTGGCCCCGATCAACGTCACGATCTCGCCCTTGCCGACGTCAAGGTCGACGCCGCGCAGCGCCATGATGTTCCCGTAGTAGGTCTGGACGCCGCGGACGCTGAGCAACGGCGGCGGGGCTGTTGGTGTCTCGCTCATTTTCGGCCCTCCGCCAGGGCCTCGGCCTCCGCCACCTCTTCGTCCTCGACGCCGAGGTAGGCGGCGATGACTTTCGCATCGTTCTTCACGTCGTCGGGCGGGCCATCGGCGATCTTGGTGCCGTATTCGAGGACCACCACCTTGTCGGAAATCTCCATGACCACCGACATGTCGTGCTCGATCAGCAGGATCGCGGTTGCGTGCTCGCGCTTGATCGTGCGCAGCAGCGCGTTGAGATCGGCGGATTCGCGCGGGATTGAGACCCGCCGCCGGCTCGTCCAGGCACAACAACACCGGCTCGGTGCACATCGCGCGCGCGATCTCGAGGCGCCGCTGCGCGCCATAAGGAAGATCGCCAGCCGCATCGTCCGCCCGATCGGTGAGCCCGATCAGATCCAGCCACTGCCGGGCTCTATCGACAGCCTCTCGCTCGGCGGCCTTGAAGCTTGGCGCACCGAGCAGACCCAGGATCGACCAGCCCGATGCGAGCATCAACCGGTTGTGCTGGGCAACGACCAGGTTTTCCAGCACCGTCATGCCCGAGAACAGGCGGATGTTCTGGAAGGTGCGCGCGACGTGCGCCTTCGCGGCGATCTCGTAGTCGGGCATCCGCTCGAGCAGGAAAACGCCGCTATCGCCGCGCGTCACGCCCCGGCTCCATCGAGCGCCCGAGCGCGTGACGGTGTCGAGCACGTCGCGAGCCGGGCCGTCTTTGAGAAGCGCGATCCGTCCGGCAGTGGGCTTGTAGAATCCGGTGATGCAGTTGAAGACGGTGGTCTTGCCGGCCCCGTTCGGCCCGATCAGCGCGGTGATCTCGCCGCTGTTGGCAACGAACGAGAGATCGTTAACGGCGGTTAGCCCGCCAAAGCGCATGGTGACGTGCTCGACCACCAGCAGCGGCGCGTGTGCGGTGCCAGGTGTCGCCGCAGCTTCCGGCATCAGCCGTGGCCCTCCTTGACCAGCTCGCCCGATACCGCCTTGCGACTGTGCAAGGCGATCGACGGCACCCGCGTCGAAATCAGCCCGCGCGGCTTCCAGATCATCATCCCCACCATGGCGAGGCCGAAGATCAGCATCCGGTACTGCGCCGGGTCGAAGCCTTCGCCGAACACCGACTTGAGCACATCGAGCTCGCGCAGCAGTTCAGTGCCCCCGATCATCGCCACCGCCGCCACCGCCACGCCGACCAGTGAGCCCATGCCCCCCAGCACCACGATGGCGAGGATCGTGGCCAATTCCAGGAACTCGAACGATTTTGGATCGACGAAGCCCTGCCGCGCGCCGAAGAAGGCGCCGGCAAAGCCGCCGAAGCCAGCACCGATGGCAAAGGCGGTGAGCTTCGTGTTGGTGGTGTTGATGCCGAGCGAGCGGCACGCGATCTCGTCCTCGCGCAGCGCTTCCCAGGCCCGCCCGATCGGCAGTTGCCTGAGCCGGTTGGTCACCCAGGCGGTAACCAGAGCCAGCGCCAGGATCACGTAGTAGAGGAAGATCGAGCGATAGACGGTAGGCGTGCCGGTGAGGCCGAATACGTCGCTGAAAGTGCGCTCCTCGCCGGAGATCGACGTGAAGGGCAGCCCGAAGAAAGTGATCCGCGGCGTCTGGATGCCGGCATAGCCGTTCGAGAAATCGACCCAGTTGATCAGCACCAGCCGGATGATCTCGCCGAACGCGAGTGTCACGATGGCCAGGTAGTCGCCCCGAAGCCGCAGCACCGGCACGCCGAGGATGATGCCCCACAGGGCCGCCAGCAGGCCGGCCACCGGCAGGCAGATCCAGAACGCATAGGGGCCGAGCACCGGCATCGTTTCGGGGATCACCTGGGTCGCCATCAGGGCATAGGCATAGGCCCCGACAGCGTAGAAGGCGACGTAGCCGAGATCCAGCAGGCCCGCCAACCCGACGACGATGTTCAGGCCCCACCCCAGCATGATGTAGATCAGAATCTGGACGCCGTAGTTGTCGACCCATTTGATGGCGCCGGAAGGCCCGATCGTCACCATGGTGATCACGGGAAACAGCACGATCAGTGCCAGCCCCGCCATCGGCAAGGCCTTGAGGATGCCGGCGGGAGCGCTGATGGACTGCCGCCGCTTGCCGCCAGCCGGGCCGGCAATGTGAGGCTTGATCAGGCGCCACGCCAGCGTCGCGATGAAAGCGATGGCAACGAGCTGCGCCACCAGTCCCCAGCGCGGTTCGAGAATAAGCTGGTTGTTGAAGTCCTGCTTGGTCCGCAAGGCGATGATCGGCAGGCACAACCCGAATGTCAGCGCCGCTGACACGCAGGCCGCCTTGAGTGCCGCCAGCAAGCTGGCGTCCGGGGCGCGTTGGCCGGTACTGGCGGTCGAGGGCGTCGAGGTCGAGGCATCCGCCATGTGCGTCAGACCTTTTCGACCTCTGGGCGGCCAAGGATGCCGGACGGCAGGAAGATCAGCGTGATGGCAAGGATCGAGAAGGCGGCGACATCCTTGTAGTCGCTCGAGACATAGGCTGCCCAAAGCGCTTCGATCAGTCCGATCATGAGCCCGCCCAGCACTGCCCCCGGTAGCGAGCCGATGCCGCCGAGCACAGCGGCTGTGAACGCCTTGACCCCCGGCACGAACCCGTCGGCGAAGTTGACGCTGCCGTATTGCAGCACGTAGAGCAGGCCGGCGACCGCCGCCAGCGCCGCCCCCATGATGAACGTGATCGAGATCGTCCGGTCGACGTTGATGCCGAGCAGCGCCGCCATCCGTCGGTCCTGCTCGCAGGCGCGCTGGGCCCGCCCAAGTGGCGTCTTCTGTACGAGATACCAGAACATCGCCAGCAACCCCGCGGTCACGCCGACGATGATGATCTGCTTGTAGGAGACGATGATCCCGCCGGTTTCACCGAGCGAGAAATAGCCCTCGACCATGGGCGGCACCGACTTGTTGCGCGGCCCCTGAACCAGTTGCACGAAATTCATCAAGAAGATCGACATGCCGATAGCCGAGATCAGCGGCGCCAGGCGGAACGAGCCCCGCAGCGGCCGGTAGGCAAGGCGCTCGATCACCCAGCTCCAAAGCCCGGTGATGATCATCCCGCCGATCAGCACCAGCGCCAGCGCCACAGCAAGCGACGCGATCCCGAGCACGTGGGAGACGACGAGATAGAGGATGAGCGCCACGAACGCCGACAGCATGAAGAGATCGCCGTGCGCGAAGTTCACCATGCCGATGATGCCGAACACCATGGTGTAGCCGATCGCGATGAGACCGTAGATCGATCCCAGCGTCACGCCGTTGATCACCTGCTGGAGGAAATATTCCATGCCGCCCTTTTGCGCTGCCGCGCGCCAACTGCTGGTGATGGCAAATGCCAGCCGATCCGGCCCTGCCCAATACCCGGATTGAGCTGGCAATCACAGCCCGCTCACCCTCGCATCTTGCTCTTCCCTGCACCCTTCGGACGGAATGCCGGGTTTGACGTCGCGTCGGACCAGCCGATGCCCGGCCCTGTCAGAGCATGTTGTGGGCGCCGTCGCAGAACGGCTTGTCGTCGCTCGATTTGCAGCCACAAAGATTGAAGGTGCCGCTCTTCTCGGCGACGAAGCGCATCGGCTTGAATGACCCGTCCTTGTGTGCGCCATCGCAGAAAGGCTGCTTGAGCGATTTCCCACACGTGCACCAGAAGTAGGGCTTTCCCGCTTCCAGCTCCACCTGATAGGGGCCCTTCTGGGCGCATACCGGCTCGTCGTCGGCCATTCCAAAACCTCCCTGGTCTGCCAGTGCCCGTCGCATCGGGCGTTGATGGCCATTGTTGCCCAACGCGAAGCCGAAGACCAGCCCCGCCACGTCGCATGTTGCACGCCCTCAGGCCGCGCCGATGGCCTCCAGTTGCGGCCAGAACCTCCGGATTGTCGTTCACGGACTCGAGGTCCTGCGTCGTCACTCGCCTGAGGTCGCGCTTTTCGTGGGCGTCGTCGAACCGGCGCCCCCGGTGGAGCGTGCAGCGGTTGTCCCAGATCACCAGATCGCCAACCTGCCAGTTGTGCGCATAGGTGAATGCATCGCGCGTCGCATGGTCCATCAGGTCGCTCAGCAGAAGCTTGCCCTCGGGAACCGGCCAGCCGTCGATATGATCGGCATGCGCGCCCATGTAGAGTGTCTTGCGCTTCGATCCCGGATGCACCTTGACGAGCGGGTGACGTACGTCCGGCAGCACCGCGCGCTCCTCCGGCGTATAATCGGTATGTCCGAGCTTGCCCCGCGAGCAGAAGATCGAATGCACGGCAACGAGACCCTCGACCGTGGCCTTCATCCGCTGGTCCAGCGCATCGTAGGCGGCCCGGAGGTCGGCAAACTCGGTCTCCCCGCCCCACGACGGCACGATGTGTGCGTGCAGCATCGACAAGGCCCCCGAGATCGGCCGGAACGAGGCGTCCGAGTGCCAGAGCATGTTGCCGAGCGCATCGAGGCGGCGATGATCCTGGCGGTCGCGCAGGGTGCCCGCTTCCGTCAGGTTCGAGATATCGGCGAGCTCTGCATGCTTGAGCCGCCGCTTGACCCGGTGGTTGCGGGGCTTGGCGATCGAGCCGAAGCGACTGCCAAGCGCCATCATCTGGTCATCGTTGAGGTTTTGGCCGTGAAACACCACCACCGCGTGCGCGTTGATCGCATCGTCGAGCTGGCGAAAGGTCGCGTCGTCGATCGGCTGGGCAAGGTCCACGCCATTGATTTCGGCCATGAACAGCGGATGCAGCTTGCGGACGGTGATCGCCATGACTGGGGCTCCTGCGGCGTGGTTTGTGTCCGGCCTGCACCGGTGCACAACCACCAGTCTAGGCCGGCAGCGATTGCTGCGACAATCCCATTGCTTGCCCGTGTGCATCGGTCCGCGGCGACGGCCCCGCAACCTGGCCGCTCCAGTCGGTTACGCCATGCCCGTCACAGCTGCTCGATCGGCCCGGCGAGCACGGCCGGCGCGTCCTCCGAGAACACCACGTCGACGCCCGGCATAGCCGCCAGCGTCTGGTAGTCGTCGGGGGTATGCGCCGCATAGGCCCACACCTGCAGCCCCTGGGAGCGGCAGAGTGCAATCAGCGGCCGTCCCACCAGAAACCGGCTGACCGCGACGCCGCCGCCCGATCGCGTCAGCAGTTCGACGAGCCGCGGTGCCAGCTCGGCGGCAACGAACGTATGCTGTCCCCCGACCGCGCCTGCCTCGAGGGGCGTATCGAAGCAACCTTCACCGATCACCGTCATGCCGCCAAAGCGCAGGATGCGCGCGCTGACCAGCCGGCCGATACCCCGGCCAACGACCCCGAGACGGGTCAACAGCAGGCACGACAACACCAGCGGCGATCGCGCGCCAGCCGCCTCGAGCGCCAATAGCACCTGCGGCGCGCGCGCCATGAACACGACCCGGTCGTCGAGCCCATGCCGGCGAACGGCCTCGACGTGCGCCCGCTCGAAGCCGATATCCTTGAGATCGATGCAGAGCTTTTGCCGTCCCGTCGCCTGCCGCTGAAAGCAAGTTAACGCCACCTCGAGGCTCGGCAACTCGCGCGCCGTGCCCTCCAACGTGGCGATCTCGGCACTTGTGGCGGCATGGATTGCCCGCCGGCCCCCGGCAGCGTCGATGAAGGTCGGGTCGTGCCGGATGAAGAGGCCGCCGTCACGCGACACCCGCGTGTCGATCTCGTAGTAGGCAGCCCGCGCCTTTTCCATCCGCTCGAGCGCAGCGCGCGACTGCTCGTGATTGTCGTAGCCGCGCAACCGGTGACTGAGAAGCTTTTCGAGAAAACGCTCGGCCTTCGCGCCGGCTTCGGTGGGTTCGGTCATGCAGCACCCATGCCGCGCATCCGGTCGAGCGCGCCCTGCAGGATGATCGTGGCTGCCAGCTTGTCGATCACCTCGGCCCGCCGCCGTCGGGTGGTGTCAGCCGCGATCAGCATCCGCTCGGCCTCGGCCGTCGAGAGCCGCTCGTCCCACAACAGAACCGGCCGTCCAGAGGCCTGCGTCAGGTTGTGGGCGAAGGCCCGTGACGCCTGCGCCCGTGGCCCCTTGCTGCCGTCCAGGTTGAGGGGCAGCCCGACCACGAAGCCGCCGACGTCATGCGTCTCGGCATGGTGCAGCAGCCTGGCAAGGTCCGCCTTGAACTTGGTCCGCCGGATGGTCTCCAGGGCCGAGGCGATCATCCGCCCGACGTCCGACAGCGCCAGACCCAGTGTCTTGGTGCCGACGTCGATGCCGATCAGCCGCCGCCCCGGCGCCAGCGCCGCCGCGAACGCCGCAATCTCCAGAATGCCGCCCGCAGGCTCGGCGGACGTGCTGTCGGGGCTCGCCGGAGCCGCCGGATTGTTCTCGCTCATGCGATCCTTATAGTGGCGCCCGGACCAGTCCTCCACATCCTTCCTTCCGATCCGGAGATGTCACATGAAGATTACCTGGTATGGCCACTCGTGTTTCCGCGTCGAGACCGGCGCCGCCGTCATCCTGATCGATCCGTTCCTGAAGGGGAACCCGACCTTCCAGGCTTCGGGCATCGCCTTCGAGGCCGCAACCAAGGGCGTGACCCACGTCGCCCTCACGCACGGCCACGACGACCACATCGGCGACGCAGGCGAGATCTGCAAGGCAACCGGCGCACCGCTGTTTGCCACCTATGAGCTGGCCTTGCACGTCAAGGAAAAGGGCGCTGAGAACATCCAGCCGATGAATACGGGCGGCACGGTCGCTGATGCCGCCTTTGCCTTGACCCTCGTCGACGCCTTGCACTCCTCGTCGTCCGGCGGCGTCTACCTCGGCAATCCCAACGGCATCGTCATCAAGGCCAATGAAGGCAAGACGCTGTATCACATGGGCGACACCGACATGTTTTCAGGGATGGGTCTGATCCAGGAGTTCCATAAGCCCGATGTCGGCATCGTGCCGATCGGCGACAGGTTCACCATGGGCGCCAAGGCGGCAGCGTTTGCCTGCAAGAAGTTCTTTTCTTTCAAGGCTGTACTCCCTTGCCACTACGGCACATTCCCCGGCATGCTCGATCCCGACGCGTCCAAGTTCCAGGCTGAAATGACCGGCCAGAACGTCCTCGTGCCCAAGGTCGGCGAGGCTGTAACCGTCTGAAACAAAAAATTCCTCTGCCGACCACGTCTCCGCCCATCGCCGAGCCCAGTTCCCGGATATAAGGGGTGACTTGCGCTCGGAGTTGTGCGGAGTCGTGTGATGCAGGAGAAGGCTCGGGCTGCCGTCGGCAGCGGCGAGGACGTGGGCGCGACCGAACCGTCGCAGCCGAAAGCCGACGGACCCGCTGGCGCGACGCAGGACTGGAGCCTCCTGGCTCTGTTCACGCTCACCACGTTCCTCTCGGCAACCTTGCTGTTCTCCGTGCAGCCGATGTTCGCTCGGCTGGTGCTGCCGATCCTCGGTGGCTCACCGTCGGTCTGGGCCGTCGCCATGCTGTTCTTCCAGGCAGCGCTTCTGGCCGGCTATTGCTACGCCCACCTCTTGATCCGCCTGACCCGCCCCTGGGTAAGCGGCCTCATCCACCTGGCGGTGTGCGCGCTCGCCGTCCTGAGCCTACCGATCGCCGTGCCCGCAACAATGGGCGAGCCGCCCGCAGGCGATCCCGCACTATGGCAGCTCGCGCTATTTGCTGCCGGCGTCGGTCTTCCGTTCTTTGCCGTCTCAGCCAATGCCCCGCTGCTGCAGGCCTGGTTTGCCGCCTCCGGCCATCGCCAGGGCCACGACCCCTATTTCCTCTATGCCGCGAGCAACCTTGGCAGCCTGCTGGTGCTGCTGGCCTACCCGCTGCTGCTGGAACCGATCTTCGGCGTCAAGGCGCTGACCGCGCTGTGGACCGCGGGCTTTGTGGCCCTCATCGCCTGCATCGCCCTGGCGCTGCGCCAGATGCTGCGCTCCCGCCGCCGCCGCGCTGCAGCTGGCCTCCACGCCCCGCACGCCGTCGAAGTCGGCAAGGAGGCATCGGCAGGCCCAATGCTGGTAGCGCCGCCCACCTGGGCCCGCCGCCTGGGCTGGATCGGCCTGGCGTTCGTGCCGTCCGCATTGCTGACCGCCTTCACGACGCACATCACCATGGACGTGGCCTCTGCGCCCCTGCTCTGGGTGTTGCCGCTCGCCCTCTACCTGCTCACCTTCGTGCTGGTCTTCCGCGATCCGCCGATACTCCTCATCCCCTCCGCGGTCCTGATCGCGATAGTGGTCGCAGCTCTCACCCTTTTTGCCGCCGGCCGTCTTTCGAGCCTGGCTGTCTCGATGCCGCAGGCCATGGCGGTGGGTGTCTTGCTGGCCTCCGTTCTCGTCCTGCTGGCAAAGCACTGGCTCGCCATGTCCAGCCGCAGCGTGCTTTTGACAGTCCATATCGCCACGCTCATTCTGGCAATGCTGGCGCTCTCGCAAACCGAGCACGAGGGTTGGTTCGTCACCGCCTCGACCGGCACGGCCGTGTTCTTCGCCGCCACATTGGTCGCCCACCGCACGCTTTACGAGACCCGGCCTCCAGCCTCGCGGCTGACGGAGTTCTACCTGCTGATGTCGTTGGGCGGCGTCCTCGGCGGCATCTTCGCAGCCCTCCTGGCCCCGCGGCTGTTCTCGCAGATCTACGAGTATCCGATCCTCTTGGCCCTCACCGTCGCTTGCCGTCCAGGCGCGCTGTCGCTGCGCTTCAACAAGGCCGCAACCGACAGCCTGCTCTCCTTGTGGCTGGTCGCCGCCGGTGCCGCGCTCGCGATCATCTGGCTGCCGAGCATGCTCGACCTTCTGCCGGCGGCTGACACCGCCGAGCTGCCCCGCGTCGCGTGGTGGCTGCGTGGTCTCGTCGATGCCTATGCCTGGTGGCGCGCGGCGGCGATCGAGTGGGGCTCCACCGTGGTGCTGACGTTCCTGTTCGCCGGCGCCATGGTGTTGGCGTGGCGCCACCCCACGCGCCAGCTCGCCCTGGCAGCCGCCATGTGCGCGACCATTGTATTGCTGCCCTCGGGCGTCCGACGCTCGGATGCCGATCGCAGCTATTTCGGCGTCTATCGGATCTATCCGTCGGGTGCCTACAACATTCTGACCCACGGCACGACGCTGCACGGCGCCCAGAAGATGCGCAACGAGGCCGGCGCCACAGCACCTGACACCACTCCCGGCACCTATTATTATCCGCAAAGTCCCATGGCCCGCGCCACCGTCGTCGCGCGTGAGAACGTGACGGCGAAGGGCGGCACTGGCCGCTTCGGTGTGATCGGCCTTGGCGCCGGCTCGCTCGCCTGCCTGGCGGCCGAAGGCGAGCGCTGGCGCATCTTCGAGATCGATCCCCTGATGGTGCGTCTGGCCTCCGACCCGCAGAACTTCACCTATTTGGAGAGCTGCCAGCCCAAGCCGCCGGACATCGTCATTGGCGATGCCCGGCTGACGCTCGCCAAGGAAGCCGACGGCACTTTCGACCTGATCATCGTCGACGCTTTCACCTCCGATGCCGTGCCGGTGCACCTGATGACGGCCGAGGCTCTGCGCCTCTATCTGTCCAAGACCTCCGCCAATGGCGCAGCCGTCCTTCACATCTCCAACCGCTACCTGGATCTCGATGCCGTCCTCGCCGCAACGGTGAAGCTGGTGCCGGGCGTCCACGGCCTGATCGTCTCCGATGACGAGGCCGATGGCGGCTACTCACAGACTTCCTCGACGATCGCCGTCTTCACCAAGTCGGCCGAGGCACTGGCCCCTTTCCAGGAGATGAAAGGCATGCGCGAGCTTGATGCCAAGCGCCTGCGTGCTTGGACCGATGACTATTCCGACATCATCGGCCCCTTTCTTTCGCGCCTTCGAGACTGAGGCGGCGGAAGTCGCCACCATGGCCGGCGCCCGGTCTTGACGTCCAGGCGCTGGCGGTCGAGGCTTGAGCATCAGTCATCCAAGGAGCCGCCGATGTCGAGCGCCAGTGCCCCCTCCCGCTTTCGAGACCGCACCGTCAAGCTCGCCAACGGCTGCGTCGGCCGGACGATCGAGATCCCCTCGGCATCGCCCCTCAACTACCATCAGGCCATCACCAATCCGGCCGCCATGCCCAAGGTGACGGTCGACGGCAAGCTGTTCATGCCCCCCGAGGCCAAGAGCCGTGGCGCCGGCCCGCTCCCGCTCGTCATGATCATTCCGGGCAGCCTCGGTGTCACCGATGCCAATCTCGCCCACGCCGCAACCATCACCGATCTGGGCATTGCAGCCTTCGTGCTCGATAGCTTCGGCGAACGAGGCGTCAGCTCGACGGTGGCGAACCAGACCCAGTTCTCGTTTGCCGCCAGCGCTTACGACGTGCTGGCGGCCTGGAAGGTCGTTTCGGCGCTGCCGGAGATCGACGCCAACCGCACCGGCACGCAGGGCCACAGCCGCGGCGGCGCAGCCGTGCTGACCGCCGCAACACGCCGCTTCGCAGATCCTGTGCTGGGCGCTGGCAACGGCCCGATCGCCACCCTCGGCGCCTATCCCTGGAGTGGTCACCAGTTCCTCGATCCGCGGGTCGGCAAAACCGAAGTGCGCAGTCTCATCGGCGACCGCGACGAGTGGTGCTCGCCGATGCAGGTGCAGGGCCACATGCAGGCGATCCGCCAGTCCGGCGGCAAGGCCACCATGCGCATCGTCTCTGGCGCCCATCATTCTTTCGATCGCGGCTCGCCTGTCATCGACATCCCCGACGCCTCGGTATCGCCGGCCGCGCCGACCACCTACCTGGCCGACGACGGCGCTTTTCTGCACCCTCTGGCCGATAGTCCGGATGCAGCCCTCGTCGATCGCGATGTCATGATCTACTCGTTGAAAGCCGGCTATGGCAGGAAGGGCGCCAAGCTCGGATCCAATCCGGGTGACGCCGAACTCTTCCGCGCCGACATGACCGCCTTCTGGCAACGCACTCTGGCATGACGGGCGAATTTTTCCCGTTGCGCTCGCAGCGCCCAACGCTCAAGTAGGCACATCGCGACAGCAGGAGATCGAGGACATGCGTTCGCTCTGGGCCACGGCGGCGTCGACAGCACTTGCTGCAACCATCGTGCTCGTGCAGCCGGGCAGCCTGGCGGCCGAGACGACGCCAGCCACAGCCCGCAAGGCGTTCACGCGCGAGCCCAACACCGACCGCTCCGGCAACGATTTTCGCGTCGCCAAGTTGCTGGTCGACGACACGGCGGCGATTTGCGAGCGCATGTGCCGGCTGACGCCGAACTGCATCGCCTACACCTTCGTCAAGCGGTCGCAAACGGTGCCACTTCCCCTGTGCCGCTTGAAAGACCAGGCCCCGTTCGGCCACGAAAGCAGCTGCTGCACCAGCGGCGCCCTGCAGAAGTAGGCGCCGCCGGCGCAGCCGTGACGAGGGACAGGCGCCATGCAAATCTTCCTGAACCCTTTTCGCGGCAAGGCCGCAGGCCCGCGCCTGCCGCCCTCCATCCCGTTTCCGATTCCAGGCACGGCGACGCTCCACGATCTCCTCGCCCGCTGCCCCGAGGCGCGACCGACGCCGCTAGTCGCAGCACCCACGCTTGCAGCGCGCGCAAGAGTGGCCGCCGTCTACGTCAAGGACGAACGCCAGCGCATGGGCCTTGGCAGCTTCAAGGCGCTGGGCGGCGCCTATGTCATCGCCCACGATGCCGCGGCAACGGGCGCCGACAGGCTGGCGGGATCGCTGTCAGGCATCACCTACGTTACCGCCAGTGCCGGCAATCACGGCCTCTCGGTTGCAGCCGGCGCCCGCATTTTCGGCGCCAAGGCCATCGTACATCTGTCAACGGGCGTATCCGACACCTTCGCCCGCCGACTGCGCGAGCAAGGTGCCGAGGTCGTCCGCTCGGGCGACGACTACGAGGCCAGCGTCGAGGCGGCGCGCCAACAGGCCGGCACGAAGGGCTATCGCTTCCTCTCGGACGGCTCCTGGGAGGGTTACGTCGAAATCCCCCTGCGCGTCATGGAAGGCTACACCCAGCTCTTGAGCGAGGTGGCCGATACGATCCCAGCCCCGCCGACCCATATCTTCGTGCAGGCCGGCGTCGGTGGACTGGCGGCAGCCGTGGCCGTCGCAGCCCGCGATGCCTGGGGCGCAGCGCCGATCATCATCGTCGTCGAGCCGGTCGAGGCGGCAGCCCTCTACGAGAGCATACGCGCGGGCCGCGCCGTCAACGCACCGGGCCTGCCATCGACCATGGGCCGCCTCGATTGCAAAGAGCCCTCGCTGATTGCTCTGAAGGGGCTGGCACGTGACGCCGATATCTTCCTGACCATTTCGGATGACGAGGTCGCAGCCGAACTCGGCGCCATGCGCGACGCGGGCCTTGAAACGACGCCGTCAGGTGGCGCCGGACTGGCGGCCCTGCTGGCCTCGGCGCCGGTTCGCGACAGCCTCGGGCTTACCGAAGCGAGCCTCGTGCTTGCGGTCGCGAGCGAGATCGCCGAGCCCGCGGCCTGAGGCGCTCCCCCCGCCGGTCAGCCGACCTCGCCCACCTCGAAGCGGTACTTGGTCGAGCAGAACTCGCAGGTCACGGTGACCGCGCCGTCGTCTTCGCGCATCTCGGCGAGATCCTTGGCGGAAAAGCCCTTGAGGAACCCCTCGATCCGCTGCCGCGAGCACCGGCAGCGCGCAGCAACGGGCGTCTCCTCGCTGACACGCACGCCTTCCTCGTGAAACAGGCGCATGAGCAGGCGCTCGGGCGACAATGTCGGGTCGATCAGCTCATGATCTTCCACCGTCGAGGCCAGCATCGACACCCGCGTCCAATCGTCGTCGTCCTCGCCATGCAGGCGCAGGTCGCGCTCCTCCGGCGTCTCGTCCGGCCGCGGATCACCGCCGAGCCGCGGCACATGCTGCACGATGAGGCCGCCGGCCCGCCATCCCTGCGACGGTGGAGCGGAGCGCGAAGCAGGCTCGCCCCCGCTCCGCATCAGGCGGCCAACCGCCAGGCGAATGAAGGTCGGCAACTGCTCGGACTGGCGGAAATAGACGTGCGCGGCATCGGTTAGCGAACCGCCGTCGAGCGCTACGATCCCCTGATGGCTCGCCTGCGCGCCGCCCGGATCGATGGTCATCGCCATCCGCCCGACACCGATCAACTGGCCCTGCTCGACCCGGCCCTTGGCGGCCAGCGCCGACACCTTGTCCCGGTCGAAACTGGCATAACCCCTAAGCCCGCCCGGCGCATCGTAGTGGACCACGAGAAATCCGAGCGGTCCGTCGGTCTTGGTCTGCAGAATGAGCCGGCCGCCGCGCTTGAGCGGATGGCCGAGCAGTGCCGTCAGCGCCAGCGCCTCGCCGAGCGTCTGGCTGACCGGAGGTGGATAGTCGTGCGAATTGAGAATGGTATCGACGGCGGTCCCAAGGCGGACGATCCGTCCCGACACGCGGGATTTCACCGTCCCGAAGGGCAGCACGATGTCGTCGTCGCTGTCGATCCGGGCAGCGCGGCTTGCGGTCTGTGGTGGCAGGCTCATGGGCTGGGGTTGCTCCTCCGCCTCAGGCGCCGTTTAAAGCCTCATGCCCCAAGACACCAGGCAAGAATGGCCTTCTGGCCATGCAACCGGTTTTCAGCCTCGTCGAAAACCACCGATTGCGGCCCGTCGATCACGCTCGCGGAAACCTCGAGACCCCGGTAGGCGGGCAGGCAATGCATGAAGATGGCGCTTTTGGCAGCCCGCTTCATCAGACTGTCGTCCACGGCGTAGGGGGCGAGTAGCTGCTTGCGCCGCGCGGTGTCGCTCTGGCCCATTGACACCCAGGTGTCGGTGACGACGCAGTCGCTGCCCTTGACGGCCTCTTCGGCATCGTCGGTCAACGTCACCTTGCCGCCCTGGGCCCTGACCCACTCGACCACCTGCGGATCGGGATTGAGCTGCGGCGGGCATCCGAGCCTGAGTTCGAAGTCGAAGCGCACCGCCGCCTGCATCCACGACGTAGCGACGTTATTGCCATCGCCGACCCAGGCGATTTTGCGCCCCTTGATCGGTCCGCGCGATTCCTCGAACGTTATGATGTCGGCAATGATCTGGCAGGGGTGCGACAGGTCCGTCAGGCCGTTGATCACGGGAATGGTGGCGTTGGCCGCATACTCGAGCAGCGTCTCGTGCTTGTTGGCCCGCAGCATGATGGCATCGACGTAGCGAGACAGCACCTTGGCCGTATCGGAGACAGGCTCACCGCGTCCGGTCTGAAGGTCGACATGATTGAGCGACAACGTTTGTCCGCCGAGCTGGCGCATCGCCAGGTCGAAAGACACCCGCGTCCGCGTCGAAGGCTTCTCGAAGATCATCGCCAGCACGGCGTCCTCGATGCCCTTGGGCCTCAGCGCTTTCGGCGTGCGCTTGCCCGCACGCTTCATCTCGTGCGCCATATCCACGATACGGCGCAGCTCCTTGGCCTCGATGCCATCGATGTCGAGGAAATGCCGGATTGCCTTCGGCTTTCCGCGTTTCGTCTTGGGCGCAGTGCGCGTCAGCACGGTCACGGGTCAGCCCTGCGCCTTCTTCTTGACGGTGCTAATGGCGCGCGACAGCCGCGCTACGCCTTCCTTCATCTCGTCCTCGCTCACCGTCAGCGACGGCAACAGGCGGATGACGTTGTCACCGGCCGGCACGGTCAGCAGCTTTTCGCCCGTGGCAGCCAGCATCACGTCTCCGGCAGGCACCGAGGACTTGAGCTGCACGCCCGCCAGCAGGCCATGGCCGCGCACCTCCTCGACGGCATCGGCGTGCTCGTCCTTGAGGGCCGCCATCAATTGCTTGAGGCGCAATCCCTTTTGCGAAACATCGTCGAGGAAGCCCGGCTCAAGGACCACGTCGAGCACGGCATTGCCGACCGCCGTTCCCAGAGGATTGCCGCCGAAAGTCGAGCCATGCGTGCCCGGGACCATGCCACGCGCCGCGTCCTTGGTGGCCAGGAACGCCCCAAGCGGGAAGCCGCCGCCGATACCCTTGGCAATCGCCATCACGTCGGGCTTGATGCCCGACCACTCGTAGTGGAAGAGCTTGCCCGAGCGCCCGACCCCGGATTGCACCTCGTCGAGCACCAGCAGCAGCCCGTGCTTGTCGCACAGTGCCCTGAGCCCGCGCATGAAGTCGTCAGGCACGACCCGCACGCCGCCTTCCATCTGTACCGGCTCGATCATGATCGCCGCCGTCTCCGGCACGATCGCCTTTTCGACAGCCGCGAGGTCGAAGCCCTTGAGCTGGTCGAAGCCCTCGGGCTTCGGCCCGAACCCTTCGAGGTACTTTGCGTTGCCCCCGGCAGCCAGCGTCGTCATGGTCCGGCCGTGGAAGGCGCCTTCGAAGGTGATGATGCGTGTTTTCTCCGGCTTGCCACCTGCATAATGGTATTTGCGCGCCAGCTTGATGGCGCCTTCGCAGGCTTCCGCGCCGGAATTGCAGAAGAACATGCAATCGGCAAACGTCAGCTCGGCCAGCCGCTCGGCCAGCCGCTCCTGGTTCTTGACCCGGTAGAGATTGGACGTGTGCCACAGCGTCTGCGCCTGCTCGCCAAGCGCCTTGACCAGCGCCGGATGGCAGTGACCAAGCACGTTAACGGCGATGCCGCTGGTGAAATCCAGGTAGCGCTCGCCCGTCGTCGAGATCAGCCAGGAGCCCTCGCCTCGCTCGAAAACCACGTCCTGGCGACCATAAGTGGCCATCACCGCGGGCGACGGACCTTTGGAGGGCTGAGACTTGGACGGCGTATTGGCTTGCGGCGAGGACATGGCGTTGGCAACCTCTGGCGCGAACGAAAAAGAGCCGCCAAGGCCGGCGGCTCATGCTGATCGGACGATAAATCCAGCCGCGACACCATGTCAATGGACTGCATGATCATCGTTGGCATGCGGCCGGGTTTCCGCCTTCGACCGCCGTTCAATTCGATGGCGGACCATATTTCCGACATCGTTATTCAAAAACATACAGGGAACCGAATCGCTCCGTTGCTCGTTTGCCACGGTGTAGTTTCTAGAAAAACCATTGCCGTGTGAATGCCTTGTGTCAGCAAAACTGCCTATTGTAGTATCTGGGCCATCAGACACGACATGTGGCCCTTTCTGTTTCGGTTTCATGTCAAGTCGTCAGTTCAGTTGTGTACAGCATCTGGAGCGCATCCTGCGCCCAGTTAAATGGTGGGTTTGCGCGGAGTTTGCGCGTAGACGAGCCGGCTGTCCGTGTGGCGCGTTCGTGCTCCCTGTAGCGTGACCGGGGCTTCGGCCCTTTCAGTCGCGTGGTTGTAGGTTTTACGCGTCCTCAGTTTCTCGCCCCGTATGGGCGTGCGTCCCCAAGCAAATGTTTGCGTTCGTGACCGGTGCTGCGCCGGCCGCGTCTCCGTGTTGCGCGTCTTCGCGCCCGGACGCTGGCTGCCGCTGTTTTGCCGGTGAGAGTTGGAGTTTGCCCGCAACTTCGGGCGGCGGGGTCCAACGCGCTTCTCGCAAGGAAGACGATACATGAGTTGGAATGACGAGAGAGTTGAGCTGCTGAAGAAGCTGTGGGCCGAAGGCCTCAGCGCCAGCCAGATTGCAGGACGTCTCGGCTCCGTGACCCGCAATGCCGTTATCGGCAAGGTCCATCGCCTCGGCCTTTCCGGCCGCGCCACCACCACCCGCATGAAGAGCCACCGGCCGCGTCCTCGCGCCGGCGTCGTCAAGCGCCCACCCGCCAAGCCGCGCTTTGCCCAGACCGGCAACACGGCGCTGCGCGCACTCTACCAGGCCGATGTCGAGCCTTATGTGCCGCCGGTCGAGGAGATCGAGATTCCTCTCCACGAGCGCAAATCCATCCAGACGCTGGAGGAATGCCACTGCCGCTGGCCGATCGGCGATCCCCAGGAAGCCGGTTTCCATTTCTGCGGCAAGAACAAGGTCGCGGGCCTGCCCTACTGCGAGTTCCACGCCCGCCGCGCGTTCCAGCCGCCGCAGGCGCGCCGCAGCCCGAACACGTCTCGTCCGGTGCCGCTGCCGATGGTCACGCGAGAGAGCGCAGACGAGCCTGCCGGTGCCAAGGCATCAACGGCTCCCGAAACCGTTGAGAGCTGACGCCGGTCCCGGCGCGGTTCGCACAAGTTCCCCTCGGCCGTTGGCACTACCGGCTCGAGGGTTGCGGGGGGAAGAGGACTGGCGACGCTGGGGGGCGTCGCCGGTCCTCTTTTTTTGGAGTGGAGGCCGCCAGCGCCCCGCCTGAGGGCGGAACAGTTTGCCCTTGACGATCGGACGTCGCATGATCGGGCGACCACAACCGATTGCGAGCACCCCACGAATGGCGAAATCAGAAAAGGCCAGCGCGCCCGGTCGCAAGAAGGCCGATACCCTTCCATTCGATCTCGACAATCCCAAACTGCCCAAGGCCATCGAGGAAAAGGCGCTGTCGAGCGGCGGCTATCCCTATGACAAGAAAATGAAGCGCGAAGCCTTCGAAGAGGAGCTGGCGGCCCTGCAGATCGAACTGGTCAAACTGCAGGTCCACGGGTTGAAAACCGGCGGCCGTGTCGTCGTGGTGTTCGAGGGCCGCGATTCCGCCGGCAAGGGCAGCTGCATCGGCCGCTTCACCCAGCACCTCAATCCGCGCAACGCCCATGTCGTGGCGCTTACCAAGCCAACCGAGACCGAGCGCGGACAGTGGTATTTCCAGCGTTACGTCGGCCACCTGCCGACCGCAGGCGACATGGCCCTGTTCGACCGCTCCTGGTACAACCGCGCCGGCGTCGAGCGGGTCATGGGGTTCGCCACCGAGGATCAGGTAGCCGATTTCCTGCGCGAGGCGCCCGCCTTCGAGGGCATGCTGGTGCGCGACGGCATCAAGCTGTTCAAGGTCTTCCTCGACATCGGTCGGGAGATGCAACTCAAGCGCTTCCACGAGCGCCGCCACGATCCATTGAAACAGTGGAAGATCTCGGAGATGGATCTGGCAGCCATGTCCCGCTTCGATGCCTACAGCCACGCCAAGGAGGAGATGTTCCGCTACACCCACACCACCGTGGCGCCATGGACCGTGATCCTCGCCAACGATCAGCGCCGTGCCCGCATCGAGGCTATGCGCCTGGTGCTCTCGGCCCTCGATTATGAGGGCAAGGACGCCAAGGTGGTGGGTAAGGTCGACGACAAGGTTGTGGGCTCGGGAGCGGAGTTCTTCCACCGCCCCTCCTGACCGGTGCCAATTGCGCGCACGCAGTAACCCCAAATTCACCAGACCTCACCATGGCGGACTCGCGCGGGACCGCGGCAACGCTTCGCCAACCCAGCCTTGACACACTCCGCCAATGATACGGCTGGGAGTGATGACAGTGGCTCGACGTGGTGGAATGGTCCTGCGCACCTGGCGCACGCATCAGGGCGGCAACGTCGCCATCATTTTTGCAGCCATCATGCTCCCCGTCATGGGCATTATCGCTGCGGCCATCGACTACGGCCGCGCCGGCAAGGTGCGTGATACGCTTCAGGCCGCTACCAGCGCCGCTGCCCAAGCCGCGAGTGCCCATCTGGGGGCAGACAATACGCTGGTCGAGAAGGAGGCTCTCTCCGTCCTGCGCGCCAATCTGCCGAAAGACCTGCACGACCTGCCAATCGACGTCACCATCCCCAACGACCGCAAGTCCGTGTCCGTGTCGATGGCAACGACGGTGCCGACCACGTTGATGGCGATCATGGGCAAGTCCGAGATCCCGGTCGAAGCCTTGGGCTTTTCGCGCCGCATCGACGTGGCAGTGATGCCGACGCTACCCCCTGGCCTGCCGGTGGCGACCCCCGGCGCGGTCGAGGATGCCGTCGAGGATGCCTTGCGCCAGTTCTCCGCGCGCTCCCCGGGCCGTCACAGATCCGTGCCCGTCGCACCGTCGCCCGAGGAGATGGAAGCCTTCGTCCGCCGCCTGCAGTCCGAGGTCGGCAGGCTCGAGCAGCGCTTCGGTAGCCGCGGCCCAGCCCCCAACGCCGACATGCAGGAGCTGGTCCGCCAGTTGCAGCACATGCGCCGCTGACGCGGGCCGCTGTCGAAAAGAACCAGGGCTGGCATACGCCGCGCGAACCTCTATCCTGGCCGAAACCGGAACGAGCCAGGAGCCGACAATGTCCGCCGCAACGCCCCCGATCAGCCGCTTTCCCGTCCCCAAGCTCGCCGACTTGCCGGACGATGTCCGCCAGCGCATCGAGACGGTGCAGGAGAAATCGGGCTTCATCCCCAACGTCTTCCTGGTCCTCGCCCATCGCCCCGACGAGTTCCGCGCCTTCATGGCCTATCACGACGCGCTGATGGACAAGAAGGGTGGGCTCACCAAGGCCGAGCGCGAGATGATCGTGGTCGCCACCTCGGCCGCCAACCAGTGCCAGTACTGCGTCATGGCCCACGGCGCCATCCTGCGCATCCGCGCCAAGAACCCGCTCATCGCCGACCAGATCGCAACCAACTATCGCAAGTCCGACATCACGCCCCGCCAGCGCGCCATGCTCGATTTCGCCATGAAGGTAGCGTTGCATTCCGCTGAGGTCGACGATGCCGACATCGCGGCGGTGAAGGCCCACGGCCACAGCGAGGATGACGTCTGGGATATCGCGGCCATCGCCGCCTTCTTCGCCATGTCGAACCGCATGGCCAACGTCACCCGCATGCGCCCCAACGACGAGTTTTACCAAATGGGCCGGGGCTGAGGGCGACGGCAGCCAGACCTAGGTCCTTCGCGCGCAGGTCGTCCAGGTGGGGGGCTTTTCCAATGAGTTATTGTCATATCGGGCTCGCGAGCGTGGGATATTGATGCGAGTTGGCAAGAAGCAGCCGCGCATCAGCGGCATAGGCAGACGGACCGGGCGATCGACGCGGCGTTGGAAACGGCGGCGCGAACGCAAACGGGTTGCTGCAGAGGCGATGAAACAAGCCTTCGCCAATGCGCGGAAGATCCGTGCGGGGGAACCACGAATTGCCATCCTCCCATCGCTCGAATTCGCATTTGGCAATGCAGGTGCGCCGAACAGCGACTTCATTGTCCATCACACAGTGGCACTAACCGGTCTGTTCCAACGGGTGCCCAACCTCCACGTCGTGTCGGCTTCGTCCGCATGTCGCGGCAGTCTCTTGAGACTGGCGGAGCGTCTCGGCGATAGCGGCCGAGCCGCCAGGGAAATTGCAACGAGACTGGGTGCCGATTTTCTTGTGACGACCGATGCCACCTGCCGAGAACAGGCGGTGAAGTTCGATCATGCCGTCTATCATGGCGGTACCGGTGAGTGCATGACCCGCGCACCCTTCGAGCATGCGATTGGCAAGTTGCTAGACTATGAGAAGGAGACACTCGGCCGCGTTGCTGCAGGGATTCTAGGACCGGTACGGGCAGCTTCCATCGAGCTGGCACTTGACACAGACGAGGCCGATGCATCGCCCTATCTGATGGCAATTCAGGCGCAGTTGCTGATGAATTGTACCGACGAAGCGAGCCTGAAACGGGCCGACAACCTTCTCATGCAAGGGCTGCAGCGCGATCCGCAGAATGCAACGCTTGCGGCACTGCGCGCTAGAATCCGGTCGTTGCTCATCGGTCAGGGGATTGCGCGGGATCCGAAGACCCTCGCCGATGAAGCAAGGCGGTTTGCAGATCAAGCACTCGCAATTGATCCCGAAAATGCAATAGCTTTGGCTGTCGCGGGACATCTCGCGTCATTCGTCTTCGGAGATCTGGTCGAGGGTCATTCCCGGCTCGAGGCGGCGATCGACGCCTGTCCAAACGAGCCGAGCGCCTGGATGTTGTCGGCGGCGACGCTGTCTTTTTTGGGTCAAGGCACGCTTGCGCGAGATCGCGCACAATACGCTCTGAGCCTCTCGCCGCTCGATCCTCATCTCTTCAATTTTCATGCGATCATCGCACTTTCTTGCTACGCCAACGCGGACTACCCGAATGCAGTTCTGCATGCCGATTTGTCGATCGACGAAAACCCCAGATACACGGCATCATTGAGGCTCAAGGCAGCCTCGCTCGTCGCGCTCGGCCGCTTGACAGAGGCACGCGAGACAGCTCGGAAGATGCGGAGTATCGAGCCCCGCTTCAATCGTGCGCGAGCTGAATCAATCCCCTATCGCGATGGGGTCACGCGCCGCGACTGGGTCAAGCGGTTGGAAGAGGCAGGCGCATTCTGATGCACGCCGTGGCATGCGCCTCGCAGCCGCCGGACCGCTGTCCCGGGGCATGGGCGCGCACGGATGCCAAAGCTGCCGGGCGGTCTCATATTGCTATCGATGACAATGAGTGGTCCCTCACACCCTGCCTCTACTTTGCGGCTGGTGGCGCCTCGGCGGTCTTGGCGCCAGGGAGAGGGCGGACGCGCACGCCGGTAACCCGGTTGCGCTGCTTGCGCACGATCTCGAAACGATAGCCGTAGAAGGTGAACGCCTGCCCGATCTCTGGGATCATCTGCGCCTCATGCATGACCAGGCCGGCAACGGTCGTCGCCTCCTCGTCGGGGAGCGCCCACCCCATGGCCCGGTTGAGATCGCGGATCGCCATCGTGCCCTCGACACTGACCGAGCCGTCGGCCTGGGCCTTCACCTGCGTCTCGTGCGTATCGTGCTCGTCGGAAATCTGCCCGACGATCTCCTCGATGATGTCCTCGAGTGTCAGCAGGCCCTGCACCTCGCCGTACTCGTCGACGACGAGCGCCAACTGCTGCTTGCGCGACAGGAACTGGCTGAGCTGCTCCTTCAGCGTCGTCGTATCAGGCACGAACCACGGCGCCACCAGGATCGATTGGATGTCGACGGCTTCAGGCGACCAGCCAACCCGCGCCAGCGCCGCAAGCAGGTCCTTGGTGTGCAGCACGCCGATGATGTTCTCCGGCTGGCCGCGCCACACCGGCAGTCGCGAGTACTGGCCGGCCAGCACCTCCTCGACGATCTTCGAGGGCGGCGCGTCGGCATCGAGCGTGTCCATCTTGGTCCGATGCACCATGACGTCGAGGATCTGCAACTCGTTGAGGTCGAGTACGCCGCCAAGCATCTCGGCATCGTCGCGCGCCACCGCGCCGCCCTGCTCGCCAAGTGCAATCGTGCCGCGCAGCTCCTCGTGCGCTGCGAGAATGTCGGCCTCGTCGTCTTTGGAGCTGGGCGTCACTTTGAACAAGGCCCGCACCACGAAATGAATAGCCGTCGTCACCGGTCGCAGCACTGTGATCAGCACGCTCATCACCGGTGCCACGGCAAGCGACATCCGGTCGGCGTAGGCCAGAGCATAGGTCTTGGGCAGGATCTCCGAGAAGATGACCACGACGATCGTCATGCCGACCGTCGCATAGGCGACGCCTACATCGCCGAAGAGCCCGATCAGCAGGCTGGTCGTCAGCGCCGAGGCGAGGATGTTGACGAGATTGTTGCCGACTAGGACCGTGCCGATGATCCGTTCAGGCGTGCTGAGCAGGTGGTTCACCTGCTGCGCCCTCGCGTTGCCCTCCTGCTCCAGCGCGTGCATGCGGGCGCGCGAAACGGCAGTCAAAGCGGTCTCGCTGCCGCTGAAGAACGCCGAGAGCACCAGCAGCACCAGAACCGCCGACAACGTGATCCAAATTTCGACAAACATGACCGTACCGGGTTGATGATGGAAAGACGGCTGTCGCCAGCGCCGAACGCGCCGAGAATGCCGTAAACGCCAGACCGAGCCCGTGGAAGGGCATCGATCGACAACATTCTAGCAGTTTCAGGCCCGCTGTGGGGTCTACTGGTGAAAGCCGGCGTTGAAACGGTGAAAGACCGGCCCAAATCAGCCGCCCGCAATTTCCCGCACCAGAAACGCCTCGAGCGCTGCCATGTCGACGTCGCGCGAAATGAACGCTTCGCCGATGTCGCGCACCAGGATGAAGGTCATCCGCCCTGCCTTCACCTTTTTGTCCTGCGCCATCAGCGCCAATAGCTCCTGCGGGTTCGGCCGCCCTTGTCCCGCAATGTCGGCTACCCGCGTCGGCAACCCGGCGGACTTCAGGTGGCGCTCGACGGTCTCGGCCGAGCCCTTCCGCGCCAGTCCCACACTTTCAGAAAACCGGAACGCCTGCGCCATGCCGATGGCCACGGCTTCTCCGTGCAACAGTCGGTCGGAAAACCCGGCCCAGGCTTCGAGCGCGTGCCCGAACGTATGGCCGAGGTTGAGCAGCATTCGGTCGCCCGTCTCGGTTTCGTCGCGCGCCACGATCGCCGCCTTGGCCTCGACTGATCGCCGCACGGCCTCGGCAAGGATCGAGGCGTCGTTGCCGAATAGGCGACCGTTGTACTGGTCGAGCCAGTCGTAGAACGACTTGTCGCCGAGGAGTCCGTACTTCACCACCTCGGCATAGCCGGCTTTGAGTTGGCGTTCTGGCAGCGTCGAGAGCACGTCGGTGTCGGCAATCACCAGGCTCGGCTGGTGGAAGGCGCCGATAAGGTTCTTGCCGTGCCGGCTGTTGATCGCCGTCTTGCCGCCGACCGAGCTGTCGACCTGCGCCAGCAGCGACGTCGGGATCTGGACGTAGCGGAGGCCCCGCCGCACGACGCTGGCGGCAAACCCGGCGAGATCGCCGATGACGCCACCACCGAGCGCGATCACCAGGTCAGAGCGCTCGAGCCCCATGCCGATGAGGCCGTCGGTGACGACGCCAAGTTTCTCGAGGCTCTTGGTGCCCTCCCCGGGCGCCAGCACGATCGTGCCTGCGTGCCGACCTTCAGCCTTGAGGCTCGCCTCGAGACCCGGCAGGTGATGGCGGGCCACGTTCTCGTCGGTGACAATGCCGCAGCGCTCGGAGTCCGAGCCGCGCCGCGATCAAAGCCGCCGCCTGGCCGATGAGGCCGGCGCCGATCAGCACCTCATAGCGCCGCTCTGCAAGCTCGACGGGGACGCTGGTCGCCCCACCGGTCGCTGGAAGATCATCGTTTGCCATCTTCAAGTATCCAAAATCCTCGCTCGCCCGCAGTGCCGGTCGGCTGTCGTGGGAAGCCTCAGCCCGACAGCAGCGGATGATCCGTTAGCACGTCGATGATCTCGTCGACGATCACCTCGTGCGCCACATCCCGGCTCTCGACCACGATCTCCGCTTCCGCATAGACCGGGTAGCGCTGTTCCATCAGCGCCCGCATTGTAGCCTCGGGATCATCGACCTTCAGCAACGGCCGATTTTCCCGTTTCATCACCCGCCGCATCAGCACGCCGAGCTCGGCCTTGAGCCAGATGGCGATGCCGTTCGAGCGGATCGACGCACGGGTTTCCGCGTTCATGTAGGCGCCGCCACCGGTCGCCAGCACCTGCGGGCCGTTGTCGAGCAGGCGCCGGATGACCCGCCGCTCGCCGTCCCGGAAATAGGTTTCGCCATGATCGGCGAAGATCTCGGGGATGGTCTTTTGCGCCGACAACTCGATTTCATCGTCCGCATCGACGAATGGAACGTCCAGTCGCGCAGCCAGCCGTCGCCCGACTGAGGATTTTCCGCACCCCATCAGGCCGACCATCACCAGCGAGCGCGCGCCGAGCCTCCGGCGAATCGTCGCCGCAGCCTCGCTCCGGGCGCCTTTGAGCTCGCGCAGTTTGATGCCAGGCCTCGTCATGACGAGGCGCCCGCCCGTCCCGGCAGCATCTGAATTTGGAGCTTGGACATGGCAATGTTCACAGATTTCGTGCCTGCGTCGTGTTGGTTGCTGGCCTGCCGCTTGGTCTACGGCCGGCCAGGGGTCATAATGCGGCCAACAAAGTTGATCACGAACGACTGCTGCTAGCGTAGCGCTCCTGACGTTTGTTACCCGGCGTGCAGCAGGCGTCGACACTAAACGTCAGAACCGGAACACTAGAGACGTCCAATGCCGAGCCTGTTCCGTTTCCTGTTCGTGGTTGCGTCCCTGTCGGCCCTTACGGCAGGCGGCCTCTATGCGTTGGCCGAATTCTTCGAGCCCGTCCCGAAGGAAGTATCGCAGCCCGTGCACGGCGTAAAGGTACGCAAATAGACCCGAGGCACTTCATGCTCCGCCAAGCTCCGCTGGGTTTCCGTGCGCTCGCACTCCTGCTTGCGCTGACGGCAGGCCATCCCGCCTTGGCCGACGATGGCTGGAACCCGTTCGAGGCGCGCGACCGCGAGCGGGCTCGCGCCCGTGCGCGCCAGCAGCCAGAGACGCCCCCCGCCGAGGCGCTTCCCCCGATGGACGGCATTTCCTCGCGCCCTTGGGCGCAGCCGACAGGCCCCGCCGATGCCGCACCTTGGCGGAATGGGCCGTCTGCCTCGCCCGGTATGGCCGGGCCCAATGGCCAACCGCCGACCGCTCCGCCGACGGCCGTCGTCCCGATCGACCGCGTCGAGCGTGTCGAGCTGTCGCAGCCACCGCCGCTGTCAGCCCCGCCGACAGCCGCCCCACCTGCCTTCGGAGCAGCCCCTGGCCCCGGCCCGTCCCCGTCGACGCCCTGGCAGGCCGCCGCGCGCCAGCCGGACGGATTTTGGACGGGCCTCGATGTCGCAAGCGCCGGCCGCCTGGTGGCCGAAGCGCAGATCCCTCCGCGCTCGTCGGCCCTGCACGAGCAGTGGCGCCGCCTGTGGAACGGTGAAGCGGGCCAGGCCCCCGCGCCAGCCTCGGGCGGCCCGGGATTTTCCACGTTGCGCACCGAGGCGCTCTATCGCTCCGGCCTGATCGCCGACCTCGCGCGCAGCGCCGCCGCAGCGCCCGCCTCCCCCACGCCCGATCCGGCAGAGCAATTGTTGGCCGCCCGCGCCCGCATCGCGCTGGGCGATGCCGCCGGCGGTTGCCCCGAGGTCAAGTCCGTCCATCGCGCCCAGGCCAAGCTGCCGAAGGCGTTGCGCGCCGACCTCATCCTGCTGGCGGGCTTGTGTGGCACAGCGGCACGCGACCCCGCTGCTGCCGGTTTGGCGGCCGAACTGATGCGCGCCGAGCAGGTCGATGCCCCGGCCGCACTGGCCGGCCTCGATGCGCTGGCCGCCGGCCGCAAGGTCTCGGCCCGCTTTGACATGCCGAAATCCGTGAGCCTGATCGATTACCGTTTCCTCGAGCAGGCCGGCTACGTTCCGGCACCGGAGATCGTCGCGGCAGCCGAACCGGCGCTGCTGGCCGTATTGGCGGCATCGGCCGCCGAGCCGCAAACGCGTATCCTCGCAGCCGAAGCCGCAGCCCGCCTGCACGCCATCGCGCCGGCTGATCTTGCCGCAGCCTATCGGGCCCAGGCGTTGCCGCCCGAGGCATCCGCCGACCCGTTGTCGGCCAACCTCGCCGCCCCCTTGAAACGCGCGCTGTTGTTCAAGATGGCGGAGGCGGAGGGTAACCCGCAGACCAAGGCCCGCCTGATGCGCGCGCTCCTCGACGAAGCCCGCCGCGCCGAGACCTACACGCCGACCGCCGCTATGCTCGCAGTCGCAGTTGCGAACATGCTGCCAAGCCCAGAGATAGGCTGGTTCGCCGAAACGGCGATCGAGATCAACCTCGCCGCCGGCCGCTACGACGTGATCGAGCTGTGGGCCGCCCCGCAGCGTGCCGAGCGCCACGCGGGTCTCCGCCATTGGCTGGTGCTGGCCGACATCGCCGATCCTCAGTGGCGCGGCCGCCGTGGCGCCAATCTCGTGCATGCCGAGGAGTTCGCCGTTCGCGGCCGCCTCGCGCCCGAACTCATGCACCGCCTCGTCACGGTGCTCGACGCGCTCGACTACCAGATCCCGATCCCGCTGTGGGAAGCCGCCAGCCGCACGCCGCAGCCGACCACCGGCCATCTCCCCGCGACCGGCATCCTGAGCGAGATGCAGGCCGCCTCGAAGGCCAAGGAGCAGGCCCGCACCATCCTGCTCGCGCTCCGCAGCCTCGGTCCCGACACCGCCGCCAATGCCCACATGATCGCACTGGGCGATACCATCAAGGCCCTCAAGCGCGCCGGCCTCGAACCCTCAGCCCGCCGCCTCGGTCTGGAGGCTTTGTTTCTGGCCTGGCCAAGAATGGCGAGCCATTGAGGGGGGGAAGGCTATCGGGAATATTCACGAGCTGCCATCCGGCGAGCCAAGATCAACCAAGTTGAGCGGATGATCTTCTGGGCCCGCTGCTGAAGGTATTTCGTCCAACATATTGGCGGCTTGGCAGAGGCCACGCTGTCCCCGGCGCGCTTTTAGTCGACCGCGGCGAACTTTTCAGAATTCGTCTCGTTGCTTATCGCACTTCTACAGAAACCCTTGAGCGGTTTTCGATATGGCCTCCCGCGCCAGATACCACCGCCAAAGCAATGGCTACGATTGCCACTGTTGATGATGAGCTTGCCACCAACGCGCAATCTCGATGCGTTGGCAGAACCACACTTTGCCTTTGCCCATGGCATGCTCGATGAATTCGCGAAGTGCTGAAATGCGCGTTGCTTGGCCAATCAAGCGAGGGTGAAGCCCGATCGACATCATGCGAGGGTGGGTCTCGCCTTCCTGCCAGAGAACATCGAAGCCACGTTTGAGAGTGTCTGCGAAGTCAGTGGGCGAGCCATAGGCCGGCAAAAGTCCGAACCGGCCATCATTGTAGGTGAACGTATATGGGATCACGAGATGCTGCTTGCCTGTGACATCGACGTGGTAAGGCAGATCGTCGTTATAGGCATCAGAATCGTACATGAAACCACCCTCTTCAACGAGTAGCTCCCGGGTGTGCACAGAGGGACCATACCGGCAGTACCAGCCCTCTGGACGTCGCCCTACAGTTTCAGTCAAAGAGGCAATAGCCATCTTGATGTGATCGCGCTCTTCGTCACGGCTAAGTCGCCAAACCTCCTCCCAACGCCAACCATGGCAGCACGGCTCATGCCCGGCCTCTCGCAGCCATGCGGCCACCTCGCGGTTCCGCTCTAACGCCACCGCGCAGGCGTAGAACGTCAACGGTAAACGGTACTCGGAGAAGAGACGCTCGACGCGCCAGATGCCCGCGCGCGAGCCGTACTCGAAGACCGACTCGACTGCGAGATCTCTGTATTTGGGATCCATCGAATAGACGACCTCTTGCAGCCCGTCGTTGCGTCCATCGCCTGCCGGATGCGTGTATTCGGATCCTTCCTCATAGTTGATGACGAAACTGACGGCGACGCGAGCATCGTTCGGCCACCGCACCCGCGGACCATGGCGACCATACCCCACCAAGTCGCGTTTCGGTCCGGGCACATCGATGTCCCGCAATGTCTCAAATGCCATCGGGGCCTCCTTGCAGGCGGGAGTCAGTTTGACACCTCCATTCTAGGTGAGCATCCCTTGTCGGGCTACAGAGATCGCGATCCAAGTCCCGGCGGTTCTCCGGTCACAATTCCTGCTCTCCATCTTGCGCCTGTCAGCACCGACAACTGTGTCACAGCATGACGTCTTGTGGCCTATGACGCCGATGCATCGAGCGAGCCCTGCGCGTCAGTTTCACCGAGAAGATCCATGCCCGCTTGAGGAGACGCAGCAGTCCGGACGCCATATCCGCACTGGCGTGCAATCGATCAAACGGAGGCGAGCAAAACCATCTGCTCAGTGTGGCGTTGTGCTTGGAAATCCGCTTGCCGCGCCTGCCGAAACGATGAAGCGGCTTTCCAAGCCGCCACACTGGCCCCGCTCGCTCCGCGAGGCGCGACCCGTGCGCGTCGGCAGACGCCGGCATCAAACTTATCCCCGCCCCCTCGGGCCGTGCCTACACTTGGCCATCCGCCTCATGCCGGGGCCCCGGAACTCGAGCTGGGAATTCTGGGCGGGACGGATGCGCGTCGGATAGGTGTGGCGGTACTCAGCCATCGCCCGCAGAGGATGCCGTTTCCGTGCAGTCGTGAGTGGCCACGGAGACAGTCGTAACGGCCGCCGTTCCAAAAGGATGCGCGGCGGCCCGCAGCCTCGACCGTCCGGAAAGGGAGCCCACTCCCGTCACGCGTAGCGGTGCGGCCCGGCCGCATCCCAATCCAAATGCCAAAGCGAGGTCGAGTCGCACCGCGCCCCGGTACTGATTTTCGCGCCCTGCCGTCCGGTGACGGCGGGGATAGCGGTGCTGTCCGAAGCGGTGCGGCTCTCACTTTGCTTTGTTTCCCGGCTGACCAGCAGCCCCACCAGGCCTCGACACGAAAGCTCAATGCATCACCCAACCCAAGCCAGCATCTCAGCCGGAAAACGTGTGCCGCACCGCGCCCCGGTATTGTTTTCCAAAACCCCGCGTCACCAAAACGGCGGGGAAAAGGACGTGGCCGATGCAGCCTTCCAGCCCTCACGCGCCTTCCGGCCGGCTCCCCGCAGGGGAGTCGGAAGGCGCCACTAAAAATGGTGCCACGAAAATCCCGCCACTAAAAACGCAACGCTTGCCAGCCCGCGTGGGCCATGCCAACTCGAACCGAAGGGACGGACGAATCACCATGCAGAGCGACCAGCGCGCCGCCGCCTGCGCTTATCCAGTGGCGGCATTTCTCGAAATGATGGCGGCCGAGAAGGGCGCGGCCCGCAACACGCTCGAGGCCTACCGCCGCGACCTCGAGGATTTCGTCGGCCACCTGGATCAGCAGCGCGTCGCGCTGGATGCAGCGACGCCAAGAGATATTTCGCGCTACTTGAAAGCCGTAGCGGACCAGGGTCTCGCCGCGACATCGCGCGCCCGCCGCCTGTCAGCAATCCGCCAGCTCTATCGCTTCCTGATTGCCGAAGGCGGTATCGAGACCGATCCGACCACGGGCTTCCAAGGTCCGCGACGCGAGCGCCCGCTGCCGAAAATCCTGTCGGTGGCGGAAGTCGAGCGCCTGCTCGATACAGCGGGCCGCCGCATCGAAGGCCGCACGGGCCGCGAACGCTTGAGGGCGTTGCGGCTGAAGGCGCTGCTGGAGGTGCTGTATGCCACGGGCATGCGCGTGTCGGAGCTGGTGGCGCTGCCGCGAAGCGTGCTGACGGGCGACGAGCGGGTGTTGACGATCAAAGGCAAGGGCGGGCGCGAGCGCATCGTGCCGCTGAACCCGGCCGCCCGCGATGCCCTGGCGCGCTATCTGGCGATCGGCACCAGCGGCGAGGATGATGCAGCCCCCATGTTGCGCACACGCTACCTGTTTCCCTCGCGCGGCGCGGATGGTCATCTGACGCGCCAGCGCCTGGCCCAGGAGTTGAAGGAGCTGGCCGAAGAGGCGGGGCTCGAGGCCGAGCGCGTCTCACCGCACGTGCTGCGGCATGCCTTCGCCAGCCACCTGCTCGATCGTGGCGCCGACCTGAGGGCGGTGCAGCAATTGCTCGGCCATGCCGACATCTCGACGACGCAGATCTACACCCATGTGCTGGAAGAGCGCCTGCGCCAGCTCGTGCACGACCACCATCCGCTGGCGACCCGACGGTCCGAGCGGTCGTGATGGCGTTGTCAGATGGCCAGCGCAGGAGAAATCATCATTGCAGACGCAACTTGAGTGAGCCTGACGGCGCTTAATGCTCGCTTCTAGCACAAGGGTGTAGGCAACCGCCGCCCGGTCGCAAGTCCCAAGACCACCTGCCTCGCGCTTGACTTTGCTGGTCGTTTGGCACGAATGTCCCGCTAAATCCGAGGCATAGCAGCCCCGTGCGGCCCAAATGGCGCCGTCTCGCGGACCGATGAACGGACTTCCATGCCAACGCGCACCTATATCGAGTTCGAAAAGCCGATCGCCGAGCTTGAGACCAAGCTCGCCGAGCTGCGCTCGTTGTCCGACGACGATGCCAATGTTGCGATCAGCGACGAGATCGGCAAGCTCGAGCAGAAGGCCAGGCAACTTCTGACTGAAACCTATGCCAAGTTGACGCCGTGGCAGAAAACACTCGTCGCGCGCCACGCCGAGCGCCCGCACTGCCTCGACTATGTCGGCGGCCTGATCGAGGATTTCACGACGCTTGCCGGCGACCGCTACTATGCCGAGGACGCTGCCATCGTCGGGGGCATCGGCACGTTCCGCGGCCGCGGCGTGATGGTGATCGGCCACGAGAAGGGCTACGACACCGAAAGCCGCATCAAGCACAACTTCGGCATGGCGCGCCCGGAAGGCTATCGCAAGGCTGTGCGCCTGATGGAGATGGCTGATCGGTTCTCGCTGCCGGTGATCACGCTGGTCGACACCGCCGGCGCCTATCCCGGTGTCGGCGCCGAGGAACGCGGACAGGCCGAGGCGATCGCCCGCTCCACGGACTGCTGCCTGTCGCTCGGCGTGCCGTTGATCACGCTGATCATCGGCGAAGGCGGATCCGGCGGCGCCGTCGCGATCGCCACAGCCAACCGCATCCTGATGCTCGAGCACGCGATCTATACGGTGGCCTCGCCCGAGGCCGCCGCCGCGATTTTGTGGCGCGACAAGGGCAAGGCGATCGATGCCGCGACATCGATGCGCATCACGGCCCAGGACCTGATCTCCATGGGTGTGATCGACGAGGTGATCCCTGAGCCGGTCGGCGGCGCCCACCGCGACAAGGCCGAGGCCATCGATCGCGCCGGCAAGGTGATCGAGAAGTCGCTCGTCGAATTGGAGCGGCTGTCGCCCGACGAGGTGCGCAACCACCGCGCCGAGCGATTCATGCGGATGGGCCGCGAGCTATGATGCGGCCGAGGCGTGACGCCGCACTACCCGTGCGCCACATGCACCGCCTCGCGCTCGATCCGATCGAGCTCGGCGCTGGCTTGTGAGAAGGCGGCGTCCTTCGGCCCGACCATGCCGATGAGCCGCTCCAATTCGGCAACGGTCCGCGGCGCGCCGAGCTTCTCCAGATAGATCGCCGAGGCCGCGGGCTGAAAATAGAGATCCCGGTCGCTCTGCGTCAGGATCAGGCCGGCAAGCTTGTTGTCGCCGAGCCGGAACCGCGTCAGCGTGACGAGCCTGAGCGCGCCCTGGAACGTGGTGAGAAGTTGGATGAGCCCCGTGTGCGGGCTGATATAGATGCCGCCGGCGTGACTGGAGGATACCGCCTTTTCGCCCGAGCCGCGAAAGCGCTGCAGCTCGAAGAAGCGAAGCCGGCTCTGCTCGTCGTCCCAGTCGATCTCGTAGACGGAGCGGTAAAGCCCTAGCGCGTTGGCGAAACCGCGGCGGTAGGCGACGTAGGTGCCGACGTAGGCCTCGTAGGCGGAAAGCATATAGCCGCCGTAGGCCTCCGCAGCACGCGTCTCGACGCCGTCGGCGTTGAACGCACGACTGTGACCGCTGGGCCCGCTGTCCGCGAGAAGGTCGCTGAGATCGAGCCCGAGCGCCGCCGCCACGCGCGCAGCCGTCCGGTCGCGCACGGCATGCCCGGCCAGCAGATTGCCGAGCGTGCGCTCCTTGACATCGGCCCGCGCCGCCAGCGACTCGCGAGTGAGGCCCTGCTTGGCCATCGCCAGCCGCACCTGCCGCGCGAACGCGTCGCGTGTCGCAGCGTTGAGCAGCGTCGCCATCCGAATCCACCTGCCGAAACTTGCCTGATTTTGCCGAAACGTACGCGATGATCTGAGGCGCAGCAAGTGCCCCGCGACGCTCCCACGCGCGCTGCGGCCGGCGCCTTGCCTCGAGCCTTCGGGCCGCCGCCGCACAGCGAAACCAGCAGGCGCCACTAGAATGTTCCACCCGTTTCGAAATCGCCGCCGCCGCCCGTCCTGCGACCGCCGCCACTGCCACCCGACGATCCGCCACCCCAGCCGCCGGGAAAGCCACCGAACGGCGGCAGCCCGGATTGGCGTCGCCACGGGTCGGCCGGCCGATGCCGCCAGTGCTGCTGCGACTGCATCCTCGCCCAATATTCCGCCGCCGTTATCGCGCCGCGCAGCAACAACTGCAGCAGATCGTCCACACCTGGATTGTTGTCGAACTCAGAAGCGACGTCGTCATAGCGCTGCCGGCGAAAATTGGAGGCGAGCCGCGTCAGCTCGAGCTTCCTGTCGGCGATCTGGTCCAGCCGCCGCCGGCGCACGGCGTTCGATTGGTCGAGTGTCTGCAGCGCCTCGCCGATCTCCTGCACTTGGCCCACAGCGCGATCGTCGTCCTGGGAACGGGTGCGCTGGGCATCCGCGATCAGGCTCCGCAACGGCTCACGTTCGAGCAACTGCGCATAGGCGGCGATGGTCGATTTCAACGTCGTGTCTTCGCCCTTCGCGTAGATCCGTAGCTGCTCCGTCGTCTCGGCAAGCTCCGCCGACACGGCCTCCAGCTCTTTGTTGATGCGGGCCTGATCCTCGCGCCGTGACTTGAGCTCGCCGATGATGTCGCCACCGGCCAGCTCGCGCGTCTTTTGCGCCTCCAGCGTATCGCTCTGCTCCTTCGCGGCCTCCGCTTGCTGGCGCAGCGTCACCGCGTGGGCCCGCAGGCGCACTGGAATTTCCGTCAGCATGGCATAGTTGCCGCGCGCATCGTGATAGCGCACGAGCCCCGCCACCCACTCGTCGAGCATCCGCACCACGCCGCCCGCCGCATAACCCGGCGTTCCGAACTGGCGCTCCCAAAGGTACATGAACAGCGGATCGCTGCGATAAGGCAGTCCCTTGGCGCTTTCGTCGTGTGCCGCCTGCTCGGCCTTTGCCTTTGCGTTGGCCAGCATCTCCGCCATAGACCGATGCAGCGCCACGGCCGCCTTGTGCTCGGCATGCTCGGAAAGCGCCTTGCGCGCCTCGGCGCCGAAATGGTCGAGCCGGGCCTCCAGTGTTTCGATCTGCCCCTTGAGCAAATTCTCCCGGGCGATGATCTGATCGCGCAGCGTTTCCCCGGTCGTTTGCCGCTCGGCCAATTGCCGCATCGATTTGAGCCTGGCATCGAGCGCACCGCGCACCTGGCCCGCCAGGTTGTCTGCCTCGTCGATGATCCCGTCGGCCAAGGCCTCGCGCAGCTTCGCGGACGCCAGCGCTTTCAGCGCCTCGAGCCGATCCGCCACGAGTTTGGCCCGCTCTGTGTCGGCGGTTTCGAGCTCGTTCTGCAGACGCGCTTCCTGCGCCTTCAGGTCGCGCAATGCTTCCTCGATGCCGCCGAGCGTATCCGAGCCGGTTCTCATGACGCCGCCTACCACTTGGTCAACTCGCCGCCGGATACAGCCAGCCGCCACGTCGGCTCCAGCTCGCCCAACTCTTTCGTGCCCATGATGGCCTTCTGGATGATGCCGTCGTCCAACTTGTCGGCCTGGATCTCGTCGAAGACCGATTTGGGAACCCGCACGGCCCACTTCGTCACCGCTTCCTTCTGTCCCGTCTCCTCGTTGAGAACCTCGCGAGTGAGAACATTGGCTTTGCGGTCGACGGCCTCGACGACCAAATAGTAGTTGCGGCTCGACGGATTGACGCGCGGCACGCGCCACAAGCCCGTGACTTCGCCCCTCCGGTTGATGATGCGTACGTCGTAGGCACGGCGCAATTCGCCCACCATGGCATCGAGCTGGCGAAGTCCGGCGCGTGCCGCATCCCGTCGTCCGGCCGCGGCCGCTGCAGCAGCGCTGTCCGCGATCTTATTGGCGTCAGTCGTGATGGAGGGCTTGCGCGCGATTTTGCCGATCTCGTCGGTGAGGCTCGAGAGCCGGCGCGGAATGTCCGTCTTGACTTCGCGCTCGAACGCCGCCCGCTCGACCGACTTCGGGCGTTCCACAGCCATGTACCAGCCGCCGCTGACCAGCCCGACTGCCAACCCGGCAGCACCCACCTTGCGCCCCCATTTGCCTCGCGAGACATAGAGCTTGGCGAGCTTGACCTGCAGCGAGTCGGCGGCGGGCGTATAGTGGAATCGCTTTTCCTCGAGCGCCTTGACGCCCTCTTCCAGGATGCGGTCCGGAACGTCGATGCCCTGGCTCTTGTAGATGTCACGCAGTCGCTCGATCAGCTCCTCGCGCCGCGTGCCGTCGTTGAGCTCTCGCTCCACGATCCGCTTGTCGTGCCGCAGCGTGTCCACGACGTCCATCGCGATCATCACGTCGTCGAGCGGTCGGTCCGATTTTGCCTCGCTCTCAGCCATCGATTGCCTGTCTTGTCCTGGTTCTATTGAGCGCGTTGTCCTGCAATCGCCTTTCGAGGCGTGGAAGAGCGCGCTGTGCCCGCGCACGCACCAGTCGGAAGTTCGCTATCGCGACAGTGTGCTGGAACCCGTGTTGCCTGTTGGTCAGGTGTGGCGTCAGCCAAGCGCTGCCGCATCGACGGCGAGTTGCGCCAGCCGCCGCTTGCCATCCTCGACGGCTTCATTGATCTCTTCGGAGTTGCGGCTCGCCATATGCCGCATTTCTTTGATGATCTGTCTCGATTTCTCCTGGTAGGTCACGACCGAGTTCGACGAGCTTCTTCACAGCCTCTGCTCGCACGGTCGGCCCGTAGCCAGCCTTGACCGCGGCCTCCTGCACCTTGTTGCCGATTTCTCCGATCGTCTCGAGGCTGTCCGACACGCCTTTTTTCATCGCTTCCAGCGTCGCCGTCGACTCGTGCAGGCCGAACAGCCCGGTGAACGAGGCCTTCAGTGCCGTCAGCACGGCTTCGTTGGTCGAGAAGAACGTGATCGCCTGCTGATAGACACGCTCCTTGGCATTCGTCGTCTGCAACAGCCGCGTCATGATCACTTCAGTGGTGTTGTAGCCAACCGTCAGATTGTCTGCGAGGTCCTTGGCAATCTGGTAGCGCTTGTCTTCGTCCTGCATCGCCCGCAGCTGCTCGTCGCGCTTGAGTTCCAGCTTGGCGCGCTCGGTGGGATCCGTGCCGGCAAAGCCGCCGACCGCTTCTGACGCCTTGGTCAGCTCGGCTTTCGCCGCCGCCAGCTTCGCTTCTGCCGTCTTTAGAACATCGAGAGCCAGGATCTGGGCTTGTTTGTAGGCGCCGCGATAATCCTGATAGGCGTTGAGAATCTTCTGTTCGCGCCGGATCTGGTCAGCACTATCGGAAGCGACAGCCAGGTAGGTTTTCTGGATCTTGTCGAACCGCTGCGCGACGTCGCCGCGCGACACCTTCATCCACACGTTGTTGACCCGCTCGAACGTGGAAATCCGGCCATCCTCGAGTTGGTCGACTAGCGACTTCGCGTCGTCTCGGATCGAGTTGAAGCTCTCGACAATGTCATTGTAGCGCTCGCCGATCTTCATCGCCGAGATTTCATTGCGCACGATTTCGTTGAAGGTCGAGGCTTCCGCCAGCGTCCGCGCGATGATCGTGACCTTGTCCTTGTCGAGGTCGGCGATCTGCTCGAGCAGCGCAACGATCGGGTCGGCACCTTGGCTTTCGGGACGGATGCCCATGTCGCGGACAGTAGTCAGCGCTTTGTCGAGGTATTGCAGGGCAGGGAGCTGGGCCATCGTGATACTCCGGGGAACATATGTGAGATTGGATGTGGCAGCCGACCCCATCTGCGCCAGGAAATTCGGCCGGTGCGGTGACAAGCGTCCATAGTGGTTGAAGATGTGGTCGTAATCTAGCCGTCCGCTGCCAGCAGGGCAATTTCCATTCGTGGTCGGAGTTCTGGTCCTCAAGTTCGCGTCCTTGACGAGGGCCGACCCCAGCCGCACACACCGACGTGATCGACTGTGATGCGCCTGCCCCTGTTTTTTGCGTCTCCTGGCCCCACTTGATTAACGTGACCGGTGCCCGGCGAGACAGTGGTCTGTGGCATGCCTTAGTTGGCTCCTCCATGGCAGTGGTGCCTCCGGCCGCTGGTGCTCGCGGCACTGGTCACGATTGGATCTGCCTGGCCTCGGGCTGGCCCGCCGCCCTTCCCCGGTACGCCGTCCGCCATTATGGCAGATCCATGCATTGCCATTCCGCATCGGCAGCGGGATGGATAGGGCTCGCTGCCTACGCTCCCTCGGGGCAGCGAGCCCACCATCGCCCTGGCCAAATCGTCAGCAGGCGCCATCATTGCGCCCTGCAGCCTTGCTCTGGCTGAAATTCTGTGGCCCAAGTCGCGGTCATGATGACGATTCGGCGATGGGATCGCGCTGTGAAACACGCCCGACGCAAATCGATGAGTGCCGTTTTGGCAGCCGCCGTTGCGATGCTGCTGGCGACAGAAGCATCAGGTCCGGTTGGCGCCCAGGGCATCGGTGCCAAGCTCGAAGCATTGCTCGATCCGGCTCAAGAGCGGGCCTATGTGCTCTATCTGCGCGCCCGTGCCCAGTTCGACCGCGAGCTCGACATTTACTGGAGTGCGGTCGACGAGCGCCGTCAGGTGCGCAGCAAGAAGCGCGCCGCCGGCCAACCCTATGTCGCCGACGATTTCGTGCAGGTCCAGCCGCCAGTCTACCGCGGCCCCGCCCTGCCGCCCGACATCGCCAAGATCATCGCCAAGGCCACGCCGCCCGAACCGCCGTCAGACGGCTTGCCGGGTGTCGCCGACTTCCTCGCTCACGCCAAGCGCCAGTACGCCTTTGTGCCCCGGCGCGGCAGCGAAGCCGATTTCAAGCACAACTACGCCGAGGAGGCCTTGAAGCTAGGACTCTCCAAGGATCAGGTCGTCCGGGTCTACGCACTCGAAACCGGTGGTCGCGGCACCTACGACATGCAGGCCGGCATCGATCCCGAAACCAAAAAGGGCACGCCCATCTCGTCGGCTCTGGGCTACGCCCAGTTGCTCGCGGCCAACTCCGTCAACGAGCTGGTGAAGCACGGTGATGCCTTCTATGCCCGCCTCCAGGCGATGAGCCGCAGTCGCGGTATCTCCGGCGCCCGCGCCAGCGAGCTGCGCCGCAAGATGGTGTCGCTGCGCCGCATGATCCGCGCCGCCAAGTCCGTGCCGAACCGCTGGTCCGCCCACGTCGAATTTTCCCGCACGCCCAAGGGTCTCGGCATTCATGCCCTAAACTTGGATTCCGATATCGGTCCCTGGCTGCAGACCATCAAGTTGAAGGGCGTGCGCGAGGTTGCCGAGCAGGCAGGCCGCCCCAACCTCTCCGGCGCCGAGATCGAGCTGATGAATCTGGCAGGCCCGCGCACTGGCCTCGAGATGATGGACGCCATCGGCGCCAAAATGCCCACCACCAATTTCTTCGCCCGCGCCGCCTACTACCGCAACACCATCGTGCGCAACAAATCGTCCGCCGACCTCCTCCGGGCCTTGGAGGATCGCATGAACGTCAACCTGAAGCAGGCGGGCTCCATCGCCTTCGCCAAGGCCTTCGACGCGGTGCAGCGCACAGCGCGCCGCTGATCGGGCCCTTGCCCTCGCCGCGGCCACGCCCGCGCCCTCAGCCCCCGAGCAGCTCCGCGAAGCCTTCGCCCGTCGTCCGCCTCAGCACCGCGCAATAGCCCTCGTAGGCCGCATGTGTGGGCATGATCTGTCCGAACGCCGGCGCCGGCGCCCCGGCCCGCATCGGCACCAGCGCGATCGGTGCCGCCACTGGCGTCAACGCCGACCCGCGACCGACTTTCAGTGTTGTGAGCACCCCGTGCATCTCGCCCGAGATGGTCGGCCGCGATACCACGATCATCCGGTGCTGGCCGTGCCGGTTGGTTACGAGGTAGACGTGGCCAGACTGGTTCGGAACGGCAACCTGCCCGAACTGGGCGAACTCCTTATCCGTCCGCTCCGCCTCCCTGAACACCAGCACCGACTGCGCCTCGTCCCAGGTAATATCCGTCACGTACGCATAGACCGCCCGCGAGTTCCCGAATGATGGCCTGAGCGTCAGGTACTGCCCCTCGATCCACTTCACTGCCGGCCGTGCGTAGCTGCCAAGCTCGTCCGGCGCCACACCGGGTGCACTGCTTTTGGACGCTCCAGCGGTCAAGTCTGCACCGTTGGCGCCGCCGCCCGCCCCGTTGGCTTGCCCGCCTGCGCGCAGCGACAACCCAAGCGCATCCTCGAGTTTCACCAGCGTCGACAGCGTCAGCGGACGCCGTCCCGACAGCACCTTTTCCAGCGTCGACAGGCTGATCCTCGCCATGTCGGCAAGGTGACGTCGCGAGATCCGCCGCCGCGCGATCTCCTCCACCACCTGCAGGGTGGCCGCGCGGCACGCGTCTTCGCTGAGTTTCCAGTCGCTTTTCAGTGGCATCGGCCGAGTCCTCCGGTGCCACCGACGTCGGGGCCCGCACAAATCCTCACATACCCTCACGGCACGGTGCGGGGCAAGCCGCATGGCGGCCGGCGTGTGCCCAACATCCCTGATCATTCCCGTCGAACAGGCTGGAGACAAAAGAGAAAACAAATGCGGCGCTATCGGGGAGCGCACTTTGGCCGATATGGAGATCAGCATGTACGTTGCAAGATTGGCTATGGCCGCCGCCGTAGCCGCCATCGCCGGATTGCCACTCGTGGCACCGGTCTGCGCCGAGGTTGGCCCGCAGCCACCACCAGCCGCCGCCCCCGCCCCCGCACCCTTTGAGGCGCCCACCGAGGCCCTGCCCGCCCCCAAACGCACATCGCCCGGCGAGATGCGTTCCGGCGGCCTCCTGCTGCGTACCCCCGATGGCGGCTACATCGAAGCCCCCCGTCTCGGCGCCGACTATGACGTCACCGTCTCCGGCCCCACAGCCCGTGCTCGCGTCACGCAGATGTTCTCCAACCCCGGCACCACGCATGTCGAGGCCGTCTACGTCTACCCGCTGCCCGAGGGCGCCGCCGTCGACACCTTGAAGATGGTGATTGGCGAGCGCGTCGTCCTCGGCTCCATCAAGGAGCGCGACGCCGCCAAGATCATCTACGAGCGCGCCAAGTCGGAAGGCCGCAAGGCGGCCCTGGTCGAGCAGGAGCGCCCCAACATCTTCACCAACTCCGTGGCCAACATCGGCCCGGGCGAGACGGTCGTCGTCCAGATCGAGTACCAGGAGCCCGTTCGTCGCTCCGGCACCGAGTTTTCCTTGCGCATCCCTCTCGTGGTCGCGCCCCGCTACAATCCGAAGCCCCTCGTGCAGACCGTCGATTTCGGCGCCGACGGTTGGGGCCGAGCCGTCTCCGACCCCGTGCCCGATCGCAATCGCATCGAGCCCGCCTACCTCGACCCCCGCCGCCACGCTCCGATCAATCCCGTAACGATCAAGGTCCGCCTTGCCGCGGGGTTCCCGCTCGCCGCCGTCAAAAGCACCTATCACCCTGTGAAAACCCAGACCGTCGACGAGACCACCCGCATCGTCGAACTCGACACCGGCGCCACCCCAGCCAACCGCGATTTCGAGCTCACCTGGCAACCGGCCGCCGCTCGCGCCCCTGCTGTCGGCCTCTTCCGGGAAACGATCGGCACCGCCGATTACCTCTTGGCCTTCCTCACCCCGCCGACCGTTGAGCCTGCCGCCGGCGAACACCGCCCCCGAGAGATGATCCTGGTGATCGACAATTCCGGCTCCATGGGCGGCCTCTCCATGCGTCAGGCCAAGGCCGGCCTGGCCTTCGCCCTCACCCGCCTCAAGCCCGCCGACCGCTTCAACATCATCCGTTTCAACCACACCATGGAGAGCCTTTATTCAGGCCCCGTCGAGGCGTCTCCAACCAACATCGCCCGTGCCGCCGGATGGGTCGATGCTCTCAAGGCCGAAGGCGGCACCGAGATGTTGCCGGCCCTGCAGGCCGCTCTCACCGACCCGGCGGCCGACGACAGCCGCTACCTCCGCCAGGTGGTCTTTCTCACCGACGGCGCCATCGGTAACGAGCAGCAGCTCCTTGACACCATCGCCGCAAACCGTGGCCGCTCGCGCATCTTCACCGTTGGCATAGGCTCGGCGCCCAACAGCTATCTGATGACCCGTGGCGCCGAGCTGGGCCGCGGCACCTTCACCCACATCGGTGCCGTCACCGAGGTCGAAGCCCGCATGCGCGCGCTCTTCGAGAAGCTCGAAGTCTCCGGTTGTGACCGGCCTCGTCGCGAGCTTCGGCGACAACGCCACGGACACCACTCCGAACCCCCTGCCGGACCTCTATCGCGGCGAGCCACTTGTCATCGCGGCCCGCAAGTCGAGCCCCGGCGGCACGCTCGAGATCAAGGGCACGATCGGCGATCAGCCCTGGGTCGTCACCGTCCCGCTGGCCAACGCGGCTGCCGGCACGGGCCTCTCGAAAGTGTGGGCCCGCCGCAAGATCGCCGATGCCGAGGTCGCCCGCACGCTGCGCAAGCTCACCCCGCCAGAGGCCGACAAGGCGATCCTTGCGCTTGCTCTCGAGCATCATCTGGTGAGCCGCCTGACCAGCCTCGTCGCCGTCGACGACGTCATCTCGCGCAAGCCCGGCGCGCCCCTGACCCGCGCCGACATCCCGCTGAACCTGCCGGCGGGCTGGGACTTCGAGAAGGTCTTCGGCGATCGTCCGGCCACCATCGTCCCGCGCGATACGCGTGCCGACGAAGTCCCGACCTGAGCAGCGCCCCGATGGCGGCTTCACGCCGACCGCGGCCAAGGGCCAACTCGCCAAGGCAACGCCGGCCAAGCCATCCGCGATTGCGATTCCACAAGGCGCGCAACAGAAGGTGCATCTCCCAGCCACGGCCACCGATGCCGAGTTGCGCCTGATTGCTGGCCTGCTGCTGCTGCTCGCATCGTTGGCCATCACGGCGCTGCACCGGGGCCATCGCCCCTGGGCAGGGCGCACCAGCCAATGACGGGAGATCGACCGATGACGCCTGCTCCCCCCTGTCGCGGCGCCAGAGGTCGGCGGCCATCGCTTCGAGCGATGGCCGCACTTACCGCAGCCGTTCTGGGCCTCACGCTCATCGGCCAGGCAGCCTATATTCACGCCAAGGCGATCCTCGCCCAGATCCTGCTCGAGCGGGCGTTCGCCGCCACCATCGCCTCCGGCGCGCAAACCAAGCCGTGGAGCTGGGCCGACACCTGGCCCGTCGCCCGCATCTCCGTCCCGCGCCTTGCCGCCACCACTATCGCCCTCGCGGGCGCCAGCGGTCAGGCATTGGCGTTCGGCCCCGGCCATGTCGAGGGCACAGCCGATCCAGGCGCCGCCGGCACGGCCGTCTTCGCAGCCCACCGCGACACCCACTTTGCGTTCCTGCGCAAGGTTGTGGCAGGCGACGCCATCACCGTCACCGGCAACACCGGCGCGACTCATATCTATCGCGTCACCCAGATGACCATAGCCCCGTGGAATGGCGCTGCCATCGATCTCGCTGCCCCCGGTAGTCACCTCGTCCTGGCCACCTGCTGGCCATTCGAGGCCCGCACTCCCGGACCGCTCCGCTATCTCGTCCACGCCAGCCGCGTTGAGCCCGGCGAGGATTCACTCGCAACGGGCATAAGCGATTGATGGAAATAAAATAAGAGCCCCGCCAGGCATGCACGCCAGCGGTGCCAGGCAAGGCATTTCGGCATGCCTCGTCACGTCTCATCACGCCCACGCGAGGGCCACTTACAAACCCCGCTGCCCGGTCATAAATAGCGCTCATCGGCCCAACGAGGCTGTGGTCGGAGCTGAAAAAATCAAGCCCGGCCAACCAATGCCAAACTGATCAAGGAGCATGTCATGAAACTCATTAGCGCCACGCTGGTCGCCCTCAGCTTGTTTGCCGGTGCCGCCCACGCCCGCCCCGTCGACAGCGTTTTCGGTGACCTCGGACAGACGGCCCCGCGCTCGGCCTTCGACCAGATCTCCGACGCAGCCCCGCGCTCCGTCTTCGACGATATTCGCGCCACCGCGCCGCGGTCCTACTTCGACGCATTGCGCGAGTCGGCGCCGCGCTCGGTCGATGCCGACGCTGCACCCACTCACGATCTTGCCAGCGAGTAAATCCGCAACGGAAGTGTCGGCCTGGCCGACTATCCGAGCCATCATCACGTCAGGCGGGCCTCAGTCCTTCGGGGTGGCGCCAGCCTGGCGTGCTCTAGCCAGCACGCGCTCGGCCATCAACGCGATGTCGATGGCGATGAAGACGCCATCGCTATAGGCCGTGCCTCGCCCTTGGCGCTGCGCCTCCTTCCACGCGTCGAGCACGCGCCGTGCCTTGCCGATGTCTTCGGCGCTGGGCGTGAACACGGCGTTGGCAACGGCGATCTGGCTCGGGTGGAAAACGAGCTTGCCGGCAAAACCCAACTCCCGCGCTAGCTCCGCATCGGCCTGCGTCGCCGTCACATCTTTTACGGCCACGAAGTAGGCCGCATCGATCGCCTCGATCCCGACGGCCGCCGCCGCCGCGACGATCAGCGCACGCGGCACGGCGAGCGACCGCTCCGTAACCGCGCTACCTGTTGCGGCTGTGTAGTCGCCGGAGCCGAAGAACAGTGCCGTCGTCCGCCGGCTGGCCTCCGCGATCTCCAGCGCCTTGAGCAGGCCGCGCGGTGTTTCGATCGTGGCGATGATCTCGATTGGTCGCGCGCGGGCGATATCGTGTTCCCGCGCATCGAGCCAGGCGCTGACCGACGCCACATGCGCGCCGCTCTCGACTTTCGGCAGGAAAATCGCGTCGATGCGGCTGGCGTCCAGCGCATCGAGATCGCGTGCGTGCTCGGCGCTGTCGACGCTGTTGATCCGGACGATCCGCTCCCGCCCGCCGAAATCCAGGCTCGCCAGCGCCTCCCTGATCGCCTGGCGGGCGGCTGCCTTTTGCTCAGGGCCGACACCATCTTCGAGATCGAGCACCAGCGCGTCGGCGTCCGAGTGTGCCGCCTTGGCGATCCGCTCGGGCCTATCTCCCGGCGTGATCAGCAGCGATCGCCTCAGGCGCGGTGTGGAGCGGCTATGCATGTCGAACCTCAGAGAAACATTGTCGTATCAGGCGCGAGCCCCAGCAGGTGCCGGCCAACGGTCATGTAGTGCGTCGCCCGCCCTTGCACCTGCTGCGCCGCCGACATCGCATCACGGAGCCGCTGCTCGAACGGCGCATTCTCGAAGATCGCGTTTTGTCCGGCAGCCCGATAGGCGTCGACAGAAACCTGGCAAGCTTCGTTTATGGCGTGGGTCGCAGCCAGCCGCCAGTCGATCCGGTGCTGCAGGCTGAGCGCCCTGCCCTGGTCGACGTCGCTCCACACCGCGCCAACCGTTTCGAGCAGTAAGGCCCGCGCCGCCCGCCATCGCGCCTCCAGCCGCCCGAGGTCCCCCTGGAACATGCCGTTCTCGAGGAGCGACGAGCTTGCCCCGCGGGGCGTCTTCTTCACGGCCAGCGCCTTGAGGTCGTCCAGCATGCCCCGCGCAATGCCGAGGCTGACGCCGCCGAACGTCGCTGAATACGCCATGCCGTTGGGAAACTTGAACAAGGTCCCCGGCACCTTCGCGCTCTCCATATTCTCGCGATCTACTGTGTCGCTGGCCGTGACGTAGATGTCGTCCACCTCGTAGCTGTCGCTGCCCGTGCCTTTGAGGCCGACCACATGCCACACGTCGTCCATGTTGGCCTTCTCGCGCGGAAAGAGCGCCGTCAGATCGGCTGGCCGTCCGTCGGCCCGCAGCCGTGGCTTGCCATTGGCGTCGACGATTTTGCAGTGGGCCCCGAGCAGCGTCGCGTGCCGGCTGCCGCTGGCGAACGTCCACCGCCCCCGAATGCGATAGCCGCCATCAGCCTCCACCGCCGTGCCTTGCACGCCGGCGCCCCAGGCCAACACCGCATTTGCAGGGCCAAATAGTCGTTGCGCCGCCTCCGCCTCGAGGAATGACGCCGTCATCGCGCATCCACCGCCTTGGCCGAGGCACCAGGCCGTGCTCGCATCCGCCGCCGAGATAATCCGCGCGACTTCCACCATCGTCACCAGATCGATCTCGTCGCCGCCGACCGACCGGGGTAGCAGCAGCCTGAACAATCGCGCCTCGTGTAGCGCTTTGACGACGTTGGCCGGAAGTTCCCGCGCGGCCTCGATGGTCCCCTTGGCAGCCCGCAAGGTCTCGACCATGGCCTGCGCCCGTCGCAGGACGTCTGGATTGGGTGTCACGCCCGGCTGGCTATGCATGAGTTTGGCCTGTCCTTCGGAGTTCGTCTTCAACCCTGACCAAAGGATAGCGACATCGCCCTGCGGAAGGCAAAGCACAACCCGCGATCCGGGCCCAACGGGAGCCGGCAGCAGCACCTCGACGCTGCCCTTGCAGCGCGTACGCGCCGTGAGCGAAAACAACTAACCCCAACCCGATCCGGCCGCGTTACCCACCCACCCCCTTAGCGCCAGGCGTGCGCTCCTAGCGCCGGCTTGGCGAAGGCCGCGACCGCGGCCCGCCGCTTTGCGGCGCCCCCGCGGAGGCGCAGCGCTGCCCTTGCAGCGCGTACGCGCCGTGAGCGAAAACACCAGCGCCACAATCTCTCCATGGTTCTCGCCGACCGTGTGCCGCACTGCTTCTCGCCACGCGATCACAAGGATCAGCGATGCTGGTCTTTGGCGGCTTTCGCGAGGCTCAAAAACGAAAAAGCGCCCGACCTTGGGGGAGAAGGTCGGGCGCCAGCGCTCGAAGCGCACGCGCCGGGAGGGATTCCGGCGCGACAGACGACACCTTCAGGTAGACGGGGGGGCACTACCATTTAAGAGCGATGTCGCCTGCTCTGAGATAAAGATATAAAAACTTGACAGGGTTTCAAGGGCCACGATCACACTTTTCACGCTTTATTTACCGATTGTTTCAGCGCCGCTGAGTCGGAGGCCGTTTTCCGCGTGTTTTCCGCCACCTGTACGCGCAGCGCCGCCCAAAAATCAATCCAGGGGTGGTTCTTCGGGTGATTCGGTGCCCCCTGAAGTGCCCGGTCGGCCAGAAAAAATTGCCGAATGCGCCCTCCTCAAGCGCACCGATCTCGGGCCGGACTGCATATCCACCCGGCGAGCGACCACCTGCCTACTGGAAGTGTTTGACCTGTGGGCTGGTGATCTTGAACAGCTTTGCCTCGACGTCCGCATTGTGGTCCAGGTTCGAAACCTCGACCCGCGTATCCAGGCCCTGGTTGTCGGTCGTCACCCATTCTTTCAGCTCGAGCGCCGGGCTTTTCGCCATGAACAGCCGGATCTTCCCCGATGCGTCCTTGCCCTTGTCCTGCAGCGCCACGATCAGCAGGTCATCGGCTTCCTGCACTTCCAGGATGCGCGAGTCACGCAGTAGGTCGACGTCCTGGCGCAGCAGCACCCGGAACGGAGTCTGGTCGACCATCACCCGGTCGTCGGTATTGATGTCGAGGTCCTGGATTGCGATCTGGTGTCCGTCCGACACCACCAGCTGGCGGCTCGGCGGCGCATACTCGAAGCGCACGCGCCCCGGCTTCAGCATATAGAATTTGCCCTTGAGCCGCTTCTTGTCCGGGCTCGTCTGCACGAACGTGCCCTTGAGCTTGATCAGCGCATTGAAGTAGCCATTGACCTTGCTGACGATCTCGACCTGCCGGGGCTCCAGCGCGATGCCGTCCACCGCGGGTGCCGTGTCCACCTTCGGGTTCCAGTTGGGGCCGCCAACTGGCGAATTGGGTTGGGCTTTCGGCGTTTGCGCGACGGCCGCGGGCCCTGCCAGCATCAGCGCTGCACCGACCACCAGCACGCGCACTAGTTTGGCTCGCGCAGGCATGCGCTTAAAGCATCTCATGAAACCACCACCCTTTTTCATCCCTCGCCCTGCGCACAGTCCCTACAATTGGGACCGCAAGAGGGCAAGTCGGTGTGTGCAAGGTTCTTGTTGCAAACCCGCACCAATAACGCTCCGCAGGTCTGCGCAAGTACCGTTCGCGTCCTTCGCCACGCCGCCCGGCATGCGTGATGTGAACTATGGGCTTCGCAGGCTACGCAGTGGCCGCGGCACTGGCGTTGCCGGATGGGGGCATCTAACATTCCCCGCGGAGCCTCCCGCCGCGCAGGCCGCGCCAAGGGTGGAAAGTTACAGGTTCCCAGTGTTCTCAGGAGGAAGCGTATAATGGCATTCTATCGTGGTTTGATCGCAACCAACGTAACCATCAACGGCGCCAACGGTGATCCGATCACCGCCTACGTCGCACGACCGGAAGGCAATGGTCCCTTCCCCGGCGTCGTGCTCGTCCACCACCTCCCCGGCTGGAGCGAGCTCTACATCGAGATGACCCGCAAGTTCGCGGCCAACGGCTACATCGCCATCTGCGCCAACCTCTACGAGCGCGCCGGCGCCGGCAATCCCGACGACGTCGCCGCCAAGGTCCGCGCCGATGGCGGCATCGCCGACGCCCAGATGGTCGGCGACACCGAGGCAGCCGTGAAGTGGATGCGCGCCCAGGCCGGACACAACGGCAAGGTCGGCATCTTCGGCTCCTGCTCGGGCGGCCGCCATGCCTTCATCTACGCCTGCCAGAAGAAGGACGTCGACGCCTGCGTCGATCTTTGGGGCGGCCGCGTCGTCATGGGCAAGGACGAGCTGAACGCCAAGACTCCGACGGCGCCGATCGACATGACCAAGGATCTCTCCTGCCCGTTGCTCGGCCTCTTCGGCAACGAGGATCGCGCCCCGAGCCCCGAGCAGGTCGACCAGCACGAGGCCGAGCTCAAGAAGCACGGCAAGACCTACGAGTTCCACCGCTACGACGGCGCCGGCCACGGCTTCTTCTACTACCACCGCCCGCTCTACCGCGTGGAGCAGGCGCTGGACGGTTGGAGCAAGGTCTTTGCCTTCTTCGGCAAGCATCTCGCCAAGTAAGGAGGGCACGAACCATGTGCACATCGATTGTCGAGATCGCACCAGCCGAAGGCATGGCCAAGCGCGAGGACGCAGTGGTTTCCCTTGACGCAGGTCGCGGTCGCCTACGACCACGCCCGCCACGCGCTGCTGGGTGACGTCATCACCATGGACTTCATCAACACGCGATCTGCCGGCTGACAACAGGGCAGCGGTGGAGCTCACTTTGGAAACAGCGAAGGAGCTGCACGCGGCGCTTGCCCGCGCCATCGCCGCCGCTGACGAGGAGGAGGCCGAGCGGGCTGAATCGATCGAGCAGCAACGGCGGGCAAAAGGCGCCAAGACCGCCACCCGCAAGCTCGAGCTTGTCGGTACCTGACAATCTCAAGCCGGAAGCCGCGCTTCGCCGCGGCTTCCGGTGATCGCACACAGTGTGTCTTGGCCAGTGTAGCGGACTCGGCGTCGAGCCGCAGGCGCAGGAACCGCATCTTGCAGAAGAGTTGGGTGGTCGATATGGGCCGTTTGCGGTCAGGGCTCGGTAAGAGTCGTCAAGCACGCGCTGGCACGTCAAGGGTTCGCCTTGGTTCGGCCGGAGCACAAGTTCGGACTCGATCCCTGGGTCGACATCGGCAAGCTAGCGAGGGCCTGGAGCCGGCCGATCAAAACGTTCTTCGACGTTGGAGCGAATGATGGCGAAACCGCCATCGCGGCGCTCAGGCAATTCCCTGAGGCGAACGTCACGAGCTTCGAGCCCCACCCCGTCACATTCGCCGAGTTGCTGGCCGCAGTGGGCGATCAGCAGCGCTTCACCGCTGTCAATGCAGCTTTGGGCGCCGACATCGGCGAAGTCGTGATGTTCGAATACGAGGGCATGTCAAAAATCAATAGCCTGACGTCGGACGCGCCGTTCGCAGTGCGGTTCGACAGGAAAGGACGCCGTACCAGCGTCAAGTGCACCACCCTCGACGCCTATTGCGCGGAGAATGGCGTAGAATGGATCGACGTCCTGAAGATTGACACCGAGGGCTTCGATCACGCGGTTCTGCAAGGCAGCGCCGGGATGCTGCAGCGCCGGGCGATCGGCTTCATCACGGTCGAATTCAATGACCTCCAGCCCAAGGAGGGGACCACGGGTGGCGCGCTGGTCCCGATCGACCAGCTCCTGCGCCCGCATGGCTATCGGTTCGTCGCCGCCTACAATGATTACATCACCACGGCCGGCGAGATGTTCGCGGTCTCGAACGCGCTGTTCGCCTTGCCGCAGAGTGCTTCCGCTGGAGGCAACGCTTCGACCTAGGCCGCACCCCTGATTATGGGTCGTTTGCACTGAGTTTGCGTGCAGACATCATGACGTCCGGCTGAACCACGGCTCGCAAATGAACCAGCCAAGCCCCTGGCGATCCACGCCGGCTCCCCCCTTTCACGCGCGTTGCGGCCGGTTCTCCCTCTTCACGCGCATTGCGGCCGGATCCTTCTTCACGCGCGTTGCGGCCGGCTCCCCGCAGGGGAGTCGCAACGCGCCACTAATCAAGAGCCACTAATCAAGAGCCAGCCTCGGCCCCCGCGCCGATCAGCACCCGTCGCCGCCCGACATTGTCGGCCGGGCTGACGATGCCGTCGGCCTCCATCCGCTCGATCAGGTCGGCGGCGCGGTTGTAGCCGATGCCGAGTCGGCGCTGCAGGTAGCTGGTCGAGGCCTTGCCGTCGCGATGCACGACCGCCACCGCCCGGTCGTAGAGATCGTCTGCCGACGAGCTCGCAGGATCGCTGTTTCCCGAACTTTGGCCGAAGCCTTCCGCCGCGTCCTCGACATCGCGCAGCAGCGCGTCGACATAGGCCGGCTCGCCGTTCTCCTTCAATTTCTCGACGACGCTTTCGACTTCATCGTCGGCAACGAACGGCCCGTGCACGCGGATCGTCAGGCCCGAGCCCCCTGAATACAGCATGTCGCCCGCGCCCAGCAGTTGCTCCGCGCCCTGGTCGCCGATGATGGTGCGGCTGTCGACCTTCGAGGCCACCTTGAAGGCGATCCGTGTCGGGAAGTTGGCCTTGATGGTGCCTGTCACCACGTCGACGCTCGGCCGTTGCGTCGCCATGATCAGGTGGATGCCGGCTGCCCGCGCCATCTGTGCGAGCCGCTGCACCGAGCCTTCGATCTCCTTGCCGGCAACCGCCATCAGGTCGGCGAACTCGTCGACCACGATAACGATGTAGGCCATCGGCTCCGGCGTCATGTCCTCGCGCACGTAGACGGCTTCGCCCGTCGCCTCGTCGAACCCCGTCTGAACCGTCCGCGCCAGCATTTCGCCGCGCTTCCTCGCGTTCTTGGCGCGCACGTTGAACATCTCGATGTTGCGCACGCCCAGTTGCGCCATGCGCTTGTAGCGCTCCTCCATTTCGCCAACCGCCCAGGCCAGTGTCGCCGCCGCCTTGTGTGGATCCGTCACCACGGGTGCCAGCAGGTGCGGCACGCCGTTGTAGACCGACAACTCCAGCATCTTGGGATCGATCAGCAGCAGACGGCACTCGGCCGGCGACAAACGGTAGAGCAGCGATAGGATCAAGGCATTGACGCCGACCGACTTGCCCGAGCCCGTCGTACCCGCCACCAGCAGATGCGGCATGCGCGCGAGATCGGCGATGATGGGCTCGCCGCCGATGCCCTTGCCGAGCGCCACCGGCAGATGCCCGTCGTGGGTCCGCCACGCATCGCTTTCCAGCAGCTCGCGCAGGAACACAGTCTCGCGCCGCACGTTCGGCAGCTCGATGCCGAGCGCATTGCGCCCCGGCACGACAGCGATACGGGCCGACACAACGCTCATCGAGCGTGCGATGTCGTCCGACAGTGCCACCACCCGCGAAGACTTCGTCCCGCGCGCCGGCTCCAACTCGAACAGTGTCACCACGGGTCCGGGCTTGATGTCCTTGATCTCGCCCTTCACGCCGAAATCACCCATCACGTCTTCCAGCAGGCGCGCGTTGCCGCGCAGCACCGGCTGGGTGTGCTCGGGTCCCGGACGCGCTTGCGGCGGCCGCTTCAGCAGGTTGAGGGAGGGCGGTCGATAGTCCTTGCCCGTGCCGCGAAACGGGTTGAGGCCGCCGAGCAACGAGGCTGCCGCCGGCCGTGACTGAGGCGGCGGAGGTGTCGGCGGCGCTGCGGCCGGACCTTGCCGCGGCGCGAAACGCTCAGCGATTGCTCGGCTCTGGACTTCTGTTTGATCGTCGAATGCCGGCCGCGGCCCGCCCTTGCGGTGGTGGGGCGCCGCCTCGCCGTGGGCGGGCAGCGGTGCGTCGAAATCGAACTCGAAATTCGCCCGCGTCCGCGCTTGTGGCATTGCCGGCGGCGCGCCATCGCGCCGCATCGCCATCGCCATGGGCTCGCCCGCCATCGCTGTCGCCGCCGCCAGGCCGGGCGCCGCGATCGGTTCACGCCGCTGCGCCAGATACCTCGAGCGGGTCAGCAGCTTCCAGTCGCCGCGATCGATATCGAGTGCCGCTGACAGCAGGCACATGCCGCCGGCAAACAGCAGCAATCCCGCCACCGCCCCGCCCCGACCGGGCAGCGGCAGCGCCGTCAGACCGGCCACCAGATTGAACACCATGTCGCCGACCGCACCGCCCAGGCCGTGATTGATCGGCCAATTCAGCGGCAATGGTAGACTGGAGAGCGCACCCGCCAGCACCACGATCGCGCCGATAAGGTAGGCCGTTCGTGATTTGACCCGGCTGAGCCGTTCCTTCAGCACCAGTTCGCCGCCGGCGAACGCCAGGCCAAGGAAGATCAATACGGCTGCAAAGCCCAGCGTCTGCAGCGCCAGATCAGAGAAGATGGCCCCGACGGGCCCCAGCAGATTGCGCGTTTGTCCACTCGCCGCGTGCGTGAGCGACGGGTCGTCGGCCGACCACGTCAGCAATGACAGCCATCCCGCTGCAGCGACCAGCCCAAAGGCCAGCCCCACCGCCCGACACACCACGCCAATCACCTTGCCGCCCAGATCGACTGGCAGCAGCGGCCTGGACTGTTGGCCAATACGCTCGACATCCATGAGACCAGACGCTTTCAACGCTCAAATCGATACAACTCGTTCGAGCGCCTCCCTGATCGTCGCCGGCGGGTGCACGAGTGCAACCCTGACGTATCGCTCACCGGGATTGGACCCGTCGCGACTAGGCTGGCCCAGGAAGGCGCCAGGCACGACCTTGACACCGCATTGTTTCCATAGGGTTACCGTAGCCTCAACGCCGCCGCCTAAATGACTCAAATCGAGCCACAGGAAGAACCCGCCCGCTGGCCGCTGGTAGGCGAACCGGCCCTTCAGAACCGCATCGCAGATGTCGAATTTGGCCTTGTAGGCCTGTCGGATCACCGCGACGTGCTGCTCCTCCGACCACACCGCGATCGACGCCTGCTGGATGATCCCAGGCATCTGCGGCCCCGTCAGGTTGCGGATTTCCGCCAGCGCCTCGAGAAAATCCGGATCCCCCGCGACAAAACCGGATCGCAGCCCCGGCAGATTCGACCGCTTCGACAGCGAGTTGAAAACCACGATGTTCTTGAATTTCTCCGGTGTCGCACCTGCAACTTCGAGGCCGCCCGTCGGCGCCTCCATCGTGTAGATCTCCGAGTAGCACTCGTCGACGAACAGCATGAAGTCGTACTGTCGGGCCAGCGCTAGCGCCCGCCGCAGGTATTCGGGCGATGCAACCGCGCCCTGCGGATTGGCCGGCGTGCACAGATAGAATGCCACCGTCCGCTCCAGTACTTCGGGCATGCCGACGAGCTGGTCGAGGTCCGGCAGGTGGCCGGTTTTCTCCGTGGCGTCCAGGAACACGGCTTCCGCATTCACCGCCGACGCCGAGCCGAGATAGGCATGGTAGTAGGGGTTCGGCAGCAGCACCACGGGCTTTCCAACCACCCGCTTGCGCCCGACGGCCGGCAGGATCGCATAGAACAGGCCCTCGCGTGATCCGTTGACCACGATCAGCTCGCGTAGCGGATCGATCCGCCCGCCAAGCCCATAGCGTCGCTCGATCCAAGCCCCGATTGCCTTGCGCACGTCGTCGCCGCCACGCGTTAGCGGATAGGTGCCGAGCAGCTGCTGCGCTTCGGCCATCCTGTCGATGACGAACCCCGGCATGGTTTCCCTGGGATCGCCCGCCGTCATCTCGATCGGGCGCGCGTGGCCCGGCTCGATGCCCTCGAGCAGCCGCCGCAACTTTGTGAACGGCGAGATGATCTCGCCTCTGACCATGGCTTCGATGCCGGAATAGTCGGACATGCGGTGCAATATCCTTGCGCTTGTTGGCGGCTGCATCAGCCGTATGACCCGACAGGATTATGCGAACAACGCACACCGCGCCAGTCTTGTTGCAGGGCTACGCGAATGCAAAATTTTAGTCGGGCGGCCGAGATAAGGCAGGCTACCATTATACTGGGGGTGGTCACTGTCACGCTGCCCCGGCCGGCCGATCGGTCAGCTCGTCGTGCACTGCATCTTCAATGCCCACCAGCCCCGTCTGCCCTGAGCCAACCCCATGAACGCCCCCCAGTCGCCGCGCATGCAACTCCTTCTGCATGCACCAATCCCAGGCATGCTTTGGAAAGTGGCGGCGCCCAACGTGGCAGCGGCCGTGATCCTCACCGCCGTCACGGTGGCCGATGCCTGGTATGTCGGCCATCTTGGAACGCAAGCGCTTGCGAGCCTCGCCCTCGTCTTTCCGTTCCAGACGCTGATGCAGATGATGGCCGGCGGCGCCATCGGTGGCGGTGTGACGTCGGCGCTTGCTCGTGCCTTGGGTGCCGACAAGTCCGAGCACGCAGACGCTGTCGGCTGGCACGCACTCATGATTGCCGTTGCCCTGTCGTGCCTCTTCGTCATCGGCTTGGGCGTTTATTCCGAAGTGATTTTCGCGACCCTCGGTGCCAAGGCTGAGGTCCTGGACGGCGCCGTGCGCTATGCCCGCATCGCCTTTGGCGGCGCCACCGCGACATGGCTTTTCTATACGTTCTCGGCCATCCTGCGCGGCACCGGCGATACCGTCACGCCGGCGCGCGCCATCATTGCATCGAGCTTTGCGCAGGTGTTCCTGTCGGGCCTTTTCACATTTGGCGGCGGCCCGGTTCCAACCCTTGGCTTGGCCGGTCCCGCAACCGCGCTCGTCCTGTGCCAGGGGGCTGCCGCGCTCTATCTCGCGGTCCATGTGCTTACCGGCCGCACCGGTCTACGCATTCATCCCGCCTGGCCGGCGTGGCGGCCTTTCGCCGACATCATGCGGGTCGGCGGCATTGGCCTGCTCAACAGCCTCACCATTGTCGCGACCGTCGTCACCGTGACCTGGTGCGTTGGCCGCTATGGCACCGAGGCGCTGGCCGGATACGGGCTTGGCAGCCGACTTGAGTTGATGCTCGTGCCCTTCGTCTTTGGCATCGGCGGGGCGCTGACGGCAGCCGTCGGCATCAATTTCGGCGCCCGCAATTTTGCCCGCGCCCGGCGCATCGCCTGGACCGGCGCTGGTGCAGCCGTCCTCATTACGGGCTCCATTGGCCTTGCCGTCGCACTTCTGCCGGGCCTATGGCTCGACCGTTTCACGGCCGACCCCAAGGCCTACGCCTTCGGCGCGCTGTATCTCTCCATTGCCGCCCCGTTCTACGCGCTTTTCGGCGGCGGTCAGACGCTCTACTTCGCAAGTCAGGGCACCGGCCGCATGCTTCTGCCAGTTCTGGTCGGCATCCTTCGTTTCTGCGTCGTCACCACCGTCGGCTATTTTGCCGTCACCCGCGGCCTGCACATTTCGGTGGTCTTTGCCGCCGTAGCAGCTGGCCTGGCGGTGGTCGGCATCGGTCTTGCCCTCTGCCTCCTGAGCCCCGTCTGGCGCCCTGACGCCAAAGCGTGACCCACCCCCTAAGCGCCGTACGTGCGCGCCAGCGCACGCATGGCGAAGGCCGCGACTGCGGCCCGCCGCTAGCGGCGCCCCTTGCGGCAAGCGCAGCGCTGCCCGCGGCAGCGCGTACGCGCCGTGAGCAAGTAAACCCAGCACGCCCCGTGAGCGCAATCACCCAAGACAAAAACACCGCCTTGCGTCCGCAGGCCGCGCTTGCCAAGCTCGCTCGCAACCCAACGCTGAGCTCATCAAAACTCAAGGCGGCGCGATGACCACGATCTACGAGGCCCGGAAGATCATCACCATGAACCCCTCTCGGCCGCATGCCACCCACGTGGCCGTCCGAGATGGCCGCATTCTGGGTGTGGGCTCGCCGGAGGAGCTACAGGGCTGGGGCCCCGCCACTCTTGATAGGCGCTTTGCCGACAAGGTTCTCATTCCCGGCCTCGTCGAGGGACACGCCCACGTCTCGGAAGGCAGTTTCTGGCGCTACACCTATTGCGGTTTCTTCGATCGCATGGACCCGGCCGGCAAGACGTGGTCGGGGCTCAAGTCCGTGGCCGAGGTGCTCGACCGTCTGCGTGAAGCCCAGCAGGCTCTCTCCGCACCCGATGCCCCACTCTCCGGCTGGGCGCTCGATCCGATCTACTACGGCTCCACCCGCGTCACTCGCCACGACCTCGACGCCGTCTCGACCACGCGCCCCATCGGCATTCTCCACGCCAGTGGCCACATCATGAACGTCAACACCAAGGCGCTGGAGCTGGCGGGGCTTCTGCGCCCAGGTGTCAATCATCCAGGTGTCCCGCTCGGCGCCGACGGCCTGCCGACCGGCGAGCTCAAGGGGCCTGACGCCATGATGCCCGCAGGCCCCCACGTCGGCTTCGACCGTGAGGCCATGGCCTCCGACGAGCGCGGCCTGCGCGACTTCGCCCGCCTCTGCGTCCGCACCGGAGTCACCACTTCGGCCGACCTCGCCAACATGCTGCCCGACGAGGCCGTCGATATGATGTTGCGCGTCACCGGCGAGCCGGCGTTTCCAGTGCGCATCGTCTCCTTCCGCCGCAACACCGGCCTCTCGATGCCACAGCTCGTCGCGCGCGCCCAGGAGTTGAAAGCAAGAAGTTCGGACCGCTTGCGTCTCGGCAGGCTCAAGTTCTTCGCCGACGGCTCCATCCAGGGTTTTTCCGCCCGCTTGCGCTGGCCCGGCTACTACAACGGCGCGCCGAATGGCCTGTGGTACACACCACCCGAGCAATTGCGCGATGGATACATGCTGGCCCTCGAGGCAGGCGTCCAGGTCCACACCCACACCAACGGCGACGAGGCCTCCGAGCTGGCCCTCGACTGCCTGGAAGCAGCCCTCCGGCGCCATCCCACACCCGATCATCGCTTCACCTTGCAGCACTGCCAGCTCGCCGACGCCGCCCTCTACCGGCGCATGAAAGCTCTGGGCTGCTGCGTAAATCTTTTCCCCAATCACCACTTCTATTGGGGCGACCAGCACTACGCCATGACCGTTGGCCCCGAGCGTGCCGAGCGCATGAACCCCTGCGCCACCGCCCTCGCCGTTGGCGTGCCGTTGGCCATCCATTCTGACGCCCCGGTGACGCCGCTCGGGCCGCTGTTCACCGCCTGGTGCGCCGTCAACCGGCTGACCGCAACCGGCCGCCTCCTTGGCGCCAGCGAACGCATATCGGTCGCCGATGCGCTGCGCACCATCACTCTTGGCGCCGCATACACCTTGCAGCTCGACGGCGAAGTCGGCACCATCGAATGCGGCAAGCGCGCCGACTTCGCCGTCCTCCTCGACGATCCCGAGACCATCGCGCCTGAGCGTCTCAAGGATGTCGGCGTCTGGGGCACCGTGCAGGGCGGCCGCGTCTTCGCGGCAGCCGACGCCTAATGACGGAAGCGGCGCCGATCCCGGTCACCATCGTTGGCGGCTATCTCGGGGCCGGCAAGACGACGCTCGTCAATCATGTCCTGCGCCACGCCGACGGCTTGCGCATCGCGGTCCTCGTCAACGAACTCGGCGCACTCGCCATCGATGCCGACCTGATCGAGTCCCGCGATGCCGACATGGTCTCTGTGGCCGGCGGCTGTGTTTGCTGCAGCTATGGCAGTGACCTCATGGCGGCCCTGATGGACCTTGCCCGCCGCGAGCCGCGCTTCGATCATGTCCTGCTGGAGACCAGCGGCGTCGCGCTTCCAGGCCCCGTCGCAGCCTCCCTCACTCTGCTCGCTGACTACGTCAACGACGGCATCGTCATTGTCGCCGATGCCGCAGCGATCCGCCGTCAGTCAAGCGACCGTTACCTCTCTGACACGATCCTCCAGCAGCTCGCCGGCGCCGACATCGTCCTCCTCAACAAGGTCGATACCGTCGACGCCGAGCAATTGCGTGCGCTGCATCTTTGGCTGGCCGAAACGACCGCTGGCGCCCGCATTGTCGACACCACCGAGGCCGCCGTGCCTCTCGACGTTGTCACTGGCGCGCGCCTCTCGGCACCAGCCAAGCCGCAGACGTTCGCGTTGCCGCCGCACCAGCCCGACATCTACAGCACCGAGATCCTGCATTTTCCAGAGCCCGCCGACGCTCTACAACTGGCCGCCGCTCTGGCCGATCCGCGCTTGGGACTGCTTCGCGCCAAGGGCATCATCACCGGCCTCGACGGCCGCACGTGGGCGATCCAGATTGTGGGCACGCGCCATCGGGCGACACCGCACTCTGCGCCCTCGGAGACGCCAAGCGGCATCGTCTGCATCGGCCTGAAGCACCAGATCGACGCCGCGCGCCTGCACGCCCTCGCCAATGCCCTGATCGCTTGACCGCACCGGGCGGCATTCTCAGTCGGCGATCGCCTGCAGCACCAGCCCGCGCATCAGTTGGCGGTACCGCAGGCGCATTTGACCAGGCGCCGCAGCCATGAACACCACCGCCAGATCCTCCACTGGATCGATCCAGAAATACGTCCCATAGACGCCCGACCAGTAGTAGTCGCCCGTCGATCCCAGTTGCGCGGCAATCCCAGCCCCGCGCCGCACCGCAAACCCGAGCCCGAAACCATAGCCGTTGCAGGCAGGGTCCATCGTGGTGATCCGGTTCTCGATCTCCGGTCCGAGATGGTCGGCGCGCATCAGCTCCACGCTCTTGCGCCCAAGAATGCGCTGGCCCTCGAACATGCCGCCGCCGAGCAGCATCTGCACGAACCGCAGGTAGTCGGCCGCCGTCGACACCGCCCCGCCGCCACCCGATTCCCATTTTGAGAGTTGCCCGCTGGCGTGATGCACGCTCAGCGCCTCGCCGGTCAGCGGACATGTCGCAAAAGCGCGCGCATAGCGGCTTTCCGCTGCAGCAGGCAGCGCGAACGAGGTGTCTGCCATCCCCAGCGGATCCCACAGCCGCGCCTTGAGGAAACTGCCGAGCGTCTGTCCCGAGATCGCCTCGACGATGTGGCCGAGGATGTCGGTCGAGAAGCCGTACTCCCACGCCGTCCCCGGCTGATAGAGCAGCGGCACCTTGCCGATCTGTTCGAGGAACTCGTCCCGGCCGAGCTTTACCGAGGCCGAGCCTGACGATCCCGGATAGGCTGCGTGCACACTACTGGTCCCGCGGTTGGCATAGGTCAGCCCCGACGTGTGCCTGAGCAGGTCCTGCACCGTCATTTCCCTTTTCGCCGGCACCGTATCGCTGGCGTCGGACGTCGGTGTCCGCGCCACCTTCATGTTTGCGAGCTGCGGCAGGAATTTCGACACGGGATCACCGAGCAGCAGCCGTCCCTCCTCGTGCAGCATCATGATGGCGACCGACGTCATCGGCTTCGTCATCGACGCGATCGAGAACACGGCGTCGGCCCACAGCGGCTGGCCGTTGGCCGGATCGCGGACCCCCATGGCCTCGAGATAGGCGATGCGCCCCCGCCGTGCGATGCCGACCACCGCGCCGGGCAGCATCCCTGCCTTGATGTCACGCTCGAGCGCTTCGCGGATGTTGGCGAGGCGGCTCGCGGCGAGCCCAACTTCGCCGGGATTGGCGCGTGAGAAGCGGGCTGTCGGGTGAGTCTCGGCCATGTCACGTCTACCTTGGTTTTGAACGGGTTGGCGTATGCGATCAGTGCTGCCAGTCGGCCACACCCGCGCCGCGATCGCAAGGCCCGCTTTTCTACCCACCTTCTTCCTGCTATCGCGATCGTCAACGCTGACCGATGCGATCACTGCAATCCCGTCGGCCTCGGCCGACCGATGAAAGAGCCTCCCGTGCCCGCCAACATCCAATCCTTGCCGGACAGCTACGCCCTTGCCGTATTCTTCGGGGCAATTTTCATCTACGGCTACGTCACGGCTTGGCGGCCGCTCGCCGCTCTGTCCATCGCCGGCGCAGTCCAGAGCCAGCGCGAGCATTGGATGCGGAACATGGCGCTACGCGACATGCGCATGGTCGATGCCCAGCTCCTCGCCGGTCTGTCTCAAGGCAACGCGTTCTTCGCGTCCACGTCCGCCATCATCATCGGCGGCCTCCTCGCCATGGTCGGATCTGGCGAGAAGGTGCAGGCGTTGCTTGAGCGGCTGCCGTTCGTGACCCCGTCGTCCCCGGTCAAGTTCGAGCTCAAGCTGCTGCTCATGGTTCTCGTCTTCGTTTTTGCATTCTTCAAGTTCGCCTGGGCCTTTCGGCTGTCGCACTACGCGGCCATCATGATCGGCGCCACGCCTATCCTGGACGCAACCAATCGCCAGGCCTGCGAGAGCCATGCGTTACGCACCGCTCGATTGATTGGCATTGCGGCCGAGCACGCCAACGCCGGCCTGCGCAGTTTCTATTTCGCCATTGCCGCCATCGCGTGGTTCTTCAATCCCTGGGCGCTGGTTGCCGCCACCCTCTGGGTCGTGCTCATACTGGCGCGACGTGACTTCTTCTCCCGATCCCGCCGCCTGATGGCCGACCACGGTTAAAGTGGCGACGATAAAGTTAATCTGCATGAAATGCAGAATTGTGTTGTCGTCGCCGGATTCGATGGGATAATCGAGATAGTTCGATTCGGACCATCACACGCGTTGCTAGCGATGATCTGTTGAAGCTTGAGTAAAAACACTATTTCGGCTTGCGCGTTTTTCTGGATCAATCGATAAAAATCCACTTATACCGTAGCCTTCCTTTCGCCAGTTGCGATCTGTTAGATTGCAGTGGCAGAGCAAGGCGCCGAGTCTAGAAGGATGCGCAAGGTCGCGGCGGACGGATGTCGGTTCGCCCCGGCTGTACAACGGAGTGACAGGAAGATGGCAAGCGAGTCCCAATCCCGTCTAAATGAATCGATGCTGCATCTGCTGCATCGCGCGGGACAGGTCGCAGACGAGCTCTTTGCAAGCGAAATGCAGGGCTCTGACCTGACGCCGCGTCAATTTGCGGTGCTTCAGGTCCTCGAGCGCCTTGAGACGGCGAGCCAGACCGATATCGTTAACGCGACTGGCATCGACCGCTCGACGCTGGCCGACATCGTCAAGCGCCTGGTCATGCGCGGGTTGATCGCCCGCCGTCGGTCGAAAGCGGATGCGCGCGCCTACGCCGTGCGCCTTACGCCGGCCGGTAAGGAAGCCCTTCAACAGGCCCAGCCGGCCTCCGAGCGGGTAGAGGGTCGCTTGTTGAAGTCCCTGCCCCAGACGCGGCGCGATGCCTTCATCGATTCCCTGTCGGCTCTCGTAGCTTCCCTCGCGCAGTCGATGCCCGAGGACGAGCCTAAGAAGGACTGACGCCGTTAGGCGGCGCCACTCACTGCGCGTAAGCGCTGCCCCGCGCAGCGCTTACGCGCAGTGAGTAAGAAAAACCTCATGCCTCGCTCGGCAGGATCTTGCCCGGGTTGAAAATCCCCTTGGGGTCGAGCGCTGCTTTGATCGCCCGCATCGGCCCGAGAGCCGCACCATGCTCTGCGATCAGGTACTTCCGTTTGCCCTGCCCGACGCCATGCTCGCCTGTGCAGGTGCCGTCCATTCGCACGGCCCGCTCTGCCAGCCGCTTGAGGAAGGTCTCGATGGCGTCCATTTCCTTGGCGTTCTTCGTGTCGACCATCGGCTGGGTGTGGAAATTGCCGTCGCCGACGTGCCCCACGATGCCTGCCGGCACGCCCATGGCCTTGATGTCGGCCTGGGTCTCCATGATGCATTCGGTCAGACGTGAGATCGGCACACACACGTCGGTGGCGATCGACTCACGACCAGGATACAGCGTCCGCATCGCCCAATAGGCCTCGTGCCGTGCCTTCCAAAGCCGGCGCCGGTCTTCCTCCCGCTCGGCCCACTCGAACCCCGTCGCGCCCTCGGTCTCCGCGATCTCCTTGAACAGCGCGATCTGTTCGTCGACCGCCGCCTGCGTGCCATGGAACTCGAGAAACAGCATCGGGCTTTCCTTCAGCCCGAGGTTCGAATGCTTGTTCAGCGCCGCCACCTGGACTTCGTCGATGAGCTCCGATCGCGCCAGCCCAAGATTGAGCTGGATCGCCTGGATCACCGAGTTGACGGCTCCATCGAGCTTGCCGAAGGAGCAGACCGCAGCGACGATCTTCTCCGGGATGCCGTAGAGGCGCACGGTCAGTTCCGTGATCACGCCAAGTGTGCCCTCCGAGCCGACCATCAGCTTCGTCAGGTCGTAGCCCGCCGAGGATTTCCGCGCGCGTCGTGCCGTGCGGATCACTGAGCCGTCGGCCATGACCGCCGTCAGGTTCAGCACATTGTCGCGCATGGTGCCGTAGCGCACCGCCGTTGTCCCCGATGCCCGCGTTGCGGCCATGCCGCCGATGGTGGCCTCTTCAGCGCCCGGATCGACCGGAAAGAACAGCCCCTTGTCCCTGAGGTAGTCATTGAGCTTCTTGCGCGATACGCCGGCCTGCACGACGCAGTCCAGGTCCTGGTCGTTGACGGTAAGGATCTCGTCCATGCGCGAGAAGTCGAGCGACAGCCCCCCTTGCGGTGCGTTGAGGTGGCCCTCCAGCGAGGTTCCCGCACCGAACGGGATGATCGGCGCCCCGTGCTCGCTGGCAACGCGCACGATGTCCTGCACTTCCTCGGTCGACAACGGCCACAACACAGCATCGGGCGGCTGGTTCTCGAGCCAAGTCAGCGTGTGTCCATGCTGTCGTCGGATCGCCTCGCCGGTTTGCAGTCGGTCACCGACCTTCTGCTTCAGGATAGCAATGGCCCTTGCGACGCCGGCCTTGCGGTCGTCATGAGTTCACCTCGGTCATGTCGCAGCTCCCGGCGGGTGTGTGCAGTGATGTCATCATTTATGCCACACGCAATCGCCGCTGCATGTCACGTGGTCGCATCGACCGGCAAGGCTGGCGGGCATCGATTTGCTTGTAGCGCCATGCGTGGCCGTCACGCAACACTTCTGCTTGAACACCGACCGTGCGCACTCCGCGCAATGGCCTTTTTTAAAACTCATGAATAGGTTAAACGCGCCCTTCAATCGTCGGGGTCAAGTCGTAGGTTATAGGTCAGTCAGGAGTATGGTTATGTTTGGGAGGCTGCTGGCATTCGCCCTCGCGGTGTTCGCGTTCGGGCAGACCACCGCTGCGATCGCTCAGGTTGAAGTGACGCTTGCCGAAGAGAAAGCGCGCCGCGTGATACCTGACATCGATCGCATCGATGTTCGTTCAATTCCGGGCAAGTTTCGCGGCATCCGCGTTTACGCCCTCGACGGCACGGCCGTCGACATTCGCAAGATCGATGTCGAGTATTCCGATGGCTCGGTCTTCACGGAAGACCGCGGTCGCCCGATCCGGCTCGATACCCGGGACATCCGCACCCGCATCATGGGCCCGGATGACGGCCGTGGCCCCGAGAAGTTCATCGACCGCATCATAATGCACTACAAGGCGGCCCCCGGTGAGACCCAGCAGGCGCGGGTACGCGTCGTCGGCATCACCAGTCGATCCGGCGCCGACGCACGTCGTCCGCCGCCGCGTGTCGCGGCACCGGTCGTCGTCCCGCCCACTTCCGCTCCGCCCACGACTGTACCCGTCCGTCCAGGCGACAACGCCGTTAGCGGTAACGTCTCGGTGCGTCCGGCCGGCCCCGCCAGGGCAGGTGGCGATGTCATGTTCGGTGTCCAGAACGTGGGCTTCGGCGTCGACCGCGACGTCATCAAGGTGGGCTCCGACTACGGCAAGTTCGACAAGATCCGCCTCCGCGTGCTCGACAACGACATCTTCATCAACGAGATGCGCGTCATCTATTCGAACGGCATGCCGGACGTCCTGGCTGTCGATGCCAACGTCTCGGCCAACACCCGCACGAAGTGGTTCGTCCTCAAGGGCGACCGCTTCATCAGGGAAATCCAGCTCGTCTACAAGAGCCGGCCGAGCTTCCGCGGCCAGGCCCGCATCGAGGTCTACGGCGAGTACGCCGAGGGCTGGTACAACACGTCTGACGCGGGAGCATCGTCGCCGACCGGCGAGGCCTTCAAGTACGGTGGCAATCGCGGCTGGCTCTATCTCGGCGGTCAGCAGCCCAAATTCTTCTCCGTCAGTCTGAAGCGCGGCATCGGCTACGAAACCGACATCATCTCCGTCGCCCGCAATTGGGGCTTCAACCGCATGCGTCTTGACGTCAAGGACCGCGCCATTCAGTTGAACAAGCTGACGGTCGTCTATGGCGACGGCACCGCCGACACCATTTCGGTCGGCAAGAAGGTCGACGGTGGCAACTCCTTCGGCCCGGTCGAAATCAAGCGCAGGCCCGTCAAGGAGATCCAGGTCAGCTATCGCTCGCGCGTGTTCGACAAGAACGCCACGAGCAAGGCGCACGCCTTCGTGGAGTTCTGGGCGCAGTAGCGCCACGCGTTCGCAACGCGCGAAAGCGTGCAGCACGACACACATCGAGGGGCGCCACACGGCGCCCCTTTTCATTTGCCTATGCGCCGCTTGCATGGCGTGCCGGTCGCGGTGATCGGCGCACTGCATTTTTCATGCGCCGTTCATTTACCAAGGCGCAAAAGCCCCTGCCTTTCACCGCGGACCGCTGAACAAGCAAAGCGGCGTGTGTTGCAAAGGAAAACAGGAGACACCATGCGTCGTCGTCATGTTCTCGCAAGTCTCGGCTTCGCGGCGATAGCGGCTGCAGCCGTTTTGTTCGCCCCGATGACTGCCGAGGCCCAATTCCGGCCGGGCCCAGGCGGCTCCGGCCCGCAGGACCGCCGCGCGCCGGATCGGCCCGGAAGCTGGGTCCTTCTCGGCTCTCAGAGCGTCGGCTTCAAGATCGATCGCGACGTCATCCGCGTCGGCGCACGCGATGGCCGCTTCCGCGCCGTCAAGCTGCGCGCCCTCGGCAACGATATCGAGGTTCTCTCGATCAAGGTGATCTACGGCAACGGCGAGCCCGACATCCTGCCCGTCCGCCACTTCATGCGGAAGAACTCCGAGACCCGGACCATTGATCTGCGTGGCAACACGCGCTTCATCAAAGAGGTCCAGCTCGTCTACAAGTCGCGTCCCAACTTCCGCGGCCGCGCCACGGTCGAGCTGTGGGGCCAGCATTGAAGGCCGTCGCCACGGCGCACGCACGTCGGCGACGCCAGGAGTGACCTCGGGCCGCCATCGGTCGCGGCCCGACACCAACGGAAGCGCCGGCAATGGCGCTTCTTTTTTCCGCCAGCCGTTATTGTCAGCGACGGTTGGCCGCCCTCCGCTCGTCGGTAAGCGTGAATTGCAGCAGCAGGTTGCGCTGCAGGAGCTTGTTGAAATTGTTGTCCGAGATCAAGGTCAGGATCACTTCCCCCTTGGCGCCGCGATGCACCGCCAGCCCTTCCATATTGTCGATCTCGTAATTCAGATCCGCCTCGATCAGCGTCTCGCCGCCAAGCTCGGCATCAGGTTTGATTGCCTCCGCCGCGATCCGTCGGATGCGCATGTGCACGCCTTCCGTCCATCGGAACCGCCGTTCCAGAACCAGCAGCGATCCGTCGTCGAGTGAGGCGGCGTCGGTCACCTCGAACCCGCCGATGTCCGTGAGATGCAGCATCCTGGGCCGACCATTGAGCCATAGCCATCCGGTATGGCGCGCCGTCGGACCGGGGTAGCGCTCCGCAAACGCGATGACGCTGCCGCTGTAGCGCCCGCCCTTCAGCACCGCCACCGCCTCGAAACCCTTGTTGGCGCGCATCCGGCGCATGTCCGCAATGAGCGGCAGGTACGACTGCGGCACCGAGATCATGCCATCGGCGACCGGAAAGATGCCGATGCGATGATTGCGCTCGAATCCGACCAGCACCCGGCCCCTCTGCAGCGTACCGTCCAACAGTGTTACGGCTTCGGCATCGAGGTCGCGCTTCCGATCGAGCGCTCGGCCCCGCAAGGCCTTGATCGTCCCGGCCCGCGCCCCGGTGATCGCTTTCGGCGCCGTTCCGTCGTAGCTCAGCGTGCCGCTGAGCCAGGTGCCCTCATCCGAAACGGCGAGGAAATGCCGGCCATCTCCGTCGATCGTCAAGCCGGACCAGCCACCGAAAGCGCTGTCCGCCGAGGTCAGCACCAGGCCGCCGCGAAACAGCAGTTTGCCGAATTGCACCTTGCTTTTGTCCGTCGAGCGGAAGTGGGAAATGGGGCGGGCCTGTACGTCCATAGGCCGGCCATCCGCCCGCGCATCGGAACTCGGCGCCACCACGAGCCCGCCAATGGCAAGGCACGCCGCGGCGACGCCCCACAGCGTGAACCGCGAAAAAGCCGCCGCAATCGAACTCCCAAGGCGTCGCGTCCGCATCAGTCCACCACCCTCAGCTCGCAGGCAACCGGCCTCGGGGTACAGCGCCTGCACAAAGGCAGACGCTCCCCAATACCGCCTAGTGATCATTTGCCCTGATAGGAACGATCGCCGACACTAAAGCCCGACAGTTGCGGCCCAACCATGACAGCCGCCAGCCGACTCTGGTGTCGTCATCGATTGAGTAGCTGGCTTGCCATGGCTCGACGCCGAGCCGAAATCACTTGCCGACGCCGCTGGCGTCGGATGCCGGTCTGAGCGCCAATGTCGTGCGCGCTCGAAACGCCACACCTCCACACCTCCACACCGCCACGCCCTAGCGCGCGGGCTGCCGCCGACGTCCGCCGCGCTGCGGGCGCATCTCCCGTGGCTCGGTGGGCTTCTCGTCGAACAGCTCCACCAGCTTGTCCGTCATCGCGCCGGCAAGCTCTGAAGGATCGGTGATCGTCACAGCGCGCCGATAGTAGCGCGTCACGTCGTGGCCGATGCCGATCGCCAGCAGCTGCACGGGCGACTTGGTCTCGATCTCTTCGATCACCTGTCGCAGGTGCCGTTCGAGATAGCAGCCTGAGTTGACCGACAGCGTCGAATCGTCAACCGGCGCGCCATCCGAGATCATCATCAGGATGCGCCTTTGCTCGGGCCGGCCGAGCAGCCTGTTGTGTGCCCAGGCCAAAGCCTCTCCGTCGATGTTCTCTTTCAGCAGGCCCTCGCGCATCATCAACGCCAGCGACCGCTTCGATCGCCGCCACGGTGCATCCGCGGTCTTGTAGATGATGTGGCGGAGGTCGTTGAGGCGACCGGGATTGGCGGGCTTGCCGGCGGCAAGCCATGCCTCGCGCGACTGCCCGCCTTTCCAGGCTCGCGTCGTGAAGCCGAGGATCTCGACCTTGACGCCGCACCGCTCCAGCGTCCGCGCCAGGATGTCGGCGCAGCACGCCGCCACCATGATCGGCCGCCCGCGCATCGAGCCCGAATTGTCCAGCAGCAGCGTCACCACCGTGTCCTTGAACGTGGTGTCCTGCTCTTGCTTGAATGACAGCGGATGCATCGGATCAAGGATCACGCGCGTCAACCGCGCCACGTCGAGCACACCTTCCTCGAGGTCGAAGTCCCAGGACCGGTTCTGCTGTGCGAGTAGCTTGCGCTGCAACCGGTTCGCCAGTCGCGACACGGCGCCCGAAAGGTTGCGCAGTTCCTTGTCGAGGAACGCCCTCAGCCGCTCCAGCTCATCGGGGGTCGACAGGTCCTCGGCGTCGATTTCCTCGTCGTTGGTGCGCGAGAACACCTTGTAGCCGAACCGTTCGGGATCATCGAGAACGTTGGTGTTCGGCCGCCACGGCTCGCGCGTCTCCGCCATCTCGTCGCCTTCGGCGTCGGCGTCGAAATCATCCGAATCCCCGTCCTCGGCAGACTCGGCGGTCTCGCCGTCTTCGCTTTCCGCGCGCTGCTCGTCGGTCTCCTGGTCCTGCTGCTCGCTTCCGTCCGAAGAATCCTGCGCGTCGCTCTCGCCGGCATCGGGCTGCTGCTCGTCGTTCTCGTCGCCTTCTTCCGACTCTCCGTCCGACATCTCCTCGGCCAGCTCCAGCGACTTCAGCATGTCGCGCATCATCCGCCCGAAGGCGGCCTGGTCGGCGACCACGTCTTCCATCTTCTCGAACGCCGGCCCGGCCTTTTCCTCGATGAACTCCCGCCAGACATCCACCACGCCCTGCGCCGTCTCCGGCGCTTTCAATCCGGTGAGCCGCTCGCGCACCAGCAGCGCTACGGCATCCTCGATCGGCGCATCCGTTCTCTCGGTCACCCCGGCAAACCGGCCGTGCGCGTATTGGTCTTCGAGCTTGGCCGTCAGATTGCTCGCCATGCCGGGCATCCGCATGGCCCCGATGGCTTCGACGCGCGCCCGTTCGGCCGCCTCGAACACCGATCGTGCCGGTCCGGCCGCCGGCGCCAGACGATTATGCAGCTTCTTGTCGTGCCGGGCAGCGGTCAGCGCCAAGCTGTCCGACCAGCCGCGGATAACGGCGATTTCCTTGGCCGAAGGCACCCGCGACGGTTCCGGCAATTGCATGTGGTTGCCGTCGAGCTCGGGTTTGCCGGGCGCGAACGACACTTGCATCTCGCTGTCGCCGGCAATTGCCCGCGATGTCAGGCCGAGCACCCTCTTGAACGGCTCGGCGGGAGATTCTTTGTTCTTCTTCGGCGGTTGGGCCATCGCAGCCTCAGGCAATTGTGAACGACGACGGGGAATGGCGGGCGCGTTGGCACGTCTGGCATCGGGTGCTTATCGTGCCCGTCCCTGCGCCCACGGCGCCATTCCCAGCACCGTTGTTTTTCAGCTCAGCGCCACGTTGGCTGCGGACTCCGGCAGTTCCTCGCCGAAGCAGCGCTGATAGAACTCGGCCACCAGCGGCCGCTCGAGTTCGTCGCACTTGTTGAGGAACGTCATCCGGAAAGCGAAACCGACCGATCCGAAGATCTCTGCGTTCTCCGCCCATGTCAGCACGGTTCTCGGGCTCATCACCGTCGACAGGTCGCCGTTGATGAATGCCGAGCGGGTCAGATCGGCGACCCGAACCATGTTGTTGACGACCTTCTTCTTGGCGTCGCTCTTCGCGTAGGCCTTCGCCTTCGACAGGATGATGCCGACCTCTTCGTCGTGCGGCAGGTAGTTCAGCGTCACCACGATCGACCAGCGGTCCATCTGGCCCTGGTTGATCTGCTGCGTGCCGTGATAGAGGCCCGAGGTGTCGCCGAGACCGATCGTATTCGTGGTCGAGAACAAGCGGAAGGCCGGATGCGGGCGGATCACCTTCGACTGGTCGAGCAGCGTCAGCTTGCCCGAGGTCTCGAGGATGCGCTGGATGACGAACATCACGTCCGGTCGCCCGGCGTCGTACTCGTCGAAGCACAGTGCTACGTTGTGCTGCAACGCCCACGGCAGGATGCCCTCGCGGAACTCGGTGATCTGCTTGCCGTCTTTGAGGACGATGGCGTCCTTGCCGATGAGATCGATGCGGCTGACATGGCTGTCGAGGTTGACGCGCACGCACGGCCAGTTGAGCCGCGCCGCAATCTGCTCGATATGCGTCGATTTACCGGTGCCGTGATAGCCTTGCACCATCACGCGGCGGTTGTGCTTGAAGCCGGCCAGTATGGCGAGCGTCACTTCCTTGTTGAACAGATAGTCCGGATCGAGGTCCGGCACGTGTGAGTTGGGTTCCGAGTAGGCCGGAACCTCGAGGTCGGAGTCGATCCCGAAGACCTGGCGAACCGACAGTGTCTTGTCCGGCATGCCGGTTTCACCGGCCTGAGCTTGGGCGCGCATTGCGTTAATTGTCCCGATCCCTGTTTGTGTGTCGGCACAAACCATTGCACGCGAAGCGTAGCTGTGCCTAGTCCCCAGCTTGTGGGCAGCTTGGGTCCCGATTGCTAATGATGGGGGAAGGTCAGACCAGACCCGCCTGCTTCAAATAGTTATAGGCCTGGATGATTTCGCGCAACTTGTCTTCCGAGCCACGATCGCCGCCGTTGGCGTCGGGGTGATGACGCTTAACCAATTCCTTGAAGCGCGCCTTGATGTCGTCCTTGCTGGCCTGCTCCGGCAGATGCAACGTTTCCAGCGCCTTGCGCTCCAGCGATTTCAGTGGCCGCCGCCGTTCGCCGGTTTTGGCCTCTGCGCGCGTCATCGCCCATAAGTCCATGCGCATCCTGGGCGTTGTGGCGCGCAAAACGGGCGTAGCGACCGCCGGCAGGACCCTTGCCTTCTGCGCCGCCGCCGTCGCCGAGCCGCCACGTTGGCCGGTGCCCGGTTGACGCGCTCTTCTGGAACGCCTCGACCTCGGCGTTGCTCATGCCTTCGAAGTAATTGTAGTTCGCGTTGAATTGCCGCACGTGATCGACACAGAAATCATAATGGCCGTCATCGCCCCCGCGCCCCTTCGGCGCCCGGTGCGTGGCCGTTCCCGAACAGCCCTTCCACTGGCAGCGCTTGCCCGGTCGCCGGACCTTCTCCGGTTCCTCGCGCCGCGCAATGCGGATGCTGTCGAAGTATTTCGAATTCGAGTTTCATCGCGCGAATTATGATCCGAGTTGGCCGTTCCGCACAAGATTCTATCGGACGAGGCCGGCGACGCGTTGCCAGGACGCATCGCTATGGCACGCCGGGGCCGCGGCGGCAAACGAGGCGGACTGTGCCGGCCCTCGAATCTTGGCACGAGTGCCCCAACAAGCGCTTAAAGCGTGAGCCCGTCGTCCGCCCGCCCAACTGGTCCTTGCCAGACGTCACGACCTCGACGCAGGATCGCGCAGCGCCGTCTCGGTCGGCCGGAGCCCCTTGGCGACGGCCCCGTGTCGCGCCAAGTCGAGAGCACCAGAAGGCGAACGGTAGAGGCGGTAGATATGTCGGTGGAGCAGGAAATCAAGCAGACGCTGATGGTGGCACTTGAGCCGACGCGCCTGGATGTCATCAACGAATCCCACCTCCATGCAGGTCACGCCAGTTCGCCCGGCACCGGCGAGAGCCATTTCCGCCTGCTCGTTGTGTCCGCAGCCTTTGCCGGCAAATCCAGGCTCGAGCGCCATCGTCTGGTCAATGAGGCACTTGGCGACCTCATGCGCCAGCGCGTCCATGCCATGGCGATTGCCGCATTCGCGCCAGGCGAGCCGTTGCCCAAGACCCGCTGAGCCAGCCGCGGCAGGGCTCGACGTTCCAACACGAACAGCCAGAGGACCCCTCGATGACCGACAAACGCATAGCAGCTATCGCCGGAGAGCTTGCCGCCGCCCGCCGGGCCGGCAAGCGCATCACCCTTGCCGATCCCCCGCGCGACTTCGAGGAGGGTTTCGCCGTCCAGGATGAGGTCGTCCGCCAACTCGGCGAGGCGGTCATCGGCTGGAAGGTCATCGAGGTACCGGGCGGCCCCGTCATTTCAGCGCCTCTTCTTGCAGGCGGCAATGTGCCAGCCAACGGCACCTGGAAGGTGACCGGCCCCGAGCCCGCCGGCATCGAACTCGAAATCGCCTTCCGCATGGCCCGCGATGTGCCGGCCGGTGCCGACGCCAATGCGGTGCTCGATTGCATCGGCTCGGCCCACGTTGTTTTCGAATTGTGCCAAAGCCGGAACACGGGGCCCGACAACCTGCCCCGTCACATCGCGCTCGCCGACTGCATCCTGAACGCCGGCCTGGTCGTCGGCCCGTCCTTTGAGGGTTGGCGCAACCGCGATCTCAAGGCCGTCCCCGGTCGGCTCATGGTCGACGGCAAGCTCCACATCGAAGGCAAGAGCGTCGATCCCGTGCGCGCCATCACAGTTCTGGCGTCCGCGATGCCCCCGCGCGGCAAGAGCCTGAAGGCCGGCGACGTCGTCATCACCGGCAGCCTGATCGGTATGAACTGGCTCACCGGCCGTCACGCACTGCGCGGCGAAATCGATGGTTGCGGTGCTGTCGAAATCACCCTCGAAGCCGCCTGATAGCCAGCCCCTTCCCTAACGCGCCTTCCGGCCGGCTCCCCGCAGGGGAGGCGCAACGCGCCACGAACCACTTACTGCGCCTTCCGGCCGGCTCCCCGCAGGGGAGTCGGAAGGCGCCACTAAAAACAAAGTCGGAAGGCGCCGCTAAAAACCACGCAACCAACAAGACCAAGCACACAAAAAAACCGGATCGCACTGGGCGACCCGGTTTCCGTCAAGAACCTTGCGCGGCGGACTTAGTTCCGCTGGGCGGGCGCCGGCGCCTGGGCTGCCGGAGCTTCGGCCGCAGGGGCTTGCTCTGCCGGCGCAGGCGCTGCCGCCTGCGGCTCGATCGGCGCGCCAACCGGTGCCGTGTCGCCAGGTGCCGCCGCGGCAGGTGCCGGGTTCGTGTCGACCACGCCCGCCGTCGACTTCAGCTCGACCTGCGGCTCGGTCTTCACCACCGGCTGCTGGGCCGGCCGCACGATCACGACCTTGGGCTGGGCGTAGCCGTAGGAGTGGCCGTAGGTGGGCGCATATGCCGGCCTGTAGGTGTGGGTCGGCTGGTAGTGATACGTCGGAACATAGCGGTAGGTGGGCTGGTGGGCGCTGCGGTAGCCGTAGTGGCGGTAGCTGTGGCTCTTGTGGCCATAGCTGTGCCCGTAGCTGTGGCGGTAGGCCCGGTGATGGCCATGACCGTGGCTGCTGTGACCGTATCCGTGGCCGTAGCTGCTGTGGCCGTAGGAGCCGGCTTCAGCGGCACCGACAGAGAGGGCGGCAAGACCGGCGGCGGCGAGGATGCCAAAGATCGCTTTCATGGGAGTGTTCCTTGTCCGTTGTATCTGGTTGCAGGCGTCCGCGGCGGTTCAGGGTGTTTCGTTCGCCGTCGTGCCCCGTTGCTATGAAGCTGTTGTAAACGTCGTTCACTGGAATGTAAATAGGGAACTAATCGTTCCGTTATAACGAATGCGTGATTGCTCGCGTAGGACCGTCGAGCGCAATCGCCGGATAGGCAGGGTCCGAGCTGGCGGTTATGTAGAACCGGGCGAACCGGCTCCGCGCAGGGGCATGATCAGCACCGCGAGGTGGCGGCGAGAGGGGGAACATGTCGAAAATCTTCATCAGCCATGCAGTGGCCGACGGCGCAACGCTGGCGGTCGATCTGGTCCACCAGCTCGAGCAGGCCGGCAATCCCTGCTGGATTGCGCCGCGTGACGTCGTGCCCGGCCGCACCTATCCGGCCCAGATCATGGGCGCCCTTCGCGGTTGCCGCGCGGCGCTGGTGCTGGTCACACCCGCCGCCAATGACAGCCCGGACGTCCTCCAGGAGGTGCAGATCGCCCACGCCAACCGCAAGATGATCGTCCCGATCGTTGTCGGCGGCACCGCACCTTCCGATGATCTCGGCTATTTCCTGGGTGTCCGCCACCAGATCGCGTGGACCGAGGCAGGCCGGATCGTGGCCGCCCTTGTCAAGGCCATTCCGCCACTGGAGCAGGCAGCGGACCCCGCTCCCGCACTCGCGACCATCGACGCACCGACCGCCGTCGCCAAGGCCGCCGCGACGGATGCAGGCGTCACCGGTATATTCAGCATCACAGTTCGCGCGACGGACATCGAGGGCTATCGGGTATGGCTCAATTCTGAGGCGGACTATCGCGACCCCCGCTGCCTGTCGATCGCTGTTGCACCGACAGCACGCCGTGACCTCGCCAGCCGCCTCGGCGGTGATCCATCGGTTGTCTTGAAGGGCCGCGCCATTCTCGTTCACGGCACCGCCAACAAGCGGCGCATCGACTTCATCAGCGGTGGCGTACCGACCGGCCACTACTACTTCCAGACCCATGTCGACGTCGCCGACGCCAGCCAGATCGAGCTCGCCGACTGACCGCCCTTCCTAACGCGCCTTCCGGCCGGCTCCGCGCAGCGGAGTCGGAAGGCGGCACTAAAAACAGAGTCGGAAGGCGCCACGAACCACCCACCGCGCCTTCCGGCCGGCTCCGCGCAGCGGAGTCGGAAGGCGCCACGAACCACCCACCGCGCCTTCCGGCCGGCTCCGCGCAGCGGAGTCGGAAGGCGGCACTAAAAACAGAGTCGGAAGGCGCCACGAACCACCCACCGCGCCTTCCGGCCGGCTCCGCGCAGCGGAGTCGGAAGGCGCCACGAACCACCCACCGCGCCTTCCGGCCGGCTCCGCGCAGCGGAGTTGGAAGGCGCCACGAACCACCCACCGCGCCTTCCGGCCGGCTCCGCGCAGCGGAGTCGGAAGGCGCCACGAACCACCCACCGCGCCTTCCGGCCGGCTCCGCGCAGCGGAGTCGGAAGGCGCCACGAACCACCCACCGCGCCTTCCGGCCGGCTCCGCGCAGCGGAGTCGGAAGGCGCCACTAAAAACAGAGTCGGAAGGCGCCACTAAAAACAAGCCGCGAACAATCCCCCTTCCCCCAAGCGCTCCATCCCCTAACATTGCCACTCGTGACCGAGGCAACAGGCAGGAGCCCCCATGCAACGCGTTCTTCTCACCGGCGCCGCCGGCAATATCGGCTCCTACCTGCGTAAATTGCTGCCGCCGATCTATTCGGGCCTGGTCCTCTCCGACATCACCGCGCCGTCGGACCTGAGACCGGATGAAACCTTCATCAAGGCCGATATTTCCAAGCCCGCCGAGATCGAGAAGGCTTGCGAAGGTGTAGATGGCATCATTCATCTGGGCGGCCGCTCCGGCGAAGCCCCCTGGGAGGCAATCCTGGAGGCTAACATCGTCGGCTGCTACAACCTGTTCGAAGCCGCCCGCAAGTCAGGCGTAAAACGCGTCATCTTCGCGACCTCCAACCACGCCGTCGGCTTTTATCCTCGCGCCACCACCATTCCCCCGGCCGTCATCCCCCGCCCCGATAGTCGCTATGGCGTCTCGAAGTTGTTCGGTGAAGGCCTGGGCGCCATGTATGCCTACAAGCATGGCATCGGCGTTACGTCGCTGCGCATCGGCAACGTTGGCGACAAGCCCTTGGACGCTCGTCGCCTCGCCATCTGGATCCGTCCCGACGACCTTGTGCAGTTGATCAGGATCGGCCTCGAGCGCCCCGGCCTCGTCTACGAGGTCATGTACGGCGTCTCCGACAACCAGCGGTCCTGGTACGACAACAGCCACGCCCGCGCGCTGGGCTACAGGCCCGAGGGCCGCTCGGAGGACTTCGCCGCCGAGGTGATCGCAGCCGAGCCGCCAGCCACTGCCAAGCATCCCGCCGCCGAGTACTACCAGGGCGGCACCTTCTGTGCCGACGAGTACTCCGCCGATTTCGCAACCATGAAGCCCAAGGCCTGATCCCCTCATGCCAGAAATTGATCCTGACCGCGTTCTCCGCGACCTCAATCACCTCCGCTCGATGGGTGCCTACAAGACCGGCGTGCATCGCCCCACGCTCTCGTCCGAGCACATGGCGTCGCTGCAGTGGCTCAAGTCCGAGCTCGACGCGCTGGGCCACACGACCGTCATCGACGGCATCGCCAATGTCCTGGGCAAGGCGCCGGGAGCGGGCCCCAAACTGCTCGGCGGGTCGCATCTCGAAAGCCAGAATCATGCCGGCTGGCTGGACGGCCCGCTGGGCGTTGTCTACGCCCTCGAGGCTGCCCGCGTCGTAGCCGCCGATCCCGCGCTCGCCAAGGCCGGCGCCGGCATCGACGTCGCCTCCTGGTGCGACGAGGAGGGCCACTTCGGCAGCTTTCTTGGCAGTCGCTCCGGCACCGGCAAGCTGACCGAGGCCGAAATCGACGCCGCCAAGGATCGCACCAGTGGCACACCAATGCGAGATGCGCTCGCAGCAGCCGGTCTCGCCGGCCGCCCCCGCGTCACCGTCGACCCCAAGCGCTATGTCGGTTTCCTCGAAGCCCATATCGAGCAGGGCGATTGGCTCGAGAGTCACAAGCTCAGGATCGGCGTCGTTACCGCCATCATCGGCAGTCGCAATTTCCGCATCGTCTTCGAGGGCACCCAGAACCACGCGGGCACGACGCGCATGGCGATCCGCCGCGACGCCGGCGTCGCCTGTGCCCGCCTCGTCATGGCCATCGATCGCCTGTTTCCCACCATCTCCGGCCCGCGCACCGTCTGGACCACCGGTCGCATCACCCTGGAGCCCGGCGACCCCAGCGTCATTCCAGGCCGCGCCGAGATGCTGTTCCAGTTCCGCGACACCGAGCTTGAAACGCTGGATCGCCTCGAGAACGCATTGCGCACCCTGGTCGGGGATGCCGACCGTGATGGACCATGCCGCGTCTCGCTTGAGCAGCTCCGCAAGGGCATGCCTGCCGTCATGGCGGAACCATTTCAGGCGGCGATCGAGGCCGCGGCCGAAGCCCTGCAGCCGGGATGTCACACGCGCATGCCCTCCGGCGCCGGCCACGACGCCCAGGTGCTTTCAGCCATCATGCCGGCCGGCATGGTGTTCGTGCCCTCGATCGGTGGCATTTCCCACCATTGGTCGGAAAACACCTCCGACGACGACATCGTATTCGGCGCAAAGGTCTATGCCGACGCCGCAGCGCGTCTGCTTTCGGGTTAAGTATGGCGGGCCCCATAGCCATGGCCGCGCTAAAAGGCCCGCTCCCCGACTCGGATTTTCCCCGTTGCATGCTATATATTGGGGGAAACGCTACTCCATCGGCGAACCGCCCCGAGATGCCATGACCGAGATCCTGTCCAGCCCTCCGCAATCCAGGCCGCCAATCGAGATGATCGATCCGTTCGGCCGCGCCGTCACCTATTTGCGCGTCTCCGTCACCGACCGCTGCGATTTCCGCTGCGTCTACTGCATGTCGGAGCACATGACGTTCCTGCCGAAGAAGGACCTGCTGACGCTGGAGGAGCTCGACCGGCTGTGCTCGGCCTTCGTCGCCAAGGGCGTCCGCAAGCTGCGCATCACCGGCGGCGAACCGCTCGTCCGCAAGAACATCATGTGGCTGTTCGAGCGCCTTGGCCGCCATCTGCAGACCGGCGCGCTCGAAGAACTGACGCTCACCACCAACGGCAGCCAGCTCACGCGCTATGCCGCGAGCTTGAAGGCTGCTGGCGTCGACGCATCAATGTCTCGCTCGACACGCTCGATGCCGACAAGTTCAAGGCCGATCACCCGCTGGGGCGATCTCGTCGAAGGTCATGGCGGGCCTGGATGCCGCCGAGAAGGCCGGCCTTGCACGTCAAGATCAACGCCGTCGCGCTTGAAGGGCGTCAACGAGCGACGAGATCGAAGACCTGATGCGCTTCGCCCACGGCCGCGGCTACGATCTCACCCTGATCGAGACGATGCCGCTCGGCGATATCGACGGCGACCGCACCGATCAGTATCTGCCGCTGTCGATTGTCCGCGCGCGCCTGCTCGACACGCTTCACGCTCGACGACATCCCCTACAAGACCGGCGGCCCGGCCCGCTACGTCAAGGTCAAGGAAACCGGCGGCCGTCTCGGCTTCATCACGCCGATGACGCACAACTTCTGCGAAAGCTGCAATCGCGTGCGCCTCACCTGCACCGGCACGCTCTACATGTGCCTCGGCCAGGATGACGCCGCCGACCTGCGCGCCCCGTTGCGCGCCAGTGCCGACGACACGCTTTTGTCGACGGCGATCGACGAGGCCATCACCCGCAAGCCCAAGGGCCACGACTTCATCATCGACCGCGCCACCAAGCGGCCCGCCGTCTCCCGCCACATGAGCGTCACCGGCGGCTGAAGATCGGGACTGAACGGGTATCGGTGGGCGGTTTCACGGCAAGGCGACGCTTTCGCGGCAACCCGCGTGTCGGCAGCTCGAACACGCTGAAGAACGGCAGGTTTGCCCAACCCCTGCCCTTCCCTCAGGCCCCGTTCGCCGCTACATAACCTTTTCATGCAGCACGAGACATCGGGCGCCTATGGTTGTCGTTCTTGATCAGAACTCCCCCGCCAGCGTCGGCGCCGCAGCCCGCCTCGGGCCTGCGCCCGTCCCTCGCCGGTCTCGGCCGCGACGGGCTGCGCAAGGGCCTCGCCAGCATCGGCGTGCCCGAAAAGCAGCTCCGCATGCGTACCGAGCAGCTCTGGAGCTGGATTTACGTCCGCGGCATCACGTCCTTCGAGACGATGACGGATGTCTCGAAGGACCTGCGCGCCCGCCTCGACCAAGCCTTTACCCTCGACCGGCCCGAGATCGTCTCCGAGCAGATTTCCAAGGATGGCACCCGCAAGTGGCTGCTGCGCCTGCCGGTGCGCGGCCACGAGGCCCGCCCGCCAGAGATCGAAACCGTCTACATCCCCGAGGCCGACCGCGGCACGCTCTGCATTTCCTCTCAGGTCGGCTGCACGCTCACCTGCTCGTTCTGCCACACCGGCACCCAGCGTCTCGTGCGCAATCTCGAGGTCGCCGAGATCGTCGGCCAGATTCTCGTAGCACGCGATCGCATCGGTGAATGGCCGGGCGCCACCACGCCTGACGACGGCACCTTCCTCCCCGCCAGCGAGCGCAAGATCACCAACATCGTGCTCATGGGCATGGGCGAGCCGCTCTACAACTTCGACAACGTCTCTGCCGCAATAGAAGTGGCCGCCGACGGCGATGGCTTGGCGTTCTCCAAGCGGCGCATAACGTTGTCGACCTCAGGCGTCGTCCCCGAAATCCCGCGCTGGGGCCTCGAGACTGGCACTATGCTCGCCATCTCCCTGCATGCCGTCCGCGACGACCTCAGGAACGAGTTGGTGCCAATCAATCGCCGCTATCCCCTGGCGGAGCTACTGGAGGCCTGCCGCGCCTATCCCGGCCTGTCGAATGCGCGCCGCATCACCTTCGAGTACGTCATGCTGAAAGGCGTAAACGACAGCCTCGCCGACGCCCGCGCACTCGTAAAGCTGCTCGCCGGCATCCCCGCCAAGATCAACCTCATCCCCTTCAATCCGTGGCCCGGAAGCCGTTACGAATGCTCGGATTGGGAGACCATCGAGCGCTTCGCCGATGTCGTGAACCGCGCGGGCTATGCAAGCCCCGTCCGCACGCCGCGCGGTCGTGACATCCTCGCAGCCTGCGGCCAGCTCCGCTCGGAGAGCGAGAAGCTCTCCGCACGCGAACGCCAACAGCCGGTCGGCGCCGCAAGCAGCGATGCCGCCGGCGAGTTCGGGGAGACCGGGGCCTGATGCTGCGCGTCCTGGGCCGATTGTTTCTGGTGCCGTTCGGCTTTCTGCTGGCGGCCTTGGCGGCGATGGCCGTGCTGTTCACCCTCGGCCTCGAGCGCATCACGCACGTCGTCAAGGGTGCTCACTTCGAGACCGATGGCGTTGATCTCGTCTTCTCCATGCTGCAAGGCTTCATCGGCCTGGCCGGTGCGGCCACCATCGTTCCATCACTACTCGTGGTCGTGGTTGGCGAAGTCGCCCGCGTCCGCTCGTGGCTCTACTATGTGGCAGGCGGCGGCATCGCCATGGCCGTAATGCCCCTGCTGGCCGCCAGCGGATCGCTGGGATCTGGCAACGTCACCAGCCTCGGCGCCATCTGGCCGATCTTTGCCACTGCGGGCTTCGCAGGCGGCTTCCTCTATTGGCTGGTCGCCGGCCGCTCGGCTTGAGCCGGGCCTCTAATCCACCCTATCGCACACACCCAATTCTGCCGCTAAGCTCACGCGACTTCCAATTCAGCCCGGAGTGAACGCCAGATGGCCGCCTCGCGACGTACTGCCCTGATTACCGGCTCCAACAAGAACATCGGCCGCGCCTGCGCCCTGCATCTGGCCCGCGCCGGCTGCAACGTCGTCATCAATGGTGCCCGCGACAAGACCGCCGCCGACGCCGTCGCCGCCGAAGCCAAGGCCCTGGGGGTCGAAGCTCTGGTGGCCATGGGTGATGTTGGCGATCGCGTCGATTGCCAGGGCATCGCCGATGCGGCCTTGAAGCAGTTCGGCACCGTCGACATCCTCGTCAACAACGCAGCCATACGCGAGAACGGTACGTTCCTGGAAATGAGCGAGGACGACTGGCGCTATGCCATGGCCGTCAACTTCGACTCCGCCTATTGGCTGGCCCGTGCCTGCCTGCCCGGCATGATCGGCAAGGGCTGGGGCCGCATTATCAATTTTGCCGGCATGAACGCCATCCACGGCTACAACGGCCGCGCCCATGTCTCCGCGTCGAAGCACGCGGCCTGGGGCCTGACCAAGGCACTGGCCAAGGAATTCGGCCCCAAGGGCATCACCACCAATATTGTCTCGCCGGGCCCCATCATGGGTGAGGCCCAGGACCCGAGCCAGGCCGCCCACATCGCCACCATGAAGGCGCGCGTGCCGGTGGGCCGTCTCGGCACCCCCGACGAGGTGGCAGCCGCCGTGGCACTGCTCGCCTCCGATGGCGGCGCCTTCATCAACGGCCAGATGATTCAGGTCAACGGCGGCGCCGAAACCTGAACCCACCCCCCTGCGCGCCTTCCGGCCGGCTCCGCGCAGCGGAGTCGGAAGGCGCCACTAAAAACAGAGTCGGAAGGCGCCACTAAGAACCCGCCGCCAATAACCTCTTCCCACCTCACCCGAAGCGGGCTTGGCTTGCCTCCTGGACGTCCTCGAAGGTCCGCATGCCCGTGGTCGGCGCATTCACCAGCACCGCCATGTTGCCGGGCTTGTGCTGGTTCTTGAGCATCCGCATGTGCGCCTTGGGGATCTGCTCCCAGGCGAAAACCTCCGACATGCACGGATCGATGCGCCGGTCGATCACCAGCTTGTTGGCCTGCGTCGCCTGCATCAGGTTGGCGAAGTGGCAGCCCTGCACGCGCTTCTGGTGCATCCACAGATAGCGCGCATCCATCGTCAGATTGTAGCCCGTGGTGCCGGCGCAGATCACGACCATGCCGCCGCGCTTGACCACCTGCACGGAGACCGGGAACGTCGCCTCGCCCGGATGCTCGAACACGATGTCCGGGTTGATGCCCTTGCCCGTGATGTCCCAGATGGCCTTGCCGAAGCCGCGCATCTCCTTCATCCACGCCGCATATTCCGGCGTGTTGACCGTCGGCAGCTGGCCCCAGCAGTTGAATTTCTTGCGGTTGATGACGCCCTTGGCGCCGAGCTGGCGCACGAAGTCGATCTTGTCGTCTTCCGAGACGACGCCGATCGCGTTGGCGCCGGCCGTCGCGCAGAGCTGCACGGCAAATGATCCGAGCCCGCCAGAGGCCCCCCAGACCAGCACGTTTTGCGCGGGCTTCAGCGTGTGCGGCCGGTGCCCGAACAGCATTCGGTAGGCCGTGGCCAGCGTCAGCGTGTAGCAGGCGCTCTCTTCCCAGGTGAGATGCTGCGGCCGCGGCATCAACTGGCGGTCCTGCACGCGCGCGAACTGTGCAAACGAGCCATCCGGCGTCTCGTAGCCCCAGATCCGCTGCGACGGCGAGAACATCGGATCGCCGCCGTTGCATTCCTCGTCGTCGCCGTCGTCCTGGTTGCAATGGATGACGACCTCGTCGCCGACCTTCCAGCGCTTCACCTTCGAGCCGACCGCCCAGACGATCCCGGACGCGTCCGAGCCCGCGATGTGGAAGGGGTTCTTGTGCACGTCGCGGATCGGCGAGATCGGCGTGCCGAGTGCCGCCCATACGCCGTTGTAGTTGACGCCGGCCGCCATCACGAGGACCAGCACGTCGTGGCTGTCGAGCTCCCACGTCGGCACCACCTCGACCTGCATGGCCGTGTCCGGCTCGCCGTGGCGCTCCTCGCGGATGGTCCAGGCATACATCTCTTGCGGCACGTGACCGAGCGGCGGGATCTCGCCGATTTCGTAGAGGTCCTTCACAGGAGGCGTCTCTACCGGCTGGAGAGCAATTTTGCTGGTTGCTGCCGCTTGCGTCGACATGGGAGGCTGCCTGCTGGTTGTTGTCGCGATGCAGCAATTAATATTGCAATGCACAACCATCTCGCAAGGGCGAAACGCGTTGACGTCGGTTCATTCGTTTACTTTTCGGTAGGGCCGTTGCCGTATACTGACAGCTAGGGCCATATCGGCCGAAACAGGTGATCTCATGGATCCCGTCTTCGCCCTGGCAGCGTTCCTCGGCACCAACCCGGTTTCGCTCGGCGTTCTGGCGTTGGTTGCGGCCGCCTGCGCCTATCAGATGAGCAAGCTTCACCAGCAGCCGGGCATGGCCATCCTGCATTTTCCGCTCTTGTTGCTGGGTGGCCTGTTGACCGACGACCTCGCAGTCGCACTGGGCTTCTACCCGTCCTTTGATGTGCAACGCACGGGCATCTGGAGTTGGGACGTCAACTGGGCGACCCTCTCTGACGGCCTACCCTACGTGCTCCTGACCGGCACGATCGGCATGTGCCTGACTGCGCTGGCTCTGCTTGTGATCGCCCGGGTGTTGCGGGAAGCGCCCCGCCGCTGACGCGCACTCCGTCGTACCTCGAGACAGGTCCCCAGCCGGGACGTGCCCAGTTTCGTCTTGCGCGCCCTCCAATGCTTCGCCTGAGACCCCCGCGACCACCTGCCAATTGTCGCCGCGCTGCAGCATTGGCATACTGCGCCGCAACATGGCGACCGATCGGTGCGGAGGTTCCGCGCCTGTCGGCGGATAACGGAGCCAAGTCAAATGACCGCTACAACCAAGAGTGACAAGCCTTGGATCTTCCGCACCTATTCCGGCCATTCCACGGCCACCAAGTCGAATGCGCTCTATCGCTCCAACCTGGCCAAGGGCCAGACGGGCCTGTCCATCGCCTTCGACCTGCCGACCCAGACCGGCTACGATCCCGACCACGTTCTGGCCCGCGGCGAGGTCGGCAAGGTCGGCGTCCCCGTTGCCCACATCGGCGACATGCGCGCATTGCTGGATCAGATCCCGCTCGACGACATGAACACGTCGATGACGATCAACGCCACGGCGGCCTGGCTGCTGGCGCTCTACGTCGCCGTCGCCGACGAGCAGGGCGTGCCCCGCGCGAGCCTCACCGGCACCATCCAGAACGACATCATCAAGGAATACCTCTCGCGCGGCACCTACGTCTTCCCGCCCGAGCCCTCGCTGCGGCTGATCAAGGACACCATCACGTTCTCCTATGCGCATGTGCCGCAGTGGAACCCGACCAACGTCTGCTCCTACCACTTGCAGGAGGCCGGAGCGACGCCGGTCGAGGAGTTGGCGTTCGCCTTGGCGACGGCCATGGCCGTGCTCGACACCGTCCGGCATTCGGGCGAGGTGCCGCGCCGCCGATTTCCCGGCCGTCGTCGGTCGCATCTCGTTCTTCGTCAACGCCGGTCTCAAGTTCATCACCGAGATCGCCAAGATGCGAGCCTTCACCGAGCTATGGGACGAGATCTGCGCCGAGCGTTATGGCGTCTCCGACCCGAAGCTGCGCCGCTTCCGCTATGGCGTGCAGGTCAATTCGCTGGGCCTCACCGAGCAGCAGCCCGAGAACAACGTCTACCGCATCCTGCTCGAGATGCTGGCCGTGACCCTCTCGCGAGGCGCCCGCGCCCGCGCCGTCCAGCTCCCGGCCTGGAACGAAGCGCTGGGCCTGCCGCGGCCCTGGGATCAGCAATGGTCGCTGCGCATGCAGCAGGTGCTCGCCTATCGAGACCGACCTCCTCGACTACGCCGACATCTTCGACGGCTCCAGCGCCATGACGGCCAAGGTCGCCGAGCTGAAGACCGAGGCCAAGGCCGAGCTGGCCCGCATCGACAAGATGGGCGGCGCCGTCGCGGCCATCGACTACATGAAGCGCCGCCTCGTCGAATCGAACAGCGCCGCGCCTCGCGCGCATCGAAAGCCGGCGAGCAGATCGTCGTCGGCGTCAATCGCTGGTCGCGAGACCGAGCCCTCACCACTGATCGGCGGCGACGGCGTCCATCCTGACCGTCGACGAGGGCGTCGAGCGCGAGGCCGATCGAAAGGCTCGCCGCATGGCGCGGCTGCCGCGATAACGCCAGAGGCCGCGGCCGCCATCGCCGGTGCTGGAGCGCGCCGCCAGCGGACGGCGCCAACATCATGGAGCCGTCGATCGCCTGCGCCAAGGCCGGCGTCACGACCGGCGAATGGGGCGCAACGCTGCGCCGCGTCTTCGGCGAGTACCGCGCGCCGACCGGCGTCGGCCCACTGCCGCTCCACTGGCAACGACAGTCTCGCCGCCGTCCGCAAGCAGGTCCAAGCCGTTGTCGGAAGGCTCGGCCGGCCGCATCAAGTTCCTGGTCGGCAAGCCGGGCCTCGATGGCCACTCCAACGGCGCCGAGCAGATCGCCGTCCGCGCCCGCGACTGCGGCATGGAGGTCGTCTACGAGGGCATCCGCCTGACACCAGCACAGATCGTGCGCGCCGCCGTCGACGAGAGCGTCCATGTCGTCGGCCTCTCGATTCTCTCGGGCAGCCACGTGCCGCTGGTCCGCGATATCATGGAGCGCATGCACGCCGAGGGCTTGGACGACGTGCCCGTCGTCGTCGGCGGCATCATTCCGGCCGCCGATGTCGCCGTGCTGAAGGACCTCGGCGTCGCCGCCGTCTACACCCCGAAGGACTTCGAGCTCAACACCATCATGGCCGACATCGTCCGTCTGGTGGGCGAGCAGGCGGCATGAGTCGTAGAGCACGGCGCCGCCGCCTCGTTGGCGTCAGGCCGCCAGATGTTGTGCCACCTGCTTTGCCACGTGTTCTCCAGTCGGCAGATAGTCGAAGCGCCCCTGCCGGCCGAGCGTCTGCACGCCGAGCTGCTTGATGGCCGCCAGCGCCTCGGCGGCCTTGGCGCTGGCGCCGAGCGTATTGGCTGGATAGGCATTTTCGACCAGCCTGTGCCCTTCGAGCTTGAGATCGCCCCGGAACAGTCCGCTTTCGGTAACGCTGCGGCAGAAGTCCGCGAACATGGCGTTGGGGCAGACGCCAGGTGTGCGAAACAGCGGAACCTCGATGCTGGCGTAGTCCCGCCCATTCCGGCGCCCGTAGTAGCCCGAGTGCATGGTCAGGCGCTTCCATCGCCCAGTGCGGCCCCAATTGTAGAGAATGTTGGCGTCGAACCCCTTCGCCCCATCGAAGCTGACGAACAGGCTCATGAGGTCGACGCTTGCGAGCTCCTGGCCTGCAGGGATATCGAGGTGCTTCGCCATTAGCTTGACTGGAACTGTCGCGATCAGCCGCTCGGTCCGGATCGGACCGTGATCGGTGAGAACCTCGAACGTTTTCCCGTGTTTCCGGATGCCACCCAGCCGCTCGCCCAACCGCACCACGACTTGCCGTTCGCGAAGGGCGGTGACGGCCTTCCCGTACATGAAGGCCATGCCCTCTTCCGGGCGAACCATCAAAACCTCCGGCTGGACGTGCCGGCCGAAAGGCAGGAGATTTTTCACGCTTCGCCAGCCCTTGTCGAGCCAGTATGAGGGCTTTCCGATCCGCGCCACCGGTTCCATCCGGCTCACCGCGAACTGCGCTTCGATCTGGTTGGCAGGTAGTCCGAAGAAGCGCTCGATATAGGCGGCCATGCCAAGGTCGGTGTAAAGCCTCTGGCCCATCCAGTAGACGGCGAAATCCTCGGCCGTCGTGAACGGCCGGCCGGAAAGTCGCGCCGATGCCATTGAGGTGAGCGCCTGCCCCCAGTAGAGCGGGCCGCGGCCGAAAAACTCCTCGCCAAACGAGAACGGATATCTGCACACACCGCCCGATGGTGCGATCCGCTTGATCACGATCGGCACCTGCAGACATGCTGCCGCCATGGCCGGATACATCTGGAACATCGGCATCGACGGCCAATAGTAGAAGGCGCCGATGTCGAAGGTGTAGCCGTTGACGTCGTCCGAGATTTGATTGCCGCCGGGTGCGGGATATTCATCGAGGATGAGCAGCTTACCAGCCCCCGCCTCCAGCAGCATGTGCGCTGCGCAAAGTCCGGCAACGCCACATCCAAGAATTACATGATCGTAATCGGTCATAGGAAATCCTTCACTGACCTCTCCAGGAAGATTGGGTGAGGTCAGAGTTCAGGCGGTTGCAGAAACGGCGTACCCCCGTTGGTGAAAGAATGCAGTTTACCGGCCACGTCGATGCCGGCAGAGTCAGCCTTGTGGCGATCGCCCTACCACTATTGGGCAGGTGAACGGATCATTGCGGATCGACGCCGTGCGCAGGCTGCGGCATCCCCGCCTCAAACGATTGCAGCCAGCCGCGTGTCCGGTGCCAGCACCAGGCACCAGTGCGGCTCGAAGTTCGCGCCCATCGGCCACGTCTGCTGCTTGAAGATCGGTATCATCGGCTCTTCGTATCGCTTGAACCAGTCGCGATGACACAGCACGAACTTCGTTGCCGCCACGATCGTCTCGCGGTCGATCACGCACAGCACCACCATTTCCGGATGCCGCGCCAGATAGGCGTGCACAGCCACCATCAGCGTCGGGTATCCCGGATGCAGCATGTCGTCGAGTACGATCAGCCCACCGGGCGCCAGCGCCGCCGTTGCTAGCTCCAGGTCCTTACTCAAGGCCGCTTGCGTGTGCTCGCCGTCGATATGAATGAGTCGGATCGGCCCGCCGGCCTTGGCCTTCATGTCGTCGGGCGTGATCGTGCCGCTGTCGACCTTCCACGTCACGCGTTTCTCCGGTCCGATGCCGTGGCGCTGGCAATTGGCCTCGAACCGGTCTTTCACGCCGTCGTTGGGCCAGGTGAACACGTCCATCCCCACGGCCTTTTCGCCGGCCTCGAGACTGTGCGCCAGGGCGATCAGGAAGCGACCTTCGAAAGCGCCGACCTCCACCACGTTACCGCGCACGCCGAGCGCGTTTTGCAGCTTGAGCAGCCGGCAGCAGATGGCGGCGGCAAAGCGCGATGACATGCCGACCACCCTCTCGAAGCCGTCGGCGAGGTATTGGTCGGCAGCCGGCGAGCCGGTCTCGGGGATCTCGATTGCAGACATGTCCGTTGGCCCTACAGCAATGCAGCTTCCCATTGGCGGGCCGTACCATTGCCACGTCGCTCGGAACGGCGCCAGCATCACCTCTAGCGGCCGATTGCGGCAAGATCATCGGCAAGCCCGTGACAAGCGGGATGACCGGTCAATCGCCACTCTGGCAGCCATCACAGCGCCCGCGCCGCGTTTCAGCTCACGCGCTTCAGGCCTCGACCGGCACTGTCCCCGGCCGCGGATCGATCGGCACCTGGCGCGCCAGGCCCGTTGCCTCCTCGAGCAACGCGCCCGCAGCCAGCAACGCCGCCTCGCCGCGTGGCTTGCCAACGAGCTGCAGCCCGACCGGTCGTCCGAATTGGTCAAAGCCGCACGGCACGCTGAGCGACGGCACGCCCATCAGCGTCGGGATCGCCGTCACCAGCGAGCCGCCGAGATAATGCTCCACCGCCTTGCCGTCGATTTTCGCGGGCATGCGTAGATTGACGTCGAACGCAGGCGTTGAGGCGCAGGGCAGAACCAGCAGATCGTGCGTCTCGTAGAAGGCCGCCACGCGCCGGTAGAACGCGGCCCGTTCCCGCTCCGCCCACCCGATCCGGCTGGGGCTCGCCTTGAGCCCCATCTCGGTGTTCCAGATGATGTCCGGCTTGAACAGGTTGCGATAGGACTCGAGCTGCGGCTCCCTGTCGACCACATACGACTGGGCGCGCAGCACCATGAAGGCCTCCGCGATCTGCCCAGGCTCCGGATATGCGTCCTCAACCACGGCGCCCATTGCAGCGAAGTGGCTGAGCGCCCTTCGGCAGATGTCGCGTGTTTCCCGATCGACCGGGAAGGCGCCGCCGAAATCGTCGGTATAGGCGACGCGCCTGGGCGCCACCGGCGTCTCGACCGCTGCCAGGAACGAGTGCGCCGGCGCCTCGAACGTCAGGGGATCGCGAGGGCAGAGCCCGGCCATCGCATCGAGCAGCAGCGCCACGTCGCCGACGTTGCGCGCCATCGGTCCCTGCACCGACAGCGGCGCATAGAGGTTGTTCGAGGTCCCCCGTGTCACCCGCCCGGGCGACGGCCGCAAGCCCACCACCGAGCAGTAGGCCGCCGGCCGCCTGAGCGATCCCGCATGATCCGAGCCGTGCGCGAGCCACACTTCACCGGCCGCCAGCGCCGCCGCACCGCCACCGGTCGATCCGCCGCAGGTCAACGAAGTGTTCCACGGGTTCGTGGTCCGCCCGAAGACTTCGTTGAACGTCGAGCCGCCAGACCCGAATTCCGGCGTATTGGATTTGGCGATGACGATGCCGCCGTTGCGCTCTATTCGCTCCACGACCGGGTGCGAGGCGGTCGGTACATGGTCCTTGAAGATCGGCGACCCGTACGTCGTGCGCACACCTGCGACGTCGGCAAGATCCTTGATCGCCATCGGGATGCCGCCGAGCCATCCGGCCTGCCCTTCCGCCTCGAGTCCCTCCCCCCGCATCAGCCGCCGCGCGTGCGAACGTGCCCGCTCCAGGCACAGCGTCGGCAACGCATTGAGTGCCGGCTCACACGCCGAAATCCGCTTTTCCGCCGCCTCGATCAGGTCGAGCGGCGTGATCTCCCGCGCCACAAGCCGCCGCTGGATCTCGCGCGCGCTGAGTTTGATGAGCTCGTCCGACATCGCAGTCCCCTATGCGCCGTTCTGCAACGCTCGCCCGTCGAGCGGCTCGTGCGCGATTCCAAGGTGCTTGAGCACTGTTGGCGCGATGTCGACGGCAGACGTGGTCTCTGTCCGCGATCCGCCAGCGCCAAAGCCGTCGCCGGAAATGATCAGGAACGGTGATTGCTCGTATTGCGCTAGCCCACCATGCTGCCCGCAGTTCATGCGGTCCGCCTTGCCAAGTGACGGTTTTGCAGCGAGGCTCATGCCGGGGATGCCGAACGCGTTGGCCTCCTCGGTCGCCGCCATCGCGACGCCGAACGCCAGGCCATACCGCGCCGCTTGTCCGACTTCGGCGAGGCGATCGGCGTCGAAAACGGCATCCGTCCAGCTCTGCTGCTCGAGGAACGCGCCAATCGCGGCGATCCGTCCGGCGTGGTCGGGATGCACGAACACCAGCGCCGATGTTCCACTCGACGTCGAGATCACATCGCCCGATCCCGCGTGATCTTTCAGTCCCGCTTTGATCAGTTCGTCCTCGATGTCGATCACGCCGGCCACCGTCTGGTGTCCGTGGTCCGAGGCGACGATCAGCAGGATGTCCTCGCCCCGCGCCCGGGCTGCCTCGACGGCGTCGATGACGAGGCCTGCCGTCGCATCGCTTTCGC
>CAVXGT010000011.1:0-10776 GCA_963761475.1 uncultured Alphaproteobacteria bacterium
GAACCGGGCGATGCCGTGATCTTTCACGGCAATACGCTACACCGGTCGGACCAAAACCGCTCGGATCGACGGCGATGGACGTTCCTGTGCTGCTATAACGCTGTCTCGAACGATACCTACAAGCGGGACGACGACCGCTATTACGTGCCGCTGGAAAAGGTGGATGACGGGGCGGTGAAGCGGGCGGGGCTCGAGTTCGCCGATCCGCAAGCCGAACATTTCACGTCAAAGCCCTATGTGCCGAAGGTGAAGGCGGCATCTTGAGCGGCGGGATTTTGGTGATGCTTTCGGATGCCGACCCGCATCCGAGGGGTTTTGTTGCGCCTTCGGATGCCGACCCGCATCCGGCGCGCGGACACTGCGGCGTTTTGGGCTGAGTCGAGGCTCAGCGGCGGACCCAGATGGCAGCGTAGCGGTCCTGGCCGCCGACGCCGTAGCCGCTGACGCGCGTGACGCGATAGCCTTGATCGACGAGTTTGTCGAAGGCTGCCTGGTAAGCGGGCGAGGAGAGCCCGTGGCGAGCGTGCCAGGCGGGCCCACCGCGCTTCTCCCAAATGGCAGCGTAGCGGTCCTGGCCGCCGACGCCGTAGCCGCTCACTCGGGTGAGGCGGTAGCCTTGGGCGGTGAGCTTGTTGAACTCGGCCTGATAGCCGGCCGAGGTGAGGCCATGGCGGGCAACCCAGGCGGGGCCGCCGCGTTTCTCCCAGATGGCGGCGTAACGGTCCTGACCGCCGACGCCGTAGCCGCTGACGTGGGTGAGGCGGTAGCCTTGGGCGGCGAGCTTATTGAACTCGGCCTGATAGCCGGCCGAGGTGAGGCGATGGCGGGCAACCCAGGCGGGGCCGCCGCGCTTCTCCCAGATGGCCGCGTAGCGGTCCTGTCCGCCGACGCCGTAGCCGCTGACGTGGGTGAGGCGGTAGCCTTGGGCGGTGAGCTTATTGAACTCGGCCTGATAGCCCGCCGAGGAGAGGCCGTGGCGGGCGACCCAGGCGGGTCCGCCGCGCTTTTCCCAGATGGCGGCGTAGCGGTCCTGTCCGCCGATGCCGTAGCCGCTGACGTGGGTGAGGCGGTAGCCTTGGGCAGTGAGCTTATTGAACTCGGCCTGATAGCCAGCCGAGGAGAGGCCGTGGCGGGCGATCCAGGGTTGGGCGTGGGCAGTGCCTGAGAAGGCTGCCATCAGCGCAAGTGCGCCAAGAGTGCTGAGGGCGCGGGGGCCGGGGAGGCTGTATGCGATCATGGGCGTCTCGGTCTTTGTCGTGTGAAATGGTAATGCACGAACCATATCGGGCACGGTGCAATGGCGAAGGGGCTGGTCAGCGGACAATGAGGCCGGTATAGGCAAGACATGAGCAAATTGCACGTCATCTTCGACCTGGACGACACGCTCTATCCGGAGCGTCAGTACGCCATTGCCGGTTTCCGCTCAGCGGGACGGTGGGCGGAGCAGCGGTTCGGCGTCACGGGGCTGGCGGAGGAGATGACGACCATGCTGGACAACGGCATGCTCGGAAAAATCTTCGCAACGGTGCTGGGCCGGCATGTTCCCGATCACACCGCGGAGGACGTCAAGTCTTTCCATGAGGCGTACAGACGGGCCGACGATCCGGAGCTCGAGCTCTTTGCCGATGCGGCCGCCGCACTCGAGCGCTACGAGAAGCTCGGGCCTATTGGGCTTATCACGGACGGGACGCATTATGTGCAGGCGCGCAAGGTGAAGGCGCTGCAACTCGAGCCGCGGTTCGCTCGAATCGTGTTTACGGATGCGCTGGGCGAGGACCGGGCCTATTTCAAACCGCATCGCAAGCCGTTCGAGGTGATGGCCGAGGCGCTGGGGCAGGCCGGCGACCGGTACGTCTATATCGGCGACAATCCGGCGAAGGATTTCGTCGCGCCCAACGCAATGGGGTGGACCTCGGTGCTGGTGCATCGCGATCATCCGCGCATTCACGACGTCAACAAGGTGGCTCCGGGTGGTGCGCCGCAGCACACCATCGAAACCTTGGATGCGCTGCCGGATATTCTGGGCTTTTAGACGGGTGGTCTTCAGGGTGGGGGGCACTGGTGGCGCGGGAAGTAGAGATTTTGAACGACCTTGAGTGAGTTGCTATCTAGCTGAAACGATGCTGTAATTCATGTTTTTTGGATGACAGTCATCGGGTGTGCTGATAATTCGCGACGCTGGTGCAATTTCGCTCTGTCGCAATGCACAAAAGCATGGCTATGATTGTGTCCTGAGTTGCGTGAATTCCAGGCTGCTCAAGGACGCGGGATCGCCGTAGGGATTGGATATTTGCCGGACGCCGCTGTCGGCGGGGGCGCTTGCATTACGGACGAGGTGGACTTTGGCCCGACGCCGGAACATCAAAGGCCTCGAGAGTGCGCTCGGCTATAATTTCCACAAGCGCGCCTTGCTGGATCAAGCGTTGACGCATGCTTCGACGCGGACCGAGCAGACGAAACTCCAGGACAACGAGCGACTGGAGTTCCTGGGCGACAGGGTTTTGGGGCTCGCCATCGCCGAGTTGCTGTTTGAAAGTGATCCGCTGGCCAACGAGGGGGCGCTGGCGCGCCGCTTCAACAGGTTGGTGCGGAAAGAGGCGTGCGCGCGGGTCGGTCGGGCCTTGGAACTGGGACCGCTGCTTGTGCTGTCGCCAGCGGAGGACGAGAACGGGGGCCGAGACAAAGACACGATCCTCGGCGATGCGGCAGAAGCTGTGCTGGCCGCCATCTTCCTCGAATTGGGATTTGCGGTCGCGCGCGACGTGGTACGGCGGCAGTGGATGCCGCTGCTGGACAACCTGCCGGCGACCGTCGCCGATCCCAAGTCGATGCTGCAGGAGTGGGCGCAGGGCATGGGGCTGGCGCTGCCGCGCTACAAGGAGACGAAACGGGAGGGCCCGGACCACGCGCCAAAGTTCACGACAGAGGTGCGTATTGAAGGCTACAAGGTGGCGATCGGCTCGGGCAACAGCAAGCGGGCGGCCGAACAGGCCGCTGCAACGGCGATGCTCGAGCGCGAAGGTGTCATCCGGAAGGGAACGGCGAATGGCTGAAGACGAAGCCGCCAGTGATCAATCGGCAGCAGGCACGCCTGCCGGCGGGGCCGGTGCGCCCGACACGAAATGCGGCTTCATTGGTCTGATCGGGGCGCCCAACGCGGGCAAGTCGACGCTGCTGAATGCGCTGGTCGGCACGAAGGTGTCGATCGTCAGCCGGAAGGTGCAGACGACGCGGGTGCCGATCCGGGGCATTGCGATGGTGGGTAGCAGCCAACTCGTGTTCATCGACACGCCCGGCATTTTTGTGCCCCGCCGCCGACTGGACCGGGCGATGGTTGATGCGGCGGCGAGCGTCATCGGGGATGCCGACGTGGTGGTGTTGATGGTCGACGCTCTGAAGGGCATGGATGAGGGCGTCGAGGCCATATTGAGCCGACTGCAGTCCATCGATGAAAGCCGGCGGGTACTGGTGCTGAATAAGGTCGACCGGGTCGAAAAGCCTGACCTGTTGAAGCTGGCGGGCGCCGCCAACGCCAAGCTGCCGTTTGCCGCCACGTTTATGATTTCGGCGCTGAGTGGCAGTGGCGTCGAAGCGTTGAAGAGGCACCTGGCGAAGTCGGTTCCGGCGGGGCCCTGGCACTATCCCGAAGATGAGATCACCGACGCCAACGAGCGCAAGACGGCGGCTGAAATCACGCGCGAGAAAATCTACGAATACCTGCACCAGGAACTTCCCTATCAGGCGGCCGTGGAGACGACGGGATGGGAAGAGCGCAAGGACGGCTCGGTGCGCATCGAGCAGACGATCTTCGTCATGCGCGATACGCAGCGCCGGATCGTGCTGGGCGAGGGCGGGCAGGCGATCAAGACGATCTCGATGGCCTCGCGGCGCGAACTCTGCCAGATCCTAGAGCGCAAGGTACACCTTTTCCTGCACGTCAAGGTGGCGGAGGGCTGGGAGAACGATCCCGAACGCTACCGGGAGATGGGCCTGGATTTCCCAAAGGGGTAGTGTTGGCGCGGCTTTGCGTGATCGATGCCGACCGTCAGATGAGGGTCGTCATGGCAGCGCCAGCGGCGGCCCGATTGCGTCCAGGCAACCGGGCCTCGTCGCTTTAGCTGCCTTGCGCTGGCTGGCGCTTCGACATGAAGGCCAGCCGCTCGAACAGATGGACGTCCTGCTCGTTCTTCAGCAGCGCACCGTGCAACGGCGGAATGAGCTTCTTCGGATCGCGTTCTTTCAAGGTCTCGGGCCCGATATCCTCGTTCATGAGAAGCTTCAACCAGTCGAGCAGCTCGGAGGTCGAAGGCTTCTTCTTGATGCCGGGCACCTCGCGCATGTCGAAGAACACCTTGAGGGCTTCCGAGGCAAGCATGCCCTTGAGGCCGGGGAAGTGGACGTCGACGATGGCCTTCATGGTCTCGGGATCGGGGAACTTGATGTAGTGGAAGAAGCAGCGGCGCAGGAAGGCGTCGGGCAGCTCCTTCTCGTTGTTGGAGGTGATCATGACGATCGGCCGCCGCCGCGCCTTGATGGTCTCATTGAGCTCGTAGACATAGAACTCCATGCGATCGAGCTCCTGGAGGAGGTCGTTGGGGAATTCGATGTCGGCCTTGTCGATCTCGTCGATCAGCAGGACGGGGCGCTCGTCGGAGGTGAAGGCCTCCCACAGCTTGCCGCGCTTGATGTAGTTGCGGATGTCCTTGACGCGCTCATCGCCAAGCTGGCTGTCGCGCAGGCGCGAGACGGCGTCGTACTCGTAGAGGCCCTGGTTGGCCTTGGTGGTGGACTTGATGTGCCACTCGATGAGCGGCGCGCCCAAGGCCTTGGCCACCTCCATGGCGAGCACGGTCTTGCCGGTGCCGGGTTCGCCCTTGATGAGCAAGGGGCGCTCCAGAGTGATGGCGGCGTTGACCGCGACCTTGAGGTCGTCCGTGGCGACATAGGATTTGGAGCCGGTGAATTTCATGGGGCTGGCAGACCTCTCGTGGGCAGGGAAATGGGTTCCGGCCAAAGACTAGGTGCTGCTTGGGCCGGCATCAAGCGCGATGCTGCGAGGTGGGCCGGGCGCGGGAAAAAGCGAGGCGCCGCCTCCCGGGTGCAAAGGAGACGACGCCTCGATGGGCCCGGTTGCTCGCGTGGCGGTGGCGGGCCTGGAGCTGGGGAGCGGGTAAGGCCACGCCGACGTGCCGTGATCGTAAGGAGCGAGCAGGGCCGGGCTTGATCAATGGTGGAGTGGAAATGGCTCCTTCGTGGTCTGGGCCGCACGCCGGCTGGGAAGGCTGTGGTGGCCTGGTGCGGTCGAGATGGCTTGCAACGGAGGTCGGGAAGGCTGCCAACCGCATCCCGTCGAGGGCGGATGCCAGGTGCGGTTGGCAGTGGGAGAGAGCAGTACTTGTCGACCCCTGTTGCGTCCCGTGATGAGCGGGACAACTAGATATTGGCATGGGAACATGAAAACAATCTAAACGTTATATTTCTTATGAAAACTACCCAAGATTGAATTTGGTCGAGGATGCGGAGGCTGAAACCGGTCGGCCGCGGGGGCGCGCTTACCACGTGCCGAGGTCACAACCGATTTTTTGTTGACTTGAGAAAACAGTCACTTAAATAGCTGCATCGATAAGCAAGCGCACTGATATATGACTTCTGGCGAGTGTCCAGTTTAGTAGGGGCTGAAGCAAAGATGGCGTCCCGCATGGAGCAGAAATCCGGTTCTGGAATGAAGGTCGCGAAGCGTAGGGGGCCGGCTGCGAATCCTGTAAAGAAGTCTGGAAAGGCGGTGGCGAAGACGGCCACGGTCGGTAAGAAGTCCAGGCAGCCGAATGCGTCGGCTGTCAAACCATTGACACGATCAGCTGCGAAGTCGGCGGCGAACGGCAAGTCAACACCTGCAACCAGGCCCATGACCGGGAAGGTCGTGGCAAAGGCGGCCAAGAGCGGGACCGTGAAAGCGAAGTCTGCGACGGCGGGCCAGTCCGCAGCGGGGCGTGGCAAGCAGGCGGCCTCGTTGGGAGCGGCAAGGCGGTCGGGTAACGGCAAGGCCATGCCAGCCGAGGGTACGGTGACCAAGGCAAAGACGACAACGAAAGCGCGCAACGGGACAACGGACGATAAGCGCGTTGCGACAAAGGGGAAGTCCAAGCCAATGAGCCGCATGTCATCGAACGGAAGCAAGGGTCGGCGGCCAAAGGATACGACGACGGCAGCAGGCGCTGGGCGGACCGGGCCGGCAGATGCGCTGCTGAATGCCAACGGTCTGGGAGCGGACAGCGAGGGGAACATCCGCATGCGCAAGGGCCGGGCAAAGGTCAAAGGCGAGGCCGGGGTTGGCGAGATAAGCCTGCCGGCGGGCTACCGTCCATCGGAGACGGAGCCGTTCATGAACCCGCAACAGCGCGAGTACTTCCGCAATAAGCTGTTGGCGTGGAAAGAGGAAATTCTTCGACTTAATCGCGAGACGTTGCAGATCCTGACCGAGGACAGCGCCCAGCACGCGGATATTTCCGATCGCGCGACGTTCGAGACCGACCGGGCGCTCGAGCTGCGGGCACGGGACCGGCAACGCAAGCTCGTCAGCAAGATCGATTCGGCTTTGGCGCGCATCGAAGACGGGTCCTACGGCTACTGCGAGGAGACCGGCGAGCCGATCAGCCTGAAGCGGCTTGATGCCCGTCCGATCGCAACGCTCTCGATCGAGGCGCAGGAGCGTCACGAACGGCGCGAGCGGGTGTTCCGGGAGGACTGATCGGGCACGCGGCTGCCGGCTCGCGAGCGGCGCGATCGGCTCACGTCGGCACGGCTATGTTGGATTGGAAAACGCCGGTGGCGGCTGCCGCTGGCGTTTTGTTGTTGCGGCGCTTCAAGCGCCTTCATTCGTGGCGGTGAGCGGACGCCCGTGCTGATCTAGACGGATTCAGTTTCGACCAATACAGCTGCAGACTGGCCGTCGCTGCCGGCGATCACGGCGAGCCCCTTGGCGGGGCGGGACGGGGAAGCGGGTTGGCGCACCAGGGCCGTGAACAAGCGGACCAGCAGGACAGCTCCGGCCGCTCCAGGCGGTCGTCCCCGGGCGAGCTGGCCGCCGTCGGGATTGAGTGTGCTGCTGGCGATGGCGTGCATGTGCTGGAAGATCAGGGCCTCGGCAGCCGAGGCTTCGCCAAGTTCGACGCGATCGATGCCGGCGAGGTCGCCGATGCCGTGACGCTCGGCAAGGCGACGGGCTGCTGCAACGGAGGCCGGCTCACCGGCAGCGGTGGGCCTGCCAATGCTGGCGCGTGCGGTGATGCGGAGGGCTGGTGGCTTGCCGAGCCGGGCATAGAGGACGTCGGAGACCGCGATGACAATTGCGGCGCCGTCGGCAGGTGCGCTGAGATTGCCGGTTGTGGCTGTGCCGTCGCCGGTGATCAGGGGGAGGGCTGCGATGTCATCCAAGTCGGAGCCGTCGACGAGTTCATCGCTGGTCTCGCTGGTCTTGGCGCGCAGGGCGACGATCTCGCCGGTAAGGCGACGCTTGTCCTGGGCCTCGGTCGCACGCTCGTGAGACTGGAAAGCCAGCTTGTCGAGGGCGGCGCGGTCGAGGTTGTGGAGGCTCGCGAGGGCGTTGGCGGCGTCAGCGTTGGGATTGTTGGCGTCGTTGGCGGTCTCGTCGTGATTGTGTGTGATGAAGCGTGGCGTCTGGTGGAGCCCACGCGGCTTTGCGATCAGCCAGGGCGCCATCGACAGGGCTTCGGCGCCGCCGGCGACAACGGCCTGGGCATCGCCTGTCTCGATGGCGCGGCAGGCGGCCATGATGGCTTCCAGTCCCGAGCAGTCCTGGCGGTCGATGGAGACGGTCGGCACCTGTTCGCCGAGGCCGCCGGTGAGGGCGATCAGGCGGGCTGGGTTACCGGGGGTGGCGGTGTTGCCGAGTGCCAGGAGGTCGATGTCGCCTCGATCGAGGCCGCTGTCGGCGAGCACTTTCTCGAGAACGGGGCCGGCGAGATCCTCAAGCCGGCGCGAACGGTGGAGGCCTCCGACCCGGCCATTGGCTGTTCGGCGGGCTGCGATGATATAGGCGCTCGGCCGGGTCATGAGCGATGGACTTTCCTCGGATGCGCGTCAGAAGTGCGGGTTTGACCCACCGACTGCGAGAGGGTCTAACCATGACAGTTGGGCGAAAAGACGTTGATCTGACGGTAAAATCGGCTTCGTCGGGTGCTGGTGATGTTATACTGTCCCGGGCGAAGCGCTGGCGGGTTTGGAATAAGGCCGGGAGATCGTCAGGTTGCAACTCGCGATGCGGCAGCGCGATTTTGCGGCGTGCGATGGGGATGGTCCAGGCCAAGGAGGATTGGTTATGCAGGATGAGCCCAAGAGCAGTGGCTTTCCGGAGGCAGGGCATGACCATGGTGCATGCATGGCGGACAGTCTGGAGCGGGCGAAGGCCGCGTTCGAGGCGCGTGGGATGGCTCTCACCCCTCTGCGGCGGCGTGTGCTTGCGGAAATGGCCGGGACGCATGCAGCGATAGGCGCCTACGAGGTTCTGGAGCGGCTGGCGCGCAAGGATGGACGGCGGTTGGCGCCGATCAGCGTCTACAGGGCCTTGGAGACGCTGGTGCAGGCGGGATTGGTGCATCGCCTGGAGAGCCGCAACGCCTTCTTTGCTTGTCATGGTGGACATGCCGACGATGGGGAACAGTTGGCGGTGCTGGTGTGCGAGCAGTGCGCGGTGGTGGTGGAGGTATCGGCGGGGGATGCGGTCGCGGGTCTTTGGGAACTTGCGGGGAAGGCTGGATTTGAACCTCGGCGGGCGGTGATCGAGATTGCGGGGCAATGCGGAAGCTGCCGGAGCCTTGCGCAATGAGCGGGCCAGATGGCGGGGAGCGGGCACGCCTTGCAGCGGCGGGTGGGCTGCACGGGCACGCCGGGCATGATCATGGGGCCCATGATCATGCTGGGGCGGAGGGGCGCGTTGCAGGGCCTGATGCACTGATCGCTGCGGAGGGTATCTGCCTGACGCGCGAGGGCCGGCTGACGCTCGATCATGTCGATGTGGACATCGCTGACGGCGAGATTGTGACGCTGATCGGGCCCAACGGCGCGGGCAAGACCTCGCTGGTGCGGGTGCTGCTCGGGCTTGAGCCGGCCGGAAGTGGCGTCATTCGCCGCCGTGAGGGATTGGTAGTCGGCTATGTGCCGCAGCGGTTCGATCGCGATGCCGCGATACCGATGACGGTGGAGCGCTTCATTCGTCTCGGCGCGCAGGTGTCGGGCGAGGCGGTTGGCCAGGCGCTGGAGGAGGTGGGGGCGGCGAGCCTTGCCCGCCGGCAGTTGGTGGCGCTTTCGGGCGGAGAGCTGCAAAGGGTGGTTCTGGCGCGGGCGCTGGTGCGCAATCCCAACCTGCTGGTGCTCGATGAGCCGGCGCGCGGCGTCGATCATCTGGGAGAGGCGGACCTTTATGCGCTGATCGGGCGGCTTCGCGACGAGCGAGGGCTTGGGGTGCTGCTGGTCAGTCACGACCTGCATGTGGTGATGGCGCAAAGCGACCGGGTGCTCTGCATCAACCGCCATATCTGCTGTCATGGGGTGCCTGAGACCGTGGCGCAGCATCCCGAGTACGTGCGCCTGTTCGGAGATGCGGCAAGGGCGTTCGCGGTCTACCACCACGACCACGATCACGAGCATGATCTGGCCGGCAGGCCGGTGGTTGCCACAGATGAGATGCGTTCCACGGTCGGGGATGGTGGCGATGCTTGAGCCGTTCCTGGTGCGCGCGCTGCTGGCGGCGATCGGCGTCGGGTTGGTGGCTGCCCCGCTCGGATGCCTCGTGGTGTGGCGGCGGATGAGCTACTTCGGCGCGACGATCGCGCATGCGGGGCTGCTCGGCGTGGCAATGGGCCTGGCGCTGGACATCGATCTCACGGCCGGCATCATCGTGGTGGCGCTGGCCATCGGTGGGCTGCTGTTCGGTCTCGGGCGCCAGCGACTGGTGCCGGCCGACACGCTGCTCGGCATCCTCTCACACGCAGCCTTGGCCGCGGGCGTCGTGGCAGCATCCAAACTCGCGGGGCAGCGGCTGGACCTGATGGGTTATCTATTCGGCGATGTGCTTGCCGTGGGGCGGGGCGATCTGGTGTGGGTGCTGGCGGGGGGCGTGGTCGTGCTGGCGACGGTGGCGGTGTGGTGGCGGACTTGGTCGCGGTTGCCGTGCATGAGGAGCTGGCTTCGGCCGAGGGCTTCAAGGTGGTGCGGGCGGAGGCGGTGCTGGTGGTGCTGTTGGCGTTGACGATTGCCATCGCCATGAAGATTGTCGGCGTGCTCTTGATCATCGCCTTCCTGGTGATGCCGGCGGCGGCCGCGCGGCCGTTCGTTGCGACGCCGGAAAGCATGGTGGCGGTGGCGGCAGCGGTGGGGGGCGTGGCGAGCGCCGTCGGCATTGCGATCTCGGCATGGGCGGATATCCCGGCTGGACGGGCAATCGTGCTGGTGCTCTCTGCTGCCAGCCTTGGCGTGATCATGTGGAGTGCTGCGCGGCGGGAGCGCAGCTGAAGCAAGGGGCGTCACTCACTCGGCGGGCGCGGGATTGGGCCGATTGGACGTGGTGGGACCGGAGGGTATTGCTCATGGCGTGGACCTATGTTGCGCTGCTCGCCGGATTGGCGGCCGCCGGTCTTGGCGGTGAGTTGTTCGTGCGGGGAACGGTGGGGCTCGCGGTGGCCGCCCGGCTGTCGCCGGGTATTATCGCGGCGACGGTAGCGGCCTTTGCGACGTCAAGCCCGGAGCTGACGGTTGCAA
>CAVXGT010000012.1:0-262759 GCA_963761475.1 uncultured Alphaproteobacteria bacterium
CCGAAGCTTGCGTCCGCAGACCGACTGAAACGCGCCGTCGTGGCTCCACGGCGGCGTTCTACTTTGTGGCACCAGACGAGCCGGCCTCCTGCCGCATCCCCACGATCGATGCCCCCCCGCGCAGCCGCGGCCGCACCGACGTGTAGAGGTTGCATTTACGCCCAGGGCGATAGTACTCGATCATCTTGCAGCGCGCGTTGGCAAGGCAGCGCCGTGCACAGGCCTCATAAGGCGCGCCATACGTGATGTCGAAGCCCGGACCCTCGACCCACACGCCCTGGTATTTGACGATCTGGCCTGACGCCTCGCCCCCGGCCGCCGTCGCAACAGCCGCCGACGCGACGTGCCCCGCGCCTGGCCGGCAGCATCCGCTGCACCAAGCATCACCACGCTCACGAAAGCGAGCCCTGTCGCAACAGCGACAGCGACCACTCCCCGTCTACACACGCCCCACGCAGCCAACCCACGCACACCCATCCGCACACCTCTTTGCCGAGCTTGGACCAGCCGGCAGTCAAGCGCGCAAACCGCGCAGAACGAGGGCGCCAAAGAGATGGTCGCGTGACGGCGCTGGGACCGCGGTCGGCAGCAAGCTTCGCGCCGACCCGAGTTACGGCCGAGGCAAACGCGCAGCCACAGCGACAAGCGCCCGCCTCGCCTCTTATTGCTTGGATTGCTTCTTATTGGGTGGAGTCGAACGCGGCAGAGAGCCGAGCCACTTGCTCACCCACCGGATTGGCCGCCACGCTAGCGATCACCGCTTCGGGCTGCTCGAGCGCACGGTCCAGCGGCACGATCCGGTCGTGCAGCGCAAAACTTGCCTCGATCAACTGACGCAACCGCGCCGGCAATTCGCCGAAACCTTTGACGTGATCAGGCCGCCCGATGGCGGTGAGCTTCAGCCGGCGCCGCTTCACCTGCGCCTCGTCGCTGCTGATCTCGCCGGACTTGAGACCGCGGCGAATGACCAGCCAGGACGCCAGCTCCAGCAAGCGCGTCGTCAGCCGCATGCTCTCGGTCGCGTAGATGAGCGCAGCGGCCGGCTTCAAGGCTTTGGATTCGCGCCGCCCCGGCCCTTGAGATAGGCCGCCGTTCGCGTCCACCAGCATCATGCCCTCGCGAAACACGGCATCGAATTGTCCCGACGTCGCGTATCGCTCGGCAAATGAAATCGTGACACTCGTCGTCATACCGACGCTACCCACTGTACACCTCACCATCCAACGCCGTGCGGCCAACCACCGTTACCTGCCTTGCAGGCCACTGCCAGAGAGGAGCTTCGCTCAAACGGGTTAATGAACTCGTGCCGAAATGACACTGGAATGCGGGATTTGTGAGGCAAAAAAAATGAGCCGCTATGCGAGCGGCTCGTGGAGTGAACGGGAGGCGTCAATCAGAGTGGTCAGGATCCACTCGTCGTCCAGCCGAACTGGACTGCACTCAAGTTAGCGCTGAACGGTAAACACGCGATTAATGGCAAATGAAATCCTACCGCTTGTGCGTTAAGCCTGCCGGCACACCTTTGCGCGCCCGCCCGACGCCGGACGCGACCAAACCGCGACGTCGCCTCGTTGGTGATGATTGGACATGAGCCTGCAGCGCACCCCCGCTTGCCACTGCCGCCGGACCAGCGCAGCATAGCGCAACCGGACAACCCGGCGAGCCCGGACCCGCTCCGCCGGCCAAGGAGGAGAGCACGATGGCGACCCAACCCGCAGCTACCGGTGAAACGCACCGGCAAAATCCGCGCTGGCCGACGCCTACGACCGCGATGGCTACGTCTTTCCCCTCGACATCATCACCGCCGAGGAGGCCAAGGCGCTGCGTACCGAACTCGAGGCAGCCGAGGCCCAGTTCGCCGACGACCCAGAGATGCTCGGCATCGTCCGCTCCTACCCCGATCGCGTCCTCCCAGCCTTCGACCGGCTCGTGCGCAACTCGACCCTGGTCGCCGCCGCAACCCAGGTCCTCGGCCCCGATCTCCTGGTGTGGAGCGCCCAATTCTTCATCAAGGAGCCCCATTCACCGAAGATCGTCTCGTGGCACCAGGATCTCACCTACTGGGGCCTCGACAATGCCGACGAGACCACCGGCTGGGTGGCGCTCTCCCCCGCGACCAAGGCCAGCGGCTGCATGCGTTTTGTCGCCGGCACCCACAAGCAGAAGATCGTGCCCCACGTCGATACGTTCTCGGATAACAACCTGCTCACCCGCGGCCAGGAGATCGCCGTCGACGTCGACGAGGCCAACGCCGTCGACATCGAGCTGGCACCGGGCCAAGCCTCACTCCATCACGGCCACCTCTTCCACGCCTCCGGCCCCAACACCACCGGCGACCGCCGCATTGGCCTGGCGATCCGCTACATCAGAACGTCCATGAAGCAACGCACCGGCGACAGATCCCTGGTCACGCTTGTCAGCGGCGAGGATCGCTACGCCAACTTCACCGTCACCGGCAGCCCCAAGGGCCGCCTCCATCCCGACGACATCGCCATGTGCCGCCAGGATTCCGCAATCAAGCGCCGCGTACTCTACGAAGGCGCCGATCCCAACCGCGGCGGCAAGCGCTACTGATCACGAGAAGGGAGCACCCCACCCATGACACCCGAAGAAATTCTGAAACATCCCGCCCGCGTCCTGACCCAGGCCCAGCGCGAACACTATTTCGAGAAGGGCTACGTCGGCGTCGAAAGCCTCGTGCCCAGCCGACATCATCGCCGAACTCAACGCCGTCACCGCCGAGTTCGTCGACCAGAGCCGCAAGGAAACCGAAGCCCGGCAAGATCTTCGACATCGGCCCCGGCCACTGCCGCCGAACAGCCCGTCCTGCGCCGCCTCAAGCGCCCCGATGAACGCCACGAAGCCTACTGGCGCTTCGCCACCGGCCTGATGGCCGACGTCGCCGCCGACCTCGCTCGGCCCCAACGTCGTCTTCCATCACTCGAAGCTGAACTTCAAATGGTTCGACGAAAGCGACACGGTGAAGTGGCACCAGGACATCCAGTTCTTCCCCCACACCAACTACAACGTCTTCACGATCGGCTGCTACCTCGCCGACACCGACATGAGCAACGGCCCCCTCGCCGTCCTGCCCGGCAGCCACGAACGGCCCGCTCTACGATCAGTATGACGCCGACGGCAACTGGACCGGCTCGCTCGAGCGACGCGGACGCGGCCGCGATCGACATGAGCAAGGTCGACTACCTGATGGGCCCGGCCGGCTCGATCACGATCCACAACTGCCGCGCGCTGCACTATTCGCCCTCGAGCAAGTCGCCGATGCCGCGCCCGCTGCTGCTGAACTGCTATTCCTCGGCCGATGCGCAAGGCCTACACGCCGCATCCCGATCCCTCGGCCCACGCCTACGAAGTCGTCCGCGGCGAGGCGCGCCTGTGGGCCGAACACGACCCCCGCCCCTGCCAGATTCCGCCGGACTGGTCCGGCGGCTACACCTCGATCTTCGCGGCCCAGGCCGGCGAAGGCATGATGTAACCCTCGCTGCCGGCAACAGTCCGCGGCGGGCGATCGGTTGGCGAGCTTTGGCGCAGCTGCATGTGTTTTCGCGCCTCGACCTCGTTTATGTGCCGGCCGCCTGACCAAGTAGCCACAGCACCGCGATCAGCGTAATGGGCGACAGAACCGTCGAAAGGGCGACAGCACCCGCCACATAGTCGGCGCCTTCGCCGCCGCCTTCTGCAAAGGCCAGCGCGTTGGCACCGACCGGCATGGCACTCAAGAATGCGACGACGCCAACAGTCGCGGCATCGAGCTGCAGCATGACGGTACCGACCCACCAGACCAAGCCTGGCAGCACAATGAGCTTCAATCCGACGATCGCGAGGACAACCCCGATCCGACCTTTGAGCTCGAAGGTGCTGAGCCCAACGCCGAGGGCGATGAGGACACAGGGCAGCGTACCTTGCCCGAGAACCGTGAGGCCGTGGTCGGCAAGCGCGGGCAGCGGGAAATCTGCAGCTCGGAAGCCGACGCCAAGAAGGATCGCCAGAATGATCGGGTTGCGCGCCAGATCCTGCACGACCTCAGCCAGCTTGAAGAGGAGAGACGGCTGGACATGCGACGTCACGCCGCCGGCAAGCACAAGACCGCCAGCCTGCGTAACGGGCGACATTGCCGCATGGATCGCCGCGACGGCGAATAGCACGGGGCTGTGCACCAGAACGACCATGGCAATCGTCGACGACGCCTCGGCACCGAACTGAGTGAGCGCCATGGGAATGCCGAGCATGAGGATGTTGCCGTAAGTGGACGCCATGCCGACTGACGCTGGTGCAATTCGATGCCTGTGTCGCCCGAATGCCATGATCGAGGATGCCAGCATCCAGCACATCGCGGCGGGTATAAGGTAGGCCGCCCATATCGCAAAGGATGGCGGCGAGTGAGTGCTCTGTCTTGCGATCGCTTGGAACACCAGCGCAGGAATACCGAAATTCAAGCAGTAATCGAGCAAGGGTTTGCGGAGGCCGGCTCCGACAAGTCCGATGCGGGCCGCCAGAAACCCGGCAAACACAATAAATACGAGTGGCAGTATCGCGAGACTGATGTCGTACATCATGCACCATGGGAATAATGGCAGGCGGAAAAGTAGGCACCACCCACCTGCAGATAGAATCTAAAATGCAGTTTCGGGTCGGTATGTCTTAACCGGGCGCCTGCGAGGCGTCGTCCACCGAACGATGGAGAATTGCATCGATAAAAGTGATGACGACAGCGGACAACCTCGCGCATTCAGCGATTTCGGTTCGAGACCGACGACTGTCCGACCGGCGCCATTTTTGTGGCAAGCAGGATGAGTTCCCCCCGTCGCCGGGTGCCGGTCTTGGCGAAGATGTTGTTGAGATGTGTCTTGGCGGTCGACGTCGCGATCCCCAGTTGGTTGGCCGCCTGACTGACGGACTCGGCGCACAATACGCGCTCCAGAACCCGCATTTCCGCATTCGTCAATCCGTAGATCGCGCTCATGGCGCGCGTACGCGCCGCATCGTCGCGGTTCGCCGTGACGAAAACCGCTGCCGCCGCGCGCGCATCGAGCCGCGCACGCTTTTGACTGTTGGCGAGCGGCAAGACGTGGGCAACAACGAGATCCAGCGTTTCGTCGGTCAACCTGACCGCTATTCCCGTGCTGCCAAGGCCGGACTCGTTTCGGGCTGAGATATCGATGGCGGATTTCACCTCCGAGGCGGCCCGACCCGCGCCGGCCTGTAGGTGATTATTGTGCGAGCGCAGCACTGTGCCCTCGCTCAGCATGATCTCTGCTGCTTTGTTGGCGTGCAGGATCCGGCTGTCGGCGTCAGCCAGCACGACCCCGAGCGACAGGACGTCGAGCGCATCTGCCAGACGCGCGTGAGCGATGGTGGCAGCCGTTGATCGCATTGGATATGGAAGTTGTGCGTCGCAGATGAGGGATCAACTGTTGCGCAAGAATGATGTCGCGATTGGCAAATGGGCCCTTACTTTCGTGCCGCGCGAGTTCCAGTGCTGCCAGTCGCGTCGGCGAGACCAGAAGGAAGAGGCCCATGTAGTCGACGAGGCCACGGGGAACGCCCCACTCGGACGCATAGTGCGTGCGGCTCAGCGCTTCTGCCTTCATCACTCGAGAGGCGACGGTCGGTCGATCGATCGCGTGCCCTGCTGAGAGCACGCCGACCAGGATGTCTATGACCTCCGTCGCCAGGGCGCCATGGCGCGGCCTCGATTGAGGATCGATGCCGACACTTCTCTCAATCGAAGTACGGCGCGCGACGAGGTCGTCAACGCGAAGGAACGATTGGCAGCAGTCAAGCCGGTCCTGAATCTCTTCAAGGGCCGACTGCCAATGTTCAGGATCGAGAGCACAGTCATAGATTTGCCCTATGACGCGAGACATAATCTCGGAAGATTTCGAAATATGCATGACGTCACCAGAAAATTGCACCATATGCCGAAAACGCTACCACATGTCGTAGACTATCATCGGTGAATATCACTCCACCAAACGGTGGAGTACCATCAGACTGCGGATTTCTGGCCCCTTAATCAGGTCCAGTCGGCTTGCCGTTGTTGCCTGGACGAACACTCCAAATCTTTGCGACGGCACCCGCCCACCTGACCCGGCCGGACTGACCTGCCCCGGCTGAACCCCGCGCGCCGCCGCTGGCGGCCTCAAAAACAGAGTGAGCCGCCCTGCCCCCCGGCAGCGCGGCTCACGTCCTGTGGTCAAGAAGATTGGCCCTCGCCCGCTCAGTCTTTGGCACGCTCGACGTATTCGCCCTCGGCCGTCGAGACCACCACGCGCGTGCCAAACTCGATGTGCGGCGGCACCATCACGCGTACGCCGTTCTCGAGCTTGGCCGGCTTGTACGATGAGGACGCCGTCTGCCCCTTCACCACCGGATCGGCCTCGACAATGCGAAGCGTCACCCGCGGCGGCAACTCGATCGCCACTGGCACGCCATCGAACGTCTGCACCGAGCACAACATGTTCTCCTGCAGCCACGCCGCGCTGTCGCCCATCAGGTCTTTCGACACCGTGATCTGCTCGAACGTCTCGGGCTCCATGAAATTGAAGCCCATCTCATCCTCGTAGAGATAGTTGTAGTTGCGCTCGTCCAGCATCGCCCGCTCGACACTTTCCGTCGTGCGGTAGCTCTTGACGATCTTGACCCCGTCGGAAATGCGCCGCATGTCGATGTGCGTCGTGGGCGTACCCTTGCCCGGCCGGATGCTCTCGGCCTTGAGCACGGTGCACAGCGCTCCTTCGATATCGAGCACGTTGCCCTTGCGCACCTCGCTGGCGATGATCTTGACCATTGCTATTGTCTCCAGAAATCTTGGGGACGGCGCGGCCCAGCCATCGCCGCGACCGGTCTGTCCATGACCAGGCAATCCCGTTTGCACGCGTTCTTAGCCGCTTTGGCGGTGATGGGGAAGCGCCTCGAGGAGACGCAACCAACGCCTCCCTCCAAACGGCGGCCGCCCGCGGTCCCGGGGCTTCGCCCAACCCGTTGCCGCCTGAGGCTGCTATATTGGCCACCGCCCCGCTCCCCGACCAGAAGGACCGCCGTCCGTGACCAACGCGCCCCGCCCGTTCTGGCATCCCGACATCCACGCCGACCGCCGTCCGCGCCTGCTGGCCCGCAACCGCATCAAGACCGCAATCCGCCGCTGGTTCGAGGACCAGGGCTTCGTCGAGGTGGAAACCGGATGCCTCCAGGTCTCCCCCGGCAACGAGACCCACCTCCACGCCTTCGCCACATCCTTTGCCACCGAATCCGCTGTGCGCCACCCCCTCTACCTCCACACCAGCCCCGAGTTTGCCTGCAAGAAGCTGCTGGCGGCTGGCGAAACGCGCATTTTCACGTTCGCCCCTGTCTTCCGCAACGGCGAGACAGGTCCGCTACATGCGCCCGAGTTCACCATGCTCGAGTGGTATCGCACCGGCGAGCCCTACACCCGCCTGATGGATGATTGCCGAGCCCTCCTCGCCTGCGCAGCCGAAGCCACCGGCAACCGACAGTGGTCCTATCGCGACGCCACTGCCGATCCCACCCGCTACCCCGACCGGGCCACAGTGGATGAAATGTTCGCCAGCGCCGCCGGCATCCAGCTCCTGGACAATGCGCTTCGTGGCGATGGCACGCCCGATCGCGACGCACTCGCCCGTGCTGTTGCCGCCGCAGGCATCCGCATTGCCGCCGACGACAACTGGTCCGATCTCTTCAGCCGCGTCCTCGTCGAGCGCATCGAGCCCGCCCTGCGCCAGGGCACCACCAGCGCCGGCGCCTCCGTCTTCCTTGACGAATACCCGACCCACGAGGCCGCACTCGCCCGTCCCACCCCGCACGACCCCCGCGTTGCCGAACGCTTCGAGCTCTACGTCTGCGGCGTTGAGTTGGCCAACGCCTTCGGCGAGCTGACCGACCCCACCGAACAACGCCGCCGCCTCGTTGCCGAGATGGACGAGAAGCAGCGCATCTACGCCGAGCGCTACCCGATCGACGAGGATTTCCTGGCAGCCGTTGCCGCCATGCCGCCCGCGTCCGGTTGCGCGCTCGGCTTCGACCGCCTCGTCATGCTGGCAACCGGCGCCAACCACATCAACCAGGTCCTCTGGACGCCGATGCCGGAATTGGGCACAACCCCGTCGTGAACACGCACGCCAAAACGCTCCGATCCATCGCCGACCTCGTCGCCGCAGGCCTCCTGCCGCCCGAGCCCACACCTGCCGTATCAGCGGTTGGCGAGCACTATGCCGTGGCGGTCTCGCCGGAGATGGCCGCGCTGATCCGCCAATCCGGCCCGGACGATCCCGTCGCGCGCCAGTTCCTTCCCGATGCCCGCGAACTCGTCACCCGCCCCGAGGAGCTGGCTGACCCGATCGGCGATGACGTCCACGAGAAGGTCCCCGGCCTCATTCACCGATACCCCGATCGCGTCCTGCTCAAGGTCACGCACGCCTGCCCGGTTTATTGCCGCTTCTGCTTCCGCCGCGAGACGGTCGGGCCCGGCGGCCCGCCGACGCTTGCAGGCACCGAGCTCTCCGCAGCGCTCGCCTACATCGCCGCCCATCCCGAAATCTTCGAGGTGATCCTCACCGGAGGCGATCCCCTCGTCCTCACCCCCCGCCGCATCGCTGAGCTGGGCCGGCAACTGGCCACCCTGCCAGCCGTCCAGCTGGTGCGCTGGCATACCCGCGTCCCCGTCGTCACGCCGGAGCGCATCACCGATGAGCTGTTGGAAGCCCTCCGCGCACCCACCCAGACCGTCTATGTCGCCATTCACGTCAACCACGCCCGCGAGCTTACCGCCAACGCCCGCGCCGCCATCGCCCGCATGCGCGCAGCAGGCCTCGTGCTGGTGAGCCAGACCGTGCTCCTCAAAGGCGTCAACGCCGACGCCGACACCTTGGCCGACCTCTTTCGCACGCTGACCGCGCTCGGCGTCAAACCCTACTATCTCCACCACGCCGACCTGGCGCCCGGCACCAGCCACTTCCGCACCACCGTCGAGGAAGGCCGGGCCATCATGCGCGCACTACGCGGACGCATCTCTGGCCTGGCCCTGCCGACCTACGTGCTCGACATCCCCGGCGGCCACGGCAAGGTGCCGATCGGCCCGGCCTACATGGCCTCCGGCGCCGGTCTCATCGTCGACAATGCCGGCCGCCCCCACGCCTATCCGCCGGCAGCGGAAGACTGAGCAAGCCGCACCCGGGCCAGCCCTGGTTTTACCGGTTGTTCTTCAATGCCATGTCACCGACGATATCGTGCACCAGCGCCTTGCGCTGGAACAGCCACTTGCCGTCCTGTTTGACGAACCTGTCGCGGTAGGTCCCGCCCATTACCGGCAGCAACCCGTTATCAGCCTGCCGCACCACCAGATAATCGGACCGCACGTTGGCCCCATCGCCATCGAGCTCGATCAGGATGTTGGTGATGTAGTGTTTGCGCTGCGGCCCTTCTCCGGGCTTTGGCACCACCGATGCCAGCAGCGCCGCGATCGCCTCCCGCCCGCGCGCCGTGCCGTAATCCGTCGTCCACTCTCCATCGGGCGCAAAGACTCCGGCCACGGCATCGAATTGGCAGGCATCGAGATGATGGCAGTAGCGCGCCATCTGCTCGCGGATGGCATCCTTCTCGTCGGCTGCAAACGTCATGACGCACCTCACTCTCGCAGCAGGTCGCGGCGGCTCGAGACCGCCACACGCTCACGTACCCGCCCCGTCCTCACACCCGCTCCACCTTCACGGCTCCGAACAGACCATGCGGTCGCACGATCAGCATCGCGATCAAGGCCAGGTAGGCCGCCAGCATGCCGCAACCCGAGCCGAGGATCGGCTCCAGATACCCCGTCGCGAGACTCTCGATGATGCCGATCGCCACTGCCGCAACCACTGCGCCCCCGATACTGTCGAGCCCCCCGATGATCACGATCGGGAAGATCTTGACGCCCACGAGGCTCATCCCGAAACCGCCCCCGATGATGAACGTCCACAAGCTCCCGGCGATGACGCAAACCGCGCCGGCGAGACACCACGCCAGCGTGAAGTGACGGTGGACGTCGATCCCCAGCGCCATTGCCACCTTCTGGTCGTCGGCGATGGCTCTCAGCGCCACACCCGTTCGGCTGCGATGCATGAACCAGGCGATCAGGGCTGTCGCCACCGCTGCGATACCGGCAGCCGCCACCTTGTCGCCGGGAATGAACAGCCCAGCGATCACGAAGGGCTCCGCCGGCAACGGCAGCGCAATCTCCCTCGGCACACCGGAAAACCCGAGCTGCACGGCCCCACGCAGTAGCGCACCGAGCCCGAGCGTCACCATCAGGATCGCGATCAACGGCTGGCCGACCAGATGGCGGAGAACGCCTGCGTTGAACGCCAAGGCCAGCGCCGCCATGCCAAGGCAGGCGAAAACGAGCCCGCCTACCAATCCGAGCCCCAGCACAGAGCTACCCATGGCCACCAGCAGCCCGGCCACCATCACAAACTCACCGAGCGCGAAATTGATGACCCGCGACGCCTTGTAGACGACCACGAAGGCGGTCGCCACGAGCGCATAGAGCATCCCCGCCAGGCTACCTTCGATCAAAAGTGCGGCGAGGTACATGATCGGCTGCGCTCGCTTTCCGCTGCCTCAGCGGCAACGATCGCCGCCGGACTTTGCCACCCGACCGGACGGATAGGCTCACAGTTCGCCGAGCGAGCCCAGCCGGAACTGCACCCGCTTGGCCGCCGGGTCCAGGCTGCGCTTGAACTTCGGACCATCCGTCGGCTTGACGCGCAACAGCACGAAGCAGCTACCGTTGGTCTCACGCAACATCTTGGCGCCCTTGGCGATATCGGTGTCCTTCTCGACCGAGCAGGTCGCCTTGATGCCGGCCCCGATCGCCATCTGCTCGAGATCGACCCCCAAGCACGTATGGCTCTTCTGGTAGCCGGTCTCGCCATAGTGCCCGTTGTCGACGCACAAGATGCGCAGGTTCGGCGGATTGAGCACGCTCACTGTCGCCAGCGCACCGACGTTCATCAGCAGCTCGCCATCGCCCGTCGCCACCAGCACCTTCTTGTCCGGTCGCGCCAGCGCCAGCCCGAGCCCCATCGAGACGGCAGCACCCATGGCGCCGGCAAGGCCGTAGTAATTGGCGCCGTCCTTCGTCATCGCCGCCATGTCCTTGGCGGTCCCGGCGAGACCGGCGATGATCAGAAAGTCGTCGGCATTGCCGACGATGGCCGGCACCGCCGTGATCCGGTCGAGCGTGTAGCGCGGCCCAGCCGAGCGCTCAGGTTTGGTGGACATGATGAGGTGTCTCCTGGAAGGCCTGCAATCCGCTTCGGCGTCTGCAGCATGGTTCGAACAACGGACCAGTCCGGCAACCCTGCAAGGGCCGCCTCCAACTCCGCTAGAATGCCTTGGCGCCGATCAGCCTCTGCGTCAGCAGCACGGCGACCGCCTGGCCTGACTTCCACACCATGTTGCACGCGGCATCGATGGTGCTCACCACGTCCTCAGGCCGCGTGATCTCGAGCACCACGAAGTCCAGCGCCTTGAGCACCGGCACCGCCGCCTGCCCCATGCCCATCTGCCAGGGATTGCCTTCCCCGAACTCGCCGCGCATCGACAGCACCGTCAGGAACGGGAACCGCCCACCCTGCACCATCGACATGAAGTTGACGCAGTTGCCAAGACCGGACGACTGCATCAGCAGTACCGACTTGGCGCCGCCCAGGTGCGCGCCGCATGCGAGTGCAACGCCTTCCTCCTCGGTTGTCAGCGCCACCGAATGCACGTCCTTGTCGGCAATCGAGCGGTCGATGCACACCCTGTGTCCGGCATCTGGCACGTAGGAGAACTGAGTCACACCGTTGCGCCGCAGCGCCTCGTAGAGCTTGTTCTGCCAGCCTGTCGAAATTTCATTGGCGTGCTCGTCCTCGGTCTTGAGGTCGGCCATGAGCGGTATCCTCGCTTGCGTTGGCTCGGGAAATGGGATGGCCAAACGTAGTGGTGCCGGCCGCACCTCGCAAGCAGGCTTTCAGCCTGCCCCCGACGCCCGTGCCATGGCTGCCCCCAGCACCCGGCCGGGGCGACGACGAGCCCCCGCGCCGCGTACCCACCCTTGCCGCCCGAGCAATCGGTTTAAGCCCCCGCTCCTGGCAGCCCCTCGCGGTCCTGCCGTCCGAGCCACCATCCGACCACGCCTTCGATCCGGCCGAAAATGGTGCATCCCGCGAGCATCACGGCAGAGGCCAACTTCGGAGCCCGGTGCACCCGGGAGAGCGGCCCAACGAAGCCGCGCGCCGCCACCCAGAGCGGCAAGCCGTGCTTGACGTAGAGCGCCCCGGTGCCGCGCCCATACATGCGCTCGCGCCGGCACTGCGCCCGGGTCGCCGCCGGCCACTCCTGATGCGCATGATGGATCCGCGCCTCCGGCAGATAGTCGATCCGTCGCCCCTCGCCGAGCATCCGCAAAATGAGATCGGTCTCCTCGCCGCAGCCGAACCAGCGCCCGGTCCCCAGCCGCGCATCGAACCCGCCCATCGCCTGCAGCCGCTCCAGCAGGAAAAACAACGTGAACGAGGTCGCATCGCCAGCCCGAAACCGCCGCCATGCCGCGCTCGACAGCGGTGCTGCCGGACGCGAGCCAACCCGATCCATCTCGCACCAGCGCGCAACGATGCCGTCGATCGCCTCGTTGCCCTCTATCGCCTGCCGCACCCTGGCGATCACGTCGGGCTCATACCAGCAATCGTCATCCGGAAATGCCACCACGCGTCCGCTGGCATGCTGAAGCCCGAGGTTGCGTGCGAGCGACAAGTTGGCAACATCCAGCCGCACATGCTTGACGGCAATGCCGGCCGCGCGCACCGGCTCCAGCAGCGGCGCTATCAGCTCGCCGCGGTTCTGATCGACCACGATCAGCTCGAAGCCGCGGTCCGTCTGCGCCACCAACGAGGCCAGCGCCGGCTTGAGTTCGTCCGACCGTCCGTAGGTCGCCATGACCAGCGAAAACAAAACGTCATCACTCATTGCTGCACTCGTCATCCCGGATGTCATTGAGTCCAGCGCTTCGCGGGGCTACTTCACTCGGTGGGCCGTTCTCCGACCTTCTGGGTGCTGGTGCTAGCATGCGCCCGCCGCGCGTGACTATGGCATTCGCCGCGGATCAGTTATGACATCTGGAGGAAAGGTAAACCCACGACACCCCGTCAGGCGCGTAGGGCCAGGCCGTCACTGAACGCCATCCAGATGCTGCCGTCGCCCAGCTCCGCTGCCTGCCGGATGATGCGGCCAGCAAGTTCCCGATGCATCTCGCCGATGGCCGCTCCGAGCTCTGGCGTCCGCGCGGGATCCCCGAGCGTCCGCATGATCGAGTGCTTGTAGAGATAAACGCCGAGATATCCCATCCCCGCGGGGATCATCAGCCAGCGCTTGATCGCGGTGACCTTATTGGCAACGCTCGGCCGTTCTGCTGTCCAGAACTCAGGCGCTTCGACCCCGCATTCGCTGACGTACCGCGCCAACCCCGCCCGGAACCCTGCTTCCCGGAACCTCGCCTCATAGGCGGCGAGTTCCCCGATCATCTTGTTGGGGTCGTTGCGATAGGTATAGCTGTGCACCGATAACGCCTGAGCGTGATCGCGGCCGTGGCCACCGCTGCCGTCCGCAGCATGGGCGAACCGCACCAGCGAGTTCCCGAGCCCCGCCTCCGCGTCCTGCCCTTCCCAGGCGCCGATCATCAGCTTGACGTCGCCCGGCAGCACGCCGCGCACTGCCCGCGCCATCGCCGCCAACTCGCCCGCCGTCCCTGTGAAGAAGCCGGGCTTGTCCATCCACGGCCCCCATCTGTCCTCGAACGGGCGACGCCGCCCCGCTCCGAAATTCGGTTCATTCCAGGGCTCGATGAAGTGGATCTTTCCCGGATGCCGCGCCAGCATCGCCGCCACGAAGCGCGCCGCAGCCATCGGCTCCCTCGGCGGCGATCCCCCTCCCGGCAGGTCCGGATAGGGCCACGGCTCGCCTGGGTATTTCTGGTAGAACACCGGACACCCGCAGATCACGAAAATCCGCGTCTTGCCTGGATTGGCTGCAATCCAAAGATCGAGCGCCCGCCACTGGTACACGCCGGGCGCAACCTCGATGTTGGCCCACTGCAAAACTGGTTTTCCGCTGCCGTCGTCGGCATCGTGCGAGCGCACGGCACCATAGCCATGGATCGGCGGTGGCGTGGACCCGCCAAGCCCGTGATCGGTGTGGAGGCCGACATAGTCGAACGGCAACGCCAGCGGGCTCTCTGTCGCCCTGCGCAGCCATCGCTTCACCGCGAGTGGCGGTTTCGCGTCCTCACCTGCCGACGCCCGCAGGCCACCAGCCCCCACGCCCACCAGCCCCGCCATGACACCGCGCCGAGACGGCAACCAGCAGCTCCGGCCACCACCAGTCATCTTCAAGCGGACGCCACGTTGCCGGAGGGCTTCAGCGCCAGTCGCGCCGTCCGCACCAGATAGCGCGCCAGATGTTCGCCAAGCTCCATCGGATTGCGGCCTGCATGCTTCCAGCGGACCCGGAAGTCCTCATGATGGCAACTGCCCACGTTGACCGACGACAGGCTTCCCTTGTGATAGCGGAAGGCCGCCAGATAATCGTCGAGTTGTATCGGATCGCCCATTTTCGCGAGCTTCAACCACATGTCGTAGTCCATGGCGCACCGATACTGCGGGTCGAACCCGCCCGTGCGTTCGAACGCGTCCCGCCGCACGAACGTCGAGGCGTGCGGTACGATGTTCCGCCGCACCAGCACGTTCCAGCTATAGCGCTTGGTCTCGAAATCGTTGTCCTCGAGCCGCCCGTCGATCAGCGACTTGCAGCGCCCGAACAGCCATGGCGCATTTTGCGCCTCGAACGCCGCCGCCACCTTGGTGAAGACGTCGGTGCCGAGATAGATGTCGTCGGAGTGCATGTGCGCAATGACATCGCCGGTCGCCACTGCCGCCCCGGCATTCATCGCCCGCGAGATTCCGCCGCGCACGTTCTCTAGGATTTTCACGTCCCCTTCGACGGCCTTGATCCGCTCAAGCGTGCCGTCCGTCGACCCACCGTCGACGAAGATGTGCTCAACGTGCGGATACACCTGCTGGCGGATCGACGCGATGGCCTCGCCGATCAGCGGCTCACTGTTCCATGTGCACGTAACGATAGAGAACTTCAGCATCCAACAGCGTCCACGGTTCAGGGGTTGTCGAGGCTATGACGCCATGCGACGGCAAACGGCCAGGCCGACCGCTAGAGCAAGTTCGCCGGATTGGACCCGTCTGTTGCCTCAGACGGCGGCCGCCCCACGCAGCCACGCTCCCTGCCCAAGCAAGTCCCGCACCACGGCCGCAACCGGCAGTGGTCGGCCCTTTTAACCGGAGATCATGACATTTGCCCAGCTTTGGCACACACTGGTCGTCCGGGTTTGGTCCACCACGCCCCCGCACCGGGCCCCCGCCAGGCGTTTGACCCGATGACCCGAACCGTTGATTTTCCATTATCCGCCCTCGCCCAAACCGGAGCCATCTCCATGAAGATCAAGCGCATCGAACACATCGCCATCGCCCTCAAAAACATGGATACCGTCAAGGACGTGCTGGCCAACAAGCTCGGCATCGAGATGGAATACGAGGAGCATTTGCCGGCCCACAAGACGACGCTCGCCATGTTCCCGGTGGGCGACACCTACCTCGAACTACTGCAGTCGGATGCGCCCAACTCCGGCACCAACAAGTGGATCGACGAGCGCGGCGAAGGGCTCTTTCACATCTGCCTCGAGGTCGATGACATCGACGCCTCCATCACCGAGCTCAAGGCCAAGGGCATCGGCTTCCAGACCGAGCAGCCCATGATCGGCCACGGCAACTGCCGCATCATCTTCATGGATCCTAAGACCACCGGCGGCCTCGTCATCGAGCTGGCCGAACCCCCGAAAGGCGGCCACGCCCACTGATCCGCCTCCCCCGCGCCTTCCCGCCGGCTCCCCACCACTACGCGCGTTGCGGCCGGCTCCCCGCAGGGAAGTCGCAACGCGCCACGAATTCCGCGCCTTCCGGCCGGCTCCGCGCAGCGGAGTCGGAAGGCGCCCTTATATGAGCCCGCCCATCCGCGCCAACGCGCGGACGTGATGGTCGGCGTTGCCGAACGCCAGGTCGATCATGGTGAGCCGCTTGAAATAGTGGCCGACCTTGTACTCGGTCGTCATGCCGATGCCGCCATGCAGTTGCACGCCGTCCTGGCCCACCAGCCGGCCGCCGCGCCCGATCTGCACCTTTACCGCATGCATCGCCTTGCGCCGCTCCGTGGCATCGTCTTCGCCGGCCATCATGCCGCCGTAGATCATCATGCTCTTCGACTGCTCGAGGGCCGTGAACATGTCGACTGAGCGATGCTGCAACACCTGGAACGAACCGATTGCCACGCCAAACTGCTTGCGTGTTTTGAGATAGTCGACGGTGGCGTCGTGCACCACGTCCATGGCGCCGACCGCCTCTGCGGCGAGATAGGCGATGGCCTCGTCCGTCGTGCGTTCGAGCGCTGCCAGCGCCTTGCCGGGTTCGCCCAGCACATCGTCCTTGCCAACCTTCACGCCCGAAAGCGTGATGTCGGCAGCCCGCCCACCGTCCTGCGTCGCATATCCCCGCCGCGACAGGCCCGCAGCCTTGCCGTCGACCAGGAACAGCCCGATCCCCTCCTTCGCGCGCCGGTCGCCTGAGACACGCGCCGAGACGATGATCTTGTCGGCGCTGTCGCCATTGACGACCACCATCTTCTCGCCTTCGAGCGTGTAGCCGCCGGCCCCATCGGACTTGGCCGTCGTTGCCACATCGAAGATGTCGAAGCGCGACTGCTTTTCCTGTGTCGCGAGCGCGAGCGTCATTGTTCCCGCTGCGACCTCCGGCACCAGTCGCTGGCGCTGCGCTGCCGATGCCGCATGCCGCAGGATGCCGCCGCCGAGCACGACCGTTGCATAGAACGGCTCGAGCGCCAGCGTCCGCCCCATGGCCTCGCCGACGATCATCATCTCGATCGCCCCCTGCCCGAGGCCGCCGTCCTCCTCGGCGAACGGAATGGCAGCAAGCCCCTGCTCGGCCAGCTCCTTCCAGCCTGCCTCGCTATAGCCCTTGGGCTGCTTCGCCATCTCGGTGCGGGTCTTCACCACGTCCGGGTAGCGCCGTGCCAGCAGTCCGTTGACGCTGTCTTTGAGCAGTTGCTGCTCTTCGGAGAAATCGAGATCCATGGGATTTGCTCTTCTCAGCTAGCCATGTAGGCGTTGAAGTCTGGCGTGGCGATGGTGTGGTCGAGGTAGCCGAACGTGCCCTTCTCACGCACCTCGCGTGCGGCATCGAGCAACCCGGTCATCGCCGCCCGGTAGAGTGACGTGGCGAGACTGACGCGCTTGACGCCGGCAGCTTCGAGTTCGGCGACGGTGAATGAGCGCCCCTTGATGCCGGCCATGAAGTTGAACGGCTTCGACACCGCCTGGCACACCCGCGCCACCGCCGCGAGATCCGGCAGGCCCGGCGCCATCAGCACGTCGGCGCCCGCTGCCTCGTAGGCCTTGAGACGGGCGATCGTATCGTCGAGGTCCGGATTGCCGCGGATGAAATTCTCGGCCCGCCCCGTCAACACGAACGATCCCGAACGTCCCCGAGCCGTCCGCGCTGCTGCCTCGATCCGCTTCGCCGCATCACCGATCGGGTAGATCCCCGTGCCCGAGAAATCCTCGATCGAACAGCCGACGAGGCCGACGTCGGCCGCCCCCTTGATGGTCTCGATCACGGCCACGGGATCGTCGCCATAGCCATTCTCGAGATCACCCGACACCGGCAGCTTTGTCGCCGCGACGATCACCTTGGCGTGCGCCAGCGCCTCCTCGCGCGTGACCCGTCCATCCCGACGGCCAAGCGTTCCCGCCACAGCCCCGCTCGACGTTGCCAACGCGGCAAAGCCCAGCGCCTCCAGCATGCGCGCCGAGCCGGCATCCCACGCATTGGCGATCACGAAGGCGCCTGGCCCCCTATGCAACGCCTCGAAGTGAAGGGCCTTGTCGTCCCTATCGCCACTCATGCTGGAGGTCCTTGTCGCCTGTGTGTTGACTGAACCGCTGCAGTTCCACGCCGGCGGCCCCAGCAAGCGCAGCGCTTGCCGCCGAGAGGCCACCCACGCCGGTTGTGGCCGCAGCAGAAAACCAGCTTGCGATCGGCATGGGCGACCTCGTCATCGTCAGAACCCCAGCACCGCCTTGGCGATGATGTTGTGCTGGATCTCGTTGGTGCCGCCGTAGATCGAGACCTTGCGGTTGTTGAAATACTGTGGCGCCATCGGGTTGGCCCATTCGACACCGGCTGGGCCAGCGTTATGGCCCGTGAGATCATCGGGATCCTGGCGCACATAGGGCAGCGCCAGCGGACCCGCCACCTCCATCAGCAGCTCCGTCGTCAACTGCTGCAGCTCACTGCCTTTGATCTTTAGGATCGAGGAGGCTGGATTGGGCTTGCCGCCGCGGCCCGCCTTGCGATCCTCCGAGATGATCCGAAGTTGCGTCATCTCCAGTGCTTTGAGCTCCACTTCGACGGCTGCCACCTTTTCCGCAAACCGCTCGTCGTCCATCAGCGAGCCGTCGCCCGATGGCACGATCCGCGCCAACTCCTTGATCCGCGCCACCCGCATCTTCGAGGTGCCGACCCGGGCGATGCCCGTGCGCTCGTTGCCGAGCAGGTATTTGGCGCAATCCCAGCCCCGGCCCTCCTCGCCGACGAGGTTCTCGACTGGCACCTTGACGTTGTCGAAGAACACCTCGTTGACCTCGCGCCCGCCATCCATGGTGACGATCGGCCGGTGCGTGATCCCCGGCGTCTTCATGTCGATCATCAGATAGGAAATGCCGAGCTGTTTCTTCGGCGCATTGGGGTCGGTGCGCACCAGGCAGAAGATCCAGTCGGCATATTGCGCAAGCGTCGTCCAGATCTTCTGGCCGTTGACGATGTAGTGGTCGCCCTGCTTGACCGCCGTCGTCTTGAGGGAAGCCAGGTCCGAACCCGACCCCGGCTCTGAAAAGCCCTGGCACCAGAAGTCGTCGCACGCAGCGATCCGCGGCAGATGGTGTTTCTTCTGCTTCTCCGTGCCGAACTGGATCAGCACCGGCCCGTGCATGGTGACGTTGAAGCCAACGGGCGCTGGCACGCCGTTGAGCTGCATCTCCTCGCCGAACATGTAGAACTGCACCGGCGACCACCCGGTCCCGCCCCATTCCTTGGCCCAGCCCGGCGTCGCCCACCCCCGCTTGTGCAGTGTCTTGTGCGAGGTGACGATGTCCTCCCGGGTCAGCTCCCGCCCCTCGATCACCTTGCGGCGAATGGAGAGCGGCACCTCCGTCTGGAAGAAGGTCCTGACCTCATCGCGAAAGGCAATTTCCTCAGGGCTGAAACGAAGATCCATCTGCGGCGTCCTCCGGTGATCCTGAAACGATAGTCTGTAGCCTATAGAAAAGCACCGATCGGCCGAGCGCAATGGCCATCACCGAGCGCCCGCTGGCGAGCCGGCGCCAACCCTTCGCTTCGCCAAGGCGCCGGTGTGTCCACGCGCCGGATGCCGAAGGTGGGCATCTGAAGGCGCAACGAAAGCGCCGGATGCCGAAGGTGGGCAACCAGGGGCGCCTGCCTCAAGCGATGGTCACGCCACCATCGGCAACGATCACCTGGCCCGTAATGAAAGCTGCAGCCTTCGAAGCGAGAAACGCCGCGATGCCGCCGATGTCCTCGGGATCGCCGATCCGCTTCAGGGGCGAATTGACGAGACGCTTCTCGAGGTTGGCCTTGTCCTCCCACAGCGCGCGCGCAAAATCCGTCTTGACGAGGCCGGGCGCGATCGCATTGACCCGCACGTTCTGCGGCCCGAGCTCAACCGCGAGCGAACGCGCGAGCCCGAAGTCGGCCGCCTTCGACACTGCATAGGCACCGAGTTTGGCCGAGCCCTTGAGCCCGCCGATCGACGACACGATCGTTATTGTGCCGCCCCCCCGCTCCGCCATGCCGGGCGCCACCATGTTGGCGAGCCACAGATTGGAGCGGATATTGCTCTCCATGATCTTGTCCCACTGCTCGTCGGAAATGCCCGACAGCGGACCGAAGTAGGGATTGACGGCCGCGTTGCAGACCATGGCGTCGATCCGGCCGTACTTGGCGATCGCGCCCTTGACCAGCCCTTCGCAGTCTTCTTTGCGCCCGATGTGGCATGGGATCACCGTCGCCTCGCCACCGGCCTTGCGGATGCCCTCGGCCACCGCCTCACACGCGTCCGCCTTGCGGCTTGACACCACGACCTTGGCGCCCATCTGCGCCATGACTTCGGCGATCGAGCGTCCGATGCCTTTGCTCGAGCCGGTGATGACGGCAACCTGGCCGGTGAGATCGAACGGATGTGACATGGGCAAGCCTCGCAAGGTGGTTGGGGATCTTGCCCCAGCCTCGCGCGGCCAGCGCCCTTTGCCAAGAGGGAACCACCGCCCTCGTGGCGCGCCTGCACGGCCCCGCGCCACCCGATCCAGCCGCCGGTTCTATTTTCCGTCGCATTCCCCGCCTACCAGAACGGCAATGCGCTTCCCCTCCTTCACGAAGGACCAGCCATGACGACCAACCGCTTTTTTCGCCTCGTCTGGCGCCTCAATGCCCTGGTCATCGCCGCCGTCTCGGTGCTCGGCCTCATCCTCGGCGGCTACGGCCTGGTCCAAGTCGCAAGCCACGAAACCCGCCCCCTCCGCGCCACCTCGATCGCCCGATCCGATCCGGCCGTTCCCCAGAAACTCGCAATCGGCGCCTTCTCCTGGCTTGAGAGCAACCGCCTGCTGTGGGCGCCCCTCGAGGCCAGCACCGATTATCGCCTCGGCCTACACAGCAAATCGGCCTCCAGCATCCGCAACTATGTCGTCTATGACGTCACCAATAGCCAAGCTCGCCATATCCTCCCCGACACCAAGGGCCTGATCGCCAGTGCGATCGTGCTGCGCAGCCAGACCTCCGCCCCTGCCGACCCCCTGACGCCAGCAAAAGCCATCGTCCTCGCACACATCGAGGCCGACGCTAACGGCGACGGCCTTCTCACGCGCACCGATGCCGCAACCGTCATGATCGCAGCCGGCGACGGCAGCGACGCAAAGCCCCTCGAACTCGAACCCGGCCGGCTCATCGACGCCCGCCTCGTGAGCGACACCGAGGCCCTCGTCATGATCGCACGTGTTGCAGGCGTCGAAGCCGTCCACATCGCGCTCGCCACCCGCACGATCATCAAGCGCCAGTTGATACCCGCCGCCCTCAAATAGACGGCCCGGACCTCACAGGATCTCGAACACGTCGTAGCCAGCGCTGTCCGCCTTGCGCCAACCGATGCCCACGGTGACGATACGGTTCAGCCAGGCATACTTGGGCGCTGCCGTCTCGAAGTAGGGCGTGTTCCGGTGATAGTAGCTCGCGGGATCCACGATCTCACCCGCCGCGATCCGCGCCATCACCTCAGGCGCGCCGCACCGGATACCGGTGTAGTGCATGAAGATCAGCGCCTCGTCGTCGGTCTTCAGCACCAGCCGCACGTTGGGAATGACGCCACCATCGCCCCGGATGGTCTTCATGTCGATGCCACCCGCCAGCAATTCGCCCTTCAGCTTCGGCCCCTCGAACGTCCCTGCCCCCAACAGGTCCACGTGCCGCCGGCCGGCCGGCACATCACCGACATCGAGCAGCCGCGTCACCGAGGCGCTGAGCGAGAAAAGAAACTGTGACTTGAGTTCGGACATGCGTGCTCTCCTGGTCTTGAACCTGAGAGCAGCTTACGCTTCGCTGGCCGCATGATGAAATAGTGTCGTGCCGCACAGCTCCCCTGTAGTCTTCCAACTTGAGATGCTTGCGCCCACACGAGAGCCCGCCCCATGAAGATCACCGTCGTCCAAACCAACTCGATCAGCGACAAGACCCGCAACATGGCCCAGGCGACGGACCTGATCGAGCGCGCCATCGCAGCCGACCGACCGGATATGGTGGTCCTGCCCGAAGTCTGGAGCTGGCGTGGCGGCTCAACCGCCGACAAGGTGCGCGAGGCCGACAAGCTACCCGGCGGTCCCGCCTGGGAGCTGCTCTCGAGCCTCGCCCGCCGCCACCGCATCTGGATCCACGGCGGCAGCATGATCGAGCACATTCCGGCCAGCACCACCCAGGTCTACAACACCACCTGCGCTTTCGATCGCAACGGCGCCGAAGTCGCCCGCTATCGCAAGATCCACATGTTCGACATCACCGCACCCGACGGCACCCCCTATAACGAGAGCGACACCATTCGCCCTGGGGCCGACCTCGCCATGTACGAGGCCGAGGGCTTCAAGATCGGCTGCACCATCTGTTACGACATGCGCTTTGCCGAGCTCTACATCACGCTGGCCAAGCAGGGCTGCGACGTCATCATGGTGCCCTCCTCCTTCACCGTGCAGACCGGCAAGGACCACTGGGACGTGCTGCTGCGCGCCCGCGCCATCGAAACCCAATGCTATGTCGTTGCCCCCGGCCAGTACGGCCCCTTCGTCGACGGCGGTGGCGCCACGCGACTGTCCTACGGCAACAGCCTCATCGCCGACCCCTGGGGCCATATCGTCGCCCGCGTCTCCGACGGAGTGGGCTTTGCCACCGCCCACATCGAGCGCGCACAGATCGACCGCGTCCGCGGCCTTATCCCCATGAACGCCCACCGGAGATTGACCGTGGCGTGAGTCCGCTCGCGGAGCCCACCCATCCACGAAGTTGACGCGCCAGATCCTGTGTCGTCTTGTCGCAAATGTCGGCCACCACGCGCCGCCCGACCGTCTTCATCGTCACAGACAGCGGGCATTCGATGATCAGACTACACACAACATCGCCGCAACGCAGCAAATACCGTGTCCGGACAAGCAACCTGCAGCCTGATCGGACATCGTTCCTGCGCGCCGCGCCGCCCCCGGCTGCGCGACAGAATGCAAGCTATGCGAACCCAACCTGCTCGATTCATCATCACGCGATTGCCGCCGAACAAGGCACCACCCACCCTCGCCAAACAAATAATCGCTGCTATAAGTATAAAGATGGCGATACGCTTTGATCGTGCGACGGGACGCTGTCGCGCGCGGGCTATTGTTGAGTGTGTCAAAGGGAGGAAGACTTATGAAGAATTTCGTCAAGGCAGCCGGTGCTGCAGTCGCAGCCGCCGCCATGCTGACAGCACCGGCGCTCGCACAGAGCCCGTCCAAGCAAGAATTCAAGATGGTGGGAACATGGAATTTCACCACCCACTACAAGGAAATCGAGCAGCCGCACTTCACCAAGACCATCACTGAAACGTCCGGCGGCAACATCAAGGTCGACCTCAAATCGATCACTGAGCTGGGGCTTTCCGGCTTCGAGATCGTCGACCTCACGCGCAAGGGTGTCTATGACATCGTCGCTGGCGTCATCGCCTACGTCGCTTCAAAGTCGCCGGCCCTCGAGGCTATCGATCTCGCCGGCGTCATGCCGGAATTTGACGATATGAAGAAATCGACCGAGGTCTACCGGGCCGTTGTAGCGCGCGAGTTCGAGAGCAAATACGGCGTCAAGCTGCTTGGCATGTTCAGCTACCCGAGCCAGCAGTTCTGGTGCTCCAAGCCGGTCGCATCGCTGGCCGATCTCAAAGGCCTGCGCACCCGCGTCTACGGCTCGTCGCTCGGTGATTTCGTCAAGGGCGCCGGTGGCGTTCCCGTCACGATTTCCTTCGGCGAAGTCGTGCCAGCACTCCAGAAGGGCGTCGCTGACTGCGGCATCACCGGCACCCTGCCAGCGTACGACGCCAAGTGGCGCGAAGTCGTGACCCACATCTACAAGGCCGGCCTCGGCTGGGGTCCGAGCTTCGTTGCCATGAACAAGAAGCGCTGGGATGGCCTCGACAAACCGACCCAGGAGTTCTTGACCAAGTCGTTCGCCGATTTCGAGGCCAAGGCCTGGGAAGGCGTCAAGGAGAATGACGGCCAGGGCATCATCTGCAACACCGGCGAGGGCGGCAAGTGCCGCTTCGGCGAGCCTGGCAAGATGAAGCTGGTTGTGCCGAATGCCGAGGACAAAGCTCAGATCAAGAAGATCGCCGAGGACTTCGTGCTGGCCAACTGGGCCAAGCGCTGCGGCGATGCTTGCGTCAAGGAATGGAACGACACCGTTGGCAAGGTCGTCGGCCTAACCGCCAAGACCAAGTAAGCTAGGCGTTCCAAACGACGCTCGTTTGCTTTCCAGTAACTTGATCTACGACTTCGAGTGAAACCGGGCACCTCCTGTCGAGGTGCCCGGAAAAAGGGGCAACTCATGCTCGACTCACTGCTGGGCCGCGCCAAAACGATATCTAAGGCGGCATCCTGGCTTGGCGGCGCCATGATGCTGTTGACGGCGTTTATCGTCACCTTCGACGTCGGCGTCCGCAAGCTTGCCGACTTCTCCCTCGAAGGTGCCGACGAGCTTTCGGGCTACGCCTTCGCCATTTCGACATCCTGGGCCTTTGCCCAAGGCCTACTCGACCGCGCCAACGTCCGCATCGACGGCATCTACATGATGGCGCCGACGCCGCTCAAAGCCTTCCTGGATTTCGCCGCACTGGCGGCACTGAGCCTGTTCCTCGCCGCCATGCTCTGGAGCGGCTGGTACATGTGGCTAGACAGTTACCAGTATGGTGCCACTTCCATCACCTCGTGGCGGACGCCCCTCGCCTATCCACAGGCACTGTGGATGCTCGGCTGGCTCTGGTTCACCATGGTACTGGTGCTGGTCGTGTTGCGTTGCATCCAGGCCGTCCTGCAAGGCCGGCCCGAGGACGTCGTCGCAGTCGCCGGTGTGCGTTCGCTTGAAGAAGAAGTCCGTGCGGAAGTCTCGCACGCAGCCGACGAGGTCGCCCACGAGCGCGAGCATCGCGGACCTGGGCGGGGGAAACACTAGATGCTGGCAACCACACTCCTAATTCTTCTTCTCTTGCTGGCGCTCGCGATTCCCGTGGCCGCCACGCTCGGTGTGCTCGGCATCGCCCTCGACCACATCTTTGCCGGCGGCCGCTTGCTTATCGGCATGGGCGACACCGTCTGGCAGAACAGCATCTCCGCCATTCTCGTGGCCGTCCCCATGTTCATCATGCTGGGCGAGATCCTGCTGCGCGCCGGCATAGCCGACAAGATGTACGGTGCCATGTCGAAGTGGCTGGCCTGGCTCCCCGGCGGCAACATGCACGCCAACATCGGCTCGTGCGCTCTGTTTGCAGCTTCCAGCGGCTCCTCGGTCGCCACCGCCGCCACCGTCGGCGTCGTCGCCACGCCTGAGATCGAGCGCCGAGGCTACAACGAGCGCCTGTTCCTCGGCACCATCGCCGCCGGCGGTACGCTCGGCATCCTGATTCCGCCGTCGATCAATCTCATCATCTACGGCCTCCTCACCAACAGCTCCGTTCCCCAGCTCTATCTGGCCGGCTTCATCCCCGGCTTCATTCTGGCTTCGATGTTTGCCCTCACCGTCCTGCTGGCCTGCATCATCCGGCCCGAATGGGGCGGCGAGCCGATCAAGTTCAATATGCGCGACTGCATTCGCGTGCTCCCGGATCTGCTCCCACCCGTGCTGATCTTTATGGTCGTCGTTGGCTCGATCTATGCTGGCTGGGCGACACCCACCGAAGCCGCCTCCCTGGGCGTCGTGGCCTCCCTGGTCCTCGCCGCCGCCAATGGCGCCCTCAACATGAAGATGCTTGGCGAGGTCTTCGAAGGCACTATGAAGACTTCGGCCATGGTCATGCTGATCATCCTGGCGGCCGTCTTCCTGAACTTTGCACTCGCCCAGATCGGCCTGACGAAGCAGCTCACCGACTTCGTCGTCAACCTCGGCCTCTCGCCCACGCAGACGATGATTGCCATCATCATCTTCTACATCATCCTCGGCTGTTTCATGGAAACGCTGTCGATGATGCTGACGACGACGCCGCTGATCTTCCCGATCGTCCAGCATCTGGGCTACGACGCCGTCTGGTTCGGCATCGTCCTCACCATCCTGATGGAAACGGCCTTGATCACGCCGCCCGTCGGCGTCAACCTCTACGTCGTCCACGGCGTCCGCGAAGGCCGCGGCACTGTCGGCGATGTCATTATCGGCACCCTCCCCTTCGTGGTGTCGATGTTCCTGCTGATCGTCCTGTTGATGATCTGGCCCGACATCGCCCTGTGGCTGCCCCGCGTCGTCATGGGCTTGTAGCGGCCCATTTGGCGCTTGCCGGTTGGCGGAAAACTGCCGAGCAAAAGAAACCCCCGGTCACGGCAGGTGACCGGGGGTTTTTCATTGAGCTTGTTGGCTCGCGCCGGAGCGCGGCCCCCATGCAACGCCGGCTGGCATCACCGCGACGCGCTGGACCCTCGGCCCAACTGCACCGCTGAAGCATCAAAGACTGTCGAGCTTGCCCGCCTTGTCGGCCAGCAGATAGTAGAACGTAACGCGATGCTTCATGTTCACGCCCTTCATCTGCTCGCACACGTCCGCAATCCGCTTGTCGAGCGCCGCGTCGTCTTCCGTCAATTGCAGCTTGCGCTTGAGGAAGCTCTCGCGAACCGTCTCCAGCTCGCTCTTCGACGAGCACGACACATGCGAGGCATCACGACTGCGCAGGGCAATGCCGCAGAACCGCACGATACCCTGCACGGCCTTGTCATTGACGTTTGCCGCATAGGTCTTGATATCGGCTGTATAGTCGGCGTCTGCCATGATGCATTCTCCTCGAGACCAACGTTGAAAGACGGCCGGCAGGCCTTGCGACCGCACCGGATAATCAGCATTTACCCTACCTTGCCCGTCTGGACAAATCGGGCGTTCGCCGGGCCTTGGCGGCACGGGCAGCCACACCACCGCAGGGGCCCCATTCACATCATGCATCACCGCGCCGTTGCTGCAACTGCGAGTTGCCGTTAGCTTCACCAGCGAGCCGTTTGGAGAGATCACTATGCTGATGTCGGGCGCCGACTACCGCGAGAGCCTCAAGAGCCTGTCACCACGTGTTTTTTTGAACGGCGAGCGCATCCCCAGCGTCGCCGACGAGCCCCGCCTCGCCCCGGGAATCGCCGCCACCGCCGTCGCCTATGACCTGGCGCTCCCAAGCGAGCACAAGCCGCTGATGACGGCCCGCCAGGCCACTTCAGGCAAAATCGTCAATCGCATGCTCCACATCGACGAGACCGCCAACGACCTCCTCATGAAGCTCGAGGCCGTCCGTCTCGTCTGCCGTCAATCCGGTTGCGCCCAGCGCTACCTGTCCCACGACGCCTTGAACGCCCTTTACCAGGCTACCCACCGCCTCGACGCCGCCCAGTCCACCGACCGTCACCAGCGCTTCCTCGCCTACCTGCACGAGAGCCAGGATCGCGACTGGAGCCACGCCATCGCCATGACCGATGCCAAGGGCGACCGCTCCCGCCGCCCCGGCCAACAGGCCAACCGCGACACCTACGTCCACATCGCCGAGCGCCGTCCCGGCGGCATTGTCATCCGCGGCACCAAGGCGATCGTCACCGGCGCCCCCTACATGCATGAGGCGCTGGTGCTGCCCTGCCGCACCATGCGGCCCGAGGACGCCGACTTTGCCGTCGCCTGCGCCGTTCCGATCGACACGCCCGGCCTCACCATCATCACCCGCCCCGCCGGTCGCGCCGGTGACCCCGCCGCCAAGTATGCCGCCAAGTACGGCCAGGCCACCGCCGTCATGCAGTTCGACGATGTTTTCGTGCCCCACGAGCGTGTCTTCCTCGACGGCCAGGTCGAAGAAGCCGGCTTCATGACAACCTCCTACGCGACCCACCATCGCCACTCATGCATCGCCGCCCGGGCCGGCTTCGGTGACCTTCTGATCGGCGCCGGCGCCATGATGATAGACGCCAATGGCCTCGATCCCGAGCGCCACCCCCACATCCGCGAGACCATGGTCGACCTGATCAAGATCGTCGAAGGCTTCTTTGCCTGCGGCGTCGCCGCCTCCGTCTACGCGGTCAAGGACCCCGCCGCTTCGGTCATGCCCGACCCCGTCTTCGCCAACATCGGCAAGCTCCTGCTCGCCACCCAGATCTACGACATGCATCGCCTGGCCCACACCGTATCCGGTGGCCTCATCGTCGCCCTCCCCGGCCCCGACGAGGACCACAATCCGGAGACCGCCGCCTCCCTGCAGGCCGTGCTCGCCGGCCGGCCCGACGTCCCCGCCGCCCACCGCATGGAGGTCGCGCGCCTGATGGAGGACCTCACCGCCTCCCACACCGGCGGCTGGATGAGTGTCATCTCTCTGCACGGCGGCGGCAGCCCCGAGGCCATGAAGCGCGAGATCTGGCGCAACTATCCCGTCGGCGAGAAGCGCGAGCTGGTCGAGCAGCTACTTGATCGTGGTGCAGCCGACGACGGACGGCGGGTCTCCAAGCAGCCGGGCCGCTGCTGCCCCACCGGCTGCGAGACCCCCGCCATCCAGAACCCGCGCGACGGCATCGAGGATGCCGCCGAATGAGCGACGATGACCCGGCCTCTCCCGAAGGCGCAGCCGAAGCCGCAGCGAGCCTGATCTGGCGCAGTTGGCAGCAGGGCGACATCATTGCCGCCCTGCCCGATCATTGCCGCCCACACGACCGTCGTGCCGGCTACGCCGCCCAGGCCCGCCTCGCCGCCCGCAGCCCCTCCGCCCCCATTGGCTGGAAGATCGCCGCCACCAGCGCGTCCGGCCAACACCACATTGGCGTTGGCGGCCCCCTCGCAGGCCGCCTTCTCGCCGAGCGCCTGCATACCTCCGGCGCCTCCCTCCCCCTCGGCCACAACCGCATGCGCGTGGCCGAGCCCGAGTTCGCCTTCCGCGCAGGCACACGCCTGCCGCCCAGGGCCGCGCCCTACACCGTGGCCGAAGTCACAGCCGCCATGGATGCCCTGATACCCGCGATCGAGATCCCCAATTCCCGCTTCGCCGACTTCGCCAGCGCCGGCGAGGCCCAGCTCATCGCCGACAACGCCTGCACCCACGAGTTCATTCTTGGCCAACCGGCCGTAGCCGACTGGCGCCATCTCGATCTGGCGCAACACCCCGTCGTGGGCGCCGTCGAAGGCCGCTTTCGCCGCGATGGCATTGGCGCCAACGTCCTCGGTGACCCCCGCCGCGCCCTCGCCTGGCTCGTCAACGAGCTTTCCGCCCTGGGCCTCGGTCTCGATGCCGGCGCCATCGTCACCACCGGCACCACCATGCAGCCGCTCGACATCACCCCCGGCAGTCACGTCACAGCCGACTTCGGAGCCCTCGGCCGCGTCGACGTCCGCATCACCTGACCCCGCCCTGCAAAACCCACCTGCCAGCCCGAACCCGGAGCCCCCTTCCCCGCATGAGCCTCCTCAACACGTCAGCAGGTTATGGCGCCATCACCAAGACCCTGCATTGGCTCATGCTTGTGGTGTTCGCATTCCAGTATGCGGCCGGCCACATCATGAGCCGCATCGCAGAGGACGGCCGCCTGCTCGGCTGGACATCCGCCGACGCCTACAACTGGCACAAATCGATCGGCCTTCTGGCCCTCGTCATCGCTGGCCTCCGCATCCTCAATCGCCGCGCCGGCACCCTACCGCCGTGGGCGCCCACCCTCGTTCCCTGGGAGCACCGCTTCATCCACCGCGCCGAGCAGGTCCTCTATGCCGCCATGATCATCATGCCCGTCTCGGGCTTCCTCTACGTCATGGCAGGCGGCTACGGCGTCCATCTCTTCGGCCGCTGGCACCTTCCAAACCCGATCGGAAGCTGGCCGCTCCTCGCCAGCCTCGCCAAGTGGGTGCACGTAGCCGCCGCATGGGTGCTCCTCGCCGCCATTACAGCCCACGCCGGCCTCGTCCTGCGCCATCACCTCATCCTGCGTGACGGCCTCCTGCGCCGCATGTTGCCCAACTGGCCATCCGCGCGCGATTGACCCTCCGAGCCGTCGCACCTTGGCCCCGCCCATTCGACAGCCGGCCAACCCTGCTTTAGAACGTAGACCCAAGCGAGCGAAACAACACGGTGACAACAACGATGATCGCGCGCACCCCGACGACTGCGACGAGACGTGCCGACACTGACCTCAGCGCCGCGCCGAAGCCGACGGGCAGGGCGGTGTGTCGGCTTGCCGTGCCGATGCTGGTGCTGCCCCACCCCATGGCTCTGACTATGGCTCTGACCATGGCCCTCGCCCTCCTGTCCTCAAGCCCGGCCATGGCCCAGCAACGCGCCGCAACCGTGCTCGTCGACCGCGCCGAGGCCCGCGAGATCAGCGACACCCAGCCCGTCATCGGCCACATCGTCGCCAACCGCCGCGCCGGCATTGCCGCCCGCACCGCCGGCATCATCGATGCCGTCACCTTCGAAATCGGCAATCCCGTCAAGCGCGGCGATGTCCTCGTCCGCCTCGACAAGCGCCGCCTCGAGATTGCCGTCGCCGCCACTCAGGCCGCTATCGCCGTCGCCCGCGCCGGTATCGACGTCGCCGACGCCAAGGCCAAACGCGCCGCGATGGCCTTCGACCGCCAGGCCGGCCTCAAAAACTCGACGGCGTTCTCGCGCAGCACCTACGACGACCTGCAACTGGCGGCCACGCAGGCGCAAAGCGAGCGCACCCAGGCCGAATCCCAGTTGCGCGCCGCCGAGGCCAATCTCGCCACCGCCCGCTACAATCTCGAGCATGCCGAAATCCGCGCTCCCTTCGACGGCATTGTTCTGCAACGCGCCGCCCAGGTCGGCCAGTTTCTCCAGCAAGGCGAGACCGTCGCCACGCTGCTCGATCCATCGAGCCTCGAGATCGAGGCCGATGTCGCGAGCCAGGTGGCAACCGGCCTCACCGCCGGCGCGCCGGTCACAATCGCGCACGAGGACACGACCAAAGGTTCGGCCAAGGTCCGCGTCGTCGTCCCCCTGCAGTCCGCCTCGACCCGCACCCGCCTCGTCCGCTTCTCGATTGCTCCCGAGAGTGCTGGCCGGCCCGGGCAACTGGCCGTCGGCAGCACCGTCACTCTCAATCTCCCGGTGAGCGCCCCGCGGAAGGTCGTGACCGTCCCGAAAGATGCACTTCTCCAGGGAACCAACGGTTGGATGGTCTATGTCGTTGCCGACAACAAGGCCGAGCCCCGCCCCGTCGTCCTCGGCCAGGCCGTGCGCGGGCGCATGGAGGTGCTCTCCGGCCTTACCGCCGGCGAGGTCATCGTCGTCCGCGGCAACGAGCGCCTGCGCCCGGGCCAACCGGTGCAGCCGGAAACTGCGCCCCCACCGGCCGCCGACGCCACCGGGAAAGGCTGAGGGCCCACGCCATGGACCCCATCCGCTTCGCCATCGAACGCCCGATCGCCGTCATCGCGGCGGTGCTCATGACCGTCCTGTTCGGGCTGCTGGCGCTGACCCGCATTCCGATCCAGCTCATCCCCGATGTGCGCAAGCCGGTGATCGAGGTCGAGACGTTCTGGGCCGGCGCCGCCCCCGCCGAGATCGAGCGCGAAATCGTCAATCCCCAGGAGGATGAGCTGAAGGGCCTGGACGGCCTGGAATCCATGATTTCCCGCTCCGAGACCGGTCGCGCCCGCATCACTCTCGAATTCGCAATCGGCACCAACATGGACCGCTCCCTCTTGCTGGTCGCCAACCGCCTCGATCGCGTTACCGGCTATCCCGCCGAGGCCAACGAACCGACGCTCAAGACCTCGGGCTCCGACGACAACCCGATCGCCTGGATGATCCTGAAGCGGGCGCCCGGCAACACCAAGCCCATCGAGGAATACGGCCCCTTCGTCACGGACGTTCTCAAGGAGCGCATCGAGCGCGTCGACGGCGTCGCCGGCGTCAACATCTTCGGCGGCATCGACCGCGAGTTGCAGGTCCTGCTCGATCCCGAGAAGCTCGCCGCCTACAGGCTCACCGTCCCCTACGTGCTGTCCCGCCTGCGCCAGGAAAGCGTTTCGCTCTCCGCCGGCAACGTCGATGAAGGCAAGCGCCGCTACGTCGTCCGCGTCGAGGGCGAACTCGACACCATCGACGCCGTCGGCGCCGTCGTCCTGCGCACCGGTGCCGCTCCCCGCAATCCCGCCACCGCCAACCTTCCCGCCGAGCCTGGCGCAGAGCCCGGCGCCGGCCGCTTCGGCCGTGTCTTCGTCCGCGACGTCGCCGAGATCCGCTTCGGCTTCAAGGAGCCCTCGGCACGCATCCGTCACATGGGCGAGCCCGCGATCGCCTTCAACGCCGTCCGCGATGCCGGCGCCAACGTCATCACCACCATGGAGGGCATCAAGCGCACCCTCGAGGATCTGCGCCGAGGCCCCCTCAAGGACGCCCGACTTACCATCACCCAGGTCTACGACGAGACCGTCTACATCGACGGCGCCATCGATCTCGTGGTGCAGAACATCTGGATCGGCGGCGTGCTGGCGGCAATCATCATGCTGCTGTTTCTGAGATCGATCCGCGCCACCCTCGTCGTCTCGCTGGCCATTCCGGTTTCGATTGTCGCCTCGTTCGTCGCCATGTCGGCCATGGGCCGCACCCTCAACGTCATCTCGCTGGCCGGCATCGCCTTCGCCGTCGGCATGGTGGTCGATGCGGCCATCGTCGTGCTCGAGAACATCTACCGTCTGCGCCAGAACGGCATGCCCGCCCGCGAAGCCGCCTACCAGGGCGCCCGCCAGGTCTGGGGCGCCATCCTCGTCTCCGCCCTGACCACGGTGATGGTGTTCATCCCGATCCTCATCATGGAGCTCGAGGCCGGCCAGCTCTTCCGCGACATCGCCGTTGCCATCTCGGTCTCGGTCATGGTGTCGCTGATCGTCGCCGTCACGGTCATTCCCGCGCTCTCAAGCCGTCTCCTCGGTGGCGGCAAAGAGAAGCTCGACGCCGCCGAGCCTGCCGGTTGTCGATCATCTGGGCCGCGCTTTCACCGCGCTCGTTCGAGCCTATGCCCGCCTCACCGTCGCCAACCGCATCGCTGGCCTAGCCTTCGTTGCCGCCATCACCATCGGCGCGCTGTGGGGCGCCAACCGCTTCCTGCCCAAGCTCGAGTATCTGCCCGACGGCAACCGCAATCTCGTCTTCGGCGTCATCCTGCCGCCGCCTGGCTACAACCTGCCGACCACCACCAAGATCGCCGAACGCATCGAGGCCGTCGCCCGCCCGCTCTGGGAAAAGGAGGAAACCGGCGACCGCACGAGCCCGCCGGCCATGCGCCATTTCTTCTTCGTCGCCGTCCGCGGCACCACCTTCGTCGGCGGTGCCGCCAAGGACCCGACCCGCGTCGCCGAATTGATCCCGGTGCTCTCCCGCCCGATCTTCTCTGAGCCCGGCACCTTCGGCTTCATCAACCAGCGCTCGCTGTTCGGCCGCGGCATCGGCGGCGGCCGCGCCATCGAGCTCAACGTCTCCGGCGACCATATCGAGGACATTCTCGCCATCGCTCTGAAGCTGACCGGCCGCATCGGCGAGCACCTGCCGCGCTCAGCCGGCCACCAGTTCCGCCCCCAGCCTGGCCTCGAGCTTGGTGCGCCGGAGCTCCGCGCCATCCCCGACCGCGTCAGGCTGGCCGACGCCGGCGTCGACGCCCAGATGCTGCGCCCAGTCACTCGATGCCTACAACGACGGCGTGCGCGTCAAGGAGATCACGATCGGCACCGACCGCATCGATCTGACGTTGAAGGGTCTCGCCGCTTTCAACGACCGACCGGCGCACACAGGACATCGGTGCCTATCCCGTCGTCACGCCCAGCGGCCAGATCGTGCCGATCTCGGCACTTGCCGATGTCAAGCTGACCGCCGGTCCGGTCGAGGTCCGTCACCGCGAGCGGCTGCGAACGATCACCCTGGAAGTTCGCCCCGCCGCGAGCCTGCCACTCGAGACCGCCCTCGAGATCATGCGCGATAAGGTCATGGCGCCGGTCGTCGCAGACGGCCTCCCGCCGGCGTGCGCCTGTCGCTGACCGGTGCTGCCGATCAGTTGACCAAGACCTGGGACGCCCTCAAGATCAATCTGCTGCTCGCCCTCGTCATCGTCTTCCTGGTGATGGCGGTGCTGTTCGAGAGCTTCATCCTGCCGCTCGTCATCCTGATCTCGGTGCCCGTTGCAGGCGCCGGCGGCGTTGCCGGCCTCGCCCTGCTCAACGCCTACCAGCCGCAGCCGCTCGACATGCTCACGCTGCTGGGCTTCGTCATCCTCGTCGGCATCGTCGTCAACAACGCCATCCTGCTCGTGCACCAGACGCTGATCCACCTGCGCGAGGATGGCATGAGCGTCAACGACGCGATCCTTGAAGCCAACCGCAACCGCATCCGTCCAATCTTCATGAGCACGCTCACCAGCGTCTTCGGTATGCTGCCGCTGGTCATGTTCCCCGGCGCCGGCTCCGAGCTCTACCGCGGCCTCGGCTCCGTCGTCGTCGGCGGCCTGATGTTGTCGGCGATCCTCACCTTGCTGCTGGTGCCGCCGCTGCTCCGCCTCACCTTGAGCGTGCCAAGCCTCACCGCCCCCGCCGTGAGCCCCACAGCGCCATCCCCTGCCGAGTGACCGCCACACCAGCCCCGCGCGGCGAAATCACCGCCGCCGCCTAGTGAGCCGGCCGAACCCGCCCTTCAGATCGCGCGCAATCTCGCGTGCCGCGTTGTGCCCCGGCAACCCCGTCACCCCACCGCCCGGATGCGCGCCTGATCCGCACAGATAAAGCCCCGCGATCGGCATCCGATAAGCCGCATAGCCGAGCACCGGTCGCGTCGAGAACAACTGGTCGAGCCCCAGCGCACCGTGAAAGATGTCGCCGTCGATGAGCCCGAACCGCTCCTCCAGGTCCAGCGGCGACAGCACCTGCCGTCCGATCACCGAGGCCTGAAGTTCGGCGCATGCCGGTTGACCGTGTCGATGACGAGATCGGCGAACCGTTCCTTCTCCTCCTGGTCGGCCCAGCTACGAGGCTCCGGCAGGCGCGGCGCCACATGCTGCACGAAGAGGCTCGCCACATGCCCATCGCGCGGCGCCAGGCTGTCGTCGAGGGTCGAGGGAATGAGGATCTCGATCACCGGCTCACGCGACCAGCCGCAGCGGCGCGCATCGAGATAGGCGCGTTCCAGATAGTCGAGCGTCGGCCCGATCACGATCCCCGAGCCGTGATGATCCTGCAGGTGCGTGCCCGGCCGGCACACGAAGTCCGGCAGCTGCGCTCAGCGCCACGTTCATGCGGAACGTGCCCGATCCCGTCCGCAGGCCGACGAACCGCCGCCTCACCTCCGGATCGACCGCCGCCTCCGGCACGAGATCGCGAAACAGCAGCTTGGGTCCCACATTGGCCGCCACCGCGCGCGCCCGCGACGATCTCACCCGACTGCAGCCTGACGCCGCTCGCCCGCCCGCCGTCGACCACGACCTCTCGCACGTCTGCCCCGGTCCGCATCTCCGCACCCGACGCCTCCGCCGACCGCCGCATCGCCGCCGAGATCGCCCCCATGCCGCCGACCGCGTGCCCCCACACGCCCATCTTGCCGTTCACCTCCCCGAAGCAGTGATGCAGCAGCACATAGGCCGTGCCCGGCGTCGAGGGCGCGCAGTAGGCGCCGACGATCCCGTCGAACGCCAGCGCCCCTTTCACCACCTCGCTTTCGAACCACTGGTCCAGGAAATCGGCGGCGCTCTTCGTGAAGAGGTCCACCAGCACCCGCTGACTTTCGATATCGAGGCCGAGCATCCGCCGCCCGATGGCGCCCGACCGGATCACCTCGAGCCACCCGCCGCCGGCATTGGGCGGCGTCTGCACCAGCAGCGTCCGCAGCACGCTAGCCGCCCGCTCGATGGCGCTGTCATAAGCGGCAAGCCGCGCCCCGTCGCGCGCTGAAAAACCCTCTACCGCCCGCCGGCGGGCCTCGGCCCCGAACCCCATCAGCAGGTAGCGGCACTGATCGACGGGCCAGAAATTGGCAACCGGCCGCTCGACGATTCGCAGCCCGTACCGGGCGAGGTCGAGATCGCCGATCATCTTCGGATTGAGCAGACTGACGGCATAAGCTGCGACCGAGTTGCGAAAACCCGGATGAAACTCTTCCGTCAGGGCCGCCCCGCCCACGACATCGTTCTTCTCGAGCACCACCACCCGCGCGCCCGCCCGCGCCAGGTAGGCGGCGCACACGAGACCGTTGTGGCCTCCCCCGATGATGGTAACGTCGTAGCGCTCCTGGCTCATAGACGCAGCATCGAGTGCTTCGCCCCGCCGCGCAAGCCGCAGCGCACCCGGCCGCGGACGCAAAAAAAGCCCGCACCAGATGGCCGGGCTCTTTCTGCTCGATGCCGCACGCCCGACCCCTCGCGTCGAACGCTCAACAAGTCTCGCATGCACACCGATGCCCAACGATTAACCTGAAAGCCCAATCCTTATCCACGCACAGTCGGCAGAATATGATTTAATGCCAGCGAACACGGGGGCCACATTCCCGCCACGATTGCCGGGCCTCCACCACACGCACACTCCAGCATGAGGCACCCATGTCCAAGCCAGTGATCCTATCGACCGGTCTCATGATGCAATCGATGGTCGATGCGCTCGAGGCCGACTTCGAGACCCACTGGATGAACCGGATCCCCGATCTCGACGCCTTCCTCGCAGCCACGGGACCCAAGATCCAGGGCATCTGTACGGGCGCCCATACCGGCGTCAAAACCGACGCCAAGCTGCTGGACCGCCTGCCCAACGTCAAAGTCATCGGCAACTACGGCGTCGGCTACGATTCGATCGACGTCGCCGAGGCCGCCAAACGCGGCATCGTCATCACCAACACGCCGGATGTGCTGAACGAGGAGGTGGCCGACAGCACGCTCGGCCTGCTCATCATGACGGTACGCGAGATGTCGAAGGCCGAGGTGTGGCTGCGCCAGGGCAAGTGGGCCGAGACCGGCTTCGACTACCCCTTCACGCAGAGCCTGCGCGACCGCAAGGTCGGCCTCATCGGCTACGGCCGCATCGGCAAGGCCATCGGCCGCCGGCTCGAAGCCTTCGGTGTCCCCATGTGCTACTTCGGCCGCCGCAAGCAGGCTGACGTCGCACTCCCCTTCTACGACGACCTCGTCGCCATGGCCCGCGACGTCGACACGCTCATCGCCATTCTCCCCGGCGGGCCGGCCACCGCCAACCTCGTCAACGCCGAAGTCCTCAAAGCCCTCGGTCCCCGCGGCATCTTCATCAACATGGCCCGCGGCACCGTCGTCGACGAGGCCGCCCTCAAGGCCGCTTTGCGCGCCAACACCATCCTCGCCGCCGGCCTCGACGTCTATCTGAACGAGCCCCGCATCGATCCGGACCTGATGACCATCCCGAACCTCACCATGCTCCCCCACATCGGCTCGGGCTCGATCCATACGCGCACCAAGATGGGCCAGCTCGTGATCGACAACCTCACAGCCTTCGGCCAACGCAAGCCCCCCCTCACCCCCGTCCCCGAGACACCCTTCAAGGGCTGGTGACGGCAGGTCGACGCCAGGGATGGCCGAGACGACCGCTGCCCAATTCGAAAATTAACGCAGCTGAAACCATCCTGCCAGCAGCAGACGGCCCTCTGCAAAATTGTATTGAACATAGTTCATTCATCGTGTAGAACATCGTTCACGGGCACCCCTCTTGTGCCCCGTGCCAAGAACACCTCTGAAGGTGCGTCCCTTTCCCGCCATCGCCCCGGTGTAGATCAGTACCATGACCATCACCTCGCCCGACCGCCGCGTACCTCGCCGGCCCACCACCGGTGTTCCGCCGCAGCGCCACCTCCGTCACCGCGACCGCCGCGCCCTCGCCTTGGCCCTACTGCCGGGCGCTGCTATCCTTCTCGCCCTCGCCCTGCTCGCCGCCCCCATTGCGCAACCCGCCGACTACCACGCCTTCCACGATGCCCGCGCCATCCTCGGCATCCCCAACCTCCTGAATGTACTCTCGAACCTGCCCTTCGCCTTTGTCGGCGCCCTGGGCCTGCTGTGGCTCGCCGGCCCCTTCCACGGCCTCGCCCCGGAGCTGCGCCACTGCTACCTCGCCATGTTCGCCGGCATAGCGGCCACCGCTGCGGGATCGGCCTACTACCACTGGCACCCTGACAACCACACCCTCGTCTGGGATCGCCTACCCATGGCCATCGGCTTCATGGGCCTCTACGCAGGCTTCCTCACCGAGCGGCTCAGGCTTTCGCCCCGGACCAGCGCCTGGCTGCTGGCCGGTCTCCTCGCCTACGGTATCGCGAGCGTCGCCTACTGGCACGCAACCGGTGACCTGCGCCCCTACATCGTCGCGCAGTTCTATCCCCTGCTCACCATTCCCATCCTGCTCTGGCTCACCACCGCGCCCTTCACGCGCGGCAGCGACTGGCTGGTGGCCCTCGCGGTCTACGTCGCCGCCAAGGCACTGGAGCATACCGACGGCTGGTTCTACGGCTTCGGCCACCTCGTCAGCGGCCACACCCTCAAGCATCTGGCCGCGGCCGCCGGCGCATGGTGGCTCTACCGCATGCTGCGCCTGAGACGCCCCCTCTGAAGCCCCATCGACGGCTGAAGCTTCACCCGCCCCAGGAGCACACGACTCGCTCGCAATATCGCCGATCACCGAGGCTGCAGCGGCTCCTCACCGTCTTGCAGTAACGGCACGAATAGGACGAGAGACAGCCGCGCACGCGTCCTTTGCGGGCAAAGTTGCAGGTCCTCACGGTCTGGCAATCGCGGCCAGGGTTGACCGTCAGCGTGCCACCGCTGCCTTGGGCCAGTGCAGGCCCCGCCATCATCATCGACGCGCCGGCCATAGCCGCCATGGCGCCAAGCCACCAACTCCCGCCGATCCGGCCTTCGCTGGCCGTGACCCCGCTGCGCTTGTGCCTGACCATCCCGGACCTCCGGCGCCATCGCCGGGACCCTGCCCCGGCTTTGCCACACTGTTTCGCAAGCCGCCGCACCGATCAATTCTCAATGCCAGACAAAGCAAATGGCCCCGCGAGCCTGTGCTCTCGGGGCCACGCAACCTGTGGAATTCAGCGCTTCCAGGCTCAGCCAGCAAGACCCTGCACAGCCCCGCCCGGCTCACCCCGCCTCGCGCCTTAGTCGAGCCGGTGCACCCAGCCGTGCGGGTCCGGCGCCACGCCGCGCTGGATATCGACGAGCTTCTGCTTGATCCGCATCGTTGTCTGGCCGGGCCCACCCGCACCCATCTTGAACTCACCTTCCGGGCTCTTGACGCTGCCGATCGGCGTCACCACCGCGGCCGTACCGCAGGCGAACGCCTCGGTCAGCTTGCCGCTCTGGGCATCCGCCTTCCAGGCGTCGAACGAATAGGGCTCCTCGCGCACTGTGAGACCCTCCGATTTCGCCAGCGTCAGCAGGCTCTCGCGCGTGATGCCCGGCAGGATCGTGCCCCCGAGCGGCGGCGTCTGCAGCGAGCCGTCCGCGAACACGAAAAACACGTTCATGCCGCCGAGCTCTTCCACCCAGCGATGCTCCGCCGCATCCAGGAACACGACCTGATCGCAACCGTGCTTGGAGGCTTCCGCCTGCGCCACCAGGCTCGAGGCATAGTTGCCGCCGCATTTGGCCGCGCCCGTACCACCTGGAGCTGCGCGCGTGTAATGCTGCGATACCCAGATCGAGACCGCCGACGCCCCACTCTTGAAGTAGCCGCCGACCGGCGACAGGATCACCAGGTAGAGGTACTCCGACGATGGCTTCACGCCGAGGAACACCTCGTTGGCGATCATGAACGGTCGGATGTAGATCGATCCACCTTCCACGGTCGGGAACCAGTCACGATCGGCCTTCACCACCTGCCGGATCGATTCGATGAACGTTTCCTCCGGCAACTCCGGCATCGCCAGCCGTTGCGCCGACTGGCGGAACCGCCGGGCGTTGGCCTCGGGCCGGAACATCGCCATCCCGCCATCTGCCGTCCGATAGGCTTTCAGGCCCTCGAAGATCTCCTGGGCATAGTGCAACACCGCCGAGGCCGGATCGAGCGCCAGCGGCTTACGCGCCGTGATCTTGGCATCGTACCAGCCCTTGCCCTCGCTATAGCGCACGATCGCCATATGGTCGCTGAAGACGCGCCCGAAACCCGGGTCTGCCAGCAACTTGGCACGCTCTGCCGGCGCCATCGGCGTCGGATTACGCTCGACCACGAACGATGGGACGCTGGTCGCTTTGGCGTCACTCGAACCTGTCATCGGTCACCTCGCTCTGGTCTTATTTTCGCCGCTCGTCAGCCAAGAATTGCGCAAATCCTGTCTTGGGTGCACCAGCCCGCTGCAGCCACCGCCGAGCAAGCCCAACCCCCGGGACCATACGCCGCCGCACATCGTCGCCGACTGGCCATGATCCCGCAACATCATCGCGCTCCATGAAGCCCCTTGTCCCACCCAGACCGGCACCCCAAAACTCCGGCAGGCGCACACCTCCTAGGCAGCAAAAGGCCTTGCCATGGGTATCGATCAGCCGCAAATATGTCAACATGACTGACGTAAATCCATCACCCCTGGCCCATCCGCCGGGCGCCACCGCCGGCCCTTCCGCGGCGACGGCGCACGAGGCCGGCGAAGCCCAGCTTGTGGCCATGGTGGAGTTACTGTTCTTTGCCTACCGCGACTTCGTCGGCGAACCCGACGCCATCCTCGACGAGCTCGGCTTCGGCCGCGCCCATCATCGCGTCCTCCACTTCGTCAACCGCAACCCCGATCTGCGCGTTGCCGACCTGCTCCAGCGTCTGAAAATCACCAAGCAGAGCCTCGCCCGCGTCCTCAAGCAGCTCGTCGATCGCGGCTACATCCTCCAGACCACCGGCCCCATCGATCGCCGCGAGCGCCGTCTGCATCTCACCGATCAGGGCCGCACCCTCGCCAACCGTCTCCTCGCCCTGCAGACACATCGACTTGCCAAAGCGCTGGCAACTGCCGGCCCTGATGCTGTACACACCGCAGCACAGTTCCTGGCGGGCGTCATCGAAGCTTCAGACCGCGACACCGCTCAGGACTTGGTTGCCCGCGCCACGGGCCGTACGCGCGAGACCACGCGCAAGAGGAGCCGCGCGAACCAATGACACCAGATGCCGGCGCCCAGCGCCGCGAGCCGCCGCCCGACAACGCGCCCCATATCCTCGTCGTCGACGATGACCAGCGCATTCGCGACCTCGTCGCCCGCTTCCTCGGCGATGCCGGCTTTCGCGTCTCGACCGCCCCTGACGTCAAGGCCGCGCGCGCCGCCCTGCGCGGTCTCGCCTTCGACCTCGTCGTCCTCGATGTCATGATGCCCGGCGAAAGCGGCCTCTCGCTCGCCCGCGACCTCAAATCCACTTCCCCGATCCCAATCTGCATGTTGACCGCCCTCGCCGAGCCTGACAATCGCATCGAGGGCCTAGAGGCCGGTGTCGACGACTACCTGGCCAAGCCCTTCGAGCCGCGCGAGCTGCTCCTGCGTGTGCAAAACATCCTGCGCCGCGGTGTCATGGGCGCCGTCCCCAAGGACGAAATCTCCATGGGCGACTTCACCTTCCATGTCGGCCGCGGCGAGTTGCGACGCGGCGAGGAGGCCATCAAACTCACCGAGCGCGAGCGCGACCTCCTGCGCCTGTTCGCCTCTCGTCCGGGCTCTCCCATCGCCCGTCACGAGCTTGCCAACGACGATTCCACCGGCAGCGAGCGCGCCATCGACGTGCAGATCAACCGCCTGCGTCGCAAGATCGAGGCCGACCCCTCGAACCCCATCTATTTGCAGACCGTGCGCGGCAAGGGCTACATCCTCTATATCGACTAGACCCGCCCTGCTGCGCCAGGCGCGGCCAAAGCCCAGGCAAGACGCCCGAACTCGCGCCGTCAAAAGGGGGCACCAGAACCGTGACCGAGGCGATCACGACAGCCCAGACCTCACGCGACCGGGAGCTGGACATGGCCCCGGCCGACCGCCCCACCGGCGGCCGTCGCATGCTCGGGCGCTTCGCCAGCCTCTTGGGCCAGTTGCTGCCAACCGGTCTCTATGCCCGTGCCCTGCTGATCATCATCACGCCCATCGTCCTGCTCGAAAGCGTCGTTGCCTTCACCTTCATGGAACGCCACTGGCAGGCCGTGACACGACGCCTGTCGGAGGCAACCGCCCGTGACGTCGCGGCCCTGATCGACGTCTACGAGGCCTACACCGGCGATGACAACTACGCCCGCCTTCTCGAGATGTCGCGCGACAAGCTCGGCCTCACCATGCGCATCTTGCCCGCCGGCGAATTGCCCGTGCCCCAGCCGAAGCCGTTCTTCTCATTGCTCGACAAGACCCTCTCGCGCGAGATCGCCAACAAGATCGATCTGCCCGTCTGGATCGACACCATCGGCCAGTCCGACCACGTCGAGATCCGCGTCAAGCATCCCAACGCCGTGCTCGGCTTCCTCGCGCGACGCAACCAGACCTATGCCTCCAACTCCCACATTTTCCTGATGTGGATGGTGAGTTCCTCCGTCGTCCTGCTGTGGGTCGCCATTCTCTTCCTGCGCAACCAGATCAGGCCGATCTTGCGCCTAGCCGAGGCCGCCGACGCGTTCGGCAAAGGCCGTCCCGTACCCGATGACTTTCGCCCCCGTGGCGCCCGCGAAGTCCGCCAGGCAAGCCAGGCCTTTATCGAGATGCGCGAGCGCATCACCCAGCACGTCGAGCAGCGCACCACGATGCTCGCAGGCGTCTCCCACGACCTGCGCACCGTCCTCACCCGCCTGCGACTACAGTTGGCCTTCCTCGGCGAAGGCGATGAGGTCCAAGCCATGAAGGGTGACCTCAAGGAAATGCAGCACATGCTGGAGGACTACCTCGCCTTTGCCAAGGGCGACGGCGGCGAGGTTGCAGCGCCGACCGAGGTGAACCCGCTGCTGGACGAGATCATCGCTGAAACACAGCATTTCGGCGTCGACGTCACCTACAAGATCAACCGCCGCCGCCGCGACCTGATCGTGCCGCTGAAGCGCAACGCCATCAAGCGCGCCATCACCAACCTCGTCTCCAACGCCGCCCGCTTCGGCGATCACGTCCTCATTCGCGTCGCCACCGAGCGCGACTGGGTCCGCTTCGAGGTCGAGGATAACGGGCCGGGCATCCCCGCGGCCGAGCGCGAGAACGTCTTCCGCCCCTTCTATCGCCTCGATCACGCCCGCAACCAGGACGAGGGCAACTCCGGGCTCGGCCTCGCCATCGCCCGCGACATCGCCCGCAGCCATGGCGGCAACGTCACACTTGCAGACAGCACCCTTGGCGGCCTCAAGGCCATCATCCGCGTTCCCCAATGACGACATTGCCACCACCACATCTGACCGCCGATGCCGTCATCAACAGCCTCGGCCTTGCACCGCACCCCGAAGGCGGCTTTTACCGCGAGACCTTTCGCGATCCCGCCGTCGACGCCGCCGGCCGTGCCGCCTCGACGGCCATCTATTTCCTTCTCCAGGCTGGCCAGGTCTCCCGCTGGCACAAGGTCGATGCGACCGAGGTCTGGCATTGGTACGCTGGCGCGCCGCTGCAGCTCTCCGTTGCCCCCGATGCCGAAACCAGGCCGACCACCTGCCGTCTCGGCCCCGACATAGCCGCCGGCGAGCGCCCACAGCACATCGTCCCGCCGCACCACTGGCAGCAGGCCGCCTCAGCAGGCGAATGGACCTTGGTCGGCTGCACCGTAGCCCCGGGCTTCCTGTTTTCAGGTTTCCAGATGGCCCCCGCCGGGTTCGCACCGGGCAAATGAGGCGCGCGCGCCGCCTAATCCGGCAGCACCACCCCCACCTGGCTCACGATCCGCCCGTAATGCTCCGGCCGGCGATGGCGCTCAAATGCGAAGATCGTCTCCTTGCCGAACCGCGTCGCATCGAGATCGCAGTCGGCGATGAGCAGTTCGTCGCCTTCCGTCCGGCTCTCCGCCACGATCATCCCGTCCGGATCGACGATCACCGAGCACCCGAAAAGGCCGTGCCCATCTTCAACCCCCGCCTTGGCGACGGCCACCACCCACGTCGAATTCTGATAGGCGCCCGACTGCACCGACAGCTTGTGGTGGAAGGTGCGCTTGCTCGTATCCTCTCCGGCGCTCTGCGAGTTCGTCGACGGCGTGTTGAACCCGAGCGTGATCATCTCCACGCCCTGCAGCCCCATCACCCGGTAGGTCTCCGGCCACCTCCGGTCATTGCAGATGCACATGCCGAAGATGCCACCGAGCATCCGAAACACCGGAAAACCGAGATCGCCCGGCTCGAAGTAGCGCTTCTCCAGATGCTGGTGCGCCCGCTCGGGATCGAGATCGACATGGCCCGGCAGGTGCACCTTGCGATACTTGCCGACGATTGCCCCGGACTTGTCGACCAGGATCGAGGTGTTGAAATGCCGCCCCTCCGGCGTCAACTCCGCATAGCCGAACGTCATGGCCATGCGATGCCTCCGGGCTGCATCGAACAGCGCCTGTGTCGCGTTGCCCGGCATCGTCCGCTCGAACCAGTGATCCGCCTCCGCGCGGTCCTCATGGTACCAGCGTGGAAAGAACGTCGTCAGCGCCAGCTCGGGATAGACGATTAGGTCCGCCTGCTTCGCTGCCGCCGCATCCATGAGCGCCAGCATCCGACCCACGACATCGCCACGCGAGTCTGCCCTCTGGATCGGTCCGAGCTGGCCGGCCGCTACTCGTACATTTCTCATGGAACCCTCTGATCGCGCGCTTGCACCAATCGGTGAGGTTACCTCCCTCATGCTGGCCAGCCAAGCACCTGCGCCCACCCGGGACCAAGGCTCCGCGAACCGCAGCACCGCTGCCCTCGAGGCGCGCCGCTGGCGTCATCACGCCATCAGCCCGCCAGGGAAAACGCAGAAGCCTCAGCCAGTCTTGGCATAGCGGAAGGTGAACGCCGGCGCTCCCCCCAGCACCACCTGGTCGCCGTCGGCCAGCACCACGTGCTCCTTGAGCTCGCCGTTGACCGTCATCGGATTGGCGTTGGCCCGGTCGGCGGTGAGATTGTGAATTTCGAACTTTCCATCCGCCACCTCGACCAACCGGGCGTGATGCCGCGAGACCCGGATATCATTGATCCGGATATCATCGCCCGTATGCCGCCCGATCGTTGCGGTTGGCGCCGTGACCTTGAACGTCCCGAGTCCCTCGCCGAACTCCAACGTCGCCAGAGCCGGCGTTGCCGCCGCAGCCGGCGCCTGCGCCACCGTCGGCTCCGCCGTCGCGATGATCGGCGGCGCCGTCGCAGCGGCCCCCTCCGTCAGCGCCGCGCCGAAGCGCTTCTCCAGCATCCGCATCGCAATCGTCGGCAGCCCCGTCGAGAACATGCACATCAACACCGCCGTCGAGAACATCAGCGGCGACACGATCTCCTTGTCGCGAAACACCGTGATCACGATGATACCCATCAGACCCTTGGTTTGCAGCAGCATGCCGATGCCAATCGAGAACGGCCAGTTTTCACCCGCAAAACGCGCAGCCAGTCCGTGCCCGACAACCTTGCCGAACACACACAGCACCGACGAGATGCCGAACAGGATCCAAACTGTCGGATCGTTGAATGCGAAATCGGTGCGCAGCCCCGTGATGAGAAAGAAGAACGGCATCAGCACGAGGCTGGTCGGACGGTCGAGACTGTGCGCCGCCAGTTCCCGGACCCGGTCGGGCAGAAAGACGCCGGCAACAAACGCGCCGAGCACGGGATGCAACTCGGTGATCGACGTGATCGCTGAGGCGACGAAGATCGATAGCGCCGCAAGCGTCATGACCGCGCTCTCAGGCGCCTCGTTGACAAGCATCCGACGCAAGATCGGCGAGGCCACATAGAGCGTGAATCCAATCGACAGCGCTCCGCCGAGGAACGCTTTCATCAGCGCTTCCGGTATTGTGCCGCCGATCCCCGCGAGCGCCGACACCAGCGCGAGTCCCATCCACATCAGCGTGTCGGCAAGCCCCGAGCTTGCCAGCGCCACCGCGCCGATCCGCTTTTGCGTCATCTTCAGTTCGCGCAGGATGAGCGCCAAAATCGGCAGCGCCGACACCGCGATAACCAGTCCATACGCGAGCGCGAACGAGTAGATCGGCGGCTTGTAGTTGTGCGCCGCCGGGATCGCATAATAGATGCCGAAGCCGGCCACGATGCCGATACCCCAACCGATCAGCATGCCCGGCACACCGATCAGGAACACCGTCCGGCCCGATTTGCGCACCAGTTCCTTGTCCGCGTCCGCGCCCGCCAGGAAACCGAACAGACACACCGCAATCGTCGCCAGCGCTGCAATCCCGTCGGCCCGGTTGACTGCATTGCCGTTGTAGGTGGTGATGCCGAACAGCGACTTGAACAGGTCCGGCGCCAGAGCCCCGAAAATCGCTGGTCCCAGGATCACCCCGCAGAAGATCTGGATGACACCCAGCGGAAACCACCGCCCAAGCTGCAACGGTCGCCACAGCAGGTAGGGAATGAGAATGACGATGCATGCCTGCACCAACAGCATGTTGGCCGGCTTCAGGCCCTGCAATAGATGTATCAGCTCAGCATACATGGCCGCTCACCTGAATGATCGTTCGCAATTCGACTGGGACACGCCGCAACGGGTGCGTTGAAGGCTTGTGCAAACAAGGGCTGGAGAGTCGTGAGGCCCGCGGAGACTCTCATAAAGCCCCCTCATGAGCAATCGCTTGGCCGCCGATCACGGCAAGTTTTGCCGTTAGAATGAATAGGCGCCCACCGTTGGCTCACCTGTGTCCGCCACGTAACAGGTCGCCCAGGCGGCTGCGCGGGCGCTGGCCCATTGCCGATCCGGCACAGCCAATTGGGCCCGCTGGCGTCAATCCAGGCCTTGCATTGCCACTTTGTCCCGTGACACGCTCAGGCCTGCACCGGGGAGGTTCACATGAAAGTCGGCATTCTCCAATTCTTCGGTTGGCGCGACCGTACCGTCCCGCTCAACTCGGTCTACGCCACCGCGCTCGAGCGATTCACCATCATGGATGAAACCGGCTACGACTGCGTCTGGCTCGCCGAGCATCACTTCTCCAGTTTCTCGGTCTGCCCCTCGGTGCACATGATGGGCACATGGGCCGCCGCCCGCACCAAGCGACTGCGCATCGGCATGGCCGTCTCGTTGGCCCCCTTCTACAATCCCCTGCGCCTCGCCGAGGAGATAGCCCTTCTCGATGTCCTCTCCGGCGGCCGTGTCAACTGGGGGGCCGGCCGCGGCTTCGAGCGCAGCGAGTTTGCAGCCTTCGGCATCCCCGGCGAGGAAAGCGCGCCCCGCTTCCACGAGGCCGTCGACATCGTGCTCAAGGCCTGGACCAACGAGCGCCTGAGCTACCAGGGCACCTTCCACAGCTACGACAATGTCGAGGTCCTCCCCAAGCCCATGCAATCGCCGATGCCCGTCTGGATGGCGGCCTCCTCCACCAACGCCATCGATTGGGCGGCAAGCCAGGGCCACTCGATTCTCATGGACCCCCACTCCTCCCGTGCCGACCTGGTCACCAAGCGCCGCCACTATGCCGAGAAGCTCAAGGCCGCCGGCCACTCAGACGCCGGCCGCACCATCCCCATGGCCCGCCTCGTCGCCGTCGACGAGAGCGCCGACAAGGCCCGCGAAGTCGCCCGCCGCGTGGCGCAATGGACCGTTGCCTCCTACGTCGGCCCCAAGCACAAGGACAACGTCCGCCAGGAGCAGCGCACCTTCGGCGGCAAGGACCCAGTCGACTACTACCTCGACGACGTCATGGTCCACGGCACGCCCGAGATGGTGGTCGACCAGTTGCAGTCGTTCTCGAGCGAGATCGGCATGGACTACCTGATGGCAGCCCCTATGAGCGGCCGCTCCTTCCGCCTCTTGACCGACAAGGTGCTGCCGAAAATCGCGCACTGAACCAAGGGCCGCCTCGCGCCAAAGCAGATCATCAGAACGCGTCGCACCCCTTGCGGATCATTGCGTCAACCCGCACAGTGTCGCCGACGCCCGCACACGATATCGCCGTCAGTGGCTGTACCTGCCGGGCGCCCGTGACACCGAGGCCGCGGACGCGCCGCCGGTTACGCCCCACGCCGACCGGCGCCGCCCTGCAAACGACTTCATCGGAGCAATCATCATGGCAACCAGAAACGACTTCACCGCTGAGGAATGGGCCAAGCTGATGGAAAGCGTGATGCTGGCGAGCATCGCCATCACGGCAGCCGAGCCAAGCGGGATCTGGGGCACCGTCAAGGAGGGATTTGCCACCGCAAAAAGCATGGCGGCTGCCAAGGCTGCCGGCGGCGGCCTAACCGCTGAGGTCGTCGACGCCCTGCAGACGTCCGAAGGCCGCACCATCGCCCAGGATCAGGTCAAGCAGCGCTTGGCTGGCGCCAGGGCCGCGATCGTCGTCGAGCGCGCCATCGCCGAGCTTGGCGAGGTTGCAGCGCTGCTCGAAGCCCGCGCCGGTGCCGACGCGCCCGTCTTCAAGCAGTGGCTCTACGACACCGCGCTGCGCGTGGCCGACGCTTCCAAGGAAGGCGGCTTCCTGGGCTTTGGCGGCGTGAAGATTTCCGAAAACGAGAAGGCAACCCTCAACCAGATTGCCGACGCGCTGAGGCTGCCGAACGTCGCCTGAACCGCTCGAGTGAAACGCCACGATCTCAGCGCCTTGTCGAATAGCGGCAGGCGCCCGCCGGGTCGCAGGATCGCGACGGCGCCAGCGCCGAGCGCACCCAGCGCCGCCTTCAGGCCAACAGGTCCTGGTAGGCGGCGTTGCGTTGGATGAAGGCCGCCACGAATGAGCAGCGCGGCACGACCTTAAGCCCTTCGGCCCTCACCGCATCCAGCGTCGCCCGAACGAGCTTGCCGCCGACGCCACGCCCTTCAAGCTCGCGCGGCACCTCGGCGTGGTTGAGCGTGATCACGCCACCGCCCCGTCGGTAGGCGACAAATGCGATCCGGCCCTCGACATCCATCTCGAACCGGCTCTGCGCCGCATTGTCGACGATCTCAGCCATTCTCATTCTCCCATGCAGGCGTCACGCCGCAGCCATCGAGAACCCGGTCCACCATCTGCGCCCGCGAAATCACGCCTTGATCCGGACCGGCAGGCTCTTGATGCCCCTGATGAAGTTCGAATAGAGCCGACGCGCCGGCCCCACCACCTCGATCTCCAGGCCGCGCTTCAGGATTTCCTCCCACAGGATGCGCAGTTGCAGGTCCGCCAGCCGGTCGCCAACACAGCGGTGGATGCCGGCCCCGTAGGAGAGGTGCTGACGCGGTTTTGCCCGGTCGATGATGAAGGAGTTGGCATGAGGAATGACGCTCTCGTCCCGGTTGCCCGAAACGTACCACATGACAACCTTGTCCCCCTTGGCGATGGTGTGGCCGCCAAGCTCCACGTCCCGAGTAGCCGTGCGCCGCATATGGATCACCGGCGTCTGGTAGCGGATCGTCTCGGCAACGAGGCTCGGCACCAGTGCTGGATTGGCCTTGAGCTTTGCCCACTCGGCCGGATTCTGCGAGAGCGCCAGCAATCCACCCGACATCGAGTTGCGCGTCGTGTCGTTGCCACCGACGATCAGCAGTGCCAGATTGCCGACGAACTCGTGGCCAGGCATGTCGCGCGTCGCCTGCGAGTGAGCCATCATTGAGATCAAGTCGAGTTTCGGTGGCGCCTTGGCGCGCTCGTCCCACAACACTTTGAACGCAGCCCCCATCCGCTCGAGCTCGGCGAACCGCGCCTCCTCGCTCCGCACCGGCGCATCCTCGGCGTTGACGTTACAGATCGCAACGTCCGACCAGTGCGTCAGCTTGCGCCGCTCCTCGAACGGGAAATCAAATAGCGTCGCCAGCATCATCGTGGTGAGCTCGATCGAAACCTTGTCGACCCAGTCGAACGTCTCGTTACGCGGCAGTTGGTCCAGCACTTCGCACGTGCGCTGGCGAATGATGGTCTCGTAGTGCGCCAGGTTGACGGGTGCCGCCACCGGCGCCACCGTTTTGCGCTGCACCGTATGGCGTGGCGGATCCATGCGGATGAAGCTGCCACGTTTGAGATCCTCGCGTTGATCGAGAATCTGTATGCCGCCGAGTTGCGAGGAATAGGTCTGGTGGTCGATCTCCACCGCCATGATGTCGTCGTAGCGGGTCACTGACCAGTAGGGCCCGTACTCACTTGCCGGGCAGTAGTGGATCGGAGCCTCACGCCTCAAGCGCGCGAACAGCGGTTGCCATGTATCTCTTTCGTAGAGCCCGGGATCGCTCACATCAAGCGTCGCCAGATCGACCTTATCAGCGCTGTGTTCGAGAGCGACACTTGTCATGAGAGGCACCCCATCGCGATTCCGGCCGGCGCCGGCTTGCACAAGGGCCAAGCTTATCCCAACTTACCGCCAGCGAAAGCCCCCACCCTCCCCCGGGCCCGCCAACGACCATCGTTCAGATCTACGCTATCGCCTGCAGGTCGCGGTCGTCGCTGGCCGCACCCTCTTGGCTAACCGCCTCCCAGCGCGACACCGGCTCGGAAGGACGCGGCAACCTGTCCGTTCCCGACACCAACGACGTCAGGATCGGGTCGTCGTCGTCGAACTGCATCTCGAGCGTCCCAGTCTCGGCGAACGACACCGGATCGAAATACGCCCGGTGCACGCCGTCCGGCGCCAGCAGCTCCGCCCCCTCCGCCGCTGTCACCGGCATCAACCAAGTCACTGGCCGCCGGAGCCCCAGCGCCATGCCGATCTGACGGCGTAGCATCGCATCCTGATCCAGCGTGTCGGCATCGGCCACGATCAGGCAGCCTGCGCTGCTCTCCATGTGCCAGCGCAGTTCTTCCGGCCAACCCCTGGGATCGAACTGCCAGTTTCCGGCATCTCGAACCCCGAATCCCATGCGCGAAAGCTTGTGCTGGATCGCATGCGCGACGCTATCCGTTCGCGCGCCGTACGACAGGAAGATCTCAGTCGTCATGGTTGTCACCTTTCGGCTTCAGCTCGCGCCGGATGCGCTCCTGCAGCTTGCGAACCCCGTCACCGCCCAGCCCACCCGGCTCGTCGGTGACATGCCTAACGCGACCGTAGAAACCCTTGCTCAAACGCACCGGCGGTGGCGGCGGTACGCCCGTGCCGCCCATCGCCGCCTGCATCTGCTGCGGCTTGGCGCGCTGGAAAACCCGCACCCGCTCGAGCAACTGCCTCTCGTACTCGTCGAAATCGTCGATATGGACGGCATGCAGATGGCGCAGCATATCGAAATCGCTGATCCGGGCCGGCACGCAGTCATAGAGCATCGGCACCGTCTTCACTTGCGCCCCCGCCGCAATCCCGGCCTCGTAGTCGAGCCAGCGGCTGCTCGCGAACCGCGGGGAGGCAAGAACCAGCAACTCGTTCGACATCCGCAACCGCGCCACGATCTCGTCGCGGAAATGCACGCCGGCGTCCAGATCCTTGGCATCGATCCAGCACGCGACACCCAACGACTTCAGCACGCGCTCAATAAGCCTCGCCACGCCCACATCGTGACTGGCGTGCGACAGGAAAACGGTATAGCGCGGAGCAGACATGCTCCGATCTAGGAAACACTCTGCCTGATTCGGGCAAGAGAATGTGCGCGACAACCGACGAATTTTCGCCCGCCGTCGCCCCCGCGCACAACGTCACCCCCCTCAAGCCGGCAAGCGCAGAGGCGGCACGTAGGTACAGGCCCGACATTCCCAGAAGTCCCTCTCAGGCCGTCGGCTCAAGGGCCTCGAGCTCGTCGATCAGTCCCTCCAGCACCTTGAGCCCTTTCGCCCAGAAGGCGGGATCGCGGGCATCCAGTCCGAACGGCGCCAGCAGCTCCGAATGGTGTTTCGACCCGCCGGCCTTCAGCAGCGCGAAGTACTTGGCGACGAAATCGGGATGCGCCTCCTGGTAGAGGCCGTAGAGCGAGTTGACCAGGCAGTCGCCGAACGCATAGGCGTAGACGTAGAACGGCGAATGGATGAAGTGCGGCACGTAGGCCCAGAACGTCTCGTAGCCGGGCCTGCACTCGACGGCCGGTCCGAGGCTCTCGACCTGAACCTCCATCCAGTACCGGCCGATGTCCTCGCTCGTGAGCTCGCCGTTGCGCCGGCCTTCGTGAACCTTGCGCTCGAACGTGTAGAAGGCGATCTGGCGCACGACCGTGTTGATCATGTCCTCCACCTTCTGTGCCAGCATCGCCTTGCGCTCGCGCGGATCGGTTGTACGGGCCAGCATGGCGCGGAACGTCAGCATCTCCCCGAACACCGATGCGGTCTCGGCAAGCGTCAGCGGCGTCGGTGCAAGCAGCGGACCCTGCGGCGCCGCCAGCACCTGGTGCACACCATGGCCAAGCTCGTGGGCCAGCGTCATCACGTCCCGCGCCTTGCCCTGGTAGTTCATGAGCACGTAAGGATGTGCCGAAGGCGTCGTCGGATGCGAGAATGCGCCTGGCGCCTTGCCCGCCCGCACCGGCGCATCGATCCACCCGCTGGTGAAGAACCGGCCGGCAATATCCGCCATTTCAGGCGCAAACCCCCGGTAGGCATCGAGCACGATCCGCTCCGCATCGGGCCACGGAATGGTCAGCTCCGGCTTCTCGGGCAGCGGCGCATTGCGGTCCCAGTGCGCGAGCTTGTCGAGCCCGAGCCAGCGCGCCTTCATCGCATAGTAGCGATGCGCGGTCCTGGGGTAGGCTGCCCGCACCGTGGCCACCAGCGCTTCCACCACTTCAGGCTCGACCCGATTGGACAGATGGCGCGCATCCGCCACGTCCTTGAACCCGCGCCACCGGTCGGAAATCTCCTTGTCCTTGGCGAGCGTATTGGTGATCAGCGTGAACAGGCGGATGTTCTTGGCAAACACTTTGGCGAGTGCCTCCGCCGCCGCCTGTCGCTTGGCCCTGTCCGCGCTCATCAGGAAATTCAGCGTGGGCTCCAGCGCCAGCGGCTCCGCTTCCCCCGGCACCTCGAAGCGGATCTCCGACATGGTCTCGTTGAACAGCCGGTCGAACGCGCCATTCGACGTCATGCTCTTCTCGAGGAAAAGCTGCTCGAGCTTCTCATCGAGTTGGTAGGGCTTTTCCTTGCGCAGGTCGTCGAGCCACGGCTTCACCCGCGCAAATGCCGGCTCCTTCAGCGCTTCAGCCAGGTCTTCCTCCGGAATCTGGTTGAGTTCCAGCTCGAAGAACAGGAAGTCGGAGGACGCCGCCGTCAGCTTCTCGCGCACATCGCCGTAGAACTTGGCCCGCGCCGTATCCGCCATGTTGGCGTAGTAGAGCAGCCCCGAGTAGGAGCCGAGCCGCCCCATCGTGTCGATCAGCGCCTCATAGGCCTCGATCGCCACCGCCAGCGCCTTGCCGTCCCGGCCGATGGCACCGAGCTTACCCTGGTAGCCCGCCTTGAGGTCGCGCGCCCTCTCCATCACGAGCGCCAGGTCACGCGCAACCTCTTCCGACTGCGGACCGGGATAGAGGTCGGCCAGATCCCATTCAGGCATCGCGCCGAGCTGCTGCGCGCCCTGCCCGTCTCCCGCCGCTGCTGGCACCGCGCCGCCGCCGAGACCGGATGAATGCAGCGTGTTTTCAGGTCTCATGTGTCGTCCCTCTTGGCTCGCGTCCAGCTTTAGGCTCTATTTGCAGGGCTGAGGTCGGTGGATCAAGGGCGATCGAGCAATTTCCTTGCCCACGGGCGCCAGGACCTGCACGCTTGCCGCATTGGGTCAGACCATCACACCCGTCACCAACCACGCCGAGGATATGAGCCATGCGCAACTCGAGGATGGAAATCAAGGCAACCAACGGCGCGCTTGGCGCCGAGGTCCACGGCCTCGACCTCGCCGATCCCCTCGACGAAGCCGCTGCCGGCACCCTGCGCCACGCCCTCGGCGAGCACGGTGTGCTCTTCTTCCGTGATCAAAATATTACGCCCGCTCAGCACATCGCCTTTGCCAGGAGCGTCGGCACCATCAACATCAACCGCTTCTTCAAATCCGACGCGGCCCATCCCGAGATCGCCGAGGTCCGCAAGGAGCCCGAGCAGGCGAAGAACATCGGCGGCAACTGGCACACCGACCACAGTTACGATCAAAACCCGGCGCTCGGCTCGATCCTGCTCGCTCGCGAGGTCCCCCCTCGCGGCGGCGACACCCTGTTCGCCTGCATGGCCAAGGCTTTCGAGACGCTCTCGCCCGGCCTGCAGAGAACCCTCGAAGGGCTCCGCGCCGTTCATTCCAGCCGTCATGTCTTTGGCCGCCCCCAGTATGGCCAGGAGATGAACGGGCGCATCGGCAATCCGGAGGCCGCCACCCAGGACGCGGTTCACCCCGTCGTGATCCGCCACCCGGTATCCGGCCGCAAGATCCTGTTCGTCAATCCGGGCTTCACCACCCACATCGAAGGCTGGACCGAGGCCGAGAGCAAAGGGCTTCTCGAGACGCTTTATCAGCACGCCCGCCGCCCCGACTTCCAGACGCGCTTCCAGTGGCAGCCGGGCTCCATCGCCTTTTGGGACAATCGCGCCACCTGGCACTACGCCGTCAACGACTACCAGGGCGAGCGCCGCCTCATGCACCGCATCACCCTCGAAGGCGTGCCGCTCGCGTGAGCCAGGCTCGCGCAACTGTCGAGCCCACAGGCTGAGGCCGCCATGTTTTATGTGGCCTCCAAAATCCTTTGGGTGTTCCTCCAGCCCTCCGCCAGCCTCATGGCGGTGCTGTTGGCCGGCCTCTGGCTCGCCCGCACGCAGCGCTGGCGCCGCACCGGCAGCCGGCTTGCCTGGCTCTCGGCAGCCGGCCTCCTCATCGGTGGCGTCCTGCCGATCGGCACCCTCCTCCTGCTCCCCCTCGAGCAGCGCTTCCCGCCCCTCGTCGTCCCCCCCGGCAGCACCACCTACGCCGGCATCATCGTCCTCGGCGGCGGCGAGGACGGCCGCATCTCCGCGGCCCGCGGCCAGCTCCACACCAACGAGGCCGGCGAGCGCATCGCACAGGCAGCAAACCTCGCCCTCGCCTTGCCCACCGCCCGCCTCGCCTTCGCCGGCGGCGCCGCTTTTCCGGTGCTCGGCGAAGTCAACGCAACCGCCTCGGTTACCCAATGGTGGTCCTCGCTCGGCATCGCCCCCGCCCGCATCGTCACCGAAGGCGACTCCCGCACCACCTACGAAAACGCGCTCAACCTGCGTGCCATCGTCAAACCCACGCCGTCCGACCGCTGGCTGCTGGTGACCTCGGCCGCCCACATGCCTCGCGCCATGGGCGTATTCCGCCATGCGGGGTTTGCCGTCACGGCTTATCCCGTCGACTTCCGCACCACCGGGCGCGACGAGATGGCCGACCTTTCGACCAGCATTCCCGGCGGCCTCAAGCGCCTCGACGATGCCACCAAGGAATGGATCGGCCTCGTGGCCTACCGCATCATGGGACGCACGGCCGAGATCTTTCCCGCGCCATGAAAAACGCCCACCGCCTAAGCCAGCCCTTCTCACTTGGGGCGGGCTAGCCCTTCTTCGACTTGCCCACCAGCTTCGGCCGCTCAGTGTTGCCAGGCTTCAGCTCCGCATCGAGGTCGAAGGTCGCACATCCTTTGGCGCCAAGCGCCGCATTGAACGCTTCGAGCCGTGCCCGGTCGCGCCTGAGATCCTGCGCCAGGTTCGCACCGTAGGAAGACCCACCCAACAGCGGCCGCACCGACTGCTGGGCAAACGCGGCCGCAGCCGACGGCGCCGGCCGACCCATCGCTTGCCGCATCTGCAGGATCTTGACCGACGCCGATCCGGTCAGCTGCTTGCAGTTGAGCGCCTGCTCCTGCTCGGTGAGCGTATACCGTCCCGACGCATCGAATCCACCGCCGCGCGGCAAACTGGCCTTGTACTTTACCGATTGCGCGGTCGGCGGCATATAGCCCGGCACCGCTGCAGCACACCCTTCCAGCAACAGTGCCGATACCAGGACCGCCACTACCCGGAACCATGCCCGCATGCCGTTCATCGTGTGACCGCGCCTCCCGCCCAGCCTCGAAGCTGTCCGTACCGTCCATTTTTGCGCCGCGAACATGGCGCGGGTTGGGCCTGCCTTCAACGCCTCGCATTTCCCGCGCGACGGTTTGCCTGGGGACTATTCTGGTCTATGTCTTGAGGCACGCTCACCGCCATCCCCAATTCAGGACTCTAGCCATGCCGCAACAGATCACCAAAGGCTTCAAAACCCTGCTCGAGGAAGCCAAGTCGCAGATCGAGGAATACGAGGCCACCGATGCCGTCAAGCTCGCCGGTCGTGACGACGTGGTTCTGGTCGACCTCCGCGACCCCCGCGAGCTCGAGCGCGACGGCAAGATCCCCGGCGCCTTCCATTGTCCGCGCGGCATGCTGGAATTCTGGATCGATCCCGAAAGCCCCTACCACAAGGAAACTTTCGCAGCCGACAAGAAGTTCGTCTTCTTTTGCGCGGCCGGCTGGCGTTCGGCGCTCTCCGCCAAGGCCGCCCAGGACATGGGACTGAAGCCCGTGGCCCACATCCTCGGCGGCTTCAAGGGCTGGAAGGACGCTGGTGGTCCCGTCGAGGCCTACGTCCCCCGCAAACCCAAGGCCTGATCCCCGATTGCAGGAACCGGCTGGCGCCGTCGTCGGTCCTCCACCATGGAGCCCCCGCCACCCGATCTCCGGGCCTCCGGTCTTGGAGATTGGGTGAGGCGCTAACGCTCCGCCGCAAACGTCGCCATTCCCAGCCGGAGGACCATGCCCGTGGCCCAGTTCGCGATCTTCACCTTCGGCATCCTCGTAGCCCTGATCGTCATCGGGCTGTTCGCCGACCAGCGCGCGGCAAAAGGCGATGCCCATGTCACCCCGGGCCTCAAGCTCCTTCCCGGCGACATCAAGTACGAAAGCCCAAGCGGCAAGGTTCGTGTCTACTTTCCCATCATGACGTCGCTCGTGGCCTCGGTCGTCCTCTCCCTGCTGATGTGGCTCTTCCGCTGACGCTATCTCGATAACTCACGCAAGCCCCTGCAAAAGGTAGCCAACCAGATAGGCGACGCTGGCCGCCGCCGCCCCGATGCCGAGCGTCTCGAGCCCCGAGATCCACCACCGCTGCAGCGACCACCGGCTTTTCATCGAGCCGATGGCAAAGAACACGATTGCGACCAGCACGGCGGCAATTGTGAACGCGTTAGCCATGCCCAGGATGAACGGCACCAGCGGGATCGTGCCGGCCACCAGGAAGGCGCCGAACGTGCTGAGCCCCGACCACAAGGGATCGCGCTGTACCGAGGCAAGCCCGTACTCTTCCGCCAGCATCATCGCCACCCAGGTATCCTCGCGCGCCGTGATCGCTGCCACCGCAGATTCAAGCACCTCCCCCTCGAGCCCCTTCAGCCGAAGGATCTGCCGGATCTCCTCCCGCTCCCCCTCTGCATCGACACGGATATGACGCCGCTCGACTTCCGCCAGCCGACGCGCATCATCAACCTCCGTCTTGGTGCCCGAATAGTTGCTCGCCGCCATCGACAAGCCGTCCGCAAGCAAGTTGGCAAGTCCAAGGATCAAAACGACCCGTGGCGCCAAGTTGGCCCCCTCGACGCCGGCCACCACGGCAAACGTGGTCACCGCGCCGTCGATCGCCCCATAGACGAAATCACGTAGATAGTTGGGCCTGAGATCGGCCGCCAGCCGCGCCTCGATCGCCGCCGGCGAGTGATCGTGCTCCAGTGCCATCCCTGCTCCGCTCCATCGGACGCTCCATCAACGCTCCGCGAGAGGCAGTCCCCGAACGCGACGCTCATCCAACCTGTAGCACGGCTACCAGATAAACCAGGTAGACCGCGATCAACATGCCCCCACGCCAGCGCCCGATCCGCCCCGATTGCGGCGGAAAGCACAGCGCCACCGCCACCAGCCCGAGTATCAATGCCGGCGCCGCCGAGACAAATTTCACATGGATGGGCGCAATCGTAGCAGCGATGCCGATGATGAAGAGACCGTTGTAGATGTTGGAGCCGAGCACGGTACCGATCCCGACCTCGTCGTGTCCTTTGAGGCGCGAGACGAGGGCCGTCGCAAGTTCCGGCACCGACGTCCCGACCGCCACGATCGTCGCCCCGATGACGAACTGCGAGAGCCCGATCGCCTTAGCGATGCCCGTCGCACCGAACACGATGAGCTTGCCCGCAGCTATCAGCAGCACAAGTCCGATCGCCCCCTCGATCGCAGCCCGCCTCGGATTCTTATCGCCGAGCACTTCGCCCGCAGCGCTGCGCTGGCGGCGCACCTCGATCAGAACGGCGATGATCCAACCCACGAAACACAACAGTAGGATCAGCCCATCGAGCCGCGACAGCACGCCATCCACCAGCAGTGCCGCGAGCACCGCCGGGAGCAGCAGCGCCACCGGGAAATCCCGCCGCACACTGCCCCGTGGCGCAATGATGGGCGCTATCAGCAATGCCGCACCGAGAATGACCGCAACGTTGACCACATTGCTGCCGAGTGCATCGCCGAGTGCGATTTCGGGTTCGCCCGCGAGCGCCGATGTGATTGCAACCGTCAGCTCCGGGCTTGACGTCGCAAAGGCCGCTACCGTCGCCGCGATAATACCCGGCGACAGCCGGGCGGCCACCGCGAGCCCCACCGTTCCCCGCACGAACAACTCACCGCCAAGACCGGCGGCCGCCAATCCGGCGAGCAGCGCAACATAGGTCCACGCCATGAGCAATACCCTCCGGTCCCACCACGTCCAATCGGCCCAATCCCGCGCCCGCCGAGCGAGCGACGCCCCTTGCTTCAGCTGCGCTCCCGCCGCGCAGCACTCCACATGATCACGCCAAGGCTGGCAGCAGAGAGCACCAGCACGATTGCCGGTCCAGCCGGGATATCCGCCCATGCCGAGATCGCAATGCCGACGGCACTCGCCACGCCGCCCACCGCTGCCGCCACCGCCACCATGCTTTCCGGCGTCGCAACGAACGGCCGCGCGGCCGCCGCCGGCATCACCAGGAAGGCGATGATCAAGAGCACGCCGACGATCTTCATGGCGATGGCAATCGTCAACGCCAGCAGCACCACCAGCACCGCCTCCGCCCGCACCACCTTGAAGCCCTCGGCCGCAGCCAGCTCCTCATGCACGGCAACCGCGACCAGAGTCCGCCACCACACCGCCACCGTCGCCAGCACGACCACGCCCCCCGCCAGCACCCACACCAGATCGCCCCGCCCCACGGCGAGCACATCGCCGAATAGATAACCCATCAGGTCCAGCCGCTGCCCCGCGAGCTTGGATGCTGCCACGATCGCCCGCGGCCAAGGCTGCGTGTGAGAGGATGCCGAGCAGCGTGTCGGCCGGCACCAGTCGCTGGCGCCCGAGACCGAACAGCAGCCCACCGATGGCCAGCGCCACCACGATGATGCCGGCCGTGAGATCGATGTCCAGCGCCAGGCCCATTGCCACGCCGAGCAGCCCCGCATGCGCGATCGTCGCGCCGAAGTAGCTCATCCGCCGCCACACCACGAGGCATCCGAGCGGCGCAGCCACCAATCCGACGCCGATCGCCGCCAGCAGCGCGCGCACCAGGAACGGCTCAAGCATCGCCACCATCCCCGACCGTGGAACGCATCTCATCTGTGGCAACCACCGGCCTGCCGGCCAGATCGTGCTCGTGATCGTGGTCGTGGTGGTAGACCGCGAACGCCCTTGCCGCATCTCCGAACAGGCGCACGTACTCGGGATGCTGCGCCACGGTCTCAGGCACCCCATGACAGCAGATATGGCGGTTGATGCAGAGCACCCGGTCGCTTTGCGCCATCACCACATGCAGGTCGTGACTGACCAGCAGCACGCCAAGCCCGCGCTCGTCGCGCAGCCGCCCGATCAGCGCATAGAGGTCCGCCTCTCCCAGATGATCGACGCCGCGCGCCGGCTCATCGAGCACCAGCAGGTTGGGATTGCGCACCAGCGCCCGCGCCAGCACCACCCTTTGCAGCTCTCCGCCCGAAAGCGCCACCAACTGCCGGCGGGCAAGGCTCGCCGCCCCCACCTCCTCCAGCGCCTGGCCAACCGCCTCGGCCGACACCTGCGCGCCGAGACGAATGAAGCGCTCGACCGTCATCGGTATCGCGGCATCGCGATCGAACCGCTGCGGCACATAGCCGACTGACCAATCCCTCACGGCGGCGAATGACGCCACTGCCGGCCGGCTCAAGCCCGAGCAGCACCCGCACCAGCGAGGTCTTGCCCGCGCCGTTGGGCCCGATCAGCGTCACAATCTCGCCGTCAGCGATGTCCACATCGACATGATCGAGCGTCAGCCGGCCCTCGCGCGTCAGGCAGATACCCTCCGCAGCGATCAGTGCATCAGGCCCTGCAACGCGCCGCTCCGCCCCAGCATGATCATGGGCCCCATGATCATGCCCGGCGTGACCGTGCAGCCCACCCGCCGCTGCAAGGCGTGCCCGCTCCCCGCCATCTGGCCCGCTCATTGCGCAAGGCTCCGGCAGCTTCCGCATTGCCCCGCAATCTCGATCACCGCCCGCCGAGGTTCAAATCCAGCCTTCCCCGCAAGTTCCCAAAGACCCGCGACCGCATCGCCCGCCGATACCTCCACCACCACCGCGCACTGCTCGCAAACCAGCGCCGCCAACTGTTCCCCATCGTCGGCATGTCCACCATGACAAGCAAAGAAGGCGTTGCGGCTCTCCAGGCGATGCACCAATCCCGCCTGCACCAGCGTCTCCAGGGCCCTATAGACGCTGATCGGCGCCAACCGGCGTCCATCCTTGCGCGCCAGCCGCTCCAGCACCTCGTAGGCGCCTATCGCCGCATGCGTCCCGGCCATTTCCGCAAGCACACGCCGCCGCAGAGGGGTGAGAGCCATCCCACGCGCCTCGAACGCAGCCTTCGCCCGCTCCAGACTGTCCGCCATGCATGCACCATGGTCATGCCCCGGCTCCGGAAAGCCACTGCTCTTGGGCTCATCCCGCATAACCAATCCTCCTTGGCCTGGACCATCCCCATCGCACGCCGCACAATCGCGCCGCCGCTCGGCGAGTTGCTACGAGACGATCCCCGGCCCAATTCCACACCCGCCAGCGCTTCGCCCCGGACAGTATAACATCACCAGCACCCGACGAAGCCGATTTTACCGTCAGATCAACGTCTTTTCGCCCAACTGTCATGGTTAGACCCTCTCGCAGCGGTGGGCCATACCCGCACTTGCTGACGCGTATCCGAGGAGAGTCCATCGCTCATGACCCGGCCGAGCGCCTATCATCATCGCAGCCCGCCGATCAGCCAATGGCCGGGTCGGTGGCCTGCACCGTTCACGCCGGCTCGAGGATCTCGCCGGCCCCGTTCTCGAGAAAGTGCTCGCCGACAGCGGCCTCGATCGCGGCGACATCGACCTCTTGGCGCTCGGCAACACCGCCAACCCCGGTAACCCCGCCCGCCTGATCGCCCTCACCGGCGGCCTCGGCGAACAGGTGCCGACCGTGTCCGTCGACCGCCAGGACTGCTCGGGACTGGAAGCCATCATGGCCGCCTGCCGCGCCATCGAGACGGGCGATGCCCAGGCCGTTGTCGCCGGCGGCGCCGAAGCCCTGTCGATGGCGCCCTGGCTGATCGCCAAGCCGCGTGGGCTCCACCAGACGCCACGCTTCATCGCACACAATCACGACGAGACCGCCAACGACGCCAACAATCCCAACGCTGACGCCGCCAACGCTCTCGCGAGCCTCCACAGTCTCGACCGCGCCGCCCTCGACAAGTTGGCTTTCCAGTCCCACGAGCGTGCGACCGAGGCCCAGGACAAGCGTCGCCTTACCGGCGAGATCGTCGCCCTGCGCGCCAAGACCACCGAGACGAGCGATGAACTCGTCGACGGCTCCGACTTGGATGACATCGCAGCCCTCCCCCTGATCACCGGCGACGGCACAGCCACATCCGGCAATCTCAGCGCACCCGCCGACGGCGCCGCCTTTGTCATCGCGGTCTCCGACGTTCTCTATGCCCGGCTCGGCAAGCCACCGGCCCTCCGCATCACCGCACGCGCCAGCATCGGCAGGCCCACCGCTGCCGGTGAGCCGGCCTCCGTTGCAGTCGCCCGTCGTCTGGCCGAACGTCACGGTTTCGGAGACCTCAGCGGCATCGACCGCATCGAGCTTGGCGAGGCCTCGGCGGCCGAGGCCCTGGTCTTCCAACACATGCACGCCATCGCCGCCAGCACGCTCAATCCCGACGGCGGCCAGGTCGCCCGCGGCCTGCCGCCGGGTGCGGCCGGAGCCATCTTGTTGAGTCCGCCTGTTCACGACCCTGGCGCGCCATCCCGCATCCCCGGCCCGGCCTACCAAAGGCCTCGCCGTGATCGCCGCCAGCGACGGACAGGCAGCAGCAGTGTTGGCCGAAAGCGTATCGGTCTAGGTGCGCATTGCCGTCCGCCCGCCGCCCCGAATGACGCAACGTCAAACACCCCAACGTAAAACGCCGGCAGCAACCGCTACCGGCGTTTTCAAATCCGTGATGACGTCGCCAACGCCCAACCCACCGCACCGCGCAGGATTTGCCGCGCCGCGCCGGATTAATCCTCCCGGAACACCCGCTCACGCCGTTCGTGACGCTCCTGCGCCTCGATCGAGAGCGTTGCAATCGGCCGGGCGTCCAGTCGCTTCAGACTGATCGGCTCGCCGGTTTCTTCGCAGTAGCCATAGGACCCATCCTCGATGCGCGCCAGAGCCGAATCGATCTTGCTCACGAGCTTGCGCTGCCGGTCGCGTGCCCGAAGCTCGAGCGCCCGGTCGGTCTCGAACGTCGCGCGATCGGACAGATCCGCGTGCTGCGCGCTGTCCTCGGTCAGGATCTGCAACGTCTCGCGATTGAGTCGAAGAATTTCCTCTTTCCACGCCAACAGCTTGTTGCGGAAGTACTCGCGCTGTTGCGCGTTCATGAACGGCTCCGTCTCCGATGGACGGTAGCCGGCCGGAAGGCTTATCTCGCCCGCCCCAGCCTCGCCTTTGACCTTTGCCCGGCCCTTGCGCATGCGGATATTCCCCTCGCTGTCCGCTCCCAGACCGTTGGCATTCAGCAACGCATCTGCCGGACCGGTCCGCCCGGCGCCTGCTGCCGTCATAGCATCCTTTGGCCGCCGACCCTTGCTTCCATTCGATGACATGCGGCTCATGTGAGTGGACTTCCCCAATTTCGTCGCGCGCTTATCGTCTGTTGTCCCGTTGCGCGCTTTCGCTGTCGCCTTTTCCTTGGTCACCGCGCCCTTGGCTGGCGTGGCTTTGCCGTTACCCGATCCCTTTGTCACACCCACCGCGGCTTGTCGCTTGCCGCTGCCCACACCAGACCGGGCAACAGTCGCAGAATTCGCTTTCGGAGCCCCGCTCATGGCCACCCGTGCAACACTCTTGCCGGCCATGGACTTGGTCGCTGTAGATGCCTTGGTCGCTGTAGATCCCTTGCCGGTCGCCGCCGGCTTCGCAGGTGATCGTGTCAACGGTTTGACAGCCGCCACATTCGGCTGCCTGGATTTCTTGCTGACCGTGGCCGTCTTCGCCACCGGCTTGCCCGCCTTCTTTACAGGATTCGCAGCCGGCCCCCTACGCTTCGCGACCTTCATTCCAGTACCGGTTTTCTGCTCCATGCGGGACGCCATCTTTGCTTTAGCCCCTGCTAAACTGGACACTCGCCAGAAGTCATATATCAGTGCGCTTGCTTATGGATGCAGGTATTTAAGTGACTGTTTTCTCAAGTCAACAAAAAACCGGTTATGACATTGGTACGTGGTAAGCGTACCCCCGTGGACACCGCATTTCAGCGCCCGCGCCTCGCACCTTGCGCAATCCTGGGTGGTCAATCAAAGAAACATCCCGTTTAGATTGTTTTCACGTTCCCGTGCCAATATCAGGTTGTCCCGCTCATCACGGGACGCGACAGGGGTCGACAAGCTCTCCTCTCCCGCTGCCAACCGTTCCTGGCGTCCGCCCTTGACCGGGCGCGGTTGGCAGCCTTCCCGAACCCGGTTGCAAGCCATCTCGACCGCTGCCAGGCCGCCACAGGTTACCCATCAGGCGTCCGGCCCAGACCAGGAAGGAACCATTTCCACTACACCGTTGAACAAGCCCGGCCTTGCTCGCTTCTTGCAATCACGGCACGTCGGCGTGGCCTCACCCGCTCCCCAGCTCCAGGCCCGCCACCGCCACACGAGCATCCGGGCCCATCGAGGCGTCGTCTCCTTTGCACCCGGGAGACGGCGCCTCGCTTTTTTTGCCGGTCCTCATCTACCTTGGCGCATCGCGCTTGATGCCGGCCCAAGCAGCACCTAGTCTTTGGCCGAAACCCATTTCCCTGCCTACGAGAGGTCTGCCAGCCCCATGAAATTCACCGGCTCCAAATCCTATGTCGCCACGGACGACCTCAAGGTCGCGGTCAACGCCGCCATCACTCTGGAGCGCCCCTTGCTCATCAAGGGCGAGCCCGGCACCGGCAAGACCGTGCTCGCCATGGAAGTGGCCAAGGCCTTGGGCGCGCCGCTCATCGAGTGGCACATCAAGTCCACCACCAAGGCCAACCAGGGCCTCTACGAGTACGACGCCGTCTCGCGCCTGCGCGACAGCCAGCTCGGCGATGAGCGCGTCAAGGACATCCGCAACTACATCAAGCGCGGCAAGCTGTGGGAGGCCTTTACCTCCGACGAGCGCCCCGTCCTGCTGATCGACGAGATCGACAAAGCCGACATCGAATTCCCCAACGATCTCCTCCAGGAGCTCGACCGCATGGAGTTCTACGTCTACGAGCTCAACGAGACGATCAAGGCGCGGCGGCGGCCGATCGTCATGATCACCTCCAACAACGAGAAAGAGCTGCCCGACGCCTTCTTGCGCCGCTGCTTCTTCCACTACATCAAGTTCCCCGATCCCGAGACCATGAAGGCCATCGTCGACGTGCACTTCCCCGGCCTCAAGGGCATGCTGGCCTCGGAAGCGCTCAAGGTGTTCTTCGACATGCGCGAGGTGCCCGGCATCAAGAAGAAGCCGTCGACCTCCGAGCTGCTCGACTGGTTGAAGCTGCTGCATGAACGAGGATATCGGGCCCGAGACCTTGAAAGAGCGCGATCCGAAGAAGCTCATTCCGCCGTTGCACGGTGCGCTGCTGAAGAACGAGCAGGACGTCCACCTGTTCGAGCGGCTGGCCTTCATGTCGAAGCGCCAGCCAGCGCAAGGCAGCTAAAGCGACGAGGCCCGGTTGCCTGGACGCATCGGCCGCCGCTGACGCTGCCATGACGACCCTCATCTGACGGTCGGCATCGATCACGCAAAGCCGCGTCAACACTACCCCTTTGGGAAATCGAGGCCCATCTCCCGGTAGCGTTCGGGATCGTTCTCCCAACCCTCCGCCACCTTGACGTGCAGGAACAGGTGGACCTTGCGCTCGAGGATCTGGGAGAGTTCCCGCCGCGAGGCCATCGAGATCGTCTTGATCGCCTGCCCGCCCTCACCCAGCACGATCCGGCGCTGCGTATCGCGCATGACGAATATCGTCTGCTCGATGCGCACCGAGCCGTCCTTGCGCTCTTCCCACCCGTCGTCTCGACGGCGGCCTGATAGGGAAGCTCCTGGTGCAGGTATTCGTAGATTTTCTCGCGCGTGATCTCAGCCGCCGTCTTGCGCTCGTTGGCGTCGGTGATCTCGTCTTCGGGATAGTGCCAGGGCCCCGCCGGAACCGACTTCGCCAGGTGCCTCTTCAACGCTTCGACGCCACTGCCACTCAGCGCCGAAATCATAAACGTGGCGGCAAACGGCAGCTTGGCGTTGGCGGCGCCCGCCAGCTTCAACAGGTCAGGCTTTTCGACCCGGTCGACCTTGTTCAGCACCAGTACCCGCCGGCTCTCCTCGATCGACTGCAGTCGGCTCAATGATGGCCTCGACGCCCTCATCCAGGCCCTTCAGGGCGTCGACCATCAACACCACCACGTCGGCATCCCCGATGACGCTCGCCGCCGCATCGACCATCGCCCGGTCCAGCCGGCGGCGGGGCACGAAAATGCCGGGCGTGTCGATGAACACGAGTTGGCTGCTACCCACCATCGCAATGCCCCGGATCGGCACCCGCGTCGTCTGCACCTTCCGGCTGACGATCGACACCTTCGTGCCGACCAGCGCATTCAGCAGCGTCGACTTGCCCGCGTTGGGCGCCCCGATCAGACCAATGAAGCCGCATTTCGTGTCGGGCGCACCAGCCCCGCCGGCAGGCGTGCCTGCTGCCGATTGATCACTGGCGGCTTCGTCTTCAGCCATTCGCCGTTCCCTTCCGGATGACACCTTCGCGCTCGAGCATGGCCGTTGCAGCGGCCTGTTCGGCCGCCCGCTTGCTGTTGCCCGAGCCGATTGCCACCTTGTAGCCTTCAATACGCACCTCTGTCGTGAACTTTGGCGCATGGTCCGGGCCCTCCCGTTTCGTCTCCTTGTAGCGCGGCAGCGCCAGGCCCATGCCCTGCGCCCACTCCTGCAGCATCGACTTGGGATCGGCGACGGTCGCCGGCAGGTTGTCCAGCAGCGGCATCCACTGCCGCCGTACCACGTCGCGCGCGACCGCAAATCCCGATTCGAGGAAGATGGCGGCCAGCACGGCCTCTGCCGCATCGCCGAGGATCGTGTCCTTGTCTCGGCCCCCGTTCTCGTCCTCCGCTGGCGACAGCACAAGCAGCGGTCCCAGTTCCAAGGCCCGACCGACCCGCGCGCACGCCTCTTTCCGCACCAGGCTGTTGAAGCGGCGCGCCAGCGCACCCTCGTTGGCCAGCGGATCACTTCTCAAACAGCAACTCGGCAATGGCGAGGCCCAAAACCCTGTCGCCCAGGAACTCCAGCCGTTCGTTGTCCTGGAGTTTCGTCTGCTCGGTCCGCGTCGAGGCATGCGTCAACGCTTGATCCAACAAGGCGCGCTTGTGGAAATTATAGCCGAGCGCACTCTCGAGGCCTTTGATGTTCCGGCGTCGCGCCAAAGTCCACCTCGTTCGATAATGCAAGCGCCCCCGCCGACAGCGGCGTCCGGCAAATATCCAATCCGCTACGGCGATCCCGCGTCCTTGAGCAGCCTGGAATTCACGCGACTCAGGACACAATCATAGCCATGCTTTTGTGCATTGCGACAGAGCGAAATTGCACCAGCGTCGCGAATTATCAGCACACCCGATGACTGTCATCCAAAAAACATGAATTACAGCATCGTTTCAGCTAGATAGCAACTCACTCAAGGTCGTTCAAAATCTCTACTTCCCGCGCCACCAGTGCGCCCCACCCTGAAGACCACCCGTCTAAAAGCCCAGAATATCCGGCAGCGCATCCAAGGTTTCGATGGTGTGCTGCGGCTCACCACCCGGAGCCACCTTGTTGACGTCGTGAATGCGCGGATGATCGCGATGCACCAGCACCGAGGTCCACCCCATTGCGTTGGGCGCGACGAAGTCCTTCGCCGGATTGTCGCCGATATAGACGTACCGGTCGCCGGCCTGCCCCAGCGCCTCGGCCATCACCTCGAACGGCTTGCGATGCGGTTTGAAATAGGCCCGGTCCTCGCCCAGCGCATCCGTAAACACGATTCGAGCGAACCGCGGCTCGAGTTGCAGCGCCTTCACCTTGCGCGCCTGCACATAATGCGTCCCGTCCGTGATAAGCCCAATAGGCCCGAGCTTCTCGTAGCGCTCGAGTGCGGCGGCCGCATCGGCAAAGAGCTCGAGCTCCGGATCGTCGGCCCGTCTGTACGCCTCATGGAAAGACTTGACGTCCTCCGCGGTGTGATCGGGAACATGCCGGCCCAGCACCGTTGCGAAGATTTTTCCGAGCATGCCGTTGTCCAGCATGGTCGTCATCTCCTCCGCCAGCCCCGTGACGCCGAACCGCTGCTCCGCCCACCGTCCCGCTGAGCGGAAACCGGCAATGGCGTACTGACGCTCCGGATAGAGCGTGTCGTCCAGGTCGAAGATGACGTGCAATTTGCTCATGTCTTGCCTATACCGGCCTCATTGTCCGCTGACCAGCCCCTTCGCCATTGCACCGTGCCCGATATGGTTCGTGCATTACCATTTCACACGACAAAGACCGAGACGCCCATGATCGCATACAGCCTCCCCGGCCCCCGCGCCCTCAGCACTCTTGGCGCACTTGCGCTGATGGCAGCCTTCTCAGGCACTGCCCACGCCCAACCCTGGATCGCCCGCCACGGCCTCTCCTCGGCTGGCTATCAGGCCGAGTTCAATAAGCTCACTGCCCAAGGCTACCGCCTCACCCACGTCAGCGGCTACGGCATCGGCGGACAGGACCGCTACGCCGCCATCTGGGAAAAGCGCGGCGGACCCGCCTGGGTCGCCCGCCACGGCCTCTCCTCGGCGGGCTATCAGGCCGAGTTCAATAAGCTCACCGCCCAAGGCTACCGCCTCACCCACGTCAGCGGCTACGGCGTCGGCGGACAGGACCGCTACGCGGCCATCTGGGAGAAGCGCGGCGGCCCCGCCTGGGTTGCCCGCCATCGCCTCACCTCGGCCGGCTATCAGGCCGAGTTCAATAAGCTCGCCGCCCAAGGCTACCGCCTCACCCACGTCAGCGGCTACGGCGTCGGCGGTCAGGACCGTTACGCCGCCATCTGGGAGAAACGCGGCGGCCCCGCCTGGGTTGCCCGCCATGGCCTCACCTCGGCCGGCTATCAGGCCGAGTTCAACAAGCTCACCGCCCAAGGCTACCGCCTCACCCGAGTGAGCGGCTACGGCGTCGGCGGCCAGGACCGCTACGCTGCCATTTGGGAGAAGCGCGGTGGGCCCGCCTGGCACGCTCGCCACGGGCTCTCCTCGCCCGCTTACCAGGCAGCCTTCGACAAACTCGTCGATCAAGGCTATCGCGTCACGCGCGTCAGCGGCTACGGCGTCGGCGGCCAGGACCGCTACGCTGCCATCTGGGTCCGCCGCTGAGCCTCGACTCAGCCCAAAACGCCGCAGTGTCCGCGCGCCGGATGCGGGTCGGCATCCGAAGGCGCAACAAAACCCCTCGGATGCGGGTCGGCATCCGAAAGCATCACCAAAATCCCGCCGCTCAAGATGCCGCCTTCACCTTCGGCACATAGGGCTTTGACGTGAAATGTTCGGCTTGCGGATCGGCGAACTCGAGCCCCGCCCGCTTCACCGCCCCGTCATCCACCTTTTCCAGCGGCACGTAATAGCGGTCGTCGTCCCGCTTGTAGGTATCGTTCGAGACAGCGTTATAGCAGCACAGGAACGTCCATCGCCGTCGATCCGAGCGGTTTTGGTCCGACCGGTGTAGCGTATTGCCGTGAAAGATCACGGCATCGCCCGGTTCAAGCACACAGTCCACCGTCTCGTACTTCGCCAGAATGTGCGGCATCCGCTCGGGATCGGTCGTATTCTGTCCCGCCGTCACCGCGACATGGTCCAGGCGGCCGAGCTTGTGCGACCCCCGCACCACCTTCAGGCAGCCGTTCTCCCCGTCCGTCCGGTCGAGTGCCACCATGATCGACAGCATCTTCGGCTCCAGGCAGCCGTTGTAGTACCAATAGCCGTAATCCTGGTGCCATTCCCACGCCCCGCCCACCTTCGGGTCCTTGGCCGTGAGCTTTGATTGGAAATGATATACGGGCTCCCCGATCAGCGCTTCCGCCGTATCGACCACCTTGGCCGAGCGCGCCGCCAAGCCATAGACGCTGTCGCCGGCCCGGTTCCACAGCGCGATCCGCGTCGCTCCGCCTTCCTGATCCGCGCGCAGCAGCGAGTGCTCTCGTATCGCCGGATCCTGCTCCATCGCGCGCCGCAGGATGTCGGTTTCCTCCGCATCGAACAGACCCCGGACGAAGATGAAGCCGTCCTCCTGGTACTGTTGCACCTCCGCAGGTGTCAGCCGGGATGCCATAATGTGCCTCCTTCCGCTCGCCAGTTTCCACACCATGGAACGGCAATCCCAGGCCCGAAGCAAGCCGCAGTCACACTCTGAGGAAGAGGCCGCGCCGGTAGAGCGCCCTCGCCAGCCCGATTGCGAGCCCCATGGCGATCATCCGGATCACCATTAAGCCAAACCCCGGCACGACGACGGCGTCGAAGGCTGCCCGCACACTGCCTCCAGCGATGCGCTTGGCGAGGCTCTCGAAGCCGACCAGATTCTGCACGAGATAGAGCGCAATCGCATTGGAGCCGACCCAGAGCAGAACGGTTGCCCAGCGCCGGATGCCCCAGACATCGACGATGGCATGGAAAGCGCCAAGCAGCAGCAGGCACCATCCGCCCGCGAACAGCACAAAGCTCGATGTCCAAAGCTTCTTCACAATCGGAAACTGCAGGCCCCAGAGCCATCCGAGGCAGACACACACCACGCCCGCGCCCATTAGCACCCACGCCCGGCCCGCCGGCGCCTCCGTCCGCATCGCCAGAATCTTGCCGGCCAGCACCCCCATCAGGCATGTCGCCACTGCCGGCACCGTCGACAGCAATCCTTCCGGATCCCAATCCCCGTACCAGCGCTTGCCCGGCAGATAGGTGGCATCGACCCAGCGCACCAGATTGTGCGCCTCATCAAAGGAGGGCACGCCAAGCCCCGGCACCGGCACGAACGTCAATGCCGCCCAGTAGCCGACGAGGATTGCGGCTATGACGCCGCCGATCCCCCGCCAATCCAGATGCAGGAACAGCAGTGCGGACACGAGGTAACAAATGCCGATCCGTTGCAGCACGCCGAGCAGCCGCACCTCCGGCCACGCCAGCGCCACCCCGCCCGCCACGAACACGCCGAGCACAACGAGCGCCACCGCCCTGCGCACGATCCGCCGATAGGCAGCCCCCCGCCCCTCCCCAGCCAGGCGGCCGAGCGACAGCGTGATCGACACGCCCGTAACAAAGATGAACATCGGGAAGATCAGGTCGTAAAAGGTCAGGCCTTCCCAGCGCACATGCAGGAACTGGTTGCCGACCGCTTCACCGAGCCAACCGACCCAGCCGCCCTGGTCTTTCGTCAGCCGTGCCAGCGAGCCCACGACATTGTCGCCGCCCACGATCCAGATGATGGTGAAGCCACGCAAGGCATCGACCGAGAGCAGCCTCGCCTGCCGCACCGATCCATCGGCGGAACCAACAGTCATGGACGTCTCGACCTCACCGACTGTTTCTGGCCCGCTGCCGCCGTTCTGAGGCGTTCGCTGGAGCCGGCGGCACGTCAAAGCGCACCCACCTGCCCCGGTTCCGTCCCGCCGCCACCAACCGAGCCAGCATCGCGATCATGGCGTCACCGTGACCAAGCCGCAGCATCCCCGCCAAACGCCGCACAAACGCCAATCGTCAAGTCAAGCCGCTCCCTCGACTATCCACCTATCCACCCCGATCGATCCGGGCTGCCCCCTCCCGAATCATCGGGATCAGCTCCCGGCCGAACGCCGCCGTATCCCGCTCGGGATCGAAGCCGCGGATCAGGAACGAGCCGACGCCGAGCCTGTAGTAAGCGAGCAAGGCATCCGCCACCTGCCTCGGCGTGCCGACCAGCGCCGAGGTGTTACCGAGCGCCCCTGTCGCCCGCGTGATCGGCATCCACAGGCAACTGTCGTGCAGATCCTTCTCCGCGGCAAAACCCATGAGCCGCCGCCCCGCGTTGTCCACCGCTTCCTTGGTGCCTTCCTGCCGGCTCCAGCCTCGCGACGCCCCACCTTCGAGCTTGCCGAGAATGGCATGAGCCTTTTCCCAGGCCTCCGCCTCGGTATCGCCGATGATCGGCCGCGCCGAGATATTGAACCCGAGTGTGCGCCCGAAGCCCGAAGCCCGCTCACGCAACTCCGCGATCCGTGCGCCTGCCGCCTGCAAGGGCTCGGCATACATCGCATAGGTATCGCAATGCTCGGCCCCCATCGCCAGCGCCCCCTCCGAGGCGCCGCCAAACAGGATCTCCGGATAAGGCTGCTGCAATGGCGCAACGTCGGAGGCCGCGCCGGCCACACGATAGAAACGCCCTTCGAAGTCGAACGGCTCGTTCTGCGACCACACCCGCCGCATCACGCCTAGATATTCGGCCGCCCGCGCGTACCGCTCAGGTTTCGGCGAAAAATCCCCGTCGCCATGCTGTTCCGCATCGGTCTTGCCCGTGATGATGTGGATCGCCAGCCGCCCGCGCGTTAGCTGGTCGAAGGTGGCGATCTTGCGCGCCATCAGCGTTGGTTGCACGAACCCCGGCCGGTGCGCCACCAGGTACTTGATCGCCCTCGTGTGGTGCGCGGCATGCAGCGCCACCAGAAATCCCTCGGCCGATGACGAGGAATACCCAACCAAAGCCATGTCGTAGCCGGCCGCTTCGTGCGCCCGCGCGCTTTCGACGATGTAGTCTGGCGACAACGCGCCCTCGATGATGATCAGTGTCGCATCACTCTTGGGCGGCGTCACTCCGATCATGCCGAGAATACGGACAGGCATGGCGTCCTCCATGGCGGTGACTCGATCGCGCAGCCCACCGGACCGCAGCCGTTGCCATGACTGTAGCGCTCGCGGGCGAACCTGTCCCGGCGCCGATCGCCAAAAGAAAGCCCCGGTAGCACGATCCGGCTACCGGGGCTCTCCCCAATCAAGTCCGCAGGGCCGCGCTCAGCCCCTCAGCCGAGTCCGCACGATCCGCGGGAAATCCTCATCGGCCAGCTCCGCGTGTTCCTCATGAGCTGGCGCCGGTGCCCTCGGGCGAGCTTCGTCCGCCGCCCAGTAGCCCGTATCCGCCGCCGCGGGTTGCGCGGGCCGCTGTGGCGGCTGAGCCGCGAACGTCGGTGCGGGTTGACGCGGTGCCGGCTGTGCAGGCGCCGTCCCGCCCGCAAACCAGGCTTCGACCAGATCCAGCTCATCCACCGAGAGCGTCAAGCCCTGGGCGCGGCAGCGGGCCACGACGAAATTGCGGAACCGGCCGGCAAAGATTGTCGGCGATGCGCCCTGCTCGAACCACGGATCGGCTTCGCTCACCACCTCGAGCACGAACCTGACGTCGTCGCGATGCACGTCGATGCCGCGATCCCGTGCCCGTTGCGTAATCGAATGGATCGTTTGCGCCCCAACGAGACCGTTGTCGTTGATCTCCTGGGCGATAATCTCGAACAGTGCCCGGTACTCCGGCGGAGCCAGCGGCGGCGCCTTGCAGGCCTCATGAATGCGCGCAATCGATTGATGGATCGCCCCCTGCCCGTCACTAGCAGCAGCATGTTGGGGCGCAGGCTGCGCCTGCGGCTTCGGCTGAGACGCAGGCTGGTGCTGAGACGCCTGGGCCTGCAACTCGGCCGCTGCCGACCGGCGTGCTGGCGGTGTGACCGCTGGCGCCGGCTGCCGCTGGATCGGCCGCGATACCTCGCTCTGCGCCGTCAACGGTGCCGGTGCGGGCAACGTCTGCGTCGGTGCCGTCTGCGCGGCGAGCGGCTGGCGCACCAGGCCACCACGCGAGAACGTATCCACCTCCGTTTGCAGGCGAGCCCGCTCGGCCCTTGGCTCGGCCTCGAGCCGTGCCGGCATCGGCTCCGCCGGCTGCTGCGTGATATGCCGCTGCTCGTCGATCACCACGTAAGGCGGTTCGCCCGACACCTTGAGTCCGGCCGGCAAATGCTGCGTCAGCAGCTCGCGGAAGCCACCCGCCCCCGCCCAGCCCGTGCCGATGGTCCTGTCGTGCCCGATGGCACGCACCGCGTGATCTGCGAGCACCTCCAGCGGCACTGGCGACTTCGCGGTACGGACCGTCGCGATCACGTCGTCGACGATCGCTCGGCGCGCCGCTTCGAGATTGGCGCCTGCCGCCGATTGCGCCAGCTCCGCCGTCTCGTCGGTGGCCGCGATCTGCCCCTCGAGCAGCAGCGCGATCAGATCCGATTCGCGGATCTCGCCGTCGCTGATCGCCGTATAGGGCGTTGCCGTGTAGTCATTGGCATAGATGATGGTGCGTCGCGCGTGTGCCCTCAGCCGGTGCAGCACCGGCGTAAAGTCGGCATCGCCCGAGAGGATCACGAACTCGTCGAAGTAGGTGTCGTGATCGAGATAGTCGCGCAGGTCCATGACCATGCGGATATCCGATGAATTCTTGAGCTGAGCCGTCAGCGGCGGGCAGTCCGCGATCTCGAAGCCGGCCTTGAGAAAATGATGCCGGATGAAGGCGAAGGAACTCATGTCTGTTGAGTTGTCCGACGCATTCCGCCGCGGCACGGGATTGCCATAGCAGCGGTTCATCACGATACGGCGGCTGCCGCCGAGCGACAGCCCGTTCGTCGGCGTAATCAGCGCCCCGGTCTCGATCTGCTTCAACCAGCGCCCGGCATCCTTCGCAAAGCGCTTCGCAGCGTCCTCACTTTTGCGTTTGAGCGACATGTAGATGTTGTCATAGTCGACAAATACCGCGCTCAGGAATGTACCGGATTGTTCCCGCTTCATAAGCCACCGCCCCCACAGCCCTACAGGATGCGCTTGGTGCGCATTGGCTGGAACTGTTCTCTAAGTCGCCGCGAGACAGCAAGGCAAGGCAACGACGCCCGTGTGGCTATCCAGAGGTTTTCCCCGAACTGTTGCGGGGATACCCTGCCGGTCCGAGCCGCACGCGCCAGGTTGCAGCTCTCACCATCATGCCCGGAGAAAACGCGATGAACCACCAGGCGAGTGTCACTTCGGCGATAGACGTGCTCGACCGCTTCATGGTCGCCTTCAACAGCGCGGTCGGCGCCAACGTAGCTGACACTTTCAACTTCCCCCACGTCCGCTTCCACTCGAGCAAGGTAACCATTTACCCGACAGCCGCCGACTTCGATCTCACCATCTTCAAGTCCACCGCCGACGCAAGCGAATGGTCGCACAGTGCCTGGATCGAGCGCCGGGTCATCCACGCGGGCGCCGACAAGGTGCATTTCGACACCGAGTTCGCCCGCTATCGCAGTGACGGCAGCATCATCGCCACCTACCGCTCGATCTACATCGTTACCAGGGTCGACGGTCGCTGGGGGATACAGGCACGCTCGAGCTTCGCCGCTTGACGTCAATCCCACCCGAACCGCCCCTTTCCCCTTGCCAGTACGCAGCGCCTGCTCGATGCTCGCCTGAACCCTCATTTGCACGTTGTGGAGAAGCCTCATGTCCGATTTCGATATCGTCATTCGCGGCGGAACTGTCGCAACAGCCACCGAGACATTCGCCGCCGACGTTGCCATCAAAGGGGGTGAAATCGTTGGCCTCGGCCGCGGCCTCACCCCTGGCAAGACCGAGATCGACGCCAAGGGCCGCTTGGTTCTCCCCGGCGGCGTCGACGCCCACGCCCACATCGAGCAGCTCTCGGGCATGGGCGTCATGAACGCCGACAATTTCGAATCCGGCACCGGCTCGGCAGCCCTTGGCGGTACTACCACTGTCGTCTGCTTCGCCGCCCAGCACAAAGGCCAGAGCCTGACCAAGGTGCTCGAGGACTATCACGCCCTCGCCAAGAAGGGCGCCATCATCGACTATGCCCTGCACATGATCCTGGCCGACCCCACCGCCCGCGTCCTCAAGGAGGAGCTGCCACCCCTCGTCAAGGCCGGCCATGCCTCGATCAAGCTGTTCATGACCTACGAGCACACCAAGGTCGACGACGAGCAGCTCCTCGATACCCTCATTGCCGCCCGCGAGAACAACGCCCTCGTCTGCGTCCACGCCGAGAACAACGGCATGATCTCCTGGATGGGCCGCCGCCTCGTCGAGCGCGGCTACACCGCGCCGAAATTTCACGGCCCCCATCATCCCCGCCTGTGTGAGACCGAGGCCATCTACCGCCTCGCAGCCTTCTCCGAGCTCGTCGACCAGCCCGTCATCGTCTACCACGTCTCCACCGACGAGGGCGCCCGCGTCATCCGTGACGCCCGCGCGCGCGGCGTCAAGATGTTTGGCGAAACCTGCACCCAGTACCTCACCCTCACAGTCGACGACCTAGACAAGCCCGGCATCGAAGGCGCCAAGTGGGTGTGTAGCCCACCGCTGCGCTGGAAGTCTGACCAGGAAGCCCTCTGGCAGGCACTCGACCGTGGCGATCTGCAGTTCATCTCCTCCGACCACGCCCCCTACCGCTTCGACGCGACCGGCAAGCTGATGAAGGGGCCGAACCCGGCATTCAAGGAAATCGCCAACGGCATGCCCGGCCTCGAGCTGCGCCTACCGCTGCTGTTCGACGCCATGGTCTCGAAGGGGCGCTTCTCCATCAACCGCTTCGTCGAATGGACCTCGACCGCGCCAGCGCGCATGTATGGCCTGAACCCGCGCAAGGGATCGATCTGCATCGGCGCCGATGCCGACATCTGCATCTGGGACCCCAAGCGCCGCACCACCATTTCCGATGCGACCACCCACGACAATACCGGCTATTCGCCCTATGCCGGCCGCACGATCGAGGGCTGGCCGACAACCGTGCTCAGGCGCGGCGAGGTCATCGCCGACGACGGAAAGCTCAAGGCCGCAGCCGGTTCCGGCAAGTTCCTTCCCCGCGAAGCCGGCGAGGCTGCCCGACCGACCGGCCGCCTGTCGCCCGAGTTCGACGAGAGCCGCAACTTCGGTGCCAAGCTCTATTGAGCCGACCCCGTCGAGGCCAAATGCAATGAGGTCGTCTCACCATCACTGATGAGGTCGCGCCATGCACAGTCTCAGCGCACAGCAAACAGAGAAGATCATCACCGCCATCAAGAACTGGTCGAACACCACCCAATCCGTGAAAGCCGCTGCTGTCGTCGGCTCCTGGAGCGACGCCGACCGCGCCCACGCCGAAGCCGACCTCGACCTGGTGCTCGTCGTCGACGACCCCGACCGCTTCCGCACCGACGTCGCCTGGATGGCCGAGATGGATTGGCAAGCTGCCGGTCTCGGCCAAGGCCACTGGAGCGACTGCGACTACGCCCGCGCCTGCTCGCGCCATCTGAAGTTTGACGATGGCACCGAGGTCGAGGTCAGCTTCGTTCCGCCCGACTGGGCACGCATCGATCCCCTCGACAACGATACCCGCCGCATCGCCGGCAACGGCATGCGCGTGATCCACGATCCCCTAGGGCTGCTCCAGCGTCTGCTGACCATGGTCTGAGCCCCAATCCCCGACAACCAAGCCCGGAGCCGACCGATGATCGACGAGCCCATCGCCTGGCGTCCAAGCGCGGAAACCATTGCCGCAGCCAACCTCACGCATTTCATCAATGCAGCCGGCCGGCGCGACTACGACGATCTCATCGCCTGGTCGGTCGCCGAGCCCGAGCAATTCTACCGAACCCTCTTCGCCCACATCGACTATCGCTTCACCCGCCCTTTCAGTGCAGCCCTCGACCAGTCTCGGGGCCCCGAATGGCCACGATGGTGTGCCGGCGGCCAGACCAACGTCGTGCTCAATTGCCTCGATAAGTGGCGTGATACCCCGACCTACAGCAAACCGGCCCTTGAATGGATCGGCGAGAACGGCGACCGGCTGACCTGGACCTACGCCGAGCTCGACGCCAACGTCACCCGCTTCGCGGCGGGCCTGCGGCGCCTGGGCCTCGGCCCTGGCGATGTCGTCGCCATCTACTTGCCCAACATCCCCGAGGCCGTTGTCGCCCTGCTCGCGGTGCCGAAAATCGGCGCCGTCGTCCTGCCCCTCTTTTCGGGCTTCGGCGCCGATGCCGTCACGGCTCGCCTCAACGATGCGCGCGCGCGTGCCATCATCACCGTCGACGGGTCCTACCGCCGCGGCCGCATCGTCGCCGCCAAGCAGGTCGTCGACGAAGCCCGCCCCAACGTGCCGAGCCTCACCCACGTCATCGTTTGCCATCGCGCCGATGCCCCCATGCAGTGGCAGCCAGGCGACCACCATTGGACCGAGATCGCCTCGGATCGCGACGGCGACACGGCAACCCTTGCCGTCGAGGCCGACAGCCCCTTCCTGCTGGTCTACACCTCCGGCACCACCGGCAAACCGAAGGGTGTCGTCCACACCCACTGCGGCTTTCCCGTAAAGACCGTGCTCGATCTCGGCATCTGCATGGATTTCAAAGCTTCTGATCGCATCCTGTGGATGTCCGACATGGGCTGGCTGGTGGGGCCCATCCTCGTCTACGGCACGACCCTGATGGGTGGCACCATGGTCATCGCCGAAGGCACACCCGACTATCCCTCCGCCGACCGCATCTGGCGCATCGTCGAGGCCATGCGCGTCAGTTACTTGGGGGTAGCCCCCACCATGGCGCGCGGCTTCATGGCCGATCCAGGCTTCGATGCCAGCCGCTACGATCTCGCTTCCTTGCGCATCTTCGTCTCGACCGGCGAAGCCTGGACACCCGAGGCCTGGCATTGGTTGTTCCAAACCATCGGCAACGGCCGGCTTCCGATCATCAATTTCAGCGGCGGCACCGAGATGGGCGGCATCGTCACCTCCGTCGTCACTCACCCCATCAAGCCCTGCTCGTTCACCCGCCCGGTCCCCGGAACCGCCGCCGCCATCTACACCGAGAACGGCGAGACGGCCCCCCCGGGCGTCGTCGGAGAACTCGTCATGCAGCGGGCTCCGATCGGCCTCACCCAGGGCCTCTGGCAGGACACGGAGCGCTATATCCAGAGCTATTGGTCCACCTACCCCGGCGTCTGGCACCACGGCGATTTCGCCACCCGCGACGCCGACGGTTTCTACTATCTGCTCGGCCGTTCCGACGACACGCTGAAGATTGCCGGCAAGCGCACCGGTCCCTCCGAGATCGAGACGCTCCTGCTCGCCACCGGCCACGTCAAGGAGGTCGCCGCCATCGGCATCCCTGATCCCGTCAAGGGCACGGCCATCGTCTGCGTTTGCGTGCCCCGCCAGGGTATCGATCCCCAGCACGCGAAGGACGCCCTCTCCAATGCCGTCACCCACGGCCTCGGCACCCCATTCCGCCCCAAAGAGATCGTCTTCACCGATGACCTGCCCAAAACCCGCAATATGAAAATCATGCGCCGCGTGGTGCGCGCGGTTTATCTGGGCGAGCAACCCGGTGACCTCTCCTCCCTGGTCAACCCGGAAGCGATCGAAAGCCTAAGCCGGACGCGCGCTCGCGACGCGAACTGAAAACTTGCCGCATCTGGAACCTGGACACGCGCCCGCCATGGCGCCGGCCAATGACACTACGACCCAAGGACTAGTCATCATGCGTGCACAACCGCTCCAATCGCTTCTCGATGCCGCCGAAGCAGCCGTGCGCGACGGCAACGCCTCGATGCCGTCCGCCCGGCCAATGGCCGCCATGGTCTTCGAGAGACTGCGCGCCGCCCAAGGCGCGCTCCAGCGCCCTGTGCCAACGACGCCGCCCGCCTGCACGCACCTCCCCGCCGCTCTCGCCAACGCCCGCGCCGCCTCGCCCGCCATCCGGCAGCTCGCTGATGCAATCGACACGCTGGCACTGGACCTCGCCTGGTATCGTCGCCAACCCGCGGACGGCGATCCCCCAGGGTTCCCCCACAACCACGCCAACGCCGTGCTGATCGGCGACGCCGGCCTCGAGCAGCGCAGCGACGTGCGCATCGGCATCAGTCTTCTCGCCCCGGCCACCACCTACCCGAACCATCGCCATCCCCCCGAGGAGGTCTACATCGTGCTCTCGCCCGGCCAGTGGCGGCAGGACGATAGACCCTGGCTCCTGCGCGCCAGTGGCGATCTCGTGCACAATCCTCCCTGCATCTGGCACGCTATGCAGGCCGACCAGGAACCGTTGCTGGCGCTATGGATGCTATGGACCGGTTGAGTTGAGCGGCGGCGCGTCCAATCACTTGAGGAGAGAACCCATGAGATTGCAGGGAAAAGCAGCGCTGGTGACCGGTGGCGGCGGCGGCCTCGGAGCAGCCATCGCCCGACGCTTCGCCGCCGAAGGCGCAGCCGTCATCTGCTCTGACGCCAACTTCGCCAAGGCGGAGGCCGCGGCCAAAAGCATCGTCGAGGCGGGCGGCAAGGCCGAAGCCGTCAAGGCCGACGTCACGATCCCCGCCGACTGCGCGAGCCAGGTCGAGGAAACCGTCAAGCGCCTCGGCCGCATCGATATCCTCGTCAACAGCGCCGGCGTCGGCTTCCACAAGCTCGCCCTGGACACCTCCCTCGAGGACTGGGAGCGCGTGCTCCGCATCAACCTCACCGGCTCGTTTCTCACCTCCCAGGCAGCAGCCCGAGTGATGGTCGAGCAAGGCGGCGGCCGCATCATCCAGATCGGCTCCATCTCCGGCCAGCGTGGCAATATGGGCGGCATCGCCTACGGCGCCTCGAAGGCGGCGGCCAACCATTTATGCAAGGTGTTCGCCGTCGAGCTTTCCGGTCAGGGCGTCATGTGCAACGCCATCGCACCGGGTCCGATCGAAACCGGCATCTCCGTGCACGGACCCTCGCGCAAGCGCGGCTACATCGATCGAATCCCCACACACAGCTACGGCACGCCCGACGCCGTCGCTAACGCAGCGCTTTATCTCGCCTCCGACGAATGCCAGTGGGTGACAGGCCATGTCCTCAACGTCGACGGCGGCTACGGTGGCGCGGGCCTCTCCTACGACCCCCAGGAAATCAGATAAGCCAGCCCGCGACGCAAACACTGGGCGTCGGAAGTGCTAGCTCTTCCGCGCCTTACTTTTGTCGCGGGCGGCTGTGATGCGCCCCGTCGCCATCATCAGCGCGTTGAGGTGCCGCCCCATCACCAGCGCTTCGGATATGGGCATCACGCTCGCCATCCGATGCGCGTCCTTGGTGAGCTTGACCGCTGTCGGATCAAGCGCGGCGAGACCGGCGCACAACTTCCGGGCCTCGGCTTCGAGTTGTTCCCTTCCTGAAGCCACACGGTTGATGAGGCCGGATGCCTGCAGATGATCCACCGGGAACGTATCCGCCGACAGCAGGTACTCGAGCGCCTTGCGCGGACCGACCACCCGCGACAGCACCGCACTGTTGACAGACGCCGGAAAGCCCCCGCGCATCTCGAGCGCACCGAACTGCGCCGCAGCCTCCGCAACAACGAAATCGCACCCCATCGCCAGCGTGAAGCCGCCGGCCACGGCATGGCCTTCCACGATCGACACCGACGGTTTGGCCGAGCCCGCGAGCAGATGAAAGATGTCGGTCCAGTCCTCGTCGTAGGCGAGGATCTCCTCGAGCGGCGCATCGGCGCGGGCATCGGCTAGATCGCGGCCTGAGCAGAACGTGCCGCCCGCCCCCCGGATCGCGATCACCCGACAAGCCGCATCGGCTTCCGCCGCTGCAATCGCCTCGACCACTGCCTTGACGCCGGCATGATCGAGCGCGTTGCGCCGCTCGGGCCGGTCGATCAGCACCGTCGTCGTGGCGCCGTCCTTAAGTGTCGCGATCATCACTTTGTCTCCCGTTAGCCCCACCGCCAACAGTGAAGCATAGGCAAACGCCACCGCCAACAGTGAAGCACAGGCGAACGCCGCCGCGCGAGACACCATCACCGCTTGAAGTGCTTGCGCATCTCTTCGCATGGATCCGGTCGCGCGACCTGTGTTGTAACAAAAACGAAGTCGGCAACGGGCCTGCCCGCCGCATCCCGCTCGACGTAGTCCTCCACACGCAAGCCAGTGGACGCGACCTCCACGTACATGATGACAACGATGGTCTTGCCCGCCGCCATACGACTGAGATGCCAGGGCACGCCGCGGTCTCGCCGCACATGACCGTTGCCGGCGAGCAGCACTGCGTGGCCGTATTTGGACTGCGCGCCAACGAGAGCCTTGGCCATGAAAGCATCGCGAAAGCGCTGCGCATCGGCCATTCCAGCAAACGCCCGCTTAGGCATCAACCCGCAATGCGAGGCCTCGAGCTCTCCGAGCAACCCATCCTGCGCCGCAGGCGGCAACGGATCAAGAAGCCCGAGCTCCTGAAGCGTCCGCTCTGGCAACGCTGCCACACCTTTGCGCGCCACATCGCGCACCTCGGCACGCGTCGGATTGCCTGCATAGACGGGCAGCACAAGATCGAAAATCTCGCTAAAGATCGGCTCGAAAAGTTTGCGCTCGGGCCAGCCCGATTTCTCCCATTCCAGCACATCAAGATAGGTCTTTGCCGACCGGCCGTCGCGCCCTGTCCCATCACGCGGAGTGATTCCCGAAACCGCTTCCTGTTGATCGGCCCGTATGTGCTCCATGATGAGCCCAAAATTGGGTCCCCTCGAAGCCCGCCCGTCCTCAGGCCGCCAGGTCCGGCCGTTCAGTTTGCCGAGCAGGCCGGCTCTGCTCCGATGGTGAACCGGATTGTCGTGCACCTCCCCAAGCAGCACGAAATCAGCGGCGGCCAGACCGGGCAGTTGATCGTGCGAGGCGCGACCGACCGGATCGGCGAGCACATCGCGTGGCTGCCCGTCCTTGCCCGCCGTCTCGATCACGGCGCACAGGCCGCTGGCCTCGATGGAGAGGAGTTTGACATCCCGCCCCTCACGCGCCGCGCACAACGGATGCACATCGCCTTGCGCACTAGCGTCCAGTGGCACGGCTGTCATGCCCATCAGAAGGCCCAGACACGCGCCGAGATAAGACGGCCCTCGCCTCACGGCTCGTCCTCGCCCAGGCCTTCCATTCCGAATGGGGGCATCAAACGCCCTTGACGCAATCCCGATTGCGCATCGCAGAAACTCTCTCATGGTCCGAGACTACTCGACAGAACCGCACCGGAACATGGCAAGCGTCGTTACCGAGAGCGAAGCCGTCTTCAACGCTCGGCCAAGGCTGGGATCCCCTTCCGCGCCCGCATCAGATTGCAGAACCGCGTGAAGAGATAATGGCTATCCTCCGGGCCGGGCGAGGCCTCCGGATGGTACTGGACCGAGAAGATCGGCCGGTCCTTGACCTTGAGACCGCAGTTGGAGCCATCGAACAGCGACACGTGCGTTTCGACGACGTCACCCGGCAACGTATCCCTGTCCACCGCAAAACCGTGGTTCATCGAGGTGATCTCGACCTTGTTGGTCGTGTGATCCTTGACGGGATGGTTGGCGCCATGGTGGCCCTGCTTCATTTTTGCAGTCTTGGCTCCGAGCGCCAACCCGAGCATCTGGTGGCCGAGGCAGATGCCAAACGTCGGCAGGCCCGCCGCCAACAGCTTCTTGATCTCGGGCACGGCATAGATGCCGGTCGCCGCCGGGTCCCCCGGTCCATTCGACAGGAACACCCCATCGGGATTGCGCGCCAGAATGTCCTCGGCCGACGTCTTCGCCGGAACCACTGTCACCCGGCACCCCGCCGAGGCGAGGCAGCGCAGGATGTTGCGCTTGAGACCGTAGTCGATGGCCACAACGTGCAGCTCCGCCGCCGCCACGTCCTGGTAACCCTTACCCCACGCCCACCGCATCTCGTTCCAGCTATAGCTTTGCCCGCTGGTCACATCCGGCACCAGATCGAGCCCCAGCAGCCCCGGCCAGGCCTTCGCTTCCCCCGCCAGCTTCTCCAGGTCGAACCGACCTGAGGGCTCGTGCGCGATGACGCCGTTCGGCATTCCGTTCTCGCGAATGAGCGCCGTCAGCGCCCGCGTGTCGACGCCGGCGATCGCGATAATGCCCCGCGCCTTTAGCCACGCATCCAGGTGGCTGTCGGCCCGCCAGTTCGAGGGATCGGTAACGCCCGCTCTGAGCACACAGCCCCGCACGCCCGAGCGCGCTGCCAGGTTCGAAGTCTCGATATCCTCGTCGTTGGTCCCGACATTGCCGACGTGGGGAAACGTGAAGACGATGATCTGCCCGGCATACGAAGGATCGGTGAGGATCTCCTGATAGCCCGTGATCGCCGTATTGAAACACACCTCGCCCACCGCCGTGCCCGTCGCCCCGAGCCCCGCGCCCGCGATCACCGAGCCATCCGCCAGCACAAGTCGCGCTGTCATCGGCGCCTCCGCCCAGGCGGCGTCTGGTCTCACCGTATCGGCACTGCTCATGGCGGTCTCCGCTGGGCGCTCGGTCGTAGCACCCTATCAAAGCGATGGATTGGCGGCGGAACCTATGCGAAGGGACTGTCAGGGTCAAATGCGCGGGACACGTGACACGTGTTCACTCTTCGTGCTGTAGAGACCTGAACTCGACCTTCTTATTCGCCATTGGAGGCCCGAATGCTGCGCCAGCGCCTGACCGATGACATGAAGACCGCCCTCAAAGCCGGAGAAAAAGACCGCCTCGGCGTCATCCGGCTGATGATCGCGGCCATGAAGTCCGCCGACATGGAGCCCTCCGCCAAGGGCGAGATCGATGATGCCGGCATCGTCGCCGTGCTGACGCGCATGGTGAAGCAGCGCCGCGATTCGATCGAGCAATACAATGCCGGCGGCCGCCCGGAGCTTGCCGCCAAGGAGGCGGCCGAAATCACGGTGATCGAAACCTACCTGCCGCGCATGCTCGACGCCGGCCAGACCCGCGAGATCATCGCCAAGCTCATCGCCGAGACCGGCGCCAAGGAGCCTAAGGACATGGGCAAGGTGATGGGCGTCCTCAAGGCCAAGTATGCCGGCCAGATCGACATGGGCGCGGCAAGCGGCCTAGTCAAAGAGATGCTCAAGCCCTGATCCGGCCGACACAGACCAGCGAGGAGACCCCCAAATGCCGTTGAGTGAAAAGACCCGCGACAAGCTGAAGGGCATTTCCACCGCCACCATCACCACCGCCCTGTTCAAACGCGGCCTGCGCATCCAGATGATCCAGGGAGTCGTACCGCTCGATCCCGGCAAACCAACCATGGTCGGCGAGGCCTTCACTCTGCGCTACATCCCCGCCCGCGAAGACCTCAATCCCATCACCGTCTTCCAGGACCGTGCCCATCCCCAGCGCCACAGTATCGACGTCGAGTGCCCGCCCGGCCACGTCTACGTCATCGACAGCCGCAAGGATGCGCGCGCAGCATCGGCAGGCTCCATCCTCGTCACCCGTCTAATGAAGCGCGGCGTCGCCGGCATCGTCACCGACGGTGGCTTTCGTGATGCCGCCGAGATCGCCAGGCTCGATATCCCGGCCTTCCACCAGCGCCCGTCCGCCCCCACCAACCTGACGCTGCATCAAGCCATCGACACCCAGGTTCCCATCGCCTGCGGCGACGCCCCCGTCTTTCCCGGAGACGTCATCGTCGGCGACAGCGACGGCTGCGTCGTCATTCCTGCTCACCTTGCCGATGAGATCGCCGAGGAAGGCTACGAGATGACCGCCTTCGAGGACTTCGCCACCGAAAAGGTGCTCGAAGGCCGCTCGATCCTGGGCCTCTACCCGCCGACCGACCCGCAGACCAAGGTCGATTACGAAGCCTGGCGCAAGGCGAACAAGCGCTGATGCGACGTCAGGCAGATCCAGTCGGCCGCCCCGTGCGTTAAACGTATAGACCGTGGCAAGCATGTGCCGCGGATTGCCACGCATTCGGCACTGACGAGGCCTTGATGTCGAACTCGACCACGAACTGGATCGCTCTGGCAGCTTTTCTCCTGGCCGTTGGCCTCGCAGCGGCCTTCGGCGCCACCTACAGGCCGGGCGACTGGTACCTCTCACTCGCCAAGCCATCGTGGACGCCACCCAACAGCGTCTTCGGCCCGGTCTGGACCCTGCTCTACATCATGATTGCCATCGCCGGCTGGCTGGTGTGGCGCCAGTCCGCCATGTCGTCCGCCATGATTGCCTGGCTGGTTGCGCTCGTCCTCAATGCCGCCTGGTCCTACCTGTTCTTCGGTCGCCAGCAGATCGGTGCCGCCCTGGTCGACATCGCGGCCCTGTGGTGCGCGATCGCCGCCTTCATCGTGCTCGCACGCGGCCTCTCCCCGCTGGCGAGCCTCTTGTTCGTGCCCTACCTGCTGTGGGTCAGTTTTGCCTCTGCTCTCAACGCCGCCATCTGGCGGTTGAACACCTGACCCGCACATCCAAGCGAGCACCGCGTGACTGGTCCAATCATCGTCTGGCTGCGCCAGGATCTGCGTCTCGCCGACAATCGCGCCCTTGCCGCAGCGGTCGACACCGGCCGGCCGATCGTACCTTTGTTCATCCTCGATGACGCCTCGGCGGGTGAATGGGCCTTGGGCGCGGCCAGCCGCTGGTGGTTGCATCACAGCCTCGCCACACTAGCCGATAGCATCCACCAGCTCGGCGCCACCCTGATCCTGCGGCGCGGCGACACGCGCGCCTGCCTCCAGGCCGTCGCTTCCGAGACCGGTGCCAGTGCGATCCACCTGACTCGCGGCTACGCGCCGTGGCAGGTGAATGTGGAGGCCAGCGTCCATAGCGGCTGCACCGCGGCCGGCATCACAGTCCGCCGCTTTGCCGGTAACCTGCTCGCCGAGCCTGAGAGCATCAAGACACAGTCGGGCGACCCTTATCGGGTGTTCACGCCGTTCTGGCGAGCCCTCCTCGCAGCCGGAGATCCCGGCCCGCCCCTGCCCGCGCCAAAGCGGCTGACTGCCCCCGCCCGCGCCCCGAGCAGCGACAATCTGGCAGACTGGAACCTCCGCCCGACCCGGCCCGACTGGGCCGGCGGTCTCCGCGAGACTTGGAGTCCCGGCGAAGCCGGCGCAGCCCGCCGCCTCGCCGCATTCCTCAATTCCGGCATGGCAGACTACGCGGAAGCCCGCGACCGGCCCGACCAGCCGGGCACGTCGATGTTGTCGCCGCATCTCCATTTCGGCGAAATCAGCCCACGCCAGATCTGGACGGCCATCGAGCACGCCCGCGCCCGCCATCCAGCCCAGACTGCCGGTGGCGCATCGTTCCTGCGCGAGGTCGGTTGGCGCGAATTCTCCTACCATCTGCTGCATCATTGGCCGCAGCTACCCGATGCGCCGTTCCGCCCAGAGTTCGGCGACTTTCCCTGGATCCAGGACAACCAGCATCGCCAGGCCGCAATCACCGCCTGGCAGCGCGGCCGCACCGGCTATCCGATCGTCGATGCCGGCATGCGCGAGCTCTGGCAAGCCGGCTGGATGCACAACCGCGTGCGTATGATCGCTGCCTCGTTCCTCACCAAGCACCTGCTGGTCCCCTGGCAGAACGGCGCACGCTGGTTCTGGGACACCCTGGTCGACGCCGACCTCGCCAACAATTCGGCGAGCTGGCAGTGGGTCGCAGGCTCGGGCGCGGACGCTGCCCCCTACTTCCGGATCTTCAATCCGGTGCTGCAGGGCCAGAAGTTCGATCCCGATGGCGACTATATCCGTCGCTACGTCCCCGAACTCGCAGGCCTGCCCGCGCGCTACATCCACGCCCCCTGGACGGCACCCGACGCAATCCTGGCATCCGCCGGCGTACAACTTGGCCAGACGTATCCCCACCCGATCGTCGACCATGCCGCAGCCCGCCAGCGCGCGCTCGACGCCTACGCAGCAATGCGCCAGCGAGCCGAGAAATAACCGCCCCGGCCATGACCAGGGCGATGGGCCTCGTGCCCCGACTGCGGTTTATTTAGGCTTCACCATCGGCAGCGACTTGCCGTCCTTGTCGACCACCGGGAACCCCGCCCGCATATAGGCGACGATCTGCCAGATCTCGTCCGGCTTCAACTTCGACTTGAAAGCCGGCATCGCCGACTGGAACTGCTCGCCGCCTTCCGAGATCGACCACAGCAGATACTCGTCGACGGAGATCGGCCGGCGGACCATGAACGCCAACAGCGCTGGCGATGGCGAGAGCGCGTTTGCGGCGTCGCCATCACCAAGCCCATCCTTGCCGTGGCACGATGCGCAGTTTTGCGCATAGAGCTTGGCGCCCGCAGCCGTCGTCTCGGGGCTCGGCAGAACCGTCGATTTGGCGTTGTCATAATCCTTGGGAACGCCATAGTTCATGTAGGTCATGTGGCGCAGCATGCGCGTCATCATGCCCTTGGGCATGCGCCCGGGCCCCCACAACTCCCGCACCATCCAATCCGGCTGCCAGTAGTCGACGCCCGGCCGACTTTGCCCACCGCCCTGCGCCATCACACCAACCGCCGCAAGCCCCAGCACAACCGCGCCAAGACTCACCCGCCGCGAAAGTCGCGCCAGAAACGTGCCCGTTCCACTGCGTCCACCAGCATCCATGACGATCCCCTTTCCTGGTGTGTCAGGCCGGGTATTGCGCCGGATCGACCCCACACAGTTCCAGATACTTGCGAATTTGCGCCACCTCTTCCTTCGGCAGGCTGTGATGCGCGTGACTGAAGGCCGCGGTATGGCCATTGAGCGTAACGCCGATCCGGTTGCCTGAGCGGTTGTCGACCTCGGCGCCGAGCTCTTCGAGCACATGCACCACGTCCTTGAAATCGATATTAGCGCTGACCGGATGGGCGAACAGCGACTGTAGAACCTTGCGATGACGGTGATTTACGGAATTTGCCTTGGTTGTTGCTACCGATATCGCCGCCATCATGCGATGCCTTTCTCGCCGGACAATTGAGCACGATCAAGGAACCACCGACACGGGCGCACGACGCCACCTCACTGGTTGACGCCAGCCCCAAGCCCGGGTCAAGTCGCTGAATTCTCTCGCCGCCCCGCCATCCCGGCATAGGCCAAGATCCGGACGTCCCCGTATGACCGCTATCGATTGGCCATCCCTTGCTGCGATGGCCACAGCACTGGCTGCTGCAGGCTTCGTTTCCGGCATGCTGGCGGGCCTGCTCGGCATCGGTGGCGGAGCCGTCGTCGTGATCACGCTCTACGAGGCGTTCCGCTGGGCGGGCGTCGACGATGCCGTCCGCATGCAGCTCGCCACCGGCACCGGCCTGGCCATCATCGCCCCGACCACGCTGCGCTCGTTCATGGCGCACAAGGCCCGTGGAGTAGCCGACCTCGCCTTCGTCAAGCGCATGGCGCTGCCAGTCATCGCCGGTGTGGTCATCGGCTCGTTGCTGGTGCGCCAATCCGGCGGCGACCTCCTCAAATGGGTTTGGGTGGTGATGGGGACTGTTCTGGCGATCCGCATGTACGCCGGCCGCGACAACTGGCGGCTCGGCGACGACATCCCCAAGAGTTGCTTCGTCGAGCTTTATGGTGTGGCCATCGGCACCATCTCCGCCCTGATGAGCATCGGCGGTGGCGCCTACGTGGTCATCCTGATGACCCTCTACGGCAGCTCAATCCATCAGGCCGTCGCCACCTCGTCGGGCTTCGGCCCGCTGATCGCAATCCCCGGCATGCTCGGCTTTATCTGGGCGGGATGGGGCGCACCAGAACTGCCTGCCGGCGCACTCGGCTATGTGAGCCTCCTCGGCGCAGCGCTTGCCATACCCAGCGCCCTCCTCGCCGTCCCCATCGGCGCCCGCCTGTCCCACGGCCTCTCTCGGCGCCAGCTCGAGTTGAGCTTCGCAATCTTCATGACGTTCGTCGTGGCGCGATTCCTCGCAAGCCTTATGCTTTGAACGCCTTCCCTTGCTCCCTCCCCTGAGCCATGAAAAACGACGTGAGGTCCCCATGACATTCAAGGTTGGCGTCACCCGCGACCTGTTGCGCGCCGACGCTACACCCGCCTTCGATCCCGCCGCCTTCGACGAACTCAAGGCCAACGCGGCCATCACCTGGGAGTGGCTCCCCGCGCACATCGACGAGATCACGCCCGACATCGCCGCCACCTACGACGCACTGCACGTCAACCTGCCGCGCGTTACCGCCGCGTCGGTTGCCCGCGCCGACTGCCGCCTCAAAATTATCGCCCGCAACGGCGTCGGCTACGACACCTGCGACATTCCCGCCCTGACGGCGCGCGGCATCGTCCTCACCAATACGCCCTTGGCCGTCCGCCGCCCAGTCGCCGTCGCCACCCTCACCATGATCTTCGCGCTCGCCGGCCGCCTCTTTAAGAAGAACCAGATCGTCCGCGAAGGCCGCTGGGACGACCGCACCGCCTACATGGGCCAGGGCCTGACATCACGCACCTTGGGAGTGATCGGCGCCGGCTCCATCGGCCAGGAGATCCTGACCCTTGCCCGCCCATTCTTTGGCCGCATGATCGCCACCGATCCCTTCGCAGACGCAACCCACCTCGCCAGCCTCGGCGCCACCCTCACTCCCCTCGAGAGCACCATGGCCGAGGCGGATTTCGTCGTCGTCGCCTGCCTACTTACGCCCGAGACCCACCACCTCATCGATGCCACCCAGCTCGCCCGCATGAAACCAACGGCCTACCTCATCAACATGGCGCGCGGCCCCATCGTCGACGAGGCAGCCCTCGCCCAGGCGCTGGCAGCACAGCGCATCATGGGCGCCGGCCTCGACGTCACCGAGCACGAGCCGATCGAGCCCACCAGTCCGCTGCTCGCCATGGACAACGTCATCATCACGCCGCATGCACTTTGCTGGACGGATGAGTGCTTCCGCGACATCGCCGCAACCGCGCTTAGATCCATCACCGATGTGAGCCTCGGACGCCGACCAGACCATGTCGTCAACTCCGAGGTCTACGACAGCCTCACGCGGAGCCGCACATGAAACCACCACACCGAGACGCGCCCACCGGCCGTCGTCACGAAGCCCGTCGCTCCGACATGGCCCGCCGTTCTCCCCCTTCCCAGCGAGAGGGCCAAGCGACCGCTGGCGGCGACGACAGGCTATTCATCTATGGCATTCACGCTGTCGCAGCCGTCCTCGCCAATCCCCGCCGCCAGATCGAGCGCATACTCCTCACCGAGAATGCCGAACAGCGCCTTGCCGCAGCCTTGGCCGAGCGCGCCATGCCAGCAACGCGAGCCTCCCCCCGTGACCTCGACAAGCTCCTGGGCCCCGACACCGTCCATCAGGGAGCACTCGTCGAGACCCACTTCCTCGAAGAGCCGACGCTTGCCGAGTTGTGCGCACGGACCCGGCCAGGCCACCCGCTTCTCGTCCTCGACCAGGTCACCGATCCCCATAACGTCGGTGCCATCCTGCGCTCAGGCGCCGTCTTCGGCGCGACCGGCCTGATCATGACGCGCCGTCATTCCCCCCACTCACAGGCGCCCTCGCTAAGACGGCTTCCGGTGCCCTCGAGGCCGTTCCCGTCGCTTTCGTACCGAACCTCGCCCGTGCTCTTGCCGAAATCGCCGAACACGACATCACCCGCCTCGGCCTCGACGGCGAAGGGACGAGCTCGATCGATGCGATCAACCTTGACTGCCCCGTCGCGCTGATCATGGGATCGGAGGGCAGCGGCCTGCGCCGCCTCACGCGCGAGCACTGCGACGCACTGGTGCGTATCGGAGCCAAAGGCGGGCTCGCCAGCCTCAACGTTTCGAACGCCGCGGCCGTCGCCCTCTATGTCGCGAGCCGTTCCAGCGCATCTGACTGAGGTCAACCAGTCTGTTTGCCGGCGACGCATGCGAAGGGGGCCCGCCATCGACTGGCAGGCCCCCTGATTGAACCCCGACGCTGACGCGTTGAGATCAGTCGCAGTACGTCGGGCGGTGGCACCGCACCTTGTCGCGGCAGACATACTCGCCATAGCGATTGTAGTGGCAGCGTTCGCCGACGACACGGCAGATCCGGCGACCCTCGTAGCAGCGGCCACGATTGTGCTCGCGCGAGTGCGCGTAGGCGCCCAGCAAGCCGAGCCCGATGATCGTGCCAGCGACGACGCCGGCCGTCCGGCCGCCACGCGCTTCAGCGTTGGTTGCCCCGGTCACAGTCGTCGCTGCGAGCAGCGTCGCAGCAATAGCAGCGTGTGTGATGGTCTTCAGCATGGCTCTCACTCCATGGCCCGCCGCGATTTCGCGGCATCAGGTTAATCCGTATCCCGCCGGCACCCGCCAGCCCTGGGGAATATTCGATCTTATCCGGGCGCCAGCCTGAATGTTTGCTGAACAACACCAATAAGGCCGCCCTATGGCGCTTGCAGTGCCAAAACCTGCGACCGGCACGAACAATCGTACGCGCCAGCCCCCGGTCCGACTTTACCAATGCCAGCGATGATGCCGGCCGTGGTGTTCTTTATGCCACTTTGAATGATTCCAAGTCCGAGGATACCCCCAGCTCTTGTAGTAGCGCGGCGGTTTGGAGTTCCAGCTATTGAGATGCGCCCGCTTGCGCGCCTTCACGTATGCGGCAGGCGCCCAATACTTCGAGCCGTAATAGGGGTAATACCCGCGCGGGCTATAACGGTAGGCGTAGGGGTCCACTTTGTAGTGATGCACATAGCGCGGGTAATAGACGTGATGATCGATATGCCGCGCCTTGCCGCCATGATCATCGCTGCGCGAACCGAACGCTGCCGAGGGAGCGGCCGAGATGAACACAAGCGCGAGGCTCGCAATGGCCGCAGCAAGAAAATGTTTCAGTCGCATGGGTGGTGGCTCCTCCCGACAAACCCGATTTCACGCCCGAACTCAGGGCCTAGTTTCGAGGAAGCCTCAAAATACCTAACGCTCCCTTAATTTTATCTAAGCAATTGCCAACATGGTGAGCAGAACCGCACACGATTTAATCGAATACTCATAGTCTTGGCCTTTCTATAGGGATCCGGGACCGGACCCTGTCCAGCTCCGGTCGTTCAGATCCCAGCCTTCCTAAGCAGACCCGAGTGCGGCGCGTGGATAAAAACATCCCAGACGAACAAGACCGGCCGGAGTTCTCGGGCAACGAGCAACTCGACCAGGTGCTCGTCCATTTGCGCGAGGTCAAGGAGCGCCGCCAGCGCGAGGCCGAGCGCCGCGAGCGCCGGGCCGAGGAAGCACGCCTCAGGGATCTCGAAGAGAACGGCGTTGCCCCCGAGATCGACACATTCCTGATGCGCGAAATGGTGGGCGAGCCCGCCACGATCGGCAATGAGCGCCTTCGCCTCGAACTGGGCGCGACAGACACGGCCCCCGTGCGTCCCAATTCTGCAGACCAACGTCCGCCGGAGCCCGTAACCAAGCCAATCGCTGCAGGCAGCGAAGCCAATCCCGCCTCCCCGCCAGTCGATCCAGCAAACCCCACCGCTGCCCTGCGCGCTCGCATCAACGATTTCGCCGCTCGCGCACCCCGATCGGGTCGCATCACAGCCTCAACACCAGCTCAATCCGCGTCCTCGACGCCGGCACCGGCAGCCCCACCGCCCGAGGCCCGCGCGACCGCATCCACCCCTCGGCCAACGCCAGCCAGTACACAGCAGCAGGCCCGCGCCACAGCGCCGGCCTCGCCCCCGCACGAGCCCCCACCCACGCCTGCGCCACGGTCCAGGCCCGCTGCCGCCGACCGCGCCCCGCCGCAAGCGCCAAGCGTCACGCCCCGTCAGCGCGCCACCAGCTCCGAACAGACGCGCGCCCCGCGGGCGCCGGCACCAAAATCTACTGCTCTCGGTGCGCAACCGGCTGCACAGCCGCGACCGATCGGTGTGGGCGGCGAGCTGTGGCAAGCCATCATCGCCAACAAGCCGGCCTTCCGTGCCATGGCCCGCTTCAGCTTCACCGCCAACATCCTGATGCTGGCTGGCCCCCTCTTCATGCTGCAGGTCTATGACCGCGTGCTCACCTCGGGCTCGATGCCGACGCTCGTCGCCCTGTCGCTGCTCACGGCCGCCATCTACGTCGTCATCGGCATGCTCGACATGGTGCGCTCGCGCGTCATCGTCCGCGTTGGCGTGGAGCTCGACCGCAACATCGCCGAGCGTGTCTTCGCCGCCAGCGTCGAGCGCAGCATCGCCAAGCCCGGCACAGCCATGCCCGCGCTCCGCGAGCTCGACCAACTCCGGCAGTTCATCGCCGGCCCCGGCCCCTTGACAGCCTTCGACGCCCCGTGGACGCCCGTCTATCTGCTGGTCATCTTCCTCACCCATTGGGCCCTCGGCATCGCCGCCACCGTCGGCGGCATCGCCCTGATCCTGATCGCGTGGCAGAGCGAGCGCCGTTCCCGCACGCCCTTGCTTGAGGCCAGCAAGGCGGCCGTGAAAAGCCTCGAACTCGCCGACAGCGGCCAGCGCAACGCTGAATCCATCAAAGCCATGGGCATGCTGCCCGCCTACCTTGAACGCTGGCAGCGCGCCAATTCCGACACCCAGGCCTGGCAGGTCCTCGCCTCCGACCGCCTCTCCTCGATGTCCTCGCTCTCCAAGGCGCTGCGCCTGCTGCTGCAATCGCTGATGCTCGCCATCGGCGCAGCCCTCGCCATCAAGGGCGAGATTTCGGCTGGCGCCATCATCGCCGGCACCATCATCTTTGGGCGCGCCATGGCCCCGGTCGAGCAGGCGGTCACCCATTGGCGCAGCTTCGTCAAAGCCCGCGAAATCTTCGACAAGCTGGAAGAGCTACTCAAAACCCATCCCGAGCCCCAGCGCCGCACCAGCCTGCCGAGCCCGCTTGGCCAACTCGAGGTCCGCAATCTCCGCGTGGCCGCTCCCGACATGCGCCAGCTCATTCTTTCTGGCCTCTCCTTCGCGGTCGAGCCGGGCCAGGTGCTGGCCGTCATCGGCCCGAGTGCATCGGGCAAATCGACCCTCGTCCGCGCCCTCGTCGGATTGTGGCCCTCCGTCGGTGGCGAGATCCGCCTCGACGGCGCCCGCCTCGATCAATGGAACGCCGACGAGCTCGGCCGCAACATCGGCTATCTCCCCCAGTCCGTCGATCTCTTCGCCGGCACCGTCGCCGAGAACATTTCCCGCTTCAGTCCCGGCGCCAGCGACGAGGACGTCACCGAAGCGGCCCGCGCCGCTCACGCCCATGACCTGATCATGGCCCTGCCTCAAGGCTACGACACCCAGCTTGGCGCCTTCGGTGCCCACCTTTCCGCAGGCCAGCGCCAGCGCATCGGATTAGCCCGCGCGCTCTACGCCAATCCAGCCCTCGTTGTCCTCGATGAGCCCAACGCCAACCTCGATCGCCTCGGCGACGAGGCCCTTGCTGCCGCCATAGACGGCATGCGCGCACGCGGCCAGACCGTGATCCTCGTTTCCCATCGCGTCCAGGCCATCGGCAAGGCCGACCTGCTGCTCTACATCGAGAGCGGCCAGCAGCGCGCCTTCGGTCCGCGCGAGAAGGTCCTCGCCCTGCTTCGCCAGCAACCGGCCCCCGGCGCTGCCGCGCCAGGCACGGCGGCGCCGGCAAACCAGTCACGCCGCCCGAACCGAACAGCATGACGGAAAACACGATGTTGAAGAGGTTGACCGCCCAGCTCGCAACCGGCGACGACGCCGACCACCACGCCACAATGCCGTGGATCAGGCAGGGAAATCGCGTTCTGCTCGCGCTCGTTGGCTCCCTCGTCGTGTTCGGCTTCGTGTCGATCAACGGCGCCGTCGTCGCACCCGGCGTCATCAACGTCGAGAACAACTACAAGACCGTCCAACACCTTGACGGCGGCATCGTCACCAAGATTCTCGTGCGTAACGGCGACCGTGTCGGTGAAGGCGATCTCATCGTCAAGCTGGATGACACTGCCGCCCGCGCCAACTTCTCCGCCATCAACGCCCGCGCACGCGACCTCATCATGCAGCAGGCCCGTCTCGAGGCCGAGCGCGACCGCAAGACCGACGTCACTCTCCCCCCCGAGATCGCCGCCAGCGCCAACGACGCTGCCACCCGGCAGATCATCGAAGCCCAGCGCGCCCTCTTCAGGGCCCGCACCCAGAGCCACACCGGCCAGATCGCAGTCCTGACCCAGCGTCACGTCCAACTCATGGAGGAGCGCAAGTCTGCCATCCTCCAGCTCGCAAGCCGGCAGAAGGAGGCAGCCCTCAACAAGCAGGAGCTCGACAGCCTCCGCCCGTTGCGCGCCAAAGGCTACGTCAACCAGGCGCGCATCCTGCCGATCGAGCGCGACAGCGTCCGCCTCGAAGGCGAAGTGGGTCGCCTCAGAGCCGAGCTTGCCAAGGTCGAAAGCGCACTCGCCGAGGCCGAGCTCAAGATCCGCCAGTCTGAGAAGGACCTCACGCAACAGATCGTCGACGAATTGCGCAAGGTGCAAGCGCAGGCAGCCGAGGTCCTCGAGCAGCGCACCGCTCTTGCCGACAAGCTCCAGCGCACCGAGATCCGCAGCCCCCGCGCGGGCCGCATCAATGCCCTCGCCGTCCACACCATCGGAGGCGTCGTGGCACCCGGCGGCACCGTCATGCAGGTCGTACCGGAAGGCGAACGCCTCGTAGTCGACGCCCAATTGCCCCCCGTCGAGATCGACAAGGTGCGCAAAGGCCAACCCGCCCACGTACGGTTCCCCGCCTTCAACGCCAAGACCACGCCACGCCTCGCCGCAAGCGTGCTCTCCATCTCTCCCGCCCAAGTCACCGATACGCAGGGTCGCAGCTATTTCATGGTTCAGGTCGCGCTTGCCGAAGGCGAACTGGCCCGCCTCGGCGTAGGACATCAGCTCGTCCCAGGCATGCCCGCCGAGGTCTTCATCGAGACCGACAGCCGCACCATCCTCAGCTACTTCGTGAAGCCGCTGAGCGACATACTCGCCCGAACCTTCCGCGAAAGCTGAGGCCTGGCGCGATCCCTGCCCTGCAAGTCTCTCCTGACTTCAAGCGGCATTCGCGCCGCTCTCCAGGCGCGCATTGATCGACGCCACTGCCATCACCAGCTCGCGCGCCGGCACCGGCTTCGAGAACAGATACCCCTGCACTTCATGGCATCCCGCCGCCCGCACCCGCGCCAGATGCTCCTCCGTCTCCACGCCTTCCGCCACCGTCCGCATTTCAAGGCTTTCTGCAAGCCGCGCCACCGCCCCCACGATCGCCTCGCACGCCGCCCGCTGCGTCAGGTCGCGCACGAACGACTGGTCGATCTTGAGCTTGTCGAACGGGAAGCTGCGCAGATGCGACAAGCTCGAATACCCCGTGCCGAAATCGTCGAGCGCGATCGACAGGCCCAGCGCCTTCAATTTGTGTAGCGCGTCGAGCGTCGCGTTATCGTGTCCGAGCAGCAGCGATTCCGTCACCTCCAGCTCCAGCCGCTCCGGCGCCAAGCCGCTGGCCAGCAGTGCATCGGCCGCGATCTCCGCGAGGTCCGGTCCACTGAATTGCGCCACCGATAGATTGACGGCAACCCGCAGCGGGTGCGGCCAGCTCGCCGCGTCCCTGCACGCCTGCGCCAGCGCCCAGGCACCGATGGCGATGATCGCGCCAGTCTCTTCCGCCACCGGAATGAACTGGGCCGGCGACACCATGCCGTGCACCGGATGCCGCCAGCGGATCAACGCTTCGCAACCCGTCACGCGTTGACTGCTGAGCGATACGATCGGCTGGTAATGCAGCTCGAGGCCACCGTCCGCCACCGCCGTCTGCAGATCCTGCTCGAGTTGCCGCCGCGCCCGCATCCGCCCTTCCATCTCGGGGGCGAAAAACACAAGCGTGCCGCGCTTCTCCCCCTTGGCCCGGTAGAGTGCGATATCCGCGTGTTTCATGAGCGTCCCGGTATCAGCCCCGTCCTCTGGCGCCAGAGCTATGCCAACGGTTCCTCCGATCTCGACCCGGTTGGAGGCTAACTGGAAAGGCAGATGCAGCGCTTCGACGATCCGCAGGGAGATCGCCTCCACGCTTGCCCGATCAATGGCGCCATCCAGCACGACGGCGAACTCGTCCCCACCGAGCCGCGCCACCAGGTCCGACTTGCGCACCGTCTCGCAAAGCCGCCGCGCAACCGCAATCAGCAACTGATCGCCGATCGGGTGCCCAAGTGTATCGTTGACCTCCTTGAAGCGATCGAGATCGATCGCCAGAAGCGCAAATCTGCTCCCGTCCTTCGCCGTCAGACTGTCCAGCGCCTCGCGGAAGCGGAAGCGATTGGCAAGGCCGGTTAGCGCGTCTTCCCGCGCCATGCGCGCAATGCGCTGGCTTGCCACTTTTCGCTCCGTCACATCCTCGTGGATTGCGACCCAACCGCCGCTCTCGAGTGGCCGCAGCGAAACCTCAACCACCCGCTCGTCAGCCATCACCTGTTCGAACCGGAATTCCTCGCGGCAACTGTCGACGGCTGCCAGCAATTGGCGCCGTTGGCACTCATCGTGCAGGATCGGGGGAATGTTATCGCTGAGCCGCGAGCGCCGATGCTCGAGCACAGCGCCAAACGGCACCCCCGGTCGCGTCAATTCAGCCGGCAGCTTGTAGATCGTTGCGTAGGCTGCATTGCAGACCACCAGTCGCTCGTCGCGATCGAACAGAGACAGGCCCCGCGCCATGTTGTTGAATGCGATATCGAGCCATTGGTTGACCTGCTCGAGACGGGACTTGTGATCGAGCAGCTGCACCGCGTTGGCGCGAAACGTCTCAATCGCCCGCACCATGGCGCCGAATTCGTCCGGCGCCTCTCGGCCCTCGAGCTTGATGTCGGTCTCGTTTTCCGCCAGTCGCAGCATCGCCGTCGAGATCGCATGGAGCTTCAGAATCATGCCCCGCAGCAGCACCATCGCCAGCGGCCCGATCAGCAGCGCTGCAACGAGCCCGATTCCAACCACCGAATTGACGAGACTGTTGGCGCTCCGCAGCAGCACATTTGCCTCCCGCTCCGCAATCGAAACGCTCTCGCCCCGATGCTCCCGCACTAGCCCCTGAAGTTGCGACGCCTTCGCCGTATAGCCTTCAAGAACCGATAGCGCGCTGTCCTGTGCGAAGTTATCCGCCAGGTGCAGCACTTCCTTGCCAAGCCCCGCCACGTCTCCCAGCACCGGGCGGGCGCGAGCTGCAAACGCCTTGCCCGAGCGATCCACCAGAAACTCGATGCGCTCCACCACCTCTTCGGCCATCCGCCGGTCGCGCACGATCTGCTTGCGGTCGAACTCCAGAGGCGCCGCCTCGATCACCCTCCGATGTCGCTCCAGCAGCAACTCGATCTCGCCGGCTTCGACTGCACTGATGAGCGATCCCCCATAGAGGATCTGGGCGGCGCGCCCGGTATGCGATGCGAAATAGACAGCTGCACCAGCCAGCGCGATGATGGCGATGAAAACGAGCCCGCCGACGAGATAGAGTTGGCCGGCAATCGTTTGACGCAGAAACTGAAGCACAAGCACTCTCCCGATGCTCACAGCAGCTTTTCGGCCGCGACGTCTCGTGATGCCTCGATGATCGCCTTCAAGATCGCATTCGGCTGCCCCAGCGTGACCAGGTTGAGGATCTGCTCGACCGGTTCGTCGGTTTCGATCTCTTTGACCACGCCCGCGTCGACCAGTCCGAGCTGGGCGATACCAAGTGCACCTTCGTGCTGGGCCGCAATCTTCAACACGTGGCGGGGAGCTTCGACGACGATCATCCGACCCGGCTTGAACGGCTGGCCACCCGTCACCCGCGTCCGAACCGTAGTCGGCACGCCGCCACCCGGCTGCACCGTCACCACCGCAATCGGACGATCCTCACCACTGAACGCCGCCCAACTGCTCGCCTCGCCAAGCAGGATGCGCCGGAGCTCCGCTACCGACAGTTTCGTGATTGGATTCTTCCGATGCACCACGAAGGCAACGCGCGTTCGCGCCACCTCGAAGGCTTGCAGCTTGTCGATCGCCAGCTCGGGACGGATCCGCCGCAAATGCGCCTGCTCACCGGCAAGTCCGCTCGAGATCATGGCAAGGCTCGTGCGCCCCTCCAGCAATGAGACCAGCCCGTGAATCGACTTGTTGGCGATCACGTCGAGCTTCACTCCGGCGCGTTGCTCGACCAGCCTCTGATAGGGCGCCAACAACTGATTGGTGAAAGTTGTAGAGCCCTGAATTGTGATAGCAGAGCTCGGCCGTGCCGCCTCCGCGCGCAGAGGCGTGGGCCCACTCCAGCAGAGCCCGCAAACCGCGACCACCGCCGCAAGACCGCCCGACGGGCGGGATGAACGAAAACGCATGAAACGCCACTCCAAAACTGACAACCTCTGAGAATTCTCATTTCTAGAATTACAACTTATAATTGTTTTTCTTGACGATTTCCCTAACCGTGGCCGCGCAATTTCAGCCACTTCATTGCTTTGCAATTGATGCGAAAGCAGACGCCGCGCTTCGTCGGATCGTCATCTCCGAGTGCTACCAATGGCATCTTCCTCTCATGGTGCGGCTACGCCGTTCAGGAGATTTTCGATGCTCTGGTTGTCACTTAGATGGGGCCTGCCCAACACAGCGCCCCTTCTCCTTCTTCCCCTGGCTCTGCTCGCGCTCGGCCAGCTCTGATCACCCAAGCCACGCCGATTGTGCTCCCGGGTCCTGTCGGCGAACCTCAGGCGTCCACACGCAGGCCATCGGTCGCCACGGCCTCGCGCGTATCCGCGCCTGCCTCCTCCGGCACCGTAATCTGGCCATCGAGACCTATTGCGATCACCTGCCCATGCGCGATCCGATCCCATCCCGCACAACCCACCACCATCGCGATATCGCGCTCCCGCGCCACGATCGCCATGTGGCTGAGCCACCCCCGACCTCACAGACGACGCCGCCTGACCGCAGCACCTCTGCGAGCCAGGCCGGATGCACCGCCTGGGTGACGAGGATGTCACCGGCGGCAAAGTCGAGAAGATGCGCGCCGCGCTCGGCATCCCTCTCCGCCACGACATAGGCCCGGCCGCCAGCGACCCGGCTGCCCGCAACGCGCGTCCCAGCGATGCCCCCGGCCGCGCCTTGTATGGACCGCCCCCCTGGCCACGACGCCACCTCGACTGACGCCACGGATAGCTCGCGCGGCAGGGCGCGCACCTCGAGCATGGATTGCCGCCTCTCCGCCCGCGCCTCCGCACGCGCCGCCATCTCCGCGACCCGACCGCCGTCGAGCCCGCGAATCTCATCGAGCGTGAGATGAAAAATACCAACCCCGAGCCCAAACCTCCCGCCAACAACCAGCAGGGCCTGCCGGATCGCCGCCAAATCGCCCAGAACCACGTGCTTGGCGTCTTCCTTCAAGGTCTGCAAACGCCCGGCCAAAGCCACGATCTCGGCGACATCGGCGGGCATCTGGCCATCCGGCCCGCCATCGGCGATGCCTGCAGCGCCAATCTCAAACCCTGCAACGAACGCCGCCAGGGCTTCCTGATCTTCGCTGAACCGCGCCTCTGCCAGTTCGTAGTCCAATCTCGAGCGGTGACCGAGCGCCCGTTCCAGCGCCAGCTGTCGGCGCTGACCCTCGCCAGCCATGGCGGCTTCGACCCCAAGCTGCAGGAGACTCCCGCCGCTGGGCGCGAGATGCCCGCCCACATCGAGCCCTGCGGCTTCCAGCGCCTTGCGCGCCTCCTGCAGGCAGAGATCCGCAAGAATATTGACGATCTCGGCCTCGACGTGATGCTCGCCGATGAACCGGTCCACCAATTCCCGCACCATGGTCAACAGCAGCGGCGTCTCCAGCGCCTCGAAATCGATGGCCCGAGCCCGCGCACCAGCCTCCAGCAACGCCGGCGCCACCTCCTCGCGAAACCGCGCCTCGATCCCCTTCGCTCGTTTCAACACCCCCCGCACCTGCCAACCCGCCAGTCGCGGCGCCCGCGCCTGCTGCTCCACCTGATTGACATAGAGCCGCCCGAACACGACCGGAAACAACGGCGCGGGAGCTTCAGCCACGCGGTAGGCCAATCCAAGCCGCCGGCAGGCGAGGTCGACGCTGCCACCGGCCGCATAGAGCGCCTCGATCAGTGAGGCCGAGACCGGCGTCGGCGTTGGCAGCAATTCGGCCATCGCATCACGCACCAACACCGGGTCGCGGCCGTTACCCGCATCGACCAAGCACAGTGCCGCCTCCCACTCTTCCAGGCCGGCCTCGCTGACACCGTGCACGCCCGTTGTGATATCGCGTGCCTGCACGATCAAAAAGCGGCCGCCTGCATAGACCCATTCGATATCCTGCGGACAGCCGAACAACACCTCGAGCCGCCGGCCCGTATCCAGCAACGGCGCAAGGTCAATCGGAGGCTCCGCCCCCGCAATCGCCTGGCCGCTGCGCCGGCCGAAGCGATGCGTCGTAGGCGAGCGTTCTCCCGACACCAGCGCCTCCCCCGCCCCCTCCACCATCTCGACGAGTGCCAACCCCGCTGCATCGGGAGCACGAGTGAACAGCACCCCGGCATATTCGGCCGCCACCATCTGCTGAACGATGACGCCGCCTCGCATGGCACCGCCCGTGAAAACGTAGCTTTCCATCCGGTGGCTCGTATACGAGCCGAGCACCGTCTCGATCGCCGCGCCGAGCCGATCTGCCGGCACATCCGTCACCGTCGCGAAAACCCCCGCATGGCTTGCCTGCGCGCCATCCTCGCCCTCTGCCGTGCTCCGCACCGCAAAAGGCCCCCCACTCGCCGCCCGAGCGATCCGCCGTTCCAGCCGGTGTCGTCGATCTGGTGGTGTCGCCTGCCACAAAGCCGTGAACTGCGGCGTCAGCACGAGCCCGCGCGGCACAGCGACGCCGGCACCCAGCATGCTGGCGAGGCGGCGGGCCTTGCCGCCGATACCCGCCACATGCTCGGCATCGGCAAGATCGACGAGCCCGAGCGCGCGCACCGTGCCCCGCCCCGGTCGCCGCCGCCGCTTCCGCTTGGCGCCAACCACCTGCACGACAACCCAGCGCTGCGCGAAGATCAGCACCAGGCTGACAAGGACATAAAGCCCGATGGCTCCCGGCAACATCGCCATCAACACCGCCATCACCGGAGCCACGATCAGCCAGCACAACACCTGCTGGCGACCGCTGCGCGTCAGAACCCAGTCGACATAGAGCGCCATCGCCAATCCGCAGACGACCGGCAACACCAGGCTCGCATCCGGCTGGTCGAGGCGTCCGATCATGGCCCACTCGTAACCTCCCAGCGCTGCAGCCTTGCCCACTGCCGTGCTGGCCATCGCCAGGATCGGCAGCGCCATCAGCGCCAACAGATTGCGCACCGGCGTCATGCCATGACGGTCATAAAGTGCGCGCAAGGCCCGCGCCCTGCGCACGGAATCATCACTGAGACGCGCCTTGAGAGCGGCCACCTCGCCTTCGATCTGCGCGGCCAACAATTGATCGCGCTCGGCCTTCACCGCGAACGGCAGCACCACCGCGCGCGACAACACGGCAAGCCCGATCAGCACCGAAAGGAAGCCCCACGAGCGGGCCAATTGATGAATCAGCTCGCCAAGCCAATTCGTCGCCCGCTCGTAGGAGCCCTGGCTTCGTCGTGCCAAGAGTTCCTGGACGTGCGCCGGCACTGCCACGGTCGGCGTGTACTCCCAAGGCAGAGTATAGCGTCCGCGGAAATCGCGCCCCGCGCGCGTCAGCGTCAACCCGAGCAACTCGCCGAAAAAGCAGCTCCGCCTCTCATAGCAGGCAACCACCACTGGTCTGAGCGCCAACGCGCCGATGGCCTCCTCGAGCGCCGCACTCGTCATGCGTCGCATCGGCAGATTGATCGCCCCTGGCAGGTGTCCAGCCGCAAATTCACCGGGATAGCGCACATCAACAACCACCGCGCCCTCGGCCTCGATCAACTGTCGCGCTTCGTTGGTATCGAGCAGACGCCTGTTGTTTGGATAGGCTGGGATGGCCCGCGTCTCGGCAAGCGAGTTGCGATAGAAGCCGCCAGCGCTTCGCCCCTCCGTGATCCAGCGTTCCAAACCGCCGACCACGAACCGGCAGTCCACACCCCTCGCAGCCAGCGCCTGGCAGGTCTCCGAGCTACGGTTCCCGTTGTGACAAATGAGCAGCGCCTTGCGGCCGGCAAAATCGAAACCGTTGGCGATGAGATCGGGATATCGCACAGCCTTCGCCGCCGCGAACGTCCCCATTTCGACCTCCGCCGGCTCTCGAATATCCAGCATCACATAGCCATGGTCTCCAGGATCACTCACCACACGCTCGGCCTCGGCCGTGGTCAAGCCGAGGGGATGAGTGGACTGCTCCCTCGGGGATAGCTCTTTGAGCGACCCGTCATGGCGCGGCTGGCCCGGCAGCCGGCTGGGCCGCGTCAGCGTTGCCGACAGGCGCTCCCAGTGCGCCTGCTTGGCGGACTGCCACTGCAGGTAATTGAGCCCCGCGAGCACCATTGCGACGACCATCGCGCCGCCCAGCGCCCAGGTCATGGTCCGCGACCGAGCCTCTCGTTTGCTACCCGTCCGCACCGCCGCAAAGGCTGCTCCTCCTCCGAGCAGCGCCCACACCAGCGCACCAAGTTGCGACAGGCTCCCGATCGATCCGACAATCAATTCCGGCGACGGGATGGCGTTCGCAATCGGCACCGCTCCGGCGATGCCAACAATCAGTCCCAACGCTGCGCTGCAGCAGCGGGCGATCGGCTCGAGCCCAGGCCACCAGCCGGAAACCGGCCTCGCCGGTGTCATCCTGGCGATCAACCGCCACTGCTCCAGCCGCATCAAGTAAATGCCACCCCTGCCAATTCGCCGCGCCACCCGAATGGTCGCCGAGACCACCAGCGCCCGTGCTCATAACAACAATCTATACGTGCTTTTTAATTATCTTACTATCTTAAATTGCATATTTCGAAGGCAACACGCCGCGCCATTCGATCGGCCCAATTAACCAGACAACAGATTTACCGGGGCGAACTTATCCTCGCACGGAGCAACGGGCCTAGATTCTGCAAACCGGTAGGTATTCTTTCCTATCGCTCTCGGGGCGTGCGCCAGCAGCCCCAATTCGAGCCAAGCACAGGGCGCCCAGCATGTTGCAGAGCGAAATACTTGAGCCCACCACCCCGATCCACGTCCCGCCCCCCACCCTGAAAGGCCCATCCGGCAACTTACTCAAACACACGATCGAACAGACCATCGCATCGGTCTTCGCCATCGACGTCACAACCATTCGCGGATCGTCCCGCGGCCGGGCCAAGGTGGCGCTCGCACGCCAAGTTTCGATGTACCTGGCGCACGTTGCCTGCTGCCTGCCCCTCACCGAAGTCGGCCGTCTCTTCGACCGCGACCGGACAACTGTGCGCCACGCCTGCGCCGTCATCGAGGATCGCCGTGACGAGCCGGATTTCGACAGGCTGCTTGCCCTCCTCGAACAGATCGCCAAGCGCCAGGCAATCGCTCACGGTTGGCCAGCCGCAGCGGGAGAAACCGACTGATGAGAGCACGCCGTCATACACGACCGGCCACCGACATCACCGCGGACGTAGTGAATTTGCTTGGCAAGCTCGCCCGCAGGGGAGCCCGTATCGTCGCAGCCAGCTCAACCGACACCAGCGTCGAGATCTGCCAGCCGCACGCAACGGGCCTCACGGGGATCGGTAAATCCACCGCCGCCGCGTTGCGCTTTGCCACCAAGCAGGGCTGGATCGCCCCTGATACCGATCCAGCGACCCCAGTCGACGCTACCGCGCCTCCACACTTGACCTTGACCCCCTCCGGCCGACACGCCCTCAAGTTCGCCCGCGCCCGCCGGACGCTCGCGCGCACCAGCGCCACCCAACCGCCAGCCGTGACCATCCCCAGACAACGGCCTCAACGCAATCTGGCGGAAAGCCCGCTCGATTGGCTCCGCAATCGCAGCGATACCGCTGGCGTGCCCATGATCACCGCAGCCCAGCACGAGGCCGGCGAGCGCTTGCGCTCCGACCTCACCCTGGCAGGCCTGACGCCGCGCCTCACCATGTCCTGGAGCGGCCTGCCATCCGCCCGTGCATCACGAAGATCCGGCGCCTCGCATGCCCCATCCAACCAGCCTGACGTCATGGTCGCAGCCCGCCAACGCGTCAACCGCGCCCTCGCAGCCGTCGGCCCCGAGCACGCCGGCATCCTGATCGATGTCTGTGGTCACCTGAAGGGCCTCGAGGCAATCGCCACTGCCGAAGGATGGCCGCGGCGCTCGGCCAAGATCATCCTGCAGCGCGCGCTGACCGCCCTTGCCCGCCACTATGGCATCATTGCCCCGGTCTCGGTGGACCGCGCCATAGCCGACCGGTTGCGCCATTGGGGCGCCACCGACTACCGCCCGACGCTCCATCGTTGGAGCGATGGCAGCGAACCGACATGACCCGCCAATCGCCGTTCACCCCCCTCGCGCATGCTCCGCATCAGCCTTGATGCGGGCGACCATGGCCGCAAATCCATTGGACCGCTGTGGTGTGAGATGGGCTGCCAATCCCAGGTCGCCAAACACCGCATGCGCATCGACGGCAAGGATCTGCTCTGGTCCCCGCCCGTCGAACATCGCCAGTACGATCGCAATCAGGCCCTTGACGATGTGGGCATCACTGTCGCCGACGAAGTGCAACCGGGGGCCGTCAGCGCCCGTCTCCACCCGTGTCGCCAGCCACACCTGGCTGGCGCACCCACGCACCTTGTTGGCCTCGCTGCGATCACTGTCGGCGAGCGGCGCCAGATCCCTGCCCAGCTCGATCAGGTAGCGATAGCGGTCTTCCCAATCGTCCAGCATCTCAAAATCTGCCCGGATGCCATCGAGCTTTTCATTTGCCGTCATCAGCGTTGGATCATGCCTCGTTCTCGGCCGCGCAACCCGGCGGCCTTGGTCGCTCGTTTCACTTGGCCTCGCGCGCCGCCCGGCGCAAGCCCTCAATCCCGTTTCTGGCTGAGCAGCAGCACCAGCGGCACCGTCAACGCCGCTGTCCACGCCGTCAGGTAGAAGACGTTAATATAGCCAACCATTTGCGCCTGCCGGCTGACTTCGAGGTTGAGATAGGCCAGCGACGCGCCCACCTCCGGCGAGCCCCAACCCGCATGCGCAGGATAGCGGAAAGCGGCATTGAATGGCGAAACATGGCCGACGATGTCGGCCCGCATCACGCTTGCCATGCGCGTGACGATGAACACCGCAATCGCGATTCCGATCGAGGAACCGGCGCTGCGCACCAGGTTCCAGATTGCAGCGGCTTCGGTGCGATGGCGCGCATCGAGCGTAGCGAATGTCACCACGCCAAGCGGCACCACGATCGCGCCCGCGCCAATCCCCTGCAGGATTCCGGTCCACACCACCGGCCAGGCGCTGACCTCCAGCGACCAACCCGCCATCACCCAGCTCGAGAAGCTGATCAGCGAAAACCCGACAGCGAGCGTCAAGCGCGGATCGAGCCGGTCCCCGATCCGCCCGAGCGCCAACATCGCCAGCATCAGCCCGACCCCGCGCGGCGACAGCAGCAGTCCGATCGTGACGACGGGATAGCCCTGCAACTGCGCCAGCAATGGCGGCATCAGCACCATCGGCGGCAACGTCAGGACGCCATAGAGAAACGCCAGTCCGAGCCCGGTTGCATAGTTGCGATCGAGCAGCAGACGCAGATTCACGATCGGTGCCTTGGCCGAAAGCGCATGCGCAATGAAAATGTAGAAGCCGAGAATTGCGAGGCCGGCCTGGATCTTCACCTCGAGCGACTTCGAACCAGTCGAGCCGCTCGCCCCGGTCCAGCATCAGCTGCAAGGCGCCGACCGCCACCGCGAGCGCCATGAACCCGACCCAATCGAAGCTCACCGGATTGGAGTTGCGCTCATCGCTCGGCAGGAACACCAGGCCGCCAACATAGGCGATCAGCCCGATCGGCACGCCCACATAGAACACCCATCGCCACGAGTATTCCTCCGTCAGCCAGCCGCCAATAGTCGGCCCAACCACCGGCCCGAGGATCACGCCCAGCCCCCACAGCGCCGTCGCCTGCGCATGCTGCTCCTTCGGATAATTATCGAGGATCAGCGCTTGCGAGAGCGGGATCAGGAAAGCCCCGAACGCACCCTGGAACGCGCGCGAGGCGATCTCTGCTTCGAGCGACTGCGCCGCCCCGCACAACAGCGAGAACACGGTAAAACCAGCAATGGCCGTCAGGAACAGCCGCTTGCGACCGAGCATGGAGCTGAGCCACCCGGTCGTTGGCAGCACGATCGCACTGACCACGATATACGACGTCATCGTCCAGGCGATCTGGTCCTGCGTCGCCGAGAACGTACCCTGCATGTGCGGCAGCGCCACAGCAGCGATCGTCCAGTCGATCGAATAGATCATGCTGGCCAAAATCGCCGTCGCCGTGATCATGGCCCGGTTGCGTACGGGCACGTCACCTGCTGCCACTGCCGTCGTCATGGCCTCACGTATCCGCCAGCCCCGGCTCTGCCGCCCACATGGCCCACGCTCAAACCTCGATCACCAGCTTACCAAGGTGATCGGCACCCTGCATCCGGCGATAGGCCTCCTGCGCCGCCTCGAAGGCGAACGAGCGGTCGAGCACGGGTTTGAGCCCGTGCGCTGCTATCGCCCGGTTCATGTCGAGGAACATGCGCCGCGAGCCCACATAGATGCCCTGCATCCGGATCGAGCGCCGCATGAACTGTGCTGGGTCTATCGCGCCGCCGCGCATCGCGCCGATCAGCGCTATCGTGCCCGCGATCCGTGTCGCATTGATCGTGCGCGGCAGGTTGGCCGCCCCAACCACCTCGACGGCAACATCGACGCCCGCTCCCTCCGTCGCCGCCAGCACCGCCGTCTCCCATTCCGGCGTCTGGCGATAGTTGATCGTGACGTCCGCGCCCAGCGCCTTGGCACGCGCGAGCTTTTCGTCCGAAGACGACGTCACGATCACCCGCGCCCCGGCCAGTTTCGCAAACTGCAGCGCAAAGATCGACACGCCGCCGGTACCGAGAACAAGCACCCAGTCGCCAGCCTTGACCCGGCCCGTCTCCACGATCGCATTCCACGCCGTCAGGCCCGCACATGGCAACGTCGCAGCCTCCGCATCCGACAGATGCGCCGGCACCGCCACCACGCCATTCGCGCCAAGCACCACCTCTTCAGCCAGCACGCCATCCAACGCTCCGCCGAGCGCACTCGCCATCGCATCGGCCGAGCACGCTCCATCCGTCCACCGTTGGAAGAAGCAAGATGCCACCCGGTCCCCCACCTTGAGACCCTTCACACCCGGCCCCACCGAAGTGACATGCCCGACGCCATCCGAGTTCGGCACGCGCGGATAAGGCAATCCCCGCGACACCGGGTCGGTAATGGTCAGCAGATCACGGTAGTTGATGGCGTTGGCGCGCATGCGCACGCCGATCTCTCCCGGACCCGGTTTCGGCGTGGGTCTTTCACTCAGCTGCAATGCGTCAACGCCGCCGTCGGATACGATCTGCCACGCTTTCATTGGACGGTTTCACTCCCATTTGGTCTCTGTGCCAGGACAGTCCCGTGCCACTGCGCCAGATCAGCCAGCGCCCGCTCGGCAATGGCACGCTTTTTCAGGGCAGCTTTGTCCTTGCCCTTGATGCGTCGGCCGTCGGCGCCGGTGGTGGCCAGCGCCACCTCAGGGAACAGGCCGAAATTGACATTCATCGGCTGGAACGTGCCACGCCCCGCCGCACCATCGCGCAGATGCCCGCCTGTGATGTGCCCGAGCAGCGCGCCGAGCGCCGTCGTCGGTGGCGGTGGCGGTGGCGACCTCGCTTCACCGAGCCGCTCGCCGGCCGCCATCTGTCCGGCAACGAGGCCCATCGCCGCGCTCTCGACGTAACCTTCGACGCCCGTGATCTGGCCGGCAAACCGCAGCCGCGGCTGCACCTTCAGGCGGAGTTGGCCGTCGAGCAGCAAAGGACTGTCGAGGAACGTGTTGCGGTGCAGTCCGCCGAGGCGAGCGAACTCCGCGTCCTCCAGCCCCGGAATGAGCCGGAAGACCCGTTTCTGCTCGCCATGCCGCAGCTTGGTCTGGAACCCCACCATGTTCCACAGCGTGCCCAGCGCATTATCCTGCCGCAACTGCACCACGGCCCAAGGCCGCGCGCCCGTGCGCGGGTCTGCGAGTCCGACCGGCTTCATCGGACCGAAGCGCAGCGTATCGCGGCCCCGTTCCGCCATCACCTCGATCGGCAGGCAGCCATCGAAGTAGGGCGTGCCCTCCCACGCCTTGAACTCGGTCTTGTCGCCCGCCAGCAGCGCATCGATGAACGCCTCGTACTGCTCCCGGTCCATCGGGCAGTTCAGATAGTCCGCGCCCGTGCCGCCCGGCCCGGCCTTGTCGTAACGCGACTGCCGCCAGGCCACCTCGAGATTGATGCTGTCGGCGTGCACGATCGGCGCGATGGCATCGAAGAAGGCGAGCGCGGCTTCACCGGTCAACTGGCCGACGGCGTGTGCAAGCGCCGCGGACGTCAACGGTCCCGTCGCCACGATCACATTGTCCCAGTCCGCCGGCGGCAGCCCCGCCACCTCCCCGCGCGCGATCGTCACCAGCGGATGGCTCGTCAGCGCCTCGGTCACGGCCCCGGCGAAATGGTCGCGGTCGACGGCCAAGGCACCACCCGCCGGCAACTTGGTTTTGTCAGCCGCTGCCAGGATCAGCGAGTTCGAGCCGGCGCATTTCCTCGTGCAGTAGGCCGACGGCATTGGCGGCCCAGTCGTCCGACCGAAACGAATTCGAGCACACCAGTTCGGCAAGCCGGTCCGTCTGGTGCGCCTCCGTCCCGACATGGGGCCGCATCTCATGAAGGATCACCGGCACCCCGGCACGCGCGATCTGCCACGCAGCCTCCGAGCCGGCGAGCCCGCCCCCGATGACATGAATAGGTTTGATGCCTTGCATGGTTCGCTTTTTAGCCCGCCTTTCGCACCAGCGATAGGCCGTCACGAGAGCGAACAATCGTGGCGGCCCCGGTGAGCCGGCCATGCATGGCGGTTTGCGCCTGCGCCATCTGCGGCCGCCGACAGCATTCCACACCCCAGGCGTGCAAATCATGAAAACACCCGCCCAGGTACTGTCATTTGTGTTGACCTCGCAACACCGCGTCCCCTATCGCCACACGTTTCGCGCCTGAAAAGTCCTCAACGGTTGCAAATCGAAATCCATTGAACCTAACAAATAAGCATATCGCGCGTTTGTAATGATGTGGCGTCCGGGGGTAACGATGTCTACGCGTATTCCAAACCAAACCACGGTCCACACCGTACCGGCGGTCAGCATTGGTATTTGCGCCGCCGCTGCAGGCCGGACGGTCGCGCGTTACTTGGCGGCTGTCTTGGCCGCGCTCGGCCTCGGCGCCACGACCGCTCTCGCCCAGTGCACCTCCACCGGAGCCACCTTCGGCGGCAATTTGGCCTTCCTGCCATTCGGCACGGGCTCTGCCGTCTCCTCGATCGTATCCACCGTCAACTCGGTGTCGTCGGGCTCGTTGGCCCAATCGACGGCCTTTGTCGGCGTGCCGGCCAACGCCACCACCGACATGCAGAATGGCGGGCGTTGGGCCCGCGTCATCGGCGGCAACATCGAGACCAAGGCCGAGGTTGTCACCAACGGCCTTGCCGTTGTCAGCAATGGCGGCGTATCGCTGGCTGAGATCACCTCGACGAACTGCAACACCACAACGTCACAGGACTTCATTGGCACCCAGGCGGGCATGGATATCGGCCGCGCCAACTTTGCCGGCGGCGGCAACATCAATTGGGGCGTCACCGCCGGGTATACGGACATCACCAGCAAGGACAAGACCCCGGGGCTGGGAACATTCAAGGCAGATACCCACGTTCCCTTTGCAGGTCTCTATGTGGCCCTCAGCGCCGGCAATCTGGCGATCGACGCCCAGGTCCGTGGCGACTTCATTCACAGCGACATTTCCGACGTCGATGTCGGCGCCGTCAAACAACCGCTGACCGCCCGCAGCCTGGCCTTCCTTTTCAACGCCAGCTATCGCATGGCGCTTGCCGACAACTGGTTCATCGAGCCATCGATCGGCGGCGTCAGCAGCATCACCGAGGTCGACAAGCTCAGCGTCGTCGGCGGCATCAACATGCCCACGAGCGTGACCCAGAGCCTGAGCCTGCCGGGCACATTGGTCGTCGACGACATCCACAGCCTCACCGGCCGCGCCAGCCTGCGCATCGGCAAAACCATCATCACCGGCGGCCTCGCCCTGCAGCCGTTTCTCACCGCCAGCGTCTTCCACGAGTTCGCGAGCCCGATCCGCTCGCGCATCGACCCCAATCTTGCTGACATCGGCACCACCGGTTTCTTCGGCACCGGCATCGGCGACAGCGTCATCTCACGGGTCGGCACCTATGGCCACGTCGGCGCCGGCATCGGCGGCCTGATCCTCAATAGCGGCTGGCTCGGCTATGCCCGTGCCGACTACCGCTTCGGCGACAACATCGACAGCTTCACCGTCAACGCAGGCTTCAGGTACCAGTTCCAGCCGAACGACATCGCAGCCTCCCTGAAGGACGACGGCCATGATGGCGCCGGCCACCACCGGTTCAACTGGACAGGCCTGTACGCCGGGACCACCACTGGCGCTTTGTGGGGATCACAAGACCAATCGTTCACGCCCGGCATCCCCGCTGCCACTCCCAAGTTCCAGGGCTACCTGCTCGGCGGACAGATCGGCTACAATTTCCAGGCGGGAAATCTGGTGCTCGGCGTCGAAGGCGACTACGGCTTCACCAACGCCCGCGGCGGCTCCGCCTGCCCCAACGCCGTCTTCTTCTCGTGCGTTGCCGAGATGGACACACTCGCCCTGATCACGGGCCGCGTCGGCCTGGCCCATCAGCGCGCGCTTTATTACGTCAAGGGCGGCATTGCCATCGGCGAGGTCGCAACGGGCTACGAGCAGAACGGTGGTGGCCTCTCCGCGGTGGCAAGCGTCCCAGGCGACATCAAGACCGAGACGCTGACCGGCTGGACCTTCGGCGCCGGCATGGAATACGCCGTCACGGATAAGTGGTCCGTCAAGGGTGAGTGGATGCATTTCGATCTGGGAAAGGAGAACTACGACCTGTCCTTCCCCATGCAATCCACCACCAGCGGCGACATCGCCCGCATCGGAGTCAGCTATCACTTCGGCGGCCTGGGCAGCGGCCAATAGTGTCGGTTGCGGCCCCCCGGCAGCAGCGGGTGGCCCGACTCACGCCAAAAGCGCTTCAACCGACGGCAGCATCCCGTTGCTCCCGTTCAGTGTTTGGCGCAAGCGCGCCAAGACGGCATCGCGCGTCCTGCCCTGGACACATCCGACTGTTCGCTTTCGCCCCCCGTCTTGAGGTGCCCGGCGCTCGCCAATTGTCGCCTTCCAGTGGCAAGAGCCCGTAAATTTGCCTACTGTCACGGCGCACACTCCCTCCACGGCTGACCCGCCGCCCCACGCCGAACCGAGCCAGCACCGATGCAGACCAACTTTACGCCCGAGCAACTCAAGGACCCCCGCGCCGCCGAGGCGGAAAGCATCCTGCGCCGCTGCGTCCATTGCGGATTATGCACCGCCACCTGCTCGACCTACGTGATGCTCGGCGACGAGCGAGACAGCCCCCGCGGCCGCATCTACCTGATGAAGGACATGTTCGAGAAGGGCGCCCGTGCCTCGCCCGAGGTCCAGCATCACGTCGACCGTTGCCTGACGTGCCTCTCCTGCATGACGACCTGCCCATCGGGCGTCGACTATGTCCATCTCGTCGACCTCGCCCGCGCCCACATCGAGGAGACTGGTCGCCGGAGCCTGCCAGAAAAGACGATCCGCTGGGCCCTCTCATTTCTCATACCCCACCCCGATCGCTTCCGTCGCGCCCTGGCACTCGCCCCCCTCGGCCGTCCCTTTGCCTCCTTATTCAAGCGCCTGGGCCTGCCTCAAATTCAGGCCATGCTCGCACTTGCCCCAGCCGTCCTCCCCCGCGAGGGCCGTTATAGCGGCCCCGGCACCGCCAAGGCCAATGAGCCCACCGATCCCGACCGCACCGACCAGCCGCGCAAGCGCGTGATCCTGCTGGCCGGTTGCGCCCAACAGGTCTTGCGCCCCGAGATCAACGACTCCACCATCCGCCTCCTCGCCCGCCGCGGCATCGACGTCGAAGTCGTTGCCGGAGCCGGTTGCTGCGGCGCCCTGGTGCATCACATGGGCCGCGAAAAAGAGGCCGTGGCTCAGGCCAAAGCCAACATCGACGCATGGGTGAAGGCCATCCAGCGCGAGCCCGCCGACGCCATCATCGTCAACGCGTCGGGTTGCGGCACCATGGTCAAGGACTACGGCCACCTCCTGAAGGGCCATCCCAGCCACGCCCGCCGCGCCGCCGAAATCGCCGAGCTCGCCATGGACGTCACCGAGTTCCTCGCCAAAAACGACATCGGTCCGCCCAAGCGCTGGTCGAGCCTGCGCGTGGCCTATCACTCCGCCTGTTCGATGCAGCACGGCCAGCGCATCATCGACCAGCCGAAGACGTTGCTTCGCAAGGCCGGCTTCACCGTCATCGACGTCCCCGAAGGCCACATCTGTTGCGGCTCGGCCGGCGTCTACAATATCCTCCAGCCCGAGCTCGCCGATCGTCTACGCCAACGCAAGGTCGACAACATCGAGAGCGTCCGCCCCGACGTCATCGCCGCCGGCAATCTCGGCTGCATCACACAGATCCAGCTGGGCACGCCGATCCCCGTCGTCCACAGCATCGAATTGATCGACTGGGCTTGCGGCGGCCCCGTACCTCGGGGCCTCGAAAAGCTCGAGCATGCCGTGACGGACGTGCCCGAGCCCCAGCCCGTCACTTGAGGTGAGTGCGCGTCAACGTAACGCCAATTCACCCGGGCCCCGCGCCGCCCAAATCTGAGCCCGCGCACCTGAGGATGTCATGCAGCCCCGGCAGCCCCCCAGGTTCGCAATGCTGCCGTTCTATTACGGCTGGGTGATCGTTGCCGCAGCCTTCCTCACCATCGCCATCGGCGTCACGGCGAGGACGTCGTTCTCGCTCTTGCTCCCACCCCTCATCGACGAGTTCAAATGGGATCGCGGCCTCGCCGCCGGCGCCTTCTCCTTTGGCTTCCTGGTCTCCGCCATCCTGAGCCCCCTGATCGGTCGTATCATGGACGCCCGAGGCCCCCGCATCATCATACTGACCGGCGTCGGCCTGATGGCGAGCGGCCTCCTCCTTGCGCCCTACATCCGCGAGCCCTGGCACCTCTATGCGACCCTTGGCGTGCTCGTCGGCGGCGGCGCCAACATGATGACTTACACCGCGCATTCCCAGTTTCTACCCAACTGGTTCGTAGCGAGACGTGGCCTTGCCATCAGCCTCGCTTTCGCCGGCGCCGGTCTCGGCGCCATCGTCCTCCTGCCATGGCTGCAGTCGATCATCCTCGCCAAGGGCTGGCGAGCCTCGTGCACGGTGCTTGCGGTCCTCGTGCTGCTCGTCGTCACCCCCCTGAGCTTCCTCGTCTACAAGCGGCCGCAGGATCTCGGCCTCGAACCCGACGGCGCCACCACCGAACCCACCCGCACCGACAAGGCCCCGCCCTCGAACATCGTCGATACCGCCTGGGCAAACACCACCTGGACACTGGCCAAAGCGGCAACCACCGCACGCTTCTGGTGGATCATCGTCGGCTACTCCACGGCCCTGATGGCCTGGTATGCCGTCCAAGTCCATCAGACCAAGTATCTGACCGAAATCGGCTTCACCCCGCTTGTTGCGGCCTGGGCGCTTGGCGCCGTCGCCGTCATCGCCATTCCCGGCCAGATCATCCTCGGCGCCCTATCCGACCGTATCGGCAGGGAATGGATCTGGACGGCCGCCTGCAGCGGTTTTTTCGCGACCTACGTAGCACTGATCGCCCTCGAGCATGCACCTTCCAACGCCATGCTCTATCTGATGATCGTCACGCAGGGCTTCTTCGGCTACGCCCTGACGTCCGTCATGGGCGCGATCGTCGCCGAGATCTTCGACGGGCCCCACTACGGCACCATCTTTGGCACCATCACCGTGGCCCTGATCGGCGGCGGCGCCGCTGGCCCCTGGTTGGCCGGCATCATCCACGACCACACCGGCAGCTACCGCATGGCCTTCATTCTGTTCGCCGGCTGCTCCATCGTCTCGGCGGCAGCCATCTGGTTCGCCGCCCCCCGCAAGGTCCGCCGTGTACCCGGCCGCCTACCGAAGGCACCCGCCTGACCGCAACCGGCTTCGCGCCTCCGGTAAGCCTCAGGCCGCCACCACCGGCGCATCACCGGCAATTGTCGTCCGGTGCATCACCCGCCGCTCCATCGGATCGTGCGGCGTCACGTAATGCATCGTGCAGCGGTTGTCCCACATCAGAATGTCGTGCGGCGCCCAGTGGTGCTCGTAGACGAAGCGCGGTTGGCCCGCGAACTCCGCCAACTCACGGATCAACCCACGCGCCTCGCTATCCTCCATTCCCTCGATCCCATCGTTGTAGATCGGGCTGATGTAGAGCGCCGCGCGCGCCGACACGGGATGCTTGCGCACCATCGGCTGCCACACAGGCGGCATGGCTTTGCGCTCCGCCTCGGTAGGTTCCCGGGCGCCGAGCTCGCGCGCCAGCATGCCGAAATCATGCCTAGCCCGTCGCCCTCTCACCTTCGCCTTGAGATCCTCCGGCAACGCCTCCCAAACCGCATACATATTGGTGAAACAGGTGATACCGCCAGTCCGGCTCACCTCGATGCCATGCAATAACGCGCCGACGCACGGCTTCTCCCGGTAGCTCGAATCCGTGTGCCACTGCCGCGCGCCCGACAGTTGCTTGATCGTGGGATGTTCCGGCGGCATCAGTTTGCCGTCCTCATCCGTGTTGGCGACGCGGAAGATCTCGGCCACCGTCTTCGACTTGATGATGTTCTGGTGAAACACCTCCGGCTCGCCGAAATAGCGGGTCACCGCGACGTGCTGCTCGTCGCTGACCGGCTGTCCGGGAAAGACCAGCACCAGGTGCTCGGCCCACACGCCCTTGATCGCCTCGACCTTCACGTCAGACAGCGGCTGGGTGAAGTCGACTCCCCTCACCTCAGCCCCCAGGCTCGGATGCAGCGGCCTGACCGCGAGGCCCGCGCGATCGAGCGTTTCCTCTTTCGTCATCTCCTGCATCCTCCTTGGCTCTTTGCTGTCGCACCCGCTCGTCGCAGGGCTCTCTATTTGCCCCGCACATACGCCTTGGTGACGATGCGCAACCGGTCGCGGAAGTTGGGACGAACCTTGGCGCTCCAGGGCGTATCCGCAGCCGTTTTCCAGGCCGCACTCGAACACACCTCCGGTGACTTCAAATGATAGATCGCCACATACTTGTGCGAGCCACCCTTCTCTTCCGACACATAGCGACGCGCCGCCAGCACGCCCGGTACCGCCGCCAGCGCCGGCAGGTGCTCCTCGTCATACCATTTGTTGAAGTCGGCCTCGCCCTCGGCCGTGACGTTCATCGCGTTGAGCAGAAGCGCGCCGGCTCCCTTGGGCGCGGCCATGTCACCGGGCGTCACCTGCGTTCCCTCGAACCGCAGGATGCGATCCGCCATTGCCGTCACCCGCTTCGACCACACCGAAAGGTTGTCGTAGGCGATCGCCTTGTAGGCGTCCGACGTCATGACGGCGTGACTGTCGAGATCGTAGCTCGCAACCGAGACGTTGGGCGCCTCGGTCCCGATCCAGCGCTCGCACAGCCCGAAGCCCTTGACGCGCTGGCGCTCAGGCACATGCTCGAGATCGTACCAGTCGTGAAACTCGTCGTGATGCGTCTTGGTGTAGTCGAAGGCGGCGATCAGCAATCCCTTGGCCATGGTGTCCTCACGCAATTGCGTAGTTGGCAGGTGCCCTTACGGGGGCTCAGTGGAACAGGCGCCCTGAATCGATCACCACCGTCTGCCCCGTCATCGTTTCCGTCCGGCACATGGTGACCACCATGTCCGCGCAATCATCCTTGTCGGCGGGCTTCTTCAGCAGCGCTCCAGTCGCCGCGCGCTCGATCTGCTCTTGGCGCAGGTTGGCCGTCGCCCGTGTCCCTTCGAGCAATCCCGGCGCCACGCAATTGACCAGCGTTTCCGGCGCCAACGCCACCGCCATGCAGCGGGTCAGATGATTGAGCCCGGCCTTGGAGACAGCATAGGCGATCGACGAGCCCGAAGGCCCGAGCCCCGCCACCGACGAGATGTTGACGATCCGCCCGCGCCCCTGCCCCTTCATCACCGGCGCCACCGCTTTTGTGAGCCGCATTGGCCCGGTGAGATTGACGGCCAGGATCTTGTCCCAGACTTCGATCGTCAAGTTGTCGAGATCGGAGAAAGGGATCGCCTTGTTGAAGGCCGCGTCATTGACCAGGATATCGAGCCGCCCGAACCGCTTGACGACGTCGCCGACCAGCGCCTCAACCTGCCCCTGATTGGTGATGTCGCACTGGAAGGCCGACGCGTTGACCTGATAGGACGACGCAAGCTCACGCGCCACACCCTCCGCCTGCTCGCGGCTCTGGGCATACATCACCGCGATATGGCAGCCCTCGCGCGCCAAGGCATGGCAGATGCGCTGGCCAAGCCCGCCATTGCCACCCGTCACCAGCGCCACTGCGCCTTTGAGATCCATGATCGTCCTCCCGAAGTCGGCCCACACGCTGCAGCGCGCTGCCGGTCAATACCGCTTCGGGACCAGTGTGGAGCCTAACCCACGACGCACGCAAGCCGGCCTTTGAGCCGCACCTCGCTCGCCTCGATGGCGAAGCTGCCGCGGTACTCGTAATCGGTCGGCAGCCGCCGCGTTTCGATCACGATCCGAATGGCCGCATCTCCGACACCGAGCTGCAGCAGCATTCTGAGCTCGTCGTCGCGATTCCAGAACATCACCGGCCGCTTGCCTTCGAGCGACCACAACCGTCGATCCTTCGCCACCTTCTGGTGGGTGATCTCGACTTGCCCCTGCATACCCTGTGTGCCGGGAATGCCGCTGCCGTCAGCGAGGAGCGGCAGGTAAAGCCGCATCATCAGGTTGAAATCAGCGGCCTCGCAGCTGATGGCGGGAATACGGTTCTGCGCGGTGATGGGGGAACTGGAGCAGACCATGGCCACAGCCACGGCGGCGGCAAAGAGCATTGGAACGCATGAACTGCCGCCCCAACCTGCCCGGGCGGGAGGCCCTCCCGAATCTGCTCCCGTGTGTCCAGTGCGGGGTCGATTGCAGGCATTCTTGCCGAAACCGATCATTTGCCGCCCTTCAGGTAATGCGGCCCCTTTGGATTGAGGCTGTCGATATAGGCAACCAGCGCCCGCGCGTCCTCAGGCCCGAGATCGAACTGGGGCATCTCGTCGTGCCCCGACAGTGATCCCGTTTCCAGGGACTCGACCAGCATCGCCACCGGGTACCACTTAGCGAGATCGCGCAGCGGCGGCGTAATTTTGTGCGGACTGGCATCAGCCACCCCGACGCCATGGCATTTCCCGCACTTCTCCGCCGCAATTGCCGATCCCCGCACAGCAGGCTCGTCCTTTGCAGACACACTCGGCGATGCCCCCGACACCAAGACGCAAATCACCAGCACCACCCCGACGACAACCGGAATTGGCAGGCACGCGCCCTGCCACAAGTGACGGGCCACAGCCCGGCTCCCGAAGCAAGCTGTCGCAGCCTTGAACCCAACCTGAAGCCTATCGAATATCACCCCACCGCTCCCCGCCTCACACGCCCCGACAGACTAACGTGCCCCATCGGACATGCCAGAACCCCCGGCCCGATTCCATCGCCCTTGCGCCTGATAGCTAGCCCGGGCCGCCCAGCCAAAAAAGCCCCGCGCCCCCGTCGTCCACCACGAACCCATCGGACCGGCTGATCCGACGCAGCCGCCGCACCTCCGCCAGCCCCAGCTTTTCCCCGATGACTTGCCGGAAAGGTTTGTTATCGTCATCGGTCTTAGTAACCCCATGAGGATCGCGTCATGTTTCGTGTATCGACACTGATAATCGGCGCCTTGTCATTTGCACTCTCGGTCAGCCAGCTACCAGGCGAAGCTGCAAGCCAAACGGGCCCAGGCTGGACCACACTTTTCGACGGCAAATCCCTCGACCAATGGGAGGCCGCCGCCACACCTGATGTGACCTATGCCGTCGAAGACGGCTCGGTTCTTGCCAAGAAGAAGGACCCGAAGGGCATTGCCTATTTGCTGTCGAAGCAAAAATACAAGAATTTCCAGCTCCACGCCGAGTTCTGGGTCAGCGACGACGCCAATAGCGGCATCTTCATTCGTTGCGCGGATCCGAAAAAGCCAGGCGCCAAGACCTGCTACGAATGCAATATCTTCGACACCAGACCCGATCCGAGCTACGGCACCGGCGCGATCGTTTATCACGCTGAGGTCAATCCCATGCCAAAGGCCGGCAGCAAGTGGAGCACCATGGAAATCACCGCCAATGGTCGTGATTTGTCCATCGTGTTCGATGGCAAGAAAACGGCCCAGGCCCGCAGCGGCCTCCTTGACGACGGGCCGATTGCACTGCAGTTCGGCGCCGGCACGGTGAAATTCCGTAAAGTCTCAATCAAGCCGCTGCCGTGATGTGCCCTACAGTCTAGAAACTAACGCTGAATAAGAAGGCGGCAGGAGATCCCCCTGCCGCTGACTGGATGAAAAGGCATGGACCGCGACACCATCCTGACCTACGACCGCGATGCCCCGGCCTATGCGGCCGACTGGGAGGAGGCGCAATCAGCGCCAGACGACCTCAGAGACATCGTCCGCCGCTACTTCATACCCGGCCCCACCGTCGATATAGGTTGTGGGAGCGGCCGAGATACCGCCTGGCTCGTAGCGAACGGTTTCGATGCCAGCGGCATCGACGCTTCCGAAGGCCTGCTCGAGCAGGCGCGACGCCGCCACCCCGGCGTGCGTTTCGCCCGCGATCACCTGCCGGAACTCGCAAGCCTTGGGAACGCCAATTACGCCAATGTGCTCTGCGAGACGGTTATCATGCATCTCGCCGCTGACGACATTCCGCAGGCCGTGGCGCGCCTCCACAAACTCCTGGCCCCAAACGGCATCCTCTATTTGACCTGGCGGGTCGCACCTGCAAGCGACATCCGCGATCCAGCCGGCCGCCTCTACTCGGCCTTCGAGCCCTCGCGCGTTACCGTTGCCCTCGCCGGCACCGAGATCCTCCTCGACGAGCAGGCAACGAGCGCCTCATCCGGCAAAACCATCCATCGGATCGTGGCGCGGAGGGTGTGAGACCACCGGAGCCGACAAGAACGGACAGAGCCACACCCTTTAAACCAGCCGGCTCTGCTCCACCGCCGCCGCCACGAACGAGGCGAACAACGGATGCGGTTCGAAGGGCCGGCTTTTCAGCTCGGGATGATACTGCACGCCGATGAACCAGGGGTGGTCCGGAAACTCCACCGTCTCCGGCAGCAGGCCATCGGGTGAGACTCCCGAGAACTTGAGTCCCGTGGCCTCAAGCCGCTCCCGGTAGCGGGCGTTGACCTCGAACCGGTGACGGTGACGCTCGCTGATCATCGTCAACTCATAGATGTCCGCGATCCGGCTGCCCTTCTCGAGCTTGGCCTCGAACGCCCCCAGCCGCATGGTGCCGCCGAGATCGCCGCCTGAGCGCCGCTTCTCGAGCTCATTGCCCCGCATCCACTCGGTCATCAGGCCGACCAGAGGCTCGCTCGTCGGGCCGAACTCGGTGGAGGAGGCCTTCTCGAGTCCCGCCAGCGACCGCGCGGCTTCGATCACCGCCATCTGCATCCCGAAGCAGATACCGAAGTAGGGAACCTTGCGTTCGCGGGCGAAGCGGGCGGCCAGGATCTTGCCTTCCGCCCCACGCTCGCCGAAGCCTCCCGGCACCAGGATGCCGTGCACCTCCTGCAGGTGCGCTGCCGGCTCCTCAGTCTCGAACACCTCGCTCTCGATCCAGTTGAGGTTGACCTTGACCTTGTTGGCGATGCCACCGTGCACCAGAGCCTCGATCAGTGACTTGTAGGCATCCTTGAGGCCCGTGTACTTGCCGACGATGGCGATATTGACCTCGCCCTCAGGCGTGGCGACGGCGCGCGAGATGTCTATCCATCGGTCGAGCTTGGGCGCTGGCGCCCCTTCGATACCGAAGGCAGCCAGCACTTCCCGGTCGAGCCCCTCGCTGTGATAGGCCAGCGGCACGTTGTAGATGAACTCGACGTCGAGCGCCTGGATGACCGCCGTCTCCCGCACGTTGCAGAACAGCGCGATCTTGCGCCGTTCGGAGGGCGGGATCGACCTGTCGGAGCGGCACAGCAGGATGTCCGGCTGGATGCCGATCGACCTGAGTTCCTTCACCGAATGCTGCGTCGGCTTGGTCTTGAGCTCGCCAGCGGCGGGCACGTAGGGCAGCAGCGTCAGGTGGATATAGACGGAATGTCCGCGCGGCAGGTCGTTGCCAAGCTGCCGGATCGCCTCGAAGAACGGCAGGCCCTCGATGTCGCCGACCGTACCCCCGATCTCCACCAGAACGAAGTCGATGCCCTCGTTACCCGACAGCACGAATTCCTTGATGGCGTCGGTGACGTGCGGAATGACCTGCACGGTGCCGCCGAGATAATCACCGCGACGCTCCTTGGCCAGGATGTCCTGATAGATGCGTCCGGTGGTGATGTTGTCCGACTTCTTCGCCGGCACGCCGGTGAAACGCTCGTAATGGCCGAGATCGAGGTCCGTTTCGGCCCCGTCGTCGGTTACGAACACCTCTCCATGCTGATACGGGCTCATCGTTCCCGGATCGACATTGAGGTAGGGGTCGAGCTTTCTCAGCCTGACCGAATAGCCACGGGCCTGTAGAAGTGCTCCAAGGGCCGCTGAAGCCAGCCCTTTGCCGAGCGAGGAGACCACGCCGCCGGTAATGAAGATGTACCGCGCCATGGACCTCGAACATACAGCAAACGCCTTCGAGTCGAAGGCTGTAATTTCACCCACCCACGGCCGAGTTGCCGCAGGCCCGTCGCACCCTGCGCCGCTTACTGCGACTTCGGCAGCGACGGCAGGCGTTGTTTACCCTTTTCCAGGCTGTCGAGCACTCCGCCCGAGGGCTTGGTGGCCCCAGCCGGCGTCGACTGACCAGAGGCCGGCACATCGAGCGGCGACACCTTCTGGTTGGAATGGCGCGCCAGCACGGTCAGCAGCACACTTGTGAGGAAGAACGCGGCTGCCAGGCCAGCCGTCGCCCGAGTGAGGAAATTGGCGGTTCCCCGGCCCGTCATGAACCCACCGCCGCCGCCACCGCCGCCAAGCCCTAATCCGCCACCCTCCGAGCGTTGGAGCAGCACCACGCCGACGAGCCCAAGCGCGATGAGAAGGTGCAGAAGCAGCAGAACGGTCAGCATTTGGGTGTCCGTCGATGGTCGGTTTGGCAGAACGCGGTGCCGCGCCGTGGCGATCACTTGCCGCCCCGCGCACCGGTTGTTTCCGCAGCCTTCTACACCAGCTGGCGAACCGGGGCCACCCCAAACCGGCGACCGGTTCGAGGCCGCCGGGCAACACTACTCGACGGGACGCAGGCTTTCCGCGATTTTGCGGAATTCAGGCAGCAGGGCGTCCTTGTCGGCCACCGGCGCCTGCCCGACGATGCGGTAGTAGCCCCCGCGCGCGCCCAGCACCAGCGCCTGATAAACCGCGACTTCGCCCTTCTGGTCCTTGTCTTGCGCCGTTGCCGTGAGTTCGACGGCTTCGAGGCCGCCGATCCGCCGAATCGCCCGCTCCTCGATCTTGAAATTGGCGAGGCCAGGCAGGCCTTCCAGTAGCTTCTCGGCATACCGGTCGTCTGTCGGCACCAGCCGCCGGTCCAACGAGGGCGCCACGATCAGCATCGTCCGCGGCACGTCCTTGCGGTCGGAAACGAGCTTGCCGTCGAGCGTGAAAGCCTGTGTCGTCCCGAGGATGGTCTCGGCGGGCTTGAACGGTCCGAGATAACCGAGTGTGAACACATGGCGTACCGGCGCCGCCTCGGCCGCTATCCGTGCACTCGCCAGAATGTCCTGGATCTGGCTCTCCGTAACCTCGCCGCTTGCCAGCGCCGCCTTACGGATGTTCGCTGTCACCAGCGCCGTCGTTCCCCGCTCCCGCAGCACCAGCAGCAACTTGGCGTATTCGCCTTCCGCTGTCGTCTGCTCGGCCCGCATAAAAACGTAGGGCGGGGGACGTTTCAAGTTGATAATATTGGCATTTCTGAGCCCCTTGGCCGCCAGCGCGTCCGCCGTTAGCCCCTTCGCCACTTGCTCGTAGGCGATCTCCGGCATCTCGACCACGACGATCGAGACACCAAGTTCCTCGTTGATGAAACCTGAGAACGACGGCAATTCGACGAAGCCCGGTGGCAAATCGAGCACCACCCGGCTGGACGCGGCCTTCTGTTCCCGCGCCATCACACCATTGCTCCCCGCCATCGCCACAGCCAACACTGCTGCCGCCGACATCAACCACTTGAATGCGCGCCGCATCCGCCCTCCAGGCCCCGTCATCCGATCGAGTGGGGACCAAAGCCCTGCTCCGATCGCCGCAGACGGGATTCAGTCACCAATTCGTTCAGCTGAAACCCGAACGCCCTCGCGTTAGCCATTCCATCCGAGGCGAAAGCGCTCTAGACACCGCAGTCGTGTGGATGCGCACAAAATGCAATGCTTGCGGCCAATTTGCGGCATTCGCGCTGGCGCCGCCACGTGGCAAGAGCACCGTGACCGAAAGAACAACAGCAAGATTGGCAGCGATGGCGACGATCGACGCAATGCGGGTGGCCGGCATCCTTCGTGAGGTCGCGGAGGCCGAGATCCTTCCACGCTGGCGCAACCTCGCCGCCCACGAGATCACACGCAAGTCGGGCGACAGCGCCGGCCTCGTCACCATTGCCGATCACGCTGCCGAGTTGGCCCTGACAGCCCGCCTGAGCGACATTTTGCCCGGCTCCATCGTCGTTGGCGAGGAGGCGGTTGCCGCCGATCCCGACGTCCTCCAGCGATTGCGATCCGAAGAGGCCGTCTGGGTCGTCGATCCCATCGACGGCACCCGGCGCTTTTCCGAGGGCTCCACCATCTTCGACGTCATGGTCGCCTTGATCGTCGCAGGCAAGCCCGTTGCCGGCTGGATCCTGGCACCGGCCGAAGCCACCCTCTACGTCGGCGAAGTCGGCAGCGGCGCCCTGATCCACACCCCCGAGGGCCAGCGCGCCATCACCGCCGCCAGCAACCGCCAACTTGCCGACATGCAAGGGATCGTGGCGCCCAATGCCTTTATCTCCCGCGGCCTACCTGATCCCGCCCAGGCACGAGAGCGCTTCGCAAGCTTCACCAAGCCCCTGTGCGCAGGCCACAACTACGGCCGCCTGTTCCAAGGCGAGAGCCACTTCCTGATCAACTTTTCAACACACCCCTGGGATCACCTGCCGGGGCTCGCCATTGCAGCATCCGCAGGCTTCCACGCAGCCCGCCACGACCGCCGGCCCTTCGACCCCTTGGATCGGCTCGGTGGCATTCTGGTCGCAAGCGACATCGACAGTTGGCGCGAGATCCACGCTGCATTGCTCACGCCGGCCGTGTCGGCCTAGGCCTCGTCAGCCGCAGGCCCTGAAGCCCTTCCCGCTCGACGCAAAAAGGACGCGACATGCCAGCCCCCCTTCACGACGCCGTCCTCGCCATCATCGACGACGTCGCCGCAGCCGAGGTGATGCCACGCTGGCGCAATCTCAAGACCACAGACATCGCGGTCAAGACCGGCCCCGACGATATCGTCACCGTTGCCGATCAGGCCGCCGAGACCGCCCTCGGCCGGCGCCTTTCGGCCTTGCTCCCCGAGGCCCGCATCATCGGCGAGGAAGCGGTCTCCGCCGACCCCACCGTGCGCAACGCTTTTGCATCCACAGGCCCCTTGTGGGTCATCGACCCCATCGACGGCACGAGCGCCTTTGCCACTGGCGAGCCCGAATTCGCCCTGATGGTCGCCCTGGTCCGCAATGGTCTGCCGGCGGCCGGCTGGATTGTGGCGCCGGCCCTCGGTCGTGCCATCTGGGGAGGCGACGATGGTGTCTGGCGCCGCACCGGCCAAGGCCAGCCCGAGCCGATGACCAGGCCTGCCATCCCCGAAACCCTCTCCGGCATGGTGGGCCTCCTTGGCAAGCGCAACATCACACCTGAACGCCAGGCCGAGTTGCAGCAGCGCGAGGCACATTTCGCGGCACTGGACGGCGTCACCTGCGCGGGCGTCGATTATCAACGCCTGGCCACCGGCGAGGCCCACTTCGCCGCCTATTCCAAATCCGAGCCCTGGGACCACCTTCCGGGCCTCGCCATCCTGCGTGCCCTCGGGTTTCACTACGCCCGCCACAATGGCCAGCCCTACCGCCCCGGCGACAATCAGGGTGGCTTGCTCGTGGCTCCGGGCGTGCTGTCCTTCACCCAGATCCGCAAGGCGCTGTTCGATGCGCCCTGACCGCCTTCACCTTCAGCGCCACCCACGACTTGCGCACGAGGCGCGGTCGCGGGATAGAGCACGCCAGACAGGCAAACCCGGGACAATCACGAGCGGAGGCTGCCCCACATGAATCTCGACGCCATCGCGACCACGGCAGGGGTCGACGTTAAAGCCAAGCGCGTCCTGGTACGCGCTGACCTCAACGTCCCCATCAAGGACGGCAAGGTCACCGACGCAACGCGCCTCGAGCGCCTGGTGCCGGGCCTTGAGGACCTCCTCCGCCGTGGTGCCCGCCTCGCCGTGCTCTCCCACTTCGGCCGCCCCAAGGCAGGCCCGGACAAGGAGAACTCGCTTGCCCCAGTCGCTGCCGAACTCGCTCGCCTCATGCGGCGCACCGTGCCCCTCGCCGCCGATTGTATTGGTGCCCCTGCCGCCGCCGCCATAGAGGCGCTCAAACCAGGCGAACTCGTCGTCCTCGAGAACACGCGCTTCCACAAGGGCGAGGAAAAGAACGATCCTGAATTTACCGCAGCCCTCGCCAAGCTTGGCGACATTTACGTCAACGACGCCTTTTCCGCAGCCCACCGCGCCCATGCCTCCACCGCAGGTCTCGCCCGCCACCTCCCCGCTTATGCCGGCCCGCTCATGATGGAAGAGATCCAGGCGCTGCGTTCCGCCCTGGAGAAGCCGACGCGTCCGACAGCCGCCGTCGTCGGTGGCGCAAAGGTCTCGACCAAGATCCCCGTCCTCATGAATCTGCTGCCCAAGGTCGACAAGCTCATCATCGGCGGCGGCATGGCCAACACCTTCCTCCAGGCCCAGGGTGTCCAGGTCGGAAAATCGCTCGCCGAGCCGGACTTCCACGCCACTGCCCTGGAGATCATGGCTGCGGCCAAGGCCCGTGGCACCGAGATCGTGCTCCCTGTCGACACCGTCGTCGCCCCCGAGTTCAAGGCTGGCGCACCGGCCACCACCGTCGCCCTCGACGCGGTGCCATCCGACCAGATGATCCTCGATGTCGGGCCCAGATCGCTGGCCTACCTGAACGGCGTCGTCGGCGCTTGCAAGACCCTCCTGTGGAACGGCCCACTTGGCGCGTTCGAGATCGAGCCCTTCGGCACCGGCACCTTCGCGCTCGCCCGCGAAGCCGCCCGCCTCACCAAGGCCGGCAGCCTGGTCTCCGTTGCTGGCGGTGGCGACACGGTGGCAGCACTCAACGCCGCTGGCGTCACCGGCGATTTCACCTACGTCTCCTCGGCCGGTGGCGCTTTCCTCGAATGGCTCGAAGGCCGCGAGCTGCCCGGCGTTGCAGCTCTTGCCGGCAAGGTCGCGTGAGATGGGCGGCACACCGCAATCACACTGGCCGCGCGCCATAGTCTTCGACCTCGATGGCACCCTCGTCGACAGCGCGCCGGATATTCAAAAGGCGCTCAATGCCGGCTTCGGCCCACTCGGCGCCCCCCCGTTCACGCTGCCGCAGACCAAGACCATGATCGGTGGCGGTGCCCAGGTCGCCATCCGACGTGCCGCCGAAGTCGCCAACATCACACTCGACACGCCGACCGAGGCCCAGGTCCTCGAACGCTTCTACGAGACCTACGCCGCAGCCTCTGCCGAGGGCCGCGGCCTCTACCCCGGCGCGGTCGAATTGCTCACCGCCCTGCATCAGGCCGGCACCGCGCTGGCCATTTGCACGAACAAAGCCCAGCACGTCGCCGATATCGCCATCCCCGCGCTTGGCATCGCGCACTTCTTCAAGATCGTCATTGGCGCCCGTGACGGCCTCCCCAAGAAGCCCGACGCAGCTCCCATCGCTGCCGCCCTCCAAGGCCTCGCCCACGACCGCTCGCACGCCATAATGATCGGTGACAGCAGCGCCGACATCGGTGCCGCCAAGGCGGCCGGCATTCCATCGATCGCGATCGCCCACGGCTACTCGAAGGTCCCCGTTGCCGAGCTCGGCGCCGATCTGGTCGTCGAAGACCTCTCGACTGTCGCGGCGGCAATCGCCACATTGGCTCACCGACGCGCGACGTCCTGACCCTCCGCAAAGCCCCGCGCCACCCTTCGACGCCCGGGCCTGCGTAACGCTGATCCTGGCGGCAACGTGACGACCGCGTGATTTGCCGCCACCATGATTGCAGACTATTTGAGTGCCACGGCGCGCCTCACTCAACCGCACCGCTTGGAGCCCGCATGCTATCTCAACTCTCTCTTTATTTCGGCGTCGGCCTCGCTGGCCTCGTGAGCTTCCTTTCCCCGTGCGTGCTCCCCCTCGTGCCACCCTATCTCGGCTATCTCGGCGGCCTCACGCTCGAGCAGATGTCGGATGATGCCGGCATCGATCGCGCCGCTTGGCGCCGCGTCGTCATCGCCTCGGTCTGCTTCGTGCTCGGCTTCTCCACCGTCTTCATCGGTCTTGGCGCCGGCGCATCGGCCTTCGGCCAGCTCATCCAGACCTACAAGGCCGAGCTGGCCATGCTGGCCGGTCTCCTGATCATGCTCTTCGGCCTTCACTTCCTCGGCCTCCTCCGCATCTCCGTGCTTTACCAGGAAGCGCGCTATCACACCGAGATGAAGGGCGTCAGCTTCCTTGGCGCCTACCTCATCGGCCTCGCCTTCGCCTTCGGCTGGACCCCGTGCATCGGCCCGATCCTGGCAACCGTCCTCACCGTCGCCGCCAACGAGGCGAGCCTCGCCACCGGCGTCAAATTGCTGGCCGCCTACTCGCTAGGGCTTGGCATCCCCTTCATCCTCGCAGCTGTCGCCATCGGTCCGTTCATGTCCTTCATGAAACGGTTCCGCCGCCACATGGGCAAGGTCGAGCAGGTCATGGGCGCCGTACTGCTGCTGACCGGCCTCCTGTTCGCCGGCGAAGCCCTGGGCTGGCTCAAGAACGCCATGTTGGCCGTGGCCCCCGTTCTGGCAAATGTCTCCGGCTGGGCCGGCCTCGCCCTGGTCATCGCGGGCCTCGTCCTCATTTTCCGTCAGGCCCAACCGATCCGATATGGCGGCCTTGCCGCCGTCATCCTTGGCATGGCTCTGATCGGCGGCTCCATCAACATCCTCGGCCAATGGCTGATCGAGAATGTGCCGATCCTCGCCAGGCTCGAGGAACTGACCACCTCCAAGTCTCTGCAGACAGAGATCCTGAAGCAGGGAACCGGCCAATGACCGCTGTCACCTCAACACCCCCCGTCGCGATGACGGTCGCCGGTTCGGATAGCTCCGGCGGGGCGGGCATCCAGGCCGACCTCAAGACCTTCATTGCCCTGGGCGTCTATGGCGCCAGCGCCCTCACCGCTTTGACCGCCCAGAACACGACGGGCGTCCAGGCCGTCCACCCCGTCCCCGCCGATTTCGTCGCCCGCCAAATGCGATCCGTCCTCGACGACCTCGACGTCCGCGCCATCAAGACCGGCATGCTCGCCGACGCCGCCATCATCCGCGCCGTCGCCTCGATCCTGGCCTCTGTGCCCGCCATCCCGGTGGTGGTAGACCCGGTGATGGTGGCAACCAGCGGCGATCCTCTGCTCGCAACCGACGCCGTCGAAACGCTGCGGACGCAGTTGATCCCCCGCGCCACCTTGATCACGCCCAATCTTCCCGAGGCCGCAGTGCTGCTCGGCACGACCATAGCCCGCACCGATGCCGAGGCCGAGGCCCAGGCCGTAGCCCTCGCCAAACTTGGCGCCAAGGCCGTGCTGGTGAAGGGCGGTCATGGCACCGGCGACGAAGCCGTCGATTTCCTCTATGCCGACGGCCGCATCGAACGCATTTCAACGCCCCGCATCGCGACGCGAAACACGCACGGCACCGGCTGCACACTGTCGGCGGCCATCGCCGCAGGCCTGGCCAAAGGCCAGTCGCTTGGCGAGGCCGTCCGCAAGGCCAAGACATTCCTGACCGCCGCCATTGCCTCAGCCGCCAGCCACAAGCTTGGCGCCGGCCACGGCCCTGTCGACCACCAGTTTGCTATTCGTACCCGCCCGTCAGAGTCCTGACAGCGACAGCCGCAAGCATGTATCTCGTTCGCCACGCTCCTGCCAAAATGCGCTCACCAGCCGTTGCCGGTCAGCGCCTGCAGTTGTAGCTTCCCACCAACAAGAGATGGCTCCCGGTGATCGGCATGCCGCTGCCCCAAAAGGCGTGGCGACAGAGCCGGCGGGTCCCGGGAACATGTCGGGGGAAGAGCGAGTTGCGCGCATCTTGAATGGTGCGCGTGCGGCTCTAGAGAGAACCGGTGCGGCAATGCCGCGCCGGTTTTTTTTATGCTGGGCGTCGAATGGCCGTCGTGCCGAAAGAGCCGCCGCGCGCCACCCGCTTTCAGAGACATTTCCGCAACTATCGGTGAGCCCAAAGCATAATGGCCTCGGCGAGCAGCCGTCACAATTCGGCCCGCAGCACTTTCGCCAGATCTTGCACACGGCGCTGTTAACACCAGACCGCCGCCATCACGCCAGGCGATTCAACGCGCCAATTCGGCCGCCACCTTGGCGAACATGTAGGCCCACTTTTCCTTCTGCACATCGACCAGCGCCTTCATGCTGGCGTTCACCTCGGTGAGGCGCTTGCAGTCTGGTGTCGCCGCCTGCGCCCCCTCCGCACCAAGCTGTTCAATGCGCGCCAGGAAAGCTGACGACCGTCCGTCGAAATCAGCAATTTTGTCGTCCTGCACGATCGGAGCGGCCGCCTCCAGGAATTGATCGTGATCCCAGCCCCTCTTCTCTTTGAGTTGGCGCAACTGGGCTTGGAATTTGGGTTTGTTGGATTGATTGAGCTCTCTGAGTGCCGCCGCGGCGTCCCCGACGACGGCCTCGAAATCGGCGCGCGAGCAGGTCTGCGCCGCCAGCGGCAGGCTTAGCGCCGCCGCCAACCACGCCACCAGCGCCACACGTGCGATGAAAGCCGCCACTTCGATCCCCTGACCCATTCCCGCTCCGCAGAGTTGCCCCTGCATGGCCCGACTCTGCCGGCGCCACAAGTGCAGCCCCGCCACGCCTGACCAACTTATCCCCGGCCACGCATGGCGTGAGACCATGCTGACAAAGAACAACCGGAAACGAGCAAATGCGCAACCTGCCCCGCACATCCCAGCCCATCACGCCCCCCTCGCACCACTGCGCCCAGCGCCGCTCCCGCTGCCAGCCGGTCGTGTCTACCTATGTGCGCGAGAGAGATCTGCCGCGTCTCATTCCGTTGTGGCCGGCCGAAATCGCCGACACCACGGCGGAGGGCAGACTGCGCCTTATCCAGCGTCTGAAACGAGCGCTCCGCGAAGAGCGCCGCCGCGGCATCGGCGGGGATTGGACCTATGATCTGCGCCGTCACGCCGGTTTGAGCCTGGCCCTCAAAGCCGAGACCGAAACCATGCCGCTGCCATTGACCACCTGGGCGGCAGCCCCCTTTTCGCGGCACATCCCGGGGTGAAACTGAGGCATCGGCCGTCGCCCGTCAAACGCCAGCCGGCGAACCGCTCAGCGTCCCCGAACTACTTCTCGTCGCGGCGCGTCCCAAGACCCATCTTTTTCGCCAATTGCGACCGCGCCGCCGCGTAGTTCGGCGCCACCATCGGGTAATCGTGCGGCAACTGCCACTTGGCCCGATACTCTTCCGGAGACATCTTGTAATGCGTACGCAAGTGCCGCTTCAAAGACTTGAACTTCTTCCCGTCCTCGAGGCACACGATGTAATCGGGCGTCACCGATCGCTTCACGGGCACGGCCGGCTTGAACTCGTCCCGGATCACGACTTCGCCGCCCCCCGATGCCCGAACCAGAGCCTGATGCACCTCGCCGATGAGGCCCGGCAAGTCTCCGCTGGCAACGGCATTCTTGGCGACATAGGCTGCGACGATCTCGGCCGTCAGCCCGATCAGTTCGCCTTGATCTTCCTGCTCCATCGGATCACTCCCGGACATCTGGCTTACGTACAAACACTAAAGTGTTCCCGCAAACTGATCTGACACAGCCCCTCAGCTTTCCCGAGTATAGTCGCGATCGATTGCAGTGGTGGGAAACGTAAATCCAAGCGAAAAAGCTGTCACTTGAATTGTATTCTTGAAGCAACGCCTGATGAGGTGCGTTTTGTCAATGGCGCAGAATGCATAACTGGCCTGCCCGCACATATGTCTCTGCCAGCGCCCGACGACGTGGTAAACACCCTCAGCTGAACTTCAACGTTACCTCCACCGCCATCGACACCATCGTGCCCGCCATCGGCACCCAGCCAGTTCGCCTTCCAGGAGAGCCGACATGACGAAGGTCACCGTCCCCGCCGCCACGCCCCCCCAGGCCGAGCGTCGCCCTGTGACGGTCACGCATCATGGCGTCACGCTGACCGACGATTACGGATGGTTGCGCGCCGACAACTGGCAGGAGGTCATGCGCGATCCTGGCCAACTTGACGCCGCCATCCGCCGACACCTCGAAGCCGAGAACGCCTATACCGATGCCTGCCTCGGCGACACCAAGACCCTGCAGGAGACGCTCTTTGCCGAGATGAAGGGCCGCATCAAGGAGGATGACAGCTCCGTTCCCGCCCCCGATGGCGATTGGGAGTACTCCGTCAACTACATCACTGGCGGCCAATACCCCCGCCTCGCTCGCCGCCCCCGTGGCGCCGGCTCTGAGAGCGACGTCATGCTCCTCGACGGCAACGCCGAAGCTGAAGGCCAGGCCTATTGGGGCCTCGGCGACAGCGCCCACAGCCACGATCATCGCCTCCTTGCCTATGCCGTCGACACCAAGGGCTCGGAACTCTACACCGTCCGCGTGCGAGACCTCGCCACTGGCGCCGATCTCGCCGACGAGGTCCCCGACACGCGCGGCGGCGTCGTGTGGGCCCGCGACGGCAAGACGTTCTTCTACGTCCGCATCGACGACAACCATCGCCCACTCTTCGTCTACCGCCATGTCGTTGGCACACCTGCCTCCGACGACGTGCTGGTCTATGAGGAGAAGGACCCCGGCTTCTACGTCGGCGTCGGCGCCACGCAGTCCGGACGCTACATCCAGATTCTCGCCCACGACCACCAGACCAGCGAGATCTACCTGATCGACGCCGATGCGCCGACCGCACATTCGGTTCTGGTCGCCCCCCGCCGTCACGGCCACGAATACGCTGTCGAGCATCAAGACAACCGCTTCATCATCACCACCAATTCCGGCGATGCCGAAGACTTCCGCATCATGACCACCCCGGTTGCCACGCCGCAGGAGAGCCACTGGACCGAGCTCGTCCCCCACAAGCCCGGCCGTTTCATCATCTCGGTGGTGGCTCTCGCCCGCCATCTCGTCCGCATCGAGCGCGAGGACGGCCTGCCACGCATCGTCATCACCCGCATCACCGATGGCACAGACCACGAGATCGCATTCCCCGAAGCCGCCTATAGCCTCGGCATGTCGCCGGGCTACGAGTACGACACCAACACGCTGCGCTTCACTTATTCCTCGATGACGACGCCGCTCGAGGTCTACGACTACGACATGGAGAGCCGTGCCCGGACCCTGCGCAAGCGCCAAGAAGTACCCTCAGGCCACAACCCCGCCGATTACGTGACGGAGCGCCTGCACGCCCCCGCCGAGGATGGCGAGCTGGTGCCGGTTTCCATTCTGTACCGCAAGGGAACGCCGCTCGATGGCTCCGCCCCCCTCCTCCTTTACGGCTACGGCGCCTACGGCATCCCCATCCCCGCCTCGTTCTCGACCACACGCCTCTCCCTCGTCGATCGCGGCTTCGTCTATGCCATCGCCCACATTCGCGGCGGCAAGGACAAGGGCTACCGCTGGTACACCGGCGGCAAGCTCGAGAACAAAGCCAACACCTTTAAGGATTTCATCGCCGCCGGCGAACATCTGGCGACCAAACTCTACACCAGCCGCGGCCGCATCGTCGCCAACGGCGGCTCGGCCGGCGGTATGCTGATGGGCGCCGTTGCCAACATGGCCCCCGACCTTTTCCTCGGCATCATCGCCGACGTCCCCTTCGTCGATGTCCTCAACACCATGCTCGACGCCACCCTGCCCCTCACCCCTCCCGAGTGGCCCGAGTGGGGCGACCCCATCACCTCAGCCGACGAGTTCCGCCGCATCCTCGGCTATTCGCCCTACGAGAACGTCGAGCGCAAGGCCTACCCCCACATCTTCGCCTACGGCGGCCTCACCGACCCGCGCGTCACCTACTGGGAGCCCGCCAAGTGGATCGCCCGCCTGCGCGAGCGCAACACCTCCGACAACATGGTGCTGCTCAAGATCAACATGGAAGCCGGTCACGGCGGTGCGTCCGGTCGCTTCGAGGCGCTGAAAGAGATCGCCCTCGACTACGCCTTCGCCCTCAAGGTTGCCGACAAGGCCAACGCGCGCGTCGGTTGAGCCGAAGTCCGTTGCCGCCAAGCCCTTGCCGAGACGGCGCTTGTGCGAGCGCCGTTCCAACCGCGTCGACCCACCGCCACAAGGCTCGATTGCCGGACTTGACGTGTGCGGCTGGCGCAAAGCACCCTGGCATCACGAGCCCGGGCGCTGATCGCGCCTACACATGCCAGGAGCTGTGTCATGCCCACGCCATCCACCGCATCGTCCCACAATGACGCCAGCGAAGAGGCCGCCATGCAGGCCTACATGGCCGAAGGCGAGAGGAAAGCCTTCCAGCTCGGCAATCGCGGCCCAATCCGCTTCGATGCAACGGGCAAACTCACACCCGACATCCTCGACGCCTATTGGAAGACGGGCTTCTACGTCTTCGAGGGCGTGCTGAAGGTGGACGAGCTCGCCGACATCGAGCGCGACCTACAGGACATCCTCGACCGCCTCCCCGTCGAGCAGGGCGCCACCGTCGACAAGCACGGCCGTCCGGCATTGGCGCACGATTGCAAGGCACCCACGCTGTTCTGGTCAAAGCCCCTCGGCGATCCCTTCGGTGGCACCGAGCTCGCCAACGGGCGCCATCCCGTCAAGATGCACGAACCCGAGGCCGCAGCCGGCGCGCCGAAGGAGGTGGTCTACCTGATCCTCGGCTCTCTGCAGTTCTCCGAGGCCTGCCTGCGCGTCTACGGCCATCCCGACCTACTGCGCGTCGTGGCGTCCATCAACGGCGACGACTTCTCGCCATTCAACGAGGCCCTATTCATCAAGGAGCCCGGCCGCGGCGCCTCCGTTGCCTGGCACCAGGATGGCGTCACCCATTGGGACGCGCCGGACTGGGACGAAGGCACGCACGGCTTCAACATGATGGCCCAGCTCTACGGCTGCACCGCCGCCAACGGTGTCTGGGTCGTGCCGGGCTCCCATAAGCTCGGCAAGGTCGACATCAAGAAGTGGGCGACTGAAGCCGGCAGCACGAGGTTGCCAACCGCCGTGCCGATTATCTGCAAGCCGGGCGATGTCGCCATCACCAATCGCCAGGCCGTCCATGGCTCGTTCGCCAACACCTCGAAGGATTGGCGCGTCACGGTCAACCAGGGCTTCCATCGCCGCAAATCCGTGCTCGACGTCGAGGCCGGAGGCCTCCACGCCGCTCGCGCAGTCTACGATGCCGCCCGCATCCTCGAGCGCTCGAAGATGCTCGGCTACGCCATCGACGCCCGCCGCCAGCGCTTTCCCGAGGAAACGCCCTACGTCCATAAGCCCCTTGCGGACGCCGGTGTCACCTGCACCTGGGACGCCAAGGCCAAAGCCTCGATCAAGGACTACAACCTCCTCGACCTCAGCATCTGAGCCACCCCCCCCCGAAAACGGGGGCGGGTGTGGGGAGAGTCTCCCTGCCACCGGGGCGCGGGGCTGGCCCCGCCCCGCAGCGCCTGACGGGCAACAACCAACCATCCAGAGGTCCACGACATGGCAAAGCCCTTCAACGGCGTCCGCATCCTCGATTTCACCCAGGTCTTCGCCGGCCCCTTCGGCTCCTATCAACTGGCCCTCCTTGGCGCCGACGTGATCAAGGTCGAGCGCGCCGGCGGCGACGACATGCGCTTCGGCCCGCCCAACAAGGAATGGTCCGACCGCGGCATGGGCACGAGTTGGATGGCCATCAACTCCAACAAGCGCAACATCGCCCTCGACCTCACCAAGCCCGAGGCCGTGGCCATCGTGAAGAAGCTCGCGACATCCGCCGACGTCGTCATGGAGAACTTCCGGCCGGGCGTGATGGAGAAGCTCGGCATCGGCTGGAAGCAGCTTAAGGAGGTGAACCCCAAGCTCATCTATGCCGCCGTCTCCGGCTTCGGCCACAACGGCCCGTTGATGCGCTCGGCCGCCTATGACGGCAAGATACAGGCGATGTCCGGCTTGATGTCGATCACGGGCAGTGAAGAATCTGGCCCGACACGCGCAGGCTTTGCCGTGTGCGACGCCATTGGCGGCATGACGCTCGCCTTTGCGGTCTCGTCGGCACTCTTCCAACGAACCCACACCGGCAAGGGCCAGATGGTCGACGTCGCCATGCTCGACGCCGCCGTGACCTTCATGTCCTCGTTCTTCGTCGACTATACCGTCGGCGGCCACGTCCAAGGCCCGTCGGGCAACCGCGCGCAGAGCCGGCTACCCACCGCCGACCTCTTCAAGGTCAAGGGCGGTCACATCCTGCTCGCCGTCAACAACGAGAAGCAGTTCGCAGCCCTCTCCAAGGCCATCGGCCATCCAGATCTCAACAAGGACCCGCGCTTCATCGACTGGCCCGCCCGCATCGCCAACGACGCGGCTTTGCGCGCCATCATCGAAGACGTGTTCGCCGCCAACGACGCCGCCTACTGGGACGACTACCTGACCAAGGCCGACGTGCCCTGCGCCCGCGTCTGGCGCCTCGACGAGGTCGTCGAGAACCCGCAGCTCCAACACCGCCCGGTGATGCAGGAGATCGACAGCCCCTATGGCCGCCTGAAAATGATCGGCTCGGGTTTCCGCTTCGAGCACGACGGCGGCTCCATCGAATTCCCCCCACGCCTCCCCGGCGCCGACACCGACGCCGTGCTCGGTGAAGCCGGCTACTCAGCAGCCGAGATCGCTGCCTTCCGCAAAACCGGCGCCGTCACCGAAGGCGTGGAACTGGACAGAAGGAAGAAGTAGCGCATTTCCCCCAAATGACGGCTTTGCGCAGGTAAGAGACATTCGCCGGCGGCAATGGGGCGGCCCTATCGTGAATCCAGGGTCATGGCAAAGGTGCCCCATTACCAACCGTCAGAGCTCCGACGTCATGGGCCGATAGCTGACATGTTCACACAGCCGAATGCTGCACCGCGAAGCGACCCAGCTATGCAGGAGCGGACTTGGGGTGGGCTGACGCGCCCTCGGCGCGGGCATGCAACGGCGGATGACTGTCCGCAGTCGGGGGAACAGCGAAGGCGGGTGCAGCGTCGATGAAGCGCGCACGAGCACCGGAGCGGTCATTCGATTTGCGCTTGCAGGGACTCGCATCTTCCAGCGATGATTGTCAGGAGCCCCCTAAGACGTTAAGATCCTGAAGATCATTCTCTTTCTCGCTCTGGAAAGCCCAATGCGCAACGTCCTGCTGGCCAGCTTTTTCTGCTTGCCCCTAACCGTAGCCCCCCTTGTCGCCGCCGAATGCGCTGCTGAGATTGGTGGAATGTTCCAGAAAGGAGCGTGGGATCCATTCGTCAGAGAAAATCGACGAGAGACCACAATACTCCGCCATCCCAATGGAAAAGAAACGCCCTATTCCGACGTGCTATGGGATGGGCCGTTCAAATCGATCAACTGTACTGCTCACGGCTGCTTCATGGCGATTGGGAACGCCTCTTGGACAGGAACCTCCTTCGATGGGCCCTGGACACGTTCGAACGATACAGGGACCTTGGATCCGGAAAAGTTTGTTCGTGCAACAAGGGACCGGCTGGCCGCATCGATCACCGAACCAGAATGTCTGGGCCTAGTCGAACTGGACGGAAAACCGACCCGGCTATACAGGTTCTTCTCTAAACTTCAGCCCAATGAACACGGTTCCTGGTGGGGAGGGCGCTACTCAGTATGGGTGACGCAGGATGCTAAACAGCTGGTGCGCTTGGAGATTGCAGACGGCATCGCGAGCTGGGCGCCAAAGCCAACTAAGGATTTGCAAATTACGACGATCGTTTACGACCGCAAAATCCAAATCAACGAGCCCGCAAAATAGCGTTTGCATTTTCCCGCCCATGCATCGCTGGAATACCGGGCACCGGCCCCCGAAGTGTTCGTGCCCGGCCTCGCCGCGTGGCCGCCTGCGCTACACGTAGGGGCTCCGGCAGCCACGCTCGGTCAGGCAAAAAGACCACCCATGAACTAACATTCCACCCGGACCACTCGGTGGGGGCTGGTCACCAAACGAACACCATGGCTATGCAAGGTGCCGCGCCGAGCAGAACCAGACCGGCAATGTAACTGTCGATCTGGTCGGCCGGCAGAAGGGGATGAAACAGCCAGCCAATAAATACCCACCCCAGCAGCGCCATCGCAAACGGCTTGACCAACCAGTTTACAATCAGTGTGACGCTGATGCCGCGCCAATGCTGGGCCACTCCTCCTAGCGCCCCGAGGTCGATCTTCACCAGCATGGGAATGATCATCAACCAGATCAGCAGCGCGACCGGTAGATTCACTTTGGCGATCTCGGCTGAACCTATGGTCTGGAATAAGCCCGGCATCGCCCAGCCGAGAGCGATCCCTGCGACAATGCAGAGAGCGACCCAGACAGTGAGATAGCGCTCGAAGATCGACATGTGCTGGCGCCCTTGTGTTCCCTGCAGGTGTACCCTGCGACGAACATGCGCTTGTTCATATATGCGCCTAGGCGTATATGAAGGGAATGGAAAAGGCAACCCGAATCCTCGCTACGCTGTCTGATCCGATCAGGCTTCGCTGCCTTGCGCTGATTGCCGAGGAAGGCGAGCTTTGTGTCTGCGAGCTGGTCGCAGCGCTCGAGTTGCCGCAGCCGAAGATTTCGCGCCATCTGGCCGTCATGCGTGATGCCGGTCTGCTTCGAGATCGGCGGGATGCGCAATGGGTGCTTTATTCCTTCGATCAGGCATTGGAGCCCGCAATCAAGGCCATCCTGAGTGCCGCTGTCTCGGCTGTTGCTGACGACAGGCAGACGAAGAAAGATCTTTCCCGTCTTGCAAAATCATCGCGACCTGAGCGCATACGCACCGGCTGCACCCGCACCCAAACAATCGCTCGGAGAGCGTCATGACCGCCAAGATTGAGACCACGACGCGCTTTCAAGTTGGCGAAACGGCGCGCTGGTCGATTGGCGTAGCCGCTGCCCTTGTCGTGTGGGGCGTACTCTACCGTCAGCTCGTCCCGTTCTCCGAATGGTTGGTCTCGCGCCTTCCGGTCGAGCGCAAGAGCCACCTGGGAGAGGCGATCCAGTTTTTCGTCTATGACACGCCCAAGGTGCTACTGCTGCTGACACTCGTCGTCTTCGTGATGGGCGTCGTTCGCAGCTTCTTCTCCCCGGAAAAGACACGAGCCATGCTGGCAGGACGCGCCGAAGGTGTCGGCAATGTCGCAGCCGCAGGCCTCGGTATCCTGACGCCGTTCTGCTCATGCTCCGCCGTGCCGCTGTTCATTGGTTTTGTTTCGGCGGGCGTGCCGCTCGGCGTCACCTTCTCGTTCCTCATTGCGGCGCCGATGGTCAACGAGGTGGCGCTTGGCTTGCTGTTCGCGCTGGTTGGATGGAAGGTCGCTCTGACGTACCTGGCCTTTGGCCTATCGGTGGCCATCGTCGGCGGCTTCATCATCGGGCGCTTGAAGCTCGAAGGCTGGCTGGAGCCTTGGGTCCGAGATATTCGCGCGGGCGCCATCGACCTACCGAACGAGCAGATCACCGCCGTCGACCGCATCAAGACGGGGATCGAGGCCGTTAAGGATATCGTCGGCCGCGTGTGGATGTGGATCATCGCAGGCATCGCGATGGGCGCACTCATTCACGGCTACGTGCCGGCCGACCTCATGAGCCGCATCATGGGCGCGGACGCGTGGTGGTCGGTACCGGCCGCCGTCCTGCTCGGCATACCGATGTATACGAATGCGGCCGGCGTCATTCCGATTGTCGAGGCGCTGATCGGCAAGGGCGCGGCTCTCGGCACGACACTCGCTTTCATGATGAGCGTGATCGCGCTGTCACTGCCGGAGATGATCATTCTACGCAAGGTGCTGAACATCAAGCTGATTGCCGTCTTCATCGCCGTGGTCGGCACCGGCATTCTCGCCATTGGCTTCTTGTTCAACGCACTCTTCCATTGAAAGGACTGCGACCATGAAGGATGTCAAAATCCTCGGCCCCGGCTGCAAGCGGTGCGACGCCGCAGGTGAGATGGTGAAAGCCGAGGCGGCCAAGCTCGGCATCGATGTAAAGGTCGAGAAAGTGACCGACTACGCGGAGATTGCGAAATTCGGCATTGCTTCAACGCCCGGCATCGTCGTCGACGGCAAGGTCGTGCACGCGGGCGGACTTCCCAAGCCCAGTGCCATCGGCCCCTGGTTAAAGGGCTAAGACGATCATGAAGATAGCCGGCGCAATTATCGCATGCGTCCTTGCGCTATGGCCGCCGATTGCAGCGTTTGCGCTGGAAACCGTCGTAGTCGCCGACGGCATCTATGCGTTCGTCGGCGAGAAGAAGCAGCGTTCGCCTCACAATCTTGCCAACAACTCGACGCACGGCCTGATCGTCACGCCCGAGGGCGCCGTACTGATCGATCCGGGCGGGAGCTTCAAGGGTGCCGAGGCGCTCCATGCGGCAGCACGCAAAGTCACCGATAAGCCTGTGAAATTCGTCATCAACACGGGCGGCCAGGATCATCGCTGGCTCGGCAACGGCTACTGGAAGGCGCACGGCGCGCGCATCATCGCCTCGAAGGCAGCAGTCGTCGACCAAAAGGCGCGTGTTTCGATGCAGATGTCCATGCTGGCGCAGTTGATCAAGGTTGCACTGCACGGGACCGAGCCAACCTACGCCGATATTGTATTCGATGAGGTGCACGCGTTCGAAGTCGGGGGCGTGACAATCGTGGTGCGCCACGCAGGACCGGCCCATACACCCGGCGACAGCTTCGTATGGGTCGCGTCGAAGAAGGCTGTCTTCACGGGCGACATCGTCTACGTAGAGCGCATTCTTGGCGTGAACGATCACTCGAAATCCAAGACCTGGATTGCGGCTTTCGAAGCAATCGCCGCGTTGCAGCCCGAGCACGTCGTTCCAGGTCACGGCCATCCCACGACCCTTGCGCGCGCCAAGGCCGACACGCTCGACTACCTCGTCAACTTGCGCGCTCGCATCAAAGATCTGCAGGACAAGGGCGGTACAGCCATCGATGCGCCGAAAGTTGATCAGTCAGCCTTTAGGCGCCTCGAACAGTTCGAGGCGCTGGCTGGACGCAACGCTCAACAGGTCTTTACGGAGATGGAATTCGAATAGGCCTTTGTGCGATCAGCTTGCGGGTGTGCCGATCCGATGATAAGCGCCGATCGACACCGTGAGGCCGAAAGCGGTCGCCAACGCTGCGGTCGCTGACTGGCGTGATGCGTTGCAGCGATTGCCGGTGCGCCGACCGCCGACTTGATGCGAACGGAAAGTACAGGCCTTCTGATCGTCGGTGTCTCACGATAGCAGTCGTTGGCCCAGACGACCGTTTCGCTGCAATGCAGTAGGACGGCCGGTTTCCGACCTATCGCGTCGGCCGCGACCGAAGCGTCGAGATCGGAGGTGCTGCAGACGTCGATCGAACGCCGCTCAAGGCAGCCCCTGTATAATCCCCGTTTCCATGGAACTCCCGGATATGCCGCCTTACACCATCGCCATGCCCTGCAGCACTCGGTTGGCTCGCCGCGACATTCCTGCTTAGCTCGGCAACGACAACCGCTCCCGGAGACTGCCCCATGTCCACCGCCACCGCCGTCACCTACGAATCCCGCGACCACATCGCCGTCATCACCCTTAACCGCCCGGACAAGATGAACCGGATGGACAATGCGCTGATGGACGGCCTCTGCGAGGCCTGGCAGAAATTCATGGCCTCCGATGATCGCGTCGCCGTCCTCACCGGCGCCGGCACCAAAGCCTTTTGCGCCGGCGCCGATCTGCAGAACCCGCCGCGCGGCCTCTATCATGGCGTGCCCGGCATCGGCGTCGCCGTCGACAAACCGATTATCGCGGCGGTGGCCGGATGGTGCGTCGGTGGCGGCATGGTCATCACTACCATGTGCGACCTGATGATCTGCGCCGACAACGCCGTCTTCACCTACCCAGAAGTCAAAGTCGGCTTCTCCGGTGGGCTGATCTCGAACCTCGTCACCCGCATTCCCCACAAGATCGCCATGGAGCTGCTGCTCATTGGCGAGCAGATCGACGCGAAGCGCGCCTATGAGGTCGGCTACGCCAACAAGGTCGTGCCCGTCGAGCAACTCATGCCGGAAGCCATGGCCTGGGCCAAGAAGATCGCCACCAACGCCCCCTTGCCAACACGCGCGCTCAAGGCCTGGACCAACCAGACCCTGCCCAAAGGCCCGACCGAGATCGGCGGCGCAGCGCGCTACATGACCGACGTCATTGACCACTCTGCCGACTGGATCGAAGGCCGCACCGCCTTCAAGGAGAAGCGCGCGCCCAAATTCAAGGGCAAATAGATTGCCCATTGGCGCAAATGGGGCCAGCCCCATATCCCGCTGAAGGGCGGAGCCCTTCTGACTTCCCACCTCTTGTTTGCAACAAACAAGAGCAGCAACTCTTCCCCCAACCCCTCGAAAAAAGGAGGGGGTTTGGGGGACACGTCCCCCAAACGGGCATGGGCCGGCGCGGATGCTTGGTGGGCATCTGAAGCGCCTTGAAAACGGCCCATTTGCGCCAGCGGCGCAACCGCTTTGCCCACCCGCAACCGCGCGTCTTTGCTGGCGCTTCAGATGCCCACACGACAACAGCGCTTTGCCTCTCCATTGACCCGCTACGCCTGGAACAGCCACACTGCCGGCAAACACACTCTGAAGGACAACCGATGCCTCTCCCCCTCCTCTTCACACCCAAAACGCTCCGCTCCGTCACGCTGCCGAACCGCGTTGTCCTGTCACCACTGTGCATGTATGCCGCCAAGGATGGGCTCGCCAACGCCTTCCACTTCTCGCATCTGACCGCCTTTGCGCGTGGTCGGGTCGGCACCATCTTCACCGAAGCGACAGCCGTCGTGCCTGAGGGACGGATCTCGGCTGGCTGCTTTGGCCTGTGGAACGATGCCCAGGTCGAGGCTTACCGCCCCATCGTCGAAGCCATCAAGACACTGGGTGGCGTGCCCGCCATTCAGCTCGCACACGCCGGCCGCAAGGCCTCGGCCCGCCCACCTTGGAAAGCCGGCGCCCCGCTTGATGCCAGTGACGCCAAGGACGGCACGCCACCCTGGCAGATTGTGGGGCCCACAGCCGCGCCAGTCAGCGCCGTCTGGCCAGCACCCAAGGCCATGACGGAAAGCGATATCGCCGACACCGTGAAGGCCTTCGCCGAGGCCGCGCGGCGCGCGGCAAAGGCCGGCTTCGAGGTTCTCGAAGTCCACGGCGCTCACGGCTATCTGATCCACTCGTTCTTGTCGCCACTGGCCAACACCCGCAACGACGGCTACGGCGGTGACCTTCAGGGACGCATGCGTTTTCCCCTCGAGGTTGCGGACGCCGTGCGGGCGGCATGGCCGGCCGAATTGCCCCTGTTCTGGCGTCTGTCTGCCATCGATGGTCCGCAGGAGGGCTGGAGTCTCGAAGATTCCGTCGCCCTCGCCCGCGAGCTGAAGGTGCGCGGCATCGATGTCGTGGATTGCTCTGCTGGCGGCATCTCCGGCGCTCCCTCCTTCCGCTCCGACGACAAGGGCCAACCTTTGAAGGCGGGTGGCGAACGCCCACCCGGTTTCCAGGTGCCCTACGCCGAGCGCATCCGCCAGGACGCAGGCATCGCCACGATGGCGGTCGGCGTCATCACCGAGGCCCGCCAGGCAGAAGCGATCCTTCAGGAGGGCCGCGCGGATCTAGTCGCCCTCGGCCGCGAACTGATGTGGGATCCGTTCTGGACGCTGCGCGCAGCCGGCACGCTCGGCGCTGACCCCGAAGCCGCGATGTGGCCCCCAAACTATGCCTGGGCCATAAAGCGGCGCGCCCAGATCCAGGCACAGAACCAGGCTCAGGCCTGACCCACCGCCCGCTGATTGCAACCGCCTGCCCGCAAATGCAACGCTGGGCGCCAGCAAAACGAGGAGACGAGACATGCGCTTCCAGGACCAGGGCATTGTGATCACGGGCGGCGGCAGCGGTATCGGGCGTGAGACAGCCAACGAGTTCGCCAAGGAGGGCGGCATAGTCGCCCTCTCCGATATCGACGGGAAAGCCGCCGAGCGCGCCGCCGAGGAAATCAACAAGGCTGGCGGGCGCGCGCATGCCTTCACCCTCGACACCACCGATCCCAAGGCCGTGCAGGCGACATTCGATGCCATCGAGCGGCGCCTCGGGCGCATGAACGTGCTGGTCAACAGCGCCGGCATTCGCGAGATCAAGCCCATCATCGAGCTCAGTCACGAGGAATGGAGCCGGGTGATCAACGTCAACCTGACCGGAGTGTTTCTCACCTCGCAGGCGTTCATCCAGCGCCTCGTCAAGTCGGGCAAGGGCGGCGCCATCGTCAATCTCGCCTCGACGCTCGGCGTCACCGCAACACCCAACCGTCCGGCTTACACGGCCTCGAAGCACGGCGTCGTCGGCCTCACCAAGGAAATGGGCCTCGAACTCGGCACCACCGGCATCCGTGTCAACGCGGTCGGACCCGGCGTGACACGCACGGCGCTGACGGAGCGCTACTTCCAAGACCCCGACATGGCCGAGACCGTAAAATCCATCCACGCCATGCACCGCTGGGGCGAAGCACGCGAGATCGCCCGCGCCATCCTGTTCCTCGCATCCGATGACGCGAGCTTCATTACCGGCACGACCCTGATTGTCGACGGCGGCTGGACGGCCGGCAAACAGATGTAGTGTAGTCACGAAGCGGCGCAGATCTGCTCGCGCGTAATCAGCAATGCCTCGGCAACCGTGTCGACCTTGCCGACAGGCAGCGGAGCATCGGTCTGCGTCAGCTCGAAGCCACCGTCGCGCCAATGCCAGCACGCAATCACCCGGCGGTTGCGTTCGACGACGACGCCCGACGGTCGCTCCAGCCGAGCTTGGCATCCACGCCGCGCCAGCAGACGACAGGCGTTGAGACCATGGAAAAGCTGGTTTTCCATCAGGACTGTCGACATATCGCCCGAACCGTTACCTTTCACGTTGCGGGCAAGGGTTTCGTCGGGAATTCCCGGCAAGCCTTCGCCGCGCAATCAAACTGGCACGCCCCTGCGGCATGTTGCAGAATGATAAAACACGGCGAATAGATGAAATCACCGATTAACAAAGATAAAGCTTTTCCATTCGTAAAGACACTCAATAAAGTTTGATGCATTTCGGCTTGCGAATATCGCCTTGCAGTTTGCATGCCGCAAGATGCAAACACGCCATGGCCTCCTTTACCGCCGGGCGCCAGAGCTCAAGCCTTTTGCTCCCGAACTGCATTTGCCACGGCAATTGCCGACATGTTGAGCAAGCCACGCACCGTTATTGAGGGAGTCACAATGTGGGCCGCACGCGCAGCCCCCAGCAATATCGGGCCGATCGGCACCCCACCGGAAACGACTTTGAGCAGATTGAAGGCGATATTCGCCGCATCGATCCCGGGCGCGATCAGAAGATTAGCTGCGCCCTGAAGTCGCGAGCTTTGAAAAACCTCGTCTCGAATAAAAGCCGAAAGAGCGGCATCGGCATGCATTTCACCCTCGACCTCCAGTTCCGGCGCCCAATCCAGAAGAATGGACAGCACCTCCCGCATTTTCCGCGCTGAAGGTGTATCTTCTGAGCCGAAGCTGGAATGCGACAGCAGCGCCACCTTCGGCACGATCCCGAACCGGCGCACTTCCTCCGAGGCCAGCAGCGTGATTTCCGCCAGTTGCTCCGGGTCTGGATCATAGGACACGTACGTGTCCGCCATGAACAGCGGACCGGTTGGCAGGATCATCGCCGAGAGCGCCGCAAACCCGCGCACGCCCCCCATCCGCCCGACCACCTGCGCCACATGCCGTAGGTGCGTCTGATAGCGACCGACGGCCCCGCAGATCATGGCATCGGCATCGCCGCGCCGCAGCAGCAGCCCCGCCACCACCGTCGAGCCGTTCCGCGCCACCCGCCGCGCATGCGATGGCGATACGCCCCGGCGCTCGACCAGTGCCAGATACTCGTCCGCCAGCACGCCGATCCGCGCGTCCGTCTCGGCATCGAAAATGTCGTAGTCGCGCTCAGGCCGCATCCTCAACCCTAGATGCAGCGCCGAACGCATGATGGAATCGCGCGAACCGACCAGAATCGGTCGCGCCAGCCGCTCCGCAATCACCTGCTGCGCGCACTGCAGCACGTAGGGGTGGTCGCCTTCCGCATAGACCAACCGTTTCGGTGCCTCCCGCGAGGCCCGCCGCGCCGAGTCGAACACCGGCCGCATCACAAACCCGGACCGATAGACGAAGCCCGTGAGCTTCTGCCTATAGGCATCGAAGTCGGTGATCGGCCGCGTTGCGACGCCAGAATCCATCGCCGCCTGCGCCACCGCCGGCGCGATTTCAGTGATGAGCCGCGGATCGAACGGCTTGGGCAGGATGTAGTCGGGCCCGAACACGAACGTCTCCGCCCCATAGGCCGCCAGCACCACGTCCGACGCCTCGCTCTCGGCAATCCCGGCAAGCGCCGCCACCGCCGCCTTCTTCATCTCCTCGTTGATGGTCGTCGCACCGACATCCAGCGCGCCCCGGAAGATGAACGGAAAGCAAAGCACATTGTTGATCTGGTTTGGATAATCGGAGCGCCCTGTGGCGATCACCGCGTCATCGCGCACCGCCTTGACCTCATCGGGCACGATTTCCGGCGTCGGATTGGCGAGCGCAAATACCAGCGGCCGCGGCGCCATCGAGCGGATCATGTCTCGGCTGACGATCCGACCTGCCGAGAGGCCGAGCAACACATCGGCCCCCTCCAGCGCTTCGCCGAGCGTACGCATCTGCGTCTCACGCGCGAACGGCTCGAGATAGGCATTCATGAGCTCATTGCGGCCGCGATGCACCACGCCCTTGATGTCCGTCAGCGTTACATTTGCGGGCTTCAGCCCGAGCGCCACCAGCAGGTTTACGCATGCCAGTGCCGCCGCGCCCGCGCCCGACGTCACCAGCCGCACGTCCTCGAGGCTCTTCCCCACCACCTTGAGCCCGTTCAGGATGCCCGCCGCCACCACGATCGCCGTACCGTGCTGATCGTCGTGAAACACCGGGATCCGCATCCGCTGGCGCAGCAGCCGCTCGATCTCGAAACACTCGGGCGCCTTGATGTCCTCGAGATTGATCCCCCCGAAGGTCGGCTCAAGCCGGGCCACAGCCTCGACGAAGGCCTCCACGCCCTTTTCATCCACCTCGATGTCGTAGACGTCGATGCCGGCGAACTTCTTGAACAGGACGGCCTTGCCTTCCATCACCGGCTTTGCCGCCAACGGCCCGATGTCGCCGAGGCCCAACACCGCCGTCCCATTGGTGATCACGCCGACCAGATTGCCGCGCGCGGTGTAGCGCGAAACCGTCGTCGGATCCTCCGCGATGGCCTCGCACGCATAGGCAACGCCCGGACTGTAGGCCAGCGCTAGGTCCGCTTGATTGGCGACCGGCTTCGTCGGTTGTATCGCAATCTTTCCGGGCGGATCGGCTTCATGATAGTCGAGCGCGGCCTTACGTTGATTGCTCTCCGGCATGCGATGGCCCTTCTTGAAGCGTCCGTGGGGAATCCACTGATCTTTGCATTTTTCAGCGCCGCCCGCGCCACCAATCCCGATCTCCCACGAAGAGGCGGTGGCCAAGCGCTCCCCGCCCGTCATTATTTGGCGCCGCAACCGTGGTCAACGACAGCCCGATTGGCTTAAGGTGCCGCCCGCCAGTCGACCGCTTCGAGGAACGAGAATGAACGAGCAATTGCGCCAGCCCGTCCCCCCCGAGAGCGAGGACGAGGCCGCCGCGTTTTACGGCATCGGCGACCCCGGCGCCCTCGAAGCCTTCTATGCCGAGCCCGCGGCAGATCGCGGCCCGGCCCATCGCCCGCCGGGATTGTCGTCAGCCAACGCGGGCGCCGCAGCCGCCCTCACCGAAGCCTACCGCATGCGCGGTTTCTTGCGCGCCAACCTCGATCCTCTCGGCCTGACTAAGGCTCCCGTTCTGCCTGAGCTGGCGCCTGCCAACTATGGCTTGATCGGCCCCGCGGCCCACGCTGTCGTCGCCGACCTCGAGCGCACCTACTGCGGCAGCATCGGCTGGGAGATCGGCCACATTCACGATACGGCCTTACGCCGCTGGCTGGTGGCGGAAGCCGAAGCTGCAGACCAGGGCCTACCCAACGACGCCCAGCGCACGGAGATCCTGGAACTTCTGGCACGGGCCGTCGCCTTTGAAGCCGGCATGGCCCAGCGCTATCCCGGCGGCCGCATGTTCGGCCTCGGCGGCGCCGAGACCTTCCTCGTCGCCCTCGAAGCCACGCTTGGCGAAAGCGCCCGCCTCGGCGTCGAGGAGGTGGTGATCGGTGGCATGCATCGCGGACGCTTCAACATGCTCGCCAACGTCCTCGGCAAGCCCATCGGACAACTCGTCGCTGAAGTTCTGGGCAGCCCCGCCGTCCCCGACGGCATCGCCTGCTCCTCCGACGTCTCCTACCACCTCGGCTATTCCGGCGAGCTCGAGATTGCCGGCCACCGCCTGCACATCTCCACGTCCCCCCATCCCTCCCACCTGCAGTTGGCCCCGATCATTTCCCAGGGCCGCGCCCGCGCCAAGCAGTCGGCCCTCGGGCCCCGCGGCCCGCAGGCCGTCCTCCCCCTCCTGCTGCACACCGACGCCAGCTTCGCCGGCCAAGGCCTCGTCGCCGAGATGCTCCAGCTCTCAGGCCTCCCCCCCTTTCATCTTGGCGGCACCATCCACATCGTCATCAACAACCAGCTCGGTTTCACTACCACGCCGGGCGAGGGCCGCACTGCACGCGCGCCGACCGACATCGCGCGCCTCGTCGAGGCTCCTGTCCTCCACGTCAACGGCGATGATCCCGAGGCTGTTTGGCGCACCGGCCTTATCGCGGCCAACTGGCGCTCGATCTTCGGCCGCGACATCATCATCAACCTCGTTTGCTACCGCCGCCCCGGCCATAACGAGATCGACGAACCCCGCTTCACCCAGCCCCTGATGTACAAGGCGATCGACGATCGAATGCCCGTCGACCAGCTCTATGCGGCCCGGCTACAGGCCGCGGGCCGAGACATCTCCGCCGCCGAGCAGGCCCGCGCCGAGATATCGGAAGTTCTGAGCGAAGCCTTCCGCGCCGCCAAGTCCTGGAAGGTCAACCAGGCCGACTGGTTCGACGGCGCCTGGAAAGGCCTGCGCGCCGGCAGCGAAGCCGACATGCTCGCTCACGTCCCGACCGGCGTACACACGCCCCGGCTGAAGGCACTGGGAACGACCATCACCACCCCGCCCACCGGCTTCGACGTCGACCCCAAGGTCGCCCGCTTCCTCGACGAGCGCCGCCGGTCGATCGATGACGGTCACGCCATCACCTGGGCCACGGCCGAAGCGCTGGCGCTCGCATCCTTGGTTGCCGAAGGCACCCCCGTGCGCTTTGGCGGCCAGGACACTGTGCGTGGCGCCTTCACCCAGCGCCACCTCGAGATCCACGACCAGACCACCGGCCACCGTCACCTCGTCGTCCAGCCGGCCGCCGCCACCGACGTTGCCGTCGAGATCCACAACACGCCGCTGATCGAGCACGCCGTCGTCTGCTACGAATATGGCGTCTCGATTGCCGACCCGCGCCGCCTCGTCATCTGGGAGGCCCAGTTCGGCGAGTTCCTCAACTATGCACAGGCCGTCTTCGACCAGGCCATCGCCTGCGGCGAGGATCGCTGGCTGCGCTCCTCGGGCCTCGTCATCCTCCTGCCCCATGGCCTCGACGGCGGCGGTCCAGATCATTCGACCGCCCGGCCCGAGCGTCTGCTCGCAGCCTGCGCCGGCGCCAACCTGCACGTCGTCAACGCCTCCACGCCGGCCAACTACTTCCACGCCCTGCGCCGCCAGATGCACCGCCCGTTCCGCAAGCCCCTGGTCGTGCTTTCGCCCAAGGCGCTGCTCCGCCATAGGGGTTGCCAATCCCTCCTCGCAGAGATGGCCGAAGGCACCGGCTTCCGCCACGTCATCGACGAACCAACGAACACGCCGGCCCGACGCGTCATCTTGTGCACGGGCAAGATCTATTACGATCTCGAGGCCGAGCGGCAGCGGCGCGGCCTCGAGCCCCATGTTGTACTCATCCGCCTGGAGCAGCTCCATCCCCTGCCGGCCGCCGAGCTCGCACAAGCACTTGCCCCTCACGCCGGCGCCGAGCTCGTGTGGTGTGAGGAGGAGCCCGAGAACATGGGCTATTTCACACATCTCGACCGCCGCCTTGAGCGCCTGGCTGGCCGCACCTTCCGCCGTGCCGGCCGGCCCGCTGTCGCCACCCCGGCGGTCGGCGTCAAATACTGGCATGAGGCCGAGATCAAGGCAGTTATGGATGCAGCCCTCGGCGGTCTCTGACACCCTGAGGCAACCGTCTTGACCGCCGCTGGAAACCGAGCCGAACTCGTGGCAGAATGTCCGGACAGCCAATTCTGGCCCCGACACCCCTGGAGCCCGGCGTGAGCCAAGACTGGACAGGCGCCATCGATTGCGACGTGCACCCCCGCGTGCCGGGAATCGATGCGTTGCGCCGCTACATGAGCGACTATTGGCGGGAGGCCGTGCACGTCCGCGGCATCGACGCCTTCGAGACCATCGCCTATCCGAAAAAGGCGCCATTGACCGCGCGCGCCGACTACGCGGCCGCCAAGGCCGACGAGAGTGTCGCCGGCCTCGACCAGCACCTGCTCAGCAAGCATGGCTTCGGCCACGCGATCCTCAATTGTCTCTACGCCGTCCAGATGATCCGCGACGAGCACATGGCCGAGGCCTTCGCCTCAGCCGTCAACGACTGGCTCCGCCACGAATGGCTCGACCGCGATCCGCGCCTGCGCGCATCGATCGTGGTGCCCTACCAATCGATCGACAAGGCCGTCGCCGAGATCGAGCGCTGCGCCGCCGACCCACGCTTCGTCCAGGCCCTTTTCATCGCCGGCACCGAAGAGCCGCTCGGCAAGAGCCGATTCTGGCCGATCTATGAGGCCTGCGAGCGCCATGGCCTCGCCGTCGGCGTCCACGCCGGTTCCAGCTATCACCACGCCGTCACGGGTTCGGGCTGGCCGACCTATTGGGCCGAGGACTATGCCGCTTCCACGCTCGCCATGCATGCCCAGGTCGGCAGCTTCATTGCCGAAGGCGTGTTCGTGAAGTACCCGAAACTCAAGGTGGTGCTGCTCGAATCCGGCGTCACCTGGCTCGCCCCCTACCTCTGGCGCTTTTCCAAGTTCTGGCGCGGCATCCGCATGGAGGTCCCCTGGATCGATCGCCTCCCGACCGAGATCGCCCGCGATCACATCCGCCTGACCACCGCCCCCTTCGACGCGCCCGACGATCCTGCCATGCTCGCCCGCATCCTCGACCAGCTTCCCTCTGCGGATATGCTGTTGTTTGCGTCCGATTTTCCTCACTGGCAGCACGACGGCGATGCTATGCTGCCACGAGGTCTCGACCCCGCTCTCAGACGCAAGATCCTGATCGACAACCCGATCGCCACCTACCCGCGCCTTGCGACCGCCTGACCCACGGAGGCTGCCATGCCACTCGATGCCCCTCCCGCCAACGAAGCCGCCACCCAAGCGAGCAATCGCCTTGCCGTCGTCGACAGCGACATTCACCCGGCAGTCAAATCACTGGCCTGCCTCAAGCCTTACCTCGAGAAGAAGTGGTGGGACCACGCCCAGACCTACGGCTTCCGCCGTCGCCACGGCAGCCCATCCGTCGAGCCCTATCCCAAGTCGGCGCCCCTCGCCTCCCGACGCGATGCCTGGCCGGAGGATGGCATTGGCCGCCCCGGATCCTCGCTCGAGTTGATGCAGAAGCAGTATCTCGATCCCGCAGGCGTCGAAGTGGGCGTCCTCGGCCCCCTCGGCAATACCGGCCAGGGTGAGCTCAACCTCGATTTTGGCGCAGCATTCTGCCGCGCCACAAACGAATGGCAGCGCGACGCCTGGACCTCAAAGGACAAGCGCCTGAAGGCCGCCATCGTCGTTCCCTACGAGGACGGCCTTGCGTCAGCCAAGGAGATCGAGCGCGTCGGCCACATCAGGGATTACGCGCAGGTGTTCTGCTTGACCCGCTCGTCAGATCCCCTCGGCAACCGGCGCTACTGGCCGATCTATGCCGCCGCCCAGGATCATGACCTCCCCGTCGCCTTCCACGTCTTCGGCACCAGCGGCCACCCCGTCACCGGCGCCGGCTGGCCGTCCTACTACATCGAGGAAGGCTCCGGAGGCCATTCCACCTCCGCCCAGACCGTTGTCACCTCGCTCGTCATGGAAGGCGTGTTCGAGCGCTTCCCCAAGCTCAAGGTGGTGATCGTCGAAGGCGGCTTCGGCTGGTTGCCGCCACTGACCTGGCGCCTGGACAAGATCTTTGACAAGAACCGTGGCGAGCTGAGCCATCTCACGCGCCGTCCATCGGAGTACATCAAGCAGCACATCTGGGTCTCGACACAACCGATGGAGGAGCCTGAGGACCGGCACCATCTGCTCGATACCATGCGTTGGATAGGCCACGATCGGCTGTTGTTTGCCTCCGATTACCCGCACTGGGATTTCGATGATCCGTTCCGCGCCTTCCCCGCTGGCGTCACACCCGCCGAACACCGCGCCATGTGCGCCGAGAACGGCTTGAACGTTTATCGCCTCTGAGGTTGCCCCTTCGCGCCGCAAGCGTGAGCACACGACGAACGCCCCCGGAAAAAAGAAAGGGGGTCCGGTGGTTCCCCGGCCGGTTGCGGCCGGGCGCCCCAATCGCGCCGGAAGCGCGAACACGAGGTTCTCATGACACGTCACGTCGTAGCCCGCGTTGATGAAATCCCCCTGGGCGAGCGCAAGGTCGTCAAGCTCGACGGTCGCGGCGTCATCGTCTTCAACGTCAAGGGCGAGTTCTTCGCTCTCTCTGAGACCTGTCCGCACAAGGGCGGCAGTCTCGCCAAGGGCATCATCACCGGCTTGACCGAATCCACCTGCCCCGGCGAGTACCGCCACACCCGCGCCGGCGAAATCGTGCGCTGCCCCCTGCATCAGTGGGAGTTCGACATCAAGACGGGCCGCTCATATTGCGACCCCCGCCGCATGCGTCTGATGAAATTCGATGTGCACGTCGAGCCCGGTGCAACGCTGGTCGAAGGCCCCTACGTCGCCGAGACTTTCAAGGTCGAAGTTGAAGGCGATTACATCGTCATCGACACCTGAATTCCACAATGAGCCCCGGTCGCACAACCCTCGCCTGTCAGAACCAGGGCTGCCCACAACACTCCCGCAAGCCCTACTCTCCCAACATCTCGCTTCCTCGAAAAAGGAAAACCCCGACGCGATGCTGCGCGTCGGGGTCTTGAATTTCGTCGTCTTCCGACCCGGAGACATCTAACTGGGATGCCCCTGGATCCGAAACAGCGCTTTACTTCAGAGTGTCGTGGCCTTCGTGGCCATAACCCCGGTTGCCGAACCGGTAGTTGACACCGACCCGGGCAATCGTGCCCGTCGTCTCGACCGTCGCGACACCCAGCACCGGGCCACCCGTCAGCTCGTACTTCTCGTTGCCGAGATCGTAGTGCAAGACTTCGCCGCGCGCCGTCCAGCTATTGTCGATCGCGAACTCCATGCCGACGCCAGCCGCCCAGCCGGTGAGCGATTTAGTGCTCGAAACCGTCAGGTCCGGTCTCGCCCAGGGAACGCCCACCAGATTACCGGCGTAGTTCCACTTCGTGGTCGCCGTGACATCGGCGTAGGCGAGGCCACCCTTGACGTAGTAGAGCGCCCGGTCGCTGGCGAAACCAAGCCGAGCGGTGAACAAGCCCAACTGGTCAACCGCGGCAGCGCACGAGAAGCTGCTCTTGTTCGGGCAGCTTTCCCCACCCTCGGCATTCGACCAGTTGTAGTCGGCCTCGACACCGAACACCACGTTACCGACCTGATGATCGTAGCCGACCTGCCCACCAACCAGATAGCCAGCGAACGACGGCGAGGTCTTGGTGCCGAAGGCGTCGAACAGCCAGTCCTGCTTGCCCCACAGGCCACCCGAATTCATGCCGATATAGAGCCCAGACCAATTGAAGGGCGCCGCCGCATACCCGCCGTCTTTGACGCTTCCATCGCCCATGCGTGCCGGTTCGAACTGATAGCGCAGGCCCGCGTTGACACTGAGCGCCTCGATGTTGTCGCCGAAGCGATAGTCGCCGCGGACATAACCGAGCCAGCCCGTATTGAGCACGACGCCCGCCAAGCCGACGCCGACGTGACCGAACGTACCAAGTCGCTCCGTCGTAGCCGTTGCATTGATCGGAATGCTGGCTCCACCAAGGCTAAGCGCACCCGGACCCGTCGTCATTGTCGTCTGCACGTCATCGCCGAACTCGTGGAACACGCTGAGCGTGCCGAACGGTTGCCACGCCATCGTCGGCGTCACGATCGTCGTCCCGAACCTCAGACTGGCGCGCGCCAGAAGGCTGGTAATCGTACCCACCTGCACGCTCCCGGGCAGCGTCAGGCTCTGTGTCAGCGTACCCGGCAGATCGATGGCACCAGAAACGTCGAGGGGATTGACGTCGGTTTGCGAGAACACACCCCCGATCGAGGGTTCGACGAACCAGTTGTCCTTGAGGTCGAACCGGTAGGCGGCGTTGGCAAGAGCTGCCACACCACGTGCCGTCAATGGTTGATTGAAGAGGGCGTTATCCACATCGCTCAGGGCCATGGAGTAGTAATCGCCGCGCACCTGGGCATCGAACGAGAAGTTGCCCTTGCTCAGTGCCAGGTAGACACCGCCGAACGCCACTTGGTTGTCGCTGCTGAAAGTGCCGATGCCAGGCGTCTTGTCCTTGGCTTCGACATCGACATAGCCGGCCGTGAAGCCCCATTGCACGTTCGCGCCGTTGTTGAACTTGAAGTGGCCGACGTCGACGCCGGCTTGCGTGCCGATATAATTCAATCTCGTCGTCGAGTTGCAGGAGTCGTCAGCAGCGCTAGGAAACCCGCTGACAGTCCCCGTCACTTTGGTGTTCGCTTCAACGTCGTCCGTCCCAGCGATGATCCGCGACCACCGGCCGCCACCGCTGATGTCGTTGCCACCAGTGGTCGGCGCCGTCGCGAATGCCGAGGACTGCGCCAGCGACGACGAGTTCACAGCATTGATCGTCGCAATCATCGAGCTGATCGCTGTGCCGCTGGCCAGCGGCACGAGATCCAGGACGGTCACACTGGCACCGGTCCCGGACCGGCGGCATTCCGCCCAAGCGCTGCCGCTCCCCACCATCAACGTGACCGCGCCGACCGCTGCCAGCCTCAAGGCTTTGGCAGAGCGCTGTGCGTGCCCTCTTGAGACCCGCCCTCTGCGATATTCAATCGTTCCAGCCATAAAGATGCCCCGCCCTGTAGCTGTTCTTAATAGGTCTGACGCCGATAAGGTTCGATTTCGGACGCGCCCGTCCATCCAACGGAGTCGCACAATCTCCGGTATTTGGTTCCATCCCCCTCTCAAACCGCCAACGTGGCACCGAATAGCAACACAATTGCAACCTCAGGTGTAGCGAGGCGTAAAGTTCTCGCGTCTCACAGTGTGCGCAAGCACACCGAAAACTGCTCGAGCCGCGCTCGCGCCACCTGAGCAACGGCGAGCTGCCCGCTCGGCCACCGAACGCCCTGCCTCCCGCCACTGCTTCAAAACATGCGCGAGAACGCGGCAATCGTCCCCGCTTTCGCCCGAAAATCCCACACCGCAGCCCGTCAATTGAGCCGAATGCCCGTTGACCTCCACGGTGCCGGCTGATTTGATGCAACCATTGACGAGATGAGTTGGATTGCGCTCGCTCTGCGCTGAGATGTGGCAAACATGCCGTCACGTCACCACCAGTCGTGCGCTGCAGTCCCTCACCTCCGCACCGAAAAAACCCGGCAAAGCACCGACGAAGGTACGGCCCGCCGCATCGGGACCGTCGAGGGAGAGAACAAAATGGAAGCAGATAAGCTCAAGCGGATGATTGGCGCAGTCAAGGATGGCAGCATGCCGCGCCGCCATTTCCTCAAGCGCATGGCAGCCGTCGGCATCGCCGCTCCATTTGCCAACCAGATCCTCGCACTTGGCGGCGTCGCAATGGCCGAGTCGAAGTTCAAGTATGGCGGCACCAAGCGCGGCGGTGGTGGCGCGCTGAAGGTGCTCTGGTGGCAGGCGCCGACGCTCCTCAACCCGCACTTCGCCGTCGGCACCAAGGACCAGGACGCCTGCAGGATTTTCTACGAGTCGCTGGCAGGCTGGGACGAAGACGGCAATCTCGTCCCCTTCCTGGCAGCAGAGATCCCGAGCATCGAGAATGGTGGCCTCGCAAAGGACGGCAAATCCGTTACGTGGAAGCTCAAGAAGGACGTCACCTGGCACGACGGCAAGCCGTTCACCGCCGATGACTGCGTCTTCAACTGGGAATACGGCCGCGATCCCGCTGCCGCTGCCGTCACCATCGGCACTTACAAGGATGTGAAGGTCGAAAAAGTCGACAGCCACACCGTGAAGGTCATCTTCGACAAGCCTACGCCGTTCTGGGCTGACGCCTTCGTCGGCGTGCGCGGCATGATCATCCCGAAACACCTGTTCGAACCTTACAAGGGTGCCAAATCGCGCGAGGCCCCATTCAACCTCAAGCCGGTCGGCACCGGACCCTATAAATTCGTCGACTTCAAGCCGGGCGACATCGTCCGTGGCGAACTCAACGACAAGTTCCACAAGCCGAACCGGCCCTTCTTCGACACCATCGAGATCAAGGGCGGTGGCGACGCCGTCTCGGCGGCCCGTGCAGTCCTGCAGACCGGCGAGTTCGACTACGCCTGGAACATGCAGGTCGAGGATTCGATCCTTAAGAAGTTGGAAGAGGTTCGGCAAGGGCAAAGTCAACATCACCGAGGGCGGCAATATCGAGCACATCCTGCTCAACAACACCGATCCCAACAAGGAGGTCGACGGCGAGCGCTCGAGCGCCAAGACCAAGCATCCCTTCCTGACCGACCCCGCTGTCCGCCAGGCCCTCAATCTCTTGGTCGACCGCAATTCCGTAGAGAAGTTCATCTACGGCCGCACCGGCGTCGCGACCGCAAACTTCCTCAACAATCCGCCGAAGTACCGCTCACCCAATACTAAGTTCGAGCTCGATATCGACAAGGCAGCCAAGATCCTGGAGGACGCCGGCTGGAAGAAGGGCTCCGACGGCATCCGCGCCAAGGACGGCGTCCGCCTCAAAGCCCTGTTCCAGACGTCGATCAACCAGCCCCGCCAGAAAACCCAGGCGATCATCAAGCAGGCCTGCCAGAAGGCCGGTATCGAGGTCGAGCTGAAATCGATCACGGCATCGGTGTTCTTCTCCTCCGACGTCGCCAACCCCGACACATTCGCGAAATTCTACGCTGACCTCGAGATGTTCACGACGACCATGACCCAGCCCGACCCGGAGCTGTTCATGAACCAGTTCGTATCGTGGGAATTCGCCACCAAGGACAACAAGTGGCAGGGCCGCAACAGAGCTCGCTGGGCCAACAAGGAGTACGACGAGGTCTTCAAGCAGGCGCAGGGCGAGCTGGACCCGATTAAACGGGCTGCCATGTACATCAAGCTCAACGACATCCTCATCAAGGAAGTGGCGCTGATCCCGGTCGTCGCCCGTCCCCGCGCGAGCGCAGTGTCGACCAAGATCATTCCGTGGCTGTCCGGTTGGGAGAACGACACCTGGGCCATCGCCGATTGGTACCGCCCTGCATGATCGCGAAAGCTCTTTTCTTAGCTTCTTTGAGGTAGGCGCCCCATGGGCCAATATCTGTTGCGGCGCCTCCTCATCGCGATCCCGAGCCTACTCGGCATCTCTGTTGTTTTGTTCACAGTTCTGGCGCTGGCGCCGGGCGACCCGTTCGAGGAGTTGGCAACCAACCCGAACGTGCCGGCCGAGGTCAGCGCCATGCTGCGCAAGAAATTCGGCCTCGATGACCCCGTATACATTCGTTACTTCCGCTGGCTGTCCGCCATGGCGCAGGGTGACTGGGGCTTCTCGTTCGTCAGCCGTGTCGATGTCGACCAACTCATCCTGCAGCGTCTGCCGACCACACTGATCGTCATTGGCGCCGCGCAGGTCCTGGCGCTTCTGATCGCCCTTCCCGTCGGCATCTACGCCGCGACCCGCCCGTACTCGCTCTTCGACAAGATCGCCAACACCCTGGCCTTCGTGGGTTTCTCGCTGCCGAGCTTCTTCACCGGATTGCTGCTCATCCTGGTCTTCTCGATCTGGCTCGGCTGGTTGCCTTTCGTCTACCGAGCCGACATCGCCTCGACCGGCTGGCAGTTCTATTGGGATCACATCAAGCAGTCGATCATGCCGGTGGCCGTGCTCGGCCTCTTCCAGGGTGCCACGCTCGTGCGCTTCGTCCGTTCGGCAGTCCTCGACGTCATTCGGCTCGATTACGTGACCACGGCCCGTTCCAAGGGGCTCGCCGAGCGCATAGTGATCGGCAAGCATGTCGTCCGCAACGCTCTGATCCCCGTCGTTACGCTGGTGGCCCTGCAGATGCCGGCCGTGTTCGGCGGCGCCATCGTGACCGAGCAGATCTTCCGGGTTCCCGGGATCGGCTCGTTGCTCATCTCCGCCATGCTGGCCAACGACACGCCCGTGATCATGGCCGTGACGTTCGTGTTCGCGTGCCTCGTCGTCCTCTTCAACCTGATTGCCGACATCCTCTATGGCTGGCTCGATCCCCGCATCTCCTACGGCTGAGGCTGCCTCACCTGCTCCTGGTGACGCCCCCCAGATCATCTATTCGCCACGCCGCGAAGCCTGGCGGCGCTTCCGCAAGCACAAGCTGGCGGTGGCAAGCGCTGTCGTGCTCGCCTTGATGATCTTCGCCATCGCCTTCGGCCCGCTACTCTGGCCAGTGTCGATCAACGATATCGACTTTGCAGCCTCTCTGCAGGGGCCGTCGCTGGCGCATCCGTTCGGCACCGACGACCTCGGGCAGGATCTGCTGGCCCGCATGCTCTATGGTGGCCGCATCTCACTCGCCGTCGGCCTTGCTGCAATGGCCGTCGCTGTTGGCGTGGGCATCCTGGTCGGTGCCATCGCCGGCGTCTCGCGTGGCCCCGTCGACGCGTTCCTTATGTGGCTGACCGACCTCTTCCTGTCGCTGCCGGCCCTGCCGCTGCTACTGCTCATCATCTACCTGTTCAGGGAGCGATTGACGGCACTCTTTGGTCCCGAAGGCGGCGTGTTCATCCTGGTTGTAGCCGTCATCGGTGGACTGCGTTGGATGCCGGTTGCCCGCCTCGTACGCGCCCAGTTCCTGTCGCTGCGCGAGAAGGAATTCGTCGAGGCCGCACGCGCCCTCGGCGCCTCCCAGACCCGCCAGGTCGTGCGCCACATCCTGCCCAACGCGCTCGGCCCCGTGATCGTCGCCGGCACCATCGACGTCGCTGCCGCCATCATCGCGGAATCGACGCTTTCCTTCCTCGGCCTCGGTTTTCCGCCGGACATCCCGACCTGGGGCCGCCTGCTGTTCGACGCCAAGGACCATCTCGACATCGCCCCCCACTGGGCTCTGTTTCCCGGCGCTGCCATCTTTCTTGCCGTGCTGACGATCAACTTCATCGGCGATGGTCTGCGAGACGCGCTCGATCCAAGGAGGGTGGTGTAGCCCATCGCATGACCGAGCCGCTTCTGGATATTCGTGGCCTAAAGACGCACTTCCGGACTGACGACGGCATGGTCCGCGCCGTCGACGGCGTCGACATCGCAATCCACCCCGGCGAGACCGTTGGCATCGTCGGCGAATCCGGCTGCGGCAAGACCGTGACCGCCATGTCGGTCCTGAAGCTGATCGCCATGCCACCGGGCGAATTTGTTTCCGGTGAGATCCTCTGGCGGGGGCGCAACCTGATCCCTCTCTCCCGCGACGACATGAACGAGATCCGCGCCAAGGAGATCGCTATCGTCTTCCAGGAGCCGATGACCTCGCTCAATCCCGTCTATTCGGTGGGCGAGCAGATCGCCGAGGTCATCCGCCGCCACGAGGGCCTCGGCCGCAAGGCCGCACTCGACCGCGCCGCCGAGATGCTGGCACTCGTCCAGATTCCCAACCCCCAGCGCCGCGTGCACGACTATCCCCACCAGTTCTCCGGCGGCATGCGCCAGCGCGTCATGATCGCCATGGCGCTCTCCTGTAACCCAACGCTGCTGATTGCCGACGAACCAACAACCGCGCTCGACGTCACCATCCAGGCCCAGATCCTCGACCTGCTGGCCGAGATGAAAGAGCGCCTCGGCATGGCCATCATGCTGATCACCCACGCGATGGGCGTCGTCGCCGAGACCTGCCAGCGCGTCGTCGTGATGTATGCCGGCAAGGTCGTCGAGGAAGCGCCCGTCGACCGGCTGTTCGCCAATCCCCGCCACCCCTATACCCAGGGCCTCATCCGCTCGATCCCGCGCCTCGACCGCGTCGGCGCCAAGGAGCGCCTCGAGGCCATCCCGGGCGTGGTGCCCTCGCTTCTGGTGCCGCCACCCGGCTGCCGCTTCGCCCCACGCTGCCGCTTCGCCACCGAAGCCTGTCTCGCCGAAATCCCTCCCCTGAAGGAGGTCGAGCCCGGCCACTTCGTCTCCTGCATCCTGTGATCACGCCTGCTTCACCATTCTCCCCCACCAACGCCCCGGAGTTGTTGCCCCCCATGACCGAGCCGCTGCTGAAGGTGGAGAACCTCGTCAAGCACTTCCCCGTCCGCGGCGGCCTGCTGCAGCGAGTGATCGACCATGTACATGCCGTCGATGGCGTCACCTTCGACGTGGCCCCTGGCGAGACGCTGGGACTGGTCGGCGAATCCGGTTGCGGCAAGTCCACCACCGGCCGTTGCATCCTCCAGCTCATCACACCAACCTCGGGCACCGTCACGTTTGCCGGTCGCGACGTGTCGTCCCTCACCGGCGAGGAACTGCGCGCACTGCGCCGCGACATGCAGATCATTTTCCAGGACCCCTTCGCCTCCCTCAACCCCCGCATGACCGTCGGCGGCATCATCGGCGAGGCGCTGATCATTCATAAGCTCGCGCCTAACCGTCAGGCCCACGAGGACCGCATCGTCGAGCTGCTGGAGACGGTCGGCTTGAGAGCCGATCACATGCGCCGCTTCCCCCACGAGTTCTCTGGCGGCCAGCGCCAGCGCATCGGTATTGCCCGCGCCCTTGCCGTCGAGCCGAAACTGATCGTGTGCGACGAGCCGGTCTCCGCCCTCGACGTCTCCATCCAGGCGCAAGTAGTCAATCTGCTGGAGGACCTGCAGGAGAAGTTCGGCCTCACCTACATCTTCATCGCCCACGACCTCTCCGTCGTCGAGCATATCTCGAACCGCGTTGCCGTCATGTATCTCGGTCGCATTGTCGAGATCGCGCCCGCTGAAGAACTCTACGCGCGGCCCCTGCATCCCTATACCGAGGCACTGCTCTCCGCCGTCCCCATTCCCGACCCCACCATCAAGCGCAAACGCATCAAGCTCGAAGGCGACGTCCCCAATCCCATCAATCCCCCTTCAGGCTGCCACTTTCATACCCGCTGCCCGATCCGCCAGCTCCCCCGCTGCGCGACCGAGGTGCCGAAGCTTGAGAAGGGCGCTGATGGCCACTGGGTAAGCTGCCATTTCAGGAAGGCATGAGGCCGTGCCGGCCGACCGCCGCGTCCTGCAATCGATAGAAACCGACGCCGCAGACCGCTGCGTCGACCTGTTCCGACGCCACGACGCCACCTTCGGCTTCGAGGAGTATCGCCGCGATGTCGAAGACCGCCGCGGTTGGTTTGCGATCGGCGGCCACGCCGACAAATGCTTTGCCAGCGAAGAGGAGGCTCTGCGCGCAGCAATTACTGCCGTTGCCTGGTTGCATGAGATCCGAAAGAGTGACGGACGGATCAACTGATCAGTCGCCCCCCGCGGCCCCAACTTCAGCCTGGTAACGCCACGCCCCCGGCTCTACTCCGCAGCCTCACTCTCGGCAACGTCGAGACCTGCCTCCCGGTCCCGCTGGATGGCTTTCGCATCACGCTCGACCGGATCGCCGAGCCCTCCACCACCAGGCGTCTTCACCACAAGCCGTTCGCCGGCTGGTACCATCAGAAAGCCCTTGCCCGGAAAGCGTTGACCGCTCGCCAGCCCGACACTGCCTGGCGCCCCGTCCTTGCCTCCGTCACGCCCGCGCGCTGGATGCTGGATGCGGTCGAACGCTGCCAGCAACTCGAACGGCTCCCCGATCCGGCTTTCGATCTCGATCACCTGCCCATGCCCGCCACGCGTTCTCCCGGCTCCACCCGATCCCGTGCGGTACTCCTTGCGCCAGAAGATCAGCGGCGTGATCTGCTCGGCAATCTCGACCGGCGTTCCCTTGACGCCGGACGGGTAGGCGGTCGCCGAAAGCCCATCCGATTGCGGCCTGGCGCCTGTGCCCCCATTCGACGTGACGGCCATCGAGAACCCGTAGTTGCCCCCGGACCCGCCTTTGACCTTGCCGCGCACGTTGAGGTTCCACAGGCACGACGTCCCCTCCGCCGGCACCCGGTCAGGGATCGCCTGGCGCAGGCAGCCGAACACAACGTCAGGCAGCATCTGCCCGATCACATGCCGCGAGCACACCGGCGCCGGCTTTGGTGCGTTGAGAATGCAGCCTTCAGGCGCCGAAACGGTCAGCGGTGCCAGCGAGCCAGCATTGTTGGGAATGCGCGCCCCGACGATGCAGGCAAGGCCAAAAACCGTATAGGCCGTGGTGTAGGCGAGCGGCACGTTGATGCCGCGCCCAGCCGCCGGACTGGTGCCGGTGTAGTCGACGTGGATGCCATCCTCGCTGACCGTCACCGTCCCCGTGAGTGCGATCGGACTGTCATAGCCGTCCGTCACCATGGTGTTGGACCATTGCCCCTTGGGAAGACGCGCAATCTCTGCCTTCACCGCAGCTTCCGACCGGTCGCAGATGTGCGCGCCCAGCGCATTCAGGTCCTCGAGCGCAAACTCCTCCATCATTTCCGACAACCGCTTGCAGCCGACGTCGTTGCACGCAGCAAGCGAGTACGTATCCCCGACGGTGTCGACCGGCAGCCGCGTGTTGGCGCGGATCATTGCCATGAGTGTCTCGTTGACCTTGCCTTCCTCGATCAACTTCAGGAAGGGAATGTAGAGGCCCTCCATGAAGACATCCGTCGCATTCGGCCCGAACCCAATGCCGCCGATGTCGATCAGGTGGCTGGTGCACGAGAACAATCCGACGAGCCGCCCGTTGTGGAACGCCGGCGTCGTGATGACGAAATCGTTGAGGTGCCCCGTCCCCATCCACGGATCGTTGGTGATGTAGGCGTCCCCCGGCTTCATGGCATCGAGCCCGAAGTGGCGGATGAAGTGCTTGACCGATTCAGCCATCGAATTGACGTGGCCAGGCGTGCCCGTGACCGCCTGCGCCAGCATGCGCCCTTGGGTGTCGAACACGCCCGCGGAGAGGTCGCCGGCCTCGCGCACGATCGGCGAGAAGGCCGTGCGCAACAGGACCTGCGCCTGCTCCTCGACAATCGCGATCAGTCGGTTCCACATGATTTGCAGGGCAATGTCGTCGTGCGCCGAAGCTGCCATCACCGCGTCTCCTTCATCGTCAGGACGAGTGCCCCAGCGCTATCGACGTGAGCGTCGAAACTGGAAGCTATCAACGTCGAGGTGCCGTCCTCGACCACGATTGCAGGCCCCTCGATGCGATGGCCCGGCGAAAGTGCTGCCCGTTCATAGAGTGCCGCCTCCACGAGTGCGCCGAGCCTGCCGTCGAGAACGGCGCGTCGGCCCGATGGCACCGCCACCTCGCCCATCGCGACCTCCGAAATGGCCGGCCGCCGGCTTCGCGCCGTCGACACCGCGACCGACCAGCTCATGATCTCGATCGCCGCATTGGGAATATGGCGCTCGAAAAGGCGGCGATATTCGGCCTCGAAGATGTCCCGGATCGTCTGCGACATCGCCGGCAACGATGGCCCGGTCCGGCAACGCAACATGGATCTCGTGACCCTGGCCGGCATAGCGCATGAAGGCTCCCGCGTTCGGCACGGAGCGGCGCCCCGCCAGCCGCCGACTGGGCCTCGCGCCGTTGCCTCGTCGCTCATCTGCTCGAGCAGACGCATTGACGACGTCAACATCGAGCCGATCGAGACGCATGTAGCGGGCCCGCACCGTCTCGTAGGCGGCCGGCGCTCTCAGAAACCCGATCGCCGAGCCAACACCTGCGCCCGCCGGCACGATAACCCGGGCGATGCCGAGCTTCTCGGCGAGCCGGCAGGCATGCAGTGGCGCAGCCCCGCCGAAGGCGATCAGCGTCCGCTCGCCGATCGCCATGCCCCGCTCGACCGCATGCACGCGCGCGGCATTGGCCATGTTCTCGTCGACGATCTCGACAATGCCCCAGGCTGCCTTGTCGGTCGTCCATCCCGAGCGGCATCGCGACATGCTCTGATGATGGCGGCCGCAGCCTTGTCGGCATGAATGCGATATTCGCCCGCCCGCAAAGCGCGCCGCATCGACCTTGCCAAGCTGCCACGTCGGCATCGGTCACCGTCGGCACCTGCCCGCCCCGGCCATAGCAGGCAGGCCCCGGCTCCGCGCCCGCACTGTCGGGGCCGACCTCGATCCGGCGCAGCGCATCGACCCGCGCAATCGATCCACCGCCCGCCCCGATCTCGACCATCTCGATCACCGGGATGCGCACCGGCATGCCGCTGCCCTTCATGAAGCGCTGCCGCCGGTCCACCTCGAAGAAGCGCGCCTTGAGCGGCTCGCCATCCTCGATCAGGCAGATCTTGGCCGTCGTGCCGCCCATGTCGAACGAGAGGATGCTGGCTTCCCCGCGCTCCTCCGCCACGCCCGCCGCCAGGATGGCACCGCCTGCCGGACCGGACTCGACAAGACGCACCGGAAACCTGCGCGCGGTCTCGAGGCTCGCCAGGCTGCCACTCGAGGTCATCAGGTGGATCGGATTGGTGTAGCCCCGCCCCGCGAACGCTTCGGCCAGCCGCTTCAGATAGCCGGCCATCAAGGGTTGCACATAAGCATTGGCGATGGCCGTCGAGGTCCGGTCATACTCGCGCGCTTCCGGGCACACCTCGCTCGACAGCGTCACCTCTATCCCCGGGCACATCTCGGCGATGATGGCGCCCGCCCTTTGCTCGTGTGCGCCGTTGACGTAGGCGTGCAGGAACGCAACGGCCACGGCCTGGATATCGAGCCGCTTGAGCTCACCGGCAACGCGCCGGACCGCCGCCTCGTCGAGCGCCAGGCGAACCTCGCCCTCGACATCCATGCGCTCGGGCACCGTGAACCGAAGTGCGCGCGCGACCAGCGGTGACGGCTTCTCAAGAAATACATCGTACTGGTCGTAGCGGCTCTCGTCGGCGATCTCGATCACGTCGCGAAAACCCTGCGTCGCGACCAGCGCCGTCCGCGCCCCCTTACGCTCGATGATGGCATTGGTGGCAAGCGTTGTGCCGTGCAGGAAGACGTCGATATCTCCGAAGCCGACGCCGGCCTCGGCCAGCACCTGCGCCGTGCCCTCGACCACCGCCTGCTCTGGCGCGCGCGGCGTCGTCAAAACCTTGGCGGCATGGAGCCGGTCTCCAACCTCCAGCACGATATCGGTAAACGTGCCGCCGATATCGGCAGCAAGGCGCACGGGCGCTTTCGCGGGGGGCATATGTGGGAGGCCTCTGGATGATGCGGCAAGGATGGGTTGGGCATGAGACTACGGCCAGTTGCCGGCAAGTTCCAGATGTTCCAGCATCCCCCGACCGGCACACGATTGCCGCACTTTGTGAACAAAATTTGCGACTTCAGATCATTTGCTGGCCTGTTATGGCCACGATTTTCCAGAACGTGAGACGCCATGCAGTCACCGCCATATTCAGAGCAAGGCGCTCCCCGTTTCGGGCGGACCAATCCGGAGCGGATCGAGAACCGGCTCTGGGAAACAATCGTTCGCCACAACTGGACCGCTTATCAGGCGCGCAAGGAGCTTGAAACGCGCTCCGGACAGAAGATCGAGACGCCCGCGCCATTCTGGAGCTGGGAGCGGTTCGGGAGAACATCGACTACCCTCCCCGATAGTCGCATCGTACACATCGCCGGCGAGCACGAGGACCACTACGATCCCGATTTCTGCATCTATAACGACGTCACGGTCGAGCATCCTGACGGCAGGCTCGAATTCTTCATCTATCCGCGTGACGTTTTCCCGCCGACCGATTTCCATACCGCCACCCTCGCAGGCGACCGCATCGTCCTCATTGGTTCTCTGGGCTACAAGCAGGACCGCCGCCCGCAACAGACCCAAGTCCTGCTGCTCGACACGACCACCTTCGCCATTTCACCAGCACCCGCCAGTGCCACGTCAGGTGCGTGCCCCGGCTGGCTCTCGCGTCACGACACCGAGCGCCTCGACGACACCACGTTACTCGTGACCGGCGGCAACCTACAGAACTCGGACGGCTATCGGCCCAATCTGGCTCAATGGAAGCTGGATCTGGCCACCTGGACGTGGACCCCTGTCTCTCCGGGAGATCTCTCGATCTTTCCGGTCGCCCGCGAAGATTATATCGCGCTCCGCAATCCCCGCGCCGGAACAGCAAACCCCGAACGTGTCGACAACGCCTTCTGGATCGAGATGGCACGGCGGCAATGGACGCCCCGGCGGGCACGCCTGCACTATGCCGACATGGCGGAGACTCCACCCGACAACGCTGCCCCAAACCGGGCCAAGCCCCCTCCACCGCGCGAGCAGGTGGTGTGGAGCGCCAGGCGCGAGCAGGCCAGCACCATCACCCTCGACGACGGACGCACCATCGCAATCGGCGGAAAAGTCGGCCAGTATGGTCAAGATCGCGCCGACGCCTGGGACTACCGGGATATCATCGTTACGGCCCCCGACGGGACAATCGAGATCTTCGCCTATCCCGACGACGTCCTTCCGCCTCTTCTCGTGTCGAGGATCGTCGCCACGCCTGACAAACTTCTGATCTTCGGGCTGGCACTCGGGCAAGGCATGAAGCCTCCCCTCGTTGTCCGTGTCATGACCCTGAATGTTCAGACTATGCGCATCGAGACCGCAGCGCAGAACCAGCCGCCGGCCAGGCCAAATGTGTATGAGCCACCCGACGTTAGCAACCCGGGCCTGCTCCTGTTTGCCGCCATCCGCAGGCAAGAGGGCGACCCCGTCGCACATGTAGCCTTCGACTTGGCAACGATGCAGTGGCTGGACCACACCCTGTGATCGCGCGCTAACCGGCTTTACCGACCCCAAGATGAGGCCGAAGCCCTCTCGGACCGGTGCGCGGGGCTTTCCTGAGCCGTTATAAGCGACGGCTAACGCTATCTAGGGCCGCGACGGTAAGGCCGTATCTTTTGTCCACAAAGTCGTCTATGGCCTTGGGCCTCACAAAGGCTTGGCGGCGTTCGGCTCCGAATCGGAGCTTAAATTTGGGCGCGCTTGACAGGTCGCCCCATATTTGGCCCCTGCCCGGCCGCACAATCGAAGACCCGACCACACATGAGCTTTCCGCCATCCAACCCGGCCCTCGACCGGGCGCTCGCAGCCCGCGGCTATGCGAGCCCGACACCCGTCCAGCTCGCCGTCCTGGACCCCCAGGCAAGCGACCGCGACCTGCTGGTGTCCGCACAGACCGGCTCGGGCAAGACAGTCGCCTTCGGCCTCACCATGGCAAAGACACTCCTAGGCGAGGCCGAGCGCTTCGAGCAGGCCGCCGAGCCGATGGCCCTGATCATCGCGCCGACGCGTGAGTTGGCCATGCAGGTCGAGCGCGAGCTCGCCTGGCTTTATGCCGAAACCGGCGCTCGCATCACCACCTGCGTTGGCGGCATGGACGGTCGCGCCGAAGCCCGCCAGCTCGCAGCCGGCGCCCACATCGTCGTTGGCACGCCCGGCCGCCTGCGCGACCACATCGAGCGCCGGCGCCTCGAGCTTGGCAAACTCAAGGCGATCGTCCTAGATGAAGCCGACGAGATGCTCGACCTGGGCTTTCGCGAAGACCTCGAGTTCATTCTCGACAAGACCCCGCCTGAACGTCAGACGCTGCTGTTCTCGGCGACCATGCCGCGCGACATCGAGGCGTTGGCCAAACGCTACCAGCGCGATGCCCACCGGATCGAAACCATCCGCCGCGACGAGCAGCACGCCGACATCGAGTACCGCGCCGTCCGCGTCGCCGCCAACGACACCGAGAATGCCGTAGTCAACGTGCTGCGCTTCTACGACCCGCGCGCAGCCCTCGTCTTCTGCACGACGCGCGAAGCCGTAAAGCGCCTGCATGCCCGCCTCGTCGAACGCGGCTTTGCAGCCGTGGCCCTGTCCGGTGAGCTCACCCAGCACGAGCGCAACCAGGCCCTTAGCTCCGTGCGCGATGGCCTGGCCCGCGTCCTCGTTGCAACGGATGTCGCCGCCCGCGGCCTCGACCTCCCCGACCTCGCGCTGGTCATCCACGCCGAGCTGCCCAACGACCGCGAGACGCTTCTGCATCGCTCGGGCCGGACCGGGCGCGCCGGCAAGAAGGGCATGTGCCTGCTGGTCGTACCCTTCCACCGCCGCCGCAAGGCAGAGGCCCTGTTCGGCGCCGCCCGCCTGAAGGTGGCGTGGGGTCCAGCCCCCACTGTCGACGAGATCCGCACCCGCGACCAGGAGCGTTTTCTGGCCGACCCCTCGTTCATCGAGCCGCCAACCGATACCGAGCAGGCGCTGGCCAAAGTCCTCCAGGACGGCCACAGCCCCGAAGCCATTGCCTTGGCCCTCGTCCGCCTCAATCGTAACCGCCTGCCCGAGCCAGCTGACATCGCCGTCGATACCGGTCCCCCGCCACGCCGCCACGAGCGCAACACCGACGATCGCGCGCCAACCCGTTCCGGGCGCGACAGGTCGAGCGTCAACGATAGAGCCGGCGGCGACGAAGGCTCGGCCGAGACAGCGCCGAGAGCACCCCGCCGCCCGCGCAACGACACCCGCGAGATGATCTGGTTCCGCCTCAACATCGGCCGCGAGCGCAATGCCGATCCGAAGTGGATCTTGCCGCTGATCTGCAAGGCTGGCGGCGTCACCCGCTCCGAGATCGGCGCCATCAAGATCAACGAGCACGACACCCGCTTCCAGGTCGTGGCCGAACTCGCGGACCAGTACGCATTGGCCGTACGAACCAACAAGAACAAGGAAGGCCACATCGTCCGCGCCAGCGCCGATCCGGCCGCCGAAGAGGCCTCCGTCATGGCAGCGATTGCCGCCATGCCCCAGCCGCCGCCCAAAGAGCCAACGCCCCCCCGCAATTACGCGCGCCCGAAGAACCGCTGGCGCGACCGCAAGCAACCGGGTGGCAGCGCGGCAAAGCCGTTCGGTGGTAAGAAGGCCAAACCGCCACGCGATGCCCATAAGCCCGCCGGCGCGCCGCGCTCGGCCAAGGGCCCCGACGCCAAGTACCTCGAGAAGCGCAAGCACCGCCTGCCGGCCGACGCCTGAACCTGCGCTGCCTCACCGGAATGGCGGCTCGTCGAAGGAGCGCAGTTTGCGCGAATGCAGCGTGTGGCCGAGCGCCTTGAGCTGTTCGAGCGCGGCAAGCCCGATGTCGAGATGCTGCGCCACCGCCGTCTCATAGAAGGCGTTGGCCGCCCCCGGCAGCTTGATCTCGCCATGCAGCGGCTTGTCTGAAACACACAGCAGCGTGCCGTAGGGAACCCGCAGCCGGAATCCCTGCGCTGCAATCGTACCGCTCTCCATGTCGACAGCAATGGCTCGGGAGAGATTGATCCGCCGCCGTTCCTGCGTGAAGCGAAGCTCCCAGTTGCGGTCGTCGTTGGTGACGACGGTTCCCGTGCGCAGCCGCCGCTTGAGCTGGTCGCCACTCTCGCCTGTGACGCGCGCGGCCGCCTCCTGCAGCGCCACCTGCACCTCCGCCAGCGCCGGAATCGGAATGTCCGGCGGCACCAGCGCATCAAGAATCCGGTCCTGCCTCAAATAGGCATGCGCCAGCACGTAATCGCCATTCGACTGGCTTTCGCGCAAGCCCCCGCAATGGCCGATCATCAACCAGCAATTGGGACGGATCACCGCCAGATGATCGGTGATGTTCTTGGCATTGGAGGGCCCGACCCCGATGTTGATCAGTGTCACCCCGTTACCGTCCGGCGCCGTCAGGTGATAGGCCGGCATCTGGTAGCGGTGCCAGGCCGAGCTGGCGATCAGCGCTTCACAAGCCTCGCCTTTGTGCTCGGGCCGGATCACCACGTTGCCCGGCAGCACCAGTGTGTCCGCGCCAGGTTTGCCAAGACGCTCGACGCCCAGCCGAACGAACTGGTCGACATAGCGGTGGTAGTTGGTGAGCAGGATCCACCGCTGCACATGGCGCCAATCGCTGCCGGTATAGTGGACCAGGCGACGCAAAGAGAAATCGACGCGCGCAGCGTCGAACAGCGCCAGCGGCCGAGGCTCCCCCTCGACAAGCTCATAGTCACCATCCGCGATCTCATCCCCAACGACAGAAAGCTGCGGCGTCGGAAAGTAGCGGGCAAGCTCGGCCGACGTGACGCCGGCGCGCGCTACTTCCTCGGTACGCTCCAGCACGTAGGGGTAGGGAATCTCCTGGCCGCTGCTGCCGACCTCGATGCGCGCCCCGTAATCACTGGCAAGCGGCCCGAGTTGCTCGAGCAGGTAGCTGCGGAACACTTCCGGGTGCGTCACCGTCGTCTCGTAGACACCCGGACGTTGCAGCTTGGCATAAGCCCGACGCGGCGCCGTCTTCGGCATCTCCTCGCCGGCATAGGAGACCGTCAGTCGCGGGTAGCGAAAGCGGGCCCGCTCCCGCGCACTCGGAGGTTCGCGCGTATCTAGAAAGCGATCGAGCGCGGCGGCGAGCGCACCGGTGGCCTCGCTGTATAGCTTCTCCAACTCGCCAACCGCCGCCTCCGGCGCGAGCGGGCCTTGTCGGCGGCGCACCATGTCACTCCTGCTCCTGTTCAACGCCCCCAGTGCAGCCCGCCACACCCTGACAGACACTCCGCCGGCCGGGCACCGTAAAGCGCGCGGCTTAGCCCCGCTGATAGGGAAAACACCGCTCACGCTCGAGTGGCAGACCCAGATGCCGCGACAGCGCAGCAATACGGTCGCCATAGGCCGGATAGGGATCGGCATTGGCCTTGCCGACGATGATCGGCCGGAAACCCGCTTGCGGCTTGCCACTGGGCGGCAGCATGGCTGTCGCAAGCGGCAGGCCTTCATTGTTTCGCAGCGTCAGGAACATCGGCATGGTCCGCCCGATGAAATCCTTCAATCCGATGCTTTGCTCGATGAACCGCCCGCCTGCCGGCGGAACGAACTTGTTGCGGGCGTTGTCGTAGGCTTCCTTGAAATAGCGCTCGACCGTGTGCTCCATGAGCCGGGTTTCCTCGAGCGCCTCGGAATGCGTCACCAGCCGGAACCAAGTGTCGGGAGGTGCATCGCAAACATATTCCATGCCCCACTCCTTCTTGCATGCTCAGCCAGTCTACCTCATCACGCACCCGCCACCAAAACGCTTTCATACCGATCGGCCGCAAGCTGTCGCGACATCGCGTCGTTGCGCACTCGCGACAACGTGACGCTGATGCGCCACACCACCCAAGCCCTTTCGGCAAATCACTTTCGCCGGCTCGGCCACAAACTGTTGCGCACACGTCACGCTTGACGCCGACAAGAACGAATCACCCAACGCACGCCTTGACGCCGCCCCACTCTTTGCCGATCCCAATATGACAAATCGTCAGCGACGCGCACGGGTCACGGGCCTGCGCCTTGCCTCGGCAGTGGCCGCAGACATGGCGCCGGCGTTCGAACAGACCACCGGTCGTCGCCTGCACACCGGAACACCGCCTTGAGCACTCGCAGCACGCCGCCACCGTTGCCAAAACCTGCCTCGGCGAAAGCCGTTCCGCCTCCGTTGCCGCCGCCTGTGATGCCGCCACGCACGCAGCCAACACCGGCGCTGCCGCGGAGAGGCTCGATTGTGAAGCGCGCAATTACGGGCCTGCTGCTGCTCGCGGGTGTGGTGGTGGGTAGCGCCTCGCTGCTCCACATCTCAATCGATCCGAGCGAGGAGATCGCAAGTCTAGCAACGCGCAGCCAGGCGCAATCCGCCCTCGCAGCCGTCAAAAGCTGGGGCTACCAGCTGCAACGCCTCGATATCCGCGAGGCCGAGCAATCTCCGCTCGACCTGCTCGTCGTCGACGAGACGATCGACGGCAGCCGCGACGTCCGCGATCTCACACGCAATCTCGTGCGCCTGAAGCGCAAGCCGGATGGCAGCCGCCGCCTCGTGATCTCCTACCTGTCAATCGGCGAAGCTGAAGATTATCGCGCCTACTGGCAGGCGGGCTGGGTCACACCCGTGCCGGCCTCGATCCCACCGACCACGATCGCCTATTTCCCATCGCTCGGGGCCACTCCGGCCCGCGCTCACGCCAAATTCGCAGCGCCATCGGACCTGCGTCCGCCTAACGTCAAGACCGCAGCCGCCCCCCCATGGCTCGAGCACGAAAACCCCGACTGGCGGGGCAACTACCGGGTCCGGTTCTGGGACAAGGACTGGCAGCGCCTCATCTACGGCGACCAGAAAGCCGCCCTCGATCGATTGCTCGAAGCCGGGTTCGACGGCGTCTACATCGATCGCGCCGACGTCTACAGCCATTGGCAGGCCGATCACCCCGGCGCCAAGGAGGACATGATCCGTCTCGTTACCGAGATCGCCGACTATGCACGCCGCAAGAAGCCGGGCTTCCTCGTGGTCCTGCAGAATGCCGAAGAGTTGCTCTCCACAAAGACGCTGCGCACCAACCTCGATGCCGTCGCCAAGGAGGATCTGCTCTACGGCATCGACGGCAGCACCAACGCCAACCAGCCGGGCGAGGTGACCGCAAGCCTGCAGTACCTGCAGATGGCAAAGCGCGACGGCCTGCCGATCCTGGTGGTGGAGTATGTCGACGAGCGGCCCAAGGTCGAAGCGGCGCGCCAGCGCATCAAGACCGAAGGCTTCATCCCTTATTTCGGTCCCCGTGGGCTCAACGCACTGGGCGGGGCCGGCTGACGCAGCCATCGGCCAAACTCCGCCGTGAGGCGCGACACCAACGAGCTTGGCTCGCGAGGCTGCCATGGCATCCCAGTCTAGCCGCTCTCACAACGCCACAGTGCACCAGCACGCCTGCGGTTGAGGTGCCGGCCAGCCTGTGCGAGGCTTAATCGTCGGTTGCGATCGCTAAGCGGAGGCCAACGTGGACTGGGATGAGCCCCTCAAGACGCCGAAGCGGACTATTGTCGTCGGCGAGGACCTGAGCGCGCTGTCCGTCGCCGAACTGGAGGCCCGCATCTCTTCGCTCAGCGAGGAGATCGAGCGCATCCGCACCGTGGTCTCCTCCAAGAAGGCCCACACCAGCGCGGCCGACGCGTTGTTCAAGCGCACGTGATGGCGGATCGCTTCTGCGGACCTACTCCGGCCGCGCCTCCACGGCATCGGCCGTCAGCGAATAGCCGGCCTCCGCCAGCCCCGTGAACGCCACCTTGGTCGCGAGCGTCCCCGTCACCCACACCGGATCGAACATCCCCTTGACGTCAAACCCCTGCTCGCTCTTGACATAGACGATCTGATTGGGCGGCGGTGGCGGCACATGGATACAGGCCCCCACGAACGGCACCAGCAGGAATTCCTTGACCTTGGTGGCATCGAAATCGAGCGGCACCACGTAGCCGCCGAGCTTGATGCGCTTGCCGTCGAGCGCCTCGACCACCGCCGGCGGGCCGTCCCCGCCACCGGCCTGGACTTGGGCCCCGGGCGAAAGCCACCGCCCTTCAGGGGTGCCGGTATGCGTCGGCGAACTGGTGGCAGGCCGCCCCGCCAGGAACGATTTCAGCGCCGGTTTCACAGGCCCCGCCTTGTCGGCAGGCACGAGGTCAGCCCAACGCAACGTCTGCGGTTCCGATTGCGCCAAGCCAGCAGAAGCCAACCCCGTCACCAACATCATGCCAAGCGCCAAGCCGCAGCCGATTTGGCGGCCTGAGCCGCTCAATCCCCTGACCAGCCCGCTGAAAGAACGCATGTCCATACCCACAACCTCGTTGCCGCTCAGGTCCTGACGCTCATACCGTCGGCGACCGATTGGCGATAGGCCCGCACCGCCGGGACCACTCCCGCCGCCACCCCCGCCGCCAGAACCACGCCGAGACTCTGCATCTCACGCCATGTCGGCGGTGCAATGGCAATGTAGAGACCATAGGCCTGATCGATCCAGGGCCGGGCAAGTCCCAAACCAATGTAGGTGAGCGCAACGCCCGTCACCACCCCTGCAAGCGTCACCAGCCCGGCCTCCGCGCTGAGCAGCCCGAGAACCGTCGCCGGTCGTGCCCCAACCGAGCGTAGAATCGCCATTTCGCGCCGACGCTCGCTGAGCGTTGTCAGCAGCATAGTGGCAAGCCCCAGCAGCGCCGCCGCCACCACCATCCACGACACCGCCGTCAGCGCCTGCTCGGCAACCCCGACGAGCCCCCAAAGCTCCTGCAACGCCACACCGGGCAGGATCGCCGTCAACGCCTCCCGCGGGTAGCTGTTGATGGCCCGCTGCAGACGAAACGCCAGCAGCTTCGACTTGAGCCCGACCAGAGCCGCCGTAATGGCCTTGGGCTTGAGATCGAGCTGACGGACATGGTCCGCATCGAGATCCGCCCCCGGTTGCCGCGCACCCGACTGCCACCCCACATGAATAGCCTCGATCGCCTCAAGACTGACATGCACAGTGCGATCGACCGGCGTCCCCGTCCGCGCCAGAACGCCGGCAACCCGAAACGGCTTGTCGTCATGCTCGACGAAGGAGACCGAGCCCAGGCCATGCGCAATGACAATCCGGTCGTCAATCTTGTAGCCGAGTGCAGCGGCCACCTCGGCACCGATGACGGCATCGTAGAGATCGGCGAACGGCTTGCCGTTCTCGAACACCAGCTCCTGCGTCCCCCGGTAGCGGTAGTGCACGAAATAGTCGGCCGAGGTGCCAAGCACGCGATAGCCGCGATGACTGTCGCCAAGCGACAACGGCACGCTCCAGGCAACCTCCGGCTGGGTCGCGATCTCCTGGTAGCTTGCCCAGGTGATGTTGTTGGTCGCATTGCCGATACGAAACACCGAATAGAGCAGCAGTTGCAGCCCGCCAGTACGCGCGCCAACGATGAGATCGGTGCCCGAGATCGTATCGGCGAAACTCTGCCGTGCCCCGGTACGCACCTTCTCCACGCCAAGCAGAAGCATGACGCTGAGCGCGATCGAGACCGTGGCCAGCAGCACCGTTGGCCAGCGGTTGGCTAGCGATTGCAGTGCGAGGCGCAAAACGATCATGAGCCCTCCTCCCCAGCGCCAGTCTGCGTCTTGAGGATGCTGCCGAGCTCGACGATCCGGTCGAAGTGGTGGCCGAGTGTGGGATCGTGACTGACCAGCAGCAGACCCGCCCCGCTGCGCGCAATCTCGGCCATCACCAGGTCGAGGAACCGCTCGCGCGCCGCATGATCGAGGGCCGACGTCGGCTCGTCCGCGATAATGAGCTCGGGCGATCCAATCAACGCCCGCGCGGCGGCAACGCGCTGCTGTTGTCCAACGCTCAGCGCGCCTGCCCGCTTGCCCCCGTGCACCTCCGGGTCGAGCCCGAGCTGCGCCAACAATCGTCGCGCCTCGCGCGCCTGTCCCGCCACATCCCCGATCCGCATCCGACGCCCCGAGGCAAAGCTCAAGGCCAGCAGGACATTGTCGACAGCCGACCCATAGGGCAGCAGGTTGAACATCTGGAAGATGAGACCCATGTGCTCGGCGCGAAAGCGGTCGCGAGCGGCAGCACCGAGTTTGGCCAGATCCTGGCCGAGCACGACCAGGCGTCCGGACGATGGGGTCACGATCCCCGCGATCAGCGCCAGCAGCGTGGATTTGCCCGAGCCCGATGGCCCAACCAATAGCACACGCTCACCGCGTGCCATCGTGAGGCCCGTGAACCGCATCTCCGCAGAGCCCCGCCCGGGCCAGCGGAACAGCGCGCCCTCCACCTCGACCAGAGGTCCCGTTTCCATTTGAGCCGACACCGTCAGTTGACGCCGGCGAGCGGCAGCTCGGCTCCCGCGGCATCGACCTCAACGGCCGCCTGCCCCTTCGGCCCGATCATCGTCACATGCACGGCTTTGACATTGGGAAAGACCTTGAAGAGCGCGAGCGCGAGCCCGTCGAGCTTGCGCGGTTGACCGCACTCGAACACGTAGCTGGCGTGAAACTCCGCGTGTGCTTCGCTGTCATGGCCACCGCCGGCCCGCCCGCTCTTGGCAGTCGATGCAAGCGACCCGGTTGCGTGCACCTTGGCTGATTGCATCTTGCAACCGGCAGCCGGCGTGGGTTGGACGATGCGGCCACCCTCGCGCAACGCTTTCAGGGCCTTCTCGAGCGTCTGCTTCTCCGCCGCACTGGCCGGCGCACGCTCGAACCCGACGACATCGTCGGCAGGGATCTCCAGCGCCAGCTCGAGCCGCGGCCCTTCGATCGCGACGGTAAGCCCGGCCTTGCCATGCTCATGGGCGCCGAGCTGACGGCGAGCCTTGGGCGAAGCCGCATCGATTGCGGTGGCGTTCGCCAACCACGCCCCCATCACAACACTGACGGCGGCAAGCCAACGCATCACGCCCCTCGCATCATATTTCATGGCTGCCGCATCCCACAGGCTTCGAGTCTCAGCATGAGACCATCGACGGGGGAAAGTGGCGCTCGTGTGGCAAGACCGGCGCCCAAAGCGACCGTCCGCCAAAACGCCGCAGACCACAAAACGCCAGTTACCGCCCGCCGGCAAGCCCCAGCGCCTCCACAATCACCCGGAACACGCGCGTGTTGTCGATCCGTCCATGAAACGCCTCGGCCCCGGGCCCCGATGCAGTCAGCACTACGTCCTCGCCGCTGTGCACACCACCGACCGCGCCACGCGGCAGATTTCCAATCCGCCGCTCGGCCCCCGGAAGGTCACACCGGTCAGTCGCCGCGGGCCGATTTGGCCCCTCCAGCGAGGGCTGGGCGGCCTCGCAATGATCGGGAAAGGCCGCATAGCCGACAGCAAGCCGCCGCTCGGGGTCCACGCGCGCGGGATAGCCCGAAGCATCCGGTGCGGGATACTCCGGGAAGCCGGCTGCGTTGTAGACGCCGAGCTTCTGGCGAACGCTCGTGCCGGGTCGCCTGTCGTCGTAGGTGCCGATGATCGAAAGCGGATGCGAATGGTCCGCCACCACGATGATCAACGTATCCTGGCGCGCTGCCGCCCAGGCTTTCGCGACGCCAACGGCCTGATCGAGCATGATCGTGTCGTAGACCGATCGTTCCCAGTCGAGCCCATGCGTGAAACGATCGATGAGTCCGGATTCGACCATCAGGAAGAAACCCCTCTCCGTTCGCTCCAATACACGCAATGCCGCCTTTGTCTGATCGACGAGGTCGGGCTGTTCGCCATAGCGCGCCGCCGTCCCCTTGCCGAGATAGCGGCGATCAAGCACTCCATCCATCCCCGCTGGATGGAAGAGCCCGAGCAGACGGCGCGTTGCCGGCAGGGCCGCTGCCGCAGCCATCTCCCCCGCCGTTGCGACGATTGTGTAGCCGGCCGCGCCAAAGCGCTTGAGATAGTCCTGGCCGTCGCGCCGGCTCCCGGCCGGCTGCGGCAGGAACTGGGCGCTGCCACCACCGAGAATGACTTCGGGTTGTGCGGCAAGCAACGTCGCAACGATTTGATCCCGGTTCGTGCGGCTGCGCGTCTGCGCAACAACTGCGGCTGGCGTCGCGTCCCAGACCTCAGTTGTGGTGACGATGCCCACAGCTTTGCCCCCGAGCCGCCGCGCCAGCAGACCCAACGGTTCGACACGCGGCTCCTCGGCCTCACCCCTGGCCGCCGAGCAGTAGACGCCCATAGCCCCGGTACAAGTCTTGTGCCCGGTCATGTAGGCGCTCATCGAGTTGGCACTGTCGGGAATGATGGCAGTCCGTCCCCGCCGTCGACACCAGCGCCATGTTCGACATTCGGTCGATGGCAAGCTCGCCGCCATAGCGGCCCTCACGTATCCCTTTCGAGAGCATCCGTGCCGCTACCCGGTGCGCGTTGGAGAGCCCGTCGCCGATGAACAAGATTACATTGCGGGCTTTCGCCTTCGGCGCGGTGAATACGTCCCATGTCACCTCGCTCGCACGCCCGCCATGCCGTACTGCCACCGCATAGCGCCCGGGCGTCGACAGCACTGCATCGCGCACCCACAGCGCCCCCGGCGCTCCAGCCCCGCCCGCCGGCGTCGCAATCGGGGCTTTGCCGAGCACCTCGCCGGCCGATCGACCATTGAGTGTGATGGCCGCGCCATTGGCGAATTCGACGCCCTCTGGCAACTCCACCTTGAAGTCGAACCGCGCCCCCGCCAGGATCTCGGCACGATCGAGCGGATATATCGTTTGTCCAAGTCCGGCGCCCATCTGCGCCACGAGCAGCACCGCTGCCATGCCGATCGACGCTTTTCCCATCAACCCAATCCCACGCTGTTTCTCACGTTCCGCCTCATAACGCTGCCACCGTGGCGATAGATGCGCCCATTCGTGACACCCTCGCGACCTCCGGTCGATCGGACACAGTGCGCGACGCTGTTGGCAACCGGCGGGCGTTCGGCCTAGGCTTCACCCAACAAGATCATCTGGGAGCCAAGCCATGTCCGCCACCAATCAACCTCTCGAATGCCTCAAGGGACTGAAGATCCTCGATCTGTCCCAGTTCGAGGCCGGCCCATCATGCACGGAAGCGCTGGCCTGGATGGGTGCCGAGGTGGTCAAGGTCGAAAACCCGAAACTCGGTGATCCCGGCCGCGCCGCCGTCTACGGCAGCCCCGACAAGGACAGCCACTACTTCCTGATCTTCAACGCCAACAAGAAGTCCGTGACGATCGACCTCAAGTCGGAGGAGGGCAAGAAACTCTTGATGGAGCTCGTCGCCAAGGCCGATGTCATGATCGAGAACTTCGCGCCGGGCGCCATCGAGCGCCTGGGACTTGGCTACGACGTCGTCTCGAAGATCAATCCCGGCCTCATCTACGCCCAGGTCAAAGGCTTCGGCGAAGGCAGCCCCTACGAAAAGAACCTCGCCTTCGACATGATCGCCCAAGCCTGCGGCGGCGTTATGAGCATTTCCGGCATGCCCGACGGCCCACCCATCAAGCCCGGCCCGACCATTGGCGACACCGGCACCGGCATGCTGCTCGCCATCTCCATCCTGTCGGCCTACATCGAGCGCCAGCGCACGGGCAAAGGAACCCGGCTGCAGATCGCGATGCAGGATGCCATGCTCCACTATATCCGCATCGCCTTCTCGACCCAGGCCCGAACTGGCGTCGCAGCCGGCCGCGCCGGCGCCAAGACACTGTCCGGCGCCAATCCTCCCGTCGGCATTTTCCCCTGCAAGCCCGGCGGCCCCAACGACTGGGTCTATATCTACACCAGCCGCGGCAATCCCGAGCACTGGAAGCGGCTGGCCCGTCTCGTCGGCAGGCCCGAGCTCGCCGATGATCCCAAGTACGCCACCGTCGAGGCCCGCTCCGAGCGCGAGGCAGAAGTCGAGGAGATCATCGCCACCTGGACCAGGACCCAGACCAAGCACGACGCTATGCGCATCGTCGGAGAAGCCGGAATTCCCGCCGGCGCCGTGCTCGACACCATGGAGCTCAACAACGACAAGACCTTCGAAGAGCGTGGCATCATGCAGGTGATGGAGCACCCGAAGGTCGGCCCGTTCAAGATGCCGGCCTGGCCCGTTCGCCACGATGGCAAACCGCCCAGTGTCCAGCCGTCGCCCCTGCTCGGCGCCTCGACGGCCGACGTGCTGCAAGGTTGGCTCGGCAAGAGCGCCGATGAGATCACACGCCTGAAGGCGGCCAAAATCGCGGGTGCGTGATCCTCAACGCCGCAACGGACTGCAGGTGGCCAGGCCATTGATCGGCCTGGACCCTGCCAGGCAATGAAGCGTGCGTTGAGGATCGGACGCCGTCGCGCGCCACTGATCACTCCTCGTCGCGGTTCTCTGTATCGTCTGGCCCGTGGCGACCGCTGCGCGCCTCCGCCAGACGGTCCTCGAGCGACTTTGCCGCGGGCGTCAGCGTCCTGAGCTTGCGGATGGTCATACTGTCCCCATCGCCTGCCGACGCATCGTCGCCGGCTCCAACAGGCTCGCTGGTGTGCGTGCGCGCCGCGCTCTTGGACGCGTCGTGCACCAACACCGGCAGCGGCGGCGGGCTCTCTAACGCAGAGCCCTGTGTACCGCCCGTTTCTCCCGAAGCGGATTTGACTTCGGGGCGGACCGCCGTTCGAGCCTCGGCGGCACAGATGGCACATCCAGTTCGTCCGCGTCGTCGTCATCGTCACGTTCGGGTGTGGCAGCCCGTACGCCCGCCTTGAATTCCAGCAACTCGTCGGCAAGCAACAGCGCCGCCATCACCAACAGCCTATCGTCGCCATGCTGACCGGTCTGCTCTGCCAGGCCGTCGAGACGCGAGCCCACATAGCCGGCCAGCTCCTTGAGCCGTCCTTCCTCCCCGTCGCCGCACAGCAACCGGTAGACTTTGCCGTTGAGTTCGATTTTGACCTGGCCCATGCCGGATCTCGCGTTGCTCTAGATGTTCGAACTGGAGTTGCCCACGCCCCCGCACTGTGGCCACCAACCGCCACCAGTCCACCAACAATAGGCCGCAACCTGCCTCGTTGGCGCCCCTGCCACGCAACCGCGTCGCGGACCACCGCAGACTATTCGTCGAGCAAGCTATGCAGGGAGTCGATCACCCAATCAATGCGATCCGCCAGAGCCGCGCGCTGCGCCTCGAGCTCCGCGATCCGCCGCTGCGCAGCCTCGAGCTCTGCCCGTAACCGTGCAACGTCGTCCCCACCAGAGACGGCCACCTTTGCTTTGGTCCCAGCCACCTTCTTGCGTGAGGCTGCGGATCCAGAAGGCTTGGTCGGCCGCGTCTTTGCCTTGCCTGATGCACGCATTGCCATCTTGAAGCTCCGCAGCCCTGCACCTGCAGGGCTCTCGTCAGTCCGTCACCAATTACTTCGCGAGAATTCACAGGCCATCGGCTAAATTAAGGTTGCCGATCGCCTCATGTCGACCATTCGGCTTAATAAAGCAAGTGCGCGAAGCATTGACACCGGCCGAAGGTCTGCACAATTTGCCGCCGCTGGCATCCGCGGCATGGGAACAAATGCAGCCGATCGTTGGAAACGCCGTTCACGAGCAACCAGGAGAGAAATCCTCATGACTGTGAAGGTCGCCATTAACGGCTTCGGCCGCATCGGCCGCAACGTGTTGCGCGCCATTGTGGAATCGGGCCGCAAGGACATCGAGGTCGTCGCCATCAACGATCTCGGCCCGGTCGAGACCAACGCCCACCTGTTGCGTTTTGACAGCGTCCACGGGCGTTTCCCCTGCGAGGTCAAGGTATCCGGCGACACGATCGATCGTCGGCCGCGGTCCGATCAAGGTGACCGCCATCCGCGATCCCGCCGAATTGCCGCACAAGGCCATGGGCGTCGATATCGCGCTCGAGTGCACCGGCATTTTCACATCCAAGGAGAAGGCCGCAGCCCACCTCAAGGCCGGCGCCAAGCGCGTCCTCGTGTCAGCCCCCACCGACAATGCCGACCTCACCGTCGTCTACGGCGTCAATCACGACAAGCTCACCAAGGATCACCTCGTCGTCTCCAACGCCTCGTGCACCACCAACTGCCTGGCCCCCGTCGCCAAGGTGCTGAACGACGCCGTCGGCATCGACAAGGGCTTCATGACGACGATCCACGCCTACACCGGCGACCAGCCCACGCTCGACACCATGCACAAGGATCTCTACCGCGCCCGCGCTGCGGCCCTGTCGATGATCCCGACGACGACCGGCGCCGCCAAGGCCGTCGGCCTCGTGCTGCCCGAGCTCAACGGCAAGCTCGACGGCACGTCGATCCGCGTGCCGACGCCGAACGTCTCGGTCGTCGACTTCAAGTTCATCTCCAAGAAGAAGACGACGGTCGACGAGATCAACGCCGCCGTCAAGCGTGCGGCGGGCCAGTCGCTCAAGGGCATTCTCGGCACCACCGACCAGCCGAACGTGTCGATGGACTTCAACCACGACAGCCATTCCTCGGTCTTCCATCTCGACCAGACCAAGGTCATGGAAGGCACCCTGGTCCGCGTCCTGTCCTGGTACGATAACGAGTGGGGCTTCTCGAACCGGATGTCCGACACCGCCGTCGCCATGGGCAAGCTGATCTGAAGTGAGCTAGCGGGCCAGCCGCAGGGCCCGTCCGTCGCGCCCAAAACTCCCCCCGACGCGCCCGTGCGCCCGGGGGGCTTTCTTTTGGTCCGCCCGTGACGGGCACTGGCAAAGCGCGCCGGCCCATCGAAGGTCGCGAACGGTCAGGCGACCTGCTCGCCACTCCCCTGCCGAAGGGCGGCAACCGGACTAGAGACGCCAAGGGCGCCGACGACCCGGCCAGCACCATTGCGAATGGGCTTGAACGTCGTCGAGAAGACCACGGAAGGATCCCGCCAGGGATGAGGGGCGACGAGCGTGCCATCCTTCCCTGCAAGGGTGCAATCGAACACCGGCCGGCTGATTTCCGAAAAGAATCTCTCGCAGGTCAAAGTCCACATCGGCCGCCCGACAAACTCCTGTGCATCGAGCCCATGGAATTTCGCGTTGGCAGAGTTTGCAAACACATACCGGTATTCCAAGTCGAACACTGCGATGCGGTCCGCGGATGCATTCAGATAATCCGTCTGCGCCGGCGTGAGCTTGCCCAGTTCCCCACCATCGACGACAGGCGCGTAGAGTGAAAAGGGATTATCCGGGCACTCCAGGGCGCACTTCGCGGACAGCCGCTCCACATGGCCGAGACAGGTGTCGGCAGCGAAACGTGCCAGCTTTGGGTCGTTGGACGTGCCCACCAGACATTCGATCAGCGCCGTGACCTGCGCCTTGATCACCCCGGCGTTTTCGGATTGGAACGCAAGCAATTGGGCGAAATTATCGGCACGCAACCGGCGCGCCTCAGCCAGATCAGCGGTCGGCATCGATTCCCCGAATTGTTCCGCTGCAACGGTGTGGAATTTGTAAGATCGAATCAGGAAATCGAGTTCTTTCTCCGTCATCAGCTGATTTCCCTCACAATCTTCGATGCGTAACGCTGCTCTCCTCCAGCGCTTTGGCTAACTATACTTCGAAATTGAGCATATGCGAAACAGTATAGATGCATGGCCCTAATGCAAAACTGCATTGCGTGCACATCACGGGAAAGGTTTTAACAACCATTCCACCATCCCAGACCCGAATTCAGATGTACAAGCCATGAATTTCACTGGCAACTCCGAGCACGGAATTAACCCGGCCTTCCTGGTCGCGGAGTGGCATCCATTTGCAGGCATAGTATTGTGAGGGATCACGCCCTGGATGGGGTGAGACGAACGACAACTCACGACCGGCAAAGCACGCTTCAAAGGCTGGCTTTGTCACATCCGCGAAATACTGATCAGTAAGCTTCGTCCAAATCGGCTCACCGACGAAAGCGCCAGGTTTGGTGGCGTGAAAAAGCGCATTGGCATGATTAGTAAAGATGTAGCGAAACTCTTTATTTATAATGGCGATGCGATCGGGCAGCGCATTCATGGCATTGATCTCGGCCGCGCTGAGCCGCTCTGCGTTCATCCCGGAATTGATCGCCAGGAACGCCGCTGCCCCAGTCGCAGCGTTGGCAGCCTGCGTTTGCCGGCTAGCGACGATATCTGCAATCCGGCTGCGGCAAGCCGCCACAATGTAGTCGGCCAACTCCGTATCGCGCGACGTCCCTGCCAGGCACTCGACCAGCGCCAACAACTGCGCCGCGGCAACCTCGCGGTCGCCCGAAACCTTCGTGAGCAACATCGCGAAGGCCTCGCTGAGATCGCGTTGAACCCCGGCGCGATCGGCGGACGTCATGGCCTTGCCATAGCGCTCCTCCGCCGTCGCAAGAAACCGATAGGAGCGAAGCAAAAGGTCGAATTCCAACGCAGACATCCCAATCCCTTTGCTTCCGCATCTCTCTGGAGTGCACCCCGCTCCACGCGCCGAGACCCCGCATGAAAAGACGTCGACATCCAATTAACATACAAAAGCAGCATCGTGCCCGCCCCTCAAGGGGTCTCGTCTCCGCTGGCCCGCACGGCGAGGATGAGGGGCCAACGCGGCCTGGCAAGTGCATGTGGCCGCAGCCGGTCGCCCCGCTGCCCTCGCGCTTGGCAAGCCAACCGGCTTCCCCACCACCGCCCATTCCGACATAGTGGCGTATCCAATGCCCGGCCCGTTCAAGCGCCGCCCGCCAAAACCTGAAAAGGCTCGCCGCCCCATGAAGACCGTTGCAGCCGTCCAGACCGAAATCGGTGGAAAACTCCTGATCGAGGAAATCGATCTCCCCGACCCCGCCCGCAATCAGGTGACGGTCAAGCTCTACTCGAGCGGCGTCTGCCATTCCCAACTCCACCAGATGCACCAGACCTCCCTGGGTCGCCCCCTGCTGCTCGGCCACGAAGGCACCGGCATCGTCACCCGCACCGGCAGCGACGTTACTCACGTCAAACCAGGCGATCAGTGCATCGTCACCTGGGTCCCTCGAACACCCGTGCGCGGTCCCGTGCCCCGCATCAACACCGGCGCGACCTTTCAAGGCTGCGAGGCCCACGGCCACGTCTACACCTGGGCCGAGGACGTCCAGACCAGCGCCGAGTTGGTGGTCCCGATCGCCAGCGAGCATCCCCGCGACCTGAGCTGCATCGTCGGCTGTGCCGTGCTGACGGGCGCTGGTGCCGTGCTTCATACCGCCAAGGTGCGCCCTGGAGAATCGGTCGCCGTGTTCGGTGTCGGCGGCGTTGGCCTCTCCGCCATCCGGGCGGCCTCGATCCTCGAGGCTTACCCGATCATTGCCGTCGACCTCGATGACAGCAAACTCGAGTTCGCCCGCTCGTTCGGCGCCACGCACACCGTCAACGCCTCCGGCAACGCCGACCCTGTCGAAGCCATCCGCGACCTCACCGGCGGCGGCGTCGACTACGCCTTCGACGCCATCGGCCGCTCGCGCACCATCGAGCAGATTCTGCAGGCGACGCGGCCCGGCGGCATCGGCGCCGACAACTTCGGCGGCATGGCCATTCTGGTCGGCATCCCCCAGGAGAAGGTGACCATCGATCCCGTCCTCTACACCTCCGGCCAGCGCCAGTTCCGCGGTAGCCTCGGCGCCAGCTTCCCCGACCAGGACTTTTCGATGTACCTGCGCTGGCACCAGGAAGGTAAATTCCCGCTGGATAAGCTGATCACGCGCCGCTACGGCCTCTCACAGATCAACGAGGCGTGCCACGACCTCCACACCGGCCAGATCCTGGGCCGCGCCATCCTGGAGTTTGGCCAAACCCAATAAGCCGCCAACTCCGCCGATCAGAGCCGCCCCCCCCCCCCCCGGGGCTCGGAGCCGCACACGCCCGCGATTGCAATTGCGTCGAGCGCGCGTGCATGATCGAGCGGCGGTCCCGGCCGGCCGTCCCGCCTCATCTCAAGCGCCCAACACCACCTCGCCCCGACAGGAACACGCCATGACCGACGCCGCCGACCTCGCCGACCCCAATCCCTCGCGGCCATCGGCCACCATCATGCTGACCCGCGACGGCAAGGAGGGCATCGAGATCTTCATGGTCGTCCGCGATCGTCCGATGGACGGCGCCATGGGTGCCGTGGTCTTCCCCGGTGGCAAGGTCGACGAAGAAGATCGCCATCCCGAAAACTGGAGCCACCTCGACCCGCCCCAGGCCCATCCCGACCTGCCCTACTGGCTCGCCGCCATGCGCGAGACCTTCGAAGAGGCCGGCATCGTCATCGCCCGACCCGCAGGCGCCTCCAGCGGCGACATCGCCCCCGATCGTGCCCGCCAGATGGTGGCCGCCCATCGCGAAAACCTGCTCGATCGCAAGATCACGTTCGCCGACATCATCCGTGGCGAGAAGCTCGTCCCAGCCCTCGACCATATGGTGCACTTTGCCCATTGGCAGACGCCGCTCGGCCTGCCCAAGCGCTTCGACACCCACTTCTTCCTGGTCTCCTCTCCCGACGGCCAGGAGCCGATCCACGACGGCCGTGAGATGGTCGATTGCTTCTGGATCTCGCCCGCCAAGATCGTTTCCGAGGCAGCCTCAGGCGAACGCACGCTTGTGCCCGCCACCCGCCTCAATCTCGAGCTTCTGGCCGAATGCCGCACCGTCGCCGAAGCGATGGAGAAAGCTCGCCAGCGCCGCATCATCATGGTCCGCCCCGAGCGCTTCAAGACGGAGAACGGCGGCTTTGCCGTGCGCATTCCCGCCGAGGCCGGCTACAAGACGACCGTCGTCGCTTCAAGCCGCCAGCGATAGGCAATTGAGCCGCGCCAGCGCCGCCGCTCACGTGAGTTGCGACAGGATCATGCCAAGGCCGATCAGGCTGACCGCGAAGAGACCGGTCCGGAGCCAGGGAATACCGATCGCATAGACGATGGCATAGGCCACGCGCGCCCAGAAATAGGTCGCAGCACCGAGCGCCGTCGTGGCATTGGCACGTCCGGCCAGATGCGCGGCAAACACCAACACGGCGAAGATGACCAGGGTCTCGAGCAGGTTGCGGTGAGCCCTGCCGGCGCGCCCGGCCCACCCTTCGATGGTCGGTAGATTGTCACGGTTTCCAGCCAACGCTGGCAGGCCGACCATACCGATCGCACCGACGGCTGCGACGACCGTCTGCACAATCGCCAATACGCAGGTCCACACGAGATAGGTGAGATCAGGTGTCATCTTGGCGCTCCAATCATGGGCAATTGCACAACTACGCCGCGCTCGTACCTTGCAGAATCAGCCGGCACCGCCGATGTTGGAAACCCGAAAAGGCTTGATTGATGCCAAAGCCAAGCTGGCGCATGGCGCCTAACTTGGCACAAAACGCGAAGGCGGGAGTGACTGACCGCCGGACTGGCGCGCTCTCGATGATCCCCGTCAAGGACAAGACTGCAAAATCAGCATGGCCGATCTCCCAGACCTCCCCAAGGCCGAAGCGGCCATCGTGCGGGAAACCAACGAATTCAGGACCAGTGCGGGCCTTGCCCAGCTCGCACGCAATCCTGCATTGGATACGGCCGCCCAGGCCTTCGCAAAGTACCTCGCCAAGTCCGGGCGCTTTGCCCACGAAGCTGATGGACGCCAACCGTCCGACCGCGTCAAGGAAGCCGGCTACGCCTATTGCACTATCGCCGAAAACATCTCGAGCAATCTCGATAGCCGCGGCTTCAGGACGGAGAAGCTGGCTGCAGAGGCCGTCGACGGTTGGAAGAAATCCGAAGACCACCGCAAGAACATGCTGTTGCCCAATGTCACAGAAATAGGCATCGGCATCGCCAAGGCGCCGGGCGGAGATCCGAAGTATCTCTCGGTGCAGTTGTTCGGTCGCCCTCTGAGCCTCGCTTTCGAGTTCCGCATCACCAACAAGAGCCACGAGCCCGCCACCTACAGTTATGGCGGCAAGTCCTTCACGCTTGAGCCGCTCGCGGTTGCGACCCACAAGGGTTGCGATACTGGCGACATCGTCTTCGAGCGGATCGGGAGCTGGCTGACAGGATCGCGCTTGAACTCGAACTACAAGGCGCGCGATGGCGTCGAGTATGTCCTGCGCCCCGGGCCCGACGGCCGCGTCCACGTTCACATGAAGAGGTGAAGTCCACTTCAGCCCGCCCTGCCGATCGCATCGATCATGCGCATCCGCACTTCCGGCAATTGCCCTTCCCGCGGCACCAGCACATGCCGCTCGAGAAAGTAGCCGGTCAACCGGAACCCATCAGAGACATCGGTTTCGCTCGCACCAGCACCAGCTCGCCCGGTCAGAAAGGGCGGCAGCACCAGCAGCTTGTCCTTGTAGGGCTCGCCCGCCGACATCGACACGGCCCGGCCCGTCCGCGGTGACACGTAGCGCAACTGGTCGTTGCTGCCGGTTGCCGCGCACCGGCTGAGATCGAGACCGAACCCGAGTTCCTCGAGCAGCGCCAGCTCCCAGCGCACCATCAGGGCCGGCCATACACTGGCATCATCCAGAAAGCCCAGCACGAACAGGCTTACCTCGTAGATCGCAGGATGTGGATCGCGCTCCGGCAACAGCCGCGCCAGCGTGGCCATAGACGACAACGCCGCCAGCCGTGCCGGATCGGCTGTCGCCATCGCCTCGCCGGCAAAACCCCGCCTGAGCTCGAGCGAGAACGCGCCGAGCTGTTCCGGAAGCCGCCCCTTCCACGCGACGTCGACATGATTGCCCGTCTGCAGCACCGGACGCAGCCGGCGCGAGCGCCCACCGTGCACCAACCCGAGATGGCGCCCGTGGCCGCGTGTCAGCAGCTCGACGATCGCAGCCGTCTCGCCATGTGGCCGCACCGACAGCACGATGCCCTCATCCGTCCAGTTCATGCGTTCATATTACTGCGCCACCGAGCCGAATGGAATTGCGCTCGAATGATGAGCCCGCAGCGTACTCATAGGCGCCGCCAGGTTGGTCCAGAAGTTGGAACAAGCCGCCAAGCAGCCTAGAGTAGAGTCACTGGCGTCCCACCGCAGCACAACGGTCCGCTTCATCGCAGGAGATCTCCATGCCCCTCTCAGACCAGCCCTACGGCGCGGCAAGGTCGATCCTCGTCAAGGGATCGCGCATGGCATGGCGCGAGAATGGCCAAGGCTCCGCCATCGTCTTCCAGCATGGTAACCCGACATCCTCCTACCTGTGGCGCAACATCATGGGCGCATGCGAGGGGCTGGGCCGCCTCGTCGCCTGCGATCTCATCGGCATGGGCGCCTCCGACAAGCTCACGCCCTCCGGCCCCGACCGCTACACCTATGCCGAGCAGCGCGACTATCTGTTTGCGCTGTGGGATCAACTTGACCTGGGCGATGGCCTCATCCTGGTCCTGCACGACTGGGGCTCGGCCCTGGGCTTCGAATGGGCCCGTCAGAACCCCGGCCGCGTGGCAGGTATCGTCTACATGGAGGCGATCGTCACACCCCTCACCTGGGCCGATTGGCCCGAGAATGCGGCCAAGGCCTTCCAGGGGTTCCGCTCGCCTGCGGGCGAGGCGATGATTCTGGAAAAGAACATGTTCGTCGAGCGCGTGCTCCCGAGTTCGGTCATGCGCAAGCTCAGCGACGCCGAAATGGCGGTCTACCGTGCACCGTTCGCCGACGAAGGCGAAGGCCGCCGCCCGACCCTCACTTGGCCCCGCATGATCCCGATCGACGGCGCACCGGCAGACGTCACGGCGGTGGTTGACGGCTATAGCGCCTGGCTCGCCACCAGCCCGGTGCCCAAGCTCTTCATCAACGCCGAGCCGGGCTCGATCCTGGTCGGCCGCCAACGCGAGGTCTGCCGTCGCTGGCCGAACCAGACCGAGGTGACCGTCAAGGGCTACCACTTCCTGCAGGAGGATAGCCCCGACGAGATCGGCGAAGCCATTCGGAGCTTCGTCACGAAGGTCCGGGGATGACGGCGCGAGCCCAGCCCCCCTGCCTGCCAGTCACGGCGTCCGGCCAAGGCCCGACGCCCAGTGCTCAGGTGCTGGCCTTGGCGTTGTAGTCGGCGTCCGACACCGGCTCCATCCACTCCGTTCCGGCCCCCGTGTCGGAGACTTCCGACATCGCGAGGTGTGCAAACAGGTGCCCCGGCGCCGAGCCGTGCCAATGCTTGGCGTCAGGCGGAATGACGACCGTGTCACCCGGCCTGAGCTCCACCGCCGGACTACCCTCGAGTTGATAGCGCCCGATGCCATGCAAGCAGTAGAGCGTCTGGCCAACGGGATGGGAATGCCAGTTGGTGCGCGCGCCCGGCGTGAAGGAAACCCGCGTCACCCGCATCCGCGAAGGCTTGGTGCCGACCACCACCTCATCGGCATAAACAGTCCCGACGAAGCTTGAGGCCGGTTGCGTTTTCGTCGCCCGGTCGGCGGCGCGTATGATCTTGCCCATGATGGGTCTCCTAAGCTTGCTGGTTACAATTCAAGACCACGCGATCCCGGATGGTGCAATCCGTCGAGGACCGCATGGTCTGCCATCGCCGATGAGACTGGAGTGCGCCTGCTGGGTCAAGCCCGCCACGGCATTCACGCGTTAGACTATCACCCGCCTTCGCGCCGGCAATTCAGCCTCCGCCAACCACCATCGTTGCGTCGCGCCGTCATCACCCTTAGCATGCAGGCCGGGAAACGCTCAGGTTGCGGCAGCCCTGCTGGCGCATGTCGCGACCCGCAATCGATAACTCGGTTCGTCACGGGAAGGGGTCAGAATGGCCAATCCGATCAATACGCTCATCCTCGGCGCGTCATATGGCTCGCTGCTTGGCACCAAGCTCGCGATGGGCGGCCACAACTGCACAATGGTCTGTCTGCCCGCCGAGGTGGAGGCCTTCAATACCAATGGCGCGATCGTGCGCATGCCGATCAAGGGCCGCGAGGGCCTTGTCGAGATCGATTCTCGCACCCTCAAGGGCAAGCTCTCCGCAACCGGCGTCGATGCTGACCCCGCCAAGTACGACTTGATCGCCCTTGCGATGCAGGAGCCGCAGTATCGTTCGCCCGGCGTCCGCGAGTTGCTCGACCGAGTGGCAAAATCCGGCAAGCCCTGCATGTCGATCATGAACATGCCGCCGCTCCCCTACCTGAAGCGCATCCCCGGGCTCGACACGCAGAAGCTGCGCAACTGCTTTGCCGACGCGACCGTGTGGGATGGCTTCGACCCCCGGAACATGACGCTGTGCAGCCCCGACCCGCAGGCATTCCGCCCGCCCGAGGAGCCGGTGAACGTGCTGCAGGTGCGCCTGCCGACAAACTTCAAGTCCGCGCGCTTTGAGGCCGATGCTGCAACCAACCTCTTGAAGACGCTGGAGACCGACGTCGGCGCGGCCCGCTTCCCCGTGGATGGCAAGCCGACCGAGATCCCGGTCAAGCTGAAGGTCCACGACAGCATCTTCGTGCCGCTCGCCAAGTGGGCCATGCTGATCGCCGGCAACTACCGCTGCGTCGGCAAGGACGGCATGCGCCCGATCAAGGATGCCGTGCATTCCGACATCGACACGACGCGCTCCGTCTACAACTGGGTCGTTAAGCTGTGCGTTTCCCTCGGCGCCGACCCGAAGGACCTCGTCCCCTTCGAGAAGTACGCCCAGGCGGCACTTTCGCTGGGTAGCCCCTCCTCGGCGGCCCGCGCCCTTGCCGCCGGCGCGCCGAACATCGAGCGCGTCGACCTGCTTGTGAAAAGCATCGCCGAGCAGCGCGGCGAAAAGCTGGCGGCCCTCGATGAGACCGTCGAACTGGTCGAAGGCTGGCTCGCCAAGAACCGCTCCAAGGCCGGCTGATCTCCGCCTGCAGCGCAACATTGCAGCGAGACGTGGCGCGGCTGCCGGGTAACCGGCAGCCGCCTTTTTTTGTAGTGGATAGCCGCGCGGCAACCACAATCTCAAATTGCATTCATGCCAATGCGCCTTAGTGTTCCCTCGCCAGATTCCGGCCGGCAGGCGCGGGGCGCCGTGTGTTATGGGGGACGGGGCATGGGCAAGGACTTCAGGGCCGACATCGAAGGCCTGCGCGCCGTAGCCGTGCTCGCAGTCCTTTTGTTTCACGCGGGCTTTGCCGTGTTCTCTGGCGGCTACGTCGGCGTCGACGTCTTTTTCGTCATCTCGGGCTTCCTGATCACCAGCCTGATCCGCCGCCAGGTGGCTGACGGCCGCTTCAGCTTCACCCACTTCTACATCCGCCGCCTGCGCCGCCTGCTGCCGGCCTCGCTGTGCACCATCGTCGTCACCTTTGCTGTGGCCGCCCTATTTTTCTCGCCCCACGACATGGCGCGCATGGGCGGCGAGGCGCTATACGCCACCGTTTCCCTCTCTAACGTCTTCTATTGGCTGCAAGCCGGCTACTTCGATGCGGATTCGATCCGCAAGGCGCTACTGCATACCTGGTCACTGGGCGTGGAGGAGCAGTTCTACCTGATCTGGCCGGCCCTGATCGTGGCCAGCCTCCGCGTCCCCCGCCTGCTCCTTCCGACCATCCTCGTTGCAGGAGCTGCCAGTCTTACAGCCTGTCTCTGGATGATGCGGACCGATGCTTCCGCAGCCTTTTTCCTGACCCCGTTCCGCGTCTACGAGTTCGCCATCGGCGCAGCCCTTACCGGATTGCCCGCGCCTGCCCGTGGTCCGGCGCGCCTCAGCTTCACGATTGGGATGGGCCTCGTTCTCTATGCCGTCTTCGCATTTGGCGAGACGACGCTGTTTCCCGGATTGGCAGCCCTCGTACCCGCCCTCGGTACGGCCCTCATGATCTGGGGCGGCAAAGAGGGCGGCCCGGCCGCGATCCTGACCATCCCACCCATGCGCTGGATCGGCCAAATCAGCTATTCCCTCTACCTCACCCACTGGCCCGTTGCCGTTTTCGCCACCTACATCGTCACCAGCGACCAGAACTTCTACCTGAAGCCGATCATTTTCTTCGGTGCCTTCGCAACGGCTATTCCCCTCTACTATCTGGTCGAACAGCCCATGCGCGAAGGCGGACGCCTGGCGATAACGGACGGGCTCAAGTTCGGGCTCGCCAGCGCCCTTGCGGTGATCGCCTTCCTGCCACTCGCAGCCAGCGCCTGGGCAAGCAATGGTTGGCCGTGGCGGCTGCCGAAAGCGCTGCTATCCATCAACGCCGTGCCGAAAGTTGACTACGAGCGCTACCTGTTTGCCCGCAACCCCAACTACGAGCTCACGCCCTTTCGCCCCGGTGGCCCCAACATCCTCATCGTCGGCGACTCCCAGGCCTCCGACCTGCTCAACCTCTTCGTCGAAACTGGCATCGACAAGGAGGCCGCCGTCAAGATCCTGCCTATCGAGACACGTTGCGGCGCCCTGATCATCCCAAAAGAACAGCAGACCGCTTACTGGACCAAAGAGAATTCATGGACGGTCAAGTCCCCCGAGATCGCCGAAGCCTGCAAGCAGCGCCAGGCCCTTCTCGAGACCTCGCCCGACGTCGCCGCGGCGACCGTCATCTATCTGACATCGCTCTGGTATGTGCACACCACACCTTACATCGCCGCAACCGTCGAACGCCTGCAGCGGCGGACCAAGGCGCAGATCATCGTCGTCGGGCGCAAGACGCAGAACCGCGGCAGCATCGAGCTCGCCAACGCCCACGGCCGCCTCACCGGGCTCGAGGACCTCGCGGCCCGCAACCGCATGGTCGAAACCGATACGGTCAATGCCACCATCAAGTCAGCCGTCGGCAGCCGCTTTCTCGACATCCTCGCGCTGATCTGCCCCACGACGGAGCGGTGCCGCGTCCTCACGCCACGCGGCAAGCCAATTCTCTTCGACCAAAGTCACTTCAGTCCCGAAGGCGCCCGCTACATTGGGAACCTCCTGAAACCTGAGATCCGGCGCCATATGGCGATGCCGGCTGTAGCCATGGCGGCAGCGGCGATGCCGCCCCGCCAATCCCACTGCTTTCCTGCCATTGAATTCCTCGATGCGGAAAACTGGCATGCCTGCGAGCCCACCGGGCGCTGGCTGCAGGCCATGTCGACCACCTTGCGCCTGACCGGCATCGAGGGCAGCAACGCAGTCAGACTGCGCGGCATGACCTTCGGCGCGCGTCGCCGCATGATCGTAAGCGTCCGGGACCGCGTCGTGTTCGATGCGCCAATCGACACAGTCGATGCGCGGATCGAACTCGGCGAGAAAAAACACGCGACTCAACTCGACGTCGATGTCCGCTTCGAGGGCACAGCACCGGTCAGTCCGAGCTCACTCGGTTTGTCGGCGGACACGCGCACGCTCAATTTCATGCTGCATGAGCTGACCGCGATTCGCTGACGCTCGTGGCAAAACGCGCAATACGCGTTTCAGCACGCTGGTGACGGCGTGACCTCAGACTTCCGGCACATCGTAACGCAGGCGATCGAGCTCGCGATTGCGGTCGGAGACATGGAGAAGATAGCCAAGCTCGTGCGCCGCCTCGGCTGCCCTGGCAATCTTCTCCCGGTCGTTCAGATACTCGACCAGAAGCACCACCTTGCCGTCCGCCCGCATCAAGTCGAGACGCTCCCGCGACCACGCCACGTCCTCCTTGCCGTTGGCTTTCTCTGGCTTGTCGAGACCGAACAGCAGCTCCTCTTTGGCCGACGCATCCAGAACCGCCCTGACATCGCCCCGCTCGAGCAGCGGCTCCGCATTCTGCATGACCACCAGGAAACCGGGATCACGCCCACGCGCATACTCCGCCAGCCGCCGCACCAGCACCGCCATGTCGCCGTCGAGATCGGGCAGGCTGCGCGCTGCAGCCTTCTCGTGCTCTTTCAGGTCCTCGGTCACGTCGCACTTGTCCAGATAGACCCCGTCGAACCCCTGCGCCATCATCCGGTCGAGCATCGCCCCCGGGCTGCCGAACAGGATCTCCTGCCAACCCGGATGCCAGAAGCACACGGCGAAATTCTCGTCCCATTCCGGGTTCTCGCCGAGCAGCCATTCCGGTCGATTGCGCTTCCAGTCCTTGTGCCAGTAGGACCGGTAGCTTTCAGCTTCACCGATGGAAAAATAGGCGAGCACCAGCCTGCGCCTCCCGTCAGGACGGTGTTTGAGGCGCTCGAGCTCAGCCGGCTTCCACGCACTCTCCTCGCCCCCATCCTTGGCGTAGTCGATCACCAGGATATCGAACGGCGAGCCAGCAGCCCGCTTGAGGTCGACATTCTGCAACTGGTAGCCCCAACTCTGCGCCGAGGCCAGAAGGCCTGCGCGATCGTCCCCCTGGCGTTCCTTGGTCGGGCGCGCCGGCGGCTTCGGCCGGGCCTTCGGTGTAGGCCGACCGGCAGCCGTATCCGTCCCCTCTCGCTCGCTCGGCCGCTGCGGCACCACAACCGGCCTTGACGGTGCCGATGGCGAAGGGCTCCCCTGACGGCGAGCAGCTCGCACCCCTGCGAGATAGCCGACCGCCAGTGCCAACGAGGCAACGGCCAGCAGCAGGACGACGTCAGTGCTCGACATGGTGAGGCTCCGAAAGCGAACGGGAGGCGGATCATAAGGCCGCCACGAGGTGGTGGGGATAACTTCCACGATTGAGCAGGCGCAAGAGCCAGGAGAGCCCCATGGACACGGCTCCCGATCTCCCGTCAACCCAGCGCTTATCCCCTCGGCTTGACGTCCGGGATCGGCAGGTAGACGAGCAGAGCAACCAGCGCCACGGCCGCCTGTGCCGCAAAGCCCGCGCGATAGGCGATCTCCGGCGGTGTTCCCCCAGGCTCCGTGAAAGTGCCGACGATGGCACCGAACACGATCTGCATGGCAGCGATCGCCATCATTACGCCCATGTTGGCGGCGGCCAGCCCCCGCCCCATGAGTTGTGGCGGCACCAATCCCCGCGCATGGGCGAACACCACCATCGGAAACGAGGCGAGCAGCCCCATGGCGCAGAACAGCAGCGTCACAACCGGAACCGGGGGATGATCGAGAGCCGCCAGCGTCGCCATCGCTGCAATCACGCCGGTATTACCGAGAATGAGAGCAGCCTTCAGCGAGTTGGCACGCTGCGCGATCAGCCCCATCAAGGTGTGGCCGGAGATCGCGCACAACGCCATGATGAGCAGCACGTTGCCCCTCTGGATCGCATCCAGCCCATAGACATCACGCAAGTACGGCGCCCCCCAGACCCCAGTAATGGTGCTGGACGCAGAGATCGGCAGGCCGGTGAGCAGCAGCCGCCACATGCCCGGCTGGCGCAGCGACTGGCCGACCCCCCGAATGACGTCGGCAAGCCCTTCCGAACGCGCCGCATGCGGTGGCGCTCCTGGTGGCCCGTCCCGCACGATTAGCCAGATGCTGATCAACAGCAACGCGACCCCGCCAGTGAAGAGCACGTAGCTCTGCCGCCAACCGATCAGCGAGATCAGCGCTGCCAACGGCGTCGTCGCGCTGAGCGTGCCGACGGCTGCAAAGGAATTGAGCCAGCCCATGCGCTGCACCACGGACGACTGCGGCAGCCAAAGTGCCAGCACATAGAACGCGCCGGTAAAGATGCCCGCGCATCCGATTCCCATCAGCACGCGCCCGAGCGACAGCATCCCGACTGTGTGGGCGGCAGCAAACGTGGCCGCCCCCGCCGTCGTGAATAGCAGCATGCCCGCAATCGTTACCCGCCCCCCGAACCGGTCGAGCAGCATGCCAACGGGAACCTGCATGATTGCATAGGCGAAGAAGAACGCACTCGCCACCGCCGACAAGGCCGCGGGGCCGAGTTCGACTTCACGCGCCAGCTCGGGCGCCATCACGCCGAGGCTCGAGCGCAGGAACAGGTTCGTGAAACCCAGCACGAACAGCACCGCCGTGATGGCGACAAGCCGCCACGACCGCGACTGGCGCCGGGCCAGAACCGCCGGATCACCCCAGTCGTTCATGCCGTGGGCACCTTGCCAATTTGGCTGTCGGAGCGCCGTCGGCAATCGCACGGGCCGCAAGGTACCCCGCGCGGGCCTTGCGCCCACCCGGGGCTAGCCCACGAACCCGTACCGTTGCACCAAACGACCAAACCAGCAGCTCGTATCAAGTGCCGCGCCCTAAACAATGGCGATCGGACGCACTGGACACCCGGTGGCCCCCTTGAACTTCACCGCCGACAGCATGAAGCAGAAGCTCGTTTTGTCCCGGGCGACGAGCTCGTCCATGACCAGGTTCTCGATGATGTGCACCCCCGCCTCGGCAAGGCAGTGTTGATGCACCGGCATCACCTCACTTGGATGATTGGTCCCAGGCAGCACCTCGAGCGCCATGTTGTCGGCAGCAATCGCGACGCAGTCCTGCGCCGTGAGCCAGCGCGCCGCATCGGCATCGATGCCGGGCTCGCCCGAGAGGTAGCGCGCGTTGTCGGTCATGAAGAACCGGCCCCAGCCGGTGTTAATGCACACGACATCGCCCGGCTCGATGCTGAGCTTCGCCTTGCCCAGCGCCTTCTCGAGATCGGCAATTCTGACGGCCCGACCAGCCTCGAGATGATCGCCGCCATCGTGACGCGAGACGTCGAGCAGGATGCCGCGCGTCACCATCGGCGGGCAATGTTCGATGCCGAGGTTGACGAGCCCGAAATCGTCGACCGTCTCGGTCGCACTGTAACCGCCGTAGAGCATGTCGCCTTTGGAGAAGTGGCCAAGCGCATCGATGTGGGTGCCGACATGCGTCGTCATCTCGATCCGCTCGAGGTTGGAGCCGGCATCGTTGGTGGCGCCCATCTTGCGACGACGGCGAATGCTGCCGGCCGACGTTGGCCCGGCCTGGATGTGGTAGGGCGACTGGTTCGGCGCCATCCGCGGCGCACCGATCTCGATGACATGGCTGAGATCGAGGATCTGGCCGTCCTTGACACGCGCCAGCGCCGCCAGCGTCCGCTCGGGCGTCAGGAAATGCCCGGCACCGAGCTGGTCGCCCTTGCCCCACCGGCTGTGATCGTGAATGCAGCTCGTCATCGCCACCTCGTCTCGCTCGAACCTGATTTGGCCGGGAGTTTGCCCCCATGCCCGCCGCTTGACCAGCCGGCCGATGCCCCACGGGCGGCGATGCCGCAGCCCGAGCCGGGTTTCCAGGGCGTTATTGCTGATTCCCAGGCCCTTTGCTGGCGTAGAGGCGAAAGCGCTTGCCCCGGAACACCTCCGCCAACGCCGACGGGTCCGGATTGGTGAAATCCGCCGGTGTGAAGATCACCAGCACGTTGTCGAATTGCTCCGGCCAATGATGCCAGTAGCTGTAGGTCCCCGAGCTGTCGGAGGACTTGTCGCGCAATAGCATGGCGATGTCCGGTGGCCCGCCATCGTACTGGTCGACGTGGTTGCGGTAGGGTTCGGTCATCGCCAGGATCTGCTTTCCGGCAACGACGAAGGTCCGCGTCGTCAGCGCGGAGCGTTCGATGCTGGCGAGCGAGGCGGCATGATCGAGCCCGTAGTCCTCCGGCACATACCCCCGCTTGGTGTCGGCCGTGATCGTCACCACTCGCGCGCCGCGCTTGAGTTGCTTCAATGCCTCCTGCACCTCGGCCGTCTCGCGCGCCGAGGCCGCCCAGTAGGTGTGCACCTCGCCAACCCGCAACACCAGCAGCACCAGCCCAAAACCCATCGCCGCCAGCGCCGCAGCCCCCGCAAGCGGCACGTCCACACAGGCGATCAGCATGAACATGATCGCCATCGGCAATCGCTGGTCGGCCATGTAGGTATCGAACAGCAACCGCGGCATTGCCAGCAGCAGCACGATCCCCACCACCAGCAAATAGCCGGCAAGCGGATGCACCACGAGCTTGCCCCGCCACGCCGCCAGCCCCAATCCGCCTGCCATTGCGACGACGATCACGGTTGCGAGCACCGAGGAATACGCCGTCACCCCAAGCGTCAGCGAATCGAGCTTGCCGGCGAAATCCCAATAAAAGCTGCCCGATAACCCGGCCGTGCGGCTGGCCAGAAGCATCGCCAGCAACGGAACGAACGCCAGGGCCGGCAGGCAGAAGCGCACGAGGCGTTGCCCAATCGGCGCCTCGCTGTGCCACAGCCGCCGGCTCTCGTAGGCCAGCAGCCCCACCCCGAACAAGCCTGCCGCATAAAGATGACTGAAGAACAATCCCACCGCCAACACACCAGCAACGGCGAGCTGCACCACAATCGAACGCTGATCGAGCGCTATCCAGGCCGCCAGCGCCCATAGCGCCAGGCCGATACCCAGAAGATAATTGAGCCCGCCGATGAGAAGCAGCTGGTTGTAGAGGAACGGCAGCGCAAAGAGCGGCACGAGCGACCACCGCCCCGCCAGCACCCGCGACAGCACGAACGTGCCGCTGGCGATCACCGCGAACGTGAGAGCCGTGAAGATTTGCCCGGCGCGATAGACGCCGAGCACCTTGGCAAGCTGTGGCACGACGAGATCCATCGCCAGATTGGGAATGATCTGCCACTCCACGACGTAATAGCGCGCCAGCATCACGTCCTGCGGCAACGTGGCGATGATGTGCATTCGTGCCAGGTGATTGGCGTAGTCGGCGAGCGGTGGCAAAGGAAAAGCCGCCACCGGCCACAGGACCAGCGCCATCGCCACCAAGATTGTCAGCAGGAGGGCGCTGCTGGCGCCGTTAGGCCTCGTCAATCCGTTTGACCGCCGCATGAGAGAACAGGTTGCTTCAGAGCGCCGCCGGTCGCGCAATCGGCCCCACCCCGCCGCTTCTTACTGTGCCGTGCCCGGCTTGTCATGGGTAACGACACAGCGCCATGACCTCACCACTCATCCAGTCCACGTCGCCGCCCGCCAGACCAGGATCGCGCCGCCGAGAAGTATCGCCCCCTCGAGGACGGCATCGTGCAGCCGCGCCGAGAACCGGCGCACCAACCAACGCGCCATCAGCGATCCCGGCGTGGCCATGGCCCCGATCAGCACCGCGACCAGGCAAAGTTGCGCCGGCAGCGCACCTGCGGCAAAAAACACGCCCGTCTTGGCCAACCCGACGATGGCGCTGGTCAAGGCATCAGTGGCGATCACCTGCTGCCCCGTGAGCCCCATCGCCATTAGCATCGAGATCAGCATCACACCGCTGCCCGTCATGGCGCCGTTGAAGAACCCGAAGCCGACGCTGGCAACACCGATGGCGCCACCCCTGAGCGTGAACCGCCGCCGCGCCAGAAAGCGCCGCAACGGCACCATCGCCATCAATGCGAGGCCGATGACGAACGCCGCCCCACGGCCCGACAGCAGCGTATAAAACCAAGCCCCGACAATCGTTGATGGCAACGCCAGCGCTGATACCAGCAACGCCTTTCGCCAATCGAGATGCTCGCGAAAGATGATCACCCGCGTGGGGTTGGTGATCAGCGCCGACAGACTGATCACCGGCACGATGGCTTCTGGCCCGATCATGGGAACGAGCACCAGCGGCAGCAACAACCCCGAGCCGTAGCCCGCAACACCGCCGACGATCTGCGTGATGAAGGCTGCGCCCCCAATCACGAAAAGCTGCCACAAGCTGAGGCCGAGCACGGTCATCGAGGTCGCCACGTCCGATCCACTCTGCTCCCGAGGCACGATCCATGCCGACACGGGCAGGCGCCGCGGTCGAACCAGCGCCAAACGCCGATGCTGCGTGACAGAACCGTCCCCGGTCAATCGAAATGCACGACCATTCCGTCGAACGCTGGCGCCACATGCGGCGGCAACTCGCGACGCAGGGCCTCGTAGTCGAGATCGACATGCAGATGCGTCAGGATCGCCCGTTTCGGCTTCAATCGCTCGATCCATTCGAGCGCCTGTTTCACCGAGAAGTGGCTGGGATGCGGGATGTACCGCAAGGCATCCACTATCCAAAGATCGAGGCCCCGCAACTGGCTTTCCGCCTCCGCACTGAGCCCGCTGATGTCGGGGGAATAAGCAACGTCGCCGACGCGGAAACCGAGCGAGGCCTGTGGCCCGTGCTCCTGCACGACGGGCGTAGCCACGATCGGCCCGGCCGCACCGTCGATAGTGACCGGCTCAGGCGGCCGGATCTCATGGGCGGTAAGGATCGGCGGATAGCTCGAGCCTGCAGGTGTTCGAAAGCAGTAGTCGAACCGCGACAGCAACGTCGCCATCGTCGCCGCCTCGAAATAGACGTCGACCCGGCGGCGCATGTTGAAGGCGAGGATGCGGAGATCGTCGATCCCATGCGTGTGATCGGCGTGATCGTGGGTGAACAGCACGCCGTCGATATTGGCAACGCCGGTATCGAGCAACTGCTCGCGCAGATCCGGCGAAGCGTCGATCAGCACCTTCGTCTCGCCCCGTCCCCCCACCCGCTCGACCAGCGCCGAGCAGCGCCGGCGTCGGTTCTTCGGGTTCTTGGGGTCGCACGCCCCCCAGTTCGGCCCGAGCCGCGGCACACCGCCCGAGGAACCCGAGCCCAGGATCGTCAACCGGTAGCTCATGCGCCCGTTCCCACCGGCGGGCGTACCTTTGCAAAGAGGCGATGGAAATTATCCGTGGTTGCGCTCGCGAGCGCCTCAGGGGTCATACCCCGCGCCTTGGCGACCGCGGCGGCCGTATGCACCACCAGTGCCGGCTCATTGCGTTTGCCCCGCATCGGCTCGGGCGCCAGGAATGGTGCATCGGTCTCCACCAGCAGCCGGTCCAGAGGCAGCTCCGCCGCAATGGCCCTCAGCGCGTCCGACTTCTTGAACGTCACGACGCCTGAGAACGACACGTAGAGACCAAGCCCCACGGCATGCCGCGCCAGTTCCGCACCACCCGTGAAGCAATGCAGGATGGCCTTGAACGGCCCCTTCGCCATTTCTTCCTCGAGGATGCGGGCGGTGTCGGCATCGGCATCGCGCGTGTGGATCTCGAGCGGCAACCCCGTAATGCGGGCGGCAGCAATGTGTCGACGAAAGCCTTCCGCCTGCGCCTCCGGTGGCGACTTCTTGTAGTAGTAGTCGAGACCGGCTTCGCCAATCCCCACGCATTTCGGATGCGCCGCCAGCGCCACGATCTCCTCGACGGAAACATCGAGTTCCTCGTGCGCGCGATGCGGATGCGTGCCGACCGTGCAGTAGACGTTCTCGTGCGCCTCGGCGATGGCGCGGTAGGTCTCGTACTTTCGGATCGACGTCGAGATTGTCACCAGCACGCTGACGCCAGCCTCGTGCGCTCGCGCCACATAGCCCGCTCTGTCCGCCTCGAAATCGGGAAAATCGAGGTGGCAATGGTGATCGACCAGCCTCACGCCTGCCCCCCACCCGCGGGGCTGCCATCGCCCCTCGGCTTTTTCTGCTTGGGCGGTTTGGCGGGTTTCGCGTCCCCCTCGACAACAGGCGAAACGTAGCGCGGAAACACGCCCTGCGGCGCCGGCAGCGTGATGCCGGGCACCAGCCGACCAACCGCGCCGAGACGATCGAACCCACGCGCGTCATCGGGCTGGGCCAGCAGATCCAGCAGCTTCGCCGCCGACGCCGGCATCGCCGGTTGCGCCAGGATCGCGAGCTGACGCACCACTTCGGCCGCCACGTAGAGGATCGTACCTTTACGCTCCACCGACAGCGTCTTGTCGAACGGCTTCTCGCTCGCGAAATAGCGGTCGGCCTCGCCGATGACCGCCCACGCGGTATCGAGCCAGCTCTTGATCGCCTGCCGGTCCATCGCCGTCCGCGCCGCCGGGTACATCGCATCGGCCGCAGCCAGGATCGCCTGGTCGGCCTCGGCCAACGGCCCGGGCGCCGGCAGCACTCCTTCGAATCCCTTCGCGATCATGGCGAGCGAGCGCTGAGCCAGGTTGCCAAGGCCATTGGCGAGATCGGCATTCATGCGCGTCTCGATCGCCACCGCGCTATAGCTGCCGTCCTGCCCGTAAGCCGCTTCCCTGAGGAAGAAGTAGCGCACGGCATCGACGCCATAGGTCGCGACTAGATCGAACGGATCGATCACGTTACCGACCGACTTCGACATCTTCTCGCCCCGGCTCAGCATGAAGCCGTGACCGAACACACGCTTGGGAAGCTCGAGCCCCGCCGACATCAGGAACGCCGGCCAGTAGACCGCATGAAAACGCGTGATGTCCTTGCCGATCACGTGCACGTCGGCCGGCCAGTAGTGCGCGCGCGGCCCCATGCCGTCGCCGTTGAGGAGGCCGGTTGCCGTGACGTAGTTGTTGAGCGCATCGACCCACACGTACATCACGTGGCCCTGAGCCCCCGGCACCGGAATGCCCCAGTCGAGCGTCGTCCGCGAGATCGAGAGATCCTCGAGCCCGCCCCGCACGAAGCTCACGACCTCGTTGCGCCGCTCCGGCGGCAGGATGAAATCGGGATTGGCCTCGTAGTGCGCGAGCAGCTTGTCCTGGTAGGCCGATAGGCGGAAGAAATAGGTCTCCTCCTCCGTCCACTCGACGGGCGAGCCCTGCGGACCGACGCGCACGCCATCCTCGCCGACGCGCGTCTCGCCCTCGGCATAAAAGGCCTCGTCCCGCACCGAATACCACCCCGCATAGGGCTTCACGAAGATATCGCCGGCAGCCTCCATCCGCTTCCACAGCGCCACGCACGCCTCGTGATGGCGCGGCTCGGTCGTGCGGATGAAATCGTCGTTGGAAAGATTCAGCGCCGCCGCCATCTCACGGAAACGGGCGGAGTTGCGGTCGGCAAGCTCCCGCGGCGTCACCGGCGGGCTCTGCTGCGCCGCCGTCTGCTTCATCTTGAGGCCGTGCTCGTCGGTACCGGTGAGGAAGAACACGTCCTTGCCATCGAGCCGCTCGAACCGGGCGATGGCATCGGTTGTAATGGCCTCGTAGCCGTGCCCGATATGCGGCACCCCGTTCGGATACGAGATCGCCGTCGTGATGTAGAATTTCTGCGCTTTCGCCATCGCCGGCCCGTCCTCGTGTGGGGCAATCGGGCCGACTGCAACGCGCCCGGGCCCGCGTCAACTCCGGGCGGCTGCCTCGATCCTGCCGAATGTCCCCAGAATCAATGATTTGCGATCGAGATTGAGGGCCTGCGCCTCGGCTTTCTCGCGCGCGACTGTTTCCCACAGCTCGGCCCAGGTGGCAAGCCTCCCCGCGATGCCAAGTTTGCCCGCGAGCCGCATGTCGTCGTCGACGCCCGCCACCCCCGCGCCAGCCCGCACCAGCCGCGCCAGCTGCTTCAGCAACAGGTCGAAGAACATCTCGAACCGCTCTGCCGCCGCTGCCGAGGCGAGTTCATCGCCGAGCTGGTGCACCCCCTGCCAGTCGAGCCGGGGCAGACCTGAGAATATCTGCATCATGCGCCCGTCGAGCTTGAGGCCGTCCGATCGCCACAGGCTGAGCGCGCGGCGCGGACTACCCTCGGCCAGCGCAATCAGGCGTTGCCACTCCGAGGCCCCCGGCGCCTCCGCCTCGACCGCATTGAGCGCCGCCAGCACCGCCCGGCGCAGATCCGCCTCCTCCAGCGCCTTCAGATCCAGAACCCGGCAACGCGAGCGAATGGTCGGCAAAAGGCGGCCCGGAGAGGCCGTCAGCAACATGAAGAACGTGCGCGGCGGTGGCTCCTCCAGGGACTTTAGGAGCGCGTTGGCCGCGTTGATGTTGAGCTGGTCGGCCGTATCCACGATCACCACACGATTGGCGCCGACATCGCCGGTGTGGGCGAGGAAGCTCTTGATCCGGCGCACCTCGTCCACCGTGATCACCTGTGCATGCCGCTTGGTCTGGTGGTTCCACGGCCGGCGGATGACCAGCAGCCCCGGATGCGACAGCGCCAGGACCTGCCGCGCCGCTCGCGTCTGATTGCCGATGGCGAGGCCGTCTCCGGGAGCCCCGCGCTCATCGCGTTCGGCGAGCGCAAAACGCGCGAAGCGATAGGCGAGCGTCGCCTTGCCGATGCCCTCCGTTCCCGCCAGCAGCCAGGCGTGATGCATGCGCCCCGAGGCAAGCCCTTGCGCCAGCGCCACCTCGGCCGCCTCGTGGCCGTAGAGCCGCGCCGTCTCGCGCGGATGCGGCAGGCCGTCGAGGCGATCGGCCTCGGGCAGCACCTCCGTCTCCTGCAACGCCGGCGCGCGCGCCATCAAGCACCACCCAGGCGGCGGGCCGCCTCGTCACGCACCACGCGCGCCAGCGTTTCAGCGTCCTGGCTCGCATCAAGCACGGCAAACCGGCCGGGCTCGCGCCGGGCGAGTTCCAGAAAGCCCGCCCGCAAGCCCTGGTGATAGGCAAGCTCTCGTGCCTCGAAGGCATCGCTGGCTGCATCGGGATCGGCGCCGGCCAGCCGCCGCTGACGCGCCCGCTCGAGGCCTGTCGCCGCATCGAGGTCGAGCAGGAACGTGAGGTCCGGCTTGCACACCCCCACCACCATCGCCTCGAGCTGATCGAGCACGCCATCGCTGAGGCCGCCGACCACCCCCTGATAGACCCGTGTCGAATTCGAAAACCGGTCCGAGATCACCCAGTGACCCGCCGCCAGCGCCGGCGCCACCACGGCTGCCACATGATCGGCCCGGGCGGCATAGAACAGCAGAGCCTCGGCAAGAGGACCGTGTGGCGGGATCTGCGGATCGAGGATCAGCCCCCGCACGCGCTCGGCGAATGGCGATCCGCCGGGTTCCCGCGTCTCCACAACTTCCAGGCCGGACCGGCGCAGATCGTCAGCCAATCGCCGGGCCTGGGTCGACTTGCCCGAGCCCTCGCCACCTTCGAATGTGATGAACCTGCCACGCATGCCGCAGTGGTATGTGGCGCCGCCAAACCTGTCAAACGCACCCGCGCATACCCCACCCACCCCTCACAAAAAACGGTGGGTCCGGGAGGTGCCCTCCCGGCGGGAGCGCGAGGGCTGGCCCTCGCTCGGGCCAAAGGCCCGACCCTCCAGCGCCGATGCGTCACCTCAACTCCCCGCGAGCTGCCCCCCCGTCTCGTCCTTCGCCACCCCCGCGTAGTTCATGTTGCGGAACCATGTCATGTAGGAAACGTAGTCGATGGGCTCATACTTGGGCGGATTATCCGGCCCCGTGCAGGTTGGCAGGCACTCCATCACCTGCTCCGCGCCGCAGTCGAAGAAGAACGGCAGTGCATACCGCGCCCCGTACGTCCGATTCACCACCCGGTGCGGCGTCGCCAGGAAGCGGTCATTCGTCCAACGCCGGAGCATGTCGCCGCCGTTGACGAGGAACGCGCCCGGAATGGCTGGCGCATCCACCCAGCGCCCGGTTGGCAACCGGATCGCAAGGCCCGCGATCTTGTTCGGCGCCAGCAACGTCATGAAGCTCGTATCGGTGTGCGGCGCCAGCCCGAACTCGTTCTCGGCCTCCGGATCGGACGGCGGATAGTGCGACATCCTGAGCTTGAACATCGGCTTGGCGAAGGCCTTGTCGAAATAATCCTCTGGCAGATCGAGCGCCAGCGCGTAGAGCGGCACCAGCCGCCGCGCGAGCTTTTCGAGCGCGCCCGTGTAGGCGAGGCACGTCTCGCGGAAACCCGGCAGATCCTGAGGCCACTTGTTGGCCGTGCGATAGGGCTTTTCCGCCTTGACGTCGGGATCGTCCGCGTCCAGCTCGCGCGCCAGAAAATAGGCCTCGTTGACGTTGGGCTTGTTGTTGGCGTTGAGCTGCGAGTGCCGGGTGGTGCCGCCGCGCATCGGCAGGTAGCCGATGTTGTACTGGTTGAGGCGCACCTCGAGCTTCTTTTCCAGCGGCTGGGCGTGGAAACGGCGCGCCGCCTCGTAGGTGTCGTCGATCAGGCTCTGCGGCACCCCGTGATTGGTGATGAAATAGAACCCGACATCCTCGAAGCAGTGGCGCAGCTCCGCCGCGAGTTTCGCCTTGGCGCCCGCCTCGCCCGCGAGATAGGGCCCGAGGTCCAGCACCGGAATGTCCTCGGACGCATCGGCGCGAACTGGCGGCAGGCTGGGAGCGGGCGACGACATGGCGGCCTCCTCGGATTGTGATCTCCCGAAAGCGTCCCGCGACCCGCAACTGGAGTCAAGGCGCGGCCTCCCCCACCTCTCATCCGTGGCCGGGCGCTTCCCCCCTCACAACCAAGCAACCCAAAAAAGACGGGCGGTCTGGAGGGTGTCCCTCCAGCGGGGCGCGGGGCTGGCCCCGCTTCGCGCGAAGCGCGAACCCCTCTCGCCTACTTGATGCGGAACTGATTCCGCACCGCCAGCAGCAGCAGGAAAATCAGGATGGACGAGATCAGAAGTTGCAGGAGACCCAGCAGCGACACGACGTTGGGAATTTCAGGAACGTAACGCAGTGGAAGCTCGCCAAGTGGTCCTGTTGTGCCCGCTTTCAGCCCGAACAAGCAGGCATACAGCTCATCCAGTTTGCGCGGGGAATTGAGACCGGAGAACAACAGGCTCTTGCGCACCGACAAATGCAGCGCTGCACCCCAGGCTTCGTCCGTTCCAGCTATGCACGGCAGGGATGGTGGCTCAGTGGTCGACCCAATCAACGGCACCCACTTAGGCACCCAGGATTGCAGGCATGCGCCAAGCCAAGCCCACGCGCCGTACCAGCGTTGAGCCGTCGACAGATGCACAGAGAGATACATCGCGGCGAAGACGACCACGCCAACCGACCACCAAAAAAGAGGGAGAAGGATCGACCCACCGAAATTCGACAAACCCTGGTAGAAAAGCCCAAACCAGTAACGCGCCCCACCCGGCCAGAACCGCTTGTCGTCACGGAACAGGTTGGCGAAATTGGGCAGCAGCTTGTCCGTGCGCCCGCGCAACGACTTCAATTCCTCAGCGAAGAACATCATCTCGCGCTCATGATCGTGGCCCTGCACGGCGAGACGTTTGAGCGCCCGCCAGCGGGCGGTGGTGTCGGGCAGTGTAGGGCTTGGACCACTCGATTGGGCGCCGCCCTCCGCCGCACCACCCGGCGTCCGCTTGTCGTCGGCCTTGACACGTGCTCTGGTCCAACGCCAGAAGCGCCCCGGCTGGACGCGGGGCCGGTTGAAGTGCGCAACGTCCAGCCGGGGCGCTTCTGCGAAATGCGCCTGCTCGAAGTCCGGCACCTCATGGAAGGTCGCATCCTGGAGGGAGAAGTAGCTGTCACCGCGCATGGCCGTGAAACGGGCGAGCTTCTCAAACGTGGTTTTTTCGAAGGTCGTGTAACCCGCGAAGTGGGTTTGGATGAACCCCGCGTACCCCTTGAACGTCGCCTCCCTGAACCCCGCGTACTCCTTGAACCTCGCCCCCTCGAACCCCGCGTCCCCTCGAACGTCGCCTCCTCGAACGTCGCCCCCTCGAACGTCGCCCCCTGAACCCCGCGTCCCCCTTGAACGTCGCCTCCCCGAACCCCGCGTCCCCCTCGAACGTCGCCCCCTCGAACCCCGCGTCCCCCTTGAACGTCGCCCCCTCGCGTCCCCCTCGAACGTCGCCCCTCGAACCCGCGTCCCCTCGAACGTCGCCTCCCTGAACCCCGCGTCCCCCTTGAACGTCGCCCCCTCGAACCCCGCGTCCCCCTCGAACGTCGCCCCCTCGAACCCCGCGTCCCCCTTGAACGTCGCCTCTCCGAACCCCGCGTCCCCCTCGAACGTCGCCCCCTCGAACCCCGCGGTCCCCCTCGAACGTCGCCCCCTCGAACCTCGCGTCCCCCTCGAACGTCGCCTCCCTCGAACCCCGCGTCCCCCTTGAACGTCGCCTCCCTGAACCCCGCGTCCCCCTCGAACGTCGCCTCTCCGAACCCCGCGGTCCCCTCGAACGTCGCCTTCTCGAAGGTCACATCGGTGGGGAACGTGAGGCCTGAGAACTGGGCGTCCTCCTCGAAGGTATGCCCCGCGAAATCCACCTTGGCCGCGGCAATCCACGCCTTGGTCTCTTCGTTCTGGCCTTCGAGCCGCCCAAGCCAATGAGCCTTCGCCGCCCACTTGCCCTCGCGCTCCAGCGCGGCGCGTTGATCGAGCATCCCCTTCCCCCACGCGTTCCACGCCTCACGGCCCTGGGCGTAGAGCGCCAGGCTCTCCTCCTTGTTCATCGCCGTCCCCCGAAAATGTCCTAAAGCAATTGATCCGCGACGAGACTAACCCCGCCACCATGGCAACGCGAGGGCGTTGCGTTTTTTCCTGGCGCCTTCGGATGCGGGCCTTTCGCCGCCCTTCGGATGCCGATCAGGGTGTGCGGGGGTCGCCGTTGGGTTACGCGCGGCTCTCCATCCGCGCCCACCGCAACCCACCGGGCCGACGCTAACCCAACCTACGGCTGCTGCTTCAGGGCGTAGGTTGGGTTGGCCGGCCACATCCGCGCAAGATGCCCACTGCGCATCCGGCGCTTATGCGTTGCGCCTTCGGATGCCCACTGCGCATCCGGCGCTTAGCCTGCCGGAAGGTTGGAAGCCCCTGCCTTGACACCCGCCTGCCAACGGCCTTTCCTCCCCGCAATCGCATCAGGAGACGCCCGTGCCAGACGCCACAGCCCTTGCGCCCGACCACATCCTTCTCGACCGCACCGATCCCCATGTCGCGGTCATCACCATCAACCGGCCGGAGCGGCGCAATGCCATGACGCTCGCCATGTGGAAGGAAATGGCGCGGATCTTCAGCGCGCTCGGCGCCGAGCCGGAGCTGCGCGCCATCATCCTCACCGGCGCTGGCAACTATTTTTGCGCTGGCGCCGACATCAAGGAGTTTGCCGCCGTGCGCGCCACGGTCGAGGATGGCCGCGCCTATGAGGCCGCAGCCGATTTCAGCCCAGTCGGCCATCACCCAGTGCCCGAAGGCGGTGATCGCCGCTGTCACCGGCCCGTGTTACGGCGGCGGCGTCGGCATCGCGCTCTCGTGCGACTTCCGCGTCGCCGACCACACCGCCCATTTCGCCATTCCCGCAGCCCGCCTCTCCAACGTCTACGGCGTCGTCGAGACCCGCGCGCTGTTCGATGCGGTGGGCCTCGCGGTTGGCAAAGAGGTGCTGTTCACAGGCCGGCGCTATGATGCAGCCGAGGCCCGCGCGGTTGGCCTCGCCACCCACATGGCCGCAGTCGGCGAGCCCGCCCTGCACGCCGCAAGGACGCTGGCGCGCAGCATGGCCGGCTCCGCCCCGCTCACCATCAAGGGCGCCAAGATCGTGCTCACCGCGCTCGCCCGCGCCGAGGTCGCCGAGCACCGCGACGCCATCCACGACATCATGGACGAGGCCATCGCGAGCGACGACTACAAGGAAGGCGTCGCCGCCTTCGCAGCCAAGCGCGATCCGGTGTTTACGGGTCGCTGATCGGGCGGCGTTGGTTCGCTCCTGCGGAGAGCGATCGGGGCCAGCCCCGCACCCCCGCTGCGAGGCTGGCCCTCCCAGACCCACCAGCCGTAGGTTGGGTTAGCGTCGGCCCGGTCAGTTGCGGGGGACTCGGAGGGAGACCCGCGCGTAACCCAACAGCGCCACCCACAAGCTCGTGTTGGGTTATGCCGGGTCGCACGCCTCAACATCCTGCTCGGACATGGCCGGCTAACCCAACCTACGCCCTCATCGGTTGCCCGCAGCGCTCATGTATCCCCGCTCCGGGTACGGAGCGGCATCCGCCAGCACCTTCATCAGTTGAAATTCAGCTTAAGTCCCGGCTCCGGCCAGCGCATGACGCCGATGCGGCCTGAATCAGAAAGCGTGATGTGCGCCGTGCACATGTCCTCGCCGCTGAAGCAGATGTTGGTCGGATAGACGTCCGGCATCTTCACCTCGCGCACGATCTGGCCGGTGGGCGAGATTTCCGTGATGTAGCCGGTACCGAGCGTCGCAATACAAATGTTGCCGCTCGCCATGACAGCGAGGCTGTCGAAGCGCGCCTTGCCGGCAAGCCCCGCGATCATCTTGCCACTGTGCGGCGCGAACTCGTGCTTCGGTTTGAGCTTGCCGGGGGCCACCACCTCGAAGGCCCAAAGCCTCGCGCCCTCCGTATCCGCCGCATAGAGCGTCTTGCCGTCCGGCGACAGACCGCACCCGTTAGGGGAAAGGATCGGGTAGGCAATCTCCGCGATCGCCGAGCCATCGGGCTTGGCGTAGTAGATGCCGCCGTTGTCGCGCTTGCGCGGATAGCGCTTGCCGAGATCGGTGAAATAGAAGCCGCCCTCGGTATCGAACACGAGATCGTTGGGCGCCGACAGCAGATTGCCGCCGACCTCCTTGTAGAGCATGGTCGAGGCGCCAGTTTTGGCATCGAGCCGGGCGATCCAGCCGAACTTGTAGTCGGGATGCGGACCCATCCCCATCGAGTGGCCCTCGACGTAGCGGCTGCCGCCGTTGTTGCACAGGTAGAGCTGGCCATCGGGGCCGAACGCCAGGCCATTGGGCCCGCCGCCGCAATCGGAGAATACGGCGACCTTGCCGTCGGGCGTGATCCGCGAGCACCGGCCATTGCGGATCTCGGTCACGATCAGCGCGCCATCGCGACACACGACCGGCCCCTCCGGAAAACCGAGACCCGTTGCGAGAATGGTAACGTCGGTCATGTGCAGGCACTCCTCTTAGCGTTTCTCACAGTGTGAGGAGCTGTAGGAGCGGGCGTCAAGCGCCCAGGCCATCAGCGGTTCTGAGCGGCCTGCACCGTACCCGCGCCAATCAACGCCTCGATCCGCGACGCGGAGAGCCCCAACTCCGCCAGCACCTCGCGCGAATGCTCGCCGAGACCCGGACTATGGCTCAATCGGTGCCCGGTCTGCGGCGCCGGTTGGCCTGCAACCGAGCCCATCGGCACCCGCCCGAGTGTTGGATCATCGACCCACCGCAACGCTTCGACCGCCTTGATCTGCTCATTCTCGAACAGATCCTGGTGCGTGTGCACCTGCGCATGCAGCACATCGATCGCCTTCAACGCCGTATCCCAGTCTCCCGTCGTGCGCTCAGCGATGATGGGCCGGATCAACGCCATCAGCGCCTCCCCGTTCTCGACCCGGGCACGCGGGTCCTTGAAGCGGGGATCGCCGATCCATTCCTCATGCCCGACGAGCTTGGCGAAGCGCTCGAACTGCGGCTGGCGGCGCGCATTGAGGCTCATGTAGCCGTCACGCGTCTTGAACGTGCCGACGGGTATGCCGATCGGCTCGACTTTGCCCTTCTGCAGATGCGATTCGATGATCGCCGCCTCCTGGTAGACCAGCGACGATTCAAGCAGGCTCGTCGTGATGAACTTCCCCCGCCCCTTCATCGCCTGTCCGTAGAGTGCCGCAGCCACCGCCTGGAACGCATAGAGGCCCGTCGCGAAATCGATGGCCAGCATCTCGATCCGCTGCGGCATGCCATCCTTGTCCCGGTTGATCGACATCATGCCGGTGAAGGCCTGCATCACGCTGTCCGTCGCCGGCAGCTCGACGTTTGGCCCCTTCGGGCCAAAGCCCGTGATCCACGCGTAGACGACTTTCGGATTGGTCTTGGCGAGCGTCGGATAGTCGAGGCCGAACTTGTCGATCTTGCCGATGCGGTAGTTGTGGATGACGATATTTGCGTCATTGGCCAGCTGATGCGCGATGGCGACGCCCGCGTCGGACTTGAGGTCCAGCGCCAGGCTGCGCTTGCCCCGGTGCACCACCAGCGAATGCGCAGTGTGGTCGCCGATCGACTTGCCGAGCTGCCGGCTCCAGCAGCCAGTTCCCGGGGGCTCCAGCTTGACGACATCGGCGCCGTTGCGGGCCAGCATCATCGCGCAATAAGGCCCAGCCACCCCCTGCGACAGGTCCAGAACCTTGACGCCCTCGAACGGCAGATCGTCCTCAGCCACGGCGGTTTGCTCCTTGTCGCCACCTAGTCCAACAGGTGCCTTAAGCTATAGCAGCCACCACCGGGGGAACAATCTTTGGCCAGCAAGAAGGCCGATCAGCCCTTCACGCTCTCCGGCTTGATCTCGACCAACTGGCCGGATTCCAGGCGAAACACCCGGTGCATGCGGCGCGCCAGCTCCATGTTGTGGGTAGCGATCAGCGCCGCCACGCCCAGTCTGCTCGATCAGCCCCACGAACTCGCCGAACACATGCTCCGACGTCTTGGGATCGAGGTTGCCGGTCGGCTCGTCGGCAAGCAACAGCCGCGGTGCGTTGGCCAGCGCCGGGCGATCGCCGTCCGCTGCTGCTCGCCGCCCGACAGTTCCGCCGGCCGGTGCTCGAGCCGCTCGCGCGAGCCCCAGCCCCGTCAGCAGTTCCCTGCGCCCGCTCCGCGCCACCTGGTCGCTGCTTGCCCCGGATCAGCTGCGGAATCATCACGTTCTCGAGCGCCGAGAACTCCGGCAGCAACTGATGGAACTGGTAGACGAAGCCCATCTCCGCCCGCCGGACCCGCGTGCGCGCTGCGTCGTCCATCTGCGAGCAGTCCCGACCGTTGACGATCACCTGCCCGCCATCCGGCGTCTCGAGCAGGCCCGCGATGTGCAGCAGCGTCGACTTGCCCGCTCCCGACGGCCCGACCAGCGCCACCGCCTCGCCCGGGCATCAGCGTGGCATTGCGCCCCGTCCAGCACGCGGATTTCGCGCGCACCCTGGTGGAACGTGCGCCGAGCTCGACCAGATCGAGCACCGGCGCTTCGATGTGGATCCATGATCCTGCACGGGCGACCTCACTCGTAGCGCAGCGCTTCGACGGGATCGAGACGCGAGGCGCGCCACGACGGATAGAGCGTGGCCAGCACCGACAGCACCAACGCCATCACCACGATCCAGGCGGTCTCCCACGCGTCCGGATCGCGCCGGCAGCCGTGTCAGATAGTACACCTGCGGGATCCATTAGCTTGGTGCCCGAGCGCCGACTGCAGCGACCTGGCGGATACTCTCGATGTTCCAGCAGAACACGATGCCGAGGATGAGCCCGGCGATCGTCCCGACCACCCCGATCGACGCCCCCGTAATCAGGAACACGCGCATGATCGCGCCCTTCGGTCGCCCCCATCGTGCGCAGGATCGCGATGTCGCGCGCCTTTTCCTTCACCAGCATCATGATGCCGGAGATGATGTTGAGCGCCGCCACCAGCACGATCAGCGACAGGATGATGAACATCACGTTGCGCTCGACCTCGAGCACCGTGAAGAACGTCTCGTTGCGCTTGCGCCAGTCGGAGAAATGCAGCGTCGGCCCGCCCGCCGCCTTCAACGGCTCCATCAAGCCGTCGACATGATCTGGGCTCTCCGTCAGCACCTCGAGCACGTCGACCTCGTCCCCGCGCGAGAAGTACTTCTGCGCTTCCACCAGCGGCATGAACACCATGGTCTTGTCGTATTCGGACATGCCGAGCTCGAAGATCGCCGAGATCCGGTAGCGCTTGATCCGCGGCGCCGTGCCGAACGGCGTCGAGGCGCCCTTCGGCGCGACCAGCGAGATACTGTCGCCGACGCCGACGCCGAGCGAGTTCGCGAGCCGGATGCCCATGCGCCAGATCCCTCCTGGCCATCGAAGCCGTCGAGCGTGCCGAAGCGGATATTGCGGGCGACGAGTTCGAGCTGCTTGAGGTCCTCTTCCGACATGCCACGCACCAGCGCGCCGAGCGTCTGCTGGCTCGACGATATCATCACCTGCCCCTCGATCAGCGGCATCGCCACTTCGACTCCCGGCACAGCCCGCAGTCGCGCCGCCGCCGCCTCGTAGTCGTCGAACGGCGCCTGCGATCTTGTGCACGATGATGTGGCCGTTGATGCCGAGGATCTTCTGGAACAGCTCATGGCGAAAGCCGTTCATGACAGCCATCACGATGATCAGCGTCGCCACCCCGAGCATGATGCCGAGGAACGAGATTCCGGCGATGACCGAGATGAAGCCTTCCTTGCGCCGGGCCCGCAGGTAGCGCTTGGCGAGCATCCACTCGAACGGCGCAAACGGCGCGGTGTCGACGGATGCAGGTTTCTCCGTCGTGGCAGTCGTCATGCGCGTCCCCCTCGTTGCAGGCCTGCACGCGCAGGCCGCCATGCGGGCCAACCTCTCGCCTCAGGCGAGTTTGCGACCGGCCCTCACGTCGTCCACCAGCGCGCTGACCGCCGCTTCAGGCGACAGCGACCGGCGCGCGCCGTCCCGGCGCGTCTTGATCTCGACCTCACCCGCCTTCACGCCCTTCGGACCGACGATCAACTGATACGGGCAGCCGATCAGGTCCATGGTCGCGAACTTGGCGCCCGGCCGGTCGTCCCGATCGTCGACCAGCACGTCGACGCCAGCCGCCTCGAGCTGGGCTTCGAGCGCATTGGCGACCTCGTCCGTCTCGCCGTCTCCGGGCTTCAGGTTGACAAGCGCCACCTCGAACGGCGCCACCGGCACCGGCCAAACGATGCCATCCTTGTCGTGACTGGCTTCGATCATGGCGGCCGACCACGCCGGCTCGGTCCGACCCCATAGGACCCCATGTGCACCGTGACCGGCTTCCCGTCCGGTCCCTGAACCTGCGCCTTCATCGGTTCGGAGTACTTGGTGCCGAAGTAGAAAATGTGGCCGACCTCGATCCCGCGCGCCGAAACGCGCTGATCCGCCGCAAGCGCGCCATAGGCGGCCTCGTCGTGCATTTCGTCGGTGGCGGCATAAAGCGCGGTCCACCTGTCGACCGTAGCTTGGATCGCCGCCACGTCGTCGAAATCGGTGTCTGCCGGCGGCACGGCGAAATCGAGATAGCTCTTGTGGCAGAACACCTCGCTCTCGCCCGTCTCCGCCAGGATGATGAATTCGTGGCTGAGGTCGCCGCCGATCGGACCGGTATCGGCACGCATCGGAATGGCCTTCAGACCCATACGCGCGAAGGTCCGCAGATAGGCCACGAACATCTTGTTGTAGGCGTGCCGCGCGCTCTCCTTGTCGAGATCGAACGAGTAGGCGTCCTTCATCAGGAACTCGCGGCCGCGCATCACGCCGAACCGGGGGCGGACCTCGTCGCGGAACTTCCACTGGATATGGTAGAGGTTCAGCGGCAGGTCGCGGTAGCTCTTCGCATACGTCTCGGAAGATCGCCGTGATCATCTCCTCGTTGGTCGGCCCGAACAGCATGTCACGCTCGTGGCGATCGTTGATCCGCAGCATCTCCTTGCCATAGGCCTCGTAGCGGCCGACTCTCCGCCACAGGTCGGCCGACTGGATCGTCGGCATCAGCAGCTCGATCGCGCCGGAGCGGTCCTGCTCCTCGCGGATGATGGCGTTGATCTTGTTCAGCACGCTGAGCCCCAGCGGCAGCCAGGCATAGATGCCGGCGCTTTCCTGACGGATCAGGCCGGCCCGCAGCATCAGCTGGTGCGAGACGATCTCGGCTTCCTTCGGCGTCTCTTTCAGCACGGGCAGGAAGTAACGGCTCAGGCGCATGGAATGGGCGCTCCCCGGGATTGACAATGGCTGCGCCGCACGGCTGGACGCCGGATTGGCTGTGGCGGCGGCATCGATGCCCCGCCGGAGTTGTCGTTGCACTCTCGAACGCTACGTCTTAGAGCCTGATCGGCTGGGGCGGAAGCATCCTTGCGTCCACCGGAGACCGCAATCAGTCTCGAAATTCACGAACTCGGACGGAAGACACAGGCCTTCGCCTCGATCCGGCGCCGCCTCGAGAACCGGAGCCCTGAGGCCTTGCGACCAACAACCCGCCGAGGCCAGAACCCTGTACCACGCGCAACCCGCACGTGACCCAGACGACGCCGCTATTAGCCATTTACCATTGCCCTGGCAATGCCGGCCACCTGTCCACCCCCGTGTTGGCGTCCTTGTCCCCAGCCCAGCGCCACGACACAAGTTCGTCACGAAAAAGTGCTGACAGCAGCCGGCCGATCCTCTAACGTCTGACCGTTGCAAGAAAAAGGGGCTCTGTCCGGCTATCGTCCGGCCCAGTGCTCGAAGTTCTGGGGAGACCAGCGTCATCAATCGCGCTCCATCGAGAGGCGCGGCGGTGTGCGCTCCTGGCTGATGCCGCGTCCATACTTGGGCGATACGGCAGGGCAGCGCTTACTTGCGCTTGTCAACCGACGGCATCTCGGGCGATTTGCCCGCATGCATGGGGCCTGTGGCGTCTGTCCGGGCCCCATTTTATTTTGCCGCTGCCGGTACGCTATTGCCGCGCCCAGACCTACCGCGTCACCCCCGCGGGCGGCTCGCTGGACGGCGGAAAGCCTGCGATGGCATCGACATCGATGATCTTCCACACCACAGCGGCCCACAGCACGGCGAATACAATTGCCGCCACCACGCTCGTCAACACCATCACCCGCAGCAAGCGGAAGCCCGCTGGCGCGCTCGCCGGCGTACCGGGCACCACAGAGCCCGCCTCGGCCTGCGTCCTGACCCCGAACGGCAGCACCGCAAACAGCACCACCCACCAGATGATGAAATAGACCGCGATTTTGAAGACGATGCTCATATCCCGGTCTCCCCGTCGATGGCACTAATCACCCGATTGCAATGTACGTATGATCCCGCAGCAGGCGTCGAAGGATTTTTCCGATCCAAGGCACACTAGCGTTATCATGTGCTTAGTGCGGCGTCTTGTTTGAAAGGTCGCTTTGCGAGCCTGCCGAAAGAACGAAGCGGGCTTGCAAATTGCTACGCCCGCGATCAAGCCTGCTCGAGTTCGACCAGCGTCCCGCAGAAATCCTTCGGGTGCAGGAACAGCACGGGCTTGCCGTGCGCACCGGTTCGCGGCTCCCCGTCCCCCAGCACCCGCGCGCCCTCGGCTTTGAGCTTGTCGCGGGCGGCCAGAATGTCGTCGACCTCATAGCAGACGTGGTGAATGCCACCGTCCGGGTTCTTCTCCAGGAACTTGGCGATCGGTGAGCCTGCACCGTAGGGCTCGAGCAGCTCGATCTTTGTATTCGGCAACTCCACGAACACCACAGTCACGCCGTGCTCGGGCAGGCAGTCGGGCGCCGAGACCTTGGCCCCGAGCGTGGTGCCATAGAGCGCCGCCGAGGCGGCAAGGTCCTTGACGGCGATGGCGACATGGTTGAGACGGCCGATCATGCTCTTCATCCAGATCCGGGTTGCTTGGGCTTGCCCCTTATAGCCGCTGTCGGCGGCAAATTGCACTGCGGCGACCCGCCCAGGCGCGGTTCCACCCGCAAAGTGCACGGCGAGCCTGCCAAAAGAATGCAGCCGACTGGCCAACCGCCACACGACCAGCAGCGGTTGATGCCTCTACTTGCTCCTTGCTTCCGCGCCCGCCATCGCCTAGAAGCCCCCAGTCACGGCTTTGGCAGGCGCCCAAGTCGACGGGAGCCTTGCATCCAAACCGTGGCCCGGAGAGGTGGCAGAGTGGTCGATCGCACCGCACTCGAAATGCGGCAGGCTGGGTGACCGGCCTCGGGGGTTCGAATCCCCCCCTCTCCGCCAGAACGAGCAGTAAATAACTGAATTTCTTTTTTAATTATGCCGCCCTTTGGCTTGGTCCCACTTTGGGTCCCACTTCGCGCCGCAGCCAGACTCAACCTTGATTCGGAAGCCATTGGTGTTGCCGTTCGGGCGCGAGAAGCGCCATGTGCGGCCCATCTCGACCTGCCAATCTGTCGCTTGCGGGATCATCAAGGCGGCCTTCGCCGGATGGGCACTGAGCGTCCGCGTGTTGTGGATCTAGAGGCCCCCGTTCAAGCCAGGCAGGCGGCACCAATAACATCAATGAGTTGCGATCTATTTGGCCTCTCCATCTCTCCGGGCGGAGCCAATAAGGTTCCAAAAAAATTCCAGTTGACGCGAAGTTGGGTGGTCTCCGACGCTCAATTGTGGACAGGACGGTGGCGGCTGCCGCCGATTGCCCGTCGCCAGCTACGAGACGGCAGCCTAGGCACCGTGCTCATCGATCTCTGAGGTGTTTGGTTTGTGGCTGGCCGATCGCCGGGCAGGGTCGCCGCATCCCATAAGCTGCCATCGATGGTCGCGGAATCGGCGACGCGAAACACGCCGCCGACCGCGTCCGCTATCCGAGGTATCGCGTGCGTGGATCAGATATCGAGCTTCTCGGCGATCTCGATGGCGTCGTCGACCTCGATCCCGAGGTAGCCCACGGTGCTTTCGATCTTCGAATGGCCGAGCAAAAGCTGCACGGCTCTGAGATTGCACGTTCGCCAAGAGATGAGCACAGCCTTGGTCCGCCGCAGCGAATGCGTGCCAAACTGTGCTGGGTCGAGCCCGATGCTGGCGACCCACTCTTGCACCAGCCGAGCGTACTGCCGGGTCGTCAGCCCACGCTTATCGCCACCGCCTGCGCAGAGGAGCTGACCTGGCTTCCGGTTGGTCAGCCTCAAGCAGTCGTCGATGGCCATTCGTGTCTGATCAGTCACCTCGAACCGCACGGGCCTGCCGGTCTTCTTCTGCCGGATCGTCGCACGGTCCATCGCGTATTCGCTCGGGGCTACGTCACCGACACGAACGGCGACGACGTCACAGCCGCTAAGCTTGCTGTCGATCGCCAAGTTGAAGAGGGCAAGATCGCGCTTCTTGCCTTCGATCTGGAGCGCCGTCCTGATCGACCAGACGTGGCTAGGCCGCAGCGGCGGCTTGGCGCCGGCGAGCTTTCACCTATTACACGGCACGCGAGTGGGCTTGATGACTGTCGGGGTATGGTCCTGTTGCATGGGTTGTTTGCTAGCTTCAGTGACAGACCAACTTGCACCTCTCACAGACTAATCGACTGATCCGACAACCGGATCCGGACCATTTCTTCCATGGCATGGTAAGCGCCCGACGATTCCGCCCCCTTTCGGACATGCCGCCGCGCAGCAAGAAGAAATCAGCATCCCGCAGCTAATGCTCGATAAGCCGCCATACCAGCATATCGATCCCTGCATGAGCTCCCGCGCGACGTTCCTTCTCATCCAACGGTCGTCGTGTTTGTCGCGCGCAGATAGGATTTTGATCACAGTCAGTCCCGATGGCGACGTCACGGCGAGGCGAACTCCGACAGAGCGGCATGCAGTTGTCAACGTGGAGGCCGCTCAGTCTGGAGGGCGCGCAGCTCCACGCGAAGTTGCCTGATTTCCTGGAGAATCATGTCTTGCTCTGGTCGTTCGATCGCGGTCCGTCCTTCGATGGGTGCGGCGGTCAATTCTTCGCTGCCACCGCCCTGATTGCGTAGTTCCTCCGCGGCGGCAGCTTTGGTCATCGCATTGACGACGATCGCGATGAAAAGATTGAGGACTGCGAATGTGATGATCAGGATGAATGGCACAAAGAATGCCCAGGCATGCGGGTAGACTTCCATCACGGGACGCACGATGCCCATCGACCAGGACTCCAGCGTCATGATCTGGAAGAGCGTGTAGAGAGACGCGCCGATCGTGCCGAACCAGTCGGGAAAGTCTGCGCCGAAGAGTTTCGTCGCCATCACGGCGGCGACGTAGAAGATCAGCGCCAGAAGCGCCACGACCGAACCCATGGCCGGAATGGCCGTGAGCAATGCCTGCACGACGAGGCGCATCTGAGGCACGATCGAGATGAGGCGAAGCGCCCGTAGGATGCGCAGTGCGCGCAACACCGATAATCCCTCACCCGCCGGCACCAGCGCAACGGCCACGATCGCAAAATCGAACACGTTCCAGGGATTGCGGAAGAACGAAAGGCGATAGACAAAGAGTTTTACCGAGATCTCAATGATGAAGATCGATAACGCGGCAAGGTCGAGAACATATAGGAGTCCGCCGGCGGTAGCCATGGCGGATCTCGATGTCTCCAATCCGATGACGACCGCATTGACGACAATCACCGAGATGATGAAGGTCTGGAACCAATGTGATTCGACGATGGCACGCAACTTTTCAGGCGTGTTCGCAGACTTCGCTGAAGGCGCAATTTCGGTCATTTGCCTGCTCACTTGTCAGTCATGAGGGCTGGCGACCGAAGCAGGGCCGCGAGCCACACGTACTTGATGTGTGGACGCCCGGGTTCATGGCACACCGGCTGGCCAGATCGAAAAGAGATAGAGGCCGTAGCAGGCCAACAACGCTCCACCCTCGCGGCGGCCGATGCGAAAGCCCGTTCGCGCAAACATAAGCAGCGCGGCGGTTGCCGTAAGCATTACGAGCGCATCGAAGTGCACTATCTCGATCGGAATGGTCGTCGGCGCAAGAAGCGCGGTTACGCCCCCGATGCCAAGAATGTTGTAGATGTTGGAACCCAGGATGTTGCCGAGCGCCACATCGCTGTGCCTGCGGATAGCAGCGATGACCGAAGTCACGAGTTCCGGTAGCGAGGTTCCCACCGCCACGATGGTGAGGCCGATGAGCGTTTCGGAAAGGCCCGCGTTCCGAGCTAGACCGATCGCTCCTTCGACCAGCAGCTTGCCACCTAAAATGACGACTGCAAGGCCGCCGACCGCCATCAATAGCGGCCCCCCGGTCACGACCAGACGCGATGGCGCTGATCCCGCGAGGGTGGCCGCGCCGCCGGATGGAATGACCACCAGCTCGTCGTGGGCTTCGCGCTTCTCAAAAGCTGCCGTGTGACCTTCGCGGGCACCGGCCTTCTCCTGCAGATAGGCGTACCACAAGTAGGCTATGAGGCCGGCAATCAGCATTGCGCCGACAAGCCGGTCGAGAGGCATGCCAAGCCGGCCTATGGCGACGAAGATGACAGCGGCAGAAAACATGACCGCACCGTCGCGACGCAACGCCTGTTTGCTGACAGCCATCGGCAAAATGAGCGCGGAAATGCCGAGGATGAGCAGGATGTTGGCGATGTTTGAGCCGACGACGTTGCCGATGGCGATGCCGGGGGAGCCCAGCAGTGAAGCCTCAACGCTCGTCACAAGCTCAGGAGTAGAGGTGCCGAAGCCGACGAGCGTGAGACCGATCAGCAGCGGTGACATGCCGAGCCGCTCGGCAGTCGCCGCCGCGCCGCGTACGAGCAACTCTCCGCCAACGATCAGTAACGCGAGGCCGGCCGCGATCAGGAGATAGTCCATCATTTACCCCCCGTGTGCGGGCGCTGGCCCAGGCTTAGTGAAAGACCCTGAGGCATGGCGTTCCCTTTTGAATTCGTTTTGGGGCTCGAGTTTACTGATCGCTACTCGCAGAACGAGGTAGCCTGCGATACCCGACAGGATCGACCCGGTGAGCACACCGATGCGGACGCTGGCCGCAGCCTGCGGATCGCTGAAGGCGAGCGCGCCTATGAAGAGGCTCATCGTGAAGCCGATGCCTGCGAGCAGCGACACGCCATGCAGCTGAAGCCAAGTCACGCTCGAGGGGAGCCGAGCAAGGCCGGTGATGATGGCGATCCAAGAAAAGGCCATGATACCCAGCTGCTTGCCGATGAAAAGCCCTGCGGCAATGCCGATGGACATCGTACCGAACAGCGCTTCGGGCGGCAAAACGCGCAAGTCGACACCCGCGTTGGCGAAAGCAAACAGCGGCATGATGCCAAGCAGCACCCAGGGTTTGAGTTCATGCTCGGTGCCGACCAGAACCGTATGCTTGTCACCCGGATTTTGACGCGAGTGCGGAACGAACAGGGCTGTGACGACGCCGGCCAGGGTCGCATGCACGCCCGACTGCAGCAGGAACACCCAGACCACGGCCCCAACGATAATGAACGGCCCAAGTCGCGTCACGCCGCCACGGTTGAGCGCGCCCAGGGTCAGTACGCCTAGACCAGCGACGACGAGCGAGGTCAGCGACAGCTCTGCTGTGTAGAAGACCGCGATAATGATGATCGCGGCGAGATCGTCGATAATGGCGACGGCGAGCAGGAAAACCTTCAAGGCAACAGGTGCCCGGCTGCCGAGCAGCGCCAGAATACCGAGCGCGAAGGCGATGTCGGTCGCCGCCGGAACGGCCCAGCCGCGCAGGGCTTCCGGATCGTGGTTGTTCAGGGACCAATAGATGAGCGCCGGCACCGCGATTCCGCCGATTGCTGCCATGACAGGGAGCGCGGCGCGCTTCGTATCGGACAACTCACCTTCGAGCACCTCACGTTTCAGCTCGAGGCCGACAAGCAGGAAAAATACGGCCATCAGACCGTCGTTTATCCATAGCAGCAGGGGCTTGTCGATGGAGAATGTGCCGATGGCGATCGATATCTTCGTACCGAGCAATCCGTCGTAGAGCGAACTGAGCGCGGTGTTGGAAAACAGCAGAGCAAGGACGGTGGCGGCCAAAAGTACGACGCCGCCGGCGGCATCGCTGGCGAGCAATTTCGAGACTCGATTGATCGCACCGTCTTGGCGCGCGCTCGCATTCGCCACGTTAAATTCTCCCGCGCGACATTAAAGTATGCGTGCTACGAGCCCAGCGGTGTCACATTGCCGCTGGGCACGAACTGCGCGCCAAGCAAGGCGGCCCCGCCCCAGAGACCACCCTCCAGACTAGCAAAAGCGTGATCGATCGTGGGCCGGTGGCCTATTCCCGATAGTTGCGAACTCTAACAAATGCGCTCTTACACTGCCTGAAGTTCCGGATCGATCCATACGGTCGGGCGCGCTGCCGATATCGAGCGGGGCAAACCTGCCCCGCTCAACGAATGAACCGGTCAATTCGGCCGCACTGTCGGTTGCCCTATCAATGCCTAACGGCCCCCGATCGCCCTGCCAGGCTTTGGCCCAGCGAATGGAGGAGACCGGGGGCGATCAGGTTGTTACGTCGGTCTTTCAAGCACCCATCCTCGGGAAATACCTGTCACCTCAGCCGAAGAAGTCGAGGAACGACTTGCGGCGTTTGTGCTGTCGCTCATGGGTATACCGCCGATCATCGTCGTCATCGTCGTCATCGCGTCGCGGACGGCGGGCTCTCTGCGGGGGCAGAACGGCACCGAGAAAGCTGCGCTCCTCTGGGCCGCCGACCGCGGTAGCGAGCTTCTCCAGTTCTCCACGGTCGAGCCACACGCCGCGGCATTGCGTGCAGGTGTCGATCAGCAAGCCGCTCTTGTTGATCTCTTTCATCGCGCCTTGGCAGACCGGGCACACAAGTACACTCATATGTTCCTCCTGTCGGATCGGCTCGATTGCTCAACGCCGGGATGGCTTGGCCAAGACCGGCACCGGTCGAGGAACGGCCGGCTCGATCAAATCGGCAAGCCGCCGCTGCGCACGCAGCAAGAGCGCTTGTAGGCGCAATAGTCGTGAGATCGGCGCCCCGGACTGGCGCCGCTCGCTCTCGAGCTGCCGTCGAATTTGGTGGGCTCGTGCGAGAATGAAGGCGGGAGTTTGCTGCATTTGGCGTCCTCCATTGGTCGGGTGGAGGCATGCTCGGCCCAACTGAGGCATCGGGCATGCCCGATGCGGTCCGACATCACAACGCATGAGGCGCTGTCAGAGGGGCCCGGTTCCGCAACGACGCTGATATGGGACGAGTGGCGAGACCAGCAAGATGTCAGCTCCGATCGCAGTGATCGAAATTTCCGATCAGCCCTGGCGCTCTTGACGCGCGGACCCCTCTTTCCCACTTCCGCCGCGTCAAGTCGGGCTCCAGCGTTCTGTCGAAACCTTGACTGTTGGAGCCACGACGATCGACCGCGAGTACCAGCGCTCGCCGCCAAGAACCTAGCCGGCTCATTGGTGCTGACTGAGCGGCGCCAGCCACGCAGCAATGCCGAGCTACGCCTCGGGAAAATTCGGCGCCGGCCACAAGTATCGCGCACCGCAAGGCGATAGGAGTCATCCCAAGATGCACACAGAGACGCCCGCGTTGCTCAATCTCGTCGAAGCTCTCGGCATCGGGCTTCTCATCGGTGCCGAGCGCGAACGCCGCAATCGCGACATCGAAGGCCGGGCCACGGCCGGCATTCGTACGTTCGCCATCGCTTCGATGTCCGGCGCGGTGAGCGTGCTCGTCGGAGGCGACATCCTGCTGGTGGCGACACTTGTCGGCATGTTTGCACTTGCCGGTCTCGCATACGTCCGCTCGAGGGCCGACGAGGTTGGCCTGACCACGGAAATCGCGCTCGTCTTGACGGTGCTGCTTGGAGGCCTCTCGATCCGCAAGCCGGAGGTTGCCGCCGGGGTTGCCGTCGTCGTGACCATCCTGTTGGCTGCTCGTGCCCCCATACATCAGTTCGTGCGTTCAGCAGTGACGGAGGACGAGCTGCGAGACGCGCTCCTATTGGCCGCGGCGACGCTGGTGGTGCTTCCGGTGCTACCCGATCGCCCGATGGGACCCTACGCGGCGTTCAATCCATTTGCGATCTGGATCGTGGTCATTCTCGTGATGACCATCGGCTTCTCCGGTCATGTGGCCACGCGTCTACTTGGTCCGCGCTACGGCCTACCGCTCTCCGGACTTGCATCGGGCTTCGTTTCGAGCACGATCGCCATTCGCGACATGGCAGAGAGGGCCACCAGAACTCCTGGCGCGTTGTACATGGCTGTCGCCGGCGCGTCGCTGTCGTCTGTTTCCACCGTCCTACAGTTAATCCTGGTTCTGGCAGCAACGAGCAGTGCAACAATGCACGCGCTGCTGCTTCCCCTTGTCTCCGCCGCCGTCGTATCGGCGATCTACGGTCTCGCAATGACGAGATTGGTCATGCGCCAGCCCTCTGACGATGCCAACCACGAACCGACCCGGAGCGCCTTCAGCCTATCAACAGCGGCCTTGTTCGCCATCACCTTGGCGGTTGTACTCGTCGTATCGGCGGCGGTTCAAGACTCGCTGGGGATCGCCGGGGTCGTGTTGACGTCTGCACTAGCGGGCTTGGTGAACACGCAATCAGCAACGATCGCCGTCGCACTGCTGGTGGCGACGGGCAAGCTCCCGGCCGCGGACGCCGTCCTCCCGATACTGACTGCGATGACCACCAACGCGCTGTTTCGTATCACCATAGCAGTCAGGAGCGGCACGCGCGAGTTTGCTCAATACGTGGTGCCAGGGCTCGTATTGACCAACATAGCGGCATGGCTCGGCGCGTGGCTGGCGAACACGCTCGGCGGTCCAGCGGGAATAACGAGTGTCCCTTGAGCCGCGCGACCACCATGCACAAATGTCCCTATGCCGCCTGACGCGATGAGGTGCCTGGCAGCGAAGCGGCTCAAATAGCCACGAAAGGGTCGGCCCACTATGCTCGGTCATTCAATTCACTTGTTCAAGGTTGGCGACACCGATGTGCGCGTCCACCCCACGTTCTTCCTGCTGCTGGCCTGGGTGGGTCTCGTCGGCTGGCTGCGAGGTGGTGCGCCTGCAGCGATAAGCGGCGTGGCATTCATCGCGCTGCTGTTCACCTGTGTTCTATTGCATGAGTTCGGCCACGTATGGGCTGCCCGCCGCTATGGCATCGCGACCAGAGACGTGACGCTGCTGCCGATTGGTGGCGTGGCATCACTCGAGCGAATGCCAGAGAAGCCATCGCAAGAGGCCGCAGTCGCTCTTGCCGGCCCGGCCGTAAATATTGTCATTGCAGCCGTGCTGCTGGGTGTGCTTGCCATGCTAGGCATGGACTTTGACGTGAAGCAGTTCTCCGAGCTCGAGCGGACGCAGTCTGGTCTTCTCATGCAGCTTACTGCTGCCAACATCGCGCTCGTCGTCTTCAACCTCATTCCCGCCTTTCCAATGGACGGTGGTCGGGTCCTTCGAGCAGTGCTCGCTGCTCGAGTGGGCTTTGTTCGTGCGACGCAAGTGGCGGCTGGCATCGGGCAGGTCATGGCCGTCGGCCTGGGCTTCCTGGGGCTATTCGGCAATCCACTGCTCATTCTCGTCGCCGCCTTCGTCTTCTTCGCTGCGAGCGGCGAGGCGGGATTTGTCCAGGCCCGCGACCTCACACGGGGCAAGCGAGCCTCGGATGGCATGGTCACGTCCTTCTCCAAGCTTAGCCCACAGTCTAGCGTCGGCGCGGCCGCCGATCTGCTGCTTCGGACGACCCAGCACGAGTTTCCCATCGTCGACGGAGCCAACCGCCTGCGTGGCGTTGTCATGCGCGAGGCGATCGTCGCTTCACTACAGTCTCAAGGCGATGATGCTGCAATCTTGGACGCAATGATATCGGACGTTCCGACCGTACCGGAGAGCACGAGCCTGGAAGCAATTTTCGAGCGCATGCAGCAAGAGGGGACCCGGTTCGTCGGCGTTGTCGATGGCGAGCAGCGACTGATCGGCTATCTGACGCCCGAGAACATTGCCGAACTCGTCATGATCGGATCGGCCAGATCACTTCGCAAGTCTATCGGTGGCGATGATCAGGGCGCCTCCACGCATCCGTGATGATCGACGCATCAGGAGAAGACAACGATGAGCGACAACGAGCAGTTCTGGCGGAGGACAGCGGTCGTCGCGATCCTGCTTTGCGCAGTCTTGAGCGGTGAACGAATGTTGCGGAGCTATCTGCTTTCGGCGACCGAGCCGCGAGCCGTCGCACCGCGGGAAACTCTTTACGGCGACGAGCAGCGAACCGCAAAAATATTCCAGGCCGCCGCTGCCTCAGTAGTGGCCATGTACACCGTGCGGGGAGGCCGCCGACTGGACGGCGACGGAGGCGGCACGGGGTCCGGCTTCATTTGGGACCGCGCCGGTCATATTGTCACCAACGACCACGTGATTGCCGGAGCGAGCGAGGTTGGCGTTGTTCTCGATGATGGCCGCTCGGTCACAGCCCGCGTGATCGGGCGTGCGCCTTGGAGCGACCTGGCTGTCCTCCGATTGGTAACGCCGCCCGACGACTTGAAGCCTATTCCCCTTGGTCGCTCCAGTGATTTGGTGGTCGGCCAGTCGGTGCTGGCCATCGGCAATCCCTTCGGTCTGTCTCGGACCTTGACGACGGGCATTATCAGCGCCCTCGACCGGCAATTGCCCACTGCAGCGGGGCGGATCGTCGCCGGCGTGATACAGACCGATGCAGCAATCAACCCTGGCAATTCGGGTGGTCCACTGGTCGATTTAGCAGGCCGGTTGATTGGCGTCAATACGGCAATCGTTGCGCCGTCCGGCACGTTCGCGGGCGTTGGTTTTGCCATCCCTGCCGACACCGTGAACCGCATCGTCCCAGCCCTCATTCGGGACGGCCGAGCCCCGCTGGCAGGCATCGGAATAGTGGCCGTGCCGGAGGAAGTTGCCGCGCGGGCTGGCTTGCAGGGTGTTGTCGTTCATTCCGTCGCGCCTGGTAGCGGGGCCGCCGCCGCTGCACTTACGGGGATCGACGCCAGTGGACGTCTCGGTGATGTCATCATTGCGGTCAACGGCAAGAAGGTGACGAGCACAGCCGAGATGTCGTTGGCTTTGGAGAACATTGGTATCGGCAATACTGCGCAGTTGACCGTGATCCGCGCTGGACAGCGCCGCGAGGTCGACGTTCTCGTGCAGGACATTAATCGGAATCGTTGAAGTTGGAATGGTATGGGACCGGACCGCTTCTACGCCTCGTACAGAAAGTGTGCATTGCAACATGCGCATCGATGCTGATGTCCGGATCTGGCGCGTCACGTCCTCCTGCTGACGGGAGCAATCGGACCATCGCGTCATTTGGCACTCGACAGTTCGAATCGGCCAGCGGTCGATCCCAATAGGAGAGATCGCGAGCACTCAAATTGATGACGACGCCAAGTGGACCGAGCGTGTCCGGAGTTGGGGGTATCGCGTCGGAATTCCTAGTTCATGCCTCGATCGGCAGCTTCAGGGTCTCGAACGGGTGAGATTATGGGCAATGATGGAATTTGATGAGCAAAAGCGTCATGAGGTGAACACGGAGCTTGTCGCTCCACGCTACCCCGCTCAACGCAAATCGCTCCCTTTTGAGGCACTAATTACAATCAATCTACCCTTTCCCCACGAACATCCGCAGCTTCACGCCGTGGTCGGCAGCGATCATTTCAGCGGCTTTTTCTCCAATCATGATCGAGGGTGCATTGGTGTTGCCACTGATCACGTTCGGCATTACGGAGGCATCTGCCACACGCAGGTTGCCCAGCCCCATCACGCGCAATTCCGGGTCCACCACGTCGCCGATCCGGCAAGTGCAGCTCTCGTGATAGACTGTTAGCGAGAAGTGCAGCGCCATGTCCTCCAACAACTCGTCTGAAGGTTCGCTACCAGGGACAAAGCCATGCTTTTTCGCAAGGAACGGCGGAATCAGCGCTGGCCTGACTTTATCGTTGCCTGGCCAATGCGCCGCGATGTCCAGCGCCTTGCGAATTACTGCCTTCATCACCCTCATGTCGTGCGGATCGTCGTAGTAGTTCAGCCGTATCGCCGGATGCGTATTAGGGTCTGCGCTTTGAAGCACGATCTCACCCTCGCTATGAGGGAGCACGGGATTAGCCAGCAAAATAACATGCTCGGAATCCGGTCCCAGAGTTTTTTCCGCATCCTCGAAATAGATCGAGGTATCGATATTCAATTTCACCCGCACTAAGTCATCATCGCCGTTGGTGACGAAGCAGGCAATCTGCGTGTCGTGGCTATGTGTGTCGCCCAGGCCCGTGGAGCAGAATACCACCGCATCATAGAGTGATGAGGCAGGGTAGCCTATGCCCTTGTTCTCCCACTCTGCGACTTGGCGTTCTGCCTCCCGCTTCAATTCGGTCTGCTCTGGCGTCAGCCCAACATCGTCCGCTGGGTCGGCCGGCAGCCCACCCGGGCCGCGCAAGGCCGCCGGTCCCAACGAAACCGCGAGTTCGCTCAATTTAACCCCCACCCGTGGCGCGGGGAAGAACAGTGGCACCTGGACATGGTCCTTCAAGTGCTTGCCTACATGTGGTTGATCCAATACGCAGGCAACACCTGCCGCCTCCAACTCAAGCTTTGGCCCCACTCCCGAGAGCAGCAGCAAATGCGGCGAGCCGATGGCCCCGGCGCTGAGGATCACCTCCTTGCCTGCCAATGCCGTGCAGATCTCTCCGCTCTTGGTGCGATATTCCACACCCTGGGCGACGAGCCCCTCTAATAAAAGACGAGTCGCCTGGGCCCCGGTAATGATTGTCAAATTGCTGCGCTCTTCTGCCTCTCCTGCAAGAAAGGCGTGATAGGTCCCGGAACGCTTCCCGTTCTTCGTGGTGGTTTGAAACAGGGACACCACCGCTGCGCCACCGCGATCGCGTCCATTATAATCCCCGCGGACGAAACCAGCCGCCTCGGCCGCCTGTACGAAGGCTGCAGCGGCCGGAATGACAGGCGCTCTCACGGAAACTCCGAGCGGGCCTGTGCTGCCATGGGCAGCGTTATCAATCACCACCGCGTCGCTTGGCGCTAGACCCTCGCTCTTGCGGAAGTAGGGCAAGACCTCATCATAACTCCAGCCTGTCGCCCCACTCGCTGCCCACGAGTCGAAATCCCCAGGATGGCCCCGCACATAAGCCATGTAGTTAATCGACGACGAGCCGCCAAGCATCTTGCCGCGCGGCACTGGAACTCGCCGTCCGTTGAGACCAAGCCCTGCCTTGCCGGGATCACCGACATACATCCAGTCCGTTTCAGGATTGAGCTGCATTGCCGCGCAGGCCATCGGCATAGAAGAAACGTCCGGTGGGCGCTCACCAGCCTCGATGAGGACCACCTTGCAGGCAGGGTCCTCGGATAGGCGAGATGCAATTACCGCACCTGCCGAACCTCCGCCGACAATCACGAAATCAAATATTTCCGACATTCTCGCCTCCGTAATGGGGGGTGTCGAGTGAGTGAAGAGCGCCCTATGGCGATTGCCAAACAAAACCGCAACGCAAATTAGAGAACGTCACATCCACTCGTCCTGCTCGATTTCCCAGGTCATCATAAACTTCATGACAGTACTCCGCCGGCCTAACGCTCAGCTTCCCGGCATACCCATGATCGGACAACACATCAGCGCGTACATGACCACTTCAGCCTTCGCGCCTACCGTTGCAGCGGCGCTTCCAATTCGAACACCAATGGCATCAGGATGCAGGAAGTATATTGGAGTTCATTCTGAATAGATTACCTTTGTCATACTTTGCCTTGATGGCTCGCAGTCGATGATGATTGGCCCCAAACGAAGCTCTGATCTTCTCAGGTCGATCGTCAGCCGAAATGTGATTAATATAGGCGTTTCCTTCTAGCTGCGGCTCTAGGTCGGCCCATAATTCGCGAACCCAAGCGATATGCTGGTCGCTTTCCGTGCCGTCCTTCCATTGACCGATGGCATCAAAATCCCACTGCGCTTTGCGCGCGCCAAAGGCCATGGCATCGGCTGGAACGCGTGTAACGGCGCCATGAAGGTAGAAGAACAGGAGGGCACTCATTGGGGAGCTGAACCGGGACGCCCCATCGACCAAGACGCCGATCAGTTCGTCCGAGATCCTCTCAGTGAAGGCCGAGCGCCAGTACCTGTGAAGGCCATGCTCCGCGTTCGGGGCATCGAGCATCGACTGCCTGGCAGCGTAAGGCATTGGACCAACGAGATCGGCTGCCGGGGTTCCGAATTCTCTCGCCGGAGCAAGAACGCGTTCACCATCGGCGATTGAACCATTGTAGCCCAGCACCATAGCGCCAACTGGCACACCATCAGGAGTGGTCAGTAAGCCTGCATAGGCTTCCGCCTCATCCGGCAGGGTCGCACAGTAATCTCGATAAAAACGCAACATTTCTGACGCTTGGTCCAAGGGATAAATAACCAACCCCCCTAGGACTTCGGTGACAGAGTGCAACTGGAATTCAAGTGATGTAACCACACCGAAGTTGCCGCCGCCACCTCGCAAGGCCCAGAATAGATCCGCGTTCTCGTTGGCGCTGGCGCGCCGCAATTCGCCATCTGCCGTAACGACCTCAGCGGCGACGAGATTGTCGACGGTCGCCCCATGCTTTCCCATCAACCAGCCAAGGCCTCCGCCTAGAGTCAAACCGGCAACCCCCGTATTCGATACGGTCCCGCCGGTTGTGGCCAGTCCATGCGCTTGCGTCGCCGCATCGAACTCGCTCCAGATCACACCGCCTTCGGCGCGCGCTGTCCTTGATCCCTGATCAACCGAAATTGCTTTCATCGGCGACAAGTCAATGACCATGCCGGCGTCATTGGTCCCGTACCCCGGGGCACTGTGGCCGCCACCGCGGACAGATAGCAGCAGCTTGTGCTTGCATGCGAACTCAACTGACCGCTTAACGTCCGCAACGTTTTTGCACCGCGCGATAAGGGCTGGTCGGCGATCAACGTTTCCGTTCCAGACGCGTCTGGCATCCTCGTAACCGGCTTCGTTGGTGAGCAAGACATTGCCCGAGAGGGAATTGCGAAACTTAGAGGCATCGGAGTTATTGATGACGATTCGTGCACCATCAAGTGTGGCGATCTCAATCATGGCGAAGTTCTCCACGCCGATAAAAATAATATAACCGAAGCCCAGTGGATTGAGATGACGCTTAGGATTGCACGTCAAGACCCTAGTCTCGCACTTGCAGCAAACTCGACAATCGATCAATCGGTAAGCGGCTCACAGTTCGCAGTTGAAACTTCTGTTGGCCAACGCCGAAATCCTGAATCAAATCAGGGGTTCAACAGGAGCATTGACTGACTTTGATCAGTAACAGGTCTTTTGCCACGCTTACTGAAACCGCAACTCCGCCTTAATAGGCGCAAGCGTCCAACTGGGCTGAGAAGGGAAAGATCTGGTCCGAGCCGCTGCTATCTCCGCGATCAGGATTTCCCCGTTAGAGGAATGCTTTTCGGGCTGCCCGGGGTCCACGGTCGGCTTCCAGTTATCGCAACCGATGTCATCGCCATTATCGAATGGGCCGCTCTCGTCTGAGCTGCATGGGTGTCGGCAATTGAATGTCGCGCGGCCATGTTGCCCTGCCCCTGATCGCGATACCAGCAATCAAGTTTGAACCCGGCTTGCGATGGCCAGCGTCTGGGCTGGCCAGAGCGGATCGTAGGCCAGAGCAGACGCTGGCGGCATTGTCGTTTCGGGTGCTGGTGGACGATAGCCTCGCGAGGACTGCGGCCTGACGGCTTTGCAATGTCGTCGCCATCGCTCGATGATCGCCTGCGCTCATACAGCGTCGAGAATTGCTCGCCCTCTAGCAGTTCATCGCGGAGCTTGGAGTTGACGCTCTCACAGTAGCCGTTTTCCCACGGACTGCCCGGCTCGATGTAGCGCATCTTCACGCCGATCCGGCCGAGTCAGGAGCGCACGCTCTTCGCGACGAATTCGGGGCCATCAGATGCGATAGACGCGCTTGACGCTGACGCGCCAGCCTTGTTCGACGAGCAATTGGCGGACGCGCCGATAGCCATAACGGCCGTACGGCTTGGCGAGGCGCACGATATCGGCAGTGAGCGCCGCCTCGTCGTCACGCACATTCGGCATCCGCCGTTGCGTCGCTCGCGGCTGTCCGACGACAACACAGTCACGACGCTCCGACACGGGAAGCTGCGCGCGCACCTGTTCCACGCACCCCCGCTTGCGGGAAGGGCTCAGTATTTTTCTGACGGGGCTTCTTTGAGAATGAGCTTGTCGAGCGTGAGTTCCGAGACCGCCTTCTGCACTCGCTCGTTCTCGCGTTCAAGTGCCTTGAGCCGCTTCGCCTGATCCATCTTCAAGTCGCCGTACTCACACCGCCGTTTATAATACGTCAGCTCCGACACGCCGAGCGAACGGCAGATCTTGCCCACCATCTCGCCCTAGCTGATCCGCACCTCCGCATCGCGAAGCGCCGCGTTGATCTTTTCGGTCCACTTGCCTTTCCGTGCCTTGGCCCTGTCCACTTCCAGGAGTTTGGAAATAGCCGGATTTGGAACTCATGGCCGGTACCGAACCAGGGGAGCAGGCCAATCTGCGAGCAACAGCACGTGCCAGGATTGGGCGAACATATAGAAAGGCACGATACGCGACCTCGAGTACCTGTAGCACTCCCGGCAAACGCACGAAGTGGGCGGCCCACCACCATCTGGGCAGTCTTCTCCAGATTGCAGCAAAGCCAGACGCGCCAGAAATGAGGGCCCCGTTTTGATCGCGAACATGAAAGCGGGACAGAGCCGTATCACGCGCAAGGCCGGCTCCAAGATCCGATTCCGGATCGGACACATCGACGAAGCGAAGGCCTTCTGCTCCCTCTTGCGCCCTGTAGTAGGAGATTTCTAGGCGGCAGAGGGGGCAAGAGCCGTCGAAGTAGACAGTCATCGTCTTTCCATCAGCGTCCATCGAAGCCCTCATGCGAACGAGCGACGGCGCGTCCCGATGCTCGACCATCTCAACACCGAACCCTGCCCTGATTCATGAACCAACCGGCCAAGTTGAAACGAAGCTTGGTCGCGCGCGGATCATGGCAGTCGTTCGATTGGCACCGGCCGAATTCCTGAACTCCAATTGGCGGGCACGCTGGCCCAAGACCTTGATTGCGGCCTGGACCGAGCGCGATACAGCCAGAGTTGTCACGGCAAAATCGTGCTGCCATCCCAGGCAATCAACTCGCCACTCCGCGTCGCATCCAGGGTGTCGATCACGGCCAGGAGACGTTCCGCGGCGAATGCCGCGGCAAACAACCGATCTGGGTCAACGCCGCTCTGGAAGGGGCGTGACAGCGGGCTGTCGACAGTACCGGGATGCAGCGCGACACAAACGGCATCCGGGCGCTGGCGGGCGAGCTCGATGCTGAGAGTTCGAATCAGCTGATTGAGAGCGGCTTTGGATGCCCGATAGCCATGCCACCCTCCGAGACGGTTGTCAGAAATGCTACCGACACGAGCCGAAAGCGCAGCGAATACAGCCTTGCCGATGCGGGGCAAGCGGGGCAGGACGTGTTTGGCAACGAGCGCTGGCCCGACGGCATTGACCGCGAAGCTTTCCAACAGTGCAGACGCTTGGAGCGATCGCCACGACTTCTCAGGTTGCATCCCGCCCCGCTCATGCAAGCGACCCGTCGCGACTATGGCGATGTCTATGCGGTCGAAACCGGCCAAAGCCGCCTCAATACTTCGATCATCGAGGATGTCGATAGCTTGCGCCTGGACCTTGCTGCTTTGGTGCCCCCTTGGGGTGCGGGAGCAGGCGAGGACGCGACGTACATTCGCGCACGCTGCAAGCTGCTCAACGAGTGCCCCGCCGATGGCACCACTCGCGCCGATCACGACCGCCTGAACTGGTTCGCCGAATGAGGTCAATCGCGTCACTGAGCTGTCCCAACGGTTTAACCACGGAGCACGTGGCGAGCCTCCATGCTGATCCGTTTAAGGCTTTCCATCGTTATATACGTCGGTAGCACACTTTGAGATCAGCGAATGGCAACGCAGGCAACTTCCCGGATCCCTCGACCGGCCCTGGTGCTCGGATGGCTCGGCGTCCTTCCATTCGCCGCGCTCGCGTTGCTCTCGGTTGCCGGAGGCGTTCTGGCGCCCGATGCGGCGATTGAGGGGCTCATCACGTATGCCATGATCATTCTATCGTTCATGGGTGGCGCGCAATGGGGACTCGCCATGCGGGGGGCGTCCGGCCGTGATGCCGCGGAAGAGTGGCGGCTGATGATCAGCGTGCTGCCCGCGTTGGCTGCGTTCGGGCTGTCTTTCCTGCCCGCAAGCTCAGCCCTGTTCGGATTGTCAGCAGCCTTCTTGGCGTTGCTGGGCTACGACTTGCTGACGGCGAGGGCGGGCACGGCACCGACCTGGTATCCGGCACTCCGTATTCAACTGACCGGCGCCGTTATCGTTTGCTTGCTGATCGCGACGCAATTCGGGATCAGGTGATGGGACCTTGCCGAGGCGGAGGCACCGTCAGGTTAGCACGTGGCCTGCGAATTCTCCAGCACCCGAGCATGCTCCAGGTCGATCCAGTGACACGATCCCCCCTCTACAAATCAGTTCGCCGTCGTGTGAAAGCGGATCGCCCTGAGAAGATCTGCGCGACTTGTGGGCGCCCGTTCACTTGGCGCAAGAAATGGGCGCGCGATTGGGAAAGCGTGCGCACATGCTCGGAGCGCTGTCGCCGAGCAAAAGCGCCCAGCGCCAAGGAGGCCTTATGACCCGACGCCTCATTGTCGTACTCGGCGATCAGCTGACCCCGCAGCTGTCATCGTTGAGCACCGCCGACAAAAAACGCGACACCGTGCTTATGTGCGAGGTTTGCTCGGAAGCAACGTACGTCCGGCATCATAAGAAGAAGATTGCGTTCATCTTCGCGTGCATGCGGCACTTTGCGAAGGAGCTGCGCGAACAAGGCTGGACGGTCGACTACCGTTGCCTCGAGCAGACCGGCAATTCCAGCAGCTTCACGACCGAGGTTCTTCGAGCCGTTGAGCATTACGCGCCCGAGCTGATCGAGGTGACAACACCGGGCGAGTGGCGGGTGCTCCAGGAGATACGTAGTTGGCAAGGGCAGTTCGCCATTCCCGTCAATATTCTGGATGATGCTCGATTTATTTGCGCTCAAGCGGAGTTTGCGACTTGGGCCCGCGGCCGCAAACAGCTGCGCATGGAATTCTTCTACCGTGAGATGCGCCGGAAGACCGGCCTGCTTATGGACGCTGACGGGCCGGTCGGAGGGCGCTGGAATTTCGACCGTGAGAACCGCAAGGCCGCAAAGCCTGATCTCCTGATGCCGAAGCCGCTGCGCTTCGCGCCGGACGCCATAACGCAAGACGTGCTGGCTCTCGTCGCCGAGGGCTTCGCCGATCACTTCGGGGACCTCCAACCCTTCTGGTTCGGCGTCACGCGCAAACAGGCGGAGCAGGCGCTCACGCACTTCGTGACGACCACGCTCCCGCACTTCGGCGACCATCAGGATGCAATGCTCGACGGCGAGGCGTTCCTCTATCACTCGGTGCTGTCGATCTACATCAATGTCGGCCTGCTTGACCCGCTCGACGTGTGTCGCCGTATCGAGGTCGCTTATCGGTCAGGCGATGTGCCGCTCAATGCGGCCGAGGGCTACATCCGGCAGATCATCGGCTGGCGGGAGTTCGTCCGCGGCATCTATTGGCTGAGGATGCCGGACTATGTCCGACAAAATTATTTCGGTCACTCGCGTCCCGTCCCCGATTTCTACTGGACCGGAGAGACGGACATGGCCTGTCTGCGCGCAGCGATCGGTCAGACCAAGAGCGAGGCCTACGCGCATCATATTCAGCGGCTGATGCTGACGGGCAATTTCGCGCTACTGGCAGGTGTCTCTCCGCAGGCCCTGCACGAGTGGTACCTGCTCGTCTATGCCGACGCGTTCGAATGGGTGGAATTACCCAATACGCTTGGCATGAGTCAATTCGGTGACGGCGGCGTCCTTGCCTCGAAACCCTACGTCGCCTCGGGAGCCTACATCAATCGGATGTCCAATCACTGTGCAGACTGCAGGTATTACGTTTCGAAGCCATACGGGCCCGAGGCCTGCCCCTTCAATCCGCTCTATTGGGCCTTCCTGGTTCGCCATCGCGACAAGCTTGCCGCCAATCCACGCATGGCACAGATGTATAGGACCTGGGACAAGCTCTCCGAGGAACGCCGCAACCTGACCCTGGCCAGTGCCGAGAAAGTTCTCGAGCGTCTCGACGATCCTGAGGCGCCGCAGCGAGCACGGTCGATGGCCGCCGACGGCAGCGAAATCTCTGAGGCAATAATCCGCCTGTGCTGCGAACGCGGATCGGGAAAGACAATCTGCCCCTCAGAGGTCGCACGCGCCCTGGCGAACAATGGCGATTGTTGGCAGACTTTGATGTCCGACATCCGTCGCGTCGCCGGGCGACTTGCCGATCAAGGGCGCATCAGGGTGACGCAGCGCGGAAAAGACGTCGATGCCGTTTCGGCGCGCGGTCCGATCAGGCTGTCTCTACGAACAAAGAAGAAACCAGGGAGGCTGGTCCCATGAACAGAGTTGTGTCCCTGGTGCTTGGAGCATTGGTCGCGATGTTTGCCGCAGTGTCAGCCGAAACGATGTCGATCTACGTCTGGAAGTATCGGCCCGTCATCGTCTTCGCAGGTGCCGCAAACGATCCCGCACTCATCGGACAGCGACGGATATTTACCGAGAGCCGTTCCGGTCTTGTCGAGCGCGACATCGTCATCGTTTGGGTCATCGGCAATACGATCCAGGCGGAGCTGGGCCCAGGACCTGGGTTGTCGGCTAGCCAGCTTCGCACTCGGTACGGCACTGAAGGCACTGGTTTTCGCATCGTCCTCGTGGGCAAGGATGGCGGCACCAAGCTCGCAGGATCAAAACCCATCGCCACAAGCACGTTGTTCGGCACTATCGATGCCATGCCGATGCGGCGAGACGAAATGCTTCGAAACAGGCCTGAATAGCTGCAAGCCGAATGACTGCACGCTCGGCCCGATAGCCAGAACCGGTAGGCGCCCGCTGTCGATTGGGAGTGAAGCAGGCCCGCTTGATCGATCATCGACCGTTGCTTGACTGATCCGATAATGACACTCGGAGGAGCGATTGGTCCGGACGTCTTCCCCGCCTAACTTACGCCTTGGTGCAAAACTCTCTTTCGCCAAACGCCGCAAACTCATTTGTGTGCGGTAGCGAGCTTTTCGAGCTTGCCTAGCAAGCGTTCTATGCGCGCTCTGTTTACACCCAGATCGCTGTAGCCGAGTTGCGATCGGGAGTAGATTGCGAGCGTGCTCCGCTTGCCTGGCTCCAGGTCGACGTAGCGCATCACGATCGTATCCGGCAACTGTAGGACACGGCTCCGCTGAACGTATCGATCGACAAGAGCACTATCATCGATCTCAACCGTTGTGACGTTCGGTTCCGAGGCCATCACCTCGTCCATGGCGGTACGGAGGTCTCGGGCAGCTACCGCAAAGGTCGGAGGAACCAGATCGCTGTTGGCTTGGCAAAAATCCGCCGGACACGCGAGAGAATTGTTTGGGCGTCTTCGTCTCTCGAGCGTTCTGAAATCAACCGGTCCTAGGTCGGCCGATCCTATCATTGACCACAACCGCTTTGGCCCAACCAGGACCCATCCTAAACTCGTCGCGAGCGCGATGAGAGCCAGAACGACGATCGCATACATCGCCTTCAACCCGATCGTCCCTTGCGAGGTAGCGACGGCAGCAGTTCCAGCATGATCTCGTTGCGCCGAAAGAAGGGTAGCGTCCACGGCGGGTTGTAGAATGCGAGAACAGGTTCACCTGCGACAGCAAGCTTGTTATCAGAAGCGAACTTTCTAAGCTCGGAAGTTTTAGCCGATATCATCGTGTCATTCGCAATCCCCGAAAAGCGGATCGCGAGTATTTGCTTTGCCTCCACAGGGACCAGCTTGATCCGCTCATCGGTTGGGATGGGCAGCGTCTCCATGGTCCAGCTCCTGGGCATGATGAACCGAACAGCCCAAACATCATCGCGAGATCTCTGTGTGACCGGAGCCGTCATCGCAATCGTCTGTTTGGCCTGCTGTTCGACCGGAGCCGTCATCGCGATCTTCGCATTTGGCTTGTTGGCGCCGAAGATGTAGGCGGCAATCAGCCGGAACCCTTCGTTGATCGCCGCGCTACGCTCCCCACCGACCTCCACTTCTGCCGCGATCAAAGATCCATATTGGCGAATCTCGATTGAGCCTTCAGATCGGCTCACCGTATAGCCCGGTTGCTCGACTTGGCTCATGACAGGACCAGATGCTGCGCCAGCGATCGCCACGAAAAGAGCAATGCCGACGAAAGATCCGATGATCATGTGACGCCTTTTGCTCATGACTAGGGCCTTATCTGCTCAGAAAGTCGATGCCCAACCGACGACAGGCGAGCAGCCGGTCTGGCCGGCCGCCTCGTTGCCCAGTTTGCCACAAGTCGCAATCGTGGCGATGCTACCGTGACACAGTTGGCGAATTACATCGACCTGGGTAACACGCCTCGAGCTGGGCTCATCTCGCGGCTTTAGCCTTGCGGTACGGACGCCCGCCGCCCGCCTTGCCACAGCGACCTCAAGCCGCCTCAGTGCTTCTTCTTAGGTGGCATGATCACGGCATCGATAACGTGGATGACGCCGTTCGACGTAGTGACATCGGCTTTCACCACATTTGCGCCGGAGACTTTCACGCCCTTTCTGATGTCCACTTCGACGTTGGATCCTTGAACCGACTTGATGCCGAACTGCTTCGCCTTGGCACCGGTGATGCGCTTGGCATCATAGCGGCCCGGCAAGACGTGATAGGTCAGAATCGAGGTGAGAGTCTTCTTGTTCTCAGGCTTCAGCAGCGACTCCAAGGTCCCCTTCGGCAATTTCGCGAACGCTTCGTCGGTCGGTGCAAATACCGTGAAAGGGCCTTTGCCCTTCAGCGTATCGACGAGGCCGGCAGCCTTCACGGCGGTAACGAGAGTATTGAATGATCCGGCCTTGACCGCCGTATCGACGATGTCATCCGCCGCGCGAGCCTCCGCGCTGGCTGCCAGCAATCCCGCCATCACAACAGCGCCAGCAATTGTCGATTTCAGTCCCAGCATCATGAAGATCCTTTAATTGTCGTCGCCGTACGAACTGCCCACTGCAGCCTCTCTTGACTTCGCTTGATTAACGGCTGGTGAGCGGTCGCAGATCACCCCTGCGACCCGATCCTCCCGCCGCGCTCGTGCTAGCAAGCAGATGCGACAGGAGATGGTGACGTCCCATCAAGGGGCAGAGCCGCTGAATTGGCTCCAGTGGTTGATGCCGATGACTCCGCATGGACACTCGTAAGGCCGGCTGTTCGATCCAACAGTCATGACCTCGAATAGCTCCTCGAACGCTCAACTCATAGGCACGTCAGACCTAGGAGGAATTCAATGGCTCACATTCTTGTCATCGGCGCCAGTCGCGGCATTGACAAGCGGTGACCGAAGCCGCGGTCTTGCGAGGCCAAAGTATACGCGCCAAGTCACACAGTGGCGCGGCGCCGCTTGAGCGCGCTCTCGGTCCCGTTGCTGGGATACGCCTCCTGAGGTCGCTGACCCCAAGCCCATCTCTCGTGTCTTGCTACCGGCTGCTGGCGTGTACCGCAGCACCCACTTCTTCTGGTCCGATGAGTTGACCCGCAGGCAAAGGCCGCCGCCGTCACGACATCAGCCGGCTTCTTTTGGCGTGGCGACCGCCTGGGCGGTCAGCTTGTGGAATGCCTCTGGTCATCTCTGCTCCCACTTCCGGTCCTACTTTGAGCGTGAGGTTGGACCAGTGACGATGACGAGCTACGTTGCGATGTTTCGGAAATTCGTCAACAACATCGAAATCTTATGAGGGATCAGTTTGATCTCAAGAGTTGCTGTGTTCCGCTAATAGGGCGGGCCCCCTCTCCGTCATGCCCGAATTGCAAATACTAGGAGTTATTCGCTTGAGGCGTTGCCGCCCTGCCATCCGCCCTAACTGTCGTTACCAATTTGGCCGGACGGCGTCGAAGTTCATCCCCCCCAAGTTGCACACCCGCCTTACCCCCGGCAGTGATCTCGCCGTTCGGGTTCCGGTTCCACGTCCATGGCGCAGAAAGCTTGAGATCAACCCGTGTAGAGCGCAGTCCTTATGGCCTGAAACAAAAGGCCCAGAGATACATGGCGCAACGGCAACGCATGACGTCTTGCACGCTTGTAGCGGCGAGCCTTGCGTGCATGGTCAGTACAGCGCGTGCACAGCAGGATAAGTCGACCGGAAACCAATTGCTACCCGAGGCGTCACTCAAGGCGAGGATCTCAGGCCCAGCCGCGTTGCATTGATCTTTTTTACGGCGTGGTCGACGGAGCGGTGGCGACAATGACTGACCATGACGCGAGGCATTTGGTGCACGCCGCCTGGCGTCACAATCGCTCCGTTGCTTGACGTTGTGCTTCGAGACATGGACGGGGCGCCGCAGCATCGGCATCTAGCATTTTCCGTCCACACCAACGCTTCTCTCGCGCGAGCCTTCCCTTTCGCCAACAAGGAACCCATGCGGGCCCTCGACGTTGACCTTTGATCATCCAGCCCTCTCGAGATCGAGAACAGACTGGCAGAGGGCGGTGTCGCGCAGAGCAGGCGCGTAGCTCGTCCTGACCGACGTTGACCGGCGGCGTAGCAAGTCGGCAGCTAACTTGGGGTTGAGCGGACACGCCGACACCGAACATCAATCGTCGAAAATGACCCATCTCGATCATTCATTGATTGCACTCTGCGAGTCCGCTCGTCATTCGTTTGCGCCCCGCATTCGAGCTGGCCACGGTAGCGATGGTCCTATCCCCGCAGGTCATCGACTGGCAATCCCAGCGCCACGCGGCCGGCAAGCTTGCGCTGGTCGACGGTGCGCAGTGGGTGGAAGCGCGCGCCTTGGATGTCACGGAACAGCCGCTCTACCCCCTGCTTGCGGAAGTAGCTCGCGCCGCCGGTGACCTCGAGGGCCAGCTCGACAGTCTTGAGCGCACTGCGAGCGATCAGACCCCGATAGGTAAAAATTTCGCTAGTCGTCGCCTCTCCCGGTTGCGCTGCTGCCGCGAAGGCCACCATACTTTCGTGGGCGACGCGCGTTGCCGTCCACTCGGTCTGCAGTTCGCCGACCAGTTCGACCGAGGTCGTTCCCTTGCCCTTGGCCGCTGCTATGGCGTTTCTGCAGGCTGCCTCGGCAATGCCGGTGTAAACGGCATAGACCAGCGGAAACGCCACCATTGAGATGAGGTGCATGATCGGATGCCAAGCGCCGGACGGTCGACGCACCGAGACTGCAGCGTCCGGCACAAACACTTCGTCGAACAACACGTCATGCGAGGCCGTGCCGCGCATGCCCATGGTGTCCCAAGTCTCGACAATACTGATACCGGGGGAAGCGAGGGGAATGGCAATATGCATCACCATAGGCCCCTCGGGCGTCTGCTCCACCGCCATCGTCATGAACAGGTTGGCTGACGGCGCACCGCTGGCAAATACCTTGCGGCCTTTGACCTTGTAGCCGCCTTCGACCTTGGTCGCGATCCCCGAGCCGGGCAGCCAGTCCGAACCACCGGATGTCAGAAGCTGCAACCGCTCGGCGGCAATCCGTTTCAGCAGGGTGTCAGTCGGCGCCTTTTCGTGACGCCACCGCCAGGCGGCAAAGGCCACAGGATGCGTATGCATGGACACCGTCAGCGCCGTGGCGCTGGAGATGCGCGCTAGCGTGCGCAGGAATTCGGCCAGCTCTGCAGGCAGCAACCCGGCTCCACCGTGCTCGCTTGGAACGGCAAGGGCAAGGAACCCATGCTCGCGCAGCAGTGCCATGTTGTCGGCGACGTATCCTCCCGTCTCGTCGCATCGCTTTTCGGTGGCCTCCAAGCGCGGCGCCAGCTCAATCAATTTCGCGCGCCAGTCAAAGGACGTTTCGGCGACGTTGCTTGGAACAGTTGCAGCAGACATAATAGTCTCCTTTGATATGCTTTCCTTGTGCGGTAGCTTCTGTCGATATTGGCAAACCAACAATGACCGAAAAGCCGGATTCACCTACCAAAACGCCGGATGTCCTGAGCGACATGTTGCGCGCCGTACGCCTGACCGGTGCCGTGTTTTTCAGTGGGCGTTACACCGCGCCGTATCGCATCAGGTCGCCCAAGCAGTTCGACGCGGAAATGCCGGCGGCGCGCTTCCGCCACATCAGCATCTTCCACTTGGTTACGGGGGGGAGCTGCATGTTCGAAATCGGCCAGTGGCGCCCAAAGCCACCTCACTGCCGGCGATCTTCTCCTGATCCCGTTCGCCGATGCGCACCAATTCTGGGAGGGTAACGACGTTCCCGTCGTTCCGGTCGAGTTCACGGTCCACCAAAGCCGCCTTCCCGGAGTCTGGACGTCCGACCATGGCGGCGGCGGCCCGGAGACATGCCTCGTCTGCGGCCTTCTCGAGTCGTCGGAATTCCTGGCGATGCCTCTCTTCCGCACCCTTCCGGAGTTCGTGATTGCGCGGCCAGGTGAGTTCAAGGCCGGCGAACTGATGATCGCGACGGTGCGGGACATCATGGCCCTCGTCGACGCAGCCTCCCCCGGCGCCGACATCATGCTTGGCCGCATGATGGAGATTCTCTTCTTAGAGATGCTTCGCCGCCATGCCTCGAGCCTGCCCCAGGACTGCAAGGGATTGCTGGCAGCGCTCAACGATCCCATCGTCGGTCAAGCCCTGAAACTGGTCCATGCGGAACCGGCGCGCCAATGGACGGTAAACAGTCTCGCGCGTGAGTCCGGCGCGTCTCGCACAGTTCTGAGCGAACGCTTCAATACGTTGCTGGGGCGGCCACCGATGGACTATGTCATTGGCTGGCGTATCCAGCTCGCTGCCGAACGCCTTCGCAACGGACGCGATCCCATCGCAAAAATTGCGGCCGACGTTGGTTACGAGTCAGAGGTTGCGTTCGGTCGCGCCTTCAAACGGGTAACAGGCCACAGTCCTGGGCGTTGGCGTGATGGCGCCGGTGACAGTCCCGGCCTAATGCCACTCCAGTATAAGACGCCGCTCGGTCCGGTTGTGGCCAGTACCGATGCGACATGAGCACCGCACGTTGGTTGTTTCAAATGGGGCGAATTGCGATCCTGCGACCAGCGTAACCGCACACGTCATAGGCCGCTCGGACGAAGTAGCCCCGAAGCCGACGCGCCGAGACCCTGACGGTTGGTATCGGAGCACATCGACTTCACCCGCGCCAGATGGCAGCGCAAGCGACACTCTCGCACACCCAGCCTTGACCAGCCGCGGGACCGGAACCGAAGGTCCATCCCACAAGCCAACCTAGAGCTGCGACGTCATATCGGCGATGGTGCGGTCGTCGAGTGTGTCCGCTCTCCGAGGCAACGCATCGGCGTTTCGGGCTCATGGCTCGGTAGGCCGCTTCCCCATGTCTACCATATCTGGGCTTGCTCAATTCATCGCGTGATCCGTCGTGCGGGCCGCTTTAGTCCCAGGTTCTCCCGTAAGGTGTGGCCCTCGTATTCTCGACGAAAGAGACCTCGGCGCTGAAGTTCGGGAATGACCAATCTCGTGAAGCGTTCAAGTCCGGTCGGCACCACAGGTGCTGCAATCATGAATCCGTCACAACCCTTGTTCTGGTACCAAGCCTCCATGACGTCGGCGACCTCGATCGCGTCACCCTTGAACATGTTGCCGGCCATCTGTGGCAAGATGCGCCGGTAGGTCTCCCGAACGGTCAGTCCCTGCTCTTCGGCAACCTGTACAATAGCTCGCCCGATGCCAGTCGGCCCGACGTGTTCCTCGTTGAATGCGGGCATGGGCCCATCAAGCGGATAGCCTTTCATGTCCCGCCCGATCATCTTGGAGAGATAGTCGACGCCAACCGCCGGTGGCACCAGATCATCCAACTCACCGGCGAGGTCTTCTGCCTGTTGGCGCGTCTCACCGACAAAAATCGTGACGCCGGCCAAGATCTTGAGTTCGTCTGGCTTGCGTCCATATCGCTCGAGGCGTCGCTTGAAGTCGTCATAGAGTTTCTGAGCGGCCGGCAACGTTGCCTCTATGGCGAATATGCAGTCGGAATGGCGGGCCGCAAGCTCTCGACCGGCTTCGGACTGTCCTGCCGAGAATATCACCGGATGGCCTTGTGGCGGGCGCGGCGCATTCAACGGACCAGCCACCTCGAAGTGCTTGTCCTTGTGCCCGAGCAACTGGACCTTGGCTGGGTCGAGAAAGCGCCCCGTGGCTTTTTCCTGCGGAAATGCATCATCGGCCCAAGAATCCCAGAGCCCCTTCACGACTTCTGCGAACTCGTTGGCGCGCTCGTAACGCGTGTCACGTGCGACATGCTCGGCGTGGCTAAAGTTCAATGCGTCGCCAGGGTTCGAGGTTGTGACCAAATTCCACCCTGCTCGACCACCGCTGATGTGATCTAGCGAGGCAAAGCGACGTGCAACATGAAACGGCTCATCATACGTCGTAGTGGTCGTGGCAACGAGCCCGATGTGACGCGTCACCATGGCAAGCGCCGACAGCAGCGTGACGGGTTCGAATACACCGGGGCGGTCGGACGGCGAGGTAGCGGCAAAGAGGTCAGGCTTGTCCATCTGACGCACGCCATTGCCGTCCGCGAGAAACAGCAGATCCATTTTTCCCGCCTCGGCTATTTGCGCGAGTCGGACGGCATTGGAGATATTGGCAGCGGGCTTTTCCCAGGCGTCGGCGTGGCGCCACTCGCCCACATGGCTGCCCTGTGCGTTGGCATTGGCGGCAAGAATCATTGGCATGGTCTTAGCATTCCGCGGATGGCCTTCGTATTTGTGAAGCTCATTCCATTACGCGGCCCGTGTCCAGCAGCATAAAGTGATCGCCGCGGAGTTCGACCGGTGGTCCCTCCCAAAATCGGCTATCGCCACTCCCTATGTCAGCGCCCTTCCCCTCATCGCCGGTCTAGCCTGCTGCTAGGGGGCTCGCGTCAATTCTTCAATTATGGACCAGAAACGTAAGGGCGCAGAAGGACAGCAAGCGGCAACGTGCCAAGAATGATTGCAGACAAGACGACGACACCCTGTGTCAGTCCGATCCAATCGCTCAATGCGCCGAATACGATCGGTGAGACCCCACCGGCGGCGCTTCCGATCGTGTAGAACAGACCAAATGCTCTCGACTGCCGATCCGAGTGGACGAAGTCAGTCACAGTGCCGTAGAGCACGGACGATGTTCCGTTGAGGGCGATGCCCAGCAGGGGCATAAGGGCGATGGCCATCTCCAAGGGGGCCAACAGCGCAGCAAGAAGAACGGCAGCAGTCGCGAATTCCGTAACGATAACCGTGCGCAAAATGCCCACCCGATCGGCCAAAAGACCGCAAGCGAGCTTGCCCACCGCCCCGCCAGCGAAGATGCCCGCAATGGCCAATCCGACCGTGGCCGGAGAAGCGCCTTTCTGGATCAAGACGAAAGGCAGCAACGTGAGAGCCCCCGTTCGGCCGGCACTATCAACGGCTTGGATGGACGACAATAGTGTGAAGCCGCGCGCGTTCGTCAGCCCGAGCCCTTGCTGAGCGGTTTGATTTGCGGGATGACCGCCGCTATCCGTCGGAGGGGCAACGGCCTGTCCCAGTGAATACCGCCAGAGCGCCACTAGGAGCAAAGCACCGGCAACCGCAACGACGGCACCATAGCCGACAACGGTCGCCTGCCAGCCAATTGCACCCGCCACTGTCGCGACTGTGAATGCCACGACCATCTTCCCGACGTCGCCAGAGAAATTATAGATCCCCAATGCCGAGCGCCGCCGGCGTGCCGCACAGGTGCGAGAGATAATTGCAGATGCCAACGGATGCTGGACCGCCGATCCGATACCCACCACCAGGATTACGGGAAGCAGGCTGAAGTATCCACTCGCAAGGCTCATGCCGGCGAAAGCGGCTCCAGCCAACAAGGTCCCCGCCACTAGAAGTGCTCGCTCTCCGCACCTTTCGGCCAACATGCCCGCGGGCATCTGAAACATGGCCATCGCCGCCGAGTAGGCCGTCTTCAAACTGCCGACTTGTGCGTAGCTGAGGCCGAACGCCTGAGCCCAAATAGGCAAGAGAACGTAAAGACTATCGGCGATACCATCGTGAAGAAAGTGCGCACTCGAGGTCGTGGCAACCGCCACCCGTTCTCTGGCTACGGTGTCGACAATCGCTTCATCGTGTGCCGCTGCCCCGACGACGCCGGGACCATCTTCGGCAGAAGACATGCACCGCTCACTTTTCTGCTGGGACTGCGCACCTCCGAGGCACCATTGGCGAGGTCGATCAATCCAGCAATAGGTTCAATTAGGTGCGCGTCCGGAGTTGATAGACGAGCAGGGAAATTCCGATCCACAGCATGGCAGATCGTGCTGAAGAACATGCATCGTCTTTTTTTTGAGAGGGATCACGGTGCAGCGCCGTGGACGACGCGCCCACCTGTGATGGTGAGCGTGGAAGTGGCGCTGGCAATAAGGTTTTCCTCACAGGTGAGAATGTCTTCCGACAACAGTGCGCAGTCTGCATATTTGCCGGGCTCGATCGTTCCCTTCACGTCTTCCTCGAAGCTAAGATAGGCGCCTTCGCGGCTAGCCGCGGCGAGCGCCTCCATGCGGCCGATCGCTTGACCGGGACCGAGGCGGCGCCCTTTGTCGGTCATCCGCGAAACGACGTGATAGATCGGCAGCAGCATAGTCGGCGGCACGTTGTCGGTCGCGAGAGAGACGTGAACACCGGCCTCGATGAGATCGCGCATCGGCAACACGCGCTCGCTCCCCGCCTCGCCCAGGCGCGCACGCAAGCCCTCGCCATCCTGCTCGATCCACTTGCTCGAGTAGGCTTGGACGACGAGCCCAAGGTCGCGCACTTGGCGCACCTCGTCCTCGGAGAACACACCGACGTGCTCGAGGAGCCACCGCTGGCCGCCGATCGGCGCGCGGCGGTCGACCTCGGCGTATAGCTCGAGGATGCGCGGGCTGAACGAACCGACTCGGATGCCGAGGCGAGCCGCTTCGACCATCATCTCAACCATCACGTCCTCCGGCAGGCAGGCATCGAAGTTGAAGCCCGCCCATCCGGTGTAGGGTCCGCACAAGGCGCGCAGCCGGTTTTCCTCGGAGTAATCGCTTTCCGTATAGAGGCCGCTCATCCGGAGATAGCTGTCGCCCATGCCACGGCCGGCGAGCCAGCGACCCCAGTCGGCAAGCATGTCGCGAACAATATTGATGTCAGTCGACGGCCAGGCCGGGCTGAACATCAGCGCGGAACGTACGGGGAGCGGTCCCCGCTGGGCGAGGTCCTGATAGGCGGCAAGCACTTCGCCAGCGATGCCGTGCCCCTCGAAGACGCTGGTCGTCCCGTAGGAATTGTAGACCTCCATTGAGCGGGCGAGGCCTTGGATGCGATCATCCAGCGTAAAGCTCGGGATCAAAGCCATCAGCGTCTTCTCGACCAGCGGCTTGAAGGTGAACTCGTAGAGGATGCCATTCGGCTCGCCCGTGGCGTGATCCTTGTCGATCTGAATGGTTGGGGCGGGTGGCAGGGTGTTGCGTGTGATACCTGCACGCTGCAGCGCGCGCGTATTTGCGATGGATACGAGCGGCAAAGTATTGCGCCAGTGACCCCAGATGGCGCGGATGTAGACTGGATGATCAGGAGCGGCGGCATCGAGCTCGTGCCTGTTCGGGACGCGACCTTCTTTCAGGCAGCTCGGGACATCCTCATAGAATGGGGGCTCGCCGATTGGCATCGTCACGATCCACTCGCCGGGTGGCGTACGGCGCGCAAGTTCGCGGATTCGATCCTGAATCTCGGCGATGGACCGGCATCCGGCGAGGGACGGCAGCCGGTCCTTCAAGCCCTCGCGATCCATGTGGGCGTGGCCATCGATCAGGCCCGGCACAAGTAGGCGGCCCTTGGCATCGACGAGCCTGGTTTGGGGACCGGCAAGCGCGGCGATATCGGCGGCACGGCCGACGGCGGCAAAACGCTCGCCAGAGATGGCCACCGCCTCCGCAACCCGCTGCTCACGATCGAGTGTCGCGACCTTGGCGTTGGTGATGATGATGTCCGCGGCTGATGCTAGCTTCGGCATGGAGGCGATCCATTTGAGAGAAGGTGGGCCAGTATTGCCAATTTAGCCACAACAGGAAATAGCTCTGCACAGGAGGTCGGCTCATTTGCGGACCACCTCCTCAATGTGCCATCCCACAAAGAAACATCCGACGCATCCCCTGCCAAAACTTGGGAGAGCCGGCTTTCGGGGTCTGCTTTGGGATGCTTAGCTAACAACCTCGAGGCGGGGCAGCACCGGCGCGCTCCACCCGGCCTCGCCTTCGGATTTCATTTCTCGGAGAAATCGAATACCACATCGACTTCCATGCCGAGATAACGCACGGTGTGTATTGGTTCATTCCGTCAGGTGAAATCGGCGTGGGAGCTGCCGCATGCATCCGTCAACTGCACCGTTCGTGCCGGGATCTCAGATCCGCATCGAAGGCCGCTCAGACGGGCCACTTGCAGGACTGACGTTCGCCGCCAAGGACCTCTTCGATATCGCGGGACAGCCAACCGGCGGTGGCAATCACGACTGGGCGCGATGGCATTCCGTGCCCGGCAAGCACGCCTGGGCCGTCGGCACGTTGCTCGATGCCGGCGCCACGCTGATCGGCAAGACGATCACGGACGAGGTCTCATTGGGAATCCTGGGTGAGAACGCCTTCGACGGCACACCCCTTAATCCCAGGGCACCCGACCGTGTGCCCGGAGGCTCGTCGTCAGGATCGGCATCAGCGGTGGCAAGCGGCCTCTGCGACACGGCGCTCGGCACTGACACGGGCGGCTCGGTGCGCGTGCCTGCGAGCTTCTGCGGACTCTACGGCATCCGCCCGACCCATGGTCGATTGCCGCTCGCGGGGATGCTGCCCCAGGCGCCGTCGTCCGACACGACCGGCTGGTTCGCTCGCGATGCTGAAACCTTCGCCCGGGTCAGCCAGGTGATGTTCGACGAGGACTTGCCCCGAGTTCTGCCCAAGAGGCTCCTTGTTGCCGTCGATGCCTTCGGGTTTGCCGACGACGACGTCCAGGCGGCGCTGAAACCCATGGTCACGCGACTGTCCAGCCTTATCGGAGCAACCCGCGATGAAACCATGGCGCCCCAGGGATTGTCGGTCTGGGCGCGGGCGCAGCGTGTACTACAGCCGGCCGAAGCCTGGGAGACGTTCCGCCCCTGGATCGAGGCGACCAACCCGCGCATGGCTTTCGTCGTGGCGCGCAATTTGATCGCGGGCTCGCAGATCCCGGCAACCGAACGCGCCTGGGCCGCTCTCATGCGCCGCGAAGCCCGCGCCCGTCTCACGCATCTCCTGCAGGACGGCGCCATTCTATGTCTACCGACGACGCCCAGCCCGGCGCCAGTGAAAGGCCAGGCCATCCCGGCGCTCGATGTCGTGCGCGACCGCATCACGTGCTTGGCGGCGCATGGGGGGCTCACGGGCGTGCCGCAGGTGAGCCTTCCAGGCGCGACGGTCCGTGGCTTGCCCGTGGGCCTCTCGATCGTCGGCGCGCATGGGTCGGATGCCACGCTGGTGGCCGTTGCCAAAGCTATGGAGGTCATGACGTGAAGGATTTCACTCCGAACATCCCCGAGGTCGTTGCCGAGATACGCGACCTGTTCGAGCGCTACGAGACGGCGCTTGAGACCAAGGACGTCGCGGTGCTGGATACGACCTTCTGGAACAGCCCGCACACGATCCGCTACGCCCTGCACGAGAACGGCTACGGCTTCGATGCCATTCACAAGCATCGGGTGGCTCGCCCGCCGGGACCCGGCATCAAGGAGCGCCGCATCCGCCTCGAGATCCTGACGCTCGGTCGCGCCCTCGCGACAGTCAATCTCGAGTTCAAGGTGCGGGGCCACGATCTCGTCGGCCGCCAGAGCCAGACCTGGGTGCGTTTCCCCGATCAAGGCTGGAAGGTCGTCGCAGCTCACGTCTCGACAGTGAGCGAGACGTCTTTCTGGTAACGCCGCGGCCAGCCAAAACCGGCCGCGCTTGGGTTGCTTTGTAGGCGTTTTCAGCCCCTACTGCCGCCAGATCCGCTCGACGCGCTTGTCATTGACCACCCAGCCGGGCCACGCCCGCAGCAACTGCGCGATCTTGAACTAGCCGTAGCGGCCGCAGCCTGGAAATGCGCCCGCGCTCCAGACGGTTCACCTGAAAGCTTGCCCGGTTCGCCCCCGATCATCCATTCGTTCCAGGTCCGCGCGAACGCCTGGCAGCGGCAGAGAAGGCAATCTTCGGCCCTCTACCCGAGCCCATGTGTCGACAAATCCGCCCACGACTCCCCGCATGCTCGGACAGACCAGTGCAGTAGGCGCCTACACTCGCCAGCGCTGAGGCAGCCCGCTGGCATCAAGCCACCGGTCTCGCCTGCCACTCCGCTTGCCCCGCGCGCTTGACGAAGGTCCACAGCACCAGCAGCGTCGGCACCGAGATCCCGACGCCGAGCAACGTCATCGTCGTTTGCGAGAAGGGCGCGATGCCACCGCCGGGCATCGCCAGCGTGAACCCGCCGACGATGAGCAGGATGCGGATCGGCCACTCGAGCGCGCCCGCGTGGCGTGTGTCGCCAACCCCAGCCTGGTATCCCTGCAGGCCGCCGCAGATGAGGAGGATACCGATCGACGCCTCGACCACCAGCTGAACCGCCTCGAGGAAGATGCCGTTGCCTTGCAGAACAAGCACCGGGTTCATGACGAAGAAGAACGGCAGGAAGTAGATGATCGAGCCGACCCACATGCTCTCCCATCCCGTGCGCATCGCCGGCGCCCCCGCGATCCCCGCGGCAGCGAACGACGCGATCGCCACCGGTGGCGTGATCGACGACAGCATACCCCAGTAGAAGATGAACATGTGCACGGCCATCTTGTTGAGACCGAGCTTCTCGAGCGCGGGCGCCACAAGCACGGCAAGGAAGATGTAGCAGGCCGTCGTCGTGAGCCCGAGGCCGAGCACCAGGCTGGTGATGGCACACATGGCGAGCAGCAGGAACACGTCGCCACCGGCCAAGCGCAGCATGTCACCCGCCAGGCTCGATACGACGCCGGTCATCGAGAAGGCGCCGATGAGCAGGCCGCAGCCCGCCAGGATGCCGATCAGCTCGACGAATGTCCGCCCGTTCGCCTCGAGGAAGTTGACGACCGACCGCAGTCCCCAGCGCCCATCCTTGTTGAACATCTGATTGAGAACGATGAGCAGCGCCGTGGCATAGAACGGTGCGTGGCTCTCACGCTTGAAGTGGAGTAGCATCACGACCAGCAGCGCCACCACGAAAGCATAGTACCAGCCCTCTTTGAGGGTCTGTTTGATGCTCGGCAGTTCCTCGCGCTTGAGGCCCTTGAGATTGCGGCGTGCTGCGTAGCTGTCGACCTGCATGAAGAGGCCGAGATAATAGAGCACGGCCGGGATCACCGCGGCGAGCGCCACTTCCGCGTAGCTGACGTTGAGGAACTGGGCGATGACGAACGCCGTCGCCCCCATCACCGGCGGGGCCAGCACGGCGCCGGTCGAGGCACACGCCTCGATCGCGCCGGCATAGGAGGGCGAGAAGCCCGTGCGCTTCATGGTCGGAATAGTCATCGTGCCCGCGGTGAGCACGTTCGAGACAATCGAACCCGACATCATGCCGAGCAGCGCCGAGGCGAAGATGCCGACCTTGGCCGCACCGCCACGGAACGTGCCACAAAGCCCGAAAGCAAGATTGATGAAGAACTTTCCAGCCCCTGTGAGCATCAGCGCTGTGCCGAACACGAGAAAGCCGATGACGGTGTCGGCGAAGGCCTGGATCGGAATACCGAGCAGGCTTTCAGTCGACAGCACATGGTAGGCCGTTGCTTGTTCCAGCGTCGATTGCGTACCCTTGAGCGGCCCGAGCCATTTTGATTCTGCAAACAGGGGATAGAGCGTGAACGGCAGGATGCTCAGCAGCAGGCTCCATCCGCCGGTGCGCCGCAGCGCCTCCATCAACAACGCCCACATCACAACGCCCGTGACGATGACAGGCATCGGCGCGCCATTGAACTCCCAACCGAGCTCCGCCGCCTTCCTGATGTTGAGCATCAGGTGCGTAGCCGCAGCCACCGTCACGACGAACAAGACCGCATCGTACCACGGCACCCGATCAATCGGCGCTTTCTCGCTGCCGGGGAACAACACGAACGTGAACGGCAGCATCAGCACGATCAGCAGATAGAAGTACTCGGTATTGAGCTGCGTGTGTCCGATCAAGAAGCGCAAATTGAACTGCTGGTTGATGCACAGCAGGATCGTGGCACCGGTCAGTGCCACCAGCAGCCATCGCCAGAACCCGTGCAGCGTTCGGATGCGCGTCACCTCGGCTTCCTGCGGGCCCGTTTGAGCGTGCGGATCGCCGAAATCCACGTGCTTTTGTACGCCGGGTTGTCCTTTGGCCGTGTTTGATGTCGAGGTCATCGGTGATGCGCTCTGAGCAGGAGGATTAACGCGAGGCGAAACGCCGAGCCGCGGTCCATGCCGACCGCGGCTCAGATAAATGAATGTCGTCAGTTCGGTGCTGTCGACAGGCCGGCCTTCTCGAGGGCGCTCTTGCGCGCCGCCAACCACGCCGGCCGGAAGGCCTCCGCCTGAGCCGGCGTCTCGCCCTTCAGGAACGTTGCCCAGGCCGTCTTGAGAACACCCTGGCGCTTGAGCAGCCCCTGATTGTGGGCTTCATCCTCGCCCTTCCACACGCCGGCTTCCTTGAACGCCTTGACAGCGCCTGGATGGAACGGGATCGACCACTGCGTCGTCTGCTTGCTGATCGCCAGCCCCGAAGCACCCGGCGCCCCGTCTTTGTAGAGATCGTAGGTCGCGATCATCGCCTGGGTCATGGCGTAGACCTGATCCGTGGTCGAGCTGCCCATCACCGTGAACAAGGGATAAGGGAACGTCGCCATCTCCTTGGGCGAAGTCGGCGACAATCCGGCCGAGCCGCACGTCGCCTTGTGCTTGGTGAAATAGGGACCGATCGCGGTCAGCCTCGCCCACCCGGCCGTATCGGCATGCGGCAGCGGTGGCCACACGAGGCCGCGCGGACTCGTATCGACTTCCCGCGTGTTGGCGGTGATGGTCGAAGCGTAGGCTGCATCGACGTCGTTGGTCAGCATCCCCTTCCACATGGCGCCGAAGCTCGAGAACTCGACAAGCTTCACGTCCTCCTTCTTGAGGCCGCCGAACGCCAGCATGGCAAGCGTGTTCTGATTGAGCGCGGGCGAGCCAACCACCCACCCAACCCGCTTGCCCTTCAGCTCCTTGTAGGTGGAGACGCCGACGTCCTTGGCAATCCCGAGCGCCGAGCCGTTGCAATCGATCGACGACAGGATCAGCATCAGCGGTTGCGGCCCCCACTCACGCACCGCAAATTCGAGCACGCCCTCCTGCGCATAGTAGATGCCGACGCCCATGGCCGACACCTGCGCTCGGCCGGCCTTGAGCGGTGCAAGCCTGGCCACGTCGTTGCCCGCAGGAAGCACACGCAAATCCGTGCCGTATTTCTCCTTGAGGCCCTTCCCCACGGCGACCGTGATGTTGAACCCCGACGTTCCCGTATCGTAGGCGGTGAACGTCAGCGTCGACGGCAGCTTCACATCTTGCGCCGCCGCGCTTCCAGCAATCGCTGTGACGAGGATGGCAGCAGTGATTGCCGCGCTCCGGCGAATACGAAAAGGCATCTGCACTTCCTTTCCTGCAACTGGGTTAGCACCTGCTTCCACCCTCAGCGGCATCTCGAACCGCCCCAGGGTCAGTTGAAAATGACGTCCAGCCCTGCCTTCTCCAATGCCGCCTTGCGCGCCTCCATCCAGCCCTTGCGGAACGTGTCCTTGTCAGCTGGAGGATTGCTGCTGTTGAAGGCTGCCCAGGCGTCAGCCAAGGTCTTCTGGCGCTTCAGCAAACCGTTGTTGTGCACCTCGTCTGCATCTTTCCAGGCATTGGCCGCCTTGAAGGCCTTCACCGCCGCCGGATGCACCGGCAGCACCCACTGGAAATTCTGCGTCTTGACGTTGAGCCCCGAAGCGCCGGGCACCGCGTCCTTGTAGTCCGCGTAGCCTTCGACCATCGCCGTGGCGAGCCCATGCACTGTCTCTGAAGCAGCCGAGCCGTAGACCATGAAGATCGGATATGGATAGGCCGATGTCTCCAACGGCTTGTCCTTCGACGCCGAGATCCCACACGTGCTCGTGTGCTTGGCAAAATAGGGACCGATCTTGGCGACCCGCGCCCACCCCGCCCCATCCGAATGCGCCATGACAGGGTAGAACAAGCCACGCGGCGAGCTTTCCGCTTCCTTGGCCTGACCCGAGATGTTCGAGGCCACAGCAGCATCGATCTCGTTGTTGAGGACGCCCTTCCACATCGCACCGTAGCTCGCGAACTCCGCGACGGTCACGTCCGCCATCGTCAGCCCACCAAAGGCCAGCATCGCCGCCATGTTGGTGTTCAGCGCCGGCGAACCGACCACCGCTCCGACCCGCTTCCCCTTGAGGCCGCTGATATCGGTGGCGCCGACATCATTTGCGATGCCGATCGAGATATTGTTGCAATCTGTCGAGGCGAGCAGCATCTGCAGCGCCTGCGGCCCCCATTCCTTGGCAGCGAACTCGAAGATGCCTTCTTGCGCGAAGTAGCCGCCGATGCCCATTGCCGACACCTGTGCCCGCCCAGCCTTGAGCGGGCCAAGCCGGGCAACGTCATTACCGGCCGGCAACACGCGGACATCCGTCTTGTACTTGTCCTTGAGAACCTTGCCGACGGCGACAGCGATATTGAAGCCGGACGAGCCGGTGTCGTAGGCGGTCATCGTCACAGTAGACGGCAGCTTGACCGTCTGCGCGACGCTGTTGCCGGCGCAAGTCAGTGTCAATGCTGCCGAGCCGGCAGCCGTCAACATCAGTGCTCGAAGGGAGATCGTTGGCATTCCCGTTATCCTGTTGTTAGGCGAATTGATCATTTGATCTCGCGGCCAAGCGATGAGGCCCGGCCATTGACTGACGATGGCGATCGCGTTGAAGTCGGCGACGACGAAATGCAGCGAGCGCTCGAAAACGTCGGGGAGCGGTATGTCTCCCGACAGGCCGCAAATGTCTTGACGCCTGCCGAAACACGAAACACCGTTCCCGGTCGGGCACCGCATGCGTGATGGCGCATACGCACAACCATCGCCCACTGCTCCTGCAATGCGTGTTGCTGCCGTGATCTCCGGCGATCACGTGTTCTTGTGAGGGATGGTGCTCGAACCTGAAGCACGCGCGTATTTGGCGCGGCGTTAGTTGATGGGCATAGGCAAGCGCGAATGCTCACAGCCACTCGGCAGACAGAGCCGATGCATCCACCCACTTATCCGCTCAGTTGCGGTCAGACACATGAATGTCCCTCCCAGGGAACGACTGCGGCTAAGGCCTCTCTTAACGCTGCCAGCTGAATTGGGAGGGTGACGAGCTGCATCACGAAAAAGCCTGCATCCCCATATTACAGCAATGGCGCCTGGAGCCTTTTAGCCTTCTCTCAATTCATAGCGACGAGCGCAGCTCCAGTCACTTGAAAATTTATGACCGCCGAAGGCACAAGCCCCCGCCATTAGCGCAGCGTTTATTTTCCAGAAAACCGCGCCCACAAATCAACCGTCTGATATAACGCATATTTTTTTAATAGAACGTCAGCTGCACCAGGCCACAGAGAACCCAATCTCGCGGCATATTTACGAGATATTTATGCGCGAAACAAAAAAGGATTCGCAGAAATTATATTGCCATCGGGAGACTTCGCAATGGCGCCTACAGCCATCCCCGCGACGCAGACACGAAAATGGCGGAGGCACGACCGCCTCTGCCATTCTTCTCATTGCCCGCACGCCGCCAAAGCAAGCGCGCCTCGCGCCACGCATCTCTACTCCCGTGTGCCTTCTAGAACTTACCGACTACGTTCACGAACACACCCTTGTCGTCATGAGTGAGATCGGCAACATCGTCCGAGAAGCGACCAAAGTTATAGCCGACACCGACCTTCATGTTGTCCCCGAGATGGCGGTAGACGGCCAGCACGGTGCCGAAGCTGGTCGTATCGATCTCCGTCGTGTGCAGGGCGCGAAGTTCGATCATGGCGTCCCAGTTCTTGACGACATGAAAGTCGGCGCGCAGCACACCCAGATGCGCAGAGGAATCGACGAAATCCTTGTCACTGCGCGATTGCGACACCTGCCCAATCCGGAAGCCATACTTGCCGCCGATCGTCAGGTAGCGGTTCACATCGAAGTTGGCGTCCGTCGACAGCACGAAGCTACGCTGCGCCGGTCCGAGCTTGCTCCCCGATATCGTGATCTGATCCGGACCCGGCAGGTCGTAGATGACGATGAACTTGAACAGCGCATTCATCCAGTCCGAAGCGACCGGCCGGTAGGCGTATCCGACGCTGCCTTTGACATAATCACCGTTGAGCAGGCTCGACTGGTTTGAATCCGAGAGCGCCGCATCGAGTCCGGCGAGAAACCGCCAATCCTTGTCGAATGAGAACGCCAATCCGGCAGCGGCGAGGTACGTCGTCCGGTCCTTCCGCACATCCGTCGAATCGTCGAACCGCGCCTCGCCTTTGAGCCGCCAACTCATCCGCTCGGCATCCCTGTAGACAACCGCCACCGACGGAGCCACGCGCTCGATGTCGCCCGTATTGTGCGGATCCTTGATGTTTCCGTACTCGATGCCACCGTTGACCGACCACAGCGCTGTCGGCGTATAGACTACGCCATACGTGCTGGTCAGCATCTGTCGCGCACCGAAGATGTCGTAGTTGTTCTCCGCATACGCCGACACGGAATTCGAGAACTTGTGTTTGGAACCGATAATAAACTTGCCGAAGTCCGTCCCGATCAGCGGCTGCCCGACCGTCAAAGCATGCTCGGGATCAAGCCGGTAGCCGAAATAATTCCGATCGTCGGGGGTGGGATCATAGCTGATAGTAGCCAGACCACCCCATCCGAGCGAGCCATAAGAGAGCTCGCCACCGACGCCGACTTTCTCCGTCACCCGTACTTCCGCGCCAACCCCGCCCCTGTCGTTACGGCTGATGTTGCCGCTGCGGTTCACCGTGCCTTGCCCGAACACGTAGTAAGCGTGGTCCTTGTCCTGCTTGTACGTGAGCTTCACACCCGCATCCGTGCGTGCGCCGTCCATCTGCAGCGGACTGTGCACCACCACGCCCGGCGCCGACATGTCTCTGTGCTTGACACCCAGACCGACCGTCCATTGCGGACGCCAATCATATTCGATCTGGCCGCCGCCTTCGCTGTCGGTCCGGCCCGACGAGTTCCAGTAATCCTTGTACTTTAGCTTCAGCCTGAGATCGTCACGCAAAGCCAGATCAGCAAGCGCTCCATAGGTCCGCTGCTCCTTGTCGGTGTCGTAACCGAACGACGAGAAGCCCGCGTCACGATGCTCGTAGTAGCCGCCGATCGCACCCTTCTTTGCCAACCCAAAGTCCGCGAGGTCGACGAGCGCTTTTGCCCGATAGGCTGATGCCTGGCGATCCCGCGCCAACGGCGTGCCGCTCGGATCGATCGTCAAACCGCCGTTGATCGAGTGCGTGCTGCGAAAGCCCGGCCCGTCACTGCGTGCCGTTTCAGCTTCAACATAGGAGTTGCGGCTGAGCCTGACATGCACATCACCGGCCACCACATCGTGTGTGTCGTCCCCAGTCTGCTCGCTGAGCCCCGCCACACCCACCCGTACGTTGTCCGTCACCCAGGCTTGCCCGCGCCCACCTGTCGAGTACCCCCTCACCTTCTCGAGTGTCGGCGTATACTCGTACTGTACGACCAGGAACTGCGCGTTGCCGCCGTGCGTTCCACTGCTCACGATGTCGCTGCGTGGCGCCACCGACGACAGCGGCTTCTTCAGCAGTACAACGCCCTGCACATAGTTGATCTCATAGTCTTCGCCGTAGCGAAGCTGATGCCGCGTCAGCACGTAGTCACTTGCTGGATCGCGCTCCTCGATCGACAGCGTCTCCGTTCCGCGGTTGACGTCCTGGCGCGAGAGAAAATAGACCGAGCCTCCCGTTCCAAGCATCACGTCGCGCTGCGGCAGCGTGCCCGGCCGCGCGGCAAAGGCCTCGGCCTCGTATCGCGCCGCCCCATGCGTCGTCGTCGTTTCCGACTTGTAGACGCCTTGCCCGCCATAGAGCTTGCGTTCGTTGCGCGCAAACTCGCCGCCACGGATCGTGGTCTTGTAGCGCCCCCACATCACGTGCGAGTTGCCACGCTCGAGCCGCACGTAGAACTTGCCGTCCGTCGGCGCGTCTTCCAGCGCCGTCGATGAATCGCCATAAACCGGATAGTATCGGTCGGGATCGATCCGCCGCAGCAACTCCTGCGGGCCTTTGCCGTTGTAGTCGCGGAAGAGGTTCTGGACCTTCTCTTCACCCGTATCTGCCGACGCCGTCAGAATGTAACGCCCCTGGATCTTGCCCTTCAGGTAGAAAGCGAGCCGCCCTTTGGAATAGACGCTGTCGTATTCGCCGGGCGCAGTCTCGACCAGTTCGCGGCTGCCGAACCGCTTGCCGACCGTCAGGTCCGCGAGACCGACGTAGAACCACTCGTTCTCCGGGATGAGCACATCGCGCTCAAAGCTCAAGTGCCCATCCTTGCTGCCCTTGACATCGATGCCGACCGTGTGCTCGCCCGGTGGCAGTATCCGCTGCACCAGGAACGCCCCCTTCTGATCGACAGGGATCCGCTCGCCGATCGCACGCACGCCATAGCCGTCAGGTATATTCCGCCCAAACACGGTAACGGCGCCGCCATAGACCGGGATGTTCCTGATGGCTGTACGATCCTCGAGTCGTCCCGCCGACACGGGCTGGCCCGCCGGCGCGGTCTCGTGTGTTGCAAAATCACGATCGGTGCGCCGCAGGACCAGCGGCACGGTCTCGTCGAAGCGACCTTTGCGATCATAGACGCGCAGGATATAGACGTATTTGTCGGGTCCATTGGCCGGCATTTGCCAGACCAGATCGTCGCCGATCCTTGGGACCTCCAGGGCCGCAACCGGCCGCGACGCGGGCCCCGCCTCCGCATCGAGGATGCGAACCTCTGCCCGCGCAATCCATGCCGGATAGTTCGTCGTCACATTGAACCGGATGTCGTCACCCGACCGATAGCTGTGTCGCAAGTCCGTGGTTGCAACATTCAGGATCGGCCGCACATCGAGGCCGTCGAACTTGACCTGGATGTCGACCTTGCTGAGCGCGATGTCGGTCCGCCGCGTGTCGTCCACCGGCCTGTCGTCACCAGCGAGCCGCTCGCCGTCGACGCTGATAGAGAAACCCATCTTTCCCGGATTGGCCGCAGGCGTCCCCTTCTCGGTGTTCTCTCCCACGCGCAACCTGCTGCTCTCACCCGACCGTACCGCCCCCTCAGTCTGAGCCGACGCGCCCGGCTCGGCTCTCGCCATGCGAGCAACACTGCCTTCGCCCAGAATAAATACCGTGCTCAGTGCCGTAGAGCACAGCAGCATTGCAAGGAGGCGCCCGTTCATGATCACCGCATCCGATTGAATAGTTTTCATGTCAGTTGCCTCACCGTTCCGCGACGATTGTCGTTTCGATGTCCAGGCGATGCCGGCCACCAACCTGACGCCAGCGATCGCTGACGAGACGCGAAACGGCTTTCAGACGCTTGAGTGCCTTCTCCTTGTCGCGGCTTGAGTGGTAGCTTAGCCTGACCACTGACGGTGGTCGGTCGGCAAGCTTGCGCACCAGGCTGTCGATGCCGTCGACCAGCGCTCCGCTGGGCTGTTCGCCACCGCCAACGAACGCCTGATCGTTGAGGTCGATCCGGATGACGCTCGTGATCGCCGCACCGAAGTTCAGCTTGGTGAGCTTGCCGCGTGTCAGTCGAACGACTCTCGGATTCTCGGTCGTGACCCTGTAGCCCGTCGGCAACGAGCGCGTATCCAGCTTGACCACAAAGTTCGAGCCGATGCTGGCGTCGGGGATGTCAGCGCATGGCACGTTGTAGCGGCCAAATGCGTCCGTCGTAATCAGTGATCCTCCCCCCTTGAAGTGGTCCGCCCTGAAGTATGGGAATGTTCCCGAGGAGGACCACAATGCCGAAGAAGAGACACAAGCCCGAAGAGATCGTCGCGAAGCTGCGGCAGGTTGATGTGCTGACGGCGCAAGGCAAGGCCGTCGCCGATGCGATCCGCTCGATCGGGGTCACCGAGGTGACTTACTATCGTTGGAAGAACGAGTACGGCGGGTTGAAAACCGACCAGGTCAGGCGGTTGAAGGAGCTGGAGCAGGAGAACGCCCGGCTGAGGCGAGCGGTATCCGACCTGACGCTGGACAAGCTGATCCTGCAAGAGGCTGCAAGGGGAAACTGACAAGCCCCGCCCGTCGGCGTGCAATCATCGAGCATGTCCGGCGGACACTCGCCGTCTCCGAGCGCCGCGCCTGCAAGGCGCTCGGGCAGCATCGTTCGACACAGAGGAAGACACCCAGGGGGCGTGACGACGAGGCAGCACTGACCGCCGACATCGTGGCGCTCGCCCGGCAATACGACCGCTACGGCTACCGCAAGATCGCGGAGCTGCTGCGGTCCTGGCCGGGCTGGGTGGTCAACGACAAGCGCGTCGAGCGGATCTGGCGGCAGGAGGGGCTGAAAGTGCCTGCAAAGCAACCCAAGCGTGGCCGGTTTTGGCTAGCCGATGGCTCGTGCGTGCGGCTGCGGCCCGAGCATCGCGATCATGTGTGGAGCTACGACTTCGTCGAGGACCGCACGCATGACGGCCGCAAGTACCGCATGCTCAATGTCATCGACGAGTTCACGCACGAGTGTCTGGCGATCCGGGTATCGAGGCGGTTGAAGTCCATCGATGTGATCGACGTGCTGTCCGACCTCTTCATCCTGCGCGGTGTGCCGGGACACATCCGGTCGGACAACGGCCCGGAGTTCGTCGCCAAGGCGGTCCAGGAGTGGATTGCGGCGGTCGGCGCCAGGACGGCCTACATCGCGCCGGGAAGCCCATGGGAGAACGGGTACATCGAGTTCGTTCAATGCGCGGATGAGGGACGAACTCTTGAATGGTGAGATCTTCTACTCGCTGAATGAAGCGCGGATCATCATCGAGAGCTGGCGGCAGCATTAGAATCCTGCATCACAACACCCATCTGTCTATGTCGTTGGAGGGAAGAGGTTTTGTTGATCGGGATGGGGTCCCGTGGGGTGTTTTGCCCCGCGCTTTGCCCGTTCGAGTAGCAGTCTTGCCGCAGGGCCGGCGATTTCCGATCGGGCGAAGATCCACGGACCTTCAGGCAACGGGTGAACGGCGTCGATCTGCTTGGCTTCGGCTGCGAGGCGAAGCGTCTTGGCGCTGATGCCCAGGAGCGCCGCGGCCTTGGTCAGATTGAGCCACTGTTCGATACCATCAGCAGCAGCGCGGTAGACCGGGATCTTATGATGGCACCGCAGCGACGTGACGCGCTCGCGCGTCCATCGATTGCCGTGCCCGGTCGTCAGCTTGTTGCGGTTGAGAACGCCGGCGATGAGATCGTCATTGGCGATCAGGACCAGCTGCCGAATGGCTTCGATGATATCGAGTGGTGTGCTGTTGCGCTGCCCGCGTCGGCGCCGTGGCAAACGCAATTCCGTATGCACGCCGCCCATCCAATGAATGAGAAGCACGATCTCGGCAGCTTCAGTATCTACGTCGGCGATCACCTCGCTGATCACCGTTCGCACGATACGCTTC
>CAVXGT010000013.1:0-384437 GCA_963761475.1 uncultured Alphaproteobacteria bacterium
CTCTTGCCTCTGCCGGGGCGATCTCGCTCGCCGACACGGCGCGTCTCCTCCAGATCCGTGGTCGAGCCATGCAGGAGGCTGTGCCCGTCGGGGCGGGGCGATGGTCGCGCTGCTTGGGGGTGGGCTCGATGCGGCGCGCGCGATTGCCGCCGAGGCGGCCGGCGGTGACGTGCTCGACGTCGCCAACGACAACGAGCCGACGCAGGTTGTGCTGTCGGGCCACAAGTCGGCGGTCGATCGCGTGCCGGACCTCGCGAAGGCACACGGCATGCGTCGCGCCATGCCGCTGCCGGTGTCGTGCGCCATTCCATTGCTCGCTGATGCAACCTGCGGCCGACGTCATGGCCGAGGCATTGGCGCAGTCGACGATTACGCCGCCGCTCGTGCCGGTCGTCGCGAACGTACGGCGGCGCCGATCGCCGATCCCGGAGAGATCAAGGAGCGGCTGGTCGAGCAGGTCACCGGGACCGTGCGCTGGCGCGAGTGCGTCCTCGCGATGGTGGCCGGCGGGGTGAGCGAGCTCTACGAAATCGGCTCAGGCAAGGTGCTCACCGGGCTCGCCGGGCGGATCGACAAAACGCTTGCAGGCCCAGGCCGTCGGTACGCCTGACGATATCGCCGCAGTGGCCGACCGGTTCAAATGAGAGCTCTCAGGGCCCCAGCCGGCGTGTCTGCAACTCAATTCAACCGCGAGGATCGCCATGTTTGACCTCAGAGGCAAGACGGCCCTCGTCACCGGGGCAACCGGCGGCATCGGCGGGGCTATTGCTCGCGCGTTTCACGCGCAGGGTGCGACGGTGGCGCTGTCCGGCCGACAGGCGGACAAGCTCGAGGCGCTCAAGGCCGAGCTCGGTGAGAGGGCGGTTGTCTGCCCGTGCGATCTCGCCGACAAGGACGCAGGTCGGCAAGCTGATCGACGAGGCCATCAAGGCGCTGGGCGGCGGCTCGACATCCTCGTCAATAACGCCGGTCTCACCCGGGACAATCTGTTCATGGTCATGAAGGACGAGCAGTGGGACGACGTCATTGCCGTCAACCTGACCTCGACGTTCATGCTCATGCGGGCGGCGACCCGGCACATGCTGCGGTCCAAGACGGGCTTTGGACGGATCGTGAACATTTCGTCGGTGTCGGGCATCCTCGGCAACCCCGGACAGGGCAATTATGCCGCATCCAAGGCTGGCATGATCGGCATGACGAAGTCGCTGGCGCGCGAGGTCGCGCCCCGCGGAATCACGGCCAACTGCATCGCGCCGGGGTTCATCAAGACGGCGATGACGGATGCCCTGAACGAGCAGCAGACGACGACGATCATGGGCGCCATTCCCGCTCAGGCCTTTGGTGAACCGGCGGATATTGCCGCGTGCGCGGTCTATCTCGCCAGCGCCGAGGCTCGGTATGTCACGGGACAGACCATTCATGTCAACGGCGGCATGGTCATGGTCTGAGGCAAAGCCCTCGTGATAATGCCGGGTGGCACCTGCCACTTGGCTTTTCAAGGAGGTTGAAGTGTGTTACCGACCGGCGACTGCTGGTCAACAGCTGGGGAGAAGGGCTTGCCAGGCCCCCACAATCGGGGTTCTGTGGCCGCGACTCACGCTAGCGATACGGCAACCTTGCGCCGCGCCGATGGCAACCCCACGAACGCTGCGAGGTCGATGGTGCAAAGGCACTTTTGCCGCCTTACCGCCAATGAAACTAGACTGCCAGGCCGGGTAACGGCCGCCTTAAAACAGAACCTTGCAGGGGAACCTGGAAATGAGCGATGTCGCAGAGCGCGTGAAGAAGATCGTTGTCGAGCACCTGGGCGTCGAAGCCGACAAGGTGACCGAGAGCGCGAGCTTCATCGACGATCTTGGCGCTGACAGCCTCGATACGGTCGAGCTGGTGATGGCGTTCGAGGAAGAGTTCGGGTGCGAGATCCCCGACGATGCCGCAGAGCACATCCAGACGGTCGGCGATGCCGTCAAGTTTCTCGAGAAGCAGGCCAAGGCTGCCTGATCACCGCGCGGGCGCTTGAGCGCCCGTCGGTTCGAGTTTGTGGCGCATGTGCGGCCTGCGGTACGAGACCCGGCTCGGCGCGTGATGCGGCCGGGATCGGGCTGGAGCAACCGCCGGTCGGTTGCTTTGAGGCAAGGATCAGCTTCGACGGGGAGGCCCATGCGACGCGTTGTCATAACCGGTCTCGGACTCGTGACCCCGCTGGCCTGCGGCGTCGAGGCGACCTGGTCGCGCCTGCTCGCCGGACGCAGCGGCGCGCGCCGGGTCACGGAATTCGAGGTCGGCGACATGCCGTGCCAGATCGCCAGCTTCGTCCCGCGCGGGGATGGCAGCGACGGCACGTTCAATGCCGACAAGTCGATGGAGCCCAAGGAACAGCGCAAGGTCGATCGAGTTCATCGTCTACGCGATGGCAGCGGCCGACGAGGCGATTGCTGATTCGGGTTACGCGGCGAAGACGACGGAGCAACAGGAGCGCACCGGGGTTCTGATCGGCTCCGGCATCGGCGGCCTCAACGGCATTGCGGAGACTTCGATCCTGCTCAAGGAAAAGGGACCGCGGCGGGTGTCGCCGTTCTTCATTCCCGGCCGGCTGATCAATCTGGCCTCTGGCTACGTCTCCATCAAGCACGGGCTCAAGGGTCCGAATCATGCCGTCGTGACGGCCTGCTCGACCGGTGCGCACGCCATCGGCGATGCCGCGCGGCTGGTCGCGCTGGGCGATGCCGACGTGATGGTGGCCGGCGGCGCGGAAAGCCCGATCTGCCGAATCGCACTGGCGGGTTTCGCCGCCTGCCGGGCGCTGTCGACCGGGTTCAACGACACGCCGGAGAAGGCCTCGCGGCCCTACGACAAGGACCGCGACGGCTTCGTCATGGGCGAGGGCGCGGGCATCGTGGTGCTCGAGACGCTCGAGCATGCCAAGGCGCGCGGCGCGCGGATCTACGCCGAGGTCATCGGCTACGGCATGTCCGGCGATGCCTATCACATCACGGCGCCTGCCGAGAATGGCGACGGCGCCTACCGCTGCATGCGGGCGGCCATCAAGCGGGCCGGCATCGACGTCAGCGAGATCGACTACGTCAACGCGCACGGCACCTCGACGCCGATGGGCGACGAGATCGAGCTTGGCGCGGTCGAGCGCTTGTTCGGCAATTCGGCAGGCAAGCTGGCGATGTCGTCGACCAAGTCGGCGATCGGCCATCTGCTGGGGGCGGCCGGTGCGGTCGAGGCGATTTTCTCGGTGCTGGCGATCCGCGACAACGTCGCGCCGCCGACGCTCAATCTCGACAATCCCTCGGTCGAGACGCCGATCGATCTCGTTCCGCACAAAGCGGTGGAGCGGCCAGATCAATACGGTTCTGTCCAACTCGTTCGGGTTCGGCGGCACCAATGCGTCGCTGGTCATGCGGCGCTTGAACTAGGGTTTGAGCAATCGCTGATCGGGCGCGTGTGTGGGCCGGCGTTGGGCGGACGTCGCGTCGAGCGTGGAAGTTTTGCTTTGAGTTTGCGGGTGAAATCGACGCACCCAGGGGTGGGCGTTCGCAAGACGTTTTACGTTCTTCGGCCACATTTTTGCGTACAGTGATGTAGTCGCGATTCTGCGGATTTCGCGCCCGGCGGAGGATCTCCCAGCCCATGTGGGCGCCAGGAAAATGAGACCAGCGCGATGAAGCGGCCGCCGTCGACCACCGGAACCGGAAAGCCCACGACGCAACGCGCGGCGGCGCCGGTTCCCCGCAGCCCATCAGAGCTTCTCGATGCCGACTCGTCCACCGAGGCCCCTGAAGCCGATGCGCCACGAGCGTGAGCCGCGTCGCACCAATGGTTTTCTCAATTTTCTCGATGGCGTGCTGTCTTTTGCTCTGCTGATGTTGGTGATGGTGGCAGCGCTGGGCATGTGGGTGCACACCGGGTTCGATGCGAAAGGACCGCTGACGCAGCAAGCAGTGGTGGTCGTGCCCAAGGGCGACAGTGCGCTCGAGGTTGCCGATCGACTCGAGCGGGCCGGTGTGATCGATGACCGGCGGCTGTTCATGCTGCAGTACTACGTCGGCAAGGTGTATGGCGGGGCGACGGCGGGCGATCGCGGTGGCCTCAAGGCTGGCGAATACGAATTCAAGCCGGGCGCCAGCGTTCGCCAGGTTCTCGACACCATCATCTCCGGCCGCGGCATCCTGCTGAAACTGACTGTGCCGGAAGGACTGACGAGCCAGCAGATCGTCGAGCGGATCAAGGCGGAGCCCGGTCTGACGGGCGAGATCGCGCAAATGCCGAACGAAGGCACCCTGCTGCCCGACACCTACCGATTCTCGCGCGGCACCTCGCGCCAGGAGATCGTCGACCGGATGCGGGCCGATCATGGCAAGTTGATTGCTGCGCTGTGGGCCCAGCGCCAGGAGGAGCTGCCGTTCAAGACGCTGCAGGACGCACTGACGCTGGCGTCGATCGTGGAGAAGGAGACCGGCAAGGCCGAGGAACGGCCAGCGGGTTGCCTCCGTCTTCATCAACCGGCTGCGCAAAGGTATGCGGCTGCAGTCGGATCCGACCATCGTCTATGGGCTCGTCGGCGGGCAGGGGCCGCTCGGGCGGTCGCTGACGCGCTCCGATATCAATTCGCAAGACGGCCTACAACACCTACCAGATCAATGGCCTGCCACCGGGGCCGATCTGCAACCCGGGTCGGGCGGCAATCGCTGCCGTCCTCAATCCGATCGTGACACAGGATCTCTACTTCGTCGCCGATGGGACGGGTGGCCATACCTTCACGACCAATCTCAAGGACCACAATGCGGCTGTGGCGAACTGGCGAAGGATCGAGCGCAGCCAGCAGGCGGGGCAATCCGGTCAGGGGGCCGCGACGGCGGTGCCGCCGGTGCTCAATGCGACCCAGGCCGAGAGCGTGAAGCTGCCGCGCCGGGAAGTCGAGGTGCGGTGGTGACAGGCGCAGCGGTGGCGCCTCAGGAGTGACGGCTTGGCGGTCGCGTGATCTGTCGTCGGCGCCTCGTGTGTTATGGCTTTCAGGCGAAGATGGATCCAGCCGAGGCCTGACGCACCATGACTTTGCAGAGCATGACGGGATTTGGGCGCGCCGATGGCAGCGTCGAGGGGCTGGCGTTCCATTGGGAATTGCGCAGCGTGAATGGTCGTGGGCTCGATGTGCGGTTGCGGTTGCCGTCGGGGTTCGACGCGCTGGAGGCTGCGCTACGCGAGCGCGTGGCCAAGCGGCTCACGCGCGGAAACGTATCGGCGACGCTCACGGTCGAACAGCGCTGCTGCTGCTTCTCCCATCCGCATCAACAAGGAGGCGCTGGCGACGGTTCTGGCTGCGCTCGCCGAGATGGACATCCATCAGCGCTTCGAACGACCCGCGGCCGGAAGGCGTACTTGGCCTCAAGGGTGTGATCGAGACGGGTGGAGCTGGCTATAGCGAAGAGCAGTTCAAGGCTCACAGCAGTGCGATTATTGCGGCGTTCGAGCGGGCGCTCGATGCCTTGGTGGCGGCGCGGGGCGAGGAGGGCGCGCGTCTGGCGCCGGTGCTCGAAGGGGCGTTCCGGCGGATCGAGGAGCTCGCCGGATTGATCGAGGCGCATCCCTCGCGGCGTGCGGAAGCGGTGCGCGAGCGGCTTGGCCAGCAGGTGCTGCGCCTGGTTGAAACGGAGACGGCGCTGTCGCCGGAACGCTTGCATCAGGAGGCCGTGTTGCTGGCGACGCGGGCCGATGTCGAGGAGGAACTGCAGCGTTTGGCTGCGCATGTGGCGGCGGGGCGCGCGCTGCTGGCAGAGCCTGGTGCGGTCGGCCGGCGGCTCGATTTCCTGTCGCAGGAGTTCAATCGCGAGGCCAATACGATCTGCTCGAAGGCGAACGACATCGAGGTGACCGGGCATCGGGCTGGCGCTCAAGGCGGTGATCGATCAGGTGCGCGAGCAGGTGCAGAACATCGAATGACGGAGCGGGCCTTGCTCGGGGCGGTAAGCTGGTGCGTTCCCGACTGGAAGGTCGCCTGCAAAAGTGCCATAGGCAGTGCAATTGGCGGTCTACAGCGGGGGTCTCGGCCCGCCGACGCCAAAGGCTGAACACGCGTGGGAGCCATCCATGGGAGCCAATCCTCGTCGCGGCATGATGCTGGTCCTGTCGTCGCCGTCGGGTGCCGGCAAGACGACGCTCAGCCGTGAGATCTTGAAGCGCGACGCCAACCTGACCGTGTCGGTGTCGGTGACCACCAGACGGCCGCGGCCAGGCGAGGTCGACGGGGTCGATTATCACTTCCGCACTGCCGAGGAGGTGCGATGCGCTGCGCCAGTCGGGCGGCCTCCTCGAATGGGCAATGGTGCACGGCAACGCCTACGGCACGCCACGGGCCGACGTGATGGCGCAGCTCCAGCTTGGGCGCGACATGCTGTTCGATATCGACTGGCAGGGCGCGCGCCGGTTGGCTGAGGAAGCGCCGGGAGATGCGGTGCGGGTGTTCATTCTGCCGCCGTCGGCGATGGCATTGGAGCAGCGCCTGATCGCGCGCCGGCAGGACGGCGCGGATGTCATTGCGCGGCGCCTTGCGGGGGCTGCAACTGAGATCGCGCACTGGGACGAATACGATTACGTGATCATCAATGAGGACATCGAGGAGAGCCTCGGACAGCTGCAGGCGATCCTGATTGCCGAGCGCGTTCGACGCAGCCGGCAACCGGCGCTGGCGGGGCTGGTCGGTGGCTTGATCAGCGATCTCGAGGCGATGACGCAGCGCTCTGGGCAGTAGGACTGAGGGTTTTCAAGGCTCTCATCGGTTGTCGAGGCGTCCGACACCGGCATCGACGGCCTGGGCGATGCGGGCGAAGTCGGCGGGCGAGAGTTCTTCGGCGCGCCGCTCCGGCGCCACACCGGCTGCGGCAAGTAACGCTGCGGGATCGCGACCCAGAAGTTTCAGGCTTTGGCGGAGCATCTTGCGTCGTTGGCCGAAGGCAGCGCCGGTGACACGACCGAGGGTCAGACACACTGCAGGCGGGTTCGCAGCGCGCGCGGGGCTCAAAGACCACCACGGCAGATGCAACTTTTGGCGGTGGCGTGAAGGCTTCTGGGCCAAGACGCAGGGCGATGCGGGGCGGGTGCGCCATTGCGCAATGACCGCGAGGCGGCCGTAAGCCTTGGTCTCGGGGGCGGCGACGATGCGTTCTGCGACCTCGCGCTGGAACATCAGCGCCATGCGGTGCCACCAGGGCGGCCAGGGCTCGGTCTCGAGCCACTGAATCAGCAGGCGGGTTGCGATGTTGTAGGGGAGGTTGGCCGCGATGACGGCGCTTTCGCCAGGGCGCAACAATCCTTTCCAGTCGACCTCGAGGGCATCGTCGGCCACCACTTCGAGGCGACCGGGGTAGGCGTCGGCTATGGCCTGGAGTGCAGGCAGGCAGCGGTCGTCACGCTCGACGGCGATGACACGGGCAGCCCCTTCCATCAGTAGGCCGCGGGTCAGGCCACCGGGGCCCGGACCGACCTCGATGGCGACCCGGTCCTGCAGCGAGCCGGCGGCACGCGCGATGCGTCGCGTCAGGTTGAGATCGAGGATGAAATTCTGGCCAAGGCTCTTGCGGGCATCGAGGCCGAAGGCGGCGATCACCTCGCGCAAGGGAGGAAGACCGTCGGGTCGATCCGTCGTGTGGCCATCGGGTGTCGACGGCACGGGCTCGCCCGGTTCGGATGTCATCGCCCGGTGCTCAGCTCGGGCACGCTGGGTGCTGCCGCCATGGTCTGCGCCATGTGCAGCGCTGCAAACAGGCTGTCGGGGCGTGCGCGGCCAGTGCCTGCGATGTCGAAGGCGGTGCCGTGGTCCGGCGAGGTGCGCACGAAGGGCAGGCCCAGCGTGACATTGACGCCGTCGTCGAAGGCCAGTGTCTTGATCGGGATCAGGGCCTGGTCGTGATACATGCAGACGGCTGCGTCGTAGCGGGCTCGTGCCTCGGGATGGAAAAGGGTGTCGGCGGCGAAGGGGCCGGTAGACATCGAGTCCCTCGTCGCGGAGTGCAGCGATGGCCGGTGCAATGATCTCGATCTCTTCGCGGCCAAGGCTGCCCTGCTCGCCGGCATGCGGATTGAGACCGGCGACGGCGATGCGCGGTGAGGCGAGTGCGAAGCGGCGGGTGAGGTCGCGGGCGGTGATGCGGATCGTCTGCTCGATGCTGGCGCGGGTGAGCAATGCCGGCACGTCATGCAAGGGGACATGCACCGTAACCGGCACGACGCGGAGAAGATCGCATGCGAGCATCATCACCGGTACATAGCGCTGGCCAGGGCGATGCTGCTCGGCCAGGACGCCCAGGAACTCGGTATGGCCGGGGTGGGGGAAACCCATGCTCGTAGAGCGTCGCTTTGGCGATCGGGCAGGTGACTATGGCGGCGCATCGGCCAGTCATGACAGCTGCCACCGCCTCCTCGATGGCGGCGATGACGGCTGGAGCGGCGGCAACGTTGGGGGTGCCGGGTGCTACCGTCGCGTCGAATGGGGTTGGGGGTGGTATCACCACGCAACTTATCTGCGGGAAGGTCGCGCGTGGACGGTGGCGTCGTGGCATTCCGCGATGGCTAGGGGGATGGCGAGGCGCTCTGCGCGTTCGGCCAGCAAGGCTGGTACGCCATAGGCTACGAAGGGCGGCAACGCGCGCGCCAGCCTGTCTCGCCATGCCATCAGGAGGATATCCGGGCCGATCCCGGCGGGCTCACCCATGGTGACAGCGAGGGGTCGCTCGACGGGCGTCCGCGCATGGCCAGTCGCTATGGGTGTCGCCACGGTCATCTCACCTCATCTCGATCAGGGCGTCCTTGCGCAAGTCGTAGAGGTAGCGCTGCGCCAGCTTCTCAAATTCCTGCATGGTGAGCTGGCTCTCGGCCGCCTTGCGCTGATCCTCCGGGACGCCTTTGGAACGGCGACCGCAGACGGCGTAGAGCTCGAACTCCCGACGCGCCGAGGTTGGGGGGCAACATCTCACCGTCCTTGGCGGCCATCAGCAAGCTCCGCGTCGGTTCGGCGATGGCTGATGGCTTGAGGTAGCCGAGGTCCTGGAAACGGGCGTTGGCGCGGCCGCGGGCAAGGGCTGCCATGTTCTTGCAGTCCTTGAACTGGCCACGCAAAGCGTTGGCCTCGACGAGGCGAGCGGCCATGGCACGTTGCTCGACGTTGCCGGGGCTCGTGATGGTGATCCGGTGCAACTGCAGCTCCAGCGCTTCCTCGCCGCCGGAGCGGGCAGCCAATTGCTCGATCTCGCGCTGCGAGACGTTGATGTGGTGGCCGTAACGCTTGCGGACGACGTCGCGCCAGATCAGCGAGGCCTTGAGGCGCGATTTGACCACGCTGGCGCTGGCGCCTTGGCTCGCGATGTGCTGCTCGAACTGCTTGGCGGTCATCTTGTTGCGCTGGGCCATCTCGGAGAACACCTTGTCGACGTCCTCCTGGGAGACCTTGACGGAGAGCTTCTTGGCTTCGTCGAATTTCAGCCGCTCCTCGATCAGCTCATCCAGCGCCTTTTGCTTGAGGGTCGGCAGGATGCTGGCGCGGGCGCTCTCGATGGCCTGCTTCTGGAGGCCCGTGACGTAGGCCTTCTTGCGGGCCTCGAAGGCTGCGATCACCTGCTCACGTGATTTGCCGCGATTGGCCTGGATGGTCTCCTGCAGGATGGCCTTCAAGCGCTCGTTGGTGGCGGGGTTTTGCGCGTAGGCCTTCATGTTGGCCCGGGCGCGGTCGGAGATATTGGTCGACAGCGCCATGAAACGCGAGCGCTGCTCGACTTCATAGCCGGTGATCGGCTGGTCGTTTACGAGCGCGACGATGCGGGTGCCGCTCGATTTGGGGGCGGTGGCGGCGCTGGCCGAGCGGCTCGGCTTCGGGCGTGATTTCTTTTGGGCTTGCGGCTTGGGTTCAGCCGCGGGCGGGCGGGCTGCCGGCGGTGGGGGCGGCGGCGGTTGCGCCTGGCTCGGATTGGGGGCGGAGACGATCAAGCCCGGGATCGTCGGCACGACGGACGAGCTGCTCTGGGCCACGGCAGGGATGGCACCGCCGGAGAATGCGAGTCGCGGCCATGAGGCTCGCGCCGGCTGCGACGCGGCCGGTTTTGGATGGGCGGATCTGGCCGGTGACGGCTGCGAGCATCATGGCGGGCGCCTTGTCGTAGTTGCTTCGATTCGGTTGTGTCCAACCTAGCCCGGAAAGACAGCCGGTTGGCACATTATCCCCATCAAGCTTGGCGATGAGGTAGCCTAACCCCAAGGAAAGCCATCGGTAACGGCGAATTGTGGGATGGCGATGGCCGCGTTGCAGCCGGGAAGGCCTGCATCAGTCTGGTCTGGCACACCGTCTCTATTTCGGCCTGGCTGGTGTCGTGGGGACTGACAGAGGCCATGGTGCGCTATTTCTGCGGCGGCTGGTTCTCGCTGAAGACGTGATCCAACTGGTCCGTTGTGTAGCTGAACTGACCGAGGTGCTTCAACTCGAAGCGGAGCATGACGGTGCGGTCCGGCTTGATGTCGAGGCTGGGGTTGGAGATGTGGTTCTCGGCGTAGGAGGCAGTCAGGACGAAGCATTCGTCGCCGTAGCGCAAAGCGAGGTAGCGCTGCAGGGTCAATTTCTCGTCGAGATCGTAGCGCACGGACCCGTTGACCGACCAACGGTCCGTCAGGCGCAAGCCGATTCCGCCCAACAACTCCTGTTGCGACGTGTTGACGGCCAACTCAGGATCGTCGCGCATGTAGGTGTACTGGGCATTGAGGCTGACAGGACCGAGGGTGGCATTGCCGTATACGGTTTGCCGGCGTAGCGACAACTCGGCATCGTCGAAGCGGCTTTGCGAGACGAGACGGAACAGGCTCGATGGCGCGAGGTAAGCGCCGAGCACATAGTCGGACTTGGCGGTGTCGAGACCGCTGTTGCGGGAGAAATTGTCGATCGGCGAGACGACGCGCGTGAAGCTTCCGTCGGGGTTTTCAACGACGGTGGTGAAGGGGACGACACCCGGATCGGTGAACGGGTTGTTGCCGGCGACGTGATAGCTCTGGCCGGCGATGAAGCGGGCGTAGCCGCCGGTGTTGGCCTGGAAGGTGTATTGCAGGCCGACGTTGGCGCGAGTGCCGGTCTCAACTCGATCCCAGCCGGAGAACTTGTCGACGTCGAAGATCAACGTGTCGTCCCAGACCAGGCTCTTGGCGTCCTCGTCGGGGAGGCGGCGCTGGGAGACGGAGGCGGGACGGGCGACGATCTGGGCGACGGGCTCGACGACGTGGGACCCGTTGGCGGCGTGGGCGACGAACGGGAAGGCGTACTTGATACCGACAGCGCCGATGGCGCGCGTGATGGTGTCCTCGGCGATGGGGGTGGCGGTATTGGGGTCGAAGCCATTGGTGAAGTGGGTGACGTCGGCCTTGGCGTAGGCGAAGGGCGTCCATACCTGGCCGATGCCGTCGATCAGCTTGCGGCGCCAATTGGCGTCGATGGAGACACGGTTGGAATCGGTTCCGTCGCTGCGCGAAATGCTTTGGGTGTTGGCGTTGAAGCTCAATTCGCCGCCAAGCACAGGCTGGCCGACGATGTAGTTCCAGTCGATGACGGGATGAACGCGCGATTCCGAAGCTGGGCTGTCCTCGATCAGCAGTCCGCCGAACTGGTAGAACTGCATCGAGAAGTGATTGCGCTCGCTCAGGCCCTGTAGCCAGGCGGTGTTGATCCGATCGGTCTGCAGGATGCTGTCGAGCTTATAGAAGCGGCGGAACGTGTCGTCGCTTTCGACAGTCACGTCCCAGCCGAACTTCCACCAAGAAGAGAGCGAAAAGCGGCCCTTGGTCTGCAGGCTGCCGCGCCAACCGTCGAGCTCGTCGCGCTTGGTGGCGGTGGTGCCGTCGGGCAGGTCGGTGCCGCTCTGGTTGATGCCGGCAAGTTTGACATTGTACTGGCCGGTAATGCCGCCGAAGGCCACCTTGTGGCGCCACTCGCCTTGATAGAGCACGCCCTGCTTCGACCAGTACTTGGGGTTGAAAGTGAAGTCGGCGTTCGGGGCGATGGCGAAATAATAGGGTAGCGACGAGCCGTAACCCAGTGCGCTGTTAGAGCTGAATTCCGGCATCAGGAAGCCGGAGCGGCGTTTGACGCTGGGGTCGGCGTGCTGGAAGTAGGGGAGGTAGAGGATCGGCGTGCCGAACAGCTCGAACTGGGCGTCCTGGTAGGTGATCGTGGCTGCCGCCTGATCGTGGACGATGCGCTGGGCGGAGATACACCAAAGCGGCGGTTGGCCGCCGTCGCTCTTACACGGGGTGAACTTGCCCTGCTCGAATTCAGAAACGTTGCCGTCCTTGCGCACGGCACGGCGAGCGGCGATGCGGGTATCGTCCTTGCCGATCAGGCTCAGGCTCTGGATGAATGCGTCGCGGAAATCGGCGGTCGTCTCGATGCTGTCGCTCTTGACGATGTTGCCGTTGGGCTCCTTGAGCTGGGCGTTGCCCGTGGCGACCAGCGTGTTGGCACCCTGATCGTAGATCACCTCGTCGGCGGTGAGGATGTAGTTGTTGTAGTAGATCTCGACGTTGCCGCGGGCGATGACGCGGTTGCCGCGGGTGTCGTAGATGAGTTCGTCGCCCTGCAGGTAGAGCGGCTGGGACTTGTCGATCGGGCGCAAAGGACCGCCGAGGGGGCCGCCTGGAGTCTTGGGGAAGCTCGAGGGGGTGTTGCCGAAGCCGCGGGCGTTGGTCGGCTGGCTGACTTGGGCTTGGGCGGGGGCGAGCGCGACGAGCTTCAGTATCACGGCCAGCGCTGCGGCGAGGATCGGGAGCACGATGGTGATTGGACAAGCGCCATTGCGCCGCCGCAGGGCTTGCCTGCAGTCCGACGCGCTCCTGAGAGCCAGCGCCGATATCCCCCTACGCGCCACTCAGCCGTCCTCCTGGTGCAGCAGCACCGTCAATGCCCCACAGAACCCAACCACGACAGGCACCACCACCGCCACCATCGGTGGGGCGAGGCCTGCAATGCCAACCTGGCGAGAGATTTCCGATAAGAGAAAGAAACCAAATCCCCCGATCAACCCCTTCGCGACCATAGTCTGGATGCCCCCTGAGCGGAAGGACCGCAAAGACACAGTGGCGGCCAAAAGGACCATCACGACCAGGAGCAACGGGCGCATCAGGAGGAGGGCGTACTGAACACGGAAACGATCGGCCGAAAGACCGGCTTTTTCGGCTGTTTCGATCAATCCGGGCAGCTCCCAGAACGACACCGTGATAGCGCTGCCCAGCGCATCGGCAACGCGCTCGGGCGAGAGGAACGTACCGACCGTGAACAGCTCGTAGTTCTGGGGACGTTCCCCCGTGCGCGTGACCAGCGCGTCCTCGACCTCCCAGTAGCCGTCCTGGAGGCGGGCCAAGCGTCCGTCGATGCGCTCGATGAAGCGCCCCTGGCGATCGAATTGGATGAACATCACCTGGTGCAGCAGTTGGCCAGAGGCGTCAGCCGAGCCTGCGTGCAGCACCGAGGCGCCGTCATTGCCGTCCTGGCGCAGCCAGGCGCCGTTGCCGTCGGCGCGCAGGACGGTCATTTCCCGTCCGAAGGCTTCAGCAAACAGTCGCTCGGAGGTTTCACGGGCGCGCGCAGCAAGGGGGTTATAGAGGGCGACGGCTCCGATGCCGATGGTGAGCGCCACCGTGAGGCCCGGCCGTATGAACTGGAAGGCCGACAACCCGGAGGCGCGCATGACGGCCAGCTCCGACTTGCGGTTGAGCATCAGCAGTGCGCCAATCGAACCGGCGAGGACGCAGAACGGCATCAGCGTCTCGGTGTAGGCGGGGAGCCGCAGCAACGCCATCTTGGCGATTTTGTAAGAGGCGACGCTGCCGAATTTGCCAGCCTGGCGGAGCAGCTCGACGATGTCGATCATGAAGATGAGCAGCGCGCACAGCGCGAACGTACCGACAATCGCAATCAGGAAGCGAGAGGCGATGTAGCGTCGCAGTGTGCGTGGTGCCCTCATGGGCGGATTTCCGGCATGGACACGCTAGCGGGCTCCTGGTGCGCGCCGGTTGCGGCGTTGGAAGAGGGTGGCGGGCAGGGTGGCAAGGGCCTGCGTTAGCGCGCTTGCGGTATCGGTTGCGGCGCGGACGAGGGCCGAGGGCGGGCGCAGCTGGCGGCGAGCCATGATCATGGCGAAGGCCAGGAGGCAGGCCATAATGGGGATGGCGTAGACGAGGACGATGGCTGCGGGCTTCAGGGCGACGATGTTGGTGCCGGCCATGCCGGCGAGGCGGGCTGCCATGGCGATGACGAAGGCGGCGACGATGGCTTGCACACGGTTCTGGCGGGTGGTGCGGGCGTGGCCGATGAAGGCCACGGCAAGCAGTACGAAGGCGAAGGGATAGAGGGGACTCGAAAAGCGCTCATGCAACTCGGCGCGCAGCAGGCCGGCCTGTTGGCGGGCGAGGGCATCGTCCTTGGCCGGGTTGACGAGCTCGTCGTAGTAGCGTTCGCGCGGCTTGAGGTCGTAGGTCGACTGCTTGGCCTCGAAGCGGGCGAGATCGACGGCGTAGCGCTGGAACTCGATGAGCTGGATGTTGCCGCCATCATCGGGCCTGCGAAGGATGTGGCCCTTGTCCATCAGCAAGTAGGCGGTGTCGTCCTGTTTCACGATCTCGCCCCGCTCGGCGAGATAGGTCGAGATCAGCTTCTTGTCGCGGGCGTCGTGCATCACGAGGCCGAGTAGGCGGCCCTGCAAGTCACGCTCGCGGATGTGGATGGTGAGGTTCTGTTCAGGCGTCGAGAAATTTCCGGGTTGGAGCACCTGGGAGATCAAATCGGCGCGCACCTGGACGATATATGAGCGCAACAGGCGGAGGCTCCACGGCATGCCGTAATGATTGACCACTGTGACGGCGCCGGCCACGATCAGGGCGAGGACGAGCAGGGGTTTTGCGATATTCCAGATGTTGGCGCCGCCGGCCGTCATGACGATCAACTCGGAATCGCCGTTCAGGCGGTTGAGCGTGTGCATGGTTGCAACCAGCAGCGCCACCGGTGCGATCAGGGCCATCAGGTTTGGTAACGCCAGCAGCGTCATCTTGAGGAACAGAAGCGTGTCCTGACCTTGCGATGTCACGAGATTGAGCTGGCGCAGGGCCAGCGCGATCCATACGACGCCGGTGAGCGACACCATGATCATGGCCACGGCGCCTGCTGCCTGCCTCAAAATGTATCGAAACAGAATGCTTGGCATCGTGGCTAGGCCCTTCTTCCCTCACGGTGGGTGGCCGGTGGCCTGGCGCGCGCCGGCACCAGTGGAACCTGCGATCCCCGGCTTGGAGCCCTTGCCATGTCGTGGGCCGTGGGCATGGTTTGTTCGCGTCTCCGTTGCCAGTGCGGACCTGTGAGGCCGCTCGTTCTTCGTTGAGCACGGCGGGCAGAATTGTGCGTGTCGTGGCAGGTGTGTGATTTGGCTCGGTATTTACGATCCGGGCTCGCATGCCACCATGTCTAAACTTGGGCCACGCTGCTATTGGGGTATGGGCGTGTCCGGCCAGCAACGGCAGTGCGCGGTGGTGACATTGCGCGACAGCCACCACTGCTCAACGGCGTAGGGGCCCCCGCCATTGGCAGACGAGCCCAAAACCGGGGCATGGTCCGCCAACCGTTGGGTGAGGAGGCTTGCGCTTCCGGAGCGAGCGGCTAAGTTTGTTCTGTCTTCGTCCGTCTTGCTCCAACGCTCTTGGCGACTTCGATCCGGCCGCTGGTTCGCCAGCCGACCGCTCAGCGAGTGTCGTCGCAGCCCACCGGTGAATCGCTGCATGTCCCAGATGCCTCAAATCCGCTTTCTCGCGCTCGATGCACCCCTCGGCACGGTCACTGTCGTCGGTGTCGGCAAGGACCTGAGTTTCGGCGCCGTCGGCAAACGGCTGGACAAGGCGGGCAAGGGCGTCCTGAGCCGGGCTGCTGCGGCCGCAGACTTCAAGGGCAAGGAACGGACGACGATCGAGGTGCTCGGCGCCGACGGCATCGAGCCAAAGCGAGTTGTGTTGCTCGGCGTCGGGGAGGGCACCGGGCTCAGCGATTATGCGCTGATGCGGCTCGGCGGAGCGGCTTGGGCGCGGGCGACGGGGCGCTCGACGGAGGTCGTGACGGTGGCGGCCGACTGGCCCGGCATCACTCCTGCCGGAGTGGCTCGGATTGCCGAGGGTATGGTGCTGCGGGCCTATGCTTTCAAGAAATACCAGACACGCAAGAGTGGGGACGAGGAGGGTGCGCACCGGTCGCAGGCGATCGCCATAGACATGCACTGCGCCGATCCGGATGGGGCGGCGGCGGCCTACGAGGCGCGGGCGGCCGTGGCGGAGGGCGTTTATCTCGCGCGCGATCTCGTCAACGAGCCGGCCAACGCGCTCGGGCCGGTGGAGTTTGCGGACCGGCTGGCGAGCCTCGGGGTGCCGGGGCTCGAGGTCGAGGTGATGGATGGCGCCCGCCTGCGCCAGCTCGGTATGGGGGCCTTGCTGGCCGTGGCGCAGGGTAGCGCGCGAGAAGCGCGCGTGGTTGTGATGCACTGGCAGGGTGCCAAAGGGCGCGGCAAATCCAAAGCGCCGCTGTGCTTTGTCGGCAAGGGCGTCGTGTTCGATACTGGCGGTATCTCCATGAAGCCTGCGGGCGGTATGGAGGACATGAAGGGCGACATGGGCGGGGCGGCGTGTGTCTCGGGCCTGATGCTGGCACTGGCGCGGCGCAAGGCCAACGTCAATGCCGTAGGTATCGTCGGGCTGGTCGAGAACATGCCGTCGGGCACGGCAACGCGGCCCGGTGACATCGTGACGTCGATGTCGGGCCAGACGATCGAGATCCTCAACACCGATGCCGAGGGTCGGCTGGTGCTGGCCGACCTGCTTCACTACGTACAGGAGACGGTGAAGCCGCGGTTGATCGTCGATCTCGCGACGCTGACGGGCGCGATCATGGTGGCCCTCGGCAAGGATCACGCCGGGCTCTTTTCCAATAACGACAAGCTTGTGAAGGATCTATCCGAGGCCGGTCTGGCGACAGGCGAGAAGGTCTGGCACATGCCACTCGGGCCCGCCTACGACAAGATGATCGACAGCAAGAACGCCGACATGAAGAACATCGGCGGCAGGCTCGGTGGCGCCATCACTGCGGCGCAGTTCCTGCAACGCTTCATCAAGGACAAGGCGACGGCTTGGGCGCATCTCGACGTTGCCGGCACGGCCATGGATTTCGGTTCGTGACGAGGTCAACCAGAGCTGGGGCTCGGGGTGGGGCGTACGGTTGCTCGATGAGATGGTGGCACGCCACCACGAGTAGGACGTCGTTGCTGGGTTGCGTGGGCATCGCGAGCGGCGCGCCCATCCTTGGCGGGAGCCGGCTGGTATCGACTTGGTTGCACTTTGTATATTTCCGATATTTTCCATAATATATATTATGCGAATGACATGGCAGGGGGCTTTTGTCGTGATCTGGAGCGCCGCTTTGGGATGCGCGCGGCGGCTGTGGGGCTTGCGCTGGCTGTGAGCTTGGCCGCGACGTGGGCTTCCACTGACGCCGTTCGTTCTGGTGACGCTTAGCAGGCTTGATGCTGTGGCGTTTGGTGTGACGTACGGCCCGCGGCTGCTCCGGCGATGCGCTTGGTGCCATCGGGGTTGTGGTCCCCTCACCTGCTAACCAAATGGTTAAGCGAGGCTGGCCCCGGCCGGCTTCGGCGGACAAGGTGGCGCCATCGCTATCGACGTCGGCGCTGGTTGCGTTGCAGGGCCATGGTTCCACGACGTGAAATTTCATCTCAGTGCGATGACCTGGGTGGCTGGGCGGATGACGAGACCGGTGCCCTCGCTTTGGCGCGGTTCTGCACCCCTGCCCTGTCGAGCCGGCGGTCGCCGGACCATGCCATTCTGGTCGAGCGGGCTCGCTATCATCTTCGCGGGGCCGAGCGGCGGCGTCTCGTCACGCGCGTCGGTGGCATCGAGACCTATACGTTCGCGCCTGACACCGCGGCGAAAGCCAGCGTGCTGGTCGTGCACGGCTGGTCGGGCGAAGCAGCCTTCATGGGCGCTGTCGGCGATTTCCTGCGCCGGCGCGGCTACCGGGCCATTCTCGTCGACATGCCCGCCCACGGTCTGAGTGCGGGAGCGCGGGCGACACTTTTCGATTGTGCGCAGGCGCTGCTTGAGGTCTGTGACGCGCTCGGGCCGGTGCGGTTTGCGCTCGGTCATTCGATGGGGGCGATGGCGACGCTGGCGGCAGGCGAAGGCCACCCTCCCCTGCCGCGGGCCCATCCGTTCGATGCCTATGTGCTGATCGCGATGCCGGACGCGTTCGCAGATGTCACGCGCCAGTTCGGTGCCGAGGGTGGGCTCTCCGCATTGGCGCAGAGAGCGTTCGAGGCGCGGCTGGAAGCCCTGGCGATGCGCTCTATCGACGACTTCACGGGGAGCCGGCTGCTGGCATCCGTCGGCCGGCCGACGCTGCTGCTTCATGCCCGTGACGACAGCGAGGTGGCGTTCAGGACGTCGGAGGCGATGGCGCAGCGTATTCCCGGTGTCTCACTCGAGGCCTTCGATGGCCTCGGGCACCGGGCGATCCTCTATGCGCCACCGGCTGTGCGGGCAGCGACCGCCTTCCTCGATAGGTATCTGTAATCCAAGTTCGGCGAAGCCCGGTCAGGTGTTGGCGACGGGCAGTCCGCGCAGGCGCCAGTGTGCCTCTTCCATGATGCGGACGACCTCGGAGATGGCGACGGCATAGAGGGCGAGCACGAAGCCGGCGAGAATGTTGCTCGCGAGGATAATGCCGGCAAGCTCCGCCCATTTGGCGCCGATGACGTTGGCCAGCAGGCGCACGATCAGGTCGTCGATCCACAGTCTTAGCGAGAACAGTGCTTCTCCGGCCTCGGCGAGGCGCGGGCGTGCGGGGAGGTCGAGCAGCACCTTGCGCGCGACCTCGAGGCTCGATGGCGGCGGAAAAAAGCTCAGCGCAGCAGAGAACAGGATGCCGAGGGGGAGCCCCATGCGAAAGAAGCCCCAGCGAGCTGGACGGGCGCCGAAGCTGATCGTCAGGCGGCGCAGCAGGATGGAGCCAGCCAGCACGCAGAGTGCAAAGATGCCTGCGACGATCTGCAGGCGCTGAGGCTCGGTGCCGGAAAAGATCATCAACGCCACGAGGCCGGCTGCCAGCGCCTTGACGAGCGCCTGGCCACTTCCCATCAGGGCGCGGGCGATCTGGCCGAGGCGGGTGGTGCGCAGGAAATAGAACGGCATCTCGAACGTCAGCCGTTTGACCTCGAGATTGAGGCCGATCAGGAATGCCAGCACCATGGAGAGCGCGGCAAACCAGACCGCATTATGCCAGGCAAGCCATCCGGTCGCCGCAACCAGCGCCAGCTCGACGGCGACGATGGTCGCATTGAGCAGGAAATGGATCATGAACACTGGGTCGTCCCCCGACTGGCTCCCCGACAGGCCCGTGCAGGGGCTCCGACTTCGACATCCGAGCCCCCGTCCGCTACACCTACCGATGATCGAGAACGACGGCAATGACGAGGCAAGATGACCGGAAAATCCCCGAAAATAGCCCCGTCGCGCGACATTCGCGGGTTGGTGGATGTGATGGCGGCATTGCGGACGCCGGTGACGGGTTGTCCGTGGGACCTCGAGCAATCGTTCGAGACGATCGCGCCATACACCATCGAGGAAGCCTATGAAGTGGCTGATGCGATTTCGCGCGGCGATCTCGTGGACCTGCGTGAGGAGCTTGGTGACCTGCTGCTGCAGGTCGTCTATCACGCCCAGCTTGCGAGCGAGGTCGGCGCCTTCGATCTGGGCGACGTGGTCGAGGGCATCACGCGCAAGATGATCCGTCGCCATCCCCACGTCTTCGGTGATCTCAAGCATGCGACGGCTGCGCAAGCGGAGGCGAGCTGGGAGCGTATCAAGGCTGAGGAACGGGCTGAAAAGCGGGCCGAGCGCGAACGCCTGGCGAGCCAGCAGGGTGGCTGTGGAGCGAAGGTAGCGTCTGGAGCCACAAGCGGGGCTGGGCGCTCCGGGCTGCTGGCGGACGTCCCCGCAGCCCTGCCGGCGCTGACGCATGCCGTCAAGTTGCAGGACAAAGCCGCAGCCGTCGGCTTCGACTGGCCGTCGCTGGCGCCGGTGTTCGACAAGATGCGGGAGGAGCTTGGCGAGCTCGAGGATGTGGCGCTTGCGAATGATGCCCGGGCGAACGGGGATGCGGCTTCAGGGGCGTCAGGCGATGGCAGCGGCGGCGGCTTGCGCCGGCGCGAGATCCAGGAGGAGCTCGGCGATCTCATGTTCGTCATTGCCAACGTCGCACGGCATCTCGACATCGATGCAGAAGCTGCGCTTCAAGGGGCCTGCTCGAAGTTCCGGCGGCGGTTCGCGTCGATCGAGGGCAAGCTCGCCCAGCGCGGCAAGACACCTGCCGAGAGTGACCTCGCCGAGATGGATGCGCTGTGGGACGAGGCCAAGCGTGACGAGCGGGGTTGAGGACCAAGGGGATACGGGCTTGGTCGCAATCGCCTATCAAGTTTGCTTGTTCAGCTGATTGAATGGTCGACAAGGGCTGAGATCGGATGCAACAAACATGTCATTGCATATGACCGCCTTATTTGGTGGCTTCTAGCGCTGGGCTTCTGCCGCAAAAGGCAGGAACACGTCTATTCATAGCCCCGGCCGGTATTGGATTGGAGTTCGCTGTCTTATGGTTCATCGCGAGGCATTGCCAAGTGAAGCGGTTCTCGACCGCCGCTACCGCCTTGGCGAGGTGATCGGCTCGGGCGGGTTCGGTATCACTTATCTCGCGCATGATCTGGGGCTCGATACGCCCGTCGCCATCAAGGAGTACTTCCCGACGCAATTTGCAACACGGGACGCCTCCTACTCCGTTCATCCGCGTTCGAGTTCCGACAAGCCCTCCTTCGAGCGGCTGCGTTCAAGCTTCATTCGCGAAGCGCGCACGCTGGCGCAGATCGATCATCCCGCCGTCGTGCGCGTGCTCAGCGTGTTCGAGACCAATGGCACGGCCTACATGGTGATGCGCTACGAGGCTGGCCCCAGCATGAAGGCCTGGCTCGAGGGCCTGGGTCGGCGGCCAACGCAGGCCGAGCTCGACGCCATCGCCGAGCCGCTGCTTGCGGCGCTCGAAGTGATGCACGGCGACGACATCCTGCATCGCGACATCGCTCCCGACAACATCATCATCCGTCCGGACCAGCCTCCGGTGCTCATCGATTTCGGCGCGGCGCGGCGACTCGCGGGTGAGCTCTCCAGCACGATGACCGGCATCGTCAAGGAAGGCTACTCGCCGCAGGAGCAGTATTCGGTCAACGGCAAGGCGCAGGGGCCATGGAGCGACATCTACTCGCTCGGTGCCACGCTCTATGCAGCAGTTACCGGAAGGAAGCCTGCCGAGGCGACTCAGCGGATGCTGGCGGACGATATGGTGCCCGCCAGTGAGGTCGGGGCCGGGCACTACCGGGCCGAGTTCCTGGCGGCGATCGATGCTGCACTCAAGCTGTTTCCCAAGGAGCGCCCGCAATCGATTGTCGCCTGGCGCGAAGCGCTGCTTGCCGGTACGGAGCTTGCCCGCCCGCCGGTTGCATCGGCGTCCCAATCGGCGGCTGTACCTGCAGGTGCCCGGGCGCCGACAGCGGCCATGGCAGCGCCCGAGGTATCCAAGCCAGCCGCGGGGAGCGCTGGAAGCTCGAGGCTTGGGCGGCTCGCTGCAGGAATTGCGCTTCTTCTGGCGCTGGCGGGTGGCGGCGCGTATCTCGCCGGTTCAGGCAACGGTTTCCGCCCGGCTGGCGGCGGTGGCGGGTCGCCGACTTCGGGTGGCGTTGCGCCGCAGGATAGAGCTGCTGCGAGTGGAGGCGCGGTGTCGGATTCTCAAGTTGCGGGTCGGATCGGGGTTGGCTCGGAGGTCGTGACCAAAGGTGGTGAGCCTGCAGCCACTTCCGCCGCGGGTGCTTCAAGCCCTGCTGGCGAGGTGCGAACCGCTCAGGTGCAGGCAGTCGAGCCGGCGATGCCGGTCGCGGATCGCGTTGAGCCGGAAGCTGCTGCGTCTCCTGGCTCGCCCGCTCCGTCGGCCGCTTCTGCTCCTAACGCTCCCACGCCACCGGAGGGCGAGGTGCAAGCCACGCCGGCTGCCCGTGCAGGCGAAGACGCGGCTGCTGCGGAGCGTGCCGCCGCCGAGGAAGAGGCGCTGCGGCAGGAGCATGCTCGGGCGGCAGCCCAGGCTGAAGCTGAGCAGGCCAGGGCAAAAGCGGAAAACGAGGCTCAGGCTCGGGCGAAAGCTGCGGCGGATGCAGCCGCTGCTCAGGCCGTGGCCCGGGCGCAGGCTGCGGAGCGGGAGCGGATCGAAGCGGAGCTCGTGGCGATCCGCGAGCGGCTGCAGACCCAGGCCGAGACGTTGCGCAAGGCACAAGAGGAGTCACGTCTGGCGCGGCTCGCCGCCGAAAAGGCCAAGCAAGCGGCTGATCAGGAAGCGGCGGATGCGCGGGAGCGTGGCCGTAAGCATGCGGCGGCGTCGGCTGGTGGGGAGGAGGCGCCCGCCAAGCCAAAGACTAGGGTTGCGTCTCTGTCGAAGCCTGATGATGAAGCCTCGGGCTCAGGCTCCGGTCGTTTCGACGGCCGATGGACGCTCACCCGCATCGGCGAGAACTGCCGTGCGGGTCGTGTGCGTTCCTTCTCGTTCCGGATTGCGGGTGGCGAGACAACCAACGGCAAGGGTTCCGTCTCGGCCGCGGGCCGCTTCAAATATCGGGGCAAGTCGAAGATCGGCGACAAGCCTGTACACTTCAGTGGCTCACTCAACGGCAGTTCCGGGCGTGGCACGTTCTATGTCGAGGGCGGGCGGTGCGAGGGCACCTTCACGGTGTCGAGGAACTGATGCGGCTGGCGTTTCGGATCCTGTTGGCGGCCTGTCTTCTCGTCGGCCTGTCGGCTTCGCTGCATGCGGCTGGCGAGCGCGTTGTCGACATTGGTGGCGGGCAGGCACTGGTCGCCACACCCGCGGCGCCCAACGGCGCTCTGGTGCTGGTGCCCGGCGGCGACGGCCATCTGAACCTCACGCCCGAGGGAATGGTAATGTCGCTTGGCGGCAATCAACTCGTGCGCACGCGGGCTCACTATGCCGCGCTGGGCTTTGCGGTGGTGCTCGTTGACCGGCCTGTTGTCCTCGCCGATGCGGTGCGGTTTGCCCGTTCGCTGGCTCGGCGGGTGACGGTGGTTGCGACCAGTCGAGGCGCGTTGCGGGTCCCGGAGGCGCTGGCTGCCAGACCGGACGCGATCGTTGTCACGGCGGGCTTGCTGGATGAGTTGCGCGAGCGGCTAGGGACGCCGGCCGCGTTGCCGTCGATGCTGGTTGTGCATCATCGGCAGGATGCCTGTTTTGCGTCGCCTCCGGCTGCCGCAGCGCGCTTCCAGCAATGGTCCAAGGGACGAGCCGAGTTGCATTGGCTCGAGGGCGGGACCGCCTCAGGCAATCCTTGTCGCGCCAGAAGCCATCATGGTTTCGAAGGTCTCGACGAGAAAGTCGTGGCGGTGATCGCGGAATTTGCGCGGCGGCAGCGGTCTAACTGAGCGCTGCGTCGGGCTTTGCGATGCGGGCTTCGAGGCGGCCGAGCGTGTCCGGCGTGATGCGCACGGTGAGGTGGGTGTGGCCTTCTTCATCCGCGTGGCGGCTTACGACTTCGGCGTTGGCATAGATCCAGGCCAGCAGCTTGCCATCATCGGGGCGCACGACCACGTCGCGCAGCAGGTCCTTGGCCGAAAGCCGCGTGTCGATCTCGGCCAGTAGCTTGTCGATCCCCTCCCCGCTCACCGCGGACACGAGGATCGGTTCATTGGCGTCGCGGTGCGCAAGGTGTCCGATCTCCTCGCGGGCATCGGGATCCAGGCGGTCGATCTTGTTCCAGACCTCGAGGATGCGGGCGTCCGGTCCCTCGGTGACGATACCCAACTCGTCGAGGACATGGTGCACGTCGTGCGCCTGGGCGTCGGTTTCGGGGTGCGAAATATCGCGCACGTGCAGGATGAGGTCGGCTTCGATGACCTCTTCGAGGGTGGCGCGGAAGGCTGCAACCAACGAGGTCGGCAGGTTCGAGATGAAGCCCACCGTATCTGACAGAATTATGCGGCGGCCAGATGCCAGACGCACCTCCCGCATCGTCGGATCCAATGTCGCGAAGACCTGGTCCTTGGCGAAGACGTCGGCACCGGTGACGGCATTGAAGAGCGTCGACTTGCCGGCGTTGGTGTAGCCGACCAGCGCAGCGATCGGGTAGGGCACGCGGCGGCGGCCGACGCGGTGCAACTCACGCGTACGCACCACCGTTGCCAGTTCCGCCTTCAAGGCGTCGATACGATCCTGGATGAGGCGGCGGTCGAGCTCGAGCTGGGTTTCGCCGGGACCGCCGAGGAAGCCTGCGCCGCCGCGCTGGCGCTCAAGGTGGGTCCAGCTCCTGACCAGACGGCTTTTCTGATATGTGAGATGGGCGAGTTCCACCTGGAGGCGGCCCTCGCGGGTGCGGGCGCGGCGGCCGAAAATTTCGAGAATGAGGCCGGTGCGGTCGAGCACCTTGGCGTTCCAGGCCCGCTCGAGATTGCGTTGCTGGATCGGCGTGATGGCGTGATCGACGATCACCAGGGCAATATCACCGGTCTCGACCTCGGCCCTGATCTCCTCGACCTTGCCGACTGCCGAACAACGTTCCCGGTCGTGGCGCTGTAACGTTGACGACGAGGCCGCCTGCAACATCGAGTTCGATCGCCTGGGCGAGCCCTATGGTCTCGGCGAGGCGATCCTCGGGGCTGTGAATGGCATCCGGTCCAGCGTCTTGGCCGCCTTGATCGGCACGCAAACGACGGCCGACGACCGGCACCACGACCATGGCACGTGTCGGCGGGGCCTGACGTTCGACGCCGGCGTGACGCTTGCGTTTGCGGGGTGCTTCCGCTTCTTCTGAGATGGCGTTTACTCTCGCCTTAATTGCCTTCGGCCGGGTCCTGGTCCATCAGGTGCACGGGCCCACCGGGCATGATGGTGGAAATGGCGTGCTTATAGACCAGCTGCGAATGGCCGTCACGACGCAGCAGAACACAGAAATTATCGAACCAGGTGACGATACCCTGCAGCTTGACGCCGTTGATCAGGAATATCGTGAGCGGGACCTTATTCTTGCGAACATGATTGAGGAACGTGTCCTGCAGGCTTTGGGGGCGTTCACCGGCCATTTTTTTGTTCCGCGCCTTTTTTGTTCTGGGGCTCTTGTCACTCAAGCCACTTATTCGAAGTCGCTCTACCGAGGCGCATCTCGCGACTGGACCTACGGGATGGCGACCCAGGACACGACACGCTGGGAACAGCGCTCACGTACACGATATGGACATTGGCAGCCAAAATAACACTCTCATGTCAACAGTGAAAATCTAATAGCGGTCGTGGGGTGTTTCAAGACGCAGGCGTTGCACACGGGTTGGGCGGCGGTACGACAGTCAGTCGGGCTGGTGATTTTCCGCATGCTAATCAGATGTCTTGCTGCCCCGGGCAGGTGCGCGGATTTGCTCGACGACGGTCGGCGATAAGGCACTTCAGGGATGCAAACGAACATGAGACGCTTGCGTCTGTTGCATGGACGGGGGCTGGCTCCCTCCGGCGCAGCGGTCGGCTGGACAATCGGTGTCGGCCATGAGTTGTATCCACTCTCGTGGAGCCTCCCCCGCCCCGCGCTGGTCGCTGCTACGGCGTTCCAGGCGTTGCCACTTCGTGGAACATCTCCCGCAACCTGAGGGTCAGGATGCCCGGCGCGCCGTTGCCGATCGGTTTGCCGTCGATGGCGACGACGGGCATGACGAGGCTGGTCGCGGAGGTGATGAATGCCTCGCGCGCGCTCTGTGCCTCGGCGATGGTGAACGGTCGCTCGACGACCTCAAGGCCCTCTCGGGCCAGCAGGTCCATCAGCGTGTGACGGGTGATACCGGGCAGGAGCGCCGGGCTCAGATCGCGCGTGACGAGACGCCCCTGCCCGTCGACCATCCAGGCGTTCGACGAGGCGCTTTCGGTGACGTGGCCGTTGCCGTCGACGAACCAGGCATCGTCGGCGCCGGCCGCACGCGCGGCTTCCTTGGCAAGCGATGCCGGTAGCAGCATGACGGTCTTGATGTCGGAGCGTTGCCAGCGGATGTCGGGTTGGGAGATGATGCGAAGGCCTCTTTGCGCGCGAGCATCGCCCTTGGCCGGCAGGATGGCGCGAGCGAGGCAGACGACGGTCGGCGGCGTCGTTGGTGGCGGGAACAGGAAGTCGCGGGGCCGGGCGCCACGGGTCACCTGCAGGTAGACCAGACCGTTACGGACGCGGTTGCGGCGCACGGTCTCGCGCAGGACCCGGGCAAACGCGCCGGACGCCATCGGCTTGGGCAGCGACAGCGCGGACAGCGAGCGTTCGAGCCGCTGCATATGGCGGGCCTCGTCGATCAGCAGGCCGTCGCGGACCTCGATCACCTCGTAGACGGCATCGGCAAATTGGAATCCGCGGTCCTCGGCGTGGACGAGGGCCTCGTCATAGGCCCGGTAGGCGCCGTTGACATAGACGCATCTGGTCATCTTTGCGGCCCTTGCAAAAGCGCATCGCGGTCGTGGCTGGGCGTGTTCCGCTTGGCGGTGGTGGTGTGCTTCTGCCTCAGCTCGCCTTGACCTCGTTGGAGCGCTGTTCAGAGCCGACGCCCAGCGCGCGGAGCTTGCGATGGAGGGCGGAGCGTTCCATGCCGACGAACTCGGCCGTGCGCGAGATGTTGCCGCCGAAGCGGTTGATCTGGGCGAGCAGGTATTCGCGCTCGAAGATCTCGCGGGCTTCGCGCAGCGGCATGCTCATCAGGTGCTCGGCACCGCCATTGACGGGCAGCGGCACGTTGGAGCCGATCTCGTCGGGCAGCATGTCGGATGTGATGATGGTGCCGGGTTCACCGCCGGCCAGGATCATCAGGCGCTCGATATTGTTCCTGAGCTCGCGGACGTTGCCGGGCCAATCGTGGGCCTGCAGCACGGCGATGGCATCGTCGCCGATCTTGCGCGGGGCGAGGCCAGAGGTCTGCGCGACCTGGTTCACGAAATATTCGATCAGGGCGGGGATGTCGTCGCGGCGCTCGGCAAGGCTCGGGACGCGGATCGGGACCACTGCCAGGCGGTGGAACAAGTCCTGGCGGAAATGGCCCTCCTGCATCTCGCGCTCGAGATCGCGGCTGGTCGATGAGATGATGCGGACGTCGACGGACACCTTGTTGGCGCCGCCGATACGCAGGAACTTCTGTTCGACCAGGACGCGCAGCACCTTGCCTTGCGTCTCCATCGGCATGTCGGCGACCTCGTCGATGTAGAGGGTGCCGCCGTGGGCCTCCTCCATGGCGCCGACCTTGCGCGGGCCGGAGCGGTCCTCGGTGCCGAACATCTCCTCCTCGACTCGCTCGGGAGCCATGGCAGCGGCGTTGAGCACGACGAAGGGACCGTCGGCGCGGATCGACTTGGCGTGGATGACGCGGGCAGCCAGCTCCTTGCCGGCGCCCGAAGCACCACGGATGAGGATGCGGCTGTTGGTCGGTGCCACCCGGTCGATCTGGGCCTTGAGAGCATTGATGGCTGTCGATTTGCCGACCATCTCGGCGCTCTGGGTGGATCGCTCGCGGAGCTCCTTGACCTCGCGGCGAAGCTGGGAAGCTTCGAGCGCGCGCAGTGTCACCAGCAGCAGCCGGTCGGACTTGAACGGCTTCTCGATATAGTCGTAGGCGCCGCGACGGATCGCTGTGACGGCGGTCTCGATGTTGCCGTGACCTGAAATGATGATCACCGGCAGGTCGGGATGGGCGCGCTTGATGTGGAGGAGCACCTCAAGGCCGTCGAGGCGGCTGCCTTGCAGCCAGATGTCGAGAATGACGAGATGCGGGCGGCGATCCTCGATCGCCTTCAAGGCCTCGTCGGCATCGCGGGCCTGCCGGGTCTGATGGCCCTCGTCTTCAAGGATACCGGAGATCAACTCGCGGATGTCGGTCTCGTCGTCCACGATCAGGATGTCAGCTGCCATCTGTCGCTCCTCAATTGTATTCGCGGCTATCGGGCATCGGCATCGGCCGGATGCGGGTGGGCATCCGGTGCCGGGGTTTGATCAGTCTCGGATGGTCGTGCGGGTGCGGCGCGGCGCGGCAACGTAATGCGCACGATTGCGCCGCGGTTGCGATGAGCGGCGGGTGGGGCGTCGTCGAGCAGAAGCGTGCCGCCATGCTGCTCGACGATTTTCTGGACGATGGCAAGCCCGAGGCCCGTGCCCTTGCTGCCCTTGGTCGTGACATAGGGCTCCAGCAAGCGGGCACGCTGCTGCTTGGGCAGTCCGAGGCCGTTGTCGATCACCTCGATCACGATCAGCTCTGCTCCGGCTTCGAGACGGGCCTCGACTGTCGGCTGCCATTTCGGCTCCTGACCACCTGCCTCTGCAGCACTCAACACGCTCTCGGTCGCATTCTTCACCAGATTGGTCAGCGCCTGCGAAATCAACCGACGATCGATCGACGTCATCACGGCGCGCTCGGGAAGCACCATGACATAATTAACGGCTGGGTGGCTCTCGCGAAACAGAATAACAGGTTCCTGGACAGCATCGCGTATGTCGGCGTTCGCCATGTCGGGCTTTGGAACGCGGGCGAAGGCTGCGAACTCGTCGACCATCGTCTTGATATCGCCGACCTGGCGCACGATCGTGTCGGTGAGCTTCTCGAACGTGTCACGATCCTTGTCGATGGAGCCGGCGTACTTGCGGCGCAGGCGCTCGGCTGAAAGTTGTATCGGGGTGAGCGGGTTCTTGATCTCGTGGGCGATGCGGCGGGCAACATCGCCCCATGCCGCCGAACGCTGCGCCACCACCAGCTCGGTGATGTCGTCGAAGGTGACGACGGCGCCATCGGTGCCGCTTTCGTCCTGCTCGTTGGTGACGCGGACGGAAAAGCGCCGCTCGACGCCGTTTATGACGAGGGCTGCATCCTGGGGCGCGCGCGGGCGGTGGACGCTGTCGGCGGGATCAATCGCGGCGGCGAGCTCCGGCACGCCTTCTGCCAACGTCTTGCCGATCAGGCTGTCGGCCGGGCAGCCCAGCATGCGCTCGGCGGAGGGGTTGACGAGGCGGATGCGACCCTGGGGGTCGAGGCCAACGACACCTGCAGATACGCCTGATAAGACGGCTTCCATGAAGCGGCGGCGCTCGGACAACTGGGCGTTGGTGTTGACGAGCTGATGGCGTTGGCGCGACAGCTCGCTCGTCATGTTGTTGAAGTCACGCGACAGGCGCCTCAGATCGCCCTCCCCGCGCATCAACGGCAGCACCACGTCGAGATCGCCGCGGGCGACGCGCTGGGCGGCAGCTATGAGGCGGCGGATCGGCGCCACGAGATGGCGGGCAAACCACAAGCCGACCCAGATCGCCGCCAGCATGCCGGTTAGCGCGATCATGAAGTACATGATGCCATGTGCGAGCTTCGGTCCGCCGCGGGCGCGGCGCAGTTGCTCGTATTCGGCGACGGCTGCCTGGGTGCGGCGGAGGTGGCCTACGACCTTTGGATTGACGCTACGGGCGACGTAGAGGAAATGGCCCGGCAGGGTGTCGAGGCGGGAGATGGCGGCGACACGGTACTCCTCGCTCGGCATCAGCAGCGGCACCTGGCCCGTGTCGGCAAGGTCCAGCATCTGCTTCGGCGGGGCGCGGAACTGGACGCGGGTATCGGCCATGAATTCGACGGACGGCGCGCCCGCCTTGTCGAGGATTGCGGCGACGGAGAGGTCGCGCAGGCTCACTTGGGCCGTCAGCACGGATTTGAGGGCCGCCAGGCTCGCGGGGGTGAGCTTCTTCTCCCGGGCGTAGTCGTCGAGGTCCTTCGCCATGTTGACCACGTCGGTGCGGATGACCTGGCCGTGCTCGTGGAGGTACGCCTTGGCGACGTCGAGGGAGCTTGCCACGATGGTGCGCGTTCGGGTCGAGAACCAGGTGTCGAGCGAGCGGGAGAAAGTCGTCGTTGCCGCGATCGCCAGCAACAGGGCGGGCAAGGCCGCTATGACCGTGAACAGGCCGACGATGCGGACGTGGATGCGGGCGCCGGCGACCTTGCGCTGCCAGGCCCGCCACAGGCCGACGGCCTGGGTGACGAGCACGGCAAACATCACGAAGATGAGGACGATGTTGACGGCGAGGACCGCGAGGACGACGTCGTTGCGGGGCGCAATCGGCGTCAGGCCGGTAAGGATAAGGTAGGTGGCGAGACCCGAGACCAGGGAGGCAACGACGACGATCAGGCCGAACCAGAAGCTGCGGGCGCTGGCGCCTGGCATGACGGTGCCGGCATCGTCATCGCCGGGTGTGTTGATAGCGTTGGCACTGGGCGGCGGCGCGTCCTGGCGGAGGGCCTCGATGCGGTCGCCGAGCCAAGTGCGCACGCCTGCGGCCAGCGCCAGCGGGGCACTCGCGATGCGTCTCAGCCAGTCGGTCTCTCCGCGTCCTGCCAAGGGCTCTGCTTTCGCCAAGCGTGCCGCCATCGATTGAGTGGCGTGTCGCACGGACGCGGCCTCGACCCGAATGTGGCCCGCGTCGTCCAATCCTCAATGCAATCCACCGCCACACTGTGACTTTTTCGCGACAACAATGGAGCAGGTAGCGCCGCCATGCAGGTGCGTCAAGGTCGAAGCAGCACGCTCGGCGCTCGGTCTTGACGGGTTCAGCCGTTCTGGGGGCCCTTGAAGATCTGGATGTTCAAGGTCGAGATCTTCTCACGAAGCGTATTGCGGTTGAGGCCCAGCAGCTCGGCGGCCTTGATCTGGTTGCCGCGTGTGGAAGCCAATGCCGCCGTGATCAGAGGGGCTTCGACCTGCCGAATGATACGCCGGTAGAGTCCGGGTGGCGGCTGGTCGCGGCCGAAGGAGGCGAAGTAGGTGGCGAGATAGCGCTCGACCTGCTCGGAGAGATCGCTCGACTGGCCTGCGACATCGTCGACGGGGACGGGGGCGGTCGCTTCGGCAAGTTCGGCATCGACGATCTCGGCTGAAATGGTGTCCTGGGAATAGAGCGCGACGACGCGCTGGACCAGGTTTTCGAGTTCGCGGACGTTGCCCGGCCAGCTGTAGCGCTTCAGGCGCTCGACGGCGGCTGGCGCGAGGGCACGTTCGCCAAATCCGTCGCGGCTTGCCTGCCTCAGGAAATGCCGGGCGAGATCGCCGATATCGTCGGCGCGCTCACGCAATGGCGGCAGGCGAAGCGGCACCACGTTGAGGCGGTAATAGAGATCCTCGCGGAAGAGCCCCTGTTGGATCTGGGTGCGCAGATCCCGGTGGGTGGCAGCGACGATTCGGACGTTGGTCTTGATGGGGGTGCGGCCGCCGACGGTTGTGTACTCGCCTTCCTGCAGCACGCGCAAAAGCCGGGTCTGGGCTTCGATCGGCATGTCGCCGATCTCGTCGAGGAACAGGGTGCCGCCCTCGGCCTGCTCGAAGCGTCCTTCTTTGCGGATCTGGGCGCCGGTGAAGGCGCCCTTCTCGTGGCCGAAGAGCTCGCTCTCGATCAGTTCGCGGGGGATTGCCGCCATGTTGAGGGCGACGAAGGGTCCGTGACGGCGCTTGCCGTGATCGTGGAGGACGCGGGCGACCAACTCCTTTCCAGTGCCGGATTCGCCGACGATCATGACGGTGAGATCGGTCTGGGTGAGCCGGGCGAGGACCCGATAGATCTCCTGCATCGAGGGCGAGCGGCCGATGATCGGCAACTCCTCGCCTTCGAGCTCCTGGCTGCGCTCGCGGCGGCGCTGGGGGTCAGCCATGGCGCGGCCGACGATCGAGACGACCTCGGAGATATCGAACGGCTTGGGCAGGTACTCGAAGGCGCCACGTTCGGCTGCCGCGATTGCCGTCATCAACGTATTCTGGGCGCTCATGACAATGATCGGCAGCGTTGGGCGCAGTTTCTTGATCCGCGGTATCAGGTCGAAGGCGTTCTCGTCGGGCATGACGACGTCGGTGATGATGACGTCGCCGATGCCGTCCTGTGCCCAGCGCCAGAGCGTTGCCGCGTTGCCGGTGGCGCGCGGCGTATAGCCCGCGCGCGCCAGAGCCTGGTTGAGAACGGTGCGGATGGCGGCGTCGTCATCCGCGATCAATACGGTTCCGTGCGCCATGATTATCCTCGAGAGCGGCTTTGCCGGGTTGGGCGGGTGCTGAGATCGGGCATTGGGAGCAGCACGCGGAAGATGGTGCTGGGAGGTTTCGACTCGCATTCGATGATGCCGCCGTGGTCGCCGATGATTTTGGCTACCAGCGCGAGTCCGAGGCCCGTGCCGGACCGTTTGGTGGTGACGAAGGGGTCGAACAGGTGTGGGCGGATGGCGTCGGGCACGCCGGGTCCGTCGTCCTCGATCTCGATGCACAGCGGGAGGGACACCCGTTCGTCACTGCCGGCAACGGAGAGGCGGACGCCCGGCCGATAGGATGTGCGCAGGATGATGCGGCCGGGTTCGGTGCGCTGGGCGATCAATTCTGCGGCATTCTTCACCAGATTGAGGAAGGCCTGGATGAGCTTGTCACGATTGACGTCGATGGGTGGCAACGAGGGGTCGTAATCGGACACGAGCTTGATATCGCGGGCAAAGCCGGTTCCGGCCAGCTTCAGGACATGATCGAGGATGGCATGGATGTTCACCGGCTCAGTCACCAACGGGCGCTCGTCGCCGAACACCTCCATGCGGTCGACGAGATTGCGGATACGGTCGGTCTCGGTGCAGATCAGCTCGGCGAGCGGGCGGTCGTCCTCGGAGAGGCCCGGCTCAATCAACTGGGCGGCGCCGCGGATGCCAGAGAGCGGGTTCTTGATCTCATGGGCGAGCATGGCGGCGAGGCCTGAGACCGACCGTGCGGCTGCGCGATGGGTCAACTGGCGTTCGATCATCTGGGCGATCGAGCGTTGCTGCAGCATGACCAGGGTCAACTCGGGGGTTTCGGGCAACGGGCCGGCGTGAATATCTACCAGGCGCTGGGCTTGCACCTTCGGGGTGGCGATGGCGACGCCGTACTCGTTGATGGTGGAGCCTGTGCGCTTGACCTCGCGCACCAGCGCCAGGAGCGGGCAGCCAAAAGCCACGACCTCGGCGAGGTGCTGGCGTTTCAAGTGTGCCTGGCTCGCCTGGAAGAAGATCTCGGCGGCGGGATTGGCATAGATGATGCGCTCGTCTTCGGCGGTGACGATGATCGGGTGCGGTAGGGCTGCAATGAGCACATCGTGTGGCACATGGCGGCGGGCGCTAGGCGGTACAGGGGGCGCGGCGGCAGCTTCGGAGTGGGCGTCGCGGGAGCGGGGTGAGGTCGGCTTCATGCGGCCATCTCCTGGCTCTCGTCATAGAAAGCGCCGAGCCCGTCGAGCAGGCGGTCCGCGTTGTCCTCGGTACACAGTTGCCGACGCCAGGCTTTGACGGCTTCTGGCGAACGTCCGGACGTCTCGAGATACCAGCCGACGTGCTTGCGGGCGTTGCGCAGGCCCAGCGCTGTGCCGTAATGGACGAGCATGTCTTGGATGTGGGCCGCGGCGATCTGGGCCTGGGCGCTGAGTGTGGGAGGACCTGGGTCCTCGCCGGTTGCCAGCGTTGCTGCGATCCTGGCGGGCATCCAGGGGGCGCCATAGGCGCCACGGCCGACCATCAGACCGTCGGCCTGGGAGGCAGCGAGCGCCAGGGCTGCGGTCGCGGGGTCGACGATATCGCCATTGACGAGTACGGGGATTGCCACGGCTGCTTTGACGTCGGCGACGGCTGCCCAGTCGGCCTCACCCTTGAAGAACTGACAGCGTGTACGGCCGTGCACCGTCACCAGGCGGATGCCGGCGGCCTCGGCGCTGGCTGCAATTTTGGGGGCATTGCGCGAGCGATCGTCCCATCCGAGCCGCATCTTCAGGGTCACCGGTCGACGGGTCGCGCCGACGACGGCCTCGATCAGGCGCAGGGCCTCGTCGGGTTCCCGCATCAAGGCGCTGCCGGACAGGCGGCCAGTGACCTCGCGAGAGGGGCAGCCCATGTTGATGTCGATGATGTCGGCACCGTTGGCCTCCGCAATGCGCGCGCCTTCAGCCATCCAGTGAGGATCGCAGCCGACGAGTTGTATGACATGGGGCGAAAGCCCCTCCCCTGACGCACGCCGGACGACGTCCTTGCGAGCGGCGGCGAGCTCGCGGCTGGCGACCATCTCCGAGACCACGAGCGGGGCATCGAGGCGGGCAGCAGCACGGCGAAATGGCAGGTCGGAGACGCCGGACATCGGCGCCAGCACAACCGGCGTGTGGATTGCCAATGGACCGATTTTGATGGATTTGATACCGACAACGCCGGACGCCGTCGGCGCTCCGTTCGGTTCAGGTTGTGAGGTCGGCGCGTGGGGCGACATGTGATTGCCTGTTTATAAGTCACCGAACTCAGGTGCCGCTATATCGGGCATACTACGGTCGGGGGCGTCATTTCGCAAGTGCGAAGTTGGCGCCGCTGTAAGCGCGCGCCGCTGGAGCCGGCTCGGGATCGGTCGGGGGCAGTTCGCGTCCGAGGCACCGGAAGCAAAGGAGCAGGCCCGCCGTGGGTATCGCCGTCGTCATCGTTGCTGCCGGGCGTGGTCTGAGGGCCTCCCGCGGTACTGGCCTTCCCAAGCAATACGTGACTATCGGCGGCCGGCCGGTGCTGGCGCATACGCTTGCCGTTTTCTGCCGCCATCCCGGTATCACATCCATCCAAGTGGTCGTTCACCCCGATGATGGCGATGCCTACCGAAACTGCGTGAACGAGCTCCCATTGGAACAGCGACGCTTGCTGCTGGCGCCCGTTGCTGGCGGCGAGACCCGCCAGGCATCGGTGCTGGCCGGGCTGGCGGCGCTTGAACACAGCGGCTCGAAGCTCGTCCTCATCCATGACGCGGCCCGCCCGTTTGTCGATCCTGCTCTGATCGACCGGGTGCTGGAGGCACTCGGCTCGCATGATGGGGCCGTGCCAGCCATCGCGGTTGCCGATACGCTGAAGCGGGCCGACGGGGGGCAGCGGATCTCGGAGACGGTTGCGCGGTCTGGTTTGTGGCGGGCACAGACGCCGCAGGGTTTTCGCTTTGAGGCCATTCTCGCAGCGCATCGTGCCAGCGTGGCGTCGGGCGGCGGCACCGAGACGGATGATGCGGAGACCGCGGCGCTTATCGGTCTCGATGTGGTGTTGGTGGCGGGCGATCCGCGCAACAGCAAGCTCACGACTGCGGAGGACATGACGATGGCCGAACGGCTGCTGGGTGGGTCTGGTTTGCCGGACGTGCGGACGGGCACCGGATTCGATGTCCATCGCTTTGCCGAGGGCGACCACGTCTGGCTCGGGGGGGTGCGTATTCCTCACACGCACCGACTGGACGGGCATTCGGACGCCGACGTTGCGCTGCACGCGCTCACGGATGCGCTGCTGGGCGCCATCGGTGACGGCGATATCGGCCAGCATTTCCCGCCGAGCGATGACACGTGGAAGGGCGCTCAGTCCCATCTTTTCCTGCGCGATGCGGCAGCGCGTGTCAGGGCCAAGGGGGGGCGGATCGGCAATGTCGATCTCACCATCCTGTGCGAGGCGCCGCGGATCGGCCCGCACCGGGAGGCGATGCGGGTTGCCATTGCCGACATGCTCGGGATCGATCTCGCCCGTGTCGGCGTCAAGGCTACGACCACCGAGCAGCTCGGTTTCACGGGGCGGCGCGAAGGCATCGCGGCCATGGCCAGCGCAACGGTCGTGCTACCGGGCAACCTCGGCTAAGCTATGGTCTGCAAAGCGAGGCCAGTCTCGACAAACTGTGCTTCATCGATGATCCCCACCGCCTGTGCCAGAGGCCCTATGACATGACCCGGCTTTCCCACATCAATGCCAAGGGCGAAGCCCATATGGTGGACGTTTCCGAAAAGAGCGTCACTCAGCGCACCGCGCGTGCGGAAGGCTTCGTTGCGATGTCGGCTGAAACGCTGGCGCTGGTCGAGACGGGTAGCGCCAAGAAGGGCGACGTGCTCGCAACCGCGCGGCTCGCTGGCATCATGGCGGCCAAGCGGACGCATGAGTTGATCCCGCTGTGCCATCCCTTGCTCATCACCAAGGTCACGGTCGAGATCACGCCCGTCTCGGACCCGATCGGGTTGCATGTCGTGGCCGAGGTCAAGGTCTCCGGCCAGACGGGGGTCGAGATGGAGGCGCTAACGGCTGCCAGTGTGGCCTGCCTCACGATCTACGACATGCTGAAGGCGGCTGACAAAGGCATGGTGATCACGGCCGTGCGGCTGCTGGAAAAGACCGGCGGTCGATCGGGAACCTATCGCGCCAGCGACAAGGCCGGGCCGGGGGCATAATGTAGAGCTTGCAGGATCTACCTCGGGCGCCAGTGCGCCAGGCGGGGTGGCCTGCGTTGATGGAGCCGGACGAAGCACGATGTCGCAAGCCCTGACGGTTGAAGAGGCCCTGGCGCGGATTCTGGCCAATGCTGACGTGATTGGCGAAGTCGAGTTGACGGGACTGCTGGAGGCGCGCGGGCGGGTGCTGGCAAGCCCCCTCGCCTCGCGCCTGACGCAGCCCCCGTTCACCGCCTCGGCGATGGATGGGTATGCCGTCCGCGCAAGCGACGTTGCCGCGCTGCCGGCGCAACTGCGGGTGGTAGGCGAATCGGCTGCCGGGCATGGCTTCGAGGGCGGCATCGGGCCGGGCGAAGCTGCGCGTATATTCACAGGTGCGCCGCTGCCGGCTGGAAGCGATGCGATCATCATCCAGGAAAACACCCGCCGGGACGGCGATCGGGTGACCGTCATCGAAGGGGCGCCTGATCCGGAGCACATCCGTCCGCAAGGCGGCGACTTCTGCGCCGGCGATGCGCTCATTGGTTCCGACCATTCTCTGACGCCACGAGATATCACGCTCGCCGCCGCGATGGGCCATGCGCGCCTTGGCGTGCGGCGCCGGCCGGTGGTCGCCATCCTGGCGACCGGCGATGAGCTGGTGCTGCCCGGCACCGATCCTGGTCCCAACCAGATCGTGTGTTCGAACACGTTCGGGATCGCGGGTATGGTGGAAGTGGCTGGCGGCGCACCACAACTCATCGGCATCGCCGGGGATAGCCGGGAGAGCCTTAAAGCCCATTTGGCGGAGGCTGGTGGGGCTGACATCCTGATTACGATCGGTGGGGCCAGTGTCGGGGATCACGACCTGGTCGGACCGGTCCTGGGCGAAGCCGGCATGGCGCTCGATTTCTGGCAAATCGCGATGCGTCCGGGAAAGCCACTGATGTTTGGCCGTCTCGGCGCGCAGCATGTGCTGGGGTTGCCTGGTAATCCCGTGTCGTCGATGGTGTGCACGCGTCTGTTCGTCATTCCGCTCATCCGGGCCCTGCAAGGCCTGCCGGCGGGCCTCTCTCAGCCTTTGATGGCGCGCACTTCGGTGGCTCTGGCGGCCAATGGCGCGCGGGCCCACTACATGCGGGCGAATCGCGCTCCCGGACCCGATGGCCTGTCGATGGTGACGCCTGTCGATAATCAGGATTCTTCACTCATGCGCCCGCTGGCTGCAGCCGACTGCCTGCTGGTGCGGCCGATCAAGGCGCCACCGCTCGCGGCCGGTGCCACGGTGCCCATTCTCCCGCTCGATTTTTGAGGTGACCGACCGGCCGGGAATAGGGTGGGTTGAAGACCACTTGCGGAACACAAGTAGAACTGATAAGCGTGTTCATGGTTTGTGCGGCAACAGTCCGAGAGCGGGTTTCGGATGCTGGCGCCGACGACAACACCGGGAGGCCCCATGCTGACGGCCAAGCAAAAAGAGCTGCTGCTCTACATCCACAAATGTGTGCAGGAGTCGGGCGTGCCGCCGTCCTTCGACGAGATGAAGACGGCGCTGGATTTGCGCTCGAAGTCGGGGATCCACCGTCTGATTACCGCGCTCGAGGAGCGTGGCTTCGTGCGCCGTTTGCCGCATCGGGCGCGCGCTCTCGAAATCATCAAACTGCCGGACGCCCTCTCGGGTGGGGAGCCGCAAGCCCATGGTTCGAGCAGCGGGGCAACCGTCCACGCGTTGCAGACTGGGCAGAGGCCGCCGCCTACACCTGCGCGACACCAAACGCACGAGAGCACCTCTGCGATTTCGATCCCGCTCATGGGGCGTATTGCGGCCGGTGTGCCGATCAGCGCCATTCAGGAGCACACACAGGACATCGCCTGTCCGCCGGATATGCTCGGCAATGGCGAGCACTTCGCGCTGGAGGTGAAGGGCAATTCGATGATCGACGCCGGCATCCATGAGGGTGACGTCGTCATCATCCGGCGCACGCAGACGGCGACGGATGGCGATATCGTGGTGGCGCTTGTGGAGCACGAGGAGGCGACGCTCAAGCGAATCCGCAAGCGTGGCCAGTCGGTGGCGCTCGAGGCCGCTAACCCGAATTATTCGACGCGCATCTTCGGGCCCGACCAGGTCGAGGTTCAGGGGCGCTTGGTTGGTCTCATTCGACGCTACTGAGACGGGTTTGTCGCGCCGTGGACTGCGCCTCCGGGCAATCGCTCAACCAAGGGTGAACTCGTTCGCTGCGTCCAAGGCCGGTTGCCGCGGTATCCCTCCACGGTCTCGATGACGATGGGTAGGTCCTGCAGGTTGTCTGCGCGCGCCCCGTCGGTCGGTGGTTTCGGTTCGCCTCTGAGGGATGCTGCAAGTCTGCCGCCATAAGGGACCGGCGCGCTACCGATGCGGATTGCATGGGTGCCTAGGTTTGCAAGTTTTTCACGCGTGATGATGCGCGATGGTGGGGGACAGGCTGGATCTGCGCTTCCGAGCCAGATGACGAGGCGGGCCGTTCTGCAGTCGTCGGCCAGCGCTGCGGCGTGCTCGGAAATCGCTATGGGTTGGCCGCGGACGCGAGCTGTGCAGCCCAGCGCATCGCAGACAAACGTCGGCCCGGGACGGACATCCGCCGCCTTGCGTCCATCGCCGTCATGCTCCAACCATCTGGTGAGTTCGTAGTCCGCCAGTTCGCCATTCAGTGCGGCATAGCGGCCGTCATGTCCGCGAACGGCGATAAGCTTGCCACTTTCTGCAACCAACACGTCGGGTGGACTGCGCAAGGGGGCCTGGATAAGTCCGGCTGCGACGGCTAGCCAGCCGAGGTGGCGGGCATGCCCTGCTATCAGTGCGAGCCAGATGCCGCCGGCCATCATTGTGAGAAAGGCTGGTTGTGAAATCTCGGGCAAGGTAACGGCCGCGCCCGGAAGGCCTGCAACGCGCAGCGCCACCAGTGTCATGGCGTCGATCGCCCATCCCATCACCTTGAGCGGCCAGACTTCCAGGCCGAATGGAAGGCTTACGAGGGTCGCCAGGGCGGCTGGCATGACCAGAAAGTTGCAGATCGGAATGGCCGCCATGTTCGCCAGCACGCCGTACTGCGTGGCCTTATGGAAGTGGTAGGCGGCCAATGGCGCTACGGCTGCCGTGGCGAGAAGGGTTGTTGCGACGATGCCGCCGGTGAACAACGCCGCCCTGGCGATGGCGCCGCGGTTCTGATGCTCGTCGCGCTCGGGGCGGGTTTGGCGCCACTCACGATGCGCCTCGGCACCGGCGACCAGGGCTGCGACGGCGGCAAACGACATTTGGAAGCCGACGTCGATCAGGCTTTGCGGTGTCGCCAGAAGAATCAACAGGGCAGCGACAGCGATATTGCGCAACGCTAGCGCTGGGCGGTCGAGCAAGATTGCACCGAACATGACGGCGATCATGATGGCTGAGCGGACGGCTGGTGGAGAGAAACCGGAGATCAAGAGATAGCCCAGCGTTCCGGCGAGGCCCGTAGTGGCGGCCCATTTCTTGATCGGAAAGCGCAGCGCGAACGTCGGGATCTGTGCCAGGGCAAACCTGATGAAGACATAGACGGCGCCGGCGAAGATGGTCATGTGCAGGCCGGAGATGGAGAGGATGTGGACAATGCCGGCATCGCGATAGGCATCGGTTGTTGCCTGGCTGACGCCGCCACGGTCGCCGGTGATGAGTGCTGCGGCAATAGCGCCGCTTTCTCCGGGCAAGGCTTTGGTGATGCGCGCGCCGATGTGCTGGCGAAGTCGCTCGACGGGCGCCCACATGCGGAGGTCGAGGGGGGCTGGATCGGCGGTGGCCACCCGCTCTGGCGGGGCGCGGGTATAGCCGACTGCGCCGAGCCGCATGAACCAGGCTTGCCGCGCGAAGTCATAGGCTTGCGGCAGTGCCGGGCGTCCTGGCGGCAGCAGCGTCGCCCGGAAGCGGACGGAATCGCCTGGCGCCAAGGCCGGTTCTCCTCCGGGGATGCGAACGCGGACGCGATCTGGCGGGGGGCCGCGATACTGGCGGTGCTGCAGGCTGGCGATGCGCACGGTGATGCGTCGGGCGCCGCCGACCCTCGGTTCCACCATCTCGACCCAGCCGGTAAGCGCGGCATGAGAGAGCGTGCGGGTAACGATCGGCGCCGCCTGGCGGTCGCTGGCGAGCTTGGCGGCGACGAGGCCGGCGCATAGCCAGAACAGCGCGCCGGGGATGACGAGGCCCGCAAGACCGCGGCGCCAGCTCAACGCTAGAATGGTTACCGCCACGAAGACTGTCAGCAACGGAGTGATTGCGGGTTCGTCGTGGAGGGAGAAATAGATCCCGATGCCACCGCCGAAAAACACGGGCACCCAAAGGAACAAGCGGTCCTGTTGTCTTCCGATAGACTGCCCCAACGCATTGATCACGCTCCGCCCCTTTCCCCCGCCCTTGGCATACGCGCCGGCCTCTCTGGGAGGTTGGCGCCCGTGCCGTGTGCCTCCAGCGTTTGGCCTCCTTACCCCCGGCGCGTGAGTATGCTAGAGGCGCGGCAGCCTTCGAGGCCGGCGATTGCCGGGGTATCAAAGCAGACTGGCGGTAGTGATGACAAATGCAGACACCAGATCTTCCGCGCGCGCAGTGGTGACGCGCTTTGCGCCGTCGCCAACCGGCACGCTGCATATCGGTGGCGCACGGACGGCGCTCTTCAACTGGCTCTACACGCGTCATACGGGTGGTCGCTTCCTGCTGCGGATCGAGGACACCGATCAGGAGCGCTCGAAGGACGAGCATGTGACCGAGATCCTCGACAGTTTGAAGTGGCTGGGGCTCGAGTGGGATGGCGATCCCCTCTTCCAGTTCCAGCGGGTTGAGCGGCATCGGGAGGTGGCCGCCGAGTTGCTGGCGGCGGGCAAGGCCTATAACTGCTACTTGACGCCAACCGAGCTCGAGGCGATGCGCGAATTGGCGCGGGCGGAGGGGCGGCCTCAAGTGATCGAGAGCCCCTGGCGGGACCGCGATGCGGGTTCGGCGCCGGCGGGCGTCAAGCCGTCGGTGCGGCTCAAGACGCGTCGGGACGGTGAAACGGAGGTTGCCGATCTCGTACAGGGCCACGTGGTCTTTCCAAACAAGGACCTCGACGACCTCATCATCCTGCGATCGGACGGTGCGCCGACCTACAATTTCGCGGTCGTCGTCGACGATCACGACATGGCCGTCACGCATGTCATCCGCGGCGTCGATCATCTCACCAACACTGCCCGCCAGACGCAGGTCTACAAGGCGCTGGACTGGTCGCTACCGGCGTTCGCCCATATCCCGCTGGTACACGGGCCGGACGGCGCTAAACTCTCGAAGCGTCATGGCGCTCAGGGGGTTAGTGAATATCGTGCGATGGGCTACTTGCCGGCGGCGTTGCGCAATTATCTCGTCCGGCTCGGCTGGAGCCACGGCAACGACGAGATTTTCTCGACCGAGCAGGCGATCGCCTGGTTCGACGTATCCGACGTTGGCAAGAGTGCTGCCCGTTTCGATTTCGCCAAGCTCGCCGATCTCAACGGTCATTACATCCGCCAAGCGACGATCGGCGAGCTTCTGGCGGCAATCAAGGACCTGCTGCCGGCGCTACCCGATGGCGGCGCGCTTCAGGAGCGCTTTGCAGCGGTGGGCTGGGACAAGCTCGAGGCCGCCTTGCCCAGTCTGCGGGAGCGGGCCAAGACGCTACTGGAGCTGATCGATGGCGCGGCCTACCTGACGGCCCAGCGCCCGATCCCGCTCGATAGCAAGGCTCAGGGGCTGCTTGACGAGGCGGGCCGGTCGGCGCTCGAGGGAGTTGCATCGGCCATTCGCGACCTCCCGGATTGGACGGCTGGCGCGATCGAGGCGGCGGTGAGGGGCTATGCCGAAGGTGCCGGGTTGAAACTTGGCAAGGTGGCGCAGCCATTGCGGGCAGCGCTCACCGGCCGGGCGGTGTCGCCCCCGGTGTTCGATGTGATGGCGGTGCTGGGGCGCGAGGAGGCCATCGCACGCATGCGCGATCAGGCCGGCGCTGTTGATGGCGGTTAGCCAATTTCAGCCCCCCCCTTTCGCTCATGCTGCTCTGCAAGATAGACTGTGCTATGCTTCATGCCGAACCGGCCCTGGCGCCAGCCTTGTCCTGGTGTGCAATGCGGTAAAGGCAGGGGACTTCGGGTCAGGGATTTCGAGGATTACAGCGATGAATGCACAGGATGGAAAAGCCGGATCGGGCGCCAAACGGTCGGCGACGATGATCATCAACAACAAGCAGGTCGAGATGCCCGTGCGATCCGGCGTGATCGGACCGGACGTCATCGATGTGGCGCGTTTGTACCGCGACACCGGCTGCTTCACGTATGATCCTGGTTTCACCTCGACGGCCAACTGTTCCTCGAAGATCACCTATATCGACGGTGACGAAGGCGTGCTGCTCTACCGCGGCTATCCGATCGAGCAGCTGGCCGAGAATTCCTCATTCCTCGAGGTCTGTTACCTGCTGCTCAACGGCGAGTTGCCGAAGAAGGAGCAGCTGGCTGATTTCGAGACCACGATCACGCGCCACACCATGGTGCACGAGCAGATGACCCGCTTCTTTACGGGCTTCCGCCGTGACGCGCACCCGATGGCGATCATGTGCGGTGTCGTCGGCGCGCTATCGGCATTCTATCACGACTCGACCGACATCAACGATCCGACCCACCGGATGATCGCCTCGCATCGCATGATCGCGAAGATGCCGACGATTGCGGCGATGGCCTACAAGTATTCGGTGGGCCAGCCGTTCATCTACCCGCGCAACGATCTCGATATGGCGTCGAACTTCCTGCAGATGTGCTTTGCAGTGCCGTGCGAGCCCTACGTCGTCAATCCGGTCATCGCCAAGGCGCTCGACCGGATCATGATCCTGCACGCCGATCACGAGCAGAACGCCTCGACCTCGACCGTGCGTCTTGCGGGCTCGTCGGGCGCAAATCCGTTCGCCTGCATCGCCGCCGGCATTGCCAGCCTGTGGGGACCCTCGCATGGTGGCGCCAACGAAGCCGTGCTCAACATGCTGCAGGAGATCGGCTCGGTCGATCACGTCAACGACTTCGTCAAGCGCGTGAAGGACAAGAGCGAGGGCGTGCGCCTGATGGGCTTCGGTCATCGCGTCTACAAGAACTACGATCCGCGCGCCAAGATCATGCAGAAGAGCTGCCACGAGGTGCTGGGTCTACTGGGCATCAAGAACGAGCCGCTGCTGCAGCTCGCCATGGAACTCGAGCGCATCGCGCTGCAGGACGACTACTTCGTCGAGAAGAAGCTCTACCCGAACGTCGACTTCTACTCAGGCATCGTTCTCCGCGCGATCGGCTTCCCGGTGTCGATGTTCACACCGCTGTTCGCGCTCTCGCGTACGGTGGGCTGGATCTCGCAGTGGAAAGAGATGATCGAAGACCCCGAGCAGAAGATCGGCCGTCCGCGCCAGCTCTATATCGGGCCGGCACAGCGGGAATTCGTCTCCGTCGACCGTCGCTAAGGCTTCGGCAGGTCTGATTGAGATGTCTCGATGTCGAGGGCGTCACTTCCATAGGAAGGGGCGCCCTTGCTGCTTTTGGTTGCGGTTTTGCCATGGTTGCGGCCGCCGGGATCATGCGCGCCGCTTGCCTCGGGCGGAGCCCGGGGTGATCGGACGGCAGAACCGTTGAATGCTGCAAGGCGCGGGTGGATGGTCACCCGTCGGAGTCGATACTCCACGACAAGACAGCTATACCGAGGCGCGCGCCAGCGAGCATCGATAGAAACGTCAGCAGGGCTCCTGTCGACAGCGTTGCCAATCCCGAAACGCCCTGACCAATGGTGCAGCCCAGCGCCATGACGCCACCGAGGCCCATCATGGCGCCGCCTGCGACGCCACGCAGCGCGTCGGCCATGTCGGCGAATCCTTCGAAGCGGAAACGCCCGGCGCTCAGGGAGACGGCGAACGCACCGAGCATCGTGCCGGCGACGCTGGCGACTGCAAATCCCGGCCATGCGATCGACGCGCCCCCACTGCTCCAGGTGAGCACGCCTGCCAGGGGGCCGACGAACGTCAACGAGGTGAGGCGTGCGGGGACAAGGCTCAGCTCATCTCTGAAGTGGCTCGTCACAGCCCAGCCGGCAACGACCAGCAGGCCTACGCCAACACCGGATGCGATGTGATTGGGGGAGGCGCGAAAGGCGGGATCACGCAGGACGAGCAGCGTCAACACGGCCGCGATGGGAAGCACCACGAACAAGCGCGTGAGCTCGGGGGGCATGTCGAAGGCTGCGGAGATGAGGCTCACGGCTCCGCTGTCGGCGGGCGCGAGCGGCACAGCCTGCGCCTCGGCAATGGTGCGGCGGAGGTCGGCCAACCAGCCGGACTGGGCTGAGAGAGCTGTGACGGCGATCACTGCCAGCACCACGAGTGCGCGGACGTCGCCGCTACCGGTACGCACGAGGTTGCGCGAGACGCAGCCGCCTGCGAGCACCATGCCTACGCCGAATATCAGTCCACCTACGCTGTGCCCCATCCAGTTCAGCGTGTCGGAAAGGTAGATGGATGCCGTGAAATCGAGGAGGTCGGCGGCGGCGAGCGCTTGCGTGCCGAGGATCGCCGTCAGGGCTGCGAGCAGCCAGGCGCGCAAGCGCCGTCCATCGCCGAGGAGCACCAGATCGGTAACGCCGCCCATGGCGCAGTAGTTGGTGCGCGCGACGAGGGCGCCAAAAGCCCCGCCGATCAGAAATCCGGACACAGTCAGCCAAAAATTGACGCCGCCGCTGCCTGCCACCGTCCGCCCCGTCCTTTCGCTCGCAGCTCCACCGTCTGCAACAGGGTGGATTTTGCCATGGCTTCGCCTCGACAGCCATCTCGCAGGCCAGTCCGGTGTCCCTGACCAATCCCGAGGCAGTCGCAAGCTACACTGGATTGTCGACCAACCCTGCCAATCCCGGCGTCCAGCCCGTTCGAGCGCCGCACCCCGAGGGCGGTCGTTTGCGTGGCTCGGTGGTTCCATCTGGCGCCATGCGCCGCGGTGCGGGGTCATCCAATCCATGACACAAGTATCGCTAACATGACGTCGATCGCGATTCTCATTCTGTCAGACGGCAAGCCCGGCCACTACCACTTGGCCGATGGCGTTGCAGCGGCGATCGGCCGGCGGCGCGGCGTTGACGTGCGTCGGATCGACGTTCGCCGCCGTAAGGTGGCGCCGGCCCGCGTTCAGGCGGCTGCGTTGCGGGCGGGTGTCAGCCCCGCCACGGTGTTGCGCCTCGCTTACGGCCTCTCCAGCCATGCGTTGGCGCCAGCGCAAGTGGTGATCTCCGCGGGGGGTGACACGCTCGGGGCTACGGTCGCGGCGGCTCGGCTGCTCGGGGCCAGAAGCATTTTCTGCGGCACGCTGCGCCATTTCGCGCCCGACGACCTCAGCCTCGTGGTCTCGTCCTACGAGCGCCACCGCCATCTGCCGCGCCATCTGGTGACGCTGAAGCCCAATGGCCTCGATCCCGATACATTGCCTCCGCGCACGCATTCGGCCGGGAGGATCGCCAGACGCGCCACCGCGAATGGCGGGACTGTTGATCGGCGGGGATTCCGGGCTTTTCATGTATCACGATGCGGACTGGACGAAGCTCCTATCCTTCATTGAGGCGAGCCATGCGGCCCACGCGACACGCTGGATCGTGTCAACCTCGCGGCGCACGCCTGACCGGGTCGGCGATCGCCTGCAGGCACTTGCTGCGCGCAGCCCGGCGATCGCGCGGTTCATTGATTTCCGAGTGGCAGGCCCGGGAACATTGCCTGAGGTTTTTGCGGGCGTGGAGGCGATCCTGGCGACGGAGGATTCGAGCACCATGATGTCGGAAGCCGTTTGCGCCCGGCTGCCGGTGGTCGGCGTTGCTCCCGCCTCGCACGATTTCAAGGACGAGGAGCGTGAGTACCGTGCGCTGATGCTGCGGGAGGGTTGGGTCGCCTCGCTTGCGCTCGCGGACCTGGAACCTGCCAGCTTTGTCGCGGCGCTTGGAGGATTGACGCCGCTTGCCGCCAATCATCTTGACGCCTTGGCCGCCGCTCTGGCCGAGCGTTTGCCGGACCTCTTCACCGACCCGGCGGGGCCGCTGCCGGCGGAATTGCCCTTTTGATGAGACGCGGGGCTGGGGCGCCTGCGTTCCGCCGGCTCGTTCGCACGGTGGTCATGGCCAGCGCTGTTGCGAACACGGCTGACTGGACCAGCACGATGATCGGGCCCGTCGCCGCATCCAGGTGAAAGCTCGCAATCGTGCCGACGATGCCGGACGAAACCGCCACCGCGATCGCGATGGGCACCATGTTGGCGAAGCGGTTGGTGAGCAGGAATGCCGTGGCACCCGGTGCGATCAGCATGGCGACGACGAGGATGATGCCGACGGCCTTCAGCGAGGCGACGATGGCCAGCGCCAGCAGCACCAGGAGACCGTAATGCAAGGCGGTAACTGGCAGGCCGATGGCCCGGGCATGTCCGGGATCGAAACAGTAGACCAGGAGATCGCGGCCCTTCACAGCCATGGCTGCAAACACGATCGTCGCGACCACGCCGGTTTCGATCAGATCGCGCGGGCCGACGCCGAGGATGTTGCCGAAGAGCACGTGGTTGAGGTGCTGGTCGGTGTCGATCTTGGTGAAGAGCACCAGCCCGAATCCGAATAACCCCGAGAACACGATGCCCATCACGGTGTCCTCCTTGATGCGACTGTTCTGCTTCAGGAAACCAGTGGCGACGGCGGCGAAGAGGCCGGCTGCAAAGGCGCCCAGCGCCAGCGGCAGGCCCAGCACATGGGCGATGACGATGCCGGGCAACACGGCGTGCGAGACGGCATCGCCCATCAGCGCCCAACCCTTGAGGACGAGGTAGCACGACAGCACCGCCGACATGGCACCGACCAGCACAGCGATGGCGAGGGCGCGCTGCATGAAGTCGTAGGCGAGTGGCTCGGTGATCCAGGCGAGGGCGGTGCTCATGGGCGGGCCTCGTCGGCGAGGGCGGCTGCGGCGCGACGGCGGCGCTGGGCGAGGAAGCCGTGGCGGGGGGCTGCGACAAAGGCCACGAGGAAGACCAGCGTCTGCAGCGTGACGATGACGCCGCCGGTGGCACCGTCGACGAAGTAGCTGATGTAGGCGCCGATGATGGAAGTGAGCGCGCCCATGGCGACGGCAATGCGCACGAGGACGGGGAACCGGTCGGTCAGCAGGTAGGCGGTGGCCCCCGGCGTGATCACCATGGCGATCACCAGGCAGGCGCCGACGGTCTGGAGGGCGGCGACGGTTGCGGCGGCGAGCAGCGTGAAGAACACGACCTTCAGGGCGTCGGGGCGCAAGCCGACGCTGCGGGCATGCGTCTCGTCGAAGAACACGACGACTAGGTCCTTCCAGATCACCATCAGCACGGCGAGCGTGGCGAGGCTGATGATGGCGGCCTGGGCTGCATCCCAATCGGAGATGGCGAGGATGTTGCCGAGCACGATGGTCTGCACGTTGACGGCGGTCGGATTGATCGAGACCAGGGCGAGGCCTGCGGCAAAGAAGGTCGTGAAGACGATGCCGATGACGGCGTCCTCGCGCAGCTTGGTCTGCATGCGCACAAAGGCCATGCCCAGGGCGGCCAGCAGGCCGGCGATGAATGCGCCGGCGGCGTACGGCAGGCCCAGCAGGTAGGCGCCGGCGACGCCCGGCACGATGGCGTGCGCGAGCGCGTCGCCCATCAGCGACCAGCCCTTCAGCATCAGGAATGCCGACAGGAAAGCGCAGGTGGCGCCAACAAGGCCCGCGACCCACATCGCCTTCAGCATGTAGTCGTAGGTGAAGGGTTCGAGCAGCGTGGCCATTTCACCGCTCCTCCTTCTCGGTCGAGAGCGGGCGGTCGGAGGCCTTCTCGGCGCCGTAGAAAACAACCGGGCGCTCGTCGTCGGTGAGCACGGTGACGCTGCGCGCATCGTCGTCGTCGTGCAGTGAGGCGCCGTCGAGGCGGAACTGGCGCAGCACGCCACCGAAGGCGCGCTCGAGGTTCGCCTGGGTGAAGGTGGATTGGGTCGGGCCTGCCGCCAGGACGGTGCCGCGCACGAGCACGACCTGATCGCAGAATTCCGGCACGCTGCCGAGGTTGTGGGTCGAGACCAGCATCAGGTGGCCCTGGGCGCGCAGCTCGCGCAGCAGCTGGACGATGGCCTGCTCGGTCTTGACGTCGACGCCGGTGAAGGGTTCGTCGAGCAGCATCACCAGGCCTTCCTGAGCCAGCGCGCGCGCCAGGAAGACGCGCTTTCTCTGGCCGCCCGAGAGTTCGCCGATCTGGCGCTTGCGATAGGGCTCCATGCCGACGCGCTCGAGCGCTTCGTCGACCTTGGCGCGGTCGGTTCGCGATGGCCATCCGCAGCGAGTCCCATGTGGCCATAGCGGCCCATCATGACCACGTCCTCGACCAGGACCGGAAAGTCCCAGTCGACATCCTCGGACTGGGGGACGTAGGCGACGAGGTTGGCGCGCTGGGCCTGCCGCGCGGGAAGGCCGGCGATGGTGACGTGTCCCGATGACGGGGTGACGAAACCCATGATGGCCTTGAACAGCGTCGACTTGCCTGCACCGTTGATACCGACGAGGCCAGCGATGGTGCCGGGTTCGAGTGCGAACGACGCGTCCTTCAGTGCCACGGTCCCATTCGGGTAGACGACCGAGACATGGGCCACCTCGAGGCTTGCCACTCGACCGTCGTCGCGGGCGGTCGGTGGCTGGCTGGGCTTGGGCGCGGGCGACTGGGTCGTCATTTGCCAAAACCCTTGGCGATGGTCGCAACGGTCACTTCGAGCAGCTTCAAGTAGGTGGGGACAGGGCCGCGCTCGGTGCTGAGACTGTCCACGTAGAGCACGCCGCCGTACGTGGCACCTGCCTCCTTGGCGACCTGGCGGGCTGGTTTGTCGGAGATGGTGCTCTCGGAGAAGATGACCGGGATCTTTTCGCGTCGCATGACGTCGATGACTCGGCGGACCTGGCTCGGCGTGCCCTGCTCATCGGCGTTGATCGGCCACAGGTAGAGTTCCTTGAAGCCCGTAGTCGCGAGCGAGATAGCTGAAGGCGCCTTCGCTTGTGACGAGCCAGCGCTGGCCCTGCGGAATGGCGGCGAGGCGCTGGCGCAAGGGGGCGTCGACGGCCTTGACGCGGGCGGCATAGGCGGCGGCGTTACGGTTGTAGATGGCGGCGTTGGCTGGGTCGTGAGTTGCCAGCGCCTTCCTGATGTTCTCGATGTAGACGAGGGCGTTGGTCGGCGACATCCAGGCATGCGGATTGGGGTTGTCGCGGTAGGCACCGTCCCGGATCGGAAGTGGCTCGATGCCCTCGGAGACGATCACGCTCGGCACGCCCTTGACGTTGGCGAAGAAGCGTTCGAACCAGCGTTCCAGATTGAGCCCGTTCCACAGCACGAGCTGGGCGCGCTGGGCCTTGACGATGTCCTTGGGCGTCGGCTGGTAGTCGTGAATCTCGGCACCGTAGCGGGTGATGGCCTCGACCCTTGCGGCATCGCCGGCGACGTTCTGGGCAATATCCTGGATCACGGTGAAGGTGGTTGCGACGCGGAAAGCCTCGGCTTGGGCTAGTGCCACCGGCCAGGCCATGATCGTCATCACAATTGCCAGCACGCCAGCTAGGTCGCGCACGCTGCGCGCCCCTGCCCTTTTCGGACCGCCTTGGCTCATGACCTGCTCCCGCCCCCCCCCACCGCCTGATAGCGGCGTGCAGGGCCCATTACCGTATTAGTGCGCGCCTCAATAGTTAGTTACGGCTAAACTTGTTGTCAATTGCGAACTGGGATATGGATGCTGCGAGGTGCAATGATGCGAGACCAGGAGGCGGCCTTGGCGGATGGCGACGACACCATGCCCAATCGTGCAGACAGCTTCCGCCGGGTCCGTGAAGCCCACCAGACGGAACTCGCTGAGGACTATGTCGAGTTGATCGCTGATTTGATCGACGACACCGGTGAAGCGCGCGTCGTCGACCTTGCCGGCCTACTCGGGGTCTCCAGCGCCACGGTCAACAACGCGATCCAGCGGCTGCAACGGGACGGCTTTGTCACCACCAAGCCCTATCGTGCCATCTTCCTCACGGACCGGGGCCTGGAGCTTGCCGTTGCCGTGCGTGAGCGCCATCAGGTCGTGCGCTCGTTTCTGATCGCGCTCGGCGTATCGCCCGAAACGGCCGATGCTGATACCGAGGGCATCGAGCACCATGTCAGTGCCGAAACCCTCGCCGCCTTCCGCCGGTTCCTGGCACGTCAGACGTCATGACGGGCGGACCCGTGGGCTCGGTCAGGATTCCCCCACCAGCACGGCAACGCGCTCGCCGGGATTGACGGCGCTCAGCGCTGAAACGTCATCCAGTGCCGTTGCCCAGATGTTGCAGGGTACGGGCAGGCGGATCTCGCCCGGGCGCGATAGCGGCGTCAGCCCGAAGCCGATGATGATGCGGTCATCCTCGCTCCAGAATGCGATTTCACCGGCTTTCACCAGCGCGCGGGCTCGTGTCTCGCGACCGGTTTCGATGTGTGTCTCGAAGTGAAGCGCCGCGCCCCAGGTCTCGGCGGTTGTGTAGACTGGCAGCGCAGACCAGATCCGGTCCGCGGTTGGGGTCGCCAGCAGGCGGGCGCGGATGGCTACGTTGCCGGCGCGAATGAGCACCACTCGCGGCTCGCGCAGCCTGGGTTTTTGTGAGGCCGGAAACGTTTGCGCCGCCGAGGAGTTGCCCTGGCGGCGCAAGATATTGGTCGGGGGCATCGTGCTTGTAGCGGGCATGGCGCCACTTTCAGGCGTGGCGCCGGCCGGGTCAAGCTGCCGGCGGTGGGCCGAACAGGAGAACCGCGTTAAGGCCGCCGAAGGCGAACGAGTTCGACATGGCATAGCGCACGGGCCGGGACTTGCCCTGATTGGGCGTGTAGTCGAGGTCGCACTTGGGGTCGGGCTCATTCAAGTTGATCGTGGGCGGTACCCACTGCTCCTCGAGCGCCTTGATGCAGGCAATGGCTTCGACTGCGCCACCGGCGCCGAGCAGGTGGCCGGTCATCGATTTGGTCGAGGAGATCGACAGCTTCGGGGCGTGGTCGCCGAACACCATCTTGATGGCGTTCGTCTCGTTGGCGTCGTTCAGCGTCGTCGCGGTGCCGTGCGCGTTCAGATAATCGACCTGTTCGCCGGTGATACCGGCATCGTCGAGGGCCATCTGCATCGCCGACTTCGGACCTTCGACGTCGGGATTGACCATGTCCTTGCTGTCGGACGACATGCCGTAGCCGACGATCTCAGCCAAGATGTTGGCGCCACGCTTGCGGGCGTGCTCGAGTTCTTCCAGCACCAGGATGCCGGCGCCTTCGGCCAGCACCGTGCCATTGCGGGACTTGGAGAACGGGAAGCAGCCATCCGGCGAGAGCACGCGCATCGCCTGCCAGACGCGCATCGAGCCGTAGGTGAGGACGGCTTCGCTGGCGCCGGTGACGGCGACGTCGACAAGGCCGTGGCGGATGTAGTCGAGTCCCGTACCGATGGCGTGGCTGGCCGTCGAGCAGGCCGAACATGTGGCAAAGGTTGGGCCCTTGATGCCGTACTCGATACCGACGTGGGCGGCCGCAGACGAGCCGATGATGCGCAGAAGCGTCAGCGGGTTCGTCGCCTTCTTCTTCAGGATGAAGAGGTCGTAGTAGGCGCTTTCCGTCGTCGAGAAGCCGCCGGCGCCGGAGCCCACGATCGAGGCCGAGCGGTAGGGCTGATTGTAGGGCGTTGGCAGGCCGGACTGGGTCCAGGCCTCGTCGGCGGCGCGGCCGGCAAGCCAGGAATAGCGGTCGCCGTACTGGATCTTGCGGCTCTTGACGTGCTTGGCAGGGTCGAAGCCCTTAATCTCACCGGCGATCTTGATGTAGAGATCCTGCGTCTCCCAGTTCTCGATCGGGCCGACGCCGCAGCGTGCCGCCTTCATCGAGGACCACATCTCCGAGACATCCAGTCCGATCGGGGACACTGCCCCCATGCCGGTCACGACGACGCGGCGGCGAGTGCTAGCACCGTCTGTCAAGCTCTGCTCCTTCCAAACGCGCCACGACCCGCCACGTGCCGAGGCATGAGGCGGCTGGCGTCTTGCAATCTTCTAGTCCGCGCCCTGAAGGTGGCGCAGTCAGCGGCGGTCAGGTCTTGGCGGCGGATGCCGTCGAAGCGATCACCTGCTTGACCCTATCCACAACCGATCCCACCGACTTGAAAGCTGCTGTTTCTTCCGAGTCGTTGGCGTTGTAGGGGATCTCGATGCCGAAGGTGTCCTCCAGCTCGAATACGATCATGGCGAGATCGATCGATTCGATCTTCAGGTCCGCCAGGGCCGTCTCGAGGCCGATATCGTCCCTCGGCTCCTTCATGTGCTTCTTCAGGATATCGATGATCTTGGTCGCTGTGTCGTCCATTTTACTCTCCCGCCCCGTGAGTTGCAGACGCACGGGAGTCCTATCATTCGCCCTTGCTAGAGCATGAGCGGCCATAGAGCAAGCAGGGCTCACAAATAACCGTAAACGCTAATCAGCCCTTGCCTTCGCCGGGGACTTTCATCCCGAGATGGTTGTTTGCAACTTTCAGGCCGGTTCGTTTCGGGTCGAAAAATTCATTGGCAACCCTCTCCGGCTGGCCATTGTGCGGGTTTGTGTGCTCAATAGTCGAATTGAGCCGGTACGGTCGCCGAGGTGGCGGGGCCTTGGTGAATGTTGTTCGGCTGGGTGCCGGTAACCCTAAGGAGGCCAGGCAATGACCACGGCGAATGCTCGAGGCGGACGTGTGCCTGCTGTGCGGGAGTTTCCCTGGCTCAAACATTATCCGCCGGGGGTCGATTGGCACCAGGTGTTCGAACCGACGCCGTTGGCCCAGTTGATCGAGGAGGCGGCGGCGCGTTTCGCCAGCCGCCCGGCGACCAATTTCCTCGGGAGGATCACGACCTATGGCGAGATCGGAGCGCTGGTGCAACGCACGGCTGCAGGCCTTGCGCGGCTCGGCGTGACCAAGGGCACGCGGGTCGGTCTACTGCTGCCGAACGCGCCAACCTTCATCATTTACTATTTCGCGATCGCCAAGGCCGGCGGCACGGTGGTCAACTTCAATCCGCTCTATACGGTCGAGGAGCTGGCCCGCCAGGTTGCCGATAGCGGCACCGAGATCATGGTGACACTGGATTTGAAGGTGCTGTTCGACAAGGTCGAGGCGCTGCTGGTGGCGGACCAGCTGCCGCGCGCGATCGTGGCGTCGTTCCGCGACCAATTGCCGGCCACCAAGTCAGTGCTGTTCCGTGTGTTCAAGGGGCGGGAATTGGCGGCGCCCGAGAGCTCGCCGGCGGCATCCCGGATCATCTCTAATGGGGAAGTCATCGCCAACGATGGCAGGTTCGAGGCGCCTGCGATCGATCCCGTCGAGGACGTTGCGGTGCTGCAATACACGGGTGGTACCACGGGCACTCCCAAAGGCGCCATGCTGACGCATGCCAACGTCACCATCAATGCGCGCCAGTCTCTGGCCTGGGTGAAGGATTATAGTCCTGGCCAAGAGCGCATCCTTGGCGCGCTGCCGTTCTTTCATGTCTTTGCGATGACAGCGGTGATGAACTACGCGATCGCGATTGGGGCGGAGATCGTGATCATGCCGCGCTTCGTCCTCAACGATGCGATGGGGCTGATCACCAAGACGCGGCCGACGCTGATGCCGGGCGTGCCGACCATGTTCAACGCCATGCTGAATCATCCCAAGCTCAAGAGCTACGATCTCTCCTCGCTGAAGTTCTGCCTGTCGGGTGGCGCACCGTTGCTGCTCGAGACCAAGCGCCAGTTCGAGGCACTGACGGGCTGCAAAGTGGTCGAGGCCTATGGGTTGTCGGAGGCGTCACCGGGGGTGACGGTCAATCCGATCAATGGCCCCGTAAAAGAGCTTTCGATCGGACAGCCAATGCCCGGCACCATCGTGTCGCTCAGGGATCCAGCCAATCCAGCCCTCGAGGTTGGAGCGGGAGAAAAAGGCGAGATCTGCATTTGGGGGCCGCAGGTGATGAAGGGCTATTGGAACCGGCCCGCGGAAACCGAGCAACAGATGACGCCTGATGGCTACCTGCGCACGGGCGACATCGCGACGATGGATCAGGAAGGATTCTTGTTCATCGTCGACCGGATCAAGGACCTGATCATCTGCTCGGGCTACAATGTCTATCCCCGCAACATCGAAGAGGCGATCTCGACCCATCCGGCGGTCGAGGAAGTGACGGTGATCGGGATCAAGGACGACTACCGGGGTGAAGCGCCGAAGGCCTTCATCAAGTTGCGCGCGGGGCAAAAGGTGACAGCCGACGACATCCTGGCGCATCTGGGGCCGAAGCTCAGTCGGATCGAGATGCCGGCGGCGATCGAGTTCCGCGATGCCTTGCCGAAAACGATTATCGGCAAGCTCTCCAAGAAGGAGCTCAAGGAGGAGGAAGCCCAGCGTCAGCGTTCGGCGGGGTGAGTCGGAAAATCGCCCGAGGTGACATCAGGAATCCCCCGGGCGACAGATTGGCGGTTGCGGACGATGCCGCGGTCTGCGCCGAACAGCTACCGTTTGACCAGATTGATCACGAACAACAACAAGCAGGCGCCGATCACGGCGTTGATGATAGCGGCAATCACGCCACCGCCGATCAGGATGCCCAGACGCGGGAGCACGAATCCTGCGACAGCAGCGCCGACGATGCCGACGATGACGTTGCCGAGTACGCCGAAGCCCCCACCCTTCATGATTTGGCCGGCGAGCCAGCCTGCGACAGCACCGATTGCAAGCCAAATAACAAGTGCGACAAGATCCATGGATCTTTCCTCCGCAAGTGCGCCCGAATCAGTCTTCGGGACGAGACACATTCGCGGCAATCCGTCGCAACCTCAAGAGGTCGTTGTAATATTTCCGGTTCTACCAGCAGCCGGACGAACTGGCCATCGTGCGCTCAAGCCGCCTCGAGGATCGCCGCCACGCCCATGCCACCGGCGGTGCAGATCGAGATGAGACCCCGCCCCCTGCCCTGTTCGGCCAGCAATTTCGACAACAGCCCCACGATCCGGGCGCCGGTCGCAGCGAACGGATGACCGTAGGCGATCGAGGAACCCTTGACGTTCATGCGGGTGCGATCGATGGCGCCTAGCGGCTCGGACTTGCCGAGGCGGGTGCGGCAGTAATCGGCGTCTTCCCATGCCTTCAGCGTCGAGAGCACCTGTGCGGCGAAGGCCTCGTGGATCTCGTAGAAGTCGAAGTCCTGCAGTTTCAGGCCAGCGCGGTCGAGCAGCCTTGAGACGGCGATGGTGGGTGCCATCAGCAGGCCTTCGCCAGCGACGAAGTCGTTGGCGGCGGTCTGGGCGTGGACGAGGTAGGCCTGCGGCTTCAATCCGCGTTTTGCCGCCCAGTCCTCGGAGGCGAGCAGTACGCCGGCTGCGCCATCCGTGAGCGGCGTCGAGTTGGCCGCCGTCAGTGTGCCGCGCGGACCCTTCTCGAAAACGGTCTTGAGGGTCGCGATTTTGTCGAGGCTCATGTCCTCGCGAATGTTGTTGTCGCGCCAGACGCCCGCCGCTGGCACGATCAGGTCGTCCATGAAACCGTCGCGGTAGGCCGCCGCCGCCTTCATGTGGCTGTCGTAGGCGAGCTGGTCCTGGGCCTCGCGCGTGACCTGCCAGTGCTGGGCCATGAGCTCGCAGTGCTGGCCCATGGAGAGGCCGGTGCGTGGCTCGGCAACGGAGGGTGGAAGAGGCGCAAGCTCGCCCGGCGAAAAGCCTTTGAAGGCCGAGATGCGCGCGCCCATCGTGCGTGCCTGTTGGGCCTGAATGAGGCGGCCGGCGAGACGCTTCGACACCACGATCGGAGCATCGGAGGTGGTATCGGAACCCGCCGCGATGGCGCAGTCGATCTCGCCGGTGGCGATCTTGGCGGCCGAACCCATCGCCGCCTGCAAACTGGTGCCGCAGGCCTGCATCATGGTTATGCCGGGCGTGGACATGGCGAGCTTGGAGCCGATGACGGCTTCGCGGGCAATGTTCCAATCCTTGGAGTGGGTGACGACGGCGCCGCCTGCGACCTCGTCGATGTGGGTGGCGGCGAGGCCGTACTTCTCCACCAGGCCATCGAGGACGGTGGTCATCATCTCAAGGTTGGAGAGGTCGGCGTAGAAGGAATTCGAGCGGCAGAACGGAATGCGCACGCCACCGATGATGGCTACGCGGCGGAGGGGCTGTGTCATGACGAAGTCCTCGGGCTTGAAAGGGCAGGGCTTATGGCCCGATCCTCATTCGGCGGCGCGCTGGTCCATGGGGCGAGCGGCAGCCCCAGTGGCAGTGTTTGCCTTGTAGTGGAGCGGTCCGCCGCGGAAGGGTGCGAAACCAGTGCCGAAGATGATGCCGGCGTCGACGAGATCGGCACTGGCGACGATGCCGTCGGCGTGGGCGCGCTCGGCTTCGGCAATGAGGGGTCCGACCAGCTCCGCACCGAGGCGGGCGAGGTCGGCCTTGTCATAGGGACGCTCGGCTTTGATCGGCTTGCCCTCCTTCCACGTATAGAAGCCCTCCCCCGTCTTCTTGCCGAGCTTTCCCGCGGCAACGAGCTTGTCGAGACGCGAGCCCGCGCTCTCGAACTTGAGGATGCGGCCGACGTGCTGGCAGACGTCTAAGCCCACAGTGTCGGCAAGCTCGATTGGCCCCATTGGCATGCCGAAGACGCGAGCGGCCTCGTCGATGCGCTCTGCCGCCTCGCCTTTCTCAAGGCGCTCCATGGCGCGCATCATGTAGGGGGCGAGCACGCGGTTGACGAGGAAGCCCGGACAGCTCTTGACGATCAGGGGGAATTTGTCGATTGCCGTGACGAAGGCGCAGCCCTTGGCCGTCTCGGTCTCGCGGCTGGCGGCGCCGCGGATGACCTCGACCAGCGGCATCTGGGCGACGGGGTTGAAAAAGTGGATGCCGATCAGGCGGCCGGGATCGGCGAGACCCTGGGCGATGTCCTCGATCATCAGCGATGACGTGTTGGTCGCCAGCACCGCATCTGCTTTCAGCTTGCCCTCGAGACCGCGGAGCAGCGACTGCTTGACCTCCAGCTTTTCGACGATGGCCTCGATGACGAGGTCGGCGCGGGCGATGTTGTGGCCTTCGCGGTCGGCGATGAGGCGGGCTCCGGCCGCGGCGCGCTGGGCCTTGGTGCGAAAACGGCGGCCAAAGAGCTTGGATTGGGCCGCAATACCCTTCGCGATCGCCTCTTCGGAAAGATCCTGCAGGCTCACCTCCATGCCGGCTGCCGCGCAGGCGCCGGCGATGTCGGCGCCCATGACGCCGGCGCCGATGACGTGAACGCGGCGCGGCTTCCAGGCGAGACCTTTCGGCGCCTGGGCTTTCATCTCCTCGGAGAGGCGGAAGACGCGGCGCAGATTGCGAGAAGTGTCCGAGACCATCAGTGGGGCGAAGGCTCTGGTCTCCTCTGCCTTCATGGCTTTGAGGCTACCGCCGTGCTGCTGGAACAGATCGATCAGGCGGAAGGGCGCGGGGTAGTGATCCTCGCGCACCTTTTTCGCGGTCTCGGCACGCATCCGGGAGGCGAGCACGCCCCGCAGCGGCCATTGGCGTAGCGCCTGGCTCGCGGCGCCTGCGGGTTTTGCCTTGCGTTTGCGGCTGACGGCCTTTCTCGCAGCCCAGGTGAGGTTTTGCGGCGACGCGACCAGCTCGTCGATCAGGCCCATGGCGCGCGCCGCGTTGGCGCGGATCATGCGCCCGGTCAGCATCGTCTGCATGGCCTGCATGGGTCCCGCCTGGCGTATCGAGCGCCACGTGCCATTGAAACCCGGGAAGATGCCGAGGCGGACTTCCGGGAAACCGATGCGGGTGGCATCGTCGCGGGTGGCGATGCGCCAGTGGCAGGCGAGCGCTAGCTCCAGGCCGCCACCGAGACAGAAGCCGTGGATGGCGCAGACGACGGGGACGGCTAGGACCTCGATACGATCGAGCATCGCCAGGACCGGCTCGATTGCTGCTTGGACCTCGGCGGCTGTCTTGAACTGCTCGAACTCGCGCACGTCGGCGCCGACGATGAAACCCTTGTCCTTGCCGGAGATGAAGACCAGGCCCTCGATGCGTTTGGCGGCGATGCCGGCCTCGACGGCCTCGACGATGCGGCCGAGCTCTTCCAGCGGGCGGCGGCCGAGTGCGTTCTGGCTCTCGCCCTCGCGATCGAACACGGCCCAGGCGATCGCCTGCTCGTCGACGCTGAAGCGCCAGTCCTTCAAGTCTGCCAGCTCGACTGTCATGGGCACCACATTCCTTCCTGGCTTCGTCGGGGGGGGGGATCAGCCGCGGGAGCGTTCCAACAGAATGATCATCATGAGGCCCAGGAGCAAACAGGCCTGCTCCTCAGGCGTGATGGGGGCAAGCTGCTCGATGGCGAAACGGCTCTCGAGTAGGGCAGGTTGCTTGAGCATGGTGCAGGCATCGGCGTCGCTGCCGATGCGCGTGACGTTGTATCGAGGGTTCAGGATATAGCCGGTGAGCAACCCTATGACGGGGATCTGACCCAGCAGGTTGTCGACGAGGCGGACGAAGGGGTTGTCTTCGTGCACGTCGAAGGCGGGTCGATCGCCGACGCTGATGATGTAGTGTGCGCGCCAGAGCGATCGCATGCCCTCTCGGCGAACGAGGCCGATCGTCTGGCCGTGCTGGTCTGCGAAATGATAGTTTGCCGTGAAGTCGATGACGCGGTCGGCCTTGATGGCGTAGATCGGCTGCTGCTGGGTCTCGTCGGCAAAGACGGTGACGTTCTCCCGGAGAGCGAACAGTTTCTGGCGGACATAGCCGATTTCCTGACCGCTGGCGTCGCGCACGCTCATCTGCGGCACGAAGGTCAGGATCTTGAACGCTATGCTCAACGGGAACTGCATGGGCCAGCCTTTTCTTGCCCCCGGTCACTGCCGGGCCATTCGCGTCTTCTATGCGCCGGCTGGCATGCCGGCGGCACGGGCGTTGTGGCCGGGCGTGAGATAGTTCGGCTTGACTTCGGCCGGATCGAAATGATCGACCGCGATGACCCTTGCGGTCAGCGCCTCGACCTCCTTCAGCAGAGCCGCCTCCCCTGCCGTCAAGACCCCCTTGGCTTCGGCTTCGCCGATCCAGTCGACGCCATGATACCGCTTGACCACACCCTGCCTAATGGCACGTTCAAGTTTCCTCTCGGCATCTTCCGCGGCCACGACCTTTTCCAGCGTCACTTCCAGGAGACCGGTGGGGTCGTTGGGGTCGCGGGAGACGAAGATCTCTCGGGTGAGGCGGTCGCGAACGTCGCCGGGCTCGATCACCTTGCGGACGACTTGCGAGCCGAGGCGGTCTGGTGCAGGCCGATGGCGCCTACCAAACGGGAACACGATGGCGCGAAGCTTGGTGCGGACGAGGGTGTTGGGGAAGTTGTCGATGGCGCCGCCCAGCGCCTGCTGGAACCGATAGAGGCCGTTCAGGGCGCACATTTCGACGATGTCGCGGTCGGCAGCGGGAAAGCCGTCGTCCTCGAAGCGCTTGAGGACGGTGGCGAGGAGGTAGAGTTCGGAAAGGGCATCGGCCATGCGGCCGGTGAGCTTCTGCTTGGTTTTCAGGCCGCCGCCGAGCATGGCCACCATCAGGTCGGCGACGAGGGCGAAATTATGCGCCTGGCGCCAGAGCTGGCGATACCAGTGCTCAAGACCCGGCACCTTCTCCGGTACAGCACCGAAGGCGCCAGCCGTGACGTTATGGAAGAAGGCGGCGAAGGCATTGGCCAATGAGAATGAGATGTGGCCGCAGAAGGCTGCATCGAAGGCCTTGAGGCCCGCCTGGCGGTCGGGGTTCTCGCAGGCCTTGATCTCCTGATAGAGGAAGGGGTGCGATCTGAGCGCGCCTTGGGCAAACGTGATCAGGGAGCGGGTGAGGATATTGGCGCCCTCGACGGTGATGCCGACGGGCACCATTTGGTAGGCCGACTGCAGGTAGTTGGCGGGGCCATCGCAGATGCCGCGGCCGCCGTGCAGGTCCATGGCGTCGTTGACGGACTGGCGCAGGCGCTCAGTCGACTGGTATTTCATGATGGCCGAGATCACCGAAGGCTTCTCACCTTCCGAGACCATGGCTGCGGTTACAGCCCGGCCGGCCTCGTTGATATAGGCGTTCTCGACGAGGCGGGCCATCGGCTCCTCGAGACCCTCCATCCGGGCGATCGGGAGGCCAAACTGCTTGCGGATGCGGCCATAGGCCGTTGCAAAGCGCAGCATCGACTTGGCGCCGGCGGCGCCCGACGATGGGAGTGAGATGGCCCGTCCCGCTGCCAGGCACTCCATCAGCATCCGCCAACCCTGTCCGACCATGCGTTCGCCGCCGATCACCCACTCCATGGGGATGAACACGTCCTTGGCCCAGTTCGGGCCGTTCGGGAACGCTGCGCCCGACGGCAGGTGGCGACGGCCGATGTTGACGCCGGGGTGGTTGGCCGGGATCAGGGCGACGGTGATGCCGACGTCCTCGTCTTTGGCGAGCAGGTGCTCGGGATCGAACAGGCGGAAAGCGAGGCCGACCAGCGTCGCCTTGGGGCCAAGGGTGATGTAGCGCTTGTCCCAGGACAGGCGAATGCCAAGGGTTTCGCGTCCCTCCCATTGGCCCTTGGTGACATAGCCCACGTCTCGCATGGTTGCGGCATCGGACCCTGATGTCGGGCCGGTGAGCGAGAAGCACGGGACCTCCAGTCCCTTGGCGAGGCGCGGCAGGTAATGCTCTTTCTGCACGTCGGTGCCGTACTTTTCGATCAGCTCGCCGGGGCCCAGGGAGTTCGGGACCATGACGATGGTCACCACATCGGGTGAGCGCGAAGCGATCTTGCCGAGGATCAGGGACTGGGCCTGGGGTGAGAAGCCGAGGCCGCCGTGCTCCTTCGAGATCAGCATGCCGAGGAACCCCGCCTTTTTGGCGAAGTCCCAGACCGCTTCCGGCACCTCCTTCTCGGTATGGCGCACCTGCCAGTCGTTAATCATGCGGCAGAGCTGGTCGGTGGGTCCGTCGAGGAAGGCGCGTTCCTCTGGCGTCAGGCGGACCGGGGGGATGTCGCGCAGGCGCTGCCAGTTGGGACGTCCCGAGAACAGCTCGGCATCGAAGCCGACGGTGCCCGCTTCGAGCGCCTGGGCCTCGGTGTCGGAGACTTTTGGCAGGATGCGACGGACGGCCTTATAGGCTGGGCCTGTCACCACGAGGCGCCGAAGTTGGGGAATGGCCAATAGTGCCAGAGCGATGGCCGGGAGCCAGCCGAGCCATCCGAGCCACGTGGGTGACTCGAGCTCGAGATCGCCCGATAGAAGGCCCGCCTGGCAAGCGAAGGCCACCAGAGCTGCCAGCAGCGCCCACAGCCAAGCTGAGGCTTGCCGCATGGCGAGGAGGAAGACCGCCGCAACCACTGCCGCGGCAAATATCAACACTGTCACAGCCTCTCGCCTCCCCTGGGTTGCCGATCCAAGCCAGATGAGTGACCTCCACCCGCGTGTGGCCTGTGGTTCGACATCTGCCAGCGTTTATAGCGCGAGTGGGTTGCGAGCGCGATAACGAGTGGGTCAATGGGGTCGAACGCGGTGAGTGACGACCAGATGTGTTGGAAACTGCAGATTGTTTCCAATCCGTCATTTGACATCGCGGTCGGCGGGCCAGAGGATAGCAGCAACATAAGGCGCCTCGTCAGGGAGTGGACATGAAAGAGGCCCGCTACGTCGCTGTCGTCCGGCGACGCGATCTATTGATATCCGCCTCCTCCGCTGGGCTCATCCTGGCGCTTGCCGGCGCGGCCGGAGCGTCAAGCCCCGATAAGCCTGCCCAGCCCTCCCTCTACGATCAGGCGCTCGATAAAATCCTCGGCGATGCCAAGCCGCGGCCGGAGAAAATATCGATCGAGATCCCAGAGATTGCTGAAAACGGCAACACGGTGCCCTACACGATCGCGGTCGCGAGCCCGATGACGGACATCGACCACATCAAGGCTGTGCATGTTCTGTCGACCGGCAACCCGCTGCCAAATATCGCCTCCTTCTATTTCGGCCCCGCCGTTGGCAAGGCCGTGCTGGCCAGCCGGATGCGGCTTGCGAAGACGCAGGAGGTCGTCATCTTGGCCGAGCGTGCGGACGGCAAGTTCCTGGTCGCGCGGCGCACCGTGAAGGTGACGATCGGGGGGTGCGGCGGCTAGCGACGATGCAGCACCGGGATCACAGGTATGGCGCCGTGTCGGCGCAGTGCCTTGCGGTCACATCTCGAACAACGGACTTGAGACCGAGTACAGAGCCATGAGCCTCAGACCCCGCATCAAAATACCGGACGTCATCAAGGCGGGCGAGATCATTGAGATCAAGACCTTGATCAGTCACATCATGGAAACCGGTCAACGCCGCGACAAGGATGGCAAACCCATTCCGCGCAACATCATCAATGCCTTCCGCGCCACCTTCGCGGGCAAGGAGGTGTTTCGCGCCGAGTTGCATCCGGGAACGTCGGCCAACCCCTATATCGTGTTCCATCTCAAGGTCGAGCAGACGGGTGCGCTCGAATTCACGTGGACCGAGGACAGCGGCACCAAGGCTGTCGAGACCGTCATGATCAACGTCGAGGCCTGACAGGCTGGCGTTGGCCCGGTTATCGGCAATCCGAAGCTCTCCCCCTTCCCTCCCCTTGGCGCGGGTCACAGGTTGATGCTTGCGCGCAAGGCTTGGCGGGCACCGTTGCGGGACAGCCGGATCTGGGCGATGAGGCCCGCAGTTGCCATCACCGCACCGTTGATCATCAGCGTCGGACGCATGCCGATATGGGAGGCAAGCCAACCAGCGATCAGGTTGCCGAACGGCGCCATGCCGATGAAAAACGTAAAATAGAGGCCAATCACGCGACCCCGCCAACTGTCGTCGACGGACTGCTGCAGCAGCGTGTTGGTCGAGACGGAGGTCGAGAGGACGAAGGCGCCGAGCAGGGCCAGCAGTGGCAGCGACAGCCACAGCGCGTGCGTCTGGCTGAAGGCCATCAGGGCCATGCCGGCGATGATGGGCGAGACCTGGACGATGCGATATTGCGCGAGGTGGCTGCGCTGCATGGAGAGAAACAGGGCCGCCGTCAGCGCCCCGATGCCGGATGCCGAGAGCAGCGCCCCCACGAGCCCGGCGCTGCCCCCGAACATGTTGACGGCGATCGACGGCATCATCTGATTGAGCGGCAGGGCGCACAAGGCGATGGCGGTTGCCGATGGCAGGATGTACTTGGCGACCGGCAGGTTGATCAGGTGCTTGATCAATTCCGCGATCAGCAGGCGCCGTCCGGTCGGCAGGGCCAGCGTGCGGCTTTCCGGCAGGCGCATGGCAATGAGTGCGCCGATGATGGCAATGAAGCTGACCGCATTGATGAGGAAGCAGACGCCTTCGGAAAAGCGGGCGAGCAGCGCGCCGGCAATGGCGGGGCCGACCATACGGCCAGTGTTGAACATGACGGAATTGAAGCCGATGGCGCTTGGCAGCAGCTTGCGGTCCTCGACGATGGCGCCGATCAGCGATTGGCGGGTCGGGGCTTCGCAGGCATTGCCGATGCCGATCAGCAGCGCGATACCTAGGTAGAACTCGACACGGGTGACGCCTGTGAGGGCGGCTGCGGCGAGGCAGATCGCCATTGCAGCCAGCCAGACATTGATCACCATAAGCGTCGCGGCGCGCGGCAGGCGGTCGATCAGGAAGCCTGCGACGGGTGCCACGAAGAGATGTGGTATCTGCAGCATGAAACCGGTGAGCCCGAGCAGAAACACCGAGTTCGTGATGCGAAACACCAGCCAAGCCAGGGCCACCTGCTGGATCCAACTGCCGAGCACCGAGAGCGCCTGGCCCGCAGCGAACAAACGATAACGGGGGGCCTGGAACGCTGGCGGCAGATAATCCACCAGTGTTCGACGGGTGGGCTCTGTCGGCTTGCCGGATTGGTCTGGTGTGTGCGGCGGCACGCTCACGGCCGTTCCCCTGTTCTGGCGCGGCCGGGCTTGCTGCCGGATCGATGGCCTTGGTTGCAGGCTACACCGCCAAACGGGCTGCGGCGAGTGGGCCGGTGTTCGCCGCGGCGCGATTGAGGCGGGGCAACGACTGTGGCCGCTCAGCCTATGCCAGCGTGCAAACGTCTGCCGATCTATTCTCACCGTCATCGCAGGGCGTTAGCATCCGCGTTGCAGATCACGTTCGGCGCCAAGATGAATGCGCGGTGAATGCACATGTGGGCTGGCGTTCAGCTCGGTGCCGTCATTCTGCCAGGGGTTGGGAGGCGCGAGGGGTCCTCGCGAAACGCGCTGATGAGGAGAGCTGTCATGAAGACTTTGTCGCTGTCAGCAGGCGTGATTGCTGCTGCCCTGGCACTGGCTGCTGGATCGGCGACGGCTGCGGATCTCGACTATGGGAGAGTGCCGCCGCCGGATCGTTATGGGTCGGCCTACGACGATCCGCGCTACCGCGATCTCTACGGTCCGGAACCCGCCCGACCCTACGCCTATGCGCCCGAGCCCTATGCTCCCCGACGCGACCATCGCTACGATGAGCGACCCTCCGGCCCGTTGCCGCCTGGCTTCGTCTATCGTGACCGGTTCGCCGGCGACTACGACGAGCGATGCCTTCCCCGCCATGTCATCAAGAAGCGGCTTCATCGAGAAGGCTGGTCCAATTTCCAGGACATCGATCTTCGCGGCGACGTCGCCCGGGTGGAAGCACGTCGCGAGAACGGCGACCTCTTCAAGCTGAAGGTCGATCGCTGCACGGGCGACATCCTCAAGGCAGAGCTGCTCGAACGCTACGACGTCGGGCCTTATGCCTACCGCGAGCCGGGTGAACGCTATCTACGCCGCCGGGTCTATTGAGGTCTCGTACGGCGGTGCGATCACCTGATCGGCCAAGGTAAGTCCAAAGTGTCGAGGGCGGCCACAAGCGGCCGCCCTTGGCGCGTGCGGGCGGCGCTGGACCCCGGAGGTTACCGCTGTTCCGAGGTCAGACATTCCGTAGTGTTGAGATGGGCAAGCGCCGGACCGCCGTTTTACGGGCCCGATGGCGGGCGGCTGCAGACCGCATGAGTGCCATTGCCGAGCTGCGGCCTTGCAGATAGGCTCCGAGCCCGAACCAGACCAATATATAGCCGCAAGGGAGTGGTCCTATGATCGATCTCTATACGTGGTCGACGCCGAATGGACGCAAGGTGTCGATTGCGCTCGAGGAGTTGGGCCTCGCCTACACGGCTCACGCCGTCGATATCTCCAAGGACGAGCAGTTCAAGCCGGACTTTCTGGCCATCAGTCCGAATAACCGGATCCCCGCGATCGTGGATCGGGACAACGGGCAGGCCCTGTTTGAATCCGGCGCCATCCTGCTCTATCTGGCGGAGAAGACCGGAAAGCTGATGCCGTCCGAGCCCAAGGCGCGCTGGGCTGCCGTGCAATGGCTGATGTGGCAGATGGGTGGCGTCGGGCCGATGCTCGGCCAGGTGCACCACTTCGTGAAGTACAACAAAGGCAAAGCGCCCTATGCCGAGGAACGCTACCTGAAAGAGGCACACCGTCTCTACGGTGTGCTCGACCGCCAACTCGCGCAAACGGAGTACGTGGCTGGCGACTACTCCATGGCCGATATTTCCATCTGGCCGTGGATCTCTCGCTTCGAATGGCAGACCATCGATCTCAAGCAGTACCCGAACGTGCTCAGATGGTATAAGGCGATAGCTGCGCGCCCGGCCGTGCAGAAGGGCTATGACGTGCCCGTGAAGCAGCCGGGCATTCCGATGCCTTGATAGGGCCTCGAAAGCCTGGTCCGACATCGCCATCGACAGTGGATGCATGCCATGACAGACGACAAACTCTTTTCCGGCGTCATTGCGCCGGTGGTGACGCCGTTCGGCGAGGACGGGTCACCCGATGCGGACCGGTTCGTCGAGCATTGTGAATGGCTGATGGCGGAAGGTTGTACGGGCCTGGCGCCGTTCGGCACGACCAGCGAAGGCAACTCGATCGGCATCGACGAGAAGATGGAGCTGCTCGAGGAGCTTGTCGATGCCGACATCGATCCTTCAAAGCTGATGCCCGGCACAGGCTCCTGCTCGGTTGCCGATGCCATCATCATGACCGAACAGGCGGTCGAGCTCGGCTGCGGTGGCGTGCTCATGCTGCCGCCCTTCTATTACAAGAACCCGAGCGAGGAAGGCCTGTTCCGCTTCTTTGCCGAGGTGATCGAAGAGGTGGCTGACGAGGCCCTCAAGATTTATCTCTATCACATTCCGCCGGTGGCCCAGGTCGGCTTTCCGCTGTCGCTGATCGCCCGGCTGCGGAAGGAATTTCCCGACACCGTTGTGGGTCTCAAGGACAGCTCCGGCGATTGGGCCAACACCAAAGCCATCCTGGACGCCAACCCCGGGTTCGAAGTGTTCCCGGGCTCGGAGGTGTTTTTGTTGGACGGCATGCGCAACGGGGCGGCGGGTTGTATCTCAGCCACGGCCAATGTCGCAGCGCGTTCGATCCGGGAGCTCTACGATCATTGGCAGGGCTCCGATGCGGACCGCCTGCAGGGCGAGGTGACGGCGCTGCGCAAGGCGATCCAGTCGTATCCGATGATCCCCGTGCTCAAGGCGCTGATCGCCCATTATCGGGAGGATCAGGTTTGGGCGGATGTGCGCCCGCCCTTTACCGAGTTGACGCCGGCGGAAGCCAAGGCTGCCATCGAAGCGCTGGCGCGGGACCATGACTTCCGGTTGAATTTTACCGCCACGGCCTGATACGGCGCTGGTGTTACGCCCTCCGAGGCCTGGACAAAAAAAGACCCCATCCTTTTGCGAGGATGGGGTTTTATATAGGCAGGAGATGGAGAGTGTCAGTCGTCGTAAAACCTATAGGCGGTACAATGCGCCGCCCGCGCCCCGTGAAACTCGTCTATCGGCCCGTATGCCAGGGAATGTTGGCAATCTTCGGACCGGCCCGGGAGGGGCTCAGGAGCGAGGAGACCAGCAGGCCGCTTGCAATTGCAAAGCACAATAGCGCCAGGAGTCTGAAAACCTGCCAGCGCTTTGCGTTCATGCCGCTCGCCGTTTGCAGGTCCATAACTGGCTTTGTCCCTTCGCTTATTGAAGCTTGGCCGGCTCACAACCGCTCAAGTTGAGCAATTGGTAACGTATAATATTGGGTTAGTCTATTGAGGACGAAATTCCTCCTTAACGCCAAAATCCACAAATTAATGTTTTGGTCATCTTTATAAATAAGCCGGCCTGTTTGAATGCAGCGACACGATCCGGGCAACACATCGATGCGCCGGCCGTCAGCCTTAGGTGGCCGCCAGAGGGCGATGCAGGTACTTTTTCCTTGACGACGACTGGTACAACGGGATTGTTCCGGCGTGTGCGGTGAGGCGGGGGCGGCACGCACACGAACGTCGTCGGCTAATGACCAGATATGGACCAGTCAGCAATGTCACGAGTTTTCTGCGCCGCTCTTTCCTTTCTCGCCTTGGTTCTTTCGGTTTCAGTGGCAGCCGCACAAGGCTGTGGGTCCAATTCCGAAGGGTTCGACCGCTGGCTTGCCGCCTATAAACAACGCGCCTCCAGCAACGGCGTTTCTTCCCAAACCGTTCAGTCGGCCTTGGCGGGCGTGGATTATGACCGCAAGGTGATCGGCTATGACCGGGGGCAGAAGTCCTTCAAGCTATCGTTCGAACAATTCTATGCCCGCAGGGTATCGAATTCGATGATCAAGAAGGCCCAGCGGATCATCTCCGAGCGCCGCGATCTGTTCGATCGTATCGAGAAGCGGTTCGGCGTGCCGCCGTCAATCCTGACGGCGATTTGGGGGCTCGAGACCAATTTCGGTGGCGATACGGGGGGGCGTTTCAGCATCCTGCAGGCACTGGCCACACTGGCGTATGATTGCCGCCGCTCGGCATTCTTCGAGAACGAACTCACCAACGCCCTGCAGATCATCGACAAGGGTGACATTCCGGCAAGTCGGATGCGCGGTGGGTGGGCTGGCGAAATCGGCCCGATGCAATTCCTGCCCTCGTCTTACAACAAGTATGCCGTGGATTTCGACGGCGACCGGCATCGCGACCTCTTCCGCTCGGTGCCGGACATGCTGGCCTCGACGGCCAACTATTTTCGCCAGAAGGGATGGCAGCGGGGGCAGCCCTGGGGCGAGGGCACGCGCAACTACGACGTCATCCGTGAGTGGAACAAAGCCGAAGTCTACGTCAAGACGATCGCCGCGATGGCCGAAAAGATCGGGCGCTGAGGCGCTCGGCAAGGTGGGCCGCGGTTTGGCCTGCCGCCAAGGTTCGTCGGAAGAGCATCGGAGGCCGGCTGCTTTGAGCGGGCGGCCATGGCGTCGGCATTTGCTTCCCTCGACGGGCGCCGCAGCGTTCAAAGTTTCCAGGTCACCGTGTGCGGTTCGAAGCGGAATTTGCGCTTGAAGCGGCGAAAGCCTTCGCTGCCGCCGAAGTACATGTCGTAGACGAAATACTTGACGCGAGGGAAGCGGGCGTAGGCGTCGGCTGCCATGCCAGACAATAGAAGCGGTACGATGCCGTCGGTGAGGTAGCCGGCGTGGCCGAAGATGATCGTCATGATCATGCCTTCGCCCGAGATCAGCGCCGAGCTGTAGGCGTAGAGTTTGCCCGACTTCATGACGCCGTAATAAACGTAGTCGTGCACGTTGTTGCGCGACGGTGGGTCGGCGATCGGCTTGGGATCGTGGACCAGGAAGTCTGCCGACATCGGCCCCTGGCGGAATTCGGTCGACCGGTTGATCTCAGCGACATCGGCGAGATGGTCATTATAATTGATGCGCTGGACGGTATAGCCGGCGCGGGTGGCCTTGTTGATGTTCTGGCGCGCCGTCTTGGTGATGGCCTTGAGGTAGTCGTCGTAGGATTGGGCAGTTGATGGAGGGCGACGCCGTATTTGACGCGAGGCACAAAGAAGTAGCGGGGGTGCCTGCGGCTCACCTCGTGGTAATGCTTGAGGACGACTTCGCGGAAGAACGGATCGTTGCCGGCAGTCTTGTCCAGCATCAGGTCGATGGTGACCTTCGGCGCTGCCATCAGGACACGAACGTCGGCAGCGACGCGGCGCATGCGCTGCAATAGACTGCCGCTGGTGACGCTCGGTGCTCGCGTTGCGGTCGGCGACGACAGATGCCGCGCCGGCCTGCCCGCATGCTGGACGGCTTCTTCACACTTGGACGCGTTGAGGTCGCTCTTGCGAAGCCCAAGTGTCGAAAGCGCATCCGTTGCGTGTGTCGTCTGGGCTGTTTTCATCTTTGGGTTCGACGTCAAGGCACACCGCGCCACAATGGATATCGACAAATCATCGTAGTATCCCCTTGCAGCACCCGAGAGTTGTCCGTTCACGGTAACGGTCAGCTGAATTGCCTGCAAGGGCTCTGCCAAGTCGCCTGAGCTATTGGTAAATCAAGATAATTTACGGCTCTGGGCTGTTCATTCCTAGGTCGATTAGCAGTTCAATACGGGTCATCCTACGCCATTTTCGCAGATTTGTCTTGGTCTTCAGCGCTGGTTACGCCTCTGACGGGCCAGTGACACTGGTGGGACGCCTGCGCCGGCGGCTCGTGTCGCGTGGCGCAGGCTGGCTTCGTCAGCGGTTCTGGGCGGCTTTGCCGGCAGCGCGGACCTCGGAGAGGGTCTGACGCGGTGTCAGGGCTTCCTGATCCGTCTTCACCTCGATGATGGCGGGCTTTCGGGCGGCCAGGGCGCGCTCGAGGGCGGGGCGGAAATCCTCCGTGCGCTCAACGGTCTCGCCGTGCGCGCCGAAGGCCCGGGCGTAGGCGGCAAAGTCGGGATTGACGAGGGTGGTTCCCGAGACGCGATCGGGATACTGGCGCTCCTGGTGGGCGCGGATGGTGCCGTACATGCCGTTGTTGACGACGATGGTGACCACGTCGAGACCATACTGAACGGCGGTCGCCAGTTCCTGGCCCGTCATCATGAAGCAGCCGTCGCCGGCGAAGTTGATGACCGTGCGCGTCGGCTCGGCAAGCTTGGCGGCGATGGCGGCCGGCAGGCCATAGCCCATCGAGCCCGAGGTCGGGGCGAGGCAGCTGCGGTAGCCCTTGTATTGGGTGTAGCGGTGCACGAAGGCGGCATAGTTGCCGGCGCCATTGGTGACGATGCCATCGTCGGGCAGGAAATCGGAGACGGTCTTGACGACCTCCTCGAGCTTGACGGCGCCGGGGGTGGCGACCGGCGTGACGTAGGCCTCGTAGGCATGCGCGGAGCGCCTGCGCTGCGTCGCTCCATGGCTTGGCTGCGGGCGCCGGCAGGCGCGCCAGGAGATCGGCGAAGCTTGCGCGGTGGCATTGATCGGCAGGTCGGGGCTGTAGACGGAGCCCAGCTCGTTGCCGGAGGGATGCACGTGGATGAGGAACGACTTGGGGTTTGGGATGTCGATCAGCGTGTAGCCGGACGTCGTCATCTCGCCGAGGCGGGCGCCGATCACCAGGAGCAGGTCGGCATTGCGGATGGCGTCTGCGAGCTTGGCGTCGAGGCCGATGCCGGCATGGCCGACGTAGCAGGGATGACGGTTGTCGATGTAGTCCTGGAAGCGGAAGGCGGCGGCGACGGGCAGGTCGAAACGCTCGGCGAAGGCCTGCACCTTCTTCTGGATGTCGCGGCTCCAGCCGGGGCCGCCGACGATGACGAGAGGTCGCTTGGCCTTGGCGAAAGCTGCGGCGATGATCTGGGCGTTCACCGGCCCCGGGGGATGGCACGGCGAATTTGGCGGGTTGGAATCGGCGGCTTCGCCGGCGCCGACAGCATGTCCTCGGGCAGGCCCAGCACAACGGGGCCCGGTCGGCCGTTCATGGCGGTGTGGTAGGCGCGGCTCACATATTCCGGGATGCGGTCGGTCGAACGGATCACGGCCGCCCATTTGACGAACGAGCCGAACAGCGACTTGGTCTCGATCTCCTGGAAGGCCTCGCGATCCTCGTGCTCGGAGCCGGGCAGTCCCAGGAACATGATCATGGGCGTCGAATCCTGCTGGGCGATATGCAGGCCCGACATGGCGTTGGCGGCGCCGGGGCCGCGGGTGACCATGCAGATGCCGGGCTCGCCCCGTACCTTTCCCCAGGCTTCCGCCATCATGGCGGCGCCTCCTTCCTGGCGGCAGATGACAGTCTTGATACGGTTCGAATTGTGCAGCCCGTCGAGCGCGGCAAGGAAGCTTTCGCCCGGCACGGTGAAGGCGGCGGAGGCGCCCTGGGCCTCGAACTGGTCGATCAGGATCTTGCCACCGTGCCGCATGAAATGTGCCTCGCAGGAGTTTGTTCGATGTTCGGGATTTGTGGGGCTAGCCTAACGCCTTGTGGGCGTCCAGAAAAGCGTTCGCTGGAGTGGCCGGATAGCTCGCTTCAATTGGCCGGCTGGCGGGAGTGGCACCGGCTGGTAGTCGATTCCCGGCTCGATCAGCCAAGCGCGGCCGAGGACCGTCGCGCCAGGGCCCAAGCGCCGCAGTTTGGGGCTGGTCTTCTCCCCCATGGTTTCTGCTATAAGGCTTGCTGCCTCGGGAGTGCACGTCCCAGAGGGCCCGTAGCTCAATGGTTAGAGCCGGCGGCTCATAACCGCTTGGTTGGGGGTTCGAGTTCCTCCGGGCCCACCAACGTTTATTCGGGAACGTGAGCCCGCTGGGTGTAGTGTGCGCCGGCGCGCGGGGTGCTCACCTTCGGGAATTTCGGTCTATCGGTTGGTGCGGTTCGGGGCGCTGGACAAACCTAAGAGGGCACGACGTGGACGAGACCAAGATCGACCGTGCGGCCATGGGGCGGCTCGCCAAGGCGCTGGCCTTCATCGTTGGTCCCAAGCATCCATGTGCAGTTGCCATGCAGACCGCTTCCGACAGTGGCACCGACAAGGATGCCAAGGCGGCACGCGCGGCCTTCCTCAAACTCAAGTCCGGCGATCGACGTGCGGCGTTGGATATGTTGGCAGATTGAAACGGCCTTGATCGGCGATTGCCGAGACTGCGCGGATATCCGGGTGTTCTACCGGTAAAGACAGCAGTCGCGCGAATACCAGACGGTTGGCATCGTCACCGACGCCAATGCCGAGCCAACGGTTGCCGTTGGGTGCCTGGGAGGCCTGCTAATTGCGCGGCCATGTCCTGGAGGGTGCCCCGGGCCTGCCTGCCGGCCGAGCGGCCGGCCCACTGCCCTCTCGAGTTAGAGACCGATCGCTTCAACGACCTCAGGCCATGGTCGCCAACGTGACGGCGATGCGGCAAGCCTTGTCGAATTCGTCGAGGTCGACCCACTCGTCGACCGTGTGGGGATCCACCTGGCCGGCCCCGAACGTTACCGTGGGGATGCCATGGCGGCTCAGCCAGTTGGCGTCGAGGCCGCCATTGGCGATGCGAATCTCAGGTGTGAGGCCTGCTGCCTTGACGCCTTCGACAGCGCGGACAACGACGGGCAACGTCTTCTTCAGCTCGAACGGGTGGTAGTCGGTGTGGGCGGTGAACTTGACCTTGCCGATCTTGCCTTCCGAGTTGGTGATGCGGGCGGCGGCGTCCTGGAAAGCCTTCTTGTAGGCAGTCGTGATCGACCTGAAGAACTTGGCGTCGTGGCTGCGGCTTTCGCCTTTGACGCGGACGAAGTCGGTGACCACGTTGGTTGCCTGACCAGCCGGGCCGCCATCTGCGCCGGTCACGGGACCGACGTTCGAGGTGCCTTTGCGGCGGCCTTTGATGACCTTGCCGAAGTAGCCGTCTTTATGCACGGCTGCCAGGGCCTCGGCTGCGATCAGCATGGCGCTGATGCCGCGCTCCGGGGCGCCGCCCGCGTGCGAGGCGCGGCCGGTGATCTCGACTTCCCAACGGTCCGCGCCGACGGCGCCGATGGTCACGCCCTCGGCGTAGCGACCATCGAAGTTGAAGGCGCTCTTGGCGCCGCCGAGCTTGCTCTGGTCGATGAAGCGGGCGCCCCACAGACCACTCTCCTCGCGGACCGTAAAGACGAGTGTGATCGGAGGATGGTCCATCTTGCTTGCCGCAAGCTGGGCCACCAGCGTCACCAGCACGGCGCAGCCCGCCCGGTTGTCGCCGCCAAGCGCGGTCTTGGCCTCGTTGACGATGCGGCGGCCTTTGAGCTTCGGCTTGGCGCCGGCGCATAGCGGCACCGTATCCATGTGGGTCATGAAGAGGAGGCGTGGCGCCTTGCGCAACTTACCGCGGCCGGGCAACTCGACGATGAGGTTGCCGGTCTGGGTCGGGAACGGAATCTGCTTGTTGGCCTGATCAAAGCGGATGGCGCGCTGGGCGACGCCGATCTCTTTCAGGGCGGCAACGATCTCCTTGCCGATTGCCTCTTCCTCGCCTGTCACCCCTTCGACACGGAGGAACTGGAGCAACCGCTCCACGGCGGCTTCGCGATTGATGGACTGCATCGGTGCATTTCCCTTCGACGAGCGACTGAACCCGGGGGCGGGCCCGAGCGGGCGCGCCAGATGGCAACACAAGCCCCCTTCGCACGCGGCGTACGGGATTGGCAAGGTCATCCGGCAGTCTAGGGTAACATCGCAATCCGATTTTCTGCTCAGCCAACCTTGCGATAACGCATGGGACGACCGGCGAGTGCTTCAGCCGCCTTGATGATGGCGTTGGCATCGAGGCCGTAGTGGGCATAGAGTTCGCCGACTGATCCCGACTGGCCGAAATGCTCCACTCCCAATGCCCGCACCCGGTGGCCGGCGACGCCGCCGACCCAGGAGAGCGCTTCGGGATGGCCGTCGCATACGGTGATGATGGCGGCATCGCGCGGCAGTGCCGTGAGCAGCGTCTCGATGTGGGCTTGCGCCAGATGATCGCCCGCTTCACGCGCGCGCTCGGCGGCATGCCAGCCGGCAGAGAGCCGGTCGGCCGACGTCACGGCTAGGACGCCGACGCCACGCCGGTCCTCAGCCAGTAGGCCTGCCGCTTCGATGGCCTCCGGCGCCACTGCGCCCATGTAGACGATGGCCAATCCGGTCTGGGGATCGGGCGCGCGCAGCCAGTAGCCGCCAGCGATGATGTTGTCCTTCAGCTCGGCGCTCACTGGGCGAGCAGGTTGCTCGATAGGACGTGTCGACAGGCGCAGGTAGACCGAGCCGCCCTTCTCGTCGCGCGCCCAGACCGTGTTGTCATCGCCGTCGCCGCCGCGCTGCATATAGTCGAACGACCAACCCATGATGATGGCGAGTTCGTCGAGGAAGGCTGGCTCGAAGGTCGCCAGTCCGTCCTGGGCCATGCCGATCAGGGGCGTGGAGATCGACTGGTGGGCGCCGCCTTCCGGCGCCAGCGTAATGCCTGACGGCGTCGCCACAACCATGAAGCGGGCGTCCTGATAGCAGGCGTAGTTCAAAGCATCGAGGCCGCGGCAAATGAAGGGGTCATAGAGGGTCCCGATCGGGATCAGGCGCTCGCCGTAGTGGGCATGTGAGAGGCCGGCTGCTGCCAACAAGAGGAATAAGTTCATCTCGGCGATGCCGAGTTCGATGTGCTGGCCGCCGGGTGTCATCTCCCAGCGTTGTGGGCTCATCAGGCCGCGCTGCTTGAACACGTCCTCCTTACTTTCCATAGAGAACAGGCCGCGCCGGTTGACCCAGGGGCCGAGGTTGGTGGAAACGGTGACGTCGGCAGATGTTGTCACGATGCGATCGGCGAGCGGGCCGCCTGCGCGCGCGATGTTATCGAGGATGCGGCCGAAGCCTGCCTGAGTGGCGTGTTTGCCCTTGGCCTCGAGCAGGGGGATGTCGGGCAGCTCGATGCGGGGGGCTTTCAGCGTGCGTCGGCCCTTCTGGGCAAACGGTACGGCCGACAGGAAACGCTGGATCTGCTGGGGCGGCAGCCCGAGGCCGGCGAACTTGTCCCACTCCTCGCCCTGGTTGACGCCCTGCTGGGCGCGGAAGGCCTGCATCTGCGTCTTGTTCATGAGGCCGGCGTGGTTGTCCTTGTGGCCGGCGAACGGCAGTCCGAAGCCCTTGATGGTGTAGGCGATGAAGCAGACGGGCTGATCGGAGGGCGCGCTGGCGAAGGCTTCAAGGATCGATGCCATGTCGTGGCCACCGAGATTGGTCATCAGGCGGGCCAGCTCGTCGTCGCTGCGTCGGGCGATCAGGGCGAGGGTTTCGGGCTTGTCGGCTAGGTCCTTCTCGAGCTGGCGGCGCCAGCCCTGGGCGCCTTCGAACACCAGGGCCGAATAAAGCTGGTTCGGGCAATCGGCGATCCACGTCTGCAGATGCTCGCCGCCCGGCTCCTTGAAGGCTGCCTCTTGCAGCTTGCCGTACTTGATCAGGATGACCTTCCAGCCGAGGTTCTCGAACAAGCCGGCCACCTTCATGAACAGGCGATCGGAGACGACGCTGTCGAGGCTCTGGCGGTTGTAGTCGACCACCCACCAGCAGTTCTTCAGGCCATGCTTCCAGTATTCGAGAAGGGCTTCGTGAATGTTGCCTTCATCGATCTCGGCATCGCCCATCAGTGCCACTAGGCGGCCTTTGCCCCAATCGCTCTTGCGCCAGCTTTTGGCGTGGACGTAGTCCTGGACCAGGCTCGAGAAACCGGTGGTTGCGACACCGAGGCCGACCGAGCCCGTGGAGAAATCGACGTCGGCCTTGTCCTTGGTGCGGGAGGGATAGGACTGGACGCCGCCAAAGCCGCGGAAGTTCTTCATCTTGTCGGCGGATTGGTTGTCCAGGAGATATTGGATGGCGTGAAAGACGGGGCTTGCGTGTGGCTTTACCGCGATCCGATCCTCGGGCCGCAGGACATGGAAATAGAGCGCCGTCATGATGGTGGCGAGCGAGGCTGAGGAGGCTTGGTGGCCACCAACCTTGAGGCCATCGCCGCGGTCGATCTCGTGGTTGGCGTGATGGATCATGTAGGTCGAAAGCCACAGCACCTTGCGCTCGAGTTCGGCGAGCATCTCCATTGTCTGGGCATCGGCGACCTGGCACTGGGCTGGCGCCATGGCGGTTTGGGTGCCGTCCATCAGCGGTTTCCTCCTGGATTGGTGTGCAGTTCGACCTCGAGGCCGCATTGGCGGAGCCGGTCGACTGTATCGTTGAGATGATTGCGGTCGCGGGTCTCGATCACCACCTCGAGCAGGGTTCCCTTCGCCGGCAGGTCGGAGAAGGTGCGCTGGTGGTAGACCTCGACGATGTTGGCGCCGGCTTCACCCAGCACGTTGGCGACTTTTGCCAGTTGGCCGGGCTGGTCGACGAGGTCGATGGTAAGCTGGGAGAGGCGGCCCTCGCGGGCCAACTCGCGGGTGAGGACGGAGGCAAGCAGGCGGGTGTCGATGTTTCCACCTGTGAGCACGAGGCCTACTTTTCGACCCTTGAAGAGGTCAGGACGGGCCATGACCGCTGCGAGCCCGGCTGCACCTGCGCCTTCCACGACTGTCTTCTCGATACTGATCAGGAGGCTTACGGCATGCTCGAGCTGGTCCTCGCTGACGAGGACGATATCGTCCACGAGGTCCGCGATGAACTGGCGCGTGAGTTTGCCGGTCTCCTTTACGGCAATACCTTCGGCAAGCGTGTCGCCACGCACCGGTAAGTGCTCGCCCTTGATCGTGTTGTACATCGATGGATAGAGGCGGGCCTGAACGCCGATGATGCGCATGCCCGGCTTGATGCTGCGCGCGGCAATCGCCATTCCGCTTAGCAGCCCGCCACCGCCGATGGGAACGACCAGGGTGTCGATTTCGGGTTGCTGGTGCAGCATCTCCATTGCCACGGTCCCCTGCCCTGCGATCACCAGGGGGTCGTCGTAGGGGTGGATGAAGATGAGCCCGTGGTTTACTGCGTGGCTCCGCGCGAAAGCTGCGGATTCCTCCAGTGTGGCGCCGACAAGGCGGACATCGGCACCGTGCGCTCGGGTCGCCTCGACTTTAACCATCGGCGTTGCCACCGGCATGACGATGGTGGCGGGAATACCGAGGCGGCGGGCGTGGTAGGCGACGCCCTGGGCGTGGTTGCCGGCGGACATCGCGATCACGCCACGGCGGCGCTCGTCGCTATTGAGCGCGGTCAGGCGGTTGAGGGCGCCGCGCTCCTTGAAGGATGCCGTGAATTGAAGGTTCTCGAACTTGAGCCAGACCTCGGCGCCGACGATGTCCGAAAGCGTGCGACTCGGATCGAAATCCGTTTCCAGCACGGCACCGGCGATGGTCTGGGCGGCCCGGTCCACGTCCGCGAACATGACCGGCAAGGCCCCCGTCTGGCTCGGCTCCTTGGCCATCAGGCCTCTCCTTTGGCTCAGGCGTGAAAAATAGCCCAGGTTGAACAGCAATAGTTGCTGAAATTCGCCACTTTGGTCTGTATTCTTGGTGATCCTTAGCGTGTTTCGGGATGTCTGGCTGTGACTTCACCACTTTTTGCACTCGACGACGTCGACCGGCGACTGCTCGGAGCGCTGCAGCAAAACGGCCGGTTGACGGCGACGGAACTCGCCGAGCGGGTCGGCCTGACGGTGAGCCCGTGCCTGCGTCGGTTGCGGCTGCTCGAGGAGGCCGGTGTCATCAAGGGTTATACGGCGCTGGTCGACCAGAAGAGGGTCGGGCTGCCGGTGAGCGTCTTCGTCTCGATCAAGCTCGAGCGGCAATCGGAAGAGGCCATGCGCGCCTTCGAGGATGCCATCCGGGCGGCACCGGAAGTGCTCGAGTGCTACTTGATGACGGGGCCACGCGACTACCTGCTGCGGGTGGTCGCGAGCGACCTCGGCGATTACGAGCGCTTCGTCAAGGCACGCCTCACCCGGATCGCGGGGATCGCCAACATCGAATCGAGTTTTGCGCTGGGCCAAGTGAAGCACGCAAGCGCGCTGCCCCTTGGCCGGTAGCGCTCTCATGTTGACATCGGATCGCTTACGATTTGGGCGCCCAAGCAGCACGGCGCTTCTCTGCGAATGACGCCAAGCCCTCCGCGGCATCGGCGCTTTGGCGCGCTTCGGCATGGCTGTCGATGAGGCCATCCAGCGTTATCTCGTCGAAACCGCCCCAGGCATGATCGAGGATATGCGCTTTTGTGAGCGCCATGGCCGAGGTCGCATTCTCGAGCACCTGCGCGACGATCTCGGCGCCGCGCTTCTCGAGTTTTTCGAGCGGCACGATCTCATGCACGAGGCCGATGCGCTGGGCTTCGCGAACGTCGAACCGCTCGCCGGTGATTGCATAGCGTCTCACCTGCCTCACCCCGATGGCGTCGTTGAGTTGCGGCACGATGATGGCTGCGTGCAGCCCCCATCTCACCTCGGCGATCGAGAAGATGGCATTCTCGGCGGCGATAACGACGTCGCAAGCCGAGATAATGCCGGTGCCGCCGCCGAAGCAACCGCCCTGGACGAGCGCGATCACGGGAACCGGCAGGCGATTGAGACGGTAGACGGCGGCGGCTGTCTTACGGGACGCTTCGCGGTTTGCCGCACGGCTGCCGGGCCGCACGGCATTCAACCACGCGAGGTCGGCGCCGGCCTGGAAATGGCGGCCGTTGCCGCGCACTACGACAGCCCTGAGACCGGGATCGGCCTCGAGGCCGTCAAGGCCTGCTAGAATGGCGTCGATGAATGCTTCGTTGTAGGCATTGTTCACCTGCGGGCGATTGAAGGTGACGGTTGCAACGCCGCGGGCGTCGCGTTCGGCCAGGATCGGTTGGTCTGTCATGTCGCCTCGTGATTTCGGATGACTGGCCGGAACAATGAACCTTTGTGAGCGTTAGAGCAAAGGGGCTAGCGCGCTTGGGATTGCACAAGGTGCCGCAGTTGGTTTTCACGCGAGCGTGTTTGGCACGTGCGGTTGGTTGGAGTATACGGGGCTGAGGATGGTCGGCGGACAATCACGGCTTTGCCGCAATCGACGTCTCTATGCTGGGGCTTGCGGACCGAATGAGTCGCCCCCGCACGGCCTTGAATGAAAAGGCTTGCACTGAGTTCTCTTAGCTGCTTGAGGCACTTTGGAATGACACTATTCTCGGGCCTTGCAAGTCACCATGCCGTACGTCGGCAGAGGGTTTCGTTGCGATCGCAGCGGATGTTGGCTGGCGGCCAATCCAGGATTTGCGGCGTACTTGGGGGCTTGTCTCTGTGCGTCATGGCGACGCTGGGCGCGACGTCCGCTGCCAGGGCGCAAGGCACGCCCGACTGGGCGCGAAAGATCTTCGGCAATCCGGCTTCGGCTTATTCGACAGATCGGGCACGGGAAGCGCGTCCTGAAGCCGAGCTCGAGGATTTGAGGACGGGTGATCTGCCGCTGCGCAGCGAACAGATGCTCAAGGATCTCGATATCGCCTACGGGCGTTACAAAATTATCGCCAAACGGGGCGGTTGGCCTCAGATCCCCACCAGCCGCATGATCCGTCCCGGTGACGACGACGACCGCGTGCCGATCGTTCGCAAGCGGCTGCAGGCCACGGGTGAATACAGGTCGGACGGGTCCTACCAGAGCTTCAACTACGATGGCCAATTGGAGGCGGCCGTGCGTCGCTTCCAGGCGCGGCACGGCCTGGTCATCAATGGGCGAGTCGACCGGCCCACGATTGCAGCCATGAATGTGCCTGTGCAGGCACGGCTGGCGCAGATCAAGCTCAATTACGACCGGATCGCAGCCCTCCTCGACAGCTTCCGTCACGAGCAGCGCTACCTGCTGGTCAATGTGCCCGCCTACCAGCTCGAGGCCGTGGAGAATGGCAAGGTCGCCCAGCGCCATCGCGTGATTGCCGGGCGGCCCGGGCGGGACACGCCGGTGGTGCGTGCTGAGGTGCGGGCCCTCAACTTCTTCCCCTATTGGCGCGTACCCGACAGTGTCGCGAAGCTCGACGTTGCCCCGCGACTGGTCAAAGAGCCGGGTTATCTGCAGAAGGAGCAGATCCGGGTACTCAGCGACAACTACAATGGGCCGGAGGTCGACGCCTCGCGCATCGACTGGTCGCAGTTCGACCCCAAGACGACGAAGCTGCGCCAAGACCCCGGTCCTCAGAACGCGCTTGGCTTGGTGCGGCTCGACATGCCGAACGAGCATGGCGTCTACATGCACGACACGCCGATGAAGCCGCTCTTCAAGCGGGCACACCGCGCGTTCAGCGCCGGTTGCGTGCGGGTGCAGAACGTCTTCGACCTGGCTGCCTGGGTTGCCAACGGCGACCAAGGGCTCGATCGTCGCCGGGTGGATGATATCCTGCAGGCCGGCCAACCCGTGGACATTACGTTGGCGCAGACGGTGCCGGTCTATTTCGCTTACATTACGGCCTGGGCCGAGCCGGGCGGGCAGGCTGAGTTCCGTCCCGACATCTATGGCCGCGACGGCATGCAGGAACTGTCGACCGATCGCGAACGGGATCCCGATGCGCCACCGCCGCCGACGCAAAGCTTTGCGCCGTGAAGGCCGACTGACGCCCTTCTTGGCGCAGCCTGTCGGGCTTATGGAACGCTGCCCGTTGCCGGCGATGTTGGCCTGCTGCAACGGCTGGATGGTTCCCGAACATGCGACAAGGTGATCACAACGAGGCGTCGGACGATCAAGCCGAGATCCTGACCTACCTCCAGACACCGTCGACCTTCGGCCACGCTGTCGGTGACGTGCACGTCCGCGAGACACACGGCGCCTATGTCGTTCTGGCTGGTGATTACGCCTACAAGCTCAAGCGGGCGGTGGCGTTCTCCTACATGGATTTCTCGACGCTCGAGAAACGTCGCGCGGCGCTCCTGAGCGAACTTGCCATCAACAGCCGTTTCGCCCCGGACCTCTACCTCGAGGTTCTTGCCGTCGTACGTCGCGCGGATGGAGGCTTCGCCCTCGGTGGCGCGGGCGTGCCAGTGGAATGGGTGCTGCGGATGCGGCGCTTCGATGAAAGCCTCCTGTTCAGCGCGCTCGCCAAGGCGGGGCGGCTGGATGATGCCACGCTCAAGGCTCTGGCCGACACTATTGTTGCGAGCCACACGGCCTCGCCCGTTCATCGCGGTAACGGCGCTTTCTCTCGCAGTGGGCAGATCAGTCGGCGCCTCCTCAGCGGCCTCCGGCAGTGCGGGTTAGGGTCGGTGGCGCACGTTCTCGATGACCTCGACGGCCGGTTGGAAAGCGCAGCGGCTCGGTCTGAGGTCATTATCGAGCAGCGGGGAAAAGAGGGTTTCGTTCGCCGTTGTCATGGCGATCTGCACTTGCGCAATATCGTGATGTGGGAGGGGCGGCCAACGCTGTTCGACGCGCTGGAGTTCGACGAGGGTTTGGCGACCGTCGATACCCTCTACGATCTTGCATTCTTGTTGATGGATCTCGACCACGTCGGCCATCGCCGCGGCGCCAACCTTGTGCTCAATCGCTATCTTTGGCGCCACGATCAACGCTGTGACCTGAAGGGATTGGCAGCGTTGCCGTTGTTCCTTGCGCAGCGCTGCCTGGTTCGGGCTCTGGTGACGGCTCAGCATGCGCGCCAGGCGCACCATTCAGGCGGCGCGTTCGGCGTCGAGGCCGAGTTGGGCGAAGCGCGCTCGTATCTCCTCCGCGCGCACCAGCTCCTGGTGCCCATGCCGGCGCGCCTCATTGCGGTGGGTGGTTTTTCCGGCACCGGCAAATCAACGCTTGCCGCAGCACTTGCTCCAGACCTTGCCGTGGCGCCTGGGGCGCTGCACCTGCGGTCCGATCTGGAGCGCAAGGCGATGTTCGATGCGGAGGAAACGACGAGGCTGCCGGCTGAGAGCTATGGGCTGCAAGCGAGCGCGGACGTCTATGCGCGGCTCTTCGACAAGGCGCGCGTGGCGTTGATGGCGGGGCAGACCACTGTGATCGACGCCGTGTTCGCCAACGCAGAAGAGCGTGCAGAGGTGGAAACGCTCGCACATCGGTGCGGGGTTGCATTTACCGGTCTGTGGCTCGACGCGCCCATGGCAGTTGCGCGGCAGCGTGTGGCGTTGCGGCACGGGGATGCCTCGGACGCCGACGTTGGGGTTGTCGATCGTCAATTCTCGACCGGCACGGGATCGACGGAATGGAACACCATCGCGGCCGGGGGTGCACCGGAACAGACGCTGGATGCTGCCCGTGACATCATGGCCGGAGCTACCAGCTGACGCGCTCAACGGCGCGAGCAGTCATTGCACCAGCGCGTCGAATAGGCTCTTCACCTCGCCAAGCGTTTCGCGCAGCATGGCCTCTAGACGCGGGAAATCCGGCACCTCTCCAACTTCTGCCAACAGTGCCTTCAGACCGTCCGGCGCCTTTTCCGGCACGAATGGACCGTCGAGGGTCAGGCGCAGGACCTGGGTCAGATTGTTCACCAGGGTTGCTGCTCGGATCAGGATATCGGCGTCTTCGGGTCCAATGGCGCCCACGGCTGCGAGACGGGAGAGCGCATCGACCGTGGTGGGGCTCAGCACGTCGGGATGATCGGCGGCCGTTACGAGCTGCAGATACTGGGCAATGAATTCGAGATCGACGAGGCCGCCGCGCACCTGCTTCAATTCCCATAGGTTGTCGGTGCCTTTCTCCTTCTCGATCAAGGCCCGCATTTCGCGGACGTCGGCTGCCGTCTTGGCCCGATCACGCTGGGTTGTGAGGACATTGTGGATGGTGGCCTCGACCTTGGCTTTCAGATCCGGCGCGCCGGCGACGACCCGCGCGCGGGTTAACGCCATGTGCTCCCACGTCCATGCCTGAGTGGACTGATAGTCGATGAAGCTCGATAACTGCGTTGCTACCGGGCCCTTCTGGCCGGACGGGCGCAGGCGCATATCCACTTCGTAGAGCTGGCCTTCAGCGGTCGGTACCGATAGGGCCGAGATCAGGCGTTGGGTGTAGCGGGCATAGTACTGGCTGGCAGCCAAGGGACGCTCGCCGTCGGACTGGGTTGCCTCCGGGTCAAAATCATAAATTACGATCAGGTCGAGGTCGGAGCCTGCAGTCATCTCGCGGCCACCGAGCTTGCCCATCGCGATGACGACGGCGGCTCCAGATGGAACACGGCCGTGTGCGCGCTGGAGTTCGCCGTTCACACGCCCGGCAAGGGCTTGGATGAGATGGCAGGCCAGGGACGCATAGGCGCCGCCGGCTTGGCCCGCCGAAACAGAGCCCGAGAGCACCCTCACGCCGATGAGGAAAGCCTGCTCCGATCCTATGACGCGGGCCAGGTCGAGGGCTTCCTGCATGTCGTCGCCCTCCCCGATGCCGGCTTCGACGATGCGGGAGAGCGCCTCGTCATCGGGGATGGTGCCGAAGAATCCAGGATCGAGCACGGCATCGAGGATGCGGCGGCGGCGACCGAGGATGCGGGCCAGGCGCGGCGCGGTACCCATGATGTTGGCGACAAGGCGGAGCAGGGAGGGGTTGGCTTTCAACAGCGAGAAAAGCTGCACACCCGATGGCAATTCCTGCAGGAAGCGGTCGAAGGCTGCAAGCGCGCCGTCGGGATCGGCCGTGCGTGACAGGGCCTCGATCAGCAGGGGCTGGACTTCGGTCAGCAATTCGCGGGCGCGGGACGAGCGGACGGCCCGGTAGCGTCCGTGATGCCAGGCGCGGACGGCGGCGATGGTATCTACGGGACGCTCGTAGCCCATGGCGGCGAGCGTCTTGACGGTGTCGGGATCGTCCTGCTCGCCGGCAAACACCATGTTGGCTCCGGCGGCAGTGAGCTCGGGTGTTGCCTCGAAGAGCGCCGCGTAGTGGGATTGAACTCGTTCGAGGCGTTGGACGAGGGCTTCGGCAAAGGCCGAGGTGGTGGGATAGGCGGAAAAGTGGGCGAGGCGTTCGAGATCCTCATCAGAGCTTGGCAGCGTCTGCGTCTGCTCATCGGCCAACATTTGCAAGCGGTGCTCGACGGTGCGCAGGAAACGATAGGCCTCGGAGAGGTCGTCGACGACGTGCGGCTCGATCCAACCGCGTTCGGCCAATCGGGCCAGCGCCTCGAGCGTGGTCGAGACGCGAAGATCCGTCTGCCGGCCACCGGCAATGAGTTGTTGGGTCTGTACGAAGAATTCGATTTCGCGGATGCCGCCACGGCCGAGCTTGATGTTGTGGCCAGCGACCCCAATGGTGCCAAAGCCCTTGAAAGCATGGATCTGGCGTTTCATGGCGTGGATGTCGGCGATGGCCGCGAAGTCGAGGTATTTGCGCCAGATGAACGGTGCGAGCTCGCTCAGGAACGCCTTGCCGCTCTCGAGGTCCCCTGCGATCGGGCGCGCCTTGATGAACGCGGCGCGTTCCCAGTTCTGGCCGAAGCTTTCGTAGTAGTTGAGGGCTGAATCGAATCCGATCGCGACCTGGGTCGCGCCGGGATCGGGGCGCAGGCGCAGGTCCGTGCGAAAGACATAGCCGTCCGCCGTGCGCTCCTGCATCAGCTTAACGATGTCGCGGGTTAGGCGTACGAAGAACGATTGCATCTCTAGCCCGTCCTTCAATCGCGCCTTCTGGGGATCGAAAAACACGACGAGGTCGATGTCGCTCGAATAGTTGAGTTCGCGGGCGCCGTGCTTGCCCATGGCGATTACGATGAAGCCTGATCCACGATCGGGGCGATCGTCGTCATCGTTCTCCGCTGCAAGCCAGTCACCGCGCATCTTGGCTCGCTCAAAGAGGAACGCGGTGGCGGCATCGACAGCGGCGTCGGCGGTTGCCGTCAGGGCGTTTGTGACCTCCATGATCGGCCAGACGCCGCCGAGATCGCACAATGCAATCAGCAGCGCCATTTCCGCCTTGAACCGGCGCAGGAGCTGCATGGCATCGTTAATGTTGGGGGCCTGTCTGGTGGCTTCGCTCATCTGCGCGATGAGGGACTTCATGTGGGCATGGGGCTCGCATTCGAGGAGGCGCACGGCACGCGCTGGGTCCAGTCGAAGCAGGCCTGAGAGATAGGGTGAGCAGGTCAGGATTCCAGAGAGTATGGCTGCGACTGATGGCGTCTCTATGTGGCGGGCCAGTCGTGCTTTCACATCATCATCGGTGGTCTCGGCGATGAGGTCGTCGAGCAGGAGACGAGCGCGGTCGGGCTCGTGAGGGGCAGGTGCGGCCTTGAACGTGGCGTGGAGGGCGATCGGCGCCGGTGGCGTATCCTTCGTCATCGTCATCGTTCCGGCTTCCCCGTGGTGATTTCGTTGCGCCGCCATGCTGACCCTGCCGCTGCGGTGACGGCTGATGGTGGCTTTGCACACCTTCTGCGCGTTCGTCAGCGCGGCGGGACTAGGCGAGCCTCGTGGGTCGAGCCGCCTTCGCTGGTGGCGGGCAACGCGACCTTCGCTCCGGTCGACGTTGCCACATCCTGCCTGCCGTTTGCGAGGGGCAAGTCCAAGATGACCTTAAGGCCGGGCGCATTGTCGGCGAGCGTAATGTGTCCGCCGTAGATGCGGGCAACAGCGGCAACGAGGCTCAATCCCAGTCCCGTGCCGGGCTTTGACCGGCTTTGCTCGAGGCGGACAAAGCGTTTGAGGGCCCGCTCCCGGTCTGCCTCGGGGATGCCGCTGCCTCCGTCTGCGACTGTTACGCGCGCCCAGTTCCCCGAAGTCGATAGAGCGAGGGTGATTGCGCCCATCCGTTCCTGTCCGTTCGCTCTTGGGGTTGGGGGCGAACCGTATTTCAGGGCGTTGTCGATCAGATTGGTGAGGGCTTGGCCGATCAGTTGCCGGTTGGTGACCACGGGCGCTGGGCCTTCGACGTCGAGGCTGAGGGTGAAGCCTGCATCCTCGGCCACGGGCTCGTAGAGTTCGCCGATATCCTTCATGAGTGCTGCGAGGTCGAGCTGTTCGTCCTGCTCGGCGGCATTGCCGGCTTCGAGGCGCGCGATCAGGAGAAGTGCATTGAAGGTCTTGATGAGATTGTCTGCCTCGTCGATGACGTGCTCGAGTCCTTGGCGCCAGGCTGGGCTGCCGTTGGTGTCTCCGAGTGCGGCTTCGGCGCGGTTGCGCAGGCGGTTTAGGGGCGTGCGCAGGTCGTGGGCGATATTGTCGGAGACTTCGCGCAGACCGGCCATGAGCTGCTCGATGCGTTCGAGCATCTGGTTGAGGCGTGTTGCCAGACGGTCGAGTTCGTCGGCGGAGCCATCCAGCGGGATTCGGCCGGTGAGGTCGCCTGTCATGATGCGGCTGGTCGCTGCACTCATAGTGTCGATGCGGCCGAGGATATGGCGGGAGAGCGCCAAGCCGCCGGCGATGCCCAAGAGCGCCAACACGCCTGCGCCCAGGCCAACTGAGCGGTAGATCGCAAATAGGAGCTCGCGTTGATCCTCGATGTCGCGGGCCACCAGTAATGTTCCGTTGCGGTCGAGGTCGATGACGACGCCGGCTGCGGTGCGCGTTGCTTGGCCTGGGACACCCGGAGGGCGGTAGGAGAACGTTCCGGCGCGGCGACCTTCCGGCAGCAGGGGTATTTCGACGAGGTTGCCTGCGAGGCGACGGCCCTGTTCATCCTCGAGGAGATAGAGGTCGCTGCCGCGCGGCCGGCTACGTTCTCCGACGGCTGCGACAAGGCCCGCCACACCCGACTTCGCATAGGTCGAGCGCAACGCGCCGATGTCGGCGTCGATGGCGCGCGTTGTGGCGCGGGTGAGGCTTTCGTTGGCATGCCAGCCAACCAGCGCGATCACGCCGGCTGCGACCAGCGAGAGGGCCAGTACGACTGCCAGGGTGCGGCGAAAGACGGTCGAGCGGATGAGACTGGGCTCAGCCATCGCGAATCATGTAGCCGGCCCCGCGGACGGTATGCAGCAGGGGGATGGGGTAGCCCTTGTCGATCTTTCCGCGCAGTCGGGAGATGTGCACGTCGATGACGTTGGTTTGCGGATCGAAATGATAATCCCAGACGTTCTCCAGCAGCATGGTTCGGGTCACGACCTGGCCGGCATTGCGCATGAGGTATTCGAGCAGGCGGAACTCGCGTGGCTGGAGGGCGATGAGATCGCTGCCGCGCTGGACCTTGTGGGTCAGACGATCGAGGGTCAGATCGCCAACGGTATAGCGGGTCGCGGTTTCATCGGGGGACGCGCGGCGCGCCAGGGCTTCGATCCGGGCCAGGAGCTCCGTCAGCGCGAATGGCTTGGTGAGGTAGTCATCGCCGCCGGCCTTCAGGCCCTTGACGCGGTCGTCGACCTCACCCAGCGCCGAAAGTATCAGCACGGGTGTTCGTTCGCCGGCCTGCCGGATGGCCTGTATGACGCTCAGGCCGTCGCGTCCCGGCAACATGCGATCCATGACGATGAGGTCGAATCCACCACTCATCGCCATTTCGAGGCCGGTCTCGCCGTCGCCGGCCACTTCCGCGAGGTGGCCGCTCTCCCGCAGGCCACGCTGGACGAAATGGGCAATCTCGCGATCATCCTCGACGATCAGGACGCGCATTGTTGGCCTCCAAGGCGTTTGTCACGTCTGCCGGTTCGACTCGTCTTGACGTTCCGGCGCTGGCGGTCCGGCTCTTGCCTGTAGCTTTGGGCGCGCCACGCGTATGGCGCGCCCATTGTTGTCCTGGTCTCGACGGGGATGGAGCCCCGTCGGGCGGTTCGAGCTTAGCTCTACTTGAGCTGGAGCGCGACGAAGCGAGCGCTGTCGCCCTGCTTGATCCGGAGCAGCACAGCCGTGCGACCAGAACTCTCGCGCCTTCTTGACGCCAGTGGTGACGTCTTCCGGCGCCTTCGTCGTGACACCTTGCACCTCGAGGATGACGTCACCTTGCTTCAGGCCCTTGGCTGCAGCATCCAATTCGCCATCAACCTCCTTGATGACAACGCCACCGCCCTTGCCATTTCGGTCGACAGGCGCTGTTGAGAGCTTGAGGCCGAGGGTTGCCAGATCGGTCGTTTCACCATCGCTCGGCGCAGGAGTGGCAGCGGCGACCTGGGGATCGCTCGGGAAGGTGCCGAGCTTGACCGAGATATTCTCGGTGCGGCCGTAACGGCTAACTTCCAAGGCGACTGTCTTGCCAGGAGCGATTTCTGCGATCTTGCGTGCGAGGTCACGGCTGTTGTCAACTTTTGCGCCATCGACAGCAAGGATCACGTCGCCGGCCTTCAGGGTTGATTTCGAGGCGGGTCCGTTGGCCGTCACCTCGTTGATCAAGGCGCCGCGCGCTTCCTTGAGGCCAAGGCTTGCGGCCTTGTCGTCGTCGACGCTCTCAATCTTGACGCCCAACCAGCCGCGACTCACGGTCTTGTTGATGCGCAACTGCTCGATCACGTCTTTGGCTGTTTTTGCAGGTATCGCGAAGGCAATGCCGACGTTACCGCCGGAGGGGCTGTAGATCGCTGTGTTGACGCCGACCACCTCGCCTTCGAGGTTGAAGGTCGGGCCGCCGGAGTTGCCGCGGTTGACGGCCGCATCGATCTGCATGAAGTCGTAGGGACCGGAGCCGATGTCGCGGCTGAGAGCCGAGACGATACCCGCTGTCACCGTACCGCCGAGGCCGAACGGATTGCCGACAGCGAGGACCCAATCGCCGACGCGGACGGGCTTTTCAGCGAACTTCACGGTCGGAAGCGGCTTCTTTGGGTTCTTGATCTTGAGTAGTGCCACGTCGGTGCGTGGATCGGTGCCGATCAGCTCGGCCTCGAGTTTTTCATGCTCGTCGAAGCTGACCTCGATCTTGTTGGCATTGGCGATGACGTGGTTGTTGGTCACGACATAGCCGTCCGTCGAGATCACGAAACCCGAGCCTTGGGCTGCTGCGCGTGGCGTGCGGCCACGGGGTGCGCCACGGAAATCCTTGGGCAGGTTCTTGAAGAACTCATTCAGTGGGTGATCGTCGGGAAGTTCGGGGAACGCATCGCGACCATTGCCGCGGCCGCGGGCCACGACGTTGGGGGTGCCTCCCGAGGTGACGTGGATGCTGACGACGGCAGGGCGCACGCGCTCGACAATATCGGCGAAGCTGAGCGGTGCACGCCCGAATGGTGTCTGGATCGACTGCTGCTCGGCGCGCTGTGCGATTGCCGTTTGCGGGCTGGCGAGTGTGAGGGCGAGAAGGGCCGCGGCGGACAACATTCCGGCTCCGCCGATGAATTTGGTTACTGGTCGTGAGAGGACCGGCGTCTTTGTGGTGGCTTGGCTGCGAGAAGGACTTTGGCTCATGGCGTGCACCTCGTAAGATCTTTCGGCTGAATGGCGCCGTCGGATGCGTGGTATAGAAGGGTGCGCCTTACGGCGGCCTTGCGGCGCGATTAATATTTGGTAATGCGGTAGCTGGCTGAGACAGAGCGAGGAGCTGCGTCGCAGTGGGGAGCAAGAGCAGATCGAGCCTGGTTTCTAGGCGGTTGGTATGCCAGCCGGTCGCACATGCGCGCGTTTTATGTAAGGCAGTGAGCTCTGCGCTGGCGGTGGCGATACTATACGTTATTTCATCGACTTATGTGGCCCATGCCGGTGCTCCAGGCGGGGTGGGACGCCCCGCCGGGGACGCTTTGCCGTTGACGCCGGTTGCGGTGTTCGGGACCGATGACAGGGTTGATGTGCCGCGCAGGTACCAGGGTGCGGCCGAGCGAATCGGGTTGTTCTTCTCGAACCCGGCGCGCACCGTGTGTACGGCTTTTTGCGTTGCACCAAACGTCATAGCGACGGCTGCGCATTGTCTGGCAGAACCCGGAGGCAAACCCGCCCGCATCGGGGAGTTCATGTTCGCGCGCGGCTATGACCGACGCCGGGAATTCACGCGTATCGAAGGTTTCACAACGGGCTCTACGCCTCAAAGCGTCATGAGCGGGCAGTTCCATCATCGCGTCAAACCACCGATCGATGCGACTCACGACTGGGCGCTGGTGCGGCTTAGCCGCAACGCCTGCCCGGATGGCGGCTTCACGGTGACTCCCATGAGCGTCGATGACCTGATCGTCGCCTCCCAGAATCAGCGCATCTTCCAGATCTCGTACCATCGGGACTGGACACAGTGGCGCGCAGCCTACTCGTCTCCCTGTCAGGTTCAGCGCAGTTTCAATGGCATCAAGTGGAGTACAATCGAGCCGGATTTCCTGGATGCCGACAAGATGATCCTGCATCAGTGCGACACGGGTGGGGCGTCCTCGGGCTCGCCGTTATTAATAGAGGGGCGCGAGGGCTTCACGGTGGTGGGCATCAATGTCGGGACCTACGTTCAGGCCAAGATCCTGACCGACAACGGCAAGGTCACGCAGCGGGACCGGGCGGAAACGGTGGCGAATACGGCGGTTAACGCGATTGCCTTCATCGATGGGATCGAGAGGCTTCGCAGGGCCTCCATTCTTGCGACCGGCAACCCCATCCGGGAACTGCAGCAACGGCTCGCGGCGCGGAACTACTACACCGCCCGAATTGACGGTAGCTACGGACCGATGCTGAGGGAAGCGATCGAGGGATATGAACGCAACAGCCGGATGCCGATCACCGGCTTGCCGACGGTTGACCTTCTTCGTCATCTGGAGGCGCAGGCGCAAGGCGGGCTCGGACGCGTTGCCCCGAGCAGTTCGCACCGGGGGCCCCAGCCTCCCGCACGCTAGTGGCGGTGGAGCGCTTTCGGTCGGCGGCCTGTTCTCCAGGTTGGGATCGGCGCGCGGCCGGGTTGGTGAACCGGCGTGTGTTCCGGCGCTTGCGCCAGTCCCCAGACGCAGGCCTGGACGATGAAGAAGCTGCGCCAATGATCCGTGTCGACGATCAAGCCTTCGATGGCGAAGGCGGCGAAGGCGGCGGTGGCGCAGAGGATAGGCCCCTGCAGGCTCGACATGCGTAAAGCTGCCCTTAGGCCCACACCGAGGGTCAGCACGACGCTGGCAAGGTAGGCGAATCCGCCCAGCCAACCAGCATTGAGGAACATGCTGAGATAGACGTTGTGGGGTTCCTCGAGATGGTGGATGTCACGGAAAGTATGGGTGCCGATTCCGAGGGGATTGGCGAGGATGAGCTGCATCGCCTTGGCTTGCCCGCCAAAGCGTCCGTCTGGTCCCTGATCGTAGCTTTGGTCGAGCGTGGCGCGCTCTTCGAGCAGTGTTTGCACAGCCTCGAATTGCAATGCTGTTGCGAGGCCTGCGATCAGAACGGCGCCACCGAGTGCCATGACGATCATCAGGCGCACCGAGTCGCGTTGGCGTCGTGTGCGAAGCCAGCCGACGACGATCATCAGCACTGCTGCCAGCACGAGGGAAATCCAGGCGCCGCGTGAAAAGCTGAGCAGCAGGCCGAGCGCGATCGGGACTGCGATCATTGCAGCGTATCGCAAGGGCCGACCGGTGTTGCGCAGAAGTTGCCAGGTGCAGAACAATACGGCCGGCACCAGGGCGCCGCCAAATACATTGGCGTCCTTGAAAGTGCCGCGCGCTCGTCCGAACTTTGTGAAGAGGTCGTTGGCGCCGGGCACAAGGCTGAAGTATCCGGCGATTGCGGCAGCTGCCGCGATGGCGCAACCGAGCGTGTAGCACCAGAACACCAAATTGACGCGAGGCAGTGGATCCTGCGCAATGTAGGCTGTCAGCGCGAAGCCACCGAGGACCAGATAGAGCGTCACCAACTGGTGCTTTATGGCGGTATCGAAAGTGGCCGAGACGCCGGTGGCTACGACTCCGCAAGCGACCGCGACGAGCAGCAGGCAGAGATTGAACAGCGCGCCGGTCCGGACTTTTGCGGCGCCAAGTAGCGGCACGGCCACGATGACCAGCAGCATCAAGCCATCGACCAGTGCGGGCTCGCTGAAGACGATACTGCTCGAGAGCATCGCGGCTGCCACTAGCCCGGTCACGAGCGTGGAGCCTTCGATCCTGATCGCTGGTCCCGCTGTGATTGCGATTGCGCGGTCAGTAGGCATTGCGACCGGTCAGAAGCGAAATCGGTGTCATGGCGAGGATGTAGAGATCGAAACCGAGTGACCAATTGTCGATGTAATGGAGGTCGTGCTCGACCCGTCGCTCGATCTTCTCGTGAGTGTCGGTCTCTCCGCGCCACCCGTTGACCTGCGCCCAGCCGGTAACGCCGGGTTTGACGCGGTGGCGCGCAAAATAGCCGTGCACCACAGCCTGATAGAGATCAGATTGGGCCTTTGCGCCGGTAGCATGTGGCCTCGGGCCCACGAGGCTCATCTCGCCCTTCAGCACGTTGAACAATTGAGGCAACTCGTCGAGGCTGGTCTTTCGGATGAAGCGCCCCACGCGGGTGACGCGGGGGTCGTCGCGGGTGACGAGCTTGGAGGCGGTGGCGTCGGTCATATCGGTGTACATCGAGCGGAACTTGTAGACTTCCACCAGCTCGTTATTGAAACCGTAACGGCGTTGTTTGAACAGCACGGGACCCTTGCTATCGAGTCGGATTGCGAGGGCGACGAGCGCCATCACGGGGGCTGCGAGCAACAAGATGACCAGGCCCAGCAAACGATCCTCGATATTCTTGACGCCCCTGTCCCAGTCGGTGAGTGGGCGATCCATGACGGCGTGCATCGGGACATTGCCGATATAGGAGTAGGCCTTGGCGTTCATGCGCAGGCGCGAGCGGTGCGCCGAGACCCTGATGTCGACGGGGATCTGCAAGATCTGGTCAAGGATCTTCAATAGCCGTTCCTCCGCCGATAGTGGAACGGTGACAATCAGGAGATCGACGCCGGCATCACGAACAAATTCCGCCATCTCGGCGAAGTTTCCGAGTTTGGCGTAGTGCTCCGCAATGTCGCCAACCCGGTCCGTAGACCTGTCGTCGAAGAGGCCGAGAATGCGCACGTGCGAGAGATCGTCGGTCTCGAACGCCTTGATCAGGCTCTTAGCTTCGCTGCCGCCGCCAACGATGACGGTTCGACGGACGAGGCGGCCGGTCCTTGTGAGGTGGCGGAGCCCAATTGCGATGACGAACCGGCTCGCCAGCACGAGCGCCAGGGATGCGAAGGCCCAGGTCAAGCCGAGGCCCGGCGTCATGACGTTTAGACGACCGAGAGTGCCGATGCCCGCTGCGAGGCAGAAGGCTGCCGCGCCGACCGCTATGATCTTGCCGACCTGGCGCATGGGCTGGCGGAAAATCGCAATGGTATAGCCCCAGTTGCTTTTGAGCAGGGCTGCAAAGAACGCGGCAACGGCCGCGCATTTGACGAGTGCAGGCCAGTTCAGCGCGGCGCCGTCCGCGCCGAGGCCGATCAGGAGGAGGCCCACACCGGCGATGATCAGGATGTCCTGCAGGAACACGAGGAAGACAAGCTTCGGGCGCGATGCGTTGCCCCGCTTGTCGAACAGCAACGACGGCAGGTGACTCGCGCGACGGCCATGAGTAGCCGATGCGTCTTTGGCTTCTTTGGCGTCGGCATTGCCGTGCGCGCCGTAAGCCCTTGTCGTTACGCCCACCATTTTACCTTGCTCGGTCTGGATCCAGGAGGGCCAGTTAGACGAGTCCAGGCAAATTCCGGGTTACCAAACGAGGTTTTGCTCATTCTACTGCATGATCGGGATTGGATATGATGAAGGGACGTTTAACTGGCGGATCAACTGGCCAGAGTTGTATGGCTTTCCAATTAGATCCCTTCCCCTTTTACGAGACAACTTCGAGCTGTTCGAAAAAGCAGAAAGGCCGCCCGAAGGCGGCCTTTCCGTTTCGATCCGTCAGGGCCGAGATCAGAAGTTGATCTTGGTGCCGACGAGGACCATCGAGAAGTCGGCAGCGCCGCTGTTCCCGGTGTTGAGCGGGGCAGACGCACCGGTGAAGCCGTTCGCATCGAGAGAGAAGTTCTTATAGGTAATGAACATCTCCATCGCAGCGGCGTCGATGTACTGGTTGAGGTAAATGCCCCACATCTCAGCTTCGCTGCTCGAATTGCCCGACGCGACGGTGTTGTTGATGTGCTGGGCGTTGCGGGTCTGGAAGGCCCACTGCTCAAGACCACCTTCGGAGCTCAGGTACTCGACGCCGATGACGGTGGCGCCAATGCCGAAGAAGTTCTTGTTGATGCCGCCAGTCAGGTACCACCAAGACATATCTGGACCAGTATACGCCGTGGCAGCGTTACCTGCGACCTGATGGCCTTCCATTTCGCGCGTACCAGCAGCGCCCGTCAGGAACAGGCCGGTCGGCACGTGCAAGATAGAAGCGGACCCAAGCAGATCATGACGCTCGACGTCGCAGTTGTTGACGCAAGCAACCGATGTCGCGCCGGCAGTGATGCCGCCGCCTGGCTGGTTGTACTCGCTCTCTTCGAGGTAGCCGATGCCGAAGGCAATGCGGACACCGTTGAACTCACCGGCATAGCGCAGTGCGATATCCCAGAAGTTATCTTCTGCCACAGCAGCCTGCAGCGTGAAACCAGCCAAGGACGGCGTCTCGTAGAGGACGTGATTGAGACGATCGGTATCGATGGCGCTGGTGCCGCGGATCGCATTCACCCAGCTCGTTGCACCAAACGTACCGTCGTTAGCCCGCAGACTGAAGCTGCCCATATAGAGCCGCGCGTCCGGCGTTGCTGCCGAGCCCGTCTTGCCCAGATCGATCAGGATCAGGTTGTCCGTGGAGGTCGAACCCTGGCCGATCTTGACCATGCCAAGCCGAGAGTGGCGCAGCCAAACCGTGCTATCGCGCAAGCAGCTGTCACTGCACTCTCCGGTGTCATCGCCGCCAGGGCCACCACCCGGGTTGCTCGGACCGCCGTTACCCTGGTTTGACGACGTGATCGAGTGCCGGTTGACACCGAACTCGTAGGTGAAGCCTGCGGTCAGCTCCGGCGAGATCTTGGCTGAACCGCGCAGACGCCAGCGCGAGAAGATGTTGCCGCCGTCCATGCCGATATAGGCATCCGACTGCGAGCCATCGTCCCACCACAGCACCTGGCTGCCGACGAAGCCCGAGAGCTGCACCGACACCTTACGGTTGCCTTTGCGAACGGTGGTGGCCTCGAGCTCGGCGATGCGCTCTTCCAGATCCGCGCAGCAGCTTCCGCCCAAGTCGGCTGCGAGGGCAGATGAGCCCATCAGTGCCGAGGCGACCGCCGCGAGTGCGAACTTAGTGGTCGTCTTCATTGGATTTCTCTCCAGTTTGTTGTTGCAGGAAGCAGCACGCGCAGCCCGGCGCTGTCTTCCGAGCCTCTTCGGGACCGCACGCACGCGCGTGAAGCGCACGCCGTCTCGGAGAGGCACGTGAAACGCAAAAACAACCGCTACTGGACTCGGGAACACTGAGTGGGGCTGGTTTGCCGCGATTGCGCCGGGCTATGCTTCCTGCGCTTTGGCATCCGGACCGTCCGGAGGTTTTGCTCCTTGAACGCGGTCTCGGTGTTCGTGTGGTTCGTATTGAATGAACCGCCCCACAACTCCACTTGCGGATGAGGCTTAGTTCACGAACCGGATCGGGGCAATTCATCCGACGCCAAAAAGCGTCGTATCGCGGCCACTTGTGGCGCGAAGGACACGAGAACGGGCAAGTTCTGATAATGTTCCGGATCTACGGCGTCTGGTTCGCCGCTATTCTGTTAGTTCCTTGTCAACACTTAGGCCGTGGCTTTTGTTTTATTCAGCCGCTTGCAGCGTGATTCCGCTGAGGTTGGTCGTCCTGGTTCGATTCGGATGTGTCACTCGTTAAGGTGTATGAAGGCCGTGTCGTGCGGGTTGGGAGCGCGATCTCGTAGTTCGGACCCCGAGGTCCGGCAGAAAGGCCGCCCGAAGGCGGCCTTTCCGTTTCGATCCGTCAGAGCCGAGATCAGAAGTTGATCTTGGTGCCGACGAGGACCATCGAGAAGTCGGCAGCGCCGCTGTTTCCGGTGTTGAGGGCACTGACGGCCTGATTGGGGTTCCAACCATTGGCCTCGAGGGAGAAGTTCTTGTACGTGATGAACAGCTCCATCGCAGCGGCGTCGATGTACTGGTTGAGGTAGACGCCCCACATCTCCGTCTCAGAGCTCGAACCGGCGGTGCCGATCAGGTTCTGGTTGTAGTCGCCACGGCGGTTCTGGAAGGCCCACTGCTCAAGACCACCTTCGGAGCTGAGATACTCGACACCGATGACGGTGGCGCCGATGCCGAAGAAGTTCTTGGAGACACCACCCGTCAGGTACCACCATGTCATATCCGGACCGGCATAGGCCGTCGCGGCATTACCGGCAACGTTATGGCCGGTCATTTCACGTGCACCTGCGGCACCCGTCATGAATAGACCCGTGGGGACGTGAAGTATGGAGGCCGAACCCAGCCACTCGTGGCGTTCGACATCGCAGTTGTTGACGCAAGAGACGGACGTGGCGCCGGCGGCAATGCCACCACCTGGCAAGTTGTACTCGCTCTCTTCGAGGTAACCGATGCCGAAGGCGATGCGGACACCGTTGAACTCACCGGCATAGCGCAGCGCGACATCCCAGAAGTTGTCTTCGGCGACTGCGGCCTGCAGCGTGAAGCCCGCCAAGGTCGGAGTCTCATAGAGAACGTGGTTGAGGCGGTCGGTATCAATGGCACTGGTGCCACGGATAGCGTTCACCCAGGTCGATCCACCAAACGTGCCATTGTTGGCGCGGAGCTGGAAGCTACCCATGTAAAGGCGAGCGTCGGGTGTTGCTGCCGAACCGGTTTTGCCGAGATCGATCAGGATCAGGTTGTCCGTCGAGCTGGAACCCTGGCCAATCTTGACCATGCCGAGGCGGGCATGCTTGATCCAGACGGTGCTGTCACGGAGGCAGCTGTCGGTGCATTCGCCAGCATCGTCACCACCGGGGCCTGCACCCGGGTTGCTCGGGCCGCCGTTACCCTGGTTCGCCGAGGTGATCGAGTGGCGGTTGACACCGAACTCGTAGGTGAAGCCTGCGGTCAGGTCCGGCGAGATCTTGGCCGTACCACGCAGACGCCAGCGCGAGAAGATGTTACCGCCGTCCATGCCGACGTAGGTGTCCGACTGTGAACCGTCATCCCAGAACAGGACCTGGCTGCCGACGAAGCCCGAAAGCTGCACCGACACCTTACGGTTGCCTTTGCGAACGGTGGTGGCCTCGAGCTCAGCGATGCGCTCTTCGAGGTCGGCGCAGCAGCTTCCGCCGAGGTCGGCAGCGAGGGCAGACGAGCCCATCAGTGCCGAGGCGACCGCCGCGAGTGCGAATTTAGTGGTCGTCTTCATTCGTGGTCTCTCCAGTTCGTTGTTGCAGGAAGCAGCACGCGCAGCCCGGCGCTGTCTTCCGAGCCTCTTCGGGACCGCACGCACGCGCGTGAAGCGCACGCCGTCTCGGAGAGGCACGTGAAACGCAAAAACAACCGCTACTGGACTCTGGATTACTCGGTGACGAGTTCTGCCTGGATGCGCCGGGCTATGCTTCCTGCGCTGTGGCAACCGGGGCATCGAAGCCTTCTGGCTTCGTTTGACTTTGCCTCGGCAATGACGTGGACCGTATTGATAAACTCGCCAGTGGACGCGACGCGTTTTATGTCGCTCAGCGTTCGGCAGGTCACCTTTGGTCGTTTCGGGCTCGCGTCTCGCGACTGCGATCAGCGTGTTCAAAGCAACCTTTATGCAGTGACGAGCATTCCGACTGAAGCGAACTTGGTGTGATGGTTATGCGCAGAAACTTTCTGCTGCAAGCAGCGAAAACTATTTGGTTGTTTGGCTGAATGGCAATTGTAGCGAAAGAGCCACGTTTGTGTGGCTTGGGAGTTTTCAAGGGGTCTTTGAACGGTCATCGCAATGACGCTGAGACCTATTTTAAATCATTGATGTGGAATGATAATAAAGCCCGTTGTGTGGAGAATTGAGTTTTTCTAAGGGTTAAATTCATCGAACTTTACGAGAAATTTATTTTGCTTTTACGGGTTCTTTTCTTGAGGCGACCGGGCCTGCATGAGGCCCGGTCAATTCTTGTGAACTTAAGTGGTTCGCGGGATTTTAGAAATTGATTTTGGTGCCCACGATAACCGTCTGGAAGTCCTGGAGGCCAGTGAAGGGGATGCCACCGGTGAGCGTTTCGGAGAGTTCGAAACTCTTGTAGGTGATGAACATCTCCATGGCGGCGGCGTCGATGTACTGGGTGAGTCCGATGCCCCACATGTTGACTTCGCTGTCGGTCACGTTGTTGAAGGCAGCGTGACGCAGCAGGCCGTCATTGTAGTTGCCATACTCGCCGAACAGCACGGTCTTGCCGATGCCGAAGAAGTTCTGCGAGATGCCGCCAGCGAGGTACCAGTAGAACTCGGTGTGGTTGTCGTTGCCGGCGGGGCCGGCGAGGCTGTCAGCGTCGGTGACTTTGCGCTGAGAGGCTGCGCCTGTCAGGAACAGTCCAGTTGGTACGTGCAGGATAGAGGCCGAGCCCTTGAATTCGGTCTCTTTGCGATTGCAGTCCGATGTGCACTGGTTGATGTTCACGCCGGCTACGCCCGAATTGAATTCGGTGTCTTCCATGTAGCCGATGCCGAAGGCCAAGCGGACGCCACCGAACTCGCCAGCATAACGTAGGGCGACGTCCCAGAAGTTGTCCTCGCCAACTGCGGCTTGCAGATTGAACCCTGCGATTGTCGGCGTATCGTATCGCACATGGTTCATGCGGGTCGTGTCGGAGCTCCTGCCGCCCTCCAAGGCCCTCGACCACGTGCGGTTGGTGTTGTCGTACACGCCGTTGCGGGCAATGACGAAGCCCCCATTGTAAAGCAGGGTGTTCGGTGTCGCCGCAGAGCCGGTGGCGCCGAGATCGATCAACACAAGGTTGTCCGTGGCCGTGGAGCCATGTCCAATCTCGATCCGGCCGAGTTGGCTGTGCTTGAGCCAAACCGTGGTGTCACGAAGGCACGAGTTGGTGCATTCGCCGTTGTCATCGCCGCCGTTCGATTGATTGGCAGCCGTGATGGTGTCGCGATTTACGCCGAACTCATATTTGAAGCCGGCCGTCAGTTGTGGGCTGATCTTGGCTTCGCCCGTGAACCGCCAGCGCGAGAAGATGTTGCCGCCGTCCATGCCGATGTAGGTATCGGAGCGGACACCGTCATCCCACCACATCACCTGGCTGCCAACGAACCCTGAAATCTTCAGGCTGACTTTGCGGTTGCCCTTGCGAACCGTCGTGGCCTCAAGCTCTGCGACCCGCTCTTCGAGGTCTGCGCAGCAGACACCGGTTGAAATGCAGCACTTTACCGGGAATTCATCCCATCAGCACACGCGGGGGTGGCGGCCTTCGACGGGATATTGCGGATCTGTGTAGCCTGGCGTTGACGGATGGCCGGGTGGCACCAGCAAATCGACGAGTTCTTCCTCAGCCTTGCTCCAGGGATAGTCGAGGGCTGCCATATAGCTCTGCCATTGGGCAAAGGTCCGAGGTCCAGCGATGACGGAGGTGACGGCCCCGCAATTCAGGGCCCAGGCTACTGCAAGACCCACCAGCGTCTGACCTTTGGCCTCGGCGTGCTCCTTCAGGCGGCGGGCGATTTCGAGTGATTCTGGCCGCCACTCCGTTTGCATCATCCGTCGATCGGCGCGCCCGGCGCGTGTGTCGGGTGGAGCGTTGCTGCCGGGCTGGTACTTGCCTGATAGTATTCCACGGGCCAGGGGGCTGTAGATGGCCACGCCCAGATCGAACGCCCGCGCCGCCGGGAACAGCTCGACCTCGGGCATCCGGGTCATAATGTTGTAGTAGGGCTGTAGGACCACCGGAGGTGGTGCACCCACCTCCTTGCAAGCTTGTGCGATCACCGGGATATGCCAAGCGCGGACGTTGGAAAGGCCCCAGTAGCGAATCTTTCCCATCCGGATCAGATCCCCGAACGTCCGAGCAACCTCGGTCCACGGCACGGTCGGATCGACCCGGTGGATGTATTGGATATCGATCCAGTCGGTGCCCAGGCGCCTGAGCGAGGCGTCCGTCGCCTCGATCATGTTGCGGCGCGATAAACCCCGTTCATTCGGACCCGGCCCCATCGGTTGGGCGAGCTTGGTTGCCAGCACCCAATGCCGGCGTTTGTCCGCCAAGGCGCGGCCGACTGCTTCTTCGGAGCGGCCTTGCTCATAGGTATTGGCGGTATCGATAAAGTTAACACCGCTGTCCGCGGCATCCGCCACCATGCGCATGGCTTCCGCGTCCGGCGTCGGTCCACCGAACATCATGGTTCCCAGGCAGATCTGCGAGACCTTCAGGCCACTGGTTCCCAGTGGCTGGTAGTGGATCGAGCTCATGGAATTCCCCAGTTTTGTTTGCCCGGCAAGCGGAGTTCACGTTGTGCATGCCGACAGTCTCGACCCAATCATGCGTTGACGCGACGGTGGCAGGCGGCGGATGGTTGCAGCTCGGGCCGCTGGCGGCCAGATCACCAAGGAAGACCCGTGCAAAGACCTGTCGAAAGCGAGCCGCCCAAGGCCTCTCCCTGGCTGATTTTCGTGGCGCTCGCGCCTTTCGGACTCGGATACTTCTTTTCCTACCTCTACCGCGCCGTCAATGCCGTCGTGGCGCCTGAGCTTGTGCGCGATGTCGGCGTTTCCGCCTCCGAGCTCGGCCTCCTCACTTCGGCCTATCTGCTGGCGTTCGCGCTGTTCCAGCCGCCTCTCGGCATTCTGCTCGATCGATATGGTCCACGCCGGGTGCAGAGTGCGCTGGTGGCCACGGGGGCTGGGGGTGCGCTTTTGTTCTCCGCTGCGCAGAGCGTGGAGGTCTTGACCATCGCCCGGGCCATCATCGGCATCGGCTTTGCCGGTGGACTGATGGCAGCGTTCAAGGCCGTTGTCATCTGGGTGCCGGAGCCGCGGCGTGCGCTTGCCAACGCCTGCGTCATGTCGGCCGGTGCGCTGGGTGTCATCCTGTCGACGGCGCCGATGGCCTGGGCGGTCGGAGCCTACGGCTGGCGCCAAGCCTTCGTGGGCCTGGCTCTCCTGACGTTTGTGGTAGCGGTGTTGATCTTTCTGATCGTCCCGGAACGGGGCCAAGCGGCCGTTGCGCCAACGCCGCTCGGCACGCAGTTGCGTGAAGTCGGCCATATCTTCACCGATCGCGTATTCCTGGCACTGGCGCCAGTGCTTGCGATCCCAGCCGGCGCCCATATCGCCCTGCAGACGCTTTGGGCCGGGCCGTGGTTTCGCGACGTCGCCGGTCTCGACCGGACGGCCGTCGGCGAGCATCTGTTCGTGATGGGCGTCGTCTTTCTGGTGGGCGTACTCAGCAGTGGCGTGGTGGCCGACCGGTTGGTCCGGCGCGGCATCAGTCTGCTGACGGTCAACATCGGGTTCCTGCTTGTGTTTCTGGCGTCCCAGGTGGCCATCATCCTGGTGGAGCCAGTACCGCCCATCGTGTCGTGGTCGCTGTATGCCATGACCGGCCACACTGCCGTCTTGGCATACCCTTGGCTTGCCGGTTACTTCGGCGCGGCCCGGTCTGGCCGTTCCAACACCGCCGTCAACCTGCTGCTCTTTGGTGCAGCATTCCTGGTCCAGTACGCCGTTGGCTGGGTGATCGACCTCTACCCACCGACTGCGACGGGCGGATACGATCCGCAGGCCTATCGCGCCGCCTTTGGCGTAGTGCTCGGGCTCGAGGTCCTGGCGTTACTCTGGTATTTCGCCAACATTCGCCTGTTGCGGGCCGCCGAGCGGCCGCCTGTGCCCGCATCTCGTGGCAATCCACGGGCATTCGCAACGGGTCCCGCGAGCTGAAGCGGGCGCAGTTTGTGGCTTTGGTTCAGGCGGCATTCTCGTCGTCAGCGGAGCGGGCCGCCGGTTGAACCCAACGAGTGTTCCACCACATCCACTGCTCCGGCGTCTCCCGGATCCACCCCTCGAATACGGCAAAGATTGCGGTCGTCAGCGCCAACGCATCCCCTCGTTTGTCGTTGGTTCGGGGGACATCCAAGGGCACGATGTCGATGCGGAAGCGACTGCTCGTCCCAATACGCACCGCTCTACCGACCCAGATTTGCGCGCCGACATGCCGGGCGATCATCGCCGGTGCAGTCGTGAAGCGTGCTGTGTGGCCCATGAATGCAATCGGATCGCCCCGCCGGTCGAAATGATCGCAGACAAAGCCAAGCGCGCTGCCGGAGCGCACCCGGTCGATCAAGCGGCGAGCGGTACGCTGGCCAGCCTGCGACTCATCGCGGTCGCCTTTGCCAAGTAGCCCGCCTGGATAAAGGATCAGTCGCGTGGCAGCGAGCCAAGCGTCAATTCGGGGGTTGTCCAGGGGCTTGTAAACCCCCGTTGGCCGGCGGCCCAGGCGCGTCAGCGGCAGTATTGCAATCTCCCAGTTGCCGAGGTGCAGGGTGCAACCGATTATTGGCTGCGGCTCTGGAAGCATCTTCCGGGCGTACTCGAGTTGCGGGAATCTCGATCCGTTCGGGATCCTCCAGTAGCTGATCGAGGACCAGCGTCTCGGCGAAGGTGCGGCCCATGTTGGCCCACATCTGCCGTGCGATTTCTTCGCGTTCGGACTGCGTCTTATCCGGGAATGCCAGGGCGAGGTTAGAAAGCGCCCGCCGGTTCTGGCGCAGACGCGGCCCAACCTGACGCATGATCACAGCGCCCATAGCGGCCAGCCGGTCTGGACCGAGGCGGGCGGCCAACGGCAGCGCGGCCTTCAGCGCCCAATATTGCAGGGCGTGGCCAACGCCCACCTGGCTGCGCGAGTTCGCTCTATCGTCGCTTTTCACGACCATCGGCGGTTCGACCACATCCATTGTTCCGGGTTTTCTCGGATCCACGCCTCGAACTGCTGCTGCATGGCCGCCGTGATGGTCTTGACGTCCTCGCCGGGATTGCCAGAACGCGGCACTTTCAACTCTTTGATCTCGATTTCAAATCGGCTCTGGGCGCCGATGCGGAGGCAGCGCGCCAACCAGATCCGGGCCCCCAGGCGGCGAGCAATCATGGCGGGAATGGCAACGGAGCGGGCGTCCTTGCCGAAGAACGGCACGGGGATGCCGCTCTTGTCGTAGAGGTCGCAGACCAGCCCCAATCGCCCGCCGTTGCGCACGAGGTCGGTAATTTGCCGGGCCGTGCGTTGGCCTTCTTCCCAGTTGCCGTCTACCTTGCCCTTGCCGAGCAGACCGCCGGGATAGAGATCACGCCTTTGCCGGCGCAGCAGCGCATCGACATAGGGGTTCTTGACAGTGCGGTAGACGGCGGCCGGGTTGCCTCCCGCAACCACCATTGGCCAGATCGCCAACTCCCAGTTGCCCATGTGCAAGGAACAGCCGATGGCGGCCCCCAACTTGTTGCGATAACGTCCGAATATATCGCCGTTGATGATGCGGATGCGGTCCGGCTGCTGCAGCATGCGGTCAATCTGCATGGTCTCAGCCATCACGCGACCGAGATTGGCCCACATGGCACGGGCGATGGCCTCGCGCTCGGCCGCTGTCTTCTCCGGAAAGGCAATCTGCAGGTTCGCCAGCGCGCGCTTATGACGTCGCAGTCTCGGAGCGATCGTACCCCATACAGCCGCCGAAACATTGGCGGCCAGGTCGAGCGGCATCGCCCGCACCACGGCCATCAGGACGAGCAGGAGACCGTATTCCAGGCGATGGCGTAGATCGACGAGCGCTGAGGTCATGTCCGATCCGGCAGTGACGCGGCTGATTGTGGCCGCTTGACGCCTCGCTTGCCCTCATCGCACCTCGGGCGTCAACCCCTGCTGCTGCCGCATGGGGGCAATCATGCCGGAGCGGGCCGCAGCAACGTGGGTTGTGGCCCGGAGGGCCCCACCCCCATGCTCATGGCAACGCGGCGCAAAGCCGGCACGGCAGCGATGGCACCTATCCCAAAGGCGCGGCCGAGATCGCCCGCCACGGCGCCTGCAAAAAGCGTCCTGTTGAGCATGTCGACAGCCAGACTTCGGCTCGTCACATCGGGCCGTCGTGCGCCCTCGTAGCGCGCCAGGACGGCAGGGCTGCCCGGGTCGGCTCCCTCGCGCATGGCGTCGGCAACGATCTCGGCCAGCCAGGCTGCATCGCGCAGGCCGAGGTTCAACCCTTGTGCCCCGATCGGAGGAACTTTGTGGCCGGCTTCCCCAATCAAGGCTGTCCGGGCGCGGCCGAATGTGCGCGCCGTAAGGCCTGTCAGCGGGAATGTCCGCAGCAGCCCGATGTCGGAGATCCGTCCGAGCGCGCCTCCGACCCGGTCCTCCAACGCGCCGGCGAACGCCGCTTCATCAAGCGACTGCAGCCGACGGGCCTCCTCCGGCGCCTCCACCCACACAAGGCTCGACTGCGATCCAGGCAGCGGCACTGTCGTCAAAGGGCCTGGGCGGTAATGCCATTCATTGGAAACGCTGTGATGAGGCCGGCTGTGGCGGAAGCGGGCGGCAAGAGCCGACTGCGGATAGCTCCACGTCTCGACCTCGATACCAGCACGCGCGCGGCATGAGGATTGGGTTCCATCAGCGGCGACGAGAAGTGGCGCGGAAATCCAGCTGCCATCGACGCAGCGCACCCGCGTGACGTCGTCGGAGAGAGCGATGTCGTCAGCCATCGCAGGCACCCAACGGACGTTGTCAAGCGCTAGTAAGTGCTCTGCAAGTCTGAGCAACAAAGCGCTGTTCTCGAAGTTGAAGCCGAAGTGAGCCAGCCCGATCTCATTGGCTCGAAATAGAACTTCGGGCGCTCGCACCAGCGCTCCCGTCATGTCGATCAAGCGCAGGGCGTCGAGGGGTTCGCAACCCGCGTCGAGCGCCGACCAGACGCCGATGTGGCGAAGGAAGTCGATGCTTGTTCCGAAAAGCGCGGTCGTCCGCGTGTCGCGGGCGGCAATCGACGCGGTGATTGGCGGTCCAACAAGGGCAACGTCAACCCCGCATCGGGCCAGCGCGGCAGCTGAAGACAGGCCAGCCAAGCCGGTTCCAACGATCGTACAGGTGACTTTGATGTCCATGGGCGTACTCATCGTCAGCAAATTCGGGTCGCCGTTTGGCAATGGAGTTACGCTCCTAACATGGTCGCGCGCCACCAGCGACACGTGCCGCAACGTCGGTGCCACCACTCCATGCCCATCGGCCACCATGATTGGGCACCGGCGTGACCATGACGAACGCCACAGGCTCGCCCAGATCACCGGTTACCCATTTCGTGTGACCACTCGCGTGGCCGTGCCTCGTTGGCCACACCACATGCCGCGGCCGGGCCACAGATGACATGCGACACGCGCCAACCCATTGAAGATCATCGAGCATACCAGCCGCGATGCCTACTGGTAGCGGACCGCCAAGACGAGCAGCGCGTGCTGAGGAAGACGAATTACCGTGTCCAAATGATGCGGCGGGATAGCCCCGGTTCGATCTTGGTCTGATTCGGAAATCAGCGGAAATCTCCGATACTCTCTAATGATTTCAACAGGATAAAGACTAATCAGTGCGCAACGAATCGATAAATCGTTGCATCTTCGCCACAAGACAATCGGAATGGTGGGGGTAACGGCAGTTTAAGCTTAACAGCTGGTGAATGCCCCCTTAAGTGTAGCCCACCGACCAAGGCTGATGGCCGTATCAGGCAATCGCAAGCAGATGGCAGATCGGCCAGCGGCGGGGTAGAACGAAGACCTTCAGCGTACGTAAGCTCAAGTGAATAGTAGCTTGGGGTAGCGTTAGTCCAGGAGATGAGAGTGATGTATGGGGGACTGCTTAAGTCGGCTAGCGCTGTAGCGATGATCGCTGCCGCTGGTCTTTTCACAAGCGCTAACGCAGCTGACCTTGGCGGTGATTGCTGCGCAGACCTCGAAGAGCGGGTCGCAGAGCTTGAGGCCACGACGGTTCGCAAGGGCAACCGCAAAGTCAGCCTGAAGATTTCAGGGTTCGTTGGCACACAAGTCATGTGGTGGGACGACGGCAGCCGTTCGGATACCTATATCGGTATGGATGGCGGCAACATCTTCTCGCGCTGGCGCTTCACGGGCGAAGCCAAGATCAGCCCGCAAGTCACGGCCGGCTTCACCTATGAGTTCGGCTTGAACCGGCACTCGATCACGAGCGCAAATCAGGCCAACGGCACGCCGCTTAATGGTGCGGGCGCGGGCGACGACGCTGGAGAGTGCACGAACTCCTGCATCCGCGACACAACGGTCTGGATCAAGCACGCCCAACTCGGCAAGCTCAAGATGGGTCAGGGCTCGACTGCCACTGACAACCTTATCCTGATCGACCTGGGTGCGACTGGCTCGGCCGCAACGCCGGATGTGCGCCTGTACAATGGCTCGTTCGTCATCCCCAGGAATGGCGTCTACGACAACCAGAACAGGACTTGGTTCACGGCTCTTTACGGCGGTCGCAGCTACGACACCGACCGCATGAACCACGTCCTCTACGAGACGCCCACCCTTGCTGGCTTTACGCTGCAAGCGGCTGTGGCCGAAGATAACTTCTGGGACGTGGCCCTGCGTTACGCGGGTGAATTCGGTGGAGTTCGCGTAGCCTTCGGGATCGGCTACCTGGAGGACACCGAGTTCAACTCGGGCGTCGCAGGTGTAAGCATCAACCAGTGCACGACGGACTGCAACCGCAAGGAATCGGAGATCAAAGGCTCGGCGTCCATTCTGCACGTGCCGACCGGCCTGTTCCTCACTGGTGCTGCCGGCCAACGTGATGTCGAGAATGCCGACAGCCTTGCTGGCCCAGCTGGCAACCAGAACCACACATCTGGTTGGTGGTACCTCTCGGGCGGTATCTCGCAGAACTTCTTCGGCATCGGCAAGACCGTGCTGTTCGGCGAGTACGGCCACTATGAAGATGGCCTGCGCCGCAATGCCAACTTCAACAACGTCGCCTCCAACGACGTTGATGTCTGGGGCATTGGTTTGACGCAGTACGTCGACGCGGCAGCGATGGAAGTGTTCATCACTTACAAGCACTTCGAGCTGTCTGAGACCTTGACGGGCGGTGTGCCGTTCACCGGCTTGCAGGATTTCCAGACGGTCATCGTCGGAACCAAGATCAACTTCTGATCTGATTTGGGTGGCGCCTTCGTGGCGCCACCCACTCGCCGTTGGCGCATCGCTCGGTCCCACTTTTGGTGTTGACGGTGCGTTATGTAGTCAAGTTGTAAAGACGACGTATATTCGGTGTGTATTCGGCTCGGCCGGTTTGTCTCTTTGGTGATTGCGTTTTTGAAAAAGGGAACGCGAACAACGCAAAATTTGGAAACCCGAAGGCCCAGTGCCGGAAAGCGAGGTGAAGTGGAACCCCAACCTGGTCCCACTGAAAGTGGTGTTTTGGCTACATTCGGTTTCATTCCCAGCATCCCACACTTCCGGATGCTTGCTGCACGCCAGCCTTCGGACTATCCAGCAGCCCCTGTTCGCTTCAGCTCAAGCGCAGCGTCCCGTGGGGTAAAGACTGGGGTAGGTGTTGGCGGTCTGCTCAGCACATCGATCCAGATTGCCTCTCGGAGTGACGCGCTGCCCGGCTGAAGGGGTAGCGTCATGCGTAGTCCTGGTCGTTATCTTGTCCGGCATGGTGCCGGCTTCAAATTCCAAATGGCCGTGCCGCGCGATCTTCGTGCGATTGTCGGGCGACGCATGTGGCGTCGCTATCTGGGCGGCCTCTCGGAACCGGAAGCACGTCTTGCTGCACTCCAGCTGTCTGTCTCCTACCGGCGAGAAGTGGATCGCCTGCGGGCCCACCTATCGGGGGTTGGTGCGGCATCGCTCATCGCAGATCCACCGAGCTTGTCGCCTGAACCAGACGATGTCGGACTGTCTTTGCCGCGGGTTGGCAAGGCTTTGAAGCGTCCGCATGGGGTTGCCATGGCGGGCGGCGCTTCGGCGGTTTGGGTTGCCCCCTCCGGTGGGCTTGGTGCTTGCGGGCTTCCTTTTTCCGACAACCGCGGCGTGGTCGGTGTGGCGGGCTTCCAGCCGCGAGCCTGCAACGACAATTCCGGCGCTGGTGGAGGTGTGCGCCCGATCTCGAACGGCTTGACGGAGCCGCGATTTGCCAACATCGAGGCTTGGGGGGCGATTTCGCTCGGGGCCGACGGACTTGGGCCTGCGCTGACCTCGAAACCTCGAGGGATCCGGACCGGCGATGAGGCGGAAGAGGCGGGCTTTGGGGATTGTCTCGATAACCCGGGAGATTGCACGCCTCCCGATGACGGGGAAGAGCCAACAACCATCCTGGACCTCGTCGAGTTGTGGCGAGAAATAGCCCGGCCCCGCGCCAAACGGTCCTATTTGCGCATGGTGACGTGCGCGAAACTGCTGAATGAGGTGGTGGGGCCGCTGCCGCCCCAATCGATCAGCCGTTCGCACATCATGCGCTTACGCGATCATCTCGAGACCACGGATCTCTCACGGGCGACGGCGCGGCTCTATCTCCAGGGTATCCACCGTCTGTTCGCGGTTGCCTTGTCCGAAGGACGGACAAGCGAAAATCCCGCGCGTGGCATCCAATTGCGTGCGGGTACTGACAAGTTCGTCGACCGGGACCGGCGCCGACCGTTTGACCATGCCGAGTTGCGTGCCATCGCAGGCGCGTTACAGTCGGAACCGCTGGCGTTTCGGTGGTTGGTGCGGTTGCTGGCCTACCACGGCATGCGGTCTGGCGAGGCCGTCCAGTTGCATGCCGAAGATGTAGTGCCGCTCTTCGGGGTTCCCGTGCTGCGGGTGCACGACAGGCATGGCTCGATCAAGAACCGCTTTTCGCAACGAGACATCCCCCTGCACCCGGCTTGTCACGGGTTCCTCGACTATGCCCACAGCCAGGGAGGAGGCCGGATCTTTCCGGTCGAGACTTGGCGGGCGGACCGTTTTCAACGGTTTGCAGGCGTGTTCCTGCGAAAGCGCGCCAAAATTGAAGACGTGACGGTGACCATGCATTCCCTTCGACATACCTGGCGAACGCTTGCTCGGGAAATCGGCATGCCCGCGCCGGTCAGCCGGGCAATCATGGGGCATGCGATGGGCAACGACATCCACGAGGGCTATGGCGCTGGGCCCTCCCTGCGGCTGCAAGCGGAATGGATAGGACGGATCGATCCATTTTCAGCGCCGCACGACGACTGAAGAGCGCTACCTCTACACCGGCTCATCGCCACCCGTGATTGCGGGTTGGCCCTGCGCGCAGTCGCGTACGCGGGCAACCGCGGTCCTGTCGCGCCCGGATGGCAGGAGAGCGGTCGTCTTTCCCCTCCCCTCATGCCAGCGCCGCCACGCATCTCTCTCATGGTTTGCTGTGGGGGCACGACTGCGCCTGGGTGTAGGGTTGGTTGCCGGGCTTGAAGCCTGAATCGTAGCCTCTTCTGTCTGGCTATCCACGGTTTTCGGGTGATTCCGGGCGCTTTGGGTACCACGGATTACCCATCAATTCGTCGGTAGAGGGTGGGGATTGGTTTGGGGCGAGAATTTTCCGCGGGAATAGGGAGACTTAGTGGACCGCAAGGGCGGAGGTCATGGGGTAGATACGGTGGTTTTGGTGGCTTTTTCTGGGGTATTATTGAGGGTAGGACGCGGACAGCGCATCAGCCTCAACAATGCGACTGGGCGGCCCTGCCCTGCAGCCCCGTTGCGGCGCGTTTTGGGCATTCCAATCGGTCAAACGTGCAAGCTCACAAAGCTGCTGCGAGCAGGGCTGCCACAGGCCTGAGCGGCTGGCGAACAACACTGCGACAGGATGGCGATCGGCGCGGAAGAGCGGAGAACCGTCTTCAGAACAGGCGGCCGCCGTTGGGAACCTTGCGTTCCGGGGAGACCAGCACCACTTCGCCCTCCGCATCAGGGAAGCCCAGCGTGAGCACTTCCGACATAAATTTTCCGATCTGACGCGGCGGAAAATTGACGACGGCGGCAACCTGCCGTCCGACCAGCTCGTCGATACTGTAGTGGCGGGTGATCTGCGCAGAGCTCTTTTTGATTCCGATTTCAGGTCCGAAATCTATGCGGAGTTTGTAGGCCGGTTTGCGCGCCTCCGGATAAGGCTCGACGGCGACGATGGTGCCGACTTTGACGTCGACCGCCAGAAATTGATCGAATGTTATGGGTGCGGGCCTGTCGTCTGTTTCGGTCATCGGGTCCTCGGTCGGGGCGAACTGTGGGTTGCGGGCCGCATCCGGCGCTGGGTCAGTGTGTCCTGTCCACTTGCTCAATGGACTGGAGGCTCGCTGCCGCGTTCGGCTGGCGCCTCGCTGCCGCGTTGGGCCTGCCGCCGTGATTCGTCCATACGCGAGCGGGCGGCTTCGGCGGCTCCATATACTGCAGACGCCATCCGTTTAAGGCCGCCAAGTGCCTCGTCAGTCCGCTTGATAATGCGTTCGCCACGGCGCAGTCGCCTATCGAGGGCGGCCATGGTTCGGGCTAGGCCCGGGTCGTCATCGTTCAGCCAAATCTGAAACGCCCCCGCATAAACTGAGGCGAGCCCCGCCACGCGCACGGCGCCATCGATACCGCCGCCGCCAATGCCAGCCGCCTCCAGCATCCAACGTTGGGAGGTGAAGACCTGCGCAAGCTGGGTGGGATCGGGCGTCATGGATTTGGCGACGGCCCGAACCCCTGGCTTCCAGGGCTCGAGAATGTCGAAGCGGCACATGATGACCTCGAAGAGGGCATCCCTGGGACTGTGGTCTTCTGCCCGACGCGGCGCCTGCGCGAGCACTTCCTCGTCGACCAAATCCATGAATGCCGTGACGATATCGCGCTTGGAGGCAAAATGGCGCTTCATGGCGAGCAGAGTTGATCCCGCCTTGTCCGCGATGTCGACCAGCGTCAGCTCGTTCCAGCCGCGCTCGCCCGCCAGCGACAGGGCGGCAGCGATGTATCTGCCTTTCTCTGTGGTCAAATCCAACATGCGTGGGTCTCCACATCATTCTTCGCGCGGTCTATCGGGGCGATCGTCCATGCCCAGATCTAATGCGCATGGTTGGTTCGCCGAATTCGTCGCCCCGGCACCCTACATGGGGACCGGCGTCGCGTTCCAGTAGCCCTCGATAGCTCGGTTGTATCGTATTGCCGAGCGTTCGCTGCCGCCCAGTGCGGATTTGTTCCACTTCGGTTCGGACTGTAAACGATAGCTGAATGTTTCTAGCTGACAGGGGACGATCTGCCCTGTAGCTGTGCTCGCTAACCAATTGGCCGAACGCCAGATGTTTGGCCAAAGCAATGCGTCGCTGGCCGAGGTTCGAGGTCAGGCAAGATCGAGTTGTCCGTGCTGCGTCCCCGTGCCCTCATATTGGCTCAGATGCCACCCCCTATTCACGGTGTTACGGTGACCACCGCTCGGATCGTGGGTCACCTGTCGGCTGCCGGGGGTGCCGAGGTTGACGTGCTGTGGGCGGGGAGCGCCAAGGAGATTGGCGACGTCGATCGAAAGGGGCTTGGTAAGCTCGCGAGCTTCGGCTGGCTGAATGCCGTCGCCGCGAGACGATCCTTCAGCCGACGCCGCTACGACGTGGCCTATCTGACGTTCGTGCCGTGGGCGCATACCGCTATTCGCGATGCCATCGTCGCCTGGTGGGGCAAGCGGCTCGCGAAACGTGTGCTGTTGCATCTGCACGGAGAAGGGCTCGAGCGCATCACCCAGGGGCGTGACCGCGAGAGTCGGCTGATCCGCCGCATGGTGAGCGGCAGTGAGCTGATTGCCATCACCGAGAAGGCGGCGGTTGAGGGCGCCAGTAGCGGGATCTTCACGCGCGTGCATCGGCTGGCCAATACCGCTCCGGATCCGGGGCCGCCGGAACTTGGCGAACAAGCGAAGCTTCGGCTCGGTTTCATTGCCAATCTTGATCCGCGCAAGGGCGTGTTGGCGTTCGTCGATGTGATCGCTGCTCTGCACGCCAGAGGCCTGCCAGTCGAGGCAGATATTGCGGGGGCTTCGACCCGCCACTTGACGACCGAGGCGTTGGAGATCTTGCTGGCAGAGCGCGGGCTTCGTGACGTGGTTAGGGTCCATGGCAGCGTCTCGGGGAGCCGTAAGGCCGCTTTCTTTTCCGGCCTCGACGTCATCGTTTACCTCAGTCGCCATGATCATGCGCCGATCGTCCTGATCGAAGGCTTGTCGCATGGGCTGGTGCCAATCGTGTTGGATACGGGCGGCATTGCCGAGATGGTTGGGCCACATTTCGCTGGCCATGTGATGCAGCGCGAGGCATCGCCTGGCGCGTTGGCTCGCGATATTGCAAAAATCCTCGAAGGCTATGTCGCCGACCGCGGTCGGCTGAGGGGCGACCGGCAGGCGGCTCGGGATCGGTATCTCAGCGGCTTTAGCGAGGACCGGTTCAATGCGCGTCTGGATGCGATTTTCGAACTCCCGGGCGCTTCGACCGAGGAGCCCGATGTGGTTCAATCGACGGCGGGGGTGCGCTCCGGTGCGCCTGAAGGGCTGAAACAGAGTGCGTTTGCTATTTCGAGGCGGCTACACGAGGCGGTCTTGAAGCGGCCTTTGCCGGAGCGACTTGCGCTTTATTTCCACGGCCTTGATGAGAGCGAGCAGGAGTCAATGGCGCAGTGTGTCGGAGCACTGCGCGAGCTTGGCTATCGCTCGGTCAGTATGGATGCCTATATCGATCCCGCCACACGCGGTCGGATCTTCAACATCTCGCTCGATGACAATTACGCAAGTTGGCATCGCTCGCTGACTTTCCTGGACAAGCTGGGGCTACGGGCCACCTTCTACACCAACACCCTGCCCTTCCGGGACTGCGCGGATGAGGCGACGATTGCGGCCTATTTCAAGCGGTTGGATTTTTCGAGTTCGGTGGGTTCGCTGAGCCGACGAGAGCTGGCGGAGGTCGCGGCTGCGGGACACGAAATCGGTTGCCACACGCACTCCCACTTCATGGTGGCCGGCCTGCCGCGTGCACAATGGGATGCAGAGATCCGTGACAGCCGATCCATTCTACAGGACATCATCGGTTCGCCGGTTCGCCATTTCTCATGGCCTTACGGCATGCCCCGCCACATCACGCGGGCGCAGAAGGCCTATTGCGCCGCTATCGGCTTTGCATCGTTAGCCGCCGCCACCCCTGCAATGCAGTTCGCCAGCAAATCCGACGTGATGGCAGTCCAGCGCTCCGAGTGGCGTGCCGACCGGTCGAAGACCCAGAATCTGGCTGACCTTGCAATAGACGGGCGCTATTTCACCGGTTTGACGGGGCGTAGCGCGATCGACTGAGGGAGCCTCGTCGCTCAGTCGGGTGCAGAGCGGTGTTTGGGGATGGCACCGCGCCAGCCCTGGGTGGTTAGCGGACCCGGCGATATACGACGCCATTGTGTACGATTGTGGCTTGACCATTAACGGGGCTGCCAGGGGGCAGGTAGTAGAGCCCGCCGGGCCCACGCCGCAGCATCGGCTGAGGGCGTTGACTTGGCGCAGCGCGCGGAGCAGTGGCTGCCGGTGCACCCCAAGACCAGTTACCCCAACCCGAGTTCTGCGAGGGCTGCCGGCTGCTGGCGACGCGGTTCGTTCGGGACGGTGACGGTTTGCGCTGGGCGACGGCCGTCGCGGGGGGCGTACCGAAGACTTCGATCCGGGTGCGCTTGAGCCCGTGCTGGTGCACCAGGGCATAGAATTTGGCAGCATTGGCGGGCGCCAGCCGGATGCAGCCGTGCGAGGCCGGGCGGCCCAGCATCGAGATGCTCTGGGTACCATGCACCGCGACGCCGCCGACGAAGAAGACGGCGTGGGGCATCGGTGCATTGTCGTATTTGCGCGAGTACCACATCTTCGACGTCCACTGCGGGCGATAGGTCCCACGGGGCGTCGGAAACTCGGAGCGACCAGAAGAAATGTCCCACCGGTGTTGAACCTTGCCGTCGTAGCTGACCGTCATCGACTGCGAAGACAGATCAATGCGTGTCACCAGCGTGGTCTGGGCGGCACTTGACGATTTTTGTGCCGGGGCTGCCGCCGAAGGCGATAAGCCGGCGGCGACTGATAGCAGGAGGGCTGCAAGAGCGGCCGACGGCAACGAAACAGGCATGGTACTTTCCTACGCACTACACACTTGGATACTTCCCTCCTCTATACGCGATGAGTGCTGCCCTAGCGTTAATCATGTCGTTGCATTGCCGTATATCGGTCTATGCTGGTCCTGCTGCTCAGTTGCTGAACAGCAATTCGAACAAAGTCTTGGGCTTGCGCTTGGCCGAGTTTTCCTGGCTGGAGCGCTGGCCGCTGCCCCAGTTCTGGGCCCAGGGCGCCCATGATGGCACGCCACCGACGGTCTCGGTCTGGCGGGGACGCTGGCGAGCACGGGCCTGGCGGGCAGGTTCGGGCGCAGTGGCTGGCACATTGGCGACGGCTGCCACCGGTTTTGGCTCCCGCAACTGATAGGTGTGCTTGAAGCCATCGATGCCGGTGAGCAGCAGCTTGCCGTCCTGCCAATCCCACTTGGCTTCCTGTTGTCCCTGCTTGGTGGTCTCGACGGCGATGACGCTCGGTGCCTCGAGATCAAGGACCGCGCCATGCTCGATGTCGTCACCAGCGGCCTTACCCGCCTTGAAGCGCAAGACGCCGATACCGGCATAGTCCGCCGTCTTGGCCTCGAAGCCCAGGATCTGAGGTTGGCCCGGTGACATCATCTCGAGTGGCACGCTAAGGCGGGGATATTCCGAGTTGGTGGTGTAGTAGCGCCCGGCTCGGACGAACACTCGCCAGCGTCCGAAAGCCAGCTGCTTGGCTTCCTCGTCGATGGACACATTGGCCCCGAGTCGCTCGAGGGCCTGGGCCGCCTCCCGCAGGTGCGGGCGTTCCTGAATCGCTGCGCGTAAAGCTGCAACAGCCTCCTCGCGCTGGCCGGAAAGCTCCAGGAGCTCACCATTGGCCCAGCGGACCTCGGGACGCTGAGGGTCGAGGCGGCTGGCGCGGTCCAGATCGCGTTTGCCGAGATCGCCCTGACCCATGAGCTTGTAGACGACGGCCCGGTAGGCATAGGCTTGGGCCGATCTCGGGTTGATCTCGAGGGCCTTGGAGAGGCTGTCGAGGGCGGCGTCGTAGGCGCCGCTCTTAGCCTGGGCCAAGGCGAGGCCCTCGATGGCATCGCTGGTCTTGGTGGCCAGCTCCGCAGCGCGCTGGAAGTCCTTGATTGCGGCGGCCGTATTTCGCACGGCAAGGTAAGCGTAGCCGCGTGAGACGAAATGCTCGGCATTTCCCGCCTCAAAGCTGATCAAGCCGCTCAAGTCTTCGATGGTGCGGTCGAATTGGCCGATGAGAACGTGGGCTTCAGCGCGCATGCGATACGCCGGGCCATATCTGGTATCGTTGCCGACGGCGCGGTTGAGGTCGCGGATGGCGGCATGGGGCCGGTTGAATTGCAGATGCAGCCGCGCTTTGCCGCCGTAGGCCGCGGCCGTTTTCGGAGCAAGCGTGATGGCAGCGTTGAAATCGCGCAACGCCAAATCCTGATCGCCCGATAGAGCGCGCGCGTTGGCCCGGTTGATCAGGGCTGCGACGTAGCTCGGCGCCAGGATCAGAGCGCGATCAAAGTCCTTTTGCGCCTCCGACGCCATCCCAAGCGACAGGAGTACGTTGCCGCGGTTGTTGTAGGCTGACGCCAACTCGGGTGCCAATTGGACGGCGCGGTTGAAATCGTCGATGGCTGCCCGGGGTTGGCCCAGCCGGATGTACGCCACGCCCCGGTCGTTGAGCAGGCCAGCGCGCTTGTCGTTCGAAAGGCCGGTGTCGGCGAGGGCAGCAGCGTAGAGTTCGATCGCTTGTGTGGATTGGCCGCTCTGCAAGGCCGCGCCGGCCGCCTTGGCCTTGGCAAGCCCGGCATCGCCCGGTTGCGCATTGGCCGGCGTCAGCAGGGTTGCTGCGATCGCCGCTGCCAAGAAGGGTTTTGCCATGGCCTCCCTCCGGGTCGCCTGCGACCCCTCATCCGCTTCTCTTAACCACAGCACACAGTCGTGACAACACCGCGGCACGTCGCGGGTCCCGCGGCGAGATGCCAGATGCCGTTGCGCGGATCAGTTCAGTTCCTCGGCGCGTAGGCGACGGCCCAGCTTGTCGAGCACGCCATTGACGACACGTGGTTCGTCGTCACCGAGGAAGGCATGCGCGACGTTGACGTACTCCGTGATTACAACGCGCACGGGAACATCCTTGCGTTCGATCAGCTCGAGCGTACCGGCACGCAGGATGGCGCGCAGGATGGCGTCGATTCGGGTCAAACTCCAACCTTGTGCGAGTTGCTGGTCGACCATGGGATCGATTTCGCGCTGGCGGCGTACCACGCCCTGCACCAGGCTGCGAAAGAAGTCCTTGTCCGCGTCCGCCAGCACGGGATCCTCGGCATCGCCGCCGAAGCGAAGCGCAATGAACTCGGCCACGACATCGTTGAGGTCGGTCCCGGCGATGTCCATCTGATAGAGGGCCTGCACCGCTGTCATCCGCGCAGCTGTGCGCGGCGGTAACGGCATGGGCGCCTCTTTGCCCGCGGTCATTCTGCGCGCTCGTCGTATTGTCGACCGATCTCGATCAAGCGTAGGCAAGCACGGGCCGCATCACCCCCCTTGCCATCACGGCCGCCCTTAGCGCGCGCCATGGCTTGCGCCTTGGTGTCGACCGTGAGCACAGCGTTGCCGACGGGAAGCATGAACTGGCTGGCGTTCTCGTAAAGCCAATGATTCGTATTGTTGCAGACGATATCGTAGTGGGAGGTCTCGCCGCGGATGACGCATCCGAGTGCCAGGACGCCATCATAGGCGAGCAGGGTGTCGCCCGCCATCATGAGCACCTGCGGGATCTCGAGGGCACCTGGCACTGCAATGCACTCATACTCGGCGCCCGATGCCTCAAGCTCCGCGATCGCGCCCGCCAGCAGTTCTTCGGCGATGTCCTCGTAATAGCGGGCTTCGATGATGAGCACCCGCGCGCCCTCGAGGCGACCTTCCGGACCACCTGCACCCTTGCTCTTGCCTGCCATGACTATTCGATCCTTCGTGTTCCTGCGACGCGCAGTCCGTAACCGTCCAGGCCGATGTAGCGGGATTGCGGTTGATTTGTCAGCAGTACCATCTCGCTGACGCCGAGGTCGCGCAGTATCTGGGCGCCGATGCCGATCTCGACCAGGCGCCGTTCCTCGTTGGCGGACTTGCCGCTATGGCGTTGACGCTTCTCGATCCATTCCGTCACGGAGTGGGGTCGCAAATCGCGGATCAAGACCACAACGCCGCGCCCTTCGCGTGAGATCAGCTCCATGCTCTTCTGGACCGAGCCGCGAGCGCCGCCGCCGCCGATTCCCAAGAGGTCAGCGGCAAAGCTTACGGCGTGGACCCGGACCAGAATCGGGCCTGGTTCGCTCAGGTCACCCTTGACGATCGCCAGGTGCTCGACGGGATCGACGGTCGTCACGTAGGTGTGCAGATCGAAGCTGCCGCCAAAGGCGCTCTCGACTTTGATCGACTGGGTGCGATTGACGATCCGGTCATGGCGCAGGCGGTAGGCGATCAGGTCCTCGATGGTGCCGATCTTCAAGCCGTGGCGTTGTGCGAACGGCACGAGGTCGGGCATACGCGCCATGGTGCCGTCGTCATTCATGATCTCGCAGATGACGCCGGCAGGATTCAGGCCAGCCATGCGGGCGAGATCGACCGACGCTTCAGTGTGGCCGGCGCGGACCAGCACGCCGCCAGTCCTTGCTACGAGGGGAAAGACGTGACCGGGCGACACGATGTCGTTGGCGCCTTTGGTCTGGTCGAGGGCCGTGGCAATCGTAAGGGCCCGATCGGCCGCGGAGATGCCCGTGTCGATGCCGTCACGGGCCTCGATCGAGACCGTGAAGGCCGTGCGGTTTCGGGCTTCGTTCTTGCGCGTCATCAACTCGAGATTGAGCTCGGCCGCACGCGTTTCCGTGATCGACAAGCAAATCAGCCCCCGGCCGAAGCGGGCCATGAAGTTGATTGCTTCGGGCGTCGCCATCTGACCGGCAATGACCAGATCACCCTCATTCTCGCGGTCCTCCGCGTCGACAAGTATGATCATGCGGCCGTTGCGGAAGTCCTCCAGGACATCGGCAATCGGCGAGATGAAGCCCTTGCCCTCGGCATACTCCACTCTCTGCATTTGGCGCCTTCCCTGGTCCTGTTCAGCCGCGGGTTTCGAGCAGGCGCGCCACATAGCGGGCCAGCGGATCGATTTCCAAGTTAATCTGGTCGCCAACCTTTTTCGTGCCCCAGGTGGTGACCGACATCGTATGTGGGATCAAATTAATGCCGAACCGGTTGCCTTCGACTTCATTGACCGTAAGCGATGTCCCGTCCAAGGCGACGGAGCCTTTCGAGGCTATGAAGCGGGCAAGATCGGCGGGACACTCGAAAACCAGGCGCCGGGAGTCGCCATCCGGGCTGAGATCGGCAAGTGTCGCCACGCCATCGACGTGGCCGGAAACGATATGGCCGCCAAGCTCGTCGCCGGCCTTCAGCGATCGCTCGAGATTCACCCGGGTGCCCGTGCCCCAGCCACCGAGTGTGGTGCGCGACAGTGTTTCATTGGACACGTCCAGCGTGTAAACGCTCCCCTCGCCATCGCTCCGGACGCTCGTTGCCGTCAGGCAGCACCCGTCATGGGCGATCGAGGCACCGAGCGCTATGGTGTCGGCAGCATAGGCCGACCGAATGGTGAATACGCCACCCTGGCGACCGATCACCTCGCCCACATCCGTGATGATGCCGGTGAACACGGCCAAATCTCCTCGTCATGTGCCTGCGTAGCGCCGCCGGGCCATAGGTCAGCCGCTTTGCCCGGTGCGGGCCTTTTCATTGCTCGCCAGCTTGGCTGGTCAAGAATCCGGCATGGTCTACAATCTTGCCGCGCCCGCCCTCTTCTAGCAAGGCACGCTTATCGTCGGGGAGCGGCGCGCTCTTCCAAACGCCCTTGTCGCCGAGGACATGCACGTAAACCGTGTCGGCGGCAACGATCACGTCAGGGCTACCTGCTATACGCATCTCGAAGCGCATATCAAAGGACGTGCGACCAAACCGCGAGACCCATGTGCTGATTTCGAGAATATCGTTAAAGCGTGCAGGTGCGAACCATTCGATGACCTGCTTCTTGAGTTGGATCTCGAATTTGCCGTCGAAGGGATCGTGTCCACGCACCGCTGCCATCAGGAACTGAGTGACGGCGAGATCGACGTAGTCGCCATAACGGGCGTTGAAGACGACGTGCTGGCTGTCGCAATCCTGGTAGCGGACGCGGACATAGTGGCGGAACGGGTGGGTCATGGCGACTCTGCGGCGATAGACGAACAAACGGTCGGTACCAAGCGCACGGGTGCGGCTTGGGACCGGGTGCAGATTGAAGTGGGCAAAGTAGGCGTCACGATCGCCGGTCACAACTGGTAGGGTTTCACCGGCAGCCGCACTGGCGGCCATGATGACACACGCCTCGTCGACAAGGCCTGACGCCAGGAAGCCGTGCCAGACGGTGGGCCCTCCTTCGACCAGCAGCCTCGTGAGGCCATTCGATGCCAGCATCGCCAGCAGGCCTTCCATGTCGAGGCCGCCGCCGTCGAATGCGGCGGCATCCAGCACCATGGCGCCACCGTGGGCAAGGTCGGTCCATTCTGCTGCGGCATCCGTTGCAGCAGCGACCCACACGCGCGGCCGGTTCATGCCTTGACGGTAGACCTTGGCCGTCGGTGGGGTGCGCAACCGCGTGTCTAGCACGATGCGATCGGGGGAGCGATGGGTCAGGCCCGGCAGTCGGCAGGTCAACTCCGGATCATCCGCGATCACTGTGCCGGAACCGACGAGGATGGCATCGGCACGCGCGCGGAGCAGGTGGGCGTAGGCCCGCGCTTCCGGGCCCGTCACCCAGACCGGAGCGCCATCACCGGATGCCACCCGGCCGCTGGCATCAAGGGCCATCTTGAGCTGCACAAAGGGCCGCTCCTCGGTTTGGCGCTTGATGTGACCCAGCGTGACCCAGCGCGCCTCCTCAGCGAGATAGCCGACGTCGACCTCGATGCCGGCAGCGCGCAGTTGGGCGAAGCCGCGGCCGGAGACGATCGGGTTGGGGTCGGGTATGGCGCAAACAACACGGCTCAAGCCTGCCGCTACCAGCGAATCGGCGCAGGTCGGCGCGCGACCGGTATGAGCACAGGGCTCGAGCGTCACGTACATAGTCTTTCCGCGCGCGCGCTCGCCGGCCCGGCGGAGAGCCTCCTTCTCGGCGTGCGGCCGGCCCCCCGGCTGCGTCCACCCCCGGGAGATGACCTCGCCCGTCGCCTCGTCGACAATAACGGCACCGACGGACGGGTTTGGTGCCGTCGTACCCAGTCCACGCCGTGCCATACGTACGGCGATCGCCATCATGGCACCGTCGAAGCGCGCTGTTTTCTGGTTCATGGCGGGCAGACCACTCGGCACGACGATGCGTGGGGTGGCGACCGGCACGGCTGCGCCGCACGCGCCGATGCGCCCCTGCCTGCCGCATTGGCGGCGGCTGTCCCGGCGTCCATCCAGGGTATGTGGGCTGGCGGAGGTATAACCGTGGCTCCCTAGTGTTTGTGGCTCTCGGTTGTCTTGGCGTTCTCGTCGCGTAGGGCGCGCGGGGCCAGGACAGGGGCGCTTGCAATCTCGCGCAGAACCTCTTGAAAGTCGGCAGCATCGCGGAAATCGCGGTAAACGGAGGCAAAGCGGACGTAGGCCACGGCATCGAGCCCTCGCAGCGCGTCCATGACGAAGCCGCCGATGGCGGTTGAGGGAATTTCGCTCTCGCCGAGACTTTCGAGTTGGCGGACGATGCCGGAAATCAGGCGCTCGACGCCTTCCTCGTCAACTGGGCGCTTGCGGAGTGCGACCGCTATCGATCGGGCAAGCTTGTCGCGATCGAAGGGGACGCGCCGACCGGAGCGCTTGATAATGATGAGCTCTCTCAGTTGCACGCGCTCGAACGTGGTAAATCGGCCATCGCAGTCCGGGCAAACGCGGCGTCGGCGGATCGCCGCGCTTTCCTCGGTCGGACGGCTGTCCTTGACCTGCGTGTTCTCGCCCGAGCAATAAGGGCAGCGCATCCGGCAGCACTCCGTCGTTAGATCGCCGACTCCCACCAGTCGGTATCACGTCCTTGGCAAGGATTGGGTCAGCCGTAAATCGGAAACCGCCGGCAGAGCGCCGTTGCCTGCTCCTTGACCCGCATTTCCGCTTGCGCGTCGCCTGCCTCGCCATTGCGGGCCAGGCCGTCGAGAACTTCGACGATCATGCGGCCGACACTGCGGAACTCGTCGACGCCGAAACCGCGGGTGGTGCCGGCTGGCGTGCCGAGCCTGATGCCGCTGGTGACGAACGGCGATCGGGGATCGAAGGGTACGCCGTTCTTGTTGCAAGTGATGTGGGCGCGGCCCAACCCCGCTTCGGCGGCCTTACCGGTGACATCCTTGGCTTTTCGCAAGTCGACCAGCATCAGATGGTTGTCGGTTCCGCCCGCGACAATATCATAACCGCCGGCCTGGATGGTCTCGGCCAGGGCCCGGGCATTGGCGACAATGGCTGCCGCGTAGTCTTTGAACTCTGGCCGCAACGCTTCACCGAAGGCCACCGCCTTGGCAGCGATGATGTGCATGAGCGGCCCGCCCTGAAGTCCTGGAAAGACCGCCGAATTGATCTTTTTGGCGATGGCTTCGTCATTGCTCAGGATGAGGCCGCCGCGGGGCCCGCGCAGGGATTTGTGCGTGGTCGATGTCACGACGTGGGCGTGCGGCACCGGTGACGGATGGGCGCCCCCGGCCACGAGGCCGGCAATGTGGGCCATGTCCACCATCAGGTAGGCGCCGACCTCGTCTGCGATCTCGCGGAAGCGCTTCCAGTCCCAAAGCCTAGAATACGCCGTGCCGCCCGCTATGATCAACTTCGGGCGGGCCTCGCGTGCCAGGCGCGCGACCTCGTCCATGTCGATCTTCTGGTCGTCGGCCCGGACGCCATATGGCACGACTTTGAACCACTTGCCGCTCATGTTGACCGGAGAGCCGTGGGTCAGATGGCCACCGGCGTTGAGGTTCAACCCCATGAAGGTGTCGCCCGGCTGTAGCAGCGCCAGGAACACAGCCTGGTTCATCTGGCTGCCGGAGGATGGCTGGACGTTGGCAAATGCCGCTCCGAACAGCTTCTTCGCCCGTTCGATGGCCAGAGTTTCGGCCTCGTCGACGAATTGGCAACCACCGTAGTAGCGTTTGCCGGGATAGCCTTCAGCGTACTTGTTGGTCATGACGGAGCCGGCAGCCTCGAGCACGGCGCGCGAGACGATGTTCTCCGATGCGATCAACTCGATCTCGTGGCGCTGGCGGTCCAGCTCTCGCTCGATCGTGGCATTGAGCTCGGGGTCGGCATCAGCCAGCGTATCGATGAAAAAACTCCGGGCTGCCTTCGAGTTGTATGGGGCTGCGGTCATGGTCGTCCTATTCCTGCCTGGGCCGGTTGCCGGGGGGCTTACCATGTCCTTCTGCTGGCCAACAAGCGCTCATGGCAGGGAGGCATCGTCCGGGTGCGCGGCATTGACCAGCGCGCAGCGGCGTGGCACGTGCTTTGGAGTATGAGGCGCATCCTTCCCCCATCGCCTGGCCAAGTCGACCGCGTCGCGACGTTGGAATTGCGCGTCAGCCGTGAACCCTGGGAGCTTGTTTGCCATCGCCGGGAGCTTATTTCGGCGCACTGGGCACGCCGCCTTGCGGCCAATCCGTCGTTTTTCGATGGCGAAGTCCTGGTGCTGCGGGCGTTGCAGCGCGTGGCCGGTGGTTTTGAGGGCCAGATGAGCCTGGAACGGTTCTCCTCGTTCCTATACTGGCGAGATCATGCGGACGCCGACACAGCGATCTGGGATGGGTTCGTTACTGCAGTCGTGCGGTCGCGGGAAGGGCATATCGTGATCGCAGAGCACGCCGGCGATACGCTCAACAGTGGCCTGATGGGATTGCCGGGTGGGTTTCTCGATGCCCAGGATGTGCGCGCTGGCGGGGTAATTGACGTGGTGGCGGCGGCGCGACGCGAATTTGCCGAGGAAACCGGCTTCGATCCGCGGCGACTGCAGACGCGGCCGGGCTACCTCGTTGTCCAACACGATCGCGCTTGCGCGCTGGCTGTCGAGTTCGCCACGGATCTACCAGCATCCGACCTTATTGATGCACTGTCTGGCGGCCTTGAGGGCAGCGCGCAGGGCGAGCTCATACGGGTTCAGGTTGTGACGCCCAAGAGCGATCTTGGCGCGCTTGTTATGGCGCAGCATGGCAGGTTGCTCCTCAGCCATATACTGGCTCAGGACGGCTGACGAACATCCGGCTTGGAAGCGGGCGCGATTTGCGGCATTGTCCGCGCCGTCCGGTACGCTCTGGGTGGCGCGGTGCGCCCGTGCGTTGCCAGCTACGCAATCGCAGTCAATCGGAGTTTTGCGCGTTGCGGCTCGCCGATACGTGCTGCATCAGACTGCGCTCATGAGGAACCATTATGCGCCTGAGGTATCACACACTGGATGTGTTCACCGACACTCGTTTCGGTGGCAATCCCCTGGCCGTGGTCAAGGATGCTGATGGCCTCGACAGCAAGACGATGCAAGCCGTGGCACGGGAATTCAACATTTCGGAGACCGTGTTCGTCATGAAGCCCGCGAACCCTGCGCACTCGGCGCGGGTCAGGATCTTCACGCCGCGGGCCGAGATCCCGTTTGCTGGTCATCCGACGATCGGGACGGCCATTCTGCTTGCCAACGACCGTGGCTCAGGTCCGAACGTCTTTCCAACTGCGATCATTGCCCTCGAGGAGGAGATCGGCGTGGTGCGCGTCGGCGTGCGCATGCGGCCCAACGAGGCGGCGTTTGCCGAGTTCGATGCGCCGAAGTTGCCGGCTGACCTAGGCTCGGTGCCGGCTGTCGAGGACATTGCGAATGCTGTCGGATTGATGCCGAGCGAGATCGGCTTCGAGAACCACAAATCGTCCTGTTTCAGCGCCGGGCTGCCGTATCACTTCGTGCCGGTGCGCAGCCTTGCCGCGATCGGGCGTGCGAGGCCTGTCGCGGGGCGCTGGGAGCAGGCTTTCGGTGCCAGCGGGGCTGCCTACCTCTACTGCCGGGAGCGCGTGCACCACGCGGCCCACTTCCACGCCCGGATGTTCGATCCCGGCCACGGCATTCCCGAGGATCCCGCTACGGGCTCGGCAGTGGCCGCGTTTGCCGGCGTCATCGCGCGCTACGACGAGCCGCCGGGCGGAGAGCATCGGTATGCCATCGAGCAGGGCTACGAGATGGGGCGGGAGAGCCTGATCCAGCTTTCCGTCGTCATGAACGATTCCAGGCTGCAGGCTGTCCGCATCGGAGGCCGCGCCGTTCGCGTCGCCGACGGTGAGATCGAGATTTGAGCGCCGCGCCGAATTGTCTGATCTGGCCCAAACCGCAACGTCGTCTGAGTTGGCATCCGTTTCTCAATAGACTACGGGGCGAACCTTTCGGTCCGCCCCGCTGTTTTGCACGATTTAGGTGCTGCCTCAGTTCTTGTCCTTGTCGACCAGGGCGCCTGCCTTGATCCAAGGCATCATCGCACGCAACTTTGCGCCGACTTCCTCGATCGGGTGGGCGTCATTCAAGCGTCGCGTCGCCTTGAACTTGGGCTGACCGGCCTTGCACTCGCGGATCCATTCGGTGGTGAACTGACCGGTCTGGATGTCGCGCAGCACACGCTTCATCTCGGCGCGGGTCTCGTCGGTGATGATACGCGGGCCAGATGCGTACTCGCCGAATTCGGCGGTGTTGGAGATCGAGTAGTTCATGTTGGCGATGCCACCCTCGTAGATGAGGTCGACAATCAGCTTCACCTCGTGCAGACACTCGAAGTAGGCCATCTCGGGAGCATAGCCCGCATCGCAGAGCGTCTCGTAGCCGGCGCGGATCAGCTCGACGAGGCCGCCACACAGCACCACCTGCTCGCCAAAGAGGTCGGTTTCGCACTCCTCCTTGAACGTGGTCTCGATGATGCCGGCGCGGCCACCGCCGATTGCCGATGCATACGACAAGAAGAGGTCGTGGGCGTTGCCGCTCTTATCCTGGTGGATAGCGATCAGGCAGGGCACGCCGCCGCCGCGGGCGTACTCGGAGCGCACGGTGTGGCCAGGACCCTTCGGTGCGACCATGCCGACGTCGAGGTCCTCGCGCGGCTCGATCAGGTTGTAGTGAACGTTGAGACCGTGGGCGAACAGGATAGCAGCGCCCTGCTTCATATTGCCGACGAGGTGGTCCTTGTAGATGTCGGCCTGCAGCTCGTCAGGGGTGCACATCATCATGACGTCGGCCCACTTGGCGGCCTCGGACACTTCCATCACTTTGAAGCCGGCGTCCTGCGCCTTCTTCACGCCAGCCGAGTTCTTGCGCAGCGCGATGGCCACGTCCTTGACGCCGGAATCGCGCATGTTCTGGGCGTGGGCATGGCCCTGGCTACCATAGCCGATCACGACCACTTTCTTGCTCTTGATGAGATTGACGTCGGCATCCCGATCATAATAGACGCGCATGGGGGCTCCCTCGGCTGCGGTTGGGGTTTCGGATCTATAATTTGTGAGGCGAACGGGTAACGGCTTGGACCAGCCCCTGCAAGGGAAATAAGCCATCAGACCCGGTCGGTTAGGCCGTTGGGCCGGCCTCGGCCAGGTCACGGACGAAGCGGTCCACTGTGTCCTGGGCCGTGTCCCAGGCGCACATCAGGCGGCAGCCAGTGGCACCGAGGAAGGTGTAGAACTGCCACCCACGCGCGCGCAGGGCGACCTGGTGAGCCACGGGAATGTCGGCAAAAACAGCGTTAGCTTCAACGGGATAAAGTAGCGACACAGACGGCAGCGCCTGCAGCTTGTCGGCGAGGCTGCGCGCCATAGCGTTGGCATGGCGGGCGTTTTCGAGCCAGACATTGCCTTCGAGCATGGCCAGCCACGGAGCTGACAGGAGCCTCATCTTGGAGGCGAGTTGGCCAGCTTGCTTGACGCGCCAGGCGAAATCGGCGGCGAGTGCTCTATCGAAGAAAACAACCGCCTCCCCTGCCCCCGCCCCGTTCTTGGTCAAGCCAAAGGAGAGGACATCGACACCGGCACGCCATGAGATCTCTGCCGGCGTGCAATCGAGGTGTGCTGCCGCGTTGGCGAAGCGTGCGCCGTCCATGTGGACCTTGATGGCATGGCGGCGTGCCGTGGCAGTCAGGGCAGCGATTTCTGTTGGCGTGTAGACCGTGCCGAGCTCGGTTGATTGAGTGAGGGACAGCACACGCGCCTTGACGTGGTGTATGCCTTGCCAGCGGTTCGCAAGGTCGTCGACGGCCTCGGGTGTCAATTTGGCGGCTGGCGAATCTGCCGTGATGATCTTGCCGCCGCCGATGAAGTATTCCGGAGCTGCGGCTTCATCCGTCTCGATGTGGCTGAAAGCGTGGGCGATGACGGCTTCGTAGGGCCTGCAGATGGCCGCCAACGCCAAGGCATTGGCGGCCGTGCCATTGAAGACCAAAAAAGCTTCGCAGTCGGTTTCGAACAAGGCGCACAACCGTGCCTTGAGGGCGATTGTGATGCGGTCGTCACCATAGGACGGCGTGTGGCCTTCACGATTGGCTGAGATCAGGGCCGCGAGTGCTGCCGGGCACATGCCGGCCTGGTTGTCGGACGCGAACTGTTGCATGGGTCTTGCCTCGTCAATCGCGGCCTCGGTGCATCGGGGTCGGATCGTCAATGATGCGATTGCAGCACCGTCTCCTGGGCGGCCTGGCGCGGCACCAGCTTGCGATAGAGCGCAATTGTCGCCGGCAGGATCACGAGTTGGCCGACCAGAGATGCCAGCAGGCAGATTCCGGCCAATCTGCCGAACAGGCGGAGAGAGGGCAAGTGCGATAGCACTGTCACGCCAAGGCCGAGGGCTAGGACGATGGTCGTCAGGACAACCGCAGGGCCGATGTGGTGCATCGTATTGACGAGCGCCTGCTCGGTGCTGGTGATGCCTGGCTGGCTTTCTTCAAGGTGGAAGCGATTGAGGAAGTGGATGGTCGAATCGATCGCCAGGGCGAACGCCACTGTAATGGCGATGATCGAGGCAAATTGCAGGCCTTCCCCGGACCAATGCATGAGTGCACCGGTGATAAAGATCGGAAACAGCGAAGGCAGAATGCTCGTCACTCCGGCCAGTACAGAGCGCAACGCCAACGCCAGGAAGATGAAGATGACGAAGAGGTCGCCGACCAGGCCCCAGTTTAGGTCGCCGATGAGTTTGGCGGAATTGCGGGCCGCGATGGCGGGCAGGCCCGTGACGGATATCTCGTAGTCAGGGTGGGCTTTGCGCACGGCATCCAGCGCGCGATCGAGGCGCTCGACCACAGGTAGGATCTCGGAGGCATCGACGTCAGGCAGGCGGCCGGTGGCGAGGACTGCTTTTTCATCCTCTGCGATGAACCGACGGACCAGGTGCTGGGGCAGGACCTTGACGTAGCTCTTCACGGTCTCGATGCGACTGTCGCCGGCATCGGAAAGCCAGCGGCGCAGGCTGTCGAGCGACCAGACATTGCCAAGGCCGGCCTTCTCCTCGAGGGTCTTGTGCGCCTTGGCGATGACGTCGAGTGTCATGGGGTCGTAGAGGTCGCGATCGCCGGTCCACCGGATCATCACATGGACCGGATTGGCGCCCGTCAGCTTGGCGTCGAGGCGACCTGTTGCTGCGAGCGCCTGCTCCTTGTCGGGCACCTGGTCGGCGAGGCGATATTGAGGAACCAATTGGCTATAGGCGTGGCCGGTGATGAGGACGGCCAACACGGAACAGAGGGACCAGAACGCGGGTGCCTTTATGACAAGGCGAGCGATGGCTTCGGTGATGCGGCCCAGAACTCCGATGCCGCCGTCGGTGTTCGGCTCTTCATCCCTCGCAGGCGCCTCCTTGCGGATCAGCAGGGCTGCGAGGGTCGGCACGACCATGGCGACTGCTATGTAGGAAATGCCAACCGCCAGCAGGGCTGCGACACCGAAGGTGCGGATGAGGGCGCTATCGGGTACGTCGATCGTCGGCGGCCACGGCCAGACATGGATGATGACGGAGAAGGACAGCAGTGCGAGAGCGGCATTCATGGCCGTCAACAGGCAGGCGGGCGCGACGTCGAGAATTGCGTTGCGGGCGGCCGTGATCCGGTCGACTCCCGCCATGATGTCACGACGGATGGCGAAGACGAGGTGCATGGAGTCGGAAAAGCCCGAGACCAGGATCAGCGGTGTGAGGACGTTGATGAACAGATTGAGGCGATAGTCTAGTCCACCAATGGCGCCCAGTGTCCACAGGATCGCTATGCACGGGCCGGCAATGGCAATCAGGGTGAGGGAGATGCGGCGGAAGAACAGGAAGGCAATGGCGGTGCCGAACAAGAAGCCAAGGCCGTTGTAGACGAGCCGGTCGCGCTCGACGGCATTGCGGATCTCGAGTTGCATGACCGGCGCCCCGGTTAATTGCCCCTTGAGGCCCGATCCCGCCAGGCCCTGGTCAACGATGTCGCGGATGGCGCCAATAATCGCCTTGGCCCCTTGCCGCTCGACTACGGCCCTGTCGAGCGAGATCACCGCCAACGCCAGCGTACCGTCGGTTGAGAGGAACTTGCCGGCGACGATCTCGTTGGCACGAAGCTCCTTCACCATGTCGTCGTAGGCTTGGCCTTCGGGGAGCGTGTCGGGGACAACGGGGGGGGCGTAGCCGGTCGCGTCGGGCTTGCCACGTGCCGAGAGCATCGACACGAGCCCGTTGACCCCGTCAGCAAGCTGCAAATCGATGGTGGTGGAGGCGACAATCTTCAGCTTATCGCGCTGCAGAAGATCGGGCCCTTCGATGACGACGAGCACGTCGTACTCGCTCGACGGGAACAGCCGATCGATGGCTTCGTACTCGCGGAATTCTCGCGTGTCGGTGCGGAACAACTCGGAGAGGCTGTCGTCGACCTTGAGGCGCGTCACACCAATGGCTGCGAAGACGCTGACAGCCACGATCAGCGCCAGCGACACCCACGGGGAAAGGAGGGCGACCAGTCCGAGGCGCTCGAGGCCGAACGTAAAAGCGAATGTCCGCCGTACCCTGCCCTCGTCAGCCATGTGTCCCCCGTCGCCTGGTCTCGGGTCCGGCAACACATCGTGCAGTTCCATTGCCAATTCGAGTTATCCGGCCGCAGTGCACGGAATACGCGCAGGCAGCGATTCCCAACGCGGGACACTGCCGCGTTGAGGCGCATTCTGCAAGCTTCGAGGCAAACACTTTTGTCGTACGGGAATATGTCGAGGGGGTGGGTGGGGCCTATGCGTCACAGATGGCCACGCTAAACCGGCACTGCGCGGCCGAGTGGGCCCAGACGGCCACCGCCTTCAGCGCGTGTTGAGTTTAGCCAGCCGCGTGGCACGGGGGCTGTGGCGCCGCCCGGGCCTGTGCTCAGCGCTCAGCCAAGCGGGGGTCGAGGATGTCGCGCAGGCCATCACCGAAGAGGTTGAAGGCGAGCACGGAGAAGCAGATCGCGAGGCCTGGAAATACTGCGATCATCGGATGCGTTTCCATATGGTCGCGTGCCGTAGACAAATCTGCTCCCCAGTCGGGTGTCGGCGGTGAGGTGCCAAGTCCAAGGAATGACAGCGCAGCAATGATGAGGATTGCGAAACCGACGCGGGTCGACACCATCACGATCAGCGGCGAGATGCAGTTTGGTAGAATCTGGCCCAACGCAATGCTCAAGGATCGCTCGCCGATCACATGCGAAGCTTCGACGTATTCCTTGCGCGCCTCCACAAGCGCCACGCTGCGTGATAATCGCGCGACCTGGGGTATGAACGCAAAGCCCAGGGCAAAGACAAGTATCGCGTCGTTCCAGGCCCCCTCCAGCTTCCATTCCCGCGCGACGGTTACGATCAGGAGGTAGAGTAGCAAGCCTGGAAACGCCAATAACCCATCCACGACACGCATGCTCACGGCATCGACGCGGCCACCGTAGAAGCCCGACAGAATGCCGAAGGGCACGCCGATCAGAAGACCGAAGATGACGGAGCCGACCGCTACCGCGACGGTGCGCCTGCCGCCGTGCAGAATTCGCGAGTAGATGTCGCGCCCGAACTTATCCGTTCCAAAATAGTGCTTGGTACTGACGGGGGCCAACCGCTCGCGATAATTGGTTTTCACCGGATTGTGCGTTGCGAGTACGGGCGTGAGCAGGCAGGTAACGAACACAAACACCAGCATGAGCGCTCCGACAGTGGCCGTGGTGCTCTTGCGCAGCGCTTCGAAGGCGTTGCGCATCGAGACGGCGAAGTGGCGGTAGCGCACACGCCAGATCGAATCCTCACCTGCAATGAGCGTGTCGTGTCGCCGGCGGGTAATGACCTTATCGTCCATGATCGAGGCTCCCGCCTACTCGAGTGACACACGCGGATTGAGCACGCGATAGAGAAGATCGACCAGCAAGTTGACCGTCACGACGATCACGCCCAGCACAAGGATGCCGGCCTGGATCATGGGAAAGTCCCGGAGCTGAATGGATTGGTAGATGGCTAGTCCAATTCCAGGCCACGCGAATATCGCTTCCAATACCACAGTGCCGCCCAAGAGAGCCGCCAGCTGGAGGCCAGAGATTGTGACCGTGGGAATGAGCGCGTTGCGTAGCGTGTACTTGTAAATCACCTTGCGCTCGGGAAGCCCCAGCGAGCGGGCCGTATCAACGTAGTCTTTGTGGATCTCGTCGAGCATGCTCGAGCGGGTTAGCCGGGTCGTTATGGCAGCCTGCCGGAAACCGATCGCGAGGGCGGGCAGCGCCAGGTAAGAGAGACTCTTCCAGAAATCGACGAAGGGACTGACGTAGCCGGAAGAGGGGAGCCACCCTAGATAGAGTGAGAAGATGAGCACGCTCAGGATTGCGAACCAGAACTCGGGAATGGAGATACCAATCAGCGATGTCACCTGGACGAAGTAATCTGCTGGCGTGTTGCGTCTGACAGCGGCGAGTGTGCCGAGTGGCACAGCTATCAGCATCGACAACGTTATACCGACCACCGCGAGGTAGACGGTGGCTGGGATCCGCTCGATCAACTCGACCTTTACCGGCCTGCGTGTCACGAGTGACTTGCCGAAGTCTCCCTGCAGCACTTTGCCGAGCCAGACGCCGTATTGCACGACAAGGGGCTTATCGAGACCAAACTCCTTCTCGAGCGCCTTGCGAACTTCGGGGTCCTCGGCACTTTCCTGGCCGGCGAGCGAGTTCGATGACGTCTCCGGGCAAGGCGTGGACGAAGCCAAAAACCATCACGGAGAGCACGAAAAGAACGGGGATCAGTTGTAGAACACGATTGATCGCAAAGATGAGCAAGGCACAGTCCCTTCCGCTCGCTCCATCATCCGGCCGCCGGAGATACTCCAGCAGCGTTGGCCGTCAGCAGCGCAAGCCGGCAGGCATCGAGCCTGCCGACTTGTGCCGATGCTTGCCATCACGACTCGAAATAGGCCGTGCGGATGCCACCACCTGCGATGCTGAAGGGTCCAGCAAAAGCGGGCTTGTACCCCTTGAGCTTCTTGGAACCCGCCGAAGTCAGTGGGACAGCGTGCGTGTAGATGACGGGGCAATCCTCGTTCACGATGCTCTCGACTTCCGTGTAGAGCTCCATTCGCTTGGACTTATCGAGGGTGAGACGGGCCTCGGCGATGAGTTTGTCCGCTGCCTCGTTCTTGTAGCCCGTGCGCAGCTTGGTATCGGGAGAGGTGGACTGGATGGCGCGCGAATACCAGCCATCAGGCTCGAAGCGGTAGCTGTAGGCCGTCGAATTGACGCTGAAGTCGTCCTTCTTGTACTTCTCGACGAGGACGGGGTTGTCGTAGATGTTGTTCTTGGCCTTGAAACCGACCTCGGTCAGCATGGCGTGGACGAGTTCACCGGACTGGTGCATGTACTCATAGGTATCGCGTGCCACGACCTCGATCTCGGTGCCTGCCGCGTTGAGTTTCCTCAGGATCGCCTTCGACTTCTCGGGATCGTACTCCTTGACGTTCTTGATGCCCTTCATGTGCCAGGGGCTGGCCTCACTATAGAAGCCGTTCAGCTTGTAGCCGAGGTCGTTGAAAATGGCCTGATGGATCGCCTCGCGGTCGATGGCATGCGCCACAGCCTGGCGGAGCAGTTTGCTGTCGGGATGACTTTGCGCGAATGGGCCCTTCTTTAGGTTGAGCATCATCATGGCACAGCCGACCTGAGGTACGTCCCAAGTGTCGTACTTGTCGGACTGGGTCTTCTTGAACGCGCCAACGTCGGAGTAGGCCATGTTCTCAATGAGATCGACTTCGCCGGTCCGTAGCGCCGTCAGACGGACCTTGTCCTCCTTCTTGGGGTAGCCCTCGATGGCATCGAGATACGGCAACCTGTTGCCGTCGGCGTCGGTTTCCCAATAGTTCTCGAAACGAACCATCTCGGACTTGGCGTAGCGCTTCCAGCTCTTGAACTTGAAGGGCCCGCAGCCGATCGGGTGCGTATCTGCCTTGTCGGCGCTGTCGGGCGCAATCAGGTTGCAAGGGTAGTAGATGGTATTGGCGAGGAAGACGCCCGACGGCGATTTGAGGGTGATGCGAAGAGTGTACTTGTCGAGAGCCTCCATCTTGTCAACTTCATTGAGGCTCGCCCGCGTGAAGGGGTATCCCGTCTTGGGGTCAAGGATGCGCTCGTAGTTCCACTTGACCGACTCGGCGTCGATCGTCCGTCCATTATGGTATTCGGCGCCCTTGCGCAGGCGGTAGGTATAAGTTTTGAGGTCCTTGGAGATTTCCCAGGATTCAGCCACGCCCGGGACCACTTCCATCTTCTGGTTGAGGTCAAGGAGACCCTGCGTCGTGGCGGCCAGCGGGTCGGATACGTAGTAGACGAGATTGCGATGGGGATCGAGACCGCGACCGTCGACGCGGGTGGAGAAGCGAAGCGTACCGCCGCGCTTGGGTTTTGCTTTGGCGACGTCAGGCAAGCCGAGTGTTGCAAGGCCGGCTGCAGCGCCAGCGCCTGCTACAAATTCACGCCTATTGACGCGGCCTTCTGATCGTTTTGTCATGCGCAGTCCTCCCTAAACGTCTCATTGGCAGCCGACCGAATGCCGCTGCCGTGCAGGCCATTTCCGGTTGAGTATGGACGGCCAGAACTTTACCGCTTGTGTGCGCGGCTTTTTGTCGTCTCTCCACTATAGCCGCGCCACCTCGCTTGACAAGACATTGCCCGCATGGCCCGGAAGCGGGACGACGACGACCCTTCCGACCGCATCACCCAGCTTCAGTTCCAACCCTCAAGGCGAAGCCCCATGCAGCTTTTCTGGACACCGGCCTCCCCTTTCACGCGCAAGGTCTGTGTAGCAGCACGCGAACTCGGTTTGTGGGAGCGGATCGAGGTCCGTCCCACGACTTGGACGCTGGATTGGGGCTATGCGACGCCGCCGTTTACGCCTGGTCTTGCGGAGGCAAATCCTGTGGCGCGGATTCCCACGCTCGTCACCGACCAAGGCATTGCGCTCGGTGACTCGACCATCATTTGTCTGCACCTCGACGAGGTGGCATCCCCGCGGAGCCTCATTCCGCAAGCGACGATCGAGCGGCAACGGATGTGGTCGGTCTACGCGATCGCAGATGGGATCCTCGAGGCGCAGATCGCGATGCGGGCGGAGCACTTGAGGCCCGAGGCGGTGCGTTCTGCGAGCTTCCTCGACAAACAACGTGACAGGATCGTGCGCTGTCTCGACCAATTGGAGCGCGATGCGGCCTGGCTCGATGGGCCTATCAACCTCGGACAGATCACGACGGGGATCGCACTTGGTTATCAGGATTGGCGCGAATGGCTCGAGGACTTCAGGCCCGGTCATCCTCGCCTGGAGCGCTGGTACCAGGGATTTGCCGATCGTCCGGCGATGAAGGCGACCGAGCCCAAGGAGACGCCCACGGCTTGAGCGCGAGGAGCGTCGAGCCTCACCATTCGTAAAAATTCCTTAATCCCACCTGAAGGCGGCGTTAACGCCTCCAAGGTCGTTTTTTTGTTGCCCGGCAATATTTTATTTTCCAATTCCGGCGATCCTCGGCGGTATCGCACCGTCCTTTTCGGCCTGCACCCGTTGCTGCACGCCCGAGTGGACATCTGAGTTGCCGTCCCGGAGTATCACATGGCCGAGCCCGCCCACCGCCTGCAAGACGTCGCCACTGAAGCGGCGGCAGAACCCGCTGCCTCCGGCGCTGCCGTTGCTGCGGCAACAGCCGAGATCGAAGCTTCGCGCCCGGCTCTCGATCTCGAAAGCCAAATTGGCAAGGGCAAGCTCGATATCGCCAGCGCCTTCCAACTGATCGCCAGGGATCATGGCCGGACGTACAATCAGATCCTGATCGAGATCGCCAAGCTGTCGTTCGGGCCCGGCAAGCTCAAGGTGGACGAATACCTCGACCTCGGTCTCTACGACGACACGTCACTCGCCTCCGACAAACGCACCTTCGTCGGTCTCGACGTCATGCGGGATGTGTGGATGACAGTGAACTTCAACAACCATTGGAACGGCCTGCTTGAGCATAAGCTTGCCGCAACGACGCTGCTCGCCGGCTTCGGCTTCCCGACGATTGCAACGCGCGCGCTCTATTCTGAAATCTACGATCTGCCAGCCGTGCCGACCTTCAAGTCTGCCGACACCCTCGCCGCGTTCCTTCGTGATGGGAGCCAGTATCCTCTCTTTGGAAAGCCGGCTGACGCCTTTCAGAGCATTGGCTCGGCGAGCCTTGCCTCTTACGACAAGGCTACCGACAGTGTCGTGATGCTCCAAGGCCAATCGATCAAGGTTGAAGACTTCGCTGCTGAGGTAGCGAATGCCTATGGCGACGGCTACATCCTCCAGGGCCGGCTCGACCCGCACCCGTCCATCCAGGCGGTTTGCGGATCGCGGCTTGCGACGTGCCGGATCGTGACCATCCGGGGCGAGGATGGCGTCGAGGTGGTCCGCTCGCTTTGGAAGATCCCGGCCGGGCGCAACGTTGCCGACAACTTCTGGCGCGCGGGTAACATGCTTGGACAGCTCGACGCAGAATCCGGACGCGTCATTCGGGTCCAGCGCGGATCGGGCCTTGCTGCGACGTCGCCCGAAGTCCATCCTGACACTGGCGCTCAGATCCTCGGCTTCACGATCCCCCACTTCGATCAGGTGAAGGCCCTGGCGGTCAACGCGCACAAGGTGTTCAAAGAGGTCAACTTGATCGGTTGGGACATCGCGGTTGGCGCCGATGGCCCCGTGATCGTCGAACCAAACATCACGCCCGACTTCTTCCTGCCGCAGGTGGTCGACCGACGTGGCATGCTGGACGACAAGATGAAGGCGCTCATTCAACGCTGCAAAGCTGCCAAAGCCCAGCAGACCAAGCTAGATACCAAACAGTACCGTGCGGAAATGCGCGCCCGGCGCAACCGCGTAACGGCTGCAGCTCTCGAAGGTTGATCACTAGTCCAGCGTAACGAACGACCCTCGAGTAAGAAAGGCACCAGCTGCGTATCCGCCGGTGCCTTTTTCTTTGGACGACCAACCTTAGGCGCGACGCGCGGCGCAGCATGCTGAGACCGCCTCGCCGAAGGCTGCGATGATGCGGCGATTGATGGGATTGGTCTGCGGGTCGAATTCGGCATGCCACTGGACACCGAGCGCAAAGCCGCGGGCCTCGGCAATTCGTATAGCCTCGATGGTCCCGTCCTCGGCCAGGCCTTCAACCACAACTCGGCTTCCCGGCTCGAGGACGCCCTGGCCGTGGAGCGAATTCACTCGAATGGTGTCGCAACCGTAGATCTTTTGAAAGGCGCCACCGGGGGTGAGGTGGACGGCGTGGCGGTCTGCAAAGACGACCAAGGGATCGGGGTGAGGATCGCCGTTCTCGAGGCGGGGCATGCGGTGGTTCATTCGGCCGGGCAGCTCCCGGATTTCGGGATGCAGCGTGCTGCCATACGCGACGGCGAGTTCCTGCAGTCCCCGACAGATCCCGAGGATGGGGACGCCATGCTCGACACAAGCCTTGCTGACGGCCAAAGCCACGGCGTCACGGCGCTCGTCATAGGGTTCGTGGCGCGGATGCGGCTCGGCGCCGAAATGCGTCGGGTGGACATTGGCCCGTCCGCCGGTCAGCACCACACCGTGCACGAGGCCGAGCAGTGTTGAGATGTCCGTGATGTCGGGCATGCCGGCAAAGAGGATCGGCATGGCGCCGGCAACGTCAGCCACGGCGCGCAAATTGCGCTCGCCCGCGGCTTGGACTGCGTGGCGTCCCTCGAACTGCCGAGCGGTCGCGATCACACCAACAATGGGCTTGGACATCCGCAGTCCCCTTTCCGGGACATGATCCTATCGCTTGGGTAGACGACTTCAAAGCGCCCGACTGCATTAACCGGTTGATTTCACGCCGGCTACATTGAAATCGTGGTCATAACGGCAAAAGGGGCGGCCCTCGCTGGGCCACCCCTTCTGTCGTCTCAGGAGCAATTGGACCACATCTGCCGTGATCCGATCGGCTTTAGACCGAGTAGTACATGTCGAACTCGACGGGGTGCGGCGTCATCTCGAAACGCTCGACCTCGGCCATCTTGAGTTCGATGTAGGCGTCGATCATGTCATCGGAGAACACGCCGCCCATCTTGAGGAAGGCGCGATCCTGGTCGAGGCAGTTGAGTGCCTCGCGGAGGGAGCCTGCGACGGTCGGGATCTTTGACAGCTCGGCGGGCGGCAGATCGTAGAGGTTCTTGTCCATCGCCTCGCCGGGATTGAGCTTGTTCTGGATGCCATCGAGGCCCGCCATGAGCATGGCGGAGAAGCCCAGATAGGGGTTGGCGGCGGGATCGGGGAAGCGGACCTCGACGCGCTTGGCCTTGGGGCTCGTGACGTGGGGAATGCGGCACGATGCCGAGCGGTTGCGGGCCGAATAGGCGAGCAGCACCGGTGCCTCATAGCCGGGAACCAGACGCTTGTAGGAGTTGGTCGTCGGGTTGGTGAATGCGTTGATGGCCTTGGCGTGCTTCAGAATGCCGGCGATGTAGTGCAGGCAATTGTCGGAGAGATCGGCATATTTGTTGCCAGCGAACGTCGGCTGGCCGGCCTTCCAGATCGACTGGTGGCAGTGCATGCCCGAGCCATTGTCGCCGAATACCGGCTTCGGCATGAAGCAGGCGGTCTTGCCGTAGGCCTGGGCGACGTTGTGGATCACGTATTTGTAGATCTGCATGTGATCGGCCATGGTCACCATGGTGCCGAACTTGATGCCGAGCTCGTGCTGGGCTGCAGCGACCTCGTGGTGGTGCTTTTCGACGACCACGCCCATTTCCGCCATCACCGAGAGCATCTCGGAGCGGATGTCCTGGCAGCTATCGACTGGGGGAACGGGGAAGTAGCCGCCCTTGGTGCGGGGGCGATGGCCGAGGTTGCCCATCTCGTACTCAGTGGGCATGTTGGTCGGCAACTCCATCGAGTCCAGACGGAAGCCGGTGTTGTAGGGGTCAGCCGAGAAGCGGACGTCGTCGAAAATGAAGAACTCGGCCTCTGGTCCGAAGAAGATGGTGTCGCCGATGCCCGTGGACTTCAGATAGGCCTCGGCCTTCTTTGCGATGCCGCGGGGATCGCGCTCGTAGAGTTCACCGGTCGACGGCTCGATGACGTCGCAGAAGATCGCCATCGTGGTCTGAGCGAAAAACGGATCGAGGTGCGCGCTCGAGGGGTCCAACATCAGCGTCATGTCGGAGGCCTCGATGCCCTTCCAACCGGCGATCGAGGAGCCGTCGAAGGCGTAGCCTTCCGAGAACATGGCGTCGTCGACGCAGCTAGCGTCGGCGGTCACATGCTGCATCTTGCCCTTGGTGTCGGAAAAGCGAAGGTCAAGGAACTTCACGTCCTTGTCCTTCATGATCTTCATTACGTCTGCTGCCGTCTTAGGTGTATCCGCCATAATGGCTCCCCTTGCATTGAACACAGGTTGATTGGTGGGGGCAGTTTCTGCTGCCGCCCGATCGGCGCGCTGCTGCCAGGTCCGGGGACCCGGCGCAATGGTCTAGATGGCTTCCGTGCCCGTTTCGCCTGTGCGGATGCGGATCGCCTCTTCGATAGTCGAGATGAAGATCTTGCCATCGCCAATCCGGCCGGTCTTGGCTGCCCGTTGGATGGCCTCGACGGCCTTGTCCAACATATCGTCGCCAAGAACGACCTCGATTTTGACCTTGGGCAAGAAATCCACGACGTACTCGGCGCCGCGATAGAGCTCGGTGTGGCCCTTCTGGCGACCGAAGCCTTTGGCCTCGATGACAGTTATACCCTGCAAGCCAATCTCTTGGAGCGCTTCCTTCACCTCGTCAAGCTTGAACGGCTTGATGATGGCTTCGATCTTCTTCATGGGCTTTTGGCCTCGTGCCACGTGAGATTGATGGCGAACCGGCGGGACGTGATGCCGGGCGTCTCGTACCTTTTGACCCCTTAGCAGGCCCCGTGCCAGAAAGTAAACGTGCGATGAAATTCTTGCGCTTCAAAGCACTAACCCGGGACCGCCTGCTTATAGGGCACTTTGGAGCTGGCCCGCTTGCCTAATTTTCGGTCATGGTGACCGTTTTTTTGGCGGCATGCGTGGGTCGGCGATTGTCAACGGTTGCCTGTTTCGAGCTACGCTGTTCGGCAGACGTCGAGATGGAGAGGTGGCCATGCAGGTGATCGGGCTCGATCATTTCGTTCTCACGGTGCGCTCGATCGAGGCTACCGTGGCATTCTACGAGCGCGTTCTCGGCATGCGGGCGGAAACCTTTGGGGCAGGTCGGATCGCGTTGCGCTTCGGTCCGCACAAGATCAATCTGCACGCATACGACAACACCTTCGAGCCCAAGGCTGAGACCCCTACCATGGGTTCCGCCGACCTCTGCTTCCTGGTCGATGATCTCGCCGGGGTTGAGGCGCATCTGGAAGCCTGCGGGGTGAACATCCTTGTCGCGCGCTCGGGCCGTTCGGGCGCGCGGGGGCCGATTACATCCGTCTATGTTCGCGACCCCGATCTCAACCTGATCGAGTTGTCCATCTACGACGACGGCACGAGGGCTGCGTCGTGATGGTTCCGGGGCAAGGCTTGGAGCTTTTGACGACCGCCGAAATGGGTGAAGCCGACGGTCTGGCGTCATCGTTCGGGGTGGCATCGACGACGTTGATGGAACATGCCGGACGTGCGGTGGCGGAAGAAGCCCTACGCATGTTGCCGGATGGCGGGCGGGTCGCCATCGTGTGCGGGCCTGGCAACAATGGTGGCGACGGGTTCGTTGCGGCGCGGCACTTGATGGGGCGGGCGTGCCCGGTGCGTTTGGTGCTGCTCGGTTCGCGGGACGCGCTGCGCGGGGATGCCGCCATCATGGCGGATCAATTCAAAGGCGAGATCTTGGATCCGGGGCGGGCAGCAGAGGTCTGCGAGGGCTGGGCCGATCTTGTTATCGATGCGCTGTTTGGTGCCGGCTTAAGCCGGCCGCTCGAAGGGCTGGCTGCGGCACTGGTCGAGACGATGAACTCGAGTGGAAAGCCCATTCTTGCCGTCGATGTTCCGAGCGGGCTCGACGGGACTACAGGCGCCCTCACGGGACCTGCTGTCAGGGCCAATCGTACGGTCACCTTTTTTCGCCGCAAGCCCGGTCATCTGTTGCTTCCAGGGCGGCTCTTATGCGGCGATGTCGCGCTCTATGACATCGGCATGCCGGAGGCCGTTCTCGCCAAGGTCAAGCCTCGCGCCTGGGCCAATGCCCCGGGATTGTGGTGGGCAGACTTTCCGCGGCTGCGGCTCGATGGCCACAAGTATACACGGGGACATGCCGTGGTCGTCTCTGGCGGCATCGAGATGTCGGGGGCGGCCCGACTTGCTGCCCGAGGCGCATTGCGATGCGGGGCCGGTCTGGTGACCGTCGCATCCCCCCCTGAGAGCTTGCAGGCGCACGCCGCACAGCTCAATGCCACGCTTATAAGGGCGATTGCATCACCGGGTTCTCTGAGCGCCATGCTCGGCGACCCGCGCTTCACAGCCGTTGGGATCGGTCCAGGTCTCGGGCGTGGGCGCGATGCGCGAGAGTGGGTGATGGCTGCTCTTGGCGCCCGGGCGGCAATCGTGCTCGATGCCGATGGGCTCACTGTTTCGGCCGATGACTGCGGCGGGCTGTTTGGTGCCATCGCCACGCGGGGCGATTCGCCTGTCGTGCTGACGCCACACGAGGGCGAGTTCAAGCGCCTCTTTCCCGGACTTTCTGGTGACAAGCTCGCACGCGCTCGAGAAGCCGCCCGCGTCAGTGGCGCAATCGTCGTGCTGAAGGGCGCCGACACGATCATTGCCGCCCCTGACGGACAAGCGGCCATCAACGACAATGCGCCGGCCAACTTGGCGACGGCTGGTTCCGGAGACGTGCTGACCGGCTTCATCACTGGTCTCTTGGCACAAGGTATGGCGCCCTTCGAAGCCGCGTGCGCCGGCGTTTGGTTGCACGGGGCATGTGCCAAGACTTTTGGTGCCGGGCTCATCGCCGAAGACCTGCCGGAGATGCTGCCAACTGTTCTTGGTAAACTGGGGGGGTAGACTGTGCCTTTATGCCATTTGCTTGGTGTCGCTCTGCGGGCGCTGTGCCTCGCTGTCGTCCTATGTTTGCCCATCGGTGCTTCAGCACGCGATAAAACGTTGCCTGTTCCGCCGGATAGCACAGGGATGGCGGACGCTATTTCGCATGCGCGCCGGGGCTTGCCGGAGTTCTGGCGGAAGCTTGAGGCACCCGGACCGGGTGAAGAGGCATTCGCGCTCTAGGTCGGCATACCCGCTGGCGACGGGATCGCTTCCGTCCTTTCCGGCGAGATCAATAACGATCCAAATCACACGACGCGGGTCAAACTCGGGGACCGCTACACCTTCCAGGAGGCAGATATTTCCGACTGGCTGTTCTTGCGCAACGGGAAAATGGTCGGGAACGCGACGCTTCGTGTACTCATGAAATCCATGCCACGGGACCAAGCGGCCACGCTGCGTCAGACCTACGAAAAGCCATAGCAGGCAAGCCCTGCACCGCTCAAGGCGAGAGCGGTCAGCCGCGCTTCTTCAAGCCTGGAAGCATGCGCCGCAGCACGCCATCGCCGCGAATGAAGTGATGGAAGATGGCAGCTCCGATATGCGCTGCAATGGCCAACAGCATGGCCATCGCGCCCAGGAAATGCAGTTGGAATATCCACTCGGCTGCCTTCTGATCCTGCGCGGCAATGGCGGGGAGTGTCAGGCCAAACAATGTGCCGCGAGCGCCGTAGAGGGAGACGCCGTACCAGCCCAGGACCGGCACTGCCAGCAGCAACGCATAGAGCCCCCAGTGCGTCAGATGACTCGCGGCCTTCTGCCACCATTCAAGGGTCGGCTCGTCGGCTGGTGCGCCATGCACAAAGCGATAGAGCAGTCGCACCACGATCAGGCATAGCAGCACAAAGCCTGCGAACTTATGTGCGGAATAGAGCGTGTTGGTGGTGGCGTCGAAGTTGGTCAGCTTGCCCCGATTGACCATGTAAAGGCCAACAGGAATGAGGACTGCCACCATCAACACCGTCAGCCAGTGCAGTGCGCGGGCGATGGGGGAGTAGACGGGGGCGTCGTCTAGACTGGTCGGGGCGGTGTGGCGTTGCCGGTCCATAACTTAAGCTCCATCCAGAGTGCGCATGTCGCAATCGAACAAGACATCGCCGTCTTCGAGTACGTGCACGCAGGCCTTCGGGCGAAGGGCCTCGGACAAGCGCTCGATGGGGCGCAGCTGCAGTCCCGGCTTACCGGAGCCCAGGATCACCGGAGCGACGAGGACGTGCAGGCGATCGACGGCGTTGGCATCGATGAAGGCCGAGACCGTGCTGGCGCCGCCTTCGATCAGGAAGGACTTCAGGCCAAGAGCGTTCAGGCCGTGGATCACGTCGCGGGGCGGCAGCGAACCTGTTGGATCGCGCTCGCACGTGAGGATCTCGACACCCGGCGGGACCGGCGAGGTCGTGGTGGTGGCTCGCACCAGGATGCGCCGCACGCCGTCGTCGGCCGACAGGCACCGTGCTGTAATGGGAATGCGGCCGGACGGGTCGATGACGACGCGAACGGGATTGGGGCCTTTGACGTGGCGCACGTTAAGCAATGGGTCATCGGCCACGACGGTGCCAACGCCCACCACGATGGCGTCGACGCTGGCCCTGACCTTGTGGACGTGGACGAGGGCTGCCTGCTTATTGATCCACCTGCTTTCGCCAGTGAGGGTGGCAATTCGGCCATCCAGGGACTGGCCCAACTGCGCGACCACAAGAGGTCTGCCCGCGCGGCGTGCGTCATTGATGCGTGCTATGGCAGCGTCTGGCAAAGTGTTCACTCCGTGCTGCGCCGAGACGGCCACCCTTCGTTACAGGAACTCGGGGCGCGTGAGCCAATCAATTCATTTTAGGCAGCAAAGGACGGCAGAACTTTGCCGGGTCCTGCGCAGATGTTGGATGGCGCCGACTTGTATGTACTGGCATATCTGCTCGGATCGCTCGAGGTCGCAGCGTCTCCTTCCCCCAGTCGCCGCCGTGCTAGAAGGGCACGAGCGCTGACCTCGACTGGGGCTTGCATGCGGCGCCCTCCCCTTGGCCAATCTTGCGAGAACCACGTATGCGCAGACGCCTGATGACTGATCCGCTCGCTCCAGCCGGGCTTGGCGGGCAGACGTGGCCACTTTGGCAGGCGGTGTTGATCTATGTGGCCGGTTTCACTGTGATGACGTGGCCATGGCTGAGTGGCCGTGCAGCAATTCCATGGGATGCCAAGGCGACATTCCTGCCTCAGGTGCAATTCCTGGCGCAAAGCGTGTGGCGAGGCGAGGCCCCCTGGTGGAACCCTTATGTGTTCGCCGGATTGCCGCAAGTGGCCGACCCGCAGTCGATGATCTTCTCACCACCGTTCTTGCTGCTTGCCTTAGTCAATCCTGAACCCGGTCCCTGGGCCGGCGATCTCACTGTCCTTGCGGCGATGTGGCTCGGTGGCCTTGGACTGATCCTTTGGTTCAGGGACCAAGGGTGGCATTGGGCAGGCGCACTGATCGGCGCGCTCGCCTTTGTCTTCGGGGCGGCGATGGCGTGGCGCATTCAGCACTGGGGGCAGGTGCTGAGCCTCTGCTACCTGCCCTGGGTGCTACTGTTTCTCGATCGCGCACTCAAGTGGGGGTCGTGGAGCGCTGGCATCGGCGCCGGTGTGGTCGCCGCCTTTCTGGTGCTCGGGCGTGACCAGATCGCGCTAATGGCGGTCTATCTGCTGGCGGCCCGGGTGATCGTGCATTGGCTGGGTGCGGAGGATGTCCGGTCGTCGGTCGGCCGCAGCGTCGGTCCACTCATCGCGGGGGGCGTTGTGGGCGGGGCGCTTGTCGCCTTTCCGGTCTTGATGACGGTTGTGCTTGCGGCTGAGTCCAACCGCCCAGATATCGACTATCTCGGGGCCGGTGCGGGTTCGCTGCATCCAGCGCTGCTGACGACGTTCGTGATCCCGCAAGTGTTTGCGGCTGCCAGTGGCGTGATGGGAGAGTTCTGGGGGCCGCCGAGTTTCACCTGGGTGGGCACCGGCCTCTATACGGCGCAGAACGTCGGCCAGTCCTATATCGGCGCCATTCCACTGCTGGCCATCGTCGCTGGAGCGGCGAGTGGGCGTTTGTGGGAGAGGGAAATCCGCTTCTTTGCGATCGGGTTCGTGGTCTGCGTAATCTATGGACTCGGCTGGTATACGCCGATGTTCAGAATGGCACACAGTTTCTTGCCGGGTGTCTCTCTCTATCGGCGGCCGGCCGACGCCGTCTTCATGGTCGGTGGGCTTGGCGCCATCCTGGCTGGCTACGTAGTGCACACCTGGTTCAGTGAGCCCTGGCGACGGCCACGGACTGGCGCGTGGTTGGCGGTCGCCGGTGTGTTTCTGGCCGCGGTGGCGGCTGCCGTGATCTTCGGTTGGCAGCTCTCGAGGCTTCAACACTTGCCGTGGCCGCTCGTGCTGGCTGCGGTATGGTTCGCCTCCGGGATTGCCGCGCTGGCCTGGGCGCTGCCTCGGGCTGCGCTGATGCCATGGGCGGGTGCGCTGGTCATCACGCTCGTCACGGCACTGGACCTTGCCTACAATAATGGGCCCAATTCGTCCTCGGCGCTGCCGCCACGGACGTTCGAGGTCTTGGAGGCCTCGGGTGCCGGCCATCCCTTGAACCGGCTCAAGAGCGTGGTGGTACGCGACGAACGGCGACGCGACCGAGTCGAGCTGGTGGGTCTCGGCTTTCATTGGCCGAATGCCAGCATGACGCATCGGCTTGAGAACACCCTAGGCTACAATCCGGTGCGCCTCGATCTCTACAGTCGGGCGACGGGGGCTGAGGATCATGTCGGCCTCCCCGATCAGAGAAAATTTTTGCCGCTGTTTCCGTCGTACCGCTCTCTGCTTGCCGACATGCTTGGATTGCGTTGGATCGCCAGTCCGATTCCACTCGAGGACATCGACAAGACGTTGGCGGGTCTGCCTGAAGCGGAACGACCTCGCCGTCTGGAGGGCTCGGGCCTACCCTTACTGTTCGAGAACCCGAACACCTTGCCGCGCGTGCTCTTTGCCAACAGTGCCAAATCCGCTGACTTCGAGCAGATCATCCGTTCGGGTGAGTGGCCGCATTTTGATCCCCGAACCGGCGTGCTTCTGACGTCTCCGGTAGAGCCCTATATCAACCGCCTGCCGGGTAGCGCCCGATTGATTCGCTATGGGCAGAACCATATCGAGATCGAGGCAGTGAGCCCGACCGGGGGTTGGGTGGTATTGAATGATGTCTGGCATCCGTGGTGGCATGCCGAGGTCGATGGCGTGCCTGCGCCGCTGCTGCAAGCCAACGTTCTCTTTCGAGCGGTGAAAGTTGACGGAGGCCGGCGCCGGATCGTTATGACATTCAGGCCGTTTCGTGGGGTTCTTGACAGTTTGACGCGGCGGCAGCGACCAGCCCCTTGATCGCAAGGTGTTCGGACCACCTAGCGTGCTGGCGTCGCCCGGATGGACGGAGACAAACGAAAATGGGCCAGTCTTTCGACTGGCCCGTTGACGCAGACAGGACGCGCCGACTCACAGCATGTGGGCCATGCGCTCCTTCTTGGTCGCGAGGTAGCGCTTGTTGTAGGGCGACGGGTTGACGATCAGCGAGCGCTGCTCGACGACGTTGATGCCCTCCGCCCGCAAGGCGTTCACCTTCGCCGGGTTGTTCGTCAACAGCGCAATCCGGCTGTACCCGAGATCGAACAGGATGTGGACTGCGAGGTCATAGTCGCGCGCCTCGATCGGTGCGCCGATGGCGACGTTGGCATCTACCGTGTCGTAGCCCTGATCCTGCAGAGCGTACGTGCGGATCTTGTTGACCAGTCCGATGCCACGCCCTTCGTGGTAGGGGAGATAGATCATCACTCCGAGCGGGCTCTGCGTGATGACGTCCATCGAGGCCTGCAGCTGCGGATAACAATCGCAGCGCAGGGAGTGAAAGATGTCACCGGTGACGCAACCGCTGTGCACGCGCACAACCGGGATCTCGGTTGGCGAGGGATTGTTGCGATTGATCAGCACCATGGCCTGGCAATGCGGATCCACGCCCTGATAGGCGCGCGCTTCCAGATGGAGCTCACGCCCCTGGAACTCGATCGGCATCACCGTCTGAACGGCCCAGTCAATCTCCAGAGGGACCGACTTGACTGCACCAGCTTTCATGCACTCCTCCAACGGCTTTGCCGCGCGTACCCGTTCAACGAATTCTGTTCGTGAAGGCGTAATCATTAGAACCCTCAGGTCAAACACCGGTTCCATTACCGGACCGGCTTGTCAAGGCGCCGACGCGCCACCCTGAAAAATCCAACCGGCTCGTAAACCATGAATTGGATCGTTCAGGTGCGGCGTCCGATTAACGCCACCAATGCTGAACCGCCGATGAATAGTCACCACGAACACGACCGGACAATCTACAACGCCCATGACGAGTTCCCTCCCCGTCTGTCTCGTCTGCCTATTCATCCACGGTAGCGGCGGAACACCCCGTAACGCATTGATAGATACGAGAAGATTGTGGCAACAATGGACGCGACGACTAGGGCGCTCAGTGGCGTGATCGATGGGTAGGTCAGGAGGGCGGTTGCAAACACCAGATAGTTGATGCCCGCAGTGGTCCATGCAGCCGCTGCATAGCGGAAAAATTCATTCAGGGAGGGGCGGACCGTTAACGCAAAGGTGAAGCGGCGATGGGCCAGCCAGGCGACCATCATGGCAACGGATATTGCGATCAACCTCGCCAGAAATGGTGACAGCCCGAAGATCCTAACACCGATGACAAGGACACAGGCGTCGACGGCCAGGGCCATGATACCCGACGCCAAGAATCCCGCGAGATGGCGGGAGGTGGAATGGGCGGCGGTAGCACTCGTTGTCCGTGGGTCGGATTTCATTCAGGGCCGCTCTCTGACCAAACTTCGCCGGTCTGGCGATCCGCGACCGTGGTCGCCGCAGCTAGCACGTCTTAGCCGAGACCGTCTCTGCAAACCACCAACCAATCGATGGGTGGCCCGTCTGCGGGGCGCGATATGGTGGCAATCGCTGGCGGTAGCCAGGTCCAAGACTGCAACGCTTCGAGCTCTTGATTGCGGCGTGCGATGACGGGATCGAGGCCCTGCAATTCCCTGTCCCCATAACCCGGATGACACATCACCATGTGGCAGGCACCAAGGGCGACCAAGGCCTGGCGGAACTCCGTCTCGTAGGCGGCAGTGGTGTCGAAGGCGGAGAAACCCGAAAAACCGTCGTTGGTGCTATAGCCCCTGCGACGCGCCTCGCCGCCGAAGCCGTAGGCCAACATCGCCAGGGCTGTGGCCTTCTTCGCTTCGTGGCGCCGGCGCGCTATCCGCCGCAGTGAATCGGCGGGATCGCGGACCAGCACGCCTCTGAGTTGCTGATCGGCGTCCAGGGCCCCCAGGACGCCTTTACGGACGCCGGGCAGCGCATGGACGTGCTGATGACCGTCGACATGATCGGGTGGATAACCGACAGCCGTTATGAACGCTTCGAGTTGGCGAGCGACCTCAGCCTCCATCTCTTCAGGGTCAAGCTTGCCCGCAAGTGCCATGCGCGTGAGGGGCCCAATTCCGGGCAATTGGCCGTTGGGAGCGAGCCCAGGCATTCGTCCAAGTGGCGCGCCGACCGTGAGGTTAATGTGCAGGCCGAGGCTGGCGCGTGCTCGCAACGGGCGGAGCTCGGATGCGTCCGCTGACCAGCGCGGGAATGTCACCATTGCACTGGTGGCCGTCAGCCGCCCGGTCTCGATGAGTTCGCGTATGCCCCTGGAGACGCCCGCCGATAGCGCATAATCATCGGCGCACAAAATAACGCGGCGGGGGCCTGGAATTGTCATGCCGCTCAGGCCTCGATTGGTGCCCGGTTCATCCGGCTTTGTCGGGCGCGTGAGATGGGAATGCGCCGGCTGCTGGCCCCTGGTCACTTTCCCGGCGACCGCGACTTGCGGGTTCGTCCAGGCCGACGCGCTCGGCGACGATGTAGAGCGGGCGGCCTTTGACCTCCTCATAGACGCGGCCCAGGTACTCGCCGAGAATGCCGAGGGAGATCAACTGGATGCCTCCTAGCAGCAAGACCGAGATGATAAGCGAGGGGAAGCCAGGGATATCGACACCCCAGATCAGCGTCTTGACCAGGAAGAAGACGGCATAGACCAGTGCGATGCTGGAGACGAGTACGCCGAGGTAGGACCAAACCTTGAGCGGTACGGTCGTGAAGGACGCGATGCCGTCGATGGCAAAATGGACAAGGCGACGCAAGGCCCACCGCGACGTGCCGCCGTGGCGGGCTGCGACATCGAACGGCACACCGACGCTCTTGAAGCCCATCCAGGCGAACAGGCCCTTGTTGAAGCGGGCGCGCTCGGGGAGCGCGTTATAGACGTCGACGACCCGGCGATCGAGTAGGCGGAAATCACCAGCGCCATCGGGCAGAACGGTGCCGCTCAGCTTGTGGAAGAGGCGGTAGTAGACTCGGGCCGACAGGCGCTCGAACGGCGTGCTGCGGCTGCGGTCGGTGCGCTGGCCGTAGACGACATCATAGCCCTGATCCCATAGAGCAATGAACCGACCGACGATCTCGGGGGGGTGCTGGAGATCACCATCCATGATGATGACGGCTGCACCGGTGGCGTGGCGCAAGCCGGCAGCGACGGCGACCTCTTTGCCGAAGTTGCGACTGAACGAGACGGCCCGGAACCGGTCATCCCGAGCGTTGAGGGCGCGTAGGGCTTCAAGCGTTCCGTCGGTCGAGCCATCGTCGACGATGATGACCTCGAACGGGTTTCCCAGTCCGTCCATTGCGGCCGCCAAACGCTCGCCCAACAGCCCGATCGCCGCAGCCTCATTCAAGACCGGGATCACGATCGATACCGGTCTCAACCGCGGCTTCGGTGGCGTTGGCGCGATATAGTCCTGCGGCGTCAGGGATTTGGAACCGGCGCCATCACTCGTCATTTCGACCACTCGTCACACTGCCCAGTACGCTTATTGAAAGATCAGTATAGCACAACCAAGTGTCTGACTTAATGTCTGAAATGGCGCATTCCTGTCATCACCATGGCGAGCCCCTTGTCATCGGCGGCTTTGATAACCTCTTCATCGCGGACCGAGCCACCGGGCTGAATTACGGCGGTTGCACCGGCTTCGGCCGCCGAAAGCAAACCGTCGGCGAAGGGGAAGAAGGCGTCGGAGGCAACGGCTGAGCCCTCCACCGTTAAGCCCGCCATCTCGGCCTTGATGACGGCGATCCGGGACGCGTTGACGCGGCTCATCTGGCCGGCACCGACGCCGATGGTGGCACCATCGCGGGCATAGACGATGGCGTTCGATTTGACGAATTTGGCGACCTTCCAGGCGAACAGGAGATCTGCCATCTCCCGGGGGCTCGGCTGGCGTTTCGTAACGACCCTGATCTCTGCGTGCAGCGCAAGATCGGCGTCTTGTACGAGGAGGCCACCTGCTACCTTCTTCCAATCCTGGCGCGGGGCGGGCGCTGCCGGCCACTCGCCGACCACCAGGAGGCGGACGTTTTTCTTCGCGGCGATGGCCGCTTCTGCGCCAGGCTCAACCGAGGGAGCAACAATGACCTCGACGAACTGACGGTCAACGATCGCCCGTGCGGTGGCCTCGTCCAAGGGCCTGTTCAACGCAATGATGCCACCGAAAGCCGATTCCGGATCGGTCTTGAAGGCGCGATCGTAGGCGGCAGCCACCGTGTCGGCCTCGGCAACGCCGCAGGGATTGGCGTGCTTGACGATAACGCAGGTGGGTCGATCCGGGAAAGCCTTCACACATTCGAGGGCTGCATCGGTATCGGCGATGTTGTTGTAGGAGAGTTCCTTGCCCTGCAACTGCCTCGCCGTGGACAAGGTGCCCGGCTCGGGGTTCCTGGCAACGTAGAATGCCGCGGTCTGGTGGGGGTTCTCGCCATAGCGCATGATCTGCGTGCGGTGCAGCTGCAGCGTCAGTGAGGGCGGGTATGCTCCGGTCTCGCCGGCTTCTTGCTGCCATTCCTTGCCCATCCAATTGGAGATGGCGCCGTCGTAGGCGGCCGTCATGGCATAGGCTTTGCGGGCGAACTCGCGGCGCATAGCCAGAGTGGTGCCACCGGCATTGGCGCGGAGGGATTCGATCAGCGGGCCATAGTCGGTGGGGTCGACGACCACCGTGACGGAGGCGTGATTCTTAGCGGCGGCGCGGATCATAGCGGGGCCACCGATGTCGATGTTCTCGATGCACTCATCGGGCGCGGCGCCACGGGCAACGGTGGCCTCGAAGGGGTAGAGATTGACGACGAGCAGGTCGATTGGAGCGATCGTGTGCTCGCGGGCGGCCGCCTCGTGGGCCTCATTGCCTCTGATTTGCAGCAGACCGCCATGCACGCGAGGATGCAAGGTCTTGAGGCGGCCATCCATCATCTCTGGAAAGCCAGTGTGGTCTGCAATGTCGATGACCGCGATGCCCGCCGCCTTCAGGGTACTGGCGGTGCCGCCGGTGGACAGGATTTCAACCCGCGCAGCCATCAGGGAGCGGGCAAGGTCGATTACACCCGTTTTGTCGGATACCGAGATGATGGCCCGGCGGATGGGTAACGTCTCGTCGGCCATGACAGCTCTCCTCGGTTGTTGCGGCGGGCCTTGTGGCCGCTGCTTTCCCTCAGCTCTTGGTGCAATGCAATGGGAAAGTGCCGGTCGGGGAGGGTCAAATCCGCGCCGCCGCTTTCAGCTTGCTCGCCGGAGACGTTCGGGACGCCAACCCGCGGGAGCCTGGCCAACGTATCCCAGCCCCGTATTCACGGTGATCGTATCGAGGCGGGATGGGTTCATGCTCCATTTGGCGGCGAGGGCCGCGACATGCGCCTCAGAGGGTATCAGCACCAGTTCGCTGGTGCCTTGACCACGAGCCTTTCGGACCCCCCTCACCTCATAGAACTTTGTACCCAGGTGCTTTTCCTCCTTGGTCTGGCGACCTTTGTTCCAGGCAACGCCGTCATCGGTGACGGCATAAGCTCGGACCAGCTTGCCGTCGATCACCCGAGCCCAGGCAAAGTAATCGTGGGCGGGGTAGGCCAGAAAATATTGGACCTCGATGAAGGTGCTGCCGAGTTCCAACAGGAGGGCTGTGGACTTGTCGGCAAACGACTTACCCATGGGCTGAGGTAAGGCAAGCCCTACCACGAACGTCCAACCGTTGACCGGCGGAGAGACGAAGACGCGGTCTTCGGCCAGCAGTTCATCGTAAACAGTGCCGAGGCCGTTATCCCAATTGGCGTGCACGAGATCCAACAGACCCAGGCGCTCGGCAACCCGGTCCGTGTCCCGCGTGCGGATAGCCAGCCACCCCATGCTGCGGCCGAATCCGCGCGGCTGGTCCGGCTCGGTGGCATAAACGACCTCGGGCTTGGCCCGGCGGGGCGCCATCTGGAAGGCTGCAACCAAGACGGTTGCAGTTACCATGACAGCGATGGTCCCGACCATCACCCAATCCAAGGTGCCCTCCATTCGCAGCGGTGGGGGCGCGGCGTTCAGCCAGCCGCATGATGTGCCCGACGCCTAACCCACACGGTTCCTTGGCGTGATTCGGCGCCGTCGGGGGCTGGAAATGCGGGAGTTGGAAGGGCGTGTGCACAAGTCCTTGCTTGCGATCCGGCATCCTGCGCCGCATTTGGAGCCCAGCGCAGGTGGCTATGGACCTCCCTGAATGGGGCCGTAGAGCGCAGTTCAGAGAGGTCCAGCATTTCGCGCGGTGACCGACAATGCTCAGTTGCCCGTTGCCGCAGCCGTATATATAAGGACCGCCAGCAGCTGAAGTTCACGGAACCGCTTTGCCGGCGACGCCACCTTGCGTGCGGCGCGGTCGGGTGTTCCTCAAATGGGCGTCGCGCGGATAGAGCGCGGGGGCCCCTTTTCGTTTTGGAAGAGAGACCGAGCATGTCGACAGCAAACCTCATCAAGGCCGCCGAACGCCCGTCACGCGGCAAAGGCGGCGCCCGCGCCGTACGCCGGGAAGGCCAGGTGCCAGGAATCGTCTATGGTGGCGATGCCGCCGCACAACAGCCTATCGCGCTCGATGGCAACGAGTTGATGAAGCTCATCATGCGTGGCCGCTTCCTGGCCACGGTGTTCGATCTGGAGATCGACGGCAAGGTGACCAAGGCCATTCCGCGCGACGTTCAACTTGATCCCGTGCGCGATACGCCACTGCATGTCGACTTCCAACGTATCGGCGCCGACAATCAGGTGAAGTTGCGGGTCCCCGTGCGGTTCATCAACGACCTGCTATCGCCCGGCCTGAAGCGGGGCGGCGTGCTGAACGTGGTGCGGCGCGAAGTCGAAGTCTGGGCACCCGCCGACAATGTGCCTCAGTCGTTCGAGGTCGATCTGGACGGGCTCGAGATCGGTCGTTCGATCCACATTTCCGCCGTTGCGCTTCCGGAAGGCGTGAGCCCTGTCATCCAGGATCGTGATTTCACGATTGCTACGATTGCGGGTGCGTCGGCCAAAGGTGATACGGACGACACGGCGGCCACGCCGGATGCAGCGGCTGCGGCAGCGGGTGGTGACGCCAAGGCCGCCGCGCCGGCAGCTGATCCGAAGGCGGCTCAGAAGAAATAACGTCGAGCGCAGCCATGCGGTCCCACTGCCCGTGGCGCGTCTCGCCCGTGGCGCGTATCGGGCCGCTGCGTGCAGGCCCGTGGAACGCTGGGCCCGAAACTTAGACGCTGCGATCGGGCCTGACGGCCCCTTCGCTCTGGTTGTATGCCACTATAGCCTCGCCCCTTGCCACTCAGACCGAGGAAGGACGGGACATGAAACTCCTGGTCGGGCTCGGCAATCCCGGGGAGCGCTATCAGCGCAACCGGCACAACGTCGGCTTTATGGCTGTCGAGCGGATCGCCGACAAACATGGCTTCGGGCCGTGGCGAAAGAAGTTCCAAGGATGGGTTTGTGAGGGCACGCTCGGCGGCGAGAAGGTGCTTTTGCTGAAGCCGGCGACCTACATGAACGAAAGTGGGCGCTCCGTCGGTGAGGCGGCGCGGTTTCACAAGATTCCGGTGGGTGACATCATCGTCCTCTATGACGAGATCGATCTGGCGCCGGGAAAGCTGAAGGTCAAGGTCGGTGGCGGCAATGCCGGCCACAACGGCCTGCGGTCGATCTCGGCTCACCTCGACAACGATTATGTTCGCGTCCGGATCGGTGTTGGCCATCCCGGCCGCAAGGATCTTGTCGCCCACTACGTTCTCAACGATTTCGCAAAGGTCGAGCAGACCTGGCTGACGCCGCTGCTGGAGGCGATCGGCGACGCGGCTGGGCGGCTGGCCGGTGGAGAGAACGAGCGCTTCATGACGGACGTGGCGTTGGCCTTGCAAGGTGACGAGGCCGACAGCGCTGCCGCCGACGACGTCAAACCGAAGGCTGACGGGATGGCTGCGGCAGACGGTGCCGGCACGATAAGGCCCTCGAAGCACCCGGCTGGGGAGCGGGCCGGCAAGCGGCAATCGGCGTTGGCTGAAAATCTTAGGAAGTGGATGGAAGGGAGAAAGAGGGGCTAGGCCAGTGCGGGTGTGCGCATGGCGGCTACGGGCGACCGAGCTGCCAGCCTATTCCGCCGAACCGATCGCACTCTCGACAGATCATGGGCTTCAAATGCGGCATCGTTGGCTTGCCCAATGTCGGCAAATCGACCCTCTTCAATGCTCTGACGCAGACGGCGGCGGCAGAGGCGGCCAACTATCCCTTCTGCACAATCGAACCCAACGTCGGCGAAGTGGGCGTCCCCGATCCGCGTTTGGATCGGCTCGCAGAAATCGGTAAATCCGCCACGATCCTGCCGACGCGGCTGACGTTCGTCGACATTGCCGGCTTGGTGCGGGGTGCGTCGAAGGGCGAAGGGCTCGGCAACCAGTTCCTCGGGCACATCCGTGAAGTCGATGCGATCGCCTATGTGCTCAGGTGCTTCGAAGACGATGACGTCACGCACGTCGAAAACCGGATCGACCCAGTCGCTGATGCCGAGACGGTCGAGACCGAATTGATGCTAGCCGATCTCGAGAGCCTCGAGAAGCGTCGGACCAACGTCGAGAAGAAGGCCAAGTCCGGTGACAAAGAGGCCAAGGCGCAAGTCGCGCTGATGGATAAGGCGCTGGTGCTGTTGCGTGATGGCAAGCCCGCCAGGTTGGCGGAGGTTTCGGTCGAGGAGCGCGACGCCTTCGACGCGCTGCAGTTGCTGACTGCTAAGCCGGTGCTGTTCGTGTGCAATGTCGACGAAGCCTCTGCCGCCGACGGCAATGCGCTGTCGGCCAAGGTATTTGAACGGGCTAAAGACGAGGGCGCGGGTGCGGTCGTGATCTCGGCCAAGATCGAAGCCGAATTGGCGAGCCTGCCGGCGGATGATCGACAGGCATTCCTGTCCGACCTAGGGCTAGCGGAGCCCGGTCTCAACCGGCTCATTCGTGAAGGCTACAAGCTACTCGGGCTCGTGACCTACTTCACGGTAGGGCCCAAGGAGGCCCGCGCATGGACGATAACCATGGGAACCAAAGCGCCACAGGCCGCTGGCGTCATTCATACGGACTTCGAAAAAGGGTTCATTCGGGCCGAAACCATCGCCTACGATGACTACGTCAGGCTGGGTGGTGAGGCGGGCGCTCGTGAGGCGGGAAAGATGCGCCTCGAGGGCAAGGAGTATGTGGTGGCCGATGGCGATGTGATGCACTTCCGGTTCGCCAACTGAGGGATCGCCTGCGCGGCTCGGTTGGTTCGGCGCAGATCTCTCTCGGCCGTCATGTTGCAAAGACCGTTTACAAGGACCGTGGCTGCAGCCGATGTGACCTCGTCAGGCGTTCGTCCGGACCGCGGCCCATAGCGACGGGGACGGGAATTCTGACGGCGCGGGAGGCGCAACGCGATGCGCGGGTGGGTTCGGGCCGTTTCATGTTGGCTTATGGCTGGTACGTTGGCGGCGGTTGCTGCCACCGCCGCGGCAGGCGCCTCTAAGACGATACTTTTGCCCGCTGGCGGCCTCCTGCTGATCGGCGATGACCGGTTGGTCGTGGAAGCCCAGGAAGTCATACTCGGCCGACAAGCGATCAGGGCCACCTATGCCGTGCGCAATACCTCGAGCGAGGTGTTGTCTCGGATCATTTCATGGCCGATGCAGGAAATCGACGCCAACTCGATTGGCGATGAGGTCGTGGTGCTGCCAGCAGCTGACGCCAAGAACTTCGCTGCGGCGGCGGTCGCCGTCGATGGTGTCGCTGTCCCCCTCGCCTTCGAGCAACGCGCGATTGCCTACGCCCGCGATGTAACGGCCATTCTGCAATCCAATTCAATTCCGTTGAACCCGATCACACCGGGTACCGAGGAACGCCTCGCCGCACTGCATCCAGAGCGGCTGGCCGAATTCGAGGAGCGCGGTATCGTCCGACGCGATGCACCGCGCGTGGTCGGAACGTGGACGTTGCAATCAACAGCGTACTGGCGGCAGACATTCGAGCCTGGAAAACTCGTGACCATGAGTCTAGCTTATGGTCCGATCTCTGCGTCCGACGTTTGGTCGCCAGAGTTGGCAGCGACGGCTCGTGACACCTACTGCCTGGATGCGGCGCAAGAGCAGAGCATTGCCGCCAAAGTGGCCCAGAACCCGCGGGGGCTTGTGACCCATCGGCTGACCTATGTGGTCAACAACGAACCGGGTTGGTGGGCCCCGATCCCGAAGTTTCGACTGGCTATCGAAAAACCTGCTTGGGACTCCGTCGTTGCGACTTGCCAGAAAGGTTTCAGAATCGTCGGGCCGACGCTGATCGAGTGGATCGGTGAGGCGTGGCAGCCGACGGATGATCTCAAGGTGATGATCATCAAGTAGGACCCTCGCCTGGGGCGGGGCGGGCACATGGGTCTAGCGGAGTGTGGAGCGCGTCGCCACGGCGTCTTGAGGGGGGAGGCAAGACGCGTTAACGGAGCCTCATGAGCGACAAACCGATTCTTCCCGGCCCCGGCCCGATCGAGCCCGTCTCCCTCAAGACGGCACTCGAGGAGCGCTATCTGGCCTACGCCCTCAAGACCATCATGGACCGGGCTTTGCCCGATGTCCGGGACGGCCTCAAGCCCGTGCATCGGCGTATCGTCTATGCCATGCGCGATCTCGATCTTTCGCCCACAAGCGCCTACATGAAAAGTGCGCGCGTCGTCGGCGACACAATGGGTAAGTTGCATCCGCACGGTGACGCTGCGATCTACGATGCCATGGTGCGATTGGCGCAGGATTTCTCCTCGCGCTACCCGCTTGTGGATGGCCAAGGCAACTTCGGTAACATCGACGGCGATAATCCAGCAGCCTACCGCTACACCGAGGCCCGGTTGACGACTGTCGCCGAGGCCCTGCTCGAGGGCATTGCCGAGAACGCGGTCGATTTTCGTCTCAACTATGACGAGAAAGAGCAGGAACCGGTTGTCCTGCCGGCAGCCTTCCCGAACCTGCTTGCCAACGGTGCATCAGGCATTGCCGTGGGGATGGCGACCAACATTCCGCCGCACAACGTCGATGAGGTCTGTCAGGCGCTGCTGCACCTGATCAAGCATCCCAACGCAAGCATCGACAAGCTCATGGACTTTGTCCAGGGACCCGACTTTCCAACGGGCGGCGTACTGGTCGAGACACGCGATTCGATGCGCGAATCTTATGCCAGCGGTCGCGGTAGTTTCCGACTGCGAGCGCGGTGGCACAAAGAAGACACTGGGCGTGGCGGCTATCAGATCGTGGTCACCGAGATCCCATTCCAGGTGCAGAAAAGCCGGCTATACGAGAAGATCGCCGAACTCTTCCAGGAAAAGAAGCTGCCGCTTTTGGGCGATGTGCGCGATGAATCCGCTGAGCACGTGCGCCTCGTTCTTGAGCCACGGTCGCGAACCGTCGATCCCGTCGTGCTGATGGAAAGCTTGTTCAAGCTGACCGAACTCGAGATCCGGTTTGGGCTCAACATGAACGTGCTGACGGCCGGCCAGATACCGGCTGTCCTCGGCCTCAAGGAAGTCATGCAGCACTGGCTCGAGCATCGCCAGGAAGTGCTGATCCGGCGAGCCGAGCACCGGCTCGAGAAGATCGCGCATCGCCTCGAGGTGCTCGACGGCTACCTGATTGCCTTCCTCAATCTTGACGAGGTGATCCGGATCGTGCGGTTCGAGGACGAGCCCAAACAGAAACTGATGTCTGCCTTCAAGCTCAGCGAGGTGCAGGCCGAAGCGATCCTGAACCTTCGGCTGCGGTCGCTGTCACGCCTTGAGGAACAGGAGATTCGCGCCGAGCACGAGAAGCTCTCCGGCGAGCAACTGGATCTGCGCGGTCTCGTCGCTTCCGATGATCGGCAATGGGAACAGATCTCGACGGAGATCCGCGATATCCGTCAGCGCTGGTCGAAGAAGACCAAGCTCGGGGACCGCCGGACCAGTGTGGAGGACGCGCCGACCGTCGATATCGACATCGAGCAGATGCTGATCGAAAAGGAGCCGATCACCATCGTGCTTTCGGAGAAGGGGTGGATCCGGGGGCTCAAGGGCCATCCCGACGATCTCTCCAAACTCGATTTCAAGCAGGGTGACGGTTTGAAGCGAGCCATCCGTGCCTTTACGACCGACAAGCTTCTGGTGTTTGGCACCAATGGCAAGATCTACACGCTAGAGGCCAGTCAGTTGCCCGGCGGTCGAGGGCACGGCGAGCCGCTGCGCTTGATGGTCGACATCGAGGAGACCGCCGACTTCGCCGAGATGTTCGTCCACGAAGCCGGTCGCAAGCTCCTGGTCGCTGCCACGTCCGGACACGGCTTCGTCGTAGCCGAGGACGAAGTCATCGCTTCGACGCGGAAGGGCAAGCAGGTGCTCAACGTCGAGGCGCCGTTCGAAGCGTCGGTGTGCGTGCCCGCGGTCGGTGACCACGTTGCAACCATCGGGGACAATCGCAAGCTGCTGGTCTTCACATTGGCCGAGGTCAACGAGATGGCGCGCGGCAAGGGCGTCTATCTACAGCGGTTCCGCGACGGCGCACTCAGCGATGTGCGGGTATTCTCGAAGGCGCAGGGTTTGACTTGGCTCGATCCGGCAGGGCGCACCTTCACGCTCAGTATGGCCGAGCTCAAGGATTGGATTGGCGAGCGGGCGCAGGCTGGCAAGTTGGCGCCCAAGGGCTTCCCGCGGTCCAACAAATTCGGCCCCGCTTTCTGAGGTGGCCTGACGCGGGCGCAAACGACAATGGCCCGGGCGACGATGTCTCCCGGGCCAATTTCATAAGTGAGGCGGCAGGCCGTCGGCTGTTGCCGGGCTAGCCTGCAAGCGCTTCAAGCCGATGGTGCAGCTGTGGCCTTAACCGCGCCGCGGCGGCGATTGGCCAGCTTCTTTGCCGCCTGGCGGGCACCCAAGGTTGCGCCGGGCGCACTCGTCGCCTTTTTCGGGGCGGCGGCGCGTTTAGCCTTCCGCTTGAGCTTCATGGTGTTGCGCGCCGAGCGCGAGCCACGTGCTGCTGGCATGTCAGCTAGTCCTGCAAATGGTGGGTTGATGACGATTGGGCAGAGGACTAGTCGCAATCGAGGCCAGACACAAGGGGGGTGGGAGGCAAAGCCTCGAATTAGTCGGTAGCCAGCGCCTATTTATTCGTAAGTTTCAGTTCGATGCGTCGGTTTCGGGTCAGAATCTCCGGGCTCTCGCCTTGTTCGAGAGGGGCAAATTCGCCATAACCCGCAGCGACCAGTCGCTTGGCCGGTACTCCGCGCGTTATCAGGTACTTCACCACCGAGATGGCCCGGGCAGCGGACAGCTCCCAGTTCGACGGGAACTCACGACTTTGAATGGGCCTGACGTCGGTATGGCCATCGACTTGGAGCACCCAATTTACCTCGGGTGGGATCTGGCGCTCCACTTCGACTATGGCCTGGGCCAACTGGTCCATGGCGGCGAGCCCTTCGGGGGACAGTTGGGCCTGCCCCGACGGGAACAAGACCTCCGACTGGAAGATGAAGCGATCGCCGACGACGCGGATATCCTTGCGGCCCTTCAGCAACTCGCGGAGCCTGCCAAAGAAATCGGAACGGTAGCGTTGAAGCTCTTGCACCTGGCGGGCGAGCACCAGGTTGAGGCGGGCGCCGAGATCATTGATGCGGGCCTGGCTATCCTGGTCCTTGGCCTCGGCTGCCTTAAGCGCCTCGTTCAGCGCACCAATCTGACGGCGCAGAGCAAGAAGTTGCTGGTTCAATAGATCGACTTTGGCGAGGGCCTCGGTCGAGACGCTTTTTTCGGCATCGAGCGCCTTCGAGATGGATTTGAGCTGCTCCTCGGCCGTGGCGATGCGTTGGTCGCCGAGACCGGCCAAGCCGGACAGCCGCTCCTTCTCGCCCTGCAGTGACGTTAACGAGGCGCGAAGAGAGGCCAACTCGTCCTCGAGGTTCTTGCCCTTGCCTTTCTCTAGCGACAACAAGCTCGTCAGCTCGGCGATTTGGCGATTGAGCCGGCGCAAGGCGGTATCCTTGCCGGACGCTTCCTGGCCCACGAAATACTGGGAGATCATGAAGATCGACATCAGAAAGGTGACGGTCAACAACAGGGTCGAGAGGACGTCGACGTAGCCCGGCCAGAACTCGCCATGATCGCCGCTGCGTCGGCCGCGTCCGCGCGCCATGGCTCACCCTCCCCTGCGCGCAACGCTTTCAGCCATCTCCTTGAGCACGGCTGCGACTTCCGTCTGGCGCAGTGCCTGATCGTCGATCCATTCACGCACGACCTTTTGCTCGGCCCGCATCTGGCGTACGAGTTGGTCCACACCCTGGGCGAGTTCCTTGACCGGGGCCGCTGCCTCGGCGCCCCCCAGTTGGGGTAATTTATCCGTCAACTCGACAATGGCGCGCTGCATATCGTAGACGGCGACTTGGAGCTGGCGCGATACCGCATCGCCACCAGGTGCGCCTGCCGGCGTCAGTTCCGTGATACCTGAGAGCCATTCCTCAAGTTCGTTGTAGAAGCGATTGTGGGCGTGATTGGCCTGCAACTCCAGGAAGCCCAGGACCAGCGAACCGGACAGGCCCAACAGGGACGCTGAAAAGGCAGTGCCCATGCCCTTCAAGGGGGCTGCGAGCCCGTTCTTCAGCTCCTCGAAGACAAGCACGGAATCGGATTGGCGGCTGTCGAGCGTATTAATGGCGGCGCCGACGGATTGAATGGTCTCCAGCAGGCCCCAGAATGTGCCGAGCAGCCCCAAAAAGACGAGAAGGCCGACAAGGTAACGACCGGTTTCGCGGGATTCATCCAGCCTGCCTCCGATTGAGTCCATGATCGAGCGCATGGAACTGGTCGATAGCAGGAGGTGGCCGGTCCGGTCGCGGAGCATGGTCGCCATCGGTGAAAGCAGTATCGGTCGATGGGAGATCGAGAGGCCTGGATCTGCGATCCGGAAGGCATTCACCCAGCGGATCTCGGGGTAGAGGCGGATGACCTGCCCGAAAGCTCGCAGGATACCAATGAAGAGAACGGCTGCGATCAAACCATTGAGGGCCGGATTGTTCCAAAACGCCGTCAAAAGCTGCTTGCCGATGATCGCGACCAGGAAGCCCACGAGGACAACGAAGATGATCATGCCGCGCAGGAAGCTGCCAGGCGTATTCAAGGTGCGCGCCAGACCTCGTCCGACGCTATCGCCAGTCCTCACCTTCGCCATTGCGCGCGTGCCTCCGCTCTCCTCCTCGGCATACTTGGACGCAAATCATGGCAAAACTAGTCGCCCAGGCCGTAGATATGCCGGATTGGAGGACAATTCGGGGACTTCGACAAGTTGTTGAGGCAATTGAAGTGCTCTTGGGCGGTTGTGCAGCTCCCTTGCGAGGAGCCGTTCGGCGGTGGAACGGCTAGCGCAGGACCGCCAGGAGCTGCTTATGGATATTGGTATTGGCCGCGATGACGTCGCCGCTCTCGAGCATGGACGTTCCGCCCACATAATCTGTAATGAAGCCACCGGCCTCGCGGACCATGAGAAGACCGGCGGCCACGTCCCACGGTGACAAGCCGCGATGGCAGAAGCCATCGAACCTGCCGGCGGCTACCCAGGCCAGATCAATGGCTGCTGCCGCTAGATTACGGGTCGCCGCGCATTGGCGGGAGAGATTGGCGATGTCCTTGGCGAATTCGTCGATGCGGGCAATACCGCCATAGGGCAGGCTGGCCGCGACCACGCAGTCTGCAAGTTTACGACGGTTGGCGACTCGGAGGCGGCGGTCGTTGAGGAAGGCGCCCTTGCCCTTCTCAGCGGTGTAGAGGTCGTTTGAAGCTGGGTTGTAGATCACCCCGGCGACCATCTCGCCCGAGCGCTCGAGGCCGATCGAAATGGCGAAGTGGGGGATACCATGGAGGAAATTCATGGTGCCATCGAGCGGATCGACGATCCATCGATGGGTTTTGTCGGGACCTTCGACTTCGCCACGCTCCTCCATCACGAAGCCGTATCCTGGCCGGGCGCGCGAGAGCTCGGTGAATAGGATTTCCTCGGCTTTGTGATCGGCAGCGGTGACGAAATTGGCGGGTCCCTTCACCGACACCTGCAGTTGCTCGACCTCGCCGAAATCGCGGGCGAGGCTGCGGCCTGCCTTGCGGGCTGCGGCAACCATCACGTTCATAAGGGCTGAGGTCGGCATCGTTTCCTCGCTGGACGGCAGGTGGGCCGCCTTGGGACCGGGCCAATCCCCTAACGGCTGCGGGGGCCTGTTGCAAGCTTCGTCGGCCCATTGTGATGCGCAGTGATGGAGGAGTGGGAACCCGTGACAGTCGGGGAATCGCCGCTTAACGTGCCGAAAGCCCGGATTATGCCGATGATGGGTAGGCGCCTTGGGGTCGGCGCGTAGCGCCAATGTGGTGCGGGACTGCCCCCCTGCATCATCATCGGCTGGAGGTTGTTTGGACCTGAGGAGAACGCGATGCGCACGATCGCCCCGATGCACCCCGACGCCCAGCGCGTCAACCTGATCATGCAAGAGCTGGACGCCAGTGGTCAGCCGCCTAAGGACATAGAGGGCATGCGCGCCTTCGCCCGTCGGCGGGCCGCGCGGCTTTCAGCCGACCCACCGGCTGTCGGGCGCATCGTCAATACTACCTTTGCCAATGGCGGCCATCGCGTCCCGGTACGGCTGTATTACCCGACCGCGGCGCAGGGTGTTGCGCATCCGGCCTATATCTATGCCCACGGCGGGGGCTTCGTGGTGGGCGATCTCGACATGGTAGAGACGCCATGCCGGACGATTGCGCGCGACGCCGGTATCGTGGTCGTGTCCGTCGACTACAGGCTCGCACCTGAGCACAAGTTTCCCGCCGGTCTCGAGGATACCATCGCCGCCGTCAATTGGGTGACGGAGAACGCCGGTGAACTCGGCATCGATGCGGGGCGTCTTGCAATCGGCGGTGACAGTGCCGGCGGCAATCTCGCGGCAGCAGCCTGTCAGGTGCTGGCCAGCGAGGGCCTTAATCCCTTCAAGCTGCAGGTGCTGGTCTATCCCGTGACCGATCTGACCTGCTCGGAGGCGTCCTATCGCGATCTTGGAACCGGCTACACGCTGACGGCCGAGCGTATGCAAGCCTACATCAAGCACTACCTCAACGACGTCGACGAAGCGCGCGATCCCAGAGCCTCGCCGTTGTTGGTCAAATCCGTTGCGGGCCAGCCCCCTGCCCTCGTGGTGCTCGCTGGGCTCGATCCGCTCGTCGATGAGGGTGCCGCCTACGCGCGGCGACTACGGGAGGCCGGCATCGCGACCCATGTGCATGAGGTGGGCGATCACATGCATGGCTTCCTTGGCTGGACGCGCGAATCGGCACCGGCGAGAGAGGCGTTGAGCTTGATTGCGCAGCGATTGAAGGATGCGCTCGGCGCATAAATCAGTCTTGCCGCAACTGAGCGGTGGAAAAAGCTGCTGTTGCCTCAATTTTCGCGGATGATCCACAGATTGCGGCATTCCTGCACGAGACGAATCACTCGCCCAGGGAGCTATTATCAGTGTCAAAACTGGTGCCATAAAAATAAGGGAGCTCCTGGTGATGCAAACGAAACCGATGCTGGCAGTCTTGCTGGCCCTTGCGCTTGGGGCCTGTGCGCAATCGCAGTCGTTGGCGATCCAGACCGCATCGGTTCCGCCTGTCAGCAAGGCCGAAGCCGTGCGGGGCACACCGGTTGTGAGCGGCAGGCCGGCGCGCGTCTACATCATGGCGGGTTTCAAGGAAGCGGATTGCAGCCCCGTTAATCCGACCATGCAGGTGACGCAGCCACCGAAGATGGGGACGGTGACGTTCAAACCCGGACAAGCCACGACCATCGATCATAGTGGCTCGGGCAAGTGCAAGGGGGCGAAGTTGCTGGGTACGGGCATCTATTACACCGCTGCCCCCGGCGCAACCGGAGCGGACAGCTTCGTCGTCTCGGCGACAACGGGCACGGGAGCGCCGACGACCAAGGCGTTCACGGTGCGGGTCGTAGAATAACGACCAGCGCCGGCGGCCAGAACGCTCAGCCGCGTTTCGTTTCGTCGGCGGCGACGGCTGCCTCTAGTGCCGCAGCAGGATCAACGCCGGGATAGTCGGCGGATACCGCATCCGGCGTCACGTAGCCGTCCAGCAGATCGCGACCGATCGCAGCCTTGCTCACGCTCGGCCGGTGCGCCGAAGCCGCCAGACCCCGGCGTGACCATGTCCACGACCGAGCCGGCTGGCGCCTGAAAAGCACCCTTGCTCGGCAGGGTGCGGGTCTTGCCGTCGGGTGTGGTCAAGGTGACGACGGCCGCTGCACCGGCCTTGCCGCCGAGTAGGCCGAACGGGGGCGAGGTCATGCGCTCCATGCACAGCGAACCCACGGCATCGGCCCCATCGAGCAACCGCCACCGCCGGACTGCGCCGTTGCCACCGCGGTAGCGGCCGGCACCGCCTGAATCGGGATTGATGGCGTAGTGCTCGACGCGCAGCGGGAAGGCCATCTCGAGGACCTCGATCGGCGTGTTCATGGTGTTCGAGATGCCGCTTGCGATGACGTTGATGCCGTCCTTGCCGGGTCGCGCGCCGAAGCCACCCTTGATCGTCTCGTAGGAGACATAGCGCCGGCCGCTGCGCGGATCCACGCCGCCGAACGTGACCACAGCCGATGTGCCCTGGCTGCACGCCATGACCTGATCCGGCCACAGCGACACCAGCGCGCCCATCACCATGTCGCAGACGCGATGCGACATCTCGTGGTTGGAATAGACCACCGGCGCCGGGAACTGCGGCGTTGACCACGCTGCCCTTCGGCGCGGTCACCTCGATGGCACGCCAACAGCCGGAGTTCGGGCGGAATGAGGCTGTCGGGATCGACCGCCATCTTGAGCCCGCAGTAGATGCCCGACGCGGTGACCGACAGCGCCGCATTCATCGGGTCCCTTCACCTGGGGATCGGTGCCGGCGAAATCGACCGTCAGGCGGTCGCCGGTCTTGCGCACCTTCATGCGGATCCAGAACGGCGCGTCGCTGCCGTCGGGATTATCGGGAATGCCGTCGCCGTCGCAGAAGATCCTCGAAATGCGCCTTCGCCGTCGGGCAGATCGGAGAGGGCTGCCCGCATCAGCCGCTCGGAATAGTCCAGCACCTCGGCCATGTAGGCGACGAGGCGATCTGCGCCGTAGCGCGTCGCCAGTGCCTTCAGCCGTTCCGTCGCGCGCAAGCGTCGCTGCCAATTGCGACCCGAGGTCGCCCCGCCGCTCATCGGGCGTGCGCACGTTGGCGAGGATGACCTGCTCGAGGTCGGCGTTCATTAGCCCCTTGCGACACGAGCCGAACCGGCGGCAGTCGCAAGCCCTCGCCATAGATCTCGGTGACGGCGCCGTAGCTGCCGGGCGTCGCCGAGCCGACGTCCGGCCAATGGGCGCTGCAGACACGCGTAGCCAAGCAGGCGGCCGTCGAGGAAGGCGGGGCGGACGACATTGACGTCGGGCAGATGGCTGCCGCCGAAATAGGGGTCGTTGTGAATGAACACATCGCCATCGTGCACGTCGTCGCCAAAGCGCTGCACGACGGCACGAACGGCATCCGGCATCGAGCCGAGATGGATCGGCAGGTCCGGTCCCTGGGCCACCATGGCGCCGGCTGGCGTCGAACACGCCGCACGAATAGTCGCCGGCCGATTTGAGGATCGGCGAATAGGCCGTCTTGGCCAGCACGACCCGCATTTCCTCGGCGATCTTCGTGAGCGAGTTCTTGACGATCTCGAACGTGGCAGGATCGGAGGCTCGGGCGGAAGCGGGCATGACATTGGCGTTCCTCGTCACGTTCAGTTCGCGGGGCCCGCTTGGGAGGGCACGACGCGTTTCGGTCAGTGAAACTTCGGCATGATCTTCTCGCCGAACCGGCGCATCGAGGCCGTGATCGCGATCGTGGCCCATGTAGCCGAAGCTCATCTGCGCCAGCACGTGTCCGACGCCTGCGGCGCTTGAGCTCTGCAATCTGCTCTGCGACGTCCTCGACCGAGCCGACGATGGTGCCGTTGGTCATGGCGAAGCGAATGCCCTCCTCGTCGGGCACGACGGTATCGGTCCAGGGATTGAGCATCGCCGAGGGGATCGCGAAGTCCGGCGGATTGAAGGCGGAGCGGGCATGACTCATGTGCTGGCGGGTGTGGCAGCAGTGTCTCGGTGAACGTGTCTTCGGCCTCGGCGCGGCTCTCGCCGACATAGATCCATCGCCACAGCGCCGCCGATCGCAGCCGCTGGCGCTGCGCGGCCGCATCGAGGCCACTCTCGGCATAGCCCCTTGGCGTAAAGGCCCAGGCGGTCGGCGATGAGGTCGGTTGGCAACCGCACGGTCAGGATGGGCACACCCGCGCGTGCCGCAGGCTTCGAACGACGGTGGCGTCACCACGCTGTGCCAGATCGGCGGATGCGGTTTCTGCACGGGAACCGGACTCAACTCCGGCAGGCTCAGCGTATAGAATCGTCCCTTGTGGTCGAGCGGCGTATCCGTCCAGGCGCGCGTCATGATCTCGAGCGCCTCGGCCATGCGCTCGCGGGCATCGTCGCTGCTCAGGCCGTAGCCCACGAATTCGTACTCGTTGAAGATCGAGCCGCGTCCGACACCGATGTCGAGGCGACCCTTCGACTGAGATTGTCGAGCAGCGACAGCTGTGTCGCCAGCCGCACCGGATGGCGCAAGCGCCATCTGGATGACGGCAAAGCCGATGCGGATGCGGCTCGTGCGCATGGCAAGCGCGGCTGCGAACGGGATCGGGTCGGAGTAGACGCTCTCGCCAGTGAAATTGTGCTCGGTGAGCCAGACGCCGTCGAAGCCGAGGTTCTCCGCCAGACAAGCCTGGTCGAGTTGCTCGAAAATCTCGCGTTGATCGTGCTCCGGTGCCGGAGAGTGCGCCAGTGTCAGCCATCCGAACTTCATTCCCATCTCCTCCTGTTGGCCGGCCGCTTACGCGCGAGCCAGGCGCACGAAACCATCGTCATCCATCGCAGCCGTCCAGGCGGGCGGCACCAGGATGGTCGATTCCAGCGCCTCGATCACCGCTGGTCCGACCACAGCGGCGCCCGCCGGCATGCGCGCCCGATCGAGCACGTCGGCTGTCGAGCACCGTGGTCACGGAAGAGACCTGGCCGCCTGGATTTGACGAACTCTGTGCCCGCGGCTGCCGGTTGCTGGCGCATCTGGAGCGCCGGGATGGCGCCAATGGCGGAGACGCGCAGGCTCACGATCTGCACGGGCTCGGTGCGGTTGTCGTGGCCATAGGTCTGGCGGTGGCGATCGTGAAAGGCATCGGCGACCCGCGCGACAGCTGCCGCGTCGATCGTTGCGTTCGCCACCGGCACCGACAATTCGTAGGACTGCCGCTCGTAGCGGGCATCAATGGTGCGCTCGAAATCGACGGCGTTCGGGCGCGACGTTGGCGCGATCGAGCATCGCGCGCCATCTGCCTTCGAGTTCTGCGAAGGCTGCTTCCATGACCGCGGGATCGACGGCATCGGTGGTCGTGTAGAGCGTGCGGACATAATCGCGTTTCAGGTCCGAGCCGACGAGGCCCAGCGCGGAGAAGGCACCGGGTATCGGCGGGCAGAGCACCTCGCGCATGCCCAGTTCCTGGGCGAGCGCTGCGGCGTGCAATGGGCCGGCGCCGCCAAATGCCAGCAGCGCCAGATCACGGGGATCATGGCCACGCTCCACCGAAACGATCTTCAACGCCTCCGCCATGGCGTGGTTGACCACCTCGATGACGGCTGCAGCGGCGGCCGTGGCATCGATCCCCAGTGGCCGCGCGAGCTTTTCGGTGATGGCCAGCCTCGGCCGCCGAGAATTCGATCGGCAGTTCGCCCGCGAGCAGTGAGTTCTTGTCGAGGCGACCCAGCAGCAGGTTGCAGTCGGTGACCGTCGGTTCGGTGCCGCCGCGTCCGTAGCAAACGGGTCCAGGCTGCGGCACCGGCACTCTTCGGGCCGACCCGCAAGCGCCCGCCCGGTCGACCCAGGCAATGGAGCCGCCGCCCGCCGAGACCTCGGCCAGGTCGATCACCGGTACGCGGATCGGGTGACCGGTGCCGTGCATCCAGCGATTACCACTGGCGCCGCCGCCGACCTCGTACTCCGGCGTCGTCTCGAACTTGCCGTCTCGGATGAGGCTCGCCTTTGCGGTCGTGCCGCCCATGTCGAAGGTCAGTATGTCGGGCCGGCCGGTTTGGGCGCCGCGAGGGCGGCTGCGACAACGCCGGCGGCTGGACCCGATTCCACTGCCATGGCCGGCATCGCGATACCTTCAGCGGCTTCGAACACGCCGCCATTTGATCCCATGACGTAGAGCCGGGGCAGGCCCTTGGCCGTACGTCGCCTGCTTCGAGGCGGCTAGGTAGGAGGCCAGGATCGGCCCGACATAGGCGCATACTGCCGTCGTGCTGGTGCGCTCGAACTCGCGGATCTCGGGTAGGACCTCGGCGGAGAGGTAGATCGGCATGTCCGGGAAGGCCTGGCGCAGTGCTGCACCGAGCCGGCGCTCGTGGTCGGGGTTCAGGAAGCGAGAACAACAGCGAGACCGCGATGGCCTCGACGCGCTGGTCGCGGATCGCGTTGATGAGGCTTGGAAACTCCGCCTCGGCCAAAGGCGAGACGACGGTGCCGTCAGCGCCGATGCGTTCCGTGATTTCGAAACGTCGACGGCGGGGGACGAGGGTCGCGGGCGCGTTCTGATTGAGGTCGTAGAGGTCGGCGCGGGCTGAGCGGCGCAACTCGAGGACATCGCGAAAACCTCGGGTGGTGACAAGTGCCGCGCGGGCGCCCTTCTCCTCGAGCAAGGCATTCGTGACGACGGTGGTAGCGTGGGCCAGAAGGCCGACATCGACGGCCTCCACGGCGTAACGCTGCATGGCCATGTCGAGGGCATCAAGCACGCCGCGAGCAAAGTTATCTGGCGTCGTCGGCGCCTTTGCGACGCCGATGCGGCCGGTGACCTCGTCCACCATGGCCACATCGGTAAATGTGCCGCCAATATCCACGCCAATGCGCCACGCCATGCCCCTTACTCTCCTGCAGAATGTTCACTTCGAACTATAGAAACGTGACGCGCCTCACCGCAAGGAGGTTGGCCTGATGCCGGCGCCCGGGGTGCTGCTGGTTTGCAGTTGGTTGTCGTATTCGGCAACCAGGGCGCGGACACGGGGGATGAGTTCGGCGCCATATTGTTCGGTGTCCGGGACCGGATCGTAGCCGCGGACGAGCAGGCTGGTGGCGCCGAGTTTGTAATATGCGAGCAGCGCGTCGGCGACGGTGTCGGGCGTGCCGACGAGCGCCGTCGAGTTGCCACGGGCGCCAGTTGCCGTTGCGATGCGGGCCCAGAGGCAAGTGTCATGCACATCAGCCGCGGCGGCGGCGGCAAGCAAACGCTTTGAACCGATGTTCTGGGGTTGGGGGGCCTTGCCTCCTGCCGCCGCCTCGATCCGTCCGAGTATGTCGTGGGCGCGGTCCCAAGCCTTCCCTTCCGTGTCAGCAAGGATCGGTCGGGTCGAAAGGCTGAAGGTGGGCACCTTGCCGTAGGGAGCGGCGGCGCCTCGCACGCGTTGCATGAAAGCGTGGGTGTCGGCCAGGGGCTCACCCCAGAGCATGAAGACGTCGAGGACCGGGGACAGCGATTGGATGGCCTGCTCGGAGCCGCCGCCGCCGTAGACGGGGACGTGGGGTTGCTGGCGGCAGCGCAACTCGGAATAGGCGCCGGCTACCCGATAAAACTCGCCCTGATGGTCGAAGGGCGTGGTCTCAGTCCAGACACGCTGCATTACCTCGACATACTCGCGGGAGCGGCGGTAGCGGGCGGCATGGTCGATGAAGTCGCCATCGCGAGCCTGATCGGCATCACTACCGCCGGAGATGATGTGGACCGCGAGACGGCCGGCCGAAAGCTCGTCCAGGGTGGCGAGCTTTCGGGCCGCGACGGTGGGGGCCACGAAACCGGGCCGATGTGCGAGCAGGAGGCCCAAGGTTGTGGTGTGTGCGGCCGCGTGGCTCGCGACCAGAAAGCCGTCGGGCGCGTGCGAGAAATAGCCGATCAGCACCCGATCGAAGCCTGACTCCTCATGCAGGCGGGCGGAACTCGCGATGACGGCAGGATCGAAGGGTGGGCCTGACGGCGGGATGATCTCCGATGAAATCCGGGGGGTGACCCATCCGATCATTTCGACAGGCATGGCGGCGCCTTTCATGAAGACGTGACAGGTGGGCCGGGGTGGCCCGAACTGACGGTGCGACGATAGACCAGGGTTTGGGGGCCTGGAAAGGATGGGCTGACCTAGGCCGCGCCAAGTCGAAGCAAGGCAAGGGAAGCCTTGTTTCGCGCGGCCTGCGCAGCCATAAGAGCGTGAAAAGGCGAAACGCGCCCCGACGAGGAACCTACGCCATGGACTCCGACGCACCAAAGACGGTCTTCCTCAAGGATTACAAGCCGTCGGCCTATCTGATCGATACCGTGCAACTGGACATCGCGCTCGATCCGACGGCAACTCGAGTGAAGTCCCGCATGGCGATGCGGCCAAATCCCAAGCGCGAGGGCCGGCGAGGGCCGCTGGTGCTCGACGGGGAGGGTCTGGAGTTGGTCGGCGTCTCAATCGACGGCGAGGCGCTGGCACCTAAAGCGATCAAGCGTGATGAACACACGCTGCGGCTCACCGTGCCTACGGACGAGGCCTTCACGCTCGAAATCGAGACAATCTGCAATCCGGAGGCCAACAAGGCGCTCTCCGGCCTCTACCTCTCACGCGGCATCTATTGCACACAGTGCGAGGCGCAAGGCTTCCGCCGCATCACCTATTTCCTCGACCGGCCGGACGTGCTGGCGGTCTACACTACCCGTATTGAGGCCGACCCTGAAGCTGCCCCCGTGTTGCTTTCGAACGGCAACCCGGTCGAGCGGGGCACACTCGAGCGGGGACGGCGGCATTATGCGGTCTGGCACGACCCGCATCCCAAGCCCGCCTACCTGTTTGCACTTGTCGGCGGCAGGCTCGGTGCCATGACTGGCAACTTCACCACAGCCTCGGGCCGCGCGGTCGAGCTTGCCATCTACGTAGAACCCGGCAAGGAGGAGCGTTGCGCCTGGGCGCTGGATTGCCTGAAGCGCTCCATGCGCTGGGACGAAGAGCGTTTCGGTCGGGAGTATGATCTTGACGTCTTCAACATCGTCGCCGTCTCCGACTTCAACATGGGAGCGATGGAGAACAAGGGGCTGAATGTCTTCAACGACCGGCTGGTGCTGGCAAGTGCCAAAACGGCAACCGATGCCGACTTCTTCAATATCGACCGCGTCATCGCGCATGAATATTTCCACAACTGGACCGGAAACCGCATCACCTGCCGGGACTGGTTTCAGCTCTGTCTTAAGGAAGGCCTGACGGTCTTCCGCGACCAGACTCTATTCGGCCGATCACCGATCGCCGGCCGTGCAGCGCATCTATGACGTGCGCATGCTCAAGGCCCGGCAGTTTCCCGAGGATGCGGGTCCCCTCGCCCACCCCGTCCGACCGGACCGCTTCATCGAGATCAACAACTTCTACACCGCGACCGTCTACGAGAAGGGTGCAGAGCTGTGCCGGATGATCCACACGCTGCTCGGCGGCGGCGCTCTTTCGCAAGGGCATGGACCTCTATTTCGAACGCCACGACGGGGAAGCGGCGACGGTCGAGGACTTCGTGGCCTGCTTTGCCGAAGTGAGCGGGCGCGACCTCGATCAGTTCATGACCTGGTATGGGCAGGCGGGAACACCGAACCTCGTTTGTGATCTAAAGTACAATGCCAACAAGCGTCACGCCGAGTTGACTGTCGAACAGGTGCTGAGCCCGACGCCGGGTCAGACCACCAAAAAGCCGCTGCATATTCCTTTAGCGTCTCGGCCTGCTGGGTGGCAACGGCAACGACCTCCCCCTCGAGCTTCACGACGGGCGGCGGATCGACACCGGTGTCCTCGAACTGACGAAGCGGAAGGAGACGTTCCGCTTCGTCGACGTTCCGCAGAAACCGGTACCGTCGCTGCTGCGTGATTTTTCCGCACCCGTGAACCTCACCATCGACCTCGAGGACGACGACCTCGCCTTCCTGATGGCCAACGATGCCGATGCGTTCAATCGCTGGCAGGCGAGCCAGGACTACGCGATGCGGCTGTTGGTTGCTGTCGTCAAGGCCGATGCCGGGGGCAAGGCAGCGGCACCCGATCCGAAGCCGTTCATCGCGGCACTCGGCACTATTGCGGCGGATGATCGGCTCGAGACGGCGCTCAGGGCGCAAACCTTGACGCTACCAGCGGAGAGCGACGTCGCCCGCGTGATTGGACAGAACATCGATCCTGACGCCATCCACAAGGCGCGAAAGGCGCTACGACGGCGGATCGGTACGCAACTGGGCGATGCGCTCGAGAAGGTCTATCGGCAGGGCGCGGTGAAGGGTGACTATGAGCCGACGCGCGAGCAGATCGGTCAGCGTTCGTTGCGCAATGCAGCTTTGAGCCTGCTGGCTGCCCGAGGCAAGTCCGAGGACGTCGCGCGGGCACTCAAGCACTTCCAGACTGCCAAGAACCTCACCGACGAGATCGGTGGGCTGGCTGTCATGGCCGACGTGCGGGGACCAGAGCGTATGGCAGCGTTCGATCGCTTCTACGACCGGTGGAAGGGCGACCACATCGTCATCGATCACTGGTTCGCCTATCAGGCCGCGTCATCACTGCCTGGTACATTGGGCACGGTGCGCAAGTTGCTCACGCATCCGCTAATGTCGCTCCAGAATCCGAACAAGGTACGGACGCTGATTGGCGCATTCGCCGCCAATCCCACGGCCTTCAACCGCAAGGACGGAAGCGGCTACGCCTTCGTTGCCGAAAAATGCCTGGAGATCGACCGCTTCAATCCGCAATTGGCGGCACGGCTGGCGACGGCGTTCCGGAGCTGGCGCACGCTCGAAAGCGGCCGGCGGAAACTTGCAGAACAGGCGCTGAAACGTATGGCGAAGTCGAAGGCACTGTCGCGCGATGCCTACGAGATGGTCTCGCGCATGCTGGAAGGGTGAGCCGACGGGGCTCACTCATTGGTGCGGCGACTGAGGCGGAGACGTTCGCGCCAGTCCCTCGTCATGGCTTTGACTCTTCGTTGCGGTGATGTCTGCGCCAGGCATCGCGGCGACGGCCCAGACTTTCGCGTTTGGCCAACCAATGACCGAGCCCCGCGCGCTCGTCGCCATCGAGTTTATCGACGATGACCGTGAAGAATTCATGCGCCAGATTGCGGGCACGAATTTCGGCTGCGAGCAGGGCATCGTGGGCGACTTTGAACTTGACTGGATCGAAGGGCTTGGTTGCGAGGACGGCTGCAACATTCGAGCGGGCCTGGCGGAGTTCTGCGCGGAATGGCCTGAGCTTCTGGCGTTCGGCGTCGGCTGCCTGCAGGACGTCGGTGCGACGCCCACGGGGCAAGCTGTGGACATAGCCAAAGATGCTCGTGCTCACGTATCTGTCGGCATGGCGATGACGCCAAGCGGCGGTCGCTAGTGCGCCGAATACGAGGAGGTTTAGGGCCAGCGAGGCGACCAAAGCCCATTTCACCCAACGTGAACGGCGGGGCGGCAACGACTCGGGTGGTGATGCCACGGTCTGCTCGCTCATCTCGTGTCCTCGTCAAGCACGCCCAGAATGGGGTCGGCCTGCAGTGAAGCCAGCACGATGTCGGCATCTCCACGTGTCGCCGACACCTGCGCGACCAGGCCGTCGGCCGTCGTCGAGGCGAAGTCCGTGGTGCCGACTGCCACGCCCAGCATCAGGGCGCCTGCCAACGCGGCGGCAGCACGCCATACGGTGTCAGTGCTGCGTCGAGGGGGCAACGACGTTGGCTTTCTGTTGCCGGGTGCCGGCGGTTGCTGCAATTCAATAACTTTTGCCGAAGCCGGGAGGCTGCGGCGCGCCATTTGCGGCAAGGGATCGACTGCGGCGACTGGTTGGGCTTCGGCGGCAGCCATGACGCGATCGAGCAGGGCGTCCAGTCGTGCCGGGCGTGGTGTCGAGGCGAACGCCATGACCTTGTCGAGGGCGCAAGCTTCGGCGTGCAGGCGGCGTGCAGCTGGATCTGCGGTCAACAGCGCCCGTGCGGCCTCACGCCGGTCTGTTGGCCAACGCTCGGCATCGCCGCCATAAGCGGCCAGCAGCAGCTCGAATGTTTCAACCGTCATCGTTCTGCTCGTGCGTTGCGTCATCGTCCTACCAAGGCCCCGGCGCCCTGCCTCCCTTGCCGATTCATCATCAAGCTCCTGCCTCAGCGTCCGGCAGCAACTGCTGCCAATCATCCTTAAGGGCCGCCTTCAGGCCGCGCCGGCCGCGCGCCAGAAGCGATTCGACGGCTTCGTCGGAGATGCCCAGGCTCTCACCAACTTCGCTCTGGCTCAAACCCTCGAAGTGAAAGAGCGTGAGCGCCATGCGTTGACGCTCGGGCAAACCATGGAGCGCTGCATCGACCCGCCGCGAGAGATCTGCTTCGGCCAGATCGGCTTCCTGGCGGGCTGGCGTCGGTTCGTCGGGCACTTCGTCGACGACGACCAGATGACGGCCGGCGCGCATGCGATCAATGCACAAGTTGGAGACGACGCGGCGGAGCCATGGCCGCAATCCACCAGGTCCCAACTCAATGCCCTTGGCGTTGCGCCACAGACGGAGCATGGCCTCTTGTGCAACGTCCTCCGCCTCCGCCTCGTCACGGAGCATACGGCGGGCGACGCCGAGCACCAACGGCAGGTGACGGGCGACCAACTCACGGAAGGCTGGGGCCTCGCCGCGCGCCACCGCCATGAGCGCTCGCGCATCCGCATCGGATGGGTCGCTCGGTGAACGCGGGGGATCAGCGGATTTTGCCAAAGCCAGCCTCATGATGGGGCCCTTTGCCGCTATGACCGAGCAACCTTAGTCGCCGGCAACGCTGGGCTCCCTTTTGCAAGGTGAGCCCAGCTTACGCTCGAAGCAAGGCGCGGGACGCCTCAGTTCTTGGTTGCGGGCGGCGTCGGCGCATCGCCCGGCTGCGCCGCCGGTGGATTGTCATCGCCGCCGTGCATTGGTCCGCCGTGATGACGACCCATCATGCCGCCGTGATCTCCGCCGCGATGGCCACGCTCGTGACCCCAGCCTCTGCGACCGTGCCCACGACCATCGATGCGGCCATCGCCATCGGCATCGAGGCGGGCGAACCGTTCGGCGGCCTTTGCCTGGAACTGCTCACGCGTCACCTTGCCATCGGGACCAGCGCCCATGCGGTGCGCCATGCGCTGCACCCTGTAGTCGGTCATCTCCTTGCGCAGCACGTCGACGTCGGCCTTGTCGATGGTGCCGTCAGCGTTGCGGTCAAGGCTCGCGAAGTGCTTGTCGGCTGCCGCCAGCACGTCGTCGCGGGTGATCACGCCGGCCTTGGCTTCAACGCCGAGGTGGCGGATCCAGCCGAGCGGACTGCGGCCACGCCCCCTGCCCTCGCCGATGCGGTCAAGCGCGTTGCGGCCGCGCATCATTGGCGGAAGATCGGCGTCGTCGAGTTTGCCATCACTGTTGAGATCGGCTTCGGCAAAGCGACGCGTAATCTCGGCACGGTAGGTGTCCTTGGCCACCTTGCCGTCGGCTCCGGCGCCCATCCGCTTCAGCATGCGGTCGCCCATTTCACCTCCGCCCATCGCATGGCGTCCGCGCCGCTTGGAACCATGGTCCGCGACGGCTGCTTCCATCTCCGCCTTGTCGATCACGCCATCGCTGTTCTTGTCGAGGCGGGCGAAGCGTTCGCGGGTGTGTGTATCGAACTGATCCTTGGTCATGCCCCGCTCCCGCATGCCACGCATCGGACCATGCCCCATTTCTTCCATGCCACCATGATGCATGCGATGCATGCCGTGGCCGCGCCACCCGCCAGGGCCGTCGCCCGGCGCAGAGATGGCGACAACGGCACCACCTGCGAGGAGGAGGCCGGCGGTGGCGAGGATGATGCTGCGTTTCGACATGGATCGCTCCTTGATCAAGGCCCCAAGGGCCGTTCGCGTTCGTATGCTTGGAGAACGCTCAAGGCTCGCCAATCCGTCGCAGAAAAGCGAAATGGGTTCACCGACGTGGGGACGGGCCTGCGGAGCCAGATGTCTATACGCTTGGGTTGTATATCCTTCTTCGGACCTTGCCGCGTCCGCCGCTTGCGGAGCGCGTCGCTGGCATCAACGGCCGAAGCTCAGTTGCGGGGCCTAGACCAGGGCGGCGGTAGCCCGCTGGATCCGTTCACAGCCTGTTCGAATGTTTTCGGGCGAGGTGGCAAACGAGATCCGGAAATGGCCGGGCAAGCCGTAGGCGGAGCCTTGGACGGTGGCAACGCCCGACTCCAAGAGGTAGTCGACCACGTCCTTGTCGGTCTCGAGACGCTTGCCGTCCGGGGTCGACTTGCCGAGCAGAGCCTGGCATTCGGGAAAGACATAGAAGGCGCCCTCAGGGCTCGCACATTTGAGGCCGCGGGCCTGGTTCAACATGCCGACGGCGAGGTCGCGACGGTCCTCGAAGGAGCGGCTCCACTGGGGGATCAGATCCTGGGGACCGTTGAGGGCGGCGGTGGCTGCGGCCTGGCTGATGGCCGAGGGTGCAGCTGTCGACTGTGACAGCATCTTGATCATCTCACGGATGAGTTCGGGCGGGCCGCCGGCATAGCCGAGCCGCCAGCCGGTCATGGCGTAGCTTTTGGAGACGCCGTTGACGGTGAGGGTCCGGGCCTTGAGTGGCGGACAGACGGCCGCGATGGTCGCGAAGCGGCGACCGTCAAACAGAATGTGCTCATAGATGTCGTCGGTGAGGATGGCGACGTCGGGATAGCGCAAGAGGACCTCGGCGAGGCCTGCGAGCTCCTCGGCAGAATAAACGGCACCCGAGGGGTTGGACGGCGAATTCAGCAACACCCAACGCGTCGCGGGCGTAATCGCAGCCTCGAGGGTGGCCGGGGTCAGCTTGAAGCTGGTATCGGCCCTGCAGGGCACGAAACGGGGCGTCCCGCCCGCCAGAATCACGATCTCGGGATAGGAGATCCAGTAGGGCGCGGGGATCACGACCTCGACGCCCTTCTCGACGGTAGCCATCAGCGCGTTGAAGAGGACATGCTTACCGCCGTTGCCGATGATGATGTTCTCAGGTCCAAAATCGAGGCCGTTCTCACGCTTGAACTTTGCGATGATGGCGGCCTTCAATTCGGGGGTACCGGAGACGGTCGTGTATTTCGTCTGGCCGGCCCGGGCGGCTTTGAAGGCTGCATCGATGATGTGATCGGGGGTCGGGAAATCCGGCTCGCCTGTCGTGAGCGATACGATATCGGCGCCGGCTGCTCGCATTTCCCGAGCCCGCTGGGCGGCAAGTGTCGAGGGCGACGTCACGACCCGACCAACCCGGGCGGCAAATTTCAGCATCGTTGGCTCTCCGTTGGTCGGGGTGGTACACGTCGTCGGATACGGCGGGGCATCATCGGGCTAGTCAGGCGGGCCGGCAAGGGCCCCGAGTGATTGGCAGGGGAGGCTGCCCCAGCTTGTTTCGATTGCCCATTGCACGCCGAAATTGTGACTCGCAGGCGGTCAGTGCCGTCGCGTGTGGGTAATCGGTGGTGGACGATGACCGCGACCACCTGCCCCGCCCCCCTTGCCGGGCGTGTTGGGGTCTGCGACCACATGGGCGCCACAGCGAGGTCGACAGGCCTCGCATCGGTCCAATGCCGGCCCAACCGAGGGGGAAGGGACGATCATGAAACTCCTGTCAGTCATGCTGGCTCCAGGCTCGATCAATCACATCGCCAATATCGTCAAAGGCTATGCGATCGCCATCGGCGTCGTCTTCGCCATCTACATGGTCTGGCAATGGTGGAAAACGCGGGAGCGGGAGGCGGTGATCGACCGGACGGCGCGGGCGCGCGGCGTGTGGGCGAGGCACCTCGGCCTGGCGTTGGACAATCCGGGGCTGGCCGATCCGGCTGATGGACGTTCGGTCGAAGCCGAAAAGGGTCGCTACCGCCTCTTTGTTGCGAGCCAACTGGCTGCAACAGATGAGATTTTAGCCCTCGATCCATCGGATCAGTGGCGGGAGACCTTGTTGCGCCACTTGGTGCCGCATTGCGCCTATTTGTCGACGCCGGACTTCCAGGCGACAACGCTGAAAGACTGCTCGGAGGAGACGCGGGCTCTGCTGCGACGTGTCGGCACGGCTTGAATTGAATCAACGCGGCAATATTGGCAGCACGTCAGGCTGGCATCTATCGTGTGGACATTGTAGGAAGCACGGCGAAAGTATGGCGGGGCCCCGCTTCCCTGCCTCGGGCTTTGCCGGCGCGGTCAAGAGAGAGACATGCCGAAGAAACTGATCATCGACGGCCAGGAGATCGAGGTCGAAGACGGCCTGACACTGCTCCAGGCCTGTGAACAGGCCGGCGTGGAGATTCCGCGCTTCTGTTATCACGAACGCCTGTCGATCGCCGGCAACTGCCGGATGTGCCTGGTCGAGGTGGTCGGCATGCCGAAACCTCAGGCGTCATGTGCGCTCGGTGTGGGCGATCTGCCGCCCAACCGGGACGGAACGCCAAAACAGATCAATACGCGCTCACCCATGGTGAAGAAGGCGCGCGAAGGCGTGATGGAGTTCCTGCTCATCAATCACCCGCTGGATTGCCCGATCTGTGACCAAGGTGGTGAATGCGACCTCCAAGACCAGTCGATGGCGTTCGGCATTGGCGGTACGCGCTACAGTGAGCCCAAGCGGGCCGTCGAACAGAAGAATCTCGGTCCCCTCATCAAAACGGCGATGACGCGGTGCATTCAGTGCACCCGGTGCGTGCGCTTCATGACGGAAGTCGCCGGTGTCGAAGAGCTCGGCGCCATCGGCCGTGGCGAGGACATGGAGATCACGACCTACCTTGAGCAGGGATTAGCCTCTGAGCTTTCCGCCAACGTGGTCGACCTGTGTCCAGTGGGCGCGCTAACTCATCGGCCATGGGCCTTCAATGCGCGGCCCTGGGAGTTGCGCAAGACCGAATCGATCGACGTCATGGATGCACTCGGCTCGGCAATCCGGGTGGATGTGCGCGGGCGCGAAGTGATGAGGATTTTGCCGCGCACGAACGATGCAGTGAACGAGGAATGGATCTCGGACAAGACGCGTCACGTGTGCGATGGGCTGCGGACGCAACGCCTCGACCGGCCCTATTTGCGGGAAAACGGCAAGTTGCGGCCGGCGAGCTGGGAAGAGGCTTTCGATGCGATTGCTGCTCGCATGGCGACTGCCGATCCGGCCAAGGTGGGCGCCATCGCCGGCGATCTGGCGGGTGGCGAGGAGATGTTCGCCTTAAAGGAGTTGTTCACGCAGGGCGGCGGCAAGAACATGGATTGCCGGCAGGACGGCGCCAAGATCGACCCCGCTGCGGGGCGGGCAGGCTATCTATTCAATGCAGGTATCGAGGCGATCGATCGTGCGGATGCGATCCTGCTGGTCGGTTCCAATCCGCGTCTCGAAGCGGCCGTGCTGAATGCGCGTATCCGGCGGCGCTGGCGGCAAGGTGCGTTGCAGGTCGGGTTGGTCGGAGCGGCCGCAAGCCTGACCTACGGCTACGATCACATCGGCACACGCCCTGATGACCTCGCCAAGTTCGCCAAGGGGGAACATGCGTTCGCCAAGGTTCTGGCCGACGCCAAGGCCCCGTTGGTGATCGTTGGCGCCGGCGCCCTCGCCCGACCCGACGGCGCGGGCGTGCTGGCTCTTGCCGCGCGGATCGCAAGCAAGGCGATGGACGGCAAGGAGCCCGGCTGGAACGCCTTTAACGTGTTGCATACGGCTGCGTCGCGGGTTGCGGGGCTCGACATGGGCTTCGTGCCAGGCCAGGGCGGGCGTGACGTGGCGGGCATGCTGGCGGGCGACATGCAGGTCGTCTATCTGCTTGGTGCCGACGAAATCGACATGAGCAAGCTCGGGAATGCGTTCGTGATCTACCAGGGCACGCACGGCGATGCGGGCGCGCACAGGGCCGACGTGATCCTGCCTGGGGCTGCGTATACGGAAAAGAGCGCGACTTACGTCAACACGGAAGGTCGCACCCAGATCACCACGAAGGCCGCGTTTGCGCCAGGTGAGGCCAAGGAGGATTGGGCGATCATTCGCGCGCTCTCGGCCCGGCTCGGCGCGACGCTGCCTTACGATACGCTTGCAGCGCTCAGGTCCGCGATGATGAAGAGCGTGCCAAGCCTTGGGCGTCTCGACACCCTCACGGCTGAAAGCGCGGAGCCGATCGGCAAGCTCGCTGGTGCATCACCGCGGCTTGGAAACGAGCCGTTCGTAGCGGCGATTGCCGACTTCTATCTTACCAATCCAATCGCGCGGGCGTCCGCCGTTATGGCGGAACTCAGCGCTTCGACGGCGGCAAGTCAGCGCGCCCAGGCTGCGGAGTAGCGGCACCCATGATGCAGGCACTCTCACATATCTGGGCGGAATGGGGCGGCGTCATCTCTTGGCTCGCCTGGACGATCGGTGGCAGCCTGTTGCTCCTGGTGGCGCTGCTGATCATCGTCGCATACCTGATCCTGTTCGACCGCAAGGTCTGGGCTGCCGTGCACATGCGGCGAGGACCCAACGTGGTCGGGCCCTTTGGGTTGCTGCAGTCGTTTGCCGACTTGATGAAGTTTGTATTCAAGGAACCGGTCATCCCTGCAGGCGCCAACAAGGGCATTTTCCTGCTGGCGCCGCTGGTGACGTCCGTTCTGGCGCTTGCCGCATGGGCCGTCATCCCCGTGTCGGAGGGCAGTTTCTTCGGCTGGACAGAGGGCAAGTGGGTCGTCTCCGATATCAACGTCGGCGTGCTCTACATCCTGGCGATCTCGTCGCTCGGCGTGTACGGCATCATCATGGGCGGGTGGGCTTCCAACTCCAAATACCCGTTCCTGTCGTCGTTGCGCTCAGCGGCTCAGATGGTGTCCTACGAAGTCTCGATCGGCTTCGTGATCGTGACCGTGCTGCTGTTGGTGGGCTCGCTCAACCTGACGACGATCGTAAAGGCGCAAGAGACGGGCATCGGCACCTGGGCCGGGCTGACGCCAAGCCTGCTCGACTGGCACTGGCTCGCCCTGTTTCCGATGTTCGTGATCTTCTTCGTGTCGGCGCTGGCGGAGACCAATCGTCCGCCGTTCGATCTGGTGGAGGCGGAATCGGAGCTGGTTGCGGGCTTCATGGTCGAATATGCCTCGACGCCTTACCTGCTGTTCATGCTCGGCGAATACGTGGCCATCACCACCATGTGCGCCTTGACCACGATCCTGTTCCTCGGGGGCTGGTTGCCTCCCTTGGCCATTGCGCCGTTCACCTGGGTGCCGGGGATCGTCTGGTTCCTGCTCAAGGTCGGCTTCGTGTTCTTCATGTTCGCCATGGTGAAAGCCATGGTGCCACGCTACCGCTACGACCAGCTCATGCGGCTGGGGTGGAAGGTGTTCCTGCCGCTGTCACTGGCGATGGTGGTGATCGTGGCGGGCGTGGTGCAGTATGGGGGGCTCGGCATCCGATGAACCGTAGTATACGGCCTGGAGACAAGCGATGAGCAGCCTTGCAACGGGCTTTAAATCCCTATTCCTCGGTGAGTTCGTAGCGGCATTCTTCCTCGCCATGCGCTACTTCTTCGCGCCCAAAAAGACGCTCAACTATCCCTTCGAAAAGGGTCCGCTGTCACCGCGCTTTCGTGGCGAGCATGCGCTCAGGCGCTATCCCAATGGCGAGGAGCGGTGCATCGCTTGCAAACTGTGCGAAGCGATCTGCCCGGCCCAGGCCATCACGATCGAAGCCGGGCCTCGCCGCAACGACGGCACGCGGCGGACGACGCGCTACGACATCGATATGACCAAGTGCATCTACTGCGGCCTGTGTCAGGAAGCCTGCCCGGTGGACGCCATCGTCGAGGGTCCGAACTTCGAGTTCGCGACGGAGACGCGTGAAGAACTCTTCTATGACAAGGCGCGCCTGCTGGCGAACGGTGATCGCTGGGAGCGCGAGATCGCGCAGAACATCGCACTGGATGCCAAGTACAGGTGAGACCGCATCGGCTTCGCGGGTGCGTTACGCACGCGCCGACGGGCTGACAGGACGCAACGGGACCGACATCACATGGCGCTGCAAGCCTTCTTTTTCTACCTGTTCGCGTTCGTCATGATCGCTTCGGCGGTCATGGTGATCACGGCGCGCAATCCCGTCCATGCAGTGATGTGGCTGATCCTGGCGTTCTTCAACGCAGCCGGGCTGTTTGTGCTGCTTGGTGCCGAGTTCCTGGCGATGCTGCTGGTGATCGTCTACGTCGGCGCGGTCGCGGTCCTGTTCCTGTTCGTCGTCATGATGCTCGACGTCGATTTTGCCGAGCTTAGAGCCGGCTACATCAAGAATGCGCCACTCGGTGCGCTGGTCGGGGCGGTGGTGCTGATAGAGTTGGTCATGGTCGTCGGCTTCAGATTGGCTGGGACGACCTTCACCGCGCGGGGGCCGGCGTCCGTGGCCGGCAGCACCATGACCAATACCGAGGCGCTTGGGGCGGTGCTCTACAGGGCGCCGTTCGTCTACTATCTCGAGGCCGCAGGGCTGGTGCTGCTGGTCGCCATGATCGGCGCCATCGTACTGACGTTGCGCCACAAGGCGGGCGTTAAGCGGCAGTCGATCCAGGCTCAAAATGCCCGCAATCCCGAGACCGCCATCAGCATCGCCAAGGTGCCGTCGGGCAGCTTCAATTTACCCGGCGGAGCCCCACCCGCGCCCTCACGGCAGCGGGAGACCGCGGAGTGACAGGCAATGGATTCCATCATCCTGGCCTTTGTGGTCGGCGGTCTTGGCGCAGGCTTCCTGGACGGGCGGCGGGGGGAGTGGTGGCTCGGCGTCGTCGTCCTAGCGATGACGGCCATGGCCGTGTGGCGGGTGAGTGTCGGCGCTCAGGACGGGGCCATCCCACTCGACAACCGCATGCTTTTGATCCTCGCGGTGCTTGGTCCCGCAATCTATCTGTTGGCCCGTTGGATCGGGGCGGCGGGGCGCAAGAAGCACTGATGAGCGGCGGCGAAGGGACCATGGCGAGGACGGGCGGGACATGACCGGCTTGAACGGCACCGGACAAGGCCATGATGACGGCAAGGTTGCGTCACTCGACGCGGCGCGGCGGCGTGCTGCGGAGCGCGCCAAGGCGGAGAAGCGCGCAGAACGTGACGCCCGGGTCGGCGGCAGCATGAGCGGACGCGACTGGGTGATCGGCGCCATCGTGCTGGCGATGGCGCTCGGAATGATCTGGCACTGGCTGGCACCACTGGTGACGGCTACGGGAGGACAGAAATGACGATCGGATTGTCGCACTACCTCACCGTGGCAGCCTTCCTGTTCACAATCGGCGTCTTCGGCATCTTTCTCAACCGCAAGAACGTCATCGTCATCCTGATGTCGATCGAGCTGATGCTGCTCGCCGTCAACATCAATCTCGTGGCGTTCTCGAGCTACCTGCAGGAGCTGTCGGGGCAAGTGTTTGCGCTCTACGTGCTGACGGTTGCTGCGGGCGAGGCTGCAATCGGGCTCGCCATTGTCGTCACCTACTTCCGGAACCGCGGCACGATCGCGGTTGAAGACATCAACATGATGAAGGGGTGAGCATGACCCCGCCATTCACGATAGACAGTCCCCTCTCCTCGCCGCGGCGCGGGAAGAGGGAGAAGGGCATGCAATGATCTATCAGGCCATCGTCTTTCTTCCCATCGTCGGCGCGCTGATCGCCGGCTTGTTCGGTCGCGCGATTGGCGACCGGGCGGCCGAGGTCATTACCACGGCCTGCCTGATCGTCGCCGCGGCGTTATCGTGGATGGTATTTGCCGACGTCGGGTTCGGACACACGACCACGAAGGTCAATCTGCTTACGCTGGGTCACATCCGGCGATCTCGATGTATCCTGGGCAATTCGTGTCGATACGCTCACCGCCGTCATGCTGGTGGTGGTGACGACGGTGTCGGCGCTCGTGCACCTCTATTCCATCGGCTACATGCACGAGGACCCGGGTCGCGCCCGCTTCTTCGCCTACCTGTCGCTGTTCACGTTCGCCATGCTGATGCTGGTGACGGCGGACAACTTCCTGCAACTGTTCTTCGGCTGGGAAGGGGTGGGCCTTGCCTCCTACCTGCTGATCGGGTTCTGGTACCATAAGCCCGAGGCGAATGCGGCCGCCATGAAGGCCTTCGTCGTCAACCGGGTCGGCGATTTCGGCTTCGCTATGGGCATCTTCGGGGTGTTCTTCATCTTCCGGAACATCGGCTTCGACCAGGTCTTCGCGGCAGCGCCGGACTACGCCGGCAAGACGTTCTCGTTCCTCGGCTACGACGTCGACATCCTGACGACGCTGTGCCTGCTGCTGTTCCTCGGCGCCATGGGCAAATCGGCCCAGTTCCTGCTGCACACCTGGTTGCCGGACGCCATGGAGGGCCCGACGCCGGTCTCCGCGCTCATTCACGCGGCCACCATGGTGACGGCCGGCGTATTCATGGTGGCGCGCCTGTCGCCGCTGTTCGAACTCGCACCCTATGCGCTCGGGCTCGTAACGCTGGTCGGTTGCGTCACGGCCTTCTTCGCCGCCACGGTCGGTCTGGTGCAAAACGACATCAAGAGGGTTATTGCCTATTCGACCTGCTCGCAGCTCGGCTACATGTTCGCCGCCTGCGGTCTTGGTGCCTACTCCGCGGGCATCTTCCATCTCTTCACGCATGCGTTCTTCAAGGCGCTGCTGTTCCTTGGTGCAGGTTCGGTCATCCATGCCATGCATCACGAGCAAGACATGCGCCATATGGGAGGCCTCAAGAGCCACATCCCGACGACGTGGGCGATGATGCTGATCGGCACGTTGGCGCTAACAGGCGTCGGTATTCCGCATGTGATCGGCTTTGCCGGCTTCCATTCGAAGGATGCCATCATCGAGGCCGCCTATGCCGGGCACACCGCCTACAACTACGCGTTCTGGGCGCTGGTAATTGCGGCCTTCATGACGTCGTTCTACTCGTGGCGGCTGATGTTCATGACCTTCCATCAGAGCCCGCGCTGGGGCAAGGGGCACGCGCACGACCACGACGATCACAATCATGGCCATCAGGCCGCGCATGGCGCAGCCGATCATGACCATGATCACGCGCACACGCCGCACGAGAGCCCGTATGTGATGCTGGTGCCGCTGTTCGTGCTGGCGATCGGCGCGTTGGTCGCGGGCTACTCGTTCAAAGAGTATTTCATCGGCCACGACTACAAGGCGTTCTGGGGCAAAGCGATCCAAAACGAAGGCCAGCAGGCGGCGCACATCATGCACGCGCTGCACGAGGTGCCGGGTTGGGTCGGCTGGACGCCCTTCATTGCCATGTCCGCCGGCTTCTGCCTCGCCTGGATCTACTACATTGCCTCTCCCGGGCTGCCCGCTGCGACGGCACGTGCCTTCAGGCCGATCTATCTGTTCTTCCTCAACAAGTGGTACTTCGACGAGCTCTATGACTGGCTGTTCGTGAAGCCTGCCATGGCGATCGGCCGGTTCTTGTGGAAAGGGGGCGATGGGGCTGTCATCGATGGCACCATCGACGGCACGGCAGCGACGGTCGGCCGGCTCACGGACCGGGTCGTCAAACTACAGACCGGCTACGTCTATCATTACGCCTTTGCGATGCTCATCGGCCTCGCGGCCATCATCACCTGGTTCATGCTTGGCCTGGGAGGCGTGAAATGAGCATGATCGGCTCCAATCTGCTGTCGCTCGTCACCTTCCTGCCGTGCGTATTCGCACTCGCAATCGCGACGCTCAACAAGGAGTCGCGGGGCAATGCCCGGTGGTTCGCGCTGTGGGGCACGCTGATAACGTTCGCGCTGTCGCTGCTGATCTGGTGGAATTTCGACAAGACCAATCCCGGCTTCCAATTCGTCGAGGAGGCGGCCTGGCTCGGCCCGATCAAGTACAAGATGGGCGTCGACGGCATCTCGATGCTGTTCGTGATCCTGACGACGTTCCTGATGCCGTTGTGCATCCTTGCGAGCTGGGAGGCCATCGAGGAACGGGTCAAGGAATACATGATCGCGTTCCTGCTGCTGGAAACGCTGATGATCGGCGTGTTCTGTGCGCTCGATCTCGTGTTGTTCTACCTGTTCTTCGAGGGTGGCCTCATCCCGATGTTCATCATCATCGGCGTGTGGGGTGGCAAACGGCGGGTCTACGCGAGCTTCAAGTTCTTCCTCTACACGCTGCTCGGGTCGGTGCTGATGCTGCTCGCCATGATGGCGATCTACTGGCAGGCCGGCACGACGGACATCCCGACGCTAATCGACAAGGCCAACATCCCGGCCGAGATGCAATGGTGGCTGTGGCTCGCCTTCTTTGCCTCGTTTGCGGTGAAGATGCCGATGTGGCCGGTTCATACGTGGCTGCCAGATGCTCACGTCGAGGCACCTACGGCGGGCTCGGTGATCCTGGCCGGTATCCTGCTGAAGATGGGCGGGTACGGCTTCCTGCGGTTCTCGCTGCCGATGTTCCCGGTGGCCTCGATCGAACTGGCGCCGCTGGTGTTCACGATGTCGGTGGTGGCCATCATCTATACGTCGCTGGTGGCGCTGGCGCAGGAGGACGTGAAGAAGCTGATTGCCTATTCTTCCGTGGCTCACATGGGCTACGTGACGATGGGCATCTTTACGTTCACGCAACAGGGGCTCGATGGCGCCATCTTCCAGATGCTGAGCCATGGGTTGGTGTCGGCAGCGTTGTTCCTGTGCGTCGGCATCGTCTACGACCGCATGCACACGCGCGAGATCTCGGCCTACGGCGGGCTTGCCGAGCGCATGCCGATCTATGCCACCTGCTTCATGATCTTCACCATGGCGAACGTGGGCCTGCCGGGGACGTCCGGTTTCATCGGCGAGTTCCTCACGCTACTCGGGGCATTCAGGGCCAACACGTGGGTGGCGCTGTTTGCCACAACAGGCGTGATCCTTTCGGCGGCCTACGGGCTCTACCTCTACCGGCGCATGGTCTTCGGCAAGCTCGAAAAGCCGTCACTGAAGGGCATCATGGACATGGGGCCGCGGGAAATCGCTGTCATGGCGCCGTTGGTGATTCTGACTTTGCTGTTCGGCTTCTATCCCGCGCCAATCCTCGACGTGACGCAGGAATCCGTGCGCAAACTGGTTGCCCAGCATGAAAAGGCGGTCAAGGCGACACGACAGGCATCTTCCTCGACAGCGACGGTGAGCGTGACGGTTCGCCCCGCCGGGAGCCCATGAGCACTATGCGTGCCGGTTGAACGATAAGCGGTCGGTTGTGGCCGGGTTGGCTCGAATGGGCCACTCGACCCGCCTCTGAAATGAAGTGAGAGACGACAGATGTCCGCGCTTGAAGTCTATATGCCGCTGCTGCCCGAGATCGTGTTGGTGCTCGGTGCGCTGGCGTTGCTGATCTATGGCGTGTTCAGGCCGGACACGCAGGATGAAGCCAGCTCGATCATGTGGCTGGCATTGGCTGTCATGGTCGGCTCGGGCGTGGCGATCCTGCATGCCGGTCCGGTGACGTCGCTCTTCAACGGCGCTTTTGTCGACGACGCGTTTGCCCGTTTCCTCAAGCTGCTCATTCTCGCCGGCGCCGGCGGGGCGATGCTGTTGTGCTTCGATGAGATGCGAGCGGCCAAGGTGCTGCAGTTCGAGTTCCCGGTGCTGCTGCTGCTGGCGACCACCGGCATGTTTATGATGGTCTCGGCTGGCGACCTGATGGCGCTCTACCTTGGGCTCGAGTTGCAGAGCCTGGCGCTCTACGTGATCGCGGCGATCCGCCGGGATGATGCGCGCTCGAGCGAGGCGGGACTGAAGTATTTCGTGCTCGGCGCGCTTTCATCGGGCATGCTGCTCTACGGGGCCTCGTTACTCTACGGCTTTGCCGGGACAACCGCCTTCAGCGGCATTGCCGAGGCTGCCAGCGCCGCGGGGGCCGGACAGAACTGGCTGCTGGTGCTGGGGCTCGTGTTCCTGCTGGTCGGCATCGCCTTCAAGATTTCGGCCGTGCCGTTCCATATGTGGACGCCCGATGTCTACCAGGGCGCGCCGACGCCGGTCACCGCGTTTCTGGCAGCGGCGCCCAAGGCTGCGGCGATGGCGCTGTTCGTGCGGGTCGCGAGCACGGCACTGCCAGGCGTCAAGCCGCAGTGGCAGCAGATCATCGTGTTCCTGGCCATCGCCTCGATGGTGGTGGGGGCGCTCGGTGCGATCGGGCAGACCAATATCAAGCGGCTGATGGCCTATTCCTCGATTGCCAACATGGGCTATGCGCTGGTGCCGCTGGCAGCGGGCGGGCCCGAGGGGATCCAGGGCGTGCTCGTCTACATGACGATCTATATCGTCATGACGCTTGGGGCGTTCGCCTGCGTGCTCGCCATGCGGCGCGACGGCGAGGCGGTGGAGGATATCTCCGAGCTGGCTGGGCTCTCGCAAAATAATCTTGCGCTCGCCTTTACGCTGGCAATGTTCATGTTCTCGCTCGCAGGCATTCCACCACTCGGCGGCTTCTTCGCCAAATTCTACGCCTTCCTGCCCGCAATCAAGGGTGGGCTTTACTGGCTGGCTGTCATCGGTGTGGTCGCCAGCGTGGTCGGAGCCTACTACTACCTCCGGATCGTCAAGATCATGTTCTTCGACGATGCCAAGGCGCCGTTCTCGCCGGTACGGGCCAAGGAGGGGATTGTGATGGCAGTGGCCCTCGTGCTGGTTCTCGGATTCGTTGCGCCGTTCGTCGCCTCGCCGCTGGTCGAGGCGGCTGGTGTCGCCGCCCAATCGTTCAAATAGTCTGCGGGTTTGATGGCAAAACTCTCGATTCCCATGGGGTGGGATCACGTCGCACTCGATGAGGTCGATTCCACGAACGCGGAGGCGTTGCGGCGCAGTGCGGCAGGCCATTGTGGGCCCTCGTGGATCACGGCACGGCTGCAGACTGCGGGACGGGGTCGGTCCGGGAGGACCTGGAGTACACCAAGCGGGAATCTTGCGGCAACGCTGCTGTTTGCGCCTGGGTCGGCGCTGGTGCACCTGCCGGAGCTGGCATTGGTTGCCGGCGTCGCGGTCCACCAGACGGTCGTCGATGCACTCGGCAGGCAGGGAGAGCCACACATCCGGCTCAAATGGCCAAACGACGTGCTGATCCGTGGGGCCAAGGTATCGGGCATCCTGATCGAGACGACGACGATAGGCGGTCAACTACTTGCGGCTGTCGGCATCGGTATCAACGTCGTCTCTGCGCCCGAACTCCCCGACAGGGCTGTGACCTGGCTCGCCGCACAGTCCGGCATTCAAGCCGATTTCGATCGACTGAGCGCGACACTCGCCCGGTCTTTGCACGCCGAGATCGAGACGTGGGCTGGCGGCCGCAACTTCGCGGCAGTTCGGGAGCGGTGGTTGGCGCGGTCAGTGGGCCTTGGCCAGGTCATATCGGTGAACACGGGAAAAGGTGGCGAGGAAGGCCGGTTTGCCGGGCTCGATGCCGACGGCGGCCTGCTGCTGGAGCTGGCGGGGGGCGAAATGCGCAAGTTCAGCTATGGCGACGTGGCGCTAGTGGCTTCCGCCTGCTAAGGCTTCAACCGTAGATAGACTGGGCGGCGCGAGCCGAGCACCCAAGGAAAGTTGCCAATCATGCCTGTTGCCAATACCTCGAAATCCTCCGGGCGCACTGGAAGTGGGCAGGACGAGCTCACATTCGTCGCCCTCGGCGGTCTCGGCGAGGTGGGCATGAATTGCTACCTTTACGGGCTCGGTCCACCAAATGCGCGCCAATGGCTGATGGTCGACCTGGGAATCACGTTTCCCGAGGGAGAGTTCGATCCGGGCGTGGATGTGATCTTCCCCGACCTGGCATTCATCGAAGGGGAACGACGGGGGCTTGCCGGCATTGTCGTGACGCACGCGCACGAAGATCACCTGGGCGCCATCATCGAGTTGTGGCCACGATTGCAGGTGCCCGTCTATGCGACGCCTTTCACAGCAACGTTCCTGAAGGCGAAGATCCAGGAGAACGCGCCCGGGCTCAAGATCCCGGTGCGGGAGATCCCGCTAGGGGGCAAATTCGAGGTTGGCCCGTTCGCCTGCGAATTCGTCAGCATGACGCACTCTATTCCGGAGCCCTCGGCGCTCGCCCTACATACGCCGCACGGGACCGTACTCCACACCGGTGACTGGAAGCTCGATAGTCACCCTCTGGTGGGCCAGCCGCCGGACGAGGCACGCTTGAAAGCGCTGGGTGACGGCGGCATCGTTGCGCTGGTTTGCGATTCCACCAACGCCTTCCGCGATGGCCGTTCGCCTTCCGAAGAGGAAGTCGCCCGCTCGCTTACGGATATCGTCCGACGGGCCAAGCGGCGCGTAGTTGTGACGTCGTTCGCCTCCAACGTGGCGCGGATCCGGGCCGTCGCCAATGCGGCCCAGGAAACCGGGCGCAATCTCGTCGTCGCGGGGCGGGCATTGCACCGGGCGATCCAGGTGGCGATCGATACGGGTTACCTGCCGCAGGGGTTTCGCTACTACGACCAGCAGGAATTCTCGTATCTCGCGCCGCACGAGGTGCTGGCAATCGCCACCGGGAGCCAAGGTGAGAGCCGGGCGGCCATGGCGCGGATTGCCAATGGCGATCATCCGCACATTGCGCTCGGCGCAGATGACACGGTGATCTTTTCCTCCCGCACGATCCCGGGCAACGAGAAGCCAATCAGCCGCATCCAGAACGCGCTGGCGCGCGCGGGCGTGAACATCGTGACAGACAACGAGGCCCTGGTGCATGTCACCGGCCACCCGCGACGCGACGAGCTCCGCCAGATGTACGATTGGATCAAGCCGAAGCTCGCCATTCCCATGCACGGCGAGGTGCGCCACCTCAAGGAGCACGCGCGGATTGCGCGCGAGCAGGGCGTGGGGCAAGTGCTGACGCCCGTCAACGGCGAGGTCGTCATGATCGCACCGGGACGGCCGGGGATCATCGACGAAGCGCCGACAGGGCGTCTTTTCCGTGACGGACGGCTCATCATCCGCGCCGATTCCGATTCTGTCCGCGAGCGACGCAAACTCGCCTTCGTCGGTTTGGCCGCCATCTCACTGGTACTCGGTCGGAAGGGGGAAGTTCTCGCGGATCCCGAAATCGCACTCGATGGTATTCCCTATGAGGACGCCGACGGGCGCGACATGGAGGATATCGTGTTCGATGCCGTCGAGGGATGCCTGAAGGGCATTCCGGCACAGCGGCGCCGCGACGTCGGCACGGTGCGAGAGGCGGTACGTCGCTCGGTGCGCTCTGCGATCGACCAGGCCTGGGGGAAGCGCCCGATCGTGAAGGTTTTCGTTGCCCAGGTTGCCGCCGGCAAGAGCTGAGCGCGAAGCCGGCGCGCGCTGCCCCATAACAAGGAATGACGTGCCATGTTGCCATTGAAAGGCCGGGTTGCCATCGTCACGGGATCGGCGCGTAACATCGGGCGGGCAACCGCGATGATGCTGGCGCAGGATGGCGCCGACGTGATGGTTCACGCCCGCTCCGATGGGGAAGGCGTCGCGGCGACTGTGGCTGCGCTAAAGGCGATTGGCGTCAACTCCGCCGGGCACCTCGCCGACCTGTCGACGGAAGACGGTGCGCAATCACTCATGGCCGCAACGGTTGCATCGCTCGGCGCGCCGACGATCCTGATCAACAACGCCGCGGTTCGGCGCAACACGCCGATCACCGAGATGACGTTTGCGGAGTGGCGGAGTGTGCTGGGATCGAGCCTGGACTGTGCATTCCTGATGACCCAACTGAGCGTGCCGCACATGATCTCGGCCAAGTGGGGGCGGATCGTCAATCTCGGGGGTATCTCGATGTTTCGTGGCCTTGCGGGGCGCGCCCATGTGTCAGCAGCCAAGGCCGGCATGATCGGCATGACGCGGTCGCTTGCGAGTGAGCTCGGGCCGCATGGCATAACGGTCAATGTGGTCGCGCCCGGTTCGATCGAGACTGTTCGCGGCACGGCGGCGGGCGGGCGCCCGGGGACCACTACGGAGGCCGGAGTTCCGGTCGGGCGACGCGGAGAACCCGACGAGATCGCCCATGCCATTCGCATGTTGTGTCACCCCTTGGGCGCCTACACGACGGGGCAGACGATCCAGGTCAACGGTGGCAGTCACTACATCTGAGCGGTAAGGCCTCAGGCCTTCAAGCCCGCCGAAATACAGCCATCAAGTCGCGAGACACTTCGCCCCGCAAGACGTCGGCTGGTGCTTCGATCCGGGTTGTTGTGGCGCGGAGGCCAGTGGCTACGGCTGACGCTAGGGATTCATGCATGAGGAGCTTTGCCATGCTGCGCTCAACGATGCGTTGGACTTTCGGTCGCCGGCTCGCTGCCGCCGTCACTGCGGTCGGGATCATGGCGGCGGGGCTGGTCGAGGTCCGTGCTGCAGGCGGCGTCCAGGCGGGCAAGCCCGCGCCAGACTTCACCGCTACCGACAGTGCGGGAAAGACAGTGAAGCTCTCGCAGTTCCTCGGCAAGACGGTGATCCTCGAGTGGACCAACCACGACTGCCCCTATGTGCAGAAGCACTACGGCACCGGGACGATGCAGGAGTTGCAGAAGTACGCTGTGGGCAAAGGCGCGGTTTGGCTCAGCGTGATCTCGTCGGCGCCGGGACGGCAGGGCCATGTCAACGGGGTCGAGGCCGACAAGTTGACCGATGACAGGAAGGCTTCCCCCACAGCAGTATTGCTGGATGCCGATGGCAAGCTTGGACGCCTCTATGGAGCAGCGACGACACCGCACATGTTCGTCATCGCGCCGAAAGGGACGCTGGCTTATATGGGCGGCATCGACGACAAGCCGTCGAGCAATCCTGACACGATCAAGACGGCACGACCCTATGTGCGTGAGGCAATCGATGCACTGGCGGCCGGTAAGCCGGTGAAGACGGCGGTGGCTCGTCCCTATGGGTGCTCGGTCAAGTACGGCGATTAGGGCACAGTGCGTTGGCTCGATACGGCGCGATGACGTGTAGCGATGTGGGGCCGGGCGCTGCCCGTCGCGTTTATCAGCTCGCCAGCTCGCGCGAGCGTTTGGTTGCGGCGGCAATCGCTTCGGTCATGAGTGGCTGCATGCCCTGGTCAGCCATCAGCACCTGAAGGGCTGCATACGTCGTGCCGTTCGGCGAGGTGACGTTCTTGCGCAATTGATCGGCGCCGACGTCCGCCCACTGGTGCATCAGCTCGCCAGAGCCCGTTACAGTGGCGCGCGCGAGCTTCATGGCCAGATCCGGCGCGAGACCGGCGGCAACGCCGGCTGCGGCAAGGCACTCGGTCAGATAGAAGACATAAGCCGGACCCGAGCCAGAGACGGCGGTGACCGGATCGATCAGGGCCTCGTCATCGACCCAGGCCACTTCACCGATGGCCGAGAGCAGCGCGTCGCACAGCGCCTTCTGTTTGGCTGTGACGTGGGCGTTGGGAGCGGCGACGGTGATACCGCGGCCGACGGCTGCCGGCGTGTTGGGAATCGAGCGCACCACGGCGGTGGAGGCTGGGAGGTGCTTTTCGAACCCGGCGATGGTTTTGCCGGCGGCGATCGAAAGCACCACGGTTTGTGGCCCGGCGATGCGGGCCAACGGAGGGAAAACATCGTCCATGATCTGCGGCTTGACGGCCATCAGTAAGACGGCTGGGGGGGCCGGCCGGGCGGGCATGGTGGCGTGGGCGGTTATGCCGTGCTTCTCCAACAAGGCCTTGATCGGAGGCGGGGGTGCGGGATCCTGGACCACCACGCGGGCGGTATCGATGCCGCCTGCGAGCCAGCCGGCCAGCATTGCGCCACCCATATTGCCGGCGCCGGCAAGGACGAGATCGCCATCGAGGGGAAGTGTCATGGTCTCAGTTCCTGCGGTTTGGACTGGTCTTGGACAAGCGTAAGGCCGACGCGCGTCACGGGGCGGGTTCGAGCACCGTCTGCAGCATGGTGCGTTGCCTGGGTCTGGTCATGATCACACGATCTCGGCTACCTGCACAATTCTTCGCTCGTCGATGGATCTCAGGGCCGCGTTGGTGACGGCAACGGTATAGGTGCTGTCCTCGCCATCGGGTAGGTGGCTGCGGCGGCCTGCCAGCTCGGCTTCGAAGGCAGCGACCTCCCACTCATAGGCTGGGCTTGCCGCGTAAGTTTCCTGGCGCTCGCCGTCGCCGTCGCGGATTGTGACGACGTGATCCTTGGCCCACCGCAGCGGCGAGGTGGCGAGCATGCCTTTGGTGCCCTCGATCAGTAGGCTGTTGACGCCGTGCGCCACCTGACGGGTGGCGCGGACCTGGGCGTGGCCACCGCCCGAAAGGCGGCCCTGCAGGATGAAGGTGTCATCGGAGCCGCCCGCGCGGCGGTCGGGCGTCGTGAAGGCCGCGACCTCGACGATCCTTTCTCCACTCACCCACTGGACGAGATCGATCAAGTGGACGCCGACGTCGTACATGACACCGCTTTGGGCGATATCGAGGCGCCAGGTCTTGCGGGGTGGCATGGCCGAGGTGCGCTCGAGCGACATGGAGACGATGGCGCCAAGTGCTCCTGATTGCGCGATGGCGCGCGCGCGGGTAACGGCCTCATCAAGGCGGATCTGATGTGCGATCCGGAGGATCACGCCTGCCTGCGCGCAGGCCTCGACCATCTCGCGCGCCTCGGTGTAGCGCATGGCGAACGGCTTTTCGCAGAGCATGTTGCAGCCGTGACGTGCCCCCAAGAGCACGGCTTCGCGGTGCATGGCATTGGGCAGCGCGATGTAGACGGCATCGACACCGGGGTCGGCCATCAGGGAGGGCAAGTCCGCGTGGGTCCGCGGGACAGCGAAGCGCTCGGCGAAGGCCCGGGTTTTGGCGGGCGTGCTGCCCAGGCAGGCGACTAGCTCGGAGCCCGCGCTCTTTACGATCGCGGGCGCCACGAAATCAGTCGCCGCCCAACCCAGTCCGACGATCGCCCAGCGGACCGGGCATGCCGGCGTAGTCATGCCCATGCCGTGCCGCCCGCCTATTCTGCTGCGGGCGAGAGCGATACAGGCTTATGCCCGCGGCTCTCCCTCTCGAGCTTCAGGAGATCTGCCACCAGGAAAGCGATCTCCAGCGACTGTTCGGCATTGAGACGCGGATCGCACAGCGTCTCGTAGCTCTTGGCGAGGTCCTCATCGACGATTTGGACAGAGCCGCCGGTGCACTCGGTGACGTTCTGACCGGTCATCTCCAGGTGTACGCCGCCGGCGTGGGTGCCCTCGGAGCGGTGGATCTTGAAGAATTGCTCGACCTCGTCGCGGACACGCTGGAAGGGGCGGGTCTTGTGACCGGTGGTCGCCGTGACGGTGTTGCCGTGCATCGGATCGCAGGACCAGATAACGCTGGCGCCAGCCTTCTTCACCGCCTTGATCAGCGGTGGCAGATGCTTCTCGACCTTATCGGAGCCGAAGCGGCAGATCAGCGTCAAGCGGCCAGGCTCATTGGCTGGATTGAGCAGGTCGATGAGCTGCAGAAGACCGTCGGGCTCGAGCGAAGGGCCGCATTTGAGGCCGATCGGATTGGCAACGCCGCGGCAGAACTCGACGTGGGCATGGTCGGGCTGGCGGGTGCGGTCGCCAATCCAGATCATGTGGGCGGAGGTATCGAAGTAGCGGCCGGAGCCCATCACTTCGTCCCGACGGGTCATGGCCTGCTCGTAGCCGAGAAGCAACGCTTCGTGACTGGTATAGAAGTCGGTGGTCACCAGCTCGCGCGTGTTGGCCTCGGTGATGCCGAGGGCCTTCATGATCTCGAGCGTGCGTCCGATCTCGTGCGCCAAGGCCTCGTAGTTGGCCTCGATGGGCTTATCCTTCATGAAGTCCAGCGCCCAACGGTTCATGTTGTCGAGGCTGGCGAAGCCGCCCTGGAGGAAGGCGCGGATGAAGTTCAGCGTGGCGGCCGACTGGCGGTAGGCCTCGAGCTGGCGCTGGGGATCGGGAATGCGATCCTCAGGGGTGAAATCGAAGCCGTTGATGATATCGCCGCGGTAGCTCGGCAGCTCGACACCGTCGCGCTTCTCGACGTTGGAGGAGCGCGGTTTGGCGAACTGGCCGGCGATGCGACCGACCTTGACGATGGGCATGCCGCCCGAGAACGTCATGACCAGCGCCGACTGCAGGAAAACCCGGAAATAGTCACGGATATTGTTGGCAGAATGCTCCTTGAAACTCTCGGCGCAGTCGCCGCCCTGAAACAGGAAGCTCTCGCCCTTGGCAACCTTGGCAAGCTTGGCCCTTAACGCAATCACCTCGTTGGCAAAGACAAGCGGGGGAAACTTGGCGAGCCGGTTCTCGACGTCCAACAGAGCAGGGCCGGGCTCGGCATAGGCCCTCCCCTCGTACTCTGGGACCTGGACGATGGGCTTCGATCTCCAGCTTGTCGGGGACCACGCGGCCGGCATGATATTCTCCTTCGGAACAAAAAACGGCAACAGGGCCCCGCTGTTCTTGCAGGGCCCCCACCACGACGTATCATCGCATGATTGGAGCAGTGTAGGATAACTTTCCACGCGCCGCCAGCGCCTCCACGCATCGGGGGGCGCAGGTGGTGGAACGCGCGCACAAGGAGCGCCCAGGCATGCCGACAGACCCCCTGTTCACCTTCGGCATCGAGGAAGAATATCACCTCGTGGACCGCCAGACGCGGGACCTGGCCTCGGCGCCACAAAGCATGCTGGATCGGGGCCTCAGCCGGCTCGGCGACAGGGTGAGCCCGGAGTTCCTGCGGTCCCAGATCGAGATCGGCACCCATCCGCACAGCTCGTTTGCTGCGGCACGCTCCGAGCTTCATGGGCTCAGGGCCGAAATCGTGCAACTGGCTGGCGAGCATGGGTTGGCGCCGATCGCCGCGGGGACGCATCCCTTTGCCACCTGGGACCGGCTGGAAACCAGTCCGAAAGCCCGCCATCAGGCGCTGGCGCAGGATCTGGCCGTGGTCGGACGGCGGCTCGTCATCTGTGGCATGCATGTGCATGTCGGGATCGGCGATCCTGATCTGCGGATCGATATCATGACCCAGGCGCGCTACTTCCTGCCGCACCTGCTGATGCTGTCGACGTCGTCGCCCTTCTGGATGGGGCACGACACCGGCCTCAAGAGCTTTCGCCTGTCGCTGTTCAAGCAAAGCCCCCGGACGGGCATGCCGGGGCGTTTTGGGAGTTGGGGCGAGTACCAGCAGGCGGTGGACGTGCTGATCCGGGCGGGCGTCATGGAGGATGCGTCCAAGATCTGGTGGGACCTGCGCCCGTCGGCGAAGTTCCCGACACTGGAAATGCGGATCACGGATGTCGCAACGCGGATCGATGATGCCGTCTCGATTGCTGCGATCTACGTGTGCCTCTGCCGGATGCTGTGGCGATTGAGGCGGGGCAATGTCGGCTGGCGGACATATCCGGTTTTTCTGCTGGAGGAGAACCGCTGGCGGGCGCAACGCTATGGGGTGGGCGATAGCCTGTTCGACCTCGGCAAAGGTGAGCTCGTCCCCTACCCTGCCCTGCTCGAGGAAATTCTGGACCTGGTGAGCGAGGACGCCGAGGCTCTGGATTGCCTGTCCGAGGTTCAACACGCCCGCTCCATAGTTGCGGACGGCACTAGCGCGGACAGGCAATTGGCGGTCTATCGGCGATGCCGTGCTGCAGGCCAGGACACCGCGACGGCGCTCAGTGCCGTCGTGGATCACTTGATTGCGGAGACGGCCCAGGGGATTTGAACCCTTTGTCCGAGACGCGACGGCCAGACAATGGGAAAGCGTGCACGGCCATGGATGACATCAGCTACATTACCGACGAGGGCCAGTTGCGGGCCTTGCATCACGCGCCGATGAGCCGGGCGACCGACAAGGTCCTCACGCGGCTTGACCAGCACTGCCGGCGTATCCTCGAGCTTTCACCGTTTTGCGTGATCGGGACGCAGGGTCCGGGTGGTGCCGACGTAACGCCGCGTGGTGATCCGCCCGGATGGGTCCAGATACTCGATGACCGAACGCTGCTGCTACCGGACCGGGTTGGCAACAACCGTCTCGATGCGATGAGCAATCTCCTCGTCAATCCACGCATCGGGCTGCTGTTCCTGGTGCCGGGGATGGGCGAAACACTGCGGGTCAACGGCATGGCGCGGATCACAAACGATGCGCGACTGTTGGGTCGCTGCGCGATTGCAGGGCGGGCACCCAAGGTGGCTCTGGTGGTTACCGTCGATGAGGCGTTTCTGCATTGCCCCAAGGCCTTTGTCCGGTCCCAACTGTGGAACGGCGAACGACACATCGATCGCAGTACACTGCCGAGTTATCCGGACATGCTGCTCGACCATGTCAACGGGCTCACGGACGAGGAAAACCAGCGACAAAGTCAGATCATGGCGGAGCGTGGTCTTTATTGACGGGGGTGGCGGCGCTCATGGTTTGCGCACCACTTCGGTCTCGATGGCGATGTCGACGTCATCTGAGATGAGTGGGGCGCCGCGCCCCATACCCCATTCGCTGCGCAAGATGCGGGTCGTGGCTGAGAAACCGGAGACAAATTTGCCAGCAAAACTCGGGTTGACGAGGCCGAGGGGATGCTCACCGGTGAAATTCCAGGTGACAGCCAGCGTGACGGGTTTGGAAATGGCGCCGATGGTGAGGTCGCCTGTTACATCGCCGCGCCGTTCGCCTGTGATCTGGATGCCAGTTGCGGAAAACTTGATTTTGGGGTTGCGGTTGGCGTCCAGGAAATCCGGGCCCCTGAGCAGACGGTCGAGGGCTGGAACGCCAGTGGAGACCGCATCTGCCTCCAACTCGACCGAGAGCTTTGCGGCGGTCGGGTTGGCGGGGTCAAAGTCGAGCTCCCCGCTGGCGCCGACAATGCGGCCGGTGTGGCGCGACAGTCCAGCGTGTCCCCAGGTGAATCGGACACTCGTGTGGCCACCTGCGAACGCGTAGATGTCTGCTGCAGCCGGCACTGCGGGCAGTAGGGCAAGGATTGCTATCGCCAGGAGATGGGCGGCGCATTTCGCTCGTCGATTGAATGCAGGCAAGCGGGAACCTCGCTCTTGGCCGATCGTTTGATCGCCTCGGCCTAAACCGAGTTTATGGCAAGCGCGCAGCACAGCCACCATCGAAACTTCCGAGGCTGCCGGGCTGACCGTTCTGGCACATCACAACTGCGCGGTCATTCCCCCGTCGACGACCAGGGCCGCGCCCGTGATGAAAGAGGCATCGTCGGATGCCAGGAACGCTGCGGCGGCTGCAATTTCCTCAGGCCTGCCAAAGCGGCGCAACGGCGTTTTGTCGACCAGGGCTTTGGCAAACGCCGGCAGGCGAAGCGCGCGCGCGGTAAGTGCCGTCTCCACGAAGCCCGGGCAGACCGCGTTGACGCGGATGTTAAAGGGCGCAAACTCCACTGCGAGGCCCTTGGTCAGGGCGACCACTGCGCCCTTGGTGGCGGAGTAGGCGACGAGCTGGCGCATGCCGTGATCGCCCATGATGGACGCGATGTTGATCAGCGCGGCGTTGCCGGATTTGCGAAGGAGTTCGAAACCCTCACGCGCGAGGCGGACCACGCCATCCAGATTGACCTCGCGAACGCGGTCCCAATCGGCCTGGGCCATATGGCGGAAATCCGAACGCACGTTGATGCCGGCGTTGTTGACGAGGATATCAAGGCGACCGTCCTCGGCTTCGATGGCGCGCATCAGTGCGGTGATGTCTTGGCTGCGCGTAACGTCGCCGGTCGAGGCCCGCGCCTTGCCGCCTGCGGCCGTGATGGCGCTCGCAACCGCGTCGGCTGCAGAGCTTTCGAGGTCGAATACGATCACCTTGGCGCCATCAGCTCCCAACCGCTCGGCGATGGCCCGGCCCAGTCCATTACCGGCGCCGGTGACCAGGGCAATGCGTCCTTCCAAGCGTGACATTTGCTCCTCCCTTCATTTTTTGCCAACGGCCTAATGGCAAGGCACCGCTGCATCAATCTCAAGCCGCAAGCATGGCAAACGAGGCATCAAACGGCAAAGACCCGCAGTCGCCTGCGGGCCCTGGTTGCGTGTCATCGTGGGCGGATGGAGCTACTTCAGCGGCTCGTAATGGCGACCATAAGAGCCGAGGTCATGGGCGTAGTCGTGGCCGACTTTGAACTTCATGCCGATGCGGAGCATGTGGCTCTCGATGTCGGTTGCGTCGTGCCGCCCGGTGAAAAATTTGAAATTGCGATCATCATAAGCACCGTAGAGATACTCGCCGAAGACGATGACGTGATGCCAGTCGACCTCCGTGCCGACGCCGCCGACGAATCCACCGATGGTGTCGGAAGCCTTGGCGCCGAGCACTCCGGGTTGCTGGGCTTCGATGCCGAGCCAGCCAAAGCCAGCGGTACCGTAGATCAGCCAACCAGGCGACGGGAACAGGCCAACCCGACCGCGCAGGGAGAGCGAGTAGTCGAAGCCGTATTCGACGCCGTTAACGAGGTCGCGGGCATCGCCAAAGCTGCCGTCAATCTCGGCGCCGAGCATCCATCGATCCCTGGCAACGAAGTCGTAGGCTGCGGAAAAGCCGCCGCCAAAGCCGTTCGGGGATGCGGAGCCGGTATTGCTCGTTAGCCAGGGTGTGTCATTCAATTTGATCCAGGTGCCCTGGCCGAAGGCGCCGAATTTGACAATGCCGCCGCCGTCGTAATTTTGCGCTGCGGCCGAGCCGGCCCCTATCGTGAGCGCTACCAGCAGGCCTGCCGCCTGCTTCAGCCACGTCACCATCATATGCCGTCCCCCAAAGTCAGCGGAATCCCGTGTGTAGCAGCGGTTAGGCCGTAATTTGCTGATTCGGGGAAGGACCAATGTGGCGTGGCGACCTAATTGTGGCAGTGCGTGACTCGATTGCACCCATTCGCAGCGGCCGGCGTGAGGAATTGGCGGTATCGTTCAATTCGCTGGCGCCGGGGGAACCCATTTTTCGCGCATGGTGACAAGCTCCTCAGCAGCGCTGGGGTGCAACGCCATGGCGTTGTCGAAGTCTGCCTTAGTTGCGCCCATGCGCATGGCGATGGCAGCCATCTGGACCATTTCAGCGGCATCGGGCCCAACGATATGGCAGCCGACGACACGCTGGGTGCGGGCCTCGACGATCAGTTTCATCAGCATCCGCTCCTCGCGTCCGGAGATTGTGCCCTTCATCGGCCTGAAGTTTGCCTTGTAGAGGTCAATGTCGCCGCACTTGGCGCGGGCTTCGGCCTCTGTCATGCCGACCGTTCCGATTTCCGGGGTCGAGAACACGGCTGTCGGGATCATTTCGTAGTCTGTTGACCAGGGCTTGCCGCCATACATGCTGTCAGCGAAGGCGTGGCCTTCCCGGATGGCGACGGGGGTCAGGGCGACGCGGTCTGTGACGTCACCTACGGCAAAGATGTTCTCGACGCTGGTGCGAGAGTGGGCGTCGACGACGATGGCGCCGTTGGGCGTCGTCTTGACGCCGGCCATGTCGAGGCCAAGGCCAGTCGTGTTGGGGCTGCGACCAATGGCGAACATGATCTGATCAGCTTCGAGCTTGTGGCCACCGGTGATGTGGCCTAGCAGGCCAGAAGGGGTTTTCTCGATGGCGTTGAATACACTGTCGGTCAGGATCTTGATCCCGCGACGGGGGAGCTCGGTCATCAGAGCGTCGCGCAGGTCCTCGTCGAAGCCCCTGAGAATTTTCGGCCCCCGGTAGATCAGCGTCGTATCGGCGCCGAGACCGGCGAAGATGCCGGCAAATTCCACGGCGATATAACCACCGCCCGCAACCACGACCCGCTTCGGTAGCTCGGGGAGATGGAAGGCTTCATTCGATGTGATGACATGCTCGCGACCCTCAAGGCCGCCGTCGACGTTCGGCCAGCCACCTGTCGCGATCAGGATGGTCTTGGCGCGCACGGTCTTGTGTGGCTTCAGAAGGCGGACGGTATGGGGGCCTTCGAGCACGGCACGGCTTTGAAACACGGTGACACCGGCGCGTTCGAGATTGCGCTTGTAGATGCCCTCGAGGCGGTCGATCTCCTTGTCCTTGGCAGCGATCAGTGTCGACCAGCTGAACCGGCTTTCCGGGACCGTCCAGCCGAAGCCCTCGGCGTCCTCGAACTCGTCTCGGAAGCGGCTCGCGTAGACCAGCAGTTTCTTGGGGACGCACCCGCGGATGACGCAGGTGCCGCCGAAGCGGTACTCCTCGGCAACGGCAACTTTGGCCCCATGGCTGGCGGCGATGCGAGCGGCCCTGACGCCACCGGAACCGGCGCCGATCACAAAGAGGTCATAGTCATGAGTCGTCATGCAGCCTGCTCCCGGTGCGCTGTGGGCTTCGGACGGCGGCAACGCTCTGCGGCCAACGTCCCGGCGCGCCTTCTATTCCACGAACGACCACATGACTGCAAATCCGATGGTGAAGATCCCAAGCTCCATAACGGATCGGGCGCGCCTGATCGCAGCAATCGAAGGCGGTGCCAAGCCCAAGTACCTGTTGTTCTGGGGGCATCGTGGCAGCAGCACGCAGCCGGGACCACATGTTCTGAGCCAGTGGTGGCCGGCACCGTTCAAGGTCGACGGGGTGGAGTATCCGACCGCCGAGCACTACATGATGGCCGAAAAGGCTCGTCTATTCGGGGACAGGGGCGCGGAAGAACGCGTCCTCGGGTCGGCCAGTCCAGGCGCGGCAAAGGCCGCGGGACGCACTGTTGCGGGCTTCGACGAGGCCGTCTGGGCGGCACACCGGTTTCATATCGTGGTGCGCGGGAGCGTCGCGAAATTCTCCGGGAACCCAGATCTTGCGCGCTATCTGAGCGAGACCGGCGACAAGGTGCTGGTGGAAGCGAGCCCCGTCGACCGGATCTGGGGAATTGGTCTCGCCCGCGACGATCCCGCAGCCCAGCGTCCCCAGCAGTGGCCCGGCCTCAACCTGCTGGGTTTCGCGCTGATGGAGGCCCGCCGCCGCCTTATTCCTTCGTCTGCGTCTTGAACTCGCCGCGAGCGAAGGCGTACTGCAGTTCGAACATCAGGCGGCGCTGGAATTCGAGGATGGGCGGGGCGGCCGCCGCGCTCGCCTCGGGTGCCGCCTTGACGAACTTCTGGCCGGTCGGGGACTTGAGGAAGGCGGCCAGCGCATTCAATTCCTCAACGGTGAAGCGCTCGGCATAAAAGTTGGCCGATGCATCGAGCACATCAGAGAAGAGCTTCTGGATCTTCGGATTGGTGGGATCGAAGTATTTCTTCAAGAAGCGCTCGAGCGGCTCGGCCATTTGCGGGTTCGAGCTCTTGGTCTCTGCCAGTATCGATTTCGACGTGGAATCGAGCAACTGCTGCGCCTGCTCCTTGCCACCCTGGGCGGCAAAGATCTCGCGCGCAGCGGCGATCCGTGCGGGATCGATTGCCACTGATGCCGCGGGGGCTGCGGTTTCGGGTTTCGCTGCCTGGGCATGGGCCGGCCTACTGACGGTTGCGGCCGGAACAAAAAACGCGCCCAGCAGGATGCCCGCGAGCAACCCGCACCGAATGCAATTTGATTGAGACAACGGCTTACCTTTCCCGTGTAATGGTTTCGACGCCCCCGGGCCCGGCGAGATAGGCCGTATCAGCCAAACCCAGGAAGAGCCCGGTCTCGACCACGCCGGGAATGGATTGGAGTTCTCTGTCTAGCTTCGATGCGTCTGCAATGCACCCGAAGACGCAATCGTAGATGACATTACCGTTGTCGGTGAAGAACACTTGACCGTCCGGCTGCGTCCTCAACCGCAACTCGCCCTCGCATCCAGCACGGCGGGCAGCGGCCAGCATTTTTCCTCGGGTGGCCGGATGGCCAAACGGCACGACCTCGACCGGCAAAGGAAATGCGCCGAGGGTTGCCACCCGTTTCGAGCTGTCGGCAATAATGACGAGGCGACGCGACGACGCCGCCACAATCTTCTCGCGCAGCAAGGCGCCGCCACCGCCCTTGACGAGTTGCAGAAACCGATCGAGTTCGTCGGCGCCATCGACTGTCAAATCCAGCTCGGGAGTCTCGTCGAGCGTCGTCAGCGGGATGGCCAACCGCTCAGCCTGGGCGCGGGTTGCCTCAGAGGTTGGCACGCAGACGACGCGCAGCCCTTCCTTGACGCGGGCGCCAACGATGTCGACGAAGTGCTTGGCGGTCGATCCCGTGCCGAGGCCGAGCCGCATGCCATCTTCGATCAGGGCTGCTGCCGCAGCGGCTGCCTGGCGCTTTTGCTCGTCAGCGTCAGCCGACACCTCAGATGCCGCCCATCAGCATGTACTTCAGCTCGACGAACCCATCGATGCCATGGCTCGAGCCCTCGCGACCAAGGCCCGATTCCTTGACGCCGCCGAAGGGCGCCAGCTCGGTCGAGATGATGCCCTCGTTGATTCCGACCATGCCGTATTCGAGGCCTTCGGCGACACGCCAGACGCGACCGATGTCACGGGCATAGAAGTAGCAGGCGAGGCCGAATTCGGTGTCGTTGGCCATGGCAATGCCCTCGGCTTCGGTCTTGAACTTGAAGACGGGCGCGACGGGACCGAAGGTCTCCTCTCTGGCGCACTTCATGTCGGACGTGACATTGGCCAGGACAGTCGGCTCGAAAAAGGTGCCGCCCAGCGCGTGGCGCTTGCCGCCGGTGACGATCCTTGCTCCCTTCGACACGGCGTCCTCGATGTGTTCCTCGACCTTTTCGATGGCTGCCGGATTGATGAGCGGGCCCTGGGCGACACCGGCCTCGACGCCATTGCCCACCTTCATGGCCTCGGCCGCCTTGGCCAGCTTGGCAACGAACTCGTCGTAGACGCCTTCCTGGACCAGCATGCGATTGGCGCAGACGCAGGTCTGGCCGGCATTGCGATACTTGGACGCCATCGCGCCCTCGATCGCCTTGTCGATGTCGGCATCGTCGAAGACCAGGAAGGGCGCGTTGCCGCCGAGTTCGAGCTCGACCTTCTTGATGGTCGAGGCGGACTGCGCCATCAGGATCTTGCCGATCTCGGTGGAGCCGGTGAACGTAATGCCTCGCACTTTCGGGCTGGTGGTGAGCTCCTCGCCGATTTCGGCGGACTTGCCGGTGATGACATTGAAGACGCCAGCGGGGATGCCGGCCTGGCGCGCCAACTCGGCCAAGGCCAGTGCGGTAAGCGGCGTCTCGGTCGCGGGCTTGACGACGACCGTGCAACCGGCGGCCAATGCCGGAGAGACCTTTCGCGTGATCATGGCGTGGGGGAAATTCCACGGCGTGATGGCGCCGATGACGCCCAGGGGCTGCTTGATGACGATGATGCGGCTGCCCTGCTTGAAGGTCGGGATGGTCTCGCCGTAGATGCGCTTGGCTTCCTCGGCATAGAACTCCGTGAACGAGGCGCCGTAGATGATCTCACCGCGCGCCTCGGACAGCGGCTTGCCCTGCTCGGAGGTGAGCAGCAGCGCAAGTTCGTCGGCGTGCTCGATCTGCAGGTCGAACCATTTGCGCAGGATGACCGAGCGCTCCTTGGCGAGCATCCGGCTCCAGGGACCGAACGCCTTCTCGGCAGCGTCGATCGCCTGCTTCGCCTCGGCCTTGCCCAACCGCGGCACCTTGGCGATCTCCTCGCCGGTGGCGGGATTGGTGACGGGGATTTCGGGCGTGCCCACCCATTTTCCATCGATGAAGCACTGGGTCTTCAGCAGTGTGACGACCTTCTTGTCCATGGGGGCTCTCCGCTACTGTGGGCCAGGTGGGGCGATCGATCGATTGCCGAGCCTGCTCTTCTGGCACCTAGAAGTACGGCCCGCAGCCTTCAGTGGCAAGGCGGGAGCACGCGACATTGCGGCAGGCTCGGCGGGTCCAGGTTAGCGTCCGGCGGGTTTGCCGGTCTGGGATAGCGCCGCCAAGATCGCCTCCCGCACCTCGCTCGGTTGTCTCTCTACTGCCTCGGTCAACGCCCGCAACTCGCGGCGCACCCCGTAGAGCTGGTCGAGCAGCCCCAACACGACGGGCACCGCCTCTTCGTCGAGCCCCATATCATCGACGAGATCACAAATGAGCTCGCAACGCGCGGCGTCCATAGCGACAAACTGCCGGCCGGCGCCGCTGTCGAGCGGGCGGAGCCAGCCAAGCCCTATCCAGCGATCAATACGGACGGTGCTCACGCGCGAGACGCGCGCCAAGAGATCACTTTCGGTCATAATCATGACTTGAACTCCGTGCCGCTCCTGGGATTGTAGGCGTGGTCCTGTTGCCAGCGCTCGAAGAACGCCTGGAGATCATCGTCGATCGCCTCTGGCATCACGATTCTTGCCCGGACGAGTAAATCGCCCGAGGTGTCCCCGCGTTTGATACCCCTCCCCCGCAGCCGCAGCACCTGCCCGTTCTGGACGCCTTTTGGCAGCCGCATGCGCACCGAGCCGGCGAGTGTCGGTACGTCAAGCTGGGCGCCGAGGATCGCCTCGTGCAAGGCGACTGGCACTTCTAGGGAGATATCGTTGCCGTCGCGAGTGAAGAGGGGATGGGACCGGATCGCGATCAGGATCAGGGCATCGCCTGGCTTGCCTTTACCCCGCCCGGGAGAGCCCTTGCCGCGCAGGCGCAAAACCTGGCCTGCCTCGACGCCGGCGGGGATCTTAATGTCGAGCACGACACCGTCGGGCATGGTGACGCGCCGCGTCGCGCCGTTGGCGGCATCAAGGAAGTCGACGTCCATGTTATAGACGACGTCGGTACCGGGCCAATCAACGGGTTCGGCCTGCTGGCGACGACGCATGGCTTCTGCGAACACATGGCTGAAGTCTGCGAAGTCATCGTAGCCGGCTGACGAGTGATAGGCGTGATCGCTGCCAGTATCGGCGTGACGCCGGTAGAATTCCTCGCGCTGGCGTTCCTGACCCTGGGAGTCGATCTCGCCGCTGTCGTAGCGCGCGCGCTTGGCTGCATCCTTGAGAATATCGTAGGCACCCGTAATGGCCTTGAAGCGTTCCTCGGCCTCCTTGTTGCCCGGGTTGAGGTCTGGGTGCAGTTCTTTGGCGAGTTTACGATAGGCGCGCTGGATCTCCGGGTCGCTAGCCTCCGGCTTGACACCCAAGAGATCGTAGAGCTTGCGATCGGCCATTTGCCATCCACCCTGCGCATTTCGCCGCGAACCAAGGCTGTGCCACGGGCGTTCGCGGTGTCTTGTTACCACCCGCTCCATTCCGGCGCTTTGCTTCGCCTGAGCACCAAGGTTCAATTTTCGCGCATGCCTGCCGTCGCCGCAAGCTTGCCCTTGGGGGGGAAATGCGCACATGGTGGACGTAATCCTACGAATTCTGCAGGTGCCCCTTGTTCAAAGATCTCACGGTCGTTTTCGATCTCGACGGAACTCTCGTGGAGACAGCGCCGGACCTGATCCGCTCGACCAACCATGTCCTGGGGCTCGCTGGGCTCGGCCCGGTCGAGCCGGCCCTCATACGGCCGTCGATCAGCTTCGGTGGGCGGGCCATGATCCAGAAGGGCTTCGACATCCATGGCGCCGTCCTCGAGGCGGAGACGCTCGACGGCCTGTTCGAGACGTTCCTGGCGCACTACGCGGCCAACATTTCCGAGGAAAGCCATGCGTTCCCCGGACTGGAACAGGCTCTGGATACGTTGACTGCGCGGGGGGCACGTCTGGCGGTGTGCACCAATAAGCGGGAGTACCACTCGCGCCGCCTGTTGGAGGGCCTGGGATTGGCGCACCGCTTCGCGGCCATTGCAGGGCGAGATACGTTTGCGGTCCACAAGCCCCACCCCGACCATTTGACTGGTGTCATCGCGATGGCCGGTGGGGATCCCGCCAACGCGGTCATGATCGGTGACAGCGACACCGACATCAAGACAGCGCGCGCAGCAGGGCTACCAGTGATCGCCGTGCCCTTCGGCTATACCGACGTCCCCGTCCAGCAGCTTGGTCCCGATGCGGTCATCGACCACTACGATGCTTTGATCGAAACACTCCTGCGAGTACGGCCGGGCGCGACCAAATGACATAGCTCCGACCGCAGACATGAACATCGCCTTCAGTTTGCCGTCCCCATTGGGTCACAATCGAACCGCATATCGATGACATCGGACGCCATGGTTAATGCCTCGGACAGGCCAACCGGCGAGCCGATCATAGGCCACACAAGGATTTCGCAGATGATCAAGCATCTCGCCGCCGCCGCCGTCCTCGCCTTCGCCCTCGGCGCGCCTGCGTTCGCCCAGGCACCGGCCGGCACGCCCGCACCCGCAGAAACACCTGCCGCAGCGCCCGCCCCTGCCGCCGAGCCGGCGGCACCTCAGGCGCAGCCCGCTACCCCGGCGCCGGCCGCATCTGCCGCCAGCACCGACACCATACCGACCACCGCGGATGCGTGCATCGATGCAGCAGCCAACCTCGGGCAGACGGCGGAAGGCAAGACGTTCTCCGACGCAACGGTCGACAAGCTCGATCAGCTGTTCTCGAAGATGGAGACGTTGTGCGACGGCAAGCAGTTTTCCGAGGCGATGGCTGTCGCCAAGGACATCAAGTCCACGATGGACGGGAACTGATCGGGTTCAAGCACAGACCGAACAAGCAGAGCGGCCTCGGAGGTATCCGGGGCCGTTCTTTTATTGCTGGAGGCGATAAGGGCAGTGAAGGCCACGGGCCTCAGGCCCCTGGATCCTGGGTGTTCAAGTGATGCCGGCCGAACGGGGGTGAGGCCTCTCGCCTTCACGTCGCCATCGCGTCATTGACGCCATCGATCCAGGCCTTGGCTCCTGCGTGAAGCAAGGCGATATCCGTCTGGGTGGAGAGGAAGCGGATGCCGCGCTTGATCCAGTAGGCCTGCTTGGCGGTGTCGCGGATGCCACCGCAGCCTGCAAAATTACCGGCCGCCTTGCATGCCGCAATAGCCCGATCCAGCGCCGCGCCGACAGCGGGGTCGTCGAGTTGGCCGGCCTTGCCCAGATCCGCCATCAGGTCGTTGGTGCCGATGTGGACAACGTCAACGCCCGGAACCTTGGCGATGGCCTCGATGTTGTCGAGCCCCCTCGCCGTTTCCACCATGATGACGACCACGGTCGAGGCGTTGATCTCGGGGACAGCCGTCGAGGCCGGAACGGCGCGTCCGTCGAACTGGGGAAAATTGGCGCCGACCGAGCGCTTGCCGATCGGCGGGTACCGACAGATAGCAACGGCCCGGGCCGCCTCCTCCGGCGTATTGATGTCGGGAAAAATGATGCCGGAGACGCCGTTGTCTAGCAGCACGGGCGTTTCCGGATCGTTCAATGACTTCACACGGGCGAGTGGCGCAACGCCGATCTCCAGCGCTGCGTTGGCAAGGTTGCAGACCGTCTCGGCATTGAAGACGCCGTGCTGGCCGTCAATGAACAAGAACTGATGGCCACTGGCACGGGCAATGCGGGCGATATCGATCGAGCGGACCGTGCGGACCGAGAGACCAAAGGCGGGTTTGCCGGCCCGCATGGCCTCGAGGACGGGGTTGGTGAGTTTGGTTGGGGATGGCTGCGACACTGGGGGCCTCCATGGGCTGCAACTGGCCGCCAAGGTTAGGCACACTCAATGCTTCAGCGAAAGCTCTCCCGGCGGGCGGCCCCTCGCCTCAGGCAAACCACAGCGCTTTGGCCAAGAGAACGAGGCCAGCCACGATCACCAACGGGCCGCCAATGCGGAAATTGCCGGCATAGCGTTTCCTCCAGGCCTCCGCCTTCTTGGGGTTGAGGCCAGCGGGAATAAGGCCGAAACCCATCAGGGTCGAGACGGCGCCGACGCCGAGCACGACGAGCGCTTGGACAACGGGCGGCACTTGGGCTGCGAGCATGATGATCCTCCCTCGTTTCGTGTGCCGGCCATACCGCGACTCGGCGGTGTGGCCAATCACAAGACCAGGTCGGCCGCCAGAGTTCCGGTCAGGCGCCTACGTGGAAGGCGCAGAGCTTGTTGCCATCGAGGTCGCGGAAGTATGCGCCGTAGAAGGCTTGTGGGCCGTCCGGCCCGCGAACACCGGGTTTTCCTTCGCAAGCCCCGCCCAGCGCCATCGCCTTGGCGTGCAGCGCATCGACGTTGGCTCGCGAGCCTGCCGCAAAGGCCACCATCGTGCCGTTACCCACCGTTGCGGCCTTGCCGTCGAACGGCTTCATCACGCACACGCACGGCTGCTTCATGCTGGTTCCGAAGATCGTGGCGCCGGACTCGAAGCGGTGCAACTCCTTGGCGGCGACCGTACCCAGCAGGCTCGCATAGAAGGCGCGGGACTTGTCGAGGTCGTTAGTGCCGACGGTGACGTAGCCGATCATGAACCTGCTCCTTGTTGTGGCACTGCGTGCGGACTTCCCGGAGGGAGCCGCTATTCCGCCGCCTCCGCCGTTGCCTTCTCCACCCGGGCTGCGGAGAACTTGAACTCCGGAATCTTTCCGAATGGGTCAAGTTGCGGGTTGGTCAGCATGTTGGCCGGTGCCTCGGCGAACGCAAATGGGATGAACAGCATGCCTTCGGCCACATCCCGGTCGGCACGGACCTTCAAGGTGATAGCCCCGCGCCGTGTCGTCACTGTGACGTGTTCGCCGGGGGTAATGCCACGCTGTTCGAGTTCGCGCGGGTTCATGGCCACGATGGCTTCGGGCTCGAGCAGATCCAGCATCGAGGCGCGACGGGTCATCGAGCCCGTGTGCCAATGCTCGAGCATGCGGCCGGTCGTCAACACCATGGGATAGTCGGCGTCGGGCAACTCGTCGGGCGGGCGCAACTCGGTCGGCACGATCTTGGCGCGGCCACTGGTGGTCGGGAAGGACTGGGCAAAGATGATCTCGTTGCCGGGCTGGTCGGGGGCGTCGCAGGGGTAGGTGACGGCGTCCTCGGCCAGCAGGCGTTGCCAGGTGATGTTCTTGAGAGATGGCATGACCTCTCCCATCTCGGCGAACACCTCGCCCACGTCGGCGTAGTTCCACGACAAACCGACCCGCTGGGCAAGGTCCTGGATGATGGCCCAGTCATGGCGGGCCTCCCCCGGCGGCGGAATGACCTGGCGGCCGATCTGCACCTGGCGGTTGGTGTTGGTGAAGGTGCCCCACTTCTCGGCATGCGCGGAGGCCGGCAGCACCACGTCGGCATGCCAGGCCGTCTCGGTCAAGAAAATGTCCTGCACGACCAGATGCTCGAGGTGGGCCAGTGCCTCGCGGGCGTGCTGCACGTCGGGATCCGACATGGCGGGGTTCTCGCCCAGGATGTACATGGCGCGGATTTCGTCGGCATGGATCGCGTGCATGATCTCGACCACGGTGAGGCCGCGCTTGGGATCGAGCTTGGTGCCCCAGAAGGCCTCGTACTCCGAACGGATGTCGTCGTTCTCGACGCTACGGTAATCGGGAAAGACCATCGGGATGAGGCCGGCGTCAGAGGCGCCCTGGACGTTGTTCTGCCCACGCAAAGGATGCAAGCCGGTGCCTGGGCGGCCGGTCTGGCCGGTGGTCAACGCCAGGGCGATCAGACAGCGGGCGTTGTCGGTGCCATGAGTGTGCTGGGATATCCCCATGCCCCAGAAGATGATCGAGCGCTCGGAGCGGGCATAGAGGCGGGCCACCTCGCGGATAGTGGCGGCGGAGATGCCGCAGATCTCCTGCATGGCCTCCGGCGCGAACGCCTTGATCGAGGCTTTGAGCTGGTCATAGCCCTCGGTCATCGCCTGGATGTACTGCTGGTCGACGAGGCCTTCCTCGATGATGGTGTGCAGCATGGCATTCAGAAGCGCCACGTCGCGACCGGGCTTGAATTGAAGGACATGGCTCGCATAGCGGGCAATACCCTGGTTCTGGCCGCGCGGGTCCATGACGATCAGCTTGGCGCCACGGCGCGCGGCATTCTTGAGGAAAGTGGCGGCGACCGGGTGGTTCTCGGCCGGCCTTGCACCGATGACGATGATGCAATCCGAGTCTTTGGCCGCTGTGAACGGTGCGGTGACCGCGCCGGAATTCAGCCCCTCCATCAGGGCCGCCACAGACGACGCGTGGCAGAGCCTGGTGCAGTGGTCGACGTTGTTGGTGGCAAAGCCCTGCCGGATCAGCTTCTGAAAAAGGTAGGCCTCCTCGTTCGAGCCCTTGGCCGAGCCAAAGCCTGCGATACCCTTGGGGCCCTGCTTAGCGTGCACGGCCTTCAGGCCTTGAGCGGCCTTCTCCAGCGCCTCATCCCACGTTGCCTCGCGGAACACGCTTTGCCATTCGCCGCGGGCCAACTGCATGTTGGCGTCCTTCGGCGCGTCGTCGCGTCGGATCAGCGGCTTTGTCAGCCGGTCGGGGTGGTGGATGTAGTCGAAGCCGAAACGGCCTTTTACGCAGAGGCGGTTCTCGTTGGCGGGTCCGTCCCGGCCATCCACGTGAGTGATGCGGCCGCCCTTGACGTGGACGGTGGTCTGGCAGCCAACGCCGCAATAGGGACAGAGCGTATCGACACTTTTCTCCTCGAAGACGACCCGCTTCTGGCTGGCCTTGTCCAGCAGGCTCGCCTCCATCAAGGCGCCGGTGGGACAGACCTGAACACACTCGCCACAGGCCACACAGGTGGAGTTGCCCATACCGGCGTCGAAATCAAACACCGGCCTCGCGCCGTGGCCCCGGTAGGCCATGGCGATGACGTCGTTGGCCTGGACCTCGCGGCAGGCCCGCACACACAAGCCGCAGTTGATGCAGGCGTCGGCGTTGAACGAGATTGCGGCGTGGGTGGTATCGGCAGCGGGTTTCTCGGCTCGGGGATACCGGGCTTTTTCTGCAATTCCCATTTCGTCGATCCAGGCCCACAGCTTTGAACTGGGATCGTGGGAGTCAGCACGCGCTGGCTGGTCGGCCACCAACAGCTCGAGCACCATCTCCTGGGATTTGCGGGCGCGCTCGGTGGCCGAGCTGACTTTCATGCCAGAGGCCGCCTTGCGCTGGCAGGAGGCGGCGAGCACGCGCTCGCCCTCGATCTCGACGACGCAGGCGCGGCAGTTGCCGTCGGCGCGGTAGCCCTTGGCGTCGTGCCAGCACAGGTGGGGGATGGTCGTGCCGGCACGCTTGGCGGCCTGCCAGATCGTCTCGCCCTCGGTCGCTTCGACCTCCCGGCCATCGAGGGTGAAGGTGATCGTCGTCGTCATCCCGTTTATTTCCCTTGCTTGCGGGCTTGCAGCTGGCGCTCAGGCCTTGGGCTTGACCTGGATGATGGCCCGACGATGCGTGCCTGCACCGACCATCTTCTCGTCGTCCTTGGCTTCGACATTGAAGGTGAGCTTGCGCCCGTCGATCCCGGTGAGCTCGGCACGAACGGTGACAGTCTTACCCTTGGGGGTCGCAGCGAAGTGCTTGACGTTGACTTCGAAGCCGACGGTGGTGTGGCCTTCGGGCAGGTGTGCTTGCACGGCCTCGATGCCGGCGCGCTCCATCAGCCCGATCATGGAGGGCGTAGAGAAAACGCCGTCGCCGCCCACGTGCTTGACGACGAGGCTATCGTCCACCACGCGGACGATTTCGGCAGACATTCCAACTTTCAGGTTCTCGCTGGCCATCGCTCGCTCCTTATCGAATCCGCGCCGGGCAGGCTTTCAAGCCAAGTCCTCGGGAAAATACTTTATCACGCTTCTCAGAGGGTTGGGCGCAGCTTGGCCCAGACCGCAGATCGAAGCGTCGGCCATGACCTGGGCGAGGTCTGCCAGGAGTTGGCGGTCCCAATTGCCCGCGGCCATGAGTTGCACTGCCTTCTCGGTGCCGTTGCGGCAGGGCGTACACTGGCCACAGCTTTCGTCCTCGAAGAACCGCATGAGGTTCAAGGCCACGTCCTTCATGTCGTCTCGATCGGAGAGGATCACGACGGCATGACTGCCAACGAAACTCCCGTGCTTTTCGAGCTGGCCAAAATCGAGGGGGATGTCGGCCATCGTTGCCGGGAGGATGCCACCGGATGCGCCGCCTGGCAGATAGCCCTTGAAGGCGTGGCCGTCGGCCATTCCCCCGCAGAGCGCGATCAAGTCGCTTGCGGTCGAGCCGGCGGCGGTCAGCACGACACCGGGAGACTTGACGCGACCGGAGACCGAGTAGGACCTAAGCCCTTTGGCGCCGTTTCTGCCTTGGTCTGCGAACCAAGCGGCACCCTTATCCAGGATCTCGGGGATCCAATAGAGGGTTTCGATGTTGTTGACGAGAGTGGGGCGGCCGAAGATGCCGACTTGGGCGACGTAGGGCGGCCGGTGGCGGGGGAGGCCGCGCTTGCCCTCGATCGATTCGATCATGGCGGATTCTTCGCCACAGATGTAGGCGCCCGCGCCACGTCGCAGGTGGACCTTGGTGTTGGCGACCAAGCCTTCCTGCTCCACCCGGCCCAGCGCCTCGGCCAGGATCTGCCGGGCGGCCGGGTATTCATCTCGCAGATAGAGGTAAACGTCGGTCGCCTCGACGGCCCACGCGGCAATCAGCATGCCTTCGATGAAAGCGTGCGGATTGGTCTCGAGGTAGTGGCGGTCCTTGAACGTTCCAGGCTCGCCTTCATCGCCATTGACGGCCATCAGGCGTGGACCCGCCTCGGCGCGCACGAGGCCCCATTTGCGGCCGGTTGGAAATCCGGCGCCACCGAGGCCGCGCAGGCCGCCATCGGAGAGTGTCGCAATCACACCCTCCGGCTTGAGTTCGCCGCTCATGCAGCGCTCGAGCACGGCGTAGCCGCCGCGGGCGCGGTAGGCGTCATAGCCCTGGTGGAGAGGGACTTCGGCGTGGGTGTCGCCGGCCAATGCCCGCTCCTTGATGACTGCGAAGGTGGCGTGATCGACATGGGCGTGGCCGATATGAGCAACCGGTGCGGTGTGGCAGGAACCAAGGCAGGGCGCCCGGACGACACGCACGCCCGGAAGAGCCTCGGCCTGCAGTTCCTCCAACAGGCGGGCGCCGCCAGCCAGCATGCACGATAGACTGTCGCAGACCCGAACCGTCACGGGCTCGGGGCGGCTTTCGCCATCGCCAACGACGTCGAAGTGAGCGTAGAACGTCGCGACCTCGTAGACTTCCGCCATGGAGATGCGGAGCGCTTCGGCGAGGCCCTGGAGGAGGCCCGCCGGCAGGCATCCCTCCGCATCCTGGATCAGGTGCAGGTACTCGATCAGCAGCGCCCGCTCGTATGGGCCGGGGCCAATCAGGTCGCGGACGCGGCCGGCGTCGGCTACGGAGAGGACACGGCCCTTTGGATGGAGGGGCGCCGAACGTCGGCCGGCACCTGGATGCACGCGCCCGCCACGCCCGCTGCCGCCACCATTGCCACCACCCCGCGTTTCACTCATGACTGCTTTTTCCTTGCCCTTATCGGGTATCAAAAGGCCTTCGTCCTGCCAATTAGGTAGCATGGATTGGGGGGCTGTCGAGAGACAGGCTGCGGCGGCGTCGGTTCGGGACCGGCACCAATGTCGTGGAGGCATAATGTCGTTGTGTCGTTGTGCGTCAACGAGAGTGGTTGTCGGCAGCAGGGCGCACCATATAGAGCTTTGGCGCGAAGTTCCGGCTCTGGAGGAACCTCACGCACCCGTCGTATCGAAGCGCGTTGCCGTCATGGCTGCGCGCTATTTTTGGGATCAGAAGGACTGCCAAGCATGGATTTGTTTGCCACCGAGGTGGTCGCCTGGTTGACCCAAACCTTTGCTGCGGCGGGATCACCGACGTTCGGCCCGGGTCCGGACTTCGGCCATCTCTGGAAGCTGATCGTCGCTGACTTCTCGGACATCACATCGCCGTCGGCCATGACCGCCTTTCTGCAGGTGTTGATGATCGACATCGTGCTCGCCGGCGACAACGCCATCGTGGTCGGCGCCTTGGCGGCTGGCCTTCCACCCGAGCAGCGCCGCAAAGTTATTGTCATCGGCATCGTGGCCGCATTGGTGCTGCGTGTCGTGTTCGCGCTGTTCGTTTCGCAACTCTTGCAGATCGTCGGCCTGTTGTTTGCTGGCGGACTTTTGCTGTTTTGGGTGGCCTGGAGGATGTGGCGCGAAATGCACCACTTGGGCGAATCCCCGGGATCGGAGGAAGTGCAGGGCGACGAGAGTTCGGGATTGAGGCCGGCCAAGAGCTTTGCCAGTGCCGCCTGGGCCGTTGCACTTGCCGACGTCTCGATGAGCCTCGACAACGTGCTGGCCGTCGCCGGCGCCGCACGCGAGCATCCGGGCATCCTGATGGTCGGCCTCGTGGTCGCGGTGGCACTGATGGGGGTGGCCGCCAACTACATCGCCAAATACATCGAGCGTTACCGGTGGATCGCCTGGGTCGGCCTTGTCGTGATCCTCTGGGTGGCCCTCAAGATGTGCTACGAGGGCTGGTTCGAGGTCATGCCGCATGTCAAAGCCCTCATGGGCTGAGGCTAGGCGGCGGATCGGTCAGCAACAGGTGTCGGCCGGGAGGTCGTGAGACTGGCTGCGGGCAGGCGCTGATGATCGCGCCTGCGATGGCCGAACGGGCGAACAGATCGCGATCAGAACCACTTCGGCTGCCACCAATGCACCAGTGTGCGCATGTACTCCGGCGCCAGCAGGTAGGCGATACCCAGGATTGCAATGACCGCGACGATGACCACCAGCACCGCACCATTAATCGGCATGCGGTAGCTGAGGCCGGTACCGGGTACGCCGAGCGTCACCATGCGCCGGCCGGTGCTGCCGACATTAACGGTCGCACCTTTGCCGCCGACGCTGGCGCTGATACCCGACTTCGACAGGTTGATGTAGACCCCGGGAAAGATCTTGATCCGCCTTTGGAAGCGAAGGCCCATTGCTGTTCCTTTCCGATGCTGTTGCTTCTCGTCCCGGCCGCGCCGGCACGCACGCTGCACTCGGCATTGCTGTAGGTTTGGCTTGCCTTGCTATTAGCACGGCAGGCCACGAATTGCGAACTTAGGACTTGATGCCAAAGAGATTTCCGAACCGACGGAGCTTCTCCTTCACTTGGCCGACGGCGGTGCCGCGCTCGGCGAGCAATTCGGCTGCGGACTTGGCATCGGACAACTCCGTGTACTTGTCGCGATTGATCGTGTCGGCGTCCATGATGGCCTTGCGCTCAGGCTCGGTCAGCGGGCCCACGCGCGACATCGGTGGGCGGATGAGGGTGCGCTGGACGATCGAAGGCTCCCCCTTGTTGTGCAGGACCGACACCAGCGCCTCGCCGACCTTGCAGCTCCTGGATGGCGCGCTCGGTATCGAGCGCGGGATTGGGACGGAAGGTCTCGGCTGCGGCCCGGATGGCCTTCTGCTCGCGGGGCGTGAAGGCGCGCAGCGCGTGTTGGATGCGGTTGCCGAGCTGGGCGGAAACGCGATCGGGCACATCGGCCGGGCTCTGGGTCACGTAGTAGACGCCGACGCCCTTGGAACGGATCAAGCGGGTCACCCGTTCGATCTGCTCGAGCACGGGCTGGCTTGCATCGTTGAAGAGGAGATGGGCCTCATCGAAGAGGAAGACGAGGACCGGCTTGTCGGGATCACCAATTTCGGGCAAACGCGCAAACAACTCCGATAGCAGCCAGAGCAGGAACGTGGCGTAGAGTTTCGGGGTATTCATCAGTTTGTCGGCGGCCAGCAGATTGATGACGCCGCGGCCATCGGGCGTGACGCGCATGAGGTCGGCGATGTCGAGGGCGGGCTCGCCGAAGAACTTGTCGGCTCCCTGCTCCTCCAGCACGAGCAGGCGACGCTGGATGACGCCAACGGTCTGCGGCGCGATATTGCCGTACTTCGAGCGCAGCTCACCGCGTTGCTGGCTGATCTCGTCGAGTACGGCGCGTAGATCGGCCAGGTTGCGGATCAGCATGCGCGGATTGGTGGCGCGCTCGTCCTCGGCCCAACGAAAGGCGATGTTGAGAACGCCCTCCTGCGGCTCGGTGAGCTCCAGGAGACGCGACAAGAGCACTGGCCCCATGCCGTCGATGGTGGCGCGAACAGGATGGCCGCGTTCGCCATGAAGATCCCAGAACGAGACGGGGAACGAAGCGTTGCCGTAGCCGACGAGACCGATCTCCTTGGCCCGTTCGACCAGGACCGGTTTCATTGAGCCGGCAATTGCAACGCCCGACAGGTCGCCCTTGATGTCGGGGGCGAAGACCGGGACGCCGGCGGCTGAGAAGCCTTCGGCGAGCACTTGCAGCGTTACCGTCTTGCCGGTGCCGGTGGCGCCAGTGATCAGGCCATGACGATTGGATAGCCTGAGCTCGATGGCTTCCGGCACCAACTGCGCGCCTTGGCGGCTGCAACCGAGCATAACGGCACCATCCTGCACATAATCCTTTGGATCTGCGCCAGGGGCATTGGGTTCGTTGCTCGTCGTCTCGGACATCGTTGCTCACTCTCCCGTCCGTGGCTGGCCGGCCGCCAGCCTGGCAGTGTTGGAAGTGGCGCCCATTCACGCTGTGCGCCGCGGCTGTCATCCGGGCGAAGGCCCGGCACAATCGGTGCCCGGCTCTGCCGAATCGCCCGAATTAAGCCGAGTTGTGTCTGCCTCGATCGGCGCCGTCATGCAAACATGATCACAAAGGCGCCCAAAGGAAAGACTTCTGCAGTTTTGCGTGTGAACGCCGCTACGGGCTTCACATCTGTAGCACCGCGACCGGGGCGCTGCCGCGCTTCGGTTCGTTGTATTTGCGCCACTTATAGCGTTTGCGGCCGGCAGGCCGGGTTTGGCGCAGCCCATTTACCATCGCCCTAAGTCGGGGGGTGCTCCACTTCCAGCCAAAACGCGCTATACCGTGCTCAGTCCGGGAAGGATCCACGCAAAAGGCGCTACCGGGACACCGCCATGCCACTGGGAGGAAGACCATGAGTTTTGCCAAGCTGCCGATTTCTCGCCGTTCCGTCGTCAAAGGGGGCTTGGCGCTTGGCGCAGCCTCCAGCCTGCCAACGACATTCGCAATTGCCCAGACCAAGGCGCTCAAAGTCGGCCTGATGCTCCCCTATTCCGGTACTTTTGCGAAACTCGGCGAGAACATCGCCTCGGCGGTCGAACTGCTGGTCGCTGAAAAGGGCGGCAAGCTTGGTGGTCGCGAGATCGAATTCGTGCGGCTTGATGATAAGTCCAAGCCGCCGAACGGACCGCAGAATGCCGAGCGCCTCGTCAAGCGCGATGGCGTCGACGTGCTGATCGGCACGGTGCATTCGGGCGTTCAGATGGGAATCCACAAGGTTGTGCGCGACAGCGGCACGCTGACGATCATTCCAAACGCCGGCGCCAACGACGTGACACGGCAACTGTGCGCGCCGAACGTCTTCCGTACCTCGTTCACCAACTGGCAGCCGGCGCACGGCATGGGCCTCGAACTCGGCAAGCGCGGAGTCAAGAAAGCAGCCTGGATCACCTGGGACTACGGCGCGGGCACGCAGTCGGCCGAGGGCTTCAAGGAGGGCCTCGAGAAGAGCGGCGGGCAGGTGGTCAAGGTGCTCACTCTGAAGTTTCCCGAGACCAACTTCCAGCCGCTGCTCGCGCAGATCTCCGGCCTCGGTGTCGATTATGTCGGCGCCTTCTTCGCTGGAGGTGGCGCGGTGCAGTTCGTCAAGGAATACAAGGCTGCGGGCATCAAGGTGCCGCTCGTTGGTTCGGGCTTCCTGACGGAAGGTGTGCTCGGTCCGCAGGGGGATGCAGCAGAAGGCATCGAAACAGCGCTGCATTATGGCGATGGTCTGGACAACGCCAAGGACAAGTCATTCCGGGCTGCGTTCAAGGCGAAGACGGGGCGGGATGCCGACGTCTATGCCGTTCAGGGTTATGACGCAGCCCAGTTGCTTGCCGTCGGCCTGGAAGCCGTCAAGGGCAAGTTCGACGACAAGGACGGGCTCTACAAAGCCATGCGTGCGGCCAAGATCGACAGCCCCCGCGGCGCCATCTCGATGTCTGCCTCCCAGAACGTGACGCAGAACATCTATCTGCGGAAGGCGACAGGCGGGCAGAACAAGGTGGTGGGCATTGCGGCGGCAGACCTTGCCGACCCCGGCACCGGCTGCAAGCTCTGACGGCGCTTGGAAACAGCAACGGTGGCGGCTGGGGCGGTAGACTGCCCCCTGCCGCCACGGTTTGCCGTATCCACCTGAGATGACCGGCTTCATCGCGCAACTTTTGAACGGCCTGCAATTCGGCCTCCTGCTCTTCCTCGTGGCGAGCGGGTTGACGCTGGTGTTCGGCGTCATGGGCATCATCAACCTCGCTCACGGCTCCTTGTTCATGCTGGGGGCCTACGCGGCCTTCTTGCTGGGCAAAGCCACCGGCTCGCTGTGGCTGGCTCTACCGATCGGGATCGCGGGCGGCGCGCTCGCCGGCGCCATCCTGGAATGGACGCTCTTTCGCCATTTCGCCCGGCGCGAGCATCTCGACCAGGTCATGCTGACCTTTGCCCTGATCTTGCTGGCAGAAGAGTTGCGCTGGCTGATTGCGGGCAACGATTTCCATGCCGTTGGCATACCCGCGGCGCTCGACTTCTCGGTGCCGGTGACCAAGGGGTTTGCCTACTCGGCCTATCGGTTCGCCGTCATTGGAATCTGCCTGGCTCTGGCGGCGATCATGTTCTGGTGGATCGAGCGGACGCGCTTTGGCGCGGTGATCCGAGCTGCGGCGGAGAACCCTGAAATCGTCGACGTGCTCGGCATCGATGCGCGGCGGGTGCATCTGATCGTTTTCGCCATTGGCACTGCACTTGCCGTGGCGGCGGGCATGCTGGCGGCTCCCCTCACCTCGGTCTATCCCGGCATGGGAGACGGGTTGCTGATCATCTCCTTCGTCGTGGTCGTGATCGGGGGGCTCGGCTCGATCTCCGGGGCGTTCTGGGCGGCGCTGCTGATCGGTATTGTGGACACGCTCGGGAAGGCCTATGGGCCGGCGTTCCAGGGCACGGGGCCGGTGGGTACGCTGATTGCGGCGATGTCGGGCTCGAGTGTCTATCTGCTGATGATCGGGGTGCTGCTGTGGCGGCCGGCTGGTCTCTTCGGAGAGAGGACATGACGGGGCGCGCGCGCATGCTGCCTGCGACCCGACTGGGTTGGGCGCTGGTGTGGGCGGGCTTTGCGGCCCTGGCGGCGCTACCGCTAGTGGCATCGCCGTTCTACGTGGGCCTCGTCACAACGGCGATGATCGCTTCGATGCTGGCGCTGAGCCTGCAAATCCTGGTAGGTGCAACGGGCTTGGTCAGCCTTGGGCACGGCGCCTTCTATGGGCTTGCCGCCTACGTCGTCTACCTGATCTCGCCGGAGGGCGCCGCCAAACCAATCTGGCTGACACTGCCCGCGGCCATGTTGGCCGCTGGCGTCGTCGCCGCGCTCGTCGGCCTGGTGGCGTTGCGGACCAAGGGCTTCTTCTTCCTGATGGTGACGCTTGCCTTCGGCCAGCTCATCTATTTCGTATTCCACGACACCAAACTCGGCGGGGGCACGGACGGAGCTTATCTCGCCCGGCCCCTGCTTTCGGCCTTTGGCGCGGAGCTGGATCCCCGATCCCTGCCGCGCGCCTATCGGCCATGGGTCGCCTACTATGTCGCGCTCGTGCAGCTCATCGCGATGTTCGGTCTGCTGGCGATGCTGGTCCGATCGATGCTGGGGCGCGTCCTCGAAGGTATCCGTGTCAACGAGGGGCGGATGCAGGCGCTCGGTTACGACACCTTCCGCTACAAGCTGTTCGCCTTCACGGCGGCTGGCACCATGGCGGGGGCTGCCGGTCACATGTGGGCGATGCAGTCGGGCTTCGTCAATCCGGAGCTGGTCGGCTGGCACCGCTCGGCCGAGGCCTTGCTGCACATCCTGCTCGGCGGCATCGGCACGCTCGCCGGTCCGATCGTCGGGGCCTTCGCCTACACCTTTCTCGACGACGTCGCGCAGCAGGTGACGGAGCGCAAGCTGCTGGTCGAAGGGTTGGTCATCCTGGCGGCGGTGCTGTTGCTGAGGAATGGCATCACGGGCATCCGGGTGTTCGGGAAGGCTGACCCCGATGATGGTAGTCACGGCGATCCCGGGGTGACCTCGACCGGCGGCAACAGCGCGGAGAAGGAGGCTATCCGTCATGATTGATGCAGCGGGCCCCCTTTCGCCGCTCCTCGAGACCGAGGGACTGTCGCGCTCATTCGGCGGTGTGCAGGCGGTGCGCGACGTATCGCTCTCGCTCGCCAAGGGTGAGTTGCACGCGGTAATCGGGCCCAACGGCGCCGGGAAATCGACGCTTGTCAATCTGCTCGCCGGGGCCATACGGCCGACGGCGGGTCGCATTCTTCTGGGCGGCATCGACATTACCGACCTTGCGCAACACAAGCGCATTCACCTGGGTCTGGCGCGCTCATTCCAGCGGACGAACATTCTGCCTGCCATGACAGTCGGCGAGAACGTGCGGCTCGCTGCGCAGGCGGTTGGCCAGCGCCGGGGGGTCGCGTTGTTTGCACCGCCTGAAGCCGACCGCGACTGCATGGCTGCGGCAACGGCGGCCCTCAAGCGGGCCGGGCTCGACGACGGCCACCAACGGGTCGCCGGCACGCTGGCTCATGGACAGAAACGGCAGCTCGAGATTGCCATGGCGCTTGCCTCGGGGCCAAAGGTTCTGTTGCTGGATGAACCCCTTGCCGGCATGGGCCAGGAGGAGAGCGAACGCATGACGGCGCTCTTGAAAGCCCTTGCCAGCTCGCACGCCGTGCTGTTGATCGAGCACGACATGGATTTCGTGTTTGCGGTGGCTGACAGGTTGACGGTGCTGGTCGAGGGCGCAGTTCTAGCAAGCGGCCGGCCGGATGACGTGCGCGCCGATCCCGCCGTGCAGCGCGCGTATCTAGGTGGCCACGTCTGATCGTGCTGCCTGCGGTCGATGTCCGCCTGCGGCCCTGCTCCTGGAGGTCCACGCCATGCTGGTCACGCACATCGACGACCTCGCCATCGAGACGCGCGTCATTCCCGGGCCGATTGGGACGCCATGGCTGGTGTTCCTGCACGAGGGGCTGGGCTCAGTGAGCCTGTGGCGCGATTTTCCCGACAAGCTCGCCCGCGCACTCAGGATGCCGGCTCTCATCTATTCGCGGCAAGGCTATGGCCAATCATCGCCGCTCAAGGGGCCGCGTGAGCCCGGCTTCATGCACCACGAGGCGCTCGACGTCCTGCCGAAGCTCCTCGAGATGCACGGCATCGGCGCGAGCATCCTGATCGGGCACTCCGACGGCGCCTCGATCGGTCTCATCCACGCCGCCCACAACCCCGCAAGCGTGGGGGCCACCGTGTTGATGGCGCCTCACGTCATGGTGGAGCCGATATCGGTCGAGAGCATCGCCAGGGTGACGCAGAGCTACGAAGCCACGGGCTTGCGCGACCGGCTCGCCCGTCACCATGCCCACGTCGACGACGCGTTCCTCGGCTGGTCACGGATCTGGCTCGATCCCGCCTTTCGTGACTGGTCATTGGCGCCGGAGTGCCGGCTGCTGACGGTGCCGAGCCTGGTCATTCAGGGCCATGACGATGAATACGGGACCCTGGCGCAGCTCGACGCCATCACCGACACCGCCCAGGGGCCGGTCGAGAGGCTCGTGCTCGACAACTGTGGCCACGCCCCCCATCGGGACCGGGAGGGGGATGTCATCAGCGCTATCATGAGCTTTGCCGGGCGCGTGCTCGACAGCTGAATTGCAGGGACGATCAGCGCCGGCGGATCCGGTGGGCGGGGACGTCCAGGAAATCCCTCGACGCTTCGCGAGCCGCCACGCTGCTCGACAGCCCGACATCCTTGAGTAGACGATCGTCGAGGCGCGCAAGGCGGCGACGCTCGCCTGCCACAGCCACGGCTGCCTCCAGGAACCACAGGGCCTGCCGCGCCAATTGCAGCGCTTTGCCTCCCGACGCGAGGGCGAATGCTGGAAACGAACCGCGATAGAAGATTGTGGGCATGGCGGCAGCCTCAGGTCGAGAGCGCAGGATTGATCGGTCCATGACGGATAGCTTGTTCTGGCTCATAACGAAAATGAATGATATTAATGCAATCCATAACGTTTCCTTGGACCAGCCTTCATGCGACGCGACATCGACCCCTCGCTGCTCCGTGCCTTTCTGGCGGTTGTAGAGACCGGAAGCGCGACGAGCGCTGCCCGGCGCCTCAATCGTACCCAGGCCGCTGTCAGCCTGCAGATCAAACGCCTCGAGGAAACGCTGGGGCTCAGTCTGTTCGAACGGGACCGCAACCGATTGGTTCTGGCGCCCAGCGGCGAGCAGCTGCTTGGTCCGGCGCAACGGCTGCTGGCGCTCAACGACGAGATGGTCGAGAGCATGACGACACCCGCTTTCGAAGGCGAGGTGCGGCTCGGGTTGCCGGTGGACCTGATCGTCACCTACGCCACGCCCATTCTCCGCCGCTTCATCGAGCGCTGGCCCGGCGCGCAAGTGAGCTTGACGGCTGCCAACTCACAGGAGCTGGTCGAAGCACTGGAGGCGGGCGAAATCGACCTTGCGATCACCACCGATCTGGATGCCGGCGGCAAGGGAAGCGAGACCCTCTATCATGATGATCTCGTTTGGGTTGGTGCGCCGGGGGGCGCTGCGCATCGCAGAGCCCCGCTACCGCTCGCCATTGGGGGACGCACGTGTCGGTTTCGCCCAGTCCTGATCGAAACGCTGCGGCGAGGGGGCGTCGATTGCAGGATCGTGCTGCAAGTCGCCAACCAGGACGCCGTCAACGCCACGGTCGCGGCCGGCGTCTGCGTCTCGGCATTGCTTCGTGAGACCGTGCCTGCGGGGCTGGAGATCCTCGCGCGGGACGTGCCCCTGCCGGCGTTGCCGAGCTTCGCCATAAACCTGCGCCTACCAGTGCGTGGTACCAATGCCTTTGCGGAAGAATTGGCCCGTCATATCCGGGCGGAGTTTGCGAGCCGGGCCGCTTTGCGCGGCACACGGGCTCAGCCTGCGCTTGGCAAGCAACCGCTGTCGACTGCCGGGCGGTAGGCATAGCTACCGTTTTCGAGGGTGGAGCAGCCCATCCCCATGACGCGCGCGACGTTCTGCGGTGGTGAGATGACTTAGTTTTTGCCAAGACAAGGCAACCCGTCACACTGTGATCGGCGCACGCTTTGCCGCCTCGCGGTCAGCTTGATTACTCGGCCGCGCGTTTTTGCTCGAGGGAGATCGGGCATTCGGCCCACAGCTCGGACAAGGACGCTGCGAGGTGGTCCATGTCGGCATCGGTGTGGAGCGGCGTCGGCGTCAGGCGCAGGCGCTCGCTGCCCTTTGGCACCGTCGGATAATTGATTGGCTGCACGTAGATGCCGTACCGATCCAGCAACTGATCGGTCACCATCTTGCAGATCACGGGATCGCCGACCAGGACGGGAACGATATGGCTCGGGTTGTCCATGACGGGCAGGCCGGCATTCTTCAGGCGCCGCTTCAGCGTTCGTGCCCGTTCCTGATGGCGGCTTCGCTCGAGCGTCGAGGCCTTGAGATGGCGAATGGAGGCCAACGCGCCTGCAGCAATAGCTGGCGCCACCGACGTGGTGAAGATGAAGCCCGGCGCGTAGCTGCGGATGGCGTCGACGAGATCGCGGCTCGCCGCGATGTAGCCGCCCATGACGCCAAAGCCCTTGGCCAAGGTCCCGTTGATGATGTCGACCTGATCCATGACGCCGTCGCGCTCGGCAATGCCACCGCCGCGTGGGCCGTACATGCCGACAGCGTGCACCTCGTCCAGGTAGGTGAGCGCGCCGTATTTGCGGGCAAGGGCGCAGATCTCGCCAATCGGCGAGATCGTGCCGTCCATCGAATAGACGCTCTCGAAGGCGATGATCTTGGCGCGGTCCCGTGGCAAACCGGACAGGATTCGCTCGAGGTCGGCCAGGTCATTATGGGCAAAGATAATCTTCTCACCACCACCGTTGCGGATACCTGCGATCATCGAGGCGTGGTTCTTGGCGTCAGACAGAATGACGGCATCGGGCAGCAGCTTCTGAAGGGTGGCCAGCGTGGTATCGTTGGCGACGAACGCTGACGTGAACAGCAGTGCTGCCTCTTTGCCATGGAGATCGGCGAGCTCAGCCTCCAGTTCGACGTGATAGTGCGTGGTCCCGGAAATATTGCGCGTGCCACCGGAACCGGCGCCGACCTGATCGATCGCCTCGTGCATGGCGTCGAGCACGATCGAGTTCTGGCCCATGCCAAGGTAATCGTTGGAGCACCACACCGTGATTGCCCGTACGCCCGTGTCCCCGTGGCGGACCGCCTTTGGGAACGCGCCTCGCGTGCGGCAGATATCAGCGAACACGCGATAGCGCCCTTCGCTATGGATGCGACCCAGGGCGTCCTTGAACGCACGCGTATAATCCATAACCTGTCGCCTCCACTTGCTCACTGGCGCCGTCTGCGCTCGCGGCAGCTGGCATCGCCGTCCGTCATTCCGCCACAGCCACAAGACCAGTCGCCTTGACGCTCGTGCCGCCGGCTCTGCCGACCACACACTGGGCTTACTCTTTTAGCCTTGAGGCGCCGCTTGGACCTTGCACCCCCGGCCATCTTCTGACTGCCGAACCCACTTGTTCGAGCGCCATGCCTTAGGCTGGCGCCATCGGCGGGACACTACCCTCGAGCGTTGGCTCGGTCACGGCAAATTCGGCCATGAGAATACATGCGCAAAACCATATGTGTTGATCAGGAGCAGCGCGCCCCCGCGCATTGTCGCAGCGGACCATAGTCCGGCCGCGGCCCAGTGGCCCTTGATACAGCTCAAGCGGTGACGGGGCGGTCGGCCATGGGCTAGTGCCCTGCGGCGTGTTGCCGACGGCAAGCAAAATGCGGGCCCTCAGGCCCGCCTTCCGACCGGTCACCAAAGCGTTGAGGAGACTTTCAATAGGCCGACGCCACTGAGCCCACGCCATCCTTGTTGTAGATGTCACGACGGAACTGGATCACTCCGTCCTCTGTCGCCCAAGCCGTGATGTAAGCGAAGAACAGCGGCACCGGCTTTTTCAGCCGGACGTCCAGGCGCTCGCCCGACTTCTTCATGGCGAGCACCTTTTCGGTCGACCAACCCTGGTCGCGCACGAGCCAGCCCGCCAGTTGCTCGATGCCGGAGATCCTCACACAACCCGAGCTTGCAGCACGGAAATTCCTGCCAAACAGCGTCTGCGATGGGGTGTCGTGCATGTAGACGGAGTGGCTGTTGTGGAAGTTGATCTTAACGAAGCCCAGCGGGTTCTCTGGCCCTGGCTGCTGGCGAAACGTGACGCTGCCAGCGTCGGCGCGTGACCAATTGATCTTTGTGCTGTCGAGCTTTCGTCCGTCGCTGCCGTAAGCGTCGATCTTGTACTTGGCCAGCACATCCTTGCCCTGGCGCTGCATGTCGCGGCCCTTGGGCACGAGATCCTTGCTGATGACGGTCGGAGGCAAGTGCCAGACGGGGTTGAAATTCAGCTCGTGGATCGTGGACTTCAGGATCGGTGTCTGGCGGTCGAGCTTGCCGACCACGCCGGCGTGCCGCGAGACGACGCGATCGTCCTCCACCGCTTCGATCTGGGCAGCGGGGATGTTGACGACAACATACTTCTTGCCGGCGCTGCGGGCGAGTTCCTGGATCCGGGAGAGGTTGGTCTTGAGCTGCTTCAGGCGGACGTTCGCCGGCACGTTCATGGCCGCGATCGTGCGTTTGTCGACAATTCCAGTGGGCGTCAGGCCGTTGGAGGCCTGGAAGCGTTTGACGGCTTTTTCAACAGCGTAGTCATAACCGGCGAAGTAACTCTCCGTACCACCTTTCAGGTCGCCGGACGCCAGCAATCGCTGCTGCAGCAGCTCCACGATCTTGCCGCCAGAGCCCGGTTGTATGGTTTGGTCCGGAAGTTGCGGCCAGCCGCCTCTATCCACAATGACGGTGTAACGCTCGATCGCCGCCTTCATGGCTGCGACGTTGTCACGCGACAACGTCGGGAAACCCTTTGGCGGATTTGCTTCCCATTGGCGCGCGAAGGAATGATCGTAACTTTGGGCGATTGAAGCGGTCGCGATATCGCGATTCCAAGGAATCCAATTCTGACTGTCCTGAGCAATGGCGGTCCGGTTGCCCAGCAGCGCCGCAGCCAAGCCGGCCGCTGCCAACCATGTGTTTCTCGTCATTCCGCCCTCGTCTGTCAGTTCAGCTGCGAAAATCTCGGCGCGCAGCTGCCGCCTCAGGGCGATTTGAGCGCCCTGCCCCACCGAGCGCCCCAGCGCGAACGGCCAAAAACATCAAACCCGGTCAAGCCTGGCGCGTGTTTCGGGCGCCGTGCTTCGGGCGTTGTCTGAATTGACCTTGGCTCAATTCGGTCTGTTTTTCAAAGGTTGCGATGGCTTGGGTTGATGACGAATCGCCGATGGTGCTGCGGGGCCACAGTCCGTGCCGTGCCGGCGCCGAGGGGCCGATCATCAGTGCGCTGCGGCGGGTGCTTCGGCCATCGCGTCGAGGGCCTGCTGGAAGAGCGCAGCATCGGCATCGGGGCCGCTCGCGTTCTCCGACAGGTAGCGCCGGAACGCCCGGGCGCGGGGGCGAGCGTGATAGAGGCCGAGGATGTGGCGGGTGATGTTGTTGATGCGGCCACCCGCTGCGACGTGCCTGGCGGCATAGGGGATGAGGGCGGACAAAACCTCTTCGCGGGTGATAATCGGTGGAGGCTCGCCAAACAGGCGTTCGTCAACGGATGCGAGCAGCCAAGGGTTTTGGTAGGCCGCCCGGCCGACCATCACGCCATCGACGTGGTGAAGCTGCTCGCACGCCTGTTCCAGCGTGGTGATACCCCCGTTGATGACGACGACCAGGTCGGGGTGCGCGGCCTTGAGCCGCCAGACGCGTTGATAGTCGAGCGGCGGTATCTCCCGGTTCTGTTTCGGAGAGAGCCCCTGCAGCCAGGCCTTGCGCGCATGCACGATGAAGACCCGGCACCCGGCTCCGGCGACCTCCAGGATGAAGCGCTCGAAGTCGGCTTCGCTATCCTGGTCGTCGATCCCGATGCGGCATTTGACGGTGACCGGGAGTGTCGTCGCTCCGATCATGGCGGCCACGCAGCGGGCGACGAGCGCGGGGTCCGCCATCAGGCAGGCGCCGAAGTTGCCGCCCTGGACACGATCGGATGGGCAGCCGACGTTGAGATTGATCTCGTCGTAACCCCATGCGGCTCCGATGGCGGCCGCCTCTGCGAGCTTGATTGGGTCGGCACCGCCGAGTTGCAGAGCCACAGGATGCTCGACGTCCGAAAAACCCAAAAGCTGCTCGCGCTTGCCATGAAGTATGGCGTCGGCCGTCACCATTTCCGTGTAGAGCCGGGCGCGCCGCGTCATCAGGCGATGGAACACCCGGCAATGCCGATCCGTCCAATCCATCATCGGGGCGACCGAGAATTTATGTATCTGAGTTAGCGTCATAATTTTGGGGGTCTCAGAGGGAACCTAACGAACATGTGAGGCTGATTCCGGTCATAGCGGCCTCCATCAAGCTGCGCTCGGGCCAAAGGCGCTCGATGGTACGGAAACACGGCCATACCTTATCGTACGCGTTTCGTCTCGATGTCGAGGCCTGGGCTGGCGAGCAGTAAAGCCGCATGAGCCGCGGCGAGAAGCCTACAACGAAGCCTGCCACCAGCCGAGAAACGTTGGGTGATCACATCGATCTCCATCTGGAAGATCTGAAGGTACTCGGCCGGGGCGTCGGGCGCGGCAAAGAGCACACCCTGTTTCGGCTCAAGGACACGATCGGCGGCACGCGGGTTTCCAACACATGACCACGAGTTCCTGGTCAACTTCGCCCAGCGTCGCGCGAAGCAGGGAGCGGGCCCCGTTACGACCTCGATGTGCATCAGTTTCAATGGCACAGTGATGGAACATGCTCCCGCCATGCACGGCATCGTGGTGCCGACCGAGCAGATCAAACTCGGGTTCGAATGTCTCGGCTGCAACCGTCCATGTTGCTTCGATCGGCTGCTTAACAACAAGGGCCGATCCTCCCGGTTTGATGCTTCAGCCGCGATGCACACACGCAACATGTCGACAGCGGACCTGTGCTCCTAGCGTGGCTCTGCGGCTGCGATAACGTGCAGAAGCGGATCGAGATGCGCCAGCTTGGTAGCCCTTACCAACGCCCCATCGGCCAGCTTCAGAACGTTTGTTCGCGCACTAGAACCTTGGCCATTGCGCGCCACATCAGGGTAGCCGGGCTCACAGCGTTCGCCTCGAGGCGGACGACGCCTCTCACGACCTGGCTGGTCTTACCGGGAACAGCTGCGAAGATCGCCTCGAAGTGACTGTTGCGCGCCACAAGTTGAGGCATGGATGGCAGCGTCTGAGCCGGTGCGGAATTGACAAGTCCACCGTGCACGTCGGCCAGCATGGGTTCGAAGAGGCGACCGTCACTAGCAGGGCGGATCTTGGCGAGGGTCACGGCCACCGAGGGTCGGATGGCATCATCGGAAACGAACATGCCGTTCGCTCCTTCCCTCACCCGGGCCAGGTTGGCTTCGGCAATCAGGCCGCGCACCAGTGAGGTAGGCTCGGCTGCGACGTGAGCCAGCTTATGTTTAGGGTTGATCCATTGACCTGGTGCGAGGTCGGGGTCGAGGTCAACGACGCGGCCGTCGAAGGGGGCACGGACCGTCAACTGTTGCAATTGCCGAGTTGTGGCGGCGATTTCCTCAGCGACACGCGCGTGCATTGCGACGAGGACGATGCGTTGCGGGCGTTCTCTCTCGTTGGCGTGAAGGCGCTCGATTTGCGCGGCCAGCGCTCGCAACTTCAGATCGGCTCGTTGGCGGGCGTGAACCAAATCAGGCGAGCTTGCAACAAACATCACCTCGCCTGCTCGAACCTGCTGGCCATTGGCGACCCGCACCTGCTTCAAGCGGGCGGGGATCGGGAGGTACACAGCCTCCTCCTGTTCCGCCATCATCACGGCGGGCACTTCGATCGTAGAGATCCAGGGCACAAAGAGACTGGTGACAGCGACGACGAAGACGCTGGCCGTCAACCAACTGCGTCGACGTTTGACAATCTCGGTTCGAAAGGACCACCAGGTGGCGAACTCGCCCCAGACCGGCCGAGCAATGAAAATTCCGATCTCGATGGCGCCCAGTATGGTGCCGATGGCTTTACCGGCGATCACATAGATCATAGCGGCAATCCCAAGGAACAAAAAGAAGCGGTAGATAGCGGTGAAACCGGCGTAGAGGACCAGCGTGCGGGCCAGGGAGAATGGCAACACCTCCGGCGGATGATGTCGAAGATCGAATAAGCTCTCGCGCAAACGCCAGCAGCCAAGCGCGAACGCGCGTGACTGGAGGTTTGGGACCCTCAAGTAGTCCGACAGGGCGAAATATCCATCAAACCGCATGCAGGGATTGAGATTGACCAGGAAAGTCAGGAGCAGCGAAGCCGTGGCGAGCGCAAAGCAGGTCTGCCGCAACGGGCCATCGTCGAGAAACGCCCAAGCCAACATCGCCAGCGTTGCGACCACACACTCAGCCGCGACGCCGGCGAAGACGATCGACAGGCGGTCGGCGCGGCGCGGCAGGCGCCAACTATCGGTTGTGTCGGTATAGAGCACCGGTGCCCCCAACATGACGGCAATGCCCATGCTGGGAACGCGGCATCCCAGGCGCACGGTGGTCAATGCGTGGCCGAGTTCATGCACCGCCTTCAGCACAAAAAGGGCTGCAGCATAGATGGCGAGGGCCTGCAGCTGCAGCATCTGGCCAGCGCTCGCGAGAAACGCCGGCCACGCGCGCATGGCCAAATGAATGTCCAGCAACGCGCAGACGCCCACCAAAATCCAGAAGGTCCGGGTGTAGGCGAACGCGAAGACGGGCAGGATGCGGGTCAAGGCGCGATCAGGGCGAACGAGGGGGATGCGAAAGAAGAGGCAACTCTGCAATGCCGTGCTTGCCATGCCCCGTTTGCGGTTGGCCCGAAGAATTGCCAACCGGCGCAAGTCGCCACCGGAGGCGGGTTGGGTGAGCTGGTTGGCCTGTGCGAACGCGACCACCGCCTTGACCTCATCGGAGGAAACGCGAGCTCCCATCTCTATCGCCAACCGTTGCATCAAAGCGTCTGACGTCGTCGCCTGTTGCCAGGCCAATACCACCGCACTCTCCGGCCATGCCAAGCGGTAGTAGGTGGCGCGCAAGGGATCAGTGACGATGGCCGAGATAAATGGGCTGTCGTGCTCGTGTATGACTTCGATGACGATGTCGCTTCGCAACCGCGGCAATTGTGCTGACGGCGCCGGCGCCTCGCAGGGGGCTGCCTGGGTCATAGTCCGAACCGCTGCCGCACGGTCGCGATCGGACGGCGCAAGAGGTAGAACCACAGCGGCACGTCGCCGCCGTCCAGTCGCGCCACGCCGCGCACGCCGATCCTGCGCCGACGCTTTTCTTCAAAGGACGCGTGCACCTTGAACGCGAGCTGCCTGTCGGCTGTCAGGCTCGGGCGGTAGCTGGTCTGCGTGATGCTCGCGGGGATGACCTGAAGTGGATCGCCGTCGAGAAACATCGACACCTTGCCGCCGGGCGCAAGCACAATCGAATCCGATACGGGTAGCTCGATCCTGACCTCAGTGTCGTCGGGATCGCCGATCTCCAGCATGCGCTCACCAGTCGTAACCGGCTTGCCTATCCAGTCGGATTTGGCTGCGTAGATCAAGAGGCCGGATGATGGCGCCTTGATTGTCGCGCGCGACATTTGCTCACTTGCAAAAGCAAGATCGGCTTTCGCCACCTCCACCTCGGCCTTCGCGGTCGCCAAGTCCTGCATATCCTTGTGCGTGGCGGTCGCCGACTGGACGACCCGGAAATAGCGGGCTTCAGCGACGGCAACGTTGCGCCGGGCCACCTCAACCTCGTTGCGGAGCTTGACGTCCACCAACTCGACGACGATGGCGCCCTGCTCCACATAGGTGCCCGGCGGATAGGGCAGGTCGGCGACAACGCCGTCGATAGGCGCGGTCACCAAAGCAGGTTTCACAGCCACGATCTCGGCCGGCGCCAGCGCGCTGATGGGGACGGGTAGGAAGGCTGCGAGACCTGCCAACGCAACCGCCACAGTGGCCATTCCACGCCGCCACCTGGCTGGCAAATGGCCGTCACGCCTTCTGCCCCCAGCCGGCAACAAGGCTTCCCAGGCATGGCTGTATGCGCCAGCGAGAGGCATCAGCAGGGTCAAATGCTGCTGCTGCCACGGCTCGCGCTTCAGCGCCAGAAGGGCAGCCAGGGTATGACCGTCGCGAGACTTGATCGGCAACCACAGCGCGTTCGGCATCTGGAACGGATCGCAGGCCAGCCCCCAATCGGATCGCTCTTGATCAAGTTTGGCAAAGCGCGCTTCACCACGGCGCAACGGCTCGTTGTTTCGAGGATGGGCAAGCCAGGTTGCCAGTGCGCGCACCAGGGGCGCCTGTTTGTCAATGCTGGCGACGCTGGCCGCGCGGGTGATCGCCCAGCCGCCTTTGACATCCGGCTCGACCAGTACGGCCTGCTCGAACGGCGCCAGGCGCCGGGTGGCGTTGACGATGGCGAAGCGGAGATCGTCGAGCGTTGAGCAGGCGCGCGCTTCGACCTCGAGTTCGATGTATGTGGTCACCAAATCACGATCGACGGAGGGCTGCCGCACGACTGGCGGGCCGCTGGTCGGACGAGGCGGGACGTTGAGGGGCAGAACGGCCACTTTCGATTGCCTCGGTGCGGACTGGATGGCCGCTGGCGTGGCAACATTGGTGGCGCCCGTTCGCGCGAACTGCTGCTGCTCGGAAGGACTAGTCACTGTGCGGCCCCTCTGTTTGAGAATGCGGCCGTGCCGCTCATGCCCGGCAACACGGAAGGCGCGCCGACAGCGAGTTCGGCAATGAACCTCGCGCTTTGGCTGACGGGATCGATGAGGCCGGTCGCCTGCAAGATACGGGCTCGATGGACCTCGCCGGTCTCATCTATTCGTACGTCGAAGCCGGTACCCTCCGCGAGCCCAGCCAGCCAGGACGAAGGCACCATCAGGACGAGTTCGACCTTGCGGTCGTTGACGAGGCGGACGAGTGGCTGATTGGCCTGCGCTATTTCATGGGTGTTGGCAGATTTCTCGACAATGCGGGCGTCGAATGGCGCCAGGATGGTGCACGTCGCAAGCTTGGCCTGGAGCCCCCTCACCTCGGCTTCCGCCTTCTGGACGTCGTACTTTGCCTGATCGACGGCGAGGGTTCCTGCAGCCTCGTAACGCTTGAGGCGCCGCTGGGTCTCGTAGCCCGCTCGTGCCGATTGCAACGCCGCAGACGCAGCGTCGTGCTCGGCCTCGATCCGACGGCAATCGAAAGACGCGACGACGTCACCCTTGCGGACCCGATCACCTTCGCGTTTCGGAAGATACGTGATGCGGGCATTGATTTCGGCGCTGATTGAGGCCGTCTCGAAGGACCGCACGACCATACGGATTGCATCTCCTGGTCCTGCGATGCCGAGATCACGCGGCCGTTCAGTGGACTTGGTTCTGGTGGCGGCGGTGGGTGTCACTTGGACTTCAGTGGGTATCGGGGACAACGACTGGGCCAACAGCGGCGACGGCGCCAATACACTTGTGACCAGCGCTACGACGATGCGGTTGCGGCAGCGCAAAAACCCCGGACGACGCCACGTCGGCAGGCTGGCGGGTTCATCGCTCATGGCATGGCTCCCAATTCCCGCAGCGAGCGGGCGCATGGTATTGGGGCGCCAGGGCAGTCGTGTACCAGCAACTCGCCGACGGATCGGCTCCCTTTGCGCTATCGTATGCGGCAGACGCCGCCTGTAATTCGGCATAGGCCATGACGGCGCGCACCTCGGCCAGGAGGGCGGACAGTCTTTCGCGGGTGAGCGCCAGATTACCCATCTTACCGGCGTCGACACCGGCCTGGACCTGCTGGAGCAATTGACGCTGCACGGTGGCGAACCGCTCCGCATCGCGGAAGGCTCTCAACTCGATGGCCAGCCTGGCACGCGCGACATGCACCTGCATGACGATCACGGCGGTCGTCGCCAGCGCCGACTGACGCTGCACATATCCCTGCTGATTGACAGTATCTACCTGCCCGTCCAGGCGCAGGAGATTGACAAGATTGCCGGCGACCTTGGCACTCCAGCTCGTCCAGTGATTGTGCAGGAGATGCGAGTTCGAGTCATTTGCCAACGCCCGACTGAAGGTTGCGCTCGGCAGCAACTGGAGGATGGTCGCCTCGACCTCATCGCCGGTGATCTGCAGATCATACATGTGTTGGCGGATTTCGGGTCGGCGCCGCAAAGCTTCCTTTACGTCAAGACGGGCGGATGAAAACGGTTGTTTTGGCGGGTGCTGGATCAATGGAACCAAGCGCAGGCGCTCTACACCCTGGAGGCCGGTTAGCATCTTCAACTGTTCGGTGGCGGAGGCAATCGATGCATGCACCTGATTGAGCTCGCGTTGAAGAAAGAGGATGTCACGGCGCTGGTTGATTGAAACAGTCGGATCGATGCCCAGATCATGGCCAGCTCTGCTGGCGAGAGCGAGGGCGCGGTCAACTTCGGGCTCGAGCTCGGCCAACCCTGGGGCAAGCCGTTCGAGCGCTACCGCACGCCAATAGGTGAGGCGCGTTTCCTCGGTGACCCGGGCCCGGATGCGCCGGATGTCCTCGTGCTGCTGGTTGGCGCGGCGCACACCTTGGCGCGCCCGAACATACGACAATCCGAAGTCGAGGATATTCCAACTGAGCGTCATGTCGCGGGTGACCGTGGACAGATCGCTGGAGGTCATATAGGGGGACGCATCCGACGAACGGCTCAGATCCGGCCGGTCGCGGCGATGAGAGAAACTCTGGGCAACCACATCAGGCAGAAGTCCGCCAGAAAGGACGCGCGCCTTGGCGACGGCGAGACGTGCCTCCAACTCCTTGGCGCGGACAGAATGGTTGTGGATCAACGCACGCTGCACGGCGTCATCGGGGTCCAACGGTCCAGTGGGAGCGTCGTCGACAACGGCGATCTCTTGACCCAGACGCGCCGCGAATCCCGCAACCTCCGGTGCCGTCAATGCGGGAGCGATGCTGGAGCAGCCGGACAAGGCCGCACTCACGAGCAGCATCACGACAGCGCCTGACACTCTCTGGATCTTCGAAAACGGAACCACGGTCACGAGCCTGCCTATGGTTGGCGCTTCTGAGTGTCGCGGCACGGCTCCGGACACGTGGGCCGTTGCCGTACCGTCAATAGACGCAAACATCGACGCAGGTACCGATCAGCACTCTCACCGACGGATGTTGAGCTGCCCGAACGTGGTCAGACAGTGGAGGACTGACGCCCTGGCATTGACCGTTATCGAACTCGACGGCCGTCACCACTTGACCGGTTGGGTCCGTTATCGAGTAGGTGAACGTGTCCACCCCGACGAAGTCGGCCTGCGGTATGTACTGGTAGGTTCCATTGGCATTCATGGTCAGCGAACCGTAGGTCGGGGTCGTCACGGCCCGGTAGATGGAGCCTGCCACCGCCGTATCGCCAACGGCGGCATTGCCGTTGAGTGGGGTATTGTAGGGCGTCGCGTAGGCATCGTCGGTGGCGATCAACTGCGGGCGGCCGACAACGATGGTTTCGATTGCTGTTGCTGTCTGGCCTGTCGGATCGGTCACCAAGTAGGTGAACGTGACCGTGCCTGCAAAGTTGCCGGGCGGCGTGTAGTGGAACGTGCCATCCGGGTTCATGGCAAGAGTCCCCTGCGCTGGCGGGGTCGCAACAGAGAAGACCGATCCAGTCACAAAGGTATCGCCGCTTGCCACATCGCCATTGACCGATGTGTTGAAGGCAGACGTCAAGGTATCACCGACTGCAATGAGAGGCGGCGGCGTGATGACGATTGTCTGCGTCGCGATGACGACCTGCCCTGTCGGGTCGGTCACGGCATAGTCGAAGGTATCGGTCCCCGCGAAGCCGACCGCAGGCGTGTAGGTGTAGGTGCCGTCGGGGTTCATTGCGACCGTGCCGTTCGTGGGTATCGTGGTCGCAGTGAATACCGAGCCGGGCGGGAAGCTGTCGCCGGCCGACGCATTGCCCGCGATCGGCAGCCCATAGACGTTGGTGAAGACATCATCGACCGCGACGAGTACCGGTGCAGTGACCGTGATGGTCTGCGTTGCGGCGACGATTTGGCCGGTCGGATCGGTGATGGCGTAGACGAATGCATCGGTGCCGGCAAAACCCGGCTCCGGCGTATAGGTGTAGGTTCCATCCGGGTTCATGGTCGCAACACCATGCGCGGGCGCGCTGGCGAGGGTGAAGATAGAGCCTGGCGCGTATGTGTCGCCAGTTGCGGCGTTACCAACCACGGGTGTTGCATACCCGGTGGTGTAGCTATCATCGACGGCAGCAATGGCCGACGCCATAACATTGATGATCTCCGTCGCGGTCGACGTCTGACCTAGAATATCGGTGATCTTGTAGGTGAAGGTGTCCGTGCCCGCGAAGCCGGTTGACGGGGCGTAGGTGAACGTCCCGTCGGGATTGAAGACCAGCGTTCCATGGGTCGGCTGGGATGTCGCGGCAAACGTTGAGACTGCGTGCAGCGTGTCGCCCGTCGCCGCGTTTCCTGTCATGGGTGTGGCATAGCTTGTGGCGTAAGTGTCATCGACAGCCACCGGCGCTGATGGCGGCACGACCGCGATGGTGTTGGTCGCGAACTGCGTCTGGCCGGTTGGATCGGTCACCGCGTAGGCGAACATGTCGGTGCCCGTAAATCCGGGGGCCGGTGTGTAGACGTAGGTGCCGTCCGCGTTCAATGACAACGTGCCGTGGGACGGAGCGGTGATAGCGATAAACAATGAGCCAGGTGCATAAGTGTCGTTGGCGCCCACCGCACCGTTGAGCGTGGTCTCGAACGGCGTCGTAGAGGAGTCACTCACCGCAACGATGGGCGGAGGCGTTACGCGTATGACCTCGAAGGCCATGGCCTTTTGACCGGTCGCATCCTCGATCTCGTAGGCGAAGCTATCCGTGCCGACGAAGCCTGTTTGCGGCGCGTAGGTATAGGTGCCGTCGGGATTGAAGGCGAGTGTTCCGCTCAGCGGCTGAGACAGGGCCGTAAAGACAGAGCCTGGGAGCACCGTGTCGTTGCTGCCTGCGGAGCCGTTCAGGGCAACGCCATAGGACGTGGTGTAGACGTCATTCACGGCAATGGGCTTGGGTGGGGAAAGCACCGTCACCGTATGGATGGCCGTGTCCGTCAAACCGTCCTGATCCTCGACCGTATAGGTGATGACCGCGTTGCCAGCGAAGCCGGTGGCCGGCGTGAAGGTCCACGCCCCAGTGACGAGATCCTGTGACATCGCGCCTTGGGCCGGATCGACGGTTGGTGTTCCGACAACGGTCAGCGGATCGCCGTCCGGATCGGTGTCGTTGGCCAGAAGATCGACCACGATCGGCGTTGCGTAGGCCGTGGTGGCGGTGCCATCGACTGCGTCTGGGGCGGGGTTGCCTGGCTCGATCACGATGGTTACCGCGTAGACGCCGCCGTTGCCGTCGCTCGCGACGACCGGAATGGAGAGCGGACCCGCATTGTCGACCGGTGGTGTACCCGTCAACGTGTTGGTGGTCGGATCGAAATTGAGCCAGGACGGCACGCCGGTCATGTCGGGCGTGTAGCTCAGCGGATCGCCGTTGGGATCTGCGAAGTAGAAGTCCAACGGCACGGCCACCGTGACGTTATCGGTCGCCGGCACATGCAGCGTTCCGGGGTCGCCCGGATCGATAAACGGTGTACCTGGGGTCGGATCCGGATCGGCCAGGACGGGCGGGGCATTCTCGACCGTCACGATATGGGTAGCGGTGTCTGTGGCGCCGTCCTGGTCCTGGATCGTGTAGGTGATGAGAGCCTCTCCGGAGAATCCGGGCGCCGGTGCAAACGTGATGACCTTGGTTGCAGGATCCTGCGACAGCGTTCCCGTCGTCGGATCCAGGAGAGCTGCCGATGTCACAGTCAGGGGGTCGCCGTCCGGATCTGTGTCGTTGGCCAGGAGTTCGACGACGACTGGTGTTGCATAGTTTGTCGTCGTTGTCGCCGCGACAGCGTCCGGTACGGGATTGACAGGCTCGATGACGATAGTTGCGGCGTAGGTGCCACCTTGGCCATCACTGGCAAGAACGGGGATCGACACGGGACCGGCGTTGTCACCCGGCGGTGTACCCGTCAACGTGTTGGTGGCCGGATCGAAGCTGACCCAGGACGGGACGGCGGTCATGTCGGGCGTGTAGATCAGCGGATCACCATTCGGATCTGCGAAGTAGAGGTCCAGGGGCACGGCCACCGGGACGTTATCTATTGCCGGAACGTGCAACGTCGCGGGGTCGGCTGGGTCGATGAACGGCGTTGCCGACGTCGGGTCGGGATCGGCAAATACTGGGGGATCGTTGACCGGCGTGATCGGACCAAACGTCACCGTGGCGGTCGTGCCGTTGGCCGTGCCGTCGTTGGGCGTGTAGGTCAGGCTCGGGACCGGGCCGGTGTAGTCCTGGGCCGGAGCGAAAGTGACATCTCCGTTCGGCGCCACCGTGATGGTGCCGATGGCTGCCCCCGTGGTGGTGACGATCGCAGTCGGCGTGCCGAGCGTCAGCGGGTCGGGATTGCCGTCTCCGTTCCAGTCGATCGCGGCTGACGTGATCGTCAGCGGATCGCTCTCCGGATCGGTGTCGTTGCCGAGCACGTTGACCGTGACCGGCGTGTCCTCGATGACGGGGATGGCGTCATCGAAGCCCGCCGGCGGATCGTTGACTGGCAGAATGCTGATGCTGGCTGTCGCGGTGTCGGTACCGCCATTCGCATCGGAAATCGTATAGCTGAAAGTCTCGCCGCCGATGTAATTGGCATCCGGAACGAACGTGAACGATCCGGTGGTGGCGTTGGTGATTGTCAAGGTGCCATGAGGGAGTGTGATTGGCGCACCCACGGTAACCGCAGTGCCGTTGATCTGAGTTATCGTCAGCGCGTCACCTTGTGGGTCGCTGTCGGTGCCTGCGCCATTGTTCGCGTAGAGACTGCCGGTGAGAGTGGCGTCCTCGTTGACTGAGAATGCGTCGTTGTTGGCGTTGGGAGTGGCGTCGAGAATGAATCCCATCTCGATCCCATCCTGGCCGCCGCCTTCGAACTCCCACACCGGTCAGCTGGAATGTGATCGTGGTGAAGGTGCCATTGACCTGCACCGAGCCAGCCGCGGTGTTGGTCAGCGGATTGGTTCCCGACTCAGACGAAGTTCCGGCGTAGTTCATCGCCTGGTTGGGCGTACGTTCGATCGTGGTCGCGGTCACGTCGAAATGGCTGGTGCCGGAAATCTCGGTCAAGGTCGCGCTCGGCGTCACTATGGTCCAGCGCGCGCCGTTGGATATGCTCTCTTCGTCGCCTGCGATGGCGGTGTTCGGGTCGTATGATGAATTGCCGCCGAGGCGATCGAGATTGATGATCGGGTTGGTGACCGCCTGAGAGAACGTGATGGTGATCGTTCCGATGCCGCTGTCAGTGGAGGCCTGCGGCTGCGGCAATACGGCAATCGGCTCTGGCGTCGTATCCCAAGAGAATACGAATGACAGCGAAGGATCGCCATCAGCCCCGTTGGAGAAAACCGGAATGGTGTTGAAGATGCCGTTGGCGACAGCGCCGAAGGCCGAGTTCGCAGTGCTGGGCGTGAACGCAACGGTGGTGGTGATGCCGGCTGTCGTGTTTGTCGCCGTCGTGCCGACAATCGACCAGGCACCAGAGTTGGTGTCGGCGAGCGTCGATGAGTAATCGACGGCCGCAATCGACACCGCCTCGATTGCACCGGTTCTCGCCTCGAGATCCCAATCGCCACCGGCTCGGGCACTGCCCGTGAGGTCTTCAGAGGCGGCGACATCGGCCCCTGTCAGCCCCGCGAGGAGTGCGACGGCTTGGGCTCCAACATCACCGGCGGCGAAATTACAGCCGTAGACGAGAATGTCGGCGTCATCCGAGAGGTGCGTGGCGATGACGGCCAGAGCGTCGCGATGGATCGTCTCCATGCTGACGGCGTCGAGGGATGACGAGCCCATGTTGATGCGACCAGCCTCACCATGCGTCACTATGTGGATGCCGGTCACGTCGTCGTAACCGGCCATTGCCTCGGCCATCTGCAGGACGCCGTCGCGACCGGCGTCGATCAACACGATGCGAACGCCTTCGGGAATAGCCGTAACGAGTGTGCCCAGTTCACCAAGGCTGGAATCCAAGAACGCAATCTCGCCCCGGAATGGTGAGAAGTTGTGGGCATCGACGTAAGCTCCCACAGCCTCGTCGGCCGCCGCCAACTCCTGGGCTGCCGCAACGACAGCCTCGCCAGTGCCCTCAAATGTCGTGGGTAATGGGTCAGATGCCTGCTCGACGTGCGCCAGGTCGTGCAACTCGCTTGTCAGCGCCGCATCGAAGACATAGCGCGGTTCAAGCGCAAGCATGCGATGCCCGAAACTAAGTGGGTTTGTCTCGATGGCGTGGCGCTGCTTACGATGCGAGGCGGTCATCTGATCGGTCCTTTGGCTATGTCGTCGAATTGCCTCTAGGAGCCAGCGGCGCTGGTCGAGGGCATTGGGTCCTGCCTGACTTCGGCCTCGACAACACCGCGTGCGAACGCCATGTCCGCAGCGCGGCGCTGTCAGAGGCGTACCGGCGCTACTTGAGAGTTGAGGGAGAGGATTCGCGAAGCTCGCCCAGCAACCAGCGCACACCGAGGCGGAATTCATGCGCGTCGAGGTCGGACGCCTTCAGCGGGCTTCCTACCGTGCCGCAGACACAATTGATGAGCCCGGACGACAAGGCGTTGCCATTGCCAAGATTGAGATAACGATATCCGATATCGAGCTTGGCGCTGGCGCTCAGGTCATAACTTGTGCCGGCCATCAATGCCCAAGCCAGGTTGGTGCGGCCATTGTCCCGGCTGGTGGCACTCGTCAAAGACGTTATCTGGTCAGCCGTTACGGCGTCAGTGAACGTCGCCACGGACGACGACGTCATGTCCGACATCATATTGTGGGCGAACCCGATGCCGGAACCGATGTATGGCGTAAAGCCGTGCAGGGTGAATAGGTCCCAATAGCCACTCAGAAGGCCAACGTAGGAACTTACGTTGCCTTGGTAGAGCGTATTGGCCTGCAACGCCCCATCGGGAGCCAGCAACACGGCCGTCAGATTGTCGAGCGCCTTGAAGCCGGCGGTCGCACGGTATTCACCGGTGATGTCGGCTCGAAATTGACGGCTGAGCTGCCAGCCGATACCGGCGCCGATCAGGGGAGAGTCCCCGAAATTGCTAACCAGAAACGATCCGCCATTCCCGGCTAGTTCCTTCTGATCGATGTCGCCGAGGTTGTTTCGCCCAACCCCAACGTCGCCACGAATATAGAATTGTCGACGGACGGCCGGATGGGGGGCGTATCTGTCAAATAGTTCGGCTCCGGCCGCTTCCCCGAGATCAGCAGCATTGGACGCTGTCGGCATCAAGATTAGGACGGCGGCGGCCGCAAAGGCCACGATGGCGCTCCGCGCCAATTGGTTCAATGACATCTATATCTCTCCACCTGATGGCGATAAATCGAATCAACTCAACCCTAGAGAGACACTAGACGGCCAACATTCAATTACAAGTTGCTCTTCGCAGTACAATCTACTTAAACATGCATGCGTTTGGCTTGCCACTATGGGTTGTCGATTTTCTGGGCCTTTGGGGCGGACTACAGACGCACCGGCGCAACTGAGGCCTACATTTGTGGGTCGTTCTCGGAATAGCTGTTGATCAGATCAACTCAGGCGATTGTCGTGGTTGCTGGTTCAGATGGCGGATCCTGGTATTGATCCAGGCACGCCCTCAATCGGACATCGGCTGGGACGTGCCATCAGGACGAGAGCGCAAAACGAGCTAGCCCCCGGGGGTGAGCGCTGTGCCCATCTGATGCGCTGTCCGCAGTTCCCGGTCGGCCCCGTTCGGCCGAGGGTCAAATGAGTACGGTGCGCTCGGCTCAAACGGCTGCACGCACTTTTTTGACTGTTGGTGGCGCGTCTCCAGTCGGACCGTCAACGCCGTCAGGCCGGTTGTCCCGATCTGCCAATCGTTTAGCAGTCCCCCAAACGCAAAAAGGGCCGCCGAAGCGACCCTTTCTGTTTGTTGGTTTCCCAATCAGGCCTAAGCGGCCTGCGTAGCGGGTGCTGTCGCTGGAGGCCGTTTGTCCTCTTCTGCACCGTGGCCGGATTTCAGTGAGACACCAATGTAGCGAACACGTCCTGCTATCTTTGCCTTCTGGACGCCAAGTTCACCAAATTCCCGACCGAAGGTTGGAAGTGCCAGTGGTTCCTTGTCCTGCTCTTCACACCATGCACAGTAGTCTTCATAAAGCGTGGTAGCTGTAAGGCTGGAACCATCTGTGGTCTCGATCCTCTCTTTGTAGAAACGTTCAACATCGGTTTCGGGTGCCACAAGCTTCTGCACGGGCACGTTACGGTTGTCGTTGGCGATAACCTGCGCCGGACGGGCGGTGATCCGCGCCGTTGCGGTGACAGGTGCAGCGACCGTGGTCACGACCGGAGCCATTTCGGGCACCGACGGAGCCTGGCGGTGGTCATGCAAGCGCCAGTTCGAGAATGCGACGTACATGCCGAACCCCGATCCCACTTCAAGAAGAAGCGCGACGAAGATCGTCAGGGCCGTCTGCATATCCTCGACCTTGATCCCAAAGCCCACAAACGAAGCGAGCTTGCTGAGAACTGCGGCCTGAGGATCTGCCTCGGACATGACCGACTGGCCTTCGCCGCCATTCGCATTGGCAAGCTTGGTCTTGATGCCAGCTATCTGGCTGCCGACCAATTCCGCTTGCTGTGCTGAGGCAAGCTCAGACGTCAGCTTGTGCAAGTCCTGGCAAAGACTACGCGTCTGGCTGCCTTTGATGACCGTGCAGCCATTGCTCCACGTCCAGGCCTTCTGCGTTTTCAAGCCATCGATCTCGCTTTGCACAGTCTGTGCCGGGCGATGCTGCGGGATCCAGCTCATCTGCTCCTCGGCGCGCTTCAAGTCAGCACGCAGGTCCATGTAGGACTGAGCATGGGCGGCGCGCTGCCCGGCCGTATCGAGACGGTTGAGCGCGGCATGGCCGAGCGCAGACGTCAACGAATAGGCGAGCACAACCACCCAGACGACCGCTGAGGCCACAGCTTGTGACCACATTCGGTTGCGGATTGCCGCAAAGAAGAAGAACGGCACTAGCGCTTTGAAGCAATCTGCTGCGGCACTTGCCGAGCCATAGATTATGCCATCCATCTCGGTCTTGCCGAGAGAATAGCCAAAGCGCCAGTTCATCGCTGCGGATACGGCTAACAGAACCGCGGCAGCGAGAACGCCTAGCACACCTAAGACGTGTCTCATGTTCAGAGGCCCCCTTTACCCCTTGCCAACACCACCACCGTGGCGGCGCCAGCAGTTTTGGGAACGCAATCGACAGAACTGAGAGCGTTTGACTTCCATCTGTCATCCTCGCCTTTTTGGCGTTGAAGACCGATTCCAATCGTGAGCCTCGGATGCCTCCCAGGGGAGGGCCGGCGATTGTCATCAAGACAAGACGGACGGAAGGGACGCAGTCCCGGTCAGCATTGCTTTGGGGCACCTTGGATCACCGCCGCTCGGCGACCTTTTGTGCACAGGCAAATTTGATCGACGACAAACAAAAGTTACAACGCTGGCACTGACTCCCAGTGCTCGGAGAGGTATTTGATTCGACCAAGAGCGTAAAGAACTCAGTGAGATATGGCGATTTTCGGGCTGCGTGGTGCAAATGTGACACGTGAATTGCGACGCCATCTGCCGAGTGAGGTTGTCCACAATTGGGCGTCGCTCGACGAGCTTTTCCACAGTCCGCCGGCGAGGCTTTGCGCAAGATGTAGCGGGTAGACGCCCACCGATGGGCTCGATCTGGTGGGGCGGTTCGATCTCGACGCCCTGCCTTTTGACAGCCGAAAAACGATGCAGCGAGAACACAGATGGCCAGAGGATGTCGGGATCGTGGCAGCTTGCGGTTGCTCCTCGGGGCTCGCACGCGATATTACGCATACGCAACGTTTTTCCCGCGGGCTGGGTTCGTTCCTTGACTGTTGGATTCAAAGGGGTTGCTGGGCTGTCGTAGTCGGACCTTGAGGGTCCGAGTTCTCTGGGTGCTCCGGCACTCGGTGCGGCGGACAGAGTTGGAGGCTCACAGGAGTCGCTTGCTCCTCGGGCTTGCGGTTGCAGGCTATGGTTGGCGTGACGCGTTTCGGATCGTCCGTCTGGATGTTGGGAGTGGTTAGATGCCCAGACTGAGGAATGTACTCGTGCTTTCGCTGCTTGGCTTTGCGGGCTACTGGTTTTTGAATTCCCTGAATGCCGGTACCCATTTGCCGCCGGCGCTGGTGCGGCTGCAAGCAGCAGCGCAATGGGGGGAGCCGGCGACCTTGCCCGGCGGCGGCGACGCAGCGGCATATGCCACGGGCCGCTCATCGGGATCAACGGCTGGCTCACATACCGCCGGCGGTATGGGTCGCTCAACGACACATCGTGTTCTGCAAGCCAGGGTCGTCGGTGGCGATGTGCGCGAAGGGTCAGCGCCAGACGGCACACGGCTCGCCAGCACGCCACCAGACATTCGCCCGTCTGTGTCGCAAGCCCCAGCGGTGAAACGAACGATCGCGCCCACCAGTAGCCCGCAGGATACCAGCAGCAGCCGGCTGGTTCACTCGATCCAGGCTGAACTGCGACGTGTTGGTTGCTATCAGGGCGCAGCCGATGGCGAATGGGGACCGGCTTCGCGTCAAGCCATGCGGGCGTTTGTCGATCGGCTGCAGGCCCGCCTGCCTGTGGATCGGCCCGACTATATCCTACTGACGCTCTTGCAGGGCCACACGGCCAGAGCGTGCGGCCCGGCGTGCCCTGCCGGTGAGGCGCCCGATGCTGGCGGTCAATGTCGCGTGCTCCAAGTCGCTGCCGTGACACGCAGCGTGACTCCTGTGGCGCCCGCAAAGACTAACCCAGCGGCACCGGGCCCTGCTGCGACCAGCCAACCAGCCGTGCGGTCTTGGGCAGAGGCCATTACCGCTGCACTGAGCACGCGGGATCCTTCGCCGTCAGCGGGCCCGCCAAGACTTGCACACAAGCCCTCAGCTGGCGTCGTCAGGCAGAATGACGACACGCTAGCGCAGGCAGCGCAGCAGAAGATGGAACAGCAAGCCCTCGAGAAGGAGAGGATCGCGACTGCCATCCGTCTGCGGAACGAGGCTGCGGCTCAGTCCGCTCAACAGCAAGCTGCGGCGGCGGCACGCGCGGCCAATGAAGAGCGAACACGGCGCGAGGCTGCTGCTGTGGAACGGCGGCGCATCGAAGCCGCAGACCTGCGCCGTCGGGAGGCCATCGCCCATAACGAGACCCAGCAGCAGGCCAAGCGGCTCGCAGCTCTGCAACTCGCCGAGCGGGAGAGTGCGGACGCGGTCATGCGCCGACAGGCCGTATCCGCTGCTTTGGCGGCGCGTGAAATTCAACCACCATTGCCGACGCGACCACGTGCTCTGCCCCGACAGGCAGCAACGGCGCCGATCTCGGCCCGTCATGAGATGCAGCTCGTCCCCTCCTCGACGGAGACATCAACCACATCTGCGGTGGAAACGGACGAACGGTCGGCCCGGAGGACGGCGACGGTATCGCCGCCGCATAGAGCGGGCCAGGATCGCAACCGGCAGCGGCCGCGATTTGTGGCGCGGTATGTGCCGCCGCCGACATATCGCGTCGGCCGATTGCTACCTCGGCCGATTGAGCGCGCGCGTCCCATCCGGATTCGCCGCGTAGCGGCAACGAGCCGCTGGCGTCGGACGCAGGGCGAGTTTCTCAAGCTGGAGCGCAACGCCCCTTGACAGAAGAGCGCGGCCGACACTGGCGACCGTGAACCGGCGTAGTGGTGGGCGTCATGGCGGTTGTGGCATCAGCCTGCGTTGTAGTGTCACGTTAGTAGCGGATGGTTATGCTCATAGGGCCGATTAGCTCGGCAATTCTGTTCGGGAGCGTGGCATTGGTCCGGCACAGGTCCTTATTCCGGGAATTGGTAACTGTCGTTCCACAAAACGAAGTCAGACCGCCATCAAATGGCCCTCCCCTTCCCTCGATGTGTTAGCCTGCGAGGGCAAAACGAGGAGAAATTTGCCATCATGACCAAACTTTTCGGAAAGGCCGCCTTGCTGGCGCTCGGGATGAGCGTGGCGTTGTTCTCCGGTTCTGTCGCCAATGCGCAGCAAGTGGAGCGGGGAACGCAGGTGCAATCCACCACGGAAGGTCGCCAGATCCTCAACCAGAGTCGTGGGCGGGTCGGGCGTGGCGGCGGTGGCGGCCCGCGCCGTGTCTATCGCGGTGGCGGCGGCGGTCCGCGGCACGGCCATCGCCGGGGACGGGGAGCCGGCTACATCGCGGGTGGCGCAGCTGCCGCGATCATTGGTGGCATCATCGTTAACGAGGCCATTCGTTCGAGCCGCCCTCGCTATTCCAGGGGCGAGTTGAGCTGCGGCCAGCTCGAGTATCGTTGCTCCCGCGGGTCGGATTGGGCGTGCCAGGTCCTAGAGGATGATCCTCACTGCTGATCAATCGCGGCCCTCGGCCAGCAATCCCAAGCATGCACTGCGGCCACATGATCTCGTATCATGTGGCCGCAGTCATTTTTGGCTGCTTTGCGGATCGTGCCGGATTGTGTTGAAGCGCCCGGCTTGGGTGGGGCCGTCGTCGCCCCACCGTGCGATCGGCTCAATAGCCGATCGAGCGATCGACCAGTTCCTTCAAGGGAGCGCCCGCGAGAAAACGCCTGACATTCTCGACAAACAAATCGGCGACCCACTTGTCGCGGTCGGGGTGGACGCCACCGATGTGGGGAAGCACGACAATCCCTTCCGCCTGCCAGTAGGGGTGCTCAGCCGGCAAGGGCTCCGTGCGAAAGACGTCGAGGACTGCACCGGCGATGTCCTTGGCCTTGACGGCGGCAATCAGGTCGTCATCGACGATCAGGGCGCCGCGGGCAAAATTGATAAGCCAAGCGTCCTTGCGCATTTTCGCAAGGCGCTGGCGGTCGAACATGTTTTCGGTCTGGGGCGTAACCGGCAGAAGGAGCACGACGAAGTCACTCACCGCCAGCACCTCATCCGTGCTTTCAGCGGGGTAGACCTTGTCGACGAAAAGTACTGGCTCGACTCGACGCTTAGTGCCGATGACACGCATGTCGAGAGCAGCAGCCTTTCTCGCCAGCTCAACGCCGATGGCGCCCAAGCCGAGGATGCCGAGGGTCTTGCCTGCCAACGTGCTCGAGGCCGAGCGGACCCACTTCGATTGCGACTGGTTGAGCGCGATCTGATGGTAGTGCTTGGTGATGTGGAAGAGCGCGCCCAGAATGTTTTCCGGCATCTGCAGGCGGTGGGTTCCCCGCGCAGCGGTCAACGGCAGGTCGGGCTTGAGGTCCCGACGCGCCAACCAGTTGTCCACGCCGGCCGTCATCGATTGAAGCCATCGCAGACGCGGCATATCGGCGAGCGTGCCGGGCGGCACGCCGAACGACAGCAGCACCTCCGCGTTGGCCAGTTGCTGCGGCGAGGCTTTGGCACCCGGCGCAACGTGGGCGATCTCGAACCGGTCAGCGAGGCCGGCTGCTTCCAGGCCATCACGGAAGGCCTTCGGATCGGTCACCCAGAGCAGCATCAGAGGCTTATCGGATCGGGTCACGGCTACGGCCTTTCCTGTCTCGCGACGGTTTGCATGTGTGACTTGGCGTCGTTGCAAACGCTCAGGCGATCTTGCCGCCGAGCTCGTCCTGGATATGGACCTTGATGATGTCTTCGAAGCTGGCGTCTGCCTTGAAGCCGAGTTCGATGGCTCGTTTCGTTTCAAAATTGCGCGGCCAGCCGGCGACGATGCCTTCGACGAAGGGATCGGGCTCGCGGCGGATGCGGGCAACAACCTTTTCGCCGGCCACTTTGCGCAAAGCCTCGATCTGACCGCCCACGGTAATGGCAATGCCGGGCATCGAGAGGTTGCGGCGGGCGCCGAGACGCTGGGTATCGATGGTAGCGGCGTGCAACAGGAAGCCGACGGCTGCGCGCGGCGAGGCATGCCAATGCATGACGTCATCGGAGACGGGGAGCACAGCCTCGTGGCCCGCGAGGGGCTCGCGCATGATGTTGGAAAAGAAGCCGGACGCTGCCTTGTTGGGTTTGCCAGGTCTCACACATATGGTGGGCAGGCGAATGCCGACCCCGTCGAGCATGCCTTTGCGGCTGTAGTCGGCCAGAAGCAACTCGCCGATGGATTTCTGCGTTCCATAGCTGGTCAAGGGCGTGTGGAAGAAGTCGTCGGGGATCTTGTCGGGGAAGGGCGCGCCAAACACTGCAATCGACGAGGTGAAGACGAGGCGCGGCTTCTTGGGTGCGCCATCGTAGGCCTGCCGAATGGATTCCAGCAGGTTCATCACGCCGTGCAGATTGATCCGGTAGCCCTTGTCGAACTCCTGCTCGGCCTCACCCGATACGATTGCCGCGAGATGAAAGATGACATCGGGCATTGCGGCGACGAGCTTGTCAGTCTCGCCGGGCGAGGGCAGGTCGCCAGTGAGGAGGTCAACCGGGAATTTGGCACCTGCAGGCTTGGCCGGGGGGACGACGTCATAGAGCGTGAGGCCAGTGATGTCGGACTGGCCGAGCTTGCCGTCGCGAGCGAGGCGCTCGGCGAGCTTGCGGCCGACCATACCGGCGCCACCGATGATCAAGATCTTCATTTGGGCTTCTCCCGTCTATGTCGAATTCGAGCGCTGTTAGAGCATGCAGGGCGCTGCGGCGGCAATGGTCGCTGAAAGAGTCGGGGCTCCTGTTGGTGACCATCGATCGGCGTTGCGTCGCGCCTCTGCCTGACTACAGGCTCACACCCAGTGCTTTCACCCAGGCCAGACCCGCAACGGTCGACTGTCTGGGCTTGTATTCGCAGCCAACCCAGCCATCGAAGCCGGACTCGTCAATAAGCTTGAACAGATAGCGGTAATTCATCTCGCCATCGTCCGGCTCGCCGCGATCAGGGGGCGAGGCAATCTGATAGTGCCGGGCGAGCGAACCAAACTCGGCGATCGCCGTGGCGACGTCGCCCTCCATGATCTGGCGGTGGTAGAGGTCGAACTGGAGACCGATGTTGGGTTCTGCCACCTCGTAGATGATGCTGCGTGCTTCGCCGGTGGTGTTGAGGAAGTAGCCGGGAATGTCGCGCGTGTTGATTGGCTCGATGATGACGTCGATGCCGGAGCCGGCCAGCATCCGCGCGGCCTTCTTGAGGTTTTTTACATACGTCGCCCGATTGGCGCCGTGATGGCGGAGACCGGCCATCGCGAACAACCGCTTGCAACCCGTAGCCTCGGCGTAGTCGAGGGCTGCTGCTACTGCCTTCTCGAATTCCGCCTCGCGCCCCGGGACGGCCGACATGCCGCGCTCGCCCTTGGAGAAATCACCGTGCGCCATGTTGAACAAGGCCTGGGTGAGACCGTTCGCCTTCAAACGCGCGGCGAGATCAACCTTTTCCAGCTCGAATGGATTGAGGAATTCGACGGCCTTGAAGCCGGCCTTGGCTGCCGCCTCGAAACGATCAGCAAACGGCACCTCGGTAAACATGAACGACAGATTGGCGGCGAACTTCGGCATTGCAGGCTCCGGAACTGCTCGTGGCGGATGGACTGGCTAGAGGGCCAGCATAAGCCACCAGCAACGATATGTGCTGGTCGATTTGCTCTCGAAGCAGGGATTTACCGATCGGCTTGGCCGGGCCGGTGACACACGTGAGGTTGTGCATCTCAGGCCAAGGCACACGGCAAAACATCTTTTGCTGGATGCAGGAGCGTCAAGGCGGCCGCAAGTCAAAGCTCACCGGCACCCATGCGTGCCGATTTTGGACGCGCACAACCTGGATCGGTCTCCAACAGGCTCGCACGTAATGCTATCTTTGATTGCAAGGTGTGCGGACTGTTTTCGCCATCTACTCGTCTTCAACCGAGCATAGGCATGTTGCGCCGCTTCTGAACCTACAATGTCACAGACAACGGATATGTCGAGTTGGCGCTTGCAAGGGCACGTCGGTGATCGCGATTATTGTGGGCCATCAAAACCTAGCATCTGATGCGCATTACATGTCAAGGAGGGCCATTCATCCGTTGTGAGACTTGCCGGGATTGACACTCCAGTTTTGCTGATGATGCAAATTTACCGCACTCCGTGGCCAGCCAACAACCCGTGCACGGCAATCAGCGATAAGGCGTTGCCTCTGCCGCTCGTACGCAATATTGAAGGATATAGAGAGAATGTAATCGGGGGTTGTAGTCGCCGGTTTGCGGTGTTGCTTGGAACCGGTGGGGTTGCACATCAGGCGCGCCGAGATCGGTAAGCGCCATATGTTGGAATACGCGGTCGCCCGCCGATGGATTTCTCAATGAAGCCGACAGTCATCGTCGGCCAGTAGGCGTACGCGTATGGCATTGAAGAACGAAGAGCCTGTCGTTCTGGAAGGCGCTGACGTTGGCGACGTCAGCTTTGCCAGCACAGATCCGCATGTGTTTGGGCGCCATATGGCCCATGGCCGTCGTGATGGCGTCAGCCCGCTTCGACTGGTGCCGAATTCCACCATCCAATTCCACGACTTCGAGCTGGAGACCGACCAGCTGTCGCTGGTCTATGGCCGGTTCCAGGAGCAGATCGATTCCAGTGGCAACGCCGTTCTCGTCCCGTTGGACGCCCAAGGGGTAAAAGACGGAGTGGAATCGCAGGGGACCACACGAGGGCCACTGCCTGCAGACGACACACATTGGAATACCGGCTACGGCGCGATCGAACCGTTCTTGGATCAGTGGGTCCCCCTGCCCTATCTGCGCGTGACCGGGATGGATGCGGCGGGACAGCCGACGTTCGATAGCGGCCCTGGCAATTGGGTTCGTCTCTTCATCGCTCGGCCTGCCGAACCGTTGCGACAAGTCGATGCCCTGAAATCCGTGTTGGCGATCGATACATTTATTGCGGCACACGACCGCCTGGACGCGGTGACCTACCTGGCGCCGAACCTGGATGATCTCAGGCACGGCTCGGAGTTCTGGTTGGCGGCCTCGCCTGAGGCGTTGTCAGACCTGTTGGCGGAGCCCTGGTTGCAACGTTGGCTGGCGGAGACCGAGGCTGTTTGGCGCGCAAGGTTAGCGGCTGATACCGGGGGATCTGCTGCGGCACCCATGCGAGCGAACGCTCAGGCGAGCTTGAACCATATCGCTCAGTATCTCTCGCTGCTGGATGTGCTCACACGTCGAGCCTACCTTCCGCCCATACGGTTCATTGCCGCCGGTGCCGATGACCGCCGCACGCGCGCGGTGACCGAGGTCGATCTGGTGCTCGACATCGACGATGAGCACACCGCGGCCATGCTGGTGGAGCGCTCGACTGGAACTCGTGCCGGCAGACTGCCCGAGGGTTCCGGACTGGTGCTGCGGGATTTGTCTCGGCCAACCGAACGCTACAGCGGTGCGTTTCCGACCTACGGCGAATTCAGGCCGGAAAATTTCGGCAGCGCGGCGGCATCACGGCTTAGCGGCCGGAGCGATGCCTTCTTGTGGCCGAGCCTGATGCGCGTCGGAGTGGAGGCGCACAGGCACTCGCTGGCTGCGAGTGCGGTGCGCGGCGTGACCGGGCAGGGCCGGCTGCGCAGTAGCCTCAAACACGAGGCTGCGCAAGACACTGTCTGGCGTTTCGGCCGCGACGATCCGACAGCTTTAGAGCCCGGTTCCATGGTGGCAGGGCCGCTCTTGTCTCACATCGACGAGGACGGCAACGTCGTTGGCGACGCGGCCGCGTCTCGGCCTGGCGCTCAAACCCTGCGCCCGCGGTTCTCTCATTCAAGCCTGCTCTCCTTATTCGTGGCCGAGTTGGTGCTGCATGCGCTGGCCCAGGCCAATAGCGACCGGGGTCGGGCGGGGGCTGGTGAACTGCTGAAGCTCCGCCGGGTGATGGTGACCTGCCCAGCGGATGCTGACGAAGAAGAACGCCGTCTGCTGCACCGCCGGGTCAAGGCGGGCGTCGCGCTGGTATGGCGAGGATTCGGTTGGCATGAGGATGATAAGGAAAAGGGGCCGGCACCGCCTGTTATTCCGGACGTCGTGCTCGGTCTCGACGCGGGGCTCTCGGCGCAACTGCTCTACGTCTTCGATGAAGTACAGGATCGCAGCGCAGGCAGCGCCCAGCGCTTCATCAGCCGCATTCACGGCACTCCCGTCTATCCAGGCCGCGGAGGGACGACGGTGGCGTCTCTGGACCTTGGCAGCGCAGCCACCGCTCTGATCGTGACACGCTACGCCCTCGATGCGCAGGGTGATATGCATCCACAGCTCGTCTTCGCCGACCGTAGCCCGGTAACGAACCGGGGTCTCATCGACCGCATCATCGAGTGCATCATACGCCCGTGCATTGAAAAGACGGCGGCGGCGACAGGCTATCCCTCCCCGCAAGGCTTCATCTCTCATCTGTTCGGCGGCAACAGCGGCGCTTCTTCGCAAGCCCCTCGGATCGCAACACGTCTTGCACACAATGTGCTTGAGCCTGCAGCACAAGGCTTGCTGGCTCTGTGTGGCGCTCAGGACGGTGGTCTTGCGACGGTGCGCGGGCAACGTACCGCCAGCCTTGCGACCTTGGTCGATCTCGGCGGCGGACGACTTGATCCGCTGGCAAGCCAGGTCGACGAACTCGCAGTTCAACACAGTGCGCGCGGGTTCGCGCTGGGGAGCGTCGAGGTGGTTTTCAGTGGTCGTCAAATCGTGCAGCTCACACACACGCATTTCGAGGAGTTGTTCGACCTTGTGACGGACGTGGTGCGGGAGCATCGCTGTGATCTTCTGCTGTTGTCCGGCGCCAATGCGCATCTCACACGGGCAAAGGCCCAACTTCTGCAGCGGCTGCCAATTGCGCCGCATCGGATCGTGGAGCTGGAGTCCCGGCATTTCGACATCGTGGAACGCGTGGGCGACCGGCTGGCATCTGGCATCGACCGCTGCCGGCAGTTGGCGTTGATCGGGTTGGCGCTGGCCGGGAACGACCAACTCGGTCGGATCGCGATCGGTGAGACGCTACTTGAGCGCGGCTCGATTGCCTCGGCTCGCGAGGTGGGAGAAAGATCGGAGAGTGCAGCCGGGAAATTCTCGCGCGCTCTGGACGGCGCGAGGGATACCGGAAGTTTGATTGGAAGCGAAAGGCAGGGGAGCGGACCATGACGCCGAGCCAACGCCTTGCACTTGCCTTGCGCCAAACCGGCGACGCGGCAACCGCTGTATTAGACTGGACCGAGCACGAAGGCGGAAGGCTTGGGCCTGCAGGCGCCCTCCTGCGACAGTCCCTCGATCAGGCCGGCGCAGATATCGAGCACCTGCACAGCGCCCTCGAACGCCCGCCGGCCGTGGGGCTGTTGCCACTCTCCGGCCTCGGCCAGGCAACACTCGTCTCTCGCCTCCTCGGCCGGTCGCGGAACAACCAGCACGAAGTCGAGCGCCGGGCGATCATCGAGGTTTGCGAGGCGCTGCTTGCGAGCGATCAGCACGGCTACCCCGCATGCACCGTTCGCCTCGCAGCACGACAGAGGCAGCGACCGCCTGAAGGATATGCCTTTGCGGTGCGCCTGCTCGGACTTAGCGACCTGATCGTTCTGATGACGCAGAATCTATTTCCAGATCACGCCAAAGTCCTTTGAGGCAAGGCCAACTGTCGGGCGCGTGGCTGCGATCTACGAGGAAACGATCGGCAAGGTCAGCGCCAGTGTCGGGCCGGGTCTCTCGAGCCGCGACATTGCAGGCGCGCGCAATCAACTGATGCAGCTCTTTCCGGACGCTGCCAGCCTCAGAATTCTGGAGGGACAAGGCTACTGGGAACACGTGGCGGCGGCTGCAAGCCACATGCCGATGACGGAAAGGGTTCGGGTCTTCTCGCTCTTGTGGGGGGAGCATCCTGACATCACGGCCTTGTTCCAACGCTTGTGCGATGCCCTAACGCGAGTTGGATTTGCGAGCGATGTCTATTGTCCGCGAGAGGCTCTGTTCAGGCAGGCGTCCACCTCGGGTTGGCCAACCCGTCATCCCCGTAGCATCATTACGGCGCAGACGCTGATCGGGCACGAGCCGAACGACGACGGCATTCGCGTCGTTGCACGCTATGGTCAGCGCGGCACGCTTACTCGGGCAGACCTAGCTGCCCTGGTTGCGGAAGTGCATGTAGCAACCGGCGAACCGCCGGTCGCCGAGCTTGCCGCCAGCGACCTCATAAGCTTCCCTCCCCTGCAACCTTTGCCTTGCGGCGTCGTCGCTGCCGGGCCCGATCCCGGCGGTGGCGACGGCTGGCTGCTTGCTGTGTTTGCACACGAAAAGTCGCTGCATCTGTTCGAGCGAGCCAGTCATGCACTCGATTTCACCAGCCTAGTCCTCCTGCTCGATCCCACGGTGGCCGCAGACGACAGCCTCGTATCGGCCTTGGGTGGCTGGATACACGCGAGCCACGGCGCCACCGCGGCAAACCGCGAAGTCGTGCCGAACGGGCTCGTGGTCGCGGCCACAATGGCCGGTCGCAGCGCTGCCACGTCGGCTCTGCAGCCGAGCGAGGGCGGCGGCCCAGGGTGGACTGCTACACTGGAACAGGCAATCGGCGCGCATCTCGAATGGCTGCAGGAGTGGGTCCCGGGGCAGGCCTTCTCGCAGACATTGCCGTTCCATCACAGCGAAACAAAGTCTACTGGCGGCGACGGCGTGGCAGTGGATGGAGGCGGCACTGCCAATGGCGTGACCGTCAAAGGGATACAGAACGGTTTGTCTGGGCTGTCGCGCCGGGCGTCCGTGCTACCAGCAAGCGCGGTGGCCGCGCCAGGACTACGACTTCTAACCAGCAACGATGGCGGTGCCGCGGCCATTCTTGGGACGCTCAGTCCCGCGTCGCAGCCGATTGACCGTCAGCGACAAATTCGTTCGGGATTGAAGCGGATCAGGCGCCAACAGCGGACATCCCTGATGCGTTTTGGCATTGGGGCCGACCGCGACGATGCCGTGATCTGGCGGCGCGAGATCGGCACCATCCTGGTTCATCGCGTGACACGTGCTGCCCGCTGCGGTCGATTGGGCCTTTTGCTAGCGGCGCTTGCGATCACGGAGGCTGAACTGGAGGCCATTGCCTGGCGGGAAGGCAACGGGCCTTGGCGAGTGCAGGCAGACGGCTGGGGCGGCGAACCATCCGACCAACTGCCGACGGCAATAGGGGATCTATCGAGGGCACAGGGGGACGATGGTTCAGGGTCGGCGGCTTGGGCGCACGCCGCGGTCTCCCATTGGTTTGGCGCGATGGGACGACTGGCTGCCTCCAATCACCTAGCCGCAGAGGTTGGGTTGACGACGGACGTGCTGCGCCAGTTGGTCGATGAGATCGTGCATGGCGCGCAAAGGGTTGACCTAGTGCGGCACGTCGCGGCGGCCGTGGCCCGTGATCACGACGGCAGCGCGCCAGCTGATCCGCAACGGCAGTTCGCGGCCATCGCCTTTGCAGTGATCAACCGCTTTCTCGAACGATTGGACATCCTTGACGTCCAGCCTTTGGCGCACCAGGCCCGGCTGCCGGGCCGCATCGAAGTGGCGGAGCGCGGAGGTGAAGGAGTGGCACAGAGCGCCAGCGGGCGGGCGCGCAACTTTGCCCAACATTGGACCCAGCGGCTCGCTGCGATGCTCGAGTCCAATATTGCAGAACGCCACAGGATGGGCTCTGGCGTCAGCGACGATGTCATCAATCAGGCCTTTAGCTTGATGCCCTTCGACTTCACGGAAACGAGCCTATGAGCGACGTCAGCATCAGTGTCCTGAGAGATCCCGAAAGTTCGGATTCGGCTATCATTCGCTTGACGGGGGTTGCTTTGCTGCCGCCGGGTTCAATCTTCCGTATATCCCCGATCGACGAGAACGAGGGCGCAACGACACCCGATGGCTGGCCGGCTGGCGACCTCAAGCCGCTGCGCCAGCGGATCACGAGCGATGGCGTCGATCTGCTCATGGGTCCCGAGGTGATCGCAGCGCCTGCCCTTCTGCCAGGTACACCGGTGAGCATCGCCGTGCCATCGGTCGGGGCGAGCGGAGAATTGCGCTGGCCGGACTTGCCGCCACCCAAGGCCGAGCGACGCCAGAATGTGGTGATGACCCCAGGGATGCTGGCCCGTGAGCACGCCGCGCGGGCCGAAGCCGAACGCGACGACGCGGCAGCTCTGGCTGTTGAGGCCGATAGTGACGACATCCACCCGCTGGCGCCGGCACACGAGGCGAATGGTGACGCTTTCGCCGACCCGCCGGCGTCCGCCCGAGCGGCAGCTGCTGCCGCTGCAGCCGCGGCGCGCAGCCTCATGGGCGATCGACCGGCGGCGGGGGCAACGGTGCGCGATAATGGTTCCGAGGTCGCAGGCTCGCTGCCGACGCCCCCTGCCCCGTCGGCTTCACCCAGGACCGAGTTGGCTTCGCTCCAGCGGCCCGAGCCGCAATCCCCGAAACATGCGGGCCTCGCAGCCCCCGTACTGCCCCCGCCCAATGCGCCTCTGTCGCCCGGGCGTGCGTTGCCCGGGACCCGAACCGTCGCGGACGACGATGCCGTAACCGCCCCCAGTTCCAGCGCGCTTAGCAAAGGTGGCGCCTTGGTGCCGACGGCGAGGGGCATGACGACGAGTGCGGACGTGGCCTCAACCATTGCGCAGCCCGGGCGCGCGATGGCTGCGACCGAACCCAGAGCAAGCAAACGCCGTGGCGGTTCGGTGCTGGCCTTTCTCGCCGGGGCCCTCGTCGCGACGGGCGTGGCCATTGGCGCCTTCAAAGTGGCGGGTGACGCTCCTGGTCATTGGCTGGGGCTTTCAGGTGCCAAACCCTCCGACGCCTCCCGGACTGAGACCGCGCCCTACGAGCGGCTGGGTAAGATTCTCGATTTTCCGTTGGTTTCCCCGCTCGGACGCAAAGCCGCCGACGTCGGGCTAGATGACGCGCTGATGCTCGCCGACAAGAGCCTCTACGGCGGACCTGAAGATCGTAATCGAGATGAGGCAAAATATTGGCTGCGCAAAGCGCTCTCCGACGGTATCGGCGACCGGCGTATGCTGTGGGCGCTCACGCAACTGGGCTCGCTCTACGCGCAGCCCGATACCGGAGCGCCCGACTACGCCGCCGCGCGAGAGCTGTGGTCGTTGGCCGCCACCAAAGGCGATCCCGTCGCCGTGTGTTTTCTTGCCTCGCTCAGTGAGCACGGCCTTGGCACCTCGCGGGATCTCAGTCGCGCATTGAGCCTTTATCGCTCAGCCAAGGCTCTTGGAGGCTGCCGCAACGTCGACGCGGCCATCGCACGACTGAAGAAGGACGCGCCATGACGAGCAACCGCAAGCCACACTGGGCCGCCGTATCCAGTGCCATGCTCCTGGCCCTCCTATCGGGAAGGGCAGGTGCCCAAGCGCAATCCAACGCCAGCGGGAGCCCATCACTACCTGCCTTCATCGACGACCGTCGCTTGCCAAGTAGCAACAGCGACAGCAAAGCCAGCGCCGAGGCGCTGGCGGATGAAGTGCGCAAGCGTATCGAGGCGGAGGCCGCTGACATACGGGCTCGGCTGGAGCAGACGGCCGCCGAACATCGCAAACGCCTGGATGCCGAGGCCGCCGCGCATTCAAAGCGCCTGGCCGACGAAATCGAATTGCAGCGCAAAGCGGCAGAAGAGCGCGAGCAGCAAGTCAAGACACCGGATGCTACGCGAGAAACAGGCGACGTGGCCGCAAAGGAAGAGGCCGAAGCGCGTAAGCGGGGCGAGGAGGAGGCTCGTCGACAAGCTGCCGCAGCAGAAGCCCAACAAAAAGCGGAAGCCGAGGCTCGCGCACGCGCCGAGGAGGAAGCCCGCCAACAAGCTGCCGCAGCAGAAGCCCAACAAAAAGCGGAAGCCGAGGCTCGCGCACGCGCCGAGGAGGAAGCCCGCCAACAAGCTGCCGCCGCAGAGGCCCAACGAAAGGCAGAAGCCGAGGCTCGCGCACGCGCCGAGGAGGAGGCCCGCCAGCAGGCTGCCGCCGCAGAGGCCCAACGAAAGGCGGAAGCCGAGGCTCGCGCACGCGCCGAGGAGGAGGCCCGCCAGCAGGCTGCCGCCGCAGAGGCCCAACGAAAGGCGGAAGCCGAGGCTCGCGCACGCGCCGAGGAGGAGGCCCGCCAGCAGGCTGCCGCCGCAGAGGCCCAACGAAAGGCGGAAGCAGAGGCTCGCGCACGCGCCGAGGAGGAGGCCCGCCAGCAGGCTGCCGCCGCAGAGGCCGAGCGGCGCAAAGCGCTCAAGATCACTGTCGATGCGGCAAACGGTGCGCGCTATCTCGATCGAGGCAAGGCGCTCATGACCAATGGCGATTTCGCCAGCGCGCGCCTCTTCTTCGAGCGAGCCAGCGATGCAGGCCTTCCTGAGGCCGCCGTTCTGCTGGCTGAGACCTACGACGCCGATGCCTTGAAACGCATGGGCGCCATCGGCGTCAGTCCGGACCTGCAGCTCGCCCGTCACTGGTATGCGCGCGCCCAGGCGCTCGGCTCTGCACTGGCGGCGGAACGCCTAAAGCTGCTTGCAACCCGCTGATCCCGATGGCGAGACACCCATCCCCGTGGCTTTGCCGCGCGACCAGAACAAGATCAACGACACCAAGTCTCAATAATCCAACTGTAGGAGTGAACATGACCATCAAAGCCACCGCCCTTGCCGCGTTCGCCCTTTTGATGACCAGTCAAATCGCCATCGGCCAGGACAAGGCCGCCCAGCACAAGGTCGCGGTCCAGGTCAACCAAGACGACCCGAAGGTCATGAACCTCGCCCTCAATAATGTGCAGAACATCTACGCCTACTACAAAAAGAAGGGCGAGACCGTCGCCGTCGAGGTGGTCGCTTATGGGCCGGGGTTGCATATGTTTCGCGACGACACCAGCCCTGTGAAAGCGCGCCTCTCGAAGATGGCACTTGAAGAACCCACTCTCAAATTTGCTGCCTGCGGCAACACTCTCGAGAAACAACGGGCGGCCGCAAAGACGGACATCAAGCTCGTGAGCGAGGCCAAGTTGGTGGCGTCTGGTGTCATCACCCTGCTGGAGTTGCAGGAGCAGGGCTACTCCTACATCCGTCCATGATTTCCAAGTCGGTCAGGCTGGCCGGACTGCCACCCTGTGGGCTCTTGGCCCACGCGGGCCATCGGCTGGCCTTTTTTGTCACGCGCTAAATTGTATGTCGGGAGTCGCTGAATGAGCATTCGATATCCTTTCGCCAGTCTAATTGCCGCCGCATGTCTTGGATGGTTCGCGCACGCCACGAGCGCATTCGCCCAAGGTGATCCCGAGCGGTGGGGCTCTCAAGGCAAGGCCCGGATCAACGAGTACACGATTGGCCTTGCAGCCGGACTGCCCGAAGGCGCACCGCTACGGATTGCGGCGGAGCTGGCGCGCGCCCTCAACGAGGGCGACAACATGCGCATCCTGCCGGTTGTCACGCGCGGCATTTTTGACAACTTCGTCGATCTCCTGCAGCTCAAAGGTATCGACGCAGCGATTGTCTACGGCGATACGCTCCTGCATTTCGACAAGGTCGAGAAAGTGCCCAACATCCTCGACAAGGTGCACTACGTGGCGAGCCTGTTTCCGTCTGAGTTGCAGATCCTCGTGCGACCGGAAATCAACTCGATCCAGGACTTGGCCGGCAAGTGGGTCAATTTCAACAACAAGGGCACGGCTGCCGCCTACACCGGGCCGATCGTCTTCAAGCGTCTCGGCATCAAGGTGGTGGAACGCTACGATCCTCATCCCGTGGTCATGCGGCAGTTCGCCAATTCCAACCAGTACGCGGCGACGGTGTGGGTGACATCCAAACCGGTTCGCGGCATCGTGGCCCAGGATTGGCCCAAGGGGTTCAAGCTCATCTCAGTGCCCTACACGAAGGAGCTCGAAGATCTCTACCTGCCGGCAACGCTGGAGGCTGCCGATTACCCGAAGTTGATCGCGGACGGCCAGAAGGTGTCGACCATCGCGGTGCCGGCCGTGCTTGCGGTCTACAACTGGCGTGACGGTCAGACGCGTCGGCCGCGGATGGAGCGCTTCGTCGAACACATCTTCAAGAAGCTGCCCCAGTTGCAGAAGCCCCCATTCCATCCAGCGTGGCGCAACGTCAATCTGGCAGCAGCCGTGCCGGGCTGGCGGCGCTACCAACCCGTGCAGGACAAGCTTGATCGGCTGCGGGGGGGCAACAGGGCGGCGGCGGCCCAACGCTGAACCACCACACCCATCCCCGTTGCCGTCTCGCACGTTCGCGGTGGCTCAAGGGCTCTGACGCCGCGCGGCCAAACGGCTGCGTCGTGTCATCCGCTTGATGCTCACCCGGCCGCTTCGGGGGCGGGCGAAGTGGGATCAGGGCCACACCTGCACGTAGCCGAAGGCATCGCGTTCGGAACTCGCTCCGAAGTACTTGTCGTATTCGGCCTTCAGGCCCTTGAGATGGTCCGACTTCATGAAGACTTCGAATACCTCCTGGCTCGTGAATTCGTACTGCACGAGGTAGTCGTACTTGTCGGGACCGAAGAGCTTCTTGTAGCGGCGCGCACTGACGGCGCCGTTATACTGGAGCACTTGGGGGATGTGCTCGTCATGGTACCAGGCATTGAACGCAGCCTCCTGGTCACGGGTAATGGTTGCGCGAACGACGAACAGTGCAACGGCCATGAATGAACTCCAATTGCTTTTTGGGCCGGCGGCTCGCCGCCGGTGCACTGCGCCTCAGCACACTCAAGCCGCGTAAAAGCCGCCATCGACATTGTAATTGGCGCCCGTCACATAGCTCGCGCGATCCGAGCATAACCAGCACACCATCTCGGCGATCTCTTGCGCCGTGCCCATGCGGCGAGCGGGCGTCGAGCGAAGGATTTCCTCGCCGCGCCGCGTCATGACCTCCTTGGTCATGTCCGTCTCGATATAACCGGGACAGACGGCGTTTACGCGAATGGCCTGTTGGGCATACTCAATTGCGGCAGTCTTGGTCAGCCCAACAACACCATGTTTGGCGGCTACGTAGGCCGACGATGTCGGCAATCCGACCAGGCCCGCAATCGACGCTGTATTGACGATGGCGCCGCCGCCCTGCTTCTCCATCACCTCGATCTCGGCGCGCATCGCCAGCCACACGCCCTTCAAGTTGACGGCGATCATGCGGTCGAAGGACTCTTCCGTCCATTCGGCGGTCTTCTGGCCGCGCGAGTTGACCTGATAGCCGGCTATGCCAGCGTTGTTGAACGCGCAATCGAGGCGCCCGAAGGCATCGACCGTGCGGGCAACCATAGCGTTGACCTCGTCGGCGCGCGTGACCTCGACCTGCATGGCGATGGCTTGCCCGCCCGAGGCGTTGATCAAGGCGACAGTTTCCTTAGCGCCATCGATATTCAAATCTGCGACGGCAACGCGTGCACCTTCCTTCGCAAACAACACCGCGGCAGCCCTGCCGATGCCGCGTGCCGCACCTGAAATGAGCGCCGTCTTACCCTCGAGAATCCCAGTCATGTTTCATCCTCCATGGATCGCGTGTTGCAGCGATGATGCGACGACGCTGCTGACGGCGCAATCGTCTGGAGACTTAACCTGCAAGGCACAGGCGCCAACGGCAGCAGCGGCTACCGGCGGCCCAATCGCTCGAGCTTACGCAGAGCGGCGGTTCCAGCGCCGAGGTCGCGAGCCCGTTCGTACCAGCGACGGGCTTCGGCGATATCGGGTTGCACACCGACGACGCCTCGCTCCGACAGTTCAGTCGGATCGAACGTGTCGCCCATGGCCAGTGCGGCCGTGGGCTCGCCGATGTCGGCGGCACGCTCGAAGAACAGGCGTGCCAGAGAGACGTTGCCCTGGGCCATCCGGGCCTTGCCTTTGTCGATCAAGTCACGGGCGCGTTGACGGGCTTGGGGATCGAGTGCGGGCCCGGAGGGTTGGGCGACAGGGGCTGCTTCTCGCGCCTGTGGAACCAGGGCTGCGACGGGGCCGGGTTGCTTCGGCGGCAGCCCCCTGTCGAGTGGCACGGCTGCCCTGGCGGGCGGCGTATCGGATACGGCTGGTGCCGGTGGCGGTGGAGGGGGTGGCGCCTTGCGGATGGAGGCGAGGCCCGCTGATGCATCGGCGGCGGTCCCCTGTGCGACCTCTCGCGTCGCGAGGGCTGCCGGCGCGACGACGATGCCGACCCGTGCGGTGGCGATGACGCCGCCGTCAACCGAGACGATAGAGACTACGGCCTCGCTCTTGCCTGCAAGCCCCGCGGGGACGACGATCCGAAGCTCGCTCAGTGCCTTCAAGGGCACTGCCCACGACCCCGGGGCAATCGCGTAGCCATCGCTCAGCGCTATCTTCGTCGGCAAACCCTGGATGCGGACAAAACTATTCGGGGGCAGGGTTGCCATGCGCTCGATGCGTATTGCGAACGGCATTTCGCTGGCTGGTGCCAACAACAGCATGTTGGGAACGACCAACCGGTTTGCGCGTGCCGGCCGGCGTTCATCCGGCGGCGGCGGCAGGCCGACACCCGAGCGGCTCTGGGCGTCGGCAGGTGAAGCCGCCAGGATTCCGAGAAGGGCTAGTGCTGAGGCCTGCCAGGCGGTTTTCATTCCTCTTTGCGGTCGGCCGGGTCGGTCTATGCCAACCAGTGCGCAAAGCCTGGCTATGGCGTAGCGCGCGACCAAATCGGCTGCGGCCCGCAACGTTGCCATGCCTTGCCTGTTGACCTGCTCCAAGCGACGCCGTTCCCCCATCGCCTCCCCCCATCACCACTCCCCCGCCTACTCAAATCTCAAGCAGGTTTCGGAATTCACGCCCTCCAGTTGATGCCGGTGCCGGCATCGCGTTCACGACATAGCGCGGCTACTGCTGCTGCTTGCGCTTCCATTCCAGAAATTCGAGAAACAGTCGCTCCTGCAGGGCTGGATCATCCGGTGCGACACGCGCCGCCTGTTGGCGCGCCGCCTCGCTGTCGGCTGCCGTGGGTTTGGGCGTAGCCGGGCGCGGTTTTTCGCGAGCTGCCTGATCGAGGCGCTCTTGCAGCGGGCCAAACCGCTGCCAGCCCGGGACTGCTGCTGCAAGATTGACGTCCTTCCAGGCGGCATGGAAGCCCGGATTGGTCTGCAACTGGGGCAGGCGCTCGAACAAGTAGTCGACGAACTTTTTCATGCGCCGGTAGCGATCGGTATCGGTCGGCCAGTCGTACACGGCGAGCACGGCGGGGACGGCGATGGTGGTTACGCGCTCGCCTTTGGGGATGAGGGCTGGATAGTCGGTGTGCTCGAGGTAGGCCGGAAGGTAGTAGTCGAGCGCGTCGGTGTATTGGACGGGCAGGAAGTGGAAGCCCGGCGGCCAGTTGCCCTTGACGAAGGGACCGAGGGGCTTTGAAGAGACGAAGACGACGGCAGAAAATTCCTCGCCCTTTTTCATCTGCCCCATTGCAACGGAGTGGGGAATGAATTTTGCCTCGACCTTGATCCCGAGGCGATCGAGAATAATGGGTCCGCTATAGGCCGCGGCCGTTCCCTCGGTGTTGAAGTTGACGGTCTTGCCAGCCAAATCCGCGAGCGACTTGATCTCGGGCCGCGCCAAGATGTGCAACTCGGCGGGGAAAAGGCTCGCGAGGTAATTGATGCGCTTGGATATGCCGGAGATTTCGGGGTTCTTCTTGAAGTGCTCGAGCACGTCGCCGTAGACGATGGCCGCGTCGACTCCGCGCAAATAGAGAAGGTCGAAGATGTTGTCGAAGATTCCGCGGGTGACGACCGGAAGCACACGCATCTCGTTGCCATCATCGAGTACGCGGGCGAGTTCGGCCGCAAACCTTAATGGCGCACCTTCGATCCGCCCGGCGGCGAGACCAACGGTATTTCCGTTGATCTGCTCTTTGCGGGTCACTTCGCTCTGGGCCCGGTAGGGCTGCCGGCGGGCCGCTCGCTGAGCGACGATGATGGACCTCGACTCTGCCGATTGGGCCGGTGCTTGCGCAACCGCCGGCGGGGCAGCCATAGGGCACATGATCATGATCCCGAGCAGTGCCACCCCGGTCCAACGCAAACAGCTCATCTGCCGTCTCCCCATTTCCACCCAACTTAGCCGTGCGCATCACCCCCGGCGCGCGAGGTGCGGTGCGGTTGCCAAGGGCGGAGATCAGGTTAGGCGATTAGAACAGGCGGCGCTATCTGACGCCGCCGCTCGTGCGATCAACCGCTTTCAAGTCTCCAGACGTCAGGCGCCCCCAGCGCTATGGGACAAGTGTTTTGCCCCACGCCTCTACTTCCCGGTGGGGACAAGACTTTTTTGCGGCGAGATTGCGATCTATTGCGGCAAAAGCGGGATTATTTGCCGACATTTGGGCTGGTTATCGGAGCATTTCGCAGTCGCCGGCGACGATGGTTGCATGTGCCTTGCGCGACCCCAGTTCGGCTCGGTCGCGTGGACTTGACAGTTGGTCGTCTGCGACGCAAAACCCGCGCTTACATCACCCATCTTACCTGCGTGGTTTGCAGCGACTGAGAGGAGACCGATAAATGGCTGACATTACATTGACTTTTCCGGATGGAGCACAACGCTCCGTGCCGCGCGGCACGACCGGTCTGGACGTCGCTAAAGCGATCGCCCCCTCGCTTGCCAAGCGCACCGTCGCCATGGTGGTCAATGGTGTCCTCATGGATGCGGCTGATCCGATCGACACCGATGGGCACATCAAATTTGTCTCGAGGACGGATTCAGAGGCACTCGAGCTTATCCGCCACGACTGCGCCCACGTTCTGGCCGAGGCCGTGCAGGATCTCTGGCCCGGTACGCAAGTCACGATCGGCCCCGTGATTGAGAACGGCTTCTACTACGACTTTGCCAAAGCTGAGCCCTTCCATCCCGAGGACGTGCCGAGGATCGAGAAGCGCATGCGGGAGATCATAGCCCGCAACGCGCCGTTCACAAAAGAGGTCTGGGACCGGGAGACAGCCAAGGCGCATTTCCGTGCCAAGGGTGAGCTTTTCAAGGTGGAACTCGTCGATGCGATCCCACCGGGGGAGGATCTTAAGATCTATGCCCAGGGCGAGTGGCTGGATTTGTGCCGCGGACCTCACATGACATCGACCGGTCAGATCGGCAGCGCGTTCAAGATCATGCGGTTTGCAGGCTCTTATTGGCGGGGCGATGCCAAGGGCCCGCAGTTGCAGCGCGTCTACGGCACTGCGTGGGCGTCCGACAAGGACCTCAAAGACTACCTCACGATGCTTGAGGAGGCGGAGAAGCGCGACCACCGTAAGCTTGGCCGGGAGATGGATCTGTTTCATTTCCAGGAAGACGCGCCGGGGACCGTATTCTGGCATCCAGCGGGCTGGCAGATGTTCCAGGAGCTAATCGCCTATATGCGCCGACGCCAGATCGCGGAGGGCTATGTCGAGGTCAACTCACCACAACTGATGGAGCGGACGTTGTGGGAGACCTCGGGGCACTGGGAGACGTATCATGCCAACATGTTCGTCACCGAGACCGAGGACGATCGCGTCTTTGCCCTCAAGCCCATGAATTGCCCGGGCCACGTCCAGATTTACAAGCACGGGCTCAAGAGCTATCGCGACCTGCCGCTGAAGATCGCCGAGTTCGGCTGCGTACATCGCTACGAGCCTTCGGGGGCGCTGCACGGGCTGATGCGCGTCAGGGCGTTCACGCAGGACGATGCCCACATCTTCTGCACCGAGGAGCAGATCGCCGAGCAGTGCCTGGACATCAACCGCTTCATGCTGTCGATCTACGAGGACTTCGGTTTCCACGACGTCCACATAAAACTGGCAACCCGGCCTGAGAAGCGGGTTGGCGAAGACCATCTGTGGGACAAGGCGGAGGAGGCTATGAAGCAGGTGCTCGATCGCATGAGCACCGACAACCGCGTCACCAAGACCTCGATCGCGGTAGGGGATGGCGCATTCTACGGACCGAAGTTCGAGTACCACCTGCGCGACGCCATCGGGCGGACGTGGCAGTGCGGAACGACGCAGGTCGATTTCAACCTGCCGGCGCGCTTCGGCGCGTTCTATGTCGACAGGGATGGCGAGAAGAAGACGCCAGTGATGATCCACCGGGCGATGTTCGGCAGTCTCGAACGCTTCACCGGCATCTTCCTCGAGAATACGGCCGGCCACCTGCCGCTATGGGTTGCGCCGGTCCAGGCTGTGGTGGCGACCATCGTGTCTGATGCCGACGAGTACGCGCTGGAGGTGGCAGCCCTGTTGCGTAAGGCCGGATTGAGGGTGGCAACGGATCTGCGCAACGAGAAGATCAACTACAAGGTCCGCGAGCACTCGCTGAAAAAGGCACCGGCCATGCTGGTGGTGGGCAAGCGCGAGGCGGAAGAGCGCAAAGTGTCCGTCCGTCGTCTCGGTTCAGACAAGAGTGCCGTCATGAGCCTCGACGACGCCATTGCGAGCCTGAAGTCGGAAGCCGTTGCGCCGGACCTCAAATCGGCCTGACGGTGCAGGGCAACTCGCCAGTCCGCCGGGCGGAAAGCATTGTGCCCGGCGGTTGCCGCCCCATCCAACCATTCTGATATCTGAAAATTTTGCTGCTGCCTAAAGTAGTTGGCGTGGAATCTGTTCACCTCAGTGTAACCGGACGGACACATTCATCGGCTCGCTTTGAGCCTACAATAGCTGGGTCCAGCCGCCTCGGGGGCGTCACAACCGACATCGAAGCGAGGCGTTGGGGGAATGCCCTTACGAGGGACACGTGCGGCGCACGGGGACGTGCGGCCGTCTGATGCAGTTATTGACTAGTCAGGAGTTAGTCCATGAGCCCTAATGTGGCAATCTTCCGCAGCGCGATGCGGCGCGCGGGCAGCGCGGCTCTGCTTGCAGCGGGACTAAGCGCGGGTGGCGTCGGCGCCCCTTCGGCGATGGCGGATCAGGTCACGGTCGTGATCGAACGCGTCACCGCCCTCGACCGGATCGACCCGCTGGGCCAGGCCGACTTCCTTGCCCGCGTGACGATCGCCGGCGAGACTTTTACGACGAAGCGGGAACGCCGGCACGATGATCTCGTGCCGACAAACTGGTCGTTCACGAAGACTGTGGCGCCCGGCCGGCATGACGTGAAGATCGAGATCTTCGACAAAGATGTGCTTTCGCGCGACGACCAGGTCGACATCAACCGCGTTGATCCAAAACGGGACCTCGATTTCTCGGTCAACACGCGCAGCCGGCCGTGCAGACTTCCGGATTTTTCGGGATCGCCGCGCTGCGGCTCGACAATTGTGCGCGAGGGCGGTGAACGCAAGCGCGCGCGGCTCTCGTTCCGCGTCGAGACCTCTCGCTAAAGGTTGCGGGCGCGCTGAATGGCGCGCCCCCTCCAAGAACAGTGAGCAGGCTCCGCCACCAGCGTTGCGCCCTGAGCGTTGGGCGACGAGCCGGCATCAAACCGCCTCTGCGTCGTGACCGTAGAGCTTCGAGAAGCCCGCCACGGGATCGGCCGCGGTCGATGCCAGGGCCACATCGCGCGCGACCTGCTCAGCGCCGTCAGGCAAGTGAAATCCCACGGCATTGGCCCGTGCCATGGCCTGAACCATGCTGGTTCGCGGCCGGCGCAGAGCTTCGTACCTCGCGAGGGCCTCTGGAACCGCCTCACGTCCTGAAGCCTGCAGGCAGACGGCCAGCGTGGCGCCGTCCTCGATCGATTGGACAGCTCCCTGGGCCATGTAGGGCAGCATGGCGTGGCAGGCGTCGCCGAGCAGCGTGATACGCCCCTTGCTCCAGGCCGGAAGCGGGTCACGGTCGAACAACGCCCACTTATAGATTTGGTCGACTGCGTCGATGATCTCGTGCACTTGGCTATGCCAACCCTCGAAAGCACGATGGGCGTCATCGTGGCTGCCTGGATCGGTCCACGATTCACGCGTCCAGCTCTCCTCCTCGGTCACCGCGACGAAATTCAGAAAGCGCGCGCCCGAGACGAAGTAGTGGACGAAATGACCGCCTGGGCCGAGCCAGGCTGTTCCGACCCGCTCGAGGCGCAGATCGGCCAAACGCTCAACGGCCGCCAAGCCTCGGTAGGCAACGTGGCCTGAAAAGCGTGGCCGCTCGGCTCCGAAAAGTGCTGTCCGCACAGCGCTGTGGATGCCGTCAGCGCCAACGATAAGGTCGGCCGTCGCCTGCGTCCCATCGGCAAAGTGGGCGGTGGCCGATGCTGCATCCTGAGTGACGGCGATACAGCGCTTGTTGGTATGCAACGCGTGGCTTGGCACGGCTTGCGCGAGGACGGCAAGAAGGTCGGCACGATGGACGTGGTAGTAGTGCGCCTCGAATGCCGCCGCGATTGCCTCTCCCATGGGGGCCCGCGAAAGGACGCTGCCGTCTTGCCAACGGCGGCGCTCGATCGCTTCAGGACGGACGGCTGCGGCCTCGAGGGCGTCCCTCAGGCCGTAGCGATAAAGCAGGCGGGAGGCATTGGGGCTGATCTGGATGCCGGCACCTACCTCGGCCTGGCGGCTTGCCTGCTCGTAGAGCGCGACGTCGATGCCGCGTCTGGCAAGGGCGATGGCTGCTGCCGTCCCGCCGATGCCCGCGCCGATGACAATCGCCGTGGTCGTGGTCATCTCCTGCCTCTCGTCTCTGCCTCGTGAGACCTACACGCGTAAGCATCCGACCCTAACGGGGCACCGCTGACAAGTCCGCGCTCGCAATTGCGGACCAACAGGCGATTGGAAACACCGGGCGCTCTGCATTAACCTGATCGCAGGCCGCAACAGAAACGCGGCCTCGCCAGCAGCGGAGACACATGATGGCAGTCGTCGAAACCGAGCGTCACGGGCAAATCCTGATCGTGCGCATGAACCGGCCCGAGCGGCTAAACGCGCTCAACACCGAGATGCGCCTGGCGCTGGCGGAGACCTGGACTAGTTTCCGGCGGGACAAGGACCTGGAGGTGGCGATCTTCACGGGGACGGGGCGCGGATTTTGTGCTGGCGAGGACATGAAGGAAACGCTGGAGACGCGGCAACCCGGCGGTCGGCGTGATATTGCCAATCCGTTCATGGACGGGACCCTTGAGAAGCCGGTGATTGCAGCCGTCAACGGCTTTGCGATGGGCGGGGGCTTCATGCTTGTGGAGCGCACGGACCTGCGCGTTGCCGTGCCGGAGGCGGTGTTCGAGGTTTCGGAGGCCAAGCGCTGGCTGCTTGGCGGCTACAATCACGGCCACCTTGCGAACCTGCCCTACCCAATCGCCATGGAGATGGCGCTCGGCTTCCGCTTCACAGCCGAAAGGTTCCACCAGATCGGATTCCTCAACCGGGTGGTGCCGCAGGCCGAGTTGATCCCGACTGCGATTGCGATGGGCGAGCACCTGCTGACGCTGCCGCCGGCGGCACGTGTCAACACGGTGCACATGATGCGGCTGATGCGACCCGAGCCCAGTCCTGCGCAGGTGGCCCTCGCCAAGAAACTGCATGAGCACGGCGACAAGTCGGATCTCATGGAATCACGCGCCGCGTTTGCGGCGAAGCGCAAACCCAACTTCAAGGGATGGCTCGATCCCGAAGATCGCTACCGGTTGCCCGGACTGGAGAACGAGTAGGATTGGGGCCACCTCGAATGGCGCGCTCGACCGGCTGGCCGCATGGGCCGGCCGCCGGTCAGTGTCCTGCCGCAGCACGTTATGCCGACGGCGCTTGGGCCGCCGTCGATACGGAGTGCATTTCGCCTGCAGGGGTACGCAACGCTTGGCAGATGCGCGCGATCTCGGCGAGCGAAGTACCCGATCCGAAATTGCGGATGGCTGCAAACAGCGGAGCTGTCTCAGACCCAAGCTTTTCGCTCACGAGGCCGTTGAACTTGTGCCACATGTCGTCCCAGGTCATGGGATTTCCTGGATGGCCCTTGGCCGTGACAATAATTGAGGATTTGACGGCCCCGTCGAGCAGCTCGGCATCGATCCGGGCCGAGGCGATGCCTTCGGAGGCGTCGGCCCGGGGCTCGATCAAGGCTGCCGTCGCCATGACCTTTTGATTGGGCGTCCACGGCTCGAGGAAGTCGGCTGCCGACAGCATCTGGCCGTGCAGGGCCATGGCGATGCAGTATTTGAGATCGAACTTGGCGGCCAGGGCAGTTTCCGGCCGGCCACTCGCAGTGCCCGTGATCTGCATGGCAAGGGGAGAGACCTGCACGCGGATGCGCTGGATGGCATCGGCCTTGACACCGAGGGCACGGGCGGCATCGGCCGAGGGATGGACGAGATGGCAGGCCGCGTAAGGCTTAAAGCTGTTCTCGACGATCTCCCAGCCGGAAAAGTCGGGTGCGCGGATCTGGAGAGAGCCGTCCTGGATGAGGGCCTTGTCGAGGCCGCCTGCGCTGTCGAGGATGCCTGTTGCCGCCGTAAAACCTGTCGCTGCGAGCTCGGCCGCGAGGACGCCGTCCATGGCAGCCTTGCCGGCGTGAAACGGCTTCGCCATGGTCCCGAACGAAGCTGTCAGGCCGCCGGCCTGGGTGGCTGCGGCCCCAAGCGCGTTGGCTGCCTGATACTGATCCAGACCCAGCAAAGCGGCAGTGGCCGCGGCAGCGCCAACCCGCCCCCAAACACCCGTCGAATGCCAGCCTCGCGCTGTAACGGCCTGGCCCAGTCCACCACCGGCGCGGGTCGCGACCTCGTAGCCTGTGACGAAGGCGCGAAGCATGTCGTGCTCGCTCGAGCCCCGGTGTTCACCCACGGCCAGCGTCGCTGCCCAGACCGGTGCGCTGGTATGGCAGATGGCGCCGATATGGGTGTCGTCGAAGTCCAGGCAGTGGGCCAGCGTGCCATTGGCGAGCGCTGCCATGGCGGGAGCAGCGGTCCCGCCATAGAGCACGTGCGCCCGACCGTTGCTTTGCCATTCGGCGACCGTCTTTCGGACGATGTTGCCGGCCGGCTCGTCGCCCGCACCAATCGCAACCGCCATCCAGTCGGCTAGGCAAAGCCGGGCCGCATCGATGATGGCATCGGGAATGTTGCGTTTACGGCTGTCGGAGATGTAGCTGGCGAAAGCGGCTTGGTTGGCGTTCTGGGCTGGCATATTACGATTCCATTCAAGAAACGCTGCTGGATCATCAAAGGGCTTGCACGCTGGTTGCGAGCGGGTGCCGTGTTGGCCGGCGCACCATGCACGGTGACGCCGATCGTGTGGACCGCAGCGCAGCGTGGCATCTGGCGCATGGCTGCGCCGCGGTTCCGGCCTCGTTCACCCTTTCATGCCTGCGGGCGGATCGACGGCCACGGTCTGCATCTCGCCGGGAAGAACGACCTCCAGGATCTCGAGATCATCAGACGTGCCGAACTCGTTGTGCAGCATGCCACCCGGAATATAGAGGCTCTCGCCGGCCTTCAGGCGCGTGCGCTCTCCGGTCTCGAATTCGAGGTCGACCCAACCCTTCATGACGTAGACGAACTGGGCGTCGCACTTGTGATAATGCCACCCAGTGGGCTCGGTCATGCCCTTGATGGCGCTCATCACCTGGGCCTTCATCTGGCCCGCGCTGGCGGACCCAACGCCAAGGTCGCGATATTTGAAGAACTCGCGGCGGCCGGCCACGAGCGGCGAATTCTCGGCTGTTGCGTGCGCAAGTTTGTGTCCGGGCTTGACGAGGGATTTCGGGGACGTGGCGTTGCCGTCAGCCATGATCGTTCTCCTTTGTGGGAGCGCGGGCAGCCCGCGCCCGGCAATCCTAGGGCACGAAGGCTGCCGCACACAACCGCCTGGCCTTCGCCGCGAAGAACGGAGAGTTGCGAACCCGACCTCGATCAGCGCCCCTTGAAGTGGGCTTCGCGCTTCTCAAGAAAGGCCGAGATGCCCTCCTGCTTGTCCTCGGTGCCATAAATGGCGCTGACGAGGAAGGTCTCGAACTCCAGGGCCGAGGCCAGATCCATCTGCATGCCGCGATGGACGGCGCGCTTGACGAACGCGAGGCTGAGCGGGGCCCGCTTGGCATAGATCTCCGCCGTGGCGACCGCCGTCTCCAGGGCTTTGCCCTTGTCACAGAGCTTGTTGATCAGTCCGATCCGATAGGCCTCGTCGGCGTCGATTGGCTCGGCGGCGAACAGGATCTCGAGTGCGCGCGATACACCCACGATGCGAGGCAGGCGTTGCGTACCGCCGGCGCCGGCAACGGTGCCGATACGAGCCGACGTGATTGCGTAGCTCGAGCCGCGGGCGCCGACACGTATATCGCAGGCCAGGGCCAACTCCAGGCCGCCCGTCATGCAGAAGCCTTCGACGGCCGCGATGACAGGTAGCTTCAAGGTCTCGAGCGTCTCGCAGAGGCGGTGAAAGCGGCTGAAGTAGGCGACGCCGTCGCCGGCCCCCTTGACCTCGATGGCCTCGGTGAGGTCGGCACCTGCTGAGAAATAGGATTGGCCACCGGTGATCACGAGGGAGCGGATATCGCTATCGGCTTCCGCCGCACGTGCCGCCGTGGTGATCTCGTCCATCGCCTGCACGCTGAGCGCGTTGCGCTTGTGCGGCCGATAAAGCGCAATGACGAAGCTCGAGCCCCTCACCTCGGTCCGCAACGTCTCATAGATCATGGCATCTCATCTCCCTCGTCCTTCCCGGACGGCTCTGCGGCAGTGCCTTTGGTGAACTCTCTTGCGCCACGGGCGTGCGGCGGACAAGATGATTATCAGGCGCCCGGTCGGCAGCATAATCCGAGAGCGGCAAACAGTCAGTTGGGCAAAATGATTACCGGCAGGTCACTCAGATGACGTCGTCACAACGGTCCCGGGTCGCGCTGGTGACGGGGGGAGCGCGAGGCATAGGCTTTGCCAGCGCCCAGCGCCTCGCACGGGAGGGCTGTCGCGTGGTGCTGGCTGATCTGGACGGCGCACGCGCCGAAGCTGGCGCCGAGCGTCTCAGTCGCGAGACCGGCTGCGTGGCGTTGGGGCTCGAGGTGGATATCGCAGATGTCAGCCGGGTGGACGACATGCTGGCATCGGCCGTCGCACAGATCGGTCCGGTTGATGTGCTGGTCAATAGCGCCGCCATTCTCGACGACAAGACGTTCCTTGGCTCAGAACCGGCCGATTGGCGGCGTATGATCGATGTCTGCCTGCACGGGCCGATGAATGTGATGCATGCGGTCCTGCCGGGTATGGTGGATCGCGGCTACGGGCGCATTGTCTGCCTCGCGTCGGATGCCGCCCGGCTCGGACAGGCGCGACTTTCCTACTATGCGGCTGCCAAGGCCGGCGTGATCGCGCTCGTCAAATCAGTGGCACAGGAAGTGGGTCGCAGCGGCGTCACGCTCAACGTCGTCTCGCCGGGCGCCACCAATACTGAGCTCAGGCAGGAGCGGGAAGCCAATCTAAGGGCGCAAATGGGTGAGGACAAATATGCCCAGCGCCAGAAGACTGTGCTGCGCATGTATCCGCTCGGCCGCATTGGTGAACCCGAAGACGCCGCCGCGGCCATTGCCTTTCTTGCCAGCGACGACGCCGGCTGGATCACCGGCCAGGTTTTGAGCGTCAATGGCGGGTTTGCCATGCCCTGACCGGGCACACGACACCCAAATAGCGAAGGATCGAGCGATGGCGCTGCCAAGCTTCAAGGACGTCATCTACGAGGAGCACGACGGGGTTGCGACGGTGACCCTCAACCGGCCGGAGCGCATGAATGCGATCCGGGTGGGGATGTATGAGGAGATCACCGAGGCCATCCTGACGGCTGGCTGGCGGAAGGAAATCGGCGCGATCGTGCTGACGGGCGCGGGCGAAAAGGCCTTTTGCGTCGGTGGCGATACTGGCGACGGCAAGGCCAGCCGCCAAGGTCGCGGTAGCATCGGCGTGCCGGTTGAAGCGCTGCATGCCGCGATCCGTGACGTGCCAAAGCCCGTGATTGCGAAGGTTCGCGGGTTCGCCATCGGCGGCGGCAACGTGCTGGTGACGTTGTGCGACCTCGCCATCGCCGGTCAGTCAGCGGTATTCGGGCAGGTGGGCCCCAGGGTCGGCTCAGTCGACCCAGGCTTTGGCACCGCGCTGCTGGCACGCGTCGTCGGCGAGAAGAAGGCCAGGGAGATGTGGTACTTGTGCCGTCGCTACTCGGCGGCGGAAGCACTGGCAATGGGCCTCGTCAACCAGGTGGTTGCAGACGATCAGCTCGATGCGGAGGTGCGGCGGTGGTGCGATGAGATCATGGACAAGAGCCCTACCGCGCTTGCCATCGCCAAGGCCTCGTTCAATGCCGACAGCGAGTCCATCCGGGGAATCAGTGGTCTCGGTTTCAAGGCCGTCGCGCTCTACTACCAGACCGAGGAAGCCAAGGAGGCGGGCCTCGCCTTTCGCGAGAAGCGCAAGCCCCGCCACCGCTGACGGCTCATCTCACAATCGCCATCCTGAGAACAGACAGACATGAATTTCGAGCTTTCGACCGAGGAGCGGCTCGTCCAGGACGCGACGGCTGCCATGACCCGGCGCGACATCCAGCCGATCCTCAAGGCCCATGCTCCCGATCAACCCCTGCCGAAGGAGGCCATGCGGCGGATCCTCCAAATCTGCGCCGGCCAAGGGCTGACGGCGCCGCGCATTCCCGAGAAGGATGGCGGGGCGGGCCTCAGTGCGTTGACGCTGGGATTGATGTACGAGCAGCTCCCCCCTGCCGTGGGCTTCGGCGTACTCGCGCATGAAGTGACGGCGGCCCGCATCCACTTCGACAGCACACCCGACCAGCGCGAGCGGTTCCTGCCGGACTTGATTGCCGCCCGCCGCATCGCCAGCACGGCGACGACAGAGCCCGCCGGGGGATCAGACACGCGCGCGATTGCGACCCGGGCCCGGCGCGAGGGAGACCACTACATCCTCGACGGCCGCAAGATGTGGATCTCCTCGATCACCATTTCCGATGTGGTCAACGTCACCGCCAGCGTCGTCGGAGAAGGACGCGGTGACGGACAACGGGGGCCGGTCGGGCGGTTTCTGGTGGAGCGGGAGCATTCGCCGTTCGAGGCGCGAACGATCGAGACGCTGGGGCTCAAGCAGGCGCATCTTGGCGAAGTTGTTTTCGAGGGCTGCAGGGTGCCGGCTGCGAACCACGTCGGCACGGCGGGAGATGCTGGCAAGGTGCTGACGTTGAGCTGGCTGATCAACCGGCCGGTGATCGGACTGATGGCGGTCAACATGGCGCAACAGGCACTGGACGCGGCGCTCACCTATGCGAATGATCGAACCCAGTTCGGAAAGCCACTTGCACAGTTCCAGCTGATCCAGGAACTGCTTGCGGATATCGCTGCTGCGGTGACGACCAGCCGGCTGATCTGCTATTTCGCCCTCTCTGCGATCGACCGCGGCGAACGCGCCAACCATGTGACGGCGATGGCCAAGCGCCACGCACTCGCAGCCTGCCAGCGCGCGATCTCGCTCGCCATGGAGGTTCACGGGGCGATGGGGATTGCAGTCGAGACCGGTCTCGAGCAGCTCTACCGCGACGTCCGCATGCTGCCGATCCCGGATGGCACGAACCAGATCCTGACGTTGATCGAAGGCCGCGAACTGACGGGCAAAGCAGCCTACCGATAATGCCGTCGCCGGGCCGTCGACATCTGGCCAAGGCGTGCCGGGTCCGGCTAGAGGAACCAGCCGAGCGTGTGGTGGACGATGGTGTCGAGGCCGCGCCTGACGATGCCACCTGGCTTGACGGACTCGGCGGCGTAGAGGGGCACCTCACTGACGGAGTTCGACGAGGTCGTCACCCGCAGCACGGCGACCTTGTCGCCTTTGGTAATCGGAAGCTTCAGCGGGCGCTCATAAATCACCTCGGCCTTGAGTTTCTGGTTTGGCGGATAGCGCGGCAGCACGATGGTGACGGCGCCCGCACCCTTGAGTGGCACCCACATTCTGTCACCGCCCCAGACGCGGGCGCTGGCGACCACCTCGTCAGCCTCGAACAGCTTGACGTCATGCAAGGCGTCAAAGCCCCATTCGAGCAGTTTCTCGCCGTCGGCCTTGACGTCAGCGGGCTTCTCCAGGCCCTGGAGGACCAGGATGAGGCGACGGCCGTCCTTGTTGGCGGATGCCACCAGACCAAAGCTGTTCTTTTTGACGAAACCGGTTTTCAGGCCGTCGACGCCCAGATTTCCCAGCAGTGGGTTGTCGTTGACAAACCGGTACTTGCCGTAGACCAGCAGCTTTTGTGAAAAACGGGCGTAATGCTCGGGATAGGTTCGCATGAGATAGCGGGCCAGCACCGCCAACTCGTATGCCGAAATGGCCTGCTCAGGCCCGGTCGGCATGCCGGTTGCGTTGCTGAAGGTCGCTTTGGTCAGCCCGATGCGCCGCGCCTCGGCCGTCATCATGCGGGCGAATTCGGCCTCATTGCCGGCAATGGCCTCGGCAATTGCAATAGCGGCATCGTTGGCCGATTGCACGATCATACCCTGCAATAGGGTTTCGAGTGGCTCGGTGGTATTCACCTTCACGAACATGGGCGTCCAGGGCGACGGCGCTCCGCCGGACTTCCAGGCGTTGACCGACATCTTGACGTCATCGGTGAGCTTGATCTTGCCGGCCTTTAGCTCACGGAACACAACGGCCAGCGCCATCAACTTGCTGAGGCCATAGGGCGCGGTCGCCTGATCTGCATTTTGCTGGAAGATGGTGGCGCCCGATTGGGCGTCCATCAAGATCGCGTGCGCCGCCTTGATCGCCGGTGGACCGGCGGGTCGGGCGGCTGTTGCCACGCGCTGCGCGGAGGCGTCCAGACCAGAGGCTGCCACCAGAAGTGACGCCAGTAGAATTGCGAGAATGCGCACGCGATGCGTTCCGATCTCCGGCGCCCGATGCCATGCGCGCAAGGTCATAGAAGGTTCCGTCTCAGATGGGTCGGGTTTGTCAGACTATCGCGAATGGGTGTCGGCTTCGTCAACCAACCGCTGCGCAATCGCACATGCTCGTGATGTTGCGCTGGCGGACGTGGTGCAATTGGGGCCGTTGGGACGCCATGACAACGGGATACCTCGAGCGGCTTGCGCCACGATTTCTGTTTACGCGCGTTCGCGGCCAACCAGCCAGCGCGTCGGCATGAGCACGCGGGATGGTCGAAGTGGGGACTTTCCCACGGCTCGGGCGACACAATGCAGCCGGCTCGTCATCAGATGCCGCCAGCCTATTCCCGTCCCGGCCGTCGACGCCCGTAATAGCAGATCGCAGCAGGAACGTTGGAACCAAGAGCAGAAGCGGCCAACCGACGATACCGGTCGCTGCGGGATCCAGCGCGCGATCACCTGACGAGCAAAAGCCGAGTCACGCACATCGAACCCGCCAAATTAGCGCCGGAACTTGGATCGGCCCTGCTGCTGTTGCTGACCCTGGTTTTGGCAGGAGACCTTAACGTTGCGGACTTGGCCGTTGCGCACGATCTGCATCCATACACAGCCATCGCGCACGAACTGCCGGGTCTGACCACTGTTCTGGGCATTGCCGGGGGTCTGGCGCTGGCCCGGCAGTTGCGCCAGGTGCAGGTGCGGCGGGCGCGTCTCGGCGGCGGCGCGAAGGTCTCCTTCGAGAGTTCCCGGTGTAATGGCTGCCCCCGCGACGGTCGTCAGCGCTGCAAGCAAAGGAAAGGCAATTCCAATCGCCAAATTCATTATTTCTTACCTCGTTCATACCGCCCACGCACCACGGGTGAGACGTGGCGTCCTGCAGACACCGGGCCCGTTCGTGCGTTGGACGTCACTGCTTCACCAATGCGCTCTCGACAAAATCGGACGCTGATCAATTATTACGGCGTGGCGCAGCGACGGCAACCCCAGATCACGCCATCGTCAGATCTGGGCCGATTTTCTACCAACAGACTTACCGGTTTTTCGTGCTCTGCAGGGCATCGACAGCACCAATGCCAGCGCTATGCTAATCTCAGCGCTTTATGGCCGGCTCGATTGCCGACCTGGCTTGGCAAATGGCAGCGAGGAGGTCATCGCACCGTGGATCGTGTCACCAGCACTGCCACCGACGGAGGCGTCGACCCCATAACCGTCTCAGTCGTGCAGCATCGCCTGCATGCCATCGTCGAGGAGATGGGCGAGGCCATGCTGCGGACGGCCTATTCGCAGATCCTGAACTCCAGCCGGGATTTCTCGACCGGGATATGCGACGGGAGTGGCCGGCTGGTTGCACAGGCCGAACATGTCCCCGTGCATGTGGGCGCACTGCCGTTTGCGGCGCGTTCGGTTGCAGAAGCCTTTGCTGGTGACATCCACCCCGGCGACGTGTTCCTGCTCAACGATCCCGATTTCGGTGGCAATCACCTGCCCGACGTCACCGTATTCGTGCCGGTTTTCGAAGATGGTCGGATTGGCTGGTGGTCGATCAACCGTGCCCATATGAGCGACATCGGCGGCGCGACGCACGGCGCCTATAATCCGGCGGCCACGGAACTGCTGCAGGAGGGACTGCGCATTCCTCCCCTGCGCGTCTACGACAAGGGCAAGCCGCGCGAGGACTTGCTGCGGATGATCGCGACCAATGTGCGTCACCCCCGAGATTTCCGTGGCGATCTCGCAGCGATGATCGGATCGGCGAAGCTGGCTGAGCGGCGCTTGCTTTCGTTGATCAGCGAACTCGGGCCTGGGCGTCTCGAGCCTGCGGTCGAGGCGATGCTCGATGGTGCGGAGCGGCGGGCGCGCGCCATCGTGGAGGATTGGCGGGATGGCACCTATCACGGTGCTGCCTTCCTGGACGACGACGGCCGCGGGCGCAGCGATGTTGCCATCCGGGCGACTGTGACGGTGCGTGGTAGCGACCTCGACGTCGACCTGACGGCCTCGGACGCGGAGGCAACCAGTTTCGTCAACTCGTCACATGCGAATATGCAGTCGGCGGTCGCGATGGCATTCGCCTACCTGATCGACGCTGATATCCCTAAGAACGATGGCTCGTTTCGCCCACTCAAGGTCAAAGCGCGGCCGGGCACGATCGTTTGGGCGCAGAGTGGCGCACCGGTCACCATGTGCACCAGCCACTGCTCGAACGAGATCGTCGAGGCAATCGTCGTCGCGCTATCGCAGGCATGCCCGGATCGCGCCATGGGAGGATGGGGACGCCGGTTCCGGATCGCAATCAAGGGCGAGGATCCTCGCACAGGCAAGGCCTTTATCTGGCATCTCTTCCAGGCGCGGCCAGGTGGCGGCGGCTCGATCGCGGGGGATGGCTACTCGGCGATTGGCGAATGGCACTCGGCTGGGGGCATCAAGTTTGGCTCAATCGAGGTCGCGGAGGCGCGCTTTCCATTCCTGTTCCTGCATCACGAGTACCGCCCGGGATCGGCAGGCGATGGCCAATACCGGGGCGGCACGGGTGCGGACCTCGAGATGGTGGTCGAGACGGCCAAGCCGGCGATTGCCAATACGGCTGGTGACGGCATTCGTCATGGTGCGCGCGGCATGCTCGGCGGCGAGGACGGCAAACCGCATCACTATGTGCTCAAACGCGCTTCAGGGCGTGAGGAGGTGCTTGGCACCAAGACGGTGGGCATCGCCATCGAACCCGGCGACCGGCTGTCGATCCATTCGGGCGGGGGCGGCGGATGGGGTGATCCCGCCAATCGGGAACCTGATGATCGTGAAAGAGACAAATCAAACGGGCTTGTTTAGTGCGGGCGTCAAATAGGTACGAATAGGATCTTGATTTACTCCATTCTGTTTCTATACTATTTTTGGTTATTTCCCACTGCCACCGAGTATTATTCTGATGATTCAATTTCCACGAGATTGGCATGACCTATTCCGTAGTATTGATAGCTTTGCGCTGAGCCCACTTTCTGGAAGCAGCCAGTCGACCAACGACGGATTTTTTCCGGAGCAAACTACGCCGACGTCTCATGCGGCTTTGATCATCAGCGGTGGGCCGGGGGACGATCTCCTTCACGGCGACACCACCATCGCGACCGACGGTTTTGCAGCTGGCGACCAGGAGTTACTGGGGCTCGCAGGCAACGATACGATCTACGGCGATTTCGAATCTGTGACGCTGCCGATCACAGGCCAACCGGGAGCAACGTCAACCGCAGTAGGCGGCAACGATACGATCCGGGGTGGTGATGGAAACGACCTCATCATTGGAGACGCGCGATACGAGGACTACTTCTCCGTAAGTAGCGGCTATTCAGTGACCGGTGGTCACGACACGCTTTACGGCGACGACGGCAACGACACGCTCATCGGTAGAGGCGGTGACGACACGCTTTACGGCGGGCGGGGAAACGATGAATTTTTGGTAGGAACGTCCAGCTCTGGTCGCTTCTTCCATGCCAGCTATGGCAGCGGGAATGATGTCGTCGACGGCGGTAGCGGATGGGATGCCTTGTCCCTGCCTTGGTCCTCCGGCGCGACAGTTACGCGGACAGGTCACGGCACCGCGATGATCGGTAATCAGACCGTAACTGGCGTAGAAGTCCTCAAGCTCGGCTATGGAGGCACCGCGATCGCGCTGAAGGAAACGACACGAAGCGACCTTAACGGCGATGGCACATCGGGAATGGTGCATCAGCTCGGCGGGGCCGTGGTCACCTGGCGTGTGGATCAGGATGGAGGTCATTTTGATCAACTGCTGGGGGTCGGCATTGGAGGATATACCGTTGTCGGCACTGGCGACTTCAATAATGACGGCACGGCCGACGTGCTCTTGCAGGATGCCACCAGCGTCGTGCAATGGTCGCTCGCGAACGGGGCGAATGCCGGGGGGACACTTGTCGGCGCAGGCGTAGCGGGTTGGCGGGTGGCAGGCATTGGCGATACCGATGTCGATGGCACTTCAGACGTGCTGTTACAGAATGGCGGCACGCTCGTGCGCTGGAAGATGCAGGACGGTATTGCCGCATCTGGCGCAATCATCGTTTCTGGCTTCGATGGTTGGAACATCGTCGCGACTGGAGACTTCAACGGCGACGGCGCCAACGGTGATGTGCTGCTGCAGAATGGCGGCACCATTATCGTCTGGAATATCCTCAAAGACGCGCTCGTCGGCTCGGGAACACTCGGCCTTGGCGTCGACGGATGGGAGATTGTCGGGACAGGTGACTTCAACGGCGATGCAACGACGGATGTCCTGTTGAAGAAGGACGGCCTGCTGGTCGAGTGGATCGTTCAGGACAATCAGGCCGTCGCCGGGCACCTTCTGGCCGCAGGCATTGAAGATTGGAACGTGGTTGCTACGGGCGATTACAACGGCGACGGCGTCGCAGACATCGCCTTGCAATCAGGCGGTGGCGTAGTCGCCTACACCATGGAGAATGGACTGATTGCGCAGGGCGCGTTTCTCGGAAGCTCTGGGGGATATCAGGTGATGGCTTGAGCATCATCGCCTGGGCCCGATGCGCCGCAAACGAGAGAGTTGGCCTATCAAATGCCCGCGGCCGCCTCGACGCTTCTGCGCGGCCTCCTGTCCCAGAGCCGTGCAGACTTTTTCGATCCATCGTAAGGTTCCTGCTGCAGGCGGATCCAATTCGAGGACGGAATGAGCGCAACTCAATATCGCATCGGAATTGACGTCGGGGGGACGTTTACCGACCTGGTTGGCGTCGACGAAACAGGTGCCTCGACATTCGCCAAGAGCCCATCCACGCCGAGCGATCCGTCCGTGGGCGTGCTCGTCGGCCTCGAGCGGCTCGCAGAGGCGCTTGGTCTCGATCGAGGCCGGCTGCTCGGCGCCACTCAACGCATCGTGCACGGCACGACGGTCGCGACCAACGCGCTGCTGGAGCGCCGGGGCGCACGGGTCGGCGATGCTCACCACCGAGGGGCATCGCGATGTGCATCGAGATGCGCGAGGGCCTGAAGCCCGAGGACGCTATAACATGCGCCTGCTCGCCGCGCCCGCACTGGTGCCGCGGCGGCTGCGCCTGCGGTGCGCGAACGCATCCGCCCCGATGGCCGCGTCGAGGTGCCGCTCGACTGCGCCTCGCTCGACGCCGCCATCGACGACGCTGCAGGCGGCCGACGTCGAGGCCGTCGCGATCTGCTTCCTGCATGCCTGGCGCGACGACGCGCATGAAGCGCGCGGCGGCCGAGGCGGTGCGGGCCGCGCTGCCCGGTGTGTTCGTCACCACCTCGGCCGAGGTGCTAGCCGCAGATCAAGGAGTTCGAGCGCTTCTCGACAACGCGTGCGTGAACGCCTATGTCGGGCCGGTCGTTGTCGCGCTACCTCGGCGCGTCTCGATCGGCGCCTGGCGGAGGCCGGTTATGGCGGCCCGCTCTTCGTCATGCTCTCCCATGGCGGGGTCGCACCGGTCGAGGAAGCGGCGCGGATGGCTGCGGCACCGCGCTGTCGGGTCCGGCGGGCGGGGTGGCCGGGAGCCGGTATGCGGCCGCAGCTGCTCGAAACGCCCAACCTCATCACCTTCGACATCGGGGGCACGTCGACGGACATCTCGCTCATTCGTGACGCAGAGCCAGGTCTTGCGATCGACCGTGGCATCGCCGGCCAGCGGATCGCGCTGGAGAGCCTCGACATCGTGACGCTTGGGGCCGGTGGCGGCTCGATCGCGCAGGTCGACGACGGCGGGGTGCTGCATGTCGGACCGGAAAGCGCCGGCGCTGATCCGGGGCCGGTCTGCTATGGCAGGGGCGGCATTGAGCCGACGGTGACGGACGCCAACCTGGTGCTGGGACTGATCGAGCCGACGGGATTGCTCGGCGGGCGGATGCCACTAGACAAGCCTGCGGCAGGGGCGGCCCTTGCTGGGCTCGGGGGGCAGCTCGGGCTCGACGCGGTAAGCGCTGCGGCCGGCGTGCAGCGCGTCATCAACGGACGCATGGCCGAGGGTATCCGGTTGGTGTCGGTTCGGCGTGGCATCGATCCTTCGGGGTTCGCCCTGCTGGCGTTCGGCGGCGCTGCAGCACTGCATGCCACATCCGTTGCGCGGCAACTGTCGATCCGGCGGGTGGTGGTACCGCGCGTTGCCTCAGTGCTGTCGGCCTGGGGAATGCTGACATCCGACATTCGCTTCGAGGCCACGCTGAGCCATATCGGCGATACCGCTGCCATGACGTCGGAGGGGCTGGCGCGTGTCTTCGGCGACATGGAGGCCGATGCCCGCGAGAGGCTCGGAGCCGTGTTCGACGGCGAGTTCGCCATCGCCCGGAGTGCCGACATGCGCTATGGCGAGCAGATCTTCGAAATCAATGTTCCGCTCGACGGCCTCGACCTCGGCTCGCACGGCCTTGCGCGCGACGTGGCGGAGGCTTTCCACAACCGCCATGAGGAACTCTATACCTACGCCCAGCGCAGCAACGAGGTGGTGCTGGTCAATGCCCGCGTGGCTGCGATCGGGAAACTGCCCGCGTTGCCCCGCGAGCCTGGCCAGCGATCCGGGGACGCGGCGGCCGTGCTACGGCGACAGGCCGTCTTTCTCGGAAGCTGGCAGGACGTTCCCGTCTATGCCTTCGACGATCTTGCAGCCGGACAGACGGTCAAAGGTCCGGCGCTTGTCGAGAGCGCGACCACCACAGCCTTGATCGAAGCCGGAGACATGGCGACCGTGACTGCGAATGGCTGGCTCGACATCGCGCTTGGCAGATAGTCCGTGCGATGACCGACCCGGTGGTCGTCCGGACCCTCATGCCGGCTCGACAACGGAGGTCTACCGGATTGGCGAGAACGGCGCTGCAAACATCAAGTTGGCGTGCTGCGTCAGCGTGGGAACCGGCGGCGGCGGCGGCCAGATGCCCCGCTCCTGCATCACCTTGCGGGTCTCCATGCGGTGTTCGAAGCTCTTGTAGGCCCAGATGTGGACCCATTGATTGAGCCCGCCGATATCGGACGCGAAGACACCGATGAGCGGCGACAATTGCAAGCGTGCGGGCAGGTGCTCCTCCCATTTGGCTGCCATCTCGGGTACGCCGCCGGGACGCAGGACGTAGGAGCGCATTTCGAAGAACGGGCCGTGATTGGACGGCTCGAGCTTTGGTGAGAATGGCAACGGCACCAGGATCTCCGAGCGCATATCCGTAATGAACTCACTGACCGCTGGTGGCCAGACGCCCGTCTTCAAGGCTTCGGCACGCACCGCGGCGCGTTCATTGGCATCGGCATAGGGCCAGACATGGATCACCTGATTGAGGGGACCGAGCTCGGTATGCCAGAAGGCTGCCAGTGGTGACAGCTCCAGGCGCTTGGGCAGGGCTTCACCGAAGCGTTTGACGAACTCGCCGAGCGTGCGGACCTTCAGCGTATAGGTTCGGAATTCATAAATCATGGGGTCGCTGCCTCTGGCACGCACGGCTGATATGGCTTCGCCTGCATCCGGCATTTGCCGGATGCAGGCGCCGGCCTACGACATCACTTGATCGGCGAGAACGGGGCTGCGAGCAGGATCTTGCTCTCCTGGCGCTCCATCGGCGTCGGGTTGGGTGGCGGCCACGCACCGGTATCCATCGCTTTCTTGCGGACCGCTGTCCGCTCATCAAGGCTCTTGTAGGCCCAGATGTGGATCCACTTGTTGAGCGCGCCGATATCGGACGTGAAGACGCCGATGAGCGGCGAAAGCGCCGTGCGCTTCGGCAGGTTCTCCTCCCAGCCCTTGGCCATCTGCGGGATCGTTCCGGCCTTCAACGTGTAGGTCCGCATCTCGAAGAACGGGCCGTGGCTGGAGGGGCTGAGCTTCGGCGAGAACGGCAGGGGATGGAGGATGTCCGACTGCATGTCGGTAATGAACTCCGAAGTCTTGGGCGGCCAGATCCCACGCTTTTGCGCCTCGGCGCGGATGGCAGAGCGCTCGTTGACGTCCTTGTATTCCCAGACGTGGATGACTTGGTTGAGCGGGCCGATCTCGGTGTGCCACATCGCGGTCAGCGGCGATAGTTCGAGACGCTTTGGCAACGCGTCGGTCCAGCGCTTGTAGAACTCGGGCAGCGAGCCGCGCTGCAAGGTGTAGGTGCGGAACTCATAGATCATTGGTGCTTCCTCCAGGTGTGATGGCAAAGCTTAGCGCAGGGGGCTGCCGGATTGCAGCCAATGTTTGGTCATGCCTGCGGCTGGTCCGGGTGTGGACCAGACACGGCCGTGCAACGCGGCGCTCATTTCGCGGCCTGCTGGCGCAACTGGGGGAACTCGGCGACAATGGCCGCGAACGCCTTGCGCACGTCGCTACCGTCGCCGAGCTGGCTTGCGGCCGGCTGCTGGGCCAAGGCATCGAAGAGGCGATGCTTGAGGTAGAAGCGCCAGTGAACCGGCACGCCGATGCAAGCACTTCGGTCAGCGCAGCGTAATTGGCTCGGCGTCCACACCGCCTCGTGCGCGGCCCGGGCGGCGCCGTAGTCGAAGATCTCGTCAGAGCCGGCGGGCGGCGGCGACTGGCGCGGCTTTTCCCGCAGTTCCGCGGTCGCCGATTGATCGACCCGTCCGCATGCGATCACGACCCCGTAGTCGGATTTGGCCTGCGCCGGGCGAGACGAAATCCCGCGGCGCACATCGAGTAGCACCGCTCGGGAGGTTCGCGCCGAAGCGGATCGCCCCAGCCACCAGCCCCACCCGACAGACGACATAGATGACGTCGCCAGGCCCAATCTTGAGGATGTCGGTGTTGGCGCAGGTCGGTCTCGCGGTTCGCTGCCGGGGTTCTGGATGAAACACGAATTGGCGCCCGGCTGGCCGCCCTTGAATGCCCCACCCCTGGAAAATCGTCCGGTCGCGGTTGCGGGCCGTGACGCGCGTGTTCGGCGCGAACACCTCGAATGTCATTTCGGTGGCAAGGCCGCCGCGGTGCAGGCCGGGACCGCCCGAGTCCCGCTTCAGGCCGTAGCGGTGGAAGCGGATCGGCACCTCCGCCTCGTTGATCTCGATCGGCGTGTTCTTCAGGAAGCCCTGTGTTGGCGCCTGAGCCGTCTGCGCCGTCCTCGCTGCAGCGCGCCCGCCTGCCCCGCCGGTCATCGGATTGATCGCCGCCATCAGGCGGCGGCCGGTGCGGTTGTCCGTCGTGTTGACGTTCATGATGGCGCCGCCCTGCGCGCCGGCCGCCTGCATGGTCGTCCGGCAGGGCACGCGCGAACGCGCCGAGGATGACGCCCTGCAGGCGCTGCGCCGATAAGCGTGCGCATGCCAACGGCCGCCGGAAACTCGGGGTTGATCATGGTGCCCTTGGGCAGGATCGAGGTGAGGATGCGGGCGATGCCGGCAGTTGAGGAACAGCGTCGGGTCTAGGGAATAGAGGGCGTAGACAAGGCCGACGCAGATCAGCGTGTGGCGCTCGTCGCCACCGGTCGGGATATTGAGCGAGGATTCGAGCTGGGGGTCGGTGCCGGTGAAATCGAAATGTCAGAGCGTCCGTCCTTCACGGTCATGGCAAGGGCGAGCCGACAGGGTTTACCGTCGACGGCGTCCTCGTCCATGTAGTCGGCGAAATCGTAGGTGCCGTCAGCGATGCGCCGCACGATAGCGCGTGCGCCCTGCTCCGCATAGTCGAGGAGGCCCGCCACGCCGGCCTCGAAGGTGTCGATGCCGAACTTGGCGATCATCTCGTGCACCTTGCGCTCGCCTGTGTTGCAGGCCGCGATCTGCGCCTTGAGGTCGCCCCAGGTCTGGTCGGGCGCGCGCACGTTGGCGAGAAAGATGTCGAGCACCTCCTTGTTGATCGTGCCCTGACGCACGATCTTTGCCGGGGGAATGCGGATGCCTTCCTGGTGGACCTCGGTCAGCGTGCGGGAGAGCGAGGCTGGCACGGCACCGCCAACGTCGGTGTTGTGGATATGGCCCACCGAGAACGCCACGACGCGGCCCTCGTGGAAGATCGGCTTCCAGATGTGCATGTCGGGCGAGTGCGTGCACACGAAACCCGAGTAGGGATCATTGGTAATGCAGATGTCGCCTTCCTCGTAGTCGGCGATGGCGCGGATGACGGGGCCGTAGTTGAGACCGACGAACCAAGTGGCGCCGAGTTCGACGGGGGTGGCGAAGGTCTCGCCGCCGGGCGTCGTCAGTCCGGTCGTGAAATCCTCGGTCTCCTTGACGAACGTCGAATGCGCCGTGCGGTAGAGCGTGAACGCCATGCTCTCGGCCGCTGCTCGAGCGTGATTCTTCAGGATTTCGAGCGTCACCTTGTCGATAGCCATGGGGTTCAGCTCCGCTGCTCGATGATGAGATTGAGGTGGCAATCGACCCGCACCTGGTAGCCGCCCACGATGCAGGTGGTGCAGTCGCCCTGGCGGACGATGGCTGGGCCCTGGAATGTGGCTCCCGCCGTGAGATCTGACCTGTCGTAGAGGCCGGCGTCGGCCCATCCACCGTCGAGATAGACTTTGGCCGTGTCTTTGGGGGCTGCCGCGTGAGGGCGCTCCTCGGCGACCTCAAGTTGGGGCTGAGGGGCACGTCCGAGAGCAATGACCTTTAGGTTCACCACCTGAACGGGCGCCTTCTCATCGGCATGCTCATAGACGCGCGCGTGCTCGCGGTGGAATGCACCAGCGATGGCAGCCCCGTCGGCCTGCTCGATCCACGCCGCCTCGAGCGGCACCTCGATCTCGTAGGACTGGCCGCGGTAGCGCATATCGCCGAGCACGACGAGGCGGGCCTCGCCGGTGTGCTTCTGGTCGTCCTTCAGCCAACCGGCGGCCCGCAGTTGCAGCTCACCGAGGGCATCCCTCAAGCTGGCGAGCCCGCCGGCATCGACGTCGGCGAAGACGGTTTTCAGGAAGTCGTTGCGAATGTCGGCGACGAGGCCACCAAAGGCCGCCAGCACGCCCGGTGTCGGGGGCACGATGATGCGGGTCAGGCCAAGGTCGCGCGCCAGAAGGCAGGCCGTCATCGGCCCAGCGCCGCCGAAAGGCAGCAAGGCAAAATCGCGGGGGTCGGCGCCCTGGCGCGACAGCATCTTGGAGATCTCGAGGAACATACCGGAGATCGACACCTCGATGATCGCCTCGGCGGCGGCTTCGAGACCAAGACCCATGCGCTCTGCCACTGTGCCAACGGCTGCCCGCGCCTTGCCGATATCGAGGGAGACGGCGCCATAGCCGAGGTCGCCGGACCCCAGCAGGCCGCAGACGGCATAAGCATCGGTGATGGTGGCGCTTTCCCCGCCGCGACCGTAGCAGGCGGGGCCTGGGTTGGAGCCCGCGCTTTCGGGGCCGACCTTGAGGACGCCGAACTCGTCGACATGGGCGATAGAGCCGCCACCGGCACCGATCGATGTGACGGCGACGGTCGGGATGTAGATTGGGAACTCGCCGACCATCTCGCCGGTCCCGAAGCGTGGGCGGCCATCGACGATGACGGCCACATCGGCGCTGGTGCCGCCGACATCGAACGACAGCACATTGCGGACACCCGTCTCGGCCGCGATGCGGGCGGCGCCGATGACACCTGACGCAGTGCCTGAAAGCAGCATCTGGATGGGCTGGCGCTTGCCAAGCTCGGCCCGCATGACGCCACCATTCGACTTGGTGATCATGGGCTCGGGCGTGACGCCCGCCTCGCGCAAGGCTCGTTGCAGGGAGGTGAGGTAGCGAGCGACGCGTCCCTGGACATAACCGGCGACGGTGGCGGTGACGGTGCGCTCGTACTCTCGGATGACGGGCCAGACTTCGGACGACAGCGTGATGTCGAGGCCGGGCGCCGACGCGGCGATGATTTCGGCAATGCGTCGCTCATTGGCGGCGTTGGCGTAGGCGTTGAGCAATGCCACAACAATGGCCTCGGCGCCCAAGGCTTGGGCCTCGGCGACAGCGGCCTTGACGGCGGCCTCGTCGACAGGCTGCTCGATCGTGCCATCGGCCAGCGTTCGCTCGCCAATCCCCCACACCCGCTCGCGTGGCGCCAGCGGAGCGGCGCGGCGGGAGAACAAGTTGTAGGGGTCAGGCATCTTGAGACGGGCCACCTCGAGCACATCCTCGAAGCCGCGGGTCACGAACAGCGCCAGCCGGGCGCCGCGGCGCTGGATGACAGTGTTGACGCCGACCGTCGTGCCATGGGTGAAGTAGGTGACCTCCGCTGGTTCGATGGCAAAACGGCGGCGGAGTTCGCCGAGTCCTGCGATGACTTCGGAACCCGGTTTATCGGGCGTTGAAAGGACCTTCAAGGTTCGGACGACGCCGCTTGTCTCGTCGAGGGCGGCAAAATCAGTGAAGGTGCCGCCGATATCGACGCCAATCCTGTGGCCCATATGTCTCGGTCCTCGCTCTCGGTCTCTTGCCGCCTGCCTTCGCGACCTCGGCGGCCGGCGCAAGTCTCAGCCAGGTGCGGCGTCGACGCAAGCCGGATGGCACATCAGTTGGGGTTGGTTGGCGGCCATGTTCTGGTAGATTGCCGGCAAAGCGGAGCCGGTATCCACCCGACTAGCGTTACCGGCGCGGCCCGCAACACCTATAGCCCCACGACAGGATGCCATGCGCATGAGCACGCCCGAGCCTAGGAGAAAGTCCGCGAGCCTCTTGCCGGGGGCCAGTGGCGACTGGGAAGTCATCATCGGTCTCGAGGTGCACGCCCAGGTCAACTCGCAGGCCAAGCTGTTCTCGGGCGCGTCGACGGCCTTCGGCGCCGAGCCCAACAGCCACGTTTCGCTGGTCGATGCCGCAATGCCCGGCATGCTGCCGGTGATCAACCGGGAGTGCGTTGCCCAGGCGGTGCGAACGGGCCTCGGCCTCAAGGCGCAGATCAACCTGAAGAGCGTATTCGACCGTAAGAACTATTTCTATCCGGACCTACCCCAGGGCTACCAGATCAGCCAGTACAAGCAGCCCGTGGTTGGCGAGGGCGAGGTGGAGATCGAGGTCGAGGGGGAGAACTTCAAGGTGGGCATCGAGCGGCTGCATCTTGAGCAGGATGCCGGCAAATCGATCCACGACCAGAGCCCGGAGCACACCTTCGTCGACCTCAACAGGTCGGGGGTCGCGCTGATGGAGATCGTGTCGCGGCCCGACCTCAGGTCGGCGAAGGAAGCGCAAGCCTACGTGACCAAGCTGCGGACCATCCTGCGCTATCTCGGCACCTGCGACGGCGACATGGAGAAGGGTAACCTCAGGGCGGACGTCAACGTTTCCGTCAGGAAGCCTGGGGCGCCATTGGGCACGCGCTGCGAGATCAAGAACGTGAATTCGATCCGGTTCATCGGCCAGGCCGTCGAGGCCGAGGCGCGCCGGCAGATCGGCATCATCGAGGACGGCGGCAATATCGACCAGGAGACGCGCCTGTTCGATCCGGGCAAGGGCGAGACGCGCTCGATGCGCTCGAAAGAGGAGGCGCACGACTACCGGTATTTCCCCGATCCAGACCTGCTGCCGCTGGAACTCGAGCAAGCGTGGGTGGACAATCTCGCGCAGGGCCTGCCGGAGTTACCGGACGCCAAGCATGCACGGTTCATGCGCGACTTCGGCCTCTCGAGCTACGACGCCAATGTGCTGGTGGCGGAGCGGGAAAGCGCCGACTATTTCGAAACCGTGGCCAAGGGGCGCGACGGCAAGCTTGCCGCCAACTGGGTCATCAACGAGTTGTTCGGCCGCCTCAACAAGGAGGGGCTCGACATCGAGCACGCGCCGGTGAAGGCGAGCCAGCTCGGCGCCATCGTCGACCTGATCGCGTCGGGCACGATTTCAGGCAAAATCGCCAAAGACTTGTTCGAGATCGTCTGGTCCGAGGGGGGAGACCCCTCGGACATCGTTGAGAAGCGCGGCATGAAGCAGGTGACCGATAGCGGCGCCATCGAGAAGGCCGTGGACGAGATCATTGCCAAGAACCCCGACAAGGTCGAACAAGTGAAAGCCAAACCCAGCATGCTCGGGTGGTTCGTCGGGCAGGTCATGAAAGCCTCCGGCGGCAAAGCCAATCCGCAGGCCGTCAACGACATGCTCAAGACCAAGCTCGGGCTCTGAGAGCGTGCGCGACATCTATAAATGGCTTTATGGCAGACGTGGCCGGGCGGCGCTGAACGCGCCGTTGCCGCTGGTGCCCGACATCCTCCAGCCCTATGCGGCAGCGATCAACCGCACGGTCATGCCGATCATGGGGGCGGGCTTCAATCCGCAGGCCGCGACCCAGCCCACGGGCAGCCGCCTCGGCGGGCGACCTTGGTGGCCCAAAGGCGATCCCTATCCGCTCGATGGCGCTGGCAAGCCCCTGCATCTGCTGATCCAGATCAACTTCGACGAAATGCCGCGCTTTGCGCCTTTCCCGGAGATGGGCCTGTTGCAGCTCTTCATCGGTGGGGATCAGCTTTACGGGGCCAACTTGGACGATCTCAAGCGGCCGACGGGCTTCAAGGCGATCTATCACGCCAGTGTCGACCGGGCGCAGGACACCAGGGCGGGCCCCAGGACTGTCGGTAAATCGGTACATCTGCCGCTAGAAAAGCCGCTCAGTCCGATCGGGCTCGAGTTCGAGCCCGACCTGATGCCGGTAGATCCAAGTGACTATCGCTTCGAGCGGCTGCTGCCGGAGATCGCTTCCGACGAGGATCTTGCGCAGGCCTACGCCGAGTGGCTGGGAAGCGACATGGCGCCTTCGGCCATCCGGCTCGGGGGCTATCCGACGTTTTCGCAGGACGATCCGCGGGCCGCTGGCGCGGGGGGGAGCAAAGGACTCGGCGATCTGACGCTGCTGACGCTCGATTCCACGACTGGACTGATGTGGGGCGATGCGGGGGCTGCACAGTTCCTGATGCACGAAGATGATCTGCTGCGACTGGACTTCTCCAAGGTGGTCTACAATTGGGATTGCTATTGACAATGACGCCGGAGAAACGCGATGCGCTGGCCGCCCTGTTGATCGAAGCCCGGCAATTGGGTCGGCAAGTGTCCAATCTGCGGGCTGATCTCGTGCCTGAAAGCCATGCGGAAGGCTACGCCGTCAACGCCCTGGTGGCGGCGGGTCTCGGCTGGCCGGTGCTCGGATGGAAGATCGCGGGCACCAATCCCATCATGCAGCAGCGCCTGCACACGAACGGAGCGCCGATCTATGGTCGGAGCTATCGGCAATTCGAGGCCCGTTCGCCGACGCGCCTGTCGCACGCGGAACTGCTCGATCCAATCGTCGAGTGCGAGTTCTTTTTTCGACTCAAGACGGCGCTCCCGGCGCGGCCAACAGCCTATTCGACTGATGAAGTGGCTAATGCCGTCGATGGCGTCTTCTGCGGCATCGAGGTGGCGGAATGCCGGTTTCCGCTGGCCGCGTTGCCGCCGATGCCGGCCATTCTCGCGGATGGAGCAGCCAGCGGACGGTATGTGGTTGGTGCGGAGATTGCCAACTGGCGGGAGCGCGATCTCGGGGCGATGGCGGTGATGCTCGACGTCAATGGCGTCACACGGCGGCGGGGATCGGGCGCGGAGGTAATGGGGCAGCCGATCAACGCACTGGTGTGGCTCGCCAACGAGCGCTCGGCGTGGGGTGACGGCCTGGAGGCTGGGTGCCTGGTCTCCACGGGCACGACGACAGGTATGCTGCTGGCGAAGCCCGGCGACACTATGGTTGCCCATTTCGATGGCGAGGCCGCCGTAGAGATCACGTTCGAGGGGTGATGCGCCACACGCAACGAATCGGACCCGCACGACAAGCGAAAGGCGGATGCCGTTTCACCCACGACTCCGCTCAGCCTCGCGTGGGTTTTAAGTCGTCCTTTGATGCGCGCTCGTCAGCGAGCTATGCGGACGGTGACATTCACTTGCGGGGTCGCGACCGCGACACTACCGAAGAGTGGTCACCTGCCTCGGAACCGTTCGATCAGGCTTTCGGCCTGCTCCTCGGTAACGCCCGAGAGTTCGAAATCCAGGGACACGGCGTTGAAGACGTTGAAGTCTTTGCGGACGGGGTTGGCGCGGTCGAGCATGCCGGAGATGGCGACCTTGACGCCGGTCAGCGGCATGGCGTCATCGCGCGCCAAAGCCTGGACGAGTTCGACGCCGCAAGCTGCAACGCCTGCGAGAAAGGCTTCACCTGGGCCAATTGCCTCGCCCGGGAAACCTGCTTGCACGGGGCCGTCGATGACGAAGTGATGGTGGCGCGCGGTGCACAGAACCCGACCGAGGGTGTCGGTCGAGCGGGCGTCCGCCGCGTAGTGCCGGGTGGTGGCCTCAGCCATCGTCGATCTCCTCGAGCGGTGTCCGGATGACACAGGCATACTGGCCCAGGTTCAAAGCTGGCGCAATGCGCCAGCACTCACGCGGAGGATGGAACGGTGCTGTGCTCGAGGACGACGCGGGTCATGGCGGCCCGCAACTCTTCGAGACCCAGTCCTTTCTCGCTCGAGGTCGCGAGCACCTCGGGGAAGGCTGCGGGATGACGAAGGAGTTCGGCAGCGGCTGCCGCAATGGCCTTCGGCCGGGCGGCAACTGAAATTTTGTCGATCTTCGTCAGCACCACTTGGAAGGTAACGGCGGCACCGTCGAGCAAGGTCATGATGTCATGATCGATGGGCTTCAGGCCATGACGAGCATCGATCAACAGGAGCACGCGGGCCAGCGTCTGGCGGCCGCGTAGATAGGATTTCACAAGGTCCGTCCAGGCCTCGACCTTTTCTTTCGGCGCCTTGGCGAATCCATAGCCCGGCATGTCGACCAGATAGAAGATCGGCTGCCAATCGACGACGAAGAAGTTCAACTCCTGGGTGCGTCCGGGCGTGTTCGACGTCCGCGCCATGCCCTTGTGACGAATGAGGGCGTTGATGAGGCTGGACTTGCCGACGTTCGAGCGGCCGGCGAAAGCGATCTCGACGGGGCCCGTCTCGGGCAGGAACTCGAGGGCGGGGACGCTCTTGACGAACGTCCACGGGCGCACGAACGGCGCGACCTCCTGGGCCGGATCATTTTCGTCTGCGGCCGCAACCGCTGCGGTTTGCTGCCTCACATCAGCGCGCCGCGCCATGGTGTGCTCCAATTGCGCCGTCAGCTTTGGCTGCCGCTCTTCTTGGCGGCCATCCACGACTGAAGCTTTTCAAGTCCGAGATTGCGCCACAGGTGGATCTCGGCGCCGTTCTTCTTGTTGATGTAGTATTGCTGCAGCAGCGAGAGCACGTTGTTCCAGGCCCAATAGATAACAAGGCCAACCGGGAACGATGCCAGCATGAAGGTGAACATCACTGGCATCCAGTTGAAGATCATCTGCTGCGTGGGGTCGGGCTGCTGGGGATTGAGCTGCATCTGAATCCACATCGTGAACCCCATGATCAGGGGCCACAGGCCGATGTGCAGGAACTCCGGCACGGCAAAGGGAAGCAGACCGAAGAGGTTAAACAGCGAGGTGGGGTCCGGCGCCGACAGATCCTTGATCCAGCCGTAGAACGGAGCGTGTCGCATATCGATCGTGACAAACAGCACCTTGTAGAGCGCAAAGAAGACGGGGATCTGCAGCAGCATCGGCAGGCAACCTGCCATCGGGTTGATCTTCTCTTTCTTGTAGAGCTCCATCAGCTCCTGCTGCTGGCGGGTCTTGTCGTCCTTGTAGAGCTCCTGGAGACGCTGCATCTCCGGCTGCATCTTCTTCATCTTCGCCATGGACTCGTAGCTCTTGTTGGCGAGCGGGAAGAAGACGAGCTTGACGAGGACGGTGGTGACGAGGATGGCGAGGCCGAAATTGGCGCGAAGCCCGATCGAGGCGAAGAAACCGGCCAACCAGTCGATGACGTGGAAAAGGGGCTTGGTGATGAAGTAGAACCAGCCCCAATCGATCATCAGGTCGAATTTGGCGATGCCGAGCTTGGCAGCGTAGTTCTCGATGGCGCCGACCTTCTTGGCTCCGGCGAACAGATTGGTTGCCACGCTGGCGGAGGCTTGCGGGGCAATGGTGACGCCGCGATAGACGTAGTCGATCTGGTAGCTTTCCTTAGCCGTCCCGTTCTTTGCGTAGCCGGTGACATAGACATCGTGGGGCTGTTTCTGATTGGGGATCAGCACCGATGCCCAATACTTGTCGGTCACACCGAACCAGCCGCCAGTGACCTTCTCAAGCGGCTTGGTGAGATGCTCGCCGGCTTTCGCGTCGCCAACGGTCTTGGCATAGGTGATCTCGTGCAGGGTCTCGCCGGTGACGCCGAGGAGCCCCTCGTGCAGGATTGCGAAGCCTTCGATCTTCGGCGTGCCGTGCCTGGAGATGACCGAGCGGTGGTCGAGCACGATCGGGCCTGCGCCACGGTTTGCAACGCTGTCCTCGATCGAGAAGAGATAATCGGGATCGACTGAGATGCGACGCGTGAAGATCAGGCCGGCGCCGTTGTCCCACTCGAGCGTGATCGGCGTGTTGGGCGTGAGCTTGGCGGCGCCGACCGAACGCCACTCGGTCGCGGGACCGGGTAACTGGGCCGTGCTGCCGGCTGCTGCAAGCCAGCCGAACTCGGCGAAATAGGGTGCTGGCGAGCCTGAGGGCGACAACAGCGCAACCGTGGCGCTCCTGGGGTTAGTGGTCTCGTGGTACTTGGCCAAGCGCAGATCATCGATGCGGCCACCCTTGAGGGCGACGCTGCCGGTCAGGCTCGGGGTCTCAATGCCAATACGGGGAGAGAGCGTAAGGGCCGCTTCACGTGTCGTCGCCTGGGGAACGACGCCGCCTGCCGGCACCGCGCCAGGCTTGCCAGCCGCTGCCGGCACGGACCCTGGCGCAACCGGCGCGCCCGGCGCCGCCGTCTTGCCTGCAACGGGCTGGCCGGATGTCTGTTGGCTCGCCCGCTTTTCCTGCTCATCCTTGAGGCGGGGATTGACGAAAAAGATCTGCCAGCCGAGCAGAATAAGCGCAGACAACGCCACGGCCAGAAGAAGATTTCGTTGATTGTCGTCCTGCATCTGGCCAGCGCCTTTGGTTATCGTCGTGCGGCACCGCTTTCGGTCGCCCGCCCGTGCCGCGAATTTCAAGCGTTCCTACCTCGTCGGCGGCGGCTTGGGGCCTGCCCGCGAGGGACCAACATCATCGCACCCGGATTTTCCGGACACCTCGTCTTTTCGCCTTTGCCGCCGCGACGTATCTGGTCGCGCCTTGGCGCCCCCTTTGCCGGAACGATGCTGCTCGGCTAGGCGACTCAACGCGGCACGCAACGCATCCTGAAGCTCGACGAATGGATAGTCGTGTGCCGACCGGCTGGCAACCACCACGTAATCGAACTGGGGATTGGCGAGCGCCGGCTCGATCAGTCGAAGGGCCTCCTTCAAACGGCGTCGGATACGGTTGCGAACGACAGCGTTGCCAACCTTGCGCGTTATCGTGAAACCAATGCGGGGAACCGGTGGGGTCGCCTTCGGCTCGACACATGGGGTTGGCACTGTTGCGACGTCGGCTTCGATGCCCGGACTACGGTTCAACAAACCGCAGGGGTGGTCACCCGCTCGCTGGCGTCCCTCGATGATGAACCAAGGCGTTGCCACCCGGACGCCGCCGCGCACACGCCGAAATTCGGCGGAAACCTTGAGCGTGTCGAACTGCATCTGCGCCCGCCTCTCGACCGGGGCGCACACCGGCCGCTACCGACGCCGAGCATCCGCCCAGCCATCGCGCCGGGCCAATGCAGCGGCAAAGCGCTCACGCCGACAAGCGCTTGCGGCCCTTGGCGCGGCGACGGGCGAGGACCCGCATGCCACCGACCGTCGACATGCGCTTGCGGAAGCCGTGGCGACGTTTGCGCACGAGCCGGCTTGGCTGGTAGGTCCTTTTCACGTCGAGTTCTCCGTCGATCTCGGGGCCGGATGCCAGCCACCGTCAGCGTTAGGGATTGGCGCGCCAAGGGCGGCCCGATACTGCACCGGGAACAGGGAACGGCGGCCCGTACATGCGACCCGAGGAACCCATTGGCTCCACGATCACAGCCGGCGCCGCCTACGCCCACCATTCCGGCTCAGGCATATTTGGATGAGGCCGCTTATAAAGTCGCCCTGGCGAGCCGTCAACGCAAAGCCTGCGAGAGCACCGCCGCGGCGGTGCTGCGTTGCCGGCCTACATGTGGATGACGCGGCCGTAGGCGTCGAGCACGCTCTCGTGCATCATCTCGGAAAGGGTGGGATGGGGGAAGACGGCGTGCATCAGCTCCTCCTCCGTGGTTTCCAGGTTCATGGCCACGACAAAGCCCTGGATGAGCTCTGTTACTTCCGCGCCGATCATGTGCGCGCCCAGCAATTGGCCGGTCTTGGCGTCGAATATGGTCTTAACCATGCCCTCGGGCTCGCCAAGCGCAATTGCCTTGCCGTTGCCCTGGAATGGGAAACGACCGATACGGAGCTCACGGCCCTGCTCCTTGGCCTTGGCCTCGGTGAGGCCGACGCTTGCGATCTGGGGATGGCAGTAGGTGCAGCCGGGGATCTTGGACTTGTCGAGGGCATGCGTCGGCAGTCCCTTGATCGTCTCGACGCAAACCACACCTTCGTGCTCGGCCTTGTGGGCCAGCATGGGCGGGCCGGCGACATCGCCGATCGCATAAATCCCGGCGACACTGGTCCGACCATAGCCATCGGTGACGATGGTGCCGCGGTCGGTCTTGACGCCTAGTTTTTCCAGGCCCAAGCCTTCGACGTTGCCGACGACGCCGACGGCCGAAATAACCTTCTCGACCTCGAGCCGGCTTTGCACGCCCTTGTCGTCAACAACTGTCGCCACAACGCCGTCCGCCCGCTTATCAAGGCTGGTCACTTTGGCGCCGGACAGGATCTTCATACCCTGTTTCTCGAAACGCTTGCGGGCGAGGCCCGCAATTTCCGCGTCCTCGACTGGCAGGATCTGGGGGAGCACCTCGACCACGGTCACGTCCGCCCCCAGCGTCCTGTAGAACGAGGCAAACTCGATGCCGATGGCGCCCGAGCCGATCACCAGCAGGGAGCGTGGAATTGCCTGGGGAACCATGGCCTCGAAATAGGTCCACACGTTACGTCCGTCGGCCTCGAGGCCTGGGAGTGCGCGAGGACGGGCACCCGTCGCCACGATGATGTGCTTACCCTGGTAGGTGCCGGCAGCAAGCGTGCCCTTCGGCGGCGGGATCTGGGGTTGCATCGGCGCTTTCGCGGTCGCCTTGACCGTGACCTGGCCCGGTTTGTCAATCACCGCCTCTCCCCAGATCACCTGCACCTTGTTCTTTCGTAACAGGAAGCCGACACCACCGTTGAGTTGCTGAGACACCCCACGAGACCGCTTGACGATCGCCGCGGGATCGGGCCGCACCGTGCCCTCGATGACGAGCCCATAGTCCTTGGCATGAGTGGCCATGTGGTAGGCTTCGGCCGAGCGCAGCAGCGCCTTGGTCGGGATGCAACCCCAATTGAGGCAGATGCCACCCAGGTGCTCACGCTCGACGATCGCGGTCTTGAAGCCGAGTTGGGCCGAACGGATGGCCGTCACATAGCCGCCCGGGCCCGAACCGATCACGATGACGTCGAAGGCGGTGTCGGTCATTCTCGCTCTTCCTCGCATTGGCCCATTGGTAAACTCGACCAACGGTCGGCCTGGTTTTCATTTGTTCCGAACATGATCCTGGCCAAAGCTAGCATGGGGATGGCGATCGCGACAGCCGTGCAACACGGAACGGCGGCGCACCTCGGCCCATGGTTGGCGCTACGCCATAGAAAAACAAAACCGCCTGCGACGGGCGCAGGCGATTTTTGTCTTCACATCGATGTTCCCGGCGCCTGCGACCCGTCTGGTCTCAGACGTGGCAACGACCGCCGAGGTAGTAATTCAGCAGTTTATTGTAGTGGTCGACGGCTTCGCGATCGCTCGCGGACACCTTGCGGCCCGCAGAGACCGCCTCGACCTTCGCCGGTACGCCGCGGGAATCTAGCTTGTTGAGCTCAGCGCGCACCGACTGGCAATTGTAGCCCGCCGGCATGGACCGTGGCCCTGGATCCCCACCAGCCGCGCCAGCGGCACATCCGCCGGCAACGGCTACGATTAGTGTCGCGATGACGGCGCGAGCCGACCGCAGTGATAGCTCCACGATCATCTCCCGTTTTGTTCAGGACGTTCATTCGTCCCAAGCGTTGCCATTGTTTGCTTTGCGAGGCAACCGCCCAGGGAGCACAAACGGACTGCGCCACCGCAAGCGAGCTAAATCGCTTCTTTATGAGGCCTGACGGCCACAGTTAGCCCGTCTTGCCGGCAAGTGGCGCGTACACACCGTGGCACGTGCCCCAAGCGCGGCCCGACGCCTTGGCGGCGACACCGGCCCTTCGGCATCGCCCCATCGACTACTGGGTTGCGGCTTTCGTCGCTTTGGTGGTTGCCTTTGCGGCTGCTGCATCGACGGCTGCAGCGACGGGTTTGGCCGCTGCCGTCTTGGCCACCGCAGCCTGAGCAGTCGGCGTCGGCGTCGGCGTCACCTGGGCACCAATTGCACGCGGCATCGTCGAGCACTTGACCTGGAACTCAGCGTTGACCTTCTCCAGCTGCGCCAGCTTGCCGAGGGATTCCCGCTTGACGGAAACCGTCTTCGATTTGCCCTTCGCTGCGGCCTCGGCACGCTCAACGACGCCATCACGACGCAGCTCGTCGATTTGGGCAGCCAATGTTGCGCAGGCCGGGTCGACCGCCGGCTTCTTGGGCAGCGCTGCCGTGGTGGCGGGCGTGCTGCCATTGCCCAGGAGTGAACTCTCGGCACAAGCGGCGAGCGACAAGGCCGCTGCCACGACTGCTGTGATTTTCATGGCTCGCATCATGGCGAGTATCCCCTCAAATTCCGAAGCGACGTGCGAATCCCATATCCCCACACATCATCGGCATTATGTCGGCGCACCCCCTGCAACAAGCCCCCGCCACGGAGTTAGCCCCAGGCAAAGAGCGACCGCCACGCAATAAACATTGAAACTCACGCGCCGTGACCGAACTGCAACGCCGGAGGATACGGCGCGGTCGCCGAGTGGCGGTCACACTCAGACCAGCATGCGCACGGGATCTTCGATGAAGGCGCGGAAGGCGTTGAGCAATTCAGAGCCGACGGCGCCGTCGACGACGCGATGGTCACACGACAACGTGCAACTCATCATAGTCGCCACCCGGACCTCGTTGCCGTCGACGACGGGGCGCTTCTCGCCGGCGCCGACTGCCAAAATGGTGGCGTGGGGTGGATTGATGACGGCATCGAACGACTTGATGCCGTACATGCCGAGATTCGAGATGGAGGTGGTGCCACCCTGGTACTCATGGGGGGCGAGGCGCCGGTTGCGGGCACGGGCGGCAAGGTCCTTCATCTCGTTCGAAATCTCTCCGAGGGTCTTGAGCTCGGCGTGGCGAATCACGGGCGTGAAGAGGCCGCCCTCAACAGCAACGGCAACGCCGACATCGGAATGGCGATGGCGCAGCATGCCGGCATCCGTCCAGGTGGCGTTGGCGGCGGGCACCTGCTGCAGGGCCAAGGCCAAGGCCTTGATGACGAAATCGTTGACCGAGAGCTTGTAGGCGCGGGGGCCGTCCTTGGGAGCTGCCGCATTGATGCGCTGGCGAGCGGCCAGCAGGCTGTCGAGCATGCAATCCAGCGACAAATAGAAGTGGGGGATGGTCTGCTTCGACTGGGTGAGGCGCTGCGCGATGACACGGCGCATGCCATCGTGGGGGGCGACCTCGTAGCTGTCCTTCTCGTACAGCGCCAGGATCTTGTCGTCCGGCATGGCGACGGGGCCAAGCTGGCCGGCCGACGCCTGGGGGGCCTTCGGCGGGCTGGTCGTGGCCAGGCCGCGTCCGGGGGATGGTGCTGCGGGGGCCGTGCCGGCAGCCGCTGCCCGTTCGACGTCGCGCTGGACGATGCGACCGTGGGGGCCGGTGCCGGTGAGGCGGGCGACATCGAGGCCCTTGTCGCGGGCCAGTCGGCGCGCCAGCGGGGAGGCAAAAATCCGGGCTGTGGGAGCCTGGCCGTTGGCGCCGGCAGCAGGTGTCGCCGCAGGCGCTGCGGATCGAGCGGCTGGCGTTGCTTGTTCAGGCGTTGCTCGCCGTGCGGCTGGCGCGGTCGCCGTGGTCTGCGATGCAGGCGGCGTAGCTGCGGGCGCTGGTTGTGCCTTGGCCGCCGCTCCGCCGGCTGGTGCCCGGCTGCCGGCGCTCTCGCCATCTGCCAGAAGCACGGCGATCGGCGTGTTGACGGCAACCTTTTCGGTGCCCTCGGCCACCAGCAGTTCGCCAACGGTACCCTCGTCGACCGCTTCGACCTCCATGGTGGCCTTGTCGGTCTCGATCTCGGCGACAATATCGCCGGCGCGGACCGCCTGTCCCACTTTCACAAGCCACTTGGCGAGCTTGCCCTCCTCCATGGTGGGCGACAGCGCTGGCATCAGGATCTCGATGGGCATTGGCGGGCAACCTCGCCTGGGGCTTGTTTGGGACTGCGGCAGTGCGACAGGGCATTCGGATACGCGTCACGCGGCCAGGGCTAGAGTATGAGTGGGCTATAGCTTGAAGCGAACCTTGGTCGGCGTCCATTTCTGCTTGCGGCGCTCGACGCGCTCCAAGGGTGTTTCGTCCTCATAGAACATCTGCACGCCAACTCGCTCCTTGAAATCTTCTATGGCAAGGCCGCGCGTGTTGGCGGCGGACCATGTCTCAATACCGTCGGTATAGGCGATGCCGGCGTAGACCCCGCAGTGACGGCAGACAATGGCCATCGCGGTCTTGGAGCCGAAACGGTACGGCTGAAGGGCGCCGGCGTCGATTTCGAAGACGGCATGGCCTGCGGGATCGGAGACGGTGAGCGAACCATGACGGGTGCAGAACTCGCACTGGCAGGATCTCACCTGCATCTCCTCGGCGGGACGCGTGAACGACAGTTTGGCTGAGATGGCACCGCAGTGGCAGCGGCCTGTGAACGTGTGCTGGGTTTCGCTCATCCCAGTCCTCCTGTTCGCATCATCAGGAATGCATCGTTGGGGGCAAATGTGGCGGTGCCATCGGCGATGGTCAGCGACTGCGGCCGGTCGATGCGCATGTCGTGCGAAGTGTGCCAGACCTGCAAGCGCGCCGCCTCGAGGCTGGCGCGCAAGCCGGCTGCGGCCTCGGCGTCTCCCGACGCCACGGCGCGGAAAAGTTTCAGAATGTCGGGCGCCAGATCGGCGTAGGCCGGCGCATGGGTGAACGAGCCCGTCATGACGGCCTGAGACTGGCTCTGCAGACCGGAGACCTGGCCCAGCACCTTGTCGCCTGCCCGGATCTCGATCAGGCCGCCATCGGCCGAGCGTTTGACAGTGACGCGGCGCATGCTCTCAGTTCCTCCTCACCGCCTCGGCTGGCGCCGCACCAGCGGGCCAACGGTAGACGAATGTAAGATAAGCCAGCGCCAGATATACGCAAACAGCGACCAGCCAGCCCAGTGCCACGCCGACTTCTTGCAGCGACAAGCCCTGATCGGCAAGTGCTGCGACAGCGACCGGGTTGCGCAGGCGATCGAGCGGCATGGTGGGATTCGGCAGCTTCGCCCAGGCGGTGAACAGGCCGTTCTGGATGTTCTGGACGGTCATGGTGACGCCGCCCAGGAACACCAGCCCGATCGACAGGAGGCCAAAGGCTGCGAACCGCAGCACCACCGGCGCCTTGGCCAAAAAGAGATAGAGCGCGGCCAAATAACCCGAGACAAGCGAGAAGAACAGCGAGAAGATCGTCAGCACCGTGCCGATCGCGTTGAAGAGTTGCTGTGTCAGCTCGGCCTCGGACATGGCGGGCGGGTCATCGCTCAACGTAGCAGACGCGCTTGACGGCATCGACCACCTGCTCGGCGCTCGGAAGCGCCAACTTCTCCAGATTGGCGGCATACGGCATCGGTACGTCGGCGCCGGAGACCTTGGTCGGGGGGGCATCGAGGTAGTCAAAGGCTTGGATGGCTGCCTGGGCGCAGATTTCCGAGCCGACGGAGCAGACGGGCCAGGCTTCCTCAACCGTGACTATTCGATTGGTCTTGCGGACCGAGGCGAGGATCGTGTCCCAATCGATCGGACGCAGTGAGCGCAGGTCGATGACCTCGCAGTCGATCCCCTCGGCGGCCAGGGTTTCTGCCGCAGCAAGCGCATAAGTCATGCCTCGCGCGAACGAGACGACAGTGCAATCGGCCCCCTCGCGCACGATCCGAGCCTTGCCGATCGGCACCAACCAGTCGTCCGACTTGGGAACGGGACCACTGGTGCCATAGAGAAGCTCGTTTTCCAGGACCAGGACGGGGTTGGGGTCGCGGATCGCTGATTTGAGCAGGCCCTTGGCGTCGGCGGGATTAGAGGGGGCGACAACCTTGAGGCCGGGCACATGCGCATACCAGGCCGAATAGCACTGGCTGTGCTGGGCCCCAACGCGGGCGGCGGCGCCATTGGGGCCGCGGAAAACGATGGGGCTACCCATTTGGCCGCCGGACATGTAGAGCGTCTTGGCAGCCGAGTTGATGATCTGGTCGATCGCCTGCATGGCGAAGTTCCAGGTCATGAATTCGACGATCGGTTTCAGGCCGGCCATGGCAGCGCCGACACCGATACCGGCAAAGCCCTGCTCGGTGATGGGGGTATCGATGACACGCTTGTCGCCGAACTCATCGAGCAGTCCCTGGCTGACCTTGTAAGCGCCCTGGTACTGGGCCACTTCCTCGCCCATCAGGAACACGTCGCCGTCGCGCCGCATTTCCTCGGCCATGGCATCGCGAAGGGCCTCGCGCATGGTCTGGGTGACGGTCTCGCCAGCGTAGGCTGGCTCGGCGACACGGACCGGAGCGGGCTCAACTGGTGGCGTGGGACGGGCTGGGGCGGCAACGGCCGGTTGGCTGCCATTGGGCTGGTTGGAGGCCTGGCCGGCCTGGGGTTTGGCCGCCGGTGCGGCTGCCGCCTCGCCCTCGCCGCGCACTACGGCGATCGGCGTATTGACGGCAACCTTCTCGGTGCCTTCCTCGACCAGCAGTTGCTCGACGACGCCCTCATCGACCGCCTCGACCTCCATGGTGGCCTTGTCGGTCTCGATCTCGGCGATGATGTCGCCGGGCTTGATGGTGCTGCCGGGCTTGATCAGCCATTTGGCGAGCTTGCCCTCCTCCATGGTGGGCGAGAGCGCGGGCATCAGGATCTGGATGGACATCAGGCGGGCTCGTCGGATGGCGTTTCGGTTGATGGCGGGTCGAACGGCCACAGAAGGCCGAGCGAAAACGTGATGGCGTCGAAGGGGGGCGCACAAGCCTCCTCCTCATCGACGGGCGTGTCTGTCAGGAGCCAGTTCTGGTCCTGCAGCACGAAGACTTCAAGCGTCTTGGCGCGGGCATCGAGGTGGCGCAGATGCGGCCCGGCGTCGTGCGCGTAGAAGCGGCGCTTGGTTGCGAGGGGCATGCTAAAGATCTATCCGGCCGTCAGAATGGACGAGAAAGCTCATGCTGACTGGTGTGCTGGTCCACCCGAAGGTTCCATCATCCACGCTCACCATCGCATGCACATATTCGGCTTCGTTCTCCAGCAGTAGCACCTCGAATTGAAGCCGGCCCTCCTCGCCGTCCCGCTCATATCCGACGGGCTCGATCAGTTCGCGGCGCAAATCCTCAAGAGGTTTGCGGCTCCAGACTAGCGCCTCCCTTGCGGCGAGGGCCTTCAGCTCCTGCTCGGTCTTCCTGACCGCCGCGCTGTCCATCAGCAGTCCTCACGCCTCCAGGAGCACATCGGTCCAAAGCTCGCTCGCATCGGGCTCGGGATCGTTCTGGGCGAACTCAGCTGCAGCGGTTACCCGGGCGCGGATCTCGGCGTCGATGCCCTTGAGGTCTTCCTCGCTCGCGTGGCCGGCTGCGAGCATGCGTTTCCGCACCCGCTCGATTGGATCCTGCTGCTCGCGCACCTTGTCGACTTCCTCGCGCGTGCGGTACTTGGCGGGATCCGACATGGAGTGGCCGCGATAGCGGTAGGTGAGCATCTCCAGGATGTAGGGGCCTTTACCGGCGCGAGCATGCTCTGCGACCTTGCGTCCGGCCGCACGACAGGCGCGCACGTCCATGCCGTCGACCTGCTCGCCTGGGATATCGAAGGACGCGCCGCGAAGAGAGAAATTGGTGGTAGCCGCAGCGCGGTCGATCGAGGTGCCCATGGCGTAGCGGTTGTTCTCGATGACGAAGATCACCGGCAAGTGCCAGAGCTTGGCCATGTTGAAGGTCTCGTAGACTTGGCCCTGGTTGGCGGCGCCATCGCCGAAATAGCACCAGCAGACGTTGTCGTTGCCCCGGTAACGGTTGGCGAAGGCGAGGCCCGCACCCAGCGGGACGGAAGCGCCGACGATGCCGTGGCCCCCGTAGAAATGCTTCTCTTTCGAGAACATGTGCATCGAGCCACCCTTGCCGCGCGAGTAGCCGCCGCGGCGCCCGGTGAGCTCGGCCATGACGCCTTTCGGGTCCATGCCGGTGGCCAGCATGTGGCCGTGGTCGCGATAGGTGGTGATGACCTGATCGCCTTCCTTCGACGCCATCTGGAGGCCGACGACGACAGCTTCCTGGCCGATATAGAGGTGACAGAAGCCGCCGATAAAGCCCATGCCGTAGAGCTGGCCGGCCCGCTCCTCAAAGCGACGGATGAGTAGCATCTCGCGATAGGCGGCAAGCTCCTCCTCACGCGTGAAAGCAGGGGGAGTGGGAAATTCCTTCAGCGCGCCGGCAGCCTTCTGCATACCGTCCGTTGCGGCGAGAGCCATAGTGCCTCCTCAAGCCCGACTGACCGGCGTATCGCGCCGGAAATGATGGGTGGAGCCTACACGAGAGGCAGGGAGGTGGCTAGTTCGGCTTGAGGGAGACCGACGCGGCTGAACAGACTTCAGGCAAGGTCCCGGTGATGCCGAGACACTGTCAAATCCAGGTCGCCCAGGGGTCTGGGGGCGCAGCGACGATTAACCATGCCGACGGGTGGGCTCCGTGCGGGGCTGCGTCAGCGTTGCGAGGCCTGCGGCACTTCGGATGCGTGGAGAACAACGATCTCGTCGGGCCGGGCATAACTCAGCAGGTCGCGCGCGAGTTCATCGACATAGTCAACGTCGGCGCCCTGCTCCGAGAGCAGGCGAACCTCGTTCTCGAGGCGAGAACGCACGGCCTCGAGGCTCGCCTGCTCCGTCTTGAGCTTTTCAAAGCGCAAGACGAGGCTGGCGCGAGCCTCGAGGCCATGCCGACCTTTCACCGCGTGGAAGCCGAAGTAGGCCGTGAGGCAAAGGCACGCGAGCAACACTGGAGAGCGCCGCCACATAGCTTTCCTGACATCCCCGGTTGAAAGAAGAGCAACACGCGAAACTTGTTGTCGACGCCAAACTTGCGACAGGCGTGACACTACCGGGGTTCGGTAAATTCAGGGTAAAGCCGCGCTTCATTTTGGTGAGATTTTTTTGCGCGGGGTCGCGGGCTCCTTGACTGGGGCCCGCTCACCGCATCCACCTTCGACTTCGGGTTAGTGTCAGGCGGTTGGCGAGGCCTTCAACGCCGCACGGCCTGCGTAGACGGCGGCATCGCCAAGCTCCTCCTCGATGCGGATGAGTTGGTTGTACTTGGCAAGGCGGTCGGAGCGCGAGAGCGAGCCCGTTTTGATCTGACCACAGTTGGTCGCGACGGCCAGATCCGCGATGGTGGCGTCCTCGGTCTCGCCGGAACGGTGGGACATGACTGCCGTATAGCCGGCGCGGTGGGCCATGTCGACGGCCGCCAGGGTTTCGGTGAGCGAGCCGATCTGGTTGACCTTGACCAGGATCGAGTTCGCCGTCGCTTGGGCGATGCCCTGGGCCAGGCGCTCGGTGTTGGTGACGAACAAGTCGTCGCCAACGAGCTGGCAGCGGTTACCGATCAAGTCGGTCAGTGCCTTCCATCCCTGCCAGTCGTCCTCGGCCATACCGTCCTCGATGGAAACGATGGGATAGCGGCCGACGAGATCGGCCAGGTAATTGGCCATCCCAGCGCCATCCAACACCTTGCCCTCGCCTTCCAGATGGTACTTGCCGTCCTTGAAGAACTCGGTCGCGGCGCAGTCGAGGGCCAACATAACGTCGCCGCCAGGCTTGTAACCGGCCTTCTCGATCGACGACATGATGAAGCCCAGCGCTTCGTCGGCCGACTTGAGGTTTGGGGCGAAGCCGCCCTCGTCACCGACGTTGGTGGCGTGGCCGGCCGACGCCAAGCCCTTCTTCAGGGTGTTGAAGATTTCCGAACCCATGCGGATGGCGTCGGCGCACGTGGCGGCGCCGACCGGCATGATCATGAACTCCTGGATGTCGATCGGATTGTCGGCGTGGGCACCACCATTGACGATGTTCATCATCGGCACGGGCAGCACATGAGCCTGGGTGCCGCCGACGTAGCGGTAAAGCGGCAGGCCGCGGGAGGCTGCTGCGGCCTTGGCGGCCGCGAGGGAGACGCCGAGGATGGCGTTGGCGCCGAGGCGGGCCTTGTTGCGGGTGCCATCCAGCTTGAGCATGGCGTCGTCGATGCGGCGCTGATCCTCGGCGTCCATGCCGGCGAGCGCATCGTAGATCTCGCCATTGACGGCCTCGACAGCCTTGAGCACGCCTTTACCGAGGTAGCGGCTGGCATCACCATCGCGCAACTCGACCGCCTCGTGGGCGCCCGTCGATGCGCCAGACGGCACTCCGGCGCGGCCGCGCGAACCATCCTCGAGCACCACATCGACCTCCACTGTCGGGTTGCCCCTGGAATTGAGGATCTCTCGGCCGATGATGTCGACGATGGCAGTCATGGATGGCTCTCCCGCTAGCTGGTCGGGGGGTATTTAGCCGAGGCAGGGGCGGAGGCAAAGCTCCTGATCGCAAGAGTGCTGAACAAACGGCGCGCCGGTTGGGGTGTGGCTCGAAGCGGGCGTTGCGAGGGCTGGCACTGAGATCGCGCCACTCGTCAAGCCCGGCCAGCGCTGCGGCATAGGTTTCAGATGCATCCATCGGGTGTGGCCGGACTTGCTGGCCGGTCCGCCCTCGCCTATACGCCACACCAACCGAGAAAGCGGAATTCATCCATGCCCGACGGACTTCCCTACGCCCTCGTCCTCACCTCACGACCTGGGGCCGACACGTTGACGAGCGACATTGTGGACCGGGTGCGCGGGGCATGCCTTGCGGCTGCGAGCCCGCGAGAGCGGTGGCTCGGGCCAGGTGAGGCGTGGGAAGCGGAGCTGACCGAGCTTACGCCCGCAATGGCGCAAGCGTTGCGTGGAGCGGCCCAGGGCGTCGTTGCCGGCCTTGAGATCGACGTCAACGTCGTGCTGGCGGCGCAAGCACGGCGCAAGCGGCTGCTCGTGTGCGACATGGATTCGACCATCATCCAACAAGAGTGCATCGACGAGATGGCGGACATGGCCGGGATCAAGCCCGAGATCGCGGGGATCACGGAACGGGCCATGCGGGGGGAATTGGATTTCGAGGCGGCGCTGCGGGAGCGGCTCGGACTGTTGGCGGGTCTCGAGGCGGCCTCACTGGATCGCGTCTATGCAGAACGGATCAGCCTGATGCCTGGTGCGCGCGCATTGACGTCCACGATGCGCGCACACGGCGCGTTCACGGCTCTGGTTTCCGGCGGATTCAGCTATTTCACAGCGCGGGTTGCGGCGGCAGCCGGGTTCGAGGTCAACCACGCCAATACACTCGAGATCGCCAGCGGGCGGTTGACCGGGCGGGTTATAGGTCCGATTCTCGGACGGCAGGCCAAGCTCGCGAACCTTTCGCACTACAGAGAGAAACTCGCGCTTGGCACGGCGTTGACCATGGCTGTTGGCGACGGCGCCAATGATCTCGCCATGATCAAGGCGGCCGGCCTCGGTGTTGCCTATCGCGCCAAGCCGGTAGTCGCAGCGGAAGCGGGCGCCAGCATTGTGCATGGCGACCTCACCGCGCTCCTCTACCTGCAGGGCTACGCGCGCGACGAATTCGTGATGGACTGAGATGGAAGCGCATGGTTTCGACGAGCTTGGCTTCGTTCGGGTTCACGCGACGCCACGCTACAATGGTGTAGCATCAATGAGGCATATCGGCGGGCCCTCGGACCTAATGACACTCAAACGCCGACGATAGGAGCCGGACTTGCGCATCCTGATCACCAATGACGACGGCATCGAAGCACCGGGGCTGCATGCCCTCCGCGAGATTGCCCAAACGCTCGCCGGATCTGATGGCGAGGTCTGGGTTTCAGCGCCCGAGACCAATCAGTCCGGTGCCGGACACTCGCTGTCGCTCAACGAGCCTTTGCGGATGCGGGAGATTTCCGAGCGGGTCTACGCCGTCCGGGGAACACCCACCGACAGCGTCATCATGGGTGCGCGCCACGTGCTCAAAAACCGGCGACCGGACCTGATCCTGTCCGGCATCAATCGCGGCGCCAATATGGCCGAAGACGTCACCTATTCCGGCACGATCGCAGGCGCGCTCGAAGGTACTCAGCTGGGCATCCCGTCGATTGCACTGTCGCAAGCCTACAGCTACGGCGCCGGGGATTTTCCGCATTGGGAGACAGCGATCGCGCATGCACCGGAGCTGATCCGCAAGCTGCTAAGGGAGCCGTGGCCGCCTCAGGTGCTCATGAACATCAACTTTCCCGATCGCACGCCCGACGACGTCGAGGGCGTGATGGTGACGAGCCAGGGCCGGCGCGACCAGCAGAACCTCGGCGTCGAGGAACGTCGCGACACCTGGGGCAATCCCTACTATTGGCTCGGCTATACGATCCGGCGCTCGAATCCAGAGAAGGGCACGGACCTGTGGGCTATCTACAATGGCTGGATTTCGGTCACGCCGCTCAGCATGAACCTTACAGAGCGCGCGATGATGGAAACGCTGAAGGCACGGCTCTGAAGACTTGAAGAATATGCATGCCACGGCCGGACCCGGTGTCGCGGGTTGCTGAGCATTTGTTCACTTGCATGCCGCAGCGTTGCCAAGAATGGGCCCTGCTCTGCCCTCAATCACCGCGTAGCTTGTCACGATAGCAGTCTGCTTCGCCTCGCGAATTGCGGAGGGGCGTCGGGTTGCTGGCGGAACACGAGGCAGAATTGCGGCGCAGGGGCACATATGTATCGGCGGCACGCCTGCAGCGCGGCATGAGGGGAACCCGCTGAGCCTTAACAGCTCATTAACCTTGAAAGGGTTAACTCGACGCGGGTTATGAGGTGTGCACATGTCGAGTTCAGAGCGTATGAGGCAAGTCACCCGTGGTGCAGTTCGCGGACTTGCGATGGTCACGGGCGCGTCAGTTCTGGCAGTGGTTGGCGGATGCAGTGCCGACCTGTCACGGTTCGATTTCAAAGGCTCGGGTCTGCGAAACGATCCGCCGCCCTTAAGATCTGCTCCAATACCGTCCGAGCCGATCAATCCAAGGGCCGATGTCGATACGACGGCATCCGATCGGCGCTACAGCTACCAGCCACAACCCTATGAGAAGCCCGTGGTTGATGCGCCGGTGCGACGAGCCGGGCTCTCCGAGCCGGTGGACACAGCGCCAACGTTCCGGCAGCCCGTGGGTGCTGCGCCTTCGCGGCCGCCAGCACCACCGCGGGCCATGCCAACGGCTGCTGCTGCCGGCGGTGACGTGACCGTGGTTGCGGGCGACACACTTTATGGCATCGCGCGACGCCATGGGGTCTCCATCTCCGAACTCATGAGCGTCAACGGCCTTTCGACCCCGATGATCCGTCCCGGGCAGCGGCTGGCTTTGCCGACGGGAACGCGGCGGCCGGTGAAGGGTCGATCGCAACCGACGGACGTGGCTGCGGCACCGATCGGAAACGTGCGCCCCACCCGGGCGCCGGCCCAGATCCCCGTCTCCGCTCCGCCAGCCGGTGAACCGTCCGACTGGACGGGGACACACACCGTCTCGCCGCGCAACTCGCTCTATGCGATTGCGCGCGAACACAACGTCCGCGTCGGCGAGTTGCAGCGCGTCAACGGCATCACCGACCCGACCAAGTTGCGGGCTGGCACGGTGCTGAAGGTACCAGGACAACCCGGAGCAGGTCCGTCAACGCCTGAGCCCACGACTGTCGCAGCGCCGCCGCTCATTCCACCTTTGGATACGCCGAAGCGCGGCGACCGCCCCAACGGATTGCGCGATACGGCGGAGGCCCGGGGTGGGGAGACGCAGGTTGCCGGTCTAGCGCCAAAGTTCAAAGTGCTCAACAATTCCTCCCAGTCCGTGACGCCACGAACCGTACAGCCGACAACGATTTCGGTGCCCAAGACGGCAACGCCGACGGCGCCCGAAGACAAGAGCCCGTCGGGTAAGTTCCGCTGGCCGGCAAAGGGTCGCATCATCGCCCGCTTCGGTCCGCGGCGCGACAACACCCGCAATGACGGCATCAACATCCTGGTGCCCCAGGGGAGCGACGTGCATGCGGCGGAGGACGGGACCGTCGCGTATGCCGGCGACGAGCTCAAGGGCTACGGAAATCTGGTGTTGATCCGGCACACTGGCAATTGGGTCTCGGCCTACGCGCACAACGAGACGCTACTGGTAAAGCGGGGCGACAAGGTGCAACGCGGCCAACCGATCGCCAAAGCCGGAAAGACCGGTGCCGTTGACCAGCCGCAAGTGCATTTCGAGTTGCGGCAGGGCTCGAAGCCGATCGACCCGATGCCGCATCTGGAAAAATAGTCGGGGCCTGCCAGCCGCGGTCTCGTCCAGCCTTCGGGTTGGACGAGACCGCGGCAGCTTCTTCACACAAGCCCGCCGATACGATGCCGGCGCAGCCTTTCATAGATGGGCTGCGCCTTTTCTGCGATCCGCTGCAGCTCAGGCGCCAGTTGGGGTTCGGGGCGATCATCGGGTGGCGCGAAGCCTGTCGAGGCCTCGACCGAGGCGTACCAGGCCGGCGCCCAAACGCCATCGCTGTCGCGACGTCCTGCCGGCCAAGTCAGCATGTTGGCATCGAAGGGTATCGCGAGCGCAGTGCACAGCGCCGACAGGACGCTGCGGGGATCTGCCAGGACATCTGCGGTCTCGATGACGGGCGGCGCGTGACCGCGCCTGTCGGCTACCCGCTCGAAGATTTCCCACTGCTTCGGCAGGCCGATGGCGTCGAGTGTGACATCGGCCCAAGTGCGGGTGTAGCTGGCGAGAACGCGTGCGGGGTCGCGGATCAGAAACGCGTTGCTGACGTCGTCCAACCAGTCCAGTGAGAACGACGGCAGCATGTGGTGGGTCATGTGCTTCTGATAGAAGATGCTGGCGTTGGCCTTGCTCGCGTCCTGAAGCGGGCCCAGCAGGCGGGCAACCACGGCGTCGGGCGACGTCGGTCCGGCCGCAATGACCTCGTCGCGCATGGGGTGGTCGCGCCCAGTGGCGAACAGCTCGGCGGCGTAGAACGGCTCGTCCCACACGACCGTATCCGGCCGGTTCTCGAAGGCGCGCATCATGGCGGTCGATATATTGCGTGGACCGGACCACATGGCTATGCGGGTTATCGGGCGCGTCATGGCCGGACGGTCTCGCGATGCGCCAGCGCCTTGTAGAGCTCGGCCAGGCGCCGCGTCATCGGGCCTGCTGCAGCGCCGTCGACGTGCGGTGGCGGAGGCTTGGTCGGATGCCCGATCGGGCGGCCGTCGACCTCGGTCACCGGGGTGAGGCCTGCGAACGTCCCGGTCACGAACGCTTCATCGGCGCCGTAGACGTCGACCAGGGAAAAGTCCTTCTCGTAGGCGGGTATGCCGGCTTCGCGGGCCGCTCGCAGAACATTGCTGCGCGTGATTCCGCCAAGGCAATACATGCCGCTCGACGTCCACAACTCGCCGCGGCGGACGATGAAGAAGTGGGTCGAGTTGCAGGTGGCGACGTGGCCGTGGGGATCGAGCATCAGAGCTTCGTCGGCGCCGGCCTGCGTCGCCTGGATACAGGCGAGGATGCAATTGAGCTTGGAGTGTGAATTGAGCTTCTGGTCCTGCTGATCGGGACCGGTGCGGCGCACATGCACGGTGAACAGGCGGATGCCCTTTGCAGCCACGGCGGGCTTCGGCAGCTTGTACTCAGGGATTATTACAACGGTCGCGGGTCCTATGGTGACGCGGGGATCCTGGTAGGGCGTGCGCTTAATGCCGCGCGTCACCATCAGGCGGATGTGGACGCCGTCACGCATGTCGTTGGCGGCGAGGCAATCAAAGATGCGCGCCTGCATTTCGGGGGGCGTCAGTCCGATATCCATGTAGATGGCGCGCGCGCCTTCATAAAGCCGCTCCAGGTGGCGATCGAGGAAGGGGATGCCGCCGTCGGTGCATCGCAGACCTTCCCACACGCCATCGCCGAGAATGAAGCCCGAGTCGAAGACCGAGACGGTCGCTTCTGCCCGCGGCACGAGCCGGCCGTTGATGGAGATCAGGATCGTGGCATTGCGGGGATCATCCACGAACTCGTGCGTGGAGGCCCCGGTGGTGGTGGTCATGACGTCGGTCCCCTGGCTGGCTCGGGCAGTGGTGGGTTCTGCCGCTTTCGGTGTGCTGGCGCGATGAGCGCCTTTCAGCCCGGCATGGGCGATGTTATATTGTGAGCCATGGAGAAAGTCGCAGACAAGAAGGTTTCTGAAGGTGCCAGGCGGCCGCCACGCGCCGGGCGGTATGTTGTGGCGCGCCAGGCGGTCAGCTCCGAAAAGGTGACGCGGGCGCAAATCCGCGCTGCGATCGCCAAGGTGCGGGAGGCGCGGAAGGCTCGCGACACCGGCACGTCGTGAGCAATCTCGACGTGTTCGTCAACTGCCCCTTCGACGCGGAATTCAAGCCAGCCTTCGAGGCCGTCGTGTTCACGATCATGGCTGGCGGCTACAAGGTGCGGTGCGCGCTCGAGGACAACGATTCCGGCGACATCCGCTACGACAAGCTGTGCCGCCTGATCGAGGCCAGCGACCGCACCGTGCACGACCTCTCGCGGACCGAAGTTGGCGCCAACGGCCTCCCTCGCTTCAACATGCCATTCGAGCTCGGCCTGATGATGGGCGCGCGGCGGTTTGGGGGACGGCGGCAAAAGACCAAGACGGCGCTGATCATGGTGACGGAGCCCTACAAGCTCCCAGTCTACCTGTCGGATCTCGCCGGCAATGATCCCTATGCCCACCACGGCCAGCCCAGCGAGGTGATCCGCATCGTGCGGCGCTATCTGCACACCCGGCCCGACGGGACGCCGCTTCCGGGCGCAGCACGTATCGCCACGGATTTCGCGCGCTTCGAGGCCGAGCTGCCCAAGATCGCCGCCGCACTTGGCCTCAAGCCCGACGAGGTCGACCCATTCCAGGAGTATCGCACCTACATCGACATTCTCGCGACGTTTCTAATCCAGGCTTGATGGCGGGGTGACATTGGTGCCAACTGTGGCGACAGTCGAGCAGCCGGGCCCGCACAATCGCCATGACACACCACACCCTCAAGTCCTCCGTCGACACTGTCCACTGGGGCTATTTCGACGCCACGGTGTCACCCGCCCTCACGATCGAGAGCGGAGACAGTGTCACCATCGAAACCGTCTCAGGCGCCCCTGACGTAATGCCCCCGGAAGGCTCGGGGCACGCCATTCCGCCTGAACTCAAGGAAATTCACGCCAAGGTGCCGCGCAAGTTGCCTGGTCATGTGCTGACCGGACCTGTCGCGATCAAGGGGGCGATGCCGGGCGATGGCCTCGAGGTCGAGATCGAGGACATCGTGTGTCGTCAGGCATGGGGCTATAACGCCATCCGGCCGCTGGCAGGCGCTTTGCCGGGCGAATTCGACCGGGTGCGCATCGTCCACATCCCCATGGATCTCGAGCGCAAGGTGGGCAAGCTGTCGTGGGGAGCGGAAGTGCCGCTCAGGCCGTTCTTCGGGGTGATGGGGGTCGCACCGCCGGAAGCGTGGGGCATGGTGTCGTCGCTGCCGCCCAACCGGCACGGCGGCAATCTCGACAACAAGGAACTGGTGGCGGGGACCAAACTGACGCTGCCGGTGCATGTCGCCGGTGCAAATTTCTCGTGCGGCGACGGTCATGGTGCGCAGGGTGACGGCGAGGTGTGCGTGACGGCCATCGAGACGGCGCTCACGGGCACGTTTCGCTTCAACCTCAAAAAGGGCCTGGGGCTCAAATGGCCGCGGGCGGAAACGCCGACGCACCAGATTACCATGGCCTTCGACCCGGATCTGGACCAGGCCGCAAAGGAGGCTCTCCGGCAAATGATCGCACTCTTGTGCGAGCGCAAGAACTTGTCGCGGGAGGATGCCTACATGTTGTGCTCACTCGCCGCCGACCTGCGCGTGACGCAACTCGTCAACGGCAACAACGGTTGCCACTGCATGCTGGAGAAGGGCTACTTCGCGTGAGGCGCGCCCGCCTGAGGCCCGCGCAGGACAGCAGCCGGTCCGCAGGCTGTCGCCCGCGGACCGTACCGGATTGCTGCTGTGCGCGCGCTCAGACGCCGAACTGGCGGGCGATGCGCCGCTCCATCTCGTCGGACAGAACGCCGCCGTTATTGGCGATATAGAGGGCCACTTCGCGCTCCACGCGGCGACGCTGCGCGGCCATGAAAGCCTCGCCCAGTCGGGCCAGAAGCGCCCCAAGGCTGCCAATGGCTGCCGGCTTATTCGAGGATGTGCCGACGGCTGCCGGCATACGAATTGCGATATCGGTCATGATCAGCTCCTGAGCATTGATTGCTCTTTTTGGAGCCCTCTCGGGATTTCCCGGCCCTTAGCGTCGCCCAGACAGGCGATCGTGTTTGTTTGTTGAGGGTCATATGGGCTGGTTTGGGCGGGTGCACCACCCATAGCGCCGCAATGCTGCGATGCAGCAAGCGCACGGCGGCCTTACTGAATTTCTAACCGGCAAACAACAGCCAGAGGCCTCGCACGAGGAAGGTTGCAGCTATGGCGTGGACGATACGGCGGCTCCAGGCCCGAAAGCCTGCCTCGGTCATGCGCTCGAGGACCAGGGCCGCGAGGCTGGTGCCAGTGAGGGCCAGTCCAAGTGCGACCGCGATGAGCCACAACGGCACCTGGCCGTCGAAGGCGTTGGCGAAGGAGCCGAAGTAGGCGATCCGGTAGAGGTGGGCGGTCGTCTGGCACACGGCCTTGTTGGCGACAATGCCCTTGCGATCGAGGACGCTGCGCTGGAAGAACATATCGAGGATGTGGCCGGCGGCGCCGGCCATGAGTTGCAGGACCATAATAAAGGCGCCGCAGATCTGCGGGCCCCATGGCCGGGTGATGTTCGGCCACAGGTGGGGCGGGAGAAGCTCGGCCGCAAAGGGAAGGATGCCTAGCCCCAGGTAGACGAGGGCCTTGTCGGGCACGAAGGCCACGAGCCGCATCACGAGGAACGAGATGGTTGCGCCGACGAGGTAACGGGCTACGAGCCACCAGTCGACATGGGCCCGCCAAAGGAAAGCCCGCCAGCCGTTGGCACCCATCTGGATAATGCCGAACAGGATCATGGCCGGCACCACGTCCATGAAGATCAACAACACGCCCAGCAGGACCAGGCCGCCAGCCATGCCGAAGATGCCGGACAGGAAGGACGATCCGAGGACGGTGATGCCGACCACGGCGAGGGCGCTGGGGGTCATACTTTTGGGTCCCCGAGCGATGCGATGTCGGTTCTACCGGCCCTCGCGCGATACGTTGGCATCGACCAGCCGAACGCCAGTGACAGCCCGCGTATGGCAAACGCCGCGCCACCGCCACTGAGGGCTGCTGCGCTCACCGTGAACCCCGCCCCAAGCATCGTGACATAAAGCACCGCGCCTGCCAGTGAGGCGGTGACGTAGATCTCTTTCCGCAGGATGATCGACGGCTCCTGGCCGAGGATGTCGCGGATGATGCCACCGACGGCGGCCGTAATGACCCCCATGACGACTGCCACCACCGGGCCCGTGCCGCTATCCAGCCCCTTGCTCGTGCCGGCCATCGTCACCAGTGCCATGCCGAGGGCATCGAGCCACAGGATCAATTTGTAGCGCGAGTGGACAAGGTGAGCGGTGAAGTATGCGACCACGGCTGCAACAAGGCAGGCAACGACTGGGGCCACATCGCGAACCCAGAACACGGGCACGCCGAGCAGGAGGTCGCGCACCGTGCCGCCGCCGACGCCGGTGACGGTGGCGAGCCACATGAAGCCAACGATATCCATCTGCTTTCGCGATGCCACGAGGGCACCTGTCAGCGCGAAGACCGTCGCAGCGACGAGATCCAGCGCCGGCAGAATCGCCTGCAGCGCACCCAGGAGCCAGCTCAATCCGCTCAAGGCGTCCGAGAGTGCGCTCCAATTCATGCTGCGAAAGATCTCTGGTCAGACTTGAACCGGCTGCGTTGAACCATCAGACCTTCAACCCGCGCAGGTGCTTTTCGCGAGCGGTTGCGGCCTGCATCAAGAACGGCATGTCATTGCCGGCGAGGATCATCTTGACGCCCATGCCGATGTATTTGGTCAGCCCCTCGTCGGTGTAGACGCCGCCCATGCCGGCCCACTTGCCGTGCTTCTTGCAGGCATCGACCACGGTCTGATAGGCGGCGACAACGGTCTCGTGCATGAGCTGACCTGGCAGGTTCATCTCCATGGTGAGGTCGCTTGTCCCGATCAAGAGCACGTCGACACCCGGCACGGCGGCGATAGCGTCGGCGTTCTTGATCGCCAGCGGGCTCTCCAGCATGACCACCACGAGCAGGTTGTCGTTGACGATTTTCGTCGAACTCGCCCGGTGGCAACTGGGCGAAGCCGAGCTGGGGCATCGTGCCGCCGATTGAGCGATGGCCGACCGGGGGATAGCGCAAGCGGTCGGCGATGGCCTTGGCCTCCTCGGGCGTGTCGACGTGGGGCATGACGATGCCGTATGCGCCGCCATCGAGAACGCGGGTCGCCATGTCGAGCTGGCCTTGGGGCACACGCACGATCGGGGAGATGCCGCAGGCATTGGCCGTGACCGAGATCTGCACGGCCATGTCGAGGGTCATCGAATTGTGTTCGCAATCGATGAATAGCCAGTCGTAGCCGCAGGTCTTCATGGCCGGCGCGATATCGACGGTGCGCGCCTGGCGCAAGCCGACGCCGATGGCGAGTTCGCCCTTCTTGAGTTTCTCGCGCGCGGGATTGGCGCCGGTGGACGGGCTCGTCATCGGGGTCTCCTGGGTTGGTCAAGCGTTCGCTGGCCAAAGAGTAGGCGCAGGACAGCCCAAAGAGCAACGGCGGAGCTTGCTAGCCCCGCCGATATGCACTCAGTCTCGCGGCTGTCCGCAGACTACTTCCACTCGAGCTTGAGGATCTCGTAGCTGCGCGAGCCCTTCGGCGTCGTCACTTCGGCCGTCTCGCCCTTGGATTTGCCGATCAAGGCGCGGGCAATCGGGCTCGAGATCGAGATCCGGCCTTCGCGCACGTTGGCCTCGAGGTCACCGACAATCTGGTACTTGACCTTCTCGCCAGTATCCTCGTCCTCGAGATGGACGGTCGCGCCGAACTTGATGGTGCTGCCCGAGAGCTTGGTGGTGTCGATCACGTCGGCGCGGGAGAGCTTGTCCTCGAGATCGGCTACCTTGGCCTCGTTCATGCCCTGCGCTTCCTTGGCCGAATGGTACTCGGCATTCTCGGAGAGGTCGCCATGGGCGCGAGCCTCGGCGATGGCCTGGATGATGCGTGGCCGCTCCTCGCCTTTCAGCCGTTGCAATTCGGCCTCCAGCTTCCGGTAGCCATCGACCGTCATCGGCACCTTTTCCATCGCCATCGTTCAAATCTCCACGTCGACGCTTGACCTGTTGGTCGCGCCTTGGTCGTCAGTCTCACCCAGCTTCAGGGATTTGACCAGCCCTTTGCCCACAGGGAGTTGGGGTTACCGGTCAACGGTTTCAACTGCCCTGGCTTCGCTGGTAGCTCTGCAAAGGGGCAACATTCAGATTGTCGGACTTCAGGGCCTGAATTGCGGCAACGACCGCAACGGCACCCGCCCTAGTTGTATAATACGGGATCCGATTGAGCAATGCCGTGCGGCGGATGTCCTTTGAATCGACCAGCGCCTTAGTGCCTTCTGTCGTGTTGATGACCAGTTGCACCTCGCCATTCTTCATCGCATCGACGATGTGGGGCCGGCCTTCCAAAACCTTGTTGATCTGTTCGCACGGGATACCGTGGGCCTCGAAATGGCGCCGGGTGCCGCGGGTTGCGAGGACGCGGAAGCCCATGTCGGCAAGATCACGCACGGCGCCGAGTATGTGGTCCTTGTCGCTGTCGCGCACGGATACGAAGACGGTGCCGCCCTTCGGCAGTGCGGTGCCGGAGCCCAACTGGCTCTTGGCGAAAGCAATGGCGAAGTCGCGGTCGATGCCCATCACCTCGCCCGTCGAGCGCATCTCGGGGCCCAGGATTGGGTCGACGCCGGGGAAGCGAGCGAAGGGGAAGACGGCTTCCTTGACGGCAACGTGCTGGAGGCGCGGCATCTTCAGCTTGAAGGCGGCGAGCGGCTCGCCCGCCATGACGCGCGAGGCGATGCCCGCAATCGGCAAGCCGATCACCTTGGCAACGAACGGCACGGTGCGGGAGGCGCGCGGGTTGACCTCGAGGATGTAGATGTTGCGGTCCTTGATCGCATACTGGACGTTCATCAGGCCGACGACGTTGAGGGCCAGCGCCAGGTCGCGGGTCTGCTTCTCGATGCGGACCGCAATCGAGCGATCGAGGGAATGGGCAGGGAGCGAGCACGCGGAATCGCCGGAGTGAATGCCGGCCTCCTCAATGTGCTCCATGATGCCGGCAATAAAGGTGTCTTTGCCGTCGGATAGGCAATCGACGTCGACCTCGACGGCATCGGACAGATAACGGTCGATCAGCAACGGACGGCGGGCGGAGACAACCAGCTCGGAATGGCCCTTGAGCGTCGTCGTCAGGCGCTGAATGTAGCGCTCGAGCTCGGTCGCGTCGGCGACGATCTCCATAGCGCGCCCACCCAGCACGAACGAAGGTCGGATCAGCACGGGAAAGCCGATCTCGACCGCAATCTTGGCGGCTTCCTCGGGCGAGGCGGCGATGCCGCTCTCGGGCTGCAGGAGGCTGAGCTTCTCGACCACAGCCTTGAAGCGGTCACGGTCCTCGGCGAGCTCGATTGCCGCGGGAGAGGTGCCAAGGATCGGCACGCCGGCCTCGCCCAGCGCCTCGGCAAGCTTGAGGGGTGTCTGGCCGCCGAACTGCACGATCACGCCCTTGAGCGTGCCCTTGGCCTGCTCGATGCGCACGATCTCGAGCACGTCCTCGGCGGTGAGCGATTCGAAATAAAGCCGGTCCGAGGTGTCGTAGTCCGTCGAGACGGTCTCGGGATTGCAGTTGACCATGATGGTCTCATAGCCCGCATCCGAGAGCGCAAAACAGGCATGGCAACAGCAATAGTCGAATTCAATCCCCTGGCCGATACGATTGGGGCCGCCGCCGAGGATGATGACCTTCTGCTTCTCCGAGGGGGCTGCCTCACAGACAGGCTCGGAAAACAGACCGCGCTCGTAGGTGGAGTACATATAGGCCGTGGGCGAGGCAAACTCGGCCGCGCAGGTGTCGATGCGCTTGTAGACGGGATGGAGTGCCAAGCGGTGGCGCAACTCGCGCACCTCGCCTTCAGCGACACCGGCAAGTTTGCCCAGGCGCGCGTCGGAAAAGCCCATGGCCTTCAGGCCGCGCAGAGTTTCGCGCTCCTGTGGCAAACCGTGCGTGCGAACCTTGGACTCTATGTCGATGATTTCCTGCATGCGGGCCAGGAACCACGGATCGATGGCGCACGAGGCGTAAATCTGTTCGTGGTCGACGCCGAGGCGCATCGCCTGAGCCACCTTTAACAGGCGGTCCGGGGTCGGGCGGCCGAGGGCTGCGCGGATAACGTTCTTGTCGTCGCCTTCACCCAGGCCCTCAAAGGCGATGTCGTCGAGGCCGGTGAGGCCCGTCTCAAGTCCGCGCAACGCTTTCTGCAGGCTCTCGGCGAAGGTGCGGCCAATGGCCATGACCTCGCCCACCGACTTCATCGAGGTTGTGAGCGTGGTGTCGGCGCCTGCGAATTTCTCGAATGCGAAGCGGGGGATCTTAGTGACGACGTAGTCGATGGTGGGCTCGAAGGAGGCGGGCGTGGCGCCGCCGGTGATGTCGTTCTCGAGCTCGTCCAGCGTGTAGCCGACAGCGAGACGGGCCGCGACCTTGGCGATCGGGAAGCCGGTGGCCTTGGAGGCGAGTGCGGATGAGCGGGAGACGCGCGGGTTCATCTCGATCACGACCAGCCGCCCGTCGGCGGGGTTGACGGCGAACTGGACGTTTGAGCCGCCGGTCTCGACGCCGATCTCGCGCAGCACCGCAATCGAGGCGTTGCGCATGATCTGGTATTCTTTGTCGGTCAGCGTCAGCGCCGGCGCCACCGTGATCGAATTGCCGGTGTGGACGCCCATCGGATCGACGTTCTCGATCGAGCAGACGATGATGCAGTTGTCCGCGCGGTCGCGCACGACCTCCATCTCGAACTCTTTCCAGCCGAGGACGGATTCCTCGACCAGCACCTGTGTCGTGGGCGATGCGTCGAGACCCCTCTCGATGATCTCGAAGAACTCTTCGCGGTTGTAGGCAACTCCGCCGCCGGTGCCGCCCATAGTAAACGAGGGGCGGATGATGGCCGGCAGACCCACGTGCTCGAGGGCGGCTGAGGCCTCGGTCCGGTTGTGCGCCATCATCGACTTTGGCGTCTCAAGGCCGATGCGGGCCATGGCGTCGCGGAAGAGCAGGCGATCCTCGGCCATGTCGATGGCTTCAGCGCGCGCGCCGATCATTTCGACGCCGTAGCGCTCGAGTGTGCCGTCCTTGGCAAGGCTCAGTGCCGTGTTGAGGGCAGTCTGGCCGCCCATGGTCGGCAGCAGAGCATCGGGGCGCTCGGCCTCGATGATGCGGGCGACGATCTCAGGGGTGATCGGCTCCACGTAGGTGGCATCGGCCAGCTCCGGGTCCGTCATGATGGTCGCCGGGTTCGAATTGACCAGGATGATTCGGTAGCCCTCGGCCTTCAAGGCCTTGCAGGCCTGGGTGCCCGAATAGTCGAATTCGCACGCCTGGCCGATCACAATCGGCCCGGCCCCGATGATGAGGATGGATTTTATGTCTGTTCGCCTCGGCATGGGCCCGCTTCATAGGGTAGGCCCGAGCGTTTGGCTATAGGGCATGCACAACATACGTGCGTGACCCACGAAAATCAGCAGGGCGTGGCGGCGGGACCCGCGGCCACGCGGTGACGCCTTCCCTGCCGTCCCCGGTCGCCGCGGTGAAGCTCGAGAACGGCTGCCCGGATCGGTATTAACCATATTGAACAGTGCAAGTTGTATCTGCGTGCGTCTCTGCCGATGACAGCCACTTCAAAAGCCCATTGGCTGGCGAAGGGGGAAGACGATGTCTCAAAGAGTTCTGTTGGCCGGGCGGTTTGCCCGGAGCATTAGCGTGGCCATTGCGGGCTGCTGGCTTGCCGGTGCCGTGATCCTCGCGACAATCACGCCGGCCGCTGCCAAAGCACCAGGCCGGCGCCATTGCCACGGCGATGTCTGCCACCGGGTACTGACGCTCGCGCAGACGGCGGCGGAGACCGGCAAGGTTCGGCAGCTCTATGCCTCGCATTACGACGACTGCCGCCGGGACCGCTACAATCCGTGCGGGCTGACGAGCTCCGGCGAGGTGTTCCGACCGGATGCGCCCGACAATGCCGCCAGCGCCATTCACCCGGACGGGACGATCCTGCTGTTGCACAATCCGGAGACGGACATGGCCGCGGTGGTGAGGGTCAACAACTTCGGACCGTTCTGGGGCAACAGGAAGCTCGATGTCTCGCGCGCCACCGCCCACAAGCTCGGGTTCGGGCGGCGAGGTGTGGCGAAGCTCGACGTCATGGTCGTGTACACGCCAACTGTCGAGGAGACACGCTACAAGCGGCGGCGGCGCTACGAGCCGGTGGCAGGATATCTCGGCCACATGACCAGCATCGAGCATGCCTTTCTCGCCTTTGCGGATGCGCGCGATCGCCAACGCACGGCCCGACTGGCGGATGCGGCGTGCCGTATCGGACGCCCCGGGAGGGCACCGAAGCTCGCCACGCTGACGGTACGTTATCAGAAGGCGCGTCCGCACGCCTGAAAGGCCGCAGCTGGCGCTGCCTTAAGGTTCGGACGGTTGTTTCAGGGCTGCTTATCGCTGAGGCTCGATCCGCGCCAGTCGGCCGCAGGCTCGGCGGGCTCCGGGATGAGGCCAGCGGCACGGATGCCGGCAATGGCGCAGTATTCGTCTTTTTCGGAGGTATCGCCGCTGATGCCTACCGCACCGATCGTCAGACCTGCCAGATCCTCGATCAGCACACCGCCGGGCACCGGAATGAGGCGACCATCGGAGGCGGCTGCCAGGGCGTTCTGGAAGGCGGGGCGCGCGCTCAACCGATCGCGAATGAGGCGGCTCGATATGCCCATGCCCAGCGCGCCCCAGGCTTTGCCAAAGGCGATGTCGAAGCGCAGGAGGCCGGAGCCGTCCTCACTCTTGGCCGCAATCAGTCGTCCGCCCGAAATCGAGGACAACTACGGTGAGGGGGTGCATAGCTTCTACACGACCGAGGCGCAGGGCCTCATCGATGATGATGGTGGCGCGCTCGAGGGCGAGGGAGGATTGCAGGCGCATCGCTGATATCCGGTGACGGTCCTCGCCATCGGGGCACGCCTTAGCGGCCGGCCCCGATGGTTCGGTGTTGCAGGAGTGAGGCGCCTCAGGCTGGCATCGCCGTCTCGATCAGTCGGCCCCAAAAAGAAATGCCGGCAGGGATGGCCTCGTCGTTGAAATCGTAGTCGGGGTGATGCAGGCCACCCTTGGTATCGCCGACACCCATGAAGATAAAGGCGCCGGGGCGGGCCTTCAGCATGTAGGAGAAATCCTCGGCGCCCATCAACGGGGGGATGTCGGTGCGCACAGCCGCCTCGCCCGAGATCTCGCGCGCCACCTTGGCCATGAACTCCGTGTTCTCAGGATGGTTCTCTGTGACCGGGTAACCGCGCCTATAATTGAGAACCACCTTGGCCCCATGGGCGGCGGCGACGCCGGCGCAGATCTCGTTCATGCGCTTTTCGATATGGGTGCGCACCTTCTCTTCCAGCGTGCGCACTGTCCCCTGCAGGCGGGCCGTCTGCGGGATGACATTGGAGGCCTCGCCCGCCTGGAACATCGTGATGGAGACGACGGCGCTCTTCAGCGGATCGATATTGCGGGCGACGATGGTCTGCATGGCCGCGTGGAGCTGGCAGCCGACGGCGACAGGATCGATGCTCAGGTGCGGGCGTGAGGCATGGGCGCCGTAGCCACCTATGTCGATCGAAAACGTATCGGCAGCGGCGAGCAGGGGACCTGGACGCAAGGAGAAGTGGCCGACAGGCTGGTTCGGCTGGTTGTGCAGGCCATAGACCTCCTGGATGCCGAAGCGGTCCATCATGCCGTCCTTGACCATGGCATCGCCGCCGGCGCCGCCCTCCTCGGCGGGCTGGAAGACAACGATAGCGGTGCCATCGAAGTTACGGGTCTCGCACAGGTATTTGGCCGCGCCGAGCAGCATGGCCGTGTGACCATCGTGGCCGCAGGCGTGCATGCGGCCCTGGATTTTCGAGGCATGGGGAACGCCGCTGGTCTCGGTCATCGGCAACGCGTCCATGTCAGCGCGAATGGCGATGACCTTGCCGGAGGTATTCGAGCGCCCCTTGATGACCCCGACAACGCCGGTGCGGCCGATCCCCGGGACGATCTCGTCACAGCCGAATTCCTTGAGCTTGTCGGCGACGATACCAGCCGTGCGGTGGACATCGTAAAGGATTTCCGGGTTCTCGTGGAAATCGCGGCGCCAGGCGCTGACTTCGTCCTTCATGCCGGCAGCACGGTTGAGGATGGGCATCTGGGTCCTTTCGATCCTAGTCAGGTTGTGGCTGGTTGGTCGGCGCGCCCTCCTTGGCGCGGAGATAGCGGAGCACACCTTCGCCGGCCGCCCGGCCGGTGGCAAGAGCGCCCTGCAACAGATAGCCGCCGGTCGGCGCCTGCCAGTCGAGCATCTCGCCCGCGGCAAACACGCCCGGCCGTCGCAAGAGCATGAGGCCATCGTCGAGCTCGTCCCGGCTAATGCCGCCCGCCGTCGAGATCGCCCGGTCGAGCCCGGTGAAGCCGGATGTGATGAGGGTCATGTGCTTGATGGCGCGAGCCAGATCCTCGGGCGAATCCGGCAGCGCGTTGGCGTGGGCTTCGCGCAACAAGGCGTTGGCAACGGGCGGCAACTGCGCGGACTTGCGCAGCCAGTTGGATACCGACTGCTTGCCGCGGGGCGCCGACAACCTGGCGGCAAGGGCCGTGAGGTCGAGATCGCGGCGCAGATCGAGCGTCACCTCGGCTCGACCTGTGGTGGCCACAGCGGCGGCGATGGCTGGGGAAAGGGCATAGATCGGGCCGCCTTCGAGGCCGGTAGCGGTCACGACAAGCTCGCCCACGGCGTGATGCGCCTCGCCAATGGTGACGCGGACACGCTTTAACGGACTGCCGGCAAAGCGCGAAACGACATGTGGTGACCAGGTGATGGCGATGCCGGCGTTGGCCGGCGTCAACGGGGTGACATGGACACCCCAGCGCGTGACGGTTTCAACCCACCCGCCGTCGGAGCCCAGACGTGGCCAACTGGCTCCGCCAAGAGCGAGGACGACGGCGTCGTGATCGGCGACGCAAACCTCACCGGCCGGCGTGGCGAAGCGGGTCCCTCCATCGTCTGCAAAGCCAAGCCAGCGATGGCGGACCTCGAGGCGGACGCCCCGGCGGGACAAATGTGCGAGCCAGGCCCGCAGCAGGGGCGATGCCTTCATCGCCTTCGGAAAGACCCGTCTGCTGCTGCCAACGAAGGTCTCTTGACCAAGTCCGTTGACGAACGCTTGCAAGGCGTCAGGTCCGAAGCGGGCGAGCATGGGCGTCATCCAGCTCTCCGCCTCGCCGTAGTGTGCGGCGAACACCTCGGGCGGCTCCGCCTTGGTCAGGTTGAGGCCGCCGCGGCCAGCCATCAGCAGTTTGCGGCCAGCGCTCGGCATCGAATCGAAAATCGTCACGCAAGGCCCGGCGGCTGCGATCGTCTCGGCCGCCATCAGACCGGCGGGACCGGCACCGATGACGGCAACGTGCGACCGCGGCCTGTTCCGCGACTGGCTGGGCTCGATAGCGGTCCCCGATCGGCTCACCAGACGCCCGTATTGGCCATCGAGGCCCAGGGCTCCGCCTTGGCCTTGGCCTCACCCTTCTGCAATAGCTCGATCGAGATGTTGTCGGGCGAACGCACAAAGGCCATGCGACCATCCCTGGGCGGGCGATTGATGGTGACGCCGGCCTTTTGCAAGCGGTCGCAGAGGGCGTAGATGTCGTCGACTTCGAAGGCCAGATGACCGAAATTGCGACCGCTGCCGTAGGCTTCGGGGTCCCAGTTGTAGGTCAGCTCTAGCAACGGTGCGCGCTCGGCGCGCCCACGCAATTCGTCCTCGCCGGCGGCCAAGAACACCAGTGTGAACCGGCCCGCCTCGTTGTCCACCCGGCGCACTTCCTTCATGCCGAGCTTGTTGCAGTAGAAATCGAGGCTTGCGTTGACGTCCGTGACCCGGACCATCGTATGCAGATACCGCATCGTGTCTTGTCTCCCACATGGGCGCCCGCTCTGGCGCCCCGCGCTTCACCGGATTGATGGAAACATAGTGAGGCTTGGTCGTTATCGGCGCAACCGAGAGCCTATCAACTGAACGGCGGAACGTCTCACAGTCGTGTCGACCTTCTGACCACTTCCAGTGATTGTATTTATTGCCTCACTCAGCCGTTAATTGTGTTTCGGTCGTGATTTTCCACAAGAGTATAACGCCGGCGGACTGATTCGAATCAGGCCTCTTGTTTTGAGCGTTCAGAAACACCTTGAGAGCGAATTTCTGTCATGTTTTCGACGTTATCCCCGATCGTTCACACTGGACTATCAGTGGCTGAGAGGAGTCTCGCCCCTGCATTGAAGCAACAGTTATTCTTGTTTGTTTTCCGCATATTATGGGATCAATAGCAATACTGCCGCAGTCCGTGAATGCTTGTTTTCGCTGCATAGGCTTGGTTAATTTTTGGTAGACACGATTGGTATCGCTGTGCCTATTTCCGAACGTCATCGACAGCTTCCCGGGGAGGGGGCAATCGAACCGGTAGCGGTCGATGTCAGGGATTGGAGCATAAGAGATGGGCTGCTCCTTTCGCCTTGTCTCAAAACACGTAAAAAGTAGCGGGGTAACACGATGGGGGACACACCCAAACTGGCTCAAAGTACGCAGGACACCTTTGGCGAGGGTCTGCGCGCTGACGAGACAGGCGGACTCGAGGTGTTCGAGATTGCCGGCACGATCAAGTGGTTTGATGCGTCCAAAGGATACGGTTTCATCGTTCCTGACAACGGTCTGCCCGACGTTCTCCTTCACGTCACGTGCCTGAGAGCCGGGGGTCATCAGACGGCTTACGAAGGCGCCCGGGTGCACGCCCAGGTTCTCAATCGTCCCAAGGGCATGCAGGCATTCCGCATTCTCAGCATGGACGAAAGCACCGCCATTCATCCCTCACAGTTGCCACAGCGGACGCATGTCATCGTCACGGCTGAGAGTGGCTGGGAGCGGGCGATGGTCAAGTGGTTCAATCGCGTGCGCGGCTTCGGCTTCCTGACGCGCGGCGAAGGATCGCCCGACATCTTCGTGCATATGGAGACGTTGCGCCGCTTCGGGTTCACCGAGTTGCGCCCCGGCCAGATCGTCCAGGTGCGCTGGGGGCACGGCGAGAAGGGCTGCATGGCCGCTGAACTGCGACCGGATGGGTTGACCTCCGGGTTGCCGGCGTCTCATTGATTGACCTTGCGACAACTTGCGATAGCCTGACGTCCAATTGAGTCAGGAGCTATGGGCAGGATGCCTCGGTATCATCAGAAACATCTGCACAGGGCCGCACCATTGTCGGCCCTGTTGCTATTTGTGCTCGCGCTCTGGTTGGCTTTCGGCGTGGATGGCCAGGCAAAGATGCGCACGGAAAACCTCACGATCACGACCAGTTCGGGCGCGCACGCCTTCAATGTGGAGGTGGCCGACACCGGCGAGGAAAAGGCCCGTGGCCTGATGTTCCGCAGGACGATGGCCGATGACGCGGGAATGCTCTTTCCCTATGCGCCGGCCCAGGAAGCGCAGATGTGGATGAAAAACACCTACATTTCGCTCGACATGGTGTTCATAAAACAAGACGGGACCGTGCATCGCATCGAGGCCGGTACGGAGCCCTTCTCAGAGCGGGTGATCTCGTCCAGGGGTGACGTCACGGCCGTGCTGGAGCTGAAGGCGGGGATTGCCGCCAAAATCCAGCTCGCCCCCGGCGACAAAGTCACCCATCGCTTGTTCCAGGACGGCAAATAGGCCCGAGTAAGGCTCCGGGCCCCTCGACGCATCGCGGATGATCTTGACGGCAACGACCGAAGCGGGCACACCCTGGCAACGTCGGTCACGGGGTATAGCTCAGCCTGGTAGAGCGCTTGCTTTGGGAGCAAGAAGTCGGGAGTTCGAATCTCTCTGCCCCGACCAACCGATGCCTGCGAGGCTCCGGGTTGGCGCAGTGGCCCGCCCAGGGCTCGGGATTGCACGTTTGGCATTAAAGAGGCTTGTCGCACCATGGCTGCTCGCATCTATCAACCCGCCAAGACGGCCATGCAGTCGGGTGTTGCCCGCACCAAGGAGTGGGTTCTCGTCCACGAACCCGCCGAAGCCCGGGAGATCGACCCGCTGATGGGTTGGACGAGCAGCGGCGACATGCGCGCGCAGATCCGCCTCGAGTTCGACAGCCGCGAGGACGCGGTTGCCTATGCCGAGCGCAATGGCATCCCCTATCAAGTGATCGAGCCGGCCAAGCGCCAGCCCGTGCGCAAATCCTACGCCGACAACTTCCGCTTCGGTCGGATCGGGTCCTGGACGCACTGATTGGCGTGATACCCGAACCTTGCGGCGCACCGCTCAACTCCGGCGAATAAGAGCGCGGATGCGGTGTGCTGCCGCCTCGAGATTGGGCCGCAGCGCCGACCACGCCTGTCGTGCCGCCGCCTTGATCCGTTTCACTACCACCGTACCGCGCTGCCAGACAGCTGTCTCGCGGACGTGGGCCAGCAAACGATCCTTCCACGGCATGAACCAATTGTAGGCGGCGGCGAACCATGACAGGCGCATCAGCGCCGGCTTGGTCAACTGCAGGAGGCGAGCGTAGAGCGCGGTGCCGGCGATCTTGGCGAAGATGAAGAGCAGGCTCGCGAGGATGACCTTGCCGCTAGCGATCAGCCACAAGGCCAGCAACTTCAGCGGCGTGAAAAGAATGGTCGGCAGGAGGAATACGGCCAGTGCCGGCCATGGCGGCAAGGCTGCGACTGCCGCCTCGAGGCGGGCCACGATAGCGATGCGCGCGAGTCTCGCAAGGGCTGCAGACAACGGCTGCCACCCCCATTCCTCGAACACGATGATGGCTGCCAACAGGATTTCGACGGCCAGCTTCAGGACACTACGTGTTGCCCGAATGGCTTGAATGGCTGCCTTGGCAACCTGGCCGCGTCGCACGTGGCGCCCGCCGAGTCCCCGCCGCCTTCCGGAAGCGCCAGGCTCCTGCTCACCACTCATGGCGTTCTCTCATGCGATTGGCCTCGGTCGCCACGACCATACCGCCAACGCGTTGGCGCCGTGTTAAGGGCCTGCTGGCGTCGCGGCTCGGACACGCATGGCTCGTGTTGAGCCCGCCGATGAATGAAACGAGCTTTTTGGGGCACAACGCCAGCCGGCACTGCGTTGTAGCGGCTGCCATCAGCGCTTACCAGCCTCGGCGAAGGCTGGGTCGTTGGCGGCGTCAGCCCGCGGCTGCCATTGCAACGAAAAATACTCGCCGCGGTCGCGAGCCCAGGGATCGAAGGCGTTGACGACATGCGCCAGCTCCGCCTGCAGCTCGGGCACGGTGCGCATCAGCACCCTTTTGAAGGGCGAGACTTCGCGGACTTCGCCATTGGGACGGCCCTGCTCGATGATCTTGCCGTCCGGCCCATTCTCCTTCACCCACCGCAAGCCGAGATCCGAATAGAACTCAGGCCGGAAACTCGAGGTGAAGAAGCGGTCGGAGTACAGGCGGCGTGAAGCGTTCAGGATGAAAACCTGAAACTGCGTTTCGGAAATCGCAAAGCCATGCGGGCGGGTGGTCTCGGCGTGCCAGCCGACGTACAGGTCGAGATCCTCGATGTTATCGACGACGGTGCGATGGGGGTGGCCGAGGCAATCGGTGACGAGTTCGCCGCGGGCCTGGCCGGATTGCCAACGCTGGGCGCCGGTGATGACCTTGGCGGCATCGCAGACATGCGTCCCGTAGATCTCGCGCAAAGTTGCAGCCAGGCGCTGTTGATCGGCCAGCTTTTGGTCCTGCTCCGTGCTCAAAGTGCCCGCAGCCTTGGCCATCACGAGGCGGCGGTCGACGAAATCGTCGAAGCTCGTCAAGGAGCGCAGGCCGTACTGACGCCGAAACTCGTTGAAGCGAGGGATACCGCGCTCGCGGTCGCGCAGGATGTCGAGGGCGATGACGTCGATCTGGCGGGTCGGCGTGCCATCGAGACGTCCGGGCAGCTCTAGGTTCTGGAGGAATCGGGGTGCGTTCTCGAGGGCCAGCAGACCAAGGCGCTGGCGGCCGAGGCTCAGGCCCCAATCGGCAAGTCCGCGCTCTCGCATGAGACGGGTCGCGTTGGCGTGGCGGGTCGCAACGACTGGGACTTTGGCGGCGATGCGATTGGGGTCGGCGTCGTGTCTGCGAATCTCGATCAGGTCGGGCACGAGGGCGTGGAGGCGGTAGACGGCGACGAACTCCTCGGGGAAGTTGAATGGGGAACCGAAATGATTGACGCCGCCGTTGACGTGATCGAGGTTGGCGATCGACCAGCCTTTGCGGGTGGCGCCCGTGCCAATGATGCCGGGTCCCGACGTGAAGACGGAGTAGAGCGTGGTGCGCGCACGCTCGAGGTCGGAGGCGTTGAGGTGATTGACGACGGTGGACAGCGCTCGGCGGACAAGCGGCCGATCACCGAAGACCCCGTTCCAATTGGAATCCATGGCCACATCGAGCGGTCGATCGTAGAGAAGCTGCGGTGTCCACTCGATGGTGTGGATCTTGGCGATGATCGCAGCGACGACGAGACGGGCCACCTCGAACAACTCGTCATCCGTGACCGCGCCGTAGGGGATCGGCGTATCCGGGCGCTCCGGGTTGCGCAGACCTGAATCGGCATCGGGATGGCGCTTGGCCTCGGCGCGGAAGCGATCGACGACGAGATTGTGCTCGCGGGCGAAGACCGTGTGCAGGAACGACAAGCCGGCCGACCAATTGTCGGGGAAGCCAGCGGTCTCTTGGCCGAGCCACTCGGGTCGCAGCAGACAGTCGGCCGGGCCTTTCTTGCAGCCTTCGAACGCGGGGAGATAGCCCTGGCGGTCGCCCGCAGTGGTGCGCTCGTCCGGCTGGACCATGCGGATCCTGGCACCATCGCGTTGGATGCGGTTGGCGGAGCGGCGATCGTAGCCGTAGATCTGGGAGGCGTCCCACCAGGCGGTGTTGAAGTTGCGGGTGGTGCGGTGGGCGCGCGCGAGATGCGTGCGTCCGTTGCTGCGGAACGATGGCGGCCGCGTCTCGTCGGCAACCAGAGCGCGCTCGATCAGGTCATCCGGCCTGCAACCCAGCGTACGAGCACCCTCAGGCAGCATCGGCTGTTCCACGCCTGCGACCTTGGCCGAGCGGCAACCGGTCTCCATGGGCATGTCGGTGTTGCGCGCTTCCTCCATGTGGCTGAACCAGTCATGCGTCATGAACTGAATCCAGAAGGCAGCGAGCGCGTTGAAGAACGGCGCCTTCTGGTAGGGGCAGTCGGCCTTGGCGCTGTTGCCAGGGAGCCCCCTTCCCTCGTTGCAATTTTCGCCCTCGCCACGCCTCGAGAACAGGCGGCGGCTGATCACCTGGGGGTCGGGTCGCAGCAGCGCAAGGCGATCGCCGTGCCGGTTACCGGCCAGCTCGGCCCCGAACCTCGAGCGGATAGGTCTCATGGAACTCGACGTTGCGGGCAAAAAGCTGGCGAGCGGATCCCATGGCTGGATTATCGATGTCGTTGCACACCCCATTGGCCGTGCGGTGGCGGATCAAGGGACCCGCGCAGCGCTGGCCGCCATCAGGGTCGATCTGGAGGTGGACGAAGGCCGGATCTTCGGGGACCAGTCGCAGCTCGCGCCACCGCCTCAATGCCGGCCCGGCAACGCCATCGCGGCCCACGACATAGTCACGGTAGGTGGCGTTGTCGAACAGGTTGAAGCGCACCAGCTCGAGACGCTGGTATTCGAGATCAATCAGCGCACCAGTCTCGCCGAAGCCATCCTTCAACAGGCGGCGAACGGGTTCGATGAAGCCCAGCCATTCGCGCGAGCGGGAGGCCTGATCGCCTGTCGACCAGTAATTCGTCCAATCAACCCAGGGGGTATCGGCATGGGCCTGGGCGCGGGCATCGCCACGGCAGGCCAGTGCCGCCGGTCCAGGTTTGCCGAGGAAGCGATCAGCGCGATCGGTGGCAACGGGTCTTGGACCACGCACGATCTGCTCGGCGCACGAGAGGTAGTCGTAGCCACCGACGTAGGAGGCGGCGAGGAACGCTGCCAACGCCAAAAGAAGTCCCGTCAATGGCAAGCCTGCCCGTCTCAGCATGTCGCAATGTCCTCGCGTGCCGGCATCCGCCCAATCAGGGCTTGGTATTGAGGGCGGCCATCCAGCCGCTCTGGAAACTGCGCGAGAGCGCCAGCACGAACACCGTCTCGTAGACGGCAAGCATCAGAAGTGCACGGCTGGGCACGGCGAGGCCGAGCCAGACCAGCATGACGATCGGAATGATGGGGCCCAGCACCACGAACAGGTTCGAGGACATGGCGAGGGAGGGCGAAACGCCAGAGGCGACGTGCGCCAACGCCACGTAGACGAGCGCGATGCCGACCGCCTGCACCACCCACGGCTCTGACGGCACCGGCTCGTGCAGCCAATCGAACGGAAGGTGCGGCGCCCACATCAGCAGCGCGCCGAACAACAGGTTGCATACGATCCGCAAGCGCACCAGCCACTTGAACGAACTCAGGTGATCCATGCGGTTCCTCCTACAAGCTCAGCAGGTAGTGCACCAGGGCGCGGCGGTCGGCGGCGCCAAGCGTGGTGCCGTAGTCGTGGCCGGCGTTGGCATTGCCGGGCCGTGTGGTGTCGTAGCAGAACTCGCCGGTATAGCGGGTGGGCTCGCAGGCCGGCGCCACATACCCGCCGCGGACGAGATCGAGAGCATCGCGGCCGCGAACGAACGCCTTGGGGCGTTCGGCCGGCGGCTTCAAGAGATCATCGAGGGTCGGCACGGAGCCGTTATGCAGGTAGGGCGCCGTCAGCCAGATGCCATCAAGGGGCTGGGCAAGGTAGCCCTCGTACTTGCGGAAATTGCTGAATACCCAGGGGAGACCGGGCGGGCGGCCCGACAGCCAGTCGAGGCCAGCGTCGGTCCAGCGCGCATACCAAGGCTGGGTCGTGCGCCAGCCGCCCTTGTCGTAGTTGTTGTAGGCGGCGGCGGCCTCCGGTGTCCACATGGCGATCCGGCCGGGGTCGGTGGCGATTTCGGCTTGCGGGATGATGGTCATGACACGGGCACCACCTGCGGCATGGCAGCCGACGCAGCCGGTCGCACGGAAGATCCTCTCGCCTTCGGCGCGCAGGGCGGGGTCGATGTTGAGGGGTGATGGTGGCGATTGCAGCGTGCGCAGATACGACACGAGGCGGTCGATGGTTTCCTCTCGGTAGCCGAAGCGGGTCGTGCCGTCGCCCAGCGCCGAATTGACGACGACCTCGCGCAGATCGGCGCTGAGGCCGTCCCAATGCCACAGCGTCGGAGAGCGCAACCGTTCCTTGGCCGAGACGTTCCAGGCCGGCATGACATCAGCGTGGTCGATCGTCTGGTCGACGGGCTGGCGGAGGTAATCGAACTTGACGGGATTGAAGGGCGAGAGGCGGCCAGGGCCCCACTCGGGCCGGCTCCAGGTCCAGTGGAAGCGGGCGCCGAGGCGATCGCGGATCAGGTCGCGGGCGACGGGGATGACGAGGTAGCGATACATGGCAGCTTCGTAGGCGGGCATCGGTTCGTGCGCCTGCATCGCGGCCATCAGGGTTTCGGTCTCGAACCCATCGGACTCGGCGCAGCCAGCGACAAAGCGGGTGTAGGCCAAGGCGTTCAAGCGATTGTTGGCGCCCCCGACGAAGATGCGTGTCCTCGTCTCGCCGGGCAGCGTGTAGGTCTGGACATGGCAGGCGGCGCAGTTGATCGCGACCACCTCGATGTCGAAGGGACGCGCGCCGAGGCGGGTGCGGGAAAGTCCGATCGGCGTTGGCTGCTTGCGGCCTTCGCCATCGCGCTCGAAGGTAAAGCCGAATGCCTCATAGCCCGCCTTGGCGTCGGCTGCGGCTGGCATCAGGCCGCGGCAAGCTTGCGGCAGCGCGCGCCAGATCTTCAGCGGCAATCCGTCGGCGGCCTCGTTGCCGATTGCGCCGTACTTGAAGAACTGGGCGTTACCGTCGGCATCCGTCGGCCAGGTCTCGACCGGCTTGCGCGGCATCAGTCGCTCGGCGACGGCGACGAAGAGGGGCGGGTTGCCACGCAGGATCGCGAGCATAAGCGAGGTCGCGGCGAGCAGCGCCAGAGGGACGCCTGCAATCCAAGAAACCACACGGGCCCATGGATATCTCGCAGCAGGCTTGCCCGTCCTAGTCGCCATGTCCTGCTCCTGTCTCCTTCGTTCGGGCGGCGCCACCTGTGCGCACCCCGGTGGTTCAAAACGTCAGCAGATAGGCCAGAAGATCGGCTTTTGCCGCCGGCGCGAGATCGGTGCCGTAGAGGTGGCCGCCGTTGCCGTTGCCGGGCTGGCGGGTATCGAAGCAGAAGCTGCGCACGCCCGGCTCGGCGGTGTCGTCGGGCAGGCAAGGCGGCGCCGCGAAGCCACCATTGACCGGATCAAGCGTGATGTGATCGGCGCCGCGACGGAAAGCCATTGGTCGCTCGGCGGGTGTCGCCAGCAGGTCCTTGAGCGTCGGCACCGAGCCGTTGTGCAAGTACGGCGCGCGCAGCCAAAGTCCGTCGAGAGGCATGTTGGCGTAACCGTCGGTCTTCTTGAACTGACGGAAGCGGTGCTCGGGCTCGGTGCAGAACAGCCGATCCTTCTGGTACTTCTCCATCAGGGGCGTGTAGCTGTCGAGGCGGCCACGGTCGGTGGCGACGTAGGAGATCGGCTCGATCTGGCCGAGGCGAGCGCCCCGATAGACGTAGCCCTTGTCGCCCTGGTGGCCATGGCAGGTTGCGCATTCGGCCATGTAGAGACGGCGTCCGCGCTCGACGGCTGCCTGATCCAGATGGTTGATATAGGGGCTCGCGGGCGGCTCGAGATCGGCAAGCCAGCCGACGAGGCGGGCGAGTGAGGCGTGGTCGACCGTGCGCTCGTTGACGCCGGCGCCGAGGGCAGCTGAGAGGTTGCGTTCCGAGAGCGAGGCGTTGTTGCCGTCCCAGTGGAGGTGCATGCCCTGTCGGGCACGGGGGCCCTGGGCGAAGATGGCTGGAAAGTCGCTGACGCCCACCCGCTCCTCAGGCGCGAGACAATCGGCTTCGACCGCGAAGTTGATCAGCTTGTAGGGGTTGAAGGTATCGACGCGACCCGGGCCCCAGTTGGTGACCCGGTCGGGGCGTTGACGGGCGTCGCGGGGCTCGGTCTTTACGGTGATGGCCTCGTGGCAGCCGGGCCGCGGCTTGAGGCGGGCTTCGCAGCGCGCGGGCCGGCTCGGGTCGGTGGGGTCGCGGGCCATCGGCGGGGCACGCCTCGGGTCGAGCAAGGGCAGGAGCTCGCTGCGGCGCGCGATCAGCTCGGCGCGGACGTTGGGGACGACAAGCCATTCCCACAACGCCTGCTCGTGCAGTGCCAATGGGCGTTCGGCATCGAAGTACTTTCGAAACTCGGCAAAAGTGAAGCGCTTGTCGACGGCCATGTCGAAGAGAGCGAGGAACAAGCGCTCGAGGTTGACGGTGTTGGCGGGCATGCCTGGGACGATGCGGTCGCGCCCGTCACCGGGCATGCGGACGACGCCGGTGTGGCAGACGGCGCAGTTGAACCACGCCACCTCGATGCCGAGCCGCCAGCCGGTCGCAAAGCCGATCGGCAGCCCGCGCGAGACACGGGGATCGGCCTTGGCGGGAACGAGGCGGGCCTGGCGCATGGTGACGCCGTCCGCACGGAGCGATGGCCTCTCGGGGAAGCGATAGATGTCGTAGCGAGGCTTGCCGGTATCGGTGGTTGCATCTTCCAAGATCAGGCCGAAATGGCTCCAATCGCCCTCGGGCAGGAAATACTCGGGAAAAACCTTGGGGAGGGCCTTCAACATCCGATAGGGCATGCCGTTGGCGAGCTCGGCACCGATGGAGCCATGCTTGAAGTGCGCCTCGATCGCCGGCAAGGAACGGCCGCCGTAGTACCAGAGAACCTGCACCGACATCCACGCGGCAAGAGCGAGGAACGTTGCGCCGAGCAGCATGGAAGCGACCACGGCGCGAAAGGCCCAGCGGCGGCGGCCGTCGACCCGCGCGTGGCGACGCTGCACCTCGGTGACCGCCGCCTCCTCCGGCAAGCCGCCGAGCAGGCCGCCTGGACCTTTGAGAGAACCGCTCATGGCGCACTCTTCGGACGGTCTGGCGCGAGATAGACGGACAGGATGCGCTCGACCATGCGGGTGCGGTCACCGTCGAAGCGGTCGGGCTCATAGCATCCGAGAGGGTTCTTCGGCGCATTGAGCAGGCACTTGTTGCAATGCGTGCAGGGCAGCGGCGGCACGTCGCGGCCGTCGGCCCAGTGCCGCGGAAGATCGGGATTGGCAATGAGGCCGCGGGCGATGGCGACGGCGTCGAAATCGCCAACGGCCAGGTGGCGATCGATGCGCCGCCTGCTCTGCCAGCCGCCTGTGGAGATCACTGGGATGGAGACAGCCCTCTTGATCGCCAGTGCCTCGTCGGCGCTCACGCCCTCGACCGGACGATCCTTTTTCATCCGATCCCAGAATCGGGCGAAGAGGCCGCGCAGGGGCGGATAGCGGAAGAACAGGTAGTTGCGGAACGTGTACTCGCCTGACGACAGCATGGCGTCGTAGGTGGCGGCGACGGTGTTGAAGGAGAAGTCACCCGGCGGGTTGAGAGGATGAGGAAAAAGCGAACCGATTGAGACGTGCAGAGCGTCGGCCCCGGCTGCCTCGACCCATCGCGCGACCTCAATGGTTTCGTCCAGGGTGTTGCCGCGCCCCTCGGTCGGCAGGAGATCGTTGAGATCGACGGCCGACAACTTGACCTGGAGATGGTAGCCGGAACCGACCTTCGCGCGGATGGCGGCGATCACGTCCAGCAGGAAGCGGGCGCGATTGAAGAGGCTGCCGCCGTAGCGATCGCGGCGATCGTTGATGCCGGACGACAGGAACTGAGTGAAGAGATAGCCGTTGGCTGCGTGCAGCTCGATGCCGTCCATGCCGGCCTCGCGCGCGCGCCACGCCGCCTTGGCGAAGGCCTCGATCATGTGATCGATTTCGGCCAACGTCATGGCGCGGGTCGGGAAACCGTGCAGACTCTCAGAACGGTTGGTCGACGATAGCGTCGGCTTGTCGATCTGCTGCAGGCCCGGCAGGTCCATCTGGCGACCGCTGTGGGAGAGCTGCATGATCACTTTTGCATCGTGATCGTGGATGCGCCGGGCAATGCGTTGCCAGGGAGCGATCAGTCGGTCCTCGTGGATGGTGGCGTAGCCGGCGATGATGCGCCCGCTCATGAGCACCGGGACGTAGCTCGTGATGATGGCGCCGACGCCACCTGCGGCAAACATCGCTTCCCAGTTGCCGCGCGTTTGTGTTGGCGTGCCGTCCTCGAGGTCGAAGCGACCCGAGATCGAGGACCGCATGACCCGGTTCTTGAGCTTGAGGTTGCGCATCTCGAGCGGCGAGAGGACGCTCGCGAGCGCAGGCGGCGCTGCCGACCGCGATGCCGGGGGGCCGGCTGCAGTTGGTGCTGCAGTCGGGGCGAAGTCTGGTGTTGGCGTGGCGACGCTGCTCATGGGCCGACCTCTGCCAGGCGTTGGTCGAGAGCGGCTGCGGCCACTGCCGCGAACAGGGCCATGACGAAGCGGCGGGCGGGACAGGCCGACCAGTGGGCCGCTGAGAACTCGTAGCCGGACGGCGTATCGGCGGCCAGGGCACCGCGCATGCGCATGACGACGAGGGTATGGGGCGGCAGGCGCCCGTCGACGTGGGGAAGGGTCAGGCACTCCGGACCGGACTGGCGAACGATGCGCGCTGGCGCGGTACGGATCGCGGCCCAGGCGAGGTCGCGGGCGGTGGGTCGTTTGCCCGCGGGCGCCGCCTCGACGATCGCTCGCATGGTGCGCAGGATCTCACGACCGTTGGCGAGCGTGACCTCGATGGCGTGGAGGCCGTAGAGATCGCCGCCGACGTGGCCGATGATCTGCTCGCGGGCGCGCCTGTCCGATCCTGTCAGGCGGAGCATGAAGGCGAACGGGGAGAGCATCGACCGCGCGCGCTCGATGCGGCGGTGCAGCTTGAGGAGATGGCGACCGATCGGCTTGTAGGCATCGTCGCGCGGGGGCTCACGGCCGTCGGCCATGTAAGGCCATGCCGTAACATAGGCGAGGGCTGCTTCCGCATCGCGGCGCTCGCTACCGGTGGCGACGAAGCGCGCCATCTGCGCGATTGGGATCGCAGGGAAATGCTTTGCTTCAGAGATACCATCAAGCTTCTGCGCCAGGTCGGCCTGGCCTTTGGCGCGGATATCGCTCTGACGGGGAAGGAAGGCTGGCAGCACCATGCCACGGCGGCGAAACTGTCGCTCGAGCATGCGGACGATTCCCCGATTGAGGAGCCGGCCCTTGCGCACAAACAGGCGTGCCAAACCCGGATGGGCCTGCAGTGCCTCGATCTCGCTCGCGCGGTCGACGACGACGATCGCCGCAATGCAGGGTATGGAGATCAGCCGCGCCATCTGCCGCCTCCCCCTCGCCCCGACATTTCCGTTACGCTGCGCATGCCGGCTCGCTCAATCCTGTGGCCAAGGAAAAAAGCCATTGCGCACCCGGCCGACCTTTCCCGACAACTCAGGGAAATGGCGGACGAGAACGCTTGCAAAGCCGTTGTCGCGGATCCAGCGCATGCCCGTCGGCGTATAGGTTTCCTCGTTGAAGTCATCGGTGAAGAAGCGGTCGCTCTTAAGCCGGCGCGTCGCCATCAGGATGAAGATGCGGAAGGCTGTGTCGGAAAAGCCGAAGCCAGGCGGCAGCGGCTCCGCCAGGCAACCAACGAGCAGATCGACTTCCTCCACGCTATCGTAGACGCGGGCCAGCGCATCGGCTGCAGCGTTGTCGCCGCCGGCCAACTCGCGGAATGTCGCCGGCACCGGCATGCGCAACTGGCGGCGCATCTCGCAGTAACGCGGCACGCCGCGCTCGCGATCGCGGATGATGTCGATGGCGGCAAGGTCGATCACGTGGGGATTGGGGCCCTGTAGCGTCAGCCGGCGCAAGGTATTGGGAAAATTGTGCAGGCGGAGGGCGCCGATATTCATGGTGGCGAAGGAATAGAGGGCATCGGCCATGTCGACGTGCTCGAAGATGTCGCGCGTTTTTGCCCCGACGCAGTCAACCAGGGGACGGCGGGCGGCGATGGCGTTGTCGGCAAGACGGCGGAAGGTCAGCTCGTCGGGCAGCAGCGAGTGCATGCGATAGACGGCGACGAACTCCTCGGTAATGGCGAAGGGGCGGCCGTGGTGGTCCTTGGCCGAGCCGGGGATTCCGGTGATGCGCTCGCCCAGGCCGTGGCGGCCGTTGGCGCGCTCGTAGGCTTCCCCCAGCACGCCCCACCAGTTGGCGCGCATGCCAGCGCGCAAGGTTGCGGTGTTGAGGATGGCGGGCGTCCACTCGACGGCATGGATCTTGGCCATCAGGGCGGCATTGATCAGGCGGGCTTTCCCGAACAGCCACTCGCCGCGCGCGCCGGGATGATCGAGCAGGAGCTGGCGCGCAATGGCGTTGTGCTCGCGAACGAACAGATTTGTCATCAAGGACAGGCCGAGCCACCAGCTGTCGTTGAAGCCCGAGAGCTCGACACCTTTCTCCTTGTCGAGGCCGAGGAAACCGCGGGCATCCAGGTAGAGCTGACCGTCCTCCAGCAACTTGCCGTCGGGGCTGGATCGCATCTGGCGGATGCGGGTGTTGGACGAGCCGTAGATCTGCGAGCCGTCCCACCAGTGGGTGACATGATTGCGGTAGGTCTCGGGCAGGCCTTCATCCTCGGGGCCGCGATCGGGATCGGCCAGGGTACGGTGCACAGACATGTGGTGGGGTGTGTTCGTTGGCCCGCCCTCCCAGGCATCGCCATCGGGCAACGGGACATCAATGCGGCGCGAGGGGTCGTTGTCGCCATGACTGAACCAGTCGTGCGTCATGAATTGGAGCCAGGCGCCGGTCAGCAAATTGAGATGCGGCACGGGAAGGAACGCCTTGCGCGCCAGCAGCTCGTTCGAGATCACACGGGGGTTCGGCGTAAGCAGCGTGTCGTCTTGCTCTCCGTAGGCTTGGCTCAAGGGCACATTGCGCGTGAAACGAGTGCCGGCCATGCCCATGCGCGGCACAGATAGATCGTTATAGGCGCCATCGGCAGTGCGGAACCGCCGGATGTCGGGAGCGCCAACCTTGTCCTCGAGCCTTTCATGCTCCGGGAACTCGAGGGGCGGTTGGCCGTGCAGGTTGCGGCGCCGCAGATCGCGCTGCAGTGCCATCAGGTTTGCCACCGACAGCACGAACGGCATCCGGTACCAGGGAACCCGCCGGTTGAGAAGCCGGAACGCGGCACTTACAAGGCCCCTCATCATTCCCCCTGCATGAATGCGCCGGAACTCAAGATCCGATCACAGCCCGCGGGCATAACCAATTGTTGGCCAAGCCGCAATGAATTGTCATCCCTTCGGTCCCACTCGCCATCGAATTGCGCGAGGGTGCCAAGCGTGCGAGCCCTCATAATCTAGCCCGAGGCTGCGCAGTGGCCGAGGCCTTTTCCCTCATAACGGCGTTCCACTGGCCACGCGTGGTGCATGGAGGCCACGTGATCGGCCGGAACTCGACGGTGCTTACGCGCCCTGATGGCTGCCCGCGCGGCACATCAAGGCAAACACCGAACCTTGAAGGCGGACAACGCAACCTTTGGGCGAATGCAGCGCCACCTTCACCCCGGCCACCCCGCGATCAAGACGAGGTCTTACGCACACGAAGCGTCCGAGGTCCGAGCAACGCATCGCCAGTATCGAGCTTCCGCGACAGAAAAATGGCCGCATCGAGTTTTTGGAAATTGCGCTTGCGGTAGAACTTGAGGGCGTCCTCGTTGTTCTCGGCCACTTCGAGCACGATGTGCGTCGAGCCGCGCAAGCGGGCTGCGTGCTCGATCTGCTCGAACATGAAGGAGCCGATGCCGAGGCCGTGGTAGTCGGGGTGGACGGCAATCTCTTCGACGAACAGGGGACGCATGCCGCGCTTCTCGAAGTAGCGGTAGTTCATCCAGTTGTCGGAACCGGCGATGGAGTAGGCGTACTCGGCATAGCCCACCAGTTGGTAGCGCTCATCCTGGCGCAACTCGAAGACGAGCTGCTCGATGCCCTCCTCCTCGTAGATCTCCATGAAATGCTTTTTGTGGCGTGGGCGCTGATACTCGACGGTCTCGCGGTTGACGTCACGAAAGACGAGTTTCAGGAATTCCCAGACGCGGTTGATGTCGCGCCGGTGCATGCGCCGCACGCGGAGTTCCATGTTCTCGATCGACACCGGAGGTGACGGTTGTTTGGATGTGGCCTTGATCTGGCGGCTGCGTGCCATTGGTCTCCTACTCGATACTCACGTCGGGCGGGCGTTGGGGCTCCGACCCGCGTCCGGCAACGTTGGCGCGTCTTTCAAGGTTGGCCCTCGATGGTGGCGCGGTCAATGTCGGGCAGTGGGGCGCCGGTGAAGGCGGCCTCGAACGCCAGCAGGCGCTTTCTGATCGACAGCAACTCGATGATGGTCGTCCAGGAATTGACGAGATACTGGAACGAGCTCGAGACTTGCGAGAAGGCCGTCAGGATCTGCTGCAGGATGCCGAACGTGATCTTACCGGCGGCGATGGTCGGGACCAGGATGATGTAGGCGAAGATGTTGTCGGCCTGGATGTAGAGGCCACGACAGATGTTGAAATAGACATAGTGGAAGTAGAGCCGGAAGTAGGCTGCACGCACATTGGTGAAGAGGTCGCGGACCGCCATCGGCTGGGCGCGATCCGCATTGTCCTCACCATAGACCAGCTCCTTGCGGTAGGCGGCCTCGACTCGCTGGTTGAGAAAGGCGAGACCGGGCAGCTTGAGGCCGGCAACAGCCAGGAGAACCGTTCCAAACAGTGACCAGAAGATCGAGGCGAACAAGAGCGGCGCTGCGATCTTGCCGATGATCGGCAGCTCGCTCACATAGCTCGAGAGGGCAAACAGAATGGGGAGGAAGGCAAACAACGTCATGACGGATTCGATCATGGTGACGCCGAGGTCCTCCATGATGGTGGCGAAGCGCATCGTGTCTTCCTGCACGCGTTGTGCAGCACCTTCGATGCGGCGGATCTCAGGCCAGCGGGACATGTAGTAATCATTCATGGCCGTCCGCCACCGGAAGACATAGTGACTGACGAAGAACTTGGTGACGACGTAGACACCCATCCACACCAGGGCGATCTCGGCAAAGATCAAGCACAGGCCATAGAGCTCAGCGGCCGTCGTGGTGGATTTTCCCGACAGGGCGTTCTGGACGGCATCGAAGAACGGCCGGCGCCAGTTGTTGATCGCGACGGAGACCTGCACGGAGTAGTAGGAGGAGAAGATGATCAGCATGGAGCCCACGACCGACCACCATTGCCAGGGATGCGGCGCGAGGCGGAACCAGGCGGCGGCAAACAGGCTGCAAACCGCGAGGACGTAGGCATAGAAGTAGAGGAAGTGCGGCGTCGCAAAATGACCGAGACCAATCACCGGCTCGTCCGGCACCTTGGCCGGCAGGACGCCCAGGCTGACGCCCAATTTCTCGGCCGCGAAATACCAGAGCGCGACCACCAACGCCGCATAGACCACGGCCGACAGGAAGAACAGCTTCGGCCAAGGGAAGAAGGATTTGAACACGGAGGTTCTCGCGGCGATGAGGAGGATTGCGGACCCGCGCTTATAGCCGACGAGCGCTGGCGGCGTCCGTTACATCTTTGCAAGAGTGGACGGGAACAGCGGGTGGGGCTGCTGGATCGACTGGACGGGGCCCAAATCCGTGTCACAATTGTCGCAGGTCCAGCTCAATCGCCCACCAGGGGGATCTGCCATGTCTGCCGCCATCGCCGCAAACGCCAGCAGCCCGACCGCCGTCGACCTCTCGGACGGCCAGGCCTTCGCCAAGGGCTTTCCGCACGCCCACTTCGCATGGGCTCGGGCGCACGCGCCGGTGTACTGGCACGAGCCCACGCCTCGTACACCGGGCGGTGAGGGTTTCTGGGTGGTGAGCCGGCACGAGGACATCATGGGCATCATGTGTGCACCCGAAACGTTCTCATCGGACCTGGTGGCGCCGCGCACCGGCGGCGGCACCGGCATCAACGACGACCCACAGGCCGGCCGGACCATGATCTTCATGGACGATCCCCGCCACAAGCGGTTCCGCAGCCTCGTAAACAAGGGCTTCTCGGCGCGCTCGATCCTGGCACTCGAGACCGAATTGCGCCGGCGCACTGCGGCGCTGATCGACGCCATGCCAGAAGGCGAGCCGTTCGATTTCGTCGAGGCGTTCTCCCGTGACCTGCCGCTGCAGGCGATCTGCCTGCTGCTCGGCGTACCGCAGGAGGAGCGGGCGCAGCTTGTCGAATGGGTGGACGCCAGCATCGCGGAGGCCAATGGCGACATCTTCTCACGTGAACACTTCCGAAAGCTGCGCGACTACGGTCTCGATCTCATCAAGACAAAGCGTCAGAACCTCACGGACGATGTGCTCTCGACAATCATCAAGGCGCGGCTAGATCCCGGCGAGGAAGGCAGCGATGGCGGCCCCCTCAACGACCAGGAGCTGGTCAACTTCTTCCTGCTGCTGTTTGCGGCGGGTTCGGAGACCACGCGCAGCGCCATCGGCGGCGGCATGCACGCGCTGATGGAGCACCCCGATGAAATGGAGCACATGCGCAGCGCCGAAATCACCCAGACCCGGATCGCACTCGACGAGATCCTGCGATGGACGACGCCATCGATCTACAAGCGGCGGACGGCGACCCGCGACGTCGAACTGCACGGCCAGCAAATCCGCCGCGGCGACAAGGTCACGTACTGGGAGTTGTCGGCGAACCGGGACGAGATGGTGTTCGACCTGCCATTCCGTTTCGACACGAGGCGGGCGCCGAACCTGCACCTCGCGTTCGGATTCGGCACGCACGTGTGCCTCGGCGCCAGCCTTGCGCGGCTGGAGCTCAGGGTGGCTTTCTCCGAGCTGCTGGGCCGAATCGCGACATTCACGCCGGAGGGCCCGATCGACCTGATGCCGTCGAACCGACTGCTCGGCATCCGGCACATGCCCGTGAGCATCCGGAAAAAGGCAATTCTTGCGGCGTAACGTCCTGGCGGTTTCGGCTTCGTCGGAGTGGGCGCGGCGGACGATGGCGCCGATCACAGGCGCCCGGAAGTGATCTTCTCGCCTTCGAGGCGTTTTTCGGCCTCGAGCGCCTGGGCCAGTTCCTCGCGCTTCTTTTCCGCTTCGCGCTGGCGGTTCCACAACGAAGCGTAAAGGCCATCCTGGGCCATCAACTCGCCATGTGTCCCCTGCTCGACGAGGCGGCCCTTGTCCATGACGAGGATGGTGTCGGCGGTGACGATGGTCGACAGGCGGTGGGCAATGACGAGGGACGTGCGGTCCTTGGAGACGCGATCCAGGGCGTCCTGGATCTCCTTTTCGGTGTGGCTGTCGAGAGCGCTCGTCGCCTCGTCCAGGATAAGGATCGGCGGGCCCTTGAGGATGGTGCGAGCGATGGCGACGCGCTGCTTCTCACCGCCGGAGAGCTTCAGGCCGCGCTCGCCGACCATGGTGTCGTAGCCCTCAGGCAGCGTCCGAATGAAGGTGTCGATTTGAGCAAGGCGGGCTGCGGCCATGACCTCGTCGTCGTTGGCGTCGGTACGGCCGTAGCGAATGTTGTAGAGGATGGTGTCGTTGAAGAGGACGGTGTCCTGCGGCACCACGCCGAAGGCCTGGCGCAGCGAAGCCTGCGTGACGTCTCGAATGTCCTGACCGTCGATGGTGACGGCGCCGCCAGCCACGTCATAGAAGCGCATGAGGATGCGGCTGATGGTGGACTTGCCGGCGCCGGAGGGACCGACGATCGCCACCATCTTGCCAGCGGGGACATCAAAGGTGAGCCCGGAGAGGATCGGGCGCGAGGTTTCGTAGTGGAAGGCGACGTTGTCAAAGCGGATGGCGCCGCCGCTGACCTGCAGCGGCTTGGCGCCAGGCTTGTCCTCGACTTCGGGCGTCTGCTCGATCACGTCCAGCATGCGCTCGATGTCGGTGATGCCCTGCTTGATCTCGCGGTAGACCATACCCATGAAATTCAGGGGGATGAAGAGCTGCAGCATCAAGGCGTTGACCATGATAAACTGGCCAACGCTCGCCGTACCCGCCATCACGGCCGACGCCGACATCGCCATACAGAACGTCAAGGCCAGAGTGAAAATGATGGCTTGACCAGCGTTGAGCACGGCAAGGGAGGTGTAGGTCTTGATTGAGGCCTGCTCGAAGCGGGCAATGGAGGCGTCATAGCGAGCGGCCTCGCGAGCCTCGGCGCCGAAATACTTGACGGTCTCGTAGTTAAGGAGGCTATCGACCGCCTTGGTGTTGGCGTCGGTATCGCTCTCGTTCATTTGGCGGCGGATCTTCACCCGCCATTCCGTCGCCTTCACCGTAAAGGCGAGGTAGCCGGTAATCATTGTGACGACGACCAGCACATAGCGCCAGTCGAACTCGAAGCCGAGAACGGCCAGCACCAGCGCGAACTCGATGATGGTCGGGATCAAGGTCATCAGCGTCATACGCGTGATGTTCTCGATACCCGTGCGCCCGCGCTCGAGGACACGGGTGAGGCCGCCCGTCTTGCGCTCCAGGTGAAACCGCAGCGAGAGACGATGCATGTGCTCGAATGTCGCCAGTGCGAGCTTGCGCACGGCATTCATGGCGATCTTGGCGAACAGAGCCTCGCGCGACTGCGTCAGCGCCACCATGGCAATGCGGGCGAGCCCATAGACGATGGTGGCGAGAATGGGGGCTGCCACCAGCCAAGCGACCTCGGCCGCAGGCACCCGACCACCGGAGACGGCCACCAGGGCGTCCGTCGCCCATTTGAACGTGAACGGCATCGCCACCGTCACCAGCTTGGCCAGCAGCATCAACCCGAGCGATAGGGCGACGCGCAACTGCAGGTCAGGCCGATCGTGCGGCCAGACGTAAGGGGCCAACGCTTTCAGCGCCCGCCATTGGCTGGTCGAGAGGCGGCGCTCGAAGAAGCCGGCACCCTCGCGCGGCGGTTGGCCGGCGCTAGGGGAAGCCGAGGGAGGCGGATGCTTGCCATGCATAGCATGGTGATAGTCCCGCGCGGCTGGATTGTCGAACGAGGAATTGGCGGCCTACAAGGTAATGCGTAGAGCCGAGAGGCGCTCGGCGATGGTCCTAAAGGCGCTCACGAGCGTGATATTATCGTCGGCCTGGAAGGCATGGGCTGATGATGTCGCGCAGCCATCGAGCAGGGCCTGGGCTGCGTTGGGCGCTTGGAAGGCCACGGTGTAGACGATGACGCCTTCCGCCTTCATGCGGGTGCACAGGCGGGCTGCCTGTTCAGGCGAACTGTTGAGGGTGCCCAGATTGGTCGAGTTGAAACCGGCGCCAGGGATGTAGCTCGTATTAAACTCGCCATCGGTCATCAGCAGCACGGCCTTGATAACCTTTTCGTGGTTTGCCTTGGGTTTGCTGTCGGCCGGCCAGATGTGCTGCCAAGTGTGCGATACTAGGTACCAGCCCCAGGCCAGACCGATATGGCCTGCAGTCCAGCCGTCGGTCCGCAAGGCGTTGATCTGGGTCGTCAGGGCATTGGTATCAGCCGTCAGAGGCGTGACCGCCGAGCGCGGGCAATAATACTTGCCATTGGCACGGCCACTCGAGACGCCCAGACTATCGGCGCCGCTCGGGGCGACGTTGGTATCATTATTGATGCCGCGGCGCTCGACGACGCAATTGTCGGGGCTCAGGCCACCGGAAACGGTTGCGGCATAGGGGCCGGCATTGACCGCAGCGCTATAAGGTGCAATCGCGACGCGCACATAACCGGCAGGTGTTTCGGGTGTAATAATGTTTGCGACCAGGGTGCGCGCTGCTGATTTCAAACCGTCGATCTTGCTGCACGGCTGGCACATGGAACCGGTGATATCCAGCACCAGGGCGAGTTCGATCTGTTTTTCGTTATAGGTCACCTTGGTGGAGCGGGGATAATCGAACGACAAAACGCCGGCCAACTGAGCGAAGGTCGTTGCGACCTTGACCTCGACCGCCACGTCGACCTCGCCTTTGTTGCGATTTATACGCACGGTCGGGCCAACCACCGACACGCCCGTGATGGGTGTCGAGGAAAAGTGGGCGGCAAAGAACCGCTGGGCGCGATCTTCGACATCGGCGTCGGAGTAGGTGTCATCATCCAGCATCTTGGCTGCCGCCAGAGCGGACGCGTCGAGCGCTGAGCCAATGCGAGTGGAAATATTGTAAGCGCGGGCACTATCGATGGCGATGCCAACGGTCAAAACAACCAAAAATATCGAAAGACCGAACAGAATAGAAATTGTTCCACGATCATCTCGAACGAAGCTTCTGAACCATACTGACATTGGCACCGCTCGAGCTTTCGGGTGATACTATTCGCCTCATTTTCCCGGCGAGTTGCTAAAATTCTTTTAAAATTCGTACACTGCTAATAATCGAGCCCGTCGTATCGACTGTGGGCATGACCTTCCGGCACTTGTGTCGTTCGTTCAGGTCAGCGGTTAACTCGGGATTGCCGGGGCCATCGGAGGGCGACCAACGCCCGACTGACGCTCAACAGGTCTAGGGCCTGAGCCCTGTCGCCCGAGTGCGAGTCGTGGCCAACCCCTTGCTGTTGGCCGCGCCACTGGCCGGACGGCACGCACTCCCACTCCCGGTCCCGGCTGGGCGCTGCGCTGCGGCCCCCCCCCCTCACCAACCTTCACGCTCGCCGTCCGGCCCCTCACTTGCGCCATCCCCAGCGGCCTCCTCACACATTCGTGAATAAGATACGATACGTTCCCTATTTACATGAAAGATGAACGGCGTTAAGTTCTGGTCATCGGACGGGACAAACACCCCGGACGGACCAGACAACCCCGGGGATCAGGCCAAAGCGCCACCCCAGACCCAACGGAGACCTTCCATGAAGACGCTCGTCGCCTCGATCCTCGCCCTCGGCCTGCTGGCTGGTGCAGCTTCCGCCTCCACCCTGACCCCGGTCCAAGCGGACAACACCACCGCCGAGTGGTGCGCCCCCTACTACGGCCACTAAGCCCGCAGGTGCCGGCCTCAAACCCGGCACCGACCACCCAGACCCCGGACATCGACCTCAGATCACACCCACATCCAGACCCAACGGAGACCTCCCATGAAGACGCTCGTCGCCTCGATCCTCGCCCTCGGCCTGCTGGCTGGTGCGGCTTCCGCCTCCACCCTGACCCCGGTCCAGGCGGACAACACCACCGCTGAGTGGTGCGCCCCCTACTACGGCCACTAAGCCCGCAGGTGCCGGACTGACCCCCGGCACCTTCGCCCCAAGATCATTCCCCTCTGGATTATTCAGCCCGGCATCGCTGGTCCTCAACGTGGTCGTCGGGTACATATTGCCAATACATATTACATGAGCTCCCCGGCACCCCTCGGTGCCGGGGTTTTCGCATGCGGCGATGGCCTGCTGGCCGATCAGTCGGGGATGAAGAGCTTCTGGCAGGGGCGGATGACATCGACTTCATTGATGCGTCCCCGGTTCGCGCGGAGAATGCGCCGATATTCGCGTCCCGTCCCGTAATGTGCCTTTGCGATGACGGTGAGGGAATCGCCGGAGGCGACGACGTACCAGCCGGGCCGCTGAACAACCACTCCCGCGCCGGTGCAATCGGGCTCGACGTTGGCGCCGCCTGCGATGGACTTGCCATGCGCCGGGCCTCGGGCGGCGAAGCCTCCGGGTCGCGGGATTTCGCTCGGGCGCACGATCGCCGCGGTGCCGGACTTGGCCGAGCCGATGGATCGCGTGCCAGGCGCAGGCGGGACCGTTGCGACTCGCCGTCCTGAATGAGACTTACTCTTGGATGAATTTGCGGGATTGCGGCTGTCCGCATCGCCTGCGGCCACTTTCGGAATGGCATTTGCCAACGCTGCAGCCTCTCGCGCTGCGCGCAGCACCTCGTTTTCAGCGGCCTTGGCGGCAATACGGGCAGCGGCGGCGGCTGCCTTGTCGGCCTCGATCCGGGCGCGGCGGGCTTCGGCCTGCGCCTTCTTTTCTTCCGCGAGGCGGGCCTTCTTTGCTTCGGCCTTTTCCGTCTCCTTGGCTTCGGCAAGGCGGGCTTCTTCGGCACGCTGCACGTCGGCCAGCCGACGAGCCTCGGCTGCCCGCCATTCGGCCGCGGCTTCCTTGCGGTCGGCTTCGGCCTTGGCGATATCTGCTCGCCGGCGCTGATTATCGGCAATCCTGGCCGCCTCGGCAGCCTTGCGAGCGATCTCGGCGCGCCGGGCCTCGTCCCTCAGGCGCTCGTTCTCGACTTGCTGCGCCTTCGCAAGACGTTCACGCTCGGCTTTCTGCTCGGCCTCCTTGGCGAGACGGTCGGCTTTGGCGCGCGCCTTCGCCTCCTGTTCCAGCGCTGCCTGTCTGGCTTTCGCGGCAGCTTGCGGGCTGGCTGCCTGGTCCGTTGGCTGCTGCGGCGGCCCGGGCTGCTCGGCGGCGGAGCCTGAGGCCTTCGCGGGGGCTGAGACCTTCGCGGGGGCTGAGGACGCAGCCGCTTCCGGCGCGGGCGTCGCCAGTCGGTCGACGATATTCTCCTGGAAGGCCGTGTTTGCCTCGTTGATGGCTGCGACGGCCTTGTCGATGACACTATCTCCAGATGGTTCGCCACTCCCAGACGACGGTTGGTTTGCAGCCGGCGCCTCTTGAACCGTGACGGTTGGCGGCGTCTCGGCCGTTGGTGGCGCCTCAGCCAGAGGCGGCAGAACCTTGGGTGGTGCGACTTCGGTCGCAGCCGGAGCTGGCGCGCGGGTCTCGGTCGCAGACGGAGCCGCGCGCTCCGTTGTGCTCCGGCGGGCAGCGTCGGCCACGGGATTGGGTGCCGTTGGCTCGGACAGGCGACGGATGACGTCGGAATATCCGCGTTTTGCCCGCACGAGCCAGTCGACGCCGCTCTCAAGCTCGCGCTGGGTCGCCTGGGCGACGTGCTGGCGTGGCTGAGTTGCATCGCGAGCGGCCGCGCCAGTGGTGGCGCCGTTCTTTTCACCGATGATCTCGTCATAGGCGCCGCGTGCCCTGTCAGCCAGGTCTCGGGCGCGCTGCGGGCTGTCCTGGCTGTGCTGCGCGTTACCGCCCGAATCTGTGGCCTCGACAGGCGACGGGAGGGCCACAACCGGGAGCATCAGCGTTGCCGCCAGAAGCCATCCCCGTGGCCCCAGCCCCGCTCGCTGCCCCCTGTCGTGCCTAACCGCCATGCTCTTGCTCCGTATCGCTTCGTCAGTGGCCTGACGCCTGCAATGACACTTGCGCTGCCACAGAGCCGCCAGGCGCCGGCGAGGGCTCCCACATGCTCGAAAGTGCGTTGTGATAGCATAATTTTAGTGGTTTTTCGGAGCCGCCACAAATGATGGCTGGCGTGGGCGGACTATTCTCTGCCTACTGGTAAAGATCAGCAGCGCTGCAGGTGGGAGGGGTCGCGAGCGGCGCCATCTTGCGGAGCGGTTGGCATGTTGGCAGCACGAGCGGCATTGCTGCCATACCAAAGTGGCGCAGGCTCATAGCGGTGAGCCACTGATGGCGGTCTGAGTGTCGCAATTCCGGCGGGCTTCACCACATAAGATGCTTTCCGGCCGAGCGGTCCGTTTGTTCGATCCGGACTACACCTATCAGGAAGAGCAGATTTCATGAGCAAGGCAAAGCACAAGCCCCAAAAGGCCCGCGATCCCGGGCCTGCCGATACTGGCAAGGCGTGTCCAGAGCGTTCAATCTGCGTATTTTGCGGATCTGGCCCTGGCAACAACCCCGCCTATGTGGCCGCGGCGCAAACGCTGGGCATGGCCATGGCCAAGTCCGAGATCGGGCTCGTCTACGGTGGCGGCAGCCTCGGTCTGATGGGCGAGGTTGCGCGCGCCGTGCTGACTCACGGTGGCTATGTCACCGGCATCATCCCCGAATTCCTGTCGGAAAAGGAACGGATGCTACGCGACGTCGACGAACTCGTCGTGACCAAGGACATGCATGAGCGGAAGCGGTTGATGTTCGAGCGATCGGACGCGTTCGTGGCGCTTCCCGGAGGGATTGGCACACTCGAAGAGTTGATCGAGCAACTGACCTGGGCGCAGCTCGGGCGTCATGACAAGCCGATCGTCTTGGCTGACATTGTGGGCTTCTGGGGGCCGCTGAAGGCCTTGATCGAGCATATGCGGGCCGAGGCGTTCATTCGGCAGGGGCTGGAAGTGCGCTACCAGGTGGTCGCGAGTGCCGAAGAGATCGTGCCGCTGGTCGTGCAGGCGTTCGCTGCGGGCGCCGGACGCAAGACGGACCCGACGCTAGCGGAGCGGTTCTAGCTCGTAGCCGTTCTTCGCTCGCTTGCGGCGCGAGCGTTGCGCGTCTCATTTCCGGCGAGGCGACGGAGCAGAGTGTGCCTCAGGCAGGGCGATAGAATCGCCTGCCCTTGGGGCCCAATCCGTCGACCTTATGCTCGCCAAGATCAACGAAGGGCATGCGGGCGTCGAGGCGCTCCTTGACGGCCTCGCTCACGACCACGTCGCAGCCAAGACCGCCAGCGATCTTTTCCATGCGGAAGGCAACGGTGACATCGAGGCCCGAAAGGCTGTCCTCGCCAAGCGAGGCGCTGCCACCCAGGGCAATCGAGCCGTAGTGCAGCACGACCCGGAAGGCCGGTCCGCGGCCTTGCGCCTGCATGGCTCGCAACTCGCCCAACGCCTTGGCGACGCGGGCTCCGCCGTCACCGTCATCCAGCCAGTAGGCGAAATAGCCGTCACCCAGGAACTTGTTGATGGTGCCGCCGTTGCCATCGACGATTTCCTTGCACTCCCCCATCCACCGACCAACCTGCATGGCGAGATCCGTCGGGGAGAGGCGGGCGGCAAGCGCGGTCGAGCCCTTGATGTCGGCGATCAGCAGCCAGCAGTCGGCATTCTTGATGTTGATGATGGTCTGGGCCGAAGCGCGGGTGGTGGCCTCCGGCGTGTGGCGCACAGCGATCTGGCGGAAAGTGACGGCGGAATCTCCGAGAGTGAGACCGTCGCCATCGTTCAGGCGGGTCGGCAAGGTGACGCGGCGGCCGTTGAGGTACGTGCCGTTGCCGCTTCCCAGGTCGATCACCCAGTATTCGGTTTCGTCCTGCTTGTGGACCAAGGCATGGCGGCGGGAGACGCGACCATCGTCAAGGACGACATTGTTGGTGTTGGAACGGCCGAGGGAACAGGTTGCATGCACCGGCCAGCGTCGGCCATTCGCATCCTCGAGCCAGACATTGGAAACATCCATCAAACCACTCTCGTCGCAAAAATCGGCCAAACCGGCCTTGTCAACCGTCACCCACTCGTCCGTATGCCTGGAAGCGCTGATAATTTGTCATGGGCTGCGGGTTCTGGCGAGACAATCCCACGAATCCGTCGGCTGCAAAACGCCGACCGTCGCCCTGGACGGCCGGCTCGGGCGGAGCGCAATCTAGCAACTCCGCCGGCCTCGATCCATCCTGCCGGCTGCACGCGGTTTACAGGGAGCCGGCGGTTGTCCTTGGCAGTTCCCGAAATGACCTGTTCAAGCCATAAATCGCCACCATATTGAGGGCATGCGACAGACATTTGCATACGGGCGCGGCCGGCGCCCCCTCTCGGCTCTGCTCGACGACCAGCAAATCGCCGAGCATCGTCGGCGCAACGACCTGCACTCGGTGCTGCTGATCGGCGGCATCGGCTCGATCGTGCTGCTGGCTGGCGCCATCCTTTGGTCGTGGACGACGGCGATCCTTGCGGTGGGCATCGTCATCATCATGGCGCTGGTGAGCCCGCGGGTCGCGCCAGAGACGGTCATGCGGCTCTACAGGGCACAGCGCATCGATCGTCGCCACGGCGGACAACTGTTGCACATGGTCGAGGCGCTGGCCGATCGCGCCGAATTGCGCCGCCACCCCGAGCTTTATGTGATCCCCTCCTCCACTCTCAACGCCTTCGCCACCGGCACGCGCGACAATGCCGCCATCGCGGTGACGGAGGGACTGCTGCGCCGGCTCGGGCTGCGCGAGATCGCCGGCGTCATCGCGCACGAGATCAGCCACATTCGCAACAATGATCTCAGGGTGATGGCGATTGCCGACGGCCTGACGCGGTTCATGCAGATGCTGGCCTACATGGGCGTATTCCTCGCCGTCGTCAGCGTGCCTGCCGCCATCTTCGGACACAAGCCGTTTCCGTTGCTCGGGATCGTGCTGCTCTACCTCGCACCAATGCTGACGAGCATGCTGCAGATGGGATTGTCGCGGGCGCGGGAATACGATGCCGATCTCGAAGCGGCCATGCTGACGGGCGATCCGCAGGGGCTCGCCTCGGCGCTGGGTACACTCGAGCGCCACCAGGGGCGGTTCTGGGAGGATCTGATGCTGCCCGTGCCGGCGCGGCGGATCCCGCATCCATCCCTGCTGCGCAGTCATCCTGCGACAGAGGACCGAATTCGACGTCTTGAGCAGTTGTCGCCGGGCGGGGCGGGTTTGAAGCCCATACAGTTCGGCAGCGAGCCGCTGTTCACGCTGGTCGGGCTCGGCAGCGTCAGTCACGCGCCGCGTCAGCGGGCTTTTGGTTTCTGGTACTGAGACCTTCACGCCGCCCTGGACGTGCCGGGCGAAGGCGTGTTCATAGGCCGTTCACGCGACCTCATAGAAGCTGGTCCGCGCGCTATGGCATGATACGGAGATATCGCGTCGTGAGCGCGCACAGCCCCACATCGCATGGAGCGTGGGACCATGATTGAAGGCACCATCCGACAGTCTCTGTCGCTGCTGATGCGCTTTGCGGCCGTTCTCGCGGCTGTGTTCGCATTGAGTTTATCGCCGGCTGGCGCCCAGAGCGGGCCTGGCGACGACGCCGCGATCGCTGAGACGCTCGACCAGCATGGCCGCTGGCTCACGCACAGCCGTTATGGCGAGGTTTGGCAGCCTGACGTCGAACGAGGATGGCGGCCTTACACGCGTGGGCAATGGGTGCACACCGAGGAGCACGGCTGGTACTGGGAGAGCGAAGAGCCGTTCGGTTGGGTGGTGTTCCACTATGGCCGTTGGTTCCTTGACGAGCGTGACGGGTGGCTCTGGGTTCCTGGCACCGAGTGGGGTCCGGCGTGGGTTGCCTGGCGGTATGGCGAAGAAGACGTGGGGTGGGCGCCTTTGCCCCCGGAGGCCGTTTGGCAGCAGGGCTCACTCAGCTACGCGAGCAGCTTCTACGACGCGCCGAGCTTCTCGCCGGCTTGGTGTTTCGTTCCGATCGCGCTGCTGGCCGCGCCGCGCATCTACACGCGGATCGTGACGATCCGGCGCAACCGCCACTATCTCGAGCGCACGCGGTTCGACAATCGCTATCGGGTCGGTCAATTCGGGGTCTACAATGGCGGTTTCGATACCGACCGTTATAGCCGCCTCACCGGCCGACGCCTCGTGACGCATCGCATCATCGAGGGCACGGGGCCACGTCGCCATGGCCGCAACGGCAACAGTATCCACGTCTACCGGCCGCGGGTGACAGGCATCACGCCAACGCGACGGCCTGACGGACCGCGCGGCGGCCAGGATGGCGTCGAGCGGCGCCGGGGTGGAGGTGACGCGCCTTTGATCGCGCCGCCGATCAACCGCGAGGACCGGAGGGGACGCGAACAGCGATTTGGCCGTGACGGCGATCCTGGCGGCGGAACCGTGCGTCGGAGGCCGCAGCCGACCGTCGCAACTCCACCGCCCGTTATTCGCGAACCCGATCGCCGCCGTCGCAACCCGCCGGATGAGGTGCGCCGGGGCAACCCGCCGCCGCCTTCAATCAACCGCGAGGACGGGCGTGGCAGGGAGCAACGCTACGGGCGGGGCCATCGTGAACCGCCGCCAGTGCGCGCACCGACAGAAGGGGCGCGCCGCGTCCAACCGCAGGTGCCCCAGCACCGGGTCGCCCCGCAACCGCAAGCGAGGCCGGCACCTCCTCCGCAACGCCGGCAGCCCGAAGGCGAGCGCCGGGAAGGCAGACGGAGGGGGGGCGAGCAGGCGCCATAACGGCAGAGCGCCGTGCGCAGGCCATTGCGTCCGACGCAGCGCTGCCCTATCAGCCGGGCATGACGAGTACAGCCGAGCATATCGAGGAACTCGCTCGCCGCGTCATCGCGCGCGAACGGCGGGCCATAGCGCAAGCCTTGAGCCTCGTCGAGGCACAGGGGACGGGGGCAGGCGAGCTGCTGGCGGCACTTGCGCCACGGCTCGGAAACGCCTCCGTCATCGGCCTCACTGGGCCACCGGGCTCGGGAAAATCTACACTGGCCAACGCTTTGATCAGGGTCCTGCGCGCCAAAAGCCGGCGCGTCGGCGTGCTGGCGGTCGATCCGACTTCGCCGATCACGGGGGGCGCCATTCTCGGCGACCGCATCCGCATGACGGCGGCGCACGATGACGACGGAGTCATGGTGCGGTCGCTTGGCGCTCGCGGCGCGCTCGGCGGCCTCACGCCGGCGGCTGTGCGCATGATCGACGTGCTGGATGCTGCTGGATTCGACGACATCGTGATGGAGACGGTGGGTACCGGCCAGAGCGAGGTGGACGTCGCCGAGATCGCCGATGCGGTGGCGGTGGTGGCGGCTCCAGGTCTTGGCGACGGCATCCAAGCGATGAAGGCGGGCCTGCTCGAGCTCGCCGACGTGCTGGTCGTCAACAAGGCCGATCTTTCCGGCGCCAACAGGACGGCGGAAGAGCTTTCGGCCGCTCTCGCGGGGCGCTCCGAGCGGCGGACGGGGATCGTGCTGCAAACGTCGGCGCTGACGGGGACGGGGATTGAAGCGCTGGTGGAGGCGATGGCTGCGGCGGTGGACCGCCGGCGGATTGCGGACATTGTCGCGCGTCGGCGGGGCCGGGTCAGATATCTGGTCGCGCGGGCTGCTGCCGAGTTGGTTTCCCGACGCATCAAAATGCTGGCGACCAACGAACTCGACGCGCTTTTCGACAAGGTGCTGGCGGGCGAGCTTTCAGCCGACGAGGCGGCTGCGCGGGTGCTCTCCAACCGACAGGTCGGCTGAGCGGGCCTTCGTGACTTCGCCCGCCGCCGGGAGCCGTGTGGCGTGGGGCGAGCCCGGCACCACATGGGTGCCGTCCCGCCACCTTCGCCTTACACGCTCAGATCTGCGTCAGAATTGGCCCGGGGACGAGGCCGCTGTCCTTGACCGGGCGGGAGACGTAGAGATCGGCATAAAACGTGCCGTCTGATTCAAGTCCGCTCGGATCGATTCCGAGGGTCACCAGACGGTCGAGGACCTGGCCTTGCTCCTCGTCGCTTGCGAACCGGCGCTGTTGGACGGGACTGGGTCCCTTGGCAGTGACGTAACCTCGCTCGGCCAGCATCTCGGCAATCGGATCGAAGGGAAACATGCGCAGCACGAAGTGCGCCATCCACGGTTGCGTTTCGGACGAGGCGTCCAGCACCTTGCCGAGCGTCTTCTCGCCGATGTAGCCGATGCACCCGGTCGACACGACCAGATCGGCCCCACTCAGCAGGCTCTCGTGCTCGGGCGACAGCGGATCGGCTTCGAGGTTGGCGTGAACCTGGCCGTCGATGATGCCGGCCTGTTCGGCGTATCTCAGGGCATTGCGGGCGGCATCAAGGCCGATGACGGTGATATCGCTTGCCGCAGCCTCGCCGGCAAAGATGCGGCGGTCGAGCGCCACCAGACTCGATCGGTCCAGGTCCTCGACCGCCTCGTCGGAATAATGGCGATAGAGGTCGGGCAACGTCATCTCGGTCTTCATCAGCGCGGCATTGACTCCATACGAGCAGCCGAGATCGACGACCTTGATCGAGCGCGTATCCTTGACGCTCCTGTAGGCTTCGATGATGTGGGCGAATACGGGCCGGGCGGCCTCGGGAATGTTGTAGTCGAGCTCGCCGAGCGTGGTGAAGTACGGCCTCGGATCGGGTTGATTGTAGATGTCGTCGAGAACGACCTTGCCGGTGTCGTCAAGGCGTGCTTCGTCAAGTTCAATCTGCTGTTGCATCAAGCGTCTCCATGCATGATGACAGCACAGTCCGCGCGATAGCGGGCCATACAGCCAATACTCTTCCCGCCATGTGGGTGAGATGGGTGTCGTATACAGCGATCAATTGCGCGATGCAAATCTGCGGGGCTGCAAAGGCGCATCCAAGGCACCATTGAACGCCGGTTTTTGCTCATGAAGCGGTCAGTTAGCCTTTTTTCGTTGCTGCGGGCAAAGCGTCACCATTGATCCAACGTCGCAGGCATGCCTAGCATTGGCAAATCTCTCCCGCCCTTTCTGCTCAAGCCTTCACCAGGAGCACACTCCATGGCCCGTACTGTCGCCCGCCTCTTGGCCGAAAGCCTGCAAGCGCATGACGTCGATCTCGTCTATTGCGTGCCGGGCGAGAGCTACCTCGGCCTGACCGATGCCATCTCGGACATGAATTCGATCCGGCTGGCGGTGTGCCGGCACGAAGGCGGGGCTGCGATGATGGCGGTTGCGGACGGTCGGCTCCGCGAGCGCGCGGGCGTGGCGGTGGTGTCAAGAGGGCCGGGACTTTCCAACGCCATGGTCGGGCTGCATACGGCGTTTCACGACGCAACGCCACTGGTCATGCTGATCGGACAGGTGGAGCGCAAGGACTATGGACGCCTCGCGCTGCAGGAGCAGAACTATTCACGACTGCTCTCCGACGTCACCAAACAGGTGATCGAGGTGAACGAACCGGAGATGGCATCGGAGGCGATGGCGCGGGCGTTTCACCTTGCCGAATCCGGCACGCCCGGCCCCGTCGCCGTGATCCTGCCGGAGGATCTTTTCAACGAAATGACCGAGGCCCCCGTGGACCTGCCGCGGCCGCGGGTCTATCCGGGGCCGCGGAGCGAGGACGTCGATCGCCTCGTCGAGATGCTGTCGAAGTCGGAGCGGCCGCTGGTGTGGGTCGGCGGCATGTTGCTCGGCGAGGGCGTCACGGACGATCTCAAGAAACTTGCGGAGACCTGGATGCTGCCGGTATCGCCGACGCATCGCCGCCCCTGCCACTTCGACGCCAACCATCCCAACTACGGCGGCTACATGGGCATTCGCGTACCCAAGCCGTTGCTCGACGAAATGAAGAAGGCTGACCTGATCGTCGCCATCGGCGAGCGCATCACGGATTCCGTCAGCCAGTCCTATACGTTTCCGACGGCGCCGCAGCCGCAGTTGCCGCTCGTGCACGTGTGGCCAGACCCGAACGAGGTCGGCCGGGTTTGGCGTCCTGACCTCGGCATCGTGTCGGATGCGCAGGCGCTGATCCGGGCGCTGCTGGCGCGGCCGGCCCCTGGCGATGCCAGCAAGCGCAAGGGCTGGGTTGCGGGACTCCATGCCATCCACAAGAAACTACTGGCGCCCGAGTGGGAGCCCACCACCGACGGCATCAATTTCGCTGCCGTGGTGACTGAGATTTCAAAGCACCTTGCGGACGATGCCATCGTCACGTCGGATGCCGGTAACTTCTCGAGCTTCATCCATCGCTACATCGGCTTCAAGCCGGGCCAGACATTCCTTGCCTCGGTGGTCGGCGCCATGGGCGCGGGCATGCCGATGGCCGTTGCTGGCGGGCTCAGGCGGCCCGGCAAACAGGTCGTGGCGTTCGTCGGCGATGGCGGTGCGCTGATGACCGGCAACGAGATCGCGACGGCCATGCAGTACGGAGCGGCGCCCATCCTGGTGATCTCCGACAACTCGATGTACGGCACGATCGGGATGCATCACGAGATGCGCTATCCGGGTCGCCCCTACAAACTCGCGACGCAACTCACCAACCCGGACTTCGCCATGTGGGCGCGGTCGTTCGGTGCTGAGGGGATCACACTGGTCGAGGAAAAGGATATCGCCTCGGCGGTGTCCAAGGCATTCGCAGTCAAGACCAAGCCGGTGGTGTTGCACGTCAAGACCTCCGCCGACCAGATGAGTGCCTGGCGGCGGCGGGGGTAGGCGTGCGCAGGCCCCGCCCGGCTACATCTCGGCGAGCATCTTGGTGATCTCGGCGGTGGTATGGCCGGTCAAGGTCTTCGCTACCTCGGCCACCAGGCGCTGCTGCACTTCCTTGTGCAGCGATGGGCGCACCTCGCCAAGCGTCTCGGGATCGGCGATCAGCACCAGGGCCGATAGCTCCTGCCTCAAGGCCATAGCATTGAGATGGCGTGCGAGGTGTTTTGAAAACGTCGCCTCGGCGGTTTCACGGGGCGAAGAATAGACCGGGCGCTTGCCGGCTGGGCCGTCAAAAGCCACCTCCTGCGGCTCAAGGTGGGAGACGGCAGCAAGGCTCAGCGCTTTGCCGCGACCTTCGGTCTTGAAGAAGCGCGCCGTCGCTCCGGTCGCGACGACCACCAGGGTTCCCGGTTCGAGATTCATATGACCTCCATTGGAAGGGCTGACATTCCGTTCCGACTGCAGTTGCCGGTTTTCACCCACCGGCCGCTGCTCGTGCACCGTCCGACAATACCGCCCACCGCCGGGTGACCGCGGCGCACCGCTGCAAAACAGCACAACCGATCCGCGTCACCCTTTCCGACTGGCTGAAACGACGATTGGTAGTGAGGACATGGGGTGGCAAAGACCTCGAAGCAAGAAGCGGCCGTGCCTATGGCTGCGTCATGATGTCGAAGAAAGGATGTTCATCGCGACGACGATGAGGCAATCTGAGGCCCGGCTCCGCGGGTCGATCAGGCCGCTGGATGTGGGATCTTGGGAGGCGCCAGGACATGGCCATCGTCCTGCAGGAATCGCTACGGGGATTATTCTATGCGCCGTTCTATGCGGCGCTGGCGCTCGATGCCTACGGCAAGGAAGGCGTCGAGGTGCGTTTCGTCTCGGCGCCGGAGCCGGGGCGGGCGGCAACGAGCCTGTGGGATGGCGGCATCGACATCACCTGGGGCGGGCCGATGCGCGTCATGCAGACCTATGCCCAGCGGCCCGATTGCGACATCGTCTGTTTTGCCGAGGTTGTGACGCGCGATCCGTTTCTGCTGGTCGGGCGGGAGCCGCGCCCACGGTTTCGGCTGACGGAGTTGAAGGCGCTGCGGCTCGGCTCGGTGTCCGAGGTGCCCACGCCTTGGATGTGCCTGCAGCAGGACTTGAGAGACATCGGGCTCGACCCCACCACCGTCCAACGGACCGCTCACAATTCGATGTCCGAGAACGTGGCTGCACTGGCCCGCGGCGACGTCGACGTGATCCAGATCTTCGAGCCGCTGGTGGAAGGATTGGTGGCATCCGGCGCGGGCCATATCTGGTATGCCCAGGCGAGCCGCGGGCCAACGTCATACACCACGCTCTATGCGCGCCGGAGTACGCTCCAATCGCGACGCGAGGACTGCCTCAGGATGACGCGGGCGCTGCATCGCACGCTCGGCTGGGTGCATGGGGCCGCGCCCGAGCGGCTCGCCGATGTGGTGGCGCCCTACTTTTCCGATGTGTCGCCGGCCACCCTTGCCGGCGCCCTGGCGCGCTACAAAGCGCTTGGCATCTGGGGGCAGGATACGGTTCTGCCGCGCGCCGGATATGAGCGGCTGCGCACCAGCCTTGAGAGTGGCGGCTTCGTTACCGAGGGCGCACGCTATGGGGTCGCCGTTGACAACTCGCTGGCGGAAATCGTGGTGGGCGAGGCGCCGCCGCCACTTGCGGCGTGAGGCCGCACAGCGCGCCCGGCGGTCAGCCCTTCGGCTTGCCGTAGACTTCGGCTGGGTCGAAATCGCGGGGCGTGCCGGCATGCGCCAGGGCAGACGTCTCGGTGCGCACGGGAATGCGACGGTAGAAGCAGGTACGGTGTCCGGTATGGCAGGCAGCGCCGGCACCACGCGTGCGTACCCGCATCCAGATGGCGTCCTGATCGCAATCGGTGCGCATCTCGACGACATCGAGCACGTTGCCGCTTTCCTCGCCCTTCTTCCAGATGCGGTGGCGGGAGCGGCTGTAGAAGTGCGCCTCGCCGGTGCGGATGGTGCGGTCGAGCGCCTCGTCGTTCATCCAGGCGAGCATCAACACCTCGCCCGTGTCGGCGTCGGTGGCAACGGCTGCCAAAGTGCCGTCGTGGCCGAACTTCGGTGTCAGCGCGAGGCCGGACTCGACCTCGGCAGTGGCGCCTGGTGCTGCAAACATATTGTGGTCGCTCATACGTCGTCCGATGGCTCATCAAGCTGCAGTAGGCGGCAAATCAGGTGCGGCGGGAGGCGTGCACCAGATTGAGGAAGCGGTCGCGATAGCCCGGGTCCGTATCGAACACGCCTGAAAAACGCGTCGTCACCGTCGACACGCCCTGCTGGTTGACGCCGCGGGTCGACATGCACATGTGCTCGGCCTCGATCAGGACAGCGACGCCGCGCGGGTTTAAATGCTGCTCGATGGCCGCTGTGACCTGTGCTGTGAGCGCCTCCTGGGTCTGCAGGCGTTTGGAGAAGATCTCGACCACGCGTGCAAGCTTGGAGAGGCCAACGACGCTGTCGCGAGGGAGATAGGCGATGTGGGCAACGCCGATGAAGGGCGCGATATGATGCTCGCAATGGCTTTCGAGGCGGACGTCGCGAACCATCACCATGTCGTCGTAGCCGCCGACGTCCTCGAAGGTTCGCTCCAAGGCGCTGGCCGGGTCCTGGCGGTAGCCGCGGAACCAGTCCTCGAAGGCAGCGACCACCCGCCGGGGTGTGTCAAGCAACCCCTCGCGGTCGGGATCATCGCCGGTCCAGGCAATCAGCGTGCGCACGGCCGCCTCAGCTTCCGCCCGCGACGGACGTGGCTTCTGGCCTACGCCTTCCCGACCGGTAGCACCAGATTTGTCAACGCGCTGATCCATCGCTGCAGCTCCTCGCTTGCCAGTTTGCCCACGTTCATTCCAACCGGCTCGCGGGAGCCCAGCTCCGCCGAGCCGCTCCTTGCGGGCGGCGGCAGCCACCACTGTCCAACGTCCACACCCCCCGCTTAATGCCGTCTGGGGACCTGTGGACCACCATCGAAGCCTTGCAATCGACGCGGACGGGCGCGATATCAGGCGAAACGGGGGTGCCGGTTGAAAGGCTTAATCCTATAACGCCGATCCCGGCACTCTGGATTAGGCTACTATGATTGTTCGATCCGGCAATGGAAAGCGCAAGGATGCCGGAATCTGGCAAAATGAGATGGTTACCTGGGGGACGGGCGACCTCGAGGCGGCCAACAAAGTGGCTGCGAACAAGCACGGAGAACAGCGTTCGATGACCGAGCTGAGCGATCTCTATTCCGACCGGATCATCGCGCTGGCGGCAGGCATTGCTCCTGCACGCAAACTCGACAACCCGGACGCGGCGGCCTCGGCGCATTCAAAGCTCTGCGGCTCGACGATCGAGGTTGAGCTCAAACTCGATGGCGGGCGCATCGCGGACTATGGCCATACCGTCAAGGCTTGCCTGCTGGGCCAGGCTTCCGCCGCGATCGTCGCCGGCCTCATCAAGGGAACGCCGATTGCCGAGATCCGGCAGATCGCCGCCGAAATGCGCGCGATGCTGAAGAGCGGCGGGCCGCCGCCCGGGGGGCGGTGGGCGGAACTCGGCGTGCTGGAGCCGGTGCGCGAGGTCAAAGGCCGTCACGCCTCTACGTTGCTGGTTTTCGAGGCGATTTTGCGGGCGCTTGACGGGTATGAGGCTCGTCAGGCGGACGGCGGGGCGAATGCCAGCCGGCAAGTGACAGCCTGAGGCCGCCCTGTGGCGCAACCACCTCCAGCGTTCACGGTGACCCCGGCCGGCCGCATGCTTCGCGTGCTGGCCAAGTTGCCGATCCATGCCTACCGCTGGACGCTAAAGCCGCTGCTTGGCATGGAGTGCCGACATCTGCCGACCTGCTCGGCGTACGCGCTCGACGCCATCGAGATCAACGGGGCGTGGAAGGGCTGGTGGCTCGCGGTCTCGCGGGTTTGCCGCTGCCATCCCTGGGGGTCGTCCGGGTTCGATCCGGCACCGGATATACGCGGCTGCCGGCATCCCCTGATGCCCTGGCGCTACGGACGGTGGCGTTGAAATGGGGTCGGTGACGAACGACGGCGCGGACGAGGCGTGCGGTAGCGCGGGGAGCGCCGTGCTGGCGGGGCCGGAGCCGATAGACGCCGCCGTAATGGCCGACCGCGTGCGCCGGCGATCGCGACACGGGATGCTGTGGCCGGTGTTGGCGGCCATCGCCCTGCACGGAGCAGCCTTCGCCTACGTCATCACACCGGGCCCTGAGCCGATGGGGAGCGGCGGGCAAGAGCTCGACGCCATCAGCATCGAGGTGACGCTGGTGTCGTCATCGAAGGTGATGGGCTCAGCCGGGCGTGCCGGTTCGGCGGCGTCGCAGCCGAGCCGGGCCAGTCCCGGCGTGAGCGATCGCAAGGTCGCCGCGGAGGCGGATCGGATAGCCAAGGCGCCAGCGCCCACGCCGCCGACACCTGCAAAAGAACAGCCACCAGAGGTTGCGCGGGATGCACAGGCCCGTGGCCTCGCGCCGGAGGTGCCGCCTGCGCCGGCAGTGCCGGTTGATGATGGCGCTGCCCACGCCGAGCCCCCTCACCTGCCGGCATTGGCCCTGATGGCGCTGCCAACGCTTGAGCCCACCAAGCTCGCAGCGGACCTCCTGCCGCCACCTCCACCGAGTGCCCGGCTACCTGCCTCGACGCTTGCGCCGGCAACAGCCACGGCAGAGCCAAGGGTTCAATCGACCACGCCAGCGACAACTCCAGCGCGCGCCGCGGCGGTGGCGGCTGCGGCCGTGGCACCGAGAACGGCGCGGGCGCCGTCGGCGGCCAGTGCCGGTCAGATCCAGGCCTTCAACAAGGGCGTGATGCGGGCGCTCGCCGTGACCCAACCGGAGCGACCGGCGCGGGGCCTTCGCGGTACGGTCAAGGTGGCCTTCTCGATCGCCGTGAATGGCGGGCTGGCAGCACTCAGGGTTCAGCACTCGAGCGGTCATGGCCTGCTCGACGAGGCGGCGCTGACGGCCGTCAAGGAGGCCCGCTTTCCTGTACCGCCGCCCGGCATGGATGAGCGGCAGCGTGACTATGTGGTTCCCTACATCTTCCGGTGAGGATGCCCGATTTATGACTGCCTATTTATTGGGCAACTCATATCATCGCAACGTTGATTGCCTGTTTTTTAGCCTCTTTTGTCGGGCGAGGCAAGCACCTGCATTTCCTAACTCGCTGAACTCTCAGACTCTTTAAGCTGCGGCCCGAATTGGCACGCCACTTGTTTCTCAGACCCCGACCGGCAGCGCTTCAACGAGCCGAATTCGATGCCAGGGACGGCATCGGTGCTGCGGGAAAGGGGTCGAGACATGAAACTGATCAGCGCGATCATCAAGCCCTTCAAACTCGAAGAGGTGCGCACGGCACTCACCGATCTCGGTCTGCAAGGCATGACCGTCACCGAGGTCAAGGGCTATGGCCGGCAGAAGGGACACACGGAAATCTATCGCGGCGCGGAATACGCCGTCGAGCTTCCTACCCAAGATCAAGATCGAGGTCGGTGGTCGGCGACGGCGAGGTCGACAAGGCCGTCGAGGCCATCGACACGGCCGCCAAGACCGGCCAGATCGGCGACGGCAAGATCTTCATCATTGCCGGTCGAGCACTCGGTGCGCATCCGCACCGGCGAGACCGATGACGACGCACTTTGATCCCATGACCAGCCAGGGATTTCGAACGAGGGAAGCTGATGATGAACGAACGTTACAGGCGGATGGCCGCCGTGTGCGGCTGGCCGGGGCGCTGGCACTGCGGGGCGCTGGCGCTCGCCGGCGATGGCCGCGGGCCCCGTGCCCAACAAGGGCGACACGGCCTTCATGATGACGTCGACGGTGCTCGTGCTGCTGATGACGATACCCGGGTCTGGCGCTGTTCTACGGCGGCCTGGTGCGAACCAAGAACATGCTTTCCGTGCTCATGCAGGTGTTTGCTCATCGTGTCGATGGTCTTGCGTCGTGTGGGTCGTCTACGGTTACAGCATGGCGTTCACCGGCGGCGGCAGCTCAACCAGTGGACGGGCGGCTTCGACAAGCTGTTCCTGCGTGGGGTGACGGCAGAATCGACCGCGGCGACGTTCTCGAACGGCGTCGTGATGTACGAATACGTCTTCATCTGCTTCCAGATGACGTTCGCCTGCATCACGCCGGCACTGATCGTCGGTGCGTTCGCCGAGCGGGTGCGCTTTGGCGCGCTGATGCTGTTCGTGCTGCTGTGGGTCACGCTGATCTATTTCCCGATGGCGCACATGGTCTGGTACTGGGCGGGCCCGGATGCGGTGGCGGATGCTGCCAAGAAGGTGCTGGCCGCAACCACGCCTGAGGCCAAGAAGACTGCGGAAGCGGCACTCGCCGCCGTGCAGGCGGATGCCGGCATGCTCTACCAGTGGGGCGCGCTCGACTTCGCGGGCGGCACGGTCGTGCACATCAACGCCGGCATCGCCGGTCTGGTCGGGGCCATGATCATTGGGCCACGTGTCGGCTTCAAGCGCGAACAGATGGCGCCCCACTCGATGACCTTCACCATGGTCGGCGCCGCACTGCTGTGGGTGGGCTGGTTCGGCTTCAACGCCGGCTCCAATCTCGAAGCCAACGGCACGGCAGCGCTTGCCATGATCAACACGTTCGTTGCGACGGCGGCGGCGGCGCTGGCATGGATGCTGGCGGAGTGGATGGAGAAGGGCAAGCCCTCGCTGCTGGGCCTCGTCTCAGGTGCCGTTGCCGGCCTCGTTGCCGTGACACCGGCTGCAGGCTTTGCCGGCCCGATGGGCTCGATCGTGCTCGGCCTGGTGGCGGGCGTGGTGTGCTTCCTCTTCTGCACCGGCATCAAGAATGCCGCAGGCTACGACGACAGCCTCGACGTATTCGGCGTGCACTGCATCGGCGGCATCGTCGGCGCCATCGCGACGGGCATCCTGGTGTCGCCTGATCTCGGCGGCACGGGCCTCGTTGACTATGCGGCCAAGCCGGGCGAGGCAGCACCTGGTGCCTACGTCATGGCGACACAGGTGACGGCGCAGGCGAAGGCGGTGATCTTCACGCTGCTACTGTCGGGTATCGGTTCGGCGATCCTTTACAAAGTGGTCGATGTGCTGGTCGGGCTGCGGCCGGACGAGCAGCACGAGCGCGAAGGCCTCGACATCACCCAGCATGGCGAGCGGGCCTACAACACCTGATGGCTGGCCGCGCTGGCAGGAATGCCAGCGCCGGTTGGCTTGTGCGACAAGGGCAAGGGCGGGAGCAATGCAGGCTCCCGCCCATTCATTTCAATTCAAGCCAGGTCGCAGTCCGTCCCATCAGTTGAACCAGATGGCAAAGGACCCGAGGTTGTGCTCCAAGGGGCGGGTCAGCGCGCGCCAGGTACGGCTGGTGACGATATCGCCATCTTCGAGGTAGGCCACCAGGGCGTGCCCTGTGACTACGCCCACAAGATCGATGCGCCGTGTGGTCTCCAGGTAGCGCTTCAGGTTGACGCCCTTGTTGAAGCGGGGATGAGGCAGCAGCTTCTCTCCCTTCAGAACCTCTTCTGCCAGCGCCGTCGTGGCAAGCCAGCTGTCGATCACCTCGTCGCTGAGTTGTGGCCTCAGGAATGGCGAGGCTTGGCGAGCATTCGGTAGCCACTCGCGATCGTCATCTGTCTCGGCACGCACGAGGCGCCAGGTCTGGCGATTGAGGGCCATCACCTCGAGCAGATGGAGGCGCACGTTCGCGAGGCGCTTGGGCTCGATCACTGGCCAGTTGATCGTGTGGACGGCCTGCGCGAGATCGAGGACGGTGGCGTATTCGGCACCGGGCAGGATGCCGGCCTTCTCGGACTGCAGGCGCCGCTTTTCCTGCTGCAACTCGTTGCGTTCGCGGTTGTAGCTGGCGTCGGACTGGTTGAGCGCTCGCATCTTGTCCCAGGCGGCGCGACGGGCGTCCTGGCCCTCCTTCCCCTTCGGCAAGCTTTTCAGTAGCTCATTGAGGGCCTTACGCTCTTCCTGGCTTGGCAACTCTCCCAGGTTGGCGAGCTTGAGTTCGACTTGCGCCAGCTCGGCGTCGATGACGTCCTGGGCTCGCGGGGCCTGCCTCTGGCGCTCGAGAGTTCGGCCGATCGCAGTTGCCGCATTGCCGTAGGCGTTATGTGCGGTGGCCTCGTAGGTGGTCTCGAAGTCGCAGGCGAGGAACAGGTTGACGGAGGCCATGAGCAGGTTGGCATACCCCCTCAACCACGACGCGTCGGCAGTATCGAAAGCGAATGTGGCGGTGTCGGTGCCACGACGGGAGGCAAGGAACCTCAGCAGGTACTCGTGCGGCGCTATACGGCCGTCGTGATCGAGGTCGAAGGCGATGCGGGCCGGCTCCAACGTCACCTTCACCGGGCGCTCGCCAACGCGGGACAGCGCTTTTTCGGCGGCGGCGAGGTCGTCGGCGAACCTTGCCAGCACGGCGCGGAAGGCCTTGTAGGACATCGGCGTCGCCGCGGGATTCGGGGGCAGCAGCACGGGGCCGCCGAGGAGCAAACCGAAACCGCCGAACATCGACAGGCCACGGTTGAGCCCCACCTGGCGGACAGGCTGCACCATGGCGTGGCGCCAGAGGCCCTCCTGCAGGGTGGCCAAAGCGCCAAGGAACCGCAGGCCGCCAATACCGAACAGGGCCTCGCCATCAGTGGGATCGGTAGCGGCCATCGCCTCGAGGTTCTTGATGCCACCAGAGAAGTCGGCGGCGTAGGCGGCGCGCTGGATCTCGGTTACAGCCGATTCTCCGGCCCTGGCGGGCGCGACCTGAAACCAGGCAGCCACGGACAGGGCCAGCAAGGCCACGACCCACTCGAAGGGGAAGGGAACACGCATGCTTCTCGGCATGGAACACCTCATACGCAGACGCCCGATCATGCTCCCCCAAGCATGAACAACTCGCAGAGAAAGATGGCTAGCGCGGGATTAACGCCCGTCCGATCGGGCGTGGTGATGCTGGCCGACGACGACGGCGCTGGCCGGGCGCACATAGGCCAACAGCAGACGAAGATGGCGCTCGGCGAGCGCGATGCAGCCCTGGGTCGGGAGGTAGCCGTCACGGGCCAAGTGCATGAAGATGGCACTGCCGCCTCCGCGCACCCGCGGACACTGGTTGTGGTCGAGGATCACCAGCAGGTCGTAGAGATGATCCTCGCGCCACAGGCGCTCGGCGCTGGCGGGATAGGGATGGTTGACGGGGCGGTTGTAGTTGCGGTCGGCCGGGGCATCGCACCAGCCGTCGGTAGGCCGGATCGGGGAGACGGCGAGACCGGTGACGGGTCGGCGCATGCGATCGGGCCGGTAGAGCACGTGCTTCAGGCGCCAGATGCCGGCCGGCGTCACGCCATCGCCCTCACGCTTGCGGGGATCGATGCCGCCGAACCCGAGCGCGCAGGGGACGGCACATCCGCCCCACTCGAGCGTGCCGCGGGTCGCATGAGCGCTCTGCGCGCGCACCGAGAGCCAAGTTGCATATCGTCTGTTTGCGGCCTTCGCGTGCATCGTCCGACGACCCGCCTGTCTCTTGCTCTCACGCCGATCCCTCGGCAAGACTATTTCATCGCGCAAGCAGATGGTACAGTAGTGGAAAGAACGGAATCTGCCGGAGCCTTTATCCATGAGCACCGCCCGCACCATCTTGCTGGTCGATGACGACGAGGAGCTGCGCGACAGCCTGAAGGACCAGTTGGCGCTGCATGACGAATTCGAGATTCTCGACAGCCTCGACGGCTGGACAAGGAATTGACATCGCGAAGAAGGAGCGCCTCGATCTGGTGCTCCTGGACGTCGGCTTGCCGGACATGGACGGGCGAGAAGCGTGCAAGATCATGCGCAAATCGGGCTTCAAGAGCCCGATCATCATGCTGACGGGCAATGCCGCCGATTCCGATGTGGTGCTGGGGCTCGATGCCGGCGCCAACGACTACGTGACGAAGCCCTTCAAGTTTGCGGTGCTGCTGGCCCGTATCCGCGCCCAGTTGCGCCAGCACGAGCAGAGCGAGGACGCCGTCTTCAATATCGGGCCCTACACGTTCAAGCCGGCCTCGAAGCTGCTGCTCGATGAGAAGGGCTCGAAGATCCGCCTGACCGAGAAGGAAACCTCGATTCTCAAATATCTCTATCGCTCGGGAGAAAAGGTGGTGACGCGCGACGTGCTGCTGCACGAGGTGTGGGGATACAATGCCGGAGTGACGACGCATACGCTCGAAACGCACATCTATCGCCTACGCCAGAAGATCGAGAAAGACCCCTCCAACGCCGAGCTGCTGGTGACGGAGATGGGTGGCTACAAACTCATCCCTTGAGAGCCGTAGACTGTGGGCGCGGCGGCCGCGCCACAGATGGGGCGCGCGCCCTCCTCTCCACTGACTATCCCCAGGGTTTTGCACATTCCTGCCTGCGAATCGCGGCATGAACAGGTTTGGAGTGCGTCCAGCGGACCGTCGTGTCCGCCTCTGGCGCGCGCTGGCTGCAGGTTGCGGCCGCGGACCCACGCAGCGGATCAAACGGGCATGGCAGTCGACATCATCGCCGAACGCATCGTGGCCCTGGAGGCGTTCGCGGATCTCCCGGCGGAGACGATCGAACGGCTTGCACGGTCGGCCGACCGGATCATCTTTCGCGAAGGCCAGGCCTTGGCCGAGGCTGGTGTCGAACTCGACGGCGCGATCATCATCATTGGTGGCAATTGCGAGGTGCAGGCCGACACGAGCCGCGGCATCGAGGCCGAGGCGCTCGGAGCCGGCACCATGGTCGGTGAAGTCGCGATGCTGACGGAGCATGCGCCAGCCGTGACGATCATTGCCGCCAGCAGTGTCAAAGCCGTTAAGATCACGCGTGAGACGATGCACGCAATGATGCTCGAGGACCCCGCGCTGGCACAACATTTCCAGTCGCGGCTGGCGTCACGGCTGTCGCGGATGATTCTCGATCTCAAGCTGATCGACGAGCGGCTGGCGCTGGCGTGCGCCCCGCCTCTGGAGGCCGACGAGACCTCTCAAGCCCAGTCCCACGCCGGCTGATGGTTGCCCCGGGCGGGGGCAGCCATTGCCTCTGCGCCAGCGATTGTTGTCTGGTCAGGCCGTGGCTGGGGGTGGGGTGCCACCACCGGGCTGCTGGCCGCGCTTGCGCATATAGAGTGCGCCGAAATCGACGGGATCGAGCAGCAATGGGGGGAAGCCGCCTTCGCGCGTGAGGTCGGAGACGAGACGGCGCAGGTAAGGAAAGAGCAGATGCGGGCCGTTAATGTGCAGCATCACCTCGACGGCCTGCGGGGGCGCCTTCTCGATCTGGAATAGGCCGCCGTAGAGCAGCTCCATCTCATAGATAATGCCGATCGTGGCCGACTCGGCCTTGGCCTTGAAGACCAGCGTGGTCTCATAGAGATCGGGACCGATCTGCTCAGGGCGGACATCGAGGTCGAGGGCCAGGTTGGGATTTTCCGGCGTGCCCGTCAGCATCTTGCGCAGGTTCGGGCTCTCGAACGACAGATCCTTGATGTACTGGCCGACGACGCGCACCTGCACCTGATCTTGGGGGGCTGCGCCGGGGGCGCCAGGGGTGCCCGTCGCACCGTTGGTATCGGCAGCATCCGTCATGACCGGGCCATCTCCTCTGGCGTGTGTGGCGGTTTGGAAGTCCGCTTCATGCTTTCCGCTGGATGACGAAGCGGACTTCCAAACATGACGCCGCACCATGCTCTTGCCTGCTGGCGTGCCCCTGGACACCCAGGTGGCTTTCGATCCGGCTGGCTAACACGGGCACTTGCGCAGCGGCAAGGAAATTGCCCCTCGCCTGTGTATGATCTGCGGGATACGCCCCGGTCGGCGACTCGGTCGTGCTCACCCCAACTGACCGACGTTCACGAACCCAAATTATGGCAAGTCGGTCCGCTTTGCTGCTGGCGCATAGCTCATATGTTTTTTCGTAACGTCAATGACTGTATCCTTGACGATAGTAACTTCGGATACTATTTCTGTGAGTACATTGGGTTGGTGAGTTTGCGCGTGACAACGCGGGTTGCTTGCCCAGTGGCATCGATAAACCGATGGGAAGCGTCCATGCGGGCGGTGCGGAATACCGGGTGGTGCTCCCTGGAGGCCAACCGGGCGAACCCTGAGAGGCTAGATGTCAAATCGAACCGGCATATCAGACGCAACCATGTCGGAGGCAGACCGCCATTTCGGCTGGCTTGCCACGGACGTGGCGCGCCTCATGCGGACGGTTTTCGACCGACGCGTCAAAGGGCTCGGCATCACACGACCGCAATGGCTGGCATTGACTCGCCTGAAACGCAAACCCGGCGCGAGCCAGTCCGAGCTGGCCGATATGATGGAGATCGAGCGGGCTCCGGCCGGCAAGATTGTCGACCGATTGCAGGAGCGTGGCTGGCTGGAGCGGCGACCCGATCCCGATGATCGACGGATCAACAGGATCTTCCTGACCGAGCTCGGCGAGCGAGTGCATGCCGCTATCTGGCCGATCGGGCAGTCGACCGTTTCGGAAGCGTTGTCGGATCTGACGTCCGACGAGGCTGATCTGCTGACCGAGTTGTTGATACGTGTGAAGACCCGACTGGCTGATATCGCGGAGGCTGACAACATGGGCGAAATCGCCTGGCCGGACGAGGTGTTCGAAGGTGAACGCGAGATTGTGGAGAGTCGAGGCGATTTGACCCATTCGCTGACGCTTTGCCAAGGCAACTGAACAAAACTGAGCAAAACGAGACCTCACTGAAATGCGCATCCTGAGACCGATTCTGCTGATAGCAGTCCCCCTTGTGGCCGTTGCCGGCGCCCTGTTGTGGTGGCTTTGGGGTGGACGGTATATTGCGACCGAAAACGCCTACGTGAAGGCGGATATCGTGCACATCTCGTCGGAGGTGCCCGGTCGCGTGATCGAGGTGGGGATCAAGGATCACGCCACGGTCAAAAAGGGTGATCTGCTGCTCAAGATCGACCCCGAGCCCTACAAGATGGCGCTCGACAAATCGGAAGCCGAGCTGGACCAGGTACGGGCCCGGGTAGCGGCACTGCGGGCCGAGTATGCGGAATCGATGGCCGAGCTCAAGGAAGCCGAGGACAAGCTGTCGTTCTACAACGCGCAACGCGATCGCCAGCAGCGCCTCGTCGACAAGGGCGTGGGTCGGGCCTTCGTGTTCGAGGAGGCCGATAGCAACGCGGATGCCGCGCGCTCGCGGGTGACCGCTGCACGTCAGAAGAACCAGCGAGTCCTTGCTCAACTGGCTGGGGACCCGAAGATTGCAACCGAAGCCCATCCGCTCGTGCGCGAGAAGATGGCAGAACGTGATCGCGCCAAGCTCGACCTGGATCGCACGCTGGTGCGGGCGCCGCTGGCGGGTATGGCTGTGAACGTCAAGCTGCTGCCTGGTGAGCACGTCCGCTCGGGCACCCCCTTGTTCGCTCTGGTCGACGACAACTCGGCCTGGGTCGAGGCCAACTACAAGGAAACCGAGCTCACATTTGTGCGCCCCGGACAGACCGCCACCGTCGTACTGGACATCTACCCGGACGTGACGTGGAAGGCCGAAGTGACGAGCATCAGCCCTGCGACCGGCGCCGAATTCGCGCTGCTGCCGCCGCAGAATGCCTCGGGCAACTGGGTCAAGGTGGTGCAGAGGTTGCCGGTGCGCCTGAAACTCAAGTCGCCTGACGGCGCGGATCCACTGCCGCTGCGCGCCGGTATGACCGCGACCGTGACCGTCGATACACAGCGCGAGCGCCGGATCAGCTCGTTCTTTGGCGGACGGAGCGTCGCCGCGACTGTCAAGCCAGAGGCCCAGCGCTAAACGCAGTTGGTGCTTACCGCGGGCGTTGGATGCGCCCCGCGGTGAGACATTCGACGGCGGCGCGGCCGCGACAAAAGCGATGCAAATGAGACGGCCCGTGTACCTTCCGGTTCGCGGGCCGTTTCAATTCTGGCGCTCGGGGATTGGCGGGCTCGACGCCCGCAATTCTCGAGAGCAATGGCGCGGCCATTACCGGCGGTCGGGTCAGACCGTCTGCCTGCTCGCGACTGCGATCATCAGGCGGACCCGCATTTCACCTAATGCGGATCCGGCTCAGTTGCTCTTTGGGGCAAGCGGCGGCAACACCTGGGGGCCACCGGGGGCGGGCTTGGCCACTGCGGAGGCAAGGCCATCCTTGTTCCCGCCAGGCACCGTGGTCGTGGCGGCACCGGCGACAGGAAGCTCGCGGAAGAAGGCGTCGACGCGCATCCCGGGCAGCAGGGGGGTGTCGGGGTCGATTTCGACCATCACCTCCAGTACGTCGAGATCATTGGGGCGCCGGGGGCCCTTGCGTGCGATCTGGGGCGCTCGCATGGCCTTGGTGATGCTGGCGACCTTGCCGTTGAACTCGCGGCTAGGGAAGGCGTCGGCCTTCAGCACGACCTGCTGGCCGACAGTGATCTTGGAAACATAGTGCTCCTCGACCTCGATGCGGGCCCGCAGGGCCGACAGGTTGCCGACGACGACCAGTGTCTGCTCGGGCGACGCCGAGGCGAGTTCACCGACCTTGGCGTTCAGCTGCAGCACCGTCGCGTCAACAGGCGCACGCACGCGCGTGCGCTCGAGGGCCACCTCTGCCAGCGTCAGGTCGGTGCGCGAGCCGGTGAGGCCTGCCTCCAACCGGGTCGGCAACGGGGCGCCGGTGGCGAGTTGGGCCTGGCGAAGATCCTCGCGCTCCTGCTCGACGCGCTGGAGGGCCTCCGACAGCACCTTACGTTGCGCATCGAGTTGCGTGTCGCTGACGGAGCCCGCCTGCTCGGCGCGCTCGCGCAGGAGGCGATCGAGGCCGATGCGGGCCAAGGCAATGGAACGCAGAGTGTTGCTCAGGCGGTCCTCGGCCGTGCGCCGGTCCTGGGTGAGCTTCGGAACATTGGTCTCGGAATCGCGCTCGCGCTTGCGGACGCCGACTTCCGCCTCGGCGGCCAGGATCCGGGCAAGGGCATCGCGGTCGTCGATACGCACGAGAACATCGCCAGCGCGCACGACGTCGTTGACATTGACGAGTACCTGCTCGATGCGACCGGCGGCCAGTGAAGCCAGCTTGATCTCGCCGTCCTTGGGCTCGACGCGGCCGGAGGCTGAGGCTGCCCAGCGCGGAAGGGGTTGGACCTCGACCGCTGCCGGCGCCTTCTTGTCAGCCGGCTTCATTCCACCCTCGCCCAGATACTGGATGCCGACGGCGACGCCGATGGCGGCTACGGCGGCCAGGGCCAGGGGAAGCAGAGGTGAGGTGTTGCTCGACATGGTACTCAGGCCTTTTCCTTGGTCTTTTTCGGCACCGACTTGCGGCGCTGGGGTGTCTGGCGCTCCTCGCTGACGATGCGGCCGTCCTCGATGTGGACGATGCGGTCTGCGTAAGGCAGCGTGCGATTGTCGTGCGTGACGGCGAGGATAGCGCGGCTGCTGTCGGCGGCCAGCTCGGAGAGCAGGGCCATGACGTTCTGTCCGTTCTCGGAATCGAGCGCGGCGGTCGGCTCATCGGCGAGCAAGAGCGCCGGCTCGCCGGCAAGTGCGCGAGCAATGGCAACACGCTGTTGCTCACCGCCCGACAGGTTGCGCGGGTAGTTGCGCAGTCGATGGGCGAGGCCTACGGCGGTCAAGGCGCGCTTGGCTTCTTCCTGGGCGGCCGAGCCGCGAATGCCACGAACATCGAGGGCAAGACGGACGTTCTCGGTGGCGTTCAAGGTTGGAAATAGGTTGTAGGACTGGAACACGAAGCCGATGTTGCGCCGGCGCAGGGCCGCGAGGCCTTCGGGGTCCAGCGATTGCGTGGGCTGGCCCAGGATCGACAGCTCCCCCTCGGTCGGCGACAGGATGCAGCCGAGGATGGACAGCAGCGTCGTCTTGCCGGACCCCGATGGGCCCATCATCAAGGTGAGCTCGCCGGCCTTCAGCTCGAGGTCGACGCCCTTCAAAGCGCGGACCATGCCGGCGCCCTGGCCGAGCTCCTTGACGATGCCTTTCGCCTTCAGAATGACAGGGCTGCTCATCGGGCAAACACCATTGCTGGATCGATGCGCGTGACCTTCATGATCGCCGCCAAGGCCGAGATGGCGCACATGAAGACGGTGAGCGCGAGGAGACCGATGGCGAGGCCCGGGGTCATGATGATGGGGAGGGCCGAGTTCTTCGAGGCCTGGATGATAACGAGGGCGATCGCCATGCCAAGCCCGTAGCCGATGGCCGCAGACAGCGCCGCCTGCAGCAGGATCACCTTGTGGATGTAGCCGGACGAGGACCCCAGCGCGCGCAGGGTCGCGAACTCGTTCAGGTGGTCCTTGGTGCTGGAGTAGAGCGTCTGGGCGACGATCACAGTGCCGACGAGGGTGCCGAGCACGGCGCCGCCGATGAGCGCGATACCGGCGCCCGTTGAAAACAACCAATGGGCGAGGCTGCGCTCCCGGAAGGTTTCGGTGGCGAGCACTTCGACGTCGGACGGCAGGCGGTCGACCAGCGCGCGGCGCACGGTCTCGCGATCGGCGCCAGAGGCGAGCTTGACCAGAAGGAAGGTGGTCTGGTCGCCGGTCAGGTTCTGGATCTCGCGGGCGCGAGCCAGCGGCATGAATACGTAGGGTGCCGTCGTAAACGAGCGGATACCCTCGGTCATGGCAACGACGCGCACGCGCGTGGTGTCGATCTGGGCGGTGTCGCCGAGGCCGGTGATGCCGAGATCCTCGAGATAGGTCTTGTCGACGGCGATGGCGTTGGGGTGGAACAGGGCTGCGGTGTCGCCCGCCACCACATCCCATGGCTTCAGGCCGCCTGGTGTCATGTCGGTGCCGACGACGACGGAGAGCGCCGTGCCCCCCTTCGGCTTGCGCCATTCGTTGAAGGCGGCGACCAGCGGCTCGACGGAAGCGACGCCTGGAACGGAGAGAGCGATATAGCGCTCGCGGCCGTTGAGAGTCCCGGATTCCTCGAAACTCTTGGCGCCGAACGAGGTGATCCAAAGATCGGCGGGGGCGTTCTCGATCATTCCGATGATCATCTTGCGGGCGCCGAGATAAAGCCCGAGCTGGACAGCGACGAGAACGATCGAAAACAGGATGCCGACCAGCGTCACGACGAGCCGGATGCGGTCATGGAACAGGTTACGAAAGGCGAGGGTCAATACCATCGGATACGGTTGCTACTCATTCGGGCGGCCAGGGATCGGCATGCCAGACAACTGGCCGCCACGCTAAGGGTGAAGCCTTTAGATTTTCCGTCTCCGGGTCACCTTACCTTCGCGGAGGGCGGTAGGGGCGTACGGCATCCTATATAAGGGCAGACCGACGTGACTGCCTCGCATGGCGTCTTTCAAGGTAAAGGCCCCTGAGCAGGGCGATCACGTTGCCTCGCCTCGTTTACCAAACGGCAAGCTGCCTTGCCGATGCCAAGTTTTCCGGCGTATTGGAGCCATGACCCGCTTTTGTCAACGGCTGCAGCAGCGCCCAACACATTTGCAGATGCATGCTGCACCAGCTGCGGCGGGTCAAGTGAAGCTTCAGGACCCAGTGCCATGATCAAATTGCAAAGTTTGAGCCGAAGCCCGGCGCGCGCCGCCTTGCGGCTCGGTAGCGGCCTATTTGCCGCGGGCTTGCTGGCGATAGCCGCGGCCCAAGCACAGACAACGAGCCAGAGCCGGACAAGTGGCGTTCCGCCGCAGCCAGTCGCCGGTCCCGTCGGCATATGGATCGACCATACCGGACGGGGAGCGGTCGAGATCGTGCCCTGCGAGAGCAATCTTTGTGGGCGCATCGTTTGGATGCAGCAGCCGCTCGACAAGCGGGGCAAGGTGCTGCGGGACAAGCTCAACGGTGATACCCGGCTGCGCCAGCGGACGATCTGTGGGATGCAGGTGATCGGCGGCCTCAGGGCGATGCGCGACGGCTCGTGGGACGGGGGATGGATCTATGATCCCGAGCAGGGGGAGAGTTTCGACGTCGAGTTGCGCATGCGCGCGCCGGACGTGTTGCAGGTCAAGGGCTACAAGGGCCTGAAGTTCCTAAGCGAGACGTTCCAATGGCATCGGGCGCCGCAGCAGACGGCGCTGCCGGCCTGCCCGAAAACGACCGATCCCGCTTGACGAGGACGTGCATGGATGTGCCGCCGGCCCAAGACGAAGCTGCGCGTCTACGGGGCGAGGGCAACTTGAGCCTGCGTCCACTCAAGGGTGGCGACCGCGAGGCATTGCGCGGCTGGCTGGCGTTGCCGGCCGTGCGTCTTGTCTGGGGATCGCGGGCCACGGCGGACGCCGAGGTCGGCGTTGCGCTCGCAAGCGAGAGCGCGATATGCCGGATGATCGACTGCGACGGTGCGGCGATCGGCTATGCCCATGCCCTCGATTGCGCTCTGATCGGGGGCGATCACGCTTCGGTGCTGCCACCGGGAACATGGGACTGCGCCGTGCTGATCGCGTCGCAATCCCACCGCGGCAAGGGATATGGCGGGCGCGCCCTGGCACGGCTCGTTGATGACGTGTTTCAAACCACATTCGCCCAGAGCTGCGTCATCCGAGTGCCTGTTGCCAGCGAGGCGGCAGTGAGGGCGGTCGAGGCGGCAGGCTTCAGGTGGGTGCGCATCAGCGGCGACCCGGGCCTTGGGCCGGTTTGGGTGATGCAGGCCGAGCGACCGGCTCGTTGAGCCTCGGCCCGTTGCCGTCGTGCTCACGATACGCGTCCTCCGCTCCAGCATTGGCGAGCCCCTCAGCCCCGTCCATGGGCCGTGAGATAAGTCCTGGTCGCGGCAAGCAAATCGTCGTAGGCGACCTTCAAGCCCTGAGCCGTCACGCATAAGCCATCGGCGCCCAGCGCGGCATTGGCGGTACGGGTCATGCGCGCAATCCGGGAAAGCTCGAGCTGCGCCTCTATGTCGGGATCGACGGCAAGGACCATGACCTGCTGGCCCTTGTAGTCCCACGTAGAGATGCCATGCACTGCTGTCCACGGCACTTCGCGTGCGGCAATGCGTGTGTCGGTGATACCGGTCGGGGTCAATGTCACCACAGGGCCGGTCTCGGTGATGGCGCGCCACAAGACCAACATCGTCGCCAGGCCGAAAAAGGCCAATCCGAGCCACCCGTTAGCGCGTGCGAGCCAGTCGTTCTCGGTGCCCGGCAACAGGCCGCCTGCCAGTACACCACTCAACCCCGTCATGAGGATGCCAAGCACGCCGAGGCCAAGCATTCTCCAGGACGAGCCAGCAAATGCAAGGGTCCGGGAAACGTCCACTGAGGCCATGAACGCACCCTGCCCTGACCGCTCAAGCCGCGAGCGAGGCCATCGCGCTCTCGAAGACCCGGCGGCCATCAGCCGAGCCCAGAATGGCGTCGAAATGGCGCTCGGGGTGCGGCATCATGCCAACGATCCGGCGGCGCTCGCAACAAATGCCGGCGATGTTGTTGATGGAGCCGTTGGGATTGGCCGAGGGCTCGGCCTCCCCGCTCTCGGGATCGACATAGCGAAAGACCACGCGGCCGCCGTTCTCCAGTCGGTCGAGGGTATCCTCGTCGGCGAAATAGTTGCCGTCGCCATGAGCCACGGGCACGTTGATGATCTCGCCTGCCTTGTAGGCGCGCGTGAAAACGGTATCGGGCTGTTCGACGCTCAGGAATGTGTCCCGACACACGAAGCGCAGCGAGGCGTTACGCTGCAGAACCCCCGGCAGGAGCCCCGTCTCGCACAGCACCTGGAAGCCGTTGCAGATGCCGAGCACGGGCGTGCCGGCCTTCGCCTTTGCGACGACGTCGCGCATGACGTTGGCGTGCGCCGCCATGGCTCCGCACCTGAGATAGTCGCCGTATGAGAAGCCGCCGGGCAGTACGATGATGTCGGTTGCTGGCACACTCGTTTCGCCATGCCAGACCATCTGGGCCGGCTTGCCGGTAATGGCCTCGAGGGCGACCTTGACGTCGCGGTCGCAGTTGGAGCCCGGGAAGACGATGACGGCAGCGCGCATGGGTTGGCTATCCCGCTAGGTTTCGGCCTGGGATCGGTAGCAGATGTTGGCCGTTTACTGCAACTTGGCAAACATCGCCTATCCTCACTCGTAGCAACGGGTTGGCTTCGAGTTGTAGAGGGCGGAATATTGGTTGAGCTGCTAACTTCGATCGTCAAGACGGCCTTGTCCCGGCTCGGCATTTTCCTGTTGCTGGCCGGCATGGTGCCATTGGCGTTGCAAGCGTTCGGCGCCTATCAAAGCGAGCGAGCAGAGGCGCAGGTCGTTGGCATCGACGCGTATTGCCGGCTGAAGTCCTGCCCCAAATGCCGCCACCGTCGTAGCACTTGCGTGACGGCAGCGGCCAACCCGGCGTTGTCCGAAGGCCTTTCGGAGCGCAAATATGTACGGCTGAGCTACGCCACCCGCGATGGACGACAGATTGTCGCCAAGGCTCGCACGACTCGACTCAATCTGGTCCACCCGCAGGTCGGCGACGTCATTCCCATTCGCTATAGCCCTCGCCAACCCACCTCGGTCAGGCCAGCGGACGGCAAGCGGCTCAATGCGATCGGGTTCATCGTCTCCGGCATCGGCGTCGGCTTGCTCGCAATGCGTGGCCTGCTCGGCGTTTTCGGGCGCCTCCCGGCGGCCGGCACCCCCCTGCCCTCGCCAATTGATCTTGGCAAAAGCCTGCGGCGAGCGCACCGAAGAAAGCCATCGGAGACAGCCAAGACCCGGCCGAAACCGATCTCGCCGGCCTGGGGCGAGCCCGGCGACCGGCCGGTCAAGGCCGTTGTGGCGCTGCCCGACAACGTGCCGACGGTGGCGAAGCCTGCGCGCCGCCACAAGACCGGGCGCAACCGCGGCTTGCTCGGTTGGGGCTGAGGGCCGCCTACAGCGCGAGCGAAGGCTTGGGCTGGCGCAGTGGATGACGGCGTGGACGGCGTTGTCCAGACCCCGCACTCATTCGGACGGGAAGCGGCGATGGCGACATTCTCCTCAGCCGAAGCGCCACCAAACCGCGAGCGCTGCCGCCAGCATTGGAATGAGGATGAAGATCGCTGCCTTGACCGCGAGATAACGGATCGCCCGGGCGGCGTCCTCGCGCTGGTTGGCCCGATGGGCAGGCTCAGGCGCCGAGCTCATAGCTGTAGTTCTCGATGACGAGATTGGCGAGCAACTCCCGGCACATCCGCTCGACCTCGGCGCGTGCCTTGGTCTCGTCGGTCTCCTTGAGGTCGACCTCGATGTACTTGCCCTGGCGGACCTCGTCGACGCCGGCAAAGCCTAGGCTTGCAAGCGCATTCTGAATGGCCTTGCCCTGCGGATCGAGGACGCCGGTCTTCAAGGTGATCTTGATGCGGGCTTTCATGTGTCCCGGGCTTTCGATTGCGTGGACGAACACGGCTGGGGATGTGGAAACGGCACCGCTCGAGGGTGCCGTTCACCAGCTCGGAGTTCCCTACTCCCTAATCGACCAGCTTTCAATTCGGCTTTTGGCCGTTGGTCGATACGAGCACAGGCCCGACGCCCTTTGGACGCGGGTTCTCGGTCAACACGCCCAGGCGGCGCGCCACCTCGGTGTAGGCCTCGACGACGCCGCCGAGGTCGCGGCGGAAGCGATCCTTGTCGAGCTTGTCGCCTGATGTCGCATCCCACAAGCGGCAGCAGTCCGGGCTGATCTCGTCGGCCAACACGATGCGCATCTGGTCGTTGGCCTCCCAAAGGCGACCGAACTCGACTTTGAAGTCCACGAGGCGGATGCCAATGCCAAGGAACAGGCCGACCAGGAAGTCGTTGATGCGGATCGCAAGGCTCATGACCTCGTCGATCTCCTGAGGCGTTGCCCAACCGAAGGCGGTGATGTGCTCCTCGGAGACCATGGGATCGCCGAGCTTATCGTCCTTGTAATAGAACTCGATGATGGAGCGGGGCAGCTGGCTGCCCTCCTCGAGGCCCAGGCGCTGGGTCAAGGAGCCCGCCGCGACGTTGCGGACCACCACCTCGAGCGGAATGATCTCGACCTCGCGGATGAGCTGCTCGCGCATGTTCAGGCGCTTGATGAAATGGGTCGGCACGCCGATCTCGCCGAGGCGCTGGAAGATGTACTCGGAGATGCGGTTGTTGAGCACGCCCTTGCCGTCGATGAGCGCATGCTTCTTGTTGTTGAAGGCCGTTGCGTCATCCTTGAAATGCTGGATGAGCGTACCGGGCTCCGGACCCTCATAGAGCACCTTGGCCTTGCCTTCGTAAACGCGACGACGCCTGTTCATTTGCGGATGTCCTCGTGGGAATTCTTATTGTCAGCGGAGTTCGTGCTGTGCTTGTCGTGATGTGTCGCGAGCGCCACGCCGGCCGGCAGGTCGAGCCGTCTCTCGTTATCCGGCAACGGGACGACCAGAGCCATGGATTCGACCATCTGGAGCAAGTTCGACTCTAGCCGAAGGCGATCCGGGATACAATCTGATGACCACGACAGTCTACTGGTCTGGTAACGCTGGTGGTGCGTGCAACGGTTGATCGGCCTGCTTGTCCAGGCTATGCCGTTAACGGAGATGCGCACGGCCAGCCGAACAGGGCACGCGCGGTTGCAAAACGGACGTACTATCAACTCCTGATGGTGAGGATCACATGGCGACGTTTGACGAGCGCGAAAAAGGGTTTGAGAAAAAATTTGCGCACGATCAAGACCTTAAGTTCAAAGCGGAATCGCGCCGCAACAAAATGATCGCAGAGTGGGCCGGCGCCAAGCTGGGCCTTACGGGTGCGGCTCTGGAGGACTACATTAAGGCGGTTAGGCGAGCTGATCTGGAAGAAAAGGGCGACGATGACGTCGTCCGCAAGGTCATGAAGGATTTTGCCGACAAAGGTGTTGCGGTTGCAGAAGCTGACCTCCGCAACCAAATGGGCGAGTTCCTGGCCAAAGCCGTCGACGAAATCGAAGGCGGCCGCTGAACGACAATCAGTGTGGCCTCAGCCTGCGCAAGAACAGCCCGAAGGTCAAAAGACCTTCGGGCCATGGACCGTGGCCGGACTCGGTATCGATGTGGCCGGCTCCGGCAATCACCGACACATCCGCGCCCCAGGCTGCGCCCAAGTGTTGCGCGCGCTCGACGCTGCAAAACGGATCGGTCGAGCTTGCGATCAACTTTGATGGAAACGGTAAGGATTGCATCGGCAGAGGCACGAACGTCTCGGGAAAGGCCAGCTCCCCTTGACCAGCCCCCATCGAGTGGTCCAGATCGAATGTTAGTTCATGGGTGGCCTCCTTGCCAGGGCGAGCGTGGCCACTGGAGCTCCTGCGTGTAGCGCAGGCGGCCACGCGGTGAGGCCGGGCACGAACACCTCCGGAGCTGGTGGCCGGTATCCCAACGCGGCGTGCGGGCGGACCTGATTGTAATGCTGCCGCCAGCTCTCGATGATGATCCGCGCTTCATTCAGCGAGTAGAAGATCTCACCATTCAAGAGTTCGTCCCTCATCCGCGCATTGAACGACTCGATGTACCCGTTCTCCCATGGGCTTCCCGGCGCGATGTAGGCCGTCCTGGCGCCGACCGCCGCAATCCACTCCTGGACCGCCTTGGCGACGAACTCCGGGCCGTTGTCCGACCGGATGTGTCCCGGCACACCGCGCAGGATGAAGAGGTCGGACAGCACGTCGATCACATCGATGGACTTCAACCGCCTCGATACCCGGATCGCCAGACACTCGTGCGTGAACTCGTCGATGACATTGAGCATGCGGTACTTGCGGCCGTCATGCGTGCGGTCCTCGACGAAGTCGTAGCTCCACACATGATCGCGATGCTCGGGCCGCAGCCGCACGCACGAGCCATCGGCTAGCCAAAGCCGGCCACGCTTGGGTTGCTTTGCAGGCACTTTCAGCCCCTCCTGCCGCCAGATCCGCTCGACGCGCTTGTCGTTGACCACCCAGCCCGGCCAGGACCGCAGCAGCTCCGCGATCTTGCGGTAGCCGTAGCGGCCGTATTGCCGGGCGAGCGCCACGATGTCGGCGGTCAGTGCTGCCTCGTCGTCACGCCCCCTGGGTGTCTTCCTCTGTGTCGAACGATGCTGCCCGAGCGCCTTGCAGGCGCGGCGCTCGGAGACGGCGAGTGTCCGCCGGACATGCTCGATGATTGCACGCCGACGGGCGGGGCTTGTCAGTTTCCCCTTGCAGCCTCTTGCAGGATCAGCTTGTCCAGCGTCAGGTCGGATACCGCTCGCCTCAGCCGGGCGTTCTCCTGCTCCAGCTCCTTCAACCGCCTGACCTGGTCGGTTTTCAACCCGCCGTACTCGTTCTTCCAACGATAGTAAGTCACCTCGGTGACCCCGATCGAGCGGATCGCATCGGCGACGGCCTTGCCTTGCGCCGTCAGCACATCAACCTGCCGCAGCTTCGCGACGATCTCTTCGGGCTTGTGTCTCTTCTTCGGCATTGTGGTCCTCCTCGGGAACATTCCCATACTTCAGGGCGGACCACTTCAAGGGGGGAGGATCAA
>CAVXGT010000014.1:0-190000 GCA_963761475.1 uncultured Alphaproteobacteria bacterium
CGGCCGGCACGGCAAAGGTCGTGTCCTTGTCAACACGCACGAACAGGCGGCTGTTGTTTTCCTCGAGAGCGCACGGCATGAAGTTCATCGAGGGCGAGCCGATGAAGCCCGCGACGAAGCGCGTCGCCGGATTGTCGTAGAGCTCGTGGGGGCCCCGACCTGCTCGATGTTGCCGTCGTTCATGACCACGACGCGGTCGGCGAGCGTCATGGCCTCGACCTGATCGTGCGTCACGTAGACGGTGGTCACCGGCACCTTCTGGTGCACGCGCTTGATTTCGGTCCGCATCTGCACCCGCAGCTTGGCATCGAGGTTGGAGAGCGGCTCGTCGAACAGGAACACTTTTGGGTTGCGCACGATGGCGCGCCCCATGGCGACGCGCTGGCGCTGGCCGCCGGACAGCTGCTTCGGCTTGCGGTCGAGCAACTCGGTGATGTCGAGGATGCGTGCTGCTTCATCGACCCGCGTCTTGATTTCCGCCTTGGGAAACCGTTTCAGCCGCAACCCGAACGACATGTTCTCGGCCACCGTCATATGCGGATAAAGCGCATAGTTCTGGAACACCATCGCGATGTCGCGGTCTTTCGGCGGCACGTCGTTGACGACGATGTCGTCGATGGCGATGTCGCCGCCCGTGATGTCTTCGAGACCGGCGATCATGCGCAGCGTCGTCGACTTCCCGCAGCCCGACGGTCCGACCAGAACCACGAACTCCTGGTCCTTGATGTCGAGGTCGATGCCGCGAACGGCCAGCACCTCGTCGTACTTCTTGATGACCTTGCGAAGCTTTACCTCGGCCATGGGGCCCTCATCCTTTGGTCGCGCCGGCGGTCAGGCCGGCAATGTAGTAGTCCATGAGAAAGGCGTAGATGATGAGCGGCGGGGCGGCGCCCAGCAGGGCTCCCGTCATGATCTGACCCCAGTTGAAGACGTCGCCCTTGATCAGCGTCGTGACGATGCCGACCGGCATGACGAGTTGGTCGGTCGAAGTCGTGAAGGCGAGGGGATAGAGGAACTGCGCCCAGCTCACCGTGAAGGCGAAGATGGTGGCCGCGATCAGGCCCGGCAGCGCCACCGGAATGAAGATGCGGGTCAGCGTCTGGAACCAGGTGGCGCCGTCGATCAGTGCAGCCTCGTCGAGCTCTTTCGGGATCGACGAGAAATAGCCGATCATGATCCAGGTGCAGAACGGCACCGTCAGCGTCGGATAGAGGATGAGCAGCACCCACCACTGGTTGATCAGCTCGATGCCCGTCCATTCCCGGAACACCGCCATCATCTTGAACAGTGGGATGAAGAGCAGCGTTTCGGGAATGAGGTAGGTCAGGAACACGCCGGTTGCCAGCGTCGCCGAGCCCCAGAACTTCATGCGCGAGAGCGCAAACGCGGCGGGGATCGAGATCAGCATGGTGAGGGTCACCACGCAGATCGAAACGATGGCCGAGTTGAAGAAGAAGCGCTGGAACTCCGAACCCGAAAGCAGTGCCGCATAGTTTTCCAAGGTCGGATTGTAGACCCACCAGGGATTGGTCGCCGCCGATATCTCGGCGCTCGTCTTGAGCGACGTGATGAACATGTAGATTGGCGGCGTCAGGAAGAAGATCGCGAACAGGATCAGGAAGAAGTAGGACCAGCGCAACGCCCAGTCCCTGTCGCGGGTCATGCTGCCGTACTTGGGAGCGGCGGCCTTGGCCGGAGCGCCGGATGCGGTTGTGGTAGCCATCACGCTTCGTTCCCTCTCCGGTTGACGTCGCGCAGAATGAAGATCGCGGCGACCGACAGGATCGGCACCATGAACAGCGACACAGCAGCACCTAGCGGAATGTCACCGCTCTCGATGCCGAGCCTAAACGCCCAGGTTGCGAACACATGCGTTCGGTCGATCGGACCGCCGGCCGTCAGAACCCGTACGATGTCGAAGTTGGCGAACGTCACGATCAGCGAGAACAGCGTCGTGATCGCGATGATGTTGCGCATCATCGGCAGCGTGATGTACCAGATGCGTTGCCACCATGTGGCGCCGTCGATCTCGGCCGCTTCATAGAGCTGGTCAGGCACTGATTTCAGCGCCGCCAGGTACATGATCATGAAGAACGGCGAGCCGATCCAGATGTTGACCAGGATGACGCAGAAGCGCGCCCAGCCGGCTTCGCCGAGCCACGGGATGCGACCTCCTCCAAACTGCGCGAAGATCCAGTTGAAAGCCGAGTAGGACGGATCGAACAACCAAAGCCACGCCAGCGTCGACATGGCCGGCGGAATGACCCACGGCACCAACAGCATGCCGCGCCACTTCCGCTGCCCTTTGTTCGGAATGTTGTGCACGAAGTGGGCGACGATGAAGCCCAGGATGGCTTTGAATATGACGGCCGTTACGGCGAACACGACCGACTGCTCGACCACCAGCCAGAATGCCTCGCGCTTGAAGAGATACGTGAAGTTCGCGAAGCCGACGTACCGCGTCATGTTCTTCGACAGCGTCGCCAGGTAGATGGCGTAGCCGGCCGGATAGGCCACCAGCATGAAGATCAGGAACAGCAGCGGCAGGGTCATCAGGAAGGCGATCGTCGACTTGCGTCGCATCACCTTGCGCAAGCCGGAATGACCAGCGGCTGCCGCCATGCTGTCCGGGCGTTCAAGGGTCGTATCGACCATGTTTCGTCTCGCTCAAGCGGCGTCCCGGGCCAAAATCGTCGCAACGGCCGGGACGCCGCCCGTCGCGACGATGAGAGCCGTTATCGGCGGCTTGTGATGCCCTCGAGCTCGGACTGGGCCCAGTCGATTGCCTTGTCGATGGCGAGGTTCTCGAGGGTCACCTTGGCAATCAGCTTCGGCATGAGGGCCTGACTGTAGATCTGCTGGCCGATGTCGAACGGCGCCGGGTAGGCGGCAATCGTCGACTGCTGGTCACCCTTGTTCGGATAGTGCGAAATCGAACCGGGCGGCGGACCTTGCTCGTCCCAGACCTTGAAGTCGTTGTACGTCGCATAGGGCGGCAGATCGTAGCCCTTGCTGGCGTTGACGAACATCTCGGCCGCCCGCCGTGTCGAGATATGGCGAATGAAGCTCTTTGCCGCCTCCTTGTTCTTCGAGAACTTCCAGATCGCGTGATAGTAGAAGTTGGTGCCGATATACCGGCCCTTCGGCCCTTTCGGGCAGCCGTGGTGCCAGATCTTCTCTGCGATTTGCGGGGCGTCGCGCTTGGCGACGGCCCAAGCGCTCGGCGGGTTGAAGATCGACGCGCCTCTGCCCGAGACCAGCCACTTGTTATTGGACGCATCGTCCCAGGCGTAGACTTCAGGCGGAAGTTGCGCGAGCAGGCGTTTCGAGTAGTCGAGCACCTCCCGTACCGGGTCCGACTTCACCGTGATGTTGCCCTTGGCATCGACCAGGAAAGCGCCATAAGAGGCAAACAGCGCGCCGATCCACTGCACTGTGTCGGCCGTCTGGCCCATCGGAAGACCAAAGGGAACGCCCGCCTTCTTTGCGGCCTCCGCAGCCTTGAGATAAGCGTCCCAGGTCCAGGTGTCGGCAAGTTCCTTGTTCGGGGCCTTCCCGGCCGGGTACATGGCCTGGAGGTCGATGCCGGCGTGCTCCTTGAAGATGTCGAGACGCGAGCAGCAGGCATAGGAAAGCGTGCCACGGCTCGACGGCGTTGCCATCCACTTGCCGTCCTTCTTGCCGAAGTGCTTGAAGGTGTCGCTGACGTCGCCGCCTTCCTTGATGACGTCGTTGACCACATCGTCCACCGGCTCGAGCTTGTCGGCATGTTCGGACGGCAACCAGTTGGTCATCGTGATGATGTCGTGGCCAGACCCGGCCTGTGCCTCGGCTGCGATCGTGAGCAGCAGCTTGTTGCCTTGGCTAGTGATGAAGTCGACCTGGACTTCTACGTTCTCCTTCTTCGACCATTCGTTGACGAGGTCGGTGAAGGCCTGGTTTCCGCCAGGAACCCAGTGATCCCAGATCCCGATTGAAAGTTTACCCGCAGCATTGGCCGTTCGGATGAATGGGGCGGCCACCGTGGCAGTGGCGGCGGCAGCCGTGGTAGCGACGAATTTGCGGCGATTGAGTCTTCCGGACGGCATTACTTCCCTCCTGACTATAGGCTTATCGGCGTTTCCAAACATTTATCGGCAGTCTTGCCCCGCAGCAGAAATATGAAGCAGCTGCCAGATATTGGCGCTTTCGCGCGGTAACAATTCAAGTGTAGGGGTTATCTTTCCCGATTGGCAATTGGGATTTTATTGTGCACTGCATGATTTGCAGCGGCGGTCCGCGCCATCAAGGCCGCAGCGGACGCACTACAGCTGACCGGCGATCGCCACCAGAATGACGCCGGGTACGATCAGCGCGATCGTCACCACCGTTCTCTGCGTAATCACCTCACGCCCGAACCACAGCACGCCCAACAGCAGCGTGAACAGCGGTGTGGCCGAAACGATCGGGACCACAGTCACCATGTCGCCGACCTGTAGGGCGTTGTTGAGAAACTGCAGCGACAGTGCCACCGACACGCCGGAAGCAATGAACCAGAGGGCGCTGCGTCGTGTGCCGACAAGCGGCCGGCGCTGGGTCTGGAAGGCTGCGAAGCACGAGAGCATCGAAACCGAATTCGCCACCAGCACGGCAAACGAAGCGCTGGCCACTTCCAGCAGCCCTATCTTGGTCACCGTGTGGCCGGTGGCCCGGATCAATGAAGCGCCAAGCGGCAAGGCCAGTGCCCACAGCGGCCAGCTTCGCTTGATACCGGTCGGGCTCCATGCGGCGACGATGGCGCCGGCAACGACACAGGCGGTCCCGGCCGCGATCGGCAGCGTCATGCGCTCGCCGAGCAGAACGATGGCAAACAGCGCCCCAAACAAAGGCGTGACAGCCGTGAGCGCGCTCGACAGCGTCGGCCCCATCATCTTGATGCTCTGCGCCGCCAGCATCGAGGAGAGCGCCGGCCGAAAGACACCAACCGCGGCAAACATCAGGCAGGCCGTCGTCGCCCAGTACCAGCTGACGAGGAAGAAAGGGGCAGCCAGCCAGTAGATGATGGCGGATGCAGCGATCGAGATGATCGTGCCCGTGCGCGCATCCGACTCTTCCAGGCCCAGGTTCGTGAAGTGATTGGAAAGCGCAAACAAGAAGGCGGAAGCCAGCGCATAAAGAGGGGCTAGATAGGGAAAATCGCTCATCCGTTGGAAGCTTCGGTGCGGTTTTCGGCTTTTGCCATGGCCTCCGCCTTGCGCTTGTAGCGCCGCCCCCCGCTGCGCAGCCCGAGCGGCACCGTGAGGCGCGAAATCCACCGCGACGGCGTCGTCTCCCGTGTCATGTCGAGGCGCGTACCTCCGGCAACGTCGGCGAGCACGAAGCCGATGTAGTCGTCGTGGCCTTCGATCAATGCCGGTTCGGTGCCCTCTGGCACGATCTCGTACAGGATGGCAATGCCCGCTCGCTCGTCGGCAATCCGGGTCAACATCGCCACCTCGGTCTCACCCGCAGCGATCTGGATCGCCTCGAGATCGGGCCGGCCCGGCACGGTCTCGGCACGCACATGCAGCGGGATCAGGCCTTCGAACACGATCTCCCGCGCCCGCAGCATGCGCCAGATGAGTTCGCGCGGCGCCCGGATCAGCACCGCGTGCTCATAGCGCCGCCTCTTGCGCCCGAAAATCGTGTCTCCGATCGCGATCACGAGATCGCGCAACATCAGCAAGAGGCCCATCAAGTGCCTTGTTTTTGAGGAGTGCCCAATCGCGCGCTGGCCGAGGTGTTACGGCTACATCGTGGCGCCGATCACCCAAGGCACATATTCGGCATCGCCGTAGCCCAGTTCCTCGCTCTTCGTGCGTTCGCCCGATGCCGTGCGCAACAGGAACTCGAAAATCTCCTGTCCCTTGGCTTCGATCGACACGCCGTCGACGATGTCGCCGCAGTTGATATCCATGTCGTCGATCATGCGATTGTAGATCTCGGTGTTGGTCGCAAGTTTGAAGGAGGGCGTCGGTTTGCAGCCGTAGGCCGAGCCCCGCCCGGTTGTGAATGCCAGCACGTTGCAGCCCCCCGCCACCTGTCCCGTCGCCGACACCGGGTCATAGCCGGGCGTATCCATGAACACGAAGCCCTTCTCCGTGATCGGCTCGGCGTAGCGGTAGACGGCATTGAGCGTCGTCGTCCCGCCCTTCGCCGCAGCCCCGAGCGACTTCTCGAGGATGGTCGTGAGGCCGCCGAGCTTGTTGCCGGGCGAGGGGTTGTTGTCCATGCTCATGCGGGCCCGCGCGGTATAGTCCTCCCACCACCGGATCACCTCCACCAACGACTCGCCGACCTCGCGGTTGCGCGCGCGCCGCGTCAGCAGATGCTCCGCGCCATAGATCTCCGGCGTCTCCGCCAGCACCGCCGTGCCACCGTGATGCACTAGCCTGTCGACGGCAGCCCCGAGGGCCACGTTGGCGGTGATGCCGGAGTAGCCGTCTGACCCGCCACACTGCAGTGCCCACACGAGTTCCGAGGCGGGCAGTGTCTCTCGTCGCGCCCTGCCGGCGATCGGCAGCATGTTGGCAATCGCCTCGACACCGGCGGCGATGGTTTTTTTCGTCCCCCCCGTGTCCTGGATGGTCATCGTGCGAAACGTGTCGCTCTCGACCAGCCCGTAGGCATCCTTCATGCGCGCGATCTGGAAGCCTTCGCAGCCGAGGCCAACGACGAGAACGCCGGCCATGTTGGGGTTCGAGGCATAGCCCCAGGTGGTGCGCTTCAGAACCTCGAACGTCTCGCCGTCGGAATCGATGCCGCAGCCCGTCGAGTGGACGAGCGGGATCACCCCGTCGATGGTCGGATGGTCGGCCAGCACGCCCGATTTGGTCACCGCCTCCGCAATGAAGCGCGCCACCGTCGCCGAGCAGTTCACGGACGTGACGACGCCGATGTAGTTGCGCGTTCCGCATTTGCCCGATTGCCGGCGAAAGCCTTGGAACGTCGCCTGCTGCTCGACGGGCAGGATGGGTTCATTCCGCGCTGCCTCGGCGAAGGCGTAGTCGCGCTCGAAGGCCGCAAAGGCGCAATTGTGCGTGTGCACGTGGGTGCCGGGGGCGATGTCCTCGGTCGCAAAGCCGATGATCTGCCCGAATTTCAGGACCGGCTCGCCCTTGGCAACCGGCCGGCAGGCCATCTTGTGGCCCTTGGGAATGCGACCGGCAGCAGTGACGGAGCGCACGGTCGAGCCGGCAGGCACCGCGTCGACGGCGACGATGATGTTATCCTGGCCGTTGAGTGACAATGTCCGTGGCTCGCCGCCTGCGCTGGTCCTCGTCGTGCTGCTCATCGTCGATCCTCCCACCTACTCGTGCACCGGCATGGCCTGATGCTGAATTGCGTGTGCTCTCATTGGCCGCGCCAAAATCACTTGCAACCCGGCGTGCAGGGCCGTTGCCGTTGCACTGTGAGCCTTGGTTTCAGCGCCCCCGAACGGCGGCACGCAACGACGCCACCTCTCGGAGGGCACGCTGCCAGCCGATCTGCGAGCCTTACGCTCGTTGCCTCGGAATGTGCTATACTTTCGGAGGCTTGACGACAGGAGAGTTGGACCGCAGCCGTTCCAATTGGCGGTTTTGAACGCTATTTTGTTGTCCCATCAAGTGCCGCTGCCCCTTCGGCGGACGCCTGCACCGCTTGGCGGATCGCCTTTGCTCCACAGCCATTGATGCCCAACCAACACAGCCCGATGAGATTGATGTGGACCGTGCCGCAGCGCCACATATTTGGTGCTGGCAGTTCGCTCCGACACCCCTCTAGATGCAGCGTCACTCGATCTGCAGAGAGGTCATCCAATGCGCAACGACGAGATTGCTGAAGCCTGGGAAGAAGCCGAGGCAACCCTCAAGGAGCACTGGCAGGCCAGCATGGATTCTGGCCTCGAAGGCATCACGCCGGAAGCCACGGCTGAGGCCATCGCCTTGCTGGATGCCTATGGCAAAGCCATGTCGATCCTTCCAGAGCCGGCGACCGAGGCCGCCATTCTGGCCGAAATGGAGCGGACGATTGTGGCGCTGAACGACCTCAATGAACGCAACGACGGTGCCATGATCGAAGCCGACGAGCGGGAGATGATCTGCGGCTTCCTGATCGACGCCGCAGTGGCCTGTGGTCTCGATGCCGAGAAGTTCGAGGATGGCGACCCGACTTTTGCCTGGCGCGAGTTCTGAGCCGAAGGCGTAACGGACAAATTGCGCGCCCAACGCGCAGTGCGGGTGGTCGACCGGCTCCTCCGATGGCGTTGTGTACGGCCAGTCCCGCTGACGAGCCGCAGCTCACATTGCGGCTTGAGGGGAGAAACACTCAACCGGTGGCGCCGTTGCGCGCTGGCGCCGCTTGCAACGCATGAAATAGCATTTGGAATTCTGAATTCCGAATGCTAAGAAAGCTGCCATCGCCCCACGAGAGGCAGCTCACCCCATGTCACTCGCGCAACTCGACATCAAGCCCGCCCTGATCGATCAGGTGCACGACCGGCTTTTGGGCGCGATCGTGGACGGTACGCTGGCGCCTGGCCGGCGCCTGACGCAGGAGGAGCTGGCGGAGATGCTTGGCGTCTCGCGCCAGCCCGTCAGTCACGCCATCCAGGTGCTCCGCCGCCGCGGCCTGTTTGTCGATTCAGGCAAGCGCGGTGTCGCCGTCGCCCCGATCGATGCCGATCGAATTCGCAATCTCTATCAGGTGCGCGAGGCGCTCGATGGTCTCGCGGCCGAGCTGATGGCAGCACGGGTCCGCGACGCGACATTGCCCCCAGCAGGCCTCGACGAAGTCGATGTGATCCTTGCCTCCGTTACCTCTCATCCATCCACCATCACGCCGTCCGCCTTGATCGACGCCGACGTGGCCTTTCATTCTGCTCTCTATCGGCTGTCCGGCAATGATGCGCTCGCCGAGACTGTCTCCGAGCAGTGGCCGCATTTTCGCCGGTCCATGGCGCAGGCTTTGGAGGTGCCCGGCATGCGCCAACGCGTGTGGTCTGAGCACCGCGCCATCCGGGACGCCATCGCCGCCGGTGAAGTGGACAAAGCTGGAGCGCTCGCGCGCGCGCATGCCCGACGCGCCGGTTCTGTCACAGCCGAGCGCCTCCTGGCCTCAGCAACGCAGCCAGCCTTGGCAAGCGCCGCAATACCAAAATTGAAAAACAAACTGCCAGCAGAAGGAAACGCCCGATGAAACTCACCGACGCCCAGGTCAAGCAGTTCAACGATGACGGTTGGCTGTTCCTGCCCGATCTCTTCACCGCACAAGAGATAGCAGTCCTCAACGCCGAGGCCGAGAACATCTACAAGCAGGAGCGCGAAGAGATCTGGCGCGAGAAGTCCGGCGCACCGCGCACCGCCTTTGCAGCCCACCTCTACAACGAGGCCTTCGGCATTCTCGGTCGCCATCCCCGGATGATCGAGCCGATCGAGCAGGTGTTCGGTGAGCAGGTCTACATGCACCAGTTCAAGATCAACGCGAAGGCCAAGTTCTCCGGCGACGTCTGGCAGTGGCACCAGGACTACGGCACCTGGGCCCGCGACGACGGCATGCTCGAGCCGCGCGCCATGAACATCGCGATCTTCCTCGACGAGGTCTATCCCTACAACGGCGCGCTTGATGCTGATCCCGAAGAGCCACACCGAGGGCGTGCTCGCTGCCGGCCACGACAAGGCCACCACCAGCTATCCGCTTTGGACGCTCGACGAGCCGACCGTGCAGCGCCTCTACGACAAGGGCGGCCTCGTCGTGCCAACGGGCAAGGCTGGCGGCATGCTGATGTTCCATGGCAACCTCGTCCATGGTTCCGCCGGCAACATCACGCCCCTGCCGAGGAAGATCGTGTACCTGACGCTCAACTCCGTCTCGAACTACATCAGGAAGCCGACGCGGGCAGAGTGGATCGCGCACCAGGATTTCACGCCTATCAATCCGTGCGCCGACGATGCGCTGCTCGAGTATGCACGGCGGTACAAGGAGGCGGCGGAGTAAGGGAGCGGCCTCGAGGTCCCTCCCGAGATTGATCGCAGCTAAGGGCCGCGTTGGCGCGGCCCTTTTTCGCGTCCGCCATCCGGGCCGCTGCGCCTCAACGTGCCGGCGGCTCGTGCAGGTGGCATTCGACCATGCTGCCATCGATCCGCAGGGGATGCGGCGGCTCGTGCGAGCAGCGCTCCATGCGACGACTGCAGCGCGGGTGAAAGCGGCAGCCGGCGGGAATCTCGAGCGGATTGGGGAAGGCTGTGCCGAGCTGCGTGTCGGGGATGCCGAGACCGGGTTCCGGTGTCAGCACCGATTGCAGCAAAGCCGAAGCATAAGGGTGGCGCGGCGCGCGAAACAGTTCATCAGTCGCCGCTTCCTCCACGATGCGGCCGAGATACATGACCGCCACCCGGCTCGCCATATGCTCGACCACCGCCAGGTTGTGGCTGATCACCAGATAGGTCAATCCGAGCTCGCGCCGCAGATCCTCGAGCAGGTTGAGGATCTGCGACTGCACCGACACGTCCAGCGCCGACGTTGGCTCGTCGCAGATAACCATGCGCGGGCGATTGATGAGCGCGCGCGCAATCGCCACGCGCTGGCGCTGGCCACCTGAGAGCTGGCTTGGATAGTTGTCGTAGAGGCGGCGCGCGAGCCCGACGAGCTCCATCATGTCCTCGACACGCTGCCGCCACGTCGCAGGCTCGCCGTCGCCCTGCACTTTCAACGGCAGGCCGATGATCGAGCCGATCGACTTGCGCGGATTGAGGGAGGAATAGGGATCCTGGAAGATCGGCTGCACCAGCCGCGCCACCTCCTGCCGGCTCAGACTGCCAATGGGCCGCCCGTCGAGCAGGATGTCGCCGGACGACGGTGGCAACAGGCCCAGCAACATGCGGGCGAGGGTGGTCTTGCCGCAACCCGATTCCCCGACCAGCGCCATCACTTCGCCAGGCCGGATCTCGAGAGAGATACCGTCGACGGCCGTCAACGTGCGCTTAGCACGCATGAACCCAGCCCCGACCTGGAACGTGCGCGTGACCGAGCGCGCGGCCAAGATCGGTGCCGCGCCGGCGTCGGCGGCCGAGGACGTGAGGGTGTCGCTCATGTCGTGCCCCGCGTGGCGTTGCTTGAAGGAAAGTCGCCGCCCGCCGCAAGCTCGCCGTGACGGAGGCAACGTACGGTGTGGCGGCCGTCGCTGACTGGTTCCAACGGCACGCTACCGGTTTCGCATTGAGGCTGTGCGTGCCGGCACCGCCCGGCAAAGTGGCAGCCGCGGAACGCGCCGACGAGAGAGGGGACCATGCCGGGAATGGTGCCGAGCCGCTCCCCGCGCCGCGTCTGCCCTGGGATCGGAATGCATTCGATCAGGCCGCGTGTGTAGGGATGGGCCGGTCGACGGAAGACCTCGTCGGCAGATCCCGCCTCCACCACCTCGCCGGCGTACATGACGATCACCCGGGTGGCGATCCGCGCGACGATGCCGAGGTCGTGTGTGATCAGCACGAGGCCCATCTGGAACTCGCGTTGCAGCTGGGCCAGAAGGTGCAGGATCTGCGCCTGGATGGTGACGTCGAGCGCCGTCGTCGGCTCGTCCGCGATGATGAGGTCTGGCCCGCACATCAGCGCCATCGCGATCATGACGCGCTGGCGCAGCCCCCCCGACAACTGATGCGGATACTGGCCGAGGCGTGAGGCCGCTGCCGGAATGCCAACCCGCTGCAGCAGGTCGATAGCGCGGGCGCGCGCCTGCGAACGCGGAACACGTTTGTGCCTGAGCAGCGCTTCCTCGAGCTGGTTGCCGATCGTGTAGGCCGGATTGAGCGACGTCATCGGCTCCTGGAAGATCATCGCCATGCGATTGCCGCGCACATCCGACATCTGTCGGTCGCTATAGCTAGCAAGATCGCTGTCACCAAGCCGTAGCGCTGTCGCCTGTCGCTTTGCGCGTCCCGGCAAAAGGTCCATGATCGCCAGCGCCGACAGCGATTTTCCGCATCCCGATTCCCCGACGATGCAAACCGTCTCACCGCGATCCACATGGAAGGAAATGCCCTGCACGGCATGCAGCATGCCCGAGGGGACGGGGATATCGACCCGCAGATCCTCGACGGTTAGGATCCGGTCTGCATTGGCCTGTGTCATATGTGGCTGGCTCATGCGCGGTTTTCCGGCGCCGTCACGTCGCGCAGGCCGTCGCCGATGAGGTTGATCGCCAGCACCAGCACGAATAGCGCGATGCCCGGCACCGCAATCAGCCAGCCGTCGAAGAACATCAGTCCCTTCGCCTCCGATACCATCAGTCCCCAGCTCGGGTCCGGCGGCTGCACGCCGAGCCCAAGGAACGACAGCGCTGCTTCCAGTAGCACCGCGTGTGCCATCTCAAGTGTCGCGACCACGATCAGGTGGTTCATGACGTTGGGCATGATCTCCGTAAGAATGATGCGCGCATTGGAGCAGCCGAGCGCCTGCGCCGCCGTCACGAACTCGCGCCCTCGCAACTGTTGCGTCGCCGAACGCATCACCACGGCAAAGCGGTCCCAGATCAGTAACCCCAGCACCCAGATCACCACGCTGAGCGACGAACCGACCAGACTCACCACTGCCAACGCCACCAGGATCACCGGCATCGAGAGCCGCGTCGTGACGATGAAGTTGACGATCATGTCGACCCGTCCGCCGTAGTAGCCCGCAAGCACGCCGAGCGTGGTGCCGATCACGCCCGAGATCAGCATGGCGGCAAGCCCGATAGTGAGCGAGATGCGCGCGCCATAGAACAACCTGGAGAGATAGTCGCGGCCGAGGCCGTCCGTGCCGAGCGGGTGCTCCCAGCTGGCCTTCGGACTGTCGAACCAGACCGGCGGGATGAGCTTGTTGGCGAGGTCCTGCGTATAGGGGTCCTTGAGCGGCAGCACACCAGCCAGAAGCGCCATCAAGATGATGGCTCCGAGTAGCGCGCAGCCCGACCAGCAGGCCCCAATGGCCGAAAATACGTCGCATCAAGAGCGTGCCGGGCGACGGCTCGAGGATCTCGGCCGCAGTCGGCAATCCCGCCTTCGCACGGCCTTCGGTGATGGCCATGTCAGGCAATCCTCATGCGTGGGTCTAGAAACGCGTTCAGCATGTCGGCGATGAACGTCAGCAGCACGTAGATCACCGATAGCACCAGCACGATCGCCTGCATCATCGGCAGGTCCGCGCGCTGGATCGATTCCCAGGCAAGGAAGCCCAGCCCGCTCACCTGGAAAATGGTCTCGATTACGATCGAGCCGCCGAGCATGAAGCCGAACTGGACAGCAGCGAGCGAGACCACGGGGATGATGGCATTGCGCAGCGCATGCTTGAACAGCACCGTGAACGGCCTGAGACCCTTGGCGCGCGCCGTGCGGATATAGTCCGACGACAGCACCTCCATCATGCCGGCGCGCGTGAGCCGCATCACCGCCGGCGTCACGTAGTAGCCAAGCGCCACCGACGGCATGATGAAGTTGAGCCAACTGTCAGTGCCAGTGATCGGCAGCATGCGCCACTTGATGCCGAACCAAAGAATCAGATGTCAGCGCGAACCAGAAGCTTGGCATCGCCTGCCCGATCACCGCCAGCGTCAGCGCCAAGCGATCGAACATCGAGTTCGGCCGGATGGCGGCCAGCACGCCGAGCGGGATCGCCAGGATCAGTGCGAACGCCAGCGCCAGGGCGCCGAGCAGCATGGTGGTCGGCAGGCGCTCGAAGATGACGGTCGCAGACTGGCGTCTTGAGATAGTGCGAGGTGCCGAGATCACCCTGCAAAGCCCGCCCGAGCCACTGCACGTACTGCACCGCGATCGGCTTGTCGTAGCCGTAGTATTTGCGGATCGCGTCGACGTCCTCCTCGGTGGCCGTTTCGCCGGCCAGCGCCAGCGTCGGATCGCCCGAGAGGTAGATCATCGAGAAGCAAAGCGCCGAGACGGTCAGCGCCACCAGCATCGCAATCCCCAGTCGCTTGAGGGCATAAGCCACCATCGACGAAACTTTCCGGCAGCTTCAATAAATAACGCAGCCGATCCGGCATTCAGGGCCGGCCCGCCGTAGCGTTCGAGGGATCAGGGACGAGGCCCGATCTACTTCCAGGTGACGTCGACGAAGCGGGGGATCTCGTCTGCCGTCGGCGTGAAGTCGACGTCCTTCGACCACGCATAGAACTTGGCATAGGTGAACATCGGCATCCAGAACACCTCATTCGCCACCCGCTTCGTAGAGCTTGTTGTACAAAGCCTTTGCGTTGCTTGGCATCGACGCTCGATCCTGCGTCGTCAGCGAGCTTGATGATCTCCGCGTCCTGCGTCAGGTCGTCGGGACCACCGGAGAAGAAGTGGTTGATGATGGCCGAGGCATCGGGAATCGAGTTCGAGCCCCAGGTCATGTGGTTGATCGGCGTCTCGCCCTTGCGGACCTTGTCGCGCAGCGCACGGAACTGCATGAAGTTGAGCTTGGCCTTGATGCCGACCTTGGCCAGATCGCCGATCACCGGCCTCGGTGTACTGCGCGCTCGCGGTAGGCATAGAAGTCGAACGCGAAACCGTTGGGATGGCCGGCTGCCTTCAGTAGCTCTTTCGCCTTGGTCGGATTGTAGTCGAACCGCGCCACGTCCTTCATGACGTCGTCGGTGCAGCCGAACTGGTCCGGATGACACGGCGCGTGGATCGACCACGGACGCGTCGCCGACCAGGTTCTTGGCGATGGACTCGCGATTGATGGCGTGCGCGACGGCCTGACGGACCTTCTTGTCCATGAAGATCTTGTTGCCCGACTTGCCGTTGACATCGAACTGGATGTACGAGACGCGCAACGTCTTGGCGTTCTCCACGATGACTTGCCGGTATGCCCTTCAGGCGCTCGGCCTGGTCCTTGGGCACGTCCCAGATCCAATCGACGCCGCCGGTGAGCAGCTCCGCGATCTGCGTCTGCTTGTCCTTGATGGTGCGGAAGCGGATGGCTTGCCGACCTTGGCTTGCCCTGAAGTAGCTGTCGTTGCGCTCCATCAGGATGTATTCGCCGGACTTGACGTCGGCCACCTTGTAGGCACCGGTGCCGATCGGCTTGACGGCGGCAAAGTCCTTCTTGCCGTCAGCCTTCGCCGGCGCCTTGTCGAAGTGGCCGTTGGGCACGATCTTGCAGGCGTTGGCGAGATAGTCGAGCGCGGCGGGAATGGCTTCTGCAGATTGATGCGGATCTTGTTCGGGCCGAGCTTTTCGACCGTCTTGATCCAGCTGACGTTGGAGTAGGTGAGCACGCCGTTGGCCTTGTCGTTGGCGAAATTGTAGCGTGTAGACGACGTCGTCGGCATCAAAGTCCGAGCCGTCGTGGAACTTGACGCCCGTCTTGAGGTCGGCCTCGATCGTCTTGTTGTCGACCCATTTCCAGCTCGTTGCGAGCCCTGGGATAATTTTTCCGGTCGTATCGCGCGACAACAGGCCGTCCCAAACGAGCTCGCCGATAAGAACCAGTTCACGCGTGTTGTTGTAGTAGGTGTCGACGACCGCCGCCTCCCGGTCCGTCGCCCACGTGAACGTATCATCCTTCTTGCCCGCACTGGCCGACTGCACACCGGCCAGTAGTGCCAGCGCTGCAACCAGGCCAAATTTTGTGGCTCGCTTCATCGTGTCGCCTCTCCCTTCGGCAGCGTCTGGGCGCTGAACGCGCCTCTTGCTGCCAGCTTTGACTGATGGATCAGCCAATGTCCCAAGTTTCCGGGTTGGGCACAAGGCCGCAAATTGGGCTGGCATTGGCCTGAATATACGTCACATTTGACCCCGAGGGGCGTCAGGCCCGCAGCATTCGAGGACGGGAGTTGATAATGTCGGGAGTGAATCCGATCGTTGCCATGTCGGCCGTCGAGCTGGTGCAGCGCATGCGCCGCCGCGAGATCTCGCCGACCGAGGTGCTAGAGGCCTTCATCGCGCGCATCGAGGCCCTCGATCCCGCCATCAACTCGGTCACGGCCCGCTGCTTTGCGCGCGCGCGTCGTGAGGCGCAGGCGGCGGAAAAAGCGCTGAAGGCGGGCGACGCCGTCGGGCCGTTGCACGGCCTGCCCTTCGGCGCCAAGGACCTGCAGAAAACTGAAGGCGTGCTGACAACCTTCGGCTCGCCGCTCTTCAAGGACTTCGTGCCCGATGCCGACAGCGTCATGATCGCACGCGTGCGCAAAGCCGGCGCCATCCTGGTCGGCAAGACCAACACGCCGGAGTTCGGCGCCGGTGCCAACACCCGCAATCCCGTCTGGGGCGCCACCGGCAACCCCTTCGACCCCACACTCACCTGCGGCGGCTCGTCGGGCGGATCGGCTGCAGCACTGGCCGCCGACCTCTTCCCGATCTGCACCGGCTCCGACACTGGCGGCTCGTTGCGCATCCCCTCCGCCTTCTGCGGAATCGTGGGGTTCCGTCCATCCCCCGGCATGGTGCCGGCCGAAGCCCGCGACCTCGGCTGGACGCCGATCTCCGTGCTGGGCCCCATGGCGCGCAATGTGCCCGACACTTGCCTGCTGCTCGCGAGCCAGGTCGGCTTCGATGCAGGCGATCCCTTGACCTACCCCCTCGACGCCAACGCCTACGCCACGCCCGATCCAGTCGATCTCTCGAAGTTGCGCGTCGGCTACAGCGTCGACCTCGGCACCGGCATCGTCGATCCCGCCATCAAGTCGGCGTTCGAGACCAAGCTGGCGGCCATGCGCGACCTGTTTGCGAGCTGCGACCGGGTCGATATCGATTTCGGCGAGGCCGAGCGCTGCTTCGATGTCGTGCGAGCCCTCAGTTTCGTCGCCCGCTACCGTACCGACTACGAGAAGGACAAGTCGCTCCTCGGACCCAACGTGCGCGCCAACTACGAACTCGGCGCCAAGATGTCGCTCGCCGATGTCGCCTGGGCGCACGCCGAGCAAACGCGCATCTTCCGCCGGGTGCAGGCGACCTTCGCGGACTTCGATCTCATCATCACGCCGACCGTCGCTGTCTCCCCGTTCCCCTGGGAGAAGCTCTACCTCGACGAGATCGCCGGCCGCCGCCTCAACACCTACTACCACTGGCTGGCGATGAGCTGGTTCATCACACTCACGACCAATCCCGCCCTGTCGCTGCCCTGCGGCACGGACGCCAAGGGCCTGCCCTTCGGCCTTCAGGTCGTAGGCCCCTACCGCGCCGACCGCCAAGTGTTGAGCGCCGGCGCCGCGATGGAGCAGGCCTTCGCCGCCTCACCCGAACTGCGTCGCCCGCTCCCCGACATCGCCCATCTCTCCAGGCCGGTGCCAGCGCTGAAGTCGATCGTCACCCATCCCCCCACGGTCGTTGCGGGGTGAGTGGTGGGCCGATGACGCTCGGAGTGTCGCGTGCCGTCTCGGGCCCCGCGCGCTCACGCCCGGTGGGCGCCGAACGAGGCCAGCCGTTGCCACCAGGACTCCGTGGCGGGTTTCACCCCGCCAGTGCGTCGGGCTCCAGCACAAGCGCCGCATCGCCCCCGGTCACGATCGAGTCCTTGAGGGACGGCGCCATCACGGTATGGTTTTCGGCAAAGTAGCGGGCGAGCGCCACGCGCTTCTGCACGGCTGCACCGTCGCCGCTGCGCACAGCGGATAGCGCGCCGCGAGCGAGATAGATGCCGCCCGCCGTCAGCCCGAAGAGGCGCAGGTAGGGTTGCGCGCCGGCGAGTGCCGCCTCCTGGTTGCCGGCCAGCGCCTTACCCATCCAACGAGACGCCTCGCCGAGTGCCGCCACCGCTTCGCCGAGCCGCTCCCCCATGCGCCCGAACTCGGGCCGGTTGGAGGTTCTGAGCTCCTCCGCCGTCGCCGCGAGCTCGCCGATATAGGTCTCCACGACCCGTCCGCCTTCGAGCGGCAGCTTGCGCACCAGCAGGTCGATCGCCTGGATGCCGTTGGTGCCCTCGTAGATCGGCAGAATGCGCGCGTCGCGATAGTGTTGCGCAGCGCCGGTCTCCTCGATGAAGCCCATGCCGCCGTGAACCTGCACGCCGATGGAGGCGACCTCGACGCCGATGTCGGTCGAGAAGGCCTTGGCGATGGGCGTCAGCAGGGCAGCGCGCTGGGCTGCGGCCTGGCGCTGGCTGTGATCGAGGCCATGGCGCGAGATGTCGAGCTCGCGCGCCGTGACGAGGCAGATCGCACGCGCGGCCTGCGTCAGCGTCTTCATGGTCATGATGTTACGACGCACGTCCGCGTGCTCGATGATCGGGCTCATGTCTCCCGCGCTACCGCGCGACGAACGCCCCTGTCGCCGCTCCTGGGCGTAGGCGATGGCGCGCTGGGTTGCGCGCTCGGCAATGGCGACGCCCTGCACGCCGACGCCGAGGCGGGCGGCGTTCATCATGATGAACATGACGTTGAGGCCGCGGTTTTCTTCGCCGACGAGGTAGCCGACCGCGCCGTCGCCGCCCTCTCCGAACTTCATCACGCAGGTCGGGCTGGCGTGGATGCCGAGCTTGTGCTCGAGGCTGGCGCAGACGACGTCGTTGCGCTGGCCGAGGCTGCCGTCGGCATTGACCAGGACCTTCGGCACCAGGAACAGCGAGATGCCGCGCGTGCCGGCGGGCGCATCGGGCAGGCGGGCGAGCACGAGATGGATGATGTTTTCCGTCATCTCGTGGTCGCCGTAGGTGATGAAGATCTTGGTGCCGGTGATGCGATAGGTGCCGTCGGCTTGCGGCACGGCCTTGGTGCGCAATTGGCCGAGGTCGGAGCCCGCATGCGGCTCGGTCAGGTTCATGGTGCCGGTCCAGGTGCCGGCGACCATCTTCGGCAGGTAGATGCGCTTGAGGTCGTCGCTGCCATGCGCCGATACGGCATCGATGGCGCCCTGCGTCAGCAGAGGACAAAGCCCGAAGCCGAGGTTTGCCGCGTTCCAGATCTCAGCCGCCGCAACCGAGACCACATCAGGCAGCGCCTGGCCGCCGATTGCCTCGGGCGCCGAAAGCGCCGTCCACCCGGCCTCCGCAAAGGCCTGGTAGGCCTCCTTGAAACCCTCGGGCGTCTCGACCTTGCCGTCCACCAGTCGCGAGCCGGCCTTGTCGCCGGTGCCGTTTAGGGGGGCAAGTACCTCGGCGCCGAAGCGGCCTGCCTCCTCGATCACAGCTCGAATGGTATCCTCGTCGACGCTGACGGTTCCCGTGGCAATCAGGTCGTCCAACCCGGCCGCCGTCTTGAGTGCGAACATGATGTCGTCTACTGGAGCACGGTAGGTCATCGTTCCTGCCATCCTTGCAGCCGCGAGGAGCCTTCCGCCTGGCAACCGCGCCGGTCGGAAGGGGGATCATTGCCAAAGAGGTTTAATCGCTCCGTGACACCAGCTCAACAGAGCACGGTTACGGTGAGCCGCGACATGCTCGCCGAAGCAGCCCGGATCCTCCGGGCGGGCGGCCTCGTGGCGTTCCCGACCGAGACGGTCTACGGGCTCGGGGCCGATGCCACCAACCCCCACGCGGTGGCCCGTATCTACGAGGCCAAAGGCCGGCCAAGCTTCAACCCGCTGATTGCCCATGTGCCCGATATCGGGGCAGCCGCCGCCATCGGTGTGCTCGACGGGCTGGCACTCAGGCTTGCCCGGGCCTTTTGGCCGGGCCCGCTGACGTTGGTGCTGGAGAAGACCGAGGCGTGCCGTGTGTGCGCGCTGGCCACCGCCGGGCTCGATACGGTCGCCGTCCGCATTCCCGCCCACCCCGTCGCCCGCGCCCTGCTGCAGGCGGCCGAGGTGCCGGTTGCCGCACCCTCCGCCAACCGGTCGGGCCATGTCAGCGCGACGACCGCTGCGCACGTGGCAGCCGATCTCGGCGCAAGCGTCGACCTGATCGTCGATGGCGGCGCCTGCGAAGCGGGCATCGAATCGACCATCCTCGACGTCACCACGGGCGACCTCGTCCTGCTTCGCCCTGGCGCGCTTACCATCGAGGCCATCGAGGCCGCGGTCGGCGTCACGCCGCGCCCGTCCGGCGTCACGCCTGACACCCGTCCAACGGCGCCGGGCCAGCTCGAGAGCCACTACGCGCCGGGTCTGCCCGTCCGCCTCGAGGCAACCGCACCACGGCCGGGCGAGGCCTTCCTGGCCTTCGGCCCCTTTGCACCTGCCTACGATGGCCCACTCCTGAACCTGAGCCCTGCGGGCGACCTGATCGAGGCGGCTGCCAACCTGTTCGAGGCGCTGCGCCGTCTCGACCGCTCCGGCGCAACAGTGCTCGCAGTCATGCCAATTCCTGATATCGGTGTCGGGCGCGCGATCAACGACCGCTTGCGGCGGGCGGCCGCTCCGCGCCCTCAGGCGACCGGAGAGCCGGCCACCGAGCGAGCAAACTCCACGGCAAAGGTGGCCGACCAATGAACCTCTACCTGCCCATTGCCGAGATCGCGTTGCCCCTGCCGGTGCTGCTGGGGCTCGGACTTGCCGTCGGCGTGCTGTCGGGCATGTTCGGAGTGGGCGGCGGCTTTATCACCACGCCGATGCTGATCTTCCTCGGAGTCCCGCCGGCCGTGGCGGTCGGCACCGGCACCAGCCAAGTGGTGGCCTCGTCGGTTTCCGGCGCACTCGCCCACTGGAGTCGCGGCAACGTCGACATGAAGATGGGATTCTACCTGATCATCGGCGGCCTGTTCGGCGCCACCACCGGCATCTGGCTGCAGCAGTGGCTGAAGGCGGCGGGCCAACTCGATTTCTTCACCACGCTCACCTACGTCATCATGCTCGGCACCATCGGCGGCCTGATGCTGATCGAAGCGATCCGCCTGCTCATGCGCCAGGCGGCCAAGCAGCCGACCGGCAGCGCCCGTCGCGCGGGCCAGCACAGCTGGATCCTGAAGTTGCCGCTGAAGACGCGCTTTCATGCCTCCAAGCTCTACATGAGCACCATTCCCCCGGTCGCCATCGGCTCTTTCGTCGGCTGGCTCACCGCCATCATGGGTGTCGGCGGCGGCTTCCTGTTGGTGCCCGCCCTGATCTACGTTCTCAAGATGCCGACCCGGATCGCCCTCGGCACCTCCGCCTTCCAGATCATCTTCGTCGCCGCCTATGCGACCCTCCTGCAGGCGACGCAGAACTACTCCGTCGATGCCGCCCTGGCCCTGCCGCTGATCATCGGCGGCGTCATCGGCGCCCACCTTGGCGTCGTGATTGCCTCCCGCCTCAACCCCGAACAACTCCGCGCCCTGCTTGGCGTACTCGTTCTGGCCGTCGCGCTGCGTATGGCGACCGGTCTCGTCCTGAAGCCCGCCGAGGTCTATTCGCTCGACACCGGTGATCTCCGCGTCGAGCAGGCCGTCAAGGCCAAGGCGGAGGCGCAACCGCCCGCGAAAGCCCCGCAGCGCTGAGGCCGCGCCAGTCGAGAGCAATCCGAGGAGACGAGTGCATGCGACCCGACGCCGTCGAGCTGACACGCGAGCTGATCCGCTTCCGGACAATCAATCCGCCGGGCGAGGAGGAGGCATGCGCGCGTCATATCGGCCGCCTGCTCGAGGCCGCGGGTTTTACCTGTGATTATGTCGCCATGGGCGAAGGCCGAGCCAATCTCATTGCCCGCATCGGCAGCGGGGCCGGCGGCCAGCCCCCGCTCGCCTTCACCGGCCACATCGACGTCGTCCCCCTCGGGGCCCGAGCCTGGTCGATGGACCCGTTTGCAGCCGACACCGCTGACGGTCGCATCTACGGACGCGGCGCCTCCGACATGAAGAGCGGCGTTGCAGCCTTCGTCGCAGCGGCAATCGAGGCCGCCCCTCGCCTCGCCAATGGTCCGGGCATCATCCTCATCATCACGGCGGGCGAGGAGACCGGCTGCACCGGCGCTAATCATATCGTCGCCACCGCGCGCGACCTCCTCGGGCGTGCAGGTGCGCTGCTGGTGGCCGAGCCGACCTCGAACCGTCCGATGGTTGGCCATCGCGGCGCCTTGCGCCTGAAGCTCACCGCCCGCGGCGTCACGGCCCACGCCTCGATGCCCGACCAGGGCATTAACGCGGTGATGAAGGCCGCTCGGGCGACGGCCAAGCTCGATGATTTCGATTTCAATATCGCCCGTCATCCCGTCATGGGCGCGCCGACGTTGAATGTCGGCTGGATGCACGGTGGCATGAACATCAACTCGGTGCCCGACCTTGCCGAAGTCGGCCTCGACATCCGCACCATTCCGGCGCAGCGCCACGCCGATGTCGCAAGCCATATGCAAGCCTTCGTCGGCGACGAGGTCGAGGTGACGACACTGGACGAGGCCGTCCCCGTATGGACCGAGCCCGAGACGAATTGGGTGCGCCGCGTTTTCGCAGCCACCGGCGGCGTGACCGGTGCTTTGCCCACGGTTGCCACCGCACCCTATTTCACGGACGCGTCAGCGCTGACACCCGCCTATGGAGGCATTCCCACGGTGATCCTCGGCCCCGGACCGGCGGAGCTCGCGCATCAGACCGATGAGTGGTGTGAGTCTGCGGCAATCGAGCAGGCAACCGAGATCTGCGCCCGCCTGATCGACGATTGGCAGCAGCGCGGCGCGTGAGGCCAGTCTGCGCCGGCCAGGCGCCAGCCTATTCGGCGACGCCCGAAAGCATGTGCGTCAGCGCCGCAAAGAAGTTCTGTGGTCCGAGATAGCCGGAAATGCGATCGACCTCGCGACCGTCCTGCATCAGCACGATGGTCGGCAACGTGTCGACCCGATTGGCGAGGCCGAGCTTCAGCTCGTCGATGTGGGTGATGTCGATGTAGCGCATCGGCACCTGCTGGGCGCGCGGTGTCGCCTCGTAGGCCGGCTGGATATGCAACCGCACCAGGTCGCAGATCGTGCATCCCCGGACCTCGATCACCAACAGCTCGAGCCGAGCGGGTTTCACCTCCTCGGGCCCGAGGGCTGCATCCAACTGCGGCGGCATCAGTCCCAGGATGAGGGCGATCAGCAGGGCGACGAGCTTGCGCATGGCGGAGGTACGCTTCCAGACAGTTACACTTCGATACAGTGGTTAAGTGTCTGAGAGCATACTTCATGCCAACGCCGCAGCCCGCGATCCTCTTGCCCGAAGCTTAATGTTGGTCCCGTTTTGGCACGGTGGAGCCGCGGGGATGATCCAGGCTGTCACGTTTCGCTTGCGAGCTGGAGCTGGAACGGCAGCCTCAAGGCTGTGCCTTGACCGTCGAGGCCACCACCGCCGAGACCGCTTCCGCATCGTCCCGGTCGGGCGGCGAAGCGTGCGGAGGCTGAGGCGTGTGCAGCCCGCCGCCGATGTCCGCCAGCCACCGTGCGGTCCGGTTGAAATCCGGATCCGCCATGAAGGCTTGACTGGCAGCGAAACCGTCGGCCTGAGACACCGCCTGCACCACGAGTTTGCGGAATTGCGGCACGTCGAAATAGGCGGCGTGGACCAACTCCTTCCAGGTGAAGTAGGTGGTGATGGCGGAATCGGCGGTGTGCTTGGGTTCGGCCGAGGCCAACTGCCCGATCGTGCGTCGGAACTTTGCGAGCGAATGACTGGCGATGCCGTTGGAATAGTCGGTCACGAGATCGGCGATCGGGGGCGGCAGCCGTGGCGGCGATCGATCGATCCACATCGGCCGGTCGACAGCGCCGATAGCGGTCTCTCCCTCAGTGTCGTTGCCGAAGGCGGCGCGCTTGACTTCGTCGTTGGTAAGCCTGTTGAGCAGGACGCTGGCGCCATGGCTGACCAGCCGCGCGATGGCGCGGAAAACCAGCATGAAGAAGAGTGCCAGGAAGCCAAAGAAGAGCGGGACCAGCAGCGCTGGAATGAGGTTCGACCAGAGTGAGCGCTGGTTCGAGAGTATAGAATCGTCGCCGACCACGGTCGATGTCACCTGGTTGGTGACGAGATAAAGCAGCAATCGGCTGTTGGTGCGGATGTTCTCTCCCTTGCCACACAGTTTCCCGTCGGCGCACGGCGTTCCATCCCGCAGCTCGAAGAAGGCGCGCTTGAACTGCAGAGCCCGCTCGGCCGATCGTTTGCCCGGCAGCTCCGGCGTGATGGCCTTGCGCGCCTCGACGTATTTCTCTCGCAGCGCCGATTTTTCCGAGTAGCTCATCGGCTTGTTGACTGTCGAGCCGTCGGCATTTGGCGTGCTCGAGAACTGATCGAGCCAGATCCGCCGCGCCGCCCACGCCTCGCGAAGTACGGCCTCTGTCTGTGGGTATTGAGAGGTGTAGAACTGGGTCTTGAGCAGATCCGCCAGCCGCACCATTGTCGCCGGCGAATTGAGCAGCAAGACATAGAGCAGCGGTACGGCCCCGATCGACAGCAAGGTGATGGCCGAGACCGCGAACGACTTGTCGAAAAAGTAGAGTTTGGCGCCCGGCAGGAATGCGAGGCCCTGCACGGCTTCGTCGTCCGTATGTGTCATCGACAGCCAGCGCGAGGCGAAATAGGTCCGGCATCGTTCGCGCACGCGCCGCCTGTAGTGCAGCAAAGAGAGCGAGTCCCAGTACTTGAGCCCGAAGTAGAGGACGAAGATCGGCAGGCTCATGAGCACGGCATTGATCGCCCAGCGAAGGCCGCGTCGCTGCAGCCATTCGCCAAACGTGCGCCGCCCGTCGTTGAACCAGAGTTGCGCAGCGATATCGACCAGGAACATCGCCAGCAGCATGAACGAGGCGACGAATATGGCTTTGTGCATCAAGTCGAGACGCTGGAACAGAAACCGTTCCTTCTTGAGGGCAACGAACGGCGAGCCGACCGTGATCCAGCGCTTGAGACCCTTCAGGCTTTGGCGCTTGGCCGCGCTCTCGAGCAGTGCCCAGCCGATGACCGAGCCACCGTGGCTGTGTCCGACCAGACAATAGGGCTCGCCCGAGGCTTCGAGTGCCTTGAGCTCGCCCGCCAGTTTCTTGCCGGCCTTGCGCCTCTCGATCTCGCTGTTGTTGCCGCTCCATACAAAGGGTTTGACGTCGACGGGGCCGCCGCCCGGCGCCTCCTCAATGAGCGCGCGCACATCCTGATCAAAAGCGCTGTTGGGTTGCCACCACTGCAGGTCGGCGGTGCTGGGCTCGTCGGCGCTGGTGGGTTCAGCCTCGCTATGGGCAAACGTGCCGTGCACGGTCACGATCGTCGCCATCGTCCCTCCCTTCGCCGGTCCACCACCAAGGGTGCGGTGCCAGTCCCCGTTCGAGCGCCCCACGCGCTCTGTCCCGTCAGCGGTACTGACTGGGCTTGCGTCGCTGACACCAAACACCACCGCGACCTTGGTCGCACACGCTTGGCGCAACGGGCCAACACCGCTCCGTTCTGCTGGCCCCAGTCACTAGCTGCAACTTGTGATCAGATTTCGACAGTGTGCGGCAAGCCTTGCGCGGCTCCCGCGCGGGGGGCGCGCGCGGCCCCGGTGCTTCGACGCCTCCACGTCCTTCGCCCCATGGCCGAGCGCTTTCAGGGCCCCGTTAGTCCTTGTCGCGCTTGGCTTCCAGGATCTCGACCATGCGCTTGTCGACGTAGTTGCCGACCAGGCCTTTCATTTCGTCGAGCTGATCGGCGAAGAAGTGGTTGGCCCCCTCGATGATGGCGTGCTCGATCTGGATACCCTTCTGCGTCTTGGTCTTGACAGACAACTCGGCAACGGACGCCGATGGCACCACTTTGTCCTTGTCGCCGCTGATCACCAGGCCGGAAGAAGGGCAGGGCGCCAGAAAATTGAAGTCGTAGAGGTTTGCGGGCGGAGCCACGCAGATGAAGCCGTCGACCTCGGGCCGCCGCATCAGTAGCTGCATGGCGATCCAGGTGCCGAACGAGACGCCGGCAATCCAGCACGAGCGCGAATCCGGGTTCTGCAACTGCACCCAGTCGAGGGCCGAGGCGGCGTCGGCAAGTTCGCCTGGACCATTGTCGAAAAAGCCCTGGCTGCGGCCGACACCGCGGAAATTGAACCGGAGCACGGAAAATCCGCGTTCCACGAACGTATAGTAGAGCGAATAGACGATCTGGTTGTTCATCGTTCCCCCGAACTGGGGGTGTGGGTGCAACATGAGGGCGATTGGGCTGTCGGGGCGCCCGGCATGATGATAGCGGGCCTCGAGGCGACCGGCCGGTCCGTTGATGATGATCTCGGGCATAAGGCGACTTTCGTCCTGTCCGTTAAGAGATTAGCGTTTGGGCTCAGGGGCGCTGGCGCAAGCGGTTAACGGCCAGCAGCATCCATTCTGCGTTCTGGTCTGACCGTCGCAGTGCCAAAAATACTTGACTACGGCACTCGGCTTTTCCATATAGCAGCTGACATTTCGAACGGTTCCAGGTTTTGGGCGGCGCCAAGGGCGCCTTCCCAACGGACCGTCCGCGGCGGCAGGTGTCATAGCACGCCAGCGCCGAAGCGGGGCAAGGGAAATTCGGGCCGCACGGTTCGGTGCGGTGCGACGAAGGCGGTTTGGTTCAAGAGGTGCTCTCGCAGCACCCGGGAGTTGTGGTGTGGAGCTCAACACGCGTGGCCGATATGCAGTGATGGCGATGGCCGACATCGCCAGTCGCGAGAGCGGCGCGGCCATCCCGCTGTCGCAGATCTCCGAGCGCCAGCAGATCACGGTCGCTTATCTCGAGCAGCTCTTCCAGCAGTTGCGCCGTGCCGATCTGGTTGAGAGCGCCCGCGGCCGCAGCGGCGGCTACCGTTTGTCCCGCCCCGCGCGCGACATCACCATTGCCGAGGTCCTGGCGGCCGTGGAGGAGCGCACGCGCATGACGCGGTGCCTGGTGCCCGACGGCGAACCCTGCCTCGCCGGCGAACGGTGCCTCACCCACAACCTTTGGGAAGCGCTGGGCGAGGAGATTGCGACGTTCCTCGGCCGCGTAACCTTGCAGGACGTGATCGAAGGACTGCCGAGGCGAGCGCCGCGCGCACCGGCCGTGACTGAGCCATTTGGCGTGGTCGCTGGGAAGGCTTCATGAGCGCCGCCCGCACATATCTTGATTGGAACGCCTCGGCGCCGCTCCGGCCCGAAGCCTACACGGCGATGATTGCAGCACTCGACCTCGCCGGCAATCCGTCCTCCGTGCATGGCGAGGGCCGCCGGGCTCGGGCCGTGATCGAGGATGCGCGTGAGGCTGTGGCAAGTCTGGTGGGCGCCGAGCCGGCCGACGTGGTCTTCACCAGCGGCGCCACCGAAGCCAATGCCTGGGTCATCAACCAGGGCTGGCGGCGGATCTTCATGTCCGATGCCGAGCACGACAGCGTTCGCACCCCCGCCGTCCTGAGCGGTTCCGAGATCGTGAGGCTCCCCGTCCGCACCGACGGTATTGTGGCCGTCGAGACACTGGCCGACCACATCGGGCAGGCCGGCAACGAGGCGGGCGCCGGTCTGCTGGCCCTCCAGGCAGCCAACAACGAGACCGGTGTCGTGCAGCCCATCGCCGAGGCTGCAGCATTGGCCCGCGGGCATGGATTGGTGGTCCTGTGCGACGCCGTCCAGGTCGCAGGCCGCCGCCCCCTGGAGGTTGCCGCCCTCGATGTCGACTACCTGACCATCTCCGCCCATAAGCTCGGCGGCCCCAAGGGCATCGGTGCGCTCGTTTGCCGGCGCAAGGGCGATCTCGTGCCCCTGATTGCTGGCGGCGGCCAGGAGCGCCGCCGACGTGCCGGCACCGAGAACGTGGCGGCCATTGCGGGCTTCGGCGCCGCCGCTGCCGCCGCCGCAAGCCGGATGGCCGACGAGCAGCGCCACGTCGGGTCACTGCGTGACCAACTGGAAGCCATGCTCGCGGCGGTGTCACCTGCTGCTGTGGTCATCGGCGCCGAGGCCCCGAGACTTTCCAATACCACCTGCGTCGCCCTCCCGGGACGCCTTGCCGAGGTGCTGGTCGCAAGCCTTGATCTTGCCGGTATTGCCGTCAGTGCAGGCGCCGCCTGCTCGTCGGGCAAGGTCTCCGCCAGCGCCACGTTGCAGGCAATGGGGCTCGATCCTGATCTCGCCCGCGCAGCCATCCGTATCAGTATCGGCCCAACGACCACGCAGGCCGATATCACAGTATTCCTGGCAGCCTGGAGCAGGCTTGCCGAGGCGCGCAAAGTCGCCGCCTGAACCGAACGACGAGGAAATAAACCGCAATGGCCGCAGTCCCCGAGACAGTTGAGCAGGTCAAGGCTCTCGATGTCGACAAGTACAAGTACGGCTTCGAGACCGATATCGAATCGATCAAGGCCCCCAAGGGCCTCAACGAGGATATCGTCCGCTTCATCTCCGACAAGAAGGGCGAGCCCGAATGGATGCTGGCCTGGAGGCTGGATGCGTTCCGCCGATGGCAGGCCATGACCGAACCTACGTGGGCCAAGGTCGATTATCCGAAAATCGACTTCCAGGACCTGCATTACTATTCGGCACCGAAATCCACCGAGGGTCCAAAATCCCTTGAAGACGTAGACCCTGAATTGCTCGCCACCTACGCCAAGCTCGGCATTCCCCTGAAGGAGCAGGAGATCCTCGCGGGTGTGCGCAAGCAGGGTGAGGCCTCGCAACTGGGTGAGGCCGACGGCTACCAGAGTATGGCGGGCCGGGTCGCGGTCGACGCCGTGTTCGATTCCGTGTCCGTCGTCACCACCTTCCGCAAGGAGCTGGCCAAGGCCGGCGTCATCTTCTGCTCGATCTCCGAGGCGCTGAAGGAACACCCTGAACTCGTGCGCAAGTACCTGGGCTCGGTCGTGCCCCAGTCCGACAATTATTATGCCGCCCTCAATTCCGCGGTCTTCTCCGATGGCTCCTTCGTCTACGTGCCCGAGGGCGTGCGCTGCCCGATGGAGCTCTCCACCTACTTCCGCATCAACGAGCGCAATACCGGCCAGTTCGAGCGGACGCTGATCATCGCCGAGAAGGGCGCCTATGTGTCCTATCTCGAAGGCTGCACGGCGCCCATGCGCGACGAGAACCAGTTGCACGCAGCCGTCGTCGAATTGGTGGCGCTCGACGACGCCGAGATAAAGTATTCCACCGTCCAGAACTGGTATCCGGGCGACAAGGAGGGACGCGGCGGCGTCTACAACTTTGTCACCAAGCGCGGTGATTGCCGCGGCCGCAACGCCAAGATCTCGTGGACGCAGGTGGAAACGGGATCGGCCATCACCTGGAAGTATCCGAGCTGCATCCTGCGCGGCGACGGCAGCCGCGGCGAGTTCTACTCGATTGCCATCTCGAATGGCCGCCAACAAGTGGACAGCGGCACCAAGATGATCCACCTTGGGCGCAATACATCGAGCCGCATCATTTCCAAGGGTATTGCGGCCGGTCATTCGCAGAATACATATCGCGGCCTCGTCTCTGCGCACCGGAAGGCCACCAATGCGCGCAATTTCACCAACTGCGACAGCCTGCTTATCGGCAATCGCTGCGGCGCCCACACGGTCCCCTATATCGAGGCCAAGAACGCCTCCGCTCACTTCGAGCACGAGGCCACGACCTCGAAGATCTCGGACGACAAGCTGTTCTATTGCCGCCAGCGCGGCCTGTCCGACGAGGAGGCTGTCGCCCTCATCGTCAACGGTTTTGTACGCGACGTGCTGCAGCAGTTGCCGATGGAGTTCATGGCTGAAACCCAGAAGCTCATCGGCATATCGCTGGAAGGCAGTGTCGGCTGAAGATATCCAAGGCCTGGAGAGGGCGATGCACCCTGTTTCCTGGCCAAGTGGGTTAACGACACGATCGGCTTGGAGACGAAGGACTGACTGCTGAGAAAAGTCGAGACGGCAACGATAACGCGCAAAAATCTGGTCGCCGGAGCGGAAGGCATGCTCCAGGTCAAGGCAGCCGCCAGGATCCGCGCATGCAATGAAGATCGCCAGCGTTGCATTGTAGCTGCGCGGTAAATGCTTCAGTCACGGGAGCCGCGGTGGGCTTGCCGGGTCGGGAGCCAACGAGGGCCAGGCGCAAGGGGCGCTGGAGCCGCGGCACCTGGGTGAACCCGGGCCATCACTGGGAGTAGACCTCGAAGGGCCCGCTCAGCGGGACGGGCTTTGATCAAGGAGACGGACGATGAGTGACGCGGCTGGTTTCGGTGCAATGACGCGGACGGCAAAGCTTTTGCGCGAGATCGACGCCGACGAGTGTCGGCGACGCAACGCACTCTCGAACAAGAAGGTCGATTTGCGGCTGAATCAGGGTTCGGTCGTCACGGTTCTGGAAAGCCTCGATCAGGGCCGCGCATTCCTGGTCGAGTTCGGCGAGAAGGCGCCCGATAGCTGCGAGTGGCTCGGCGTGCTCTATCCCTCCGAGATCGAGTTTGACGGCCAGTTGCAGTAGGCGGCAACGCGGCAGTTACCGATCGATCGCGGCGTGAGCCGCGAACGGTACGGACGGTTTGTTGAGAGCCCGGTCGAGGCAGTGGCCTTTCCGTGCCCATACGGTGAGGGCGGGCGGCGCACGACTGGATGCTTGGAGAAAGACTTGGCGAGGCATGAAGGACGCAGATTACTGGTTCAAGCCGAAGACGCACGGCTACGGCGCCAGTCCCAGCAACTGGAAAGGCTGGGCGGCGACACTTGGCTTCGGTGTCCTGATCGTCGTGCTGTCGCTGGTGTTCGTGGTCTGGCCTGCGCTGTCGGCCACCGGCCCGCGGCTCGAACACATGCTGGCATGGTTCCTCCTTGAGGCGGGGACGGTGATCTACTTCATGCGGCTGTGCCGGCGCAAAACGGATGGCGAATGGCAGTGGCGCTGGGGCAAGGCGGATTGATGCGGGGTTGGTGGCGGCCAAGGCCGCGCATCGGCTGAGCCCCAGTCGGCGAGGCGACCTTGCATCAGGCTTGCCAGCCTGAGACGTGACGAGACGATAACGCGAGAGACGATAAAGGGACGACGTAATGCTCGAGATCCGCGATCTGCATGCCCGCATTGCCGAGGACGGCACCGAGATCCTGAAAGGGATATCGCTGACCCTGCCGAAGGGAGAGGTGCATGCCATCATGGGCCCCAACGGCTCGGGCAAGTCGACTTTGTCGTATGTCCTAGCGGGCCGCGACGACTACGAGGTGACCTCGGGCGACATCCTTTGGGAGGGACGCTCGATCATCGAGTTGTCGCCGGACGAGCGCGCCGCAGCCGGCGTGTTCCTGGCCTTCCAGTATCCAATGGAGATCCCGGGCGTTGCCACCATGACCTTCCTGCGCGCGGCCGTGAATGCCATCCGCAAGAAGCGCGGCGAGGCCGAGATGACGACGCCGGAGTTTTTGCGCGTGGTCCGCGCCAAGGCCGGTGAGCTCGGCATCAAGGACGAGATGCTCCGTCGCCCGCTCAATGTCGGGTTTTCCGGCGGCGAGAAGAAACGCATGGAAGTCCTGCAGATGGCCATGCTGGAGCCGAGCCTGTGCGTGCTTGATGAAACCGACTTCAGGCCTCGACATCGACGCTATCCGTATTGTCGCCGAGGGCGCGAACCGGATGCGCGGGCCAGAGCGTGCGATGCTCGTGATCACGCACTACCAGCGGCTGTTGAGCTACATCGTGCCGGACAAGGTGCACGTCCTCTCAGGCGGACGGATCGTCAAGTCGGGTGGACGCGAACTGGCCGAGGAACTGGAAAAATCGGGCTATGCCGAGTTCGCCGGCAAGGCTGCATGAAAGTACGCAGCCGCCGTGACGTGGGCTGAAACGGGGCTGGTAGGCCACGCCTTGAACGGCCGGAATAGAACGTGATCGCCAGAACCAAGACTGGGCGAAACAAGGGTTGAGATGAGCGCAATAGCGAACAGGACTGAAGCCGAAACCGAGCTGGTGCGCCAGTTCGCCCTGACAGCGCCCGAGTTGCCGGGCGCAGGCTGGGTGCCGAATGCGCGCGCCGCCGCCATGCGTGCCTTCGAGCGCACGGGCTTGCCGCACCGGCGCATCGAGGCCTGGAAATACACCGATCTGCGCAACGCCCTGAAAGCGGCCTATCCGCCCGCGACCTGTTCGGCGCGGAAGGTCGACGCAGCACTGCTCGCAGCCACCCTCGGCGATGAGCTCGCCACCCTTCCAGCAATCCGCCTCGTGCTGCTCAACGGTCGTTACGCAGCCCGGATCGTGCCGTCGGGCCACGCCATGCCCGCGGGTTGCCATTTGGACCCGCTTTCGGCCGCCATCGGCCAACCAGACTTCAGCTGGATTGAGCCGGTCTTCGAGCATCCCGCCGACGGCACGGCCGAGCCGGTGCTGGCGCTGAATACGGCCTTTGTGAGCGATGGTATCGTGCTGTCCGTTGCGAAGGGCGCGAGCCTTGCGTTGCCGATCCACATCGTCTCGATCATCGACGCCTCGGCACCGCAAGCCGTGGCGACCCGCAACCTCGTCAGGATCGAGGCGGGCGCGCAGGCGACCGTCATCGAGAGCCACGTGCTGGCAGGCGAGGCGCCGAGCCAGGCGACAGCCGTCACCCAGCTCAAGGTCGAAGCTGGCGGTACTGTCCATCACGTCAAGCATGTCGTGGGCGATGCTGGTGCCGTGCATCTCGGCTACTGGGACCTGGACATCGCCGAAGGGGCGACCTACCGGGGCTTCCAGCTCACCGCCGGCGCCGGCCTTGCCCGCAATGAAAGCCGGATCACTTTCACCGGCCCCGACGCCCACCTCGACCTCTCTGGCCTGATGCTCGGACGGGGAGGTGACCACATCGATACCACCATGGTGATCGATCACAGCCATCCCGGCTGCGTTGGCCGCGAGCTATTCAAGATCGTGCTCGATGATCACGCCCGCGCCGTCTTCCAGGGCAAGGTGGTGGTGGCCCCCGAGGCGCAGAAAACCGACGGCAAGCAGATGGCGCAGGCCCTGATGCTGTCGGAGGACGCCGAGTTCGACAGCAAGCCTGAGCTTGAAATCTACGCCGACGACGTCGTCTGCGGTCATGGCTCCACCTCTGCCGAGATCGACGCGGAAATGCTGTTCTACCTGCGTTCGCGCGGCATCCCCGAACCCGAAGCGCGCAGCCTCCTGATCGAGAGTTTCGCCAGCGAGGCGCTTGACAAGATCGAAGACGAGGCCTTGCGCGCGGCGATGAGCGCCATCGCGTTGCGCTGGCTCGGCCATGATGCCCGGTGAGCCGCCAGTGACGCCCCTAGACGAGGATCAAGCCATGACGGCAGCCGATGCCGAGCATCCCGACACCCCGCTCGACGTGGACATGATCCGCGCCGACTTTCCGATCCTGTTCCGCGATGTCTACGGCAAGTCGCTCGTCTATCTCGACAACGGCGCCTCCGCCCAGAAGCCGAAATCCGTGCTCGACGCCATCGAGCACGCCTACAAGATGGAATACGCCAACGTCCATCGCGGCCTGCACTTCCTATCGAATGCGGCAACTCAGCGCTTCGAGGAGGCCCGCGCCAGCGTCCAGCGTTTCCTCAATGCCCGCTCTGAAGAGGAGATCGTCTTCACCAGCGGCGTCACCGCGGCGATCAATCTCGTCGCCTCCAGCCTCGGCGCCACTTTCAAGCCGGGCGACGAGGTCATCCTGTCGATCATGGAGCACCACTCCAACATCGTGCCGTGGCATTTCCTGCGCGAGCGCCAGGGCGTCGTCCTGAAGTGGGCGCCGATCAGCGATGACGGCGCGTTGGATATGGAAGCTTTCGCGAAGTTGATCGGGCCACGCACCCGCCTCGTCGCCATGACGCACATGTCGAATGTGCTCGGCACCATCAATCCCGCCAAGGAGATCGTCCGCATCGCCCACGACAAGGGCGTAACGGTCTTCTTCGATGGCGCCCAGGCCGCCGTCCACCTGCCGGTCGACGTCCAGGACCTCGATTGCGACTTCTACGGCTTTACCGGGCACAAGGTTTACGGGCCCACCGGTATCGGCGTGCTCTACGCCAAGGCCCGCCACCTGGAGGCCATGCGCCCCTACATGGGCGGCGGCGAAATGATCGAGACGGTCACCACCGAGACTGTTACCTACGGTCATGCCCCCCACAAATTCGAGGCTGGCACCCCGCCGATCGTGCAAGCCATCGGCCTCGGCGCTGCCGTCGACTACATGATGCAGGTCGGTCGCGCCCGTATTGCGGCCCACGAGGCTGATCTCGCCCAGTACGCCCACGAGCGCCTTTCCGGCCTCAACTGGTTGAAGATCTACGGCCACGCTCCCGGCAAGGGTGCCATCGTCGCCTTCAATATTGATGGTCTCCACCCCCACGACGTCTCCACGATCATCGACCGCTCGGGCGTCGCGGTTCGCGCTGGCCATCACTGCGCCCAGCCCCTGATGGCCCGACTTGGTGTAACGGCCACGTGCCGGGCGTCGTTTGGCATGTATAATACCCGCGCCGAGGTCGACGCCCTCGCGGAGGCTCTGGTCAAGGCACACGACTTCTTCGCCTAAGGCGTGCTGCTGGACGTTAACAGAATGCGAGTTGAATGATGGACGGCAAACCGGTCGAGAGAGATGTGATGGACGTGGGTGCAGCCGATCTCGCGGCGCCGCCCGCGAACGCGACGCCGGCACCTTCTGTGGCGGATGGCGGGACGCCCGTCGAGGGCTCCAAGCTGTCGCAGGAAGAGCTGGATCAGCTCACCGCCGACATCGTGCTGGCGTTGAAGAGCGTCTATGACCCCGAGATCCCCTGCGACATCTACGAGCTGGGCCTGATCTACAAGATCGACATCGAGGACGACCGCTCCGTTGCCGTCGAGATGACGTTGACGGCGCCCGGCTGCCCAGTTGCAGGAGAAATGCCGACCTGGGTCGAGAATGCCGTCGCCGCGGTGCCGGGCGTGCAGGCGTGTGTCGTGACGCTCACCTTCGATCCACCCTGGGACCAAAGCCGCATGTCTGACGAGGCACGCCTCGCCCTCAACATGTTCTGAGCAGCCCTACCGGGCCGTCACGGTACTCTCACGGTCGCGCGCCGCTTAACCGCACCACGGGCCGGCCAACGCTGCCGTTGCCTACTGCCGTCCACCCTCGATCACTTGAAGACGCGGGCCGCCGGGACCGGGCTCTCCGGCCGTCGGCGCTTGGCCGGACAAAAGGAATGTGGCGATCTCGCGCGCGACCTTGCCCAGTTGCTCCAGCGGAATCTCTGGATCCTCGATGCCATGGGCCAGAAGGTGGCACATCTGCGCCGCCAGCTCCCGGCGGTCGGTCGCAAACGGAAGGGACGGTCCAGCGCTCATCATCGTCCTCCTTGGCGGTGGGATGACGCATCAGCCCTATCGCGGGACTGTGTCATCTCGACGAGGAAAATGTGCGCTGATTTGGCCGCTGGGTCTCACCGCCGCCACGGTTCATCCACATCATTCGCGCCGCAGCCACAATCAGCCGGGCCACTGACGCATTGCGGCCACACCCCGCGCCCCGCACGAGGCGGGGCAGGGGGCTTGAGCCGAACGGAGCGTGATTACTTGAGGTCGAGCAACTCGACGTCGAACATCAGCGTGGCGTTCGGGGGAATCACGCCGCCGGCGCCACGAGCGCCGTAGCCGAGTTCGGGCGGAATGATGAGTGTGCGCTTGCCGCCCACCTTCATGCTGGCGACGCCCTCGTCCCAGCCTTTGATCACGCGTCCCGTGCCGATCGGAAACTCGAACGGACTTCCGCGGTCGACGGAGCTGTCAAACTTTTTGCCCTTGGCACCGTTGTCATAGAGCCAGCCGGTGTAGTGCATGACGCAGGTCTGGCCAGTTTTGGGCGAGGCGCCGGTGCCGACTTGTGTGTCGATGAATTTGAGGCCGGAGGCTGTTGTCACGATTTTGTCCTTTGGTTGGGCGTTGGCAGGAGCAATGGCGGCGCCAGGCCAGCCGGCAATACATCCGATGAGGCCAAGTGCGAGCAGCACATGGCCGATGCGAAACGGTGAAGTCAAGATGGGCCTCCTCGTCATTGAGGCGCTTGTTTTGCGCCGGCAGTAGAACCTTAGCGGACCCGGCGTGTCCTTGCCACGAAGGCATCGCAGTCGGCTGAGCCGGCCGTCTGGCGATTGGCGAGGCAATGCGCCAGACGCTGTCGACGAAACCCGTCCGCCTGTCCGAAGGCCGCTCGCTTTACCCTTGAGGCAATCCGTTCAGCCGATCGGATCAGCGCGCGGCCGATAGAGCGCCGGAGGAGGGGGCTGCCCCAAGCCCCGGGCCGAGGTCCACCGGCGATCATGTCGCCACCGCTTCAGGATGCCGATGGACGGGTGACCACGTCCCGGCCAGCCGCTCATGCTCCGACCTCTGCCGCAGCGCGTAACGCCTCAGCCCCGTCAGTTCTGGCGCGCCGGGTTGGCAGCCGGACGCGTTGCCGGCTTGGGGCTCTCGATCGCCTTCGGCACCTCTTGTTGCTGCTCCAGCAGTTTCGGCGCCTCCGATGACTGCGGTGCGGCGGTCTCGGCGCCGGCAGGCTGGGGTGCTGCCGGCTTGCTGTCCGCTGCCGCCGCTGGTGACGGGGACACAGGCGCTGAAGGGGAAGCAGCCGGCGCCGCCGCCTCCGGTGCCGCCGCGGGCGCTTTGGCGGCCGGCTCCGTCGTCGCAGGACTCGGCGCGGCTGTCGGCGTGGCGGGCCCGGTCGGCGTCGCCTTGACCTCTGGCGCTGGCGGCGCAACGGGGGCCTTGAGCGGCTCCAGCACGCGCGGCCGTTCGGCTTTGGCAGGCGCCTTTTCTGCGGGCGGAGGCGCTGCCTTCTCGCCCTCCGCGGCAGGCGGCTTGGCGGCGTCGGGAGCCTGCAGACCCAATCCCGCCAGCACCGACGACAACCAGCCCGGATAAATGGCGGCAGTGGCACCGATGGCCGCAACGCCGAGGGCCAGCGCCAGCAATACGATGCCGGCAATCACCCGCCCCCTTCCGCCGCGCGCCTTGCTCGTCTCGGCCGGCGGCGACTGCGGCGACGGTTCGCGCGCCGGGGGCGGCGTCGGGCGTGTCGAAGGCTTGACCACTTCTGCACTGGCGGCCGCTGCAGCGGCTGCCACCGTGGCGGCGGGCGTCGCCGGCAGAGGGTCCGTCCGCAGCGTGCTCACGGGAAGCTTCGCCTCAACCTCGCCGATCGGCTGGTTGGGCGGCGGCGTTGGTGGGGCGTCCGGCTTGCGGGCTGCCAGCGGAGCGCCGGCAGCAGCCTTGGCATCGCCCACACTTGGGCCAGTCGGTGCGTCGGCAGCGCCGTCTTTTGCAGTATCGAGCGGCGCACCCGTCTTGCTGGCTTCGGCAGCCTTGCTCATGGCGGCCGCAATAGCGGCTGGCGCGGCCCGGGCCGGCGCTGGCGTTTCCGTTGGGCCTGCCGCGCCCGGTGGCTCGGTCTTCTGTTCGGCAGCAATCTCGGTCGGCACGGTGACCTGGTGCGTCACCGTTCGCTCCATGGCGTCGCTGGCGCGCGACGATCGGTTCGCGGAGGCAATCACGCGCGCCACCGCGACCGTCGTGTTGTCCTGCCGCTCGAGGCGCCGGGCCCGCACAGTCTCCAGCAGAACCGTAGAAAGCCGCACGGCACCTTCGCCCGTACGATCGGAAACGATCTGCCCGATCTCGTCGTCATCAAGCGTGTTGAGCCCGTCGCTGGCCAGCATCAAGACGTCGCCGCTCTCGACCTTGAAGGTCTTTTCCGGCAGGTCGACGATCTCGAGCTTGCGGCCGGTCAGCGCCGACACCAGCACCGATTTGACGGCCTGCACTTCTGGATCGCCAGGCTTGTATTGTCCGGACCGGATCATCAGGCCGGCTTGTGAATGGTCCTCGTTGAGCTTGGCCAGCCGGTTGCCGCGCCACACGTAGAGATGACTGTCACCGACGCTGACCCAGCTGAGCTCGCCCTCCGAGACAATTGCCGCGACCGCAGTGCTTGCCATGCCGCGATGCCCGTGCGCGGGATCGACGCCTTCCCCGATCCGCGCATTGGCCCGCTCGATGGTGTCGCGCAGCGCCTGCCGACGCTGCTCAGGCTTCTCGAAGACGCCCGCCGAAGCGGCCTCCCGGAATGTCTCCACCACGATGCGCGAAGCCTCCGCGCCGCTCTCGTGACCGCCCAACCCATCGGCCAGCACCAGCAGGGCGCCGGCCTTCAAGGCAATCGCAGCAGCCAGATCCTGTTGTTGGGCGCGGGCCCCGATGTATTCGGCAGTTGCCAATTCCAATTGCATCATGCGGACCCTTCGCAAGCCTTGGTCGTGACCCCCGGACAGAACCAACGCATCTTGTCGGGCTCGATGTGTTCGTAAGCGCCAGGCATTAGTGAGGTACCCATTCTGGGCGCCGCCGCAGGCGCAACGCTGAAATCAGCATGAACACAGCAATCAAGCCGAGGCTGGCTGCCATGAGCGGCAGAAAGAAAGGATCCTTCTGGCTTGCCCGACTGGCGGTCGCCAATAGCACGCCGGCAAAGGCGATGTGCACAACCGCCATGGTCATGAGCCCCGTCGTCAACCACTCCGCCGACCGGCGCCAGACGATGGCTGCGGCCCCGATCATCACTACAAGAGAGAGCTGCCAGAGAAACCAAGGCAACCAGAAGATCGCAAGCGCCACCGCCGACATGACCGCAGTTGCCATCGCCGTGCTGGCCAGATCGGCCGGCTCAGCACGCGCGACCGCAAGCGCACGTTCGAACCCGGCCGCGATCAGCCCCGCACATACCAGCATGGCAGCGGCAAGTCCGCCGGGATGCTCGATGCCGCCGATCATCAGGAAGCCGGCAGCCGCGAGGCCCGCAACGCCGAGCGCGATCAGTCCCGCAACCCGCATCTGGGCTTCCGGATAGACCCCTGTCGCCGCGTCCGCGCTCACCGAGGTGGCGGCGCTGGCTGGGGCTTGGGGGCGCTGTGAAGAGTTGATCGCGCCGGTGTGGGCCCGCAAGCTTGGGTGAAGGCCAGCCACAACGGTCTCGGTATTGCGGCCATCCGAGGCACTCCCGAGGGTGCTCGGCGCCGTCGCCCGCCGCGCCGCCGCAGCTCCGGCCGGCCGGCTCGCCCGCTGCGCGTCCTCCTCCGCCCGTAACCGGTGGAAAGCGGTCCTGAACTCGTGGATCGTTTGCGGCCGCTCCTTAGGTTTGAGCGCTAGCCCGATGTTGAGGGCCTGAACCAGGGCTGGATGGTAGACACCTTTGTGATAGGCATCGAGGTGACGCTCGACGGGCAGCATGGTGTCGTTGAGCTGGCGCTTGGCGGCTTCCTCCGGCGCCTCGCCCATGATGGCGAGATAGAGCGTGGCACACAGCGAGTAGATGTCGCTCCAAGCCCCCTGCAGCTTGGCGTCGACCGTGTATTGCTCCGGCGGCGAATAGCCGTGTTTGACGATGGCGCCGATCGTGTAGCTGTTCTCGCGCACGAAATTGCGCGCGGCGCCGAAATCGATGAGCACCGGCTCCCCGGTAGGACGGATGATGATGTTGTCGGGGGCGATGTCGCGGTGGAACATCCCCTTCGAATGGATCAGATCGAGCGCATCCAGCATTGGTTCGAGAATCCGGTCGATCTCGTCCTGGGTGGGGCGCCGGCCGAGTTGGCGCAGCCAGTGCTTGAGGCTTTGACCTTCCTCGAACTCCAGCACCATATAGGCGGTATTGAACTGCTCGAACAGGTTCAGGACGCGCACGATGTTGGGGTGGCGGAATTTCCCGAGCGTCCGCGCTTCCTCGAGGAAGTAGCGCTTGCCCTCCTCGAAGAAGTCCTTCTGCCCGGATCCGGCCGTCGTCCGGATCGACGAGGAGTCCTCGCGATATGCGAAATCTGCAGGAAAATACTCTTTGATGGCGACATCGCGCTCGAACCTGAGGTCGCGCGCAAGATAAGTCACGCCGAAGCCGCCTGGCCCCAGAACCGTATCGATCCTGTATTGATCAGTTCCATTGCCGATAATAGTATCGGTGGGCAGTGGCTGGCGACCCACGCTCCAGGCTCCACGTCGAGTTGTTCGCATCAATTGTTGGAAGTATAGTTCGCGGACACCGGATGGCAATGAGCAAACGGCGTTCACTTAATTGCGAGGATGCCTTTTTGGCTTCTGGCAAAGAGGCTAATATGTTGGCCACATGACGTCGTGCGACGGGCGTGAAGTGCTGATCGTTCCAGCATCCTCGATCAAGGGGACGGTCGGTTAACGGACCGGCGCACACACCTTGCCGTTACAATTTTTTGGAGCCCGCCCACATCAAGCCCTGGATACTGCCACCATGAAGCACCCCACCCGCAACTCTTCCGATCCCTTCAACCGGCGCGATGCCGCTGACGAGGCGACCATCATCATCGGCGCAGACGAGCCGTCGCAAGAGACCGTGATTGCGCCTCCCACCACCCCTCACAAGGTTCCCGTAGAGCCCCCAATGTCAAAGCCCATTGCGTCCGACCCTGGCCACACCCGGATTCTCCGCCCCATCGGCGCAGCCACCGAGGACGTCAACACCGACCCGGTCGTCGGCTGGCTTGTGGTCCTCTCTGGCCCGGGCAAGGGCAACTATCGCGCCGTCTACAGCGGCTCGAACACCATCGGCCGCTCGCCGGGTCAGCGCATCCCCATCGACTTTGGCGATGATTCGATCTCGAGCGAGAAGCAGGCCTTCCTGGTCTATGACGGGCGCAAGCGCCAGTACCAGCTGGTGCCGAACCTGGAGCGTCCCAACCTCGTGCACCTGAACAATTCTGCCTTGCTGGCCAACGGCGAGTTGAAGGCGCATGACAAGATCATGCTGGGCCGTACGACGCTTCTGTTCGTGCCGCTGTGCGGCGAGGACTTCGACTGGTCCGACGTCAAGTAGCAAGCCCCAAGGCGCGCCACGTATCAGACAGCCGCCCCCACTCGCGGGCGGCTGTCGCCGTATTGGCCGGCCAGGCACCACGGTCGTGCCGCCGCCTCGGCGGATCCTGCGGCCGATGGCGCTTGCCAAGCCCAGGCGAGCCGCTAACGTCTCCGTATCTCAAAATCACTACATGCAGATACGGAGTTCACATGGATCTCGGGCTCAAAGGCAAGACGGCGCTCGTGACCGGCGCCAGCATGGGCATCGGACGCGGCATCGCCGAGGCGCTGTCGCGCGAGGGCGTACGAACCGCCATCGCCGCCCGTCGTGGCAACCTGCTCGAGGAGGTGGCGGCCAAGATCGTCGCCGAGGGCGGCGCCAAGCCCGTCATCATCGTCGAGGACGTACTGGCCGAAGGCTCGCCCGAGCGGACAGCCAAGGCCGCTCTCGCTGGCCTGGGTTCAGTCGACATCTTGATCAACAACGCTGGCGGCAGCCGTCACTTCGGCAAGGATGCGAGCGAGGAGCAGTGGACCGAGGCGATGACGTTGAACTTCACGCGCCCGCGCCAACTCGCCCATTGCCTTCTCGATCAGATGATCGCCCGCAACTGGGGCCGCATCATCAACATCACCGGCAAATCCGAGCCGGAAGGCGTCAACGGCGCCTTCTCCGCCAAGGCCGGAATTCATGCCTGGGCCAAAGGGCTCTCGCGAGAGGTCGGCAAGAACGGTATTACCGTCAACTCGATCCCGCCGGGCCGGATCATGAGTGAACAGATCCGGCGGAACTACACGCCCGAGTATCGCAAATGGCAGGCAGAGAACGAGATCCCGGTCGGTCGCTACGGTGAGCCTGAGGACGTCGCCGCGTTGGTGTGCTTCCTGGCCTCGCCACTTGCCGGCTACATCAGCGGCACCGTCATCCCCGTGGACGGCAGCCTGCGGCGGTATCAGTTCTAGTTGCTCTGTGGCCCCATCGCTCAGCGCCAATCGAGCGAGGTGTTGCCGGTCTGGGCAGCGCTGTCGGCCAGTCGCTTGACATGGCCGAGCACGGCATCGCGCAGGAACTCGCGCGCCTCGGCATCGGAGCCTTCGTCGGCGGCGAGCACGTCCAGGAGAAATGCGATTTGCCGGTAGCTGATCCGCGGGTCGGTGGAAGGGAAGTTGACGATTCGGCAGAATACGCGGTCGATGGCGACGCTGAGGCTGCTGTCTCCGTCGGTTCCGGAAACCACCGTGGAACTCTCGTCCTGTGTCTTCAGCCAGCGATATTGGGCGATGAGTTTGGCCAAATCCTGCGTCACGCTCTCGCTCCCTCGATTCCAAACTAACATGTTGCCTCGACTGTAAGCCGAAGCCGAGAGATCGATTAAGGCGCCGGCGGCTGAATGAGTTTGCTGCGAGTGCGCTCGAAGAATTGCCGTATCGGAATAAGTCTTTCATCAAATAGAAATAAATCAGAGGGACGTGCCGGTCGGCTTGCGCCACGGGCTCACCGGCCCCATTGCAGGCGACGCCGAGCCCGTGGCGCTGCCATCGAATGATCGATGATGGCAGCGCCGCCCGCAACTGCTGAAACGTGGCAGCGGTCGCAAGCGGCGGAGTTGCGCAGCAGTGCCTGCAGCAGCGATGGCTAGGCCGCCGATTAAAGCGCGTCAGGCAGGCTCACCCTTTTGCAGACTGAAACCCGGCCTCCTTGGCCTTCAGCAGCGCCACCACCACCGAATTGACCGGGGTTGCGACGCCGACCTTGGCGCCCTCGCGGGGAATGGCGCCGTTGATGTTGTCGACTTCGGCCGGACGACCGGCCAGATGATCCAGCAGCATCGAGGGACGGGCATTCGGGATCTTCTGGCCGAACGCCTTCACGTAGGCGACGGGATCGGTGAAATCCAGCTTGATGCCGCGCGCGTTGGCAACCAGATAGGCCTCGTTGGCGCACGCCGCAGCGATGCTCCACGCACTCGGGTTGGCCTGCACCTCGCCGACCCTCAGTCCCGTCAACGCGCACGGGCCCGAGTAGGTGCAATTGCAGATCAGCTTCTCCCAGACCATCTTGTGGATGTCGTCGAACGCCAGAACCTTGAACCCGCCGGCCTCCCAAGCCGCCTTGACGGTCTCTAGCCGTTGGCTCATGCCGCCGTCCATCTCACCGAGCCGAAGGAATTCCATGCCGTTGTGGTGGGCATGGCCCGGCGCCTTCATCGAGGCGCCAAATCCTCCGACCACACCCATCAGGATGCGTTTCGAGCCGACGACGGCAGCGACCTTGTCGGCCGAGCCGAGCCCGTTCTGGATTGTGAGGATCGGCGCATCCGGCTTGGCGGCCGCGAGAGCAGCACGAGCTGCCCCCTCGACTCCGTCGTCCTTGGTGGCGATGATGACGAGATCGGCGTCCTTGACATCACCGGCATTGGTCGTCGCGTGCAGCTTGACCGTTCGGTCGCCGGAGGCACCCTCGACCCTCAGGCCCTTGTCGTTCATCGCATCGACGTGCTCGCGCCAGGTGTCGATGGCCCACACCTCGTGCCCGCCTTTGTCGGCGAGCAGGCCCGCGTAGACGGAGCCCATGGCCCCCACGCCGATGATTGCAATCTTCATGTCGTCCTCCTTTGCAAATGTCGGTATCGGCCTGCGGGCCTCACCGGCGGCCAAACTTCCGCCCACCTCGCCTGCGTCATTACGTGAGATGGCGGCAGCCGGGTCGCGATTTCGGCTGTGTGATGTGTTGGCCCCGGCACGATTGATCCGGCATGACCGGCATGCGCCGGCGAGATGCCTTGGAACCCCTCGTATAGGGGTGAAAGCACCCTTGGCACCAGTGGTCGGCGCTGGCCAAAGCGGGCAAACTGGTCGCCCCGACAACGCACCACCCGCTCATGAGGGCCCAAACCATGCCGACGAAAGGTCGCCCGATGCCACCGGTGTTGTTTCGCGCAGGCGACGCCAATCCAACGCCGGCGAGCCGCCGCCAGCCGCGTGCAATAGGCTTGTGGGCGTGGCCGGTCGCCGCATTGGCAGGCCTCGTGCTCGCCCTCCTAACCGCGCTTGCGCCCGTGCAAGGCGCCCAGACCAAGGCCCCGCCCGCCGCGAAGACGGCCGTCAACATAGAGCGCGTCGCTAGCGGCCTTGAACACCCTTGGTCGCTTCAATTCCTCCCCGATGGCCGCCTGTTAGTCACCGAGCGTCCGGGCAGTCTGCGAATCGTCACCCGCGACGGTCGTGTCTCCAAGCCCCTGCCGGGCGTCCCGGGGGTCGCCGCCAAAGGCCAGGGTGGCCTTCTCGATATCGCGCTGGCGCCGGATTTCGCCTCGAGCGGCCGCCTCTACATGACATTTTCCGAGCCGCGGGGCATGTGGGGCAACAACGCAACGGCACTGGCGCGCGCCCGCCTGGTGCTGGCACCGGGCAGTGAACGGCTCGCCGAGACCGAGGTGATCTTCCGCCAGGAGCCTCCGACCCGCGGCGGCCTGCATTTCGGCTCCCGCATCGCTATCGCCCGCGATGGCCACCTGTTTGTGAGCCTCGGCGAGCGGTTCCAGATGACTTATGCCCAGGATCTCGCCCGCCACTGGGGGAAGGTGGTTCGCCTCAAGGCCGACGGCCGCCCGGCAACCGATAATCCCTTTGTCGCGCACAAGGGCGCTCTGCCAGAGATCTACAGCTTCGGCCATCGCAACCCCCAGGCCGCTGCCATCCATCCGGAGACTGGCAAGCTGTGGCTTGTCGAGCACGGCCCGCAAGGTGGCGATGAGGTCAATGTCGTCAAAGCCGGCGCCAACTACGGCTGGCCGGAAATCGGCTATGGCATCGATTATTCCGGCGAAAAGATCCACCAGTCGACGGCGCGCGAGGGCATGGAGCAGCCGGCCTACTATTGGGTGCCCTCGATAGCCCCCTCCGGGATGGCCTTCTACACGGCCGACCTATTCCCGTCCTGGCGCGGTAACCTGCTGGTGGGTGCGCTGGCGGGCCGCGCCCTGCATCGGCTGGTGCTGCGCGGCGAGGAGATCGTCGCCGAGGAAGTGCTTCTCAAGGGGCGCGACGAGCGTATTCGCGATGTGCGCCAGGGACCGGACGGCGCCGTGTGGGTGCTGGTCGACGCCGCCGAGGGAGGCGTTCTACGCATAACTCCATTAGGCGGACGTTCAGAAAAGTGATTATATCCGCAGCGAGCTAATCGTGGCGGGTTGGCGTCACAGCTGAGCCACAATTGAACGACTTTCTGCCACCGGATCGCTGGTCCGCTAGACCCGCTGCTCAGCAGACCACATCGACCCAGTTTCCATGCGTCCCCGGAAGGGGCAACGGAGGTCTACGATGAACATTGTTTCCATGGCCATGCAGTATCTGACACCCATGCTGGTGGACAGGTTGGCCACGTCGCTCGGCATCCAGAGCCCCCTGGTCCGTTCTGCCATCGCAGCCATTCTGCCATCGATCCTGGGCGGGCTCGCCAGCACGGCGTCACAGCCCGGTGGCGGCCGCAAGATCACTGACATGCTCGGTCGCCAGAACACCGACATCCTCGGTAACCTCGGCGACATCTTCGGCGGCGGCAAGCAGGCCGAGGTCGCGAAATCGGGCGGCGATACGCTGCGTGACCTGCTCGGTGGCTCGGCAGTTTCTGGTCTAACGAGCGCAGTTGGCAAATTCACCGGCGTCGGCGATACCGCCGTGCAAAGCCTGATGGGCCTTGTGGCGCCCGTTGCGCTGGGCACGCTTGCCAAGCATCAGGCCAATTCCGGCCTCGACGCGGCCGGCATGACGAAATTCCTCGAAGGCCAGAAAGACAACATCATGTCGGCCATGCCCAAGGGCTTCGCCGATAACCTCAAGGGAACGGGCCTGCTGAGCGCCTTCGAGCCAGCCAAACCCGCAGCCCGCCCGGCGCCCACGCCAACTCCGGCGCCGTCCGGCGGCATGGGCATGATGCCGATGTTGCTTGCAGCCGCCGCGCTGGCGCTCGGTGCCTACTATTTCATCGGCGGCAAGTCGGCCACGACGACGGCCGCCTTGCCACAACCGCCAGCGATCACCCTTGGCAACCAGAACATCGGAGCTGAGCTAGGCTCCGTTGCCGAAGGCCTGCGCGGCACCCTGGTTGGCATCAAGGACGAAGCCTCCGCCAAGGCGGCGCTGCCCCGTCTGCAGCAGATGTCGCAGCAACTCGGAGGCCTCAACGAGAGTGCCGCCAAGTTGCCGGCGGCCGGACGTAGCACGCTCGCAACCTATGCCAAGCAGATCCTGCCCTTCCTGCGCCCGCTGATCGACAAGGCGCTTGCGGCGAGCGGTGTTGGCGCCGTGGCCAAGCCCGTCCTCGACCAGATCCTCAATCGCATTGAGGGCCTGTCCAAGGCCTGAGGCTCCAGCAGCGCAGCCGACCAGACCTGAAGACGCACATCAACCGACGCCGTCCGCATCCAATGCGGGCGGCGTTTGCATTCGGGGAATCGGCAAGGAAGTGAAGACTGCCTGACACAGTTTGGCGGAAATCGGTTGATTCCGCCGACGGCGCCTTGCGTCGCCGCGCAAAATTTGCGTCACGTAGTGCCATGCGAACAGCAACCGCACGAGGGGAACGGTCGACATGCCCACAGCAAAGCGCTTCATTCCGATTGCCCTTGCAGCGGCACTTCTAGGAATTGGCGGAGCAGTTGCGCGTGCCGATTGCCCAGGCAATGCCAATGCTCTCGGCGTCTCGCGAACCGTCGAGATAGATACCACCGCCGGGCCTGGCTTCGGCTTCGAGCATTTCAAGGATCATGACTTCTTGCGCGCCGGCGAAGTCATTCTCACCTTCGACGATGGCCCCTGGCCGACCACGCCCGCCGTGCTTGAAGCGCTGAAAAAGCACTGCACCAAGGCCATCTTCTTCGTCATCGGCAAGCATGCCACCTACTACCCAGCCATCCTGAGGCAGGTCGCCGACGACGGCCATACGATCGGCACCCACACCTGGTCGCACGCCAATCTCGAGAACAAGAAGCTCGATGGGGAGGCCCGCAAGGCCGAGATCGAGATGGGCATTTCGGCAGCCCGCCATAGCCTCGGCGACAAGGCCGACCAGGTGAGGGCGTTTTTTCGCTTCCCGGCGCTGCGCCATCCCGACGACATGATGGCCTATCTCGGCAAGCGCAACGTCGCGGTCTGGTCCACGGATATCGATTCCTTCGACTTCAAGCTGCGCAGCGCCAAGAGCCTGGTGCCGGCCATCATGAAGAAACTGAAGAAGAACGGAAAAGGCATCGTCTTGATGCACGATTTCCAGAAGCACACGGCATCGGCCATCGACGAGCTGTTGGTTGAATTGAAGTCCGGTGGCTACAAGATCGTGCACGTCAAGGCCAGCAAGACCGTGGCCTCTCTGCCCGAGTTCGACGCCAAGGTGGCGGCCCAGGTCAAAGGCCCGGTGAGCGCCAACGCCCGCCCCACCTCCAGCGTTGTGAAGACCATCAGCGAAGCAGGCAAATAGCAGAGCAAGTCGTGGCAGGCGCGCCACCATGTGCGCGTGTGCCGCGTGCTCGCCGGGGCGGAAAGCAGGAGCTTGGTCCTCATTGTGACTTGAGGCTGGGCTGGCGCGGGCGCTAGTCTGGTCGCCGCGCCTCGGCCTCTGTCGGCGGGGACGAGAGGGCTTCCGCATGCCACAACGCGACAATGTTGATGGGCCGGTGTCGCCGATCCCGACCGCATCTGGCTGGTCGGCTTATTTCGCCCACCTGAAGCCGAAGCTCCTGATCACCCTCGGCGAGGGTTACAGCAGTCAGGATTTCGGGCGGGATGCTCTGGCGGGTCTCACGGTCGCCATCCTGGCCCTGCCGTTGTCCATGGCCATTGCCATCGGTGCCGGTGTCGCCCCCGGCGCCGGACTGATCACCTCGGTCATCGCCGGTTTCTTCATTTCCGCTTTGGGTGGGAGCCGCTATCAGATCGGCGGCCCAGCCGCGGCCTTCATCGTCATCATTGCCAACGTCGTAGCGCAACACGGCGTCGAGGGTTTGGCGACGGCCACGTTTTTGGCGGGCTTCCTGTTGATCGGCGCGGCGCTGCTGCGGTTGGGTACCTATATCAAATACATTCCCGGACCGGTCATCTTGGGCTTCACGAGCGGCATCGGCATCATCATCGCCATCGGACAGCTCAAGGACTTCGTGGGCCTTTCGGGGGCCGTGCCGGCTGACGTTCTGCACAAGATACCCGTGCTCTGGGACCTGCGCGCGACGCTGAACCCGTCGGCGCTTATCGTCGGCGCCATCACCCTGCTCGTCATTTCGCTGATGAAGCGCTGGCGGCCGACATGGCCGGGCCTGCTCGTGGCAGTGGTGTTGGCATCCGGCCTCTCCTGGGCGCTGGCGCTCCCGGTGGAAACGGTCGGCACGCGCTTTGGAGGCATCCCAAACGCCCTGCCGGTCCCGGTCTTTCCGGACCTGTCGTGGGGCCGGATCGAGGCCCTCTTACCATCGGCGTTCACGATCGCATTTCTGGTCGGCGTCGAATCCCTTCTGTCGGCCGTCGCCGCAGACGCCAAGACCGGCGGCCATCATCGCTCCAACGCCGAGGTCCTGGGCCAGGGCGTCGCCAACGTGCTCTCGCCCATGTTTGGCGGCCTGCCGGCAACCGGTGTCATTGCCCGCACCGGCGCCAATATTTCAGCCGGCGGCAGGACGCCGGTCGCCGGTATCCTGCACGCCGGCTTCGTCCTGGCTTTCATGCTGCTGGCGGCGCCTTTGGCCTCCTACTTGGCCTTGCCCTGTCTCGCAGCCGTCCTGATCAACGTCTCCTGGCGCTTGATCGACGCCCGTGAGGTCTCCCATTTCCTCGCACGCGCACCCTTCGACGATCGCCTGGTGCTGGTCGCGACCCTGCTGTTGACGGTGCTCGTCGACCTCAACACCGCCATCGCCGTGGGCTTCGGCCTCGCCTGCATGTTGTTCATGCACCGAATGGCGGAAGCAACCCAGCACCGGCACGGCAGTGCGGCCTTGTTCGACACCGACTTGCCCGAGGACCTCACTCAATCGCGATCGGTGCTGACGCAGATGCCGTTGCCGGAAGGCGTCAAGGTGCTGTCACTCTCCGGCCCACTGTTCTTTGGCGGTGCGAGCAGCCTCGGCGAAGCCCTGCGCACCTCACCCGGCGGTTACCCTCGCATCCTCATACTGCGCATGCGTGACGTCCCGCTCATCGATGCCACCGCCCTGTCAGCGCTGGACGAGTTGGCCCGCGACTTGGCGAGTCGCCAGGGTCGCATCATCATTTCGGGCCTGCAGCGCCAGCCGCGCGAGGCGATGCAACGCATGGGCTTCTTGAGCCAGCATCGCGTCGAACTGGCCTCGAACGGCTTCGTTGCCCTGGAAAAAGCCAAGGCGCTACTTCATGACGGCGCACCGTAGCAGACGTCAGTGCGGATCGTCGGCGAGCAGCTTCTTCAGCAGTTCCTTGTCGGCCTCGCTCAGGGAAGCGTTGTCGCTTTCCCAATGCGCCGGCGCCTCGACCAGTGGCGCAAGGATTTCAATCCGCGCCTCACCGGGCAGATCGTCGATGGTTGTGGCCGGCGCGGACGTCAATTCGTCGTCGCGGGGTGTTTGGCGATGTCGCGGGGCGGGAGGCACCCGACCGCCACGTTTTCCGAACGTCATGATTGACCTCTTCGGCGACATTGAAAGATCAGTCATTGTTTCAGGAGTGATTGAACAATTATTAAATGCAACGAACACGGATTGCTGGTTAGCCTTACTCGATCATGAACGCGCGCAAGGCGTCGCCCGGCCCGCCACGGCGCGTGGCTGATCGCAGCGCCCCAGCACTCTTCTCAATTCGCCGTCCCGGCAAGCCAGGGCACGACCTTGAAAATCACGAAGAGGTAGCCGACGAACAGGCTGGCGACGACGAAAACAGCGGTGACGAGGCCGCTGGCAACCAACAACAGCCATCGCGGCCATCCAAACCGCTGGCCCCGGCGCCAACGGATCACCAAGGCGATGAACACGCCGACCTAAAGGAGCGCCAGCATCAATTCGGCTTCCGAATGTGCCGACATCCCATCCTCCTGGTGCCCGACCGCCCTCTTGCCGGCGTCCCAATCCTTCAGGCGTCCCCCATGGCGAGGCCGGAAAAGCCTGTTTTCGGGGCCCCCGAGCCTTCCAAAGGCTATTTTGCGTACCGTGGCGGTGCGTCCCTTGTGAGGAAGGGCGGCGAGGTGCTATCTGGCGTCCATGACCGACATCGCGCTGATACGCAACTTTTCAATTATAGCTCACATCGACCACGGCAAGTCGACCTTGTCCGACCGGTTGATTCAGCTGTGCGGCAATGTCTCCGATCGGGAGATGAAGGCGCAGATCCTCGATTCAATGGAGATCGAGCAGGAGCGCGGCATCACCATCAAGGCGCAAACTGTCCGCCTCGACTACAAGGCCAAGGATGGCCAGCTCTACCAGCTGAACCTGATGGACACGCCCGGCCACGTCGACTTCGCCTACGAAGTCTCCCGTTCGCTCGCCGCTTGCGAAGGTGCGATCCTCGTCGTGGATGCCTCCCAGGGCGTCGAGGCGCAGACGCTCGCCAACGTCTACCAGGCCCTCGACAACGACCTCGAGATTCTCCCTGTCCTCAACAAGGTCGACCTGCCGGCGGCCGACGAGGATCGCGTGAAGCAGCAGATCGAGGACGTCATCGGGCTCGATGCGTCGGACGCCATCGGCGTCTCGGCCAAGACCGGCATGAACGTCGAGAAAGTGCTCGAGGCCATCGTCGAGCGCCTGCCGCCGCCCAAGGGCGAGCGCAACAAGCCGCTCAAGGCCATGCTGGTCGATAGCTGGTACGATCCCTATCTGGGCGTCGTCGTGTTGGTGCGTGTGCGCGAAGGCGTCATGAAGAAGGGCCAGCGCATCAGACTGATGGCGACCGACGGCCTCTACCAGATCGACCGCGTTGGCATCTTCCGCCCCAAGCAGGAAAGCGTGCCGGAGCTGGGCCCTGGCGAGATCGGCTTTTTTACAGCCGCCATCAAGCAGGTCGCCGATACCCGCGTCGGCGACACCGTCACCGACGAGAAGAACCCGTGCGCCGAGCCGCTACCGGGCTTCAAGCCCGCCCAGCCCGTCGTCTTCTGCGGCCTTTTCCCCGTCGATGCCGGCGACTTCGAGGACTTGCGCGAAGCCATGGGCCGTTTGCGCCTCAACGATGCTTCCTTCTCCTACGAAATGGAAACCAGCGCGGCGCTGGGCCAGGGCTTCCGCTGCGGGTTCCTGGGCCTCCTGCACCTGGAAATCATCACCGAGCGCCTCGAGCGCGAATTCAATCTCGACCTCATCACGACCGCGCCTAGCGTCATCTACAACATGCATATGACGGACGGCACGGTGCAGGCCATGCACAACCCGGCCGACATGCCCGACGTCGTAAAGATCGACCATATCGAGGAACCATGGATCGAGGCGACGGTGCTGGTGCCTGACGAGTACCTGGGCGCGGTCCTGAAGCTCTGCCAGGATCGTCGTGGACGCCAGAAGAACCTCACCTACGTCGGCAACCGGGCGATGCTGGTCTACGACCTGCCGCTGAACGAGGTCGTGTTCGACTTCTACGACCGGCTGAAATCGGTGAGCCGCGGCTATGCCTCGTTCGACTATCACATCAAGGGCTACGAGGAGGGCGACCTCGTCAAGCTCAGCGTGCTGGTCAATGCCGAACCCGTCGACGCGCTCTCGATCATCGTCCACAAGACGCGGGCCGAGCAGCGCGGCCGGGCCATGTGCGAGAAACTGAAGGAGCTGATCCCCCAGCACCTCTTCAAGATCCCGATCCAGGCGGCGATCGGCGCCAAGGTCATTGCCCGCGAGACCATTTCCGCGCTCCGCAAGGACGTGCTCGCCAAGTGCTACGGCGGCGACATCTCGCGCAAACGCAAGCTGCTGGACAAGCAGAAGAAGGGCAAAAAGAAGATGCGCGAGTTCGGCTCCGTCGAAATCCCGCAGGAAGCCTTTATCGCGGCGCTCAAGATGGACGAGAACTGAGGCTGGAGCCGGCGGTAGTCGCTACTCCAAGCCTTGTCGCCGGCAAAGCCTCAATCGATAGCAAGCCCTTCGACGGCGCCAATCAGCTCAGGGCGAAGAGGACCGCCCGGGGATCGCACTCCGAGCCGGGTGCGTCCCACCTTGCAGGAGCCTTGCGGAGGCACAGTGATGGGGACGGACGCTGGGGGAGCGCACGGATCGCGAGGGAGGCGCCAAGGGCGACTTTTCAAGCTCTTGCGGCGCGGCCTCGCCGGTGCGGCCGGCATGCGCTCGAAGCACGGTGCCAATCTCGCGCTCGACATTCTCGAGGCCAACGGCATTCGCGAGATCGCACTCACGCGGGCGGACGGACGCCTGCTGCACATCTCGACGCGCGACAAGGTCATAGCCTCCGAGGTCGTCCGTCGCGGCTCGTTTGCCCGCGAGAACATGGAAGCATTCGTCGGATTGCTCGCGGCCAACGGTCTCGACCCCGCTGCGCTCACGTTCGTAAACATCGGCGCCAATATCGGCACGACCTGCCTGAACGCCTACGATTGTGGTTTCAGACGCATCGTGGCCGTTGAGCCCGAGCCGGAGAATTTCAATCTCCTGCAGCGCAATCTCGCTGGTCTCGAGGGTGCCCGCGTCCGCTGCGAGCAAGCCGCCATCGGCGAAGCCAAGGGACGCGCAACGCTGCATCGTCACAGCGCCAATCTCGGTTCTCACTCTCTGCTTGCGTTTGGCATTGATCGGACCAATGCAAACGCCATCGAGGTCCCGGTTGAGACGCTTTCGACTGTCGTCGAGCCGGGCGACAGGTTCGTCCTGTTCGTCGACGTTGAAGGCTATGAGCCTCAAGTGCTCCGGGGCGGCGCGGCCGAAATCGAGAGCGGTTGCGCGGCGATCGTCCTGGAGATCACGCCGGGCCGCTATGCCCCGGCCGACGCCGCCGATCTGCAGAACCGTACGGCTGCGTTCGCGAGCACCCTCGCCCTGTTGCCCAGCCGCCAAACGTATCCATCCGGCAAATTGCCGGCGCTGATGGCCTCACACGCGCGCGGCCACTTCGACATCGCACTCGTTCGCGCCGACGTCTCGTCTCACATATAGCCACCGACACTCGCAGAGCCACCGTGGCCGGCTCCGCAAACAGGGGTAGACGCCCCCCCCCCCCTCAGTTCGTCAGCCCGAACAGGTTTTCAGGTCTCGCCTCGAGCTGGCCGCGCTCCACTTGCCGAACGATTTTCGTCAGCGCGGCATGGGTGGGAGCGGGCACGCCGGCTTCCGCGCCTTTCTCGGCGATGTAGCCGTTCATGTAGTCGATCTCGGTGCGCCGGCCCTTGTGGATGTCCTGCGCCATCGACGGTCGCTGCAGGTCGCTGCGTGCAGCCCCCGTCGTGCCGGCCAGGATCAGCTTGTCGAGCTCCTCCACCGCGCCCGGCTCGTTATCGGTCGCGCGCACCCAAAGGTCCGGATCGATCTTGGCGATCGGCTCGAGGTCGAGCCCCATCGCCCGCCCGACCTTGACGGCTTCGCCAGCGAGCTTGACGACGACGCGGCGGATGCGGTCGTGCCGGTCGCGGGCATTGCCGCCGAGGCCGGTCGCCGCCGAGACGCCGTTGCGCATGCCGTTGACACAGAGCTTCGACCACCTGACGCCCCACAGGTTGCGGGTGGCACGCGCTTTGTCGATTGACGAAAGGATCTGGGCGAGTTCCTCGATCCGCGGCGTGATGCGCCCATGCACCTCGCCGGCCTCCAGTGTTGGGATCTTGCCGTCCTTCGGCATGGTGCGGCGGATGGCGCCGGGCTCATAGAGCTCGACGGCGAAGTTGTTGCCGACCATGCAGCCGACCGTCTTGCCCCAGCCCACCACCGAGGCGATGCGCTCTTCGTTGACGCAGTTCTGTGCCGACACCACATAGCCGGCAGGCGCGAGGTAGGGCGCGATCATGTGCGTGGCCCAGATGGTGTCGTAGGATTTCACCGAGAGGATCGCGACATCGACCGGTCGTTCCTTGATGATCTCCTGCAGCTCGGTGATGTGCAGCGCCTGCATCTTCTGCGTGAAGGCTTCCTCCGCGCTCATGCCGCTGATCGAAAGCCCCCTCGTGCGCATGGTCTCGACATGCTCGGGCCAAGGGTCGACCATGGTCACGTCGTGGCCCGCACGCGCCATGTGCGCGCCGAGATAGCCTCCCACCGCGCCTGCCCCGACTACCACGATCCGCTTTCCCGTCATCCCACTCATCCATTGAAGTGCTGCGTTTGACGCAGCATCACAAAAAACGCGCGGATCTGTCTACGAGATCCGCGCGTTCCCTGTCTGATCTATGCAACTTCGAACCCTTTGCGGGCCCTCAACTGCGTCACAGGCTCTTGTCGATCATCGAGCACAGCGTCTCCGCGCTCGAGGACTTGACCTCGCCGGGGGCCTCCTCGACGTTCAGGACCTTGACGACGCCGTTGTCGATGGCCATGGCATAGCGCTTCGAGCGCACGCCGAGCCCGCGAGCGGTGAGGTCCATGTCGAGGCCGATCTTCTTGGCGAAGTCAGCGCCGCCGTCGGCCAGCATGGCGACCTTACCCGTGGCGCCGGTGGCTTTCGCCCACTCCGTCATCACGAACACATCGTTGACCGCCGTGCAAGCGACGGTGTCGTAGCCCTTTGCCTTGAGATCGCCGAGGCGCTCGATGAAGCCGGGCATGTGCGTCTTGTGGCACGTCGGCGTGAAGGCGCCGGGCACCGCGAAGAGAGCGACCTTCTTGCCGCCGAACGCTTCTGCCGTCGTCATCGGCTTGGGTCCATCGGCGCCCATGGTCATGAATGTCGCGTCGGGCAACTTGTCACCAACCTTGATGGCCATGAAAGGCTCCTTGGTTTCAGTTTGAGGAAATCTCGTGTGTCGCGTCGGCCGGCACGCCAGTCCCATCGCAATCTGGTCGTCGACGCTGCCGGCTCGCTCCTGCGGCAACTTAGACCGGCTGGCGGCCGTGGCCAATACCTTAGTGCAGCAGTCGGCCAATCCGCGAAATGGCGCCATCGTGTTCTTGGGCCTGACGTCTGGAGGAGTGGTCTGCGGCAGCGATGGCACGCAGCACGGGGCAATGCGCACAGGGCATGCAAAAACTCCGGATGCCGCTTTCGCCGCACCATGAACTCGGCTAGTGGTAGCGCGCGTTCACGGGGTAGCCAATGCTGCGGCAAGTCAATGCGATCGATTTCTGGCGGGGCTACGCGCTGATCGCGATTTTCATCAATCACATCCCATATAATTTTTATGAGCGCTTCACCCACAAGAACGTCTCGCTGTCGGATTCAGCGGAGCTGTTCGTGTTCCTGGCCGGTTGGTCGCTGCGCCATATCGTTGGCCCCGCCGACGATCCGCGCCCCGTCCAGCACGTCCTGTTCCGTGTCATGGGGCGCGCCGTGACCCTATATGTGGCGCAGATGGCGATCGCGCTGATCGCCATCGCCATGCTGGCGGCTGCCGCGCTGGTTCTGGCCAATCCCCTGTTTCTCGAGTGGCATAACGCTGCGGCCGTTTTCTACGATCCCGTCCGCGCTCATATCGGCATGGCCCTGCTGAGCCACCAGCTCGGCTACTTTGATATCCTGCCGCTCTATGTCGTGTTGATGCTGGTGGTGGCACCGATCGTCGCCGTGTTCCATCGCGTCGCCCCGTCCTGGCTGCTGCCAGTATCGTTCGCGATCTACCTCACCAGCGTCGTCTTCGGATTGACGGTGAAGACTTGGCCGACCAAGGGCCAGTGGTTCTTCAATCCCCTTTGCTGGCAGCTCATCTTCATTCTCGGCTTTGCCATGAGCCGCGAGCGCGGCCCCGGCGTCTGGGTGCGCCGTAACTTGGGGACCCTGCGCCTCATCTGCTGGCCGATCGTCATTGGCCTTGCAATCATGAGCTGGTTCAACCTGTGGTGGGATCCGACCAAGGTGCCCGAGCCCCGGCTGCTGTTCCTGCTCGGCAAGACCTTCGTGACGCCGATCCGGTTGATCCAGTTCATCGCGCTTCTGATCGTAATGTCGGCAGCCTATCCCTACATCGTGCGATGGTTACCGCGGCTGGTTGCCTTCTGCGCGGCTCTCGGTCGAAATTCACTGCCTGTGTTCTGCGTCGGCTCCCTGTTAAGCCTCAGCGGACAAATCATACGCTCCGCCGCAGGCGCGAGCGTTATCTTGGACACGCTCCTCGTTGGTACAGGAATCATAGTGCTATGGCTGGTGGCATGGCTGGCGGAATGGCGCGACCGCATCACTTGAGCGCCCCGCGTCTCGCGATCATCGTCACGGCGGTCCTTGCGGCTGCAGGACTGGCGTCGGCTGCACGCGCCGAGCAGAAGCGGGACGTACCCCAGGCCTGTCTTGATATCAGCGAGGCCAATCGCACCTCGGCAGGTTTGCCGAACACGGCCCGCGCCTTGCGCGAGCGCAAGCGTATCAAGGTGCTGGCGATCGGCACCACGCCGCTCAGTCAGCGCGAGCAGGAAAGCGGCATCTACGCCCTCGTCGAGACCTTCCTGGAGAACGCGTTCAAGGGGCTCGATGTCGAGATCATCGATCGCGGCGTCTCCGGCGAACTCGTCCGCGACGCTCGGGCCCGCATTCCCAATGAAGTCGCCATAAACAGCCCTGATGTGGTCTTTTGGCAGGTCGGCGTCGCCGACGGCATCGCCCGCACGCCGCCCGACGAACTCAAGGCTGCGTTGGACGCGACCATTACCTGGCTCAAGGAGCACAATGTCGACGTTGTGCTGATCGGCATGCGCTACGTCAGAAGCCTGGCGCGCGACCAGCACTATCGCGAGATCCGCCAAGTGATCCGCGAAACACAGCGCCAGTTCGGCATTCTCAAGGTCGGTCACTACGAGGCGGTCGAAGCGCTCGACCGGATCCGGGCGACCCCCGGCAGCGAGCGCGACCTCGTAAACACCGGCTCGCTGTGCGCCGCCGACTTCATCAGTCGGGCGCTTGCCGCCAAGCTTTTTGTCAAGCCCGCCGAGCGACCACGACTGCCGGGCGTTGGCGGGCCCCTGCCGACAGCTCCATCAGCGGGTGAGACAGCTCCACCGCCGCCGCCCGCCCCCGGAAAATAGACCGGTAGTGTATGGCCAAGCCTGCCTCGTGATGCGAAGTGCCGCCGGCCCGACCCGCCTGCCAGACTACGCGCAAGTGAATTGTGGGCATTGACCCGGCGGCGATAACGCTGTGCATTTAAACTATTTGCAGGCAATCATCTTATTCTCTACTTGTAGTCTTAGCGTGTGTGAGCGTCTGACGGGGGCTCCTTGTAATGTATCGTCTGGTCGGCGGCGTGTTGGCGTTGCTGGCGACGTGCTTGGCGGCACGTGCCGAGAGCGTGATCGTTTGGGATCGTCTGCCCTCAGCTACCCTCGGTCGCCCGTTCCCTTTTCATGTCTATCTGCCGGATGGCTACGGTAATGGCGAGTTGCGCTATACCGTGCTCTATCTGCTGCACGGTGCCGGCGGCGACGAGACCAGCTGGACGAAGTCCGGGGCCATCAAGGCCACCGCCGATCGCCTGATCGCGCAAGGCGCAATCCCGCCGGCCATCATCGTCATGCCCGGGTGCCGCGGCTGCTGGTGGGTCGACGGCAAGCAGGACAAGGCCGAGACCGCCTTTTGGCGCGAATTGGTGCCAGCCATCCAACGCCGCTATCGGACCGTGCCGGGACGCCAGGGGCGTGTGGTTGCGGGCTTGTCGGCGGGCGGCTATGGGGCCGTGCGCTTCGGTCTGCGCTACGCCGACCGGATCGCCGCCGTCGCCGCCTTGAGTCCGGCCGTCTACGCTAACGAGCCCCCCGCCATTTCGTCGGCCCGCTTCCAGCCGCCCTTTCGCAGGCCCGACGGCTCCTTCGATGACGCCATGTGGCAGTCGCAAAACTATTCGGCCTACATGGACGCCTATGTCCGCCAGCCCCACCGTGTGCCGTTCTATCTGGTCTCCGGCGACAACGACGCCTACGGCATCGCCTTTGAAACCATGACTTTGTTCCGCAAACTCTACGAGCACCAGCCGAAGGCGGCGGAGCTGCGCATCGTTGATGGAGACCACTCCTGGGATATCTGGACCCGGGCCATTGATGGCGCCATGCGCTACGTGTTCCGTTTCGCAGCCAAGCCGAGCCCGGTGCTCGTTGCCAACCACCCGGCCCCGGCTGGTCCGCATCGCTCCACGCCCAACATGGCGGGCGCGGTGCGCGAGATGGAGGCCGCCTCAAATACCGTGGCCCGCAACATGCCTCTGCTTGGTTTTGGCTCCCCGTCGTGGTTGGCGGCGCCCTGACGGCTGGTACGCGTCGTCGACCCGGCCCAGTCGATTGTGCGCGGGCTCGGAGAAATCGCCGGGCCGCAGCCAACGCCGCTCAAGCGGCAGGCGCAATGTGGCTGGACAGGTCCTTGATCGTCGGGTTGGTGCCGTTGAGCGGATTGTCGCCATCCCAGCCGACCTTGATCTCCTGGAAGCGCGCGGCTAGCGCGTCATAGATCATCAAGCGCCCGGCGAGGCTGTCGCCGATCCCCAGGATCTCCTTCAAGACCTCCGTCGCCTGCAGTGTCCCGATGACGCCGACGACCGCGCCGAGCACACCGACGTCGGCGCAGTTGGCGACTGTGCCTGGCGGCGGCGCGTCGGGAAATAGGCATCGGTAGCTCGGCCAAGGCTTGCCGCTGGGGGAGATCAGATGCGGCTTGAAGGTCGAGACGTACCCGTCGAAAGGGCCGACCGCCCCGAACACCAGGGTGCGCGCAGCCAGATAACATGCGTCCGACACAAGATAGCGGGTCGCGAAATTATCCGAGCCGTCAGCCACGATGTCGTAATCGCGGATGAGGTCCATGGCGTTGGTGGCATCGATCCGCGTGTTGTGCATCTCGACGCTGACATGCGGGTTGATACGCGCGATCGTCGCCCGTACGCTTTCGACCTTGGTCGCTCCGACGTGCGCGGTGTCGTGCGCGATCTGGCGTTGCAGGTTGGAGAGCGACACCCGGTCGTCGTCGACGATGCCGAGTGTGCCGACCCCGGCAGCGGCGAGATAGACGGCCATCGGGCTGCCGAGTCCGCCCGCGCCGATCAGCAGCACCCGCGCCGCCTTGAGCTTCTGCTGGCCCTGCCCACCCACATCCTTGAGCACCAGATGGCGTCGGTAGCGCGCAATCTCGTCCGGTGAAAGTGTCGCGTCGGTCATGACAGGCGATCCATGGTGCAGGGGCAGGGGCAGGGCCAGGGCCAAGCGAGGCATGCGGAGGCTGCGGATAGAGCGGGGAGGGCGCCACTTGCCCCTAGCGCCAGCATAATCCACTTACCCGTCGCCGGCACCCGTCCGGCCAACCCAGGCTGGGCGCCGGCATCAGGCCAGCCCCGAGGCTGCCGATGTACACGCCCGCCGCCCTCAAAGTCCAGTCAGGCCCGAGCAGCCATTGACGTTGACCGGAAAGCGCAAGGGTTTGCTCGCCACGCCCGCCTCGCGGCCAGCAATTCCCCGTTCACGCGTGACGAACAGCCGCCACGCGATCACCAAAACCGGTCAGGATGGCGAAATTGACGAGATTGGCGGCAAGACCGGTGGCAAACGCCGGATAATAGGAGCCCATCTGGTCGTAGATGGCGCCCGCAAGCCAGCCCCCCGTCGCCATCCCCGCAGTGCCGGTCAACAGCAGCGCCGGCATGCGCCACGCCGCCTGGCTGGCCGGAAAGATCTGTCGCGCTGTGAGCAGGTAGGCCGGGATCAGGCCGCTGAAGCCGAGCCCGAAACCGGCCGCGACCGCAAACAGCCCCGCCTCGTCCTGGGTGACCAGGAACCCCGTGACCCCCAGGGCCTGAGCGCCCGAACAGATCAGCAGGGTCATCAGCCCGCCGATACGGTCCGACAGCCAGCCCCAGAACTGCCGGCTCAGGAAGGCGCAAACCAGCAGCAGCGACAACATCGCAGCCCCCTTGGCCGGCGCCATGCCGAGGTCGCCGCAGAACGCGATGAGGTGCGCCGACGGCATCGCCATGGGAATGCAGCAGAGGAAGGAGGCAAACGCCAGCGCCACGAAGAGCACGCCCGGCGGAATGCCGAACGACGTCGCACTGGCCCGAGCGCGGCCATTGGCATTGAGGCTGCCAGGTGCAGGCGCCAGTTCCGGTGCCGCGGCCGGCGCTGGCTTGAACATAATGAGCGCGATAGGCACCACCAGGCACGTCACCAGCAGGCCGAACGACATCATCGTCTGCTGCCATCCCCACTGCGCAATGACCCGCTCGAATAGCGGCGGCCAGAACGCGCCAGCCGCATACTGGCCGCTGGCGATCAGAGCCAGCGCGGTGCCGCGGCGCGCCTCGAACCAGCGGGAGACGTAGACATAGAGCGGCGCGTTGATCGCCCCGTTGCCGAGCAAGCCAATGAAAAGGCCGTGTCCGAGGAAGAGTTGCCAAGCTGCCCCGAATGACGAGAGAACGAGCCCGACCCCCACCATCAGCCCGCCGAACATGATGGTCGCCCGCAAGCCAATCCGTTCGGCGACAAGCCCCATGGCCAGTCCCCCGACCCCGGTCCCGAGCCAGGCCAGTGCATTGGCACCCGATGGAATGGAGCGCTGTCCGCCGAGCTCGGCCGCAATCGTCTTGAGTGAAACCGTCACCACGTAGGGCGAGCCGAACGCAATCGACAGCACCAGCAAGGCGGCAACCGCAATGGTCCAGGCCTCTCGACTGTCGACGCCTCTGGTCATGGACGCAGCCCCTGTCATGCTTCAAGCCGCAGCACTGTCAGTGTGTCATCCCGTCCGTGGCCAAAGCAAGGACGTCGACCGTCCGGTTTTGCCCATGTGTGGCTCATTAACCGCCACGACAGGTGGCAACGTACCAGACGATAAACCCTGCCACATGTTAGCCTTATGCTTCGCTCAGGTTCTACCTAGAATACAGGGGCGGCTCGGGTCCATGTGCTCATTTGGCGTGGGTGGATTGGGCGCTGCCGGGACGCGCGCAAACGAGCCTCTCTCCCTCATAAGACGAGCAAGAACAAGCAGATGCGCAACACCATTGCGGTGATGAATACAAAAGGCGGAGTCGGCAAGTCGACGATCGTGCTGTCGCTCGCAGAAACGCTGGCCACGTTTCACGGCAAAAATGTGCTGGTGCTGGATTCCGATGCCCAGGCCAGCGCCAGCTCGATGCTGATGCCAACGACCACCTTGCGCCAGTTGCAGGGTGAAGGCCTCACCATCGTGGACTATCTCGTGCAATCCGTCCTGCGCAACAAGGCCGCCGAGTGGACCGACTATGTCGTCGGCGGCGTCTCCGACGTCGATGACGCCAAATCGGTCTATTTGATGCCGAGTGACATGCAACTGACGCTGTTCGAGCGCGAGGTCTCGAAGGAGGATCTGCACGCCCGCTTGCGCACCACCATCGGCGGGTTGCTGAGCCGCGCGCGCATCGTCTTCGACGTCGTCCTGATCGATTGCCCGCCGGGTCTTTCCGTGCTGACGGAAAGTTGGCTGCGCGAGGCCGATTACCACCTGTCCCCGACCAAGGCCGACTACATCTCGGTATGTGGGCTCGACGTCTTCCGCCGCTTCCAGGCGCTCAATCCCGAAATGGGATTTGCCGAGAACCTGGGCGTGGTCGTCAACATGATGGATCGCCAATCGCCGGAGGATCGTGAATACTTCCGCTGGCTTGCCGAAAACCCGGAGAACCGCTGCTTCCCGCAACCCATTCCCCGTCTCGCCGGCGTCCAGAAGGCTGCGCGCTACAGTGACGAGGAGCGTTCGTTCCAGGCCAAGTATCCCGGCGAGGTCGGCGCCGCCGTCAGGAAGCTCGCCGAGGAGGTGCTGTTACGACTGGAGGCGGTGACCGCAGACGAGCATCAAGCGCCGCCAGCCCGGCAGGTCGATGCCGGGGAAGCCGCGACAGCAGTCCAGTCGAGCGCCCGTCCCGTGCCCGCCGGTCGTCGTTGAAGCAACGGCTGAGATCCAGGTACGGTCGTCAAGTCGGCAACATCAGTCAATGAGATTGGAGGCCGCGCAGACGCGTTGCCAAGGTGCCGCGCGGCTGCAGACGACGTCAGGATGATTGTGGATCAAAGGACAGGAGGGTACGGCGCGTTCAGCATCCCGCGTCAGCGCTTCTGCGCGATCCAGTCATCTTGGAATTGCCCGCGCCCATCATGTGGTCGGAGCTGACGTCGCAACGAGTTTTTATTTGAATTTGAAGCCTTTGCACTGGCCAAGCCTGGGCAGATGGCCAGTGGACTGTTGTGGAGGGCGCCTACGTAGTGCCAACGCACTGTTCGCAAGGCCCCCAGAGCAGACCACCTGAGACGCCAACCCCTGCTCAGCGTGGTCGAATCAAGCAATCATCGAAATTAATGGCGGCGCTTTTCACCCGCGGCCTGCAACTTCTCTATTTCTTCTTTGAGTTCTGAGTTTTTCGAGTTTCAATCGCATGATTTCGTTGTCTTTCGCAGCCGGACTGGCCGTTTCCTGCTCTATCCGGCGATCAAGAAGACGATGCTTCTCGGATAGCTCTGCCAAGTGTGACGTCAGAGACATGCGGTTCTCCGTTCGTGGTTTGCAGATAGGTTAAGTTTGCCATGATGCGATGGCGTCTGTCCACCCGCCGAGCCGCACCTGGTGATCAATCCGTTAGGCCGTCCGTTGCAAAATTAACCGATCCCGGTCAAAACGCCCGAAATTGCCGTTCTGGCGGCCTTGGGCCTGGCGAAAAATTGTTGCGCAAGGAAGATGCGACGCCTTGGCGCGCGGCTTAAGCCCGCTATAATCGCCCCATGGACAAGAAAGAAACAGAAGACCTCTCCTTCCGACAGGACGAGCTCCCCGCCGACCGCACGCTTGTCGTGGTCGACGACGACAAGGCTTTCCTCCAGCGGCTCGGTCGGGCCATGGAGCAGAGGGGCTTCGAGGTGCGTCTCGGTGGTTCGGTTGCCGAGGGCCTCGACCTCATCCGCCAGTTGCCGCCCGCCTTTGCGGTCGTCGACATGCGTCTTGAGGACGGCAACGGCCTCGATGTCATCGCCGAACTCGCGCGCATTCGGCCGACGTCACGGGCGATTGTGCTGACCGGTTACGGCAATTTCGCAACGGCCGTTTCTGCGGTGAAACTCGGTGCCGTCGACTATCTGGCAAAGCCAGCCGACGCTGATGAGGTGACTGACGCCCTTCTGGCGCCGGCCAACGAGAAGGCGCAGCCGCCGGAAAACCCGATGTCGGCCGACCGTGTGCGCTGGGAGCACATCCAGCGCGTCTACGAACTGTGCAACCGCAATGTCTCCGAGACGGCGCGGCGCCTCAACATGCATCGCCGTACGCTGCAGCGCATTCTGGCAAAGCGCGCACCAAAGTGAGTCCCAGGTGATCGCTAAGCGCCGGTAGCAATAGCCGGGGCCGTTGGGCCTGACGGTGCGGGCCCGCTGGCGTGCTGATCGCTAGGGAGTCGTGGGTGCGAGCTGTCGGCTCATCAGTCATAACAAAAAGAATGCGCCCCGCCGAGGCTTGCACCTGCGGGCGAGGCGATGTGGTGTTTATGGCCGCTGATGCTGCGGCACAGGAATGTAGTGAGCTCTTTTACCTGCCCGCCTATTCAGCGGCGTCGAGCATCTCTGACGGCGCCTGGCCGCCAAGTGGATCGACCAGCATGCCGAGCGCGTGCAGGTAGGTCTCGAGCACCGCGTCCTCTTCCTGCCGCTCCGTCTTGGAGCGCTTGCGCAGCGAGAGCACCTTCTTCATGATCTTGGGGTCGAAGCCGACGGCCTTGGCTTCGAGGAACTTCTCGCGAATGTCGGCGGTCAGCGCCTTTTTTTCTTCCTCGAGCCGCTCGATCTGCTCGATGTACTGCCGAAGTTGGTTCTGCGCGGACTGCTGCAGCGTCATGGTGGTCGCCCCCGTTGCATATGATGCGCTGCACGGTACCGAGGTCTTGCGGCAGTTCAAGGGCTGGGTCGCCTCTGTGCTTGCAATCCACACGCCCTCCACTGGCACACAGCTTCTTCCTTGACACGACGGCCATGAAGCGCAGCGATTCGCCATGAGTGTTTGTGTGGTTGACCGGCCGCGCGCGACCGCGTGGCCCATCAGGAGACTGAAGCATGGAAAGCGCGTTCCGGCCCCTCGAAGGTATCCGTGTCGTCGACGTCAGCCATGTCATCGCCGGCCCGTTCGCCACGTTTCATCTGGCCATGATGGGCGCCGACGTCCTCAAGATCGAGGGGCCGGCCGGCGACGTCATGCGTCGCGGCGCCCGTGGCCCCGAAGCGTTCCTGGCGCTCAATGCCGGCAAGCGTAAGATCTCGCTCGACCTGGCGACGCCCGAAGGCCATGCCCGGGCGCTGGCCGAGATCAAGGGCGCCGACGTCTTCGTCGACAATCTGCGTCCCGGTGCCAGCGAGCGGCTCGGGCTCGGCTGGAGCGCACTCAAGGCCGCCAACCCGCGCCTCGTCTATTGCTCGATCTCGGGCTTCGGCCGCGACGTCGCCCGCTCCGCCTACGATCACGTTGTCCAGGCGGCGACAGGCATCACGTTGGCATCGGGTGCCGAGGGCGATCCGCCGTCCAAGATCGGTTTCCCGCTCATCGATTCTGGCGCCGGCATTCTGGCGGCCCTCGCCATCGTCTCCGCGCTGCGCGAGCGCGACCGGCGTGGAGCAGGCATGCTGGTCGACGTCTCCATGGCCTCGGCGGCCCTGCAACTGATGTATCCACTCACCTGCGAAGCGCTCACCAACGGAACCCGCCCCGCGCGGCAAGGCAACCAGGCCTTCTCTGGCTCGCCCGCAGCTGACATCTTCCCGACCCGCGACGGCGGCCAGATCGCGCTCGGAGCCAACACCCCCCGCCAGTTCCTGGGCCTGCTCGCAGTCCTCGGTCTCACCGGTCTCGGCCAGGACAAGTCCCTCTTCGATCCCCCGCTTGAGGCCGCCTCTCCGGCCTCGTTCCTGCGCACGACCAATCCTGCCGTCGTAAAGCAGCGGCTGGCGGCGGCCGTCGCGCAATGGGACGCCGGCGACCTCGAACAGCGCTTGATCGAAGCCCAGGTGCCCGCCGCCGTCGTCAAGCCGCTCGATGTCTTCGCCCGCGAGGCCGAGGCCCGCGGCGAGATCGAGACCACCGTCCTCGAGGAGGAGGGCGCCCGCGTGATCTCGACCGGTCTCGGCTTCCGCATCCGCTGAGCCGACACTGCGCCGCAAGAGGCTGCCCGCAATCGTTTACACTGCCTTCATGAATGCAATCTAAGATTGCGGTCATGGCAAGTGTAGCGCGGTAGGTGTGATGAGGCCCGGCGACTGTCGACAACCGTTGAGGACGACGGCCGACCTTCTCGTCGCAGACGAGCCCTTCATCGATCTGGCGTGGAGAAATCGCCGCGCGACCGCCAGCGAATGCGGGCCCGGTGCAAGCGCCGTGACGCCGGATCTGTTGAGCGCCCTCCTGCGCGAGGCCGAGACCATCGGGCTGTTTGCGGCAGGCACCACGAGCTTGGTCAACGCCATCGCCGACGACATCGCGGAGCACCGGTTACTGGTGTCGCAACTGCCGTCTGCCCTGCCCGATGATCCCCGACTGCTTTCGTCCGCGCTTGCCAGCCTGATCGGGTGCGGCCTCGACGATGCCCTTGTGGCCGGCATTCAGGACTTACCCATGAGGTTGGCTCTCGCAAGGAGAACGGCCATGTCGCTTACTCAGAGGAATGTGCTGCCCGCGGCCCGAGAGCTGGCGTGCGACGCCTGGCGACGTGTCTGTCTCGGTCTGCTGGAGGTCATTCGCGCCCTGCGTCGCGAGCGGGGTGGTCCGGCCAGTCGGCACGCATTGCCAAATGAGCCGTCCGCCGAGAGGCTTCTAGCCGCTGCAGCCCTGGGTGGCACCCCATGCATCGGGCCGGACGGCATCGTCGAGCTTCCCGGCTGGCTGGAGCGCCGCGCCCGCCCGCGCATCCTGCTCGATCACCCGGCCATTCTGACGATCGCCAACACCAGTTATGAGATCGTCGTCCGCGACATCTCCCGCGGTGGCGCCGGACTGGCCGACGTACCCGAGATGGACGCAGCCAGCGACTGCGTGCTTTCGCTGGGCGCCAGGGCCATCAGGGGCGTCATACTCTGGCGCGGGGAGGGACGTTGCGGCATTCGCTTCGATGAGGAGCTCGCTGACCTCGAAGAGGTCTTGGCCGACATCGGCCATCCCCTGTAACGGCGCTGGCAAAGGGCGCGCCGGCCGACAACGTCGGTTCAGGCCGCCGCCGCCTTGGCCTCGGGCGTGAACACCCAGTCGGCCATCACCTGGCAGCGCCGCATGTGGCGCGGCTCGTCCGCCCGATAGTCCGCGATGGCGTTGTGCATTGTCCAAAGATTGTCCCAGGCCAGCACGTCACCCTCGGCCCACATGTGCTTGTATTTGTACTTCTCTTGCAGCTGGTGCTTGAACAGGAACCCGAGCAGCTCCTCGCTCTCCGCCGGGCTCACGCCATCGACATGCGTGACATAACCTACCGTGCAGTAGATCGCCTTGCGCCCCGAGATCGGATGCGTGAGCACGATCGGATGCGACACCGGCGGCTTGGCCGCCCGCTGCTCCGGCGTCAGCGGCTTGCGCTGCGTGCCCGGCCGCTTCAGCATCTCCTGCCAGAACTTGTTGAAGTCGTGCGTCGCCGTCAGCCCTTCGAGCCGCCGCTTCATGTCCGCCGGCAGGTCGTCGTAGGCCGCGCACATGTCGAGGAATTCGGTCGAACCAAGCGGCACGCCATCTCGCACGGGCACCTTGAGCGCGTGCAAGATATTGAGGAAGGCGATCGGCTCGGAATAGCTCATGTCCGTGTGCCAATCCTGTCCGGCATCGGCCAGACCGATCGCCTTGCCGTTCTCGATGATGTTGGAAAGTACCATCACCTCCGGGTGGCCCGGCACCGTGTAGTGACCGGCAGCCACATTGATCTCCAACGATCCGAACTCCCGCGCGAACACCTTGTGCTGTTCGGCATCCAGCGACTGCTGAGGAAAGCACAACACCGCGTACTGGCCGAACGCGCGCAGGATCTCAGCCTTGTCCTTCGCCGACATCGGCTTGGAGAGGTCGATGCCCTCGATGCGGGCACCGAGCACGGGGCTGATGGGGGTGATCTTGAGCATGCCGGTTCCTCGGTGTGATTGGGAGGTGACGGGGCGGGGCGCCTGACTCACGGCTTGCTCGCCGGCCCGTCCGCGATGGATTCGAGATAGGCGAGAATGGCGGCAATCTCTTCCGTTGAAAAGACGAACTCCGGCATATTGTTGTGGCCGGTCGTGATGCCCTCCGCCAACGCTTCGGCGAGGTGGCTGACCGGATACTTGCGGTGCAGGGTGCGAAACGGCGGGGCTGCCGTCAACGGGCTTGCCCCAGCGCGGCCGATGGCATGGCAGCCCGCGCACTGCGCCTTGAGCAGCCTCTCGCCCGTGACCTCCGCGCTTTCGCCGCCGGCAGCGCCGTTAAGTCCCGCCAGGCCTCCGAGCCAGAGCGCCGTCAATCCGCCCACCGTCCTCGTCCAGCCACCACCCATCCGCTGCGCCCTCTTTTCCACCGTGCCAACAACGCCAATCGTTTGCCAGATTGGATTTGCCGGCCATGACACGCATCAATATGAATGATCGGCAAGGCCTGCGTGAACAACAGTCAATTAAATATGGCCGATAACTGCGTTTTCGCACCCTCTTGGCCCGCGTATTGCTTCCGGGCTAGAGGATCAGCACAGGTTTCGTAAGGCATCCCTTTCTGCGCCAGTGGAGGCAATTCCCATGACGATGACTTTCGAGCAGGTGGCCCAGGCCATGGTGGCCCCAGGCCGCGGTATACTTGCCGCGGATGAAAGCACCGGCACGATCAAACGGCGGTTCGACTCCATCAAGACCGAGTCCACCGCCGACAACCGGCGCGACTATCGCGAGATGCTGTTCCGCTCCAACGAAGCCATGAAGAGCCACATCTCCGGCGTCATCCTCTATGACGAGACCATTCGCCAGAACGCGAAGGACGGCACGCCGCTGGCCAAGATCATCGCCGATGCGGGCTCGCTGCCCGGCATCAAGGTCGATGGCGGCACCAAGCCCCAGCAATTCTGCCCCGGCGAACTGATCACAGAAGGCCTCGACGGCCTCCCCGGCCGGGTGAAGGAATACGTCGGCCTCGGCGCCAAGTTCGCCAAGTGGCGGGCCGTGATCGACATCAACCCGGGCATCCCGAGTTACACCTGCGTCAAGGCCAACGCCCACGCGCTCGCTCGCTACGCTGCCATCTGTCTCGAAGGCGGCCTGGTGCCGATCGTCGAGCCGGAAGTGCTGATGGACGGCGCCCACGACATCGACCGCTGCGCCGAGGTGACCGAGTGGGTGCTGCGCGAGGTGTTCCAGGAACTCTATACCAACCGCGTTACCCTCGAGCAGATCGTGCTGAAGCCGAACATGGTCATTTCCGGCAAGAAGTGCCCGACGCAGGCCTCGCGCGAGGAAGTCGCCGAGAAAACCGTGAAGATCCTCAAGCGCACCGTGCCGGCAGCCGTTCCCGGTATCGCCTTCTTGTCGGGCGGCCAGTCCGACGAGGACGCGACGGCACATCTCCACTACATGAACGCCATCGGCAACCTGCCCTGGAGCCTGACGTTCTCTTATGGCCGCGCCCTGCAGGCCGCAGCCCTCAAGGCCTGGGGTGGCAAGAAGGACAACGAGGCAGCGGGCTCGAAGGCGTTCTCGCACCGCGCCAAGATGAATGGCCTCGCCGCGTCCGGTAAATGGTCGCAATCCCTGGAGAAGGCGGCCTGAGGCCGTTGCATCTTACCGGTTGATGTTCGAGACCAAGGGCCAGGAGCCGACGCTCCCGGCCCTTGTGTCGTTTTCATGCAAGCGGTTCTTTGTGATGGCGCGCTTGCGCCGGCCGACAGTGCTGCCCCAACGCCCAGACTTGAGAGGCTCTTGCGATGCCATCGACGGCTTATGATTCAGCGATCTTTCGTGATTCCTTTGGCACACCCGCCATGCGCGCTGTCTTCTCCGACGAGACCCTGGTGCGCCGCTATCTCGACGTCGAGGTGGCGCTGGCGCGTGCCGAAGCCAAGGTCGGCGTGATCCCCGAAGCGGCAGCCACCGCCATCGCCGCTGCAGGCGAGGGCCTGGCGGTCGACATGGCGACCCTCAAGACCGAGACCGAGATCGTCGGCTACCCGATCATCGGCATCGTCCACCAGTTGGCGAAGGCGGCGGGGGAGGCGGGCGGCTACGTGCACTGGGGGGCCACCACCCAGGACATCATGGATACAGCGAATGTGCTGCAGATCCGCGATGCGCTGAGCCTCGTCGCAGCCGACCTCGCAGCGCTCGATACGGTATTGTGCGACCTCGCCGCCCGTCATCGCGATACCGTCATGGCTGGCCGCACCCACCTCCAGCACGCGCTGCCGATCACCTTCGGCTACAAGGCGGCCGTGTGGCTTTCCATGATCCGCCGCCATCGCCAGCGCCTCCAGCAATTGCAGGAGCGGGTGCTGGTGGTCGAGTTCTCGGGCGCAGCCGGCACGCTGGCCTCCCTCGGTGACAAGGGGCTCGAGGTGCAGGCCGCCTTGGCAGCCGAACTCGGCCTCGGCGTGCCCGACATCACCTGGCATGTCGCCCGCGACAACATCGCCGAGGTCGGCACCGTGCTGGGCCTCGTCACCGGCAGCCTCGCCAAGATCGCCGTCGACGTCATGCTGATGATGCAGAACGAGGTGGCTGAGGCTTTCGAGCCGTTTGTCGAGGGCCGCGGCGCCTCCTCGACCATGCCGCAGAAGCGCAATCCGATCTCCTGCGAGCTGATCCTGGCGCTGTCGAAAGCCGTCCGCGCCCAGTCCGGCCTGCTGCTCGACGCCATGGCCGCCGACCACGAGCGCGCAACCGGCCCCTGGCATCTCGAATGGATTGCCTTGCCGGAGGCCTGCATCGCCGCGTCCGGGGCCCTCCACCAGGCGCGTTTCATGCTGCAAGGTCTGATCGTCGAGCCGGCCGCCATGCGCCGCAACCTCGACATCACCGGCGGCCTGATCGTTGCCGAGGCCGTGATGATGGCGCTGGCTCCCCACACCGGCCGCGGTGCTGCCCACGACCTCGTCTATGCCTGCTGCCGCGAGGCGCTGGGCGCCGGTACGCCGCTGCTGGACCAGTTGCGCAAGCGGCCCGAGATCACCGCCCACTTCGACGAGTCGGCGCTGGCCCGCCTGGTCGATCCCGCAGGCTATCTCGGCGTTGCCGGCCAGATGGTCGACCGGATGTTGACGGGCTCGAGGCGATCCTGATCTGCAAAGCGGGTGCAGGGGCCCGGCCCCTGCCGCCGGAGCGCGAGGGGCGCGGAGCCCCTCGCAGACCGAAGGTCCTGCCAGCGCAGCCCAAAACGCCACCCGCCAATGCATCTCCCGGGTCAACCAGCGGGTCGACCCACTGGACACGCCAACGCCGATGATCTAGCAAGACGTGCGCATCGAAGGGCTTCGCGCCCGACGATCCGGCTGGCCCACGAGCCGCGGCGCATGCGGGTGTAGCTCAATGGTAGAGCAACAGCCTTCCAAGCTGATGACGAGGGTTCGATTCCCTTCACCCGCTCCATCCGCCCACGCCTGCTGCCTGCGGCGGCGAGGTTCAGCGCAACCGACTGGAGCATGTCTCGCCGTCAGTCGAGCAGCCAAGGGGCGGCGGCGGCCTGGGCGATCTGGCGCACCTGGGCGAGCAGGCCCGGCCCGACGGGAATGCCGTCACGCATCCGCGCCTCTGCCAGCTTCCACTGCGGATCGCCCGCCACCATCACGGGCTGCGCCGGATCGACGGGCGTGGTTGCCCTGAGCGTGCCGAGGAACGAGGCGACGTCCGTCTCGAAATCGCCAGCCCCTCGGAAGATGCCGGGATCGATCGCCATGAAGAAATGACCGATGTCCACGCCGATCGGCTTTTTGGTGTGCTCGGGGTCGGTGATCAACGTCGAGCCCGAAAGGCAGGAGGCGAGGATGTTGACCATGACGGCGAGGCCATAGCCCTTGTAGCTCGAGTTCTCGGGCGAGCCGCCGAGCGAGGTCAGAAAGCCGCCCTTCTCCTTGGCCACCAGTGGATCATTGGAGGGCCGCCCTTCGCGGTCCAGCACCCAGCCGTCCGGCGTTGGCAGCTTCTCGTTGGCCTTGTTGCGGATGCGCCCTGCAGCCACCGTCGTCGTCGCCATGTCGAGCAGGAAGGGCCGGCCGTCGGCGCTCGGCGCCGCAAACGACCAGGGATCGGTGCCGAGCCGCGCCTGCTTGCCGAAGGTGGGCGCCACCTGGATGCCCGAAGCCGAGGTGCAGGACATGCCGACGAGGCCCGCGTTGGCCGCCATCAGCGTGTAGAAGCCGGCGGCGCCGAAATGCGCCGAGCCCCGCACCACCACCGCCGCCATGCCGACGCTCTTTGCCTTCTCGATCGCCGTCGACATCGCGAAGTGCGCGGGCACATGGCCGAGCCCGCCGCCGCCGTTCACGACAGCCGACACCGGCGTTTGCGATACGATGGCCGGCCGCGCGTCCATCCGCGCCCGGCCGTTGCGCCTGAGCGTGTCGTATCCGGGGATCATCGAGATACCGTGGCTGTCGACCCCGTGCAGGTCCGCCCATGCCAGCACTTCGGCTGTGATCTCGGCGTTCTCTTCAGGCATCCCCCAGCCGGCGAGGATCGCTTTCAGTTGCGCGCGGTGGTTGGCGTACGTGGCTGGCATCGGGACCCTCTCTGTTGGCCATGGCGCACAAAGCCTCGACCATCCGTGCAGAGGTGGCAAGGGGTGCGGCAGGGAGAGGTAGCGAAGCGCGCATGTCGCACTCGCAATTGCCGCTCGCTCCGGGCTCCGGGTGTGGTGCTGCTGCAAGCCTCAATCGAGATAGCGGATTGAGGCCTCGCGCGTGGCCAGGTCGAGCAGCGCATAGGAGCGCCGGCGGTCCGGGCCGCGCGGTTGCGAGCACGAGCCTGGGTTGATGACCGTCACGTCGCCGGCGGCTTCGATCATCGGCACATGCGTGTGGCCGAGCACGACGAAGGCATATGGCAGCGCCGCGATCCGCGGCAGTTGCGGGCTCCCGGGATTGATGTAGCCGGAGAATGGCGACCAGGGCGTCGCGTGGATCATGAGCAGCCGGTTGCCCTCCGCCTCGATCTCGACGGATGTCGGCGCCTCCGCCAGCATATCGAGCAGTGCGCCCTCGTAGCGGGCCCGGCACTTGGCGAGGTAGCCCGGGTTGGCGCCGCCGAACAGCACATGCTCGTGGTTGCCCTGGATGCACTGGGCGTTGGCCTGGCGCAGCAATTCCACCGTCTCCGGGCAGAAGCTGAACTCGCTGATGGCATCGCCGGCACACAGCACCCGGTCGACGCTCGGCATGTCGTCGAACACCCGCGCCAGCGCGCGCGCGTCCGAATGGATGTCGGAGACGATCGCGAGTTTCATGCCGTGGCCCCGTCCATACCGGCCTGCCCGCTTTCCCTACTCATGGCGCCCTCACGCGTTGTCGTCCCCGCCGCCATCACGATGCCACGTCACCCGGTAGAGATCGAAGCGACGGTCGAGGAAATTGCGCACGCTGCCCTCGCGCCGCGCGACGGTGAGGTCGGAGAGGCGCAGGTCGGCAATGGCGATGGTCTCGGTGTTGGCGGCCGTGTCGGCGGCCACGCCGTCGCGCGCGAACGGGATGTCGCACGGCGTCAAGCACCGCGCTTTCCGCATAGTGGATGTCCATGTTCTCGACGTTCGGCAGGTTGCCGCCGACCCCCGACATGACGACGTAGATCTGGTTCTCGATCGCCCGCGCGTGGCAGCAGTAGCGCACGCGCAGGAACCCGCGCCGGTCGTCGGTGCAGAACGGCACGAACAGCATCATCGCGCCCTGGTCGGCGAGGTGCCGCGTCAGCTCCGGGAATTCAGCGTCGTAGCAGACCAGAACGCCGATCGGCCCGCAGTCGGTGTTGATCACGTTGACGTCGTTGCCGCCCTTGATGTTCCACCAGTAGGCCTCGCTCGGCGTCGGGTGGATCTTGTCCTGCCGGAAGACGGCGCCATCGCGCAGGAAGACGTAGGCGATGTTGCGGATCTTCGCTCTCCGAGACGCGCGTCGGGATGCGTGCCGCCGATGATGTTGATGTTGTGTGAGATGGCGAGTTCGCGCATGAACTCGACGAACCAGTCGGTATAGGTGGTGATGCGCTCGATGCCTTCGAGCGGCGGCAGCGGCTTTTTCTCGAGCGACAGCAGTTGCAGCGTGAACAGTTCGGGCAACACTACGAAATCGGATTTGTAGTCGGCCGCCACGTCGACGAAGTAGGCCACCTGCTGGCGGAACTCCTCGCGATCCCTGATGCCGCGCATCTGATACTGCACCGTCGCGACCCGGACCTTTTGCGGCAACGCCAGTGAATTGGCAGCCCGCTTGGTAGCATCGTCGTATTCCGGATTGCGCCACACCATGTGTGTCGCATTGCCGACCGATTCCCGGTCGCCGGGATCGTAGCGCTTGAGGACGCCGATCGGCTCGAACCCCTGCGCGATCTGGAAATTGACGACGGGATCGCGAATTTGCCGTTCCGTCACGGCCGCCAGGTAGGCCTCAGGCGACGAGAAGTCGCGCATGCGCCGGGCATATCCCGGCATGCGCCCGCCGAATACGATGCCCTTGAGACCGAGCTCGCGTGCCAGCGCCTTGCGTGCATTGTAGAGCCGCTGGCCGATCCGTAGCCGCCGGCGCTCGGGGTCGACCGAGACGTCCATGCCGTAGAGCCAATCGCCATCGGGATCGTGGCGCGAGGCAAAACCGTTGCCGGTGATCTCGTGCCATGTGTGCGGTGCAAGCGCCATGGCGCTCGGCGATGACGAAAGTGGCGCAGTAGCCGACGATCTGGCCGTCGTATTCGGCCACGAACTGGCCTTGCGGGAAATTGTTGATCTGCCCGCGTATCATCTGCGCGTTGAGGGCCGGTAGGGGATGGTAGATGCGCCGGCTGAGGGCAGCCACGGCCTCGACGTCGCCGAGGGTGGCGTGGCGCACCGTGAGCCGGGCTTGCGGCAGCATCTGGCCGCTAACGTCGGTTGACTGCTGTTTCTGTGTGACGGCCGTGCGGGCCGGGAGTGATTTGGTGTCCATGATTGTTTCCAATTGGGCCGCAGCTCCAGGCTAGGCCGAATGCAGGGCCGACGCCAAGCTCATGACGTCGTCGGGGGCGTCGAGCTGTAGCGCGCGATGGGCGGCGATGGCTGGCCGGCATCCGAAGAGAGGGCCCGTCATGTGAGCAAGCTGTCGATGCCTGGGTAACCGAGTGGGGGCCGGTTGCAGCGTGTGATCAGGGTAACTTGCGGTCCGCGGAGTGCGTGAGCCCACGGCCCGTTGACCCGGTCCGCTCGTGACATCACGATCGCGAGTGCGGGCCCTTTATTGCGGGCACGCCGGTGCCGGCCGAGGGGCGGGGACGCAGGGACCAAAAACAGATGTCGGTGGCGCGCGGCTGCCGGCAATGACCGGTCAGTCCGCGGCGCAAAGAAGCGGTTAGTCGCGAGTGTCCACGTCGGCCGTTGCCAGTGGATTCCTGACCAGGCGGAGGCTCGAGCCTCGAGAATAGGCGGCAGGCCAGATCACCAGCTCAGGCGCCGGTGAGGCGATCTGCTCAGCGGGGGTTGAAGTGTTCTTGTGAATTTCGGTTGCAACGTCTTGCGTCAAATCATTGTCATTCTGTGCAGCAGCATCTGACATCTCAAGTGAGGTCATGCAATGGCTCCGGGTTGTGATTGAAGGGTCCGAGTTGTACTCGAAAATACTGAAGGACTATTGATTACCATGTTTCGCGCCAAGGATCAAATCGGGGGGGCGACGCAACATCAAGTCGTTTGCTGCGACAACCAGTGCTCCAGGATCTGCTCGCCTGTAGCGCACCAAACGCCCGAGTGGCCAAGGATATGGTCGATGACAGCTTCGACTGCTGCAATACGGTGTGGAACGCCGGAAAGCCAGGGGCGTAGAGACAGAGTGACGATGCGGGAGCCATGTAATTCTGCTTCACGGTATAATAGATCGAAGTGGTCTTTGAGTTGTTCGATGAATTGGCGGCAATTGTAGCGATAGAAGTGGAAGAGCTGCAGATCCGACACTTCGTAGGCGTGGGGCAGCGCATGTAGCTCGCCGGATTGGGTCCGCAGCCGGTAGGGCATGTCGTCGTTGACCCAGTCGCAGACGTAACTACAACCTGCATCTGCAACCAGATCCGGTGTCCGCCACGTTTCCGAGTGTGCTGGCGAGGACCAGCCCTTGACGGCCTGGCCAGTCGCTTTGCGCAAAGTGCCGAGCGCTTCGTCGATCCATTGGCGCTCTTGCGCCGCGTCGAGATCGCCGGCGTGCACATGGCCCATATCGATGCCGTGGCCGATGACCTCGAACTTGAGCCGGCCGATCTCCTCGATCAGGTGGGGATAACGACTGACGAGGCCCGAGGACAGGGCAACCGATGCTGTAAGCCCCCGCTGCTCGAGCGCTCGGAAGATGCGCGCGGCACCGACCCGGTTGCCGTAGTCACGTAGCGTATAGTTCCAGTAGTCTGGATACGGGCGATCAAGCGCGCCGAGCGGCTTGACGCGGGGCGAGGTCATGTCGAGCGGAAAGAGCTCCAGCGTCGGCACGATCCATAGCGCGATCCGCGCCCCCCCGGGCCACGTCACAGGCCGCCGTTTGAAGAGATTGGAATACCCGTAGCGGTCGTGGTCCATGCCGGGCCGGCGGTAGGGGTAGATGAGGTAGTCGTCCGGCAGGCTCATGGGCGGGTTTCCGGCTCTGGGTGTTGTGGCGTCTGGGACGCTTCCGATAAGCAGGGCAGGGGCGGGCGTTGCCAACGCGGCGCACGGCTAGCGCCGACGCTGGCGGCCCGACCGAGTTTTGCATCTCGCGACGCATCCGGCGAGAGCAAACGCGCACCGGCCGCTCTCGGGCAAAGCTGCGCGTCACGATTGGCATCAGACCTTGGCCGTCCTCGTTCCCCAATCGAGGTTCGGCTGGTTTTGACGCCGGCTTCGCGCCAAGATGGGTCGAGCCTGCGGGCAGCGCGACCCGCCAACGAGAACCGAAAGTGCAAACAGATGTCAAAGCTTCCGCTCCTTGCAACCACCGTCGTCGGCAGCTACCCGCAACCCGACTGGCTGGTCGACAAAGGGGTTCTGAGGGCGCAACGCGTGCCCCGCGTCCGCGTACCTGAGATGTGGCGCGTCGGGCCCGAGTACCTTGAGGCAGCCCAGGACGACGCCACCCTGCTGGCGATCCGAGACATGGAGCGGGCTGGCATCGACATCATCACCGACGGCGAGATGCGCCGGGAAAGCTACTCCAATCACTTCGCAACTACCCTCGAGGGCGTCGATTTCAAGAAGCCCGGCATCGTCGAGGCGCGTTCGGGCACCACGCATGTGCCGCGCATTGTCGGGCCGGTCCGTCGCACGCGTGCCGTCGAGGTCCGCGACATGGCCTTCCTCCGCGCCAATACGGAGAAGGTGGCGAAGATCACCCTGCCCGGTCCCTTCACCATGAGCCAGCAGGCCAAGGACGAGCACTACAAGGATGCCGAAGCGCTCGCCATGGACCTGGCGGCCGCCGTCAACGCCGAGGCCCACGAACTCGTTGCCGCCGGCGCCGACGTCATCCAGCTCGACGAGCCCTGGGTGCGCAACGATCCCGATGCCGCCCGCCGCTATGCCGTCAAAGCCATCAACCGGGCGCTGGAAGGCATCAAGGTGGCAACCGTCGTGCACCTGTGCTTCGGCTATGCCGCCGTCGTGCCGGGCGAGACCAAGCCCACCGGCTATAGCTTCCTCGCCGAGCTCGCCGGCACCAGCGCCGACACCATCTCGATCGAGGCGGCCCAGCCCAAGCTCGACCTCGCCATCCTCAAGGACCTCGCCCCCAAGACCGTGATGCTCGGCGTGATCGATCTCAACGATCCCGCCGTCGAGACCGCCGAGGCGGTGGCGGCAAGGATCCGCGCGGCCCTGGCCTACCTGCCCCCCGAGCGGCTGATGCCAGCCCCCGATTGCGGCATGAAGTACTTGGCCCGCGCCACCGCTTTCGGAAAATTGAAGGCACTAGCCGATGGCGCCGCCATCGTCCGCCGTGAACTTGCCTGAACCCGCAAGGGCACGTGTGTATCGCCAATCCCCACGTAACGAGAGATGAGGGAGCTCCGCCATGCAATCTGGCCGCATCGTCTTCGGTAGGATGGAAGAGGTCATCTACGGCAAGCCCGCCGCCGCGGCCATCGCCGAACTCGCGCAACGCCAGGAGGCGACCCGCGTCTTCCTGATGGCGAGCGGCACGCTCGAGCGCACCACGGACGAGATCGCCAAGGTTCGCTCGGCACTCGGCAACCGGGCGGCCGGGACGTTTGCTGCAATGCCGCCGCACACGCCGCGCAGCGCCGTCATCGCGGCAGCCGATCAGGCCCGCGCCGCCAAGGCCGACCTCATCGTGACGATCGGCGGTGGCTCGATCACCGATGGCGCCAAGGCCGTGCAGCTCTGCCTCGCCAACGAAATTCGCTCTGCCGATGGCATGGATGCCATGCGCCCGGTTGCGGGAGCAGGCGGTGCACTCGGTCCGCCGGCGGGCCTGAAGCCGCCGGCCGTGCGTCAGGTGACAGTTCCGACAACGCTGTCGGCCGGTGAGTTCAGCGCCATTGCCGGCGTCACCGACGAGCGCACCAAAGTCAAGGAACTGCTCCGCCATCCCGGCATCATACCGCAGGTCGTGATCCTCGATCCTGCCGTTACCGTGCACACACCCGAGTGGCTCTGGCTGTCGACTGGTGTGCGCGCCGTCGATCATTGCGTCGAAGGCATCTGCTCGCACGAATCCAATCCCTACGGCGACGCCCAGGCGCTCAAAGGCCTGGCGCTGTTGGCGCAGGCCATGCCCCGCGTCAAGGCGAGCCCGAACGATCTCGAAGCTCGCCTCGACTGCCAGCTCGGCGCCTGGCTCTCCATGGGGCCGCTCGCAACCGGTGTGCCGATGGGCGCCAGCCACGGTATCGGCTACGTCCTCGGCGCCGCCTTCGACGTGCCCCACGGCCACACGTCCTGCATCATGTTGCCTGCCGTCATGCGCTGGAACAAGCCGGCGAACGCGGCGCGCCAGGCACTCGTTGCCGCCGCCATGGGCCGCGCTGGCGATGAGGCGGCAACCGCGCTCGACCAGTTCATCGCTGGCCTCGGCATGCCCCGCAGCCTGTCGGCGGTGAATATCGGCCCCGACAAGTTTGCCCGGATTGCCGAGGGTGCCATGGGCACGCCCTGGGTGCCGCGCAATCCGCGCCCTATTGCAGGACCGGCCGAGGTTCGCGAGATCCTGGAGCTTGCCGCTTAAGCATCACGAGGCTTGCCATGAGCAGCGCCATCCGTCCGGCTGCCTTCCCCGAGGACGCCGACGTGGTGCGGGCGCTGTTTCGCGACTACCAGGGATCACTCGGCGTCGACCTCGGCTTCCAGAGTTTCGACGCCGAGGTGACGGGCCTGCCGGGCGACTACACGCTGCCCGATGGCCGCCTGCTGCTGGCGATCCGGGAGGGTTCAGCGGTGGGCATGATCGCCCTGCGCCGGCTGGACCCGAGCACGGGCGAGATCAAGCGGCTCTACGTGGCGCCCGCCGGGCGTGGCCATGGCCTTGGACGGCAATTGGTCGCTCACCTCATGACCGAGGCTCGCGCCGCCGGGTACCGGCGGCTTTGCCTCGACACGCTCCCCGAGATGGCGACGGCGCAGGCGCTCTATCAAAGCCTGGGCTTTGCGCCGATTGCGCCCTACACCTTCAATCCCGTACCGGGCGCGCGCTACCTGGGCCTTAGGCTCTGATCCACCCGCTGCACCCGCTGGACCGCCGTCCCATTCCGCCTCATCATGGGTTTGCAAAGGACTGAGCCCTTTGCCGGGAGCGCGAGGACAGCGCCCTCGTACTCGGTTCTTCACCCCCAGCCCCCAATCCCGAGACCCTGCATGCTCCGCATCCCCGATCATGTCACCATCGTCGACGTCGCCGCGCGCGATGGCATTCAGAGCTTCCCGAAACCCGTCGACACCGACACCAAGGTCGCCATCGTTGACCGGCTGTCACTGACGGGTTTGCCGGTGATCGAGGTGACAGGGTTCGCCCACCCCCGCGTCATCCCCAACCTGGCCGATGCCGAGGCCGTGGCCGAGCGCATCACGCGCCGTCCCGGCGTCGTCTATCGCGGCCTCGTACCAAATGCCCGCGGCGCCGAGCGCGGCGTCAAGACCCAGCTCGACGAGCTCCTGGGCCTGATCACCGTCAGCGAGGCCTACAACAAGAAGAACCAGAACATGACGCTCGCTGAAGGCGTCGAGGAGGCAATCCGCACCTTCCGCATCGTTGAGAAAGCCGGCAAGCGGTGGGTCATGGCGCTCGGCATGAGCATGTGGTGCGCCTATGAGGGCCGCATCGCCCCTGAGCGCGTGCTCTCCCTGATCGACCAGTTTCGCAATGCCGGCATGCGCCGCTTCTATCTCGCGGGCTCGCTCGGCATGGAAGACCCCCGCCACGTCTCCGAGCTGTTCACCCGCGTCCTCGACCGCCACAAGGATATCGAGGTCGGCTTCCACGTCCACAACCTCGCGGGCACCGGGCTCGCCAACGTGCTGGCCGCCCTCGATGCCGGCGCGCATTTCGTCGAAGGCGCCATCTGCGGCGTCGGCGGCGGCATCGCCATGCCGAAGACGATCGCGTCCGTCGGCAATCTCGCGACCGAGGACATCGTTCATATGCTGAACGAGATGGGCGTCAAGACCGGCGTCGAGACGGCCGAGATCGCCTCGGCGGCGCGTGACGTCGCAGCCCTGCTCGGCATCGAGGCCGGCAGCCACACCGCCCACATCGGCACTCGCGCCGACGTCATGGCAGCCGGCCGTACCGCGCCGCGCGAGCATCCGGCCTGAGCAGTCCCGCCCGCGCCTACCAGCGCAGGGCGGTCGCCGCGGCAACTGGCGGCAACTGGGCACCGCCGAAGAAGTCGTGAAGCAGGGCCGGATCGAGCTCGCGGCCCTCTGCGACGTGCAGTGCGCTCGCAATGTAGAGGCTCGCAAGCCCCATTCGGCTGGCGCCGGCCATGTCGGTGCGCAGCCCGTCCCCGATCGCCAGGATGTTGTCGTGCTCTGGCATTACCCCCCGCAACAGCCGGATGGCAGCATAGGCCCGCTCGTAGATCGGTGGATAGGGCTTGCCCGTGTAGCGCACCTCGCCCCCGAGCTCCCGATAGATCTCCGCAAGCGCCCCCGCGCATGGCACCAGCCGCCGTCCGCGCTCGACCATGATGTCTGGGTTGGCGCAGATCAGCGGTACCTTGCGCTGGGCCAGGTCTGCCAGCATCTCCCGGTAGCTCTCGGGGCTTTCGCGCTCGTCATCGTAAAGCCCCGTGCACAAGACGACGTCGGCGCGCGCGCTGTCCACCAGCCGATCCTCGAGCCCGGCGATGACGCCCTCGAACCGCTGCGGGCCAAGATGCATAAAAGTCCGCGGCGCCATCTCGTCGATCACGCCCCGCGAGACGTCGCCGGACGTGATCACCTCGTCCCAGACATCGGCGCCGATACCGAGCTCCTCCAGGCGGCGGACGACGCCGTGCTTCCGGTTGGGCGCGTTGGTGACGAGAATGACGGTGCCACCCGCCTGGCGAAAGCGCCGGCAGGCCGCCGCAGCCTCCGGATAGGCCTCGAGCCCGTTGTGTAGAACGCCCCAGATGTCGCAGATCCAGGCCTGGCTTCGGCCTGCCAGCTCAGACACCGACGCGATCACGGGGATTTCTCTGCTGGTCTTTGGCATGCGGGCCCTCGGCAGGGTTCAGGTGGCAAGGATGAGGCCGGCTGGGGGCGGATCACAAGCCCGGTGGCAGCGCAGCGAAAGTTGCAGCACTGGACCTTCTCTCACGCCCGCGCAACCAAGACCACCGCGAGCTCGCGCGACTGAGCCGCCCAGAAACGGACAAGGCCCGGGCCATCGCGAGAGCCCGGGCCTTGCACTGATGCGTGATGTGGCGACCGATCAGGCGGCGCGGCGTGCGCGTTCGAGGGCGACGGAGCGGGGCGCACCAAACAACGTCCCCTGTCCGAGCACGGCGCCGAAGCCGTGGATGCGCGCCAGATCCTTTTCAGCGACGATGCCACCGACGATCAGTCCGAAGCCGAGCCCAGCCAGGTGCCGGCAGATGTCGGTTGGCGGTACGTGTCCACCCGGCATCGGCAGGCCCTCGAGGAACACGCTCGCATCGAGCTTGACGAACGCGAACCCGTTTTCCTGCAAGGTCTCGAAATCCATGTCGAGGTCCGTCACCCCTTCGAGCGCGAATTTCAGCCCGATGCTGGCCATCGCCGAGATCGATTGCCAATGCACGGTCGAGAAGTTCCGCGCCTCGGCTTGCGAGAAGTTCAGCACCAGCCGCGCCCCCATGCCGTCCTCATCGGTCAGCAGGTCGGCAAACGAGCCGAGGAAGTTCTCATCTGCAAGCGACTCCCCAGTAAGAGACGAGAACAGCGCGGCCTTGCTTTGGCGTGTCTTCAAGCGCTGCACGATTTCCGCTGCCTGCTCCAGCTTGGCGGCATCGATCCGGGCGAGCAGCCCGGTGCCGGCAACACCCGCCCCGTAGAGCGCCGGCTCGATCTCCTGGCCCATGTCGTCGCGCAGCCGTACCGTCAATTCGAAATGACGCGCTTTGCGGTCCGAGAGCCCCATGATCGGATCGAGATAGACGTCCATGCGTTTGGCCTCGACCGCCTCGGCCACCACCGCCAAATGACCGAGCGGCGCCGTCGGCGCCTCGTCGGCGACAATTGGAGCAGGAGCGGTAGTAGGCGTGGCCTTCTCGGCTGGTTCTACGGGAGGTGACACGGACGCAATAGCTCCGGTGCCATCACCCGGGCCGGTGTCCGACTGTGGCACCGCCATCCTCTGCGAATCAGGCGCGCGGTCGCGCGAAGTGACGTCGTTGTGCGCAGCCACCCTGTCGGGCCGAGCGCCCGCTCGCTCGTCCGGCGTCAACGGCTGGTCGAGTTTGGCCGCCAGCTGCTCGATCAGACCCTGCATCGAAGCAACATCGATCGGCGCGGGCGCGTGGCGTCCGGGTTCTGCCGGTCCTGACCGCGCCCGTGCAGGCTCGCCGCCGTCGGGTTCGCCGTCCGCGGGTCGAGCTGCGATTGGACGTGCACCAGCGGCAAGCTTGTCGGTGTCGGCTGTCAACGGGGCGTCATGGGCCGGCGGACGCGAGCCTGCAGCGGCCGCTGGAGGTGGGCCTGCGGAGGCGCGCAAGTCCTCAGGTGGCATCGTCCGGCCCCGATGCGCCGGCGCCCCGCCTCCAGTTTGGGGTGGCGGCGGACCGGCTGGCCGCCCGGGTGGCGGACGTCGGTGGGGCGGAGCGGCAACGGCAGGCTCGCCCGGCGCCATTGTAGCTCGGCCAGCACCGGGCGCCGCCATCGGCGGTGGTCCACGGCGCGGCACTGGGGCGAGGCTCGGCGCCCTCTCGGCATCAAGCCCCCGGCCACGCGGTCCATGATTGGGCTGGGTATGCAACCGCTCGAGCCGCAGCAGTTTCAGCTCCGTCTTGAGCTCTTCGATCTCGGCGTTGAGCTCCGACACATGTCGCGACCGCCGCCCTAGAGCGGCGCCTGCGATGAGCACCGCGAGGTACGCGAGCCCAACCGTGGCTGCGGCGCGCAGCTGCAACCCGTAGTGAATGTGCAGGGTGGCAACCACCAGGACCGACAGCAATACCAACGCAACAAAAATCATCGTGTAGACGAAATCCCGGGCGATGCCCGGTCGAGATGGCCGCAAGGGCTGAGCGGTGTCCGTCATGTCGCGCGACTCGCTTTCTCTGTGCTTTGCAGCGAAGAGAAACGCACCACGCCCGCCGATCAATGCCACAAACTGTGGTATCGACAGGAAATGTCGTTGAATCCGAGGGTGCTGGCCCAAGCGCGGCAAAATTGCCACGGCAAAATGCAACGTCAATTGTCTGGACTGGTCGTGATGGCGCTCGTCCCAGCCCTAACGTGAAGCACGAATCCGGCGGCAACAAGCGCGCTGCCGCCGGTTCTGAGCAACGTTTGTGTCCCGCCTCAGGCCACGGCCTTCAGCACCCGCCGGATCCGGTCGGTGATCTCGTCGATCTGGCCTTCGGTCACGATCAGCGGCGGCGCCACCACCAGCGTATCGGCCGTGACGCGGCAGTAGAGATCGTGCTCGTGATACATCAGCTCGATCGCCTCGTAACCGCGCGCGCCGGGCTTGCCCGCGGCTGGCGCAAGATCGATGCCGCAAATGAGACCAATCGGCCTGATGTCGACCACGTTTGGCGCGTCCTTGAGGCTGAGCATCGCCTCGGCAAACTTCGCCTCCAGCGAACGCGCCCGCTCGAACAGGCCTTCCTCGCGATAGATGTCGAGCGTGGCCAGGCCCGCTGCGACGGCCAGCGGATGGCCTGAGTAGGTGTAGCCATGGAACAGCTCCACCATATGCTCCGGACCGTTCATATGCGCTTCGTAGATTCCTTTGCGCACGAGCACGCCGGACATCGGCACCGCCGCATTGGTGACGCCCTTGGCGAACGTGATCATGTCGGGGACGATGTCATACCGCTCGGCAGCAAAGCAGTGGCCGAGCCTGCCGAAGCCGGTGATCACCTCATCGAAGATCAGCAGGATGCCGTGCTGCTCGGTGATCTGGCGGAGCCGCTCGAGATAGCCTTTGGGCGGCGGGATGCACCCTGTCGAACCGGCCACCGGCTCGACGATGACGGCCGCGATCGTCGAGGCATCGTGCAGGCCGATCAGGCGCAGCAGCTCGTCGGCCGTCTCCGCACCCCACTCCGGCTCCTGCGAGGAGAAGGCCTGCTTTTCCCGATTGTAGGTTGCGGGCAGATGATCGACGCCGGCCAGCATGTTGCCGAACATCTTGCGGTTGGCGACCATGCCGCCGACGGAGATGCCACCGAAGCCGACGCCGTGATAGCCCCGCTCGCGACCGATGAAACGTGTCCGCTGCCCTTCGCCGCGATTGCGATGATAGGCGAGCGCCACCTTCAGCGCCGTGTCGACGGCTTCGCTGCCGGAATTGGCGAACAGGCAATGGTCGAGATCGCCCGGTGCTAGCAGCGTCAGCCGGCTCGAAAGCTCGAACACGCCAGGATGGGCGTACTGGAAGGGCGGCGAGAAATCGAGCGTCGCAGCGGCATGCTGGATGGCCTCGACGATTTGCCGCCTGCCGTGGCCAGCGTTGACGCAGAACAGCCCCGACGTCGCGTCGATGACCTTGCGGCCGTCGGGTGTCAGATAGTGCATGTCCTTGGCGCCGGAAAACAGCCGCGGGCGCTTCTTGAAGGCACGATTGGCCGTAAATGGCAGCCAATAGGGCTCGAGCTCGTTGGGTTTCATGTCGAGCGGGGCCATGTCTGTCTCCTGGGCGGGTTGGCTTGATTGGCCCCCAACTTAGCAGGAGGGGCCGAGCGCGGGGAAGGCCTATTGCGGGGTCGCTGGAACAGGCGACGGCCGACGCCCGACCGGCTGAGGGACTGGTCAAAAAAAAACCGCCGATGCGTGGACGGCCGCATTTCTGCGTCCGTCACGACCGGCGGCAACCTCGCAAGAGGTCAGTTGCGCTTCCCGACGAAGCGAAGGGAGAAATCCGACCAACTTCTCAGGCGCATAAAGCTCGTCTGCGGTGTTGGCCGCAGGCTGCGAGGCAGTCAGTGCCGTTAAAATCAGTCAACGCGAAGTTAGAATGCCTCATGCAGTTCAGCGAGTAAGTTTCGCTGCGCTGCACATAAAGAAAGCGTTAATGAAATTTGCCATTTCGGCCGCAGAATGGGGCGTTTGCACCAAAGCCGGCGTTGACACACGATGTCGGCCAACCGCCCCGGTCGGTGGCAACAACACATGGAGGAACGCAATGCAATCGGGCACGATGGTCTTTACGGCCATGAACCGGGTGATCTTCGGCAAGCCGGCCGCCGCATCGATCGCAGCCGAAGCCGAGCGCCTTGGCGCCACGCGGGTCTTCGTCCTGTCCGGCCGAACCCTCAATCGCCAGACCGACGAAGTCGGAAAGATAAAGGCCGCCCTCGGCGAGCGCTTCGCGGGTGTTTTCGACCATATGCCCGCCCATTCCCCCCGTGATGCGGTGGTGGCTTGCGCCAATGCCGCGCGCGAGGCCGGATGCGACCTTCTGGTGACGTTCGGTGGCGGCTCGGTGACGGACGGCGGCAAGGCCGTCACCATATGCCTCGAGCATGGCATCACCGACATGGACGGGCTGGAGCCGTTCCGCTCCACCGTCAAGGACGGCAAGCGCCAGGTGCCGGAGTTTCGCGCGCCCAAGGTCCGCCAGATCGCGGTGCCGACGACCTTGTCGGCAGGCGAGTTCAACGCCCGCGCCGGCGTCACCGACCCGCGCCTGCGCCTCAAGCAGAGCTTCATGAACCGCGGCATCGTGCCAGAAAGCGTCATTCTCGATCCCGCCGTCACCGTCCATACGCCCGAATGGCTGTGGCTGGCCTCCGGCGTCCGCGCGGTCGATCATGCGGTCGAGACCTACCTGTCGCTCGATGCCAACGACTACACCGACGGCACCTCCCTGCAGGCCCTGCGCTCCCTCGGCGCCGGCCTTGCCGGCGTCAAGGCGGACGGCCACAATCTCGAGGCGCGCCTCAAATGCATGATGGGCTGCTGGCTGTCGATGGTCGGCATCGTCTCGGGCACGCGGCTCGGCGGCAGTCACGCCATCGGCCACATTCTCGGCGGCTCGGCGGGCGTACCGCACGGCCATACGTCCTGCGTCATGCTGCCCTACGTCCTCGACTACAACCATAGCGTCAATGCAGACCGGCAGGCCGAAATCGCCACCGCCATGGGCGCACCGGGCAAACGCGCCTCCGCCGTCCTCGATGGCTTCATCCGCTCCCTCGGCATGCCCCGCACCCTGCGCGAGGTGAACGTCGCCGAAGACGATCTGCCGCGCCTTGCCCAGAACTGCATGCTCGATGACTGGACCTACTCCAATCCGCGCGAGATCACCGGCCCAGATCAGGTCATGGAGATCCTGCGCGCCGCCTATTGATCCGCTGGCCTGAGCGGGCTCACAAAAAACAGCGCGCCCGGCTAAGGACGCGCTGCAACAATCCAGGCTTCCGGTGCCGTCCGATGGACCGCGCCGACCGCGGATCAAACCGCGCCGTTGATCCAGTCCTCAAGCTTGCGCTTCTGCACCAGCGCGCCAACCTGCTGGGCGGCAATCTTGCCGTCCTTGAAGATCATCAGCGTCGGCATCGCCTGGATGCGGTACTGCTGCGTCACGCCCGGGCTCTGGTCGACGTCGATCTTGACGATCTTGACCTTGCCTTCCATCTCCTTGGCGACCTGCTCGAGGGCCGGCGCCATGGCCTTGCAGGGCCCGCACCACTCGGCGAAGAAGTCGACGACAACCGGCAGATCCGACTCGAGCACTTCATTCTTGAAATTCGCGTCTGAAACGACTGCAGTCATGAGAAGTCTCCTTTTGTCGCCAGGCCTCGTGCCCGGCATCGCGCGGATCGCCGCTGGACGTGAGGCGAACGTAGGTAGCCGCCCCTCAAGCGTCAAGGTGGGGTGCGGCACGGGTAAACAGTGCGGATGCGGCATTGTCCAGGCGATCGGGTGGCAATTCCATGAGTGACGGCCCATCCGTCCACAGTAGCGCCGCCCGCACCTGCCGGCCCGGAAAAGCCTGGGCAACAGCCATCCGGTAGGCGGCGAGCTGCAGCACATAGGCGTCTGCAACCTGCGCCGGATCGAACGGGGGCGGACGATTAGTCTTGAAATCGACGATCAGGATTTCGTGTGTGGATATCACGATGCGGTCGATCTGGCCGGCAAGGCGCAGGGGAGGGCTTTTCTGATCGGGATGCGGGATAGCGGCAGCGATCGGCACCTCCGCCCGCGACTCCGGCCCGAACACGGCGGCAAATGCGCCGTCCGAGAGGACGTGCAGCGTCTCCTTCAGGATCGAGGCGCGCGAGGCCGGCCGCAAGCCCGCCCCCCGGATCGCGATGAAGCGCTCCGCAGCCTCCCGCCATGCCGCCTTCGGCAGACCCGGCAGGTGTTGCAGCAGGGCGTGCGTGATGGTGCCCCGGAGGAAGCGATTGCCATCGGCCAGCACACGTGGCGATGGCGCCGGCGGTCCGTCGGCGATGCGCTCGACGTCGCCGGGGGCCCGATTGACCGGATCGCCTTCCCCGTCGATCTCCAGCGGCGCCAGCCGCGAGGGCGCCAGCGGAAAGGAGAGCCCGGCTTCGGTCGGCGCCGGTCTGGCCGCCCAGTCGGGAGGCGTCTCAGCCTCGACGGCCGTCGCCAGATCGTGCTTTCGCGATTTTGGTGGGGCTGATTGGGGAGAACCGATGCGTCGCACCTGATGGCCGAGCGCGTCGACCTCCGTCACGAAAGCGGTCGTGGAAAATCCGGCCTCGATCGTTTCATACCAGCAGCCGGCGGCCCGGCCCTTGCTGCCTTCGAAGCCCGCGACGTAGAGGCGGTCGCGCGCGCGCGTCAGCGCGACGTAGAGCAGGCGGTTGTGCTCCTCCGTCTCCCGCACCCGGACCTCGTCGCGGGCGCTCTTGACGCTATCGAGGCCCGACGAGCCCTTGACGGGCCACAGGAACGGCGCGTGCTCTTCCCCTGGCTGAGGCAGCGCGGGAAAATCGATGAGCCCGCCAGGCCGGTTGGAGAACGGCGGCGAGCAGGTATCGGGCAGGAACACGATCGGCGCTTCGAGGCCCTTGGAGCCGTGCACCGTCATCACCCGCACCTCGTTGCGCCCATGCTCCATGTCCCGCTTGATCTCCCGCTCCGACGACTTGAGCCAGTCGATGAAGCCCTGCAGCGACGGCGGCGCCTGGTCGTCGTAGGTGAGCGCCAGCGACATCAACTCGTCGAGCGGATCGGCAGCTTCCGGACCGAGGCGTGAGAGCAGGCGGCGGCGCATGCCGTCGTGCATCAGAACCTCGACCAGGAACTCGTAGGGCGGCACCACGTCGGCGCGCGTGCGCCAGCGCTTGAGAAGCTCGACGGCGGGCGAGAGGCGGGGATGCGGCGCATTCCGTGTCCGCGCAATCAGCGCGGACCAGAGCGAACCCCGCCGCGCCGGAGCGACCGCCATCAGGTCGTCGTCGTCGAGCCCGAACATCGGGCTCTTGAGAACGGCTGCCAGCGACAGGTCGTCCTCCGGCAGCAGCAGCACGTCGCCGAGCGCGATGATGTCCTTGACCGCGATCTGATCGGCAAGTCGCAGCCGGTCGGCACCGGCAACCGGAATGCCACGCGCCTTCAGCGCCGACACCATCTCGTCAGCAAACGGGCGACGCTTGCGCACGAGGATCAGGATGTCGCCCGCAGTGATCGGCCGGTCTTCGGAAGCGAGCCGCTCGCCAGAGGCGATCCAGCTCGCAATCTGCGCAGCGATCCGCTCGGCAAGCCGCGCCACCGGTGACGTGGTGGCGACCTCTTCGAGCGGCAACCAAGGTGACGCAGATTCCGTCTCGTCGGGCTTTTCCGTTTCCCAAAGCTCGACGAGGCCGCCGGCACCAAGCCGGTCGATGTCGTGAGGATGATAGCTGCCGTCGGACGTCAGTCCCTTCGCCCGCTCGTCATCGCCGAAGATGCGGTCGACGCAATCGAGGATCGGCGCCACCGTGCGGAACGATAGTGAGAGCGGCACCCGGTCGAACGGTTGCTCCGCGGCCAGCGCCATGCCCTCGAGCTTGCGGCCCATCTCCGCAAACATCTTCGGCGCCGCGCCCTGGAAGCCGTAGATCGATTGCTTTTCGTCCCCGACGGCAAACACCGTGCGTTGCATCCCGCCGTCGCTTTCGCGGGCGCCCGCCCCGGAGAAGAACTCGCGCGCCAGCGCATCGATCACCTGCCATTGCGAGCGGCTGGTGTCCTGCGCCTCGTCGACCAGGATGTGATCGAGACCGCCGTCGAGCTTGTAGAGCACCCATTGGGCGTCATCGCCGAGCCGCAACAGGCTGCCGGCGGCGCGGATGAGGTCATCGAAGTCGAGCGCCGCACGCGCCTGCTTCAGATCGTGGAACCGTTGCTGGATCGCATAGGCGAGATGCATGAGCGCGATGGTCGCCTCGCCGACGGCGACCCGCTGGCGCGTCTCGCTGAGTTGCTCGAACTGCGCCTGTGCTGTCCGCAACGCGGCTTCGAGATCGTCGTTGGCTTTTTTGAGCGCCGCCGTCATCAGGCTGGCGCGCGCGCTGCCCTTGTCGGTGAGGAAGAAGCTCGTCAGCGCCTCGATGCGGGCGCCGTCGTGGCGGGCACCGAGCGCCGTCGAAAGCTCGCTCGCGCGTTTGGCGTCGGTGGCGCCGCCACTTCTGAGCACATCACGGGCCCGCGTCATCATCGCTCGCGACAGCACCTTGCCCATCGCCGCATCGATGTCGGCGCGGTTGTCGCTTGGCCTGAGGCCGAGCGCCCGGCGATAGAGTGCCCCCGCCGCATCGAGCCCGCGCGCCTTGCCGAACTCGAGCCGACTCGCGACCTCGAGCCAGTCGCGCCGCGCCAGCGCCTGGCCAATGACGTTGGCGAAGCTGTCGTCATGCGCCCACGCGATCACCTCGGCGAGCGCGCGCCCTTGCGCCGTCTCGGGCTTGCTCGAGGCATCCCGCAGCATGGCTTCGATCGCCTGGCCCAGCAGCTCGGCCTTGAGTTCATCGTCCAGGATCTCGAAACCCGGCGGCACCCCGGCCTCCAGCGGAAAGCGCTGCAGCAGCCGCTCGCAGAAGGCGTGGATGGTTTGGATCTTGAGACCGCCGGGCGTTTCGATCGCGGCGGTGAAGAGATCGCGGGCGCGGCGCAACTCGTCATCAATGGGCGGGCGCATCAGCAGGAGAGCCAGCTCGCCTGCCAGTTTTGTGTCGTCGGCTGTCACCCACTGCGCCAGGCGATTGAAGACGCGTTCCGACATCTCGGCCGCGGCAGCCTTGGTATAGGTGAGGCACAACAACCGCTCAGGCGACGTACCCGCCAGCATCAGCCGCAGCACCCGGTTGGTGAGCACATGCGTCTTACCCGTGCCGGCGTTGGCCGACACCCACACCGAACTCAGGGGATCGGCTGCGCGTGCCTGCCGGGCCGTCGTCTGCTCGCGCTGGCGCCCGATCTGCGAAGTGGCATCGGCGGCTGTCATGACGAGCCCTCCTCGTTGTCGCCAGCCCACTCGGCGACCCGGGCAAGGTGGGCGTAGTCGTCGTAGTCATAGCTGAAGCGGGCCCGGCGCATGGCGCGATAGGGTGTGGCGGGATCGTCGAATTGGGCCACCAGCGCTTCGAGACTTTTGGCGGCTGCGGCAGCGATCTCGGCGACGCTCACGCCCTTTGGCTCGATCATCAGCTCTTCGCCTGCCGGCTCCCCGCCCGTCGCCCGTATGTAGCGCAGGCCCGTCGGCATGCGCGCGGGAATACCAGCGAAGGCGCCCTCAGCCACCATCGCGGCTTCAAGCGCGAGCTGTGGTGCCTTGCCCGATGCCACTTCGCCTTGGTTCGGCAGGCCACCGGTCTTGTAGTCGGAGACCACGAGTGAGTTTTCCCCCACATCGATCCTGTCGGCGCGCGCGCGCAGTTCGAAGGGCGCACTTGGGCCCGGTAGGATCAACCGGCCGGCGATCTCGACACTGCGGGCGGATTGGGGTGCCCGCCGTCCGGCTTCGGTTTCCGCAAACCACTGGGCAAAACGTTCGAGCCGCGGCCGCCAGAAGGCCTTGACCTTGGCTTCTCCGCCGAGGTCGCCGATGACGTCGTCGGCAATCGCCATGAACACAGTTGCGATGTCGTCGGGCAGGTCGAGGGGATGCGCTTTGGTGAAGCGCGCCAGCGTCTCGTGCACGATCTGTCCGCGCTCCGACGGGCCGGGCTCGGCGCCGAGCGGCGACAGCGCATCGAGCTTCAGGATGTGGCGCGCGAAGATGGCGTAGGGATTTGCGATCCAGGTTTCGACATCCGAGACGGTAAGCCGCCGGGGCCGCAACGCCAATGCGGGTGTCGGCTGTGGCGCGCGAATGCGGGGCGTGCGCTCGACCTGGTCGCGGGCGGCAGCCCACGCCGCCAGCGGCACATCCGATTGCAGTGCCGTGCCGAGGCCAAGACCGTCGAGTAGCGCCTTGATGCGCAGCAGCCAGCGCGAAGCGACCATCGGCACACCGCCGGACTTGTTGGCGCGCGTCATGATCACCCGCCGCGTGCCGAGCAGTTGCGTGAGGTCGTGCGCCGCCCGCCCGATCTCTTCCTCCGGCGACGGCAACCCCAGGCTATTGCGCATGCCGCGATTGAACCACGGACCGGGATCAGTAGCCTTCGGCCAGACACCTTCGTTGAGGCCGCCGAGGATCACCACATCGGGTTGGTGCAGGCGCGCTTCATAGGGACCCCAGATATAAAGCCGCGGATGCGCCGGCACGCGCGTTCGGATCGTCTCCGAGCCGACGAGCGTGCGCAGCATTTCGGGGAACTCGGAGGGCAGGATCTCGGGCTGCGGCGTCTCGTCGGCCATCAGCCGCGCCATCAGCAGGCTGGCCGCCTCGCCTTCATCGCGCGCCCACAACTCCGAAGATGCGCTGTCGGCCGCCAGAGCTTCGCCGTTCTCCCCTGCCGCATCATTCGTGCGCGCCAAGGCTTCCGCCACCGCAACATGCGCACCGACCAGCCGTCCGAAAGGAGTAGCCGCGTTGCCGGCGCCGATCTCCTGCAGCGGCGCGAACGCCTCGACCAGCCGCCGAAGGAGATCGTCGATGGCCTCCCAGTCGCTATCCCGCAGCAGTCGCACCGCGCGCCCGCGCCGTTCGCCGTCGATGGTATCGGCCCGCGCCCTGTCGAGCGCGCGCCGCACGCCGTCGAGCCCGCGCCCGAGATAGGTCGTCCGGAAGGCAGCGATCTCGAGATTGCGCGCGCGACGACGGACATCACCGGCATCGAGCCCGAGGCGCGTCAGTGGATGCTTCAGTAGTGCCATCAGGTGCGCCGGAGCAAAGCCCGAGCGGGAGGCGTTGGCGACCAGCTCCAGGAACGCGCCCGGAACCGTCTTGGCAAACGGTCGGCCCGCAGAATCGTCAACCCGGATGCCCCAGGCTTCGAGCCGCGCCGCAACCCGTCGCGCCAACAAACGGTCGGGCGACACCAGCGCCGCAACCAGTCCGGGCGTTTCCGCCGCCTCCCGCAACGCCATCGCCACCACCTCGGCTTCGGCATCGTCGGTTGCGGCCTCGATCAAGCTGACGTCGGCAAGGCCGGCCGCGAAGTCGGTGCCATCCGGATTTTCGATCAGTGTCCGCCAACCCTGCATCGTGCCGGGCGGTCGCATGGCCTCGGCGACCAGCCGGTTGCGCGCAAGGAGGGGAGGGGGCAGCGGCGAGCCCGGCAGTTCCACGACGTCCCGGCGCGTGGCGCCAAGCACAGCCAGCAGCTTCGCCAGGCCGAATTGCGGATGCTCGGGATGCGGTTGTTTCTCCGCCGTCAAGCCATCGAAGGCGGCAGCGTCGAGGTGGGGGTCGAGACCAGGCAGCACAATCGCGCCGTTGTCGAGCGACGCCACGGCCCGCATCAGCTCGGCCGTTGCCGGTACCGATCCGGTGACACCCGCCACGATCACCGGCGCCTCGGGGCGCGAGGCTTGCAGGCGCTGCGCTTCCGCCAGGATCAGCCGGTTGCGTCGGTCGGCCGAAGACAGTTGGTTGTGCTCTGCCAGATGCAGTGGCCAGTACTGGGTGATGATCTTCAGGAATTCCAACGTCTTTTGCCAGTGGTTGGCGTAGGCGTCGGGCACCAGCTCGGCGAGCCGGCCGAGCGCCACGTTTTCCGTCTCGAGCATGTCGATCAACCGCGCGAGTTCGCTGGCGAGTTGGGCGGCCTGCGCCGGCGTCGCTGCACCCGCGGCGGCAAAGGGGCGGGCAGCAGTTTCGTCTATGTCGTCGCCCGCTTGCGCCGCCCGCAGCGAACGCGACCACGCCTGCACCAGTTGCGTGAGCGCCAGCACCCGCTCGAGCGGGCCGATGGCCGGCGGCAGGTCCAACTCCTCGCTGGCCCGCCCCGGTCCCCTCATCGCGCTCTCGATCAGCCCGAGATCCTCATCGCCCTCGGCAATGGCGCGGATCGCCGGCAGCAGCAGCGCGCCGCCGCCGGCGACATCGACGAAGGCATCCTGCAACGTCCGCGCCGCGCGCCGCGTCGGCATCAGGATGGTCCAGGCGGGAAGGTCGAGCCGCTCGGGCTTGGCGCCGCCATGCCGTGGCAGGTCACCGCTCAGGATCGCTTGCGCCAACGCCGGCAGGAACGGACGCCCCGGCGGAATCGTGAAGATGTTGACCGCAGCCCGCGCGTCGATGCCACTTGTCATCTGCCGGTCCCCTCGGTTCTGTCCCTCATGCCGGCGCACCGGTGGCGATGAGCGCCTCGGCTGCCGCCAGCGCCGCGGGATCTCCGACGTGCATCCACGTTCCCTCGAGCACCACGCCATAGAGACGATGCTCTTCCAGAGCCCGATCCCACACCCGGTTGAGCGAGAAGGCGCCCTCCGGCGTGTCGCGCATCAGCCGCGGGCTCGCAATGGAAACGCCGGCAAAGACGAAGTCTGCCGTCTGCCCGGCTTTGCGCCGTGAAATCCGCCCGTCGGCGCCGAGCGCGAAATCACCCTCTCCACTGTAGCCGAGCGAGGATGCCCGCCGGGCCAGCAGCAGCAAGCCGTCCATGCGCGCCGACTCGAACGCCTGGACGAGACGCGCAAGGTTCGAGCCTGCCGGCTCGATCCAGACGCTGTCGCTGTTGTGGATCAGGAATGGGCCGCAACCGAGCAGAGGCAGCGCCTTGCGCACCCCGCCACCGGTTTCGAGCAATTGGCCCCGTTCATCGGAAATGACGATGCGCGGCGTGCGCCGCGACGCCAGATGTTGCTCGATGAGGTGCGCCTTGTAGTGCACGTTGACGACTGCGGAGCCAACGCCCTGAACCGCAAGCCGGTCCAGCGCATGATCGATGAGCGCTCTGCCGGCGAGGCGCACCAGAGGCTTCGGCACCGCATCGGTCAACGGCCGCATGCGTGTGCCAAGGCCGGCGGCAAGCACGATCGCCGTGTCGATCACCTCGCTCATGAGATCGCCTTTGTGTTCCGGCCCGCGCGCGCCAGCCCCGTCAGGTTCAAGGCGCGATCGCCCGCGCCCGCAAATCCGGCGGAAAATGAAGGTCGTACCAGCTCTTCATCCCGGCCAGTGCGGGATGGCGAAGATTGCGCTCTAGATACTGCCAAGTTCGCGCCATGTGCTTGAGGTAGCCGGGTTTGCCGTCGCGACGCAACAACCGCACCCATAAGCCGATCAACCGCGTGTTGCGCTGTGCCCCGAAGATCGCATAGGTCGCGCGGAAGCGATCGGCGTCGAACTGGGGCTCAGCCTGCGTAACATGGCCGATGTAGCGCGCCAGCTCGACCGCCTCCAGCGCCTCGGGCACATCGACCCGTGCATCCTGAAGCAGCGACACCAGGTCGAGCGCCCACGATTCCGCGAGCGCGTCCTGAAAATCGATGAGTCCGATATGGCGCGGCGCCGGCCGGTCGGGCAGCCAGAACAGATTCGGTGAGTGGAAATCGCGCAGAAAAACGCCGGCGGGCTCGTCGAGCAGCCGGTCGAGAGCCGGCTGCCACAGCTCGCTGAAGGACTGCCGAAGCGCTGCCGGCGCTTGCGCGCCGTGCACCTCGGGCCAGTACCAGTCGAGAATGAGGCCAAGCTCGATCTCGAGCGCCTGGCGGTCGAAGCGGGGCAGGCGATGCGGTGCCCCGTCGTCGAGCGCGATCGTGCTGGCGATCGGATTCGCCCGTAACGCCAGCAGTACGTCGACAGCGCCCGCCCAGAGCTGCGACTGGGGCACCCCGGCATCGAGCGCCCGCTGAAACGTGAGATCGCCAAGATCTTCGAGCAGGAGGAGGCCTGCGCCAAGATCGGCGCGCGCGATGTGGGGAGCTGAAAGACCCGCGCCCTCCAAAGCCCGCCCGATGGCAACGAACGGGCGCACGTCCTCCGCCAGATGCGCAATGCGGCTGTAGGCGAGCCCGTTGTGCACGGGCGGACCGTCAGGCATCCGCGGGGCATCCATCAGGATCAGCGAACCGCCGGCCGTCGTGCAGCGGGCATAGGCGCGTTGCGAGGCATCGCCTTGCAGGTAGCTGATCCGCGTGATGGCGCCGTCCGCGTGCTGGCCCCGCAGAAACCTGTCGATGGTTCCAATCCGCTCGAGCCTTGGTGCGAATGTTCCGAACGCCCGCAGCGTGACGCAGCGCGCCGCTTCCGTCGAGCCCGCCATAAGAGCGACTTCGAGGCGGCTCTCCGGCAGCGCCTCAGAGGCCCGCTCCGCCCATTCCACAATGACGAGACCACCGCGCACCGCATCGTCGAAGCCCAGTTCGTCGAGATCCTCGAGGCCGCCGATCCGGTAGAGATCGAAATGCGCAATCCCCATGCGCGCGCACTCGTAGGGCTGCACGATCGGAAACGTCGGGCTTGCGACCTCTGCCTCGGGATCCTGCAGCAAGGCCCGGATCAACGCGCGGGCGAAGGTGGTCTTGCCGGCACCGAGATCACCATGGAGCGCAACCGCATCGCCCGGCTGCACCTTGAGCGCCACCAGCTCGGCCAGCCGCCCAAGTGCGGCCTCGTCAAGGTCGGCGAACGCGAGAGGGCTCGTCATGCCGATTTGGAAAGGCCGCCAGCCAGCTCTGTCCTGGCGGACGCGCGGCCTTCTTCCGGCAGCAGAACGGTCACAGTCGTCCCGACCCCCGGCTCGGATTCCAGTCGCAGATACCCGCCATGCAGCTCGATCAGGCTCTTGGAGATCGGCAGGCCGAGCCCCGCGCCGCGGTGATTGGAACCCTGGCTGCGCGAGACGAAGCGCTCGAGCACCGACCGCTGGTCGTCGCGCGGAATGCCCACGCCCTGATCCGTGACCTTGAACTCAACCATACCCTGTCGCCTCGCACATTTGAGACTGACTGTATCCCCGGCTTTGGAAAAGCCGATGGCGTTGGATAGGATATTATACAATATCTGGCGGATGCGCACGTCGTCGCCGACGATCTCGTCGACATCCGGCTCGACTGTCACGTCGAGATTGAGCCGCGCACGCTGGGCCCGGTCTCGGACACCCAGCACGGCGGCATCGATGATTGGCCGCACCTTGATCGGCGCCACCTTGAGCTCGAGGGCTCCGGCATCGATGTTGGTCAGGTCCAGGATCGCATCGATGGTCGCCAGCAGTTGGCGCGAAGAGGCGCTGACCGCCGTCAGATATTCCTGCTGCTTGTCGTTGAGCGTGCCGGTGCGCGGGCTTTCGAGAAGCTCGGAAAATCCGATGATGCTGGTAAGCGGCGTCCGCAGCTCATAGGAAACGTGGCTGATGAATTGGCTCTTCAGCCGATCCGCCGCCACCAGCGCCTCGTTGCGGTCGATCAAGGCGCGCTCATAGCGCTTGGAGACGGTGACGTCGGCAAACGAGATGAGTGTGCCGCCGTCAGGCAGCGGCAAGGCGGCAAAATCGATCACGCTCTGGTCTGTGCGTGTCATCTGTCCTTCGGACGATTGGCGCAGATCGGAGTACTGCGTGACCAGATCGGCGATGACGCGCCAAGAGTTGGGATCGTCGTGCAGGACCTGGCACTGGGCGACCAGATCCTCGATGTGCGGGTTCTCTCTGAGCATCCGGCCCGACAGTTTCCAGATGCGCTCGAAGGCCTGGTTGAAAAGCCGCAGTCGCCCGTCGGTGCCAAACACCGCGACGCCTTCCTTCAGATGATCGAGCGTCTCTCGCTGCACATCTATCAAGGCATTGTAGCGGCTTTCGAGCCCCATGCGCTCGGTGACGTCCTGGAAGAAATGCGTGAAGCCACCATCGGGTCTGGGTTCGATCGTGACGTGCAGCGTCCGCCCATCCGGCAGATACCAGCCTTCTTCGGTCGCGACGTCCCCGCGTGCGGCCGCGAGCACGCGCGCCTTCCAGGCCCGGTAGTTGATCGGCTCGGGCGGCGGCGTGTCGTCCTCCTCGCCGTCCTCGGACTGCGGCTGGCTCACCACATCCGGCAGGCGCGCGGCTTCGTGCAGCCGGTCCAGGATGAGGGCTGCCGTCGGCCGCCCGTTGAGCCAATCGCTGTCGAGCTCCCAAAGCTGCTGGTAGGCGGTATTGGAGAAGGCCAGCCGCCCATCGGACCCGAAGATGGCGACGGCCGTTGCCACGCGATCGAGCGTGCGGTCGTAGGCGGCAATCTGCCGGTCGAGTTCGCCTTGCGCGATTTCCGCTTCCGTCACGTCCATGGCGGCGGCGGCCTGCGCTTCGCCAAGCGGCAGCGCGATCACCTCGTGCGTCTTGCGCTCGCCGGCGATGTTGAGCGCGAGGCGCTTGCGGAACGTGCGCCCTTCCGCCAGTGCCGCCTGCATATCGGTCCGCGCTCGCGTCTCGACGAGGTCGATCTGCCGGTCGCGAACCTCCTGCTCGTCGGTCGCCTCGACGGCGGCCACATAGGCTTTGTTCACCCACGCGATGTGGTTCTGGTTGTCGCGGATCCAAACCGGCATTGGCAGGGCATTGAACAGCGCCCGCGACAGCGTGATGTCCCGCGCCAACTGCCGGTGCTGGTCCATGATCCGCGCAAGATCGCGTCGCGATCCGGCGATGTCCCTGAGCCTCAGGATCGCGCGCCCGCCCGACACCCGCCCGTCGGCCTCGATATGGCCGCCGGCCGAGGTCCGCAGCAGCATGTTGAACGGCCGTCCCAGGGCAAACAGCGTGTCGAGCCCGGTCTTGAGGTCGTGCGCCGCTTGCGGCTCCAGCCATTGTCCGAAGCGCAGCAGTTGCTGAGAGTTGTCAGGCAGCCCCGCGACGGTGGTGAGCGAGTTGACCGCCACGTTGACGCCGTGCCCCTGCTGCCAGTGGATCAGCACCTGGGGCTCGGCCTTCAGTATGGCTTCGGCAGCCGCAAGGCTGCGGCGCAACTCGGCCGTTTCCGCATCACGTCGTTGCAGGCGTCGTTTGGCGGCGCGCGTCGAGCGCCACAGCAATCCAAGCCCCACCGCCATGGCGCCGCTGGTCACGATAAGGGCGAGCAGGTGGGCGAGACGCAGCGGCTCTGCGAACGTCTGTCCGCGGTCGGCGATCGACGACGTCAGCACGATCGTGCAGGCGATACTGGCCACGAGCAGAAGCAGCAGCTCGGCGCGCGCATTGACGCCCCGCTGGCTCTTGTTGCCTGCTGTCTGCCCGGTGGTCTGCATGCGAATCCGCGTTGGGCCGGACGGCACCTGTCGAGCTGACGCGGAACAAGACGAGCTTTCGAGAAGCCGGAGCCGGCTGGGAGGCTCCGAATCGTTAACTATTCATTAACGACCATGGCGCGGGCGCGTTCGCCTGGCCAGCGTCATGCAGGCCCGGCCATCGACTTTATCGCCCCTGTTGCATTGAAGTCCCGATTTGCGTGCAACCTGTGGCTAAATAGCCTGCGGCCGGCTCGCCACCCGCCCCGTACACATGACGGGAAAGAGGCAAGGCCGGCCGCGCGACGACCTGACGTTACGTGAGGTTGGCCTCAGTAGCGGTAGTGTTCGGGCTTGTAGGGTCCTTCCGGCTTGACGCCGATGTAGGAGGCCTGGTCCGGCCTGAGCTTGGTGAGGTTGGCGCCGACTTTGGCCAGATGCAGCAGCGCCACTTTCTCATCGAGGTGCTTGGGCAGCGTGTAGACTTTCTTCTCGTACTTGCCCGGGTTGGCGTAGAGTTCGATCTGCGCCAGCGTCTGGTTCGTGAACGAGGCCGACATCACGAACGAGGGGTGCCCCATGGCGTTGCCGAGATTGACGAGGCGACCCTGCGACAACAGGATGATGCGGTTGCCGGTGGGGAACTCGATCTCGTCGACCTGGTCCTTGATGTTGGTCCACTTGAAGTTCTTGAGGCCCGCGACCTGTATCTCATTGTCGAAGTGGCCGATGTTGCACACGATCGCGCGGTCTTTCATGTTCCGCATGTGGTCGATCGTGATGATGTCCTTGTTGCCGGTGGCCGTGACGTAGATGTCGGCACGCGGCAGCGCATCCTCCATGGTCACGACCTCGTAGCCTTCCATGGCTGCCTGCAGCGCGCAGATCGGGTCGATCTCCGACACCAGCACCCGGCAGCCGGCCTGCCGCAGCGAGGCCGCCGAGCCTTTGCCGACGTCGCCGTAGCCGGCGACCATGGCGACCTTGCCCGACATCATCACGTCGGTACCCCGGCGAATGCCATCTACGAGGCTTTCACGGCAGCCGTAGAGGTTGTCGAACTTCGACTTGGTGACGCTGTCGTTGACGTTGATGGCCGGAAACAGCAGCTGACCCGACTTCTGCATCTCGTAGAGCCGGTGTACGCCCGTGGTCGTCTCCTCGGAGACGCCTTTGATCGCCTTGGCGAGGCCACCGAACCAGCCCTTCGGCTTCTCCTTGAGCAGCCTTTTCAGCAGCGCAAAGAACACCTCTTCCTCTTCCGAGCCCGGCTTGTCCAGGAAAGCCGTGTCGCCATTCTCGGCGCGCAGTCCCAGGTGCACGAACATGGTCGCATCGCCGCCATCGTCGAGAATCATGTTGGGCATACCACCATCGCCCCACTCGAACAGTTTGGCGGTGTAGTCCCAATAGTCCTTGAGACTCTCACCCTTCCAGGCAAACACCGGAATGCCCACAGCCGCAATCGCGGCGGCAGCATGGTCCTGCGTCGAGTAGATGTTGCAGGATACCCAGCGGATATCGGCGCCGAGCGCCTTGAGTGTTTCGATCAGCACGGCAGTTTGGATCGTCATATGCAATGAGCCGGCGATTCGCGCCCCCTTGAGCGGTTGCTTGGGGCCATACTCCTCGCGCGTCGCCATCAGGCCCGGCATCTCGGTCTCTGCGAGCGAGATTTCCTTTCGCCCCCAGTCGGCGAGCTTGATGTCTTTGACGATGTAGTCCTTGGCGCTGGTCATGCGAGTTCGATGTCCTCTTCGATGAATGGGGCGTTGTGCGACCGCTCGCGGGAGCATGCCCGGATCTGGAGCGCTGCGCGGAGCAATGAGGCCGGCACGCCACCCTCTGGCCGCCGGCACAGCGTCCGGCCACCCAGGGATTGGCTGTCTATAGCCGGACGAGGCCAGTCGCGCAAGTAAGACATAAAGAAATACTTATGTGTGCATGTGGAGATCGGGCGCGTAACAAGCCGCCTTTTCGGCGCTGAGCCCCGCGGCGATCGATTTGTTGGAGCGGGCCGGCGTGGCAGTCCGGCTGCGCCGCGAAGTTTGATTCAAATTTTAAATAAAATATATTCTATTTTCCCTTTAATAGAAATTATTATTGAAGGCCAATTTTATCCCATAAACATAACACGGAGATAGCCCCGACATTATGCATCGAAATTAACGGAAATCGAAATGTCGCTGTGTACTTTCGCTTGTGAAGTTGGAGTGTTGGAGGTGTGTTGTGCATTATCTTCGAAAAGGATGCCTGAAGGCATCTCAGTCGGGGGCCGATGGCCCAGTTGATCACCGCATTGGAAATGCCGCGTCGTCGTTGCGTCAATCGTTCGACAGCGACGTGCGCGGTAGCGTTGGAATCATCTTTGCACTGACGACCGTGGTCGTCGTGTCGATGGTCGGCGGCGCCGTGGACTACGGTCGCGCGACCATGGCGCGGGAGCAGATGCAGAATGCTCTCGATTCCTCGGTGCTGGCGGCCGGCCGCGTATGGCAGATCACGAGCGATATCGTGCAAGCCGAGCAGGCCGGTCTGAAGTACTTCAACGGCAATAAGCCGCGCGTCGTCGACAATGTCTCGATTACGTTCACGCCGAATATCGCCATGAATAGGCTTGCCATGGAGGCGAGCACGACGATGGCGACGCCGTTCCTGTCCCTGGTTCGGTCGAGCGGCTATTACGTCTACACGAAAGCGGAGGCGGAGCTGGCGGTTGGTGGCAACGCCGAGACCAGCCTCGAAGTGTCGCTGATGCTCGACGTGACCGGCTCCATGTACGGCAATAAGCTGGGCGACATGAAGGATGCCGCCAAGGACCTGATCGACATCATCGTGTGGGCCGATCAGAGCGAGTATACGTCCAAGGTGGCGCTTGTGCCCTTCTCGGCGCGCGTCAATGTGGGCAACTATGCGCCGCAACTGACCGGCCAGTCGCCGAACTCGCGACGGTAAGAACCTCATCGGCTGCGTCACGGAGCGAGAGGGCTCGGATCAGTTCACCGATGAAGCGCCCGCGAGTGGCCGCTATCTCGGCAAATACCGGCCGGATTCGGGCGCGTCGTCGCAGTACTCCAACAGCGGCAATTGCGGGACTCCCGATGCCGAAATCATGCCGTTGACCAATAACAAGTCGGGGCTGAAGTCGCGGATCGACAGCTTCAGCGCCAGCGGCTCGACGGCTGGTTCACTTGGTACGGCGTGGGCCTGGTACATGCTGTCGCCGAAGTGGGCGGGCATCTGGCCAAGCACGAGCCAGCCGGCCGCCTACAACGCCCCGAAGCTGCAGAAGATCGCAGTGCTGATGACCGACGGCGAGTACAACTACTTCTCTGGCGGCTCCAAGAGCTCAAGCACGGTCAACAGCTACACTCAGTCGTTGTGCACGAACATGAAGAATGCTGGCATCACCGTCTACACGGTCGGCTTCGAACTCGGCAGCAATAACAGTGCCGCAAAGACGATGCTTACCAATTGCGCCAGCGACAGCTCGAAGTTCTACGATGCAGCCGATGGTGCAGCCTTGCGCCAAGCCTTCCGCGACATCGCACTGCAGCTTGCGCAGCTGAGGATCTCGCACTAACGCGCCTTATGATGCGCACTCCAGCAGGTGGCCGATCCCAGAAATGGGGTCGGCCATTGCCGTTTGTTTCGACGACGGCGATTGGCTATCGAGGGCTTCGAAACGGCGCAGCGGAAAAAGCCGTTCAGCAATCCTCGCCGAACTTGTCGGCGATCAGATCCTTCAGCGCGCCGAGCGCTTTTTCCGCCTCACGCCCCTCCGCCTCGATGATAATGGTCGAGCCTTTGCCGGCTGCCAGCATCATCAACCCCATGATCGAGGTCCCGCCGACCGTCTGGCCTTCTCGCGTCACCTTGATTTCGCAATCGAAGGTCTCGGCGCATTTGACGAATTTCGCCGACGCGCGAGCATGCAGACCCTTCTTGTTGCGGATCTCGATCTCGGCTCGAAATGGCTCTGAGGTCATGGTTTTCCTGGGCGCGACGGGGCGTTCGGCTCAAGTCTCACCGGAAAGCACCTGACTGGCAACGGAGATATATTTCCGCCCGGCCTCCTTGGCCAGGTTCACAGCCTCGACCAGCGACTTGTCCTTGCGCACGCTGGCGAGCCGCACCAGCATCGGCAGGTTGACCCCCGCCAGCACTTCAGCCCCCGTATCGTCCATCACAGAGATGGCGAGATTGGATGGCGTGCCTCCGAACATGTCCGTGAGCACGATCACGCCCCGCCCCTTGTCGGTCCGCCGTATCGCCTCGATGAGATCCGCCCGGCGCCCCTCGATATCGTCCTCGGGCCCGATCGACAGCGTTTCGAGGCCGTCCTGGCGACCAACCACATGCTCCAGCGCAGCCCGGAACTCTACGGCAAGCCCACCATGCGTGATGATCACGATCCCGATCATCATTGCGCCCTTTGTTGCCTCGGTTTCCAGACAGGCGGCACCACAGACGCCGCTAGCGTTCCAGCGTTCAGCCCCTCTCCGAAAAGTGAGAGGGCCGCCCGAAACGCGATCCACCATCCAGTCATTTTTAAACGAATCTCTGTTCGTGAACAGGGGGAATGGCATCGCCGCGGCTATCCGCCGTCATCTCTGGGCTGGCCTGAGGCCTGCCGGTCACGCCGCGGGCCGACCCACACCGGCTCAGGCGTTCCGGCTCCGCCTTCTGCCCTCTACTGCGGCCGACCGTCGAGCCAACGTACCCGTCAAAGGAAGCGATAGTAAGGGCATGATATAAATACGGATTATGTGTGTGCAGTGTGCTTGCGAGACGAACGGCAACCGAATGACTGATGGCGAGTGCGCGCCACGAGCTATCCGCGGAGCGCCGCCAGCAAGGCCACGATCACTTTCGCTGGCGCCGAGGCCTCGTGTGCCGCCAACCGAATCACGGGTATCGCCAAGCCGAGCATGCTATGGGTCTGCGCCGCCGCCGGAAGCCGCTCCCGCGGCTGCTCTCCCGAGATGTCGACGACCAGCCGGACCCGCGACCGCGCGACCGGCGCCATGGCCACGATGCCGACGTCCCGGACTTCGATCAATCCGGCGATCTGGTCAGGCGCGCTGGCCCAAAGCGCCTCGCCGTGTCGCTCCAGCACCATCCGATCGTCGCCGACCAACCGCACCTCCACCAGGTGCGCACCATCCGTGAACGCCTGGGTGAGGCAGCGCAGCGCCAGGTCCGATTTGCCTGCCCCCGATGGCCCGATGATGAGCGCGCAAGCCCCCCGAACGTCGATGCCCGTGGCATGCATGGTCGAGCCGGCCGGTGGCGCGTCCGGCTCAGGCATCGGCGCCCCGCTTGTCGCCCCGCGCCGCGGCCGGCACCATGGCAGCGGGCAGCCGGAACGCGAAGCGGGCACCGATGATCTGCTCCCCGTCCGCCGTGTCGTCCGCACCAGGCGCATATCGGTTCTCGGCCCAGATCCGGCCGCCGTGGGCGCTTATGATCTCCCGCGAGATGCTGAGACCGAGGCCCGAGTTCTTGCCGATCGTGCGATCGCTCTCGGGCCGGTCGGAATAGAAGCGTTCGAAGATGTCCTCGAGCTTGTCGGGCGGAATGCCCGGACCCTGATCCTCGACCGAAATCTCGACCTCGGTGCCGACCCGCCGGCCGCGCACCCACACGTTGCCGTCGTTGGGCGAGAACGAGGCGGCGTTATCGACGAGGTTGGTCACCACCTGGATCAGCCGACCTTCATGGCCGATGACCACCAGCGAGCGATCGCCGCCGGCCGACGCCGCCACTTCGAAGGTGATCTTGCGACCGTTGTCGCCGTGGATGTCGGCCAGCACGTCGATCAGGCCGACCAGCGCTTCGCCAAGGTCGATCGGCACCGTCTGCTGGCGTGCCAGCTCCGCATCGAGCCGCGAGGCGTTCGACACATCCGTGATCAGCCGGTTGAGCCGCTTGAGCTCGCTCTGGATCTGCTCGGCGAGTTGCTGGCGCTGTTCCGGCGTCTTGGCATAGCTCATCGATTCGGCCGTCGAGCGCGCCGCCGTCAGCGGGTTCTTGAGTTCATGCGCCACGTCGGCTGCGAATTTCTCGCTCGCCTCGATTCGTCGATAAAGCGCACTTGTCATCTCGCGAAAGGCGCTCGACATGCGTCCGACCTCGTCGCGCCGGCTCGAATAGTCGGGCAGCTCCGCGCGCGCCGAAATGCTCTTGCTGACGTGGAAGGCGGCAGCCGACAGCCGCCGCACCGGCTCGGCGATCGAGCGGGTGAGCTGCATCGAGGCAGCGAGCGTCGTCAGCAGTGCCATTGTCGCGACCGAGAGAAAGATCCAACGTTCCCGCGCCAGGATGCGCTCGATCTCACCCGGCCGCGTCGAGATGAGCAGTGCCCCGAGCGTGCCGTTGCGCCGCTGGATCGGGATCGCCAGCGAAACGATCTGGTGGTTGTCGCCCGTGAGCAACAGCATCGCCGGCGGCCGCTCGCCCTTGAGCGCCTGGCGCACCTCGCGATAGTAGGTGCCGTTGGCCGTGCCGATCTCGTAGTAGAGCGGCAGGTCGGTGCCGTCGAACATGGCCAGCAGCCGCGTCCAGAACGTCTTGACGCGCGGCTTGTTTTGTCCGTCCCCCTCATCGCCCGGTGGTGGCGCAAGGTCCCGCATGCTGGCCCGGTTGGTGTCGACCACCAGCGCACCCCCACGGTCATAGATTCGCGCTCTCGTGCTGGTGTTGACCGGCTGAATCAAGCGCCGCAGCACGGGGCCGACTTCCTCGGGTCGCAGCGACAGTTCCAGCCCGTCCAGCGAGGCGAACGCATCGGTCCGCTGCACCACGCTGCCCGTGCCGACCTCGTTCAGCCGCTTGGGATCGAACATGATGTCGTTGGTGTGCACTTGCGCGCTTGCCGCGATGGCTGCGGCAATGATCTCGCCCTGCACCTGCAGGTTCTCGCGTTTGGCCGTGATCAGCAGCGCATGCTGCTGCGACACCCAGAAGATGCCGCCGAGCAGCACCAGCAGTCCCGCCACGTTCGAGAAGAAGATGCGCCGGGCGAGCGATTGCGCGAAGAAGCGAACGAGCGCGGTTGCAACGAGCTGCTTGCGCAGCCACCGGTAGACTGCGTTGGCCGGTTTCAGTAGTCGTGTGGCAGTGGAGATCGCCGATTTAAGCCTGGGGCGATCGCCCCAGGAGCCGACGGTCTGCCAGTCGAGTGCCATTCCGCGCTCCGGGGTCTAGCTCAGCTTTCCTTGAACCTGTAGCCGACGCCGTAGAGGGTCTCGATCACGTCGAAGTCGTCGTCTACAGCCTTGAACTTCTTGCGCAAGCGCTTGATGTGGCTATCGATCGTCCGATCGTCAACGTACACTTGGTCGTCATAGGCCGCATCCATCAGCGCATCGCGCGTCTTGACCACGCCCGGCCGCTGGGCGAGAGCCTGGAGAATGAGGAACTCGGTCACTGTCAAGGTGACGGGTTTGGAATCCCAGTGGCAGGTATGGCGCTCCGGATCGAGCTTCAACTGCCCCCGTTCGATGATCCGGGCCGCCTCCTGCTGCGGTGTCTGCCCGTCCTTGGGCTGGAACCGCCGCAGCACAGCCTTGACCCGCTCCACAACCAGCCGTTGCGAGAACGGCTTGGCGATGTAGTCGTCGGCCCCCATCTTGAGGCCGAACAGCTCGTCGATCTCCTCGTCCTTCGAGGTGAGGAAGATCACCGGCATATCGGATTGCTGACGCATCCGGCGCAACAGCTCCATGCCGTCCATCTTGGGCATCTTGATATCGAAGATGCCGAGATCGGCCGGTTCGTCCGTCAGCGCCTCGAGTGCCGAGGCGCCATCGCCGTAGGTGCGCACCTTGAAGCCTTCCGCCTCCAGAGCGATGCGAAGTGAGGCCAGGATGTTCCGCTCGTCGTCGACGAGAGCGATCGTGCTCTTCTGGTTCATGAGTTTGGTTCCCCGACGGCACGAGACTGCCCCCTTGCCGCCTCTATGGTTCCAACGTGTAGGAAATGTGGCGGACAGCCTTGTCTGCTCTAGCGAGCTGCATGTTAACCTAACATGAAGGTATGGCCAACCGAGGCAAACGGACGATGTGCACGCCGCGCGAACAGATCTGTTGAACAATTTGGCTTTGCGTCCACTATTCGTGCTCGAGCCCCCGAGTCGTCCGGGCCGGGACCAGCCCGGCCAACCGCCTGGGGCAGCGATTGCAGGCGCTCACCGACCCGCAGCATAACCTTGCATGCCTCGTGGATTGGCCGCAGCCCTGCGCCGCACGCCGTCCTGCGAGGCAGCCGTCAGCCGGCCTTCCGACCAGTCCGGCCCGACCTCGAGCTTATGCCCGCGCCGCCTGAGCTCCGCCAGAGTGGCCTCCGGCAGCCGTCCCTCTGCCACCACCACGCCCGGCCGGGCGGCCCGTGGCCAGAACGAAGCCGGGAAATGCTCGATATGCCAAGCCGGCGCGTCGATCGCCTCCTGCAGGTTCATGCCGAAATGCACGTGGCGCAGGAACATCTGGCTGGACCACTGGTCCTGCTGGTCGCCGCCGGGCGTACCCCAGATCATGTACGGCGCCCCATCCCGCATCGCCATGCCGACCGACAGCGTCGAGCGCGGCCTCTTGCCTGGCATCAGCGCCCCCGGATGGCTTTCGTCGAGCCAGAACATTTGCGCCCGCGAACCGAGCGGCCAACCGAGCGCCGGGATCACGGGCGAGGACTGCAGCCACCCCCCCGACGGCGTCGCCGTGAACATGTTGCCATCCCGGTCGATGATGTCGATGTGCACGGTATCGCCGCGCACCAGCCCATCCCGGCGCGTATCGTCGGCCCCGTGTCCCGTGTGGATCTCGCCGACCGTCGGCTCGCCCGCCCCGGCAGCCGACACTGCGGTGCGCTTCTCCGACACGCTCTTGAGGATCACCTTGCCGCCAAAGCCCGCAATCTCCCCAGGACGCTGCTCCATGTTGGCTGTTGAGCCAATCATCCGGCGGCGGTCGTTGTTGTAGCGCTCCGACAAAAGCACATCCATCGGCACGTCCGCGAACTTGGGGTCACCGTAGAAGGCTTCGCGATCGGCATAGGCAAGCTTGGCCGCCTCGATCCACAGATGGATGAAGTCGGGATCCGTTGGCGACATCCGCTCGATCTCGAATCCCTTGAGGATGGCAAGCGTCTGCAGCAGTGTCGGCCCCTGCGTCCAAGGCCCTGGCTTCAGCACCGTGTAGCGCCCATAGTCGAGCGCCACCGGGTCCTCGATGCTGGGTTTCCAGCCGGCGATGTCGGAACCGGTGAGCACGCCCTTGTGCGGCCGTCCCGAGACATCCATGACCTCGCTCGTCCGGCAGAAAGCGTCGATGGCCTCGGCGACGAAACCCTGGCTCCATGCCTTGCACGCCCGCTCGATCTCCGCTTCCCGACCGCCGCCGCCGGCTTCCGCCTCCTTCAGGATCCTGAGGTAGGTCTCGGCGTGCTGGCCATTGCGGAACATCGATCCAGGCGCCGGCACGTCGCCGCCCGGCAGATAGACCGCAGCCGATGTCGGCCAATGCTCCCGGAACATGTCGCGGACGGTGGAAATGGTGGCGCACGCCCGCTCGACGATCGGGTGGCCATTGCGCGCATACCCGATCGCAGGCTCCAGCACGTCGCGCACCCGCATGGTGCCATAGTCGCGCAGCACCAGCATGAAGGTCTCGAATGTGCCGGGAATGCACGGCGCCAGCAGGCCCGTGCCCGGGATGATGTCGAGGCCGAGGTGGTCGCGGTAGTGCGCGATCGTGGCGCCCGCCGGCGCCGGGCCCTGGCCGCAGATCACCTCGGGCTTGCCCTTGCGCTTGTCGAACACCATAACCGGCACATCGCCGCCCGGCCCGCACAAGTGCGGCTCCACCACCTGCAGTGCGAAGGCAGTTGCCACCCCGGCATCGAAGGCGTTGCCGCCCCGCTCCAGGATCGACATGCCGACGGCCGTGCCGATCCAATGGGTGCTCGTGACGACACCGAAAGTGCCCTCGATCTCAGGCCGGGTCGTGAAGGTGCCGGAATTGATGTTGGCCATGGTCCCGGATCTCCGATCGCTGGTTGGCTGTTGCGTTGGCGCTATGGTAGGGCGGCGTGGCGGTGTATGGAAGCCTCGACCACGCCACGCACGGCCCGAACCACGGCCCAGGCGCGCGGCCGGTGCGGGCCAGTCGGCGTGGCCAAGCTGAACGAAGGATATGACCGATGGCCAACTTGCAACGGATCGGCGTCATTGGTGCTGGCGCCTGGGGCACAGCTCTCGCCCAGACGGTGCGTCTCGCCGGCCGCGACGTCGCGCTCTGGTCGCGCGAGGCCGAGGTTGCCAACGAGATCAACGCGGCCCACCGCAACTCCGTCTTCCTGCCCGGCGTCGCCCTCGATCCCGGCGTCCGCGCCACCAACGATCTGGCCGAGATCGCCGAGTGCCACGCCATCCTGATGGTGCCGCCGGCCCAGCATGTGCGTGCCGTGGCCGAAGGCTTGGCGCCGATGCTGGTGCCGAAGACGCCGGTCGTCATCTGTGCAAAGGGCCTCGAGCAGGCAACCGGCAAGCTGATGGGTGACGTGATGGCCGAGACCTTGCCGGCAGCTCGCGTCGCAGCCCTGTCGGGCCCGAGCTTTGCCGCCGACGTCGCCCGCGGACTGCCCGCCGCCCTTTCGCTCGCCACCACCGATCCAGACCTCGGTCGCGAGCTTGCCGAGGCGATCGGCTATCGCAATTTCCGCCTCTACTGGTCCGACGACCTCGTCGCCGTGCAGTTCGGCGGCGCCCTCAAGAACGTGCTCGCGATCGCGGCCGGCATCGTCGACGGCAAAGCCATGGGTGCCAGCGCCCATGCCGCACTGGTGACGCGCGGCTTTGCCGAGATGCGCCGCCTGGGCACCGCCCTCGGCGCTCGGCCTGAAACGCTCGCTGGTCTGTCCGGCCTCGGCGACCTCATCCTCACCTGCGGCAGCCCGCAATCGCGCAACATGAGCCTTGGACGTGCCCTCGGCCAGGGCCAGAAACTCGCCGACGTCCTTGGTGGTCGCCGGTCGGTTGCCGAAGGCGTTTTCACCGCTGCAGCCGTCGTCAAGCTTGCCGCCGAAAAGGGCGTGGAGATGCCGATCGCCTCTGCCGTCGATGCCATCGTCACCGGCGCCCTCGGCGTCGACACTGCCATCGAGGCGCTTCTGTCGCGCCCCTTCCGCGACGAGCACGCCTGATCGCTGCGGCCTCAACCGAGAGGCGCCCGCTCAGCCCTTCGGGCTCAGATGCTGCCGTGCTTGACGTAGGTCGGCGTCCGCCCGAGCGCCATCAGCGCGTGATCGGCCGAGAACATGTCCGCATGGTGCAGCACGTAGGCAGAGAAGTTGCGACCACGATACGGCATCTTGGGGCTGTGGGTGGTGACCGTTGCCACGATCTCGTGGGAAAAGCCCAGCTCCTTCAGCAGCATGCCCCCGACCACGCCGTGCGGGATCTCGTCGGCAAGCGTGGTCCGCACCACCTTGCCGTCATTGCGCGCATACATCAGCGGCTTGTCCACGTCGTGCAGGATCAGGATCGGCACCAAAACGTCGTTATCGAGTGTCGTCCCCCAATCGGCCTTGGCGCGCTTGGCAAGCTCGACGCCCGCCCGCGTCACCTCGTTGACGTGCGACAGCAGCGGATAGTCGAGCCCTTCGGTCCACGGCATGTCTTCGAGCCGCTCATAGGGGCTCGCCGCCCAGGTCGTGACCCACGCCGTCACCACGTCGTCGCGCAGTTTAGGCGAGATCAAATCCAGCCCCCAGATCTTCTGCTCGACTGCCGCGCGCCGCGCATTGGAGGCGCGATCGATCACATATGGGTGCGTCATGGGGGAGGGCTCCATCGGCCGGTGGTTGTCAGAAGGGGACCGGCGGCAACAGCGCCGCCGGTCCCCTTCGTGCGTCGTAAAGTGCAGCCGGCCGCGACCTACTGGTCGAGCCAGACGTTGACGAGGTCGTTGCCCTGGAAATGGCTCGGCGAGAAGTTCCAGCCCTTGACCTTGTTGTGGTGCACGATGATGCGCTGCCACCACTGTACCGAGAGCGAGTAGGCCTGCGTCAGCAGGTGCGTTTCGAACTCCTGGATCAGCGCCTTGCGCTTGGCCGGATCGAGTTCGCGGGTCTGTTTGTCCCAGAGCTGATCGAGCTTGGTATCCTCGTGGCGCGAGTAGCTGATTGGCGACTTCTTGTTGGTGAGGTGAGACTGGTGGCTGGCCGTCGCATCGTCGGCAGGCGTTGTGACGGGATAGAGCGCCACGTCGAAATCGCCGCCAACGAGATTGGCGAAGTAGGCCTTGGTCTCGACCTGGCTGTGCTCGACCTGCACGCCGATGCGCCGCCACTGGTCGATCAGGAAGATGCCGGCCGGCGTATAGGGCTGGTTCAGCGTGCGGTTGTGCAGCTTGATCTTGAGGTCGCTGACACCGGCCTCCTTCAGCAGGCGCTTGGCTTCCGCCCGCGATTTCTCGATGTCGCGCCCGTAGCCGGGGAGCTTCTCGAGCTGCGCATTCGACAATGCCAAGTCGTATCCCGGCCGAAGGAAGCCACCTGTCGCCTTCACGAATGTGACTTTGGACAGCTGCTCGTTGCCGTTCCAGCGGTCGATGGCGAGCGACAAAGCCTGGCGCACGCGAATATCGTCGAACGGTTTCTTCTTCGTATTGAAGATGACGATGTTGACGGTCGACCAGGGGCCTTCGTGGACGACCCACTTGGATTTGTCCGAAGCCACGAGTTGGTCACGCTCGGAGGGCGTGCGGCCTCGGAACTCGGCGTCGAACTGTCCGCCGAGCATGCCCGGAACGACAGCAGCCGCCTTGACGAAGAACACCTTGTAGCCGTCGAGGTAGGGCAGCCCCTTCTTGAAATACCCGTCGAACCGCTTGGCTTCCCAGGTCGAGCCGCGCACGTAGTTGACGAACTGGTAGGCCCCGGAGCCGACGATGTTCTGCTCGGGGAAGCGGGGGTCCTTTTCGACCTTTGCCTTGCTGTAGACGCAGTTGAAGGGCGAGGCCAGGTTCTCCATCATCGATGCGTTCGGCTCTTTGAGCTTGAACACAACGGTGCTGGCATCGGGCGCCTCGATGGCGGTGACGTCCTCGAACGCCGATTTCCGCAGCGATACGATGCCGGCTGGCGGGCTCTTGATGCGATCGAACGTGAACTTGACGTCGGCCGACGTCAGCGGCGAGCCGTCGTGGAATTTGACGCCTTCGTGCAGCTTGAACGTGTAGGTGAGGCCGTCTTTGGAGATGTCCCAGCTCTTGGCGAGATCGCCTGTGATCTTGCCCCCCTGGCTGGCATCGAAGCGTACCAGGAATGAATAGTGTGGGCTGATCGGATGCAGCAGGGCGAATGTCTGCGACGAGTGGCAATCATAGTTCGGCGGCTCGGCCGTCACGGCAAACTGCAGCGTACCGCCGCGCTTGGGCGTCTGCGCCTCGGCGAAAGACGGTGCGAGCACGGCCACCGCGGTCGCGGAGGCCAGCGCCACCATCGTAATGCAACGCTTCATGCGATCTCTCCTCACGTGTCCCGGCTGCTTCAGTCAGGCGTTGTGTCGCCGGGACTGCGGGAGAGTGTGTCGAGACAGTGGCCGGACCGCAATAGGGCAGGTGTGCGCCGCAGTATGCTCCCTTGTCGCCGTTAAGCCCGACTGGCCCCGCCCGCAAGTGTCTCGCCGTCGCGTGGATACTGCAGCACCAGCAGGTCGAGCCCGTCGGCGCCAGACTTGAGCGCGCAGGCCGGTTCATCGGCACTGACGAAGACCGTGGACAACCGGTCGAGCTCGCCGCTGCTATCGGTCGCCATCGTGCCGCCAACCACAATCAGGTACTGGCCACCGCCTTGCGAGGGGTCCGGCAGTCTCACTTCGGAGCCGGGGGCTACCCGCCACATCCAGCCCGCCAGCCCATCTGCTTCCGGCTGGAAAATGGTTTCCACGCTCGTGCTGGAGCGGGCGCGCCGCTGGGCATCGTCCGCGACGTCGAGTCCGCCCTTGATGCGGGTGCGCTGGTTGCCCTTGCGCAGCAGGTGCGCCGACGCCGGCAGGTACTTGGCACCCGGGTCCCAGCTTCGCCGCAGCGTGAAGTACTGCACGCCCTCCTCGCCGGCAACGATCGGCCCATAGGGCGTGTGGCCGTTGGCATATTGTACGGTGAGCGGTTTTGCCGGTGCCGCGCCGAGCCGTCCGGCGCCGCCGACGAACACCTGGAACTGATTGGGCTCGTGGAAATGCGCAGGCGTCGTGGCGTGCGGCGGTTGGTGCACCAGGAAGCCCTGCGGCCGGCCGTCGTCGTTCGCCTCGTTGCCCTCGACGTAATGCCCCCGTTTCGGCGCCGATCCGACGTACTCGTCGATGGTATAGGTGTTGCCATGCACCTGGATCTGCCGGCTGCGGGCCATTGCTTCCGCGCGGCTGGTGACGATCTGCATGCCTGCTGCTCCATTGAACCAAGGAAAAAGGATTGGGCCAGAGGTTGCCGTGATGCGCGCCCGGCTGCAAGCTCTGCGTTGCCGGGGCCAAAGTCTGATTGGCCGGCTAACCATAAGGCAGCCGCAATGACCACTTCGCTACTGATGTACGACAAGGGCTACGATGAGATCGCCGAGCGGCTCATGGCCCTGGGCCTCGATCTCGAGATCGCGACCTTCGACAAGGCCTGCCGCATCACGCGCAAAGGCACCGCGCTGCCGCCCGCCGAGACCGCCTTCGACTACGTCTGGCTCTCCTCCGGCCTCACCCGCGACGGCATCCAGGAGCAGGCCTTCGACCTCGCAGCCAGCCTGAAGTCCGTGTCCGTCCTCCAGACCTACAACGCCGGCCTCGACCACCCCTTCTACAAGCGCATGGCCGCCAAGGGCACCCGGATCTGCAACAGCTCCGCCCAGGGTGTCGCCATTGCCGAATACACCCTCGGCCAGGTGCTGGCGGTTCTCCAGCCGATCGAAGAGCAGCGCGCGCTGCAGGCGGCGAAAACCTGGAAAATCACCCCGTTCCAGGAGATCTCGCAGACCAGTTGGCTGGTGGTGGGATTCGGGCCGATCGGCCGCGAGATCACCAAGCGGGTGAAGGCCTTCGGCGCCCGCGTCGTCGTTGTCAGGCGGACGCCCGGACCGGCCGGCGAGGCCGATGCCTCGGCAACGCCGGCCGAGCTGAAGCGCCAACTGCCCGAGGCCGATATCGTCGTCCTCGCCTGCCCGCTCACCAGCGAGACCAAGGGCATGGCCGACACAGGCTTCTTCGCAGCGCTGAAACCGGGCGCGATCCTCGTCAATGTCGCCCGCGGCGCGCTCATCGATGATCAGGCCCTGCTGGCGGCGCTCGATACGCCACAGATCGCCTCAGCCGTTCTCGACGTCTTCGCCGAGGAGCCGTTACCCCCCGACAATCCATTTTGGTCACATCCGAAAATCCGGCTAACCAGCCACACCTCGTTTGCCGGCAGCGGCGTCCGCGCCCGTTGGGACGCGCTGTTCCTGGACAACATCGCCCGCTTCGCCCGCGGCGAGACCCTGGTGAATGAGGTGCCGGCCGCGCGCCTGGCGTAACGGTGCCGGCGTCGGTCGACCTGCCGAGGCCTCGCGTCAGGCCGCCCGCTGCGTGCGGGCGGCTTCGGCCCATGCCTTGATGCGGCTCATGTCCGGCGGATTGCCGTTCCTCAGTAGGCGTTGGCCGGCTGAGGTTGCCGCAAATCGCAGTACTTCCGCGCAGAGTTTCTCGGGCTCGGCATCGCCAACGGCCTCTGCCGTCCGATAGCCCGCTCCGACCAGCAACTGCGCGCCGGTGCCGCTGAGCCCGGGCACGGTGCACACTAGTTCGGCCTGCGCTTGCCACGCTGCGATTACGGCCTCGTTGACATAGCCGAGATTGAGCTTGCGGGCGACGTCGCCGGGCTTGGCGGCGAGCAAATCGGCCACCGTCTTGAGCCCCAGCGGCTCCAGCCGTTCCGCCATGCGCGGCCCGATCGACGGCGCATCGACGATCGGATCACCGCGCTTGAGGCGCACGTCCGGCCCGCTATCGGCGCGCGGCTGCAGCGGCACCGGGATTGCGGGTGCAGTCCCCGCAGCCGGTACCGCCCGCAGCGCATGGCTGGCCGCTTGATCATTTGCCTCGACCGTGCGGGGATTCTCCCTATTGCCGCCAAGCCACCCCGTCGACCGCGTCTCCGCTTCGCCTCTGGCGTGTGACGTACCCGACTGTGCCTCGTCGGCGCTGAAATCTTGCGCCCGCGGCGGCGCCTGTGACGCCTGCGAGGCCAGCCGCGCGGCAAGTGACGGTGCGGCGGCAGGCAGCGGTTGCCGCGTAGGCTCGACCACTTCCGGAGCGCGCGGGGCAACCGGCTGAGGCGCCGGCTGCGTCGTGGCCTTCGGGGGGGTGGTCAACGGAATGTTGGGCACCGAGCCTGTGCTGATGTTCGAGTTCGACCGCGCCGGTGGCGCAGCAGCAGCCTTGGCCGCGGGCACGCTGGCCTGCTTGTGGCCCTTGACCTCGACGGCATGCAGGTCGCGTACCATGCGGTCGTCTTCGGGCAGGTTGACTTCGACGGTGCCCGTCTCCCGCAACTCGTCGTACATGCGTTCGACGGTCTTGCGGTCGGCCTTGTCCTCCATCCGCCGCACCAGCGTCTTGAGCGGGATCTGCAGCGTCGCCAGGATTGTATCGAGCGTCAGCGAGACCTCAGGCGGCCTCACGCCGGACTCCGCAAACCCCTTCTGCACCACCACCGCGAACAACGCCGACGCCCGCCGGATCAATTCAGCCAGGAGGCGCTGGGCGACGAGGTCGAGGCCGGCCGGCGGATCGACCACACCCTTGTTGATGTCGTAGTGCGCGATCAGCTTTTCGTAGTGCGCATTCGACTGGCTTGCAGCGTCCCTGATCAGCGCCTCGAGCCAGTCTGCGCCTGCCGGGATCGGCGTGTGCGGCCGCGGCAGGTTGGCGCCGAGCTCCCTCAGCGCCGGATACGATTTGGCCGTGCTCCACTCGAAAGCGCGGTGGATAGAGCCCTCGGCCTCCGCCTGGCCGGTGTGGAAGGGATGCACGGGGTCGGTGACATAATGGCTGAGCACGCCTGCCGCGTAGGCGGCTTCCGACCAGTCCTCTGCTTTCAACGCTGCAACCAGCTTGTCGTACCATTCCCGTGCGGCCCGTGGCGCTCCGCCCCAGAACCCGTCCCGTGGATGCAGCACATGGTTCTTGAAGTCCTTGAACGTGTCGTCCGGCGCCTTGGCGCCGACCATGAAGCGCTGGGCATGCTTCAGCAGCAGCCGCTGCCATTGCTGGGCGTCCGGTCCCTCGAACAGCTCGAGCGCATCGAGCGCCAGCTTGTGGTGCGTGCCGCGTGCGTGCGCGGCATAGAGGACACGGAATAGCAGGCTCATCGCGCGCTTCCTCCCGGCGAGTGCGTGTGAACCTCATGCTTGGCCCGACTCGGGGCCCGCCACCAAGCGCGGGAGCGAAGAAAGTTGTTGGCGAATCGCCACCTCCGCCGGATTGCGCCTCGCCAGTCGTCCTGGCCACCGAACCCGCAGGTCCATGTCAAGCCGCTCTGGCCGATCGATTGCAAGCGGACACGTGACACACGCCCCATTGCGGAAGTTCGGTGGCGCAATTAATTTTTCACCGGACTAGGTCGGGAAGGCTATTCTTTAGGATCACAATGCATGCTGACGCTCTACTACGCTGCCAACACTTGTTCACTTGCAACCCACATCGCCCTTGAGGATGCAGGCGCTCGATACACATTGCGCCGCATCGATTTCAGAAAAAACGAACAACAGTCAGCCGAGTACCTGAAAATAAACCCGAAGGCCCGGGTGCCTGCACTCGTGACGCCGCGCGGCATACTTACCGAAACGCCGGCAATGTTGAATTTCGTTGCACAAACCTACCCCGAGGCGATGCTGGCACCTCTCGATGATGCGTTTGCGTTCTCTGAATTGCATTCCGTCAACAGCTACTTTTGCTCCACGCTCCATGTCGCCCACGCACATCGCATGCGCGGCCACCGCTGGGCGAGTGAACAGTCCTCGTTTGAAGACATGCAGCGCAACGTGCCGCGATCTGTCGGTGCCTGCTTCGAATTGGTCGAGAACACCTTGTTGAAAGGCCCTTGGGTCATGGGGGAACGCTATTCCCTAGCCGACCCATACTTGTTCACTTTGGCCCAATGGTTGGAGGCCGATGGCGTGGATACGACCAAGATTCCGCGCGTCATTGAGCATCGGTCTCGCATGGCGGCAAGGTCTAGCGTGAAGAAGGCCGTCTCCGCCGAGCTTGCAGCTTGATCGAGCCCGCGCCGCGCGCCGGCCTCTCATCGCGTCCGAGGCGGCGCGGTAACCGGCGGTTTGTGCGATCGAACTGTGCCATTGCCTGGAGACATCAGGAGGTGCGATGGGGATCACCTGTCGTTTCCGGCTGCAAGCGTACCATTTGACGTCCACCGGGTCCCGTCCCACACTCCGGCCCGACAGGCGCAACGTGATGGCGGAGGCGGCGATGCTCACAGCCGAGGACAACAGGTACCTTACCCAAAGCGATGCCGGCACACCCATGGGCGAGCTCATTCGCCGCTTCTGGGTGCCTGTGCTGTTGGCGGAGGAGCTGGCGGAGCCCGATGGCGAGCCCAAGGAGATCACCGTCCTCGGCGAGGAGTTGCTGGCCTTCCGCGATTCTTCAGGCAAGATCGGTGTCGTCGATCGCTATTGCCCGCATCGCGGCGCCAGCTTGTGGCTCGGCCGCAACGAGGAATGCGGTATCCGCTGCGTCTATCACGGCTGGAAATTCGACGTCTCCGGCCAGTGCACGGATATGCCGACGGCCCATCCCGATCTCCATGCCAAGGACAAGATGGCCATCAAGGCCTATCCCGCGCGCGAGTGGGGCGGCATGATCTGGGCCTACATGGGCCCGGCCGAAAAGATCCCGGAATTGCCAATGATGGAGCTGGCGCTGGTGCCGCCCTCGCATCGCTTCGTCCTCAAGAAATGGCAGGAGTGCAACTGGGTGCAGGCGATGGAAGGCTCCATCGACACGGCCCACTTCACCTACACGCACCTGGTTTTCGACAAGCAGGAGCACGAGGACCTCGACGTCGACAAGCATTTGGTGATGCCCATCCAGCGCATGACCGGCGACCTCACACGCTGGATCGCCAAGGATCCCCGACCCGTGATCAAGGTCGAGCCGCATCCGGCAGGCCTTGTCATCGGCGGCGGCCGCGTCACCGAGACCGACGACCTCTACTGGCGCATCGCCCAGTTCCTGATGCCCTTCCACAGCTACACGCCGAGCGCCTTGCAGGGCCAGACCATCTTCGGCCAGACCTTCGTGCCCTATAGCGACCGCAACTGCTGGATCTACTGCTACGCCTGGAACCCAGACCGCCCGCTCACCGACGAAGAGCGCCACAGCTACGCCAACGGCGGCGCCATCTTCTCCGAGGTCGACGAGAATTACGTCGCCGTGCGCAACAAGGCCAATCGCTACCAGATCGACCGCAAGGCGCAGCGCACATCGAGCTACATGGGCATCAAGGGCGTATCCGAGCAGGATCAGGCCGTGCAGGACAGCCAGGGCGAGATTGCCGACCGCACCCGCGAGCACCTGGGCGCGACCGATCTCGGCATCATGCGCTTCCGTAAGCTGGTGATGGATTCGGCCCGCGACCTCGAGCGCGGCGTCGAGCCACCCGCTGCCTCTATGCCCGAGGCCTACGCGGTCCGCTCGGGCGCCTCGATCACGCACAGATCGAAATCGCTTGCCGAGGTGATGGTCGAGCGCTTCGGCAACGCCGTCGGCCTTGTCGAGCGCAAGGCCGCCGCCGAGTAGTGGGCGCCGGCCCGGATGCTGGTCGGCATCCGAAGGGCCACGCAAGGCGCCCGGATGCTAGTGGGCATCCGAAGGGCCACGCAAGGCGCCCGGATGCGTAGTGGGCATCCGAAGGGCCCACCAAAATGAGAGGGACGGGGCGGTAACGCCTGTCCGGGTGGTTTTGAGCGGCGAACCGCCCCGTTATGTCGCCCGCTTTCTCCACCCAACGGCCACGTCGGACGGCCCATGTACTGCCGGGGCGTAACCCGGCCGCGTTGGCAGGCTGGCGAACGTAGGTGCCGGTCATGATGCGAGGCCAATCCGGTACGGTGACCGGTGCAGCCGCGACTGCAGGTGGCTCTGAAGGCTCGGCCGAGACCTTGCGTGCCACACCGCTTGCCCATGCCCGGCGCGTCCCGCGCCAGGAGCGACGCTCGCCTCCACTGCAAGACGCCTCCGGCAGCGCCCTCTCGTCGATGCGAGCCCGGAGAGAATAACCCGAGGCAGCGGCAGCGGGGATAACTCAGTCCGATCGTGCAGCCTCGCGCCCGTTCAGCCGGCGTTCGTCATCTCCGGATAGAGCCGCCGCAAGCCCGCCTCGCTGGCCGGACAGACGCCGCGTTCGGTGACGAAGCCGGTGACCAGCCGCGCCGGCGTCACGTCGAAAGCGGGATTGGCGGCTGGCGATCCCGGCGCCGCGATCTCGACAGTCGCCACCGAGCCGTCCGCGAGCCGCCCGGTCATCTTCAGCACCTCGTCGGGCGAGCGTTCCTCGATCTCGACGCTGCGCCCGCAGGCGAGTTGCCAGTCGATCGTGGTATGCGGCAGCGCCACATAGAACGGCACGGCGTTGTCGTGGGCGGCGAGCGCCTTCAGATACGTGCCGATCTTGTTGGCGACGTCACCGTTGCGCGTCACCCGATCCGTGCCGACGATGCACAGGTCGACCTTGCCGTGCTGCATCAGGTGGCCGCCGGCGTTGTCGACCACGATGGTATGCGGCACGCCATGCGCGCCAAGCTCGTAGGCGGTGAGCGAGGCGCCCTGGTTGCGTGGCCGTGTCTCGTCCACCCACACATGCACGTCTAGGCCCTGGTCGTGCGCCTGGTAGATCGGCGACGTCGCCGTGCCCCAGTCGACACAGGCGAGCCATCCGGCGTTGCAATGCGTGAGTATGTTGATCCGTTCCCCCGGCGCCTTGCGCGCGGCAATCGCCTCGATCAGCGGCAGGCCGTGCGCGCCGATACGCCGGCAGGTCTCGACGTCGTCGTCGGCGATGCGTGCGGCTCGGCGATAGGCAGCGGCCGCCCGTTCCGCGGGGGCGATCGGCGCCAGCGCCTTGCGCATCTCTTCCGTCGCCCAGCGAAGATTGACCGCCGTCGGGCGCTGGCGGTTGAGGAAGGCCACCGACTGCACGAGATTGGCGTCACTCGGATCAGCGCGCATGGCGAGCGCGACGCCGTAGGCGGCCGTCGCCCCGATCAGCGGCGCACCGCGCACCTGCATGGTCGAGGATCGCGGTGCCGCATCCTCGAGCGTGCGCAGTTGTGCCGTCTCGAAGCTGATGCGGCAGCAGCGTCTGGTCGATGATCTCCACCGTCGCGCCGTCGCTGCCGAGCCAGATCGTGCGCATGGCGCGGCCGTTGATCTTCATCGCCTGTCCCTTGTCTGCATGGTGGGCTCAGCCCTTACCGCTCAATGTCCTTCGAAAGACATCAGCGCGTGCACCTTGATGCCGTCGTCCTCGAGCAGCTTGCTGCCCCCGAGCTCAGGCAGGTCGATGATGAAGGCCGCGCCGACGATCTCGCCCCCGAGCCGCCGGATGAGCTTGATGGCAGCCCCCGCCGTTCCGCCCGTCGCAATGAGATCGTCGACCAGCAGCACGCGCTTGCCGCGCGCGAGCGCATCTACATGCATCTCCACCGTGTCCGTGCCGTATTCGAGTTGATAGTCCTGCCCGATCGTTTTCCACGGCAGCTTGCCCTTCTTGCGCACGGGAACGAAGCCGCACCCGAGCCGGTCGGCGAGCGCGCCCGCCGTGATGAACCCCCGCGCCTCGATACCCGCCACCAGGTCGACGGGCTCCGTGCGATAGGGTTCCGCGAGGCGCGCAATGGCCGCCTTGTAGCCTTGCCCGTCCGCCATCAGCGTCGTCACATCCCTGAACATGATGCCGGGCTTGGGATAATCGGGGATGGTCCTGACAAGGCCCTTCAAGTCCATGGCTCTTTGCTCCCGTTGCCGGCCTCACCGCGCGCGGGGCCGTTGCCGCGCCCTCCTATTGTGCCACATTGCCGGCCCCCGCAAGTCTGCCCTGCACCTGCAGCGATCATCGACCCGTGCCGACCGCCCCCCCGGCTTGTGGCCCGTTGGCGCAACACACTTGGCACCAGATGCGCGCCATTGCCGGACTGTGACCTGAATGTCGTCATAATAGTGAGCGAATCTGATCGCCAATAAGATCCGCCCGACGACACCACCGTGACATCGGGCTGTGCCATCCCTGTTTGAGCCGGATGGCGAGGAGCGTTGCCTCAAAATGCCGGGGAGTGGACGACATGGCCGAGCCGCGCTTTGCCGACGAGGACGATCTGCCGAGGTCGCTGCTGCGCGAGCGTGATGCGCGCGAACGCGAGGCCCGCGAGCGCGAGCGTGCAGCCGGTGTTCACGACGATCCCTATCGTGGCGGTGCACCGGCCTACGGTCCGGCCGATCCCTACGGCTACGACTATGCGCCAAATCCCGGCGACGGCGGCGTCACCGTCACCCGCTTGAAAATCCCCTTCATGCACATGGTCTTCTTTTTCCTGAAGGCGGCAATCGCCGCTGTTCCCGCCATGCTTCTGGTCGGGGTGTTGCTCTGGGGCATGGGGCAGGGCTTGAAATCGTTCTTCCCGGGCCTGCGCCACTTCGAGATCGTGGTGAAGACGCCGAGGTGATCGTTTAGGCGTGGGTTGATCGGTTGGAACCTGCGTCGCCGGTTGCAACGCCGAAGGATCTGCGTTGCTGGATGTCGAACCTCAAAATCACACGCGATCCAGAGCCTAGAATTCCTGGCCCCCCGCGTCCCCCTTGACGCCAAGCCCATTCCGGGGCGCACTCGCAGGGTGAGAAACTGCGAGGAGCCCACCACATGCTGCCAATCGCCGGCTATGCCGACCGCCTGTCCGTCCGCCCCGGCGAAAAAATCGGCTTCAAGGTCTCGAGCCAGCACAGCGGGCCCTATGCCGCCCGCTTCGTGCGCATCGTCAGTGCCGATGCCAACCCCAATGGCCCCGGGATCATCGAGGAGGCCGTCGCGTCGAGCGCAGAGGGGTCATACAACTCTCGCAGCCAGCCGATCCACCAAGGCTCCTATGGCCTGATCGAGGGGGGCAGGGATCTCGGCGCCGGCCGCGGGCTGACGTTTGTCGCCACCATCTGGCCCACCCTGCCGGAGGCCAAGCGCCGTCAGGGCGTGCTTGCCGCCTACGACCCAAACACCCGCGTCGGCCTGGCGCTGGCGGTTGGCGAGGACGGCAGCGCCGAGGCGATCCTGGGCTCGGTTCGCCTCAAGACGCGCGTGCCGCTAGAGAACCGGCACTGGTACCGGGTGATGGTGACCTACGATGCGCCAACCCGCACCCTGACGGTGGCCCAGGCCCGCTTGCAGCGCGGCCGCGTCGCCGGCACCTGGACGATTGCCTCGACGGTGGTCGAGGCTGCCGGCGTCGAGTTACCACCCGCCACCATGCCGTGGATCATCGGCGCGCTCGGCGGCCATCCCGTGCGCGGCCACTTCAACGGCAAGATCGAGGCGCCCGCCATCTTCGACCGCCCCTTGTCGACGGCCGACGTCGAGACGGCGTTGGCCACTGGCAGCACCGCTGCAGGCCTCCTCGCCCGCTGGGACTTCGCCCGCGACTTCGACGCCACCCGCCTCACCGACATCGGTCCCAACGGTTGCCACGGCGTGGCCCACAACCTGCCGGCCCGCGCCATGACCGGCGCCACCTGGACCGGGGCCGAGATGTGCTTCCGCCATGCGCCGGACCAGTACGCCGCCATCCACTTCCACGAGGACGACCTCTACGACTGCGGCTGGCAGACCGATTTCTCCTGGGAGATCCCGGCCGCCACACGCTCAGGCATCTACGCCGTCCGCCTTGAGGCCGGTGACGACAAGGAGAACATCCCCTTCTTCGTATTGCCGCCCAAGGGCAAGCGCACCGCCGACGTGTGCGTGCTGGTGTCGACCTACACCTACACCGTCTACCACAACCACGCCCGCCCCGAGGCCCGCACCAAATGGTGGCGCGCGTTGTGGGAGACGCAGGCCAAGGCGTGGCCTGGCGCCTATCCGGCCAACGCCTACGATCACCCCGACTACGGCTTCTCGACCTACAATTTCCACACCGACGGCAGCGGCATCTGCCATGCCTCCTGGCTGCGGCCGATGCTCACCATGCGCTCGGGCTACATCACCTATCCCGACGAGAAAGTCCGCGGCTCGGGCCTCCGCCATTTCCCCGCCGACACCCACCTGATCGCCTGGCTCGAGCACAGGGCTACAGCTTACGACGTCATCACTGACGAGGAGCTGGACCGTGAGGGCCAAGCCCTCCTCAAGGGCTACCCCGTCGTCATGACCGGATCGCATCCCGAGTACCACACGCCCGCCATGCTCGACGCCCTCGAGGCCTATCGCGATGGCGGTGGCCGCTTCATGTACATGGGCGGCAACGGCTTTTACTGGAAGGTCGCCCGCCACAAGGAGCTGCCGGCCGCGATCGAGATCCGCCGCGGCGAAGGCGGCATCCGCGCCTGGGCCGCCGAGCCCGGCGAATACTACAACGCCTTCGACGGCCAGTACGGCGGGCTGTGGCGCCGCAACGGCCGCCCGCCGCAGCATCTGAGCGGCGTCGGCTTCACCGCCCAGGGCAACTTCGTCGGCAACCACTATCGCATCCTGCCCGAAGCGAGGGCGCAGCGCGCGGCATGGATCCTCGAAGGCGTCACCGGCGACACCTTCGGCGCCTACGGTCTCTCCGGCCATGGTGCGGCAGGCTTCGAGCTCGACCGCACCGACATCCGCCTCGGCACCCCCGCGCACGCCCTCGTGCTGGCGCGCTCCGAGGGCCATGAGCCCGAGGCGCCCTGGGTGCTGGTGCCCGAGGAGCAGCTGACCCACCTGACCACGATCCCCGGCAAGCGTCCCGTCCGAGCTGATCCATGCCGATCTGACCTTCTTCGAGGCGCCCAACAACGGCGCCGTCTTCTCGACCGGCTCGATCACCTATTGCGGCTCGCTCCCGCACAACAACTACGACAACGACGTCTCACGCATCACCAAGAACGTCCTCGACCGCTTCCTCGACCGCAACGCCAGGTTCGAGATGCCCGCAGGCTAGACCGCACGGGCGGGCAGGGCGGCTTGGCGGAGGAAGCGGACATTGGCCGATGGCTGAGGCCGGCCCTATCGTGTGCCCAGCGGCACGGCAGAGGCACCCCCGATAGCGGAAAAGGGCGCGTAACGTCATGGGCCAAGACCGTCCGTACCTCGCTTGGCTATCGTGGCGATGAACAATGGCAGGTCATTGGATGGTCAGCCGACATTTTCGCAAGGGCGTCGACAGCCCTGGCGAGTGTTTCTCTTTGACGCGGCAGTCGCCAAGATGCTGTCGTGACGCGAGTCGCCTCGCCAATGCCGATGTACTCGAGCAGCAGTCAATCCACGAATCGTGCCCTATTTTGTTTGCTTGAACGATCCGTTGAGATGTTGGCGTTGCAGTCCGATAATTAATGTTGGTGTCGAGGTTTGGCCGCCGGTGTCAGGCCGGCGGGTCGTGCCGCAGCGTACAACCGCGGAAGCGGGGGCAGATATCCATGGAGTTGCAGTTCATGTTGCTCGCCATCGGCGGGCTGCTGCTTCTGGGGCTAGTGGCCGACGAGGTCGCGCGGCGCACCCGGTTGCCGCGGGTGACCCTCCTCCTGCTGTTCGGCGTCGTGGCCGGCCCGTCGGGTCTGGCTCTACTCCCCAAGGCATTCTCCGACTGGTACGAGTTTCTGGCCTCGGTTGCGCTGAGCATGGTCGCCTTCTTGCTTGGCGGGACCCTTTCAATCACCACCTTGCGCAGACACGGCAAGGCGATCTTGTTCGTCAGCACGTCGGTCGTTCTTGTCACGATACTGATCATTGGCGTGGGGCTTGCAACGCTGGGGGTAGCTCTCCCCCTGGCGCTGCTGCTTGCCGGTATCGGTACCGCAACAGATCCGGCTGCCACTCAGGATGTCATCCGTCAGGTAAGAGCGAATGGGCCGTTTACTTCAACCTTGAGCGGAATCGTGGCAATCGACGACGCGATCGGTCTGATTGCGTTCAGCCTGTTGCTTGTCGCTGCCAAGGCCTTAATCGGCAACGGCAGCTTGGATTCCCTCGGCCATGGTCTCTGGGAGTTGTTCGGCGCGATTGGCGTTGGCGCATTCGTCGGGCTACCTGCAGCAGCGCTAACGGGCCGAATCAGGCCCGGTGAGCCAATGCAGTCGGAGGCTATTGGCATCGTCTTGATCTGCGCTGGCCTTGCGATCTGGCTGAACGTTTCGTTCCTATTGGCGGTAATGGTGGCGGGGTTCATCATCGTCAACTTCGCCCGCCATCATAGACGGCCATTCCACGAGATCGAGCATGTCGAGTGGCCTTTCATGGTGATGTTCTTTGTGCTCGCTGGCGCCTCGGTCGCTACCCCAAATGTGATGCAACTGGGAGCGATCGGTGTGGCCTATATTGTGCTGCGCATCGTGTCCCGCATCGCCGGCGCATGGACCGGCGCATGGCTCGGGGATGCGGCACGGCCAATCCGCTGCTGGATGGGCGTCGCGCTGATGCCGCAGGCCGGCGTCGCCATCGGCATGGCGCTTGCCGCCAGCGCCCACATTGGCGCGATGAAGGAAACGTTGCTGGCGGCGGCGATCGGATCTACCGTGTTTTTTGAGCTTGTCGGCCCTGTCCTGACCCACCTCGCTTTGCGTCGGGTCGGGGAAGCGGAATGAATGATTGTCGAGCGAGGTGCAGCGTCTCGGACGCCTCCACGGCAGGTTGTGCCACATGGCAAGGGGCCGGGCGTCGGAAACGCGCCAAAGCAGGAGGCGCGTGCGATTGCGACGGGCTTTGACAGCAAGCTGCGCGGTCTCCCTCCGTCCTGTTCGTCTGCTTCGAACGGCAGCGGACACGCGTTACCAAGGTATGACGAATTTGACCCATGGCAGAGTTGGGTCACTCGCACGCATCACGGGCTCTCGTGCGACGGCAGGACCGCCCCATCTGCGGACATCGGCGGCTGCTCAACCCGCACTGTCAACGCCTGACCGGCCAATGACCGCTCCCATATAAAACCCGCCATCCAAATCACATTACCGCACCGACATGCGGCCATCACGCGCGCCGGCGGCGACGGTTGGCCCCGAGCGTAGCAGCGCCTTTGAGACACAAACTTATCCCCGCCCCCTCTGCCTGTGCCTACACTGCCGGCATCCGTCTCATGCCGGGGCCCCGGAACTCGAGCTGGGAATTCTGGGCGGGACGGATGCGCGTCGGATAGGTGTGGCGGTACTCAGCCATCGCCCGTCGAGGATGCCGTCTTCGTGCAGTCGTGAGTGGCCACGGAGACAGTCGTAACGGCCGGCGTTCGATATGGATGCGCGCTGGCCCGCAGCCTCAGCCGTCCGAAAGGGAGCCCACTCCCGTCACGCGTAGCGGTGCGGCCCGGCCGCATCCCAATCCAAATGTCAAAGCGAGGTCGAGCTGCACCGCGCCCCGCGTTTGATTTTCGCGCCCTGCCGCCCGGTGACGGCGGGGGAAAAGGTCATGGCCGATGCAGCTCTCCAGCCCTCACGCGCATACCGGCCGGCTCCCCGCAGGGGAGTCGGAAGGCGCGACGAAAATGGCGCCACTAAGAAAGAAGGGGGTTTGGGTGACACGTCCCCCAAACGGGTGCGGGCCGGCGCGGATGCTTTGTGGGCATCTGAAGCGCCACGCCAAATAGCCCGCTCGCGCCGCAGGCGCGAGAAACGTCGAATGCTCTGTGGGCATCTGGAGCGCAAAGCTGAACTGGCCGCTCGCGCCGCCGGCCCGACCATCGCGCAACGATCAGTCCCTCAAAACTTACGACGCCAACCGCTTTGCGAGCTCGGCTTCCCACGCCAGCGCCTGCGCGACGATTTTGTCGAGGTCGTCGTGCTCGGGCACCCAGCCGAGCTGCTCGCGGATCTTTTTCGAGGCGGCAACGATGGCCGCCGGATCACCTGCACGCCGCGGCGACAAGCGGACGTCCATGTCCTTGCCGGCAACGCGCTTCACGGCGTCGATCACGGCCAGCACGGAATAGCCCTTGGAGTAGCCGCAATTGAAAACTTCCGACGCCCCGCCCCGTCGCAGATGGCCGAGGGCCGCGACATGAGCGCGCGCCAGATCCTTGACGTGGATGAAGTCGCGCACACAGGTGCCGTCCTCGGTCGGATAGTCGGTGCCGAACACGTCCATGTGTCCGCGCTTGCCGAGCGCCGTTTCGCAGGCGACCTTGATCAGATGCGTTGCCTTGGGCGTCGACTGGCCCGACCGGCCGGCCGGATCGGCGCCGGCCACGTTGAAGTAGCGCAGCGCCACATAGCGGAAGTCGTGCGCCGCAGCGGTATCGCGCAGCATGATCTCCGTCATGAGTTTCGACCAGCCGTAGGGATTGATCGGCGCCAGGGTGGCAGTCTCGGTGACCGGCAACTGATCGGGATTGCCATAGACGGCAGCCGTCGAGGAGAAGATGAAATTCTTCACGCCGGCGTTGACCGCGGCCTCGATCAGCCCGCGCGATTTGACGGTGTTGTTGTTGTAGTACATGAGCGGATTGGCGACCAACTCCGGCACCACGATCGAGCCTGCGAAATGGATGATCGCCTCGATTTTGCGCTCCCGCAGGATGCGCGCGACGAGCTCGGTGTCGCCGATGTCGCCGACGACCAGCTCGGCCGGCTTGGCGACGGCCCAGGCAAAGCCCGTCGACAGGTTGTCCAGTACGACGACGTCTTCGCCGGCATCGACCAGCTCCAGGACCATATGGCTGCCGATATAGCCTGCTCCGCCTGTGACCAGGATCGTCATGTCGTCTCGCCCTCTCTCGTGCCGCGTGCGTTGTCGGAACGCCGTCTCGATATTCGTCCGGATCCGGAGCACGTGTGGTGCCCCAGCGCCGCATCGCTTGCAAGTGCCGTTCCCCGCCGATTTGTACGGTTTTGGGCCGGATGCACCAGCCACGCCCCGGATTGGTACGAACAGGAGCACGTAGGGTGATGACGGAACGGACGATTTATCACCAGGACCTCTCCAAAACATGTGCTGGAGGCTTAAAACGGGCGCGATTTCCCGCTCGTGTCCGGACAATTGTCGCGCTAGGCTGGCACACTGAGGGCCCAGGCTGCGGTCGGCAGCTCACGTGTCAGGTCGGCCCCGATGGAGGATACCTATGCAACAGAAAGTTGCGCCCGTTCGCCAGAATGAGTGCTCGGACGCCGAATGGCAGGCCCGTGTCGATCTCGCCGCCGCACACCGGCTGGCCTACATGCACGGCTTCCACGAGGGCATTTTCAACCATCTGACTCTGCTCGTGCCGGGCCGCAAGGATCGCTACTACCAGATCCCCTTCGGCATGCATTGGTCGGAGGTTTCGGCGTCCTCGTTCATGGAAGTGGGCTTCGACGGCGAGTTGAAGCGCGGCTCGGGCGACATCGAGCGCTCGGCCTACGCCATCCACATGCCCATGCATCGCGCCAAGCCGGAGCAGTGCGCCGCCGTTTTCCACACCCACATGCCCTACACCAGCGCGCTGACCCGCCTCGAGGACCCGCGCATCAAGGAGATCGGCCAGACCGAGGTGATCCTCATGGGCAAGATCGCCTATGACGAGGACTACGACGGCCCGGCCTGGGACTCGTCGGAAGGCGACCGGCTCGCCAAGGTTCTCGGCGACAAGAGCATCCTTTTCATGGCCAACCACGGCGTAACGACTGTCGGCACCTGCGTCGCCGAGGCCTACGATCGGCTCTACTACATCGAGCGCGTCGCCCAGGTGCAGCTGTTCGCCATGTGGACCGGGCAGCGGCTGAAGATGATGCCGCAGGACATCGTCGACAAGACGGCGCGCAACAACGGCCAGGACAAGACCGAAGGCGCCCGTTTCCCGAAGTACGATCCGCCGCCGGCAGTTCGCCATTTCGACGCACTGAAGCGCATCCTCGACCGCAAGGAACCCGACTATAAGGATTGAGGCAGCATTGGGCCCTCGCAGCGGCACCGGGCTCTCGCCTGGTGTTGGCTGCGTGTGCCGTAGTGCCCCCCCCGGCGAAGGGGCGGGCTCGGCCGCAGCGCTGGTCAAATCTGTAGCCGGGCCTGCCTGCCCGCCTTGGCCGCCTCAACCGCGGCGATTTTGTCCAGGCTTCGCGAAGCAGCAGGTTCTGCGGTGAACCGCTATCTGTAGTCGCGGGAGCGGTAGACGGCGATAGGAAAACAAGCGCCGGCTCGCGTCAGCGGAAGGCATGCGCGCTGACCGCGACCGCCAACATGGCAAGGGCGACGGCGCTCAACCGATAGCCGAACCCTTTGGGCGCCACGTCACGAAATCCGCGCTGCAGCAAGCTTCCAGCAAGGATCCACCCGAAACCGATCGCCACGATTTCGACAGCCAGAACCGCAATCCAGGGCGCCAACGCCAACAGGTCGATCTCCTGCGGCAGGATCGCGAAAGCGAAAATGAGCCCCTTGGGATTGAGGAGGGTGGCGACAAAGATCTGCGACAGAGTAACGGCTTCTACCCGGCTGTCGTCTGCCGAGGCCTGTCGCCAGAGCTTGAATGCAAGATAGATGAGGTACGCAGCCACGGCGATGCGCAGAACTGCGGCAGACGCCGGAACAGCCGCTAGCACGGGGTCGAGAGCCGTCCGAAGCAGCAGTATCGCCGTCAGATAGCCGCACAGAGAAGCGGCAAGCGCCGGCAATGATCGTCGAACGCCGATCGCCGCACCGGATGTGACTAAAAGTGCATTCGTCGGCCCGGGCGCTGCGAGGAGCGACAAGCTGGCAGCAACGAAAGTCGTGGGTTCCATTTTTGGGTCTCGAGCGCGCAGGGCGACGTTGATCGGCCAGCCTAGGTTGGCATCTTGTTGCGGCTGCTCTCGTGAGTGCCGAGTAAGCCGTGAGCTGTATCACGACCGGCAACTATCAACCCAGAGAATTGCTGCCAAGCCATGAGCCAATGCGCGCGTGATCGACACGGGCAGCATGGACGGCCAAGCGGTTGCTCCGAGGGTACGTGGTTCAGGTGGGCCTCGGCCGCCCCATGCTCGGCGCATCGGACGCGCCTCTCCGGCGCTCGAAGCGATTGCAACGCGCGCCATCATCTCAGCTTTGTCCCTCGCCATCGCAGTTGCAGGCAGGCTTGCACCGTGGCTCACCCTGAGCGCGCGTGGACATCACCGAAGTCACACGCCGAGCCTGCCTTTTGATTGATCTCAAGGTGATTGCACCGTTGGTCCGATAATATTGAAGTTCAATATTAAATCAGTGAGCATCTAAACATGGTACGGAGGAAAATATGCGGCTCTTTCATCTTCTTGCACCCATGGTCGCCGCGCCCTTGCTCTGCCTGCAGGCCATCAGCGGATCAGCCGAGGATAAGCTGATCGTGAATGATGAATACCGGACGTCGTGTCAGGTTTGTCATGGTCCCGGCGGCAAGGGAGACGGACCGATGGCCGAGGTTCTCAAAATCAAACCATCGGATCTGACCGCGCTTTCGAAGAAAAATGACGGCAAGTTCCCGTTCCTGAAGGTCTTCCAGGTGATCGATGGGAGGACGCTCGTGCCTGCGCACGGTACGCGCGACATGCCGGTCTGGGGGCGGAGCTACACGTCCAATATCGGCGAAAAATATGGCCCGTACGGCGGTGAAGCGGCAATCCGGGCCCGCGTACTCGAGCTCGTCTATTTCGTCCAGACCCTGCAGGCCCATTGAGTTTCGGTGTTGTTCGATCTGCAGGATGGGAGGCTGGTTTGGCAGCCGACAGTAGCGAGCGGGGTTGGTGGCGCGCTGCAGTCGTCGTGGGGGCGTTGGCTTTGGTCGTGAGCCGGCTGCCTGTCGGCACGGCCAAGGCACAGTCCGCTGTGCCCCATCGCATCGGCTTCTCAGTCAGCGAGCCTGATACACGAGGAGCCGACGGCAAGCGAACGGTTGCCATTTCCTATGCCGGACCGATCGCCTATCCGATGGCAGCAAATCTGAAGGACCTGTTGTCGGAATGGAAGAGCCGCGCCGACAGGATCGTTCTCGACCTGGACAGCGCAGGCGGTTCCGTCGGCGAAGCCGAGGCCGCCTCGGCGCTCTTGGTCCAAGCCAGGCAGACGGTTGACCTTCACACGCGCGTCAGCCAGGGCGGCAGGTGCCTATCGAGCTGTGTGCTCGTGTTCATGCAGGGCGCGCAACGCATCGCCGGCAGCGCCAGCGTATGGCTGTTTCACGGAGCGTGCAGTTTTGCCTCCAATGTGCCGAACGCCGACGCAACCGGGAGGTTTGTCGATAAATTGAGGGCGGCTGGTGTTTCGCCCGCGTTTCTGGAGATGCTTCGGTGCGGCGGCCACTTGTCCGAGCCGGGCAAATTCTGGGCGAGCGGCTATCAGCTCGACAAGGTCTTTTCAGCTGGCATCATCACCCGCCTGCTGCCGGACTGGCAGCCCGAGCCTGCCGTCACGCCGCCCTTCGATCCGAACGTGCGCGCGCGCTGACGTCGCGATGCATCGCCGCGCCGTGTCGAGCAGCAAGACGAAACCAATCGCAATTGCATCTCCATGGCAGCGGCGCTCGGCCCGCTTCGGCGCCCAACCGCCTCGCTCATGGCGTTCGTGATGGCGTCCTGGCTACGGGATGGGTAGGCGGTGCTTCCTCCCGACGCATCCGCTTGGCGGGTCCGCGAGAGTGTGCGTACCATTGCAGCGATAGCTGCCGGCGTCGCCACAACCCGATTGGCCGCCCGCACCAGCCCCGCCCCAGAGCTTCCCGAGAGCCCGAGCCACAGTCATGACCATCGAAAGCCTGAAGCCCTTCCTCACGCCCCGCTCGATCGCCATCCTCGGCGCCTCGCAGGACCCGAACAAGGTCGGCGGCCGGCCGCTGCATTACCTCAAGCGCTACGGCTTCAAGGGCCCGATTTATCCGATCAACCCTGGCCGGCCCGAGGTGCAGGGCGTCAAGAGCTTCAAGAGCCTGGACGAGCTGCCGGAGGTGCCCGAGTTGGCGCTGTGTGTGGTGGCCGGTGACGCGGCCGTCGACGCGGTCGAGGCGGCCGCCGCCAAGGGTGTCAAAGGGCTGATCTGCATCACGTCCGGTTTCGGCGAGACCTCCGATCCGGAGGGTGCCAAGAAGCAGGCCCGCATGGTGGCGGCGGCCAAGGCCGGCGGCATGCGCATGGTCGGGCCCAACACCCAGGGCCTCGCCAACTTCTCCAATGGCTGCGTGGCCTCCTTCTCCACCATGTTCACGACGCTCCAGTGCAAGGACGGCCCGATCGCCATGGTCAGCCAGTCCGGTGCCATGAGCGCCATACCCATCGGCCTTTTGGCAGAGAAGGGCCTCGGCGTCCGCTATTCGCTCGCAACCGGCAACGACGCCGACGTGTCCGTGCTCGAGATGGCCTGTGCCGCTGCCGCCGATCCGGACATGAAGCTGCTGCTGCTCTATCTCGAAGGCATGCCGCACGCCGACAAGCTCGCCGACTTGGCCGAAATCGCACACAAGAACGGCACCATGGTCGTTGCCCTGAAATCCGGCCGCACCGACGCCGGCGCCCGCGCCGCAGCATCCCACACCGGTGCGCTCGCCAACGAGGATCGCGTCGTCGACGCAGCCTTCAAGCGCGTGGGCATCTGGCGCGCCGAGAACATCGCCGAGCTCGTATCGTCGGCCGAGGTCTATCTCAAGGGCTGGAAACCCAAAGGCCGCCGCTTCGTCACCATCTCGGGCTCCGGGGCAACGGGCGTCATGTCGGCCGATCACGCCACCCACGCCGGGCTCGAGGTCGTGAGCTTCCCTCCCGCGACCCGCAAGCAACTGGACACCATCCTGCCGAGCTTCGCCAGCGCCGCCAACCCGATCGACCTGACCGCCGCCCTGCTCACCAACAACGCGTTGCTCGGCCAGATCCTGCCGGTGATCGCTGATAGCGACGCGGCCGACCTCTTCAAGGTCGACATGCCCGTCGCTGGCCCCGGTTACGACATGGCGGGTTTCGCCAAGGACATAGCCACCTTCAGCGCTGCAACAGGCCGTCCCGTTGTCGTCGCCGGCTGGCAGGGCGATATCCCCTCGACATTCCGCAACGCCGGCGTGCCCGTCTTTCCGCTCGAAGCCGAGGCGATCAAGGGTCTGGCCCAGCTTGTTGCCCATCACGAGTTGGCCGATCTGGCCAAGACCCGCCCGCGGCCGTCGTGGCACCCCTATGATCCCGCCGCCACCAGCCGCGCGCAGGCGACGTTGAACGAGGCCGAAAGCCTGCAGACCTTGGCCAAGGCCGGCTTGCCCATCGTCCCCCACCACCTCGCCCGCTCATCGGAGGAAGCGGCAGCCGCTTGGCGCGATCTCGGCGGCCCCGTTGCCGTCAAGGGCTGCTCCGCCGACCTCCCGCACAAGTCCGAGTATGGCCTGGTCCGCCTCGGGCTCGATGCCGAGGACGCCATTCGCGCGGCCTTCCGCGACATGGAAACGGCGGTGGCCAAGGCCGGCGCCCGCTTCGACGGCGCCATCGTCGCCCGCATGGTCAAGGGGCGCCGCGAAATGCTGATCGGCGCCCATCGCGATCCCTTCTTCGGCCCCGTCGTGGTGGTGGGAGAAGGTGGCAAGTACGTCGAGGCCATGCCAGACCTGACGTTGCTGATGCCGCCATTCTCGACAGCCGACGTCGTGCGCGCCCTGCAGGGCCTGCGCTGCGCGCCCATCCTGGCAGGCGTGCGTGGCGAGCCGCCGATGGATGTTGAGGCGCTGGCCGACGCAGCCGTCAAGGTTGCCGACCTCATGCTGAAGAACCCCGACATCGCCAGCCTCGACATGAACCCGGTCATGATCAACGACAAGGGCAGCGGCGTAGCCCTCGTCGATGCCGTTGTGGTTCGCTACGTCGGTTGACCCCTTGCGCCCGCCGCTCTAGGCTCGGTCGAAAGCTTCGCGCGCGGACGCGCTCTATCGATCTGGCGCAGTCTCGCGCGTCGGCCGGCTGTCGGTGGCTCGGCCTGGTGCCAATTGCACGAGGAGTGCGGCCGCGAGAATGAGCCCGGCCCCGGTCCAGCCGAGGACGGTGAGGCCCTCGCCGAGGAACATCCACGCGCCGAACGCGGCGAATAGCGTTTCCATCGAGACGATGATGGTGGCCTCGCTCGGGCCCGTGTAGCGGACAGCCATCGAGAACAGCGTGAATGTGACCGCGCTCGACAGCACGCCGACGAACGCGATTTCGATCCACGCATCGCTGAGCTTTTCGAGCGCGACGGTCTCGAAGAATGGTGTCGCACCGGCCCCGATCAACGCCACCACGAAGAACTGCACCGTCGTGAAGGCGATCGGCCGGCCCACTGGCGCCGCAAGCCCGACCAGCACCACATGCAGCGCCCAGAAGAGCGCCGATGCCGCCACCAACCGGTCGCCGGTCGACAGTGCCGCAAGCGTGCCGCCGCCGAGCAGCCACGTCCCGGAAAACGATAGCACGACGGCCACCCAGACGAGCCGCACGGGTGCCCGCCCGAGCAGCCCCCAGGCGATGAACGGCGTGATCACGACGTAGAGCGCCGTCAGGAAGCCTGTATTCGTCACCGTAGCCGTCACGAGCCCGATCTGCTGCAGAATGGCGGCGATGAAGAACGCCACACCCGCCGGCAGTGCCACCCGGAATACGCTCGCCCAGCTTCCGCCGTGCCCCCGCATCTCGTGCAGCGCCAGCGGCAGCAACGCCAGCGTCGCAACGAGGCTGCGTGCCGTCACGAACTGCAACGGCCCGACATGGCGCATGGCGGTTTTCTGGAACAGGAATGCGAAGCCCCAGATGGCGGCACAAGCGATCAGCAAAATCACGGCATGGGATCGACGCATGGCCGGCGGAAGTATCTGGCTTTGCGCGCCCTCGCAAGCAAATCCATGTCTGCCCTGTGCGATGAACCGGTCGTGGCCGCACGCAGCGCTTTCGTGGCCCCTGCAACTTGATGGCATGCGCAGGCACGAGCGTCGTCCGGATTGGGCCGATCATGTCGCTGGGACGGGCGAGGCCCTTGCGCGCTAAGCCTGCTGCGGCGGCGGCGTGCCGTCGTTAGAACAGAGATCCCGCCATGTCGGCAAGCCGGCTGCTGCCCTATCTCGCCCCCATCGTCCTGCTCTTTGCCTCCAACCTCTTCATGACCCTCGCCTGGTACGGCCATCTGCGTTTCAAATCTGCGCCGCTTGCCGTCGTCATCCTGGCCTCGTGGGGCATCGCCCTCATCGAGTACTGCCTGGCTGTACCCGCCAACCGCTATGGCCACGCCGTCTACTCGGCCGCCGAGCTCAAAACCATCCAGGAAGTCATCACGCTGGTTGTGTTCGCGCTCTTTTCATGGCTGGTCCTGAAGGAGCCATTGGGGTGGAATCACGCACTTGGCTTTGCCTTCATCGCAGTGGGCGTAGGCGTCATCTTTTTCGGACGGGCTTGAGAGGCGATCGCAGTGCCCCAATCGAGTAGCACACTGGTAGTCCTGGTGGCAGCGACGCTGTTGGGCGCCGCGGTGCAGGCAGGAACCGGCTTCGGCTTCGCTATTATTGCAGCGCCGGCGTTCCTCTATGGCATCGACGCCCTCGAGGCTGTGCCGATCCTGGTGGCCCTGCACCTCGTCCAAAGCGCCATGTTGGTCCCACGCCTATGGTCGGTGATGCCCCGCGCCGAGTTCGATCGTCTCATCCTCGGCGCAGGCATTGGTTGTGTCCTCGGTATCGCCGTCTTCCAGTTCCTCGACTTGAGGACGCTGAAACTCACGATTGGCGTCGTCATCCTCGCCATGACCGCCTACCTCGCCTGGCGGCGCTGGCATCCCAAGGCAGCATCCAGGGTTGACGAGGAGGTCGGCAACACGATGAGCGATGGCACCATTCGCGCGCGCAAAGCGGCAGGCCTGTTGGCCGGCGCCCTCTCCGGCGCCATGACGGCCATCCTGGTCATGCCGGGGCCGCCATTGATGCTCTATCTGCTGCGCCGGCCGATCCCTGCCGCCGAAGCCCGCGCCCTTTCGCTGACGCTCTTTGCCGCCTGCTATGCCGTTGTCTTTGCCCTGCACCTTGCGACCAAGGGGCTATCGGCGAGCGGCTGGCAGCTCGCCGCCGGCCTTGCGCCCGCTGTCGTCGTGGCGACCTGGGGGGGCGAGCGACTGTTTCGCCTGCTGTCGCCGGAAATCTATTGGCCGATCCTGCTGGGCCTTCTGCTGCTCGCTGGCCTCGGCGCCTTGGCCTCGGTGTTCTGAGCCGCGCCGGCGCCGCAAAGGCGTGGTCCAGCGCGGCTCACGTGCCACAGATCACACGATCAAGGATGCGGGCCCCACGGCGCTGCCGTCATCAGCTTCACCTCTTGCGACATCACCAGTGGCCGGAACTTCGATGCGAACCCCTCGACGAAATCCTTGTTCGCAAAAACGGCGGCCCAATGCGCGCGGCGGTCCGCGTCGTCCTTGAACTTCCAGATGTGCACGAGCTAGTTGATCATGCCGGTATCGGCGACGAAATAGCCGACCAGATGCTTGTCGTGGCCGCCCTTCTTCAGTGCGGGAAATCCAAGCTCGGAGTAGTGCTTCTGCGCCTCGCCCATCTTCCCGACGTAAAGCGTGTAGGTCCGCATTTCATAGAGTGACATGACCGCTCTCCTGTGATTGTCGCAGCGGTGATTGAGGCATTCTAGCCGAGGCCACGCAAGTGCATATTGGCCCGCAAGTCTGGCGTGGGGCCGGAGGTTGACCGGGGGAAAAGGGACAACCCCGCGCACCTTGTTGCGGGGCGCAAATATTGTAAGGCTTTGCGGACTTTGTTGCGCAAGGACCCGACACACGAATGAGCCAGTACCTGACCACCCGCGAGCTCGCCGAACTGCTCCGCATCAAGGAGCGCAAGGTCTACGACCTCGCAGCCTCCGGCGAGGTGCCCTGCTCTCGCGCCACCGGCAAGCTGCTTTTCCCGCGCGAGGCCGTAGCCGCCTGGATCGCCGGACGCTCGTCGGGCTCGCAAGTGCCCGTCCTGCCACCCCGCCCCCTCGTCTTCCTCGGCAGCCACGATCCCTTGCTCGAATGGGCATTGCGGGAATCGGAATGCGCCATCGCCACCTACTTTGATGGCAGCCTCGATGGACTCACCAGGTTTTGCGCCGGCGAGGGCATTGCTGCCGGTTTGCACGTCCCCGGCGATCCGATCGACGGCTGGAGCACATCGGCCGTTACCGCCGCCTGCGCCTCCATGCCCGTTGTTCTGGTCGAATGGGCGCGCCGCCGTCGCGGCCTGATCCTGCCGGCCGACGCCACCACCAAGGGCCAGGGTGTGCGTAAGCTCGTGGGCAAGCGTCTAGCTGCCCGCCAGACGCAGTCGGGCACCCACCAGCTCCTTTGCCGTCTTCTGGGCGATGCTGGCATCGGCTTCGATGAGCTGCTGGTCACGGTCACGGCCCGCACCGAGAGTGACGCCGCCACCAGCGTTCTCGAAGGCAAGGCCGATGCAGCCTTCGGCTTGGAATCCCTGGCCCGCCAGTTTGGCCTGTCCTTCGCGCCGATCATCGAGGAGCGCTTCGATCTTTTGATCGAGCGTCGCGCCTGGTTCGAGCCGCCAATGCAGAAGTTGCTGGCCTTCTGTCGCACTGAGCCATTTCGTGCGCGCGCCCGGGAGCACGCCGGCTACGACCTGTCTGGCTTCGGCCGCGTTCATTTCAATGGGCCATAGAGCCTGTTCACGTCTGGCGTGAAGGCACGTTAACTTCCGCTTCCACCGGCGACGGCGTCTTGCCTCGGCAAACGACTTGGCGCAGCCCACCGCACCGCGCTACGGCGTACGCACATTATTCACTGTGCAGGCCGGGCGTTGGCGAAGAACAGCGCCTTGCCGTCGACCTGATAGCCGTTGATGGCCGCCTGCCCCGTTTTCGATAGCAGCCAGTCGATCACCTTTTGCCCGGCGGCGCTTTTCACGTGCGGGCACTTGGCCGGGTTGACCGCGATGATGCCGTACTGGTTGAAAAGCCTCTCATCGCCCTCGACCACAATTGTGTAGTCGCGCTTGTTCTTGAACGTGATCCATGTGGCGCGGTCGGCAAGCGCATAGGCCGACATGCCGATGGCGGCGTTGAGTGTCGCCCCCATGCCCGATCCGGTCTCGCGATACCATTTCCCCGAGTGTGGCTTGGGGTCGATCCCGGCCGAAGCCCAAAGCGCCTTCTCCTTCTTGTGCGTTCCGGAATCATCGCCGCGCGACGCGAACAGCGCGCCCGCCTCGCCGATTTTCTTGAACGCTGCAATGGCATCCTTGCCGCCGCCGAGCTTGGCCGGGTCGCTGGCTGGGCCGACCACCACGAAGTCGTTGTACATCAGGTCAAAACGCTTCACGCCGTAGCCGCTGGCTACGAACTTTTCTTCCGCAGCCTTCGCATGCACCAGAAGCACATCGCCGTCACACGCGCTGGCGTTCTTGATGGCCTGCCCGGTGCCCACAGCAACCACGCGAACGGTAACGCCGGTGTCCTTGGCGATTATCGGCCGGACATGTTCGTAGAAACCGGAATTCTTGGTCGACGTCGTCGATTGCACGACGATCGCGTCGGCGGCTTGCGCCACGTTCAAGACTGCGGTCAAGGCCACGGCTGCGCCTGCGACCCAGCTGGCTGTCACCTTCATGTCGGCTCCACGTCGTTGCGAGGGATGTGTGTCAGAGCACCAGTTTTCCGGCCAGGAACTGCCGCGCTTGCGGCGACTGTGGTCCGGCAAAGAAGGCGTCGGCGCGCGTATGCTCGATCAGTTGGCCGTGGTGCAGAAACACGATGTCGCCGGCAAGTCGCCGCGCCTGTCCCGTGTCGTGGGTAACCAGCACCACTTTCGTGCCGGCGTGCTGCGTGTCGAGCACGATGCTCTCGATGATAGCAGCCGAGGCCGGATCGAGGCTGGAGGTCGGCTCGTCCAGGAACAGCGCGTCCGGTTCGGTCGCGAGCGCACGCGCCACGCATAGGCGTTGTTGCTCGCCGCCCGATAGTAAGCGCGCCGGCTGCTTCGACTTTGCCAGCAGGGACACACGGTCGAGCAGCCTGTCGCGGAGGTCGGCATCGGCCCGGTCGCGAGATGCGAGGACGAAGTCGATGTTGGCCGCCACCGAGCGGCGAAGAAGCACCGGGCGCTGCATCACCATGGCCTGTCGTCGCCGTGTTTCCTCGGTGGCAGCCTGCCCTCGCCAAGAAATCGTCCCCGCGCTGGGCGCAATGAGCCCGTGCATCAGTCGAAGCAGCAGGCTTTTACCCGCGCCGTTGGGTCCCATCACGATTGTGAGTTGCCGAGCATCGAGGCTGAGATCGACACTGTCGACGAGCCTTAGGCCTCCAACGGTAAGAGTGACGCCGCGCAGCGCGATGCAGGCGTCGGTCGCCGGTGAGCCCTCTGCTTCGCCCGCGTGCAACTTGCCGTCGTGTCGGGGCGCCCGCCGGGCGTCGGCCTCACGCATAGGCATATCGCGATGCCGTCAGCCGGACGGCCATGACGCCGGCATTGACCGCCAGTGCCAGCGCGAGCAGCACCACGCCGAGCGCCAGGGCCAGCGTGAGGTCGCCCTTCGAGGTCTCGAGTGCAATGGCAGTCGTCATGACCCGTGTGAGGTGATCGATGTTGCCACCCACGATCATCACCGCGCCCACTTCGGCGATGGCGCGCCCGAAGCCGGCCAGCGCCACGGTGGCGAGCGTGTAGCGGGCATCCCAGATCAGCGCCCCCGTCACTGCGCGCCGTCCGAGCGCCATCGAGCGGAACATCTCGGCATACTCGTCATGCAGGTCTTCGAGCACCTGGCGCGACAGCGCAATCACGATCGGCGTCACCAGGATCACTTGCGCGATGATCATCGCCGACGGCGAGTAGAGGAGGCCCAGGAACCCCATCGGTCCCGATCGCGACAGCATCAGGTAGACGCCAAGCCCCACCACCACGGGCGGCAACCCCATCAGCGCATTGGCCAACACGATCAGCGAGGTCCGGCCGGGAAAGCGCGTCACCGCCAGCAGCGCCCCGATCGGCAAGCCGATCACGCCCGCGATGGCGACAGCCGCCAGCGTCACCTGCAGCGACAGCCCGACGATCTCGACCAGATCGCCATCGGCCGAAACGATCAATTGCCACGCCAACCCGAGGACTGAGGGAAGCTCCTGCATATCGTGTCTGTTAGTTGCCCGTTGGAGATCGAATTCGAAAGGAATGCAGAAATAAATCAAATTATGCAAAAGAAAACCCATTCATCGAAGCGGCAATCCATTTGGCTCTCGGCCAGGCTCTCGTGAGGGTCATGAGCCGGCCGAACGCCCGGGCACCACCACTGCGGTGTGGATGGCAACCGCCATCCCCGATACAACTGTCGAGGTGCGCCGCAATCCGGCGTCCGCCCGAGCCCAGGAGATGCCGATGTCGATCCGTGTATCCCTCATCACCGACGAGATAGCGCCGGAGCTCGCGCCTGGATTGCGCATGGCCGCCGAGGAAGGCTTGGCCACGGTCGACGTCCGCTCCATCGGCGGCGTCAATTTCATGTCGCTCGATGCGGCCCAGCAGCAGGCGGCAGCCCGCCAGATTCGCGATGCGGGCCTGGTCGTGGGCACGCTCGCAACCCCGTTGCTGAAGTGGCCGGCGCCCGGCCGCTCGGCTGACGACATGGGCGACCAGTTCGGTTTCGATCGCCGCGGCCGAAGCAATGATCAGCTCTACGAGGAGGCCTTTCGCTGCGCCGATGTGCTCGGCGCGCGCAACGTGCGTGTGTTCTCGCTCTTGAAATACGACGGCTTCCGCTTCGCCGACCTCGACGCCGACGTCGAAAAGCTCATCCGCCTTGCCGAGCGCCACGACGTCACTGTCCACATCGAGAACGAGCACGTCTGCAACGTCCACACCGTCGGTGACCTGATCGCCGCCATGGAGCATTGGCAGAACCCGCGCCTGCAGGCCCTGCTCGACATCACCAACGCCTGGCGTGCCGAGCCGGCCAGCGTCGATGAGGTCGCCCGCCTTGCGCCGTTTGTCAGCCAGAGCCACTTCAAGGATTGGAGCGCCGCCAAGTCGCGCATGGTGGCGCTTGGCGAAGGCGATGTGCCGTTTGCGAGCCTGTTGCAGCCGCTTTACGCCGAAGCCCGCACGCGCGAGTTGACCTTCGTCGTCGAAACCCATGTCCCCGACGAGCAACCGGGTGCCACGCTCCGGTCCGTCCGCGCCCTCAAGCGCTTGGCGGGCGTCTAGGTCCGGACCTGCCGCCGCCTGTCCGCTGGCTTGTCGCTCGCCGGCGCTGCTGCGGCCAAAGCCTTCAAACGGTCATGCGCTGATCATTCTCTGGCCAATGTTGGCGCCGAGTCTGTGCAGCACATTCAAAAATCCCGCTTGAGGCTCCCACAATGTCGTCGATTTTCAAGCCACTGCGTCGCTTTCCACGTCTCGCTGCCGCCCTTCTGGCCGCTCTCGCGCCGTCCACAGCCTTGGCGGCCGACGCCAACCCGATCGCCATCAAGGCCGAGTTGGCCCAGGGCGTACTGCCCGCCGGTCTTGCCAAGCGCACCTATCTGAGGATCGCCGTCACGCCGTCCCGCCGCGACACCGCACGCCGGGCGCCCATGAACGTGGCGCTGGTCATCGACCGCTCGGGCTCCATGGCCTCGCATGCCCGCATGGCCAACGCGCGCGAGGCCGCCCGCATGGCCGTCGACCGCCTCGGCCGCGACGACATCCTTTCCGTCGTCAGCTACGACAACCAGGTCGATGTCGACGTGCCCGCCACCAAGCTCGTCGATCCCTACACCGTCAAGCGCCAGATCGACCGTCTGACGCCCCGCGGCTCAACCGCCATTCATGCAGCCCTGCTTGCAGCCTCCAACGAGGTCCGCAAGTTCAAGTCCCGCGATCGCGTCAATCGCATCGTTCTGATTTCCGATGGCCTTGCCAACGTCGGCCCCGCCAAGCCCTCCGATTTCGTCGCGCTCGGCCGCGAATTGGCAAGCGAGGGCATCACCGTTTCGACCATTGGCCTCGGCACCGGCTACAACGAGGACCTGATGGCGGGCCTCGCCCGCGCCGCTGATGGCGGCCACGTCTTCGTACAGGAAAGCGCCGATCTTGCGGGCTTTCTCGCACGCGAGTTCGACGATGCACAAAGCATTGTCGGACAGGAGGTCGAGATCATCATTCGCCTGAAGGACGGCGTGCGCCCTCTGCGCTCGCTCGGCCGTGAGGCGAAGATCTCTGCCGACAAGCGCGAGATTGCCTACAAGGTCGGCGCGTTGGTTGGCGGCGTCGAGCAGGTCCTGCTGGGCGAGATCGAGGTCGATGCCTCCTCGGGCCTCTCCTCCGCCGCAATCGCCGACATAACCGTCAGCTATACCGACGTTGCCAGCGGCCGCCGCAAATCGGAAACGGCAGCGGCCTCGGTCACCTTCGACGCCGACCACGACCGCGCGGAAAAGAGCATCAATGCCGCTGTCATGCGCGACGTGACGACCCTCGTCTCGCGCGCCAATCGCCAGGAAGCCGTCGAGCTGCGTGACAAGGGTCGCATCGAGGAGGCGCGCAGCAAGTTCGAGGCCAACGCCGCCTACGTTCGCAGCCAGCAGAAGCGCCTGCCGGGCGCCGAGACCTACGCGCCGCTGGTCGAGGAGCTCAAGGCCAACGACCTCGCCGCCTCCCCGACCGCCCAGTCGAGCGAAGGCTGGCAAAGGGCGCGCAAGGTGCAGCGGGCAACCGATTCCAACAAGTTCGGCGCCAGCCAGAAGTATTGACCCCCGCGGCAAGCTGGTGGCGCCATCGTCGCCGGCTTGCCGTTCGCTTGGGCCCCGGCCGCCTACTCCAGCTTGAACCCGCGCCGCTTCACGTAGGCGCCGAAATCGGCCCGCTCCGGCAAGGCATAATGGCGGGCCTTTTCCTCGCTCCATCCATACTCTTCCGCCTCGCCGAACTTCGCCACGTTGCGTTGGCTGCGATAGGGGAAGATACCGTTGCGCCGCCGGTCATAGCTGCGCACGGCCTCGTCGGTTGCCTCCGTGTAGCAGTCGCGATGCAGCGTCAGCCCGAGCGGCAAGCGCGCCGACACGAAATGCGGAGCAGCCGGCCACCCGACCCCGAGCCCCGCCACCGGGAAGACGTGGTCCGGAAGCTGCAGCAACTCGCTCACCTCCTGGGCGTGATTGCGGATGACGCTGATCGGGCAGCACCCGAGCCCCGCCGCCTCCGCCGCCGTTACGAAGGCGGACAACGCAATCGCCGAATCGACCGCCGCATTGAAGAACGCGTCGAGATGGTCGTTGGCAAATGCATGCGCACGCCATTCGTGGATCTGTCGCTGGCGGCGGTTGTTGCCGAGAAAGACCAGCAGGTGCGGACAGGTCGGGATCCACTCCTGGTCCGCCAGCAGTGTGTTCATGCGCTCCCGTATCACCGGGTTCTCGACGATCAGAATGTCGCGCTGCTGCAGGTCGCTTTTCGACGGTGACGATAGCGCGATGGCGGCAAGTGTATCCAGCATGCCCGCCGGCAGCGGATCGGGCTTGAAGCGGCGCATCACGCCACGGCCGGCCATCCGCACCAGCGTGCTGTTCTCTGCCAGCTCTTCCGGCACGGCATCGCCGTCCACATCGCCGAACCGCAAATCCAGCTTTTCATGCAGCGTGCTCATGCCTGGGATCCTTTCATCGCACCGTCGAGACGAACTTTGAGCGCTAACAGGTCGCGCCAAGCTTGCTGTTTCGCAGCCGGCTGGCGCAGCAGATATGCGGGGTGCAACGTCGCCATGACAGGCACCATACGCCCGCCGCTGGCGATTTCACGCCACTTCCCCCTGAGACGCATGATGCCGTCGGTGGCATCCAGGATGGCCTTCGCCGCTGGTCCGCCGAGGGTGAGGATGAAATCCGGTGCCACCAGCTCCATCTGCCGCTCCAGGAAGGGGCGGCACGCTTGCGCCTCTTCCGGCGTCGGTGTCCGGTTTCCCGGCGGCCGCCAGTAGACGATGTTGGTGATGTGCACGTCCGCTTCCGTCAGATCGATCGCCGCCAGCATCCGGTCCAGTAGCTGCCCCGCCCGCCCCACGAACGGCTTGCCGGCCAGATCCTCGTCACGCCCCGGCGCTTCCCCGATCACCATGACGCGTGCCGTGGCACTGCCGCGATAGAAGCACAGGTTCTTCGCCGTCGCCTTCAAGGCGCAGCCCTCGAAGGCGTTGAGCGCGGCTTCGAGCGCCTCGAGCGTCGGTGCCTTGAGTGCAGCCCCGCGCCCCGCCATGCCGCCGCCCGGAGCCGGTCGTGAGGCTGGCGCACGCGCCGCAGGCGTCGGCATGGGCGTCATGCTCTGTGGTCGACTGGCTTGCACCATCGGTGCGCGGGCCGCAGCCCGCCCGGTGTCGGCAGCCGGCATCGCTGCCCGCTCCTCGAGCACCCCGGCCTCTTCACGTTCCGGCCACGCGAAATCTGCGCCAGGCCCCTCCGAGCGCACCGTCCAGTCGACCTGCGTCTCGTCCAACGCCACGTCGACGCCGGCCTCTCGCCACCACGCGAGAAGCGCCAGAAGGTCTTGCCTGTCCGCCTCGTCCATCATCGACCGCCACCATAGCGTCAGCAGTGCAGTTTGGAAGTCGCCAGTCGCCTGACATCGCCGTCGCCGCCCTCGCAGTTTGCCGACTGCCGCCATGGAATAGCTCGAATGCTGAATGAAGGCGTTGAAAATATTGGAAAATAGCCCCATGCCCTGACGGGACGCTTGCCATTCGGCCCTGTCAGGCCCCGGCCGTACGCCGCCATCTGAGCGCCTCCACCGGCTGAACGGTGCTTGACGCTCGGGCCAGCCACGACCTATCGAACGAGGTGGATCTGATCACGACCAGGAAAAGAGGCACCGATGGCGAGCGAGGCAGTGGAGCTGCCGCCGAGAGAGGCGATGGAGTTCGACGTGGTGATCGTGGGCGCGGGGCCGGCTGGTCTTGCAACCGCGATCCGACTGAAGCAGCTTGCCGCGGAAGCCGGCGAGGAGTTTTCCGTCGTCGTGCTCGAAAAGGGCTCCGAGGTCGGCGCACACATATTGTCGGGCGCTGTCATCGATCCGATCGGATTGGATCGCCTCATTCCCGACTGGCGCCGGAAAGATGCGCCCCTCAAGACCGAGGTTACCGAGGACAAGTTCATGTACTTGGGCCCCGCCGGCGAGATGCGGCTGCCCAACCTCATGATGCCGCCGCTCATGAGCAATCACGGCAACTACATCGGCAGCCTCGGCAACCTCTGCCGCTGGCTGGGTGCCCAGGCCGAGGAATTGGGCGTCGAGATCTATCCGGGTTTTGCCGCAGCCGAAGTCCTCTATGACGACAACGGCGCCGTTGTCGGCGTCGCGACCGGTGACATGGGCGTCAACAAGGACGGCGTCCCCGGTGATAATTTCACGCGCGGCATGGAGCTGCGTGGCCGCTACACCATCATTTGCGAGGGCGCGCGCGGTTCGCTCTCCAAGCAGCTCATTTCCCGCTTCAAGCTCGACGATGGCAAGCAGCCGCAGAAATTCGGCATCGGCCTGAAGGAGTTGTGGGAGGTCAAGCCCGAGAACCACAAGCCCGGCCTCATCCAGCACTCGTTCGGCTGGCCGCTCGACAATCGCACAGGCGGCGGCTCGTTCCTCTACCACTACGACGAGAACCTGGTCTCCGTCGGCTTTGTCGTCCACCTCAACTACCGCAACCCCTACCTCTCCCCCTACGAGGAGTTTCAGCGCTTCAAGACGCACCCGGCCATCCGCAGCGTCTTCGAGGGCGGCAAGCGCATTGCCTATGGCGCCCGTGCCATCACCGAAGGCGGCTGGCAGTCGCTGCCGGCCATGGTTTTCCCTGGCGGCGTCCTCGCCGGCTGTTCCGCCGGCATGGTCAACGTGCCGCGCATCAAGGGCAGCCACAATGCCGTGCTGTCCGGTATGCACGCCGCCGAATCGGCATTCGCCGCCCTGAAGGAGGGGCGTTCCCACGACCGCCTCGAAGGCTATGAGGCCGCCGTCCGCGAAGGCCCGGTCGGCTGGGATCTGAAGCGCGTCCGCAACGTCAAGCCGCTGTGGTCGAAATACGGCACTTTCCTCGGCATCGGTCTGGGCGGTCTCGACATGTGGGCCAACACTATCATCGGCGGCATCGGCTTCGGCCAGACCGTCGGTCATGGCAAGCCCGACTATGCATCCCTCGCTCCGGCGAGCCAGATGCCCCGCATCGAGTACCCGCGCCCCGATGGCGTGCTCACCTTCGACCGGCTGACCAACGTCTCCTTCTCCGCCACCAACCATGAGGAGGAGCAGCCCGTCCACTTGAAGGTGCTGGACCAGAAGCTGCAGCGCCAATCCGAGCTTGAGCAATTCGACGGCCCGTCCAATCGCTACTGCCCGGCCGGCGTCTACGAGTGGGTTGACGAGGAGGACGGCACCAAGCGCTTCCAGATCAACGCCCAAAACTGCGTCCACTGCAAGACGTGTGACATCAAGGACCCCAACCAGAACATCAACTGGACGGTGCCCGAAGGCAGCGGCGGCCCCAACTATCCGGGCATGTGAGCCGCCGTCTCCCCCTCTTAGTTGAGCGCCAGCCGGATCGCGTCCACCACAGCCGTGGTGAGCGCGATCTGGCTCGCATCGATCGGCAACGCGCCCGATGAGAACTTGGCGATCACCAGGCCATTCGCCGGGTCTGCATAGAGATGCTGGCCGTGGATGCCGTACGCTCCGAGCAACGGCTTGGCCCCGCGCTCGACGTACCACTTCGACCGGTAGTGCATGTCGCGGCCCGGCCAGTAGGGCACGAACGGACCCGCCTGCCACGCCGCCGCATCTCCAGCCTCGACGATGTCCTCGATCCAGGCCCGCGGCACGATCTCGCGACTGCCCCGTCGCCCGCCATCGACAATCAGTTGCCCGACCCGGGCGAGGTCCGTCGCCGTCATGCACAGCCCGCCGGCACACCGCGGCGCACCGAGCCGGTCGACCGTGATGTAGGCGGGATTCGCCGCCCCCATCGGCCTCCAGATCATCTCTGAGAAAAGGTCGCTGAAGCGCTTGCCGCTGGCCCGCTCGATCACCCACCCGAGCAGGTCGGTGCACGGCGAGACGTAGTTGAAGGCCCCCCCATGCGACCCGCTGCGCTTTTGCAGTGTCGGCAGAAAGCTGCGCAGGTCTGAAGCGACTTCGCCGGGCTCCAGCGGGTTCCAGTTCGTCGCCTTGCGATACTGGATGATGTCACCTGATGTCGCGAGGTAGTCCTCGTCGAAATCGAGCCCCGAGCGCATGTCGAGCAGGTGGCGCACGCTAGCCCCCTCGAACGCGCTGCCCTTGAGCTCCGGCACATACCGGCTGGCCTCCGCGTCGAGGTCGAGAACGCCATGCGCGGCAAGGACGCCCGCCAGCAACCCGAGCATGGACTTCGAGACCGACATCAGGATGTGCGGTGTTCCTCGCCCCATGCCGTTGGCATAGTATTCCAGCACCACCCGGCCGCGCTTGACGACCACGAACGCATCCGTCGAGGTGACCTCCAGGAAGGCATCGAGCGTCATGCGCCCGCCCTGCCCGTCGTCGATCGCGATCTGAGAGAGATCTGTGGCGACCGGCGGTAGTCGCCACAGATCGTCCACATCGGTGCCGATCTCTGCCGACGGCACGATCTCGCGCACGTGCTGGAAGCCCCAACGGTTGAACGGAGATTGACGCCAGTTGGCGAGCGTGACCTGCCCTTCGGGCGGCGGTGGAAACGTCGTCATAAGGCCGGTCATCGAAAGGCTTTCCATTTGATACCCAGTTGAGCGCCTCCAGCGTGCAGGCTCCGCCTGTCACGATTGCCAGGCGGAAGAGGCTGCTCCTCCGCGTCCTGACGCACCTCGGTCAGTCTCGGCCGCCAGCTCAGCACGTGGCGCCACCGTCGACCGTCAGGTATGTACCGGTGACGAACGAGGCTTCGTCCGAAAGCAGGAACAGCGCGCCGTTGGCAACTTCGTGCGCCTTGCCGGGCCGGCCCATCGGCGTCTGGTAGGCGCGCTTCTTCACGAGCTCTTCCTTGTCCATGCCCATCGTCGATTGCTGGTCGGGTCGCGCCACGAACACGCGCAGCATCGGCGTGTCGATCGGGCCGGGACAGATCGCGTTGACGCGGATGTTTTCTTTTGCGTAGCGCTTGGCGAGGCCACGCACCAGTCCGATCACGCCATGCTTGACCGATGAGTAGACCGGCGAGAACTGCGATCCCGAAATCCCCGACGTCGAAGCGGTGTAGAGCAGTGCGCCGCCAGCCCTCGCCCGCATCTCGGGGATCGCGGCTTCGGTAGTGATCAGCACGGTGCGCAGGTTGAGCGTGACGGCGTTGTCCCACTCCTTGAGGTCCAGTCCTTCGAAGGCTGCCGGTCCCGGATGGCCCACATGGTTCCAAACGAAATCGAGCCCACCGAAGGCCTTCGCCGTTTCGCCGACGATGCGCCGCGAATCTTCGTCGCGCGTCAGGTCGGCGACGATGCCGTGCGCCTTGCCGCCCGCAGCCTTGATTTCGGCCACCACCGCCGCAACCGCTTTTTCGTCGATGTCGGCAACGCCCACGGCAGCGCCTTCCTGCGCGAACCGCAGCGCGCCCGCCCGTCCCATGCCGGAGCCTGCGGCCGTAACCAGTCCGATCTTGTCCTGCATGCGCATGGATATCTCCTCCCGCAATGTTGGCTTGCCGCCAAGCGAGCCACAGACGCGAGCGGCGCGCAACCCATCGCCGATGAGCGCGCGCCGCCAAGGCATTCATCCAATCGCCGGCCATCATCCCGGGCAGGCGCGAGGCCATCCCGAGTCTCGGCTGGCGCTGGCCGTGAAGACTATTCCGCGGCTTGTTTGCCGGCCCGGCCGTCGACGCGGTAGGCCGTGCGCCGCTCGTCCCATTCGGCCGATCCGAAGCGGCTGAACGTCTTGGCCGGTCCGCCCGGGGGAGCATAGGGCTGCGACAGTTGGCCGGTGGCCTTTACGTCCGCCAGCATCTTGTCGCAAAGCCCGATGATGGAGGCGAGCAGCATGCCCGGCAGGATCGAGATGCGGTAGCCCATCTTCTCGGCGTCCATGGTCGACACGTGCGGCGTCTTGCCGTTCAGCACCATGTTGAGCAGGCACGGCGCTTTCACGAGCTTCGGCACCTGCGCCACTTCCTCCAGCGTCTGCGGCGCTTCGAGGAAGATCATGTCGGCGCCGGCCTCCGCTGCCGCGTTGGCCCGCCTGACGGCTTCGTCGAACCCCGCCACGGCCCGCGCATCTGTGCGTGCGATAATCATGAAATCGGCCGTACGCTTGGCCGCCGCCGCGGCACGGATCTTGGCCGCGTAGTCCTCGAGCGAGATCAACTCCTTGTCGTCGAGATGCCCGCACTTCTTCGGGAACACCTGATCCTCGATGTGGATCGCGGCGACGCCGGCCCGCTCGAACTCCTGCACGGTGCGGTAGGCATTGAGTTCATTGCCGTAACCCGTGTCGCTGTCCGATACGAGCGGCACGCTGATCGACGACGTGATGCGCCGCGCGTTGGCGACCATCTCCGACATCGTCAGCAGTCCATAGTCCGGCAGCCCGTGCGCAGCAGAGGTCCCAGCCCCAGTCATGTAGACGGCCGAGAACCCGGCCTGCTCGATCAATCGGGCGGTAATGCAGTCATAGGCTCCAGGCGCCACCACCATGGGGCCGGAATTGATCATATCGCGTAGCGACTTTGGGCTGGGCATCGGTGTCCTCCGTGACGGCCGTCTCGTGCCACGATAGGAGCCGCCGGACAGCACTGCAAGCGGCGACTGGCGCCGCTCGCCCGCTCAATTGGCAGGCGTCAGTTCCGGCGTGTTCACGATCCCGAGCCGCAGACCACGGTCCACTCCGTCGCCGCCACGAACTTGACTTCGGGCAGCCCTGCCGGCGCCGGCTGAGCGGCCATCAGGTCGCCGGGCTTCGACGCCTTGTCGTCCGCTGCTGCGGGCTTGTCGTCGGTGGTCTTGATCCGGCAGGTGGCGGGTGCCCCCTTGGCAAGCGTAACCGGCTTTTCCTGCGCCGGCTCGAAAGCGATGAAAAACGTCGGATCGCCCATGCCGAACGTGAAGCCCTTGGCGTCCGTGAGCACGGGCTTGGTGAGCGGCAGCGTGAGGTGCAGCGTCAGCACCATCTTGGGCTTGGCTGCATCGGCGGCGATCTTGGCCGCACCTTCGGGCGCCTTGGCCCCGGCTGCCGGCGGCACGGGCGGCGCTTGTTCGTCGGCAGAAGGCGCCTTCAGATGGTGCTCCAGCCAAAAGTCCTTCGGGGCGCCGATTGCCAAGTCTTTTCCCGCGAGCCTCGGATACGTGAAGTAGCTGAAATCCTTGAGCGCTTCGACGTTGACTTTGGCCAGTTCCGCCAACTCGTCGCGGGCGTAGACGCCGTCCTTGTTGGTATCCAGCCCGTCGATGGCCGCTTGCGAATAGTATTGGTCGAACGTCCAGTGCTGGCGAATGGCCACGATCGCGCCATTCTCGATCACGACCTCGGACTGTGTCGTAACCCAGATATGCGGATGGGCGAGCGCGCTGCCGGAATACCCCATCGCGAGCCATCCTAGGCCTGAGAGCGCGCCAGCCAGTGCCAGCCGGCCAACATGAACCAAAGCTGCCAATGAACCCGTCATGTGCGCCTCATCATTGAAAACCCCAGGAATCGCGGGGTGGTCTGTCGAAGTCGGCAGATACTACCGCATTTGGGCGATACCGGGATAATCGCCATTGCCGCACGGATGATACAGTATTACATCATGGTCTCCCGGGACGCCAATCATCGAGTTGCCGGCAGGTCGCGATGGCTGTCATCGGTCGCCCCGCAGATCGCCAACCTGTTGGAGAACAAATTGAAATTGAAGCGATCTACCGGCCTGGTGGCCATGCTTTCAGGCTGTCTCGCGCTGCTCGCAGCGTCGATGGCGTCGGCCGCCGAGCCCCGCGTTGTGGTGACTCTGAAGCCAGTGCATTCCGTCGTGGCCGCCGTCATGGCGGGTGTCGCGGAGCCCCACCTGCTGCTTGATGGCACCGCCTCCCCCCACGCCTACGCCATGAAGCCGTCGGACATGCGCAAGCTGCAGTCGGCAGTCCTGGTCGTTCGCGTCTCCGAACACCTCGAGGCTTTCCTGACCAAGTCGTTGGATTCGCTGGGAAAGCGCGTCGTGATCGTGACGCTGGACAAGCTCCCCGGCATGACCCTGCACCCCCTGCGCAGTGGTGGCGCCTTCGACGCCCACGAGCACGGCGATAAAGCCCACAAGCACGGCCACAAGCACGGATCCGACCGCAAGTCCGGAACCGCGGCGGAAGCCGGCGGGCCCGACCCCCACCTCTGGCTTGACCCGACCAACGCCGCCGTCATTGCCGCGGCTATCGCCGAGACGCTCGCGCGCAGCGATCCCCCCCATGCCCAGGCCTACAGGGACAATGCCCGCGCCCTCGAGACCCGGCTGACTGAGGCGGCCGACCGCATCGCCCGGGATGTGAAACCGTTGGCGGGCAAGCCCTACCTGGTCTTTCACGACGCCTACCAGTATTTCGAGCACCGCTTTGGGCTGGCCGCTATCGGCGCCGTGACCGTCAGCCCCGAGGTGCCGCCAAGCGCCCGCCGCCTCACCACGCTGCGGGCACGCGTCAAAGCCAGCGGCGCCCGCTGCATATTTGCCGAGCCGCAATTCCCCCCGCGTATCATCGCCAGCATCGTCGAAGGCACGGCCGTGCGCCAAGCGGTCCTCGACCCCCTAGGCGCCAGCCATGCTGCCGGACCGGATCAGTATTTCCACGTCCTCGACGCCCTCGCCAAGGGCCTGACCGATTGCCTCGGCGCCGCCGATTAAACAAGCCAATCCCCTCTCCCTGCCCACCCTCTAGCGTCAGCCGTGCGCGTCAGCGCACGCTTGGCGAATGCCGCGACGGCGGCCCGCCGCGAGCGGCGCCCCCGCGGAGGCGCAGCGCTGCCTCTTGGCAGCGCGACACGCGCCGTGAGCGCTAACACTCAGCGCGACACGCGCCGTGAGCGATAACAACAACTCCAAGCATTGTCGGTGCGGGTGTGCTCGGCGTAGGCTGGGAGCTGAGACCACTGCCAGCCCACCAGCCGGAGCACCAGCCCCATGACAGAGCGCTCGAACCAGCGGATCGCCTATTTCAATGGCCGCTATGTGCCCGAACGCGAGGTGGTCGTCCCCTACCGCGACAAGAGTTTCCTGTTCGGCGACGGCTGCTTCGACATGACCCGTACGTTCGCCGGCAAGCCGTTCCGCGTGAAGGAGCACATCGATCGCTTCTACCGTTCACTGGCCTATCTGCAGATCGACATCGCCATGTCGCCGGACGAGCTGACCGAGATCACCAACGAGGTCGTCCGCCGCAATGCGCATCTTCTGGGTGAAGGTGATGACTGGTGGGTCGGCCAGCGCGTGTCTCGCGGCGTGCGCGCCATCGGCGATGAAGGCTACGAGCACACCGGCCCGAACATCATCGTCGATTGCATGCCGCTCCCTTTCGCCGCCCGCGCCGCCCAATATCGCGACGGCATCCGCGTTGTCGTCCCCTCCGTGCGTCGAACCAGCCCCGAGGCGCTCTCGCCGCGCGTCAAGACCCACAACTACTTGAACATGGTCATGGCCGACATGGAGGCGCGTGCCCGCGATCCCGAGGCCTGGGCTGTGCTACTGGATGAAAATGGCAACCTGTGCGAGGGCATGGGCTCGAACATTTTCGTCGTCAAGGACGACATCATCTCCACTCCGCAGGGCCGCTACGTGCTGGAAGGCATCTCCCGCCAGACCGTCATCGAGCTGGCCCGAAAGGCGGGATACGAGGTCCGTGAGCGCGATATCGACCTCTACGACGCATACACCGCCGATGAGGTCTTCCTCACGTCGACGAGTCTCTGTCTGTGTCCGGTGTCGAAGGTCAATCATGCCGCCATCGCTGGCGGCAAGGTGCCGGGCCCCGTCGTCGCAAAGCTCACCAAGGCCTACTCCGACTACGTCGGCATCGACATCGCCGCCCAATACCTGAGCCGCCTGCCGTCCTGACCGTAAACTTCGCAACGAGCCTGCTGGGACCGGCAACGATCACCCCCGCAGGCAAACGAAGTCGCCTGTTTCGCCGGCAAAAGTCGGTGGGCCGCACGCGCCGCGCCCCACCGTCGAACATGTCCAAGCCTTGTGTGGGGCTCAGTTCTGGCTCAGCAGCGGTGTGATACGCCGCACCGACACCCGCCGGTTGACCCGTTCGGGACCATCCGTCTCCACCTTCAGGAACTGCTCGCCATAGCCCTGCGTGACGATGCTTTCCGGCGGAATGCCGAAATGCTGCACCAGGATTCGCGCCACCTCTTCTGCGCGGCGATCGGACAGCGACAGGTTGTCGTCGTCGGGGCCCACGGCATCGGTGTGGCCCTCGATCAGGAACACCTCAGCCGGATTGCGCTCGATCGCGCGTCCGAGCGCCTTTGCGATCCGCTCGAGCTTGTCGTACTGGCTCGGCGGCACCTCGAATGCGCCCGTTTCGAACGTGATCGCGTCGAGGTCGATGCGGCGCAGCCGTTCGCGCAGCGAATAGCTGTAGCGCACCTCGTCTAGTGAATAGCTGCGTTCGAACCGCTCGATCGGCGGTGCCGTCAGCGCCTCGTAGACGTCGGCCTCCGACGCCCGCTCGTATTCGACGATATACTGGTGGCGCGGGATGGCGACGGCAGGCCGCGGCAACGTCACCACCAAGGCTCCGATCGCCAGCGCCGCGCCAGCTCCGATCGCCACGTTGCGAAGGAACCGCCGGTTGTCGAACATCACGATGTCGCGTCCGCGTCCATCGCGCTTGTAGCGTCGCAGGACGCGGCCTTGGCTGTCGGTCTCTGTAAAGACGCGCGCGCCGTCACGTCCGACGTAGACGGTCTCCGAGATCCCGTCCTTGCGCCGCGAGGTCTTGGCGCTCGGCACGAACCCCCTGATCACGTTGGTTTCGTTGCGGGTGATGAAGGTGCGGTTGTTTTGCTTGATGATCGTGCGTGAGCCGGGTTCGCGAATGACGATCTGCCCCTGCGGTCCGGTCGTACGCACACGGCCCTGGCGCACCTGCTCGATGCCCCTTGGGCCCGCCGGAGCAGTAACGGCACCGAATGGTGCGCCGGGCCTTGCACCGCCGCCGGCTGTCGAAGGTGCACGCTCTCGCGAGGGTGCGTCGGGCGTCGTCGCCTCCCGGTTGGGCGGGGGAAGATTGGGCGGCCGTCCTGTCCGGGGTTGGCGCGGATCGCTGTCGTTGGTCGTGGCGCGCCCGCTTGGCGGCGGTGTCGCAGGTGCGGCGTCCCGCGGCGGCCGTCCTGTCCGGGGTTGGCGCGGATCGCTGTCGTTGGTCGTGGCGCGCCCGCTTGGCGGCGGCGTCGCAGGTGCAGCCTCCCGTGGCGGCCGTCCTGTCCGAGGCTGGCGCGGATCGTTGTCGTTGGTCGTGGCGCGCCCGCTTGGCGGCGGTGTCGCAGGTGCGGCGTCCCGCGGCGGCCGTCCTGTCCGGGGTTGGCGCGGATCGCTGTCGTTGGTCGTGGCGCGCCCGCTTGGCGGCGGTGTCGCAGGTGCGGCGTCCCGCGGCGGCCGTATCGTCCGCGGTTGGCGCTGCTCGTTTTCGTTGATGGTGGCCCGCCCTCTCGGCGCGGTCGCCGCGGGAGGCTCCGGTGGCCTTGCCGGACGAGCTTGCGACGGCGGCTGGCCGCGCCCGCCCTCTTGTCCACGTCCCGGTCCGCCTTGTCGCGAAGTCTTGTTCGCCGCGGCCCTTCGGCGTTTCGCCGCTTTGGCCGGGCGGCCGCGCCCCTCGCTGCTGCTGCTGCTGTTGCTGCTTCAGTTGCTGTTGTTTGCGCTCGGCTTCCGGACCGCCTGGCGTCTGCGCGCCCGCGCCCGTTCCGGCAAGGCAGCAGCCCGCAAGCAGACTGACAGCCAGGATGCGCGCGCGTGAAACCGCGCTGGCGTGAGCACGATCTATTGGCGACATCGTCGAGTGTCCTTTAGAAAAATCTTCGCTGCGAAGAGTTGTCCATCGAGCTAGAGGCCGCGACCATGGCCCAATTAGGGCGGAAATCAGCCCGCCCGGCTCTGTCACCAGCGCTTGTAGGGGCATTGGCTTTTTGTGCACACTGGCCGCCACGCCGCAATCGGCCTGGGCCTGCTGGGAGCATGAAGCAATGGCATACGAGCATATTTTGGTCGATCGCGAGGATGGCGTCGGCATTGTCACATTGAACCGGCCGGACGTCCTCAACGCCATGAACCGCAAGCTCGGAACCGAGTTGCTCGACGCCGTCAAGACACTTGAAGCCGACGATGGCATCGGTTGCCTCGTCATCACCGGCGCGGGCGAAAAGGCGTTCTCGGCCGGCGGCGATATCAAGGAGCAGCTCTCTGACGACAAGCAATATTCTCGCGAGGAGCAGGAGCGCATGGGCAATCCGCGCCGCGCCCTGGAGATCTCGATGTGCTCCAAGCCAGTCATTGGCATGATGAACGGTCTCGCCTTTGGCGGCGCCGCCGTCCTGGCCTCCTGCCTCGATTTCCGCATCGGCTGTGAGAGCTCGCGGTTTCGTTTCCTGGCCGCTGCCTACGGCCGCATCAACGCCACCTGGTCGCTAGGCAGTCAGGTCGGCTGGCCGCAGGCCAAGGAGCTCTTGTTTACGGCCCGCATCGTCGAGCCCGACGAGGCCTATCGCATCGGCCTCCTCAATCATCTCGTGCCCCGCGCCGAGTTGCGCTCCAAGACCATGGAGATCGCGCGCATGATCGCGGGCAATCACCGTGGTGCGGTTGCCGGCGTCAAGGCATTGCTGCTCGAACAACAGGGCGAGGCTCTCGAAACGCGTTGGGCGGCCGAGCACCGCTACACCACCGCCGTCATGCGCAACGCTCAGGCCAAGGACGCCTTCCCCGAGTTCATGGCGCGCAAAGGCCTCTCCTCCGATTGATCGAGCGCGCATCTCAAGCCTGGTCTCGCCACGTTCGCGGGTCCTTTCGCGTCGCCGGGGGTGGCTTGTGGAACTCATCGTAGGTCCGTCGCCACGCGGCATCCGCTTCGGGATCGAGCGTGCGTGGCGCCAGCGATGCCGCAAGTACGGCAGCGATCAGCAGCGATCCGACGCCTATGGCCATGCCGTAGCCAAGAATATCAGGCTCCCACGCCATCCACATGACCAACGGTGTACCGAGCGCCAGAATCCCGAACACGGGCAGCAGCGTGGCGGCAAGCCGGCGCGGAATGAGGTCGAGCCAGGCATCGGAGGGGCGCTTGATCATCACGAAACCTCTTCACGGGCTGCCAGTCTTGCAGTCTCCGGTGCCAGTGGCGCAATCCGGCAGCTACCAGCACCGGTTATCATATCTGCCAGCTCGGTTGGTAGCCGGCAAGAACGCAACCCAAGCCCGCTTGCAAGCATCCCCTTCAGTCGCCAAAGTCGCGACTGGGATTGCACTGAAACGTCGGGGGACTGTGTCATGCGCCTACTCGTTGCCGGTTGGCATGGGCAACTCGCCCGCGCGCTCGTTGAAATTGCACCAGGTGAGGCTGATGTGAAGGCCCTGGCGGTCGGCCGTCCGGCCCTCGATCTGTGCGAGCCGGCCTCGATCACCCGCTCGATGACCGACTTCGGTCCCGACGTCGTCATCAACACGGCGGCCTACACCGCCGTCGACAAGGCCGAGAGCGAGCCCGAAGCAGCCTTCGCCCTCAATCGCGATGGCGCCCGCCTGCTGGCGGAGGCGGCGGCCAAGCGCGGTGCCGCCATCATCCACGTCTCCACCGACTACGTCTTCGATGGCACCAAACCGGCCCCCTACGTCGAGGATGACCCGACCGCCCCGCTTGGCGTCTACGGTCACTCCAAGCTCGAGGGCGAAAACGCCGTCCGCTCAGTCAACCCACGCCATGCGGTGGTGCGCACCGCCTGGGTGCACAGTCCAGGCGGCGCCAACTTCGTCCGCACCATGCTGCGCCTTGCCGGCGAGCGCCCGCGCGTGCGCGTCGTCGATGACCAGATCGGCTCCCCGACCTACGCGCCGCATCTGGCGCGCGCCATCCTGCAACTGGCCCGCAACCTCTCGACCGCCTCCGCCGACGATCCCCGTTGGGGCACCTATCATGCCGCTGGCAGCGGCGCGGTGACGTGGTGCGGCCTCGCCCGCGAGGTGTTCCGGGTCTCCAAGACATTGGGTGGCCCGTCGGCCGAGGTCGAGGCCATCACCACCGCTGACTATCCGACGCCCGCCCGTCGCCCCGCCAACTCGCGCCTTGATTGCGGCAAGCTTCGCCGGCTGCACGCCATCACGCTCCCCGACTGGGAGGCGGGCGTGGCCGAAGGCGTCAATCGCCTCCTGGCAAAGGGCGAATGAGGCGGCCGCGGCCGATGCCCTGCCGCCGCCGCATGAACCGAGATCAGCGCTCGTTGCCCGACGACGACAGGATCTCGCCCAGCGGTGACAGCAGGTAGCTGATCGCGCGCCGCCGCCCGGTCTTGATCTCCGCGGCAACCGTCATGCCGGGGCCAAGCGGAATGTCCTTGCCCTCGACCTTGATCGTGCTCTTCAGCAATCGCAGGGTCGCTGGAAACACTAGGTTCTGCCCGCCGCCGCCAGCTTTCGCCGAACCGCCACTCTGCCCGCGCGCCGCGCTGACGGCATCCATCATGCCAGTGACGTTGCCTTCCTCGACCGCGTCGTCGGAGACCTTGACGACTTCGGCCTCGATCGTGCCGTAGCGGGTGAACGGAAACGCATCGATCTTGACGCTCGCCGGTTGCCCCACCCGCACGAAACCGATGTCCTTGTTGGCGATCATAACTTCGACCTCCAGCGGCGCATCGATTGGCACGACGCTCATCAGTGCCTGGCCGCTCGAGACCACCTGGCCGAGCGTACTGACCGAAAGCTGTTGCACCGTGCCGTTGATCGGCGCCTTCAGCCGTGTGCGTTCGGTTCGCGACCGCGCCTTGATGATCTCCTGCTCCAGGCGATCGCGGCGACGGTCGATGTCCACCAGCTTCTGCGTCTGCTCGGCCACGAACTGCGATGCCGCCTGCTCGACCCGCTTGCCGAGCGAGCCAATCGAGGCCTCGGCTTCAACGAGTTGGCCACGTTCGCTGGCATCCGTGGTGGCGAAGTTCTCGTACTGCAGCTCGGCCTCGATGATCAGCGCCCGCGAGCCCGCGCCCCGCGTCCGGATTTCCTCGCGCATGCCGACCCGCTCCTTGGAGAGGTCGAGCAGCTTCTTGCGCGCCTTGATGCTCGATTCGAGACGCGACTTGGTTGCTTGTCGCTCAACAAGTTGGGCCTTGAGCCCGGCGATGGTTGTTCGCAGTTGGTCGACATCGGCGAGCAGCAGGCCATGCTCGCGCCGACGCACCGCTTCGCTGACGGACGCCGGATAGTTGGCGGCGACCTCGCCTTGCTCACCGTTTTGTGCGGCTGCGATCGCCGCCCGCCGGCGAGCCAATTCTGCCCGCGCGCTTTCAAGCTCCCGGCTGAGCGCTTCGAGATCGGCAGCCGTCTCCGTTGGGTCGAGCTCGATCAGGACGTCGCCGGCCGCAACCTGCTTGCCCAATTCCACATGCACCGCTGCAACCCTCCCGGCCTCCAGCGGTTGCACGATCTTGGTCCGCCCGCTTGGCTGGATCCTGCCCGGCGCAACGGCATGAATGTCCAGGTGTCCGATGGTGCTCCAGGCCAATGCGGCGACCACGATGCCGCAGATCGACAGCATCAATGCGGTAGCCACAGGCGAAGGCGGTGTGTCCAGGATCTCGAGCGCCGCAGGCAGGAACTCGCGATCCGAGGCGAGCCGCATGGGCGCCTGCGCCTTCGGCCCGCCATGGGCTTCCGCCTTGGGTTCGCTGGTGTCGACGCCTTCTGGTGCGCGCGCCATTTCGCGCAGGATGCGGGTCGGCGAAACGCGCGAGACGGCATCACTCGCCCGCGACACGATCCCGCTCACCGTTGCCGCAATGGCCGGGCCGTCCGTGCCCCCGCTCACCGTTGCCGCCTGCGCGGCCTTGGGCGCGGGCGTTGTGCCTGGCGCAGCCATGGACGTCTGCGTCGGCGCTGGTGTTGGTGTCGGCGTCGGCGTCGCAGCAGGAGTTGGTGTCGCCACGTCCTCAGGCACGGCCTTGCCCACGATACGATTGCGCCGTTGGATCGCCGCCGTGCTCTCGCGCGTCCGCCTTCCACCCTTCTGCCGGGTCAGGTCGTAGATGAGTGCGGCCACCGCCAGCAGCGCGATGAGCCCGGCGTAGATCCACACCATGCCGATCGACTGCATCAGGTCCCCGACAGTCCCGATCATCACTCGCTATCCTCGTTCTGCATCCGCCACAGCCGCGCATAGAGGCCGTTCGGCCTTGCAATCAGCTCGGCATGGTTGCCTTGCTCCACGATCCGTCCGCCATCCACGGCAATGATCCGGTCGGCCCGGCGTACCGCGTTGAGCCGGTGCGCGATGATGATCACCGTGCGCCCGCGTACGATGTGGCGCATGTTGTTCTGGATGATCCGCTCGCTCTCGTAGTCGAGCGCACTCGTCGCCTCGTCCAGGATCAGGATCCGCGGCTGTGTCGCCAATGCCCGCGCAATCGCGATCCGCTGCCGCTGTCCGCCGGAGAGGTTCGCGCCCCGCTCCTCGATCGGCGTATCGTAGCCAAGCGGCAGTTTCGAGATGAACTCGTCGGCGCCCGCGAGCCGCGATACCAGGATCACCTGTGCCCGCGGCATGGCCGGATTGGCCAGCGCGATGTTGTCGTGAATGGTGCGATTGAACAGCGTCATTTCCTGCAACACCACGCCGATCTGACGCCGTAGCCATGCCGTGTCCACCTGCGAGATGTCGAGCCCGTCGATCAGGATCTGCCCGCGCTCCGGCCGGTAGAGCCTTTGCACCAGCTTGGTCAGCGTCGACTTGCCCGACCCCGACGGGCCGACGATGCCGATCACTTGTCCCGCCGGTATCTCGAGGTTGATCGACTGCAGTACCTCGGACGCATCGGGCCGGTAGCGGAATGTCACGTCGGAGAAGGTGATCGCACCCTGTGCTGGCGGCAGATGCGCGACGCCGAGACGTGTGCTCTCCGGCGGCGCGTTGAGAATGTCGCCGACGCGGCTGACCGAGATTTGCACCTGCTGGAAGTCCTGCCACAGCTGCGACAGCCGCAGGATCGGTGCCGTCGCCTGGTTCATGATCATGTTGAAGGCCACGAGCCCACCGACCGTCAGCTCGTTGTTGATCACCGCCAGCGCGCCGAAGAACAGCACGGCGGCCGTCGTGAACTTGCTGACGATCTGGATCGCGTTCTGCCCGATGCTGGCGACGATCACCAATTCGAACGAGGTCCGCACATAGGCCGCGAGCCGCTCCTCCCACTGGTTGCGCAGGATCGGCTCGACTGCCGCCGCCTTCAGCGTCTGCATTCCGAACACGCTCTCGACCAGGAACTGCTGGCTCGCCGCTCCGGCATTGAAGCGCTGTGAGATCTTGTCGCGAAGCACCGGCCGGATCAGCACCGCGATCAGCACGTAGAGCGGGATCGACACCAGAACGATCAGCGCCAGCGTCGTCGAGTAGGCAAACAGCACCGCAAAGAAGATGAACGTGAACAGCAGGTCGATCACCGATGACAGGCCCTGCCCGGTCAGGAACCCGCGGATCGTCTCCAGCTCCCGCACCCGCGCCACCGTCTGCCCGGTGGCTCGTGTCTCGAAATAGGCCATCGGTAGGCGCAGCAGGTGGTCGAACAGCCGGCTGCCGAGCTCCACGTCGATGCGGCTGGTGGTGTGGGTCAGCGTGTAGGCTCTGAGGAATTGCAGCAGCGTGTCGAAGATCGCGATCAGCACCATGCCGGAGATGATCACGATCAGGGTCGACAGGCCCTTGTGCACCAGCACCTTGTCGATCACCACCTGGAACAGGAGTGGTGTCGCCAGCGCGAATAGCTGCACGAAGAGCGACGCGATCAGCACGTGCGCCAGCGGCTTGCGGTAGCGCCACAGTGACGGCTTGAACCACTGGAAGCCGAAGTTGCCGGGCTCGATGCCGGGCCCGCCCCAGCGTCGTGTCAGCAGAATGATATCGCCGGCCCACTTTTCCGCCAGCGCCTCAGGGCTTAGCACCGCTTGCGTCCGCGCTACCGGGTCGCCGACCCTGAGCCGGCCGTCGGCGCCGCGCTGCAGCAGCACCACGAAGCGCCCGTCCTTGCCCTTGACGATCGCGGGGATTGGACAAGTTTCGAGCCGCTGTGTTTTCTGTCCCGTGAGCAGCCGGGCCCTGAGCCCGATCCGTCGCGCCGCCCGAACGATATCCGAACCTTCAGCGAGTCGCGTGCCGAGCCCCAGGTCGTGCGACACCTGTTGCGGATCCATAGGGATACGAAAATGGCCTGCGATCAGCGCCAGGCTGAGCAGTCCGCCGTCGACGGGGCGTTCACCTTGTGCCGCCGCGGCTCCGCTGGGACCACTTGGCGCTTCGGTTCCCGTATTGTCCTGATCAGCCAGAGGACACCCCCGCATAAAAAACGATTACACATCAAGCCTTTTGGAATTGCGCCGTTATAGCTCCATCATGCCCCGCGAGGCAGTAGAATCGCCGCAACTGTCCTGATTTCAAGAGGCTCGGGCAAACTCAGAGCAAGTTGCATACCAGCTTCATCACACAAAGCGGTGTGTTTCAGCTCTGGTGCAACCATGAATTGAGGGTTTGTGCCTAGCCTATCACCTGTGTCACGGGCTTCGAGCCGCCGCCCCACAGCGGCAGGTAGGCCATTTTCACGCCCGGCCCGCCGGCAATGATCGGATGAACGAACTCGGCCCCGGCTGCGATAGTCTGGCCCCTCTCTTTACCCTTTTCGATCAGATAGCGTTGGATCGCTGCGAGATTGAAGCCGTGCGCCGCCAGCCGCGTCGCCAGCTCCGGCGGCAGGATGAAGACCTGCTCTGGCGGCACCGGCTGACGCGAAGCGCCTGTGGTCTCCACCGAGGCTGCCATGATGATCGCGAGCGCATCCAGAATGGCGTCGGCGCCCGCATCTCCGCCTTCCCCGTCGCGCAGCGGCAGCACTTCCGCCGTGCCCGAGAGCCCCAGAACCGTTACGGCGCTTTGCGCGGCCCCGAGCCCCCGGCGCACGTGCAAAGGCGCAATTCCAGCAGCCTGCCCGTCGGCGAAGCAGAACGTGTATTTGCCCGGCTGCCCCACCGTCGCCATGTCGCCGGAGCCTTCGCGCGCCCCGCCGATGTTGCGCAGGCACAGACTAATGGCCCGTCCGATCGTGGCGTTCGCCCGGTTTCCCGGCCCGAGGCAGTTGATCTCGCTATTGAGGCCCAAGTCGGCCGCGATTGGCCCATGCACCACCGTCGCGATCGCCGCCGATCCGGTGGTGGTCATCAGCCCGAGCAGGTTTAGTTCATCCGCCTGGCATGCCACCATGACAGCTTCCACCACCACCCGCTCGCCGGGGCGGCACCCTGCCAGCACGCAGTTGTAGGCAACGGTTCGCGGCGTCAGCTCGCCGAACAGCGGTGCCAGGTACCCCATCCCCAGGGCTGCATCGGGCTCCCCCACGCCAGCCAACATCGCCCCCATCCGCTCCGCCGTCGGTGGCACCAGCGGCAGGCCATCGCCGAGCCCGTCCGCTGCGAGCCGCGCCTGCGCGTCCTCGAACACGTCGTGGCTGTCGAACAGCGGCCAATCCATCATGTCCCTCTCCGCCGGTCGGTGAACAGTGCCAGTAGCACCGTCGCCACCATGAATGCAGCCGACACGCCGAACACCCACCGCGGCTTGTTGCTGTCCATGATGAAGCCATAGAGCAGCGGTGCGATGATGCCGCCGATGTTGAATCCCGTGGAGACGATGCCAAAAGCCCGTCCCGCCGCTCCCGGTGGCGCCGCCTTGCGCACCAGCATGTCGCGCGACGGCGCGATCACGCCGCCCAGGAACCCGGCCACCGTGAAGCCGGTCACGATCACTGCATGCGGCAGCGACACCAGCGCGATGGTCGCCACGATGGCGGCGTTGATGGCGAAGCAGGCTGCTGCAACCTGGGCATGCCGGTGCGTGCGGTCGGCCAGGAACCCGCCGGCCAGCACCCCGATCGCGCTCATACCGAGAAACGACGTCAGCGCGACGTTGGCGGTCGAGAACGCCACCGCGTATGACTGCATCAGCGCCACGACCGAGAACGAATGCAATCCCGCATTCGAGAGGCTGAGCAGGATGTAGAATACCGTCAGCGTTAGGATTGCTGGCGTCAGCACGCCGGCGAAGGCCCCGGCTCCGCCGGCTTTCCCGGTCTTGGCCGATGCGCCCACGCTGCCCGGCCCGCCCGCCTCCGGCATCGGCACCAGCCACACCAGCAACGCTGCTATCGGCCCGAGCGCGCCGGCCGCGATCAGTGCCCCTTCCAGTCCCACGTACGAGACGGCCAGCAGCATGCTCGCCGGCGCCACCGCACCGCCAAAAAAGCCCGAAAACGTGTGGATCGAGAACGCCCGACCCATCCGCCCTTCGCCGATTCCGGCCGACAGCAGCGAGTAGTCGGAGGGGTGGTAGACGCTATTGGCCAGGCCAGCCAGTCCGGCGCAAGCAACCAGCCACCAGTAGCTGAGCGTCAGGCCCATCGCCACGAAGGCCGCCCCGCCAAGGCACAGCCCAGCAATCAGGATCCGCTTGGCCCCCAGTCGGTCCACCAGCGCTCCCACAGGCGCCTGGGTTAGCCCGGAAACCACGGCGAACACCGTGAGCGCCAGGCCGAGTTCGATGAAGCCGACGCCGAGCCGGTCCTTGAGGAACGGAAACAGCGGCGGCAGCACCAGGATGTGGAAATGGCTGACCCAGTGCGCAGCCGAAACTGCCGTCAGCGTCCGCGTCTCCGCGCTGCGCCCGCCCGATGGCGGACGACCTACAACTTCAGTGACCATGGCGTCTCGATGAGTCCTGGCGCGCGGCGGGCCGCCCCGCGGTTGTTTCGCGCCGCACTATTGCCAGCCCCGTCCCCGCTCCGCAACCCGCCCGCGCTATCTCGTCACTTGCCGCAAACACCGGCCCTATGAAATGCGTGCGCAACGGCAGCCCTTGCGGCCGAAGCGCGGGGCCGCGCCGAGCCCCTCGCCCTTGTTACCTCTCGCCCATCCGCTGAGCTTGCCGCCCGCTCTCAATCGTCCGACAGCTTGCGTCCCGGCCCGCGCGGCACGCTTTGCCCGAGGCGCGTCACCGCATACACCTCCGTGCCCACCGTAATGGTCTCGTAAAGCTCGATCACATCGTCATTGTGCATACGGATGCAGCCATTCGACACGGCCTTGCCGATCGACCTGGGCGCACTCGTTCCGTGGATCCGCCACAGCGTCTGGCCGAGATAGAGCGCGCGCTTGCCAAGCGGATTGTGCGGCTCGCCGCCTTCGATCACTTCGCCCTCGCCGTCTTCGTCGGGCTCGATCCAGCGCGGGTTCTCGCGCTTATTGGTGATGATCTCCCGCCCCACCCATTGCTCGTCTGGAACGCCGACGGCGACCTTGTAGCGCTTGGCCTTGCCGTCCGAGCGCACATGGTAGAGGCGACGCTCTGAGTTGACGATCACGATCGAGCCGGGTGGGAACTTAGCATGTGGAAAATCGACCACCTCCGCCCGCGCCGCTTCGCCGCCCCACCCGATGACTGCGAGCGCCACGGCACACGATGCATATAAGATGCGCTGCCAAACACGCATGACCCCGTCCCCTGCTGGATTGCCCTCGATGCGATGGCTCGCTTGCCGCCACATGCCTGGAAGTCTAGCGCGCGGATGAAGACGGATCGATAAGGCGCCGGGAACAACTGTAGTCATTCTCCGTGTGCCGTGACCGGCGGGCCACGCCGTCAGTGTGTCTCGCCCCGCGACCGCATGGCTTCCGCCAGTATCACCGCCACGTGCCTCGCGTTCCGTCCTGCACCATCGGCGATCTGGTGCCGGCAGGAAAAGCCGTCGGCCGCAATGATGTCTTCGGCGCCGGCCGCCCGCACTGCCGGCAGCAGCGCCAGCTCGCCCATCGCCATCGACGTCTCGTAGGTCTCCGCCTGATAGCCGAAGCTGCCGGCCATGCCGCAACAGCCCGAACTCGATCGGCTTGACGTCGAGGCCATCGACCAGCTGCAGCGCATCCGCCACCGTGCCCGCAACCCCGAACGATTTCTGGTGGCAATGCGTGTGCAGCTGAACCGTGCCCTCGAGACGGCCGAGCGCGCTTCTATCGATCCGTCCCGCTTTCACTTCGGCAACGATGAACTCTTCCAGCATTAGGGCCTGCCTGCGAGAGTTGTTCGCGCCTGCTCGCCGAGGCCCATGATGAGATACTCGTCGCGCAGCGTCAGCAGGCACGAAGGCTCGAGGCCGATGATGGGTGTGCCCGCCGACAGCGCCGGCTCAAGCGCTGCGATCAGCCGCCGCGCCTCTGCGCGCGCCTCCTCGACCAGTCCGGCCGACAGGAACGTGCGTCCGCAGCACAGCGCGCGTCCGCGCTTTCTTTCCCCGCCGGCGATCTCGACGGCGTAGCCGAGCCCCGTCAGCACCTCTCGTCCGGCGTCGAGGTTCTCAGGTTCGAAGGTCCGATTGAAGGTGTCGGCGAAGAGCACCACGGCGCCCTGGTGTCACCTTTGGCGCGGGACGTGGCGCCTGCGTCGAACGTCTGCCATCGCCACGCCGGCAGCTTCCGCTGCGCCGAGAAACCGGTCAGTCGCTCGCCCAGTCGGGCCAGGCCGCCGCTGCGGTTGCGCAGGTTGAGCATCGGCGCGAGCCACCGCGCATAAGGCGCATAGCGCGGCAGGTAGGCGACGAGGCGTTCGCGCAGCGGCAGCCAGCCGTGCCGGGCCCGGGTGCGCGCCGCCAGCACCTCGATCTTCATTTTCGCCATGTCGACGCCGGTCGGGCATTCGCGCCGGCAGGCCTTGCACGAGACGCAGAGCGTCAGCGTCTCGGCCATGTCATCGGAGGTCGAGCGCCTCGGCGCCGAGCTGGCCGGAGATGGCTAGGCGCAGCGTGTTGGCGCGCCCGCGCGTCACGTCGCGCTCGTTGCGCGTGACGCGATAGCTCGGGCACATCGCGCCGCCCGCGAGCTTGCGGCATTCGCCGTTGTTGTTGCACATCTCGACGGCGCCCTGAAATCCGCCGCCAGCGCCCGGATAGGCCGACCAGTCGAGCGCGGTCGTCATGTCGGCGCGACGCGGTAGTCCGGCTTGTAGCGGAACAGGCTGCGATCGTTCATGGTCGGTGGCCGCACGATCTTGCCGGGGTTCATCAGGCCGTTCGGATCGAAGCGATCCTTGACCTCCTCGAACATCTCGACCGTTCTTCGCGCCGTACATGACCTCGTGGAACTCGGAGCGCACGAGCCCGTCGCCGTGCTCGCCGGAGTGCGAGCCCTTGTATTCGCGCACCATCTCGAACGCCTCTTCGGCGATGGCGCGCATTTTCTTCGCGTCCCGCTCGAGCTTCAGATTGAGCACCGGGCGCACGTGCAGGCAGCCGACGGAGGCGTGCGCATACCAGGTGCCCGTCGTGCCGTGCTTCTCGAACACGGCGGTCAGCCGCTCGGTGTAGTCGGCCAGATGCTCGAGCGGCACGGCGCAGTCCTCGATGAACGAGACCGGCTTGCCCTCGCTCTTCATGCTCATCATGATGTTGAGGCCGGCAGCGCGCACGCCCCAGATCGCCTTCTGCTGCGCGCGCGTCGGCAACCTTGACGACCGCTTCCGGGCGCGCCGAGGTCGCCCATCAGTTCGTCCAGCCGGTCGAGGCGGCGCAGGTTCTCGGCCTGGTCGTCCTCGGCGAACTCGACGAGCAGCAGCGCGTCCGGCTTGCCGCGCACGTGCGCTTCCATGACCGGGCGGAACATGGCGATGTCGCGGGCAAGCTCGATCAGCGTCCGGTCGACCAGCTCGACCGCGACCGGGCCGAGCTTGACGATGTGCTGGGCCGCCTCCATGGCCGCGCGGAAGGTCGCGAAATGGCAGATGCCGAGCGCCTTGTTCGTTCGGCTGCGGCGAGAGCTTGAGGCGGATCTGCTCGGAGACCGCGAGCGTGCCTTCCGATCCGCACAGCAGGGTCGCGAGGTTGCGTGGCTTTGCACCGGGCAGCAGGCGCATCGATCAGATAGCCGCCGACGCGACGCGATACTTCGGGAAGGCGTTGCGCGATGTGCTCGGCCTCGCGCTCGCCGAGCGCGCAGCAGGTCGCGGAACAGGTCACGCACCGCATCCGGCACGTTGGCTTGGTGAAGTCCGCCGGCAGCTCGCCGAAATGCGCCCGTGTGCCATCCGCCAGCACGGCATCGATCGCCTGCACGTTGTCGCGCATGATGCCGTAGCGGATCGAGCGCGTGCCGCAGGAGTTGTTGCCGGTCATGCCGCCGATCGTGGCCCGGCTCGAGGTCGAGACATCGACCGGGAACCACAGGCCCGTGGCTTTGATCTGCCGGTTGAGGTCATCCATCACGATGCCGGGCTCGACCAGGCAGGTCGCCGCATCGAAGTCCGTCTTCGAGCAATCCGGTTCAGATGCTTGCGTGTAGTCGATGACGAGCGAGCGCCCGACCGTCTGGCCGGACTGCGACGTGCCGCCGCCGCGCGGCAGCAAGCGTGACGCCCTCCTCGCGCGCGATCTGGAGGGCTGCCGCGACGTCGTCCGCCGTCTTCGGCACCACCACGCCGACCGGCTCGATCTGGTAGATCGAGGCATCGGTCGAATAGCGCCCGCGGCTCGCCCGATCGAACAGCACTTCGCCCTCGATGGCTCGTGCCGAGGCGTTCGGCGACGGCGTGATTCGCGGGGACGTGGACGTTCATGGGTCGGGATCTCCGGCGGAATTGCTTGACGGGGTTCGCTTGCCCCACCTATCGACTGACACAGGCGGCCCCACCTGCCGCAAGGTTTGAGCCTCAGCCAGGGGAACACCGATGTCCAACGAACCGCGCCGCGCCGGCCGTCATTTCCTGCAGATTCCCGGCCCCTCGCCGGTGCCGGACCGCATTCTGCAGCGCCATGGCCATGCCGGTTCTCGACCATCGCGGGCCCGAGTTCCAGAAGCTCGGCATGAGGTCTTGGCCGGCATCAAGACGATCTTCAAGACCAAGAGCCTGTGATCATCTATCCAGCCTCCGGCACGGGCGCCTGGGAAGCGGCGCTCGTCAACACGATGTCGCCCGGCGACAACGTCCTGATGTACGAGACCGGCCATTTCGCGTCTCTGTGGAAGAACCTCGCCGTCAAGCTCGGCCTCAAGCCGGAGTTCATCGCTAGCGACTGGCGCTCCGGCGTCGATCCCGCCGCGATCGAGAAGCGCCTGCGCGCCGACACCGGCCACGAGATCAAGGCCGTTTGCGTCGTCCACAACGAGACGTCGACCGGTGCGACTTCGCCTGATCGACGAGGTCCGCAAGGCGATCGACGCTGCCGGCCATCCCGCACTGCTGATGGTCGACACCATCTCCGTCGCTCGGCTCGGTCGACTATCGCGCACGACGACTGGGGCGTCGATGTCACCGTCGGCGGCTCGCAGAAGGGCCTGATGCTGCCGCCGGGCATCTCCTTCAATGCCGTCTCCGAGAAGGCGCTCGCCGCCTCCAAGGACGCCAAGCTGCCGCGCAGCTTCTGGGCCTGGGACGAGATGATCGCCAACAACAAGAATGGCTTCTTCCCCTATACGCCTGCCACCAACCTGCTCTATGCGCTTGCCGACGGCCATCGACATGCTGCACGAGGAAGGTCTCGACAACGTCTTCGCGCGCCACAAGCGTCATGCCGAAGCCACGCGCCGCGCCGTCGCCGCCTGGGGCCTCGAGAACCTGAGCACCGAGCCCGAACCATTACTCGCCGGTGCTCACCGCCGTCCTGATGCCCGCCGGCCATAGCGCCGATGCGTTGCGCAAGAGTCATCCTGGAACACTTCGACCTCTCGCTCGGCACCGGCCTCTCGAAGGTCGCCGACAAGGTCTTCCGCATCGGCCACCTGGGCGACACCAACGACCTGACCATCGTCGGCACGCTGGCCGGCGTCGAGATGGGGCTGGGCCTCGCCAAGGTGCCCCACAAGGCCGGCGGCGTCGCCGCTGCCATGCAGTACCTGGCCGAGACCGCCAAGCCGTTCCCGAGCTGAGGCTTCCCGCAACGCTGCGTGCGCCGCGCTCTCTCGCAGCACCGACGCCGCGTCATCGCTGCCACCGCACCTGCGCCAGCACGTAGCGTTGTGGCGAGCCTGGGCGGATTCCGCTGCCCCAGGCCTCCGCGCGCGCTGGCATCTCCTGAAGGTTTTCGCATGCCCCTGCTGATGCTGCTGGCGCTGGCCGCCTTCTCGAGTTCGCTCTCTGTGCGCATCCTCGATCCGATCGTGCCGGAGGTCGCCCGCGATCTGCACACTGATGTTGCAACCGTGGCGCTGCTGGCTTCCGCCTTCGCCTTCCCCTGCGCGCTTGGCCAGCCCATCCTAGGGCCGCTCGGCGATGCCTACGGCAAGGCGCGCATGATCAAGATCTGCCTCGCGCTTGCTGACGCTCGGCGGCATAGCTGCCACGCTTGCACCAAATATCGAGCTGCTGTTTGCAGCCCGCATTCTCACCGGCTTCGCCTCGGGCGGCATCGTGCCCCTGTGTTTCGCCACCGTCGGCGATCGCTTCGAGATGAAGGATCGTCAGGTGGCTCTCTCGCGCATCCTCTCGGCCATCCTGATCGGCCAGCTCGCAGGCGCCATCGGTGCCGGCCTGATCGCCAGCGAGACCAGTTGGCGCGTCGTCTTGTCGTTGACCGCAATCGCGAGCTTCATCGCCTTGGCCCTTGCCTGGCGCGATCTCCAGCCCCTGCCCGGCGCCCGTCGCACGCAGCTTCACGATCGAGCGCATGCTCACCAACTACGCCCGCGTCTTCGCCAATCCGCGCGCCATTGTCTGCTATTCCGCCGTGCTGATCGAAGGCATGGCGATTTTCGGCGTGCTCCCCTATCTCGCCGCCATGCTCGAAAGCGCCGGCGCCGGCTCCATCCGCGAGGCCGGCTTCATCATCTCCGGCATGGCCATCGGCGGCATCGCCTACACCTTGGCCGTCAAGTCGATGCTCCGCCATGTCACCTTCATGACACTGATCCGCCTCGGCGGCATGATTTGCGCTACGGGCTTCGTGGCTCTGGCCCTGTTCCAGTCCTGGCCACCTCAGGCCGCAGCCTTTATCCTGGTGGGCTATGGCTTCTACATGATCCACAACTCCATCCAGACCCAGGTGACGGAGCTGGCTCCCGAGGCGCGTGGCGCAGCAGTCGGCCTCCATGCCTTCAGCTTCTTCCTGGGTCAGGCCATCGGCCCCGTGCTCTATGGTCTGGGCCTCCGGTTTGCCGGTCAGACCACCACCATGGCCATTGCGGCCGTCGTTATGTTCGTGCTGGGCCTCGTCACGGCCGCTGGCTTCGCCCGCCGTCAATCGCCCGTTGCCTGAGGCGCGCCGCCTGCCTAACGTCGCCGTCTCCCCGTCCACCTGGAGTCCGCGCGCATGAGTGAGCTGCTTCTCTCCGACATCACTGTTGTCGACATGACGGAAGGCGTCGCCGGCCCGTGCACCTCGCTGCTGCTCGCCGACATGGGCGCCAACGTCATCAAGGTCGAGCGCGAAGCCGGAGATTGGCAGCGCACCACCGGCTCGAGGCGCTTTGCTGGCCTTGGCAGTGCCCTCTACCTCGCGCTCAACCGCAACAAGCGCGACCTAGGCCTCGATGTCTCAAGCGACGGCGGGCGCGCCATCATGCACCGTCTCGTCGCCCGCGCCGACGTCATCGTCTCCAATTATCGCCCGGGCGTCATGACCAGGCTTGGCCTCGGCTACGACGCCTGCAAAGCCCTCAACGACCGCATCGTCTATTGCACCATCTCGGGCTTCGGCCAGACCGGCGACTACGCCCAGTATCCCGCGAGCGACACCATCATCCAGGCCATGAGCGGCGTTATGCAGATGGTGGGCGAGGCCGACGGCCCGCCACTGCGCGTCGGCTTCCCCCTGACCGACATGACCGCCGCCAACCATGCCGTGCAGGCGATCCTGCTGGCGCTTTACGGCCGCGCGCTGGGCCGCAAGGCGGCCACCGAAATCGAAATCTCGCTGACCGCCGCAGCCCTCATGCAGCAGAACGCCAGCTTCTCGGATTACCTCCTCGCCGGAACCCTTCCCCAGCGTCAGGGCAACCAGAACATGTCACTGGCCCCGGCTGGCGCCTTCGAGGTCGAAGGCGGCCGTTACATCACCATCGCCATCCTGCGCGACGAGCACTGGCGCAAGTTCTGCACAGCCCTGGATCTTCAGCACCTGGTCGACGATCCTCGCTTCGCAACAAACAAAGCCCGCCTTGAGAACCGTTTGGTTCTCGATGCCATCCTGTGCCCGCTGTTCGCCTCAGGCACCTCCGACGACTGGCTCGCCCGCCTGCGTGCGGCCGACATCCTCTGCGGCCCTATCAACACCTTCGCCGATATCGAGGCCGACCCCGCGCTCGCTTCCAACCTGCCGCTCGTCGACACCCTGCTGCCGGGCCTCGACCGCGTCATGGGCACACCCATCCGCATCGACGGCGAGCATTTCGCCACCCGCCTCCCGCCCCCCGGCAAAGGCCAGCACACCCGCGAAATCCTCGCCGAACTGGGCTTCACCCCCGACCAGACAACCGCCTTCCTCGCCACCCGCGCCGCCTTCGAGCAGCCGCGAGAAGAGGCATGAGACGCGACACAATCGTTCTTGGGCACCACGGTTGACTTTCGTCGGGATTTCGCGCGCGGTAAGCACGACGCGGTGCGGCAGTCAAGGGGAGGCAAACAGTGGGCTTTAATGCGATTTTTATCGAGCGTGGCGCCATTCAAGTGCCGTTCATTTTTCAAATGAGCGCAAGGCTCACTTCGAAATATCAATCCATACTAAGATGACAATCCAGGTGGTGCCACATCGGTCTCGGAAATCGCATGGAGTGTGCCGGGGGAGTGCAGCGAGTTTTGCGTTTGGTACACTGACGGCCTACACTGGAAGGTGAGCGATTGAGGTCGACTTAGACAACGACGCGTGAGCTGACTGGAGCCGTCATGACCTTCGCTAAGCATATCACTGTCATGATCCTGACCTACAACGAAGAATCCAATATTGTGCGCACGCTCGACGCCTTGGCATGGGCCGGAGAAATTGTGGTAATCGACAGCGGTAGCACGGACAATACGCTGGCGATCCTGGCGCGATATCCCAAGGTGCGTGTCGTCAAGCGGAAGTTCGATACGTTCGCTGAGCAGTGCAATTTCGGGCTTTCACTGATACGAACCAATTGGGTACTTTCGATTGACGCCGACTACGAGCTGAGTGAGGAGATCGGTCGAGAAATTTGCAATTTGAAGCCACAATCTGGGTGCAATGGGTACCGTGCAAGTTTTATCTACCGCATCTTTGGTAAGGCGCTGTCCGCAACCCTCTATCCGGATCGCGTCGTGCTCTATCGACCCGAACTAGCGCGTTATCATAATGAGGGCCATGGTCATCGCGTCACTGTCGAGGGGGAGATTGCGCATCTGCGCGGCCGGATCTTCCATGACGACCGCAAGTCACTCGAACGATGGATTTCCTCCCAGCTCGGCTACGCTCAGCGCGAAGCGGACTATCTCCTGGCCACACCACCGGCCAGGCTTGGCCGTATCGACCGGCTCCGACGTATGGGTTGGCCTATGCCACTGCTCGTTTTTCCATACACTCTGTTTTGGAAGCGCTGTATTTTGGATGGCCGTGCTGGAGCGTATTACGCGCTTCAGCGCCTGTTTGCGGAGGTCGTAATCGCATACGAGCTGATTGAGCGTCGGCTTCGTGCCGGACGGGCCGCTTCTGGCTGAGGCGAGGCACAACGAATGGCTCATATTCTTATCGTCGGTGGCGCAGGCTTTGTCGGCAGCCATTGCGCCAAGGCGGCGGCTATCGCGGGCCACACCAGCGTTGTGCTCGACAGCCTTATCACCGGCCACAGCGAGTTTGTGCGGTGGGGACCGCTGATCGAGGGAGATGTCCGCGACGCAGTATTGCTGCGAAAGGTTATGGCAGAGCGTCGTTTCGACGCCGTCATGCATTTCGCTGCACGGGCTTACGTCGGAGAATCCGTGATCGATCCCGCAGCTTACTACGACGTCAACATCTCGGGAACGCGTACTCTGCTCGACGCAATGGTGTACGCTGGAGTGAAACACTTCGTGTTTTCTTCAACCTGCGCCGTGTACGGCCAGCCAAATCGAATGCCTATTACAGAAGCAACATCGATGAATCCGATAAATCCTTACGGCTTCACAAAACTGGCTTGCGAACGCATGATCGAGGACTATGCGAGAGCTTACGGATTGACAGCCATAAAACTGCGCTACTTCAATGCTGCGGGGGCCGATCCGGCGTGTGAGATTGGCGAGGATCACGATCCAGAGCCACACCTCATTCCGCTCGTGCTCGATACCGCGATTGGCCGGCGTTCGACGGTTTCGGTATTCGGCAGTGATTACCCGACGCCGGACGGCACAGCCATCCGCGACTACATTCACGTGTCCGATTTGGCCGACGCTCACGTCCGCGCAATCACTCATCTAGTCAGTGGCGGCAAAACGATGTCTATCAATTTGGGGACGGGCAAAGGCGTTTCGGTCGCAGAATCTGATCGACACCGCATCTGACGTCTGCAGAAAAGAGATTCCCCGAACGCTGGCGCCACGCCGAAGTGGCGACCCCGCCGAACTCGTCGCCGATCCGGCTCTGGCGTCACGCGTGCTCGATTGGCACGCGGGCCGATCGAGCATTCGAACAATTCTCACCGATGCCTGGCGTTGGCACCAACATCGGTTCGGCAATGACACGCGTCGATGAATGGACACAGACATCCAATTCGATGACGGCATGATTGGTAACTGACGACAGCGCCAGCGGCTCCCCGCTTCCCGAGGCTCCACTCCCCCCGGTAGACGCCGCAGTCCGCTTCGGCCATCATCTCTGCCAAGCGGGCCGCCATGCGCCTGCAACATCAACGCGACGATGGAAACGCTCATGCAAACAGAGACAGCGACCTCCGCCAAGGCGTCAGCCATGCGCGTCCCCTTCGCAATCAACCCGCTCACCGCGACCATCGCCGCCGAGGTCGTCGGCCTGGACCTGGCCAAACCCCTCGATCCCGCGACGCTGCAGGCCGTCCGCCGCGCTTTCCTCGATTACAAGATCCTCTGTTTCCGTGACCAGCATCTCAGCAAGGAGGAGCAGGTCGCCTTTTCCCAGCAGTTCGGCGAGCTCGAGCGCCACACGCTCAGGAACAAGGGCCAGGATCTACCCTTTGTGCACATGGTCACGAACCTGGGCCCCGACGGCAAACCGAGTGGCGTCGTCAAATCGCAGCAGTGGCACTCGGACAAGTCCTTCCGGCTCGCGCCCTGCATGGCCACCATCCTGCATGCCGTCGAGCTGCCGCCGGAAGGCGGCGAAACCTACTTCGCCGATATGTATGCCGCCTACGACGCGCTGCCGCCGGCGCAGAAGGCCGAGGTCGACAACCAGCGCGTCGTCCATAGCTGGGAGCTATCCCGCGAAAACATCGGCCGCAAAATGTCGAAGGAGGAGATCGACGACGCGCCGCCGATGACGCATCCCTTGGCCCGCGTCCATCCCGAGACCGGCAAGCGCGCCCTGTTCATGGGCTGCCACGCCTCCCACCTCGAAGGCATGGACTTCGCAGCCGGCCGCGCCCGTATCGAGGAGCTGGAAGCGCACGCCACGCAGCCGCAGTTCACCTATGCCCACACCTGGCGCAAGGGCGATGTCCTCATGTGGGACAACCGCTGCCTCCTACACCGCGCCAACGCCTCCTTCGACGCCAACCGCCACCCCCGCGTCCTCCACCGCACCTGCGTCCGCGGCACACCGACATCGTGACGCGCCAAATCTGACCGAGACTGAAGTCGCCGCCACTGCTCCCCTCCGAGCCGTATTGCCCCGTGTAATATGTACGCCGGGCACACTCGCGTTTCACGAGCGGGCAGGAGCACCTCCCGAGGAAGTGATTGGCGCGCACTCTCGCTGCCTGTCACTCGTTTCCGGCCGCTGTCGCCCATTCTGGCCTAAAGCCACCACCTGCGGTCGCCGACCTCGAACGAGAGCGTTTGATACATGCAGCACTTCATTGCCCGGACCGTCGTCGCAGTCGCGTTGACGGCTGCCTCCCTGATTGCGGCCAATGCTGAGACGCGCCCGGGCGCACTACCCGATCTCCGCATCGCCAAGGGAGGCAAAAACATCGCGGAGGCATGGCTTGCCGATCCGACAACGCGGTATCGTCACTTTGTTTTGGGGTCGAACTACGAGGCTGAAAGCCTCGTGGTGAAGCTCCGTGACGGCCGCACGCTGAAGCTCAAATTACCGCATGATTCGGTCTTCGAGGACCGCTTGCCAAGACTGGCGGACCTGGACGGCGACGGCCGGGACGAGATCGTGCTTGTGAGGTCATACCTCGCACGCGGGGCGGCCTTGGCTGTTGTCGGCATCCTTGGGGACACACTCAAGGTCATTGCTGAAACGCCACCGACCGGATCTCCCAATACGTGGATCAATCCCGCCGGTATCGCTGATTTCGATGGCGATGGCCGGCTCGACATCGCCTATGTGCAGATGCCCCACGTTCTCGGGCGCCTTCGGGTCTGGACACTGCGCACCAGCAAATTGGTCGAGATTGCATCGATCTCGGATACGTCAAACCACATGGTGGGAAGCCGAAATATTGGTCTCGCAGCTGTAGCCGACTTCGATGGCGACGGCATCATGGATCTCGCAATACCGTCGCTCGATCGCAGATCCCTGCGCTTCGTCGGCTTTAACAACGGCGCACGCGAAATCGCGCGCAAGTCCTTGCCGGCTCCAGCCGTGTCGGATTTCCGAGTGGAAGCAGTGAAAGGAAAGCCCGTCGTCGTGGTCGGGCTCGCCGGAGGTCGTGTTGCCCGCATACCGGCGGTGAAGTGATCTGGATCCTGCTGCATCGATGAATGCTATTGCGGCAGGCACAGGAGGTTTCGCCCAAGCCGCCTATTTCGTCACGACCTTATTGTGACGGTCGAGCACGAACGCGGTGAGTGCCGCCAGCGCTTCGCTGTCCCAGGCGAGCGGGCGCGTTCCCATCGCCGAGATCATGCAGAATTGGACCATGCCCTCTGCCGTGATCCGGTCGAGGCCGGTCTTAGCTTTGACGGACTCGACGAAATGCGGCCAGGGCTTCACGAACGTCGCATTGTAGCTGTCGGCGTCGAGGTGACAGGTGTTGCAAGACCGTCCGGCCGGACTGAGGCTGGTGTCGCCGTGACGGGCTTTGCCAACATCCAGAAGCTTTGCGGGCTCGGCTTGGAACGGTGTCGAGTTTGCCGGGCGGGTCACATCGCCAGGCGGAATCCTGTTCGACTGCGCCAACGCCGAAGCTGCTGCAGCCATCACCAATACACTTGCGGCTGTGCCCGCAGCCGCCAACATGCACGCTCTCATTGCTCCCCCGTCATGAAGCCGCTTGGTTCGATCAGGTTGGAATTAGGCCCATAGTCTGCGCGCCTGTCCAACCGCCAATGCTCAAAAATTCGTGAAGGGCGTGCGGCTGGCCGTCGGTTCGATCCTGGTCCGAAGCCTTCGCGAACCGGCTGCATTGCCACAGCAGGCACGGCAGCTACATCGGTCGGAACCTCGACCATTCGGTATTGCGGTTGGGCGCGTACCGGGCGTCTTGAAGGCCGGCTCATATGGGGGCTTGAGTTTGACGTCCAGCAAACCCGGTAGATGCCCGCTGGGCTGGGCCGGGAGCAGCCAAAACCGCCTCCGGCCGTCGCGCCCCTCACACTACGCCCTTGTCCTTCAACTTGCCGATCTCGGCATCGCTCAAGCCCAGGATGCCCTTGTAGAGCTCGTCGTTGTGCTCGCCGAGGCGCGGCCCCAGCCACTCCACATGGCCCGGCGTATCGGAAAGCCGAGGCACCACGTTCGGCATCGCGATCTCGCCGCCCACTCGATCGTCGTGCATGCGCAGGATGTTGCCGCGCGCGGCGTACTGCGGATCCTTGAAGATGTCGGCAATCGAGTAGACCGGCCCGCATGGCACCTGGAACTTGTCGCATTCCGCGATGCAGTCATCGAGCGTGAAGGTCTCCGTCCACTTCGCCACCCACGCATCGACGTCTTTGCGCTCCCGGTCGCGGTCGGCAATCTTCTCCCAGCGCCCGCCAGGCGCCGCCAGCTCCGGCTGCCCCTGCGCCTCTGCCAGTCGCGCATAGATCTTGTCCGACGTGCAGGCAATGGCGATCCACTTGCCGTCCTTGGTCGGGTAATGGCTGTGCGGGCAGACGTTGACGGTTCCAGGCCCCATGCGCTCGCGCACGTAGCCCTTGTAGTTGTACGACGCCGCCAGCTCGTCGAGGATTCGGAAGATCGGCTCGTAGAGACCGATGTCGATGTATTGCCCGCGACCCGTCATATCGCGCGCCCTGAGCGCCAGCAGCACGCCGAACGCGCCGTAGAGGCCGGCCAGGTAGTCCGGAATGGTTGCCGACCCCGGCGTCGTCGGCGGCAGCTCCGGAAAGCCCGCCAGATAGGACAGCCCGCCAAAAGCGTTGCCGATCCGCCCGAACCCCGGCCGCGGGCTATAGGGCCCGGTCTGGCCGAAGCCCGAGATCCGCACCATCACCAGCTTGCTGTTTTCTTCCTTCAGCGTATCCCAACCGAGCCCCCACTTCTCGAGCGTGCCGGGCTGGAAGTTCTCGACCATTACGTCGGCCTTGCGGATCATCCGCTTCAGCAGCTCCGCCCCCTCGGGCTTCCTCAGATCCAGCGTCGCGACCTTCTTGTTGCGCGTCTCCTGCAGCCACGGCAGCGAATCCCCCGATGGCGTCGGCGTGCCGAATTTCCGCAGCGCATCGCCGACCCCTGGCAGCTCCAACTTGAACACCTCGGCCCCGAACTCGGCGAGCTGCGTCGAGCAGAACGGCCCCGCCAGGAAGCTCGAGACGTCGATCACTCGGATACCTTGCAAAGGCTTCACGGTCGGATGCGGCAGGGGCGTGTCACCGGCTTGCGGCATGACTAGGGTCTCCTCGTTTGCGCTTTGGAGATGAGGCTTACACGGCAGGGGGCGGCTTGCCAACGCTGCCTCGCGTTGGCCGTTTTGGATGCCCCTCGCGCGCCTGCCGCAGCCGCCGTGTCTCGGCCCTTCGCCCCTTTGACGCCTTCCCCTGCATCCCCCATGATCGCCGTTTCAGCGCCGTCAATGCCCATTCACCCGAGGAGGCCCCATGTCCGCCTACCAGTTCATCCTTTACGAGGCAGCGGGCGGCCGCGCCCGCATCACCCTCAACCGGCCGGAGAAGCGCAACGCCCTCTCGATCGCGCTCCTGCAGGAATTGAATGATGCGCTCTGGGAGGCCGACAACGACAAGTCCGTGCACTGCGTCATCCTGCGTGGTGCTGGCAAATCGTTCTGCTCCGGCTACGACATCACGCCGGCGCCCGCGCCCAACACCAACGCCAGCCCCGAAGGCCGCATCTATCGCAACGGCGGCGTCTACAACAACCCGACCATCGACGACGACATCTGGCGCCTCGAGCAGGGCCAGCGCCTTCGCATGACGTTGTTCGACATGCACAAGCCCGTCATCGCCGAGGTCCATGGCGACTGCATTGCCGGGGGCTCCGACATCGCCCTGCTGGCCGACATGGTGATCGCCGCCGAGGACTGCAGGGTTGGTTTCCCGCCTGCCCGCGATCTGGGCTCGCTGCCGAACCAGATGTGGGTCTACAACTGCGGTCCCCAGTGGGCCAAGCGCCTCCTGCTCACCGGCGATACCATCACCGGCCGCGAAGCCCAGATGATCGGCCTGTTCATGAAGGCCGTACCGGCCGAGCACCTGCGCAACGAGGTCGAAGGCTTGGCCGACCGTCTCGCCAAAATCGATCCCGACCTGCTCGCGTCCAATAAGCGCATCGTCAATTTGGGCCTAGAGTTGATGGGCGCCCGCACCTTGCAGCGTCTCGCCGCCGAGAACGACGGACGCGCCCATCTGGCGCCGGGCACCCAGCGCTTCCGCAAGCTTGCCCGTGAGCAGGGCCTCAAGGCGGCATTGCAGGCTCGCGATGCCGAGTTCGGCGATGGCCGCGCCCGCGTCGACGGCCCGGAGATCCGTGACGACAAGGGCCGCCTGATTGACTGAGGCGCAACTGGCCGTTCTCAGCCGACGACCTCGTCGGCGCATGCACCACGTTCGATCTCGACCGTGGCGTGCCCGATGCCGTGCCTCTCCCTGAGGCGCGCCTTGATCGATGCCGTAACGTCATCCGTTGCCACGCTGTCATCCACGCGCGCATGCAGCGTCAGCATCGGTCGCTCCTGGCTGATCGACCATGCGTGCACGTGATGCACGTCCACGACCCCCGGCACAGAGGCCACCAGGTCGTCCGCAACAGCCCGGCTGTTGACACCCGCCGGCGATCCCTCGAGCAGGATGTGGCCGCTGTCGGCCACCACCGCCCACGCCGAGCGCAGAATGATCAACGCCACCAGCACGGACAGGATCGGATCGATTGGCGTCCATCCCGTCGCCAGGATGATCGCCGCCGCCGCCAGCGCCGCGATCGATCCCAGCAGGTCGCCGGTCACGTGCAGCAGCGCGGCCCGCACATTGAGATTGTCGCGGTCGCCGCCGGAGAGCATCCAGAACACCAGCACGTTCACGCCGAGCCCTGCCGCCGCCACCCACGCCATCACGCCGCCGAGTACCTCGCCCCCCGAGCCCAGCCGGTGGAACGCCTCCACCATGATCCAGGCCGCAACGGCAAACAGCGCAATGCCGTTGGTGAAAGCGGCCAGCACCGAGAACCGGTCCCAGCCGTAAGAGCGCCGACCGTCGGCTGGCCGCCGCATCAGCCGGAAGCCCAGCCAGGCCAGCCCCAGGCTCGCGAAATCGGTCAGCATATGGCCGGCGTCTGCAATCAGCGCGAGCGATCCTGACACCAGGCCGCCGACGACCTCCGCCAGCATGAATGCAAGCGTCATGAGCGCTGCGAGCCCGAGCCGGTGCTCGCTCACCCCACGTGTGTGATCGTGGCCATGGCCGGCTCCATGGTGGCCATGGCCATGGCTTTCGTGGCCATGCCCGTGTCCGCCATGGTGCTCGTGCCGATGCCCGTCGCTCATGTTGACCCCACGCAATGGCTGGTCAGGCCGGCGGCATCAATAGGGCGCCGTGGGCGGGAATTTCGGCTTGCGCTTCTGCACATGACTAGCGAGCCCCTCGGTCATTTCAGGACCGCCAAAGCCCAGGAACTCCAGCGCCAGCGACGCATCGAACGTCGGCCCGGCCATCCGGAGCCAGTTGTTGAGCGAATGCTTTGTGAACCGCATGGCCGTCTGCGCGCCGGCCAGCAGCTTGTCGCAGACCTCGTGGGCCTTCTCGAGCACCTTGTCGTCGTCCGCCACCAGCGACACGAGGCCCATCCGCTCGGCCTCCTCGCCCTTAAGCGTCTCGCACAGCATCAGGTAGTATTTGGCCTTTGCCATACCGACCAGCAGTGGCCAGATGATCGCCGCGTGATCGCCGGCTGCCACGCCGAGCCGCGTATGCCCGTCGATGATGCGCGTCGAGCGCCCGGCAATCGTGATGTCGCACAGCAGTCCCGCCGCAAGGCCGGCGCCGACCGACACGCCCTCCATGGCACAAACCGTCGGTTTCGAGCAGTTGATCACGCCATAGACGAGGTCGCTGGCCTCTTTCCACACGCGCATGCGCGTTTCCCAGCTCTCCGCGATCTGCTCGACGAGCTTCAGGTCGCCGCCTGCCGAGTAGGTGCCGCCGTCGCCGCGCAACAGCACCACCTGCACGCTCTCGTCGCGATCGACATCCCCCCAGATGCGTCCAAGTTCGGCATGGCCATCCACCGTCACCGAGTTGAGCTTGCCGGGGTTCGACAACACGACTTCCAGCAACCCCTCCTTGGGGCGTGACAGTTTCAGGTACTTGTAGTTCTTCTGCTCGACGCTCATGGGCGCGCACTCCCGATCCCAGGTTTTGACTGCCCGCAATCTTATCCCGCAAATCGCCGGGATCGCACGGCCCCATTTTCCGCAAACGGCCCCCGCGACACATGGCGCGCAATGGCCCTGTCCACAGCCGTGCCCGGATCGGCCGTTCCAACACAGGCTGCGAACGACTACACTTGCCGCTGCACTGCAGCGTGTCCGGGGCCGGTTCATGTCTCTCAATCTCGTCAAGCTATGTGTCGGTTGCGACAGCGTCGAGGATCTCGGCGCCTGGCAGGCCGAGCGCTTGCGCCAGTTGAAGCGCGACGGCCTCAAGCCCGAAATCTTCCACCGCACCTTCCAGTCGCCGAAGCGCCGAGATGAGTTGCTCGACGGTGGGTCGCTTTACTGGGTGATGAAGGGCGTCATCCTGGCCCGCCAACGCCTGATCGACATCAGGGAGGGCACCAAGGACAACGGCACGCCGTGCGCTGTGCTGGTGCTCGACAAGTCGCTCGTGCCCGTCCGTCCCATGCCGCGCCGCGCCTTCCAGGGCTGGCGTTACCTGACCAGCGATGATGCGCCTGCCGACCTCGTTGGCTCGCGCAACAGCGACATCACCGAGATGCCGCCAAAGCTTCGTCGCGAACTCGCCGATCTCGGCTTGATCTGATCGCGAGATTGGTTGCGCCGGCCTGCGAGCCCTCAAGGTGGCCTTCGCAGGCGCCGGCATCGCGCCGTTCTTGCCAAAGCCATCAATCTGTGGCGCAATTTTGCGGTGAGGATGCTTGCCACAGGGATGCGCCGCCATGACCACCATCGATATGAGCATTGCGCCACTTGGCACGGCCGCCGGCGCCGAGGTGTTGGGCGTTGATTTGAGCCGCCCGCTGGATGCGGCGACCTTCGCAGCCATCGAGGCCGCCTTCGACAAGTACGGCGTCCTCGTCATTCGCGACCAGCACATCACGCCGGCCCAGCAGCTCGCCTTCGCGCTCCGTTTCGGCGAGATCGAGATCAACTATCACAGCGGCCAGTACGGCATCCCCGGACAGCCCGAGATCTACCGCATCTCCAACATCACCAAGGACGGCAAGCCCATTGGTTCGCGCCGCGCCGGCGAGAACTGGCACAGCGACATGATCTATTCGGCCCGCCCCCCGCGCGCCACCATGCTCTATGCACTGGAGGTGCCGGTGCTGCATGGCCTGACCTTGGGCGACACGGCCTTTGCTAACGCCGCCGCGGCCTGGGACGCGCTGCCCGCCGAACTACAGCGCTTCGTCGAAGGCAGGAAAGGCCTCTTCGACTTCACCCGCCGCAAGCGCGGCCAGGCGCCCGACGCGGCCACCATCGCTCGCTACCCGCCGGTGGAGCACCCGATTGCCCGAACTCATCCGCGCACCGGGCGCAAATGCCTCTACATCAATCGCGACGATTGCAGCGGCATCGTCGGCCTGCCCACCGCCGAGGCGGAAGCCCTCATCGTCGCGCTGGCCGATCACATGGTCCGGCCCGAGTTCGTCTATCGCCACAAATGGCGCCAGCACGACTTGGTGATGTGGGACAATTGCACCGTGCAGCATAAGGCCATCATCGACTACGACTTGCCCCAGCGCCGCCTGCTGCATCGCCTCACCATATCAGGCACGGTCCCGGTCTGAGTTTGGGCGGCGCTGGCAGCTACAGAAACGCCGCGCCACCGGCACGCCGCTGGTGTCAGGCGCCGCTGCAGTCCGGCTGCAGCATTGTCACCCGGTTTCCTTCGCTATCCCGGAACGCCACGTAGTGCCCTATCCCCGGGATTTCCATCGGTTCACCCAGAACCTCCCCTCCGGCAGCCTTGACCAGGGCTATCCTGGCCGCGATGTCATCCACCGCGATCACCACTGACGGATTCTGCCCCGGCCAGTCCGGCTTGTTCGGATAGAACCCGCCGTTGATCTGCCCCGCCACCTGCGGCCGTCCGTCCCTCGACTGGCCGGTTTCGGCCAGCACGTAGTCGCCCATCTCAGGACCGAGGTGCCGCGACTCCCAACCGAACGCCGCTGCATAGAAATTCGCCACGCGTTCCGGATCCTCGTATGGCATTTCGAAGTGAACGACTGGGCACGTCTTGCTCATTGCAGCGCCTGCTTGCTAACTCAGTCCAATGGGATGTAGCGTAGCACATGAGTTGATATCAACACAATGTTTGGAGGCTCATGCGTCAGGATCTTCCGCTCAGCGTGACGCACGAGGTGCGCGACACCTGTCTATGCCTGCATCTCCAGCGCGCGGCCCGCGCCATCGCGCGCCGCTTCGACATGGCACTGCGCCCCCATGGCATCACCAGCGGCCAGTTCTCGCTGTTGATGTCGCTGAACCGGCCATCGCCCGCTCGCATCGGCGACATTGCAGCTTTGCTGGCCATGGACCGCACCACCTTGACCGCCAACTTGAAGCCCCTTGAGCGCAAGGGACTGCTGGCTGTCAGCGCGGATCCGAAAGACCGTCGCAGCCGGCGCGTGACCCTCACGCCTGAAGGCCGCAACGTCCTAGCAGCCGCGCTTCCGGCCTGGCGCCAGACCCACCGCGACATCGATGCCCTGCTCGATCCCGAGGGGCCCGCTCGCCTCCGCGCAGACCTCCTTGCGCTTTCGTGATCCGCCCGCGCCTCCGCGGCGATCAACCCCCCGCGATCTGCGGCAGTAGGTGCACCTCTTTCGCATCGCCCAGCGGCTCGAGCAGCGCGTCCTGCAGGATCTGCCCGTCCACCGCCACGCCGACGCTGTCGAAGTGTGGCTCCAGCTCCGGAAACTTCTCCGCCAGCTTGCGGTAGAGCTGGCGCACCGTCGCCGCTTCGATCTCTACCTCGCTCACCCCGCCCGTATACTGGCGCAAATTCCCCATCAAAACGACGTTGGTCATCGCCTCACCGCCTCTCCATCCAGCGCGCTCAATTGAGTTTCCGCACAAGCCTACATCTTCGCGCCACCGCCCGCCATGCAGCAGGCCACGCCCACATCCTCGCTTGAGGTGCCGCCGCGCCGCCAATGTCGCGAATGAAAAAGGCCGCCCCGGCGATGCGGGGCGGCCAACAGTCTGTCTGCAGCTATCAGGTGACGAAAGCTTACGCCTTCGCGCCCTTCATGGCCTTCAGTAGCTTCGGTGGCGAGATCGGCAGCTCGAACATGCGCACACCCGATGCCCGTTTGACCGAAGCGTTGATGGCAGCCATCGGCGGCACGATCGCCGTCTCGCCGATGCCGCGCACGCCGTAGGGGTGACGCGGGTTCGGAACCTCCACGATGATCGTGTCGATCATCGGCAGGTCCGAGGCCACCGGGATCCGATAGTCGAGGAAGCCGGCGTTCTCGAGGAGACCCTTGTCGTTGTAGATGTACTCCTCGTTGAGCGCCCAGCCGATGCCCTGTGCGGCACCGCCCTGGTACTGGCCCTCAACGTAGTCCGGATGGATCGCCGTGCCGGCGTCCTGGATCACCGTGTAGCGCGTCACCGACACGTGGCCGGTGTCTGGATCGACTTCGGTGTCGGCGATGTGCACGCCGAAGCTCGGAGCCGCACCCTGGGCCGTGATCGCGCCGACGCCGACCAGGGCGCCGCCGGTCTTGCCGGCCACCTTGGCGATGTCGGAGAGAGACATCGGATCGAACTTGCCAGCATTCTCGCCAGCCGGCTTGATCTCACCGTTCTCCCAGGTGACGGCATCTTCCGGAATCTCCCAGAGCTTTGCCGCGCGCCCGCAGGCCTGCTTGATGATCGAGCGCGCTGCGTCCACGGTGGCGAGGCCCGACGAGAAAGTCGAGCGGCTGCCGCCGGTGACGAAGTTGTAGCCGAGTGTTGCCGTGTCGCCGATGATCGGCCGCACCTTCTCGTAGGGGATGTGCAGTTCCTCGGCCGCCATCATGGCGAGCGAGGCCCTCAAGCCACCGATGTCCGGCGTGCCGGCCATCAGCGTCAGCGTGCCGTCCTCGTTGAGCTGCAGGTTGACGGTCGTCTCGCCACCGATGTTGAACCAGAAGCCGGCAGCGATGCCGCGACCCTGGTTCTTGCCGAGCGGCGCCTTCCAGTGCGGGCTGTCCTTGGCGGCTTCGAGGCACTCGACCATGCCGATCGGCCCGAACTTCGGACCATAGGCAGCCTTCGTGCCTTCTTTCGCCGCGTTCTTGAGGCGCAGCTCGATCGGGCACATGCCGAGCTTCTCGGCGATCTCGTCGACGACGCTTTCGACGGCGTACTCAGAGATCGGGCCGCCGGGCGCGCGATAGGCCGCGACCTTGGGCCGGTTCGACAGCACGTCGTAGCCGACGAGCTTGACGTTGGCGATGTCGTAGGGCGCGAACGCGCACATGGCGCCGGGCTGCACGGGGCTGCCCTGGAACGCGCCGGCCTGGTACTTCAGCACCGCCTCGCCTGCCGTGAAGGTGCCGTCCTTCTTGACGCCCATCTTGACCCAGACGTTGGCGCCCGACGTCGGACCCGAGGCTCGGAACACCTCTTCGCGCGTCATCACCATCTTCACCGGGCGTCGCGATTTGGCTGAAAGCGCCAGCGCCAGCGGCTCGAGGTAGACAACCGTCTTGCCGCCGAAACCACCGCCGATTTCCGATGACGTCACCCGGAGCTTGTGATGTTCCAGCCGAGCAGCTGGGCGCAGTGCGCGCGTACCACCCAGTGGCCCTGGGTCGTGGTCCAGAGCTCGGCCGTGCCGTCCTCCGAGACGCTGCCGATGCAGGCATGCGGCTCGATGTAGCCCTGGTGCACGGGCTTCGTGCTTGAATTCACGCTCGACGATGATGTCGGCGTCCTCGAAGCCCTGTTCGATATCGCCGATGGCGATCTCGATCCGTTTGGCGACATTCGAAGGCTTCGTCGGCGGCGGCGTGACGCCGACCGTGATCATGTCCTCTTGCGACCAGCGGCGCATCCGGCTTCATCGCGTCCACCACGTCGATGACGTGCGGCAGCACTTCGTAGTCGACCTTGATCAGCTTCAGCGCCTTGCGTGCGATCGCCTCCGAGGTCGCGGCGACGGCTGCCACCGGGTGACCCTCGAACAGCACCTTCTCGCGGGCCATGACGTTGCGCAGCACATCCCGGTAGTTCACCAGCATTTCGCCCGCAGGCACGAACTCCGCGGCCTGGTCAGCGAAGTCGTCCCGCGTCACGACCGCCTTGACGCCCGAAAGGGCCTCGGCTGCGGAGGTGTCGATCGATTTGATCCGGGCGTGCGCATACGGCGAACGCAGCACCTTGCCGACCAGCTGGCCGGCAACGGCGTAGTCGGCGCCAAACTTGGCCCGGCCGGTGACCTTGTCGGCGCCGTCCGGACGAACCGGACGGGTGCCGACAACGTCGAACTTGGGGCTTTTCACTCGCTCTTGCATGTGATCAGGCTCCTCGCATCTCCGCCGCGGCGTCCATCACCGCCCGAACGATCTTGTCATAGCCCGTGCAGCGGCAGAGATTGCCGGCCAGCCAGTAGCGGACCTCGGTCTCGGTCGGGTTGGGATTCTTCTCCAGCAGGGCTTTCGCTGCGATCAGAACGCCCGGCGTGCAGATGCCGCACTGCAGCGCCGCATGCTCGAGGAATTTCTGCTGCAGCGGGTGCAGCTTCTCGCCCTTCGCCATGCCCTCGATGGTGTCGACCTTCTTGCCGTTGGCCTCGACGCCGAGCACCAGGCACGAGCAGACGAGCCGCCCGTCGAGCAGCACGCTGCACGCGCCGCAGTCGCCCGAGCCGCAGCCTTCCTTGGTGCCGGTCAGGCTCCAGCTCGTCGCGGAGGCAGTCGAGCAGGGTCTGCTCGGTGTCACAGAGATACTCGACCTCGTCGCCGTTCACCGTTGTCGTAACGTGGTGTTTCATGGTCACGCCTTTCTTGCGCGCTCGAGCGCGATCAGCGCTGTCCTCTTGGCGAGCACGCCAGCCACCTCCGTCCGGAACTCGATCGTTCCGCGCTTGTCGTCGATCGGCTTGCAGGCAGCGCGGCAGGCCGCAGCCAGCCTTCTCGAGAGCCGCATCGTCCACTTTCGTGCCGATGAGGGCCTTGGCGGCGTCCTCGACCAGCAGCGGACGAGCGGCCACCGCGCCGAGACTGACGCGAGCGGCCGTGCACGTGCCCGAGCCGTCGAGCGTGAGGCTCACGCCGCAGCCGACCACGGCAATGTCCATCTCGGTGCGCGGAATGAACCGCAGATAGGCGTCACCGGACTTCGCTGCCGCGCTTCGGCAGCAGGAACGAGGCGATGATCTCACCCTTTTGCAGCGCTAGTTTGCGCGGCGCCAGCATGATGTCCTCGACCTTGAGTTCGCGCCGTCCGCTGGGACCGACGACGGACGCCACGGCGCTCGCTGCGATCATGGCAGGCACGCTGTCGGCTGCCGGCGATCCGTTGCACAGGTTGCCGCCAAGCGAGGCCCGGCCCTGCACCTGCGTCGAGCCGATCAGGTTCGCGGCTTCGACCACGCCGGGCCAAGCTTTCTTCAGAGCCGCATGCTCCTTCAGCTCGGCACCCGTGACCGCGGCTCCGATGCGGAAGCCACCGGCCTCCTCTTTGATCGTGCGGGTCTCTGAAATCCGTTTGATGTCCACGACCAGCGCCGGGGAAAGAACGTCCGAGCGGATCTGTACGAGAAGATCGGTGCCGCCCGCCAGAACGCGCGCATCGCCGCTCTCCGCCGCGAGGAGCTTAGCGGCTGCCTCGAGCGTATCCGGTGACTCATATCGCATGCGTGATTGCCTCTTGCGTTGGTTCGCTGAGTAAACTGGGTTGAAAGGGATACGCCATAGGATTGCATAGCTTGATGCCGCCGCCAACCCGTTCGCACAAGTCTCGTGTGGCGGACTTCGGGCCCTGCCTCCCCGCCGGCCTCGCCGAACGATTTCAGTTGGCCCCCTTTTGTGCGACAGCCGCCCCGCCCCAAAGCAGTGATGCTGTTATTGCGCGATCGCATTTCACCATTCCGAGGCGGGCTGGATCGTCATTTCCATCGCCAGCAATCAGGTCGACAGCCGCGACGGTTGCGACAAAATTGCTCCGACGGAACATTGACGCATTCTGCCGCTCGCAACGCCAATGGCAAAGGCAGGACAGGCATGGGGGGCTTCGCCGGCCGTGCTCAGTGGAGTAGCCGGCGACATAGCCCAAACCGCTGGCTGGCTTGCGTCGCGGGCAGCACATCAAAAAATGCAGTTCGCGAACAAAAGCTTGCGTGGAAGTCGATATGGCGCTGCTACGCCGCCACCCCGCATGATCGAAGGCTTTGGCAGCCCTCCGAACGTCCCCGGCTCGGCGCGGGCGCATCATGAACTGTGCCGCCTCCCATGTATTCAGGTACCGCTCGAGAGATCCAGCGTCACGAAAGCGATGAAAATCGGTTGAATTGGGGGTGCAACAATGAAGTCCCGCCATTAACCAACAAGTAGTGCAGCAATGAAATGAGTGATACGAAATGAGAGGTGTGATTCTGAAGCTGAACGGCCTGCGATTCCAGTGGGCATCGACGACAGTATCTCCAGGTTGTCATTGCACGAGGCAGGTTCCTAGAGGCTTAGAGACGTGACGAAAAAGGTGGCAGTCATTGGCGCAGGTGTCGCGGGGTTGACCTGCGCGCGTGTGCTGCGGCGAGCCGGCTGTTTTGTCGAAGTTTTCGAGCAGGACCGGATTATCGGCGGTCGCATGGCCACCACACGCCTCGGTCTGGTCCCGTTCGACCATGGCGCCCAGTACATCACTGCACGCTCCGAGAAATTCAAGGCCTACGTCAACGAGTTGACCGGGACGGCCTACGCCGCGCCTTGGCAACCCAAGAATTCATCGGGCGAAAATGCCAGCCAGCTCGCCGAATGGTTCGTCGGCACCCCGGGCATGAGTTCGATCGTTCGCCCGCTGGCCGAAGGCGTTCGCCTTCACAACGACCGCCGCGTCCATACCATTCGCCGCCTCGAAAAGGGATGGTATCTTTGGTTCGAGGATGAAGATCGCGTCGGGCCGTTCCACGCCGTTGCAGTGGCAACGCCAGCGCCTGATGCACTTCTCCTCCTCGGTCGCTATGAGGATATCGCCCACTCCATCGAAGGCGTGCGCATCTCCCCGTGCTGGGCGGTGATGGTCCGCCTCGATGAGCGCATTTTCCCCGTCCAGGACGTCTTTTCCGATATGTCTGACGTCGTTCGCTGGGTTTCCCGGAACAATGCCAAGCCAGGCAGGCCCGCCCGCGGCGACCACATAGTCATTCATGCCTCGCCTGGCTGGAGCCGCGAGACCCTCGATGTCGAGCCGGAGGTCGTGGCTAGCGAGCTGTGGAACGAGGTATCGAACCTCCTCAATCTCCCGCCCGTCCGGCCCGCGCAACTATCGGCCCATCTCTGGCGCCACGGCCTGGTCGAAGAGCCTCTGGGCGAGACCTTTGTCTTCTCATCCGACCATCTGGTCGGCGTCGCCGGCGACTGGTGCCGTGGCCGCCTCGCCGAGCATGCCTATGACAGTGGCCACGGCCTCGGTCGGGCCATCCTCGCAGCCTTCGACTAGATAAGGCGTCGGGTCTGCACGGGGACGCACGCTCGCATCCGCTGTAGACGCCAAGCCGCAATAAAACCCATGGTCTAGTTGTTGGCCTCGACCGTCCGCACGCTGACAGGCGGCCGTCGCATCAACGCATCGATACGCACCCGCTCGCGCTGGAACGAGGCCAATTGACGCCCGGACAGCCGCTTCTCGCGCGGCACCTGGATCGAAAGCGGGTCGACGAACCGGCCGTTGACCAGCACCTCGAAGTGCAGGTGCGGCCCCGACGAAAGGCCGGTTGAACCGATATAGCCGATCACTTGCCCCTGCCGCACGCGCATGCCCGCTTCCATACCGGCCGCAAAGCCGCGCATGTGTCCGTAGGCTGTGTGATAGCCGTTCGCATGCCGGATGCGGACGTAGTTTCCGTATTGGCCCCGATACTTCGCTTCTTCAATCGTACCGTGAGCGGCAGCCACGATCGGCGTTCCCGTGCGTCCCGCCCAGTCGATGCCCGAGTGCAGCTTGCGCTGGTTGAGCAAGGGGTGGCGCCGGAGACCGAAGCCAGAGGTCAGCCGCACGTCTTCACTGCGCACTGGCTTGCGAAGCAGGAAGCGCCGGGAATTGTTTCCGTTGGGATCGAAGTAATCGACGCTCCCGTCCGGCGACCGGTACCGGTAGAATTTGTGCGTCGTCCCGCCGATGGTCACTGATGTCAGCAACAGCTCGCCCAACGCGCCGTCGGCACCCTTGTCAGCCTCTTTGAGGTCGAAGAACAGCTCCAGCGCATCGCTGCCACGCGCCTTGCGCCGGAAATCCGCCTCGTAGGCATGCAGCCGCAACAGCATCTCGATCGTGTCAGGCGGCACGCCTTGCGCCAGCGCCCCATAGTAGACGCTGGCATACCGGCTGATACCTTGGCTGCTTTTTGCCGACTCGCCCTTGGCACTGGGCATGCCGGTGGTCTTTTGCGTCGCCGAGGCGATGAACTCGCCAGCTTCGTTGCGCTCGACCGTCACTTTGTGCTCGCCGCGGGTGCCGAACACCGCGAACCGTGCAGGCTCCGTCGCGCCCGTGTCCGAAAGGGACGGTACCAGTGTCACCTCAACGGTATGGCCCGGGGTGACAGCCGCTTCTGGGAGCACGCCGTTGGCACTGTCGACCATCTCGCGCGCCTGCCACGCCGCGGCGCCAAGGCGAACCAGCACGTTCGTGAGCGTTTGGCCGCGTCCGATCTTCACGCGGACGACCTCGCCGGCGATGTCGTCGTCGACTTCGTCGCTCTCGCTACTGGTCTTGGTGAGCTGAGTGGTGTTCGGCGCGTTGATCTCGGCCAGA
>CAVXGT010000014.1:197500-570555 GCA_963761475.1 uncultured Alphaproteobacteria bacterium
TGCCCGCAATCCTCGCCTGGGATGGTTGGAAAGGGCGCGGGTAATGCCGCAAAACAACAACAGCGCAGCAGCACCCGGTGATGCGCATGTCTTCCGCCGGCTGGGTGATGCTTTTCCGCTCGATCAGTCAAGCCTGGCCGAATATTTGAGCGCAATCGGCTTGCCGCTGGATGAGCGCGTTCCAATTGCGCAGTTCGGCACAGGCATGGCCAACATAAATTACCGCCTAAAAGCGGGCGGTCGGTGGCTCGTCCTGCGCCGCCCGCCCGATGGCGATCTGCCCCCCGGCGCACACGACATGGCACGCGAGCATCGCATTTTGTCGCGCCTCTGGCAGGCCCTGCCGCTGGCACCGCAAAGCCTCCATCTCTGCCAGAACGAGACCGTAATAGGCGTGCCGTTTCAACTGATTGAGTACCGTCCCGGGCTCGTCATAAAGGGCGACGATGCCAGTCATTTTCGCGGCCGTCCCGATGTTGCAGCCGCGACCGGCGACATGCTCGTCGAGACCCTGGCCGCCATTCACTCCGTTGACCCCGAAGCTGTCGGCCTCGGGGATCTGGGTAAGCCCGCAGGCTTCATCGAGCGTGCCATCCGTGGTTGGTCCGGCCGCGCCCGGCGCCTCGAACTTCCGCCTCAAACGGTTCAGTTGTCGCAGGAGGTTGAAGCCTGGCTCGAGCGCCAGTCCTTCAAGACATCGCCCGCCACATTGCTGCACTCCGACTTCAAGCTCGACAACCTGATTGTCGACCCTCAAACTTTCGCACCACGCGCCATCGTCGATTGGGACATGGGAACGCGCGGCGAGCCACTGTTCGATCTCGCGACGCTTCTGAGCTACTGGGCCGAGGCCGGTGATCCCGCCTGCATGCATGACATGAAGCAGTTGCCCACGGCAGCGCCGGGTTTCCCGACTCGCTCCGAGGTGGTCGAAAAATATGCCCGCATCACCGGACGCGATGTCTCCGCTTACCCGGCTCTCCGCGTGCTGGCCATGTTCAAGTTAGCCGTCGTGCTTCTGCAACTCCACGCACTTTGGAAACGCGGAGCCGCCAAAGGCGACGACTACGCCGACATGCAGCGCATCGCCACCGAGTTGCTCCTATTCGCCCGCGAAGTTGCGACGGGCCGCGCCGACTAAATCATCCCCGCGCCTTTACCTGGCCCCTGTCAGCCGGCCGGCTCCCCGCAGGGCGGCGGACGTCGTATGGCGCCACCAACAACACACTGCCCTAATGCCCCCCGCTGCCGGCTGGAAAAGTGGGCGCCGGCCCGCTCGGTGCCACATCGAGACGCACGACGGCGCCCGCGAGTTCAGGCTTCGGTGGTTCATACTCCATCATCACATGCGGATCATGTCCTGGAATGATGTGCCTGGCCGATGGCGCCAGCCGCTCCAGCGTGCGATAGGCATCGAGCATTTCGCCGATGTGGAAAGCGGTCGCAAATGGTCGGTTTTTCAGGAAGTTCTCGTAGTAGTGCGTGGCATCCGAGGCCAGCACCACCCAACCCCTCTTGGTGTGCACGCGCGCCACTTGTAGGCCGTCGGCGTGCCCAGGCGCCGGATGCAACGTGATGCCCGGCGCAATCTCCACCATCCCCTCGTGCATTTCGACACGGCCCTTGAAGTTGAGCCGCACCATCCCGACCACGTCCTCGACGTGATAGCTGCGGCCAGGTTTCGGGTAGCGCATGTACTTGCCCGTCGCGTAGGCCATCTCGCGCGCCTGGATATGAAAGCGGGCCTTCGGGAACTTGTCCAGGTTCCCTGCGTGATCGTAATGCATGTGGCTCACGATGACGTCGTTGACATCGCGGGCGTCGACGCCGACGAGCTTTAGGCTGTCGATCGGGCAGCGCAGGAACTCGCGCTTTCGCTGTTTGGCCATTTCGGCGGTGAACCCGAGATCCATCACGATCGCGCCGGCCGGCCCCGTAATCACCCAAACGAAATAGTCCATCGCCATTGGCAGCTCATGGGGATCGCCGCCGATGAAATGATCCCGCCGCCAGGCGTCTCTGCGGGCATATTTGATGGCGTGGATCTCGTACTCGGGCAGGCTGGCCATTGGGGCAGGCTCCTCGTGGCAGTTGTAGCGTCTCGATGCGGCCGACGGAAAGGATGTTTGACGGCGCCAAGCGCAAGTTTGCGCATAATTTTTCCCCGACGGAAGGTCCGGCCGCGCTTTTTGGGCAACTGAGCCTCGACATCCGCTCTCGAATTGCCAAACATGTTCAACGAATTCTCGCGCCCCCTTCGTTTGCAGAGGAGAGAGGCGCGCCACCGCAATGACGGAGCCCGAGCCATGAGCGGCACACCGAGCGCCCCCATCCGCGACAACTACGACGTTGCCGTCGTTGGCGGCGGCCTTGTCGGCGCGGCTGTTGCGTGGGGCCTCGCCCGCGCCGGCCAGCGCGTCGCAGTCTTCGACGAGGGCGATACAGCAGCCCGCGCATCCCGTGGCAATTTCGCGCTCGTGTGGGTGCAGTCCAAGGGGCTTGGTATGGCCGAGTACGCCGGCTGGACCGTTCGCTCGTCCAACGCCTGGTCCGCCTTCGCTGACGAGCTGCGCAGACAAACCGGGATCGACGTGCATTTCGAAAGGCCCGGCGGCTTTCATCTGGCGCTCTCCGAGGACGAGTTGGAGCAGCGCCGCCAGATCCTGATGCGCCTGCACAACCAGGCCCGCATGGTCAACTACGAAACCCAGATCCTGACCGCGGCCGAGACGCGGAAAATGCTGCCGGATATCGGCCCGGAGGTCGTAGGCGCGAGCTACTGCCCGCTCGATGGTCACGTCAATTCGCAGGGCCTGCTTTTGGCGCTGCACACCGGCCTGAAGCAGCTCGGCGCAAGCTACCTGCCCGGCCACCGCGTCGACAACATCGTACCGCTCGCATCGGGCTTCCGTATCGAGAGCGCCGGGCGCACCATCGAGGCAAGCAAGGTCGTCCTCGCCGCAGGCAACGCCACCGAGCGCCTGGCCCCGCTGGTCGGCCTCTCCGTGCCGATGCGGCCCGAGCGCGGACAGATCATCGTCACCGAGCGCATCGCGCCATTCCTCCATCATCCCATTGTCAACGTTCGCCAGACGGACGAGGGCTCCGTCATGATCGGCGACAGCCGCGAGGAAGCCACCGATCCGGCCGGCCTCCGGGTAGGCGTCAGCGCTTTGATGGCCGCCCGCGCCGTCCGCTATTTCCCGAAGCTTGCGCGCCTCAATGTCGTACGCACCTGGTCTGCCATCCGTGTCATGACCGCCGACGGCTTCCCGATTTACGACCAATCGGCCACATCCCCTGGCGCCTTCGCCGTCACCTGCCATTCCGGCGTGACACTGGCGGCCAACCACGCCCTGGACGTTGCCCCGATGATCGCCCGCGGAGTTCTTGATCCCATGCTGGGCGCATTCTCGGCGAGGAGGTTTAATGCTCAAGCGATTGCCTGACATAAGCGACCGGCCGGTCACGATCACGATCGATGGCGCAGCCTTTGTCGCACGTCGCGGTGACACGGTAGCCGCAGCCCTGATGACAGCAGGCCATCCCGCCAGCCGGATGCATCCCGTCACATCCGAGCCGCGCGGGCCCTACTGTCTAATGGGCGTGTGCTTCGAGTGCCTCGTCACCATTGACGGCATCGGCAATCGGCAGTCCTGCATGATCGAGGTCGGCGACGGCATGGTGGTCGAAACCCAGTCCGCTCGCAGGGAGGCCGGCCGATGAGCGCGATGGCCGCATTGCCCGCAAGCGTGGATGTCCTGGTCGTTGGCGCTGGCCCCGCTGGCATGGCGGCGGCCACGTCGACTGCCACAGCTGGCCTCTCCACGGCCATTGTGGACGAGGCGCCGAGCCCCGGCGGTCAAGTGTGGCGTGCTGTGACAACCACGCCCGTGCATCGCCGCCCAATACTCGGCGCAGACTATTGGTATGGCGCTGACGCGGCAGAAGCGCTTGCAGCTTCCAAGGCCATCTATCTGCCCTCAACGACCGTGTGGAGCCTCGACGAGACCGGTACGGCAAGCCTCTCCTCGGCGGGGACGGCCCGTCGCCTCGCCGCCGCACGCGTGATCATTGCCACGGGGGCCCAGGAGCGGCCATTTCCCGTTCCCGGCTGGACCCTGCCGGGCGTCATGACGGTTGGAGCGGCGCAGGGGCTTCTCAAAGCCTCCGCGCTCTATCCCTCAGGCAAGCTCGTCATTGCCGGTAGCGGCCCGCTGATTTGGCTCTATGCCGCACAGGTCTTGCGCTCAGGCGGTCGCATCGAGCGCATTCTCGACACCACCGATCGCGCAGCCCGCCGCGCAGCGCTGCCACACCTCCCGACATTTGCCGCTTCTTCCTATTTTGCCAAGGGCCTGGCGCTGATGGCGAGGGTCCACCGTCAGGTGCCGATCACTCGGTCCGTCCTGGATGTGACGCTGGAAGGCAAGGAGCGCATCGAGGCTGTGCGCTATGGCACCCGTGATGGCGAGCAGCGCATCGAGGCTGACACCGTGCTCCTGCATCAAGGCGTCGTGCCGCAGGTCAATCTGGCGATGGCCGCAGGCGTTCGCCACTTATGGGACACGCACCAGCTGTGCTACGTGCCCGAATTGGATGTCGACGGACGCAGCAATGTCGAGCGGATCTTCGTTGCTGGCGATGGCGCTGGCATTGCAGGCTGGGAAGCCGCCGCTGATCGCGGCTACCTCACCGCCGCTGCCGTGATCGACGACTTGGGCGCGCATCGCAAAGTCGGCCCCTCGCCTGAAAGTCTCAAGCGGCGCCTGTCCAGGCGCGCCCGCGCCCGCATATTTCTCGACGAAGCCTTTCGCCCAGCCGACCGCTTTCGCATTCCGACCGGCGACACCATCGTCTGTCGATGCGAATCGGTAACGGCACGCGAGATCGAGCACGCCGTTGACCTCGGGGCGCAGGGGCCGGCACAACTCAAGTCTTATACCCGCTGCGGGATGGGACCCTGTCAGGGACGGATGTGTGGCCTGACGGTCACCGAGATCATGGCAGCCCGCCGCCAAGTACCGCCGTCAGATATCGGCTATTTCCGCCTACGCCCACCGGTCAAGCCGGTCACCGTGCAGGAACTCGCAGCCATGCCCACGGACGACGACGACGCCAACGCCGTTACTGCCCGCCGGCGGTGACGGTATTGGTCGGTCACTCCCGGCCCGCCTCGCGCTCGAGCTGCCACATCTCCTCGCGCACGCGAATGTCAGCAAGGATGCGATCCAGAAGCAGGCAGGTGCGCTTGAACAGATCCGATCCGCGCCGGTAGTCAGCCTGCGCAAAGAAATCGCAACGTCCGGCCTTGAAGAGGTTGACGCATTTCTGCCTGGCCTTGCCGGGACCATGCACGGCAAGCGCATAACCACCGTTCTTGCGCATCACCGCCATCGACGGCACGTCCGTATCACCATCGCCGAAGTAGATCATGTTCGAGAAGGGGATCGGCCTCACCGTCTCCGGCATGTGCTCGTTGATGCTGTGGCCGAGGTTCTCGACGCCCTTGTTGATTCGAAACAGATATTGCGTCTTGCCGGTATCGGTGATCACCCGCTTCGGATACGGCAGATCATAGGCATCGAACCAGTATTCCGAGGCGAACACGTTGTGGAACCGGTCGTAGATCCGCGTCCCCTCAATGATCTCCGTGAGGCCCGAGGAGACGAGATAGTGCCGGAGCGTCACACCATGGCTTTCCGCAGCGATGGACACGTACTTGGCGATCTCGTCGAACCAGCCTTCGACGCCGGGATAGAGCTCCACGTCGCGCCCGAGCGCCACGAGGTCCTCGCGGTCGATCCGAACGCCCGCAGCCTTCGCCTTCTTGTACATCAGGTGCATGTAGGTGATCAGACTGTCGGCCTCATGCTCCTTCGCAATCCGGTTCGATTCCTCCCAGAACGCTTCCGGATCCTCGCCGATCTTCGGTAGGAACGTATATTCCTGCATCGGCTTCGGGCTGAGCGTGCCGTCGAAATCATAAACCAGCGCGATCACCTTCTTCTCGAAGGGTTTGCCGGCCGGCGCGCGCTTGGCGTCTTTGGCGGGCTTTGCCCGCTTCGCCGCAGCACGCCGCTGAGCCGTAGCCGCCACGGGCGGTCCATCGCCCATCTCGCGCGACGTGGTGTTGTTGGCGACCTTGCGCCGTCGGGTGCTGATCCGTTCGGTCATGGGGTACTCCGCTCGCCAGCCCACAATTCACATTGCATGCGCCACCTATCGACTGATTCGGGTGTCGAGACCAAGGCGCCTTGCCCGGGCGTGAGGACAGCTCGCCTAGCTGCTGCCGCTGTGCCCGGCAAGCCGGAGGTTTACATTTCCCCCGGGCCGTCGGACATTTGCTGCCATCAACTCTGTGCCGAGGAACGTAAGGAGACAGCCCGTGGCCGAAGGAAAACGTCCGCTGCCCAAGCCCACCCCCGAAACCCAGCACTTCTGGGAGGGCGCCAAGGCCGGTGAGCTGCGCTTGCAGTCTTGCAACGACTGTTCAAAGACCTACTTCCCACCGCGCCCCTTCTGCCCGAAATGCGGCTCGCGCTCGGTCAAGGTGGTCAAGGCCTCCGGCAAGGGCAAGCTGCACTCCTACGTCATCCACGCCCGCGCCACGCCCGGCTTCGATGCGCCTTATGCCATTGCCGTCGTCGAGCTCGACGAGGGTCCGCGCATGATGACCAATATCACCGGCTGCCCGCAGACGCCCGAGGCGCTGCAACTCGATATGCCGCTTGAGGTCAGCTTCGAGAAGCAGACGGACGACATTTCGCTGCCGCTGTTCAAGCCAGCCGGCAAATAACGAGATCGCCAGCCGCTCTCGAAGCTCACCATCGCACCCGCGCGGATGCGAAGTGGGCATCCGAAGCGCAAATCAACACAGCGCGGATGCGAAGTGGGCATCCCGAGCGCGCAGGAGTAAGCAATGAAACAGAAATCAGTCGCCGTTGTCGGCGCGGCAGAAACCACCGAATTGGGCCGTATCCCCGGCATGTCGCAGATCCAGTTGCATGCCGACGCTGCCCTCAACGCCATGAAGGACTGCGGCCTCAAGCCCTCCGACATCGACGGCATCGCGACGGCAGGCGAGGTGCCCCAGTCTCTGGCCCAGTACCTTGGCATTACCCCCACCTGGGCGGACGGCACCGCAGTCGGCGGTTGCTCGTTCATGCTGCATGTCCGACATGCCGCCGCGGCCATCAACGAGGGCCTGTGCAAGACGGTGCTCATCACCCATGGCGAGAGTGGCAAGTCGCGCGTGGGCGTCACCCCGCGCCCGCCCTACCCTGAGAGCCTTGCTGGCCAGTTCGAGGCGCCATTCGGCGTGTTTGGCCCGCCCACCATGTTCACCATTCCGGTGATGCGCTACATGAAGACATACGGCATCACTGAGGAGCAGGTGGCGATGGTGTCGGTGGTCCAGCGCGAGTGGGCCGCCAAGAACCCGCGCGCCACCTTCAAGGACCCGATCACGGTCGACGACGTGCTGGGCTCCCGCATGATCGCCTACCCCTTCCGCATCCTCATGTGCTGCCTGGTCACCGATGGTGGCGGCGCTCTGATCCTCACCAGCGCCGAGCGCGCCAAGGACTTCCCGCAAAAGCCGGTCTACGTCCTTGGCACGGGCGAGTCGGTCGAAGGCCCAATGATCTCCCAGATGGAGGACTTCACGTCGTCCAAGGCCTTCCGCGTCTCCGGCAAGAAGGCGTTCGACGAGGCTGGCATCAAGCATTCAGACGTCGACCATCTCATGATCTACGATGCCTTCGCCCACCTGCCGCTCTATGGCCTCGAGGATCTGGGCTTCTGCAAGCGCGGCGAGGCGGCAGCCTTCATCGGCGAGCGTCACTCCGCGCCCGGCGGCAAGCTGCCGATCAACACCAACGGCGGCGGCCTCTCTTACATGCACTCCGGAATGTACGGCATGTACGCCCTTCAGGAGAGCGTCCGCCAGATGCGTGGCATCGCGCCGGCGCAGATCCCTGGCGCCAAGATCTCGGTCTGTCACGGCGTCGGCGGCATGTTCGCAGCCTCCGGCACCATCATCTTCTCCAACGAGGCGCCCTGACCGAACGCCATCGCGCAAAAACAATGGCCGGTCGGGAGTTCACTCCCGGCCGGCCTCATTGTTTCCAGAGTGGTTGCCGGCTCGAGCGCCGCGCGCCTCACGCCTCCATCAACTCGATCGAAACATTGTCCGGCGCCTGGATGTAGCACAACGCCGCACCATTGACGCCGCGCTTCAGCGGTACTGGGAACGTCACGCCCTTGGCCGCGAGCTCCTGGCAGAATGCTGCGAGATCACCCTCGTAGAGAAAACCGAAGTGGTCCGTGCCCCACTCGTCGTGGCTCGAGAAATCGCTGAACGGCCTGATCTTCCGCGTCTCGACCGGCTCCTCTCCTGGCCGTTTTCCCCGAATGAGGATCGTCATGCCGCCGAGCGATACGAAGATTTGCGGCGCCCCCCGCGCCACGGTGTCCGCAGCGATCACGGCACCGAGCTTCTCCACGTACCACTGCGCCGACGCATGCGGATCGCGCGCGATGATGTGCACATGATCGAACTTGAACGCCGGATTGCTCACCGACCGTCTCCCTGATTCCGGGCTGACAAGCCCAAGACGTCATTCGTCGGCTTCCTTTATTTTCGCGCCCGGTCCGGATAGCTCACCGCCATGCCGTCGCGCACGTCGTTCTGGATTCCATACTGCGGGAACGGATAGCGGAACCCATTTCGCGCCAGGCTCTCCATGCCCTTGATGGCTTTCGCGAGCTGGTCCGGCGGGATCGCCATCAACATCTCGTCGTCGAGCACACCGCCATACCGCCGCTCGGCGAAGCATGGAATCGACAAGGATGGCTCTCGCTTGGAGAGCGCCCGACCCCAGCTATCGGCGCACGCCGATTCACCGACCACGCCCCAGTCGAATTTCTTGTAGCCGACGTACTGCATGCCGTTGATGAAATACATCATGGCCCCCGGCGTGGCGTAGAAAAGCGCGATATCCGGTGGGTCGAGCCGGCCACCGCCCAACGGCGAAACCACCAGCGCCTCGTACTTTCCATCAGGAACGCAGTCGAGTGATGCTTGCCGGGCGGCCGCATCCTCGATCGTGCCGTGCCACACCCCGGCAGTCGACTTGCCCGAGGCCCACTCGGCGTTCTTCTGGTTTCCGAGCCCCACCACGGCCCGGCACTGGGCGCCAACAAGGTTCTCGGCCGTGATCCCCACCGTCCATCCGAGCCGCGCCGCCTGTGCCACGATCTGGTCGAGAGTATGAATGTGCTTCGGCCGGCGTATGCGAGGTATCTCCTCCATCTCGGCAGCATTCTCGAAGAGCTTCATGCCGAAGGGGATCGAACGCAGCTTCAGTAACCGCTCCAGGTCTGCGGCAAGGCGGGGAAGGTCGAGATCGGACATGGCAGGCGCCTCCTCGGGGCTCTTGATAATGGTCCTCGTAGCGTCCAGCTTGCGTTCCGCAACGCCGTTTGTCGAGCCGTTGGCTGGAGTCGATCGTCTGTCGGGCTGTTTGTCGCGTCCTGGCCATTGGGCCGGTCTTGCATTGAAACCTTGATGATGAGCGAAATGGGCTAGCCCATCCGACGACATGGGTCGAAGGCCACCAGGCCCGCTGCACAGGAGCAAGTCCCATCATGAGCCAAGCCTCCCCGTCCCGCACCGGCGCCGTTGCCCGCGCCGAGGCCTATGTCGACGACGGTACCTTCGAGCAGGAATTGGCGCGCCGCGTAGCCATTCGCACTGAAAGCCAGAAATTCCCCGACCCCGACGCCATCGCCGAATGCCATCGCTATTTCGACACCGAGATGGCAACGGCTTTCACCGAAATGGGCTTCACCACCAAAGTCTACGACAACCCGATCGCAGGCCAGGGTCCCGTGCTGCTCGCCACCCGGATCGAGGACCCCACGTTACCCACGGTTTTGGGCTATGGCCACGGCGACGTCGTCCGCGGCATGGAGGAGCAGTGGACCAAGGGCCAGGGCCCATGGATCACTGCCCGCGATGGCGAGCGCCTCTATGGTCGCGGCACCGCCGACAACAAGGGCCAGCACACCATCAACATGGCAGCACTCCGCTGCGTCATGGCCGAACGCGGCGGCAGGCTTGGATTCAACGTCAAATTCATGATCGAGACCGGAGAGGAGGCAGGATCCAAGGGGCTGGCCGAACTCGTCCGCAATCATAAGGACGAATTTTCAGCCGACGTCCTCATCGCCTCCGACGGTCCCCGTGTGCGCCAGGACAGGCCGACGCTGGCGCTTGGCTGTCGCGGTGCCGTCAACTTCGACCTGGTTTGCGACCTTCGCGAAGGCGGCCATCACTCGGGCAACTGGGGCGGCCTCATCGCCAACCCGGGCTTCCTGATGGCCCACGCCTTGGCCTCCATCGTTGGCCCCAAGGGTGAACTCTTGGTCGACGCTTTGAAGGCGCCACCGATGACGCCGGCCGTCAAGGCGGTCTTGGCCGATGTCGAGATCGACGGTGGTGACAAGGGCCCGCAGGTCGATGCATGGTGGGGCGAGCCGGACATGAAACCGGCCGAGCGAGTCTATGCCGCCAATACGTTCAACATTCTGGCCTTCACCACGGGTACACCCGGCCGCCCGGTCAACGCCATTCCACCCAAGGCCGTCGCCCATTGCCAGCTTCGCTTTATTGCCGGCACCGATCTGGATGCCATTATCCCGGCTCTCCAGAAGCACCTGGATAGCCACGGCCACACCTTGATCAAGGTCGTGCCGCCTCCCGCCATCAACGACGGCACCTTCAAGGCCTCGCGTATCGAGCCCGATCACCCCTGGGCCATGTTCGTGCGCGGCTCGATCCAGCGCTCCTCCAATCGCCCCCCGGCCGTCGTACCCTCCATGGGCGGCTCGATCTGCAACGAGGTCTTCACTGATGATCTCGGCATGCCCGCCATCTGGGTGCCCCACTCCTACGCCTCCTGTTCCCAGCATTGGCCCGACGAGCACATTCTCATGCCGATGATGAAAAGCGCAGCCGGCCTGATGGCGGGCATCTATTGGGATATCGGCGAGGGCAAAACGGTCCCGGCAAAAGTTCGCTGACAAAATTGAGGAAACTTGAGACATGACGCTTGCAAGCGAACCCTGCGATCTCACGGCCGTCGACGCCCGCCGCCTCATCGGCCGCAAGGCTCTCTCACCTGTCGAGCTGGTCGAGAGCTGTCTGAAGCGGACAGCCGAGACCAATCGGGCCGTCAACGCCGTCGTCGCGCAGGACGAAGCGCTGGCGCGTGAGACCGCCCGTCGTCAGGAAGCCGAGGTCATGGCCGGCGAGCCACTGGGGCCGCTGCATGGCCTGCCGGTCGGCATCAAGGACCTCGAGCCCGTCAAGGGCCTGCGGACAACCTGGGGCTCGCTGATCTTCAAGGACCACGTCCCCACCGAGGACGGCGCCAACGTCTTCAATGTCCGCGACGCCGGCGCCAACATTTTCGCCAAGACCAACACGCCCGAGTTCGGCGCCGGCGCCAATACGCGCAATCGCGTCTACGGTGCCACCGGCAACCCATTTGACCCAACGCTTACTGCAGCGGGTTCCTCGGGCGGCTCCGCCGTCGCATTGGCGCTCGGCCAGATGCCGCTTGCGACAGGCTCGGACTATGGCGGCTCTTTGCGCACACCCGCAGCCTTCAGCGGTATCGTCGGTTTCCGCCCATCGCCCGGCGTCGTGCCCTATCCCGGGCGCGAGGCATCACTTCTTCCCTGGGGCGTTTCCGGTCCCATGGGCCGCACGGTCGCTGATGCCTATCTCCTGTTTCGCGCCCAGGTCGACGACAACGGCGACGATCCCTATTCCGTGGCCGCCTACGATCTGGATGACGTCTTGGTCCCGGCCGACTTGGCCGATGTACGGGCCGCCATCACGGTCGACTTTGGCCAGGCGCCTGTCGCGCGCAATATCCGTGCCGTTTTCGCAGACCGCGCCCGCCGCCTCGCGCAATGGATGCACCGCGCAGATGAGGCCCACCCCGACTACGCCGGTCTCCATGAAATCTTCGAAGTCCACCGCGGCCTCGCGTTCGTGTCGCAGCACCAGGCCCGATTGGCGAAGCACCGCGACGTCCTCGATCGCAACGTCATCGACAACACCGAGCGCGGGCTCAAACTGACGGCATCCGAGATTGGCCGCGGCATGGTCGAGCAGGGCCATTTGATGAAACGCGTCAACGCCTTCTTTGACGACTACGACGTCATCATCGCCCCGACGGCCTCTGTCTCGCCGTTTCCCCATAGCCAGCTCTTCGTCGAGGAGATCGACGGCGAGAAGATGCCGACCTACATGCGCTGGTTGGCGCTCGCCTACGCGCCGACAATGGCTCTGTGCTGCGCTTGCTCCATCCCGTGCGGTCGTGACGACAAGGGCCTCCCCTTCGGCATCCAGGTCGTTGGTCGACGTGGCACGGACCTGCTCGTCTTGCAGGTCGCAGCAGCTCTTGAGGAAGTATTCGCAGGCGATCCCGAGACCGCGCGCCCCGTTCCGGAGCGGGCAAAGCTTGCAGCTCACGCCAAACCGGCCTAAGGCCTCCTCATGCATCGCCTCGCCTCAGGCATCGGCCTCGTCATTCAGGCGGCGCACTTCGCCGCCGACAAGCACCGTGACCAGCGCCGCAAGGGCGTGCGCAATACGCCCTACATCAACCACCCGCTCGAAGTTGCCGAGCGTCTCAATCGCGTGGCGGGTATCGAGGATGCCGCGGTGTTGGCCGCGGCCATCCTCCATGACACCATCGAGGACACCGAGACCACCAAGGCCGAGCTCGTGCGTCTCTTCGGCCCTGAAATTGCCGATTGGGTCGATGAGCTCTCCGATCCTGTCGGCCTCACGTGGCAGGCCCGCAAGCGCCACGAGATCGATCACGCCGCCCGTCTGTCACCAACGGCCAAGCTGATCAAGCTCTCCGACAAGACCAGCAACGTGGCAGATACCGTGACCAATCCGCCGGGCGAATGGACCCTGTCACGCCGTCGCGACTACCTCGAGTTTGCGGGCCTTGTGGCCGAAGGCTGCCGCGGCGTCAACGCAGCCCTCGACGCCGAGTTCGATTCCATCATGGCCCACGCCCGCGAGCGCATCGGCTAACGCGCGGCTGCGCAGCGCGTCTCACGTCGATGCCTGGCTCCATGATTCCGCGCGACATTCGTCGTTGTTGCATATGAGTGACATGAGAATATGACTTCGATGCCCATGAGCAACGGCGTCATTGTCCCAGGCCGCAGCTCCAAATAATTTTGCGAAATGCGCACATCGGCGCGCACCGCAAGCACCTCCGGGTAGCTTCGGGACGAGAGGCACACCCCGGTTTTCTGGCATCGCGACGACTTCGGGGGAAGTGCGCAAGAGAAGTATGCGTCTTGGCGTCTGAGTTTGGGGGAGTGGGTCATGAGCGATGCGATAACGCTGGCGCGCAAGGAAATCCGGGCGCAGCTTGGCGTAAAACGAGGTTCGAGAATCGTACCGTTCCTCCTCATGGCCTTGATGATCGTACTGTTTCTCCTGAGCCTGCCCGCCGGTGAGGATCAGCTCACGCAAAACCTCGGCATCGACAAATCCCGCATCACGAGTTTGCTGCGGCAAGGCGGCGAAGAAAAAGCCAAGATCGAGGAAGTCGAAGCAATTGCCAAGAAGGCCTTCGAGGGCCTGAAGAAGCTAGGCTTTGCCGATTACGTCATGAAAATCGGCTTCCCGATCCTGAAGACGTTCATCGACTCTGTCGTCTACGGCATCAAGGGCATAGTCGTCGGCTTGGCGTCCACCGTCTGGCAGATCGCTCTGTTCGCTCTGATCCCAGGCATTGCAGGACTGATCTACCGCCGCAACTTTCTCGTCTGGTTCGCCGTCTCGTTTGCGCTCATGTTCGGGCTCAATGCATCGGGAGTGTTTGGCAGGCTGTCGCCCACGGCCGAGATGCCGTTCGCGGGAGTTCTGTTGCAGTTCCTCGTCGTCCAGCTCGTTTTTCTGCTGCTCGTCAACCGCCTGGCGCGCCACACGACTTCCGCCGGATTGATTTCCCCACGCATCCACAACTCGGTCCTGGCCGCCGCACTTCTGGGTGTCGCCGTCGCTTGTTTCATGGGCTACGGACCGGGATGGAAACCAGGCAAGCCGGCCGTAGTTGAGTTGTCCCAGCGTTCATCAACGCCGTCTGCCACCTCTCCGACAGCGCCCATGGCGCTTGCCGCTGGAGCTGGCCAGACGCCGGCCGCAGGCGCGCCGACACCTCCTCCGCCAGCTACGGCCCCCGTCGAAGTCCAGGCCCAGGCCCAGGCTCCAGCCTCAACCCCAGCTCCGGCGGCACCGGCTGCCACGCCCCCAGCCGCATCTGCCATGAAAGTGGTCGATCCCGGTCAAGCGGCCGTGCGCAGCTGGATCTGGTCATTCCTCGGCACGGGCTTTTTCGGCTGGATCTATAAGTGGGAGTTTCTTCTCATTGGTCTGCCGACGATCTATCTGCTCCTTCGCAACTCGGCCCGCTGGGCTGGTCGCAAGCGCAAGAACATCGTCGTCTGTCTCGACGGCACCTCCAACACGCCCGATCAGCAGGAACTGGGCCTGCTTGCCCAGACCAACGTCTTCAAGCTCTTCAAGATGCTGAAATCCGACAAGAGGGGCAGCTTCGAGCCGGTCGGCAAGTTCGACGCCTCCCTCTGCAAGACCTATGAGGACAAGCAAATCGCGTTCTACTATGCCGGCGTCGGCAACCAGTTCGACAACGACCCCATCGCCCAGACGCTCGGCATGGCGGCAGGCATGGGCGCCAGCGGCATCGTCGAGCGCGCCTACCTCGACATCATGCGCGTCTATCGCCCAGAGGACCGCATCTTCATCTTCGGCTTCAGCCGCGGTGCCGCCATCGCGCGCTTGCTGGCGCGTGCCATCGACGAGCGCGGCGCACCCAGGACGGTATGGACATTGCGCCTCTTCGGCCGCCATTGGACGGTGTGGAACTCGCACGCCAAACAGCACGACGTGCCAATCAAGGTGCTCGGCTGTTGGGATACGGTTGGCTCGTTCGGCATCGCCAAGACCATCGCAGGCATCAATTTCCAGCAGCTGAACCTGTTCAAGGATCTGACGGTGCCGGAAACCGTCGAGCGAGCCTACCACATGGTTGCGCTCGATGAGATGCGCGACAGCTTCGAGCCGACCTTGATGGACCCGGATCCAATCCAACCCGAGCGCATCGTTGAAGTCTGGTTCAGTGGCGATCACGCCAATATCGGCGGCGGCTGGGCAACCGATCGCTTGTCGGACGTGACCATGGATTTCCTCCTCAGGCACATCAGCAGCGGCTATGCCGATACGCCTCGCAAGACACCTGGCGATCCTGCATGGGGTCTTTACCTCACTGCCGCCAACGGACTGGATGAGAATGGTACGGAGCTGCCGCAAGACGCCCGTCCGGACGCTCCCATCCTCCGGCCCGACCCGTCAGGCCAACTGCGAAGCTGGTACAGCGCCCTCTACGAGTACCGCCCGCGCAAGCTGCCGCTCCACGCGGTGATCTCCGACTCTGTCTTCAAGCGCATGGTCCGCACGACGCCGGTCTACGCCCCGCAAGCTCTGTTCAATCTCAATAAGAACCTGCACGATGAGCGTGTCGCCATTACCAAGGAAGTTGCCCGTTTGAAGGCTACGGGCTCGTTGTCAGCCGAGGAGCGCGACCAGGTCCTCGAGTACAAGGATCGCCTGCATTTGACCCGCTGGCCCGAGTACACAGAGCGCGTCAAATCCCTGCGATCACCCAAGTCGCCCGCGGAGCTCTTGCAGAACGAGTCCGGCAAGGAGTCCGCACACCAGCCAGTCCACCAACTCTTGACGTAGCAGCTCGGCGTCCGCGCGCTCCTTTGGCCATGAATTTCTCACCCCGTGGTCACGAGTGCGCGGGAGCGTCGATCCCGCGTTTCAGAAGCAGGCCGACCGTCACCATCTCGGGGATCAAGGCCGAGAACTTCTCGAGCGTCTCGGAGATCGGGCCGAGCGTTGCGAGTCCTGGCAGCGGCTTCATGTAGGCGTCGAGGCGAGCGGCCTCGCCGTCCATGGCCTCGCCTGCCGCACCGATCACTCTCGCCATCTCGCCCGACTTGAACCGCGGCGCGAGGTCGTCGTGGATCGCACCGATCAGCCCTGGCCACTCCGTCAAATGCCTGTAGAGGCTGGGCACCACCCGCGACCGGTCCAGGGCAGGATCGGAGGAGAGCGCATCGATCATCGCGCGGTCACCATGGCCGATTTTCGCAATTGGCACCATGGCCGGCAGGCCGCCAATGGCCTCAGGCGCCCGCCACGCCGAGTGCTTCGGGGGCGGCCCGCCAACGTCACGGGTCATCGCGCGCACCAGCAGACGGACGCCGACGAAGTTGACGGGGTTGGCCCTGTTGTAGGCGTCGAGCACGCGCGCGAAGGCGCTCTGGTCGTCTGGCGCGAGGCCGATCGCCGAAAGCCGCGCCCGCGTAAGCTTGGAAGGCGGCGCATCAACCCCGGTTTCGGCCGCGCGCCAAGCCGCTTCCTGCACCAACCCAGCTCGAAACAGGGGTGCCAGCGCCGCCCATACTACCGGCAGCACGTCCGGATAGGTGGCAAGGTGACGCCAGATCAGCGCCACCATTGGCGTCCCCGAAAGCTGCTTGAGTTCCTCGTAGATGGTGGCGATGGATGCCGGCGCATCCACTTCAGGCAGCTCAGGCAAGGATTGAGTTGCGCTCACGGCCGTGTGCTCCAATGCAGGCGATCGCCAACTTTCGCACCCAGCAGACCGTGCTGTCCACTTCCGCCAGTCACGCCGGACTACGCCTTCGGTCGGGCAGAAAACGCACATCCGTTAGCGGTCGCTTAACCATGAGGGCCGCATAGTCCAGTTACTCCGGATGTCACCCGTTGGCGACCAGGAGCTGTAACGTAGCGTGCTCGTGTGAAAGGCGTTTCTCGTATGTTGTCCTGTCGTCTGTCGCGCCGTGTTGGTGGCGTGTTCTCGTTCAGCGCTCGTTCCGCCGCATGCGCCGTCATGCTCGGCGTTGCCGCGCTTGGTGCTGGTTGCGCGGCCCACAAGGCCGAGCCATACGGTGTTGCCGGCCCTTCGGTTGCCTCGTCTGCACAGCATGCGGGCGTACCTCAGGTGGTGATCGAGGCCGATGGACTGCCATCCCAGCTCGCGCCCCGCAATCGCCCCGCCTACAGGGATGATCCGACCGAGCCCTGGAGCCCGAACTATGGTTCCGTGCCACCATCCCAGGCGACTGCCACGTCACCCGCCAAGGCCGCTCAACTCCCGGCTCCGGTCAAGGTGAGTGCGCCTGTAGCGCAGCAGGCCCCAGCCATGACGGCGGCAGCGTCGCCCTCCCTCGACCCCGACGAGATCATTCGCCGTGCGATTGCCGCTCACGAAATGCGACAGAACTGACCTGAGTATGCAGTTGAGGGCGCCGCGCAGTCTTGGCGCTCAGGTCGGAGGAGCTTTTTGGGCCACCTTGCGCACATGCAAGAAGAAGTGCGCCAAATCGGGCGTTTGCGCATCCGGGTCCTTCGCAAGGTCGTCGTAGAGCCGCACGTCGACGGCAGCGGCATAATGCGGCTCGGCCTCGAACTCTGAGACCTCCGCCCGTGACATCGGCCCGCCCTGAAGCTTGAGCGAGTGCACGGACGCCGGCGACAGCGTGTCGAAATACTCAGGCCGTGTTGCGCACAGATAGCGCTTGGCAGCTACATGCAGCCGCACGGGTTCAGTCACTTCAGCTGGGAAGAATCTCTGGAGGAAGACGCAGCCGAGCCTTTCGTGGCAGTGATCTTCGTCTGTCAGTAGAGCCGTCTCGAACTCTGTTTCGAACAGGTGCCCGATATCGTGCAGCAGCGACGCCACGACGATCGCCGATGGCTTTCCGTCGCGCTCGGCGAGATAAGCCGCTTGCAGCGCATGCTGCAATTGCGTGACGCTTTCTCCGCCATAGAGATCGCCGCCCTTTCGCCCCATCAGCGCTTCGAGAGTGTCGAGGTCATCGTAATGGCGCGTCACGGCGAAATCTCATGAGGTCATTCAGGGGGGCTGACGTGAAATCGTCGGTGAGCTTGCTCCAGGCGCAAATTCCACCGCCGCAAAACCGGCGAACGGCTCTGACTTCCGCAGCGCCGCGTCCTGTCCAACTGCCTGCCAGTGGATCGATTTGATGCTGATTGTGGCAGGCATCGCAATCGAAACACCGGCTGGCGTTGAACCATTAATCGCCGAAATATGTGTCAGGCTCGTGAAACGAGCAGCGTCCGCAGTCCGCGTCGCTGCTCGTCATCTGGCAGTAGCCTTGTGGCTCAGCCTGCTGCCGTCATTGCGGCAACGATTTCGTCGCAATGCTTGTCGGCCAAGGCCCTCAGCTCTGCATCGGTGCGATCCTGGATCGGATGCGGCACCCACACCATGTTGGGCTGGTAACCAAGCGCCTTCGACTGGACGTCAGCCGCCTGCGTGAAAGCCGTTGTAGCCACGATCAGTGCCGGGACGCCATTCAGGTCGAGATTTGATCCGTCGTGCAAACTGCACGTTGTGCAAGACCCTCAATCAGCCAGGCCGATAATCGCCGCCTGCACCTCCGACTGCATTTTCTGCCGCGTCTCAGGCGCGGCCAGCCGGCTTGGTGTTGGCTTGGCATAGCGTTTCACGGTCACGCCGCGCTCGCCGAGTTTCTCGGCCAGCCGGTCGAGGAACACGTCGCCGCGTGCCTTGCCGATATCCAGCATGCCAATCGTGATGCCATCGAGTGATTTGGGCCGCGCCGCCTGCTTGCGCGCGCTAGCCGTGTGCTCGCCGGTTGGGTCGAGCAGGATTTTCGGGTCGAAGGATGCCACTGGTCGGAGCCTCCCAGGGTTGATCGGAAGTTTCGCCGCCACCAGCCACCGGGCCGCTTTGGCGAACAGGCGAAGTCTACGACCGTTTGCCCGCCGAGGCCAGCGGATGCCACGATCGGCCTAGCGACCGGTTGCCAGCGGCCCCGCTGCAACGCAATAGTGCCCCCTTCACGCTTTTGGAGTGCCAACATGAAGCTGTTCTACTCTCCGACTTCGCCCTATGTCCGCAAGGTCATGGTCACGGCCATGGAAAAAGGCCTCGAGCCCAAAATCGAGCGCGTGACGACCTCCGCCAGCCCCTTGAAGCGCGAGGGCGATCTGCCAAAGAGCAATCCGCTCGCCAAAGTGCCCTGCCTCATCACAGACGATGGCATGGCCCTCTTCGACAGCCCCGTCATCTGTGCCTACCTCGACAGCCTGAAGCCCGAACCGGCCTTGATCCCCGTCGACCCGAAGGGCCGGTTCGCCTCCATGACGCTCGAGGCCTTGGCTGACGGCTTCCTCGATGCCGGCATCCTGCTCAGATACGAAGGTGCTCTTCGCCCGGAAGACAAGCGCTGGGACGACTGGGTCAACGGCCAGATGGGCAAGATCATGGGCGCCATTGGTGCCCTGGAAACCACCTACGCGAGCCAACTCACCGGTCCGCTCACGGTGGGCCAGATCGCCGTCGCCTGCGCATTGGGTTGGTTCGATTTCCGCTACGGCCACGTCGACTGGCGCAAGGATCATCCCAAGCTTGCCGCGTTCGCTAAGTCCATGGGCGAGCGCGCCTCCATCAAGGCAACCGTGCCCGTCGGCTGATATTGAAGTTTGGCCGCAGTTGTCGATAGGTTGTTCCGGCGACTGCGGCTACCCGTCTTGCGCGATGACGAACTCGACCCGGTCGGCTGCGAATGCAGACGTGATGACCTGCAACGGTGTGCCGTCCTCCAGGCCGTCGACGGCGAACGACTGCATGACCACGCCATTGCGTTTGAGCCCCAGCAGGCGCGCCTCCGTGGCCGTTGCCGTGCGCGAGGTTAGCCGCGTTTCGAGCCTCATGTAGTCGACTATTCCATAGCTCTTGAAAGCTGCGGTCGTCGATGCCTTGGCCTTTGTGATGCGCGCGTCGAATTCGGGAAATCGCGCGACGCTGAGCGTATGCAAGCTCGCGGAGACGGCAGTCCCGGCAGCCCGACTGATCATGCGGATCTCCCAGACATCGTCGCCGGTATTGATTCTGAGTAGGCCCGCCGTCTCGCTGTCGGCAGCTGCCATCTCGCAACCGAGCACGCTCCCGGCCGTCCTGACGCCGGCCGCACCGAAATTGGCGCGAAAGCTTACCCGCCGCCCGATGCGATAGGGGATACGCTGGCCCGTGACCGTCGTCCCGCGCCCTCGCGCCACGGATACGAGCCCGAGATCCTGCAGGTGCCGGAACGCCTGCCGCGCCGTATGCCGATGGACGCCGTAGCGCTCGGCGATCGACGCAGCCGACGGCAGCACACTCCCGTCGGCAAACGTCCCGCATTCGATCGACGCCGCAAGGGCATTGGCGATTTGCTGCCACCGCGGGCCCTCTTCGCCTTCGCCAGTTGCGGGTTCATGCTGTTGCGGCCCACGCCGCTGGCGTCTGCTTGTGCTTTCGGTCATGGCAAGGAAGCCCGGGCCTGTCATCTCGGTGACGCAAAGAATGTCTAGACAATAAATCCAGTAGGGCATTAATGTCTAGACAAATGTCCAGAGCATGGAGCGGCCCCGTGAGTGAGCCCGATCAGAAGAGAAGCGAGCGCCAGGCTTGGATGGCGGTCCTGGCGCGCGCCTCGCTGGCCGAGCTTGAAGCCATCATGGCGCGACGGGGCGGGCTTCCCGCACACATCATTCTCAAGCCCGCCGAGACCGGCACCGTCATGATCGAGGCACGCGCCGGCGGTGCTGGCCGGCGCTTCAATCTTGGCGAGGCCACCATGACCCGCTGCGTGGTCCGCCTCGATGACAGCGAGTGCCCGGCAGGCTTCGCATATGCGCTGGGCGCAGACCGCCGCAAGGCCCTCGTCTGCGCCGTTCTCGACGCGCTCCTCCAGCATCCGCGGACGGGCGAAGTCTTGCATGATGCGGAGATAGCCCCGTTGGCCGCCAGCCAGCGTGCCGCCCGCGAACTCGCTTCCCGCAAGGCCGCCCGCACCAAGGTTGACTTCTTTGCATTCGTAAGGGGGCATGATTGATGATGCCAGCGTCGACAACCGTGATGGACGGGGCGGCTCTGGGCCAGGCCTTTCAGGATCCAGTCCTGGAGTCCCAGGCTGTCTTCCGCGCCGTGCTCCAGGCCCTGTCCGAGCCAGGCACCGTCCATGCTCTCGAGCAACCCCTGCAGCCTCCTGCGGGGCTACATCCATCCACAGCCCGTCTCCTCCTCGCTCTTGCCGATTTCGAAACGCCCGTCTGGCTGGCACCTGAGCTCGCCGGAGATTGCGCGCGATGGGTCGCCTTCCACACCGGAGCCCCCGCCGCCAAGTCTCCCGGAGACGCCAGGTTCGCCGTAGTCAATGCCGGTGATGCCGCCGCGCCGCTCGCGCTCTTCGATCCCGGCGAGGAGCGCTACCCCGACAAGTCGGCAACGCTCTTCATCCAGGTCGCCGCTCTCGACGGTGGCGACAGCGTCGCATTGTCGGGCCCCGGCATCCCTGATTCGCGCACGATAGCGCCCGCCGGCCTCGGCGCGGAGTTCTGGCGGCAGGCCGCAGCCAACCAGCGTCGCTACCCTCTCGGCGTTGATATGCTGCTGGTCTCCGGCGATCGGCTCCTGGGTCTACCCCGCTCCACCGCGATCGCCCGCGCCGGCAAGGAGGTTTGACATGTACGTCGCCGTTAAAGGTGGCGAAGCCGCCATCCTCGCCACCCACGATCTTGTGGCCGAGACCCGTCGCGGCGATCCCGCCGTGCCCGAGCTCTCGACGTCACAAATTCGCGAGCAGATGAGCCTCGCCGTCGCCCGCGTCATGAATGAGGGCTCTCTTGCAGACCCTGACCTTGCCGCCCTCGCGTTGAAGCAGACGCAGGGTGATGCCATCGAGGCGGCATTCCTTCTGCGCGCCTATCGAACCACCCTCCCGCGCCTTGCCGCCTCGTTGCCGATCGACACCGCGGCGATGGCAGTTCGCCGACGTGTCTCTGCTACCTTCAAGGACATTCCCGGCGGCCAAGTTCTCGGCCCAACCTATGACTACACCCACCGCCTGTTCGACTTCTCGCTCGCCGGGGACCCGTCCCATTCCGACGCCGATAAAGCCACTCCATCGCTGGCACCAGCGCCGGAGCCGCTCGCAGGCTACATGCCTCGCGTTCCCGATCTGATCGGCCAGGAAGGCTTCATGGAGCCGGAGCACCCCCCCGCAGGCGATCCCAAACCATTCGATCTCACGCGTGATCCCGTCGAATTCCCCGCCGAGCGTGACGTCCGCCTTCAGGCGCTGGCCCGTGGCGATGAAGGTTTTCTACTCGGTCTCGCCTACTCGGTGCAGCGCGGCTTTGGCGGCAACCATCCCTTCGCCGGCGAGATTCGGCTTGGCGAGGTCGCTGTCGAGATCGTTCCCGAGGAGCTGGGCTTTGCCGTCGACATCGGTGACCTCACCTTCACCGAATGTCAGATGGTCAATCAGTTCACCGGATCCAAGGAAGCCCCGCCTCAGTTCACGCGCGGCTACGGTCTCGCCTTTGGCCATGCCGAGCGCAAAGCCATGTCGATGTCGATCGTCGATCGCGCGCTCAAGGGAGCAGAGCTGGGCGAGACCGCCGCCTATCCCGCCCAGAACCAGGAGTTCGTGCTCTATCATTCCGACAACGTCGAGGCTGCCGGCTTCGTTGAGCACCTGAAGCTGCCCCACTACGTCGATTTTCAAGGCGAACTCGAGCTGCTGCGCAAGCTCCGCCGTGAATTGGATGCGCGCATCGCCGCCGATTCGGTCGAGGTCGATCACCCGTCGAGAGCCGCGGAATAGCTGAGGACCACCGATGCACACCGATGCCCCCCCCGCTCGTGATGAAGGCTACAACTTCGCCTACCTCGACGAGCAGACCAAGCGCATGATCCGGCGCGCTCTCCTGAAGGCGGTCGCCGTTCCCGGCTACCAGGTCCCCTTCGGTTCGCGTGAGATGCCGCTCGCCCGCGGCTGGGGCACCGGCGGCATCCAGGTGACGGCAGCCGTCATCGGCCCTGATGACACCTTGAAGGTCATCGACCAAGGCGCAGACGACACCACCAATGCCGTTTCGATCCGTCGCTTTTTCGCACGCACTGCAGGTGTCGCAACGACCGAGGCCACCAACGAGGCAAGCATCATTCAGACCCGCCATCGCATTCCGGAGGCGCCGCTCCAGGCCGGCCAGATCCTCGTCTATCAGGTCCCCCAGCCCGAACCCTTGCGCAAGCTCGAGCCCTCCGAAGCCGAAACCCGCAACATGCACGCCTGGGCGGACTACTCCCTCATGCACGTCCGCCTCTACGAGGACATTGCACGCTTCGGCCACGTTGCAACCACCTACGCCTATCCCGTCATCGTCAACGGCCGCTACGTCATGAGCCCAAGCCCGATCCCCAAGTTCGACAATCCCAAGATGCACATGAGCCCGGCGCTCCAGCTCTTCGGAGCCGGCCGCGAGAAGCGGATCTATGCCATCCCACCGTTCACGCGGGTCGAAAGCATCGATTTCGAAGACCATCCCTTCGAGGTACAGCGTTGGGATCAGCCATGCGCCTTGTGCGGTGCGCCCGACAGCTACCTCGACGAGGTCGTCACCGATGATGCGGGAACCCGCATGTTTGTTTGCTCCGATTCCCATTATTGCGAGTGCCGTCGCGACGCCGGTCACGCCGGCACGATGCTGGCGACTGATACCGGCAAGGCGCTGACCGGTGGTGGATCCACGTCATGACGAACGCTCCGCTTTATACCGCTGTCGCGGTGACTGACGTTCCTCTCCTCGAGGCTGCCGGCGTCACCCGCTTGTACGGCGACAACGTCGGTTGCCGTGACGTCACCTTTGCGCTCTGGCCAGGCGAGGTCCTCGGCATCGTCGGCGAGTCCGGCTCCGGCAAGTCGACGCTCGTGCGCTGCCTCGCCGGCCTCGACAGGCCCAATGCGGGGCGTATCGCCTTTCGTGACGGCTCTGTGGTCCACCACGACATCTACGCCCTGGAAACCCAGCGCTTGCGTGCCCTCATGCGCACCGCCTGGGGCATCGTCCATCAGAACCCGCGCGACGGCCTGCGCATGGCCGTGTCCGCCGGCGGCAACATTGGCGAGCGCCTGATAGACCGCGGCGACCGCCATTACGGCAATATCCGCCAGGCCGCAGCCGAATGGCTGGCCCGCGTAGAGATCGATCCTGACCGCATCGACGAGCGCCCCTCGCGCTTTTCTGGCGGCATGCAGCAACGCCTGCAGATCGCCCGCGTCCTCGTTTCTGCCCCGCGTCTCGTCTACATGGACGAGCCGACTGGCGGCCTTGATGTCTCCGTACAGGCCCGTCTGCTGGACTTGCTGCGTGCCCTCGTCCGCGATCTCGGGCTGGCCGCGGTCATCGTCACTCACGATCTCGCCGTTGCCCGCTTGTTGACGGATCGCTTGATCGTCATGCGTCGCGGCGAAATCGTCGAGCAGGGCTTGACCGATCAGGTGTTGGACGACCCTCAGCATGCCTACACCCAGCTGCTGACATCCTCGGTGCTGGCCGCATGAGCCACGCGCCCCAAATCCACATGCCGCGCCTTGCCGACTGCGCGCTCAGGGAGATCTGACCATGACGGCCATGATCGACGTCGCCGATGCCGCCAAAACCTTTGTTCTTCACACCCAGGGTGGCATCCGCCTCCCCGTGCTCGCCAACGTCTCGATGCAGGTGAAAGCCGGCGAGGCCGTGGTGCTGGCAGGGCCATCGGGCGCCGGTAAATCCACCTTGTTGCGTCTGCTCTACGCCAACTATCGTCCGACGTCCGGCCGCCTGTCTGTCCGCCACGACGGCAGGCTCGTGGATCTGACGGCGGCCGAGCCGCGCACCGTGCTCGATGTGCGCAGGCGCACGCTCGGCTGGGTGTCCCAGTTCCTGCGCGTCATCCCGCGCATCTCCACCCTCGATCTCGTGCGTGATCCGCTCTTGGCCCGTGGGGTGGCGGAGGCCGAGGCCACCCGTCGCGCCCGCAACATGCTGGCCCGCATGAACTTGCCGGAAAGCCTGTGGCGCCTCGCCCCGCAGACGTTCTCTGGCGGTGAGCAACAGCGCGTCAACATCGCCCGCAGCCTGGTCGATCCCGCGCCCATCCTCCTGCTCGACGAGCCCACCGCATCGCTCGATGCCGCCAACCGCGAGGTCGTCGTTGGCCTGATCGATGAGGCGCGCCGAGCAGGCTCAGCCGTCGTCGGCATTTTTCACGACGATGCCATTCGCGCCCGCATAGCCACGCGGACGATCGACGTAACCGCCTTCAAACCGGCAGCGTGACACATATGGAAACGGTCCTCACCAACGCCCGTCTCATCCTCGAGGATGAAATCGTCGAGGGCTCGCTCGTATTCGGGCCGGACGGCATACGGGCCATCGACCAGGGCAAGAGCAGCCTTGCCAGCGCGATCGACGCAGAAGGCGACTTCGTAGCGCCGGGCCTTGTCGAGATGCATACCGACAACCTCGAGAAGCATTTCATTCCCCGCCCCGCGGTCATCTGGCCGAATGGTCTCGCTGCCGCAATCGCGCATGACGCCCAGATGGCCGCAGCCGGTGTGACCACGGTCTACGACGCCGTTTGTGCGGGATACGAGTCGGGAGAGGCCACCTCTCGCCGGGAAAATTTCGAGCGTCTCGTTGCGGCGATCAAGGACGGTGTGGCGCTGGGCGTTTTCCGCATCGACCACAAACTGCATCTGCGCTGCGAATTGTCGGGCAACGATGTCGTCGACGCCATCACGCCGCACATCGACCACCCCCTCGTGGCCCTTGGCTCGTTGATGGACCACACACCCGGCCAGCGCCAGTGGCGCGACCTTGCCGCGATGAAGACCTATGTTCTCGGCAAGTCCGGCAAGGCCGAGTCCGAATGGCAGGCCCATCTCGACCGTCGCATGTCCGCCGCCGAGCATGTGCCGCGCAACTGGCCGGTCGTCGCCGCCATGTTCCGAGATCGCGCCATCCCACTCGCATCTCATGACGACACCACGGCCGAGCACGTCGCCGAGGGGCTTGCGGCAGGCGTCGTCATCTCCGAGTTCCCGACGACGCACGAGGCCGCGCAAGCTGCGAAGGACAAGGGCTTGATGACCGTCGCAGGCGCACCCAATGTCGTGCGCGGCGGCTCCCATTCAGGCGGCGTGTCCGTTGCCGAACTGGCAGAGGCCGGCGTGCTCGATGGGCTGTCGTCCGACTATGTGCCGTCGAGTTTGCTGCAAGCCGTGGAGCGATTGTGCAGCCGCCACGCTATTGCCATGCCGAAGGCCATGGGCATGGTCACCTGGGCCGTATGCGATGCCTTGCAGCTATGTGATCGCGGACGGCTGAAACCGGGCTTGCGCGCCGATGTTCTGCGGTTTCGCGTGGTGGCGGGCACACCCGTCGTCCGCAACCTCTGGAGCAATGGCCGCCCGATCCTGTGAGTCGGCAACGGAGCCCGCTTCCATGCAACGCCACGCTGTCTATTTCGCGCCGCCACCGGACACCCCGCTCTGGCGCTTTGGCAGCGCCGTCCTGGGTTACGATGCGGCAACGGGCCGGCCGGTGCCACATCCCGATCGGCTTCGCTCCATCGATGCCGAATGGCCCGCGCTATCGGCCGAGCCTCGTCGCTATGGCTTTCACGCCACTCTGAAAGCGCCCTTCGAAATGAACGAAGGTATTGAGCCATCCATGGTCGAGGCAGGCGTTGCAGGCCTCGCAGCGCGCCTCACGTCTGTCGCCCTGCCGGGATTGGTTGTGGCAGAGCTCGGTCGCTTCATCGCGCTCGTGCCGCGTGAGCCCTCGCCAGCCCTGAGCGAGTTGGCGGGCGGCGTCGCAACCGACAGCGCCTTCGATCAGCTCCGTCGGCCGCTGTCCGATGCCGACCGCGCGCGTCGCCTGCGCACGACACTCTCGCCCCGCCAGCAGCACTATCTCGAGCGTTTCGGCTATCCGTATGTCCTCGAGGAGTTCCGTTTTCACATGACGCTGACGGGTCCAATCGCGGATCGGGAACTGCGCCAATCGGTGCGCGCCACGCTCGCGGATCTGTACGCAGAAGCGGTTCCCCAGCCCCCCCTTCACATCGACGCGCTGACCTTGTTCTTCCAGCCCCGCCGCGACGGGCCGTTTCACATCGTCACCCGCGAGCCTCTGCCTGCGCCGCGAGCCTGATCAGAACGTCATTGAATTGCGCCGCCGCGTGTTCAGGCTCCCGGTCATTGATGATCTCGACAACACCAGCCGACGACGCCTGAAGGGGGGGCTGCCGTGCCAGACGCGAGGTGATCTCCTCGCGCGATTCGCGTCCTCGCGCGGCAATGCGCTGGGCAAGGACGTCGATTGGCGCTGTCACATGCAACACGACGACATGGCGAGCCCGCAGTTCCGCGTTGCCGATCACGGTCCGGGACACGTTTGCAACGAGCACCTTGCCCTGCCGCAGCGCGTTTTCGCCTTGCCCCGGTATGGCGTAGCCGAGACCATGCGCCCGCCACGACAGCAGATAGCGACCGGCTGCTTCGTCCGCATCGAACTGGGCGCGATCGACGGCGTCGTTGTCTTCGCTCACCCCATCGCTGGCGCGCGTGATGGTTCGTCGCGCAAACACCATCCGCGCGTCGCGGCCGAACGCATGGCGCGCCTGTTCGATCAGCGTGTCCTTGCCGGCGCCCGATGGTCCGACCACCAGCGCAAGCACGCCGGTCTCGATGCGACCTTTCCCGCCTCCACCGACGCTCTGCCTCTTCATCATGGGTTCCGCTGTCCCTGTGCCGCGCCCCGCGTGGTGGGCGCGGGTCCTTCGGGGGACCGCCCGTCGCTTGCGCCCCTATGCCTTCGGTCCTCGGCCACCGTTGTCGGACCGTGCAGGGGCTCCGGCGGTTTGAGCGAGAACAGCCAACCGGCCCGCCGCAAGTGAGCGACCACCCCTTCAGCTAGAAAGCGCAGGGCATCAATCCGCTGGCCCTTGACCTTGAAGGGCGACTGCGAGAGCGCATAGCCGATGTCGCGCGCCAGTTCTTTGTCCGCATCCTGCATGGAACGCAGCATATCAGGACGCGAACAAATGCGGAACCTGAAAAATCCTCTGGAACCGACCGCATCATCCGAGGCGCAGCCTCGCCCTCGGCAGTCGTGGTGCGCGCTTGCGGAAGCAAGTGCCGGTTCCATGCCGACGGGCCGCTTGTAGAGCCTGATCAGCTGAGCAGGCAGCAACCTCGCTCTCAATTGAAGCGAGGATGCTTTAGATGAGCGACCAAAGGAGCGCGCCACCAATCATGAGCGACAAGGAGAAACCGCCGATGACACCGGGCCAATAGCTTGGCGTCGAACGCGCATGCTCGGCAGACTGACCTGACATTTGCGCCGTGCGCGCCCGCTCGATCAGCATCGGTGGAGGCCCGTCCTCCGCTTCGAAGCTGTGCGTGACATCTTCCGCAGACCAGACCGGAGGAAGATGCGTTGGCACTTGCGGCAACTGATTGTCGACGGGTGGGGCAAACCCGCAATCGGCCGTGGACTTCGCTGGGCTCGCGCGCTTCGGCATCGTCGGTGGCGGCAGTGGTCGCCCGGGCCCGAGATCGGCAAGCGCGTGTTGCAGGCGACGTGAGCCTGCAGGCATGGCTGGCGGCGGTTGCGAAAACTCGCCTTGCGAACCCGTCCCTGAATCCAGGACGGCGGCATACTCGATACGCGACATACTCGACTTCCACGCTACTGGCCCGTCACTTCGGGCGAGGCAATGGGACCCTCTTAGGATGGCCGTTTTGAGGTCGGAAAGGCAAGTGAAATACGCGACAGTTCGTCGCGATAATTGCTTGGCTTGAGCCTGTGGAAAAAACGCGGGTCGCGCCATGGCAGCAGCAGGCGTTGCGCTGCCCGTCGCGACCGGCGTCGGGGTTGCAGTGAACAATGCAATCAGGAGCCGCGCGACATCCCGGCGATGCGATCGATCAATCGAGGTCGAACGGGTGCAACGACTTTGGCGTCGGCGGGCAAAGCATCAGCCTCGGCGCTGGCATTGGCATTCACGACATCGGCACGCCCGGCCACCGTATCCTCGGTAGCGACTGGCCGCGAAGTGTCGGCCGCATGAGCTGCTCGCTCGTCCACCTGTAGTCCAGTTCCGGCTTCCGCCAGCTCGCCCATGCGCCCATTCGAGGCATCACGGGGGCTGACAACCTGCAGCCCCGCCGCAGCTGGCGGAGATTCGGCAGTTTCGGCCTCGGTCGGCGCATTGGTTCGCCCGTTCGCACTTCCCTCTGACAACATCGCCCCGGCCGAAACGCCGCGGCGCCCCCGCGGCGCTCCACCTGGGCCGCCGCTGCTGCCTAGCCGCCTGAGCTCACCCGTGAAGTGGTCCGCCTGTCGTGCCAGTCGCTCATTCGCCGCCGCAAGCTCACTACGCAGCTTCTGGACCGTCTCGGATTGCCGGTTGGTCTGTGCTTCGAGCGACTGAACCCGTGCCTTGAGCCCCAGGCGGCTCTCTTTGATGGAGGCTTTGCCGCCTTCGGCATCATCGAGTTCGAACACCGCAAGAGCGGCCTTCAATCGCGCAATTTCTCCGGCCTGGTCGTCGTTGCGGGCTTTGAGTGCTCTGATCTGGTGCTGCAACTCGCGTTCGCCCGAGGTCGCCGTCATCCCATCTTGGGCGCTCCGGGGCGCATCACCGCTCGCGCCTTCATCCAGTAGTGCAGCCCCCGAGGTCCGCCCGGCCAGGCTTTGCATGCGCGTCAGCAACTGAGCCTGTTCGCGTGTCTTTGCCCGTAGCGCCTCGAGTTCGGCGCGGAGCGCCGTTTCCCTTTCGGTCCGCGATCCACTCCCGTTCGCGGTCCGTGCGACAAGCGACGTCTCCAGCCGCACAATCTCATTTTTCTGCTGGGTGTTGATCGCTGTCGCTTCGCTAAGCGCGCGCCGCTGCCGGTCGACCGACCCGGTCAATTCCGATATTTCGCGATCGCGCGAGTGTAGGAGCTTCTTGGCGTCCGTCAGCCGCAGCTCCACGCGGGGCAGCCGATCGGCGATCGTTTGCTCCAGAACGCGCCGGGCATTTTGCGCTTCCTCGTAGCTGGCTTTGAGACTATCGAGATCACCCTCCAGCATATTGACCCGCGCATCGCGCCGGTTGATCTCGATTTGCTGGCGCGCAGCCGCCATTTTCACTTGCTCGACCAGGGATTCGAGCTTGTGCATTTTGATGGCATATTCGGCCCGGATCCGGTCACGATCGGCCTCGATCTCCATCTCCGAGAGTGGCATCGAGTTTTTCAGACGGCGCGTCGTCAAACGCACCGCGCGAGCCCAGAAAGCCGGCGCAGTCAGCAGCCCAAGCAAGGTCGCCACCAGAAAACCCAGCGCCACCAGCATTCCGGACTGGATCGTGATCACGCCGCCATCCCCGGCTGCTCCTGGTCCCACCCCAACACCTGGCCGCGCGGTCAGTTCTTGCAAACACGGGCCGCATCGGTCTCGCAGTCATGGTCGCTGGCCTTCAATAGCCACAACAACCGGTTGCGCCTCCCCACATCAGAACGGGTTCCAGGTCGGGCGACGCGTATACTTCAAATACCCCACATTGGCCCCCAAGCGAAGCCCCAAGCCCGCACGTATCGGTGCAAGGACAATGTTATCACGCTGCTGAAACGTCAAGCCGACGCCGCCAATCACGTAGGCCGAGCCTGCAACGCCTCCGAAACGTTGATAAACGTCGCGCGGATCCCTGAGCCGGTAGACCAGCACCATGACCTTGGAGCCTTCCGCGCCCGCGTCGTAGCCGATCGATGGTCCCTGCCAATAGACCTTGTGCGTGCCGGCATCGCGCGTAAAGAGCCGTCCTTCGCCATAGCGCAAGCCGGCAACGAAGGCGCCGCCCACGTCTTCGCCGAGGATGTATCCATTCGGCCGCCCCTGCCGCTTGAAGGCATATTCGATCACGCTGGCGAGACCTTGGCTGATCGAGCCGAAGAAGCCGTGACCGGCATCCACGATCTCGCGCATGGAAAAGGTGCCGTCCGAGGGATGGCGGTCGTCATAGCGGTCGCGATCGATGTCGCGATAAGGGGGCGGAGAGGACGACGCATGGCGGGAGGGCGCGTCATCGCGCCAGCTTTCCTCGCGTGTGACATCGTCGCGCGGTTCGTCATAGCGCCGGTCGCTATCCCAGCGCCTCGGCTGATCGGTCACGCGGTAATCGGGCCGGTCGTCGCTGGGCAAGCCCGGCGTCGCAAACCGGCCACTCGAGGCGCTCGGCCTGTAGACATCGCCGGATCGGTCGTAACCGCTGCCCGATTGTGCAGCCGAATCACCCTGGTAGATTTGTCCTACCGGCGGAGCGCTGTTGCCGTAGCTGGGCGGCAGAGGCGTGCGATCGACCTCACGCGCGTCGGGCCGATAAGGCTCGATTGCCGGCGCCGGCGGCTCTTTCAGCCACGGCAGGCGGTCTTGTGCCATCGCGGTGGAATCCAGTCCGACCACAATTCCGGCGATCACGGCAAGGCTCGCGCCGAGTTTTGCGCAAGCGTGATGAAAGGGGGCATGACGCAAGATCGACATGGCCTGACCTGAAGGAAATGAGGTTTGCGGCCACGCGCGGCTGATTCGGGTGCGGGCCTATGCTGAACAAAGTGTTGATGGAAAGTGTTACCAAAGTATGGCTGCCGCCGTTTCGCGACCGCTAATTGTATCGCCCCGCGTTGCTATGTCCCGCGCGGCGGTGCTAGGCGAGGGCGGTCAGAACGGCGCAGGCGCGCCCCATGCCACGAAATGACCGTTGCGAAAGCCTTGGCTCGCCTTGCCATAGCCGAAAGGCTTCCCTTCGGGCGTCGTGACTGTACCGCCGGCGGCCCTGAGCACGGCGTCACCGGCAGCCGTGTCCCATTCCATGGTTGGCGCCAGCCGCGGATAGATGTCCGCCTCTCCGCGCGCAATGGCGCAGAACTTCAGCGATGAGCCACTGTCGCGACGCTCGGCGACCGCGAAGCGGGCCAGAAAGTCTTCGGTCTCTTTCGTCATGTGCGAGCGGCTACCTACGGCGACCAAATGGCTCATGTCGACCGTGCGGCAGCGAATTGGCTCCAATCCGCAGGCCTCCAGGTCCGCCGGCTTGGCGTCAGGCCGCAACCGCGCCCGCACGGCGCTCTCCGGGCCGAGAGTGGCGTAGAAATCGTCGATGGCCGGCGCGTAGACGATGCCGAACACGGGCACGCCATGCTCGATCAGGGCCACGTTGACGGTGAACTCGTCGCGGTTGTTGATGAACTCCCGCGTGCCGTCCAAGGGATCGACCAGGAAGAAGATGTCGCCGATCGCTGGCAGCTTTCCTTCCGATGCGGCTTCCTCCGCCACGACCGGGATATCCGGCGCAATCCGGCCGAGGGCCTCCAGCAGGATGGCCTCAGCCGCTTTGTCGGCGAGCGTCACTGGCGAGTTGTCGCCCTTGGTCTCGACCGAGACGCCTGAGCGGTAATAGTCCATCTCCACCAGCCCCGCCGCGAGCACAGGCCGCACGAGCGACCACATCAACGCGCTGAACCGGTCCTGGGATGGGGAGGAATGTGTCATGGCTCTGATTCGTCGTGGTTCTGCGAATTGCGCTTCGCGATGCCGCCCGAAGGCTGGGTCGATACACCCGAGTGTTGCATTTTTGATTGCCGAAACAAGAAGATGCGTCGGAAGATCCAATCGCAGCTTGGCACGACAGCCCGCATGCGTGTATCAGCAGGGGCTTAGGGAGTGCAAGCTGTTCTGCGCACGTGCTCGTCGGCGCGCCGCTTCCGCCAATGGCATTTGGTTGGCTGTAGCAGAGCGCTGGGCATGTCGTGTTGACGGAGGCGCAGCGTAAGCGGCTTTCGCAGAGCGTCACCGCTTACACGCAAAAACTGACAACAGTAGAGATCGGCGTAGCTGCGGGGCCCGAATCGGGCGTTGCGGTATGGGCTATGAAAATTCAGGGGAGAGGGATGCCGCAGCCGATGACGAAATCCGCGCACCCGACAGACCTCGAGTTGGCTGCACTCATCTCGAGCAAGATCTGCCACGATGTGATCAATCCTGTCGGTGCGATCTATAACGGGCTTGAAATCCTCAACGAGGAGGATGATCCCGAGGCAAAATCTTACGCCCTCGACGTTATTCGCAACGTCACCGAGCAGGCCTCCGCCCGCCTCCAGTTTGCGAGGTTCGCGTTCGGCGCTGCGGGATCGGCAGGATCCGTGATCGATCTGGCCACCGCCGAGCAGATCAGCCGAGGCTTCGTCGGCGGCAACAAGCACAAGCTCGTGTGGAAGGCGCCAGCCGGCCATCTGGGCAAGGACCGGGCAAAGCTGCTGTTGAATATGGTGGCCGCAGGCATGAACGCTCTGCCGCGCGGCGGCGAGGTCCAGGTCGAGATCAAGGGCGCACTCGAGAAGGCCAACCTGAGGGTGCGCTGCCGCGGTACCGGCGCGCGTCCGCCGAATTTCCTCGCCGAGTTTCTGAGTGGCGCGCCGAAGGTGCCGATCGACAGCCAGAGCATCCAGGCCTACTACACCACGCGTTTGGCCGCGAACGCGGGCATGCAGCTGCAAGTCCTGCAAGAGAAGGCCGACATCGTTCTCTTGGCCAGCGACGCGAAGTGAAGGGCTGAGGCGCAATCGCCTTGGCCGCCTAGCGACGCGAGCGCGGCATGACCGCGGTGATTTTGCGTCAAATGCGAACGCGCTCTATCCGGTTTGTTAATGTTTCATGGCGAAAGTAGCAGAAGGCCGCTGCCCCTGGTTGTGGGGCGCGCCATTTGCCACCCATTCTCGCAGCTGCTTGGAGCACGCCATGAAGCATTGTCTTGTCGTTGATGACAGCGAGGTCGTCCGCAAGGTTGCCCGCAGGATTCTCGAAAGCCGCGGCTTGGAAGTAACGGAAGCCGAGAACGGCCGCGACGCCGTCGACAAATGCCTGGAGCGGATGCCGGACGCCGTGCTGCTCGATTGGCAAATGCCCGAGATGAGCGGGCTGGAGTTTCTAGGTGCGCTCCGCCTATCCACCAAGGAGCCGCGCCCCTACATCATCTATTGTACGACCGAGAACGATCCGCTGGAGATCTCCCGCGCCTTCGCCGGTGGGGCCAACGACTACATGCTGAAGCCCTTCGATCGCGGACTGATCGAGGAAAAGTTCACCGAAGCTGGCCTGATCTAGCCGCACCCTGCGCCGGTGCCGGTGCCGGTGCCGGTGCCGGTGCCGGTGCCGGCAACGGCTCCGCCCTCGCTCAGCAGCAATCACTGTCAGCGCCGCCCGAACAGGCGCTCGATATCGGCATGCCGCAATTCGACATAAGTCGGCCGGCCGTGATTGCATTGGCCGGAGAAGGGCGTTGCTTCCATCTCGCGCAGCAGCGCGTTCATTTCTTCCGGTGTGAGCCGCCGTCCGGCCCTCACGCTGCCGTGGCACGCCATTGTGGCGCATACGGCTTCGAGCCGGTCCCGCAAGGCCAGCGTGCCGTCTCCTGCGATCACATTGGCGAGCAGGTCCTTTACCAGCCCCTTGGCGTCGACCTTGCCGAGCAGCGCTGGCACCTCGCGCACCGCAACCGCGCCGGGACCGAACGCTTCGATGCACAATCCGAGTTCGGCGAGGTCATCGGAATAGTCACAAAGCAGTGCGGCCTCTTCCGCCTCCATCTCGACGATTTCCGGGATCAGCAGCCCCTGGCGCGCCACGCCGCCGGCATTGAGTGCTTTCTTCATCCGCTCGTAGACCAGTCTTTCGTGCGCCGCATGCTGATCGACGATGATCATCGAGCCGCGTGTTTCGGCCACGATGTAGGTTTCGTTGACCTGCGCACGCGCCGCGCCGAGCGGTTGATCGAGCAGCGCCTCTGGTGCCGGCGCGACCGCAGCGGCGGTATTGGCGGCAGGCTGCATGGCCATGGCAAAGGGTGCCTGTGCCGCTTCAGCAAACCCCGCAGGGTAGGTTCCGCCGCCCCCAATGCTTGCGCCATAGGCGCGGGCCTGACGGCTCTCCCGCATATCGAACCCGCCGCCCGACGAAGCGGATGCAGGCTGCGGCGCATTTTGCGCAAGCGTCTCCAGCGTCCGGAACCCGCCCATGGCGCTGGCGCGGTGACCGGCCTCCTCGAGCGTGCGGCGCAGGCCGCCGACGATCAGGCTCCTGACACCGGCCCCGTCGCGAAACCGCACCTCCGCCTTGGTCGGGTGCACGTTGACATCGACCTCCTGCGGATCGAGTACGATGAACAGCGCCAGTAGGGGATGGCGCCCCTTCGGCAGCAGATCGCCATAGGCACCGCGAACGGCACCGAGCAGCAGCCTGTCGCGCACCGGCCGGCCATTGACGAACAGGAACTGCATCGTGGTATCCGGCCGATGCAGCGTCGGCAGTCCGGCAAAGCCCGAGACCCTGATGCCGTCTCGCTCGCCATCGAGGCCAAGCGCGTCATCGAGAAAGTCCCGCCCCATGATGCGCCCGAGCCGCTTCAACAGACCGTCGGCCGTCTCGGCCTGCGCCGGCAGAACCAGTCCCGCCCGCTCTCCCGTCGTAACCGTGAAGGCGATCTCCGGATGCGCCATCGCCAGTCGCTTGACGGTTTCCGAGATCGCCATGTTCTCGGCCCGCTCCGACTTCATGAATTTGAGCCGGGCGGGCGTTGCGGAGAACAGTCCATTCACTTCGACGCTGGTTCCGAAATTGACGGCCGATGGCCGCACCTCGCTCTTCCTGCCGCGATCGACGACAATCTCGAGCCCACTCCCCGCCTCCCGCCGCCGAGTTCGGATCGTCAGCGTTGCCACCGAGCCGATCGACGGCAGCGCCTCACCACGGAAACCAAGCGTGCGGATGTCCAGCAGATCGTCACTGCGCAGCTTCGATGTGGCGTGTCGCTCAACGGCAAGAGCCAGATCATCGCCATCCATGCCGTGCCCGTCGTCGGTCACCCGGATCAGCGACAGCCCGCCCGCCGAGGTCACGATCTCGATCTGGCGGGCACCAGCATCGATGGCGTTTTCAGTCAGCTCTTTGACGACGCTGGCCGGGCGCTCGATGACTTCGCCGGCGGCGATGCGGTTGATCGTTTCAGCACTGAGCTGGCGGATGGCCATGGGGCCTCCTCGGCGAATCGCATGGGGTCTCACCCCTGACCTACCGGCACTTGGCGGAAACTGTCCAATCCGCGCCGCCGGCCGAAGCCGCTGTGCACAGCATCTACACCACAAAGACGCCGCGATCCGTTCATCCCGGCAAAGGGCCTTTGCGCGAGCGCCGCGCCTGGGACGGCAGGAGGCGCCGGCCGATCTAGACCTTTGCCGTCATCCCGCTCCGGGCCGCCTCCGCCCATCGAGCCTGCCGTCAGGTGCTTGCCAGCCCTTCGCGCGTGAGTTGCTTGGCGAGTTCCACCGCCGGCTGGTCGAACGCATCGACCCCCATCAGTGCTGCAGCCAGCACCGTCTCGAGCATGAAATGCATCATCAAGGCGCCGATCGAATGCGCGTCCAGAGCTTCGACGTCGATGATTCTTACAGCTCGACCAGCCTGAGTCAGCGCTTCCGCGACGGCATCCGATTGCGCCGCAACGAGGTCGCCGACCGGTCGGCCGGCAAGGAAGGCGATGCCCGCCTGCCGAGCCAGGGCTTCTGGAATGACCGGGCCGAGCCCAGCAGAAGGCGGGCGCAGGATGGTGATGTAATGTTCCCGCGGGCCATCCATGAACAGCTGCAGCTGGCTATGCTGGTCGACCGGGCCGAGGCAGGCCAGCGGCGTTGTGCCCTTGCCGCCTTTGCCGAGGCTCTCGGCCCACAACTGCACGTACCAGGCGCCGAAGCGCTGCAGCCGATCCGCATAAGGCATCATCACGTTGACGCGGACACCTTGTGTCTCGGCCAGCGCCACGGCGACCGCAGCTCCAATCGCCGGCGCGAAGTCCCGCGCCGTGCCCTGGCCCTCGAGCAGCCCCTGGGCGGCACGCCGTGCCCCGCGCCGCACGGCGCGGGCGTCGAGACCACGCGCCATGGCTGGCAGTAGGCCGACCACGGACAACGCGGAAAAGCGTCCTCCAATCCCGGCGGGGTGATCGAGCACAGGAATTTTTAGCTCGCCGCACAAGGTGCGAAGTGCGTTGCGGCCGCCAGGCGCGACTGGGTCCGACACGGCGAGAAATAGCTTGGGGACTTGCCCATCGAGGCCAGCAGCATTGATTGCGGAAAGTGCCGCTACCATCTGCGTCAAAGTCTCAGCCGTTCCACCGGATTTCGAGGTCACGATGAACCGTGTCGTCGTCAGATTGAGGTTGGCAAGCGCGCCGGCAAGCGTAACCGCATCCAAATTGTCGTAGAATCGTGTGCGGGGCCGGCGCTTTTGCGCCGCGTCCGCCGCGCCAGGGACATTCCATCCGCTCGTTTGCGCCAGTGCTTGACCGCCGAGGCTCGATCCGCCCGTCCCGAGGAAGACCAGCGTCTCCGCGCCCGCGCTGAGCGTCGACAAGGCGTATTCGGCAGCCTGAATGTCGTCCTCTCGATCCAGGATCGAGAGATGCTCGAATTGTCCAGCCTCGACCGCTTCCCTGAGCTGGGCCATCGGTCGGTCAAGGCGTTGCAGCCGCTCTTCCACGGCCGCGGCCTGGAGGCCGCCGCTGGCAAAGCAGCGGTGGATGTCCTGTCGATAGATTGGGCCGCCGTCGCTACGAGGTCCAACGCGCCAATAGGTCTGCGGCGCCTGATCCATGAAAGCCTCCAGTGCGCTGCACCCCTTGCCGCGGCGGCGCTGGTTTCGCCGTCGTCAGTTCGCGGTCGAGAGGCCCTTCGGCTTCCCAACCACTGTGATGAAAAGGTCGTCGACCTTGAGCACGCGCTTTGCCACACGTTTGACGTCGTCCAACGTCACCGCATCGACCAGCGCGTTACGCTTGTCGACATAGTCGATACCCATGTCCTCCACCATCAAGCCCAGCAACTGGCTCGCGATCTTGGCGTTGGTATCGAACCGGAGCGCGAATGAGCCGGTCAGATAGCTCTTCGCCGCATCGAGCTCCTTCTGCGTCGGCCCCTCGTCCGCCATCCGTTTCAACTCGGCGCGAATGACCTCGATGGATTCTTTCACCGCCTCGTTCTTGGTCGCGACCCCGCCGGCAAACAGCGCAGCCTTCCGGTAGGGCTGCAGATAGCTGTAAACGGAATAGGCAAGCCCGCGCTTTTCGCGCACCTGCTCCGTCAGCCTGGATGAGAATCCACCGCCACCGAGAATGTGGTTCATGACGTAGGCGGTCATGAAGTCGGGATCTTTGCGCGCCAGCCCTGGCATGCCGAATTGCACCACCGATTGCGGCACGTCCATTTCGACGATCGTCAGTTTCTGCGTGGGCTTGGGGCCGGTTTGGTCGACCTCTGCCAGATTGGCTTTCTCTGGCAGCTCGCCGAACACGCGGTCCAGCACCGCACCGAGCGTCTTGGCGTCGATATCGCCGACCGCCACCACCTTCAGTGTATCCCGGGCAAAAACCTTCTTGCGGTAGGCTTCGAGATCCTCCGAAGTGATCGACTTGATGCTTTCGGCCGTGCCATCGGCAGGGCGCCCGTAGACGTGTTCTGGAAATGCCGCGCGCGACCACGACTTGCCGGCGACACGTTGAGGGTTCTTGGCCGAGTAGGCGAGGTTGGCGAGCAGTTGTTTCTTGATCCGCTCAACGGCATCCGCGTCGAACCGGGGCTTGGACACGGCCAACTGCAGCATTTCGAGCGCCGGGTCGCGGTTGACCGACAGCGTTTCGAAGCTGCCATACATTGCATCCCGCGAGTCCTCAAAGCCCATCCGCAGCGCCAGTTCCTCCATGCGCTCCTGGAATTTCGCGGCGTCGAGGTCACCCGCTCCCTCGTCCATCATCGCCGTGATGAAGTTGGCGATGCCCTCTTTGCCGGCGGGATCCTGGCTATTGCCGCCATCGAACGCAAACCGCAGCGCCAATAGCGGTACGGAATGCTCTTCGACCAGCCATGCCGTAATGCCGCCCGGGCTCTTGATTTCCTGAATCTTCATTTTGGTGGCCATTGCTTTCATCGGAATATCGGTGCCGCTCACAGCGCCAGTGGCGCCGGCCGGAGTGGCAGCAGCCTGTTGTGGCGGCTTTGGCGCATCTGCGCCGGTCTTGCTATCGCCAGCACCGGCCTGCCGCCAGGCTTTGCTCGGCCTTCCACTCTCGACGGCACTGCCAGCGGCGCTCAGTGCGACGGCGGGTTGGGCTGCCGCCTCGACCGACTTGGCAGCCACCACGGCCGGCACGGGGACACTGATCGTCTTGACCGACTTGCCTGCTTCGCCGGGTTTCACGCTGAGTGGCGACACCGCATCAGTGGCCGACGCTGCAACAGCGGATTTCGCCTCTGGCACGCTGCCGGCACTTGCTTGAGCCGGCTTCGACGAAGCGCCGTCTCCAGCTCCACTCGCCTTGGGCGGGCCTTTCGCCACTTGAGCCGGCGCGCCTTCAGGCGCCGGCAGAACCAGGGACAGCAAGCCCAGCCCGGCAAAGATCGCAAACAACATCAGCCACAACCGCCGTCCTGGCGGCTGCGATTTGTACCAGCCGATGGCGTTGTCGGCACGCGTCTTCGACATCCTTGCCGCTCCTCCTGTCAGCCGCGGTTGCCAGGATTGGCAGCCGGCACGGTATTGGTGTTGGCAGGCTCGGACTTGGGCTTAGATTTTGGAGCCGCGGTCTTCGTTGGGACTGGCACCAGCGTTCCCGTGACGGAAAGGCGGATATCCAAATACTCGGCCGCCACCTTGGCCGTGTCTTCGAGCGTCACCTTGCCGATGCGCTCCGGCCATTCCTCGACATCCTTGACGCTCCGGCCAACCGCCAGCGACCAGCCATAACGGCGCGCCAAAGTGGTCTGGCTGTCGCTGTCGTAGATGAACTCGGCGAGATAAGTCTTCTTCGCGCGATCAAGCTCGGCCTGAGTGATGCCATTCGCCTTGATCTCGTCGACAACGGCATCGAGAGCCTTTTCGAGCTTGGCCAGCGACACCCCGTCCGTCGGCACGGCATAGAGTGTGATCTTGCCGGAATCCCGACCACTTCCCGAGTACCATCCCCCCGTCGATGAGGCGACTTTGTCGGCGACCACGAGCTGTTTGTAGATCCGGCTGGTGGTGCCCGACGCGACGACTTTCAAAAGCAGATCCAGTGCTTCGGCTTCCCGCTCTTTGGCGGTTACATAGGCGGGCGCGATGTAGTGGCGATGCAACGACGGCTTGCCCGCCCGGGCATCCTTCAGCTCGACCCTGAGCGCCGCCCGGTGCGGCGGCTCCTGCGGCCGACGCCGTGCCTTGACCTCGGCGTTGGCAGGGATTTTCCCATACGTCGCTTCAGCCAGCGTTCGGATTTCCTCCGGCGTGACATCGCCGGTCACCACCAGAATGGCGTTGTTGGGCGCATAGAAGCGCTTGTAGAACTCCAGGGCGTCGTCGCGCGACAACGCCGCCATCTCATGCTCCCAGCCGATCACCGGCAGGCCATAGGGGTGCGACAGAAACAGCGCGGCATTCATCTGCTCATCCAGCAGTGCCGACGGGTTGTTGTCCGTGCGGGTCCGCCGCTCCTCCAGGATCACCTTGCGCTCTGTGAGGACTTCCTTCTCCTCCAACCGCAGGTTGACCATGCGGTCGGCCTCCATGGCCATCACTTTGGGCAGCCGGTCCTTGGCGATGCGCTGGTAATAGGCCGTCACATCATGGCCTGTGAAGGCGTTGTCTTGCCCGCCGAGCCGGGAAACGATCTTGGAAAACTCCCCCGTCGCGATCTTGTCGGTCGACTTGAACATCAAGTGCTCGAGGAAGTGCGCGATCCCCGACACGCCCGGCGGTTCGTCGGCAGCGCCCGCCCGGTACCAGACCATATGCGTCGCGACGGGAGCGCGGTGATCCTCGACCACGATCACCGACATGCCATTGCCAAGTGTGAACTCCGTGGCCTTGGGTCCCGCTGCTGCGGTTTCACTGAAGGTGGAAAGCGAAAGCATAGCGGTCACCATGACAGCAAGGAGTTGAAGGGCGGTCCGGCAGCCGATGCCAAGCCAGTCGGAGGGATAGCGCCGACGTTCACCGATGGTCCCGTGTGCCGCAAGCGGCTGGGGAATGAGCTGGTACATTATTTCAGGCCCCGGAGTGACAGACATGATGCGCTACCGCCAGATTGGTCCGCCACGCCATGCGCCGCAGCAGGAATTGCCGGCGAATCGGGCGCACACGACAAGCATTGAGCCCTTCCACAAGGCGGCGATCTGGCAGTTTGGCACACGAGCAACAGACTGGCACGTCGTGCGCATACACAACGTACCCGCCAGCCCGCGGCTCAGCCTGATGTTGTCGTTGAAGCAGGGAATGTCAAATGACAAGGGGGTCATGTTTCAGCCCCCTAAGGTGATCAGTGGTTCACAGGGGCCGGACTACGCCGGTTCGGTTGAGCCCCGGATCGAATGAGGTCGCGGCGCGACCACCACCATCGAATCCGTAAATCGGCCTTTGGAACAACAGCCTAGGGCGCAATTTCAGCGGAGTGGCAGATCTCACGTCGCGCGCGATCGCTCTAACTTGTTTGGTGCTTCAGCAGTGCGGCCTTGGCAAGGTCATTCGCCGAAGAGTTGCTTTCCGAGGACCGAAAACAGGCTCCCCGTGCAGCGACCATTGGGACCCGCGTCAGCCCCGATCTCGTCCTGCATGGCTTTCTCGCGCCAATTGCCGTCTTTGCAATAGGCGTCTTGTGCCTTCTTTTGCGCGTCAGCACTGGCGAGCCTCTGCTTGTCGGGATCCTGTGGCCACGCCGGATTGGCGGGCGGGGCCTCGACAGGCGCAACGGCAACGCTGCCGGGTTCAGGCAGTGACCGACCGCTCGGAGGCAACACCAACGGCGCTCTGGCCTCGGTCTTGGGCTCGGGTTTTGGCCCGAGCGCACCGGTCAGTCCGACGGCGTCGAACATTTTTCCCTGGAACTCGACGCCATCCAAACCGCCGCAACCGGCCAGCCCCAAAAGGCTACCTGTCACCACAAGACGGCAGGCCATGCCCCGAAACCGCTTGCGACTCGTGCGCTTGCCTTGCTGCAGCATGTGCATCGTGCTCCCCAACCGTACCCGCGTCCCTGCCTGGAACTGTCCCCCGGGTCGGCGTCATCGCAAAGCCCTCAACCGTCTTTAAGCGGCATTCGAGGCATCATTGCGACTCGGTCCGAAAGAATCATACAGAAGGCCGATAACCCCTGCAACAATCGCGACATCGGCGATGTTGAACACGTACCAGTAGAACCCGAACGCGTGCAGCGAGAAAAAGTCGGCGACCCCGCCATAGAGGACGCGGTCGACTGCGTTGCCAAGTGCCCCGCCGACGATCATGGCCAGGCTGATGACCAGCAATCGAGTGTTTCCGCTCTGGCTGAGCCATATCCACAGCAACAGTGAAACGGCGAGCGCAAACACCGTGAGAGGCAGCGGGCCAAAATCGTTGAGCCAGCCGTAGGACACGCCCTTGTTGATCACGAACACCAGATCGAGAAACGGCGTGACCTGCACCCGGCCGCGCTCGGCGATTTTGTAGGCGTGGATCATCCACCACTTGTGCGCCTGGTCGAGCAAAAATATCGCCGCCACCACCCAGAGCGCGGTGCCTGCATGCGGTCCCCAAATCCATTTCGTTCGCGTGTTGGGTTGAGAACTGCTCATCGGGCGATTCCCCGCCATGGCGAGCAGGCCGGAAATTGCGCCCCGCTGCACCTGTGACTGAATTCGTGCGGTCGCATTCCGCCCCCTGGCTGCCAATTTGAGTATCCGTGTAGTTGGCCTTCGGCGCGGGGACAAGGGGTGGTGCACAGCACTGCGCAAGTCAATCCAAAGCGACTAGGTAAGCGACGCCCGCAGGCCCATTCGCTCCAACAATCCCGTCGCTATCTCACAGTCCGCGGTCGGCAATGACACAGGCACCGCCGGCCCGCGGCAAGCGCACCATCTGAAACGGCGGTCAAAGCAACAAACGCGACGCTGTCAAGATGTCGCGGTGCCGTCGATCTCACGCATTGCCGCCGCATCGCGTTTCGAAAGCTCCGGATATTCCGGGTCAGCTCCCACATCCGTGGTGAAACGCCAAGACCGTGCGCACTTTGTACCGGCAGCCTTCTGCGGCACCACCGCCACACCGGCAACATCCGGCAGCTTGAAGGCCCCATCAGGCGGCGTGTCGTCGACAGTCACGCCGATGCCTGAGGTGATGGCGATTTCCGCAAGATCTATGCCGTCCAGCACGTCGGAGAGTCCCTGATCGGCGAGGTAGACCAGCGGTGCCGCCTCCAGGCTCGATCCGATCCGCTTGGCAGCCCGTTCGATCTCGAGCGCGCCCGTCACCACCGACCGGATACGCTTGATCTTCTCCCACTTGGCATCGAGCGCATCGTCACGCCAATCGGAAGGTATCATCGGGAATGTTTCGAGATGCACCGACCGGCCGTCGCTATCGCCATAGCGGGCAAGCCACGCCTCCTCGGTCGTGAACGCCAGGATCGGCGCCAGCCACACGGTGACGCAGCGAAAGATGTGCTCGACGGTGACGAGCGCTGCGCGACGCTTTTGTGATGAGGGCGGCTCACAGTAGAGCGCGTCCTTTCGGATATCGAAGTAGAAGGCGCTGAGCTCGGTATTCATGAACTGCGACAGCTGCGCCACCACGCGCTTGTAGTCGTAGTCGGCATAAGCCTTGCGAACGATGTCATCGAGCTCTGCCAGTCTGTGCAGCATCAGTCGCTCGAGCTCGGGGAAGGATTTCACATTCCCCCCTCCTTCGGCGCCGCCTGCGCCTTCCGGCCGGTTCGCGGAACGCGTGTCGGAAGGCGCCACACCATAATGCGCCAATGTCCCGAGCATCCAGCGTAGCGTGTTGCGGATCTTGCGATAGTTGTCAGAGAACGTCTTCAGGATCTCCGGCCCGATCCGCAAGTCGTCCGCATAGTCCGACGACGCCACCCAAAGCCGCAGGATGTCGGCGCCCGACGCTTTGATCACGTCCTGCGGCGCCGTCACGTTGCCGACCGACTTCGACATCTTCTGCCCCTTCTCGTCGAGGCAGAATCCGTGGGTCAGAACCACGTCATAGGGCGCACGCCCGCGCGTCCCCGATGACTCGATCAGCGAGGAATGGAACCAGCCGCGGTGCTGGTCCGAGCCCTCCAGATACATGACCCGGTCGCGGCCGCCGTCGACGATGCGCTTCAAGCCTGCAAGTCCCGGGAAATGCTCGGCATCCTCCAGCACATAGGTGTGCGTCGAGCCGGAATCGAACCACACGTCGAGCACGTCGTTGACCTTCTCGTAGTCCGCCGGGTCGTAGTCGGGCTTGAGAAAGCGCGCGCCATCGGCATCGGCAAACCATGCGTCCGCGCCCTCGGCGTACATCGCATCGTAGATGCGCTTGTTCACCTTGGCGTCGACGAGCACCTCGTGCGTGCCCTTCTTGACGAACACCGTGATCGGCACGCCCCACGCACGCTGGCGCGAGATCACCCAGTCGGGCTTTGCCTCGATCATGCCTGTGATCCGGTTCTCGCCCGACGCCGGCACCCATTCCGTCTCGCGGATGGATTGCAAGGAAACCTCGCGCAGCGTCTTGGGAATTGCTGCGTTGTGGCCTTCACTCTTGCCGGCCGCCTCAAGCTTCGCGCGGTGTTCTTTCGCAAGCTTCTCGAGAAAGGGGATCTCCTTGTCCATGTGGATGAACCACTGCGGCGTGTTGCGGAAGATCACCGGTTTCTTCGAGCGCCAGGAGTGCGGGTACTGGTGCTTGAGGCGGCCGCGGGCCACCATCATGCCGGCAGCAGCCAGCGCCTTGATGACGAAATCGTTGGCCCGCCCTTTGTCTCCCTTGGCGGTGATGACGAGGCTTTCAACGAATCCCGGGGCGTCCTTGGTGTAGGCGCCGTTTTCATCGACCGTGTACGGGATCTCGGTCGAGATGCCGCGCGCGCGCAGCTTCTGCGTCGTCTCGACCGCCGTCCAGATGTCGAAGTCCTCGCGGCCGTGGCCGGGTGCCGTGTGCACGAAGCCCGTGCCGGCGTCGTCCGTGACGTGGTCGCCGTCGAGCAGTGGCACGTCGAACTGGTAGCCGCCAAGCCCCGCGTTGCGCAGCGGGTGCGCGCAAATCCCTTGTCCAAGCGCCTCGGCGGAAACAACACCACGCTTTTCGAATGCTTCGACCTTGCCCGCCTTCATCACCTCGCCAGCCAGTTTGTCGCCCAGGATGTACCTGTCGCCGACCGCTGCCCAGTTGCCTTCAGGCGCTTTCGTGACCTCGTAGAGGCTATACGCAAGTTTCGAGTTGAAGCAGATCGCGCGGTTGCCGGGGATGGTCCACGGCGTCGTCGTCCAGATGACAACGTTGGCCCCGCTCAAGATGGCATCCGACGCCGTCAACACCGGAAACTTCACCCAGACCATGTCCGACTGATAGTCCTGGTACTCGATCTCGGCTTCAGCCAGTGCCGTCTTCTCGACCACGGACCACATGACGGGCTTCGAGCCACGATAGAGCTGCCCCGTCTCCGCGAACTTCATCAGCTCGCGCGCGATCTGAGCTTCCGCAGGAAACGTCATCGTCGTGTAGGGATGGTTCCAGTCCCCCTCCACGCCCAGCCGCTGGAACTCGGCCGACTGCACGCCCATCCAGTGTTCGGCAAAGGCGCGGCACTCCGCCCGGAACGCCTTCATCGCCACGGGATCGGAGAGGTTCGGCTTGGCCTTGCCCTTGGCCATGTAGTCTTCTTCGATCTTCCACTCGATCGGCAGTCCGTGGCAGTCCCAGCCCGGTACGTAGTTGGAATCGAACCCCAGCATCTGCTGGCTGCGTGTAACGAGATCTTTGAGGATCTTGTTCAGAGCATGCCCGATATGGATGTTGCCGTTGGCATAGGGCGGCCCGTCGTGCAGCGTGAACCGCGCACGCCCTTTGGACGCCATGCGGAGCTTCGAATAAAGGTCGATCCGCTGCCAGCGCTCAATCATCTTGGGTTCCATCGCAGGAAGCCCGGCGCGCATGGGAAAATCGGTCTTCGGCAGAAACAGCGTTTGGCCCCAATCGCGGGACGGCGACCCGGCTGCATCTCCCTTGGCATCGTTGCGGTTCGACATGGCTCTCATTCCGTCGGGCGCCCGTTTCGGCGCCGAGAAGTCTCTCCGGGCCAGCAGCGCCACCCGGGCATTCCGGCGCTTCTAGCAACCGCGCCACTGACAATCCAGCTTGTTGACGCCACAACCCACTGCCGATTGGCCCGCCCGCCGTGGCGCGGCAGATCAGGATCGCAGGTCAGGCCGATCGAATTGGAGACGAGTGGTTTCGAAACTCACGCAATCGTGACGCGGCGTGTATTGAACGATGTTCCGTAAGCGCGTATCCATGATCCCAGCCATGGAGCTTGAGGCTCCAACATAGGAAACTCAGGGAGCACGCGTCATGAGACTTTCATTTGCAGCCATCCTCGGAGTCGGCTTTGTCGCCCTCTCCACCATCGCCACGGCCACGGGCAACTTCGCAGTCCGCCTCGAGCAGGCGAGCAAGCTCACCCAGCAGGCCCAGGTTCAGGCCCAGGCCGAAGCCGGCATCGACATTGGCCGTATCGCGGTCACACAGGGTCCGGCAGCCGGCATAGGTCGCTTTTCAGCGCGAACCGGTCCCGTGTCGCCGACCGCCGGCTTCAACATCTACTTCGAGCCCAAAGGCCTCCAGACCCGCTTCCAGAACGGTGCCGTCACCGCCTCCATGTCGGTCGACATCTTGATCCGAAATTCCGCCAACCAAACCGTGGCTTCCCAGGACAACGCCTGGCGCCTGCCCGTGCGCCACGTCTCTGCAACCAACGTGCCCTTGCCGGCGGTCTACGGCGACCTTTCGGTCAATCCGTTAGGCCTGCCCGACGGCCGCTACCAGGTTGTCTTGCGCATTCACGATGACTTCGGCGGCAAATTTGCCGACCGCGTCCTCAATATCGAGATCCGCCGTGATGCAGCAGCCGGTCCGCGGCTCTCGCAGGCACGCCCCGCCACCCGGTGATTGGCTCGGGTGATGCTCCGGATTTGCCATAGAGCCTTCACAGGCCGGCAGGTCGAACCCTACCAGGAAGGCGCGGCATCGAGGATCTGCCGCGCCTTCGCGCAGTCCTCGTCCATCTGCACGATCAGCGCATCCATCCCCTCGAAGCGCTTGTCCGGGCGGATGAACGAAACAAACGAGATTTCGATCTCTCGCTCGTAGAGATCGCCGCTGAAATCGAACAGGAACACTTCGAGCGTCGGCGGCCCGTCGTCGAAGGTCGGTCGCGTGCCGAGGTAGGCGGCCCCTTGGTGCCGGCCGTCGGGCGCATCCACGAACACGGCGTAGATGCCATAGGCGAGCGGCGTCGTGCGCGGCAGCGCGATGTTGGCGGTCGGGTAGCCCATGCCGGTACCCTTCTTGAAGCCGCCGACCACCTTGCCCTTGACCGACCACCAATGGCCCAGCATCTCGGCGGCACCCTTGACGTCGCCCTGCGCAATCTCGGCTCGGATCGCGCTTGATGATATCACCTCGCCACCTTCCGCCACCGGTGCGATGACGCTGACGCCGAAGGCCAGCTCCTCGCCAAACGCCTTGACGTCGTGGGCCCCTCCCATGCGGTCGCGCCCGAACATGAAGTCGTAGCCGATAACCACGTGCTTCACGCCGAGGGCACCAACCAGAATATCCTTGACGAAGGCATCGGCATCGAGGCGGGCCAAGGCCTTGTCGAAGGGTGCCACAACCACAAGATCCAGCGCCTGGCGTTCCAGTAACGCCAGCTTTTGGTCAAGGCTGGTGAGCCTGAAATGTGGCCGCTCAGGGTGGAAGAACTCACGCGGATGCGGTTCGAACACCATGACGCCGGCAAGGCCACGTCCGGCGGGCCCGGCCTTTGCCATTACGCGCGCACGCGCGAGCAACGCCTGATGGCCGCGATGGACACCATCGAAGTTGCCAATCGCAAGTGCTGAGCCGCGCAACCCGGAGGGCAGGGGATTTAAGCCATGAACGACATGCATGTGCTGGGGGCCAAACCATGATTTGAGATCGGCGGGAAGCCTGCAGGGCACATCCTCCAGACTCCGCCAGAGCTATACCCCATTTGGCACCGGATGGAACTGCCACACCTTAAAGGTCAGGCTTTCGGCCGCACCGGCACCATCAGCACCGCCTCACCATCCAGCACCGGTTTGTCGTTCACCAGGCAGACGCACTCAAAGCGCGCCCGCCGCTTTTCTGGCACCAGTTCGACCACCTTAACCTTGGCAACGGCATGGTCGCCGATACGCACCGGCGCCTTGAAGTTGAGCGTCTGCGAAATGTAGATGGCGCCGGGGCCGGGCATCCGCGTGCCGAATACCGCCGAGACCAAGCCAGCCGTCAGCATGCCGTGAGCAATGCGACCTTTGAACATGGTCTTGGCCGCATAGGCCTCGTCGAGATGCACTGGGTTCTTGTCGCCGGTGACTTCGGCGAATGCGACGATATCGGCCTCGCTGATGGACTTGGCGAACTCGGCTTGCATACCGATCGCGAGTTCTTCGAAATACAGGGTCTTCAGTGGGCTGCTGGTCATGAGGCTCCTCGATGCGCGGTCGCCTGGCGGCTGGCGTGTTTCAGCCGAGGCCTGTTTGTCTTAGCCTTCAAAGGGCCGGTTCTTCAACGATGCTGAGGGAAAACACGCTCTAATTCACCTCGATTGACGTCTCGGCAAGGCCCGCGCCCGCTCGTTGCTCGTCCCCCCTGCTTGCCCGTATCCACCTTGCCGGCCTAGTCTCCCCCGAGCCACCGTCAAAGGCCGGTGGATGCCCAAATACGAGGGAGACGCCCCATGGCCGCATCCGCGAGCCCCCGGACCATGTTCGAGAAGATCTGGCAGGACCATGTCGTTGTGGATAGGCCGGACGGCTACACGCTGCTCTACATCGACCGCCATCTGATCCATGACGGCTCCTTCGAGGCATTTCAGCGCTTGAAGGATCGGGGGCTCAAGTTCCGCCGCCCCGATTTGGCATTCGGCACCCCCGATCACTACGTCAGGACAGATACCCTCGACATCTCCAAGATCACCGATGCCAACGCCAAGCGCCTGGTGACCGGCTTGCCTGTGCATGCCCGCGAGACCGGCATCACGGTCTTCAACGTCGGCGACAAGCGCCAAGGCATCGTCCACGTCATGGGGCCCGAGCAGGGCATCACGCTACCGGGCACCACGCTCGTCTGTGGTGACAGCCACACGTCCACCCATGGCGCCGTCGGTTGCCTGGCATTCGGCGTTGGATCCTCCGAGGTCACCCATGTCATGGCGACGCAAACCGTATGGCAGCGCAAGCCAAAGGCCATGCGCGTCACGGTCGACGGCAAGCTCGGCTTCGGCGTCACCGGCAAGGACGTCATCCTCGCCATCATCGCCAAAATCGGCACTGCGGGCGGCACCGGCCACGTCCTCGAGTACGCTGGCAGCGGCATTCGCCAGCTCTCGATGGAAGGCCGCCTCACGCTCTGCAACATGTCGATCGAAGGCGGCGGCCGGGCCGGCATGGTGGCTCCCGATGACACGACCTTCCAGTATCTGTCCGGCAAGCCCTATGCCCCGAAGGGAGCAGCCTGGGACAAGGCCCTCGCCCGCTGGCGCGCATTGCCGACCGACGATGGTGCCAGGTTCGATTCCGAGGTCTCCCTCTCGGGAGCCGATATCGCACCCATGGTGACCTACGGCACCAGCCCGGAGGATGCCGCACCCATCACCGCCGTCGTCCCCGACCCGTCCGCGGCTGCCGACGCCGTCAAGCGCGAAGGCCTGACCCGAGCCCTTCAGTACATGGGCCTGAAACCCGGCACGCCCATCTCCGAAATCAAGATCGATCGGGTATTCATTGGCTCGTGCACCAATAGCCGCATCGAGGACCTGCGTGCGGCCGCAGCCGTTGCCAAGGGACGCAAGGCGGTCGTTCCCAGTTGGATTGTGCCGGGTTCCGGTCTCGTCAAGGCGCAGGCCGAGAGCGAGGGTCTCGATAAGATCTTCAAGGAAGCGGGCTTCGAGTGGCGTGAGGCGGCCTGCTCGATGTGCATCGGGACCAACGGCGACACCGGCCGTCCCGAGGAGCGCATAGCGTCGACCTCAAATCGCAATTTTGTCGGAAGGCAGGGCAAGGGTGTCCGCACCCACCTCGTCAGCCCGGCCATGGCGGCCGCTGCCGCTGTGACGGGTCATTTCACCGACGTTCGTCGTCTCGAGAGCTGAAGGAGAGCCCTATGTCAGGTGCAGATCAGTCTGGCCGCGAGCCCTTCGTTACCGTGACCGCTGTGGCCGTGCCCATCAATCAGGCCAACGTCGACACGGATCAGATCATTCCGGCTCGCTTCCTGTCGACGCCACCCAATCAAATGTCGCCCTATCTCTTCCAGGACGCACGTTACCGTGACGACGGCTCGCCGCGGCCGGAATTCGTCATGAACATGCCCGCCTACAAAGACGCCCAGATTATCGTCGGCGGCCGCAACTTCGCGTGCGGCTCCAGCCGCGAAGCTGCCGTGTGGGTGATCAAAGGCAATGGCTACAGGTCGGTGATTGCGCCGTCGTTCGGTGACATCTTCTACAACAATTGCTTCCAGAACGGTGTCTTGCCGATCGCATTGCCCGAGCCACGGGTGAATGAATTGTTGCGCTTCCTGCTGGAACTGCCTGGCGCGTCGATCACTGTCAATCTGGCTGATCAGACCGTGCTGGGGCCGGATGGAAAGACGGACAAATTCGTCATCGATCCCTTCCGCAAGGAATGTTTGCTCAAAGGCATCGACGACATCGAGCTGACGCTGACGTATGCCGAGGCTATCTCGGCCTACGAGAAGCGATCCGAGACCGCCGTCGTTTAAGGCAGCGAGCCCTCTGAACCCGAGCGCGACAAGAGAAAAAGCCGGCCCAAACGGGCCGGCTTTCATGCACGAGGGCGTGCGGCAACTGAATCGGACCGGCAGGCCCTCAGCTTCCCTTCTGTGTCAGAGATTTCACGTAGGCAAGGTTTGAGGCGACATTTGCCTTTGGCATGACATCGTCGGCAACCTTTTCCGCGGCGCCGTATTTGCCGGCCAGCGCCAGAACCAGCATCAGGTTTTCCTTCACCTTTTGGCTGGATTGGTTGCCGGGCACCGACCGCAAGGTCTTCTCCGCTTTCGCCAGATCACCTTCCAGCGCGTAGGACAATGCGAGATTGTTCAGCGTGGCGACGTGGTCCGGCTTGAGCGCCAGCGCACGCTTGAAATGCGCTTGCGCTGCTTTCTGATTGCCGTCGCTGGCTTGCACGGTGCCGAGCGCCGAAAGCGTTCTCCAATCAGGCTTGCTGGCATCCAGGCTCGCCGTCAGAGCCCGCCGCGACTTGTCGAGCTTGCCCATTTCGAGGGCCATGAATCCCAGCTCACGAGCAATGGCTTTGTCGGAGGGAGCTTTCTGGCTTGCCTCTTCGAGGGCGGCGAGCGCTTTGACCTTGTCTCCATTCGCGCGCAACGCCCGCGCATGCGCGATCGAGGCGGGCACGTTCTCGGCACCGCTGGCGGCGTTTGCATTGCCCGTATTGGTCTTGGCGACTTTCGAGTTTTCTGCAGCAGAGGGGCTGGCGGACGGGCTGCCACTTGCAGCGAGGCTGCCGGTTGCATCCGGGCCGATTCCAAGTCCTGCGCCGCCGGCGCAACCACCCAACAGGATAATACTGACACCAACTATTCCGATCGCAGTCGTCGACCAACACTTATGCATGACCAGCACTCCCCCACCGGATGACGCAGCCGAATGTGGCCGCACGCAACGCCCAAGGCCGCTAACGCAGCCCCCCTCGATCGCTAAGGCTTGTCCGATTCGGTGGTCGTCGAGTTGAAGTTGGGCATTTTACCCCCGCAATTCTTTCGCCGCTGGCAATTGCATCGTCCGTGCGGGCTGACGCCAGCCTCGTGGCAATGCCGGGTCACTGCGTCTTGGGCCAGGATTTACGCGGCCATTGCCTCAAATTTTAAGCGCCATCTTTAGCCTTCAACAAATCTTAACTCGTAGGATTTTGTGAAGGATTCTCTTGAACTGGAGCGAGTCGTGGCAGCAAGTCGGCATCCTGATACCTGTGCAAATTTGGCAACGCGCTCGCGCCATTGCAGCGGCAACTTTGCCCGCGACGAGCAGGGATCCATCGGCATCTTCTTTGCGGTGACGTTTCTTGTCGTGATGCTGATCGTAGCGCTGGCGGTCGACTATGGCCGTGCCGATCTGGAGCATCAGCGTTTGCAACGCGCCGCCGACGCAGCCGCGCTTGCGGCCTCCCATCGATTGGGACTTCCCGATCAGGACGAAAGCGGTGCCGCCATTGCCCAATTATACTTCAAGGCCAACACCGCCGGCAGCAATACCAACGACGTCAAGTCGATCAAGCTCGACGCAGCGAAGGGCGAGGTGCGCATCGAAAGTGGCAAGAGCGTCTTTACCAGCCTTCTGAACGCAATCGGCATCAACTCGATGGACGTCCAGGCCGGCTCGCGCGTCGTCAAGGGCGACGGCACCGTCGAGATCGCCCTGGTGCTCGACAATTCAGGCTCGATGGCCGGCCAGCCAATCGAAGATTTGCGGGCCGCAGCCTCCCATCTGGCCAAGGTCGTTTTCACGGGCGCCGACCAGAGCGATCGCGTTAAAATTGGCATCGTTCCTTTCTCGGGCGCCGTCAACGTTGGGGCCGGCAATCGAGCCAGCAACTGGATGGACCAGGCCGGCGTGTCGCCGCTCAATGGCGTCAACTTTGACGCCAATACGCCGCGCTTCGGCGTCTTCGAAAAGCTGGGTGTTGCCTGGAAGGGGTGCGTAGAGGCGCGTCCTGCTCCCTACGACACGACCGACGATGCGGCCTCGGACGCCAACCCGGAGACTTTGTTCGTGCCGATGTTTGCGCCCGACGAGCCCGACAGCGCCAACGCCGACGGCGACAACTACTCCAACAACTATATCGCTGACGATGGCGGTGCCTGCACGCCGCAGCCCAAGACTTGCCTCTCCTACAGCAGGCGCGGCAAGTGCACCAATTGGTCGACCGAGCCCCTGCCTGCGGCAACGGCGCAAGCGCGTCTGTGCAAGTACACAAGCGCCAGCGTCGGCAACACGGCAGGCCCCAACTACATGTGCGACAGCACGCCGATCCTGCCTCTGACCGGAAACAAGGCCGACATCGACGCCAAGTTGGCGACCATGGTGGCGAGCGGCTACACCAACATCCCCGAAGGTTTGATGTGGGGCTGGCGTGTTCTGTCGCCGGAGTCTCCCTTCACCGAGGGGCGCTCTTACGCCAGCGCAGGCAACCGCAAGATCCTGGTGCTGATGACCGACGGTGCCAATACCTATCCCGACGCCAACAATCATAACAAGTCGCGGTATGGCGCTCAGGGTTATGGCGCATTGGGCCGCCTCGGCACGGACTACAGAAGCTCAGGCTACGTTTCGGAAATGAACGAGAAGATGCTTACGGCCTGCACCAACGCCAAGGCTCAGGGCATTAAAGTCTACACGGTTGCATTTCGCCTCGACAGTGATCCGGCTGCCAAGGCGCTCCTCGAAAGCTGCGCAACGGAAGCAACGACCTCGTTCAGCGCAGCCAACGGAACGGCCTTGATCTCGGTCTTCGAAAGGATCGGTGCCGAACTCTCCAAGCTGCGCGTCGCTGGCTGAAGTTCGATATTCCCGTTAGGTCAGCAAGGTCCGAGGCCGATTATCGGTCTCGGATCTGCCGTGCTCGCCGCCATTGTGAACGTGACAGGCGTCGAGAATGCTGAGCGAGAAGTTTTTCAACATTTGAACCGTTCAGCAGACTGCCATGAGGCACTGGCATCATCTCGCATCTGATTCTCAAGGACATTCGCTTCCATAGACTTGCCCGCACCCCAAGCATGACGAGTGGATAACTTGTTGAGCGCTTGGTTTCCGTCTTGCCTTGCACGCCCCTCAAGTGGCTCCCGCCTCGCGAATCATGTTCCTTCCGACCCAGAAGTTGCATCCCGACCGCGTTCACTTTTGAGCAGGTTGAGTGAGGCGGGTCGCCTCAGGTCGGAAAAGTTGCGGGGCTTTGATGAAACAGTCAGTCGCAGTGCGGTCGATATGGCATTGGCTTTGCGTCGCCACCTTGGCGCTGATTCCGATGACCTCGTCGGTCGAGGCGGGCAAGGTCTCCAGGCGCGATGTGAATGAGCAGCAGGCAATGACAGGCCACCGCTCCATTCTCGTTATTCCCGAGGATGCGGAGCTGCCCCAATCCCGCCGCATCACCATTGGTCTCGACAAGTCGATCATGATCGAGTTGCCGGTGGACGTCAGTGACGTGCTCGTCTCGAACCCGGAAGTCGTCGACGCGATTGTCCAAACACCGCGCCGTATCTACCTGCTGGCCAAGGATGTCGGCGAGGCCAATGCCTTTTTCATGGGGCCTGGCGGAAGGAAGGTGTTGCTTCTCGAGATCAGCGTCATGCGCGACTTGGCAGCGTTGAACGAGATGCTGAACAACCTCATTCCAGGGGCCAACATCAAAGTTGCAACCGTCGGTTCCAACGTCGCCCTGACAGGCAGCGTCATTACGCCGACCGACGCGAATCGCGCATCAGAGCTAGCCAGTCGCTTTCTCAAGAACAAGGACGGCGTGGTCAACATGCTGTCGGTGGCGACCAAGGAGCAGGTGCTGCTCAAAATCAAGGTTGCCGAGATCCAGCGCGATGCGTTGAAGCGCATTGGCGTCGACATTCCCGGCGCTTTCCTCAGTTCCGGCAATTTCTCCTTCACCAAAGTCGTCGCCAACGCGTTTCCCGTGACTAGTCCGGCCGTTCCGCTGGGCGTCGCAGGAAGTGCACTTTTGACGGGTTGGACCAAAGGCAATCAGAACGTACAGACGCTGCTACAGGCGCTGGAGCGAACCGGCCTCGTGCGCACCCTCGCGGAACCGAGCCTCACGGCGCTTTCTGGCGAGACCGCCAAGTTCCTGGCTGGTGGTGAATTCCCGATACCCGTGGCCTCGACCGACAAGCAGGTGACTATCACCTTCAAGCAGTTCGGTGTCTCTACTTCGTTCAAGCCCGTGGTCCTCGATCAGGGCCGCATCAGCCTGAGCATTCAGGCAGAGGTGAGCGAATTGTCGACGGAAGGCGCAATCACGGTCACCGACCAGATTACGGTGCCGGCATTGAAGGTCCGCCGCGCCGAAACCACGCTCGAAATCCCATCCGGCGGCACGCTCGCCATGGCTGGTCTTTTGTCTGACGAGACCCGACAGAACGTCGATGGCGTTCCCGGCTTGAAAAACATCCCGGTCCTTGGCGCGCTGTTTCGCTCGAACGATTTCAAGCGGCGTGAGACGGAGCTTGTAATCCTCGTCACGCCCTACCTTGCCTCGCACATGCAGCCCGAGCAGGCGGCCACCCCAGAGCAGCACCTCATGCCGGCCGACGATCTCCGCAGTCTCTTTTTCGGCCACCTCAATCGCATCTATCGCGCTCCCGGCGCGACGCCGAAAGGCCGCTATGAAGGCAACCCCGGCTTCATTGTCGACTACCCGTATGCGGGAGTGAAAGGATGACCATGTCCAGCCAGTCCGTCCCGCCACCGAAGCGCGACCGAAGCCAATCTCCGCCCGCAAGATTGCATCTGAAAGCGGCAGCCATCTTTGCCGCAGCCGCATTGTTGGCCTCTTGTAGCGAGCTGTTGCCGATGTCGGCCGACGAGGCCCTGGTCGAGAACACGCCGCGCCTTGGCCATCCCATCGTCTTCGGCGACCGCGACGAAATCCTCGATGTGGAATTGCCGCCATCGCACGACGGGTTGAGCCATGGCCAATGGGTCGATGTCTACCGCTTCGCGCTTCGCTACCAGAAGGAAAGCACCGGCAAGCTCGTGGTGACATTGCCAGGGCGGGCATCGGCATCGCGTTGGCACCCTGCAGTGGCGGATGTCCGCAAGGCGATTGCGAGCGCCGGCATCCCATCTGGCCGCGTCTCTGTCCGCGGCGGCGCCCGCAGGCGTCAAATCAGCCTAGCATTCGAGCGCCCAGTGGCCATCGCGCCGAAGTGTGGCCATTGGCAGCGCGATGTTGGACGCGAGCGCGAACGCGTCGACTATCCGGATTTTGGTTGCGCCACGCAGCGCAACTTTGCGGGCATGGTCGCCAATCCTCGCGACTTGATCGGCTCGCAGTCTGAAACCGACGCCTCGAGCGAGAGGCGGGCTCGTGTCTGGTCGAGCTATGTCAAGGGCGATGGAGCAAGCCAGGGTGCTTCGACACCGTCCGAGACGACGAGCGAATCAAAACCCAAGGCTGGCAAGAAGTAGCCGGCCGCTTGGCCCTGTCATGTCACAGGGCTCGTTGATCGTCGGGCCGCGTGCCTAGGGTGCGCCAAGTGGCACAGCGCCGACGTGACGAGCCGATTACGCCTGTCGTGGCAGCGACAGGAAACGCACGCCCAAAAGGCCGCCCTTCTGCCAAACGACTTCGCAGTCGACCTCTGTGCGCTCTAGCTTGAAAGCCAGCGTGAAGACGTCCGGAATCCATTCCTCGGATGTGAACGCTTTGCGATCGCCCTTGACGATTTCGAGGCGCGCGCCGGTCGCCGACAGATCCCGAATGAGGCAGGGAACCGCCTCGTTGAGGCGCTCGGCATGGATCGTGCCCTGAATGCAAGCCGTTTGGCGTCGCGATTTGCGCGTATCTTTCGGCTTTGCCGGTTCGATCGGCACGCGATGCTCCGCCTTGCCCTGCTTGGGTTTCAAGCGGGCCAGCAAGTTGGCTGTTTCAGGCGAAAGGGCTTTCGTGTCCATCGCGTCCCGGCTCCCCGGCTTCTGCGGCCGATTGCTAGATGGAAGCAGGCTAGCGGTTTTGGGTTAAGCGGAGGTAACCGTCGTGCAAATAGGCACGTTCAGGGCATCAACCGTGCCGACTCTAATCACCGGCTGACCGGTCGTGGCGGAAGCACCATGGCTTCCGCCAGCACCATCAATGTGGCCAACAATTGGCGCTCATCGCCGCCTGTCAGTGGCCTGCCAGCCCCGGGCAATTGGCGGGCGCTACTGCAACCGATAGACCCGCTCGGCCGTCCCCCGGAAGAGCGCCGCCCGTTCGTCCGCCGAAAAGCCTTTCGAGAGGATCTTGAAAGAGTTCCACAGCACAGTGTAGCTGCAACTGAGCTTGTCGACCGGAAAATTGGATTCGAACATGCAACGTTTGGGGCCGAATTTCTCGATGGCGTAGTCGAAATACCTCTGGGTGGCCTTGGCCAGCGCGGCGCTGGTCGGCGGCAGCGGCTGGTTCTCCCAGCCATAGCCATTGACGTGCATATTGAGGCCTCCGAGCTTGACTACTACGTTCTGGCACTTGGCGAGATCGTCGACCTTGCCTTTCCAGTCGGCAAACACCTCGTCCTGCTTCCCCGCATAGGGACCAATACCGATTGGCCCGCCGAAATGATCGAGGACGATGGTGGTGTCGGGAAAGGCTTGCGCCAGGTTCGTCACATCGGGAATTTGCGTGTGCGCGCACCACGCCTCGAAGGATAGCTTGCGCGGCGCCAGATGCTTGAAGCCCGATCTGAAGTCGTCGCGCAGCAAGAGGCCCTCCGGCGGTTGCGTCCGGTGGTTCTCGACCTCGGGGCTTTTGTGCCAGAAGGCTCCGCGCCGAATCCCGCAGAACCGACCGCCGCCGGCAGCAATCTGGGCATCGAGAACGTCGCCGGCCAAGTCCCCAATGCGGGGGTCGACAGTCCCCACGATGCCTGCCGCAACCCTCGTCGAGCCATACACGCCAGATGCGCTCATGGCCGCGATACCATTTACGAACTCCGTCTCCCCGACGCAGCGGAACGCCTCCGGCCCATCAGCTTTGAACATGGCGCCACACTCGATGAACACCGTCGAGACGATGTTGTGGCCGCCCGAAACATCATCCAGGATTTCATCCAACAGGTAGCGGTCCTGCACATAGGTGCCCTTGCGGCCGTCCCAAAGGTGATGGTGCGGGTCGCATATTGGAAGCTCGGGCTCCAACGCCTCCTCTTTCACCTTCTCGAGCCATTGCTGATTTCTGGAATGGGCAACCATGAGCATTTCTCCGCCTGTATGGGACACTGTTGGCAGTGTGCCCACTTGCGGCGGGCGAGCGCAATCCTGTCCCTCGGCATTGCCGGGCACCCAACGACATTGCGCCGACCGTCACAGGAAGTGCGTGCCACCGTTGAGTTGGATGGTCTGGCCGGTCATGTATGCGTTTCCGACCACCATAACGACGGCTTGCGCAACCTCCTCCGGCCGCCCCGGCCGCCCCAACGGAATCCGCCGGCTGGCCTCCTCGAGCGATGCCGGCATCATGTCGGTCTCGACAAGAGACGGCGCGATTGCATTGACTGTGATCCCATCTTTCACCACGCGGGCCGCATAGCCGCGCGTTAGGCCCTCCATGCCCGCCTTCGAGGCATTGTAATGCAGGCCGATGGAGCCGGCGCCTCGCGCCGCGCCCGAGGAAATGTTGATGATCCGACCCCGCCGGCGAGACCGAATGTCCGGGATCACGTGCTGGCTGCACAGAAACGCAGACTTGAGATTGACGCTGATCGTTTCGTCGAAATCAGCTTCCGTCAGGTCGTCCACGCCTCGGCGCGGTGCAATACCAGCATTGTTGACCAGGATATCGATGCTGCCGAGTGACCGGCGTGCCTCTGCCATCAGCCGGATAACGTCGTCGGCCTTGGCGACGTTCGCCTGCACCGCTACGGCCCTTCGCCCCGCCGCTTCGATGTCGCCAACCGCCGCCCGCGCACCATCCGCACTCTTCACGAAGTTGACGCAGACGTCGGCCCCCGCTTGGGCCAGCGCCAGGGCAACGGCCCGGCCAATGCCCCGCGATGCCCCGGTGACGACGGCCACCCGGCCAGTAAGATCCGTTTGGAATGCCACGCTCTTCTCCAATGCTGCGTGTGAGGCCGCTCGTTCCGCTTCTGCTGGCAACGCTACCCTTTGATCGTGTCGACGAATGTCGTGAACACATCGACCGGCTCGCGCTCGGTACGAAACGTGTTCACCTTGGCGTGCGGATCGGGATAGCCGAGCGCCATCCCGCAGATGACCTGCTCGATCTCCGGAATGCCGAGTTTCTTGCGCAGCAGCCCGTGGTAGTTCGCGAGCGCCGCTTGCGGGCAGGTCTCCAAACCGAACTGCCGCGCCGCGATCATCACAGACTGAATGAACATGCCCGTGTCCAACCACGAGCCCACTTCCATGTCCGTGTCTATCGTGAAGATCATGCCCGTGGGAGCGCCGAACAGCTCGTAGTTCTGTCGCCGCTGGCGCCGCATGCCTTCCTTGTCGTCGCGCGTTATGCCGAGCGTGCCGTAAAGGCCCCAACCGCAGGCCCGCCTCCGCCCGATATAGGGCTCCCGCCAACTCACCGGATAGTAATTGTAGGGCCGCTGGGGTTCGGGTTCGGTATCATAGGCATGACACATCGCGGCAACGACCTGGTCGCGGACTTCGCCGTCGAACACGTAGACCTTCCAAGGCTGGATGTTCGTGCCTGATGGCGCCCGCCCGGCGGTCTCCAGGATACGGCTGAGCAGGCCGCGCGGCACAGGTTTGTCGAGGTAGCCTCGAATCGATTGGCGGCCGCGGATGGCCTCCTCCACCGTAAGGTTTGCCCGAGCCTCAGGAGCTGTTTTCCAGCTCCCGACACCGCTCTCCGTCTTCGAAGTGCCATCCATAGCGCTTGCCTCGCTCCAATTCCCGATTGATCCTGGCCGCCACCAGCGGTCGATCCGTGGGATTTAGATAGACCGTCCCGGGTAGGCTTGCCCAGCGTCCCTCGCTCCCGGCCCCCTCACGCTAGAATGGCGCTGAGGCGCAGGCCGTTGCCGCGGCGAATGGCGAGCTTGCAGAAATTTTCTGATCTGCCACAAGGCAGCCTATGCCCTTACCCGAACCTAACATTCAGCCAGGCCTGCCCCATCCTTTCGCCGCGGGCCTCGGTTGTCGCTGTCCTCGCTGTGGCAAAGGCCGGCTGTTTCGCAGCCTCTTTTCACTCTCCTTGGCCGACCGCTGCACCAGTTGCGACCTGGATTATTCGTTCATCGATAGCGGCGACGGACCAGCCGTATTCGCCATCTTCATCCTGGGCTTTTTGGTGCTCGGTGGCGCGCTCATCGCCGAGTTCAAGTTCGGCGTACCGCTCTGGGGCCACATTGTTCTGTGGGGTCTGCTGACCCCGGCAATTGCGATCGGCCTTCTGAAGGGGCTTAAAGGCGTTCTGGCGGCGCTTCAGTACCGCTACAAGGCCGAGCAAGCGGGCCCTGCGCATTTCCATGGCAAAGATTCGTGACCCGGAAAACGCCCGCTGCCGGCCTGTTCTGGCCAACACTGCTCAGTATCGTGGGCTTGGCCGTTCTGTTGGGGCTCGGCACCTGGCAAATGCGCCGGCTAGCCTGGAAGGACGGGTTGATCGCCCAGATTGCTGAGCGCACGAAGGCCACTCCGATCAGCCTCGATGAGGCATTGCAGCGCGCGGCCGCAGGCAAGGATATCGAATACCTCCGCATCCGAACCGACGGCCGCTGGCGCCACGACAAGGAGCAATACCTCTGGACCCCTGAAAAGTCGGGACCGGGCTGGCAGGTGTTCACACCATTGCTGACGCCCTCCGGCACCCAACTGATCGTCAATCGCGGGTTCGTCGCCGATGCCGATCGCGATCGCGCCCGCCGCCCCGAGCCGGGCGACACGGCCATCAGGCTCGTCGGCCTCCTCCGCCGACCGGAAGCACGAGCCGCCTTTGCGCCCGACAACGACCCCGTCCGCAATCGCTGGTACTGGCGGGACTTCGAGGGGATGAAAAAGGCGATGGAACTCGATGGTGGCGCCCGCACGGCGCCGTATTTCCTGGATGCGGAGCCCAGCACTCCGGAAGTCACGAAGGCCAATCCAAGGCTGCCGCGCGGGGGCGCCACGCGCCTCGACCTGCCCAATAGCCACCTCCAGTATGCCCTTACCTGGTACGGGTTGGCTCTGACGCTTGTTGGTGTCTACGCCGCATTCGCTCGAGGACGCCTCCGCCAGGCGCGCGGCGAACGGGAGTCCGATGGCTGAAGGTCTGCCATATCCTGGGGACAGTTGGGGATTTGCAGCCGGCTGCAGCTTGTGGCATGCACCGTTGAACCTTAGTTTTCCTCACCCGGCTTGGGGCAGGCGAACCGACGAGGCAAGGCAATCAGCGTATCGCCAACGAGAAAGCGCGTGCAGCCGTGAAATATGTGAGCACCCGGGGCAAGGCCCCAGAGCTCGGCTTTGAGGATGTGCTGCTGACGGGGCTTGCCCGCGACGGCGGATTGTACGTGCCCAAGCAGTGGCCAACCTTCACGCCGGACGAAATCGCCGCCATGGCCGGCCGTTCCTACCAGTCGACGGCACTCGAGGTCATGCGCCCGTTCGTCGGCGGGGAGTTTAGCGACGAAGACCTCGAATCTATCATCGAGGAGGCCTACGCAGGTTTTCGTCACAGGGCGATCGCGCCGTTGGTTCAGTTCGGTCCGTCGGATTGGCTGCTCGAGCTGTTCCACGGACCAACCTTGGCGTTCAAGGATATCGCCATGCAGGTCCTCGCTCGCCTGATGGACGAGACCTTGTCGCGTCGCGGCGAGAGGGCAACCATTGTCGGCGCCACGTCCGGCGACACTGGAGGCGCCGCCATTGACGCCTTCCGTGGCCGCGAGGCCATCGACATCTTCATTATGTATCCCGACGGCCGCGTCAGCGACGTCCAGCGCCGGCAGATGACCACGCCGTCCGACCCCAACGTCCACGCATTGGCGATCGACGGCACGTTCGATGATTGCCAGGCGCTCGTGAAGGCGATGTTCAACGATCACCCGACGCGCGACCGGTTGCGGCTCGCCGGCGTCAATTCCATAAATTGGGCCCGCGTGATGGCCCAGATCGTCTACTATTTCACCTCGGCCGTCGCATTGGGCGCCCCCGGTCGGCCGGTGTCCTTCACGGTTCCCACCGGCAATTTTGGCGACATCTTCGCTGGCTTTGCGGCCATGAGCATGGGGTTGCCAATCGAGCGGCTGGTCATCGCCACCAACGTCAACGACATACTTGCGCGCACATTGGACACTGGGCGCTACGAGCCGAAGGGCGTGGTGCCGACACATTCGCCCAGTATGGACATCCAGATCTCCTCCAATTTCGAGCGCTTGCTCTTTGAGCTGGCGGACCGGAATTCGGGGCGGGTGGTGGAGCTGATGGCGTCGATAGGTGCGCAGGGCGGTATGGCGCTTGAGGGCGGCGAGCTTGCCCTGCTGCGTCGCTTCTTCGACGCCGGCCGCGCCACCGAGGCCGAGACACTGTCGGAAATCAAGCGCATGAAGACCGATGCCGGCTACTTGTGCGACCCCCATACGGCCGTCGGATTGGCCGTTGCGCGCGCCATCGTGCGCGAGCCAGAGGTTCCCATGATCACGCTGGCAACGGCGCACCCTGCCAAGTTCCCTGACGCGATCGCCAAGGCCATTGGCCGGGCGCCTGACGCGCCTGAAGTTGTGCGCCAGCAGGCGAACCGCACTGAGCGGATCAATCGATTGCCCAACGACTACACCGCAGTTGCCGCCTTCGTATCCACCCGCAGCCGGGTCGGGAGGCTCGCATGAGCACTTCGATTTCCAGGTTGTCCAATGGCATGCAGATTGTCAGCCACGAGATGCCGCACTTGAGCACGGTCGCGCTGGGCGTCTGGGTGGCTTCCGGGGCCCGTCACGAGGAAGCCGGCGAGCATGGCATCTCGCATCTGTTCGAGCACATGGCGTTCAAGGGTACGCGCCGCCGCTCGGCACGCGACATCGCCGAGGAGATCGAGCAGGTCGGCGGCGAGATCAATGCCGCCACCAGCCTCGACATGACCTACTACTATTCGCGGGTTCTGAAGGACGATGTCCAGGTCGCCTTGGATATCCTTGCTGACATCATCCAGGACTCGGCTTTCGATGAGGAAGAGCTCGAGCGCGAGCGCGAGGTCATCCTGCAGGAAATCGCCGCCACGCGCGATAGTCCCGACGACACCGTCTATGACCTGTTCCAGGATGCAGCTTTCCCCGAGCAGTCCCTCGGGCGCCCGATTCTGGGCACGCCGGAAAGTGTTCGCAGCTTCACGCCTGCGGATTTGCGCCGCTTCCTCAAGCGCCGCTACCTGGCGGGTGGCATGATCCTGTCGGCTGCCGGCAACATCAAGCACGAAGCGCTTGTGCGTATGGCAGAGGGGTTGTTCGCTGAACTACAGCCCGGAGTGGCCGAGGATCCGGCCGGTGCGCGCTATGTCGGTGGACCCAGGCTCTCCGATCGGCCATTCGAGCAGGCACATGTGCTGCTCGGCGTCGAAGGGTTGTCCTACCGCAATCCTGCCTTTTATGCGGCGCAAGTTTTCTCTGGATTATTGGGCGGCGGGATGTCGTCCAGGTTGTTTCAGGAGGTGCGCGAAAAGCGTGGGTTGTGCTATTCGATCTACTCCTCGGCTTGGGGCTTGCGCGACACGGGATTGTTGTCGATCCATGCGTCGACCGGACCCGAGAACTTGGAGGAGCTGGTCAATGTCGTTCGCCAGGAACTGCAACGTTCCGCCAGCGAGCGTCCGGACGAGCGTGAGGTGCAGCGCGCCAAGGCGCAGATCAAGACGGCTATAGCCATGGGCTTGGAGAGTTCGCTGTCACGGTCTGAGCAGATGGCGCGGCAGTTGTTGGCGTTCGGTCGTCTGCTGCCGGCTGAAGAATTGATCGAGCGGGTCGAGCAGGTGACCGCCGAGACGGTCAGGGACACGGCCGCGGGCATGTTGACGGGGGCCCCGGCCACCGTTGCTCTGGTGGGGACCGGAGAGGATGGCGAGCGGATCGCAAAGCTGGCGACCGAACCGATGAACTGAGCTGAGGGGGGCGGTGCTGCCGCGCGTTTTCATGTCGCTGCTGCTGCCATGGTTGGGATATGGGATCACCCCGGGGCTGCGCTCCGGGAGATTGCTGCTGGAAGCGCCGCGGCGCGCCCATTATGGCCAGTGGTCGGATCTGCGTGCGACCAGTCGGCTCCACCTTGAGCCGTACGAGCCACAGTGGTCCTCTGACGAGCTGACTCGTTCAGCTTTCCGGCGGCGCTTGCGGCGCTACGCGTTCGAGCGACGGGAGGACATGGGGTTCGCATACTTCGTGTTTCGCGCCAGCGATGGCGCCATGCTCGGCGGCGTGACGCTTTCGGGGATCCGTCGTGGCGTCACCCAGTCCGCTTCGGTGGGCTACTGGATCGGCCTACCTTACGTGCGCCAGGGCTATGCCAGCGAGGCGCTTCGCCTGGTTCTCGATCACGCTTTCGGCCCGTTGGGCCTGCATCGTGTCGAGGCGGCTTGCATGCCGCGTAACGATGCATCCATAGCCGTTCTGGAAAGAGCAGCCTTCCGCCGCGAGGGGATCGCGCGTCGCTATCTGAAGATCAATGGCCGTTGGGAGGACCACCTCCTTTATGCCCGCTTGGCGGAGGATGCCGCGGTGCGTGTCGCGCCCCCAAAGGCTGCGGGCAAAACCGTCGCCGCCACCGCCAACCAGGCGCAGTCCTGGGAGTGTTGCGCGGACGAGCAAGAGGATGATGCGAGAATCGAGAGACAACGCGCGCCCGGTCAAGACAGCGCCGAAAGCCGCGCAGCATGACGATCAGGCAGAAACAAACCGGGCTCGCTCGCTGCAGTGCCACCGGCTTGATGACCGCTTGGTGCGCGGCACGGCGCCTGTGGGCCGTCACGCTGCTCGCCTGTCTGACATTGTTCTTCGCCGTAGCGCCCGCCGCAGCATTGAAGCCGATCACCCTGACCGGCGAGCAGGAATGGCTCGACGTCATTAATCTCGGCGAAACCTATGGCGGTCGCGGCGATGTCCTCCAGATCGAGACGGCGCCGGCCGCCGATGGCGCTACGGCCCGCATGGCGGTCCGCGCATCCCATCCGGGCACCAATCCGAACTGGCTCGTCTTTGCCCTGCACAACCCTACCAACAAGGCGATTGAGCTCTGGCTGACGGCCGACCGCTATTCGCCGATCGGCTCGAATATCATCTGGCCCGACCTCAACTCCCGGCGCATCGCCGCCGTATCGCATTCGTTCGGCTTCGCGCCAGAGCGCGTCAAGAATGACCGCGTCGATATCTGGCGTCTGACCATCGAGCGTGGTCAGACCATCACCTATGCTGCAGAGATCATATCCGAGCGCATCCCACGCACGCTGCTGTGGAAGCCCATTGAATTCGAGCAGCGCCAGCGTGAGCGCCAGCTCTTCAACGGCATCATGTTGGGCATCACCGGTCTTTTGGCGGTATTCCTGACGGCGGTGTTCGCAGCCAATCACAAAGCCATCTTCCCCACCGCTGCGCTGGTGGCTTGGTGCGCGTTGGCGCTTCTGTGTGTCGATTTCGGCTTCTGGCATAAGTTGTTCCAGATGAAGCCCGAGGACAATGCCCAGTACCGCGCCGTCGCCGAGGCGGCCGTGGCGGCCTCGATCGTCATTTTCCTGGCAGCATTCCTGCGCGTTACGCTATGGCACGGGTTCGCGCGCACGCTGTTCCTGATCTGGATCATCGCCCAGCTCGCCATCATCGGCATAGCCGTACTTGATCCTCGTTTGGCTGCCACCGTGGCGCGCCTTTCGTTTGGCGTCATCGGCGTTCTCGGACTGGTGCTGATCCTACTTCTCACGGTGCGTGGCCTGGATCGCGCCCTTGCCCTTATGCCCACATGGGTCCTGTTTCTCGTTTGGTTGTTCGGTGCTGCACTTACATTGACCGGCCGCTTGAATGGCGATTTCGCGATCTCCGGCATGGTATCGGGGCTTGTCCTGATCCTCGTCCTGATTGGATTCACAGTAACGCAGTATGCCTTCCGCTCGACCGATCTGGTTCTTGGATCGAGCGCCGGCGGACAGCAGTTGCGCTTGGCGGCATTGGACCGCGCCGGCGCTGCGTTCTGGGAATGGGATGTCCGCCGCGACGAGTTCATGGTCGATCCCCAGGTGGAAGCGTCGTTGGGACTTGCTCCAGGCGAGCTGCCGACCCGCCTCGACAATCTGGTGGCTTATCTGCATCCGGCCGATCGCGAGCGCTTCAAGCTGGAGCTGGCAGCCATCCGCGAAGGCAAGGGCGGCACACTACGGACAGGCATCCGTGTCCGCCACGCCGACAGCTCCTATCGCTGGCTTGATCTGGAAGGCGCAAGCGTCCCCACGTCCGATAGCCGGAACCTGCGGTGCGTTGGCCTGTTGCGCGACACGACCGATTTCGAAGCGCGCGCAGGAGCGCCTGCTCAACAACGCAGTGTTCGATAGCCTTACCACGCTTCCCAATCGCGAGCTTTTCCTGGACCGTCTGGGGTCCGCTCTGGCGATGGCCGATACCAGGAGCCCCGATCATCAGGTGGTCGTCCTGCTTGTCGACGTCGATGAGTTCCGATCCTACAATTCCGACTACGGCCTGGTTGTTGGTGACAGCATCATTTTGACGGTCTCCCGTAGGTTGGGCCGCATCGTTGGCGCGGGCGGAACGCTCGCACGGATCGGTGGCGATCAGTTTGCGATCTTCCTCGTCGGTCCCAATGACCCGACCGAGCTCGCGGCATTTGCTGAGCGTGTCCGTCTGTCGCTGCGCTCATCAATCCGTATCGCCGGTCAGGAAATAAACCTGACGGGGTCGGTCGGTATCGCGATTTATGATGGAACCACCACCAGTGCGCGCGAGCTGCTGCGTGACGCCGAGATCGCCATGTACCGGGCCAAGCGCCAGTCCAGCGATCGCGCCGTGATCTTCACGCCGGTGATGCAGCCCGAGCGCCAAGAGCGCGCCGAGCTCGAACGCGACTTGGCACGAGCCCTCGAGCAGCGCCAACTGAAGGTACTCTACCATCCCGTCGTTGCGCTCTCGAATGACGAATTGATCGGTTTCGAAGCCGTCATGCGATGGCAGCATCCGCGACTGGGAACGCTATCACCGACCGATTTTCTCCCTCTCGCGACGGAGACCGACCTCGTCACGCGCATTGGCTCGTACATGCTTGGCCAGACCGTCCGTGACCTCCAGCGTTGGCAACAAGAGCTGACCCGACCCGAACGGCCGTTGTTTGCAGCCCTCAACATCTCGAGCCGCCAGTTGCTCTCCAACGAGCTGATCCAGGAGATCAGGCACACCCGCTCGCGCGCCGTCCTGCCGGCAGGGTCTTTGAAGCTGGCTATTCCCGAAGCCCTGGTGATGGAGAACCCCGAACAGGCAACCCACATCCTCGATTCGCTGCGCGATGCTGGCGTCGACCTGTGGCTGGATGGCTTTGGCACGGGCTACAGCTCCGTCTCGTATCTCGCCCGCTTTCCATTCGAGTCCTTCCGTCTCGATCGCGCGCTCGTCGAGTGGAGCGGTCAGGGTGAGCGCGACCAGGCTGTCGTCCGTTCGTTGGTGGCGATCGCGCACGAGCTTGGCCGCAATGTCATCGGTGATGGCGTGGAAAGCGCAGGCGATGCCGCGTTCTTGCGCGCAACCGGCTGTCAGTTTGCCCAGGGTTTCCATTATGGGGACGCTATGGGCGAGGACGAAGTGCTCCGGCTCCTCCGCTTGATCCGCAAATCCGAGCGGCGCATGCGCCGCCGCGGCATGGTGCGTGGCCCGGAGAAGCGCAAAGGTGCCGAGCAACCGGCAGCATTGCCGGCCCAGGCTACGCAGCCTTCGCAACCCACCAGGCCGACGCAGCCGCCTTCCGTCGCTTCCGCGCCTCAGACCGCGCCAGTATCGCCGCCGGCCGGCAGGTCCTCAACGCCGCCGACGGCGCCGCCGAGCGCTTCCCAGCAGCGCCCGCCGGAGCCGCCCGCACAGGGCGATCGCAGACCGCAATCGCAACCTGGTGGCGGCACTGGCCAGCCCCATGCGGCTTGGCCGCCGCGCACAGTATCGGCAGGCGCCCCGTCACGCCCCACGCCGTTGAAATCCCCGGCGCCACCGTCGCGGCAAACTACGTCCTCCAGTTCCCCAGCTAATGGCGGCGGTGACCGGACAGTCCTCCCGCCTTTGCCGAATGGTCAGCGGCCAGCGCCAGCGGATCAATCGTCTCAACAGCAGGCGCCGGCCCGCCCTACCCAGCCTCCGCCAGTTCGCACCCAACCAACGGCCAACACGCCCCCCCGTCCCGCGCCGCAGGCCCCCTCAGGCCAGCCGCCGACAGCCGCCGGGACGCGCAGCCCCCGCGTGGTTCCCGGACCGACCGCGCCTACGCGTGTGTCGCCGACCAATCCGCCAACCCTGCCGCCGACACAGGCCAATCCGCAGGACAACCCCCCAGTCAACGCCGGTTCGCCTCCGACCCTGACGCCATTTCCGCCGCCTCAAGCGAACGGCGGTGCGCGCCAGGGTGGTGTCAAGCCGGCCGAAGCGGACTTGTCGCAGCTATCGCCATCGGTGGCTGCCAGCCTGGCGCGCCTGGCGGGCAAGGGTAAGAAACCGGACGCTGCCGAATAGGCCATTGGCGAGGTGTATTGGACCCGCAGGGTGACCAATTGCCAATCCAGATCCAGACTGAGCCGCGGGCACGCGCACGCACCGCGCCGGCTCAGCCGCATTGAGGATCAGGCGTGTCCCGCGTTGCTCACCAGAAAGCCCGGATCGACGCCGATCGAGCCAAGCGCCCGTTCATAGGTCGTATCGATGTCATCGGTGAAAATCAGATCGTCGACCGCTGGACAATGCAGCCAGCCGTTGCCCTGGATCTCATCCTCGAGCTGCCCTGGATCCCAACCGGCGTAACCAAGCGCCAGCAGGAATTTCTCTGGTCCCCGACCTTCCGCGATGGCCTTGAGGACGTCGACGGTTCCCGTCAGGCAGATACCGTTCGACACTTTCAACGTTGAGCGCTTGTCGATGAAATCTTTGCTGTGCAGCACGAACCCGCGTTCGGTGGCAACCGGCCCTCCGATGTGTACCTGCCGCCGGCCAAGCTCTGCTTTGTACTCGCCAGCAACGTCGATGCTCGTAAGTTTCAACTGTCGCAAGAGCTTCTTGAGCGTCAGCCCGCCGGCATGTTGGTTGACGATGATGCCTAACGCGCCGTCGTCTGAATGACGGCACATGTAGATCACGGCCCGACGGAAACGCTTGTCAGGCATGGTCGGCATGGCAAGCAGCATCTGGCCCTGGAGAGAGCCCTCACGTCGCCCGGCAGGTTTGAGTTTCGGCAGTTTGCTCATGACGGTTAGACTATCCTTGCTTCGCCCGGTCGTGAAGCGGTGATCAAACCGGCGTGACCACGACCGCTTCGGCTGTTGGCCATTGCCGCCCCGACCACTAGATAGGGGCGACGGATCAGAACGCTGTCGACAGGAAATGATATGCAGTTTGCCCAAAAATGGACGTGGCGTGGCGCTGTGGCGCTTGTCTTGGCCGGTCTGATCCCGCAGCCTTCATCTGCCGACGTCCTTGCCTCATCCTGGATCACGGAGCAGGCGGCAAAATCCCGCCTTATCGCAGGCGTTGCCGCGGGCGCCGATGGCGAGCGACGCCTCTATGCGGGTCTCGAGATCGCACTGGAGGATGGCTGGAAGACCTATTGGCGCAATCCCGGCAGCTCCGGCGTGCCGCCCAGTATCGATTGGACGGGATCGGACAATATAGCCGAGGTCAAGCTGGAGTTCCCCGCGCCTCAACGCTTCAAGGACAAGGACGGCGACACGATCGGCTACAAGCACAGCGTCATCCTGCCCCTTGCCCTGAAGTTGAAGGATCCGTCGCGGCCCGCCCGGCTCGACCTCACGGCAGAATTCGGCATTTGCCGCGACGTCTGCATCCCCGTTCAACCCAAGCTGACGCTCGCCTTGCCACCCGCGACTGCGGGCAATCAATTGGCCGCCGCGCTGCAGCAGGCATTGCGCCGTGTCCCAAGCCCAACGGCGAAATCGAAGGGCGATCCTCGCCTCCAATCGGTCAAGGTTGAGCTCGCAGGGTCCAAGCCGTCACTGACCATTGCAGCCACGTTTCCGGGCGCCCCGGCAAAAGCCGACGTGTTTCTCGAGGCACCCGATGGAATCTGGATCCCGTTGCCCAAACCCGCCGCAACCGGCGAAAACGGGCAGCTGCAATTCCATGTCGACCTGAGCCAGGGCGCCGACATCGCCGACCTGAAGGGTCGCAGCATCAGGGCGACGCTCGTCGGCGCCGAAGGCCAGTCGGAGGCGTCATTCAAGCTTGAATAGTTGCCGGCGGCTTCCAGGGTTCTCCGGAGAGGGCGGGCGAAGGACGGCTCGCCCTTTCCGAGACCTGCGGCTAGGGGCCGCCAAGGCGCCCGCGGGGGCTTCCAGCAGGGATTTCAGGGCCGTTGCGGCCGGTAGGAGTCGTTATTGAGTGGTAAAATATGCTCTGCTCACTATCCTCGGGCACGGCAGGCGGTGACATATTCGAGGCGAGACATAAGATGCACGTTCTCACACGTGGCGACACATTCCAGAAACTGCGCTTGATCTCGGGGCTGATACTTTTTCTCTTCGCCCTCACTCATTTTCTCAACACTGCCGTCGGGCTTGTCAGCCTTGAGCAGATGGACCAGCTCGACCGCTGGCGCACCGTTGTCACGCGCTCCCTTCCGGGCACGATCCTGTTGGCGGCGGCCCTCGTCGTCCACATCGTGCTCGCGCTCTACAAGGTCGCAACGCGAAAGACGTTCCGCTTGCCATGGTGGGAGCTGCTGCAGATCGGTCTGGGCCTGCTGATCCCGTTTCTTCTGTTTCCCCACATCGTCAATACGCGTGTGGCCAACAACCTGTTCGGTGTCCAGGACAGCTACCTCTACGAGCTGGCGCGGCTTTGGCCGGCAAGCGCGATCTTACAAAGCACGCTGCTCCTCATCGTGTGGATTCATGGTTGCCTCGGCATTCACTTCTGGCTTCGCCTGTCGCCGACATATAGGGCGTTTCAACCGGTCCTGCTGTTCCTCGCCGTCTCGATTCCTTTGGCCTCGCTTGCCGGCTTCATGATTTCCGGCCGTGCCGTCTCTGCCTTGATCGAGAACCCCACCAATTTCGATCGCGTCAAGCAGATCACGCGCTGGCCCGATGCTGCCGCGGGAGACCTTCTCGCCTGGTACCGCATGATTGTCAGGCTGGGCTTCCTCGGGGTCCTCGGATTGATCGCGGGCATCTTCGTCATCCGCTACTTCTCATGGTTGGCCGCGCCCAAAGTGACGATCAAGTACGCAGGCGGGCCGACCGTGAACACCCCGATCGGGCCGACCCTGCTGGAGATCTCCCGTCACAACCAGGTCCCGCACGCATCCGTTTGTGGCGGTCGCGCCCGCTGCTCGACCTGCCGCGTCCGCATCGAGGAGGGCGGCGAGAACCTGGCCCAAGCCGTATTCCCCGAATCGGTGACCCTTGCAGCCATTGAGGCGCCCGCAAACGTGCGATTGGCTTGCCAGATCCGGCCGTCGAAACCGCTGACTGTCACCCGCCTGCTGCGTCCTGTGGGCACCGGCCCGGAGGCTGTCGGCGTGCAGGAGTCGAACTCGAGCGGAACGGAAAAGCCATTGGCAATCCTCTACGTCAACATGCGCGAGTTCAATGATCTGACGCGCACCAAGCTTCCCTATGATGTGGTCTTCCTGCTCAACCAGTTCTTCACGGCCGTCGGCACCGCGATCCGCATGCAAGGCGGGTTCATCGACAAATACGTCGGCGACGGGGTGATTGCTGTCTTCGGTCAACGCCAGGGTGTGGAAGCCGGTTGCCGCCAAGCGTTGCGCGCGATCCGCGCTATCGATCTCGCACTGGACCATTTGAATTCCGCCATCGGCGCAGAGCTTGGTAGACCCGTCCGCATCGCATCGGGATTGCATGCTGGCCATTTGATCCTGGGCCGCATGGGCTACGGCACGACGGTCGACCTCACGGTGATCGGGCCTGCCGTGAAGGTGGCGCTGGATCTCGCCGACGTGGCCAAGGAACGGGACGTGCAATTAGTCCTCTCCGGCGACGTTGCCAGGCTGGCCGGCTGGAATCCCGAGGCGGAGATTTTGAGCTCGATCGAGATCCGCGGCCTGGACGAGCCGCTCGAGGTCGTCGACGTGCCGCGCGGTCGTGACCTCGCTGTCACGATACTGGCGCCGGTTCGCGGCGAGCAGGCTCAATCGATTTCGGCGCCAGCCGAAACTTGAGGTGGGGTCGGTCCGGCCGCCCGCCTTCCCGGCCTACGTCGAGTGAGCAGGCGGTCGATATGAGGTCCGCAAGGCGCAGAGCGCGAACGACGGAGGATTGGCAGCGCGTCGGCGCCGCTCAACTAGCGGAGCGTTGCCACCTGTCTCCGCCGGGCTGGCGCGCAAGGTGCAGGCCGGCGACACCCCCAACGACGGCGCCGACTGCCGCGCAGATCGCCAGATAGCGAAAGATGCAGTTGTCAGCGAAGCATTCTGTCGACACCACGCTTGCCAACAGGATGCTGAACAGGCCGCCTGCTCCGGCACCACAAATTAGACCGAGGATGAAATAAGTGATCAGCCTTGCCGGCGGCGTACGCTCGCCCTCCGGCTCGGCATCCTTGAAGCCATCTTGCTCGTCTTGTTCGAGCCAGGAGAGATCCGGCCGCTCGCTTTTTGGGATCGAGCTGCTGGGTGGGTGCGATGAGCGGCCAGGCAGACCGACCGATTCCGGCGCCGGCCGTCCTGCGGATTGCAGCACATCCGCGCCGAGGCGCGCGCTCCGCGGCAGCACCGAGTGCCGCTGCGATGCCCCGCCATTGTGCACTTGGCTGGCAGCTGCGCTCCGCTGATTTGCGCCGCTTAGTGCGGCTCCCGCCTGCGCCGTTGTGCGATTGCCGGCCGCTGGCTCGCGTAGCGGTTCGGGCCTCAACAAGGCTTCACGCCACTCCACGATCGTCTGTGGCCGCTCTTCGACTTTCATCTTCAAGCCGCGATCGATGGCGTCCAGGAAGCTCGGGCGATAGGCGGCGCGTGCGAGCAATGCCACCGGCGCCAGCTCATCCCGGATGAACCGCTCCGTCGCATCCGGCGGCAGCTTTCCAGTTATAGCCCGATAGAGTGTGGCGGCCAGCGCATAGATGTCCGTCCACGGCCCCTGCAACTCCGGCTTGGACGTATACTGTTCCGGCGGAGAATAGCCGTGCTTGACGATCGCCGATAAAGCCCGTGCCCGGCCCCTGATCTGCTCGCGCGCCGAGCCGAAGTCGATGAGCACCGGTCGTCCGTCCTCCCGCATCAGCAGGTTATCCGGCGAGATGTCGCGATGCATCATGTTGTGACGATGGATCTCCTCGAGCGCACTGAGCAGCGGACCAACGATCCGGTCTAGTTCGTCTTGCGTTGGCGGGTGGCCTAGCGCCTTGATCCAGTTCGAAAGATCGACGCCGGGCTCGTAGGCGAGCACGATGTAGGCCGTGCCGTTGGCCTCGAAGATGCTGTTGACGTCGACGATTGCGGGGTGCTTGAATTTTGCGAGTGCCCTGGCTTCTGTAACGAAGCGTTCGAGCCCCCAATTATACGTGCCATCGCTCGACGATGTCGGTCGCACGGAAACGCCTTGCCGGTAACTGAAGGCATGCGGGAAGTACTCTTTGATGGCGTACTGCTTCCCCAGCGCTTCGTGCTCCGCCAGGTAGGTAATGCCGAAGCCGCCCGCCCCCAGCACCTCACGGATCACATAGTGATCGACGCGCGTGCCTGTAGGCAGAGGAAAGCGCAAATGGGCGTCGCCGACGTTCGGCGGTCTATGACTTTCGGACTGATCCATGGCCCCGCACTGTCTGGGCTGGCACCGCCTTCGAATGTACCTCAACGGGTTCGAAGGCGGCTATCCGTGAAGAGTGATCATGCCACGAATTGCCTGCGTGTTCGACAAATTCTCGTCGCGAATGAAATCAGTGCCCCATCGGCAGGCCGGCAAGTGTTGAGCGGCACAAGCAACACACGCCAGTGCGCTTTGCGGCGCCGATGATGTTTGCTGCACCGGCGCCGCCTCGTCTCGTTTACTGACGCGGCGAGCTGATTACTTCGCTCGACCAGTTGATGATTTGCACGCGCCGGTTGGCCGGCCCCTGCGGATTGGCCGGGTCCTTGAGCCGGCTTTCGCCGAAGCCACGCGAAATCAGTTGATCGGGCTTCAGCTTGAAGTTCTCGATCAGGAAGCCGCGCACCGCATCGGCCCGCCGATTGGAGAGCGCGAGGTTGTACGATGGCCGCCCCTTGGCATCGGTATGGCCGGCAATCACCCACTTGCTACCCGCCAGACGCTCATCGGCGAGCGCCCGCCCGAGCGTCATTAGGCTTTCCGCAGCTTTGGGCGTGATCGCCGAGCTGTCGAACGGGAACAGCACTTCGACATCAGCGCTGGGAAGTCCTTTCGCAGCCGCAATTTCAGGCGCCCGTGCCATCACCTCGTCTGACGTTCCGACGGGGCGTGGGAACAACTGGTCGGGCCCGATCGGCTGGCCGACAGGAGTTGTCGAAGCCTCTGCCGGCTGTGCGCCATCGCCGCTCGCACTGGTAGCGGTTGCCGCTGGCGGTGAAACTGGCGTCGATCCGGGGCTCACGGCAACAGGCGTGGCTTGCGGCGCAGCAGTGGTCGCCGCCGGCGGTCCGGTCGGAGCTGGGGGTGCAGTGGGAGCTGCGGGCACCGCAGCCGCTTGCGCCGGTGCCGGGCCAGGTGTCGGCGCAGGAGTGCCCGTACCGGCAGGTGGCGTAGACGTGCCCGGCGCACTGATCGAGACCGGCGGCCCGATCGGAGCTGGATTGGCGTTGGGTTGTTCGGCCGTCGGGGCGGGCTGGCCGGCAGCAGCCTGGTTGCCCGCACCGGCAGCACCACTTCCGCTGACACCCGCGTTTCCGCTGCCGGCCAGCGAGGAGCTGATCGGCGGCGGTGTGATCGGCGAAGTTCCAGCGGCCGTTGCTGTGGACTCGGCAGGCGGCGGCGGTGCTGCCGCGGGCGGGACGGCCACAGTCGTCGCGGCTGGAGTAGCCCCGGCCGGTGGTGCGCCTTGGCTCGCGCTGGCGGCTCCGGGCGGCGTGGCCCCACCTGCCCTGGCATCTCCAGGCGCCGGCGGCGCTCCACGCAAGCGCCCGATCAGGCTCTCGACCGCGCGTCGATCTGATTCCGATTGCGCCCGATTGAGGATGTCTCGAACGGATTGCGCATTGCCGCTGTCTTGAGACAGAGCTGACGCCGAGGTGGCGATCAGCAGAGCGGCACTTATGAATATCGTTTTTCTGATCATTGGGAGCATCCTGGGCGCTGATACAGCTGATACATATGAGACGCTAAGTTAGCGATGGTGGCCCAAGCCGGCAACACACCGGTGGACCACCATCTCGAACATGGTTTAGGTGGCAGGCGCGGTGGCGCCGATATCACCAACCGTAGGGTGCACAGCCAGCCCCGCGATAGCCGTAGCCACGGCGCACGCGATGCGCTGTCTGCACGACAGTGCCATCCCGGGACCTGACGGCCACCGCGGCAGGCGCAGGTTCAGCGCCGATTTGTGCCGTTCCACCCGTCGGCACCCCAACGCCAGCCGTGCTAGGCGCGGCCGCGTCCGGAGCGGGGGAGCCAGGCTGTTGCGGCGCGGGCGCATTGAGCATGCTGGGATCGCTGGGTGTGCCGGCGGCCGGAGCCTGCGCCACGGCAGTGCCGATGCCGTTCGCGGGCGTAGCTGAGTTTGCCGGTGCAGGCGCGGCAATTCCTCCCGCTACGGCCGGCGCAGGCGCTGCCGGGGTCGCGACAACGGGCGCTGGCGGGGTGGTCACCGGCGCCGGTGCTGGCACCGTCTGGGCATTGGCCGGGCCGGCAATGGCGCCGAGAATACCGCCAAGCGTCCGCTTCGCCGCCTCCACTTCGGCCCGCCCGAGGATTTCACGCACGCTGCTGCCGTCATTGGCGGGCACCGGTGCCGATTGCGCAAAGGCTTGACCGCCGCCCATTGTCACGACGGCCGCGGTAAGCAGTCCAAGGCTGAGTTTAAAGGTCATCACGTGTCTCCTATGTCATGGGCGCATCGTTATCCCGGGCCATTACGCCGGTTGACACGCTAATCCTCTGAGTTCCGGTTCGCTGCGCCGAGCCAATGTTCGCATGCTGCCCCGAGAGGGGACGTCGACGCAGGCAATTCAACGATCCAGTTCGTCTCGTATATATGACGGGCGTGGTTTTGAACGCAAATCACCAATCTCGCTGCTGCAGTCACGAATTCGTGCGATGCTACGTCGCTGGCAAACCCTGCAGCCGGGCGTGGCGTCGCACGAGGCAGCTATGTCGCATCTGACGTGCGACTACCGGCAGTGCGGCAGTTGTTTTTGCTCAGCTATAAAAAGCACCAGACACATCACGGTCGCCGCCGCATCGTTTGGCTTCAACGAGGCACACCCGGCAACCACCCATTAATCAATCTCGTTTACCAATGAGGCTCCATAGATTTGTCGCAAAGCGTACCTATCCCATTGGGCAGGTATTGCGCGTAGTCCGGCAGTCCCGGGCGGGTATTGCGATTGTCCAGCGTCGGGAAGCAAGCGTCATGGTGCCAAGTTCGACTGTCGGGTCCGTAATCCGCCGAGGTTCCAGTCTTGCGGCAGCCGCAAGCATGGCCCTTGCACTGGCTCTCTCCCTTGCCCCGGCACAGGCGGCCGATACTTGGCCCCGCCAGGTCGAGGCCACCTACCGGATCGCCTTTAACGGTTTTGATATCGGCACCTTTGCCTTTCGCGCCGGTGTCAACGGCAAGTCCTATACGGTCGACAGTGAGGCTCGCATTTCAGCGCTGTTCGGCGCTTTTCAATGGTCGGGCACCGGTCGCAGTGCTGGCACCCTGGCTGGCCGTCAGGCTAGTCCTTCAGGCTATGACTTCAGCTTCGACGGCACTGGCAAGTCGGGCGCCTTCAAGTTGGCTTTTGCTCGCGGCGCAGTCGCCAGCGTGTCGGTGGTGCCCGAACAGCCGGCGGTGGCAGATACGGTGCCCGTGCAGCCAAGCCACTTGCGCTCCGTGCTCGATCCTTTGAGCGCCGTTCTGGTCATGAGTCGCACGACCGGCGAGAACATTTGCGCCAAGCGCATTCCCGTTTTCGACGGCAAGCAGCGCTTCGACCTCGTCTTTTCTTACCTGCGCCAGCAGCCGATTGCCGAGCAGCGTCCCACAGGCCAGCCTGGCGTCGTCACCGTATGCCGCGTTCGCTATGTTCCCATCGCCGGCCACCGCATGACCAGCGAGACCAAGCACATGGCTGCCACCAGTGGCATCGAGATCGCGCTGCGCCCGATCCCGAGCGCCGACATCCACATACCCTACCAGATTACCATTCCGACGGCGGCTGGATCAGCCACGCTGACGTCCGAGAGCGTCCGCATCGTCACCAAGCTCGACGAGATCGCTTTGCGCCACTGACAGTTGAATTCTGCGCGAAAAGTTACCCCTTTCGTCAAAAATCGGACCCTTCAGACGTCAATTCCGCATTTGTTCTCGCTGGCGTCACAAAGATCGCTTGATTGCTAGCCAACCGTTTGCCATGCCTCCGCCGAGCACGGTCTGTCGAGGGAGAGGGCATTTGGCGTTCCAGCATCGTATCCGTAATGTGACGGCCGTTCTCGGCCCGACCAATACTGGTAAGACGCATCTCGCTATCGAGCGCATGCTCGGTCATCAATCCGGCATGATTGGGCTGCCGCTCCGTCTGTTGGCGCGGGAGGTCTACGACAAGATCGTCGCCCGGGTCGGGCCGTCTGCTGTCGCGCTCGTGACTGGCGAGGAGAAGATCAAGCCCGACAGCCCGCGCTATTGGGTCTCGACGGTCGAGGCCATGCCGCGCGATGTCGATATCGATTTTCTCGCTGTCGACGAGATCCAGCTCGCAGCCGACCTCGACCGGGGTCACGTCTTTACCGACCGGTTGCTCAACGCCCGTGGCCGCCATGAGACGCTTCTTCTTGGCGCCGGCACCATGCGCGACGCGATTTCCGAGTTGATCCCTGAAGCCAACTTCATTTCCCGCCCCCGCTTGTCGAAGATCACCTACTCCGGGCAGAAAAAGATCACCCGCCTGCCCAAGCGCAGCGCCATCGTCGCTTTCTCGGCAGCCGAGGTCTATTCGATCGCCGAACTGATCAGGCGCCAACTCGGCGGCGCCGCCGTCGTGCTCGGCGCCCTCTCGCCGCGCACACGCAATGCCCAGGTGGCCCTCTACCAGTCCGGCGACGTCGACTATCTCGTCGCGACGGATGCCATCGGCATGGGCCTGAACCTCGACGTCGACCACGTCGCCTTCGCATCTCTGCGCAAGTTTGACGGTCACGCGACGCGGGCACTTACGCCGGGCGAGCTCGGTCAGATCGCTGGACGCGCCGGCCGCTACATGAATGACGGCACGTTTGGCGTGACCGGAGACGCCGAACCGCTCGACGCCGAGATGATCGAGCGTCTCGAGCAGCATTCGTTCGATACCATTCGCACGCTCCAATGGCGCAACCCGCGCCTGGACTTCGCGACGCTAGATCGGTTGCGCGAGAGCCTGCGCGAGGCGCCGAAGGAGCAGCGCCTCCAGCGCGTACGCATGGCGGACGACGTCGCCGCACTCGAAGCAGTATCGGCAGACCGCGCGGTCGCCGACCGCGCCGCCAGCCCGGCCGCTGTCGCCAAGCTGTGGGAGGTCTGCCAGGTTCCCGACTACCGCAAGATCTCCGCACAGAATCATGCCGAGTTGATTGCTGGTCTCTATGGTTTCCTGATGGGCCCGGGCGAACGCATTCCCGTGGACTGGTTCGCAGAGCAGGTCGCGCGTGCTGACCGCACCGATGGCGATATCGATACCCTGGCAACCCGCATCGCGCACATCCGGACCTGGACGTTCGTGTCCAACCGTGCCGACTGGCTCGATGATCCCGTCCATTGGCAGGAGCGTACACGCGCAATCGAGGACAGCCTGTCTGATGCCCTCCACGAGCAGCTGGCGCTGCGTTTTGTCGACAAGCGCACTAGCGCCTTGATGAAAGGCCTGCGTGACAAGGACGACCTCGTCGCGGACATCGCGTCCGACGGCGCAGTCACAGTCGCCAACCATTTCGTCGGGCGTCTCAAGGGCTTCCGTTTTCAGCCCGACGCCGAGGCTGACACCACCGGCATTCACGGCAAGGCATCGCGCGGCGCCGCCGCCCACGTCCTCTCCAAGGAATTCTCGATGCGGGCCCGTCGCGTTGCCGCAGCGCGCCCCGATGCGTTCAAACTTGGCCGAAACGCCCGCATTATCTGGCGCGATGAGGAAATCGCTCGCATCGAGCCGTCGGATGATCCTCTGAAGCCGACCGTTTCCCTGATCGCGGACGATTATCTGAGTGGTCCGGACAAGGAGAAGGTCCAGCAGCGCCTCGAGACCTGGATCGCCGAGATCGTTGCCGAACGCCTGAAACCGCTGGTTGATTTGAAAGCCGCCGAGGACATTTCCGGTCTGGCGCGCGGGATTGCCTTCAGGTTGACCGAGGGTTTCGGCACGCTCAAGCGTGATGCGGTCGCAGAAGAGATGAAGCAGCTCGACCAGCCCGCCCGCGCCCAGTTGCGCAAGTACGGCGTGCGGTTCGGTGCGTTCAATATTTTCTTGCCGTTGCTCTTGAAGCCGGCGCCCGCCGAACTGACTTTGGCGCTGTGGACGTTGAAGGAGGGCGCCGCAAACGGTCTCTCTCCTGACGATTTGCCGGAGCCGCCGCGGGCTGGTCTCACGTCGGTCGTCGTCAACGAGCAGGTCCCCGAGGCCTTCTACCGGGCCGCCGGCTACCATGTCTGCGGACCGCGCGCCATTCGCGTCGACATGCTCGAGCGTTTGGCCGACACCATTCGCCCGCTTCTGGCCTGGCGCCCGAGCGAGGACCGCAACACCCCGCCGCGTGGCTCCAGTGGCGACGGCGGCTTCATGGTCACGCCGGATATGATGTCGATCCTTGGCTGTTCGGCAGCGGAGTTGTCGAGCGTGCTTTCGGCTCTGGGTTTCCGCTCCGAAACCAAGACCATGCCGAAGCAGCGTCCGGCATCGGCCAGTGCAATCGATGCGGCGAGCCTGGCCATGGCGGCGGCCGTCGCACTAGCCTCACCTGCCCAGGAAGAGGCCGCGCCAGCGGACAACACAGCCGACAGCGAGGCAACGACAGACGTCGGCGCCGAAGCAGGAGAGGCAACGCCGTCCGCCACCGATGCCGCCGCAACGACACCGGTCGATCCCGATGTTGTGACGGTCGACGTCTGGCGACCGCGCCGTCGTTTTCGCGAAGACCGTCGCCCGCGCCGCCCCGACCGCCGCCCTGCACAGGCCTCGGGCGGTGGCAGTGAGGCGGCCGAGGGCAGCACCAACGACAACGCGGCGCATCGCGGGCGCCGGAGCCGCGGCCGCGGTCGCGACCAGAACCGGGACCAGAACCGAGATCAAAAGCCGACAGAGGTGGCTGCAACCGTGTCCGCAACGCCGGCAGGCGAGGGGCAGCCACGCCAGGAACAGCGTCAAGGCCGGCGAGATGATCGCCAGCCCCGTTCCAATGCGGAGCGTCCTCGCGGTGCTGGTGGCCGGGATCACCGCCGCGAGGATCATCGTCGCGACGACCATCGCCGCCGTGACGATCGCTCCAGTCGTCCACAAACCCGTTCCGCCGCCCCACAGCGCAAAGGCGGCATCGATCCCGATTCCCCGTTCGCGGCCTTGAGCGCTCTCAAGCAGCAACTGGAAAAGCAGCCGAAAGACCCGGCCTGAGGCCAGGTCGGCCGGGAGCAAGTGCCTCAATGTCGGCAGGCGTCATCATCGACGTTCCCGAACGACGATTGATGCGCGGGCACTAATCGGCGGGATGCGGCGGTCTATGCGTCCCGGCAGGCGTGGTAAATGCACTGTGGAGAAGGCTGGCGGGCTAAGCAGATGTCCAGCGAGTTCGACAAGTCGTCCGATGTGACACCCGTGCCAGCCGCTGCCGGCCAGCGGCTCGACAAGTGGTTGTGGTTCGTCCGCGTGGTGAAATCCCGAACGCTCGCCGCTGGCCTCGTCACCGACGGCCGTGTGCGCGTTAACCGTGAGCGGGTCGCCAAGCCGAGCCAGACCTTGCGCGTCGGCGACGTCGTGACGGTCACCGTTGGTCCGCGTGTGCGCATACTCGAGATGCTCGGTCCCGGAACGCGCCGTGGACCACCGGCTGAGGCCGCAACGCTATATCGTGACCTGACGCCGCCGCCAGTGCCAAAACCCGACGCTGAGCCTGTAGCTGCCCCAACAGGGTTGCGTCCTGAAGGCTCCGGCCGCCCGACCAAGCGCGACCGTCGCGCGCTAGATCGGTTGCGCCTGGACGACGACGAATGAGGCTCGGTTTGCTCTCAATATTTCGCCGGGCACTCTCAGCGTGACGGCCCGGATCTTGCTTTTTTGCAGTTGCGCTGGCTCTTGAGCATTAACCATGCCATCGCTCGACTGGTTCTGGCTGGCAGCGCAGATGCCCACCACCCGCGTCGGAGTGTTGGGTGTCGAATTGGCACATGTCTGCATGCGGTTTTCTGGCCGGTTGCGACAAACTGGCGTTGGGCCGAGCGCGTGCAATTCACTAAGACTGCCGCCATGATGGTAAGCATGTATTGCCGATGCCGCGCAGTGCATGCCAAAGGTAGGGACGCGCAACAGGCGTTCCTTGTGGGCAAGAAGAGGGTCGGAACGGAGCACATGACTTACGTCGTCACAGAGCAATGCATCAAATGCAAGTATACCGACTGCGTCGAGGTGTGCCCTGTCGATTGCTTCTACGAAGGGGCGAACATGCTTGTCATTCACCCTGATGAATGCATCGATTGCGGCGTGTGCGAGCCCGAGTGCCCTGTCGAGGCGATCAAGCCTGACACCGAGCCGGGGCTGGAAAAGTGGCTTGAGGTAAACCGCCAGTGGGCGGAGACTTGGCCGAACATCACAACCAAGAAAGAAGCTCCGGCCGACGCCGACAATTTTCAGGATGAGAAAGGCAAATACGAAAAGTACTTCTCTGCCGAGCCTGGCGAAGGCGATTGATCGCCCAACAAGGTAAACACAGGCAGAAATCTCTGAGTCGTGTCGGCAGGTTAAGGAATTTCTTGCTGCTGCGCATGCTTTCGTGCGCGTGACGGCTTCATTTTCAGACGGGAATATGCTAGGGTACTTGCAGATGGCGCTGGTGCCGACCGATGGCGGTTGGTTAGAGGTGCCCTATGTGCGGGGAATGTGATGAGCTTAGTTGAGGCGGACGATCTGTGGCAGGAGATCGTCGTCTTTGCAGTAGGGCAAACGTCACGCTCGCGGATCGATACCAGACTACCAAATCATCGGACGGAGCGCTCCTGTAGCGGGAGCAACTCTTAAACAAGGGGAACGCGCGCGCCGGGTTGACCGGCAGAGCGCGAACGCATTCGGCCGCCTTTCGGACAGGCGCGCTGTAGGAGGCCTTGTGCCCGTCGGGGACCAAGGCGTGTTTGGCTGACGGAGTGAAAGCGCAATGACGAAGAACAAGAACACGTCGACAAAGAAAGCTTCAGCAGCCAAATCGCAAACATCCAAAGTGAAAACCGCAAAGCCGGCGGCCAAGACCCCCAAGATCACTGCAAATTCCTCATCGGCAAAGGCAAAAAAAGCTGTGTCGAAAACACCTGTCGCGACCAAGTCGTCACCTGCAGTAAAATCGGCGAGCGCCGCCAAGGCCAAGCTCGCCACCAAGGCAGCTCCGCCTGCGAAGAAGTCGGCCAAGACGCCGGCCAAAGTTGCCCCGGCCAAGGTAGCGGCGGCAACCAAGCCGGCCAATGGTGCCAAAGTAAACCCTGCCGCGAAGGTGGCCCCGGCGGTTGTCGTCAAGCCTGCGCGCGCTCCGGCGCCGAGCCCGAAATCCGCACAGCCGCAGCGTGCCATGCCCGCAGCGGGCAAGGCGCCGGCAGCCAAGGTTGCCGCCACTCCGGCACCCAAGGCGATGCCCGCCGCCGCCCCCAAGGCTGCAGCCGCCGATGACGGCGCGAAGAAGCAGGTGACTGCGCGCCACGGCTTCAAGACCAACGAATTGATCGTCTACCCCGCTCACGGTGTCGGCCGGATCATCGGTATCGAGGAGCAGGAGATCGCCGGCATGGCGCTTGAGCTTTTCGTGATCGAGTTCGAGAAGGACAAGATGACCCTGCGCGTTCCGACCTCCAAGTCGGCCAGCGTCGGCATGCGCAAGCTTGCCGAGGACGGTATCGTCACGCGCGCGCTGGACACGTTGAAGGGCCGCGCGCGCATCAAGCGGACCATGTGGAGCCGCCGCGCCCAGGAATACGAGGCCAAGATCAACTCCGGTGATCTCGTCGCCATCGCCGAGGTCGTGCGCGACCTCTATCGCTCCGAGGCGCAGCCTGAGCAGTCCTACTCCGAGCGTCAGCTCTATGAGGCGGCTTTGGATCGCATGGCGCGCGAGCTTGCAGCCGTCGAGCGATCGGATGAGCGCGGCGCCATGCAGCGCATCACCGAGATCCTCTCGAAAAGCGCGCGTGGCCGTCGCGCAGCTGCAGAGGCTGCCGACGCTGCCGCCGAAGACGGCGCCGACAACGGTACCGTCAAGGCGGCTTGATCGGGCCGGACGAAGAGCTTGCCATGGAATGACACGCGCGGCAGGGGCCTCCTGCCGCGCGTTTCTTCTTTTGTGGGCTGAGCCGCCGTCCGGTCGCGTCGCTCTCGATAGGTGTCAGGCCGATCTTCGCGCCAGATCAGTCTTCCGGAACAAGATCCGCCCCAGCGATCAAGGCGATCTCGGGCCCGGACCGCTCCTTGATCCAACCACGGACCAGAACCGATTGCCCAACGAGATTGCCAGCCCGCTCCATGCCGGCCTGTCGTGCCAACCGATGCGTCCACACGATCCGAAATGCGCCGCGTTGGCGCCTGTTGGCGTCCGCAGGCGGTCGTTCGCTGTTCTCCAGGTCGACGATCGTCAAACGCCTCGATGCATGTGCGCGGCTGATGCGTCCTTTGACCAGTTGGAACGTATTGACGTAGTGAGCGAGCTCTGACGGGCGATCCGCCGGCCGCACCCGGTAGGCGGCATGTGTCCACAACCCGATGCCGGTTTTGCGTGCAACGGTTTCGCGCGCGATCAATTCTGCAAGGCAGGCATCGTTGTCCGGCAGGGCGTAGGCGCGCGCATGTCCCGTCTCGAGCATCCGCCCTTGCACCCAGATTTCCTTCTCACCCTGCTTCAGAAACAGATGAGCGAGGACACGGTCGTAGCGATCGATCCGCCGTCCGGCAAACGCAAGCCGAATGCTGCCCCCGCCGATCAGCTCCTGCAGCGCTGCCCGCGAAGCTGTCGCCGGCGGCCAGTCCGCCTCTCTGCCACTGTCATGGCTGCCGAGGCCCACCCGCGCGTCGCGCCCACGCGGCGCCAGGGCTCCAATAAGCCGCACGAGCTTTCCGTCATCGAGGCGCACGGTCTCACCATCGAGCACCTCCGCGACGGCACGCAGGGGACCAGGCTCAAGGCCGCACTTGAGATCTGGTGCCGCTTGGCCCGTTGCCGATGACGCGGCGGTCAAGAGCAGTCCCAATGCCACTGCAATCCGTGACCCATGAGAGCGAATGCGGTGCATGCGGCAGACTGCTCCGATTGCAAGGCAAGTGCACGCGATAGGGGCGCTCGATATAGTGGCCGGCAATCGCGACGAGCTAGATCCCGATCCGAACCGCACCGCCATCTACCGGCACATGTGCGCCTGAGATATAGCCTGCCAGCGGCGAGGCGAGGAAAGCAACTAAAACGCCAAGCTCCTGAGGCTCGCCAAATCGGCCCGTGGGAATGTTGTCCTTGATGAAGGCTTGGCGCGATGCTTCGGTTGGATGCAGACGCTCCAGGATCTGTACCGAGTTGATCCGTCCGGGTGCTACGCAATTGACCGTGATTCCGTGTGCCGCAACATCGAAGGCAAGTGCCCGCGACCATGTCAGGAGCGCCGCCTTCGCAGGCCCGGCAGCATTGAGCGCCTTGCCGTAGATGGCGCCGGTGATGTTGACGATACGGCCGAAGCTGTTCGCTTTCATTGGCTCGACCAGTAGGCCGGTCATGCGACGCGCGGAGGAGAAGTTGAGCGCAAACGCTTCCTCCCAGAATGCGTCCGTGTCGTCCTCCCGCCCCATCGGTCGTGAGCCGCCCGCATTGTTGATGAGGATGTCGACACGTCCACCGAAGGCCTTGCTCGCGCCATCCGCAATCTGAGCGCAGCCGTCCGCCCGCGAAACGTCGCCCGTCAGTGTCACCACGTCCTTGGCGCCAAGCGCGCGGGCGCGTGCGGCAACGGATTCGAGCGCATCCCGGTTGCGACCTGCCAAGGCAATCCGTGCGCCTTCGCGTGCCAGGCACTCGGCAATTCCCGTACCGATTCCGGCGCTAGCGCCCGTCACCAGCGCGGTCAGGCCCTCGAGTTTCAAATCCATGGCGTCAGTCCTGTTGGTTTGCGACAGCTTGTGGCAGGTGGCGCCGCATAGCACGCGGCAGCCTTGAGCTTCGGCTGGCTCTGATGGCGGTTGGATGATGCTACCACGCGCGCTCGGCGACACCATGCCCGAACCAAGCACCTGGCACGTCTCCCTGTCCCCACGCCGGCTAAGGCGCACCGACGGCCGACGTCACCAGCTCGCACGTGGGGCTGGTGTGATCCCAGGCTGCCAGAAGTCGGCGAGCAGCCGGCGTGTCTTGAGTGGCCCCGGAGGTTGGCTCGAGAGTAGGGAGCGTCATTGCCAGTTGCATAACGCGCTGTCTGCAGAAATGCTGGCCCACCGCGCCGACACAGCAGGGAGATCGTCGATGTCACAAGCTTGGCCGTTTACAACGCGCCTCGAAGCCGCCCTCGAGGCGGAAAGGGCCTGGAACCCGCACGTCAACGCCGTCATCACGTCCATGGCGCCGTCGGCGCGCGATGCCGCCCGCGCCGCCGACGTCGCCGCCGCCGAAGGACGATGGTTGGGACTGCTTCATGGCATGACCATTGCGGTTAAGGACAACATCGACACGGCCGGCACCAAGACCACCATGGGCTCGGTGTTCTTCAAGGACAACGTGCCCAACCGCGATGCCCCGGTGATCGCGCGCATGCGCAGAGCAGGCGCCGTGTTGACGCAGAAAGTGACCATGCACGAGTTCGCTTTCGGCGTCAGGTCCATGTCCTCGCTGATGGGGCAATGCCTAAACCCCTGGGACACCAGCAGGATTCCTGGCGGCTCCAGTGGCGGCTCGGGCGTCGCCGTCGCGACGGGAATGGCCGATGCCGCACTCGGCACCGATACCGGCGGTTCGGTTCGTATCCCCTCGGCCATCAATGGCATCACGGGACTTCGCCCGACGTCGGGTCGCGTTCCAAATAGCGGCTGCTTCCCCGTTAGCGCGGCCCACGACACCATCGGCCCCATGGCGCGAAGCGCACTCGATTGCGCGCGCCTCTTCGCCGTCATGGCAGGCTACGATCCTGACGACCCTAGCAGCCGCGACAAGCCCCTCGAGAACTTCCTGCCGACGCTCGACGATGGCATCCGCGGTGTGCGCATTGGCGTCGCCCGCAACTACTACTTCGATGGCGTGCCGCAAGACCGTGGCGCCGCACTGGAGGCAGCCATCCGGCAACTCGAAACACTGGGGGCCACGGTCAGCGATATCACCTTGCCGGACGCGGAGCGCGTCCAGGACGCTTGCGCTGTCATGATCTATTGCGACGCGTGCGATGTGCACCGCGAGCGGCTCGGAGATCCATCCAAGTGGGCACCACAGACAATCGAGCGCCTGCGCCTCGGGCTCGATTGGTCCGGCGTCGACTATGCGGCGGCGGTGCGCGCCAAGGAAAGCTGGATGCGAACGATGGCGAAGGCCTTCGATCGAGTCGATATCATCCTGACCCCCACCATTCCCGTCGATCCACCGCCCCACGCCGAGGATCGTTCCTTGTGGGCCGCTACCAAGGCCGTCGCCCAGAACACCTACAATGGTGCCTTCGCCCATATCCCAGGCATCGCCGTCCCGTGCGGTTTCTCGGTCGCTGGTTTTCCGGTTTCCATGCAACTCGAGGCGGCTTGGTGGAAGGAGCCGTTGCTGCTGAGAACGGCTCACGCCTACCAGAAGGTCACCGACTGGCACCTGCGGCAGCCCAAGTTGCCCACTGCGGGCGGGTGAGAAGGCTCGCCGGGTCTGGTGTCAGGTCTGGTTGCGCCGAGCAATTCGTTCGGCAATCTCGATCACGCGCTGGGCCCGGAATACGATCGGGTAGTCGATGAACTTGCCCTCCAGCTGGATCGAGGCCGAGCCGGTTTTCTCGGCTTCGCCAAACGCTGTCACCACCTTGCGTGACCAGGCGACCTCGGCAGCCGTGGGGGCCAGCAGTTCGTTCGTCACCGGAACCTGATCGGGGTAGATGCACATCTTGCCCTGGAAGCCGAGGCCCTTGATGGCTTCCACGGAGGCGCGGAACCCTTCGCCATCCTTGATGTCGACCCACACCGTGTCGATCGGCGGTTCGATACCGCCGGCGCGTGAGGCAAGCACGCATTCGCTGCGGTAGGGCAGCAATTCGGCCTCGCTGCGCGACCAGGTCAGGTTCATGTCGAGCGTGAAGTCACCGGCACCGAAGGCGATCCGCTTGACCCGAGTGCCGGCCGCCGTAATGGCCCGGATATTGGCGAGTCCGCGGGCAGTCTCGATAATTGGGATGATGTCGAATTGGCCGGCCGGCAGTCCACGCTCCCGTTCGAGATTGCTCACCACCCAGTCGGCTGCCCGGATTTCGTCGACGCTCTCGAGCTTCGGAAGCACGAGGCCGTCCACACCGGCCTGCACCACCGCAACAATGTCTCCATAGCCCCATTCGGTCGACATGGCATTGACTCGCACATAGCCGAGGCACCGTCGCGGGCGCTGGTAGGCTGCGACGACGACCTGGCGTGTGGCCACCTTTTCTTGGATTGGGCAGGCATCCTCGAGATCGAGAATGGTGGCATCTGCATCGAGCGTCAGGGCCTTCTCGACCCGTCGCGGATGATTGCCGGGTGCGAAGAGAAACGTGCGGTAAACGGACATGGATCGGGACTCGGTCTGTTGAATGTGGAAGGACGCCCGGATCGGCCGCCGATGGTGCGATGAAAACGCCATTCTAGCCATAGTGCAGGCCTAAAGCTCTCGCAAGGCCGGCCGCCGGCCCTGGCTCCGCATTGGTCGTCGTTGCCGGCCGTCGACCTGGTTTCGAGCCCCTCCCGCCAGTTTAGCCATCCCCTTCTCCAATTAAGGGGAGTGCGGAATGCTGTTGTTAACCTAGGCATGCGAAACATTTGAATGGGTTGGTCCGGCAAGGGCTTGGCCTGGGAAATTCGTGTCTGTGGGTAGCAACTGATGACGGTGAAAGTAAGGAGGGAGCGGCCAGACCAGCGGCGCCACCACCGCGTCAATGCACCCATGTATGTGCAGTTCGAAGGTCATCGCGTGAAGGCCGTCGACTGGAGTCTCGGGGGGCTCAAAGTCGAGCGTTTCCCTGGCGTCCTGCCTGAGCCCGGCAACCAGATCGCTCTTCAGCTCACGCTCCCCTTCCAGGGCTTCGACGTCACATTCGACGTCAAAGCCGCCGTTGTCCGCACCAGCCCGCAATCGGCGCTGTTCGTTGTCCGTTTCATCGACCTGGGCGATCGTGAGCGTGAGCTCATGAGCCACTTCCTCGAGGAGCTCGTCCGCGGCTCCATGTCCGACGCCGAGGACACCATCCAGCGCATTGATGTCCCGGTCACCCCGGCTTCGCTGGAGCCCGACAAGCCTGTGACGCATAACGCCAAGGTTCCGGTCCGACGTTGGCCTGTGAAGCTCTTGGTCATGTCGTCGGTCTATGCCGTCGTGGGCATCTGCATCTTGGGCTACGCGGCGCTGCTGTTGTATACGAATTTTTATCGCCTCGAGGTGCGCACGGCCGTCATTTCCGCCCCCGTCGAAACCATCGTTGCCAATGCCGACGGCCGGCTCGAGTTGGCCGCCGTGAAGGCCGGCGACCCCATCCGTGCAGGCGACATCGTCGTGCGCCTGACAGATAGCCAGCTTCAACGCGAGATCGAGATGGCCGAAATCGCCGTCCGTGAGCGTCGCGCCCGGCTGAGCTCACTGAAGGAGCGTCATCTCGAGGAACTGGATCGCATTCGCAGCTATGCCACCGTCGAGATGAAGAACATCCGGCAAACCAAGCTCGAGATCGAGGCATTGAAGGAGCAGCTTGACTTGGCCGAGCGCCAGGAAAACCGCCTCATGAAGCTGCGTGGTCTCGGCTATACGACGGCCGACAAGCTCGAGGATGCCTCCCGCCGGGTGATTTCATTGCGCAAGGACCTCGACGTCCGTCGCGTTGAGCTGAACGCACGCATCGAGTTGTCCCGCCAGAATGTCGGCAAACGCATGTATTCGGGCAACGAGACGATTGGCACCGCCGACATCGTCGGCAAGTCGACCGAGGTCGAAGCCGAAGTTCGCATGGCCGAGCACGAAGTAAGGTTGGCAGAGCAACGTCGGTTCGCCTGGCTCAATCATCGCGATCGCCTGGCCGTCAAGGCGCCCTTCGATGGCATTGTTCTCGATGTGCCCCGCCAGTCCGACGCCAATGTCAGGCGCGGTGATATCCTGGCCGTTATCGAGCAGCGCAAATCCCGCCAGGTAACGGCGTATCTCAATCAGGATGAGGTGCTGCGTGTCGGTCGTGGCGATGAGGCCAGTATTTTCATTCCGGCCCTCGGCGAAACATTGTTGGCCCGCGTCACGCGGATCGACCGCACCAGTGGCTTCATCGACGAGCAGAACCGGGCCAGCAATCCCAGCTATCGCTGGCGTGGCCCAACCGATCGCACCGCCAAAGTGACGCTGGCTTTTTCCGATCCAAAGCAGGTCACCGATCCTGACCGCTACAGGTCTGGCTTGCCCGTGGTCGTCCTTTTCCAGCAGCGGTCTACCAATCCGCTGTTCGCTTCCCTGTCCTCGTCCCCCGCGTCCAACTAGTGGGGAGCGCCAGATGAACGGGTTGGAGGCAGCGGTCAGGGGAGTCGAGGAGCCGTCGCGGCGTCTCAGCGGCCTCGAGAAGTGGTCGCCGTCGATTCAGTTCCGACTTTTCCTGTTCTTGACCACCTGCTTCATCTTTCTCAACGTGCTGCCCAATTCCATCTGGGACCCTGAGGCTCGGGAATTCGTCTATGTCATCGGCGTCCTGGGCATCTGGCGCTACTGCTGGTGGTTCAATCATTGGATGCGCGCGCTCGTCTACGAGCGGATAACTTACCCCCGCAAACGCGATCTGGCCGCCGAACTATGGAACTCGGGCTGGCGGCCGCGCCACATACACATTCAGATGACCACCTTTCGCGAGCATCGCGAGATCAGCGAAGCCGTGATCCGCTCCATTTGCCGCGAGGTGCGCGAAGCCGGCGTGCCTGCAACTATTTGGTTGGGCTCCAGCGAGTTGGCCGACGAGGAGAAGATCGCCCGGCATCTGAAGCTCGTGGGCGACGACCTCAACATAACGTTGCGCATCATCCGCCAGAACCAGCCGGGCAAGCGGGTCGCCATCGCCCTCATCCTGCGCGCCATGTCCCGCGCGGGCCTGGACAAGAATGACATCGTCATCTTCATGGATGGCGATTTCATCTTTCATCCGGGCTTGGTGCGTAAATGCACCCCCCTGTTTGCGCTTGATCCCGAACTCCATGCCATGACCACCGACGAGTACGTGCTCGTTCGTGGACCCAGTTGGATGCAGTCTTGGCTCGACATGCGCTTCTCGCAGCGGCGCCTCGCGATGTGCTCGCACGCCCTCTCCGATCGTGTCCTTACCCTGACCGGCCGCTGCTCGCTGTTTCGTGCTGAGCACATCACGACGCACGAGTTCATTCGACTGCAGGAGGCGGATTTTCTCGACCACTGGTTGTGGGGGAGGTTCCGCTTCCTGTCTGGTGACGACAAAAGTACCTGGTATGCGCTGCTGAAATGCAAGGTCCGGATGACCTATGTGCCGGACGCCTCAGGTACCACCGTCGAGGTTGTCGACGGCTCCGGCGTCCAGCGCATGGTTGAGAATCTCCGCCGGTGGTCCGGCAACATGCTGCGGAACGGCATGCGTGCCATTAAGCTTGGTCCGACCGCCATGCCGTTCTTCATCTGGTGGTGCTGCGTCGATCAACGCCTGGCGATGTGGACGATGCTATTCAGTCCAATGTTTGCCATAGCTGGAGGCTTGAAGCTGGGCCTCAGTTATGTGGCGTCCTATTTCGTTTACATCGCGATCACGCGAACGCTGCTTTCCATGGTTCTGTTCGCATATGCGCCCCGCGTCGATCTCAATTATATTTGGTGCCTCTACACCAACCAGATATTAAATGCGTCCGTAAAAATTTACATGATGTGGCGGCTGTCGCGCCAGAAGTGGGCCAATCGTGGCAACCAGCGAGCTGGCGCAGGTGGAGACGGTGCCCTCGACATGTTTCGTAATGCCATGGCGGTTTACCTGACGACATTGTCCATCGTAGGCCTTTTGCTTGCCGTCATGATCTACACCAAGATCCTCATGGTGCCGGGGATCGACACCATCGGTGCTCTGCTTTTTTCGTGATTGCGTAAAATGCTAGCTTAATGTTTCAGCGATTTCCGACCTTTCCCTGAGAAGCTCAAGACCGGTCAGCGAGACGTCCACTAGTCGCCGCATGGGTGGGTGGTGTGGGCGCAGCTGCGCGCCGGGTGCTGGCTGTGCCTCGGTCGAACGATTGAAAGAGCTTGGTGGGAGAGGCTTGGGAATGACTGGGTTGGGCGTTTGGCGTGAAGTGGCGGATCGTGTTCCAGGCGGAGAGCTGGCAACGCAACAGCAGCCGTCGATCTCAGTTATTGGCCTTGGGTATGTCGGCGCCGTGTCGATGGCATGCCTGTCCCACCTCGGCTTTCGCATGGTTGGCGTTGACATCTCTCTCGAGCGCGTGCGTTCGATCAAGGAGGGTCGGGCCCCGATCGTGGAGGAGCGCCTGGGCGATCTTCTTGCAGAAGGTGTGGCCGAGGGGCGGATCGATGCCACGCAGAACCTCATTTCTGCCGTGCTCGCAACCGACGTCACATTCATGTCCGTGGGAACGCCCACCGCCAAGGACGGCGGTTGCGACTTCAAGTACGTCCGCGAGGCCAGTCGCGCGATCGGCCAAGCGCTTGCCATAAAGAGCGCCTGGCATGTCGTCGTGCTCCGGTGCTCTGTGCCGCCGGGAACAACTCTGAATGTCGTCGTGCCTGAAATCGAGATGGCATCGGGCAAGAAGCTCGGCGTTGATTTCGGCGTCTGCTTCAATCCCGAATTCTTGCGTGAAGGCGTGGCAGTTGCCGACTTCTTTGCCCCCCCCAAGACAGTGGTTGGCACATCCGACGTTCGTGCCGCCGAGACCGTCGCCAGGATCTATCGCGCTGTCGATGAGAACGTGCTGTTCACCTCGATCGAGGCAGCCGAAATGGTCAAGTATGCCGACAATGTCTGGCATGCCACCAAGGTTGCGTTCGGCAACGAGATAGGCCGCCTTTGCAAGTCGCTCGATATCGACAGTCACGATGTCATGAACATCTTCGTCAAGGACCTGAAGCTTAATCTTTCGCCGTACTACTTGCGGCCGGGATTTGCTTTCGGCGGGTCCTGTCTGCCGAAAGAGGTGCGCGCCGTCGCCCACGTCGCGCGCCAGCAAGGCGTCAATCTGCCCCTCGTCGACAGTCTCATGGCAACCAATGCGGCCCACATCGACGAGGCCGTCCGCCTTTTGCAGCGCTTCGCAGGCACGCGGATTGGATTCCTGGGGCTCACCTTCAAGCCGAACACCGACGACCTCCGCGAGAGCCCCACGCTCGCTTTGATGGCGCAGTTGTTCGAAAGTGGTGCGCAGATGAAAGCCTTCGATCCGAATCTCGATTTCGGCCCGCTTCTGCGTCATCAGATCAACTATGTCGCCAATGCCAATCCGGCGCAGGCCGAGCTCATGGATCGTCTGGAAGCGATGTGCGTCCCGTCAGCAGAGGAATTGGTTGCAAACTCCGACGTCGTTGTCGTCAGTCACGCAATCGACGCCTTCAGGCACGCTGTAGCGAACCGTCCTGCCGGTGTGCACGTTCTGGATCTGGCGCGCCTGAGCGCCGCGTTGCCAGATGACCCGACATACGAGGGAATAGCCTGGTAGAAATTGGAGTTTCAAGAAAATGGGCGCCGTTTGCGGCGCCCATTTTTCGGCCGAGATACATAAAATTATAATCTAGTTTTAAATGAAGTTGCGCGTTGTTCGGCACGTTATCTCAGGAGTTGATGCGTATAGATGGTATCCAGGAAAAAAGACCTCCTCGGCCGATAGGCTGGTTCGGCCTTCACATTTGGTTCGAGGCGCGGTGCAGATCTACGCCGGTTGAGAATACGGAGTCGGGAAACAAGATGGCTAAGACACTAGTAGGTAGTAGCACCCAGGACGTCCTGATTGGCGGTGGCCAAGGGGATGTCATCAAAGGTGCTGGCGGAAATGACCTGCTGATGGGCGGTGGAGGCAGCGACACAATGGCCGGCGGCGGAGGCAATGACGTCATGTTCGGCGAGTCGGGCAAGGGTGGCCTGGCCGACATGAGCAAGTTGCGCGTGGCCGAGGACGTCAAGGCGACGGTGACCTTCGACAGCGAATCTGCCGGGTACAAGAACGCTGTTGGCGTCTACAAGATCGCTCCGGACGGCACGATCTACGACGTCGACATCATCTGGGCGAACGCCTCGCTCAAGGGGTCCGGAGGCACCCTTGTTGGCGGCAAGAGCAGCGAGCAAATCGATCTCAGCGGTGGAGATCGCATCGGATTTTTCGTAATTCCCAATGGTTTCGATCAAAAGGGAATGGCCGCGCTCCTTTCTGATGAAAAGGGCGACTGGAAGTTCGTCGATGCCAAGGGCAATGCAGGCAATGTCAACGGCGGAACAGAGCTGAAGCTCGTCCATGTCGGGTCCGGCGGCAAAGAGACGGATATCCGTTCCCAGTACGGTACATCTGTCTTCCACAGCGTGGATGACGGGTCGAAGGGCCTGAATGGCGACCGGCTCAATCACGTTGTCGGTGAGGTCGATACGGAATCCGGTGAGATCCGCATTGGCTTCGAGGACCTCAAGGGCGGCGGCGACAAGGACTTCGACGACAGCGTTTTCACTCTGAACTTCGGTCTGGTGAATGCGGCGTTGACGTCGAAGGTGCCAACCAAGCCGACGACCGAAGCGCGCGACGATTCGATGGCCGGCGGCGCTGGCGATGACAAGCTCTTCGGCATGTCCGGCAACGACACGCTGAAGGGCGGAAGCGGCGACGATCAGCTCTGGGGCAATTCCGGAAACGACGACATTCGTGGCGGCAAGGGCGATGACGCTTTGCACGGCGGTTCCGGCAACGACATCATGCGTGGCGGTGCCGGCAACGATACCATGGAGGGCAACTCGGGCGACGACACCATGATGGGTGGCGCCGGCAACGATGTCCTTCACGGCGACTCGGGCAATGATGTCATGGCTGGTGGCTCTGGCGATGACACCCTCATGGGTGGAAGTGGCGACGACCTGTTTCTGGCCGACGCCGGCGATGACTACTACGAAGGCAACTCCGGCTACGACACGCTCGACTACTCCGGGTCTGCCAAAGCCATTGTCATGGACCTCTCAAAGCACACGGTGAGCGGTGCCGGCAATGACGAGGTGTGGAGCATCGAGAGCGTCATCGGTTCTACGCACGACGACGTCATGAAAGGCGACAAGCGCGACAACGTCATCGATGGCGGTGATGGCGATGACGTGCTGCGTGGTCTCGGTGGCTCAGATACGCTGACCGGCGGTCAAGGTAACGACCGCTTCCAGTGGCTCGCCAAGGATGTCGTCGATGCAGACGGCAAGCATCTCGGTGTCGATGTCATCACGGACTTCGAGAAGGGTGATGTCCTCGACTTCGCCAAATTGCTTCAGGGTCAGGCCTGGTCGAACATCTCCGACGTCGTCAAGGTCAGCGATGACGGCAAGGCATCTCATGTCTATGCCTACGTTGGCGATTCCTGGGTCGAGGTTGTCGCATTGCAAGGCGTGAGTGGTCTGTCGGCATTCGACCTTTGGCACGACGGCATGCTTCTGGCCTGACGTCGATCTGGTCGCAGACGCGGAACAGAAAAACCCGGCGCATCCCTGATGGGATGTGCCGGGTTTTTTATTTGGTTCTCGCGGGTGTTTATAATTTCCGGCTGGTTGATATTCCGCATAAAACTCGTCCTCAATTTTCGAATGATTATGGCGTGCAAAGGAACGTGGGTTTCACGCGATGTTGATAGCTTCATAAGCGGAGACAGACAATACAGCAAAAAATCGATCGCAATTTCTGGAAATAAAATCCAGGTTTCGCGGTTTGGCCGAGGCCCTCATTGGGCGGCGGTATGGCCCAGGAAGGTTTCGCATGGCAACGATCAACGGCTCTGACATCGCCGATACTCTCTACGGCACGGTTGAGGACGACACGATTCTGGGGCTCGGCGGTCGCGACAGCATTCTAGGTGGGGCAGGCAACGATTTGATCAAGGGTGGCTTGGAATACGACCGCCTCTTTGGCCAGGGCGGCAACGATACCATTGTCGGCGGCTATGGAGATGACGCGATCGACGGTGGCGACGGTGATGACCTGTTGAAGGGCACTGCGGGCAAGGATTCCATCCGCGGCGGCCTGGGCGACGACACGATCTATGGCGGCTCGGGCGGCGACAGCCTGTGGGGCGAGGGCGGCAACGACAAGCTTTATGGCGGCGATGGCAACGACACGCTCAATGGCTTTGGAGAGGCCGACTACCTCTCGGGCGGTTCGGGCGCTGACGTGATCTTCGACGGTGGTGGCAATGACACCGTCGAAGCCGGCAGCGGCAATGATCGCATCTATGCGGGCGGCGGCGACGACTATTTCAACGGCGGATCGGGTTTCGACTCTCTCGATTTTTCAGCCTTCTCCGTCGGCATCACGTTGGACATGTCGAAGCACACCGTTGTTGGCAACGGCGTGAGCGAGGTGTGGAGCGTCGAGCACGTGATCGGCACGACTCACGATGACGTCATGAAGGGTGACAAGCGCGACAATATCCTCGATGGCGGGGCTGGCAACGACGAGCTCCGCAGCATGTGGGGCGCCGACACGCTGAAGGGTGGCGCGGGAAGCGACACGTTCGTTTACCTTCAGAAGGATGTGAGCAACGGTAATGGCGTGCACTTCGGCGTCGACAAGATCACGGATTTCTCGTCGTCCGATACGCTCGACTTGAGCGATTTCTTCAAGGGCAAGACGGACGGCATCGACGACGCCGTCCGTTTCACCCAGACCGCCACCGGTACACTGGTCTCGGCATTCGTCGATGGCGGCTTCATCGATGTGGTGATCCTGCAGGGAGTTCTACGGCGGCGGCGCCAGCGCCTGGATCGGCGATGGCATGCTGATCGTTTGATCCGCGCAGGACGATCGTGCTCGGCCGCTTGGGTCGGCTACGTCGAAGAGGGCCTCGCCAAGCCGGTAGCGAGGCCCTCTTCCTTTAGCGATCCTTAAGCATCCTATGGGATCGTTGCCTGTTGGATCGAAATGGGCGGTTCGCGCCCGGCCGGTGCCCGAGACGGCCCCGCGCACGGCGAGGTGTCGAAGTGCCGTTCGACGACGTTGAGCCTGGTCCAAGGCAGTACGCCAGAACGCGACAGCGTTGAGGAGAGAACCGTGCCGATGAAAATGCCGAGTAGCAAGGCTATCCTGTTCAATGGAGCTGCATTGCTGGTTGGTGTCAGCGCCTTGATCGTCGGACTGCGTACCTCACTTTTCGATCCGGGCATGCCGCCCTGCACCGAGCGCTTCAGTCAGGGCGTCAGGATGCAGCTTGCACGCGACGACGGCACGCCGTTGTCGGCCGAAGATTTGCAAGGGCGCCTGAGCAATACCGACTGGAACCTTCTCGATAACGCACGCGTCGTCTCGTTGCGTTCCGGTCCCGCCAAACACGCACTCGAGGTCAGGCTGTCGGGCCAGTCGCAGGCCCCGAGCGAAACAACGGAAGAGCAGAAGCAAGGGGTGGGCTTCCTCTGGTCGCCCCAGTCCATGGGCCGCTCCAGCTCCGCCTGCCTCGCCTATTCCGTTTACGTGCCGAAGGATTTCGCTTTTGGAACGGGAACCAGGCTGCCCGGATTGATGGGCTCCGAATTCAGCGACGCCGCCACGGCCGGTCGCGACCGCCAGCTACAGTTCTCGACCCGCTACGCCTGGAGCGGCGATGGCGAGGGCGACGTTTATGCCCAACTACCCGATTGGCAGACCGGACGTCCCTTGGGCGGCAAGGAGGGCGGCTTTGCGCTGGCCCGCGGCCGCTGGGTGAGCCTCGAGCAGGAAGTGATCCTGAACGATCCGGGAAAGCGAAACGGCGTGCTTCGCGTTTGGATTGACGGCAAACTCCAGTTTCGCAAGACCGACCTCGTCTTCCGTCAAAAGCCGACCACCGTTATTGCCGGCATTATGGCCGAAACGGTCGCAGGTCAGCGTCGCGCCGCCGTCAAGCCGGGTTCAGACCAGATCTGGATGACACCGTTCGAGGTTCGCTGGCAGTAGCGCTGCCGTCTAAGCGCTGGCAAGCGCGCGCGCCTCGGCGGCTTGGGCTGCATCGATCTCCACACCAAGTTCTTGAGCCCTTTGGCGCAACCGCCAGCGGCGTTGCCCGGGAAGTCTGACGCCCGGATCGGCTTCGATCAGCGACGCCAGCGCACCGATCCGATCAAGGCCACGTCCATGGGGATCTGTCGCCCCTGGATCGATCGCAATGATCAGCTGACCTGTGGCAGGCGATGGCCCCTGATCGTTGAGGAACGAGCTGGCTTCTGACGCAAAACGGCCTCCCGTCAGTCCAGCCGCCAGCAGTTCGACCATCAACGCCAGTGCAGCGCCTTTGGTGCCGCCCATCGGTAGCAGTGTGCCCTCGAGCGCCGCTTTGGCATTCGTGGTCGGCAAGCCACGCTTGTCGAGCGCCCAGCCCACGGGGATGGGGTCGCCCTTCTGGGCTGCCGCCATGATCTTCCCGCGCGCGACCACCGACAGCGCGAGGTCGACAATGATGGGCTTGCCGTCGGCGCGCGGCGCGCCGAAGGCAATCGGGTTGGTGCCGAGTAGCCCTTGGCTGCCGCCCCACGCCGCCATCGCCGACGGCGTATTGGCAAAGCACAGTGCCACGAGACCCATGTTGGCGATCCGCTCGGCAACAAGGCCCAAGGCACCGGCATGGTGGGACCTGTGGATGCCGACCGCAGCAATGCCATTATGCCGGGCAACCGGCCCGAGCGCATCGATCGCGACATCGAAGGCAGGATAAGCAAACCCGTTGGCGGCATCCACGATCAGCGTCGAAGGACGTGATGCATGGACGTGGGGAACCGCCTTGCCGTCGATCTTTCCGGCACGTACTTGCGCAGCATAGCTTCCAAGCCGTGACAGACCGTGACCCTTCTGCCCATCAACCTCCGCCGTTGCCAGCGCCTTGGCGACGCTCGCAGCGTTGTCGTCGTGCGTCCCGACAGCGACCAGCGCCTCTTTGATCAAAGCCTCGAGCTCGCCGATGGTGATCCGCTCGGTCATGCTCAAGCCTGGCGCGCGGCTTGTTTGGCGAGCTCTCTCTCGAGCAGCTCTAGTCGATCTTGTCCCCAGAAGAACTCGCCGGTTTCGAGGTAGTAGGTCGGCGCCCCGAATACACCGACTTCGAGGGCTTCCGCGGTGTAGGCATCGTGCAGCTTGTCGAGCTCGGAGTCGGCTGGCGCCCCTTTCCGGATGTCGTTGGCGTCGAGGCCGGCGCGTGCGGCTGCTGCATCGAGCACTGCAACGTCTGCCAGGTTCTCTTCCCGTTCCCAGATCGCCCGACCGAGCTCCGTCGCCAGCTTGTGTGCATCAAGGCCCGCCAGCTTGGCTGCGATCACGAGCCGCGTGCCCGCCGTCTCGTCGCACGGGAAATATTTGGGTTGCAGGTTGAGGTCCAGTCCACGCACCTCTCGCCACCGCTTCAACTCCTGCAGGCGATAGGCCTGCCGGGCTGGGGCTCTTTTCGGCAGCGGCAAACCGCCGGTTTGTGGGAATACCACACTGAATTTCGTCGGCTTGATATCCACCCAGTGTCCATAGCGCTGGGCCATCAGGGCGAACTGCGCACTGCCGAGATAACTCCATGGCGACTGCAGCGTCATGTAGTAGTTGATCGTTCCCATGCTGGTTCAGCCCTTCAGTGCGCGAACGAAGTTGGCAACGCTCGAGAAATCCTTGTCGGCGGCTCCCTCGACCAGATTCATGTAGTGCCGCAGGATAGCGTGCGCCTGAGCGCCCATCGGCGTCGCAACGCCCGCGTCTTGTGATGACGACTGCGACAGAGCCAGGTCCTTCACCATCAGCTTCGTCATGAACCCAGGAGCATAGTCACGGTTGGCTGGCGTCGTCGGCACCGGACCAGGCACGGGGCAGTAGCCGGAAAGCGCGAAGCTGTTGCCGGTGGAGGTCGATACGACGTCGAACAGGGTCTGGTGCGAAATGCCGAGTTTCTCGGCAAGCGCAAAGCCCTCGCACACGCCCAGCATATTTATCGCCATCATCATGTTGTTGCAGATCTTCACCGCTTGACCCGCACCTGCCTCGCCGCAGTGAACGACCTTCTTGCCCATGCCCTCGAGAATGGGCCGTGCCTTCTCGAACGCCTCTTTCGAGCCGCCGCACATGAAGGTCAGCGTTGCGCCGTCCGCGCCAACCGTCCCGCCGGAAACGGGCGCATCGAGAGACAGCATGCCCGCAGCCTTGGCGATCGCGTGCGCCTGGCGGGCCTGACCCACATCGATCGTCGACGCATCGATGAACAGCGTCCCCGGCTTGGCGGTCTTGAACACGCCCGAGCCTTCGTAGACAGCAAGTGTTTCCTTGCCGGTTGGCACCATGGTGACGACGTGCTCGACGTCCTTGGCGGCATCCGCCGCCGAGGCAACCTTCTTCACGCCGGCCTGCGCCGCCTTCGACAGGTTGTCCTCCATGATGTCGAAACCGATGACATCATGTCCCTTCTTGACCAGGTTCCCCGCCATGGGCAGGCCCATGTTGCCAAGCCCGATGAATCCGATCTTTGCCATGTCTGCCTCGTGTGCGTGTGATGTCGATGTTTGAAACCGGCATTTGCCGGCCGAACGGTTGAGAAGATGCCGTGCCGGGATGGACAGCCATCTTTGACTGGCACATTGGTTGGCCTTGCCTGCTCAAGTCAAGGCTGCCCCGGCGCCACGGCTCACACGCGGCGTGCCACCACGGCTGCCAGCAAACCATTGATGTTGGGTGCCTTGTCCACCTCCCACACGCTCCCGATGATGCGCTCGGCATCGAGCCCGGTGCCGGCTTGCCGCGTCAACTCGCGCACCTTGCTCTCGAGCTCCGCGTCCGTCATCGGCTTCTCGATGCTGCCCCGGGCGGCCAGCACGGTGGCTTCATGACTGGCGCCGTCGCGCGTGCGAACGACGACGCGGGCCCCGCCGCGCGCAATCGTATCACTGCGGACGAACGTGACCTTTTCCCGGAACCGCTTGGCCTCATCGGACATGGCCTTCGGGTCCGAGAATTCATCAATTCCGGCTTTGCCCCACAGGAACGGCGCTGCAGCGCTGTGATGCACCGAGACGCGCGTGTCGCGTGCATTTCCGATGGTGCGATCACCCCGAGCCTCGAGCAACCCGTCGCCACTGACGACGACGCTGTCGATGTTGTCGCCATCCAGTCTGTGCCGCTCTCGTAGGTCCAGGCACGCATCGATGATCGCATGCATGACGATGCCGGCGGGATAGGGCTTGTAGGTGTTGGCCAGCAGCTCCCAGCGCGTGCCGAGCTGGCCCAACAGTTCGTCCAGCATCGGTTCGTCGCCCGTGGCTTTCGCCCAGCCCTGACGGCCTTCGAGCGAGCGCGGCGCCGCATCGTAGCCTTCCTCAGCAAACAGCGCCGCCAGCAATCCCCCGCGTGCGGCATTGCCGACGCCCACATTCTTGGCCTCCGTCGGCAGGTTCTCGGCGATCCCCGCCGACTGGCTTGCAGCGATTCCGATGGCATGCGCGATCTTCTCTTTGGGCAGGCCCATCAGATGTGCGGCCGCCACCGCCGCGCCGAACACGCCGCAGGTTGCGGTGATGTGCCAGCCACGCTGGTAGTGCCCACCCGTCACCATGTTGCCGAGCCGGCATTCGATCTCGGCTCCGAGCGCGAACGCCGTCACCATCGCCTCCCCACCGAGCGTTTCGGTCTCCGCCAGCGCCAGGCACGGCGGCGCCACTGGTGCTGTCGGATGAATGACCGTGCGCAGGTGCGTGTCGTCGTAGTCGAGCAGGTTCGCAGACACCGCATTGACGAACGAGGCCGATAGCGGATCAAGCCGCTCATGGCGCCCGATCAGTGTCGTATTCCTGTTGCCCGAGTAGATCTCGTGCACCCGCACGGCTGTCTCGACCACGGGATGGTAGGCGACGCTGACGGCCCCTCCGACAAAGTTCAGCAGCGAGCGCTTCGCCTCGTGCATGACGTTGGCCGGCAGATCGCCAGGCTTGATGCTGGCGACGAACTTGGCGACTTCGCCGGCGGCTGACGATTGCGCAGATGCTGCCACGGTGACGCACTCCTAGGTGTCGTGGTTTCCCCGATCCGCATAGGCCACTCAGTCGCTTTCGGCAATGATCCCGGCCTGTCGGAGCAGCGGCATCACGCGCGCGACAAAGAATGGCAACTCGGCCCTGAAATTGACGAACGAGAGCGTTGTGCCGGCAAATCCTGCCCGGTGTATCGCCACGAGAGTCTCGGCGATGCGCTCTGGCGTTCCAACCAGTTTGAAGCTCGACAAACCCGCGGCCCGCCGCACACGATCCTCCAACACGAACGCGTCGACCTGCCGGTTCGCCCGCGTCGTGCCGACATGAAAATCGACCGCACCGCTGTCCATGTTGGTGTCGGCGTAGTGAGTATAATAGGCCTCGGCTTCCGCGTCGGTTTCCCGGCACACCACATGGCAGGCCGTGCAAACGCCCATCGGCTCGGCTCGGCCGGCCTCTTTGCAGGCCTCCGCGATCCCAGCGAGCTTGGCTTTGCCCGTCTCGATATCCCGGAACGTATCGAACAGCATGTCGCTCGTCGCCATGGCGAAGGCCCTCCCCGCCGGCGAGGATGCAGCCGACATCGTGAACGGTCGTGGCTTTTGCACGGGCGGCGGCTCGCCACTGACGCCTTTGAGATCGTAGAAGCGGCCCTTGTAATCGAAAGGTCGCCCCTCTTCGGCATAGATGCGGGTCAGCACCTCGTACCATTCCCGCCCGCGCTCATAGCGGTCGTCATGGCCTCCCTGCGCCAACCCGAACATGTCGAACTCGCCCTGGTGCCAGCCGCAGACGATGTTGATCCCGGCGCGTCCATGGCCGACATGATCGATCGTTGCAAGCGATTTGGCGGCGAACACGGGGTGCACCACAGGCACGTGCACCGTCGAGAAAATGAAGAGCCGCTGCGTCATGGCCGCGAGCGCGCCGCCGTAGGTGAGCGTCTCGAACGAGCTGTTGCGGACGTTCGTTTCCCCGCCATATCCCTTCCATCGCGCGATCGGCAGCAGGAAGTCGAAGCCGGAGACGTCCGCCAGCCGAGCCACCTCGGCAATGTCGTCCCAGCGTGCGCGCCATCGCTCCGCCACCCTGGTGATCGCGATGCCGCCATCGGTATTGAGGCCGAACAGGCCGAGCTTGAAGCGATTGGGCCCCGGAAGTGTCCGCACACCCATGCGCGTGCTCCCTCTGCTTGCGGTTCAGCGATTTCGATCGATCACGAAAACCCGTACATGGCCTTGCCCGCAACCGGCAGCTCGGCCGTCAAAATGGTCCCCGTCTCGCTCTCGGTCATGAACAGCTGGCGCCCCTTGAAGGCGATGTTGGTCACGAACGGGGCCACCACCGGATCGATGAAATGCGTGGGCCGCCCCATGCGGTCGAAGCGCCACACCCCCATGCCGGCGTGCGCCACCACCAGCCCGCCTTCCTCGTCGAGCGCCAAGCCGTCCGGACCGGAAAGCCCGCCCGATAGCTGGATCGCAACGCCGACCTTCGATACCGCGCCGTCGGGCATGATCGGCAACCGCCAGACCGCATTTGCCCGCGTCACTGCAACGAACAGCACGCGTTCATGCAGATCCAGCACCAGTCCGTTTGGGCTGGGGATCGTGTTGACCAGCGCGCTGAGCCGCCCATCCGTCCCGTAGCGATAGACCCTCCCGGTCGGGTCGTGCAGACCGGTCTGTCCCTGGTCGGTAAAATAGAGATCGCCATTGGCGGCGAAGTGCAGGTCGTTGACGCCCTTGAAACTCTCCGATCGCATGGTTTCGAGCACCGGCATCACCTCACCGCTGGCGAGATCGAGCGCCATGATGCCGCGCTTGTAGTCGGTGATGAAAGCCCGGCCGTCCTTGTGCAGTTTGAGGCCATTGGGCCATCCCGCATATTCGGCCACTTGCGTCCACTCTCCGGCTGGCGAGATGCGGAACACGCGCCCATGCGGGATATCGGTCACGAGCAGGCTTCCGTCCCTGTCGAAGCTCGGCCCCTCGAGGAAGCAGTCGACCATCTGGCCGGCCTTGTTGAAGTCGGCCCACTCCGTCCGCACCTTGCGGCGCAGCGCATCCGGCATGCGGGTAAAGACCTGGGCTTTGATCGTCGTTGGCGGCGGATAGAGGCTCATCGTCCCTCATCATGACTGCGGCGGTGTATGCGGTCGGCGTAACCCGTTCTCTCGCGAGGGTGATTCCGGCGCCGATCCAAGTCAAGCAGCAGCGGTGCAGCGCAATAACGCCAGACAGCATGGCGCCGGCCGGTCGGCTCAGAGCTTCACACCGAGGCCGCCAACCAGTTCGCGATGACCGCGCGGTGTCAGGCAAACAGCCCGCGAGCCCTCGATGCGCCGCACCCAGGCGTTTTCCAGTGCCAGCGCGCACATCGCCGCCCCGAGCCGTCCCGCGATATGTGGCCGCCGCTCGCTCCAGTCGAGACACGGGCGACACAGCAAGCGACGGGATTTGCGCGCGTCTGCTGCATCGAGGCTGGCGACATCCAAGCCGATCGAGGGGAGCTTTCGGTAACCGGCATCGGTGACCACGCCACCGTCGCTGCCAAGCTCGACGAGGCCGTCGCGCACCAGCGCATCGGCAATTGCAACGCCAAGCTTCCCGGCCAAGTGATCATAGCAGGTCCGGCCCGCCCGCAGCGCCTGATCCTTGGGTCCGACGACCAGACGACGGGGCGCCCCGTCGAGACTTCGCCGCCACCTGCATGATGCTTTCCAGCATCGTCGCAACGTCAGGTCCCGCAAGCCGATGATAGCGGTGACGCCCTTGCCGCTCGACCGCAAGCATGCCGGCAGCGACCAGTCGGTTGAGATGACCGCTGGCCGTCTGTGGGCTCACGCCAGCGACACGGGCAAGCTCGCCGGCCGTCAGTGCCCGCCCGTCCATGAGCGCATGCAGCATGGCAGCCCGGGCCGGATCGCCGGCCAGCAGCGAGATCTCGGCAAATCTGTTCAGCGTCGACATGGGCCTCTCATGCAGGAGCCTTCTGTTCAGCTATTGAGGTGGCGCTTGCACCCCCCTGTTAGACTAGCCCATAGCCACGCGCCGATCCTTCGGCCGCCACCGTAGCATCGCGTTGTGCAATCCGTCAGCTTTGGCAAGCCTGCGCCCATTCCAGGCGATGTGGCAGTCGCCACGGCAGAAGGCGAGCGAGGAAGCAACATGATCTCGACCGGACAGCTATTGCCCAGGCCATTCTTCGGATGGCGGGTCGTTGGTGCAGCGTTCGTGCTGGCATTCTTCGGCTGGGGTTTTGGCTTCTATGGCCCGCCTGTCTTCCTCCATGCCGTGCGCGAGGCGCGAGGATGGCCGATCTCTTTGGTCTCAGCCGCCGTCACGACGCACTATTTGATGGGTGCCCTCACCGTCGCCAATCTCCCGGCCATCTACGCCCGCTTCGGCCACACCACGGTCACCATGGCGGCAGCAGCCTGCCTGGGCTTGGGCTTTCTGGGGATGGGCGATCGCACTCGAGCCATGGCAGCTGTTCACCGCGACCGCATTGAGCGGTGCCGGCTGGGCAGCAACCAGCGCGGCGGGCGTCAATGCAATTGTCTCCCCTTGGTTCGTGCGTCAGCGCGTCGCGGCCCTCGGCCTTGCCTACAACGGCGCCAGCGTCGGCGGACTGGTCTTTTCCCCGCTTTGGGTCGCCCTCATTGCCGCTCTCACGTTCCCGGTCGCCGTCGGGGCCGTTGGCGCCGTGATGATTCTGGTCGTGTGGGCATTGGCCATCCTCGTCTTTAAGCACACCGCCCGAGAGGCTCGGCCAGGCGCCGGATGGTGCCGATCCCGCAGCGGCCCCGGTGACGATGACGGCGCCCTGGGTGCGCGCCCCTTCCGGCGCCGCGCTGCGCAGGAACCGCCAGTTGGTGACCCTCTCTGCCGGCATGGCGCTGGGCCTGTTTGCCCAGATCGGCCTGGTCTCGCACCTGTTCTCTCTGCTGGTGCCAGCCCTCGGCCCGGGCAAGGCAGGCTTGGTCATGGGTGTGGCCACAGGCCTTGCCATGGCCGGCCGCATGGTCGTGCCCTGGCTGATGCCGCCGGGAGCCGATCGCCGTGTCGCGGCCTCGGTCAACTATGCCGTCCAGATCGTGGGCTCCCTGACGCTGCTGGCGGCAGACGGCGACAACGTCCCGCTCCTCCTGCTCGGCACCGTCCTATTTGGTGTGGGTATTGGCAACTCGACGTCGTTGCCGCCCTTGATCGCCCAGGTCGAGTTCACCAAGGAGGACGTCGGGCGTGCCGTCGCACTCATCGTCGCCACCGCCCAGGCCGTCTACGCGTTCTCTCCGGCCTTCCTTGGTCTGTTGCGCGATATTTCGTTGGCAGCCGGCGCCAAGCCCGGCGCGGCTCCGCTCTTGTTTGCCGCGACGGCCCTTGTCCAAGCCTTGGCCATTGCCGCTATGCTGGCGGGCCGCCGCCGCGCCTGAGCGGCGTCGAGCATGCCTTGAGCCGTCTCCTCGGCCCTCTTTTGCCGGCTGGTGTGCCATCGAGGTGGCGAACGATCAGGGGAACTTCGGTCCAAACCGGATTGCCGCTCCCGCTGAGCCACGTTAAGAAGACGGACGCAATCCCCAGAATAGCCGGTGGAGAACAGATTCGATGGCTGGCGCCGAGACGCATGCCCCCGCACGGAAGGAGCGCCCGCTCTCTCCGCATCTGCAAGTCTATAAGCCGCTGATAAACATGGTGATGTCGATCGTGCATCGCATCACCGGCGTGGCCCTCTACGCGGGCACGCTGCTGCTGGCTTGGTGGCTCGTGGCAGCATCAGTGGGGCCGGACTACTTTGACTACGTGAACGGCATATTCGGCTCGCCATTGGGCATGGCCGTGCTGTTTGCCTACACCTGGGCGCTGATGCACCATATGTTCGGCGGCATTCGTCATCTCATTTGGGATACAGGCCGCGGCTTCGATCTCGACACCGTCAACCGGCTCTCATGGGCCACGCTGATCGGTTCGCTGGTAACGACGGCGGGCATCTGGTTTTGGGTCTTGAAGGCGAAGGGAGTGCTCTGAGCCATGTCGACACCGCTTCGCCCCACACCCTCACCGACCGCCGCCCGCATCCGTACGCCTTTGGCGCGCGCTCGCGGTCTAGGTTCAGCCAATTCAGGCACCGAGCACTTCTGGCTGATCCGCGTCACGGCGGTCGCCAATATCTTGTTGGTCGTCTGGCTGACCTGGCAGTTGGTCCGTCTCGCCGGCGCCGACTACGCCACGGTCCGCGCTGCACTCAAGAGCCCGTTGCTGGCTCTGCCGCTCCTGCTGTTCGTGCTCTCGGGCATGATGCATATGCGCTTGGGCATGCAGACCATCATCGAGGACTACTTCCATTCCGAAGGCTGCAAGGTGATTGCGCTGATGTTGAACACGTTCTTCGTGATCTTCGTCGGCCTCACCTGCGTATACGCCGTGCTGAAGCTCACATTCGGGGCATAGATCGATGAACGACAAATCCCAGAAGGCGAATGGGGCGGCCGCACCGGGCGTTAACGGCAAGGCCTATCCTTTCGTCGATCACACCTATGATGTGGTCGTCGTCGGCGCCGGTGGCGCCGGCCTTCGCGCCACGCTCGGCTGTGCCGAAGCCGGCCTCAAGACCGCCTGCGTCACCAAGGTCTTCCCGACGCGCTCGCACACCGTCGCCGCTCAGGGCGGCGTCGCAGCCTCACTCGGCAACATGGGCCCCGACGACTGGCGTTGGCACATGTTCGACACCGTCAAGGGCGCCGATTGGCTGGGCGACCAGGATGCCATCGAATACCTCTGCCGCAATGCTCCACAGGCCGTCTACGAGCTCGAGCACTACGGCGTGCCCTTCTCGCGCACCGAGGATGGCCGCATCTATCAACGCCCCTTCGGCGGCATGACCACCGAGTTTGGCGAGGGGCCGCCCGCGCAACGCACCTGTGCCGCAGCCGACCGTACAGGTCACGCCATGCTGCACACCCTCTACGGTCAGTCGCTTCGTCACTCGGCCGAATTCTTCATCGAGTACTTCGCAATCGACCTGATCATGGACCAGGACGGCGCCTGCCGTGGCGTGGTGGCTCTTTGCCTCGAGGACGGCACGCTGCATCGCTTCCGGGCCAAGAAGACCATTCTGGCGACCGGCGGCTATGGACGAGCCTATTTCTCGTGTACGTCGGCCCACACCTGCACTGGCGATGGCAACGCCATGGTGCTGCGCGCGGGCTTGCCGCTTGAGGACATGGAGTTCGTCCAGTTCCATCCCACAGGCATCTACGGTGCCGGCGTTCTGATCACCGAGGGCAGCCGCGGCGAAGGCGGCTATCTGACCAACGCCAACGGCGAACGCTTCATGGAGCGCTATGCGCCGCACGTGAAGGATCTGGCCTCGCGCGACGTCGTCTCGCGCTCCATGACCATCGAGATCCGAGAGGGCCGCGGTGTCGGACCCGACAAGGACCACATCTTCCTGCACCTCGATCACCTCGACCCGAAGATCCTGGCCGAGCGCCTGCCAGGCATTACCGAAATCGGCGAAGATTTTTGCCGGTGTCGACCTAAGGCGTGAGCCCATTCCAGTGCTGCCGACCGTGCACTACAACATGGGCGGCATCCCCACTAACTTCCACGGCGAGGTGCTCACCAAGCTCGGAGGCGATCCCGATCATATCGTCCCCGGCCTGATGGCCATCGGCGAGGCGGCATGCGTCTCGGTGCATGGCGCCAATCGCCTCGGTTCGAACTCCTTGATCGATCTCGTGGTGTTTGGCCGCGCTGCCGGCCTCCGCGCGGCCGAGACCACCGAGCAGGGCGCCTCCCACCAGGATCTGCCGAAGGACGCTGGCGAACTCGCCGTATCGCGTCTCGACCATTTCCGCAATGCAAAGGGGGGCACGCCAACGTCGGAGCTGCGTCTCAAGATGCAGCGGATCATGCAGTCGAATTGCGCGGTTTTCCGCGACGGACCGGTTTTGAAGGAAGGTTGCCAGCAGATCACCGAGGTCTGGAAAGGAACCGACGACATCGCCGTCACTGACCGCTCTCTGATCTGGAACTCGGACCTGCTCGAGACCCTGGAATACGACAATCTGATCTCACAGGCAGCCGTTACAATGTACGCTGCCGAGAACCGCAAGGAGAGCCGCGGCGCCCACGCACGCGAGGACTACGCGGACCGCGATGACAAGGAGTGGATGAAGCACACGCTGACCTGGGCCGATGACGCCAAGCGTCAGGTGATCATCGATTATCGGCCCGTCCACACCTACACGATGACCAACGAGATGAAGTACATCGAGCCAAAGGCCCGCGTGTACTGATCGCCGGGTTTCGCCTCATCGCGTTCGATCAAAAGCCAATCGGCGCCGGAGATGCTCCGGCGCCGATTTCAGTTCTGTCATTGGCCAACGGCTCTGCGCGCGGCGGAGGCCAGCGGGGCAGTTCGCCTTGCCTTGCGAAAATGACACCGGGCGGGCGTCAGTGACGGCAGGGCCGCGCCGTCACTTCGCAAACCCAGTTGCCGTCGCCGCCCTTGCACGACTTGGCCTTTGCCCAGGCTGCTGAGAATTTGCCCCACGCCGAACCATACTCTTCGCGCGTGAAAGCCTCCCACTTGTTGATGGCCGTGCGGATGGCCACCGATTTGCTGCCCGACGGCAGGCTGATGCCGGCGTGCGTGTGGCTCGCCATGCAGAGCTTTCCGCCAACGCGCTTCAAGGCGTGCATGGTGTGGAAGCCGGTATCGTTGGCGGCACTGGCGCCACTTGCGCCGAGAGCAAGGCCGATGGCGATCGTGACTGACGAGAAGAAAAGTCGGTTCATGCTGGCGAGATCCTGAAATGAGACGCGCCCGAAGCGCAAATCGTCGATGGATCGCCTGCCAGCAAGCCCCGTGCCACATGTCGATGCAAGTCAGGGACTTGCCCCAATTGCTCAGCCAACTTAGCCGACGTATGACCCGCCATTGCAGTCGAGCACCGCGCCCGAAACGTAGCCGGCAGCCGGTGTAAGAAGTGTTGCGATGAGCCAGCCGATTTCGTCGGGTCGGCCTTTTCGCCCGCGCGGCAGTCCGCTTGGATCAATCGTGTTGGTGCTCGTCATCGGTGTGTCGATCGGGCCGGGAGCAACACCGTTAACCAGCACGTTGCGCCCGACGGCGTTGCGCGACAGCCAACGGATGACCACGTGCACTGCCCCTTTCGAGGCGGCATAGTCGATGGGCGTCGTGAGCGCCGTGCCCCCTGTGCGCCCCGCTACCGAGCCAATCATCACGATCGATCCGCCGCCACGCTCGGCCATGTGCTCGATCATCGCCGATCCGAGCATGATCGGCACGAGGACGTTGACGTCCATGGTTTGATGGAAGCGGTCGCGTGGCGAGGCTTCCTTGAGCAATGGTTTGCGCCCGAGAATGCCGGCGCAGTGCGCCAGCCCGTCGATCGGTCCCTTGGCAATAAGTTTGTCTGCAAACCCATCCTCGACCAGATCGCCTTGCAGCGCGTCCACCTGCGCGCCCTTGGCCGCGAGCGCGGCTGTCACATCGCCGAGGGGCGCCCGGTCGGTGATCAACAGTCGCGCGCCGAGCTCGGCCACGGCAAACGCTGTGGCGCGCCCGATGCCACTGGCAGCACCCGTGACACAAACCGTCTTGCCGGCAAGGCTCAGTGCGCTGGGAAGGGAAAGTGTAGCCGCTGCATCGGTCATCGCGTCGCTCCTGGAAAAACTATCGGAGCGCCATTGTCGGCTGCCTTGCTACGCGTTTGTCAATTGCGCTGCATTTCCCCCGCAGCGCAACATGGCCGACGTCCCGGGACTGGTCGCCTCGCGAAGGGCCAAGGAAAATCCGGGCTTCGCACGCGACCCCTCAAGAGTTCCGCCGCTTTCTGGCCCTGAGGTCGATCATGCCTGCGGCCTCGCGAGGGTCGGTATTGCTGGGAAAGATCACATGCTTCTGGATCTTCTGCGTTCCTGTAGTTGGCAGCGTCGCGGCGAACCAGATCCAGCCCGGCGCCTTGTAGTAGGCGAGGCGCTCGTTGCAATAGGTGAACAACGCTTCGGCAGTGGTCAAGTCCTGCTGGCCCGAGCGTGTCACCACGCACGCCAGAACTTCTTCCTCGCGAACCTCGTCCGCAACGGCCATCACGGCCGCCTGCGCCACGTCCGGGTGCGTCAGCAAAAGTGCCTCGATCTCCGCCGCTGCGATGTTCTCACCTGAGCGGCGAATGATGTTCTTCTTGCGGTCTACGAAATGCAGCATGCCGTCGGCTTCGCGCCGCACGGTGTCGCCGGTATGGAACCAGCCGCCGCGCCACGCCTTCTCGGTTTCCTCGGAATTCTTGAGATATCCGGAGAATGCGCCGCGCCGAGGCGTTGCCGCGCAATGGCGTATCACCATCTCGCCGGGCGTCCCATCCGCAACATCATGGTCGCTTTCATCGACCACCCGCACGTCGATACCCGGCACCGCGCGACCGAACGCCCGCGTCCCGACTTGCCTCGGCTCGTCGCAATCGGCCAGCACGCGCACCATTTCGGTCATGCCCCAAAGCTCCACCATGGGAAAACCGTAGCGCTTTTCGAACACCGTATGCAGCTCCGGCTCGATCCCGGCTCCAAGACCAAGTCGCACCTCGTGGTCACGGTCGGCTGCGGACGGCGGCTGGCCAAGCAGCATCGGTGCCACCACGCCGAGGTAGTGAATGATGGTTGCACGCGTGGACTTCACTTCCCGCCACCACCGGCTCGGAGCAAACCGGTCCGGCTGGATCTGGCAGCAACCAGCTGCGATCGCCCCCAGCAGCGACACGCTGCCCGCGTTGGCGTGATAGAGCGGCAGAGGATTGTAGATCCGGTCCTGTCCGCCCCGCAGGCCTACGATGCCGCCGAGTTTCGCATACCAGTCGCCCACCGAGACATCGTAGCCGTGGCTGATGATGCAGCCCTTCGGTCGACCTGTCGTACCGGACGTGTAGAGAATTTGGGCTTCCGTTTCAGGGGCCGCAATGCCCGCCATCGCCCGAGTCGAAGCCGCAGGCGGGCGAGACCCGTCCTCCGGCAACCAGATCGGCGGCCGATGCTGGCTCTCCGCCTGGGCCGCCTCGAGTTGGCCGAGGCGCGATGCTATCCCGACAATGAGTTGAGGCTCGGAGTGCTCGAGCAGATAGGCCGTCTCGGCCGGCCGGTAGTCTGGATTGATCGGTACTAGGCAGGTGCCGATGGCATTGAGCGCCAGCCGGTGCAGCACGTGCTCGGGCCGGTTGTCCATGAGCAGCGCGACGCGCTGGCCGAGGCCATAGCCGGCGGCAAGGTAGGCGTCTTTAAGGCGGCCAATCTCGGCGTCGGCCGCAGCATAGCTGATCTCGTATCCGTCCGCCAGATAACCTCTTTCGGCATTTGCGGGCACGCACAGAAACGGCCGGTCCGGCCAGCGTTCGACCGCTCCGCGCCAAAGCTCGCCGATCGTGATGTCGTCGCGGACTTCGCCCATGGTCGTCCTCTGCTCGTCGTTAAGCCGCTGGTGTGCCAAGGATCGTACAGCGTCGCATCACGCGCCGCTCCTTCTCGGTGTCGAAACCCGTCGCCCGATGCAGAAGGCAGCGGTTGTCCCAAACCATGCACTCGCCGGGTTTCCAGGTATGCGAATAGACGAGATGCTCGGGCGTTGCGGCGACATTGATCTCCTCGATCAACGCTCGTCCCGCGTCATAGCTCATGCCCTCGACGCTTTCGGCGTGATCACCCAGGAAAACCGCCGTGCGTCCGGTCTCTGGGTGTGGCCGCAGGATCGGATGCGGCACCGGTGGCACTTTCGCCTTCTGCTCAGCCGTCATCGGCTCATGGCCATGGCGGCGCGTGCGCGAGAAATCGAGATTGTGAATTGCCCGGCGACCCGCGATCTGCGTCTTGAGCTGCTGCGGCAATTCTTCGGCCGCTGAATACATGTCGGCGAACTGCGTTTGTCCCCCGACCGCAGGCACGATCTCCGAGTACATCATCGTCGCCTGTGCCGTCCGGTCGCGCCAGGATCCGTCGGTGTGCCAGTAGAGCGTGCCCTTGTCCGGATGCTTGCCGTTCGGCCTTCCGTCGCCGTCGAGGTTTGAAAGGTAGTAGATCTCCGGATGGCCATGCCCGTGATACTGGTTCATGACGTGGATCTGGACCTCGCCGAAGCGGCGCGCGAACGCCACCTGCATCGCAGGCGGCAGATCGACCTCCCTGAAGAGAATCAACTGGTAGTCCAGAAATGCCTCGTAGACCTTGGCGAACATAGCTTCGCCCACGGCCTCCGCGAGCGTGATCCCGACAATCTCGCACCCGAACTTCGGATGCAGCGGTTTCACTTGGAACGGCCAGTCTCTGGTCCCGGCGGTCGTGGCGGCGGCATCGTTGGCCATGGCTTTGCTCCTGGGCTTGATCCAAGGGAGATTAGGCGAGGTGGCCGGACCGGCGCAATCAGATCGCCTCTCGAGGGCGTGCATGGAATTGGCAAGCCGCCTGAAAACTGCCTAGTGTCCCGTTCGCGAAGTTCGCCACCATTTGACGCGAGCGCAGCACGAACTTCGCGAACGAGAGGACACTAGCTAAATGATTGGCCTAGTGTGGCGTTACGTTCAGAAGTTCGCTCTCAGAACCAGACCAAATGCTGGAGCGAACTTCTGAACCGCCACACTAGGCTGCCACGGGCCATCAGGAGATCACTGCCATGCAATCAAGTCTCGACGGCGTCCGTGTGCTGGAGCTGGCGCGCTATCAGGCCGGCCCACGCGGCGGCATGATGATGTCGGACCTCGGCGCCGAAGTTATCAAGGTCGAGCGCATCGGCGGCGAGGAAACCCGGAAGAACCCACCGCTTGTGCGCGGCCAGAGCGTGTATTTCACGGTCTACAATCGCGGCAAGAAGTCGATCTGTCTCGATACGCGAAGCGAGCAGGGTAAGGACATCCTCCGTGGCCTCGTCGCCAGGTCGGATATCGTGCTCGAGAACTTCCGGCCCGGTACGATGGAGGCGATGGGCTTCGGATACGAGGCACTGAAAGCCATCAAGAAGGACATCATCCTTGTCTCGGTCTCGGGTTTCGGCCAGTACGGCCCCTATCGCGACCGGCCGGCGTTCGACCCGCTGGGCCAGGCCATGAGCGGCCTCATGACGCTGACGGGCAAGCCGGTCGGCGAACCGGTCGGAACTGCCTTCTCGCTTGTCGACCGGACAACGGCCTTGCACGCCACCATTGGCGCACTGGCGGCCCTGCGCCACCGCGACCGCACGGGCGAAGGCCAGGTCGTCGATTGCTGTCTGATGGATTCGGCGCTGACCATGGTCGAGATCCCGATCCATCAATTATCTTGATACCGGCGAGGAAGGCGGCGAGGGCGGCCGTCCCCCGTATCGCGCCAGCAACGGACACGTGGTGATCTCCGCCAGCGGCCGCGAGATGGTCGGCCATCTGATGCGCCTCGTCACGGGCGATGACAACGTCGCGACGGGACCGATGACGTCGGCGATGGCGGGTGGTGATGATCGTCGCAAAAAACTGGAAGCCTGGTGTGCCGCGCGCACCGTCGAGGAGATAACCGAAACCCTGGTGCAGGCCGGCATCCCGGTTGGGCCGGTACGCTCCATCCCCGAGGTCGCGCGTGACGCCCATACCCGGGAGCGCGAGATGTTCGTGAAGCAGCCCGATGCCCTCGCCGGTGAGATGCATGTGCCGGGTCTTGCCGTCAAGATGTCGGCAACGCCGGGACGAGTTGGACCGGTTCCGACACCTGGCCAGCATACCGATGAGATCCTATCGACATTGCTGGGCCTGGACGCGTCACGCCTGGCAGACCTGCGCAAGGCCAACGTAATCGCCTGAGCGCCGGCCTAATCCAAAACCGGCTGTAAGCCATACGCAGCAGGCGTCCACTGGCCTGGCAGCCAAACCAAGGAGTTCCACGATGCTCGCGAGCACCTCTCGGATCTTGACGACCCACGTCGGCAGCCTTCCGCGCAACGAGAAGCTCGCGACGCTTCTGATCCGCCAGGAGGCCGGCGACACGATCGATCGCGCAACGCTGGAAGCCGAGATCGAGCAGTCCACGCGGCACGTCATTGCCGCCCAGGTCAAAGCCGGCGTCGATGTCGGCAACGACGGCGAGCAGTCGCGGGTCGGCTTCCAGACCTATGTCCCGCGCTGCATGTGCGGATTTGGTGGTGAATTCGAAGCGCCCCCCCGCCCGCGACCAGATCGAGTTTCCGGGCTACGTCCGCCAGATGGCGGCGCGCTTCCCGCATTCGGCCAAGGTCCAGAACGCGCCGGCCGCACTCTCGGAAGTGAGGTATGTCGACGCCGAGCCGATCAAGCGGGATGCAGCTCGCCTCAAGCAGCTCGGCACCGGCTTCGCCGAGACGTTCATGACCGCGCCCTCGCCCGGCATCGTCGCCACCACCATGATCAACCAGCACTACGAGAGCCACGAGGCCTATCTGATGGCGCTCGCCACAGCGCTCGGCAACGAGTACCGCGCCATTCATGAGGCCGGCCACGTTCTCCAGATCGACAGCCCGGATCTCGCCATGGAGCGCCACCGCTTTTTCGGTGGTCTCGACGAGCCGGCGTTCCTGAAGCAGCTCGAGCTGCACATCGCCGCGATCAACAAGGGGCTTGAAGGTATTCCCCGCGAACGCGTGCGGTTGCACGTCTGTTGGGGCAACAACGACGGGCCGCACATCTACGACATAGCCATGGCAACCATCCTGCCGGAGCTCTATCGCGCCAACGTTGGCGCACTGTCGATCGAGTTCGCCAATCCCCGCCATCAACACGAGTACGAGGCACTAAAGGAGGTGCCGTTGCCGCCCCATATGATGCTGGTGCCCGGCGTGCTCGACACCACAACCAACTTCGTCGAGCACCCGAAACTGGTCGCGCGCCGGCTGCGCGAGGCCGTCGATGTCGTAGGCGACCGTGAGCGTGTCATCGCCGGCACCGACTGTGGTTTCGGCACCTTCGCCGGCCGCGAGTACGTCGCCGAAGAGGTGGTCTGGCTGAAACTCGCGGCCGCAGCCGAAGGCGCTCGCCTCGCCTCGGCGGAGCTGTGGGGCAAGGCGGCCTGAAGATCGAACAATCCAGGTGGGCGCGTCTTCGCGCCCACCGGCGATCGCGATCCGCTACCAAAACGACGCGTTACGCCTTGTCGGACGGGTGAACGGGCTCGGTCATGCCATCCGCCATCCGTCGGCGTTCGCCAGCAGCATCGTGATCACCGTGGCCGTGATGGTGGCCATCATGCCCGTGCCCATGATGATGATCGTGATGCGCGTGATCGTGCCCGCATCCGCAGTCCGCATCATGGTCGTGCTCGTGCGCGGGTGCCGCCATGATGCCCTGGATCTTGCGCTCGATCCGGGCGGCCTCGCCGCGTGGCGACCCCTTGTCCTCGATCGCCATCGCCATGATCTCGGCAGCCATCAGGATGTCGTCGGGCTGGCCGTAGTAGTGCCGCCTGAGCCGCCCCGCCCGATCGAAAACCAGGGTCGTGGGCGTTCCCTGCATCTCGTACGTGGCCATCGTCACAGGCACCTGTTGGCCATTGTGCGCGTCGATGCCGACCGGAAAGGGCACGGGGTTCTGGGCCAGGAACGCCTCCAACGCCGCTGGTGGCATGCTGTCGTGGTCCTCGAAGACGCTATGCAGGCCAAGGACGACCACTTGATCCCGATTGAAACGCTGCGCCAGCCGAACGGCTTGCGGTAGCGCATGCGACAGGCAGGCCGGGCACTTCATCTGGAACGCGAGCACCACCACAACCTTGTCCTTCAGGCCCGCCAGTGTCACCGGTTCGGCGGTGTTGAGCCATTTGCTGATCTCCAGCTCCGGCGGCTTTTCTGGATCGAACATCGAACTGTCCTTGTCAGGTTCGTGGTGTGTCATGTCGTGCGGGCTGGCCGATTTACGAGCCACAGCCCGGCAACCACCAGGGCGAGGCCACTGAGAAGGTTGGCGCTCAAGGCCTCTCCTAGGATGAGGTAGGCGGCCATCACGCCGAACACGGGCGTCATCAGCAGGAACGCCATGACGCGAGAGGCAGGATAGCGCATGTATAGCCAGTTCGTCGTCGTGAAGACGAAGATGCCGACAAAAATTACCGTGAAAGCGAAGGCCGCCCAGTGCAGAGGCGTCGGGTGCGAGAGGCCGGGCTCGCCGATAGCAATGGAAAGCCCGGCCAGCATCGGCGCCGAGTAGAGCAACTGCATGAACGTGACACGCTCGGGAGAAATCGTCTTGAGGGCGCTAGCCCGGATCGTCAGCGTCAGGCCGCCCCACGCCAAGGCGGCGCCAAGGCACATGAGGTCCCCGGTAAGCGTCGGCCCGGTGACGAGGCCATCGGCCACCGGGGCAGGCGCCGCCCGGCCAAGCACTACGATGGCCACGCCCGTAAAGGCAGCCAGCAGACCCGCCAGCTTTGTCCCGGTCAGCCGATCGCCTGGAATGAGGAAATGCGCGCCAACCGCCACCACGAACGGCGAGGTGTAGAGCAGGATGACGCCGTGCGCCGCCGTCGTCGCAGCAAGGCCCGGATAGAGCAACGCGAACTCTGCCGTGAACAGAATGCTCGTCAGCAATCCCGGCCAAAAGGTGCCGTCGCGCGCAAACAGCGTCAAACCACGAAACTCGGCGATGATGCCGAGCACGAGCGCGGCCGCCGCCGAGCGCATGCCAGCTTGGAGCAGCGGCGAGATGCCGGCATTGGCAATCTTGATCGCCACCTGGCCGATGGCGAGGCACAGACACATGCTGAGCAGCAGCCCGATTGCAAAACCGTCGAGCGTCGCCTGCCGTGCCGGCATGTCAGCAACGCCAAGCGGTTTGACGGCGGCAACGGGCGGCGCTCGACCGGGCGGGTTGTTCTGCAACGGCCTCGTCCGCCTCAAGCCGGCCGGCGTGCGATGGCGATCAGCTCATCGAGCGTGAAGCCGCGCTTGCCGTCGGCGTTGGTGGGCTTGAGGAAGGCCTTGAGCGCGGGCTTGGCGTCGTCGAGCATGGCGGCGAGGCGCGGCACGAGATCGGCGGGCACGTTCATGTTCTTGACCCAGGCGGCAAAGTCCATGCCCTTGGCCGCGTGCTCGTGATGCACGAGCTTCAGACCGGCCTCCGCCATCAGTGCCAACCACTCGTCGGTGGCAAGCGCCCGCCCGTGGCTGGGATCGCGGAGTTTTTCGAAGGCGTTGTAGGCGGCACCAGCCGCGGCGAGCTCCTCGGCGCTGAACCCAGGCGTGGTCTCGGCATCCGGAGAGACATTGTCGACCAGGGCGAAGGTGCCGCCGGGTTTGAGCACCCGGCGCACTTCGGAGAGAAACTTGGCCACATTTGGGAAATGGTGCGGAGCGATCCGGCAGGTCACCAGATCGAACGACTGATCGTCGAAGGGAAGCGCTTCGGCGTCCGCGATGGCTGTCTCCATGTTGGCAAGCCCCTTTTCGGCCGCCAGCTTCTTGACCTGCTCGAGCATTTCGGGCGTGAGATCGCTCGCCACCGCCTTGGCGACGTGGGGTGCGAATTGCGCGGCCGTATGCCCGGCCCCCGTCGCCACATCCAGCGCCACCCAGTCCTTCTGCGGGCCGACCAGCTCGACCAGCCGGGCAAGGCTCGCCCCCTTGGCATGCACCGTCGACGTCAGATAGGCGGCAGCGTTGGCGCCGAACTGCTGTTGCACCAGCTCTTTGGACATGCAGGGGTTCCTTTTCGTTAGCAATTTGTCAACGCTACCGGCAAACGGCGGTGCGTCCAGCGCTTCCATTCGCACTTCCATAACACGGCGCTGCTAGTCTGCCAGCATGAGCAATATTGCTGCCCTCCCCCGCCATTTGCGGGAGGCTGTTACCCGCGAGTACCGAGGCGAAACGATCCTATGGGCCGGTCGTCCGAGCCCACGCCGGATATTCCTCATTTCATCCCTGATCTGGCTCTTCGCCATCCCCTGGACGGTCTTCAGTCTGGGTTGGGAGGTGATGGCGCTGCAGGGTTGGTTTTCAGGCAAGCCGCCACCGTCCGGGATGATGCTCATCTTTGGCATCGTCTTTCCCATTTTCGGTATCCCCTTCGTGGTCATCGGGCTTGGGATGATGGCGGTACCGATCGTGGCCTGGTGGTCAGGGCGCAATACGGTGCATGTGGTCGGCGAGCATCGCATCGCAACCATCACAGCCGGCCGCCGCCTCAAGGTGAAGACGTGGCTGACGGCCTCGCTCCTGCGCACCGAGCGCACCGAGCGGCGCAATGGCAGCGGGACGCTGAAGTTGATCCTGGGCCGGCGCAAGGACAGTGACGGCGATACCGTTGAGGAGACGGAGACGCTCTACGGCATTGCTGATGTGGCCGAGGTCGAGCGCCGCATCCTGGCCACCCGAGCGCAGTAACGCGCCCACAAAAAACGACGACCCTGGCCAACTGCGCCCTATCCCGTCACTTCGCGCACCTGCGTGACGAGGGTATCGATCACCTCGAGCATGGGCCCATCGTACAGCAGATAGCCGATGACGCCGATCGCGATCGCCGGAAAGATGAAGATCTGCACGAATGACACAGCCTTGCGTAGCCCGGCGTGACCGTGCACCCATTTGAGGTCCTTGAACACGGCAAGGCCGATCATCAGGCTGACCAGCGCATACGTGATCATGAAGATTTTGTCGGAGAGTGTCGCCTGGTCGGAATTGACTTTCGGCAGCGCCAGGTAGAGCGCGATCGCCGACAGCAGGGCCGTGACCTGGATGCCCATCAGCGATTCAAAGCGGGTATGGCTGAGGAAAACGGAGAAGTAGGTGACCAGCAGGATGAACCCGAGCGGCACCACCACCCTCAAATAGTAGTCGTTGGCACTCCGCTTCACGACCCAGGAATAGTTGAACTTGTAGAACGGCACGATGCGCCGGTCGCTGGCGTTGCTGTCGAGCGTAGGGATGATGTCCTGATCGGAGCCAACGTAGCGCTCGCCGGGTTTCCAGCCGTCGCTGGCGAAGTGGCCGCCACCTGCAGCCCCGACCGGCGGTTGAATGAGGAACGGCCGCGCCGCGCTCGAAGGCTGGAACGAGATCGACAACCGCTGCGTATCGAACGGATATCGCGCCAGCTCCGGCTCGAAGGTGAACTTGCCGGACACGCGGTAGACTTTCACGTCCTTGGGAAAGCTCGTCTCCTCGTTGCCGGTGTGGATGAGGTGCGAGCGCAGCAGCTTGTCTTTTCCGGTCTGCGCCCGGTAGGCATTGGTGAACTCGATGGAGTTGATGTCGATCTCGGGCGTGGCGCTCTTGAACGACAGGTAGAACTCGGCATCGAAGCTCTTGTCGTTCGTATCGATGCGCGCCAGCGAAATCAGGTCGAGGCTGATGTAGACCACAGGCCGGGCTTCGAGTTCTCCGCCGACCCGGGCGAACTGGGTAGGTGCCAGCATCACTGGCGCATCGAGCGAGGGTTTGGAGATGATCAGCGTATCGGCTGCCGATGCGCGGGTCTTGGTGAACGACCAGTCCTGCCACCAGCCACGCAGCACCCGTCGGCGCTGGGTGTAGCTGGAGATCTCGCGCACCAAGTGCTGGCGGAGGTCACCGAGCGAAGCGTTTTGGGGAGCCTTTGTGCCCGCTTCCGCCAGCAGCGCCAGCATGTCCCGATACTGCGCTCCCCGCCCGATGGCACGCCGATTCTTGTCGTGCAGAACCCACAGGCGTTCCGGCTCGCGCGTCTTGCAGTTGCGGGCCTGGTATTCCGCGCTGGAGAGCTTGGCCGGCACGTCATCGAAAACCCAGTTGGTCTCGCGCGATTGCCAGATACGCTGGCGCAAGCGTTCGTTGTAGGCGTTGGGAACGCCGTCCCATCCAAGCTGGTACATCGGCCGGCTGACCGCCAGCGCACCCGCCCTCCCCAGCATCCGCGTGATCCGGCCGAGAACGATGAAGACCGGGGCCGTGGATCCCGCCCGGTCGAGCTCCTTCAGGAACGTGGCGCCCGCTCCGCTGCCGAGGCCAAGGAAAATGATGTCGGGCCGCTTGGCGATGAGGTCATCTGCTACGGGTCGTGCGGTTTTCTCCTCGAGCCGGTAATTGACCACCTTGATGCGGTGATCCGCAACGAGCCCGCGATCGTCGGAAAGCGCCTTGAGGCCGTTGCCAATCGCGTCGGTATAAAGATCGCCATCGAGCCCGACGAAGGCCGGCCGGCTGTAGCGGTTTGCAGCCAGAAAGGCCTTGATCACCTCAAGCTCGTTGTCGACAGCGCTGGCCATTGTGAAGACGTTGCGATGTTCGAAGAACATGCGATTGAGCGAGATTTCCGTGATAAAGGGTACGCCCGCAGCTTCGATGTCCCGCCCGAGTGCGTCGAACACCGCCTTGCCGCGTGTCGAGCTCGGCACACCGATCATCGCGAGCAACCCGGGTTCGGCCAATGCCGCCTTGACGTTGGCCACGGTCTTCTCGGCCTTGTCTTCGTCGTCGAGGAATAAGAGGCGAATGCTTTGCCCACCGATGCCGCCGCGGGCGTTGATTTCGGCCACCTCGACTTCGGCGAATTGTCGAATGGCGCGGATCACGCCCGGAACGTAGCAGCCATCGAAGTCAGACGAGATTAGGAAGGCGATGGTGTAGCCGGCCTTGGCGATCGCCACGCCGGGCCGCAGGAGAAGGCAGCAGGCAAAGCCGAGGACGCAAAGAAGAAACAACACCCCGGTCCGAACAAGATCCGCCGGCAACTCCTGCGCCCTGCCGACACGCCGCCGAACTGCCATTCCCCGTCCCCACTCCCACGATCGTCAACTCTTGTGCTGGGAGAAGTTTAGCAGTTGTGTGGTCCTGGCCGAGCCATTTGCGCCGCACCGGCCGAAGCCCGGGCGCGTGTGATGCATCGCGGCCACGCCCGGTCGTGAACACGCGTGTCGGCCTGAACGAGAGGTTTGCCAAACCATGGTGGAAAAGCGCGCGCGCGATCACATCTTGAGGCGTTTGCACGCGACGGCTGCCGAAGAGGGCGTGCGTATCCTTTACGCGGCAGAATCCGGCAGTCGGGCCTGGGGCTTCGCCTCGCCGGACAGCGATTACGACGTGCGCTTCATTTATGCCCATCCCCACGACTGGTATTTGCGCCTCGTACCTGCTCGCGACGTCATTGAGCGGCCGCTCGATCCCGAGTTGGTCGACCTCGCGGGCTGGGACGTGCGCAAGGCGCTTCAACTTATGTTGAAATCGAACCCGGCACTCTACGAGTGGCTCTGCTCGCCGATCACCTACATCGACGATGGCAGGTTCAGGTCCGACCTGAAGTCCCTGTTCGAGCGCCACGCCAGCCCGCGGGCACTGGCGCACCACTACGCCAGCATCGCCGGCAGTACCGCCGCTCGTCACCTCGAGGGCCGCAGCGAAGTGCGGCTCAAGCGCTATTTCTACATTCTGAGGCCGCTGCTGGCGCTACAGTGGGTCGTCGACAGGGGCACCCCGCCGCCGATGCACCTGGACGCGCTGATGGCCGGCGCGGCGGTGCCGCCTGAGGTTGCGAGTGCCGTGGCAGGCCTCGTCGCGTTGAAACGGAGAACGCCGGAGCTTGGCGATGGCCCGCGCTTGGAGGCGATTGACGCGTGGATCGCCGAGCGCCGGGCGACGCTGGCCGCGGCAGCATCCCGTCTACCCGAAGTGCACGATGCTGGAACGGCAGCCGAAGCCGATCGGTTGTTTCGAGAAACGATCCGGCAGCAGGCCTGACGCCCGCGCCTGCCGCCATTCCCAAGTGGCGGATGACCAATATTGCTCGATGGGCCTTCCGGCGGTTGCCATCAGCTGACGTTGAGAGCACCCGGGAGATCACGGCCGTGGAATGACGAGTGGTACCGTCGAGGCGCGCCGCCGCTTTGCTTCCTCTGCGCCCCGTGCCATTCTCCGCCCAAACCAAACGAACGCCGAGGAGAGCGCCCCATGCCAGATGCCGTTATAGTCTCGACCGCCCGCACGCCGATTGGCCGTGCCTTCCGCGGAGCCTTCAACAAGACCCATGGCGCCACCCTCGGTGGTCATGCGGTGGCCGAGGCAGTCAAGCGCGCCAAGGTGGCCCCCGATGAGGTCGAGGACGTCATCATGGGCTGCGCCATGCCGGAAGGCGCAACAGGCGGCAATATCGGCCGCCAGATCGCCGTCCGTGCTGGCTTGCCCGTGTCGGTGCCGGGCGCCACCGTCAATCGTTTTTGCTCGTCGGGCCTGCAGACCATCGCCATGGCGGCGCAACGCATCCGCTCCGACGATGCCGGCATCATCGTTGCCGGCGGCCTCGAGTCGATCTCCCTCGTCCAGTCGAACCAGAACGTCCTCGGCGCCAAAGACGAATGGGTCACCGAGCATGTGCCCGCAATCTACTGGCCGATGATCCAGACCGCCGACAACGTCGCCAAGCGCTACAATGTCAACCGCGATACTCAGGACGCCTACGCGCTGGAAAGCCAGCGGCGCACGGCGGCAGCTCAGCAGGCGCGCCGCTTCGACGCCGAGATCGTGCCCCTCACGGCCGAGAAGTATCTCTTCGACAAGGAGGGCAAGGTGACCGGCACCGAGGTCTTCACCCTCACCAAGGACGAAGGCAATCGCCCGGAGACCAACGCAGAAGGGCTGGCTAAGCTGAAACCAGTGGCCGGCGACGGCAACTTCATCACCGCCGGCAACGCCAGCCAGCTCTCCGATGGCTCTTCTGCCTGTGTCCTCATGAGCGACAAGGAGGCGCAGAAGCGCGGCCTCACCCCAATGGGCATCTACCGCGGTTTCGAGGTTGCCGGTTGCGAGCCCGACGAGATGGGCATCGGGCCGATCTATGCGGTGCCAAAGCTGTTGAAGAAGCACGGCCTCAAGGTCGAGGACATCGGCATTTGGGAGCTGAACGAGGCGTTTGCGGTGCAGGTCATCTACTGCATGGACAAGCTCGGTATCCCCCATGATCGCCTCAATGTCGACGGCGGCGCCATCTCCGTGGGCCACCCCTACGGCATGAGCGGCTCGCGCCTCACCGGCCACGCCCTGATCGAGGGCAAGCGGCGCGGCGTAAAGTACGCGGTCGTCACCATGTGCATCGGCGGCGGCCAAGGCGCAGCCGGGCTCTTCGAGATCGTTTGAGGGGCCGCCGATGTCGAGCAGCTTGACCACACCGGGCTACCTTCACAGGGGCCTGGATGATCTCTTCCGCATGGCGCGCGCGGCACCGCTGGCGCCGCAGTGTGATGCGTTCTATTTCATCCGCCACGGCGAGACCGACGGCAACGCCCAGAAAATCTTCCAGCGCGCCGACCAGCCGCTGAACGCTGCCGGCATCGCGCAGGCCAAGGCGGCCTCCGCGGCTCTCGCCAAAGCCGCTTTGCAGCGTATCGTGGCGAGCACCATGGACCGCGCCTGGGTCACCGCCGAGCACATCGCCGAGCCACACGGTCTGAAGCCGATCCCCGAGGACGGCCTGCGCGAGCGCTGGTTCGGCGATCTCGTCGGCTCGCCGAGCCACGATCACGATTGGCGCGACGACCCGCCGAACGGCGAGACGCTGCAGCAGTTCGTGACCAGGACCCAGGCCGGCATCACTCGCGGCCTCGTCGAGGCTCAGGCAACCCGAACGGCGCTCGTCGGTCATGGCGGCATCCTCTATGTCCTGGCCCCGAGCCTCGGCATCGAGATCACCACGCCGATGCTGGCCAACGCCACGCCATTGTTTTTCGAGCGCGCGGGCGGCGTCTGGCGGGCAACGCGCGTGGCCGACGTCGGCGGCCGCTCCGACAACGTCTCCTGACCAGCGCTGAGGAAGGTTCGACCTGATGGATATCACCGGCCAATATCGCATCGAGGCGCCACGCGAGGTGGTCTGGGCGGCGCTCAATGATCCCGAAGTCCTGCAGCGCTGCATCCCCGGTTGCCAGTCGCTCGAGCAGAAATCGCCGACCGAGCTGGCCGCCAAGGTCGGCCTCAAGATCGGCCCGATCTCGGCGACATTCACCGGCGAGGTGACGCTCGAGAACCTCAATCCGCCGGCAGGCTATACCATCGCCGGGCAGGGCTCCGGCGGTGCCGCGGGCTTTGCCAAGGGCTCGGCCGAAGTCGTGCTGACAGAAGTCGAGAACGGCACCGAGACCGATCTCTCCTACACCGCCAAGGCCGATGTCGGCGGCAAGATCGCAGCCCTCGGCGGCCGCCTCATCCAAGCCACCTCCAAGAAGCTCGCAGACGAGTTCTTTTCCAAGTTCGCAGCCGAGTTGAACGGCCCGGCCGACGCCGACGCCGACGCGCCAGCCGAGCCCGAACAGAAGAAGAGCCGCTGGTCCAAGTGGCTCGGCCGCGGTTGAGACGAGCGGTGGATCGAAGACGATAACTTATTGCAATATAATAATGTTATCTCCATGGGCTGGGTCGGCTTCTGCGGCCAAGTCTTCAGCGATGCTTTAACAGTGCCAGATTACAACGCCCGCTGATATTGCCGATCGCAATCGGATCTGAAAAGAATATCTGTGCCGCGAAAGTGGGATTGGCGAGCGCCGCAATTTGTTCCGCCGCCGATCCGGTTGCGAGGACAAAATGATTGGCTCGAATTCCATTATCAAGAACGCGAAATGCCCTTCGTGGGCGATGCTGTGTCGCACAGGAGCTACTGCACTCGCGATATGGTGCGTGGCGCCTCTCCAGGTCGCTGCCACACCTCCGCAGCCTCCCGCTGCTGCCACAGAACGGAAAGACCCTGGCACGGCGGTTTTGACAGAAAATGCTGCCGACGTGTGTGACAGGCTGGCGGCCAATCCCCGATTGCCTGGAATGCCGCCGATTGGTGTGAGCTTGGGCCGGATCGATGTGCCGGCCGCGACGGCCGCCTGCCAAAGCGCTCGCGACGAGGCGCCGAGCGTGCCGCGCTTCCATTATCAGTTGGGACGCGCTCTGCTGGCCGGGTTTCGCTTCGGGGATGCGCGAGTATCCTTCGAGGCCGCCGCCAAGCTGGGCCACGCGCATGCAATGTTGGCGACCAATCTCGCAGACGACGCGACGATTGCCGCACTTGTAATGAGTTTGGGAAGCGAGGCAAGCGCCGCCGCGAGGCCGGAACCGGGTTGGGATTGTTCCGTGAAGTCTGCACCAAGTGCCAATCCGGCGAGCCAGTCAATCGACGTCAAATGGGGAAATGAGTAATGAGTAGCGCGCCAGACGAGGGCACTCGCCCACCGGCAATCCCCCATATTCATTCTGTCGACCTGTTGCGCGGCTACGCATCGCTGCTTGTGTGTCTGTTTCATCTAAGCGCTGCGGGTGCTGTTTTCGAGAGTTCGTACATTTCTCGTTTCCTTTCAGTTGGCGGCAGAGACGGAGTGTCCATATTCTTCGTGATCTCCGGTTTCGTAATACCGTTGTCGCTGCACCGAGTTCAGTATGATATAAGTCAATTCTGGAGGTTCATGCTGAAGCGAATCGTGCGTATAGATCCGCCTTACCTGGTTTCAATGGCCGTCGCGGTATTTCTCTGGATGCGGTTTCGCTACTCGGCGGAGGGGCCGCCGTTATTGCTAAACTGGTCGACGTTTCTGTTTCATCTAGGTTATTTAATAGATATTGCGCGCGCAATAGGTCCATTCGACGGGAGGTGGTTCGTAACGGTTTATTGGACTTTGGCTTTCGAGTTTCAATATTACGTCGTGGTAGCAATACTATTTTTCGCGATAGTTAGCACAAAGTTGTCGGTGCGCATGGCCGTGCTCTGCTTGTTCGTTGGCGCGAAGCTTGCGTTTGCGTATGCCGCCACCATAAATATCCCCATATTTTTCAGCTATGGAGATTTATTTTTTCTCGGAATATTGATATTCCAGATGCGATCAAGGATTGTCGGTCATGCCGAGGGAGCGATCATCGCAGCGATTCTGTTTCCGATAATTTGCGTCGATAATTGGCGTTTTTTGATTTATGGTCCTGTTATAGCTTTTTTGCTTTTAAAATATGATTTTAGGTCTATGTTATCTGAGTTTCTTGGGCGCATCTCGTATTCTCTATATTTGTATCACGACAGTGTCGGAGGATGGGCTCGGGGCGCGTTCGTTGTTCTGGCGGGAGCAGGTGCCATGCAGGCGTTCGCGGCGTCGGTTGTCGTCAGCATTGCTGTTGCAGCTACTATGTACTGGTTGATTGAAAAACCCTCACTCAGATGGGCCAGTCAAATCGTTTACCGCAAAAGTCATCTGCGGCCAGGCAAGCCTTCTCGGTTGCGGGAAGCGTCAGCCGAAAAGTCAGGCGACTCGAACCTACGCTGAGGCTCATAGTACCTGGTGCTCCACATATCGCCGCATCCTTTGGCGATCGTAAATCATGGCCTCACGACAGACCGCGCCGTCCGCAATCAAATGCGCGCTGACGCTTGTGGCGAATTGGCGGAACAATTGACCGCGCTCGGCTATATTGTGGCCTTTCCCGTGCGGAGAGGTTATGGGGAGACCGGAGGCGCGTTTCTGGAAGGCGAGACGCGTTCCTGTCGCGATGCCGATTTCGTCGGAGCCGGCAATGCGATTGCAGACGACATCGACGCCGTCGCGCGCCATCTCGCCAGCACACATAAAGATGTCGCGAAGGGACGCACGGTCGTCATTGGCCATTCAGGCGGTGGGTGGGGCACGATCGCGCTCGCCAGTCGCAATTCCAAGGGCATCCGGGCCTATATCAATATTTCAGGTGGACATGGCAGTCAGCAGGGCAAACCCGACGGCCATTGCGGTCACAAACCGCTGGTCCGCGGGGTGAAACAATTCGGCGCTAAATCGCGCCAGCCGATGCTATGGCTTTACGTCGAGAACGATACATACATTGGGCCTGCCCTTGCACGCGCGATGCACAAGGCATTCACGCAAGCTGGCGGCAAGGCAGAACTGAGAATCCTTCCCGCCTACGGCGACGAAGGTCACGAGCTCTTCACCGCTGACGGTTCCTCGATCTGGGCACCTGTGGTTTCAGACTGGCTGTCTCGGCTCCCCGCCGATTGACGAACGGGACAGGGTTCCCACCCGTTGGCACCGCGCATGAATTCTGCGTAGGATCACCATCAGGCATAGATTCCGGAGGAAACGCACATGAAGCTTGGCCTGCACATCGGCTATTCCGGCGCGCATTACGAAGTCCCCGTCGAGCTCGTGCAGAAGGCCGAGAAGCTGGGGTATTCGTCCGTCTGGACCGCCGAAGCCTACGGCACGGACGCCATGACACCGTTGGCGTTCCTCGCGGCCAAGACGGAACGCATCAAGCTTGGAACGGCTATCATCCAGTTGGCGGCCCGCACTCCCGCCAACGCGGCCATGCAGGCGGCTACCATCGACACCATGGCAGGCGGCGATCGTTTCATCACCGGTATCGGTGTCTCCGGCCCCCAGATCGTGGAAGGCTGGTATGGCCAGCCCTGGGGCCGCCCCTACCACCGCATCAAGGACTACGTCGCTATCATGCGCAAGGTCTGGAAGCGCGAGGCGCCCGTCGAGCATGACGGCGAGGAGATCAAGCTGCCCTTCACTGGCGAAGGTGCACTGGGTGTTGGCAAGCCGCTGAAATCCATCCTGCACATGAACCCGAATTTGCCGATCTACCTCGGCACCGGCAACGAGGCGACCGTCAAGCTCACCGGCGAAATTGCCGACGGCTGGCTGCCGCTGGGTTTCGTGCCGGGCTCCCTGCACGAATACCTGCCGTGGCTCGAGGAAGGCTTCCGCCGCGCCGGCAACGGCAAGAGCCTAAAGAATTTCGAGATTCAGGCGTCCGCCCACGTCGAGGTCAACGACAACGTCAAGGAAGCCCTCGACAAGCTGAAGCCCGAGGTCGCCCTCTACGTCGGCGGCATGGGGCACAAGGACAAGAACTACCACAAGGACATGATGATCCGCCGCGGTTTCGGGGACGCCGCCGAGCGCATTCAGGAGCTTTACCTCGCCAAGCGCAAGGACGAGGCCACGGCAGCCGTCCCCGACGAATGGGTCGACCAGAAATCGCTTGTAGGACCGGCAGCGCGCATCAAACAGCGCTATCGGGCTTGGGAGGATTCAGGCGCCACCGCATTGACGGTGCGTTCCAAGCAGCCGATTGCCGTCGAGGTGATGGCTGAGGCAGCCCGGCTCAACCCGCGCGGTTGAGCCATTTGCTGGAGATCGGCTGTCGTACGTAGGACTGTCGTTCGTAGGCGAGTGCATGGCATGGGATGGCGGCCACCGGGCCCCGCCCATCGCTGGCCCACACGGGGCGCACGAGGTGTGGTGGGGCGACCGGTCCCCGCCCTCCGCCATGGCCGATCTACTGGACGATAACCTCGACCTGCACCGACTGCCCGGGCACGACCGTGAACTGACGCTGATAGAGGCGTCCGCCGTGGCGCGCACTCGCGATATAGGTGCCGGCCGCGAGAATATGGGCTGGCAGCGCGCCCTGGCTTTCCCGCACGAGTTCGCCCTGGTCCGTGTGCACCGCCCATACCGTATCGGCAAGGGCCTCCCCGCCAGCCTGCGCAACAAGCTTCATTTTCACCCGAGCAGCGGCGTGGCTGAGGACCGCATCGGTTAGCTTGCCAGCTTCCACGGTCACATCGGCGCTGACCTGCGCGTTGGCATCGCCGACCGAGCTGACGATGTGATAGAGCCCGGCATTCAGTCTGACAATCACACCGGGTTTCAAGCCGGTCGCGACCCTGGCGCGCCCCGAGATCTGGTCCGCATCGCCTTCGAAAATGCTGTAGCTGGCGCTGGTATCGGTAAGTTTCTCGCCGCCGAGCAGATGGCAGGTCACGCGCAGGCCGCCAGCATTGAGCACGAACCTCTCTTCGCGCGGCTGCGTGTTGGCGACCGTGATACGTCGCGTCAGGTGGGCCCGCCCGTAGGCCACGTTGATGGCATAGCTCCCTGGCGCCAGTTGGGCGGTTGGCGCCGCGTCCTGCAGCGTGTTCACGAGCACCGGCGCCACCGATTGGGCAGCATCGGTAGCGGGCGGCGGGATCGAATAGACGCGCCAAACGAGCCCGGCATTGATCGGCTCGCCATCTTGCGTGAGATGCGCCGACAGCGAAATGCGCCCCTTGCTACCGTCACTGGGGCCAGGCACGGGCGCAGGCGGTCTTACCGTTGCAGCCCCCCAGCCTGGGCTGCCGCCGCCCTTCTGCGCCGGCCCCGCGCCAGGTCCCGCATCGGGCAACGACGGCAGCGCAGGTTTGAGCCGGATCTCCTGCTGCTGGGCTTCCGCCGGGCTGACGCCCCAGACCAGTGACGCCAGCATGCCGAACGACGCGGCAAGCAGACCAGCAAGCGCGCCAGCCGTGCGCCAGCGAACTGGGCGAACGGTTGCTTCAGCGCAGCGTGATTTCATGGTTCCGTGCCTCACCGGCTTTGACATCGATCGCTCGTTCGATCTTGCGCCCGCGGCCTTCGATGCTCACCTGGTAGCGTCCCGCCAGCAGCAACGCGTCGGCTTTGGTGCCGACGCCGACCCACACCGAGTTGCCGCGTTGGTCACGAATGTCCCAACTCACATCAGCGATCGGCTGTCCGCCGGCGCGCTCCACCAGCTGCAGACCTGCTGCGCCCATCGCATGCTCGACGACCACCCGCTCGACCTCCCCGGGCTTCAGAACGATGTCGCGGGTCATCTTGACGTTTCCAAGACCGACGCTGGAAATGAGTTTGTAGCTCCCGGCGGCGGCATCGAGTGACGCAGAGGCGCCGCTGGCGTGCAGCACGTCGCCAGCCTGCCCGCCAACCCGCTCCAGGCGGTGCGTGATCGGCCCTCGCCCGGCAAGCAGATCGCCTGGCGCAGTAACGTCGACGACGATTTTCCCAGCTTCAAGCACAAGTTGGCGCTGCTCGACTTCACCGGCCCGAACCGTGATGCGATCGCGCACCTCTGCGGCTCCGCGCCGGGCGATCACGAAGTAGGTGCCGGACGGCAGCTTGAAGCGTGGATCTGTTGCGGCCGATCGGGCGACCTCGCGTCGGCCCTGGGGGGCATCGGGATCGTCCTCGTAGACGGCGTACACAACGGAAGTGAGCGGTGTTCCCCCCTTCTTGGCAACGGCTGACAACGCCACTTCGCCGAGCGCGATGGCGTTGGCAATCGACACTGTGGCACCCGCCACGATGCCGATCGGGCGCTCGATGCGGAGGGTCCGCGACGTAACGGCAAGGAGGTAGTTGCCCTGCGGCAAGGCAATTTGGGCCTCCGGCTTATGCACCAGCTGGGGCGGTGCGACGCCCGACCCTTCGATCCGGGAAACCGACACGATTGCGTCGTCGAGCATACTCACCCCGGCCTTCGACGTTGCCATTACCAGTGTGCCCGCATCGAGCACAATGTCGAGCGTCCTTGGCTGGCCTTGCACGGCTTCTACTACCGCTGTGCGCTTCACCAGTCCCGATGACGCCTCGACGGCATATCTCCCTGTCGGCAGTGCAAGCAGGGGCGCGATCGCCCGGCCTTGCCACAACGGTGGGCCCTTGCCGTCACCCGGCCTCACCACCCAATCGATCGCCAATCCAAGCGTCGGCCCGCCTTTCACCAGCCGACTGGTGAGCTGCAATCCGGGCCGTCCGGTAGGCACGACGACGCGGGGTTGAGCCGCAGGTGCAGGTTTACCGGGTGCACGGCTGGCGGCGGCGTTACCGCTCGGTGCTGCCCCGATACTGCGCATCACATCCTGCAATGCGCTGGCTGTCGTCTCCGCGTTGGACGTCGTGATGTGCTTGCCGCCTGTCTGTTGCGCCAGACACGCCATCTGCTTCGCTTCATCTTCACTGAGTCCTAGCGAGATCACATGCACCCGAACGCGCGGATGAGCTTGCCTGAGCTCGCCGATCACCGTGCAGGGGTCCGGCTGGCAGTTGTCGAGCCCATCGTGCACGAGAATGACGTCGGCAGCAGCCGTCTGCGGGCCAAGCTCGGCCGCGATTTCGCGCAGCGCCAGCGTCAGGGGGCCACGCCCTCGCGGGTTCAGCTTGTCGAGCGGCGCCAGGATGCGCTCGGCGTCAAGCGCCTCGGGCTTCAAGAGCACCCCCGCATCCGAGCAATCGCTGCTGCGCCGATGTCCGTATGACGCAAGGCCAACCCTGATATTTGGCGGCAGCACGCCAAGCCCCGCCTTGATCGCATCGCGAGCCATCGCGAGTTTGCTCTGCCGGTCGCCCTCGAGCTTGCCCCACATCGAACCTGAACCGTCAAAGACGATCATCAGCGTCGCCGGATCGGCAGCGTGCGCGGCACGCAGCCCCCCGGAGATGGCAAGGCAAGCCCCCAGCAACAGGAGCGCGACACGGTGAATTTGGCGACAGAGCATCCTCATGCACATATCATATACTGGAACACCCCAGGCGGGCAGAAGTGCGGCTCTGCCGAAGACGGCCATTGAACTGTGGAAACAAGCCATGAACGACATGCTGAAGACGCTCACCCTGCGTCGGTCCGCCAAGATCGCGCTGCTGACCGATCCTGGGCCGTCGCCCGAGGAACTTGCCGGTATCCTCCAAGTTGCCGCCCGCGTCCCGGACCATAAGCGCATGGCACCATGGCGATTTATCGTCTTCGAAGGCAAAAGCCGCCAGCGCTTTGGCGAGACGCTGGCAGCAATCTTGCAATCGGAGGAAGCGGAGGCGCCATCACCCGTCCGCCTGGAGACGGAACGCCAGCGTTTCATGCGCGCGCCGGTGGTGGTCGCCGTCATCTCGCGTATCGTCGATACCAGGGCCGTGCCCGAATGGGAGCAGATCCTCTCGGCCGGCGCTTCGACCTTCAACCTGTGCTTGGCAGCCAACGCCTCGGGATACGCCACGGCCTGGGTCACGGAGTGGTACGCATACTCCAAAGGCGTCGCGGCAGCTCTCGGCCTGCAGGCGGGCGAACGCGTCGCGGGCTTTGTCTATATCGGCACGCAGCCCGAGTCCCAGCCCGACCGTGAACGTCCGGACATGCAGAAGATCGTCAGCCACTGGCGTGGCTGACGACAAGTCTGCGTGGTGCACCCCCGAGGGAATGTAAGGCGGGTTTCGCGGCAGCAACAAGTCGCCACAGCGGCCGGATGCCGGAAAGCCGGCACCCGGGTTATTTCCCGCCTACGCCACGACTGAGAACGTGCCGTTGCCGCCGAGCACGTTGCCGCCCGAGACGAGGCCGTTCTGCATGGTCCAGTCGACGACGAAGCCACCCGAGGTGAGTGCGATGTCGGCGGTGCCGTCGCCGTTGTAGTCGCCGGTGGCAACCACGTCCCAGGCTTCGAGCCCGAGGCCGATGACGTTGCCTGTGGTGGCGACGGAGTTCTGCACCAAGAGGTCGACGATGGTGCCGCCGTTCTTGACGACGACGTCGGTCGTGCCGTCGCCGTTGAAGTCGCCGGTGCCCACGACCTGCCAGCCGTCGATGCCGGCAGCCAAGACCGAGCCGCCGATGTTCTGGCCGTTGCGCATGTTCCAGGCGACCAACGTGCCGCCGTTCTGCAGCAGGATGTCGCTGGCGCCGTCGCCGTTGAAATCGCCGGTGCCGACCACGTCCCAGCCCGCGACGCCACTGCCGACCACCACGCCCGATGCGGCAACGCCGTTCTGCATGGTCCAGGCGACAACCGTGCCGCCGTTCTGCAGCACCACATCGGTGGTGCCGTCTGAGTTGAAATCGCCGGTGCCTTTGACGGTCCATCCGTCGATGCCGGCGCCGACCAGCGTGCCGCCGGCGTTGGCGCCGTTGTTCATGCTCCATTGCACGACCGTGCCGCCGTTCTGCAGGATGACGTCGGTGGTGCCATCACCGTTGAAGTCGCCAGTGCCCTGCACGGTCCAGCCATCGACGCCACCGCCGATGAGCGTGCCGGATTGCGCCACGCCGTTCGAAACGTTCCACGCCACCACTGTCCCGCCCGACTGCAGCACCATGTCGGAAGTGCCGTTGCCGTTCGTGTCCGAGCGCGTCGCTTCGCGGATGGCGATGTCACGGTCGGTGAAGCGAAGCACCTCGACATTGGTGTAATTGGTGCTGTTGACGTTCCACGAACCATCAATGTTCTTGGTGATCGTTTGGCCCGTCGAAGCCGTCGTGGCGTAATAGCCAATGTCCCAACCGCCGCCGCCATCGATGACGTCGGCCCCAAAACCGCCTTGCAGCGTATCGTTTCCGAGTCCGCCGAGGAGTGTGTCGGCACCATCGTCGCCATAAAGAAAATTGTTGCCCGCGCTGCCGACCATATAGTCGGCGACTCCGGTGCCGCTCGCTTTTTCAATGCTGTTGAGTGTGTCGATGTTGCCGAAACCATCGCGCGCCTGGCCGGCTCCCACGGCGAACGTACCCGCTCCAATGGTTGCGTTTATGGCTGACGACGACAGGTTGACGATAACGCCGTTGCTGCCGCCGTAGCTGTCATCATGGCTGTAGCTGGTTTCGTCGAACCCGGCCCCGCCATTAAACGTATCGGCGCCCCCGAGGCCTCGGAAGCTGTTGTTGCCATCGTTGCCATTGAAGGTGTCGTTGAAGTTTGTGCCGCGAATGCGCTCGATGCTGGTGAACGTGTCCGTGCCGCCGAGGCCGTCGTTGATGGTCCCGTTCATGGCCGTTCCGGCCGCATACGTGGCCGTGATGGCTCCTGGATCGAAGGGCGCGGTGCTGTTCGTGCCGACGGCCGCCCATTCGTCGAAGCCGGCCCCGCCGTCGACCGTATCGTTTCCTCCGAATGGCCGGAATTGATTGTTGCCGTCGTCACCGACGAACGTATCGGCAAGGTTCGTCCCTGATGCGGCCTCGATCGAGCCGATGAATGTATCTGTAAATCCGTAGGCGTCTCGCGCGGTCTTCGCTTGCACGGTCTCCGCGCCGACCATTATGGCCGCGTTCGAAAAATTGACGATGACGTTCTGCGTCGCGCCGCCAGTTTGTTCACGTGAGTAGTTGATGAAGTCGTAACCTCCCCCATCCTCGAAAGTGTCGTTGCCTCCAAAGCCCGTCATGGAGTTGCTGCCACCGGGTCCGCTAGGGCTCAGGCCGAGATTGAAGTGGTCTACGCCGGATGAACCGAATCCGTTGTCACTCCCCGCCGTCACATAGTCGAAGCGCGCGCCATTGCCGGATGCATTCCAGAAAGTCACAAAGGAGTTGTTGGACGAGTCGAGCTGGTCGCCGATTTCGTAGATTATGGTCTGGGCTGCATTGGTGCGAGTAATGGACGTAATCGTTCCGCCGGTCGCAACCCCGCCACTCAGCGTCAGTCCGACCCCCACGATGTGGCTGATGGTTCCGTCGGCGTTGTTGACAAATATGTCGGTTGCCGTTGGCGCCGGCAGGCCGGAAATGTTGGTTGTGAACACCTCGAGAAAACTATTCGTAACGGCATTTTGAATGCGATAGCGTGCCATGACTTGGACTCCAATTAATATCATCAATACGATCATTTTCGGATCAGTGCAGAGCGGGCGTCAAGAGAAATAAGTGGTGCGCAGGGATCGTTGGTCCGAAACTGCTAAGGCATTCTGGCCAAGTTCTATTGGTCCATTTTCATGTTTTCGCATTGACCAGAAAAGACAAAAAGGCAGTTTACGATCGTGCCGCCGGCCGTCGCTCCTGCATCCGAAATCGGTACGTGCTATCAGGCGCGCGCAGCGACAGGAGGCCCTTTGTGGGCTTTTGCATCGTCCGCCTAAGGCCTCTTCCGTCCCTCGCTTTGAGATGCCATTCTTGTGTCTGGACATGTGGCGGTAACGGCTGCGGCAGGCGCAAGTGCATCCGCATTGTAACCGGCTCAAGGGCATCGAAATGGCCCGTTCGACAGACCAAGGGAGCAGCAGATGAAGTTCGGCATTTTCTATGAGATGCAGATTCCACGACCCTGGGAGGCGCACAGCGAGCACAAGCTGCTGAACGATGCGCTCGATCAGGTCGAGCTGGCCGACCGCCTCGGCTACGACATGGCCTGGGAGGTCGAGCACCACTACCTCGAGGAATACTCGCATTCCTCGGCGCCGGGCGTCTTCCTGGGCGCGGCGAGCCAGCGCACGAAGAACATCCGTCTCGCCCACGGTATCATGCAGCTCACGACGAACCATCCTTCGAAAGTAGCAGCGCAGGTCGCCACGCTCGATCTCCTAAGCCACGGCCGCGTCGAGCTGGGACTGGGTGAGAGCGCCTCCTCCACCGAGCTCGATCCCTTCGGCGTCACTGTCGAGAACAAGCGCGAGATCTGGGAGGACGCGGTCAAGTGCATGATCCCGATGTTCGGTGACGCACCGACCGAATACGACGGCACGCACTGGAAGTTCCCCTACCGCAATGTTGTGCCCAAGCCGCTGCAGAAGCCGCACCCGCCGCTATGGGTCGCCTGCTCGCAACTGCCGACCATCGAATACGCCGGCCGCAAGGGCATGGGCGCCCTGGGCTTCCAGTTCGTCTCCGCCGATGCCGCCCACGCCTGGGTCCACGCCTACTACAACGCCATCACCAAGCGCCTGGACAAGCTGGCCGACTATCCGATCAATCCCAATATCTCGCTCGTCTCCTACTTCATGTGCGCCAAGACGGACGAGGAGGCACGCAAGCGCGCCGAGGGTCTGACCTTCTTCCAGTTTGCGCTCAATTTCTATGGTCGCAGCGCCAATCGCGAACGCCCGCGGGCCGGAACAGTCAACGTCTGGGAAGAGTTCCAGAAGTGGCAGAAGGCCAATCCGGAGGCGGTGCAGAAGTCTGTCCGCAGCGGCCTCGTCGGCTCGCCTGACACCATTCGCGCCAAGCTCCGCAAATTCCAGACGTCCAATGTCGACCAGATCATCTTCCTCAACCAGGCCGGGAAGAACCCCCACGAGCACATTTGTGAGGGCCTCGAGTTGTTCGCCAAGGAGGTCATGCCCGAGTTCCACGCTGCCGAGCCCGCGCACCAGGAGTGGAAGCGTCAGGTGCTGAGCCGCGAGATCGATCTCGAGGAGATCGACACCCAGCCCTACCGCGATCGCTTCGGTCATCTGAAAGAAGTGGCGCCGAAAACCGCTGCGGCCGAGTAGGCAGCCGCAAGACGCAGGAGCAAACGGCAAAGAGGCGGCCAGGCAGGCCGCCTCTTTTATTTCAATGCACCCATGAGGAGCGCGCAATGAGCGATCGGCCCGCTAGGCTCCGGTCAGGGTAGGGGCAGCGTCTCGTGCTCGCGCAGCTTCTTCTTGCTGGCAGCGTCCACCTCGATCAGCCGCACCCGATAGCCCCATAGCCGCGCGACATGCATCAGCGTGCGATCCGTCTCGTCCTTGTCGAGCAGGATGCCGTCGCGCGCAAAATGCGTGAGCACCAGCCGGCGGCTGCCCGCAAGATCCGCGTCTGTCACCTGGATGTCCGGATCCTGCGTCGAAACATCGTACTGCCGCGCCAGCATGCGCCGCACGTCCCGATAGCCGGTCTCGTTATGGATGGCTTCCACCCGCATGGCCGGATTGTCGGCATCGTTCTTCAGGTGGAACAGCCGGAAGTCACGCATCACCTTGGGCGAGAGGAACTGCAGGATGAAGCTTTCGTCGCGATAGTTGGCCCACGCGTCCCGCAGCGTCTCCATCGGATCGTTGTTGCCGGCAAAATCCGGGAACCATGCCCTGTCTTCGTCGGTGGGCTCCATGCAAATGCGCTTGATGTCGCGCATCATGGCATAACCGAGCGCATAGGGATTGAGGCCGCTGTAGTGCTTGTCGTTGAATGAGGGCTGATAGACGACGGCAGCATGCATGTGCGCGAATTCGAGCATCGAACCTTCGGTGACGAGACCCTTCTCATACATCCGGTTCATGATCTCGTAATGCACGAAGGTGGCGCAGCCCTCGTTCATCACCTTGGTCTGTCGCTGCGGATAGAAATACTGCGCGAGCACCCGCACGATGCGCAGCAGTTCCCGCTTCCAGCCGGCGAGTTTCGGCGCGTTCTTCTCGAGGAAATAGAGGATGTTTTCTTCCGGCAACAGCAGCGCCCGGTGCTCTGCCCGCGTTTCCTCCGAGCGCTCCTCTTCATCGGGCTGCTTGGTCTGCCCCGGCAGCGTCCGCCACAACTCGTTGAAGATCTCGAGCTCATAGTCGCGCCGCGCCTGCTCACGCGCGCGTTCCTTGCCCGGATCGAACCGGCGCCGCGCCCCTGCAGTCCGGCTGACGCCCTGGTTCATGAGCGCGTGCGCCGCATCGAGCACGGTTTCGACCTGGGCCAGGCCGTAGCGTTCCTCGCACTCCGAGACGTACTTCTTGGCGAAGGCGAGGTATTCCAGGATGGCGTCGGCCTGCGTCCATTGCTTGAACAGGTAGTTGTTCTTGAAGAAGTGGTTGTGGCCCATGGCGGCGTGCGCCATCACCAGGCACTGCATCGTCATGGAGTTCTCCTCCATGATGTAGTTGATGCAGGGATCGGAATTGATAACGATCTCGAAAGCGAGCGATCGTGCGCCCTTGCGATACATGGTCTCGTCGCGCGCGAACCGTTTGCCGAACGACCAGTGCCGGTACATCAGCGGCATGCCGATCGAGGAGTAGGCATCGAGCATCTGCTCGGCCGTGATCACCTCGATCTGGTTCTTGTAGAGGCTGAGCCCCATCTCGCCGACGCCGATCTCCTCGATCGCATCGTACGTGCGTCCGATCAGCTCGAAGTTCCACTCAGGTCCGTCAAAGAGTGGCTTGTTGGCGACCACCGTCATGGCCTCTCGACTCCTTGCTCAATCGGCACGGGCGGGTTCAAGCGCTAGCCGAGCTCGAGAACAACTCATGGAAAACTGGGAAGATCTCGCCGGGATTGGTGACCTGTCGCATGGCGAAATGCTTGTGACGTTGCGCAAGCTCGGAATAGCTGTGCCAGACGATGGTCTCGCCGGGGCCTGAATGCTCCGAAACTTCGATGTAGGCGAAATACTGGCAGGCAGGCAGCAGGTGGTTTTCGACGAGCTCCAGACAGTTGCCCATGTCGTCGGGGATATTGTCGCCGTCGGAAGCCTGGGCGGCATAGATGTTCCAGTCGTTGGGCGAGTACCGCTCCTTCACGATCCGGTCCATTTCCTCGAGCGCCGTCGAGATCACGGTGCCGCCGGTCTCCACGCCGCGGAAGAACGTGTCCTCGTCGACCTCGCTGGCGGTCGACGTGTGTCGGATGAAGACCACATGCACTTCCTTGTAGTGCCGTGACAGGAACAGGTGCAGCAGCATGAAGAAGCGCTTGGCCAGGTCCTTCAGGTTCTCCGTCATCGACGCAGAGGCATCCATCATGCAGAACATGACGGCCTGATGCGATGGCCGCGGAACCTTGTCGAAGCGGTTGTACTGAAGGTCGATCGGATCGACGTAGGCGATCGTCCTTCTGAGCCGGTTCATGTGCTCGAGTTTGGCCCTGAGCTCGGCGATCAATGTCTCGTTGCGCGGGGTCTCCGCCTCAAGCCTGGCGATCTCCGCCTCGAGCCGCAACACATCGTCGGACTTCGGCCGCTTGAGGGCAATTCGGCGCGCCAGAGATCGTCTTAGGGTCCGGATCCGCGCCAGTTTGGCCGGTGGTCCGTCTGAGGTGAACCCGGCCCGCTGCGGCACCGGGTTCTTGAGGTCCTTGATCCGTTGTTTGACCAGGTTGGGCAGCTTCAGATCTTCGAAGAAAACGTCGAGGAATTCGTCCTTCGACAGCGTGAAGACGAAATCGTCCTCGCCCGACCCGTCGGCGCTGGCCTTGCGCCCCCGCCCGCCGCCACCACCGCCTTGCGGCTTGGGAATGAGGTCGCCAGCCTTGTAGTCCTGGTTGCCCGGCAGCACGTAGTCGCGCACGCCGCCGTCGCGGCTGTGGTTGAATGACGGCTCGCGCACGCTCTTGGAGCGGATCGTGATCCGTTCGGAGCCTTCGACCTCCGACACCTTGCGCTTCTTGATGGCGTCCTTGACGGCTTCCCGGATATCCGACTTGGCGCGGCGCACGAAGCGCTGGCGATTGCCGAGCGATTTCGACTTCGGATTGAGGCGGCGATCGACGATGTTCAAGGGCAAAGCTCCGCTTTGCTGGCAGACTTTGGTTTCCGGCCGGCGGCCGGCGCCCGCAAGGCGAGGCAGAGTTTAGTATCTCCGAGCCTCACTCTTGCGAACGACGATCGATATGTCTTAGCCGGCCTTTTTCACCCGCATGTACCATTCAACGAGGCGGCGGACCTGCCGTTGCGTGTAGCCGCGGCTGACCATCCGCTCGACGAAGTCGTGATGCTTCCTCTCCGAATCGGAATCCCGTTTTGCGCCGAACGAGATCACCGGCAGCAGATCTTCGACCTGGCTGAACATGCGCCGCTCGATCACGTCACGGATCTTCTCGTAGCTTGTCCAATCCGGATTTCTGCCGCCGTTGCGCGCCCGCGCCCGGAGCGAGAACTTGACGACCTCGTAGCGGAAGTCCTTCGGATTGGCGATGCCGGCCGGCTTCTCGATCTTGGAAAGCTCCTGGTCGAGCAATTCCCGGCTCATCAACTGGCCCGTGTCGGGATCCTTGAAGTCATGATCCTCGATCCACGAGTCGGCGTAGGCGACGTACCGGTCGAACAGGTTCTGCCCGTAGTCGTTATAGCTTTCGAGATAGGCCTTCTGGATCTCATTGCCGACGAACTCGGCATAGCGCGGCGCCAACTCCTCCTTGATGAACTCGAGATAGCGCTGCTCGGTCTCGTCGGGCAACTGCTCGCGCTTGATCGCCTGCTCCAAGACGAACATCAAGTGTACAGGGTCAGCCGCGATCTCGTGGCTGTCGAAATTGAAGGTCTCCGACAGGATCTTGTAGGCGAACCGTGTCGAAGCGCCATCCATGCCCTCCGTCACACCGGCAGCGTCCTTGTATTCCTGCATGGTGCGCGCAGCGGGATCCGTGTCCTTGAGGCTCTCGCCATCATAGACGCGCATCTTCGAGAACAGCTGCGAGTTTTCGTGTTCCTTGAGGCGCGAGAGCACGGAGAACTGCGCCAGCATATCGAGTGTGCCCGGCGCACACGGCGCATGCGACAGCTCGGAGGCCTTCAACAGCTTCTCGTAGATGTGCATTTCCTCGGTAACCCTGAGGCAGTAGGGCACCTTGATCACGCAGATACGATCGAGGAACGCCTCGTTCGTGCGGTTCGCACGGAAAGACTGCCACTCGCTTTCGTTCGAGTGCGCAACGATGACGCCTTGGTAGGGAATGGCGCCGACGTTCTCAGTGCCCACGTACGTCCGATCCTGCGTCGCCGTCAGCAGCGGGTGCAACATCTTCAGCGGCGCTTTGAACATTTCGACGAATTCGAGCAACCCCTGCGTCGTGCGGTTGAGGCCGCCCGAGTAGGAATAGGCATCGGCGTCGTTCTGCCCGTAGTGCTCGAGCTTGCGGATGTCGACCTTGCCCACCAGCGCCGAGATGTCCTGGTTGTTTTCGTCACCTGGCTCGGTCTTGGCAATGCAGATCTGGCGCAACTTCGAGGGATGCAGCTTTACGACGGTGAATTTCGAGATATCGCCGCCGAACTCGTCGAGACGTTTCACGGCCCACGGCGAGATGAATCCCATCAGCGCCCGCCGGGGGATCTTGTACTGGTCCTCCAGCATCTGGCCCATGGTGTCCGGATTGAAGAGACCAAGCGGGCTCTCGAAGATCGGACTGATCTCGTCGCCGGCCTTGAGGACGTAGATCGGGCACTTCTCCATCAGGTCCTTGAGCCGCTCGGCGAGCGAGGACTTGCCGCCGCCGACCGGCCCGAGCAGATACAGGATCTGCTTGCGTTCCTCGAGGCCCTGCGCGGCGTGCCGGAAGTAACCGACGATGCGCTCGATCGTCTCCTCCAGGCCGTAGAAGTCGGCAAAGGCCGGATAGACCTTGATCGTCCGGTTCATGTAGATCCGGCCGAGCCGTTGGTCATCGGCGGTGTTGACCACCTGTGGTTCGCCGATCGCCTTGAGCATGCGCTCGGAAGCACTGGCGTAGAAGGTGGGATCCTTCGCACAACCCTCGAGGTAGTCCTTGATCGACATGACGACCTGCTTCTCGCGGTCGTATGCCTGCGTGAAAGCTTCAAAGATTTCGCTGCCCGTCGCCATTTCAATAGCCCTGCGGTGGTTGGTTCCTGATCGTGGTTCTCTCTGTTCCGCTCTTGCCCCTTCGCGGTCCGTGCCACCCGTCGCCTTATCGTTGATCTATACAATTTAACTTACGATCGAGACGCGGGTATGGCCAATCCTCACTTTGGAGCGAAGTTTGTGATGTGCCTGATCGTCATAGCTTCGTCCTTTGGTTTGGAACGTTGCCGACGCCTGCGCGCTGATTTGTATGAGGCGCGCTGCTGCGCTGGCTCTCCTGGAGCCCGAACGCCAGAGGTGCCGGCCATCGGCAAGTCCGCATGGCAAGGCCTCGTCATGGCGCGACTTCAATTTACGCGCCTCCTGATGCCCGGGGATTACTTTCGTGCCACCATCTCGTGACACTCAGCGCCCTTGACTGCTACGGCATCGTGTTCATCGTCACAGATTCTCACAACCGACACTCATTAAATGTGATCACGGACCGACGATTGCAATTCCGTTGTAGGTAAACAGTCACAGTTCTCGATCAATTGATTTTTATATCAGCAACTTGCCGTCCTTTGCGGCAAAACGTGATCACGAAGTCGTCAATACGACGGATTTTGCGGACGTTTCCGTCGCAAAGCGGCGTGGGCACGCACTGCCAGCGATGCGCAATGGAAAACACGCGGCAGCCAACGCCGGTGACATCGCGGCATCGCTCCTGTCCAGGGATCCGCCGCTGAGGCGCCTTGCAACATCTGTTGCCGCCCGGCGACATCAGAGTGTTGCCCGGGATGTCAGGGCGGCTATCCGTGTGTTGATTGTCGCGATTAGGCCTCGCGCGTGAGTGTCGCCCATAAGGCACGCCCACCGCTTGCGGCAACAGTTCGTCCGATCTCGCCCTGCCAATAGACCTCCGAGCCGAACTCGTTGCGCCAAGCCCACAGCCGTCGTGTCGTGTAGTGGAGGGGATGCTCACGCGTGAAGCCCATCGCACCGAAGAGTGCATGAACGATATTGGCCCCTTTGCCGGCGGCTTCGCCAGCGCGCGACTTGGCAATGGCAATCGCGAGCCGGTCGGTCTTGCCGTCACATGCAGCGATCGCCAGGTCGACCGCAGCCCCCGCGGCGGCCATTTCCTCGGCGAGTTGCGCCATCAGATGCTGCACGGCCTGGTGCTTGGCGATCGGCCGCCCGAACTGGATGCGATCGTTGACCCAGGTGAGCGCATGTTCCGTGGCTGCCGCCATGGCTCCGGCGAGCTGGGTCGCACGCATCAAGGCTCCGTTGGCCTCGAGCGTGCCACGAGCCTCCTTGTCGTCCACCCGGCCGATGGCCTTCGCTTTGCCGAGATCGATCATGTCGCGCGGCTCACCAGCCATGTTGGCGCCCCTGGTCGTCACCGCCGAAGAGATGTCGATGAGATGTAGGCCGCTGTCGCTGGCAACAAGTGCATGTCGGGCGGCAGCGCCATAGGCAACCGCTTTGGCCACGGCCCCGGGCACAAAACCGTCGCGGGACGCAGACAGCGGACCGCTCGCTCCCGGGGACACAATCGTGATGGCCCCTTCTGGTGCGGCGATGCCGGCAAGAGCCAGGATACGTCGTGCCATGATCGTTTCGGCGAGCGGCACGGGCAGCGCATGATAACCCGACCGCCGCACCAGCTCCATGCAGTCCCCAAAGGCGACGTCGTCCTCTCCGCCTGCCCCGATGCCGGTGAACCCGGCGTCCTCGAGCGCGCTCCAAAGTGGCGCCGTGGCAGCACCGCTGTCCCCGTCGCTGGCGGCAAGTCCGGTGCCGCTGCCAAGCCCGTCCGCTGTCTCACGAACCGCGGTCCCAACGGTGCCCTCGACGATCCTGTCGAGGGTGCGCAGCATCTCCTCGCGCATATCACTCATTCGTTTTCTCCAGGTGGCATCCCGCGCCGGCAAGCCCGTGGGACGCGAAATATCAACGCAAGCCGAGGCCGCGGGCGATCATCCCGCGCAGGATTTCACGTGTCCCCCCGCGTATCGAATAGGACACGCACTGCATCTGCGACAGTTGCTGCAGGTCGGCGTAGCCGCTGTTGCCCGATTGGACGCGTGGTTCGACCGGTGCGATCCGGCGCACGATCTCCGGAATCTCCTGCTCGAGACTGGTGCCGAGGTCCTTGACCAGCGCCGCCTCCGTCACCGGCGATTTGCCGTCTTGCAGCATGCCGGCGATGCACGAAGACATATGCCGCAGCGTTGCCAGATTGGCGACCGCCCGGCCGATCTCGGCTGCCGCCAGCGGCTCCGGCGCAGTGCCGAGCTCGTCGATGGCCTCGACCAGCAACGGATAGGTCGACATGAAGCGGTCAGGCCCCGAACGCTCGAAGGCCAGTTCCGAGACCACCATGTCCCAGCCGCGGCCCTCCCCGCCGACGCTCATGTCGTCGGCAACGAACACGTCGTCGAACGTCACCTCGTTGAAATCGTGACCGCCGTAGAGATTGTAGATCGGCCGGATCGTCACGCCGGGGGATTTGAGGTCGACGATGAATTGTGTCAGCCCGAAATGGCGCTGATCGGCGGTCCCCGACGTCCGCACCAGCGCGATCAGGTAGTGCGCCTTGTGCGCATAGCTGGTCCAAACCTTGCGGCCGGTGATCTTCCAACCGCCATCGGCCTTCACCGCACGGGTCTTGACGCTGGCGAGATCCGATCCCGTATCGGGCTCGCTCATGCCGATAGCGAAGTAGCAACGCCCGGCAGCGATTTCCGGCAGGATCATTTTCTTCGCCCGATCGCTGCCGTGGCGCAGGATCTGCGGCCCCGATTGACGCTCCGCGATCCAGTGCGCGAGGCAGGGCGCGCCGGAGGCCAGCAGCTCCTCGACCACAACATAACGCTCGAGCGACGAGCGCTCCGCCCCGCCGAAGGCCTTGGGCCATGTCATGCCGAGCCAGCCCCGGGCGCCGATTTTCTCCGAGAACGAAGGATCCGCCTCCACCATCGAGCCGACGGCGGGTGTGAAGCTGCCCTTGGCCCGCTCCTCTTCCAAGAAGGCGCGCACCTCCGCCCGGAGCGCCTTGGCGGCGGGCGGCATCGTGACGGGTTCGAAGTTGAACTGCGGCATGACGGTCTTTCATTTTGCTGAGGCAAAGGTTGCAGGCAGTATGCCCCCGTTCCCAACGGAAAAACAGGGCAGCCCGCAGTGTTTGTGGGCAAGGACAGTTGGACTTGGGCCGTTGCGCCGGCGGGGGCAAACTCGCGCTGGGCACGACTGGTCCGGTCATCGCATGAGGCCCCGCAACGTTAGGCGGTTGTCGGCGACCGTCACAAGGGTCAAATTGTCCGGACACGCGGACGCGAGAGCAGGGCCCGCAGGGCCGAGGGAGATGACGAGCGATGATGCGGGCGGTCTGGTACGAAAAGACGGGGCCGGCGGCCGACGTTCTGGTGGTTGGGCGTCAGCCGGTGCCCGAGCCCGAGCCCGATCAGGTCCGCATCCGCCTGCTGGCCTCTGGCGTCAATCCCGCCGACTGCAACCGTCGTGGCGGCGTCGGCTACCGCATGGAAGCGCCCTTCGTCATCGCCCACAGTGACGGCGCCGGCATCATCGACAAGCTCGGCCCAGGCGTCACCAGATTTGTCGTGGGCGAGCGTGTCTGGCTCTACAACGGCCAGCGCAACGGCCGCTTCCAGGGCACCGGCGCCGAGTTCATCGCCCTCAATCAGGACCTCGTCACCCAGTTGCCCGACAATGTGCCGTTCGAGGCCGGCGCCTGTCTCGGCATCCCCTGCATGACGGCTCATCGCTGCGTTTTCGGCTCCGGCCCCGTCGAGGGCCGATGGGTCGTGGTCACGGGCGCAGGCGGCGCCGTCGGCAACTACGCGGTCCAGCTTGCCAAGTGGGGCGGCGCCCGCGTCATCGCCACTGCCGGCCGCGCCTGGCAGCGCGCGGATGCGGCAAAAGCCGGCGCCGACATCGTGCTCGATCGCGACGACGACAATCTCGCAGCCCGCATCCTCGCCGAGACCGACGAGGAGGGCGCCCATCTGGTTGTCGATGTCGATTTCGGCGGCAATCTCCCCTGGACCAAGGACGCGGTGGCACTCAACGGAACCATTGCCGCCTACGCCTCCCGTGGCAATCCGGCGCCCGAGGTGCCGTTTGCAGCCCTGATGCGCAAGAACGTCACGATCCGCGGCATCCTGTTGCCCAATTCGCCCCATCACGGCCGCCGCGAGGCCCAGGCCGATATTCTCCGGTGGCTGCAGGAGGCCCCGCGCTTGCATCGGGTCGTCGGCCCCTTCCCGCTGGCCGAGACCGTGGCCGCCCACGAGGCGGTCGAAAGCGGTGGAAAGCGCGGCACCGTCGTCGTGGCGCCGAACCAGTGACGACGAGTGGCGACACGATGCGTGGCCGCCGTGGCCGCCGTGGCCGCCGTGGCAGGCGGGCAGGTGCGTCCACGCGGGCGCCCGATGCCGCATGGCCAACCGGCGGCCGATCGCCTGCAATGATGCAACGTTGTGTACCAGTCGTAATCCAGCAACTTCTTGAGACACCGAGGGAGTGATCATGACCAGCCAATCATCGATGCCGGCAAAGTGGGACATTGAAGCCGACGTCGTCGTGGTGGGCTTCGGCGGTGCCGGCGTCGCAGCCGCCGTAACCGCCCACGACCTCGGCGCCAAGGTCGTGCTGTTGGAGAAGGCACCGGAAGGCGAGCACGGCGGCAATACGCGGGTCGCGGGCCAGGGTACCTGAACACGTCCACGGCCGAGAAGGCCATCGCCTACCTCACCGCGCTCTGCGGCCCCTACAAGGTGCCCGAGCGCATGATCGAGGTCTGGGCCGACGAGATGTGCCGCAACAACGACTGGCTGGCCAGCCTCGGCTGGCGATCCGCAGGAGCATCAGCATCAGCCGGTCGGCATCGAGTTTCCCGACCTTGCCCGGTTCCGACTGCGTGCACAAGTTCCACGATGGCCCGAAGTACGGCTACTCGACTCACATGGAAGCGGTTCGAGAGTTTCGTCCTCGAGCGTCCGATCGACGTGCATGTACGAGACGCCGGCGAAGGAATTGATCCAGCACGACATCAGACAAGGAGATCCTCGGCGTCCGGGCCGACACGAAACGGTCAAGCCGCTGCATGTCAAGGCGCGCCGCGGCGTCGTCCTCACCTGCGGCGGCTTCGAGAACAATCAGGAGATGATCCGCAACTATCTCCCCGGCGTGCCCTACTGCTACACCTCCGGCTCCCCCTACAACGAGGGCGACGGCATCACCATGGGCCTCTCTGTCGGCGCCGACCTCTGGCACATGAACAACTACGCCGGACCGTCGATGGCCCTGAAGGTGCCGGAGGTGCGCGACCTCATTCTCCATGCAGGCCTTCCACTATTCGAAGGAGATTGCGGGCGGCGCCATCGTCGTCGGGCCCGATGCGCGCCGCTTCGTCGACGAGAAGTTCAAGACCCGCCACGGCAAGGTGCCGAAGAACGGCGTCTGGCTGCCGCTGTCGACGCCGTGCCCGATGTACATGGTCTTCGACCACGTGCATTTCGCAGCCGGCCCCCTTTACGACAAGACGCCGAGCCACGGCTGGACCCAGATCATCGAGAAGTACGACTGGAGCGAGGACAACAGCGCCGAGCTCGCCAAGGGCTGGATCAAGCGCGCCGACACCATCGGCGAGTTGGCACGCATCATCGGCCTCGACCCGGCCACGCTGGAGGCAACGGTCAGCCGCTGGAATGCGGCAGCCGAGGCCGGTAGCGACGACGAGTTCGGCCGCACCCTGATGCTGACGCCGCTTTCGCGCGGCCCCTTCTACGCCGTCGAAATGTCACCCTCCATGCTCAATACGCAAGGCGGCCCCCGTCGCAACGAGAACGCCGAGATCGTCCGCCCCAACGGCACGCCGATCCCACGCCTCTACAGCGCCGGCGAACTAGGCTCGATCTACAGCTATCTCTACCAGGGCACCGGCAATATCGGCGAATGCCTGGGCTTCGGCCGCATCGCCGGCCGCAATGCCGCCGGCCTCAAGCCCTGGTCATAACGTCCGGTAAGGCGCGCTGCTGCGGCCGCGCCGAGCTTGCCGCGAACGTTGACGCGCTGTGAGGGTTGAGGGCTCGATGCCGCCGAGAGATCTGTCGATGATTGTCGCCACTTGGGTTGGCGTCATCGCCGCCATCGCGGGCGGTTACGCCACCTATTTGCAATACAAGAAGAGTGTCGAGCAGCAGGTCGACGAGCGCTCGTTGGCCGCCATGCGCTTTGTCCGCGATTTCCAGGGCGAAGGCTTCTTCCCCATCCGCAGCAAGATCTACAACTATATCTTCTGCCCCAACTGCGACCCGACGCGACCGTCGGAGAGCGAGATCTTCGCCTTCGTCGAGTTCTTCGACGTGGTCAAGTATTGCGCCGACCGGGAGCTGTGCGATCCGACCGTCGTGCGCGACGTATTCGGACCCTACGCCACCTGGCATTGGCCGTGTCTCAGGCGGACGGTCGAGTTGACACGCAAGGGCGAGGAGAAGATGCAGCTCGCCCGGCCCTATGGTCACGGGCTACAGACGCTCGTGCTGACCGACGTCGGCGCCTCCCATTGCCGCAACCTCGCGCGGCGGTGACTTTCGACCTTCTGCAGGTCGCCGCTTCGGCCAGGTTGGGGATCCCGCCGCACCGCAGGTCTAGCCGCCGCCACCCACCGTCGAGGCCTTGCCGTGTTTGTGCGGATTGCTCATGAAGAACAGCACCGGCACGCAGGCCGCAATCACCAGCGCCAGAAGTTGGAAGTCGGCAATATAGGCGAGCAGCTTGCTGTGTCGCGTGATCAGCCGCTCCAGAGTGGTAAGGCCTTGGATGGTGTCGAGGCTCCAGGCTTGCGGCAGTGGCACATGGCGCAGCGTTTCGTTGCCCCGATGCAGCAGTTCCGAGAGGTGGGCGTGGTTGGTCTGACTGAGCACGGCGAAGTAGGTAGAGAACAACGCCACGCCGAAGCCGCGTCCGATGTTGTTGAGAAGCGCATAGAACGACGTGCCGGCGTCCCTGAGATCCGCTGACAGCGTCGTGAAGGCGACCGAGTTGAGCGGCACCACGAAGGCGCCGAAGGCGAGCCCCTGCACGAAGTTGTTGATCGTGATGGTGGTGAGGTCGATGTCCTCGGTGAAATTTGACAGTTGCCACATGGTGGCGGCGATCACCAGCATGGCAAAGGCGATGATTTTGCGCGGGTCCACGTACTTGACGATGTAGCCGACGAAGAACGACGCGATCATCGTGCCGGCCCCTCTGGGCGCCATGATCCACCCGGAATCGAGCACCGAGTAGCCCCCCATATCCTGAACGAACGGCGGCATCAGGACGAGGCTGCCAAACAGCAGGACGCCGAACAGCGTGCGCAACAGGGTGCCGCCGAGGTAGTTGCGGTCGACGAATATGGCGGGATTGAAGAACGGCGTCTGCGACGTGAACGAGTTGACCAGGAACATCCAGAACGCAGCCAACCCGACCAACGTCAGCGTCACGATCAGAGACGACTCGAACCACATCAGTCGTTCGCCGCGATCCAGGATGTATTGCAATGACGCAATCGAGACGCCGAGCGTGACAAACCCGAAATAGTTGAACTTCCGGTTCGATTTGTTGCCGGTATTGGGCACCAGGAAGGCGACGCCAAGGATGGCGACGATTCCGATCGGCACGTTGAGATAGAAAGCCCAACGCCAGTTGTAGTATTCCACCACGTAGCCGCCGATCGTTGGCCCGAACACCGGCCCGAACATGACGCCGACGCCCCACCAGGCCATGGCGACGCCGAAGTCCTCGCGCGGATAGATCGACAGCAGCGTCGACATCGCGAGCGGCAGCAGCGCCGCCCCGAATACCCCCTGGATCGCGCGGTAGGTCAGTATCTCCTCGAGCGAGGTCGAGCATCCCGACAGGAACGCGAACGTCGTGAAGCCAGCCGTCGCCAGCAGCAGCAACCGCTTGCGCCCGAAAATTCCGCCGATGGCGCCCCAAAGCGGCGTCATGACAGACAGCGTGATCAGATACGACGTCAGCACCCAGGCGATCTGGTCCTGCGTGGCCGAAAGCTCGCCCTGCATTTGCCTGAGCGCGATCGAGACGATGGACGTGTCGAACACCTGCACCAGCGGCGACAGGATCAGCGCGATCGTCACAACCTTGAGCCTGAGCCCGGTAAGTGGCATGTCGCCGGACGCGGGGGGCGCTGTCGTTTGTGTCACGGTTGCGCCCTGGCAAAGCCGAGGATGTTCGCTATCCACTTCGGCAGCGGTCGCTTGTGCTTGGTGTCGATGTCGACCACCACGCTCATGCCCGCGCGCAGCGTCCGCCCGCTCTCCTGCGGGTCGATTTTGAGCCGTACCGGCAGCCGCTGCACCACCTTGACCCAGTTCCCCGTGGCATTCTGTGGCGGCAGGATCGCGAATTCGGCACCCGTGGCCGGACTGATGCTGGTGACGGTGCCGGTCCAGGTCTGGTCAGGGTAGCTGTCGACGTGGATCGTTGCCGTCTGCCCCGGCTGCATGTTGGCGAGGTCGGTTTCCTTGAAGTTGGCCTGCACCCAAAGGTCCTCGTTGCCCACCATGCTGAACACGACATTGCCTGTCGTGACGTACTCGCCGGCCTGCAGATCGAAATTCGTGATGACGCCGGCAGCCGGCGCCCGCACTTCCGCATGCCTGAGGTCGAGCGCCGCCTGATCCCGCAACGCCTGGGCTTCGCGCACCGCCGGATGCGCACCCGTTGGCCGGTTGGCATCGCCGCCGAGTTTGGCGCGCACCTCCGCCATCTCCTGCAAGATCACCGCCACCTGGTCGCGTGCATTGCGCAAGTTCTTCTCAGCCGTGTCCATGCCGGAGCGCGAGACGACGCCACGCTGCGTGAGCTCGTTCTGCCGGTCGTAGTTCTGCTGATGGAACAGCAAGTCGCCTTCGGCAAGCTTCAACCGCGCCACCCGCTGCTCGTAGATCGCCCTGACGCTGTCGACATCCTGGATCGCGGCGGCAAGCTTCGCTTCAGCCCTCTCGAGCGCGATCCGGAAAGGCTCCTTGTCGAGAACGAACAGCACGTCGCCGCGTTTGACGGCCTGGTCGCTCGCAACCTTGACCTCGGCGACGCGACCCGAGACGTCGGCGCTGATGACGATCTTGTCGGCTTTCACATAGGCGTTGTCGGTCGAAACGAAGCGCCCGCCCGCCATGTAGTAGTAAGTGCCGGCCGCCAGCGCCAGGATCGGCCCGAGCAGCGTCAGCGCGAACATGATGACGAAGCGCCGTTGCGGCAATCGCCACTTGGGCCGGAGCGGAGCTCTGGCAAGTGTGCTGACTGGTGCCTCTGCGGCAGGGCCGGTCGGCTCGTCTACCGTCTTTTTCTGCATTGTCGCGCTCCTCACGCGGTCTTTGTCTTAGCGCCACTCGCGTCTGTCTGCGCAGCGTCGATGGCGAGCATGTTCCCTTTTATTTTTTGCAGCGTGTCGAGTAGCCGGTCGGCATCCTCCTGCGAGATGCCCGCCAGCGCCTCCGCGCTCGTCCGTCGGGACATGTCGCGCATCTGATCGAGGACCGGCTTCACCTCGGCCATGAGGAACAGGTTCCACGCCCGCCGGTCCGTCGGATCGGACCGCCGCTCGACGAGGCCCTTCTCGACGAGCTTGTCGATGTGCCGGCCAAGCGTGATGGCTTCGACTTCGAGGAGATCGGCGAGCGCCGTCTGGCGAATGCCTTCCCGCCGCCGGAGCTGTGCCAGTACCCGCCATTGCGCCCGTGTCAGGCCGAGGCCGTTGGCGCGCTGGTCGAATCGCCGCCGCACCAGCCGCGAGACGTCGGCCAGCAGAAAGCCCAATGATCTGGTCAGATAGGGATCGTCGGTCATGGCACGTAAAATAGCTGCATAGCTTATTATATGCCAGCATTGCTTTACCGGATCGTATGCGGCTTGTTGATGATCGTTGTTAACGTTCGCCGCCCTGGGCATCCCTTGGCGCCCCGCAATCCCGCTCTCGCCAAGCAGCGCCGGACGCGCAATAGTTAGCGCCGGAACTTGAACGGCTGATAGCGAACGGGAGACGCGGCATGGGTGCTCGGATTGCAATTGTCGGAACGGGTGCGGTCGGCGGCTATGCCGGTGCGCATATGGCCCAGGCCGGCGAGGACGTGACATTCGTCGACTTCTGGCCCGAGAATGTCGAGGTGATGCGCACCAAGGGCCTGAAGATCAGCCATCTGAAGGACGTGCCGGAGTTCACGGTGCCGGTGAAGGCGCTGCACATCACCGAACTGCAGGGCGTCACCAAGACCGCGCCGTTCGACATCGCCTTCGTGTGCATCAAGTCCTACGACACCGAATGGGCGACCACGATGGTTCGCCAGTACCTCTCACCGAACGGCTACGTCGTCTCGCTGCAGAACTGCATGAACGAGGAGACCATCGCCAAGGTCGTGGGCTGGGGCCGCGTCGCTCGGCTCCATCGCGTCCTCGATCACGGTCGACCTGTGCGAGCCGGGCCACGTCCGCCGCGCCTCCGGCAAGAAGGCCCCGATCACACCGTCTTCCGCGTCGGCGAGGTGCACGGCCGCATCACCGAGCGCGCCAAGGAGGTGACCCGCCTCGTCGCCTATTCCGACGGCGCACTCACCACGGACAACCTGTGGGGCGAGCGCTGGTCGAAGCTGGTTGCCAACGTCATGGGCAACGGCATGTCGGCCTGCACCGGCCTCGTCAGCCGCGACATGATCCTCGACGACAGCCTGCGCGCCTTCGGCGCCCGCCTCGGCAGCGAGGCGATCCGCGTCGGCCAGGCGCTGGGCTACGATCTCGAGGAAATCCACCACATGGACGCCGAAGTTATCGCCAAGGCCGGCGAGGGCGACGCCAAGGCCCGCGCCGAATACGACGAGCACCGTATTGCCGAGGTCAAGAAGGCCGGTGGCGGCGAGCACCGCCCGTCGATGGGCCAGGACATGGTGAAGGGCCGCCGCACCGAGATCGAGTTCCTCAACGGCTTCGTCTGCGACAAGGCCAAGGACGTCGGCATCGATACGCCCGCGAATGCGGCGCTGACCGATATCGTCAAGCGCGTCGAAAAGGGCGAGCTCAAACCCGACAAGAAACACATTCTCGATCTCAGGATGAACTGAACATTCCTCCAGACTTCCTCGTTCAAAAGGTGGGAGGTCTGGAGGGCTCTGCCCTCTAGCGGGGAGCGGGGCTGGCCCCGCTGCTCGCAACGCGAGCAACAGGAGGCTCACCCATGTTCCGCACCCAAGCCACCACCGGCGGCGACGTCATCGGTCTCAAGGGGCTGACCACTCACGCCAACGTGCTGACCGGCACCCGCCACATGGTCTCGGCCGGCAACATGCACGCCGCCCATGCGGGCTTTCTGATCCTCGAGGCCGGCGGCAATGCGGTCGATGCCGGCGTCGCGACGGGCCTGGCACTCGGCATCACCTGCTCCGACCTCGTCAGTGTCGCCGGCGTCGCCCCGACCATGATCCGCATCGCGGCAACCGGCGAGGTCGTCACCATCGACGGGCTCGGCGTGTGGCCGGCCAAAGCATCCTCCGCATATTTCCGCGACAATCACGGCGGCGCCATTCCCGAAGGCCTCATGCGCGCCGTCGTGCCGGCAGCGCCCTCGTCGTGGATCACCGCGCTCGAGCGTTACGGCACCATGAGCTTCGGCGAGGTGGCCGAGGCCGCCATACGCCTCGCCCGCGACGGCTTTCCCGCCGACCCGCGCTTCTGCTGACACCTTCAAACAGAACGAGGCCAAATACCGTCGCTTCAAGGGCAATGCCGCAAGTCTTCCTGCCCGGCGGTAAGCCGCCCGAACCCGGCCAGATCTTCCGCCAGACCGACCTTGCCCGCTCGCTGCAGTTCATGGTCGACGAGGAAAAGGCGGCCGCTGCCAAAGGCGGGCGCATGGCTGGCCTCCAGGCCGCACACGACGCTTTCTATGTTGGCGATCTCGCCAAGGCGATCGCCGACTATCACGCAGCCAATGGCGGGTGGATGACCCGCACCGACCTCGGCGCCTTCCGTGCCCGCCTCGAGCCCCCCGTGCGCACCAAGTGGCGCAACATGGAGGTGATCACGTGCGGTCCCTGGTGCCAGGGCCCGCTGCTCGGCATGCTGCTGCGCATGCTCGAACGCGACGATCTGAAGGCGTTGGGCCACAATTCGCCGGCCTACATCCACCTGCTGACCGAGGCCGTAAAGCTCGCCTGTGCCGACCGCGAAGCCTACTTCGGCGATCCCCGTTTCATCGACGTACCGCTGGAGACGTTGCTCTCGTCCGCCTACCAGGCCGACCGCCGCAAGCGCATCGACCCGGCGACCTCCTATCCCGGTCTTGCCGACCCCGGCGCTATTCCCGGTTATCCCCGCTTGAAGCCGGATGTGCCCTTCGCCGAGACACCCGCCCTGTCACCCGACACGACCTACTGCGCGGTGATCGACAAGGACGGCAACGTCTTCTCAGCCACGCCTAGTGACGCGTCCTACGACACCGAGCTCATTCCTGGCACCGGCCTCGTCGCGTCGGGTCGTGGCAGCCAGTCGTGGGCGACGGCCGGCCATCCCTCGGAGCTCGCGCCATTCAAGCGCCCGCGCCTGACGCCCAATCCGGCGATTGCCATCCTGGAGGATGGACGCGCCACCATGCCTTTCGGCACTCCGGGCGGCGACGTCCAGACCCAGGCCATGCTGCAGGTGCTCATGAATGTCACCGAATTCGGCATGGACTTGCGCACGGCCATCGAGGCGCCGCGCTTTGCGTCTTACGCGTTCCCCTCGAGCTTCGAGCCGCACGAGGCCTACCCAAACCGGCTCGCCGTCGAGGGCCGCATGGAGCCGGCTACCGTGTCGGGCCTCGAAGCGCTGTGTCACGACGTGCTCGCTTGGCCCGACTGGACCCGCCTTGCCGGCACCGTCATGAGCGTCATCCACGATACCAAGGCCGGCGTGAAGGTCGCAGCCGCAGACCCCCGCCGCGCCAGTTGGGCTGCAGGCTGGTAGGCAATAGCGGCGTCGCTCGAATGGGTTTGAAGGCACTTCCCGAAAATGAAGAAGCGCCGCACTCTCTGGGGTGACGGCGCTTCCTTCATGCTCTGGCAGTTGGCGCGATCAGCAAAGACGACCGCGCAAGGTCAGCCTACTTGGCCTTCGCTGCAACGCCGTTGACTTTGCCGATGCTGTCGTTCCATTCCTGCGCACATTTTTCGCCGCACCGCTTGGCCCAGGACGACAGCACGTAGTTCACGGCAACTTCCTTGATCTTCGCCTTGTCGGCCGCATCCGGCTCGACAAGCGTCATGCTGCCAGGCTCGCCGAAGCGGCATTTGCCGCCCTTGCCCGTATTGCAGATGAAGCCTTGGGCGTCGTTCTCCTTGACGCCGATGAAGGCTTTCTCTTCGAAGTCGGCGAACTGTTTGGTCAGGAACTCCTGCGTCGGCTTGTCGAGGCTCTCCCACTTGCGCTTGTTGATGGCGACGAAGGCAAGGCCCCATCCAAGCCCGGCCCGGTAGATGTGGGTGACGACCTCCCGCCACTTGGCATCGTAGGCTGGCAGCGTGCCGGTGATGCCGCAATCGGCGACACCTTTCTGCAGGGCTGGCACCACCTCGCCGAACGGGATGGTCACAGGTACGCCACCGACGCCCTTGACGAAATCCGATAGCGATGCCGAGTAGACGCGCACCCTCAGTCCCTTGAGGTCATCGAGCTTCTTGACCGGCTTGTTGCACCAGAATTGCTGGCTCGGATAGGCATTGATCGCCAGTAGGTGCACACCGTACTTGGTTTCGAATTCGCGCCCGACCACCGAGCGGTAGGCGTCGATCGACTTCTTCATGTCTTCGACGTCAGGCATCGCACCGGCAAGGTCCATGCCTTCGAGCGCCGGAGATTTCGACGCGACATAGCCGATGCTGCCGACGACGATGTCGTAGACGCCCTTGCGCGTGAGATCGACGACCTCGAAGCCGGAGAGCCCGAGTTCGGTGATCGACTTGTGATCGACGGTGATCTTTCCGCCGGAAGCTTCCGGCAACGTCTTGGTGAAGAAGGGGCGCTCGATTTCCTTGAAGAGCGTCGTGAAGTTCCAGGAGCCGACAGCTTTGAAGTCGGTCTTGGCCGGGCCCTGCGCAAATCCAGGATCTGCACTCAGCCAAGAGGCGGCGAGGAGTGCGATCCCGGCAGCCAGAGTTCGCCTACGCATATGCTTCCTCCAATTTTTCGGTTTTCTAAGCGCTTTTTGTCTTGCGCCCTAGCTGGCCCGGTTGCCGGGCAAGCTCTTTGACCGTCCACCGCGTTTGTCGCAGAGGACGAGACAGAGCTGGGCTCAATGCGCTTTTGGCCGCGCAAGGAGCGCGGATGCGACATGCTAACACTGCGCTAAGCGCAGTCAAACGTGGATTGGAAAGTCTGAGGTCCTCTCGACTCGAGAGGCTGCGCTGAGGTCGAGCGCGCGTCCTGGGAAGAAAAAGCCCTTTATGATCTGGGCTTGGCGGGCTCGCCGACGGCGCTGCTTTCGGACACCGCGCCCCACCGCGCCATCGCCTCGGCATCAGTCTCGCGCGCATCGACCCATTGACCGCTGCCGTCGACAAAGGTCTCTTTCTTCCAGAACGGCGCCCGGCTCTTGAGATAGTCCATCAGGAAGGCGTTGGCCTCGTAGGCCGCGTGCCGGTGCCGTGATGCCGTCACCACCAACACGATGTTGTCACCGGGCTTGAGCTCGCCATGGCGGTGAATGATCAGGCTCGCATCGAGCGGCCAGCGCGCCTGGGCTTCGGCTTCGACGCGCGCAAGCTCGGCCTCCGTCATCCCGGGATAGTGCTCGAGTCTCATCGATTTGAGCTTACGCCCTTTGACTTCGCCGCGCACGGTGCCGGTGAACGTCACCACCGCGCCGATGTCCTCGCGCCCCACCGTCACCCGCCGCACCTCGGCGCCGACGTCGAAGTCGTCGTCCTGCACACGCACCGTCATCGCCCTCAGCCTCCGGTCACCGGTGGAAAGAAGGCGATCTCCCGTGCGCCCGCCAGCGCCGCATCGGGCTTCACGTGCACTTGGTTGATGGCCGCCCGGACGAGATCGGGCCGCTCGAACGCTGCGGCATATTCAGGCCCGCGTGCGGACAGCCAGCGGGCGAGGTCACCGACCGTCCGCAGGTTGTCGGGCAGCTCGAGCCGCTCGCCGGCCTTGCCGATCCGCTCCCGCACCCAGGCGAAGTACATTAGCTCGATGGTCATCATCGTATCATTCCAGTTGACCCGACAGTGGCACGGCGAGAACCAAGCCGCCGAGGCCTGAGCCCGCTCAAAGATCCAGCGCCGAGTTGATCGCGGCCTTGAAGTAGCCAGCACCCGTCCAGAGCGTCAGCACGGCCGCAATCCACAATAGCACGGTTCCCGTTGCCATCACGCCCGGCACCAGCTTGTTACCGGCCGGCCCCGCGATCAGCACGCCGAGCGCCGTCATTTGCAACGTCGTCTTCCACTTGGCAAGTTGCGTCACGTGCACCTTGACGTTGAGCTCGGCCAGGAATTCCCTGAGGCCCGACACCAGGATCTCCCGGGAGAGAATGATGATGGCCGCCCAGATGTTGAAGTGATCGAGCGTATTGTCGTGCACCAGCAGGATCAGCGCCGTGCCGACCAGCAGCTTGTCGGCAATCGGGTCCAGCATGCGCCCGAGCGTCGATTGCTGGTTCCAGGCCCGCGCCAGATAGCCGTCGAGCCAGTCGGTGATGCAGGCGGCAACGAAAATGGCAAGCGCGATCCAGCGCCTCTGATCGCCCTCGAGCAGCAGGAATACGGCTCCCAGCGCCGGCACGGCCAGGATCCTGCCGTACGTCAGCACGTTGGGCAGGCTCAGGTGATGCCCCTTGCCGGGGGCGGCACCGATGGCCTTCGCCGTATATTGCTGTGTGTCCATCACCGTCTCGTTGCTCAAGCGGTGGCCTTGACGAAGCGGTTCTTGAGCACACCGATGCCGGTGATCTCGACCTCGACCTCGTCGCCCGATTTGAGATCCGGCGAGAACAGGTCCGTCCCCATCCACAGCACGTCGCCCGCCGCCAGCGTGCAATAGCGGCTGATTGTGGAGATGTAGAGGGCAACGCCGTGGATCATGTCGTTGGTTTTGAAGCGCGTCGTTTCCGTGCCGTTGACGCGCACGCGCGTCTCCAGGCTGTCGAGATCGACGTCGGTCTCGATCCACGGACCCATCGGCTTGAAGGTGTCGGTGTTCTTGGCACGCCACAACGTCCGGTCGGCCTTCTGCCAGGTCCGCTCGGAGACATCGTTGCCGATCGTGTAGCCGAACACGTAGTCGAGGGCATCGGCCTCGCTGACGTTGCGGCAGGCCTTGCCGATCACCGCCACCAGCTCGCCCTCGTACTGCACCTTCTCCGTCGCATCCGCCGGAATGACGACATCCGCCCCATGCGGCACGAGCGCGTTGTTGGAACGGTAGCCGACATCGGGCCGCTCCGGCAGCTTGGCCTCGATGCCGAGCTTCTTGGCCGCCTGGATCACGTGCTCGGCATAGTTGAGCCCGACGCAGAAGAAGTTCTGCGGCACCACCGGCAGCTCGATTTTGACGCTATCGAGAGCATGCGTCGCGCCCGCGCGCTCGTAGCCCGCGAAAGGATCGCCCTTGACCTCGGCGATCGTCCCGCCCTCGAGGATGCCGTAGCTGGTCCGCCCGGCGGCCGTGAACCTCATCCAACGCATTCCGAGCACTCCTTCTGCGGCCTGCTTCGTCCAATGTTACTGCGACCGGCCCTGGTGGGTCACCCGCCCCGGTCAATTTGTCAATGCTTGCACCCCGCATCAGTGACAGATGGCGGCCCCCGCGCGTCTCAAGCCTCACGAGTTTCTCGGATTTCGTATTGTCCGTGCAACCCATTGTCATCCGCGCCGGCTTGCGACGCTTGAATTTCCAGGGGCGGGATCACCGGCACGGACGTCACCGGCCCGGCAGCCACCATCGCCTGCACGATCGTGATCTTCTGCCAAATCTTCGCCGACAGGTTGGTGGTCAGCCGCTCGATGTCGTTAACGCCATCGATCACGGTGGCATCGGTGGAGTTCTGCGCATAGAGCGCAGCCACCTTGGCCGTCAGCGACAACATCTCCGAGCAGTAGTCGAGATAGCGGACCAACTCGGCCGGATTGAGACGGCGCGTTGGCGACGACGCCGTCGGCGGGGTGATGGTCGAATTGGTGCTGGGGTCCTTGGTGAGTTGATGCATGTCGATCACGTGCACGATGGACCTGAGCTCGTGCAGGTCGTCGAGCGCCCGCCGGCGCTTCCAACGTCCCTCGAGCGTTACCAGAGAGAACACTCCGGCACCCATGACGAGCAGTAGATTGACCGACGCCTCGATGCCCTGCAGGACGCCGAACAGATCCTCGGTGTTCGCCTTGAGCTTGATGAGGCTCGCGACATAGGCGAGTGCCGCCACGCCCGCCAGGATCAGCGCGGCACTTGCGCCACGCAAGATCAGGTTAGGCCGGGCGTTCCGCTCCAGCCGCGATTTGTTTTCCCTGGCGATCTCCGCGAGTTCCCCACACACCCGCGCCAGCCCGGCCCCTTCGAAGCGCTCGCGGATGCGTCTCTCGAGGGCCGTTATGGTGTCGACGATCTTCTCGATGTCGAGTGTGCGGTACATGGCGAGAGAGTGTCGGTGCGGCTGACGGGCGTCAACCGGCAAACCGACGGTGTCCATCCGAGAGGAGACCTTGGCCGGGACTGGAGTTTCAGACGCGCTTGCCGAATGTCGGACGGCCATTGATCGGGCCGCTGTGCCTCGCCATGGCGGTCCGGTGACCGGCGGTGGCAACGGCTGATGCTGCCGTTGCAGCAGCGAGATTGGAAATCGACCTTTCGGCCCACGAACCTTCGACCTCGGCCTCGGAGCGGTCGTGGCTGCCGCCGAGAAGGTGCAGGCCCGACGGGGGGCGATGCCCGTACTGGTTGGCGCCAGCCTCACCGCTGAAGAACATAAGCCTGATCATGTTCCACAGTGAGACGAGCAGCAGGACCAAGAAGCCGATAGTCAGCACGATGCCGGTGCCCGCCAGGCCGCCGCTGCGGGTGGAGCCGCCCGCAAGCAAGGCTAGGAATCCAAACACGCCGACAAGCAGAGTGCCGATCGGGAATGCTGTCCACCAGCCGGACATGCCGAGGTCGTGGTAGCGCTTGATGTTGAGCGCGAGGATAGGCCACAGCGCCGGCAAGAGCAAAAGCATGAGCGCTGACGGCTTACCCGGCGCGCCGCCGTGGCCAATGCTCCCGAGCACGGCTGCAAGCAGGCCTACTACGGTGCCGACGGCGGTCGTTCCCGCGAAATAGGCAAGCCGTCCCACGCGACCGCGGTAACTGAACAAGAAGTCGAGGATTTGCATGAAAACACCACACGAGAACTGTGTCCTCGTGCGATGGTCCCACACAGTGACTAAGCTTGCCTTTATGGTTCAGTAACAAACCGTTTGTCGGTGACTGGAGTCGGGGCGGCGCGTGACACCCGCGAGCGGGGATCGCCCCTCAGTCCCTCAGCAAGTCATTAATTGAGGTCTTGGCCCGCGTCTGCGCATCGACGGTCTTGACGATCACGGCGCAGTAGAGACCCGGTCCCGTCATGCCATTGGGCAGCGGCATGCCCGGCAGCGAGCCCGGCACCACCACCGAGTAGGGCGGCACCTTGCCGATGTGGATCTGACCGGTCGCCCGGTCGACGATCTTGGTGGTCGCCGAGATGAACACGCCCATCGACAGCACCGAGCCCTCGCCGACGATCACGCCCTCCACGACCTCCGAGCGTGCGCCAACGAAGCAGTTGTCCTCGATGATCACCGGGTTGGCCTGCAGCGGCTCCAGCACGCCGCCGATGCCGACGCCGCCGGAAAGGTGGCAATCCCGGCCGATCTGCGCGCACGAGCCCACCGTCGCCCAGGTGTCGACCATCGTGCGCTCACCGACATAGGCGCCGAGGTTCACGAACGACGGCATCAGCACCACGTTGGGCGCGATGTAGGACCCGCGCCGCACCACCGCAGCCCGGAACGGCGCGAAAGCCGGCCTGCCTTGAATTCTGCAGGCCCCATGCCCTCGAATTTGGAAGGCACCTTGTCCCACCATGACGCGCCGCCCGGCGCGCCGGAGATCATCCCCATGTCGTTCAGCCGGAACGACAACAGCACGGCCTTCTTCAGCCACTGATTGACGACCCACTCCTCGCCCTGCTTCTCAGCCGTCCGCGCCTTGCCTTTGTCCAGCATGTCGATCGCCGCCTCGACGGCTTCGCGCACCGCGCCCTTGGTCTGCGCGTTGATGCCGTCGCGGGCTTCCCAGGCAGCCTCGATCGTGTCTTTGAGTTGAGCGGTCGACATGATGGTCCTTCCCTTGGGCCGGTCTGTCTGAAGACGTCCTGCCTGCATGAAAAATTTTGGGGTTGAACGACGGGGACCAGCAAGCCCCATCGCAGTCCAGCCGCGTTGTCGCGTGTCCGCCAAGGTGCTGTCAATCGCCAGTGCAGACCGCCCTGACCGCTAATTCGACCTGAAAGCACCCCAAGAATTGCAGCGATCAACAGGAATATCGCTTGTGGGCGATTTCCTCTGCAACCGAATCGGCGTTTGTCACATCCTGCGCGGTCATGCGCCGCAGCGACAAACGAGAGCAACAAAATGGCGATCAACAAGAGCGAAAGCACCTCCGGCAAGGCCGCCAAGGCAGCCGCCAAGGTCATGAAAGATCCCAAGGCGAGCAAGGATGCCAAGACCGCGGCCGCCTCTGCCCTGACCCAGTCCAAGAGCAAGGAAGTCACCAGCAAGAAGGCCGCCAGCGCCGCAGCCCGCACGCTGAAGGACAAGGGCGCCAGCAAGGAAGCCAAGACCGCAGCCGCCTCGGCCCTCACCCAGCGCCCCGGCAAGGCTCCGGCCAAAAAGGCTGCCGCGAAAAAGAAGTAGGAGTGCCGGCAAGACCGCGCGGCATGTTGATTCCGCCGGGCCGGAATTCTGACGGGATGGGCATTGGGGAGCTGTTTCGAGGCAGACCCCATGCGCCATCCCGTCAGCATTTTGGGGACTTGGAGGGCTGGCCGGCAGGAGGTCGCCGCGCGCCCACTTGCCGCCACCCGACATACGAGCCAGGATTGCCGGCATCCAAACCCCACGGAGGGCTCCCCCATGCGCCTGCGCGAAGCCGCCCGCGTCATCCGCTCGAAAAATGCCGGGCCGACCCAGGTCACCATCGATCTGATGTTCGATGACAAGAAGCTGTACGAGCGCGCCTTGGCCGCACCGTCACTGAAGGCCGCCGTCATAGCGCAGCGTTACGGCGTCGCCGAGGCCGAGGTCATTCCTTATCCCGCCGCAAGCGCCATCAAGATCGTGCTGCCGCGCCGCACCATCGCCGGCTCGCCAGGCGATACCGACGTCTACGGCGCCCAGCAGCACCGCCCCATGCTCGACGTGGAGATCTGAGCCATGACCACAGCCAAGCCCTATCAGTCGAGCTTTGCCCGTGTCATCGCCAAGTGGAAGGCCGAAGGCGGCCCGCTCCGCATCATGTCGGCCTCCGGTCAGCTCGGCTATGGTGTCATCGAGAAAGCCTTCAACGCCGGCCTCGAGCGCGACCTCCACCTGATCGGCGCCGACATGGGCTCCGTCGACCCCGGCCCCTATTATCTCGGCGCCGGCAAGCTCGCCACCGCCCGCCGCTCCACCAAGCGTGACCTGCGGATGTTGCTGATGGGCGCCATCCCTCGCAAGATCCCCGTCATAATCGGCACGGCCGGCACCGCCGGCGGCGACACCCATCTCGATCAGACGCTGGAGATCGTGCAGGAGATCGCCCGCGAGGAAGGCTTGAAGTTTCGCCTCGCCACCATCCGTTCCGAAATGCCGCGCGACCTGCTGAAGCGCCAGGCCAAGGCCGGCAAGGTCGCATCCATCGGCCCCATGCCCGCCCTCACCGACGAGGAGATCGACGCCGCCTCGTGCATCGTCGGCCAGGCCGGTACCGAGGCCTTCGTTCGCGCCATCGACCTCGACCCCGACGTGATTATCGCCGGCCGTGCCTGCGACACTGGCATCTATACGTGCCTGCCGGAGAAGCTGGGCTTCCCCATGGGGCCCGCCCTGCAGATGGCCAAGATCATCGAGTGCGCCTCGCTCGCCTGCGAAGGCGGCGGCCGCGACGCCATGCTCGGCACCCTGGAAGGCGAGAGCTTCATCCTTGAAAGCATGAACCCGGCGCGCCGCGCGACGCCGATGTCGGTGGCAGCCCACGGCCTTTACGAACAGGCCGATCCACTCTCGGTCGCCGAGCCCGAAGGCGTGCTCTACCTCCACGACTCCAAGTTCGAGGCCCTCGACGAGCGTCGCTGCCGTGTCTCCGGCGGTCGCTGGGAGCCAACAAAGCAGTTCTCGGTCAAGATCGAGGGCGCCACCCGCGTCGGCTCGCGCGCCATCATGGTGGCAGGCTCTGCTGATCCGGTTTTCATCGAGAAGGCCGACGAGATCGCGGCCAGCGTCGAGGCCACCATTCGCGAGCTGGTCCCGCCCAAGCCCGACAACCCCTACACGCTCTATTTCCGCTTCTACGGTCTGGGCGTCGTCGGCGGCCAGCCCGTGACGCAGAAGCCGGAGGAGGTCGGCGTCATCGTCGAGTGCATCGGCGAGGACGAGGAGGAGGCCCGCGCTGTCGCTGCCACGGCCAAGCAATATCTGCTGCACGCGCCGTTCCCTGGCCGCATCTCCACGGCCGGCAACCTGGGCTTCCCTTTCACGCCACCCGAGTTGACCGCCGGCGACGCCTACCGGTTCTCCGTCTACCACATCATGCAGGTGGACGAGCTGGCGCCGCTCTTTCCCGTTGCGCTGGAACAGGTGGGCTGACATCACATGGTGGCGAGGGAGGCGGTATGACCTGGTCGATCATAGCGCGCGACGAGGCGAGTGGCCGCCTCGGCATTGCCGTCACAACGTGTGCGTTCGCTGTCGGCGCCCGCGTGCCCTATATCCGGACGGGCGTTGGTGCGGTTGCCACCCAGGCCACCACCAACGTCTATTACGGCCCCCGCGGCATCGCCCTGCTGGCGGCCGGTGCCGATGCCGAGCAAACCGTGCGTTTCCTGCTCGAGGCCGATGACGGCCGCGATCATCGCCAGGTGCACGTCCTGGACCGTCATGGCGCCTTCGCCAGCCACACCGGCAGCGCCTGCATCCCCTGGTGCGGCCACTTGGTCGAGAAGACGTTTTCCGTCGCAGGCAACATGCTGGCCGGCCCAGAGGTCATCCACGAAACCGCAAAGGCCTATGCGGCACACCTCGACACGCCCTTTGCCCGTCGTCTGTTGCTGGCGCTCGAGGCCGGCGAGGCGGCGGGCGGCGACAAGCGCGGCAAACAGTCGGCAGCCCTCCTGATCCACGACGGCGAGGATCACGCCGCCCTCGACATCCGCGTCGATGACCACGCTGATCCGCTGGCCGAACTCGCCCGCCTCGAGGACGTGGCACGCAAGAGCTTCGTCCACTCCCGTCGTGTCGGCCCGACCCGCGACAAGCCCGCCGGCATCATCGACCCTGAGGAGCGTCAGGCGGCCATCGCCCGCTCGATCGCCGAAGGGTATGAGTAGGCGTCAATCACACCGCCCGGATCCAAACATGATTGTCGTGGAACGCGGCCCCGCCGAAGGGTGCGATCCGCTCGGCACTGGTTAGCGTGTTGAGGCCTTCGCTGCCCTCGAAGAGATCGTTCGGCGGTATGGATTCGGCGATCACGACGCCCCGCTGCAGGCCGTCGAAGGCCTCCGCCGCGATTCGGATCTCGCCTCGCTCGTTGCCCATGCGCACGATGGCGCCGCTTTGCACGCCGATCTCGGCCAAGTCCTCGGGATGCACCTTCACGCGCGGCACGCCCTCGCGCGCCCGGCTCGATGGCATCTCGTTGAACGACGAGTTGAGGTACCCCCGCGACGGACTGGTCGCCAGCCGGAACGGATGCGCCGCATCGGCCTTCTCGTTGATGTCCCAGTGATCCGGTAGGGCCGGCACGGTGTGCGCAATGCCCCAGTCCGGCCGCCGCCCCGCCGGCACCTTCGGCCAGTCCGGCTTGAAGCGGAACTTCTTGTCGGGATAGGCAAAACCCTTGGTGTAGTGCGCCGTCGCGAAGTCCGGCTGCACGTCCATCCAGCGCTTTTCCTCGAGTTCTGAAAGCGTCCCCCAACCCGAGTTCCGCAACGTCCAGTCGATGATCTCCCGCGCCGTCATCTCGAAGCCGCGATGCCTGGCGCCGACGCGCTGGGCTAGTCCGACTAGCACGTCGTGATTGGACCGGCACTCCCCCGGCGCTTCGATCAGCTTGGGCCCGAATGAAATGTATTGATGCCCTCCGCCCTGGTAGATGTCGTCGTGCTCGAGGAACATCGTCGCCGGTAGCACCACGTCGGCCATGGCAGCCGTCGCCGTCATGAACTGCTCATGCACGCAGGTGAACAGGTCCTCCCGTCCAAATCCGCGTTTCACCAGCCGCTGCTCCGGCGCCACCTGCACCGGGTTCATGTTCTGCACCAGCATGGCCGCGACCGGAGGCCCATCGCCAAGCTCGCTTTTCTCGCCAGTGAGCACGCGCCCGATCCGGCTCATGTCGAGCATCCTGACGCGCGGGTCGAGCGCATCGAGGCCTTCGATCAGCTGCTTGTTCCAATTATAGATGGCGCCGTTGTTGTGGAACGCGCCGCCCCCTTCCTGCGCCCACGCCCCCGTCACCGACGCGATGCACGTTGCAGCATGCATGTTGTGGCAGCCGTTGCGCTGCCGAGAGAAGCCGTAACCAAGCCGGAAGTAGGTGCGCGGCGTCGTGCCGACCATCTTCGCGAATGCCTCGATCTCGCCAACCGTGAGGCCGGTGATCGCCGCCGCCCAGGTTGGCGTCTTGGTGGCCAAGTGTGCTTCCAGCTCCTGCGGGCAATCGGTATTGGCCGCCATCCAGGCCCGGTTCGCATACCCGTCACGGAACAGCACATGCATGACGGCGCACGCGAGTGCCCCGTCCGTGCCTGGCCGGAGGCAGAGAGCCATGTCGGCCTGTTCCATGGTCCCGTTGCGGTAGATGTCGATGACCACGATTCTTGGCGCCACGGTCCTTTCGCGCGCGAACCGCATGCGTCATCACGTTGACCTGGGTATTGACCGCGTTCGTGCCCCAGATCACCAGCAGATCGGTCTTCGCCATCTCGCGCGGATCGGGCCCCGCGAGCTTGCCCGTACCGGCAATGAAACCGGTCCACGCCGACGTCGTGCAGATCGAGTTGAACATCTGCGAGTACTTCTTGGCATGCCTGAGACGGTTGATCCCGTCGCGCATCACGAGCCCCATGGTGCCGGCGAAGTAGTAGGGCCACACCGCCTCGGCGCCGTAGCGGTCTTCGGCGGCGAGAAACTTTTCCGCCACGAGGTCGAGGGCTTCGTCCCAGCCGATCCGCGTGAATTGCCCCGAGCCTTTGGGCCCCGTGCGCTTCAACGGGTAGAGCAGCCGGTCCGGATGATGAACCCTCTCGCTGTAGCGGGCGACCTTTCCGCAGATGACGCCGGCCGTATAAGTGTTGGCCTTGGAGCCTCGTACCTTGCCGATGCGCTCGCCACCCAACAGCTCCACCTCGAGCGCGCATGTCGAGGGGCAATCGTGTGGGCAGACGCTGTAGCCGGTGCGAGGTGCAGAAAGGTCTTGCATTGCGGGCTCCGGGCGATGACTGGGAGTTTTGAGCGGACGCTAGCCGAAAACCGGCGGGCATAGAAGGCGCACCCTGCCGGCCATTGGATTGGTAGGACCGTTGCCGGCGCGGTTGCCGCAGGTGTGACAGCAATCACAGAGATAAACGATGTTCACGTGACTTCACGCTAGCGTGAGGAGTTATTGCGAGACGGCGGGGCCTGTATTATAAATTGGCCAACGTTCAAACAAACACTCGAACCTGGAGAAATCACAATGCGCTCGATCATCGCTCTCGCCCTCGCCGCCGGCACCTTGGCCCTTGCTACCACCGGCGCCAGCGCCTGCAACGCTCGCGGTCAGTACTGCGGCCAGCCGCAGTGGGCGGCCAACGCCTTCTCCGGTCCCTATGCTCAGCAGCCCAAGGGCGCCATCAAGCTGGAGGACTACCATCACGGCCGCCACAAGTACTCCTTCAAGCGGGTTTACGAGCCCCACTACGTGGTCAAGAAGGTCTACGTGAAGAAGTACTACAAGGCTCACTGACCTGGGCGTCGTCCCAAATCAAAAGCGCGCGGCAGCCTGGCATGGCTCCCGCGCGCTTTGCAGCTTCAATGCCGATCAGCTGCCCATCTCCATCAGCATGAGGTCTGTGTCCTCAGGCGTTGCGCCGGCCGCCGTCAGCATGGCATGCACCTGGCCGCGGTGGTGCGTCTGGTGATTGAAGAAATGCATGACCAGGAACCAACGCGGCTTCGCCACGTCGGCTTTGAGGATGCCCGAGTACCAGGTGAGATCGACGCTGGGCCAGGCGGTATCCATGGCGTCGGCCCAGTCGATGATCACCTTGTCGAACGCAACACGCCGTGCCTTGAGATCGGCCCAGTCGGGATAATTCCCCGCCCCACTACGCACCAGCGCCGGCGGCTTCGCCACGCGGTCGGGCGCAAACCGGCTCATCCACAGCTGGTCACCCCAAAGAATGTGCGACAGCGTGCATTGAATACTGCCGAAGAAGGCACCGCGCTCCTTCAATCTTTCCGCCTCTGCCAATCCGTCTGCAGCCCCGTAAAGCGATCGGTTCTGCCAGGCGTTGTAGCGCGCCATCGTCCGCACATGCTCGACGCTGATCATGGTCCCTCTCCTTCGGCGTAAAGATTATTCTAGAGGCTGAACGTAGCAAAGGCTGCGGCAGGTGCCCAGAACACCCCCGGCCTAGCCTGCCGATACGACCATGCAGCGCCGGTAGGCAACGCCTAGCCCGCGCGGCTCACTTCACCAGCCGCGCCACCAGGTTCGCCCCGGGCCACCCCTTCTTGAGGGTCGCGCGGTCGATGACATGCCAAAGCGGCCGCGCCGGCTTCGGAACGACAGCGTCTACGATTCCGACATGGTGGAGCGAGTGCACGTCGATGAAGGAGAATTGGCTCGCTGCCCTGTTGATCGCATCCGGCGTATTGGCTGCATAGTATGTTGGGTAGTTGCGGTGGCGCTCCTGCCGCTTGCCGAACATGATGTCGAGGTAGCGGTCCTTAATCGCCGCTTTGCCCATGGCATGCGAGAGCTTTGCGAAGTGGCTGCGCGCATCCACGGTAAAGACCCAGAAGACGCCGCCCGGCTTCAACACCTGCTCGACGGCCTTGAAAAAGGCAGCAGGCGTCTCGAGGTGTTCGATCACGAACACGCAGTAGGCGACGTCCACGGTCCCCGGCGCGATGTCGGCGTCTTCCAAGGGGCAACCGTGAAATGCGTGGCAGACCGACGGCGGCTCGATCTCGGGGTCGGGTTCAACGCCGATGAAGTGGTGGCTGGCAGCGGCAATCTCGGCCTGCAAGCTCGGTGTGTCGTCGAACCCCCGGCCACAGCCGATATCCAGCACGGTCGGCGATGGGCCCGCTGACGCGATGTCAGCCATGACCATGTCGCGGAAGACCGGCGCCCGCCATGTACCGGACTCAAAGCGCGCCAAATAGCTGTCCCACGGATAGCCGCTGCGCTTTGACAGGGGGTCGTGGGCCTTGGCACCGGCCAAAAATGCGAACTGTTGGATCATGTCTTTCCGACGCCCTCGCGCGGGGATGCAGCGCTGCAACAGGTAAACGCAAAGCTGTGTTGCCGGGAAACCACCAGCACAGATGAACACAAATCACCACTTGCCGCATGGCGTCAACCCGCAATCGGCCGTGCTCGGACCTGAGTGGCTTGGGTTCCTCGTGCCCTGGCGCGCCCCGACCAGCGCCGCAAGGCATCAACGCGCCCACCAGCATTCATAGCAAGCCACAAAAATAGGGCCGCTACAGGATCGAGAGATGCGTCTTGCCCTTGGGCGGCGGAAACGCCTTGTCCAGGCTCGCCAGATCCTCGCCGTCCAGCATGACCCGCTCGGCAGCAAACGTGTCGGCCACATGCTGCAGGTTCGCAGCCTTCGGAATCGAAACGACATGCGGGTGGCGCATCGTCCAGGCCACCGCCACCGCGGCAGGGCTCACCTGATGCTTGCGGGCGACCTGGGCCAGCGTCGTGTTGCGCAGGATCGAGCCTTGGCCGAGCGGCGAGTAGGCCATCACCATCTCGCCGTGCGCCTTGGCGTCCGCCACCAGGTCGAAGTCGATGCCGCGCGATCCCAGGTGATAGAGCACCTGGTTCGAGATGCACGCCGCCCCACCCTTCACCGCTCTGAGCTCGGCCATGTCTTCCACATCGAAGTTGGAAACGCCCCAGTGGCGGATCTTGCCTTCGCTTTTGAGCGCTTCGAAACCCGCCACCGTCTCCGCCAGCGGGTGCGAGCCCCGCCAGTGCAGCAGGTAGAGATCGATGGTTTCTATTTTCATCCGCTTCAGGCTGCGCTCGCAGGCGGCCTTGACGCCTTGGCGTGAGGCGTTGTGCGGATAGACCTTCGACACAATGAAGAGCCCCTCGCGTCGTCCGCTGATGGCTCCGGCGATCACGTCTTCCGCCCCGCCCTCGCCATACATTTCCGCGGTGTCGATCAGTTTCACGCCGAGATCCAGCGCGGCCGTGATCGCCTTGGCTTCTGCCGCCCTGTCGCCGCGCCGCTCTCCCATGTGCCACGTCCCGAGCCCGAGCTGCGGGATTGCCTCGCCGGTCTTCAAGGTGACTGTACGCATCACCGCACCCCTTTTTCTGCAGCCCGGTCTGGCGTCGCAGTCCGGGCTTTCGCCATCACGCGCTGGGCGTCCTTCACGATTTTCCCATGGTCGAACGCCAGCGGCTCTCGTTGCCAGCGCTCCACCCATTCCGCGGCCGCCGCATCGTCGCCCGCTCGCAGCCGTGCCGTTCGCCCACGCGCAGCAAATGCCACCGACACCGTGTGCCCGCGGGGATCGCGGTTCGGTGCCGAATAGACGCCGACCAGATGTAACCGGCCGACGGTCACGCCGGTCTCTTCCAGCAACTCCCGCCGGCAGGCGTCCTCGACCGTCTCGCCGACGTCCACGAACCCGCCTGGCAGTGCATAGTGACCCTCGAACGGCGGTCGCCCGCGCCGGATCAGTAGCACACGGCCTTTCGCATCGAACACGATGCAGTCAACCGTCAGCAGGGGGGTGATGGGCTTTGCCATGCTGCCATCATAGCACCCACGTCCCCCATCATTTCAACGCTTCCGCCGACCTGGAGCCCGCAGCGCTTCAGCCAAGCCCGCTTGCAGCCGTCAGCCCGCCGTCGACCAGGATCTCCGTCGCCGTGATGTAGCGCGCCTCGTCCGACACCAGGAACAGCACGGCGTTCGCGATATCCCACGCATCGCCCATCTTGCCCGTGGGGCAACTGGAGTTGCGCCGGTCGATCAGGCCTTGCAGGTCGTTGGCTGCGATCGTCTTCGCAAGCCGGTGCTCGACCAGCGCCGTATGCATCAGTCCGGGGATCACGGTGTTGCAGCGAATGCCCTTCTTCGCATACGAGATCGCCGTCGATTTCGAGAATGCGAGGATGCCGAGCTTGGTCGTCGAGTAGGCGACGTGCGCCCGCTCCGGCGTCATCCTGAGACCCGCCACCGAAGCGAGATTGACGATCGCCCCTCCACCCTGCTTCTCCATCACCGGGATCACGTACTTGCAGCCGAGGAATGCGGTCTTCAGGTTCTGGTCGATCTGTCGGTCCCAGACCTCTTCGCTCATCGACACGGCATTGCCCGGCGCCGAGCCGCCGACGTTGTTGACCAGAATGTCGATCCGCCCGAACTGCTTCACGCAATCCGCGACCGCTGCCTCCACCTCCCGCGCCTTCGTCATGTCGACCGCCCGCGTCACGCAGGTTCCGCCTTCCGCATCGATGATGCGCTTGGTGACGTCGGCCGCCTCCTGGCGGAGGTCGACGCCGTAGACCTTGGCCCCCTGCCGCGCAAGCAGCACGGCGGTGGCCTTGCCGTTGCCCCACACCTTGGCGTCCGGATCGTCGCCGACCGACCCCGCCCCCGACATGAACACCACCTTGTCTTTCAGGCTCAGCATCTTGGTTCCTCGTCTGCATGGTTGTGGCAAGAGCTAATCACGCCCGCGCCTGCCCGCCAACGCGTGAGCGACGGGCCTGCTCGCCAACTCCCCTTTTCCTCGCTCCGGAAAACTGCAAGGCTTGCCCCACAACCCCCCGGAGGAAATCCCATGGCCACTATGAAGGCAGGCGATGCGATCGCCCACATCCTGAAGCGCGAAGGCGTCGAATGGCTGATCGGCTATCCGGTCAACCACATGCTCGAGACCGTCGCCGAGGTCGACATCCGCCCGATCATCGTCCGCCAGGAGCGCATCGGCCTGCACATGGCTGACGCCATCAGCCGCGTCACCTCCGGCAAGAAGCTCGGCGTCTTCGCCATGCAGCACGGCCCCGGCACCGAGAATGCCTATGGCGGCGTCGCCCAGGCCTACGTCGGAATCGATCCCGATCCTCGTCATGCCCATGGGCTATGCCCGGCGCATCGCCTGGGTCGAGCCGCAACTACAACGCATCCGTCTCCATGCGCTCGATCACCAAGTCGGCCGAGCCGATCACGTCGGCGCCAAGGAGATCCCGAACGATCATGCGCCGCGCCTTCCAGCAGCTTGCGCTCGGGTCGCGGCGGACCCGTGCTGGTCGAGATCCCCACCGACGTCTTCAACGAGGAGGTCGATCCCGACACCTACTTCTCGCCCTCGCCGATCCGCACCGGCACCGACCCGGAGGCCGTGCGCGAGGCGCGCCAAGCGCCTGGTCGCGGCCAAGCGCCCCGTGATCTATGCGGGCCAGGGCGTGCACTGGGCCGAAGCCTGGCCGGAGCTGAAGGAGCTGGCCGAGCTGCTCGCCGTACCCGTGACGACGAGCCTCGACGGCAAGAGCGCGCTTCCACGAGACCCATCCGCTGTCGCTCGGCTCCGGCGGCCTCGCCATCCCGCAGGCCGGTGCGCACATTCCTCGACAAGTCCGACCTCATCTTCGGCATCGGCTGCTCGTTCACCGAGACCAACTTCGGCGTCAAGATGCCCGCCGGCCGCCAAGGCATCATCCAGGCGACGCTCGATCCCTGCCGACATCAACAAGGACGTCGCCGTCTCGCCTCGGCATCGTCGGTGACGCCGGCATCGTGCTCCGCGGCCTGCTCGATGAGGTGCAAGAAGCTCCACGGCACTCGCCCAAGGATCCCAAGGTCGTCGCCGCAGAGATCAAGGCGACGAACGAGCCCTGGCTCGCCAAGTGGATGCCGAAGCTAACGTCCGACGACGCGCCGCTCAACCCCTATCGTGTGCTCTGGGACCTGCAGCACACCGTCGACATCGACAACACCATCATCACCCACGACGCCGGCAGCCCGCGCGACCAGCTCTCGCCGTTCTGGAAGTCGACAACGCCGCTCTCCTACATCGGCTGGGGCAAGACCACCCAGCTCGGCTACGGCCTCGGCCTCGCCATGGGCGCCAAGCTCGCCAAGCCGGACAAGCTCTGCATCAACGTCTGGGGCGACGCGGCGATCGGCTTCACCGGCATGGACTTCGAGACCGCGGTGCGCGAGCGCATTCCGATCCTCTCGATCCTGCTCAACAACTTCTCGATGGCGATCGAGCTCAAGGTGATGCCGGTCTCGACCGAGAAATACCGCTCGACCGACATCTCCGGCGACTACGCGGCCATGGCCAGGGCCTTCGGCGGCTACGGCGAGCGCATCGAGAAGCCGGCCGACATCGTGCCGGCGATCAAGCGCGGCATCGAGGCAACCAAGAACGGCCAGCCCGCCCTGCTCGAGTTCATCACGTCCAAGGAGACGGAAGTCTCCCGCATCGGCTGACACCCGGTAGGCGTGAGCGAGCGTAAAGCGGCGGTCGGTTTATCCGGCCGCCGTTTTTTCGTTTTCCGCCTGCCGCTGAATAGGGCGGACGCTGACGAGGAGGCCAGGAAGTTGAGTTAAATTAACAAGTTAAACCAAAATCGTAACCACATGTTAAGCATGACGTTGACGCTGCAATGTGTTGCGCAGACGTTAGCGACTGTTCCAATTTCTGCCCAAGGAGGTCTCGATATGGGACTGACGCGCAAACTGGCTCTCTCTGCCACCATCCTCTTCTGGTCGATCCCCTCGGCCAGCGCACTGATCTGGGATTGCGACGTCCCCGAGATCGACGGCCCGGCAGGAATTTCCGCCGTCGCCGTCGTGCTGTCGCTCGGCATGATCGCCTACGACCGCTGGAAAGCCTGATCGCAGGGTTGCGCAGGTGTGTCTCGCTTGCCGATGCGCACCGCCAACTCACTTCGTGCGCACGAGCCGAGGGGCCGGCACGGCGATGACCAGTCGAACGATGCGGTGACGATGCTGACGGCTGAGCCCCGAATGTGGCGCGCAGAAGTGCCTGGCGCCGTCCGCACGGCGGCCTGGATTGCGCTCGCAGCCGTCGAAGTGATGGCGATCAGTCTTCTGTTCGATTTCAAGACCGACGCCGAGCGCTATTACAACCCCGTATTCTACGCCCTCGCCGTGTTGCGATGGATGGCGGCGACCTTACCGGTGCTCGCACTCCTGCTTTGGGCTGATCGACGCGCCTTGGGCGACGCCTGGCAGGCGGCACGTGCTGTCCACGACACGCGCCGTGCCCTTGCCCTCAACGCGGTGCTTTTCGCAGCCCTCGCGTTCGCCACTTTCGCCCTCACCCGCGCCGCTGCCGCTGCCGCCTCGCCGCCCTGGAGCCTGCTCTTCCCCTATTTGGCACTCCTGGCAGCGACTGGCCTGTCGATACTCCGCCTCGATATCGGCCTGCGCGCGATTTTGGCGATGGCCACTCGTTGGCGCCGTCCGCTGATTGTTGCGATGGTCGTGGGCCTTCTCACAGTCCTCATGGCCGAGTTGGCGCTCCTCGCCTGGCCGCTACTGGCGCCGGCAACCCTCCACCTCACAGCCTCGATCCTCGCTCTCTACGAACCCGGTGTCGTCGTCGACGAGGTAGCGCGCACGCTGCGGGTCGGCAATTTCCGCGTCACCGTTCACGAGGCCTGCTCAGGTTATGAAGGGCTCGCCCTCATCCTGGTCTTCGTGACCGTCTACCTCGCCGCGTTTCGCAAGCTGCTGCGCTTTCCAGCAGCCTTCTTCCTGTTTCCCATTGGCCTGGCATCGATCTGGTTGCTCAATTCGGTGCGCATCGCAGCCCTGCTCTCGTTCGGCGCGCATGTCTCCCCGTCGATCGCGGCCAAGGGATTTCACTCGCAGGCGGGCTGGATCGTCTTCGTCATCGTTGCCGTTGGCCTGATGGCCCTTTCGCGTGCAGCCGTCTTCTCACTCAGTTCTCCGCAAGGGACGGCTGCCACCGGCTCGGCCGCGTCCGCCCAGGCACCGAACGACGAGGCTCCGCCGTCTGGATGCCCAGGGACGTTGGCGCTGCTTCTGCCGTTCGTTGCCCTGATGCTCGGTTCGATCTTCATGGCCGCAGCAGCCCCCCGCGACAACCCCGCCTATATCGTCAAGGTCGTGGCCGTCGCGGCAGCCCTGCTCGTGTGTCGCAAGAGCTATTCCCGCTGGGCGGGCGAAGTCTCGTTGCTGGCGCTGGGCGCAGGTCTCGCGGTCGGCGTGCTTTGGGCGGCAACCGCGCCCGCCACCGCGAGGGGCCACCATCTCGGTCTCTGGCTCGTCCACATCGGCCCGGCATTCGCAGCGATCTGGTTGCTCGCCCGCGGTCTTGGAACCATCGTGCTCGTGCCCATCGCCGAGGAACTGGCCTTCCGCAGCTATCTGTATCGGCGCCTGATAGCAGCCCGCATCGAGACCGTCTCGCTGACCCGCTTCTCGCCGCTGGCGTTCCTCGTGAGCACGCTGTTGTTCGCCGCCCTCCATGACCGATGGCTGGCAGCAGCCCTCGCGGGTGCCGTGTTCGCTGGCCTCATGATACGCAAAGGCCGCCTCGCGGACGCCATCGTCGCCCACGCTGCGGCCAATGCTGTGATCTTCTTCTGGGCCGTTGCGGCCAGACAATGGTCGTTGCTTTGAACCGGCCCCGGTTGCCTATTTCAGCGGTTCGTAATGGGCTTCTTCACGGCCGAGCTTGATGCTGACGCCGAGGCGCGCGGTCCAGAAGGAATTATCCCACCCCACGTTCGCCCGGCAAACGCCGCCGCCGCAGCCCGTCGTGGAGACCACGTATTCGCGGTTTTCCCGCCCAAGATCGACATGCAGCACTTCCGCGCGGATCATCCACCGCTCGTTGCGCAGCAATTCCACGCCTCCACCGATCACGAAGCCATGCGCCGTATCGTCGTCCGACTGCTCGAACGGCCCGCCCGGCGCGCCGGGATTGGAGATCCAATGCGAGCGATCGGCCCAGGCAACACCGGCGGTGCCGTAGATCATCATGTTATCGGAGGCCGTGATGCCGATGCGGCCGCGCAGGCTGCCGAACCAGTCGACGCTGGAGCGAAAGTAGGCGGGATTGGCCACGCCCGTTTGCTCGGTGCGCACCGATGAGCCGAGATAATTGAAATCGCCCTCGACGCCGATGACCATGCGTCCGCACTGCAGATTATAGCCCACGTGTCCGCCGGCGCCGAACGAGCTGTCGTCGCCGCTCACCTTGGGTTCGCCCTGCGGCAGCATTTCTGCATCCAGGCTGGTGTAGGCGGCGGTCGCACCGATGTAGAGCCCCGAGAATGGCCCGCTGGTGCAGCGTTGTGTGTCGGCTTGTGCGGTGCTGGCCCATGTCAGGCATGCAGCCGCGAGCGCCAAGGCGCTGGCGCGAAAGCGCATCGTCTCGTCTCCAGTGTCTACAGGTTCGTCAGGACGCGGCGACGCAACACCGAGGGATATACTGATTAGGCAGTACACCTCAAATACTGTTTAAATTCATAGTCATAATATCATTCCGAATTCGATTTGGGCAGAGTCAATAATGGCGATCGCACGCAGTGCGCGATCGCCTGTTGTATTTGGGCCTTGCCCCTGAAAATGTCGGTATTCTGTTTACTATTTCGTGGTCGAAATTGATTCCGCCAGTGTTTCCAGAGCCTTGAGAGCAAAGCTCCGCATGTTGGCAACCCTGTCGCCGTGCCCGGTTTCCAGGGTCCACACCTTTTTTGTCGGGCCGTCGACGGCAATGCAAGTATGCCCGGCCTTGTCACCGTAGCGGTTGCCGGATGGGCCCGCGGCTCCCGTTTCGGCAAGCCCCCAGGTCGCACCGACTTTTGCGGCCACCGTTTGCGCCAGCAATTGCGCATAGGGTTCGCTCGAGGATCGGATGCCCCGCATCTGCGCGTTTGTAATGCCGAGGATGCCGTTGCGCGCCTGTAGCGTATAGACGACGGCGCCGCCCAGGAAATAGTTGGATGCGCCGGGGACCGCCAGCATCGCGGCCGACAGCAGGCCACCGGATGAGGATTCGCAGATCGCAAGCGTTTCGTTCCGCGCCTTGAGCTGGCGGGCGATGGTCTCGGCGAGCGGGAGCAGATCTTGCATGGGGGGACCTCGTACCTATTTAGCGTTCAAGTGTTGCACGGCGATGCCGGGGGCGGTTGACCCGCCAAGTGACTGCGGCGGTGGGTGTTGTGGGTTTTGGTGACACCCGTCTGGCAACGGCCGCTGTGTCGCTTGTTCTCTTTCACCAAGCAACACACGAGACCGTCGAAGTGCCATGGCGGGCCACGTCCTCGACCCGTAGTGTGGCAGGGATGCAGCCCATGAGAAAGAGCCTGATCGCGAACCGCCGCCCCGGTACACTGAGAGCGCTGCCGCTTGGCTGTGCGACACGCGGCGTGAGCGCAAACACTGAGCGCCTAGCGTGGGCCCTGTCGCATGCAAGGCGAAGGCAGCGACCGCGGCCCGCCGCTGAGCGGCGCCGCCCCGGTACACTGGCAGCGCTGCCGCTTGGCAGCGCGACACGCGCCGTGAGCGCAAGGAGCCACCTAGATCATGTCGGCAATCGTTCGTGACGAGCCGTTCGAAAGCTGGCTTAGGCCGGAGCCAGCGGGCCTTTTCTGCGTGCCCGGCGGCTTCTACATCGACCCGGCCCGCTCCGTTCATCGCGCCGTCATTACCCACGGCCATTCCGATCATGCCCGCCCCGGACACACTTCGGTCCTCGCCACATCGGAAACCTTGGCGATCAACCGCCTGCGCCTGGGGGCCGGCGCTGGTGAGAGCCAGCAGGCGTTGGCGCTGGGCGAGCCACTCGTTGTTGGCGACGTCACCATCACGCTGTTTCCCGCCGGCCATATTCTCGGCAGTGCCCAGGTGCTCATTGAGTATCGCGGCCGCCGCGCCGTCGTCACCGGCGATTACAAGCGCACCGCCGATCCCACCTGCACGCCATTCGAGCTGGTGCCCTGCGATCTCTTGATCACAGAGGCGACCTTTGGATTGCCTGTCTTCCGCCACGAGCCCGACGGTCGTGAGATCGGCCGCTTGCTCGCCTCTCTTGCGGCATTTCCCGCCCGCACGCATCAGGTCGGTGTTTATAGTCTCGGCAAGTGTCAGCGCCTGATCCGCCTGCTGCGCCGCGCAGGCTACGATCGGCCGGTCTATCTGCATGGCGCCCTGGCCGGCATGTGCGCCCTCTACGAGAAGCTCGGCGTGGCGCTGGGCCCACTCGAGCTGGTCGCGGATGCCGCGAGCCCGCTTGGTGGCGAGATCGTGCTCTGCCCGCCCTCGGCACTGGGCGACCGCTGGTCGCGCCGCCTTGCTGATCCCGTCACCGCCGTCGCCTCGGGCTGGATGCGTGTGCGCGGCCGCGCCCGCCAGCGCGGCGTCGAGCTGCCGCTGGTCATCTCTGATCACGTCGATTGGCCGGAGTTGATGGCGACCATCGAGGAAACGGCGGCCGCCGAGATCTGGGTCACGCATGGCCGCGAGGAGGCCGTCGTCTACGCCGCGCGCAAGATGGGCCGCCGCGCCCGCGCATTGGCCTTGGTCGGCCGGGAGGACGAAAGCGAATGATGGCCTTCGCCGAGCTTCTCGACCGTCTCGTCTATACACCCGGTCGCAACGACAAGATCCGCCTCCTGCAGGCCTACTTCGCCACCACGCCCGATCCCGATCGCGGCGTCGCGCTCGCCGCCCTCACCGATGGCCTGGCCACGCGCTTGCCTGTCCGCCGCACCCTCCTCGAATTGATGCAACGGCGGTGCGACCCTGAGCTGTTTCGCATGTCACGGGACTACGTCGGCGACACCGCCGAGACGGTGGCGCTGCTTTGGCCGGAGCCTGAACTCGGCCACTCGGCAGGCAATCGAGCCGCTCCGCCTTGCCGATGTCGCAGCCGAGATCCGCAGCATGGATCGTGCTGGTCTCGCCGACCGCCTTGAGGCTTGGCTCGATCGCCTCGATGCCACCGGTCGCTGGGCCCTCCTCAAGCTGCTCACGGGCGCCTTGCGCGTTGGCGTCTCGGCTCGTCTCGCCCGAACGGCCGTGGCAGAGCTGGGCGCCCCCACGGTCGCCGATATCGAGGAGGTCTGGCATGGCCTCGAGATGCCCTATCTGGCGTTGTTCGCTTGGATTGAAGGCCGCGGCCCGCGTCCAGATGGCGGCGGACTGCCGCTCTTTCGCCCGCCGATGCTGGCCCATCCCCTCGAGGAGGGCGAGCTTGCGACCCTCGATGTGTCGGAGCTCATGATCGAGTGGAAATGGGACGGCATCCGCGTCCAGCTCGTTGCCACCGGCGGCGAGGCGCGCCTCTACTCCCGCACCGGCGATGACATCGGCGCCGGCTTCCCCGACGTGCTCCAGGACGCTGATTTCGAGGGCGCGCTCGATGGCGAACTGCTGATTGTCCGCGAAGGTCTCGTAGCCCCCTTCAACGATCTCCAGCAGCGGTTGAACCGTCGGCAGGTCTCACGCCGCCAGTTGCAGGCCTACCCGGCCCACATCCGCCTCTACGATGCCTTGATCCTCGACGGCGATGATCTCCGCGCTCTGCCGCTCTCCGAACGCCGCCGCAAGCTGGAGGCTTGGCATCACCGCCGCCCGTTGCCGCGCACAGACCTCTCGCCGGTGCTGGCTGTTGCAAGTCATGATCAGCTCCAGCAGCTGTGGTCCGCCGCGCGCGAGGAGGCGATCGAGGGCCTGATGCTGAAGCGCCGCACCAGCCCCTATCTCCCTGGTCGTCCGAAAGGGCACTGGTACAAGTGGAAGCGCGCGCCGCTCTCGGTCGATTGTGTGCTCATGTATGCTCAGCGAGGCTCCGGTAAACGCTCCTCCCTCTATTCCGACTACACCTTCGGCGTGTGGGCCGAGGACCCGGCAGGCCAAGCGGTTCTGATGCCGGTGGGTAAGGCCTACTCCGGCTATAGCGATGCCGAGCTTCTCCGCCTTGATCGCTGGGTTCGCGACAATACCACCGAACGATTTGGCCCCGTCCGCGCTGTCGCCCCGGGACTGGTCCTCGAGGTGCTTTTCGACGCTGTCCACCCCTCCACGCGCCACAAGTCGGGCCTGGCCATGCGCTTCCCCCGCATTGCCCGCATCAGGTGGGACAAACCGGCCGCCGATGCCGACCGTCTCGCCAACCTCGCGCAATTGATGCAGCAATCCGAATAGGCGTCTGAATTTCATTGTGCAAACGCTCACTAGAGACCGTCCATAACTTGCTCGGAGAGAGTTTTCGTTTCAGTCAATCAAGCAGTTGGTGGTATATTGCGCCTGCAGCATGGAGCGCCGAGCGGGGACGGGGGCGCGCTTCGATCGTTGCACCGTCGATGCGGAAATTTGTGACGGCACGACACGTATGATTTGGAGGTTCGCCAATGTTCCAGTCGAAGCAGTCATCTGCGCAATTCCCGGTCCCGATGTTCAATATGGCTGAGTTGTGGACCGGATTCGCCCAGCTCTCGCGCAATGCTGAGCCGGCGGCTCGCTGCGCCACTCGCGCCGGCTACGAGATGCAAAGCCTGATCGGCCAGCGCGCCACCGCCTACCTCGACATTCCGCAGACCCTGGCAGGGTGCCGCACGCCGATCGACCTGATGACCGCTCAGATCGCATTCTGGCAGCAGGCCGGCCTGCAATACCAGGAGGCCAGCCGCCGGATGCTCGACATCTGGACCTCGGCGGCCCGCCAGACCGCATCGCAGACCGGCGAGATGGTAACCCCGCGCGATTACATCACATTCCCCGAGCCCAAGGCCGACGAGCCCGCCGCCAAGCGTCGCGCTGCCTGACGACGACATCGCAAAGGATGCCACCAGGGCGGAGCCCAATCCGCCCTGACCCTGACATCCGAGCCTACTGTGTCGCGCCCTCTACCGCGCCGTTGCCCGGCCACGACGCCCCACCAGCGGTGGTGGCAGCAACGGTTCGCCCAAGAGTTCCGGCGCACCAACCCCGAGCGTGCACGCCAGCATCCGCTCCCGCATCGTCGGGGTAAAGCTTTGCCGTCCTTCGGCGACGACAGTCGCCTGAGGCGCTAAGCGTTGGCGGTCCTCGGTCCGGCCCGCTGCCGCTGTCCGGTTTGCCAGTCGCGCCCGCCGCGAATCCCGTCCCAGCACCCGAGACAGCACTTGCGGCGGCAGGCCCGCCGCCTCGGCAGCCTCCACATACGGCCGCCAGAACTGGCGGAAAGCCTCGCGCGTCAACTGTGCCGAAGTCGGACTTACGTCCACAGAGCGAGGCGGTTGCGCGGCCAGCCACGCGTTGACCGCCTGCCACACCGCTGGCGGCGCCCGCCGGTTTCGCGGACCGCGAATCTGCGACAGGCACGGCGACTTGGCGTCATCGGCCTTGATCGTGATCTCCACGTCGGCGACCGGCCGGCCGTTCTTGCGCACCGAGAAGATCCGGACCCGGCCATAGGCGAGATGGGCGGCATATTGGTCGAGGCAGTTCTCCATTGCCCCGCTCTCCGCGATATAGTCGCCAACTGTATGCAGACCCACGATATCGTAGCCCTGGATGTTGGCGTTCTCGAACCAGGGGTCGCGCTGGCCCGGCGCCAGCGCCCCGATCAGGTCGATGCGTTTGCGCCAGATTGCCACCTCGTCGCGCGCCCGTTTCCAGCCGATCGCGCTGCTCCAGCTCCCCCGCAGCATCCCGTGACCGCAAAACGACGGCGTCTCGCTGGCCCACACCCACGCCAGCATCCACTGCAGATCCTCATCCGAGGTATGCGGCGGCATCAAGCGCGGTTCGCGCGCAACCCACATCGCAAAGTCGCGCCCGATCAGCCGGTAGCCGACCACCAGCCGCTCGAACCAGATTGCAGCCTCGCGTGGATCGTCCGGCACCCGGCTCAGCAGGCAGGTGGCAAAGTCGCTGTCCTCCGGCAGATGCGGCAACGGCTGCGTCAGCGCCTGCGCTGGAATGCGTCGCAGCCAGATCGGCAGGCCGAGCAGCCGCGCCGCCTCTTTCAGTGGTTGCCCGCTTGAGACCGCCTCGTAGGCAGCCTGCCGCCGCCGCACACTCGCATATCCGGTCGACATCGCGAACAGCAGCGCCGGGAAGCTGTCCGACAGGTCTTCGAGCGCCGGCGTGCAGGACGTCAGGCCGGCAATGTACTTCCGGAACGGTTGGGGAAAGGCGTTGAGGCGACGCAAACGCCGCTCGGCGACGGTTTCACTCGACGGCTCTCTGGGACGTGGCGAAACAGGACCCATGCTGCACTCCCGACGCGTGTCACTTGACTTGGCCTCGCGTCAGCTAGCCTCACAACATGGCAAAACCACGGGCAAGCGCAAGCCGATCCGTGACGAATTGCCGTGCGATTGATGCTGAACGCGCCGTTTTTTGCGGCAGCGACGGCAATATTGCGCCGACCTGGCAAAGCCTGCCATGGGCAGCCCTTCGCGTTGAGCGTGCGATCTGCTCTGCGTTGAATGCGGGCACAATCAAACCGGCGTGTTGTTCACTTGAGCTGCGCCAGCGCCTCGGCGAACCCGTTGAGCGAGATCGGGATGCCGATGCCCGCTTCTTCCGTCTGGAAAATGATGAAAACGGCCGTCTTGCCCGTCTTCAATTGTGCCACCAGCTTGTCCTCCGCAACCACTTGGGCGTAGCAGGCGAAGTTCTGGCAGCGCAGGAATGGTGCGTTACCCACATCCTTGTTGTCGATCTTGAGCCCTAGACCAGGCGGCAGCAACACCCCGAGCGGCGCGAACACCCGCAGAACGCGGGTGCCGTTAGAGAAGGTCTGGAAGTAGACGGTGAGGCCCACGTTGTTGCGGTCTTCCGCAGTCACGCTTTGAACCAGGGCGCAAACGTCATTCTTGGCGCCGGGCGGCGGCGGCTTGCACACCACCTGCCAATCGCCATGCTGCGATTTTACGTTACCGGACTGCGCTAAGGCATAGTCGGCAGTAACCATTGCCGCGCCCAACACAAATGCCAGCACAGTCGCAGCCGCGTTAGCCCGAAAACGCTGTCCCGCGCGCCCCCCGAGCTTTCTGGCCAAATCCCACACCGTTTGCCAAGCCACGCTTTGCCCCCGCCCTTCAAGCTCCGGCGAGCATTCTGCAACGATTGGGGCCAAATTGGGACTGGCTCCCGCCCGGCGTGTGATCCCGGCACTTTGCCGGCAAAACGAGCAATATGCCGCAGCGCACCAGACTTGAGTCCTGTTCGCTCATCGTGCTCATTTGCAACAGCCAGCAGGATCGATTTATCCGGCCTCTTTATCCGGCCTCTTGAATAGCAGCGCGTCAGGTCTCTAGCCCCCTGCAATGCAGGCCCTCTCGAGGGGTGCGTCTGGGGCAGTGAACGTGCGATGGGGCGGTGTGCGGTATGGTTGTTTTAGTCCTGCAGGCAGTACGTGATCCGGGGCGCTTTGGCAGCCAACCTTGCCAAAGACCGCATCGGATCGTTGCCATTGGCGCTTAGGCGCGCTGGTCGCTGTTTCGGTTTGCAGGCTTGGCCGTAAGGTCTATGCCCTACCCACGGCGAACGGAGGTTGGCGGTCATATCTAAACCTGCGGGGCTCGCAGGTCGCAGAGTCGAGGACGGGCGCAATGATGAAATGGCTTCGGGACGCGAGTGCCAGTTTGGGATGTGGTGCGGCGATGGCTGTCGCCCTGGGGCTCGGGCCGGCATTCGCAGGCGCTGGCCAGCCGTCTCCCAAGCAGATGGGCCTGCAGGAGCCTGTGACTGAGATCGCCGAGCAGATCAACGCATTCCACGACGGCGTCAATATTGTCATCATCGCCATCGCGATCTTCGTGCTGATCCTGCTTGTTCTCGTCGTCGTCAAATTCAACGAGGGCGCTAACCCCACCCCGTCGAAGACCACCCACAACACGGCGCTCGAGGTTGCCTGGACCATCATTCCAGTCTTCATCCTGGTCGGGATCGCAGTGCCCTCCTTCAAGCTTCTTTACGCCCAATACACCTACCCGACCCCCGACGTGACGCTGAAGGCCACAGGCAATCAGTGGAACTGGACCTATCAATATCCCGATTTCGGCGGCTTCTCGTTCACGTCGATCATGCTCAACAACGAAGAGCGCGACGCCCGCATCAAGAAGGGCATTCCTGCCCCTCGCCTGCTTGCCGTCGACAACGAGGTCGTCGTGCCCGTCAACAAGGTCGTGCATGTCATCGTCACCGCCAGCGACGTGATCCACAACTGGACGGTCCCTTCATTTGGCTCGAAGGTCGACGCTGTCCCGGGCCGCACGACGGCCACGTGGTTCCGCTCGAAGCGCGAGGGCGTGTTCTACGGTCAGTGCTCGGAATTGTGCGGCAAGGATCACGCGTTCATGCCGATCGCCGTTCGCGTTGTGAAGCCGGAGGTTTTCCAGCAGTGGGCTGATGCGATGAAGAATCGCCAGCGCAAGCAGGCCCGGGAAATCATCGAGAAGGCTGCGCTGGAACATGCCGCCGGCAAAGTGGCCGGCGCGGCGCAAGAGAAGCGTGTAGTATCGGCAGCGGGAAAATAACCGCGGAGAAACGCAATTGGACAAGCCGCGTGACTTTTGCGGTTTGCCGGTTGCAGGCGGGGCATCCTGCCGAGAGAAGAGCGACACCTGAGGCCCTCCAGCGGCCTGGCGAGTTTGGAACTTTCAAGATCGAGGCAATCCGAGATGGCTGGCACGGCGCACGCACACGACGACCACGAGCACACACCCTACGGTCCCACTCGCTGGTTGTTCTCCACCAACCACAAAGACATCGGCACCATGTACCTCATCTTCGCCATGGTGGCAGGGTGCATCGGTGGCTTCCTGTCGGTGATGATGCGCATGGAGTTGGCTGAGCCCGGCATCCAGTATTTCTCGAGCTCACACCTCTTCAACGTCTATGTCACGGGCCATGGCCTGATCATGGTGTTCTTCATGGTCATGCCGGCCATGATCGGCGGCTTCGGCAACTGGTTCGTGCCGTTGATGATCGGCGCGCCGGATATGGCGTTCCCGCGCATGAACAACATCTCTTTCTGGCTGCTGCCGGCCTCGCTGACGCTGCTGGTCATCTCGATGTTCGTCGAAGGCTCGGGCACCTGCCAGCTCGGCGTCAATATCTCCGGTTGCGGCGCGGGCACCGGTTGGACCGTCTATGCGCCGCTGTCGACCACCGGCCATCCCGGCCCGGCCATGGATTTCGCGATCCTGTCGCTCCACATCGCTGGTGCCTCCTCGATCCTCGGCGCGATCAACTTCATCACCACCATCTTCAACATGCGCACCCCCGGCATGACGCTGCACAAGATGCCGCTGTTCGTGTGGTCGGTGCTTGTCACGGCATTCCTTTTGCTGCTGTCGCTGCCGGTTCTGGCTGGTGCCATCACCATGCTGCTCACCGACCGCAACTTCGGCACCACGTTCTTCACGGCCGCAGGCGGTGGCGATCCGCTCCTCTACCAGCACCTGTTCTGGTTCTTCGGCCACCCCGAGGTCTACATCCTCATCCTGCCGGGCTTCGGCATGATCAGCCACATCGTGTCGACCTTCTCTCGTAAGCCGATCTTCGGCTACCTGGGCATGGCCTACGCCATGGTCGCCATCGGCTTGGTCGGCTTCATCGTCTGGGCGCACCACATGTATACGTCCGGCATGAGCGTCAACACGCAGGCCTACTTCGTGTTCGCCACGATGGTCATCGCTGTCCCGACGGGGGTTAAGATCTTCTCCTGGATCGCAACCATGTGGGGCGGCTCGATCCGCTTCACAGTCCCGATGCTCTGGGCCCTGGGCTTCATCTTCCTGTTCACCGTCGGCGGCGTCACCGGTGTCATGCTGGCCAACGCCGGTGTCGACCGGGCCGTGCACGACACCTACTACGTCGTCGCCCACTTCCACTACGTGCTGTCGCTCGGTGCGGTGTTCGCCATCTTTGCGGGCTGGTACTACTGGTTCCCGAAGATGTTCGGCTACATGTACAGTGAAGGCATCGGCAAGCTGCACTTCTGGATGACCTTCGTCGGCGCCAACGTGCTGTTCTTCCCGCAGCATTTCCTCGGGCTGGCGGGTATGCCGCGTCGCTATGTCGACTATCCCGACGCGTTCGCCTTCTGGAACCAGATCTCGTCCTATGGCTCCTATATGACGGCTGCCGCCACCTTGGTGTTCTTCGTCGGCGTCTTCATGGCCTTCGCCAAGAAGGTCAAGGCGCCTGCCAATCCCTGGGGCGAAAGCGCTGATACCCTTGAGTGGACACTGCCGTCGCCGCCGGCCTTCCACTCGTTCGAGACCTTGCCCAAGATCAAGGTCAGCGAGCATCACTGATGACGTCGGCAGATCCGGCGCTCACAGCGCGGTCGAGCGGGGCTCAGTCGCCTCGCCGTCCGCCGCCGGTACGAGGTGAATGACATGGCAGATGTAGGCTACACATCCGACGACCTCCGCAATCCCACCCTCGGAGGCGGCGTTGCGGATTTTGTCGAGCTGTTGAAGCCGCGCGTCATGTCGCTCGTCATATTCACGGCCCTGACCGGCATGGTGGCAGCGCCGGGCAACTTGCATCCCGTTCTCGCCGCGATCGCGCTGCTGGCCATCGCCGTCGGTGCTGGCGCATCGGGCGCACTCAACATGTGGTGGGATCGTGACATCGATACCGTCATGCAGCGCACTCGCAGCCGCCCCATTCCGCAAGGTCGCGTCACGCCCGAGGAAGCCCTTGCGTTCGGCCTCTTTCTCTCCGGCGCCTCGGTGCTCACACTCGGTCTGATCGTCAATTGGATCGCCGGCGGTTTGCTTGCCTTGACCATCGCCTTCTACGTCGTCGTCTATACGATGTGGCTCAAGCGCTCGACGCCGCAGAACATTGTGATTGGCGGCGCCGCGGGCGCCTTCCCGCCCATGATCGGCTGGGCCGCCGTCTCCGGTGGCGTCAGTCTCGACAGCGTTATCCTGTTCCTCATCATCTTTATGTGGACGCCGCCCCATTTCTGGGCGCTCGCCCTCTACAAGACCGGCGACTACGCTGCGGCTGGCGTGCCGATGCTGCCTGTGGTGGCGGGCGAGCGCGAAACACGTCGCCAGATTCTGACCTACTCCGTTCTGCTGGCGCCGCTCGCCGTGACGCCGGTTCTGACCGGCTTGGGTGGCCTGGCCTATGGGATCGTGGCTAGCCTTCTCGGTGTCGTCTTCGTGGCTTTGGCCGTGCAGGTTTGGCGCGCGCCATCTGGAATGGCGAGTGATGCCGCTGCCAAGCGCCTCTTCCTGTTCTCGATCCTCTATCTCTTCCTGGTGTTCGCAGCGCTCCTTGGTGAGCATGCCGTGAAGCATGTGATCGGGTGATGCAGGATATGGCCGCGCCAAACCAGATATCTTCTGAGCAGGCCGAGCGTCTTCGGCGCCAGCGCTCGCGATCCCTGGCCATCGGCCTTGGCCTTGGCCTTCTGGTCGTGTTGTTCTACGCAGCAACCGTCGTTCGTCTCGGCCCCAATGCTTTGCGCAAGGGCAGCACTCGGACCGACTCACCCGCCGCCGCCGCCGTCATCGGCGATCCCCCAGCATGCAAGAAGGCCGGCACATGCCCGTGAACCGCAACAAACGCGTGGCTGCCATTTGCGCTGGCGTCGTGCTCTCGATGGGCGCCCTGGCCTATGCGGCCGTACCCCTCTATCGCATGTTCTGCCAGGTGACGGGTTTCGCCGGCACCACGCAGCGCGTCACCGCTGCCTCGAGCGAGGTCCTGGAGCGAAAGATCACCGTGCGCTTCGACGCCAATGTCGCGCCGGGCCTCGAATGGGACTTCAAGCCGCTCGTCAACACCATGTCGCTGAAGATCGGCGAGAATGCCCTCGTCGTCTATCGCGTGACCAACAGGTCGTCCACGCCGGCGGTCGGCACCGCCACGTTCAACGTAACACCGGATCAGGCAGGCGCCTTCTTCAACAAGATTGCCTGTTTCTGCTTCAACGAGCAGCGCGTCGAGCCTGGTGAATCGGTCGACATGCCCGTCAGCTTTTTTGTCGATCCGTCAATCGTCAAGGATACCGACGGCGCTCATATCCGCCTGATCACGCTGTCGTATACCTTCCACCCGGTGAAATCGCCGAAATCGGCGGGTCTGGCTGAGAGTGCCAAGCCCGTAGGTCCGCATGAGAACGCAAAGCCCGCGCCGCCTTCTGGCAGGCCGGCGCCGCGCGGATAGAGCCTGAGAAGGCGCGCAGGCAAGATGCCGGTGCGCCGAAGTTGAGTGTTGAATGAGGGCGGTGGCCGAAGTGCCGCCTGCCTTGAACGAGGGGATGAGGAGAATTCGGGATGGCCGATAGCCACGCAAAGCACCATGACTACCATCTCGTCGACCCGAGCCCTTGGCCGGTAGTCGGCTCCCTGTTCGCCTTCGTCATGGCGGTTGGCGCCATCGTCTGGATGAAGACGCACGCAAGCCCCACAGCGTCCCTGCTCGGCATGCGCGGCTCCTGGCTGTTCATGATCGGCACGCTTGGTGTGCTGGCCACCATGTATGGCTGGTGGCGCGACGTCATCAAGGAAGCACACCGCGGCGATCATACCCCGGTCGTGCGCCTGCATCTGCGCTACGGCATGATCATGTTCATCGCCTCCGAGGTGATGTTCTTTGTGGCGTGGTTCTGGGCCTACTTCGACGCCTCCCTGTTCCCCTCGGCCGTGAGCCCGCTCCCGATCACCGGTGCCGACGGCTCCATCTCTGAAAGCCCCAACCTCATTGGCATGGTCGCTCGCGACGCCCTGACCGGCGGTCACTGGCCGCCCAAGCCAAGTGCCAACTTCCAGTCCACGTTTGATCCATGGGGCTTGCCGCTCGTCAATACGCTGATCCTGCTGTTGTCGGGCACCACCGTGACCTGGGCCCACCACGCCCTCCTGCACGACGACCGCAAGGGCCTGATCTGGGGGCTGCTGATCACCGTGGTGCTGGGCCTGATATTCACGGCCTGCCAAGCCTACGAGTACATTCATGCAACCTTCAATTATTCCGGCCACATCTACGGCGCCACCTTCTTCATGGCGACCGGCTTCCACGGCGCGCACGTCATCATCGGCACCATTTTCCTTGCCGTCTGTCTGTTCCGGGCCATGAAGGGCCATTTCACCCCGAAGCAGCACTTCGGCTTTGAGGCGGCAGCTTGGTACTGGCACTTCGTCGACGTGGTCTGGCTGTTCCTCTTCATCTGCATCTACGTCATCGGTGGCGGCAGCGCCGGCGCGCACTGACGGGCCTGTTCTATAGTCACACCACCATTGTTTCTCGACGGCGGCCGCAAAGCACAGTTGCTTTGTGGCCGTCGTCGTTTCGCCGCCCATGCGCCAGCCATGGTCCGGTGGACTTGGCAGGCGCAGCCAGTCCCGGTAACTCTGGCCGAACCATTCCCCCCTTTCGCGGATGACGAGCCCCATGACCACGCCAGCACAAAATTCCGAATCCGAGGTCCTGATCCGCGTCGAAGGCCGCGCCGGTCGCATCACGCTCAACCGCCCCAAGGCTCTCAACGCCCTCACCTTGGACATGACGCGACGCATCTGGTCGGCGCTGCTCGCCTGGCGTGACGATCCGGCCGTCCACCTCGTCATCCTCGACGGCACCGGCGATCGCGCCCTGTGTGCCGGAGGTGACGTGCTCACGCTCTACGACAGCCGCCAAGCGGGCTCGACCCTCGCCCGCACCTTCTGGCGCGAGGAGTATCGCCTCAACGCCCTCATCCACCGCTATCCCAAGCCCTTCGTCGCGCTCATGGATGGCATCGTCATGGGCGGCGGCATCGGCCTCTCGGCGCACGCGCAGGGGGGCGGGCGCATCGTGACGGAGCGCTCCATGCTTGCGATGCCGGAAACCGGCATCGGCCTAATCCCCGATGTTGGCGGCACCTGGCTGCTAGGACATGCAGCAGGCGAATTGGGCACTTATCTGGCCCTCACCGGCGCTCGGATCACCAGTTCCGATGCCATACAGACCGGGCTGGCCGACATTCATCTGCCCTGGAGCGAGCTTGACGGCCTCGTCGCCGAGTTGGTTGCGCCCGACGGCCTGCTCGTCGCTGATATTCTTGACGAGGCGCGTGACGCCGAGCCGGTGCCGTCATCGCTGCTCATGGAGCTGAAGCCGGCAATCGATGCCGTATTCGCCAAAGCCACGATCGAGGAGATGCTGGCAGAGCTGCAGTCCACCACCGACGATTGGGCCAAGAGAACTCGGGCGGACCTCCTGCAGAAGTCGCCGATCGCACTGAAAGCCACGCTGGAAGCTCTGCGCCGGGTGAAATCGCGCCAGACCGCTTCGTTGGAGGCAGCGTTGACCGCCGAATTCCGATTGTGCACGCACCTGTTCGAGCAAGGCGAATTCCCGGAAGGCGTGCGGGCTCTGCTCGTGGACAAGGACAGGAAGCCCCGTTGGAAGCCGGCGAGCCTGGCAGACGTCACGCCCGCCATGGTCGACGCGCTCTTCGCTCCAATCATCCCGGCCAGCGACGAGCCGGACTTGGTGTGACAACGGCCCGAACCCGCGCCAGCCTTGGCGATGCACAGCAACGTGGATCGCCTGCGCGTGTGGATGGAAGCTCGAAGACACGCGAAGGGCGCGGCAGCGCCCCTCCGTCGTGCGGCGCCCACCCAGAGGCGCAGTGTTCCCCGCGGCAGCGCGATGCGGCGCCGTGGGCGCCGACTACTTCCGCTTGCGCTCCCCTTCGACGATGCGCTTGCCGAGTGCGTGGCGATGCACCTCGCTCGGACCATCGTAGATGCGGAAGGCGCGCACATCCCTGAAGATGCGCTCCACCATGGTGTCATCGGTAACACCGGTCCCGCCCAGGATTTGCATGGAGCGGTCGACTACCCGGAAGATCGCTTCCGAGCAGATCACCTTCGCCATCGAACTCTCCCGCGATGCGCGCTGGCCTTGGTCCAGCAGCCACGCGCATTGCCAGATCGACAGCCGTGACACATGAGTGTCCAAAGCGTTGTCCGCCAGCATGAACGACACGCCCTGATGATCGCCAAGGCGCTTGCCGAAGGACTGGCGATGGCGCGCGTACTCGGTGGCGATGTCGTGCGCGCGGTTGGCCGAGCCGAGCCAGCGCATGCAGTGTGTGAGGCGGGCAGGCGCCAGTCGCACCTGCGCATATTGGAACCCCTTGCCGATCTCGCCCAGGATATCGTCGCCCGAGACCCTCAGGTTCTCGATGTCGATCACGGCATGTCCGCCCATGAAGCTCGAGTCCATGGTGCCGAGCACCCGGTGGATCTTGAAGGCCGGGTTCGGCAATTCGGTGAGAAACATCGTGCAGTCGGTCGGGCCGTCGCCCGTGCGCGCCATGATGATCGCGAAAGCCGCGCCCTCGGCGCCGGTGATCAGCGTCTTACGGCCATTGATTACGAAGCCGTTGCCATCGGGCTCGGCCCTGGTCTTCAGCAGCAACGGGTCGGCGCCGGCGCCACCATCGGGCTCCGTCATCGCAAAGCACGAGCGGACTTCACCGGTGGCGAGTTTCGCCAGGTACTTCTGCTTTTGTGCAGCCGATCCCACCTTGTGCATCAGGTGGATGTTGCCCTCGTCGGGGGCATGGAAGTGGAGTGCGATCGGGCCGAGGATCGAATAGCCGGCAGCCTCGAAGATCACCGCTTGCTCGAAGTGCGAGAAACCCTGCCCACCGAATTCCTTGGGACTATTGATGCCAAGCAGGCCCGCCTCTTTCGCGGCCTGGTTGAGATCGCGCCGCATGTCCTCGGGAATGCCGTGGTCGGACCAGCGGGGGTCTTTCTCGAATGGGATGATCTTCTCGCGAACAAAAGCCGATACCCGGTCGCGCAACTGCTCGAGCGGCTTGTCGATCGTGAAATCCATGGCGTCGTGGCTCCTCGTCGGGGCGAGCCTTCCGGGCGGCAGCACAAGTGGTCAGGCGACTGCCGTCGCCGGCCTTGCGCGACCCGCGCGAAGGAAGCTTCGCCGTGTCCTACCCACAAAGCCTAGACTTTGCCGGCCATGGTTGGAAGGCGCAGCGGCCGCATGCGCGCTTGTGACCTGCCACCGCATCCCCAGGTACATCGCCCAATGCCCGGTCTGCCTGCTTTGCGCATCGCCGCGGCGGTCGAGGCCTTAACCCTCAGCAGCCGGCGGTTGGCTCAGCTGTGGCGCGCCCGCGCCAGCGACACCAGTGAGGCGATCGAAACCGCCAGGATTGCGATCGCCAAGGCGGCGAAGACCCGGTTGGCAGCCCAATCCGCCCGCTCCGAGGCAAACTTGCCAAACAGCGCCATCCCAATGAGTTCCACCAGCCGAGATTGCCGCCTGCGCGATCGCCAGCGGCCGCGCCAATGCCGAATGCCATTGCCACGTTTCGCCGCGCCGGGCCGGTGCGGGCAGCGGCAGTGTCCGCACGAAGGCGATGCAGGAGCCGGCCAGCAGGGCCATCGCCATGGCGTATTGCCAGCCGTGCTGCCATTTGAGCCCGGTCAGCGGTGTCAGATAGAGCCCTTGCATGGCGATCGCCCCCCAGCCATAGGCAATGGCGCCGAGGACGGTATTGATGCGGATGGCGAGGTAGGAGCGTACAGCGTGCGCTCGCGGTGTCGCGATGGGCGGCAGCCGCCACGCCTCGAAATTGGAGAGCACCGCCGCGATCGAGAGTGCAAATGCGAATAGCGCGGCACCCGCCGACACGAAGGATTTCGATCCAGCCCCGCCGGCCGCCACCATGATGATGGCGCTGATCAGGGCAACAACCACGAGGGCGCGCCGAATGAGTTGCGTGTTCAGCCTGCGCCGCTCAGTCAACGCCGTCTCCCGCTAAGGCACTGTGGAACGCAAATCGTGGCCCAACCGTGGAATTCGCACCCAGTGTGTCGAGGCATGTGGCGAGCTTTGCGCTCTGGCCATCAGGTTGGGCACAGACCCGCACTGCCATCGTCACGTCGAACGGTGGGGCGATGCCGAAGTCCGGTTCGGCATCGCTGCCAGGAGCGCACTTTAGGCGATGCAAAACCGGAACGAAACTGCCGATATGATCGCGGCCAGCCGCGGTCGTGAGCCGGCACGACCTGCCATGTCACCAGCCGCAGCCCCTTGGCACGGCAGGGGTCTTTGCAGGCGCTGTTCGATCCACAAGCCCGCAACGTAATCCGCCCACAACCAGCGCATCACACACCGGTTGCAGGCGGAGAACTTGCTCAACGAATTCGACGAATGGCCTCAGGCCGTCCGTGTGCCGGGCTTGCGCCAGCCGATCAGCGTCAGTGTATTCCAGCTGATGGCAGCCAGAGCCATGGCCCCGAAGAAGAAGATGTGGTTGGCAGCCCAATCCTGAGAGCCACGGCGGACGCCCGCTACAGTCGTGAACCGCCACATTTTTCCATCCACCAGCAATCCGACCATCGTGATCACCATGCCGAACAGCAGCACCAGTGCCAAGCCGCGCGTCACGTTGAACATGGTGGGATCGCCCTCTCCCTGATCGGCGTCCTTCTGTAGTGTTGCCGCCAGGAAGAGCGAAAAGCCGGCCATCACGAACATACCGATGAAGAAGTGCCACCACTCGCGCCAGGAGAGGATGTCGAAGGCGTAGGTGACCAGAAGCGCCAACGCTCCCCAGGTCCACACCAGCCCCATGTGGCGAAGGCTCGTGCTCGCTGCTGTAGCTCGCGACAAGTCATCGTCACCCGCTGACCGGGTTTCCGCGAATGAGGCCAATGCCACCATCAGGCTGATCAACGCCGCAACAGCCATGTGCAGGTAGTACTGCTTCACGGCCGCGGTGACCACCAGCGTCGCGACGCTGATGCCGATGCCAAGCACCCAAATAACCATCGAGGACATTCGCTTCCCCCTCCTAAACTAAGCTAATGCTAGCCGCCAAATTGGAGCGCTTCGATTGATAGCTCATTAAGGGGCACTACACATACGCATCAAGGTATTCGTAAGGTGAAAAAGCCGTTGAAAACTGTTCCGAGCTGACGTGCGGCACATCGACAACAGCCCAATCCATGCTTTCAGGCCCCTGATCTGCTTGAGAAGACGTGCCGATACTTGCGCCATAGACGGGATCCAGCCCTCAGCATTGCAAATATGTGCACGCGCCCCCTCCGTCGTGCTTTCCGCTGATACCAAAGCGATCCCGCACCGCAGGCAAGGCGCCGCGGGCGAGGCCATATTGATGCTGCAGCAGGTCGACTACCACGCCGCCCCTATGCGGCAACCCTGTCACCGCCAGGCGCTTCGCCTCGATAGGCCAGGGCTTCGGCCACATGACGCCGGTTGACTTGATCCTCTCCATCCAGATCCGCAATTGTCCGTGCAACTTTGAGCGTGCGGTGGAAAGCACGTGCCGAAAGCCCCATCTGCGCACCGGCACGACGCATGAATTGCAGCCCGTCTTCATCCGGCATCGCCGAGGCTTCGAGTAGCCGGCCGGACATATCGGCATTGGTTCTGAGTTTGCTTGCCGGAGCCCCGAAGGCTTTGAGCCGCGCCCGCTGGCGCTGCCGCGCCGCGATGACGCGGGCACGCACCTCCCGGCTCCCCTCGGCAGGAGCCGGCAGCAAGAGGTCCGCAGCAGTCACCTGCGGCACCTCGATCCGCATGTCCAGTCGATCGAGGAAAGGTCCCGACAGCCGCGCCTGGTACTCGCTCGCGCACCGCGGTCCCCTGCGACAGGCCGTTCCAGGCCCACCGCCTCCGCACTTGCAGGGGTTCATGGCTGCCACCAGCTGAAATCTGGCAGGGTAGGCGATCCGGTGGTTGGCGCGCGCGATCACCACCTCGCCGGCTTCCAGCGGCTGGCGCAGCGAGTCGAGTACATTCGGATGGAATTCCGGTAGCTCGTCCAGGAACAGGACGCCCAGGTGTGCGAGCGAGACCTCACCAGGCCTGGGCCGGCTGCCCCCGCCAACCAATGCCGCCATGCTGGCTGAATGATGTGGCGCACGAAACGGACGCGTTCGTGCCAATCGGCCGTCTGCAAGTTCGCCCGCGATGCTTTTCACCATCGAAACTTCCAGCATCTCCGATGGCTCGAGCGCCGGCAGGATCGTCGCAAGCCGTTGTGCCAGCATGGACTTGCCGGATCCGGGCGGCCCGACCATCAGTAGGTTGTGCCCCCCTGCCGCAGCAATTTCCAACGCCCGCTTTGCGCCTTCCTGCCCTTTGACGTCGCTGAGATCGATCGCCCACTCGGCATCGCCCGCAACATTTGGCACCGGCGGTGACAGCACTTGCACGCCCTTGAAATGATTGACCAGGGACAACAAGTGCGGCGCCGCCAGAACAGTCATGTCCTCGGCGGCCCACGATGCCTCAGCCCCACCGCTTTCCGGGCAGATCAGGCCTTTTCCCATCGCGTTGGCGCCGATCGATGCCGGCAGCGCCCCCGGCACCGATCGGATCGCACCGTCGAGCGCCAATTCACCGATAGCTGCAAAACCCGCGATCGCGTCGGGTGCGATTGCCCCCATCGCCGACATCAGCGCTAGCGCGATCGGTAGGTCGAAATGACTGCCTTCCTTCGGGAGATCGGCAGGCGCCAGATTGACGGTCACATGACGGAAGGGAAACCCCAGTCCGACCGCGTGCAGGGCGTTACGCACCCGCTCTCGGCTCTCCGCCACCGCCTTGTCGGGCAGCCCGACGATCGAGAAGTGTGGCCGCCCGGAAGTGATCCGCACCTCGACCGATACCGGTCGTGCATCGATGCCTTCGAAGGCGACAGTCGCAATTTGACCATACATGGTAACCCCGCCGGAAATACGCGTTCGACGTCTCACCGTTTGACGCCGAGGATCTGGGCGCTCAAGTGAGTGCCAAGACCACAACCTTCGAGCCCACGCTTGTAAGCATGGGCTCTGCGCGGGAACACGTCAAGAACCTAAAGCGAACAATATTCCGCGCTCGCACTTTCTTCGCCGACCGCCGGGGCTCAGAGATAGGTCGCGCCGATATCAACGGTCGAACGCTGACCGACGTCTTTGGCGTGAGCCTCGAGCCATCGGTCCGCTGCCTGACGGCCGCGCCCGAACAAATGTGCGATGAAGGTCGCGTCTGGATTGAGCTTGCTCCACGCGCCATACTTGCGCATCTCGTCGTCGTCCGCGATGGCGTGGATCAGCATGCGCTTGTAGCGCTGGCCGTCGAGACGCTCCTCGTCGATCAGGCGTGACACAAACGCGATGGCACGCATCTCGCGCATCAGTGAGGAGTTGAACGAGATCTCGTTCATGCGATCGAAAATTTCCGGCGCGGTCTTGGGCAGCCGATCCTGCACGATCGGATTGATGTGCACGATGATGACGTCGCGCGTAGCACCGGCATAGATCAGCGGAAAGATGGCCGGATTGCCCATGAAGCCGCCGTCCCAGTAGGCTTCGCCATCCACTTCGACAGCTTTGAAGATCTCCGGCAGACAGGCCGACGCCAGCACTGCTTCGGCACTGAGCTCTCGGTTCTCGAACACCTTGATTTTGCCCGAGCGCACGTTCGTCGCGTTGATGAATAGGCGAGGCGCTTTTGGGCATTGGCGCAACGCGTCGAAGTCGACGATCTCCACCAGCAACTCGCGCAGCGGATTGAGATCCAGGGGATTGAGTTGGTAGGGCGACAGCGTATGGGTCATCGCCTGGAACATGAGATAGCCCGGCGAGACACCCTCCGGCCAACCACCGGGTGCTAGCCAGAAATCCATGAGCTTGGGCCAGGGCAGCCCCCACATTTCGCCACGACGTCCGATTTGGCTCCAGAGCGCTGCGAGGAGCGCGCGCGCCCCGTCGCGGCCACCTTGAGACATGCCCCACGCCAGCACCGTGGCGTTGATCGCCCCGGCGCTGGTGGCGCTGATCGCCTCGATCGACAATCGGCCGTCTTCGAGCAGTCTGTCGAGAACGCCCCACGTGAAGGCGCCGTGAACGCCACCACCCTGCAGGGCAAGGTTGATGCCACGCTTTTGCGCAGATGGGTCGGATCGCTCCGGCGTTTCGCCGGGGAGTGAGGTCACCCGCTCGTCCGGATTGCGATCCGCCATGGCCTCACGCGCGTCCCTCGAATGATGGGCAGGTTGGGCCCCGCAGGCTCGCAAGGCGCTTGATAAAAGACCTCTGCGCCAGAGGGATTGGAATATGCCGGCTAACCGAAAAGAAAGGGCGGATGGGTGGCCGTCTTCGTAGTGTTGTCTGCCAACCGGCTGCCGCGCATTCTAACTGGCTGCCGGTGCATGAAACCATTGTCTGCGAGTGAACCCAAGGGCCTTGCAACAAAAAACAAGGCTCAGCGACGCCGTGACGGCGGCCGTCGTCCACCCGCAAAACCACCGGCGCCTGGCGGTGGTGCTCCGCGCGTATCTTTATGTCGGAAATTAATGCGGCCCTTGCTCAAGTCATAGGGCGTCATTTCGACGGTCACTTTGTCGCCAGCCAAAATCCGGATGCGGTTCTTTTTCATGCGCCCGGAAGTGTAAGCCACCACTTCGTGGCCATTTTCCAGCGTCACGCGGCATCTGGCATCCGGCAGCACCTCCGCCACAACACCCTCGAACTCCAGCATTTCTTCCTTGGCCATGCAATCTCCTGGTAATGCCCGCTCCTGATGGTTTCGGGTCATGCTCCTCGCGGTACGCCCTGAACCGATGTGGTCGCTCGCTAGCACCCCATCGGTTCAGTCAGCGTTGCGCCTGGCTGTCCTGCTTACCGATCCTGGTCAGTAGGGGACGAACGCCCCGTTCCCCTTCGATCTCGCGACACAAGGTCAGCGAGGTCTCGGGGTATCCGCCACGACCGGCCACAAGCAACGTCCCTGAGTCTCGAAGTCTGAAGCCGCGAGTGGCCTCTCGAGAGCCCAGGTTTGGCCAGTTTAGGTTTTGAGATCGACCGCGGCGCTCTTGCCGTTGCGGCCCTTCTCGATTTCATACGTGATGCGCTGCCCTTCGCGCAGGCCGGTCAGGCCGGCGCGCTCCACGGCCGAGATGTGAACGAACACGTCGTTCCCACCCTCGTCCGGCTGGATAAAGCCGTAACCTTTTTGCGCGTTGAACCACTTCACGATGCCGGTGGCCATTCAGGACCTCCAATGGTAGAACTGGCCGCCGGCACCATCGCCAGCAGCCATCAAATCACGCATTGGAGTGAGAACAGAGTCAGCCAAGCGAGCTGTCGTGTAGTGCGCACCAAAGCGAGTTCGACGGCGCGGAATATGGGCCTCTTTGCCGCAGAACGCAAGATCCAACAATGGTGGTGTTGACGATACAGGCCCCCGAAATATGATAAGGGGTTGCGAACGTCATTGAGCACAACCCGGCAACCTCCAATGGATGAGCCGGAATTCTAGGCCCCGCCCGCGACTCACTGGCGACCAGGGTTTCGGCCAAAGACCCATCCCCGCGTTCAAGTTTGAGCCTGATCGGACGAGGTGGCAGTGCACGCGCTTCCACCTGAACCGTGAAACAGTCTCTAGACAAACAACCTGGAGCGCGTTTGGGCAAGCACACTCGTTTCCAATTGAATCGAACGCACTCCAGCAAAGCCGCAAGGCGTCGTTGCGACGCCCTGGCACAATCATGCCGGTCAGTCGGGGGTCAGAACGGGGCATCCCCGCAGATCGTGATCCGGTGCATCCGCCGTCGCTTGCCTGGATAATCGTTGAGCGCTCGATGCATCGTGCAACGGTTGTCCCAGATCGCCATGGAGCCCGGTTGCCAACGGAACCGGCAGGTCATTTCCGGCTGCACCGAGTGCTGCATCAGGTAATCCAGCACCGGTCGGGCTTCCTTGCTCTCGAAACCGTGCAGGTTGATCGAGTGGTTGCCGATGTAGAGCGCCTTCTTGCCGGTCTCCGGATGAGTCCGCACCAGCGGATGGGCGGCTTCCGTCACGAGATCGCCGGGATCGCGGATCTTGGATGCCATCTTCTCGTTGCCCTTGTAGCGCCCTTCCGAGACGCTACCCATGCCGTCGCTTTGTGACAGCTTCTTGCGATTGCCGACGTTCCACGTTTTCACATTCTCCAGCATCGCCTTCATTGAGGCCGACAGCGTCTCGTAGGCGAGATACTGGTTTGAAAACATCGTGTCCCCGCCGGCATCCGGCGTTTCTTTGGCGTACAGAATGGTCGCCTTGGCAGGTTTCGGATTGAACATCTGGTCGGTATGCCAGGTCGACCCGAACGCCCGCGTATCACTCTCCTCCTTGATGATCTCCAGAATATCCGGGTACTCGTCCATGCCCTTGACGAAGGGGTGATGATGGATTTCGCCAAATCGCTTGGAAAAGGCGATTTGCTCATCCGGCGTCAGTTTCTGGTCACGGAAGAACACCACCTGGTGCTCGAGCCACGCCTCCTTGATGTCCGCAAAGGTCTCGTCGTCGACGTCCTTAAGATCGACGCCAGAGATCTCGGCGCCGAGGGCGCCGGCAATGGGTTTCACCTCAATACGGCGATTGGTGCGCATTGGACTGTTTCCTCTGACAGATGGACCTGTGCGTTCGATTGTCTTTATTCAGCCGCTTGCCTGAGCGCCGGCCGCTGGCCTCGAAGTACCCGGCCCGGCAGGTCGCCCGTGGCGTCCCCGTTACGGTAGGTTATCCGGCCCGAAACCAGCGTCATCTCGTAGCCGCTGGCCTTCTGCAGCAGGCGCTTGCCGCCGGCCGGCAGGTCGTAGGCGACATAGGGGCGCCCGAAGCTCAGCCGGTCGTAGTCTATGACGTTGATGTCGGCTTTCATGCCGGCCGCCAGCACGCCGCGATCCATCAGCCCGGCCGCATGTGCCGTATCCGAGGTGAGCCGCCGCACCAGCTCTTCCACCGGCCATCGATCGCGTTGTCGCCCCCAATAGGTCAGCAGCCAGGTGGGATAGCCGGCGTCCAGGATGAAACCGACGTGGGCGCCGCCGTCACTCAGCCCCATGATGGCATTCTTGTTCGAGAGCATGACTTCGACACCCGAGAGGTCGAAGCTCGGGTAGTTGGAAATCGGCGTGTAGATGAAGCTCGTGCCCTCGTCCTCGAGCAGAATGTCATAGGCGACCTCGGGCGCAGTGCGTCCTTCCCGCTCAGCCATCGCCTCGATCGAAGTCTTCCTTTTTCGGCAGATAGTTCGGAGGGTTTCCGAACCTGTACATTTGCGAGTACTTGAGCCGTTTGATCAGCGGGAACGTCGAGCCAGCGACCGGGTCCTCCGACAGGATCCGCCGCCGCACCTCGGGATCCCGCATCGCTGCCACCCTCTCGGCCAGCGGTTTGCCAGCAATGCTCTTGTAGGTGGGCGTGCCGGAAAATGGGTTCTGGCTTCCCTCCAATCCGAGCAGCACGCCGATTGCCCGCGGCGGCGTTACCGGTCGGATCGACAGCCCGTCCTTGATCGCCTGATTGGAGCAGGCGAGCAGCTCCTTCCATTGGCTTTGCCGATGTGGCTCGTGGCGCTGTGTGAGCGAGAACACCGCCGGCCGCCCCGATTTCTCGACGACGCGCCGCAGCATGGCGAATTCGGAGACCGCATCCGGCTCCGTCCAATCCGATACCATTTCGATGAACCCGGAGCCCGCATCCTTGAGCCCCATGGCGAGCCCCTCCAGCTCGACTTCGGTAGCGCGCAGCGTCGGCGTGTACTCGCCCGCCAAGCTCTTGTGGCTGATCGTGCGCGAGGTTGAGAAGCCAAAGGCCCCCGATCGGATCGCATCGGCCGCAATGCGCCGCATCTGCGCGATGTCATCGGCCGTAGCAGCCTCGTGGCGCAGGGCTCGCTCGCCCATCACGAACACGCGGACAGCGGCATGCGGCAGCAACACGGCCACGTCCATGTCGCGGTTCTGCTTTTCCAGTGCCGACATGTACTCGGCGAAGCTTTCCCATTCCCAATTGAGGCCCTCGTGCAGCACCGGGCCGGGGATGTCTTCGACGCCTTCCATCAGTTCGACCAGCTTGTCCCGGTCGCCGGGCTTGCACGGCGCGAACCCCACGCCGCAATTGCCCATCACCACCGAGGTCACGCCATGCCATGCCGAGGGCGCCAGATGTGCGTCCCACACCGCTTGCCCATCGTAGTGCGTATGGATGTCGACGAACCCGGGCGTCACGATCCTGCCCTTGGCGTCGACTTCCTCGCTGCCCGAGCCGTCGAAGCGGCCGACGGCTGCAATCACGCCGCCTTTGATGGCGACGTCGCCGTCACGCGCCGCAGCTCCCGTGCCGTCGATGATCGTGCCATTGCGAATGACGAGGTCGAAGCGCTGTGTCATGGGTCTGAACCTCCACAAGGTACGGCGTGACGCCCGGCAGGTGCACACTAGGCCTGGTCTTACTGTCCAAGGCTTCGGCAGGCTCTGCTTCCGGCTACGCGACGAAGTAAAGTGAGTGAACGCCCCGGGAAAAATCCACTTGCACCAAGTTGCACGCGAAACGGCGCAGACGGAGTGTAGCCGGGATCACCAGTATCAAAACAACAGGATTGTCGCCCAAGCTGGCGCTGTCAATCGCTGCTGCCATTCGTGGCCTTGCGCGCGGTTGAAATGTCGAGCTTGCCGGCTTGGTTCCGTTAAAAGCGTAACAATTGCCTCACGAGGAAGCCGACGTCGAAGGCGAACATGGTTTCCGCCAGCTTGATGGTAATCATGCCCGCAAGCATCGCCGCGACGAAGACGGCGGGTTTCTTGAGGCCGCTCCCGATGTCGCCGCTGGCCTTGACGGCGATGGTCTGCTCGGGGAGTTGCGTTTCGGCAAGCACTCCGTCCGCCCCGATCGTCCGCGCGATAACGGCAAGTTGCAGAGCGCCATGGCCTGACTCCAGCGGCGTGATGGTGAAGTGCCAAAGCGCCGCGTCGCCCTCGAGGCGTCCGTTGCCCGGCCCCGTGCCATGATCCCAAAGCGTCTCGGGCGAGGTGGATTCGATCATGAAGCGGCCTTGTGTCGGCCGCAGGCGAACAGCAATGGCCCGGGCAACCGCCATTTCACCGCGCAAGGCGTAGGATCGGCTTTGCCCTCCGGCCCCGGCCAGCGCGGGCCGCTCGATCCGCACTTCCAGGCCTTGTGGCCTTCCTTTCCGTAGCGGCCCGAGCAACTGATAGCTGATGTCCGTTGCATCGATCGCGGGGGCGGCCGGCGCGCTCACTCCGCTGGGCACCGGATGCGCTGGGCGAGCCCTGAAACCCGCCTCCGCTGATTGGTCGCCCGGCATCCGGTGCGTACCATCATCCAGCGCGAATGGCCGCCCACGCGGTCGCGCCAGTGCCGGCGGGGGCTGCCCGTGCCCTGGTCCCGGCCTGCTGCCTGGTCGCATGCCATCCATGGTCGGTTGTGGATGACCGTGCGCTGCAGGCCCCAATGCAGCCCCAGGCGGCTGCAGCCGTGGAGCACTGATCGGCTGGGTGTCGATAGCGGGCGGTCGGACGCCAGTTGGCACGCCAGTACCGCCGCTCCCGCCTTGTCGGACGCCAGCCGGCATCCGCGCCGGTGCGACAGGCTGGGGTGGCGCTGGAGGAAATTGTCCCTGCCCGCCCATTCGCCCGCCGGGATCTAGCGCTGGCGGCGATCTCCCGTCGTTGTGCCCCGGCCAGGGCTTGCCACCGCCGCCAGCACCGTTTGGCAACGCGTGCGGTGCCCCACCTCCGGCCTCGCCCTCGCCGTGAAGCCCACGCGCGCGGGCTGGCTCGGCGCTAGGGTGGGTGAGTTGAGGTCTGTTGTGCAGCGCCGGCGGGCCAGGCGGAGGCTGTCCGTCTTGGCGAGGAGATACTGCCTGTCGCAGTGCCGGCGCCACCTGCACGTCAGCGCTCTGCGGCAGTCCCTCGGACGCATCCGCCGATTCCAGTGCTGCCTGCGCCGTCTGGCGGCTCGCGTCTGTGGCTGACTGATCGTGCTCGTTAAAGTCTTGATTGGCATGAGCCGTTTGGCGGCCGTCAACATCAAAGGGAGCAGACGACGGCGCCCCACCATCCGCCACGGCCGGCTCGCCCCGATGGGAGCGGCGGCCCTCGTCGCCGGCAACGTCTCTTTCCCCCTGCCCCTCGGTTCCCCGCGCTTGGTCTCCTGCGGCAACATCGAGTGGTCCGCCTTGCGCCGCCCCGCGGGGTTGCGATCCGGTGCGGCTCTCGAGCCGCTGCCGCGCGGCGGCCAGATGATCATCTGCGCCCATCCGTGGCCCGCTCGGGGCTGCAGCCGGTGGCACGGAGTAATCGGCCGGCGCCGGATTGTGGCTGGCATTGCTCTCTGGGCTGACCGAACGCATGGCCACCTTGCGCAGCGCATTGATCGCGGCCTCGAAGGTCAATCCTTGTGATTTCAGATAGTTGGCCGCCATGCTACGGCCGTCGCCAACCAGCGCTGCCAGCACGATGGCGCCGTCGATGCTCTCGCGCCGTCCTTGCTGTGCGGCAAGCGTCGCGTATTTCAGCACCTGCGTCAGTGAAGTGGAAATGGCGGGGCCGGTGCCGGCCGGCACGCGTTCCTGTATGTTCCCGATGAAACCGGCAAGATCGCCGCGCAAGCGGGTGGCGTCGACATCGCAGGCTGACAAGACGTGCGCGGCGTCGTTGTCTTCCGTCAGCGCCAGCAACAGGTGCTCGAGCAGAACCTGGGGTTGCGACTGGCTTGCCGCATACTCCCGCGCTCTGAGCAATGTCGCCTGAAGCGCCGGAGACATCGGCACCCTGCCGCCTTCCTCCGCCATAATCTGCCCCATCCCCCTTTTGATACCCCGTTGCACGCGCGCACGAACCCGAACGCCCGTACCGCGTCGTACACTTCGCTTTACTCGATCACCCGATCGCCGGTCGGTCGACGTGCTGACCCACGTCCAGCCAGGCAAATCGTCTCGCAGGCGTCAATTCCATCTTCGCCACTCGCTCGATACGCGCTGGAAACGCCGGCAAACGTCGTGCCCAGACCATGCGTTACGCCTGCTTCGCGGCGAAACTTTAGCCGAGCCCGACGTCAGGTGCACGCACTGCTTCCGCCACATACCGTTTGAATGGCCGCGTCCTCACCGCATTTCCCTGCGCCTGACGCGGCAATCCCGCAGCGAACCCTCAGGTCTACTGACGCACGAGCCCCTGCCGCAGCCACCCAGTTGACACATCCCCCACCTCGGCGCCTCAATTCGCCTCCCGCCAACACATAGGCCCTGCAGCGAGGAGACCGCCATGACTCAGATTGCCGCGATAACGGGAGGCGCCTCCGGAATTGGCCGCGGAACCGTACAACGCCTGCTGAAGGATGGTTGGACGGTGATCGCCATCGACCGGGCCGAGGCGGGTCTGGCAAGCTTGCGCCAGGATATGTCCGCTGGCGGCTCGCGGCTCGAGACCGTCGTTGCCGACGTCGCATCCGAGGCGAGCCTGAAGGCAGCCTTTGCCGATATTGCCGCCCGTCACGGCAAGCTCAACGGCTTCGTAGGCTCGGCGGGCCTGCTGCGCACCGGCACCCTCGATACCATGCCGACTGACGATTTCGACGATCTCTTCGCGGTCAACGTGCGGGGCCTCTGGCTGTCGGCCAAATTCGCCATGCCGCTACTGAAAGCCGCCGCCAGCAAGGGCGAAACGGCGCGGGCCGTGTTTCTGGCCTCGATCGCCGGCATCCGCCACAAGATCGACAGCGGCGCCTACGCAGCCACCAAGGCGGCCGTCATCGCCCTGACCAAGGTCTGGGCCGTGGAGAGCGCGCCGTCCGGCGTCCTCGTCAACGCTATTGCGCCCGCAACCGTCGATACCCCGATGGTGGCGCCCTACCTAAACCCCGGCGCCAACACCCGATACCGCACGTCCGGCACGTCGCCGCTCGGCCGTATCGGTCAGCCCGAGGACATGGCGGCCGTCATCGCCTTCCTGCTGGGACCGGACTCGGGTTACGTCAACGGTACCATTATCCCCGTCGATGCCGGCACCAGCGCCGCTTTTGTGCCTCCGGGCGTCAAAACCTGAAAATTTTTTGATCCCCGCCCAAGGATCAGCGCACCTTGGTCGTCCAATGGGCAATTCTGGTCCGTCGGACGGGTGCCTGGGTGCCGCAAGCCACAAAACGAATGGAAGCTGAAGCAAGCTCCGACCTTCGCCTCGCCCTGGCAGCTGCTGGTGGTGACGCAGCCGCATTCGACGCCCTGATCGAGCAGGCCTACGATCAGATCTACCGCCTTGCCTGGCGGTTTCTGGGCCATCGCGAGGCTGCCGAGGACGTCACCCAGTCCGTCTGCGTCAAGTTGGCAGACGCAATCCGCAGCTATCGCGGCGAATCAGCGTTCCGCACCTGGATCTATCGCATCACCTACAACGCAACCATCGACCACATCCGCCAAAACCAAAGGTTGGCGCCGACCGAGCCGTCGAAATTGATGCTGTTGGCTGATAGCGCGCTGCCGCCCGTCCCGAGCCCTGAAGACGCAGCCGAGAGCCTCGAAATCTGGGATGCGGTTCGCGCGCTCCCGGACCAGCAGCGTGACGCAACCCTCCTCGTCTATGCCGAGGACATGAGTCACGCCGAGGCCGCCCGCGTCATGGGCATCACTGAGAAAACCGTTTCCTGGCACCTGCACGCGGCGCGCAAGCGCCTCAAATCCGTGCTCGCGATCCAGAGCTGACCGCCGGAGCCGAAACCGATGACCGAGAAAGACTTGAACCAGCTCCGTAATCTCCCCGTGCCGCCGCCGCGTGAGGCCGCCCGCAAGGCAGCTCTTGCCGTCGCCCGTGCGCAATTCGCGGTTTCGGAGACAAATGCGGAGCGCGCGCCCAAGGAAACGGCAGCCAACGTCCGTCCGATGTTCCAGAGCAAGCAGAAGAGGAGCTTTGGAATGTTGAGAAAGCACATGTACGCGATGGCCGCCACGGTCGCTGTTATCGCCGTTGGGGCACCCTTTGCCATTCAGCTGATCGAGCAACGCGAGGCATCGAGCAATCTCGGCGCTTCAAGGGGCGTCGAGGCGGGCCTGCAGAAGCGTCTGGCCGAGGGCGGTAAGGTGGCCCCGCCGCGCGCTGAAAAGCCCCTCGCCAACGAGCGCGATCACCGCACCAATGTGGCCGACGCCCCGAAGGCAGCAACACCTTTGCCGGAAATCCCTTCCACCGACGCTGACCGCCAACGCAAGGACGAGCTGGCGGGCGCGACAGCAGAATTCAAGCAGAAGCGCATGGCCGAAGCCGCGCCGCTAAGTGGCAAGGACGATCTCGCACCCAAGGCACAAAGTCATAGCGGCGGCGGTCTTACTGGCCTGATGCTGAACGCGCCGTCACCGTCCGCCTTGTCCGACAAGGTCTACAGCGAGCGTCGTCATCTTGTTCGGCCAAGTCCGTCTCAGCCGCAGGTCGCGGTCGGCATCGTCGCGCCGTCCGAGCGGGTCATCGCCACGCCACGCTATGATGGCCGGGATCAGTTCCCCGACGCCAAGCAGAACCCCGTGAAGCGCGTCGCCGTCGAGCCGGTCTCCACGTTCTCCGTCGACGTCGACACGGCCTCCTACGGCCTCGTGCGCCGCCAACTCAATGCCGGCCGCTTGCCGCCCAGGAACGCGGTGCGCGTCGAGGAACTGGTGAACTATTTCCCCTATGACTACCCGCTGCCAGAGACCAAGGAGCAGCCGTTCCAGCCGACCGTCACCGTCGTTCCCTCGCCGTGGAACGCAGGCCGCCAACTCGTCCACATCGCCATCAAGGGCTATCAACTCCAAGCCGTCGAGCGCCCACGCGCCAATCTCGTGTTCCTGGTCGATACGTCCGGCTCCATGGCTGGCGAGGACCGCCTGCCGCTGGTGCGCAACGCCTTGCGCATGCTCGTCGAGCAGTTGAAGCCTGAGGACACCATCGGGATCGTCACCTATGCCGGCAATGCCCGCGCTGCTCTGAGCCCAACTGCGGTATCGGACAAGGCCAGGATCCTCGCTGCCATCGAGCAACTGCAAGCTGGCGGATCGACGGCAGGCGCAGAAGGCCTGCAGCAGGCCTACCGCATGGCGGAGACCGGCTTCGACAAGGCGGCCGTAAATCGCATCGTTCTGGCAACCGACGGCGACTTCAATGTCGGCATCACCAACCACAAAGAGCTCGAGAGCTTCATCGAGAGAAAGCGCGACACAGGCGTCTTCCTGTCGATCCTGGGTGTCGGCATCGGCAACCACAACGACCGCCTGATGCAGGCGCTGGCGCAGGCTGGCAATGGCGCAGCAGCCCACATCGACACGCTCAATGAAGCGCGCAAGGTCCTTGTCGAGGAAGCGACCTCGACGCTGTTCCCCATCGCCAAGGACGTCAAGATCCAGCTCGAGTTCAACCCGGAGAAGGTCAGCGAATATCGCCTCGTCGGCTATGAGACGCGGGCCTTGAAGCGAGAGGACTTCAACAACGACAAGGTCGACGCTGGCGACGTCGGGTCCGGCCACGCAGTGACCGCCATCTACGAGATCACGCCCGTTGGCGGCCCTGCGAGCGCCGATACGCTGCGTTACGCCCGGCAACCACAGACGGCCGCGGCACCGGTGCAAGATCGCGTCGATGCCGGCAAAGATGCGGAATTGGGCTTCCTGAAGCTGCGCTACAAGTTGCCGAAGGAGGAAAAGAGCCGCCTGATCGAGCTGGCAATTGCGCCGTCGCTGGTCAAGCCGAGCCTCGCCGCAGCGCCCTCGGACGTTCGCTTCGCCATCGCCGTAGCAGGGTTCGGCGAGCTGCTCCGGGGGTCGCCCGAAGCCGGCAAGCTCACCTGGGACGAGGTCATCGCCGAGGCCATGGCGGCCAAAGGTGCAGATCCCTTCGGCTACCGGGCCGAGTTGGTGAACCTTGCCCGTCTTGCCAAGTCGTCACGCCCCTGAGGCGCCCGTCATAGCGCCAGCCACGCGATAAAGGGAGGCCAGGGTGGGCCTCCCGCCCGGATGAGCAGATGGGCGCCAGCTCCTCTCCTCTCTATTGTGGGAAACGACCCGGTCACGCATCTGGGAATTGCGCGGCATCAACCAGACCCGTTGTGGACGGTGCTAGGTTGCTGCATCAGCGAGAGGGAGATCGCCCGAATGCAGCACCCGTCATCTTCCCCAATTGCCCGCTCGATGGGGCTGGTCGCCCTGGTCGCAGCTCTGGCAGGGGCACAGGCGCTCTCGCCCGCCATGGCCCAGCAGGGCGAGGCCGAGCCATGGCGCATCTCCCTCAAAGTGCAACTTGCGACCGAGGTCAAGTGCACGCTCAAGGAGATCTTGACCGTCACCAAGGTGCCGCTGGCGGGCCTGGACAGCTATCAGGGCCGCGTCCGCTGCGAGGACCTGCGCGAGTTCGATTTCTCCCAACCCGCCCCCAACCAGAAGTTCATCATCAAGCTCTGTCGCCCCACCGTCTGTTGAGGCCAAGAGCAGACCTGATGCTTGCGCCCGGCCATCCATGCGCTATCACTCGCCAAGTGGCCGGGTGTGGCCAGGGACGGTGACGGAGTTGGGTTGGCCGATGACGGAAAAGACTTTCAGCCTTGAAGGTGAGGTGGCGCTGGTGACGGGGGCATCTTCCGGCCTCGGCCAGCATTTCGCGGGCGTCCTCGCGCGAGCTGGCGCCAAGGTGGCGCTTGCCGCCCGCCGCACCGATCGATTGCAGGCGGTGGCGGACGAGATCAACGCAGCCGGCGGCTCGGCCGCAGCCGTGCCCCTCGATGTCCGCGATCCCGCATCCGTGATGGCAGCCTTCGATGCCGCCGAGACCGCCCTCGGTCCGGTCGGCATCCTCGTCAACAACGCCGGCGTCACCGACCCCGCCTTTTTCACGCGTATGTCCGAGCAGCAGTGGCGCAATGTTCTCGACGTCAACCTCGACGGTGTCTTTCGCGTTGGCCAGGAAGCGGCCCGCCGCATGGTCAAGTCCGGCAAGGGCGGCTCGATCGTCAACATCGCCTCGATCGTCGGCCTGGGCGCCATCAAGACCCTGTCCGCCTACGCCGCCTCCAAAGCGGCCGTCCTGGCCCTGACCCGCAATTGGGCGCTCGAGCTGGCCCGCGACAACGTCCGCGTCAACGCCATCGCCCCCGGCTACATCTCGACCGAGCTCAACGACGAATTCTGGGAAACCGACGCCGGCAAGCGCATGATCGCTCACGTCCCCATGCGCCGCCTGGGCCGGCTCGACGAGCTGGACGGACCGCTGCTGCTGCTGGCCTCCCGCGCCGGCTCCTTCATGACCGGCTCGACTATCGTCGTCGATGGCGGCCACCTGCTGCCGACGGAGTGAGCATGTCGACGCCCAAGGCTGCCCGCTCGTCCTCTTCCCGCCCGCCGCTCGACAAAGCGGCATTCGCAGGACTTGAGCCTTGGCTCGCTGCAGAGCTCGGTGCCGAGCAGGTGACGATCGCCGACGCGGAACTGCTGGCTGGCGGCGCCGTGCAGCAGAATTGGCGCCTCGATGTCGCCGTGACCGGCGGTCCACGCTCAGGCAGCCACGCCTGGGTCTTGCGCACCGATGCCGCCGCCAGCCTCGATGTGTCTCTCGATCGCCTCTCGGAGTACCGCTGCATCGAGGCCGCCCACGCCGCCGGTGTGATGGTCGCCGAGCCCAGTTGCGGCATCAGCCGATGAGACCCTGCTCGGTCGAAAATTCGCCATCCAGGCCATGGTGGCAGGCACCGCTCAGGGCCGTCGCATCGTCCGCGATCCCGATTTGGCCACGTTCGGCGATGCACTCGCAGGTGAGATCGGCCGCCAGATGGCGCTCATCCACGCATCACGCCCGAAGGCCGGCCTGCTGAATTTCTTGCCGGTGCCCGTCACCAATCCGTCGCGCCGCCAGGTCGCGGAGATGCGCAAGGGCTTGGATGGCGCCAGCGAACGCCGCCCTGCCCTCGAGTATGTGCTGACCTGGCTCGACACCAACGCGCCGGAGCCCGCGGCCATCACCCTCGTCCACGGGGATTTCCGCACCGGCAACTACATGGTCGATCATGGCCGCCTCAACGCCGTCCTCGATTGGGAGTTCTGCCACTGGGGTGACCCGCGCGAGGATCTCGGCTGGTTCATCGCCCGCTGTTGGCGCTTCGGCAGTGACGACAAGGTCGCCGGTGGCATCGCCAAGCTGGCGAGCCTGCTTGACGGTTACAACGCTGAGGCGGCCATCAAGGTCTCCGCTGCCGAGCTTGCCTATTTCGAGGTGCTCGCCGCCGCGCGCTGGGCCGCTATTTCACTGCTCCAGGGAGACCGCTTTATCCAGGGCGGCGAGCGCTCGCTGGAACTCGCCCTCACCGGCCTCATGCCGCCGGAAATGGAGTGGGACGCGCTCGACATCATCGACCGGTTGGCAGTCCGCGGGAGGGTGACATGACGCTGAAACGGCTCGGCGCTGAAGCGCTGCTCGATCTCGTAGCCGAGACGTTCAAGACGGAAATCCAGCCGTCGCTTGGCGCTGACAAACGCTATCTCGCCGCCATGATGGCCAATGCGCTCGAAATCGCGCGCCGCGAGCTCGCGGTGGAGGAGGAGGCGCTCGCCTTCGAGCTTCTCGACGCCATCTACGAGGATGGCGATGGCACGCCTGCGCAACTTGCTGCCGATATCCGCTCCGGCTTGGTCAACGACGCCTCCCATCCCGATCTGCGCAAGCGCTTGAAGGCAAGCCTCGTCAACGAGCTGAAGGTGCGCAATCCTCGTTTCCTCGCCTCCCGTGGCGTCAATGCCTGAGGCCGGCACCTTTTGGCCACCTTCGCATGGCGGAATTCGCGTGTCGGGCACTCGCTTGCCCGCCGCCCGCGCCCATGCGCATCATCCATGGCCAAACTTCCGGAGGGACGCCGATGCAACGCAAGCAGGCCAAGGACTTCGATCAGCGGCTCCTCGAACTCTATGATGGCTACGTGCATGGCGCGTTGTCGAAGCGCGAATTCCTGGCTCAGGCCTCGACATTCGCCGTCGGAACCGCCACCGCTTCGGCGCTACTGGAAAGTCTGCAGCCCAACTATGCGCTTGCCCAACAGGTCAAGCCCGACGACCCCGCGATTGTCTGGGAGCGCGTCACCTACGCCTCGCCCAAAGGCCACGGCAAGGTCGACGGCCTGCTGGCCCGTCCGGCGAAGGCCCCGGCAAAGCCCCCCGCAGTCCTGGTCGTGCACGAGAACCGTGGCCTCAACCCCTACATCGAGGACGTCGTGCGTCGCGTGGCGAAGGCCGGTTTTCTCGCACTCGGTCCCGATGGCTTGACGTCGGTCGGTGGCTATCCCGGCAACGACGATGCCGGCCGCGAGAAGCAGCGCGCGCTCGATCCCGCCAAGCTGATGGAAGATTTCTTTGCCGGCTTTGAGCATCTGGCAGGCCACTCGGCCAGCACCGGCAAGGTCGGCGCCGTCGGCTTCTGCTATGGCGGCGGCGTCTGCAACGCGCTGGCTGTCGCCTACCCAAGTCTGGCGGCCTCCGTGCCCTTCTACGGCCGCCAGCCGCCGGCGTCCGATGTGCCGGCCATCAAGGCGCCGCTGTTGCTGCATTACGCTGCCCTCGACCTGCGCATCAATGCCGGCTGGCCCGACTACGAAAAGGCGCTCAAGGCCAATAACAAAACCTACACCGCTCACATCTACCCGGACGTCAATCACGGTTTCCACAACGACACCACGCCCCGCTACGATGCCGCCGCGGCAACGCTCGCCTGGTCGCGCACCGTCGAGTTTTTCCGCAAGCATCTGTCCTGAGAAACCCAAGCGTCGCGGCGCTGGAGTGCCGATTGCGACAGCGCCAGAGCGTGAGGACGCCGCCGCATGATCGAGGACACCGTCGACCTGAAAACCCGCGACGGCGCCATGGAAACCTTCATCTGCCACCCGGAGCGTGAAGCTGCACCCCTGGTCCTGTTCCTGATGGATGCGACCGGCGTTCGCGATGAACTCTACGACATGGCCCGCCGCCTCGCCTCGGTCGGATACTGCGTGCTGCTGCCAAATCTCTATTACCGCGCCGGCGAGGACACCAAATTCTCATCCGATGTTTTGGTCCATGGCAGCGTCCAGCACACCCGCATGCGGGCGCTGCGCGCCGGCATGACGATCCCGCACGTGACGGACGATGTGGCCGCCATTCTGGCCTTCGCCGACACCCAGGCCTTCATCAAGAAGGGCCCCGCCGGCGTGCATGGCTACTGCATGAGCGGACCCTATGCCTTGGCCGCCGCCGCCCGATTTCCCGATCGCTTTGCAGCTGCCGCATCGTTCTACGGCACTGGACTGATCGGCGACACGGAGGCAAGCCCGCACGCCACGTTCGGCAAAGGCGAGGCAGAGGTCTACGTCGCCTGCGCAGAGTTCGACGATCTCACGCCGCTGCCGATGGTTGCCGAATTGCGCGGCCTGCTCGAAAAGTCGGGCGCTCCGGGCGAGTTGGAACTTTATCCGGGCGTGCACTACGGTTTCGCCTTCCCCGCACGCAAGGTCTACGACCAGCCCGCCGCCGAACGCCACTGGGAACGCCTGATTTCGCTCTACCGTCGGCGCCTGTGAGCGCCAAACTTATCCCCACCCTCTCTGCCTGTGCCTACACTTGGCCATCCGTCTCATGCCGGGGCCTCGGGACTCGAGCTGGGAATTCTGGGCGGGGCGGATGCGCGTCGGATAGGTGTGGCGGTACTCAGCCATCGCCCGCAGAGGATGCCGTTTCCGTGCGGTCGTGAGTGGCCACGGGGACAGTCGTAACGGCCGCCGTTCCAAAAGGATGCGCGGCGGCCCGCAGCCTCGACCGTCCGAAAAGGGAGCCCACTCCCGTCACGCGTAGCGGTGCGGCCCGGCCGCATCCCAATCCAACTGCCAAAGCGAGGTCGAGCCGCACCGCGCCCCGAGTTTGATTTTCGTGCCCTGCCGTCCGGTGACGGCGGGGACAGCGGTGTTGTCCGAATCGGTGCGGCTCTCACATTGTTTTTGTTTTCCGGCTGACCAGCAGCCCCACGAGGCCTCGACACGAAAGCGCGATGCATCACCCAACCCAAGCCAGCATCTCAGCCGGAAAACGTGTGCCGCACCGCGCCCCGAGTTTGATTTTTCACGCCCTGCCGTCCGGTGACGGCGGGGGAAAAGGACGTGGCCGATGGAGCCTTCCAGCCCTCACGCGCCTTCCGGCCGGCTCCCCGCAGGGGAGTCGGAAGGCGCCACGAACCACTTCCCGCGCCTTCCGGCCGGCTCCCCGCAGGGGAGTCGGAAGGCGCCACGAACCACTTCCCGCGCCTTCCGGCCGGCTCCCCGCAGGGGAGTCGGAAGGCGCCACGAACCACTTCCCGCGCCTTCCGGCCGGCTCCCCGCAGGGGAGTCGGAAGGCGCCACTAAAATGGAGTCGCAACGCGCCACTGGCGCGCCACGCCTGTCCAGAGCGCATCAAACATCGCCTGCCATCGTCTGTTTCACACTCACGCCTGCGCGCTTTTTGACATCCGGCAACAACTTCGCCCCGAGTCCCGGCCCATCCGGCACGGTGATCATGCCCTTCTCGATCGGCGGCAGCGGTCCGAGATACTGATGATACCAGCCGTAGTAGAAGGCGCGCACGATCTCCTGCACCCAGCAGTTGCGGGCGTTGAGCGCAAGGTGCGTCGACACGGTCAGCGCCACCGGCCCCGTGCAGTCGTGGAAGGCCACCGGCGTCTGGAAGGTCTCCGCCATCGTGGCGATCTTCTTGGCCTCGGATACGCCGCCGCACCACGCAACATCCATGATCACCATCGAGAGCGCTTCGAGCTCGAGCAGATAGCGGAAGTCCGCGCGTCCGCCCCGCGTCTCGCCGACGGCGATCGGGCTCTGCGTTGCCCGCGCCACCTCGCCGATCGAGTTCATGTGATCCATGAAGACGGGGTCTTCCACCCACATCGGCCGGAACTCCTCCAGCGCCTGTGCGATTTTGATCGCCTGCGGCCGGCTCCACAGCGAATGCAGCTCGTAGGCAACATCCATTTTGTCACCGACGGCCTTGCGGATCTTCTCGAACGGCTCGAGCCCCTTCTTGAGATCCTGATGGCTGATCCAGTAGCCCGACGACGCCTCAGCGGCGTAGTCGAGCGGCCAGATCTTCATGGCGTCGATGCCCATCTCGAGCAGCGAATGCGCCAACTCGTCGGCACGATTGAGGAAGGCATCGAGATCCTCGTACTGGCCCTTGCGGCTGTCGATGCCGAAGTTGGAAGTCCCTTGCGTGGCCTTGTCCTGCACGTAGGAGAAGCCGGCGCAGGTGTTGTAGACCTTGATCTTGTCGCGCACCCGTCCGCCCAGGAGATCGCACAAGCGCCATGCCCTTGGCTTGCCCCAGAATATCCCACAGCGCGATGTCGACGGCGGAGCGCCCGCGCATCTCGGCGCTGGCACCGGCAAAGCCGATGTAGCCTGTCAGATGCGCCTGGTGCGCCTCGATCTGACAGGGATCTTTGCCGATCAGGTATGGCGCGATGGTGCCGTGGATGTGCCCTTCCGCCGCCGCCGGCCCGTAGAACGTCTCGCCGAGCCCGGTGATGCCTTCGTCGGTGTGCACCTCCACCCACAACAGGTTCGGGTGCTCCGCCGAGCGGATCGTTTCGATTGCCGTGACTTTCATGAGGATGTCCTGGTGGCGAGCGAGTTGGGTGCGGGGTGATCGGCGATCTCAGTGCCTCAAGCCGGCTTCATGAACTCGAAAATCTTCGAGTACGTATTCCTGTTACGCGTCGAAAACGAGCCGACGTCGGCGTCGTAGATGGCGAGCAGCTTCTTGATCTCGGGCCCCGTCAGAGCTTGCTCCATGGCCTCAGCCGTCGGGAACGCGTAGAGCGCGATGTACTGGTGCGAGCCGTCGCCGATCTGCACTTTGTAGCGCGCCCCGCCGATGCAACCGGGAAAGGCCTTGACGGCATCCGGCGTGTGCTCGGTGTTGTACCAATGATTGAAATCCGCCTCGCGTTCGGGCGTCACGGTCGCCCTGACGGCCAGAAAGTGGTCGGGAAAGAGCATTTCGAGCTTCCTTTTCGTGCTGGACCCAAAAGCGGCACACCGACACTGCAACACACACAGCGCCAGTGTGTCGACGCGCGTTGCGGCCGGCTCCCCGCAGGGAAGTCGCAACGCGCCACTAATCCAAGTATCGCACCTTCGACGATTTCAGCAGGTCCTCGATGCCGCCGAGGTTGGTGAACCCGCCACGGATTTTCTTCTGCGTTGCCGCTTCGGCCTTGAGGATGGCGTCGATCACCGGCTGCAGGCGGTCGAGCTCGCCCTGCGGTATGACCACGATGCCATCGGGATCGCCGATGATGACGTCTCCGGAGGCGACGGTGACGCCGCCGACCACGACTGGAAAGCCGACCCGACCCGGCCCTGAGCGCACGCACGAGTTCGGTGTGATGCCTCGGCAGAAGAGCGGCAGCTCCACCGGCAACAGGCCGACGAGATCGCGCATCATGCCGTCGACCACGATGCCCGCGATGCCTTTGGTCTTGGCCATCCATGCGACGTTGTCGCCCACCACGGCCGAATGAGGAAAGCCCTCGGTCGCCGACACGATCACGTCGCCGGCCTTGGCGACCGAGAGTGCGGCGAGAATGGCGAGGTTGTCGTTGGGTCCGGTCTCGCAGGTCACCGCCGTGCCGAGCATGACGCAGCACTTGGGATCGAGCGGCTTGATCGCCGCATCGATCGCGCCGCGCCCCTGCATGGCGTCGACCGCCTGGCCCGTCTGCACGCCTTCGAGGCGCTGCAACTTGGCCTTGGCCGGGCGGCGCCAGCTCTTTTTTATCGTCAGGATCGGGGGATCTTCGAGCATGGAGCCTCCATGGCGTGCTTTGTGGGCTGTCCCCGCCGGATGGCGGCAGACCATGGCGGAAAGGCTATCGCCGCCTCTCCCCCGTTGCCAGGGTCTTCTCCGCGCTTTGCGTTTACCAGTGGACGTCCGGGGGCAGCAGGCGCCGCCCAGCGGCCGCCATCTCAACCACGCGACCAACATCCCGCTTGCCTAAGGCGTCATCCGGCGGCACGTTTGCCGGCAACCACGTCCAGCCTTGAGGTGCCTGCCGCACCGTTTCCGGGGAAACAAGCAAGCCATGGCTCAGCTCCTGAACTACGATGACCTGCGTCGCGCAGCCAAGCGTCGCCTTCCGAAGATCGCCTTCGATTTCGTCGAGGGCGGTCTTGATGACGAAATCGGCCTCGAGCGCAACAACTGGGGTTTCGAGCGCCACCGCATCGTGCCGCGCTACATGGTCGACGTAACGAAGCGGGAGCAGACGACCGAGCTGTTCGGGCGCACCTATTCGCAGCCTGTGGGCATCGCGCCGACCGGTGGCCTGGCGCTGTTCCGCCCCGGAGCCGATCTCATGCTGGCGGCCGCTGCCCGCAAGGCGAATGTGCCTTTCATCATGTCGGGCGCCTCCACCGCAACGATCGAGGACCTCGCCAAGGTGGCTCCCGATCACGGCTGGTATCAGCTCTACCCCGCCAAGGACAAATCGATCTCCTACGACATGATCAAGCGCGCCAAGGACGCCGGCCTGTCGACGCTCGTCATCACCGTCGACGTCCCCGTCCACTCCAACCGCGAGCGCAACAAGCGCAACGGCATGTCGCGCCCCCTGCGCATGCCACTCCGCGTCATGATGGAAGCTGCAACCCATCCGGGCTGGCTCATCAACTACTATCGCAACGGCGGCGGCACGCCGATGCTCTCCAACTGGGCCAAGTACGCCGGCCCCGGCAACGAGACCAACGCCGAGAAGGTTGCCGAGTTCCAGTCCAGCCAGACCACGCCGCCGCTCGACTGGTCCGACATCGAGAAGTTCCGCGAGTTGTGGCCCGGCAAGATGGTGCTGAAGGGCGTCATGCATCCAGCCGATGCCGAGCGCGCCCACAAGGCTGGCGTGGACGGCCTGATGGTCTCGAACCACGGTGCCCGCCAGCTCGATCGCGCGCCCTCGCCCGTCGAGGTCCTGCCGGCGATCCGCGATGCAGTCGGCGACAAGATGACGTTGATGCTCGATTCAGGCATCCGCCGCGGTTCTGATGTCGTCACGGCCATGTGTCTCGGCGCCAAATACTGCTTCGTCGGCCGTATGACGCTCTACGGCGTCGCCATCGGCGGCGAGCCCATGGCCGGCCACGCCCTCAACATCCTGAAGAACGAGGTCGACCTCGTCATGGGCAACATGGGCGCCCCGAACATCCGCAGCCTCGGCCCCGACTTCCTGATGTGGGACGACGAGGCCGACCTCCGCCGCAACACGCGGCCTTGATAACGCGCGTTGCGGCCGGCTCCCCGCAGGGAAGTCGCACCGCGCCACGAAAGGCATAAGCGTTGCGGCCGGCTCCCCGCAGGGGAGTCGCACCGCGCCACGAAAGGCATAAGCGTTGCGGCCGGCTCCCCGTAGGGGAGTCGCACCGCGCCACGAAAGGCATAAGCGTTGCGGCCGGCTCCCCACAGGGGCGTCGCACCGCGCCACGAATAATTCGTTCCCTCACTCATATCCCGGTGGCGGCACGAAACCGCCGATTTCGCGCTCGACCAGGACACTGAACCGCGTCGCCGTCTTGTCGCGACCGCTGGCCGCAATCGCCTGGTAGCCGACCGGCAACCCCGTCACCGTGAAGCCCGCAGGTCCAACCGTGGACGGCAGGTAGAGCACGCCCGAATATCCCGCCCAGAACAGCTGGTCCGTTGTCGGCACGCGCTTGTTGTTGACCGTAATGCGCCGCTCCCAACGCTCGCCCTTCTGGTCGTGCGGCCACGCGGCCGAGGCGGCGGCGGGGCAGAGCAACACGTCCCAGTTGTCGAAGAATGCATTGAATTGGCGGCGTAGCTTGTGCCGCTCGTTGTTGAGCGCCAGCCACTCGCGATGGCCGAGCGTGCAGCCGCGGATCATCTGGTCGAGATAGGGCTCTGTCCCAATGCCGATCTCTTGTTGCGCCTTTTGCCAGCGCTGGATTTCCGCGTCTGAGGTTCGCCCCGATGTCGCCGCCCTCAGCAGCAGCACATAAATTTCGTGCAGCCGCGCCGTATCGATATCCGGCTCGGCCTCTTCGACATGCGCGCCCCGCCGGGCGAGCTCGTCCACCAAACCTTGCAGCTTGTCGACGTACTCCCCGTCGACGTCCGAGATGAAGTCGCGGAGCTTCACCGCGATCCGCATGCCTTTGAGCGACTTTGCCTCGCATTTTGGCAAGTCGAGCTTCCACGCAACGCCGTCGATGTCGTCGGGCCCGGCCATAGCGTCCAGCGCCAGGTCGAGATCCTCGGCCCCGCGCGTCAATGGACCGATCACCGAGATGTCACCGTAGGAAGCAGAACCCGGAAGTGCGTGGCCCTTGGGCGAGATGATGCCCCAGGTCGGTTTCAAGCCGAACACGCCGCAGTAGTGCGCGGGATTGCGGATCGACGAGCCGATGTCGCTGCCCGCTTCGATGCCCGTCATACCGGCCGCCAGCGCTGCAGCCGAACCGCCCGATGAGCCGCCCGGCGTCAAATCCGGATTCCAGGGATTCCGCGCCGTACCGTAGATGGCGTTGTAGCTTTGCCAGTCGGCCAGCATCAGCGGCACGTTGGTTTTGCCGAACAGCACCACACCGGCCGCCTCCAGCCGCTCGACAGAGAGCGCGCTTCCCTCCGTCACGTTGTCTTTGAGCGCAGGATCGCCCCACGTCGTCGGCGAGCCAGCGACGTTGTAGCTTTCCTTGATCGTCATCGGCACGCCGTGCAGCGGTCCCCAGATCTGCCCCTTGGCGAGGGCCGCGTCGGCGTCACGTGCCCGTGCCCGTGCCCGCTCGCGGTCCTGCCAGATGATGGCGTTGAGCTTCGGATTGTGCTTGTCGACGCGCGCCAGGAAGTGCTCGAGCACTTCGCTCGCCGACACTTTTTTATCGCGAATGAGCCGAGCGATCTCGGCAGCAGACTTCCAATGCAGCTTGTCCATGTGCCACTCCCTCGGCATCGGTTGTGCGAAGCCTGAGTATGGGTGGTAGGTGGCCGCCCGCGCAACCTCGAGGCTCGCTCGCCTCGATCGAGCAACGGCACGGCCAGCTCCGGATCGCCTTGCGCCTCGCGACCTCTATTTCTCTGTGTCCATGCCCCTGCGCGCCCACTCCGCGACATAGCGCGACAGCAGCGGACTGACGACCAGCACGACCGCCAGCCGCGACGTCTGCATGGCGAGCACGAAGCTCAGGTTTACGGGAGCCGAGGCGGCGATGATCGCGATGGAATCGGCGCCTCCCGGACTTGTTGCCAGATATGCCGTCAGCGGGTCGATCCCCGCGCCCCACACGAGCGCTGCGGCCAGCAGCCCACACATCGCGATCAGCGCCGCGATCGAAGCGAGGATACGCGGCATCGCCCGCAGCGCATGCGCCAGGATGGGGCGCGTGAATCTGAGGCCGATGCTCCACCCGATCAGCGCATAAGCCGCAGCCAGCAACCAGGGCGGCAGCACGATTGTCATCAGGCCCGCACCGTGTAGTGCCATGGCGGCCACCATCGGCAGCAACATGGGGCCGGCGGGAATGCGCAACCATTGTGCGGCAAGGGCGCCGCCGATGGCGAGACCAAGGGTGGCAGCCAGCGGCGCCGGTTGGATTTGTCCGAGCCAGTCCATCGCCCAGATCGACTGTGCCAGCGCTCCGGTGGCACCAGCTGGCGTCCAGATCTTGGCGACCACCGCCGCGACACCAATCACGATGGCGACCCGCAAGTATTGCATCACGGCCACCAGCCGGACATCGGCGCCATAGGCCTCCGACATCAGGATCATGGCCGTCGACGCACCCGGCGACGTTCCCCAGATCGCCGTCGTGCCCGGCAGGAATTGCATGCGTGTCAGCACATAGCCGATCGCACTCGCGGCCGCGATGACCGACACGATGCCCATGGCGAACAGCGGCCAGTCCTTGGCGAGTTCATCCAGGATCGACAGCGGAATGCCGTTACCAACCAGCACCCCGATCACGCCCTGCGCCGCAATGAACGGGCGCTGCGACATGCGGATGCTACTGTTGGCGCAGGCGACGACAATAGCCGCCACCATCGGCCCGACCATCATCGCCGCGGGAAGCTGGAGGTGATCGGCCAGCACCACCATTGCCGTGGAAAGGCATAGCAGCGCCGACCATTGTGCAGCGCCCGGCCGCCCCGCTAGCATGCCTCGCGTGCCCTCATGAGCCCTTGCGCGTCATGGCGCCTGCCGTGTCGCCCGTGGGCCCGTTTGCCATCATCGACCCTTGAACCGCGGCGCCCGCTTCTCCGCGAAGGCGGCCGCGGCTTCCTTGTGATCTTCCGTCCGCCGCGCCTCGGCGAGGTTGGCGCTCTCCATGTCCAGGCACTCCGCAAACGTCGCGTTGAGGGCGCGGTTCAAGTTGTCCTTGATCAGCCGGTGCGCGACGCGCGGGCCCGATGCCAGCCGCTTGGCGATCTCCATGGTCTTGGCCTCGAGTTCGCCCGCCGGCACCACCCAGTTCACGAGTCCGAGCCGGTGCGCCTCCTTCATGTCGATCCGGTCGGCCAGCAGATAAAGCTCGCGCGCCTTGGCTGTGCCGACGATCTGCGTCGCCAGATACGTGCCGCCGTAGTCGCCCGTCAGTCCGACCTTGGCAAATGCGCTGGTCATGGTCGCGGTGTCGGCTGCAATCCGCATGTCGCAGGCGAGGGCCAGCGAGAAGCCGGCGCCGGCCGCTGCGCCCAGGCAGCGCGGCAAGCGTCGGCTTGCCCATCTGGTAGAGCCGCAACGACGTCATCCGATGTGATTGGCGCTGCTTTTCCATCCGCACCAACGGATCGGGTCGGTGCCGGCCGCACTCATGCGCGCCATGTTCTTGACGTCGCCGCCGGCACAGAACGCGCCGCCTGCCCCCGTCAGCACGATGGCGCCGACGTCAGCATCGAGCTCGGCCGCGGCCAGCTCTTCCGCCATCCGTTCCAGCATCGCCGTCGTCAGGGCGTTGCGATATTGCGGCCGGTTGAAGGTCATCACCAGCACGCCGTCCTCGCGGCGCACCAGCAGCTCGTCTGTTTCTGTTGCCTGGTCGTTCATGGCGTGGGCCCTTGCGTTGAGTGTGGGTCGATCCGTGCGCTCGGTTGCAGCCCCGCGCCGCAGCCGATGTGGATGCTAGCCTTCGTCGACAATCGGATTCCGGAGGATGCCGATCCCTTCGACCTCGACCTCCACCGTATCGCCGGCCTTCATCCACGCCGGTGGCTTGCGCGCGTGCGCCACGCCTGACGGTGTGCCGGTGGCGATCATGTCGCCGACCTCGAGCGTCATGAACTCCGATAGCGTCGCGATGATGCGTGCCGTCGAAAAGATCATGTCGGAGGTGTTTGACGATTGCATCGTCTGGCCGTTGACCCGCGTCATGATGTTGAGGCCGCTTGCGCCTGCCGGCAACTCGTCGGCCGTCACCACATGTGGACCAAGCGGGCCCGTGCCGTCGAAGTTCTTGCCTGGCGCCCATTGCGAGGTCTTGCGCTGGAAATCTCGCACCGAGACATCGTTGAAGAGCGTATAGCCGAACACGTGATCGAGGGCGTTGGCTTCCGTGATATGCCGCCCACCCTTGCCGATGACGATTGTCAGCTCGCACTCGTAGTCGAGCTGGATCGAGCATTTGGGGCGAACCACCGGCGCTCCCGCCGCCACCAGCGAGGTGTGCCACCGCGGAAAGAACGATGGATAGCTCGGCGGTGCATGACCGCCTTCCTTGGCATGCTCGAGGTAGTTGAGGCCGACGCAGACGAACTTCGGCGGCTGTTCGATGGGCAGCGCCGGCTTGACCGAATTGAGCGCCAGCTTGGCGGCAGCCGGAGCCTTTTCGACCGCCGATTTCACGCCCGCAAGCGCCGATGCCCCGCCCTTGATCACGCCCATCAGCGTCTTCGGCAGGTTGCCATCGGCCATCGCCACATCCACCACCGTCGCGCCGTCGACGACGCCGAGCGCCGCGCCTTCACCCTTCTCGAACATCATCAGTTTCATGCGATTGATTTCCTCGACCCAGTCGTCACGTCTTTGCCGTTGAGACCGGACACTACGACACGCCGGCCGGATCCCGCCAGCGGCCATTCCACAGCAGTGCCTTGCCCCGGTTTCCTACACCCCCTTGATGCCGGGATAGATCCCGGCCCCATAGAACCTTCGGAGCTCCTCGATCTGGTCGGCCGGTGGAGGTTGATAGGTGCCGATCCGGCTGGCAAAGCGCCCGCCCATCACCCGGGATAGATTGACCGCCATTTCGCCCGCCTTCACAAGGGCCGTGATGCCGTTGAGAATCGGCAAGCCTCCGCCGGCCTCGTGCACGTCGGCATCTGCAAGCAGCGCCATCACCACGCCGCCGGCGGCAATCGTCACTTCTGCGCCCGCCTCTCGGTTCGCCGCCGCTGCCATGTCGAAACCCAGCCGGATGCGCTCCAGCGCCTGGGCGTCGTCGAAGGCCTGCGTCAGATCGAGCAGGCGCTCGACCTGCATCCGGTTCACTGCAGCGAGGCGGCTCATCAAACCGTAGCGCTCGACATTCTCGATGATGCGCGGTGTGAACTTGGCGTTGATGGTGACCAGCGACGTCTTCACACCCATCATGCAGGAGAGGTGGAGCGAGCTTTCGCACAACCCCAGCACGGGGATCGAAGCGAATTCGCGCGCTTCCCTCAAGCCGGGATCGCAGATGTTTCCGATCAGGAAAGCGTCGAAACCGCGAGCCATGGCGGTGTGGACGTTTTCGAGCACCTCAGCCGTCTCGAGGAACTCGAGGTAGCGGAATTGGTCGCCCGCGCCGCCCACCTTGGTGATCCCGTGCACCTCGATCTCGGTGCCGCAGGCCTTGACCTTGTCGAGGACGCGCCTGAGTGCCTTGGGATACGAGCCCCAGGTTTCGCCCTCGCGGGTCATGCTCTGGTACCAGAGTTTCATGGCACTCCACCTGTCCCGACCCTGCCGCTCATGTCTTTATGGCCGGTTGCCTACCACGCTACGGGCTCGCCGAAGCGATCCAGGAACCTGAAGCCCGCCTTGCCAGCTTGCGCCAGCACCGTGTCGACCACCAGTGGAATACTCTCTTCGATGCTGAGCGTGGCGGCAGGCCCGCCCATGTCTGTCCGCACCCAGCCGGGCGCGATTGCCACCATCGCTCGCGGATCGCCCGGGCGCCGCGCCGCCAACGACCGCATCAAGGTGTTGAGTGAAGCTTTGCTCGCCCGATAGCTTTCCCAGCCTCCCGTCGTATTGTTGGCAACGCTGCCGAGACCCGACGACATGACGGCGATGATGCCGTTGTCCCCGACCAGCTTTTCGAGGGTTTCGATGGCGCGCAACGGCGCAAATGCATTGGTGGTCATGACGCGCGCGAAATCATCCTGGGTGATGCTGGCGATGGTCTCGCCGCGTCCGTTGCTCACGCCGGCATTGATGAACAAGAGGTCGAGAGTCCGACCTGTGAGCCGTTGGCCGAGGCCGGCAACGTCGGCCTCGGCTGTGATATCGCAGGTCTCGACCGTCAGTTGCCCGTTGCAGCTTCGTGCCAGCGCCGCCAGCTTCTCTCCGCCTTTGGCGCGGACTGTTCCCGTCACGTCCCAGCCACGCCCCACCAGCTCCTGCGCAAGCGCCAGCCCAAGTCCACGCGATGCTCCGACCACCAGTGCCGTTCGCCGGTTCGCCTCCCGCGCCATGGCTCCTCCTCGCTGTGTCAAAGGTCTGTCCGCGCCCATTTTCCCGCCGAGGGGCGAAGAGCGCAGATCCATGGGGTAGTATGCGGCGTGACGTATCGCCTGCAAATTCATTCGATGCTGGAGGGCCGGCCTTAGGGTCCCGGAAGGCGATTGTTCGCATTCGGACCAACGAAAAAGTGCAATGGGTTTGTCAATGCAAGCAATGCAGCCAACCGCCATTTTTTACTCAGGAGAGAGATTGTCTCATAAGAGATTATGGCCCGTGCGTCAGGATCGAGAAGAAGGCATAAGAGATTGATAAAAGTATAAGAATTTACGAGAATTTACGTATTGGCGCGGTCCGTTGTGACGCCTTTTCGGCCTTGGAGCCCGATCGTTGACGGGCTATTTCGCAGCGCACATGTGCCGATGTTAAGCATTTCTTTTGTATTTTTTCTCTTGCCGCTTGCGAATTCTGCCACAGATCGGCTTTTATGTTGATGTCCGAAACGTGGCGCCGTCCCACCTATCCCCCCATAGTGGCGTCACGCTTTTAGCCCGCGGCCTGTCCCCCGGCCGCGGGCTTTTTCATGTCCGAACTCCGGGCGTGAGGACGAACGGGCGCTGCGCCCGGATCTTAGATCGTGAGCACCATCTTGCCCTGCACGCGCCGCGCGGTGATCTCTGCGAACGCGTCGGCCGCCCGCTCGAGCGGGAACGACTTCCAGATCCGCGGCTTCAGCTTTCCCTGCTCCCAACCGACGAGAAGCTCGCCAAGCAGAGCGCGTGACTGGTCGGGATAGCGCGCGCTGTGTTCGCCGAACACGACCCCGACGACCGCGAAGTTCTTCACCAGGATCAAGTTGGCCGGCACCTTGGGAATGTCGCCAGACGCAAAGCCGACGACCAGGATCCGTCCTTCCCAACCGATCGCCCGCACGCACTGGTCGAAGTAGCCGCCGCCAACCGGATCGAAAACCACGTCAACGCCATTGCCGTCCGTCAACGCACGCAGACGGTCGCGCAGGTTTTCCGCCCTGTAGTCGATCACCTCGTCGGCGCCGTACTCTTTGGCCAACGCCAGCTTCTCGGCGCCGCCGGCTGCTGCAATGACCCGCGCGCCGAGCAGCTTGCCGCATTCGATGGCCGCCAGACCGACGCCGCCCGTCGCCCCGAGCACGACCAGCGTTTCTCCGGCCTTCAGCTTGCCCCGATACGCCAGCGCGAACTGCGCCGTACCATAAGCGACCGGGAACGCTGCCGCGGTCTCGAAATCCATCTTGTCCGGTATCGGAGTCACGATCCCGCCACGCAGAACGATCTCGCTGGCGAACCCTCCGGCGTGGCGGGCAAACGCGATCACCCGGTCGCCCGGCTTGACATGTTCGACGCCGGCACCGACTTCGAGCACCTCGCCAGCCACCTCGAGCCCGGGAATGAACGGCAGCTCGGGCTTCACCTGGTACTTGCCTTCGATCATCAGGATGTCCGGGAAATTGACTCCTGCAGCCTTCACGCCGATCCGCACCTGACCCGCCCCGCAGTCCGGCGGCGAGACGTCATCGACGCTGAGTGATCCCATGTCGCCAAGTGTATGGCAGCGCAGAGCACGCATCGCGAGGCTCCCTTTCTCTTGCCTGGGTTGGTGCGCCAGCCAGAAGAATGGCTGCTCGCAAACGTTGTCCTGGTTACGACCGCGGCCGCTCGTCGGTGTCCTGTCTGCTTCCGGCCTCCGCGAGTACCCTGAGGTCCCGGCGCATCAGCTTTCCCGTCGGTGTCAGTGGCAGCGCCTCGGCAAAGCGGATCTCGTCAGGCACCTTGTAGCCGGAAAGCTGCTGGCGGCAATGGGCCACCAGCTCACTGGCGCTCGGTTGTGCCCCCGGCACGGCGACGATGAAGGCGACGATCGCCTCGCCTTTGTCGGCATCGTTCCGCCCGGTCACGCCGGCAAGACCGACGCGCGGATGTTGTTGCAGGACTTCCTCCACCTCCGCTGGCGACACATTGATGCCCGATCGCTTGATCATCTCCGACGACCGCCCCGCATAATGCATGTGACCGTCCCCGTCGAGCCAGCCGAGGTCACCTGTGCGGAACCACCCGTCGTCGGTGAAGACCTCGCCGTTGTGGCGGGCGCTCTCTCCGCTGTAGCCGGGTGTCAGGTAGCCGCTGACCTCGATCGCCCCGATGTCCCCGGGCCCCAGCAGATCGCCTGTCTCGTTGCTGCGAATGCGGATTGTGACGCCCGGTAGCGGCGGCCCCTGCGCGCCGGCCCGTTGCTCGAGCGGCCAGTCATGTGGCGTGACGCAGCAGTTGCCGTAGGTTTCCGTGCTGCCGTAGATATTGCAGATCTCCCCGGCGCCAAGCTCCAGAGCTGCTTTGCGCACGTCCTGCGGCGCGCCGATCGTCACGCCGGTGCGCAGCGACTTGGTTCGCTCGGGCAAGAAGCCGGCATGCGCCGTCAAGGCATTGGTCATCGCCGGCAACGTATAGAGCGCCGTGCACGCGTGCCGCTCTATCAGCTCCAGTGCCTCGCCCGGCTCGAACCGGCTTTGCAGAACCATCGTTGCGCCATGCGACAGCGCTGCAGGCAGCGCATTGGCAGCCCCATACGACCAGAACAACGGAATCGAGATCAGTACCCTGTCGCTGGCGCGCAGGCCTTGCCGCTCGCCGATGTTGAAACCATTCTCGATCACCGCGAAGTGCTGCAGCGGCACCGCCTTCGGTCGGTTCGACGATCCAGACGTGTAGAGCAGCACCAGCGTGTCGCCCGCACTTGCTCCTTGACCAGGGGCCATGCTGGCGAGCGGCGCGCCGCGGCGAAAGTCGTCATAGCTCTCGAAGCCCATGCCGGCCGCCGCACCGAGCGTCACTACGTGCTGGAGGCCCCCGTGTCGGTCCGAGGCTCGCAGCGCGGCAATATCGCCAGCGAAATCTCTGCCACCGAAGTCATCTACCAGGAACAGGCACGCGACGCCGCTGTCGGCGATGAGAAAATCGAGCTCCGCCCGGGTCGACCAGGTGCTGAAGGGAACCACCGTCGCACCGAGCGATGCGATGCCGAAGAAGATCTCGAGCCAGGCAATGCGATTGTTGATCACCAGCCCGACCTTGTCGCCACGCCCGATGCCACGTCGAGCAAGTCCGCCCGCAACCTGCCGCGCCGCCTGCTCGAGATCGCCGAAGCTCACGCTGGCGCCCTGCGCTATCGCGGCCGGCTGTTCAGGGTAGCGCCGCGCCTGCTCGGCAAGCAGATCGAACATGGTACGGCTGAACGGAGCCTGCATCGATACCTCGCAAGACTAAGGGTAGTGAACCACCGGTTACTTCTGCCGCACTCAATTCCGGCTGTCTATCGCGCCCAATGGCCCCGACCAGCTCATCCCCTGGCCGCCGCCATGCACCTATTGGCCGGTTGCCCGCGTCTGGCAGGCCGCCAAGCCCGGCTTGACGTTGCAATTTTTCGCGCACACCCCATCACATGGCATGAAGTCATTGAGTTCCCGGCCCGTGCGAGGCAGACTTTCCGCCAGATCCGTTCAATGGAGCATGGCCATGCTGAAGGACCGCTACGACAATCCGCTGACGACGTCGTCGACAGCTGCCCGCGATGCCTATATCGCAGCCGTCGACGCTGTACTGTCGGCAAGTGTCGGCTCAGAGGAAGGCTTCCGTGCAGCCATTGCCGCCGACGACGGCTTCGCCATGGGGTATATCGGCCTCGCGCGGACAGTGCAGATCTTCGGGCGCGGCAACGAGGCCAAGGAGCCGCTGGCGCGCGCCTTGGCGCTGGCAGCGAAGACGACTCCGCGTGAACAGAGCCATATCGCCATCTACGAGCGCATCTTGACGGGCCGCGCCGCGGAAGCCTTGGCGATGACGCGGGAGCACATGAAGCATTGGCCGCGCGATGCCTTTGCGCTGGCCCCCTCCACGAGTGTTTTCGGCCTGATCGGCTTTTCGGGACAGCCCGGTCGCGAGCAGGACCAGCTCGCCATCCTCGAACCTCTCGCCACGCAGTACGGCAATGATTGGTGGTTCCGCAGCCAGTTGGCCTTCGCCCAGTTGGAAGTTGGCCTCACCGATCGCGCCTTGCCGAATATCGAGGCCTCGCTGGCGGCATTCCCGCGCAACGCCCACGCCGCCCACATCCGCGCGCACCTCTATTACGAGGTCGGCGAGCGGCGCGCCGGCTACCACTTCCTCAAGGACTGGGCGCGTGGCTATTCGCGCCTTGGTCAATTGCACTGCCACGTCACCTGGCATCAGGCGCTTTGGGCCATGGAGCTTGGCCATGCTGACGAGGCCTGGGCCATCTACGACGGGCAATTGCATCCCGGCTCATCCTGGGGCCCGCAGCTCAATGTGCTCACCGATTGCGCTTCGTTCCTGTTCCGCGCGGAGTTGTCGGGCGAGCCGCATCAAGCCGGCAAATGGGCGGACCTATCCGCCTATGCCCAGAAATGGTTCCCCAATCCCGGTGTGGCCTTTGCTGACGTGCATGCAGCGCTTGCGCACGCCATGTCGGGCAACGGGGAAGCGCTTGCGCGCATTGCCGAGGGCGCCAAGGGCGCTGCCGCCGACGTCGTTGCGCCGGTGGCCAAGGCGTTCCAGGCTTTTGCGCGCCAGGATTGGCCCGCAACCATTGCAGCCCTGCAAGCGCATATGGCCGAGCACGAGCGCCTCGGGGGCAGCCGCGCCCAGAGGGACTTGATCGAATACACGCTTGCAGGCGCCTTGCTACGCTCTGGCAAGACCGCGGAGGCTCAGAAGATGCTAACCAATCGCCGCCAGCAGAACGCTTTCGACGGCGGCTATCCCTTGCGCGAGATCCGCCAAGCGGCCTGATCCTCCCCAAGCCGTCCGGTCGGCTCCCCACACTACGCGCCTTCCGGTCGGCTCCCCACACTACGCGCCTACCGGCCGGCTCCCCTCCCTACGCGCCTTCCGGCCGGCTCCCCGGAGGGGAGTCGGAAGGCGCCACGAAAAACAAAGTGGGAATGCGTCGCTAACCTCCCCTCCCTACGCGCCTTCCGGCCGGCTCCCCGGAGGGGAGTCGGAAGGCGCCACGAAAAACAAAGTCGGAAGGCGCCACTAAGAAGCAACGCGCGACGCAAAATCCCTACTCAGTTTCCGTAGATGACCTTCGGAAGCCATGTCGCCAGTTGCGGGAAGTTCCACAGTACCACGAGCGCCAGTACCTGGATTGCGACGAACGGAATGATGCCGACATAGATGTCGCGCGTCGTTACTTCCGGCGGCGCCACGCCTCTCAGATAGAACAGCGCAAAGCCGAACGGTGGCGTCAGGAACGACGTTTGCAGGTTGAGGCCCATCATCACGCCGAGCCATACCGGGTTCATGGGCTCGCCCGCGAACTGCATCTTCAGCAGGATCGGCGAGACGATAGGCACCACGATGAACACGATCTCGAGGAAGTCGAGAAAGAAGCCCATCACGAACATTACGCCCATCACCAGGATCATCGCGGCCAGTGTGCCGCCGGGCATGTTCTGCAGGTAGTGCTCGATCCACTCGTCGCCCTTCAAACCGCGGAACACCAGCGAGAAGATGGCCGCCCCGACCAGGATCACGAACACCATCGATGAGATCATCATGGTCTGTCGTGCCACATCCGTCAGGACGCGCTCGCCGCTGTCGGCTCTCCGGTTGAACGTGCGCACCAGCGCCTGGATAACGCCGATTGCGATGAGGCCGCTGAGCACGATTGCCAGGCCGATCGCCCACCAGTCCCGCACCGAGATCACGTTGCGCTGCATCCTGAGATCGAAGAAAGCGGTGAGCACCAGCACCGCTACCACCGCGATCCCGCCGAGAACGATCCAAAGTCCCTTGCTTGGCTCCGCCTTGTGGCCCGCCAACAGCGTAGCGCCGACCGCCCCCACGGCTGCCGCCTCCGTTGGCGAGGCAAGCCCGCCGAGGATCGAACCGAGGACGGCGACGATGAGCACCAACGGCGCCACCAGCGATCCGAGCAGCCGCTTCCACATCGGCCGGCCATCGCCCTCGCCCAGTTCCTCCGGCGGAATGGCCGCGGCCAGATGCGGGTACATGAACGAGAAGCCGAGTTGGTAGACGATATACATGCCGACCAGCGCCAGGCCGGGCAGCAGCGCGCCGGCGAACAGGTCGTTCACCGAAACCGTGTCGGGCGCGAAGATCCCCATCTGCAGTTGGGCGGTCTGGTAGGCGCCCGACAAGCTGATCGCCGAGCAGCACCAGCACGATCGACGGTGGGATGATCTGGCCGAGCGTCCCTGCGGCCGCGATCGATCCGCACGCCAGCGGCTTCGAGTAGCCGCGCCGCAGCATGGTCGGCAGCGACAGCAGCCCCATGGTAATCACGGTTGCCCCGACGATGCCGGTCGAGGCCGCTAGCAGCGCGCCCACGATCGACACCGAGAACACGAGACCGCCGGGGTAGGGGCCGAACAGCCGGCCCATGTTGTCAAGCAGCTCTTCGGCCACCCGCGACCGCTCCAGCATCACCCCCATGAAGACGAACAGCGGCACCGCCACCAGAACGTCGTTGGTCATGGTCGAGAAGATGCGCTGCGGAAATGCTGTCAGCAGCGGTGAGGTCGAAGACGTTGAGCGCCGCGCCGATGAACGCGAACATGATCGATGTGCCGCCCAGCGTGAAGGCGACGGGGTAGCCCATGATCAGGAAGCCGCAGGCGGCCAGGAACATGAAGAGGCAGAGCAGCTCGGGCTGAATAATCGGCATTTCGTCGGGTCCCTCCTCAGGCCAGCGGCTTGTCGCCGACGCCGGCGCTGTAGTCACCCGAGCCATGTGCGATGTAGCGGATGCTTTTGATCAGCAGGGATAGGCCCTGCAGACCCGACCAGGATGGCGAACACCCAGATCGTCGTCTTGAGCAGGTAGATGAACGGCAGCCCCGCAAGCTCGGTCGAGCCTTCGCGAACCTTCCAGGCATTCGTCACGTAGCTGAGGCTGACCCACAGTGTCAGCGCGCACATCGGCAGCAGGAACAGCAGCGTTCCGATGAGGTCGATCAGTGCCTTGGTCCGGCTCGTGGCGTCGCGATAGATCACGTCGACCCGCACATGGCCGTCGTGCAGCAGCGTATAGCCGGCCCCCACCATGAAGGTGATCCCGTGCATGTACCAGATCGACTCCTGCAACCCGATCGATCCGATGTTGAACACGTACCGCGCGAGGACGATGGCGAATTGCACCAGCACCATCGCCAGCGTCAGCCAGGCGATGGCCTTGCCGATTCGAGAGTTCAGATGGTCGATGAGGCGGGCCAGAACGATCATGCGCGATGCCTTGCGATGAAGTGGAAAGCGCGCCGGCCACTTGGGTCGGCGCGTTGCGTTGCTCGCTTCGCCAATTCTCACCGTGTAGCTGTCTGGCAGCGCCCCAGCACCCTGGCTGTGGCGCCGCCGGCAAGACGGCCGTGAGCGTCGCGCTGGATATCAGGAGAACTTCGTCAATCCCCGCTTGCGCATGTAGTCCTGCTCGCCGATCCGCGACCACTCCACGGCTTTTTTGCGGAAGCCCATGTAGCTGTCGTAGACCTTCTGCGTGAACGGATCCGTCTTGGCGACAGACGCCAGCACGTCTTTCGCGGCTTCACCCGCCTTCTTGTAGATGTCGTCCGAGAACTCGCGCAATTGGACGTTGTGCTTGGTGAGCAGCGTGTCGAGCGCTGCCGAGTTGTTGGCGATGAAGTCGGTGTAGGCAATGTTGTTGTGCGACACCGCCACCGCCTCGAAGATCGCCTTCTCTGACTTGCTCATCTTGTCCCAGAGCGGCTTGCGGATGCCGATCGTATTCGGCGGTCGACGGCTCATGGAAGCCAGGGTGGTAGTAGTACTTGGCCACTTTGTAGAGGCCGAAGGCGAGGTCGTTCCACGGACCGACCCATTCCGCCGCATCGACGGTGCCCGCTTGCAGCGCCGGCAGGATCTCAGCGCCAGCCAGTGTGACCGGCGTGCCGCCGAGCGCGCGGATCACGTCGCCGCCGAGGCCAGGAATGCGCATCTTGAGGCCCTTGAAGTCCTCGATCGTCTTCATTTCCTTGCGGAACCACCCGCCCATCTGCACGCCGGTATTGCCGCCGAGGAACGGCTTTACGCCGAACTGGGCCGAGAGCTCGTCCCACAGTTTCTGGCCGCCGCCGTGATGCATCCAGGCATCGGACTCCGCCACCGTCATGCCGAATGGCACCGAGCAGAAGAAGGCATAGGCCTTGCTTTTTCCGACGTAGTAGTAGTCGGCGGAGTGATAGAGGTCCGCCGTGCCTTCCTGCAGCGCGTCGAGGCACTTCAGCGCCGGAACCAGCTCGCCGCCGCCGAAGAGCTTGACCTTGACCTTGCCGTCCATTGCAACTTCAAGGCGGTTGGCGAAGTTCTGCGCCGCCGTGCCGAGCCCCGGGAAACCCTTGGGCCACGACATCACCATCTTCCATTCCTGGATGCCTTGCGCGATCGCCGGTGCGGCCAGCGCCGTGGTGCCTGCCGCCGCAGTGACGCCGGCTGCCTTGATGAATTTCCTTCGGTTAACTTTGGTCATTGCCATTTCCTCCCTTTACGCTTGCTTTATTTATTAGCAACCGGCCGGAAGGCATGGCTAGCGCATTTTTGAAGCACCTTGCGTAGTTTCAATGCGGTGTGGCGCATCAAGTGGCTGTCTTGCAGTGCCGCCTATCGTCGAAAAATAACGTAAAGTCACTCGCTCAGCCGGAAGTCCGAAAACGAGGCGCGCAGGTCCTTTTTCGACACTTTGCCTGTCGCCGTCATCGGCAGCTGCTCGACGAACACCACGTCGTCAGGCACCTGCCATTTGGCGAGTTTTGTCGCCACGTGCGCCAGGATGTCGTCTTTGTTCGGGTTGGCGCCGGGGGCCTTCACCACGACCAGAAGCGGCCGCTCGTACCATTTCGGATGCGGCACCGCGATCACGGCCGCATTGGCAACGCCCGGGCAGCCGATCGCCACGTTCTCGACGTCGATCGAGCTGATCCATTCCCCGCCCGACTTGACGAGATCCTTCGTCCGGTCGACCAGGATGAGCCAGCCGTCTGGCGTGATCGTCGCCACGTCGCCCGTCCCGAACCATCCGTCCTGGTCGATTGCCGCGCTGGTCGCCGCCTCGTTCTCGTAGTAGCCGGCCACCACTGCCGCCCCCCTGACGAACAACTCGCCGGATGCCTTGCCGTCCCAGGGCAGCGCCTTGCCGTCCTCGTCGACGATCTTCATGTCGACGCCGTACATGCGCCGCCCCTGCCGGCTCTTGAGTTCCATCTGCCGGTCGAAGGGCAGCACTCGTTCTTCCGGCGTTAGCTGCGTGAGCGTGCCGACGGGGCTCATCTCCGTCATGCCCCACCCGTGGATGATGTCCACGTCCCAGTCCCGCTCGTAGGCTTCCATTGTCGCCCGCGCAATCGCCGATCCGCCGGTCAGGATTCGCGCCAGACCCTCGGGCTTGCGGCCGCGCTTCTTGATTTCCTCGAGCAGGCCGAGCCAAACGGTCGGCACGCCCCACCCACCCCACACCTGTGTTTCATCCATCAGGTCGTAGAGGCTCGGGCCATCGAGCTTTGCCCCCGGCATCACGAATGGCGAGCCGGTCAGGCAGGCGACATAGGGCAGACCCCACGCGTTGGCATGAAAAAGCGGAACCACCGGCAGTAGCGGCCGCGTGTTGAGGAAGCAGCCCTGCGACGACGAGATGACATAGAACGAATGCAGCAGCGTCGAGCGGTGCGAGAAGAGGGCACCCTTGGGCTCGCCCGTCGTCCCCGACGTGTAGCACAGCGTCGAGGCCGCGTTCTCGTCGAACTCCGGCCACACGATCTCCGGCTCGCCAAGCTCCAGAATGTCCTCATAGCACTGCAGCCCCGGGATCGGCTCGCCCTCTGGCATGTGCGCCCTGTCGGTCATCGCCACATACGTCTTGATCGGCTTGAAGCTGTCCTTGAGCTTGGCGACCAGCGGCACGAAGGTGCTATCGACGAACATCATCGTGTCACGCGCGTGGTTCACGATGTAGCTCATCTGCTCCGGGAACAGGCGAGGGTTGATGGTGTGGCAGACGGCGCCGATGCCCGAGATCGCGAAGTAGAGTTCGAAGTGCCGGTGTGTGTTCCAGGCGAGCGTCGCCACCCGGTCCCCGGGTTTGACGCCGAGCTTGATGAGGGCGTTGGCAAGCCGCGCAATCCGCGGCCGCGCCTCCGCGAAGGTCTGCCGAAAGAGACCGCCCTCCACGCTCTGCGAGACGATCGGGGTGGTTGCGTGCACCTCTGCGGCATAATCGATGAGGCTCGAGACCAGCAATGGCCGGTCCATCATCAAACCCTTGAGCATGTTGGCGTCCTCCCGATAGGTTGCGCCCGAGGTTAGCGGTACCGTCCCTCTGCGCCAAGCGCCGGGCGTCCGTTGTGTGAACCTGAAATAGAGCTGTCGTCTGATGGCGTGAGACAAGAGGAACGAAAGTAGATGGCCAAGGTCCAAGTCCAATCCCAGGGAGACGTGGTCATCCTCACGCTCGCCAATCCGCCAGTCAACGCCTTGGCCCATGGTGTCCGCGTCGGCCTGCGTGACGCGATCCGCGCCGCCAACGCCGATCCCGCCGTCAAGGCCATCGTCGTCACGGGCGAGGGGCGCGCCTTTTCGGCTGGCGCCGACATCACGGAATTCGCTTCGGGCCTCAAGGACCCCGGCCTGCCGGAGGTCATCGACGAAATGGAGGCGAGCCCGAAGCCCGTCGTCGCTGCCGTCAATGGCTTGGCGCTCGGCGGCGGCCTTGAGGTGGCGCTCGGCTGTCACTACCGCGTCGTGGCCTCATCGGTGACCCAACTCGGTTTGCCCGAGGTCAAGATCGGCATCCTGCCAGGCGCCGGCGGCACACAGCGCCTGCCGCGCGTCATCGGTGTCGAGCCAGCCCTCGACATGATTACGTCAGGCAATTTCATCAATGCAGCCGCCGCCGCCAAGTCCGGCCTCGCTGACCAGGTGCCAGATGGCGATGTTGTGGCCGCGGCAGTGGCCTTCGCGCGCAAGCTCGTAGCCGAAGGCAAAGGCCCGCGACCTGCCTCTGCCAGCCGTATCGAACCGTCGTCGGTTCCAGCCGACCTCTTCGAGAAGAAACGCCAGGGCCTTGGCCGTCACCCGTCCGGCCCGATGGCCGCCCGAAACTGCATTGCCGCCGTAGAGGCTGCGGTCGGCTCGGACTACAAGACCGGTGTGGCGCGCGAGCAGGCCCTCTTCGCCGAGTTGGCGAAAAGTCCCTACGCCAAGGCGCTGCAGTACGCCTTCTTTGCCGAACGCAAGTCCGCCGACATTCCCGATATCGGCAAAGACGTGAAGCCCCGGCCGGTCGCCAAGGTGGGTGTCGTCGGCGCCGGCACCATGGGCGTTGGCATCGCCCTTGCTGTTCTCCTCGGCGGCCTCCCGGTCGTGGTTGTTGAGACGCGCCAAGAGGCCTTGGACCGGGGGCTCGCCCGCATCCGCGAAACCATCGACGCCCAGGTCAAGCGTGGCCGCATCAAGCCGGAGGCCGCCGCCGAGCGTCTGGCGGGTTTGTCGGGCGCGCTCGACTTCCAGGCCCTCGCCGATTGCGATTTCCTGATCGAGGCGGTGTTCGAGAAGATGGCGGTCAAGAAGGAGGTGTTCGCCCGCCTCGACGCCGTGGCCAAGCCGGGTGCCATACTGGCATCCAATACGTCGACCCTCGATGTCGATGAGATTGCCACTGCCACCGACCGGCCCGCCGACGTCCTCGGTACGCACTTCTTCTCGCCGGCCAACGTCATGCGCTTGCTCGAGATCGTGCGTGGCGCCAAGACCTCGAAAGAGACGCTTGCGACGGCCATGGCTCTGGCAAGGCGGATCAACAAGGTCGGCGTCGTCGCTGGTGTCTGTTTCGGCTTCATCGGCAATCGCATGATCGAGGCCTATCTCGAGGAAGCCCAGGCCATGATGCTGGAGGGCGCCTCGCCGGCTGACATTGACGACGCCATCGAGGCCTGGGGGTTGGCCATGGGCCCCAACGCCATGATGGACCTGGCCGGCATCGATGTCGGCTATCTGATCCGTCGAGAGCATACGTTCTCCGACGAGCGCCTTCGCCTCTACCGCGTCACCGATCGGATCTCCGAGATGGGTCGCCACGGCCAGAAGACCGGCGCCGGCTATTACCGATACGAGGGACGCACCCGCATCCCCGATCCCGAGATCGTGGCCATGTTCTCGGCCGAGGCGCGCGCCCAGCAGATCAATCAGCGCACCATTCCGCCCGACGAGATCGTCGAGCGCTTGTTGTTGCGCCTTGCCAACGAGGGTGCCTTCGCGCTGGAGGAGGGCGTAGCGCTGCGTGCCTCCGACATCGACACCATCTACCTCACCGGCTATGGCTTCCCGGCCTGGCGTGGCGGTCCCATGTGGCAGATCGAGAATGCCATGGGCTTGTCGCAAGCAGTCGAGCGCATCAAGGCCTACGAGGCCAAGTTCGGCCCCCGCTGGCGCGCTTCGCCGCTCCTCGTGCAGTTGGCTGCCGAGGGCGGAAAACTGGCGAGCGTCGGCAGGGCAGCCGTCACCAAGGCTTGATCGTTAGAGGCATGGGGCCAGGCCCCCGTAGTCCCTGGCCTCGACTGCCCGTTGTGGGTGTCGAGCCTGCTGATCGTCCTTTGCAGCCATCGACACCGCAAAACGCTGGCGAATCAAGGCTCAAACTGGCGCCTGGGCGGTCGGCTGCGGCCGCCTTCGCCGTCCTGGTGCGGCCGTTGGCAGGCTTATCCCCGTTTGCCTGTGGATGACGCAGTGTGCCGCCGCCGCAACGAGACGTCCTCGCCATAGCGGCTTTCGGCATCGAAATATCCAACTGAAAAACATGAGAAAATTCTACGTTGCGGGCGCCGCCTCGGCTTCCGCATGACACTTCTGCCACGCCAAGTTGCCCGCGTGCCCACGCGGAAAACCATTAACAATCCATTGACACCCATAAAAACCCATGACATCCCATTCATGCCCGTCCGCACCGGGCACGGGATGCGGGCTGCGGCGCCGGTGACCATTGAGGGATGGCCGCTGCGCGACCGCCCGCTCCCAGCCGGTGCCCGGGAGTAGCCAGGCGAGCATGGCGGTCAGCCGTTTGTGCGGCCGTGTCCGTGTTGGCGTGACGGGATCGCGAGTGCGGTTGTTTGGTTTGCCGCAAGCAGTTGTGGAGGCGTTGGACTGAGGCTTGTCGCAAAGGGATGGACCGCTTTGTCTCGACATTCACCAACAGGATCGACGCCAAGAGCCGTGTTTCGATTCCGGCACCCTTCCGCGCCGTGCTCGAGCGCGACCGCTACACCGGTGCCGGCGGGCAGCGGGCTCTATTGCTACCCCTCGCTCGATGCTCCGGCACTCGATGCAGGCGGCGAAAGACTTGCGCAGAAGATCGATGGCCTTCTCGGCGGTCTGCCGGACTATTCGGACGAGCGCGACGAGCTCGCTGTCGCGCTCTATGGTGAGGCTCAGTTCCTTGCCATCGACGCTGACGGACGGATCGTTTTGCCAAAAGACCTGCGTGACGCCATCGGCCTCGGCGAAGGTGTCGCCGAGATCGCATTTGTCGGCCTGGGCGACAAGTTTCAGCTCTGGGCGCCGGAGCGTTTCGCCGAGCGCCGCACGAGAGCCCGGGAAAAGGTGCGCGAGCACCGCCGGCTTTTCGGCGCGGGACGCCGTCCACCGGAGGGGACCGGTGGCGGTGAAGGGGGGCGGGAGTGATGCCGGGGTTGGGCAAACCGTCGGGGGACGGCGGGTCCAGTGCGGAACCCGGGCACATTCCCGTACTGCTGACTGAGGTGGTGGAGGCGCTGGCGCCTGTCGCCAGCGCGCGCATCATCGACGGCACGTTTGGCGCCGGTGGCTACACCGGCGCCTTGTTGCGTTCAGCCGATGGCCTCGAGGTCATGGCGATCGAGCGCGACCCGCGGGCGTTGGCAGTCGGCCAGGCGCTCGTATCGGCCTCCGCCGGCCGTCTGCACCTGGTCGAAGGCTGCTTCGGCGACATGCACGACATCGCCATCGGACACGGATTCGCGCCAGTCGACGGCGTCGTTCTCGATATCGGTGTGTCGTCGATGCAACTCGACCAGAGCGAGCGCGGCTTCTCGTTCCAGAGCGACGGCCCCCTCGACATGCGCATGGCCCAATCTGGTGTGACGGCAGCCGACGTCGTCAACACGGCGAGCGAGAGCCAGCTTGCCGACATCCTTTACCACCTGGGTGAGGAGCGCCAATCGCGCCGCATCGCACGTCAGATCATGCGCGCCCGCGAGGCGGCACCGATCCAGCGAACCAGTGAGCTCGCAGCCATCGTCGAGCGCGCCATCGGCCGCCGCCCTCAGGACGATCGCCATCCAGCAACTCGGACCTTCCAGGCCTTGCGCATCTGGGTCAACGACGAGTTGGGCGAGCTGGCACGGGGATTGGCTGGCGCCGAGCGGCTCTTGCGGCCCGGCGGACGCCTCGTCGTGGTGACGTTCCATTCGCTCGAGGACCGCATCGTCAAGCGCTTCTTCACACGCCGTTCCGGCCGGCGCGACCAGGGTTCGCGCCATGGCCCGCCCGTGGCTGCCGCCGCGCACGAGCCAAGTTTCCATTTGCTTAACCAAAAGCCGATTACTCCTGGAGACCAGGAACTCGCCGCCAATCCGCGGTCCCGTTCTGCAAAGCTGCGGATCGCAGTTCGCACCGATGCGCCCGCCTGGCCGCTCGATCAGCCGGAGGCTTTGGGATTGCCCGTCATCGACGAGGGCGATCGCCGCAGGCGGTGAGGGTGCCGCTTTTGCCGCCGCTTTGTCGGTCTGGCTTTGCGGCAAGCAGAAGGCGGGCCGGCAGCGCCGGGAGGGATTTGACGTTCTGGCGTTTTTTGTTGCGCCGATGAGGGTGGACAGCAGATGGCACGCACGTTGACGTTCCTCGCAGGCGCCCTGGCCGTCGCATCGGCTTCCGCCCTCTATGCGCTCAAGTACGACACCGCCCGCATCGAGGCCGAGGCCCACAAGCTCGAGCGCGCCATCGAGAAGACAGAAAACGACATCGCCGTTCTGCGCGCCGAACGCGCCTATCTGGGCCGCCCCGAGCGTATCGACGCACTCGCTCGAGAACAGGGCTTGGGACCCATCACGCCGAGCCAGTACCGCTGGTCGTCGGATCCGGCTGTGAAGGATGCAGCGGCTGCCGCCGGGCCGAAATCGGCCGCCGGCCTGAAGAGCCTCACCAACGCGGAAGCGCTGGCGGCGGCCAAAGCCATCCTCGCGCCGCAGCCGGATATGGCCCCGGGAGGCCGCGAGTGATCGCCAGTCGGAAAACCTCCGCGTCTCCGAGCCCGACGCAGGCAGCTCTGTCTGGTCCAGCTGGCGGTCGCGCAGTGCCGGTCCAGGCATTTGGCGACATGCGCCAGGCCCGCCTGCGCCTCGTTGCCCTAGCCGGTCTCGTTGCGCTCCTGTTCGCCGCCATTGCCGGACAACTCGTGCGCTTGACGTTACGCGGCGAGCGCGAATTGCGCACCGCCTCCGCCGAGGCCATCACCCGCAGCTACTCGCGCCCCGATATCGTAGACCGCAATGGCCGCATCATCGCCACAGACGTCGCCGGTCACTCGCTCTATGCCGATCCGGCGATGCTGCTGGATGCCGACGAGGCGACCGAGGACCTGGTCGCCGTGCTGCCCGAGCTCGACCGCTCCGTCCTGCGTCCGCAGCTGTCGGATCGCACGCGCCGCTTTGTGTGGATCAAGCGCGGCCTCACCCCTCGCGAGACCCAGGCGATCCATGACCTGGGCCTTCCGGGCCTCGGCTTTCGTCGTGAGCTCAGGCGGGTCTACCCTGCCGATAAGCTCGTCGGCCACATCAGCGGACAGGTCGATCCCGACAATCACGGCATTTCCGGCATGGAGCGGTTCCTCGACGAGCAGGGCTTCAGCCGCGAGGTCCTCGGCGCCCATCCGTCCCGCGCGGCTCCTGTGCGCCTGAGCCTGGATCTGGGAGCCCAGCACGCGCTGGCCGATGAGTTGACCAAGGCGGCCGCCACCTACCGGGCCAAGGGCGCGGCAGGCGTCGTGCTCGATGTCGCCAGTGGCGAGGTGCTTGCGTCCTATTCCTGGCCCCCCGTTGATCCTGCGATGCCCGGCGCTTTGCTCGACCCGGCCCGTCCCGACCGCGTCCATGGTGGCGTCTTCGAGCCGGGCTCGATCCTCAAGGCCTTCACCGTCGCGATGATGCTGGATTCAGGGCTCGCCGGACTCGACAAGACTTATGATGCGAGCCGCCCGCTTACCTTCGGCCGTCACCAGATCAACGATCTTCACCCCCATCGCAGTCCGATGACGGTACGCGATATCTTCGTCCGCTCCTCCAATGTGGGCTCCGCCATGATGGCCTTGGAAGCTGGAGCCGACCGCCAGCGCGCGTTCCTGGAAAGGATCGGCCTCATCACGCCGATCCGGACGGAGGCGGGTCCGGTCGCCCCGCCGCTCCTGCCCACGCGCTGGGGCGAGGTCGAGACGGCAACGATCGCCTTTGGTCACGGCCTCGCCGCCGCCCCGATGCAGTTGGCGGCCGCAGCCGCAAGTCTGGTCAACGGCGGTCGCCGCATCGCGCCGACCTACCTTTCGCTGGCACCCGATGACGTGCGGCCTCGTGCCCAGGTCATCACGTCCCGCGCTAGCGCTGCCGTGCGCGAGGTCATGCGCCTCAACGTCACCATGCCCTATGGCACCGGCCGCCGTGCCGCCGTCCAGGACTATCGAGTTGGCGGCAAGACCGGTACGGCCGAAATCGCCGGCAAGGGAGGCTATGAGGAAAAATCGGTCATCGCCTCGTTCCTCGCAACGCTACCCACTGACGATCCGCGATATGTCGTGCTGGTGTCTCTTTTCGAGCCGCAACCGGCGCCCGGCACCAATGGCGGCATCACGGCTGGCCTCAACGCCGCCCCCGTGACGGCAGCCCTGGTCGCCCGCATCGCACCGATCCTCGGCCTGCTCCCGCGTCGCGTCGTCGAGGTGGAATGAGGCCGCCGTACCGGCGGGAACCCCCGATGGCGACGTTCGCGCCTCCTCATGGCACGGTTTGACGCCGCAATTGCAGCCTCATATGAGGGTGGCGGAGTTGAGCGGTGCGCTGGCTCTGGCGGTGCCGCAGGGATCTGACACAGGGGAGGATGTCGTGCGCTTGTCGGCCTTGATTGCCAGTGACGCCACGCTGGAGACCTCCGATCTCGATCCGGAAATCACCGGCCTCACCGCCGATAGCCGGCAGGTCGAGCCGGGTTGGCTCTTTGCCGCCCTCGCCGGCAGCCGCACCGATGGCACCCGGTTCATCGCCGATGCCGTCGCCAAGGGCGCTGTCGCCGTCTTGCTGGGGCCCGGCGTCGTTCCGGTGATGCCGGAAGGCGTTGCCATCGTGCGAACCGAAGAGCCGCGCCGCGCGCTGGCGCGGATGGCAGCGCGCCAGGCTGGCGGCCAGCCGGACGTCGTCGTTGCCGTCACCGGCACCAATGGCAAGACCTCGATTGCCGAGTTCGCACGACAGATCTTCACCGCCTGTGGCCGCGAGGCAGCTTCCCTCGGCACCATCGGTATCGTCAGGTCGTCTGGCGCCGACTACGGCGGTCTCACCACGCCGGACCCGGTGGCGCTGCATAGGACTTTGGCAGCGCTCGCCACGGACGGCATCACCCACCTGGCGCTTGAGGCATCGTCGCATGGCCTCGACCAGTACCGCCTCGACGGCGTGCAATTGACGGCCGCCGCCTTCAACAACCTTGGCCGCGATCACCTCGACTATCACCCGACCATGGAGGCGTATCTTGCAGCCAAGTTGCGGCTGTGGGAGCTACTGGAGCCAGGCCAGACGGCCGTCGTCAATGCCGACGGGCCTTCGGCCAAAGAGGCTATCGCCGCTGCCAAGGCGCGTGGCCTCAAGATCATGACCACCGGTGAGCAAGGCGACGACCTGCGCTTGCTGGAGGTGACGGCGTCGGGCTTCCACCAACGTCTCGTCATTTCGCATGCCGGCATCGAGCACACGGTCGAGCTGCCCCTGATCGGCACCTATCAGGCCGCCAATGTTCTGGTGGCGGCAGCCCTTGCCCTGGCGGCTGGTGAAAGTATCGAGCCCGTGCTGGCGGCCTTTTCCACGCTGCAGGGCGTCAAGGGGCGTCTCGAGGTCGTGGCCGAGGTCAACGGCGGTATCGCCGTGGTCGATTATGCTCACAAGCCCGAGGCGTTGAGCGCGGCCCTCGCAGCCCTGCGCCCCTTCGCCACCGGCAAGCTCGTATGCATTGTCGGTTGCGGCGGCGACCGCGACAAGGGCAAGCGGCCGATCATGGGCCGCATTGCCGTCGAAGAGGCTGATATCGCCATCATAACCGACGACAACCCGCGCACCGAGGACCCCGCCGCGATCCGCCGCGAGATGCTGGCCGATGCCCCAGGCGCCATCGAAATCGCAGACCGCGCCGAGGCCATCCGCCGGGGCATTTCGCTGTTGGGGACGGGCGATGTCCTGCTGGTCGCCGGCAAAGGCCATGAGACCGGCCAGATCGTCGGCGACAAGGTGCTCCCTTTCTCGGATCACGAAGAAATAGCCAAGGCCGCCGAGGAGCTTGCGAAATGACCACGACATTGTGGACCCTCGGCGAATTGGTCGTGGCTACCTCCGGCACGCTCGATCTGCCCTCACAAAAAACGGGCGGTCCGGAGGGTGTCCCTCCGGTGGGCCACGCGGATGCGAAGCGGGCATCTGAAGCGCGATCAGAATATGCGAACCCCATTTGTGCCGAAGGCACAGTCGTCACCGGCATCTCCATTGACACCCGCACGCTCGAACCGGGCGATCTCTTCGTCCCCCTCACCGATACCCGCGATGGCCACGCGTTCGTGCCCCAGGCCTTCCAGAAGGGCGCCGCCGCCTCGCTTGTCCGCCGGAGTTATGCGCGCCAACCAGATGACGGCATCCTCATCCGTGTTCCTGACAATGCGGCAAAGGAATCCGTCTTGGCTGCCCTCGAGCGCATCGGTATTGCCGCCCGAGCCCGCCTTTCCGACAAAGCCCGTGTCATCGCCGTCACCGGCTCGGCGGGCAAGACCGGCACCAAGGAGATGCTGCGCGCTTGCCTCAAGGTCTGCGCGTCGGCGGCCGCCAAGGTGCACGCGCCCGAAAAATCCTTCAACAACCACTGGGGCGTGCCCCTCACGCTGGCCCGCATGCCGGCCGACACCGAGTTCGGCGTCTTCGAGATCGGCATGAACCACGCCGGCGAGATCCGTCCGCTCACGAAAATGGTCCGCCCGCACATCGCCATCGTCACCAACGTGCTGCCCGTTCACGTCGGCAACTTCGAGGACGGCGAGATTGGCGTCGCCAACGCCAAAGCCGAGATTTTCGATGGGCTGGAGCCCGGCGGTACGGCCGTCATCCTGCGTGACAGCCCGCACTTCGAGCGATTGCGGGCGGCAGCCAGCTCCAACTTGGCGGATGTGCGCACCTTCGGCATTCACCTTGAAAGCGACGTCAGGCTGGCGGTTCTTTCCGGAACGCTTGGCGAGATGCAAACCCACCAACACGTCGTCGCAGAGTACAAATCGACAGGGCGGCGCTTCGGCTTCGACCTGGGCATGCCCGGTCAACACTTGGCGATCAATGCACTAGGCGTCATCGCGGCACTCGATGCGCTCGGGTGCGATGCGCAAGGCGCAAGTGACGCGCTCGCAAGCGTTGGCGCCGCTCCCGGTCGCGGCGCAAGGCTGAGTTTGCCGTGTGAAGGCGGCGCGGTACTCTTGCTGGACGAAAGCTACAATGCCAATCCAGCGTCCATGGCGGCCGCCCTCGACAATCTCAACTCGGTTGATCTTGAAGGCAGCACAATCGCCGTTCTCGGCGATATGCTCGAACTCGGCAAAAACGCCGTCCAGTACCACGTCGGCCTGAAAGAGAAGGCGGCCCTCGCCGACAAAGTCTTCTGTTGCGGCCCCAACATGCGCCACCTCTTCGAGGCGCTTCCGCCCGAAAAACGCGGCGCCCACGCGGCCAATTCGGCCGATCTTCTCCCCATTGTCGTCGCGGCATTGCGTCCTGGCGACGCCGTCATGGTCAAGGGCTCGCTCGGCTCCCGCATGGCGCCGATTGTGGAGGCCATCAAGAACCGCTTTGCCAACGGACAAAGCGGCAGCTAGAAAAAGCCGGCGCTTCGGGGGGAGTGCCAAGGCGCGCATTGAGCGGCGCCAAGCCGAGAGGTGAGGGATGCTTTACGAGCTCGTCCAGTTCAGCGACGTGTTCGGTCCGTTGAACGTGTTCCGCTACATCACGTTCCGCACCGGCGGCGCCATCATGACGGCGCTACTGTTCGTGTTCCTGTTTGGTCCGGCCATCATCGACATGCTCCGGGTCAAGCAGGGCAAGGGCCAGCCCATCCGCGATGACGGGCCGCAATCGCATCTGGCCAAGCGCGGCACACCCACCATGGGTGGGTTGATGATCTTGTCGGGCACGCTGGTCTCGGCCCTTCTGTGGGCCAACTGGTCGAGCCGCCTCGTGTGGATCGTGCTCGGGGTCACCATGGCCTATGGTGCCATCGGCTTCTACGACGACTACCTGAAGGTCACCAAGCAGACGGCATCGGGCTTCGGCGGCAAGGCGCGGCTGGGGCTGGAGTTCCTGGTCGCCGGCCTTGCAGCCTGGGGCATCATGAGCCTGGGGCAGCCCGGTTTTTCCGATGCCCTTGCACTGCCGTTCTTCAAGACCGCCGTGATCCCGCTCGGCTACATGTTCATCCTGCTCGGCATTCTTGTCATCGCGGGTGCCGGCAACGCCGTCAACCTGACCGACGGCCTCGACGGCCTGGCCATTGTTCCCGTCATGATCGCCGCGGCCACCTTCGGCCTCATCGCCTACATGTCCGGGCACGTCATCATCTCGAAATATCTGCAGATCCATTACGTTGCGGGCGCCGGCGAGCTGTCGGTAATTTGCGGCGCACTGATCGGCGCCGGCCTTGGCTTTCTGTGGTTCAACGCCCCGCCGGCAATGATCTTCATGGGCGATACGGGGTCGCTCGCGCTCGGCGGCGCGCTGGGCTCGATCGCCGTCGCCACCAAGCACGAGATCGTTCTCGCCATCGTCGGCGGCCTGTTCGTGCTCGAGACCCTCTCCGTCGTGATCCAGGTCGCCTCCTTCAAGCTCACCGGCAAGCGCGTCTTTCGCATGGCGCCTCTGCATCATCACTTCGAGCAGAAGGGGTGGAAGGAGCCGACGGTGGTCGTCCGCTTCTGGATCATCTCAGTGGTGTCTGGCACTGATCGGCCTCTCGACCCTGAAGCTGCGCTGAGCCCGGCGAATCACAAGCGTCCATGCCGCACGGGGCGTCGATTCCACAAGGCACCAAAGCCCTTTAGAATGCGTCGATGATTCGCGCAGCGACATTCGCCGGCAAGCGGGTGGCTGTCTTCGGGCTTGGCGGCTCGGGGCAGGCAACCGTTGCATCGCTGTTGGCGGGCGGCGCCGAGGTCGCAGCTTGGGACGATGGCGAGAAGGCGCGGGCTGCCGCCGCCGCCGCCGGCGCGCCACTGGTCGATTTGCGTCAGGCCGACTGGACGCAATTTGCAGCCCTCGTACTGGCCCCCGGCGTGCCATTGACCCATCCCGAGCCGCACTGGACGGTGGTCGCGGCCAACGCCGCCGGCGTCGAAGTCATCGGCGACATCGAGATCTTCTGCCGAGAGCGCCGTGCCAGCGCGCCCGATGTGCCCTTCGTCGCCATCACCGGCACCAACGGCAAGTCGACGACCACGGCGCTCGTCGCCCACATCCTGCGCAAGGCCGGCCTCGACGCCCAGATGGGCGGCAACATCGGCGTGCCCGTATTGGCACTCAAGGCGTTGGCGAGTGCACCGACACAATCGGCTGATCCCGGCCCGGATGCGCAGTGGGCATCCGAAGGGCCAAGCGTATACATCATTGAAATGTCGTCGTTCCAGATCGACCTGACGCCGTCGCTCGATCCCACCATCGGCGTCCTGCTGAACATTTCAGCCGACCACCTCGACCGTCACGGCCCCGCGGATGACGCCGAACTTGCCATGCGCAACTACGCGGCCATCAAGGAGCGGCTGGTGGCAAGCGCCGACACAGTTGTGATCGGCATTGACGGGTCCGAATGTGAGGAAATCTATAATCGGAGGCCGAACAACCGAAATTGGGAGGCGATCTCCGTTCTCGGAGACGTCGGTGACTGGCAGGCGAAAGAGGGCCGACTTTACGATTCGAGGAGCGCCTCGCCGTACGCCCGCGAATTCGCAAATCTGAACGGGATTTCTACTCTGCGCGGAGTGCACAACGCACAGAATGCACTGGCAGCAGCAGTGACCTTCATTTTGCTTGAGCAACGCACAACTGCGCTACTGTCTTACCCCGCTTCCCAAGCTGGTGAACTCTTGCAGGCCGCTCTTGCCACCTACCCCGGCCTGCCCCACCGCATGGAAGAGGTCGGCCGCGCTGGCAAGGTGGTCTTCATCAACGACTCCAAGGCGACCAACGCCGATTCCACGGAGAAGGCTCTGGCCTCCTGGCCGCGCGACATCTACTGGATCCTCGGCGGCAAGCCCAAGGAAGGCGGCATCCGTCCGCTCCAGGCCTACTTCCCGCGCATCGCGAAGGCCTACCTGATCGGCGCCGCCGCCGATGACTTCGCTGCGACCCTCGACGGCGAAGTCGACTATGAGCGCTCAGGCACGCTCGACCGGGCGATCGCGAGTGCGGCTGCCGATGCGGCTGCCGATGCGGCGCATTCAACTGGCATGGAGCCCGTCGTCCTGCTCTCTCCCGCCTGCGCCAGCTACGACCAGTTCCGCTCGTTCGAGCACCGCGGCGATAGCTTTCGCGACCTGGTGCGCGCTATGCCGGGCATCACCACGGTTGGCGCATCATGAAGTTCACGCGCGCCGATCGCAGCCTGCTCGCGGAGTGGTGGTTCACCGTCGACCGCACACTGCTGGCAACGTTGTTCGCCCTGATCGCCGTTGGCCTCACATTGTCTTTGGCCGCCAGCCCGGCCGTCGCCGCCAAGAAGGGCTTGCCTCTTTTCTATTTCGCCGAGCGACACTTCCTTTTCGCGGCCCTCGGCGTCGTCGTCATGCTCGCCGTCTCCTTCCTCCAGCCGTCGACGTTGCGCCGCCTGTCGCTCGCCGTTTTCATCGTCGCGCTGGGCTTGATGGTCTGGGCCATCGTCGGCGGCTTCGAGATCAAGGGCGCCCGCCGCTGGGTCCATATCGCCGGCCATTCCCTGCAGCCCTCCGAGATCGGCAAGCCCGCTTTGATCGTGCTGGTGGCCTGGCTATTTGCCGAGCGCACCCGGCGCGCCGACGTGCCCGCCGTTCCGATCGCGATCGCTTTGCTCCTGCTCTTCTGCGGTCTTCTGGTCCTCCAACCCGACATCGGCCAGACCATCCTCGTCGCATGCGTTTGGGGGGCGCTCTTCGTACTCTCCGGCCAGCCCTTGCGCTATGCAGCCCTGTTCCTGCCGGTGGGCCTGGCTGGTTTCGCCGGCGCCTGGTTTGCCTTCCCACACGTCCGCAGTCGCGTCGAGCGCTTCTTCGACCCCGCCTCAGGCGACACCTACCAGACCGACCGTGCGACCCAGTCGTTCACCGAAGGCGGCCTGCTTGGCCGCGGTCCGGGCGAGGGCACCATCAAGACCAGCCTGCCCGACGCCCACACCGACTTCATGTTCGCCGTCATCGGCGAGGAGTATGGCCTGCTCGCCTGCCTTGCGCTGCTGGTGCTTTATGCCGTCGTCGCTGCCCGTGCCTTGCGCTTCGCCTGGCGCGAGCCGGATGCCTTCGCCCGCCTCGCTGTCATTGGCTTGGCCCTGCTGATCGTACTGCAGGCGGCCATTAACATGGCGGTCAATGTCGGATTGCTCCCCGCCAAGGGCATGACGCTTCCATTCATTTCAGCCGGCGGCTCTTCGAGCATGGCGATGTCGCTGGCGGCCGGGATGCTGCTCGGTTTCGCCCGTCGTCGGCCGCAGCTCGCCCACGTCAAAAAGCCACAACTGTCGTCCAGCCTGGACGGCATCGTGGCGCGGTGAAAAGGACAACGCGCACTGTGACTGGCGTAACCGACAACGCAGGATCGAAGGCAGGCGGCACGATCGTGCTGGCTGCAGGCGGCACCGGTGGCCACTTGTTTCCGGCCCAGGCCCTGGCCGAGGAGCTGGCCCGGCGCGGCTACGCCGTCGATCTGATGACCGACATGCGCGGCGACCGCTACGGCACGGGTTTTCCGGCCCGCACCATCCATCGCATCCCCGCCGCCACGTTCTCCGGCTCCAATCCGTTGGTCGCCGCCAAGGCGCTCGTGACCTTGGCCAAGGGTGTCCGCGCTGCGCGTCGCATCCTGGCCGGGCTGCGCCCACTGGCCGTCGTTGGCTTCGGAGGCTATCCGAGCTTTCCGCCAATCGTAGCTGCCAGCCTGCTCTCAATCCCCACCGTCCTGCACGAGCAGAACGCCGTTCTGGGGCGCGCCAATCGCATGCTGGCGCGACGTGTCACGGCCATCGCCACCTCGTTCGAAAGTGTCCGCCTGCTGGAAGGCGCCGCGCGCGCCAAGGCTCATTTTACCGGCAATCCCGTGCGCGACGCGGTGATCGATTGGACGTCGGCGCCCTACACGGCGAGCCGAGCCGAGGACGCTTTCCGCCTGCTCGTCTTTGGTGGTAGCCAGGGCGCCCGCTTCTTTTCTGATACGGTCCCACCGGCCTTGCGCCTCTTGCCCCCCGATCTGCGCCGCCGCCTGAGTGTCATCCAGCAGGCTCGCCCCGAAGACAGGGACGCCGTCACGGCGCTCTATTCCGGCTCGGATATGGGCATCGACGCCAAGGTGGAAACCTTCTTCACGAACCTGCCCGAACTGCTGGCTGCAGCGCACCTGGTTGTTGCCCGCGCCGGCGCCTCCTCGGTAGCGGAATTGGCTGCCCTTGGCCGCCCGTCGATCCTCGTGCCCCTGCCGCACGCCCTTGACAATGATCAACTTGCGAATGCAACTCGCCTCCAGGAGGCTGGCGGTGCGATTTGCATGGAGCAGAAGAACATCACGCCGCAGTCGTTGGCGCAGGCCATGACTCGCCTCATGAAGGCGCCCGATGAGCTGGCGACGATGGCTGAGGCGGCGCGCAGGGAAGGACGGCCGGACGCGGTAGCGCGGCTGGCGGATTTGGTTTTGGCGACAGCCGGCAGAATGGCGGCGGCCGCTTGAATCGGGGATGACGCGGGTAGGCGTCTGGTGGAAGGCACGGCAGTTCGGCTGCCGGCGTCACCGGTCGTAATCATAGGGCTAAGAGAGGGGACGATCACATGCAGATGCCAGGCGACCTGGGTCCCATTCACATTCTTGGAATCGGCGGCATCGGCATGAGCGCCATCGCCGAGATATTGCGCGCCAAGGGCTATGAAGTCCAAGGCAGCGACCAGAAGGACAGCGCCAACGTCCGTCGCTTGCGCACCAAGGACATCAAGGTCTTCGTCGGCCACGACCCGGCGAACGTCGACGGCGCCCGTTTCGTCGTCATCTCGACGGCGGTCAAGGCCGGCAATCCCGAGCTGGAGGCCGCCCGGGCCAGGGGCATTCCGATCATCCGGCGCGCGGAGATGTTGGCCGAGCTGATGCGGCTCTACGCCACCGTTTCCGTCAGCGGCACGCATGGCAAGACCACCACCACCTCGCTCATCGCCCACGTCCTGAAGGATACCGGCCGCGAGCCGACGGTCATCACCGGCGGCATCATCAATGACTGGGGCTCCAATGCCCGCCTCGGCGCCGGCCCCTGGATGGTGGTCGAGGCCGACGAATCCGATGGCACCTTCATCAAGATCCCGACCCAGATCGGCGTCGTCACCAATATCGATCCCGAGCATCTCGACTATTTCGGTTCCGTCGAGGCCATGCACGCCCAGTACGAGACGTTCTTCCGCAACATCCCCTTCTACGGCCTCGCTGTCGCCTGCATCGATCATCCCGTCGCACGCGCCATGATCGAACGCCTCGAACTCAGGCGCGATGGCCGTCGCCTGCTGACCTACGGAAACTCGCCGGACGCTGATCTTCGGCTCGAAGGCGTCCGCGTCGACGGTACCAGCACCATTCTGGACGCAAGCCTCGGTGCGCGTGTCGCAGGCGGCGCGCGCCGGATCGAAGGTTGGTCCGTCCCGATTCCCGGAGAGCACAACGCTCTCAACGCCCTGGCAGCCATCGCCGTGTGCGCCGAGACCGGTCTGTCGGACGACGCCATCCGCGCCTCGATTGGCCGTTTTGCAGGCGTCAAGCGCCGCTTCCAGAAGACCGGTTCCTGGAATGGCGTCACGATCTATGACGATTACGGCCACCATCCCGTCGAGATCGCCGCTGTGCTGAAGGCGGCACGCGCCGGTGCCAGCGGTCGCGTCATCGCCGTTGTCGAGCCGCATCGCTACACCCGCGTCAAGGACCTCTTCGAGGACTTCGCAGCCTGCCTCGACGACGCCGACGCCGTCATCGTCGCGCCGCTCTACTCCGCTGGCGAACCCCCGTTGCCGGGCGTCGACAACAAGTCGCTTGCAGCCGCCATTGCCAAGCGCTCCAGCAAGTCGGTCGCAGCCGTCGACAGCGAGCGCGACCTCGCCCCCGCTATCCGCACCATGGCGCGTTCGGGCGACATGGTGTTGTGCTTTGGTGCCGGCAATTCCACCGAATGGGCGCACGCCCTGCCAGACTGGCTTTCGGAAACCGGACCGAGGATTGCCGGAGGCCAGCGCTGATGTCGGGCCTCGAAGCGGAATTGCGCGCAGCGCTGCCCGATCTGCGCGGTCGCCTGACGCGGCAGCGAGCTTGGCTGAAATCACCTGGTTCCGCGTCGGCGGCCCGGCCGAGGTTTTGTTCGCGCCCGCCGACGAGGCGGACCTTGCCTACGTGCTGAAGGCCATCCCCCCCGACATTCCCGTGTTCACTCTGGGCTTGGGCTCCAATCTCCTCGTCCGCGACGGCGGCATTCCCGGCATCGTCGTCAGGCTGGGGCGCGGCTTCGGCCAGATCGAGTCTGGGCCCGGTCATTGCCTCAAGGCCGGCACCAGCGTGCCTGACGTCAAGGTCGCTCGAGCTGCGGCAGATGCCGGTATTGCAGGCCTTGCGTTCTATCGTGGCATTCCCGGCTCCATCGGTGGCGCTTTGCGCATGAATGCCGGCGCGCATGGTCACGAAACAAAGGACGTGCTCATCGAGGCGCGCGCCGTCGACCGGTCGGGCACGGTGCACGTCCTCTCGAACGCCGACATGGGCTTCACCTATCGCCACTCCGGCGTACCCGACGACTGGATCTTCACGCAGGCGACCTTTGCTGGCGAGCCGGGCGAGCCGGCTGCAATTCTGCGCCAGATGAACGAGGTTGCCGAATACCGCGAGCAGAACCAGCCGATCCGCGAGCGCACGGGCGGCTCCACGTTCAAGAACCCGCCCGCTAACAGCGCCTGGAAGCTGGTCGATGCAGCGGGCATGCGCGGCTTCCGCGTCGGCGGCGCCAAGGTCTCCGAGATGCATTGCAATTTCCTGATCAACGATGCCGGCGCCACGGCCGAGGACATCGAGCGCCTGGGCGAAACCGTCCGCGCCCGCGTCAAGGCCACCCAGAACGTTGATCTCGAATGGGAGATCATCCGCATCGGCGAGCCGTTGCCTGGCCACGCCATTGGCGAAGCCCTGGCCATGGAGATCTCGGCATGACGACGACTTCGCTTCCCCAGCCCGTACACGTCGCCGTCCTCATGGGCGGCTGGTCGGCCGAGCGCGAGGTCTCGCTGTCGTCGGGCAAGGACTGCGCTGACGCCCTGGAGTCCGAAGGCTTTCGCGTCACCCGCATCGACGTCGACCGCAATCTCGCAGCCACCCTCGCGAACCTGCGTCCGGACGTGTGTTTCAACGCCTTGCACGGCCGCTGGGGCGAGGACGGTTGCATCCAGGGCCTGCTCGAGGTGCTGGCTATTCCCTACACCCATTCCGGCGTCTTGGCCTCCTCGCTCGCCATGAACAAGGAGGCGACCAAGGAGATCGTATCCCGCCATGGCGTGCCAATCGCCGATGCCGTCCTGGTCACCCGCGACGACGCTGCCCGCGATCACGCCATGGCGCCGCCCTATGTCGCAAAGCCCATATCGGAAGGCTCCAGCGTCGGCGTTGTCATCGTCGCGGAGGGCGCCAACCGGCCGCCCGAGGCCATCCGCCAGATCGCCACCTCGCCGGCCGGGCTGATCATGATCGAGCGCTACGCGCCAGGCCGCGAACTCACCTGTGGTGTCATCGCCGATAAGCCAACGGGCATTATCGACATCGTTGCCGCCGGCCATCTTCAGTTCTACGACTACGAGGCCAAATACGCCCCGGGCGGCTCGCGCCACATCCTGCCGGCCGACATTCCACCGGCCGTCGCCGAGGCCATCCGCACCCACACCCTGTCCGCCCACCGCGCGCTGGGCTGCCGCGGCGTCACCCGGTCCGATTTCCGCTTTGACGATGCAACCGGCAGGCTCGTCTTCCTGGAGATCAACACTCAGCCCGGCATGACCCCCACGTCCCTCGTGCCTGAGCTTGGCCAGCACGCCGGCATGAGCTTCGGCCAGCTCGTCCGCTGGCTGGTCGAGGATGCCTCGCTCGATCGTTGAGGCCGAAGCGCGCCGGAAAATACGAGGAAGTTCGGCATTTTGGCGGCCTATTGTTCGCCGCGTCGATTCAGCCGGACACAGGCGTAAACGCTAAATTAACCGAACTCCTTGAGTGTTGAAGGTTGATGGCCCGGTCTGCGCCGCGCCTGTCGTCGGGTTCTGCATGCGAGTGTCTCGCGGCCAGAGCCTCGCCGCGCGCAGACCGTGGCCGATGGGTTTGGATATGCATCGAGCAGCGACGGAGAGACGTGGGCAATTCTGGTGGCGCGCAGCGGAACCCATTTCTGCGCGCCCGGCCCCGTTTGTGAACCCCGACGACGAGCCCGATGCCATGCCCGCCTCGCCTCCGCCCCGCCCGGCGATGCCCGAGGCCTCCGCGCATCATGTCCCCAGGCCCGCCGGCCCACCGCCCGGGCTGATGCAACTATCGATCACGCCCGACACACCGGCTCCGGAGCCGGAAAGCCACACCCAACGCCGCTCATCGGCATCGCTCTGGTATCGCGATCCTGATCGGGCACCGCCTCGCAAGGCGAAGTTTTCAGGGCGCAGCAAGATGATCGCGGCCAGCATGGCCGGCGCGGCGGTCTTTGCAGCCTTGACCGGCTTTGGTCAGAATGTGCGGACCGCCCTGCCGTTGACGAGCCAGCTCGACGCTGTCCTTGCAGCCGGCGGCCTGGCCATCAATCAGGTCATCGTCACCGGCCACGCCAAGACGCTCGAGAGCGAGGTCTTTCGTGCGCTGGGCCCGCTCGATCGCTCGATCGTCAGCCTTGACATGGCTGCCGCTCGTCAACGCATCGAGGCGCTGCCCTGGGTCGAGACGGCTATGATCAAGCGGGTGCTGCCCGACAAAGTCGCGATCGCCATAACCGAGCGGCGGCCAGTTGCCGTTTGGCAGGACGGAGCAGCAGCCGTCCTCGTGGACCGCTCTGGCCGCAGGCTCGCCAGTGCCGGTAGCCACGCACCCACCGGTCTGTTGCAGATTTCCGGTGCCGATGCCGCCAGCGCCGTCGATAGTCTCCTAGAAGCTCTCGCGCGTCACCCCGCTGTCGCCAGCCGCATTCGCCAGGCGGAGTGGCGCGGCCGCCGTCGCTGGGACCTCGAGCTGGACGGGGGCTTGCGCGTGAAGCTGGCGGCCGACCGTGCCGAGATTTCCCTCCGCCGCCTTGCCGCGCTCGAACGTTCCCACGCCGCCCTTCTGGATCGTGCCGGCACCGTCGATTTGCGCCTGCCTGACGCGATCGCGGTTGCCCCCGCGCCACGCACCGGCCGCCAGGCAGCGCCGCACGCGCCCCGATTGGGTCAGCCCCGCCTTGGCTCGGGAGGCGCCCGTGGCTAGATCTGATGCGGGGCGCAATGCGAGAGAGCTGATCGGTGTCATCGACATCGGCACCTCGAAGATTTGCTCGGCCATCGCCATCCCCGATGCCGACGGCCGCCAGACCTTGCTCGGCTTCGGCCATCAGCGCTCGCGTGGTTTGAAGTCGGGCACGGTCGTCGATGCCGATGAGGCAGAGCGGGCCGTGCGCGCAGCCGTCGCCCAGGCCGAGCGCATGGCCGGTGTCAATTTCGACCGCGTCGTCGTTTCGCTGAGCTCTGGCCGCATGCGCTCGACCAGTTTCGTTGCCCGCGCGCCCGTTGAAGGCGGCGTTGTCCGCAATCACGACATCGATCGTATCCTCGTCGCCGGCGAAGCCTGGCTCGACCGCGCCGGCCGCGCGTCGATCCAGCTCACGCGCTCGCAATGGCGGCTGGATGGAGTATCCGGCATCGTCGATCCGCTCGACATGGCCGGCCGCGAGCTCGCCGCCGAATTGACGGCCGTTACCGCCGACGAAGGTCCTGTCCGCAACCTTATGGGTCTCGTCGAGAAGAGCCACATGTTGGTGGAGCGCGTCGTGGCAGCTCCTTATGCGAGCGCGCTCGCCGTCACCACACCCCTCGAGCGCCAGCAGGGCATCTGTGTGGTCGAGATGGGAGCCGGCGTCACATCGATCGCGGTGTTTGACGCCGACCGCCTGCAGCACATCGAGGCCGTTCCCGTTGGCGGCAACCACGTCACCTACGACATTGCGCGCGAGCTGGTCACCACGGTTTCCGAGGCCGAGCGTGTCAAGTCGCTCTACGGCACGCTGGTCGTGGCCGCTTCGGATGCCACCGAGACCATCACCTATCCAGTCGCCGGTGACGATGAGCCGGGCGCCCTGCACCAGACCTCGAAAGCCCACGTCCGCCAGATCATCGCGCCGCGCATCGAGGGCCTCTTCGACCTCGTTGCCGAGCGCATCGCTGCAGCGCACCTCGATCCCGCCGTCCTTCAGCGCGCTGTGCTCACAGGTGGCGGCAGCCAGTTGCTGGGCATCGATCGCGCATGGAGCGCCCGCTTCGGTGGTAGCGCCCGCATTGGCCGGCCCGAACCGTTCGGCGGCATGTCACCGAGCCTGTGCACGCCATCATTCGCAACCGTCATCGGCTTGCTCGAGATCGCGCGCCACCCACACGTCAAGGCGCGCATTGGGCAGCGTTTGGCCGGTCAAGATCGTGGCTACCTGCATCGCGTCGAGCGATGGATCAGGGAGAGTTTCTAGTTTGCAGGCATCGGCCGGCGAGCGACGCGAGCGCTGGCCGGAGGGAAGCCTGGTGGGGATCACGGCGATGCCGGGGTCGCCGGACCGCAGGATGAGAACACGCAGCGGCTGTTGGGATCGCTGCACCAGACGAGGAAGGATGCGAGGCAGATGAGCATTAATCTCGAATTGCCCAAGCTGATGGAGCTGACGCCGCGCATCGTCGTAATCGGCGTCGGTGGCGCTGGCGGCAATGCCATTAACAACATGATCGCCTCGGGCCTCACCGGCGTCGAGTACATCGCAGCCAACACCGACGCACAGGCTTTGCTCGCATCCAGCGCCGAGCGCCGCATCCAGCTCGGTATGAACTTGACGGAAGGCCTCGGCGCAGGCTCCAAGCCCGAGATCGGTGAGGCCGCCGCCGAGGAAGCGATCGACGAGATCCGCAGTCACATCTCCAACGCTCACATGGTCTTCATCGCCGCCGGCATGGGTGGTGGCACAGGCACCGGCGCCGCGGCCGTCATCGCGCGCGCAGCCCGCGAGCTCGGCATCCTGACCGTCGGCATCGTCACCAAGCCCTTCCAGTTCGAAGGCACCCGCCGCCAGCGCATGGCGGATGCTGGCATCGCCGAGCTGCGCAAGTTCGTCGACACGCTGATCGTGATCCCGAACCAGAACCTGTTCCGCGTCGCCACCGAGAAGACCACCTTTGCCGAGGCCTTCGTCCTCGCCGACCAGGTGCTCTACTCCGGCGTCGCCTGCATCGTCGACCTGATCGTCAAGGACGGTCTCATCAATCTGGATTTCGCCGACGTCCGCACCATCATGAGCGGCATGGGCACTGCCATGATGGGCACCGGCCAGGCAAGCGGCGAGCGCCGCGCCTTGCGCGCCGCCGAGGCCGCAATCGCCAACCCGCTGCTGGACGAGATCACATTGAAGGGCGCCAAGGGCGTGCTGCTGTCGATCATCGGTGGCAACGACATGACGCTCTACGAGGTCGACGAGGCCGCCAGCCGCGTCCGCGAGGAGGTCGATCCAGAGGCCAACATCATCGTCGGCGCCACCTTCGATGAGGAGATGGGCGACAAGATCCGCGTTGCCATCGTCGCCTCCGGCATGAACTCCAAGCTCGATGCGCACCTGCCACCCCCGGCAAAGGCACGCGCGCCAACCGATATGCCGGCCGCAGCCCCGCCTGTGGCGCCTGGCCAAGCCGACCCCACGCGCCAGCAAATGCGGCCCGCAACCGTGGCCGGCTGGCCGCCACCGGAGCAAACATCGCCTATGCAACCTGCGACAGCAGGCCGGCCGCCTCAGCCGCACGATCATGGTCCCACTGCGGCAGGACGCCAGCCGCCGCCCGTGACTGAACCCGCACCACGCGAGTTGTGGCGCGGACCTGGCAATGTCGTCATCGAGGAAGCGCTGCCTCATCGCGCGCCAACGGCCAACGCTGGGCCCAAGCAGCCGGCCGGCGATTTGCGCCAGGCGGCATACGAACCGTTCACGCCGGCCCCGCCCCAGGAACTACGGCGCCCGGCCAACCGCCGCGTACCCGACATCGAGGAGTTTCCCGTGGTCGGCCAACGTGACTACCAGGCGAAGTCCGCACGCTACGATGGCCATCCGTCCCGCGCCGAACCCCAGCCTCATCCCGCAACCGACTCGCATGAGGCTCCGGGGCTGCTACAACGCATGATGGGACACAGTCGAAAACCAAATCAGCAGCCTATTGACGAGCCGCCGTCGAGATCGTCGAATGTCGGCGCCAGGGTCGCTGGATTGTTCGGCAAAAACAGATAGTTGAACTGTATCTGGCGGAACTATTGCCGCCAGGTAACACAAGGTAAGAAAGCGTGATTTGGCGATAGTGAGGCAAGTACGTACTGTCCATTTCAAGAGATGCGGCGAATCAGTCGGCCTCGGCGGGGAACATCGGCACCTAGTGCTGGCCGCGGCTTACAAAGTTGGTTCGTTGTTGTCGATTGGGGGCGATTTCGCGAAGTACAGGCCAAAGGCCGGCGTGCGGAATCGCAGGGGATCGAGGGACGGCTCAATCATGTCGAAGCGATTCATTGGCTCGCGCCAGACGACGCTCGCGCGTGAAGTGACGATCGAGGGGACAGGGGTACACAGCGGAGCGCCGGCATCGGTAACGCTCCATCCCGCAGCGGCAGACGCGGGGCTGAAGTTCCTGGTAACGAAACGCAACCGAGTGGTTGCGGAAATTCCTGCCTCCTATGAGGCAGTCAAGAATCTCACGCTTTGTACCGTGATCGGCGATGATCGCGGCCATGTCGTTGGGACCGTCGAGCATTTGCTTTCCGCGCTGCGCGGCTTGTCTATCGACAATTGCTACATCGAGATCGATAGCCGCGAAGTGCCGATCATGGATGGCAGCGCCGCGGCCTTCGTCGACGCTATCGACGAGGCCGGCGTCCGCGAGCTTCAAGCGCCGCGCAAGTTCATCAAGGTGTTGAAGGAAGTCGAAATTCGCGACGGTGACGCGTTTGGTCGCCTGGTGCCGCACTCGGGCTTCCATCTCGACGTCGAGATCGACTTTCCTTCCCAGGTCATTGGTCGCCAGCGCATGAGCCTGGACCTCAATCCGGGCGTCTATCGTAACGAACTCGCCAAGGCCCGCACATTTGGCTTCATGAGCGATGTCGAGAGGCTCTGGAAGTCAGGCTTGGCCCTGGGTGCCTCGCTCGAGAATACCGTCGCCGTCGGTGACGACCGCGTCATCAACGCCGAAGGGCTGCGTTACCCGCAGGAATTCGTGCGCCACAAGACGCTCGACGCGGTTGGTGATCTGGCGCTGGCCGGTAAGCCTCTGCTTGGCGCTTATCGCTCGGTGAAGGGTGGTCATCGCATCAATGCCATGGTGCTCCAGAAGCTGTTCGCAGATGCGGAAGCCTGGACGCTGGTCGAAGCACCCCGTGTGCGCGATGTCTCGATCATCGATCTCCCCGTTGCAGCTCCCGCGCTTGGTTATGCCGTTGAAGGGACCTGATCACACGGTCCGTAGTCGCCCGGCATGTCTCGAATTGAGCTCGAGCCCGAGCGGGTCGATAGCGCGATGCGCCCACGGCGATGCCGGTGGGCGCGCCGCTTTTGGGCTCCCAGCGCATTTCGTCGCGGGCTCATCTGTTTTGACGCACAACATTGTCGGTAAGAGGTCTTCGAGGACTTGAAGCTGGGTTTGTAGCGACGCAGTGCCTATGCTAGCTGTAGACCACACAAACGCTCGAATCGTCAGCGAAGCATGAAGATCGATGCTCGCAAAGGCAGGCTGCAAATGGCTAGCCATAACAAGAGCGGAATTGCGAAGTGGGGCATGACGTGCAGGCGAATTTGGGATTCGCTTGCAAGTGCAGCGGGGATGCCAGGCGCAGTAGCGACCGAGGTATGGGGACAATAAAAATGACGCGCTGGACTACGATCAAGAGAGGCCGTCATCCGCTGCTTGCCGCTGCCGTGCTGGCCGTGTCGCTTGCAGGTTGCGCCTCCACGAATGATGTGACCAAGGCACTCAATCCCGATCCACCAGGCAAGATGTATGCCTTCGCCGATGCTTTGATGTCGAAGGGCCGTCACGAGGAAGCCGCCAAGAAATTCGAGGACCTCGACCGCGATCATCCCTATGCGCCCGAGGCGCGCCGCGCCATGGTCATGGCGGCGTTCGCCTACTACAAGGCCGGCAAGTATCCCGAGGCGATAACGTCCGGTCGCCGCTATACGACGCTGCACCCAGGCACCAAGGATGCGGCACTGGCTCATCACGTTATCGCTTCGTCCTATTTCGCTGAGATCAAGGACCCGGCCCACGATCAGACCGCGGCTCGCCGCGCACTGGCCGAATTGAAAATCATCGTGACGCGCTATCCCGATAGTCCCTACGCGCGCCAGGCCGAGAACCGGATCCGCATCTCCGAGGATTCGATTGCCGCATCCGAAATGCATGTCGGTCGCTATTATCTCAAGCGTGGGCAATTCGTGGCTGCCATCAATCGCTTCAAGACCGTGGTTGCCGAATACCAGACAACGCAGCACGTCGAGGAAGCCTTGCACCGCCTCGTCGAGGCTAACGTGGCTTTGGGCATCATCCCCGAGGCGCAGTCTGCAGCCGCCGTGCTCGGCTACAACTACCCGCGTTCCAAATGGTATCAGGACTCCTACGCCCTCCTTGGCGGTCAAGGCGTGAAACCGCAAGATCAGCAGGGCAGCTGGATCAGCCGTCAGTGGAAGAACTTGACGCCGGGGACGAACAAGCCGGCCGTGCAGCCGGCGGCAGCACCAGCAGCTGAGCCGCAGCCGATCCCGCAATCTCCGGCTCCTGCCCAACAGTCGCCCTCGAAGCCGCCACCGCCCACGGTCGAGCCGTTGCCGATCGAGCGCGACGCTGCTCCCGACCTGCCGACGGCCAGCCGCAAAGCAGCCCGCCCGATGGGACTGACGCGCGCCTATTGAGGTCTCATCGCAGTCTTTGCAGTATGGCGATCACGCTGCTGCCGTCAGGCTCGCGAGCTGTGCGGCGGCGCAGGCAGCCAGCGGCGTCAGCAGGATCATGCCTGATCGTTGCGGCTCGAGAGACACGAGCACATGCTTTGGCATAGTGTGGCCTCCCATTTGGCAATCCGCTCGGTCATCCCATCGAGGAAACCGCGCGGACCTGCAAGCTGCCGCCACACCAGGTGCACGACATGAGCCGAGCTGAAGACGCCCATCGCGATGTCGCCGTCGCAGACCTCGATGCCGGGCAGGCGGCCACCGAGCTGGCCCGCCTCGCCGCTGAGATCGCCCGTCACGACGCACTTTATCACGGTGAGGACTCCCCGGAGATCACGGACGCCGACTATGACGCGCTGGTGCGCCGCAACGCTGCCATCGAGGCCCGGTTCCCCGAGCTCGTCCGCCCCGACAGCCCATCCCGCAGAGTAGGTGCGCCACCCGCCGAAGGCTTCGGCAAGATCCGCCACAAGGTGCCGATGCTCTCGCTCGGCAATGCCTTCTCTGATGACGACGTCGCTGATTTTGCCGCCCGCGTCCGCCGTTTCCTGAATATGAAGGACGCCGAGCCTCTGGTCTTCACGGCCGAGCCGAAGATCGACGGCCTGTCCATTTCTCTCCTCTACGAGGGCGGTCGCCTGCGCGAGGCTGCAACGCGCGGTGACGGCGCCGAAGGCGAGAATGTCACGGCCAACGTCATGACGATTTCGGGCATTCCTCATCACCTCCGCGGCAACGCCGTTCCCGACAGCATCGAGGTCCGCGGCGAGATCTACCTGGGCCATGCCGACTTCCGCGCACTCAACGAGGCGCAGACGGCTGCCGGCGAGAAGGTCTTCGCCAATCCGCGCAATGCCGCCGCCGGTTCCCTGCGCCAGCTCGACGCCACCATCACGGCCAGGCGGCCGCTGCGCTTTTTCGCCTACGCCTGGGGTGCCGCCACATCCCTGCCGGCCGACACCCAGACCGGCGTCGTCAAGGCCTACGAGAGCTGGGGGCTGCCAACCAATCCACTCATGCGCCAGTGCGCCGGCGTTGCCGAGATGCTCGCCTTCTATCGCGATATCGCCGAGCGCCGCGCCGCCCTCGGCTACGACATCGACGGTGTCGTCTACAAGGTCGACCGCCTAGACCTGCAGCAGCGCCTGGGGTTCGTCTCGCGCAGTCCTCGCTGGGCCACCGCCCACAAGTTTCCGGCCGAGCAGGCCACCACCGTCCTGGAGGCGATCGAGATTCAGGTCGGCCGCACCGGCGCCTTGACGCCGGTCGCCAAGCTGAAGCCCGTCACCGTCGGTGGCGTCGTCGTCTCCAACGCCTCGCTCCACAACGAGGACGAGATCGCCCGCCTCGATGTACGCATCGGCGACACCGTCACCATTCAGCGCGCCGGCGATGTCATCCCGCAGGTTCTCGGCATCATCGCAGAAAAGCGCCCCCCCGACGCCATGCCGTTCGCGTTCCCGAGGATCTGCCCCGCCTGCGGTTCAGAGGCGGTGCGCGACACCGACGAGGCGACCGGGGAGACCGATGTCGTGCGCCGCTGCACTGGCGGCCTCGTCTGCCCGGCTCAGGTCAAGGAGCGCTTACGCCATTTCGTCTCCCGCAACGCGCTCGATATCGAGGGCCTCGGCGAGGAAAAAGTGGCGTTGTTCTTCGAAGAGGGACTGATCCGCTCGCCCGCCGACATTTTCACGCTCGCCCGGCGGGATGCGGCAAGCGACGCGCCGTTGTCGGCGCGCAAGGGCTTCGGCGCCAAGTCCGTCGAGAACCTGTTCAAGGCCATCGCTGCGCGCCGCCGCGTGCCCCTCGACCGCTTCCTCTTCGCATTGGGCATCCGTCACATCGGCGAGACGACAGCCCGCGATCTTGCCCGCGCCTTCGGTTCGTGGGAAGGCGTCCGCGCCGCCATCGAACGCGCTCTGGCCGATGCGCCGGGCGAGGGCTGGCGCCGATTCCACAATATCCCGGGTGTCGGCGAAAAGACGGCGGCTTCGGCAATCCAGGCCATCTCCGCCGCAGCCGATGTGCTCCTTGCGCCTGAGCTCGTCGAGCGCCCGCTTGCCGAGCGCCTCGTCGCCCACAAGTTGGTGCCCCCGCGCGCGGCATCGGCGCTGGCGGACGCCTTCGCCGGCGATGCTTCGGCCCTCGTTGCAGCGGTCCAGGAAGCCGCAGCCCGCCCCGCTGGCGAAGGCTATCAGGAGCTGGCCTCGCTATCGGGCGTTGGCGAGGTTGCAACCGACGCCCTTGTCGATTTCTTCCACGAGCCGCACAATCGCGATGTGCTGACAGCCCTGCTGGCCGAGATCGAGATCGCCCCCTTCGAGCGACCCGCCGCCACCCAGTCGCCCGTGACCGGCAAGACCGTGGTCTTTACCGGCACCCTCGAGCGCCTCAACCGCAACGAGGCCAAGGCGCAGGCTGAGCGGCTCGGCGCCAAGGTCTCAGGCTCTGTCTCGAAGAAGACCGACTACGTCGTTGCCGGCGCCGACGCAGGCTCCAAGCTCACCAAGGCGCAGGAGCTGGGTGTCACCGTCCTCGCCGAGGACGAGTGGATCGCACTGATCGGCTAGTGTCCCGACCGCAAAGTCCGTCTCATTTCTCGGCAGGCTTTGAATCGACTTTGCGGTCAAAAGGGACACTACCAAAAACATTGGCTTAGTTTGGCGTCATGCTTGGAAGTCCGCTTTCAGAGAGCGCCGAAAGAATGAAGCGGACTTCCAAGCCGCCACACTAGCCGTTGACTTGAGCGCGCCGGCCTGCCTCTACAGGAAGCTGTAGGGGTCGATGTCAACCGACAGGCGGATGTCGCCCTTGATGTCGGGCAGGCGTGCCAGCCATTCGCGCACGTAGGCCTGCACGTCGACGTCGCGCGGTGCCTTGAGCAACAGCCGCCAGCGATACCGCCCGCGAATGACGGCGATCGGCGCCTCGGCCGGACCGAGCACTTCGATGCTGGCAGCCGGCGGTGCGCGCCGCGCCACTTCCCGCGCGAAACCTTCCGCGACCTCCCTGTGGCGAGCTGAGACCACCAGCGCGACCAGTCGGCCGAATGGCGGCAGCAACGCCGACTGGCGCACGCGGATTTCGTGATTGAGGAAGGCCTCCCTGTCGGAGGCGATGATCGCCTGCATCACCGGATGCTCCGGCATGTGCGTTTGCACGAGCCCGCGTCCACGCGCAAAAGCACGACCCGCGCGCCCCGTCACCTGATGCAGCAGCTGGAAGGTACGCTCGCCGGCCCTCGGGTCCGCACCCTGCGCCAGCCCCAGATCGCCGTCGACGATGCCGACGGTCGCAAGGTCGGGGAAATGGTGTCCTTTGGCCACGATCTGCGTGCCGATGATGATGTCGGCCTCGCCCGCTTCGATCTTGTGGATCAGCTGCCGCATCTCTGTCAGGCCGGGCACCAGGTCCGACGACAGCAGTACGGTGCGCGCCTCCGGAAAGCGCTCGGCGACTTCCTCCGCGATCCGCTCCACGCCCGGACCGCAGGCGACGAGCGAGTCTTCTGCCTCGCACTTCGGGCAGCGCTTCGGCAGCGGCAGCGAGAACCCGCAATGGTGGCAGTTGAGACGATTGCGGAAGCGATGCTCCACCAGCCACGCCGAGCATTGCGGGCACTCGATGCGGTGGCCGCAGGTCCTGCAGAGCGTGAGTGGCGCATAGCCCCGACGATTGAGAAACAACAGCGCCTGCTGCTTGTTGGCGAGCGTTTGGACCACTGCCTCAATCAGAGCTGGCGCCAGCCATTTCCCCTTCTCCGGCGGATCCTTGCGCATATCGATTGCCGTAATCTCCGGCAGCTCCGTGCCGGTGTACCGGCCAGGCAGCACGAGATGGCGATAACGACCGTTGCGCGCATTGACATGGCTCTCGATCGACGGCGTCGCTGACGCCAGCACGATCGGCGCCGCACCGATGCTCGCCCGCACGATGGCCATGTCCCGGCCCTGATAGTGCACGCGGTCCTCTTGCTTGAAGCCGGGATCGTGCTCTTCGTCGATCACAATCAGGCCGAGATCGCGAAACGGCAGGAACAGCGCCGAGCGCGCACCGACGATGCAGCGCACCTCTCCCGTTGAGGCGGCCCGCCAGGTGCGTCCGCGCTCGGCCGGCGACAGCGCTGAATGCCATTCGGCCGGCGCACAACCGAAGCGCGCCTTGAAGCGGTTCATGAATTGGCTGGTGAGCGCGATCTCAGGCAGCAGGATCAGGATCTGCCGCCCGGCCTCGAGCGCATGCGCCACGGCTTCGAAATAGACTTCCGTCTTGCCCGACCCCGTGACGCCGTCGAGCAGCGACACCGAGAAGGCGTCGGCATCGATGGCCGAGGCGATGGCGTGCGCTGCGGCAGCCTGGGTCTCGCTGAGCTCGACTTCCGCATGCCCGGGCCGCGGCAGTGGGAACTTCTTTTCCGGTATCGCCACCTCGACCAGTGTGCCCGCCTTCACCAGCCCGTCGATCACGCCCGTCGTGCAGTTGGCTTCCTCCGCCAGCGCCTTCTTCGCGCGAACCGAACCGTCGGCTGCGATGTCGAGGGCGCGCTGACGCTCGGGTGTCATCCGTGGCGGCAAAGGCGCGTCGGTAACGATCGAGACGCCGAACCTGGGCTTGGCTGGCTCGAACGCGGCAGGCGCGCTCATCATCATGCGCACCACCATGCCGAGCGGTGCCAGCGTGTAGCGCGCCACCCACTCGGCAAACCGCAGCGAATCGTGTGGCAGCGGCGGTACGTCGAGGCGCTCCAGCACAGCCTTCATCTTCTCACGCGCGACGGCCTTGCCCTCGCCCTGCGGCGTGTCCCACACGATCCCCATCCGCATCTGTGGCCCGAACGGCACCAGCACGAAGGCACCGGGCTCCAGACTGAGATGCGAAGGAACCAGATAGTCGTAGGTCTGGTCGAGCGCCACCGGGAGCAGCACGGGAACGCTCGCCGATGCAGCGCCGATTGGCTCCGCTTCATCCTGCTCGAGCAAATCCGCCAAGGCCTGCTGCTCCCATTTGTTTTCGATGGCTGCGCGCCGCGCGCCGGCCTTCGGGCGTTGCCAGAATCATGGCTCCGTGTGCCCATGACCTGATCGCCATCCATTATGCCGCTTTCGAGGCATGGGCCGGACTGGGCGCCGCCTGCGTCAACGCGCGACACTACCACGACATGGCCGTACCTGGGGGATCGAAGGCATCCAGGCGACCCGTGCCACAGCTATCCCAATCCGAGCCGCCCGAGGTAGGCGACGATCGCGGCATGCACGTCCGCGGCAGCCGTCGCCGCTCCCATGTGGTCCGCCCCCGCGATCTCCACCCGCGTCGCGTTTGGGAGCAGCGCGCCGAGCCGGTCCGCCATGCGCCGGGTGACATCCGGTGACCGTTCGCCCGAGAGAACGAGAACCGGCGTCGTGATCGCTCGCACGCGCGCCGGGTCGAGCCGAGTGGCGTTGCTGGCCGCGGCGGCAGCCAGCAGTTGCGGCGCTCGTCGCACGAGATCGGCACGCACGGGCTCTGGCAGCGCGCGCCACGGAACCTGCCCGTAGGCTTCGATGAAATGCCCGACACCACCCTCCACATCGCCCTTGGACGCCCTCTCGCGCATCGCGTCTATCACGTCCCGGTCCCAATCGCGCGCACGACGGTCGTCGGGTTGTTCCGGATCGAGCAGCGACAACACGATGGGCTCGTAGACAATCGCTGCATCGACGTCGATGCTATCGGCCAGCGCCAGCGTCGCAATGAGGCCACCCATCGAATGGCCGAACAGCAGCCGTCGTCCGCACTTGCGAGTTTCGAGCAGGGCCCGCACTAAGCCGATGGCACCGGCAAAGGGCTCTGTCTTCGTGCCAATCAGCGTGCCATCGTCCCCATCGAGGCGTGGCGCGATCGCCGTGCCGACCAAGGGGGACAGCAGCGATGCCAGCTTGTCGAGCTGGCGTGGTCCCGAGCCGGCCGCATGCAGCATCACCATCACGCCCGGCCCGCTGCCGCGTGCGATGCCCTCGAATTGGGGCGCCATTGGGCCCGACGGTCCGCGCTGTGGTGCCATGGCATCCCTCTTGTTCCCAGACCATCTAAGGTGATGCCGTAGTCGTCAGCCGCGGCGGTGAACTGAAGCCGCCCCACCGAGCCTCGCGATACCCAACGGCCTGAGGCTTCATGTTGAGCCGCCGGCATGGATAGAATGCCGATAGGCGCTTCGCCTCAGCCATGCCCCACCTCTTCCCCAATCGCAAGTCCGCCAACGGAGCCACCCCATGAAACTCCCAGCCCACGATCGATATGACTGGTCGCCCTTGCCGAGCCGCAAGCCCTACCAGTGGCCGCAAGGCAAGAAGCTGGCCGTCTATTTCTGTAACAATATTGAGTATTTCGCCTTTGGCAGTGGTTTGGGGTCCGATAGCGGCACCATCGGCGCCCCCCAGTCTCAGCGAAACTATGCCTGGCGCGACTACGGCAACCGAGTTGGCATCTGGCGCATGTTCGACCTTTTCGACGAGCTCGGCGCCCCCCTCGCCCACAATATAAATTCGATCATCCTCGATCATCATCCCGAGATCGGTGAGCGCATGGCCTTGCGCGGCGACGAGTTCGTCGCCCACGGCCGCACGAACGCCGAGCGTCAGGGCGAGCTATGGGAGGAAGCCGAGGCCCAGCTGATTGCCGAGACCACCGAGCGCATCGCAAGTTTCACAGGCAAGCGCCCGACGGGATGGATGGGGCCGTGGCTGTCGCAATCGCGCGTCACGCTCGATCTGCTGCAGGAAGCCGGCTACCTCTTCCAGTGCGATTGGCCGCTCGACGATCAGCCAGTCTGGATGCGCACGCGCAAGGGACGCATCCTCAACATGCCTTATCCCGTCGAGACCAACGATTCCCCGATGATGGTCTTCCGCCAGCACACCGCCCGCGAGCTGGCCGATGTCTGGATCGACCAGTTCGACGAGATGCTGGAGCAGTCGCGCAAGGGCCCCCATGCCCTGGTGTGCCCCTTCGTCCTGCACACATTCATTCTCGGACAGCCCTTCCGCTTGCGTCAGCTGCGCCGCGTCATGCAGCACATCCTGGCCCACCGCGACGAGATCTGGCTGACCCAGCCGGGCGACATTGCCCGTCACGTCGCAGCCTTGCCTGTCGGTGCCGTTCCCGGCAGCGGAGGGTGACCAATGACAGACGGCGGCGCCCTGCCAGCGCCGCCGTCTCTCCCCTATCTCCAAGTCCCGGGCGGTTTCGCCGCCTCATTGTGACAGGTGATAGGTCGCCAACCGTTGCGCGATGTCACGGAACGCCATCCGCAGCACCTCGTTGTCCTCGGCCATGTAGACGTAGGACGAATCCGTGGCGCACCGCCGCAACGTTTCTTCGGCCTTGGCGCTGTTGAGCTGGAAGCCGATCGAGAAGACCTTGATGCCCTTGGCCTTCATGCCTTCGCAGGTGAGCCGGGCCTGCCCATCCGGGCTGCCGTTGCTTGCCGTGCGGCTGGAATTGCGCGTCGCAACGCCGGCATCATCATAAGCGAGATTATACTCGCCATCGGTCATCAGGATGGCAATCTTGAGCGTATCAGTGCGCCCATACGGTCCAGCCTGGCTGGCGGCAGGCCAGATCCCATTCCACTCCGGCGATAGCATATACCAAGCCCACTGCGTACCGATTTGCCCGGCGGTGTGCCCGCCTGCCGTGAAAGCGTCGATTTGTGCGTTGAGCAGGGACTTCTGGTTGGTCAGCGGCACAATCTCGCTCGATGGTGCGCAATTGCCGGTACGTGTGTAGACGGGGCCAACCTTATCGTTTCCGATCGGCGCGGCATCGGTGAGCCCTTCATCACCTTTGCGGTCGGAAACACACGGCGTGATCTTGAAGGTCTGGAAATAGCCGTTGTTGTCCTGGAAGCGATTGGTGGACGGCCTGTTGCCGCGAACGAGGTCGAGATACGGGCCCGGCCGGACGGCTTCGGCGAACGGGACCAGGGCAATGCGGGACGTGAATTGGCTCTGATCGTCCCAAATCGCGATCGACACCAGATCCTTGGCCGCCTGTTTCAAGGCCGTGAGCTTGTTGCCCGCCATCGATCCTGTGATGTCGAGCATCATCGCGATCTCGAGATTGCGATTGGCGCTGACGCCCCGTGACAACTGCGCCTGGGCCTGAATTGCGATTTCGATTTCGCTTTTGCCGAGAACCGCGAGGAACGGTGCCGGGGAGGAAGCGACGGCGGATAGGGTTATCGTGTTCTTAGCTTCGTCGGTCACAAACGTCCCAGGACGCGTGTTCAATCCGGCCGGCGCATTGGCAAGAAAGTGAATGAGCCCTTTCTCTTTGGCCAATTCCAGATCGTCTTCGGTCTGCCATACTCGCGCTGCCGCCAGGACCGCCGTATCGATCGCTGTCTGGACTTTCTCCCGGGCGACATAGGCCCGTCCCAGATCGACCGCTCCACCAACCAGGTAGACCAGCAGAAGGGTGGAGGCGCCGAAGACCACCGAGACCGATCCGGCCTCGTTCTTGATCAGACGGCGTGACGCAGTGTATGCGGCATATTCGGGAGGTTCGGGAGATTTCGGGTTTCGAGAAAACCACGAACACTTGCGAGCTGATGGCTGCGACATCGGTGCCTCCGCTGGAGATCAATTTATAATTCGTTATCTTCAGCGAGGAGTTTTCAGAGGCAACTTTCAGATGAAATTGAGGTGTTTATATCGTGACTTGAATTCGAATAATTTTAGTCTTTAAAATTTGTAGCATAAAAAATTCAGCTAACAAATAAACAATATCGACTGGTGGACAAATCGCAATGGGACACAATATTTTGCATATTGCAAGTATTGTGCCCGGGTGGCGTTCGAGCTGCTACTCGCAGGCGCTGAGCCGGACGGCGCCATCATCGGCTTGCGAACTCTGCCGCATCAACTGCTGGCGTCCGTTCTTTCCGGATTTGGGCACAATCGCCTTCTCCTCTGGGTCCGGCGCGCGCCTGTCCCGACCTGTTCCTCGTACGAAAGTCGGGTTAGGCTCGCCGCAGTCTCGCGCGCATAAAGTTTTCGACCTCCTCCAATGCGACTGGCGTCGAGTCTAGGCGACTGGGTAAAGATGCTCTGGAAACAATCAGTTGCTAGTGTTCCATTCGCTTCTGACATGGGCTCCGAACCCGGAGGTGCGGAGGCAAATCTCTGAACCGGAACACTGGCGCACGCTTGCACGATAGCCACCAAGGAAAGACACCCGAATGACTGGAGCGATTGTCATCACCGGGGGCGATCAGCGCTATTTCCCGCTGATGCAGGACTGCTTGAATTCCCTTTCAGCAACGCAGCGCCTCGACACGCTGGCTCTCGGCATCCTCGATTGTGGCCTTTCCGAAGACCAGCGCCACTGGTGCGCCGGCTTAGGCGCCCGCATCGTCGAGCCTGGCTGGGACGTCAACTTTGGCGAGGGCGCGAAGGTGGCGTCGAGCTTCCGCGCCATGACGGCACGGCCCCACTTGCGCCGCTACTTTCCAGGCTTCGATTGCTATCTCTGGCTCGACGCCGACGTCTGGGTGCAGGACGGCCGCGCCATCGACCTGTTCCTTGAGGCTGCATCCCTGGGCGACATCGCGCTCGTGCCCGAAGTCCATCGCTCCTACGCCAACTTCCGCGATGGCCGCGACGATTTCGAGATGGCCAACGGCCGTGCCTATCGCGAGGCGTTCGGTGATGCCGTGGCGCAGCGGTTGATCCGGCGGCCACTCAACAACGCCGGCGTCTTTGCCATGACCAGCGGCTCCGGGGGATGGGATGTGTGGGCCGATCTGCTGGCCGATGCGGCAACCCGATCATCGAACATGATCGATCAGGTCGCGCTCAACGTCGCCATCTACGAGCACCCGCTGCACGAGGTGCGCTTGCCGGCCCACTGCAATTGGATCGCCCATCTGGCGCGCCCGGCCTGGGATCCTGACGGTCAACGCTTCGTCGAACCCGACCCGCCCTTCACGCCGCTCGGCATCGTTCACATGACCCTCGACACCAAATGGCAGGCGGATCTTGCGTTTCCCATTGCAGGTGATGGCGCGCAAACAATGCGCCGGTCGCTGCGCTATAGCGCCCGGTCATGAGCAAGGAGCGTGCTGCCGGCGTCGGCGACGACCGCACGCCTCAGGCGCGCTTCGGCGGCCGCACCAGCAGGCACAGCGGAATGGCGAGTGCCGAAAGTATCGAGTAGAGCACGAACGCATTCGTGAACCCGATCATCGTCGCCTGGCGCGTCATCTCCTTCGAGAGCCGCGCAATGCCGGCAAGCGAGTCGATGGACCACGCGCCAGTTACGCTCGGCAATTGCCATACCTTGTTGTAGCTCGACGCCATCTCCGTCATGCGCGAGTAGTTGGCTCCCGTGGCGCGGACGATCTGCGTCACCGCGATCGAGATGAACAGGCTCGAGCCGAGGTTGCGCAGAAGATGGAACACCGACGAGCCTTCCGCCCGGTGCTCTGGCGCCAACGTCGAGAACGTGACCACCGTCAACGGCACCCAGAACGTGCCGACCGAGAACCCCTGCATCAGGCTGTTGATCGCCAGGGTCGTTTGGTCGACGTCGAGATTGATATGCGCGATCCACCAGCCCGACGCCGTCTGCACCAGCGTTGCCAGGATCATGATCAACCGCGGATCCAGTCGCTGCAGCCACATCGCGGCAAAGAAACCGAGACCGTTGCCGACGCCCCGCCAGGCGACATAGGTCCCGATCGCGGAATCGGGGAAGCCGGCGTGCTGCTGCAGCAGTGGCGGCATCAGCACGATCGGTGCGAAGTTGAGCATGCCGTAGAGGAACACCAGCACGCAGCCGATCGCATAGTTCCGGTCGCGGAAGTGCGAGAGCGTGAGGAAGGTGTCGCGCGACGTCAGGCTATGGCTCAGGAACACGTAGAACGCGATCACAGCGATGATCGTTTCGATCCAGATCTCGGTCGCGTCGAACCAGTCGAGCCGCTGCCCGCGCGAGAGCGCGAGCTGCGCCGCTGCAATCGCCGTCGATAGCGAAATGAAGCCGATCCAGTCGAGGCCCGTCGGTTTGCGGTCTGCGTGGTCGTGCGGCAGGAAATACTTGAACAGCAGGAAGGCGATGACGCTGACAGGCAGCACCATGAAGAAGCCCCACGGCCATCCCATGGTCTCGCCGATATAGCCGCCCGCCGTTGGGCCGATGACCGGGCCCAGAATATTCGACATGCCGTAGAGCGACATGACGAAACCGTGCTGGCGGCGCGGGTAGCTGTCGAGCAGCAATGTCTGGCTGAGCGGCACCAGCGGCGCACCGAGCCCGCCCTGCATGACGCGCCAGAACACCAGCATCTCCAGCGATGTCGAGGCCCCGCACATGAACGTGGCGCCCGTGAAACCAACGAGGCAGCCCATCATCGTCTGCCGCCGCCCGAACCGCGCGACCAGCCAGCCGGTCATGGGGGTGGCAACGGCAGTAGCGATGATGTTGAACGTCATCACCCACGAGATCTCGTCCTGAGTTGCCGACAGTCCGCCCTGCATTTGCGGCAGCAGGGTCGTGGCAACCAGGATCGTGGCCGTGTAGCAGGTCGATGCCAGGACCACACCGGCCAGCACCACAAGGCGTCCGAACGGGGTCAGGTCGTAGACGGGTTTGTCTGGATCCAGGCTCACGGTCTCTCTGGGGCCTTAGCTCGGGTGTCAAAGGTCAAGTCAGTGGCGCCATTTCGCTCGATAATTCAGACGCATAGAGAGACCACCAGGTGATGGGGTGGCGTTGGGAGGACGCATGGTTTTGCCACGGATTGCAGTCACAGTCTCGTCCCAATCCGGTCATCCCCGTGCCATCCCGCAAGCGCCTAATCTGCGTCGCTGGCGAGGTGATCGCGAGTCTCGAAATCTGCTGGTAAAGGGCCAATTTTAACCGTATCTTAACCTTATCGAATCGAGATGGGATCGCCCTGCGCCAGGGGGACTGGTAGCGCGTTCGATCATCCTGGGGACCATGAGACAAAGTGTCATCGGCATAGCCGTTGGGCTTGGATTGGCAGCAGTGGCAGCCGGCTGTGCCGGTGCGCCCGAGTTGACGCCGGCCACGCGTCCGCTCTCCAAGACCACTATGATGCAGCTCGGAAAGATGGGCATGCGCCCGGGCGCGCCCATGTTCGTTCGTATTTTCAAAGAAGAATCCGAGCTCGAGGTCTGGAAGCAGCGCGACGATGGCCGCTTCCACCACTTCAAGACCTATCCGATCTGCAACTGGTCAGGCGACCTCGGGCCCAAGGTCCGGCAGGGCGATCGTCAGGCGCCCGAAGGCTTCTACACGGTCTCGAAGGGGCAGATGAACCCCAACTCGCAGTTTTATCTGGCCTTCAACGTCGGCTATCCCAACGCCTTCGATCGCGCCCATGGCCGCACAGGTAGCGCGCTGATGGTGCACGGAAAATGCAAGTCGGCAGGCTGCTACGCCATGACTGATGCGCTGATCGAGGAGATCTATGGGCTGGCGCGCGAATCCTTCGATGCCGGACACTCCTCCTTCGACGTGCACGCCTATCCATTCCGCATGACCGAAGCCAATATGGCGCGCCACAAGGCCTCCAAGTGGTATAAATTCTGGAGCGTGCTGAAGGACGGCTACGACACGTTTGAAGCCACCCACGTGCCCCCGCCGATCACGGTCTGCGCCCGCCAGTACCAGGTCAACGCCCGACCGATCCAGACGGTGGCCAATCGCAGTGTCGACCCTGCAGGCAGCTGTCCTACGCTGGAACGCCCAGCCGTCGAGCCCTTAATGCCGCGCAATGACCAGCAGGTCGCACAGTCGAAGTTGATCGCGCCAGGCCCAAAGACCCGCACGGACATCGCTGCGGCAAGCCCAGCACCTGCGCCGGTTTCCCAAAGCACCCCCGGCGGCATGTTTGGGCTCCTCAAGGGCGTCGTGACGCCCTCCAAGCCCCAGGGCTTCGCATTCGGCAATCAATAGAGTTTCTGCCCGGCCTCCCGATCGGTGGAAAACCTGTGGCTGACCGGCCTCGATCAATTGCGAACGCGTTTCACGCGCGCTAACTGCTGGACCAACCGGCCATGCCCTTGCCAGTATGCGCGGTGAAGGCCTGCCTCGAATGAGGGGCGATGGTTGGATCGGAGGCCCAAGTAGACGGGCTCCAGGTTGCGGCTGCCGGCACCGAAATGAGGCTGATGGATCACGGGGCGGCGTCGTCAATGCCGGCCGTGGCACGAGTTCTGGGGGTATAGAGTCGACGCGATGCGAGCGATGTATAGATTTTTCTGCAGGTTCGCAGCCGTGGTAGTGGCCAGCGCAATGGTATGCGTCCAAGCGATGGCCCTCGAAATCGTGCTGAACGATGTGGCAGCCGACCGCGTCGAGCGTCAGCGCGCATTCGTCCGCGAGGAGCTGCCTCTACCGGGCACGCCCGATCTCGACAGCCTCGATCAGCGTCTGGCCGAACGAGGCTTGGAACGCGGCAATCCCATATATATCCGCATCTTCAAGGCCTCCTCTGAGCTCGAGCTCTGGATGCGCAACAAGGCCGGCGTTTTCACGCTGCTGGCCACCTACCCCATCTGCCATTGGACAGGGTCGGTCGGCCCCAAGCTGAAGGAAGGCGACAAGCAGAGCCCGGAAGGCTTTTACAGCATCGGCTGGCCCCAGACGCGCCTGGTCGGGCGTTGGCGCAAGGCCTTCAATCTGGGCTTCCCGAACCGGCACGACCAGCTTCTCGACCGCACCGGCTCATACATCCTGATCCACGGCGGCTGCTCATCGGTCGGCTGTTTCGCCATGACCAATCAGGTCCAGAATGAGATCTACGGGCTGGCAAACGCAGCTCTGAACGCCGGACAGAATCGTTTCGATGTTCACATCTTTCCCTTTCGCATGACCGAGGAGAACCTGGCCCGGCACGCCCTCCACCCCTGGGCGCACACTTGGGCCGACTTGAAGCCCGCCTACGACAGCTTCGAGCGCACCCACGTGCCCCCGAAAGTTGTGGTCTGCGGCGTGCGCTATCAGATCTCCGATGGGCTGCCCGGTGAGACCGGCAGCACCGAGCGCCGCATGCCGTTGCTTCGGCCGGCTTCGGCCGGCTCCGCTGGCAAGCTCGACGTCGTGACCGATGCTGACGGGCAATGGCGGGCCCCGGACTGCGAAATCGATGATGACGACCGCATCAAGGCCCGGATGGCGGCGACGGCCAAGGCGTTCTCGGTCGCCGCCGATGCCATGGCCGGCGTCGATGGCCCTTGGCATGTGCCCGGTGACGGCGTGGTCGTGAAGGGTTCCGTCGTCAGGACGGCAACCCAGGCAGAGGCGCACACCGACCGTGCCGAGGCGGCAGTCAGCTTGCCGACCCGGTCGGCGCGGCGCGTGCCGAGGCGCAAGGTGGTGGTGCGCGGTGGCAGCCCGCCAGCGACCGCCGAGGAAATCCCCGCCGAGGAAGGCAGCATTGGCCGCAACGGTTTTGGCAGTGTGAGGCTTGGCAAGAAGAAGTCTGTAACCGGCGGAAGCTGAAACGTCCGTGCGGGCCTTCGCACCTGGATTGCGAGCGCACCTGGTCGGCAAGGCGCACCACCATGCGGCACCAGTCGTCCGAGGCTTGGCAAGTCCGCGGGTGCCTGCTCACGCCCCGCCGCTACGTCGTGGTAGGATGCAGCGACCTACTGATGCCAGCGTCTCTGCCGCGCCATCCCTCACACGACCGGAGAGCAATCCCCCATGAGCAAGCCGATCCTGCTGGTCGTCGCTGCAGGCCTCGTCGATGTCGATGGCCGCGTGCTCATCGCGCAGCGCCCACCCGGCAAGAGCATGGCGGGCTTGTGGGAGTTCCCCGGCGGCAAGCTCATGCCCGGCGAGACGCCGGAGGCCGCACTGGTGCGTGAATTGCGCGAGGAGTTGGGGATAGAAGTCTGCGACACCTGCCTGGCGCCGTTCACCTTCGCCAGTCACGCCTACGAGACCTTCCACCTCCTGATGCCGCTCTACCTGTGCCGCCGTTGGGAGGGCGACATCACCCCGCGCGAAGGCCAGACCGTAAAGTGGGTACGCGCGGCCAGATTGATGGACTATCCGATGCCGCCGGCCGACCTGCCCCTGATCCCCATGCTTCACGACTTGCTGGGATAAAGCCTGATCGGTGAGCCCAGACACACGAAACCCCGGCCCTGGTGCGCGAAGCAGCCAGCCCGGGGCATCGATCATGTCTTCTGGTAAGGGCCTCTGAGGGCCAGCCGGCGGGCGAGACGCCATCGCCGGCCTCGGCGTGGCTCAGGAAGCCGCGCCCTCGCCCTGCTCCTTCAGCATCGCCTCATGGCGCTCGCGATCCTCTTTGCCTTTGACGGTGGGATCGCGGTCGACAAGCTCGATCACGGCGCGGGGGGCGCTGTCGCCATAGCGGAAGCCGGCCTTGAGCACGCGCGTGTAGCCGCCATTGCGGTCCTTGTAGCGGGGCCCGAGAACGTCGAACAGCTTCTTGACCATGTCCTCGTCGCGCAGGCGCGCGGCGGCAAGGCGCCGTGAGTTGAGATCTCCGCGCTTGGCGAGCGTGATGTACTTGTCGACGACGCGGCGAAGATCCTTCGCCTTCGGCAGTGTCGTGACGATCTGCTCATGCTTGATCAGAGAGGCGGCCATGTTCGAGAACATCGCCTGGCGATGGCCGCTCTGGCGGCCGAAACGTCGGCCGAGCTTTCCGTGCATCATTGTCTTGGACCCTTACGTTGTTGAAACGGGGAGGTTCTATGGCCTCTCCTCGTACAGTTCAGTGCCGTGAAGGGATCAGGTCATCCAGGCTGCGCCGCGACAAGCCCGATCCCTTTAATCTCAGTACTGATCCTCGAACCGCTTGGCCAGATCTTCGATGTTGTCCGGCGGCCAGTTCGGAACCTCCATGCCGAGATGCAGGCCCATCGAAGCCAGCACCTCTTTGATCTCGTTGAGCGACTTGCGCCCGAAGTTCGGCGTCCTGAGCATCTCCGCCTCGGTCTTCTGGATGAGGTCGCCGATGTAGACGATGTTGTCGTTCTTCAGGCAGTTGGCCGAACGCACCGAAAGCTCCAGCTCGTCGACCTTCTTGAGCAGCGCCGCGTTGAACGCGAGCTCCGGATGGACGCGCTCTTCGACGGCCTTCTTCGGCTCCTCGAAGTTGATGAAGATGGCGAGCTGGTCCTGCAGGATGCGCGCCGCCAGGGCGACCGCGTCCTCGGCGCGTACCGAGCCGTCCGTCTCGACGCTCATGGTCAGCTTGTCATAGTCGAGGATCTGGCCTTCGCGAGTGTTCTCGACGCGGTAGGAGACCTTCTTGACCGGGCTGTAGAGGCTGTCGACCGGGATCAGGCCAATCGGCGCATCTTCAGGCCGGTTGCGTTCGGCCGCCACATAGCCCTTGCCCATCGCCGCCGACAGTTCCATGCGGATCGACGCGCCCTGGTCGAGATTGCAGATGATGTGCTCGGGGTTGAGGATCTCGACTTCCGAGCTCGTTTCGATGTCGCCGGCCGTCGCCGGGCCAGGACCTTCCTTCTTGAGCACCATCCGCTTGACGCCGTCGGAGTGCACGCGCAGCGCGATCTCCTTGATGTTGAGGATGATGTCGGTAACGTCCTCGCGCACGCCCGCAATCGAGGAGAACTCGTGCAGCACGCCGTCGATGTGCACGGTCGTGATCGCGGAGCCTTGCAGCGACGACAGCAGCACGCGGCGCAGCGCGTTGCCGAGAGTCATGCCGAAGCCGCGCTCCAGCGGCTCGGCAACGATGGTCGCCATCCGCTCGCGCTCGCGGCCGACCTCGATGTGGAGCTTGGCGGGCTTGATCAGGTCTTGCCAGTTCTTCTGCAACATGCTGCACCCATGATGTCATCGGCACGCGCGGGGAAGGCGCGGCGGGTGGAAATGAGCTTTCAGCGCGGCCTTGAGGCCGGACTGTCTCGATCGAAACGTCTTGCTCGCGCCGGCATTGACCGGGGGCGGGCAGCTCCGGCGATCAAGCCGGTCGAGCCGCCCGCGCGCAACATGCCGGGAATTAGACGCGGCGACGCTTGCGCGGCCGGCAGCCATTGTGCGGGATCGGCGTCACGTCGCGGATCGACGTGATCTGGAAGCCGGCAGCCGACAGCGCCCGCAGCGCCAACTCGCGGCCCGACCCCGGCCCGCAAACTTCGACTTCGAGCGTCCGCATGCCGTGCTCGGCAGCCTTCCGGCCGGCATCTTCTGCGGCCATCTGGGCGGCATAGGGCGTCGACTTGCGCGAGCCCTTGAAACCCATCGTGCCCGCCGACGACCAGGAGATCGTGTTGCCCTGCGCGTCGGTGATCGTGATCATGGTGTTGTTGAACGAGGCGTTCACATGGGCCACGCCGGATGCGATGTTCTTTTTCTCGCGCCGGCGGATCTTACCGCGCGCCTGCTGCTCTTTTGCCATGCTTCGTGGGCTCCGGGTCGGGGGACGGTGTCAATGATCTGAGTGCCGGCCGGGGCGCCGCGCCGTCGTGCGCATAGCGCTCGCCCCGTCTGCTTGACCGGCGCTCGCGTTAACGTGTTGCCTGCTTCTTGCCGGCGATCGCCTTGGCGGGGCCCTTGCGGGTCCGGGCGTTCGTGTGAGTCCGCTGGCCGCGCACCGGCAGGCCCTTGCGGTGCCGGAGGCCACGATAGCAGCCCAGGTCCATCAGTCGCTTGATGTTCATGGCAACGTCGCGCCGCAGATCGCCTTCGACGGTATAGTCGCGGTCGATCGTCTCGCGGATCTGCGAAACTTCGAGATCGGTCAGCTCGTTCACCCGCCGCTCAGCCGGGATGCCGACCCGCTCACAAATTTCCTGGGCGAACTTGTTGCCGATGCCATGGATATACTGAAGACCAATCACGACGCGCTTCTGCGTCGGAATGTTCACGCCTGCGATACGAGCCACGTCGTTCTCCTAGCCGCTCCCCGTCGAGGGAGTTCCCGCTGCCGCCGCGTCGCCCGTATTTCAGGGCGTTTGGCCACTTTTTGTTAAACCAGCAACGTCCGTTAAGTCGGCAGAGTGTCAGTACAACTGCGCCTCTCATGCCAACGCGGCATGTGCTGCCCTATCCGGATGTCACTCGTCTTAGTTGCCCCAAACGGCTAAAACCACCCTCGCCCGATGTGCATATCGGGTGCGGGCGTGATCCAACGCCGTTGACGAAAGCGACCCCTTGTAGCGGACACGTTAAGTTCCGTCAACCGGTGCGCCGATCTGCCACGTTGCTGCTTTTGTCGCCAAGGACGAGCGCTTCGCAGCCAAGGGACCCAATTGCGAGCCATCCTCTCTGTTCCCTAGCGCTGCTTGCGGGCAGGCCTGCCGGGTCTCCAAGCCTCCTCGTCGTTGGCGCCGGTTATTCACACTTCCGGCGTCAACTATCCCGGTGGGCTTCAAGGCCGTTGCGCAAATGGCAATCATTCGCCGGGAATTTGAATCGAAATTGTCTGCAATCCATAGCTGACAATAAACATAAGAAAGACCTTGATATCAGGGTATTAGGAATCCTAGTGGAGTCAATAAAAGTCGAATGATTTAAGCGAGATCACGTTAGAGATTGTTATTTAATCCTGCCTCCAGTCGATGGCAATCGAGGCACGTTATGGACAAACCTCTCTCAAAGAAGACGTCGCTGCTCAAGAGCACCGAAGGCAGCGTCGCAATCTTATTCGCATTGGCATCGTTGATGGTAATGGGGATCACGGGAACGGCTGTGGACTTTGCAAGGGCAACGTCCGTCAAGTCCCGCCTGCAGGCAGCCGCGGACGCGGCCGCCATCGCCGGCGCCAGCTTGCCGGCCACCGCGAACCTGAACCGTCAGCAGCAGGCGATGCGCATCTTCAAGGGCAACGTCGCCGGCACCGCCTTGGCCAGCGTTCAGCCAACCATCCTCGCCAGCAATTCGCAGGTGTCGATCACCGCCAAGCATCAACATACGCACACTATCATGCAGATTTTCGGCTTCGGTGAAGTCGAGCTGCAGTCGTCCTCGACGGCGCGCTCCCAGATCCAGAACGGCGGCGTGACCTGCATGCTTGCGCTAAATCCGACGACCAGCGACGGCCTCCACCTGCAGGGCATCAACAAGGTTTCCTCGCCGGATTGCTGGGTTTGGGTCAACTCGACCAACAGCCAGGCGATCAACGCCGTCGGCGCCTCCCAGGGCACGGCCCAGGGCTTCTGCTCAGCCGGTGGTGTCTTGGGTGCCGAGCACTTTGCGCCGTATCCCTATATTGGCTGCGAACCGATGGACGACCCCTTCTATGATAAGTTCGCAAGTTACAACCCGCCGAACGTCCACACCTGCAACCACACCAATCTCGAGCTGAAGAGCGGCACCCACACGCTCAACCCCGGCGTCTACTGCGGCAACACGGTTCTGAAGCCCCAGGCCAACGTCACCTTCACGCCCGGTCTTTACGTCATGAAGGACGGCTACTTCCAGGTCCAGGCCGGGGCATCGGCCACGGGTGATGGCGTCACGTTCTTCTTCTATGGGCAAAACACCCGTCTTGAGCTTCGCGGCGGTGCCAGCATGAACGTCAAGGCGCCGACAACGGGGTTCTTTGCCGGCTTCGTGATGGTCGACCGCAAGTTCGACTGGTACGACGCCAGCATCCGCGAGACCACGATCCAGGGCGGTGGAACCTTGAACATCGTGGGCGCCGTCTATGCCCCGCAGTGGAAGGTCAACATCTCAGGCAACGGCGAGCTCAATCAGTCCTCCCCGTTCTTCGCCCTGGTCGCTGACAGTTTCTACCTCGAAGGCAACGGCAAGCTCTACGTCAACTCCGACGCGGCCGCAGCCGGCATGCCCAACGTGATGCCGAAGATCAAGAACGGTCCGGTGGTCATGAACTAAACGGTTGCCAGATCAGAACGTGTCTCTCAGGAGGCTCGGGACGTCCTGTCAAACAGGAACGCCCGGGCCTCCCTGCTTTTGAATGCGGTAGAATTCCCACAGCAGCCGCGCTGCAACGCCGCGCCAAGGCCGCCAGCGCTCGGCATAGTCTGCAATCGCGCTTGCTGTCGGGCGTGCCTCTAGGCCGGCCGCCATTTGCAGGGCCACCTGCAAAGCTAGGTCGCCCGCGGCAAACCCGTCCGCCCGGCCGATGCAGAACATCAGGTAGATGTCGGCGGTCCAGGGGCCGATGCCTGAAATGGCGGTGAGGCGGGCGACGATCTCCTCATCGGCGAGTTGAGGCAGGACTTCGAAAGCGAGACGGTCTTCGGCCACCGCCGTTGCGACCGCCCGCAAGGTTCTGATCTTGGGCGTGGAAAGACCAGCTGTCCGCCAATCCTCGTCGTCGAGCGCCAGCATCCGGCCAGCCTCGAAGTCACCGACCACCCGCTCCGTTCGCTCCCAGATCGCAGCAGCACTGGCGACCGAAACCTGCTGGCCGATCACGATCCGCGACAGGCCCGCGAGACCACCGGGCCGCCGCCGCAGCGGAGGCAGGCCGGTTACGTCGTGCATATGCCGGATAACGGCGCATCTGCGCCGCAACACCTTAATGCCGGCGGTGAGATCGTCTGCCGTCTCGATCAGGCGCAGCCTGCTGGCCTTCGGTGTTGTTGCCGCCATCCGTCGTCTCAGGGCACAGTCTGCAACCTTCAGGACCTGCCGCTGAAGTATTGCGGCACGCATGGGCTGATAGCAGTGTTTCAGGCATGAGCACAGATTTGAACGTCGGTGAGCCGCGATTGCGCCTCGCACCGAGCCCGACCGGGAGGCTGCACCTGGGTCACGCCCTCTCGGCGTTGATCAATGTGCGTTTCGCCGCCAGGTTGCGAGGTAAGTTATTGATCAGAATGGAGGACATTGACATTGAGCGCTGCCGGCCTGAGCATGCGCAAGGCATCCTCGACGACCTCGCCTGGCTCGGCATCCGGTCTCCGGAGCCCGTTCTCTATCAATCCTGCCATTTCCCGGTCTATCGCGACGCCGCAGCCCGTTTGGCCCGCATGGGCCTGCTCTATCCCTGTTTCGCCAGCCGCCAGGAGATCGTCGAGGCCGCCCGGCCCGGTGCCAGCGATCCCGATGGCGCCCCCCTCTACCCGGGCATCTGGCGCCACCGCGCTGAGCGCGACGTCGCAGCCAAAAAAGCGGCAGGTACGCCGTTTGCGCTCCGGATCGATATGGCGAAGGCCCTGGAGGTGCTAGCGAATAGCCCGGACGGTGCGCGCTTGGATTACGTCGAGCTGAGCCCGGACCTGGAGCCGGCAACGGTCACGGCTGACCCCGCACGCTGGGGCGACGTCGTGATCCAGCGCAAGGGCGAACTGCCAAGCTATCATCTGGCGGTCGTGATCGACGATGCCCGGCAGGCCATCACGCATGTGGTCAGGGGCGCTGATCTGAGGTTCGCGACCGATATCCACAGGCTGCTGCAGCGGTTGCTTGGATTGCCAGCGCCCAAATATCACCATCACCGCCTGATTTTGGATGAACAAGGCCGTAAGCTGTCGAAACGGGCGGGAGACACCAGTCTGGAGTCGCTGCGCCAGGCTGGGCGCCGGCCGGCCGACATCGCGGCAGCTGTAGGCCTGGAAGCAACAGGTTGAGACGTAATGTCATTTACCTGCTTGTAACCATAACCATTGAGAAATAAGTTGGAATTTTAGTGTTGTCGATGGACGGAATTCAATTGGGCCATCTGCAACACGAACGAGTTGCTGCGCGGGGACAGTGGCGTGAAGAAGCACCACGGCAAGGGTGGGGGCAAGCAAAAGGCGAAGCACCGCAAGCGGGCCAAGGGCGCCGCGGCCGGACCGCTCGCCCTTGCCGCCAGTTCCGCCCATCGCCGGGCGCCGGGCTCCACGCTGATCCGGACCGCCACGGCGCGGCACTGGTCGATCGACGCACGGTCCCTATGGCAGCGGTCACCCCGCCAGGCTGATCGGCAAGCTCCCCGCGCGCGGGCCTTGAGCTTTGCCGAGATCGCAGATGATGATCGCTTCGCACTGGGCGTGCTGCTGGCGCCGTTCCTCATCATTGCCTTGTCGCTTGGCGCTGAACGCGGCGTGCGCCACCTCGCCCGGCAGATGCCGTCGTTGATTATCGCTGCTCAACCGTCGGCTGAAACGGCGGTCCCGAACGCAATGCCGCCGGTGGCGGTCGACCTCTCCCGGGCTCAGCCGTCGCCACCAAGTGAGCGGGTGGCCGCATTGGACACCGCGGTGCCGAAACCGGTGGTCGTCGAGCCGCCCGCGCCGCCATTGCCGAGCCTTGCGTTGCTGATCGAGCCGCCTGCGCCGCCCTTGCCGAGCCTGGCGCTGCTGATCGAGCCGCCTGCGCCGCCATTGCCGAGCCTTGCGTTGCTGATCGAGCCGCCCGCGCCGCCATTGCCGAGCCTTGCGTTGCTGATCGAGCCGCCCGCGCCGCCATTGCCGAGCCTTGCGTTGCTGATCGAGCCGCCTGCGCCGCCATTGCCGAGCCTGGCGCTGCTGATCGAGCCGCCCGCGCCGCCGTTGCCGGGGCTCGCCGCAATCGACAGATCCGAGCCCCCGATCTGCCTGGCCAAGCCAGCTCGGCCGGCCATTGCGGCAAGCCCGCCTCATGGCACCCCCGGCTCGGGCCAGCCGGAGGAGTTCGGTCTCGCCCTGGCGACAGCCGCCCGGCGACAGCTCGATGAATTCGTCATCTACAACGCCCGCTACCAGCGCATTTCCTACCCGATGGGCGACGTGTCGCCGATGTTTGGCGTTTGTACCGATGTCGTCGTCCGCGCCTATCGCGAGCTCGGCATTGATCTGCAGGCGCTGATCTACAAGACCCGGTCCGGCACCGGTGACCGCAACATCGATCATCGCCGCGTCACTGTCATGAGTCGCTTCCTGTCGCGTCATGGCGAGAAATTGCCGATCTCCGACATGCCCGAGGACTACCAGCCCGGCGATATCGTCACCTACTACCGCCCGCAGAACCGCTCATCGACCACCCACATCGCCATCGTGTCTGATGTGGTGGCGCCCTCGGGTCGCCTGATGATCGTGCACAACCGGGGCTGGGGCCCCCAGCTCGAGGACGCCCTCTTCGTCGACAAGATCACCGGTCATTTCCGCTTTCGCGGCCTCGCCACTGGCAGCATCCGCCAGGCGGCAACGGCGACGTCGGCAGCCGTCCAGAACTAGGCCGTTGCAGATATGGGCGGCAGCCCCGGTGCTGCGACTTGAAGGGGAACTAGGGCTTTAGCCCTCTTTTCGCCGCTCTCTCCTTCACCGCCGAGGCCACCGTGAACCGGCCATCTTCGGCAATGATCCGGCCATTGCCGAACGCCGCCTGGAGCACCTCCATCACCGCAATCCGCCGTTGCACGACGAGGCGCAATTCCCCGCCGGGAGCAAGCGCCCTCTGCGCGTGTCGAATGAGGTCGTCGAGCACGGTCCGGCTTTCCGTGACCCCGAGATGCACAGGCGGGTTTGAGAGGATGAGATCATAGAGGCGACCGGAGACCGCCTTGAGACTGCATCCCGCGATCACATGGCAATCCGGCACATTCTCCCGCGCGGCTTCCATCGCCAGCGCGTCGGCTTCCACCATGTCGACCTGCGCCGGCCGGCATTGCGCCACCACCCATGCGGCCAGCACGCCGGTCCCGGCTGCGAAATCGAGAACCCTCAGTCCGGGCTTCAAGTCGCCGAGGCTTTCGGCCAGCATCTTGGTCCCGGCGTCGAGCCCGCCCTTGGCGAAAACGCCGGGGTAGGAGACCCAGTCCCGCGCCTCGCCCGCGATGTCGATACGTCCGACCCGTCGCCAGGCGCTGAGGCTGCCCTTGAGGTCGCAGATCCGTTCGAGCCTCTGCCCGCTCAGCACCCGGCAGTGGCGCTTGGTCTCGATCGTCGTCGTGTTCGCGGCGATCGCGCAGAGATGCCGGTCTGCCGAGCGAATGCCTTCGTCGTTGGCGCCGAACACGACCACTTCGGCTCCGGCCCTCAGGTTCGATGCGGCCGCGTGCAGCATCAGGTCCAGAAGCTCCTTGGCTTTTGGCAGCCGTAGGAATGCGGCATCCGCTGTTCCAGGTTCAGGCCACGGCTGCGGCGTGCTGCGGTCTCCCTCCGAGGCGGTGGAGAGTCCAGGCGTTGACGGTTGTGCCGCGCGCCGCCAGTGCTGCAGCTAGCCGGCCGCTCCCCTCGCCCACCACCAGGGCCGTCGCCGCCGGCCGCATCACGTCGAGGCAACCGATCACCACCTCGGTCGCGGCATCGCCGCCATGTCCGCCATGATGCGCCGCCACAGCTAGATCACCTTGTCCGTGGCGTGGCACAGATCGGCGATCAGGCAGGCAGCGCAGCGCGGTTTTTTCGCCGTGCAGATGTAGCGCCCGTGCAGGATGAGCCAGTGGTGCGCGTGCAGCATGAACTCGGCCGGGATCGCCTTGAGCAGCTTGGCCTCCACCTCCAGCGGTGTCTTGCCGGGGCCAATCGCCAGCCTGTTGGCGAGCCGCAGCACATGCGTGTCGACCGCCATCGTCGGCTCGCCGAAGGCCATGTTCAAGACCACGTTTGCGGTCTTCCGCCCCACCCCCGGCAAGGCTTCCAGCGCATCGCGATCCCGCGGCACCTCACCGCCGTGGTTCTTGATCAGCGCCTCCGAGAGCAGGATCACGTTCTTGGCCTTGTTGCGGAAGAGGCCGATCGTCTTGATCAGGTCGCGCACCTGGTCCTCGCCGAGCGCCAGCATTTTCTGCGGTGTGTCCGCCCGCCGGAACAATTCCCGGGTCGCCTTGTTGACGCCGGCGTCCGTGGCCTGCGCCGACAGCACCACCGCCACCAGTAGCGTGAACGCATTCACATGCTCGAGTTCGCCTTTCGGCTCTGGATTTGCGGCAGAAAACCGCCGAAACATTTCGAGGATTGTCGCCTTGTCGGCCGTGGCGGCGCGACTTCTCCCTCCCCCTCCGGCCTTGGCGCGGCCTTTGGCGGCCGCGCGTTTGGGCTTGGCGGTTGGGCCTTTGGCCGGTGCGGATGTCTTCACCACGGCACTTTTCTCACGCTTGGCGGCCATCGGGTTCCATGATCTAAAAATTGCTGTCTTACCGGTGTGACACTGAAATGCCGAAACCTGTCGGCTGGTGTATCAGGTCGCTCGGTCAGTCGATGACGCGTCCTGGCGCCACATCGGGCTTGCGACCACATGGCGGTGACGCAGTCCACGCAGCTAACGTAGAACGGTACTGGCCTAGACCAGACCAACCGACAAGGCCCAGGGCCACTTTAGGATTGTTACACGAGAGATCCGGTCGCATGGAAGAGAACACCATCGACGTGCACGAGCCGGGCACCTTCCGCGCGGTGCTGGCACCACACCGCTCCCTGCCGCCGTCAGGCTTTTTGATCCTGATGGCCCTGATCGCGGTTGCCAGTTTCGTGGCGGGCCTGGCCTTCTACATGATGGGCGCTTGGCCCGTCATGGGCTTCTTCGGCCTCGATGCCGCCCTGATATATCTGGCCTTCCGCCTCAACTATCGCTCCGGCCGCCTCCGCGAGACGGTGGAGCTGTTGCCCGATGCGCTGACCGTGATCCGCTATCATCCCTCCGGCAAGCGCGAGGAATTCTCGTTCAATCCCTATTGGGTGCGCGTCGAGTTGATCGAAACCCGTGATGGCCGGACGGATCTGAAGCTGCGCATGCACGACCGGGTGGTGTCGTTCGGCCGCTTCCTCACCGACGACGAGCGGCGCGATCTCGCTAATGCCCTGCTCGATGCCCTCGATGAATCGCGCCGCAGTTTCCGATACTGAGCGCCCGGAAGTTGGATTGGCGGAATTCTGCGTGTCCAGCTCAGGAATCGGGTCGAATGGCGGCGCGATTACCGCATAGATGGCCCCATCGCCGCACGCGGCTCATGCATTCATCGGATGAGGCAACCATGCTCGAGAACGCCATGCCGACCGAAGCCGGCTCCATCGCTCCGTTCCAGGCCACGTCGCCGGACTATGACGCCGTGCGCCGCGCCATCGCCTTCCTGTCGTTGAATTGGGAGGAGCAGCCCTCGCTGGAGCGCCTCGCCGAGCATCTGGGACTGACCCCCACCCATACGATGCGTCTCTTCAAGCGCTGGTGCGGGCTTTCGCCCAAGGAGTTCGTCCAGGCCATCACCATCGATCACGCCCGCGGCCTGCTCGCCAATTCCGCGAGTGTTCTGGAAGCCGCCCACGAGGTCGGCCTGTCCGGCGCCGGCCGCTTGCACGATCTCTTCGTTGATCACGAGGCCATGACGCCCGGTGACTACAAGCGCCGCGGCGAGGGGCTCGAGGTGGCCTACGGCTTCCATGCCTCGCCCTTCGGTGAGGCGCTGCTGCTGGCTACCGACCGTGGCATTGCGGGCCTCGCTTTCGTCGACGAGGACAAGGGCCAGTCGCGCGCCGAGGCGCTGGCCGACATGACGACCCGCTGGCCCCGCGCCCGCTTTATCGAGGCGCAGGAGCGAACCGCGCCCCACGCCGCCCGCGTCTTCGATGCCGCCCGCTGGTCGCCCGAGCAACCCGTTCGCCTGGTCCTGATCGGCACCGACTTCGAAGTCCGCGTCTGGGAAGCGCTGCTGCGCATACCCATGGGCCGCGCCGTCACCTACGCCGATATCGCCCGACATCTTGGCCAGCCGACGGCAGCCCGTGCCGTGGGCTCGGCGGTTGGCCGAAATCCCATCTCGTTCGTCGTGCCATGCCATCGCGTGATGCGCGGCGACGGCAATCTCGGCGGCTACCATTGGGGTCTGACGCGAAAGCGCGCGCTGATCGGCTGGGAGACCGGCAGGGTTCGCGCCACGGTCGGAGCCGGCGGTGTTTGAGCCGACGGGCTCTGCCGCCCTCATGTGCGCAACCCGTCCGCCAACGCGCGGAAATAGCCTTCGGCCGATGCCAGCCGGTCGATGCTGGCCCGGTCCGCCCGGGCGATCGAGCGGGCGATCAGGCCTTCGAGCGCCAGCCCCTCCAGGCGCCGCTTGAGCCCGGCCACGCGCCGCCCGTCGAGCCGGCCATCGAGCGCCGCCACGATGCCCTCGACATAGCCGGCGAGGCGACCGAACTCGCGGATAGCCGTCCGCCGGGCCTGCATGTCTTGGGCGTCTTTCTCCAGCCGCTCGAAGGCAGCCCCCGCCCGTGCCAGCGTGTCGGCAATCGCCTCGGCATAGCGGCTGACCCGCTGGCGACGGTTCTCCCCGGTCTCGAAAATGGCGCTGCTCCAGTCCTTGAGGGCCTTGGCAAGACTGAGCAGTTTGGTCGTGAAGTCGATCATTCCCTGCGCTGTCTTTCCTGCCGCGTTCTACCCGGCCCATAAGGGGGCAGTTTTGGGGAGCGGGGATAACTTTGGCAGGGGCGCGAAGGTCTGGGTTAATCCGGTTTGCCGTAGACGGCAGGCGTGGTGAGAAGGGCACCCGAGGCGAGCAGGTCCGCAATCTGGCTTTCCGTCACCCCGGCTTCGGCGAGGATCTCAGGCCCGTCGGCACCCAGCGGTGGCGCATGCCGGCGAAAGGCAGCCGGCGTCGCCGAGAACTCGAACGGGCTCGCCATCGTTCGCACCGGTCCCTCGGTCGGATGCTCGCTCACGGTGAAGAATCCCGTTGCGGCAAGATGTGGATCCTCGAGCAGGCTTTCGAGCGTATTGACGCGAGACGCCGGAATATCGGCACGGTCGAAAAACGCGATCCACGCCTCTGTCGTCTGCTTCGGCATCTCCTCGGCAATCAGCGCCTGCAGCGCCAACTGGTTGTTCGAGCGTGCCGTCTGCGTGGCAAAGCGTGGGTCGGCAAGCAGTTCCGATCGCCCGATCTCCTTGGCGAACGCCCGCCAGTGCTTCTCATTGTAGATGATGGCGCAGACATAGCCGTCGCGGGTCGCATAGGGCCTGCGATCGGCCGACATCACGCGCGGATATCCCATCGTCCCGCGCGGCGGCACATAGGTGTGCTCATAGAGATGCTCCGCCAGCCAGAAGCTGGTGATCGCCTCCATCATCGGCACCTCGACCATCTGGCCTTCGCCGGTGCGCTCACGGTGGAAAAGTGCACTCATCACGGCCATCGCCAGGTGCAGGCCGGTGGTCTTGTCGACGATCAGGCTCGGCAGGAAGCTCGGTTCGCTGCCATCCACCCGCCCCCTGAGCGAGGCGGCACCGCTCGCCCCCTGAACCAGATCGTCGAAGGCGGGCTTCTTGCCATAGGGACCGGAATGCTTGTAGCCGACGCTGTAGGCATAGACGATGTCGGGCTTGATCGCGCGCACTTGGCAGTAGTCGAGGCCTAGTCGCTCGACCGCCTCCACGCGCATGTTGTGCACAAGCACGTCGGCCGTCGCAATCACCGCCTTGAGCGCCGCCAAAGCCTCCGGTTGCTTCAGATCCAGCGCCATCGACCGCTTATTGCGATTGATCGCCAAGTAGATGGGCCCCATTTTCGGGTTTGGCGCATTGCCCGGATTGCGCATCAGGTCGCCCTCCGGCGCCTCGACCTTGATCACGTCGGCCCCAAGGTCCGCCAGATGCTGGGTCGCAACCGGCCCCAGCACGACATTGGTGAGATCGACGATGCGAACGCCGTGAAAAGGGCCGGGCATGGGGCAGGTCTCGGGTAAAGAGGGACTGGCAGGCGATGCCGCACGCATCGCCCGACGAGCCGCCGGTCAGCGGCCCTTGAATTGCGGCTTGCGCTTCTCGAGCATGGCATTGACGGCCTCGCCCTGGTCCTCGGTGGCCTGAACCAGCGCCTGCATGGCCGACGCCATCTCCAGCGCCACCGGCAGGCTGACGCCCTGGCTCTCGCGCAGCAACCGCTTGTTGAGGCGGATCGAATGCGGCGGGAAGGCTGCAATTCTACGCGCCATCGCCATCGCCTCGTCCATCAGCTTGTCGTCGTCCACGACCTTCGAGACGATGCCCCACTTCTCCGCCTTCTCGGCGTCGATCATGTCGCCCGTGAGCGTCATCTCGTAAGCCCGCGACAGCCCGACCACACGCGGCAGGAACCAGGCGCCGCCGTCGCCCGACACCAACCCGACGCGCAGGAAGCTTTCCGCAAACACCGCCTTCTTCGCGGCGATGCGGATGTCGCACATCAGCGTGGTGTCACAGCCTGCCCCGATCGCCGCGCCGTTGACAGCACAGATCGAAGGCACCTCGAGGTCATAGAGCGCCTTCGGGATCTTGTGGATGCCGTGCTGGTAGGCGCGGCGCATGTCGACCGGCGCGCCCCCGAACAGGCCCTTCTTCTCACGCATCTCCTTGACGTTGCCACCCGACGAGAAACCCTCGCCCGCACCAGTCAGGATCATGCAGCGCACGCTCGTATCGGCATTGATGCGCTGACACGTCGCCACGATGCCGTTGATGATCTCCTCGCTGAGCGCGTTGCGCGTTTTGGGCTCGTTCAACGTCACGACGACGATGCCGTCGCCCTTGTCCTCGTAGAGTACGGCATCGGTGGCGGTCATCGTGTATGGCTCCTTGTTGGATCGGCTAAGACGGTGGATCGGCTTGGGATCGTAGGCATCTTGGCCGGCGAGCGCCAGCCTCGAGATAATTGGCAGCCTCCGCCACGGGCTACAGGCGCCGCGGCCCTCAAAGCCCCCGGGGCAGCAGTCGCGACAAGGCGGCCATGCCGAGTGTCAGCAGTCCGCCGGCAGCGAACACGGCAGGAAATGGCGCCACCCACAGCACCAGCGCGAGCACGCCCGGCACCACCAGCGAGCCCACATGGCGGAATGTCATGAACACCGACGTCATCGGGGCCCGCTCGTAGTGCCGCACCGCCCGCAGGAACGGCACATTGCCCGCGCCGTCGATAATGGTCGCCGCCACCGCCGCCGCCCACAGCGCCACCATGCACAGGGTCGTTTGCTCGGCAAAAGCTAGGCCGCTGGCAACGAGGCTCGCCACCCCCGTACTGGCATAGCCGATGGCGAGCAGGTTACGGATGCCGATCCGCTGCCCGAGCCGCCCCCACATGCGAACCGCCAGCATGGCGACAAGGCCGAGCGAGACGAGCGCGCCGCCCGCCTCCGGCCCATAGCCGGCCTGGGTGACGTAGATCGGCACATAGATGAAATTCATCACCCACCACCCGTTGCGCCCGAGCGCCAGGATCCACGCCAGCAGCAGGCGCGGCTGGGCGACGTATCGAGGGATCGACTTGAGCGGGCTCGGAGACATCGCGCCGGATGTGCGTACTGCAGAGTGATCGGAGAGCCGCAGGAACCAGAAGAACGTCAGCAGCGACAATCCCGAGATCCCGGCCACCAGGAACGCCAGTCGGGGATCGACGTGGCCGTTGAGATAGACGCCGAGCCACGGCCCGAGCGCAAACGTCGTGCCCGTGAACAAAAGCCGCCTCGGTTCGAACGTGTTGAGCTGCCGGCGCGGGATGTGGTCGAGCATGTAGAGGTTGATCGCCACATCCAGCATGGCCATCGCCATCGCCTGCAGAGCGAGGCCCGCAATGAAGGTCGCTGCGCTCTCGAACGTCAGCATCGTCACGCTGGCGACTTGTATGCAGGCGCCGATTGTCAGCACCCAGCGGCGCGGCAGGGATCTGAGCAGCAACGGCACCGTCAGATTGCTGGAGAGCCCGATGAAAGCCGCTGCGAAATAGACCACGCTCACGAGTTGGGCGGCACCCAGCAGGCCGTAGGCCTTGAGCGGCAGCACTGAAATCAGGATCGAACGCGCGATCGCATCGAATGTGAACAGCACCACGAAGGCGCGCGCCCTGGCCTCTGGCACGTTCGCAAGCAGGACTGGCGAGTAGATCCGTCGCATCCGTGCGTGTCCGTCCGCTTGTCTTGCCGCCTGTGGGAGATACCGGCGTGCCCAGGGGAAACGCGAGCGCGACGTCGGCGCTGGTCCACGGCTGCCCCCTGTGCAGTGCGACCAAGCGTGAGCCCGCTTTCGCTCGCAGACGACGCCTGCGAAGTCAATCGAAGCATGCGGCTCGCGTGAATACGCGGTGCCAAGGGCGAGCAAAACCGCAGCAGGCGGTCGACGGCCCTCCTGCCCCCTTTGCGTGCGGTTGCTGTCCGAGGTCGTCCCCAACCTGAGGAGCAGCGGCAACTTCGTGTTTGAATCAGCGCCTGAGCCGCGCTAGGCAGTAGCCCGGCAACAATTGGACTTGGGCACAAGATGAAACGCGCTCTTATTACGGGCATCACGGGCCAGGATGGCGCCTATCTCTCGCAGTTTTTGTTGGCAAAAGGCTATGAAGTCCACGGTTTGATAAGGCGCAGCGCCTCGGCCGAGGTGGTGGACACCCGCTTGAAGTGGCTCAAGGTCGCCGATCAGATCACGTTGCACGACGGCAATCTCACCGATTTGTCGAGCCTCGTGCGGGTGATCGATGCCGCGAAGCCGGACGAGATCTACAACCTTGGTGCGCAGTCGTTCGTCAAGTCGTCCTGGCAGCAGCCGCTGCTGACCGGCAACGTCACTGGCATGGGCGCTGTCAACATGCTCGAGGCAGCCCGCATCGTGAATCCGAATACGCGCTTCTATCAGGCCTCCTCTTCGGAGATGTTCGGCCTGATCCAGGAGCCACAGCAGTCGGAAACAACGCCCTTCTACCCGCGCTCTCCCTATGCCGCCGCCAAGGTCTACGCGCACTGGATGACGGTGAACTACCGCGAGAGCTTTGGCATGCACGCCTCCAACGGCATTCTCTTCAATCACGAATCGCCCCTGCGCGGCATCGAGTTCGTGACCCGCAAGATCACTGACGGCGTCGCTCGCATCAAGCTGGGCCATGCCAAGGAGTTGGCGCTCGGCAATCTCGACGCCAAGCGCGATTGGGGTCATGCGCGCGACTACATCAAGGCCATGTGGCTGATGTTGCAGCAGGACAAGCCTGACGATTACGTCGTGGCCACCGGCCGCACCGAGTCGGTGCGCGAGTTCTGCAGGCTCGCATTCGGCAGCGTCGGCCTCAAGATGGAAGATCACGTCGTCATCGATCCCCGATTCTTCCGTCCGGCCGAGGTCGAGATTCTCCTGGGCGACCCCGGCAAGGCCAAGCGTGTACTCGGCTGGACCGCCGAAACAACCTTGGAGCAATTGGCCGAGGAGATGGTTCAGGCAGACATCGAGCGGGTCAAGCGTCAGGCGCTATAAAGCGTTGTGATAAATAGGATTAGATGGGGTTATGTGTGGCCTGGCCGCGGCCTCCCCGCGCTGTCGCGCGTTAACCGTCTGCTACGCCGCCACAAGCGTCGGCGCGACGGACGCAATCATCGCTTGGCGGCCGTCGCCTCGTCTCTTAATGCTGCAGTCCCGCTGCCCGCTATTCCAGCTTGGCACGGCGTCCTTATCTCGATGAGTGCCAGATCCATGCCGGCCAGTGCGCCCAGCACCCCATCCACAAGGTCTCGCACCGGCTTCGGCGGCATCGATTCGAGCCTATCCCCTCATCACGGCAACTTGCCCCATGACCGAGTTGCCTCCTTGCCATGCTGGCCGCTCTGTGGTCACAGTCTGTTCCAGGCACGGTTTCGCCTATGAGCAGGGACCCGCACGACGACGGATGCCGCATGACACTTGCTAACGCGTTGACAGCCTTTCGCGTGATCGCGGCGCCGTTTCTCATATTCCTTGCGTTGGCGAAGGAGCCGACGCTGTTGCTGGTCCTGTTGACGGTGTCGTTCCTGACCGACGCTGTGGATGGTGCTGCAGCGCGCCTGACGAGTGGGCCGACCAAATTCGGCGCCCAGTTCGAACTCGATCGCCGACGCCATCGCCTACACCGCCATCGGTGTCTCGATCATCCTGGTCTGGCCGGAGATCGTGCGCCAGGAGTTGGTGGCGTTCGTCGCCGTTGGCGCAAGTCTGTTCCTGCCGGCAATCTTTGCGTTGATGAAGTTCGGCCAACTCACCAGCTATCACACCTGGTTGGTCAAGTTGGCCGTCGGCGCCGTCTCGATTGGTTTGCTGATCCTGCTGATGGGGTGGGCCGCCTGGCCGTTCCGTTCCGCCGCCATCTTGGCTGTGCTGGCCGGTATCGAGGAAGCAACGATCACGCTGCTTCTGCGCGAGCCCAGATCCGACGTCGGCAGCCTCGGCGCGGTGTGGAGGCAGGGGCACGCATCGAAGGGTCAGATCGGCTGAGGCAATGTCTGCAGGACGTCAAGCAAGGCCGCATCGCAATCAATCAGGTGAGATGGCGCATAGCCGCCTGTCCTCGGCTCACACAATCCAGTTCGCACGCATCCCCATTTTTCCGTCCAAGACGCACAGCCGGCATGTTTTGCGTGGGCCCGCAGGTTAGCCCGGGAATAAGGGCATCCATCGGGGCTGGTCGCCGGCAACCGCTCCGTGCCATACTGTCGCAAGTATCGAGCGCCGTCGGCTGGCGTGGCGGCACGCACCGCAACGTGTGGGGCGCCAGACCACCTCCAGCCAAGGCTTCAGGCGTCAGGGGTTTGGTCCATGCCGCGTAGCGTGAAACCGTCGATCAGCAAGCCGCCGAAAAAGCTATCCGAAAGCCTCGGCAAGCGGGGCTTGATCGACGCCAGCGAGAAGGCGAAGCGGCGAACGGAAGCCGCTACCGATCGCCTGCTGCGCGAGATGCAGGATTTTCTCAAGCAGTCGCCGCCAAAGCGCTAGCCGCATAAGGACCACGGCGCGTTTTCTGCCCGGCGCGAGAGGCAGTCCGGCGCCGCCTCTACTGTTTGACATCAGGCCCGCGAGGCCCGCCCGTCGCGCTTTTCCCGCCATTGGCTCGCCAACAGCAGGCCGGCGCCGACGATCGAGTAGCTGCTGAAGATGCCGAACGTCAGCGCATAGCTGCCGATCCACTTGTAGATGGTGGCGAAAATCGCTGGGCCGAGCACGATTCCCCCGAAGGCGAACACCAGCACGCCGCCGGTCACGACACTGACGTTGCCGGGCCCGGCCGTGCGCGCGATCTCCGCCAGCCACAGGCCATTCCAACCCACCAGGCAGAAGCCGAACGCGAACACGATCACAGCTGTGAGCCAGAACGGCCACGCCGCCGTAACAGCCGTCATCACCAGCCCCAACGCGGCCGAGCCGATGCCGACGCCGGCGAGCACCCCGACGCCGCTGCCTGCGCCGAGTCGGTCGGCAAGCAGGCTCCAAGCGATCCGCCCCGCGACACCGCCGACTTGCATGATGCTCGCAGCCGTTCCCGCCGCCACAATGTCCCAACCCATGTCGCGCACCAGCATCGTGATCAGAAACGCGAACAGGCAGAACTGCGAGGAGGCGTAGGCAAATCCCATGATCCCGAGTGCCCGCAGTTTCGGCGTCGCCAGAATCAGGCGCATGCCGGCGAGCACGCCGCTCGCGCCAACGCGGGCGGAAGGCTCGCGGTCGTCATCCGTCCGGCCCCGGATCGCCAGCAGCGGCAGCGCGAGTGCCGCTGTCATCGCCGCCCCAATCGCGGTGGCCACCTGCCAGCCATAGGCCTGTGCCAGTCGCGGCAGCATCAGCGCTGCCAGCATGCCGCCCAGAGGCACGCCGGTCTGCTTGAGGGCAAATACCAGGTTCTGCCGCTCACGCGGCGCGAAGCGGAATAGCATGTGCGAGGCGGCTGGATTGGTAAGACCGTAGGCGAGGCCGATGGCGACGGAGGCTGCGATCGCAATCACCACGTTGCCGCTGGCGATGCCCATCAGGCCGGCCCCGCACAGCCCCATCGAGAGCCCGCTCATGGTCGCAGCCCCGTAGCGCCGCACGTAGACGCCTGCAGCACTGGAAAGCAGTGCCGCCGCGCCATAGACGACGCTGATCTGGTAGCCGATCGCCTCCGGGCCGACCCCGAAGTGCGCAGCCGCCAGCGTCGCCAGCGTCGGCAAGGTCAGCACGGCGAAGGTCGCCAGCGCCTGAACACTTGTCACCAGGCTGAGAAGGGCCACCATCGTTCCAGGGGAAAGCCGGTCTTTTGGGGGCTCGGAGCGAGCCGGTTCCACCTGCCGGACCGACGCGGCATTGGTGGACGTGGCGCCCTGGCCGGGATCCCTCGCAATCACTTGTTTCCCGTCCTGGCGCTGAGTGTGTATGCTGTCCGGACATGCTCTAGCGCGTGGCGGCATCCGGTGCCAGTACGACGTGACGAGCCAAGCGCCGAAAGAACAGGCTTGATGCAGGGTGCGCGCTGGAGTTCGGGCGGCATGCCGTGGCAGGACCGTCCAGCTCCGAGGCTCCCTCGAGGCCTGGGAGCGGGCGTTGCCATCGCGTGCTTGGCCCGATCGTCACCGCCCTTCGCGTCGGGCAGACAGCAGAACAACGGACGACACGATGGAACAGGGCATCTCGGGTGCGGAGGCATTGAAGCGCGGCGAAGGCGACGCCTCCCAACCGCTCTATATTCAGCTCGCCCAGACCATCGGCGAGGCCATAGCGAAGGGCGATTTTCCCGTCGGCAGCCTGCTCCCGACCGAGGCGGAGCTTGGCCAGGCCTTCGGCGTCTCCCGCTATACGGTCCGCCAGGCCATACAACACTTGCGCGTCCAGGGATTGGTGTCCGCCCGAAAGGGCGTCGGCACCCGCGTCGAAGCCCAGGACGCTGCACCGAGCTACACCCAGTCGATGCGCTCGTTGGGAGAGCTCCTGCAATACGCCACCGAGACCCGCCTCGAGGTCACCTCCGTCGAGGAGATCGCCGCCCGCGGCCGGCTGGCGGAAACGCTGGGCTGCCGTCCGAAGAAGTCCTGGGTGCGCATTGCCGGCATCCGTCATGGCGGCAAGGGTGAGCGCCCGCACTGCTTCTCGGAAGTCTTGATCGATGGCGCCTATCAGGCCCTGGCCGACGAGGCGGGTACGCTTAGGACCGCGATCTGGTCGCTGATCGAGCAGCGCTTCGGCGAGACGGTGATCGAGGTTGAGCAGGAGATCGAGGCGACCGTTCTCGACGACGAGATGGCGCGCCTGCTCGAGGCCGAGCCCGGCGAGGCGGCCTTGCGCTTCACGCGCCGCTATTACGTGACCGGCAGGCGGCTCGTTGAACTGTCGATCAGCATCCACCCGGCGGATCGTTTCATCTACCGCATGACCATCCGCCGCGACGCGGCTGGTTGAGGTTCGGGCAGACACTGCTGCTGAACGCTTGCGCTCGAGCGCGCCGACTTGGGCGCATGTGAAATTTTTTCTCGTCGGCCGAGGCGCCGCCAGAAGTGTTTCCTGGTGCTTTCCCTTGACCTTGCCCGCGCCACGCCCCTTATCTGTCCCTGTCAGTCGGCCGGACGGCCGCTGCCGCGCTCCCGTCAAACGGAGCCGGCGGAGGAAAGTCCGGGCTCCACGGATGAACGGTGGCGGCTAACGGCCGCCGGGGGCAACCCCAGGGAAAGTGCCACAGAAACCAAACCGCCGATGGAGCGCACGTGCTCCAGGTAAGGGTGAAAAGGTGCGGTAAGAGCGCACCGCGGCGCCGGTAACGTCGTCGGCAGGGTAAACCCCACCGGGAGCAAGACCAAATAGGGGCGGCGCGTGCGCCCGGGGCAACCCGGTCGCCAAGGCTCATCCGGCCTGCTGCCCGGGTTGGTTGCTCGAGGCGTCGCGCAAGCGGCGTCCCAGATGAATGGTCGTCGCGGAGGTAGCCCGCAAGGGTCGCCTCCAAACAGAACCCGGCTTACAGGCCGGCTGGCAATTTTCCCTGTTCCCTCACGCGCGTTGCGTCCGGCTACCTGCAGGGGAGCCGCAACGCGCCGCTACGCCGTCTAATCCTCCTGGGAATCGTCCCAGGCAAGCGCCTGTACGCAACTGCGTGCAGGCGAAGGCCGCGACTGCGGCTCGGCGCCCGGCGCCGCCCCCGCGGAGGCGCAGTGCTGCGCGAGCAGCACGTACGCGCCGTGAGCGCCAATCAAGGCCGCGGCTCGGGACGACAAACACCCCCCTCCGTGCCGTGGTCCCAGGCAAGCGCCTGTACGCAACTGCGTGCAGGCGAAGGCCGCGACTGCGGCCCGGCGCCCGGCGCCGCCCCCGCGGAGGCGCAGTGCTGCGCGAGCAGCACGTACGCGCCGTGAGCGCCAATCAAGGCCGCAGCACGCGGATCCAGCGCATGACGTCGAGCAAGCTCATCGCCGCCGACGCCACGTAGGTGAAGGCTGCGGCCCTCAGGATCTGCCGTGCGGCCGCAAGATCGCGGTCGCCGATGAAGGCGCCCGCCCGCAGCAGCGGCAGCGCCCGGCGAAAGCTGGCGTCGAACTCCACCGGTAACGTCACCGCATGCATCAGCACGGTCGATCCCATGATCAGCATGCCCAGGAAGACTTCGAGAATGATCAGATGCGGTGATTTCGCGATCAGCAGCACCAGCGGCGCCGCCAGCATCACGACCGCGCCGAGCCGCTCGATCGAGTGCGCCTGTTTTGCCATCTGCGTGCGCCGCACCAGCGGCGGATAGTTGGTCGCGTCCTGCATGGCGTGCCCGACCTCGTGCGCCGCCACCGCCACCGCAGCGAGCGAGCGCCGGCCGAAGTGCTCGGGCGTCAGCCGTACCACCTTGGCTTCCGGATCGTAGTGATCGCCAAGCGTCGTCTCCTCGACCTTGACGTGGCCGAGCTTCATCTCGTCGAGCACGTGCCGCGCGAATTCACCGCCCGTCCCGGCAAAGTCAGGCCGCTCTTCGGAATGGCGGCTCAGCACGCTCTTGACCCACAACTGCGGCAGTACGGCAATGCCGAAGCCGATAACGAGCAGAACCAGCAGCGCGCCCAAAGCGTGCCCTCCAATTGAGCCGACAATGTTGCCTCTTGTACCTTGGTAGGGGGCCGAGGTTAAGGCGGTAAGATCGGCCACATTTGGTGCCTCTATGCAACATTCCGTGCGTGGCATTGGCCACACCTGGGCCCCGACTGGCGTGGGAGCGGCATTTCAGGGTCTTGTCAAAGGCGCACCGACCGTGCCACCTCAGGCACAGCTCACGACAACAGGATTCGGGAGTTCAGGCAGGCCGTTACTGTCGCGTTTGCGTTGGCAATGCCGCAACTCGACCACAATGGCGGACGAACTCCATGGCTTCATCCCGCGACCTTTTCGGCAACCTAGCCCGAGACATGACCGACAAAAACCCCGCCCGGCGCACCACCAAGGTTGATGCCGCTGACGCCTATACCGCTGCCGACATCGAGGTGCTGGAGGGGCTCGAGCCTGTCCGCCGCCGCCCCGGCATGTACATTGGTGGCACCGACGAGAAAGCCATGCATCACCTCTTCGCCGAGGTGATCGATAACTCCATGGACGAGGCCGTGGCAGGCCATGCCTCGTGGATCGAGGTTAAGGTCACAGCGGACGGCTACCTGTCGGTGAGCGACAACGGCCGCGGCATACCCGTCGATCCCCACCCTAAGTTTCCCAAGAAATCAGCGCTCGAAGTCATCATGTGCACGCTGCATGCCGGCGGCAAATTCGATGGCAAGGCCTACAACACGTCCGGCGGCTTGCACGGCGTCGGCGTTTCCGTCGTCAATGCACTCTCGGAGACGTGCGAGGTCGAGGTCGCGCGCGGCCAGCAGCTCTATCGCATGGTGTTCTCGCGCGGCCTGCCCCAGACCAAGCTCGAGAAGCTCGGCTCGATCATGAACCGCCGCGGCACCACGGTCCGCTTCAAGCCTGACGAGCAGATCTTTGGTAAGGCCGCGTCATTCAAGCCCGCCATTCTCCACAAGATGGCCCGCTCCAAGGCCTATCTGTTTGGCGGCGTCGAGATCCGCTGGCACTGCGCGCCCGAGCTGATCACCGACAACACTCCGGCCGAGGCGGTGTTCCACTTCCCCGGCGGTCTCAAGGACTACCTCACGAGCGAGATCGTCGACGGCAAGACGCTGGTGACGAAGGACCTGTTCTCAGGCCGCATCGAGAAGGATGGCGGGCACGGCTCGGTGGAGTGGGCGGTGTGCTGGGTCGCCGATGACGACGGCCGCACGCACTCCTACTGCAACACCATTCCGACGCCGGAAGGCGGCACCCACGAGACCGGTTTGCGCAACGCCCTGATGCGCGGCATGCGCGCCTACGGCGATCTCAAGAACAACAAGAAGGCGGGCCAGATCACAGCCGAGGACGTCATGGGCACGTCCGCCGCCATGCTCTCGGTGTTCATCCGCGAGCCCGAGTTCCAGGGTCAGACCAAGGAAAAGCTCTCCACGGTGGAGGCAACCCGCATCGTCGAGACGGCCGTGCGCGATGCCTTCGATCATTGGCTCGCCAACAGCCCCCAGCAGGCCGACCGCCTGTTGGAATGGTGCATCGAGCAGGCCGAGGATCGCCTGCGCCGCCGCAAGGAGAAGGAGGTCTCGCGCCAGTCCGCCACCCGCAAGCTGCGCCTGCCGGGCAAGCTGACGGACTGCTCGTCGTCGTCGGGCGACACCGAGATTTTCCTGGTAGAGGGTGATTCTGCCGGTGGCTCGGCCAAGCAGGCGCGCGATCCCAAGACTCAGGCGATCCTGCCCCTGCGCGGCAAGATTTTGAATGTCGCCAGTGCGGCCTCGGGCAAGCTCGCCCAGAACCAGTTGCTGTCGGATTTGATCCAGGCCCTGGGCGCTGGCGCTGGCGCCAAGTATCGCGACGAGGATCTGCGCTACGATCGCGTGATCATCATGACCGACGCCGACGTCGACGGTGCCCACATCGCGTCCCTGCTGATGACCTTCTTCTATCAGGAGATGCGGCCGCTGATTGAGAATGGCCACCTCTACCTGGCCGTCGCCCCCTTCTACAAGCTCACCCACGGTGCCAAGACCATCTACGCCCTCAACGACAAGCATCGCGAGCAGCTGATGAAGTCGGAATTCCCGGCCAACGCCAAGGTCACCATTGGGCGTTTCAAGGGGCTGGGCGAGATGAACCCGGGCGAGCTCAAGGCAACCACGATGGACCCGAAGCATCGCACGTTGCTGAAGGTGGAGATCGATCAGGCCGACCAGGAGGAGACGGCGCAGTCCGTCAACACCTTGATGGGCACCAAGCCCGAGTTGCGCTTCCGCTTCATCCAGGAGCGCGCCGCCTTCGCCAAGGATATCGAGGTCTGAGGCGGCTGCCGCGACAACGCTCTGCCACAAGGCAGGGTCGAGGCCGAGGGTTCGCCCATGGTTCGCAAAGAGCCCCTCTATCGCAAGGTCAACACGCGCACCCATAACGTCCATCACGGTGGTGGCGGCGCTTACCGTCATGACCGCAATACGAAGCGCGAGAAGGCGAACGAGGCCACCCGCGGCTCGATGCACGCCAACAAGCGCAACGGTCGTGACTATACGCCTTTGTTCCGTTTCCTGCTCGCACGCGTCGGTCACGACTGGGCCGAGGTCCATAGCGAAGCCGTGGCCCGGCTCGACACGCCCGAGCCCATATTCTGGCTGGTGGCGCGCAATGAGGCGGAGAAGCGGCCCTATGTCCGCATTGGCGAGAGCAGCTATTACGCCGGCCTCTACGTCGACGGCGACGGCAAGCTCGCCGTCGTCGATCCCGACCTGCGCATCGAGCATTTGACGCCAAGCTGCGCCTGCTGCACGCACACCTTCAACGGTGTCCCGTTCACGAGACCATTCCCCGGCCACGCGTAGGCCCGGCGCCTGCCACCGCCAGCGCGGTCCGCGCCGTGAGCGAAAACAAACAACGGAAAGTCAATAAGTTGTCGTTTGTCAGCTGCTTGGCACCAGCGCGCGACCCCTCGCGCGCATGGTGAAGGCCGCTTTGCGGCGCCCCCGCGGAGGCGCAGCGCTGCCTCTGGCAGCGCGGTCCGCGTCGTGAGCGAAAAAACAAACCCTTATGCGCCGAGATCCGTGAGCAACGTCTCAGCACTCGTCTCGCCGAAGCCGCTGCCTGGTTCCAGGTGCATGTGGGTGACGACGCCATCGTCCGCGATCATCGAGAAACGCTTGCAGCGCATGCCGTAGCCGCGGGCGCTGAGATCGACCTCGAGACCGAACGCGCGTGTCAGCTCGAGTCCGCCGTCGCTCAACATCCGCACCTTGCCCTCAGCGCCATGCTCGCGTCCCCACGCCGCCATCACTGCGGCATCGTTGACGGCCATGCACACGACTTCGTCGATGCCGCGCGCCTTGATCGCTTCAGCGTTGCCGACGAAGCCCGGCAGATGTCGCGCCGAGCAGGTCCGCGTGAAAGCGCCGGGCACGCCGAACAGCGCCACGCGCTTGCCCTTGAAGATGTCGTCGGAGCTGATGGCCGCTGGACCGTCGTCGCTTTGAACGAACACCTTGGCCGAGGGAATCTTGTCGCCCACCTTGATCGTCATCGTGCTGCCTCTCACTCCTTGGTTTCCATCGTCTGCATCCTCCGGACATGCCGCCGCCGCTCAGCCCTTGGGGCGCTTGTCCAGCACGCGCACGGCCTTGCCCTGGCTGCGCGCCACCCCACCGGGATCGGCAACCGTGATCCTTGCGGTCACACCGACGTTGCCTTTGACGAGATGGCCGAGCTCTTGGCCCAACTGCTCTTTCGCAGCCCCGCCCAGCGATCCGTCCGCAGCCTCCACCTCCACCGCGAACTCGTCCATCCGCCCTTCGCGCGTGAGCACGATTTGATAGTGCGGCGCCAACCCCTTTACCTTTAGGATCTGTTCCTCGATCTGCGACGGGAACACATTGACGCCGCGCACGATCATCATGTCGTCGGACCGCCCCGTGACCCGCTCCATCCGGCGCATGCTGCGCGCCGAGCCCGGCAGCAATCGCGTCAGGTCCCGCGTCCGGTAGCGAATGACCGGCATCGCCTCCTTGGTGAGCGATGTGAACACCAGTTCTCCAAGCTCGCCCTCGGCGACGTTCTCCCCCGTCTCCGGGTTGATGACTTCCGGATAGAAGTGATCCTCCCAGATGGTTGGGCCATCCTTGGTCTCAACGCACTCGTTGCCCACGCCCGGCCCGATCACCTCCGAAAGCCCGTAGGTATCGACGGCATGGATGTTGAAGGCCTCTTCGAGTTCGGCCCGCATGGCGTTGGTCCAGGGCTCGGCGCCGAAAATACCCACCTTGAGCGACGTCCGCCGCGGATCCTTGCCCTGTCGGCGGAACTCGTCGAGGATCGCCAGCATGTAGGACGGCGTCACCGTAATGATGTCGGGCTCGAATTCGTCGATGAGCTGCACTTGCCGTTCCGTCATGCCGCCTGACACCGGGATGACGGCGAGGCCGAAGTCTTCAGCGCCCGCGTGGTAGCCGAGACCGCCCGTGAACAGGCCGTAGCCATAGGCGTTCTGCAACTTCATGCCCGCTCGGCCGCCGGAAGCGCGGATGCAGCGACCCACCACATGCGCCCAGGTCGTAAGGTCGCGCTTCGTGTAGCCCACCACCGTCGGCTTGCCGGTCGTGCCCGATGACGCGTGGATGCGCGCGATCTGGCCCTGTGGCACCGCGAACATGCCGAACGGATAGTTGGCTCTGAGGTCGGCCTTGGCCGTGAATGGGAAGAGCTTGAGGTCGTCGAGCGAATTGAGGTCTTCCGGCCGCACCCCCTTGGCGTCGAACGCTTGCCTGTAGTGCGGCACGTTCTCGTAGGCATGGCGCAGCGACCATTTCATCCTGTGCAATTGCAGCTCGCGGATTACTTCGACCGGCGCGATCTCGATCGGGTCCAGCTCGAAACGCTGCGGTGCGAGGTCCAGCATGATCGTCGTCGTCTCCTTGTCGCCGGCGCCAGCTTAACGCGTTTCAGGCAGCAGCGTGCCGGGGATGCTGCGCACATGGCCACGGAATTCCGCGATTCTCTCGCCATCCGGCGCCATCACTCGGACGTCGTATATGCCGCTACGCTCCGCCCGGTGCCGTTCCGTCGCCTCCGCCACCAGCCGCATTCCAAGCTTGGCCGGCGCCAGCAACGTGATATGGCTCGACTGCAGCAGCATGCGCTTGTTGTAGCTGTTGGAGGCGAACGCGCAGGCGCTGTCGGCGAGTGTGAAGATCAGCCCGCCGTGACATACGGCAAGACCATTCACCATGTCCTCCCGGATCGTCATGGCGAGCCGCGCCGTTCCCGGTCCCACGTCCTCGATTTCCATGCCGAGGCTGCGGCTTGCGTTGTCGTCGGCCCACATCGCCGCGGCCGAAGCCTTGGCGATGTCAATTGCGTCCGTGCTCATCGGCTCGTCAACCATGCCTTTCCCTCGCGCGCCGGCCATGACCCTGGCCCGGTCCATCGCTCATCTACGGGTGAAGCGCGCCGGCCGCTTTTCCTGGAACGCCTTGACACCCTCGACGTAGTCGTCGGAAGCCGCAGCCTTCTGCTGCAGCACCTTCTCGAACTCGAGCTGTTGGCCAAGGCTGTTGCCGGCCGAGGCCCTGAAGGCCTCCTTTTGCAGGCCGAGTCCGTAGGTCGCCGCCGCCGCCAGGCGCGTTGCCATGGCCTCGATTTCGGCATCGAACGCGGCATCGTCGACCGCCTTCCAGATCATGCCCCACGCTTCCGCCTGCTCGGCCTTGATCGGCTCCGCCAGCATGGCGTGGCCTCGCGCCCGCGCCTCGCCGATCAAACGCGGCAGCAGCCACGTCGAACCGCAGTCCGGCACCAACCCGAGTTTGGCGAAGGCTTGCAGGAATGTTGCCGAGCGCCGTGCGATGACGATGTCCGAGGCCAACGCCAGGCTAGCGCCAGCGCCCGCCGCCACGCCGTTGACGGCGCCGAGAACGGGTTTCGCCATCCGCTGCATGGTCTCGATGATGGGGTTATAGCGGTCGAGGATCGAGCCGAGGTCCGGTTGCGGCCCGCCGGGCACATAGACCTCCTCGGAGAGCTCCTGTCCCGCGCAGAACCCGCGCCCTGCTCCAGTCAGCACCACCACGCGGCACCCGGCGTCCTTCTCGGCGTCCGCCAAGGCCAGCGCCAGCGTTGCGCCGAGTTCCCGGTTGAGCGCGTTGAGCTTGTCCGGCCGATTGAGTGTGAGCCGTGTGATGCCGCCGCTTTTGGCGACGAGAACAGTATCGCTGGCCATGGATGGGGTCCGATCGATGGGTTGGTCTGCCAGGGCACCATCTTGGCGTCTTGCAGCCAACCGCTCAATCGGTAACTGACATTTCCACGCGCGAGCGCCAAAACTCAGGCCCAGCCAAGCTCCTTCACAGCCAGTCCCGAATGCCAGATCTTGGTCATGTGGCTGATCTTGTCACCGCTGAAGTGCATGGAATAGACGTAGTCCGTGTGGGTCGTCTTGCCCGTTGGCGGCACTGGCCCGCCCTCGCCCGTATGCGTCCCGATGAAGACGGCATAGGCCACCACGGCGCGCCGCTCCTCATCGACAGCGAACGCCTTGAGGTCATACCGCCCGTCCGGCAGCGGGCCCAGAATGCCCTTCATCCAATTGCAGTAGCCCTCGAGCGACTTGATCTCTGCAAGCGGCTCGGCTTGCGCCGAGAACGTGGCGCCCGGTGTGCAGTCGGCTTTGCAGCCGTCCCAGCCTTTGCCCGTTTCGCAGGCCTCGAAGAACCTTTTGGCCGTCTCGGCAATCGTCGCCATGCGCAACACTCCATTACAATCCGGCGTGAGAGGTAAAAAAACCAGCACCGATGCTCAACTATTCGCGCTCCGACATCTCTAGCCATCCTAGAAGACGCGCCCGCAGGTCGTCCAAAAACTTTTTGCGGCTCTGGCTACCGAATTGGGCGCAAGCCCCTTGGTGCTTGGCGGATCAGTTCTTCTGTAATGCAGCCTCATGGGCCGGCATGAGGCTCGGCAGCAGCGTTCGCACCAGCCCTTCGGCAAAGGCGTCGTCGATCTCGTCCTCGGCCCCCGACAGCAGTCGGTACCAGAACGCACCGTTGAGCAGGTCGATCACCATCTCGATGTCGAGATCAGCCCGAAACTGTCCGGTGGCCTTGCCGTTGCGAAGGAGGTGCCGGAACACGGTCCGGCGCGAGGCGACGAACACGCCGTAGAAACGCAGGCGGAAGTCGCTGTCGAGTTGCGCTTCCGCCAGCAGCCCTTGCATCGCCCGGCGCACAAGCGGCGCCTGCACGGTGGCGAAATACTGCTTCAGGAAGACCAGGAGGTCGCCGATGGCATCATCCGTTGGCTCGCGCGGCGGCAGGCGCGGCAGCACGCGCTCGGTGTAGGCCGCCAGCATCACGTCGGCCTTGCCACCCCACCACCGGTAGATGGATTGCTTGCCGACCTTGGCTTCCGCCGCGATCCGCTCGATCGAGATCTTGTCGTAGCTCTCCGTTTCCAGCAGATGCGCGGAGGCATCGAGGATGGCTTGTCGGGTGGCATCGCTGCGCGGCCGACCGGGCGGACGCGGATTTTGGGCTTGGTTCATGGCGCTAATGGCTCGTTCTGCGGCTCACCCAACCGATCGAACGGGAATGGCAGGTGCGGCCGCGTGGCATTGATACGGCACGTATCGTAGCGTGAATCGGCCTCGCTGTCCCGATTCATGAGGTGCCGGCAGCCGTCCAGAAATGGTGCCATCACAAAGACTTCCCTACCACCGGGACCAATCTTGGGCGTTCATGCCGACCGGTTCGTGGCCGGTGTTCACATTTGTTTGAATACAATACGATCTGTTCCTTATTTACAGAAGCATCGACAACGCGTAATGTCTCAACATCGCCAGCGTCAATGAGCCCGCATCGAGCGGACGGCGCCAAACTCGGGAGAGCAGCCATGAAGACCCTCGTTGCAGCCATCCTCGCCGTGGGCCTCCTACCAGCCGCCGCCAGCGCCCAGTACTGCCCGCCGGGTTACGGCAACCGCAGCGCTCATGTGCTCCACTACGGTGCCCACCAGCCGGCCTTCGCTCGCACGACTGTGAAAATCGAAAAGGCGCCCGAAGTCGTTGAGCCCGCCGCACCGGCAGTTCCGATCGAGAGCGCTCCGGCGCAACCGGCCCCCGAGCCCGCGCCACCCAAGTAGCACCTTACCGCTCCCGGCCGGGTTGGCCGGTGGAGCGTCGCCGGGGCCGAGCCCCATCCTGCAACCTCGAGCACGAAAGGAGTTTGAACCGACGCGGCCACTTGCCGCAAATCTCTTCCCTCTTTGGTAAGGCATGGCAACTGACCCGCGAGAGGAACCTCTTGCGGGTCCCTTTTTTTTGTGGCGCATGACGGATCACCCTTGCCGCACCGCAGACGGAGCCACATCGACATGACCAAGCCGTACGCCCCCGAGACCATTGCCGCTCAGGCAGGCGGCGCCGTCGATGCAGCAACGGGCGCCATTGTGCCCCCGATCCATCTGACCACGACCTACGAGCGCGATCCGGATAACGCCTATCGCCGCGGCTATATCTATGCGCGCCCCGACAATCCCGGCACGCGCCAGGTTGAGGACGTCATTTCGAGCCTCGAAGGTGCCGCCGCATCGTTCGTGTTCGCGTCCGGCATGGCGGCCGCGACGACGGCGATGCTGGCCGTTGCCCGCCCCGCTCACATCGTAGCGCCCGAGGTCATGTACTGGGGCCTGAAAAAGTGGCTCGCCGAGGACGCACCGGGCCTGGGTATCCGTGCGACGTTCGTTGACGCCACCCGGCCTGCGGCGATCGAGAAGGCCATCGAGCCGGGCGCCACCCGCCTAGTCTGGCTCGAGACGCCCGCCAATCCAACGTGGGGCATCACCGATATCCGCGCCGTGGCCGCCATGGCGCACGATGCTGGCGCTCGCCTCGCCGTCGATTCCACCATCGCGACGCCGGTCCTCACCCAGCCCATCGCCCTCGGCGCCGATGTCGTGATGCATTCCGCCACCAAGTACCTCAACGGCCACTCCGACGTCATTGCCGGTGCACTCGCCTTCGCCCGCCGTGACGAGTACGCCGAGTCCGCCGCCCGCATCCGCGCCATGCAGGGCGCCGTCATCGGCCCCATGGAAGCCTCGCTGCTGTTGCGGGGCCTGCGCACGTTGCACTTGCGCGTGCGTCATCAGTCGGTATCAGCCCTGGCCATCGCCACGCATTTCGCAGCCAATCCGCGGATCGAGGCCGTGCTCTATCCGGGCCTGTCGACCGATCCCGGCCACGCGATCGCGGCGAGACAGATGACCGGCGGCTTTGGCGGCATGCTGTCGGTGCGCGTCAAGGGCGGAGAAGCCGCAGCAGTCCGCGTCGCAGCCAATCTCAAGCTCTGGAAGCGCGCCACGTCCCTCGGCGGCGTCGAGAGCCTGGTCGAGCACCGCGCCTCCGTCGAAGGACCGGGAACGCTGTGCCCAGCCGATTTGTTGCGCTTGTCGGTTGGCCTCGAAGCGACAGGCGACCTGATCGCGGATCTCGAGCAGGCCCTAATCGCCAACGCCTGAGCCGGCAGTCGTCTTCCTCGCTTGTGCCCCAACCGGATTTCGAACGGACAAACTCGCCGCATCTAGCGCCTTCCCAAGCCCTGAACTAACATCGCCCAAGCGAACAGGGCGGAGGCTCGCCAGGCCCCGCCAAGCGCTGCAACGCAAGCATCGGCGAGGGCACACGGATGGCGGAAGAGCTCACCCATTTCATCGGCGGCAAGCACGTCAAGGGCACCAGTGGCCAGTTCGCCGACGTTTTCTGGCCGATGACGGGTGAAGTTGCAGCCAGGGTGCCGCTGGCCTCCCAGACCGAGGTGCGAGCAGCCGTCGAGAACGCCAAGGCCGCCCAGCCCGCCTGGGCCGCAACCAATCCTCAGCGCCGCGCCCGCGTCATGGCCAAGTTCGTCGAGCTGCTCAATCGCGACATGGCAAAGCTCGCCGACAAGCTCGCCCGCGAGCACGGCAAGGTCGTCCCCGACGCCAAGGGCGACATCCAGCGCGGCCTCGAGGTCGCCGAGTTTGCAACCGGAATCCCGCACCTGTTGAAAGGTGAATACACTGAAGGCGCTGGCCCCGGCATCGACGTCTACTCCATGCGCCAACCGCTCGGCGTCTGCGCCGGCATCACGCCATTCAACTTCCCCGCCATGATCCCGATGTGGAAGTTCGCCCCCGCCATCGCCTGCGGTAACGCCTTCATCCTGAAGCCCTCCGAGCGCGATCCCTCCGTTCCTCTGATGCTGGCCGAGCTGATGCTCGAGGCCGGCTTGCCGCCCGGCATCCTCAACGTCGTCAACGGCGGCAAGGAGGCGGTCGACGCCATCCTCGACGATCCCGACATCCAGGCCGTGGGCTTCGTCGGCTCGACTCCGATTGCAGCCTACGTCTATGCCCGCGCCGCACAGTCGGGAAAGCGCGTCGCCTGCTTCGGTGGCGCCAAGAACCACATGATCGTCATGCCCGATGCCGACCTCGATCAGGCAGCCGACGCTTTGATCGGCGCAGGCTACGGCTCTGCCGGCGAGCGCTGCATGGCCGTCTCCGTCGCCGTCCCCGTCGGCAAGGCCACCGCCGACGCACTTGTCCAGCGCCTGATCCCGAAAATCGAAGGGCTCAAGATCGGCCCCTCCACGTCGCAGGACGCGGACATGGGGCCCCTCGTCACCAAGGCGCATCTCGACAAGGTCAAGGCCTACGTCGCAACCGGCGTCGAGGAAGGCGCCAAGCTGAAGGTCGACGGCCGCAATTTCAAAATGCAGGGCTACGAGAACGGCTTCTACATGGGCGGCTGCCTGTTCGACGACGTCACCCGCGACATGCGGATCTATAAGGAGGAGATCTTCGGCCCCGTCCTCTCCGTCGTCCGCGCCAAGGACTACGCCGAGAGCCTGCAGCTCGCCATGGACCACGAGTACGGCAATGGCGTCGCGATCTTCACCCGCGACGGCGATGCCGCCCGCGATTTCGTCCAGCGCGTCAACGTCGGCATGGTCGGTGTCAACGTGCCGATCCCCGTGCCGCTCGCCTACTACACCTTCGGCGGCTGGAAGCGCTCGGCCTTCGGTGACCTCAATCAGCACGGGCCTGATTCCGTGCGCTTCTACACCCGCACCAAGACCGTCACCTCCCGCTGGCCCTCCGGCGTCAAGGAAGGCGCCGAGTTCTCGATTCCCGTGATGCGCTAGCGGCAGTCATCCGCTTGCCCGTAGCTGCTGTGGTCACGCGCCGGATGCTGTGTGGGCATCCGAAGGCGCCACGTAAAGCGCGCCGGATGCTGGGCCGGTTGCTGGTGGGCAACTGAAGGCCCACGGAAAGTGGGCATCCGAAGGCGCCACGTAAAGCGCGCCGGATGTTGGGCCGGTTGCTGGTGGGCAACTGAAGGCCCACGGAAAGTGGGCATCCGAAGGCGCCACGTAAAGCGCGCCGGATGCTGGGCCGGTTGCTGGTGGGCAACTGAAGGCCCACGGAAAGTGGGCATCCGAAGGCGCCACGTAAAGACGCGCCGGATGCTGGGCCGGTTGCTGGTGGGCAACTGAAGGCCCACCAGAGCGCCACTTGAAGGCGCAACGTAAAATTACCCCTCAAGAAAACAGCGCCAAAACCCCCGTATAGCCATAGACCCGGTCGTTCGAGATCTCTCCGTTGCCGAAGAATCCGGCGATGGGAATATCGCCGAATGCGGCCTTGATGGCCTTCATCTCGTGTGACTTCTTCTTGAACAGGTTGGGCCCTCGCGCCACGCACGAGAAATAGAGCCCGGCTTTGGGCGTGCCCGTGACCCGCCCCTTGAGATCGCCGATCATGCGGTTGAGATCCTTCTCCGCACTCTCCGCATCACGCCGCACGAACATGACTTTGTCACCGCGCGAAAGCTGCTCGGTGATCGCAACCAGCCCTTGCTTGTTGTCGATGCCCATCAGGTTGCGCACCATGTAGTCGGCCTGATCCGAGCCCGACACGGGCAGCGCCGCATGCACGTCGCGCAGCCACGGCCGCGGATCGGCGCCTTCCGCAATGCCGACGTCCTCGCACAGGATTTCATAGGCGTTGCGATCGTCGAGCTTCTCGATGATCTGCCCATCGCCGGCGGTGACCTCATGTGTTGGCCCCACGGGTGAGCAACCTTGCGTGAGCCCCACCGCCACGTTGAGCCTGCCGCCGAGCAGCACGCCCGACACGCCACCGTCGATCACGCGCCCGCCCGCCACCTGCGGAAATCCCTGGTCGGCCGACGTCAGGCCGCCCACCAGGAAAGCTCCTGTCGTCTCGGCGAGCGACTTGACGACGCCGATCACCTCTTGATTGCGCGGGTCGCCATGCACGACGCCGAAGCCGGCCATGAAGCCGGGCTGAGTGAGGCCGGCCGACGGCGTGCTCTTGTTGACGGAGGGCAGCAGGCTGTAGGAGCCGTCGGCGAAAGCGCCGGTCAAGGCCACCACGGCTGGTGCATCGAAGACTTCGACTCCGCCCGCGCAGATGCCGTGCCCGGTCGTTCCGACCCACTGGCTGATGCCAGTGCGCTCGCGCAGGCCATCGATCAACTTGCCGAAATCCGGCGCCAGCGGGCTCGTCGCATAGACGAAGCCGAGCGTGTGCCCGCTGCTGCCCGTCAGTCGGCTGGCGCATTCGGCAGCGAGCTGGCGGGCATCCCCATCACGTGCCAGCGCCAGTGCAAAATCGGACATGACAACTCCTTGTCGTTGCCGGCCTCGGTGCCTGGCCTATGGGGCCGGCACAATTTTCTAGTCGACGATCGCCTGATAGCTGAGAACGCGCAGTTCGCGCCGGAACGGATAGGCCGAGGACGGCATCACCTGCGTCAGGAACACGACGAACATGTCTTCCGCCGGATCGCACCAGAACGCCGTCGAGGCGGCGCCACCCCAGGCATATTCGCCGGGCGAGCCGACGATCTGTGCCTTCGCCGGATCGATCATCACAGAGAAGCCAAGTCCGAATCCGATGCCCTCATAGGTCGTCTCCGAAAAGCGTGGCGTGCCCATATCGGCCATGTCGCCACCAAGGTGGTTCGAGGTCATCAGCTCCACGGTTTTGCGCCCAAGCAGCCGCACGCCGTCGAGTTCTCCCTTGTTTAACATAAAGCGGCAGAAACGCGCGTAGTCGGCAGCCGTCGAGACGAGCCCGCCGCCGCCCGAGTTGACCCGCCGCGGCTTGAGGTAGCGGCTCTTGGTCGGATCGTCGATCTCGACAAGCCCGCCCTTGCCGTCGGGTGAGTAGTTGGCGGCCAGCCGCTGATGCTTGGTCTCTGGCACATGGAAATCGGTATCCACCATGCCGAGCGGCTTGATCACCCGCTTCGACCAGGAACTGCTCGAACGGCTCGCCCGAGATCACCTCGACGAGGTAGCCGAGAACGTCCGTCGCGATTGAGTAGTTCCACCGCGTTCCCGGTTGCGCCAGCAGCGGCAACGACGCCGCTTTCTCGACTATCTCCTTGAGGCTCGTATCCTGGGTCTGGAAATCGACCTTGTTCGACCGATAGAGGCCGTCGACGTGGGTCGCCTCCATGAAGCCGTAGGTGAGCCCCGAGGTATGGCGTGAGCAGGTCGCGGAAGGTGATGTCCCGCTTGGCCGGCTCGGTCTCGATCTTGCCGCGACTGCCGCCGGTGAAGACACGCTGCCCCGCAAAGGCCGGAATGAAGCGGCTGATCGGATCGTCGAGCTGGAAGCGGCCCTGCTCGTAGAGCATCATGATCGCCGTGCTGGTCAGCGGCTTGGTCATCGAGTAGATGCGGAAGATCGTGTCCGCCGCCATCGGCTTGTGCCGCAGCAGGTCGGCCTGGCCTTCCACATGCAGGTAGGCGACCTTGCCGCGCCGTGACACCAGCGTCACCATGCCCGGCGCGCGCTGGCGCTCGATCTGCGACCGCATCCAGCCCGAGATGCGGTCCAGGCGATCGGATTGCAGTCCGACCTCTTCCGGCTGGCAGGTGACAAGCTTGGACATCGTGCGATCTCCTCGACACTGGCGTGGCGGTTTGCAAGTCCGCTTCATTCCGTCGGCACGTTCTTGAAACGAAGTATGCGATCGGGACACATGGCATTTTGCGCCCACGGATCGCGATGCCTCACGGGCGCGCCACCATCGTAGAAGCGTGGATCAAGTCCGCCACTGAGACACAGCCCAGCCCGCCAGCGCAAGCCTCCCCTTGCTTCGCCGCGCCGAAGGGGCTGCATGGCGTTCCCGGGTTCAAATTCGGGCATGTCCGAGGTTCCCCGGAAATCAAAGGGTTAGACGAGTGCTGCGCTAGGCTCGACATCCAGCAACCAAGGTGCAGTCCCCTTGTCCTCGATGTGGTGGCCGTGCGTGTCGGCCGCCGGCAAAGCGCCAATGGCGCCGGCAACGTGGTGCGAGCCATGCCCATTTGCCATGGCGGGCAAGTCGGGCGAAGCTCTGGTCTGCGCGAGCCGCCAACGGGAGCACACATGTCCGAACCATCGCCCAAGCTCATCGGTGAGGATCTATTTGTCGAGGACGCCAAGTGGGGGCGAATCTACGTGCGCAACAAGCGACCCGCAGACGTCGACAGCTTCGCCGCCGACCGGATCGTCATCTTCCAGCACGGCGCCACCTACGGCTCGACGGCTTTCGACATGGCCTTCTCTGGCCTGAGCTGGATGGACTACGCAGCAGCTCGCGGCTTCGACACCTATTGCCTCGACCTGCCAGGCTACGGCCGCTCCGCCCGCCCCCCGCAAATGGACGAGCCCGCCGATCGCAATCCGCCGTTCATGCGCACGCCCGACGCGGCAGGCTGCCTTGGAACCGTCGTCGATTTCGTGCGCCGCCGCCGAGGTGTCGACAAAGTCTGCCTGGTTGGCTGGTCGTGGGGCACTGCCATCACGGCATCCTTCACCGCCGCCAATGCCAGACAAGGTCGCCCGCCTCGCACTATATGCCCCGGTCTGGGACCGCTCCGGCAGCGGACCGTCGCCGATCCATGTCGGAGGCAACCCCGGGAGCCTACCGGACGGTCGATCGCGAAGCCTCCTGAAGCGTCGCCAGGCCGGTCTCGACGACAGCCAGAAAGGCAGGATCATGCCGCCGGAATGGTTCGATCAATGGTGGCGCGCCACCGTCGCGGCTGACCAGGCCGGCGACGGCCGGACCGTCAGCGCGCCCAATGGCGTGGTGCTCGATGGCATCGAATACTGGAACGCGGGCAAGCCGCTCTACGATCCAGTGCGCCTTTCCGTCGCCGCTTCTGATCACGGTCGGCGAATGGGACAACGATACGCCGCCCGTCATGGCGCAGGCGATTTTTCCCATGGCAACCGCAGCCCCGTGGAAGCGCCTCGCCGTGCTGGGTGGCGGCACGCACACCATGCTGATGGAGCGCAATCGCATGCTTCTCTTCCGCACCGTCCAGCAGTTCCTGGAAGAAGCGCCCCCCGGCCCCGACGTCCACCAATAATGCAATAGCGTTGCCCGGCCGGCCTCCCGCCTCGCGCTTTCCGCCTCGCGCCTTCCGGCCGGCTCCGCGCAGCGGAGTCGGAAGGCGCCACGAAAAACAACCGGCTCCCCGCAGGGGAGTTGAAACGCGCCACGAAAAACGCGCCAAGCCCTCAATTCGCGTTGCGGAAGGCCTTCGGCGAGATCACGGTCAGCGCCATGATGTAGAGGTCGAAGGCGAGCGACCAGTTGTCGATGTAGAATAGGTCGTGCGCGATCCGGCTGCGCATAGCATGCGACTTCTGCGTGATCCCGCGGTAGCCGTTGACCTGCGCCCAGCCGGTGATGCCGGGCTTCACATTGAGCCGGCGCTGATAGCGCCTGATGATCTGCTCGTAATGGCGATCATGGGCGACGGCATGCGGCCTGGGACCCACCAGCGACATGTCGCCCAACACGACATTGATGAGCTGCGGGAGCTCGTCGATGTTGAAGCGCCTCAGCATGGCGCCGATACGGGTGATGCGCGCGTCATTGGCCTGAGCCTGCACGATCGTATCGCCATCGTCGAGTGTCGACATGGTCCGGAATTTCCAGATCGCGAATTCCTTGAGGTTGAAGCCGCGCCGGCGCTGGCGGAAGAACACCGGCCCCTTCGAGTCGAGCTTGATCAGCACGGCGACGATGAGAAACAGCGGCAACAGCGCGATCAGTCCGAGCATGCCGAGAACCAGATCCAGCGTGCGCTTGGCGGCGAGCTGGTAGGTGCTGAGCGGTGCCTTGCGCAGCATCAGCGTGCGCGAACTCCCCACATGACCGACCGAGATGTTGGGAAACTGCTCCGTCAGCGACAACTTGGCGAGGTGCACGCCGACGGGCAGGTCGAGGAACCGGTTGGCCATGTTCGCAAGCTCGAAATGCGTCTCCCCGCATCGCGACAGGATCACGACGTCGCTGACGTTGAGCGAGCGCGAGCGCTGCACCGCTTCGCGGATCAGGTGCTCGGCCACATCGATCTCGCTGGCGCTCGGCGTTTTGGCCTCGGGCAGCACCGTTACCGCCGCCACGCTGATGCCCGTCTTGCCGATTGAATTATCGGCCGCAAACCGTGTGACGTCGTCCCGGTTGCCAACCACGAGCACGCGCCGCGGCGCTGCGATGCCCTTGGCGACCAGCACGGCGACCATGGCTTCCACGAGCTTGCTGCCGGCGACCACGCCTGCCCCGCCGAGCACGAAGAACAGGCCGAGCCAGCCACGCGAAACGTCTCCCGTGGTCTTGGTCAGGAACGCCAGCGTCCCCAGGCAGAAGAACGCGTAGGTCCAGATGTTGAGGATATGTGCGGTCGACCGTGGCCCCGAAGTCAGCGCATCGACGCGATATTGCGCCCGAAACAGGAACGGCAGGGTATATAGCAGGCCGGCGAGCGCACCGATGCTGGCATAGGAGGCGATGTCTCCGACGTCGTGATAGGCGATGTGATGCCAGGCTATGCCGGTCAGGATCGAGATCGCGACGATCAACGCCAGTTCTACCACCATGGCACCCGCAGCGATCGCTGCATCGCCGACCGCAATCCGGCGGGATTGCGTGTCTGCTTCGAGCCAACTGACGAACATGGGTGCCCCTCTTGATACTTGACGGCCGTTCGCGGTCGATTGTCAGATTTTGCAATGCAACAAGGTGTCAGGCCCTATCGCGGCAAAATCAGGTTGGCAGCGGTGCCAATCGGAACAATGTGACGTGAACGGGTATTCCGACCTGCTTCATAGTTTATCGAATCTTGATTGGGTAGAGCTATTTGCACTCGTTTCATGAATAACACTCTCAATTGTTGCCCACCCTCAAGCTCCAATATGCAGATTCCGCGCGGTGCGTCGTGTGCGGATATTGCAATGCAGCAATGTGCCGATATGCGATGATTGTGACGCGATGACGAACCCGCCACGTGGCTCTCGAATATCCGAAGTGAAATCCTGGCATGGTGGTCTCGATGGAAAATGATCCGAATGCGGTAAAAGGCAATACACCCCGAGTTGTGCAGCGGCAACTCAAGGATGAGAAAATGATAACAAGTTGGATTGAATATAAAAAATGTGTCGGAAGGGCCGACGGTGTCTGGCGGCAGGCCTGATGACCTCGGCCGGAATATCCGTCCCGCAGTTGCATCGGAGCGGGACCGCAAAGCCGTCCTCGCACCCATGCTTGCCCGCGGCGTCCGGCATCGCATCATCGGCCGACCAGCATGACGCCGGCGCTGGACCGCATCGAAGGCGGACCATTCGACCTGTCGCCGGTGCAAGCCGCCGGCTCGACCGCCAGCCCTCGCCATTGCCGGTTTCAGCCGGCCGCCACGTCGTTAGATGCGGGCGACGCGCACGTTGTTGGTCGAGCCCTGCCGGCCGAACGGTATGCCGGCGACGATCACGATCCTGTCACCTTCGCTGGCGAAGCCTTCCTTCAGCGCATGTGACTTCGCCACCTCGACCATCTCGTCGTAGGTGTCGATGCTCGTCGTTACCGCGCTGTGCGTGCCCCACAGCAGCGCCAGCCGCCGGGCCGTCGCCGCCGTCGGCGAGAGACTGAGAATTTGAACTTCCGGACGCTTGCGCGCCGCCCGCATCGCCGAGGTGCCGCTCGAGGTGTAGGCGACGATCGCCTTGGCACCGATAGCATCGGCGATGTCTGCCGCCGCCGCCGCCACGGCGTGTGCCGTCGTATGCTCGGGCGTCGGCTGCAGCGCATCGATGATCGAGCGGTAGAGCTTGTGGTTCTCGGTCTGCTCGATGATCCGGTTCATCATCGACACAGCTTCTACCGGCCAGTCGCCCGAGGCCGACTCCGCCGACAGCATCACGGCATCCGCGCTATCGTAGATTGCCGTCGCGACGTCGGAGGCTTCCGCGCGCGTCGGCGACGGCGACTTGATCATGGATTCCAGCATCTGCGTGGCAACGACCACCGGCTTGCCGGCATGGCGGCAGAGCCGGATCAGCTCCTTCTGCCGGCCGGGCACGTCCTCGGGTGGGATCTCCACGCCCAGATCGCCGCGCGCCACCATCACCGCATCGACCAGCGCCACGATGTCCTCGATGCGCCCGAGTGCAGCCGGCTTCTCGATCTTGGCCATGATGCCGGCGCGCCCCTGGATCAGCCCCTGCGCTTCGATCACGTCTGACGGCCGCTGCACGAACGACAGCGCCACCCAGTCGACGCCCAGCTCCAGCCCGAACGCCAGGTCGTCCCTGTCCTTGGGCGTCAGCGGCGAGATCGTGAGCTCGGTCTGCGGCAGGTTCACGCCCTTGCGGTCCGACAGCGGCCCGCCGACCAGCACCCGAGCCCTGATAAGCCCGGTGTCGACTCCGACGCATTCGAGCTGCAGCTTGCCGTCGTCGATCATGATCCGGTGGCCCGGCATCATGTTCTCGAAGACCTCCGGATGCGGCAGGGCCAGCGAGGTCGCATCGCCGGGCTCCCGGTCGAGCCGGAAGGTCAGCTCCTTGCCCGCCTCAAGCATCACTGGGCCCGACTTGAGCGTGCCGATGCGGATCTTCGGCCCTTGCAGGTCCTGCAGGATGCCGATCGGCCGTCCCTTCTTGGCCTCGATCTGGCGGATGATGTCGAACCGCGCCTTGTGATCGGCTTGCGTGCCGTGGCTGAAGTTCAGCCGGAACACATCAGCTCCGGCATCGAACAGCTTTTCGATCATGGCGGCATCGGAGCTTGCAGGCCCGAGCGTGGCGATGATCCGGGCTTTGCGGTGACGGCGCATGTGAGGCCCTTTCGGCTTCTGCTGCATTGCACAACCAGCGACGCAGATAGCATGCTTCTCGGCCTCGGCCCAGAGCCGGCTTTGCCCCCGCCACGTAGCGGTGGGCCGACGCCTTTGCGCACCCCCTGCCGGGACCGGCGCGCGCCCGCGCGATGCCGGCTCTATCGCTTGTGAGAAAGGCGCGCTAACGTCGCAGGCATCGCAATTCCGGAGGCTGGCGATGCTGACGCCCGAGCAGGTCGATTTCTATAACGAGCACGGTTACGTAATGGTCCCCGACGCGCTTTCGCCCAAGGCCGTGGCCGAGCTGCGTGCCATGGTCGACCAGATCGTCGCCGACGCAGCCAAGGTCACGACCCACACCGACGTCTACGATCTCGAGGATGGCCACACCCCCACCTCCCCCAAGGTCCGGCGCATCAAGACCCCTCACAAGCACTTCGACTACTTCAATCGCCTCGTCCGTGACCCCGCCATCACCGCGATCCTCGCCGCACTGCTCGGGCCGAACATCCGCCTGCATGGCTCCAAGCTCAACATGAAGTCGGCTGGCTACGGCGCCCCCGTCGAATGGCATCAGGACTGGGCGTTCTATCCCCATACCAACGACGACGTGCTGGCGACTGGCATCCTCCTCGACGATTGTGACGAAGAGAACGGCCCGATGCTCATGATCCCGGGTTCGCACCGTGGCCGTCTCTACGACCATCACGCCGAGGGCGCGTTCTGCGGCGCCATCACGGGCGAGCTCAATCAGATCGCCTTCGACAAGGCCGTGCCGCTCACTGGCAAGGCGGGCTCGATGTCCATCCACCATGCCCGCACCTTGCATGGCTCGGCTCAGAACACCTCGACGAAACCACGCCGCCTGCTCCTGTTCGAGTATGCCGCAGCCGACGCTTGGCCGCTGATGGGCGTGTCGAATTTCGATGATTTCAACAGCCGCATCGTGCTGGGTCAGGCGACCGTCGAGCCGCGCGTGACGCCGGCGCCGGTGCGCATTCCCCTGCCGCCGGCCAAGGCGCAAGGCTCGATCTACGAGAACCAGCGTGGTGCCAAGGTCCGTTATTTTGGTGTCCAGGCCGCCGAGTAGAAGTGGGCGCACCGCAGCGCCAAGGACGAAGCCCGGTCATTACGGCCGCATCGAAGGAGTGTGACAATGCAGCTCCAGTCATTCGGTTACTTCGGCGTCAAATCCCAGAAGCTTGACGATTGGGCCGAATATGGCCCGAAATTTCTAGGTCTCGAGGTCGTCGAGCGCACCCCGACCACCCTCAAGCTGCGCATGGACGACAGGAAGCAGCGCATTCTGGTCTCTGCCACCGACGCCGAGGTCACAGCCTTCGGTTTCGAGGTCGCCGATGCAGCAGCGCTCGATGCGCTGGCCGGCCGGCTGGAAGGCGTGCAGGTCAAGGTCGGTCGATTGTCGCCGGGAGCAGCGGACCTGCGTGGCGTCAAGGGCGCGATCCGTTTCTGCGACCCCGTCGGCAATCCGATCGAGGCCTTCCACGGGCCGGAGGCCAAGGCCGAACCTTTCAAGCCCGGCCGCCCCGTCTCGGGTTTCCGCACCGGCGCGCTTGGCATGGGCCACGCCGTCCTGCACGTCAAGAACGCCGAGGATCTGCTGTGGTTCTACCGTGATGTCCTGGGCTTCCACCTCAGCGACTACATGCTGAAGCCGTTCACGGCCTACTTCTTCCACCTCAATCCGCGCCAGCACAGCCTGGCTCTCCTGCAGACCGGCCGCGACGGTATCCATCACATCATGATGGAAGCCGGCATGCTCGACGATGTCGGCCAGGCCCTCGACATCGCCACCGCCGAGAACCACGTGGCTGTCGGCCTCGGCCGCCATACCAACGATCTCATGACCTCGTTTTATGCCCGCACCCCCGACGATTTTCTGATCGAATATGGCTGGGGCGGCCGCCTGATCGAGCCGGACAACTGGCAGGCGAGCGAGATGACCTACGGCGGCAGCTTGTGGGGCCATGATCCCGTGTCGGCCTCGCCCGAGATGCTGGCAGCCCGCCGTGCCGCCAAGCGCCACGTCGCAGAGGATGGCCTGCGCCAGCCGGTACAGGTCGCGGACGGCAATTATCACCTGGGCCCGTCGACCACGTGCGCCTGGTGGGCCGACGCCAAGCGCCAGCAATAGCGTTCTGCATCTACTGACTGCGCGCCTCCCGGCCGGCTCCCCGAAGGGGAGTCGGGAGGCGCCACTGAGCTGCGCGCCGCCCCCGCGGAGGCGCAGGGCTGCGTGAGCAGCCCGTACGCGCCGTGAGCGCGCCAAACTCCCCGCAGGGGACTCGCGTGGCGCCACCCACATCACGCGCCACGCTTCGCGTAGGCCGATATGCTCCGATCCAGCGCCTGTGCGCACCAGCGCGCAGGCGAAGGCCGCGACTGCGGCCCGGCGCGTTGCGCCGCCCCCGCGGAGGCGCAGGGCTGCGTGAGCAGCCCGTACGCGCCGTGAGCGCGCCAAACTCCCCGCAGGGGAGTCGGATGGCGAAGCAGGTCAGCGCGAACAAAAAACTCAACGCCCCGGCGTCCGCGGTACCGCGTGCTCGTGCAGGCTTGCCAGTTGCCACCCCTGCCCGGCCCGCACGTAGACGGCCGTCCACGCCATGATCACTGGCGACTTGCCCGCCGTCACGGTGAGCCGCGACCGGCCCGTCGCAATCGCCGTCCACCCGCCGGGCACCCGCACCACTAGGTCCTCCGCGGCCGCAAGCTCGGTTACTACGGCTCCGGCCAGGATCTGCCCGATGCGTACTGTACTGCCGCTGAGCCGACCGCGCGTATCGGTATGCACGAATGACGGCGTATAGAGCTCCTTCAGGCGTTTGGCGTCCTTCGCCTTGGCCGTCTTGGCGAAGGCCTCCCGCCACGCCTTGATTTCCTCGCCGTGCGCCTGTTCCTGCGCCCCGCTGAGGATTGGCGGTGGATGCGCCTGGGCCCGCGAGAAGAGGGCACTCTCGCCGCTCCCGAACGCCACCACCAGCGTGGAAATCGCGACGGCGAGACGCCATCGCCAGGCGACGCCTTGGCCACGAGCTATCAACCGATGAGGTCCGAACACATTGATCATCCCGACCACCTACGCATCAAGAACTGCCGGCACCACGCCGGCATGACGCAGCGGTCCCGCCGACGAACGCACGATACGCGCCTTCGACCGCCGCCACCACATGCGCTTCCGTATACCCCGCCAGCACCTTGGCTCGCGCCGCCTGCCCAAGCTCGCGCCGCAGCTCCGCCGAGCCGGCAAGCCGCTCCAGGGCATCGGCCAGCGCCACCGCATCGCCCGGCGGCACGATCAGCCCTTCAACGCCATCGCCGACGAAATGCCGGCAGCCCGGCACATCGCTGACGACGGCCGGCCGGCCGGAGGCAGCCGCCTCCAGCAACGCCCGTGGCATCCCCTCGCGGCTGCGTGCCGGCAGCACGAAGATGTCGCTCTCCCGCCACACAGCCGCGACGTCCCGCGTAAAGCCCATGTAGCGCCTGTGCTCGCTGTTGGCCCAGGCACGGATCTGGTTCGAGGCAATGGCCTCGGGGTTGCCGTCGTCGGTGTCGCCGTAGAGCGCGATCGCCAGGGCCACGCCGCGTTGCTGCAGGATGTCGCCCGCCGCCATCAGCACGTCCACCCCCTTGGGCCGGATCATCCGTGCGACGTAGGCGACAACCGGCACGTCATGGCGGGGCTCGGGCTGCGCCGGAAAGGCCGCTGGATCGATGCCGGCGCCACCGAGCATGGTCACCCGTCCGCCATGCGCCACGCCGCCGGCCTCCAGGAACGCCAGATCTTCCGGATTCTCGACCAGCAGCCAGCTCCCCTGCCGCCGCATCACGCCGCGCATCACCTTCAGCGCTGCCGACCGCGCCACCCGCGCTTTGCCCGTATCCGAGATCGCCAGGAACCCGAGCCCCGTCATGTGGATCACGGTATGGCTGGGCCGCTTGAGCGCCGTGGCGAGCCCGCCGAGCACGATCGGTTTCATGGCGATCAGGTGCACCACGTCCGGCTTTTCCTGAGCCAGGATCTGCGTAAAGCGCTGCACCGTCGCCGCCTCGCGTACAGGGTTCATCGACGACCTGTTGTACGCAAGCTCGATCGTCCGCGCCCCCAGCGCTTCGATCTCGCCCATCCGTCCCGACGAGCGCGTCGCCACGACGACCTCTCGAGCGAGGCTCACGAGATGCCGGATCAGAGGCTGGAAATGCGACAGCGCAAACCAGTCCTCGGTCACGCCGATCAGCACTTTGCCGAGGAACCCGTGCGCTGAGCCGGGCGTCTGCGGTCGCGGCCCGCCCGCGGGTTCGTTGTCGATGGTGTCGCTCTCCGCCATGGTTGCAGGGTTTAGCCTGCCAAGCGCACCAGCGCCACACGCTGCATTGCCGCCTCCCTCTTCCATGAATGACAGTCTCGCGCCCGCAGGTTGTCCACGCGAGCTTGCCGCAACTGATCCGTCAGCCCTTGCCCACCGTCACCGCCTCGGCTACCGCTCGCCCCCATGAAACTCTACCGCGCCTTCGCAACGGTCGGCGGCCTCACCCTCGTGAGCCGCATCCTCGGTTTCCTGCGCGACATCGCACTGGCAGCCCTCCTTGGCGCCGGTCCGATTGCGGAGGCATTCGTGGTTGCCTTCCGCTTCCCCAATCTGTTCCGCCGCTGGTTCGGTGAAGGCGCCTTCAACGCAGCCTTCGTGCCCCTGTTCGCCAAGCGCCTCGAGGGCGACGGTCGCGACGCCGCCAAGGCCTTCGCGTCGGACGCCATGTCGGGGCTCGCCTTCATCCTGGTGCTGCTGTCGGCGTTGGCCATGCTGGCGATGCCCTGGGCCATGGTCGCGCTGGCGCCGGGCTTCGTCGACGAGCCCGTGAAATTCGATCTCACCGTGGCGATGTCGCGGATCGCCTTCCCCTATCTGTTGTGCATGTCGCTGGTGGCGCTGCTGTCCGGCGTGCTCAACGCGCTGGGCCGCTTCGCCGAAAGCGCCTCCGTCTCGATCGTGCTCAACCTGGCGCTGATGGCGGCGATGGCGGTGGCCTGGTGGCTCGGCTACGGCAACGATCCCCGCACCGGCATCGTTCTCGCCTGGGGCATCTTTGCCGCAGGCGTCCTCCAGCTCCTCACGCTGCTGTGGGGCGCCCGCCGCGCCGGCTTCGTGCCCCGCCTCGTGCGGCCCCGCTGGTCCGACGACATGCGCCGTCTCGTCACGCTCGGCATTCCCGGCATCATCGCGGGCGGCGCCACCCAGATCAACATCGTCATCGGCGGCATGATCGCCTCCCTGCAGACCGGCGCGGTCTCGTGGCTCTATTACGCCGATCGCCTCTACGAGTTGCCCCTCGCCATCATCGGCATCGCCATCGGCATCGTGCTGCTGCCCGATATCTCCCGTCACTTGCGCGCCGGCAATCAGGCAGCAGTCATGGATTCCCAGAATCGTGCCCTTGAGCTGTCGATGTTGCTCACCGTCCCCGCCGCCGCGGCGCTGGCCGTCATCCCCGGTCCGATCGTCTCCGTGCTGTTCGAGCGAGGTGCCTTCTCGGCCGCCGACACACACGCCGTCTCCGCAGCACTTGCGATCTTCGCGCTGGGCTTGCCCGCGTTCGTGCTCCAGAAGGTGTTCCAACCCGGCTATTTCGCCCGCGAGGACACGAAAACGCCGATGCGCTTCACGGCCTGGAGCCTCGGCGTCAACACCGCGGGCTCGCTCGTTCTATTCTACCTGTTTCCCAGCTTCGGCTGGTCGCCGCACCTGGGCATAGCGGTTGCAACCGGCATCGGCGCCTGGCTCAACGTCGCGCTGCTCTATCGCGGCTTGCGTGCCCGCGGCCATTTCGTCGCCGACCAGCGCCTGAAATCGGCTTTGCCCATGATCGTGCTGTCGGCGCTTGTGCTCGCCATGGCCCTTGTTGCCGGCACCCTCTGGCTCGAGCCGTGGCTCGCAACCGGCGTGCGCCTGCCTTTGCGGGCTGCGGCACTCGCCGCATTGGTCATCGGCGGCGCCTGCGTCTACTTTGCTGCAGCCTTCCTGACCGGCGCCATTAGCCGGTCAATGCTGTCCCGCCTGGTCCGCAGGAAGGCCGACTGAACCGGCTGCCGCACGTCTCGCCCCACACGGCCCTTGCCTCACGGTATGGGGCCGTTACCATCCCCTCGGCGTCGGTGCCTGACTGTGTCGCGAGGGCCTGCAGACATGAAAATCACAGATGTAACGGTGACGGTTTTCGCCTGGGATGATATCCCGGCGACCCAGTACGGCCGCCACACCGGCCGTTTCGTTGGCCGCAGTGATCTGGGCCTCGTCACCATTTCGACCGATGAAGGCGTGACCGGCCATGCTTTTCTGGGCTCGGCCAGCCGGCCGGCGAGCAACGATGCTGGGCTCATCCCCAAGATCCTGAAACCCATGCTGGTCGGCGAGGATCCGCTCGACCGTGAGCGTCATTTCCAGCGCATGTGGGGTCGCACCCGCATGAACAACCAGCTGCGCGTGCTCGGCGCCATCGACGTGGCGCTGTGGGACCTTGCCGGCAAAGCCGCCAACATGCCCGTGCACAAGCTGATGGGCAGTTTCCGCACCAGCGCGCCTGCCTACGCCTCATCGGCTGTGCTGCCGTCGCCCGAGGCCTATGCCGAGGAGGCCATGTCATTCCGGTCGCGCGGCTGGGGCGCCTACAAGATCCACCCGCCGACCCAGTGGCAAACCGATATCAAGGTCTGCGAGGCCGTCAGAAAGGCCGTCGGCGACGACTACCGCATCATGCTCAATTCCACATGGTCCTACGATTACGTGGCGGCGTTGCGGGTCGGCCAGGCCGTCGAGCGCCTCGGCTTCTACTGGTACGAGGATCCCCTCGTCGAGGATGACCTCAACGGCTACGTCAAGCTCAAGAAGCAGCTCTCGATTCCCATCCTCGCAACCGAGTACGCGCCGGGCGGCCACACCGCCTACGTGCCGTGGCTGATGGCGGGTGCAACCGATTACCTGCGCGGCGATGTCGCCGTCAAAGGCGGCCTCACGGCATGCCTCAAGGCGGCGCATCTGGCCGAATGTTTCCACATGAACTACGAGGTCCATCACGGTGGCAACTCATTGAACAACTTTGCCAACCTGCACCTCATCATGGCCATGCGGAACTGCGAGTATTTCGAGGTGCTGCTGCCCGACGGCGCACAGAAGTATGGGCTCGTCCATGATATCGAGGTCGACGCCCAGGGCCTGGTGCACGCGCCGCAAAAGCCCGGCCTCGGCGCCGACATCGATTTCGATCTGATCAAGCGCAAAGAGGTTGCGGTGCTCACATAGTGCGCCGTGGCGGCATCCGGGGGGAGGCATGTCGACCGAGGACGAGCTGCGCGAGAAGTTGCGCAAGATCGAGGCGCTGTTTGCCGGCGCCAAGACGGAGGGAGAGCGCGAGGCGGCAGGCGCTGCCGCCGACCGCATCCGCCAGCGGCTGGGGGCGGCTGCAGCGGTCGAGCCGGCGGTTGAGATGCGCTTTGCCATCCACGACCCCTGGTCCCGAAAACTGTTCCTGGCCTTGAGCCGCCGCTACGGCATCGAGCCCTATCGCTATCCGCGCATGAAGCGTCAGAGCCTGGTGGTGCGCGCCCCCGCCTCGTTCGTTGAGGGCGTGCTCTGGCCCGAGTTCAATGCCCTCAACGAGGCCCTGGCGAGCTACCTCATGGAAGTGACCGAGCGCGTCATCGGTGACACGGTTCACGGCGATACCCGCGATGCCGATGAGCGCCAGGCCATAGGCTAGATCGCCCGGCCAAGACGTCGAGCTGGTCAATTGCGCGCTTGCGCCGCATGGCCGTGCACTCTAAAGCCGTCAACTCCAGCCCGCGGGCAGTTGCGAGCGTGCGCCAGCGGGATACGGATTGTCGGGCAATCGATTGCCAACTATGTTCATTGTTGTGCTCTTGCCCTCACGGAGGTGACTGGCCGTGCAGCCAAGATCGGAGAACTACGACTTCGACCTCAACAAGGCGTTGTCAACCGTGGTCGGCATCAAGTCGATCGTGCCTTCGGATGCCTACACTGCAGAGACGCTCGGCACCGAGCGCCTTGGCCACGGCGTGCTGATCGGCGATCATGGCGTCGTGCTCACCATTGGCTATCTCGTTACTGAAGCCGAGACGGTGTGGATCCGCCTCGCCAACGGCGGTGTATTGCCGGGCCATGTCATCGGCTTTGATCAGGAAACCGGCTTTGGCCTGGTCCAGGCCTTGGCCCGCACCGAGTTGCCGAGCTTGCCGCTGGGCGACAGTGCCGATGCCGAGGTTGGCGACGACGTCGTCGTGGCGGGTCTCGGCGGCATCGAGAACGCCGTCGAGGCCAACATCGTCGCCCGCCAGGAGTTTGCCGGCTACTGGGAGTACGTGCTCGACCAGGCTCTGTTCACGGCCCCGAGCCATCCCCACTGGGGCGGCACGGCCTTGATCGGCATGGACGGCAAGCTGCTCGGTATCGGCTCCCTGCAGGTCCAGCAGGTGTTGAAGGGCGGCGCCTCGGAAGACATCAACATGATGGTGCCGATCAATCTGCTGAAGCCGATCCTCGACGACATGCTGACTATGGGTCGCGCCCAGCGTCCCGCCCGCCCATGGCTGGGCCTTTATGCCACCGAGGCCGGCAACCGCATCGCCATCGCCGGCATTGCGCCGCGCGGCCCGGCTCGTCGCGCCGATGTCCGTTCGGGCGATATCGTGCTTACCGTCGGAGGCTCCGAGGTCAACAATCTCGCCGGGTTCTTCCGCAAGGTCTGGTCGCTCGGCGAGGCTGGCGTTGAGGTGCCGATCAAGGTGCACCGCAACGGCCGCACGCTCGACCTGTCCGTGACTTCCGCCGATCGCCGCCAGTTCCTGAAGCGCCCGGTCATTCATTGATGGCACGTCTCGTGCTGCCGACAGTCGGGGCTGGCGCGGCTTTAGGCAGTAGTGCGCGCCAGGACAGACCCCAGTGCGCCCCCCTCGCATTCGCCTGATAGCAGCCACAGAGTTAAGTGACGCAATAGCTAGGACGAGCTAGGACGGCGGCGGCTATTGAGCCGTCGTGTTTTTGAGGAAGTGGCCATGCAAGATCCGCGCGAGCCAGTGAGTGGTGCAAGTCACGACGTCGCCGTCTGGGATGGCGCAACCCGCTTGTTCCATTGGCTGCTCGTCGTACTCGTGGCTTCGGCCTGGGCCTCGAACAAGTGGGGCGATGCAGGCCTCGTCTGGCACACCTGGAACGGCTACGCCGTCCTCGTCCTGGTGGTCTGGCGCTTGATCTGGGGTCTCGTCGGCAGCTCAACGTCCCGCTTTTCGGCCTTTATCTATGGGCCGGCGGCAGCCATCCGCTACAGCCTCGATTTTCTCTTCCGCCGCCCTCGCCATTTCCTCGGCCACAACCCGTTGGGTGGTCTCGCGGTGTTGGCCTTGCTGGCATTGGTCGGCGGCCAGGCCATCCTCGGTCTGTTTGCCTATGACGACCACGATCGCCTCGTCGGCGGCCCGCTCTCCTCGAAGGTGTCGGATGCTGTCTGGCAGGCGGCGAGCAGTTGGCATCATCGTCTGTTCGACCTCTTGTTGGTGGTGATCGTCGTGCATGTCGCAGCCAACATCCTCTACATCGTATGGAAGGGCGAGAACCTGATCCGCCCGATGATCACGGGCAGGAAGCGCGCCGGCGTCTTCGAGGACGCCAACGCGGCGAATTTGGCCGGCTGGGGCCGTGCGTTCGTTTGCCTGGTGCTCGCAGCCGCCATCGTCTTCGGCGCTATCGTCGCTGCCGGCGGGCGTCTGATTTGAAGAGCGCCAATGGGCGCGAACGGCGTGGCTTGCCCGCCTCACCCGCGAGGGAATGCGGCGTGCGCCCGATTTCGCAGGCGGTGCCCCTTGCCTCGCGCCGCGGTGTCTGGTCATGTGCGGCTCATGCCCACAACCCTGTCGAGCAATCGCATGTTCGCCAACCCCAGGTCCGGTCACGAAGGCCCGCGATGATGGTGGTGCGAAGCGATGTCCGCTGTCTCGTCATGTTTCTGCTCGCCCTGCTGGTGGGCCATGCCATGCTGTCGTCGGCCAAGGCGCAATCTTCGGGTCCAAGCGCAGAGCCGCCCACGGCCGCGCCCGCCACGGCGCCGCCACAGCCAGCGCCACAGCCAGCGCCACAGGTCGTGGCGCCGGCGTCACCATCTCAGACGTCCCCAACGCCGACCGCACCGCTAACCGACGAGCAGGTGCGCCAGTCGATGCTGGCCGAGGCCGAGAAGGCGCTCGCCCCCCGTATCGTGCGCCCGCCCGCCGACCCGACGGCCGCTGCCGCATTCGCCGTCCTCGACAAGCACTGCGCCCGTTGCCACCAGGGCGGCAAGCTCGAGATCCCCGCGCCGGCTGCCGCGTTGGGCAACATTCTGCGCCTCGATGAGATCGCCCGTCAGCCGCATCTGGTCGAGCCTGGCAATCCCGATGGTTCGCCCCTCTACCTCTCGATGTTGCGCCGCTTGATGCCGCTCGTCTCCCATGCAGGCGCGAACGGCACCCCGCGCGCCATGCCATCGCCCACCGAGATCGACGCGGTGCGATCGTGGATCGCCGGCCTGCCTCCTTATACGCAATGCCGCGACCGCCGCTTCGTGCGCGCCCAGGCCGTCGAGATGGCCATGCTGGCTGCCGCCGCCAAGGCCGGCGCCCGGGCAAGCTCGTTGCGCTTTATCTCCCTCGCGCATCTCTACAACGCCTGCGCCAGACCGGAGCGGCTCGCAGCCTACCGCCAAGGCGTCGTCAAGCTCGTCAATAGCCTGAGCTGGAAGCCCGAACCGGTGCCCGTCCTGCCGATCGACGAGGCACGCAGCATCTTCCAACTCGACATCAAGGACCTCGGCTGGCTCCCCGAGCACTGGGACCGGATCATGACGGCGAGCGCCGACCCACTTGGCCTGATGCCGGAAGCCTCATCGGACGCCCGCCGTCTTTTCGCGACCGATTACCCGATCGTCCGCGCCGATTGGCTGGCGGCAACCGTCCTGCGCGCGCCGCTCTACTACGATGTTCTCGGACTGCCCGGAACCGGCCCGGAGATTCTCAAGATTTTGCAGGTTGATATCGCGAGGTTGCGTCTTTCGGGCGGCGTCGAGCGTTACGTCGCCAAGCCTTCGCGTTTTTCATCCGCCCCCTCGTTGATCGAGCGCCTCAACTCCCGCACAGGCCCTTTGTGGACGGCGTTTCACGTCATCGCCCGGGACGAGCCCGAGAGCCTCTCCGACTGGGCGGCAAAGCCGCCGAGCGAGCCCATCCCGCACCATGCCAGCCGCATGATGTTCACCCTGCCCAATGGTCTCAACGGCTTTGCCATTGTCGGCCAGCGTGGCGATCGCCTGGACGAGTTGCCGCCCGATATCGCACTGCGAACCTCCGTCCACGAAGCAGGAGCCGTCAGGGCCGGGCTCGATTGTTTCGCCTGCCATTCGGCTGGCCCTACGCCGCCCGATCCGGCAAGTCCGGGAGCTGTGGCGGCAACCGACGTCATCGCCCGCCAGCGCGCCGATGTCGCGGCATCCAGCCGGCGCCTGGGGCTCATGCCGACCGCGGCCCTGGATGGCGTCGAGCCGTTGGCCCTGCTCGCCAAGACCTATTCCCGCCCACTTGGCGCCATCCATGCCGCCGCTGAAATCGGCGTCGAGCTGGCGGATCTGATGGCCTTGTCCGACGCCAGCAATCGGCCTGTGGCCATCCTCGCGCGGCGGCTTCTGCAAGGCGTCGTGCCGCGCGGCGAGGTGGAGGAGTTTGCCGGTGATCTGCTCGAGGCGCTGGGCCAGCCGCGCCACACCAACGGCAATCGCCCCGACGCCACTCCGGCGTCCGGCTCGCCGGCCACGACCGAGCACGACAGCGCCGATCGCGCCGTACTCGATCCCGGCCCGGGCTTGATCCTCTATTCCGACAGGTACCGCTACAAACAGGGCGATGCCCTCCAACTCACCGTAAAGGCGGCCAGTGATTGCCACCTGACCCTGATCAGCATCGACCAGCGCGGCCGCGGCACGGTCATCTACCCCAGCGACTTCGAGACCTCGACGCTGCTTACCGCCGGCCAGGAGATCAACCTGCCGGGCCAGAATGCCCCATATGCGTTCCGCCTCAACGAGAAGGGGCGTGAGCGGATCGTTGGCTTATGCAACGAGGTATCGGCCACGACTGATGCCATCACGCATGACTTCGAGCGCCAGCGCTTCACGGACCTCGGCAACTACGGCGCCTATTTGGCCCAGCATGCAACCGGCCTCGGGGCCGATGCGGAGGCCGACGGCGTCGCCCAGCCCGAGCGCCGTCAGCGCGGCCGCAGGCGCCGCGCCGAGCCGACCGGCAAGCCCGCCCGTCCTGAGCAGATCTCGAGGACCGGCATCACCATCATCATCGAGTGATCCCCCTCGTTTGCTGGAACGATCACCGCCCATAAACCGAATGTGAAGATTGCGCAGGTCGTGTGGTTGGCGCCCTGCCCAATCCAGGACTACAGTGGTGCGATATTGACCACCTTAACCCGCGAGGGGCGAGCCGCCATGTCGACCAAGAAGCCAGATACCACCAAGGGCCGCTGCCTGTGCCGGGCCATCGAGTACGAGTTCGAGGGGCCGCCGAAGTGGGTCATGCACTGCCATTGTGAAAGCTGCAGGCGCGCAGTGTCGTCGGCCGTCGCTACCTACGTCGGCGTCAACATCGACCAGTTCCACTACCTCAAGGGTACGCCCGCCGTCTACGAGAGCTCCCCCGGCGTCAAGCGCTATTTCTGCCCGACCTGCGGTTCGCCCATGGCCTATGCCGGCAGCCGGTGGCCGAAGGAAGTGCACCTCTTCCACGGCACGCTCGAGAATCCCGCCAAATGGCCGCCGACCGGCCACGCCCATGTCGCCGAGCGCGTGCATTGGTTCGATGTCCACGACGACCTGCCGCGCTACGAAAAGACCCTGACCGACGGCAAACCTGTCGCGAGCGGCCCTGGCAATAGCTAAGGCCGTTCTCGGTCGCGAGCACCGGAGCCCCCCACCGGACGGAAGGCCCGCTCGTCACTCGCGCTTGCGCGAGGGCGGCTTGCACCAGATATTGCTCAGGTCCGCAACCAGCCACGACACGCTGACGGCCGCGATTCCGCCCAGGATGAATGTCAACCCCATCCACAGGGAACGGTCGGCCAGTTGCACGTCGGGCGCCTGTCGGCTCATCACTGTTGCGAACGTGCCGACGACGAGATAGCCGATCCCGGTAGCCGTGCCGGCGATGCGCATCCAAAGTCCGCTCGTATGCACTTTCATGGGCTGCCTCGCCAAGGGTGAGGATACAACGCGCGGGCTGTGTCCGCCAAAGGGGGAGACACTACGTCCATGACAGAACCCGTCAAGCCAGCTTCTGACGTCGTCGTCGGCAATGTGACTTTCGCCCAGGATCGCCAGATCGCCATTTTCGCCGGCCCCTGCCAGATGGAGAGCCGTGCCCACGCCCTCGAAATGGCGTCCGCTCTGAAGGAGATCGCGGGTCGCCTCGGCATCGGCCTCGTCTACAAGACCAGCTACGATAAGGCCAACCGCACCTCGCTCACCGGCAAGCGGGGTGTTGGCCTTGAGACGGCAATGGCCGTTTTCGCCGAAATCCGCGAGTCCCTTGGCCTGCCGATCGTGACCGACGTGCACGAGACCTGGCAGTGCGAGCGGGTGGCGCCTGTCGTGGACGTCCTCCAGATCCCGGCCTTCCTCTGCCGTCAGACCGATCTCTTGGTGGCAGCCGCCCGGACCGGCAAGGTCGTCAAGATCAAGAAGGGCCAGTTCCTGGCCCCCTGGGACATGCGCAACGTGGTCGCCAAGGTCACCGAATCTGGCAACCCCAACGTGCTCGTCACCGAGCGCGGCGCGTCCTTTGGCTACAATACGCTGGTGGTCGACATGCGCGGCCTCGCCATCATGGCCGAGATCGGCGCACCTGTGATCTTCGACGCCACCCATTCCGTGCAGCAGCCGGGCGGGCAAGGAACCTCGTCCGGCGGCGATCGCCGCTTCGTTCCGGTCCTGGCGCGTGCGGCCGTTGCGGTTGGCATCGCAGGCCTCTTCATCGAGACCCACCAGGACCCCGACAAAGCGCCATCCGACGGACCCAACATGGTGCCGTTGAAGGACCTTGAGCGCCTGCTCGTCGATCTGCTGGCCATCGACCGCGTGGTGAAAGCGCAAGGCAGGGCTCCTGGATCATGAAGAGTGGCCGCCAGCGTCGCGACGAGATCAAGCAGCGCCGCGAGGCCCGTGCGCGCCAATCGATGCGCCGGCACATGCGTCCATGGGAGGTCGATGGCTTGCCCCGGGGCGCCATCGCCGCAGACCCCGCCAATCTCGTGCACGACAACACCTACGGTCCGCGGCCGGCCTTCTACCTCGACCACCCTTTCACCTGCATCGACTGTGGCAAGCACGAGGTCTGGACGGCCGCCCAGCAGCAGAGGTGGTACGAGGGCCATAAGGGCAAGATCGCATCCACCGCTAACCGTTGCCGGGATTGCCGCTGGAAACGCCGCATGCGCCGGTCGCAGGACAGGCGCGTGCACATCGAGGGCCTGATCGACCGCTACGGGCTCGAAGCCGCGGCGGCAAAGCTGCAGCTGGACATCGAGATGCTGCAGCGCATGAGGGCGCGTTGGCTCGAAGGGTAAGGCCGGAGCGGGCGGTTCAAAGTCGCTCCGCCAGCTCCCGGATCACCTGCCATGCCAGCGCCACGTCCTCTTCGCGCGTCGTGAGCTGGCCGACCTGGAAGCGGATCACGAACGCTCCGTCATGCCGCGTCTGCGTGAGGTAGATGCGCCCGTCGTCGTTGATGGCGCGCAGCAATCTCTGATTTAGATCGTCGAGGTTGCCAGCGCCTTTGCGGCAATAGCGAAACGTGAATAGCGAGAACGCCGGCTGCGTGACGACCTCGAAGTCGGGGTGCTGGTCGATGTGGTGCGCCAGCTCGTTCGCCCATTTGCAGTGGTGCCGGATCATCTCCCGCAACGCCGCAACGCCGTAGCTGCGGATCACGAACCACAGTTTCAAGGCCCGGAAGCGCCGCCCGAGCGGCACCGACCATTCGCTGTAGTTGAGGCCCGCTGTCCCCTGCGTCTTCAGGTACTCCGGCTGAATGCCGAGCGTGCGCACCAGCGAGTCGGGATCGCGCACGAAATGCGCGCTGCAGTCGAAATTGGTGGCCAGCCATTTGTGCGGATTGAAGACGAAGCTGTCGACCGCCTCGATGCCCTCGATCAGGTGGCGATACTCGGGGCAGATGAGCGCGCTGCCGGCCCACGCCGCATCCACGTGCATGAAGAGCCCGTGGCGCCGGGCGATCTGGCCGAGTGACCTCAGATTATCCGAGGCGCCGATGCTGGTGCTGCCGATCGTGGCAATCAGCGCGGCCGGTTTGTGTCCGGCGGCAAGATCGGCGGCAATGGCTGTCTCGAGCGCGCCAGGATCGATCTGGAAGCCGCCGTTGACGGGGATCTTGACGAGATTGTTTTGCCCGATGCCTGAGATCCAGATCGCCTTGTCGATCGAGGAGTGCGCCTGCGCGGAGCAATAGACCCGGACGTGTTTGTGGCCGGCAAGCCCGTCCGTGTTGCCGGCAAAGTCGAGCGCCCGCTCCCGCGCCGTCAGGATGGCGGCCAGCGTCGCCGACGAGGCGCTGTCTTGGATGACGCCGTGAAATCCTTGTGGCAGCCCGATCATTTGCCGGAGCCAGTCGAGCGCCACCGTCTCGAGTTCTGTTGCTGCCGGCGACGTCTGCCAGAGCATGCACTGCGCCCCGATCGCCGCCGTGATCTGCTCGGCAATCACCGAAGGCGGACTGGCGTTTGCCGGAAAGTAGGCAAAGAAGCGCGGATGCTGCCAATGCGTCATGCCGGGCATGATGATGCGATCGAGATCGGCCAGGATTTGTTCCATGTCCTCGCCCGTCTCGGGCGGTGCGGTCGGCAATTGCGCAGCGATGTCGCCCGGTTGCGTCTGTGCGCGAACCGGCCGGTCACCGACGGTCTCGAGATAATGCGCTGACCAATCCACCGCCTTGTGCGACCAGCGCTTGAATGCTTCGTGATCCATGTCTCCGCCTGATCCTCGTTAGTTGACCGTCGATCCCGTACCGAGCGCCCGAGCTTTATCTGCCAAAGCAATTGCCGCACGCCGTAACGGCCCTGGCATTCCCGCCAACACGTTGGCGATCAACCAGCGCCGCCGCTGCCATTGGGTTCCGCGCGCAGTAGCGAGAAACCGCCGTGCGGCCGCGACATCATCATGCACCAGGCAGTCGAGTGCGTGCCCGATGGCGAGCCGGTCCGCGAATTCGCTGAGTGCGAGCCGTCGCGCGGCATCGTCGGGCGGCTGGCGCCGCAACCGTTCGCCAATTGTATGCATGGCGATGTCCGCCTCCCGGACTGGCATCCGCCTGAGATTGGCCGGCGTGCGACGATAGAGGCATCCGACATAGCTCCCAGCCGCCACCGGTGCGCGGAACGCCATGCGCGCCTGGAACGCCAGGTCCTCGCCGCGGTTGTGGCCGAAGGGAAATCCACCCGTCGCCAGAGCCACGTCGCGTCGCACCATGATCGACGATGCGCAGAACGGCGCCCCGCCGCGCGCCCAGGTCTCGAAATAGTCGCCGAGTAGCGCCGCCGTGCCATCGGTGTCGCCGACGAGCCGCGCCAGCGTCTGGCCGATCGCCTGCGAAGCCACCTCGACGAAACGGTTGCCGACGAAGTCCTGCCTGGGGAAACCGGTCCGCCATCGCCAGCAGGTGCTCGAGATGTCGCGGTCGCCAAACGTCGTCTGCATCGAGAAAGGCGACCAGCGGCGATCTGGCCTCATCGAGCGCCGCGTTGCGAGCCGCCGACACGCCCGCATTGTCCTGCCGGAGATAGGCAATGCGCGGATCGGTGAACGACTGCACGATATGCGGGCTGGCATCGCTCGACCCGTCGTCGACCACCAAGACCTCGAAATCGCCGAGCGTCTGGCCGATCACGCTGTCGAGCGTCTCCCGGATGTAGCGCTCCGCGTTGAATAGCGGAATGGCAACGGTGATCAGCGGCATGATCTGGCGGCTCGTCAACTCTCGGTATCGGTGGTTGGGCGCGGACGTCGGGCGCACCACGCAAATCCTGCGACCAGTGCGCGCCGGAGCGGCAACGGTAGCGCCCCGAGATCGCCGGGGAGATCACCCATGGCATAAAGCATGCCCATGGCCCTGAACGCCACCAGATAGATCACCGATAGCCCGAGCCCGAGAGCCAATGCCGCCGCAGGCGCGAGATGTGCGATAGCGAGCGCCGCCCCGAGCACCGTGACGCCAAGCGTCGCCAACTGCCGGCCGCTACCCGCACTCCCGCCCGTGAGATGATGGCGAAAGCGGATCAGCAACGCCGTTGCGTTGAACCATACCGAGAGGCCGAGCGACACCGCCGCCCCGGTGACGCCGAACGTCGGCGTCAGCACGAAATTGAGCCCGAGGTTCAAGACCGCGGTTGCCACGTTGATGGCAACGATTGAGGCGATCATGGCCGGATAAGCGCGCCGCAACGGGCCGGACAGAATGGTCAGCAACTGTGCCGGCAGGGTTGCCAGCAACAGCACCAGCACGGGGCCGGCCGCAGCGTATTGGCCTGGCAACGCCAACCCCATCACGCGTAGCATCCCCATCACCGCCGGCATCACGATGGCAAGCCCGGCTGCGCCGGCCATGATCTGGCCGAGCCGGCGCATGGCGCCCTTGCGGTCATCCCGGAGAGCGAGGTCGATGAGATCCGGCGCCAGTACTGACGAGAGCGACATCAGCGTCGCCGTCGCGATCACATGCAGGCTGGCGGCCCAGGCGTAGACGCCCGCCTCCGCAGCACCCCCGTAGGCGCGCACGAACCAGATGTGCATCCACGCCGACAGGATGCCCGCCGCGCCCGCCATCGGCAGCCGCCAGCCATACGCCAGCATGTTGCGCAGCGTCTGCCAGCGCGGCCGCACCGTCGCCGCGTATCCCGCCGGCAGCACGCGATAGGCAGCAGCCAGCGCCACCGCTAGCCCCCCGGCCGTACCCAATAACAGCACCTCCGCCGTCGCCGGCAGGCCCGCCCACACTGCCGCGACCGCACCGAGCGGGCCGAGCTTGGAGAGCGCGGTGCACAAGCCGATGCCTTCGAACCGGTGCATCGCCTGCAACGCGTAGCTGACGCTCTCCAGCACCGCGAACATCACGAGCGCCGCCCCCATCGCCAGCACAGCGCCGGCCGATCCGGCAAACACGTTGGGCAACGCCCACCACACCGCGAGCCCGCCTGCCGCCACGATCACCAACGTCACGCCCTGGCCGGCAAACGCGCTTGCGAGCGCCTCGCCGCCGCTTCCACCGTCCTGGACCTCCTGACGCGCGAACAGGGCCACCGCCTGCGCCATCCATGTGAGCGCGATGCCGAGTGTCACCTGTATGAGAGACAACATGTAGTAGTAGTCGCCGAACACCTTGGGCGGCACGGCAACCGCCGCCAGCATCGTCGCCGCGATCGTGAGCGCGAAGCCGACCACCTGATAGCCCAGCACGGAGCTCCAGCTTCTCAGCAGCTCGGAAGGCGTTCGACTCACGCGGGCTGCTCGATCACGCGCTCAGCTCCCCGCCAGGATCGTGTCGGCGATCTTCTCGGCCGTCATGATGGTCGGGATGTTGGTGTTGGCGCAGGGCACCACCGGGAAGATCGAGGCATCCACCACCCTGAGCCCACCAACGCCCCTGACGCGTCCGGCCGGGTCCGTCACGGCCATCGGATCGTCCCGCGCCCCCATGCGGCAGGTACACGAGGCATGCCAAACGCCCACCGCCGCATGCCGGATGAAGGCCTCCGCCTCCTCCTCGTCATTGACCACGCCGTCGAGTGTGAAGCCCTCCATGATCACCTTGTTGATGAGCAGGCGCCTGAGCGGCCCCGGGCCGTCGAGCAACCGCGCCATGATGCTGGTCAGGATCTTGTTCTTGGCGTTGATCTCGCCGACCTGGCGCACCTTGTCGGAGTAGCTCGCCGGAAACGGATCGCTGATCGCGTCCTGCATGCCTGGATCCGCATAGATCGGCGCCAGCCGTTTGATGCCGTCGGCGATGCGCTCGAGATCGCGCCGGTCGGAGAGCAGGTTGAAATCGACCTCTGGCTCGTCGCTGGCGCTGCGCGATTTGAGCCGCACCTGCCCCGTTTCGGAGAATGTCTTGTTGACGAACAGGATGAACGTGCCGATCTGCTCGCCGACCGCATGCCAAGAGGTCTTGGTGGCGCCAACGACGAACATGTCGCCGGCCGGCGCCCCGCCCATCCCCGACGAATAGCGCATGCCGACGAAGAGATGCCGCCGCGTTTCCTTGTTGGTCACTCGTGCCGAGGGCTTCAGGAACGCGGCAAGTGCGATCGAGGGATGATCCATTAGCCGCTGGCCGACGCCGAAGGAGGCGTGGCGGACGGCGATGCCCAGATCCTTGAGATGCCCGGCAGGCCCGATTCCCGCGCGCATCAGATGAGCCGGCGAGTGGATCGCGCCCGACGACAGGATCACCTCGCGCCCGCGGAACTCCTGCATGCGGCCTTTGACGAGCGCTTTGACGCCGACGCACTGCAGGTCTTCGAACAGCAGCTCGGTGACTTGCGTGTTGGTCGAGATGGTCAGGTTCGGCCGCGCCCTGACGGCTGCGTTGAGATAGCCGATCGCTGCCGAGACGCGCTGCTCCTCCGCATTCGAGATGGTGATCGGGAAATAGCCTTCCTCGAAATGGCCGTTCTGGTCCGGCAGGTACTTGTAGCCCGCCTTCTCGAACGTCCGAGCCAGCGCCTTGGCGTGACCCGGCCACTGCGCTTCCGGCACCCGGCGCACCGGGATCGGCCCCTCCTGGCCGTGCCATTCGTTGTCGAAATCGAGATCTCGCTCGAGCTTCTTGAAGTAGGGCAGCACATCGCTCCACTTCCACCCGACGGCCCCGCGCTGGTGCCACTCGTCATAGTCGGTCGGCGCCCCGCGGTTGGCCATTTGTCCGTTGATCGCCGAGCCGCCACCAAGCACACGCGCCTGCTCGTACTTGCGCAGCCGGGGTTTTGGCGCCGAGGGGTCGTTGTTGTGCGACGTCACCTCCGTCGAGACCTTCAGGTCTTTCCACAAGAAGCGATTGTTGAGGTAGGCGGTTCCTGAATAGGAATCGAGGATCTCCTTCGGCACCGCGCCGGGTGGCGTGTCCTCGCCGGCCTCGCACACCAGCACCTTGTTGGCGCTTTTGGCTGAAAGCCGACTGGCAAGCACCGAGCCTGCCGAGCCCCCGCCAACGATGATGTAGTCGAACGCTGCCTCGCTCATATCCCCTCACACACCGATCAGTCTCTCGGCGCCAGCATGCCCCGCCGCCGTGGCCGGAGCAAATGCCTCGCATTTTCTGTCGGTCGCACGTGTCGTCGGCCTGCGTGACCCCGACCCTTGACGCAAGGCATCCTTCGCCGGATCGTCGGGGGCGAACCATAGGGAGTGACACGCTCATGACAGCCATCGATGGAGAAGCCCTCCGCCGCCACATCGGCACCCGCATGGTCGAGGAGGACCGTGCCACCGAGGCGCCGTTGCGCATGCTGGCAGCAACCTTCGATCGCCAGGAGAAGGCGCCCACCGAGGGTGAGGCGATCCCGCCCGGCTGGCACATCGGCTATTTCCTGAACATGGCGCCCCAGGCGGAACTCGCCGTGGACGGCCTGCCGACCGGCGCCGGCGTCCTGCCGAAGATGCCGTTGCCGCGCCGCATGTATGCCGGTTGCCGCATCACATTCCACGATGACATCCGTGTGGGCGACAAGCTCTCCCGCGAGACCGAACTCACCGATCTCCAGGTCCGCCAGGGCAGCACCGGTGCGCTGATCTTCGCCACCCAGACCCGCCGCATTTCGACGCCTCGCGGTCTCGCCATGACCGAGGAATACGACGGTGCCTTCCGCGAGGAGGTCAAGGAGGGCACAAAGAGCGGTATCCCGAAGCGCGAGGAGCCGCCTGCCGGATTGCCTTGGAAGCGCACGGTGAGAACGAGCCCGGTCTCCCTGTTCCGATTTTCCGCCATCACCTTCAACCCGCACCGCATCCACTATGACACGCCCTATGCAACCAGCGTGGAAGGCTATCCCGGTCTCGTTGTCCACGGCCCCTATTCCCAGCACTGCCTGATCGACTTCATCCGCGACATGAGTCCAGGCCGCCGCATGGCGACGTTTCATATGCGCGCCCGCGCTCCATTGTTCGACAACGCCCCCTTCGAGCTGGTAGGAGGCGGTAGCGAGGACGGCAATGGCGCGCAGGCGTGGGCAGTGACGCCTGAAGGCACCATTGCCATGCAGGCCAAGGTGACATTCTCCCGATGACGCGACGCAACTTCGACTGTGTGGTGATCGGCTCCGGCCCGGCGGGCCTGGCAGCCGCCACTGCTGCCGCCGAGAAGGGGGCGACCGTGGTCTCCATCGACCGCATGGGGCCCGGCGGTCAGCTCATGAATCTGGGCGAGCTGATCGGTGTTGCCGGCCTCGAGGAAGGCGCCACTGGTCCCGACCTCATTGCCCTTCTGGCCGAGAAGGCCATGGCGGCGGGCGTCGAGCTGGCCGTTGACGAGGTACAGGCCGCCCGCTGCGACGATCTCGGCCTGTGGTGGATCGATACGCTCGAGGGCGGCTTCCAGGCCAAGGCGCTGGTCATGGCCTCGGGCCTCACCCCTGGTACCACGGGCGTCGCCGAGGAATCCCGCTACGAGGGCCTGGGCCTTTCTCATTGTGCCCATTGCGACGGTCCGCTCTATGCCGGTCGCCCGGTGCTGGTGGTCGGCGATGACGCCTGGACCGTCGAGGAGGCGATCGCACTCGCCGACTACGCCTCGACCGTCACCCTCGTCACGACTGGCACCCCCGACGCCCCGCCAGAGCGCCTCGCCGAGTTGATGGGACGCGACAACATCGCCATCCTCGAAGGCAACGTCTCCGGCCTGCATGGCGAGGCAGCCCTCGAGCGCATCCTGGTCGAAGCTGGCGGCAATCCCAAGGAGATCGAGGCCCATGGCCTGTTCGTCTACGTCGGCCGCAAGCCGGCGTTGGGCCTCCTCGAGCCCGGCAACGAGGAGGCGCGCCCGGCCTCTTCTGGGCAGGCGATGTCCGCCCGGGCACGGCGAGAACCATCGTCGAGGCCATTGCAGATGGCGCTGAGGCAGGCCACAATGCCGCCAACTGGGCAGCGGCCCGGTCGTCATGACAGACGAGCGACTTTCGAGTGTGCGTTCGTGTGCGCGCGTTCGAGCAACGGGAAAGGTCCCAATGCGCATCGTAAATCCAAGTTTCGGACAAGCTCCAGCCAGCGCCGAGATGCTCAAGGGCGGCGCCATAAACTGGAAGACGGATCCGATCCTTCTGTTCTCCAACTCCAAGCCCAACGCGAAAGAGTTGCTTGAAGGCCTGAAGGACAAGTTCGCATCGCTGCGGTCTACTGACGACATCGATTACGTCTGGAAGCCGTCCGCCAGCCAGCCTGCGACCTCTGACCAGATCGAGGGCGCGGCCCGCCGTTACAAGGCGGCCTTGCTGGCGCTGGGCGATTGAGGCTCCTGTTCATCGTGGAGTTTCCACGACAGCATTGAACTGGCAAAGCGCGGCGTCACCGCCTACGTCATCGCCACCGACACCTTCAGGCCATTGATCTTGGCCCAGGCCAAGGCCCGCAAGGTCGAGCCGCGGCTGATCGTCGTCAAGCACCCGGTCGGCGGCCTCAACGCAGCCGAGCTCTCCGAGCGCATCGACACCGCCTGGTCGACCATCGAAGGCCTTGCCGGCTGATACAGCCGGCCGCCGCGGCGCTGCCAAAGCTGGCGCCGCGGTGACGACGTCCACCATTCCGCTCATGCACGCCATTGCCGGCGTGCCGGCAGCCTTGGGCCCGCGCCCGGCGCCGAGACCAAAGCCAGAGGCTGATCCGCAATGACCGCTTCCACCGATGCCGAGCTGCTCGATCTCGACGACCTCGATGTCGAGGCCTTCAACGAGTTTGCCATCAAGCAAGGCTGGAGCGACGGCATGCCGCTCTACGTGCCGACGGAGGACAAGGTCGCCCGCTTCACCAGTGCCGTCCGTGTCGACAACGAGACCTTTGCGCCGATTTCGCCGCGCCAGGTCGTGCCGACCATGCGCAGCCTCGCAGCCAACGCGGTCATGGCTGGTTGCAAGCCTGAGTATTTTCCGGTTGTCCTCGCCGGCCTGCGCGCCGTGCTCGATCCCGCCTACAACCTGCATGGCACGCTGGCGACGACGCATCCGTGCGGCCAGCTCATGGTTGTCAACGGCCCGCTGCGCAAGACGCTGGACATCAACTGCGGCTCCAACTGCATGGGCCAGGGCCGCCGCGCCAACGCCACCATCGGCCGCGCACTACAGCTGATCCTGCTCAACATCGGCGGTGCCAAGCCCGGCGACATGGACCGCTCCACCCAGGGTTCGCCAGCCAAGTATTCCTATTGCTTCGGCGAGAACGAGGAGGAAAGCCCCTTCGCGCCCTATCACGAGCGCAAGGGCTTCGCCGCGACCGACAGCGTCGTCACCACCATGGCCGCCGAGCCGCCCCACAACATCAACGATCACGCCTCCAATACGGGCAAGGGTCTTGATCCAGACCATTGCCGGCACCATGAGCGAGGCTCGGCGCCAACAACGTCTACCTGCAAGGTCCCTCGTTCGTCGTCCTGGGCCCCGAGCACGCCCACACGCTGGCCCGCGACGGCTGGACGCCCGAAACCATTCTGGAGGCGCTGCACGAGGGCTCCAAGGTGCACATCTCCCGCATTTCCGCTGAGAACCTCGAGAGCTGGGCCGGCCAGGGCCGCCATCCCATCAACGACCACTACTATCCTGCCGGCTCCCCCGATAACATCAACCTCGTGGTGGCCGGCGGTCCGGGCAAGCACTCGGTCTTCATTCCCTCTTTCGGCAACACGGCGGCGTCGTCCCAGCGCATCACGGCCTGAACGCGCCGTTGTCGACGGCCCGCCGCACTTGAGCCGCCGTCAGTGGCCGCCGCTTTCGCCAGTCAGAAGGAAACGCAGTCGCCGCGCTCGGCCCTGAGCACGCTTTCCTGGCCGTGGGCTGCCTTCCACGCCTGCCTCACCGCCTCGATCCGCTGTGCGAGGTCCGGCGCCGGCTTGGCCCACACCAGCAGAAGACGCGACGGTTCGCGGATGATCCGGCCGTCGCCGGTGCGCCACTGGCCCTGGCCGGCGAGAACCGTCAGCCCATCAGGAAAGCGCGGCGTGATCTCGGCATCGAGAAAGGCGAGCCAGGCCTGATCGCTGACGTCGTCTTGTCCTTTGCGCGATAGCCCGAACACCAGCTCGACCCGCTGCATGGCAACCGAACCCGGCCCGCAGCCACGAACGCCGCCCCGCTCGCTGCCCGAGTGGCTAAGCCACACGCCGCCCGCGATCGCCAGCGCACCAAGCGCCACCACAGCTCTGCTGACGCCGTCTCCCATCCCCGCCTCTCGTCCGTTCCGCCGGTCCGCTTCCCACCGCTAGCGACCAAGCGGCATCCCGCCGGCAGGCGCTGCCTACGTCACGTTCTAGTGTCCCTTTTGACCGCGACGTCCGTTCAAAGCCTGCCGAGCAATGAGACGGACTTTGCGGTCGGGACACTAGCAAAAACATTGGCTTAGTGTGGCGTCTTGGAAGTCCGCTTTCAGAGAGTGCCGAAAGAATAAGGCGGACTTCCAAGACGCCACACTAGTCGGACGCCACACTAGTCGAATGTGATGTCCGGCCGCCGTGCCGAGATCTGCCCGACCAGTTCCCTGGGATCCACCTGGAGGCGGTTGAAATGCAGCCGCGCCTCCCTGACGGCACCGGGCTTGCGCCCCCGCGCCCTGAGCACAAGCTGCCCGTCACCGACCCGTGCCCCGACGATGTCACCCCAAACGAACTTGCGCTCGCCCATCACCCCCCAGGTCGTCACCTGCTTGTCGTCGACGACGACCTGCACGGCCGGTTTGACATAGGCGGCAAGTTCGGCGATGCCGATCAGGAACAGCAGCAATGCAAAGCCGATCAGAATGGCGCTGAACAGCCAGAACGGAAGCTCGCCGATGGCCTCGATGCGCGGCGGCATGATCGGGTAGTCCAGGTTCAGCGCGCCGACATAGGCAAAAGCCAGCGCCAGCGGCAACGCCACCAGGAACCCCCACGGTGTGACATGCGAGCGGACCACCAGCGCTTTTCTGTCCGTTTCGGCTATATTGGCTGTCATGGGCGACGTCCTACTTCTTCCAAAACGCCTAATTGGCACCCTCGCACGACGATCTGTTAAGGATGCCGGCAAACGAGATTAACAGGCCCCGAGGCAATCATGCACTTCGCACTGACCGACGAGCAGAACCAGATCCAGGACATGGCCCTCGATTTCGCCAAGGAGCGGATCGCCCCCGGCGCCGCCAAGTGGGACGAGGATTGCCACTTTCCCGTCGACGTCATCCGCGAGACAGCAGCGCTCGGCATGGCCTCGATCTACGTCGACGCCGACAAGGGCGGCTCAGGATTGTCGCGCCTCGATGGCGCGCTGATCTTCGAAGCACTCTCCTACGGCTGTCCTGCCATCGCCTCCTACATCTCTATTCACAACATGGTGGCCTGGATGGTCGGCCGCTACGCCACCGCGGAGCAGGCCGAAGCGTGGATGCCGAAGCTGGCGTCCATGGAGTGGTTGTCGTCCTATTGCCTGACCGAGCCCGCCGCTGGCTCCGATGCGGCAGCGTTGCGCACCAGCGCGCGCCGCGACGGCGATCACTATGTCCTCAACGGCACCAAACAATTCATTTCCGGCGCTGGCGTGGCCGACTTCTATTTTCTCTTCGCCCGCACCGGTGACGAAGGCGCCGGCGGCATCTCGGCCTTCGTCATCCTGAAGGACACGCCCGGCCTCTCATTCGGTGCCAACGAGCGCAAGATGGGTTGGAACGCCCAGCCCACCGCACAGGTGATCCTCGATGACGTGCGCGTTCCCGTGAGCCATCTCGTCGGCGGCGTCGAAGGTCAGGGCTTCAAGTTCGCCATGTCCGGCCTCGACGGCGGCCGCATCAACATTGGCGCCTGCTCGCTCGGCGCCGCCTGGTGCGCCCTCGACAAGGCCCGCGCCTATGTCCACGAGCGCAAGGCTTTCGGTCGCGAGTTGGCTGACTTCCAGGCCCTGCAATTCAAGATTGCCGACATGGCGACCGATCTCGAGGCGGCTCGCCTGATGATCTACCGTGGCGCCGACGCCCTGGATACGGCCGACCCTCGTGCGACCATGTACTCGGCCATGGCCAAGCGCTACGCCACGGATCTGCGGCTTCAAGGTGTGCAACGAGGCGCTGCAGTTGCACGGCGGTTACGGCTATCTCAAGGATTATGGTCTCGAAAAGCTTGTCCGTGACCTGAGAGTCCACCAGATCCTCGAGGGCACGAACGAGATTATGCGAGTAGTCGTGTCGCGGAAGCTACTATCGGGCAATCGCGCGTGAGCCATGTAAGCTGCTGTTTTAAAAAAAACATCACCGTCCAGCCATGCTGTTGGGCGGTATTACCTTGCCGGATTAGCGTCTAATCCGACACAGCTATTTGCTGCTCAGCTTGCTTGGATCGTGCGACGCGATCGGTCTATAGTACCGCCCGTTGAGGAGCAGTGCCTTCCCGGCAACGGCGCGCGCGATGAGCGCTCGAACTGTTGTCACGGGGCATGTTTGCGCTGACCCAGGGAGAACGGGCGGTCGCGCCGACGTGTTGGCATGGGGGGCTCTAGTGTGGCGTCGTGTGGTGGTGGTTGCGTACCGCGACCCCTAAGGCATGGCGCATGCGGCCGGTGGGATGGAGAGCGTGATGAAGTGCAATCCGTGGCGTTGGTTGTGGGGGCTCATTCCCATCCTGATGCTCGGCTGGATCGCTGTCCTCGCCGAGCGGGACCGGATCGAGGCGGACCTGGCCAGCCGCTCGCAGATCGTTCTGCAGCGTAGCGGTCATGATTGGGCCAAGGTCAGGTTCGATGGCCGCGACGCCGTCCTTCTCGGCAAGGCTGTGACCGACGACGAGCGCGCCAAGGCGACACGAGCCTTGCTCGACACCTTCGGCGTTCGCATCGCTGACGATCGCTCCTCCCTGCTCGAGAAAGTCGAGCGCTTCGAGTGGAGCGCCATCAGGCGCGACGGCCGCATTCGTATTGACGGCGTCGTGCCGACCGAGCGCGCCCGCAGCGACGTGCTTGGAATGATCAAGGCCATTTTCCCCTCGATCGAGGTTGACGATCGCACCAAGTTGGCGCGTGGCGCCCCACCGATCGACATCTGGCTCGGCGGGGTTGGCTTCGGCTTGAAGCAGTTGGCGAGCTTGAAGCAGGGTCGGGTGGATATCGAGAACACCAGCCTGTCCGTAAGCGGTGACGCCATCGACGCCGGCAACTATCGCCGCGTCCGCCATGCACTGGCCGGGCGCCTGCCACAGGGTATCCGTCTCAAGGCCGAGAGTGTGCGCCCGCCGCTCGCCCAGCCCTATGTCTGGTCCGCCCGCCGCAAGGACAAGGACATCGTGCTTGCCGGCCATGTCCCGAGCGAGACCGTGCGCGAGGCGCTGCTGCGCGCAGCCCGTAACATTGACGGCGCTCGTGTGATCGACCAGATGGAGCCGGCGGCCGGCGAGCCGGAAAATTTCTCGGACGCAGCCTCTCAGCTTCTCGAGCAGTTGCGCGACCTCGACGATGGCAAGGCCGACATTCGTGACACCGCTGCAAATCTTGTCGGCACGGCTGAGAGCGCCAAGCGGGCGGGGGAAATCAAGGCGGCGCTTGACCGTGGAGCACTGTCCTCCTACCGCGCCGTCGGCAAGATTGGCCACCGCGAGCCGCGGATCAAGACCATCTCGCCCTACGTGACCGCGGTCGTTGTCACCGAGCCGAGCATTGAGTTGACGGGACACGTCCCCGATGACGACGCCCGGGCGGCACTGTTTTCCTTGGTCCGCCGCTCGTTTCCCGATCGCAACGTCGCCGACAAGCTCGACATCGGCGCGGGTCAGCCCCCCGGCTGGGCCGCCTGCATGGAAGCCGGCATGGATGCGGTTCGCCGCCTTGGCGAAGGCCGGGCAGTGCTGACCGATCGACGCTTGGCGGTTTCCGGCAAGACCGACAACGAGGCCTTGGCCCAAGCCCTGCCTGGCGAGGTGCGCGCTGTCGTCGGTTCAAGCTGCGATGCCGATGTGCGCGTCGCCCTCGACATGGACGCCGTCCGCGCACGTGAGGAAGAACGCCGTCGCGCCGCGCAGGTCGCAGCAGAGGCGGCAGCCGCCGCAGCAGCCAATCAGCGGACCGCGGCAGCACCTGCAGCGCCTGATACGGCAGCCGAAAAAGCACGTGCCGAGGCGGAAGCCCAGGCCCGCGCCGAAGAAGAGCGCCGCCGCGCCGAGGCGGAAGCCCAGGCCCGCGCCGAAGAAGAGCGCCGCCGCGCCGAGGCGGAAGCCCAGGCCCGCGCCGAAGAGGAGCGCCGCCGCGCCGAGGCGGCAGCCCAGGCTCGTGCCGAGGAGGAGCGCCGCCGCGCCGAGGCGGCAGCCCAGGTTCGTGCCGAGGAGGAGCGCCGTCGCGCCGAGGCCGCGGCCCAGGCTCAAACCGAGGAAGAGCGCCGCCGCGCCGAGGCCGCAGCCCAGGCCCGCGCCGAGGAAGAGCGCCGCCGCGCCGAGGCGGCAGCCCAGGCCCGCGCCGAGGAAGAGCGCCGCCGCGCCGAGGCGGCAGCCCAGGCCCGCGCCGAGGAAGAGCGCCGTCGCGCCGAAGCCGTAGCCCAGGCTCGTGCCGAGGAAGAGCGCCGTCGCGCCGAAGCCGAGGACGCAGACCGCCAGCGGCGAGCCAGGGAGATTGCCCGTCGGGAAGCCGATGCCTGCCAGGAGGCCCTGTCGCGCGTCAACCGCGAGGGCGTGATCAACTTCGATCGCGCCAAATTCAACCTGCAGTCAACGAGCTACCCGACGTTGAACAGGATCGCCGAGGCCGCCAATCGCTGTCCGGAAGTCGTGGTGGAGATCGAGGGCCACACCGATTCCGAGGGCACGCCGGAGCGCAATCAGCGCCTGTCGGATCGGCGCGCCAATGCCGTCAGGGATTATCTCACCAAGGCTGGTGTCGCTCCCGACCGTCTGACGGCCATCGGCTATGGTCAGGATCGCAATATTGCACCCAACGATACGCCCGAGAACCGTGCCAAGAACCGTCGCATCGAGTTCACGGTCAAGTTTCAGCAATAGTGCGTGGCCCGGTCCGCGCGCGTGAGAAGTCGGGAGGATAGGCCGTGGGTTATCTCGTCACACAGCTCGTCTGGTATGTGCTTATCGCCTTTGTCGTCGGCCTGATCGTCGGTTGGGCTACCTGCAGCCGCATCGAGGATGAGCAATCATGACCGCGTCGTCGGGCTCGGGCGAATGGGGGAGTGAGTTGAGATGACGGCACTTGCATGGCAGACGTTGCTGCTCTTGGGCTTGGCCTATTTTCTGGGGTGTTGGCTCGCGTGCCTCGCCCGGCGGATCTTCGGTCCCGCGCCGGTCGCAGTCGAGCCCGGTACGGTCGGAGCGGCTGAGGTTGCTACGGCAGGCGCAAGTGCCACGGCCGCCGCCCGCGAAACACTGCGCAGCCTTGAAGAGGGCGCTGCCATTCCTCCTCGAGTGCCCGTGCGAGATGCCTTCCGGCGCGCCGACACGCTCGAGCCCACTGCCGAGCAGGCTGCAGCGAGGCCACCCACCGAGCCCGCGCCTAAACCCCCGCGCCAGGACGCGCCGGCAAACGGGTCCGAGCGTTCGTCCGACACCGTTCGCCGCTTCGAGAACGCCTTGTCCGGTAGCGGTTCGATTGCGCCGGGCCCATCGACGCCGAGGCCGTCCCAGCACCCGCCAGAGCGTACGCCTGAGCCTCCGCCCGCGCCCGCCAGGCCGGTGCCGGAACGCCCCGCCACAACTCCCGACGTCTCGGCCAGGCCCGCCGCCATGGCGAGCGGAGTGGCCGCTGCTACAGGCGCCGCCGCTGCGGCCGCCTCTGCCGTTGCGGTCACCCGGCGCGAACCCGCCGAGGCCGTTACGCTCGACGATCTCAAGCGCATCCGCACAATCGACAGCGGCCTCGAAGCAGCGCTCCGCAAGGCCGGTGTCCGTCGATACGCCGACATTGCCGCTTGGAAGCTGGCCGACGTGACCCGCATCAGCGAATTGCTGGGCTTCAAAGGCCGCATCGAGCAGGAGAACTGGATCGAGCAGGCGCAGATTCTGGCGCGTGGCGGTGAAACCCACTATTCGAGCGGGCTCGTCCAGGCCGGCCGCGCCGGGAGTAGCCCGGCAACCCCTGCGCCCTCAAGCGGCGTCGGGTCGCTGGGTTCTGTGCCCTCGATGCCGCCGCGTCCACCCCAGCCGTCCCAGTCGTCGCCGCCCCCCCCGCCCGTGTCATCGGCGGTCGCATCGGCAGCGGCTGCCACCGCGGCCGCTGCAGCAGCGGCTGCTGCCTTGAGCGCCCGTCAGGCATCACAGGCATCGCCCGCCGCAGGCCAGCCTCGCCCCGTCGAGCCGCCCCGCGCCACCGCTCCGCCCCCGCAATCTCCGCCGGTCGTTGCCCCACCCGTCGCGCCGCCGAGCCCACCGCCCGTCGTCTCCCAGCGACCGTCGGCGGAAGCCGCCGCCGCTGCTGCGGCCGCCATGGCCGCTGCCGCGGCGCGTTCGGCCTCGCAGCAAGCCACCACGCAAGCCCGGGCACAACCGCCCGCAATCGAGCAGACGGCAACTCGCCCGGACGTGGCCGGCCGCGCGGCATTCGGCGAACCGGTGCGGCCCGCAGGGGCTCCCCCGGCTGCGCCACAACAGCCTACCGCCGCCAATCCGCCGGCAGCGCCCGCGCAACCCGCCATCGGCAGCACGCGCGACGCCTTGCAGCGCATCGGTGGCGTGACCGCCGAAATAGAGAGACTGCTCAATGTCCAGGGCGTGAGCCGCTTTGGCCAGATTGCCCAGTGGTCGCCCCATGATGTCGAGCGTTTCGATCGCCTGCTCGGTCATCAAGGCCGCATCCGGCGTGAGAATTGGATCGAGCAGGCCCAAGTCCTGGCCCGCGGCGGCGATACAGCCTACGCCCGTGAGTTTGATCGCCGCCAGCCAGCGCCGCGTGAGGATCGTGAGCCCCGCGCCCCCCGTGAGCCTCGCGATGATCGTGGGCCTCGCGATGATCGTGACCCCCGCGATCCGCGTGAACCGCGCGACCGCGAACCACGCGATTTTCGCAGCGATCGTGAGCCTCGCGAACCCAGAGAGCCCCGCGAGCCTCGCGAACCCCGCGGCCCTTACGAGGTGCGAAGCGGTAGCGAGACCCCGCCACAGCGCAGCAACGACTTGTCAGGCTTGCGCTCCGTCCGCTCAGAAGCCTTGCGTCCGGTCGATGCCGGTGGTGCGGGCCGCGCAACGGATAGCCTGGATGACCTCAAACGCATCCGCGGCATCGGCGTGCTGATCGAGAAGAAGCTGAATTCTATGGGCATCACCAGCTACGAGCAGATCGCCGAGTGGCAGACGGCCGACATCGACCGCATCAGCCATGTCCTCGACTTCAAGGGTCGTATCGAGCGCGAGAATTGGGTTGAGCAGGCCCGTATCCTCGCGGCAGGCGGACAGACGGAGTTCTCCCGCCGTGCCGATCGGGGCGATGTCACCTGACCCACGCCACTGGTTGGCGCTGCCCGCGCCAAGCTTGTGTAAGGTGAGGCGCCAGCGCGGACAGGGGCGATGCAACTCCTGGCCGCCACACGTCATCGCGCCTCTTCCGGCGGTCGCGCGTCGCCGCTTGCCATTGCCGTTGGCGCCGATTGCCGCTATCTGGGCCGTGCAGGGTGTGCCGCAGGCACGCTTGCGCCGCCTCGTTTTCACACTCGGCGCTGGCTCCCCGACCATCAGGCAGCCGATCATCGAGCGGCCGGCGAACCGCGATTGAAGCTACGGCCGGCCTCACATAGAAGTCAGCAACTTGCCCGCACCGCCATCCCCAACCCCGACACTCGGCCCCCTGCAGGGCCTGGTCAGTCTCAAGGACCGGCTCGGCCTATGGCGGGCCCGGCGGCGCGCCTCGCCTGGATGGACCATTGCCGTCGCCGTCATCCTGGCCGTCATGCTGTTGCCGGTGGCGACCACCCTGCTGCTCGCAATCAACCCGTCGGGCGGCACCTGGTGGCACCTCATGACCACGGTCCTGCCGCGAGTCCTCAAGGATACCGGGCTGCTGCTGGCCGGTGTGTGCGTCGTCACGCTGGTGACCGGCACACTCACCGCCTGGATCGTCACCATGTACCGTTTCCCCGGTCATGCCATCGTCGATCGCATGCTGGTGCTGCCGCTGGCCATGCCGACCTACATCATCGCCTACGCCTACGTTGATTTCCTCGATTTTACGGGCCCGCTGCAATCTGCCCTCCGCGCCACCACTGGCTGGCAGTCGGCGCAGGACTACTGGTTCCCCGATGTCCGCACCATGCCGTTCGCCATCCTGATCCTGTCCGCCGCGCTCTACCCCTACGTCTACCTCACCGCCCGAGCGAGCTTCGTCCAGCAGTCCGTCTGCGTCATGGAGGTGGCCCGCACCCTCGGTCGCACACCATGGGGAGCCTTCCGTGCCGTGGCCTTGCCGCTGGCTCAGCCCGCTCTTGCCGCCGGCGTTGCGCTCGCCCTGATGGAGACCTTGAACGATCTGGGCGCCGTTCGTCATCTCGGCGTCGAGACCTTGTCGGCCTCCATCTACGCCACCTGGCTGCAGCGCTCCAACCTTGCCGGCGCCGCCCAGATCGCGCTCGTCGCCCTGGCTTTCGTCGCACTGTTGTTCTGGATCGAGCGTCTGGCGCGCGGCGGCGGCCGCGTTCACCACACCACCGGCCGGCTGCGCGCCATCCCCTTTGCCGAGCTCCGCGGCTGGCCGGCCTTGGCCGCGCTCGGCATTTGCGCCCTGCCCGTCCTGATCGGATTCTGCATCCCCTTCCTTGTCCTCGTCCTCAACGCCTCCCACCACCTTGCCGATGCCCTGGAGCAGGGCTTCTGGCAGGCGGCCGGCAACAGCATTCTGCTGGCCACGCTGACAGCGTGTTTCGCCGTCGCCATGGGCATCCTGCTCGCCTACGCCCGCCGCGTCGCCGCCAACGGTTTCACCCGACCGGCCGTCAGATTGGCCAGCATCGGTTATGCCCTGCCCGGCACCGTCCTGGCCCTGGGCCTGCTGATCCCGCTCGCCACCTTCGACAACTGGATCGATGCCCTGGCCCGCAACTGGTTCGGCACATCGACCGGTCTCCTGCTGTCCGGCACTTTGGCGACGTTGGTGCTCGCCTATTCGGTGCGCCTGCTGGCTGTGGCTCAGGGCACCGTCGAGGCCGGCCTCGAGAAGATTTCGCCCAACCTCGATGCCGCGGCTCGCACCCTTGGCGAGACCGCCATCTCATCGCTGGGCCGCGTCCACCTGCCGCTGCTCCTGCCCGCGTTGGCAACAGCGGCCCTTCTCGTCTTCGTCGACGCGATGAAGGAGCTGCCCGCAACCCTTCTGCTGCGCCCGTTCGGTTTCGAGACGCTATCCACCCACGTCTTCGCCCTGGCCGCGCTCGAACAGATCGAAGCGGCAAGTGTCGGTGCCGTCGCCATCGTCGTCGTTGGCCTGGTCCCGGTGCTCCTCCTCCATCGCGCTATTGCCGATGGCCGCGCGGGTGGATGACACTGCACAAGATGCGCGTTGTCCCGCCCCTCCTCGCCGGCTATGGAGGCACATGTGAAGATCGTTGATCCCGCCACATTGCGCTGGTCCGAGATCGTCCGCCCGGGCGACGTCGTGATGTGGGGCCAGGCCTGCGGCGAGCCCGAGACGCTGAGCCAGTCCCTCATGGCCGCCCGTCATGACATCGCCGACCGTTTCGGCGTCTTTCTGGTCACATGTTATTCGCGCACACTCTCCCCCGAGCAGGCCGACGTCGTCGATTTCACCGGCCTCGTCGGCACTGCCGGCAACAGGCCGTTGTCGCGCGCCGGCCTGATCGACATCTACCCCATCCATTATTCCCGTCTCGAAGGCATGATCGAGCGCGGCGAGATCCGCTGCGACGTGGCGCTCGTGCAGGCAAGCCGCCCCAACGCCCGTGGCGAGATCAGTCCCGGCATCGTCAACGACTATCTGGCCACCGCCATCGCCAAAGCCCGCGTCGTTGTCGCCGAGCTCAACGCCCAGGTCCCCTTCACCGCCTGCCATCGCCTGCTCTCGTCCGCCGATATCGACATCGCCATCGAGACCGACCGCCCCCTCGTTGCCGTCAATCGCGCGCCGATTGGTGACATCGAGCGGCGCATTGCGGCAAATGTCGTCGACCTCGTTCCGGATGGCGCTGTCGTCCAGTCGGGCGTTGGCGCCATCCCCGATGCCATCCTCGACGGGCTCAAGGGCCATCGCAATCTGGCCGTTCACGCCGGTACCATCAGCGACGGCATCATGGAGCTGATGCAAGGAGGCGCGGTCACCAACGCCCTGAAGGAGATCGACCGCGGCGTCACCATCACGGGCAATATGATCGGCAGCCGAGAGCTGTTTCGCTTCGCCGACCGCAATCCCGCCATGCGGCTGATGCCCCCGAGCTATACCCACAATCCCGAGTTGCTGGCGAAGCTCTCCAATCTGATCTCCATCAACGGCGCCATCGAGGTCGATCTCACCGGCCAGGTCAACGCCGAGGCGATCGGCGGCGACTACGTCGGCACCATCGGCGGCCAGGTCGACTATGTACGCGGCGTCCGCCTCTCGCGTGGCGGTCGGTCCATCATTGCGCTGGCCTCCACCACGCCCGGCGGCAAGGCCAGCCGCATCGCAGCCGCTCTGTCGGGGCCGGTGACCACGCCGCGCAGCGATGTCGACTGCATCGTCACCGAGTGGGGGCGCGCCGAACTTGCCGGCAAGACTTTGCGGGAGCGCGCCGCAGCCTTGACTGCCATCGCCCACCCTGACTTTCGCGACGATCTCGCGCGATCGGCTCGCGCGGTTTTGGGTCGTGGTTAGGCGCTGGTCAGCGGTGCCTTGTCTCCGACCCCGCTCAAACCCCGAGATACCGCGCTGCTAGCTCCGGGCTGTCCATCAAGGTGGACACATGCCCCTCGTACTTGAGGTGTCCGGTCTCCAGGATCAGCGCCCGGTCGGCGAACCCACCGGCAAACTCCAGGTTCTGCTCGGCAACGATGAGGCCGATACCGCGCGCCTTCAACGCCGCCACTGCCTCGCCGATCCGTTCCAGGATGACCGGCGCCAGTCCCTCGGACGGCTCGTCCAGCAGCAGGAAACGTGGGTTTCCCATCAGCGTCCGCGCAATCGCCAGCATCTGCTGCTCGCCACCGGAGAGATGTCCCGCGCGTCTTTCCCGGATCGCCTCCAGCGGCGGGAACAGCCGCCAGATCTGCGCCTCGTCCCACGGCTCCAACCCGGCGCGCGCGGGCAGCTTTCCGACCGCCAGGTTTTCTCCCACCGTCAGGCCCGTGAAAATCCGCCGGTCCTCCGCAACGAACCCGAGTCCCGCTTGCGCGATGCGATGCGTGGGCCAACGCGAGATGTCCGCGCCGTCGAAACGCACCGTGCCCGCGCGCCGAACCTCGAGATCGATGATGGCTTTCAGCGTTGTCGATTTTCCGGCCCCGTTGCGACCGAGCAGCACGACGGCTTCGCCCGAGCCGACGCTGAATGAAACGCCGAACAGCGCCTGCGCATCGCCGTACCAGGCTGCCAGATGCTCGACCTCCAGCATCGCTTCTGCGCCCGCTTGCGCCGCCGTGGCTGTGTGCTGCCCGCCGGGCCCGCCGCTCATGACGCTCCAGCTCCGCTTGTGCCCGCCTCGGAGTGGCGCCGCCTCGTCCCGCCTCCGAGATAGACGGCCCTGACGTCTGCGTTCTCTCTGATCGCCTCGGGCGTGCCTTCCGCGATCAGCCGTCCCCCGCTCATCACCATCACGCGCTCGGCATGCTTGAAGACGACGCCCATGTCGTGTTCCGTGAACAGGATGGCAGCGCCACGCGCTCGCGCCGCCTCGACCGCCAGCGCCATCAACGCCTCCCGTTCCGCCGCAGCCATACCGGCCGTGGGCTCGTCCATCAGCAGCAGCCGCGGCGCATTGGCGAGCGCGATTGCGAGTTCCACCCGTTTCAGATCGCCATACGCTAGCGTCCCAGCAACCCGCCCCAACAGCGCCGTCAATCCGACGTCGCTCGCAAGCCTGTGTACCTGCTGATCGTCCAGCGTCGGCATCCGCCGCACGCCCCACACCCCACCCTCGCTCGCCACCGGCATCAGGGCGACCGCGATGTTCTCCGCAACGGTCATCGACGCGAACGTGGCCGTGATCTGGAATGTGCGTGCAACGCCCCGCTGCCACAACACTCGCGGCCCGTGCCCAGTGACGTCCTCCCCGTTGACCATCACCTGCCCGCGATCCGGCAGCAGTTGGCCGTTGATGAGGTTGAAGGTGGTTGTCTTGCCGGCGCCGTTGGGCCCGATCAGTGCCACGATGGCCCCCTGCGCCACCGAGAAGCTGACGTCGTTGACCGCCTGGAATCCGCCGAACGCTTTGCTCACGCCCTTCAGCGACAGGGCCGGATGCGTGATCTCGGTCATGGCCGCCCTCCCCGCCGCCGCCAACGCGCCAGTGTCCCCGTGATGCCATGCGGAAACAGCACGCAGAGCGCTACGATCACCAACCCGAGCAGCGCCTGCCAATAGGCAACCGACCGCGCCACCCAGTCCTGCAGCCAGGTGAAGACCAACGCGCCCACCAGTGGACCAGTCAACGTCTCTACGCCGCCGAGCAGCAGCATCACCAGCGCATCAACCGATCGCGGGATCGACAGCACGTCGGGCGAAAGCGACCCCTTGGCGAACACATAGATGCCCCCGGCGAGGCCCGCCAGCGCACCCGACAGCATGAATGCCGCCCATCGCAGACGCTCGACATCGAGCCCTGACGCGAGTGCCCGGCGCCGATGGTCACGCTGAGCCCGGAGCGCATACCCGAAGCTCGAATGAGCCAGCCACCAGACCCCGGCAATCACGAGGGCACAGATCGAGACGGCGAACAGGTAGTAGCCCCGCCGGCTGGAGAGCAGCTCGGGAGGCCAGATCCCGATCAGTCCGTTGCTGCCCCCTGTCACGCCGTCCCATTGGAAAGCGATCGCCCATGTGATCTGCGCAAACGCTAGCGTTAGCATGGCGAGCGAGATGCCGTCGGCTCTGAGCGCCAGGCGCCCGTAGAACGCAGCCAGGATCATCGCCAGCACCAGTCCTGCCACCAGTGCAAACACGAGCGGTGCGCCGGCCAGTGCCGCCAGGGCCGCGCCATAGGCCCCGGCCCCGAAATAGGCCGCATGCCCGAACGAGGCCATCCCGCCCCAACCCATCAGGATCGACAAGCTCGCCGCCACCACCGCGAACACTGCCACATCCGTCATCACCACCAGCGTGTAGCGATCCGCGAGCAAGGGCAGCGCCAGGAGCCCAGCCATCATGCCGGTGCCAATCATCCAATGCCGCCGGTCGGGTGGTGAAAGATGCAGCGCCGCCCCGGGCGCCACCCGCGCCTCGGCAGGCTCCTTTCCGAAGAGCCCCCACGGCCGCACCAGCAGCACCGCCGCCATCACCAGGAACTCCGCTACGATGGTGAGCTTTGCAAACGACAGCGTCATCCCCGCCACCGTCACCTGTCCGAGCCCGATGCACCATGCCTTGACCACCGAAATCAGCACCGCCGCCGCATAGGCGCCGGGCAGGCTGCCGAGCCCGCCCACCACCGTCACCACGAACACGTCGGCGATGGTCGCGAGATCGAGCTCAAGGCTTGCGGCTTGCCGCGGCAGGGCGAGTGCCCCTGCCAGTCCGGCCAGCAAGGCGCCGAGCGCGAACACGCTGGTGAACAACACCGCCTGGTCGATCCCGAGCGCCGCCGCCATGTCGCGGTCCTCGGTTGCCGCTCGCACCTTGAGCCCGAAGCGCGTCCGCTCAAGGATCGCCCACACCCCGAGAAGCATCGCCGGCCCGAGCACGATCAGCGCCAGGTCGTAGACCGGCAGCGACTTGCCGAAGATCGTCACCGCGCCCTCGAGCCCTGGCGCGCGTGGGCCGAGAATGTCCTCCGCCCCCCAGATCGCCAGCGCCACGTCCTTGATGATCAGCACGATCCCGAACGTCGCCACCAGCTGCAGCAGCTCCGGCGCCCGGTAGATCCGCCTGAGCACCAAAACCTCGACCACCAGCCCCACCACCGCGATCGCCACTGCCGCCAGCAGTGCCCCACCCCAGAAGCCGGTAATGCCGCCGCCGACCCAATCGTTGAAGGTAACGGCCACGTACGCGCCCAGCATGAAGAATGAGCCGTGTGCGAAATTGACCACCCGCGTGACGCCGAAGATCAGCGACAGCCCGAGCGCCACCACGAACAGCAGCGAAGCGCTGGCAAGCCCGTTCAAGGTCTGGATCAGGAGTGAAGCGAGCATGACCTGGCAGGATGCAGAGGAGGAGGGCTAACAAAGGCGCGCGTGGGCTAACGAGGCCGTCACGAAATGCGGACGGGCCCGCAATGGGCCCGTCCAGGACTTTGTCTGGGTTTGCAGCCGCGGTCTACTGCGATGGCCGCCGTCCCTTCACTTCTTCATCGCTCGGCTGGTGCTTCTCGCCGGGCTCATAGCGCCAATCGACCATCACGCCTTTGCCGTCCTTGACCGCTGTCCGCCCGACATAGGCGCCCATCGTCGACTGATGGTCGATGCCCCGATAAACGATCTTGCCGAACGGTGTCTCCACCTCCAGGCCAGGCATGGCGGCGCGCACCTTGTCGGTCTCCGACGACCCGGCCTTGGCGATTGCCGCTGCAATCGACTTGATCGCCGCATAGCCAACCACCGAGCCGAGCCGCGGATAGTCGTTCCACTTGGCCTGGTAGGCCTTGACGAACGCATCGTGCTCCGGCGTCTTGATCTGGTCCCACGGATAGCCCGTCACGTACCAGCCGACCGGTGCCTCCTCCTTCAGCGGGTCGAGATACTCGGGCTCGCCGCCCAGCAGCGAGAACACCGCCACATCCTTGAAGATGCCGCGTGTTGTGCCCTCGCGGACGAGCTTCTGCAGGTCGCCGCCGAACGTCACGTTGAAGATTGCGTCCGGCTTGGCGTCTGCAACCGCCTGCGCAACCGCACCGGCCTCGATCTTGCCGAGTGGCGCCGGCTGCTCGGCGACGAACTCGACGCCCGGCTGGCGCTCGCCCATCAGGCGCTTGAACGAGGCGACCGCGGACTGCCCGTACTCGTAGTCGGGATAGATCAGCGCCCACCGCTTTTTGTTGAGCTTGACGGCTTCTTCGACCAGCATATGCACCTGCATGTAGGTCGAGGCCCTGAGCCGGAACGTATAGGCGTTGCCGTTTTCCCAGACGAGCTTGTCGGTCAGAGGTTCCGCTGCGATGTAGACGACGCCGCGCTGCTTGGCGAAGCTCGCGACCGCAAGCCCGACATGCGAGAGAAAGCCACCCGTCAGCAGGTCGACTTTTTCGCGTGTCACCAGCTCTTCGGCAACGCGGACGGCATCGCCGGGAACCCCGTTGTCGTCGCGGCTGATCACCTCGATCTTCCGCCCGGCCACACCACCGGCGGCGTTGATCTCTTCGACTGCCAGCTCCCAGCCCTTCTTGTAGGGCTCGAGGAATGCCGGGATGCGCTTGTAGCTGTTGAGCTCACCGATCCGGATCGGCGCCTGTTGTGCCTGCGCCGGGCCGCCCAGTGTGGCGGCGATTGCGAGCGCGGAGGCGATCGCTAGCCCGCGCAAGGCCGAGGTCGTCTGTCGCATGTGGAAACCTCCGGGGGGATGGGGAAGCCATAAGCCTAGTGCCTGATCGACTGTGGTGGAAGCGCTTTCGCGTCCGCCGCGAACCTGGAACAAGCACCAGGGCAACGAGCTGAATTGAGCGTTTCGCGTCGATCCGATTGCATCGTACGCCAGCGCCATACAGCGTCACCTGTCCCGTCCGTAGCACCGACGTCACAGCGCCGTAGACTGTTGGCGCCCGGTGCGGGGAGCTTCGAGATGGGGCGCCGCTCCCCCCGCCGCAAGGGCGCTGTGGGAACAAATGAATCAATCGAGACGCGTCTGGCCGCCGCCGTGTCGCCTCAATCCGCAAGATATCCGAGCTCATGCTCGCAAGCCGGCAGTCGGGGGCTGGTCAGCGCTGAGCCATCCCGCTTCGAACCGGTCTCTCAGTGGATCGTGCGGTTTGCCGGAACCCAGGCCGCCGCCGGTCCGCTGGTTTGTGTCTCGCCTGGCGTCGGCACATAGCCCTCGACGGTCTCCTTGAGCACCGCCTGGATCGCCTCGACGCTGCCGGACTGCATCGCTGAGCGCAACTTCACCAGCACCCGTTCGAGCTGGTTCGACGCCAGGTGTGGCTCGTTGCTGCGGCGGATGCAGGCATGCTCCGTCGGCTGCGTCCGATTCTCGTCGATCAGCAGCTCCTCGTAGAGCTTCTCGCCGGGCCTGAGCCCGACATAGCGGATGACGATGTCGCCGAGCGGGTTCGCCTCGTCGCGCACGTCGAGCCCCATCAGCCGGATCATGGTGCGCGCCAGGTCGTCGATCCTGACGGGTTCGCCCATGTCGAGCACGAACACTTCCCCGCCTCGCGCCATGGCCCCGGCCTGGATCACCAGCGTCGCCGCCTCCGGGATCGACATGAAGTATCGGATCACGTCGCGGTGCGTCACCGTCACCGGCCCGCCCTCCTGGATCTGCTTGCGGAACCGGCGCACCACCGAGCCGGAGCTGTCGAGCACGTTGCCGAACCGGACCATGGTGAATACGGTCGTGCCGCCGCTCGCCGCCGCAGCCTGGAAGATCAGCTCGGCAAGCCGCTTCGAGGCCCCCATCACATTGGTTGGCCGCACGGCCTTGTCCGTCGAGATCAGCACCACCCGCTCGACGCCTGCGCGTGCCGCCACCTGCGCCACCGCCAGTGTCCCGAAGGTGTTGTTGTGCAGGCCCGCGACCGGGTTCGCTTCCACGATCGGCACGTGCTTGTAGGCGGCCGCGTGATAGATCGTCTGGATGCCGTGCGTCGGTGATCGTCCGCTCGAGAAGCTCGCTGTCGAGCACCGAGCCCAGCACTGGCACGATGGCAGGCGCCGCTACCGGCGGCTTGCCCTCCTGCTCGACCGCCTGCGCCAGATTTGCGAGCACGTCCTTGAGCTCGGTCTCGATTTCGTAGAGCGCCGCCTCCGACATCTCGAACAGCACCAGCAGCCTCGGCTCTTGCCGCAGCACCTGCCGTGTCAGCTCCGACCCGATCGAGCCGCCAGCTCCCGTCACCATCACCGCCTTGCCCTTGATCGACCGTGCCAGCAGCGCGCCGTTGGGCGGCACCGGCTCCCGCGCCAGCAGGTCGTCGACATCGATCGGCTTCAGGTCGGTCACCGCCACCCGTCCGGCCGCGATGTCCTCCAGCGCCGGCATGGTCTTCACCCGCACCGGATGCGCTGCCAGCTCGCGGATGATGGCTTGCCGGTCGCGCCGCTGCCGGTGCGGCAGGGCGAGCAGCACCTCCTTGACGGCATCGCGCTCGATCAGCCGCGTGAGCTTGTCGATCCTGTAGACCTTGAGTCCCGAGATCTGCTGGCCGATCAGGCTCGGCGTATCGTCCAGGAAGCCCAGCACTTCGTGGTCGCCGGTGCGCCTCAGGGCTTCGAGCAGCGCCACGCCGTCGCGTCCCGCGCCAAAGATCGCAACCCGGGTTTTGTCCGGCGTCACCCGTTCGCCGGCGCTGGCGCCCGCTAGCAGCCACGCCGCGATCTCTCGGCTGGCCCACACCAGCACCCCGCCGATCAGCGGGTAGATGAATACCACCGAGCGCGGCACCCAGATATCGGGATTGCCCGTGCCGACGAACATCAGGATGATGACCGCCCACACCAGCGCCGCCAGCGCCATGCCGCCGAAGATGCGCGCCGCGCCGCGATGCCCGAGGAATCGCGTTACCAATCGATACAACCCGAAGAAATGGAAAACCGCGACCCCGGCCACTGGCGCACTGAGCACGATCAGCCAAAGCGCCAGGTTCTGCGGCACATATAACGTCGTCAGTCGGATCGCGAACGCGGCCCACGCCGCAAGGCCGAGCAGGACGACGTCGTTGACCATCAGCACCATGCGCTTGAAGGTCCGCGATTGGCCGAGAAGCCAGGTTTTATGCTGCTGCAGCCGCGCAGCTGATCCCGCCGGCATTGTCCCCATTCCGCCTGCTCGATCCGCCCTGACCGGCCGCCATAGCTTGGCGCCCCGGCCCCGATCCAATGTCTAGCCGGTCGATGCAGGTGGGCCGCCGTGTTCGCCCGCTGTCCCCTGCCGCCCGGACCTGTCCGCACGCACGCTACTGTGTCGTATAGCAGCCTTCCATCACCACGCCATCGGCTTTGGCGCGCTTCAACAGGAGACGCGACTTTCGCGCCGTGGCCAGCCGATAGTCGCGGCAGATGGCCCCGCCCGATCCCGTCGCCACCGAGCCGAGCTCGACCCGCTTGCCCTCGAAGTCGAAAACCAGCGCAACATCCTTCGCCGGTGGACACAGGCAGATCCGATAGAGCGCAAACGTCGGCGCATTGTTCGGCACGATCTCGAGCAGCAGCGTTTCACTCTGGCCCGCCTCGATCCGCCAGGGATAGCAGGGCGAGCTTTCGATGCGGCAGGCCGCGGCCGCCGGCCCCGCGGCCATAGTCAGCAGGCCGAGAGCCAGGGCGAAAGAACGAAGTGTGGGCATTGGTGGGCCTCCTCGACACGCCCTGGCAAGCGGTCGTCAGGTAATGTGCGGGCCACGCTCTAGGATCTCGACAGAGACGCCTTCCGGCCCTTCGATGAAGGCGATGCGCGTACCAGCCCGGATCGTCTCGGGCCCGCGCGTAAATTTGGCCCCCTTGGCTTTGAGCTCGGCGCAAACCTTGTCGATGTCCTTGACCGAGAGCCCGAAATGATCGAGGCCCCGATAGGGGTGCGCCGGACCTTCGGCAGCCTTCGGGTTGCCCGACACGTCGAGGATGAAGATGTTGGCGCCGCCGAGCTTCAGGTCGATGCGCGGCTGGCCCCCCGCCGACGAGCGGATGACTTCCGCACCGAGCATGTCGTGGAAATACTTGGCCATTCCTTCGGGGTCGCGCGTGAACAGGTGGATGTGGTCGAAAGTATAGTCTGGCATCGGCTCGTCTCCTCAGGGAACTACATTTGCATGGCTCTAGGCGTTGTCGGTTTGCAGCGATGATGGGCTTATCGCGCCATCGCCGGTGCAGTCGGCCCTAGTAGCTGGGCTTCGTTGGGAACGGCGTCATCTGCAGCTCGTGCGTCCACACCGAGCGGTCCTGCGTGTGCAGATAATAGAACCCATCGGCAATCTTCGCCGGGTTCATGATGATGTCGGGGTTGGCTTGCGCTTTCGCCAGCGCCCGGGTGCCCGGCGAATCGATGGTGCCGTCGATCACAATGTTGGCGATGTGCACGCCGTGCTCTGAATACTCCTCCGTCAGCACCTGCGACAGTGTACGCATCAGCACTCGCGGATAGTAGAGAACTCTCCAGTCTTGCGCTTCGTGCCCCGCAGCGACTTCGAGTTGTTGGAAAAGAAATACGATCCCGCGCCCCGCTTGCGCATGGCCGGCAGCACCTCCTTGGCGACCAGGAACGGCCCACGGCAGGCGATGTGCATCGCCGTATCGAACATCTGGGTCGGAATGTACTCGAGCAGCTCCTGGTCGGCGGGCAGGTCCCGTCCCTCCAGATAGCCGGCATTGTAGATCACGATCTCCGGCTCGCCAGCCTGCTCGCGAATGTCGGCGAAAGCGGCCTTCACCGAAGATTCCGATGAGACGTCGAGCTCCACGATCATCGCCTCTCCGCCCTGTGCCGCGATCGCGTCCGCGAGCCCCGCAGCGTTGGTCTTCGTCCGCGTCGTCAGCACGGTGAGGAAGCCTTCGCCGGCGAATTTCTGGGCAATGGCCCCGCCGATGCCCCATCTGGCCGACACCGGCAGCGCCTCGTCGCTCAGCGCCTTGCCGTGGGCGAGCTTCGTGTTCCGCCCGTCCGCCTGCCACTTCGAAGTGGCGCCGATGACGACCGCCACCCGCCTGCTCTTGTCCTTTGCCTTGGTCTTGGCCATTCACGTACGCTCCCTAGATCACGCCCCCGGCCTTCAGCGCCGCGACCTCGGTGTCGTCGAGGCCGAGCCACTGGCCGTAGATTTCGCTGTTGTGCTGGCCAACTGTCGGGCTCGGCGTCGTCTCGACCTTGTCGGCGCCATGGAACCTCAGCGGGCTGGTCGGCACCACGATGCGGCCGAGATCGGGATGGTCGATCCATTCCAGCATGCCGCGCTGGTGCATGTGTGGGTCGTTCATGACCTCCCGCAGGTTGCGCACCGCCGCCGCCGGCACGCGATGACGCTTGAGCCGCGCCATCACCTCGTCGCGCGGCAGCGTGCGTGACCAGCTCTCGACCAGCTCATCCACTTCGGCCATGATCTTCACGCGCGTCGCATTGCCCATGTAGCGCGGATCGGTCTTGAGCTCTGCCCGCCCCATGGCATCGAGTAGCCCGTCCCAGTGCACTTCCTTGACCACGTTGATGGCGATGTGTCCGTCCGCGGTCGCGTAGACGTTGTAGGGCGCGATGGCTAGTCCGCCGTGCTTATTACCCGTCCTGGGCGGCAGGCCGCCATCGGTGTTGTGCAGGAACGACAGGCTTGAGGCGAGCGCCGGATAGATCGCTTCCTGCATCGCCACCTCGACGAACCGCCCCTTGCCCGTCACCGTGCGCTCGTAGAGGGCCGTCACCACGCCCGCATAGAGATGGATGCCGCTGATGAAATCCACGATCGCCGGCCCGGCCTTCAGCGGTGGGCCGTCGGGAAAGCCGGTGATGCTCATGACGCCGGACATCGCCTGCACGGTCAGATCCATGGCGAGATTATCGCGGTCCGGCCCATCGAGCCCGTAGCCGGTGCCTGAGCCGTAGACGAGCCGCGGATTGATCGCGCTTAACACCTCCCAGCCAAGTCCCAGCCGTTCCATGACGCCAGGCGCAAAATTCTCGAGCAGCACGTCGGCCTTCGCCACCATCTGCTTCAGCAGCGCCTTGCCCTTTGGGTGCTTCAGGTCGAGCGACACCGCCTGCTTGTTCGAGTTGAGCATCGCGAACGGGAATGTGGCGCTCTGCCCGACCAGCGCCCTGAGCCGCGCCGGCTCGCCCTTGGGCGGCTCGACCTTGATGATCCTCGCCCCCGCCTTTGCCATCAGCAGCGTGGCATAGGGACCCTGGTAGATCTGTCCGAGGTCGATAACGGTGATTCCGGCCAGTGGCATGTTGGGCCGGCTGGCACTCGTTGGCTGCATGGAAGCGTGCTTTCCTCAACTGGGGCTGCCCCAAGTCGGGCACTGGCTCCGCCCAAGTCAACGGCAGATGATCGCCTCTTGTAAAGTGGCACGTGTCCGAGCCGCCCGCAAACGGCGGCCCCCTCGCCGATGCCGCGCCAAGGCGACGACATCTAGTGGGCTTCACATGAATGGCACATACGAGTAGTATTAGGGGGAAGGTCAACACGATCCGAGTGCGATTCGGACAGGGAACTGTCAGGACTGCAACTTCGTGAGCACTCACGTCGCAAGTGCGAAACACGCCCCGGCCTTGGTTCTGAACGCAGACTTCAGGCCGCTGAGCTATTATCCGTTATCGCTGTGGAGCTGGCAGGAGACGGTGAAAGCCGTTTTCCTGGATCGGGTGAACATTGTCTCCGAATACGACAAGTTTGTCCGCAGCCCCACCTTCGAGATGCGCCTGCCAAGCGTCGTCTCGCTCAAAACCTACGTCAAGCCGGCGCTTTATCCGGCTTTCACGCGCTTCAACGTCTTCCTGCGCGACCGCTTCTCCTGCCAATACTGCGGCAGCCGGTCGGAGCTGACGTTCGACCACCTGATCCCGCGTTCGCGCGGCGGCCTCACCCGCTGGGATAATGTCGTCACGGCCTGCTCGCCCTGCAATCTGGCCAAAGGCGGCCTGATGCCCGAGCACGCTGGCATGAAGCCTATGCAGTGGCCGTACCGTCCGACGGTGTTCGAGCTGCATCGCAATGGGCGTCTCTTCCCGCCCAACTACCTGCACGAGAGCTGGCTCGACTATTTGTATTGGGATACCGAGCTTGAGCCGTGATGCGAGGGGTCCGACGTAAGCGACCCCTTGCCAAGCAGCACCATCCCGAGCATCACCGCCATCAGCGGATCTGTGATCTCGGCAAAATGTCCGTGCAGGTAGAGTTGGGCGATCTCGATTGCCGCGAGCCCCGCCGCTACGCCGGCTATCGCCCCCCGCGCGCCGACGCCAAGCTCGCGCAGTCCGATCAGCAGGGCCCCGTACCAGAACGTTTTCTGCAGCAGGATCAGCAGGGCCGCTGTCCACCCGGCGCCCAACACACCACCGAACGGGACCCATGAGAAGGCCCCTGCCGGCCCGGCAAACACGAAGGGCGCCAGCCCCTTGACGGTGATCCCGGCCGCAAGCGCCATCAGCGCGACAGCCGTCCGCCACCGGACCCTGTGCAGCACCAACACCCACAGCACGACGGCGGCCCCCGCCCCGGCCAGTTCGGACAGCGTCAGCGACCGGCCTGCAATCAACAGTTTCCCAGGGACGATCGCCACCAGCATCGGCAGCGCTAGCCTTGTAAATCGTGGCCCAAGGATCGACTCCAGCAGCCGCGCCGCCGCCAGCCATTCGCCGAACGCCAGGAGTACAGCCCCGCCATGCAGTGCCGGATCGGCGACGACGGCGCCCCATTTCCAGCGCACCACTCCAACACTCAGTGTTGGAAAAAACGGATAGAGTTGGGCGCCGACCCAGACATAGACCAGCAGCAGGCTGCGCGAGGGATGCAGCAGCGATGCCTCGGTAATGCCGGCAAGCACCTGTCTCAGCGTTTGCGTGAAGAGGCCCGCCAGCGCCACGCCCGCTGCCGTTCCGAGGCCGTTGCACACGATATCGAACGCGCTCGAGTAGCGCCCGGGCACAAAGATCTGGATGACCTCGATCGCCGTCGACAGCGCCACGCCGACGCTGATCGTCGCCAGCATCGCCTGGGCTTTCCCGAGCCGCTCGCGCAGGATCAGGAACCCGAACAAGCCGAGCGGCACATAGATTGCGAGATTGACGATGACGTCGCGAACGACGAACGGGTTGATCGACTGCGGCCAGTTCGCCAGCAGCGGCGACGGCGAGCCGAAATCGAACCGCCAGGGAAACAGCGACCCGTAGGCGATCAGTCCCATCGTGACCAACAACAGGCGATACAGTCCCGATTGCGCCTGCTTTGCCAAGGCTCACACCCGCTCACGACGTCGACGCCCGCCCAAAAGCATGTCGCGCCGTCGCGCGCAACCGTCAAGGACAGTCGGGCGCACCGGCCATGTGTCACGGCGCCAGGCAATTCGGGTGATCCGGCCCGGTTGCTGGTGGGCAACTGAAGGGCCGACGTACAAAGCGCCCGGTTGCTGGTGGGCAACCGAAGGACCGACGCAGAAACAATACGGCCGCAGCGCACTGGGTCGCCGCGGCCGCTGCCGAAGATCTCGCGGGCTTGTCCGCTGGGTGGCCTATTCGGCCGCCGCCGACACTTTCCCCTTGAAGGCTGGCATCACCTCTTTCGAGAAGCGTTCGAGCTGCTCGAGCGCCGTCGCCAACGGGGTGCCGAGCGGCAGCGAGCAAGAAACGCGCTCGAGACCTGGCAACGCCTTTTCGGTGGCCTTGAGTTGCTCGATGATGTCAGCAGCCGTGCCGGCCAGGAAGCCGCCAGCTTTCACTGCTTCCTCGATCCGTGGCAGCTTGGTGCTGGGCACCAGCGACGGATTGCGCATGGCCGCGATCTGCTCCTCCGTGATGGCCCGCGACAGCCTGAGCTCGCCGAACATCTTCATGTTCTCCTCGTAGTAGATCGCAGCCTCTTTCATGGCCTGCTCTCTGCTGGAGGCGATGTGGAACTGATAGCCAATCGACATCCGCTCGCCCGGCACCAGGTCGATGCCGCGCCGCTTGTAGGCGGCCCGGAAGCCGTCGATGTGCTTTTGTACGGCGCCGCCCTCGGCCGAGCCGCCGCCTATCACGCCGCAAATGCCGTGCTTCGCCATGAAATCGAACGCCCGGTCAGTCCCGCCTTGGATCGGCTGCCAGCATTCCACCGGCAGCTTCAGCGGCCTCGGCACCAGCGTCAGTTCTTTCAGCGTATAGCCGCGATAAGGTACCTCCGGCGGGCAGGTATAGTACTTGCCCTTGTGCGAGAAGCTCTCCTCGTTGAAGGCCTTGAAAATGAGGTCGCAGCCTTCCTCGAACATCTCGCGGTTGGCGGCCTGGTCGGTGAGCGGCGCGCCGAACGTCTCGACTTCACGCGTGTGGTAGCCGCGCGCCACGCCGAACACCGTCCGCCCGCGCGTGAGGATCTCCGCCGTCGCATAGTCTTCCGCCATCCGCAACGGATGCCACATCGGCACGACATTGAATCCGCAGCCGATCCGAATGTTCTTGGTGATCCCGGCCAAGTGCATCGCCATCATCAGCAGGTTCGGGATGCATTCCGTGCCTTCCGGCTGGAAATGGTGCTCGGCCATCCAGAATGTGTCGTAGCCGTTCCGGTCCATGGTCTTGGCGTACTCTTCCGCCTTGTAGAGCGCGCCGGCCAGTTGCTCGTTGGTATAGCGACGCTCGTTGATTGGCGTACCGAGGTAGCCGCAGTTCTCCATGTCGACCGTGCCGACGTACGAGCTATCGAAGTATTTGATCATGGGGGCCTCCACGCCTTGGCGTCGGTGCGCCAGGATGCATTATTTGTCCGGACAAACTATTCACGAAAACCGCAAAGAGCAATGGCTGTTGCTCCAGATTGTGGGCACGGGGCGCAATCAGCGCGACCGCGATACTCCTCCTCGCCGGGGCGGGCTGCTGCGCCGCCACACGGAATCCGGTTGCACACCGCCCGCACTCGTCTGCAGGATTGGTGCGCCAGCGACGGTGAACCATGAGGCCACCCATGCAGATCGCGAAAGCCACGCCCGGAATCGGCGCCATTGCAACCGACGTAGACGTGAAAACCATGTCCGAGGCCGAATGGCAGGCTCTCTACAAGGCCTGGCTCGACACCAGTGTCCTGATCGTCCGCGACCAGCAGCTCGCCAAGGAGGACTTCGTTGCCTATAGCCGCCGCTTTGGTCGCCTCAAGCCTCACCGCGTCCGCAAGACCCGCGATACCCGGCACCCCGAGATCACCCTGATGGGCATCACCAGCGGTGGCAGTGACGCCAAGAGCGACAAGCTCATTCTCAGCCGCGGCCAGGGCTGGCATACCGACAGCCCCTGGGACACTGAGATTTGCAAGGCCACGCAGCTCTATAGCCTGGAGATCCCGAGCTACGGCGGCGACACCCTGTTTGCCAGCATGTACGCCGCCTACGACGCTCTTCCGCAGCGCCTGAAGGACCGCATTGCTCCGCTCGAGGTGGCCTTCGGCTATGGTGGCCGCGCCCGCCGCAACATCGAGCTGCTGGACCCCGAGGACCAGGCCCGACCGCCCGCTGTCCACGCCATGGTCCGCACCCACCCCGAAACCGGCCGCAAGTCCCTCTACGTCAATCCCACCCACATCGTCGAGGTCGTTGGCATGCCCCGCGAGGAGGGCGACGAGCTGCTGGCCGAGCTCTATTGGTACATGCTCCAGCCCAACGCTGAATACCGCCACAAATGGCGGGTGGGCGACGTCGTCATCTGGGACAACCGCTGCACCGTCCACTCCGCAGCCGGCGGCAATCCGGCGAGCCAGCCCCGCGTCCATTGGCGCACCACCATCATGGAGACGCCCTGAAAGGCTGCCGCCGCGCGCGTTTCGGGAGGATTTCGACGGCCTCCTGCCTCGAAGTGCCCCAGCATTGGGTTGCGAAAAGCCGAGCCCGCCCCCCGGCAACGCCGTTTCCTTCCGGGATCGTGATGGCCAGGATTGCGCCAGCAGCAGACCGGTGGGGCGCTGGCGTCTGGTTGTCCGACCCAAGCCGCCCCCCCCCGCACGCTTCACCTTGACAACCACCAACCTCCATCCATAAATGCGGGCTCCCTGAAGGGGGCCGTAGCTCAGATGGGAGAGCGCTGCAATCGCACTGCAGAGGTCAGGGGTTCGATTCCCCTCGGCTCCACCAACCCCTCCTAAGCCGTTGATATTCCGAAAAACGCCCTGAAATCAGGGTCTTCTTAACTGGATTGCTACGATCGGTTGCTACGATCGGAGCATGACAACAGTGGCGAAAATCCCTGGACTGATCAAGCGTGGCGGGCGGTATTCGCTCCGCACCTACGTGCCCAAAGACATCGTTCAGAGTTACGGCAAGAGGGAGGTCTGGACCGCTCTCGAGACAGCCGACGCTGGTGAGGCTAACCGGCGTGCCAAACTAAAGGCTGCCGAGTTCGTCCGCCACTTCGACGATTATCGCCGCTCAGCGGCGCGGGCGTGCCCGACCGTTGCATCCACTACAAAAGCAGCCCTAGATCTCGATCGCCTTTCCGTGACGCTCGCCCAGGACCACTTCGTCGCGGTGAAAGAGAAGGACACGGTGGATCGGGCCGAGCTCTTCCAGGTGGTCCAGGCCGACCACCTCGCCTTCTTCAATGGCAAGGTGCGTGAGCTGCCAGACACCGAATACTGGCACGTTATGGTTGTGTCAGATGGTGAGCTATCCCTGACCAGTGTCCTCTCCTTCTGTTGGTGGCACTGGCACGGCAAGCGGATCGAGCATCTCAAGTCGGCAATCTCGGGCGGGGACTACTCGGAGCATCTGCCGATCGTCACGAAGCACCTCGGCGAGCAAGCCGATGCGGTGAAAAAGCCTCAGCGCATCGTCCTGGCGAAGGCGATCATGCAGGCCGAGGTCGAGGCGTTGACCGACATTAGGAAGGGCGATGAGAAGCGCTACGAGGCCATCAGTCAAGCCAAGCGTGATCAGCCCGTCAAAGTGGTCCCAGCGGCTAATGCGATCCCTGACGAGGAGAACCCCCTCCTCTCAGCTGCGGCGCCAAGGTGGGTCGCCGAAAAGATCAGTGCCGGAAAATGGCGGCCACGCCGGGCCGACTCCTGCAAGCGAACGATCGACCTGCTGATCGAGATCGTCGGCGATAAGCGCATCGGCGATTATGGCAAGTCCGACGCTCGCGATTTCAAGGCGCTACTCTGCGACTTGCCACCGAACCGGTCTAAACTGCCGGAGACACGTGACCTTGAGGTCAGGGCAGCGGCAAGGAAAGCGCGCCAGCTCGGATTGCCGAAGATGTCCATCGTCAACGTCAACAAGCAGCTGACCATCATCAGCGGCATGTTCGATTGGTTCGCAGGGCAATACGAAGGCGTGGCCAGCAATCCCTTCGCAAACGCGACGATCGAGATCAGCACGAGCATCCGCGATGAGCGCGATCCCTTCACGCTTGCCGATCTCAAGGCCATGTTCTCGGCGCCCATCTACGCGGGCTGCAAATCCGAGACTTCCTGGAAGGAGCCGGGCGATCAGGTCTTGCGCTCCTCGGCCAAATTCTGGCTCCCCATTCTGGGTCTCTACACCGGTGCCCGGATCAATGAGCTTTGCAAGCTCAAGGTTACAGACATCCGCAAGGAAGACGGCGTCTGGTACTTCGACATCAACACGGAGGAGCATGCCGACGCGGCGATCGATGCTCGGGTGAAGTCTGCGGCTTCGGTCCGGCGCATCCCGCTGCACAGTGACTTGGTCAAGATTGGCTTCCTAGCCTTTGTGATCCAGCGTCGCGTCGATCGAGCGGAGCGCCTGTTCCCCGAACTGACGCCCGACAGGTACGGAAAGCTCGCAGATGGGTTCGGCAAGCACTTCGGTCGTTTCCTCAAATCCGTCGGCATCAAGCGTGACAAGATCGACTTTCATTCGTTCCGCCACACGTGGACCGATGCTTGCCTCAACTCGCGCATCCCCGACGCGGCGACGCTGGCCCTCAAGGGCAAGTCACGACCTGGCACTCTGGCGCGATACGGCCATGGCAAGACGGATCTCGAGATCCTGGCGGAAGAGATGGCGAAGCTGACGTTCAAGGGGCTCGACCTGTCCCATCTTGATGTGGGGTGAGGTTCGAGACGACCAGCATTCCATGGCTGTCTTCGAGCCCACCGAGGAGCTTTACGTTCGGACCCGAATCACGACCTCGTTGCGACGAGTGAAGTGAACGCAACGGGAGCGGAGGGATGGCACAAGCGATCCTATTGGCGCTTATTGCCGGTTACGCTGACACCGTCGGATACCTCAGATTCAAAGCCTTTGCCGGGCTAATGACCGGCAACACGATCTTTCTCGGTGTCGAGCTGGCAGAGCAAAAGTGGTCAGCGGCAGCGAACCATTTCGCCATCATCGTCATGTTCCTTGTAGGCGTGGCTCTGGCTCAGGCGTTCTTGCGTCTCACAATCCCGGTTTGGACTGTTCTCTGCGGCGTCGGGGGCCTGCTCGTCCTCTGTGGGTTCCTGGACCACGAACTTGCTTCTCTCGTCTTGCCGCTTGCCATGGGGCTTCAGAACTCGGCGGCGAACCAATTTAATGGCGTCGCGCTCAACACGGTTTTCATAACGGGCAATCTGCAGAAGGTCGGCGAAGGCCTGATCCATTGGCTCTGGCACTCGCGCCATCCGAATCCGCCGCCATCAGACGGGTTTGCGATCTTTGGTTGGGTCTGGATCGCATACGCCGTCGGTGCCGGCTTCGGCGCGATCGCCGAACGGCACATGATGTACCCGCTGCTTGTTCCTGCAGCTGTGCTTCCTATCGTCATGCTGCCACGGCTCACGCGGTCGAGAGGTTGATTTCCAATTTGCGGAGCGGCAGCCACCGACGGATGGCGGGCTGCGCCACAGCGGCAACGTCGCTGCCAGAGGAAATTGACTAGCCGCGGTCTCGACGCCGACCGGATACGACCGATGCAACTATCACTACCGTTCGCAATCGAAGTGCTCGCAATTCGGGGAAATCGCAAAACACTTGCCTGACGGGAGCGATTAGGCTGCTATCTGGGTGTCTTGCGATAATCTAAGGCACGTCGTCCATCGCCGGGGGAAGCGCCCGCAAGCAGTCCTTGATCTGTCGCTTGCATCTCCCTTCGCAAACACCTCCGTGCATGGATAACTGCATGACCCGTCCCAGCGAACATAGCCAGGCAATGACAGCAATTCTGTTCTCGAATGTCGGGCACAGCTTCTCCCACATGTTTACTGTGCTCTACGCGACCGCTGTCCTCTACCTTCCGAAGGTATTCGCCATGCCGTATGGCGAGCTCCTCGGGCTGTCGAGTCTGGGACTCGTGTTGTTCGGTGTTGCAGCATTACCAGCAGGCTGGCTCGGGGACCGGTGGAGCCAGATCGGCATGATGGTGATCTTTTTCCTCGGCATCGGTGTCGGTGCGATCGTCGTGGGCCTGGCAGACCGGCCGAGAGGGTTGTTCGTCGGCCTGACGCTGATCGGCCTGTTCGCGTCCATCTATCATCCCGTGGGTATCGCCTGGGTCATCGCCTGGGCAAGAAAACAGGGGATGACGCTTGGTATCAATGGTGTGTTCGGCAATGCCGGCAGCGCTTTGTCACCCGTTTTCGTTGGTTTAATGATCGATCACGTGAGCTGGCGGGCTGCCTTCATCATTCCCGGCATGCTTTCCTTATTCGCAGGCCTCGCTCTCTTGCTCGTTTGGCGCGCGGGTTGGATCGCCGACGTAACGAGGGATCGCGTGACGACGGGCCAAGCGGAACTCGAGAGATTTCGTCCGTGTGTTCATCATCCTGACCATCACCATGGCTTGTACTGGTGTCGTCTACTCCGGCCTAACGAATACCATGCCGAAGCTGATGGAGATGGGGTTGAACCGGACGTTGGCCGCCAGCTACACCGAGATCGGTATCTTCGTCGGGATCGTCTCCGGTCTCGCTTCGTTGAGCAGCCTTATTGGCGGCTGGATGGCGGATCGGTACCCCGCCCGCTCGATCTACATCGTCTTTTGGCTGCTGCAAGTGCCGCTGCTGTTCATCATCACGTCTTTGTCGGACGTGCCATTGCTCGTCGCGATCCTGCTGGTCATGAGCTTCATGCTTACGTTTGCAGCGGCAGAGAACATGCTGGTCGCCCGCTATACGCCTTTCAGATGGCGTGCTGTTGCTTATGGAGCAAAGTTCGTCCTGGCCTTGGGCATTGGTGGCCTGACCGTCCACCTAGCGGGGTGGCTGTTCGACAGGGACGGCAATTTTGTCCTCCTGTTCTCCTTGTTCGGGGGAGCGGCAATCTTGGCCACCTCAGCAGCCTTCTTTTTGCCAACGAGAGGTCCACGAGCTGCGCCGAATGTTTCCGCACCGTCACCAAGCGTCAGTTGAACATCCTCGAAAGGCGACTTCCAGTGTTCAGAACGTCGAATTACGGACCCTCCGTTCGGAATAGGTGGCGTGATCGGTGGTGCGGAGCAGAGAGTTAGCGGTCGTCACTGAAGGCACCACTCTTGTCGATTTCTCGGGCCTCCAAACTTTCACGATCGGACCGAATGCCGACATCAATGTCAGCTTCTTGTCAGTCTCTGGCGCCATTGTCAGACGATGGTATACCGCGGATCGCCAGGACCAGCGCGAGCAGGATAAGCGCACCTGCAAATGCGAACGTAATGTTCATCGCGCGAGCGACAGTGTCGGGATCGCCAACGCTCGTGCTGTGGATCGCCGCCGCGAAGATCCCGCCCATGAGCGCGGCACCGGTCGTAAGCCCGAGATTGCGAGACAGGGTGAGCATGCCCGAGACGACGCCGCGCTGATCTTCTCGTGCGCCAGACCATCACCGCCGTGTTGTTCGCGGCGAGGAAGAGCTGATAGCCGGACGTCAGCAAGGCGAGCGCTACAAGATAACCGGCAATGCCGACGGCGCGAGAGAGCACAGCAAGAAAGATGCAGCCTGCGAGCACCTGAGCCAGTCCGGCGACAATAACGGCGCGCGATCCGACCCTGTCGACGATGAAGCCGGCGGGAACCCCACTGATGGCAGCAACGAGCGGGCCGATCGAAACCACGATACCGACGGTCGCAACGTCGAGGCCGAGCCCCCGCGATAGGTAGAATGGCCGACGACTAGCGTCGCCATCAAAACGGCTGAAGTCGAGTATATTGCTGGCCAGCCCTGCGACTAACTTGGCATCTGTCAACATCGCAAACTGAACGAGAGGGGCTTCCATTCGCCGCTCGACGAACACGAAGCCGACCAAGCTGATGATTGCCAGCAGGAGCAAACCCGCGCTCGTCCAGCCACCGGTTACGCCGCTGACCGCCACTGCATAAAGCGCAACACTCAATCCCAGCAGCAATGTCCCGCCAGCGTCGACGCCAGCGGTCGCGGGGCCTGCCGCCGTTCCAGGCGCCGGCACAGTGAAGTACACGAGTGTAAGGCTGAGCATGCTCAACGGGATCAAGGCTAGGAAGATCGCGCGCCATCCGAAACCAGCGGTTAGCGCTCCGCCCAGCGTGGGACCGAGCGCCGTCCCAATTGCCGACATCGTCCCGAGCAGACCCATGACAAAGCCCACTTTGTCCTTGCCCACGGTCTGCCGCGCGATCACCAGCGTGAGCGCCATTAGAGCCGCGGCTCCCCCGCCTTGTGCGGCTCGTCCGGCGAGTAGGAGCCAGAACGTCGGGGCCATGGCGCAGACTACGGCCGCGAGCGTGAATAGACTCAATCCCGCGAGCAGAACTTTTCGTGGGCCGAGAATATCACCAAGGCGGCCGACGCCGACGCCGAGCGCCGTGACAGCCAGCAGATAACTTGTGACGACCCACTGAACGGCCTGTAGCGAGACGCCGAACGCTTCGCTCAATGACGGCAAGGCGACGTAGGGCAGGCTCACGCCCAGCGAGCCCAGCATCATCGTGACCGCGAGGCCAATGATCGAGCCTCGCTCTGTCGCTCTTTTCCTTTATTCGGATTTCGTTCGTTTCCGTCGAAAACATCGCCATGACTTCCTCCTTGACCACCTTCAGTCGTGGAGGCACGCTACAACCTCAAGTCAACTTGAGGTCAAGCATGAAGTTTCTAGACATTTCCGACGTCTCGAATAGTTCGGGTCTGCCGGCCTCGGCTCTTCGCTACTACGAGGAACTGGGCCTCATTTCCTCGGTGGGACGACGTGGCCTCCGGCGACAGTTCGGGCCGGAGGTCCTGATGCAATTGCGCTTGATTGCGTTGGGGCAGGCGGCAGGGTTCTCGCTTGAGGAAATCCGCACCGTGTTCGGCGCTGGCGGCAAGCCGAGCATTCCTAGACCGGCGCTATTCTCGAAGGCTGACGAGCTCGACCGTCAGATCCGCAAGCTCGGTGCGCTCAGGGACGTCATTCGACATGTCGCCGAGTGCAAGGCTCCGTCGCACTTCGCCTGTCCCAAATTTCAGCGGCTCATGCGTCTCGCTAATCGGGCTCGTGCGAGTACGCGCTGACGCGGCTCCCGATGCACTTGTCGCCTTCGCTCGTCAGAAGAAGTTGTCATTGCCGCAGCCCTCATGAAATTGAAGCTGGAGGCTCTAGTCTTTGACCGCATCGGACCAGACAGCCGATATCGAACTAGTAAGGCTTTGGAGTACCGCCGCTCTCCGCGATCACTCGTAGGATTGTTTGGCGAGCCCCCTGGCATTTAGGCCGAGGCGCGACGATGGCGGATGATGGCCACGCCATAGGCAATGGCCATGGGTAAAAAGATCAGGAGCGAGACGATGGCGACGGTCCTGTCGCCGGTTGCCAGCATGATCGCTGCAACGCCGGAAAACAGAAGGCAGGCGATGAGGCCGAAAATCTTGAATCTGAGCCCGAACCCGGAAAGCGAATGCAGCGACGCCCCGAAGAACGAGAGCCGCGAATTTGATCGGGGCAGGGCCCGCGCAAGCCAGAGCGGGTAGATCTGCGCGGCAAAGCCAAACACTACACAGGCCGCGACGTAGAGGAGGAAGGCCGTGCCCTCGAGTTGCAGAACACCGACCGCCGACGCGATCGGGATGATGGCAGCGAAGGTGACGATCATCAGGCGGCGGCAGCCCTGGCGCAGCAAGTTTTCCGTGGCTGCATCGGGCACGATCCGACCCCGGCCAAAGCCCATGGGAAAGAAGATCAAGCGGCCTTCATTATCGCGCTTGAAGCGGGCCTCGATCGTCCGGTCGAGAAAGTCCGAAATCATCGATCGCAGTGACATCGCAGTATCCAACTCAAAAAGGCCATCTCCGAATAAATGAACGATGTATCTTAAGCGTGCAATTCACGACCGGTTCGCGAACGATCAAGCCTTCGCGAGCCTCGTGCCCCGCTCAGGGTTGCTGG
>CAVXGT010000015.1:0-516384 GCA_963761475.1 uncultured Alphaproteobacteria bacterium
TGCGTCTTTGTTCCTTTCGTCCGCTGTGATGGCAGCTCTTCTCGGAAGCAGTCGTGGTAGTGACGTCGGACGGGGCAGGCCCTGCCCGACGCGAAGAGATGGTCCTGATTGCGCGCGTTCACGCGGCCGGTTTGATGTTCTGATTTACCCGGAACAGATTGCTCGGGTCGTACTTTTTCTTCACTGCGGCAAGGCGCTCGAAATTCTCGCCGAAGCTTGCTTTGATCCGCGCCTCGCCCTCGTCATCCATCATGAAGTTGGGATAGGCGCCGCCTAGATCGAAGGGGTGCACCGCTTCCCAATAGGCCTTGGTCCACTGCGTCACGGCGGCGGCCTTGCCGGCATCCGGATCGATGCCGGCGATCACCATGGACCAGGTGGCATCACGGCAGTTCCAGGCGGTGTCGCCCTTGCCGACGCGATGAACGGCGCCGTCGATCGGATAGAGATGCATCAATGACAGCTCGCTTGGCGTCTTGGCGGCTTGTGCAAGGTGCGCCTCAATGGCGGCGTCCGGCAACGTCTTGACGAAGTCGCCTCGCCAATACCACTGCATGCCCTTGGGATAGAGACCGTCGAACATGCTTTGCACACCCGGGTAGGGCATCATGCCCATCCAGTTGAACCAGGGCTCGGGCAGCGCCTTGAGCAGCGGCTCGAGAGCTTTCTTGCCGTCGGCCTCGGAACCATTGAAGCAGCACATCAGCAGGCAGATGCGCTTGCCCCAGTGCTCTTTCGGAAATGGATCGCAGGAAAGCACCGTCTTGAGGCCCAGGAAGACGCATAGATCCTCGGGCGCGCCAGGGAGGAATTCACGGTAGCGTTTCATGATCGTGCCCGCGTGCTGCTGGTCGAACGCGATGGGCCCGGCGAAGACGTTCGTGACGGGATGCAATTGAAACTTGAAACTGGTGACGACGCCGAAGTTTCCACCGCCGCCGCGCAATGCCCAGAACAGGTCCGAGTTCTGGCTCTTACTGGCCGTAACGAAGCTGCCATCGGCAAGCACGACGTCGGCTTCGAGCAGGTTGTCGATGGCCAGGCCATACTTGCGCGAAAGGTAACCATGACCGCCACTGAGGGTCAGCCCGGCGATGCCGGTGGTTGAAATGATGCCTGCCGGCACGGCAAGGCCAAAGGCGTGGGTCGCGTGATCGACATCGCCCTGGGTGCATCCTGCACCGACACGGGCGGTGCGGTTTGTGGGATCGACACGAACGCCCTTCATCGCGGCCAAGTCGATGACGAGACCATCGTCCACGCTGCCGAGCCCTGGACCGTTGTGGCCGCCGCAGCGAATGGCAATGCGCAGGCCATTGTCGCGGCCGATATCGCAACGCCGTCATGACATCCGCGACGTCAGCGCATCGCGCGATCAGCAGATGGCCGCTTGTCGATCATGCCATTGTAGAGCGCACGGGCCTCGTCGTACTGGCCGTCATCCCGCGTGGTGACAGTGCCGCGAAGCGACTGTTTCAGGTTGAGAATGGCATCTGAGAGCATGGGAACCTCGCATTGAGTTGGCGAGCCCCGATACTGGCGCGGCGACGAGCGCCAAGCTTAAAGATCACCTTCTGAATTTGTCCAGATTCCCTTTATTCTGTGTCATGTTGGTCCGACGACCTGCGGCGACTGGGGAGCCCAAGCGGTGAAGGGAACAGCCTTGACCTTTGCGGAGTTCGTCATCGACCTGGAGGCAGCCGAGCTGCGCAGGAATGGCCGGCCCGTGAAGATCGAGCCGCAGGTCTTCGATCTGATCGTGTTCCTCGCCTCGAACCGGGGCCGCGTCCTCTCGAAAGAGGACATTGTCAACGCCGTCTGGCATGGCAGAGCCATCTCGGATTTCAGCCATCTCGACGCGGATCAATGCAGCCCGCCGCGCACTCGGTGACGACGGCACCACCCAGAAATTCATCAAGACGGTGCACGGTCGTGGGTTTCGCTTCGAGGTGGCAACCGTCTTGGACGTGCCCCAGAGCGAACCGACGCCGACGCACAACCTCGTTGCCCCCGGAACCGCGTTCGTCGGCCGCGAGCGGGAGCTGGCCTCGATCAAAGCCGTTATTGGTCGAGCCGATGTCCGCCTCGTCAGCCTGACTGGCGTGGGAGGCGTCGGCAAGACCCGCATGGCCTTGCATACCGCCACGACGCTGGCCTCGGATTTTCGGGACGGCGTCTGGTTTGTCGATCTGGCGCCACTTCGAGATGCAGGTCTGGTCGTCGCTTCGATCGCGAGGGTACTCGGCGTGCAGGAACACAAGGATCTCCCGCTCGCCGCAAGCCTTCACGAGTATCTCGGATCTCGAGAACTGCTGCTGATCCTTGATAACTTCGAGCACGTCATCTCAGCCGCGCACGTCGTTTCGGAGCTTCTCACCGCGTGCGCCCATGTCAAAATACTCGTGACGAGCCGCGCCACTCTTCGCTTGTCCGGGGAGCACGAGCTACGCATTCCTCCAATGACGCTGCCGTCGCTTGAAGCGATAGCGAGTGGACGCGCCGACACTGAGGTTGGCAGCTCAGAAGCCGTTCGCCTCTTTTCACTCCGCGCTCAGGCAGCCCAACCGAACTTGACGATTAGCGCTGAGACAAAGCTCGCGATCGCCGAAATCTGCCTGCGTCTGGACGGACTTCCCCTCGCTATCGAACTCGCCGCAGCACGCGTGCGGCTGCTGACGCCGGGCGAGCTGTTGAGCCGCCTTGCTAAGCGCCTGCCGATTCTGAGTGCGGGGCCGCGCGATTCCCCTGATCGTCAACAGACACTTCGCAATACAATCCTCTGGAGCTACGAACTTCTCGATGCAAACGAGCAAGGACTTTTCAATCTACTGAGTGTGTTCGTCGGCGGTTTCACCCCTGCAGCCGTCGAGGCTGTCAACAGCGAAGCCCAAGATGAGATGACCGTGGTCACCTTGGGTTCACTGTTTGACAAGAGCCTGATCCAACGAGCGGAGGTCGATGACCAAACCCGCTTCACGTTACTGGAAACCCTGCGGGAGTTCGCGAGCGAGCGCCTGGCGGCGACGTCGGAAGCAGACGCGGCCCAGCACCGGCATGCACGCTATTTCCTACAGTTTGCCGAGGCCGGTGCGGTGGACTTGTTCGGTGCTCGTCAGGAAGAAAGCCTGACGCGATTGTCCCGAGAGCATGACAACCTGCGAGCAGCACTCAGATGGTCGCTCGAGCAAGACGGCGACATAGAAATCGGCTCCCGCTTAGTCGGCGCGCTCTGGTGGTTCTGGTCTGTTCGTGGACACTTCACGGAAGGGCGATGGTGGACCGAACGGGCAATGCAGGTACGCGATCATCTGCCGCCGCGCACACGGGCGGGCGTGCTGAGGGCGATGGCGAACTTCGCGTTCCTTCAGGGCGACTACGAATTGGCGCGTTCGATGGCGAAACATGCCGTCGGCTCGTTCGAGAATCTTCGGCTCGGAGCGGAGGCCACGTGGCTGAGAGGCCTCGAAGGAATTGCGGTGCAGTACCTCGGTGATTTGCCTAAGGCCCGGCGTCTGCTCGACGAAGCATTAGCCGCCGCACGCCCATTGCAGGATGATTGGACCACGGCTTGGATGCTGCGCAATTTGGGGCGCGTCGCGCACGACTTCGGTGATAATGCCGAAGCCGCCAGTCGGCTCGAGGAAAGCCTTCGGCTCACACGGCAGATCGGTGATGTGCGAGGCATCGCGCTCTCCTTGCATTACCTTGGCGTTATTTCGCTCGATCGGAACGCGCATGAGGCGGAGCGCTATCTTGCCGACAGTGTCGCGTCGTTCCGCACGATAAAAGATCGGCGAGGTTTGGCGTGGGCCCTTCACTATCAGGCCGCCGCAGCACTCGCCCTTGGGCAACACGAAGTCGCCCGGAAACTCGAAACAGAAAGCCTGACCCTCCGCAAGGACCTCAGCGACAAACGCGGCCTCGCCGAATGCATGGAAGGCCACGCCTCGCGCCTCACCGCGGAAGGCAAGTCAGCAGTTGCGATACACCTGTTTTCCACAGCCGCAGCAATGCGGGAGACACTCGGGACGCCGGGGTCACCTGCCGACCGTCAACGCGTCCAGCAATACTTGGATGAAGCCCGTGCGGCGCTCGGAGCCAAACGCGCGGACGAGATCTGGACCCTCGGGCGCCAGCAGTCGGTCGAGTATGCAATCGAAGTCGCTGCGCAGTCATAATCCGCAGAGCGGGCATCTTCGTCGCCGTGCTCGGCACTTGAACGAGCGCGCCTATCACGGACGCTCATCCCTCCAATACCTGCCGAGAACGAAAGCGGGGCGCCTCCACAACCGATGTCGGCACTTGGCCCATCGCGATGAAAGCCCAATGTCAGCTAAGTGTTTACATCGGATGTTGCGCCCCTTCTGGCGCCGACTGAACGATCTCCCCTAGCCTCTCTTCCCACCGCTCCAACGCGTCCCGCATCTCGGCCAACGTAGTGGTAGCGGTTATAGATCCCCGTCACCTCCGGCACGCCGATCAGGCGATGATCGAGAATGCGCGCGATCGTGGTGTCGGCGACACCGAGCACGCCGAGGTTGGTCGCGACCGTGCGGCGGATGTCGTGCAGCCGCCAGTCGGTGACGCCGCTCAGCCGGTCGAGCCGCGCCTTCATCTTCGAGAACCCACTGACCGCTGCTCGCACTCCCCTCGCCGTATGACGGGAACAGCAGGCCCTGGCGGTCGCCGTCCAGACCATCGAGCTCGCGCCGCACCCACGCCGTGATCGGCTTGATGGACATCCGCGAGGCCTTGGTCCGCCGCGCCGGGATCTCCCAAACGCCACGCTCGAAATCGAACTCTTGCCACTCGGCCTCGACCACCTCGCCCCGCCGACGCCCCGTCACGAACAGCAAGCCGAATCATGCTGCCCCATGGCGCCCCGATCTGCTCGGTCGCATGCCAGATGGCGCGGATCTCTTCCGCCGTCAGCACGCGGTCGCGCTTCTTGATGCCGGCGGGATCGCTGGCGCCCAGGAACGGCGAAGCCGGGATCACCTCCCGCGACACCAGCCAGTTGAAGAACGTGCGACCGGCTCGGAACACATTGCTGGCGCCGAACGGGCTGCGTGCCTCAGCGATGCCCTCGATCAGCTCGGCCACGTCGGCGCGCGTGATGTCGCGCGCGTCGCGCTCGCCCCACGCGCCGACGATGTCCTTGCGCAGGATGCGCGACGTGCCGCGCACGGTGCTCGGCTTGTTGTGCCGCTCGACGTGCCGCGTGATGAAGTCCTCGACCAGATCCGCCACGGTCGTCAGCGTGGTCGCCGCCACCGGCTTCTTCGCGACCGGGTCGCTGCCCGATCGCGCCTCGTTGATCACCGCCATCGCCGCGTCCCGCGCCTCGGCGAGCCCCATCTCCGGGAACCGGCCAAGCCGCTGACGCCGCCGCTGGCCCCGGTGCCTGTAGAGCAGGACGAACGTCTTGGTGCCGTCCTGCGAGACGCGCACCCGCAGTCCCGGCACCCGCCCATCCGTCATCTCGAACTGCTTGCCGGTCGCCTGGAGCCCCTCGATCGCCTTCGTCGTCAGCATGTGGCATGGCCGTCCTCGTCGCCAGGTCGATCCTAGCCCGCCGCTCCATCTAGTGCTCCCAAAAAAAGGTTCCAAAAAGGTTCCAAAGTGGTCGAGCTAGGGTGAGAAGCGGTGAGAAACGATGCTCACACGGATTTCCGAAAAATCAATATGTTAAGGAGTTGATGAGAGCCGGAGAGAGGCGCTGAAAAGCTATAGCGCTAGATTGTGGATCTAGAGGTCCCCCGTTCGAGCCGGGGAGGCGGTACCATCGACATCAGATCGCTAGCTGAAATTCGCCATTTCAATTGCCCCAATCCACCGCAAAAAGGTTCCAGCTTCGGGCGGCTAGGGCGGTTCGCCACGGTCAGCGATGACCACGCCGGCGAGGTGGGCTCGGTTCAGTCAGCCGACCCTCTTCCGATCCCGAAGCAGCGATGATCCCGGTTGAGCGATCGTCTGACAAGATCGCGTCATCCCAGAATCCGACTTCGAGCGCTCCCTGCTTGACGAAGACGGAGCGTCGATCGACGGGGACCGTAGTCAGAGGTATCGCGTCGGCGTTCCGTGTTCGAGCCACGATGGGCAGCTTACGGGTGTCGAGCGTGGGTGCTGAATGCTGCGAGGATGCCTCTTCGTGGCCCTTAACGGCAATCGCGGCATGGCTTCTCGCGGCGTTGCACCGCGTCCGGTTATTGTCGGGTCGCGCAAATCGCAGTATGCTTAATGGAGGCAGTGTGACCAGTGATCCAAGAGTGAGGCGTCACTATGGCGTATCATCCGGCGCTTGAGCGGCTGAATGCTTATTACCGCGACCTAAGCTCCGGACGAGATGCGCAAAAAATTGCGCGTCACTTCCAACTGCCCGCACTGCTTATCATTGGGCAGGAAAAATTCGCGTTTGCGTCGCCGGACGATGTTGAGGCGGTATACTCGCGAGCAATGGACAAATACCGGACCGAAGGTGTCGCCCGCATCACCTATAGTGAACACGAGACCACGGTTGTCTCAATTTACCCGACACTTTTGCTAGTCAAGACATTGATTACGCGAGAACGCACGGACGGAACGCCGATAAACCGCTGGCCCTGCTCGTATATGATGGGCATAAGCGATGGGGATTGGCGCATTGACGTCGCGACCGCAACCCCCAACTAAGCCGCAAGGCGCTCTGTCGCAATCACAACCGAAGCTTCGCCGTAATAGGTGAATAGAGTGACCCGACTTCAGAATCTCACTCCGCCAGAGCGGGCTCGTCATCTACGGAATCCCGAGGGCGTGACCTGCCCCCGACTTTTCGGACCAAGAATTACTTGAGAGACTGCCCTCCTTAACGGAGAGGCACATGCGCAAGTCGAGGTTCACGGACGAGCAGATGGTGGCGATCCTGCGCGAGGCGGATCGCGAACCGATCGCCGGCGTCGCCAAGAAGTGGCGCTTCATCTCGCCTATCGTTGGTTCTGCCGGCTCGATCTCGAAGACAGGATCCCGCACCATTCGACATTCTCGCTCAACCGGCTCGGCCGCGTCCGCGAGAGCGATATTCTCCGCCATGTTTTCGAGTGCGTCGTCGTCGCTTGCATGGCGGCGGGCCTTTTCAAGCGCGAGGGCTTTGCCGTCGATGCTACCCTTATCGAGGCTAATGCCAGCCGCTACCACGGCAAGGCTCCGAACGAACTTGAGTGGAGCGACGCACAGAAGCAGCGCCGCGCCGTCGCCGAGTATCTGGCCGCCGTCGAGGCCGAGTTCGAAGGCAGCCGTGACCTATTGCGACACGCCTTCCACAGCCATGACGCGAAACTTTGCATATTTGTCACCAATCTTCCGTGCATCCCTGGCGGCGGCTGAATTGACCCACGCCTTCAGCTTTTCCATGCTTTCCCATTGTTGTATTACGACGCGCGATATTGGCGCCTCGCCTTCGATCGCGACCGGCTTGCCGCCGGCAAGGAACCGTCCGCCCGCCGCCTTTATGGCTGGTCGAACTACTGGTGCATACTCTTTCGTGTATCCGTCCGAATTTGTAATATCGATCTCAATAATTTGGTATACGGGTGGCTTTCCTTGACCCTGTACGCTCTGAACTGCCGCTGCGCCAAGCACTGCGCCTGCGAGCATTGCCGCAATCATCTTGAATTGCGAACCCATGTGATAACTCCGTGTTTCGATCGATTGTTTCGGTACGCGGCGGCATATCTGGCCGAACAAATGGCGTGGAATTGAAACTGACCATCGCTGCGTATCGTCCTTTGGCCAGCGTCTACTATTCCACTGTCCCCAGTGTGGTGATCTCCTGAAGGTTGCGTGTTGCAGCGCGATGCGAAGGATTGATCTCCAGCGCTCTCCTAAAGTCGGCGAGCGCCTTATCCCGACGCCCCTCTGCCACGTGGATTTCGCCTCGACTGTTTAGCGCGCCGACATAGTCAGGCAGGAGTTCTAGCGCACGAGTGAAGTCTTTCACGGCGTGGTCGTATTGGCCCTTCCGCCTCCATGCGACACCTCGATTGTTGAAGGCGATCGCCATGGTGGCATTGAGACTGATGGCTGCGGAGAAGTCTGCGATGGCGGCGTCTAGATTGCCGATCCCGAGTTCAGCGAGGCCTCGATTGTTGTAGGCATCGGACCGGCTAGGCTCCAGCTTCAGGACGGCATTGAAGTCGGCGATAGCGAGGTCCAGCAATCCTACTTCCAGGTAGGTCGACGCCCTATTGTAACGAGCGTTCCCGTAGTGAGGATCGAGGGCGAGCGCACGGCTGTAGTCGTCAATCGCCTCCTGGCGGCGCCCGAGATAGTCGAGGGCGTTCGCTCGGTTGTTGAAGGCGAGTACCAACTGTTCGTCCGTTGCCCAACTCGACGCGATGATCTCGGTGCAGCCTATTGCGGCGTCGGCGGGATCGAAGGCGTTCGCGCAACTGTCGATTGGCTCGGCGCGGACGCTGGATGATCCAACCAGGATGGATAGGAAGACCGCAATAACGAGTGGCATTGTGGGACCGGATGGCTTGATCGCTTGACGACACTTAATGACCACGTCGAGTCTCCCAATGTCGTGCCGGTTCCCCGAAAGTTTTCTGAAGCTTTTCTGAATTCGAGCAATGATCAGATCAACCTATTGATAATTCATGATAATAATAACTATTGCAGTCCACAGAATGAACCGGGCTTGTCGTCTAGACGATCAATAAACTTCCATAGTTCCTATGATCCTATGATATCCATCCTTGCCCTGCCCCGGCAAAGGGCGCGGCTGTCAGGTCGTAATCATGTCAGTCAAATGCTACCGGTTCGGTGCCTTCGTGCTCGATCTGCCAAGTATGAGCCTGTGTGGGCGACAGGGCGCCATCGAGCTCAGGCCCAAGAGCTTCAACGTACTCCTTTACCTATTGGAGCACGCAGGGCGCCTCGTGACGAAGGACGAGGTGACGGCGGCGGTGTGGGCCGATGTGACTGTCACTGAAGATTCTCTGACGCGCTGCATCAGTGAGATCAGGCGTGCCCTGGCCGACGATGCTCATAGCATCATCAAGACAATGTCAAAACGCGGCTACAGGCTGGACGTGCCGGTCACCATGGAACCCACGTTCGATCATTCCTCCTCGCACGGCCATTCCGGTTCGATCGCAGCGGAGTTGGCAGCCTCCGGGGAGGTCGCCGCTGCCAAGTTTGCCGATGGCTTGCCAAGCGAGGTCTACCCTTCACCCGGCGACGTCACTGCCGTTCCGCCGTTAGCCCGATATGGACAAAGCTCATTGCCGATTTGGGGAGGCGTCCTGGTTGTCGTCCTTGGAGGCCTGGGTTGGCTTTCTTGGCCTAGGCCTCCCAAAATGCAGACCTCACCTACAGTGCCACTCCAGATGATGGCAGTTCCCACAATCACGGTGTTGCCCTTCAATGTTTTTGAGGACAAGGCAGGAGGTGACCGTAGCACGGCCGGTTTTGCCGATGAACTCCGATCAGAATTGGCGCGCGCGCCGCGCGGCTACGACCTCGACATTATTTCGACACAAGACCTGAGGGATACGGCATCCCCGTCCGGCGTCAATGGGCTGGCGAAGCGTGTTCGATATGCGGTGCGCGGCACGACGTTCAACGACGGCGGCAACCAGCGGGCTGTCATCCGCCTCGTGGAAGACTCCGACTGGAAAGCAACTCTGGTCGGATTCGTTTGTGGTCGGCCGAGAGCAAGCAGAATCCGTCAACCAGATGGCCGTCCGGATCGGACGCCTATTGGCCGTTCAAGTGCGCATTGCCGAGGTTGCGCGGCCTTTTCCGCCCAATCCCGAGGCGGGACACTTTGTCCTGATGGCACGTGCTCTACTGGATTCTGAGCGCGATCAAGCCATAACGTTGCAGGCTCAACGCTTTTACGAGAAAGCTCTCGCTCTGAATTCCAACTCAATCTCTGCCTTGCAGGGCCTAGCGAGGGCAAGGCTCAATCAAATTCAGTCCAACTGGACACCCCGCCGAGAGCGCGCCGCTGTCCTCGATCAGGCAAACTCGTTAATCGAGCGCATTGTCAAGCTCGATCCAAGAAATGTGTCAGGCCACTATCTGCGCGGATCCTTGATGCGGTCTCTTGGCGAAACCGATCAGGCCATAGCTGCCTTCGAGCACGCACTATCGCTCAATCCGAATTACCCGTCTGCGCATGCAGAGATCGGGCGCACAAAAATCGATGCTGGCCGGGCGGGCGAAGCCATCGATCACATACGGGCAGCAATTCGATTGAGTTCGACAGACCCCGTCATTCATGCTTGGTATTTCTGGGCAGGCATGGCTGCTGTGCATCTTGGCGACAATCGGGCTGCTTTGGAATGGCTTCTGAAGGCGCGACAGGCCAACCGCAACTTTACACATATCCAGCAGTTGCTCGCCGTTACCTACCAGAGAATTGGCGACGAAAAGCAAGCTCGGGCGCAGATGAACGACTACCTCAAGAGCAGCCCCGGTCTTTCATTGACTTCCTGGCGTCGGAGCATGGCGACCGCCAATTCGGTCGCCGCTCACCAGAGAAGGGAAATCGAGGACGTCTTGCGTCGCTTAGGCATTCCTGAGCAAACACCCATACTCGCTCGCCAATGAAAGGCGGTGCTTGCTCTTTCACTGCTGAGCTCGCCTTCGTCTGATCCTGGACAGTCGCCGCATTCATTCTACTCCCGCTTTCATCCTCAGTGGTGCAGGTTTCTCGGACGTCGGCATGATGGCGGTGCCGCGTGCGCTGGCCGACGTCGGAGAAACCTGCACCCACTGCCGACACTTCACCGCTTGCGACCGATGTCCGTTGTCCATCCGATCACGTCGGCTACGAGGCGACGTTGGCCGGTTCTACTCACGCTCGCCGTGTCTGGCCGCGGCTCTTGGCGGCCTTCCTTTTGTCGGAGATCGAGCCTGTGTCTATTGAGGTCGCGGACTTGGCAGCCGTCATGCGCCCCAGGTGGGCAAGTGGTATTCTTGATGATTGTTTGAGCCGATCGAGTACTATCGATGACTGAACATGCTCAACGCTGTCATGCGGCAAGAAGACGTCGTTGAGGAGGTAGGACAAGGCTTTCAAATCCGAAACCAGGATTTTGACGAGATAGTCGGCCGAGCCGGTCAGCGAATAGGCCTCTTGCACTTCCTCGAGTTCGATCGATGAGCTGCTTGAAGCGCTTGGAGTTGTCCGGCGAGTGGTTTGCCAGCGTCACGTGCACGAAGGCTGCGACGGCGAGCCCGAGCTGATCCTCGTCGAGATGGGCATGGTAGCTCTTGATGATACCGGCCTGCTCGAGTGCCGCACGCCGTCGCGAGCACTGCGAGGCCGACAGCCCGACACGATCAGCCAGCTCGAAATTCGTAAGCCCGCCCTCGGATTGAAGGGCGTCAAGCAACTTCACATCACGTCTATCCATGCGCGTTTTGTGCCTCACAATTTGATATGATGCATTGTTCACGCGCAGTCATGCCGAGTTGTGGCAACTTTGCAAGCACATTGCCTAGGCGTCCGATACCTTTGAGTGGAGCCGGACGACAACAGGAGTTTGCCGATGGGGCCCTTCCCGCACGATGCCGCGCCAGCCACCGTTAGCCGGACGAACCCCGCCGGGACCGATGGCTTCGAGTTCGTCGAGTTTGCGCACCCGGACCCACAGCAGGCCGAGGTGCTATTCGAGTCTATGGGCTACATCGAGGTGGCCCGCCATAAGACCAAGAACATCTCGCTCTACCGCCAGGGCGGTATCAACTATGTGCTCAACCGCGAGCCGAATTCACATGCCGCCCGCTTCGTCAGCGAGCACGGTCCCTGCGCCCCGGCGATGGCATGGCGCGTCGTCGACGCCAGGCATGCCTTGCAACGTGTGCTCGACCTCGGGGGGACGGAATATACTGGCGCCGACAAGTCGCTCGACGTGCCGGCAGTGGTCGGCATCGGCGGCTCGCTGCTCTATCTGGTCGAGACGTACGGCGCAAAGGGATCGACCTACGGTGCGGAGTACGAATGGCTGGGCGAGCACGACCCGAGGCCTGAAGGCGTCGGCTTCCACTACATCGACCACCTGACGCACAACGTCATGCGCGGCAACATGGACACCTGGTATCGGTTCTATGCCGACACCTTCAATTTTCGAGAGATCCGCTTCTTCAACATCGAGGGCAAGCTCACCGGCCTGCACTCGCGCGCGCTGACGAGCCCGTGTGGCAAGATTCGCATTCCCATCAACGAGAGTGCCGACGAGAAAAGCCAGATCGAGGAATACCTGCGCGAATACAAGGGCGAAGGCATCCAGCACATCGCCGTCGGCACCGACGACATCTATGCATCGACCGATGCCATAGCCGAGCGCGGGCTCGAGTTCATGCCTGGCCCGCCGCATGCCTACTACGCCAAGTCGAAAGCGCGGGTGACCGGTCACCAGGAGCCAATCGAGCGAATGAAGAAGCACGGCATCCTCATCGACGGCGAGGGCGTCGTCGACGGCGGCAATACACGCATCCTGCTGCAGATTTTCTCCAAGACGGTGATCGGGCCAATCTTCTTCGAGTTCATTCAAAGGAAGGGCGACGATGGATTCGGAGAGGGCAATTTCAAGGCCCTGTTCGAGTCCATCGAGGAGGACCAGATCCAGCGCGGCGTGCTCAAGGCATCGTAGCGGCTGCTGTATCTTCAAGCCTGTGTTTGCGGTGGCGGCGTTGCGCCGGGCGCACCGAGCTTCAAAGCTGCGTCACGGCCACCGTGGCGCTCGATCAGGGCTCGCTGATCGGCAAAAGCCCGGGCATCCTCCGTCTCAGGATCGCAGATCGTTCGAAGTTCTCGCTCGAGCGCGCGAATTCGGTCGCTGTATTCGGGCTGGCCCGCAAGGTCCGTCGCTTCCTCGGGATCTGCCTCGAGGTCGAACAACTCGGGCTGGAAGCCAACGTAGTAGTTGAGCTTCCAGCGGCCCTTTTTCAGCATGAAGGCGCCGGAAACGGCGCCGGCGGCGTGATACTCACTGAACATGATGCGTTCCGGATCGTCAGGCTCGGCCGCAACATCGTAAAGGCTTTTGACGCCCTTCGAGGCTTCGATGTCGGTTGCGAAGTGGCGCGCGATGGTTCGCGACAGATCCAGCAGGCTGACGGGCGTCCGGCAGGTGCCAGTCTCGATCCCCGGCCCGGCCATGATCATCGGCACGGCGACACTTTCCTGGTAGTGGTTCGACTTGCCCCACAACCCGCGTGCGCCGACGTTGTCGCCATGGTCTGACGTGTAGATCACCGTCGTGCTATCGCTCAGGCCCTGCTCATCCAGCGCGTGCAAGATCCGGCCGATGTTGTGGTCAAGCCAGGTGACGAGGCCGTAGTAGGAGGCGAAGGCGCGCAGCCGCTCCTCCCGGTCGCGGAACTTGGCTTCCGTATCCATGAAAGCATTCTGTTTTTCCACCCACGGATGACGCCGATAGCCCGTATCGGGATGCAGTTTCGCGTCGGGCATTTTATCAAGTGGATAGAGGTCAAAGTATTTTTGCGGCACGACGAGGGGAAAATGCGGGGCGACAAGCCCCACATAAAGGCACCAGGGCTTGCCGTCCCTGCGCTTTGCGCGCTCGGAAAGCCAACGCACTGTGCGCTCGGTCACGGCTCCGTCGTACTCAGTGTACTTGCTTGAGCCTGGGCCGACGTAATCGCCGAGCATGCGCTGGGGCCCCACGATCCGTTCATCCTCCTTGCGGATCGAGGCCCAGACCATACCGACACCACCGGCGACCATCATCGGGATGTGCTCAACGTCGAAGCCTGCCGGATCCTCTTGAGCACGATAGTGCAGCTTGCCAATCGACTCGACCGCTACGCCCTTGGATTGAAGCACATGCCCCCACCCTGGGATCGATCCGTCGTAGGGCATGGCGTTGTCCCATAAGCGCGTCTCATGCACGTAGCGGCCAGTAGCAAAACTCCCCCGCGCCGGAACGCAGATGGGCGACGGCGTATAGGCGTCCGAAAATCGAGTGCCGCGGTCGGCGAGCCCGTCCAGGTTGGGCGTCTTGACGAACGGATGACCAGCGCAGCCCATAGCTCTCGCCTGATGTTCGTCGGACATGATGATTATCAAATTGCCGCTGTTCATGGTTGCGGGCCTCGGTCTGCGCTGTTGAAACCGGGCCAATCATCGAGGCACCGGTTGAGCTTGTCGATGCTGCGATAGAGTGACCGGCGCTCGGTGTCCGACAGCGAACCCAGCAAGCGCGCCTGCCGACGCTGCATGATCGGCAAGACGGTTCGGTAGAGCTTTTCGCCGCCCCGCGTCACGATGGCGAAAACGAGCCGCCGATCAACCGCATCGCGCTCGACCAGTATATGCCCCTTCTCGACCAGCCCTTGCACCGAGCGGCTGATCAATCCCCGATCCATCGCCGTGCGCTCGGCGATCTCGTTGAGCGACATCCGCCGCTGGCTTGCTATGAAAGCGAGGCAGCGCCACTCCGGCAGGCGCAATCCTGCCGTATCATCCAATATCCGCACTGCCTGCCGATTGAGCCGGTTGGTCAGGATCAACAGCCGATACGTCAGGAAATTCTCGAGCGGGATATCGGCTGCTCGATCACCGTCCGGCGGTTTGCGAACGGCCTCCGCACGAACCTGCACCGGAGCGTTTCGCTTTTCGGTCACATGCTTCCTCCTTGCTTGATTGTTCAATGATTGACAGGTCTATGACTCTCATGCAAGCCTCCGTCGCAAAAACGAGAGCTCGGTCACGGCCCCCCCAATCCAGGCAAACCCCGAGGGAGGAAATCCTGTGAAGCGCACGCTGTTGTCGTTGTTCGCAGTTGTAATGATGGCCCTGATTCCTGTCCCCGGCGCTCGCGCCGATTGGCAGCCATCTGGACCGATCAAATTCGTCATCGCTTTCACCGCAGGCGGCGGTGCCGACACCCAGGCACGCCTGATCGGCGAAGAGGTGGGCGCCAAGAAGGGTTGGAAATTCATCTACGAGAACGTCACGGGCAAAGGTGGTTCGAACACCGCCAACGCCGTCAAGGAGGCCAAAGCCGATGGTCTGACGATCGGCATGGCCGTGGTGGAGACGTTCTCCTACAATCCTTTGGCCAGCAAGAAGGCAGGCTATTCCGCTGCCGACTTCGACTACCTGGTCATCACGGCGCCGACGCAGATGGGCCTCGTCGCCAAGTCTGACAAGGGATGGAAATCGATCGACGACCTGGTTAAGGCGGCCAAGGGTGGCGGCAAGCCCCTATCGATTGCCATCATGTCGCCGCGCCTTGCCGATGCGGCCTACGTCATCGAGAGGAAATACGGCATCAAGCTCAATCAGGTGAAGGTGCAGGGCGGCAAAGGCTCGCTCAACAGTATCGTCGCGGGTGATGTGGACGTTGGCTTTGTCGCCGGCATACACGCCAAGTCGGTGAAATCAGGCGACCTAGTTAATATCATTTCCGCTGAGGGCGACCGATTGGAGATGTCGCCGGACGCAAAGACAATGAAGGAAATCGGCCTTCCCTACGATTTCGGTGCGAAGTTCCTGGTGTTCGCACCGAAGGGGCTGCCCGCCGACGCAAAAGCTGCCATCACCAATGCAATCGTTGATGTCGTGAAGGATCCGGCCTCCAAGACGCGAAAGTTCATTGAACGCGCATTCGGCGTTCCGCCGCTCACCGCTGGCGATGCGCTCAACAAGCTCGTGGATGACAGCGTGAAAGAAAATCATGGCCTCATCGATGCGTTGAAATGATGTGGACCGCCAGGCGCTGCTGGTTCGCCGGCAGCGTCTGATTGCGGCAGCAGCGGATCTGCATATTCGCCAGGGGGCTCACCCCGCAAAACACACAATACGATGGGGTCCCGGAAGTCATGCGGGGTGCGCGGCAGGATATCGTCATCGGCTGCGTCGGGCTGGCGCTCGCCGGCTTGGCGTTGGCATGGTGGATCCCGGTCGACACCGAGACCGGTCTCGTGGTGCGCGAGCGCCGCTCCGTCCAGGTCGGTGACGCCCTGGCACCAACAATCGCGGCGATCGGAATCGCAGTGACAAGCCTCGCAACGCTCGTCGGAGCGCTTTTTTCGCGAGGCACCGCGCCAGCCCTCGAATCGATCGACGCGGGGGAACGATCGAGTGGGCTTTTGCTGCCCGCGCTGATCGTTGCCGCCAGCCTCATCCTGATGACCCTGACAGGGCCATTGCTCGTCAAGAGCCTCAACGCTGCGGGTTTCGGAATCGGCAGTTACCGGGCACTGATCGCAACGCCACCCTGGAAATATGCCGGCTTTGTTGCAGGCGGTACGGTCATGGTCTCCGGGCTCATCGCCTGCATCGAAGGTCGGCTGAGCCGCAATGCCCTTTTCATTGCCATTGGCACGGTGGCAGCCCTGATCGTGCTCTACGACCTTCCATTTGATACCCTCTTGCTGCCGCCCAACGGTGACCAGTGATGGGAGTTCTCGACTACGTCCTGGCCGGCATGACTGCGGCATTGACCGCCTCTCCCGTCGCAACAGTGCTCGGGTGGCCGATCTCCATTGCCGTAGTGACAGTGTTTCTCGGACTTCTCGTTGGGATCATCATCGGGGCGACGCCAGGCCTCTCAGGGCCGTTCGCCATGGCTGTGTCGCTGCCAATTCTGATCTCGATCTTCGGCGTCGACGCCAATGCGCTGCTGCCGGTTCTCGGGTTTCTCGTGGGCGTAATGAAGGGTGCGACGGTGGGTGGGGCGGTGCCGGCGATCCTCTTCAACACGCCTGGCACACCCGACGCTCTGCTTACGACGCTCGACGGCTATCCAATGGCACAGAATGGGCAGAGCGGAAAAGCGCTGCGCGTCGCCTGGTTCTCATCGGTCTCGGGCGACACGTTCAGCGACCTTGTGCTGTTCACGACGGCGCCGTTCCTCGCCATCGTCGTGGAAAGCTATCTCGGCTTCACCGAGAAGGCTGCTCTGGTTCTTCTGTCGCTGTCGTTCATCGCTGTCGTGATCGGGAGTTCGATCGCCAAGGGTCTGCTCGCGGCATGCCTCGGCCTATTCATCGCTTCGATAGCCCATGGCGAGGATACCTACCCTAGGCTGTCGCTCGGCTTGCCGTTCTTGCGCGAAGGCATTCCACTTGTGTCGGCCGTCGTCGGCGTGCTGATCCTTGGTGAAGTTTTCAAGGCCATCGGCGACATGGCCCGGGACAGGCGAGCAGCGCGTCCGATTGCCGAGATGCCGCTCAAGGGCGACAACAAGCTCCGATGGGCCGACATCCGGCGCATAGGCCCGTACGTCGCCATCTCCGCCGTCATAGGCACCATCATCGGCGCGCTGCCGGGCATTGGCTCGACGCTGGCGGCAACCATGGGCTATCAATTCGCCAAGAGTACCTCGGGCCGCGCCGCCGAGTTCGGCACCGGGATCCCCGAAGGTGTTGCCGCCACAGAGGCCGCCAACTCAGCCGTATCAGGCGCCAATCTCATTCCCGTACTGAGCCTGGGCATCCCCGGAAATGTGGCCGCCGTCTTCATCATCCTCGCGATGGAGAGCATCTCCGGCTTCAACCCGGGGCCGACCGTGTTTCGCTTCAATCCGGTCGAGGTCAACACCGAGCTGGTCATGGCGTTCGGGCTGTTCACTTTGATGATGGTGGCGAACGTCCTCAACTGGACGATCGGAGGCGCCTTCATGCGCGCGACAGGTATCATGGTACGCGTACCAAAACCGTACCTACTTCCCGTCGTGCTGCTCCTGACGCTGACGTCGGTCTACGTCGAAAAAAGCTCGATGAGCTCCATCTATTTCGCACTCGCTTTCGGCGTGCTCGGCTACCTGATGCGCCGCTTCGACATCTCGGTTCTGGCGTTCGTCATCGCATTCATTCTCGCCGACAACCTCGAAACGGCCTTGCGGCAGGCCTTCTCGGCTTCCGGCGGCGATCCGTGGTTCTTTTTCAAGAGCCCCGTTGCGGTCGGATTTCTCGGCCTAATCCTGGTTGTCATCTACGTGTTCGGCATTCGCGCCCGCCGCCTGGAGGCATCCCCTGCAAGTGGCCAAGCGCGGCAATCGGAGTAGTGACATGGCACAGCCCAACATCATCCTGATCACCGCCGACCAGCAGCGTGGCGACTGCTACGGCTTCATGGGCCGCAACATAAAGACACCGCACCTTGACCAATTCCGCAGCGAAGGCGCTTGGCTCGAGAACTGCATCACGCCTTGCGTGGTTTGCCAGCCGGCTCGGGCTTCGGTACTGACAGGCCAACTGCCACTGACCCATGGCGTTCATGACAATGGCATCGATCTCGATCCGGCCGTTGGCGCCAAGGGGTTCGCTGGCGCACTGACGGCAGCCGGCTACGACACCGGCTTTTTCGGCAAGGCGCATTTCGCGACGTACCACACTTTCCAGCCGACGGGCACGCCCGAGTGCCTCGTCTCGTCCGCCAACTACGGCCCCGACTGGTATGGTCCCTACATGGGGTTCTCCCACGTCGAGATGATGCTGGTGGGGCACAACTGGTTCCTGCCAGAGAAGCCGCCACGCGGCCAGCACTACGAACGCTGGTTCTACGCAGACGGGCGCGGCGACGAAAAGAACCGGCTCTATCGCGAGAACGCGGGCGATACGCATGGCGCCGCACAGACCTGGCACTCGAAGCTTCCGGTCGCCTGGCACAACACCACGTGGACCGCCGACTGCGCCATCGACTGGATCCGCCGGAGTCGCGACAAACCGTTCGCCACCTGGATCAGCTTCCCCGATCCTCACCACCCCTTCGATTGCCCGGAGCCCTGGTCACGGCTGCACCATCCCGACGAGGTTGACCTCCCGCGCCACCGCGAGCGCGACTTCGACAACCGGCCCTGGTGGCACCGCGCGGCCATCGAGAACGAGCCGACCGGTACGAAGAAGAACGCCGAGACGCGTAAGGCTTACAGCCGAATCGAACCGCAGTCGGAACAGCAACTGCGCGAGATCATTGCCAACACGTATGGCCAGATCGCACTGATCGATCACCACGTGGGACGTATCCTCATTGCGCTCGACGAGATGGGGCTGCGCGAGAACACCATCGTCATCTATACGTCCGATCACGGCGACTGGCTCGGCGACCACGGCCTTATTCTGAAAGGACCGATGGCCTACGAGGGCCTGCTGCGCGTCGGCATGATCGTGCGCGGCCCCGGTGTCGTTGCAGGCCGCACAGTACGTGCACCGACTAGCACCCTCGATCTTGGCCCGACGTTCCTCGACTACGCCGGCGCCGCGCCCTTGCAAACCCAACATGGTGAGTCACTGAGGCCCCTGCTGGAGCGCGACGGCACCACCCGCGCCTTCGCCCTTAACGAATGGGAGTTGCATCCCAACCGCGCCGGCGTGGCGCTGAGCCTGAGGACAGTCCGCACCGCAACGGCGCGGCTGACGGTCGACCTGCGATCGGGGGCTGGCGAGCTCTATAATCTCTCCATGGATCCAGACGAGATGCACAACGGCTTCGACGATCCGGCCTACAAGACTTCTCAAGGACGAGCTGATGGGCTACGTTGCTCAACGCCCGGACGACATCGGACCGCTCAACGAGCCGGTCGGCATGGCATGAAAGACCATGCGACTAGATCTTGGTATGGTCCGCTTAACCCTCAAACTCAGAAACTCGCCCTGAATAATCCGATTTCCCCTTGTGGTCCTCCTCGTCGATTGGCCGCACGGCAGCGTTGTTCCGGAGCTGAGGGCATCGGGTCGGCGTTCTCGGTTCGTGACTCGAATGGTCGGTAACGGGTGCCGAGCAGGCGCGTCCGGCGCTTAACGCTACTCCACAAAATGATCCCAACCGGCCTATGAAGATGGCGGACCTTCTCCGTTGAAGTCTGTCCGCTTAGCCCTCGTTCGCGTCGGGGTGCAGTTCGGAGTGCCATGAAGGCCGAGACATCAGACATGTGTTTGGGAGAGGTCCTGTCCCAGAACCAGCTTCCCTCCAGTTACGTAGGCGGCCGAGCTCATCGCCAGGTGCTTCGCCGCTGCTCGCGCGTCGCGCTCATACCGTTCAAGCGGGCAGGCTCGAAGAATGGAAACCGCGCCTGCGATCTCGGTCAGCCGCCCGATTGTCGCAACTGCGGTCTCACTCGCATGAGTGCATCCGAGTCGGAACTGGACACGCGCCGGCACCAGGTCAGCCCCGGCTTCGACAGCTCCCAGCAAATTCACCATGCCCTGCCTGAGGAAAGCGCGGGCTGCACCTAATCGCGCTTCGATCCGTCCAACTTCCGACTGCACGAGTTCACGTTCGGCCAGTGGGATTGAATCACCGCGACGCTTCCTCCGAGTGGCAAGCCGGACAAATTCGGCCAGTGCACCGCGGGCGAGGCCCAATGGAACGGTTGCAACAGTCCACGGGAATATCGAGCCCGTCGGTAATTTGTACAGGGTACCTGGCTGTGTCGGCTCCGGTTGGTGGGGATGAGCAAAACGGTCCGGTACGAACACATCCCGGAATTCGAAATCGACACTGCCGGTGCCACACAGGCCGGATACCTGCCAGTTGTCGTACAAAGTTACGTCCGCGCGCGGCGCGTACACCAGGATGCGTTGGCCGGTGCCTTGCCCGGAGTCTTCGATCTCGCAGACCGGCGAGAACCATGTCGCATGAGGTGACCCGCTTCCGAAAGGCCAGCGTCCGTTTACGCGGTAGCCATCGGCAACGGGCACGGCTCGTCCGACACCAGCCGTTCCGGAGACGACAAAAGCCTCAGGATCAGAAAAGATTTCTTGCGCGGATTGAACCGGCAGGAAAGCACCGGTGCGGGCCATGCCTCCGCCATTGCCAACCAACCAGCCGATCGTTCCATCCAAGGCTGCAGCCTCTTCAACGACATCCATGAACTCCAGCGCAGAGAGTTCGGCCCCACCAAGGGTCTTAGGAAGCCACAGTCGGAAGAGGCCGATTGCAGCAAGCTTGCGAAAGAGGTCATCGGGAAGTTGGCCTGCCGTGTCGAAATCCGCCCGCTGCTGCGCTACCGCATCGGAGAGCTGCCGAAGTCGCTCACGGAATCCCGCTGCTGAGGTTTCGCCCACGCGCGGCATATTCGCGCTTGCTGGCCGCTCGGACATCGTCATGAGAAGGCCCTCCTGAATCACATTCTCTGTGCAAGCACATCAGATCATCCTGGGCTAGGTCGTTGAGTGCTACGGCCTAGCCCAAGGCAGCGATCGCGCTTGAACGAAGCGCCCATGTCCAGGAGCAGCCGGTCATCAAGAGCCGCGAACCTTGCTCTCGTTTGCATCTCGGCTCGTTCCCAGTTCCAACAAGCGCCCGAATTCCGCTGCGGGTGCATTATTCTCCCGGAAGGTGAAGGTGCCGTGCTCCTTCACCTCCTCTGACGCGCGCAGGAATGCGCTATAGGCGGCATTGGCGAAGGCGGCGCCGAGGCTTACGCGCTTGACGCCAAGCGTCTGCAGCTCGGCAATGGTGTGAAAGCCCGTGGCGCCACCCATCAGCACATTCAGCGGGCGGTCGATTTCCTTCAGGACGTTGCCAATATCCTCCAGGGTGCGCAGTCCAGGGGCATAGAGAACGTCGGCGCCTGCTTCTTGGTAAGCCTGCAGGCGTTTGATCGTATCGGCCAGATCGGTCACGCCGCGAATGTGATTTTCCGCCCGGCCGCAGAGCATGAACGGGAAGGGCAGCGCCCGCGCCGCCTCCGCTGCAGCACGCACCCGCTCCGCCGCTTCGGCGGTGGGCAGGATGCGGGGTTCGTCGCCATACCGTCCGGGGGCCCAATCCTCGACCGAGCCGCCAACCAACCCTGCCTCAGCCCCAAGCTGGATCGTTTCAGCGACGCCGGCTGGCGTGTCGCTGTAGCAATCCTCCAGATCGGCGGCGAGCGGCAATTGCGTAGCATTCGCCAACATTCGGCAGTGCTCCAGCACCTGATCGCGACCGACCTGGCTGTCGCCGAGCCCCATGTTCCAGGCCATGCCGGCAGATGTGGTCGCCAGCGCATTATAACCCAGCCCGGCCAGCATTCTTGCGCTGCCGACATCCCACGGGTTGGGAATGACGAAGCAGCCGGGGGCAGTGTGCAGGTCGCGGAAGAACGCCGCTTTCTCGGCTTGGCTGCGCATGGCAATCACTCCTGGTTTGTCGCGGCATCCCGAATGCGGAGGGCCGCTGTTGAAATGGACCGATGTACGCACTGCGGCATTGTGAGTGCTGAACCAACTGCACATGCAGGCAAATCACGACGACTGTCATCTTTGGTCCGACCAGATGATCCCGATAGGTCCAGCGAGCTCAGCTCCATCAATAGAACGCGCGCGGAATGAGCCCATTGTTGTAGGCCTCGCGTTCCAGGTCTTCCCGGAAGTCGGGATGGGCTATGGAGATCATCGCTTTCGCGCGCTCCGCCACCGCCTTTCCCTTCAGGCAGACGATGCCGAATTCGGTGACGGCGTACATGACGTCGGTGCGAGGCACGGTCACGACCGTGCCGGCTGGAAAATCGAGGACGACACGGCTCTTGCGCAAGCCGCTTTTCTCATGCGTGGATGGCATGCACAGGAACGCCCGGCCGCCACTCGACTGGTATGCAGCGCGCACGAAACCGAGTTGTCCACCCGTTCCGCTGAAGTGCCTGTGACCCGACGATTCAGATGCCGCCTGTCCCTGCAGGTCCATCTGGCCTGTGCTGTTCACGGCGACGACATTGTCGTTACGCGCAACGAAGTGGGGCAGGTTGGTGTAGTCCACGGCGCGCGTCTCGAACGCCGGATTTCGGTCGATGTAGGAGTAGAGCTCACCTGATCCGATGGCGAAAGCGTAGACTGCCTTTCCCACGTCGACCTGCTTCCGCGAGCCTGTGGCAGAGCCAGCCTTGACCAGCTCCATCAGACCCTCGACCATCATCTCCGTGTTGATGCCGAGGTCCTTGACGCCGGCCTGAGCGATTGCTCGGCAGACAGCATTCGGCAATCCCCCGATGCCGATCTGGAGACAGTCCCCATCCTTGATCTCGGCCGCGATCAGTCGAGCAATGGCCTGATCAACATCTGTCGTGATGGCATCGGGCAACTCGGCTGCTGACCGGCCGTCGCCGTCGATGATGAAGTCGACCTCGCACTCGCGAACCGAATTCTCCTGGCCGTGGCAGTAGGGCAGGCCCGGGTTGACCTCCAAAACGACGATCTGCGCCTTGTCGACCAGCGCCCGATGGTAGGAGGCAGCGGCAGAGAAATTATAGAAGCCGTTCTCGTCTTTCGGGCAGACCTGGAAAACTGCGAGGTCGACGCGATCGACAAAGCGGCGGTAGAGATCCGGCCATTCGCCAAGATTCAGAGGAAGGTAGTTGCACCGGCCGGAATCGTGCTGGCGGCGATCGTAGCCGCTGAAGTGCCAGTTCACGCTCAGAATGTGCTGGCCGGTGGGGTCGGCCTCATGGTGGGCGCGCGGCCGCAGCGTAATGCAACTGCGGGTCTTCACGCCCTTCAATTCATGGGCCCGCGCCCCGAGGGCCTTGTCGAAAACATCCGGCTGACAAATCCCGAACCCGAAATCGAGCCACATGCCCGAGTCAACAAGGCCTGCGGCCTCTTCCGCAGTGATGTGCCTTGGAGGCTTGCCGGCAATCGTGGGCACCATCAAATAATTCCTTTCCCTCGTCTGCGCCTTCTCACGGAATCCGAGAACCGACTCTCGCCGTCAAAGCCGCTCACTTGATGTCGATTGTGCCGTCGTCTACGTCCGTGAGCATCCTGCGCATGATCTTGCCCGAGGACGTAGTCGGCACGGTCTCGACGAACTGGACGGCACGCGGGACTTTGTAGGCGGACAGATGCTCGCGGCAGTGGCTGACGAGAGCTTCACGCGAGAGAGTTGCGCCGGTCTTAAGGATCACATAGGCCTTCGCCAGCTCGCCTTTGGCCTCATCGGGAATACCGCCGACCGCCGCGAGTGCCACATCCGGATGCATGCAGATCACGCGCTCAATCTCGGCCGGATAGACATTGAAGCCAGCGGTGAGGATCATGTCCTTCTTGCGATCGACGATCGTGGCGTAGCCGTCCTCGTCCATCGTGGCGATGTCGCCTGTATGCAGCCACCCATCGGGCCGGATCGTCTCGGTCGTGCCCTTTGGATTCTTATAGTAGCCGTCCATGACGAGCGGGCCCCGGTACATCAGCTCGCCGCGCTCGCCAACCGGCATTTCCTTGTCTGGGTCGTCGACATCGACAACGCGGAAGGCATTGCCTGGATAGGGGAGCCCGATCGTACCCGGCTTATTTGGCCCATAGACGGGATTGGCGGAGGTCGCGCCGGCAAGCTCCGTCATGCCCCACGCTTCGTGAACAGGACACCCGGTTCGGTCGGTGAATTCGAGCGACTTGGCTGCCGGGAGCGTCTGCCCTCCGACCCAGCACCGCGTGAGGCTCGAAAGGTCGTACTTCTTGAAGTCGGAGTGTGCCAAGAGGTAGTAGTAGGCGGTCGGTACGCCGTCCATCAGCGTTGCCTTGTGCTCGGCAATTGCGGTGAGGACCGCGATCTCGTTGAAGCGGGGAATCAAGATGAGTGTCGAGCCAGCCATCATGGCCGCGTTGAAGACACAGCTCCCGTAGACGTGCGGCAACGGCAGAGCATTGATGACCCTATCCTGCGACGTCCGGGCGGCCATCAGCGCAGTCCCCACGGCAGCGCCAACGACGGCACGATGACTTTGCATCGCGCCTTTGGGGTGGCCAGTCGTGCCAGACGTGTAACAGATGGCGGCCAAGTCAGAGACTTTGCGCTGGTGGAAAGCAAACTGGGACTTTCCTCTCTGCAGCCAGTCACTCAGCATCGTGGCACCGGTCGCCGGCGCTTCGCCCCAAAGGACGACCTCCGACAGATCGGCTGTGCCCTTCATGTCCAGCAGCGCCTCACCCTTGTCGGGAGACGCGACCACCGCGCGGGCGCCGGCATCCGTCACAGCGTAACGGACCTCTTCCGGAGTCAACATCACGTTGATCGGGTTCACGACGGCACCGGTCTTGGCGATGCCGTAGTAGGACACCAGCCATTCCCAGCAGTTCGGACCGTAGAGCGTCACGCGGTCGCCAGCCTTGACTCCCGAGGCACTCAAACCGTTGGCGACGCGGTTCGACAGGGAATCGAGCTCGCGGAAAGAGAATTGTCGGTTCTCTATAATCAGTGCGGTCTTGTCACCGTACTTGCGGGCGGCATCGGGCAGGATCTCTGCGATCGTGGCAACCATGGCGTCTTGCACCTCTCTACGGATGAAGCACCCATCTCCTCGGTCAGACGCTAACGGCCTGGCAAAGTGGCATTCGTTTGTGTCGGCTCTGCCGGAAACACGGACGGCTGGCCATCTCGCATGACGACAGAGGTTCGCGCTCAGTCCCGACCGCTACCAATGATCGCCATGGCTTCGATCTCGACGAGAAGATCGGGCAAGATCAGCGCCGGCGAGCAAACGGTGGTGCTCGACGGGACACCTTCGGGGAACGTCTCGGCCCGGGCTTTGCTGAAGGCCTGATAGTTGGCCATGTCGGTCAGGTAGGTCGTGAGCTTGACGACATCCGACATCGTTGCACCGGCGCTCGCGAGTGCCTGCTCGATATTCGCAAAGGTCTGCTTGGTTTGCGCGTAGCAATCGCCCTTGCCAATGACGCCGCCGTTGGCGTCGAACGCGATAAGACCTGAGAGTTGGACTGTATCGCCCATCCTCCAGCCAACCCAGAAGTTGAATTTCTTCGTCCACCCCCACCCGGGATCGATACGTTCGCGCTTCATGCACTCCTCCCAACTTCGAGCTTCGTCAAAAACTGTGTGACAAATATTGGTGGGTCCAATATCGCGCCCTCCAGGTCTTCCGTTTCGCAATTATCCATTTGGGTCACCATCCCGGATCAGTCGGCCTCAGGCCCATCAGGACCTTTCCGGCAAGATTCGTAGTGAGCCGGAAATGCAGAGTTGTGTTGGACAGCGACGTGGACGTCGCGGAAATGCCGCTCCAGCGGGTTCCGCGTGTAGATCGCATTGGTTCCGGCTGCATGGAATATGATGTCGACGACGCGGACGGATTCATGGATGGCGTGTGTAATTGCGAGGCGGGCATCAGCAATCTTCCGCGATGGATCCGGCTCGTTGTTGCGAACAGCCTGCCAGGCAGTATCGACTGCGTGCACGACATAGGCTCTCGCGGCATTGAGAATGGCTTCGGCGGTTCCCACGCGCGATTGTACCGGGGGGCGGTCGCGCAGCAGGGCGGTTGACTGCGTCGTCGCATCGCGGAGTGCCATGTCAACGAACGTGTCTATGGCGCCTCTGGCAATACCGAGAGCATTGCCGGCTGTCGTTACCCACAGCGTGATCAGGAACAGCCGTGGATTGAAAAGTGCTCCCTTCTCGACGGGTGGCTCGGCGATGAAACAAGTTCGCTCCTCGGGAACAAACTTGTCGTCTACAATGAAATCCTGGCTTCCCGTCCCGCGCATCCCAATCGTCTGCCAAGTGTCGATGATCTTGGCGTCTTCAATTGGAAGCCACATTGCCCGGACCTTGGGCGTTCCCGCAGGTGTCATTTGTGGCTTGTCGTCATCCATGATGATAGTCGGGCAGTAGAGCCAATTCGCGTGCATGATGCCGCTGGCAAAGTTCCACTGTCCCTTCACCCGGTAACCGCCATCCACCGGCCAAGCCTTGCCCTGAGGCCGCAACGATCCGGCCGCCCGCAAATCCGGTGGTGATCCGGCCATTTTCTTAACGGTCTCGGTCGGGAGCCAACCCGTGATCATGGCGACATCCGATGCAATCATCGCGCACCAGCCGACCGAACCGTCCGCCTTGGAAAGCACCTCGATGGCTTCGAAAGCAGTAAGCGGTGGCAACTCCATCCCACCAACAGATCGCGGTAGGAACATCTGGTAGAGGCCGGCGTCGGCAAGTGCCTTGGCGAGCGCGGGAGGCGTCTGACGAAGCTGCTCGGCCTCGTCACGCGCGGCGACGATTTGCGGAGCAAGCGCGCGGGCAGCGGCCACGATGTCGCGACTGGCAACGCTTTCAGGGCTCGACACGTTCAAGTGCGCTCCTCCCGTGAATATCGGAGGCTGGAGTCGGTAATAATTCCTGCCGGAGCACGGACCGGGTAATCAGTCGATGCCGTCCACGGCAACGGCAAGTGTCTTTGAGGTGCGGAACCGTATGGCTGCGACCTTCGCGTAGTCCGGATCGGCGAAGAAGTTTCGGATGGATTGGCGGTCCGGGAATTTGAAAAGCACCAGTCGATGCGGTTGCCAGTCACCTTCGACAACCTCGAACTCTCCGCCGCGCACGAGGTACTCGCCGCCGTGCTTGGCGATGAATTCGGGCACTCTCGACCGGTATTCCTGAAAGCCTTCCGCGTCGTGAATATCGAGGTCCACCAGTAGATACGCGGCCATATCACGCTCCAAGCGCTCGCAGCTGCCATAGAACCTACGTTAGAGACCACCTAGCTTCACACTGCTCCGAGGAGGTGGCAACGACGAAATGCCAAAACGACGGTCCTATATTTCATCCTTGAGCGGTCACTCATATTACGGATTGCGATCGCATTCTTATACAGCTCGATTGCTGGGAAGCGCCTCCGCGAGCCTCTTCACTGCAATTCGGATCGTGTCGGGCTTCAGGTCGGCGTAGCCCAAGAGCAAAAAGCGATCCCAGTCGGCCAGGAACTCCGGACCCGTGATGGTTTCCTGCTGCAATGTGTTGATGACGATGCCGGCTTTCAGCGCCAAGGCTTGGCATGTCAGCGCGTCGGGCATGTGCGGCGCCAGCCGCCAGATCAAATGCGTGCCGGATGATGTCCCGAGCAAATGGCAACCGCCAAAATGAACATGCAGCGCTTGCACAAGGGCATCTCGCCGCTCCATGTACGCCTTTCGCAGGCGACGGAGCTGCCGGTCATAGCCGCCGGAATCGATGAAGTCGCACAGCACGGCTTGATCGAGCCAGGACGCGCCACCTTGCGTCTGACAGGGATAGGCGTGGTCGAGCAGGCGAAGCGCTTCCAGCGCCTTCCCGACCAGCGTCGGCGGAACCACGAGATAGCCCAGGCGCAGACCTGGGCCGATCGTCAAGGCGAACGACCCGGCATGGATGGATCTATTATTTCTATCCAACGCTTGAAGCGCAGGCCTCGGTGAGCCCTCGTAGCGAAAATCACTGTCGAAATCGACCTCGAAGACATGAGCATCCTGGCGCTCGGCCCATTCGAGCAAGGCGTGCCGTCTTGGAATGGACATGGTGTAGCCCATTGGAAACTGGCGTTCGGGCGTGACCGCGGCCAGCGCGTTGCGCATGTCAGGCAGAAGCTCGGTTCGCAGGCCATCGGCATCGGTGGGGATCGGCACGATCTCGGCTCCGGCCCGAGAATAGATTGGCGCGATCAGGCTGCATCCCGGGCGCTCGACGATGACCGGTGATTCCGGCATCACGTACATCTGGCCAACGACGTTCGTCGCCTGCTGGATGCTGGAAACAATCAGGACCTGCTCTGGGCTGATGGTCATGCCCCGGCTGGCACCGAGGAAGCGGCACAGCGACTGCCGCAAATCCATAGACCCCTGGCGATCATCAACCCTGCCCAGGTTGAACTGTGAGGACTGGATCCGTCGCATCATGAGCCGACGCCAAACGGCTGCGGGAAACAGATCGGGGTCAACCGCTTCCAGTTTGAAATCACAAAACACGAGTGGTTCGACTTCCGGCTTGCCCGATTTGCGCTTCACGATCGCAGGCTGCGGCTCGAACGAACTTGCTTCAGGCGAAGCTGCACTCACAAACGTGCCGGCTCCATTGCGGGTTTCGACGAAGCCCTCGGCTTCGAGTGTCGCGAAGGCCAGCAGGACGGTGTTTCTGGAGATACCCAGCTGCTCGCTAAGCGCCCGTGTCCCAGGCAGCCGCGTCCCGGGTTGAAGGCGTCCCGCGGTTATCGACATGCTGATTTCACCGACCAGTTGCGACTGAAGCGTGTCGGGCGCCGAAGGGTCGATCTGAAATGACAGCTGCATGGACAAGCCTCGTGATTGAGCCTGTGCGCTAGTCCTTCGAGAAACGCTATGCGCAAGTGTCGCCCGAGGGAAGCGACCATAAGGTTTTGGGGCGGACAAAGTCTGCCCGGCGCTTCCGACTTCAAGCCGCATGCAGATGAAAGACCTTGTTCATGATCTTCCACTGCCCATCGACCTTCAGCAGTGTGAAGAAGTCGGTGAAGCGGTGTCCCGTCCAATTGTCTGCTTCGATACGAGCGACGGCCACGGTCTCGACCACATCGAGGATCGAGACATGCGGCACCACATCGACAGCAGCACCGTTGTTGTCGTTCCACTCGAAGAGACCTTCGATAGGGCCTGCAAAAAGATCCGGGCCCACGTAGCCGAAGATGGTCGCCTGCTCGTGGAATGCGGGCCGCCTGTCGGCACCTTTGCCCGAGCGGGCGCCTTTCAGATAGTGCTGGATCGTATCGGTGATGGCTTGGTATTCGGCGATGTTGACTGCGGTCATGCTGAGCCTCCTCCTGCGTTCGCAATTCTCCGTCTCATCGATCATCAGTGCGGCGACCATCGGTTGGGGAGTGGTTCGATGGTGCTGCTGCCTCGTTCCAATCGATAGAAACGGGTCTGGCGCAAAAACAGACTTAGCAGCGCCCTCCTCGGGCCGCGAGAACCGGAGGCTGGGAAGTTGATGGTACCGGTTGGACTTTTCTGGACCTTGCTCCGATGGATCAACAGCGTAGCGGGCTCAACACAACGAGGCTTGCCCATCAGATGAGCGCCCAGTTACGGTGGGATCGAGTTCAGCATCCCGGCAAGGCATGAGTATTTCAATATCTTTGCCGTCGGCCTCGGCAATTTTTTCAATTCGCCGCGCGAAGCGAGCGGCGCCGATCATAATATGGAGTAGGCACGATGACCCCGGAAGAGAAATTGGCTGAACTCGGGCTCGAGCTACCTGCGCCAATCAAGCTGCCCCCCACTCTCCACTTGCCATTCAGCTTCGTGAACGTGAGGGGAGATCGTGCCCTGATTTCCGGTCATCCCAAACAGCAACCGGATGGCTCGATTGCGGGCCTTTTGGTCAGGTTGGCAAGGATTTGACGACACAAGAGGCGCAAGTCGCCGCTCGCGATATCGGGCTGTCAATTCTAGCCAATCTGAAAGCTGAAATCGGTGAACTTGCCCGCGTTGCAGGTTGGCTGCGGGTATTCGGCATGGTCAATTCTGCTTCTGGCTATGACCAGCAGCACATTGTCATGAATGGCTTCAGCGATTTGATCATCGGCGTATTCGGCGCCGATATTGGCAGACACGCCCGCTCCGCAATTGGAATGTCGGGCTTGCCGATGAACTTCGCTATGGAGATAGAGGCAGAGGTGCTCGTGTCACCCGCCTGAGCCCATGTGCGACGCCTCTTCGGCTGAGACCAGAGCCAATGAACGAGTGCGAAAGGACCGGGTCTGATGCGCGCCGAGTCGCCGGGAGGGCGACCACGGGACGCGTTTCGGCAGAACGGCTGAAGGAAGACGAGAATGAACTCGGAGGCGTTATCGGTGATCAGCGGCGCTTGCGGTGCGGTTGCTGTCGCAGTCACCGTGATCCACCTCTCGCTTCAGTAGCGAAAGAACACTTTGGCTCTGCAGTCTCAAACACTTTATAAGGCGACTGCAGGCTTGGCAGAGCTGTCAGCCGACTGCGCCGAGAACCTTGATCGAGTTCGTGTCCTTCGTATCGGCTATTCGGCTCCGGAAACACTTTGGCGACGACGAGTTTCTACGATTTTCCATGATCAGCATCAGCCAGTTCCGCCGGCTTGAGAAGTCTTCACTTGCAGCATAAGGCGGGGCTGGTCGATGATGATTTTTGGTCGGGCCACCATGAAATTATTGTCTGGTTCTTCCACCGGCCAGGAAACCAGATCTGGTGGAAGCGACGCCGTCTGTCCTTCAGCAAGAGTTTCAGAGAATATATGGAGGGCACGCGATCGGGGGAAACGTTCTCGCCAACCGACAGGGTGCTGTAGCCAAATGTGGCTCCGCGACCTTCCATTGAAGATGCCATTCAGCGCCTGCAGTGGCACCCGCGGCACCATTGCTCAATTTCATGGCGAACGTAGCACGGCAGGTATACGGTGAGTGTCTGCCGATAAGGCAGACTAAGACGCGCGTCACTGCAACCCACTGAGTAATGGAGGTTGAAGATGCCGTTGTTCATGTATCAGGCTGCATATGCGCCTGAACTCTTGGGCCGCCCAGGTCAAGAACCCGCAAGACCGGATTGAGAATGTTGCCCGGCAAGCATGCGAGGCTGTCGGCGGAAAATTGATCGGCGGTTGGCTCTGCATGGGCGAGTACGATCTGGTCGTGATTGCTGATGTGCCGAATACCGAGAGCATGGCAGGGATCGCCATGGCGATCGCAGCAGGCGGAGCAGTCAAGTCCGGAAAGACCACTCCACTGATAACGGGCGCCCAAGGCGTCGAAGCCCTCAAGAAGGCTGGAGCGGTCGCGAAGTCTTATAAGCCCGCCCGATAACTTGACATCTGTCACCGCCGAATGAGCCACTTGTGCCCTGTATCGGAGGTTTCGGTAGAGGTGCGCGCGACGAGCAAAGAAAATTGACGCTCGCGTCGTCTCTCCGAAACGATCGAGACCGTTCACCGGCGGTGACGCTGTTACTGACACGCAAGGCCTGGTTGGGAGCGACTTCCGCTAAGCCCGAAGTGTTGCTTGCTGACGTTCTGGGAGCAGCAAAACTGCGAGCGACGCGTGCAGGCGAACCGGGTTCCATCATTTGGCCGCCGTTGTCGCTGGCGGTCGTTGTTGCGCATACCGGCCAATTGGCGCACCACGGTGGCGAAGCGCGGCCTGACGGACGCGTGATCACGCTTGACCTGTGGCTCGACCTGCCTGTCGCTAAGCTTGCCTTGACGAGCGATCATTGCCAGCCGATTTGCGCTAAGCGGCGTTGTGCCGATGCCAACCGATCGTACCTTGCGAGGAGTAGTGCTCGATGATCTCACCCAGGAAGACCCGGGAGCTTCACAATCACCACTTCGACTCCACGATTTGGAACGGCTTCAGCTTCCGCGATGATGACATCATTATCGCCACCTACGCCAAGTCGGGTACGACGTGGGTTCAGCAAATCATCGCGCAGCTTCTGTTCAATGGCGAAGAGGGACTGAACGTAGCGGAGATGTCTCCGTGGCTGGACCTCCGCATTCCGCCCAAGGAGATCAAGCTGCCGCTGGTCGAGGCCCAGAATCACAGGCGTTTCTTGAAGACGCATCTGCCCGTGGACGCTCTCGTTTTCTCTGACAAGGCCAAGTACATCTACATTGGCAGGGATGGCCGAGATGTGGTGTGGAGTCTCTACAATCATCACGCCAACGCGAACCAAGCCTGGTACGACGCGTTGAACGACACTCCCGGGCGCGTTGGCCCACCTATCGAGCGGCCGCCTGCGGATATCGTCGCTTACTTTCGGGAATGGCTGGAGAAAGATGGTCATCCCTTTTGGTCGTTTTGGGAGAACATCCGAACTTGGTGGGCCATCCGTAGTCTACCGAATGTCCATCTCCTCCACTTCGAAGCTCTCAAGCGCGACATGCCAGCGGAAATTCGCCGGATCGCCAACTTCCTTGACACACCCATCGATAAACACCGATGGGAAGGCATCGTAGAGCATTGCACATTCGACTACATGAAGCGCAATGCGGCAGCCAGCGTGCCGCTCGGCGGGGCTTTCTGGGACGGTGGCGCCGAAACCTTCATCAACAAGGGTATCAACGGCCGCTGGCGCGATGTCCTTCCACGCTCCCTCTCGGAGGCATATGAAGCCAAAGCGCTGGCCGAACTCGGCATCGACTGTGCCAACTGGCTTGCAACCGGAGCGCGCTGAGGTCCACGCCAGTTTTCGAGCAGCGGAACTTGCGGATCGAGCATGACCCGCTTCCTTCGATAGTGCATCGAACGGGCCTTCGGGTTGTCCGCTCTACCCCCAATGACCGGACGACCTGCGGCTCGCAACCAAAGTCACGACCAACTTCCCTTCATGGCCCACCTCGCAAATTCGTTGCGGTGCAGCGCATCGGTCGGCATCGAGCCTATCGCGTCGACCTTGGCGAGTGATCGTGCCGACGGTCGGTTTTGGATGTGCTGCGACAGTGGCGAGACGACCGCGATGCGGGCAGTTGACCCTTAACGGCCCTGAGCAGATGCATCATGCGCGGCGCAGTACCGAGCGGCCCTGATACCAAAGCCGACCTTGAGGATGCGTGATGCTCAGTAATAAGATCCGCATTGCCGCGGGGTCGCGATACCTCGATAAGCGGACACTGCGGTACGGGCGTCAACATTCGTATCGACCGAGCAAGTCCTGCTTCGCCATCACGAAGCTTCCGAACCTGATGTTAAGGAGCAACACGACGAGCCAATCAGTACGATCCCGAGCAGCCGACGATCAGCTCTTGCGTGCTTGTGTTTGCGCGCGGTGGGCGGCGACCCGACGAAGGCCTACGGCTTGCAGCGCGGCGCCGAACTTAAGGATGGTGTAAGCGCAGTCTGGATCTGCAGGCCCCTTGGCACGTGGATCAGCCAAAGGGGGTACTGAACTCCACAAGTCCGACTTGAGGCGCGCGAGCGTCATGTTCGATGGCAGGCAAGCGGCTCGGGTTCGGTGTCAGCCATCAGGCCTTGATGCCGCGTAGCGTCAAGATGCGTTCGGCACTGTCGTTCCAGACGTCCATCTGCACGATCTTGCCACCGCGCACGACGAAACGATCAACGTATCGGTTGCCTTCGAACGGAGTGCCGTCGGGCCACTCTCCATAGAGCGTGCCGAGATTGTAGACGATGGTCTCGCCACGGCTGGGGACGACGTCGGATCGCTCCATCTTCTTCTTTACCCATGCATAGCGAGACGCGTTGAACGCCGCCGTCTCGCTTGGATGACTGAATTTCCGGGCTCCGGTGAAGGTGATGCGAAGCTCGGGACTGATGTACTGAGCGGCCGTTTCGGGATCAGGGACCATGGAGGCAACGAGGAACTTCTCAACGATCTCGGCGGCGGCGCGCGTATCCTCATCGAGTTCCGTCGGATCGAACAGCGTGCTCATTGAAGGGACCTCCCGGGAAAAGCTCATGCATGACAGGACAGCGCGCCCGCGCTTGGTCAACGACGATCGTAGGCAATTTTATCGCGCCCGTACACATCGATGATGTTTGGCCTGCACGTAAATTAGGCAAGACGATCAGGCCAATGACTACAGAATTGGCAGTGAGCTGGTTGCGAAAAGAGGCGCGTTGTATACCGTTCAGGGGGCGGTGCTCACGGAACCGTCAGTGACGCTCAACAAGAAGGGCCTGTATCATGGCGCATGGTTCTCATCCCTCATCGAGATCCCGAGTTCAACGTATCAGACGCACTGCAATTGCCGTCGCCTGGTTGGCACTCCTAGGCAGCAGCGGCGCGGTCGCGCAAGACAAGATCAAAATCGGGCTGATTGCGGCGATGTCGGGCCAATCGGCGAAGTCCGGTGAGGCGATCGTGCGTGGTCTCTCCGTTGCCGCGGATGAAATCAACGCCAAGGGCGGCGTGCTCGGCAAGCAGCTCGAAATCCTCGTGCGTGACGACGAGAGCAACCCCGCCAAGGGTGCGACGGCTGCCCGCGAACTGGTCCAGCGCGAAAAGGTCACTGTGCTGTTCGGTGGGCTGGACACCCCGGTGTCACTCGCGATCGTGCCATTCGCGAACAGCTCGAAGACTCCCTTCATGGGTGTGTGGGCCGCGGGAACGCCGATTACGCGTAACGGTGCGGCCGAGAATTACGTGTTCCGCGTTTCCGCCGTGGACGAGATTGTCGACCAAGCCCTCGTCGACTATGCGATCAGGAAGTACGGGGCGAAGAAGCCAGGGATGATCCTCATCAACAATCCCTGGGGTGAATCCAACCAGAAAGGGCTGACCAAGGCGCTGCAAGCCGCCAAGCTTCCGACGGCGGGGATCGAGAAGTTTGAAAATAACGACGTCGATGTGGTGCCGCAGCTTTCGCGCCTCAAAGCAGCGGGCGCCGACGTGCTCTTCATGGTGGCCAACGTTGCGCCGTCCTCGCAGGTCGTGAAATCGCTCGACCGGATGGGCTGGAAGGTACCGATCGTCTCCCACTGGGGCCCGGCGGGCGGCCGGTTCTCCGAACTCGCAGGTCCCAGCGCGTCGAACGTCCACTTCATCCAGACCTATACGTTCACTGGAAAGCTTTCGCCCAAGGGCGCGAGCGTTCTCGAAGCTCTGAAGAAGAAGTATCCTGCCATCAAATCGCTGGCAGACGTCACCCCTGCGGTCGGCATCGCAAACGCATATGACGCCCTGCACCTGACGGCCCTGGCTATCGCGAAAGCCGGCAAGCTCGACGGTCCGGCGGTTCGGCAAGGCTTTTACGCCATCGACAGCTACGAGGGCCTGATCAAGACCTACAAGAAGCCGTTCAGCCCCTCGAACCATGATGCTCTGGGCCCGGCCGACTACATCTTCACGAACTTCGTCAATGGCGAAATACTGCCGCTGTCGAACTGATCAATTGGGCGCGGGCTAAAGCCCGCGCCGCTTCTTTTCCGATCCCGAGGATGCATCGTGCTGCTGACGTCTGCATTGATTACAGGTCTCTGCCTAGGCAGCATGTACAGCCTGATCGCACTCGGCTTCCACGTTACCTACGTGGCAACTCGTACGGTCAACTTCTCGCAGGGTAGTGCCGTGATGCTCGGCGCGGTGCTCGGTTACTATTTCTCCGTTCGTGCTGGTCTTCCGCTATCGTTGGCAATCGCCTTGGCGCTCATCTGCTGTGCCTTGTTCGGCCTGTTGATCGAGCGCATCCTCGTTCGTCCCTTCGTACAACGGGGTTCGGATGCCTGGCTCATGGCCACTGTGGCTGGCGGCATTATCGTCGACAATCTTGTGTTGTTTGGATTCGGAAAGGAGCCTCGCAGCTTCCCGCCAATGCTGTCACAATCGACCGTGCAGATCTTTGGATCGGGCGTCTATCCGCTACAGCTCATCATTCCCGTGATCGCCGTCGCGATCGCAATTGTCTTGGCCTACGTGCTGCGGACGACCAGATGGGGCAAAGCCATGTCGGCGGTGGTCCAGGATGCCGACATAGCCCGCCTCATGGGCATCAACACCAGGATCGTGGCCGCCGGCGTGTTCGCAATTTCCACCGCTATGGCCGGCCTCGCCGGTATCCTGGTTGCTCCCCTGTTCAGCGTACATTCGGACATGGGCACCTTGTTTGGCCTCAAGGCCTTCGCCGTCGCCATTCTGGGTGGGATCTCTTCTGCGTCCGGGGTCATGCTCGCGGGGCTTCTCTACGGTGTTGTCGAGGCACTCGTCACCGCATTTCTCGGTTCGAGCTACACTCAAATCATGATGTTCTCATTCGTCATCCTAGCGCTAGCCTTGAGACCTCAAGGCCTGTTGGGGCGGGCCGCCGTGAAGAAGGTCTGAGACGATGAGCCATCATGCGGAACTCCCGATGTATGCATTGATCGTGCTGCTCGGGCTTGCCGGTTGTGCCTTGGTTGCATTCGGAAGTGGCTACACACCGTTTCTGGTCGCGCTGGTTGCGTTGTCCACGATCGTTGCTGCCGGCCTCAACATTCTGGTGGGGCTCTCCGGTCAGATATCGATCGGACATGTCGGGTTCTATGCCATCGGCGCCTACGCTTTCGGAATCCTTACGGCCTCGGGCATCAGCTATTGGCTGGCTTGGCCGCTTGCTGCCTTTCTGGCGGGTGTCGCCGGAGCATTGCTCGCCATTCCGACCCTCCGTGTTTCCGGGCCATACCTCGCAATGATGACGATCGCCTTCGCGTTCGTGGTAGAGCACGCCATCATCGAATCCGAGCCACTAACCGGCGGGCAGAATGGGCTCATGAATATCTTGCAGCCCACACTGACCAGTGGTCTCGTCGGCGAAAAAGCGGTTTCGTTGCTTACCGTGATCGCTGCCGCCGCAGCGCTGATCGCCTATCATTGGCTACAGCGCGCGCCCCTCGGCAAGGCGATGGTATCTGTCCGCGACAGCGAGGTAGCCGCTCAGGCGATCGGCACCAATCCCGTAGTTCTGAAGACTTTGGCATTTGCCCTATCGGCGGCCTTTGGAGGGATTGCCGGTGCACTGTTCGGCTCGCTCCTGACGTTCGTCGCGCCAAGCTCATTTCCGTTTTCTCAGTCGATCTTGTTCCTGTTCGCAGTGATCGTGGGTGGAGCCGGCTACACGCTCGGCCCACTGTTCGGCTCGATTGTCGTCGTGCTCATCCCCGAATTGATCTCGTGGATGGCGGAATATCGCTTGCTTTTCTTCGGAGCGCTTCTGTTGATCGTGCTCTGGATAGCACCGGAAGGGATTCTCGGCAGCCTGTCCAAACTCCTGCGAAGGGAAACGGGCGATGCCCCCGGAACGGACGATCGCCTTGTCGAGAACTTTCTTGCCCGCGAGTCGCCGACCGCACTCGCTGTCGACGATTTGATGATGGCTTTCGGCGGGGTCAAAGCGGCAGACGGGGTGTCCTTCGTGGCAGCGCCCGGCAGGATCATGGCGCTCATTGGGCCAAACGGTGCGGGCAAGACGACTGTCTTGAACATGATTAGCGGCTTCTACGCGCCGGACAGTGGGGCGGTTCGGCTTGGGGACGTGAACCTTGCCGGTCGGCCAGCCCATCGTGTAGCCGCGGCTGGTCTCGCCCGGACCTACCAAACGACCCAGCTCTTCGCGTCGCTAAGCGTGGCTGACAACGTTCGTACGGCTCTGCGCAACTGCCCGCGCGGCGACATGACGGAGATTCTTCCCGCCACCGATGACCAGATCGGCGATGCGCTGCTTGCATTCGTCGGATACAAGAGTGGCACTCAGATGCTGGCTGGGGACCTGCCACACGTCGACCGCCGGCTTGTCGAGGTGGCGCGTGCCTTGGCTCTCCGCCCGCGCGTGCTCTTGCTCGACGAGCCCGCCGCCGGTCTCATGAAAGCTGACAAGGTTGCACTGCGTGAAGTCCTGAAGAAGATTGCCAGCGCCGGCATCACGGTTGTCCTGGTCGAGCACGACATGGATCTCGTGATGTCGATCTCCGACCACATCGTCGCACTCGATGCCGGGCGTACCATCGCAGACGGCAAGCCGGATGAGGTGCGGGCCAATGCCGCGGTGCGCGCGGCCTATCTCGGCACTGGCAGCAGCATCCAGTATCCACGCGATACATCTCTTTCGAAGCTCGGAGACGTCGTGCTGGATGTAAGCCGTCTCTCCGCCGGCTATGGCGCCGTGCCAGTCCTGCACGATGTATCGCTATCGGTACGAAAAGGAGAGATGGTCGCATTGCTCGGCGCCAACGGGGCAGGCAAATCCACCTTGATGAAATGCCTTTCGGGCCTGCTGCGACCCGTGGATGGCGCCATCACACTCCACGGCCACGATATTGCCAAGCTGCCGGCAAATGCCATTGCAGGCGCTCGTCTAGCCCTGGTGCCTGAAGGGCGACGCGTTTTCCCAGAGCTTTCAGTGCGTGACAACCTGACGCTCGGGGCCTTCTGCACTGATGGCCAAGAATCCGCCGCTGACCTACGAAAAGTGCTGGCGCTGTTTCCGCGCCTTGAAGAGCGCCTCGATCAGAGGGCTGGTTTGCTGTCCGGCGGCGAACAACAAATGCTCGCAATCGGTCGAGCGATGATGGCACGCCCGGAGGTCCTGCTGCTCGACGAGCCGTCGCTGGGTCTTGCGCCGACGATCATCGACGAAGTCTTCCACATAATCGCCGGCCTGAGGGATCGTGGCACGACGATCTTGCTGGTCGACCAGATGGCAACGCACGCATTGGCGGCATGCGATCGCGCATACATCATGGAGTCGGGTCGCATTGTCCGCGAAGGCAGTGCGCTGGAGCTTAGAAACGACAGCGGCATCGAGGATTCCTACCTCGGCCAGGCCGAAAAGACTGCAGCAGGCTGACCCCATGCCCTACGAAATGGTCCTGGCCAACATTGCGACACTGGCGCTGCCCGGTACACGGGCCGACATCGCGATCGAGAGTGGTCGGATCGCGGCCATCCGACCGCACGAGCCGCTGTCGCTTGACGGTCGCGCAATCGATCTGACCGGTTGCATCGCGCTGCCCGGCCTCGTTGAAACGCATATCCATCTCGACAAGTCATGTATCATTGACCGCTGCACCTTGAGCGAGGGGACGCTGGCAGAGGCAATCCAGCAGACATCGGCGGCAAAGAAGGCGTTCACCGAAGAAGACATTCTGGTCCGCGCTCGCAACACGCTCGAGAAGGCGATTGCAGCCGGAACGCAGTACATGCGCACCCACGTGGAAATCGATCCGGTGATCGGTCTCAAAGGGTTCTCCGCCGTAATGAGCCTCAAAGCCGAGTATGGCTGGGCGCTCGATATGCAGGTCTGCGTATTCCCTCAGGAGGGGCTGACCAATCTACCGGGAACTGAGGAGCTCTTGATCAAGGCTTGCGAGCAGGGCGCTGATCTCATTGGCGGCTGCCCCTACACGGATACCGATCCCTCCGAACACATTCGGCGCATCTTTGCAATTGCCCGGCGGTTCGACCTCGATGTCGACTTTCATCTCGATTTTGATCTTGATCCAAGTTGGTCACATCTTGACGAGGTCCTGAGGCAGACGGAAGCTTGCGGGTATGGCGGCCGCGTCGCCGTTGGTCACGTCACCAAGCTCTCGGCCCTCCATCGCGAGCGCTTTGCCGACCGCGCGCGCGCCCTCGCGGAAGCGGGTATTGCCGTGACCGTGCTACCGGCGACCGATCTTTTCCTCATGGGGCGCGATCACGATCACAACGTCCCGCGCGGGGTCACACGAGCCGACACCCTTTCCGCTCACGGCGTGACGTGCTCCATCGCGACCAACAACGTTTTGAACCCTTTCACACCATTCGGAGATTGTTCGTTGATCCGCATGGCCAATCTGTTCGCCAACATCGCTCAGTTGGGCCGGCCGAACGATCTCGACCGCTGCCTGGACATGGTAACAACATCGGCAGCCCGTCTGATGCGGCTTCCTGAGTATGGCATTCATGTCGGCGGGAAGGCTGACATCATTGCTGTCGCTGCACCGTCTCCGTGGCAGTCGATCGCCGAGATTGCACGTCCTGTCATGGGATTGAAGTCTGGGCGGCACACTTTTACGGCCCCACTTCCGACACTGCACCGGCCATAGGTGCCTCGACAGGCCATGGACTGCGTTGTGCGCCATACCTGCGGACACGGCGACGGCCGGCTCACCCAATGCTGTCGATGGCGACAGTGACAGCGCCAGTTGCTGTTTAGGTCATTTCGGTGCTGTTCCCAACTGCCCCGCTCTCCGGGCCAACGCCTCGTCCGAGCATGGGTAGCAGGCCTAAGGCTCGAGCCGGCAAAATTCGGCACGCAGTCGCTACTGCGGACGAAGGCGGTGCCGATTACCGGCACATTGGAAATCTGCGGGATCTCCAGTTTCTGCTAGGCCACTCGAACATCGATAGCACAGTTCGCTGCCTCGCGAGCAAGGTGGGTGACGCCAGCGAGATTGTCGAGAATATCGATATCCGGAGCACTTGAGCATTGCACAAGGGCTCTGCCGTTGGTGTCATGGCGGCTGCCCCTGTCATTCCGGACCCGAGAGAGCTGCGGTGACGTGTCCGAAACGTCGCGTCAAGTGAGATCTCCTTGCGGGACTCACCCCCTATTGTGCGGCGCACCACGGGCTGTGCTGCATGAGTTTGCAGCTGACCCATCCCTTCCAGTCACCGACCGCCAGCTTATGAGCCTATCGCGTCGTCGTACGAGGTTCGTGCCTAGACCGGTCGGTAACGGGGGCGCAGCTTGAGTGCTGCCCCATCGCCAAGACGCGTGCAGTTGACCCTGAGCCGTCCTGAGCAGTTGCAGTACGCCGGGCACGAAGTCGCGCACTCCGCAGGGTTGCTTATCGTCAAGCCGCAACCAACATCCGTTTTCGCGATCACCAAATAAGTGCGGATGCTTGACCTCCAACAGCGGACACCTGACCGACGGAGGGCGTGCTGGACAAGAAAAAGAGTGCTTTATCTGCTTAAACGCGCCAAATTAAGGGTCGTGGCGTGATCGAGGCTGATCATTCTAACCAGGTTTGAGCAAGAGCAAGTCGAGAGTCAGTGATGCCGCTGTTTCTGATCGAGCGTACTTTCGCCGAGGACGTTGATGTCGATAGCGCTCAAGTCGCTCACGTCAAACAGATCAACGACGAAGTTGGAATCGAGTGGCTGTACTCGTTCCTGAGCGCGGACAAACGCAAGACCTATTGCCTCTATGAGGCGCCGGATGCCGAGGCGATCCGCCTGGCTGCGCGGCGCCTCAGCATACCGGCTGATGCCATCATTCCCGTCAGCGAACTGCGGCCCGAGCAAATCGCCGCTGGTGAGGTGCGCGGTTAGCGCCCTGCATTTCACATCAGAGCGCCGGCCGCATCCGAAGTCTCACCCCCAGCGTGGCTGCTCTCCGAGATCAATGCCCAAGGCCGTCTTGGCCACGATCTCGTGGGTCAGGAACGTGTTGGCCGGGTGGAACCTGCCTGCGCGTGCGTCGCGGAACAGCCGCTCCAACTCGTTGCTGCGGAACATGCCAGCGCCGCCCGACACCTCCATGGCGAGGTCGACGATCTTCCAGCAGGCTTCCACTGCATGCAGCTTGGCACCGACGATTTGCGCGGGCCACGCCCCGCCGTGATCGACGCCGTTCGACCAGTCTTCAGCGACCTTTTCGAGGTGGGGACCGATCGGCTCGTAGGCGAGCATCATCTCGGCCACCGCATGCTGGATGCCCGGATGATAGGCCATGGTGCGGCTGACGGCGACGGAGGTCTTGCCCTTGATCGACGGGAGCGCGAGGTCGATCGCCCGCTTGGCCACGCCGTAATAGACGTTGGCGAAACCAAGAAGGGCCCAGGCGAAGATGCCGAGGACGAAAGCGTCGGCTCCGCCAGCCGGTACAGTGCGGGCGATGTAGCGATCCGGGACGAACGCGCTCTCGAGCACGATATCGTCGCTCCGAGTCGCGCGCATACCCATCGTGTCCCAGGTCTCCACAGTGCGGTGGCCCTTGGTGTCGCGCGGCATAAAGGCGTGCACGATCTTGGGTCCGCCCTCCGCGTCGGCCCACAAGGCATGCAAGCCATAACGCGTCCAGACCGGGGCAAGGCTTCCGAACATCTTATGGCCGGTGAACTTGAAGCCACCTTCGACCCGCTCGGCCTTGGATGTAGAGAGCAAGGCCGGCAGGTCGTTGCCGCGCTCCGAATGGCCAGCGTTGAACACTTCGCCGGCCATCGCTTCTTTCAACAGCCATTCGAGGGACTTGTCACCCTGGCGCCAGAGGTCGGCTACAAGGCCCAACCAATAGACATGCATGTTGACGCCGAGAGCCGTCGCCGGCGCATGGTAGGCGAGGCGGCGCTGCTCGCGGCACATCTGAGCGAGTGTCAGCCCGCGACCACCCAGCTCGCGCGGGACCGGCAGGGTCAGATACCCGGCAGCTTTCAGATCGGCAAAGTCCTCGTGAAAGAAGCAGTTGCGCCGATCGTAGTCGGCGGCCCTGGAGGCAAAGCGGCTCAAAAGATCTTGGGGCAGAACGCTATCTTGGGTCTGCATGGAATTCTCCTTTGCAATTTTCGGGAGCCGTAACACGCTCCCTTGGCCGCAATAGTGAGGCAGGCTTCGATCGAGAAAAATCCGCAGACCTGTTGAGGCAATAGCGAGGCGGAATTCCAAGCCCACTCAACAGATATGTCGAGTGCCCGCTTCAGGCAGCGCCAAGGCCGTTGCGGGTGGCATAGGCCGCGGCCTCGGTCCGGTTGTCGCATCCGGTCTTGGACAGGATGTTGTGCACGTGCGAAGCAACGGTGCTCTGGCTGATGCCGAGAGCTGTCGCGATGTCACCATTGCTGCGCCCGATGGTGAGGAGGCGCAGGACCTCCAGTTCCCGCCCCGTGAGATTGTCCGGGCCGACAGGGCTTGCCGTGGTCGGTTTGAAGCCATTCCCGCAGGCCGCCACCTTCTCCGCAAGCGCGACAAGGCCAAGCTCTTCGGCCAGCCGCGCGGCGCTCCCGAGATGCCCCGCAGCAGTCTTGCTGTCTCGCGGCCAGCCACGCTCGAGAAGCATGCATGCGAAGTCATGATGCGTGTGCGCCAGCTGCAGGCGCGCGCCGACCTTCGTGTTCATTGCCAACGCTTCGGCAAAGTGCCGCTCTGCCGATCGCCAGTTGCCGAGGACGCCGGCCATCTGGCCCAGATAACGACCGCTCGCGCCCCAGAAACCGGTGCCGCCCCCCATGACCACATTTCGTCCCTCCCATGGCTGCAGCAAGCGGTAGAGAACCGCGGCTCGGGCCTCGTCCCGCAATGCCGTGCATGTTTCGGCGAGATAGACGAGGCTCGCGCCTAGCCGGCCATCTTTGGGCAAGGCGGCAAAGTCGTCGGCAGCGATTTCGTCAAAAACTGCCCGTGCTTCTGTCAACTCGTCGAGGGCCACGTAGAGCAGCGCCAGGCCTGGCTTCCAGATCGGTCCGCCAGCGTTCTGGGTCGTGAACGCTTTGACGACCGGCGCAATTTGCTTGAGTCGGCCCTGCTCCCGTTGCAGCGCGAAAATCAGGATCGAAAGCGGCTCAATGGTTATGTTGGCCTTTCGCGACCGATCACGGGCCTCCAGAATCCGACTTTCGACCGCCACCAGGTCTCCCCCAATGAGGGCGAGCGACGCTCTGATCGACTGCTCGAAACCGATGAACACCGGTTGGCGCATGTGGGCGTTAGCGCTGCCCATGGCATCGACGGCCGCGATCGCCCCTTTTGTATCGCCCAATTCCAAGAGCAGTGCCGTGCGCCGGAATTGGCCTCGCAGCACGACCTCATGGTCGTTCGCAAGATGTCCTGCGGCCACGACCTCGTTTGCCGCGACGAGCTCATTCTCGGTCTCAGTCGGGTTCCATGGTATCTCTGTCAAGCAAGCAAGGCTGTGCGCGAGTGTGATCGGATCGTCAGATTGACGTGCAATTGCGATCGCCTCCTGGGCGATAACACGCGCCTCGTCGGGAGTGCCCGAGTGCAAACGCCTGCGAGCGAGCTCACCCAGAAGCTTGCTATGCAAGTTCAACTCGTTTGGCGGAAGTACGGATAAGGCCTCTTCGAGCAGCACGGCAGCTCGGGCATCGACTTTTGTCAAAACTTGCCCGTACCAAAACGTTTGCGCATAGGCAATGGCGACCTCGGCCATCACCGTCCGTAGGCGCAGACGCCGAGCCTCCTGCCACGCAAGATCCAGCGTCCCCAGACCCGCCTCGAAGTCGCTTATCTTGCGTTGCTCCATACCGAGCAACAACAGCAGTCGCAGACGCCGCTCTCCGATGTCGCTACCGAGTCCCTCGAGTGTGTCGAGCGCATTTTGATAGAAGATGATCGCATCCTCGAAGGCGAAGGCTGCGTCCGCCCGGAGCGCCGCCCGCATGGCGTAGTCGACCGCCCGCGCGGCATCCTCGATCAGTCCTGATGTCCGGAAATGATGGGCGAGGTCCGAGAGAACTGGATCGAGGTCGCGCCGATGGACGAATTCGACTGCCTCGCCCACATTATGATGTAGCCGGCGCCGCTGGCCGACGCGCAACTCGTCGTAGAGCGTGATACGCACCAGGGCATGCGCGAACTGGAAGCGCCCACTGCCTGCCTCCTCGACGATGCGCGCCTCGACCGCCTCGTCCAGCGCCTCCATGACGCCTGCACTGGTTCGGTTTGCGCTCGCTTGCTGGACGACATCGAGCGAGAATTCACGACCGATGACAGCCGCCAGCGCCAGAACCTCGTTGCATAAGGCAGACAGCTTGTTCAGGCGTCGGCCGATGACGTCCCGGACTCCTTCCGGCAGCCGGATTGCGGTTGGCTTGACCGTCGACACATCGAGCTGGGCGAAATAACCCTGGTCGCTCAGAAATCGTACGACCTCGCGCACGAACAGCGGGTTGCCATCTGTCTGTTCGTGAATGGCACTTGAAAGCCAGACAGGCGGGGTGGCTCCGACCGCGGTCGTCACGAAACTGGCGACGTCCTGCCTTCCGAGCCCCGCCACATGTCGCCGCCGGACGTGGGTCAGCCGTCCGAGAGCACCGAGCGTATCCGTCAGGCGATGCCGTCTCGAAACCTCCGTCTCGCGATAAGTGCCGATGACGAGGAGCCTGCTGCCCTCCATCGCCTGGGCCAGGAATTCGAGCAGGTGAAGTGACGGTGCATCGGCCCAGTGCAGGTCATCAAGAATGCACACCAAGACTCGGCGCCGTGATATCTCGATCAGGAGGCGTGCCACCGTGCTGAAGAATTGGAAGCGAGCTGCGCTCGCATCACTTGGAGCGGGCAGACGCTCGGCATCGGGAATACGGTCCAGGATCTCCGGCAGAATGCTGGTTATATCGGCAGCTCCTGGGCCGAGCGCAGCCTCGAACTCGGCATCATCGAGCATGGCGACAGAGGCGCTCAGGATCTGCGTCCATGGCCAATAGGGTGGCGCTCCGGCTTCTTCGTGGCAACGCCCCCAGAAGACCGAAATGTTCGACATGGCGGCTCGGGTCGTGAACTCGATGACCGTGCGCGTCTTGCCGATGCCGGGCTCTCCGGCGAGGAGCACGATCTGTCCCCTCTCCTCGTGCGCATCACGGAGAGCGGCTTCGAGCATCTCAAGTTCGGCACTCCGACCAACAAACTGGTCACCCGCCGCCATTCGAGCAATCCCACGAACAGAGCCACTTTCGACGGGCGTCAGTTGTTCGATGGTCGAAGCGATCCGAAACCGTCCGGGCAACCAGCGCCAGCAACTTTAAGTTCGCACGAGCGACTACGCAGCCGCAATACTGCCGTAAGCGACCGAGCTTAGAGATTGCCGATGTACCTGCGGAACGCAAGCTGGTGGAAGCTGCTTCTGCAAAGGCTTTGCCTTTGTGCGACGCAACATGCCAAAGGTCCACTTTGGCAGCTCCCGACCCTGGCTGCGTGAAAACGCGGCGCCTGCTATGATTCCACTGCTGAATCGGCGGCGGGGGCAGGCGCATGAAGCAATTCATCGAGGAAGCGGATCGAGGCCAATTGGCTCTTCTACCCGAAAGCCTCGATGACTACATCGACGAGAGCAATCCGGTGCGTGCGATCGATGCGTTCGTGGCGCACCTCGATTTGGCAAAACTCGGGTTCAAGACCGCGCCAGCGGAAACGGGCCGGCCTGGTTACCAACCCTCGTCTCTGCTCAAGCTCTACATCTACGGCTACCTCAATCGGGTCGCATCGAGCCGCTGCCTCGAGCGGGAAGCCGGCCGCAATCTCGAGGTGATCTGGCTGATCGGTCGGCTGCAGCCCGACGACAAGGTGATTGCCGATTTCCGCAAGGACAATGGCAAGGCGATCAGGCAGGTCTGCGTGCAGTTCGTGGAACTGTGCCGAAGAATGGGATTGCTGACCAAAGCAAGCGTGGCCATCGACGGCTCGAAATTCAAGGCGGTGAACAATCGCGATCGCAACTTCACGGACAACAAGGTCGAGCGGCGACGCCAGCAGCTCAATGAAAGCGTGCGGCGCTATCTGCAGCAATTGGAAACGGCCGACCGGCAGAAGCCGACCGAGGCGCTGAAGAAGAAGACGGCGCACCTCAAGGAGAAACTCACCAAGCTGCTAGAGGAGATGGGCAAGCTCGCTGCTCACGTGGCGCTTATGAAGGCCTCGCCTGACGGCCAAATCTCGCTCACCGATCCCGACAGCCGCTCGATGGCGACGAGCGGGCGCGGCTCGGGCGTGGTGGGCTACAACGTGCAGACCGCAGTCGATACCGAGCATCATCTGATCATCGCGCATGAAGTGACGAACGTCGGCAACGATACGGCTCACTTGGCGAACATGGCCGAGCAAGCCAAGGCTGCGCTGGCGGTCGACAAGCTGGAGGCAGTGGCTGATCGCGGCTACTTCGATACCGACGAGATCGTGGCGTGCACGAACGCGGGCGTCACGGTGACACTGCCCAGACGCATGACGTCGAATGCGAAAGCCGAAGGGCGCTTCGGCAAGCAGGACTTCGCCTACTTGGCTGATGACGATACCTATCGTTGTCCGGCCGGCGAGAAGCTGACGTATCGATACACCAACGTCGAGAGAGGTCTGACGCTGCGCCGCTACTGGACGACGGTCTGCGGCGACTGCTCTCTCAAGGCACTCTGCACCACGGGCAGAGAACGGCGCATCACACGTTCCGAACATGAGCACATCCTTGAGGCGGTGCAGGAGCGGCTTGATGCCAATCCACAAGCGATGCGACAGCGGCGTGAAACGGTTGAGCATCCGTTCGGCACGATCAAAGCGCGGATGGGGGCGACGCACTTCCAGATGCGGACACTGCCAAAGGTCGCGACCGAGATGGCGCTGGCCGTACTCGCCTACAATCTGACGCGCGTGATGAACATCATGGGCGTCAAACCGCTTGTCGCGGCGATGAGGGAATGAGGGGCAGACCGCAGCCAATGCGGCTTGCGAAGCCTTACCAGATCGGTCCAGGCGCCTATGCCGCGCCCACAGACGCCATCCGACGCAAAATCTCCTCCGAACAGCCGATATTGGCTCCCCTGCGCCGATCCTCACGCGAGCTCGAGGGCACCGCCGCGTTTACACGCAGCCAAGACCCGGAGCTGCTATGAGCATGTGCAGCAATTCGGGCGCACGTAGTGGCGAAAAGCACCTGCTTGCAGACGTGGTGCATTCTACGAGCGCTGCTCGGTCAGATCACGGCTTGGGCCGCTTGAGTTCGTATGCAATGGCGCGCGCAGACAGACTCTGGAACTTCTTGCGGTAGGCTGCGGGAGAAAGGCCTACGCGTCGCTTGAACACCCGCCTGAACGAGGCGTCGTCCTCGTAGCCGACCAGCGCCGCCACCTCCTCGATGGACCGCTGTTCCCTCTCTAGCTCCTGTTTGGCCTCCTCAATGCGCAAGGCTTGAACGTACTCCATGGGCGTGTATCCCGTTTCCGCCTGGAACCGTCGCGCGAACGTGCGAGAGTTGAGGCCCGAGCGCTGCGCCATATGCTCGACTGGGTTGGCGACTTCATAGTTCTGCGCAATCCAGGCTTGGCAGTCGGCGATGACCGCGTCCTTGGCGTCAGTCGATCGCGTCATGACGGCGTAGGGCGACTGCCCGTCAGCGTGGATGGTGAGAAGGAAGACTTTGGCCGTCTGGAGCGCATGGCTGTAACCGCAAAAGCGGGCAATGAGGTAAAATGCCAAGTCATGCCAGGCGTTGGCACCACCGGCTGTCACGATGCCGGCATCCTGCTCCTTCAGGCATAAAATTGCCGACTCGCGAAAGGTCACTCTCGGAAAGTACCGGCGGAACATGTCGCTGTAGGCCCAATGCGCGGTGGCCTCCCGGCCTTCGAGAACACCGGAATCCGCGAGCACAAGCGAGCCGGAGCAGACGGAGGTCAGGAAAGCGCCCGCCGCGCGCATCTCGCGCAACCAGGCACATTCGCGGGGATATCGGCCTGTCGGCACGGCTGTGATGGCAACGTACATGTCGCAAACAACGACAGCGTCTGGGATCGACGATGGCGTCGCGAAATCGGCGAGTGCGCCATGCGGACGGACCGGGATGTCACCGACACAGCTGAATGGCCGACCGTCGGCTGAGACGATCCTCACGTCGAGCAGTGCGCGCTCCGGTGCGCCCTTGACGAGCTCCGGGAAGATGCATCCTACCGTAGTAAGCACATCGTATAGCCCGTAGAGGATCATGGCCGACGTTTCCGACGAGGCGAGCAACAGGATTAAAGGCCGTCGTCCGGCGGGTTGAGCGGGGTCTGTCATATTGAGCACGGCAATGTCCCTTTTGACCCGAAATTTTGTCAATTCTGGCATCGAGTGGTCAGGTCCGCCACTCCAGAAATTGTGCGAATGACTAGATCCTGGGGACGTCAACAAAGCGTAGGAGACTGACATGGACGCCCCCACTTCTTCGATTGAGCATCTCCGCAGCGGCTTTGCCGGCACGATACTGACGCCGGCCGATGCCGGCTTCGACCACGCACGTCGCGTTTGGAATGCGATGATCGATCGCAAGCCCGGCGCAATCGCCCGCTGTCGCGGCACGGCGGATGTCATACGCGCTGTTCGCTTCGCAGCGTCGAATGACCTGGGCGTGGCCGTCCGGGGCGGCGGGCACAACGTCGCCGGTCACGCCGTTTGCGATGGTAATCTGATGATCGATCTGTCCGAAATGCGCTCCGTCCACGTCGATCCCGCTCGAAGGATTGCGATCGTCGAAGGCGGTGCGACCTGGGCTGATGTCGACCGCGAGACCCAGGCGTTCGGACTCGCAACGCCTGGCGGGCTGATCTCTGAAACAGGTGTCGCGGGTCTCACCCTCTCGGGCGGGTTCGGCTATCTGCGCGGACGGCACGGGCTGTCCATCGACAATCTCGTCGCTGCAGACTTTGTCATTGCGGATGGGGGCCTAGTCCGCGCCAGCAATACTGAGAACCCTGAGCTACTTTGGGCACTCAAGGGAGGCGGCGGAAACTTCGGCGTTGTCGTTCGCTTCGAATTTGCCTTGCACCCCATCGGCCCTGAGGTCCAGTTCATCGCCCCGATCTACCCGCTGGAAGATGGCCCCGGCCCCATCAGAGCCTGGCGCGGCTACGTCCAGAAACACGACGAAGAATTGGCAATGATTTGCGAGTTCTCGACGGTTCCGGAAGATGAACAGTTCCCGCGGGCCTATTGGGGCAAGAAGGTGTTCACACTGATCGGGTTGGGCCTCGGCGAGCCCGACGCGGCATATAAGCTTGCCAAACCGCTGCGTGAGCTCGGAACGTTGGTGACGGACTTTTCGGGCCGGATGCCCTATTGCGAAATCCAGCGCCTGTTCGACACCCAGACACCGTTCGGCGAGAAGCGGTGTTACTGGAAGTCCCGCTTCCTCACCGACCTGCCAGACGCGATGATCGATCTGGCGATGGAGAACGCGATGCGTGCCCCATCTCCCAACTCGATCTCGTCACTCTGGAATATGGGCCGTGCCGTCAACGACGTATCAGCAGACGCAACGGCATTCGGCGATCGTTCGATGGGGTGGATGTACTCGGTCGATGGGGTCTGGACGAACGCGCAAGACGACGCGGCCAACATCTCCTGGGCGCGCACGAGTTGGGCAAGCTCGGAGCGCTTCGGTCACGGCGATCGCATTTACCTGAATTTTCCAGGTCACGATGAAGAAAAGGTTCTCACCAGACAGGCATTCGGTGACGTGTATCCGCGATTGGTCGCCGTCAAGAAGACGTATGATCCAGGAAACATGTTCCGATTTAATCAGAACATATCCCCAGCCGACTGAGCAACTGCCGAAAGCTCGACGGTGGTGGCAACACGTTTCCCGTTGTGCGAATGTAGCGCTGCCGCTCAGCTTCCGGACATTGCGCACCGCAACACGCAGTTTGAGTGTCACGGTCGCAACTGGCCCGTCGCGATGGAAGCTCAGTGTCGGCTAACTGATCACACCGGATGTCGCGCCCGTTCTGGCGCCGTCTGGACGATCTCCCCTAGCCTTCCCTCCCACTTCTCCCACGCCTCCCGCATCTCGGGGACTTAGTGATAGCGATTTTAGACCCCCGTCACCTCCGGCACCCCAATTAGACGATGGTCGAGACTACGCGCGATCGTGGTGTCGGCGCTGCCAAGAACGCCGAGGTTGGTCGCGACAGTGCGACGGAAGTCGTGGAGCCGCCAGTCGGTGACACCGAGATCACTTCCCTCGACACCAGCCAATTGAAGACCGTGCGGCCGGCCCGGAACACATTGCTGGCACCGAACGGACTGCGTGCCTCAGCAATTCCCTCGATCAGATCGGTGACGTCGGCGCGCGTGATGTCACGCGCATCGCACGCGCAAGCCGGGCACCCGTCCGTCATCTCGAACTGCTTGCCGGTTGCTTGAAGCCCCTCGATCGCCTTCGTCGTCAGCATACGAGCATCCCTCCTCGTAGCCAGCCCCAGCCCAGCCCACCGCTCCATGTAGTGCTCCCGAAAAAGGTTCCAAATTGGCCGAGCTAGGGCGAGAAGCGGTGAGAAATGATGCTCACTCGGGTTCAGAGAAATCAGCATGTTATACGGTTGAACAGCAGCGACGAGCAGTGTCGAAAAGGTATAGCTGTAGATTGTGGATCTAGAGGTCCCCCGTTCGAGCCGGGGAGGCGGTACCATCGACATCGGGGCGTTACACGGCTCAGCCACAATTCAGCGACCGATTGGCGAGCGCGATGGCGACGACATTTGATTGTCGTTGACCTCGTGGCAATTGGTCCCTGGCTGTCTTCGCGGACGCGATGCCGGCAGGACATTGCAACATCACTATTGGAGGATGGCCGGGGTTACGGGCTTGCGTGTCCGGTCGGCTGGGACCCACTATCGTGCTCCCCACGACATTCGAGCGGTCGTGCGAAAGCCCATCGACGGACACCTATCCATGAGCAAGTTACCGCACAGGCGCATTGGGACCTCCGCCCTCGATCACATTTTCAAGCCGAGGCGAGTGGTGATCGTCGGCGCTTCGCCGGAGGTGGGTACGCCGCGCAACTCGATCGTACGGGTGCTGCTGCAGACGGGGTTTGCGGGCACAATCTATCTCGTCAGCCGCAGTCACAAGGAGATCGAAGGGCTCACCTGCTACCCGGGTGTCACTCAGTTGCCGGAAACACCGGACCTGGCGCTTATCATCACGCCGAATACGACGGTGGCGGGCATCATCGAGCAGTGCGGCAGCGCCGACATTCCGGCGGCCGTCGTGTTCTCCTCTGGCTTCGAGGAGATGGAGGGCGGCAAGGCCCTGGCCGACGACGTGCGCAGGGCCGCAGACCGGCATGACATCGCCGTCCTTGGGACGAACTGCCAAGGCGCCTGGTCGGTCGGCGCCAAAGCGATATTGACGTTCGGGGCGGCGGCCCGGCGGCTCAGCGAGGTCAAGCACGCCCCTATCGCGGTGATCAGCCAGAGCGGCGCGCTCGGCGGCGCCATCGCAGCCTATCTGCAGCACAACGAGATCGGCTGTGCCTACATGGTGAGTGTCGGCAACGAGACGCAACTCGACGTGCTCGACGTGCTCGCCTGGACCATCGAGCAGGACGACGTTGGCGTCGCGGTTCTCTATGTCGAAGGCTTTCGAGAGGGCGGGCGCCTGATGGGGATTGCGCAGCGGGCCCGCGAACGCGGCGTGCAGATCGTCGTGTTGAAGGCAGGGAACTCCAAGCTTGGCCAATCGGCGACCGCGTCGCATACCGGCAAGATCGCCTCGCCCTTTGCGATCTATTCGCAGGTGCTCGACCAGGCGGGCGTGATTGCCATCGACAGTCTCACCGATCTACTCGCCATCATCGAGACGCTGAACTACCTGCCCAATCCGCGCGTCACAGGAGATGCAAAAGGCGGCGTCTCAGTGCTCAGCACGTCGGGTGGCGCCTGTGCCATGCTCGCCGACAACGCGGATCGCTTCGACGTGCCGATGGCCGAGTTCAGTCCGAACTCGGCGGAGGCCCTTTCCCGCATATTCCCGGCCTTCGGCCGTCCTAAAAACCCTGCCGACATGACTGGCCAGATCCGCAGCGCGCCGACCATGCTCGACGACAGCCTCGCCGTGCTGGCGGACGATCCTCGTACCGAGGCGTTCGTGATGCAGTTCGCGAGCAGCGGCCGTCGCGACGTCGAGGAGAAGGGTCAACTGTTCCGCAAGCTCGCACAGGAGAAGCGCCTGCCGCTCGTCATCAGCTTCTCTGGCGAGGAGCCGGCGCCGGATGAGCGCAAGTCGTTCAGGCAGGATGGTGTGGTTTTCAGCCGCGATCCCGCCGAGACCATGCGCAGACTTGGCTGGGTCTATCAGCGCCAGCGGTACTCGGGGATGGAGGCCAGGCGCTCGAGGCCCGTTCCACCTTCCCGCAGCGCGCCGCATGGCTGGCCCGAAGCGATGTCGCTGTTGAACGCGTGCGGCAGCGGCGTGCCGGGCTGGCGCATCCTCGAGGCCGGCGAGAAGGCGGCTTCAGCGTGTGATGGGCTCAAGTATCCCGTCGTGGTGAAGGCTTTGCCGGAGGATGCCGAGCACAAGACCGAACTGGGTCTGGTCAAGCTCCACGTTGGCTCGCCTGGCGATGTCGACACCCTTGCCAGCACTTTCCGGACGACGCTCGGCAAGCCCGCGGCAGGCGTGCTGGTGCAAGAGATGGTGCAGGATGGTGTCGAGGTCCTGCTAGCGTGCTTGCGCAAGACCGATTTCGGACCTGTGCTCACGATCGGGCTTGGCGGCATCGGGATCGAGCTTTTTCGCGATGTGGCGCATCTGGCGCTGCCGGTGGACGCGGCGCAGGTGCGCACGGCGCTCCAGAAACTCAAACTCTGGACCCTGCTGCAGGGCTATCGTGGCAAGCCTGCTGGCGATATCGACGCCCTGACGACGACGGCTGTCCGGTTCGGCGATCTCTTCCTCGCCATGCCTGATGTGGCGGAGTTCGAGATCAACCCGCTGCTTGTTATGCCGAAGGGACAAGGCGTCATGGCAGTCGATGTGCTGGTCAATGCCACGAAGGCCAGTTGAGACCGGAGCGACAAGCACCACTCCAGGCCGGACACTCTACCGGCGTTCGTTACGGCTCGCCAACCATGTGGAGGTTCTCCCGATGCCCTTCTTCAAGTCCCTTCGGGACAACGCCGGTCCGCCCAACATCTTCAAGAAATATCCCGAGCTCTATGGTCCCTGGTCTGACATGAGCCAGGCGATGATGAACGGCCCGTCACCGCTCTCCCAGGCCGAGCGCGAATTGATCCTGGCCTTCACGGCGGGTGTTGCCGGCTGCACCTTCGTCTACGTTGCGCACAAGGAGGTTGCCTACGAATGGGGCATCGAGGACGGCCTCGTTGGAAAACTGGTCGATGACTTCGACGGTACGCCGATCGACGACAAGCTGAGACCGCTGCTGGCCTTCGTCCGCAAGCTCACGCTGACGCCCTCCGACATGAGCCAGGCCGACGCCGATGCTGTCTTTGCCGCCGGCTGGGACGAGGCGGCGCTGCATGACGCCATCGCTGTGACCGCGCGCGCCGCCTTCATGCAGAAGCTGGTGGAGGGGCACGGCTTCACCCCGCTCACGCCCGAGGTTGCAAGAGAGCATGCGAAAAAGCGTGTCCAGCTCGGTTATGTCAACCTCTACCCGCAGTTCGCGAAGAAGTGAGCCGGCCAAGTGAGAACAAGCGTCAACCAGGCAGCCTCGCGGACCTCCTCGGTATCGCGTCGCGAGCGCTGACGTGCGAGCGTGGCGCCGCAGACGATGGCGGCCCTCTTGATGACGAGGCGCGCCAGGAAACTGCATCAAATCCGTCTCTGCCGCTTTCGTCATGACTTTTGCTTGAGGCTCTTGTGCGACCGCCGAGTGGCAGTGGCTACTATGTCGCCGCCCTGCCGTCTCGCTCCTGGACTGGTCGAGGATCGAGGCGATCGGAGGCGCGCACCGGCGACGGCATTTGCGGCCACGACCTCTGCATGCGCGAGGAAGGCCGCGGCGAACTCCCGTGAGAGGGCCGACGGTCGACGATGGGAGTTGGTGACTATCGCTATGCGCACATCCAGCTTCGGCATGAATGGCACAGCGACGACACCGTGCGCGATGTATTCGGCCACCGAGAATGGATCGACAATCGCAATTCCCACACCTGCTGCGACAAGGTTGCAGGCTATGCCCGACAACGGCGTCGTGACGGCAATGCGCTCACGCGCAATTCTTCCAAATGACGACGCTATCGGACTGGGCAGGATGGTCGGTTCGGCGAGTGTTATGACCCTCTCGTTCTCCAGATCGCTGCTGCGGATGGCGGCTCTCATTGCAAGTCGGTGGCCGGCCGGCAGCGCCACGACCGCGCTCGCTCGGATGGGTTCGATCATCAGCCCCGGTCGCTCGGGCGGGGCAGCAGCAATTCCGATCTCAAATTGGCCGCGCAGCACGGCGTCAATGACGAGGTGAGAGGGCATGCCATGGAGCATGACTTCGCCTAGATTGCGCCCCTCGACAAATCCGGCCACGAACCTTGGCACGAAGCTCATGGCCAACGCGGGCATAGCAACGACGCTCAGCGAGCCGCGCCGGCGATCGCGCAAGGCCTCGACGAACGCACCAAGCGAGGCGAGGCCGCTCGCGTAACGCTCCACTTCCGCCAGCAACATGTAGGCTTCAGGCGTCGGTGCCAATGCGTTGGCGCGACGCTCGAAGAGAGCTAATCCCGTTCGAACTTCCAAATCCCTGACCAGTCGACTGACCGCGGGCTGGGAGATCCTCAGGTCTTGTGCGGCAGCGGTGACGGAACCGCGAACCATGACGAGACGGAAAGCATCGATCTGGCGGGGGTTGAGGTCCATCGCGGGTTCCTGCACTTGGCGAATGAGCATAACAATTTTGAATGCGATCCTCACTTTCTGATCATTGACGTTATGCGGCACTTTCGCGCACTGTTCACCTTGGGGATGCAGTACCCCGGTCGGGGGCGGTCCAAGCTCCACGTCTTTTTCACGTCACAGGGAAACGTTCGTCATGCCCCAGAAGCACACTGTTCTCCTCGCCGTGGTCACGTCGGCGCTTCTCACGACACCGTCGATCGCTCAGCAGAAGACGTTCACTCTCGCCGGTTACGGCGGGTCGTTCGAAAAGACGATGCGCGAGAAGGTCATTCCGCCGTTCGAGGCCAAGACCGGCGTCAAGGTGGAGTTCGTTGCCGGAAATTCGACCGACACGCTGGCCAAGCTGCAGGCGCAGAAGGGCAACCAAGTCATCGACGCCATCATCGTCGACGACGGTCCGATGTATCAGGCCGTCGAACTCGGTTTTTGCGACACGCTCGTCGACGCGCCGGTCTTCGCCGACATCTTTCCGATTATGAAGTTCAAGTCGAACAGGGCGATCGGCATCGGCATGGTCGGTACTGGCATCATGTACAATAAGGCCGTCTTCGCGGAGAACAAATGGCAGGCTCCCACCTCGTGGGAGGATCTGAAGGATCCGAAATACAAGAAGCGGTTGGTGATCCCGCCGATGAGCAACACCTACGGCCTGCACGCCGTCGTTATGATGGCCCGGGTGCGCGGGGGCGGTGAAGCCAAGATTGATCCAGGCTTCGACGCCTTCAAGAACGATATCGGTCCCAACGTGCTGGCCTACGAGCCCTCGCCCGGCAAGATGACGGAGTTGTTCCAGTCCAAGCAGGCCGTCATCGGCGTGTGGGGCTCGGGTCGCGCCAAGGCGTTGGGCGACCAGACCGGTTTCCCGATCGAGTTCATCTACCCGAAAGAGGGTGGCGTTGCGCTCGGCATCGCCGCTTGCCCGGTCGCCGGCTCCAAGAACGCCAAGGAAGCGCAGGCTATGATGCAGCATTTGGCCAGCGCCGAAATGCAGACGATTCTTGCCACAGATGCCGGTTTCGGCCCGACCAATCAGAAGGTGAGCCTGCCGGCAGATAAGCAGAAAGGCATTCCTTATGGCGAACAAGTGAAGACATTGAAGTCGGTCGACTGGGATGTCGTCAACAAGGCTCGCGCGGATTGGAACAAGCGCTGGACGCGCGAAATCGAGCGGTGAATTTTGCAGCCGAGTGCAAGCCGCCTCCCCCTCCTGCCGGAGTGCATCACGCGCTACGGGCAATGGGCGGAGGCGCAGCGCCTCGCTCGCTCTTCGTCAAATCGACCTTTCCGTGTGGCGCGTTGTATCCATCGGATGCTCGCCATGAGCGATCATGCTTGCTGGAGCCCGCGGGCAACCACCATCAGCAACGGATGAGGCCCCATGTCATTTCTCGTCCTCGACCGCCTGACGAAGCGTTATGATGCCTCTTTCGCCGTCAACGAGTTGTCGCTTTCGGTCGAGCGTGGCGAGTTCGTTGCGTTGCTCGGACCGTCCGGCTGCGGCAAGACCACGACGCTGCAGATGATTGCGGGATTCGTGCCCCCCACGTCTGGACGCATCGAGCTCGAAGGGCGCGATCTCATTGCGGTGAAGCCGAGCCAGCGCGGGCTCGGCATCGTGTTCCAGAGCTATGCGCTGTTTCCACATATGACCACGGCGGCGAACGTCGCGTTCGGCCTGGAGATGCAGGGCGTCGGCCGTGCTGAGCGCGACAAGCGGGTGGCAGAAGCACTGTCGCTTGTCGGTCTCTCCCAACTTGCCGACCGGTTTCCGCGCCGCATGTCGGGCGGCCAGCAGCAGCGCGTGGCATTGGCGCGCGCCCTCGTCACGCGTCCGCGCATCCTGTTGCTGGACGAACCGCTGTCAAACCTCGATGCCAAGCTGCGCGAGGAGATGCAGATCGAGTTGCGCCAGATCCAGCGCACTTCAGGCACGACCACGATCCTGGTCACGCACGACCAGGGCGAGGCGATGGCGCTCGCCGACCGGATTGTGGTCATGAACAAGGGTATCGCCGAGCAGATCGGACCGCCGCACGAGGTCTATGAGCAGCCCGCGACAGCCTTCGTTGCGAATTTCCTCGGCAAAACCAACGTTCTCGACGGCATCGGTCACACGGAGCGCCGCGTGGTGTCGATCAATGGCGTGGATTGGGGTCCGGTGGATACGCCGGAGGGCGAGGTGTCCATTACGGTGAGGCCTGAACGGATCGCGTTCGCGCCACCTGGTGAACACGGCCTTTCAGCGCAGGTTCGCACCCGCGTCTTCCAGGGCAGTCACTGGCTGATCCAGGCCGATGCGGCCGGACGGCTGGTGACGGTGACCACCCCCAATCGCGGCGGCGCGCTGCCGGCGGAAGGGGAGGAGGTCGTTCTCGACTGGTCGGTCGCTGACATGCGCGTGGTCGCACGCTCCCAGGCGCCTCTCCCATGAGCACGCGCGAACGCCAACAGCCGGACAGAACGCCCTATGTCATGGTAGGGCCGGCATTGATGCTATTCGTGGCAATCGTTCTCATTCCGATCGCGATGACGGTGCTGCTCTCGTTCCACGATTGGGGCCAGTACAAAGGTATCGAGAGGGTTTTCATCCTGAAGAATTGGCGGGAGGTGTTCACCGACAGCTACTTCTTGGAGGTGTTTTTGCGCACGTTCCGGATTGCGCTGCTGGTCACGGCACTGTGCGCGATTTTCGGTACGATCGAGGCCTATATCCTCAATCGCATGCAGAGCCCCTGGCGCGCGATCTTCCTCGTCATCGTCCTCGGGCCGCTGTTGATCTCTGTCGTCGCGCGTACGCTTGGCTGGGCGCTACTGTTCGGTGGGAGTTCCGGCGTCGTCAATCAAGCGCTGATGGCGATGGGGCTGATCACAGCACCGATTGCATTCATGTTCACCGAGACGGGCGTCGTCATCGCTTTGACCCATGTGCTGATGCCGTTCATGGTCTTGTCTGTGTGGTCTGCCCTGCAGCGGCTCGACCCGCAGATCGAGAATGCGGCGGCAGCACTCGGTGCGTCGGGGGCGACGATCGTCTGGCGCATCGTGCTGCCGCAGATCGTCCCCGGCATCCTGTCCGGAGCCATCATCGTATTCGCTTTGGCTGCAAGCGCATTCGCAACGCCGGCAATCATCGGTGGGCGGCGGCTCAAGGTGGCCTCCACACTCGCCTACGACGAGTTCCTAAATACCCTGAACTGGCCGCTAGGCGCGGTCGTCGCCGTGCTGCTGCTGATCGCCCTGGCGTTGATCATCGTCGGTGCAAATCGCATCGTCGAACGCCGCTTCAAGGAGGTGTTCTAATGCGCCGCAATGGTCCGCTCGCATTGGCCTTCCATACGGCCTTCATGATCTTCACTCTCGCGCCGATCCTAGTCGTCTGTTTCGTTGCCTTCACGCCGGAGACGCACCTGTCGTTTCCAACGACGCGCTGGTCATTGCGTTGGTTCAAGGCGATCGGCGACTACCCGGAGTTCATCCAGGCCTTCTGGCAGAGCGTCGCACTGGGCGCGATATCGTCGGCAATCTCCGTGGCATTTTCAGTTCCTGCCGCGCTCGCCATTGCGCGCCACCGCTTCAGCGGCCGGGAAGCCTTCCTCGCCTTGTTCCAATCGCCGTTGATGATCCCCCATGTCGTCCTCGGCATCGCCTTCCTGCGCTTCTTCACGGAGGTCGGGCTTGCCGGCACGTTCGTCGGACTCGTCATTGCCCACGTCGTCATCGTGTTCCCGTTCGCCCTGCGGCTGACGCTGGCATCGGCCATCGGCATGAACCCTCAGATCGAGCAGGCCGCAATTTCGCTCGGGGCCTCGGAGTGGATGACGCTTCGACGGATCACGATCCCGCTCGTGCTGCCGGGTCTCATCAGTGGGTGGGCCCTGGCTTTCATCAACTCGTTCGACGAGGTGACGATGACAATATTCATCGCCACGCCCGGCACAGTGACGCTGCCGGTGCGGATGTTCCTTTACATCCAGGACAACATCGATCCCCTGGTGACGTCCGTATCGGCGTGCGTGATCGTCATTACCATCGCCGCCCTGGTCCTGCTCGACCGGCTTTATGGACTGGAGGCCCTATTGATCGGACGCGGCAAGGGAGAGGGTTGATGCGCGGCACGATTGGCACGGTACGGTCGTTCGATGTCGCCATCGTCGGCGGCGGCTTGGTGGGCGCGAGTATCGCCTATGGGCTGACGCGGGCCGGCTCACGCGTCGTCGTGCTCGACGAGGGTGACATGGCGGTGCGGGCCTCGCGCGGCAACTTCGCCCTTGTTTGGGTGCAGATGAAGGGGCTCGGCATGCCCGAGTATGCGGCATGGACCGCGCGCTCCTCGGAGGCGTGGGGCGGTTTTGCCGACATGCTGGCGGAGGAAACCGGGTTCGACGTCGCTTTCGAGCGGCCTGGCGGCTTCATTCTGGCGCTTGACGAGAACGAGTTCACACGACGCGCCGAGACCCTTCGCCGCTTCCACAACCAGCCCAGCATTACAGGTACCGGGGCGGTGATGATGGAGCGCTCCGAGGTCGCAAAGTATCTGCCGGACATCGGACCCGACGTCGTTGGCGGCAGTTATGGACCGATGGACGGACACGTCAATTCGCTGCGCTTGTTCCGTGCATTACACACGGCGCTCGCGCGACAAGGCGCAACCTACCTAGCCAGCCACGCTGTCACAGCGATCGTCCAACGCGATGGCGAATTCCAACTGACAACCACCGGGGGCTCTATCCGCGCCGGCAAGGTGGTTCTAGCGGCCGGCAACGCCAATGCCGACCTCGCGCCGATGGTGGGGCTGTCCGCGCCGATGAAGCCTGAGCGGGGCCAGATCATCGTCACCGAGCGCGCGCGGCCGTTTCTGCGCCATCCTATCGGTACCGTGCGCCAGACCGACGAAGGCACTGTCATGATCGGAGACAGCAAGGAGGACGGGGACGACCCTGTCGGCATTAATCCGGGGATCAATGCGGTGGTGGCCAATCGCGCCGTACGCATGTTTCCGCTACTCGGAAAGCTTAATGTCGTCAGGACGTGGCGTGCTGTGCGGGTGATGCCGGCCGACGGCTTTCCGATCTACGACCAGTCTGCAACGCATCCCGGTGCGTTTCTCGCCACATGCCACTCGGGCGTGACATTGGCGGCCACGCACGCCCTGGAATTGGCTGCAATGATCCACCGGGGCAGCCTGGATCCCCATACCGTCGGCGCATTCAGCTCCCGGAGGTTCGATGTTTCGAAGGCTGCATGAGGCTACCACCGACATGGTGGACATCGAGGTCGACGGCGTTCGGGTCTCGGCGCGCACGGGGGAGACTGTGGCAGCCGCCTTGCTGGCCGCCGGATACGAGGCTACCCGCCATTCGCCCGTAAATGGAGCGGCGCGCGCGCCCTATTGCATGATGGGGGCATGCTTCGAGTGTATCGTCGAGGTGGACGGTACTCTCAACCGCCAGGGGTGCCTCGTAGCGGTACGACAGGGCATGCGGATCACCACATTGCGGGGGCGACGGGAGGCCAAACGATGACACTTGCCGCGCTGCATGCTGCTTACGATGTCATTATCATCGGCGCCGGCCCCGCCGGACTGGCCGCGGCGGCGACCACTGCCTCGGCCGGCATGACAACGCTCATCGTCGATGAGAATGCGTCATCCGGCGGACAGATCTACCGTGCCATTACGACAACCCCGGTGCGCGATCGGGCAATCCTCGGCGAAGACTACTGGCACGGCATCAAACTCGTCGATGACGCGCACGCGAGTGGTGCGACGCTTCTCACGGGCGCGATCGTCTGGAGTCTCGATCGCGATCTCGCGGTCGGATTGTCGAAGGACGGCAAGTCTCGTTTCATCACTGGGCGGCGCGTGATCATCGCGACGGGAGCTTTAGAGCGGCCGTTTCCGATCCAAGGCTGGACGCTGCCGGGCGTGATGACAGCTGGCGCGGCTCAAACGATGTTGAAGGCGTCCGCACTCGTACCATCGGGGCGCACGGTTCTGGCCGGGACTGGGCCATTGTTGTGGTTGCTGGCTGCACAGTTGGTGCGGGCTGGAAGCCCGCCCCAGGTGCTTCTCGACACGACTTTGCGGAATTCCTGGCTGAAGGCTGCTCCGCACGCGCCAGGGTTCATGCTGTCGCCGCTTTTTGCCAAGGGGCTAGCGCTGCGCAGGGAGCTTTCTGGTACAGTTCGGATCGTGCGCGGCGTCGTGGCCTTGCGCGCGGAGGGCGAGGGCCGGCTGCAGTCGGTGACTTATGGAACCGGCGGCGAAACATGCACGATACCCGCCGACACGCTGCTGTTGCATCAAGGCATCGTGCCCAACACCAACCTTGCGATGGCTGCCGGCGTTGCGCACCACTGGGACGAACGCCAATTGTGCTGGGTGCCGACACTCGGGGCCGACGGCGCCACTTCGATTGAGGGCATTGGCATAGCAGGAGACGGCGCCGGTATCGCCGGCGGCTGGGCGGCGGAGGAACAAGGTCGTCTGGTCGGCCTTGCAGCGACGTGTGCGCTGGCCCCTTCGATCGCGCTCGGCGATGCCCAGCCCATCCGCCAGCGGCTCGCCCGCCACGAACTCGGTCGCACATTCCTCGATACATTCTTCCAGCCGCCGCGTTCGATGCGCATTCCGGCCGACGATGCGACGATCGTCTGCCGCTGCGAGGAGGTGACTGCGGGCGACGTCCGGCGGGCAGCGCAACTCGGTTGCGAAGGCCCGAACCAGCTCAAGGCCTTTACACGGTGTGGGATGGGGCCTTGCCAGGGACGTCTGTGCGGGTTGACAGTAACCGAACTGATCGCGGAGACCCGCGACGTGCCGCCATCCAGGGTCGGGCACTTCCGGTTGCGGGCACCCGTCAAACCCATCTCGCTGTCGGAGCTTGCCTCGATGCCGGCTGACGAGGCGAGCGTGAAATCCGTGGTGCGTTGATGAATGCAGGCGTGCAGGCAGCGACAGGCGGCATTGCCGATGTGATCGTCATCGGAGCCGGTATTCATGGCTGCTCGACGGCTCTGCATCTGGCGCGTCGCGGCGCTAGCGTTATCGTGCTCGAGAAGGATTACGCCGGGCGCCATGCCTCGGGCGTCAATGCGGGTGGCGTGCGCCAGTTGGCCCGGCATGTCGCCGAGATCCCGCTGTCGATCGCATCGATGGAGCTGTGGGAACGAATCGGCGACCTGGTCGATGATGATTGCGGCTTCAAGAGCCACGGCACGGTGCTGGTGGCGGAGACGGAGGCGGAACTCGCGAGCTTTCGTGCGCGCGTGGATGATCTGAAGCTGCGCGGCTTCACGCACGAAGAGCTGATCGACCAGCACGAGCTGCGGCGACTGGTGCCGGCGGTATCAGACGCCTGCCCCGGCGGGGTCGTCTCGCGACGCGACGGGGCGGCCGACCCGTTCCGCACCACCCAGGCGTTCCGGCGCGCCGCGAAGCGATCGGGCGCGCAGTTCCATGAGGGCGTGGCAGTCATCGGTCTATCGCGCGTCGCGGGAAGGTGGGAAATCGCGACGGCAAACGGCACGTTTTGCGCTCCCCTGGTCGTCAACTCTGCGGGGGCATGGGCCGGGCGTATTGCTGCGAGCGTCGGCGAATCGGTCCCGCTCAACGTCATCGCACCGATGCTGATGATCACCTCACGCGTGCCCGCCTTCATCGAGCCGGTGGTGATCCTGAGGTCGCGCAAGCTCTCCTTCAAGCAGTTCGAGAACGGCACCGTTCTGATCGGTGGCGGCCATGAGGGTCGCGCTGATCCCGCGACCAACGAGACCGTTCTCGACTGGAGCAAACTGGCCACCAGCGCGCAGACAGTGTGGGAGCTGTTCCCGGTCATGAGGTCCGCCAGCATCGTCAGGGCTTGGGCCGGGATCGAGGCTCGCATGCCCGACGACATTCCCGTGTTCAGTCCCAGCCGGGTGGCGGAGGGCTTGTTCCACCAGTTCGGATTCTCTGCGCATGGCTTCCAGCTCGGGCCCGGTGCAGGCTCGGTGATGGCCGAACTCGTCACCACCGGCCGCACGAATGTCCCGTTGGCCGCCTTCGACGTCGGGCGCTTCGCGCAGCCAAACAATTAGCGCTGTCGCGCATGTCACAAGCGACGATGCCAAGAGCGCGAACGTTGCCGTATGCCGGGTGCTTGCGACCCGTCAGGCCTTGGCCAAGCGCTTTCCGGTCGTAGCGTCGAAGAGGTGAATGGCTGCGGGCGCCACGTCGAGGCGAACCTCCGAGCCGAGGGCGAAATCAATGTCCCCGTGCAGGCGGAAGGCGATCCGATCGGGCGACACGCCCTTCAGGGGCCCATGCAGAATGGTGTCGGTGCCAAGGTGCTCCACATGGTCGACACTGAGCACCAGCGGCCCGTCCCCTTCCCGAATGACGAGGTCCTCGGGTCTCACGCCGACTGTCACGCGGGTGCCCGCGGTGGCGGCGTTTCCCACGGCAAGGTCGAGGGTGCTCGCGCCGACTTCGACATGACGGGCATCCGCACCGATCTTGCCCTCGAGAAAGTTCATCGAGGGGGAACCGATGAAGGCGGCAACGAAGAGCGTCTCAGGTTTCTGATAGACGTCGCGGGGTGTGCCGATCTGCTCGGCCCTGCCACCATTCATCACCACCAGCCGGTCGGCCATCGTCATGGCCTCAACCTGATCATGGGTCACGTAAATGCTGGTCGTGCCCAGCTTGCGCTGCAGCTTCTTGATCTCGACCCGCATTTGCACCCGAAGCTTTGCATCGAGGTTCGACAACGGTTCGTCAAACAGGAATGCAGCGGGCTTGCGCACGATCGCCCGGCCCATGGCCACGCGCTGGCGCTGGCCGCCCGACAACTGGCGGGGACGGCGGTCCAGCAACTGCTCGATCTCGAGCAACCGTGACGCTTCGCCGACGCGTTTTTCGATCTCTTCGCGCGGGGTGCCGCGGTTTCGCAGCCCGTAGGCCATGTTGTTGAACACGGTCATGTGCGGATAGAGCGCGTAGTTCTGGAACACCATGGCGATATCGCGATCGGAGGGCTCCAGCGTGTTGACGATGCGGTCGTCGATGCCGATCTCGCCGCTCGTGATTTCCTCGAGGCCGGCGATCATGCGCAGAAGCGTGGACTTCCCGCATCCCGATGGCCCCACGAGTACGATGAACTCCCCGTCGGCGACGTCGAGATCGATGCCATTGATGGCATCGACACCGTTCGGATAGGTCTTGCGTGCCTTGCGTATGCTCAACCGGGCCATGGCCAGTCCTCACTTCTACTTCTCGGTCTCGACCAGACCCTTGACGAACAGTTTCTGCATGACGAGCACCACGGCTACGGGCGGCAGCATGGCGAGCATCACCGCGGCCATGACCAAAGGCCACTGCGGATCGGTGTCAGCGACGTTGATCAATCGCTGGATGCCCATCGTCACCGTGAGATAACGCGTATCAGTGGTCATCAGAAGTGGCCACAGATACTGGTTCCAACCGAACGTGAACATGATGACGAACAGCGCCGCAATGTTGGTCCGCGACAGCGGCAGCAGGATATCCTTCATGAACTTGATGGGGCCGGCGCCGTCCATGCGGGCGGCTTCCGTCAATTCATCGGGTACGGTCAGGAAGAATTGGCGAAAGAGAAACGTCGCCGTTGCCGACGCGATGATCGGCAGTGTCAGCCCCATATACGAGTTCAGCAGTCCGAGATCGGCCACCACCTTGTAGGTCGGCAGGATGCGGACCTCGACGGGCAGCATCAGCGTCATGAAAATCGTCCAGAACGCCAGCATACGAAAGGGAAAGCGAAAATAGACGATGGCGAACGCTGCCATGAAGGAAACGACGATCTTGCCGATCGCAATGATCAGCGCGACGATCAGACTGTTTATCATCATCGAGCCAACGGACGCCCCGCCAGCCGACGGGTTCTTCAGCCCCTCGGTGAGAACGGCTGAATAGTTGGCGACGAATTCCCGACCCGGCCAAAGCGGAATGGGTGCGCTGATCAAATCCGCAGCCTGATGCGTGGAGGCGACGAACGTCACCCAGATCGGAAATACCATCAAAAGCACGCCAAGCATGAGGATGGCATGCGACAGCAGCGTGAGCAGCGGCCGGTTCTGGACCATCAGTATTCCACCTTCCGCTCGATGTACTTGAACTGCACGATCGTCAAGGCAACCACGATCACCATGAGCACCACGGACTGGGCGGCCGAGCCGCCGAGATCGAGACCGACGAAGCCGTCGTTGTAGAGCTTGTAGACCAGGATCTCCGTCGCCTTGGCCGGTCCACCGTTGGTCGTGGCGTGAACGATCCCGAAGGTATCGAAGAAGGCATAGACGATGTTGACCACCAGCAGGAAAAACCCGGTCGGAGACAGCAGCGGGAAGACGATGGTCCAGAAACGCTTGAATGGGCTCGCTCCGTCAATCGCCGCAGCCTCGATCAGCGAGCGCGGTATCGACTGGAGGCCTGCGAGGAAGAACAGGAAATTGTAGCTGATCTGCTTCCACACTGCGGCGACGACAATCAGGACCTGGGCATCGAACCCCCGCAGCGTGTGGTTCCAATCGTAACCCATGGCCTGGAGATAATAGGCGACGATACCAATGCGGGGGTTGAACAGAAACCACCACAAGGCTCCGGCCACCACCGGTGCAACGGCATAGGGCCAGAGCAGCATAGACTTGTAACCAGTGGCTCCCCGCAGCACCCGATCCGCCATCACCGCCAGCAACAGCGAAATGCCCATAGCCAGTGCTGCTACGGTGAGACTGAATACGGCCGTGCGTTTGAACGAGGCGATATAATAGTGGTCGGCAAACAAGGCCTTGAAGTTGTCGAACCAAATGAAGCGGCTGTTCAGTCCGAACGGATCCTCGAGCAGGACGGACTGATACAGCGCCTGGCTGGCGGGCCAGATGAAAAACACCAACGTGATGATGAGCTGCGGCAGCAGCAGCAGGAACGGCAGCCAGAAACCGCCGAAAGTGGCCCGTTTGTTCAACTCGTCACCTGTCCGCGAGCTTTGCGTGCCTATGCGCTAAGAAAAACGTCTGGCACGTACCAGTTGGCAAGGCGGGCCCGATATGTCGGTCCCGCCCCTCTGTTCGTTGCGTGCGCTTGCGCAATTTCGCGCAGCGCTACTTGTTGGCGGCCTCGAACTTACGCAACATCTCGTTGCCGCGTGCAACGGCCGTGTCCAGCGCGTCCTTGGCGGTCTTCTTGCCGGACCACACGCCTTCGAGCTCCTCGTTGATGATATCGCGGATCTGCACGAAGCTGCCGAAGCGCAAGCCGCGGGAATTGGCCGTCGGCGCCTTGCCGGTCATCTGCTTGATGCTGACGTCGGTGCCGGGGTTCTTCGTGTAGAAGCCCTGGCTCTTGCTCAGTTCATAGGATGCCAATGTAATCGGCAGATAGCCTGTGAACTGATGCCAGTCGGCCTGCACTGCAGGGGACGAAAGATACTTGAAGAACGCTCCGACTCCCTTGTAGTGCTCTGCCGGATGACCGCGCAGAACCCAGAGCGTAGCGCCGCCGATGATCGAGTTCTGCGGGGCACCCTGGACGTCAGGCCAGTAGGGGAGCTGACCGACGCCGAACTCGAAATCCTTGGCATTGGCCTTGATGCCGGCCTGAGCTGCCGAGGAGTTCATATACATGGCGCATTCCTGCGTATAGAACTTCGGTGCACTGTCGGAGCGCCGTCCGCCGTAGTCGAAGATCTTCGACTTCTGCCACTCAGCCATCTTCGAGATGTGCTTCACGTGCAGTGGCGAGTTGAACTTGAACTCGGTATCGAGGCCGTCGAAACCATTCGACTTGGTTGCGAAGGGCACGTTGTGCCACGCCGACAAATTCTCGAGATGGACCCAGGATTGCCAACCCGTCGTGAAGCCGCATTTGACGCCGGCGGCCTGCAATTTTTTCGCGAACGATTCGAGCTCCGGCCAGGTCTTGGGAGGCGTGTCGGGATCAAGCCCTGCCTTCTTGAAGAGGGTCTTGTTGTAATAGAGAACCGGTGTGGAGCTGTTGAAGGGCATCGAAAGCATGTTGCCGTTGCTGTCGGAATAGTAACCAGTGACAGCCGACAGATAGTCCTTCGGATCAAACGGTATCTTGTTGTCCGCCATCAATTGGTAGACGGGGTAGATGGCGCCCTTGGCCGCCATCATCGTGGCCGTGCCGACCTCGAACACTTGAACGATATGCGGTTGCTTTTTGGCGCGGAAGGCAGCAACAGCCCCGGTCATCGTCTCGGTGTAGTTGCCCTTGTAGACGGGCGTGACCTTGTAGTCCTTCTGCGAATCGTTGAAGCCCTTGGCGATGGCATTGACCTTCTCGCCGAGCTTGCCGCCCATGGCGTGCCACCACTGCACCTCGGTGACGGCATGCGCGGTGCCTGCCGCCGCAAGGAAACCCGTCAGCGTGGCTCCAACGGCCACCGTTCTCAAAGCGTTCAATCTGGTCTTCATCATGCTCCCTCCCGGTTGTTGGGCGCTGGCCATCGCCGGCACCGTCTGTGAAGTCGATTGCACCCCTGCGGGTTAGCGCCTGCAATACTTTTTGCCGGCGTCACATCTCTTGCATTTGATCATGTCACACCCACGACGCATGGACTACCTCGCAGCGGACGGCTTGGCCGCCACGGCTCCCGCGACCTTGCGCGCGACGTCCGGATAGTCGGTGATGATGCCGTCCACCCCCATGTCGATGAACCTCTTGATCTCCTGCTGCTTGTTCACCGTCCAAACGAGCACCTTGACGCCCAGCCCTTGCGCCTCTTTCAGATCTTCGAGCTTGAGATCGCCGTGATAGGGCGACCAGTAGGCGCCACCAAGCGCCTTGACGAGACGCGGAACCGAGCCTCCATGCTCATCGATACCGGCTCCGGCGAGCCAATCCGACCTGGCAGGAAGCCCACGTCCGACATTGTTCAGCCATGAGCGCTCGGCGGTCAGGAAACTCAATGGAATGTCGGGCGCTGTTTTTCGCAGATGCACAAGACTGCGCCAGTCGAAACTCTGTACCCTGAGCCGTCCGCGCATGCCGCTCTTCGTCACCTCCGCAACGAGCGCGTCTGCCATCGCTTCGGGTGCGAAGGTCAGATGCGGCCGCATTGGCGAGGTCTTGATCTCGATGTTGAGGCAAACATCCTTGGCTGCGCGCAAGGATGCCAGTCCGAGCACCTCCTCGAGCAGCGGCATCGCAACATTGTCGACGGCCTTCTGCCGCGGATACTTCGTGGCGTAGTCAGCCGCCGGGTTGATCCGGCCGACGTCGAACGTCTTGATCTCACGCACCGTCAATGTGTTCAGCGGCGCTCCTGCTCCGATCCACTTCCCGCCAAGGCGTGCAAGGTCGTGATTGAGAACGGGGTCGTGGGCCACGACAAGGCGCGAATCCTTCGACATGCCGACGTCGAGCTCGAGGCAGTCAACACCGAAGGCAAGAGCGGTCTCGAAGGCGGGAATCGTATTTTCCGGCGCCAGCCCACGTGCCCCGCGATGGCCATGAATTTCGGTCGCCATGGAAGAAATATTCCATGCGAGCGCCAGAGGTATGATCATCGCCAGCAACTTCGACCGTCGAGAGTCCATCGGAACAGCCTACCCCTCACGCAGTGATCAAACGCGAGCTCGTTTGGCTCGAATTAGGCTTATTCACAAGGCGATTGTCAACCTGTCTATCGCTGTCTGCTTGATGTATCGTGCCCCGTCATCACAGGCCCGCCCAGCCGGCTCACACCGCCCCGGTGAAATTTTCTGGCTCACGGCGGTCAATAAATGTAAGAATTCTGACATTGTATCCGCGGGCAGCTATCAGCGGAGATGCCGGGGCCAATGGACGTGCTGATCAACCTTGTCGGCAGTGTGACACTCCTATTGTGGGGCGTTCGCATGGTGCGCACCGGCATCATGCGCAGCTTCGGTGCCGAGTTGCGGGCGCTGCTCGCCGCGGCCGGGGACCGTCGCATCGGCGCTTTCCTTGGCGGTGTTGTGGTGACCGTATTGCTGCAGAGCAGCATGGCGACGGCACTCCTGATCTCGACCTTTGCGACGCGGGCCGCCATCAGCGGTCCGCTGGCGATAGCGGCGATCCTCGGGGCCGATCTCGGTAGTGCCGTCGTCGTGCAACTCTTCTCGCATCGCGTCGACTGGCTTTCACCGGCCCTGATCGCGATCGGTGTGGTCACCTTTCTCGCGAGCACCCGGGCGCGGGCCAAGGGCGCCTCGCGCGCCGTTCTCGGCCTGGGACTCGTCCTTCTATCCCTCAGCCTCATTGGGCAGGCCGCAGCGCCGCTGTCGGGATCACCGGGTGTCGTCGACATCGTCGCCACCTTGACTTCTGACCGGCTCCTGGCGCTGGTTCTTGCGCTCGTGCTCACCTTGCTGATGCACTCTTCGGTTGCCACCATCCTGATGGTGGCGACGCTGTGCGGGAGTGGTGTGGTGCCCCTTCCAGCCGGCGTCGCCATGGTTCTCGGCGCCAATATCGGCAGCGCGCTGCTACCGGTGCTTTCGGCAATGGCGTCTCCGGATGGAATCCGCCGCTTCCTCATAGCGAACATTCTACTTCGCTCGCTCTTTGGAATAGTCGCCCTCGCATGGCTACCAGTGATCATCAACATCCTCACCTCCTCGGGGCTCGAAGGCGGGCATGGCGTCGCTGCGGCACATCTGGCCTTCAATGGCATGGTGGCCGCCTTCGCCCTGCCGTTTGTCAGCGGGATCGACCGCCATTGAAGCGTCTGCTTCCCGGCGAGCTGTCGGTCTCGAGCCTTGCCGACGATCGATCAATGTTTCTCGATGAGAGCGCACTCGGTACGCCCGCCGTGGCTCTTGCTGTGCGTCGCGCCAGGCCTGAAGATCGCCGAGACAGTGCAGGGCATGCTGCTCTCGACCATCCAGGTGCTTCCGAACGCAATGATGTCGGACTTGAGGGACCGGATCGAGGCCGAGGACGATGCCGTCGACCGCCAATACGAGGCGATGAAGCTCTATCTGGCTCGGCTCGCGCGCGAGGAACTCGATCCAGGACGAAGGCGACCGCAGCATCGAGATCCTGTCGTTCACGACCAACCTCGAGCATATCGGCGACATCATCGACAAGAACCTGATGGAACTGGCGAGTAAGAAGATCAGGGCCCGCGCCTCGTTCTCCGGGCACGGCATGAAGGAGCTGGAAACATTTCCACGCCCGTGTCGTCGACGAACATGGAGTTGGCACTCAACGTGTTCGTCTCGGGCGATCTCGAGCTGGCGCGTCGCCTGCTGCGCCAAAAAACGGCCATCCGCGAGTCTCGAGCGACGCTCGATCGAACGACACATGGAGCGTATCAGTGCAGGCAGCTCGGTTGCCCTCGATACCAGCTCCCTTCATCTCGATATCCTGCGCGACCTCAAGCGCATCAACAGCCACCTGACGTCCGTCGCCTATCCTATTCTGGAGCGCGCGGGTGAGCTTGCGGAAATCGCGTCTGCGCAGCGGGGTTGAGGCATCACCCGGGGACGACGCATCCTCGCCACAAGCAGACAATCCAGGAACCGACCGATGAGCGCGAGACCCCGTATCCATGATCTTCTCATCATCGGCGGCGGCATCAACGGGGCGGGTATCGCTGCCGATGCCGCAGGCCGGGGCCTCGACGTCATCTTGTGCGAGGCGGGCGACCTGGCGGGCGCTACGTCTTCGGCGAGTTCGAAACTCATTCACGGGGGCCTGCGCTACCTCGAGCAGTACGACTTTCGTCTCGTCCGCAAGGCGCTCTCGGAGCGCGAGATCCTCCTCTCCAAGGCGCCGCACATCGCGTGGCCCCTGCGCTTTATTCTGCCGCACTCGCCCGAGCTCAGGCCGCGCTGGATGTTGAGGGCGGGACTGTTTCTCTACGACCATCTGGCGCGTCGGCGTCGATTGCCGGCCTCTGAGGCGCTGCGCCTCGATTTGCCCGAATACGAGGGTGTTGCCAAGCCGAGCTTCCGCCACGCCTTCGCCTATTGGGATTGCTGGGTGGACGATGCTCGCCTTGTCGTCCTCAACGCGCTGGCCGCCGCAGAGCGCGGTGCGCGCATCATGACCCGCACCAGGGTGTCCGACCTGCGCCCCGTCGACGGGACCTGGCGAGCCACCCTGCATGAGGCGGACACTGATGCGATGAGCGAAATCGCAGCACGGGTCGTGGTGAATGCCGCGGGGCCCTGGGCCTCAGAGGTGCTCAAGGATCTGGCACGCAGCAGTGCCACTCCAGGCGCTGCCATGCCGGACCTGTTGCTCGTCAAGGGCAGCCATATCGTCGTGCCGCGCGTGCACGACCGCAACGATGCACTGATCCTGCAGAACCATGATGGTCGCGTCGTGTTCGTCCTGCCCTATGAAGGGGAATTCTCGCTCATTGGAACGACTGATGTGCCGTTTACGGGCGATCCGCGCGACGTTCACGCCAGCGAAGAGGAAATTGCCTATCTGCTCGACGCCGTCGGTCGCTATGTCGCTTATCCGCCCGGCCGAAATACGGTCGTGCACAGTTTTGCGGGCGTCAGGCCGCTCTACGAGGAGGATGCGGGCAAGTCGGCGACCGCTGCCTCGCGCGACTATGTCATCCACACGACTCCCAGTGCAGGCGCCACACCTGTCGTGTCGGTGCTCGGTGGCAAGATCACGACGTACCGGCAGCTCGCTGAGACGGTGATGGCTGAGCTGGCTCCGCATTTCCCGCGGATCGGACCGGACTGGACGGCGCGGGAGCCACTTCCGGGAGGCGACATTCCGGGCGCGGACTTCGACGCGTTCGTCAATGATTTCGCGGCAACCCGTCCCGGCCTGCCGCTGGCGTTGATCACTTCTCTGGCGCGGCGGCATGGCACACTGACGGCGAAAGTCATCGGCGATGCTTCCGAGGTGTCGGATCTTGGACGCCATTACGGGGGTGGGCTATACGAACGCGAGCTTGCCTACCTCGTCAGCGCCGAGTGGGCCCGGACCAGCGACGACATCTTGTGGCGGCGAACGAAAACGGGCCTGCACATGACGGCAGAGGAACGCCACGACGTTGCCGCCGCACTCGATCAACTGAGGCACCCTGTATGACGCCACTTGCATCCGCTCCTGCCGCCACATGGTCGGGCAAGCGGTTCGTGCTTCTCGACATCGACGATACGCTTACGACGGAAGGGCATCTCACGGCCGACAGCTTCGCCTCGCTGTGGGCTCTACATCGTGCCGGGCTCATCGTCGTTCCCGTGACCGGACGGCCCGCCGGCTGGTGCGATATGATCGCGCGATTCTGGCCCGTCGATGCTGTCGTGGGCGAGAACGGGGCATTCTATTTCGCCTACCATCACGGCCAGCGCATCATGACCCGCCAGTATGCGGCAGGTGACGAGACCCGGAAGCAAAACCGCCAGCGCCTCGACGGCTTGGCGGCCCGCATTCTCTCGGAAGTGCCTGGCTCGGCTATCGCCAGCGACCAAGCCTACCGCGAAGCCGACCTCGCTATCGATTTCTGCGAGGATGTAAGGCCGCTTTCTCGTTCTGCGGTCGACCGCATCGTCGCATTGTTCGAGGAGGCCGGTGCCGTTGCCAAAGTCAGCTCCATCCATGTGAACGGTTGGTTCGGCAGTCACGACAAGCTCACGACCACCCTGCAATTGTTGCAAGACAGATTTGACTGCCCCTGCGATGCGGCGCGGACCCAAGCCGTATTCGTCGGCGACTCGCCGAACGATGGCCCGATGTTCGGCTATTTCGAAGACGCAGTCGGCGTGGCCAACGTCGTGGATCTGGCCGATCGGTGCGCTTCGCTGCCGCGCTGGGTCACGCGTGCCAAGAGTGGGAGTGGTTTCGTCGAACTCGCCACCGCGATTCTCGCGGCACGATCCTGAGGCGGGCAGTGACATACTCAGTCTTCGGGCAGGACCAGCTCGACGTCGTGCGCTGCAAGGAGGCTGCGGATCATGTCGGGCGGTGGCGCGTCGGTGAAGACGGCATCGACCTCGCGTATGTCACCGATAAGAACCATGGCCGCGCTATCGAATTTGCTGTGATCGAGGGCAACGTACTTGCGCCGCGAGATGCGCATGGCTGTCGTCGAGACGCCAATATCGCGAAAGTCGAAGTCGAGGAGATCGCCTTCGGGGCTGAGCCCGCCGATGCCGAAAATGCCGTAGCCGACGCGGAACCTCTCCAGGAACTCCCGGGTCGCCTCCCCAGTGGTCGCCTGATCATTGTGGCGTAGGATACCTCCGGCCAGGATCACCTGGAATTCGGAGCGCCGACTGAGGATCGTGGCAACCGAGAGATGGTTGGTGATGACAGTGAGGTGGCGGTGATTGAGCAGTGCGACGGCAACCGCCTCCATGGTGGTTCCAATGTCGATGAAGACAGTGGCGCCGTCCGGTATGCGTTGGGCGAGCGCCCGCGCGATGCGCTGTTTCTCGGCGGGGAACTTTCCGCGCCGCCGATCGTAGTCCGTATCGCCCGGGCCGACCGGCAGGCCAGCCCCGCCATGCACTCTCGTTACAAGGCCGCGGTCGGCGAGTGCCATTATGTCCCGCCTCGCTGTCTGCTCCGAAATCCTGAGGACGCCGGCAAGCTTCGAAATCGAGGCGAAGCCACGCTCGGTGACGAGGCTCAAAATGAGTTTCTGCCGCTCGGTGACATCGAGTTTCATCTGCGGAAGCGGTCTCCTGACGCAATGATCGCGTTCACCACCGGGTTGTGTGAGGGCATACCATTGAAGGTTGAGGGCTGGGAAGAACCCGTAGTGGTGAACAGGCCTGCGGGTCGCCACCGCATGGCCTCGCCTCGGTGCGGCCGGGGGACAGACCGACCCGCGATCGAGGCCTGTCGACGGCCTCCCGGCCAGGATCGAGCATCGGTTGTAAAGGCTCCCTGCGCTCTATCGCAATTGGGCGGACATGGCGCCGCGCCGCACCTGATCCACCCCGGAGTATCATCACCATGCGCCTCGTACTGATCGCTTTGCTGCTCAGCGTCGCTTCATTTTCACCCGGTTCGGCCGCCGCCGAGACCCTCGGCGTCGCGCCGACGTTCACCAAGAGGGCCCTCAGCGACGTGGACAATGGCAAGGCCATCACCCGCCGCATCTGGTCGCCTGGCCTTGACGATGGTTTCGTGCCGCAGGGGCTCAGCTGGTTTGATGGCGTTCTCTACGTGTCCGCCTACCAGAGCCGGGACAAGGCCATATCAAGGGGGCCATGTCGCCTTTTTCGCCTGGATCCGAATTCTGGTGCCGTCACGGGGTTCCTCGATTTGCCATCCGATTGTGGCCATGCCGGCGGCGTAGCGCGCGCCGCTGCAGGTCGCTTGTTCGTGGCTGATACGCGTCACCTCTTTCTGGTCACCCTCATGGGCAAGGCAGGCCAGGTGCTGGGGCAGGTCGAAAGGACAATCAAGCTCAACGGCGATGTCCGCGGCTCGTTTGCCACCGGAGGCGACGGCACCATCTGGCTCGGCAGCTATAAGAAGGACGCGACCGGCCGCATCTACGAGTTCTCGGTCAAGGATCTTCCTGGCGAGATCGATGAGAGCAAAGCGCTCCGCTCGCTTGAGTTGCCGCTGCGCTCGCAAGGCGCTGCCATCGACCGCCAGGGGCGATTGTGGGTGTCACAGAGTTCTGGAGGCTTCGGCCGCATCTCGGTTCTCGACGTTACCAGCGGCAAGATTCTCAGGTCATACGGGACAGCCCTGGGCGTCGAGGATCTGAGCTTCGATACCCAGGGCGGCCTTTGGACCGTGAGCGAGGCCGGGAGCATGCGGTGGAACGATTGGCATCAATTCTTCCCCGTCGTCTATCGGCTCGACATCATGCGTCTCGAGTGAGCAGCCGACGCCTCGCCCTCCCTTCCGACCGGCCCCAGCCGGTTTTCAACCGGCCAAGCCCCCCCCCCAAAAAAGCCCTAGGGCTTAAGACCTTGGTCCATAGCAATGCAGGCGATGGCAGCTCAGAGTTGCTGGCTCCCAAAGGACATATTCGCAGTTCGTCATCGAAGTTGCGAATTGGATGCAGATGACGGGCTCGCAGCCAGTCGGTCGATGGCCGGCGCTGCGCAGCGTCGATGGTATTGGGCGGATGCCGCATGGATAAACTTTCTGATCGAGCGCTGCGAGACTACGTGTCGGGCAACCTCGACGCCGGCATGAGCCGGGTCATAGCCGACAGCGCCGTGTGGGATCATGAACTACGCGCCAGGATCCAGGCCTTCCGCGCAGAAGCCGCGAAGCTGGCAGAGGCGTCGCAACACGGTCCCTTGTCGCCGGCATCCTCGGCGCACGGCTCCCCAGCACGCCGGCTGGGTCCCGGCCCGATCCTTGGCGCAGGCTTTGTCTTCGGGCTACTCGCCTATCATTTGTCTTCCGGGTTTCTGGCGACATCGACGGCCTCCAGCCAACTGCCGCTCGGGCTGTCGGCGGGGCTCATCGATGGTCGCAATCCGCTGCATACGGCCCTTGAGACGCGCGACGATAGCGACGATCTGGCCTTCGCTGGCAAGGCCGGCTCGATCAGGCCGCTGTCGACTTTCAGGATTGCCGGACCTCGATACTGTCGCGAGTTCGACGTGTTGTTCCGTGCGGGGGCGGCCTATTCCGGGTTGGCCTGTCGCGGCCCAAAGGCGGCATGGCGCCTCGAAATCCTGGTGCCTTCGCGCCGCGGGGCCAGCAGCGGCGACAGCTATGCGCCGGCTTCGAACTCGGGGCGCCGACATGATGGCCGAGGCCGTTGCGGCGCTCAAAACCGAGCCATCGTTGGCGGCGGCGGCAGTTCAAAAACTGATCCAATCGAAATGGCGCTCACCATGACGGCTTGGCAATCCGGCGAGGGTCGAGCCGGCATTGCGTGAGAATTGGGCGGACAGGATGAAACGATGAAATTTGCCCACGCGTATCGCTGTGCTCTTGTGTTTGGCGTCATTGTCACGGCGCCCGTCGCTATAAGCCTTGACGACCAGCAGAACCTCCGTGGCGCCGGGACGGCAGACAGAGGCCAGCCGGGTTGGTTCGGCCATAGCCTGGTGGTGGCGTCCGCGCATGCACATGGCGGTGGAGGCGGTGGTGGTGGAGGTGGTGGTGGTGGTGGAGGGGGCGGCAGCGGCGGCGATGGGGATGGCGATGGCGGCGGGTCGGGGTCCGGAGGGAGTGGATCTGGCAGCGGCGGCAGTGGCTCGGGCGGCGGGGGCTCGGGAAGCAGCGGGTCAGGCAGCGGTAGCTCCGGCGGCAACAGCGGATCGGGTAGCAACAGCGGCTCAGGCAGCAGCAATTCTGGAAGCAGTAATTCCGGCAGCGGCGGCTCTGGCAAAGGCAGTTCTGGCAAAGGCAGCGGCTCTGCTGCATCTGGCTCCAGTCACAGTGGCCGGGGATCTTCCGCGAGAGGGCGGAGCGGGCGTGGCAGCAGCGACAGCGCTGTTTCAGGCCGCGGTCGCGGCTCCTCCGCGCGTGGCGGCAGCAGCTCCAGGGGCAGTTCTGCCGCTTCCAATCCCGGCAGCTCGTCCGGTTCGAATGCCGGCTCGGGTGGCGATCGCGACGCGGCATCGCGGCGGCGGGTGCGGACCAAGACATCGGGGCGCGCAAGGGTGATCGTCGAGCGCGACCGCAAGCGCCATGAAGCCTTTCATCGCAACGAGATCATCGCTGCCGACCTCAAGCCGGCTGAGCTCGCAGCGGCGCGCGCGCGGGGCTTCCGCGTGGTAAGTCGAACGCTGCAACGACCGGGCACGCGGAAGACGGTGGTGCGGCTGCGCGCGCCAAGGCGCCTCTCCACGAAGGAAGCCCGCGAAGCGCTGCGGGCCTTGAACCCGCATGCCACGATCGACGTCAACCACCACTACTACCTGCAGGGTGGCAAGGTATCTGGCTGTGCCGCCAGCGACTGCCAATGGCCGCTGGCGCTCATGAATTGGCAACAGACCGCGCCAGGCTGCCAGTCAAGTGTGCCGATCGGTCTCCTCGACACGTCCATTGCCAGGTCGGACCTCAATGGGGGCAAGGGTCGGATCGAAACCGTGCGTCTTGCCCGGAAAGGCACGCGTCCGGCACCAGCCGATCACGGAACTGCGGTGGCCTCGATCATCCTTGGGGCGAAACAGGGCGATCTGCCCGGCCTTGCCGCCAACGCCTCACTTTTTGCAGCCGACGTCTTCTTCCTCGACGACCGGGGACAACCGGCAACGGACGCGGAAACGATTGTCGACGCCCTCAACTGGCTCAGCGCCAACGGCGTCCGCCTCGTCAACCTGAGCTTTGCCGGTCCGGCAAACGAGGTGCTATCGGCCGCAATCCGCGACTTCACAGCCGCCGGCATGGTTTTCGTCGCGGCTGCGGGCAACAACGGCCCTGAAGCTCGGCCGAGTTATCCAGCAGCCGAGCCCGGCGTTATCGCGGTAACGGCCGTCGATCAGTGGCAGATGGTCTACAATCGCGCCAACCAGGGCCAGCACATCGCATTGGCGGCGCCAGGCGTCGGTCTGCGCCTGACCGGGATCGGCGGCCGGCGAACGGTTGTCAGCGGCACATCCTATGCCACGCCCTTCGTCACGGCCGCCCTGGCATCCAATTTCCCGACCGATAGCCAGGTCGTGAGCCGCGACACGCTGCTTGACCGGTTCGAGGTCTCGGATCTCGGCGCACCCGGTCACGATCCCATCTTCGGCAGGGGACTTTTGCAGGCTCCGACCGCCTGCCGTGGCTCGCTGCTGCATGTCAAAGCCACGCATGGAGACGACACCAAGGCGCCGGCACGCTGACCGGCGATGCGTGCTGCGCGTCGTCACAGATCCGCCAGCCGGGGCAGGACCTCCTTCGAGAACATGGTCAGGTTGTCGACCGTCTCCTCATGGGTGATGTGTCCGCCCTGGGCCATCATCAGCAGATGACCGAAGCCGCCGACGTGGTCGTAGAATTCCTTCATCTGGTTGAAGACGTCGTCGGGCGTGCCGGCAAAGCAGATCCCCGCGTCGATGAACTCGTCCACGGAGGCGGTGAACACATCCGCCGGCTTGCCATTGCGCAAGGTCATCGAGCGCATGGCGACGCCCGTGCCGAAGCCTGGTGATCGCAGCGCCTGGGCGTGGGCGGCGGCGGACTGGTAGCCCGGAGGAAAAGCAAACTGGTCGCCAACTTTGCGCGAGGTGCGGCTGTAGTCGAGCACATGGTTGGCGCGTTCATAGCCTTGCTCGCGTGTGTGGCCGACGCCGACCATGGCCATGTAGGCGAAGCGGTCGCGCGCAGCCGTGCGCCCTTTGTCGGCAGCACCCTTGCGGTAGGCATCGAATATTGCCGGCGTGCGCTGGTAGCCGCTATTGAGTACGCCGATGACGTAGCCCTTCTGTCCCCCGACGAAAGCGGATTCGGGACTATTCACCGTGAGCCAAACCGGTGGATGGGGCTGCTGGTAGGGGCGAGGCCAGACATTCACCTGACGATACTGGTAGTATTTGCCCTCCCAGTTGAACGGGCCGTCGTGGGTGGTCATGGCCTTGAGGATGAGGTCGTGGGCCTCCCAGAAGCGCTCGACGAGGGTTGCCGGATTTGAATTGGCCGGTGTCACCTCGAAGGGTGCGCCCTTGACGAAGCCCATCTCGACGCGGCCGCGCGAGATGACGTCGATCATCGCGTACTCTTCGGCCACGCGCACCGCGTCCATGCGGTTGCCGATCGGCATTCCCAGGCACAACAAGCGCACCTTCTTGGTCTCACGCGCCAGGATCGCCATGGGAATAGTCACCACGGAATCGATGCATGTCGCGGTTGTGTGATGCTCGTTCGTCATGATGTTGATGCCGAGGTCGTCACACAGCGCCCACTCGTCGAGATAGCGATGGTAGAGGTCGGCCGCGACCTTGGGATCGCAAACGCGGCTCGGAATGACGTTGCGCAGTTGCGAGCCCAGCTCCTCCCAACCGGGGTGATAGGCCATCTCGGAGAAATGCCACACTTGCATGGGGACGTATCCTTCAACGGTACAACCGGAACACGGGGAATCGGCGCCATCGGGGCGATCAGCCGGCAGCGAACGTCTCGATCGTCTGGACCAGCTTTTCGGACTGCTCGATATGGGGATAGTGACCGGCGCCGGGGATCGTAGCGAAACGAGCCTTGGGCAGGTGATTGGCCAATTTGCGCGCATAATCTGGCGCAGAGAACGTGTCCTGCTCGCCTGCGACGACGAGCGTTGGCAGTTTGACCCGGTGCAGCCAGCGCTTGAGGCCGGGGTTGTGCAGATAGGGGCGCCAGGCGTAATGCGCCAGGGCCTGGCGCTCGCGCGCGATCGTCTCGAGAGCGGACAATTCCAGCTCGGCGTAGCGTGGCGCGTGATGCGCGGGATCGGCGAAGACCGCTGCATAGGCCTCGCGGTCGGGCAGGTAGAAGAGATCGGCGAAATCACGCTCCTCGCGGCCCGAAAGCTTGACGCCGACGGGACCCGCCAACACCAGTTTCGACATGCGCGCGGTGGCGCGCACGGCCATCTCGAGTGCGATCCAGGCGCCGAGGGAGGCGCCGACGACGAGCGCGTTGCGGGCGTCGACCTGATCCAGGAGATCGAGATAGAGGTAGGCCAGATCGTCGACGGTGCGGAAATCGTGGGGGATCGGCCGGGGGCCAAATCCAGGGTGGCGCGGAGCTATGACACGAAAACGGCTGGCGAGGGCGTCGAGATGGGGCTGGGTGCGCTCGAAGAGCTGCTCGCCGTGGAGGAAGAGAAGCAACGGCCCTGTTCCCGCACAAAAGGCATCGACGGGCGTGCCGCAAACATCGAGCGTTTCCATTTCAAATACCCCGGGCCAATCCTGACTTACCGACAATCGTAGGCAGGCGGTGAAAGATGGCGCAACCGCTAATGCCGAGACAGCAGACGGCCCTCGACTTCGCGGAGGACGCGGCCGGGTGCAATGACCGCGCTAGCGTTGGCCGACGCGAGGCTCAATCCAGGATTGTCACCACGCCTGCGGCAGGGTCCACCCGCAGGCGCTGGCCGGTGGCAATGAGCTTCGTCACATCGCCATCCTCGAAGCGATCACACATGGGAAGCTCGGCTAGCGCTGCGCCCTGGATAAGGATGGTGTTGGCGGCGTTGAACAGAATGGCCTTCGGTACGATGCCGCGGGCCTTCATCTCGTAGAGCATCCAGGCCGTCGCGACGCCGCCCTTGGCCGTGTTCAGCACGAGGATCTTGTCCTTGTAGGACTGGCCGACGAGCTTGTGCTGGGCGCGCGAGAAGACGCCGTTGATGCGATCGAGATCGTAGCGCGCGGAGAAATTGTCGTCGGCCACCAGTGCGACGCCTTCGACCACGCTGCCGACGCCGACATGACATTTGAGCGTCTTCATCACACGATCTCCCCGGCAACGGCCGCTGCCACACACTCTTCCATACTGGCGAGTGCCGGTTGATAGCCGTAGCCGCCCAGAATGTTCACGATCTTGGCCGAGTTGCTCAACAGGCGCGTCCAGCCGTTGGCTTCGCCGATCTCGCGGGCGTACTGGTTGTAGTAGCAGGTGCCCTCCAGCACCTTGGCACCGGAACTTTCGATCGCCTCTACCAGTCGCATGCGCGTGGCATCGGCATAGACCTGGGGCGACGTGCACACGAGCAAGGGTACTTTCAGGGTCTTGCCGGCGCACAGGCGGGCGACGCGCTGCATCTCGATGAGAGACAACTGGGGGGCTGCGAAAACGACGACGTCGACCTTATCGCCCTTAGCGCCGAAGCGCGAACGCATGGCATCGAGGGCGTCGGCGTCGACCGGCTCGGCAGTCAGCGCATCGCCGCCAACGTCGGCCAACCGGCCAGCTTCGGGCGTGATGGCGACCAGATGGAAGAGCGGGGTCGAGCCGTAGCTCGCCATGGCGGCGCCCAGGTGCTTGAGCTCGTCGGAGGTCGGGGCGACGTCTATGCCCTCGATCACTGGCACCTCCCAATAGGAGCCCGACATCTGGCCGATCACGGCGCCGAGCACGCCCCAGTCGGTGAGCTCGCTGGGTTGCTTGCGCACCACGAAACGACGCGTTGCGCGCCGATTGCGGTCGAGGTGAAGGCCGTAGCGGGGCGTGCGGCCGGTCAGGCCGGCGGCAAGTGCCGACGGGCCACCCTCGAAGTTGGAGCGGGCGCCACAGACGCTATTGGAATAGATGACGACGCCCGTATCACCGAAGGCCAGGTGCTCACCGCGGACAGGGGCCATGATGGTCTGGTAGTTGACGCAGGTGTTGGTCATCAAGATGCCCATCCGCGTGCACGCGGCAATGGTGCGACGGTCGAGATCGGCCATGGCCTCGGTTTGGCCGAGTGGGCGGTAGTAATTGAGGTCGACACCGCGGGGATCGGTGATCATCGGGACGACGACCTGGCCGCCCTCCTCGGCGATGTGCTCGAGAAAGGCGACGCCGGCTTCGCCTACCGATTCAGGATCGACCATCATGTGCGCCTGGCCGACGGGCACGAGATCCTCGGCATCGAAGACGCGGCCGACTTTGATCTGATGATCGATGGCCCAGCGCTTGGCCGGTCCCATCTCGCCGGCCAGCATGGCCTCTTCTTCGGAATTGAGTTTCATCGCCACCATCCCGGCTGCTACGCCCCGCACCTGCCGATCGGCCGGCATCGGTAAGCCGCATCATCACTGCAGGGCCAGCCGGCGACAACTGCCCGTTGCGGCGCCTGGAATCGCGATATTCGACAGGATGGCAACCAAACGTTGGCGCCGCGCCGGCTTACCACCTGCAACGCCTTGATTGGCAAGGCGCAAAAAACATCCGCAACGCCAACAGTGCACGTAGCATTGTGCAAGGAAATGGCCTATCTGTGCACGTGTCCTGGGCGGTTTACGGCCCAGCGTCCGCTGCTGGCAGCGGCCGGCGGTTTAATGAAGAACGTTTTTCCGTCGCGATGCGGCTCTACAACATCGTCCCTTCAAACGATTGTCACTTTCGTGATTGCGCCCGAGCGCGGCTCCTGGAGAACCTGCATGTTGCAACGGGTCACGCAAGATCAGTCTGGGCGCACGCGGCCTTTGTGGCTGATCATGCTGTGCGCGGGGACAATCGTCGGCGTCGCCATGGGGTTGCGGCAGGTGATGGGCCTCTACCTGAAGCCGATGACAACCGAGCTCAACATCGGGCGTGAACCCTTCTCGATGGCGATGGCGATTGCCAACCTCGTTTGGGGTTTGGTCGCGATACCGCTGGGTGCCATTGCGGACCGGTATGGGGCCGGGCGGGTGCTGGCTCTTGGCGCGCTCTCGACGATGGGCGGCGTCTACCTGATGTATGCCGCGCAATCGGAGTGGGACCTTCTGCTAAGTGGCATTTTCATCGGCATCGGCGTCGGCGGCACGGGCATCACTTCGCTGGTCGGTGCCGTCGGACGAGCGGCGCCGCCTGAGAAACGACCGCAAGCGATTGCCGCAATGGGCATGGCAGCGGGCATTGGCAGCTTCCTGGCCTTTCCCTACATTCACCTGTTCATCGAGACCTTGGGCTGGAAGGGCAGCCTGCTCGTCACCATCGCCACACTCGCCGTCATCCTACCGCTCGCGATACCGCTGGCGGGTAAGCCGCGGCAAGCGGCAGACCTGCAAAGGAGCCAGGGGCTCGGGGAGGCATTTTCGGAAGCGCTGAAGCATCCGAGCTTCTGGCTGCTGACGTTCGGCTTCTTCGTTTGCGGTTTCCACGTGGCGTTCTATGGCGTGCATCTGCCGGCGTTCGTCGCCGACAAGGGCATGCCGGGGAGTGTGGCCATTGCGGCGCTGACGGCCGTCGGCATTGCCAATATCATCGGCACGTTCCTTTCGGGCCAGTCGACCAAGTACATGCCCAAGCGGTTCGGCTTGAGCTTCATCTACTCCATGCGCTGCTTCGCCTTCCTCGGCCTTCTCTACCTGCCGATGACGCCGGCGACGATCATCGGCATCAGCATCCTGCTCGGCCTGTTCTGGCTTTCGACGGTGCCACTGACGAGTTCACTGGTCGCCACGTTTTTTGGCCCGCAGTGGATGAGCATGCTGTTCGGGTTTGTGTTCCTGTCGCACCAACTCGGCTCGTTCGCCGGGCTGTGGCTCGCGGGCATGCTCTATGATGCCACGAAATCCTACGACCTGATGTGGTGGATCTGCATTGGGCTGGGCATTTTCGCAGCCCTCGTGCACCTGCCGATCCGCGAGCAGCCGGTTGCGCGAATGCTGGGCGACGCGATGCGGCGCATCCGCGTCGAAATCACGCCGCATGTCATCGATCTCGGCCACCAGGTGATCCGCCTTGCGAACGTCACGAGTGTTGGCTACGGGGCGCATCGCCCGCTCAGGCCCATCGGCGCGGCGTTGCTGGCGGGAGGCGTGGGACTGGCCGGGCTCGATGTACTGCGTGGATGGCTGATGCCGGGATGGCAAGGCCTGCCCGCGACGGCGCTGTGGGTCGCCGGCGCGACGGCGTGCCTCGGCATGGCGATCAGCTTCGTCTCAACGCGCAGGGTGATGATCCGCACCGCCGACGGCAATGTGGCGGTGCTGGCGAGTCCGGACCGCCTTGCCGCCGAGGCCCTCGTCGGGCAGGTGCGGGAAGCGATCGCAAGGCCCTTGCCGGCGGTTGCGCGGGCCCACATCCAGCCGGCTGGTGCGCCTCTCGGCCTGATCGCCGCTACGACCGATATGGCAACGACAGGTCACGTGCTCCAGGCGACACACCGGCACGGCCCGCTGCCTGACGTCTTGCCCGCGGGTCCCACCGAAGCCCAGCTCGCATTATGGCAAGTGATGGCCTGCATCGAGCGAGGCGAGGTGCAGCACAAGCCGACATTGCTGGAGCTCCTGCAGGTCGTCGACGGCTACCTGTCGGGCAAGGGCTCGCGTGGCGATGCCGACGCGCATTGGAAGAGCTTTGCCGAGTATGCCGGGCATTACCTGATGGCCGTGCCGTCGCTGGCACCGAGCATCAACCGGTTCGAGGCGGCCTTCTTTCGACGCTGATGCCTTAGCCTTGCCGTCGTCCGAAGCACGATCCCCAGCGGGTTGTGTTGCGCCTGCAGGCCATGTCGCGCACATCGTGCAGCCATTGCGCCAAGCAGAACGCCTGCACATGCTGATCACTCGCGCGCCTTGCCTCCTTTTTCGCATAGTCAGGCGGCACCTGTTTGCCGGCCAGCGGGTTGTTTGCCTGTTTTTTAATCGAAATATTTATTGCCCACCTTTCCTCCATTGATCGGATCTGCCGATTAATTTTTGTGCGCCGCCGCACACCTGCCCGGTTCCTTCCATCCCGAACAGTTTTTCCTTTTTACATTTGTTTTCATTTATTTATATGCGATCCAGAATAGCCCTTCCCGGCTTGGCATACCTCTTGCTCTCGTTAATATTGTGCACTGCAGCGATGTCGCTGAGCGCTTGAGCAGGGGGTTCGATGAGCGAGGAATTTGTCAAAACGCGCCTCGTCGTGATCGGCAACGGCATGGCTCCTGGCCGTGCCCTCGAACGCCTCTTCGAGGCGGCGCCCGATGCCTATGACGTCACCATCTTCAACGCCGAGCCGCGGGTGAATTACGACCGGATCATGCTGTCGCCGGTGCTTGCTGGCGAAAAGACGTTCGAGGATATCGTGATCCACGGCGACGGCTGGTACGTGCAGCACGGTGTCACGCTGTTCAAGGGCGCCAAAGTCACCGGCATCGACCGGCAAGCCAGAACGGTCACCGCTTCGTTCGTGGGATCGCCTTCGGGGCTCGAAGCCCGCCAGCCTCCGGTGACGGTCCCCTATGACCGCTTGATCATCGCAACGGGGTCACAGCCGATCATCATTCCGGTGCCCGGCCACGACCTCGCCGGCGTGCTCTCCTACCGCGACCTCGATGACGTGCACGGCATGTTGCTCGCCGCCAAGTCGCGCGGCCATGCCGTGGTGATCGGGGGCGGGCTGCTCGGGCTCGAGGCCGCAGCGGGGCTCAAAGAGCAGGGCATGGACGTGACCTTGCTCCACCTCATGCCGACCCTGATGGAGCGCCAGCTCGATTCCGTCGCCGGGCACCTGTTGCGGCGCGCAATTGAGGCGCGGGGCATTCGCGTCATCACGCGTGCCAATACAAAAGCCATCCGGGGGACGAAAAGGGTCGAGGCGGTCGAGCTCGAGGACGGAACGGTGCTGCCCGCCGATCTTGTCGTGATGGCGGTCGGCATCCGGCCCAACGCTGGGCTGGCGAAGGCGGCAGGGCTCGCAGTCAACCGCGGCATCGCCGTCGATGCGACGATGCGCACCAGCGATGCCGACATCTTTGCGCTCGGCGAATGCGCCGAGGCCGACGGGCAGGTGTTTGGACTGGTCGCCCCGCTCTATGACATGGCCAATGTAGTGGCGGCCCAACTTGGCGGCGATGCAGAGGCGCGCTTCAAGGCAGCGGCGACGGCAACCAAGCTCAAGGTGACGGGCATCCAACTCTATTCGGCCGGCGACTTTGCGGAGGGGCCGGATCGCGAGGAGATCGTGCTCAGGGACGGCGCGCGCGGCAATTATCGTCGGGTCGTGCTCAAGGACAATCGCATCATCGGCGTCGTGATGTACGGCAACACCGGTGATGGCCCCTGGTTTTTCGACCTGCTGAAGCGGGCGGTCGACGTTTCGGAGATGCGCGAGACCCTCATCTTCGGTCCGACCCTTACCGGCGGCCACCCGCTCGATCCAGCCGCGGCAGTGGCGGCGTTGCCGGATGATGCGGAAGTGTGCGGCTGCAACGGCGTGTGCAAGGGGCGGATCACCGGCGCCATCGCCGGGCTCGGGCTGAAATCTCTCGACGATGTTCGGGTGCATACCAAGGCCTCGGCCTCGTGCGGCTCGTGCTCGGGTCTCGTCGAACAGATCCTGAAGGCGCAACTTGGCGATGCCTACAATCCCGGCGCGGTGCAGCCGATGTGCGGATGCACGGTGCTTGGCCATGACGATGTGCGCCGGCTGATCGTCGCCAACCAGCTCAAGACGATTGCCGACGTGATGCAATCGCTGGAGTGGAAGACATCGTGCGGGTGTGCGAAGTGCCGGCCTGCGCTCAACTATTATCTGATCTCGAGCTGGCCCGGCGAATACGAGGACGACAGCCAATCGCGCTACATCAACGAGCGCGTGCACGCCAACATCCAGAAGGACGGCACCTACTCGGTCGTGCCGCGGATGTGGGGCGGCATGACGAGCGCCAAAGAGCTGCGCGCCATCGCCGATGTCGTCGAGAAGTACAATATTCCCGCCGTCAAATGCACGGGCGGGCAGCGCATCGATATGCTCGGTGTGCGCAAGGAGGATTTGCCGGCGGTGTGGGCGGATCTCAATGCGGCGGGCATGATTTCGGGTGCGGCCTACGCCAAGGGGCTGCGCACGGTCAAGACTTGCGTCGGCAGCGACTGGTGCAGGTTCGGGACGCAGGACTCGACAGGACTCGGCATCAAGCTTGAGAAGTTCATGTGGGGCTCGTGGACGCCGGCGAAGGTCAAGCTCGCCGTCTCGGGCTGCCCCCGCAACTGCGCGGAAGCCACCTGCAAGGACATCGGCGTGATCTGCGTCGAGAGCGGCTACGACATTCATTTCGCAGGCGCTGCCGGTCTCGACATCAAGGGCACGGAACTGCTGTGCCACGTTGCCACCGAGGACGAGGCGATCGTCGTCATCGCAGCACTGACGCAGCTCTACCGTGTGCAGGGCCGCTATCTCGAGCGCATCTACAAATGGGCAAAGCGCGTTGGTCTCGACACGATCCGTGCCCAGGTCGTCGACGATCCGGTGCGCCGCCAAGCCCTTTATGACGGGTTCGTCCACGCGCAATCCTTCCTGCAAACCGATCCCTGGGCCGAGCGCGTCAGGGGCAAGGATGCGCACGAGTTCGCTGCCATGGCCGAAATCAAGCTGGAGGCTGCGGAATGAGCGGGAAGAACGAGCGCTGGAAGCTCGTCGGTACACTTGAGGCGATCCCGCGACGAGGGGCGCGATGCGTGCACATCGGAGACACGACGATTGCCGTCTTCCGCACGATCGATGACCGCGTGTTCGCTTTGGAGGACCGCTGTCCACACAAGGCCGGCCGCCTCAGCCAGGGCATTGTGCACGACGGTTGCGTCACCTGCCCGCTGCACAACTGGGTGATCTCTCTCGATACCGGCGTTGCGCAGGGCGCCGACGTCGGCTCGACGCCGAGCTATCCCGTCCGCCTCGAGGATGGGCGCATCTATCTCGACCTTACCGCCAACCTCGTCGCCCGTTGACCACAGGCTTCTCCACCAGAAAGGACTGAGCATGTCTTACGTCACTCCACAGGAGTTCGCCTCCAAGATGATCGAGGCCGGTGAATCCAAGGTCTTCATGTCGACCAAGGACACGCTCATCCGTGCCTACATGGCCGGCGCGATTCTTGCGCTTGCAGCCGCCTTCGCGGTGACAGTTGCCGTCAATACGGGCCAGTTCCTGATCGGCGCCCTGCTCTTCCCGGTCGGGTTCTGCATGCTGTACCTGCTTGGGTTCGACCTGCTGACGGGTGTGTTCACGCTGGCGCCACTGGCGCTGCTCGCCAAACGGCCTGGCGTCACGTGGGGCGGCGTGTTCCGCAACTGGGGTCTGGTCTTCATCGGCAACTTCGCTGGCGCGCTGACGACAGCCGTGTTCATGGCGATCATCTTCACGATGGGTTTCACGCAAGCGCCGGACGCGGTCGGCCAGAAGATCGGCGTCATTGGTGAATCGCGCACGCTTGGATACGCGGCGGCCGGATACGCGGGCATGCTGACGCTCTTCATCCGCGCGGTGATGTGCAACTGGATGGTCTCGACGGGCGTCGTTGCTGCGATGATGTCGACGTCGGTCTCGGGCAAGGTGATCGCGATGTGGATGCCGATCCTCGTGTTCTTCTACCTCGGCTTCGAGCATTCGATCGTCAACATGTACCTTTTCCCATCAGGCATCATGCTCGGCGGCAAGTTCACATGGGTCGACTACTTCCTGTGGAACGAGATCCCGACTGTGATCGGCAATCTGGTTGGCGGGCTGACCTTCGTCGGCGGCATGATCTACGCCACCCACTACAAGACTTCACCCAGCACGAATGCCGGCTACCCGGGTGGCAAGTACCCGGTGGCTGCTGAGTGATTGGCCGGGCAACTCCGAGGACACGGAGTTGCCAGACGGTCCCAGCCGGGCATGGGCGGGACCGTCGCGCTCACGAAGGCGGAAGGCAGTGATGTTGAAGCGGCTCAGCGAAGATCGACTTGCGGTTTCGATCGGTCAGCATTCGCAAGCCGGCCGCAAGCCCAGCAACCAGGATTTCCATGGCGCGGTGACGCCGATCGGAAGCACGCTGGCGCTCAAAGGCATTGCGCTGGCGATCGCAGACGGCATCTCATCGAGCAACGTCAGTGACATCGCTGCGCAGACCGCGATCAAGAGTTTTCTCACCGACTACTACTGCACCTCCGACGCCTGGTCGGTGAAGACGGCTGGTCATCGCGTGATTGCAGCCACGAACTCCTGGCTGCATGCGCAGACGCGGCGCAATCTTCTCGACCAGGATATGAACCGGGGCTTCGTTTGCACTTTCAGCGCCGTGGTTCTGAAAGGGCGAACGGCTCACATCTTCCATGTCGGCGACAGCCGGATCTACAGGCTGGCCGGCAAGAGCCTGGAACAACTCACCAACGATCACCGCACATGGCTTTCGCAATCGCAGAGCTATCTGGGCCGTGCGCTTGGTCTGGCGGGCGACATCGAGATTGAGTATCGCACGGTGAACCTGCGTCCGGGCGACGTCTTGGTGATGACGACGGATGGCGTTCACGAGCACATTGCAGAAAGCGAGGTCGCGGCAGCGATCACGGCATCGGAGGATCTCGACGCAACCGCACGCCAGGTCGTCGATACGGCCCTTTCAAATGGCAGCGACGACAACCTGACGATACAAATCGTCAGGATCGAGACATTGCCGCAGCACGATGCCATGAGCGTGTTGAGCCGGGTCGACGTATTGCCACCTGCTGCACCGCCAAAGGTGCCATCGGAGCTCGACGGCTATAGGATCGTACGCCAACTGCACGGCTCGAGCCGCAGTCACATCTTCGTCGCCGTCGACCAGGAGACGGGGGAGAAGGTTGCGCTCAAAGTGCCGTCGGTCGACCTCAGGGACAACATCGACTACCTCCGTCGGTTCGCCATGGAGGAATGGGTCGCGCGAAGGATCGATTCCCCGCATGTGCTGAAGGCAGCTGCGACGCGACGCGCGCGCGACACCCTTTACGTCGTCACCGAACTCGTCGAGGGCCAGACACTACGGCAGTGGATGGCGGATCACCCGAAGCCTGACCTCGAGACCGTGCGGGGCATCGTCGAGCAGGTCGCCCGGGGGCTCCGCGCCTTCCATCGCGCAGAGATGTTGCACCAGGACCTGCGCCCGGAGAACGTCATGATCGACCGCAGTGGAACGGTGAAGATCATCGACTTCGGCGCCGTACGCGTTGCGGGCGTACTCGACGGCGGGCCTGAGCCAGGCGACGACGCCATCCTTGGCACGCACCAGTATGCGGCGCCCGAATACTTCGTCGGCGGCCAAGCCACGACCGCTTCAGACCTCTACTCCCTCGGCGTTATGACATACGAATTGCTGGCTGGACATCTGCCCTATGGCGCGCGCATGGCGCGGGCGGACAGTGCGGCGCGCCAATCTCGCGTTGCCTATGTGGCTCTCGCCACCTACCGCCAGGACCTTCCCACCTGGATCGACAGCGCCATCAAGAAGGCCGTGCATTTCGACCCCTCGAAACGGCAAGAGGCGCTCTCGGAATTCATCTACGACCTTCGACACCAGCGCGGCGGCGTGACGGCGGACAGGATAGTGCCGCTGCTCCAGCGCAATCCGGTGAAGTTCTGGCAAGTGGTTTCGGCGTTGTTGGCCGCAACGATCGCTGCACTGGTGATCTGGCGTTGAGCGCGGGCAGGCGGGAGTTTCACATATGAGAGACATGGAACGCAAACCGACGCAGGCTAAGCCGAACCGGCTTGGGCCGCTGGCAAAGCTGCCGGTGTTTCTCGACCTCAAGGGGCGACGCGTGGTGGTGGCGGGCGGCAGTGCCGCTGCGGCGTGGAAAGCCGAGCTGCTCGCGGCTGCCGGCGGCAACGTCGAGGTCTATGCCGCACAGATCGGTGCCGACATGACGGCACTGCTGGAGCGCGGCGCGGCGGCCGGCAGCCTCGTTCACCGCCAGCAGGACTGGTCGGCCGCCGCTCTCGACCAGGCCGTCCTTGCCGTAGCCGATGCGCAGTCTCCGGACGAGGCGCGCGCGTTCTACCAGGCCGCGGTCGGCGCCGGCGCCAGTGTCAACGTGATCGACCAGCCCGCATACTGCCAATTCCAGTTCGGATCGATCGTCAATCGCTCGCCGGTCGTGATCGGGATCTCAACGGACGGCGCTGCGCCGATACTCGGACAAGCCATTCGCCGCCGCATCGAAACGCTGCTGCCGCCAGCGCTCGCCGAATGGGGGCGCCTCGCCAAGCACATCCGCCGGCATGTCAGCGACCTGCTCACGTCGGGCGCGCAACGCCGGGCGTTCTGGGAGCACTTCGCCGCCAGGGCCTTCGGTCCGGCACCAACGGAGACCGAGCGGCTTGCGCTGCTGGCCCAAGCCGACGTGATAGGCAGCGATATGACGGCCAGCGCAGGGCGCGTCACATTGGTTGGCGCGGGGCCGGGAGACCCCGATCTGCTTACGCTCAAGGCTGTCCGTGCACTCCAAGCGGCGGACGTCATCCTGTTCGACGACCTCGTCTCCGACGGCGTGCTCGAGCTTGCCCGACGGGAGGCGAAACGCATGCTGGTCGGCAAGCGCGGCGGGCGGGCCAGTTGCGCGCAAGGCGACATCAACGCGCTAATGGTGAAGCTCGCCCGGCAGGGCAAGAATGTCGTGCGTCTCAAATCCGGCGACCCCAGCATTTTCGGGCGGTCGGGCGAAGAGATCGCCCAGTTGCAGGCCGAGGGCATCCCGGTCAGTGTCGTTGCTGGCATCACTGCGGCTTCGGCCATGTCTGCCGGCCTGTGCACCTCGCTCACGCATCGCGATCATGCGCAGTCTGTCCGGTTCGTGACAGGGCATTCGCGCCATGGTGCGCTTTCCGACGACCTTGACTGGGAGGGCCTCGCAAAGAGCGACACGACGCTGGTGTTCTACATGGGCGCGCGGACGGCGCCGCAGATTGCGGAGCGGTTGATGGCGCGGGGGCTGGCGGCCCAGACGGCGGCTGTCATCGTCTCCGGTGTGACGCGGCCAGACGAGCGGCGGTGGCTCGGAACACTCGATACGCTCGGACAGGGCATTGCCACGTTCGACCTCAGTGCGCCGATCATCGTCGGCATCGGCGATGTGTTTGCTGCTGGCGAGCGGATCGCCACCGCCCCGGAGCTCCCGACCGAGGCAATGGGGCAATTGCTGGCGACGGCCTGAATCCCTTGCCACCGACCTCGTTCCAACGGGAGCCCGGTGTTGCAGCGTTGCGATGCGGCGAAGACAATTCTGGCCAACAAACCGTCGAAGGTGCTGTGCTGGGAACACGTCACGCATCGGTTCGTCGGCATCAGCCCGGCGCTGATCGCGAGCGGTCCACTCGGTCTCAAGGAGCTGGATCGGGTCTGGCCAGTGCGGGCGCAACTCGCCGGTGTAACTCGAGGCCATTTAATTGCTTGAGCACCTTGTCTGCCTTGCCCAAGATGTGCGAGCAGGCGCCGCCGGGGAATGACATGCCCGGCGAACTCAAGGTGGCGACATGAGCGACGATGCGGTCCAAAGCCTCAGACAAATCCGCGTCCTCCAGGGGGCGTCGGAGGAGGGTCTGCGGTGGCTCGCCGAGGTCAGTCGCTGGCAAGACTGGCAGCCCGGCGGGTGGCTGCTCGGGCACGGCGACCAGTCGCGGGACGTCTACCTCGTCACCGCCGGACGGGCGCGGGTGGTGATCTACTCCCCCGACGGTGATGCCGTCGTCTTCCAAGATCTGCGCGCCGGCAGCACTTTTGGCGAACTTTCGGCCCTCGATGGCGGTCAACGCTCGGCCAGCATCGAGGCAATCGAGGCCTGCACGACAGCCTCGCTGACGGCAAGCCAGTTCGAAACGCTGCTCGGGCGGGAACCTTCCGTCGCCATCGCCACCATGCGGCAGATGGTGGCCGACATTCGCCGACTGAGCGAACGCATCCATGAATTCAGCACATTGATCGTCCAGCATCGCGTTCGAGCCGAGTTGCTGCGGCTATCCGGACACGACGGGCAACCCCAGGGCGACGGCGTGCTGTTGACACCCAGCCCCTCGCTTTCCGATATCGCCGGGCGGATCAGCAGCCACCGGGAGGCGGTCTCACGGGAGTTGAGCCGCCTGGCGGGGCTCGGCGTCCTCCGGCGGGAGGGATCCGACCTCAGGATCCTCGATATCGGCCGGCTCGAGGAGCTGGTGCGGACGGCCAAGGACGGCTGATCGGGCCAGCTCTACCAACCTTCTTGCCAGCAATCGTCACCGCCTTGGCAAATGCCAACGACGGGCCCTACCGCATGCGCCCACCTTATCTGGGACGCCGGGTGTGCGGTGGTTCTGGCTTGGAGGATGGTCATGCAAAGCAGCTCAATCTTGCGCTTCGGTTTTGTCGAGCAGCACCCCTCCATCGAGGCATCTCCCTGCGCCCCCGCAGGGCTGACAGAGCAGCCCGACGTCGTGTGGCCGCAGGAGACCTGGTATCCGGACGTGACAGACCAAACTCTCTTCATGACGCTGATCACGCCTTGTGACGTCGGCGCAGAGCACAAGCCTCTCATGGGCGGCGTCGGCCGGCAGCGGCTACATGTCCGGCGTTCGACCTCATTGCTGATCATCACGGAGATGGACGACCAGTTCGTGCCGGGGCGTTTCGTGGTTGCGCGTCATCTCTCGGACCTTGCGGACCACTCTGTTTTCCAGCTCCTGACCTCGTTGCCGGCGGCAACAGAACACCCGCGCTTCCGGCCAGGATCGGGAGCGGTCTGGCTGATGTGGAAAGAGTTCCAAGCGCTTGCTGAAACTGACTGGACACCTCGTCGACGAGGGCACGAGCGTTGCCTGCAGCTTCATGGCGATGGAGGACCGGCCGACGCTGGACTGAGATCGCAAGACGGTCGCGGGCATTGCGCCTGAAGGCACGTTAAATCAACACACGCGCGCACCCCTCGCAGGCTGCGCGCGTTTCCTTTTAGCCATCAACGCTGCTCAAGAGCGCTTCGGATACTTGCGCGTGACAATGCCGTGCCGGCTGGTGACAAAGCCTTCCGCGTTCGGTCCCCAGACACCAGAAGGAACCTCGCCGCTCGGGCGGGGCGTCATGAACAGGAAGGTAATCTGCTGCTTGCTGACGAGGGTCAGCATCTCGAGAGTGCGATGGTCCATGATCCACCAAGCGTCGATGGGGATGGGATCGGGCGCGCCTTTGAGGGATTCCTCGATGGCCTTGATCATTCCCATGGCGAGTACCGGCGCGACGGGCTGCTCCTCGGGGATATAGATGTCGGCCGAAGCCAGGTCGAACCAATGGCTCTTGAGAAACCCGAGGGCCTCCGGTGTGCGCGCCTGATCAAGCGCGATCGGAGCATAAAGGTGCTGATCAATAACGCCCTCAAGGTTGGCAAAGCCGGTTGAGGCTATGCTCGACAGGGCCGCTGACAGCCCCCCCAAAAGGGCCCGCGCATTGGCATGAACCGATATCTGGTCCAGTGCATACAGAATGGGTCCTTTGGCAAATGGATACTCGGGAACGAAATCGCCCATTGGGCTCTCCTGCGGCTAACATCACCTCCCATCGACCGGGAGCGGGGCTTGGCAATATTCGGTGCAATCCCCCTTAAGAAATGCAGACAACTCAAAGATGTCAAGACCAGAATCAATGCTGTGTCTCAACTGCTGCTCAACGCAGGTGCGCGCCTCCTCCTGTCGTCCCTTGCGGATCAAGAAGTTGCCATAACTCACGCAAGCGCGGCTCAACAGTGCTCCCGCGCACTGTTCGCGCGCAATCCTGATTGCCGACAAGAAGCACTGCTCGGCGCCGATGTCGTCGGGGTCGGGGTCGAGCGCGATGGCGCCACCCAGTATCCGCTGGACGTCGGCCATCCAGCTTTCCGATCCGCGCACGTCGATACCGGTTGCCTTCTCCAGGCAGAGCAAGGCGTCGGACTTGAGCCCGAGTTGAATGAATATCTCGGCCGCATTCAGATAGAAGCCCCGATTGCCGAGGCCGGTCCCCGTCCGATCGAGTGCGTCCAGCGCTTCGCACATAGCCCGCGCATGGGTCACCATTTCGTTGCGGCTCTGGGCGAGGGCGGCATGGGACCAGGTCGTCAGTATCTCTCCGACGATCACGAAATATGCGTACTGGTGGCACCGGGCGAGGCTGACAAGCTCCGCGGCGAGCGCCTTGACGCGCTGCGGGCGGCGGGCAAGCAGGTAAATGCGGCAGGCAAATGCGATGGCGGTGACGAGGCTCAGAACGTGGACGGATGCCGATGCGGTGGCGCGCATGCGGGCAACGGCGAGCGCACGCTCGATCACGCTCTCCGCGCGTGCCATGTAGCCCTGAAAAGCGCAGGCGTGAGCCAGCTTCGCAGCGCCGAAGATTCCCGGGTTGAGGCCGTGAGAAAAGGCGTTCGGCTCGTCCGTGGCGGCATCGGTCAGGGAGACGCACGTTTCCAGGGAGAGGCGGGCGTCATCGAACCGGCCCTGGGACAGGAGGATCATACCCCTGGCCAGGTGGGCATCGACGATCGGCCGCTTGGGATGATTGCCCGCGTGCTGCTCGAGGTCTTCCGCATAGACACTGGCGCGATCGAGATTGCCCTTGACGAAATTCGTGAACATCAGGCCGAATTCGACGTTGAAGCGGACATCCTTGCGATCGAGCGCGATGCACAATTCACGCGAGCGCAGGTGGAGGCGCTCCACCTCGTCGGAGGCATAGCCTTTGGTTGCCGACAGGGCGGAGGCGAGCGCCATCGTCAACTCAAGCTCCAATGGCCGCAGTTCGGTTTGCCCGCCCACAACGGCCAGATCAGCAAGCGCTTGCTGCAGAAGGTTGCCGGCCTCGACCTGGGCGCCACGCGCCAGAGCCTTTTCAGCCCCACGCTTGCGCACGGCGATCGAGCGGTCGAGAGCGCCCGCGCGCGCGAAATGCGCCGCGACGAACTCGTCTGACACATACGCCCCGGCGCTACTCCCGGCTTCGAGGGATTCGGCAATCGTGAGGTGAAGTTGTCGACGCCGGCGGCGCAGAAGCGACCCGTAGGCGGCATCCTGGATCAGGGCGTGGCGGAAGGTATAGGTCTGGCTGCCGCGCGGCTCGTGCTCGGCGATGATGCTCGCCTCGACGAGTCGGGGCAACGCGCGGGCGACGTGCTCGACCGGCAAGCCGGACAGTGCGGCCAGGAGCGGCACGGTGAACTCGCGCCCCACGACGGCGGCAATCTGCGCCAACTCCTTGGCCGGGCCCACGCGGTCGAGGCGCGCCACGAGGGCGCCGCGCAATTGATCGGGAAGCGGGGCCGCGGGAGCACGATGCTCAGCCGTTGCGGGCGCTGCCGTCGGGCCTGCTTCGATGCGATCCCGTGTCAGCTCCTCGATATAGAGCGGGATGCCTTCGCCACGCCTGAGAATGTCGCCCACGAGCGAGGACGGCAAAGACTGCGAACCTTCCATACGCATGAGGAGATCATGGCTCGCGGCGGCGTCGAGCCCACCGAGGTGACAGTGCTCGACTTCAGGCGAGCCCGCCCAGGCGGGTTGGTTGCGCCATGCTCCTTCATCACAGAAGGCTTCATCGCCTTCGATGCGCCGCGCGACCACAAGCATGATCGGCGACTGGCGGAGGGAGGCGACCAGCCTTGCCAGGAGGTCAGAGGTGGAGGCGTCCATCCACTGCAAGTCCTCGAAGTGCATGACGACGGGATTGCGGCGGGCGGCTGCAAGGATAAGAGAATGAACCGCCTCGAGGGTGCGCAGGCGACGTTCGCGCGGCATGGAGGCTACTTCGGGCCATTCGTTCGAAGGGCCCAGCTCGAGCAGCGCGGCAAGTGCTGCCGACAGCGGTCCTTCCACATCGAGGCCATGCAGGCTCAGGAGGCTTCGGAACTTGGCGCGACGCGCGGGCTCGCCATCGCCTGGCTCGAAACCCGCCCACCGCCGGAGCAGAGCTGCAACCGGAAACAGCGCGGTGTTGGCGTGATGCGGTGCCCCGTGGAGATCGAGCGCCAGCGGCACGACTGCATCCGACGTTTCGGTGGTCGCTATGTGGGCTTGGAACTGCTTGAAGAGGCGCGACTTGCCAATGCCGGCAATGCCACTGAGGACGACGCACCTGCCGTGTCCGCCCCTCGCCTGCTCCCAGGCTTTTGTCAGCACTGCAAGCTCCGCCTTGCGCCCGACGAAACTGGAGCCCGGCCTGCGCAGGGCTGAAAAACGATCCTCGAGGCCTTTGTCGCTCTTCACCTCCCAGGCCTCGATGGGGGCTGTGAAGCCGCTGATCTGCTGGGGACCGAGCGGGTGGAGGTCGAAGAGCTGGCCGACAAGGCGTTTCGTGGCCGGCGCAATCACGATGCTGCCGGGCTTGGCGATGGCCTGGAGGCGGGCGGCCAGGTTTGGCGTATCGCCGGCCAGGGGGTGCTCGTCGGCACCTGCCGTGCGGTAGACGGCACCGACGACGACAATTCCTGTGGCGATGCCGACCCGGGTCTGCAGAGGACCAATAGCGGACCGGACGGTTGCGGCTGCTTCGATCAGCTTCAGTGCCGCCCGAACCGCGCGCTCGGGGTCGTTCTCGCCTGCAACCGGATAGCCGAAGAGCGCCAGAATGCCGTCGCCGAGAAACTGGCTGACGCAACCGTCGTTGGCCTCGATGACATCGGTCGAGCGAACATGATAGGCCTGCAGGACATCGGCGTAGTCTTCTGGATCGAGCCGCTCGGCCAGCCGGGTGGAGCCTACGATATCGGCGAACAGGACGGTGACGAGGCGGCGCTCGCTCTTCTGGACACCAGGCAACCGCGCGCCGCCCCGGAAGTCGGACAAGCGATCGAACGCGGGGGGCGGCGAGGTCTCGCAACTCGGGCATGCCGCGACGTCTTTGAGCAGCTCGTTGCCGCACGTTGCGCAGCGGGCAACGAGGCTCGCTCCGCAGTTCGCACAAAATCTGTCGGTCGACCTTATCGGTGCTTTACACTTATGGCAGGACCCCATGGACCGGCGCACCCCTGCGGCGCAATAACATTTCCTGGCCGAAATACGCAGCCTGTCGATTATTGCCGCATCGTTCTGAACACCCGTCGACGCGGCTTTTTGCACTGCGTCAAATTCGAGCCCTTCCCAGCGTCCGTGTCAAGCAGATGCAAGTTGCAGAAGCTACCAAGGTCGCACATCCGCGACGTCCGACAGCGCGCGTGGCCGACACGCCAGGGGTGCCATGGTCCCGGGCCCTCTCTGAACGCACGCCTTGCTTCAAAAATACATCTCGGAAAAACAATGCCCTAGTGCGGCTCTGCAATGCCATGACCGGTTCGATCGCCGGCGCAAGGTCTCGAGCGGGCGCGCGGCTGCCATCGGCGGCGGCTCAGCTCATACGGCTATGGGAACGGCCTTTGATCACGACCGGACAGTCGGGCCTCGGATCACGCGACGGTTCCGGGCGGGCTGCGGCGTTCCCGATGTGCGCCACGTCCTCCTGCGTGCCCAAGGGTGCGCCTGCTCGGCGGTGCTGCGGAACAGACTGGCCTCTTGGGACGTGCTGGGATGTGGCATGTGGCCTTGCCATGGACGTCGCCTCAAATATGGAATGTCGCACATGATCAAAGCATGGCTCTTGAAGCTCCACCGTTGGGTAGCGTTGGCTTTTGCCGCGCCCTTGCTTGTGGTGATCGCAACGGGGTTGATCTTGTCCTTCGAGCCATGGATTGCCGGTAGCGCCGTCAAGCCCGGCGGGCTCCGGTCAGACCAGATCACGGCGCTGCTGGCGCAGCACGATCCCAAAGGTGTCGCGCGCGCGATCTCCTATCGCAGCTATGACGGGACGCTCACCATAGGGGGGCGAGGAGGGACGATTGTCGATGTGGCGAGCGGCACCGTGAAGCCAGAGGCTTCCCCCGTCGCGCAAGTGCTCACGAGTGCACGCCGGATTCACGAGACGCTTCTGCTCGACCTCGGTTGGCTGGTCATCAGCTCATCGGTGGCCATGGTCGTGCTTGCCCTGTTCGGGGTCTTCATGGGGTGGCCGCGGATCTCGAATTCCGTTGGCGGCTGGCATCAGGCGATGTCGTGGGGGCTGCTGCCGTTGCTGGTTTTGTCACCGGTGACGGGCATCCTGCTTGCCGCCGGGCTTACGTTCTCGGGTGTTCCGGGGCCCGGACCGCAAGCCGGCCCACCGCTGAAGCTTGCCGAGGCGGTCCGTGTCGCTGGGCAGCGGCACGACCTGGCCGGGCTCGTCTGGCTGCGGCCGGCGCGCGGGCAGATGCAGATGCGCATCATCGAGGACGGCGAGTACAAGATCTATCGTGTGAGCCAGGAGGGGGCGGTGGCGGCAGCGCGCAACTGGCCACGGCTCTGGCACGAAGGGACTTTCGCGGGTGGCTGGTCCGCCTTGATGAACGTCGTCATTTCGATGGCGATGCTGGGCCTGCTGGCGACAGGAGTGTGGATCTGGGCCCGTCGCAAGCTTCGGCTGAGGTCAAGGCGCGCCGGGCGCGTGGCGACACCATGAACGTCAGGACGCTTGACCGCCTGATCGATCCCGCGTCTCAAAAGTCGAGGACGCAGTCCGCGCAGCGGGCAAGAATGCGCTGGAAATAGATCGGGCTGCGCTCCGCCGTGAAGGTCTTGGCGTGGATTTCGAAATAGTGCGGGCCTGGCGCCAATCCCATCTCTTCCGCTGTCTTTCGCCCGAGGCTGGTCGTCATGATGGTGTGACGCGCACCAGCGGCGAAGAGGCCGTAGCGTTCCTCGAGGAACGGGCGGATGTTCACCATCTCGAGTTCCGCCGGATCGATTGCCGCCAGCCCGGAGGCTAGGGCGGTGTCGAGGTACATTTCGGCGTAGATGGCGACGTCAGCATTCATGGTTATACGGCGACGGATGCGCACGAATTCGTCGCCACAACCGAGGTAATCGGCCCATGGGCCAGAATTCCGAATGCTATCGACGGCAACGGTCTGACGACGCATACGCATCGGCTGGCCCGTGGATTTGGCGATGAACCTGAAATGCCAGATCGTGTCGGCCAACGGTTCGACCGATGCGACACGGCTGCCGTCGCCCCGGCGGCGGATGATGGTTCCCGCCTGCTGTAGCTGTCGCAAAGCAGCCTGAACCGTGCCAAGGCTCACGTCCAGAATGGTGGTCAGCGCCTTTTCAGAGGGCAGCATATCCCCAGGCTCAAGCCTGCCGTCACGGATCGCTGCAACAAGTGCCAGCCGCGCGGCTGACCGCTTCGTGCGTCCCGGCACGCTGGCGTGGGCCCGCATCTGGCCTACCAGGTAGGCCTCGAGTGGCGTTCGGCGTGTGGCAGCGGTCGCGAACGGCCGCCCGCCCGCCGGATGGCGGCGCCGGGCTATTGGATTTGTCTGCTCGACCATGCTTGCGGAGGTCCTGGGTTCGGCGAGCCGGCCAAGAGCCGTCTTGCCACCGGAAAGGCAGGGGTGAGCGCGTGCCATCGCCTCACCGGTCTCGTCGCGCTTTGAGCCACTGGGCGGGGCCGAAACGCCAAACGAAGTACACCGTCAGGAGCATAAACACCAATGATATCGGGCTCGTAAGCAAAATCGTTAGGTCGGACTTGTGCATCAAAAGTGTCTGACGCAGTGACAACTCGAACATTGGACCCAGGAGAAAGCCGATTACGAGGCAGACGATTGAGAAGCCCGCGCGACGCATCGCCAGGCCGAGGGCGCCGAAAGCAAACATCATGCCGACGTCAAACAGGGAGTTGGTTGGAATATAGACGCCGGCGATGCAGAAGATAACGACAATCGGCAGCACGACCCGCTTAGGGACCCGCAGGATCTGCCCCCAGAAACGGATGCCGATGCGGCCGATCAGAAGATGCAGGCCATTGGCCATCAGCATGGCTGCGAAAATGGAATACACGAGCTCGGCGTGATCAACCATCATCATGGGTCCGGGTACAACACCGTGGATCATGAAAGCGCCGATGAGAAGAGCAGCAGCGACGTTGCCGGGGATTCCGAGAGCTATGGTGGGGATGAGATTTGAGCCGACAACGGCGCTGTTGGCGGCCTCGCAACCGGCAATGCCTTCGAGGGTGCCGGTACCGAACTTCTCAGGCGTCTTGGAGGCGCGCTGCGCTGCACCGTAGCCGAGGAAGGCGGCGAGCGAGACACCGAGGCCCGGCAGCATACCAACGCCGGTACCGATGGCCGCTGACCGCAGTAGCGTGCGCCAATTCGACCAGAACTCGCCAGCCGATAGCCTGTTCGCTGCTGCGTAGTTTGCGTCCACGCCGAGGGGCAACGGCACTGCCGTTGTCTCACGGGTCTCGAAAATCTGAACCAGCACAGAGCTCAGAGCCAGTGACCCGATCGCGAGGGCATTGAGGGAGATGCCATCGAAAAGCTCAGTCTGGCCAAAGGTCATGCGGGTGGTGGAGTTCGACGGGATCAAGGCCAATGGTGGCGAGAAACACACCCAGCGCGGCAGCAATGATGCCCTTGATCAAAGATTGTGATGCCAGTGCGGCAATGAGCGTGAAGGAGAAGATGACGATGGCCGTGAACTCTGGCGGGCCAAACTGCAGCGCTATACTGGCGAAGGGCGCTGCCAGCAACACCAGCATGATATCCGAGAACGTGTCACCGCAGACCGACGAATAAAGCGCCATCTTCATGGCCTTCTCGGGCTTACCCTGCTGGGTCAGCGGATAACCATCGCGGGCGGTTGCGGCTGACCTCCGGCGTGCCGGGCGCATTGAGGAGGATGGCCGGCACGGCGCCGCCGGATGTGCCGCCCTTGTTGACGCCGACCAGGAAGGCGATGGCTGCCAGCGGCGACATGTAGAATGTTATGGGAACGAGCAACGCCATCGCCGTGACGCTTCCAAGTCCAGGCAGGACGCCAAAAATAATGCCTATGGTGATACCGAGCGAGATGAAAAACAGGTTCTTGATAGTCAGAGCGGCACCGAAGCCCACGATCAGGCTCTCAAGCATGACATTCTCCGGCAGCACTTGGCCCGACGACGGATGTGGCGTGTCGACCCGTCACGGCAGCTGCACGCTGAAAGCATGCCAGGCGATAAGATAGAGCAGCGTCGGCGTCAAAAGCGCTGTTGCCGCAATGGTCACGAGGTGGCGCTCGCCGGTAAAATAAAGCATGAGCGCCAGTGCCGGAATTGATGTCAGCAGAAAGCCTACCGTTGTGTAGCCAGCGATCATGGCGGCGGCGAATGCACTCCAAATCGCTATGTCGCGCAACTCGCTCCAACCGATTCCCCGCGCTTCCGCTCCAAACTCCTCGTGCACGCCCTCCTCGACATGACGCCGCAGCAGCAGCCGGCTCACCACCATGAGCAACGAGAGAACCAGCATCGTCGCAGCCGCCACCGAGGGGAGGAACGCCGGCGACAGGTTGCTTTCGCTCTGCGGTGGCGACGTATTGACCGGAATGATCCAGACCAGCAACAGAGCCGAGACCAGCGCCACAAACAGGCCTGCTGAGATGTCCGTGCGTCTCGTCATGGCCCGATCGCCCTTTCAAACGTCGCCCGGCACGATGCGGGACGCCATTCGTCCTCGCACAATCGCACCGGGAGAGCACCGTGCCATCACGACTACTTCTGGGTCGCCGTCACGACCTTGCTCAGGCTCTTTACCGTCTCCTGAACTTGTGTCTTCAAGTCTGCCGTGCCGACGAACTTCTTCGGGAACTTCAGCTTGCCGAGCACGCCGGCGAAGTCAGCGTCGTTCATGGCTGCCTTCACGGCTGCTTCCAGCTTGGCGACGACTGCGTCCGGCGTGGCCGCGGGAACTGCAATCACGGCAGCACCTGGCATCGAGATGCCATAGAGCTCCTGCACCGATGGGGCATCTGGCGAGGCCGCGAGGCGATGCGACAGCATCGAGGCGAGCACGACCATCTTGTCCCCGTACTTTTGATGGACGCCGCCCGACCAAGCGAAATCGATTTTGTTGCCGAGCAAGAACGGCACCATCTCGCCACCGCCGCGCGTCGGAATCGCGGTCCATTTCACGCCTTCCTTGGCGGCAATGTAGTTGATGAAGGCACGTGACATTCCACCCTGGTCGGCGACATTGAGACCGGCGTTCGTCTTCGAGTAGGCAACCAGCTCCTGCAGCGTCTTATATGGCTTTCCGGGCAGCGCCACGAAAGCCATCTGGTACTCGGTGACGCCGGCCACGTACTTGAAGCTGTCGGTCTTGTACTTGATCTCCTTGTTGACCATCGGATCGAAGGTGAGCGAGGAAATTGTGGTGAACATGATGGTATGGCCATCACTCGGGCCTTGCGAGACGAAGGTAGCGCCGACCGCGCCGCCACCGCCGGGTTTGGTCTGGACGATGACATTCTGTCCGAGCGTCGTGCTCATCGCCTTCGCCAACAGACGCGCCATGGTCTCGGTGCTGCCGCCGGCCTGATAGGGAACGACCATCGTCACGGGCTTGGTTGGATAGTCCGCCGCTTGTGCCGCGACCGCCAACGCTAGGCTCGCAACTGCCCCTAAAGTGGCAAATGCAGCCATTCTCGGATGAAGCTTCATGACCTGCTCCCCTGGTGGCGGGCGTGCCCGCATTGACAACTTGCTAAACTATGCAGTTTTCGAGATGCTTGTCGATAGGATACCCAACGACGCAACCCATCGAGAGCGGATCAGAGATGAAAGACAAGCTGAAGTACGGCCCCGTGAGTCGTGAACTGGTCGGAGACAATTCTCCCTCGGTGCGGCCGGGCAATGATCCCGCGCTCTACGGCTCGGCCGTGCTGACACCGCTCGAACCGGTGGAGGCGCGCAGCTACCAGACCTTCAAACTCACCTACACCGTGGGCAAGCTCGGCATCGACGATACCGGCGGCATCCAGGTTGCCTTCCGCTTCATCGGCGATGCGGGCAAGGCGCAGATCACGAACCCTGCCGCCGCCAACTACGTCTCTGCCTCGAGCAACGGTGAAGGCCGCATCGATCTCGGCGTGCGCAGCGACGGCTTCAGGCCCTGGAAGCTGCTGGTGACCGCCTACCAGAGCGGCGGCTACCTCAAAGAGGGCGAAAAGATCGAGATCATCTTCGGGGATACGCGGCGGGGCTCTCCCGGCATGCAGATGCAGACATTCGTCGAGGGTGGCTACGAGTTCCGGGTGGCGACCGACGTGCAGGCGACCGGCAACTTCCTGCCGCTCGCCCAGCAGTTCTCGGTGCCGATCATCGCCGGTCCGCCACACCGCTGGAAGGCCGTGCTGCCTACCCTGCGCCGGCCAGGCGAGACGGTTCCAGCTCGGGATCAAAGCGGAGGACATCTGGGGCAATCCGACGGCGCAGGCCCGCGGCAGGATCCGCCTCGAGCCGTCGCTGCCGGTGACGGGGCTGCCGGGCGAGTTCGACTATGCACCGGAGGACAGGGCGCTCACCATCGAGGGACTTGACGGCTGAGCAGCAGGGTACGTTGCGCATCAAGGTGCTGCTCGACGGGCGGCAGGTGGCCGAGGCAGGTCCGCTCGTCATTCGCGCCGGTGATGTCGCGGGCTATTGGGGAGACCTGCACGGGCAATCCGGCGAAACGGTCGGCATCGGCACGATCGAGAGCTATTTCGATTTCGCGCGCAACAAATCGTTCCTCGACGCCACCAGCCATCAGGGCAATGACTTCCAGATGAAGACTGCCTTCTGGAACCGGCTCAACACGTTGACGGCGGAGTTGGACGAGCCCGGCCGGTTCGTCGTCTTTCCCGGCTACGAGTGGTCGGGCAACACGGCCGTCGGCGGCGACCACAACGTGTTCTTCCGGCATGAGGGACGCCAGATCCACCGCTGCTCGCATGCCCTGCTCGAGGACCGCTCGGACATCGACACCGATTGCCACACGCTGACTGACCTCTATGGGCAACTGCGGCAGGAGGACTGCGTGATGTATGCCCACGTGGGCGGTCGCTACGCGAATATCGCCTACGATCACGATCCCCTGCTCGAGACGGCCGTCGAGATGCACTCGGCCTGGGGTACGTTCGAGTGGATCCTGACCGATGGCTTCAAGCTCGGCCGCCGGGTCGGCGTCGTCTGCAACAGCGACGGCCACAAGGGTCGGCCGGGATCGAGCTATCCGGGCTCATCGACGTTCGGCTCCTATGGCGGGCTCACCTGCTTCCTCACCGACCGGCTCGACCGGGACGCGATCTTCGAGGCGATGCGGCGGCGGCATCACTACGGCACCACCGGTTGCCGCATGCATATCGACCTCGCGGTGGCGTTGCCTGATGGCGGTCAACTGTTCGAGCGCAACCCGGCGGCCAAGGCCGATACAGCGCAACACGCTGTCAGCCAAGTCACCATGGGCGACATCGTGCAAACAGCCAGCCAAGACGGCCGAGCTCAAAGTTCACGGTCAAGGCGCATGCGGGGATCGAGCGGATCGAGATCCGGTCGGGCACGCGCGTCCTCGAGACGGTGCGACCCTATGCCAAAAGCGACGCTCGGCAACCGCCTGCGGGTGCTTTGGAGCGGCGCCGAGTATCGCGGGCGCGGGCGCAATACGGTGTGGCGGGGGCGGGCGAAGCTGTCGCAGGGGCGGATCGATCGCTTCGAGACCATCAACCTGTGGAACCCGGAGCGCCTGTTCGAACAGCGCGGCTCGAACCTGGTCGTGTGGGACACGATCACGACGGGCAACTACATGGGCTTCGACATCTGGTGCGACGAAGCTGGTGGAGGCGAACTCGCGATCTCGACCAACAGAGGCGACCTCAACCTGCCCCTAGATGCCATCGGCCTCGAAGACACCGTTCTCGACGCTGGCGGCCTTGCCCGACAGCTCCGCGTCTTCCGGCTTCCGGGCGAGCGCCTGGAGCGGGAAGTATCGGTGACCCGCACCATCGACCTCGAAGAGACGGGCGACACGCCGATCTGGATCTGCGTGATGACGGAGGACGGCTACCAAGCCTGGACATCGCCGGTCTACCTGTTTCACTGACCGTGAGGGCTCATGAGCGGCGTCCCTTCGTTCCGCCGGGAGCTTGGGGCGCAACGCTGGTGACGCCGGGCCCTGCACGGGTCCGCCCGCGGCTACTGACTTGACAGTCGCGGGGGCTCGCCGGATCGCTATGCGTGCCAAGGCGTGACGGCAGTGTTGGCGGCTGGTAGATCGGGACGATGTCACCGAAAGATGGCCTGCAATCACGTGTGCTGCCTGTCACGCAGATCGACGCCGATCTGCGCGAGGCCATGTTTGGGTTGTTTTCGACCTACTACGACGGGGCCGATCGGGCGCATTTCGATCGCGACCTCGACGAAAAGCACGAGGTCGTCACCGTATGGCACGACGACGCGCTCGTCGGCTTCACGACGCTGCACTGGTCGCTCTCCGCGTACGAAGGGCGCGAGGTCGCCGTTCTCTTTTCCGGCGACACGATCATGGACAGGGAGCATTGGGGGCATCAGGCGCTGGCGTCGGCCTGGTTGCAGCGGGTCGGCCATTGGTCGGTGAAGCGCCCGGACTGCACGCTTTATTGGCTATTGATCGTGAAAGGCCATCGCACCTACCGCTACATGCCGGCCTTTGGCATCGAATTCGTGCCGGGGTGGCGGAACGGCCCCAACACGGCGGACCTGCTGCGGCTGCGCAACGCCTTGGCGCGGGATCGCTTCGGGTCCGACTTCGATGCGCGCGACGGTGTGGTTCGCTTCAGGAGTCCAAGGAGCCGGTTGAAGGCGGAGGTTGCCCAACCATCAGAGCGGGAACGGCGCTTGCCGGACGTGGCTTTTTTTCTCGAGAACAACCCGGGCTACGTCGATGGCGACGAGCTCGTTTGCCTTTGTCCATTGGCCCCATCGAACATGCGGCCTTATGGACGGCGCATCTATGAGCTGGGACGGGGAGATTGAATGCTGGGAGGCTGGCAGGTGCTCGCGCGGGCCGCAGGTGTTGCGGCCTGTCGGTTCCAGGAGGCGCTCGGCGATCCGGTGGCGGCGCAGACGCAGCTGCTCGCGCGCATCGTCGGCGCCAATCGCGACTGCGCGTTCGGTCGCAAGCACGACTTTTCCTCGATCGATAGCCTTGCAGATTATCGCCAGCGCGTCGCGATCGCTGACTACGCCGCGTTTGCCGACGACATCGGGCGGATGGCGGACGGCGCCAGCGGTATCTTGACCTCGGCGCCGGTCGTTGCTTTCGAGGAGACCGGGGGCACCACCGAGGGGGCCAAGCTCGTCGCGTACACAACGGCCAGCCTGACGGGTTTCTCCGAGGCGGTACTGCCCTGGATCAGCGATCTGGTCAGCCGGCGTCCTGCGATCCTGGAAGGGCGCGCCTACGTCTCCATCAGCCCGGCGATGCGGGCACCGCGCGCAACCCCGGCCGGCATACCGATAGGCCTCGGCTCGGACGCAGCCTATCTTGGGCCTGATCTCGCACGGGCATTCGCATCGACGCTGGCCGTGGGTCCGGAGGTTGCGCGTCTCGCCACCTTCGAGGCGTGGCGCCTTGCGACACTGACGCAACTGATCGAGGCGGCCGACCTGACATTGATGTCCGTCTGGAGCCCGACGCTGCTGACGGAACTGATCGACGCCATCCCGGCCAACGCCGAGGCGATCAGCGCCGGACTTTCGCCGGCCGCGCGCCTTCGACTCGAGGCAAGCCTGCGACCACCAGACCTGGCGACGGATCGGCTATGGCCGAAGCTGGCCTGCATCTCTGCCTGGACGGATGCGAGCTCGGCCGTCTACGCCGCCCGTCTCGGTCGGCTGCTGCCGCATGCTCCGGTCGAGGCGAAGGGCCTGCTCGCGACCGAGGGCGCAATGACCGTTCCGCTCGGCGGCCTGGAGGGCGCAGTGCCAGCGCTACTGTCCTTAGTGGTCGAGTTCATCGACGATGACGGCAACGCCCATCTCTGCGACAGCATCGAGGTCGGGCAGACTTATGGGGTCGCCATCACGACGCATGGCGGCTTCTATCGCTACGCCATCGGCGATCGCGTGGCGTGCGTCGACAAGAGCGGACCGGTACCGCGGTTGCGCTTCGTTGGCCGCCAGGGCGTGCAGAGCGACCTCGTCGGCGAGAAGATCGACGAGGGCTTCGCCGCCGCCGTGATCGCGCGCCTCGGCCTGATCGCGACGCTGGCGGCCCGGGCGGGCTCACCCGAGCTGGGGATCAGGCCCTGCTACGAACTCTGGCTCAATGAAGAGGCCAGCGACATCGCCGGCATTGCTGCTACGGCCGAGCGAATGCTATCGGCAAACCCGCAATATGCCTACGCGCGCTCCATTGGACAGCTCGACGCCCTTTTGGTACGAGTGCTGCCATGTCATGTCGAAAAGCGCGTTCAAAGGCTGGCGATGGCCGGGCGACGGCTCGGTGACATCAAGCCCGTCAGTCTCGTCAGCTCTCAATCGGAAGAATGGGACCAGGCATGCGGATCGCGCTGATTTCACCTAAGGGGCCGCTCTATCGCAATCGCGGTGGCGTCTTCAAGAAGTCGCTGCGCTACCAGCCTCTGACATTGACCACGCTGGCGGCGCTGGTTCCCGCTGACCTCGACCCGGACTTCCTTCTCCACGACGAAGGCACTCATGACGTGCCGCTCGACCTCGACGCCGATATCATCGGCATGACGGTCATCACAGGCAGCTCGACGCGGGCCTACGAGCTGGCGGCGGAATTTCGCCGGCGCGGCAAGACCGTCGTGCTCGGCGGCCCGCATGTAACACTCGTTCCCGATGAAGCGCAGGCCCATGCCGATGCGATCTGCGTCGGCTATGCCGAGGAGAGCTGGCCGCAGCTCCTGCGCGACTTTTCCCGCGGCGAGATGAAGCGGCGCTACACGCAAGCGCACGACTTCGAGCTCACCCGACTGCCGTTTGCGCGACGCGAGTTGCTCGATGGCCGTAATTATCTGACGCAAGCGGTGTTCGAGGCGACGCGCAGCTGTGCCCACAAATGCGAATTCTGCGTGGCGCCCGCCGCCTGGGGCCGCAAGCAATTCCAGAAACCGATCGCGCATGTGGTCGAGGACATTCGCCGGGTCGGGGCGCGCAAGATCTTGTTCATCGACCTCAATCTCATCTCCGACGTGCACTACGCGCGGGCGCTCTTCACAGCGCTCATCCCGCTCAACGTTCGCTGGTTCGGCCTTTCGACCAGTCTCGTCGGCCGCGACCCCGCGCTCATGGACCTCATGGCAAAGAGCGGCTGCACCGGGCTCCTCATCGGTTTTGAATCGATCTCGAAATCGGGGCTCGGGACGATCGACAAGCGGTTCAACGATCCCAAGCTCTACGCCGAGCTCATTGGCGACCTACATGCGCGCGGCATCACGATCCAGGGCTGCTTCGTATTCGGCAACGACGAGGACACGCTCGAGACATTCGAGGAAACCGCCGACTTCGTGATCAAGACCGAGATCGACCTGCCGCGGTTTGCGATCCTGACGCCATTTCCCGGCACGCCGCTCTACAACCGCCTGGAGCGCGAAGGCCGCATCCTGACGCGCGACTGGGAGAAGTACGACGGCCAGCATGTCGTCTTTCAACCTCGGCACATGACGCCTGCGCAATTGCAAGCCCACCACGAGGCGGCCTGGAAGAAGGTCTACGGCTGGGGCCCGATTTTCCGGCGCCTTCGGCACGCGCGCACGCAGCTCCCACTGTCGCTTGCCGCCAACGTCGGCTACCGGTTCTACGCCCACCACCTGCACACCCACTACACCTGCGACTGGCCGCATGTGCGCGAAGAGGCTGCGTGATGCGGCTGACGCTCGTCCACCCCGCAATCGGGCGCAAGCCCGGTGTCAACTACATGCGATCCTGGCAGATGGAACCGCTGCCGATCGCAGCCCTCGCCGGCCTTACGCCGCCGGATGTCGCCATGACCTTCTTCGACGACCGCATGGAAGCGATCGACTTCGACGCGCCGGCCGACCTCGTCGCCATTCCGATCGAAACCTACACGGCAAAGCGCGCCTATCAGATCGCCTCGGAGTTTCGCCGTCGCCGCGTGCCCGTGGTGATGGGCGGGTTTCACGCGACGCTCGCTCCCGACGAGGTGGCGCGCTATGCCGACAGCGTCGTCATCGGTGAAGCGGAGGGGCTTTGGCCGCGCGTGATCGAGGATGCGCGCATGGGCCGACTGCACCGGCAATACAAATCGAACGCGCAGCCCGACATGACGTCGATCCGCTACGACCGGCGGCTATTCAAAGGCAAGTCGTACCTGCCGATCCGCCTGGTGGAGACGGGACGCGGCTGCAAGTTTCCCTGCGAGTTCTGCGCCATTCAGTCGTTTTTCGCGCGCACGGCCCGGCGACGCCCGATCTCCGACATCGTGGCGGAGCTGCGCGAACTCCAACGCGGCACCAAGATGTTCTTCTTCGTTGACGACAATTTTGCCGCCAACATGGCGGAAGGGGCGGAGCTGGCGGATGCGTTGGCACCACTCGGCATTCGCTGGATTACACAGATGAGCATCAACGCCGCGCACGATGAGGATATGCTCGCGCGCATGGCACGGGCCGGGTGCGCTGGCGTTCTTATCGGTTTTGAAAGCCTGGACGAAGCTGTGCTGCGGACGATGCGCAAGTCCTTCAATCGCATGAAGGGCGGCTACCGGCCTGCGCTCGCCAATCTCCGACGTCACAATATCCGGGTCTACGGCACGTTCGTGTTCGGCTATGGGGCTTATCGGCGCGAGGCCTTCGAGGAGGCTGCCGCCTTTGCCATCGAGCAGCGCTTCTACATTGCGGCCTTCAATCACTTGACTCCGTTTCCGGGCACCCCTCTCTATAGCCGGTTGCAGGCGGAAGGCCGGCTACTCTACCAACCTTGGTGGCTCGACGATGCCTATCGTTACAACGATTTGCCATTTCGGCCCGAAGGGGCCGAACCCGACGAGATCCGCAAAGGCTGTCTCTCTGCCCGGGCGAAGTTCTATAGCTGGTCCAGCATCTTGAAGCGCTTTTCAGATCCGCTGAACCGCGGCGAGCGTGTTTTGATGCGCAACTTCCTGCCGATCAACTACATGCATCGCGCCGAGCTTGGCCAGCGCGATGGTTTTCCGCTGGGCGACCCGGCGTGGCGCGGTCCGCTCATCCCGGCGCAATAGCGTGGGCGTTTCGTTTCACCTTGCAAGCGCGGCGGACGAAGACGAAGTCCGGCGGCTACTCCGGGACAATCCTATCGGCGGCGACTACGCGCTGTCGCTCGAGCGTGAACCGGACGGACTGGCTGGCGCCGGGCTTGGCGAAGAACGCAAGACCGTCATCCTCGCGCGCTGCGAGCAGACCGGCGCAGCGATCGGTCTTTGCGAGCGCGTGGTCAGGCCCTCTTTTGTAGACGGACGGCGTGCACTCCTCCCCTACCTCGGCGCACTCCGGGTCGCGGCCAGCCATCGCCACCGCCTCAGCATCCTCAAAGGCGGCTTTCGCGCCGTCCACGCGCACGGCTATCTGCCGGACGAGCTGCCATTTGCGCTGACGTCGATCACCGCCGACAACGCACCCGCGCGCCGGATCCTGACCGCTGGCCTCGCAGCGCTACCGCACTACGAGCCGATTTCGGATTACGTGACCTTTGTCTTTCGGCCGCGACGGCAGCCGTTGGACAACGGGATCGGGCGAGCGACCGAAGCGGATCTCGATCACCTCGCGCAATTTCTGCAGCGCACACTCTCGCGGCACCAGTTCGCGCCCGCCTGGACCGCGTTTGCTCTTGGAGCGATCGGTGCCGACAACATCATCGTGCATCGCACGGGAGATGCCATCACCGGTTGCCTCGCCATCTGGGATCAATCGTCCTTCAAGCAGACCGTCGTACGCGGCTATCCCCGGGGCGTGGCGCTGGCGCGCCCGATGATCAACATGCTGGCGCCAATCCTCGGCCGCCCACAACTCCCAGCGGTCGGCACGCGCCTCGGCCTGGTCTATCTCTCCGCGCTCGGTGTCGAGGACGATAGGGCCGACATTCTCGTGAAGCTCCTCGGAGCGGCGCTCGACCTCGCCTCGTTGCGCGGCCATGACGCCGCAGCGCTCGGACTCGATTCGCGCCACCCCTGGTTGCGCGTCCTTCGTCGTGATCTTCCCAATGTCACGTATCGCAGTGAACTCTATTGTGTGACTGCCCACGGCAAAGCTGTTGTGCTGCAACCGGAGCGATTGACAATGCCGGAAATCGGATTGCTATGATCTGTCCGAGGGGAACGGGCGGTGTGTTTGGCTCGTCATTGCGGGACCATTCAATGCGGCACATCACGTTCATCCGCCCAAAGCTCGGCGAAGGGGCTCCTGCCGACGCGATGACACCGCTGGTGTTTGCTCTGCTCAAGGCGGCGACGCCAAAGGACATCGATACCGTGCTCATCGACGAGCGCGTCGAGCCTTATGCGCCGGTGCCGACAGACCTGGTCGCCATATCCGCCGAAAGCTTCACCGCCCGGCGCGCCTACGAGATTGCAGCGGACTATCGCCGGCGCGGTGTGCCCGTGGTCATGGGCGGACCGCATGTGACATTGCTGCCGGAGGAAGCCGAGCGGCATGCCGATTGTCTGGTGCTTGGCGATGCCGACGGCCAATGGGAGCAGGTGGTGGAAGATGCGCGCAAGGGCGCGCTCAAGAAGCGTTACACGAACGGGTTCTTGCCCAACCGGCACGATGGCACCCGGTTCGACCGCAGCATCTTCGATGGCAAGAAATATACTCCGGTCCATCTCGTCCAGGTTGGCAGCGGTTGCCGCTTTGCCTGCGAGTTCTGCTCGATCCACGCCTTCTACGGCGAGAGCCGCGCCCAACGGCCGGCTGCCGAGGTCGCCGCCGAGATCGAGACGCTGTCGCCCGGACGCCTCATCTTCTTCGTCGACGACAACCTGCTGTGGCGCCGTGACCGTTTCGTCGAACTCATGCAGGCGCTGAAGCCGCTGAAACGCATGTGGTCGTGCCAGATCTCGATCGATGTGGCACGGGACGAGGAACTGCTCGACCTGATGCGCGATGCCGGTTGCCGCCTGGTTCTGATTGGCCTCGAATCGCTCAATCGCGACAACCTCAAGCGCATGCAGAAGAACTGGAACCACGTGGCCGGCGACTACGATGAGGTCGTCGAAAAGCTGCACCGGCGTGGCATCATGCTCTACGCCTCGTTCGTGTTCGGGTACGATCAGGATACCTTCGCCGACTTCATCGAAACCGCCCGGTTCGCGCGCAAGCATGCCTTCACGATCGCCAACTTCAACCCGCTCACGCCCTACCCTGGAACGGCCCTCTACAAGCGTCTCGAAGCCGAGGGCGGCCTGTTGCGGCCGCGCTGGTGGATCGATCCCGACTTTCGCTACGGGGACCCGGTCGTCACCCCGAAGAGCATGTCACCTGATGACCTCTGCGACGGCCCGATGGCGGCACGGCGAATCTTCTACAGTTGGACCTCGATCGGCCGTCGCGCCCTGGTCGGGCTCGGGCGTTGGCGACGGCCGAAGAACGTCGGACTGCTACTGCTCGCCAACCTCATCTCGCGTCACGAAATCAAGCGCAAACAGGCCAAGCCACTCAGTCGTTCAGCTGCCAACACGTGACCGCGAAGCGGCACGGACTTGAAGGACAGATCATGACGATTTTGCGAACCATTGCCCTGCTCATCCTTATCGGACACCTGCAATGTCTGACGGCGGCGGCACAAACGACACCGGCACCCGCAAGCTCAACCGAGATCCAGGCGCTGCATGCGGACCTGCGCGGTGTCAAGGACCGGATGGTCAAGGCCATCAATGCCAAGAATATCACAGCACTCATTGCCGAACTCGCGCCTGATGTGGCGTTCACGGCCATCAACAATGACACCGTCATCGGCATCGACAACATCAAGGCCTACTTCGACCGGATGCTGTCGGGCTCATCGCGCTTCCTCAACGATTTTTCAATGACGTCGGACACCGATGGGCTGTCCAAGCTCTATGCCAACAACACGGTTGCCATCGCGACGGGTCGCGCCGATGCGAAGTTCGATCTGCGGGGGGGCAGCCAGATGAAATTCGCCGTGCCGTTGCGGTGGACAGCGACGCTGAACCGCGGCACCGGCGGGTGGAAGCTTGCCGCCATCCATTTCTCAGCAGACTTTTCCGACAATCCCTTTCTGTCGGCGATGTCGACCTTCTGGAAGTGGGTGACGGCTGGCGTTGGTTTGCTCGGCCTGGTGATAGGCTTCCTCCTTGGCCGCAAGCGGCGCGGGGCCCGCTCATGACATCCGGCGTGGTGCGGGAGGCGACATCGGCACCATCAAATCTGGCGCTGATGGCCGGTGCGATAACGGTTGCATCGGCCTGCCTCTGGATTGCCTCCCACGCCACCTCACCGCTCGTCGTTCTCATGGCCGCAATCCTGTTCGGGTTTGCCGGAAACACGATCTTCTCGTTCATGCACGAGGCCGTGCACGGCAATTTCCATCCCAACCACATCGTCAACGAGGCAGCGCGGCAACGTCGCCGCTGCGTTCTTTCCGACGATCTTCGTAGTGCAGCGCCTGTCGCATCTGACGCACCACAAGAACAACCGCAGTGACGTCGAGCGGTTCGATTACTACGAGCCCGGCGACAACCACGTCCTCAAGGTGGCGCAGTGGTACTGCATCCTGACAGGGCTCTACTGGCTATTCATTCCTGTTTTCGCGACTGTCTATGCGCTCTTCGGCAACCTGATCCCCTGGCGCAAGATCGTTGCGACCGACGGCATGGTCGGGCGCCAAACTAGCGCCAAGGCCTATTTCGAGAGCCTCCAGGAGATTCCCATGTGGCACGTGCGCCTGGGCTTCCTGCTCGCGATCCTCGTACAAGCGGGTCTGATGTGGGGGCTCGAGCTTTCGCCGTGGCGATGGGCGGCCTGCTATGCATGCTTCGGGCTGATGTGGAGTTCGCTGCAGTATGCCGATCACGCCTTCTCGCCGCTCGACCGACTGGAGGGCGCGTGGAACCTGGATGTCAGCGGCTTCACGCGCCTGGCGTTTCTCAACTACCACTTTCACCTGTGCCATCACCGGGACCCGACAGTTCCCTGGCGGCGCTTGCCGGCGAGCACGCGCGCAGATGACGCCAGCGTGCCCTTCAGACACATGCTCTATTTCATGTGGGCCGGACCTCGTCTCAAACCGGGCACTACGCTGCCGCCCGAGACCTTGAGGCGACACGCACTCACAGTGAACATTTTTCTGACGGCGATCGTGACGCTGCTATTCGGCGTGATCTATGGGGCTGGCGATGCCTTGCACGGCGCTGCGACATGGCACTTGGACTTGACCACGGCGGCCGATCGCGCAATTCCGTTCTACCCTGGAGCCGCTGCGATCTACTTGTGTGTCTCGCCGATGCTGATGGCTGCACCCTTCGTCTTTGGCACGCCCGAGCGTTTGTTGCCGTTCGGTGTGGCCATCGTCGCCGAGCTCCTCGTCGCCCTGGCCATCTACTATGTTATGCCGACGCAAGTTGCATCGCCGACGTACGTCGCGAGCGGCGCTGTTGGCACGCTGATGTGGCTTGCCGACACCATCAATCTCGACGGCAACAATCTTCCCTCCTTGCACGTCGCGCTCTCGGCCACCGCGGCATGGGCCTATGCGCCACTGCTGGCACCTGGCTGGCGGCTTGCGGCAATCGGACTTGCGGGAGCTATCGCGGTCTCGACGCTGTTGACCCATCAGCATGTGCTGGTCGACGTCGCGGGCGGACTGGCGCTGGCGGCATTCGGCATGCGGCTCGTCTATCCGAGGGCGCAGCTCGTCCTGGCAAGAACCAAGGAACGGCTCAGCTCATCCGTGCGCGCCGGGCAGGTTTAGGGCCCGCCCCTTGTGTGCCGGCGGCTGCAGGACTTCATTGAAGAATGCGATCATGTCGGCACGGACGACGTCGGCGTCTCCGGTACAGCAATGATCGCCGCCTTCGAGGAGCCGCAGACTGGCTTTGCGCCCCGGCCGCAAGCTTGTCAGACGTTCGATAAGCCACTCCTTGTCGGCAATGCTGACAACGCGATCGCGGGTGCCGTGCATGGAGCGGACGTCGGCGCGAATGCGGGCCAGGAGTGTATCGTCCTCAATGTTGATCTGGGCCAGTGCGTGCTTCACCGATGGCGTATCGTGATGGCCGGTGACCTGGCAAATGCGCGTCTTGATGAGGAAGGGCAGCGCCGAAAAGCGGGTTAGCGTATTGACGGGGCCGCCCAGATCATAGACCGCCTTGACGCGCGCGTCGTCGGCTGCGCACTGCAGCGCCCACAGACCGCCGACACTGATGCCGAGGATGCCGGCCCGGCGCGCATCGATGCCGTCGTGTCCTTCGGCGCGATCGATGAGGGCCGAAATGGACCTCGAGAACGTCGGGCGCCAGTGGTTGCGATCCAACAGCAGTGCCTCGCCCTGGCCCGGCCCGTCGAAGCCCGCGACAGCAAAACCCGCATCGAGCAGGGCCAGCTCGGTCGATAGAAACTCCTCCTTGCAGCCATCGACGCCGTGCACGATGACGACCAAAGGCGCGCCGTTCTGCATGTTTCTCCGCGCAGGACGATGCAGATTGGCGTGCAGCTTCAACCCCTCGAAGGGGACCTCTAGTCGGCTGAAGGATTGAGGATACGCCTTGGTTTCGGCCTCGACGTAGAAATCGCGGCAGCGGCGATAGAGCGCGCGGCGCTCGTCGGTGATCGGCAGGGAGCCCCACTGCGCCATGTTGGCGAGATAGGACAGCTCACGCAGCGCCACGATGAGTTCAGCCTCCGACATCGCCGCTCGCGCTGCCTCGAAGCGTACGACCTCGTCGTCGACGACGCGGGTTGCCAGCGTCGACCAGCCGTCGATCGAACCGAGCTCGTCGAGGAATCGGAATATGACCTCGCGACTGACGCCGGAAGCCAGCCATCGCGCCCAGAATGGCTGCGTGATCTTGCGAAGGCCAACCACCCGGGAGAGCGACCGTACCGTCTTAGCGAAGGCATGATCGAAGAACGTGTAGGTTGCCGTTTCGTCGCTATTCTTCATCGGATCCGAGCGCCTGGCGGCCATTGACGGAAACATCTCAGGCGAGCCGACAGCGGGGCGCTTGCATACCGCACGCGTCGCCGCCTGGCGTCACCACCTGATCGGGTCCACCGTATCAGGCGCTTCACCCCTTCTTCGGGGCGTGTTTGCCGCCCGTCTGCGGCGCCATCGGCGGCAGACCGCGCTCTGTGCGCTGCAGACGCGTCTCCTTCTCCCACGTGCGCTTGAGGTCGTCGCGCACATTGAATGAGAGCCGCCCGAGCCCCTCCGTCTCCAATTCAATTTTGTCGCCGTCCTGGAAAGCATGGAGGCCGCGATGGTTGGTTCCCGTCGCAAGGATGTCACCGGGCACCAGCGTGTGGATCGATGTCGCCCACTCGATGCATCGCCTGATGTTGTGCGCCATATCACTGGTGTTGAAGTTCTGGCGAAGCTCGCCGTTGTTCCAGAGTTTGATTTGCAGATTCTGGGGATTGGGGATTTCATCGGCGGTGACGATCCACGGACCGATGGGCGCGAAGGTGTCGCGGCTTTTCATCTGGAAGAAGACGTTGCCTGGTGGCGGCAGGCCGCGGGCCGAGCCGTCGATGAAGTTCATGTAGCCGAACACGTAGTCCATGGCGTCGGCCGCCTTGACGTTCGATGCCCGCTTGGCGATCACGATCGCCATTTCTGCCTCGCCCTCGAACACGGCGGCCGGGACGTCGGGAAGCACCATGGTGTCGCCCGGGCCGATAATGGCCGATGGCGACTTGTGGAAGGCATTGATCGGCGCGGGTTCCTTCAGCGTGCCGTCCTCCATGTAGTTGACCGCCATGCAGTCGATGGTGATCGGGCGTGGCAAAGGCGGGCGTAGGCGCACCGCGGATAACGGCTTTGCTTTGCCGTTGGCGGCAGCGGCCTCGATCTTGGGCTTCAAGGTCGCGAAGTTCTCGATGACGGCGTTGATGAGGTCATGGGGACCGCTGTGGGGCACACCCTGGACGGCCGACATGACGTCGACAATGCCGGCGTCCGTTACGACGCCGAGGCGGAAGTCGTCGAAGTATCCGAGTTTCATGGGGTGAAGCCTGATCCATTGATGTCGCAGGTGAAGGGTATGCTGGCGCTCGCCACAAGGGATTGCGTCAGCGGCGAATTATGCTGCCTTCCGGTGGCCCCAGCCAAGCCGGATTTGTCTGGACCGGGTTCTCAAGAGGGTTGGGCGGCGCCGTGCTTGGTGGCCGGCGCACGTCCGGTCACCCAGAGAATCCCGAGAACCAGCATGGCGGCAAGACCGCCGACGGCCATGATGCGCATAGCGACGGGGGAGGGGTAGGCGCCGAACAGTTGCCCAGCAAGATAATGGCCGAACATCGAGGAGCCGATGAAAATCGAGAGCACGCCCGTCGCCCGCCCCCGAAGCTCCGGCGGCGCACTCACATGCACCAGCGCATACTGCGTGGCCGTGAATGACGCCACCGCCGCCCCCATCAGCAGCAGAGTGCCGATCGTCGTTGCCACCTGCAGATGGAACGATAGCAGCAGCATCAGCACCATCATGGCGACCGGCCCGCAGTAGTAGAAACGGAACAACGAACGCTCCGAACCGAGCGCGCCAACCAGAATTGCGCCGACAGTGCCTCCGAAGCCTTCCAGCGACGACATGAAGCCGACGAGATAGGGCTCAAGCACGAAATCCTTCTGCGAGATTACAGGCACCATCGTCAGGAACGGAAACGAGCACACATTGTGGACCAGCGTGATGCCCATGATGATGGCAAAGCGCCGGTTGAAAATGAGTTCGCGGGGAATGGCGAGCGCGGCGAGCAGGCCTTTCGCGGGTGCCGCCCGGCTGGCATCGACGGGCTCCCGCGTCAGCCGGATCGCCATCTCCAGGCACGTCAGGTAAGCCACCGCAATCAGCGTGTAGATGCCCTCGATACCCAGGAACTGATAGGTCGCCCCCCCGATCAGCGGCCCGAGGGCGCGGGTTGCATAGGTGGTGGCGTTGTCGAGGCCCAGGGCGGCTGCGATGTTGCCGTCGCCTGCCTTGTCCGCCACCAGCCGGCGGCGCACTGGCATGTCGATAGTCCAGAATAACCCGGAGATGAAAGTCGCAACGGCGACCATGGCATATGTGGCTTTGCCGGTGGCGGTGAGCAGCGCCATCGCCAGCATGGTCAGGGCCAGCACGGATGTGGCCGTCATCAGCAGGGTACGGCGGTCGAAGCGGTCGGCCAGTGCGCCTATGAAGAATCCGAACACGGCATAGGGCGCCATGCGGATGACAGCCAGCAACGCCACCAGTGGCGGCGAGCGTGTAAGCTCAAAGGCATAGATCCCGAGCGCAATGAATTCGAGCCAGCGCGTGATGCCGGTCAGCGCGCCGGCAACCCAAAGCCGCCGATAGTCGCCGATGCGAAACAGGCTACGCGCCGCGCTGATGGGATTGACGCTCACCGGGGCCTATCGCCCCTGAAACTTGGGTTTTCGGCGCTCCATGAAGGCGAAAACGCCTTCCTTGCTGTCATCGCTGGTCGTCGTGAGCGTGAACTGGTCGAGGTCCATGTGGCTTGCCAGATCGTCGAGCGCGCCGGCGAGGCGGTTGACCGTCGCCTTGGTCATCTTGACGGGCATCGGCGGCATCGCCGCGATACGGTGAGCGAAGTCCATGGCGACATCCAGCGCCTTGCCGTTGTCGGCGAGATGCTCAACCAGCCCCCACGCGAGGGCATCTGCCGCCTCGATGCGCTCGTTGGCGAGGATCACAGCCTGCTTCGTGCGGGCCGGCCCCATCAACTGCAGCATGCGGGGGATCGAGCCCCAGCTCATGTTCATGCCGAGCGCGATCTCGGGGATGCGGAAATGCGCGCCACGAGCCAGCACCCGGAAATCCGTCGATACCGCCAGCGCCGCCCCGCCACCGATGGCGAAGCCCTCGATGGCGCAAATGGTGACCTGCTCCATGTCCGCCCAGGCCTTGCACATGGAGGGGCCGATCTTCAGCGACTTGCGTTGCTCGCCGAGGCCCATCTGGGATTTCTCACGCCGCTCGGTGTCCTTGAGGTCGAAGCCTGCCGAGAACGCCTTGGCATTGCCGGTCAACACCACGACCGACGTTTCAAGCTCGTCCTCAAAAGACCGCGCGGCCGCCCTCAACTGGCGCATGGCCTCGGGGCTCAACGGATTGACGGCGTTGCCGCGATCGAACCGCACAAGGGCCACCCTGCCCTCGGGCCCGAGCCCGCGCTCGATCGTCACGTATTGCGTTGGCATGGCTGCCGCGTCTCCTGATGTTCGTGCCCGCACAAGGCTAGCTGCTTCGCCCACGTACGGGAAGTCGTCGGCCGGCGGCTTGGCCAAGCGCCATGGCACCGAGGGCAAACAGCCTTAAGACTTGGCCGCGGCCCGCTCGATCTCAAGGTCCTTCAGGGTGCGGCGCCGGATCTTGCCGGTCACCGTCTTCGGGATCTCGTCGATGAACTCCACCGCCCGCGGGTACTTGTAGGGCGCGGTGACGGCCTTGACGTGGTCCTGTAACGCTTTCACCAGGGCGTCCGAGGCTGTCACGCCGTCCTTCAGCACCACGAAGGCCTTGACGATCTCGCCGCGCTCGGGGTCCGGGCTCGGCACCACCGCGCACTCCTGCACAGCCGCGTGCTCTAGCAGCGCGTTCTCGACCTCCACCGGCCCGATCCGGTAACCGGCCGAATTGATGAGATCGTCGGCGCGGCCCTCATACCAGAAGTATCCATCCTGGTCCTTCCGGCCCCGGTCGCCAGAGAGATACCAGCGCTCTTGCGGACCGGTGATGAAGCAGGCGGCCGTGCGCTCGGAGTCCTGCCAGTAGCCAAGCATCAGGTGCGGGCTCGGGCTCGCCAGGGCGATGTGGCCCACGACGCCGGCCGTCTGGCGCACGCCAGCATCGTCGACGATGTCGATGTCGAGACCTGGTTGTGGCCGGCCCATGGAGCCGTAGCGCAACGGCTCGGATGGATAGTTCAGCACCATCATCAGCGCTTCGGTCTGCCCGTAGGCCTCCGAGACCTTGGACCCCGTCGCCGCCTCCCACCGTTCCGCGGCAACCGGATTGACCGCCTCGCCGGCCGATACGGTGTGGCGCAACGCACTCAGATCGTATTGGGCAGTGGGCTCGGCCGCCAATCGCAGGATCTCGGTGCTCGAGGCGCAATAGACGGTGATGCGGTGCTCCGCCAGCAGTCGCAAGCGCTCCGACGGCACATACGGCCCGTCGTAGAAGAAGGCGCAGGCGCCAGCGCTCCACGGGCCCCAGATGACGCTTGTTCCAGCCTTGCTCCAGCCGGTGTCTGCTGTGCACCAAATGCGATCGTCGGGCGTGAGGTCCAGCCACATGTAGGCCTGTATGCGCCACACGTAGAGGGCCCGCGCCGCGTGTAGCACGCCCTTGGGATGGCCGGTCGAGCCTGACGTGTAATACATCAGCGCCGGGTCCTCGAGACCAACCTCGGCGGCGATGAATTCATCACGCCCGCCGGCCATGGCTTCCTCCCACGGCGTCCAACCTTCGGCCTCGCCGACTGCGATCCTGACCGCCGGCTGCACGGCAAGCCCGGCCAGCTTTGCCACCTGCTCGGCCCGGCAGATGACGGCCGTGGCGCCTGAGTTCTCGACCCGGTAGGCGATGTCGCGCGCGGTGAGCATCTCGATGCAAGGCACCGCGACGGCGCCGACCTTCAGGCACGCGACCATCGCAATCTGCCATTCCGGAATGCGCGGCAGCATCACCACGACCCTGTCGCCCTGCCGAACCCCGCGCGCGGCCAGCGCCGATGCCATCCTGCTCGACAGCCGCGCCATGTCGGAATAGCGGTAGGCCGCCTGCTCACCGCTGGCGTTCTCCCACACCAGCGCCAGCCCATCGCGCTCCCGCGCCCACGCGTCCACCACGTCCGTTCCGAAATTGAAGGTGGCGGGCAGATCCCAGCGAAATTCGCTTCGCAGCTCCTCGTAGCGCTTGGCCCGCGCGATGCCGGCTAGGTGCTCGTCTTTCACGTCGTTTCGTCCTCGCCCGTCATGTCGAGGACTATGGTAGCGCCTGGCGCGGCGCTGTCGACATGCCAGCCGGTCCAATTGTGGCAGGCCGGGCGCGAGCCATGGCGCCGTCGCCAAAGGCCGAGGCGGCGCCGGCCTGCGAAGGCTGGCGCCGCCGCTTTGGGTGTCAAAGAGACATTCGCGATATCATGAGCTTAGTGCGGCACGATATGCGGAAGTCCGCTTTGCGAGCGCGCGACAAGACTGAACCGGGCTTCCAAACGGCCGCACTAGCCGCCGCGGCCGACCTCCATCAGCAGCTTTTCCGTGCGTGCCTCTTCGAGGCGGGCTGCAAAGCGGCGGGCCTCGTGCTCATCTCGAACCGTCTTGGCGAGGGTGAAAGCCGAGCCCACCAAGAAGACGCTCGCCATCATCATGTAGCCTTTGACGAGGACATCGACGGGGAGGAACCAGATGCCGACGGCGGCCATGAAGGCGGCGGCGCCGAACTGGGCGTATGTGAAGGTGAGCCAAGCGTTGGTGTTGGATGAGGCGAGCGACTGGGTGTTGGCCGACATGGGGTATCTCCTTGGGTTGCCTTGAGGGGACTTGTCGTCGTCTGACGAATGGATGATGGTTGGGTTGAAACGGGCCGTGCGACGAGTTTGCATGGCTTGGGTCACCTGATCTCAGGGGCGGCGGGCCCAGCGCCACCTGCCGCATTGCGCTGGCGCAAGCGGGCCAGCACATCCGAGGGCTTGGTTTTGTGCTTTGGACCGAAGCCGGCATCCGATAGCCGCTGGTCCAAGTCCTTCATCGTGCCAGACGCCTCCAGGACTTCGGCTGCGACCGCCAAATCGTCGGCCTTCACGTGTGCGTCCCGGATGCGCTCCAGGGTTGCTTCGGCTTCCCGCAAGGCGCCCGACCCGGTTGCCAGCGCACGGCGCCCATTCGCGCCCGCTCGCCGCAACGCATCCTGCGCCCGGGCCATTTCGAGACCGCGCCGGAGATCGTTGAGCCGTCGCCTGCCGTCGTCGGAGAGCTGGCGCAGGCGTAAGATGTCGATATCCAGGCGGTCAACGGCGGCTTGCCGGTCGGCCTGCTCGTCCTCGTTGGCCGCGATCACGGTGGCGGCTTCCTCCGCGAGGTCCTGGCGGTAACCAGCAAGCGCAGCCGTGGCACTGGCTTCAAGCTCGGCAATGCGGGCCTGGAGGGCCTCGACGGCGCGGACTTCCGACGCCCTATGCGCCATCACGCAGGCAAGCTCTCGCCTGGAGTGCTCGAGCGCAACTGCGGCTTCCCGAAGTTGCTGCTGCAGAATGCGGATGGCGTTGGCGTCGAACACCGCCTCCTCCGCCTCTGCGGCCGCTCCTCGGACGAGCGTGGCAAATACCTTGAACATCAGCCTCATCTCCTCGGTTTCCAAATCAGCGTTGAAGCCCGTTCGGGTGGCCATTTGCCAGGCGGGTTCGGGCTCCGAACCCGGTTTCACGGGCGCTCCCGCGATGTGAACTAGGTTCATGCAATAGACATAACTGCTTCATGAACTTTGTTCAAGCGCAATCTTGAACTTCGTTCGAGGCGTCGATGAACTCGGTTAACGCATCGTTGACGCGGAGCTGGCTTTCTGGTGGAGAGCCACGGCAGGTGGTCGATCAGATGATGACAAGCGGGTCTGCGGCACAAATGCGAGGCGCGAGGCGGTCAGCCAACCGTTGCGCCATCCACCGATACGAGGAGATGCGCCGTGGGCAAGGCGTCGATGCAAGAGCCGGTTTATCGCAGCCAACTGCGACGGGAAGTCGTCGACAAGACGGCCATTGTGCTGGCGGCAGAAGGACTGGAAGCCGTGCAGGCGCGGCGGATTGCGGCAGAAGCCGGCTGCTCGGTCGGCACGCTCTATAACCTGTTTGGCGACATCGATGGACTGATGCTGGCGGTCAATGCCGCAACGCTTGCCATGCTCGGCCGGGTCGTGGGAGCAGCGAGCGAAAATCTTGAAGGCTTGCCGCTCGCGGAGCGGCTCACCCAACTGGCGCGTGCCTATATGCAGTTCGCAATCGACAACCATCGCCGGTGGGACGCCGTCTTCCGCCATCGCCTGCTGCCCGGCAAGGAAGTCCCTCAATCTTATGTCGACGATCAGGAGCGATTGCTCGATGTCATCGCCCGGGCTCTGGAGGACACCATTGGCGATGAAGAACGCCGCCGTGCCACGGCGCGCACGCTCTTTGGCGCCGTCCACGGCATCGTCGTCCTCGCGCTGGATAACCGCCTCGGTGGCCGTTTGCGCGGCGAGCTCGATGAGCAACTCCAGCGCATCATCACTCTGGCGGCGGATGGGCTCGAGGTGGAGCGGAGACGCCAGCACAAGGCTTGAGCCGCATGATCGGGCGGAGTGACAATCGATAAGTGGGGGCGCGCGACTGGGAAAGTCTGATCCGGTTACTTCTGCACTGCCTCGAACGCCCGGATGATGGTGTCGAGATCGGCAACGAATTGGGCCTGGTTGCGCTGCGGCAGCGCCTCAAGGATACGTTGCTCAACCTTCTCTACGACCGGTCGGGACGCCGTCAACACGGCCCGGCCCGCCTCAGTCAGGCGCACGGCATAGGCGCGCGCATCCTCTTTCGTGCGGCGGCGTTGCAGCAATCCCTTTGTCATCAGCCGGCGCACGATGTCTGCCAACGTCGATCGATCGATACCTGTGCGCGCAACCAGGTCGGTTTGGCTCAGCCCTTCGAAATCCGAGACCGTCACCAGCACCGCATACTGTCGAGGCGTCAGATCGCTGACGCCGATTTCAGCCATGAAGATGTCGCCAGCGCATTGGCCGGCGCGATGAAGAAGGTGGAGGGGGGAACGGTCCAGCCGTCCAGCGCTTGAGTTCTCGCTTCATTCATTCCAACGATTTGTTTGATTAGCGTCTACACAGTGCCGTCGAAACACGGCGCGGGAGCAATCGCGCCGCACAAGGTACCAAGCTCAAGTGAACACCAGCGTCGGTCTGCAGTCCGTGTGGTAAATTAACCGCGTTTTTCGCCAAACTCCAAGCTCAAATTGTGCGTGAAACAGCGAATTGGGGTCGTTGGATCATGTGCGGAACTCTGAGTTCGGCTCAGTCGTCGCCACATTCCGAGCGAGCTATGCGCTTGCCAGGACAGGTTTCCTATGATTTGGCGGAGTCACCCGTCTTAACCTGCGCCGACACCTGGTGACGCTGGATGAGACCCCATTGGGTCGCAAAGAAAATCATCGTCAACGGAAGAATTCCAAAAACCTTGAAACTGGCCCACGCTGCTTCGCTCAGATTGCGCCAAATAAACTCGTTCAAGGCCGCCAATACGAGGAAGAATATCGCCCACCTAACGGTCAGAATACGCCACCCCTGATCAGTCAGCTGCAGGGCTTCACCAAGCAGGTTCTTCAGCAACAATTTGCGAAAAGCGAGGCCGGCGAAGAGCACGGCAGCAAATAGCACATTGATGATCGTCGGCTTCATCTTGATGAAGCTCGGGTCATGCAGCCAAAACGTCATGGCACCGAAGCCCAGCACCAGCACGGTGGTTGCGATCAGCATCGGCGAAATGTGGCCAAGCGCCAGTCGCGAGACCACCAGCGAGACGGGCATGGCCACCATGAGGCAACCGGTGGCCCAGTAGATGCCGGCAAATACGTAAGCGCCAAAGAACAGCAGCAGCGGCCCCAGATCGATCGCAAGCTTGATCAATTGGCGGCTGTCAGCGGTGCCGTCACTCCTGGGCTTGAGCTCCTCGGTCATGACGTCTCCCATGGTGGCCTGTCCGGCCGGTCAAAATCCCCACCCCTGGTGGTCGATCATGCCTCGATGACCAACCCGCACGGGCCATAGGCACCTGCTGCCGATGCCGATTGGCGAGGGCCCCACCAACGGCCAGCACCAACTCAGGCCTGGTCAGGCAGTCGGTACTTCTGCAGCAGCTTTACCTGCCACACCAAGTAGAGCGCCGTCAGGGGAACAACTATGAAAAGTTTGAAGATCATCCAGATCGCCAGCCCGTCAATTACCGAGGCCCGGATGAGCCACACCCAATTGCTGGGGCAGGGGATCTCGACGGTTGCAAAGCCGAGCCGCACGGCCTCGTTAGCTATCGCAGTGATCAGGAAGAAGTAAGCGACGTTGCGCGTCAGCAGCCGCCAGCCTTCTTCCGAGTACCGGAATGTCTTGCCGAAGATGAACTCGAAGAAATACTTCTTCTTCATGATGCCGATGAACAGGATTGCGGCAACCAGGCCATTGAAGACAGTGACCTTGATTTGCACCCACTTGGGCTCGCCCGTCTGGAGTGCCAGAATGCCGAACGCTATCGTCACGCCGCCTGCGATAAACGGCATGATGGGCGGGCGACGCAAGACGATGAGCGAGGCCACCAGCGCCAGCACCGTCGTGCCGATCAGCGACCACACGCCGGCCTTGATCCCCCAACCGAAGTTGACGATGAACATCGTTAAAAGCGGCCCGATCTCACTGCCGATGTTCAAAGTCTGAACAGTGTTGAACGGATACCAATGTGTTCGACCGCTCATTTGACCTCGTGTTCGGGTGCTGCTGGAAAGCATAATTGGTTCCACAGTCTAACCTGGATTTGTTAATTGGCGGCGATAGCCCGTGCGAACTCTCCCGGATCGAAGGGTTGCAGGTCGTCCACCCCCTCTCCAACACCAACGGCATGAACGGGAAGCTTATGCTTGGCTGCTATCGCCACCAGAATGCCCCCCCGTGCCGTCCCATCGAGCTTCGTCATCACAAGCCCCGTCACGCCCGCCTTCTCGCGAAAAACATCGACTTGCGCGATCGCATTTTGACCTGTGGTGGCATCAAGCACCAAAATGCAGTCGTGTGGTGCAGTAGGATCTATCTTGCGCAGGACGCGGATGACCTTCTCGAGTTCGTCCATCAACGCCTGCTTGTTCTGCAAGCGGCCGGCCGTGTCCAGGAGCACAACGTCGCTGCCGTCCGCCTGGGCCGCCTTCAAGGCGTCGAAGGCCAGACCCGAAGCATCCGAACCGACCTCGCGCGCCATCACCTTAGCGCCCGTACGTTCCCCCCAGATCTTCAGCTGGTCGATCGCTGCCGCCCGGAAGGTATCACCGGCCGCCAGCATCACTTTGAGCCCGTCGCGGCGGAAGCGCTCGGCCAGCTTGCCGATCGTCGTGGTCTTGCCGGTACCGTTGACGCCGACCACCAGCACGACATGCGGCTTGTGCGCTCCGTCGATCTGGAGCGGCTTGGCGACGGGCTTCAACACCCGCTCGACCTCGGCCGCCAGGATTGCCTTCACCTCGTCGGCGGAGATGCCCTTTTCGAAACGGCCCTTCGAGATCGCCTCGGTTATACGCATCGCAGTCTCGACGCCAAGGTCAGACTGGATCAGAAGATCCTCCAGATCCTCGAGCGTCGCACCGTCGAGGCGTCGCTTGGTAAACAGCGACGTGATGCCGTCCGACAGCTTGCTCGAGGTCTTGGCAAGGCCGCCCTTCAGGCGCTGGAACCAGCTCTGCTTGCCTCCCGGGGCCGGTTCGGACGTGCTCGTCGCAGCGGTCGTGGACGCAACCCGGCCTGAGGCCGCCGCGGGCGCCGCATCGTCGGACACGTCAGCCGCATCCGATGCAGCGCCCAGCTCTGCTCGTGCGACGGGCGGCTCATCCTGCTCTGGCGCAACCGTCGGTAGCGGCTCGCCGGCCGGCGGCTTGGGATCCGGCGCAGCTGGTGCCGTGCGGCCGCCAAAAAAACGCCCGAACAGCCCGCGCTTTCCGTCTTGCGCCTCGCTCACTCTTCCACCCTTCCCGTCAATCGCCTGCCGTCATGGCCGTGAAGTCGCACTTGGACCAAGCCTTGCGATCCGCCGCCCTCGACGGCGACCTCGGAGAAGTCCGGCGCCCGCCCCATCGATTCGCGCTCGATCAGAACCTCGACTGAGCGCCCGACCTGGGCGTCAAGATGGCGAGCCAAGCATGCGACACCCTTTTGCCGCAGTCGCTGGGCCCGTGCCTTGACCTCATCCCGCGCAACCTGTGGCATGCGCGCCGCAGGCGTCCCCGGCCGCGCAGAGTAGGGGAAGACGTGCAGGTAGGCGAGGCCGCATTCGTCGACCAGATCGAGGGTGTCCTGGAACATCGCCTCGGTCTCGGTCGGAAAGCCCGCGATCAAGTCCGCGCCCAAGGCGATGTCGGGCCTGATCCGCCTAATCCTGGCGCAGAATTCCAACGCATCGGCCCGCAGGTGGCGCCGCCGCATGCGCTTCAGGGTGAGATCGCTGCCGGCCTGTAATGACAGATGCAAGTGCGGCATCAGCCGCTCTTCCTCGCCGAAGGCGCGGAGGAGCGCCTCATCCGCCTCTACCGAATCGATCGACGACAATCGCAACCGCTTGAGCTCCGGCACGAGGGCGAGAATCTGGCGAACCAGACGACCCAAGCCTGGCTGCGCCGGCAGATCCGCCCCCCACGCCGTCATATCGACGCCAGTCAGCACGATCTCAGCGTGCCCTGCCTCGACCAGATGGCGGATCTGGCGCACCACCTCGCCGGCTGCCACCGAGCGCGACGGCCCCGGCCGAACGGAATGATGCAGAACGTGCAGCGATGATCGCAGCCGTTCTGCACCTGGACGTAGGCCCGCTGGCGCGACCCGAAACCACTGATGAGGTGGCCGGCGGTCTCGCGCACCGACATCATGTCGTCGATCACGACACGTTCGCTGGTCCCGGCCGCAAGGCCTTGCCAATAGGCCGTCTCGGTCTTGCTGCCATTGCCGACGACATGATCGACCTCGGCCATGGCGGCAAAGCGCTCGGGCTCGATTTGGGCGGCGCAACCGGTGACCACAATGCGCGCCTCAGGGCTCTCGCGCCGAGCCTTGCGGATCGCCTGCGCCGATTGGCGCACGGCCTCCGAGGTGACCGCGCACGTATTGATGATGACAGCTTTGCCCAGGCCGGCCTTGTCGGCGGCCTGGGCCATGACTTCCGCCTCGAACGTGTTGAGGCGACAGCCCATGCTGATGACGCGCGCGGCCATGCTTGTTCCCTCAGCCCCCGACCGGGCCGGCAACGGTGAGGCAACCGCGATGCTCGATTTCGGCAGGCCCTGTCATGATCACGTGATCGTCGTCGCGCCAGTGGATGCGCAGGGGGCCGCCTGGCACCATCACTGTCACCTGGCGGCCGGTCAGGTTTTTGCGGGCCGCTGCCACCGCTGCAGCGCAGGCCGCTGAGCCGCAGGCTTTGGTCAGGCCAGCGCCCCGCTCCCACGTGCGCAGCCGGATCTCCGTTTCCGACACCACCTCAGCCAGCGAGATGTTGGCGCGCTCGGGAAAGATCGGATGGTATTCGAGCAGAGAGCCGTGGCGAGCGAGGTCATGGGCGTTGACGTCGTCGACCCAGAAGATGACATGCGGGTTGCCCATGTTGACCGCCGATGGCGAATGCAGAACCGGCGCGTCGATGGGGCCGATCTGCAGCTCGATCTTGCGGGTGTTGTGGAACGGCTCCGATAGCGGGATTTCATCCCAGCGAAACCTCGGCACACCCATATCGACGGAGATCAGCTGAGCGCTTGCAACCTCGACCTCGAGGATGCCTGCCGCAGTCTCGTAGAGCTGCTCGCGCTTGCCCGTGGCCTTGGCGACGAGCAAGCCCACGCAGCGCATGCCATTGCCGCAAGCGCCTGCTTCGGACCCATCACTGTTGTAGATGCGAATGAAAGCCTCAGTGCCCGGCGTTTTCGCATCGTGCAATGCCATCAGCTGGTCGAACTGCCAGCCGGACGCAGCCGCAATCGAGCGTACCTGCTCCGCGGTCAAGGTCTGCTTGCGTCCACGCAGGTCGGCAACCACGATTTCGTTGCCTAGCCCGTTCATCTTGACGAGCTCGGGTCCATCGCCACCTGGCGGGCATGATGTAGCGTTTTCCGACATGCGCTCTTATATGGCTTGAGGCGGCCAGATGACAATTGGTGAACCGGACCCAATTATGCGTGATTGCGCCCTGCCCCCTGCTTTGCCCTCGCCTTGGGTGGTCCGCTTCGCGGCCGCAACGCCCAGGGGCGCGCGCGCCCTCGATGTGGCGTGTGGCTCCGGGCGCCATATACACTGGCTCTGCTCACGCGGCATAGCCGTCACCGGCGTCGACCGGGATCTGAGTGCCGTTCGTGCGGAGGCGCCTCCGCAGGGCGCCACCCTGATCGAGGCCGATCTGGAGCAAGGAGCGCCGCCACCGTGGGCGCCTGACAGCTTCGATCTCGTCGTGGTGACCAACTATCTCTGGCGTCCCCTGCTGCCGGCCATCATTGCCGCTGTCGCGGGAGGCGGGCTGCTCATCTACGAGACCTTCGCCACGGGCAACGCTGCATTCGGCAGGCCGTCGAACCCCGCCTTCCTGCTCGAGCCTGGCGAGTTGCTGGCAGCCCTGCGGGAGCAATCGGGACAAGAGCCCGGGCTGACGGCGGTCGCCTACGAGCATGTCCGCCTTTACAATCCTGACCGCGTCGTCCAACGCCTGTGCGCCGCGGCACCCGGCCACGCCTGGATTCAAGGCGGCGCACCAGTGGCATGAGGGCCCAAATCGCCAGGCAGCTTCCATTCAGGCCAGGGTAACCGAACGCAAGTCATAATCGCGGCAGCGGTGCTGTGAGCTGTTGCGTCGACCTCGCGGGCCGGCTAAGGATACGGCGCAAACGCCGTGGGCGTCTTCGCCAGTTGCCTGCATCGGGATCCATTAGGCCGTCGCCTGAGTTCGCCCCGCAAGCGCAGTGACACGAGGCATGAGGTCCCGATTTGGCGTTTGGGCGCGTAGCTCAGCGGTAGAGCACACCCTTCACACGGGTGGGGTCACAGGTTCAATCCCTGTCGCGCCCACCAAGCTACCGAATAAAAACTGAAACTTAGTAGCGCCGCGTCCGATTTGACGGCAGTCGCTTCCATGTGCCAGGAAGCACTTGGGAAGCACGATCGTCGTTGATCTCGCGCGATCCGTCTTGGGCGAGGGGCGTTCATGACACGGCGCTCATCGATATGACCTTTGCAAGTGGCGTCGGCCGCCGCGGTCGCCGTTGCCTCTCAAGCTGCCCTCCCCGATGCTCGTCTGCCCTTCTGCGCGCCGAGAGCCGATTTGGTCATCATGGCGAGGCCCTGGGCGATATAGTTCCGGGCGCACAGAGAGACGATTGACGTAGCCACCGTCGCGTGACGTCCGCAGATCAACCATGCGCCGCGGGGACAGGGCCTGATCCGAGACCGGGCGCCTTTGACCTAACCGAGTCATCCCACCGCTGCTGAACGCCTATGCTCCAATTGTGCGAGAGCATCGATTGTCAGCAATTGCGCTGCGTCACTCCCAGTCGTGGAGACGATTGGTACGATTGATAGCTTCGGACCCAAGACCGGCTCCGATGCCTTCTGCACGATCGGCTAGGTGTTGGCATCGATTTGTCGCTGATGAGGGGTTTGCCAATCGTCTGCTGCTGGGTGGATCGCCGGAAACCAGGAGAAACTCGAGAACAGCGGAGCTTGACCGCATCGCAATCGGGTTCGTCGTTCGCGGAAGATACAAATTCGCGGTGGCAAAGGCATAGGCGGCGAACAGCGTCCCGCGAAGTTTCGCGATGCGCCGCCCTTTTTGCCACCGCTGGCGACGTGCTGGTGGACCTTGATGGTGGTCGGGTCGGTCATCCGAGCGCAACAAACATCATCATCTGAGATCGCGCTAAGACACGCTACCCCCAAATGCCGCCCTACTGCCAGCACACGAAACGATTATCGTCGGCGATCGAGGGGCCCCGGATCGCTCCGGCATCTCGGCCAACGACAAGCCTGTTCGCAAACGCCAGAAGCTGGCGTTCAAGCCCCCGGCGATCATCGACCAGCTCTACCCTTCGCGACGACTACTGCAACAAGAGCTCGACGAGCTTCGACTAGGCATCGGTCAAGTCGAATCGATGTCGTGCCATCTCAAGCTCCCAAATCTGAAAGCTTGAATCAGTGTTCGGGGACAATGGGTTTCCGATTATATGCTTGTGACCTGGAGCGCTGAATTCAGATTTTCTCCAGAAGATTTCAACTTAGTTTGATGTTCTTGCTTGCGCAGCCGCGAATAGAGCGTCTGCGGTTTCATGCCGAGGAGTTCGGCTGCCCCGCCTGAGCCGGAGACGCGGCCAGCGCATGCTTCTAGCGCGGCGCGAATATTGCTCTCTTCGAATTCGGCCACCTCAGCTGCCGTCAGGATCCTTGAGCCGGCCACCGCGACCGGCGCTTCCCGGCTCGGCTGTTTGCTCTTGGCGCCGGCTGGCAGATTGAACATGAGCCGTCCCTGGCGTGCGAGGATTGCAGCCCGCTCGATCACGTTCTGCAATTCTCGCGCATTGCCGGGCCACGCGTAGCGCTCAAGCTCTTCGACGTTGGCGCGCGACAGGCGCGGCTCGGGCACGTTCAGGCGCTGACACGACAGCCGCAGGAAATGCTGGGCCAGCAGCGGGATGTCGTCGCGGCGCTGGCGCAGGGGCGAGCATTCGATCGGAAACACGTTGAGACGGAAGAACAGGTCTTCGCGAAAACGGCCCTGCTCGACTTCCGCCTTCAGGTCGCGGTTCGTCGCCGCGATGATCCGCACGTCGACCCGGCGGGTCTTCTCCTCGCCGACCCTCTCGAAGCTGCCCTCCTGCAGAACGCGCAGCAGCTTCGATTGCAGTTCCAGGGGAATTTCGCCGACCTCGTCGAGGAACAGCGTGCCGCCGTTGGCGAGTTCGAAGCGGCCGACACGGTCGCGAATGGCGCCAGAGAACGCGCCGCGCACGTGGCCGAAAAATTCGCTCTCGAACAACTCGCGCGGGACGGCTGCGCAGTTGACGCGGATGAGCGGGCGGTCCTTGCGCCCCGAGGCCTGATGGATGGCGCCGGCGACGAGTTCCTTGCCCGTCCCGCTCTCTCCAGTGATGAGCACGTTGGCTTCTGTTCGCCGCCACCAGATCGATCTGCCGGATGATGCGCTGTATGGCTTCGGACCGACCAAGAATTTCGTGGTGGTTCGACTGGGTCAGGATCTGTTCCTGCAGGTAGGCATTCTCTTTTTCGAGGCGCTCGCGCAGGGCGGCGTTCTCGCTCAGCGCGCCGCGCAGGCGCTCTTCGTCCGCCTTTCCGCTGGGATATGTCGCGGAACACGATCACGGCGCCCGCCGCTTCGCCGTTTTCCAGAAGCGGCGTCGAGGTGTACTCGACGCGCAGCGGCTTTCCATCCTTGCGCCAGAAACACTCGTCGTCGACGGTCGTGATCTTGTTTGAGCGGAAGGCATTGTAGATCGGGCATTCGTGCACGGGATAATGCGATCCATCGGAATGCTTGTGATGCACTTTCTGATGCATTTCGAGGCCGATCAGTTCATCGGCACGGTACCCCAGCATCGCTTCGGCCGCCGGATTGACGAACGTCGTGATGCCGTTCGCGTCGACGCCGTAGATGCCCTCGCCAGCCGCCGACAGGATCAAGTGATGCCGGCGCTCGATCTCGCGCAGAAAACGCTCCGCCCGCCGCCATTCGCTCAAACCCGCCCGGTGCATTGTGTCGGCTTCGTTGTCGATGCTGCGCCGCGCCTGCGCGTCGATATCCTCGATCGACCATCAAGATGAGCAGCTTGCCTTCGATGTTCTGTGCGACAAGGCAATGCTCGAACTGGCCGACATCTTCGTCGCTCCTACCGGCTGGGCGCAATGCCCGCGTCCAGGCAAACCCCTGGCTCATCGCCTGCTGCGTGGCGACGTGCAGGTAGCCAATCGATTTCCTGCTCGAACAGATCGCTGAACTTGATATTGGCGAACCCCTCGGCAATCGATGCCGAAATGCCGCTCCGCCGCCCGTTGGCGATCAGCACGGCGTTGTCGTAGGGCGAGATCAGCAGGTGCGGCAGGGGATGATCTGCGATGCAGCCCGCCAGTCCCTGCATTGCAAGTTGCTGTAGAGTCGAACGGCGAGACTTCGGTTCGCGGCTTCGTGGCCGATGCCATCGTATTGCTCCATTCAGGCCTGCGCCGCGAACCGGCCGCCATATCGCAGCTCAGTGGTACGACGTTGGCACCGGCTGAATTATGAATATCCATAATACATTTTATGCAAATTAATAAATTATTGCAAAACATAATTATCTCGGACTCCGCAGAAGCACGGTAAGCCATCTGAAATAACAACGATAATAAAATTTATATCCTCAGACTGGCATGCGAGTTGCATCTCTGTTAACCATTGGCGGGACCTCCGCCAGCAAAGCCACTCCAGGAGGGCAATTCAGATGGTGAGCAAGAGCCTCGGCAATCCTTATGACGGCGCCACCGACCTGCGCCACGGTCGAATTGCGGTTGCGAGGCCTGCACGGACCACGGCCATATGCACACGGCTACCATGCTGAAGAGGACGCCAGACTCGCACAATTCGTCAAGGCAGATTCCAGCCGAGGCACCGGGTGCGGTACCTTCCAGCGAGGACATTCTGGAGCGCGCCATCGAGAGCGCCGTCGTCCGCTCGATTTTCGGCCACAACGAACTTTCCCGCCGCAGCTTTGCTTCCATGCTCGGGGCCTCGACACTCGCCGGCATTATCGGCTCGGTGTTCCCGATGGAAGAAGCGAAGGCAGCAATCCTCGACAAGCTGGGGCACGCCCGAAAAGAAGAAGCTGAAAGTCGGCTTCGTGCCGATCACCTGCGCCACACCGATCATCATGGCGAAGCCGCTCGGCTTCTATGAGAAGTACGGCCTCGACGTCGATGTCATCAAGACCGCCGGCTGGGCGGTCGCCCGCGACAAGTCGCTCAACAAGGAATACGACGCCTCCCACATGCTGACGCCGATGCCGCTCGCGATCACGATGGGCGCCGGCTCGACGGCAGTGCCGTTCCTGATGCCGGCGGTGGAGAACATCAACGGGCAGGCCATCGTCCTGCACAACGATCACAAGGACAAGAACGATCCGAAGATGTGGAAGGGCTTCAAGTTCGGCGTGCCCTTCGAATACTCCATGCACAACTTCCTGCTCCGCTACTATGTGGCCGAAGCAGGTCTCGACCCCGACAAGGACATCCAGATCCGCGTCGTGCCGCCGCCGGAAATGGTCGCCAACCTGCGCGCCGGCAACCTCGATGGCTATCTCTCGCCCGATCCGTTCAACCAGCGCGCGGTCTGGGAGAAGATCGGCTTCATCCACATCCTGACCAAGGAGATCTGGGAGGGTCATCCCTGCTGCGCCTTCGCCTGCTCGAAGGAGTTCGCCGACACGCTGCCGAACACCTACGGCAACCTGCTGAAGGCCCTCGTCGACGGCACGCAGTTCGCCAGCAAGCACGAAAACCGCAAGGAGATCGCCAAGGCGATCGCGCCGACCAACTACCTCAACCAGCCGGTGCCGGTCATCGAACAGGTCCTGACCGGAAAGTACGCGGACGGGCTCGGCAACGTGAAGAACGTCCCCGACCGCATCGATTTCGATCCCTTCCCCTGGCACTCGATGGGCGTGTGGATCCTGACCCAGATGAAGCGCTGGGGCTATGTCGAGGGCGACATCGACTACAAGGGCATCGCCGAGAAGGTCTACCTCACGGGCGACTGCGGCAAGGTCATGAAGGATCTCGGCATGCCGGTGCCTGATCAGACCTACGAGAGCTACACCATCATGGGCAAGGTGTTCGATCCCTGACAAGCCGGAGGAGTACGCCAAGAGCTTCCCGATCGGGCGTGCGTGATGAACGGATGACTCGCTGTCCGACAACACAGAAGGCGTTTCTGCTGTCGATCGCGTTGCTCGTGGCGCTGCTCGGCATCTGGGAACTGGCAACGCCTGCGGTGAAATCCGCAGGCGAGCTCACCGAATACGAGATGCTGACGGGCGGCGGCGGCAAACAGGCTCGCGTTCCGCCGCCGTCGCAGGTCATCGAAAAGGCGTTGAAGGAACTTCTCGGACCCGTTCTACGACAACGGACCGAACGACAAGGGTATCGGCATCCAGCTCGCCTATTCCCTCTACCGGGTGCTGTCGGGCTACTTCCTGGCCGCCCTGATCGCAATACCCGGTCGGCTTCCTGATCGGTATGTCGCCGATCGCCTACAAGGCGCTCGATCCCTTCATCCAGGTGCTGCGGCCGATATCGCCGCTGGCCTGGATGCCGCTGGCTCTGTTCGTCATCAAGGACAGCCAGGCCTCGGCGATCTTCGTCATCTTCATCTGTTCGATCTGGCCGATGCTGATCAATACAGCGTTCGGCGTGGCGAATGTGCGCAAGGACTGGGTCAACGTTGCCAAGACCCATGAGCTGGGTCCAGCTGAAAACGGCCTTCCTGGTGATCCTGCCCGCCGCGGCTCCGACGATCCTGACCGGCATGCGCATCTCGATCGGCATCGCCTGGCTGGTGATCGTCGCCGCCGAGATGCTCGTGGGCGGAACGGGTATTGGCTACTACGTCTGGAACGAGTGGAACAATCTCGATCTGACCAGCGTGATCTTCTCGATCCTGATGATCGGCGTCGTCGGCATGCTGCTCGATACGGTGTTCGCCTACATCCAGCGCGCGTTCAGTTCCAGGAATAGAGCTGGCTCGAAACCGGAAAGAGGCAACATCGTGACGAAGCCATTCATTGAAATATCCAGGCCTGTCAAAGCGCTTTCCCGCTCCGAAGGGGCGGCGAGCCACTGACGGTGTTCGAAAACGCAAACTTCTCCATCGAGAAGGGAGAATTCGTCTGCATCATCGGTCATTCCGGCTGCGGCAAGTCGACGATCATGAACATCCTTGCCGGCCTCGACACGCCGACCGAAGGCGGCGTCATCATGGGCGGCAAGGAAATCTCGGGCCCGAGCCTCGATCGTGGCGTCGTGTTCCAGAACTACTCGCTGCTGCCGTGGCTGTCGGCCTTGAAAAACGTCACGTTCGGCGTACGTGCCCGACACCCGGATTGGACCGCGCGCCCAGGTCATCGAACATTCCCAAAAGTACCTGGAGATGGTCGGGTTGACCGGAGGGCGCCGAGCACCGCAAGCCATCCCAGCTGTCCGGCGGCATGCGCCAGCGCGTCTCGATTGCCCGGGCCTTCGCCATCCGGCCGGAACTGCTGCTTCTTGACGAGCCGTTCGGTGCGCTCGATGCGCTGACGCGCGGCACGATCCAGGACGAACTGACCCGGATCTGGTCGGGCTCCGAGCAGACGGTGTTCATGATCACCCATGACGTCGACGAGGCGATCCTGCTTGCCGACCGCATCCTCCTGATGACCAACGGTCCCTTTGCCCGCGTCGCCGAGAGCGTTGTCATCGACATCCCGCGTCCGCGGGAGCGCGCCGAGATCATCCACCAGCCGGCCTACTACAAGATCCGCAATCATCTCGTCGAGTTTCTGGCCCGACGCTCGCAGCAATTGGCCGGCAATCGCGTGAATACGGCGGCGAGCCACCCCTCACCGTGCGACCCGGCAGCGATGATCCCGACGAACAGGAGCGAAGTCCAGCAAGCCGACCACAACTCGTATCGATCGCAAGCTGACCCCATTCAGGCAAACAGCCAACAAGGAGCCATCATGGACAAAGCAGAAGTCACCGAAATGATCCTGTCGAAAAAGAAGCTGACGGGCATCACCTGGGCGAGCATCGCCGAAGCCAGTCGGCATGTCGGAAGTGTTCGTCACCTCCGCCTGCCTCGGCATGAACTCGATGCCGCGCGACAAGGCGGACAAGACTCGTCACCTATCTCGGCCTGCCTCAGGAAGCTGGCCCGGTGCTGGCCGAATTCCCAACGAAGATTTTCGACCAGACGGTGCCAACCGACCCCTGCATCTATCGCCTTTACGAAATCGTCGGCGTCTACGGCCAGACGTTGAAGGAACTGATCCAGGAGAAGGGCGGCGACGGCATCATGAGCGCCATCGATTTCGAAATGTATGTCGACAAGATTCCTGACCCGAAGGGCGACCGTATCGAAGTGAAGATGTCTGGCAAGTTCCTGCCCTACAAGTCCTGGTAGTCACAGGCTGAAGATTGAAGGCCCGGCAAGACCCTGCCGGGCCTTCGATCTATTTCTCCTCGTAACTCTGTTGCGAAGGCACCCGGACATGTCCCGCCCGCCATTTCCGCCCTTCACGCTTGAGACCGCCAAGGTGAAGGTGCGCAAAGCCGAAGATGCCTGGAATACGCGCGATCCGGATGCCGTGGCGCTCGCCTACACGGAGGACACCGTCTGGCGCAACCGGGCGGAATTCCTCCGCGGCCGGGACGAGGTGCGCGCGTTTCTGAAACGCAAATGGGCCCGCGAACTCGACTACCGACTCATCAAGGAGATTTGGACCTACCAGGACAATCGCATCGCGGTTCGCTTCGCCTATGAATGGCGCGACGATGCCGGCACTTGGTATCGCGCCTACGGCAACGAGAACTGGGAGTTCGACGAAGCCGGACTGATGCGCCGCCGCATCGCCTCCATCAACGATCGTCCCGATCAAGGAAGGCGAGCGCAAGTTCATGTGGCCGCAGGGCCGCCGCCCCGACGACCACCCCGAACTCAGCGATCTGGGTCTCTAGCGGGTCGTTGAAAAACTGCGTCGTTCGAAGGAACCTGCCCTGCCCCTGATCGCGATACCAGCAATCAAGTTTGAACCCGGCTTGCGATGGCCAGCGTCTGGGCTGGCCAGAGCGGATCGTAGGCCAGAGCAGACGCTGGCGGCATTGTCGTTTCGGGTGCTGGTGGACGATAGCCTCGCGAGGACTGCGGCCTGACGGCTTTGCAATGTCGTCGCCATCGCTCGATGATCGCCTGCGCTCATACAGCGTCGAGAATTGCTCGCCCTCTAGCAGTTCATCGCGGAGCTTGGAGTTGACGCTCTCACAGTGCCCATTCTCCCACGGACCGGCCGGCTCGATGTAGCGCATCCTCACGCCGATCCGGCCGAGCCAGGAGCGCACCCTCTTCGCGACGAATTCGGGGCCATCAGATGCGTTAGACGCGCTTGACGCTGACGCGCCAGCCTTCGTCGACGAGCAATTGGCGGACGCGCCGATAGCCATAACGGCCGTACGGCTTGGCGAGGCGCACGATATCGGCAGTGAGCGCCGCCTCGTCGTCACGCACATTCGGCATCCGCCGTTGCGTCGCTCGCGGCTGACCGACGACAACACACGCACGGACGCTCCCCATGCCGGTAGCGCCCATGGCGAAGCGCAGCTTCTCCTTCGGGTAGATGTCGAGGATGATCGTCTGATTTAGCGACAGCGTCGGACCACCGAACGCCCCCCTGCAGGATGCGCCAAAAGATCAATTCCTCGAGGGAGCGCGAAAGCCCACACATGAGCGTCGCGATACCGAAACCTGCCACACAGACACACATCGTTCGCTTCCGCCCGAAGCGCGCGACGAGCCAGCCCGTCATTGGGGTCGCGATCGCCGTTGCCAGCAGGTTGAAGGTGACGCCCCAGGACACCTGATCGGCAGTGGCCGACATGACTCCCTGAATTTGCGGCATGATCGAGGTCACGACCATGACGGTCGTGAAATAGAGCATCACCGTGAGAATCCCGCTGATCAGCACGAACGGGCGTCGCGCCGGTGTCATCTCGACCAGTTGTGTCTGCGGATGCAACGCTTGGGCGTTCATCGCAAAGGTCTCGGGCACAGGAGATTGCGTGCAGTCCCAGGATAGCCCTTCAGGTTAGCACTTCGATCGCGACCGTCGATCAAGGCAATCTAGGGAGGACAACCGGGTGCAGCGCGTCTCGCGAGCCGGGGGAAGACGTCCAGCCGCCCGCATCAGGCATGCCGTCATGCGCCGGACCCTCTGCCGCCACTCTCAAAGCGCTGCTATCACTGTCCTCGTCCAAGAGATCCCCAGGAGATTGGCGTGCAGCGCACTACAGGGCCGGCGACGGCTACACCTGCCATCATGCTCGGCGCCGTGCTCGCATTGACGTTCGTCATGCACATGCTGGCGCGCGGGGCTACGGAGATGTTTGCTGTTTTCCTCCTTCCTGTCGAACAAGCGCTCGGTGCCAGCCGCTCCGACATCTCCGGTGTCTACTCGCTGTTCATGCTGGTGCTAGGGCTGGCAGGCCCGTTCGCCGGCGCCGTATTCGACCGTCTGGGAGCACGGGCGGCCTATGGGAGCGGCCTCATCCTACTCGGCGGCAGTCTCCATCTGGCAGGCTACGCGACGGCCGTCTGGCACTATATGGCTACAGTGGGCCTCGCGGCCGGACTTGGCGTGTCGTTGCTCGGCATGGTTTCGGCCAACGCGCTGCTGTCGCGCTGGTACGAGCGCCGCCTTGGCACTGCGATCGGGCTTACCTATGCGGCCACGGGGTTCGGTGTCCTGATCGGAGCCCCGCTCGCCCAACTCTTGATTGGTGCCTACGGCTGGCGCGACGCCTACAAGCTCATCGGTCTCGTCCTGCTTGCCGTCGCGGCGTTGGCTATTGTTGCGCTTCCACTTGCCCGTCTTTCGCGCGGCTCTCCGGCCTGGCAGCAGCGGCGGGCGGTGCACGAGGCGACGCGAGGCGGCTGGGACGTGGCGCGGGCGGCGCGCACGCCCGCATTCTGGGCACTATCCCTGGTCTATTTCCTCACCTCGCTCGCCTCTTTCGCTGTGTCACCCCAGTCGGTGGCGGCAATGGTCGAGGCGGGATTAACGCCGCTGGCAGCCGCGAGCGCTTTTGGCCTCTGCGGCATGCTTTCATTGATCGGGAATGCGAGCATCGCACCACTCGTCGACCGTTTTGGCCAACGGCTGATGATCACGCTCTCCTATCTTGGAACGGTAATCGGCATCCTCAGCCTCGCCGCGCTGCCACACTACCCGAGCCTTGTCCTCGTCTACGCCTGGGCACTGCTTTTCGGTGTCAACCAGGGGACACGCGGTCCGATCATCTCGACTTCTGGTCGCGACCTTGTTCGCTGGCGGCGGCGTCGGCCGGGTCTACGGCACTATCGCACTTGGCATGGGCTTCGGCGCGGCGACGGGCTCATGGCTTTCGGGCGTCCTGCACGACCTCACCGGGAGTTACCTCGCCTCGTTTTGCATGGCTGCCGCCAGCGCCGCCATTGGCATGGCGACGTTCTGGACAGTGCCGCTTCTCGACGACGCCCGCCAAGGCAACCGCTCCGAGGTCGGCGATTCTGAATGAGATGTCCTGGTCCCGTGCAAGCCATGGGCCGTACCAGCCAGGCCGCCACGGACGCGGCAAGAAAGTTGGCAGTAGCCCTTGGCTAGGATAAAGGCTCGTTTCGCGCGTACTGCGGCATCAGGCCGCCGGATGCGGGAGTGTCGAGAGATGGCATTGACCGTTGACGGCGACGAGCGCGGCCCAAGTGCTGCGCGGAGACGGCAAACGATAGCTGCAGTGCTGATGGTGATTGCAGCCGCCCTTCTTTGGAGCACGTCAGGCCTCGTGTTCCGGCTGATCGAAAGTGCCAATCATTGGCAGGTTGTCTTCTGGAGGTCAGGCACGCTAGTCCCGTTCGTCGGGATCATGATCTTGGTTCGCAGTCGCCTGCGTCCGCTGGAGATGGTGCGGACGGTTGGCTGGCATGGTGTGGCAGCAGGCGCTTTCCTCGCTTCGGCCTTCACCTTCTGGATCCTTGCTATCTCGGCGACGACCATCGCCAATGCGGTCTTCGTCCTTTGCTGCGCGCCGATCGCGGCCGCAATTCTGGCCTGGCTTTTCCTCGGCGAGAAGCTGACGCCCCCCGTCGTCGTTGCCATCTTCGGAGTGGTGATCGGTGTCGGCATCATCACGGCGGGGGCTGTCGAGGCAGGCCGCAGCTTCGGGAACCTCCTCGCACTCGTGACCGCGCTTTCGTTTGCGGCATTTACGGTCATGCTCCGACTGCGTTCGGATGCCGACATGCTGCCTTCGGTGCTCTTTGCTGGCGTGTTCTCGGCAGCAGCCGGCTATGTTGGCGCGGCCGGTGCAGTGGCTGTCACAAAACACGACCTGCTGCTCTGCACGATTCTCGGCGTTGGTCAGATCGGGCTCGGACTCGTCCTCTATACGTCCGGTGCGCGATATCTCTCCGCGGCACAAGTGTCACTTCTCGCACTGATCGAGGTGGCCACTGCGCCCTTGTGGGTCTGGATAATGATGAGCGAGCGGCCGACCAACGAGACACTCGTCGGCGGCGCCGTGATGCTTTGTGCAGTTGGGCTCCTTGCTTTTCCGCAAGGTCGACGCGCCCCTGGTGGGTGAGCCTGTCTGGCCGAGCTTTGTCCCTCGTTCCCTGGCTTCGCGTCCATCATTAGGCATCCCAATTCTCAATTCGCATGCCAGACAATCAGGCTAGGCGACTGCAGAAGGAGTGCTGCAATTGCCACCGCACTCAGAAGGTTGGCGAGGAGGCGACGCCGCTACTCACGACCAACCAACGGGAATATCGTCAATGCTCATCGTCTGCGACGGACGCACGCGTCGCCATTCCATCTTTCTTGGCGCGCGCATCCGGGAACGGGCTCGCTCCAGCGGGAAAGGCGGGGAAGTTCTTTGGTGCCGGGTCGCCGGATCTTCTGCTCCGGCATCAGGATGGCCTTTTCCGCCGAGGTGTCGCGCGTGGTCAGCTCATTGCCCACAGACAAGACTTCGACTTCCATCATCAAGCCGTCGCGCAGGGGGGGCGACCATCCTGCCTGCCGCTCGTGGAACCTGTAGAGCGGGCTGACGAAACGCACGATATGGCGGCCAGCGCCGGCCTCCGTGATCGTGCAGGCCGGCATGCGGGCCTGAACAATGCCGCTGCGCGGACCGCTGTCAGGCGGCGGCGGTTTCAAGTCGAACGGGTTACGCGTCACGCCGGGCGTGACGAAGGCGGCGAAGTAGCCCGTCTCCGTGCGCAGCCACAGGGCATCGAGAGCATCGCGCGCCTTGCTGGCCACGGCGGGTACGTCGGGCCTCGTCACCTGATCGCACGGGGTTGGCGCAGCTTGCGCGACAACGGAGGCCTGCGGAGCCTTGGCCGGGCGATCGTCGGCTTGGCTCTCCGTCGCGACGGCCAATCCCACACTCAGCACGGCAGCCCATACACCCGGTGAAGACAGCCATTTTTTCAAAACTTCGCCAGTTTTTCGCATGATCGTCGTGCCCAGAGCGCTCGGCTATGCATTGCCGCGCGTTGCCAGAACCTGCCAGCTTGGCCGCATGATAAACTTAATGTAATGCTATAACATCGTGCTTGTCACTCGGCCGTCAGTGTTGGAGACTTATCAATGAAGCTGCTGTCCGTTCTCTGTCTTGCTGCACCGCTTGCTGGCGCCCTTCCGTTGTCGGGTGTGATGGCGCAGGAGGCGCGCCGCGAGGTGGCCCCCCATGTCCACGGCGAAGGCAAACTTGCCGTCGCCATCGAGGGAGGCACCGTCAGCATGGAACTCGAGGCCCCTGCCAAGGACATCATCGGTTTCGAGCATGCGCCGAAGACAGCGAAGGAAAAGAAGCTGGTGGCCGATGCCAAGGCGCGTTTCACGGACGGCGGCAAGCTGTTTGCCCTGCCATCCCAGGCTCAGTGCAAGCAGACCTCGGTCGCAACCGAGTTGCACGGCCTCGCTGGCCCAAAGGCCGGCAAGGGCCACAGCCACGGCAAGCACACCCATGCCAAGGCGGATGCCGGCGGCGGGGCGCAACACGCTGAGTTCCGGGTGACCTACGTTTTTGCTTGCAACACGCCAGCGGCACTAAAGACACTCGACCTCGCCTATTTTGCGGCGTTCAAGGGGGCTGAGAAACTAGAGGTCTCCTTGATCGGGCCCAAGGGCCAGGCCAGCATGGAGGCAAGCCGCGAAAAGCCATCCGTTGACCTTGCCGGTGTCAACTGAACGGATACGACGACATCGCCTCGGCATTGGCGTCGCCAGGTCCAGCCTGCCAGGGGGGCAGCATGCGTGGAACTATAATAGCCGTGTTATTTGCCAGCTTACTCCTCACGACGACAACCGCTGCGACCGAGGCGCAGGTGGCGCCGTCGCCCCGCAAGCTGGATTGGAAGGATCTCCTTCCGCCAGCGGCGCAGAAGGCGAAACCGTTTTGGCTGCCTCGGCGGCGCGCAGCCGATGACGATTTGCCACCGCCGCCACCAACAGAAGAAGGACGCTGGCTCAGCCGCCGGACTGACAGGACAGCCGTTAATGGCGACGTGGTGACCACTCTCGATGGCCAGCACGTGGTGCTCGGGGGATACGTAGTGCCGCTCGATTTCGATACGACGCAGGTGGTTGAATTCCTGCTCGTGCCGTTCGTTGGCGCCTGCATCCATGTGCCGCCTCCACCGCCGAACCAAATCGTGCTCGTGAGGGCAACCAAGCCGTTCGCGGTGTCTGGACCGTTCGATCCGGTGTACGTGACCGGGACGATCAAGGTTAGCGCGGCGAAGACGGACCTTGCCGACGTGGGGTACGCCATCGAAGCTCAGTCGGTCGAGATGCGGCAACGGCCCGATGCCGGGCCAGACGGCGCGCGAGAGTAGAACCGGCTGGGCGGTAGCCTGCGCCGGACAGATCCGTGGTTCATCGGTTGGCAGGAACGCCATGCTCTGGCGCGTGACAAGGTTGTTGCTGACAGCGGGCGGTATTGGAGTTGGCTGCGCGATTGTCGTGCTGGCGCTCGAACCCCAAGGTGCGCCTGGCCACAATCCCGGCCACGTCGGTTGCAAGCACGGCCATGGATCGACGTGGCTGCGGGCGCACTCGCGTCGTGGTCGCGGAGACGATGGAGACGACGAGGACGAGGTGGGCGCACGCAATAAGCTGCGCCCTTTTGCAACATTCGGCCGTTGAGGAGGCGGCGCCGGGGCGTCATGCGCTCCCGGCCCTTCAGTTGAACTTGATCGAGCCGAACAGCCTGATCGTCCGTCCGGGCTGCAAAACCTCATCCTTCTTGAAGGAGACGTGATTGCGCACATCATCGTCGAGCAGGTTTTCGGCCTTGAGGCCAATCGTCATCTGCTGCCCGATGCTGTCGTAGTCGCCGGTTTTGAACGTGTAAGCCAACTCGGCATTGAGCAGGGTATAACCGTTTGTCGGCGTGTCCCGGGCGTCGATCGACGACACCTCGTCCTGCCGGAGCGCCGTCAGCGTGAAGATGCGTGCGAGCCAGTTGGGGTCGCGGTAGTAGAGGCCAGCTCCGACGCGGTGCGGTGGTATCCGTGGGACGTTGACGCCTTCGTCAAAACGAGCCCGAACGAAGTCGTATTGGCCTGAGACGCCGAAGACGCCTCGGCCGAGATGTGCGAGGTCGAACTCGCCTGCGATCTCAGCTCCTGTGAACGTGGCATCGCGTTGGGCGAAGACCAGCTCATCGAGCTCGCTGCCCGCACCGCACGAGGCAAGTTCGTCGTCGCATTGGCGACCGGTGAAACTCTTGAAGATGAAGCCAGTGTAGGCGGTGTGGAACACGCTCGCATCGAAACGCAGCCGCCCCTTCGAGCGCTTGAAGCCGAGCTCAATCGTGTTGGCCTTCTCTATGGAGAGGTTGGGATTGCCAATCTCGAAGGTGCCGGTCGCCTCGTGCACGCCCTTGGAGAAGAGCTCGCCGATGTCGGGCGCGCGCTCGGTGTGCTGGGCGGTGAGGCGCGCGACGATGCCGAGCGGCAGCTCGTGGAGCGCTCCGATACTTCCGCTCAGTGGCGTGAACGATGCGGTGAAGCGGGCGGCCTCGGTGGAGGCGAGCGGGTCCTCGACGCCGGTGCCGTCGGCGTGGTTGCTTTCGATGCGGCCGGCTACCTGCAGGCGCAGGCGCGGCGACAGCTCGAGCTCCTCGAACAGGAAGCCGGCGAGCAAGCGTTGACGTGCTGCTGGATCGAGAAGTCCGTCGACGGGCTCGGCCACACCAAAGCCGGCCGTGCGTTTGCGGCCCCATTGCAGGCCTGCCGCACCCCGCAATTGGCCGAGCGGTGTTGCGATGGCGAGATGTTGCAGCTCCGCGCGCGCTTCGTGCTCCCGGTTGGTGAAGCGCGTGCCCACGATGTCGATGCCATCTGCTTCCTCGAAGACGACCTCGTTGTGGGCATAGCGACTTGTGCCCATCCAGACACGGATCGCCTCGACACCATAATTGCGCACGCGCCACTCGCCCTTCGAGGTGACCTTGTCCTGGACGAGATCGATGCGCGGGCGATGCTCCAGCGCTTCCTCGCCAGGAATGCCGTAGAGGCTCTGGTAGCGCTGCCAGGAGACGCCGAAAAAGCCGTTGGCCCAGATGTAAGACGCTCCGAGAGCCACGCCTTTGGCATCGACGAATGTGTTAGGCTGCGATTCCCTGCGGCGTGTCGTAGTCGAAGTTGCGCCGGCGAAAGGTGTCGACGTGGACGGCGAAGTTGCCAGCACCGGCCGTCACCTGCATGGCCCCGTCCCGGCCCATGTCGACCGAGTTGAGCCCACCCTTGACCTCGGCCGTGAAGCCCTTTGGCGGAATGAACATCGGGATGCGGTTATTCTCCACCGAGACCACACCGCCGATCGCCTGTGAGCCGTAGCGCAACGTGGCCGGGCCGCGCACCACCTCAATGCGTTCCGCCGAGAAGGGGTCGATCGGCACGCCGTGGTCCTCGGACAGGGCGGCAACGTCGTGGCTGCCGACACCGTTTTCCTGGGTGCGCACACGGTAAGTATCGAGTCCGCGGACGACCGGTCGGTTGGCTCCCGGCGCAAACGTGGATCCGATGATGCCGGGCTTTTGCCCAAGCGTATCGGTGATGGTCGGCCCAGCCGTTGCGAGCACCTCGCGGTCCGTTGCAACTGTGATGGGAACGAAAGCGTCGTCGACGACGATGATCGAGCCGGGCGGCGGCTCGGATTCCGCCACGACGGCTGCAGAGGGCTGCGTCGTCGGTGGCTGTGGTGAGGCGGGCGCTGCTGCTGAAGGAGCCTGTGGAGACGGGGCCGGCCTTGCCGCTGGCTGTCGAACCACGGGGCTCGGGGTCGTGACCACAATGCCCGGGAGTTGTGTCTGGGCCATCGCCTGTGGCAGCGCGATCGCAAAAGCGGCCGCAGACGGCAATCCGACCAAGGCAAGACGACGGATCGCCCCCCCCCCGCAAGACACGCTCATTCGCCGCATGATGTCCGCCCCCTAGCAATGCTTGAATGTTATACTATAACACTATCATCGATCGCATTTGAAAAGAGGATTGTCGTGCCATGCAGGACATTGCGCCGGCAGTGTTTCCTGAATGCAACGCTATTACATTACATGAGGGAAACATGCTGGGGGCGGTGAGGCCTGGAGCGGCAGACGAGCCATCGACGGCGCAACCTTGGGTCGATGAAGGGGCGGAACTGTCGGTCGACTGCGAACACATTGCGAGCCAGGCGACAACGTCTGTGCACTGCGGGATAATCGCCCCGCTTGCTGCTGCCTTGGTCCTACACCTTGCCGCCGGACTAGCGATGCTCGGCTTCACCGACGTGCAGATCGGCAGCGGTGGCACCGACCTCGACGCCATCAGCATCGAGGTCAGCATGGTGCCGGCCTCTGCTCTCGAACTCTCGGAAATCGGTCGAGGTCCAGGCTGTTTCTGGTGCCGCCTCGATGGACATCGTCGATGGTGCACCGGTCGGCCCACCTGCGCAGGCGGGCGCGGAAGCGGATGCCCCCGACGCTTCGCACGTCGAGCCGTCGCCCGCTCCCCAGGCAGCCCTGATGCAAACTCAACGGGAACGCCGGGAGCAGCAGAGCGTCGACAATCCGCCGCCGGCCGCGCCATCTGATGTCGCCGTACCTGCGGACAAAGGTCCAGTTGATGAGGAGGCCATCGTATTGCCGGAGCGTGTCGAGCCGTTGAAAGAGACCGCACAAACGACGGCCGCGACCGAGCCGCGCGGGTCCCCACCGGACCCTCATGAGTTCGAGGTCACCGAGGAGCCCCCGGGATCGGCTGTCACCAAGCCGATTGCGGCACCGCAACCGCCGGCACGTCTGGCGCAGGCGGCGGGTGGCGCCGCGGCCAGCCAACCTGCGACGCCGGATCGGAGCGCGACAGCAGCCGCCGCTGTGGCAAAGCCCGGGGCTATCGACGCCTTCAACCGACTCATCGTGGCCGCGCTCGCGGAGAAGAGGCCGACAAGACTCCGAACGCAACGGAAGGGCACTGTCAAAATCGCCTTCGCCGTCGCCGAGGATGGCCGCCTGGCATTCGCCCGCATTGCAAGATCCAGCGGCCACGGCGCACTGGATGATGCCGCGCTTGCGGCAATTGCCAGCGCCAAATTCCCGGTGCCGCCTGCCGGCCTGACGCTCAAACAGCGCACCTACGAAGTGCCTTACCACTTCAAATGACGCATCCGGCCCGTTTTCGGGCAGCGAACAACATTCGGGACCGGCGCCATTCGGCGGCATTGGCTTGGCGGTGAGGCTGCCGTGCGGGGCTTGACCGAGGCCCCTGTGGCGCAGCCTTGCGCTCGAATGCCGGGCAAACACGTCATCTCAATACCAGCGGACATCCAAGACCCGGACAGGATGGTGCTGCCTTCTTGTGAATGCCGATTGTACCAAAGGACGAAAAAGGACTGTCCCTAGGCTGATATGCCCACCTTCATGAAGCTTTTATGACAGCACGAGGCCTTCAGGCGCTGTGCCGGGCCGATGTCGTCGCGTTGTGATGGTTGAGATGCACATTCCCGGGACTCTGGTGGGCTCCAAGACAGGTAGGATGGCTTTTTGCGCCTCCGCCCGCACCGGGCTCGGCCATCTTCGGCGGATCGGCAATATCGCGGGCCAGATCCGCCGCATTGCCCCGCAGATCGAGCTGGTGCTGATCACGAATGCGCCGCCGGCTGCATTGGATGACGACGAGCTTGCGCATTGCTTTGCCCATTCGCTGCAGGCCGAGCGCTGCGACATGGCGCGGACCGCCGCGATGCTCGATGCGGACGCGGTCGTCGTCGACACGGCTGTTCTGCCCGACCTTGAGCTGCTGCCCCAGACGCTGGCACTCGTGCTCAGGGAAACTGTCGAGGAACGAGTTGGCGCCTTCCGGTTGCCGGCCGGGCGGCTGTGGGACTTGGTGCTAGTTGCGGAGCCCTCCGAACGATGGACGGTTTCGCCATCGGCGATCGGTGCCGCTCGCGTCGAGAACGTCGGCTGGATCTATCGCCAGCCCGTTGGCGGGCTGACGCCGTTCGAGCGCTGCGACAACCAGAAGATTGTTCTGGTCGCAGCCGGCGGTGGCGGCGCGGCTGCGGGGGCGGACGCCCTCAAGGCCGAGATCGAAACGGTTCTCGATCGCGTCCTCGAAGGCGCAGCGCAGCGGCCGCTGGTCCTCCAAGTTCTGGGACCGCGCGCACAAGCGAGTGCGCGCCTGCGCAATGCCGATGCGCAAATCGATGTCGGTGCACACCTCAACGCGGCGTTCGCGGCTGCCGACGTCGTCGTCAGTACGTCCGGCTACAATTCCGTTCTCGAGCTGGCGGCGACGACGACACCGGCTGTGCTGGTTTCGGTGCCCCGCACCTACGACGATCAAAGCGCACGGGCGGAGTCCTGGGGGGAAGCGATCGGACTGCCCCATCGATCCGGAGACCCCTTGCGGACGGCGCGCTGGATGACACACGTCCTCAACGCCGGGTACCGGCGGAATCCCGCAATCCTCGAGCGCAGTGGAGATCTGACGGCCGCGCACGCCCTCGTCGAACTGATGGGGCAGGCGCGCGCGCACGCACGCCCCGGCGTGTTTGCGAAGACCGACAGGACGGGCAGGTCGAGCATTGTTGCAGCACTGGCGCGGCGGCTATTCGTGGCAGGCGTCACGACGCCTGCAGCCATGGCCCTCAGATCGCCCGGCACGCTTGGCTATGCGTCATTGGCCGGGCCGACGGCACAAGAGCTGTGGTCGGCATGCGGAGCGGCGGACGGGCACGCGGCGGGCGGACACGCAGCGTTGATCGAGCGCATCGCTGCAGCAGCGCTGTCTTTACATCGCTCGCAGGTTGTCGATGACGCAATCGTACCGCTGGATGCCTGGGCAAAGATCCGCCCGCGCATGGCCGTTGGGTGTGATGCGGTTGCCGGGCTTGGCGCAGCGCGCGGCCGGCGCATGTTCAAAGCCGCTGCGCAGCTCGCGGACCGGCACGCGAATGCAAGTGAAAGAAACAGGACCGTCCTTGTCCACGGCGACTTCCATCTCAGGCAGCTCATTGCGCCGATCGGACGGCCCGATCTCGCTGTGGTCGACCTCGACGATGTCGCATATGGGCCGGCGGAGTTCGACCTAGCCAACTTTGCGGCGCATGTGGCGACAACACCTGGGCTCGGCGCTGGGAGCGTGACCGAAGTTGCCTGCGGGCTCGCAAGGATCATGAGCAACGCCTATGTGGCGCAAGGCGGGCGGCCGCTCGACCGCGCCGAGATGCTGCACCTCCTTGCTCTCTCACTGCTGAGGCGACTGCTGAAGCTTGCAGAGACGGGCCGGCCTGAGCTCAGCGAAGACATCCTTGCGGCAATCGAATCGATACTCAGCGATGCGGGGGCGGCGCGCACCAAACGGCGCGCCGTCGTATCACGTCTGTTCCCTCCGGGAGCCGATACTCCTCGCGTAGATCTGGAAATTCGCAATCCAGCGGAATGAGGGAACTGGACATGCGCGTCATCATGTATTCGCCTGACAGCATCGGTCTCGGCCACATGCGCCGCAATTCGATGATCGCCAACGAGATCGTACGCCAGCAGCCGTCAGCGAGCGTGGCCTTGCTGATCGGCAGCGGTGCGGGTGCGTTTTTCTCCGTGCCCAAAGGGATCGACACGATCAAGCTGCCGTCGGTGCAGAAGGTTGCCGCGGAAAAATGGGAATCGCGCAGCCTAAATCTGAGCGCACACGAGACGCTATCCGTGCGGGCCGGCCTCATTCGCGACGTTGTGCGCGGGTTCAAGCCCGATGTTCTGCTCGTGGATCACCTGCCCAAGGGTGTGGGTGGCGATCTCGTTCCTGCCTTGGAGCTCATCAAAACACTCGACCTGCCCACCAAGACCATCCTGGGTTTGCGCGATATCCTCGACGAGCCCGCCATCATCTGCAAGAGATGGCACGAACAGGGCCTTTACAGCTTCATCAACAGGCACTTCGACAACATCCTGATCTATGGTGAAGCCGACACCTTCGACAGCGCCAATGCATACGGTCTGCAGCAATCGGTCGAATGCGGGATCGACTATGTCGGCTACGTGTGCAGTGGCTCGGACGCCGGTCGCCAGACACGTGGGCGCGAGGTCACGCCAAACGAACTCGATGGGCTTGCTGCCTGGCAGGAGGGCGAGAAGATTGTCGTGGCTGCGGGAGGCGGTGGACATGATGCCTTCGAGATGCTCTCGCTCACGCTCGAAGCGCTTAAGCTGCTGGACCACAGGGTTGACTTCCGCGCAGTCGTTGTCGGCGGCCCGTTGATGCCCGATGACAAGCGCCGTCGACTTGCGGAGACGGCGCAAGCCCTCACTCGTACACGCTTCCTGCCCTGGACAGCGGACTGCATGGACTATCTGAGCAAAGCGCACGTTGCCGTGGTGATGGCCGGCTACAACTCCGCGCTCGAAGCGCTGTCGACGTCGGCAAACGTGGTGATGATCCCGCGTGCGGGCCCGAGCGCGGAGCAGCGCATCCGCGCCGGCATGCTTCACAAGCGCGGCCTCCTGACATGTATCGATCCGCAAGAGGCGACGTGCGATCGCGCCTTGGCGGCGATCGGCGTCGCGCTGGACAACAAACCGCGACCGCCGCATACCGCATTTCTGGAAGGTGGCGCAGTCGCGGCGAGGCGGTTGCTCGAAATTGGCGCGACATCCGCCACGAAAATGACAGCCGCTCCTTTCCAACCCAGGGAGTCGCGCTATGTCGTCTTCTGATGCTTGCCAGTCTGCGCCGGCGCCGCGCCTCAGGGTTGGCTATATCCTCAAGCGGTTTCCGCGGCTAAGCGAGACGTTCATCCTCAACGAACTCCTGGCGCTGGAGCGCGCCGGCGTGGACGTCACGGTGTTCTCGCTGAAGGAACCGCTGGATGAGCTCCGCCACGATCTGTTGCACAGCCTGCGCGCGCAGATCATCTATCCGAGTGGGATGGTCGGGCACGACAGGCGCGCAGTGGGCGAAGATTCCTGGTGCCGTCTGATGGAACAGCTCTCGCCGGGCAAGGGAGAAAGTGCGCGCCAGTCACTCCTGACCAAGGGGCATGCGATCGCGCGACTGGCCGAGGATTTCGGGCTGCAGCACCTGCACGCCCATTTCGCCTCAGATGCGGCGACGGTGGCGCTGGTCGCGGCGAAATTGGCGGGGCTCGGCTTTTCCTTCACCGCGCATGCGCGCGACATCTACCACCAATACGTTTCGCCCGACGTCGACAACGCGGCACGGCGGCGCAAACTTCTGGCGGCCGACTTCGTTGCCACCGTATCCGCCTACAACCGCCGCCATCTGCTCGGCCTGGCGGGGGCGCGCGCCCGGGTCGTCACCCTTTATAACGGCATCGACCTTTCCCGGTTCACGTTCACTGGGCAGGAGACGCGGCCGGCGCGAAAGATACTTGCCGTCGGACGGCTCGTTGAAAAGAAGGGTTTCGAAGATCTTGTCGAAGCGTGCCGGATTCTGCACGCCAAGGGTGCCGCGTACTCATGTGACATCATCGGGGATGGCGAGCTGCGCCGGGACCTTTCCGCACGTATCGAACAAGCGGGGATCGGACATGGCGTGAGGCTCCTCGGCGCCATGAGCCCAGATGAGGTGTTGGCCCACATGAAGCGCGCGAGTGTGATGGTGCTGCCGTGCAAGATCTCCGAATCCGGCGATCGCGACGGCCTGCCGACCGTGCTCTTGGAGGCGCTTGCGGTCGGACTTCCAGCCGTGACCACCGACGTTGCCGGCATCCCCGAGATCGTCGTGCACGAGCAAACAGGACTTCTTGCGCCCCCCTCCCGGCCCGACGAACTCGCACGATCGGTATTGCGTCTATTCGACGACGACAGATTGCGCGAACGCCTCGCGAGAGCCGGGCGACGGCGCGCCGAAGACCTTTTCGACCTGACCACCAATGCGGATCGCCTGCGTCAACTGTTCGTCGCGGCCATTCTGCGCAAAACCCTCTCGAACGGAGATAGCGATGCGAATTGCCTATCTTTCGGCTGACTACGGCATCCCCGTGCTCGGGGGCAAGGGTGGCTCGGTCCATATCCAGTCGCTCGTACGCGCCTTTGCACAGGCCGGCCATGAGGTGACGGTCTATTGCGCCCGACTTGGCGACGGTGATCCGGCCGCCCTGCCTGCCCGCCTGGTCGAAGTTGCCAAACCGGCGGAAGTGGGCGACGGGCGGCAGCCGGTGGACACCGGCTCTGGCCCCGTCAGCGAAAGGTTGACCAAGGAGCGCGGCTGGATGGCGCGCGCATCGGCGATGGAACAGTGCGTTCAGGCCGATCATGCGCGCGAACCCTTCGACATGATCTACGAGCGCTATTCGTTGTGGAGCCGGGCCGGCGTTCGTATCGCACAGCAGACAGGTCTCGTGTGCATCGCGGAGGTCAATGCGCCACTGGTGGAAGAGGCGGAAGCCTACAGGGAGCTGGCTGCCAAAGCGGAGGCTGTCGCCATCGAGCGCGCCGTGCTTGGAAAAGCTCATGGGGTGATAGCGGTTTCCAATTCCGTGGCCCATTACGTCCGCTCGAAAGGTGCCGCAGCCCAGCGGGTGCACGTCATCGAGAACGGCGTGGATGTGGCGGCCTTTGCGCCGCCGGCCCGTGGGGCGATGACCAGCGCGCTGTCGGACCGCATTCGCGAGGGCGCCATCACGATCGGCTTTGTCGGCGGACTCAAGCCGTGGCACGGTGTGCAGGAACTGCTTCGTGCTTTTCGCAACATCACAGCAGTACGTGACGATGTCGATCTCGCCATCATCGGCGATGGTCCCATGCGAGCGTGGATCGATGGTTTTGCCGACGGAACGGGGCTAGCTGACCGAATCCATGTCACAGGCTGGGTGGCGCACACGGACCTGCCGGGACTGCTCAACGCCGTCGACATCGCAACGGCGCCTTATCCGCCCATCGAGGGGTTCTATTTCTCGCCGCTGAAGCTGTTTGAGTATCTCGCTGCCGGCCGGGCCATTGTCGCGAGCCGCATCGGGCAGATCGACGGAATCATCCGCGACGGCGACAATGGCCTGCTCGTGCGGCCAGGTGACGTGACGGATCTTACGCGCGCACTTGCCGGCCTGGTCGCAGATGCGGACCGGCGAGGGTCACTTGGCGCGCGGGCGCGGGCCTCGGCAGACGCCTATAGCTGGTCCGGCGTGGCAGAACGCATCTGCGCCGTCGCCGCTGCGGCACGGGCGGAGAGGTGGCGCCATCAGGTCAGCGCGGAGGCTGCGCAATGAGCCGGCTGGAGAAACACCCGTCCGCGGTTGCAACTGCCGGACAGCTCGAGGTCGCCGAGTTGACAGCGGACGAGGCCGCGCGTGGCGACCGCCGCTGGCTGAAAAACATGGCAGCGCAGATCGGCGGATTTCTGGCGCGGACCTACACCTATCTCGGGCAGATGGGCCAGCCGCTGGTCTCGGCCGGTGCAAAGCGTTTGCGGACGTCGGTTTGCGGTCGCATCGAAACCTCGGCGATGTACCGCTTGTTTGCGCGGTTTCACGCCTACATCGCGCGCGAACGTAGCGCCCTGGCGCTGGCAGCCGGATGCATGCTCGGCGTGGCCGTGATGGAGGTGCTGCGGCCCTGGCCTTTGAAGCTCGTCTTCGACGGCCTGATCATGCCGGCGGCACCAAAGGACGGCTTAACGCTGTGGTTCACGCAAATGCTTGGCCGCGGCGACGTGCTGCTCGGCGTTGCGTGCCTGGCGATCCTGCTTATCGCCATCGTCGGCGGCATCTTCGCCTATGGCCAGACCGTGCTGCTTGCGGGCGCCGGCAGACGGGTCGTGACGGCAATACGCCTTGACCTATACCGCCATATCCAGTGCCTATCGCAGTCCTTCCACGACAACGCGAGTGCGGGCGATCTGTTGACGCGCCTGACCGGCGATGTCCGGCTTCTCCGCGACCTGCTCGTTACATCGGGCATCTTCATGGTCGGGCGGGCGCTGGTGCTGGCGGGCTCGATCACCGTCATGGCGCTCATGGACTGGCAACTGACCGCCGTTGCGGTGGTGGTGCTGCCGGTGCTCACCTGGAGCACGGTGGTGTTTTCACGGCGGATCAAGCGGGCGGCACGGCGGCAGCGCAAAACGGAGAGCCGGGCCACGCACATCATGAGTGAGAATCTGGAATCAATCCGGATCATCCAGGCCCACGCGCGGGAAGACCATGAGGCGGCCCGTTTCAATCGCGAGAATCTGACGAGCGCGGAAGGCGAACTCGTCACAACGCGGCTTGAAGCCTCGATGGACCGCACCGTGGAGGTGTTGCTGGCGCTTGGCACCTGTGGCGTGTTGTGGTTCGGGGTCAGCCGCGTTCGAGCCGATGTGTTGTCGCCCGGAGACCTGCTGGTTTTCACGGCCTATCTTGCGGGCATGTACAAGCCCGTGCGCAAACTGGCATCGCTCACCGGACGCCTAGCTAAGGCGACGGCTTGCGGGGAACGGGTGCTATCTCTACTCGACCGCAGTCCCGATATCCGCGACCGGCCCGACGCCATCGACGGGGAGAGGATCAAGGGCGCGGTCGCATTCGACGCCGTGAACTTCGGATACGGCAGCGATGCCGACGTGCTTCGGCAGGCGAGCTTCTCGATCGCACCGGGCGAGACGGTCGCCTTTTTCAGCCCGAGCGGCTCCGGAAAATCCACCATCGCGCATCTGCTTTTGCGGTTCTACGAGCCTCGTTCAGGAACCATTCGGATCGACGGGCGCGATATCCGGGACTATAGGCTGGCCACGCTGCGCGAGAACGTCACCGTTCTCTTGCAGGAAGCCGCCCTGTTCAACGCATCCATCCGCGAGAACATCGCCTACGGAAAACCTGACGCAACGGACGAAGAGATCGTGAGGGCCGCACAGGCAGCCTGTGCGCACGACTTCATCTCGGGCATGCGCGAAGGCTACGACACGATTGTCGGACGGCGTGGCGTCACCTTGTCCGGAGGACAGAGGCAACGCATCACGATCGCGCGCGCCATGATCAGAAAAACACCGATCGTCATTCTCGACGAGCCGGGTACAGGGCTCGACAGCGCCAACGAGAAGGCCGTGCTTGCAGCTCTGCGCGCGCTCTCGGCAGGGTGCACCTGCATCATCATTACGCACGACGCCGACGTCGCCGCGCTGGCCGATCGCTCGTTCGACATCTCCAATGGAACGGTTGCCGAACGGCAGGCCCCACGCAAGTCCGGCCAGTGGCGGGGGGCGGAATGAGGCGCATGGGTGTGGTCACATCGTCCGAACCTGCCAGCGTCCGCAGTCCGAGCGACACGCTTTTGGCGCTGATGCGCGGAGCCTCGCTCGTCCAGATGATGGACGCGAAAAGCCGCTATGCATTGTTCGGCGATCGAGGTCTCGAAGCGTGCACTGCGGAGCGCGTCCACTTCGGCAGCAAGCTCGGCATCGTCGTCGAATACACGTTCGGTCTCGACGATGGGCGGTCGTGCCGCGCGTTCGGCCAGGTGCCGAGGGGCGATTGCCAGGCCGCCTACGACAAGGCCCGGGCGAAGCTCGAAACGATGACCGGCATGCCAGCTGGCGGCAACGGCCGGCTCGGATTGGCGCACCTCGCCCATGCCGGCGTCATCATGCGCGCAGAAGGCGTTGACGAGCGGATTGGCGACCTCACTGCGATTGCAGCGGACCGCCAACCTTCGGCGGCACTTTCCACCGCGGTTTCCAGTTATCTCGGCGGCGGAGCCATCAGCTATGAACTGCTCGCGCACAGGCTTGGCAAACGCGCGGTACTGCGTGCGCGCGGCGACGGCAAGGCTGGCGCGCCAGAGAGTGCCATTGTGAAGCTCTACAAGCGGAACTCATCAACTGCGATGGATGGTGCCAAACACCAGGCGGCGCTATCCGTCATGCTCGGCCGTGACGACAGCCCAATTGCGGCGCCGGTGGTGATTGCAGAGATTCCGGAGACAGCCGCCTTCGTAATGGCCGACGTTGCGGGCACCTCGCTGCGGGATCTGGTGGGCAGTGCACGCGAGAACGCCATGGTGAATGCCGGGGCCGCGATCGCCTCACTTCATGGCGCGCCCGTTGGCGGCCTTGCCCCATATGGGATCATGGACGAAATCGACCTGCTGGCCGGGTGGACGGCTTTCATCGCCAACACCTCGACAGACGCCGGCACCACCTTCGCTCGGGCACTGGAGCGAGTCTGCGGCGACCTACGCCGATGCGCGCAGCCCATACGGGCGCCCATTCACCGTGATTTCCATGAGCGGCAAATCATCTGCAAAGGCGGCTCGGCAACGCTGATCGATTTCGATACGCTGCGACTTGGGGATCCGGCGCAGGATCTCGGCAACTTTCTGGCCCACCTTCGTTTCGCCGACCTGAAGAGCGGCTCGAAGGACGGTGCCTGTGCGGAAGCATTCCTCGACGGCTATCGCCGCACAATGCGCCGCGGGCTCGAAACGGGGCTCGGCAATATCGCGAATCATATGCGCGCCACACTTTTGCGGCTGGCGCTCATCAACTGGTTTTCGGAGCGGAACAGGCATTTGGTCGATCCACTCCTCGAAGAGGTCGTCGCGCAATGACGGTTGAAGGTTTGCGATCCATGCCGTCCGGCGACGGCCAAGCACCCGGCGGCAGTGCGCAACCGCCTACCAAGCCGGCAGCTCCCCTGCCGGCAGGAGCCGGCTGGACCCGGTGGCAGGATCGCATTGGCGCTTTTTGGTCGCGGCTCACTCTCGCCCAGAAATTCGTGATCACCGCAGCTGGCGTATTGCTCTTGGGCATGTCAGCTATCGGCACGTGGGTCACCGCGAAAATCGAGCAAGGCGTCACCAACAACTCAGCGATTGCCGCAACGCTCTACATGGACGCGTTCATCGGCCCCCTGGTCCAGGATCTCGCGCGGAGCGGGAACTTGTCGGCAGAGAGCATCGCCAAGCTCGATGCCATCATGAACCAGTCCGAACTCAAGGACTACGTGGTGTCGATCAAGGTTTGGAAGTCTGCAGCGCAGGTCGCCTACAGCAATTTCCACGACGTCATCGGCAAGACTTTCACGCCCACTATCCATCTCACGCAGGCCTGGAAAGGCATCGTTTCGGCAGACCTCGACGGCCACTCCCACGACGATGATCACAATGAGCGGGAACTCAACATGCCGCTCCTGGAGATCTATGCCCCCATTCGCGAGACCGGCAGCAGCCGCATCATTGGCGTGTCGGAGTTCTACGTTCGCGCCGACAAGCTTATCGCGGCGCTGGCCACGGCACGCATTCAGAGCTGGGGCGTGGTCGGGGCTACCGCACTGCTCATGATGCTGGCGCTGCACGGGCTCGTGCGCAGCGGGAGCAACACGATAGAGGCTCAGCAGCGCGATCTGATCCAGAAGGCCACGCAGAATGCGGCACTGCGGGACAGGATTGAAGCCGCCTACTGGCGCGCCGACCTTCTCAACGAACAGTTCCTGCGACGGCTGGGCGCCGACCTGCACGACGGGCCGGCACAGCTGATCGGGTTCGCGCTTATGACGCTGGATGATTTGCCAGCGAGCGACGGGCCGGTTGCTCCAGAGCTTCCAAGCACGCACGATGCGATCCGCAGCGCGCTGGAGGACGCCATCCGTGACATCCGCAGCCTGTCTCGCGGTCTCATGCTACCAGAGCTCGAAAGCATGTCGCTCAACGAGGCGGCGGCGCTGATCATCAAGATGCACGAGGACCGCACGGGGACAAAGGTCGAAGCCGAGATTCCAGTGCGCGTCATCGACGCCGCCAACGAAGTCAAGGTGTGCGCGTACCGCTTCCTCCAGGAAGGCCTAAATAATGCCTACAAACATGCTGCAGGCGAAGGACAGCGCGTTCTCATATCGTGCGAACTCGGATACCTCAGAGTGACAGTCAGCGACAACGGACCGGGGCCGGAGCACAGACCCAACGACCACCGACATGCTGCATCACGACTAGGCCTGACCGGCGTCCGGGACCGGGTAGAAACCCTAAAAGGGAGGTTCGAGATGCGCAAATCCACCTCCGGCGGCACGACCGTTGCCATCACATTGAAATGCAGGACCTGAGGCTCAGATCTAAATGACTGACAAATTCCGCATTGCTATTGCCGACGACCATCCGATCGTCCGATCGGGTGTGGTCCGCGCTCTGGAAAAGCAACCCAAATTCACGATCGTCGGGGAAGCGGACACGGCCGAGGAGGCCGTCCGCATTGCCCAGGACGAGCTGCCCGACATCATGCTGCTGGACATCAGCATGCCGGGCGGCGGGATCGCGGCGGCCAAGTCCATCTCGCAATACTGCCCGGCCGTAAAAATCGTGTTCCTTACGGTCTCCGAGGACGAAGCGACGATCTCGGCCGCGATCGAGGCCGGAGCGCGGGGCTATATCCTGAAAGGTGTCCGCGGCAGCGACTTCATAAAGACGCTCACGAGCATTGCCGAAGACGATGCCGTCGTCCTGCCCGGACTGGCGGCACGCATCCTGTCGCGTGTCCAGGCCAAAGTGGCCACGAAGAGCCGGAACGCAGAGCTTATCTCGCAACTTTCCGCGCGCGAGACCGAGATCCTGCAGCATCTCGCACAAGGCAAGACCAATCGCGACATCGGCGACGCGCTCGGCCTCACCGAGCGCACCGTCAAACACTACATGCACAACATCCTCCAAAAGCTTCACGTCAAGAACCGGCTCGAAGCAGCGCTTCTCGCCGAACGGGAAATGACCAAGGAAGAATGAGGCGGGAAAGTGCGAGTTTCGCCGCGCTCGACTGCCAGGGATTGTGGAGAGATCGACCATGTCATCAGTTCATTATTGGGCCTTGGCCGTCGCCGTTATGGCCCTCGGCGGCGCAGCGGCAGGCACAGGTCTCGTCGGGGCGGAAACGCCCGGGGCCAGCTACGTCTACGAGACGGAGCCCGTGACAACCGGGCAGATCCGCCGCGTCGTTGCGACCAGTGGAACGGTGCGGCCACGAATCACCGTGCAGGTGGGCTCAGAGATCTCCGGCCGTATCAAGTCGATCGTGACGGACTTCAATGCGTCGGTGAATGCCGGCGACCTGCTGGCGGTGATCGAACCCAAGACATTCGAGTCGAAGGCGCGCCAGGCCAAGGCCGACGTGCTCTCGGCACAGGCTCATGTAGCGAGCGCGGAAGCGGCGCTGCGCAAGGCTCAATCGGTTCTGGAGAACGCGCAGAAGGCTTTCACGCGCCAGAGCATCCTGGACAAAAAGGGGCTCTCGGCCGCACTAACCGTCGACACGGCGGAGCGCGATCTGAATGTGGCGCGGGCGGAGATCGACGTTGCGACCGCCAATATCAACGATGCGAAAGCACTGCTTGCGCAGAAGCAGGCGCAGTATGATCAGGCCGTCATTGATCTGGAGAGGACCCAAGTCCGCGCGCCGATCAGCGGAATCGTCCTGCATCGCGCCGTCGACGTCGGCCAAACGGTGGCGGCAAGTTTCCAGGCGCCGGAACTGTTTCGCCTTGCAGGAGACCTGTCGTCGATCCACATCGAAGCGCAGGTGGCAGAAGCCGATATCGGAACAGTCAAGGCAAACCAACCCGTCACTTTCGACGTCGACGCCTATCCGAAACGGAAGTTCAAGGGACGGGTGGAGCAGGTTCGCCTTTCGCCGGCTGCGACGGACAGTGTCGTTACCTACACCGTCATCATCAATGCCGAGAACAGGGACATGGCGCTTTATCCCGGCATGACGGCAAATGTACTGATCGAAACGGCGCGGCGGGAAGACGCCGTGCGACTGCCGACAGCCGCGGTTCATTTCAAGCCGCCGAAGGATGTTCGCGCAGCGACAAATGCGACCGGCGCGACGAGTGCCGTCGTGCAGCACTGGGCGGAGGCAGTGGAGCTTGATGCTCCTCAGGTCGCGCGACTGCAAGCGCATCTGGCCAAAATCAAGACGGACAAGCGCGCCAAGAAAACTGTGACCGCAAACATCGTGGAAGATGCCCTCAAGGAGACGTTGAGTGCCGCGCAGCGGGAGCGGCTTGCCTCGCTGCGAAAGGACATGGCGGGAACGAAAGCCGCCTCGGTCTGGGTGCTTGGCTCGGGCGACGCGCCGGAGAAGCGGTCCATCCAGATCGGTCTGGCCGATCTCAGTCATGTCGAGCTCACGAGCAACAACCTGAAGCCCGGCGACAAGCTGATCGTGCGCAGCCGGAAAGCGAGTGGGAAATGATTGAGAGCTTCGGACATGTTGAACCGCTCGTCGCTGCGAGTGGGGTCAGCAAGGAGTATCGCCTCGGCGGACAGACCGTCCGCGCAGTCGACGACATGACCCTCGCGATCCAGCCTGGAGAGTTCGTGGCCATCATGGGACCTTCGGGATCGGGCAAATCGACCCTGATGAACCTCATCGGCGGCCTGGATGTACCGACTTCGGGGACCATGTCCGTGCTTGGGCACGATCTTGCGAAGCTTTCGCAGAACCAGATGGCGCGCTTGCGCAACCAGCACATTGGATTCGTGTTCCAGCAGTTCAACCTGTTGCCGAGGACGAGCGCACTGCGGCAGGTGATGTTGCCGACCACGTATGCCGGCATGCCGCGCGCTGCAGCGATGGAACGGGCCCGACGCTGTCTCGAGGCTGTTCAGCTCGACAACCGGGCGGCGCACGCACCGACCGAACTGTCGGGAGGCCAGCAGCAACGCGTGGCCATAGCGCGAGCGCTTATCAATGATCCGGAAATCCTGCTTGCAGATGAGCCGACGGGTGCATTGGACAGCAAGACCTCGGGCGAGATCATGGCGCTGTTTGCCGACCTGCATGCCCGCGGCAAGTGCGTGATCGTCGTCACGCACGACAAGGATACGGCCGATTACGCGCAACGCATCGTGACGTTTCGTGATGGCCGCATCATCAGCGATACGCGTCCTCGTGCGCAGAACCAGGGGGCGGCGGCATGATGGCGTTCGGCGAAGCGGTACGGTCGGCGGTCCAGGCGCTGGCTTCGAACCTGACACGCAGCCTGCTGACCACACTGGGCATCGTCATCGGCGTGGCGTCGGTGATCCTGATGGTGGCCGTCGGCGAAGGCGCCCGCGTCGACATCGAACAGAAGATTGCGAGCCTTGGAACGAACCTGCTCCAGCTACGCCCCGGTTCGAGCCGTGTGAGCGGCCGCTCCGCCGGCGCCGATACGCGCGTTCCCTACTCGGAACGCGATGTTGCTGAGATGCGCAGAAGCGTCGATGGCGTCGTTGCGATCTCTGGTCAACTGCGGCGGAGCGCGACCGCCATGCATCGCGACGCCAACTGGTTGACAAACATCGATGGCGTGCATGCCTCCTATCTGGACATCCGCGACTGGGAGCTGAGTGACGGGCGGTTCTTCAATGAAGAGGAATATCAATCTGCGGGTCGACTGGCCGTTCTCGGGGCAACGGTGGCCGAGACCCTGTTCAAAGGCCAGTCGGCGGTTGGCCAACGCATCCGGATTGCGGAGACGCCGTTCGACGTCATCGGCGTGCTGCAACCCAAGGGTGCCAACCTATATGGCAAGGACCAGGACGACGTCGTGCTGGTGCCGCTGTCAACGGTGCGCTCGCGGATGATGGGGCGACACAAGCTGGTGCCCGACCAGGTTGGCTATCTGACGGTCAAGCTCGCCGACGAGGAGGCACTCAAGCAGGCGCGGGGGCAGATCAAATCGCTGCTCGAGCAACGACGCGGCAAGAACGACAAGGGCAAAGAGACCTTCGAGATCCGCGATCTTACAGAATATCTCAAGGCCAAGGCGTCGACGCAGCAAACACTCAGCCTTCTGCTTGGCGCAACGGCTGCGATCTCGCTCATTGTTGGCGGCATTGGCATCATGAACATCATGCTGGTCTCGGTGACGGAACGCACGCGGGAGATCGGTGTGCGAATGGCTGTCGGCGCGCGACGTTTCGACATTCTTTTCCAGTTTCTGTGCGAAGCGGTTCTGCTTTGCGTTATCGGTGGGCTGATCGGGATATCGCTCGGTATCGGATCAGCGACGGGCATCGCGAGGTTCGCGGACTGGCCGGTCCTGATCACTCCATCGCTCATCGTCATGGCCCTGGGGGCTGCGGCACTCACCGGCATCGGGTTCGGCATGCTGCCAGCGCGGCGTGCAGCGGGACTCAATCCGATCGATGCCTTGAGGAGCGAGTGATGGCGGCCGCGTCGATGCAAGAGCCTCGGCGGGCGGTGACAAACGCATTTGCTGGATTGCCGGCGGATCCGGTCATGCCTGGGTTCCTGACTGCGCTCGATCCGGACGCCATGTCCGTCATCATCTCGCGCTACGTCCTGGGGAGCGCGGCAACGTGCAGCAGAGTTCGTCTCGCTCGTTTTCGATACCGCGCTGGCAGGCGCCTGATCGTGGTCTACGACGTGATCGCCCAGACCGGCGAGGGCCGCAGCGCTTCTCTGATCGTGACTGCGCGCATCAATCCGGGACGGGCGCCGCGCCTGCCGGCGGAGGGCAGTGACGGACGAACGGCGGAGGGATGGCGGGCGGTGACCTGCGTGCCTGAACTCGACATGCGCCTTGACGTCTTTCCCGAGGACCGACGGCTACCTGCGGCGCGCCTCTATGCCGGGAACGGCGGTGACGCTGCGATGGCTCTGCTAGCGGCTGCCGGCATCGGCTTGCGTTGCGATGGGCACGGGATCGTACTCGAGCCCGTGCGTTACCGGCCCGGCCTGTCGGCGACGTTCGTCGTCTGCAAACGCACATCAGACGAGGCAAGGGGCCAACATCTCGGCTTTCTGAAACTCGCCCAAGCCGGTGAGGCGAAGCGCGAGGCGGATACGACCGCGCGAGTGAATGCTGAGCTGGTGCGCGTGCATGCGCCTGCGCGCCTGACGGAACCGGCTGCCATCGACGCCACGAACGGCGCTGCCTTCTACAGGCCGGCGCGCGGTATCGCGCTTGACCGGCGGCTCGTTGCCGGGGACGCAACAGGTCGCGCGGCGCTTGCGGTAGCGCAGGCGCTCGTGGCGCTGCATCTGCTGGGCCCATGCGGCCTGCCGAACGGTTTCGGCGCGGATGTGACCACCAAGATCGCGCGTGCGGCGAGACACGTGACGTGGGCCTGTCCTGACGTCGCTGCTGCAGCACACGCGCTCACTGACGAGGCCGTGCGTCTGGCGGACGGCTGCGTCATGGCGCCTACGCATCGAGACATGAAGCCGGATCATGTCTTTATCGACGATGCCTCTGGCGGCGTGGAGTTCATCGATTCCGGCTCGGTATGCCTCGGCAATCCGCTGATCGATGTTGCGGGTCTTGCGATGCGGATCGGTCTTGCCGCTCAGCTCGGCGAAATCTCCAAGGCTGCCGCCGGCTCATTCTGCCGCGCTTTTCTCGACGCCTACTTTGCCCGTGCTCCCGCTTCATGGCGCCCTTACTACGAGCCGGCGTGTGCCTATGCGCGGCTGCTTTTGGCCACCCACCTCATTCAGCGGCAGGCGCCTGGCTGGCGCGACCACGTTCACCATCTCGTCCAGGGAGCGGCGCAGTCGCGGCCGAGCGGACCATGAAGCGCCGGGTCGGCATGGTGCTCAATGCCGTGGGACTTGGGGGGGTGACGGAGGTGGTCTACCAACTCTGCGCCCACCTTGCCGGCGGGAGCTACGAGCCTGCGCTATTCTTCTTGAAGCCATCGGATCGCGAGGACCGGTCGAGGGAACAACAGGCCCGCCGCTTTGCCGATCTCGGCATCGATGTGGCAACGGCGAGTGGCCGCGGGGGGAAGGTCGGGGCCATTGCGGACCTGACCGCTTGGGGAGGAGAGCAGCGCATCGACCTCATCCATACGCACTCCTATCGGCCCAATCTCTACGGCCGCATGGCCGGAGCGATACTGCGCCCCGATGGTCTGCGGCTGATTGCGCATTATCACAACCACTACGACGACAAGTGGGCCGCCAATTCCGCTGACCTGACACTCGAACGCGCGCTGGCTCGCTCCACGGATGCGCTGATCGCGGTGTCGAGCGAGGTTCGCGATCATGTCGCTGGCGCACTTGGCCTGTCCGGCGCGCAGTTCGACGTCATCGAGAATGGTGTCGATCCACACCGCTTCCAACCTTCGGATCGCGATGCAGCGCGCCAGCGGCTGGGACTTGAGAGTGAAGCGTTCATTGTAGGGGTCGTGGGGCGCATCTGCGAGCAGAAGGGCCAGGACGACCTGGTCGAGGCCGTGCTTGGTGAAGCCGACCTTGGCGCGGCGCGCATCGTCTTCTTCGGCGATATCGAGGATCGCGACCTGGAGCGGCGGCTCAAGGCGCGCATTGCTGCGGCGGGGCGCGGGCACATGTTCAACTTCTTCGGCCACCTGGGCGAGGTCCCGCTCGCCTTTGCCGCCTGCGATGTGGTTGCGACGCCATCGCGATGGGAGGGATGCCCGCTTGTGATCGCGGAAGCCATGGCCTGTGCGCGACCCATTGTTGCAACGGCCGTCAGTGCGATACCCAGCATGGTCGGCCACGGCGAGGCCGGGATTCTCGTGCCCGCGCGTGATCCGCAGCGACTTGCGGCGGCACTCCTGCAACTCATGAGGCAACCGGACTTGCGGCGCACACTCGGGGCAAACGGCCTCGCGCGCAGTGCCGCCTATTCCTGGGACGCCACAGCGCGGGCGGTGGCATCCGTATATGGGCGCGTTTTGGACAGCGAGGACAACTCTCAGCGATGCGCGTGATCCTCATTCGCCATGCCCACACGCCTGGAAACGGGACTCACTATATTGGGCGTGAGGACCTCAGCCTCGACGACCTGGGTCGGGAACAGGCGCGCGAGCTTGCGGCCCGACTAGCAGCCGAGCCGATCGACCGCATCTACGCCAGTCCACTTCGCCGGGCACTCGAGACGGCCGGCGCGCTGGCAAATCAATTGAGACTGCCCATTGTGGAGCGCGATGCCTTGATGGAGATCGATTTCGGGGCGTTGTCGGGCAAGCCGAAGGGCAGCGCTCCGCTGAGCCTGCGGCGGAACCATCTCGAGCGACCGATCTGCGGAGGTGAGTCGCTCGCCGACGTGTGGCGGCGCCTGGAGCCGTTTGCCGCTGAGCTGGCGGCTGACGTTCGAGCCGGACTGCTGCCTGCGGTCGTCGGCCATTACTGGTCGAACCGCGTGCTGTTCGACATGCTGCAGGGTTTCTCGATCGCAACCGCTCTCAAGCAGACCGGCTACAAACCGGCAAACGCGAGCGCGGTTTCGGTGACGGTGGGCGCTGCGGGTCTGGATGATGAGCGCCGGGGCGCGCACAACCCGCATTGAGGATCCCAGTGCGGATTTCACTGACATGCGTTGAGTGGCCGAAGCTCGAACGCCGAAAGATGCCAGGTGGAGCAATGCGAGGCGGAATTTCGATGGTGATGTTCATTACTGGCGCCCATCACTTCACGCCTTTCCCGTGACGCGCCGGCTATGGCAGCCGGCCGCCGGACCAGAGCAGCGCGTTTCCTTCATCGTCGCAGGACAACCAATAGCCCTGGAAGATTTCCGGCCGATGGAAGGTCACCTTGAAGGCACCCCAGAAGTGGCTGCCGTCCTTCGACGTCTTACACCGCGCCGTTCCCGTGCTGCGCACCCATGTGCCGACGAACTCCTTGCCGGAAAGTGTTCCCGTGACCTTGCCCTCGGTGCGCGAGAACGTCAGGAAATACCGGTTCTCGGCGTCCTTGGTGATCGACAAGGGACCCTGGTTGCTGTCCCAACGCCCGACGATCCCCTCTGCTCCAGCTGTTGGCGTCGCGCTCACCGTCGTGGTCAGCCGGCCGCGATTGTACCTTCGCGTGATGTCATTGAAGTCGCGGATCAGCCGCTCGTGTGACCCTTCTAGCATCCAGCCGCCGCCGGACTTCTGAATCATCTGCTCGCCAGCGTCGTAGGTCGTCTTGTCGCGCACACGGCGCATCAGCTTCTTTGCCGTCGTCAGAAATGCCTCATGGTTGCGCATGTAGCCTTGCTCGACCACCTCGGGCGGCTTAGCGGCTGCGTGCTGCTCGGCTTCTCGGAACAAGGTTTCGTAGGCTTGAAGGTCTCGGAAGATGACGGCGACATCGGCGGGCTGCGTGCGGTGGCCGTCGAGGATGCGCCTCGCACCTACCAGCAGCGCCTCAGCATAGAATTTCGCGTTGCGGCCTTCAGTTTTCTCGATCTCGCCCAGTCTTGCGGCCGTGCGCGCGGCGCGCAAAACCTCCAGGCGATCGGTCAACGCCTTGTCGGCGGTCGCAAAGGCTTGCCAGGCCGCGACCAGGCGAGGATGCAGAGCCTTGCCCTTGGCCATGCCATCGTCCTTGTAGTTTTCCTGCCGGTAATAGGCGTCAGCCTCTCTCAGCAACGGGGCGAGCGCGACGACCGAGGCGACGTAGGCGTCGGCTGCATTTTCGAGGCCATCGTCATGTGGCGCCATGGCCTTCGCCTGCTCGACGTTCCGCTGGCAACCGGCAGGATCGGAGATGGTGTAGGTGCCGTAGATGATGCGCTCCTTGCCGGTCGGACCGCTGCGGGCGACCCAGCTTTTGTAGCGCTCGAGAGCTTCGTAGGCGCGCGGCGACAATTGATTGATGCAGCGGACGTAAGCGTTGATCTTTTCACTCGGCAAGGGCGACTGAGCACCGGCAGGCGCGACAGCGAGAAACCCAAGGAAGACGGCTGCAGCCATCAGCGAGTGGCGTCGACGAGCACTCCACATGACCCAATCCCTCAAGAAAAACCGTAAACTGAAAACTTCAAGCGCCAGAGAACAGGATAACCCGGCTCAGGTTATTGAAGAAGACAATTGGCAAGGTAAATAGTGGGTTACACCCCATCGGTGAATTTACGGGGCATGACAACCCGCTTTCCGGACTTCCGGCTGGACGCAAGGTGACACGCCCTGGCGCCACGATGATTGCGCCTGGTTTCGATGGCTTGCTTCCTTCGAAGGGTTTGGCTGCCTCAGGCCTTCTGGGCGTCCTGCAGCACCATGGCTGCGCATTTCTCGCCGATCATGATGGAGGGGGCGTTGGTGTTGCCGCCGACGACCTGGGGCATGACGGAGGCGTCGGCCACGCGCAGGCCACTGATACCATGGACCTTGAGGCGCGGATCGACGACGGCGTCGGAGCCGGTGCCCATGCGGCAGGTGCCGACGGGATGCAGGTTGGAGACGCCGCGATTGCGCAGGTCGTCGATCAGTTCCTGGTCGGTCGCGACCTTGGGGCCGGGCTGGACCTCCTCGGCAATGAAGGGCCGCAGGGCCGGCTGCTCGGCGAACTTCCGCGCCAGCTTGAGGCCGTAGAGCATGGCGTCGATGTCGTAGGCGGTCTCAAGGAAACGGAACTCGATTTTCGGCGGGGCCAGCGGATCGGGGCTCTTGAGGCTCAGCCGGCCGCGGCCTTCGGGGCGCAAATGCACCGGAGATATGGAGAATCCCGGCCATTTGTGTGCGTAGATGCCGTTGCGGTCGCGGCTCTCGATGGACCAGAGGAAGATGTTCATCTGCAGGTCAGGGCGGTCGAAACGGGGATCGGAGCGGGTGAAAATGCCACCTACGGTCGAGATCCCGGCGAGGGGGCCGCGGCGGTTCAGCATATACTCAATGCCCGCGCGCACCTTGGCGATGGGCGAGAGCGCCAGATCGTTCAGCGTGCCTTTTCGCTTCGAGCGCCAAGCGACGTAGGAGTTGAAATGGTCGTGCAGGTTGGCGCCGACGGGGGCCAACTCACGCTTAACCGCGATGCCCATCTCCTGGAGATGAGGGGCGGGGCCGATGCCAGAGAGAAGCAGCAACTGGGGCGAGCCGTAGACGCCGCCTGACACGACGACCTCGCCGCGGGCGCGAGCCGTCATGAGGCCATGGGGCGTGCGGTACTCGACGCCGGTGGCGCGGCCGTGCTCCAGTAAGATGCGGGTGGCGTGGGCTTCGGGCACGACGACCAGATTGCGGCGCTTGCGGGCCGGCGCGAGGTAGGCGCGGGCAGCACTCCAGCGACGGCCACCACCGACGGTGGTCTGGTAGTAGCCTGCGCCTTCCTGGCGCGGGCCGTTGAAATCATCGTTGCGCGGATGGCCGGCCTCGACGGCGGCGGCAATGATGGCATCGACAATGTCGCTGCGGAAGCGGCCGTCCTGGACCTTGAGCGGGCCGCCGACGCCGTGGTGCTCGCTCTCGCCGCGCTCCTGGTCCTCCGCCTTGCGGAAGTAGGGGAGGACGCTGGCGAAATCCCAGCCCTCGCAACCCATCTGGCGCCAGCCGTCGTAGTCGGCGGGTGTGCCGCGCATATAAACCATGCCGTTCAGGGAGCTGGTGCCACCGAGCATTTTGCCTCGGGGCTGATAGGACGTGCGGCCGTTGAGGCCAGGCACGGGCTCGCTCTCGAACTTCCAGTTGTATGTCTCGTGCGTGTAAAGCTTGTGATAGCCGATGGGGATGTGGATCCAGGGATAGTCGTCGCGCTTGCCGGCCTCGAGGAGGAGGACACGGTAACGGCCCGACTCCGACAGGCGGGCCGCCACGGCACAGCCTGCCGAGCCGGCTCCGGTGACGATGAAATCGAAGGTCTCTTCAGACATGGCAGGTCCCGTGTCAGGTGGGCGAGGAGGGTCTTGGGGGCAAGCTACACACAAGGCCTGCAAAACGGAAACGGCCTTATCGGCTCCTGCGGCACAGGGTCCGGCAGCCCGGCTTGCCGGGCGGGGCGCATTTGCGGTTATGCTCGGCAGATGGACCGTGCCGCCGCCTCACCCAGGAGCAGAGCCCAATGAAGATCACGCGTATTCAAGACCTGCATGCGGATGCAGGGTGGCGGGTGTTCTCGTTTCTGAAGATCGAGACCGACGCGGGTATCGTCGGATATTCGGAATACAACGAAAGCTACGGCTCCAAAGGGCTGACGGCGGTGATCCTGAAGCTCGCCGAGACGCTGATCGGCAAGGATCCGCGCCCGGTCGAGAAGATCACGGCTACGCTCTATGCAATGACGCGGCAGGCGCCTGGGGGCCTCATACAGCAGGCGATCGCGGCGCTGGAGAATGCGCTCGTCGACGTCAAGGCGAAGGCCCTCGGCATTCCCGTCGCCGAGATGCTGGGGGGGCCGGTGCGGGAGCGGCTGCGTCTCTACTGGTCGCATTGCGGTAGCTACCGGCTCAATCACGCCAAGACGATGGGGCTCAAGGCGCTCAAGAACCTGGACGATGTGCGGGAGCTCGGGGCGCATGTCCGCGAGCGCGGGTTCACGGCGCTGAAGACCAACATCTTCCTGTTCGACGGGCCCAATCCGGAAATGTACATGCCCGGGTTCGGGCGAACGCCTGGCGGTCCGGAGCTCAACCCGTCGCTCAAAGTCGAGAACGCGCTCGACAAGCAACTGACAGCATTCCGCGAAGGGACCGGCGAGGACGTTGAATTCCTGCTGGACCTCAATTTCAACTTCAAGACCGAGGGCTACGTCCAGCTGGTGCGCTCACTCGAGCAGCGGCAGCATCGGCTGATGTGGGTGGAGATCGACAGCTTCGACCCGCGGGCGCTGGCGCTGATCCGGCGCTCGATCGGGACGCCGCTGGCAAGCTGCGAGAGCCTGTTCACGCGGCGGCAGTTCAAGGACTACTTCGAGCAGGGTTCGATGGATGTCGGCATCGTCGACCTGCCGTGGAACGGCATTCTGGAATCGATGAAGATCGCGGCCATGGCGGAGGCCTACGAGGTCAATTGCGCGCCGCATAACTTCTACGGTCATCTGTCGACGCTGATGAGCGCGCATTTCTGCGCGGCGATCCCGAATTTCCGGATCATGGAGATCGATATCGACGACGTGCCCTGGAAGGACGACCTCGTGACCCGGCCGCCGGTGATCGAGAACGGTCATCTGGTGCTGCCGACGGCGCCTGGATGGGGAGCCGATGTGAACGAGGATGCGGTGCGCCGGCACCCACCGAAATAGTCGAGAGAGGCAGTCTGCAATGAACACCACTACAAGCGTCTACGCGCCGCCGCCAGAGGGCGAGGCCTGGGCCAAGGCCGAGGCCTCTGCGTGCGGCCTAGATGCCAATGGTCTAGGCCTCGCCGTCGCCTTTGCGGAGGCCTCGGAAAGCCAATGGCCGGTCAACTTCCACTACCCGGACGGGCGCTATGTCGGCATCGTCGAATGGAACGAGAAGGGGCCGTGGAGCGATGTTTCAGGCGTGGTGCGCGCCCGCGGCGGGCCGGCAGGGCTGGTGCTCGCGGGCGGACGCATGGTTGCGGAGTGGGGCGACACACGTCGCGCCGACATGACCTTCTCGGTGGCCAAGAGCTATCTCGCCGTGCTTGCCGGCGTCGCCGTCGGTGAAGGGCTGATCAGCGACCTCGACGAAGCCGTTGGCCGCAGCGTCAAGGGACCCTTGTTCGAGAGTGCGCACAACGCACAGATCACCTGGCGACATCTGTTGCAACAGTCCAGCGAGTGGGACGGCGAGCTTTGGGGGAAGTCCGACCAGGTCGACCACTACCGACAGGTGGGACTTGGCGGCGACAACTCGCGGAAGGGCGATCGCAGGCCGCGGCAAGCGCCGGGCGCGTTCTACGAATACAACGACGTGCGCGTGAACCTGTTGGCGCTGGCCCTGCTCATGCGGTTTGGCCGAGCGCTGCCAGAGGTGCTGGCGAGCCGCATCATGGCGCCGATCGGAGCGTCGGGTGATTGGGAATGGCACGGCTACCGCACGTCGTTCGTCGATGTCGGCGGGCGGCGGGTGCAGTCGGTCTCGGGCGGCGCACACTGGGGTGGCGGCATGTTGATCTCTGCGCGCGACCAGGCGCGGCTCGGTCTGCTGGTTGCGCGGGGTGGCGCGTGGAACGGGCGGCAACTGCTGCCGGCCGACTACGTCGCTGAGATGCTCGCCCCCTCCCCTACCCATCCGGGCTACGGCTTCCTGTGGTGGCTCAACCGCGGAGAAGGCCGCCGCAAGGCGTGGAGCGAGGCTTGCGTTTCAGCAATGGGCGCTGGCACCAATATGATCTGGGTCGATCCGGACAGGGATCTCGTGGCGGTGCTGCGCTGGATCGACAAGGGCGCCGTCAACGGCTTTCTCGAACGGCTTGCTGCGGCCGTGACGTCTTGAGAAGAAACGCCAAGGAGCTTTCTCAGCCATGTGGCCCAACCCACGAATTCCCTTCGAAATGTCGTCCGAGCGGCCGAATCTGGCGCCGCTCGACGGCAAGCCGCTGATCGTCAACATCGTCGTCAACATCGAGTACTGGCCGTTCGACCGGCAGATGCCGCGCGGCATCCTGCCGCCGCCACACGGGGCGCAGATCCAGCCGCCGGACGTGCCGAACTACTCGTGGGTAGAGTACGGCATGCGGTGCGGCATGCCGCGCCTGTTCGACATGTTGGGCCGACGCGGCATCAAGGCCTCGGCCTTCATGAATGCGCAAGTAGCGGACGTCTACCCGTCGGTTGGCAAGGCGGTGGTGGATGCCAGTTGGGAACTGGTCGGACATGGCTGGTTCCAGCGCTCGCTCAAGCAATCGGAAGACGAAGCGGGCGAAATCAAGCAGTGCCTGGATCGGCTGCAGAAGCTTTCGGGCAAGCGGGTGAGAGGGTGGTTCGGCGCCGGCGGCGGGGAGACCAACGACACGCCGGAGCATCTCAAGCGGGCCGGGCTCGACTTCATCCACGACTGGATGGTGGATGACCTGCCGTGCTGGATGACGACAAAGGACGGGCCGCTGCTGTGCGTGCCGTACACGTGGGAGCTCAACGACGTGCCGGCCTGGGTGGTGCAGGGGCAGGCAAGCGACGCGCTGCTCGAGCGGCTCAAGGCGACGCTGGCGGTGCTGGAGCGGGAGGCCGAGAAAAATCCGCGCGTGATCACATTCGGACTGCATCCGCACATTGTCGCCGTCCCGCATCGCGCCTACTACATGGAAAAAGCCCTGGATCTACTGCAGGAACGGGGCGACACCGTATTCGTCACGTCGAGCGGCATTGCGGACTGGTACATCAAAGCCGATCCCGATGGGCCGGCGCGGCTGGCAAAGGCGGTGGCGGCAATGCAAGTCTGACGTGCGAGAGGAGCCGGCATCGCGGCCGGTATGTGGAGGCATTGCCACCACGCCCCTGACCAAAGGGCTGGGGCCTTCGGAAACCCACTTGAAGCGAGGCGACATGAAGATCCTGGTGATGGGCTCCGGTGGAGTCGGCGGCTATTTCGGCGGCAGGCTGGCAGCGGCCGGCCATGCGGTGACGTTCGTTGCGCGCGGCGCCCACCTCGAGGCCATGCGCAAGGACGGCTTGACACTCGACAGCCAGATCGGCAACGCGGTGATCAAGCCCGCGCATGCGGTGGAGGACGCCGGCCAGGCCGAGGCGCCTGACGTGGTGCTGTTCGCAACCAAGCTCGGTGATACCGAGGCGGCCGCGGCGAGCCTCAAGCCGGTCGTGCGGGACGGCACCGTCATCATCACGTTCCAGAATGGCGTCGATGGGCCGGAGATCATCAAGCGCGTGCTGCCGGGCGCGCACGTGGTGCCAGGTGTGGCGCGGATCGCAAGCCACATCTCGAGACCCGGCGTGATCGAACATCGCAGCCCCTTCGCGCGGATCGAGTTCGGCGCATGGGATGGCAAGCCCACTGCGGAGCTCGAAGCGTTTCATGCCGCCTGCAAGGCGGCTGGTATCGATGCGGTGCTGAGCGCCGACATCAAACGAAATATCTGGATGAAATTTGCGATGCTGGCCCCGTTCTCAGGCCTGACGGCACTGACGGGGTCGACGGCGGGGCCGCTGCGCGAGACACCGGGAACGCGGGCGTTGATTGAAGCTGCAGTCAAAGAGGTGATCGCGGTCGGCACGGCTGCCGGAGTGGCCTTCAAGCCGGACGACTTCGCATCGCTGATGAAGACCGTGGAAGGCAATCCTGCCGGCATGACGTCGTCGATGGCGCATGACCGGGCGGCGGGCAAACCGCTCGAGGTCAACTACCTCTCGGGCGCGGTGGTGCGGATCGGCGAAAAGCACGGGGTTGCAGCACCGACGCACAAGTTCATCACGCAGGCGCTGGCTATCGATGCCGCCGGCAAGGCAAAGGGGGTTTGAATGGATCGCCAAATCGCCTTCATCGGTCTCGGCGCCATGGGGGGCGCGATGGCCGAGACGCTGGTCAAGAAGCAATACCGCGTCCGAGGCTACGATAACCGCCCGGAGGCAGTTGCACGGCTCGATTCGCACGGGGGGACGGCGGCGGCGAGCGTGGAGGAAGCGGCGCGGGGCGCCGACATGCTGGTGCTGATGGTGGTCAACGCCGATCAGGCCGAGGACGTGCTATTCGACAAGCTGGCGCTGGAGGCGTTGCAGGCCGAGGCGACGGTGATTCTGTGCTCAACCTGCGCGCCTGACCGGGTCGAAGCGATCGCGCACAAGGTCGAACGCTCGGGGCGCAAGTTCATCGATGCGCCGGTGTCGGGTGGCGTGGCTGGCGCCTCGACGGGGACGCTCACGATCATGGCGGCTGCCAAGACGGCCGTGTTCGAGGACGCCAAACCAGTGCTGATGGCGATGGGCTCGAGCCTGTTTCACATGGGAGAGACGCCCGGCCAGGGCGCGGCCATGAAGGTTGTGAACCAGCTTCTGTGCGGCATCCATATCGCGGCGGCAGCCGAGGGGCTCGCGTTTGCCGAGCGGGCTGGAATCGATGCCAAGATGGCACTGCAAGTGCTGTCGGGATCGGCAGCGCAGAGCTGGATGCTGAAGGCGCGAGGGCCGCGCATGGTCGACTACGACAATATAGTGACGAGCGCCGTCGACATCTTCGTCAAGGACCTGGCGCTGGTACTCGACTCGGGACGGGCTGCGAAGATGGCGTTGCCACTGGCGGCCTCGGCGCATCAGCTGTTTCTTGCGGCCTCCGGTATGGGGCACGGACACGAGGACGACAGCCAGGTGATCGAGACCTACCGGGCCCTGATGCGTAAGAAGGACTAGGGACCATGACGAGCCGATTGATCGAAGCCGACAGCGTCGAGGTGCTGATCCTGGTCGACAACGTCACCGACAACCTGTCGTCGACGCCGAAGTTCGTCGAGACGGAGATGACGCGGCTGCAGAGGCGCGGGGTGGGACTGGTGGCCGGCGACTGCCTGTGCTGCGCAGCGCACGGCCTGTCGTGCTTGGTCACCGTGAGCAAAGGCACGGAGCGGCGCACACTGCTGTTCGATACCGGGCCCGAAGCCGATACCTTTGCGCGCAACGCCCAGCGGCTCGGCGCCGATCTCGGGGCGGTGCGCGCCGTCATGCTGAGCCACGGACACTGGGACCACGGCGGCGGCATGGTGAAGGCGCTCGATCTCATTCGCGGCGCAGGTGGCCCCAAGACAGTTCCCTACTACGCGCATCCCGGCATGTTCCGCCAGCGCGCGTCGAAGAATGCGGACGGCAGCTTCCGGCTGATGGAGGACGTGCCGCAGCCGCGCGAGCTTGTGATCCACGGCGCCGAGGTGATTGCGACCAAGGAGGCGGCTTATCCGCTGGACGGATTCTTCTATGTCAGCGGCGAGATCGACAGGGTGACGCCCTATGAGGTGGGGCTGCCGGGTCAACACCGGCGCTCGGACGACGGCACGGGTTGGGTGCCTGACGAAGTGCTCGAGGACGAGCGCTTCCTTGCCGTGCATGTCAAGGGCAAGGGGATCGTGGTGTTCTCCGCCTGCTCGCATGCGGGCATCATCAACGTGCTGCACCACGCGCGAGGCGCCTTCCCCGACGCGCCGCTCTATGCAGCGATGGGGGGATTGCATCTTTCCGGCACCAACGAGAGGATCATCCCCGACACCGTGCGGGATCTCAAACAGTTCGAGCTGACCACCATCGCCGCCGGCCACTGCACAGGCTGGCGGGCAATGGCGGCCCTGCTCAACGCCTTCGGCGACGAGCGGCTGGTGCCACTGGCCGTCGGCAAGCAATTCCAGTTCTGATTCGACTGCGCGACAGAGGCCTGCTTGGTCGCAGGCGGACCGGCAAGCGGCCGCGCGCGGGCGGGTTGGCCTTGATCAGAACGGGTTCCAGGTCGGACGAGCCGTGAAGCGGAGGTAGCCGATGTTGGCGCCGAGCCTCAGGCCGAGGCCCGAGCGGATCGGCGCCAGCACCATCTTGCCGTTGGTGAGCACGGTCATGCCGACGCCGCCGACGAGATAAGCGGAGCCTTCGACGCCGGAGAAGCCAGCGAACATGTCGTATTCGGTTTCGAGATTATAGACGAGGAACAGAACTTTCGAACCGGACGCGCCAACGTCGTAGCCGATCGACGGCCCGTGCCAATAGACCTCGCGACTGGGACCGCGACGGGTGAAGAGCCGCCCCTTGCCATAGCGCACGCCGGCGATGAAGGCGCCGCCGCCCTCGTTGCCGAGGACATAGGCGCTGGGTCGCCCGAGAGTCGAGAACGCGTGCTCGATGACATTGGCAAGGCCACTGGAGATGGTGCCGAAAAAGCCACGTGATGCCTCGGCGATCTCATCGGCCGAGAAGGCGTCGGCAGGCGGCGTCGATGCAGGCGGCGGCAACGGCAGCGGCGTGGGCGCCGACGCTGCCGGAAGCCCCGCCCCAGGCGGGCGGGCGCTGGTCTCGGTCGACCAAGCGCCCGACGATTTCGGCGCTGCCTTGACAGGCGGCGCCGCAGCGACCCGCGGAGACGGAGCGGGCTTTGCAGGCGCGGGTATGGTGCGGGTTGCTGTCGAGGTGCCAGTTGGCCGATCGTCAGCCGACTTCCTTGCCGTGGTGGCGGGCCACTGCGACTTAGCCGTGTCCGACGGGGCAGCCGCCTTCGTGTCCGCTTTGGCCGGGGGCGTGACGGCCGCGGGTCCAGGCGTTGTCGCTGCCGACTTCGGCTCGCCGGCTGACGACGCCGGCTGGGCCGCCGTGGCGGCACCAGTTGCCAATTCCTGATCGACGCGCGCCAGCACATGCTGGGATTTGGCCTTGACGGTGGCCTGCAGCTCGCTCGTTGCCGCCTGCAGTGCGCTAATGGTCGTGCAGTCGACCTTGTCGCCGGAGCCGGTCTCGCTCAGTTCGTCGATGCGCATGAGAAGGGCTGCCGCCTTGCCGTCGAGCTCGATCGTGCGCGGATCGGAGACGAATGCTGCCACCTTGTCTTCGCTCTCAGGGCCTGTCCAGCCGCGCTTTTCCTTGAGCTGGCGGAGGCGGGCTTGCAGCTTCGGCTGCGTCTCGGCGGTCAACACGCGCAAGCGGGCGCCGGCCTCGTCGACGAGGCGGCGGGCCTCAGAGCGCTGGCAGTCTTCGGCCACAGCGACGGTGAGCGGCGCGGCCATGGCACTGAGCGCGGCAAACAACAAAAGCGTTGGCGTGCTATTCATTGGTGACACTCCTCACACGGGGTGGGGGTCCTCGTGCCTCGACGGACACCTGAGGTAGGGCCTGGCAGGCCCGACGTCAAATCGCGGCGGCGGCGTGTCGGTTGCAGGCCGCAACTGGCGCACCAGTTCAGCGGCGCCTGCCCGCGCGGGCACCAGCCGCCACCTTGCCCGTGACGCGGCGCTTGGCCAGCGCGATCCAGCGCCGGCAACTGGCAAGTCCGCGATCGCAGCGCACGGCGATCTGGGGGCCGGCTGACTTGTGCGAGGGGGGATTGCCCTTGATTTCGGCACCTGCCAACGCACCTGCTGCGAGGTTCGCCTTCGACCATCGAATGAGATCGCCGGTGGTCATGCCGGCCATGAACGGATTTGCCTGGACCACGGCTGCGCCAACGACACGGATGGCCAGGCTGTCGCGGGGCACCTCGAGAACGCGCAAGGCGCCGCCGGGGCCGAGCAGGAAGGCCAAGCGAAGGTTCGCGAAATTCGCGGACTGGCCGGCGGCAGCCAGGATCCCGGCATTGTCCCGTGTATAGGCCTCGGCGGCACGACGGGCGAAGGCGCGGTTGGTGCGCAGGCGCAGCACTTGATCGGGGCTGAGCTTGTCGGTATCGGCCGGGAAATGGCGGCGCGCGACCTCGAGAAAGGTGCTTTCGATAAACTGAAACGGCCCCAGAGCCGTCGATCGCGGATTGCGGGCCGTGTCCCGGCCACCGGACTCCGCCAACATCAAGTGATCGAGAAACCGCGACATGCCCGCGACGTCGTCGACGGCCTCGCCCGCAACGGCGGCGGCTGGTGCTGGCAATTTGGCGGTCTCAGCATGCGCGAAGGTGAATGACATGGCGACTAAAAGGGCGCCCGCCAGAAGCATCATCAGGTTGCGCCATCGTTGGGTAGCAGCGTGCATGCCTTGGCCAGCCCGTTCTCGTCAATGGGAGCGCATCGAGATGCGCCTTCGGCCATGCGGCTCGTTTGCGTGGGTACGCGCGCGTCCGCCCACTCCCTCACGGCGCCAGAACTATCGGGTCATCTTATTAAAACTCAAACAATTGACCAGAAAATGATAGAGGCGCCTGGACGAGGTTCAATGTTGATCGCGCACTCTCCCGCTCGAGCAAAGCACATGGCCGGATTGCCACAGCCATCCTTGCTCCAGCGGCCGGCCTCCTACCTCCTACTTCCTACTGGCCGCGATCGCCATGAGACCACCATGCGGCCATACGGCCGGGGACCGGCGTGGAAGCGCAACAGGTCCGCTGGGGCACTCATCTCACTCCATGGCCGATCGCGCCGGCGGCCGAGGCTGACCCAAAACATCACGTCCCTATCGTGCCGCCTTAAGGACGAGCTCAGAAAGGCTCACTCGGGTTCACGCTGGGATGGACGGCCGAGGGCTTTGGCCAGCATTTCCGGCAGGTCGTCGCGCAATCCCCAGACCTGCGTGTTCATGGTATCCAGCCGCTGCACGATGCGTTGCATGAGCTCATCGGAGGACGAGAAGTGTCTCGTGGTCTCGCCCCGGATGGCAACCAGCTCGGGATGCACATCTCTCATCTGCCCGGTCAGGACATTGACTGCACCTTCGAGGTCGCCAACCCGTCGTTTAAGTTCTTAAATCTCAGTTTCGATATCCATTTCCTCTCCTCAAGATGCCTGCAACGGAACGCGGATAAAAGGAAAACCCGTAATGATCCGTGGGGCTAGCAATTATTGATGATGGAACAACTGAATTTGGTCATCGTGTTATCGGCGCGCGGCTCACTGTGGGGCTCGTTCATTATCAAGCGGTGCGTGGGCGGTCGGTTCGCATGCAGCCGCCGTCATTCGCATTCACGCCGCTCGCGACACACGGCGGTGAGCGAGCAGCGACCGGTCGCACGCCCATCCAATTCAGCTTTTCGGCTCGGACGAGGTGGCCTTCTCGACCCACCGGTACACGGCGGTGTGGTCGGCGCCAGGTTCGAGCTCCGCCATGACGCGGCCAAGCAAATCGGACACGAACGGCAGCTCGCTGGCGCCCACGCCGATCTCGTCGGCAAGCCTGCGGGCCATGCCGACGTCCTTCTCCATCAGCGCAAGGGCAAAGCCCGAAGTCGAACTTGCCCGAGAGCATGTAGCGGGCCGCCTTGTTCTCGGTGGTGTTGTTGCGACCGGACGAGGCGTTTAGGATGTCTACCATCTGTGCGGGATCCAGGCCGAAGGTGCGCCCAACGACAAGCGCCTCGGAGGTGGCGACCAAGCCGGCGGCGGACACATAGTTGTTCAATGCCTTCATGGCATGGCCCGAACCGAGGCGCCCGGTACGGTGGACTTGTCCCATGGCACCCAGCATCGACGCCACCCGGTCGATGTCGGCAGCAGCGCCGCCGGCCATGATGGCCAACTCGCCGGTGACCGCACGCGGCACGCCGCCGGAGACCGGCGCATCGACCAGCGCAATGCCCCGCGCCGCCAACTCCTCACCAAGCCTGACGGTATCGAGCGGATAAGAGGAACTCATGTCGACGACGACCGAACCCCGGGCCAGCGTGGCGGCAAAGCCCCCCTTGCCGTCGTCGCCCATCGTGGCGCGACGGACGATCTTGCTGTCGGGCAGCATTGTCACGACCACGCTGCACTGCCGGCCAAGCTCAGCCAGGTCGGGCGCAGACGTGAACAAGTTGGTCTCGGCTGCCAGTGGCTCGACGACCTCGGGACGGGCATCGTAGAGCATGACAGCGCGACCCGACTTTACGAGGCAACGGGCCATGGGCGCCCCCATGTTGCCGACGCCAACCAATCCGATCTGCTGAGACTGCACGATGATCACTCCTGCCAAAGATATTGCCGACGAGCCCCGACTGGGACGCCTGAAAGTGCACTGAGGGGGCTGAATACCAGTAGGCCACGACTGCCGGCAACACGGCCGGGCCGCGGCACCATCAACCGGCGTTCATGAGACTGCGCGCGGCCGGCATCATCTGTGTGCTGGTGACGATCGGCATCAGTTCGCTGCCCTTTTAGGTCAACCACCCAGCCCCGCCTTCGCGCAGCATCGGATCGGCCTGTTGCAACAAGTCTGAGAAGAACTGTAAACCAGATTACTCTTGATTGGAACAAAAAAAGAACATAAAGACGTTCCGGAGACCGACATGAGCATCACTTTCATCCATACAGCCGATTGGCAGCTCGGCAGGCGCTTCAAGCGCATGGCGCCGGATACGGCCGCGCGACTGGAGGCTGCTCGCCTCGATGCCATAGACCGCATCGGCGAGCTTGGCGGCCGGGTCCAGGCACGCCATGTGCTGGTTGCAGGCGATGTATTCGACAGCGAGCAGGTTGGCGACGGGGTGCTGCGGGGCGCCATGAGCCGGATGGCATCGTGGGAGGCGATCCGGTGGCATCTACTACCGGGAAACCATGACTTGGCACGGCCGAGCGGCGTCTGGGAGCGGTTGGGTCGGCTGGGCGTTCCGGCGAATGTGCGCCTGCACCTGACGGCTGAAGGCTGCGAGCTCGAAGCAGGGGTGGCGCTGCTTGCCGCCCCCCTCGTCTCGCGTAGCAGCGATGGCGATCCAACGGCCTGGATGGATACGTGGGCGACGGCTGCTGGCACCATCAGGATCGGCTTGGCGCATGGATCGGTGCAAGGTTTCGGCAGTCTCGGCGAGGCGGCCCAGCTGATCGATCCGGGACGGCGGTCGGCGGCGCGACTCGATTACTTGGCGCTCGGGGACTGGCACGGCACGCGGGAGATCGCGGCCGGCGTCTGGTATGCGGGAACGCCCGAGCCCGACCGTTTCGTCGGTAACGATCCGGGCAACGTGCTGGTCGTCGACATCGCGGCAGCAGGGGCACAGGCTAAGGTGGAAGCGATGCGCGTCGCCACCTACACTTGGCTGGCGCAGCGGGTAGTCATGACGCGCGTTGGCGATCTGGAGCCGCTCGAGCGGAGCATCGAGGCGCTGGGTCCGACGCAATCACGGCACTTGCTGCGGCTCAACCTGGAGGGCGGGGTGGCGGCCGGCGAAATGCCTGAGCTGGAAGAGCGGCTGGCGCGGCTCGAAGCCCGGTTGATGTCGCTCGAGGTAGATCGCAGCCGGCTTGGCACCTCGTTCCGGCCAGAGGACCTTGAGCGCCTCGGGGAGGAGGGCAAAGGTCTGCGCGCGGTTGCAGAGCGGCTGGCGCTGCGGGTGCGGCAAGGCGACGGCTCGGAGAGAGTTGCGGAGCGGGCGCTGACGCGACTACTGACGCTGGCTGCGGGTGGGGATCAGCGGGGGGCTGGCCGATGAAGCTGCGGGCCATCCGGGTGGCCGAAGTCGGGCGTTTCAAGACGCCGGCGGCGCTCGAGGGCCTATCGGGCGGGCTCGACCTGCTGGTTGGGCCAAACGAAGCGGGAAAGTCGACACTGCTGCGGGCCGCCGAGCTCGCGCTCCGGGAGAAGCACACAAGCAACAAGGCGGAAATCCGCGCGCTGAAGCCCTATGGCGGCGGAGCGCCATTGGTCGAAGTCGAGTTCGATGTCGGTCGCGAGCGCTGGCGGCTGCGGAAGCGCTATCTGGCGGAGAAAAATGCGGAACTGGAGGCGCTCGGCTCGGGCCGGATCGCGCGCGGCGGGGACGTGGACGCGGCTCTCGACGATCTGTTCGGCGCCAACGCGATTGCAAGCCGGCTGTCCCTGCTGTGGCTTGCGCAAGGAAGCCTGGTGACGGCACCAGCGGCGGTTCCGGATGGCGGGCGAGATCTCGTGCATGCTGCGGTGACAGCGGAAATTGCCAACGCCGCCGGCGGGGGAGCTGTCCGGCGGATGCGACGGGAGGTGGCCGCGCTGCTGGACGCGGAGGTGACGAAGACCGGGCTCCGGAAGAATGGGCGGCTGGCCGGCGCTGAGCGCGAGCTTGCGCGGGCACGCGAGGCGTACGAGGCCGCGCAGCAAAGGGCGCGGGAGGATGAAGCAGCGGTGGAGCAGTTGGGACGGCTCGAGAGCGAGGCCGCGGCCCTGCGCGATGCAGGGGCCGAGAGCCAGCGCCAGCAACGGCTGGAGGCTGCAGAAGCCGTTCTCAAAACAGCGCGGAAGAATGCCAGCCTGCGCGATACGGCGGCCGTGGCCGAGGCGAAAGCGCGACGGCGCCACGAGCTGGCGGCTGGTGCGCTGAAAGCCTTGACCGATACGCTGCAGGCGATCGCACGCCAGAACGCCGAGGTGGAGGCGCAGGCGCAAGCGATCCAAAAGCTCGAGGGCGAACTTGCTGCAGCGCAGCTCTCACATACGGCGGCACTCGAGGCCGATCGCGCGCTCACATCGAAGCTGGAGGCCGTTCAAGACGACATCGCGAGGGCACGTGCCCGGGAGGCGTCGCTGGCGCTGGTCAAGGCCTGCCAGCAGGCCGAAGCGGCTGCCGGCCGCATCCAGGCCATCGATGGCGAGTTGAAACACCTGCCAGCCAGCGATCAAATCGTCGGAGAGGTACGCAGGCTCGCCAGTGCGATCGAGGCCGGACAGGCGCGGCTCGAGGCGCAATCGGCGACCGTCACTGTCGCCTACGAGCCGGGCGCGGAGGGCCGGATCACGCGCGATGGCGTACGGATCGCGGACGGCGCGCGGATGGTTGCGCAAGCCCGCCTCGACCTCACTGTCGCCGGCGTTGGCCGCATCACGGTGACACCGTCCGAGGCGGGAGACCAGGCGATGCAGGCCCGCACGCTCGCTACGGACCGGACGGCTTTACAGGAGCGCCTCGACGCTGCGGGAGTGGCGAACGCCGATGTGCTCGAGGCCCAGCGCGGGAAGGCACGGTCGCTGGAGGGGGAGCGGGCGGGCCTCGAGGGGCGACTGGCCGCGCTTGCGCCGCATGGTCTCGCCGTGCTGCTGGAGCAGAGGCAGGAGGCAGAGACGGCGCTTGGCGGGCTTGGCGCGGTGCCGGCGGAGGAGCGATCCGCTGCGACGCTTGCCGGCTTGGCGCAGGAGCTTGCGGGGCACGTCGAGCCAACCCGAAAAGGCCTGGCACGGGCGACTGAAATGGTGGCGCAGCTCGCACGAGCGCAAGCGGGTGCGGCGGCGCGGCTGCAGGGCCACCGCGAACAGCTCACACGTTTGCGGGAACAGGCGCCCGACGCTGCCGAAATCGAACGCGTCAAGTCTAACCTCGAGGACGAGGCAGAGGCAGCGTCACGCGCCTACGACGAGGCATTGCGCATCCACGCTAGCCTCAAAGCCGAGGCACCGGATGCGGCCGGGCTAGCGCGACTCGAGAACGATGTCGCCGCGGCTGCCAGGGACATCGCGGCCGTGGGAGAGCGACTGGCCAACCTCACGGCCCAGCGATCGCGGATCGAAGGCGGGCTCGAGCAGGCCCGGCGGGAAGACAGCGCAGCGCGGCTCGAAGGGCTGCTGGGGGATGTCGAGGCGGCACAACAGACCCACGACGACATTGCCGAAGAGGTGGCTGCGTTGCGGCTGCTCGAGGCCGAGCTCGCGCGCGAGGAAGAGACGCTGCGCACAGCCTATCAAGTGCCGGTTGCCGAGCGGGTGGGGCCGTATCTCGACATGGTGTTTCCGGGCGGCATCGTGCGGCTCGACGATGCCTTTCAAACTGCCGGCGTCATACGCGACGAGGTTCAGGAGCGCATGGAGGATCTCAGCGCGGGCACACGCGAACAAATCGCCGTGCTGGTCCGGCTCGGATTTGCGCGGCTGCTAGCCGATCGCGACATGAGCTGGCCGCTGGTTCTCGACGACGCACTCGTGCATTCCGACGACTGGCGCATGTCGGCGATGCACCGGGCTTTGATGCGCGCCAGCGAGGCGCATCAGGTGATTGTGCTCACCAGCCGCGAACAGGCTTTCGAGACGCTTGCCGGCAACAGGGTGACAGTGGCGGCGTGGCAGCCGGCCAGATGAGCTTGCGGCAACCTCGCAACGAAGCTCGAGTACAGCGAGCGGCGGCAGAACAGCCGGTCAGGCGCTATGGCCGCTCGTGGAAGAACGCATAGATGCGACGCGCCATTTCGGCTGAAATGCCGCCCACGGCTTCCAAGTCCTCGATGCCGGCCCGGGAAATGGCTTTGGCCGAACCGAAGTGGGCGAGCAGGGCCCGCTTGCGGCCGGGTCCGATGCCGGCAATCTCGTCGAGCGGGTTGGTCGCGATCGCCTTCGAGCGCTTGGCACGATGGGCGCCGATGGCGAAGCGGTGGGCTTCGTCGCGCAGGCGCTGCACGAAATAAAGGACGGGATCGCGCGGCTCCAGCATGAACGGCAAGGGCCGCCCCGGTAGATGAAAATGCTCGCGCCCGGCATCGCGATCAGGTCCCTTGGCGACACCGACCACGGCGATGTCGTCGATGCCCAGCTCGGCAAGCACCTCGCAGGCCACGGCCAGTTGCCCAGCGCCACCGTCGATCAGGATGAGATCCGGGCGGTCAGGCATCTCGTCAGCATCGAAAACGGCATCGTCGCCGTCATCGTCGTCCTTGGAACCGGGGTTAGCTGCGGCGTCCTGCTGGGTGGGGAGGCCAGCAGCAAGGTCAGCGCGCAGGACACCGAAGGCGATCGCATCGGCGCCGCGCTCGCCGCGGGGCGGGGGTGCGGGCTCGGTGATGCGACCCGATAGCGGCGCAGTTCCGGCCAAGGGCTGCGCGGCCGGCCGGCCAGGTATCTGCTGGCCGCTTGCGGTGACGTCGTGACTGCCGGGTTCCGGCTCCGCGCCAGTCCGTGGCACCATGTCGGGCGTACCGTCGGCAGGTTCCGCGCCCTGTTCCGCCGCCAGCCGCTTCAGGCGGCGGGTGAGGACCTCGCGCATCATGGCGTAGTCGTCGCCCGGCGCCGTCTCGGGGTTCTTAATGTTGAACTTGCGATAGTGGGCTTTGGCAAAGCCGCGCGCGCCGGCGACGATCATGCCGCCAACTGCGTTGGCGCCCATGATGTGACTGTTGTCGAACACCTCAATGCGGCGCGGCACCCGATCCAGGGCAAAGCGTTCGGCCAGGCCTTCGAGCAAGCGGCGCTGGGAGGAGCTTTCGGCGAGCCGACGACCGAGCGCCTCGCGGGCATTGGAGAGGGCATGCTCGACGAGCCCGGTCTTGGTGCCGCGCTGGGGCATGCGGATCTCAACGCGGCGATCGGCCTTGAGCGCCAGCGCCTCCTCAAGCAGATCGAGGGATGGAGGGCGGTGCGACAGCAGGATCAGGCGCGGCACGGGCTTATCGTCGTAGAACTGAGCGATGAAGCTTTCCAACACCTCCTCGGCCTCGAGAGATCGGTCGGCTTTCGGAAAATAGGCGCGGTTTCCCCAGTTCTGGCCGCTGCGGAAGAAGAAGACCTGGATGCAGGTCTGGCCGCCCTCCTGATGCACAGCGAAGATATCCGCCTCCTCGACGCCATCTGGATTGATGGCCTGGTCGGCGGTGACGTGGGCCAGTGCCTGCAAGCGATTGCGAAAAGCAGCAGCCCGCTCGAACTCGAGCTTGTCGGAGGCTTCCATCATCATGGCCTGGAGCCGGGTGCGTACCTCCTGGCTCTCGCCGCGCAGGAACTTGCTGGCCTCTTCGACGAGGCGGGCGTAGTCGTCGGCCTCGATCTCGCCCGTGCACGGGGCTGAGCATCTCTTGATCTGATAGAGCAGGCAGGGCCGGGTGCGGCTCTCATAGACACTGTCGGCGCACGAGCGCAGGAGAAACGCCCGCTGCAGTGTGTTGATTGCCCGATTGACGGCTCCGGCTGAGGCAAAGGGGCCGAAGTAATCGCCCTTCGGGGCGCGGGCGCCACGGTGCTTGAGGATCTGCGCCGCCTTGTGATCCCGGCGAATGAGGATGAAGGGGAACGACTTGTCATCCCGCATCAGGACGTTGAAGCGAGGCTTGAAGCGCTTGATGAGGTTCGCCTCGAGAAGCAGCGCCTCCGCCTCGGTGCGGACGGTGACGAACTCCATGCTCGCCGTGGCGGCGATCATGCGGGCGATGCGATTGGTGTGGCCGCCCATGCGGGCATAGTTCGACACCCGGGCCTTGAGGCTGCGGGCCTTGCCGACATAGATGACAGTGCCCTCGCAATCGAGCATGCGATAGACGCCGGGCTGGGCCGAAAGCGTCTTCAAATAGCCGGCAACGACTTCGGGCCCGGTCGGGGGGCGGGGGCTCGGCGCCGTCTCTGAGGCTGCATCGGTTGCAGGGGCTTTCGCAGCCGTTTGCTCCGGCTGGCCGTCGCAGGCCGCCGCCCTGCCCTTTGCGGACGCGTTAGAGCCCATCTCGGGCTGACGTTTGCTGTCGTCATTCACCATGTGCCCGTTGTCGGCAGTGGCGCGGCACGCGTCAAGATGGGGAATGGAGGGGACTGTGGGGCTGGCGGCTCGCCCGGCGCGGTCGGATTGGGCTAGCGCCAGCATCGTCGTCCCGGGGCGCTAATCTTAAAAATCTTTTAAAATCGCATCTTGTTTGTCAACGCAAAGTATTTCATCGTTCGATCCGGCGACTGAGAACTTCGTCTCTTCCTGCGTTCAATAGGGATTTTCCGATGGCCAACGCCCCGAAAGAAAAAAGCCAAAGCAAAGATCAGCTGCAATCACCGGCGATTGTGCGGCAAGCCTCGCTTGATGCTGCAGGGCATCGGAGCTTTCTCTCTGATGTCGTGATCGATTACGGCGAGCGTGAAGCGATGGGCCGGATGTTTCTCCAAGCGGATACGCGCTTGAGGGAAATGGGCTATTTCATGTCTTTGGGGACATTCGACGAATTGCTGGCACTCAACAAGGCAAACAGCGACAGCTGGCGACCGCTGCTCCCCGTCTTTCACCCGGAGTATTGGGATCTCGACGGCGAAAGTGGCTTCGTGGTGTTTGCGAGAAACGCTGCAGGAAAGATCGTGTATGCGGCAGCCTCTCGCGTTCTCGAGCTCGGCGGTACGTCGCTCAAGGACGAAATCGAGAGCATGAGGATTTTCTATCGCGATCCGGAGCGCGAGGCGTGGGACGGCGAACGCATGGAGGCCTCGGCGCCGATCGCCTCGAAGATCAACGGTCGCGTCGTGTTCACGGGCGCGCAATGGGTCGATCCCGGCCATCGCGGTGCCAACTTCACGACATCGACCATCCCCATCACACGCGGATTGGCCTATACGCGCTGGTACCCGGACTTGACGTTCAGCTTCATGGCGCCGGAGATCATCAAGGCCGGCGTGGCCTGGAAGTGTTATATGAACGTCGATTGGGAAGTGACGATGGTGAACACTCCCGTGCTGCGTGATGCAACGATCCACGCGGGCCTGATCTGGACCAACCCGGAGTTCATGCAAGCGCACTTTGCCGACGTGCTCGAAGGCACCTCAACGCGCCGCGACGCGCAGGTCGACCGACGGGTCCACGAAGGACCCCCCAACCACAAGCTGGCTGGATGAGTCTCCAGGCAACGGCAAGATGAAGCGGCGATAGCGGCGACGGGTTCTGCCGGTACCGGGGAGGTTGACGATGGCGTCGACGGCATCGAGCGCCGGAGCGGCATTGTCGAGGACATCGTAATACGCCTGCGACACCCAGCGACCAAATGCCCGGTCAGGAAGCTCTTCGATCGGTGCGCCGACCGCGCACATGCGCCAAGTATCCTGGTCGCTGAACATCTCGCGACCGAACTCGCGGAAATGAAGGCGCTGCTGGTCTGGTGACCTGTTGAGGACGACGAAACGTTCGTCGAGAACACTGCGCAAGAGCTTGATCAAGGTGCGGGCATCGTAGCTGCCGACAAGATGTGGCCAGGCCAAAAGGATGTCCTGCAAATCCTTGCGACCGTGCAGATCGGCGCTGGAAATGGGGCGAGAAAGGAAATCCAGAGGCTTGCCGCCCTTCGAATGCTCCAGCACGGCCTCGATGCGTTGCATGGACCGGCTTCCGAGCAGGAGTTCATCGCGCCAATCGCGATCGAAGGAAGTGAGGACGACGCGCTCGGTCTTGCTGCGCTTCAACCAATCGATCAGCGCCTTGGCTGTGCGCTCAGAGATGAAGTCGGGCCGCAGGCGAATCTGGCAGGATTGGCCGAAAATATTGATGCCGACAAAGCCCAGATTGCGGACTGCATAATCGATGAATTCACCGCCGGAATACGGCGAGTTCGAAGGCCTCGCGCAGGGCACGCGAGTCGCTTCTCCAAACCTCTCCCCTGTCATCGATCAGAAACAACGACATCCACCAAGACTCCATTGTCGTCGTGCAAGCTCTAATCTCCATAACACCACGCAATGGTTGCGTTTTTGTTGAATTCGGTGGGATGGGCTTTAACAATTCGGCGATCTTGCGACAAAACTCCCCCTGGCTGCCACATCCCTGCCCCATTGCCGCCATGCTGGTTGCGCTGGATTGCCCCTGTCAGAGGGGTGATATGCAACAATCGAGAAACCCATTGTTGGCGCTATCTATTTGGGCGATTCTGCTCGTCGCCGGAGGTTTTGCGCCGGCTATGGCGAAGCCGCCGGAGCCAGTTTCGGCAAGCCAGCAGGCGATTTTGCAATGGATCAATGGCTATCGGGCAAAGCCCCAGCCGGAGCGGCTGCCGGAGGTGGTCAAGGCCCTGCACCGGCTTGGCGTTCTGCGAGATCTGGAGACTGCCGGCGTCTATATTGGCTTTGCGGCGGGTGTGCTCGGGGCCAATCCGGACAAGGCCGACAGCTTGATTACGGCCATGTTCCCGATGCCGCCGGAAGGCCAGGTGATCATCGTCCGGGCGATCGCCTATTCGGGACTTGCGGACTGGAAGGCTGTGCTCAGCCGCCATGCGGAGAGGATGCCGGCCCGAGAGGTGCTCATCCGCCGCCTTCTGGACGACAAGTTGCCGACGCTCGCGCGATTGTCGCTGGCCACATCGCCGTCGGCCCTCGACACCAACTGGGGCTATTATTTCGCGTCGGGGGACGTGGCGGCGATCAAGCGGATGGTGGAGGCGCTCGCCTGGGTCAAAAACGGCAATGATCTCGACCGGCTGACGGCAGGCAACATGGCCAAGTGGACACTCGCCAACAACGCCCTGCAGGACAAGGAGCTGCTCGACCTACTGAAGGCCGAGCTCGACGGTCGTCGCGGCGCGGTCAGGGATGAGCTGGCGCAGGTGATCGAGGCTGCGGAAACATTCGAGACAGCAAGTATCCGAAAGCAGGCGCAGGCGGCGATCGAAGAGTTGCGTATGAAAGGCCCGCAGTCGCGGCGCCAGTTCAGTTTCTGGAGCCAGGCCGGGCAGACGGCGCTGGCGCTCGGCTGCGTGGTAGCGGGCGCGCTCGGCCACCCGGAAGTGGCGGTGCCCTGCGTCATCGGCGGGGCCGCCACCACGGCCGCACTCAAGGTGTTCGGTCCGCAGTAGCCAGTGGTTTGCCCACAACGGGCGCTGCACGGCGGCGCTTGCACGTTGAAGCCGCTGCAGGCCTCTGCTAGAGGCTGGGCATCCGGCAGGATGGGCCCGACCCGTCACCAGGAGAAACGGTCTCTTAAACAATGGGCTAGGACGCGCGGCAGGCGCGGCAGGCCTTGCGAGACGAGACGCCATACGCCGAGGCACCCGGTCCGGCGCTGCAGCTCCAATGAGGCGTTGAGCCATGATCCCGCGCTATGCACGTCCCGAGATGGTGAAAATCTGGGAGCCGGAGACGCGTTTTCGCATCTGGTTCGAGATCGAGGCTCATGCGGCAGCCGCCATGGCCGAGCTTGGCATCATTCCCAAAGAGGCGGCGCGAGTCATCTGGGACAAGGGGTCGGCTGCTACCTTCGACGTCGCGCGGATCGACGACATCGAACGCGTGACCAAGCATGACGTGATCGCGTTCCTCACGCATCTGGCCGAGCACGTCGGCCCGGAGGCGCGATTCGTGCACCAGGGCATGACCTCGTCGGACGTGCTCGATACCTGCCTCAGCGTGCAGCTCGTGCGCGCTTGCGACATCCTGACAGGGGATGTCGACCGGTTGCTGGCAGCGCTCAAGACGCGCGCCTATGAGCACAAGGATACGATCACGATCGGGCGCAGCCATGCCATTCACGCGGAGCCGACGACGTTCGGGGTGAAGCTGGCGCAGGCGCATGCGGAGTTCGCGCGGGCGAAGGAGCGGCTGGCGTGGGCGCGCAAGGAGGTTGCCACCTGCGCCATATCCGGCGCCGTTGGAACGTTCGCCAATATCGATCCGCGGGTTGAAGAGTACGTGGCGGAGAAACTCGGCCTGACGCCGGAGCCGGTGTCGACGCAGGTGATCCCGCGCGACCGGCACGCGATGTTTTTTGCCACGCTCGGCGTCATTGCCTCGTCGGTCGAACGACTGGCCATCGAAATCCGTCACCTGCAGCGGACCGAGGTGCTGGAAGCGGAAGAGTTCTTCTCGGAAGGTCAGAAGGGCTCGTCGGCGATGCCGCACAAGCGCAATCCGGTGCTGACGGAGAACCTCACCGGGCTGGCGCGGATGGTACGGGCCTATGCGCTGCCTGCGATGGAGAACGTGGCGCTTTGGCACGAGCGCGACATCTCGCACTCCTCCGTCGAGCGCATGATCGGTCCAGATGCGACGGTGACGCTCGACTTCGCCTTGAACCGCCTCGCGGGCGTGATCGAGAAGCTGATCGTCTATCCGGAAAACATGCAGCGCAATCTCGACCGGCTCGGCGGGCTCATTCATTCACAGCGCGTGCTCCTGGCGCTGACGCAGAAGGGCGTCTCGCGCGAGGACAGCTATGCCTGGGTGCAGCGCAACGCGATGCCGGTGTGGCGCGGACAAGGCGACTTCCTGACATTGCTGAAAGCGGACAAGGACGTGGCCAAGGCGTTGACGGCCGCAGAACTCGAGGCGCTTTTCGACCTCGGGTATCATACGCGGCACGTCGATACGATCTTCAAGCGCGTGTTCGGAGCGGCGTGAGGCCGGCCGGACCAACGCCGATCCGAAAGCCTGCACCGGGCGCCGTCGCCAACGTTGGCTTGAGGCTCACGATTTGGGCGGCGGGGCTGTCGCCTTGACCGAAGGGCGCTCACGCAAACGGTTGGCCCATGCAGCGAGTGCGGGGCGGGTCGCTTCGAAGGCGCCCATGCCGGCGTAAGCGGCCGAGTCTATTCCGGCCAGCAGCATGAATTGGGCGAAGTTTGGTGCCCCCTGCATGACGGGATGACCGATCTCGGCCTGCCAAAGGTCGGCGAGGCGCTCGGCGCGTGCGGCCTCGTGGGCGAGAATGGTCGGCGAGCGCTCGCTCGAGGGCCGGCGCATCTCGCGCACCCAAACCCCGATGCCGTCGGTCATGGATCGCGCCCACGCCTCGAGGCGGCCGTAGGCCCAATCGTGAGCCGAGGGCGGCAGGGCAAGCGTGGGGTTACCATCGACGGCATCGAGATAGGCCGCGATCACACCACTGTCCTCCATGCCAAACCCGTCCTCGCGAACGAGGAAGGGGACGCGGCCGGAGGGATTGACGGCGTAGTATGGCGAAGCCGGGGTTCGGGTCTTGGCCTCGATGACCTCCACGCGATCGGTGAGGCCCTTCTCGTGCACGACGATGCGGACAACGCGGGCGTAGGGCGAGGTCCATGTGACGTAAAGCTTCATGCTGCGAACCTTCCAAAGCTGAGCCGTGATGCGTTCTGGGCCAACATTGCGGGATCCGCAAGTGACGCCCAGCCTGCGGGCCGGTTCGCGACACTACTGGGCTCGCGCCGCCTACAGCATGATCTCCTGTGGGCCTTTCTTCAGACCGGCTGGAGCCGTGCATTGCGAGGTTTGCCGGCAGAGTGAACGGTTTATAAGTGCGACATCGCGCCAAACGGCGTGTCGTGCGGCCATGGACTGATGTACTGGTGGGGTGAATACGGCGGGAGTAGCCGGTTTGCAGCGACTGGACAACGGAGGCTGATGTGCCTGATTGCAAATCGATCACCGAAAAGGCCGAAGAAGGCAGCTCTCTCCTCATTCGCTTGCGTAAAGCCGCGCGCGCCAATGCGCACCTCTTTGCGATCCTTGCGGCTTTCATCGCCATCGTTGGGTGGGCTGCGCGAGACGGAACGTCCGAGTTGCAGGGACAGTGGCGCGTGGTGGATTTCAAGGGTGCCAGGGGCGGGATCGCCATCGGTCATACGGTCGCAATCAACGCCGGTGGTGCACTGGTCGGGGAGAGCCAATACTATACGGGCGTGATTACGAAGCCGTTCGTCGGTTCATCCGACTACATCATGCTTCAACCCGCGAGCGGGCTCACCTATCAGGTCAAGACCTCGGACAACGCTAAAACTCTGACGATCCATGCGCCGGCAGGCGACCACATCGAGCTCACGCGCCTCGCGGCAACGCCCTGAGCCTTATCGCGACGTGATCGCCCTGATCGCCAACAATCTATCGCTCGGGTGACAGTCGAGAAGGCGTTTCACACATCGCTTGGAGATGGCCAGAAGTTTCTCCATCGCCGGTGAGATCGGAAGCTTGAGTTTCTGCAGCATGTGAATGCCAAGCTCCTCAATTCGCACCACACTCTCATCGCGGTCCCACACGCTGCGGCGGTTGTCGGTCATGCGATAAAACGTGATGAACCTCGCGTCATCGGCGAACGCCTTGCGAATGGGGTCCGTGAAATTCAAGGCAAAACCCGGCTGGTGATCTCCGTAAAGAACTGTAGCGACGGGGAAACCTTTCTTGGCGGCTTCTGCTTCCAGCCGCTGGAGATGACGATGGGTGTCGTTCAGGCGATTGACGAAATCCTTGAGCTTTGGATCCTGCGTCTGACTGATATCGAACGGCCCCTGGAAGATCTGCTTCTTGGCGTGGGCTGCACCGTGCGGGCCGTGGTTCCACATGGTCGAGACGAAGATCAGCCGCGGATGAGTGCGAGGCTCCCGCAGTATTTCCAGGGCCTTGTCGACGAACGGTTCGTCGGTTGCCGTCCAGGCGATATAGTTCGAGATCTTGAGATCGCGCACGTCGTACATCTTATCGATGCCGTAACGACGAAATGCCGACGCGACGTTGAGCCAAGTGCGGCTGGTCGGATAGACGGCATAGGTTTGGTAGCCCAACGTCTTGAGATAGCTGGGCAGGCAGTTGCGCGTGAACGGGGAGACGGCAACCATCGGCGCCGTTCCTGACTTGCCAAACAGACGATGGTCGATGCCACAGAGGATTTCGAACTCGGAAATCCAACTGAAGCCGCCCCAAATGTTGACTTTCAGCAAGCCGTTGGTTCCGTGACGGTGCTTTTCGAGGCTCTGCATCAAGCCGGTCGAGCCCGAAAATTCAGAGACGATCCGCGGATCGAATGTCAATTCCACATGCACGATGACAATGTCTGGGCAATCCCGGCACGGCTCGGGTTGCGATGCGGCTTTCGCGGGAGGTGCCGCCCCAGAAGAGCCTGCAAGTGTTGCCAGTCGGGCGTGCTCGCGCCCGCTCACTACCAAGTGCGAGAGGCGCACCGGCGATGGGACGTGAATGTTGAAAGGAATGTTCTGCGAACCGACGACGTCAAGATAGCGGCTCGAGATGAGCGCCGTCGCACCCAGGGCTAGACAAACGGCAGATACCGCGAGCGCAGGATAGCGCCGCCAAGCAGGCGAATGGCTGGCAATTTGCCTTTCAGCCAATAGAGCCACGACAATGACGAGCAATGCTCCGCCTAGGATCGATGGCAGGTTTGGCACCTCGCCTGCATAGCGAACCGCCAGCTCCTTCATATCAGCCCATGGCAACGTGCCGACGATCAAGAAGTCGTAGAAGCTCAGGGTCTGGAAGAGAAATTTCTTCTTCAGGATGTCGGAGACATCGATGGCGATCAGTGGGAGGCAAAAGACCAGCAGGCCGACAGACGCCTTGCGGGTCAGCAGAGCACAGGTGGCTGCGGCGGCAGCGAGCACCGCTGCAACGAGCGTGGCCCCGGCCCACGTGTATTCGCGCAACGCAAACCGCAAGATGAGAAGCAGCGTGGACACTACGAAGATCGCCCGCACCGTCCACCCTAACCACCACCACACCGCTGACATACGGGAGGGGGCAGCGTCGGCACCGCCGGTCATAGCCGTCGCCGCAGCCGGGGACTGCGGCGCTTGCACGCTCTTGCCGGCATCGGAGTTCTTTTCAACCACACATCAGATTCCATATGGCGTTGTCGATTATGCCTTGCGCCGCCCTCTCCGTGGGCTGCTCGCAAGTGGGCGCACGGCGAACCTGCAATTCTCCCAGCACCTATGCATGCCGCCCAACATCCGGCAACGCCGCCAGCTCATATTCAACAGGCATTGTCATCGTATTGCAGCAGGTGGACCGGCATGGCAGGGTCGCAGCTCATTTTCCAGGAGCAACGCATGATCAAGAGCTTATCCCTGCTGACCCGAAAGCCTGAACTGTCGGCGGAGGCATTCCGCAAGGTGTGGACGAGTGAGCATGCGCCGCTGGTGCATGCCGTTGCCGGCGTGCGCCGCTACACGCTGTCGTTTCCGCTGTCGGAGCCGACGCGGCCGGACGTTGCGACGCTCGGGGTGGCGCAACCCATCGATGCCATTGCCGAGCTCTGGTACGACGACATGGAGGCGATGCGCAAAGCTGCTGCCAGCCCCGAAATGAAAACCGTCACGGACAACGGCGCGCTCTACCTCTCGGCGATCAAGACCTACATCACGGAGGAGATGACCATCATCTGATGGCGCTCTCGCGCCGCTTGGCCTGGCTCGCCGCGGGGCGGGCGGCGCTAGCTTACATGGGCCAGACCAGCATGATCATGGGCAGTGCAACGACAATCACGATCAGCGTCAACGGAAAGCCCAGGCGTGCGTAGTCGCCGAATTGATAGCCGCCGGGGCCATAAACCAGCGTGTTCGACTGGTGGCCGAAGGGGGTGAGGAAGTCACAGCTGGCGCCAATGGCCACGGCCATGAGGAACGGATCGACGTTGAGGCCAGCCTTGCGTGCGTAGCCGGCGGCAATCGGGCCCATCAGCAGCACGGTTGCCGCATTGTTGAGCACGGGCGTGACGGCCAGCGTGGCGATGAGGAACAGGGCGAGCGCCGCCACCGGCGCCCAAGTTTGCGCGACATCGGCGATGACGGTGGCGATCAGCTCGGTGCCGCCGGTACGCTCTAGCGCGCCCGTCACGGGAATGAGGGCTGCCAGCAGCACGATCACGGGCCAATCGATAGCGGCGTACATGTCGTTGAGGGGCATGACGCGCAACACGCCGAGCACGATGACCGCTGCGAGAAACGCGACGGCGACGGGAAGCACGCCTAGCGCCGTCAGGCCGACGGCTCCCAGCATGACGAGCGCGGGCAGAGACACCTGCACGGGCCGGCCCAGCGCGATCTTGCGCTCGGCGAGCGGCAGAACGCCAAGCTCGTCCTGGGTGACGCTCATCTCGTCGAGCTTGCCCTGAAGGACCAGAACGTCGCCGGCTTCGAAACGGACGTGCTTGAGGCGGCTGGTGGTTCGCTTGCCCTTGCGGCTGATGGCCAGCAAATTGACGCCGTAGCGACGCAGACCGATATCCAACGGCGAACGGCCGATGAGGGGCGAAGACGCCGTCACCACGGTTTCGACAATGCCAAAGCCGTCGGTTTTGAGAAGATTGGGGTCGGTGTCCTTGGTTCCGACCAACTCGAGCTTATAGGAATCGACCATGCGCTTGAGGGCTGCCGTGCTGGCCTCCAAAACGAGCACGTCGCCCTGCTGGATGGTCATGGTGCTCCACGGCACGATGCGGCGCACATCACCGCGGATGACCGACAGAACCAGGACATCGTGCTCAGATTCAATCTCGCGCACCGTCTTGCCGATAATGGTCGAGCCCTTCTTGGCGCGGGCCTCGGTGACGTAGTCCTCGATCTTGAAGCGGGCTTCGGGAAGGGGCGCGCCACGCCGATCGGCGGGAAGCAGGCGCCATGCAAACGCCAAATAGGCGACACCCACCACGGCAATGGCGATGCCGACGGGGGCGAAGTCGAACATGCCGAAGGGCGTGCCGGTGACGTCCTTGCGCACGACGGAAATCAGCAGATTGGGCGGCGTTCCGATGAGGGTGACGAGGCCGCCCAGCAGGGAGCCGAAGGCAATCGGCATCAGGACGATAGCGGGCGAGCGGCCGGCCTTCTCGGCGGACACGATGGCTGCGGGCATCAGGATGGCGAGGGCGCCGACGTTGTTCATGAAGCCCGACAGAAGGGCGGTGATGCCGGTGAGCGTGATGACGTGCAGGCCGGGCGTGGTCATGGCCGGCTCGGCTGCGACAACAAGACGATCGAGGAGGCCCGACTGGCGGATGGCGGCGCTCAGGACCAGCACGAGGGCAACGGTGATGACAGCGGGGTCGGAGAAGCCGTCGAAAGCGTGGCCGGATTCGACGACGCCGGTCAGCACGGCCGCGGTGAGGGCGGCGCCGGCGACGAGGTCATGACGCCAGCGGCCCCATACGAACAACACCAGGGTCGCGAGCAGTATCAGGGCCAGAATGGCGATCGGAGAAAGGGTGATCACGGTGATCCCGCTGACATCTTGGCAGACGAAGCGCCGGGCCGGCGCAGCGATGACACTGCATCTCCCACCATCAGTGCACATGGGCAGGGGAATGGCGCAGTGTTCATTTTATCCAAATTCAAACGCATCTCCACCCGCTTGGGCGCCGCGCGAACAGGGCTGTCGTCCCTGCAAATTCGTATCCGTGCCGGTGGCAGAGCGGTGGCTCGCCTCCCGCAGACGGTAAGCCCTAACAGTATTCGGCACTCGAGTGTATGCCCGAAGGGGCAAATTGCCTGTCCGCCGCGCGGCGCAATTTGCCAAAGTCCGGAGCTGCGATAAGTTGCAGATCTCAAACGCAACGCCAGACAAGCAGGTTCCCAGCCCGTGAAAATTCGTGCCGCCGTCCTCTACGAGATGGAAAAGCCCAGGCCCTACGCCCAGTCGCGGCCGCTGGTGATCGAGGACGTGGACCTGGCACCGCCCGGCGAAGGCGAGATCCTGGTCCGGATCAAGGCGGCGGGGTTGTGCCACTCCGACCTCTCCACCATCAATGGCGACCGGCCACGCCAGATGCCTATGGCGCTCGGTCACGAAGCCGCCGGCGAGGTGGTCGAGCTCGGGGCGGGGGTGCGCGACCTGGCGGTTGGCGATCACGTGATCCTGGTATTCGTGCCGAGCTGCGGGCACTGCCTGCCGTGCGCGGAAGGACGACCAGCGCTGTGCGAACCGGGCGCCAAGGCCAATGGGGCGGGGACGCTGCTGTCAGGCTCCATGCGGCTATCGATGGGTGGCAAACCGGTGCACCACCACATCGGCGTGTCGGCGTTTGCGGACTATGCCGTAGTGGCGCGGGAAAGCGCTGTCAAAATCGACGCCTCGCTACCGTTCGAGGAAGCCGCCCTGTTCGGCTGCGCGGTGATCACCGGAGCGGGTGCCGTGGTCAACACGGCCAAGGTTTCGCCGGGCACACAGGTGGCGGTGGTCGGTCTCGGCGGCGTCGGCCTGATGTCGATGCTGGCAGCGCGACTGGCGGGGTGCCGCACGATCATCGCGATCGACATGCTGGACGACAAGCTGGCGCTCGCCCGGCAACTGGGCGCAACGCATACGCTCAATGCGCGCGATGCCAACTGCGTGGAGGCCGTGCGCGACCTGACGGGCGGCGGCGTCGACTTCGCGTTCGAGATGGCGTCGTCGGTGAAGGCATTGGAGCTTGCCTACCGCATCACGCGGCGGGGCGGCATGACCGTGACGGGCAGCTTGCCGCATCCTACTCACACGTTTGCACTGCCCGCGACCAACCTCGTCGCGGAGGAGCGAACAATCAAGGGTAGCTATGTCGGTAGCTGCGTGCCATCGCGGGATATCCCTCGCTTCATCGCGCTCTATCAGCAGGGCTTGCTGCCGGTGGACCGGCTGATGAGCGAGCGGCTGAAGCTCGAACAGATCAACGAGGGCTTTGACCGGCTCGCGGACGGCGGCTCGGTGCGCCAGATCATCGTGCCGTGATGGAGACGGCCGGGCGCTGACGCCGTCGTATTCGCGCTCAGCGCGTCAGGATGACGAAATCGGTGCCATCGTTGGTTTCGCCGAGCCCATAGTCGGAGACGATGATCGACGCACCCGGCCACAGGCGCTCGGCCATGAGCTGCCTGATGTTGTCGGGTATGACAAGGCGGTCGAGTGCCTCCGAGGCGGTCGATGGCCTGTCACGGCCGGCACTTTCGCGTTGCTTGCGCGTGAGGCCGCCCGCCGACGGCACGGTCACGACGACCCAGCGCACGCCGGCACCATCGGCAGTATCCTCGATGGCAGTGTAGACGTGCGTCCCCAATGGCTGGTCGGGCTCGGCCAACTGGATCGGCTCCTGGGCCAAGGCATGAAAGCCCTGGCGCAGATAGACCATTCCCGTACGGCGAGACATGAAAACACTCAACGGTTTGACCGCGCGCCTGGCGGCGGTGAGCTCATCGGCGGCGGCTTCGGCGGCGATGCGGGCCTGACGCGCGGCAGCGGCGGCCGAGAATGCTTCATCAGAGGCTGCGGCTTCGGCTGACATCAGCTTGCGGTGTGCTTCGCCGGCCGCCGCGACGGCTGCCTTTGCCAAGCGCAGCCGCACCAGGATCGGCGCCTCGGCTTCGGCGGTTTGGACGGTCGCAAGGCCGAGCTGCTCGGTGTCGCGATAGTCCTCGGCGTCGGCGAGGATGCCTGCAGAGGCCTTGACGGCTTCGGCGAGGCGGCGGGCCTCGGCGGATTTCTCCGATGCGAGCGCGTAGGCGGGCTTGACGGCGCGATCGGCGATGAGCTTCGCGGCCTTGGCGTCGGAGAGGCGGGCCTGAGCCGCGGCATAAGGGGACAGCGACGACGGGGCGACGACAGGGGGCAGTGCCGCATCGTCGGCCGTCGCGAGTTGGAAGGAGGCAGCCAGTGCCGGCGGCTCGAGCGGTTGACTCAGCGGCTGGGGAAGCTTGGCGTGCTGAAAGCGGACGGGAGCGACGTCGCTGGGCGAGACGATCACCCGCATGCCGATTTCGCCCAGTCCCCACATGGTGCGGGCAAATCCACTCGGCAGGCGGATGCAGCCGTGAGAGGCGGGATAGTTGGGCACGTGACCTTCGTGCAGGGCGATGCCGGACCAGGTCAGGCGCTGCATGTAGGGCATGGGGGCGTTCGAGTAGATGTTGGACTCGGTGATAGCGGCGGCGCTGGAGAATGGTGAAAACGCCCGTCGGCGTCGCGTTACCGGGCTTGCCGGACGAAATGCGCGAGCGATGCACGACGCCCTCTGGGCCATGGATGACGATGCGCTGGCTGGAGAGCGAAACGATCGCCAATTGCGGCTCGGACGGGGTGGGCGTGTCGTCCTTGCGGATGGCGCGGCGGCGGACCGCGCCCGACTGGGCGGCCTGCGCCGTGCCGCGCGCCAAGATGATCGCGCGCGCGCGCTGCCAGCCTGGCGTGATGTCGGCCTGCTCGCGACGGTTGGCCTGGGCCGCCGCTGGGACGGATGAAACCGTGGTCGCGGCGATAAGCGCGGCGACCGCGCCTGCCAAGGCCAGCGCGATGGCGCGTGGCTGGCGCACGTAAGGCAACGCCTGGCCACCCGGGCCTGCCACATTGTTCAGACGACGAAAAATATGCGCATTCCCAATCATATCAACGCTACGCACGACACCACCCTCGGCCCCGCCAGGTCACCGCAGACACCTGCCGGCTCGGCTCTACTTCGCCACAGGGAAACTATAGCGGAGGGTCGGCGCGGGCTGGTGCCCAATTGGCAACAACATGCGGGAATCGCACTAACGATGAGGCCTGAACGATGAGGCCTGCCGGCGCTCAGGCGCGGCGATGGCGCTGGAGGATTGCAGCTTCACGCAAGGCGTCGGCGGCGGGGCCGAATGCGTCGAGGGCCGCCAACGCTTCGGCGACGGCGCGGTCGAGCTCGCGACGGGCGGCAGCTTGGCCGGCCACGGCAACGAACGTCGCCTTGCCGAGGGCGGCGTCCTTGCCGACGGCCTTGCCGACGACGGCGGCATCTCCGGAGATATCGAGCAAATCATCGGCGATCTGGAAGGCGAGGCCTGCGGCGCGGCCGTAGCGGGTCGCACGCGCGAGATGATCGGGCGCGGCGGCGGCGACCAGGGCGCCGGCACGGCAGGCGAAGGTGATGAGGGCGCCGGTCTTCATTCCCTGCAAGCGGCGGACGTGGGCCTCGTCAGGCGCAGCTGGGCGGCCAAGCTTCTCGGCTTCGAGGTCGAGCATCTGGCCACCGACCATGCCGGCGGGGCCGGCGGCTGCGGCGAGCTCGCGCGAGAGGGCGAGGGCAACGGAGGGAGAGGCGAAGGGGGTGGGCTCGCGGGCCAGGATTTCGAAGGCCAGTGTCAAGAGAGCGTCGCCGGCCAAGATGGCGGTCCACTCGTCGTAGGCCTTCCAGACGGTGGGCTGGCCGCGACGCAAGGCGTCATTGTCCATGGCGGGCAGGTCGTCGTGCACGAGGCTATAGGCGTGGATGCACTCGAGGGCGGCGGCAGCCTGCAAAGCTGCGGGCTCGTCGGCGCCCAGAAGGCTGGCGAACTCGGCCACCAGGAACGGACGGAACCGCTTGCCGCCAGCCAGAAGGGCATGACGCATGGCCGCCACCAGCCGATCGGGCGTGCCGGCCGCCATCGTATGGGCCAGGGCTACCTCGAGGCCGTGCTCGACGCTTGCAGCAGTGGCGGCAAGCCTCACTTCGAAGGCGGTCTTTGGTGTTTTCGGCATCGAACCTCACATGCCGGTTGGCGCCGAAGGCCGGGCATTCGCCTCGCAGCATGCCATCGGCGGCGGCATCGGCGTCGTGGTGACCAATCGCACATGCAAAGTCAAGGCGAAGCCTCTCAGATCCAGGTTGCAACTGCGGCCTTGCCGGATGGCGCGGGCGGCCTGAAAAAGCGGCAGGCGATGCGCGTTGAACCGTCAACGCGTTGACATGCGAATCGCTTATGTTCTGGTTGTCTTTCGATAGCGCGCCGCAGCAAGTGCAGGCCTGATTATCGGAGCTGTCGGAGCGTTGTCCGCGTCAAGCCGCGAGGGGCCGCCTCGCGCACTACCGGGCGAGGGCATGGCGATACGCGACCTTATGGTCAGTCACGACAACCAGGCGGAATGGATGGGCCGCCAGGGTTTTGTCCGTCAGCCAGGCCACGCAGCCGGAGCTTTCGCACCTCATCCTGATCTGGCCAGACCCCACCAAAATGCTGCGCCTGCGAAGGCCACGATACCGAGGCCCAGCGCCCCGGGTGTCGCCGGCTTGTCGTTGCATGGCACTGCGGAGGCGCCCGCTCGCGGGTCGGGGACACGGTCTCAACGACGATGGAGTGGTCCATGCAGACACGCCGTCATCATCGAGTTCCGCCAGTACATCTGTTGGTCGAGCATACGCCAGGAGGGGCAGCCGGGCTGAAATCACTGCTTTGGCGCCTTATCAACTGGCGTGTCAAACCACTGTATCCTCCAGAACGGAGCTGATTGGACACTGCCGGCGGGGCCCCGCACCCAATAGCCGAAGACACCAACGCCGGTCCCGCCAGGGGCCGGCTTTTATGTTGAGGCGAGGACAATTCTTCGAGCGTGGTAAAAGATCGATGCGGTTGGTGATCGCGCAGCCGCCTTGCCGTCGTCTATAGTGGCCCGATAACGTAGCTCAATTACTGAGACGCCACATCGGGAGGAAGCACATGGCGACCGTATCCATGACCGTCAATGGCCGCGCGGTGAGCGCGGACGTCGAGCCCAGAATGCTGCTGGTCGACTTCCTGCGCAGTCATCTGCGACTGACGGGCACCCACGTGGGTTGCGACACGAGCCAGTGCGGGGCATGCGCAGTGCATGTCGATGGGAGGGCGATCAAGGCCTGCACGACGCTTGCCGCGTCCTGCGAAGGCGCCAAGGTGATGACGATCGAGGGCATTTCCGAAGGCGGCAAGCTGCATCCCATGCAGGAAGCCTTCCGCCAGCATCACGCGCTCCAATGCGGCTTCTGCACGCCCGGCATGATCATGGCGGGCATCGACATCGTCAATCGCCGTGGCGCAGACGTCTCTGAGCACACCATCCGGGAGGAGCTCGAAGGCAACATCTGCCGGTGCACGGGCTACCACAATATCGTCAAGGCCATCGCGGCCGGGGCTCAGGCCATGAGCGGCGCCAAGCAGGCCGCCGAATAAGCAAAGAACAAAGAAAATTCGTGTTTCCGGAGGACAGCCAGACATGACAGACCAGGGCATCGGCGCATCCGTCAAGCGCAAGGAAGATCTCCGCTTCATTACCGGCAAGGGGCAATACGTCGACGACATCAACCGTCCCGGCCAGACGTACGCGGTGTTCGTGCGCTCGCCACATGCGCACGCCAGGATCAAATCGATCAACAGCAAGGCGGCGGCAGCTTCGCCCGGCGTGCTCGCGGTCTTTACCGGGGACGATCTAGCCGCCGACAAGATCGGCGGGCTCATCTGCGGCTGGATGATCCACTCGAAGGACGGCAGCCCGATGAAGGCCGGGCCACACCCGGCGCTGGCGCAGGGCAAGGTGCGATATGTGGGCGACCATGTGGCGGTGGTGATCGCGGAGACACTCGATCAAGCCAAGGACGCGGCGGAGAAGGTCGAGGTCGACTACGAGGTGCTGAAGGCCGCGGTCGATCCGGCCAAGACACAAGGCGCGGGCCAGCCGCAGGTGCACGACGAAGCACCGGCCAACACCGTTTATCAGTGGCATCTCGGCGACAAGGACGCGGTCGATGCCGCCTTCGCCAAGGCCCAGCACGTCACCAAGCTCAACATCGTCAACAACCGGCTGGTGCCGAATGCGATGGAGCCGCGGGCCGCGATCGGCGACTACGATACGGGCACGGAAGGCTTCACGCTCTACACCACCAGCCAGAACCCGCACGTTGCGCGCCTGGTGCTGTCAGCCTTCATCGGCATCGCGCCGGAGCACAAGCTCAGGGTGATCGCGCCCGACGTCGGCGGCGGCTTCGGCTCCAAGATCTTCATCTATGCCGAGGAAACGGTGTGTGTGTGGGCGGCGAAAAAGGTCGGGCGGCCAGTCAAGTGGACAGCGGACCGCTCGGAAGCGTTCCTGGCCGACGCACATGGCCGCGACCACGTCACGGTGGCCGAGCTGGCGGTCGATGCCGGCGGCAAGATCCTGGCGCTCAGGGCCAACACCAAGGCCAATCTCGGCGCTTACCTCTCCACCTTCGCCTCGTCGGTGCCGACCTACCTCTACGCCCCGCTGCTCTCCGGCCAGTACCAGATCCCGGCGATCTACTGCGAGGTCGACGGCGTCTACACCAACACAGCGCCGGTCGATGCCTATCGCGGTGCGGGACGGCCTGAAGCCACGTTCGTGGTCGAGCGGCTGGTCGAGGTTGCAGCGCGCGAGACGGGCCGCGATCCCGGCGAGTTCCGGCGGCAGAACTTCATCCAGTCGTTCCCCTACGAGACGCCGGTCATCATGACCTATGACGCCGGCAACTACGGGGCCTGCCTCGACAAGGCGCTGGAGATGGCCGACTACGCTGGCTTCGGCAAGCGACAGGCGCAAAGCGCGGCCAAGGGCAAGCTCAGGGGCATCGGCTTCTCGGCCTACATCGAGGCGTGCGGCATCGCACCGTCACGAGCGGTGGGCTCGCTCGGGGCCGGCGTGGGCTTGTGGGAGTCGGCTGAAATCCGCGTCAATCCCGTGGGCACCATCGAGGTGCTGACCGGCAGCCACAGCCACGGCCAAGGCCACGAGACGACGATGGCACAGATCGTGTCCTCCAAGATCGGCATTCCCATTGACCAGATCTCGATTGTGCATGGCGACACCGACAAGGTGCAGATGGGCATGGGCACCTACGGCTCACGCTCGGGCGCGGTCGGCGGCTCGGCGATCGTCAAGGCGGCCGACAAGGTGATCGCAAAGGCGACCCGCGTGGCGGCGGCCTGCATGGAAGTGCCCGAGGATCAGGTCGATTTCAACAACGGCGAGTTCTCAGCGCGGGGCACCAACAAGAAGATGACGTTCGGCGAGGTCGCGTTGCAGGCCTATGTGGCGCACAAGTTCGATCCTGAGGTGATCGAGCCGGGCCTCAAGGAAACGTCGTTCTACGATCCCAAGAACTTCACCTTCCCCTCCGGCGTGCACATCGCGGAAGTGGAGATCGACCGGGAGACCGGGGTCACCAAGGTCGACAGGTGGACGGCGGTCGACGACTTCGGCGTGCTGATCAACCCGATGATCGTCGAAGGCCAGGTGCATGGTGGCATCGCGCAAGGCGTCGGGCAGGCGCTGCTGGAAGGCACGATCTACGACGAGAACGGCCAGCTGGTGACGGCAAGCTTCATGGACTACTGCATGCCGCGCGCCGCCGACGTGCCATCGTTCGACGTGGCTATGACGAACACGCCGTGCCCGTCGAACCCACTGGGCGTCAAAGGCTGCGGCGAGGCCGGCGCCATTGCCGCTCCGGCCGCGATGATCAACGCCATCACCAACGCGCTCGGGCATGAGGATATCGCCATGCCGGCGACGCCGCAGGCCATGTGGCGCGCCATCCAGAAAATGCCGGCCAAGGCGGCCGAATAAGGGAGGAACCCCCATGTACGCATTCGACTATCGCCGCCCCGGCTCCGTCAACGAAGCCGACTTGGCTCTCAAAGCTGCACCCGGCGCCAAGCTGCTGGCCGGTGGGCAAACACTGATCCCGGCCATGAAGCTCAGGCTGGCGCAACCGGGATCGGTGATCGATCTCGGCGCCATCGCCGGCCTCAAGGGCATCTCGATGGCCGGCGGGGCGCTTAGGATCGGGGCGATGACGACCCATGCCGCAGTCGCCGAGTCTGCCGAGGTGGCGAAGGCCATCCCAGGCCTCGCTGCCGTGGCGGGCGGCATCGGCGATCCGCACGTGAGAAACCGCGGCACCATCGGCGGCTCAGTCGCCAACAACGACCCGGCGGCCGACTACCCCGCCGCGGTGCTGGCGCTTGGTGCCACGGTGCACACCTCGAAACGGGCGATCGCGGCTGACCAGTTCTTCGACGGGCTGTTCACGACGGTGCTCGAAGAGAATGAAATCATCACGCACATCGACTTCCCCGTGCCGCATAGCTTCGCCTACACCAAGTTCGCCAATCCAGCCTCGCGCTATGCGCTGGTCGGTGTGGCGGTGGCGCGGACCGGCGGCGGCGTGCGGGTGGCGGTGACGGGCGCCGGGCAGTCGGGCGTGTTCCGGCATACGGCGGCCGAGCAGGCGCTCGCCGCCAACTTCTCGGCAGGTGCACTTGCCGGCGTGAAGGCGGACCCGTCCAACCTGATGACGGACATCCATGCGGCCGCCGACTACCGCGCCCACCTCATCGGCGTGATGTTGAAGCGGGCCGTTGGCTAACTTCCGGCCAAGACGACATCAACGGCCACGTCCCGCACGCGCCAGGCGCTGAGGGGCGTGGCCCGAAGAGGCTACGACATGACCATACGTGTCTTCGATCCTACCCACGAGGCGGCACCGCCCGCCGGCCAACCCGCACGGCGCCTCGGCACGCTGCAGGGCACCACCATCGGATTCATCTCCAACGGCAAGGAGGGTACGAAGGAATTCTTCGGCCACCTCGGCCGGCTGCTGCAGGAAGAGCACGGCGTCGCAAAAATCGAGATGCGCACCAAGTCGAACTACAGTGCGCCCGCCGACAAGTACATCGTCGATGAAATCCGCCAGTGGCACGCGGTGGTGACCGGCATCGGTGATTGAGGCAGTTGTTCATCGTGCAGTCTGCACGACAGCATCATCGCCGAAAGACAGGGCGTTCCGGCCGCCGGCGTCATGACCAGCCGGTTCGTCTCGGCAGCCAAGCTGATGTCGAAAGTGCTGGGAATGCCGGACTACCCGTTCGTCACCATCGAGCATCCAATCTCGAGTGCAGGCGATGCCGGCCTCGAAGCGCGCGCACGGGCGACGATCGCCGAGTTGCAGGGGATGCTGTTGCGGGCGGGTTGATCGACCCGCCTGCGTGAAACGCGATGGTCGCAGTGGCGCCGCTGGCGCGTAGGGGGCCTGCCCCATACTCCGTGGGAGGGGACACCCCTCGCGTTGTTTTTCGTGGTGGGTTGCGACGCCCCTGCGGGGAGCCGGCCGCAACGCGTCTGGATACTGTGACGCCGTTGCCGACCTGCCCGTACTTTATGAGAGCCGTAGGATGCCCTTGGCGTTTTCGCTGAGTATTTTACGACGGACGTCCTTATCGAGCATCAGCAGGCTCTGGCCGGGCATGTCGTTGTCCCAGTGCGGATAGTCGGTCGAGAAGATCAGGTGCTCGGGCCCGAGCATGTCGATCAACTGCTTCAAGTGCTGGGGATTGGCCGGCTCGTCGAGCGGCTGGGTGGAAAAGCGCACGCGCTCGCGCACATATTCGACTGGCGGACGGCGCACCCAGGGCACATCGTAGCGCAAGCTCTCCCAGGTCCGGTTGATGCGCCACATCAGCGGCAGCGCCCAGGCGAAGCTGTACTCGACGAACATGAACTTGAGTTTGGGGAACTTCTCGAAGACGCCGGAGAAGCACAGGCTCGTCAGGTTGGCCTCGCCGATCTGGGCGAGTGCGGTGTAGCGCTCGGGATAGTTCTCGGGGAAGCCGCCGGCCTGATTGGGCGCGCCGTAGAACACGCTGTCGGTTCCGGTGACGTGCAGCAAAATCGGCAGATCGTGATTGACCGCCTCCTCGTAGATCGGCTCGTAGTAACGGTTGCCGATGAGGATGTTGATCAGCGGCATGTAGATGGCGGCGACTTCCGGGCGCTTGCCGACGCGGCGGATCTCGGCGGCGGCCTGGCGGGGGTCCTGCACGGACACCGTCATAGCAAGACGCAAGCGCTTTTCCTCCTTCAACGGCCAGACGTCGAGGAAGTAGTCGTTGAAGGCGGACACGATCACCGCACTCTCGTCGGGGCCAGACGTGACGGTGCCGAACTGGCCGGCCTGCAAGGAGGTGAGCAGGGCGATCGAGATGTTGTTGGCATCGAGCAGGTCGCGGCGCAGGTAATCGGGATCGGAGCCCGGCGGTTTGCCGTCGGGTGTGCGGGCGTCATGGCGGGCTGCGGAACCCGTCGGGTGCTCGAAGCGGAAGCCCAACGGGGCTGCCACTGCCAGATGGCCGCTCTTGAGCTTGAAGCGCTCGACCCAGGCCTTCGGCATCATCGGGAAAAGAGAAGCAAGACCTGCCGGAAGGGCCGGATGGACGTCGCAATCGATCACCTGCAGGCCGGCGTCGGAATCGCGCGTGTCGCGGTTTGCCGGGGTGGCAATGTTCATGGGTGCTCTCCTCAGGCCCGCTGCGGGCTCATGTCGACCAGGATTACGCCGTTCTCGATGCGGGCGGGATAGACGCGCAGGCGCATCGTGCTATCGGAATAGGGCCGCTTGCCCGTGCGCACGTCGAACTCGAAGCCGTGCCAGGGACAGCGGACGATCTCGCCCTCGTGGCCCCATTCGAGCGTGCCGGGGGGGCCTGGGATCATGGTGCCGGAGAGCTTGGTCTTGCAGACTGCCGCGCCCTTGTGCGGGCACCAATTGCGCACGGCATTAACGGTGCCGTCGCCGCGCCTGACGACGCCGATCGAGCGGGTGCCGGCCTCGACGATCCGGATCTCGTCGAGGGGGAAGTCCTCTGCCCGGCCGATGCTGATTTCGTTCCTGTCCGTCATACCTTCCTGTTCCTGCCGTGCCTTTGGTCGCGCCTGATGGCGCAAATGGGCTGGCGCCCATGCCTGCCTGGGAGGGAGACCCTCGCAAACCCGCTCCCTCTTCTCCGCTCGAGAGCCTTTAGCAGGCTTCCCGCGCAAAAAGGAGGGGGGCAAGCGACCCTCAAGGGGGGCAGGGAGCAAGCCCCATTTCGCACAGCGCACTATGCGCGATTTACCCAGAACCCTAGCTGGTCACCTCGCCCAGCGCCACTGTCTTGTCCGGACAAGACTTCCGTGGAACAACACCTCCAAAGCCGCCATCAACCCGAGGAGCCCGAAACGTGCCCAAGGACAGCCCCGCCGCCGACATGAGCCGCCAGAAGCCCTTTGCCGGCGTCAAGGTCATCGACATCTCGAACTTCCTGGCAGCCCCCATGAGCGCCATGTTCCTGGCCGACTTCGGGGCCGACGTGATCAAAGTCGAGCGGCCGGGGACGGGCGACGAAGTGCGATACTGGGGCCGCAACAAGAACGGCGTCGGCCTCTACTACAAGATCCTCGGGCGGGGGAAACGCTCGGTGACGGCGGACATGCGCACGCCGTTCGGAGTCGAAGTGGTGAAGCGGCTGGTCAAGGATGCGGATATCCTGATCGAGAACTACCGGACCGGGACACTGGAGAAGTGGGGCATCGGGCCGGACGTGCTGCAGGCGATCAATCCCGGCCTGATCATCGTGCGGGTGACGGGATTCGGGCAGACGGGGCCCTACAAGAATCGGCCGGGGTTCGGCACGCTGGCCGAGGCGTTCTCCGGCTTCGTCTACATCAACGGCGAGCCAGAGCGGCCGCCGCTGCTGCCTGGCTTCGGGCTTGCAGACTCGACCACGGGGCTGATGGCGGCGTTCCTCGCCTCGGCGGCGCTGCACGAGAAGCGGCGTTCAGGCAAGGGGCAGGTGATCGACCTCGCCATCTACGAGACACTGTTCACGCTGCTCGGCCCGCAGGCGATCGACTTCGACCAACTCGGACAGATCCAGCACCGGCAGGGGAGCCGCCTGCCGTTCACGGCGCCGCGCAACACCTACCAGACCAAGGACGGCAAGTGGGTGTCGATGGCGGGCTCGGCGCAATCGACGTTCGAGCGCATCTGCGCCGCGCTCGAGGTGCCAGGCCTCGTCAAGGACCCGCGCTTTTCCGACAACCGCGTCAGGCTCGACAATGCCAAGGAGCTGGACGTCGAGCTGCAGGCGGCAATCGGCAAGCTCGACTTCGAGGACCTGATGAACTCGGTTCCTCGCGATCGACGCGCCAGTGGCTCCGGTCAACGATATCTCGCAGATTTTCGCCGATCCACAGTTCATTGCCCGCGAGAACATTGCGACGGTGGAGGATGCGGAGCTCGGCGGGCCGGTGCGGATGCAGAACGTGGTCGGCAAGTTTTCCGAGACGCCGGGCGAAATCGTGAGCGCGGGTCCGAAGCTTGGCGCGCACAACCGCGAGGTGCTCATCGGCGAGCTCGGTTTCACCGAGGATGAGGTCAAGGCCGCCGGCCTCGAGGTATGACGCCGGCGATGACACCATGACGATGGCCGATCCGGCCCTGCTGGCGTTGATTGCTGCCACGTTCCTGCTTGCCGGGGCGGTCAAGGGCGTGATCGGGCTTGGCCTGCCGACGGTCAGCCTTGGCCTGCTGACGGCGGCCCTAGATTTGCCGACGGCGATGGCGCTGTTGCTGGTTCCATCGCTGGTGACCAACGTGTGGCAGGCGTTTGCAGGAAAAGCCACGGTGAGCGTTGCACGGCGCATCTGGCCGTTCCTGTTGATGGCGGGGGGATGCGTTTGGATCGGAGCCCTGGTGCTGACGCGGGCTGATGTGCGGCTGATGTCGGCTCTGCTGGGGATGCTGATTTTCACCTACGGTGGCTTGAGCCTGGCGGGCGTGCGGCTTGCGATTGCCGCGCGACACGACGCTTGGGCCGGACCGTTGATCGGCGCGATAAATGGCGTGCTCACGGGCATGACCGGCTCGTTCGTGGTGCCTGGCGTCATGTATCTGCAGGCGATCGGTTTGCCGCGAGATAGCTTGATCCAGGCGATGGGGATGCTGTTCACGCTGTCGACACTCGCGCTCGGTGTGGCACTCAAGGGCAACAACCTGCTCTCATCCGAGCATGCAACGCTATCGGCTGCAGCGCTGGCGCCGGCCATCGCCGGCATGGTAGCTGGCCAGACTATCCGAGCACGAATGCCGGAGGCGGTGTTCCGCAAAGTGTTTTTCTCCGCCCTGCTGGTGCTCGGTGCCTACATCATGGTGCGGGCGCTGGCGAAGTGACGACACGGGCAGTGTGAGGCCTCTGCTCGCCTGCGCTGCACATGCAGGCAATTTCTTGACAGTCGGCGCGTGGACAGGCTTTGTGCCCACTCACTTCGTGAGCTGACATAGCGAGCACAATGGCCTCCGGAATTTTCGCACTACTCGACGATATCGCGGCACTGGCGAAATTGGCGGCTGCCTCGCTTGATGACGTTGCGGTGCAGACGATCCAGGGCACCAAAAAAGCCGCGGGCATCGTGATCGATGATGCCGCGGTGACGCCACGCTACGTCGTCGGTCTCGCAGCCAAGCGAGAGTTGCCGATCATCGGGAAAATCGCGTGGGGCTCGCTCAAGAACAAAATGCTCTATCTGCTGCCCGGAGCGCTGGCGCTGAGCTACTTCGCGCCTTGGGCGATCACGCCCCTGCTCATGGTCGGCGGGCTCTACCTCTGCTTCGAAGGCTATGAGAAGTTCCACCACATGATGCACCCGCCGGAGGTTGCGGCGGCGGGCTCGGTGCAGCAGATCGTTTCGGCCGCGGAAGCCGTGGTTGAGGAGGACAGGGAGAGCGAGCAGCGCAAGGTGCAGAATGCGATCCGGACCGACTTCATCCTGTCGGCCGAGATCATGGCGATCAGCCTCGCCACCATCACGTCGCCGGACCTCCTCACCAAGGCGGTCGTGCTGGCACTTGTCGGGTTGCTGGTCACGCTCGGGGTGTATGGGCTGGTGGCGCTGATCGTGAAGGCCGACGACATCGGCGTGTGGCTTGCCAACAACGGACGGATGGCGGCGACGCGGGCGTTCGGGCGCTGGCTGGTGACGGCGATGCCGCCGTTCCTGAAAGGGCTGGCGGCTGTCGGCATGCTGGCGATGCTGTGGGTCGGCGGCGGCATCATTCTGCACGGCCTCGAGCAGTTCGGCTTCTCTGGCCCGGCCCATGCCGTCCACGGGGCTGCCAGCGCCGTGGGCGCCGCACTCGGGCCGCTCTCGGGGTTCGTCACGTGGCTGATCGAGGCCTCGGCGGCGGGATTGCTCGGATTGGTGCTCGGATGGATCACCTACCGGGTCGTCGGCCTCATTGCGGGCGGCCACGGCTAGAGGCGAAAGCGCGCAAGAGCGGCTCACTCAGGGCGGCCGGGAGCCACGGCAAGGGTTCGCGCGTCTTTCTCTCAAGGGTCTGAGCGATGCCGGCTTGATCCCGCTTGCAAGGGGGCCGGCTCGTGTCCGAAACGCAAGGTTCGTTTCGTTCTGCAGTTGGCGCTGCACGCACTTTGCGATCCAATTTACTCAAGTAAATACATAGATTTAGCGTGGTTTTATGCTCGGACGCCCGCTATGACAGCGGGCGCCAAGAATGAAGCGAATTTCCAAGCCACCACACGGGCGGCGATAGCGCTTGCACTGGACCCCGCCGATGGGCTTGGCTAGCACAAACTTCGATCCCGTTCCGAGAGGCCCACCCATGCCGCGCTTCCGCATCCTGACGACCAAGGCCACGACCGTCTCAACCGGCCTTGGCGGCTATAACTTCGAGATGGAGGCGCTGGAGCCGCTCGACGTCGAAATCGTCGAGTGCGAACCGACCGAAGCGGCGTTCATGGCGCTCGCACCGACGGCAGACGCGGTCTACGCCAAGGGCATGCGGTTCACGGCGGCCATGCTGAATGCACTCACAAAGTGCAAGGTGATCTCGCTCGGCTCGGTCGGCGTCGACACGGTCGAAGTGGCGGCTGCGACGGCCAAGGGCATTCCGGTCACGAACTGCCCGGACACGTTCATCGACGAGGTGGCCGACCATGCGATGATGCTGCTGCTGGCGGCCCACCGGCGCGCGATCGAGCAGGACCGGATGGTGCGCGAAGGGCGGTGGACCGAAGGGCGGCCGGTGCTGTTGAAGATCCCGCGGCTGATGGGGCAGACGATGGGCTTCATCGCCTTTGGCCGGGTCGCCCGGGCGACGGCGCGGCGCGCCAAGGCGTTCGGGCTCAATCTCATCGCGCATGATCCGTTCATCGACGAGCAACTGATCGCCGAACAAGGTGTGGAGCCGGTGTCGCTCGACGATGTGCTGACGCGGTCGGACTTCATCTCCATGCACATGCCGGCGACGCCGGAGGCGCAGGGTTTCCTTAAAGGCCAGCATTTCCGCCGCATGAAGCCGACCTGCATTTTCGTCAACACTGGGCGCGGGCCGACGGTGGAGGAAGCCGGTTTGATCAAGGCGCTGCAGGAGGGCTGGATCGCGGGCGCCGGTCTCGACGTGCTGGAGGTGGAGCCAGCCAAGCCCGACAACCCGCTGCTCAAGATGCAGAACGTGATCCTGTCACCGCACAACGCGAGCGCGTCGGCGCGGTTCGATCCGGCGCGGCGGCGGCGCGTCGGCCAGGAGATCACCAACGTGCTGTCGGGGCGCTGGCCGCTGTCGTGCGTCAATCCGACGGTACTGCCGGGCTCGGGCCTGAAGCGGTGGCAGCCGATTTCGATGGAACGGGGCCCCAACTCCTGAGTCCGGCGGGCGCAGGGCAGGACTTGGCGAAAACGAGCGATGGAACGCGACGCATGAGTGACTGGAGCAAGGTGACGCGGCCGGTGCCGGTCCCCAACGAATGGACGCGGCCGTTCTGGGAGGCCGCCAAGCGCGGGGTGCTGGAGCTGCAGCGATGCCAGTCGTGTGGGCATTTCCAGCATCCGCCCTATGCGACGTGCGTCAAATGCATCAGCACGGACCTCAAGTTCGAACCCGTGAAAGGGGCCGGGCAGATCTACGCCTACACGATCATGTATCACACGGGCGACAAGCGCTTTGCCGGGGCCGTGCCGTACGCCAGCATCATCGTGGAATTGGACGAGGCGCCGGGTGCGCTGCTCGCCGGCAACCTGATCGGCGCGCCCTATACCGAGGCCAAGGTCGGCCGCCGTGTGGAGGTGATCTTCGAGACGCTCAACGACGAGATCACGTTGCCGCAATTCCAATTGGCAAGGACGGCATCTGCCGCATAGAGGGACACCAGATGCCGAAGTGGGAGAACAGGTGCAAAATCGCGATCAGCGGCGTCGGGTACTCGAAGGCGACGCGGTCGTCGGAGATTCCGCTGGCGGCACATGCCCTCGAGGCGGTGAAGGGGGCGGTCGCGGATTCGGGCCTCAATATGGAGGACATCGACGGGCTTGCGACCTATCCGGAGCTGCCGGCGACGGGGCACGCCGAAGTCGACGGCATCTCCGTCGTTTCGGTCAACTGCATGATGGCGATGCTGAAGCTTCCGCAGCTCACTTGGCACATGCAGGTCGGCAACAACAACATCGGTGGCGCCGTGCAGACGGCGGCCAATGCGCTGTTGGCGGGGGTGTGCAATTACGCCGTGGTGTGGCGGGCGATGCACAATCCCAAGGGCACGTACCAAAACCTGCCGAGCGGACAGGCGGCCGGGCCGCTGCAGTTCACGGGGCCCTACGGCTTCGGCGGGCCGGGACAGGGGATGGCAGTCGCCTACACGCGCTGGCTCGAGCGGCACAAACAGGACCGGACGAAGATGGCGACGCTGGCGCTGACGCAGCGGCGGCATACGCATCTCAACCCGCACGCCATCTTCTGCGGCGTACCGCTGACGCGGGAGGACTACCTCAGCTCGCGGATGGTGGCGCACCCGTTCTGCCTCTACGACTGCGACATGCCGGTGCAAGGTGCGGTGGCGATCGTGATGACGCGGGCGGATCGGGCACGCGACCTCAAGCCCAAGCCCGCCTATCTCGCCGGCTACGGTCAGCGCCTGCACTTCGAGGTGGCCGGACGCATCGGCAGCCTTTCCGACTACATGGAAGGCGGCGCCAGCTCGGCTAAACTGACGTGGGAGCGATCCGGGTTCGAGCCGAAGGACGTGGACGTGGCGCAGATCTATGACGGCTTTTCGGCATCGGTGATCTACGGGCTCGAATCCTACGGTTTCTGCAAGGAAGGCGAGGCGCTGGACTTCATCCAGGACGGGCGCATGGAGCTCGACGGCGACTTGCCCATCAATACGTTCGGGGGCAGCCTCGGCACCGGTCGCATTCATGGCCTTTGGCACATCATCGAAGGGGCGCTGCAGGCTTCGGGACGTGCCGGCGCCCGGCAAGTGAAGGACGTCAACGTATCGTTCGTCGGCGCCAGCGCACCGATCGTGACAGGCACCACTTTCATCTTCGTCAAAGAGCCCTACTGACCATGACAGAGCGTGCAACGGAGACGAGCGGGCGGGCGGTGGTGCTCGTGCACAGCTCGGACATCCACATCGACGAGGACATCAAGCCGGGCCGCTACAATGGCCTCGAAGGGCTCCGGCACGTGCTCAGGACCGCGGAAAGCGTGGCGGCGGACCTGCTGCTACTCGCCGGTGACACATTCGACCACGGGCAGGTGCCTGTCGAGATCGCGAGCCAGGCCGGGGCGATCCTGGCGGAGGCGCGGATGCCGGTGGTGATGCTGCCGGGCAATCACGATCCGGCGCTACCGGACGGCATCTTCCATCGCTCGGGCATCCTCGGCCTGCCTCGGGCGATGGTGATCGGCCACACGCACCCAGGGCATTTGATCTTCGATGATCTCGACCTCGAGATTCTCGGACGGCCACACCAGAGCTACAACGACATGCCGCCGCTGGCCGAGATACCGGCGCGTCGCAAGCGCTGGCAAATCCTGATGGCTCACGGCCACTTCGTGCCGCCGGAAGACTGGGAGGAGCAATCGCACCGGTCGTGGCGGATCAGCGAAGCGGACATTGGCGCGCTGCAGGTGGACTATGTGGCGCTCGGCCACTGGGACCGGCCGGTTCAGGTCGGTGACAGGCGGGTGCGCGCGTACTATTCCGGCGCACCGGACCTGGCGCAGACGGTCAACGTGGTGCGGCTTTGTCCCGAAGCCGGGGTGTCGGTGGAGCGCCATCCGCTGAACATGCCGTTTCCACCGCGTTGGTGAAACGGCGGGCGTGCGCCTGCTGTTTTAGGTCGCCAGAAAGGCTGCGGCGGCAGCGCCGACTTCAGCTTCGCGTCCGCCAAAGAAATGATCAGCGCCGGGCACGATGTGGAGTTTCTTGGGTGGCTCGGCCGCGGCGAGCAGGCTGTGCAGGGCATCAACCGGCGAGTAGTCGTCGCGGTCGCCGCTGATCAGGAGTTTCGGCTTGGTGACAGCTTGCAGGAACGCGGCGTCGCGCGTGGCGAGAGGAAGCGCCACGCCGATCAGCCTGGCGACGCGGGGATCGTCGGCGCCAGCCTTGAGGCCGACGAGGGACCCGAAGGAATAGCCGGCGACGCATACTGTCGGGAACGGGTGGCGCGAGAGCAGATGGGTGACGGCGGCCTTGACGTCGGCCTGCTCAGCGTTGCCGTCATCATGGGCGCCGGTGCTGGCGCCGACGCCACGGAAGTTGAAGCGCAGGGTGGCGTGGCCTGCCGCCTGCAAGGCCTGCACCAGCGCCGCCACCACATTGTTGCGCATGTCGCCTCCACGCAGGGGATGGGGATGACAGACGACGACGCCAACGGGCGGCGCCGGCGCGGGTAGCGACAGCAGCCCTTCGAGGGTGACGTCGCCCGAGGTAAACGTGACCTGCTCTTCCACGCGCATTCTCCCTGACATTCAATGACGAGCCGCAATTGGGCGACGGCGCTCAGCCGACGGCGCCCCCCATGAACCCCGCGTTGGAAAGACTCTCCTCGGTGCCGACCGAATGGGGGTGGAGGGGCGTCGGCATGGCCTGGACCACCGGCAGCACCTCCTCGGCAAACAACTGCAGGCTCTTTCGCGCCTCGACCGGCTCCTTCGATCCGTGCTGGGGATGGACGATCAGATATTCGAGACTGATGCGCTGCTGGACATGGGCAATCTTGGCGATGATCTCCTCGGGCGTGCCAATGAGGTGGCAATCCTCGGAGAGAATGCTTTCGTCCTCGCGCAGCTCGCGACCCTGGCGGAAGACCTTGGCGTAGTCCTCGTAGCCGGCGCATCGGCGAACGAGGGGGCATTCCAGACGGCATAGTGATTGCGGGCGGCCCAGCCCTGCTCGGCGGCGTGCCGGCGGGCGCGGGCGAGTTCGTCGCCGTCGCGGGAGCAGTGAAGGTACATCATGCAGGTCGGCTGGTCGGGCGGCATGCCCTTTTGGGCGCGGATGGCGTTGAACTTGGCGACACCCTTGGCCATGGTCTCGAGCGAGACGGCGGTGACGAACATCTGGCCGAGCCCCATGTCGGCTGCGATCTGCATGGACGAGGGGGTGTTGAAGGCGCCCTTCAAGGTGCGGAACAGCTCGCCGCGATGGCGGGCGGACGGGCGGACGGTGGTGGGCGGCACCTGGTAGTGCTTGCCGGAGAACTCGAAGCGGTCGGCCTCGGAGCGGCGGAGGATCTCGATCATCTCAGCAAACCGCTCGCGGGCCTCGCCGCGCTCGATGCCGAAGCCGGCGTACTCGTGGGCGGAGATGCCGCGCCCGATGCCGATGTGGAGGCGGCGGCCGCCGAGCAGAAGGTCGAGCATGGCGATCTCGTGGACGAGCTTCACCGGCTGCCACCAGGGCGCGACGATGACGGCGGTGCCCATGTCGATGCGCCGGGTGCGGCCGGCCCAGAACGCCAGCCACTGGAGCGGATTGCCCTGCATGGAATAGGGCGAGCCATAATGCTCGGCGCACCAGATAGCGTTGAAACCCAGTGGCTCGACCATGTCGCCGAGCTTCATGGTCTCCTCGTGGATGGCCACATCGGCGGTGGCGGGAGGGGCCGTGTAGTCACCCGCAAGCATGCGGTCCCAGTCGCGATGGTTGTAGCTGGTGACCATGACGCCAACCTGCATGGGGATGCTCCTTCGTGTTTGTGTTCAGGCCGGGCGCGCCTGCTTGACGACGCCGGCGTCGTGCAACTTGCCGATCTCGCCGTCGGAGAGGCCGAGGATGGCGGAGAGGATTTCGTCGGTGTGCTGGCCGAGACGGGGAGCGGGGCCAACGGGTACGCGCTCGGCCGAGGCGAACTCGAAGGGCGAGGCCGCCGACCACAAGGTGCCAATGCCGGGCTGGTCGACGCGGGCGAACATCGGGTTGTCGGCAAGCAGCGGGTGATTGGCAACGAGCTCGCGCGGCATCAGATAGGGGCCCCATAGCGCGCCGGCACTGGTGAGCTTTTCGGAGACCTCGGCCAAGTTGAGGGCTGCCGCCCAGGGGCGCACCACGTCGACGATGGCCTCGCGGGCCTGCCAACGATCGGCCTCGGCCTTGAGATTCAGGCCCTGGCGGCGCTCGATCGCGGCAAAGGCCTCGCCGAAACCGCCGGCCGCGGCGAGCGCATCAAGCTGACGCTCGGTGAAGACACAGATCATGATGTGGCGGTCGTCACGCGTGGCAAAATCATGGGCGAAGGTGCCGAAGACATGATTGCCGTAGCGGGCGCGGTCGACCTTGTTGATTTCCGCTTCGCCCAGGTAGCCAAGCGCGGTGGTGGCCGCGAGCGCGATGTCCTGCAGGGCGACCTTGACGAGCTGGCCCTTGCCGGTGCGGGTGCGCCGGCGTTCGGCTGCCAGCAGGGCAACGGCTGCAGCATAGCCGGTTGCGACATCCCAGGCGGGCAGCACGGCGTTGACGGGACCGCTGTGGCCGACAGGGCCGGTGATGAGGGGAAAGCCGGTGACGGCGTTGACGGTGTAGTCGACGTGGGCGGTGCCATCGCGGGCGCCGGTGATATTGAGGGCGATGAGGTCGTCGCGCCTAGCCTTCAGGGCATCATAGGCGAGCCAGCCGCGGGCCGGCAGGTTGGTCGAGAAAATGCCGGCGTCGGCGCCCGGCGCCGCGATCAGGGCGGTGACCAACTCGCGGCCCTGCGGCGCGCGTAGATCGACGGCGAAGGAGCGCTTGCCCTTGTTGAGACTCGCCCAGTAGATGCTGTTGCCCTCGGCAGTCACCGGCCAGCGGTCGGAATCGAGGCCGCCGTCGATGGCGTCGAAGCGGATGACATCGGCGCCGAGCTGAGCAAGCGTCATGCCGCCGAGCGGGGCTGCGACGAAAGCCGAGCCTTCGATAATCCGCATGCCGGACAATACGTGCGTCATAAGTTCTCCCCGGGCGTCAGAAGACGCCCTCATCGGCCAGGTTCTTGATCTGCTGTCGGCTCATGCCCAGCAACTCGCCGTAGACATACTCGTTGTCCTCGCCATAGCAAGGTGCGCCGCGATCGATGCGACCACCGGCATAGGCGGGGCTGGCGGAGAGCTTGACGGGGACCTCGGCCACGGGCCAGCGGCCGATCTTGGTGCCGGTGACCTCCGTCAGCCACTCGAGATGACGCAATTGAGGATCGTTGTCGCAGCGGTCCTCGGCGGTCTGGCAGACGCCTGCGGGGACGCCGGCCTTCTGCAAGGCCGCCATCAGCGTGGCGGGGTCTGCAGTTCGGGTCCACTCGGCAACGATGGCGTCGAGCAGGTCCTGATTGGCGAGGCGGCGGGGGAGATCGGAAAAGCGCTCGTCGGCGAGCCATTCTGGGTGGCCTGCGAGATTGGCCAGGGCCTGCCACTCGGCATCGGAGAAGCAGGCGATGGCGAGCCAGCGGTCGGTGCCAGCGCAAGGGTAGGCGCCATGGGGTGCTGCGGGCTTCAAGGGCGAGCGATTGCCGGTGCGCATCCAGTGGCGGCCATGCGCCGACCAGTCGAGCACCGTGGTGCCGGCGATGAAGAGGCCAACCTCGGTCTGGGAGGCGTCGATCCACTGGCCCTCGCCGGTGCGCTGGCGGTGGTAGAGGGCGCTCAGCATGGCGAGGGCGAAACTGTAGGCGCCCATCCAGTCGAGGTAGGAATAGCCCCAGCCGGCGGGCATGGCGGGCTCGGGAAGGCCGGACATCTCGGAGAGGCCGGCGAACGAGTTGGCGATCGGGCCCACCGTGCGGAAGCGACCGTAGGTCCCTTGGGCGCCCATGCCGGACTGCTGGACGTAGATGATGTCGGGCTTGATTTCGCGCAGCTTGTCGTAGCCGAGGCCCCAGCTGTCGAGGACGCCCGGCGAGAAGCCCTCGGCGACGATGTCGGACATGGCGACGAGGCGGCGGGCGATTTCGAGGCCCTTGGGGTGGCGGACGTTCAGGGAGATGCCGCGCTTGCCGGGATTCTTGTTGTTGAACTGGCCGCCCATGTCGGGATCGGTGACGCCGCGCAGAGGGGCCGTGGCCTTGTCGCGGGCCTCACGGCCGCCCACGGGGGCCATGGCGGCCATGCGCGTGTCGGGATGGCTCTTCAGTTCGACTTTGAGGCACTCGGCGCCGAACGAAGAGAGAAACCGGGTGCCGCCGGCGGACGCCAGGAACCAAGTGAAATCGAGGACGCGGATGCCATCGAGGGCGAACGGCTTGCCGCGCGCCGAGGGCTTACCGGTGCGGCTGGGATCGGGGTTGGGCGCGATGACCGGAAACTGACGCTGGGGCTCTGTAGCGATTGCGGCGCCATCCTCGTTCAGCAGGGGCGCGCGGCGGCCGGCGCGCCAACGGGTGGCGGTGGCGATCCATTTGCTGGTGGCGTAGCGGAAGGCGCGACCATGCTCGGGGTGCTCGACGTCGGTAAAGCTGCCGCGCTTCAACCAGTGGGGATCGAGGGCGTTCTCGTGCGGCTTGCGCAAGGTTGCCCAGAGCATGCCGGCCTGCTGGGCCTCGCGCCAGGGTACGTGCTCGTAGGTGAATGCGCGCACGAAGCGCTGCACAGCTTCCATGGCCGGATCGCGCTTGGATTTGTCGGGAGCGGTGCCGGGAACGAAGCGGCCGCTCTTGGGGGCGGCATCGGTTTCGAGATTGAGGCCGGGCTCGATGCCGTACTTCTCCAGGAGCTCGACCAGGCGCTGGCCGTCGTCGGCGCGATTGCCGAGGCTCGCCATCACCCAGCGGCCGTCCTTGGTGTGAGCGATCGTGGGGTGCGGTGAGATGGATTCGCGGGCGTGGCGGCAGGTCTGGCGCAGCACGGGCGCGCGGCGCATGACCCAGGTCATGAGGTCGACCTCGGTGCACTTGGCGACGGCCTCGTGGATGGCGCAGTCGACGCGCTGGCCGATACCGGTGCGAAAGCGAAAGACGAGGGCTGCGATCACGGCCATGGAGAGCTGCTCGCCGGCGACGTGATAGGCGTGCCACATCTGCGGCGCGATCGGGGGCAGGTCGTAGGTGCCGCTGGGGTCGGGGTCGTAGCCGCAGTTCATCATGACGCCGCCAAGCGCCAGGTGGATCAGGTCGGACGCCTTGAGTTCACTCCAGGGACCGGTGTCGCCGAATGGTGTCATGCGGGCGTGGACGAGGCCCGGATTGGCGGAATGCAGGATCGCTGTGGAAAGGCCAAGTGCGTCGAGAGCGCCCTTTGGCGTTGAATCCAGGAAGACGTCGGCGGTGGCCAGGAGGGCGCGCAGGCGCTCGCGATCGGCCTCGCGCTCGAGGTCGAGGACGACCGACTTCTTGCCGCGGTTGTATTGCCAGAAGAAGAGCGAGCGCTCGGGGCCGGGCTGGTCCTGGTAAAAGGGGCCGATGCGGCGCGACGGGCTGCCGCCGGGCGGCTCGACCCGGATGACCTCGGCGCCGAGGCCGGCAAGGGTGAGGCCGCAGTACTCAGCGGTTTCGTCGCCAAGCTCAATGACGCGGACGCCGTCGAGCACGCAGGGCAAGTCGGCGGATTGCAGGGTTGTCGCGCTTGCAGCGTCGTTGGCCATGGCTCGTCTCCTGACAGCGTCACGCCGGCACAACCGCGGCGCGGCTGGCGGGGCGCGGACGATGCCGCGGCCTTGGCAGAAACATCACATTGCCGGCCGCCTCCTGGCAACTGGTGCGGGTGCGCTGCGGCTTTCCGCATTTGGCGGCCAAGGCGTGCCGGCATTGACAAACGGGGCGTGGATGGCCTTGAGGTACCTGCAGCGTTGCCTCGATGGCTCGGGGCGCGCCTTGCCAAAGGGAGCCACGCCATGCGCCTATCGGATTTCAATGTGCTGACCTTCGACTGCTACGGCACACTGATCGATTGGGAAAGCGGGATGGTGGCGGCGCTGAAGCCGCTGACGGACCGGGTGGCGAGGCCGCTCAGCCGCAACGAGATCCTCGAAGCGCATGCACGCCACGAGTCGGCGCAACAGCGGGTGACGCCAACCAAGGTGTACCGGGACCTGTTGGCTGTGGTCTACAAACGGCTCGCGGAAGAGTGGGGTGTTGCGGCTTCGTGGGACGAAGCTCAGGTCTACGGGCGGTCGGTGGAGGACTGGCCGGCGTTCGCGGATTCGGCCGAGGCGCTCACCTACCTGAAGCGGTTTTACAAGCTCGCGATCCTATCGAATGTCGACAATAAGAGCTTTTCTGCCAGCAACAGGAAGCTGCAGGTGACGTTCGATGCGATCTACACGGCCGAGGATATCGGCTCGTACAAGCCGGACGCGCGCAACTTCGACTACATGATCGCCAACCTCGCGACGATGGGCGTGGCGCCGGGCCAGGTGCTGCACACGGCGGAAAGCCTATTCCACGACCACGGGCCAGCCAACACGGCGGGCATTGCCTCGGCATGGATCTATCGCCGGCATGGCGACCAGGGCTTCGGGGCGACGATGGACCCGGGAAAACGGCCGAAGGTCGATTTCACGTTCACCAGCATGGCGGCGCTGGTCGAGGCCCACAAGGCCGAGTGCGCGGAGTAGGCGCTGCGGCCTTGGACGCGCCCGCTTCCTGCAGCCATACTGCGTGGCGATCAGGCCCAACAGTGGAGGTCCGCCCATGGCTCGCCGTTACATCGACATCTCGGTCGCCTTACAAGCCGGAATCAAATCGGACCCGGCAGGCGGCGAGCCGAAGATCCACTACGAGACGCATCAAGAGTTCGATTCCGCGGATCGTGCGGCACTTCCCCGGACTGACCAAGGAAATGCTGCCGGGGCAGGAGGGCTGGGCCACCGAGCAGTGCCAGATCTCGACGCACAACGGTACGCATGTCGATGCGCCCTGGCATTACGCGACGACCATGGACGGCGGGAAACGCGCGGCAACAATCGACGAGATTCCGCTGGAGTGGTTCCACCAGCCGGGCGTCAAGCTCGACTTCCGGCATTTCCCGGACGGCTATGTGGTGAGCGGCGCGGATATCGAGGCCGAATTGAAGCGGATCGGTCACACGCTGAAGCCGCTCGAGATCGTGGTGGTGAATACGGCTGCTGGCGCACGCTACGGCGAGGACGACTATGTGCCGACGGGTTGCGGCATGGGAAGGGAGGCAACGCTCTACCTGACGCAGCGCGGCATTCGGGTGGTGGGCACGGATGCCTGGTCGTGGGACGCACCGTTCGTTCACACGGCAAAGAAGTTCGCGGCCTCGGGCGATGCCTCGATCATCTGGGAGGGGCACAAGAGCGGCCGCGAAATCGGCTATTGCCAGATCGAAAAGCTCTCGAACCTCGAGACGTTGCCGACCTCCGGCTTCACGGTGATCTGCTTTCCTGTGAAGGTGAAGGACGGCTCTGCTGGATGGACCCGGGCGGTTGCCGTGATCGACGATTGAGACTTGCTACTCGCTTCTTGCGGAGCGAACGGGGCCAGCCCCCTGCCCCGCTGGGAGGCACAGCCTCCCAGACCCTCCAGTTTTTTGTGATCAGCGCATGACGCCCTTTTCCGCCACCTGCTCCTCCAGCCAGAGCGCGGTGGCGAGCAGGCGGCCTTCGTCACGGCGCTGCCCTACGAGTTGGACGCCGCAGGGGAGCCCATCGACCTGCATCAGAGGCAGCGTGACACAGGGCACGCCGAGGTAGGTCCACATGCCGTTGAAGACGGCGGCGCCTGTCGAACCCAGGCCTTTGGGCGCAGGGCCCGGCGAGGGCAGCGTGATCAAGGCCGAATACCGTTCGAGGATGCGCGCGACCTCGGCGTACTGGGGCTCGCGGGCTACGATCGAGCGGACATAGTCGCCGGCTGGTAGCTTGGCGCCGATGCGCAAGCGCTCGGCGAGCGTGGTGCTGACGGCCTCGGGGCGCTGCTCGAGCCAGGGACCGTAGTAGCCGGCATTCTCGCCATCCATGATGTTGGCGTGATGGTGCATGATGTGATCGAGGGCGGGGATCGCGACCTCCTCGCAGTCGGCGCCGAGCCGCTTGACGAATTTTTCGAGCGCACTCCTGGCGGATTCAGGCGCTTCATTCCAGGCCGGCGAACGGAAGAAAGCGAGCTTGGGCCTGCCGGTTACGCCGGCGTTGAGGACGGTGGACAAGACGGGGCGGGCGCGCTCGTAGCTGACCGAGTCGGAGGGGTCGTATTGCGAGAGGACGTCGGTGATGAGGGCGAGGTCGGCAAGCGAGCGGCCGTAGACGCCGACGGTATCGAGGGTATGGGATTGCAGGAGGACGCCCGAGCGCGAGATCAGGCCGAGGGTGGGCTTGAGGCCATGGATACCGCAGTAGGAGGCGGGGCGGATTACGGAGCCGCCGGTCTGGGTGCCGAGCGCCAACGGAAACATGCCGGCAGCGACACCGGCCGCCGAGCCCGACGAGGAGCCACCCGGGGAGTGGGCGGGATTGTGGGGGTTGCGGGTCTTGCCGGGATGACGGTTGGCAAGCTCGGTGGTGACGGTCTTGCCCATGATGACGGCGCCAGCGGCGCGCAGGACGGCGACGCAAGTGGCGTCGCGCTCGGGTTGGCGGCCGGTGAACAAGGGCGAGCCGTTCTCGGTCGGCATGTCGGCGGTGTCGATGATGTCCTTGATGCCGACAGGCAGCCCGTGCAACGGCCCGAGGCCCACGCCGGACGCGCGCTGCTTGTCGAGGGCTCGCGCCTGGGCGCGGGCATGATCGGGATCGAAATAAGCCCAGGCCTGGACCTCGGGGTCGCGAGCTTCAACGACGGCGATACAGGCATCGATGTAGGCCTCGGCGGTGACGTCACCGCGCGCCATGCGGTCGCGGGCTTCGGTGGCGGTCAATTCGACGAGGGGGCTCGTTGTCATCGGCGATCTCCTTCATGGGCGGGTTTAGAGGCGCCCTGTCTGCGGCGGCGCCCAATGGGTTAGCGACTTCAAAATGCCGGTGGCGCCGCTTCAGACGACGCCTTCCTCGCGCAAGGCCTGCAAAGCCGCCTTGTCCAGACCGAGCCAGCCGGCGAGCACATCGTCGCTGTGCTGGCCGAGCATGGGCGAGGGTTTCACCTTCGGCGGGGCGCCATCGAACCGCACCGGCCAAGCCGGCATCTTGACGTCGCCGGTGGTCGGATGCTTGACGGTCTGCATGATGCCGCGGGCGTCGAAGGACTTGTCCTGCATCAGCTCCAGGGTGTCGAAGACGGCCCCGGCTGGCACGCTGGCAGCGCCGATCAGACGCATCGCCTCCTCCTTGGTGTGCTGGCGGGTCCACGCCGCGATGATCTCGTCGACCTCGGCCGACCGCCTGGCACGGGCATCCTGGGTGTCGTAGCGCTCGTCGCCGGCCAAGTCCGCGCGGCCCATCACCTTGAGCAGGCGCTGCCAGTGCTCGGGGTTGGCGCGACTGCAGAAGACGTAGACGTAGTCGTTGGGACCACCGGGCTTGCAGGGATAGAGCGCATTGGGGGTGAGGCCGCCCGGTGTCGAGCGGCTGGTGCCGTCGCGTGCGACGGGCTTACCGGTGAACTGGGTGCGGGAGAAGGGAACGCGCATGTAGTGCAGCATGGCATCCTGCATGGCGACCTGGAGGCGGCGGCCCTCGCCGGTACGCTGGCGCTTATAGAGCGCGCCCAAGATGGAGATGGCCATCAACATGCCGGTACCGGTGTCACCGAGCGAGGGGCCGGGCTTGACCGGGGCACGGTCGCCCTCGCCCGTGACGCTGATGGTGCCGCCGGCGGCCTGCGCGATCATGTCGAAGGCGAGGCTCGTCTCATAGGGGCTGCCAGTGCCAAAGCCCTTGATCTGGCAATAGATGATGCCGGGGTTGATCTTCTTGACCTCGTCGTAGCCGAGGCCAAGGCGCTCGATGGTGCCGGGCGCCATGTTCTCCACCATGACATCGGCCTTGGCGATGAGATCGCGCACGATCTCAAGGCCACGCGGCGACTTGAGGTTCAGGGCCAGCGACTTCTTGTTCGCGTTGTACTGGTGGAAGTACCAGGGATCGTTGTCGGGTTTGCCGGGCTGCAGGCGGCGACCGGGATCACCGGTCCTGGGGTTCTCGACCTTGACCACCTCGGCGCCGAGCCAGGCTAAAGACTCGGTGCACGACGGCCCAGCTTCGAACTGCGTGAAATCGATAACACGCACACCTTCGAGACAATCCAGCTCCACGCTTAGCGTCACGGCGCATACTCCTCGGCCCAAATATCCATCGACGACGATAGCACCGGGATTTTACCGGGGCCAAGCAGGGATGCGGCGCGGCAGGGAGGGTCAGCCCGTCAGGTGGCGCCGCGATCGTGAGCGGCACGCGTCCAGGGTTTCGCATCGCTTAACGGGAAAGGCGCAATTTGCACGAGGTTTGAAGAAATTACTTCGACCGACCGAAAACGTTTCGAAGGGGGGGCTGTGTATCTTCTCCGACAGAACTCAGCATCGCCGGGGATGAATGATGGCCGTTGCAGTAGCACCCGCAAAGATAAGCGGTACCAATTTGTCAGATGTGCTCGTGGGCACGCTGCTCGACGAGCGCGTCATCGGGTACGGCGGTAACGATAGTCTGGACGGTGGGGCCGGCAACGATACGGTGCTGGCCGGCGCTGGCAACGACACGGTGCGGGGGGGGCTCGGCAACGACGTGCTCTACGGCGGCGATGGCAACGACCGCATTCTCGGCGATGCCGGGGACGACATCGGCTTCGGCGGCACCGGCAACGACTTGTTGGTCGGTGATGCCGGAAACGACAGGTTGAACGGCAATTCGGGCGACGATACGGCCTTCGGCGGGGGCGGCAACGACACGCTCAACGGTGGCAGCGGCAACGACGGGCTCGTTGGAGACGCCGGGGACGACCTGCTTGCGGGCGGCACGGGCAACGATACGCTGCTGGGTGGCGTCGGCAACGATGTGCTCAAGGGCAATTCCGGCAACAATTCGCTGGCGGGTGGGGTCGGTGACGACGTGCTCTCGGGCGGCCGGGACGACGACATTCTCTCCGGCGACGACGGCCATGATACGCTTAGGGGCGATTTAGGCAACGACAGCCTCTCAGGCGGCGCGGGCAACGATACGCTCGCCGGCGGTACGGGCAACGACACCCTTTCAGGTGGTGACGGCGACGACGACGTGCGCGGCGGCAGTGGCGACGACCTCGTGCTGGCAGGTGCGGGCACGGACAGCTATTTCGGCAACTCCGGCTTCGATACGCTCGATTTCACCGGTATCGGCCGCGGCCTCGACATCGACATCAGCAAGGGCCTGGCTGTCGGCGATACCACCGACAAGTTCAATTCCTTCGAGCACGTGATCGCGACCGGCTTCGACGACACCATCAAGGGCTCGAGCCGGGCGGACGTGATCGATGCGGGAGCGGGCGATGATGTGATCCGCGGGCTCGGCGGCGCCGATGTGATGACGGGCGGCGAGGGCGTGGATACGTTCGTGTGGCTGAAGAAAGATGTGACGGGCGCCAGCTCGGGCGACGTGGACCGGATCACGGATTTCGCCGGCGACGATGTGCTCGACATGCACGACCTGTTTAAGGGCTCGTCGGACCAGAGCGCTCTGGACCGCCTGCAACTGACGGAAACGGCCGAGGGCACGATGGTGTCGGTCAACATGGGCAGCGGCTTCGTCGACGTGGTGATGCTGGAGGGCGTGCACGGGTACTCCGCCTTCGGGCTGCTCAGCGAGGGCATGATCCTGGCGTAAGGACGCGCCGCTTCGCGGGAGAGGCGGCTCAAGGCGGGCGGTTGGCGGAAGTCCGCCGGCCGCTTGTCTGCGTTGGCCTTGCCGGTCGCCGGCTCAGAAGTCCTCGATGATGTACTTCCAGTAGTCGTCGATTTTGACGCCCTTTTCGCTGCGCACAGTGCCGCGGACGGAGATGCCGGCATCATGCACGGACTGTGGCGTTCCAGACACAAGGGGATGCCACCACGCCAGCGGCTTGCCTTCCGCCACCAGCCGATAGGCGCACGTCGGCGGCAACCAGCGGACAGCGCGCACAGCTTCGGCATCGATCTTGACGCACTCGGGCACGCGCTGCTTGCGATTGGCGTAGTCCGAGCAACGGCATGAGCCGAGGTCCAACAGGCGGCAAGCCAGCCGCGTCAGATGGATTTCGCCGGTGTCGTCATCCTCGAGCTTGTTCAGACAGCAGCGACCGCAGCCATCGCATAGCTGCTCCCACTGATCGTCGTCCAGCTGCTCGAGCGACAGCACTTCCCAGAACGGCTTTTCCCTATTACGAGACTTGCTCAATATCACCTCTCGCACTCTCGGGCCGAAGCCGTTAAAAATGCCATGATCGCGCCCCATGCGCACGCCATCGTAAATCCGTTTTGCGGCATGCGGCGGGCACATCTGCAGCGCAACGATGCGCATTCAGATGAGGGACTTAACCGTTGAACGACTGGTTCTTCAAGGGCAATACGCGCGGGCGCGTGTGGCGGCGACTGGGGATCTTCGATTCCTGGCTCGATTCGACACTGGCTGGCCTGTGGCAGAACCTGCAGGACCGGTGGAACGCCGGATCGAGCTTTTTTGCACGCTTTCGACTCTCAGGCTGGAAGCGGCTGGTCAACGAGGCGGCATCGGAAGGGCTAACGCTGCTCGTTGGCGGATTGGTGGTGATGTATGTACTGGCAACACCTGCGTTCCTGGAGATGGATGAATCCAAAATCTGGGCGACCGGGCGCTACAGCGTCAAATTCATCGATTCGGCGGGACGCGAGATCGGCCAGCGCGGCATCCTGCACAATGATTCGGTACCGCTGGACGAAACGCCGGACCACCTGATCAAGGCGGCGCTATCGACGGAGGACCGACGGTTCTTCGACCACTATGGCATCGACGTGTTGGGCACACTCAGGGCGTTGGCCACCAACTTCTCCGCCGGCGCGACGGTGCAAGGCGGCTCTACCATCACGCAGCAGCTGGCCAAGAACCTGTTCCTGACCTCGGAGCGCTCGCTGACGCGGAAAATCAAGGAGTTGTTCCTGTCGTTCTGGCTCGAATCGAAGCTCACCAAGCGCCAGATCCTGAAACTCTATTTCGACCGCGCCTACATGGGTGGCGGCGCGTTCGGCGTGGAAGCTGCGGCACAGCTCTACTTCGGCAAGTCGGTGCGCGACGTGACGCTTGCCGAGGCGGCAATGATGGCCGGCCTATTCAAGGCGCCGACCAAGTACGGTCCGCACATCGACCTGCCGGCGTCGCGGGCGCGGGCCAATGAAGTGCTCTCCAACATGGTGGAGGCCGGTTTCCTGACGGCAGGGCAGGTTCATTCAGCGCGCCTCAACCCGGCCAAGCCGATCGAAAGCCGACATGCCTACAGCCCGGACTGGTATCTCGACTGGGCCTTCGACGAGGTGCAGCGGATTGCCGAAGGCCGCGGCTACTACGTACTGACCGCGCGAGTGGCGGTGGATCGGCGGGTGCAGCAGGCGGCAGACCAGGCGCTGATCTCGTCGTTGCGCCAGGAGGGAGAGAAGAAGGCGGCCAAGTCCGGCGCGGTGGTGGTGATGGAGCCGGGCGGCGCGGTTCGCGCCATCGTCGGCGGCCTCGACTACGGCGAAAGCCAATTCAACCGCGCCACCAAGGCGCGCCGGCAGCCGGGATCGTCTTTCAAGCTCTACGTCTACGCAAATGCGGTGGAGCACGGACTGACGCCAGCCTCGACCCTGCGCGACCAACCGGTGAGCTGCGGCAACTGGTCGCCGAAGAACTACGACGGCGGCAGCGGTAGCGGGCGCAGCGTGAGCATGGGCACCGCATTCGCGAAATCGCTGAACACGACGGCGGTCGAGCTGTCGCTGAAATACGACCGGCAGAACGTCATCAACCTGACCAAGCGGCTCGGCATCGAAGGGGTGACCAAGACCTGCTCGATCGCGCTTGGGGATGGCGGCATGACCGTGCTGGAGCATACGAGCGGCTATGCGACGTTCGCCAACGCGGGCAAGCTCGCGCGGCCCTACGCCGTGCTCGAGCTGATGAACTCGCGCGGGGAGGTGATCTATTCCCGCGAGAAGGACGAGCCGCCAACGCCGCAGGTGATCAAGCCGGAGCATGCGGCCTACATGAACCAGATGATGCAGATGGTGGTCGAAGAGGGCACGGGCAAACGGGCGCAGCTCGAGTTCACGCACGCGGCCGGCAAGACCGGCACATCCTCAAGCTATCGCGATGCGTGGTTCATGGGATTCACCGGCGACTATGTGACGGGCGTGTGGATCGGCAATGACGACTATCGGCCGATGGACAGGGTGACGGGCGGCAGCATTCCTGCGACGACCTGGCATAGCATCATGGCGGCGATCCACGTCGACAAGAACATCAAGCAGATCCCAGGGCTGCCACTGCATCCGGTGCAGGTGGCCGAGCGGGCACGCATCGAAGAGCTCAAGCGGACGCAGCCGCAACTGGCGCTGGAGCTGGCCCGGCGGGCTGCGGGTCTCGACGACAAGGTGATGCCGGACAAGCTGAAGATTACGCTCAGGGAGCTTGCAAAGCGTATGCGCGGGGCGGCCGGACTACCTGAGCCGCAGGCGGCAGCGACCGGGCGGGTGGTGCCCAGCGCATCGGGGGCGGTGGTTCCTGCCAGCGGTGCGCGCGGGCTTGGCGGGGCGCCCGCAGCGCCGGCGCCGCGCGAGGCACCGACGGGACAACGCAAAGCTGCGATCGAGCCGGCGCGAAGCCAGCGGTGAGCCATGCGGTGCGCTGGAGCTGCTGCATGGATGGCGCGCCGGCGAAGTGGGACAAAGTAACGACGCGGGTCGGGTTGGCGCGCACTAAGAGGGGGGACAATCGAGATGATCGCCAACGTTATCATGTTCGTCGCGATTGCCGTCGTCGGCGGCCTTGGCTCGTCCTGGTACATGATCGAACGCGGCAACGGGCTCACAACACGGTCGTCGGGCGCGTGGACGGCGTGGACGACAGCCGGACGGTCGGATGCCGACCCCTATACGCGGGCGCACTTCATGCGACGCGGCATGCTGCCGGTGTCGTCGGCGTTGGCGATCACATTCGAGGCGGTGACGGACGACAGCGGTGAGCGGCTGCATTCCTCATGCGAGTACCTACTCGACGGCAAGGAGCCACCAGCGCGGTTCTGGTCGATCTCCGTGTTCGACGAGGACGGCAAGCTGATCCCCAATCCGGCGGACCGGTATTCCTACAACAGCACGACGCTGCTGAGGTCTCCCGGCAACCGCATGCAGATCGCGATCGCGCGCTCGGCGCGCCCGGGCAACTGGCTGCCGACGGCGGGGGCGGGACGGTTCTCGCTGATGCTGACGGCAGAAGACCTGGAGAGCGCGGAGGTGGGGCAGAAATGGCCGTGGACGTGGCGACCGCCCGAGATCAAAAGGGTGGGATGCCGATGATGCCGAAGTGGATCCGAGGGATCAGCACCTACACTCTGGCGCTGGCGCTGGTGACGGGCGGTATCGTGCACATCTCGGCGACGCTGGTGGTACCGCATCTGGCCAAGGCAAACGCCTTCCAGCTCCTCACATCGGCGTTGCCGGTCAACAGCATGCAGATCCTGGCGTCGGCCGATGGCGCGGGACAGCCGATCCCCTATCTCGGTCCCGACGTGAGGCTGGCGGTGTGCCGCTATGACGTCAGTACCAATCCATTGTCGATCGTGCTGACATTGCCGGACGAGGGGTGGACGCTCGGCCTCTATACGGACCGGGGTGACAATTTCTATGTGCTGCCGTCACAGGTGCAGCGGCTCAGCGAGATCAAGCTGACACTGGTCGCCAAGGGCGAGCGATCATTCAACCTGCTGACGCTCGGACGGCCGGCGGCGATCCAATCGATATCGCAGATCGAAGTGCCGGAGGCGCAGGGGTTCGCTGTGATCCGGGCGCCGTTGCGCGGGCGGGCGTTTGCAGCCCAGGTCGAGGCGACCTTGCGACGCGCGCGGTGCTGGCTTACGCGGGAATGATGCCTCGCGGAGAGACACCGCTGCTCGCGTTCGACTTCAATCGACGAGTGTCAGTACGTCGCGCGCGACATTGCCGACCTTGCGCTCCGATGCGACGCGCGGCTCTTCCCAGCGCTCGTAGCGGATGCCAGGAAAAATGATGATCTCGGCCGAACTCGGCGAACGCTGCACCGCCTTGCGGCGGTCATCCTCTTGATGACGCCTGAACTCCAAAATGGTTGCCATGGGACCCTCCTGCCCTTTGGCGCCATCGACGCGAAAAGCACGCATTCCGTATGCTTCGCGATCGCCCCGACGCTCGATACAATGATTTGGCGTGTGCGCCGGTTAATGATTGGTTAATTGGGCCCATTGCGTCACATCACGTGACTCCACGGCAACAGGCCGAGGCGGTAGCTGGCGGCTCTACCGGGGCGTCAAAGAAGGTCGGTTTGGGGCGCCAGCCAGCCATCGAGGAAGTGACGGCCGCCGCGGTCCTCGAGCTCCACGACCCAGCTGTCGGAATCAAGGCGAAGCTCACCTGCAATGCGGCTGTCGACCTCGGCCTCGCCGCCGGCCTCGACCAGGCACATCCAGCGGCGCTCGCCGTCGTCGGAATGGAGGCCAGCCGGGGCGGGACCGAACAGGTCGGCGCGACCATCCAGGCGGGCGATCTTGATCAGGATGATGCCGGCGTCGGCATCGCCGCGATGGACGACGACGCCGCTGACGCCAGAGCCGGCGGCGCGGCGCAGGTAGGCCTTGACCCAGAGTTCCGATTTCAGGCGCATAAAGCCACGGGTGTGGAGCGGGGCACAGGCCCCGTCAGAGTGATCGACCGGTGCACCTTGCCCGGATCAGGCCCGGCTGTCGACGACGACGTTGCCGGTGACGGTAATGCGGCCAGGGGACGAGGCATCGCGGGCAAGATCGCTGCCGGTGGGCTTGCCGTTCTGCATCCGGCGGATGGCGCCTGCGGTGGCGCCGGAGATGAGGTTGTTGGCGATGAGGCCTGAGCCGGCATCCTGATGGCTCGAGACCAGGATGCCGACTGTTGCGTTGCGGATGACGTTGCCGGTGGCTGCGACATTGCGCATGTATGGACCCCAGCCAATGACGATGCCGGCGGTGGGGGCGCCCTCGATGGTGTTGCCGGTGACGCTGGCGTCGGCCTCGACGGCGATGGCCTCGCCACGCTTGTCGATGGGCTCGTGCTCGCGGCGGTGGAGATTGCGGATCAAGTTGCCCTGGATGACGGCGAGGCGGCCGCCCTCGTTGAAGTTGGTCACGGAAATGCCGGCTGCGGCGGTATCGACGATGTTGTTGGCGATGACGGCGCCCTCGAAGGCGAACTCGGCGTAAAGGGCGACCTCGCCTATGCGCTCGACATTGTTGGCGATGATCTGGACGTTGGAGGCGGCGTTGGCGCGGACGGCGGAGTAGGCGCAATCGGTGATGCGGTTGTTGGCTGCGATCACGTTGCCGGCTCGAAAGACGTTGATGCCGTTGCCGTTCTGGCCACTGCCACCGGCTGCGGCGGCAATGCGCTGAATGTGGTTGGCGGTGATGCGGGTGGCGTCCTCGCCGGGCGTGGAGCGCCAGACGAGAATGCCGTTGTTGGCGCAATCGGCGATGTGGTTGGCGTCGATGAGGAGGCCCCGGGCATCGAGGGAGAAGAGGGCTGCGAGGCCGGCGCCGGCAATGGTGCAGGCGGTGACCCGGCCCTGGCAGCGGCGCAGAACGAGGCCGTTGTTGCGGCCACCACTGACGGCGATGTCGTGGAGCGCGATGTCGCGGCTGTCGGTGATCTCGACGAGACCGGCCTCCCCGCCGCGAGAGGTGTCCAAGCCAGCTGCATCGAGCGTCAGGCGCTGGAGGCGGAGGCCGTGGGCTGCGTCGGCGACGAGCAGCGGGCCGGCAGCAGCGAGGCTCAGGGTGGTGCGGTTACCGGCACCGGCGAGAGACGTGCCGGGGCGGAGCTTCAGGCTTGCGGCGCGGAAGCGGCCAGGCGGCAGACGCAGGGTCGTGCCGGCCAGCGCCGCCTCGTCGATGGCGCGCTGGAGATTGGCGGTCTGGTCGTGGTCGGAGTCCGGCTGAAGCTGGTGTTGCATGGGCGACGATCGCCGGGCGTTGGCGGAGCGGGGAGCTGCCTCCGCGCGCGTCGCGCTCGCGGCAAGCGGCAGGGTGGCGCTGCCGGCGAGCAGGGCGCCGATCAGGCCGCGACGGTTGAAGCGCTGCCACAACATGGGCCGATCCTCCAGATTGACACAGCCAAGGCCTGCTGTTGCGTTGGATGCACCGCCTTTTCTCGGCGGCCCAGCACATCGGCCTCTGCTTCAGTGGAGATCAGCAAGTCTCGCGCCACAACGATGGGTGGACGGGCATGACACAGAAAGATCGTGCGTGTCGACGACCGCCCCAAGTTGCAGCTGCAGACCGCGTCACGACGTGGTCCCGGCCGGCACCTTGGTGAATTTCTGGAGGGCGCGCAGCGGCTCGGGGCGCGGCTCGCCGGGATTGGAGGAGGGCCACGAGGTCCAGGCGACCTCGCCAACGTAGAGATCACCGTGACGGTCGACGCAGATGCCGTGCGGTGAAATGAACTGACCAGGCGCGGTGCCCAGCGACGGCACGCGAGCAAGGCGGGCGAGCAACTGGCCCTTGTGGTCGACGATTGAGACCCGAGGGCCGAGGTTTGGCGCGGCGCGATTGACGGGCAGATGGGGCCCGATCTCGCCGATGTAGCAGATCGGGCATTTGCCAGGCGTCATGAAGAGGCCGCTGGGGCGGTGGAGGTTGTTCCACTGGGTCTCATAGCGGCCCTTGCCGTCGAAGACCTGGACGCGATGGTTCTCGCGGTCGGCGACGTAGACCCAGCCGTCGGCATCGCAACAGATGTTGTGGGCGATGTTGAATTGGCCGGGGTCGGAGCCGGATTCGCCCCACGAGAAGAGCCGGCGGCCTGAAGGATCGTATTTGTGGACTCGGGCGTTGCCGTAACCGTCGGATACGTAGATGTCGTTATCGGGCGACAGAGCGGTGTGGGTGCAGCGGTGGAAGGGCTCACCCGAGAACTTCTCGGCGGGGCGGCCGGGAATGCCGATCTCGAGCAGCACCTTGCCGTCGAGGGTGCACTTGCGGACGGTGTGGTCGCCGTCGTCGGTGAGGTAGATGGTGTCGTCAGGGCCCATGTGGACGCCGTGTGCGCGCCTGAAGATGCCCTCGCCCCAGGAGCGAAGGAAATTGCCGGTGCGGTCGAAGACGACCATCGGGTGCTCGGAGCGATTGAAGACGTAGACGTTGTCCCGGGCATCGGTGCCGACGGCCGCCACGTCGCCAAAAGCCCAGCCGTCGGGTAGCCTGCCCCAGCCCTCCTCGACCCGATACGTGTAGTCTCCGCTGCCGACGATGACGCCCATGCTCGCGTTCTCCTGAGTGAGGGACGACTGGAACGATGATCGAGGGTAGATCGGCAGCCGGGACGTCGCAATCGGGTTGGCGGTTGCCGGAATGAGGCAACGTTGGCACACTTTTCAGCAACCAACGCGCCCACCTGCCGACCGGCGGGCGCAGCTTCCCACATCACGCGAGGGAATTCCCCATGACAAGCACGAAGCGCGTTGCGCTGATCACCGGCTGCGGCAAAGAGAACGGTATCGGCGTCGCTATTGCGCGGCGCCTGCACCGCGACGGCATCGCCGTGATCGTCAGCGATGCGCAGCCGGCCGGCGTCGACAACGACAACAAGACGCGGAAGGACGACACGGGCTGGCGTGGGCTCGAGAGTTCTGGTGCAGGAGATCACGGCTGCCGGTGGCACGGCCGACGCCGTGGTCGGGGACGTCTCGACCGAGGACGGCGCCAACAGGCTGGTGGGGGAAGCGCTCGAGGTGCACGGGCGGATCGACATCCTGGTCAACAACGCCGGCGCCCCACACGGCCAGGACCGCGGCGAGATCGAGACCATTCCGGTCGATGCCTGGCACAAGGTGATGGGCGTCAACGCGCTCGGGCCGTTCCTGATGATGCGGGCGGTGGTTCCGCACATGAAGGCGCAGGGCGGCGGGCGGATCATCAACATGGCGTCGGTGGCGGGCATGTATGCCTTGCCGCAGCGCGCGATCTATTGCGCCTCGAAGGCGGCGGTGGTCGGCATGACACGATCGGTCGCCTACGACCTGGCGCCGCTCGGCATCACCGTCAACGCCATCTGCCCCGGCTCGATCCGCACCGACCGCGCCATCTCGACGACGCTCAGGGCGGGGTGGAACGATGTCGAAGCCGGCCTCAGGGAGCGCGCCAAAGCGTTACCGATGCAGCGGCACGGCCTGCCGCACGAGATCGCGGCGACGGTGGCGCATCTGGCCTCGGAGGAGGCCGGTTTCATCACGGGGCAGGCGATCATCATCGACGGTGGCGGGCTGCCGCCGCATGCGGTGTGAGGGAGAAACCGGCGCGGCGCGGCCGGATCACGCGTGCATGCCTTCGATCATCAGCCCGGCGACCTCGTCCCTGATCTCGAGCATGGCGGCGATGATGGCTTCGCGGCCGATGGCGTCGATGCGCTCGGAGATGTCGATCGAAACGAGCGAATGCGTCATGCGGCCGGCGGCATCGAGGAAGGGCACGGCAATGATGGTGACGCCGGAAATATAGAGCCCGCGGTCGATCGCGAAACCATTCGCGCGGGCGTCCGCTACATCGCGCCGCCAGGCTGCGTAGCCGGGGGGATGGTCCCATTTCAGGCGGGCAAAGCGGATCTTCAGTTGCGCGCTCGGCACAGCAGCGAGGTTGAAGGCTGCGTGACAGCGGCCGGTGGCGCTGATCAGGGCCGGAAAGCGGCTGCCCAGATCGACCTCCAGGCGGAAGGGCTGGCGGGCGCGCGACAAGGCAACGACCACCATGTGATCTCTATCGGCCAGATGGGTGGCGATCGCCGTGCCGCCGAACTGCCGGGAGAGCTCCGTCAGGCGTGGCTCGATCAGGCTCGCGAAAGGGTTACGCTGGATGGCGCTGCGGGCGATGGCGATGATGCCGATATCGATGGTGTAGCGCCTGGTGTCGGCGTCGAAGGCAACAAGGCCTTCCTCGACAAGCACGCGCAGGATGTGCAGGCAGGTGCTCGGCACAAGGCCCAGTTCACGCGCGACCTGATTGACGCCGATAGGCTCGGGCGAGCGGCCGAGCAGGCGCAGGATGGCGATCGCGCGCGTTACGGCCGGCACCTGGCGAAAGGTCGGCAGTGGCCTTGCCCGGGTTGCCCGCGTCGCTCGCGTCGGCCTGCCGGCGGCTCTCTTTGCAGCCATGAGCTTGTTCCAGAGACGATGATCGGAGGTTCAGTCTATTGTCTCTGTACAATGATGCAATGCATTTGACAACGAACTTCAGCGATCGCTATGGTCGGTGCGGTCAAGTCCAACTGCGGCGCACACCCGCATCGCGCCAACGAGATCCCGGATGGCACGCCTCACCGACTACACCTCCTACTCAGACGCCCAGGCGCATTTCTCCAACATTGCGCTGTGGGCACTGTTCGATGGCGACCGCGGCGCGCTCAATATCGCGCACGAGTGCGTCGACCGACATGCACCAGAGCGGCGGGCGGTGTCGGTGGCACATGCCGACGGCGGCTATGAGCACATCACCTTCGGAGAACTCGCGGCGTGGTCAAACCGCGTCGCCAATCACCTCGCCGCATCGGGGCTCGCCAAGGGCAGCCGCGTCGCCATCATGCTGGAGCCGGGCCTGGCATTCTATGCGCTGCTGCTCGGCAGCATGAAGGCCGGACTTGTCGCCGTGCCGCTATTCACGCTGTTCGGACCGGACGGGCTGGCGCTGCGCCTCGACGATTGCACACCGGACGTGCTGTTCACGGCGCAGACGCTCAAGGGCGTGGCCGAGGAAGCGAGCCGGGGGCGCAAGACGCCGCCGCGCGTGGTCATTGCCGACGAAGCGTTCCTCAGCTCCATCGCCGGCGCGGGCGACACCTTCGCGGCCTCCACCACGTCCAGTGACATGGCCATGTTCCAATACACGTCCGGCACGACGCGGGAGCTGCCCGAAGCCGTCAAACATCGCCACCGCGCGATCGTGACCGTGGCCGTTGCTGCGCTTTATGCGACGGGCGTGCGTCCCGGCGACCGCTTCATGTGCCCGTCCTCGCCGGCGTGGGGGCACGGGCTCTGGCACGGCACGCTCGGGCCGCTCGGGCTCGGCGTCGAGATCGCCGCCTATGCCGGTCGGTTCCGGCCCGAGCGCCTGCTCGAAGCGCTATCGGACCTCGAGATCACCAACCTTTCTGCCGCGGCGACGCACTACCGGATGATGCGCACCTGCGGCAGCGCCGACCAGCATCGCTATCAGCTGCAGAAGCTCTCGTTCACCGGCGAGCCGATCGACGATGAGACGGCACTGTGGGCGAAGGCGACGTTCGGCCGCCTGCCGTGCAGTATCTACGGCTCGACTGAAGTGGGCGTGATCATCGCGGATTACCCCGGCGCAGGGGATCACGAGGTTCGCCTCGGCGCACTCGGCAAGCCGGTGCCGGGACAAACGGTGGTGGTGCGTGACGCGGCGGGCGAACCCTGCCCGCCCGGCACCATCGGCGAGATCATGCTGAAGCGTGGGGACACGTGGTTTCCCTCGAAAGACCTGGGGCTCGTCGACAAGGATGGCTATTTCTATCACCGTGGGCGAGCCGACGACGTCATCATATCGGCGGGCTGGACGATGAGCGCGGTCGAGATCGAGAATACGCTGCTGGCGCATCCGGCCGTGGCCGAGGCGGCGGCGATCGGCGTTCCAGACGTCCAGCGCGGACAGGTGGTCAAGGCGTTCATCGTGACGCGCGGACAGGCGGGCGATGCAGCTCTTGCCGAGGAATTGCAACAGTTCACCAAGCAGCGCCTCTCGGCGCACGAATACCCCCGCCAGATCGCCTTCGTTGGCGAGCTACCGAAATCGACAACCGGCAAGATCGCCCGCGCCAAGCTGCGCGAAGCGGAAGCCAGGAGCAGAGGTGAGATCCAATGAGCAGCACAGACGCCTACCGGTTTCCCAAGATCACCGAGAAGGGGCTCGACCAGCTGCGCGAACGCATCGGCGTGCCGATCGAGAATACGCTGGAGCCGTGGTGCCACGAGGCCACGCGCGACAACATCCGCCACTACGCGCACGGCATCGGTGACGACAATCCACTGTGGTGCGATCCGCAGTATGCCGCCAAGACCAAGCACGGCGGCATCGTGGCGCTGCCGTCGTTCCTGTTTGCGACCAACCGCATCATCTCGGGTTACGTCGGCGGGCTGCCGGGCGTGCATGCGATGTGGGCCGGCGCGGACTGGACGTGGCACCGCTACCTCAAGCGCAACGAAGAGGTGCGTACGGAGGCGGCGCTGAAGGATCTGGTGTTGCACGAGACGCGGTTCTCGGGGCGCGCGGTGCAGCAGATCTATCACGTGAAGTTCTATGGCGCGGGCGGCGATCTGGTGGCGGAAGCCGACAGCTGGTGCTTCCGCACCGACCGTGATCTCGCACGCGAGGAGGGCACGAAATACAAGGACGTTAAGGCGCGGGCGCAGAAGGTCTACAGCGATGAGGAGCTCGCGAAATTCTACGAGCACTACGCACGCGAGGAAGTTCGTGGCGCGGCCCCGCGCTACTGGGATGATGTGAAGGAAGGCGAAGCGCTGCCGGTGATGGCGAAGGGGCCGATGACAGTGACCGGGTTCATCGCCTACGCGCAGGGCTGGGGCGGGCTCTATATCCGCGCCAACAAGATCGCGTGGAAAATGATCCACCAGCATCCCGGCCTCGGCATTCCCAACCGCTTCAACATTCCCGACTGTCCGGAGCGGGTGCACTGGGAGCAGGACTTCGCGTTGATGGTCGGTGCGCCCGGCGCCTACGACTACGGGCCTGAGCGCTGCTCGTGGCTAACGCACCACATGACCAACTGGATCGGCGACGACGGCTTTCTCAGGAAAGCATCATGCAAGATCCGCCGACACAATCCGGAGGGCGATGCGCTCACGATCAAAGGCACGGTGAAGCGCAAGTTCATCGCCGAGGACGGCGCGCACTGCGTGGAGGTGGCGCAGGAGGCGCACAACCAGGACGGCGAGCTTTCAGTTCTCGGGACGGCGGTGGCAGCACTGCCGGTGCGCAAATGAGGACAGAGGCGCTCGCCCTTCCGCTTGCCGGTGTGACAGTGCTCGATCTCAGCCGGGTGCTCGCCGGGCCCTACTGCGGGCTGATGCTCGCAGACATGGGTGCCGATGTCATCAAAGTGGAAAATCCAGATGGCGGCGACGACAGCCGGGCCTTCAGCGAACCCAATCTGGCGGGCGTCTCGACCTACTTCCTCACCATCAACCGCAACAAGCGGTCGGTCGCGCTGGACCTAAAAACGCCGGCGGGGCGGGAGGCGTTCCTGCGGCTCGTGGCGAAGGCCGACGTGGTGCTCGAAAACTACCGCACCGGGGTGATGGAGCGCCTGGGGCTCGGCTACGACGTGCTCAAGGCGCAGCGGCCGTCGCTGATCTATGCGGCGATCTCGGGCTACGGGCGCTCGGGCCCCAACATCGACGTGCCCGGCTACGATCCGGTGGCGCAGGCGGAAAGCGGACTGATGTCGATGATCGGCGAGCCGGACGGGCCGCCGATGCGGGTCGGTGTATCCGTGGTCGACATGGTGACCGGGCTCTATGCGGCGCAAGCGGTCTCGGCGGCACTGCGGCATGTGGCGCTGACGGGCGAGGGCCGGCTGATCGAGGCGACGCTGCACGAGACGGGTATGAACATGCTCGCCAACTTCACGGGCTCGCACCTCATCGCCGGACTAATCCGACGCGCACGGGCAACGCCAACCAAGTGGCGCAGCCGATCAACGTCTACGACGCCGCCGACGGACCGTTCATGATGGCAGTCGTCACGCAAGGCCAGTTCGTCAAGCTGTGCAACGATGTCATCGAGCAGCCGCAATGGCTGGCGGACGATCGCTTCGCGAAGAACCCGGCGCGGCTGGCCAACGAAGCCATGCTGAGGGAGATGCTGAACGAGATCTTCGCCACACGGGGGCGTGCCGACTGGGTGGAACGGTTGCGCAAGGCCGGCGTTCCGGCCGGCGTGGTGGCGACCATTGCCGAAGCGTTTGCGAGTAACCTCGTGACCGAGCGGGAGGCGGTTCGCGAGGTTCGCCATCGCGATGTCGGGCCATACCGTGCGCTCAAAACACCCGCCCGGCTGCACGACACGCAACCGCTGCCACCGATCGGAGCACCGGCGCTCGGCGAGCACACGCGAGAGGTGCTGCGCGACATCGGCGGGCTTACAGAGGCCGAGATCGACGCGCTGATCGCGGCCGGCGTGGCGGCCTGAGCGCGCCGGTCCCGGACCAAGCGGTGGACACAGGCCCCACAGCCGTCACATGATCCCCTTCACCCGCCAACGATGTGGCGAGCGGAGGCGATTGACATGACCGCAGATGGCAAGCCCGAGGCGAATTCCGACAAGCTTTATACATCCGAGATCTTCAAGGACCCGACCGGCGGCGGCAGGACCGCAGGCAACTTCACGGAGACAATGGGCCGGGAGCAGGGGCTCGAGCTGTTCGGCGACCGGAGCGTGCGACCGCATCGCCAGCGGCCCTCCAAGACGGTGCGCGAGCCGGCGCGGGACATACCGGTGTTTGCGGAGACCGACGTGCTAGTGGTGGGGGGCGGTCCTGCGGGCACGTCGGCTGCCGTCTCAGCAGCGCGGATCGGCGCCGAGACGATGCTGGTCGAGCGCTACAATCACCTGGGCGGGCTTTCGACCGGTGGGCTCGTGATCTGGATCGACAGGATGAGCGACTGGCAAGGCCGCCACGTCATCCGGGGCTTTGCCGCCGACATCATCGACCGCATGCCGAAGTCAGCGGTGGCGGGCCCGAAGCGCTCGGACTGGGGGTCGAAGGATGCGGCGACGGCCGACTACTGGTCGCAACGCACGGCCGCTTTCCACGGCACGGTGACATGGTCGCCGACGGTCGATCCGGAAGCGCTGAAGACGGCATCACTCGATCTCGTCACGGGCAACAAGGTGCGCCTCGTGCTGCACGCGTGGGCGTCGGCACCGATCATCGAGGATGGCGCCGTCAAGGGTGCGATCTTCGAAAGCAAGGAAGGGCGCTTTGCCGTTCTCGCCAAGGTCGTGGTCGACACCACGGGGGATGCCGATCTGATCCAGCGCACCGGGGCCAGGCTCGAGAGCGACATCGACGAAAAGGACATCCACCACTGCATCAACACCGCCTTCATGCTGGGCGGGGTGGACATCGAGACGTGGCTCGCGTTCCGGCGCAACGACCCCAAAGGCTTTGCCGACTTCATGACGCGGGGGCGGGAGACGGTCGGGTTCTTCGAGAAGCCGTTCGTCTCGTGGCGCAACGATGTGGCGCTGTTCATGGGGCCGAGGCTTGCCGGCTACTCGGCGGTGGATGTCGAGGACCTCACCGCGGTGGAGCTGCGATCACGGCACCTGACCAATGCGCACCTGGAGGCCTACCGGCAGTGGGCGCCCGGATTCGAGAATGCCTTCCTGATGCTCGGCGCGCCACAGATCGGCGTGCGCCACTCGCGGCGGCTGATGGGGATCGGCAAGGTCGTTCGCGAACAATGGGACAAAGGCACCGTCTACGACGACGAGATCGGCGTCTCGACATCGCTGTCGCCGAAATTCCCGAACATCTCGGTGCCCTATGGCGCGCTGGTGCCGGCAGGGCTCGACGGCGTGCTCGGCGCGGGTCGGCATGTGGGCTGTGATGCCTCCTCGCATACGTTCCTGCGAGAGGTGCCGCAGTGCTGGCTGACCGGTCAGGCGGCGGGTGTGGCGGCGGCGCTGGCAGCGGGACGCGGCGTCAAGGTTCGTGACGTCGACGTGAGGGAGGTGCAAGGCGCGCTGCTCAGGCAAGGGGCCTACCTGTCGCCGGCGATCGAGGAGCGGGCGCGGGTGCAGACGGCTGCGGAGTGAAGGGGCCGACGCGGAAACCGTGGGCCGGCGACAATGGCCAATTGGCCCGCCCTTGCATGGCACTTGCCCTTTTTGGCTGCTGTTGTGATGCTTGGCGTCCCGCTTTCGACATGGTGCTCGCGTGACGCGCCATGCATCCCATTGGAACGGCTGACATGACCGATCTCTTTCCCAACGGCTGGCGCGACCACAGCCCACGCTATCCTGATCCGGCGATCGTGGCGCTCGACCCGCGCTTCGAAAAATACTGGATCAAGCTCTCAGCGGTCGAACGGCTCGCAACGGGCTGCCGATGGGCCGAGGGACCGGTGTGGTTCGGGGACGGGCGCTATCTGCTGTGGAGCGACATCCCGAACAACCGGATCCTGAAATGGGAAGAGGAAACCGGCGCCGTCTCAGTCTATCGCCGGCCGTCGAACTGGGCCAACGGCAACACGCGCGACCGGCTGGGCCGGCTCGTCACCTGCGAGCACGGCCGGCGCGTCACACGCACCGAGCACGACGGCTCGATCACCGTGCTGATGGACGCCCACGAGGGCAAGCGCCTCAACTCGCCCAACGACGTCGTGGTGAAAACAGACGGCAGCGTCTGGTTCACGGACCCGCCGTTCGGCCTCGCCGGGAATTACGAAGGGGAGAAAGGCGAAGCGGAATTGCCGCAAGGGGTGTGGCGCCTCGACCCGGCGAGCGGCCGGGCGCGGATGCTGACGGATGTCGTTCCAGGCCCGAACGGCTTGTGCTTCTCGCCCGACGAAAAGCTCCTCTATATCGTTGAATCGCGCGCTTCCCCGAACCGGCTGATTTCGGTCTGGGATGTGAGCCCGGACGGCAAGAGCATCTCGAACCGGCGCGTACACATCGATGCTGGGCCGGGCACGCCGGACGGCATGCGCTGCGATATCGACGGCAATCTGTGGTGCGGGTGGGGCATGGGCACGCCGGAGCTCGACGGCGTGCGCGTGTTTGCAACCGACGGCAAACCGATCGGCCACATCCACCTGCCAGAGCGCTGCGCCAACGTCTGCTTCGGTGGGCTCAAACGCAACCGGCTGTTCATGGCGGCGTCGACGTCGCTCTACGCGCTTTATGTGCAGACACAGGGGGTTGCCGGGGGCTAACGAATTGTAACACGAGTTGATCGGTCTCGGTTTGCAGTCCGACCGATGGCCGATTGTGCTGGGCAGAAGCGTTCGTTAACATAACCCAACTCATCGTCAACGAACGTCATCTGCCGTGTGGCAGACAGTTGCATTGCACTCCCGTCAATTCCTGGTGCAATCGCAACGGTACAACAATAATTAGACGAGAGAGACAGCGTGTCGAAGTCGAATATCCCGCAGTTCCTGGTGCACAGTCCCAAGGACAACGTCGGAGTTGTGGTCGTCGAGGATCTCAAGGCCGGCACCGATATGCTCGGCGTGATCACCGAGGACAACACAACCATCCGGATCACCGCCAAGCACGACATTCCGATCGGCCACAAGGTGGCACTCGCCGACCTCACGGAAGGCGACACCGTGATCAAGTATGGCGAAGACGTCGGCCGCATGGTCGGGCCAGCCAAAAAGGGCGAGCACGTCCACATCCACAATCATCGTACGAAGCGCTGGTAAGGCGGGGATCCAAGAGTCATGGCAACGAAACCCGCGGCAGCTAAAAAAGCTGCGAAATCAACACCAAAGAGCAACCTCAAGTTCTGGGGCTGGCGGCGCGAGAATGGTCGCGTCGGGGTGCGCAACCACGTCATCATCCTGCCGCTCGACGATCTGTCGAATGCAGCGTGCGAGGCTGTCGCCAACAACATCAAGGGCACGCTGGCGCTGCCGCACCACTACGGACGGCTGCAGTTCGGCGCCGACCTCGATCTGCATTTCCGCACGCTGATCGGTGCCGGTTCCAATCCCAACGTCGCCGCCGTGGTGGTGATCGGGATCGAGGACGGATGGACGGACCGCGTCGTCAAGGGCATCGCCAAAACCGGCAAGCCCGTGATCGGCTTCGGCATCGAAGGGCATGGCGACATCGCAACGATCGCCAAGGCATCCTACAAGGCCAAGGAGTTCCTGCAGTGGTCCTCCGAGCTGCCGCGCGAGGAATGCGACATCTCGGAGTTGTGGGTGTCGACCAAGTGCGGCGAGAGCGACACCACGACGGGCCTCGGCTCGTGCCCGACCGTCGGCAACATGTACGACAAGCTGATCCCGCAAGGCGTGACAGGCGTTTTCGGCGAGACGAGCGAGATCACGGGCGGCGAACACATCGCGCGCGAGCGGGCGATCAACAAAGCCGTCGGGGACAAGTGGTTCAAGGTCTGGAAGGCCTATCAGGACGACGTGATCGAGGCCAACAAGGTCGACGATCTCTCCGAAAGCCAGCCGACCAAGGGCAACATCGCAGGCGGTCTCTCCTCGATCGAGGAGAAGGCGCTCGGCAACCTCGAGAAGATCGGGCGCAACTGCCGCTACATCGACGTGCTGGAGCCCGCCGAGGCGCCTGCCAAAGGTCCCGGCCTCTACTACATGGATACGTCTTCGGCTGCTGCTGAATGCGTGACGCTGATGGCGGCCGGCGGATGGGTGGTGCACACCTTCCCGACGGGGCAGGGCAACATCATCGGCAATCCGATCGTGCCGGTGATCAAGATTTCCGCGAACCCCAAGACCTTGCGCACCATGCCGGAGCACATCGACGTCGATGTCACCGGCATCCTGCGGCGCGAGATGACACTCGACGATGCCGGCGATGTGCTGATCGACATGATCGTGCGCACCGCCAACGGTCGTCTCACGGCGGCGGAGGCGTTGGGCCACCGCGAATTCGTGATGACGAAGCTCTACCGCAGCGCGTGAGTGCTTCACGGCGCCCCACGCGCGCGAAGGACCGGGGTCTTGCCAGCTCAACTCGGGGGACGAGGGAGTGGCTGGCAAGGCTCCGGTTTAACTGTTTTTGGTGGTGGATTCTTGGTGCCGCGTTGCGACTCCGTGTTTTTCGTGGCGCGTTGCGACTCCCCCTGCGGGGAGCCGGCCGCAACGCGCGGTAGGGTCGGGGAGCCGGCCTGAAGGCGCGTGGATGCGGTAGCCTCAGAGACTATGTGTCTGCGTCCCGCCTGCCGCGTGGACAACCGAAGGGACGACCCCATGAAGATCAAGAGCATTCGTGACGCGGTGGCGCCGATACCGTCGCCGATGCGCAATGCGGCCATCTCGTTCGACAAGATGACCATCTCGGTGGTGGCGGTGGAGACGGACGTGACGCGCGGCGGTAAGCCGGTGGTCGGCTACGGCTTCTGCTCGAACGGGCGGTATGCGCAATCGGGCATCATTCGCGAGCGCTTGGCGCCGCGCATTCTCGATGCCGAACCGAAAACGCTGGTGGACAAGACGGCCGGCAATCTGAGCCCTGAGGCCGTGTGGGCAGCCATGATGTCGAACGAGAAGCCGGGCGGGCACGGCGATCGTGCCGTCGCGGCCGGCGCGATCGACATGGCGGTGTGGGATGCGGTGTCGAAGATTGCGGAAAAGCCGCTTTGGAAGCTGCTTTCAGAGCGCTTCAACGGCGGGCAATTCGATGAGACGGTGCTGGTCTACTCGGGCGGCGGCTACTACTACCCCGGCAAAGAGAAACAGGGGCTGCAGGACGAGATGAAGGCCTGCCGCGATGCGGGCTACCGGCTGCTCAAGATGAAGATCGGCGGTGCGCCGCTCGCCGAGGACATGAAGCGCATCGAATGGGCGCTGGAGATCGCGGGCGGCGGGCAAAACCTGGCCGTGGACGCCAACGGCCGGTTGTCGCTTGCTGATGCGCTCGCTTATGCCAAGGCGATGGAGCCCTATGGGCTTTGCTGGTTCGAGGAGCCGCTCGATCCGCTCGACTATCTCGGACATGCGGTGCTGGCCGAGGACTGCGCCATGCCGCTGGCGACCGGGGAGAACCTGTTCAGTTGCCAAGATTTCAAGAACCTGTTCCGGCATGGCGGGCTGCGTTCACACCTCGACTGGCCGCAGCCCGATCCGTCTCTCGCCTACGGGCTCACCGAGACGTTGCGCATCCTGGATCTCAGCGCAGCAATGGGTTGGGCACGGCGGCGGTTCGTGCCGCATGGCGGGCATCAGCTTGGGCCTCAATATGGCGGCCGGCCTGCAGCTCGGCGGCACGGAAAGCTATCCGGGCGTGTTCCAGCCCTACGGCGGATTTGCCGATTCCATCCCGATCATTGATGGCTACACACGTCCGCACGAGACGCCGGGGATCGGCATGGAACTGCGCGCAAAGCTCTACGCGGACATGACGAAGCGGCTCGAGACGGCCTGAGGCCAGTGTTCCGGCTCTGACATTTGCTCTGAGAAGTGCAGCGGGATGCAAATGTCGGAGCTACGAGGAACACGAGCAAGCAGATGTTTTTGGTGCAGCTTCTGCATCCGACGTTTGATCACGAGCCCACCGGCAAATGGGTCCAGACGTCAGAGCGCTGCACCGGCACCCGCGGTCGCCCCCGCGAAAGGGGTCGGCGCCCTTCGCCCCGCCCGGGCGGACACCGGCCGGATCCAACGCTTTTGGATGAGTTATCCCCGGGAGGATGCGGGCGCCGTAGTATGACGGCCGTCTGCCTCAGGCCGGGGCCCTTAGCTCGAGCTGGGATCTCAAGGCGAGGCGGACGCGCGTCGGACAGGTGTGGCGATACTCAGCCATCGCCCGTCGAGGATGCCCCCGTGTGCAGTCGCGAGTGGCCACCGGGATCTGTAACGGCTGGCGTTCAATCAGGATGCGCGCCAGCCCGCAGCCTCGGCCGTCCGGAAAGGGGGACCACCCCCGTCACGCGCAGCGGAGCGGCCTGGCCGCATCCGAATCCAAAGACGAAAAGCGAGGCCATGCTGCTCCGCGCTCCGGCACTTTCTCACCCACGCTGCTGGCTGCAGGCGTGGTTGGCGGCATTGGCGGGCATCATCTGTTTCACCAATTGCGCGGCCAGCCCGCACCAGCCTACGATAGGTGCAACAACGGAAAACAGGAGGAAGAGTGCCATGGCAGGTGAGAGCTATATCTTCGCCGGCATTGCAGGTTACGTCGGCCGGCCTGACGAGCAGGGCAAATTCGGCGTCTTTCGGCGGCCGACCAAAGGCGGCGAGTGGCAGCAGGTGCTGAGCGAGGCCGAGACGCACACCATCATGGTGCACCCGACCAACCCGGATACAGTGCTCGCCGGCACGGTGGACGGCGTATGGATCTCGACCGATCACGGCGCCAGTTTCAAGCGCGCCCAGTTTCCCGACAAGATCCAGATCTGGTCGTTCCTGGTCGATCGGCGCGACGCCCGCCGGATCATCGCCGGCGCGTCGCCGGTGAATTTCTACGAGAGCCGCGACATGGGCAAATCGTGGCAGGCGCTGCCTGACAGCGGCATCAAGGAGCGCGAGAAATGCGCCTTCAGCCATCGTGCCATGCGCATGGTACAGCACCCGACCAAGCCGGATGAGATCTATGCCGCGCTGGAGGTCAACGGCGTGGTGCATTCCAAAGACTTCGGACGGACGTGGACCGATTGCAGCGAGCACCTGATCGAACTCGCCAAGCTGCCGCATCTGAAGAGCCAGCATCCTGACCAAGAACGATGCCGAGGGCATGCTCGACGGTCACGCCGTGACCATGAGCGCTGCCGATCCCGACGCCGTGGTGCTGGCCTGCCGGATGGGGCTCTTCCGTTCGACCGACCAGGGCCGGAGCTGGCAGGACATGGAGATGAAGAAGTTCTCGCCTGTGACGTACGGGCGCGATGTAAAAGTGTCGCCGCAGGATCCAAACACCGTCTACTGCGCGCTTTCGGTGGCGGCGGCCAGCCACGACGGCGCGGTGCTGAAATCAACCGATGCCGGCAAGACGTGGAAGCGTTTCGACAAGGTACAGGTGCACGGCACGGTGATGTCGATCGGCCTCAACGACAAGAACCCGAACGAGGTCTATGTCGGCGCGCGCTACAAGGGTGAGGTGTTTGGGACGCAGGACGGCGGGGAAAGCTGGCAGGCGATGCATATTCCCGGTCCCTTGAAGGACATCTATTGCATCACCAGCGGATAAAACTTGCCGCGCAGCTCAGGGCGAAAAAGCAAACCGGCCGCTCGATCGAGCGGCCGGTTGCCAAACGAACGGCTCTGCTTGGGGTCAGTGCCGCTCGATGTAGCGGCGCTTCGGCGGCGCGTAGTGCTCGCGGCGCGGCTGCACGTAGTGACGCTGCACGGGCGCGCGGTAGACCTTGCGAGGACCGTGGCTCCAGCCGTTCCAGCCGGCAGGTCCACCCCAGCCATAGCCCTTGCGATGGTGATAGCCGCAGCGATACCAGCCGGGACCATGCCAACCATCCACATAGAAGCAATGGCGCTGCTTCTGTGGTAGTAATACTGAACGGTTCTCGACGGGTAGCTGCTGGTGGGCAGCCGGCACGTTCTGGGCAGGCGCTAGAGGGGCAGCAGTGGCGCCAGTGGCCAAGAGTGCGGCGCCGACGATCGTCAACATTGCTGCCGAGACCTTGAAGGACATGCGATTTCTCCATGTGGCATGTAGCCGGGTCGGAACTGCTGTCCACGCAGACTCAAGTTCCGCTGGCATACAGTGGCGAGCATGGCGCTTGCGACGATGAACGAGAGATGAACGTTTCATCGGGTCCGCATCACCGCCCATCCGAAGACGCAGAGCAGAGTACAGACGACCATGCCTGAGTTGCCTGAAGTCGAGACCGTGCGCCGTGGCCTCGAGCCGGTGCTAGCCGGCGCGACTATCGCGCGGGTCGTGCAGCGGCGACCGGACTTGCGGTTTCCACTGCCCGAGCGCTTCGTCGAGCGGCTGCAGGGCCGGCGTATCGAAACCCTGACCCGGAGGGCGAAATACATCCTTGGCGCGCTCGATTTAGGCGAAGTGCTGGCGATCCATCTCGGCATGACCGGACGCTTCACGATCGCGGTTCCGGGTGGCGCCAACGGCCGTCAACTCGGCGAATTCGCACACGAGGCGGGCACCGACAGCGTGCACGACCATGTGGTGATCGAGACGCAAGGCGGGCGCGAGCGTGACGTACAACGACGCGCGCCGATTCGGATACATGAGCCTCGTCCCCGCGGCCGAAATGGCAACTCATCCGCATTTCCGCAGTCTCGGCATCGAGCCGCTCGGACCGGAGCTGACGCCGGCGTTCCTGGCGCACCGGGCGAAGGGCCGAAAGGCGGATCTGAAGGCCTTTTTGATGGACCAACGAATCATCGCCGGGCTTGGCAACATCTACGTTTGCGAGGCGCTGCACCGGGCGGGCCTCAACCCCAAACGTCCGGCTTCGGTGCTCGCCAGTCGCAGTCCCAAGGCTGCAGCCAAGATGACGTTGCTGGTGGACGCCATACGGCAGGTTCTGGACGAGGCGATTGCGGCCGGCGGTTCGACGCTGCGCGATTATCGCCACACCGACGGCTCGCTCGGATATTTCCAGCACGCATTTGCCGTTTATGGCCGGGAAGGCGAGACGTGCCGGCGGGAGGGATGCGGCGGCATCGTGCGGCGCAGCGTGCAGGCGGGGCGCTCGACGTTCCACTGCTACGAACTGCCAGAAGATAGACCGAGGACGAGACAGCAGGAGAACGACCATGACCGGCAAGACCGTGCTGGTGGCAGGTGCGACCGGCCTCGTCGGCCACGCTGCGATGCAGCACTTCTCGGGCGAGCTCGGTACCGAGGTTATTGCGGTGTCGCGGCGCCGACCGGACGAGTTGTTCGGCGCCCGCCATGTGAGCGTCGATCTGACCGATCGGGCACGCTCGGCCGAAGTGTTCGGCGCGATGGGCGCCGTGACCCACGTCGTCTACGCCGCGCTCTACGAAAAGCCGGGGCTGGTGTCGGGCTGGCGGGAGGACGACCAGATCGCCGTCAACGACGCAATGGCACGCAACCTGTTCGATCCCCTGCTCGGCGCCGCCAAGGGTCTCAGGCACGTCTCGCTGCTGCAGGGAACGAAAGCCTATGGCGTGCATGCACGGGCGATGAAGTTCCCGGCGCGGGAAGGGCGTGATGAAGCCCGCGATGTCGCGAATTTCTATTGGCAGCAGGAAGATTACCTGACGGCGATGCAGGCCGGGCGTGACTTCGCGCTGACGATTTTCCGCCCCGTGCTGATTACCGGGTTTTCACTGGGGGCGGCGATGAACCTGATCCCGGCAATCGGCGTCTACGGTGCGATCCTGAAGGCGCGCGGGGAGCCGTTGCATTATCCGGGCGGGCCGGCGCGGGTGTCGCAGGCGATCGATGCGGGCCTGCTAGCCCGGGCGATGGCATGGGCGGGAGAGGCACGGTCTGCACGCAACGAGGCGTTCAACGTCGCCAACGGCGATGTGTTCGCGTGGCCGCACGTGTGGCCGGCTTTGGCTCGCCAACTGGGCATGGAGGTCGGCGAACCGCGGCCGATGTCGCTTGCCGCGGAAATCCTGCCCGCTGAGGAGGAATGGCAAAACATCGTGGCGCAGCACGGTCTTGCGGCACCCGATCTCAAACGCTTCGTCGGACTGTCGTTCGAGTATGCCGACTACCAGATGGGGTATGGCCGGACGACACCGGCGCCGGCCGCATTTTCGTCCACGATCAGGCTGATGCAGGCGGGCTTCCACGAAGTGGCCGACACCGAGGCGATGCTCGTCCGCGCACTCGCCGCGTTCCAGCAGCGCAGGCTGCTGCCGCGATGAGGGTTGGAATATTTATGGTGGCGCCTTCCGACTCCGCTGCGCGGAGCCGGCTGGATGGCGCGGGTAGGGGCGCAGGCGGTCAGAGCCAGGGCCGGTCCTTGACCTTGCTCGCTTCGTAGGCGGCGATGGCGTCGCCCTGCTGCATGGTGAGGCCGATGTCGTCGAGGCCGTTGACGAGGCAATGCTTGCGGAACGGGTCGATATCGAACTTGTCGACCTTGCCATCGGGGCCGGTGACAGTCTGGTTCGGCAGATCGACGGTGATCTCGGCGCCGGGCAGCTCGAGCAGGAAGCGCATCAGTTCGTTGACGCGGGCTTCCGGCAGGATGACCGGGAGGATGCCGTTCTTGAAGGTGTTGTTGAAGAAGATGTCGGCGAACGACGGCGCGATGACGCAGCGGATGCCGAAGTCCAACAGTGCCCAGGGCGCGTGCTCGCGGCTGGAGCCGCAGCCGAAATTGTTGCCCGAGACGAGGATCGAGGCCTTGCGCCACGGCCCCTGGTTGAGCACGAACTCGCCCCGCTCCTTGCCCTGCTCGTCGTAGCGCATCTCTGCGAACAGCGACTTGCCGAGCCCGGTGCGCTTGATGGTTTTCAGGTACTGCTTGGGAATGATCTTGTCGGTGTCGACGTTGATCATGTTGAGTGGCGCGGCAACGCCCTTGAGCGTCGTGAACTTATCCATGGGACCCTTTTCCTCCAATGGCGACCGCGGGCGGCGCATGTGCAGGCATTCCTACACCCGATCACGGCGGGCGGGCAACATGCCGGTTCCAGGCCGACTGCCGGCCCCGCGGGGCAGGGACGGCGCAAAAGCCACCCGAGGTGGCAGCAGGGGGACAGAAATCGCTGGTGCGGGGAGAGCCTCGGTGCTTTCGCCCTGGCCGATCAGGCTTTAGTATGCCTCGCCGCCACGCCCCCCCGGCACCCTGCGTTGCCGACGGCCAATGGCGCCAGTGTCCGAAACGCTGAGTTCGCCACCTCCTTCGGCGCACCCCCGACGAACTTTGCGCATATAAGGACACTCGTAGAATCGTGAGCCTAGTCTGGCGCGATGCCTGGAAGTCCGCTTGCATAGCCAGCAGAAGGACTGAAGCGGACATCCATACCGCCACACATGCCGAGGAAGGAAGACAATGCACCCCCGACACGGGCACACGCTGCCGGGCCTGAAACAATTGCGCCCGGAGGGTGCTGCTAATGTCTGAACGCCAGAGCAGACACCAGGCCGCCTACCGCATCGGCATCGATGTCGGCGGCACGTTCACCAAAGCTGTACTGATCGACACCGCGAGCCGGCAGGTAGTCGGTCGATCGTCGGTGCTGACGACCCACGACCATGCCCGCGGCGTCGCCGACGGCGTGGTCGAGGTGTTCCGGCGCGTGCTCGAGACCTCGGGGGTATCGCCGGAGCAGGTGGTGTTCCTCGCGCACTCGACGACGCAGGCGACCAACGCCCTGCTGGAAGGCGACGTGGCGCCAGTCGGCATCGTCGGTATGGCCGGCGGCACTGCGGCAGCCCTGGCGGAGGCGCAGGTCAGGATCGAGCCGATCGAGCTTGCCGCGGGGCGCTGGCTCAGGACGGCGAACAGGTTCCTTGTCTCCGATGAGCTCGGCGAGAATGCGGCCCGCGCGGCGATCGACGGCCTGATCGAGGAGGGCGCACGCGTCCTGGTGGCGTCGGCCGCCTTCGGCGTCGACAACACGGGCAGCGAGGATCTGATCCGGCGGCTCGGCAACGAAGCGGGGCTCGCCACCACCTGCGGCCATGAAATCACGCGGCTGTACGGCCTGACCACGCGCACGCGGACGGCAGTGATCAATGCATCAATCCTGCCGCGCATGATCGCCACCGCCGACATGACGGAAGCCAGCGTGCGCGAAGCGGGCATCAGCGCGCCGCTCATGGTGATGCGCGGCGACGGCGGCGTGATGGACATTCGCGAGATGCGGCGGCGGCCGGCCATGACCATGCTGTCGGGGCCAGCAGCCAGCGTCGCTGGCGCACTGATGCATCTGAAGGTTTCCGATGGCATTTATTTCGAGGTCGGCGGCACATCGACCAACATCGGCGTGATCAAGAGCGGGCGGCCGACGGTGGCCTATGCGCGGGTCGGGGGGCACGAGACCTATGTGTCGTCGCTCGATGTGCGGGTGCTCGGCGTTGCCGGCGGCAGTCTCATTCGGGCCGAGCCGGGCCGCATCGTCGATGTCGGTCCGCGTAGCGCGCACATTGCCGGCCTCGCCTACGCGGCATTTGCAGATGAAGCCGATTTCGAGGGCGCCGAGGTCGAATTGTTCGAACCCAAGGCCGGCGACGGGGACAACCATGTGGCGATCCGAACGGCGAGCGGGCGCCGGTTCGCCGTCACCACGACGTGCGCGGCCAATGCGCTCGGATTGACCAGACCCGGCGTGCATGCGCACGGCAACGCCGCCGCCGCCCGGCGCGCTTTCGAGCCGCTGGCGCGGTACGTGGGGCTCAGCGTCGATCAGACGGCGCGGGCCGTGCTCGACTGCGCCACCGACAAAGTCATTCCTGTGGTCGAGAGCCTGATCAAGGACTACCAGCTCGATCCCGACCAGCGCCAACTGATCGGCGAGGGCGGCGGCGCCGCTTCGCTGCTGCCGCACGTGTCGGCGCGGACGGGACTGCAGCACGAGATTTCACCCGATGCCGAGGTGATCTCCTCGATCGGGGTGGCGCTGGCGCTGGTACGGGAGGTGGTGGAACGGATCATCCCGCATCCGCAGCCGGACGACCTGCTCGCGATCCGCAAAGAGGCGCTCGAGGCAGTGGTGCGGCTCGGGGCCGATGCCGCAAGCGTCGACGTCACCGTCGACATAGACCAGCAGACGCACAGGGTGCGGGCGACGGCCATGGGTGCTGCGGAAATGCATGTGAAAGATGCGGGTGGCGGCATCGGCGAGCGTGAGGCACGGGCGCTGGCGGCGCGCTCGCTCGGGACGGGCATCGACGAGGTGGTGCTGGCGGGCGAGACGAGCGGGGTGCGTGTCTACCTGCAGCGCGGAGAGGGTCCCCGGTCAGTGAGGGCGATCGACTGGAGCGGGGCGAGCCGGGTGCAACGGGCGCGCGCGCTGGTGCGCCAGACGACGCGCGACAAGGTTGCCGAGACGATTGTGCACTTGAGCGACGAGATCCTCCGCGGGACGGCCTCGGGGGCCGCGTTGCCGGGTCTGGTGCTGTTGCACGGCCGGCATGTCGGCGATCTCTCCGGCGTCGAGGATGTCGCGCAGGCGATCGCACTTGCCGAGGACGAACTGGCGGAGAGCCCTGGCGATGGCGCGGTGGTGGTGATCGCACTGCCGCCGTCGCACTGAACGGGAATGGGGTCCGAGAAGTTGCCGCCATCCAGTTGCCCAATAGCCCCGCTGGCCGCAATCCGGCTGGCGGGCGGGCTCAGTTCTCGACGACGTAGAGCGAGCGCTTCTCGAAGACCTCGAGGACGCGCGCAAGCTCGTGACCACGCTTGAGGATCAGGCCTGTCGCCGTGATGACGCTGTAGGCGCCCTGCTTGCGGGCGTTGCGCGGATTCTTCTCGATGCGATAGAGGGGCCACTCGCTGGTGCGCCGGTGGACCGAGAACACCGCCCGCTCGCGCTCGAAGTCCATGGCGTAGTCGCGCCACTCGCCCTGCGCCACCTTGCGGCCGTAGACGGTCAGGATCAGCGACAGCTCACGTCGATCGAAGACCACAACCTGTGGGTCACGCTTGGCTGGCTTTGCCTGTGCAGTTGCCGCCGCACCATGCCGGCTTTCGCCGGGGGTCACGACGCGAGGGCGAAAAACTATCGGCTCGCTGTCACTCAATGGTGCCTCCTTTCAAATCCGTCATGACGGAAAGATTACGCTGCAGGTCGAAAGGTGCAACCACCGATGTCGTCTGCGGTGGCGAATAGTGGCGCGCCGACTGGCAAGCCCGTTGCCGGCGTGGCCGACGCCGGACATGAACAGTCGTTCACAAACGCAACAAATCGCAACAACTTTCACGAAAGTGCCACGATGCGATCAAGGCTAGGTCGCATTCCCGGCTATACTGACAACCATTGAAACCGGCCGGTCCTGCCAGTCTCGGAAAGCAAGCCCCCCAGCCCCCCTCCGAGCCTCTCTCCCAGGATCGAGCCGGTTTCAGTCCCCCTCCCGCAGATCACGATGTCCACCGCTGGTGCAGGCGGTTTGCGCGGCTGCCGCCCACGTTGGCGCGGTGACGGGCGACACATGCCGTGTCAGGCGATGAACTTGCGCAATTTTTCGGCGGCGGCAGCAAGCATCTCCGGCTTTTCCATTTGGCCGGTGTGAGGGGCCAGACGCACGCCGTCGAAGCGCGGGATGACGTGGTAGTGCAGATGGAAGACGACCTGGCCGCCGGCCGGCTCGTTGAACTGCTGGACCGTGATGCCATGGGCGCCAAAAGCCTGGATCTGGGCGCTGGCGACACGCTGGACCGTCGCGAGGCAGGCGGCCAGTTGCCCCGGCGTGGCATCGAGCAGGTTGCGGGCTGGCGTTTTCGGGATGACGAGCGCGTGGCCTTCGCAGCGCGGCATGATGTCCATGAAGGCCAACGTATCTCCGTCCTCGCAGATCTTGTGGGCCGGCAGCTCGCCGCGCAGGATCTTGGCGAAAACATTGGTGTCGTCGTAGGCCATGGCACTCGCTCCCGTCGCGGCGTCGATGCTGGCTGTTTGCCCGCACGAAGCAGCGCCCGTCAAGGCGGCATCGCGGCGACCGCCTCGAAGCGAAGCCCCCTCCCCCACCGATCGCGACCGGGCGACTTTCAATCCAGCATCACAACCCCAGCAGGCGGGCCGCATTGCCGCCGCACAAGGCCTCGGCCGTACGGGCATCGAGGCCAGCAGACATGACGTGGCCGATCGGGTCCATCTCGGCCATGTCGAAGGGATAGTCGGTGCCGATCATGACGTGGTCGGCGCCGAACACCTCGACCAAATGGCGCAACTGGTGGTGCGTGAAGACGATAGTGTCGACGTAGATCTTCTTCAGATAAGTGGTCGGCGGCTTCGGCAGGTTGCCATGGGAATCCGAGCGCGCGCCCCAGGCGTGATCGATGCGGCCGGCGTAGCCACCGAGATAGCCGGCGCCATGGGAGGCCATGATCTTCAAGGCGGGGTAGCGCTCGAGGACGCCGTCGAAGATCAGGTGGTGGAGGGCCAGCGTGGTGTCGAAGGGATTGCCGATGACGTTGTTGAAGTAGTAGCGCGATAGGCGACGCGCCTCGGTGAAGCCCGAGGGATGGATCATGACGAGGGCGCCCAGCGCCTCGGCTTTCGCCCAGAAGACCTCGAGGGAAGGATCGGAGATCTCGGCGCCGTTGACGTTGGTGAGGATTTCAACGCCCTTGAGGCCGAGTTTGCCAACACAGCGCTCAAGCTCAGCCACAGCGGCGGCGCCGTCCTGCAGCGGCACCGTGCCGAGGCCAACGAACCGATCCGGCGCGCGCGCAACCCACTCGGCCATGCCATCGTTGACGAGCGTGATGGCCTTGGCGCCGTGCTCGGGCAGCAGCGTGAAATAACACTGGTTCGGGGCGGGACTGACGAGCTGCTTGTCGAGCCCCATCATCTCCATCTCACGCAACCTGAGCGGCAGGTCAGTGAGGTTGACGGCGCGGTCCCGGCTCTGGAGCGCTGCAACCTCCTTGGTCTCGGGCGAGGCGAACGAGGTGAGGTGGTCGGCGTTAGCGGCCAGGTGCGGCTTGGCGTAGGCTGCGGCCGCCGGTACCACGATATGGGCGTGGCAATCGAGGGTAAGCGATTTCGGGCGCACCTCGCGTCCGGGCTTTCCGTGCTCGCGCGCGGCTGTGAGACCATAGCTGTTCCAGGGGTGTTGACGCGTGTCGGACATGGGCTCGGCGCTCCTCGACGACTGGCTGGAAAAAGCGGCTGCTCATACTGCTTCGCCTGGGCCGGGTTGGCAAAGACATCCTGGCGGTGCAAAGGTCTGGGTCCAAGCTCATGCTTCTTTTGTGTCCATGGAAACGCAAAGCTGGCACTGAGCCTGCCGAGGAATGAAATGCACTTTGCGGGTCAGACACGGGCGGTCATCTGCGCCTGACTGACAGGCCGGACCAGAGGGAAAAGACCATGCGTGTTGGAATTGCCGGCGTCGGCAAGATGGGTGGGGCAATCGCATTGCGACTGATGGAGGTCGGGCACGAGGTGGTGGTGTGGAACCGTTCGGGGGAGCGCACCAAACCGATGGTCGAGGCCGGAGCGAAAGCCGCGCCCACGCCCAAGGCCCTGGCTGAAAGTGTCGACACCATCCTGACGATACTCGGCAGTGTTGCCGCCTACGCTGATGTCTACGAGGGGGCCAACGGGCTCACTGCCGGCGACCTTACGGGCAAGCTCGTCGTCGACATGACGACGGTGCAGCCGGCCGACGTGCGCCAGCTCGCCGACCTCGTGCGCGGCAAAGGGGCTGCGTTCGTCGAATGCCCGGTCGGCGGCACGGTCGGGCCGGCGCGACAGGGCAAGCTGCTCGGCCTGGCCGGCGGCGAGCCGGCCGATCTCGCCCGTGCCAAGCCGCTGCTCGAGCAGATGTGCCGTCGCGTGGAACTGCTGGGGCCGGTCGGCTCGGGCGCCGCGATGAAGCTTGCGGTCAATCTGCCGCTGATGGTGGCCTATCAGGCACTTGCCGAGGCCACCATCCTCGCACGCAGCGTCGGCCTTTCCAATGAAGCCTTGATGGAGCTGCTGTCGGACACTTCGGGGGCGCCAAGCGTGCTGAAGATGCGCCATCCTGCAATCGCCAAGACGCTCAATGGCGAAGACCCCGGGCCACCCAACTTCGATGTCGACCTGATCTGCAAGGATCTGCGGACGATGGTGGCGGAGGCAGCTTCGCGCGGCGCGACACTGCCGGTTGCGGAAGCTGCCCTGAAGACGTTCGAGAAGGCACAGGCGGAAGGCTGGGGCAAGCGGGACGGCGTGTGGCTGCCGGCCTATTGGCCGGGCAAGCACAGCGCATGATGGCGGTCAGGCCTGATACGGCTCAGGCCGCGCCCGAGGTGCGATGGCCGACCGATGGCCGACCGACATCGGTTTAGCCAACGCCGTCGCGACCTCGCGTTATCGCACCACCAACCGGTAGAGCCCGCCGATGATCTTGAAGATGCAGAACAGGATCAGCTCGACGACCGCCGTCAGCATCAGAAGGAACAGCGAGCGCTGGCCCAGATCGTCGGTGATGGCGCCTCGGACCTTGAATTTCACGTCGGGCGGAAAATAGGTCTCGACCAAGGTGTAGAGGCCATTGGTCATCGGGGTCAGCTTGGAATAAATCCATCCGAGCCACTCCAGCCGATAGGCGTGCATGTAGGCGTAAGCGATCCAAACGATGACGATCGTCAGCAAGAGCATGACGACCTTGGTGAGCAGTTGTTTCCAGAACGGCGGAGCCGTGTAGCCGTAAGCCATAGAGATCCCTTCCCCCCGGAGACCACGCCCGGCTGATGGTCTCAGCGCATGTTACATCGAGGCGGCGATCTTCACACACCAGTGTGTCGATGGGTTGGCGGATGCGACGCGTTTTCCGCATGGCCCGGCGAAGCACTTTGGCGGGCAATTGAAGCAGCGCTGGCGAGCGGCAAGCACATTTCGCCTTGTAGCTGCAGGCGCCACGCGATGGCCGCTTTGTTGTCGTGTTCTCGCACCGTTCTCGTCCCCGGAGCACCCGAATCGGAACCAATGAATGGTCGCGACGCGGTTCGGGCGATGACATGGCGGCGTTCAGGCCATGTGTTCGCCGGTTTAGCTCTCGTTAGGGACGAATCGCGTCTTGTCCGTTGGTCTGCGGTGGTCACCCCGATGTTCGACCCCGCGCTTTCCGAGTGGAGGAGAAGCCATGTTGATCAGCGCGCTCGACGAGCTTGCGTTTGCACCCGAGTATCCCGAGTTGGCAGGCAAACGCGTGCTGATCACCGGAGTTGGAGGTCCCCTCGGCGTCGAAATCGTCCGGGCCTTTGCCGAGGCCAAGGTCAGGCTGATCGTTCAGGCGAACGAGGACAGCCGCGAAATGGAGACGCTGGCTGAGATCATCGCTCCGGAAGCCATGGACGTTCTGTTCTACCCGGGCCCGCTCGATGGCTCGGAAGCCATGCTGCGGTTCGCCCGCGATGCCGCGCAGAAGTTCGGCGGCCTCGACTGCGTCGTGAACCTCGCCATGGTGCCCGAACCCCCGAAAGATGCCAGCGAGACGCAGATCGAGGCGATGGTGACCGAGATCCTGGCGATGTCAGTTCTGGCCTCGCGCGTCGTCACCAACCGCATGCGCACGATGCTGGCGCAAGGCGCCGTGCTGAACATTCTGACCGTGCCGGTTACAGCATCTGCAAGCCGCAAGCTGGTCGGGCGCATCGCGCGCAATGCGCTGGCGCATTTCACGCGGGCCGAGGCCGAGGCGGCGAGCGCTGACGGCATCCGGGTCAACGCCGTTGTGCCGGCAACATTCCAGGACAAGAGCGGGCAGACGCTCAACGGCGCGGTCGATGTGGCCACCTTGGCGCTGCATCTTGCGAGCGGCCGGGACCACGAGTTGTCCGGCCTCGTATTCGAGGCATGGTGCGGCTGATTGCGCGAGGGGTTCGCGCCCGGTCAAGAAGCGGCGCGGAGCCGATTCTCGACCTTGACACCGGGCTGCGGACCCCGTAGCAGAAGGTCTCGCTTCGGCCGCTTGCGGTCGCAGGCGATTGCGCGGGCGTAGCTCAGTTGGTTAGAGCGCCGGCCTGTCACGCCGGAGGCCGCGGGTTCAAGTCCCGTCGCTCGCGCCATTTTTCTCCTCGATGTCCCATACAGCCGGTTCGTAGCCTCGTGCAGGCCGCGATGGCTGGGGCTTTCCCATAGCTACGCCCGGTGGGGCGCCGCTCATCCCCACAGCCCACGCGGCGGCGGGCAGATCAGGCCGCCCGGACGATAGGTTATGGCCGGGCTGCGATCGCGCGCCAGGAGCAAGGGTCCATCGAGGTCCAGCCAGCGAGCCCACGGCGAGAGCAGCCAGGCTGGCGCCATCGCCAGGGAGGTTGCCAGCATGCATCCGACCATGACGTCGAGGTTTGAGGCCTTGGCCGCCTTGGCCATGGCGACGGCTGACGTCACGCCACCGGACTTGTCCAGCTTGATATTGACGGCATCGTAGCGGCTGGCGAGGCCTGCGACATCGGCAGCAGTGTGGGCGCTTTCGTCGGCACAGACGGGGACGGGACGCTCGATCCTGGCCAGGATCGCATCCTCGCCCGCCGGCAGCGGCTGCTCGAGCAGCTCCAGACGGACCTCGGCGCACACCGTCAGCAGGGCTTCGAGATCGGAGGGGCTCCAACTCTCGTTGGCATCGGCGACCAGGCGCGCGTCCGGGCGGGCCCGACGGATGGCGCGGAGGCGCTCTGCGTCCTGGTGGCCGCCGCCCAGTTTCAATTTCAGGAGCGGTTTGTCGGCGGCGGTGACGGCAGCGGCTGCCATCTGCTCCGGGGCTGCCAGCGACAGAGTGTAGCAGGTTACAAGCGGTGCGTCGCTCGCTGGTAGGCCTAGCGCCTCGGCCACTCCACGGCCCGTACGCTTGGCCTCGAGGTCCAGCAGCGCGCAATCGAGGGCATTGCGGGCGGCGCCGGCGGGCATGATGTCAACGAGACGGGCAGGCGTGAGCGTGTTATCGGCCCGGCCCACGGCCTCGATGTCGGCGATGACGCCGGCTACGGTTTCGCCATAGCGTGCGTAGGGGACGGCCTCACCGTGCCCGACATGGGTGGCGTCGGTGACGGTTGCCACAACCACCTCGGCCTCCGTACGGCTGCCACGCGAGATCGTGAAGGCGCCCGCAACGGGCCAACGCTCGGCGCGCACGTCTGAGAGAATGATGCTCATCGGGCCCTCGCCGGACTGCCATCGACGGATCGGCGCGGATCGCCCAGACCGAGCGGCCGGCTCAGATCAGCTTGCCGGTGGCGTGCGCCAGGAACAAGTAGCAGCGGCCCTGCTCGGACGCGATGTAGCCCAAGGTCGTGCGGCCGGACGGGTCGCGCTGGTCGGTCTCACGCAGCACGCGCTGCATATCACCGAGGAAGCGATCAACGGTCTGGTGGAATGCCGGATCGGCCGCATAGCGGCGCTGGACCTCATCGAATGCCAACCGCCCGTTGGGCGAATAGATGTTGCGCACCATGACCCCGCGCTGGCCGGCGCGCAGGCGCGACCAGATGGCAGCGGCCGTGGTCTGGTCGAGGGCGGCGGCAAACTGCTGGAACGACGTCAACGGCGCGGCCTCATCCTCGGAGGCGCGGGCCAGCAATTCGCCGAGCTTCCAGCCTTCGCGACCGTTGTCACCGCCGGTGGCTGACGGCGCGCCAGCGGCCCGGCCGCGCTGTGACATCTCGGAGGCCAGGCTCTGGGAAACGGAGGAAATCTGGCGCGGGGCCGGCTCATGGGGCAGGTTCGAGCGCAGGGGCTGGCTGATGTCGGAGCGCACGGACTCACGGGCCGACAATTGCGAAAGCTGCTCGAGGGCGCGCAACTGCTCCTGCAGCGACTGGCGCACAGTCTCGGCGGATGTTCGCGTCGCCTCGGGCAGGCGCGCCAGCTCCTCCTGCAAGCGGACCTGATCGCCTTCGATATCGGCAAAGGTGCTGCGGGCCCGCTTTTCGAATCTCGTCATAACTCTGAGTGAAGCGCGACTGCAGCGTTCCGATCTCGGCGTTGACCTCGCGGGAGACGTTCTGGAACTTCGACCGGAAGTCGGCGACGGCCTGCTCGGTCTCGCTGGCGGTGGCGGCTTTCAAGCGCTCCATCTCCTGGCGGGCGGCAAGCGACCGCTCCTGGGCGGTGCGCGCCAAATCTTCGTTCGCCTGGCGCGCGCGGCTTTCGAATTCGTTGACGCTGCCCTTCAAGGCCTCGGGATAGCCGCGCATGACCTTGTCGATGCTGTCGGCGCGTGACGACAGGTCCTCGAGTGTGCGGGCCAGATCGGCCTGGCGGTGCTGCAGGTTCTGGTCGATGCGCTGATTGGCTGTCTCCAGGGCGCTGGCGGCGCGCATGATGGTCTGGCCCTGGGCGTCGAAGCGGTTGGTCACGCTTGAGATCTGGTTGACCAGATTGTCGGAGAGGTTGCGCAACAATTCGGCCTGACCGGCGAGACCTTCGATCGCCTTGACCGACTGCTTGGTGACGTTCTCGCTGGCGCGGCGGACGGCATGCACGCCGTGCATGATCTGCTCGTCCATTTGACCGGCTTGGCGACCGAGAACCTGGGCGATCTCGCCGGCGTGGTTCTCGAGTGCGGAGGAGAGCGCGCGCGCCTTGTCGGCAACCGTGCTGTCGATCGCAATCGTGGAACGCACGATCGCATCGTCGAAGTGCTTCAGGCGCTCGGAGAAGGCATCGTCCAACGCCTTCGTGCGCTCGACGAGGTGCTCTTCGAGGGAGTGCTGGCGGGCCGCCATGGTGGCATCGAGAGCCCGAGTATACTCCTCGAGCGTGGCCTGCAGGCCCTCAGTCCTTTGGCCCAGAGACTTGTCAATCTGGCTAACTGTGCTTTCCAAGGTCCGTTGAATGTCAGTCGTGCGCTGCTCCAGCGCCCGGTCGATGCCCTCGCTGGTGCCTTCCAGAACCTGGCGCATCTGATCGGTGCGATGTCCAAGCGCGTTGTCGAGACCGCCAGCGAAGCTGTCGAAAACGGCCTGCATGCTATTGGCATGGCCGATCAGGCGGTTCTCGATGGCGTCAGTCTGGCCGCCGAGCGCGTTCTCGATCCGGCCGACGCCGCCCGACAACGCGGCTGCGATCTCGCCGGTGCGGTGGTCGAGAAGGCCTTGCAGGCTCGCGGTCTGCTCGCTCAGGACGCCCTTGAGGTGCTCGGTACGGTCGCCGACGGAGGCGGCAAGCTGGGACGCGCTGGAGGCCAGCGACTGCTCGAGGCCGACGATATTCTGTCCTGCCTGCTCGATGAAACGCGCGAGCTTGACCTGCTGGTCACCGAGCTTGTCGATCAGCATCGGGATATCGGTGCCCAGCTCCTTCAGCGAATAGCTCACCCGTTCGCTGGTGTTGAGGAGTGCGGTGCGCTCGCCCGCCAGCTCCTCGAGCAGGCCGCGGATGCGGTTTTCGTTCTGCGTGTAGGAGCGCTCGAGACTTGCGACCTCGTTGTGAACCAGCGCCTCGAGCTCGCCAGCGCGGCCCAGCGCTCGGGAGACCGCCTCGTTCATGTGGTTGACTTGGCGACGTACGGCCTGGCCCACCGAGGCGACCTGCTGCTCGGCCATGCGGTCGGGTTCCGCCAGGCGAATGGCGACCTCCGTCATGGTGGACGACATGTTCTTCAGGTCGTCGGCGCGCGAGACCAGCAGAGCGATGAACCAGAAAATGGCGATCGGCAGGATGATGGTTGCGGCCAACGTGATTGCGGTCGGCCGGGTCAGCATTTCAAGCAGCGTGGGGGCGCGTTGGATCTCGGGCGCCAGCATCGCCCAACCCAGCAGCACGCCGCAAAACGCCCATACGCCGCTCGCAATGGCGGCCACCTTCATGGGGAACCGCGACGGCTTCTGGTGCAGGGCAAAGATCAGGCCGCCGATCGAGGGAAGGTCGTCGTTGGCTGCCACATGCGCCCGCGGCGGTCCGGCAGGGCGGCGCTTGGCGGTGCGGCGAGGCGAGGCGGCCGGGTCGACCTCAGATCCGAGATCGTGTTCGGGTTCGAGTGTCGGCTTCGCCGCCGGCGAAGGCTTGTCGGCAGACGCAGGCTGGGGCGCAGACTTGGCCTGCGGCTCTGCTGGGGCTGCACGCTCGGGCTGTTTGTCGACGCCGGGCGCAGAGCGTGGCGGTGGCATAGCGAAGACTTGCGCGGCTGGCGTCGCGGACTGATGGGAGGCGGCAGGCGGCGGCGCGGGAGGACGGGACATGGCGTTGGCCGGAAGCGGCGGGGCGGAAGCCTGGCGGGGCGCGGCGGGCGCAGCTGACGTATTGGCTGATGCTGCCGATGCGGTCGTGGGCGTCGAGGCGCCCGCCGGCAACGGCGGTGGCGCCTTGGGCTCGGTCGGCAGCGCTGGCGGCGCGGAGGCCTGCAGCGGTTGCCGAGAGCCTTTGCCGCCGCCCTTTTTGTTGTCCTTCGGCATACCCCTGCCCACCCTCGTCGACACCGAGGTGTCGTCCCCTCGTGCTTACCGTCCGCGCGGATATCCTCAAGAGGATACTCCCGACCACGCGATAACGGCAATAGTCCGTGCGCTGCCCATCATGGGCGCAGCATGAACATCAACCCATCGTCTTTTACTGGGGATTTTGTGGCAAAAGGAAGTTCTATCTCGAGCTGCGACCGGAAAAGCGGGGGACGAGCCAAACCGGGAATGCGCGTTGCAGATGCAGATCCGAAACGGGGCGCTTCTTAACAGATGGTTAGCGCGCGTGTGCGAGGAAAAGACCTGAGATGACAGCGCCCGGCTCGCAACCCCGACATTCGCACGGGGGCCTGAGACTTGGCTCCTACGAAATGGGAGATTTGCCATGACCCAGCCGATGACGGTCCGCGCCGCGGCGCCAGCCGAGCCGACGGGCGAATTCGGCACCTGCCCGATCGATCACGCCTATCTGTCGCGCTACACGTTCGGCAATGGGGAGCTCGAGCGGGAAGTGCTTGGTCTGTTTGCTGACCAGGCGCCCAACTATCTCGAGCAGATGGCCGATGCCAAGACCGACAAGGAGTGGCGCGATGCGGCACACACCTTGAAGGGTTCGGCCAGGGCCGTCGGCGCACTCGAGGTGGCAAAATGTGCCGAACGGGCCGAACTCGCCGGACGCGACGGCGACATTGCCGCCCGGCAGGCGGCGCTCCCCGCGACCCGTCAGGCCCTCGAGGTTGCCTGCCGCTATATCCGGGAACTGGCAGACAAAACCTGACCGGCGAATGGCGCGCGCACGCCTCACGCCGCTTGAAAACATCGGGGCACAGCTTTAAATCCGGCGGAGGTGGCGGGTTGCACGAGCGCCTTAGGCGGGCCGATGGTCCGGCTGCGGGCGTGGTGTGGGCGGCACCTTTGCCAAGCTCCAGTGTGCGCTGGCATCCTAAGCTGCTGTCCGTGCCGACCGACCGACCCCAACGGCCCGGGCGGGGCCGGCAACAGGGGCTGCTCGCGCGCAAAGGTCCCATGGGCCCACCGACCATGATACGTCATGATGTGGTGGTCTCCCGTCGTTGTGTCCCGCCAAGAAAGCCTGCCAGATGCCGAAAATCACGTTCATCCAGCCCGATGGTAAGTCCCAGGTCGTCAATGCCGAGACCGGCCTCACCGTCATGGAGGTTGCGAAAAAGGATCTGGTGCCCGGCATCGAGGCCGAGTGCGGCGGCGCGTGCGCCTGCGCCACCTGCCATGTCTATGTCGATGCCGCCTGGACCGAGAAGGTCGGCAAGCCCTCAGACATGGAGGCCGACATGCTGGACTTCGCCTTCGATGTCCGCGACGAGAGCCGGCTGTCTTGCCAGATCAAGGTAGAGCCCGGCCTCGACGGTCTGGTGCTGCGGGTTCCCGCCAAGCAATTCTAAGCCCGCCCTGCCGCCTGCCGGCCGATCTGGCCGGGAGGGGCGGCCTTATGGTGCGCAAAACGGAGGCTAAGCTCCATGCAGCTCGCTGGTAAAATCGCACTGGTCACGGGCGCGGGGCAAGGCATCGGACGAGCGACGGCGCTGGCCATGGCCGACGAGGGTGCGGACGTCGTGTGCGCCGACATCAACGAGGCGACCGCCAAGGAGGTTGCGGCAAACGTCGCGGCCAAAGGCCGTAGGAGCCTCGCCGTCGCTGCCGACCTCGGCGATGTCCAGGCGATCGACCGCATGGTGGGGGAGGCGACGCGCGCGTTCGGGCGGATCGACATCCTCGTGAACAATGCCGGCGTGACACGCCGCGCCTACATCATGGACCTCAACGAGGCGGACTGGGACCGCATCCACCGCGTCAACGCCAAGGGCGTGTTCTTCTGCCTGCAACGGGTGGCGCAAGACATGATCCCTCGGCGTTCGGGCGTGATCGTCAATGTCGCCTCGATCGCCGGCAAGGGGTTTGCCGGAACGTCGAATGCGATCTACGCGGCCTCGAAAGGCGCCGTGATCGGCCTCACCTATACCGCGGCGCAGCAGCTCGGATTGCACAACATCAACGTCAACGCCGTCTGCCCCGGCATCGTGCGTACTGCCATCGTCGAAGACCTGTTCAAGACAATGGCTGCAACCGAGGGGCTTGGCGTCGATGAGATCGAGCGGCGGGCGGTGGCTAGCGTGCCGCTGCGGCGCGCCAACGAGCCCGAGGATATTGCCAAGGCGATCGTGTTCCTGGCCTCGCCGGCGGCGCGCAACATCACGGGCCAGACCCTCAACGTCGACGGCGGGCTCATTCCGGATTGATCGCGTAGCGAGTACGTCGCACATCCTCGAAGGTCACTGCAAACACAAGGACATCACGACCATGCGTACCGTGCAGCAAATGCTGGCCGAAGCCAACGCCGCCGTACCCAAGATCACGCCTGAGGAGGCGAAGGCGCTGGTCGGGCGGCCCGACGTCGTGTTCCTCGACGTGCGCGAGCCCAACGAAGTGGCAACCTCCGGCAAGGTGCCGGGAGCGCTGGCCATACCGCGGGGGCTGGTCGAATTCCGCGCCGATCCCGCTTCACCGCTGCACGAAGCCGCATTCGACCGGGCCAAGACGGTCGTCGCCTATTGTGCCTCCGGCGGGCGGTCGGCGCTGGTGCTGAAGACGCTCAAGGACATGGGCTACGAGAACGTCCGTAATCTCGGCGGCTTCAAGGGCTGGGTCGATGCCGGAGGCGAGATCGCGCCGGCCTGAGACCGAAGGCCGAGGACGGCACGGCGGACGCGGTCGGCTCGGGGCGCGCCTCGCCTTGCTGACGCTGGATCGATGCTCTTGCGCCAGCGTACTGGCGCAAGGCGGCGATGCGGGCCTCGATGGTCGGATGGGTTGAAAAGAGCTGCTCGACGAAATCCTCGTTGTCGAAACTCGATGAGATCATCATGGCGGCGAAGGTGTCGGGCGTTCCCGGCACCCAGTCGTTGCCGGAGATCTTGAGCAGCGCTGACATCAGCGCATCGGGGTCCTTGGTGAGTTCGACGGCGCCGGCATCGGCCACGAACTCGCGGGCCCGCGAGATGGCGAACCGGGTCATGATGGCGCCGACGTGGGAGATGGCCAACGTCATGGCCGCGACCAGGAGGGCTGCGATCGCGCCCGCAAAGGCCGGGGCACCGGACGCGCCCAGCGCACCAGACCGATGCTGCCCACCATGGCTCCAACCGCCTACGTCGAAATCACCGGCGCGCCAGCCGCCGCTGCGCGCGTTTGCCAGCATGCGCCAGGCCAGGCTGCCGAGCAGTGTGATGCCGCCAGTGAAGACCAGGGCCACGATCATCAACTTCACGTCGTGATTCTTGATGTGGGTGATCTCGTGCGCCAAGACGGCGTCGAGCTCGCGTGGGGTCAGGCGCTTGAGCAGGCCGCGGGTAACGGCGATGCTGGCTTCGTCCGGGCTGAGGCCGGAGGCATAGGCATTGAGGGCCGAAGTTTCGATCACCTCTACGGCCGGCATCGGTAGGCCAGCCGCAATCGCCAGTCGCTCGACACTATTGTAGAGCGCAGGGCATTCGCGCCGCGATATCGACTTGGCCCCCGTCGCGAAGCGCACGAGCGTGCGATAGAAAAGGCCTGCCACGATCAACCATCCGCAGGCGATCAGAAGCGGGACGTGCCATCGGGCAAGCGCGGTGCGCCAGGCTTCCTTCGCCAGATGGTCGAAGGTGCCGGTTGCCGGATCTGTGACGCGGAGCGGGTGGAACAGGTAGTCGAGGCCATGCCAGGCGAGGCAGCCGGCATACCAGTAGCCCGCGATCAACAGTACGAACACCGCGAGCAGCACCAGCGATTTGAGCGAATTGAGCCTGATGTGGCCATAGAGGCCATTGGCCGGAAGCATCGCCCTAGCCCCTCGCTGAGATTAGAAGCGCACGGCGGGTGCGGTCTGCAGCTCCGGCAATGCCTCCTGGGGGACGGAGCCCGGTTCGCGCATGGCGAATGCGAACAGGTTGGCGACCACGTTCGAGGGGAATTGCTCGCGCGTCGTGTTGTATTCGGCCGAGGCGGCGTTGAGGAAGCGACGCGCGGCGGCAATGTGGAACTCGATGTCGGAGAGTTGCTCCTGGAGGGCTGCAAAGCGCGCCTCGGCCTTGAGGTCGGGATAGGCTTCGGCCAGCATCATCAGGCGGCTCAGCGCCGCGCCCAACATGCCTTCGGCCTCCATGCGGGCGGGCCCTGGGGCAGCCGTCTGGGCGGAGGCGCGTGCCTTGATGACATCCTCGAGAGCGGTGCGCTCATGGCCGGCGTAGCCTTTAACGGTCTCGACCAGGGAGGGGACGAGGTCTCGGCGCAGCTTCAGATGCACGTCGATGTCGGCTGCGGCCTGATCACAGCGCCGGGCCAGGGCAATCAAGCGGTTGTAGATGGCGATGCCAACCAGCAGCAGGCACGCGGACAAGACGGTGACGACAACTGTGGCTGCAAACATCGCCGATTGCTCCCCTGATACATTCGTCGCGCCAGCCTACGGCCATTGGCTTAAGCTCGGCTTCAGGGAGATGGTTAAGAAACAGCAAGCCAGCGTACACGAACGGGAGTGCCGGCCTGATCCAGTGGCGGCGCGCGCTTGCCAGGACATGCGAAAACGGTAAGTAGGATCGCAAACTGGACCCGCGGTGGGCTTGCGCCCCGGCAAGACAAGGATTTCCCCATGGCTGACACCCAGAGCTCCTCGACCGCGATCGAGACCGATTGCGTCATCATCGGTGCGGGCCCTTGCGGCCTCTTTGCGGTGTTCGAGCTCGGCCTGCTCGATATCAAGGCGCATCTGATCGATATTCTCGACAAGCCCGGCGGGCAATGCGCCGAGCTCTATCCGGAAAAGCCGATCTACGACATTCCGGCGCTGCCGTTGGTGACGGGACAAGGCCTGGTCGAAGCGCTGATGGAGCAGATCAAGCCGTTCGACCCGACCTTCCACCTGGGTGAGCGGGTGGACGAACTCAAGCGTCTCGAGGATGGGCGCTTCCATCTCCAGACCGACGCCGGCAAGAGCTTCATCGCCAAGGTCGTGGTGATCGCGGCGGGTGGCGGGTCGTTCACGCCGAAACGGCCACCGCTAGCTGGCATCGAGGCCTACGAGGGCCGAAGCGTGTTCTATGCCGTCCGGCGGATGGCCGATTTCGAAGGACGCGACATCCTGATCGTCGGTGGTGGCGATTCAGCGCTCGACTGGACGCTCAACCTGCAACCGATTGCCCGCTCGCTCACCTTGATGCACCGGCGTGACGAGTTTCGCGGCGCACCGCATTCGGTCGAGAAGATGCGCCAACTGGTCGAGCAGGGCGCGCTGCGGCTGGTGATCGGTCAGATGACCGGCCTGCAGGGCAACGACGGTCAACTGACGGGCGTCGCGATCAAGATCGAAGAGCGGTGACGAGACGCTCGCCTGCGACCGCCTGATGCCGTTCTTCGGTCTCACCATGAAGCTCGGGCCGGTCGCCGATTGGGGCCTTAACCTCGACGAGAACCTGATGCCGGTCGATACAGAGAAATTCGAAACGAGCGAGCCCGGCATTTTCGCGATCGGCGACATCAACACCTACCCGGGCAAGCTGAAGCTGATCCTGTCGGGCTTCCACGAGGCGCGCGCTGATGGCGCAAGCCGCGCATCGCATCGTCTATCCCGACAAGAAGCTGATGTTCCAGTACACGACCTCGTCGTCGAGCCTGCAGAAGAAGCTCGGCGTGCGGTAGGCGTTGTCTTCGCTCACGGCGCGTGCGCGCTGGTCAAACCAGCGCTGCAGCTCCGCGGCGGCGCAGTCGTGCTCTTCGCATGCGTGCGAAACCTCGCACGACGCGCTATAGTCGATGTCAGGTGTTTGCAGAAATCGGCATTGGACAAGGCGATGGCGCACGACGCGATGATCGACACCATGGACCGCGCCGACTGGAAAGCGGTCAAGGCGATCTATGGGGAAGGCCTTGCCACCGGGCTTGCAGCCTTCATGACAACGCCGCCCCTGTGGCAGGTGTTCGACAAGCAAGCACTCGAATTCGGCCGGCTGGTCGCGCGCGGCCCTGACGGCGTCGTCGGCTGGGCTACTCTCAAGGCCGTTGCCGATTCTTGAGGCGCCGCCGGCGTCGCTGAGGTCAGCGTCTATGTGAGCGGCGTGGCACGGGGACAGGGGATCGGCAGGCGCTTGATCCATCGCCTGATCGAGGCATCGGAAACCGAGGCCTACTGGACACTGCAAGCGCAGATTATCGCCGGCAATACGGCGAGCCGCAGGGTCCACCTTGCTTGCGGTTTTCGAGAGGTTGGGGTGCGCGAGCGGCTCGGCCATATCGGCGAGACCTGGCACGACGTTGTCCTATTGGAGCGGCGGAGCAGCCGCGTCGGGGGGCCGGGACTGCCGACACGGAGATGCGGCTGAGGCCCGGGGCTGCGTACAGGCCTCGTCTACCTGCCGATCAACCGGCTCATGAGCTTGCGCAGCGGCGCCGGCAGCGCTTCGAACAGGGCCTTGGCGCGCCCGCGCTGGCGCAGGACCAAATGGGCGTAGACCGCCCCCTTGACGGACAGCGCCACGACAGAATTGTCGACAACTTCGACACCATCGGCGAAATCCATCTTGTAGCCGTGGCGCGGGGCCAGGAGATCGAGGGTCTCGTAACGGTCATCGATGGTTGAGCGAATGACGTGCTCGAGCAGCAGGGCGCCGGCGCCGCATTTCTCGAAGCGCGGATCGAAAACGGCGATGTGCAGGTAGCGCGTGCTGGCGTCGGTGACGAGAACCTTCAGCGCTGCGGGCTCGCCATTGACAGTCAAGGCATAGACGGAGGTTGCGGCCTGCAATTCACCAGCCCTGGCGACGTCGGCGAAGAACGCTGCAAAACGTGGATCGGCGAGGGTCGGCGCAATCGCGCCCTTTTGCTCGAGCGCCTCGCGCTTAAGGACGGCCGCTATGTATCCGAGTTCGCCGGCTTTGTCGCTGCCGGTATGCTTTTCGAAGCGGACCTCGCCCAGCTCGGTCAAGCGGCGGGCCTGACGGCGCCGGTTCTTGCGCGCCCGGGGCTGGCGGCGCTCTTCCCACACCTCGAATGTCGGCTCGGATGCCAGCGAGAGATAGGGCGCTTCGGCCGAATCGATAACGGTGCTTGGCAGTTGCGCGAGGAGGCGGGCTGCGAGGGAGCCGGCTCGGACCTTGCGCAGGCAGGCGAAATCGGCGCGCGTGGCGGCGACGGCAAACGACCAGGCGGCTTCAAGACACTCGATCTGTTGCGCCTCGGGGCTGGCCAGCAGGTCGCCGTACTGCGACACCGGCTCGCCGGCCCAGGACAATTGACGCAGGCCTGCTGTGCGGGAGACCGCCAGCGGCAGGACCAGGTAAAGCCTACCGGCGCTGCGACCGGTGACAATGGCAAGCTCATATGTGGCGCCGGGGCCGGCCGCGTAGTGATTGAACCAATGCCAGCACCAGCCGAACTTCTGGAAAACCTGACCAGGCATGGCGCTGGCCGCGAACAAGGTGTTCCAATCCGCTTCAAGTGCCGCCAAACCGTCCCGCGTTGTGACAAGAGTAAAATCGAGGGGACGGGGCGAAACGGCCTGCGGACTGCGGGTCGTGGCGGCATTTGCCGGTCGGGCGGCGTCGATGCCGGCCTCGAAGGCAGCGTCGCGCATCACGAGATGTACCATTTTGAACCACGATCCCTTTGCAGCACGCTTTCGTTCGGTTTGGTAAAAGCAAGTGTCGTGCCGATGCCGGAAGCGTTTGCCTTGGCGGCGGGCGGCAGTATCCTCAGAAAAACGCCAAGGGATTCCTAATGATGGCAATCGAGATCAACGGTCGGAAAGTGCCGGCGCGGGCCAGCTTGGTCATGGCAATCGAGGAGGCCTGGGCGCGGCTGGCGCGGGCCGGAACGTGGTGGAGCGGCGCCGAGCGCGTCGCCATTGCTGCCGAGGCGCGGGCCGCGATGAGCTGCGATCTGTGCCTCGCGCGCAAGGCTGCGCTCTCGCCCTACGCTATCGACGGACGTCATACGGGGGCGGCGAGCGATCTTCCTGAGGAAGCGATCGAGGCGGTGCATCGGGTGCGCACCGATCCTTCCCGGATCACTGAGCGCTGGGTGCGGGGGATGGCGGACGGGCCGCTCGGCGAAGCGCGCTATGTCGAGATCGTCGGCATCGTCGCGACCGTCACGGGGCTCGACACGTTCGATCTGGCGCTCGGCCGTCCGTTGCGGCCCCTCCCCTGTCCCGAGCCCGGCGAACCGGCGCGACGGCTGCCGGCGGACGCTCAGCGGGATCTGGCCTGGGTTGCGACCGTCGATCCGCAGCACGTGCCTGAGGGCGAGCTCAACCCTTACGCGGTGCATGGCGACAAGAACATCCACCGGGCGCTGGGACTGGTGCCGCAGGAGGTGTTCAACTTCTTCGATCTCGACGTGGAGCTTTATCTCAAGGACCAGGAGATCCGTGATTTCGAGCGGGAATTCCGCGCAATCAGCCACGCCCAGATCGAGCTCATTGCCGGGCGAGCCTCGGCGATCAATCGATGTTATTATTGAACCACCAGCCATGCGGCACTGCTCCGTGAGAGCAGCATTGCAAAGGGCGAGAGCTACAAGCTGGACGCGGTGATTGCGGCGGACGCAGCGATCGACAGTGGCGTTGCGCATGGCGGCGTGCTGACCGCGTTCGTGGACGCGTGCCTCGATCCCAGCGGCACCGGCCTCGAGGCTGCCCGTCGCGACGTCGTGGCGGCACTCGGCGAAGCGGCCCTTGTGGACGTCTGCGCAACGGTCGCCTCCTTCAATGCGGTCGTGAAAATCGCTGATGCCACCGGCATCCCACTTGAGGTGGCGAAAGAAGAGCGCACGCGCGACATACGCGCCACGCTCGGCATCGAGGCGTTTCGCGCGTCTTGAATTATGCAGCAACGGCTCAAGGCCGACGCGGCAGAGGAGCGAGGCGATGATTGCAGCGATCAGCCTGATCCGGCGCCGTGCCGACATCGACATGGCGACCTTCCGGCGCCACTGGCTCGATCCGCACGGCGTGATGACGGCCGAGCTGCCGGGGCTGCGGGCCTACGTACAGCACCATTGCGTGGCCTCGCCTGCCACCAACGCGGTGGCGCGCGGGCTCGACATCGACGGCATGCCGGAGCTTTGGTTCGACGACATTGCGCAACGCACGCGGGCCTATACCTCGCCGCGCATTGCGGAATGCAACGTCAACTCGGAAGCCTTCATCGGCGCTGTCAGCCGGCTGGTGACGGAGCCCGGTCAGCCGGTGGGGCTCAATGGCGGCAGCGGCGCGGCCAAACTGATGCTGCTTGCGATCGGCGAGCCGGATCCCGACTGGACAGGAAAGATCGCTCAGGCGCTCAGCGGCCTCGACGGGGTTGGCGGCTGGCAGACGCACACTTTGCTGGAGCAGGCGCCGGCCCCCAACAGCCGGATCAAGGCGCTCGAGGTCGAGGTGGCCGGCATCGCCGAAGTGGTTTGCGCGGACGCCGAGACTGCGGCCCGGGTTGCCGCCCACTTCACGGCGGAGGCCGCGTACGCTGGGCGCACCGCAACCTTTGCCATCGAGGACCACAGGTTCTTGTGAGCCTGTGCTGCCGTTGCCTGCCAGTGGCGAATCCGCCCCTGCCCGCTCCGGATCTGCCCTTCAGCACAAGAACGCCCGCTGGCGCTGGCCGGGCCCGTCGGTGTAGCATTAGCGGTCGCTCACGCAGGATCCGCCGCCTCTCCCTTCGAGGCAACGGGTCCACAAGAGCGCTCCATCCAACCGACAGGAGATATCCGTGCACAAGCTGCTCGGACTGACAACCGGTGCCGTCGTGGCCGGATTGATGGCGATGTCCACCGCCGCGCACGCCCAGAAGACCGGTGGCACGATGCGCATGTATATCTGGGACAATCCGCCGAGCACCTCGATCCACGAGGAAGCGACGGTGTCGACGACCGTGCCGTTCATGCCCGTGTTCAGCAATCTGGTGCTCTATGACCAGAACCAGACGCTGAACACGCCCGAGACGATCAAGCCCGAACTGGCGACAAGCTGGAGCTGGGACACCTCGAAAACGAAGCTGACGTTCCAGTTGCGCAAGGGCGTCACGTGGCATGACGGCAAACCGTTCACGGCCAAGGATGTCGAGTGCACGATGAACTTGCTGCAGGGCAAGGGCAACGACCGGTTCCGCAAGAACCCGCGCCAGATCTGGTGGCACAACCTGAAGGCCGTGACGACCAACGGCGACCACGAGGTGACATTCGAACTCGGCCGGCCGCAACCGTCGTTCCTATCGCTGTTTGCGACCGGCTACAATCCCGTCTACCCCTGCCATGTGCCGGCCGCCAAGATGCGGACGCATCCGATCGGCACCGGCCCCTTCAAATTCGTCGAGTTCAAGAGCAACCAGGGCGTCAAGCTCGCCCGCAATCCCGACTACTGGAAAAAGGGTCGACCGTATCTCGACGCCATCGATTTCCGCAGCATCTCGAACCGCTCGACTCGGGTCCTGGCGTTCATTGCCGGTGAGTTGGACATGACCTTCGTGCTGGATTTGACGCCGCCGCTGGTGGCCGATATCAAATCGAAGGCGCCGGATTCGATCTGCGAGATGCCGCCGACGAACAACTCCATCAATCTGATCGTAAACCGCAACCAGCCGCCATTCGACAATGCCCAGCTGCGTGCGGCGCTGGCGCTGGCGATCGACCGGCAATCGTTCAACAAGATCATCTACGAGGGCAAGACCAAGCTTGGCGGTACGATGATGGCGGGACCGGAAGGCAGTTGGGGCATGCCGCCGGAGGTGGTGGCGAAGCTGCCGGGGTTCGGGGGCACGGTGGAGGCCAACCGGGCGGAGGCGCGCAAGATCATGGAGAGCCTCGGCTACACGGAAGCCAACCCGCTGAAGATCAAGGTGTCGACGCGCAACGTGCCGCTCTACCGTGACCCGGCCATCATCCTGATCGACCAGCTCAAGGCGATCCATGTGGCGGCGGAACTCGAGCCGGTGGAGGCGGGCGTGTGGTTCGCGAAGGTGGCACGCGCCGACTACACGGTCGGCCTCAATGCCACGGCGTTGGCACTCGACGATCCGGACGTGCAGTTCTACGAGAACTATGCCTGCGGCTCGCAGCGCAACTACACCAAGTACTGCAACCCGGCCGTCGACAAGCTCATCGACGCGCAATCGCGCGAAACCGACACCGACAAGCGCAAGGTGCTGGTTTGGCAGATCGAAGAACTGCTGGCCAAGGATGTTGCCCGGCCGATCATCTTCCAGGGGATCTCCGGGTTGTGCTGGAAGCCGCACGTGAAGAACTTCGTGCTTCACCACAACAGCATCTACAATAATTGGCGGTTCGACGAGGTCTGGCTCGACAGGTAACGCACCGACCAGATGACCCGGCGGGCCAGAAGCCTGCCGGGTACAGCACGGGCGCCATCATGGGTCCGTTGCGTTGCAAGACCAGACGCTGGTCGATCAGGCCCAAGCCAGCTCGACCAGGGCGAGCACGGTCAGGGCTGCGGCGATCAAGCCCAGAAGAATGCGGCCGCGACGGGCGCCGCCGGCCTTGCCCATGATCAACATGGCGAAGATCGCGAGCACGACCGCCATGTTGACGGCGATCTGGCCGGTGAGGCCGAGGCCATTCCTGGCGGCGACCTGCCCTTCGAGAAAAGTTGCGGCGGCAAGGCCCAGCAGCATCGCTCCGAACAAGCGCGGCCAGAACGTCTCGGCCACCGGCGCCAACCCCAGGATGCGCGCCAGGGTGCGGGGAAAGAGCACGAGGAGGCCGCCTGTCGCGGCCTTCAGGATGGTCTCGATCCAAAGCAACTGCTCGATCATGGACATCGGTCGCTAGACCACCTCTGGCACGAGGATGGCGTCGGGCGCGGTCTTGCCCAAGATTATGTCGGACGCCTTGTCGGCAATCATCATGGTGGCGGCGTTGAGGTTGGCCGAGAGCATGGTCGGCATCACCGAGGCGTCGACGACGCGGAGGCCGTCAAGGCCGCGCACGCGGAGCTGGGAATCGACGACGGCCATGGGATCGGTCTCGGGGCCCATGCGGCAGGTGCCGTTGGGGTGGAAGGTCGTGGTGCCGCGCTCCTTGGCGGCGCCCAGCAACTCGTCGTCGGACTGGACGTGCTTGCCGGGAAAATCCTCGTGGTCGTAGTAGGGCTGGAGCGGGCGCGAGGCCAGCAGGCTCCGCGCCAGGCGCATCGCTGAGAGCAGCACGCGGCGGTCGCTCGCCTCGCTCAAGTAGTTGGGCTGAATGATGGGCGCGTCGAAGGGATCGGCGCTCTTGATGCGCACGTAGCCGCGGCTATCGGGGCGCTGCTGCCATGAGGCCACCGTCATGCCCGGCACCAACTCCAACTCGCCTTGCACGCCTTCGCGGTAGCTTGCCGGCGTGAAGGTCAACTGGATATCGGAGTTGGCGACGTCGGGATTGGAGCGCCAGAACGCGTAGACCAACGTCGGCGACAGCGAGAGCACGCCCTTGCGGGTGAAGATCCACTTGGCGACCTCGCTCGCAAGCTTGAGGCCTCGCACGCGCTCGTTGATGGTCTCGATGTTCTTGACGCGCGCGACAAAGCGGGGCGCGTAGTGATCCTTGAGGTTCTCGCCGACGCCGGCGAGTTCATGGCGCACCTCGATGCCGTGCTGGCTCAGCAGCGATGCCGGTCCGATACCCGACAACTGCATGAGCTGGGGAGAATTGTAGGTGCCGCCGGACAGGATCACCTCGCGCTCGGCGTGGATCTCGATCTCGGGCCCGCCACGGCCGCCGCGGGCATAGCGCACGCCCTTCACTCGGCGACCCTCGAGGATCAAGCCGGTCGCGTGGGCTTCGGTGATGATACGCAGATTGGGGCGCTTGCGGACGGGATGCAGGAAGGCGGTCGCGGAGGAGACCCGGCGGCCATTCGTGATGGTCCGCTGGGCGTAGGCGACGCCTTCCTGGACGGAGCCGTTGTAGTCGGGATTGCGGGGAATACCGGCTTCGACGGCGCCTTCGATGAAAGCCTCGCAGAGCGGATGGACCCAATCGATATCGGAGATCTTGAGGTTGCCGTCGCGGCCCCGGAAGGTCTCGTCACCCTCGCCTTCGCGCCCTTCCAGACGTTTGAAGTAGGGCAGCACGTCGGCGTAGCCCCAGCCACGGTTCCCCATCTGCGACCAAGTGTCGAAATCCAGGCGCTGGCCGCGGTTGTAGATGTTGCCGTTGATCGAGGAGGAGCCGCCGAGCGTCTTGCCACGGGGGGCGTGGATGCGCCGGCCGCCGGTCCACTCCGAGGGCTCCATCTCGTAGAGCCAATTCACCTGGGGGTGGTAGAAGGTCTTGATGAAGCCCGCGGGGATATGGATCCAGGGCAGCCAATCCGGAGGGCCTGCCTCGAGAATGAGGACGCGATTGCGGGGATCGGCTGACAGGCGGTTAGCCAATATGCAACCTGCGGATCCGGCACCGATGATGATGTAATCGAATGTATCCACGCCTACTCCTCGCGTCGTCACGGTCATCTCCAAAGAGGCGATGCCATAGAGTGGCGGGGTGAGGCAAGGGGTGGTGAGGCCAAGCCAAATGGCCAAAGGGCCTGACGGAGTGGTTAATTCCTCAAGCGGGCGCTCGCCAGGCGGACCAAAGCCGCGTTGATGTTATCGATGCGCCTGAGGTAGCCTTGCGCCTCGTCTGCGTGCTGAGATGCCTGTAGCACCTCGCGCAGACGGCCGACGCAAGCCTCACGCTCCACCTGGAGATCCTGGAGGGCCAACTCGATCATCGAGGTGTTCTCTATCGGTTCAGGCAGCACGTAACGGCTCCGGGTTGGCGGCAGCGGCGACTCGGCGTTCGTCAGGGGACTGTAACTGGCATAATTTTCGATTGCAGAAAAAAGCACCGGCAAACTTGCTTAAAATGCGAGCAGTACGGTCAATTTTCAGACTGAGGCGCAGCGGAGAGCGGACGTGGCCCCCAAAAACATCCTCATCAAGAACGGCAACGTACTGGGTCCGGCGGGCCTCGAGGGCATGGACATCGGGATCGAGCACGAGGGCGGCCGGAGCCTGCTTTCGCTGTCGCCCAAGGCCGGGGGCATCGTCCTCGACGCCACGGGACTGCTGGTGCTGCCGGGGCTCGTCGATGTGCACGGGGATGCCTTCGAGCGGCAGATCATGCCGCGGCCGGGGGTGGGATTTGCGCTCGATGCAGCCCTACTCGAGACCGACAGGCAACTGGTCGCCAACGGCATCACCACCGCCTTTCACGGGGTCACGCGGTCGTGGGAGCCGGGTCTCAGGGATGCGGCACATGCCCGCGGCCTGCTCGAGGCCATGGAGCGGCTCGCGCCACATCTGGCCGCCGACACCCGCTTCCACCTGCGACATGAGACGTTCAACCTCGACGGCGAGGACGAAATCGCGGGTTGGCTCGAAAGCCGGCGGGTCGGCGTCATCGCCTTCAACGACCACATGACGGGCACCATCAAGGTGCGGCACCGGCCGGACAAGATGGCCAAGATGGTGGAGCGCTCGGGGCTCGATGCCAAGGCGTTCGATGCGCTGGTGGAGAGGGTGTCGGCGCGGGCGGACGAGGTGCCAGCCTCGATTGAGCGGCTGGCGGCGGCGGCGAAGGCTGCGGGCGTTCCGGCCATGTCGCACGACGACATGTCGATTGCTCAGCGGCGTTGGTTTGGCGGCCTCGGCGTCACAGTTGCCGAGTTCCCGCTGACGGACGAGGTGGCGCAGGCTGCCGCGGGCGAGGGAACGCCCATTGTGTTCGGGGCACCGAACGTGGTGCGCGGGGGAAGCCACACAGGCTGTCCGGATGCCGCGGAGATGGTCCGGCGAGGCTGGTGCAGCGTCTTGGCGTCCGACTATTACTATCCGGCTCTGATGCAGGCGCCGTTCATCCTGTCACGGCGCGGAGACGTGGCGTTCGCGGCGGCCTGGGCATTGGTCTCGCATCATGCGGCTGCTGCCGTCGGGCTCTGCGACCGGGGACGGATCGGCGACGGATTGCGCGGCGACGTGGTGCTGGTCGAGGCCGCCGGCGAGCGGCCGGCGCGGGCTGTCGCCACGATCGCGGACGGGGGGCTGGTGCATTTGGCCGACGGCAGCCGGCTCGGCTGAAATCACCCGAGACCGCGAACCAAACGCCATCCCGGCAGACCGCGCCACGCCCTGCCTGGGAGGCCGCCATTCGTGCGCCCCCGCCTTTGCTTGCTCATCGCCCGGCGGGCTGGCCTGGGGCGCCAGCGGGAGGCTGCCTCAACGCGATCCCGTCGCCAGCATGAACATGATGAGCATGATGGCGATGCCGAAGGCAAAGCCCACGATCCAGGGCCAGGGGCCGTACTGACTGTCGACCGACTGCTGGTCGTCTTCCTGCATGGTGCGGTCTCCGGTTATTTCAAGAGTTTCGGCAAGTAGAGCGCAATCTCAGGGAACGCCATCACCAGCACGATGCCGATGACCTGCAGCGCCATGAACGGCAGCACGGAGGAGAAGATCTCCTGCAGGGTCACGTCCTTCGGCGCTACGCTCTTCATCCAGAAGCAGGCCGGTCCGAACGGCGGCGATAGGAAATAGACCTGCATGTTCATCACGAACAGGATGCCGAACCAGACCGCGATCCACTCCTCGCTCATGCCGAGCTTGGGTGCGAGGTCGAGGACGACGGGCGCAAAGATCGGCACCGTGATGAAGACGATGGCGATCCATTCCATGAAGGTGCCGAGGATGACCAGGATGCCCATCATCAACAGGATCACCAGGATCGGATGGATGTCGAGGCCGGTGAAGACGCCCTTCAGGAAGCTGGCGCCGCCGATGATATTGTAGATGCCGACGAGGCTCACCGCCCCGAGCACCAGCCAGATGATCGACCCGACCGTCATCATGGTCTGGCGGGTGACGCTCTGGATCACGTTCCAGTTCAGCGTACCGCGCAACCAGGCGACACCCATGGCGCCAACCACACCGACGCCGGCAGCTTCCGTCACCGAGGCGATGCCGCCATAGATCGAACCCATGACGCCCGCGATCAGCGCGAGGCAGGCAAAGACGGCGCGCAACCGGTCCCACGACATGGAGGGCTGTCCGGCGGTGCCATCGCGGGCCATGATCTCGGCCGCCGTCGGCGCGTAGTGCGGTTTGATCTGGCAGAGAATGAGGACGTAGGTGACATAGAGCGAGGCCAGCATCAGGCCGGGCAGGAAGCCCGCCAGGAAGAGGTCGCCCAGCGCCACTTTGGCCGCGAGGCCATAGACGATCATGATGACCGACGGCGGGATCAGCGTCGCCAGCGAGCCTGCCGCACAGATGAGGCCCAGCGCCAGCTTGCGATTGTAGCCGAGCCGAAGCATCTGCGGCAGCGCCACGAGGCCGAGCATGACGATCTCGCCGCCCATGATGCCGGTCATAGCGGCCAGAATTACAGCCACCACCGTCGTCTGCACGGCGACGCCACCGCGCAGGTTGCCGGCAAAGATCGCCATGGCATCGAAGAGATCGCGGGCGAGGCCCGAGCGCTCCAGGATCGTGCTCATCATGACGAACAGCGGCACGGCCACCAGGGAGTACGCTTCGAGCAGGCCGTAGACGTTGGAGGAGACGAGGTAGAGGCCCTGCGGACCAAAATAAAGCAGGGCGACAACCAGCGAGACGATCATCGTCACGAGGCCCAGCGGCATGCCGGTCGCCATCAGGACGAAGAGGCCGATGACGATCGCGAACGTGACGGTGGAGATCGGAACCGAGCGGATATCGATGGTCTGGCCGATTTCGGCAAGAGGCGTCAACGGCGACCAACCGGCGCTGGTCAGCGTGGTCAGAATATTGTCGCCGAAGCCGTTGTGCATGATGCCGGCTACGACGTGGAGGAGGAAGAAGACGCCGTAGGCGATCACCAGTCCCCGCGGCAGGGTGGAGGCGAAATGGCGATAGAGATGGGCCAGCAACTGGAGCAAGTAGAGGCCGGCGCCGACGGCCAATCCAATTTTCAACAGCATCGGCTCCGGCGCGTTGAAGGAGCTGCCGGAGCGCTCGGTGACGTTCCAGGCCTCGAGCGCAAACTTCAGCGTCTCATGGGTGAGAAGCGATAGCGCGATGGTTCCGATCACGAGCGCGAAGAGATCGAGCCACCACAGCGCACCTTTTGAGGCGAACTGCTGGATGATGGTGATACCGATGTGGCGACGGTTGAGCGTGACGTAGCCAGCCGACAACAACCAGGTAAGGGCGCAGAGCACCATCACCATCTCGAACGCCCAAAGCGTCGGCTTGAAGAACACGTAGCGCATCACGATCTCGTAAATCGTGATGATCACGCAGATCAGATAGAGCTGGCCGACGGCAAGGCCGGTGAAGCGGCTCACATGGTCGATGAAGCCGAGCAGGCCGCCTGCCGGCCGTTCAACCGGCAGTTCGGGCGTGTCGAGGGGCGATGCGGTCGAAGGCGCCGTGTGGTCAGCCATGATCGGATCCTTGGCAAACGCTATGCCGAAACGGCTGTCCGCCTGCCTCGAAAAAATCAAGGCGCGAGCCAGCATGTCGAATAAGAAAGGGGGACCGGTCACGCCGCCTTGAAAGGCCCACGCGTGACCGGTTTACACACTCAAGTCGCAGACATGGACTTGCCGATGTGCGGCATTACTGGATCAGACCGTAGGTCTTGAGGAACTTCATCTGCGCGTCGAAGACCTCTTTCGCCAGCGGTGACTTCTTGGAGTAGTCTTCCCAGGCCTGGATGGCGAGTTTGCGGAACTTGATGCGCTCCGACTCCGGCCATTCGATGATCTCCTTGACCGCGCCCTTGCCTTCGCGATCGATCGCCACCTGCTCGCGGTCGCGGATGTCGGCGAACCGGCGCAGATCGGCGTAGGCCGCGATGTACCAGGTCTCGAGGATCGCTTTATGCGCCGGCGAGAGCTTGCCCCAGACGTTGTTGTTGACGATGAACTGGAGCACGGCCATCGAGTGGATGCCCGGATAGATCACGTAAGGAGCGACCTTGTTGATGCCGGTCTCGTGGTTGTTGATGTAGGCGGAGGCGTCGGCGGCATCGACCACGCCCTTCTCGAGCGAGGTGTAGACCTCGGAGAACGGAATGGCGACCGGGGCGGCGCCAACCTTGCGCAGAACCTCGGCAGCGAGACCCTCGGGCGAGCGGATCTTGATGCCCTTGAAATCGTCGACGTTGCGGATCGGCTTCTTGGAGGGCAATGCCTCGTTGGTGTAGTTGCCGCAGCCGATGACGTGGACCTTGTTGCCCGAATACTTGTCGTGCAGCTTCTGCAGAATCTCCTTGCCGCCGCCATTCATGCAGAACATCTGCGGCTGATCGGCGTCGGAGTAGGCAGCGATCAAATCGCCGAGCATGCCGTAGGCGGGATCGAGGCCGGCGAAGTAGGACACGGCGTTGAGGTCACCGTCGAGGATGCCGGCGGAGACGGCCTTCAGCGTCTCACGGTGGGGAACAACGGCCTTGGTCGGCAGGATCTCGAGCTTCAGCGTGCCGCCGGACATCACCTCGACCTTGGGCGCCCACTTCTCGGTCAGGAACTTGTAGGTGAAGTCGCCCGAGTTCTGACTCGCCTGAAGTTTGAGCGTCTTGGTCTGGGCCGTGGCAAGGCTCGCGCCACCCGCAATCAATGCTGATGCGAGTAGCATGGTCAATTTACGCATCCGGTTTTCTCCCTGTAGATGCTTTCGTTAGCGCTACAGACCGTCGTCGGAACGGCTGCGGCTTGCCCCGTCAATTCCATCCGTGCGTGCAGGCGACGGGGTTGCGTCCTGCGCGACGGTACATGCGTGATGCGTTCACGCGTGCTCTTGTGGACATAGTCGCGGATCGAGGCCTTCAAGTCCACCCGGCAATGGTGAAACAGGGATAACCGGGCCACGAACCCGCCGTTCCGGAGTCCGCAAACCAAGCGCGCTCAGTCGAGGAGCAACGACCGACCCGTCATCTCGGAGGGTTGGGCCACGCCCATCAAGGCCAGCAGCGTCGGGGCGAGATCGGCGAGCCTGCCGCCGTCTTGCAAACGGGCGCCTTGCGGTCCGCCAGCCAGAATGAGAGGCACCACGTTGGTCGTGTGCGAGGTGTGAGGGCCACCCGTCTCGGGGTCGAGCATGAGCTCGCAGTTGCCGTGGTCTGCCGTTACAAGCATGGCGCCGCCTGCCTCAGCTATGGCATCGGCAATGTCGCCGAGGCAGCGGTCGACGGTCTCCACCGCCTTGATCGCTGCCGGCAGGCTGCCGGTGTGGCCGACCATATCGGGATTGGCGAAGTTGAGGACGATCAGGTCGAACTTGCCTGAGCGAATCGCCGCCACGGCTTTTTCACCAAGCTCCGGCGCCGACATCTCGGGCTGCAGGTCGTAGGTCGCGACCTTGGGCGAGGGCACGAGGATGCGCTCCTCGCCCGGGTAGGGCTGCTCCTGGCCGCCCGAAAAGAAATAGGTGACGTGGGGGTACTTCTCGGTTTCGGCCATGCGCACCTGGGTGCGGCCGGCCTTGGCCGCCGTCTCGCCGAGCCCCATGCGCAATTCCTCGCGCGGGAATAAGGTGGCGACGAGGGGATCGAGGACGGCACCATAGGAGGCCATGCCGGCTGCGGCGACAAAGTTGCGCCGTGTCTTGCGCGGGAAACCGTCGAAGTCCGCGACCAAGAGGGCTGCGAGGATCTCGCGGGCGCGATCGGCCCGGAAGTTGATGCAGACGATGGCGTCGCCATCCTTCATGCCCTTGTAACCGGCGATGACGGAGGGGGGCACGAACTCGTCGAACTTGCCATCGGCGTAGGCGGCCGCGATCGCGGCGGCGGGGGTGGCGAAGGGAGCGCCCACGCCATCCACTAGCAGATCATAGGCCTTCTCGACGCGATCCCAGCGCTTATCGCGGTCCATGGCAAAGTAGCGACCGCAGACCGTCGCCACGGGCACTTCGGGTGGCAAAGCTGCGGCAAGGCGGGTCAGATCGTCGCCGGCCGATTGGGGTGGGGTGTCGCGGCCATCGGTGAAGGCATGGACGACAGCGGGGAGGCCGTCGGCGACAAGGCAACGGGCGATGGCTGCGGCATGGGCCTGGTGGGAATGGACGCCGCCGGGCGAGATAAGGCCCACGATGTGGCAGGTGCCGCCGCTGGCCTTGAGCCTGGCCGGAAGGCCGCTCTCGCGCAGAAGCCTGGAGATGCTGCCGTCAGCGACGGCCTGGTCGATGCGGGGGAGGTCCTGCATGACGATACGGCCAGCGCCAATGTTGAGGTGACCGACCTCGGAATTGCCCATCTGGCCTTCGGGGAGGCCGACATCGAGGCCCGACGTCTTCAGGAAGGCGTGCGGGGCTGTTGCCCACAACCGGTCGAAGGTCGGCGTGTTGCCCAGGCGGACGGCGTTGTCGGCTTCATCCTCGCGCCAGCCCCAGCCGTCGAGGACAACCAGCATCACGGGACGGGGGGCCATGGGTTGCATCTCCTTCGTTGCGGCAGTGCCGGCATGACAGTTCGTGTGCGCAGAGGAAGACGATCGGAGCCGGTTTTTCAAGGGCAAAGCACTGAAATGCGTCAACGGGGCTGTCGCGACCGTAGAAGGTCGCGCCGATGGCGCGAATGGGCTGCCGCCCATGCCCGCTTGGGGGATGGCTCCCCCAAACCCCCTCCTTTTATCGCGGCGCCTTCAGATGCCCACCTTCGGCATCCCGCGCGTGGAGATGAAGAGCACGCCGGGCGGGGGGCCGCCCTGTCCTGCTTTCCAAGCCTTGGTGAACTGGCCTAAGCTTTGCCGACAACAAGCCTTCAGCCGCAGGAGAGCGCCCATGAAAGCCGCCGTGATGTACGAAGCGCACAAGCCGCTCGTGATCGAGGACATCGACGTCAAGAAGCCCGGGCCGCATGAGGTTTTGATCCGCACGGCCTTTGCGGGGCTCTGCCATTCGGACCTGCATTTCATCGAGGGTCTTTATCCGCACCCGTTACCGGTGGTGCTCGGCCACGAGTCGGCGGGCGTGGTCGAGGAAGTGGGCTCCGAAGTCACATACGTGAAGAAGGGCGACCACGTCATCACGTGCCTCTCGGTGTTCTGCGGCGCCTGCGAGAACTGCACCTCGGGCCGCCCGGTGATCTGCACCGACACCAACGTCAAGATGCTGCCCGGCGAGGCGCGCCGCCTGTCGAAGGCCGGCAACACAGTGCACACGTTCGCCAACCTCTCTGGCTATGCCGAGATGATGCTCGTGCACGAGCACGCAGTGGTGCATATCGACAAGGATTTCCCGCTGGACCGGGCGGCGCTGATCGGCTGCGGCGTCATCACCGGGTTCGGTGCTGCCGTCAACACGGCGAAGGTGGCGCCAGGCGAGACGGTTGCGATCTTCGGCTGCGGCGGCGTCGGCATGTCGGCCTTGAACGGCGCGGCTGTCGCCGGCGCGGGGCGCATCTTCGCGGTCGACACCAATCCGGCCAAGCTGCAGCTCGCCGCCAAGATCGGCGCCACCGACCTCATCAACCCGGCCAACGGCGATCCAGTCGAGCAGATCCGCGCGGCGATGGGCGGCAAGCCGTCGGACGGCGTACATCACGCCATCGAGTGCCTGGGCCTCAAGATCACGGCCGAGCAGTGCTTCAAGGTGCTGCGCCACGGCGGCACGGCGACCATCGTCGGCATGGTGCCGTTCGGGCAGAACCTCGAGATCCACGGCGCCGACTTCCTGCGCGAGAAGCGTATCCAGGGCTCCTCGATGGGCTCCAACCGGTTCCGCACGGACATGCCGCGGTTGATGGAGTTCTACCGGCGCGGTAAATTGCATCTCGATGATTTCGTCTCGGCCCATATCAAGCTCGAGGAGATCAACGAGGGCTTCAAGAACATGAAGGCCGGCAAGGTGGTGCGCTCCGTGATCGACTTCGGCGTGGTGAAGGCGAAGCCGTAACAGCATCAGGCCCAAGTGTTGGGTTACGCGCGGCTCTGGTGGCAGCGTTCATCGCTGGCCTCCGGGGCCGCGCTAACCCAACCTACGTCCTGGCTCTTTCCGGGATTCCAATGACTCGATATTTCAAAATCGGGCACGATTCATTCTTTTGGCGAGGCACTCCGTGGGGAAAGGGCGTTGCATATGGCGTCTGTTATGATTCCTGCACCGCGTGCGAACGTCAGATTCCTCGGTATGCCGATGACAGGCGAATTGGCATCACATTGGACCCAAGGAAGGGAACGTTTTGGCCCGATGTAATCGGCTCGGCTTTTTCGTTCTGTATTTGGTCCGAGCGAGCAGTCTCGGCTTGGAACAGCCAAGGGTGGCCAAGCCTGCCGCTTGGCGACATTGAAATCGTAGGCAACATTCCGGCCAAATTGCGCAAGGTGCCTTCTGGTAGGTATTTCTGGATCGATGGCGCCCAGTTATTCCGCGCGAAGCTGAATTATGAGAGGTCAGGATTCGTTAACGCTGAAGAATGCTCGGTGTGCGGTGGCGTGAATTACGATGTCTCTGCCACATACGATCGACAGAGAACTTCGCCGCGACCACGATATACGTTTGAAGTTCTGCCTGCCGATGCCGGTCATCTGTTTACTGCCACGATGTCCCCACACATGTTCTTTTGTACCGGAGCGCTCGTAGACTTAGCTCGGCAATTCGAGTTAACGAATTTCAGGTTCATAGCATTCGAGTATGGCGTAGCCTACGCCGGCAAGGACTTGCGGTATTTAGCGGGGAACATGACAAGATAGCAAGACACACGCACCATTGTTTGTAGGTTGGGTTAGCGCGGCCGGTGGCGGGGCGGCTTTCCCGCAAGATTGGCGCCGCGCGTAACCCAACGGCTATTCACCACGCGCCCAATCGGGAAGCGGGGGCATTTCGTCAGAGCCCCACCAGTTATCGTATCGGCCTTTCGATACCCAATCGGAAAACGTCGAATGCGGCCAATCGGCGGGTCGCGCCGCCAAACCATGTTTCACGGGATTGTAGTGAATGTAATCGAGGTGCATTTGGAAATCCCGCTCGTCGCGGATGACGTGCTCCCAATAGCGCCGCTGCCAGATATCGCGCTCGCCTTTGCGGAGACGGCTTGGGCTCGATGACGCTTCCGGTCCGGCCAGCTCCTTGGTAACGCGGGTCTTGATGAGACGGATGCGTGTCGCGTAGTCGCTGTCACCGTCCGGCAGCGTCCAGAGTGCGTGGAGATGATCAGGCAGAATGACTTCGGCTTCGACGATGAAGGGCCGCCGACGCGCGTAGGAGGCAACAGCGTCCCGCCATCGACGCACGTTCTCCGGCGCGACGAATAGTGGCCTGCGTTCGTGCGCGACGAGCGTGAAGAAATATGTTGCTCCGGGCACAGTCGCCCGTCGGTAGCGCATGAATATTTGCCCGTTGGGTTACGCGCGAATGGGTGTCGGAAACATACAATGAGCGCCGGGGCCGCGCTAACCCAACCTACACTGCGCAAGCAAACGAAGTGACCGGAGTCAGCTTTGCCGTTGGGTTACGCGCGGATGGGTGTCGGAAACATACAATGAGCGCCGGGGCCGCGCTAACCCAACCTACACTGCGCAAGCAAACGAAGTGACCGGAGTCAGCTTTGCCGTTGGGTTACGCGCGGATGGGTGTCGGAAACATACAATGAGCGCCGGGGCCGCGCTAACCCAACCTACACTGCGCAAGCAAACGAAGTGGCCGGAGGCGGCTTTGCCGTTGGGTTACGCGCGGATGGACGTCAGAAGCCTACAACGAACGCTTCGGCCGCGCCAACCCAACCTACAATCTTGGATCCCAGATTCGCGCCAACCAACGTCTGTTGGCTCACACCTTCGCAATCACCTTCTGGCCAAATTCCATCAGGCGCTCCTCGAGGTTGCCGGCCTGGCGACCGGCGAGCGTGGTGGCGCCCTGGGTGGCGCCGACGGGCGGGCCGTCCATGAAGGCCGTCACCGGCAGGACGACGCGGGACACTCCGCGCGCTTTGGCCTCGCGCACCGCGGCAAGCGGATCGCCGCCCGCCCCCGGCAATGCGCCCGGACACCCGGTCGTCACCTCGATGGCTGCGGGGTCCCTGCCATGCTCCCGCGCAGTGCGTTGCATCAACTGGAGCAGTGGCTCGAGCGCGACGGCAGCGCCTGTCGCGGGAAAGAAGCCATCACCGAGACGGCCCGCCCGTCTAGCGGCGATCTCGGAATGACCGCCGATAATGAAGGGTATGCGGCCGTTCACGGGCTTCGGATTGCAGCTCATGCCCTCGAAGGAGACGAAATCGCCCTTGAAGCTGGCGTCGTCCTTTGCCCAAAGCGCGCGCAAAGCGGCGATGTACTCGTCTGCGCGAGCGCCGCGCCGCTCGAAGGGCACGCCGATCGCCTCGAACTCTTCCTTGAGCCAGCCGACACCGATGCCGAGATCGATGCGCCCGCCGCTCATATAATCGAGGGTGGCGAGTTCCTTGGCCAGCACGACGGGATTGCGCTGAGGCAGGATCAGGATGCCGGTCAGGAAGCGCAAGCGGGTGGTCACGGCGGCGGCGAACGCCATCCAGATCAAGGGATCGGGCAGCTTGGTCTCCGGCCCGCCCGGCAGGCGGCCGGTGGGGGCGTAGGGATAGCGCGAGGTATAGGTCGTCGGCCAGACGACGTGCTCGATGACGACCAGCGATTCGAAGCCGGCCGCCTCGGCGGCCAAGGCCAATCGCTTTGCCGCGTCGGCTTCGGGAAAGTTCGAGTTGGCGAAATGCAGGGCGAATTTCATGACGGCGATCCTTCCCGTGATCCGGGCGGCCAGCCCTGACCTTTGGTCCTTTGGGAATGCTAATCTGCCTCACCGACTTGCGCCAGCCACGGGACCAATCGACTATTGCGCGCGTCAGCACTCTAAGCGAGAAGGCTGAAACGCTATCCAACTCGCTCGGAGGCTCTATGACCGCCCTTCTCTCCGCCGACGCCAAGGGTGTCTATGTGATCGCGGCGACGCCGTTTCGTGACGATGGCGCCATCGACGACGCCTCGATCGACAGCCTCGTCGAGTTCTATGCCCGCTGCGGCGTCGACGGGATGACCATCCTCGGCGTCATGGGCGAGTTCCAGAAACTCTCCGAAACGGAAACGCTGGCGGTGGCAAAGCGCTTCATCAAGGCTACGGACGGCCGCTTCCCGATCGTAGTCGGTGTCTCAAACCCCGGCACGGACCAGCTCGTCAGGCTGGCCGGAGGTGCCATGGAAGCGGGTGCAGCGGGCGTCATGATGATGCCGATCGCGGGCCTCAAGACCGACGAAGCGGTGGAGGCCTACACCGCCGGCGTACTCGGCGCCCTCGGCGGCTCGATCCCCGTTTGCTACCAGGACTACCCGCAACTTTCGGGCGTGTGGTTCTCGGTTTCCTGCTTCGCGCGCCTGGTCGACCGTTTTCCGCAGATCGTGATGTTCAAGCACGAGGAGGCACCGGGCTTGAGGAAGCTCTCCGGAATCCGTGCGGCCTGCGACGGGGTTGCGCGGCGGCGAATCTCAATCCTGTGCGGCAATGGCGGCATCCACCTGCCGCAAGAGTATATCCGTGGCGCGGACGGGGCGATGACGGGCTTCGCCTTCCCGGAGATGCTGGTGCGCATGGACCGGCTCTACCAAATGGGTGAGGCGGAGGCAGCCGAGGACCTCTACGACCAGTACCTGCCGGTCATCCGGCACGAATTGCAGCCGGGAATCGGGCTTGCCATCCGTAAGGAAATCCTGAGGCGGCGTGGAGCTATTCGCTCGGCGGCTGTGCGGGCGCCAGGCCCCAAGCTCGATGCGACGGACATAGCGGAGCTGGACGCCTTGCTCGGCCGCCTCGTGCGGCGGTCAGGCCAACCGCTGACGTTGGGGCCGGCCTAACAGGGTCGGCTTTGCCGGGCGCTCGATCGGGCGCGCCGGGCACGTTTGGGGTGATGCGGAGCGCGCGCAGGCCGCGCCTGCCGCTTGACATCGGTCAAGTCTCAGGCCCCTGTAGCCCCTATGGTGCGGCGCAGCAAATCCTCCGTGCGCCAACTGAAACCATGGACCAGCCTGCTGATGCCTGAAAATTCCAACGCGCCCCTCGCTGCACCGCAAACCGCCCGCAAACCGCAGAGTTCGATGCGCCAAGAGCAGGTGCTCGAGGTTCGCCACTACACCGATACGCTGTTTTCGTTTCGTACGACGCGCGACCCGGGTCTGCGCTTTGAAAGCGGCCAGTTCGTCATGCTCGGACTCGAGGTCGACGGGCGGCCGTTGTTGCGCGCCTACAGCATCGCCAGCGCGATCTACGAGGACTGGCTCGAGTTCTACAGCATCAAGGTGCCGGGTGGGCCGCTCACATCCAGGCTGCAACACATCCAGCCCGGCGACCAGGTTCTGGTCGGCGGCAAGCCAACGGGGACGCTTCTGCTCGGCAACCTGACGCCCGCGCCACGGCTGTGGCTACTCGGCACGGGAACCGGCTTTGCACCGTTCGCAAGCCTGATCCGGGATCCGGAGGCTTATGAGCGGTTCGAGCAGGTGATCGTGGTCGAGGGGTGCCGGACGGTGGCCGAACTCGACTATCCGACTGAAGTGGTGATGGCCGTGCGCCAGCACGAATACCTCGGGGAGGTCGCATCCCACCAGCTCCTCTACCATGCCACGGTGACGCGAGAGGCCTACCACAACCAGGGGCGCATCACCGATCTGCTGCGTTCTGGAGAGCTGGCAACCGGGCTCGGGCTGCCGCCACTCGATCCCAATGCCGACCGGGTCATGATCTGCGGCAACACCGACATGCTGCGCGAACTCAAGGACTTGCTGGAGGCGGGCGGGTTTGCGGAAGGTTCCAGCGGGGAACCCGGCCAGTTCGTGATCGAGCGGGCCTTCGTCGAGCGTTAACGGCCACGAGGCCCGCATTTTCGATCTGCAGCACCCCGCCGACAAACCTTCTGGCGAAACGCGGATTGCCTTGGCCCGGACTGTGTCGATAATGGGCTCCAAAGCATTCCAGCTCTGGGAGGAGCCTTCTCATGACCGACAAGACATACGCCGTGCCGAAGGAATGGGCGGCGCGCGCCTGGATCGACGAGCAGAAGTACCAGGCGATGTACAAGCGCTCGGTCGAGGATCCGGACGGTTTTTGGGGCGAAATGGGCCGGCGGATCGACTGGATCAAGCCCTATACCAAGGTCAAGAACGTCTCCTATGCGCGGGAGAACGTCTCGATCAAGTGGTACGAGGACGGCACGCTCAACGTGTGCGCCAACTGCGTCGACCGGCATTTGCGCCTCAGGGGCGATCAGGTGGCCATCATCTGGGAAGGCGATGATCCGACCCGTGACGAACAGATTACTTATGCTCAGCTTTACGAGCGGGTCTGTCGGTTCGCCAACGTGCTGAAGGCCAACGGCGTCAAAAAGGGCGACAGGGTCACCATCTACCTGCCGATGATCCCGGAGGCCGCCTATGCGATGCTGGCTTGCGCGCGGATCGGGGCGGTGCACTCGATCGTGTTCGGCGGGTTCTCGCCGGAGAGCCTCGCCAACAGAATCGACGACTGTGAATCAAGCTTCGTGATCACATCGGACGAAGGCGTCCGCGGCGGGCGCCCGATCCCGCTCAAGAAGAACACGGATGCGGCGCTGGCGCTGTGCACGAAGCCGGCAGGCAAGGTGCTGGTAGTGCGCCACACGGGCGGCAGCGTCGACATGACCGCGGGCCGCGACATCTGGCTGCACGACGAGCTCGGCAAGGTCACGGCGGAATGCCCTGCAGAGGAAATGAGTGCGGAAGACCCGCTGTTCATCCTCTACACGTCGGGTTCGACCGGCAAACCCAAGGGCGTGCTGCACACCTCCGGCGGCTATCTCACCTACGCCTCGATGACGCACCAGTACGTGTTCGACTACCACGACGGCGACATCTACTGGTGCACTGCGGACGTGGGCTGGGTGACCGGGCACAGCTACATCGTCTACGGGCCGCTCGCCAACGGCGCGACGACGCTGATGTTCGAAGGCGTACCCAACTACCCGACCGCCTCGCGCTTCTGGCATGTGGTCGACAAGTGGAAGGTCAACACCTTCTACACCGCACCCACCGCGATCCGTGCCTTGATGGGCGCCGGCGACGACCTGGTGAAGCGGACCAGCCGCGCCTCATTGCGCCTGCTCGGCTCGGTCGGCGAGCCGATCAATCCGGAAGCCTGGGAGTGGTACCACCGCGCGGTCGGGGACGACCGCTGCCCGATCGTCGATACGTGGTGGCAGACGGAAACGGGCGGCATCCTGATCACGCCACTGCCCGGCGCCAATCCGACCAAGCCCGGTTCGGCAACGCGCCCGTTCTTCGGCATCAAGCCGGCGCTGGTGGACGAGAAAGGCGCCACGCTCGATGGCGCCAATAGCGGCAACCTGGTGCTGCTCGACAGTTGGCCTGGGCAGATGCGCACCGTCTATGGCGATCACAAGCGGTTCGTCGAGACCTATTTCTCGACCTATCCCGGCACCTACTTCACCGGCGATGGCTGCCGGCGCGACGAGGACGGCTACTACTGGATCACGGGCCGGGTCGACGACGTCATCAACGTCTCCGGTCACCGGCTCGGGACGGCGGAAGTCGAAAGCGCACTCGTTGCCCACCCGAAAGTCGCGGAAGCGGCCGTGGTCGGCTATCCACACGACCTCAAGGGGCAGGGCATCTACTGCTATGTGACGCTCAATGCCGGCGAGAAGGGCTCGGACGAGCTGCGCAAAGAGCTCGTCGGCGAAGTGCGGAAGCACATCGGGCCAACGGCGACGCCGGACCTCATCCAGTTCGCGCCGGGCCTGCCGAAGACGCGGTCCGGCAAGATCATGCGGCGCATCCTGCGCAAGATTGCCGAGGACGATTTCTCCAATCTCGGCGACACTTCGACGCTCGCCGATCCGGCAGTCGTCACCGACCTGATCGACAACCGGCAGAACAAGCGGGCCTGACGAACCAGGTCCGGCGGCGGTGGGAGAAAGCTGCACACTCCTTGGCCTGCCAATCAGGCCGGGAAAAATCACGCCAAGACGTGATTGGCGTGAAGGCGCTTCGCCAGCCTAGACCGCGTCCGATCCAGATGGAATTGGGGGGCTTGGCTGGGGGCGCTCCAAGCGATTGATTTAGGGACTTATGCACATATTGGGTGGACGCGTGGACGCCTCCACCACTGTCGATCAGGCACTACCGGCAGGCCCGCCAGCGGCCGCGGTCGAAGTGGAAATGGTCGTGGTGGGCGGCGTTGTAGCGCGGGCCCAGGACGACGCGAAAATAGCCGCAGGCGCCGGCATGGACGGCCGCCAGAAAGCGGCCTTCGGGCGATTGCGCGTCCCAGTGGGTCTTGACCCGCACGCGGCGGCCGTCGGCAAGCTGGAAGCCCCTGACATCGATGGCGTTGGCGCTGGCGTGTTGGCTGCGGTGGGCGGCGCGGGCAAAATTGCCGCGAATGTTGCGACAGGCAAAGCTGCCCAGATGCTCGAGGCGGGCGACTTTCTGGCCGAGGTGATCGAGCGCCAGCGGCTGGACGACGTGCTCCAGCCACATGGCAAGCGCTGCGGATAGCCCGCAGCGGGCGACGGGCAGATCGACGCCGATGCCGGCCACGGAAACGATATGGACGGCATTGCTCCATCCGCAGCCCGCGACCACCGGGCGGTCGCCGACGGCCGACGAGCTGACGAATGGGACATCGAGGACACGCTGGCAAAGTGCCGGGTCGGGATCGAGCTCACGGATCTGGCGGTCCACCAGCCATCCGCCCGGCTGCGACAGATCGAGGGGCCAGATGGTGGATACGCGCGGGAGAAGGGCACGAGGGACGTAGTGCGGCACGGCACTGACGACCACCGCCATGGCGATGATCGCGACCAGGCCAACTGCCGTAGCCCGTCGTCGCTTTGGTCGGCGGTGTGGCAGGGGGGCTGCCTTGTCCTCGACGGGGGACAAGCTCAGGCTTCTCCGGCCTCGCGGGTGCGCTTCTCGACCGGCGCTGCGGCGGACGCGGCTGAGAGACCACCGGCGGCGTCGGTTGCAACGGGATCTCCGGCGGGTGGCGAGGCGGTCTTGTGCAACTTCAAGCGCTTGACGCGCCGCGGGTCGGCGTCCAGCACCTCGAACTCGACGCCACTCTCGTGCAGCAACAGCTCGCCGCGGGCGGGGACGCGACCGACGCGGCTCACGACCAGGCCACCGAGCGTATCGATCTCGCCTTCCTCATCCGGTTTCAGCAGCTTGACGCCGAGGCGAGCTTCGAGCTCGGCGATGGGTGTGCGCGCCTGCGCGACGAGGCCATGGCGCGGATCTTCGACAATGTTCGCCGCCTCGACGACGTCGTGCTCGTCCTCGATCTCGCCGACGACCTGCTCGACCAGATCCTCGATCGTGACGATGCCATCGGTGCCGCCATACTCGTCGACGACGAGGGCGACGTGATTGCGGGTCGACTGCATCCGGATCAGCAGATTGATGGCCGGGACGGAGGGCGGCACGTTCAACACCGGCCGCATCAGACCGGTATCGAGAATAGTGCGGGTGAGGTCGACATCCGCCAGCCTTTGCGGCACAGCGGTCCGCGATCCGCCTTCGACAGAGGCGGTCGATGGGCCCGTGCCAGCGCGGTTCGTGCCACCGAGATAGCCGAGCAGATCCTTGACATGCACCATGCCCCGAGGGTCATCGAGAGTGTCGTGGTAGACGGGGATGCGGGAGACGCCGGCCTCCTGGAACATCTGCATCAGCTCGCCGATGGTCGCGGTCTGGTCGATGGCGATGATATCGGCGCGGGGGACCATCACGTCGTCAACGCGCAGGCCGCCGAAGCGGAGCAGGCGCAGCAGCATGTCGCGCTCGGCGGAGGAGAACGTCGCGTCATCATCGGTGCCGGAGCGCACGGCCTCCTCGAGCGTCTCGCGGATCGTCTGTTGCGCTCCGAGCCCCAATCGCGCCTTGAGTGCCGACAGCCAACTGGTTGGTGCGGGCTGGCGCGAGGGCTCAGTCGTCTGCTGGGGGCCGGGTCCGCTGTCGGCGGGAGCGGAATCGGAGCCATTGCCGGTGTTAGACATCGTCGTTCCCACTTACTTGGCTCTCCCGGTAGGGATCTTCGATGCCGAGGCTCGCCAGAATCCGGCGCTCAAGGTCCTCCATGATCTCGGCCTCGGCCGAAGAGAGGTGGTCGTAACCCAACAGATGCAGCACGCCATGCACGATCAGGTGCTGGACGTGATCGTGGAACGGTATGGCCTGCTCTGACGCTTCCCGGCGAACGACGCCATCGGCAAGCATGATATCTCCCAGGGACATTGGCTCTTCGCCGACGCCGGCGGCTGGGGAGTGTCCGGCCGGAAACGAGAGAACGTTGGTCGGCTTGTCCTGATGGCGATAGCGCGCGTTGAGGCTGCGCACAGATGCATCGGAAGAAAACGCCACCGATGCCGTCACAGGGGCCTGGAGCCGGTTGATGAGTTCAGGCGCTGCCGCGATCGCCGAGGCCAGGCGAGCTACCATGGGCTCCACAGCTTGAAGGCCACTCCAGTCGCCGCCGTCCTCGACGACCTCGAGGATCAAATTCGCCTGTTGTGGAGGCTCTGGCTCCGACGGCTCACCGTCGGAGGCTGGCAGAGCCATGTCGTCGTTGGTGCTCATCGTCTCAAAATCGCTCGCAATGCGGACGGGTCGGGACGGCGCAAAGTGGTCATCGGGGCATTATTCCAATTCGGCCTTGGCCGCTGCCGTCTGTTCGGCGCGATCATACGCCTCGACAATGCGCGCGACGAGATCGCGACGCACGACGTCGGCGGAGGTGAAGCGAACCATCTCGATGCCGCGCACGCCGTCGAGCAGGCGGACGGCCTCGCCGAGGCCCGATTCCATGCCGCGGGGAAGGTCGATCTGGCTCGGATCACCCGTAACTGCCATCTTCGAGCCTTCACCAATACGGGTCAGAAACATCTTCATCTGCATGCTGGTGGTGTTCTGCGCCTCATCGAGGATGACAAAGGCGTGGGCCAAGGTGCGGCCACGCATGAACGCGAGCGGTGCCACTTCGATGATACCGGTGGCCAGATCCTTCTCGACCTTCTCGGCGGGCAGCACGTCTTTCAAGGCATCGTAGAGGGGACGGAGGTAGGGGTCCACCTTCTCCTTGAGATCGCCCGGCAAAAAGCCCAAACGCTCGCCGGCTTCGACGGCGGGGCGGGAGAGGATGATGCGCTCGACCAGGCCGCGCTCGAGGCAGGCGGCGGCAAAGGCCACGGCGAGATAGGTCTTGCCGGTGCCGGCAGGGCCGATGCCGAAGACGAGATCACGCTTTTCGAGCGCCTGGAGGTAGGCGCTCTGCATGGGGGTGCGGGCGGTAACGATGCGGCGGCGGGTGCGGATCTGCGACACGCCTTCCAGTCGCGGGGCGCCCGAGCGTGCATGGCGGATCAGGCCATCGATATCGCCGGCGGCCGGGCTCTCGCCCTTGGCGACGCGCGCGTAAAGCTCGCCCAGCACTTGCCGGCCGATTTCAATGGCGTCGCTCGGACCGGTAAGGGTGACGACGTTGCCTTGGGCATGGGCGTGGACGCCCAGGCGCTCCTCGATCAAGGCCAGATGGGCGTCGTATTCGCCGAGCACGCGGGGGAGCAGGCGATTGTCGTCGAAAGTCACCACGGCCCGGTTGGCGGTCTCGTCGCCACTCTGCGGCCGCTTGCCTTTTCCGGGGCCGCCGGCTCCCTGGGCTTGTGTCAAACGCATTCTCCTGCCCGCGCCTTCGCGCGATTTTCCGCGCCCTCAAGCGTCACGCCCGTTCGGTCATCACGCCGTCGTGCCGCCCGCGGCCCTTGCCTCGCCGATGCCGGGCGCTCGGGAGCGTACCGCTACCAACCAGGATACACCTCAAGCCACTCTTATGGCACCACCGAGACTGTTCTGGCCTGCAGACACGATTTCTACAGGAATGATGCGTCCAAGCAACTCCGACGCTCCCTCAGCATGAACCACCTGCAGGTAGGGGGAGCGACCGAGAACCTGGCCGTCGCGGCGACCGGTGCGATCGAAAAGCACCGGCAGGGTGCGGCCGACGAGGCTGCGGTTAAAGGCGGCCTGCTGCTGCTCGAGCACCGCCTGGAGCCTGTGGAGGCGGCTCAAGCCCACATCGTCAGGGACCTGATCGCCCATGCCGGCGGCCGGCGTGCCCGGGCGCGGGCTGTACTTGAACGAGTAGGCCTGGGCAAAGCCGACCTCGCGGACCAGGTCCAGCGTCTGGTTGAATTCATCCTCGGTCTCGCCGGGAAAGCCGACGATGATGTCCGTCGAGAGCGCGATATCCGGGCGGGCACGGCGAATGCGATCGACGAGGCGAAGGTAGTCCTCGGCGGTGTGCTTTCTGTTCATGGTGGCGAGGATGCGATCGGCGCCGGCCTGAAACGGCAGATGCAGATAGGGCATCAGCTTCGGCTCGCTGGCATGGACGGCGATGAGATCGTCGGTCATGTCGCGCGGATGGGAAGTTGTATAGCGGATCCGCTCGAGCTCGGGAATGGATGCGAGACGCTCGATCAGGCGCGCCAACGAGGTGGAAGCACCGGTGGCGTCCTCGCCGTGGTAGGCATTGACGTTCTGGCCCAAGAGCGTGATCTCGCGCACGCCTTGTGCGACCAGCTGGCGGGCTTCGGTGAGCAGCGCCTCGACCGGGCGCGACAGCTCGGCGCCGCGGGTGTAGGGCACGACGCAGAAGGTACAGAACTTGTCGCAGCCTTCCTGCACGGTAAGAAAAGCTGCCGGCGCGCGTTTGCGCTGCAGCTCGGACCGGCGGGCGGGCAGGGTTTCGAACTTCTCCTCGCCCAGGAACTCAGTCTCGACCGCTGCAGTGCCGGTGCGGGTGACCTGCTCGAGCAATTGCGGCATGCGGTGGTAGCTCTGCGGGCCAACGACGAGGTCGACGACGGGCGCGCGGCGCACGATCTCGGCGCCTTCGGCCTGGGCGACGCAACCGGTAACGGCAACGAGGGTGTCGAGGCCGCGGCGCTTGCGATCGATGCGGGTGGCGCGTACGCGACCGAGCTCGGAATAGACCTTCTCGGCGGCCTTCTCGCGGATGTGGCAGGTATTGAGGATGACCAGATCGGCTTCGGCGATGTCGTCGGTGGCCGAGTAGCCATCGGCCGCGAGCGCCTCTCCCAGGCGTTCGGAATCGTAGACGTTCATCTGACAACCGAACGTCTTGATATGAACCCGGCGCGCGTTGCCGGCGCCAGCGGCGGGCGCTTCGGGCATATCATCGGCTCTGCGATTTGTTTGCGCCTCGGAAACAATGCGCGTGCTGCTGTCCGCCATGAGAATGCCCGCTCCTTGACGCTACCGGCCACCTGCCATGGACTTCCCGGAAGCCTGGCCCCTTCTGAAAACACCGGACGCCCGCGTGAATATGCTGCAGCGCAACAAAAGCGTCAATCCCTCAACGGCATCCTGCAATGACGAAGCCAGCCGTAGCATGGCATTCACCGCGTTTGGAGTAGCACTTATGGGTGTGGATGACGTGAGTTCGGGTACATCCGATTTGCCCTGCCATTAACCATTGCGACCTGTGTCCGGGCTCCAGCCGATGCCGCTGCTCAGCGGTGTGGGGCGCTGCTGGCGCGCCTAGAGCGCAAATCGGGGAGCCCAGCGCCAGGGGCAACAAGGCGGTGGCGGAAGGAGCGGCGTGCGGTTGCGCCTCGACCAGTCAGTGGATGGTGCCAACGGAAATGGCGGCATTGATAGACAAGCCTCCCGCCTCACCGCTAGAAAGACGCTCAGGAATTCAGCGCATGCTGCGCTTGCGGCCGTCACTTGGCGCGGCGGACAGGCGGCAGGGCGCTCCGCATCTTTAGAGCACCGAGAGGCCCATGACCGGCGTCAACGAGATCCGCTCGACCTTTGTCGAGTTCTTCCAGAAAAACGGACATCAGCACGTCGAGAGTTCTTCGTTGGTGCCCCGCAACGATCCGACGCTGATGTTCACGTCGGCCGGCATGGTCCAATTCAAGAACCTGTTCACGGGGCAGGAAAAACGTGACTACAGCACGGCTGTGACGGCGCAGAAGTGCCTGCGCGCGGGCGGCAAGCACAACGATCTCGACAACGTCGGCTATACCGCGCGCCACCACACCTTCTTCGAGATGCTCGGCAACTTCTCGTTCGGCGACTACTTCAAGGAGCGCGCGATCGAACTCGCCTGGACGCTGGTCTCGAAGGAGTTCGGCCTCAAGCGGGACAAGCTGCTGATCACCGTCTACTCGGAGGACGAGGAGGCGGCGGTCCTGTGGAAGAAGATCGCCGGCTTCAAGGACGACCGCATCATCCGAATCTCGACGTCGGACAACTTCTGGTCGGCGGGCGATACTGGCCCGTGCGGGCCGTGCTCGGAAATCTTCATCGACCAGGGCGACAAGCTGAAGGGCGGGCCGCCAGGAAGCCCCGACGAAGATGGCGACAGGTTCCTGGAGTTCTGGAACCTGGTGTTCATGCAGTTCGACCAGGTGGCGCCGGGCCAGCGCCAACCGCTGCCGCGGCCGTCGATCGATACGGGAATGGGGCTCGAGCGCATCTCGGCCATCCTGCAGGGCGTCCATTCGAACTACGATACGGATCTCTTCAAGGCGTTGATCGAGGCGTCGGTTTCCGAGACCGGTGTGCCGGCTAAAGGCGACAACACGCCGAGCCATCGCGTCATTGCCGACCATCTGCGTGCTGCCTCGTTCCTGATCGCCGACGGTGTGTTGCCGTCCAACGAAGGACGCGGCTACGTGCTCAGGCGCATCATGCGGCGGGCGATGCGTCACGCGCACCTGCTCGGCGCCAAGGACCCTTTGATGTATCGGCTGGTGCCGGCGCTCGTGCGGCAGATGGGGGATACCTACAAGGAGCTCACCCAGGCGCAGGCCCTGATCGCGGAGACGCTGAAGCTCGAGGAGGTTCGCTTCCGCAATACGCTCGAACGCGGGCTGGTGCTGCTCGACGACGCCACCAACAACCTGCGCAAGGGCGACGTGTTGGCCGGCGACGTGGCCTTCCGGCTTTACGACACCTATGGCTTCCCGCTCGACCTCACGCAAGACGCGCTGCGCCCGCGTGGTATCGGCGTCGATCTTGCCGCCTACAACGCCGCCATGGACCAGCAGAAGGAGGAGGCGCGACGGGCCTGGAAAGGCTCGGGCGAAGCCGCCACCGAGGGAATCTGGTTCGAGGTCAAGGAGAAGACGGGGGCAACGGAATTCCTCGGCTACGACACGGAGGATGCCGAGGCCATCGTGCTCGGCACCTTTGCCAGCGGCAAGGCCGAGGCTGCGCTCAAGGCGGGCCAGTCGGGCGAGATCGTGGTCAACCAGACGCCGTTCTACGGCGAGAGTGGCGGACAGGTCGGAGATACCGGCATCATCCAGGGCAGCAACGGCGCCATCTTCAAAGTCACCGACACGCGCAAGAAGCTCGGCGACCTGTTCGTGCATACGGGGACGGTGGAGGCAGGCACGTTCAAGGCGGGAGACGCGGTCGCCATGAAGGTCGACCATGCCCGGCGGACGGCGATCCGCGCCAACCACTCGGCAACCCACCTGGTGCACGAGGCGTTGCGGCAGGTGCTCGGCACGCACGTTGCCCAGAAAGGCTCGTTGGTGGAGCCGCAGCGCCTGCGCTTCGACATCTCGCACAACAAGGCGATGAGCGCCGAGGAGATTGCGAAGGTGGAGGAGCTCGCCAACGCCTACGTGCTGCAAAACACTCCGGTCGAGACGCGCCTCATGAGCATCGACGATGCGCGGGAGACGGGCGCCATGGCGCTGTTCGGCGAAAAGTATGGCGATGAGGTTCGCGTGGTCTCGATGGGTGTCGGGATCGGCGGCGAGAAAGCCAACAAGCCCTGGTCGATCGAGCTGTGCGGCGGCACGCACGTGCGGCGCACGGGCGACATCGGACTGATCCGCATCGTCGCGGAAACGGGATCGGCTGCGGGCGTGCGGCGGATCGAGGCCGTCACGGCCGATGGTGCCCGCCACTACCTGGCCGACCAGGATCAGCGCATGCGCGAGCTGACCAATTTGCTGCGCACCAGGCCCGAGGAGATCGTCGAGCGGGTCAAGGCGCTGGTCGACGGGCAAAAGCAGCTCGAGCGGCAACTGAGCGAAGCTCGACGTGCGCTTGCACTCGCGGGCGGCTCAGGCGCATCGGACGGCGGCGGTGCGGCGGCAAGCCAGATCAAGACTATCGGCGACGTCAAGCTGCTGGCTCGTAGCGTCCAAGGCCTCAATCCGAAGGATCTGCGTGGCCTCGTCGATGATGCCAAGAAGCAGGTTGGATCGGGCATCGTCGCCATCGTCGGTGTGACGGAGGACGGCAAGGCGGGCCTCGCGGTCGGGGTGACGGAAGACCTGACTAAGAGCTGGAGCGCGGTGGACCTCGTCAAGATCGGAGCCGACGCTCTCGGCGGCAAAGGCGGTGGCGGGCGACCCGACCTCGCCCAGGCCGGCGGTCCGGACGGCAGCAAGGCTGCCGACGCGCTGACGGCGATCGAGGCGAAGATCGCCGGCTAAGTCCGGTGGCTTTCAGAGCGGGGACGGCTTCCGCCGCCGCCGCCGCCCCTCGCGGGCTATGATTCAGGTGCCAAGGCGCCCGATCAGTAACGGAATTCCCAGCGAAAATAGCCGGGACCTGAGTCCTTGGACTGGTTTCCGCCCTGGGCCTCCCAGAAATCGACCGTGGCGCGCCGCAGCGTCTCGGTGCAGCTACGCCCGCAATCGATCCAGGTGCCGCGTGGCAGGCGCACCTGCCAGCCGCGCCGGCCGGCGTGGCGGACAGGGCCGCTGATGGTGCCGTTGCCCCAATGGCTTTCCGCAACGACGTAGGAGGGTCGATAGCCGGCGCTGGCATAGCGATCGGCAGAGGCGGGTGCAGCAACAAGCGCGGAGACCGCCACAGTGGCGGCGAATGCCCCACAGCGCGCCAAAGAATGCACTGTCCGTTTCGACATACGTCCCCCGTTCGGCGCGTTCTTCACGCCCGTGAAAGGTTGATATTGACGCTTTGCAAGGCCACGCCTTCGGTGCGGATTGTCACGGTCTGGCTGCTGCCGTTGGTCTGGACCGCCATCGTGCCCTTGAAGCCGCCACCGACAATCGAGAGACTGAAGTTGCCGTCGGTGCCCTTACCGGTGACGGCGCCGGAGGCGTTATAAGTGCGCTCTTCCCACTGGCCGGTGATATTGCTGCCCTCCTGAGCCAACTGGGCCCTCAGCTCGATCCGGCTGCTGGCGGAGGCACAACGGATGGCGAGGCCGAGGCCGGCGCCTGCGTCTTTCGGCGAGTAGTAGGCGTAACATTTCAAAGTTTCAGTGCTGCCGCTGGTCAGTCGGACCTTGGCGGCGCCCTTCCAGGTGCCGGAGAGATAGTCAAATGGACCGCGCGCATCCGCCTGGGGCACGCCTGCGAGGGCTGAAATCGCTGCCAGAAGGACGCCAACGACCAGCTTCTTGCCCCAATCCTTAGCCCGCCATCTGGTCATCATCCGCCTCTTCCGCCAAACCGCCTGCCGCCACAATCCCGCACAACATCTCCACTGCAATGGTTACCAAATGCTGACCGGGCAAGCAAAACGCCCGGCGCCGCAGGCGTTGCAACAGAGCAACACATGGTCACGATGTCGGAGCGACACAAGAGGTGGACGCATGGGACGCCAGCAGATGAACAGTGCAGGCATGCTTTTTGCTCCGTCATTTGAAGCGCAGGGGGACACGCCCCGAGACGAGACACGTCGACGAACGCCTGGAAGGGGCCGCAGATGACCACCGCGACTGCCCACGGCATTGGCAATGCCAGACTGGGCGCTATCGCCGACCGGATCGGCCTTTTCATGGTCGCGTTTGTGCAGGGTGCAGGCGCAACGGTGCTGCTCGCCGGCGCGGTTGCGGCCAGCTATCTGGTCAAATCAGCGCTTGGAATCGACCTGTTGCCTGGCCCCTCGCCGCTCCACGATTTGCTCTACCCGCTGGTGGCGCGGCAGTAGAGATGACTGCTGGCGTGCTCTATGCTCGCCGCCATCCAACGTCACGCCTTTACCGCTGCGGAGCACCAACATGCACATCAAGGGAGCCGTGCTCTACGAGCAGGGCCTGCCACGCCCCTACGCCCAGAGCCGGCCACTGCGGATCGAGACGCTGGAGTTGGAGCCGCCGCGGGCCGGCGAAGTTCTGGTCAAGGTTCGTGCGGCAGGGCTTTGCCACTCCGACCTTTCGACCATCGAGGGCGCCCGGCCGCGGCCCTTGCCGACGGTGATCGGGCATGAGGGGGCCGGCGAGATTGCCGCTCTCGGCAGCGGGGTCAGCGACCTCGAAGTCGGCGACCACGTGGTGTTCATCTTCGCGCCGAGTTGCGGGTCGTGCCGGCAATGCACCAGCGGACGGCCGAACCTGTGCACGACCTTCAACGCCGCCAAACAGAAGGGCGACCTTGCCACGGGAGGGCGGCGGCTCAAGCTCAACGGGCAGGAGGTCGCCCACTATGCGGGCCTCTCGTGCTTTGCCGACCATGCGGTGGTGCCGCGCAATTCGGTGCAGAAGATCCCCAAGGACGTGCCGTTTGGCGATGCAGCGCTGTTCGGGTGCGCCGTCGTCACGGGGGTCGGTGCGGCGGTCAACACGGCAGAAACCAAACCTGGCGACGTGGTCGCCGTGGTCGGGCTCGGCGGGGTCGGCCTTTCCTGCCTGCTCGGCGCCATCGTTGCCGGCGCGGGCCGGATCATCGCGGTCGACGTGCATGACGACAAGTTGGCGCTGGCGCGCCAGCTCGGCGCCACCGACACCTTCAATGCCCGGGAGGCGGACTGCGTCGAGCGGATCGTGAAGGCCACCGACGGCGGCGTCGACAGCGCCTTCGAAATGGCGGGCACCGTCAAGGCGATGGAGCTTGCCTACAAGATCACGGTCAGGGGCGGGCGGACGGTCTCGGCCGGCCTGTCGCCGGTGGCTGCGCAATTCACCGTGCCGCACTACCAGATGGTGCAGGACGGCCGCCAAGTGCTCGGCAGCTACATGGGCGGGTGTGTGATCGCGCGTGACGTGCCGCGCTACATCGGCCTCTACAAGGACCGCAAGCTGCCAGTCGACCGGCTGCTCAGTGCCAAGATCCGGCTCGATGAGGTCAACGAAGGCTTCGACCGCCTGGCCGACGCGGCGGTCGTGCGCCAAGTCGTGCTATTCGACTGATTGTCAGGCTGATCGCGGGACCGCGCCGAACCTCATTGCGCTCTTCACAATACGATGCGGCCGCCACCTCCAGCGTGGAGACAGCGGCCGCTGCTTGCTAGGCGCCAGCGGGCGGGGCGACGGACAGGCCGTTGGCTTTGTGCTTGTCGATGAAGCTCTGCACGAGACCGGAGGCCTTTGCGTCCTCGACGAAGGCTGCGAGCCACTTGGCGGCGTTCACATTCTTCTTGGGCGTGCCCATCGCCTGCTGCACGGCGGAGAATTTGCCGTCAAGGATGCGTGCGCCGGGCAGCTTCTTGACGTCGTCGATGAGACGGGGGCGCAAGCCCGCCAGCACGTCCAGCTTTTCAGCGACGAACTTGTCGAACGAGGCGTCGAGCGAATTTGTGCGCACCAGCTCGGCCTGCTTGATGTTGTTCTCGAGCCAGAGGCCGTAGGCGCTGCGGCCGGTGACGGAGATGCGCACGCCGGGCTTGTCGACTTCGGCGATGGTCTTGATCGGCGAGCCGGCGGGGACGAGGTAGGTGGATTCGATCTCGCAATAGGCAGCCGTGAAGGCAATGGTGCGGGCACGCTGGGGCTCGGCGCCGATATTGCCGATGTCCCAGACGTCGTTCTCGGCCTGATCGCCGAGTTCACCCGGCGACTTGAACGGGATCAGTTTCAACTTGACGCCAAGGCGTCTTGCCGCCTCGGCCGCCATGTCCGGCGATACGCCGGTCGGGTCTCCGTCAGCGGTGCGTCCCGTCACCAGCAGGAAGTTCGACATGTTGATTGCGGCGCGCAGCGTGCCGCTGGGCGCGAGCTCGGCGACGACCTCTGAGGGTACTGACATTTCTCATGCTCCTTGATGGAAGATGCCGGAGACTTTAGTGGCATGGGGCGGTCGGCAGCAACCGGGCCGTTGGATGCTTACTCCCCAGCCAACCTGCCGGCCCAGCCAGGATAGGCCGGTTTTGCGGGCTAGCGGCGGAATGGGTGGATTGGCCGAGTACGATCGCCAGGGCATCATTGCCGCCCGGGCCCGACTGACCTATTGTCCGCGCCCGACGGGACCGTGGCCCAGACCCATCCCGGATCAGAGCTCAGCAAGCGGACCTGCCGTGAAATTGCCAAGCTTTCTCAAGCCCCATGGCGCCCGCCAAGGCTCTGGCCACAGCGATCGAGGAGCCGAGCCGGGTGCTTCAAAGACCGCGCGACCGGGCCGGGCCGGAGCGGCGTTTGCCGCCAGCCTAGCGTTCGAGGCCGTCGAGCGACGCTATGGCGAGGCGATGGCGCTCCGAGGCATCTCGCTGGCGATCGAGCCGGGCGAAGTCGTGTGCCTGCTCGGCCCTTCAGGTTGCGGCAAGACGACATTGCTGCGGATCGCATCGGGAATCGAGAAACCGTCGGCCGGACGGGTGCTGATCGCCGGAGAGGAGGTGGCCGGGCCCAATCGGTTCGTGCCGCCGGAATCGCGCCACGTCGGCCTGATGTTCCAGGATTTCGCGCTGTTCCCGCATCTCAACATCCTCGAGAACGTCGCGTTCGGACTGAAGTCACTCTCGAAGGAAACCGCGCTGCGCGAAGCACGGGCGGTGCTGGCGCGCGTCGGCATGCTGCGCCATGCCGAGATGTATCCGCACACGCTTTCCGGCGGCGAGCAGCAGCGGGTGGCGCTCGCCCGCGCGATCGTGCCGCGGCCGGCGGTGATGCTTATGGACGAGCCGTTCTCGGGTCTCGACGTGCACCTGAGGGAGCGGCTGCAGGAGGAAACGCTGTCGCTCATCCGGGAGACGCGGGCGACCTCGATCATCGTGACGCACCATCCGGAGGAGGCGATGCGGCTCGCCGACCGGATCGCGGTGATGCGGGCTGGGCGGCTGATCCAGGTCGGCAAGGCGCGCGATCTGCACCGGGATCCCGCTGACCTGTTCGTGGCGCGGCTGTTCTCGGAAATCAACGAGATCACCTGGACGGTGGAGGGCGGCGCGCTCAGGACACCGGTCGGCACGTTCATGGTGCCCGATATCGGGGAAGGCGAGACCGCAGTGGTTTGCATCCGGCAACGCGCGATCGGGCTCGTTCGACAAGGCCAGGGCATCCCGGCCCGGCTGGTGCGCGTCAAACCGCTCGGCGATGCGGCACTGGTCGACCTGGCAGTCGAAGGCTTCGACGGGCTGCTGCGGGCGCGGGTGCGCGAGAGTGAGCTGCCGGCCGAGGCCGACGTTGGCGTCGAGATCGCGCCGGAGCGGGTGCTGGTGTTCCCGGCCGACGACGGGGACGAGGCCAGCCAAGCACTGGCCGTGGGCGCAGTGCCGGCTGATTGACCGGGGCCTTCCGCGAAACCTTTGCGTTGCCGGCCCATTGGCGCTTGCCTCCCGGCACAATCCTCCCGATGCTGTTCGGCATGTCGGCTGAGCCCGCGCACCGCGGCCAAACCTGACAAGGGAGCCCGCACATGACGCTCAGAGCCGTGACGCTCGAGGACAAGTACGAGCTTGGCAAAGGCACCGCCTATCTGACAGGCAGTCAGGCGCTGGTGCGGCTCGCCATGAACCAGATCTGGCGCGACGAGGCCGCCGGCCTCAGGACAGCCTCCTACATCACCGGCTATCGCGGCTCGCCGATGCACAACATCGACAAGGAGTCATGGCGGGCCAAGGCTTTGCTCGAACAGCGCCGCGTCTTCTTCCATGCCGCCGTCAACGAGGACCTGGCGGCGACGGCGTGCTGGGGCAGCCAGCAGGCCAACATGTACGACGGCGCCAAATACGACGGCGTTGCCGCCATGTGGTACGGCAAGGGGCCGGGGCTCGACCGCTCGATCGACGCCATCCGGCATGCCAACCTCGCTGGGACCTCGAAGCACGGCGGCGTGCTGGCTGCGGTCGGTGACGATCCGGCGATGAAGTCGACCGACGTGCCAGCGGCCTCGGAGACGATGTTTGCCGATCTGATCATGCCGGTCCTCTATCCCGCGACCGTGCAGGAGGTGCTGGACTTCGGCATCGTCGGTTGGGCGATGTCGCGCTTTTCCGGCGCCTGGGTCGGTTTCAAGCTGACGGCCGACACGGTCGATGCGGCGGCCGGCGTCGACGCCGAGCCCGACCGCGTCAAGCTGATCACGCCCAATTTCGAGCTGCCGACCGACGGCGTGCACATCCGGGCCGGCGATGCGTGGGTGGCCCAGGAGCCGCGACTCAGGCGCGCCAAGCTGCCGGCCGCTCTCGCCTTCGCACGCGCCAACGGCGTCAACCGCCGGCTGATCGACGGGCCCAGGCGGCGCTACGGCATCATTGCGGCGGGCAAGGCCGCGATGGACACGCTCGAGGCGCTGGAGCTCATGGGCCTCGGCGGCGGACGGGCCGCCGAGATCGGCATCACGATGCTGAAGATCGGCATGCCCTACCCGCTTGACCGCGAGACCGTGCGCACCTTCGCCGATGGCCTCGAGGAGGTGTTCGTCATCGAGGAAAAGCGGCGGCTGCTCGAGGTGGGCGTCAAGGACGCCATCTACGACCTGCCGGAGGCCCGCCGGCCCCGCGTGGTCGGGCGCTGCGACGAGAACGACAACCTGCTGATCCCGGAAATCGCCGAGTTCTCGGCCGACGAGGTGGTGCGGGCGCTGGCGGGACGCATTGCGCCGTTCCACAACTCCGACACGATCAAGGCCCGGATCGCATTCCTCGACGACAAGGCGAAGCGGGGCCTTGCGCGCCGCAGCGTCGCCATCCAACGCGTCCCCTATTTCTGCTCGGGCTGCCCGCACAACACCTCGACCAAGGTGCCGGAGGGCAGCCGGGCACACGGCGGCGTCGGCTGCCACTACATGTCGACCTACATGGACCGCAACGTCACGGCACACACACACATGGGCGGTGAAGGTGCCAACTGGATCGGCCAGGCCCCGTTCACGACGGCGAACCATGTCTTCCAGAACCTCGGTGACGGGACCTATTTCCATTCCGGGCTGATGGCGATCCGGGCGTGCATCGCCTCCGGCGTCAACATCACCTACAAGATCCTCTTCAACGACGCGGTGGCGATGACCGGCGGGCAGCCGCATGACGGCACGATCACGCCGATGTCGATTTCGGCACAGGTGGCGGCCGAGGGCGTCAAGCGAATCTTCGTCGTCACCGACGATCCCGCGAAATATCCTCAGGATGCGCCGTTTGCGGCGGGCACGCAGATCGAGCCGCGCCACCGCCTCGACTGGGTGCAGCGCGAGCTCAGGCAGACGCCGGGCGTCAGCGTTCTCATCTACGACCAGACGTGTGCTGCGGAGAAGCGTCGGCGGCGCAAGAAGGGGGAGATGGTCGATCCGGCGCGGCGGATGGCGATCAATCCGCGGGTTTGCGAGGGGTGTGGGGATTGCTCGGTCGCCTCGAACTGCCTGTCGGTGCTGCCACTGGAGACTGCGTTCGGTCGGAAGCGACAGATCGACCAGTCCTCGTGCAACAAGGACTACTCGTGCGCGGAGGGCTTTTGCCCGAGCTTCGTCAACGTGATCGGCGCTAAGCCGAAGCGGCTTGCCGGCGCCAAGGACGTGCCGCGCAACCTGACGCTGCTGCCGGTGCCGACGCTGCCGAAGCTGGGACCGGAGGAGGCCTACAACATCCTCATCACCGGCATCGGCGGGACGGGCGTCGTCACGATTGCGGCGCTGTTGACGATGGGCGCGCACATCGAGGGCAAGGCGTTCTCGACTATCGATCAGTTCGGCATGGCGCAGAAGGGCGGCGCGGTCATGAGCCATGTGCGGATCGCGGCCAGCGAATCGAGCACTCGGGCCGGCGCGGCTGTCGACGGGCTCGGCCGACCTCGTGCTCGGCTGCGACAGCCTGGTGACGAGCGGAGACGCGGCGCTTGGCAGCATCGATGCCAGGCGGAGCCACGTCGTCGTCAACGCGCATCAGGCGATCACCGGGCAGTTCGCCATGAATCCGGACCTGACCTTTCCGGCCGATGCCATTGCGCGGCGGATCAGTGCCGAAGCCGGCCCGGGCAGGATCGATCTCATCGACGCGACGCGGCTCGCCACAGCGCTGATGGGCGACAGCATCGCCGCCAACCTGTTCATGCTGGGATTTGCCTGGCAGAAGGGGCTGGTGCCGGTTTCCTCGGCTGCGCTGATGCGTGCGATCGAGCTCAATGGGCTGGCGATCGAAGCCAACAAAACGGCCTTCGACTGGGGACGGCGAGCCGGGCACGACCTTGCCGCCGTCGAGGCGCTGGTCGGGCTGCCCAAGGGCGCGCCGCTCGACACACTCGACGCCCTCCTTGCGCACCGACGCGCAGATCTCGAAGCCTACCAGGACGCCGCCTATGCCAACCGATACGAGGCCCTGGTGCGCCGGGTGGCGGCAGCGGAGAGCGCCAAGACGCCTGGCCGGTCTGAGCTTGCCATGACGGTCGCCCGCAATCTCCACAAGCTGATGGCCTACAAGGATGAATACGAGGTGGCGCGACTCTACTCCGAGCCCCAGTTCCGAGAGCGACTCGAAGCGCAGTTCGAGGGCCTCGACCGCATCGAGTTGCTGCTGGCGCCGCCGCTGCTGGCGCGGCGCGATGGCAAGTCGGGCAAGATCCGCAAGATGACTTTCGGGCCGTGGATCTTCCCGGTGCTCGAGCGGCTGGCGCGGCTCAAGCGGCTCAGGGGCACAGCCTGGGACGTTTTCGGCTACACCGCGGAGCGGCGCACGGAGCGGGCGCTGATCGGGGAATACGAGGGCATCATCGAGCGCCTCATTGCCGGGCTCGACGCGCAAACGCACGCCGGCGCCGTGGCGATCGCCGACATTCCCGCCAAGATCCGCGGCTTCGGCCATGTCAAAGTCCCGACAGTCGCGGCGGCGCGAGCGGAGTGGTCGAAACTGATGGCTGAGTGGGGCAAGGGAAAAATCGCTGCCGCGAGCGCAGCGGAATAGCCGCGCCCGCGCTGGTTCGCCCGACTTCGGATTGTGCCCTACTTGCAGGCCTTCTGGCGGGCCAGGCAGTAAACGGTCGCCCCGTTCTTGCAGGTGAGCTTGATCGGGCCAACCGGCTTGCGCTGCATGCCCTTGATGGAATTGCCGAGCGCGGCCTTGGCCATGAACTCGGCGAGGTCACGCGTGATCATGTTGGCCGAGCCGCCGGCGCGGACACATTTCGCCGGGGATTGCGCCAGGACCGCGCCACCGCCGGACGCCGTCGCTGCCATAACCACGACAGCCGAGATCGCAATAGCCTGAAACCACCGCATGGATCACCTCTTCGATCACTGAACCCAAACCCGCACGAGTGGCTCATAGCATGGCGCCTCAGGCTTGGGCAGCGGGGTCCCGCAACATCGCCCAGCCGGGCTGGCTCTGGCGCAACGGTTGTGCGGCGAGACCGGCGCTATTAGTCTCCGTGCCGCACCCTTCGCTCCCAGCCACGGAACATCAGCCCCATGGACCCCAAGGCCGAACTTCAAGCCGCGCTCGACAAGGTGTTTGCTGCCGACAGCGCGCTCTACCAGAACCGCGGTTTCCAGCGCCGCATCGGCTACGGCAAACGGCCAGCTCTGATCAACATCGATCTCGCCAACGCCTGGACGCGGCCTGGAAACGCCTTTTCGTGCGAGGGGATGGAGACCATCATCCCGGCGACGCAGGAGCTGCTGAAAGCCTTTCGGGCACGCAAACTGCCGGTGATCTACACGACCACGGCCTACGACGTCACCGAGGGGCCAAACTCGGACATGGGGCTGTGGCAATACAAGATCCCCGTCGAGATCTTGAAGACCGGCAGCTATGAGGCCGCGATCGACGACCGCATCGCGCCGGAGCCTGGCGAGCACGTCATCGTCAAGAAGCGGGCGAGCGCCTTCCATGGCACCTACCTTGGCGGCATGCTGCGGGCGGCGGGCGTGGACACGGTGATCGTCACGGGCGTGACAGCGTGCGCCTGCGTGCGCAACACGGTCGAGGATGCCATCGCCGACGGCTTCAGGCCGATCGTGGTGCGCGAGGCGGTCGGCGACCGCATCATCGGCGCGGTGGAGTGGAACCTCTTCGACATCGACGCCAAGTTCGGCGACGTGGAGCCGCTCGACAAGGTTCTCGGCTATCTCAAGTCCAACGATATCAGCTAACAACGGGAGCCAAAGCGCGTGACCCAAGCGGCGCATTGCGTATTCGTCTACGGCACTCTCAAGCGCGGGTTCCCAAACCACCACTACATGGCGGGCGCCCGCTTCATCGGCATGGCTTCCACGGTGGAGGCGTGGCCGCTGGTGGTCGGCAATCAATGGTTCAGCCCTTACCTGCTGCCGGAGCGTGGTGAAGGCCACCGGGTGAGGGGCGAACTGTGGGAGGTGCCGGAGGCCATGATGCCGGCCCTCGACGAGCTTGAATCGACACATCTGCCCAACGGCTACCGGCGCGAGCGCATCAGCGTCATCGGCGAAGGCGGCGGCGAACACCGCGACGCCTGGGCCTATTTCCGCGAGCGCCGGCACATCGCGACGATCCATTCCGAGCCCATGGCCGACTACCAGGACCACCGCTACGTCGCCCGCCAGGACCGCGACTAACCTTCGAGGATTGAACGTCATGCCGACAGCCCAGCGCCCCGTCATCGCCCTTGCCATGGGAGATCCCTGCGGCATCAGCCCCGAACTCACCGCCAAACTCCTTGTCGACGCCGACGTCCGGGGGGCCGGCGATGTGATCGTCATCGGCGATCGGCGCGTGTTGGCCGAAGGGGAAGCGGTTGCGAACGTGCGCTGCGACATGGACGCGTGGACGCCCGGCTCACCGCTGGCGTTCGCGGGCAAGCCGGTGTTCGTCGACCTCAAGCATCTCGAGCCCGCGCGGATCGAGCGCGGCGTGGCGTCGGCCGAGGGCGGTCGCTTCGCCATGCGCAATTTCCGCACCGTGCTACGACTCGCGCACGCCGGGGGCGCGGACGCCGCCACCTTCACGCCCTTCAACAAGCACGCCATGAAGCTCGGCGCCGGTCACTACGAGGACGAGATCGCCGTCATCAGCGAGGAGACCGGAGCGAGCGCAGCCCGGCCGCGAGTTCAACATTCTGGGCAAGCTGTGGAATGCGCGCGTCACCAGCCACATTCCGCTGAAGGACGTGTCGGCCAACCTCAGCACGGCGCGGATCGTGGAAGCCATCAGGCTCACCGACCGCTCGATGCGGGAAGCCGGTTTTGCCAAGCCGCGCATCGCCGTTGCCGCGCTCAATCCGCACGCCGGCGACGGCGGCAATTTCGGCATGGAAGAGATCGAGATCCTGGAGCCGGCCGTGGCGGAAGCCAAGGCGCTAGGGTTTGCCGTCGAAGGGCCGTTTCCCTCCGACACCGTTTTCGTGCGCGCCAAGCGCGGCGATTTCGATGCCGTGCAGACCATGTTCCACGACCAGGGCCAGATCGCCATGAAGCTGATGGGCTTCGAGGCCGGTGTCACGCTGATCGGCGGCTATGGATTTCCGGTCTGCACGCCGGCGCACGGCACCGCCTACGACATCGCCGGTCAGGGCAAGGCCAATCTCGGCGCCAGCCGCAATGCATTACTGATCGCGGCGCAGATGGCCAGGCCGCGGGCGCTCGATGCCGGCGAGCGGGGTCGCATCCTCAGTGCAGTCCTTGCGCAGAAAGAGCCCCGGGCCGGTTAGAGATTTTTTTTTGGTTTGTTTGCGCTCACGGCGCGTATCGCGCTGCCGAGGGGCAGCGCTGCGCCTCCGCGAGGGCGCCGCAAAGCGGCGGGCCGCCGTCGCGGCCTTCGCCTAGTGCGCGACGGGTCGCGCGCTAGGCGCTCAGGGGGTGGGTAATTGGCGGGTTCGGCTTGGTGGTCTTGGCCCCATACAGTTCACGCCAGGCGGCGGGCTGCGGTCTCGACGGCGGCGAGGCGCTCGGCCTGACGGCTGGCAGCGGCATGCCGGGTCCTGTCGACGATCTCGGTGCCAGCGCCTTCCGGCGATCCGGCGTTGAAGGGCGGATGGGGATCGTACTCGATCGCCAACTGGATCGACTTGGCGAGATCGTCGCCGAAGGCGTCGGCTGCCACCTTCAATGCGAAGTCGATGCCGGCCGTGACACCGCCACCGGTGATGACGTTGCCATCGACGGCGACGCGGTCGGCCACGGGAATGGCGCCGAAGGAGGCCAGCATCTCGCGGCTCATCCAGTGGGTGGCGGCGCGCCGGCCCTTGAGCAGGCCCGCGGCGCCCAGCACCAGCGCGCCCGTGCAGACGCTGGTGACATAGCGCGCGACCTTGGCCTGGCGCTGGAGAAAGGCCAGCGTCTCCTCGTCGTTGAGCAGGGCGTTCATGCCGCCACCGCCCGGCACGCAGACGAGGTCGAGATCGGGGCACTCGGCCATCGTCGTCGTCGGCATGATCGCCATGCCACCGTTGGCGCGCACCGGCGCCATGGTCTTGGCCACGAGGTGGACCTCGGCGCCCGGAAACTTGATGAAGACCTCATAGGGTCCTGTCATGTCGAGCTGGGTGATCTCGGGAAACAGCAACAGTCCCACGCGAAAGGACTTCGGAGCGGCAGTCATGGCACGGACCTCTTGCTCATTGGTATCGATTGGGCGCTAGACTAAGGGTTGAGACCGTCACTGCACAAGGATGCTCACCTTCCATGGCCAGTTCCCTCGATATCGTCCGCCGCGAGACCCGAGCGCTCGTCTTCGACCAATACGGCACCGTCGTCGACATGCAGGGTGGCTTGGTCGCTGCCGTGACGCCGTTCCTCAGGAACAAGGGCTGGACAGGTGACGCCAACCAGTTCGTCACCTGGTGGCGGCGCACGCACTACGAGGACAGCATGATCGATGCGCTGCTTGACCGCGGACACACGCCGTATCGCCAGATCGGGCACAGGGCCGTGTCGCAGGTGCTGGAGCGGGCGCGGATCAGCCACACTCAAGACGAGGTCAGGTGGCTCGTCTCCCAGATCGAGGCGCTGAAGCCGTTCCCCGATGTGGTCGCCGCCCTCGAACGGTTGGCGACCCGCTACCGGCTGGTCATACTGTCGAATGGCGATCGCGACATGCTGGAGGCCGCCAAGGCACACATCGGCTTTCCTTTCGACCTCACGATATCCGTGCAAGAGGCCGGATACTTCAAGCCGCACTGGCAGACCTATGCCACGGCCGAGCGGATGATCACCGAGCGCTGGCCCGAGATCGAACGCAGCGGCTGTCTGTTCGTTGCCAATCACGCCTTCGATTGCATCGGGGCCAAATCGCACGGCTTTCGCGCAGCCTTCGTCGATCGGCGCAAGCGGCCCTATGGCCAGTCGCCGCTGCAGCCGGACCTGATCGTGGCGGACTTCAAAGAGCTCGCCCTCAGCCTCGTCGACGAAGCCTGATCCACCTTGCGGGTCCGCGTGGCCTGCCCCCTCCCCACCTGCCCGCCCACAGCCGTTGCCCGAGGACACCGCCATGCCGAGCCCCACGCCAGCCCACCGGCAATCGATAAGCGTTGCCGGCCCGAGTGGCCCGATCGAGATCCTGATCGACCGCTATGGCGTTGCCCACATCTACGCCAACAGCATCGAAGACGTCTTTTTCGGCCAAGGCTTCAACGCGGCGCGCGACCGGCTTTGGCAGCTCGAGATGTGGCGGCGTCGCGGACTCGGGCTGACGGCAGAGGTGTTCGGGCCAAAGTTCGTCGAGCGTGACCGGGCCGCGCGCCTGCTGCTCTATCGCGGCGACATGGAAGCGGAGTGGGCCGCGTATGGCGCCAACGCCAAACCCTGGACTACGGCCTTCGTCACCGGCATCAACGCCTACGTCGACCTTGTCCACGGCGAGCCAGAACGGTTGCCGCTCGAGTTCGTCGCGTGCGGTTTGCTGCCGTCAAAGTGGGCTGCCGAGGACGTGGTGCGATGCCGGGCACATGCGCGCGTGCGCAACCTCGATACGGAGGTGGCGCGGGCCAACATCACGGCCGCACACGGCCTGGAGCAGGCGGCGCTGGTGAAGGCGCTGGACCCACCGTGGACGCTGGCCTATCCCGACGGCGTCACGCCGGAGGCTATCCCAGGCGAGGTGTTGAAGACTTATCGGCTGGCCACCAACCTGCTCGATCTGACGGGTGCGGACCTCGCGCAATCACCGGGTCCGCTCGCGAGCCTCGACGGCAGCAACAACTGGGCGGTGCGACCTGAACGTAGCACGACCGGACGGGCGCTGCTGGCGACCGACCCACATCGCCAGCAGGAGCTGCCTTCGCTGCGCTACACGGTGCATCTGAATGCCCCCGGCCTCAATGTCATCGGCGCCGGCGAGCCGGCCATTCCCGGCGTGTCGCTCGGCCACAACGAGCGCATTGCCTTCGGGCTCACGATCTTCCCGACCGACCAGGAAGACCTCTACGTCTATGAGCTCGATCCGAATGATGCCGGCCGCTACCGCTATGGCGAAGGCTATGAAGCGATCCGGGAGGTCGTCGAGACGATGCCGGTGCGCGGCGGGCCACCGGTTGATGTCAGGCTGCAGTTCACACGGCACGGCCCCGTTCTCCACCATGCGCCGGCAAAGTTGCGGGCCTACGCACTGCGCACGGTTTGGACCGAGCCCGGCACGGCGGCCTACATGGCCTCGCTGCGCTACCTGCAAGCGGCCAACTGGGACGAGTTCGTCGCCGCCCAGAGCTCATGGGGGGCACCGTCGGTCAATCATGTGTACGCCGACGTCGACGGCAATATCGGCTGGATCACCGCGGGCAAGCTGCCGCGCCGCCCGAACTGGGACGGCCTGTTGCCGGTGCCGGGGGATGGCCGTTTCGAGTGGGACGGGTTCATGGCGGCTTCAGACCATCCGCGGTCCTTCAACCCGGCGAGCGGTTGGGTCGGCAGCGCCAATCAGATGAACCTGCCGGCCGATTTCGACCATGCGCCGGCACAAGACCGGGTTCGAGTTCTCTGCCGGCGGCCGCTTCCGGCGCCTCACCGCCGTTCTGGACGGGACGGAGACGTTCTCGCTCGAGGATTTCGCACGACTGCAGGGCGACGTGCAGTGCCCGGCTGCGAAAGCGCTGATTGCGCGGCTTGGCACGATGCCGGCGTGGGACGGTGCGGCGGAGGAGGCGCGGGCGATGCTGCTCGCATGGGACGGCAACCTCGACGCTCATTCCGCGCCGGCCCTGCTGTCGGAAATCTGGCTGCAGCGCCATCTCATCCCGGCCGCCATGCGCCTGCTCAGTCCGCCAGACGTGGTCGCAGCGATCGAGGCACCCGATACCGATTTCCTGGTGGCCCAGTTCATCGCCTCGGCGCCCGAAGCGTTGTGGCGCGGCACGCTCGCTGCGGCCTGGGTGCAAGCCCGCGAGGTGGGCGGCCCCGACCCCGGGGGCTGGCGATGGGGCGCCGTGCACCACATCCGTCTCGGACATCTGCTGAGCCCCGTTCTCGGGCCGCCGCTGGCGCAGCGGCTGGATCTCGGGCCGTTGCCCAAGGGCGGCAGCGGGCTCACCGTCAACAACAACGGCTACACCGCTGCCGATTTCGGCATCCAGCATGGCGTGGCCTGGCGCATGCTGGCTGACGTCGGCAACTGGGACGCCTGCCGCTTCATAAATTCGCCGGGCCAGTCGGGTGATCCTGCGAGCCCGCACTATGGCGACCATTTTCCGATCTGGGCGCGGGACGACTATCTGCCGCTCCTCTTCAGCCGTGATGTCGTCGAAGGCGTTGTCGAACGATGCGTACGGCTCCTGCCGCGGTAGCCCGCGGGGGTCGTATCGGACGGGTGATCAGGGAGGCGAAAGCGATTGCGGCCGCTGGGCGACGAGTTGGGCATCGCGGAGCGTGGCCAAGTTGCATCCGGCGGCGTGTGCCGGGATTGGCTTTGACCAGGGTTGGCGGCGGGCAAGCGGAGGGGTGGCTCGGCCGCTTGCTGATGCCGGCATTCCGCTCGGCGATCGGCGTTGCCACGGGTGCGCTGACCTCCTATAGGCTCAGCGTCGCGGCATCGAGAGGTTCGGGGGGCGGGATTGTCGGCGAGTTGGTTTGACCACGATGGCAGGATGCCGCGCGCGACGGCGACGGTCCAGGCTCCGACACGACGAGGTCGACACACAATGCGGACGTGGTGGAATTGGTAGACACACAGGACTTAAAATCCTGAGATGGAAACATCGTGCGGGTTCGAGTCCCGCCGTCCGCACCAATTATTTAACTGGGTTACGTGATTTCCTAATGACGATCATCGGCGGGAAGCTAGTTCCAGGTAGCGCCTAGGTAGCAAATTCGCTGAGCTTGGATGGCGTTGGCTGGGACGGAATGACGCTTCCCAGAACGGTTGCTCGGGCCCCGAAGGCTCATACCCGTCGATCGTGGCAGCAAGCCTCATCTTGACGCAGCCAAGCCCGGATCGCTCTCCATGAAGTGCTAATCCATTTGAACATTCGAGGGTTCAAGGGTGGCGATGAAGAAGCAGACGACAAAGAAGAAGCATCACTACGTCCCAGTGTCGTATCTGAAGGCATTCTGCGGCGACGATGAGATGCTGGCCGTCTATCGCAAGGACGCGCCGACTGAGCCGTTCCGCAAGCGCCCCGACGACGTGGGATTTCATAAATACTTCTACGCTCAACCACTACCTGGCGGCTATCGGGACACAAACCGCCTCGAGGACAGGTTTTCGGAGTTGGAGGGCAAGTGGCCTCCTCTGGTCGAGGCGCTTGGTATGCGCGATTGCGTGAACGACAGGCTCGAGGATGTGTGCGCCTTAGTGGCACTCCAGCGAGCCAGAGTTCCAGCCGCGAGGGATGCTGCAGAGCAAATACTGGCTGCCAGCGTGATGACGACGGCGCGGCAACTAGAAGCGGCAGGGAAATTCCCGCCACCGCCGAAAGGATATGAGAAAATTTTGGATGACGTAGTCGTCTCGATCGATCCGCATCAATCGATTCATGCGATGGTTCAGATCATCCAGGCGATGGGCCAAGTGCTTGACAGGGTAGGGCTCGTCGTACTGCACAATCAAACGGCTTTGGAGTTCATCACAAGCGACAATCCGGTGATCTACTTCGATCCAGCGGTGAGCAACGAGGCGCTGCGGCCCTATGGGCTAACGCCGAACAGCGATGTCGTGCTGATGATGCCGATCGCGCCGAAGCTGATGCTGTTTGGGACTTCCTGGGACAAGGAGCGATTTGCCCGGCGCGGCATCGAGCATTGCGCATTGATCGACCCCGATAAGGTCGCGGCGATGAACGAGAAGGTGGTCCGATTTGCCTATGAAGCAGTCTATGCGTGTCGGCAGCCGGATGAAGCGATGATCCAGGCTCACGCGGCCTACTCTCCGGTATTGAAGGCAACACATTTGCCACTGGCCAACGGACGCGGAATCTTCTTCGAGCACCGGTTTGGTGAGCGGGCAAAATTGCCGAAGTGGAAGGGACGGAATTGACTTAGTGAAAGGAGCCCTAGCGGGTTGCCGGGGCTCGGGTGCGGTGGTCAGGGTGTGTCAGTCCTGACTGGGCTGCTTGGAGTGGAGCCACGCCACCGCCTGGCTCGCCTTGGCGGCGGCGGTGAAGATCGCCTTCGGATCGCTCTTCAGGAGCTGCAGCCAGTTGGCGATGTACTGGGCGTGGTCGGCACGCGTGTCCTGCGTCACGCCGGTCTCGGCGCACAGCATCGCGGCTCCGATTTCGGCGACCTGCCGGCGGCCGCGACGCTGGGTGCACGAGAGCCGGACAGGTGATGATGCTGCGCTGATCCGGGACAGAGCCTGGTCTTCAGGGTGTTGCCCGATACGGCATTAACGAGCCTACCCCCATCGCGGTGATTGGCCGAGAATGCCCAGCGGGGTCTTGCCGACGATCTCGTGGACGAGGCTGGAATTGGCCGGATGAACCGGGCCGAGCGTCACGTCGCGCAGCAAGCGTTCTAGTTCATGCGACTTGAAGATGCCGCCGCCGCCAACGACGTCCAATGCCGTCTTGACGATCCGTCGCGCACCTTCGACAGCGTGATACTTCGTCGCGACCAGCTTTGCGGACCACATGCCACCGTGATCAACACCGGTTGACCAGTCGTCGGCCGTTCGGTCGACATGGGCTCTGATGCCCTCGAGCTCGATGAGCATCTCGGCGACGGCATACTGAACCATCGGGTTGTAGGCCATCGACTTGCCGCCCATGGCGATGGACTTCTTGTTCTGGGCGTATTCGACGGCGATTTCGAAAGCACGCTCAGCCAGACCAAGGTAGACGCTCGCAAATGTAGGCTCTGCCCAGGCGAAGATGGCAAGCACGAAAAGGTCTGCGCCGGCGAAATCCGGCGGCACTACGCGCGATATGTAGCGGTCGGGGACGAAGGCGCCTTCGAGCACAGTGTCGTCGGAGCGGGTCGCCCGCATGCCGAGGGTGTCCCACGTTTCGATAACGCGGTAGCTCGGTGTATTGCGCGGCATGAAGGCATGCACGACCTTTGGCGCAGCCGGGTCAGAGTTGTCCATGGCGTGGAGCCCGAGGCGGGTCCAAACGGGTGTGAGAGAGCTGAAGTTCTTCCGACCGTGGAACTTGTAGCCCCCATCCACCTTCTCGGCACGAGCCGTCGAGTAAAGTACAGGCAGGTCGTTGCCGGATTCACTGATGGCCAGCAGCAAAGACTTCGCCGCGGGCACCATCTTCCAGAATCCACTGGCAGCTCTTATCGCCAGCCCGATAGAGATCTGCGGCGACGCCCATCCAGTAGAGGTGCATGTTGACTGCAATTGCAGTTGCAGGCGCGTAGCTGGCAAGGCGTCGCTGATGGCGGCAGACGTCAGCGAGGGTCAGGCCGGCGCCACCAAGTTCCGCTGGAATGGGCGCCTTCAGATAACCCGCAGCAACGAGATCGTCGAAATCTTCCTGGAAAAAACGGTTTTCTCTGTCGTATGTGGCTGCGCGCTGACGAAATTTCTCAAGCATTTCGTTTGGCAGGAACTGTTTTTTGCTGTGACTGGACATAATTATCTTCTCTCGTTTGAGAATACTGTTCGAGTGCACTCGTACCGTTGACACGGCGTGCCCTTGCGGGCGCGTCCATGGCGATGCCTCATCGACCACGGCGCTGGTCTTCAATGGGGATAACGTGACATCGATCACTCGTGGCGGCGTCCCCCGCGCGGCGGACTAGATAGATTTTTTTAATGTTTGGCAGAGATTGGCAGGCGCGCCCAAAAGTTGCGTGCATCACCAGATCGGAATGCATTGCAAAGCCAATGAAATGCCCGGCCGAACGGCTCTCGACATCGCCCCGAAGATCGTCACCAGATCGGCTTCACCTGCCTGGAATGACCGGTGGCGACAGAGACGCAACCAGTCGCGTCAGGGACGCCTGGTCGTTGGTTCCCGTCTTGCTGTAGACCCGTTCGAGATGCGTCTTCGCCGTACTGTCGGCTATACCAAGCGCTGTCGCAGCGTCGGCACGGCGATGACCTTTGGCAATTTCGAGCAACACGCGCGCTTCCGTCTGAGTCAGACCAAACAGCGCGATCAGCGCTTCGGCGGCTGGAACCGGGGAGGCGCTCGTCGTCACGAACACGGCTGCTGCGGCACGTTGCCCAAACCCCTTTGCCGCGGAGCCCGTTGTCAGCGGCATGACGTGCGCGATGGCCGGCTTACCATCCTTGCAGCGCAAGGGAACGCCAATGCCATGGCTTGCGAGCTTGTGAACGGGGTCCTCGGCCTGGCTGATGGCGTGGCGCAAGGCTGTCGTCGCGTTGGCTTGAAGGCTGACGAGTTGCCCACCCACACTTGCAATCGGCCCGCCGTCGCGCAGCATGGCTTCACCGTTGGCATTGGCATGGACGATGTGGGATCGCGCGTCTGTGACGATGACTGCTGCGCCAACCTTGTCGAGTGTAGCCTTGAGCGTTTCGGCCTGTGCCCTATGGACCGACAGGAGATCGCCGATGGCCACGGCACGGCGCACGTGAGGGACGAGGTAGGCGGCGAGTTCCAATTCCTCGCGGCTGACCACATCGCGTTGCGTCGAGGTGTGCAGCGCGAATATACCAAACCTGCTCGGCGACTTCAAAATGACGCTGCCGATCGTGTCTCGCCGCCCTGCCGGCAGAGCCCAATCCCGGAAGAAGGGCATGTTATAGACGTCAGCAATGCCGCCCCTCTCGGCCAGCATTTCGGTATTGTAGACTTCACTCGTTTCGTACTTGCGCAGGACTTGGAAGAACGGCATCTGGGCCGCATATTTTTCGTCAAGCAGCTTGCGCCAGTGCGGCCAGTGGGGATCGTCGGTCCACTCGGTTGCGAAGCGGATACTGTTGGCCGTGGAATCGAGCACGGTTATCGAGCCTTGGATTGCATCGAAGATCGCGCACATGGCTTTCAATGCAACCGGCCAACGCTCCGGGTCGAGCGTGCTGTCGTAAATGTGGCCGATCGTTTCGTGCAGTTCATCCGGCGAAGCAATGCGGGCCATTAGCTGCCCTTTTTGTGCGATAATCAGTAATAGTCGGGAAAGCGTGTGCTCGGGGCACTTTCACGTATTCGTTTTTTGTATTCTGTATGAATGCCGACAAGATGTCATCCCCCACGCGGGGGATGGCAGAAGCCGGAAGAGGCAGGGCAGGGGCGGGGAACCATTGAGGTGGTGGACTGCCTCCTCTAGTCTCGCGCAGGTAACGGGAGCTGGCCGGATGTGGCTAGACTTGCCGTGCGGCGCGCCCGGCGCGCTCGAGACAGATGACCACCAACCCTAGAGGTATGATCATGAGCGGACCCTATGCCGTCGTGTGGCCCCGCAGCTCGCGGACAGTGGAGGTGAAGGCTCTGGCACCACGGCTGGGGACACTCGAAGGCAAAACGGTCGCGTTCCTATGGGACTACCTGTTTCGTGGCGACGAGATCTGGCCCGTGCTTTCGGAGGCGCTCGCCAGCCGGTTCCCTGGCATGCGGTTCATCGGCTGGGAGGAGTTCGGCTCAACGCATGGCGATGAAGAGCACAAAGTGCTGGCCGAGTTGCCCGCCAAGCTGAAGGCGCTCAAGGTCGACGCGGTCATATCCGGGATGGGTTGTTGAGGCTCGTGCACCCCCGCCGTGTTGCGGGTCAGCGCCATCGCCGAGGCTGCCGGCGTCCCCACTTCCTCGCTGTGCTGCGAGGGCTTTCTCGGCCAAGCCAAGACCACGTCGGTCGGGCTCGGCTTTCCGAACCTGGCGCTGGCGACAGTGCCGGGCCATGTCGACGTGCAGTCGGAGGCCGATCTCAGGCGTAACGTGCTCGAAGTGACGGCCGACCTGGTGGTGGCGAACCTCACTGGCGAAACTCAGGCCGTGGTCGTGGCACGCGATCCGGAGCCGAGCGATATCGTGTTCGACGGCTCGTTCGAGGACGTCAACCGCCTGTTTCTCGAAAACGGATGGTCGGACGGCCTGCCGATCGTGCCACCGACGAAGGAGAAGATCGCAGCGTTCCTCGAGTTCACGGACCGGACGCCGGACGAGGTGCTCGGGACGCTGTTGCCGGACAACCGAAAGGCCACGGTCTGGAACGTGGCGGTCAATGGAGTGATGGCTGGCTGCCGACCGGAGTACATGCCGATCCTGGTGGCGGCGGTGGAAGCGATGGCCGACCCGGGTTACGGCGTCGAGCACTCCGGCAACACGCCGGGCGCCGACACGCTGCTCATTCTCAACGGTCCGCTCATCAAGCAACTGGGCTTCAACTACGAGCAGGGGGCGCTGCGCGACGGGTTCCAGCCGAACACGTCGATCGGGCGCTTCTGGCGGCTCTACCAGCGCAACGTCGCGGGCTTCCTGCTGCACCAGAACGACAAGGGCACATTCGGCAATACGTGGCGGGTGGTGCTGGCAGAGAACGAGGACAGCCTCGCCAAGATGGGCTGGCCGACGGTGGCAGCCGACATGGGCGAGGCGACAGCAGCCGACGGCGCAGTGACGATCTCGCGCTACACGGGCAGCAACGCGGTGGTCTCGGTGTTCGGTGACGAGGCCAGCAAGCTGGTGCCCTACCTCGCACACGCCATCGTCACACATACGACGTGGGAGGTGATCTTCACCGTCGGGCTGTCGCTTGGAACCTACAGGCCACTGCTGGTGCTGTCGCCGCTGATTGCCGAGGCGATCCAGCGGTCAGGCCTCAGCAAGGCGGACTTGCAAATGGCGTTGTTCGAGCAGGCGCGGATGCCGGCCCAGCAATTCGAGAAATACCTTTGGGGCTGGACCAACCTGGTGCCGGGACGGCGCTCGCTCAACGACTGGGTGCGGCTTGGCAAGGCGCCGAAGGACTTCGCCGGCAACGATCCCAACCGCCTCGTGCCGGTGGTGACGAAGCCGGAGCATATCATGATCGCCGTTGCCGGCGATCCGATGCGCTCGAACTGCCACCTGCTGGTGCACAACGGGATGCTGGGCTTTCCAACGACAAAGCCGATCCGCCTGCCTACGGGCTGGCGCGCAAAGCTTCGACAGGCACAGGCCTGAGGGCGATGGCGGGCGGCAACGACAGCGCGTGGCTCGTGGTGCCGGCCGGCGAGACCGCTGCCGGCGGGTGGGTTGACGATACGTTGCGGGAGCGCGCACAGGAGCGCGGCCTGATGCGGCGGACGCCGCTTGCGGGCTCGTTTCCGCGCCAAAGGGTCGAGGCGATTGGCGGCGGCGCCGATGGCGAGCGCGTGCAAGACCTCTACCGGGCGCGCGGATGGACAGACGGGCTGCCGATCGTGGCACCGACCACGGCGCGGGTGCGCGAGATGCTGGCCTTTTGTGACCGCAAGGCCAGCGACGTGCTCGGCGAAGTGGAGCCGCTCAAGGGGCTCGCCACCATCGAGAAGGTGGCCGCCAACGCGGTGATGGCCGGTTGCCGGGCGGATTATTTCCCGGTGGTGCTGGCAGTCATCGAGGCCGTGCTCGATCCGGCATTCAACCTGCGCGGCCTGCAGACAACCGACGAGAACGCAGCGCCACTGATCGTCGTCAACGGCCCGATTGCCCGCGCGCTCGACATCAACAGCTCGTTCGGGGCGCTTGGGCCTGGGTGGCGGGCGAATGCCGCGATCGGGCGAGCGGTGCGGCTGGTGCTGAACAACATCGGGGGGGGATGGCCGGGCGCAGTCTCGTTCGCCGGACTTGGGCATGCCGGACGCTACACGATGTGCCTCGCCGAGAACGAGGCGGAGAGCCCGTGGGAACCTCTGCACGTTGCGCAGGGCCTGCAGACGGAGGCCAGCGCGGTGACGGTGTTTCGCGCAGAGACGGCGATCAACGTCACGGGAGGGCTCGGCGAGATTGCGAGCGTGATGGGATCGGCGGCATCGGCGTTCCAGATCTTATGGTCGGGGATCGCAGTGGTACTGCTGTCGCCGGCGACGGCCAACGCGCTCGCGGCGGACGGGATGACGAAAGACGACGTGAAGCGGTGGCTTTGGGAAAACGGGCGCTGGCCCGCCGAGCAATGGCGCCAGTCATGGCTCTACCAGACGGTCGCCTCGCCGGAGCGCTGGCCCGATTGGGTGCACAGCTCGGCACACGATGGCGGCGTGGCGCCAGTGGCGTCGGCCAACGACATCACGATCGTGGTGGTGGGCGGTAACATTCCGATCGCCCAGCAGGTCTATTGTCCGTCTTGGGGGTTTCCGCCGGCGCGGATCACGCGGCCGATCCGGCTGCCCCGCGACTGGGAAGCATTGCACGACGAGGTGAGCTCGCAGGAGGAGGGACGATGACGCGCACGTACGACGTGGCGGTGGTGGGTGGCGGGCTGGCGGGGCTGACGGCCGCGCACCATGCCGCGCTCGATGGCGCGAGCGTCGTCCACATCGCGGGTCAAGGCCTGCCCGGCGGGCTTGCCGCCAACATCGGTGCGCTGGAAGGCTATCCGGCGACGGGACCGGTGGCGGCGATCGATCTGGCGATGCAGCTCGCGGACTCGAACAAGGCCCTCGGCGTCGCGATGGTGGAGGACATCGCCGAGAGGATGGAGGTGGCGGGGGCCGCCAAGAGGCTGCACGCCGGAGGTGGCGTCTACACGGCGCCGGCGGTGATCGCGGCGAGCGGTGCGCGGCTGCGGACGCTCGACGTGCCGGGCGCGGCGCGGCTTGCCGACAAGGGCGTATCGCAGTGCGCCTGGTGCAACGGCAGCCTGCACCGCGGCCAGGAGGTGGTGGTTGTCGGCGGCGGCGACAGCGCCGTGCAGGAAGCGCTGCACCTGACGAAATTCGCGTCACTGGTGACGCTGGTGGTGCGCGGCGAGGCGCTGAAGGCTAGGCGCTCGCTGATCGAGCGGGCGGCGGACAATCCAAAAATTGCGTTTCGCTGGGAGACTGAAGTGGTGGAGGTTCTTGGCGAGGACCGGGTCGCGGGGGTGCGGCTACGGGAGGCGGCGACGGGAGCGATCGAGGAGGCGGCGTGCGCCGGCGTGTTCGTCTACATCGGCCTTGCGCCCAACACGCACTGGCTCGGCGAGCACGTCGCGCTCGATGAGACCGGCCGGATCGTCACCGATGAGATGCTTGGCAGCTCGTTGGCGGGCCTTTATGCGATCGGCGCGGTGCGACGCGGGTATGGCGGCCGGATCAACCAGGCGATGGGCGAGGCCGCCACGGCAGCGATGGCCGCGGCCCGGCATGCGCAGGGCTGATGAGGTCTCGCCAGTGCAGACCGCAATCTCGAGGCCTGCTGCCGGTTGGTAATCACGGTCGACCCGTGATAGCCCGGCGAACGCACTGCAGCGTTCGCCTAGCCCTCGACCGGTGGATGGGGCTCAGTGCGTGGCGACGGTAACGCCCGTGCTCTGCTTGAGCTCCTCCGGCGTGACGCCCGGCGCCAGCTCCACCAGGCGCAGGCCCGACGGCGTGACGTCGAGCACGGCAAGATCGGTGATGATGCGGTCGACGACGCCGACGCCCGTCAGCGGCAGTGTGCAGGAGGGCAGAATCTTCAGGTCGATCGAGCCGTCCTTCTTCTTGGCAACATGCTCCATGACGACGACGACGCGCTCGACGCCGGCGACGAGGTCCATGGCGCCGCCCATGCCCTTCACCATCTTGCCTGGGATCATCCAGTTGGCGAGGTCGCCGGTCGCGGAGACCTGCATGGCGCCGAGGATAGCCAGGTTGATGTGGCCGCCACGGATCATGGCGAAGCTGTCGGCTGAAGAGAAGAACGAGGAGCCCTTGATGGTGGTGACGGTCTGCTTGCCGGCATTGATGAGATCGGCGTCGACCTCATTCTCCATCGGGAAGGGGCCGATGCCGAGCAGGCCGTTCTCCGACTGGAGCATGACGTCCATGCCGTTCGGAATGTAGTTGGCAACGAGGGTCGGCAGGCCGATGCCGAGATTGACGTAGAAGCCGTCCTGCAGCTCCTTGGCGGCTCGCTCGGCCATCTGATCGCGGGTCCAGGGCATTGGCGCGCTCCTTGGTGTGGACAATCATTTCACTTGTTTGGCGCGACAAGGCGCCAGTGCTCAATCCTCGCGGCGGACGCTCCGTCCGCCCGCAATGCTCACCCTTTCCTGACCGTGCGCTGCTCGATGCGCTTTTCAGGCTCGGCATTGAGCACGATGCGCTGCACGAAGATGCCGGGGGTGTGGATGTGATCGGCGTCGAGCTCGCCGGTCTCGACGATCTCCTCGACCTCGGCCACCGTCACCTTGCCGGCCATGGCGCAGACAGGATTGAAATTGCGGGCAGTCATCCGGTAGACGAGGTTGCCGGCCTTGTCGGCCTTCCAGGCCTTGACCAGCGCCACATCGGCGGTGAGCGAGCGCTCGAGGACGTACATGTTGCCGTCGAACTCGGCGGTGGGCTTGCCGTCGGCAACGACGGTGCCGTAGCCGGTGCGCGTGTAGAAGGCGGGAATGCCAGAGCCGCCAGCGCGCAGCTTTTCGGCGAGCGTCCCCTGCGGCGTGAAGTCGAGCTCGAGTTCGCCCGCGAGGAACTGACGCTCGAACTCCTTGTTCTCGCCGACGTAGGACGAGATCATCTTCTTGATCTGGCGGGTCTTGAGGAGAATGCCGAGGCCGAAATCGTCAACACCGGCGTTGTTCGATATGGCGGTCAGATCCTTGGCGCCGCTGTCGCGGACGGCATCGATCAGCGCCTCCGGGATGCCGCACAAACCAAAGCCACCAACGGCGATGGTCTGGCCGTTGGCGATGACGCCGGAAAGCGCCGCTGCGGCGCTGTCATACACTTTGTTCAAGTCGCCTCTCCGTAGATCTGGCTCGTCGGCTATTGCCGGTTCGTCGGTTCGTCCGCCGCCTCGTCATCAAACGTCGAACTCAAATGCTACACGTGCATCATAGTGTTGCCAGTGTTTCCTATGGTTCCGACGTTTGCAACGCGGCCCACCTCGGCGGCAGAACCTTGCCGGAACCGGAACGCGAGCGCTCGGTCGGGCGAACCGCGCCGGGCTCTCCTCCGCTCCTTTAATCACCGGGACCGGCGCGCTGCAAGCGCCTCGCCGCGTTTGGCGACCGGGCGATCCCGCGTGGCGGCGTCAGGTCTCGGCCGAGGCCATGGCAACACGCGTCGGGCTGCGGCATTTGTGTCAGTCGCCGGAGCGATCCATGGCTTTGTCATCGCGCAAACAACCGATATCGCGATTGTGTTTCTCGCATTCGTCACGTCTGAGGCAACTTGCTCATCGGCAGCGGAGTGGGTAAGAGTGCGTTAATGAAGATCGATCGGTTTGCGTCGTGGAAAGCCTGGGAGAGCGCCACAAGATGACAACCGGCTACAGGACCTGCCAGCTTCTGGCCGTGCAGGGGGAGCGCGGCCTAATCTTATGAAACGCGCACACAAATTCGCCAGGGGCGTCCGGCGCGGTACTGCCGTGGCGGCATTCGCTCTGGCGGCGGCAGGCGTTCCGATCGTGATCGAATTCGGCGAGCCGAAAGGTTCTCTGCTCAGTCGATCGTTGAATGCGACCTCGCAACAAGCCGATGCCAGTGACGCCAAAGTACTGGCAAGCCCGGTGATGCTGAGCGACCGGGTGGCGCTGACCATCGACAGCGGACTGGTGTCACTGGGATCAGGGCAAGGCACCGACCCGACGGCGCCACGCCGGCTGACGATCGATGAAGCCCGGCTTACGCTTGACCTCTCGAGGCCAGCCAGTGCGGTGGCTGGCGAAGCGGCGCAGGTGCGGTCACCGGTTGGCGACGAGATCTCGGGCTTCAAGTCCGGCGTGGTGAACATTCGCCGCGGTGCGCTCGTATTCATCACGCCTTCGGGCGGTCGGCACCTGGTAAAGGACGTTCAGGCGACCGTGACGAAGGCCAGGGGCGACAGCTACAGGCTGCTGGGCAAGGGGCGCCTCAAGGGACAGCGAGTTTCGATCGAGGGTAGCTGGGCCGATCTGCCGGCGCGCGATGGCGAGGCGCGAACCGCTTTGCGGCTGAAGATCGACTCGGCTTTGGCGACGACGACGTTCGATGGCACGCTGGCTGCTGCCACCAATAGCAGCAGTGCGGTGGCCACGACGCTGCCAGCACTTCTCGGGAACGCCGAGCTGCGCGTGCTTAACCTCAAAAAGCTGCTGGCCTGGACCGGACTTGGCGCCAATGCCGGCGAGCAACTGGAACGGGTGACAGTATCGGGGCCGGTGAGCTGGAACGCGTCGCGGGTGGCGTTCGCCAAAGCCCGGGTGGATGTCGATGGCAGCCTGGCGACAGGGGCACTGACCTTCAGCCAGGCGGGGACGCGACCGATGGTCGACGGCACGCTGGCATTCAACGACCTCGATCTGCGGCGGGTTCTGGCGCTCGGCGGCGAGCGCTCCGGCGGCAACGGCAAGGCCAGCAAGGACGGCCGCTTCCTGTCGCTGTTCGATGCCGATCTCAGGCTCTCGGCATCGAAGTTCGTGTTGCCGTTCGTGGAAACTGGGCGGGGCGCACTCACGATCGCACTGAAAGGCGGGCGGCTCGAGGCCAACTTGGTCGACCTCGAGGTCGCCGGCGGCACGGCTGACGCGCAGTTCGCCGTCGACGTCAATCACACCGTGCCAGAGGCGAGCGTCAAACTGAAAGCCAAGACCATCGATCCGACCAGCGCGCTGGCAACAGCGCTGGTGAAGAGCCCGCTGACGGGGGCGACCCACATCTCGTTCGCAGGCACGGCCAATGGGGTGTCGGTCGGCGAGGCGCTGGCGCGGCTCGCGGGGCGGGGTGAAATCGAGTTGGCTGGGCCGGGCAAGCTGGCGCTGGATGTTGCCGCTCTGGTGACGGCGGCGAAGGCGTCGCCAATCGTATCCTGGTCGGCCGCAGGCAACGGCAGCACGACGCTCGACAAGCTGAAGGCCAAGTTTCGCGTCATCAACGGTGCGGTGACCATCGAAGGCCTGCAGGCGCGCACAGGCAAGACGGAATTCATCGCATCGGGACGCGTCGACGTGCCGGGCCGGCTGATGGACATGAGCCTTGCCGCCGGCATCGCGGTGGTCCCTCATGGCGAGCCGCCGGAGACCTCCCACCAGGACCTGCTGGCCCTGCGCGGCACCTGGGACAGCCCGAGCATTTCAGTGGTGACGGCACCAGAGGGCGCCGCCAAAACGGTGAACCTGCTGTCGCCTGCCAACTGAGCGCGCGGTATATCCCTGTCTTCCGGCAAGCGCGAGCGCAGGTGAGCGCGCTCTACCGGGGCATCTCGGGCGGGACACTGGCGACGATGGAGCGATCCAGCGCCTCGTAGTCGTGGTAGCCGATCAGCTCGTAGAGGCGCTTTCTCGTCAACATGACGTCGAGCTGAGGCTCGGTGGTGTCGTCCGCCTTCAGCGCGGCATAGAAGGCCTCCATGGCCTTGGCCGCTATGCGCAGCGACGAGACCGGCCAGATGACGATGGCGACACCGGCCGCCTCGAGCGCTTTTGCCGTCTCGAGCTTGGTGCGGCCGAACTCGGTCATGTTGGCCATCACGGGTTTCGGCATGGCGGCGGCGAAGGCCTGGAACTGATCGATGGTGGTCAACGCATCTGGAAAAACGACGTCAGCGCCCGCTTCTGCGTAGAGGCGGCCTCGCCGGATGGCGCCGTCGAGACCTTCAGAAGCGGCAGAGTCGGTACGGGCGATGACCACGAGATCACGGGCCGCCTGCCTGGCCGCGGCGATCTTGGCCGCCATCTGGCTCGCCGGGATCAGCGTCTTGTCATTCAGGTGGCCACACTTCTTGGGTAGCACCTGATCCTCGATATGGACGGCAGCGGCGCCGGCGGCCTCGAGGTCGCGGACGAGGCGCATGGCGTTCAAGGCCTCGCCATAGCCGGTGTCACCGTCGACGATCAGTGGCAGACCTGTGGCGCGGGCCAGGGAACGGACGACGAGCAGCAGCTCCTCCTGTGTAATCATGCCGAGATCGGGCAAGCCGAGGCTCGCCGTGACGGCACCGCCGGAGACATAGAGGGCGTCGAAGCCTGCTTCACGGGCGATCAGTCCGGCCAGGGCGTTGTGGGCGCCGGGCGCACGGACGATCCGGCCCGACTGCAGCATGCGGCGCAAACGGACACCGGCGGGCTCCGCCGTCTGCTTCTCGCCAACCAGCCAATCCGCCATCGCCGTCTCCTCGCTCGGTTCGATCCAGCATCAGGCCAGGCAGCGACTTCTCGGCGCCGCACGGGCCAGGTCGCGTGCCTCATCGCGACATTTGCGTGGCTTAGCATCGCGTGGGCGGGCAATGAAAGCCAGATTGCCGTTGATGACCTGCTGAGGCCGACGCCGTCAGGGGGCTCGCAAGCCTAGCAACCGTCCCTTAAAGTCGGGCCTGGCGAAAACGCCCCGGACGGCATCACCAGAGGCAGCGCACGGCCATGACCACCCCAGTTATCGGATTGATCGGACTTGGTCTCATGGGCAGCGCCGCTTCGCGCCGGCTCAGTGATCTCGGCTATACCCTCGTCGGACTGGATATCGATCCCGATCGCCTGAACGCTGCCGCGGCGTGGGGGGTGCAGGCGGCGCGGACGCCGGCCGAAGTGGGGGAGCGGGCGGACATCGTGCTCACCTCGCTGACACGGACGCAGGACCTGGCGCAAATTGTCGAAGGCGAGCACGGGCTGCTGTCATCGGCAAAGCTGGCGGGCAAGACGCTCTGCGATCTCTCCACGACCGAGATCGAGGAAACGCTGCGGCTGGCGGGGCGGCTCGAGCAGGTGGCCGGCATGGCGTTTGCCGACGCGCCGGTGTCGGGCGGGCCACCTGCTGCCTCGAGCGGCAGCCTCGCGATCATGGTCGGGGCGCGGGCGGAGACGTTTGCGAAGGTCGAGGGGCTGCTCGGGCAGCTCGGCAAGGCCACGCACATGGGCGGCGTTGGGGCGGGGCAGGCGACCAAGCTCGTCAACCAGGCGCTGGTGCTCACCAACTACTGCGTGATCGCAGAGGCGGTGCGACTAGCGGAAGCCTATGGCATCGATGCGCGACGGGTGCCGGAGGCGCTCGGCCAGGGGCATGCGGGCTCAAACCTGCTGCCCGTCCTGTTCGAGCGCATGATCGAGCGCGACTTTGCACCGCGCGGCTATGCCCGGCAAGTCTTGAAGGACCTGGAGATGCTGAACGATGCAGCCCACACGCGCGGCCTGGCGCTGCCGATGGCGGGGCAGGCGCTGACGCTCTACCGGCTGCTGGTGGCCGGCGGCAAATCCGAGCTCGATGGGGCTTCGATCGTGACGCTATGGCCGGAGCCGGCACAGAAGCCGCCGCATGCCGGTTGACGCTGGGCGGGGGGCTTGGGAGTGGGGAGATGAGAGCGGAGAGCGGCATCAACTTGCGTGCTGCTTTTTCCAGCGAGGCGGCGACGGGCGTTGCGACGCCTCGCCGTTGAAGTGTCGCAGAGGTGCAGATCGGCCGCGCGGGGGTGACTTATTCATGAACTTGCGCCGTGGCTCGTTGACCGGATGAAGCGTTCTTGCCATTACTGCAACATAGCTTCCGTGGCAAAATCGTTCCCCAAAAGAGCCTTCCCGAGCATGCATGGATGCGACCGGTGCACCTGGAACCGATGCGGGCATCGCGCGATGCTCGGGCGTCATTGCGGTTGGCCACCGCGCAATCACGCAGAGCGATAGGAAAAGACATGCGGGCGAGGCGGTGGCTGGCGCAGGGAATGGCGCTCCTTTTCGGGGCGGTGCTCATTCCCGCGGGGCCGGCGCAAGTGCTCGCACAAGGCGCAGCGGAGCGCAGCGGCAACACTAGTGGCAACGAGGCTGGCGAAGACCAAAAACAACTGCAGGGGAAGGCGCGCGAAGGCGGGGCAGCGTCTGATGGCGTGGCAACGCCCGTCGCCAACCGGTTGATCATTGCCACCTCGACGTCATTCGACACTCTCGATCCGCATGTGGTGCTGGACACCTCGCGGACGACGCCGCAGCTCAATTTCTACGACGCCTTGTTCCGCTGGCAGGACAACCCGGTGCGGGTGGCGCCGTGGCTCGCCCAATCCTACACACTGTCGGAAGACGGCAAGGTGTTCCGCTTCACGCTGCGCAAGGATGTGCGCTTCCACGACGGCACCGAGATCAAGGCCAGCGACGTCGTCTACTCCGTCGAGCGCATCCTGGCGCTGAAACGCGGCGTGGCGCCCCTTCTCGCTGGCCTCGTCAACCCCGGCTCGACCAAGGCGATCGACGCCTCGACGGTGGAATTCAGCCTGTCGCGCCCTTCCTCGCTGTTCCTCACGCTGCTGCCCTCGGTGCAGGTGGTCAATGCCGCCCTGCTCAAGTCGCACGAGGTCAACAACGACTGGGGACGGGCATGGCTGGCCAGCAATGAAGCCGGCTCGGGACCCTATCAGCTGGTGCGCTTCAACAGCGGCTCGAACTTCGTCGCCCGCCGATCGGAGACGTACTGGAGCAATACGTGGGGCCGAAAGCCGATCGACGAGATCGAGATCCGCACGCTGTTTGACCCGGACGTGGCGATCGACAAGTTGATAAAAGGCGAGATCCACGTGGTGGACGGGCCGCTGCTGCCGCACCACAAGCGGCGGGTGAGAGCTGCCAAAGAGGTGGCTCTACTCGAGGACGAGGCTCCGCGCATCTTCGTTGGCCTGCTGAACTCGGCCAGAGAGACCCTGAAGACACCCGGCGTGCGCCAGATCATCGGACAGGCGTTCGACTACGACGCGTTCATGCGTTCCGCACTCGGGGCGGGCAGCACGCGCATCGCGCTGCCACTGCCGCCCGCGTTCGTCAGCCCGGCGCTGGCGGCCGCGACAGTGAGCCAACAGCTCGACCTCGAAGCCGCCAAGGGCGCGCTCGCAAAACTTAAGACGCCGATACGGGATTTGACCATAGGGGCCATTCTCGGCGATCCGCACTCCGAGCGCGCTGCAGCACTTATGGCGCAGGGACTGCTGCGGCTCGGAATCCAGCCGCGCATCATCACCGAACCATGGCCCGCGGTTGCCCAACGCATGACCGACGAGAAGCAGATGTACGACATCCTGTTTCTGTGGCAGGGCGCGCGCTACCTCGACGCCAACAACTGGGTCGGCGAAATGTATGACTGCGACCTGCTCGGAGCCGGCAACAGTAGCTGGTACTGCAACAAGGATGTGGACGTGCTGCTGAAGGAAGCGCGGACGTCGGCCGATGCGAAGGCGCGCAGTGCCGGCTACGAGAAGGCAGCTGCCAAGGTTGCCCAAGACAGCGGCGGCCTGTTCATCGCCTCCTCGCGGGCGACCGCGGCCTTCGCGCGCCGGCTCAAGGGCCTGAGATTCGCACCGATCGGAGAAACCTTCGAGTTGCGCATGCTTTCGATGGAGTAAGGCGGGCGGCCAACCTTCAAGCCGACTGCTGCCAGGCCTCGAACTCCGGGGCTTGCGCCCAGAAGCGGCGGGCTGCGGCTGAGACGGCCTCCGGATCGCCGCTGGTCAACAGCCTGGGTGGCGCGCCGGCAGCTTCGCCGGCGAGGGCGGTGCATCGATAAGACGGGTGGCGGTGGAGGTAGTCCTCGAGGCTATGGGCGACGACGTCGGCCTGGGCCAGCACGCGCGTGGCTGGCGGCAAATGGCGGCGGAACAGCGGCTCGATCAGCGGATAGTGGGTGCAGCCGAGGATGGCGCGATGGGGCGGGGTGGCGCCGGTGCGCTGGAGGGCTGCCGAGACGGCCGCTCGCACCATGGCGTCGAGTTCGTCCTCGGGCGCCCCCGCCTCGATGGCGCCGGCCAGTTCGGGGCACGCCTGCTGGACGACCTCGATGCGCGGGCAGCGCTTCAGGATCTCGTGGCGGAAGACGTCGGAGCCGACGGTGCGGCGCGTGGCGAAGACGGCGATGACGTCGCTGTTGTACTTCTGGGGATATTGCGGTGCGGTGACGCCCCAGGGGGTTTGGGTGGCCGCTTCGACGGTCGGGGCGACGACGCCAACGACGTTGCACATGCCCGCCCATGGACTTTTCGGCAACCATTGCTGCTGGAGCTGGCGCAGGGCAACGCAGGTGGCGGTATTGCAGGCCAGCACCACCAGCCTGCAGCCCTGGCGCATCAGCGCCTCGACGCCGCGCCGGGTGAGCGCCACAATCTCATCGGAGGAGCGGTTGCCGTAGGGCGCCTTGCCGTGATCGCCCAGATAGACAAAGCGCTCATCGGGGAAGCGCTCGACCAGAACGCGCAGCACCGTGAGGCCGCCATGGCCTGAATCGAAGAGTCCGATCATGTCCGCCTGCCTTGCGAGCCGGCCCCCAGATTACATGGAGTCGCCCCAACGCAAGCCTGGGACAAAACCGCCGTGTTTTCGCTCACGGCGCGTATCGCGCTGCAAAGAGGCAGCGCTGCGCCTCCGCGGGGGCGCCGCTAAGCGGCGGGCCGCGGTCGCGGCCTTCGCCAGCGGGCGAAGTTTCGCCCGCTGGCGCTTGGTGTTTCGCTCACGGCGCGTATCGCGCTGCAAAGAGGCAGCGCTGCGCCTCCGCGGGGGCGCCGCTAAGCGGCGGGCCGCGGTCGCGGCCTTCGCCAGCGGGCGAAGTTTCGCCCGCTGGCGCTTGGTGTTTCGCTCACGGCGCGTATCGCGCTGCAAAGAGGCAGCGCTGCGCCTCCGCGAGGGCGCCGCAACGCGGCGGGCCGCCGTCGCGGCCTTCGCCAACGGGCGAAGTTTCGCCAGCTGGCGCTGTTTTTTTCGCTCACGGCGCGTACCGCGCTGCCGAGGGGCAGCGCTGCGCCTCCGCGGGGGCGCCGCTAAGCGGCGGGCCGCGGTCGCGGCCTTCGCCAACGGGCGAAGTTTCGCCAGCTGGCGCTGTTTTTTTCGCTCACGGCGCGTACCGCGCTGCCGAGGGGCAGCGCTGCGCCTTTTATGCGTTGCGCCTTCGGATGCCCACTCCGCATTCCGCGCGTGGACACATGAGCGCTGCGGGCAGCCGCGAGGGGCGTAGGTTGGGTTAGCCGGCCACATCCGAGCAAGATGCGAAGGCATGCGATCCGGCGCAACCAAACACGGGTTTGTGGGAGGGCGCCGTTGGGTTACGCGCGGGTCTCCATCCGTGCCTACCGTAATCCACCCGGCCGATGCTAACCCAACCTACGGCTACGGCTAGAGGCGCCTTCGGATGCCCACTCGTTTGGTTGGACCTTCGGTTGCCCACAAGCAACCGGCCCCGCATCCGGCGCGTCGTTCTCGTTGCGCCTTCGGATGCCCGCTGCGCATCCGGCGCAGGGGGCGCCGCTAAGCGGCGGGCCGCGGTCGCGGCCTTCGCCAGCGGGCGAAGTTTCGCCCGCTGGCGCTTGGTGTTTCGCTCACGGCGCGTATCGCGCTGCAAAGAGGCAGCGCTGCGCCTCCGCGGGGGCGCCGCTAAGCGGCGGGCCGCGGTCGCGGCCTTCGCCAACGGGCGAAGTTTCGCCCGTTGGCGCTTGGTGGGTGGGCGATTTGGCCGGCTTGGGTTGGCGGTGATTGTTTTCGCTCTGGGTGTGTCGCGGACGGCCGGGGGCGCGAGGCTGGCTGAACATGAAAACGCCTCCCATCCGGCCTGGCCGAAGGGGAGGCGTTCGCTAAAGCGATCGTAGGCGCGGCGCGGAGCCGGAGCTATTCGGCGGCCTCGCTGGTGCCCTTGCCAATCGTGGCGGTCTGGGCGTCGTGGGCTTTCAGGGCGTCGAGGGTCGGCATCGACACGGCGTTGTAGCCGCAGTCGACATAGTGGGTTTCGCCCGTCACGGCGCCCGCCAGATCCGACAGCAGATAGAGGGCGGCGCCGCCAACCTCGTCCAGCGTTGGCGTGCGCTTCAGAGGTGCGGTGTCACCCTGGTAGTTGAAGATGATGCGGGCATCGGAAATGCCGGCGCCGGCAAGCGTCCGCATGGGACCGGCGGAGAGCGCATTGACGCGGATGCCCTGGGGTCCGAAGTCGGCCGCGAGATAGCGCACGGAGGCCTCGAGGGCCGCCTTGGCGACGCCCATGACGTTGTAGGAGGGCACGACGCGCTGCGAGCCGCCATAGGTGAGCGTGAGCATCGAGCCGCCATTCTTCATGAGCGGGGCGGCACGCTTGGCGATCTCCGTGAACGAGAAGCACGAGATCAGCATCGTATTGGTGAAGTTCTCGCGGGAGGTATCGGAGTAGCGACCGACGAGCTCGCGACGATCGGAGAAGGCCAGGGCGTGGACGATGAAATCGAGGCCGCCCCAGGTTTTCTCGATCTCGGCGAAGACGTTGTCGACGCTGGCGAGGTCGGCGACGTCGCAGGAGACGATAACGTCGGAGCCCACCAATTCAGCCAGCGGCACGGCACGGCGGCCGAACTGCTCGCCCTGGTAGGTAAACGCGAGCTTGGCGCCGTGGTTGGCGCACGCCCTGGCGATGCCCCAAGCGATCGAGCGCTCGTTGGCAACCCCCATCACGAGGCCGCGCTTGCCGGCCAGGAGAGGTGCAGGCTGTGTGATGTCCTTCTGGGTCATGAGCGTTCCCAATCTGGCGCGTCCCTGTTGTCCTACCACCTCGAGCCAGGCACTTCCCGAGCCCTTAAGTTTAACTGTGCCCCAGTGCTGCATACCTGCTGCCGCCTCTTGCCCGCGATCGGTTTCCGTCGTCCGGGCAAGAATTCAGCGCGCCGCAGCTCTCTTGCAGCTCCGCGTCAGCCATCCCGACGGAAGATCAAGGTGGCATTAGTTCCGCCAAACCCGAAGCTGTTCGAGAGCACACAGTTAAGGGCTGCTTCAATCCGTTGGCGGGCAATCGGTATACCGGCGAACGCCGGGTCCAGTTCGTCGATGTTGGCGCTGGCGGCGACGAAGCCATTATTCATCATCAGAAGCGAGAAAATAGCCTCCTGAACACCGATCGCTCCGAGAGAGTGGCCGGTCAGGGATTTGGTGGCGGAGATGGCTGGAATTTCGTTACCGAAGACCTCGCGGATGGCCTCGATCTCCTTGAGATCGCCGACTGGCGTGCCGGTGCCATGAGGATTGATGTAGTCAACCTTGGCGCCGACGCCCTTGCCGTCGAAACCATCCAACGCCTTGCGCATACAGCGGACGGCGCCTTCGCCCGAGGGAGCGACCATGTCGAAACCATCGGAAGTTGCACCGTAGCCGACGATCTCGCCATAAATGCGGGCGCCCCGAGCCTTGGCGCGCTCACGCTCCTCGAGGACGAGGACACCGGCGCCACCGGCGATGACGAAGCCGTCACGGTCCTTGTCGTAGGCGCGGCTGGCCTTTTGCGGCGTATCGTTGAACTTGGACGACATCGCGCCCATGGCATCGAACAGTGACGACAGGCTCCAGTCCAGCTCCTCGCAGCCACCAGCGAACATGACGTCCTGCTTGCCCCACTGGATCAGCTCCGCCGCGTTGCCGATGCAATGGGCGCTGGTGGCGCAGGCCGACGAGATGGAATAGTTGGTGCCCTTGATCTGGAACGAGGTGGCGAGCACGCCGGACGGACCGGAACACATGGCTTTCGGCACCTCGAACGGGCCGATGCGCTTCGGGCTCTTGTTGGTGCGGGTGGTATCAGCGGCGGCAACGATGGCTTCAGTCGAGGGGCCACCCGAGCCCATGATGATGCCCGTGCGCTCGTTGGTGACGTCGCCAGCATCGAGGCCCGCATCGCGGATCGCCTGGTCCATGGCGACATAGTTCCAGCCCATGCCGGCATTCATGAAGCGCTTGGCCTTGCGTGGCACGACCGCCTCCCAGTCCAGGTCCGGCGCGCCGTGTACCTGACAGCGGAAACCAAGCTCGACGTACTTCTCAGCCCGGGATATGCCCGACCGGCCCTCGCGCAGCGACGACAGCACCTCCTGCGTGTTGTTGCCGATGGACGATACGACACCCATTCCGGTGACCACGACCCGTCTCATCTCGATGAAACCCTCCCGCATTCTTCGTCATTGCGCCCGCCGGTCCCGCACACCAAGCGCAGCGATTGTCGCAATCAGCCCGCCGAGGCCCCTGGTGCGGCACCTGCCTCAAACAGGCCCACCTTCAGATCGGTGGCCTCGTAAATGACCTTGCCGTCAGCCTTGACCTGGCCATCGGCGATCCCAAGCTTCAGGCGGCGGAGTATGACGCGCTTGAAGTCGACGACATACTCGACCTTCTGAACCGTCGGCAGCACCATATCGGTGAACTTGACCTCGCCGACGCCCAGCGCACGGCCACGACCGGGCGCGCCGAGCCAGCCCAGAAAGAAGCCCGTCAACTGCCACAGCGCATCGAGCCCAAGACAGCCCGGCATCACCGGGTCACCCTTGAAATGACATGCGAAAAACCAATCGAGGGCCGGATTTCCGGCAACCTTGAGTTCGGCCACGATCTGCCCCTTGCCATGCGGGCCACCGGTTTCCGAAATGGAGGCGATGCGTTCGAACATCAGCATCGGCGGCAACGGCAATTGAGCGTTGCCGGGACCGAACAGCTCGCCGCGTCCACACGCCAGAAGGTCCTCGTACTCGAAGCTCGAACGTCGATCTGCCATGCCGCGATTCCACCGATCCTGGCTATGCTACGTCAATTGGGCGCCGGGGCCGACCAGAACGCCGGACCTGTCGCCCATAGGGCCGTCTCATGATGCAACCCGCGAAGGGTTAAGACGGCGTTCGTAACACACTCGGTGGCACGCAGAAAGAGTATGGCTTGGCGCTGGGGACACGTTCGTGCATTCATTGCGGATGTGGCGATGGGGGCAAGTTGCTCCGCACGGACATCGAGAGTAATATCAGCGCGTTGGGCGGGCGCGGATGGCGCCCGTTAGCGTGCAACCGCCCGACAGGGACGACTTCGGTGCTGTGGCGGGGCTGAATGACCGGCGTCAACGAACGATCGGCGCCGACGATTTTGAGGCGCTTCCTCGAGCGCTGATCGACGGAATGTGCAGGGCGCCGATTGCGCGATTGGAGCTTGCGAACGTGGAAGGCGGAACGGAGTTTGGTTTGCCGGAAACCCATATCCGGAAACTGTTGGCCGACGCGCGGCTGAGGCCGACGCGCCAGCGCATGCTGCTGGCCACGCTGCTGTTCGGTCGCGGCGACCGCCACGTGACGGCCGAGGGCCTGCATGCGGAGGTGCTGGCGTCGGGCGCGCATGTCTCGCTGGCGACCGTCTACAATGCCTTGCACCAGTTCAAGGACGCGGGCCTGCTGCGCGAGTTGGCGCTGGAAGGCACCAAGGCCTACTTCGACACCAATACATCGAACCACAATCACTTCTACATCGAGAACGAAGGCCGGTTGATGGACATTCCCGGCGAAGGCGTGCGCGTCGCGGGCGTGCCGGAGCCGCCGGAAGGCCTCGCCGTCAGCCACATCGACGTGGTGGTGCGGCTGGTGCGGAAGTAATGGCTCACCGCAAGCGGTAGCCTGCAGAAAGCGCGGCAATCGTCCCGATCAGCGGCGGCCACCGCCGCCGACCAGGACCATCGGCCTCAGACCTTGATGCGGTCGGCGATGCCGTACTTGGCGCCGAGCTCCAGGAATTTCTCCCAGGTCTTGTCGTCGACCTCGATGCCGTTTTTCTTGCGGTCCTGCTCCTTCAGATACTCGACCTCGCCGGGGTAGTAGATCTCCTTGACGCCCTTCTGCAGCTTGGTCGCCTTGAGGTATTGCGCGAATTCGGTGACCTCCTGCTTGAAGGTCTTGAGGGAGCGGAAGGCCTCAACGTTGAAGCAGGCGATGAAGCAGCCGTCGTTGTGGCGGCCGGTAGGATCGACGCCGAAACCGAGACCCGGCAGGATGGCCGAGAGGATCTCGATCATGGCCGAAAGGCCGTAGCCCTTGTGGCCTTCCTCGCCGCCCAGAGGTAGCAGCACGCCGCCCTTCTTGAATTCGTTGGGATCGGTGGTGGGGTTGCCATCCTTGTCGACGATCCAACCGGTGGGAATGGACGTGCCCTTGGCGATCGCCAGATTGATCTTGCCGGCGGCGACGGCAGAGGTGGCCATGTCGAGGCAGAAGGTTGCCGGCAGATCCGAGGGAATTGCTATGGCGAGCGGATTGGTGCCGACGCGGGGCTCGGCGCCGCCGAAGGGGGCCACCGCCTTGGGGCTGCGACCGCTGTCGGCGGTCATGATGGCGATCATGCCTTCCTTGGCGGCCATGATCGGATAGGCGCCGACACGCCCGACGTGGCTCTGGCGCAGGATGGTGGTGGCGGCGACGTTGGATTTGCGGGCCTTGTCGATGGTCATGCGCATGGCGCGTTCGGCGACGACGAAGCCAAAGCCCCAGTTGCCGTCGACGACGGTGGTGGTGGCGCTTTCCTGCACGACCTTGAACGGTGCGCCGGGCACGATGTGGCCCTTGTCGACGCGGTCGATGTAGGTGGGGATCGCGATGACGCCGTGACTATCGTGGCCAGTAAGATTGGCCAGAACGCAGCCGTTGGCGACGCAGGCCGCCTCGTCCTTCGACGCGCCCGCGCCGACGAGCAGGTCGGTGACGATGGCTGTGAGCTTATCGGGCTTGACGACGACGGGCATGCGATTCCTCCGGGTGATGTGGGCGCCCGATTGGAGGGCGGCCTTGACGTATCGGGAAAAGTGGAGCGAGCATCCGGCATCGAAGGCGGGGACGGCAAGCGGATTTTTGCCTCCCTGGACGGCGGAAAACCAACCCTGGCGAGGTCTCCCATGCAACAGCGCGTCGTGACGAGTGATGAATTCGGGGCTGGTATCTACCGCCCATCAGGTGCTGCCGGCCGGCACATTCGGAAACACCGCACTCGACATCGTCATCGCCAGGGGCAAGGGTGGGCACATCTGGGATGTCAGCGGCAACGAGTACATCGACTACCTCATTGGCTCGGGCCCGATGCTGGTCGGGCACGCGCACCCCGAAGTGACGGCGGCGGTGCAGGCACAGGTGGAACTCGGCACGACGTTCTTCGTCAACAATCCACCGGGCATTCGGTTGGCCGCCGAGATCGTCGAGGCGATGGCGTGCGCGGAGCAGGTGCGGTTCGTGTCGTCGGGCAGTGAAGCCGATCTCTACGCCATGCGGGTGGCGCGGGCCTATCGCGGGCGAGACAAGATCCTCAAATTCGAGGGCGGCTATCACGGCATGAGCGACTACGGGCTCATGAGCCTGGCGCCCAAGCGCCTCGCCAACTTCCCCGAAGCGGTGCCGGATTCAGCGGGCATCCCGAAGTCGGTACGTGATGAAATGGTGGTGGCGCCCTACAACGACCTCGATGCGGTCAAGAGCCTGGTTTCGCAACACAAGGACGAGCTTGCGGCGATCCTGGTGGAGCCCTTCCAACGCATCATTCCGCCAAAACCCGGATTCCTCGAGGGACTGCGGCAACTCGCCGACGATACGGGCATCGTGCTGATTTTCGACGAGGTCGTGACGGGCTTCAGGTGGGCCTATGGCGGGGCGCAGGAATTCTATGGGGTGACGCCGGACCTGTGCACGCTCGGCAAAGTGATCGGTGGCGGTTTCCCGCTGGCGGCCATCGCCGGCAAGACCGACATCATGAAGCATTTCGACAAGGCGGCCGTGCCGGAAGACAAGGCGCTGGTGCAGATCGGCACGCTGTCGGGCAATCCGGTGGCCTCGGTGGCGGGGCTCGCGACGATGGCGATCCTGAAGCGGCCCGGCGCCTACGAGCAGCTCTTCAAGACTGGGAATGCGTTAAAGGACGGGCTGGGACGCATTCTGAAAGGCGCGGGGTTCAAGGCTCAGGTGGTGGGCGAAGCGCCCATGTTCGACGCCGTGTTCACCGACCAGCCAATCTACGACTATCGGGGCTACTTCAAGGGCGACCAGGCGATGGCCAAGCGGCTCAACGCCTCGCTGCTGGAGGACGGCATCCTGAAGAGCGACGGCAAGTGCTACATCTCCCTGGCGCATACCGACGAGGACGTGGCGAAGACGATCGCGGCCTGGGAGAAGGGCGTCAAAAGGTTAAGGGATACGGGTGGCAAGCCGGCCTGAGGCGCGGGAGCGGCCTTGCGGCTGCGTTCGGACATGGCGTCGCCAGGCGGCGCGGAGACGCCTGGCTCGTCCTTGCACGGCGGCCATGCGGCGTAGCGCTTGTCCAACGGCGCGCCGTCGACTATCCGAACGGCCGACGCCTGCTCGCTTACCACCACATACCCCCACACAACCGCTGAAGGATGATCGATGGAAACGCCCGATTTCGAGGTTCTGCACGAGCTGGTGGCACCGGCCAAGGCCGCGCTCTCCAAGGAGACCTGGGACTATCTGATGGGGGCGGGCGAGACCGAGGCGACGCTGCATCGCAACCGGCTGGCGATCGATTCGATCGCGTTCCGGCCGCGCGTGCTGCGCGATGTCTCGAATGTGTCGACGCGGACGCGCTTCCTCGGCCACGAGATGCGGTTGCCGATCATCCTGGCACCGATCGGCTCTCTGCAGGACATGCATGCAGACGGCGTTCTGGGGCCGAGCCGGGCAGCGGCGAAGTTCGGCGTCGTGCATATGCTGAGCTCGGTCGCAAAGCCCGGCCTCGAAGAGGTGGCCAAGGCCATTCCCGACTATCCCAAATTCTTCCAGCTCTATGTCCGCGGCGATGCCGGGTGGGTTGATGAGCGGATCGCAACGGCGGTGGCGCACGGCTATGCCGGCGTGGCACTGACCGTCGACCTCGACTACTACGGCCGGCGCGAGCGCGACCTTGCCAAACGCTACAAGCCGACGGCGCGGCGCGCTTCGGGCGGCAGCGGGCACGGCGATCCGTTCCAGGCTGCATTCTCGTGGAACGACATCAAACGGATCCGCAAGAACTGCAAGGTGCCGCTGATCCTGAAGGGGATCGCCACGCCGGAAGACGCGCTGATCGCGGTCGATCACGGAATCGAGGTGGTCTACATCTCCAATCACGGCGGGCGACAGCTCGACCACGGCCTTGGCGGCATCGAGCTGGTGGCCGAGACCGTCGATGCGCTGAAGGGTGGCGCGCGGGTTGTGGTCGACGGCGGATTCATGCGCGGCACCGACGTGGTGAAGGCGATGGCGCTCGGCGCCGATGCCGTGGGCATGGGACGGTTGCAAGGCCTGGCGCTATCGGCCGGCGGGGAAGCCGGCGTGGTGCGGATGCTGGAGCTGCTGGAGACCGAGATCATCTCGGCACTGGGCCTGCTCGGCGTCACCTCGTTCGACGAGCTCGACCGCTCGTACGTGACGCGGACGAGCCCGCTTCACCGGCCGTTCCCGTTCCCGGCGTTTCCGCTGATCAGCGAGGGGTATTGAGGGGGAGATTTTTGCGTTGTTGGTGTTGCGCTCGCGGCGCGCACCGCGCTGCAAGGGCAGCGCTGCGCCTCCGCGGGGGCGCCGCTAAGCGGCGGGCCGCGGTCGCGGCCCTCGACGGCAATGCCGTCGCTTGGAGCATGATGGGTTGCGTTGTTGGTGTTGCGCTCGCGGCGCGACGTCGTGGTGACAGAGTTGCTCTACGGGATCTCCATAAATCGAACGCCCGGCTGCTCGTGGTGAGCAGCCGGGCGTCCTGGACAGAGTTGGCTGGCGCGTGGCCTTTGCCTCAATACTCCGTCACGTCCGGATTGGTCTCGAAGAAGCTGCGCTTCATGCGCTCCATGCGGGTGTGGGCGTGGGCGCGCTCGACCAGGATCTGGTAGTTGCGTTCCCACTGCATGCGCATCTTGGCCGAGAGGGAGAGCGAGCGCATGGAAGCGATATCAGGGTCGAGCGTGCGCGATCGGCGCGCGTCGGCCATGAGGTCCTCGCGCTTCCAGTCGGGCATGCCGACGTCGCGGATGAAATCCCACAAGCCGCGGCTGGTGGGCGTCTCCTCGGGCACGGGGACGCTGGTGTACATGCGAGTCGGAGAAGGTCGAGATGCCGCCCGCCTCCAACTGCGCAACGCGCTGCGCTTCCTCGATGGCGGCCTCGGCGGCCTCTCGCGCCGTGAACGGCGAGACTGCTGCCGCACCCAGGAAAAAACGCCGATTCATTCGCATGGCCAGACCCTCCGCGTCAGCGCGCCATCCGTGCACGCCCTTGGGAGCCAACAAATCGGCATTCCCGCGGAGATAACAAGAGGGAGGGTTGGATTTTTTCCGCCCCCGGGGCGACGAAAGAATTGTGCCCGGGCGAAGGGGGTGCGCCACACATGTGGCAAGCGGCGGTGAGCCGGACGCTGGTCCCGCGAGGCGACGACCATTACGGGCCGTGCGTTGCAGATGCCCCAACTTGCGCGCGCCGCCCCACCTACATGCGGAAGACGCCGAATTTGGTGGCCTCAACCGGGGCGTTGAGGGCTGCGGCAAAGGCCAACCCGAGGACACGGCGGCTTTCGCGCGGGGCGATGATGCCGTCGTCCCAGATGTGGGCGGTGCCGAAATAGGGATGGCCTTCGCGCTCGTAGGCTTCGAGGATCGGCTGCTTGAAGCTGGCCTCCTCCTCGGCACTCCAGGTCTTGCCGGCGGCCTCGATATTGTCGCGACGGACGGTGGCAAGGACGCTGGCCGCCTGGATGCCGCCCATGACGGAGACGCGGGCATTGGGCCAAGTGAACAGGAAGCGGGGGCTGTAGGCGCGGCCACACATAGCGTAGTTGCCGGCGCCGTAGCTGCCGCCGATGACCAGAGTCACCTTGGGGACGTTGGCGTTGGCGACGGCCATGACCATCTTGGCGCCGTGGCGGGCGATGCCGCCGGCCTCGGCCTCGCGGCCGACCATGAAGCCCGTGATGTTCTGCAGGAACAGTAGCGGCACCTTGCGCTGGCAGGCGAGCTCGATGAAGTGGGCGGCCTTCTGGGCGGTCTCGGAATAGAGAATGCCGTTGTTGGCGAGGATTGCGACGGGGATGCCCTCGATGTGGGCGAAACCGGTGACGATGGTGGTGGCGAAGTTGCGCTTGAACTCGTGTAGCTCGGAGCCGTCGACCAGGCGGGCGATGACCTCGCGGGCATCGTACTGGGTGGCCAGGGAAGCGGGCACCACGCCGTCGATCTCGTCGGGATCGAAGACCGGATTGGCGGCAGCGCGCAGAAGAATGTCGGTGCGTCGCGGTGTCGGCAGGGTGGCCACGATCGAACGGGCGATCTCGAGGGCGTGATCGTCGTTGACGGCATAGTGGTCGGCGACGCCCGAAAGGCGGGTGTGGACCTCGGCGCCGCCCAGATCCTCGGCCGAGACGGTCTCGCCGGTTGCGGCTTTGACGAGGGGCGGGCCGCCCAGGAAGATGGTGCCCTGCCGGCGCACGATGATGGTCTCGTCGGACATGGCGGGGACGTAGGCGCCGCCTGCGGTGCAACTGCCCATGACGACGGCGATCTGGGGGATGCCGGCTGCCGACATGCGGGCCTGATTGTAGAAGATGCGGCCGAAGTCGTCCTTGTCGGGGAAGACGTCGGTCCACAGCGGCAGGTTGGCGCCGCCGGAATCGACCGAGATAGATGCAGGGCAGGTGGTTCTCGGCCGCGATTTCCTGGGCGCGCAGGTGCTTCTTGACGGTCAACGGGAAGTAGGTGCCGCCCTTGATGGTGGCGTCGTTGCAGACGATGACGCACTCGCGGCCGCAGACACGGCCAACGCCGGTGATGACGCCGGCGCCGTGGATATCGCCGGAATAGAGACCCATGGCGGCGAGCTGGGAAAGCTCCAGGAACGGGGAGCCCGGATCGATCAGGCGCATGACGCGATCGCGGGGGAGGAGCTTGCCGCGGGCGAGATGGCGCTCGCGCAGGCGCTCGGGGCCGCCGACGGTGGCCTCGGCGCGCTTCTGGCGGAGGTCGGCAACCAGGGCCTGCATGGCCGAACGGTTGGCCTGGAACTCCTCGGAGGCGGTGTTGATCTCGGATTTCAGGATTGGCATGGAACTCCCTCGCGTCGGCCCGGGAAGGTATGGCGGATCGGCGCGGCGGGCAATGAGATTGGCCAGCCGGCCTGTGGGCCAGCGTTAACCTCCGAGATGCGTTGGCGACCGGTGCGGGGGCGGCAACCGGGATTTGCCGGACGGCGCCATCCGGCTAAAGATACCAGAGGGCTTGCCCGGAAGCGCAAAGTTCGCCACCGACTTCGGCGGACGCAGTATCCACTTTGCGTGTCCAGGCACACGCGAAGTCGCACTAGCCTTAAGTGACGTGCCCGCTGCACGGCCCCCACGATGAACCAGCCAGAGGTATCTACTCCATGACACGTAAATCGCCGAAAGACTTGCGCTCCGCCCGCTGGTTCGCGCCCGACGACCTGCGCTCGTTCGGGCACCGGAGCCGCATGAACCAGATCGGCTACGACGTCAGCGAGTTCGCGGGCAAGCCGGTGATCGGCATCATCAACACGTGGTCCGACTTCGCCCAGTGTCACGCGCACTTCAAACACCGCGTCGAGGACGTGAAGCGGGGCGTGCTGCAGGCCGGCGGCTTTCCGGTGGAATTGCCGGCGATCTCGCTCTCGGAAAGCACGGTGAAGCCGACGACGATGCTCTACCGCAATTTCCTGGCGATGGAGACGGAGGAGCTGATTCGCTCGCAGCCGGTCGACGGCGTGGTGCTGATGGGGGGCTGCGACAAGACCACGCCGGGGCTCGATCCTCGGCGCCACCAGCGCGGGCGTGCCGGCGATCTTCGCGCCGGCCGGGCCGATGCTGCGCGGCAACTGGCACGGCAAGGCGCTCGGCTCGGGCTCGGACGTCTGGAAGTACTGGGACGAGCGGCGCGCCGGCAACATCTCGACCAAGGACTGGGAGGAGATGGAGCACGGCATCGCGCGCAGCTACGGCGTGTGCATGACCATGGGTACGGCATCGACCATGACCGGGCTTGCCGACGTGCTGGGGCTGTGCCTGCCGGGCACCTCGTCGATCCCGGCCGCCAATTCCAACCACGTGCGCATGTGCTCGGCGGCGGGGCGGCGCATCGGTCGACATGGTTTGGGAGGATCTGACGCCAACGCGGATCATGACCAAAGGCGCCTTCCTCAACGCCATCAACGTGGCGATGGCGATGGGGTGCTCGACCAATGCCGTGATCCACATCCTCGCGATGGCGCGCCGGGCCGGCCACGACATCGGTCTCACGGATTTCGACGCCGCCAGCCGCAAGGTGCCGGTGATCGCCAACGTGCGGCCTTCGGGGCGGAATACCTGATGGAGGATTTCTATTACGCAGGCGGCCTTCTCGGCCTCATGTCGCGGCTCAAGGGCATCTCGACCTCGACCAGATCAACGTATCGGGCAAGCACCTGGGGCGAGAGCCTCGAAGGCGCCAAGGTGCACAACGACGACGTCATCCGCCCGCTCGACAACGCGATCTACGACGAAGGGCGCGCTGGCGGTGCTGAAGGGCAACCTGGCGCCGGACGGCTGCGTCATCAAGCCGTCGGCGTGCGCGCCGAAGTTCCTCAAGCATACCGGCCGCGCGCTTGTGTTCGACGATTATCCCTCGCTCAAGAAGGCCAGCGACGACCCCAATCTCGACGTCACCGAGGACGACATCCTGGTGCTGCGCAACGCAGGTCCGCAGGGGGGGCCCGGGATGCCGGAGTGGGGCATGCTGCCGATCCCGACCAAGCTCGTGAAGAAAGGCGTGCGCGACATGATCCGCATTTCGGATGCGCGGATGTCGGGCACCAGCTACGGGGCCTGCATCCTGCACGTCTCGCCGGAGAGCTACGTCGGCGGACCGCTGGCGCTGATCCAAACCGGCGACATGGTGACGGTGGACGTGGCGGCGCGATCGATCCGGATGGAGGTTTCCGATGCGGAACTGGCGCGGCGGAAGGCGGCGCTGCCGGCACAGAAGCCGCGCTACGAGCGTGGCTATGGCTGGATGTTCTCGCGCCATATCACACAGGCCAACGAGGGCTGCGACTTCGACTTCCTGGAGACGAGCTTCGGCAAGCCGGTCGACGAGCCGGTGATCTTCTAGGGCGCGTGGCCCGCACCCGCGTGCGGGAGAGCACGGGAAAGGCGCACTGCACCGGGTTCGGTTGCAGTGCGCTTTTAGGCTTGCGGGCGCTGGTCTTGGGCCGAGCGGCGGCCTCGCCCACCTGCTGTCGAGCCCTGTCTGGCGACCGGGATGGGTCAGGTGTCCTTCGTGCCGACGCCGCCGAGGAAGCCCGCGAGGTTCTCGGTCATGTGGTGGATGTGGTCGGGCGGCTCTTTCCACTGGCGGATCTTGAGCTGGATCGGGTGGTCGATATAGCTCGAGTGGACGAGGCAGGTGGTCATACCCAGCGCGTGAGCCGGCTCGAGGTTGTGGGGCATGTCCTCGAACATGGCGGCGGCCGCAGGCGCGACATTGTGTGAGGCCAACAGGCGGTCGTAGGCGGCGGCCTGCTCCTTCGGGATGTAGGCGCTATCGACGATGTCGATGATGTCCTCGAAGAGGTCGAGGATGCCGAGCTTGGTCGCCACCCGCTCGGCGTGGCCGTGGGAGCCGGCGGTGAAGATCAATTTGCGGCCCGGCAGCTTCTCGATCGCGAGGCGCAACTCGGGATGGTCGGGAATGGCCGACAGATCGATGTCGTGGACATAATCGAGGAACTTGTGGGGGTCCATGTTGTGGACCTGCATCATGCCGGCAAGCGTGGTACCGAACTGGCGATAATAGCTTTTCTGCAAGTGCTTGGCGTAGGCAAAGGGGACGCCCAGGTAACGTTGTATGAACTCCGCCATGCGCTGATCAACTTGGGCGAACAGGTTGCATTCGGCCGGGTAGAGCGTGTTGTCGAGGTCGAAGATCCAGATGCGCGTCGCATCGAACCCGCGCCTGATGCCCCGTACGCGCCGATCCGGTCGTCATTGCTCACCTCGCCTTCCGCCTCGGCCCGCACCCTAAGGCGGCACCGGTGAGCAACATAGGCACGCCCGATCGCGGACGCCAGCGAGAAGGCCCGGATTGCCCCCTCTGGTCAGGATTGGCGCATTGGGGCTATTAGAGCGAGCCAGATAAACGGACCTGCCGCCCATGCAACCACTCCTCAAGGGCCTTCGCATCGTGGACATCACCACGATCCTGCTCGGGCCATTCGCCACACAGATCCTCGGTGACATGGGGGCCGACGTCGTCAAGGTGGAAGCACCCGACGGCGACATGAACCGCTATAACCCGCCGCTCGGCCTGCCGGACGTCGGCGCGGGATTTGCCAACAACAACCGCAACAAGCGCTCGCTGGTGCTCGATCTCAAGAGCGAGGACGGCAAGGAGGTGCTGCGGCGGCTGATCGGGACGGCGGACGCGCTGGTGCACAACATGCGGCAGGAGGCGCTGGACCGGCTCGGCTTCGGCTGGGAGGCGTGCCAGGCGCTCAATCCGCGGCTCGTCTATTGCGCGGCGCTCGGCTATGGCAGCGACGGGCCCTATTCGGGCAAGCCCGCCTACGACGACATCATCCAGGCGGCGGGCGGCATCGCCGGCTTGACGTGGCAGCGCGACGGCCAGCCCGCCTATCATCCGACGGTGACGGCGGACAAGGTCGGTGCCCTGCATGTCGTCTATGCGGTGCTGGGCGCGTTGCTCTATCGCGAGCGCACGGGTGGGCAGGGCCAGCTTGTGGAAATGCCGATGCTGGAGGCGACCGCCGCGTTCTGCCTCAACGAGAACCTGATGGGCTCGACCTACGAAGCCAAGGGCTCGCTCGGCTATCACCGGACCATGTCGCCCAACCGAAAGCCCTATCCGACCCGGGACGGCTACATCGCGCTGCTGCCCTACACGACGGCACAGTGGCGCCGCGTGCTGGACGCGCTCGGGCGCGAGGACATCACGGCTGCGGACTGGTTCCAAAGCAATACCGAGCGCTCGAAGCGGTCGGACGAGCTCTATCAGATCCTGGCCTCCTCGCTCGGTAGCCGAACGAGCGCTGAATGGCTCGAGCTGTTCGAACGGCTCGATGTGCCGTGCGGGCCGGTGCATTCGCTGGAAGCCCTGGTGGACGACCCGCACCTGGCGGCGGTCGGCTTCTTCGAGCCCAATTTCTCGACGCCCTCGCCGCAACTGCGCAGCCCGCGCCAGCCGGTGCTGTGGCGTGGGGTGGCGCGCGAGCCAGATCTAGCGGCGCCGGGCCTCGGCAATGCCTCACGGGCGTTGCTCGGTGAGCTCGGCTACGCGGCTGACGACATCGAGCGGCTGATCGGCGCCGGCAGCGTTGTCGCACCAGGTTCGTAGAAGCCGTGCGAAACATCATTTCGTCACAGTAAGCTGGACCGTCCAGCGACGGCAGTCACAGCATCCGGCACAACGTACAGAATGACCACTTCAGGCCTGACTCGACGCTTTGTCATTGGAGGTGCGCTGGCGACAGGCGGCGGGCTGGTGCTGGGCTTTTCGCTTGCGCCCGCCGAGGCGCAGAGACCGGCCGACAAGCGGCGGCGACCGGGGCGGCGGGCACAAACGCAAACGCCCCACGAAATCAACGCCTGGATCGTGGTTCGCAGCGACGAGCGGGTGGTGGTGCGCATGGCGCACTCGGAGTTGGGGCAGGGTACGATCACAGGTCTCGCGCAGCTCGCGGCTGAAGAGCTCGATTGCGATTGGAACGGTGTCGAAGTCGAGCTCGTGGCACCGCACGACAGCCAGGCGCGCGGCGGGCCGTGGGGCAGCTTCGCGACGGCGGCGAGCCGCGGCATCCGGGGCACGGAAGCCAGCATGCGGACGGCCGGGTGGGCCGCGCGACAGATGCTGCTGGCGGCGGCGGCGGCGCGTTGGCGGGTGGCAAGCAGCGAGCTCACGACCAGCAACGGCGTCGTGCAGCATGCCGCGACCAAGCGGCGGACGACCTACGGCCGACTGGCGCCGGCTGCTGCCAAACTGCCGGCTCCCTCGACGGCGGGCGTCAAGCTGTCGGCCACCGACCGCTGGCGGATCGCCGGCAAGAGCGTTGCCAGCCTCAACCAGAAAGCCAAGGTGACGGGGGCGGGCGTCTATGGCATCGACGTCAAGCTCGACGGCATGTTGAACGCCGCCATTCGCGCCGCACCAGTCCATGGCGGCACGCTCGCCAGCTTCGATGCGCTGGAGGCGGAGCGCATGGCCGGCGTCAAGCGCGTGCTGGCCGTCGGCAACGACGCGGTGGCGGTAGTGGCGGAAAGCTGGTGGCAGGCGCAAACGGCGCTGGAACGCGTGAATATAACCTGGGCGCCGTCGCCCGAAGTCGGGATCAATGATGCCAGTATCGATGCCTTCCTGAAGACTGGCCTGACAACGGAAGCGGCGTTCATCGGGCGCACGCACGGGGATGCGCTGGCGGCGCTGCGAAGCTCGTCGAAGACGCTCGATGCCGTCTATGAAACGCCATTTCTGCACCATGCGACGCTCGAACCGATGAACGCAACGGCGGTCTGGCAGACGGACAGCCTCGAGGTCTGGGCGCCAACGCAGAACCGGGACGCTGTGGCCCGGACCGCAAGCGATGCGGCGGGGCTGGCGCCGGACCGAGTGCGCGTGCACGCCACCATGGTCGGCGGCAGCTTCGGGCGGCGGTTGCGACAGGACGCGGTGCGGCAGGCCGTGCTGATAGCAAAGGAGATGCCGGGCGTGCCGGTCAAGCTGATCTGGTCGCGCGAGGAGGATTTCAGGCACGGCTACTACCGGCCGATCACCAAAGCGCAGATCAGGGGCGGGATCGACGACAAGGGTCAGGCCGCGGGGCTTATCCTGCGCATCTCCGGCCAGTCCATCCTGGCCTCGAACCTGGGACGCGGGGTCGGCAATGCGGCGGGACGAGACCCGCGCATGTTCCAGGGCCTCTACGGCCAGCCGGGCGAAGCGCAGATGGGGTACTCGATCCCGAATGTCTTCATCGACCACGCGATGCGCAATACGCACATGGCGGTCGGTAGCTGGCGCGGCGTGCACACCACGCAGAACGGCTTCTATCTCGAGTGCTTCGTGGACGAGATGGCGCAACTGGCGGGCCGAGATCCGCTGGAGTTCAGGCGATCGATGATGAAGAGCCACCCTTACCATCTGGCAGTGCTGGAGACGGCGGCGACAAAAGCCGGGTGGGGGACGCCACTGCCGGAGGGGAGCTTCCAGGGCATCGCACAGATGATGTCGGTGGGCAGCTACGCGGCGGTGGTGGCGCAGGTGCGGCGTGCCGGCGACGATGGGCTCAAGGTAGAGCGCGTCGTGGTGGCGCTCGATTGCGGCCTGGTGGTCAATCCACGGCTCGTTGAAGCGCAGATCGAAGGGGCAGTGGGCATGGGGCTCAGCGCGGCGCTCTACGAGCAGATCTCGGTCGCGCGGGGGGAGGCGGTCGAGGGCAACTTCGACCGTTACCCGGTGTTGCGGCTCGCAGCCTTCCCGGTTGTGGAGAGCGTGCTGCAGACGTCGGGGGAATTCTTCGGGGGCGTTGGCGATGCGGTCATCGGCGCGGTGGCGCCGGCGGTCATGAATGCCGCCTTCAAGGCAACGGGAAAGCGCATCCGCCGCCTGCCGCTCAGGCGGACACCCGGCAAATAGACTGGTGGACGAACGCGGTTTGCGGCCCGAGAAAACGGTCGAAACTTTGCACTGGAATTGACGACGCGCGGCAGGCGGCGCAGGCTGCCACCGTGGCCAACGGCCTGCTCTTTTCGCTGCGCATGATGGGACCGACACCGCAATGCACGCACCGTTCCCGGCCGAGCCCGATGCCAAACGCGCCCGCCTGATGGCGGCGGTCGACGACATTGCCGAGACCGTTCGGCGCCATGCCGACGACGCGGAGGCCAAGGGAACGTTGTCGCAAGCAACGGTCGATGCGCTGGTCGATACGGGGCTGCTCGGGCTCAAGCTGCCAGCGGCACTTGGCGGGGCCGAGGCGGATCCGATGATCCAGCTCGAGGTGATCGAAGCGGTGAGTGCGATCGACCCCTCGACGGGATGGTGCCTGATGATCGGCGGCACGGGAATTGGGTTGCCCGGCGCCTTCCTCACCCAGGTGGCTGCAGACGAAATGTTCCGGGGTGAGCGACTGCCAACGGGGGCGATCGTTTCCATGCCGACGGGAGAGGCGAAAGCCGTCGAAGGTGGCTACAGGGTTACCGGTCGGTGGTCTTTCGTAAGCGGAGCACCACATGCGCAATGGATCACGATCGGTGCCAAGATTTCAGGTGCCGGCAGCGGCCCTGGCGAGGTGCGGCTGATGACCTTGCCGAAAACCAGCCTGCAACTCCACGACAACTGGCATGTGGCAGGTCTCAAGGGCACAGGGAGCTGTGACGTCTCGGCGCAGGACGTGTTCGTTCCGGAGACCTTCACGTGGGACCGGATGCGGACGCCGCCCAGGCGTGGCGGCGCGCTCTATCGAATCGGTCATCCCGGGTTCGTTGCCAACGAGCACGCCGCGTTTGCACTTGGCGTCGGGCGGGGGGCACTCGATGCCATCATGGCGCTCGCCAAATCGAAGCGGCGCAGCTTTGCCGCCGAGCCGTCGGCACTCGAGCAGCGGCCCGTCTTCCAGCGCGCGATCGGGCTTGCTGACATGCGGCTCAGGTCGGCGCGCGCCGGCCTGCTCGAGGTCTATGCCAAGGCCTGGGCGATCGCTTCGACCGGCGAGATCCCGCCGCCGGCGATCCAGGCGGCCATTCGTGCGGCGACGGCCTATGCCACCGAGGTCGGCGTCGAGGTGACGACGGAAGCGTTCCGCTTTTCGGGCGGCGAAGGGGCCTACGCCAACCATCCGTTGCAACGCTACCTGCGCGACATCAACGTCGGCGCGCAGCACCTGATGGTCAGCACCGTCGCCTACGAGAACCACGGCACCTTCCTGCTGGGACTGCCGGGAGCTGATCCGCTCAGATAACCAATTCAGGCAACGACGAGCCCTATCGCCCCGATCACGCGCGAAAAGCATTGCCACTGGCGCATTGAGTGGCATGATCGGCGCCAATCCTTGAAACACCAGCCAGAGAGCCCGACCTCATGCCCTTCGAGCCTGCAAGCGACATCCTTGCCGACTACACCGTCCTCGACCTGACGCGGGTGCGCTCGGGGCCGACCTGTGTGCGCCAGCTCGCCGATTGGGGCGCCAACGTCATCAAGATCGAGGACCCGGAGAGCGACAAGGTGGGCCTTGGTGGCCCGCGCTCGGGGTCGGATTTCCAGAACCTGCACCGCAATAAACGCTCGATCACGCTCAATCTCAAGTCGCCGGCCGGCCGCGAGGTGTTCATGGCGCTCGCCGCACGCGCCGATGTGATCGTCGAGAACTACCGGCCCGACGTGAAGAGCCGGCTCGGCATCGACTACGAGGCCGTCTCGAAGATCAACCCGCGCATCATCTATGCGTCGATCTCGGGCTTCGGGCAGGACGGGCCGCTGGCCAAGCGTCCGGGTTTCGACCAGATCGCGCAGGGCATGGGCGGACTGATGTCGATCACGGGCGAACCGGGCAAGGGGCCGATGCGCGTCGGCATTCCGATTGCCGACCTCACGGCCGGCATTTTCTGCAGCCAGGGCATTTTGCTGGCGATCATGGAACGGCAGAAATCTGGCAAAGGGCAGTGGGTGCAGACGTCGCTGCTGCAGGCGCAGGTGTTCATGCTCGACTTCCAGGCGACACGCTGGCTGATGGACAAGGAAGTGCCGCCGCAGGCCGGCAACGACCATCCGACCTCAATTCCGACAGGTGTTTTCAAGACCTCGGACGGCTACATCAACATCGCGGTTGCCGGACAGAAGATGTGGGAGAAATTCGCCTCGCTGTTCGACGACAAGGGCTTCAAGGATCCCGATTTCGCCGACAGCAAAGGACGTTCGACGCATCGCAAGAAACTCAACGCGCTGATCGAGAGCCACACGGTAAAGAACACGTCGGCCTACTGGATCGAGACGCTCAACGCCAACGGCTGCCCGGCTGGCGAGATCAACTCGATCGACCAGGTGTTCGGTCTCGATCAGGTTCGCCATCTCGGGCTCGCGCAAGCGATGGAGAGCCAGGAGCGTGGCGCCACCGAGGTGGTCGGCCAGCCGATCCTGATGAGCCGCTCAAAGGCCAGCATCAAACGCCCGCCGCCGAAGCTCGGCCAGCAAACGGACGAGGTCCTGGCGGAGATCGGCTACGAGGCGGACGCCATCAAGCGGCTGCGCAACGAGGGTGCGGTCTAGACCACACCGCGGGTGCTGACCGTCGTTAACCAGCGCGGGCGTCTGTCGCGGACGTGGCGGCGGGCGTTAATGGATCGTGAAGAATTGTGGTTCCAAATTCGTTGCCTGAGTTCACAGGTTATGTTGGAGCCGCGTTTACCATGCTTAACTGCAGTCGAGCGTTCGAGCTGAAAAGTGGCTTTATCGGCGTAAGTGCGGCCTTGATCCTGGGCGGACTGGCCGTCGCCACTCCGGCCATGGCCAAGGCCTGCGAGCCGGCGCCGGCGCCGATCCGGGACATCGTGCTGCCGCGCTACTACACCGATGCCTCAGGCTCCGAGATCGATGCAGAAGCCAAGGCGCTGCATGCGGAAGCCGTTGCGCCGCTGACCGAGTTCCTGCGCCAGATCGTGAAGGGCGCCGACAAGGCCGTCGCCTACGATGATACGCAGCAGGCCAAGTGCGCGCTGGAGTGGCTGGAGACATGGGCTCGGGGCGGGGCGTGGCTCGGCGTGATGGGCAGCAAGCAGGCGGAATATCAGCGCAAGTGGGATCTGGGGGGCGTGGCTGCGGCCTACCTCAAGCTCAAGGTGCACGCGACACCTGCAAAGCAGCGCACGATCGAGGGCTGGCTCAAGCAATGGGCCGATCTTGCCTATGCGTTCCAATCCGATCCGGACCGCCAGCGCAACAACCAGCTGTACTGGCTCGGGTTCGCGCTCGGCGCGACCGCGATCGCCACCGATAGCGACCGGCACTGGCGGCTCTCACGCGACATCATGAGCGAAGCGGCCAAGCATATCGCGGAGGACGGCGCGCTGGCGCTGGAGCTCGAGCGCAAATCGCAAGCGCTGCACTATCACTCGTTCGCCGTGACGCCACTGGTCGCGCTGGCCGAAATGGCAGCGCAGCGTGGCGAAAACTGGTTCGAGTTGGAGCAAGGTGCGCTGCACCGACTGGTGGCGCTGACCATCGCGGGGCTCAACAAACCTGCCATTTTCGATGAGCTCAGCGGCTACCCGCAGAAACTGCCGGCGGGGACGGGCGCCGGCTGGCTGTGGCTCTATGGACAGAGATACGCGAGTTTGCTGCCTGCCATGCTGCCCGTGGTGCCGCGCGACCACCGCTGGCTCGGCGGCGATGTGGCCAACCTCAAGCGCGTCCTTTCCGACCGGCGATACGCGCAGCGTTGACCCCTGCAGCGAAGTGGCATGACAATAGGCTTCCCAAGCGGGCGCGGTAGCGGCCGCCGGGGCACGGCTGCACCGACTTCGTTTCGCCGTTCCAAAGCATAGTCGGGCATAGTAGGGCGCCGGTCGGCTGCCGGACCATACGGCGCTGGAGCCGATCATCGTTGCGAAGGAGGCCTGCACCACAGGCCCCATCCAACGCACGCTCGCCATTCGTTTCGCCAGGAGGCAATTCATGACACATGGCATGGTCTCGGCCGCACAGCCGGAAGCCGTTGAAGCTGGCGCCTCGGTACTCAAAGCCGGCAGCAACGCCGTCGATGCGGCGATCGCGGCAGCGCTGGTGCAGACGGCGGTCGACCCGCAGATGTGCGGCATCGCGGGTTTCGGCTGCCTGCATGTGTACGACCCGAAAAACGGCGTGCATGCCTGCCTCGACTTTCACGGCAGGGCGCCGCTGGCGGTCAAGCCGGACATGTGGGAGCACCTGCTGGTGGCGGAGAGCGAGGACGGCTTCGGGTTTCACCTCGAGGGCCGCGTCAACGAGACCGGCTACGGTGCCATCACCTCGCCCATGACGATCCGGGCCTTCGACGAGGCATTGAAGCGCTACGGCACGCGGCGGCTCGCCGAGCTCATGGAACCGGCCATCCACTATGCCGAAGAGGGTTTCATGGTGCGCCCGCATGTGGCTGCCTACTGGGCGCAAGTGCCGACGGAGGGGCGGGCACCGCATGCGGACATGCTGACCAAGCTGCCTGCGACGCGCAAGATCTACGCCAAGGCCGACGGTACATTGCGGCGCATGGGCGAAACACTGAAGAACCCCGATATGGGCCGGACGCTCAGGCGCATCCGGGACGCAGGCGTCGGGGATTTCTACGGCGGCGAGATCGCCCAGCGCATGCTCGCCGACATGAAGGCCAACGGTGGACTGCTCAGCGCCGACGACCTCGCCCAGGCCGTGCCCGAGACGAGTGCGCCGCTGTGGGGCACCTACCGGGGCAAGCGGATCGCCACCAACCGGCCGCCCGGCGGCGGCGTCATGATCATCGAGATGCTCAACATTCTCGAGAACTTCGACCTGGCGGCCATGGGCCACAACTCGCCCGACTACATCGCAACCGTGGCCGAGGCGATGAAAATCGCCACCGTCGACAAGGACAACAAGGTCGGCGATCCCCGCTTCGTGGATGTGCCGCTCGACGAACTCACCGCGAAGAGCTATGCCGCCGGCCTCGCCGAGCGGATCCGGCGCGGCGAGAAGACCAGCGTGCCGCGTGCGAAGGGCCGGGGCAAGGAGAGCGCCGACACCACGCACGTCGTCGCCGTTGACGAGAACGGCGTCATCGCCACCATGACGCATACGCTTGGCACGGCGTCCGGTGTCGTCACGGAAGGCCTGGGCTTCATGTACAATGGCGCCATGGCCGTATTCGATCCGCGCCCAGGTCGGCCAGGGTCGCTGGCGCCGGGAAAATCGCGCTTCTCCTCGCTGGCGCCGACCATCGTGTTCGATGGGGACGCACCGATGCTGGCACTCGGCGCGCCGGGCGGCACCTATATCGCCATGGGCATCCTGCAGGCCATTCTCAACGTGGTCGAGTTCGGCATGACGGCGCAGGAGGCCGTGTCGGCACCACGCTTCAACGCCACATCCGATACGCTGGACATTACCAACCGCATCCTGCGATCGACGGAGGCGGACCTCAAAGCGCGCGGCTACACGGTGCGGCGCTGGCCGCTCAACTTCCATTTCGCGGGCGTGCATGCGATCCGCATCCGCGACGGCAAGCTCGATGGTGGCGCCGATCCCGGACGCGATGGGATGGCGTTGGCCGTCTGATCTCCGCTGCCGCGTCTGCCAAGCCGCTTTGCCGACGGCCGACCCGGCGATAGCATCGAGCACCTGCAAGCGAGCGAGAACCGTCATGACCGATGCCGTCCCCTACCGCGCCCATCTCGTCACCGGCGGCTTTCCGCCGGGCTCGAGTGCCGGTCACGATCACGACTATGCCCGTCTCAGGCTGTTGACGCTGCTCGCCGAGAAGCAGGTTCCAGCGTCCGTCGCCAACGACTTCGCCGATCTCGAGACATGGCTTGCGGTCAGCCGTCTGCTGGTCACCTACGTGGCCGGTCCCCACCCGACGCCTGCGCAATGCGACCACCTCAAATCCTGGATCGAAGCCGGTGGCCATTGGTTCGGGCTGCATGGCACCAGCGGCGGTCGGGCCGAGCGGGTTGACGGCCTCACGCAACGGCGAACGGTGGCTGGCGCCCATCACGATCTGCTCGGGGCGATGTTCCTGACCCACCCGCCTGCCTGCCGCTTCCGTGTCGACGTGCGCGCACCAGATCATCCACTCGCGCGCGGGATCGGGGCCGCTTTCGAGATCGAGGACGAGCCCTACTTCATCGAACTCCGTGATCCCCAGTCCGTGGAGATCCTGCTCACGGCGGATTATGGACCCAACGGGGCCTGGCCGGTCGTCGAGCGCCTCTACGGCGCCGACACATCGCTGCAGGCCGACGGCAGGACCCGCGTTCTCGCCTACACACGCGCCGTAGGCCGTGGCGCCGTCACCTACCTGGCGCTCGGGCATTGTCACGACCCGCTCTCGCGCGGCGGGCGTAGCGATACGCAGCCGGCTACTTTTCGGGGACCGTGGCAGTCGGAGGCTTTTGCCACGCTGCTCGCCAACGCGATCACCTGGCGCAGGGCCTGAAACGGGCCAACGACCTGCCTCGACCATCTGCGTCAGCGCGTGAAGAACGAGAGCAGGCCCCGGCTCTGCGGTCGCTTGAACTCGGACATGGCAACCGCGACCTTGTCGTAGAGGTCGGCCTGCCATTTGGGCTCGCCGGGCTTCAGCGGCGACGGCTTGGTGTCGCGAAAATCCTTGGGCGCGATGATCAAGCTGGTGTGCGGCAAGCCGACCTCGGCTGCCAGCACGAACAACTCCTCCGCTGCTTCATCGCCCATCGCCAAGCAACCGGCCGAGAGGTTCTTGCCGTGGATCATGATGTCGCCGCCCAGATCCTTGCGGCCTTCCTGCTTCGCCATCTCGCGATCGAAGGCGTTGGGATAATTCACACGCAGAGAGACGTGATAGGCGCTGTTGGGATTGAGATAGCTGATCCGATAGATGCCTTCTGGCACCTGCCTGTCACCACGCCGCAGCTTGGGGCCCAGACCACCGCTTGCCGCCAACACGCGGTAGGCATGCACGAAGGTCCACGGCGCGCCTGCTGAGCGCGCGTACAATTCCAGCTTGCGCTCGTCCTTGATAGCGATCAGCGCGACTTCCTCCGGCGGCCAGCTCGCCTTCACTGCCCTGAATTTTGCCGCGAGCCGTTGGCTGGCCTCCGGCGATATCTCGGCGAGCCGCGTCTTCAGCGAGTGCGATCGCGTCGGCACACGCGTTCGAGCGGTGCTCGTTCCGGGCGATCCGGGCGCTGTCGGCGCCAAAGCGCGCGGCGTCTGAGGACGCGGATGCACGTCCGTCGACCAGGGCAGCACGTTATCGGGCTCGGTCGGCGTCAAACTCGGCTTCAGGACGTCGGCATCGGGCTCCGGCGTCATCTGCAGGAGCGCATCCGATGGCACGAAAGACCAACGGTCAGACCGTGCCGACACCGGCTTTGGCGCCAACACAGCGTGTGTTGCCGGCTTCGGCACCACTGTCGCGCTGGTCGGCGGCCCACTCGATCGCGCAAGCATGGCAATCGTCGCGATGCCCGCCAGAGCCGCCACCGCGCTCGCGATAAGCGGCCGCAAGCGTCTTTTCGATGCCATGCTGTTCCCGCCCTGAAGTGCCGTGTCGAAAATCATGCGCCAACATGTCTGATTCGCGCCTTCGGCGAACCCCTTGGCTGCAACTTTTTCGTTTCTTTTCCAGGACAAAGGCTCATTCGTAGACTTTCTCCCCCAGCGCTTTGTTAGTGGCGCCTTCGGTTTTCTAGTGGCGCCTTCCGACTCCCCTGCGGGGAGCCGGCCGGAAGGCGCGTAGTGGCGGGGAGCCGGCCGCAACGCGCGGGAAGTGGTTCGTGGCGCGTTCGTCATGACCTTTTCCCCCGCCGTCCTGGAACGCGGGGTTTTCAGAGTGACACCGGGGCGCAGAGCGGTTCGACCTCACTCTTTGCAATTGGATTTGGATGCGGCCGAGACCGCTCTGCCGCGCATGACGGGGGTGGTCCCCCTTTTCGGACGGTCGAGGTTGCGGACCGCCGCGCATCCTTTTGGAACGGCGGCCGTTACGACTGTCTTCGTGGCCACTCACGACTGCACGAAGACGGCATCCTCGGCGGGCGATGGCTGAGTATCGCCACACCTATCCGACGCGCATCCGCCCCGCCCAGAATTCCCAGCTCGAGTTCCGGGGCCCCGGCATGAGACGGATGCCGGCGAGTTTACGCGCGGCCCACGTGGCGGGGATAAGTTTGGTGCCGGCGCCTGCCGCCGCGCACGGATCGCGCCTCGCGGCGCGAGCGAGGCCAGTGTGGCGGCTTGGAAAGCCGCTTCATCGTTTCGGTAGGCGCGGCAAGCAGATTTTCAAGCACAACGCCACACTGAGCAGATGGTTTTGCTCGTGTCCGTTCGATCGCAAAGTTCGCTTGGAGCCCGCCGAGACTGGTGACGAACTTTGCGATCAGGACACGAGCCCTCGCGCTCCGCTGGAGGGACACCCTACAGACCGCCCGTTGTTTTTTGCGAGCGAGCCAGGGCGGCTTTGCGGAGGAAGCGGACGTGGACTGGCGATGGAGCCGGGCTCTGTGCGTGCGTTGACCAGCGGCATCGGCAGATGTGGTACCCGAAAGCGACCGTAGCGCGATGCCGACCCGCTCATGAGGGCCGCTGCGGACTTCACGCGGCGCCTCGACGCTTCACGTTCGATGCACGGCGGACACGTTGTGATCGAGGCAGCGTGCAGACATCGGATGCCCGCGGCTCAAAGGGTTCTCGAGGCGACGTCGCAGCAGAACCGGTTCGCTCCGGGCTTGGAATTGCGTCGATACAGCCTCGTTCGCGAGATTCACGTTGCTCGCACGCGACTGGCCGAACGCTTTCGGCTCGACGTGGCGGTACGCGCCGGTCTGAGGCGCGCGTAGCGAGAAGTAATCCGAACCGGCCGAGCAGCATGCTGTTCAGCTCGTCGCGTACATCGTCCACCGGGCTTCACGTTGGCGGGCATCAGCTGGTCGCGACCTTGGTCTTGAAGCGCTGCACACTCTTCTTGAACGGGTTCGCGCCCAGGTACCACTTCCCGTTCTTCTTGAACCAATGGGCCGAACGAGTAGCCGAAGAAGTCGAAGCGTTCCTTGCGGGCATCGCGAACCGAGGTCTTCGCCTCGTTGAGAGTGAGCCGAGCTTTGCCATGGCCTCGCGCGTCGACGTGAGCGCCTCGGCGGCAGACCGCGACGAGGATGACGAGATCGTCGGCATAGGCAACGACATGAGCAGCGGAACGCATCCGCGGCCGCTCTGCCTGAAGTGCTTCAGGATGCCGGTTGATCAGATGTTGGCGAGCAGCGGGCTGACGACAGGACCTTGTGGCGTGCCGAGCTTGTTGCCCATGCCGCGACATCCGCCGGATTCCATCGCATGGCGCTCCTCGACGGGCGCCCTGAGCCACGTCGTGATGAGACGCAGGACGATTCGATCGTACCTCACGCCGGGCCGATAGACTCGAGGAGGTCGATCGGATGTCCTGCGTAGGTCGGCGTAACGACATCGGCGTTGCACGAAGCGAGATGCCGGTGCACTTCCTCGACTGCGCCAGCGCGTCAGGTCGGCGGGGACGATAGCCGACGCGGTGTCCTCGAAGTCGGCCCGAAGATGGGCTCCAGCACGATCTTGAATGGCGGTGAGGACGACCCGGTCGCGAATGGCTCGCGATCGCCGAGCGAGCGCTCGCCTCACCGACGCTTACGAGACCATCAGCGCGCGTCACTCGGATCGCGCCGGCAGGCGCTCCGCGACGGAAGTCCGTAGCGCGAGCCTGTGAGCCACGCCTCCAGACCCGCCTGTCGCGCTCGATGTGCGTGGCGAACGTGCATCCGGTCGACGCTCGGAGCGCCAGCAGGCGCGGGCTAGCCGTTAGGCGTGGAACAGGATGTCGACGCGACAGATCTTGTCGTAGATCAGGTAGAAGCGGAACGCAGGCTTCGCCCTCGCCTTCACGTAGAGCTTTCTCTGCAGGCTCCGGATCTTGTAGGAGTTGTAAGCGCTCATCGCCAATCACCGGCACATTGCCTTCTTCGAAAGCGTGCCAGAAGTCAGGCCCTGCTCCACCGGCGTTACCCGGTCTCATCGCTCATACGACCCTGTCCAGACTCCCGCCGTGGCCGTGACCGAAGTGACGTTGAGGCGGCTACCGTGCGCACCGCGACGGGTCTCCCTCGCTTGCGCCGAACCACGATACGTACGGCGCCTGCCGTGCCCACTAGCGCGGCGGACAGCGGAACGGGTGCATGTGTCGATTGCTCTCGACGCCGATTCCACGCGGCCTTCCCCAATCTCCGGGTGGGTCGGCATCCGCATGGTCCTTTTCGAGGCTCGCTCAGGCTTCACGCGCGTTACGTGCTCGCACGCTCGCTAACCGCGCAAGGCTTGGCCGATGTCACGGGGCTTCGACGGAGCGCAGTTGGCTCCCCGACCGGACGCCGCCCGTTAGCTACCAGCGTCACGATTCGACAACTCGCTGGGTGGAACGCTACCTCCACAGGTGATCCGCGCCCCGAGGCGCGTCGGAGGAAGCGGACGTGGACTGGCGATGGAGCCGGGCTCGTCGTGCGTTCAGTGGCACGGCAGAGGTGGACCCGAAAGCGACCGTAGGGATGCCGACGTCATGGGCCAACTGCGAACTCATGCGGCGCAGCACGTGATGCACCGCACAAGATTGTGTCTATGCAGGTGCAGACATCGGTTGCCCGCGGCTTAAAGGGTTTTCGGCGATCGGCAGCTCGGTCGCTCACGGGGGAATTGCGTCGATACAGCCTCGTTCGCAAGATTCACGTTGCTCGCATCGATTGGCCGAACGCTTTCGGCTCACTCCGACCGCCGGTCTTAAGGCGCGCGTTGCGAGAGATCCGAACCGGCCGTGAGCAGGTGCAGCTTGCGCATTATCCACCGGCTAGGTGCCATCGCTGGTTCGATCTAGACAGAAGGTTTACGCCTCGCGCAGTATGCAGTACATTGTCATGGTACATTGATCTCATGGCGACATTACCAACCAGCAGTTCAAGTGATTCTCTGGCACTTTTTCGGAATGGTGTACAATGGATGCCATTTTGCTCCGCTGTTTTTTTGCAGCTGCCCTTCTGCTATGGCCCCTTGATGCTAAGGGCCAGCAGCCTGCCACGAAGGTCATGAATGATGCCGAGGCGCTCTCGGAAGCAAAACCGATCCTGGCGTCGGCACTACTCCAATTGAGAGCCTCCAAGAGCCGCCTGATCCTTTTCGACGTGCGCGGCCGGGATGAATACCTAGTAAGTCATCTAGCCGGTGCGCTTCACGTCGATCCTCTCAGAGAGGCTCAAACTGTTGCAGCACGCGTCAAGCGCAGAGCCAACGGCGCAGTCGTGGTCTTCTACTGCACAATCGGGGGGCGTAGCGCGATACTTGCGGAAGCAGCAGCACCCACCCTCAAGGCGCATGGTGCAACCGGCGTCTTCATTCTCACGAACGAAATCATTGGATGGGCCAATGCGGGTTACCCACTCGTCGATAGATTTGGGGCGACCAAGCTGGTCCATCCGTTCAATCAGGACATGAGCAAGGCGCTCAAGGAGTCGAATCTAGCAAGCTACGAACCTAGATCACGCAAATGACAATAAGCGGCCTCGTCGCTTGGTGTTCATGTCATCGAATATTGGCTAGCTGCGCCCAGACTGCACGCAGTCGATATTGTCCTCAGAATGAGGGAGACGCGATATGCAAGGCTCGCTAATGTTCGTCATGGCAATGGTGTTGGCGCCAATGGTTGCCTTGGCCAATGAGCCCGAAAAGGCACCCGAAATCATTGTGTGGAATGGCACGGCCTTCTCATGGCCGGTTGGCAACCGGGACAAGTTCAAGGACGGTGATCCGATCACGAGCTGGGATGTCGTCGCTGCCTTCACAGGTCAAACTCTGATGCGAGCAGACTGCGCCAAATTTAGCCATATGCACAAAGGTAGTCGGTGGTGTTTTACCAGCCAGACGAATTTGGAAGCCTTCAAGAATGCGACAGATAAAGATGGCGATAATCCCATGGTGCCTCGGTTCGGCGGACGATGCCTGCTTGGGACCTCTTGGGGGATAGCCGCAGCGAGGGGAGATCCCCGGACGTTTCGTCTCATTGGTGGCGAATTGGTGCTGCAGTCCCACAACAAGTGGTGGAACGAGTTCGATCACGATCGGCCACTTAACGAACGGCTTGCCCGGCTGTCGATACAAATCTATCGCACGATGGGTGTCATCGTACCAAACTATATGTTGCCGTCAGTTGGAATGGTCAAACAAGGGAATTAAGAAATGAAGCCACTGGTTCTGATTGGCGTTGTTGCAGGCCTATTCGCGGGCATCACCGCTTCTTTTGCAGCTGGCAACAAAGCCTGTTGCCGGACAGAAAAGAGCGTGTGCCTAAATTTTTGCGAAGTTGATCAAGCGCAGCAACCCAGCCCGTTACGATCGCTGTCTCAGTGACTGCGGACAACGACTGTCTACTTGCTATCGGACGGGGCTTTTCCACTGGAACAGCCGGCCGACCAAGGCCTGCAAGTAAGTTCTCACGGTCGACGATGTCGCTGGACGCACGTTCGGCATTTGCAGGCCACCTTGCATACGGCCACACTTTTAAACCTACCCTTTGTTGGCGTTAGTTCGCGTACACCGGATGTCCTGCCCAGATCAGCTATTCCGGGCAGTCTGTTGCGGCGTCCAGAAAACGTCCCACTCAGGCGGCGGTCGGTCGTTATTGAGGGCATAGCGAAACTTCAGCTTTCTGATGTGTGTGGGCGAACTTTGCCCGGTCCGCTTCCGTACTCCTATGCAGCTATTTGAGGGAGAGCCGAAACTGAATACCCCGTGCCGTTCAACGGGACGAAGGCAACCCTCATATCTGCAAAGTCCGCTGGGCGTTCGGCAGCGTACCAGACATGCTGCATCTGCTCAGGGCAGCTTCGGGTCTTGGCTGCGTGTAAACGCGGCGGTGCCCTCGAGCTCGCGTGAGGATCGGCGCAGGGGAGCCAATATCGGCTGTTCGGAGGAGATTTTGCGTCGGATGGCGTCTGTGGGCGCGGCATAGGCGCCTGGACCGATCTGGTAAGGCTTCGCAAGCCGCATTGGCTGCGGTCTGCCCCTCATTCCCTCATCGCCGCGACAAGCGGTTTGACGCCCATGATGTTCATCACGCGCGTCAGATTGTAGGCGAGTACGGCCAGCGCCATCTCGGTCGCGACCTTTGGCAGTGTCCGCATCTGGAAGTGCGTCGCCCCCATCCGCGCTTTGATCGTGCCGAACGGATGCTCAACCGTTTCACGCCGCTGTCGCATCGCTTGTGGATTGGCATCAAGCCGCTCCTGCACCGCCTCAAGGATGTGCTCATGTTCGGAACGTGTGATGCGCCGTTCTCTGCCCGTGGTGCAGAGTGCCTTGAGAGAGCAGTCGCCGCAGACCGTCGTCCAGTAGCGGCGCAGCGTCAGACCTCTCTCGACGTTGGTGTATCGATACGTCAGCTTCTCGCCGGCCGGACAACGATAGGTATCGTCATCAGCCAAGTAGGCGAAGTCCTGCTTGCCGAAGCGCCCTTCGGCTTTCGCATTCGACGTCATGCGTCTGGGCAGTGTCACCGTGACGCCCGCGTTCGTGCACGCCACGATCTCGTCGGTATCGAAGTAGCCGCGATCAGCCACTGCCTCCAGCTTGTCGACCGCCAGCGCAGCCTTGGCTTGCTCGGCCATGTTCGCCAAGTGAGCCGTATCGTTGCCGACGTTCGTCACTTCATGCGCGATGATCAGATGATGCTCGGTATCGACTGCGGTCTGCACGTTGTAGCCCACCACGCCCGAGCCGCGCCCGCTCGTCGCCATCGAGCGGCTGTCGGGATCGGTGAGCGAGATTTGGCCGTCAGGCGAGGCCTTCATAAGCGCCACGTGAGCAGCGAGCTTGCCCATCTCCTCTAGCAGCTTGGTGAGTTTCTCCTTGAGGTGCGCCGTCTTCTTCTTCAGCGCCTCGGTCGGCTTCTGCCGGTCGGCCGTTTCCAATTGCTGCAGATAGCGCCGCACGCTTTCATTGAGCTGCTGGCGTCGCCGCTCGACCTTGTTGTCCGTGAAGTTGCGATCGCGATTGTTCACCGCCTTGAATTTCGAGCCGTCGATGGCCACGCTTGCTTTGGTCAGCAATCCCATTCTTCGGCACAGTTCCACGAACTGCACGCAGACCTGCCTGATCGCCTTGCCATTGTCCTTGCGGAAATCGGCAATCACCTTGTCGTCGGGCTGCAGCCGACCGATCAGCCAGATCACCTCGAGATTGCGGCCGGCTTCCCGCTCGAGGCAGCGGCTCGATGCGACCCGATTGAGGTAGCCGTAGATGTAGAGCTTGAGCAGAGACGAGGGTTGGTAACCAGGCCGGCCCGTTTCCGCTGGCGCGGTCTTGAACCCGAGTTTTGCCAAATCGAGGTGCGCCACGAACGCATCGATCGCACGCACCGGATTGCTCTCGTCGATGTAGTCATCGAGGCTTTCGGGTAGAAGAGCCAATTGGCCTCGATCCGCTTCCTCGATGAATCGCTTCATGCGCCTGCCCCCGCCGCCGATTTAGCAGTGGAATCATAGCAGGCGCCGCGTTTTCACGCAGCCAGGGTCACTTGCACGTATCAAGGGCACTCCTGCGACGGCAAGACTTTCCCCGGCTGCGGACAACTTCGGAGAGCACTGCCATACGTCAACGGCGGTTCAGCCAATGTCCGCTCCTGCATAACCACCACTTTCTGAAACCACTTCGAATTTTCCCAGCCCTTGCCTGGACGCAGGTCCGCCGGCCGGTGGTGTGGAGGACGTCGCGGGTTTAGGGCTTGCGCCGTGTTGACGCCGGTCGCGCTAGCCCCACCTACTTTGGCAAGCGCCCGTTCGACCCATTCCAGGCCAGCTAGCCGGAGAGCATGCTGGCGTCTACCCTATTGGGGCGCGGGACTTCTGCAATCCATGCGGATATGATCGTGGGCCGCGATCCGGCGCCGGATGCGATGCGGCTCAGCTTCTCGCGAGGACACATGCGGACCCTACTCAAGATGCGGCGGGATGGCGCGCGCGGATGGCTGCTCTGCGATACCGCAACGGGCATCGACATCGGCGGCATCGACTACGTGCACGCTGGCGACGGCAACCACTACCGGGCTTGGCTCTATGCCGATGGCGCCCGTCGCTCCCTTGGCAGTCCATTGCCGCAACTGGCGATGGCGGCGCGCGCTGTGGAACTGTCGCGGCCTTGACGGCGCTGGCCTCAGGCCGGATCGGGGCCGATCATCTTCGCTGGCACGACGATCGAATCGAAATCGTCGGCGGGGATGCCGTCCTTGATCGCCTCCTCGCGCAGCGTCGTGCCGTTCTTGTGCGCGGTCTTGGCGATCTTGGCTGCGCGATCGTAGCCGTACTTCTCCTTCAGCGGCGTCACCAGCATCAGCGAATTCTCGAGGCCGCGCTGGATGTTGTCGAGACGCGGCTCGATGCCGACGACGCAATTATCAGTGAAGGACACCGCTGCGTCGGCCAGCAGGCGGACGGACTGCAGGAAGTTGTAGGCCATCACGGGATTGAAGACGTTGAGCTCGAAGTGGCCCTGGCTGCCGGCGAAGCTCATGGTGGCGTTGTTGCCGTGGATCTGGACGGCGACCTGGGTCAGCGCCTCGGACTGGGTAGGGTTGACCTTGCCCGGCATGATGGAAGAACCCGGTTCGTTCTCGGGCAGCGCCAGCTCGCCGAGGCCGGAACGGGGGCCTGATCCCAAAAAGCGGATGTCGTTGGCGATCTTGAAGCAGCTCATGGCGGCTGTCGTGATGGCGCCGTGCGTCATGACCATGGCGTCGTGGGCGGCGAGGGCTTCGAACTTGTTCGGCGCCGAGGTGAAGGGCAGACCGGTGATGGCGGCGATGCGGTCGGCCACCTTCTTGTCGAAGCCTGCGGGCGAGGCGAGGCCCGTACCGACGGCGGTGCCGCCCTGCGCCAGCTCCATCAGCGAGGGCAGCGTGCTCTCGATCCGCAGGATGCCATTGGCGATCTGGGTGGCGTAGCCCGAGAACACCTGGCCAAGCGTGACGGGCGTCGCGTCCTGGGTGTGGGTGCGGCCGGTCTTGATGATGTCCTTCCAGGCGTGCGCCTTCTCCATCAGGGCCTGGTGGAGCTTGCGCAGTGCCGGCAACAGATCGTGGTGGATCTGCTCAGCGCAGGCGATGTGCATGGCCGTCGGGTAGGTGTCGTTCGACGACTGGCTCATGTTGACGTGATCGTTCGGGTGGACCGGCTTCTTCGATCCCATCTCGCCGCCGAGCATCTCGATGGCGCGGTTCGAGATCACCTCGTTGGCGTTCATGTTGGACTGAGTGCCGGAGCCCGTCTGCCAGACGACCAGGGGGAAGTGCGCGTCGAGCTTGCCGTCGATCACTTCCTGGGCAGCGGCGATGATGGTCTCGCCGAGCTTCTTGTCGAGCTTGCCGAGGCCGATGTTGGTCTCGGCTGCCGCGCGCTTGACGATGCCGAGCGCGCGGACGATCGGCTGCGGCTGCTTTTCCCAGCCAATCTTGAAATTGCCGAGGGAGCGTTCGGCCTGCGCGCCCCAGTAGCGGGTTGCATCGACCTCGATCGGGCCAAAGGTATCGGACTCGGTGCGGGTTTTGGCGGACATGGGGTTCCTCGGCGGCTCGCTCAATGTTCTGGGACCCGAATTACTGCCGCAGCCTGCCGAGCGCAAGCGCGCTCGGGCTGCTGGCCTAACGGGGCAAGGCTCCGGCCGCGGCTTTTCGCTCGCCACTGGTACGGATGGCCGGGGTGGGCTTATCCTGGGGCCATCTTCCCATCAGCCGCCGACGTCAGAGGACCCCCGCCCATGATCAACGAGCTCAGGATCTACACCGCCACCGCCGGCAACGCGCCACTGTTGGCCAAGAACTCGGGCACCGTTGCCCGCGACATCCGCGGCGACAACTACGGCAAGCTCGAAGGCTATTGGGTGGCCGAGATCGGCGCCCTCAACCAGGTGCTGCATCTGTGGTCCTACTCAGACCTCAACGAGCGGGCGCGGCTCAGGGCCGAGCTGGCGAAGAACGAACGCTGGACCAAGGAATACCTGCCGATGACCCGGCCGTTGCTGGTGCGCCAGGACATCCGGCTCTTGAACCCGATCATCGCGCCGCGGAAACCCGACACGGAAGGCAACGTCTACGAGATGCGCGTCTACCGGACCAAGCCCGGCGCCGCCAAGACGTGGGCCAATCACATCATGGAGGCCATGCCGGTTCGCGAAAAATATTCGAAGCCTGTCGGGCTTTGGATCACGGAAGCCGGCCAGCCGAACGAGGTGGTGCACATCTGGGCCTATCCGGACCTCAATGCTCGTGCCGCGGCGCGCGCTGCGGCTGCTGCCGATCCGGGTTGGCAGGCGTTCCTGAAGAAGGGCGGGCCGCTGCTGGAGGAGATGCACTCGACGATCATGCTGCCGGCGGCCCACTCGCCGTTGAAGTAGCCGGGCGGCCCGTCGAGGCACCATCGGTCACCTCGTGTAGCGCGCCTGACGTTTGGTACCCGGTTGCGGTTTGGCTCGCAACCAAACGTCAGGCGCAAAAGCTACACGAGAAACATACACCTGCTAGTGTTCCTGATGGTTCGGACATTTGCTCTGAGCCTAGCCGAACCGGGATGCAAATGTCAGAACCGGAACACTAGGCGCGGGGGGCATCCCCGCGCCATCCAGGCGAGCATCGCGCCGCCGCGCAGCGCCAATAGGAGCGACAATCCCATGAAAATCGGCGTCTATCTCAATGCCCAGCATCCCGCCGGCGACGACCCGGCACGGCGCATGGCGGAAATGGCGGAGCAGGTGCGGCTCATCCGCGAGCGCGGCTACGACAGTATCTGGAGCGGCGAACACCACATCACCGACGGCTACCACTACTTCCCGCTGCTTTCGATGCTCAACCGCCTGGCCCCTGAGGCCGAGGGCCTCGAGATCGGCACCAACATCATCCTGCTGCCGCTGCACAACCCGATCGAGCTTGCCGAGATCACGGCCTATCTCGATGTCATCTCCGGCGGGCGCTTCATCCTGGGCGTTGGTCTCGGTTACCGCCAGGAAGAGTTCGACATGTACCGCGTCTCCATGAAGGACCGGGTTTCGCGGCTGGAAGAGGGCGTCGAGATCGTGCGCCGGCTGTGGAGCGAGGACAAGGTCAGCTTCAAGGGTCGCCATTGGTCCTTCGAGAATCTGACGATCAGGCCGCGGCCCACGCAATCGCCGCGGCCGCCGATTCTCATCGCCTCGCAGGTGGAGGCCGGGATCAAGCGAGCGGCGCGGATCGGCGACGGGTGGACGGCGGTACCGGTGACACGGGTCGATGGCATCAAGAATGAGATCGCCATGTTCAAGACCGCGCGGGCGGAAGCGGGCCTCGCGCCGGCGAAGCACTTCGCGCGCATTTTCGAGGTGTCGTGCGCGGCGGATGAGGAGAGGGCCTACACGCGCTCTGCCGACTTCCTGCTCGAGAAGTATGCCGCTTATGCGTCGTGGGGCCTGCCGGGCTTGAAGCTCGATTCGACGGCGGCGCCCGTGGAGCAGCTCAAGGGTCTTGCCAAGGACCGTTTCGGCGTCGGCACGCCCGAGCAGGTGGCGGATGCCCTGATGCGCCAGCACGAGGCGGGCATGACGCACGTTGCCATGCGCATGAGCTGGCCCGGCATGAGCCAGAAAGAGATCCTGGAAGGCATCGACATCGTCGGCTCCAAGGTGCTCCCCGAGGTGCGAAAGCGGATCAAGGCTGGGGGGTGAGACGGGTGGCGGCGATGGGCCAAAGGCCGACATCCTGTGCGGGTCATGGCTAAAGGCAGCGAATGACGTTGCTATACAGATGCGGAAATGGGCCGATGGGTGGTTGACCATGGTGCTGGAGCGGTCGATCATGTCCGTTGCTTGAGGTGGTTTTGCCGGAATTGGCGTAATCTGAATGCGGGCAAGCGACCCGGAGGCAAAAACATTGTCGGTTTGGCCTGTGCGGTGACTGGCGCCCGCTTGTCCGCGCAGAGCATCAGGCGCGCCCTTATTGAAAACTGCGCACTGTTCTTTCGCTTGTTGTCCATTGAACGCTTTGGAACTGTTCCAGCCCCAAGGGCAACTCTGCTCCATCGCGATGCGCAACAATAATCTTAACCCCCGTTTTGCGGTGAAGATCTATTGCTCGCTGTATCTCCGATAGCTGATAGTGCGCCGTTGGCGTGTCCTTGCTCACAAGTACAACTATCTTCTTACTGCGAGACAAAGCGGATGCCAATTCGGCGGCCCACATATCTCCCGGCTTGAGGCATCGTTGATCGAAGAATGTCTCGCCTCTTTCCGACAGCAGGTTCCATATTGAGGCAGCGGCTTCCCGTTCGGGCCGTGGATACGAGATGAAATATTCCCAGGTCAAGTTCATGCTTTGTGGAAACGCCTCACAAAGATCAGATGCCGCCTCAATCATCGCTCCGCTCAGGCGAGCCCAATAATTGTCGAGCATTGCAGCCTCATGAAAGTCAATCTCTTGATCTATCCGGTTTAATTCTGCCGACGCCACACGTCCCGCCTCCGTGAGTGCTACTAGTTCATGTTCGACCTTTACTCGTTCGGAACCGACCGGGTCAACAACAAGGGGCTTGAAGGAAGCGTCGATGTACGACTGGACAGAGATAATCGACTCTCTACCTAGCCGCTTCTGCGTCTTAAGATGGTTTAGAGTTCTAAAGGCGTTCGCTCGGGCGCCTGGCGATCTTGGCCAATTCGAACATTCATTCACGATCTTCGCAAGCAATCGCTTGTCTTCAGCGATTAAGCTAGGATCATTTAATAATGATTTAATCTCACGCTTTCGACGGATGCATCTGTCAATTTGCCTAGCCGTCATATCAATTTCTTCGCGGAGCTGGCCAGCTCTTTGCTCAACATCATGAAGCTTTTGCCACCGTTCGGCGCGCGACCTGTCAAGTGTGACAAGGTTCCCAAACTTCCGGGCCTGCAAGTCTCTCTCAAAGGCATCCAATGATGGAGATAGTCTCGACATGATGCGCTTGACGGCCACCCACAGTGATAGCCCTGAATTCTCGTCTATTGGAAAAATGAACGCGTCGTTCGATTTGGGTAAAAATATAGTAAGATGCAAACAGGGAGTTTGCGCTTCAGAGACATCTAAGAATTGCCGCAACTCGTTGACTTGGCTTGACGTAGCCCTGTCAATGTCTCGACCAATAGGCGCCTGCTCATATTTCAATTTCCATCTTGTTTGTTGAATGTATCGCTCCTGAGCCCGAAAATGAGCAAGTAAGCTACTCCTATCCTGGTACTCCATACGTAGTCGTGCGTCGCGTCGGACCCTATGTGATCCCCCGGAAGTGGCGGCGATTTGAATGGCGTCTGAATGTACTCCCTCAACAATAAGCGCCTTATCCTCAGTTCCTGGTAGTGGCGCGCCAGCGACCGCAAAAAGTATTCGCTTCCCAGTGATGAGGTGTAGGTCGTTCCAATAGCGCAATATGTCAGAGTAGAGCTTCGGAGCATCTGCTTCGCGGGCGAGGACCATAATGAGGCCCACAAAACCACGAGATTTAAGCCTATCTGTCTGATGGCGGTAGAAATCAACTAGCGAAACATTCTCAATGATCTCCACGAACCGGCCCTCGAATGATCGCTCAGCAAAGCTTGCACACCCACCTCGGCGGTGCCTATCCGCTATCCTATCAATGAGCCGCCCAAGGACAAGTGGTTGGTCGCAGAGATTTCGATGTCTCTTGCTGGTCCATGATGTCCCGGTGCCTTCTTCCGGAAGCGGGGCATCCTCTGCCATGCCGCTGAACGCACGATGGGGCCGCCCAACGCAGGCAGTCTATGACGGCTTTCTCCGCTCAGCTTCGATTGTCTACGCGTCGGCATAGACGCAGACAATTACGCGCAAGGCAGACCACAGACGGAATTGGCTATGTGGTGGGCTCAAATCCTTCAATAACGATTACATCAACGTTACCTCCCAAGTCACGGAACTTGGCTACCTCTTGATACTCTGGAGATTTGTAGCAAGCCAAAGCATCTTCATAGCTGGGAAACTCCAATACAACGTGGCGGTCCTTGAGTGAGCCATGCGTTAATTCATATCGACTTGTGCTCGGAAACCCGGGACTCTCCTTGCCTCCCCGCACAATGAACTTACCGCCGTACTTTTTGATCGCGACATGATTGTTCGTCGCGTATTTCTTGTACGTTTCGAGATCAGTAATCGTAATATGGGCTATCCAATAACCCTTGGGCATTTTCCACATCCTCCATCCTCACGTCGTTGCAATAAGCAGGACAGCGCAACAAGCTTAGCCGGCACGATGATGTCGGACAAGGTCCAGGGCCTGCCTATGATGATGGGTCTTCCAGCCGGTGATGACAGGCCACCACCGTCCGTTGACCGGGGTGCTTCTGCCATGTTATTGAACGCGTCAAAGTTTGCGGAGTTGCAGTGGGGCGACGTCTCCTGTCTCCGCCCTGCGACTCTTCGGGAACGGCGAGGGCATCCCCAAACTCCGAACACGATCGCCGGCCGACGCACCGCGTTCATCGCCGGTCCGCCAATGCTCGCTCATGCAGGAGCCTTTCCCCTCAGCCCGACGCGACGATGACGTTGAGCAGGGCCTGGCGGCGCTCCACGCGCACGACGCGCAAGGCTTCCGCGATCGCGCCGGGCAGGGCTTCCGCTGTCTCGACCCGGCAACCCCAGCCGCCGGCTGCCTCAACCACCTTCTCGAAAGCCGGTGACGGGCTCAGCGAGGTCAAGGGCATGACATCGTTGAGACCCACGGCATGGCCTTTCGGGTAGAGGGCCGTGGTTGCCCGGCGAACGGCGTTCCAGATGCCGTTGTTGAAGACGATGGTGAGGATCGGCAAATCGTGGGCGGCTGCCGTCTGCTGGCTGGCGACGGGATTGGCGAACATGAAGGAGCCATCGCCGACGCCGGCCACCACCGTTGCGTCGGGGCAGGCGAGCTTGGCGCCGAGGGCTGCGGGCAGGCCCCAGCCGAGGCCAGCAGCGATCGGGTGGCCGAACCAGGCGTTGGCGTGCGTCAGCCGCATGGCGGAGGGATCGAGACCCAGCTCGCCGAAGATGATGGCGTCATCGCCGAGCGCGTCGGAGAGCACGCGACTGACCCAGGCGTTGGTCAAGGGGCCGGATGGTGGACGGCTGAGGGCCGCTGCTCGGGCCTGGCGCTGCTCGGCGATCTCGGCTGCAAACATCCTGCGGCGGGTTGCGAGCCCGGTGCGGCCGGCCAGGGCCGCGTGCAACTGGCGCACGGTCTCGGTGGCGTTGGCGGTGATGAAGAGGTCGCCCGGAAACGAGCGCATGGGAATGCGATGGAATGCCGGATCGGGCCCGACATGGATGATGCGGACACCTTCCGCCAGGCGATGGCGCGCCGGCAGCCAAGGTACCATCACGTCGAGCACCAGGATGGCGTCGGCGCGCTCGATCCAGGGGCCGACGTCGAAGCCGGCGTGCATCGGACTCTCGGTCGAAACGGCGAGGCGCGCCGGCCAGAAATGCACGACCGGGATGCCACAAGTCTCGGCGAAGGGGCCGACGGCATCGAAGCCCGCCGCATCACCTCTGCCGGCGATGATCAACGGCCGCTTGGCCTTGGCGAGCAGTTTGACGGCCTCGGCCAGCGCCTTGGGATCAGGTGCCGGTGGGCTTGCCGCCTGCAGAGCCGGTGTCGGCGGGGTCGCCTCTCCACGCCACGGCTCGGCCAGCGCTTCGCGCGGCAGGCTCAGGTAGACGGGACCGCGCGGCTCGCTCATGGCAACGGAGAGGGCCCGATCAACGACAGTTGCGACCTGCTCGGGATAGCGCAGCTCGTAGTCGAACTTGACGAGTTCGCGCAGCATGGCGCCCTGGTCGAACATTTCCTGGCCCCAGTGAATGGGCACATCGCGGGCGCCGTGGCGGCCCATCTCGGTCAAGGGCGTACGGCCTGACGTGAACAGCATCGGCACCTGATCGCGCGAGGCGTTGATGAGGCCCATCAGGGCGTTGGCAGTACCGACATTGACGTGCACCATCACGGCCTGCGGGCGGCCGGTGACCAGCCATACGCCGTGCGCCATGCCGACGGCTGTGGTCTCGTGGGCGATGGGGAGCGCCTCGGGCATGGGAATCGCGTTCTTGCGGCCATGCACGAGGGCTTCGATGATGGGCGAGAAATCGGTGCCGGCGTTGGCAAAGAGCCAGTCGACGCCGCGGTCCTTGAGCAGTGACAGATAGGCGCCAGCCACCGTTTCGGGACCCTTGAGGGCTGACTTTCCTGACCGCTTCATGGTTGCGTTGCCTTCCGGTTGCTGCTGGCGGGGTCAGTCTAGAATGACGACTGGGTTTGGGGCCAGCCCGGGCTTCACGTCAGCCCCGGCCAACAGTTCTCGACAAGGCAGGGCCTGAAGTCGCATTGTGTGCCTCAATGCCATCTGACGCGCCGCCTTAGCCGGTCCGCGCTCGTCGTGACCATGCCGCCAGGAGTTCCCAAGCCATGAGCGATCTACCCAGCAAAGTCCACGTCCACGAGGAAGGCCCGCGCGAGGGTTTCCAGATCGAGCCCGGACCGATCTCGACGGCCGACAAGATCCGCCTGATCGAGGCGCTCGCGGAGACCGGCCTCAAGCATATCCAGGCGTGCTCGTTCGTCTCGCCGCGGGTGGTGCCGCAGTGGGCCGACGCCGAGCAGACCGTTGCCGGCTTCAAGGCCAAGCCCGGTGTCGAATATACGGCGCTTTGGTTCAATGCCTCGGGCCTCGACCGGGCCATGGCGTTCAAGGACAAGTTGACGCTCTCGGGCTCAATCTCGCTGGTGGCGACGGAGGGCTTCTGCAAGAAGAACCTCAACCGTACGCTCGCCGAGAACTACGAGGCGATGCTCAAGCAGACGGCGCTGCACCTGGAGCGCGGCGTGCCTGTGAAGCGGATCGGCGTGATGGCGGCATTCGGGTGCAACTACTCGGGCGACGTGAAGGCTGAGCAGGTGGTTGAGCGGGTGGCGGACGGGTTCCGGCTCGCAGAAGAGGCCGGCGCAAAAATCGAGATTATTTCGCTTGCAGACACCATGGGCTGGGCGATCCCGCCTCGCCTCGAGAAGGTGATCGGGGCCGTGCGGGCGCGCTGGCCATCGCACAGGATCGGGTTGCATCTCCACGACACCCGCGGCATGGCTGTCGCCAACGCACACGCGGCGATCAAGATGGGCGTCGCGCAATTCGATTCCACCGTCGGCGGTCTCGGCGGCTGTCCGTTCGCAGGCCAGAAGGGGGCTGCCGGCAACATCTGCACCGAGGAACTCGTGCTGCTGTGCCAGGAGATGGGCATCGAAACGGGGGTTGATCTCGACAAACTGATCGAGGTCGGGCGCATGGCCGAGGAGATCGTCGGGCACGTGCTGCCGTCGGAGCTCATTCATGCGGGCAGCCTCAACGCCTTCCGGCAAAAAGCTGCATAAGCCCACCTGACGATTGCACTTCCTGACGCCGATGTCCGGCTGGCCGGTCGTCGGCGTCATGTGTTTCGGGGGCTCATGTGCGCGGCCGACGCTTTCGCGCGGCGCATGTCGTTCCATGGCCTGGTTGCAAGCGCAGAAACCCGGTGCACGACAAATTCCGACAATGATAATATTGTACTTGCGTGAGGTTTAAGGCTGCGTTGACGTCTTCTTGGTCCATTGCGACTGCGGGCGCGGTGCTGCACGGATGCGTGCGATACCCCTTGCCGAATTGTTGGAGAAAATCGATATGCCGACCGTCAGTTTCAATGCTGCCGAAGCCGCGGCCCAAATCACCCGCAACATCGGTAGCTGGGTGCCGGCACTCGGTACGCCGATCACGCTCACCTACGGCTACAGGGCAAGCGACCCGGCCGTTGCAAATGGTACCTACCCCTATCCCAGCGGCACGACCATCGGCGGTTTCCAGCAGTTCACGGCCGGCGAAATCGCCGTGGCCGAGGCGGCCTTCGCCAACTGGGGGGCGTTGCCAACATCACCTTCAATCGCGTGGGTTCAGGCACCTCGGGTCCGGCAGCCTACACCGACAGCGCGAGCCTGCTGCTCGGCGGTTTCACGACGGATGCCAGTGCCACCGGTGCCTACGACGGCTACGCGTTGCGCTACTACACGATCAACAACGGCGTCTACAATCGCTGGGCCAACGTGTGGATCGACAATACGCAGAGCTACCTGACGGCGCCGGTGTTCCCGAGCGGGGCGTGGCGGCTGATGGCGCATGAGATCGGGCATGCGATCGGCCTTTCCCATCCCGGCGCCTACAATGCCGGGCCCGGCGTGCAGATCACTTACGCCACGCATGCCGAGTACATCGAAGATTCCTCCCAATACACGATCATGAGTTATTTCAACGAAACCAACACCGGCGCCAATTTCGGACGCCAACGGCCACTGACCCCGATGATGCACGACATCGCCGCCATTCAACGTCTCTATGGCGCCGACTATTCGACCCGCGCGGGCGACACCGTCTACGGCTTCAACAGCAATACCGGTGACCAGATCTTCACCTTTTTCTCTGCCGCCAGCGAGCGGGTTTTCTGTATCTGGGACGGGGCTGGCGAAGACACGATCGATGCCTCGGGCTACGCGCTGGCCTCGCTCATCGATCTCAACGAGGGGGCATTCTCCAACATCGGACCACTGACCCTGTCCGGCGGCGTCGCCACGGGGCAAGCGATGGTCGGCAACATTTCGATCGCCTACGGTGCAGTTATCGAAAACGCCATCGGCGGGTCAGGCAGCGATACGCTTACCGGCAATCGCGCCAACAACGACCTCACCGGCAATGGCGGCAGCAACGCCATCGCCGGCGGCGCGGGCGTTGATCGCGCGATGTATAATTCGATATCGACCTTCGCTACCATCACGCGCACAGGCAACGGCACGGCGACGATCTCGGGTGCCGGGTTCTCCGATACGCTCACGGGTGTCGAAGTCGCGCATTTTCTCGATCGCGATGTTGCCATCCGCGAGACCACCCGGTCCGACTTGAACGCCAGCGGCACCTCCGACATGGTGCTGCAATCGGGCGGCACGGTGGTTGCCTGGATGGTGGCCAACGGCTTTGCGCAATCCGGCACGCTCATCGGCGGTGGCGTCGATGGCTGGACCGTGCAGGGCACTGGCGACTTCAACGGCGACGGCACCACCGACGTCATCCTGCAGAACGGCGGCACGGTCGTGCAATGGTCGATGAGCAACGGCGCCAACGCCGGCGGCACGCTGGTCGGCGCCGGCATCGACGGCTGGACGGTCAAAGGCACCGGCGATTTCAATTCGGACGGCACCACTGACGTCGTGCTCCAGAACGGCGGCACGGTTGTCGCCTGGACCATGCAGAACGGCGTTGCCGCATCGGGCGTGGTGGTCGGCGGCGGCGTCGACGGCTGGGACGTGGTCGGCACCGGCGATTTCAACGGCGACGGCGCCAGCGACATCCTGCTGCAGAACGGCGGCACGTTGGTCGCCTGGAACATGCGCAACGGGGCGAACATCGGCGGCTCGGTCCTGTCGTCGGGCATCGACGGCTGGCAGGTCGTGGGCACCGGCGACTTCAACGGCGACGGCACGACCGACGTCGTCGTCAAGAACGGCGGCACCATTGTCGACCTCTTGGTGCAGAACTCCGTCGCCACCACCGGCAACGTCATCGGCCTCGGGCTCGAAGCCTGGGACGTGGTCGCCACCGGCGACTACAACGGCGACGGCACCGCCGACATCGCGCTCACCTCGGGTGGCATCGTGGTCGACTGGAGCATGCAGAACGGCCTCGTCACCGCCGGCAATGTGCTCGGCGGCAACGGCACGTTCTCAGTCGTGGCGTAGGCAAGACAATTCCGGGTGCCGGCTTTCCGGCATCCGGCCGCTGTTGCGGCGCCCCGACCTGTCCGGCGTGTCAAAATCGCAACACGACTTCGCAGAATCGGGGACAAATCAGGCCCTTGCAAAACCGGCTCTTCCGGTTCAAGTTTACACGACAACGATTCTCCCGATCGTGCAATGGTATCGGCGGCGTCCTTTGACCAGGGGCGGCGGTGGGGAAACTGCCCTCTTCGGGCGGTCGACGATGCCCGGATACGGACCTGATTGAACTTGAAGAGGCCTGAGCCATGCGGCTGGTGATTGAACGGAGCGAGCTGATGCGCGCGCTCGGGCACGTCACGAGCGTCGTCGAGCGCCGCACGACCATTCCGATCCTGTCCAACGTGCTGCTACGCGCCACGGGCTCGGCGCTTGAGCTTAAAGCCACCGACCTCGAGCGCGAGGTGGTGGAGCAGGTGAATGCGAACGTGGAGCAGCCGGGCGCTATCACGGTGCCGGCCCACATTCTGCACGACATCGTGCGAAAGCTGCCGGACGGTGCGGAAGTCGAGATCGTGCGCGATGCGGAACGCGAGCGGCTGACGCTGCGTGCGGGTCACGCCCGCTTTGCGCTGCAGACGATCGCTGCCGACGATTTTCCGGATCTGGCTGCGGGCGAGATGAGCCATTCGTTCGAGGTGGCCGCCTCGGATCTCAAGGCGCTGATCGAAAAGACACGGTTTGCGATCTCAACGGAAGAGACCCGCTACTACCTCAACGGCATCTATCTGCACGCGGCCGACCACGGCGGGGGCAAGGTGTTGCGCGCGGTGGCCACGGACGGGCATCGACTGGCGCAGCTCGATGTCGACTGTCCCGCGGGCGCAGAGGGCATGCCGGGCATCATCGTGCCGCGCAAGACGGTGCATGAGTTGCACCGTCTGATCGAAGTCGACGGATGCTGTCATCTCGGTCGGGGTATCGGCTGCCAAGGTGCGCTTCGAGATCGGGCCGATCACGCTAACGTCGAAGCTGATCGACGGCACCTTCCCCGACTACCAGCGCGTCATTCCGCAATCCAACGACAAGTCGATGAAGGTGTCGAACGCCTCGTTCATGTCGGCCGTCGACCGGGTGGCGACGATCGCGAGCGAGCGCGGGCGCGCCGTCAAACTGGCGATCACGCCGGAGAAGCTGATCCTTTCCGTCAGCAATCCCGATGGCGGCAGCGCCACCGAGGAACTGGCGATCGACTATGCCGCCAACAACATCGAGATCGGCTTCAACCATCGCTACCTGCTGGACATTTCGGGCCAGATCGAGAGCGACACGCTGCAGTTCCTGCTGGCCGACCCGGGCTCGCCCACCATGGTCAAGGATGCCGGCGACGACCGTGCGCTCTACGTGCTGATGCCGATGCGTGTGTAAGGTGCGCGCCTGGAGAGCGAGGCGCTGGTGCCCTCGCTTCTTTCAAGTAGGGTTTTGCGGGGATAGATCCCAGTCTGCGGACCTCTCCAGGCTCCCGTGCGCTGCTTGCGTCGAACGAGGCCGCACTGCCTCGCCGCCACGGCTCAGCCTCCGTCTTGCCTGCAGCCCATTGCCCCGGCCCCTTGCGCTGCGCGGTTCTGCGTCCTAACCCTCGGGGCATGTGGATCTCCCGCCTCGTCCTCACCGACTTTCGCAATCACCAGCGGCTCGTGCTGACGCTCGACCGGCGTCCCGTGGTGCTGGCGGGGCCGAACGGGGCCGGCAAGACCAACGTGCTCGAAGCGGTGTCGCTGCTGGCGGCGGGGCAGGGCATGCGGCGTGTGCCCTACGACGAACTTTGCCGGCAGGGTGGGGTTGGCGGCTGGGCCGTGGCAGCGACGATCGAAACCGAGCACGGGCCGGTCGAGATCGGCACCGGGCTCGATGCCAGCAAACCGGCTGGGCCACGGCAGGGGCGCATCGTGCGCATCAACGGCGAGCCGCAATCGGGATCGGGCGCGCTTGCGGGCCTGGTGGAGCTGATCTGGCTGGTGCCGGCGATGGACGGTCTGTTCACTGGCGCGGCCGGCGACCGGCGGCGGTTCCTCGACCGGCTGGTGCTGACTTTCGATGCCGGCCATGGCACGCGCTATAATCAGTTCGAGCGTGCCATGCGGCAGCGCAACCGGCTGCTCGACGACGGGGTACGCGATGGTGCCCGCTTCCACGGGCTCGAACGGATCATGGCCGAAACGGGCGTGGCGATTGCGGCTGCGCGCGCCGGCATGCTGGCCAGCCTGCAGGCCACGATCGAAGCGCGGCGGGCGCGCGCGCCCCACTCGCCCTTTCCGTGGGCCAGCATCACCATCACCGGCAGCCTCGAGGACGCGCTCACGCAGGCGGCGGCCGTCGACGTCGAGGACGCGTATCTGGCGCGACTTGGCGCCGAGCGGGAGCGCGACCGGGCGGCCGGCCGCACGCTCGAAGGCCCGCACCGGTCGGACCTGATCGTTGGCCACGGTCCCAAGGACATGCCGGCGCAGGCCTCCTCGACCGGCGAACAAAAGGCTCTGCTGGTCGGATTGCTGCTGGCGCAGGCCGATCTTCTCGCCGACCGGCGCGGCGGGATTGCGCCGTTGCTGCTGCTCGACGAAATCGCTGCGCATCTCGACACGCGACGGCGGGCGGCGCTGTTCGACGAGTTGCTTCGGCTCGGCTGCCAGGCCTGGCTGACGGGCACGGACCCGCAGGCTTTCGAGGCCTTATTGAACAATGCCCAGTTCATCCCGGTGCGCGAAAACGGCATCGGCGACGCGGGTTTCGCGACATCCTGATGAACGGTGCGTAAAATATTGAATTTGCTTGCCTATTTTCGCCGTTAAAAAGCTGTTGCTGGCGCGATTTCCTGCCCCTCCCAGCGGCTGGCGTGGTATACTTCACAATCGACAGATTCCCCTGAATTTCGAGGATGTTCCAGACATGAACGCGACGCCTGCACAGAAGCCTGGCGCGGCCGAGGAGTACGGCGAGGACTCCATCAAGATGCTCAAGGGCCTGGATGCCGTTCGCAAGCGGCCGGGCATGTACATCGGCGACACGGACGACGGTTCGGGCCTGCACCACATGGTCTACGAGGTCGTCGACAACGCCATCGACGAGATCCTGGCAGGGCATGCCACGGAGTGCCTGGTCACCCTCAATGCCGACGGCTCGGTGACGGTCAGCGACAACGGTCGCGGCATTCCGGTCGGCATCAAGCAGGACGACGACAACGATCCCAAGCGGTCGGCGGCCGAGATCGTCTTCACGGAGCTGCACGCCGGCGGCAAGTTCGACCAGAACTCCTACAAGGTCTCGGGCGGCCTGCATGGCGTCGGCGTGTCGGTCGTCAACGCGCTTTCCACGTGGCTCAAGGCGCGCATCTGGCGCAATGGCAAGGAGCACGCGATCGAGTTCCACGACGGCGTGCCGGTGGCCCCGCTCGCCGTGGTGGGCGATGGCGGCGGACGCCGGCACGGAAGTCACGTTCCTGCCGAGCCCCAACACCTTCACGATGGTCGAATTCGACTATCCGACGCTGGAGCACCGGCTGCGCGAGCTGGCGTTCCTCAATTCCGGCGCGAAGATCATGCTCACCGACAATCGCCACGCCGACAGCAAGACCGAGACCATGATGTACGAGGGTGGCGTCGCCGCGTTCGTGCAGTATCTCGACAAGGCGCGGTCGGCGCTGATCGGCGAGCCGGTCATGCTGCGCGGCGAAAAGGACGGCATCACCGTCGAGATCGCGCTGTGGTGGAACGACAGCTACCCCGAGCAGGTGCTGTGCTTCACCAACAACATTCCGCAGCGTGACGGCGGCACCCATCTTGCCGGTTTCCGGGCGGCGCTGACGCGCGTCATCAACAAGTACGCCGAACGAATCCGGCATCGCCAAGAAAGAGAAAGTCGACCTCACCGGCGACGACAGCCGCGAGGGGCTCGACCTGCGTCCTGTCGGTCAAGGTTCCGGATCCGAAATTCTCCAGCCAGACCAAAGACAAGCTGGTCTCGTCCGAGGTCAAGCCGGTGGTCGAGAACCTGACGGCCGATCACCTGACAGCCTGGTTCGAGGAGCATCCGCGCGAAGCCAAGATCATCCTCACCAAGATCGTCGAGGCCGCGCTCGCCCGCGAGGCCGCTCGCAAGGCGCGCGAACTGACGCGCCGCAAGGGCGCGCTCGACGGCCTCAGGCTGCCGGGCGGGCTCGCCGAATGCCAGGATCGCGACGCCTCCAACACCGAGATGTTCATCGTCGAGGGTGACTCGGCCGGTGGCTCAGCCAAACAGGCGCGCAAGCGCGAGTACCAGGCCGTGCTGCCGATCCGCGGCAAGATCCTCAACGTCGAGCGGGCGCGCATCGACAAGATGCTGTCCTCCGAGCAGGTGACCAACATCATCGCCGCGCTCGGCACCGGTATCGGGCGTGACGACTTCAATCTCGCGAAGCTGCGCTACCACAAGATCATCATCATGACGGACGCCGACGTCGACGGCGCCCACATCCGCACCCTGCTGCTGACCTTCTTCTACCGGCAGATGCCGGAGCTGGTCGAAAAGGGGCATCTCTACATCGCCCAGCCGCCGCTCTACAAAGTCGCCAAGGGCAAGGCGCATACCTACCTCAAGGACGAGCGCGCGCTGGAGGACTACCTGATCGACGGTGGTCTCGACGGCGCCGTGCTGGCGCTCGGCAATGGCGAGACGCGATCGGCGCGGGATCTGCGCGACATCGTCGAGCAGGCGCGTGCGATCACCCGCCTGATCGACGATCTGCATTCGCGCTACACGCGCTTCATCGTCGAGCAGGCGGCGATCGGCGGCGCCTTCGATCCGGAGCTGCTCGTGTCGGCGGACAAGGCCAACGCGGTTGCGCAGCGGATCGCAGAGCGGCTGGATACGCTCGCAGAAGAGACCGAGCGCGGTTGGGAGGGCAGCTTCGGCAACGATGGCTTCCTGTTCAAGCGCAAGGTGCGCGGCGTCAGCGAAGTGCAGAGCCTCGACCGGGCGATGCTCGCCTCGCAGGAAGCGCGCCGTCTGAACGAGCGCCGCAGGGATCTGATCGAGGTCTACGAGCAGCCCGCGACCTTGAAGCGCAAGGAGCTGGAGACGCAGATCTACGGGCCGCGAACGCTGCTCGATGCGGTCTATGCCACCGGGCGCAAGGGCATCTCGCTGCAGCGCTATAAGGGTCTCGGCGAGATGAACCCGGAGCAGCTCTGGGAGACAACGCTCGACCGGGATGCGCGCACGCTGCTGCAGGTGAAGGTCGGCGATCTCAACGAGGCCGACGAGATCTTCTCGAAGCTGATGGGGGACATGGTCGAGCCGCGGCGCGAGTTCATCCAGGAGAACGCGCTCAACGTCGCCAATCTCGACGTGTGAGCCGAGGGGGTTTTTGGTGGCGCCTTCGGATGCCCACCAGCAACCGGCGCGCTCTTTCCCTGCGCCTTCGGATGCCCACCAGCAACCGGCGCGCTCTTTCCCTGCGCCTTCGGATGCCCACCAGCAACCGGCGCGAAAAAACGACGGGCTGCCCAAGCGGCAACCCGTCGTTTCTGCTTTTCGCCTCAGCTGATGGGTGGCGCGGAGCGCTGCCTCACTCGTCCTTGAAGTTCGGCTTGCGCTTCTCGACGAAGGCGGTCATCCCCTCCGTCTGGTCGGCGGTTGCAAACATCGGGTGGAACGTGCGGCGCTCGAAGAGCAGGCCTTCGGTCAGCGTTGTCTCATAAGCGCGATTGACGCTGTCCTTGGTCATCATGAGGATCGGCTGCGACATCGAGGCGATGGTCTCGGCAGACTTCATGGCCTCCTCGAGCAGCTTGTCGGCGGGCACGACGCGGGAGACGAGACCGGAACGCTCGGCTTCGGCGGCGTCCATCATGCGGCCGGAGAGGCACATATCCATCGCCTTGGCCTTGCCGATGAAACGGGCGAGGCGCTGGGTTCCACCAGCCCCCGGCATGACGCCGAGCTTTATCTCGGGCTGGCCGAACTTGGCTGTATCAGAGGCGATGATGAAATCGCACATCATGGCGAGCTCGCAGCCGCCACCCAGCGCAAATCCGGAAACAGCCGCGATGATCGGCTTTCTCGTGCGCGAGACGCGATGCCAGGCGCCGATGAAGTCCTCCTTGTAGGCCTGGATGAAGGTCTTGGACTGCATCTCCTTGATGTCGGCGCCGGCGGCGAAGGCCTTTTCGGAACCGGTGATAACCATGCAATTGATATTGGCGTCGGCTTCGAAGGCGTCCAACGCCTTGTTCAGCTCACCGATAAGCTGCGCGTTCAAGGCGTTGAGCGCCTGCGGGCGGTTCAAGCGGACGAGGCCAACACGGCCCTTAGTCTCGACGATGATGGTTTCGTAGCTGGTCATTCATGCCTCCGCGTTTGCGTGTTTGAAGATCCTGGCTTGGCATAGCCGGGTGTTGGCGAGATGGCCAGCTTCGCCGGAACAGTTGCTGCTTTCAGGCCGCGACAATGGCGCCGGAGCTTGCCAACGCCGCGATCTCGCCGGCCGTCAAGCCTGCTTCCGCCAGCACCTCGGCGTTGTGCTGGCCGAGCGTTGGCGCGTGACGGTGCAGGGTACCGCGGGCGCGGTCGGGTCCGAACTCGACGGGTAAGGCCGGCAATCTCGCCGGCAACAAGCCGTTGCCGCCGAGCCGAGGGATCAGTGTCTCGATCAGGCCGCCGGTTGCGAGGAGGTGGGCGTCCTCGAACAGGTCGTCGGGACGGCCGACGGGGGCCCATGAGCACGCTGCCCGCTCGAGCCGCATCTCGACCTCGGCCTTAGGCAGCGGCGCGATCACCTTCTTCAGCTCGGGGATCAGCCAGTCGCGCTCCTTGACGCGCATGACATTGGTTGCCAGACGCGGATCGGCTGCCAGTTGCTGGAGGCTGAACTCGTCGGTGAAGCGGCTCCATTGCTGGTCGCTGGTGACGCCGATGAACAATTCGCCATCGGCGCACGGGAACACCTCGTAGATCGCCCAGGCGCCACGCCGCGCCGGCATCGGCGGCATCGGCTGGCCGGTGGCGGCGGTGCCAGCCATATGGGTCGACATCAGGAAGGCTGCGCTTTCGAACAGTGCACTCGAGACGCGCTGGCCCTTGCCGGTGGCATCGCGCTCGCGCAAGGCTGCCTGCACGGCGATGATGCCGAACATGGCGCCCATGATGTCGATGACGGAGGCGCCGGCGCGCGTCGGCTTTCCGGGTGGGCCGGTCATGTAGGCGAGGCCGGTCTGATACTGCACGACCTCGTCGAGGGCCGGGCGATGCTCGTAGGGGCCTGCCAGATAGCCCTTCAGCGCCAGATAGATCAGGCGTGGATTGATCTTCTCGAGTGTATCCCAACCGCAGCCGAGGCGCTCCATGGTGCCCGGACCATAGTTCTCGATCACCACGTCGGCGCCGGCGGCGAGCCGGTGAAAGGTCTTCTGGCCTTCCGCCATCTTGAGATTGATCGCAATGCCGCGCTTGTTGCGATTGAGGCCGGCGAAGAAGCCAGAAGCAAAGCCCGCCAGTCCGCGAGTGTGATCGCCTTTGGGTGCCGGTTCGACCTTGATCACGTCGGCGCCGAGGTCAGCGAGAATGAGGCCGGCGGTCGGCCCCATGACAGTGTGGCTGAGCTCAAGGACGCGGATTCCCGCGAGGGGGGTGGCGGTAGCTGTCATCGTTTCCATTCATCGGGATCAGAAATCATGCGGCAGTCTGGCATCGGTGCCCATCGTTGCGCAACGATGGCAGTTTGCGAGCCTGGGAGGCGCGTTAATTGCTCATCTCGTTCTTTCGCTTACCCCATTTTCGCGATGGCCTCGGCAATCGTGACCGTGCGCACGGCTGAGTCACGGTGCAACAGCTCGACCATGCGCCCTTCAAGCCCGATGACGGCCCGTCCGGCGTTCTCCGGCAAGGCAAAGGCGGCGATGACCTTGCGCGCCCAGGCCACCTCGTCGTCGGCCGGCCGGAAGACCTGGTTGGCGCGGGATGCCTGGTCAGGGTGAATGATGGTTTTGCCGTCGAAGCCCAGCTCCAGGCCCTGGCGACATTCGCGGTCGTAGCCTTCCATGTCGCGGAAGTTGTTCCACACGCCGTCCAGGACATCGAGACCGTTGGCGCGGGCGGCGGTGACGCTGGCCGACAGCCAGTAAAGCGCGGCGGTCCGGTCGGCATCGAGGCGGACGCGGGTTTCCTTGACGAGATCGTTGAGCCCGACGACAAGGCAGGCCATCCGGATCCCGGCGTGGCGGGCGGCGCCGGCGAGATCGCGGATGTTGAGGATGGCTTCGGCGGTCTCGATCATGGCCCACAACTCGGTTCGCTCCGGTGCGCCTGAACGGCGCAGCAGGTCGGCCAACCGGTGAATATCGCGGGCGTTCGACGGCTTCGGCAGCAGGACGGCGTCGGGGCCGGCCTTGGCTGCTGCTGCCACGTCGGCCATGCCCCAGGGGGTGTCGAGGGCATTGATGCGGATCACCACCTCGCGGGGGCCGAAGCCGCCGGCTGCGACGGCGTCGGCGACCTGCCGGCGCGCCTGCTCTTTGGCTTCAGGCGCCACTGAATCCTCGAGATCGAGGATGATGGCGTCGACGGCGAGCCCACGCGCCTTCTCGATGGCGCGCGCGTTGGAGCCGGGCATGTAGAGCACGCTGCGGCGCGGTCGTTGCGACATGGGCTTCTCCTTGGCGGGTTTAAGGCGCAAACTAGTAGTGCAGGTCCGGCTCGGCAACGGTGATGGTTGGCGAACCCGCCGGGCGCAGCCCCGATCGGCCCGACCATCGGGGGAGCACAACGGCGTGGGTCCAGGCGATCACCGCCATCGACAACTCTGACAGAAAGGTTTCGCGCGCATGTCACGCGAGCGCATGCCGGCCATTGCGGCCGAGAAAATGACCGAAGAGCAGAAAGCCGCGTCGGCGGCGTTCGCCGAAGGGCGCGGGTATGCCGTGCGTGGACCCTTCATGGCGCTGCTCAGGAGCCCGGAGGTGATGCTGCGCGCGAAAGCCATGGGCGACTATCTGCGCTTCAAGAGCACGCTGCCGGCCCGGCTCAACGAGATGGCGATCCTGGTGACTGCGCGCCAGTGGGGGCAGGCCTACGAGTGGCATGCGCACCGGCCACTTGCCGAAAAGGGGGGCTTGAGGCCTGAGATCGCCGATGCGATCGCCGATGGGCGGCGACCGACCGACATGTCTGTCGACGAAGCTGCGGTCTACGACTTCGCTACAGAGTTGCACCAGAACAAGTGCGTATCCGATGCCACCTATGCGCGAGCGCTGGCGCTGTTTGGCGAGAAGGGCGTGATCGATCTCACCGCCGTCAACGGCTACTATTCGATGATCGCCATGGTTCTGAATGTGGCGCGGACCGAGCTGCCCGACGGCGCCAAGCCGGGCGTGCTGCCATTCCCGAGATAATGGCCCAGGGCCCGCCAACGCGCGGGCCCTAAGCTTTCCAAATGAAACTCGAAACTATCGCTGGCCGATATCAATGCGTTCGCATTCCCGGTTTCTATTTGGGGTTGTCTGGTGGGTGTTACCAACCAGAGGCGGCGCGTCGCCGCCGATCGGACCATGAACCCGTTCACCCGGACATTGATCATCGGCAACAGCGGTAGCGGCAAGAGCACGCTGGCGCATCGCCTCACGGCGTTCTCACGCGCGGTCGTGACCGATCTCGACGCGGTGCACTGGGAGGGTGCCGGACACGGCGCCAAGCGGGATGAAGCGTGCGCGCTGGCGATGGTGCACGATGTTGCCGCGGGCGACTGCTGGATCATCGAAGGCGTTTATGGCTGGCTTGCGGAGGCTGCAGCGCCACGCGCCACAGCATTGATCTGGCTGGACATGCCGTGGGCGGTTTGCCGCGCGGGCCTGCTGCAGCGCGCACGCGCGGGCGGCGGTGACGTCGCTTGCCCGCATGCGCTCATGACCTGGGCCGAGGCCTATTGGCACCGGCAAACGAGCACCTCGTTTGCCGGGCATGCGGCGCTGCATCGGGCCTTCGGTGGCGCCAAATGGCGATTGAGCGACCGCGCTGCCGTCGAGACCTTGCGAGAGGTGGCCGCATCCATTTGGCCTCAACCAATTGTATTTTCGTGATATTTTTTAATCCGTGCGGGCGGCCATGTTCGACAACGGGCTTGCGCTATCAGTGGTTTGGTCCCGCCCCGCTCAGGCGGCGTGGATTGCGGCAGGCGCCATGCCTGTACCGTTGAGGGCGTGCTTGAGGAACGGATAACTCTGCCAGTCATCGCAGAACGTGCGGTAGTCCTCGGTGATCTCTTCGCCCTTGGCGATGTCGCGGCTTGCGACGGACCAGCCGAAGACGTCGGCGTTGGGGTAGACGCCATAGCTGTTCGGCGTGTCGGAATGGTTGGTGAAGATGGCGTGGTCGGCGCAGTGCACCCAGTGGCCCTTCCAGAGGTAGGCATAGGTGGTGATGTGCTCGCGGGCGAGGGGAGGAAGGGCCTCCACCTGGGCAGGCGTCAATACGTAATCGAAATTCTCCACGAACCGCCACCACACGGTGCCTTGCGCGATCGGCTCGGCAGCATACAATCCAAATCCTGCGATCGGGCTCGGCGCAACGAATGTGGGCACCAGAAGCATCCCTCGACCCCCTTTACAGCGACACCCCGCGACGGCTCGAACCATCGCGCACGGCGGCATTTCATATTGAGGTCTCGGGTTTTCGTCTATTCGTTTTATGGGGCCTGCCGCCTAATTTACGAAACTTTTAGATGAACGCTGGGAATTAAACGCTGGCGAGTTTCTAATCCTGTCCGCCGAAAATAATAGCGGGGTCCTTGACGACGCGGCGTGCATCGCCTTTGCGCAGCGTCAGGCCACGGCGATCGAAGTGCTCGAGGATCTGGATACCGACGTTGCGGCCCGAGCCGGCGCGATCGCGGAACTCGGCTGCCGTGAACACCTTGTCCGCGTTCGCCTCTGCGATCTCACCGGCGAGCACGCCGAGATCGAGGAGGGCCGGCTTCAAGAAGAACCGATCCGTTGCGACCTCGACGACCACGCCGAGCCGCGCCATGGTCTTCAGCAGTTTGCGTACGACGGCGATCGGCTGGCCGGTCGCCTCGGATAGCTCTCGCACCTGAGGCGGGCGGAAACGGAACTCGCCGTCGATGGCTTTCTCGATGCGGTCCCACAAGCGCTGGTCGGCGGCACCAAGGCTCGAGGTGTGGCTCGCCAGGCGGACCTGTCCGCCCTGCGTCACGATCCTGCCTGCCGGCGCCAGCAGGGCCAGCAGCGCCTTGAACTGCGGCTTCGGCAAGCGCGGCTCGATCGCGAGGCGAAGGCGGTCCTCGGGCATGCCCGGGCGCTCGGGAGAGGCGGCATGGAATGCAGCGAGCGCGGCCTCGACCGTCGCGCCCAAGGGTTCGAGTTTCGCGGCGGGCGCGACATACCGGCGATCGCCCGCCTTGCCTTCTACGGGCTCCAGCAGCTCGACCAGTGCGTCGGCCTCCTCGGCCAGCATGCCGCATTCGAGCACGAACCCGGTGAGGTCGACGATGCCGGGATCAAGGTCAAGCAGGCGCTCGAGGCGGTCGAGGGGATCGGGTGCCGAGCGGGCTGCCAGGATCTCGAGGCGAGCCGGGGTCCGGCGAAAGCGCTGGGGGGCGCCGGGATCGAGCACCACGCCGCCGCCGATGGTCCGCTCGGCACCGGCATCGCGTACGACGAAACGGTCGCCGCAGCGCACCGGTAGCGGCGCGCTCGCGACAACCTGGACGAACTGACGGCTGCCCGGCGCCATGGTGTCATGCTCGAGCATGACGAGGCGGGCCTCGATCTCGCTGGTTGCGATATGCAGGTGGACCGGCGTCCAGGTGCGCAAGCCGCGCTTCTCGCTCGCGAGCAGACGCAGGTGCGCATCGAAACGGCGGCTTTCGAGGCGGTGTGCCGGCGACACCAGCCACGCCCCGCGCGCGACGTCCTGGCGATCGAGACCGGCAAGGTTGAGGGCTGCGCGATCGCCGGCGCCGGCTTCGCCCGCTGGCTTGCCCTGGGCATGGATCGTGCGCACGCGGGCCTCGGCGCCCGATGGCAGCGCCACCACGGTGTCTCCGACGGCGATGCGGCCGGCGATGATGCTGCCGGTTGCCACGGTGCCGGCGCCGGCCACGGTGAAGGCGCGATCCACGGCCATGCGGAAGGCGCCGTCGCGAGAGCGGCCGGCGTGGTCTGCTGCGGCCGCTGCGAGGCGGGCCTTGAGCGCCTCGATGCCTTGGCCAGTGGCGGCGGAGACTGGAAATATCTCGGCACCCTCCAACGCCGTTCCGGCGAGCGTTGCGGCAAGCTCCGCCTCGACCTCGTGGCGCCTGGTCTCATCGACGAGATCGATCTTGTTCAGGGCAACGACGCCGTGGGAGAGACCCAGCAGGTCGAGGATCGCGAGGTGCTCGCGGGTCTGGGGCATGACGCCGTCGTCGGCGGCGACGACGAGGATCACGAAATCGATCGAGGCCGCGCCTGCCAACATGGTGTGGACGAAGCGTTCGTGACCTGGCACATCGACGAAACCGAGCGTGCCGCCGTCCGGCAAGTCCGTGTAGGCGAAGCCCAGCTCGATGGTGATGCCGCGCGCCTTCTCCTCCTTGAGGCGGTCGCAATCGACACCCGTCAAGGCTTTGACCAGAAGCGTCTTGCCGTGATCGATGTGACCGGCCGTGCCGACAATCATAGGTTTGCGTTCCCGGGCTCGGGTTACCGGCGTCGACGGCCTTGCTGGTGGCGGCTGAACTCGAGCCTGCTCGGCCAACCGCTCGCCGGCATCCAGCGCGTGCGCTTTGGGCTTGGCGCGACAGGCCCGCGCGCCGGCGTCACCTGTCACGCTCGGCTTGAATCAGGCCGCTGGCTGCAGGACGTGGATCACCCGATTGGCGAGCATGTCCTTCACCTTGCCGGCGTAGGCCTTCATGTGGGGGGCGCCGCCGTGGGCTTTGAGGTCATCGGCGGTCGCCCACTTCTCGATGACGACGAAGGTGTCGGGGCCGAATGCGGTCTGAATGGCGCCAAAGCCGTCGACGTCGATGGCCGGGCCGTACTCGATGCAGCCCTTCTCGGCGTGGACGGCCGGCATGTTGGCGCGGAACTCGGCCAGCACCTTGTCGCGCATGCCGGGCTTGGCGGTGATGATGGCGATCACATGAATTATGGAGCGTCTCCGGACGGGTTTATGGGTTGGAGCGCCAGTGTAGGCGAGCCCGCCGGCTTTGACGACACCCTTCCCGTTCACCCGGGCTGGTGGCCCGGCGGGTTGCATGACCGTGAGGGGATCTGCCCGTAGCGCTTACCTCGACCGGCGGCGGCGAACCCGCTATTCGATCAGGCGCAACTCGACACGGCGGTCGATCTGCCAAATCTCCTCGATGGACAGGCTGCCGCGGTCGATGGCGCGGTAGGGCTCGCTCTTGCCCTTCGGGATCAGGGCCAGACGGCCTGCATAGCCGCCGGTCCGCAGATGGCGCTCGATGGCCTCGAGGCGGCGGCGAGAGAGTTCCAGGTTGTACTCGTCGGTGCCGCGGACGTCGGCGTGACCCGTAAGCGTAATGGCGCGCGGTTTCTTCAAGCGCAGATACTCGGCGAGCAGATCGGCGGCGCGACGGCCGTTGCTGGTCATATCCGTCGCGTCGCTCTCAAACGTAATGGGCACGGGCACAAGCTTCGGGGCCGGCGCAACGGCATTGGAGGCCCCGGGGGTAGCTGCTATCCGCTGCACGGGTTGGCCTGGCTCGGCCGTACCGAGCGGAGCGGCTCGCGTGGCTGCGGCTTGCGGGAAGCCATCGCTGGGGCGAGGGGCGGCGGCAAGCCTGCCGGGTTGGGCTGCCTCTGCGGCGGCCTCGCGCCGTGCCTGCTTGACCATTTCCTCGAAGCGCATCAGCTCATGGTGGCCGGCGTCGCGCCTGGCCGCTGTTTTCTGCGCCACTGTGCCTGCACGAGCCTGCTCGCCCGCAGCGCCAGGGGGCCGGTCCGCTTCGGTGAGCGTCGCGACCCGATCCTCCGGCACCTCAAGGCTTGCGACGGGGCTCTTGAGCTCGGCGCCGCCGCCCTCCGGGATTGCGACTGCCGTCAAGTCCAGGCGACCGGCCGTGATGCCGCTCGTCACAACCACGGCCCATTGTCCGCCGTCGGAGGCGACAGCGCTGGCGATCTGGCGGCCATTGGCCAGGATGTTGACGCGGCTGCCGGCGGGCGCACGGCCGGCCACGACCGAGGCGCCGGCGACATCGACACGTGCGACCTCGATGGCGACGGGAGATGCAGGGGCTCTAGGCGCTTCCGGCGCATCCGGGCTCGCGGCCTTGGACGCTTGGGACGCGGCAGGGCCCTGCGACTTAAGGCGAGCGGGCGCGGCAGCCGTCTTTGGCGTCTGCTGGCGCTCCACGTCCGTTGCAGGCGCCCAAAGTCCCAGCAACTTCAGGTGGAGGGGAGAGCCGTAGAGATGCCAGCCTGCGGCCAGAAGCGCCACGATTGCGATCGCCGCAGCAACGACTTGCTTGCCTCGACGCATGTCGGCTACCTCGCATCGATAAAATCGTTCATTCGCAAAAGATTACGGTATCGCGGCGCGGGGCACAAGGGCTCGGCCCGCCAACTTTCGATGTCGATTGCTCTGTTAGAAGCATCCAATAGTATTAAGTGGGAATTTGGGCCGGCATTGGCGCCGACAGCGGCGCGGGGAAGGTTGCCATGTAAACCCGCCCACGATATATGTCCGGACAATTCAGGTCATTTCAATGAGGGACGGCATGGCTCAGACCAATCCAGCAAACGACGGGCTCGACGTCATCATCATCGGCGCCGGTGTGGGTGGGCTCTATGCCATCCACAAGTTGCGCCAGCTCGGCCTCAAGGTCCGTGCCTTCGAGAAGGGCGACGACGTTGGCGGTACCTGGTACTGGAACCGGTATCCGGGGTGCCGTTGCGACGTGGAGAGCATGGAGTATTCGTTCTCGTTCTCGCCGGAACTCGATCAAGAGTGGAAATGGCCTGAGCGATACGGCAACCAGGGCGAAATCCTCAAGTACGTGCAGCACGTTGCCGACCGCTTCGACCTGCGCAAGGACGTTCAGTTCAACACCGTCATCACGTCAGCGGAATTCGACGAGAAGACCAACCGCTGGACGATCATCACCGACAAGGGCGAGAGCATCACCGCACCCTACTGCATTATGGCGACGGGCAACCTTTCGACGCCGAGGAAGCCCAACATCAAGGGCGTCGACACCTTCAAGGGCAAGACCTACCACACCGGTCTTTGGCCGCATGAGGGCGTCGATTTCACCGGACTGCGGGTCGGCGTGATCGGCACGGGCTCATCGGGCGTCCAGTCGATCCCGATCATCGCCAAGCAAGCCCGCCAGCTCACCGTCTTCCAGCGCACGGCCAACTTCTCGCTGCCGGCCAACAACGGGCCGCTGGATCCCGTCAAGGAAGCCCAGCACAAGGCCGAGTACCCGGCGCGGCGCGCCGGCGCCGTCAACACGCCGTTCGCGATTGCCGGCTACCCGCCGCCGACGAAATCGGCGCTCGAGGTTTCCGAGGAAGAGCGCAACGCCCTCTACGAGGCCAAGTGGCAGGAGGGCGGCTCGATCAGCTTCCTCTATTCCTTCACGGACCTGCTCACCAACAAGGCTGCCAACGACACGGCATCAGACTTCGTGCGCAACAAGATCCGGCAGACAGTGAAGGACCCGGAGACGGCCGAGGCGCTCTGCCCCAACGATCACCCGATCGGCACCAAGCGGCTGATCCTCGATACGAACTACTACCAGACCTACAATCTGCCGCATGTGAAGCTGGTCAACATCCGCAAGAACCCGATCGAGGAAATCACCGAGTGGGGGATCAAGACCAGTGACGGCAAGGCTTATGAGCTCGACGTGATTGTGTTCGCCACGGGCTTCGACGCCATGACCGGTGCGATGAAGGAAATCGACATCAAGGGCCGCAACGGCACCTCGATCCGGGACAAGTGGAAGGACGGGCCGCACACCTATCTCGGCATCCTGGTGTCGGGCTTCCCCAACATGTTCATGATCACCGGACCGCAGAGCCCGGGCGTGAAGAGCCAGATGATCTTCGCCTGCCAGCAACACGTCGACTGGATCGGCGACTGCATCAAGTATGCGCAGGGTCACCAGAAACGCCGTATCGAGGCGATGCGCGCGGCCGAGCTCGCCTGGGTGCAGCACAACAACGAGGTCGCCGACAGCACGCTCTATCCGCTCGCAAATAGCTGGTACATGGGCGCCAACATTCCCGGCAAGCCACGGGTGTTCATGCCCTATGTCGGCGGCGTCACGTCCTACGTGAAGAAGTGTGACGAGGTTGCCGCCAACGGCTACGAAGGCGTGGATATGTCGGCCTGAGGCCCCTCTGCGGCGGCTGATTAGTGCTGCAATGCCATGATGACGGCCGGCGCCCTCTGCCGGCCGTCTTTTGTTTTTGCCCAAATCCGGTGACCGCGCCCTATTGATGGCGCAGGATCAAATCATCATGCTAGGCGTGCATTGCCCGCACCGGAGCGAACTTGAGGAGCCCTTGGCATGAGGTTGATTGGTGCGATGCTGGTGGCGGCTGCAGCCATTACAGGAGCCTATTTCAGCATGTCAGAACCCACATCAGCCGCCTCGCTTACCGCCGCGCCCACCCAAGGCAAGGGGCCTCTGACAGTGGCCTTCACCGGTGGCAGTGGGGGCAAGGTCTATTTTGGCGGCCTCATGATCGATTTCGGAGACGGCCAAGAGACCCTACTCTGCGATCCCGGCCGGTCGTGCAAGGACAAGGCGATCTCACACACCTATGCCAAGGCGGGCACGTATCGGGTGCGCCTCTATGGACGTGGGGAAGGCGAGAACAACGCCCTTGCCAGCCTAACGATCAAGGTCGACTGACGGCCGGTGCGGCGGATCAAAGCAAGAGGCAAGAAGCCCGCGCGCACCGTGCAGCCGGAGGCCACGCCTTCGACCGCACGCGCCACCGCCCGCCGTCCCCTCCGCGCGATCAGTCCTTCTTGCCGCGCTCGGCCCAGCGCCGGTACATGTCATGCAGCGCCACCACGTCCTGGCCGCGGTAGCCTTCCGACAGCGCCGTCGCCATCAGCTCGCGCACCATCGAGGCGCCGGGCGTCGGCATGTGCTGCGAGCGTGCGAACTCGATCGCCAGCGCCAGGTCCTTCTCGCCAAGTTCCATCTTGAAACCTGGCTGGTAGTTGTCCTTGAGCACGTTGGGGAAGCGCTTCTGGAAGTGGAACGAGCGCCCACCCGAGACCGAGATGACGTCGAACAGCTTGGCCGGATCGACACCTGCCGTGACGCCCAGCGCGAACGCCTCGCAGGCGATCAGGACGTTGCCCATGGACATCATGTTGTTGACGAGCTTGACCACCTTGGCGGTGCCGACGGGGCCGGTGTGCATATAGGTCGAGCCGAGCAGCTTTAGCACGGGCTCGGCGCGCTCGACGGCTGCGGCCTCGCCGCCGACGATCAGCACAAGGCGCCCCTCTTCCGCTTCGAGGGGACCGCCGGAGACCGGACAATCGAGCACATCGATGCCACGCTTGGCGGCTTCGGCGGCGACGTCCCGCATGGTCTCGGGATCGATGGTCGAGAGGTCGAGGATGAGGCTGCCTTTGGCCGCGGTCTCAACGAGGCCGCCTTCGCCCAGCCATGCCGCGCGGGTGGCTGCGGGATCGGGCAGACTTGTGAGGATGAGGCTGCGGCCAGCCAGCGCCGCCTTGGTATCGGAGGCCATCGCCATGCCGTTCTTGGCCTGGGCCTGGCGGGTCTGGGTGTTGATGTCGTAGCCGACGACGTCGCGGCCCTGGCTCGCAAGGCGGCGGGCCATGCCCGAGCCCATCTGTCCCATGCCGATGACGGCAATCTTCTCAGTCACGCGTTGTCCTTTCCTGCGTGGTAGCGTCGAATTGCGATGCGGCGGCTACATCTGGCCGTACATCGGGTGGCCGGCGACGGCGAGGTCGGCTGCCAGCACGTTTGCGGCCAATGAATTGGTGATGAAGAGCGAGCGGTTTTGCGGCCCGCCGAAAGCGATGTTCGTGGTCATGAGCCCGCCATCGCAAGCCTCGATCCGGTGCAGCGGCAGGCCCATCGGCGACCAGACCCACACGGCCGCGCCGCCGGCGTGGGCAACCAGTACATTGCCGGCTTCGTCGACTGCGAGCCCGTCGGGCCCCCAGCCGCCGATCATCTGGCAGAAAAGGCCGGCACGGTGCACGCGGCCGTCCGGACGCAGCGGCAGGCGCCAGACTGCGTTGGCGCGCGTGACCGCTAGGTAGAGCGTGGTTTCCTTGGGATCGAGGACCAGTCCATTCGGGCTTGGCACATTGTCGATCAGGCAATCGAGTTTGCCGGTGGCAGCCGAGCGACGGAACACGCGCCCGGTCGGATCGTGCAGGCCGGTTTCACCCTGGTCGGTGAAATAGAGATCGCCGTTGGCGGCAAACACCAGATCATTTGGCCCCTTGAAGCCCGGCAGCTGGTCGCGGCCGATGAAGGTTTCGACCTTCCCGCTGACGGGGTCGATCACCATGATGCCGTTGTGGCGATCGGCGACGAAGATGCGGCCGTCCTTGTGGATCTTGAGGCCGTTCGGCAGGCCATCGTACTGGGTCAGCACCGACCACTCGCCGGCCGGCGACAGCTTGAGGATGCGACCGTGGGCGATATCGACCATCAGCAGGTTGCCCTGCCGGTCGAACGCGGGGCCTTCGAGAAACGAGCCGATACGCTGGCCGTGAAAGAGATCGCGGGTGAAGGCTGAATCGCGATCGGTCAATTGCATGTCCTTGGGGACAGTGGCGTGAATGCGGGTCTCGATGACGGATGGCTGTGGCACCATGGCGTGGTCCTCCTGCTTTGCGGTCGCAGGGCGCCTGACCGGCGGCCCTGCGGGCAGCGCCCTCCTGAACCGGCCCGGCCGCTGCGACAATCGCTACCGCTATCAACGCACATCCGGGGCCAGGCTTGAAGTCTCCTTTCGCGCGCTCGGCAGGCGCGGGCTGCGGCGCCTTGCGGTGTGTCGCATTTTGCAGGCCGGGCGACACGCGCTACACCTTGCCTGCGGCGCAACGGGCGGCGGCTGCGGGCCAAGACGGCGCATCGCGCGCCCGTCCAGTCCCTTTTCGATCCAGGAGGTTGCGGGCCATGACAGTGATCATCGCGGGGGCCGGTATCGGCGGCCTGACACTGGCGCTCAGCCTGCACCAGATCGGTGTTGCTGCGCGGGTCTACGAGAGCGTCGACAAACTGGAGCCGCTGGGTGTCGGCATCAACGTGCTGCCGCATTCGGTGCGCGAGCTGACCGAGCTCGGGCTTGCCGAGACGCTTGCCGAAACCGCGATCACCACGTCGACGCTGGCCTACTATTCCAAGCGTGGGCAGCCGATCTGGCGGGAGCCGAGCGGGAAGGCTGCCGGCTACAACTGGCCGCAATTCTCGATCCATCGCGGCGAGCTGCAGATGGTTCTGCTACCGGGCGGTGCTGGACCGGCTCGGGCCTGAGAGCGATCGTCACCGGGCATCATCTGGCCGGTTTCGAGCAGACCGCAGACGGCGTCAGGGCGCACTTCGTCGACCGGCGGACGGGGGCGGCGCGCGGCACGGCTGACGGCACACTGCTGATCGGGGCCGACGGCATCCACTCGGCGATCAGGGCCCACTTCGTGCCGAACGAGGGACCGCCGCGGTGGGATGGCGCGATCCTGTGGCGGGGTGTCACGGAGGCGCGCACCGTTCCTAGATGGCGCGACCATGGCGATGGCCGGCCACGAGCACCAGAAGTTCGTCACCTATCCGATCTCGCCCAAGCGGCCAGAAGCCCGGGCACTACGTCATCAACTGGATTGCCGAGCTCAAATTCAAGGCCGACCACGCCTGGCGGCGGGAGGACTGGAACCGGCCCGGCAACCTCGACGACTTCCTGCCGCGCTTCGAGGACTGGCGCTTCGACTGGCTCGATGTGCCGGCGCTGATGCGCGGGGCCAGCCGCTGCTTCGAGTATCCGATGGTGGACCGGGACCCACTGGAGCGATGGACCCACGGCCGCGTCACCCTGCTCGGCGATGCCGCCCACCCGATGTATCCGATCGGCTCCAATGGCGCCTCGCAGGGCATTCTCGATGCCCGCGTGCTGACGCGGGAGATCCTCGCCAAGGGGCTCAGCCCCGCCGCGCTCGAGGCCTACGAGGCCGAGCGGCGGCCGGCGACAGGCCGAATCGTGCTCGCCAACCGGGGCAATGGTCCCGACCAGGTGATGCAGCTTGTCGAGGAGCGGGCGCCCTTAGGCTACGCGCGCATCGAGGACGTGCTCTCCGCCAAGGAGCTCGAGGACACGGCCGAAGGCTACAAGCGGGTTGCCGGGTTCGATCGGGAGACCCTCAACCAACGACCCTCCATCGTGCCTGTGGCGCGTCTTGGCAGGGCTGGCTGACCCACCATCTCCAGACGCGAAAAGCTGTCCCAGCACAGGAAGGAAACGGCGTATGGCCGAAGCGGCACTCATCGACGGCAAAGCCATTGCGGAGACCTTGCGGCGGGATGTGGCCCAAGGCGTCTCTGCGTTTGTCGCCAAACACGGGCGGGCGCCGGGGCTTGCCGTCGTGCTTGTCGGCGAGGATCCTGCGAGCCAGGTCTACGTGCGCAACAAGGCACGGCAGACGAAAGAAGCCGGCATGGTCTCGATCGAGCACAAGCTTGCCGACACGACCAGCGAGGCGGCGCTGCTCGAGCTGATTGCACGCCTCAATGGCGATGCCAGCGTCGATGGCATCCTGGTGCAATTGCCGCTACCGGCGCAGATCGATGCCAACCGCGTCATCCATGCCATTCAGCCCGCCAAGGACGTGGACGGCTTCCATCCGGTGAATGCGGGCCTGCTCGCTACCGGCGGCGCGGGCCTCGTCCCCTGCACGCCGCTCGGCTGCCTCAAGCTTGCGAAGTCGGTCGAGCCCAAGCTCGCCGGACTCGAGGCGGTGGTGATCGGGCGTTCGAACATCGTCGGCAAGCCGGTGGCACACCTACTGCTCGGGGAAAGCTGCACTGTCACCATTGCGCACTCGCGCACGCGGGATCTGCCCGGCGTGGTGCGGCGCGCCGATCTGGTGGTCGCCGCCGTCGGCCGGCCCGAGATGGTGCGGGGCGACTGGATCAAGCCTGGCGCCATCGTGATCGACGTCGGCATCAACCGCGTGCCGGGCCAAGAGGGCAAGCACCGGCTCGTGGGTGATGTGGCGTTCGAGGAGGCCCGCAACGTTGCGCGCGCGATCACGCCCGTGCCCGGCGGCGTCGGGCCGATGACGATCGCTTGCCTGCTCGACAATACGCTCCGGGCGGCGCGGCTCAGGATGGGTGCGGACGACGCGGCGTGAGTACCCTCGCCCCTGACGCTGACGACTAGGCCAACTTCTACTGCTGCTGGGCCTGCTGGCGGCGGGCTGCGACGCGAGCCTGGAACTCGGCGGTGGAATTGGTCTCGGGAAACGGCGTCTTCGGCACGGGCACGCCCAGGTGACGGCAGAGCGGCTCCCAGCCTTCGGCGACGTCGTAGACCAGCAGGCGGGCGGGGTCGATCGTGGCCTTCACCTCGGCGATGTGGGCACGATAGACAGCCAAGACATGCTCGGGATCGTCGATGTGGCCGCCGAAGGTGCGACGCACGATGATGTCGTAGGCCATCTCGCCCTGCTCGCGCGACAAGCCCGCGGGGCGATCTTCGAGGCGCTGCAGGCTCGTGAAGATCGTGGAGTTTATGGATTTCAGCCAGGATTGCTCAGGCCGTGTACTGAGCAGCACCTTGGCGTTGGAATAGTGCGCGGCGATCGGTTTCCAGAAGTAGGCCGACGGCCAATCGATGGTGGCTTTGAAGCCCGTGAAAACGGTATCCCAGTCGCTGCGCTCGCCGCGGGCGGCGGCGGCCCAGAAGCGGATCTGCTCGGGCCGGTCGCGGACCTCGAACATGTGGTGGCAGGGTCCAAACCCCAGTTGCTCGAGGGCGAGCTTTAGGGAGTTGGTACCGGTGCGGCCGAAACCGGCACCAACGACATCGAGCGGCATGGAATCGCATCCTCGTTGACAATCACGGGCGTGGCGCGCGCGCATTATCGCGTCAACAGCGCCGGCCTTACAAGGCCTCGCCCGGGCAAGGGGGCTTGGCCGCACTCGAAAAAGCAGCGGCAGCCACGAGGGCTGCCGCTGCCTTTGTCGGTGAGGGGCTTGCGTCCCCGCGGCCCTCAGCCGCGATGGGCGGCGCCATGGCCGATCACTGCATCGTCGGCCTCGGCATCCATGACGCCGTCGACGTCCTTGCCGACCTCTGCCTGCCACGGCGACATGCGCTCCAGGAGGACCAGGAAGATCGCGAGCACGCCCGCTACCGCCAGCGCCAAGCCCCAGAAAGGCAGCCCGAGCAGGCCGGAGAAGGTGAGCTTCTGGCCCTTCTCTGCCAACATGGTGACGATGGCCTTGTCGAAGTAGCCGTAGAAGATCGCGCCGGCGATGCCGCCTGCGAGCACGAACCAAGCATCACGATAACCGGCGCCGATCTGGGCCATTGTGGTGCCGGGGCAGGCGCCTGCGAGCGCGATACCGGCGCCGAGCAGCAGGCCACCGATGATGTCGGCGCGCCAGACCAGGGACTTCAGGTGCAGCGGCACGCCGAAGACGCCGTTCATGACCGCAAGCACGACGAGACCAGTGATCACGGCCGCCAGGAAGACCTTGAGCATGATGAAGTTGCGGAACTGCATCTGGCCGACGATGACGCCGGGCTCGAAGACGCGGGATTTCTCGAGCGCGATGCCGAACACGGCACCGGTCGCGAGACCAATCAGGATGGCTGTCAGAACACTCATGGCTGTCTCCTTTCGGGGATCAGACGCGCTTGAAGAACAAGTTGGCGATCAGCATGCCGCCGGCGAACATGGCGGCGACGGCCACCGTCGAACCAACGGAGAGCTGGGCCATGCCAGAGATGCCGTGACCGGAGGTGCAGCCACCAGCGATGCGGGCGCCAAGCAGCATCACGAAGCCGGCGATGAAGGCCAGCGGAGCGCGACCGGCCAGCGTCGTGGTGCCGGTTGCCCGTGCCCAGACGGGCGAGATCGCCTGACGGGTGGCGCCGGATGCGCGCATCGACAGGAAAGCGCCCAAGGCTATGCCGACGACGACGGCGACCTGCCACCAGTTCTTGGCGCCCCACATGTGCTTGGCCAGATAGCTGATGCCGTTCACATTCGGGTCGACGACGGCGGCCAGATGGGCGCCGACGGTCACGAAGGACGACGAGGCGCCGAGCGCGGTGTTGAGGAAAAGGAAGGTAGGTATCTGCAGGAGGCCGATGATGACTCCTGCCACATAGGGCGACCACGCCCGTGAACGCATTATTTCCATGGATCTCCTCCAACGTGCGGTTGGACAGGTCAAGACAATGGCAGCTTGCACGGCGAGATTGCTTGACATGACGCAAGCGGCCCGGCGTGGGTGTTGCCAACCTGGATTTAACTATCCATCGAGCGGTGCCGGCTGTCGGTGACCTAGTCACCAAGCGGCATTTGTGCCCGATAGCTCTTGCAAGGGGCGGCGGAACGGGCTCGACTTGTCCGGCCCGCGGGACCAGCATGACCGCATCACACGGGGCATTCGCCAGCAGGGAGAGGCAGCACGTGGCCTTCAGTACGCTCGACTATTCGGTGAACGATAAAGTTGCAGAGATCACGATGAGGCGCGGGCCCGTCAATGCCATCGACCATGCCTTGATCGAAGACCTACTCGCCGCCTACGCCAAAGCGAGGGCCGATGACGGGGTCAGGGCCGTGATCCTCACCAGCGCCTTCACCAAGGCCTTCTCGGCAGGCATGGACCTCGCCATGATCAAGACCGGGCGCGGCATCGACCTCCGGCGCTTTCTCGAAAAGCTCTACATGGGCATGCATGATGCACAGTACCGAATGGGCAAGCCCACCATCGCCGCGTTGACCGGGCCGGCGCGGGCCGCTGGCGTCACGCTTGCCGTCTCGTGCGACGTGATCGTTGCCGCCGACACGGCCTCGATTGGCTATCCCGAGATCGACGTCGGGTTGATCCCGGCCATGCACTTCGTTCACCTGCCGCGCCAGATCGGCCGCCACAAGGCATTCGAGCTGCTGTTCTCGGGCAAGCCCATCACGGCGCAAGAGGCGGAGCGGCGCGGCCTCGTCAATCATGTCGTGGCCGCCGACAAAGTGAAGGACAAGGCGCGGGAGATCGCGCGTGATTTCGCGTCGAAATCGCCGATGGTCATGAAACTTGCCCGCGACAGCTTCATGCGCGCCAATGATTTCGAGTATCGGCGCGCGATCGAGAACACGGTCGAGACGATCTGCAATATCATCGAACTCGACGATGCCAAGGAAGGGCTCGCCGCCTTCAACGAGAAACGTCCGCCGAAGTGGTGAGGTTACCGACATCGCCGTCCCGGACGGCATGCCTGTCAGCAAGGAGTGGCCATGAATTTCGATTTCAGTGACGACTTGAAGCTCTTGAAGGACGAGGCCCGCAAGTTCCTCGACGACAAGTGCAGCTCGGAAGCGGTGCGCAAGATCCTGGAAAGCGATGCCGCCTATGACAAGGCGCTGTGGGCTGAGATGGGCGCCATGGGCTGGACCGGGGCGTCGATACCAGAAGAATACGGCGGCGCGGGCATGGGCGCGCTCGGTCTGTGCGTGCTGGCCGAGGAAATCGGGCGGGCGCTGGCGCCGGTGCCGTTCTCCTCCTCGCTCTATTACGCCGCCGAGGCGCTGATGCTCGCCGGCAGTGAAGCCCAGAAGAAAACCTGGCTGCCCAAACTCGCCACCGCCGAGGCGATCGGCACGCTGGCGCTGGCGGAAGGGCCGGGGCATGCGACGGTGAAGCGGGTGCGGACAACCTTCCGCAACGGCATGCTCAACGGCGAGAAGCTGCCGGTGCCGGACGGCAGCGTCGCGGACTTGTGCATCGTGGTGGCGCAGACCGATCGCGGCATCGGGCTGGTGCTGGCAGATCTCAGTCACAAGGGCGTCAGCCGGGAGGCCGTCGAGACGCTGGATGAAAGCCGTAAGCAGTCGCGGCTCGTCTTTGCCGATGTTCCTGGCGAGCTGCTCGGCGCACCCGGCGACGGCGAGCGGCTGTTGCGCGCCATCGAGGAGCGAGCAGCGATCCTGTTTGCCTTCGAGCAGGTCGGCGGGGCGCAACGCTGCCTCGAAATGGCCCGAGATTATGCGCTCGAGCGCTACGCGTTCGGGCGTCCGATCGGTTCGTTCCAGGCGATCAAGCACAAGCTCGCCGACATGTACACGGCGATCGAGCTCGCGCGCTCCAACGCCTACTACGGTGCGTGGGCGCTGTCGAAGAACGCGCCACAGCTCGCACTCGCTGCTGCAACGGCGCGGGTGGCGGCCAACGAGGCCTTCTATCATGCGGCCAAGGAGAACATCCAGGTGCATGGCGGCATGGGCTTCACCTGGGCCTTCGACTGTCACCTTTACTATCGGCGCGCCAAGGTGCTCAGCGTGGCCAACGGCTCGACGCGCATCTGGCGGGAGCGGCTGGTGAACGAGTTGGAGACGGCGAACGCGCCGGCTTGAGGCGGGGATCGCGCCTGCCGGCGCGAGCGGGGCCAGCCCTGCGCCCCGTCGGGAGGGAGACCCTCCCAAACCCGCCCCTTTTTATGAGGGGCAGTACATTTCACCCTGACCTTTGGGAGTGAGACCATGGACTTCGAAGACACCAAGGAAGAAGCCGAGTATCGCGCGGGAGCCCGCGCATTCCTGGCGAAGCACGCGCCGCCTCGCACCGGCAAGGGCATGCTCTATCGTGCCGCGCAGGCCAACGAGGAGATTCTGAAGGAAGCGCGCGAGTGGCAAAACAAAAAGTATGAGGCTGGATTTGCCGGCATCACCTGGCCCAAGGAATGGGGCGGGCAAGGCCAATCGGCGATCTACCAGGTCATCTATGACCAGGAGGAAGCGCAGTTCTCGGTGCCGCGCGGGGTCTATGACATCGGCCTTGGCATGTGCATTCCGACCGTTTGCACCTGGGGCAGCCAGGAGGTGCGCGACCGCTATGCGGTGACCGCGCTCAAGGGCGACGAGGTTTGGTGCCAGCTCTTTTCGGAGCCGGCCGGCGGCTCTGATCTCGCAGCGCTGAGGACCCGGGCGGAAAAGGACGGCGATGACTGGGTGATCAACGGGCAGAAGATCTGGACGTCGGGCGCGCACTACAGCCAATACGGCGTGATCGTGACCCGGTCCGACTTCAACGCCCCCAAGCACAAGGGTCTCACCTACTTCTTCCTCGACATGCGTTCGCCGGGCGTCGAAGTGCGCGGCATCAAGCAGATTTCCGGCGCTTCGCACTTCAACGAGGTGTTCTTCAACAACGTGCGCATTCCCGATAGCCAGCGGCTCGGCAAGGTCGGCGACGGCTGGAAGGTTTCACTGACGACGCTGATGAACGAACGCTACACGATCGGTGGACGCGCCGGCGTCGATGTCGACGAGTTCATGGAACTCGCCCGCGGCGTCGAGCTCGAAGACGGGCCGGCACTTAAAAACGCCGGCATCCGCGAGAAGATCGCCGACTGGTATGTGGCCAGCCGCGGCCTCAAATACTCGCATTTCCGCACCATGACGGCACTTTCGCGCGGCGACACGCCAGGGCCGGAAAGCTCCATCGGCAAGCTCGTTACGGGCCGCAAGCTGCAGGACATGTCGGCTGCGGCCCTGGACATTCTGGAACAAGGCGGCGCCATCACCGACCCCAAGTGGGCACCGATGGCAGCCCTCTTCCACCAGACTCTCATGACCTCGCCGTCCTCACGGATTGCCGGCGGCTCGGACGAGATCATGCGCAACATCATCGCCGAGCGCGTGCTGGGGATGCCGCCTGATGTGCGCGTCGACAAAGACGTGCCATTCAACCAGGTGCCGACCGGCAAGAAGGCATAAGGCCAACTGCGGGCAGACGCGTCGAAGGTCCAGCCCGCAAATGCGGCGGATCTTCGGATTGCGCCGGCCCGCACCGCCTTGCACCGCATGCATGTGGCGGACGCGATACAGCAATCGCAACAAGTGCACGTGCGGCGGTACTTTGATCTGCTCTGACTTGACGAAAGGGAGACTGCAAACCCTAATCGGTGGTGGTAAGAGTTGTTGTTGCGTAACGCGTACGGATGTTTGTCGGAGCCATATGTTTTGGCTCCGGTGAGATATCCGATGGGAGTCTTGTATGGCTTCGGATGTTTTTGAGTTCGCCCAGTCCTATGCTGGGCGCCTGATTCTCGGCGGGCTGATTTTCAGCGCTCTCGAATTCGTCCTACCCGCCAGTCGACATAGCCTGTTCTCCCGACTTCGCGGTCTGGGTTTCTGGCTTGTCTATATCGGCATTACATCGCTCGCACTCGTCGCCTGGTCGCACCTTTGGCGGCGTGTGGGCTGGGTTCCGGTAATTACGATACCACCCAGCGAGATCACCGCCGTCACGAATGACTATCTCCGGGTGACGCTGATCATCGCAGGCGCCATCGTGGCCAGCGTGGCCTACGACTTCTTCTATTACTGGTTTCACCGTCTCCAGCACGCAAATACCTACCTTTGGAGATTCCACAAGGTGCACCATGCTCTGGAGGACATGAGCGCCTTCAACAGCAACCATCATTTCACCGAGGAGATTTTTCGCATCCCACTGGTGACGCTACCGTTCTCACTAATCTTTGCCGTCGACGGCGGAGCACCGCCGGTGCTGGTGGCGACTGCACTCGGCGTGCACGGCTGGTTCCTGCATTCGTGCAGCACGGTCAATCTCGGCATTTTCCGCTTCGTCGTGGCCGATAACCGCTGGCACCGGATCCATCACTCGATCGAAGAAAAGCACCACGACAAGAATTTCGGTGCCAGCACGGTAGTGTGGGATATGCTGTTCAAGACCGCTCATCTGCCGCGCAAGAACGAGTGGCCCCGGGTCGGTCTGCGGGATACGCCGGAGCCCAGGACGCTTGGGGAATTCCTGTTCGCCCCATGGCGAGAGCGGGGGGACGCGACCCGCAGGCAGCACATTCTTTATCCCGCCGCAGGTGTGGCGATCGTCGCGGTTCTGGTGTTGTCGAGCACGGGCGCGCGCGATCTCTACCGCGAGTTTTCGGTGGCAGCCGCGCCGCCTCCAGCCGGCAACCGGATCGATTTTTCCGCCAAGGGGAATGGGAGCGGTTACATCCTCGGCGGCCTCGGCTTCCAGGAGGAAGCAGGTCGCTGGATCGACGGTCAGGCAAGGTTGCTGTTCCGGGTCGGTGAGGCCAGAGCGGACGCAGTCGAGATCTCGGGATTCGGATTTCTGCACGGGAGAGCCGCCAAGCAGCGCATAGGCGTCTACGTCAACGGCCGCATGGTCGCGGAGCACAATGTGATCGCGGGCAACAACGGCAAGCCCTGGTGCGTGGCAATTCCCGAGCTCAGCAGCGACGCGCCGGTGCGCCTACGCCTCGAAACCCCGGATCAGGTTCGACCGGTGGACGTGGGCTACAACAAGGATCAGCGCTCAGTCGGCTTCTTCCTGCAGCAGGTGACGTTGATCGATCGCACAGCGGGTTCCGGTTGCAGCCAACCGTTGTCGATTGCCTATCGCTGATGCCGCTCAACGCATGCGGCAAAGCTGGCATTTGACGGCAATGACCGGCAGACTGACTGTATTCACTGCCTGCCAGCCAGCAACGAGACACGCCATGCGCATCCATTCCATCGAGGCGATTGCCATCGACATTCCCTTGAGCCGGAACTTCGGAGGCTCGACCTACTCGGTGCTCAAGCGCTCGACGGTGGTGACGCGCCTCAGAACCGAAGGCGGGCTCGTCAGCGAGATCTACAACGGCGACAACCGTGCCGACGGTCCGGAGATCTGCCGGCTGATCCATGAGGTGCTGGCGCCCGCCGTCAAAGGGCTCGACATCTTCCAGACGGAGCTGATCTTCGAGCGCATGTTTGCGTTCGCGACGGCGCAGGGCGATCGCAAGGTGCTGTTGGAGGCGATAGCGTGCGTCGATTGCGCGATCTGGGACGTGATGGGCAAGGCTGTCGGGCGAACCGTCAGCGACCTCCTCGGCGGCTATAGACGCGAGGTTCCGATCATCTCGATCGGCGGCTACTACATGGAGGGCAAGACGCTCGCCGATATCGGCCGGGAGATGGAGATGTACCGGGAGGCCGGCATGGCCGGCGCCAAGTTCAAGGTCGGCGGGCTCAGTCCGGAGGAGGACGCCAAGCGGGTCGAAGCGGCGCGACAGGGGGCGGGACCCGACTTCATGCTGTGTGTCGATGCCAATCGCGGCTGGACGGCGGAGCAGGCGATCCGGTTTGCGCGACTGATCGAGCATCTGGACATCGCGTGGTTCGAGGAGCCCTGTCACTGGTATGACGATGCCGCACAGATGGCGCGCGTGCGGCGTGCGATCCGGATTCCCGTCAACGCCGGGCAATCCGAGATCACGAGTCATGGCGTGTTGCGACTGCTCGATGCCGATGCCGTCGACTACGTGAATGTGGACGTGTCGGAGTGCGGCGGCGTTACGGACTGGCGGCGCTCGGCCGCACTGTGCTGGGCCTCGGGCGTAAAGATGGCGCATCACGAGGAATCGCAGATCGCACTGCATCTGATCTCGGCGGTGCCACACGGCACCTATGTCGAATGCTTTGCTCATCCCGACCGCGATCCCGTTTGGCGGGAGATGTGGGCCAACCGGCCGCCTCTCAAGGACGGCAAGATGCCGGTGGGGCGCGGGCCCGGCTTCGGGCTAGAGCTGGACCACAAGATGATCGAGAAATTCCGCGTGAATTGACGCCACGAGGCGAGCGGCAGACCGGCCGCAGCCCTACCAGGCTTACCCCTTCCTCGGACCGGACCACGCTTTCAGGATGCGATCGAGGGCGGTTGCGGCGTCGGTGTCGGGCAAGTTCGCCGCCAGCCTGCGGTAACCGTCGCCGGCAGCCTGATGGTAGCCCGGGTGCACATCGAGATCGGAGAGGCCCTGGGCCAGGTCGTCCATCTCGACGGCCCAGCGTGCAGCCTTGTCATCGAGATCGCCGGCCGCCGATGTCAGCACCTTCATCAGGCCAGGTTTGACGGCGTCGAGCTCGCCAGCAACGCGGTCGAGTAGACCGACCTTGGCAGCGGCCGACATGATATTGGCAAGCAGCGCCACCGTGCCCTTGTTGGCGGCCGAAAAGAGCACCTTCATTTCCGTTGCCTGCGTGATGCTCTCGCCCAGTTGCAGGACAGGCATACGCTCGGAGGCCAATCCGGCCAAGACGGCCGCATGCGGGCCTGAGACGTAGAGGCGCGTCTTGATCTTGCCACCGGGCGGCGGGCCGATGATGCCGCCGTCGGAATAGGTGGCGCCGGCCGCCGTCACCGCCTTGGCGATGCGTGTCACCTTGCTCGGCGTGATGGAATTGCAATCGATGTAGTGCAGCGGTTTGCCCTTGATGCAGGCGGCGACAGCTGCGGCAAGCGGTTCGGCCTGATCGGCTGGCACGATCGACAGGAACGTATCGGCAGCGGCAACGACGTCGGCGAGGGATGGCAGGAGGCGGATGCCTGTAGCTGCGGCCCGCTCGCGACTGCGCGCACTACGGCCCGCCGCGGTCGAGACGACGTCGAACCCGGAGGCCTTGATGTCCTGGGCGACGCCTGCACCCATGGAGCCCAGGCCCAGAACGCCAATTACAGCGGGTTTTGCAATCATCTCATCGCTCCCGATAGCCCAGCACAGACGCTCACGACGCGCATCCAATTCAATTGGATGCAGCGTAGTGCATTGGAGGGAGAAGCGGAACCACGACGGTCACCAGACGGCGCTCGCCAGCGCGAGCGCCACCTGATGCACCGTGTGTTGCGGCCTTGCGGAGATCAGCCGTTGCCGGCCATGCGTACCGCTTCGCGCGGTGCTACGGCCGGCTCGGCGCCAGTGACCGGGGCAGAGGTCTTGGGCAACCCGATGAAGCTGTCCCAGCTGTCCTGGAACCGCTTGAGGCTGCGCCGGGTCATCTCGGCAAAGTTGTCGGCGCGCTGCTGCTCGAACACCTCGAGTGCGGGCACCAGGGCCGATGCCGCTGCCAGCCAGTTGCGGCGCTTGTCCTCGATCTCGCCCAGGCGGATATAGGCGCTGCCGAGATTCATCTGGGTGATCGCCCATTTGAGCGGATCGCTTTCGCGAACCAGCTCTTCGAGCGCTGTTGCGTAGGCGTCGATCGCCTGCTGCAGACGCGCGGTATCGGGACCATCGCGCTCACCGAGGGCCGCCAACGCATTGCCAAGATTCATCTGGGCCAGGGCCCAACGCTGCGGCATGCGGATACGCGGCATGGCATCGATGGCCAGCTTGAAGGCTTCGACGGCCTGCTCGAGATGGGCTGTGACGCCTCCCTGCTCGCCGAGGCCGAGAAGGGCCAGGCCAAGGTTGAACTGAGCCTCACCCCATTGCTCGGTGTCGGCCTCCGGGTCGAGCACGGCCAATGCCTCGCGGTAGGCATCGGCTGCCTCCGAGAGCATTTCTGCTGCCCCTTCACCGTCATCCATCGCCAGCAGCACCAGCATGGAGCCAAGCCCCATCCTGAGGTCGGCGTGGGCCCCGGGACGCTTGTCGATGCCGGCGATTTTCATGGCATCGCGATAGGCCTGGGCGGCGCGGGCAAGGATCTCGGGCGTGCGCTCGCGCTCGCCGATTTCCGCCAGCGCTTTGGCATAGGCCAGGCGGGCACGGCTCAACAGTACCGGCTCCGGCTCGCGGTCCAGAAGCTGGATCGCCTTCTGGTACATGGCGACGGCGTCCTGGAGCGGCGTCGCATCGCCGCCGCGCTCGCCAGATAGAACGAGGGCATCACCATGTCCCAGGCAGGCCTCGGCCAATGCCCGGGTATCGGCGCCCTCGGCGGCCTGACGGACAAGCTGGGCATAGGTCGCGAGCGCCTCTGCCAGCATCTCGGTGCCGGATTTTTGACGCGCCTGCTGGAGCAGGGCGTTGGCGCGCAGGATATTGAAGCGCCAAGCCTGATCCCGATCAGCGCGTGGCAAGGCCATGGCGGCCTCGGAGAACAGCTCGGCAGCCTGACCATACTCGCCGCGAGCATTCATCAACTCGGCGAGGCGTGCAGTGGCGCGTGCTTCATCGAGCATCTGGGCTTTCAACGCCAGAGCATCTTCCTGCAGGCGCTCCTCGGTCTTGCGACGGGCTTCGCGCAGGTCACGGCGTATGCGCCTGAGCGCTTCCATCGCGCTCTCGAAGTCACCGTCGGCCAGTGCCGCAGCAGCCGCCGTGCGCCGGCGCCTGATCTCGACGTCGTCATTGGCGGGGCGGAGGAGCTGCGCCCTGACATCGGCGAGCCATCCGGCCAAGTGCTCAAGCTGGGCGAGTTGGTCGTCGCCGGGTGCTGTCTGGCTGTCGACCAGTGCAACGAGGCGACGCAGCGCCGTCTCGGAGAGATCATGCTGCTGAGCGAGGTCCGCCAGATAGCGCTCGGCTCCGGCAGCTTCGAGGCATTGCGCGAATTTCTTCGATATGCCCAGTGCCATCAGGCCGGCGGGCGCGCCTCGGCCCTGACCGGCCGTCTCGGCGGCATATTCGGCCAGGCTCGCGGCCAACTGGGCAAGCGCGCCTTTGCCGGCGATGACGTGACGAAATGTGCGCTCGATCAGGAACTGCACGATCTCGGCCATTACACCGTGACGCGTGAACGCGTCGGCGGAGCGGGCGCGGGCCACGATGTCAGCAGCAATGCGGCGGGCTACAGGCTCGCCCTGCCCGTTGCTGGCTGTGGCCGGCTGGCGGATCAGGCTTGCCATCTCAGCGAGAGCGGCTGCGCTCGGCGGGAACTGTGCGAGGATTTCGCCGGTCAACGCAACATGGCGTTCGAGATCGCGCTGCGCGAGGCCGCGGGTTTCGACGCCTGTCCACATGTCGCGACCGAGGGTATCGACGATGGCGCGGACATGCTGAATCTCGGGCCGTATCGACAGCCACTGCACAAATTGGCGGCGGTCCCAAAGCAGAGCTGGTGGAAGCGCGAGATCACACACTGGCGCCGAGGCCAGAACTACGCCGCCAACCAAGTCGCTCAATGCACCGAAAAGCGACATCAATCGTCCCCCAATTCAAATCGTCACTGGCTGCGTTTTTGTCAGATGCAACCATTCTTTTTGATTCTTATGCATAGATGATTCGCCAGCATTGCGAGCCCCAAGTTGCGACGCGCTGGCGCCAGCGGGCCGACTACCCACTGGAAAACCTTCCCAAAACTGCCGGCTGCGGCGTGTTGGCGAACAGTCTCCAGCACTGGTGTCCGGATGGCCGCCTCGGTGTCGGCCTTGGGCCTTTATTCAAGCCTTGGCGCCGAGCCTGCCGGAGCCCAGCGCCGGCGCTGCCGCGGGATCGAGCGGCCAGCGGGCGCGGGCGGCGACGTCGAGGGCATCGGAGTTGCCGCGAGCAAGGTGCTCGGCGCCAGCCCAGGCGACCATGGCGGCGTTATCGGTACACAGCGCCAGCGGCGGCAGCGCCAACCGCCAGCCCGCATCCTCCACCAGCTCGGTGAGCGCGCCACGCAATTGGAGATTGGCTGCGACGCCGCCTGCGACGACGAGGGCCGGGGCTTCAGCGGTCGTCCCTGGGTGACGCGCCTCGACGAGCGCCATGGCGCGCTGGACGCGGTCACGCACGACGGCTGAGACCGCGGCCTGGAACGAAGCACAGAGGTCGGCCACGTCCTGATCGCTCAGGGGGGCTGCGGCCTCGGCTGCGAGGCGGACAGCCGTCTTCAAGCCGGCAAACGAAAAGTTCGGCTCGGGACGGCCGAATAAGGGCCGCGGCAGCGGAAACCGGGTAGGATCGCCCGATCGCGCCGCTGCTTCGACGGCAGGACCGCCGGGAAACCCGAGCCCGAGCAGCTTGGCCGTCTTGTCGAATGCCTCGCCCAGGGCATCGTCGATGGTGGTGCCCAGGCGCTCGTAGTGGCCGACAGCGCGGACGTCGATCAGCTGCGTGTGTCCGCCCGACACGAGCAACAACAGATAGGGCGGCGCCAAACCTTGCGTCAGCCCGACGGTGAGGGCATGCGCCTCCAGGTGATTGACGGCGACGAGGGGCAGGTCATGCACGAGGCAGATGGCCTTGGCCGTGGTCAGGCCGACGATGAGGCCACCCACCAGGCCTGGACCGGCGCTAACGGCAACGCCGGTCAGATCCCTCCAGCCGACACCAGCCTCGGCCATGGCGGCAGCGATGATCTCATCCAGGCATTCGGCGTGGGCGCGGGCTGCAATCTCAGGGACGACGCCGCCATAGGGGCGATGCTGGTCCCACTGGGAGCGGACGATGTTGGAACGAATGCTGCCACTACCGCCCGCAGACCGCTCGACCACGGCAGCGGCGGTCTCGTCACAACTGCTCTCGATGCCGAGCAGCAGTTGGCTGCCTGCCGGCGTCCGGCTCTGCCGGGGCTGATCGGTCCTGGGGCTGGTGGGATGGGCCGTCACGGGACACTTCCTTTGCAGCGCACCTGGGCGGGCGCGATCGGGGGTTTGCGCTCGGGGCTGGCAGAGCGCATAAACCGCTGAGATCAAGCGGGCGGGCGCTGTCCCGCCTACACCCCGGGAGGGCTCGTTTGCAAGCAGGTAAGATCAGGATCGGCACGCGCGGCTCGCCGCTGGCGTTGGCGCAGGCCCACGAGGCGCGCAATCGACTGATAGCGGCGCATGGCCTGGCCGAGGGGGCCTTCGAGATCGTCGTGATCCGCACCAGCGGCGACCGGATCCAGGACCGGCCGTTGGCGGAGGCCGGCGGCAAGGGGCTGTTCACCAAGGAAATCGAGGAGGCGATGATTGCCGGCACGATCGACTTGGCGGTGCATTCCATGAAGGACATGCCGACGCAACTGCCGGACGGGCTGGTGATCGGGGCGATCCTGCCGCGGGCGGATGTGCGCGACGGCTTCGTCGCTCTTGCAGGCGGCTCGCTCGCCTCGCTGCCTGCCGGCGCGCGGATCGGCACGTCTTCGCTACGGCGGGCGGCGCAAGTGCGTCACGTCAGGCCGGATCTCGAGGTGGTGCCGTTTCGCGGCAACGTGCAGACACGGCTCAAGAAACTTGCCGACGGCCTGGCCGACGCCACCCTACTGGCCTGCTGCGGTCTCGAGCGTCTTGGCATGGCCGAACGGATCACCTCGGCGATCGAAACCTCCGACATGCTGCCGGCTGTGGCGCAAGGGGCGATCGGCGTCGAGCTCCGGGCGGACGACGACAATCTGCGCAACCTTCTGCAAGCCATCGATGAACCGGGGGCGGCGGGCGAGGTCGCGGCAGAGCGGGCTTTTCTCGCCACGCTCGAGGGCTCGTGCCGCACGCCGATCGCCGGGCTTGCCCGTATCAAGGGCGACCGCATCCGCTTCTTGGGCGAGATCCTGTCCACTGACGGCCGGATTCGGCATGCGACAGAGCGGGCAGGCGCTGTCGCTGACGCTATCGCGCTTGGCATCGATGCGGCCGAGGAGCTCAAGGCTCGCGGTGGTCCCGGCTTCTTCAACGGATAGCAAAACAGCATGCTGGTGCTCGTCACGCGGCCCGAACCCGATGCCATCAAGCTCGTTGGTGCGTTGCAGCAGCGCGGCCATCAGGCCATGGCATCGCCGCTGATGAGCGTCCGCTACAGCACGCTCGACGTGGCGATGCTCGAGGGAGTGACCGGCCTCATTGCCACCAGCCGCCACGGTCTCAGGGCTCTGGTCGGCACCGATGCTCTGGAGGTCGCGCGGGGCCTTACCGTCTTCGCGGTCGGGCGGGCGACTGCCCTCGAAGCACGGCGGATGGGCTTCAGGCGGGTGGTCAAGGGGCCGGGGACGGCAGAAGCGCTTGGCCCGCTGATCGCCTCGATGGTGGACCCGGCCGAAGAGGTGCTCCTGCACCTCGCCGGCAGCCGGATCGCCTATGATTTGGGCGGAGAGCTTAGCCTACAGGGCCTTAACGTGTCCGTTGAAACCGTGTACGCTATGCAGCCCGCCCGTGAGCTCAGCGCACCCGTTTGTGATGCTGTTCGCCACGGCAAGATCGAAGCGGTCATGCTCATGTCACCTCAGACCGCCGCGATCTGGTCGCGACTTGTAACTCAGCATCGACTTGGCGATCATGTCAGCGGAATTGTTCATCTTTGCTTGTCGGACGCTGTCGCCGACAAGCTCAAGGTCCTTGGCGGCGTACCGATCGAGGTTGCCGAGGCACCAAATCTCGAGGAAATGCTTGCACTGGTCGAACTGGCTGCTGCAAACTTCGACGTGTAGGCATTTACCCTCGGAATTTGCTCAACTTTCCAAAACCCGACGCAGGCGGCATGCGTCATCGCGCAGCTATCGGCTGCTCTTGATAGCAAGGCGGAGGACGAACCCTCGATGAGCGACCCGAAAGATGGAGCCGGCAAACCCGGCGAGCGCGCGGCAAGCGACACCGGCAGTGGGCGGCGCCCGCATGCAACCATCGACCTGAAGGCCGTCGAGGTGGCCGGCGCGGACCCTCGCAAAGGGCAACCACACGCGCCGAAGCCGGCAAGCCCGCCTGCCGGAAAAGAGTCTGCAGCCGCCGCCGGACGCGCCCAAGGCGAGGCTGCGAGCAAGGTCGCAGCGGCGTCGGCGGCCATGGCCGCGGGCACCGGCAAGCCGTCGGGAGCGGCCGCGGGAAGTGTGCCGCCTGCCGGAGCAAAAGCCGACAGCGAAAAATCCGCCGCCGCCAGCGCCAAGCCAGCCGCTGCGCCGCCGCCTGCCGCACCCCGCCAGGGCTCGGCCCTCGGCCGCGTGCTCTCGAACCTGGCGGCCGGCGTCGTCGGCGGTGCGGTGGCGCTCTACGGTGCGCCCATGCTGCGCGATGCCGGGTTGCCGGCACCACCGGCCGGCGAGCCACCGGCAGCGCTCACCCAACGCATCGCTGCCCTCGAGCAGGGCCTGAAGGCAGTGCCCAAGCCAGACCCCGCCGCCGATCCGGCCAAGGCGATCGCGGCGGCGGCTGCCAACGCCAAGCGGATCGATGACGTGGCGGCGTCCGTTCAGACGCTACGTGGGGGCCAGGAAAAAGTCGCCTCGCTTGCCGACGAACTCAAGGCTCGCATCACCAAGGAGCCGCCGATCGCGGATTCGGCTGAGCGGATCGTCAAGCTGGAGCAACAGCTTGCGGCTTTGGCGCAGGCAGCCGACGGCGAACCCAAATCGGGGGGACGCATTGCGCAGTTGGCCGGCATCGTCGGCCGTCTCGGCGACCTTGAGGGGCGGCTCACGAGCGAGGTGCAGCAGCTGCGCAAGGACATGGTGCGTGAGATGGAGACGCGTGTCGCGCCGGCAACGGAGGCCAGTGAAGCGGCACGAACCGGTACGCAGCGCATCGACCGCGAGGTGACGGCGGTCAAATCCGAGCAAAACCGCCTCGTAACCGGTCTCGACGAGGTCAAGACGGCGGCCGATCGCCTGCAATTGGCGCTCAAGTCCAGCAGGGACGCGACGGCCGCGCTCGGGAGCCAACTCGACAGCCTCAAGCGCGACGTCGATGGCCGCCTCAGCGCCACTGCGAAGCCCGCCGACGTGTCGCAGGCGATCGCGCCGGTGGCCACCAAACTCACCTCGCTCGAGGAGAACCTCGCCGACGTGGTCAAGAGCGAGGCCGAACGCAAAGCGACTGCCGAGCGGATCGTGCTGGCGCTCGAGCTTGGCAACCTGAAGCGGGCGCTGGAGCGCGGCGCACCATTCGCCCGCGAGCTCAGTGAAGTGCGGAAAGTGGCTATGCCCGGCATCGACCTGGCGCCACTCGAGCCCTATCGCAACGACGGCCTGCAGACGCTGCCCGAAATCGTTCGCGACTTCCGGGGCGTGGCCAATGCCCTGATCGATGCCGACAGCGAAAAGGCCGACGGGTCGGTGGTCGACAGGCTGCTGTCGGGCGCCAAATCGTTCGTGCGGGTGCGCAAGACGGCGCATACCAAGTCCGACAGCTCGGCCGAGGCGATCGTGGCGCGCATGGAGGACGCCTTGCGCAAGGGGCGGCTCGGCGACGTGCTTACCGAGGCCAAGGCGCTGCAGACGATGCCGCCGGCAGCCAAGAGCTGGCTCGACCGTGTCGCTGCCCGCCAGAGCGTCGATGCGGCGTTGGCAAAAATCGATACCGCGCTCAAATCCTCGCTCGGCGCGGGACCGGCCGTAGGTGACCAGAAGAAGGCCAAGCCATGATCCGCCTCGTTCTTTACCTCATCGCCGTGGCGGCCATTGCTGCGGGTCTTGGATGGCTGGCGGACCGACCGGGCAGCCTGCTGATCAACTGGCAGGGCTACGAGATCGAAACCAGCGTGTTCCGCGCCGTGGTCCTGCTGTCGCTATCGGGTGCGGTGGCGGTGTTTGCCTGGTCGTTGATCCGGCAAGTGATCACCAGCCCGGCGATGCTCGGGCGTTATTTCACGCGGCGGCGGCAGGAAAAAGGGCTCGACGCCTTGTCGACGGGCTTGATTGCGATCGGCGCGGGCGACCGGCAGCTTGCCACGCGCTATGCCGTGCAAGCGCGGCGGGCGTTGCCGAACGAGCCGTTGACGCACCTGCTGCGCGCCCAGGCGGCACAGCTCGCCGGCGACCGCACGACATCGCGGCGGATTTTCGAGGCCATGCTCGGCTCGCCCGAGACGGAACAACTCGGCCTGCGCGGCCTGTTTCTCGAAGCGGAGCGGGAAGGCGAGCCTGAAGCTGCCCGCCAGTTTGCCGAGCGGGCGCTGCGGCTCAACAGCAAGCTTGGGTGGCCGGTGGATGCGCTGCTCGATATGCATTGCAAGGACGGCGCGTGGGCCAAGGCGCTCGAGTGTGTGGCGACCGGGCGCAAGAGCGGTCATTTCGACAAGGCCGCCGCCGACCGACGCCGCGCAGTCCTGCTGACAGCGCAGGCGCAGGAGGCCGAGGATGCCAATCCGAACGTCGCCCAGCAGCAGGCGCTGGAGGCGCACGGACTTGCGCCTGACCTGATCCCGGCGTCTGCCATAGCGGCACGCCAGCTAGCCTCTCGCGGTTCGACGGCCAAGGCTGCAAAGGTCATCGAACGGACTTGGAGAAGCGCACCACATCCCGAGTTGGCGCTGGTCTATGCCTATGCGCGCCCGGGCGACAGCCCGCGCGACAGGCTTGAGCGCGTCAAGCGGCTTTCCAAGCTGTCGTCGCAGTCACCGGAGGGACCGATTGCGCTGGCGACGGCTGCAATCGAGGCGGGCGAGTGGGCTGAAGCCCGTTCGGCGCTGACCCCTTTGATCGATGGCGAACTGACGCAACGGGTGTGCACGCTGATGGCGCGCATCGAGGGCGGCGAGAACAACGATGCCGGACGGGTTCGCGAATGGCTGGCGCGCGCCGCTACCGCACCTCGGGATCCGGCTTGGACGGTGGATGGCGTCGTCACCAACCAGTGGGTGGCGGTATCGCCGGTAAGCGGCGCGCTCGACGCCTGCATTTGGGCCGTGCCGCCCGAGAGCGACCGGGAAAGCGATGCCAGCAAGGCGCTCAAGCAGATCGAGGAGCTGGTCATGCTCGGCTCGGACCGCGCACCGGCAGCAGCGCGGGCGCCGGTGCCCCGATCCTACTATGGGCCGCCTGCCACGGCGCGCGCCGCCGAACCCGACGCTGCCGGCGACGACGATGGCGCAAGCCCGGCACCGCTGCGGACCCGGACAGCGGATGGCGACCGCCCGATCACCGTCGAGGTTCGGACGGTGCCGGCCAGCGGAGCCGACAAGGCTGCTGCCGGCGACACCAAAGGCGGAAGCGATCGCAGTGGCTCAGGCGTCCCGTTGCATCCACAAAAGCAGGACGCTGACAACACGTGAGCGGTGGGCAGCAGCGACCGGCGCACCTTGCCGGGCTCTCGCCGCTCCCTGAGGCATGAACATCGGAGCGGTTTTGTAGAGGGCTCAGGGATGGCGGATCAGCAAGGGCTCGGCATGCTCGAGCGGCGGCGGCTCGAGGCCAAATTACTGGCGCACGTCTACCAGACGCTGCTCGAAAGCCACGGCGAGGCCGTCGCGCGCCAGGTCATCGGCGAAAGTGTCAAGAAGGCTGCAATCGAGCAGGGCCAGGAGATGGCTGCCGCCCTCGATGGGGCGCCTTCGCTGCAGACCTTCATCGACGCCCAGGAGCTTTGGACACGCGGCGGAGCGCTCGAGATCGAGGTCAAAGAGCAATCGGCCGAACGCTTCGCCTTCAACGTCAAGCGCTGTGCCTATGCCGAGATGTATCGCGGGATGGGTCTCGGCGGCATCGGCGACCTGCTATCTTGCCAGCGAGATGGCACCTTCTGCGAAGGTTACGACAAGCGGCTCAAGCTCGCGCGCTCGCAAACCATCATGCAGGGCGCGAGCCACTGCGACTTCGTCTACACCTACGACAAAGAGGATCAGGCTTAACGCAGACCTCGGCTTATCAGCCCTGCCGCTCCGGGCGCGCTCTTGCCGCCGCCGGCCGAGTGGGCCAGGCTGGCCGGTCGATCCTACGCGCGGTCCCAGCAGTTGCGGCAACGAACCGATTGTGGCACCGAATCCAGGGAAAATCTCAAGCAGGAGCAGATCACATGGCCAAGGACGGGCACGAGGCAGGGGCCGCGCCAGGCGCGAAGACGGGTGGGGCGTTGAGCGGCATCAAGGTCGTCGACCTGACGCGGGTGCTCGGCGGCCCGTTTGCCACCCAACTGCTGGCCGACCACGGCGCCGATGTGATCAAGCTCGAGCCGCCGCAGGGCGACGAGGTGCGCGACTGGGGCCCTCCCTTCCACGACGAGGATGCGGCCTACTATGCCGGCATCAATCGCAACAAACGTTCGGTTGGCCTCGATCTCGCCAAACCTGAGGGCCGTGAGGTGCTGCTCAAGCTGCTCGAGAACGCCGACGTGGTGATCGAGAATTTCAAACCCGGCTCGATGGAAGCCTGGGGCATCGGCTACGAGACACTGAAAACGAGATTTCCGAAGCTCATCTACTGCAAGATTTCCGGCTTCGGCAACGACGGGCCGCTCGGCGGATTTCCGGGCTACGACGGCATCGTCGGCGCCATGACCGGCCATTACAGCGTCAACGGCTCGCAAGAGAGCGGACCGATGCGCCTCGGTCTGCCCGTGGTCGACATCTCAATGGGCCTCTACTGCGTGATCGGCATCCTGCTCGCCATCCACGACCGCCACCAATCGGGCGAGGGCCAGGCCATCGAAGTGACGCTCTACGATTCGGCGCTGTCACTCATGCACCCGCATTTCCCCAACTACTTCCTCTCCGGCAAGGTGCCGCAATTGACCGGCAACCAGCATGCCAACCTCGTGCCCTACGGCATGTATCCGACGCGGACCGTGCCGGTCATGATCGGGGCCGGAAACAATCGCGCCTTCCGCAAGGTCGCCGAAGTACTTGGCCGGCCCGAGATCGCCGACGATCCACGCTTCAAGACCAACGGCGACCGTCAGAACAACCGCGAGGCGCTCAACGCCATCATCGGCGAGAAGCTTGCCGAAGTGGACGGCGTCGCCTTCGCGCTCGAGTTGCTCAAGGCCGGTTTGCCGTGCGGCCCCGTCCTCAATACGGGCCAGGTGGCGGAGAGCGAGCACACCAAGGCGCGCGGCATGATCTACGAGAAGGACTGGTACAAGGGCATGGGCACGCCTGTGCGCCTCTCGCGGACGCCGGGCGGCCTCAAGTCGGCGCCGCCCAAGTTCTCCGCGCATGCGCGCGAGGTTTTGGCCGAGAACGGATTTACGGCGGAGCAGATCGAGAAGCTCGCCGCCGCCGGCATCCTGGTCGAGAAGCGCCGGACGAGCTAGTGTCCCGGCTCTGACATTTGCATCCCATCGCGGCTAGGCTCAGAGCAAATGTCAGAGCCACGAGGAACACTAGCTTGTTGTTTAAGAGCCTGATTCACGTCTTCGGTGGAAGCGAGGATGCTTCCACCTCAGCCGATCAGGCTCTAGGCCGCGGCGCCGGGCGTGCCAGCCGACGCCCGTGGCGTGCGCAGCGTCCACCCAATGAGGACAAAATGGACAACGACGAGCAACGCAAGAAGGGCCGGGAGATCCTCGGCGAGGTAATCGGCAAGGCCTACCTCGAGCGGCGCGATGCCTCGACCAACGATTTCAACCGGCCGCTGCGCCGGTTTTCCGAGACCTACGCGTTCGGCGACATCTGGGCGCGGCCGGGGCTCGAGCGCAAGGTGCGGAGCATGCTGTGCATGGCGATGCTGACGGCGCTCGGCAAGCCCGAGGAGTTGAAGCTGCACGTCAACTCAGCGATCAACAACGGCTGCACGGTCGAGGAGATCCAGGAAGTGCTCTACCAGACCGTTGCCTACTGCGGCATCCCGGCGACCATCGAGGCCTTCAAGGTGGCGGAGGGCGTGCTCAGGGAGCGTGGCCTGCTCAATGACTGACGCTCGGGCGGCGTAGCCGGTACCTGCATGACGGCCAGCCCGTCGAGAGCGCAGGTTACCGGCTTGCATTGCCCGCGCCGCCCACTTATAGGGTTGTGCTCCGGAGACGTGGCCGAGTGGCTTAAGGCGGCGGTTTGCTAAATCGTTGAACTGGGAAACTGGTTCCGGAGGTTCGAATCCTCTCGTCTCCGCCAAACCAAAATTGAAACCGCAAACGCTCGCTTCACGTGCCATCGCCGCACCGCGTGGGTGGCAGGGCAGCGGATTGTGACGGGCTCTGCGCAGGCCGCCTACTTCAGCTTCGCTGCGAGAACATCCGTCAGCTGCTCGACCAACTGCTCCGGCGTCCTGCTGGAGGCATCGAGCACCACTTCGGCATTGAGGGGGGCTTCGTAGACGGAATCGATACCGGTGAAGTTCTGGATCTTGCCCTCTCTCGCGCGCTTGTAGAGCCCCTTGGGATCGCGCTGCTCGCAGACTTCGAGGGAGGCGTCGACGAACACCTCGACGAACTCATCGGCGTCGAACAGCTCGCGAGCCATGCGCCGCTCGGCGCGGAACGGCGAGATGAACGAGACCATGACGATCAGGCCGGCATCGACCATCAGCTTGGCGACCTCGGCGACGCGGCGGATGTTCTCGACACGGTCGGCATCGGTAAAGCCCAGGTCGCGGTTGAGGCCGTGGCGCACATTGTCGCCGTCCAGCACATAGGTGTGGCGGCCCAACGAGACGAGGCGCTTGTCCAGCAGGTTCGCCACAGTCGACTTGCCGGCGCCGGAAAGCCCGGTGAACCACAGGCAGCAGGGCTTTTGCTGCTTCAGCGCGGAGCGGCTCGCCTTTGTGACATCCAAAGCCTGCCAGTGAATGTTGGTGGCGCGGCGCAGATCGAAGCGGATCATACCGGCGCCAACCGTTGCCAGCGTCAGCTTGTCGATCAGGATGAACGAGCCGAGCGTCGGGCAGGCGTCGAACGGCTCGAAGACCAGCGGGCGGGCGGTCGCAATGTTGCAGAAGCCGATGTCGTTGAGATCGAGCTGGCGACTTGCAATTTCCTCGCCGGTATCGACACCCAGCGTGTGCTTTATGGTGGTGATCGTCGCGCTGACGGTCTGGGAGCCGCATTTGAGGAGATACGACCGGCCCGGCAGCATGGTCTGCTCGGCCAGCCAGATGACGTGGGCGGCGAACTGATCGGCCACACGCAAGTCGGCGTCGGGGGCGGCGATCACATCGCCGCGGCTGATGTCGATCTCGTCGTCCAGAACGAGGGTCACGGCATCGGCTGCCTGGGCCGAGCCGACCTCGCGATCACCGTTGAGCAGGCGGCGGACTTTCGAACCACGGCCGGAGGGAAACACCTTGACGGGCGTACCGACTGCCACTTCGCCGCCGGCAATGGTTCCGGCAAAGCCTCGGAACTCGCGGTTGGGGCGGCTCACCCATTGGACGGGTAGGCGCAGCGTGGCCGCGACGCGCGGGGTGACTTCCACCTCTTCGAGATGCTCGCGCAGGGAGGGGCCACGATACCACGGCATGCGCGGGCTGCGAGTGACGACGTTGTCGCCGCTTCGCGCTACGACGGGGATGGCTTCGACCTCGGCAATACCGTGCTGGGTGGCGAGGCTGCGGAACGCGATCTCGATGGCGGCAAACTTCGCCTGATCGAAATCGATGAGGTCCATCTTGTTGACGGCCAGCACAGCATGGCGCAAGCCAAGCAGGCCTGCGATCGCCAAATGGCGCCGCGTCTGGGTCAGGATTCCCTTGCTGGCGTCGACCAGGATGACGGCCAGGTCCGACACGCTGGCGCCGGTCGCCATGTTGCGCGTGTACTGTTCGTGGCCAGGCGTGTCTGCAACGATGAATTTGCGCCGGGGCGTGGCGAAGTAGCGATAGGCGACGTCGATGGTGATGCCCTGCTCGCGCTCGGCCTGAAGGCCATCCACCAAGAGCGCCATGTCGAGAGCGTCGCCGGTGGTGCCGTGGCGCTTGCTGTCGGCGGCCAGTGCGGCCAACTGATCGTCGAGGACGAGGCCTGAATCATAGAGCAAGCGGCCAATCAGCGTGCTCTTGCCGTCGTCCACGCTGCCGCATGTGAGGAAGCGCAGAATATCCTTGTCGGCGGACATGTCAGAAATAGCCTTCCTGCTTTTTCTTTTCCATGGAGCCGGCACTGTCGTGGTCGATGGCGCGGCCTTGGCGCTCAGAGGCGCGGGCGGCCGCGATCTCGGCAATAATGTCGGCGACGGTTGCGGCCTCGGAGGCGACGGCTCCGGTCAGCGGGTAGCAGCCGAGGGTGCGGAAGCGCACCCGGCGCAGGGCCGCCGTCTCGCCCGGACGCAGGGGCAGGCGGTCGTCGTCCCGCATGATCAGCATGCCGTCGCGCTCGACGACCGGCCGGTCGGCGGCAAAATAGAGCGGCACGACGTCGATGCCTTCGGCTGCGATGTACTCCCACACGTCAAGTTCGGTCCAGTTGGAAAGCGGGAAGACGCGCAGCGTGTCGCCCGGCTGGTGGCGGCCGTTGTAGAGCCGCCAGAGTTCGGGGCGCTGTGCCTTGGGGTCCCAGCGGTGGCCGGCGGCACGCAAGGAGAAGACGCGCTCCTTGGCACGCGAGCGCTCTTCGTCGCGGCGCGCGCCACCGATGGCGCAATCGAAGCGCCCTTGGTCGAGTGCCTGGCGCAGCGCCACCGTCTTCATCTGGTCGGTGTGGACGGAGCTGCCGTGTGTGACCGGCGAAATGCCCTGCTCGAGGGCATCGCGATTGACGTGCACCTTGAGATCAAGGCCCAGGCGCGCGACGGTGGCGTCGCGAAATGCGATCATTTCCCGGAACTTCCATGTGGTGTCGACATGGAGAAGGGGGAATGGCGGCTTGCCCGGCGCGAACGCCTTGAGCGCCAGGTGCAGGAGGACGGAGGAATCCTTGCCGATCGAGTAGAGCATCACCGGGCGTTCGCACTCGGCTGCAATCTCGCGGTAGATGTGGATCGCCTCGGCCTCCAAGGCACGCAGATGCTTAGGTAGACTTGCGGTCATCTCGTTGCGATGCCCCGATTTCTCGCTGACGCGGCGGGACTATGGCCGATCCCATACCCGCATGCAAACCGGATGAGGGTGAGAAAGGGCGACACGTTGACCACCACGCGCGGCGTTTACGACAGCGGTTTTTGCCTTCCGCCCACGCCCGTCGCCGCGCCCGCCGCTGAGGGTTTTGGACGTCGCCACCGCACTTCCGGAACGTGGCGACCCCGGCAGGACTCGAACCTGCGACCATCCGCTTAGAAGGCGGATGCTCTATCCAGCTGAGCTACGGGGCCTTTCTGGAGTCCGGCTGGCCGATGCCCGCACGAGGGAACTGGCTCGGGCTGCAGCAGCCGGCTGCGGCGCTCGTGGATGTCATAGCTGCGGCCGGCCTGGGCCGCAACCGTGTGGAGGGCCACACCACAGCGCCGGCGCTGCAAAACGGCCCCGAAACGGCATGCGGGGCCGGATGTGACGGTCCGGCCCCGCATGCTACGACATCGTGATCTCGAGCCTCCAGCCTCGCCGGCCGAAAGCTCACCAGCTCAAGCCGGCGTAAAGCAAGCGAGCTTGTGCCCGTCGTCCATGGATTTGAAAACCACTTTGACTTTCTGGCCAACCTTCACGGCTGCAGGATCGCAATCGACGATGTTGGTCATCATCGAGACGCCCTCGTCGAGGGTGACGTAGGCGATGACGTAGGCTGGCTTGGCGGCGTGCATGATCGAGTAGGTGTAGACCTCGCCCGTGCCCTTGGCCTGCTTCCACTCGAGATTGGTCGAGAAGCAATGGGGGCAGATGCCGCGGGGATAATGGTGCGGCTTCTTGCAGTCCTTGCAGAACTTGACCATCAACTTGCCGTCGTTGGCCGCGTCCCAATAGGGCTCGGTGCCTGGCGTGGTGCCGACGAACTGGTAGACTTTCTCGCTCATGGTGTTTTTCACTCCCGCTCGAGGATGACGGTGGAGCCGACGTGACGGGTACCGAGCGAGCCGCCCGTTCCGTGTGCCAGCACGATCGAGGGATCCTTGACCTGCACCTTCGGGTGGGCTTCGCCGCGGGCCTGACGGACCGCCTCGATGACCTTGGTCATGCCACCACGGTTGCCCGGATGGTTGGAGCACAGGCCGCCGCCATCGGTGTTGAAGGGCAGTTTGCCGACGCCTGAAATCAGGTTGCCGTCGGAGACGAACTTGCCGCCCTGGCCCTTCTCGCAGAAGCCCAAGTCCTCGAGCTGCATGACCACAGTGATGGTGAAGCTGTCATAGATCGAGGCGTACTTGATGTCCGAGGGCTTGACGCCCGCCATCTCGAAGGCTGATTTGCCGGACTCACGGCCAGCCGAATAGGTGAGGTCGAGATCGACGCCGCCCCATTGGGCCTTGTTGGCCTCGCCGACGCCCACGACCTTGACCAGCGGCCGCTTCAGCGTCTTGGCGATTTCGGGCTTGGTGATGACCAGCGCACCGCCACCATCGGAGATGACGCAGCAGTCGAGCCGGTGCAGGGGATCGGCGACCATCGGCGAGTTGACGACATCCTCGACGGTCACAACCTTCGGCAGCATGGCGTGCGGATTATGCTGGGCGTGGTGGGAGGCTGCAACCTTGACCCAAGCCAACTGCTCCGACGTGGTGCCGTACTGGTGCATGTGGCGACGGGCCGCCATGGCGTACATGTTGGCGGTTGCCGGACCGTAGGGGAACTCGAACTGCAGGTCGGCCTGCTGCGGGTTGCCCATGCGCGGCGCGGTGCCGGTTGCGACACCCTCCGAACGCGGACGGCCGGCGAGCGTGACGAGCGCAACATTGCAACGGCCGGTGGCGATGGCCTGCAGGGCGTGGCCGACGTGAAGGTTGTAGGATGAGCCGCCGCTGTCGGTCGCATCATAGTGGCGCAGCCTGAGGCCCATGTACTCGGCCATCGACATGCCGCCGAGGCCGGGCGTGTCACCGGCTGCGCAGAAATAACCATCCACATCCTTGGACGTCAGGCCGGCGTCCTCGAGCGCGCCCTTGGCGCACTCGGCGTGGAGTTGCATGAGGGAAATGTCCGGCGCCTTGCGGGTCGGATGCTCCCAGGCCCCGACGATGTAGGCCTTGCCTTTGAGTGACATAGTTCGATCGAACCTCCCTCGCGTGGGTTGGAGATGATTGTCGTCCCTGGATGCGGAATGACCGGGGAGTCCAAGGTCGAGATTGACCTAGGCCTCGTTCCGCGCCCAGCCTTGCGCGCCGGCGAAGCCAAGTCAATCGGAAGGGCAGGCGCCGCACGCGTTTACGATTTGTTGAGGGATGACCTATTTGATGCGGGAATGGGAGACTCGCGGGCAAAGACCGACACGGGTGCCATGATGGGTGACGCCTCAGATGCCGGCTGCGACGATCTCGTCGGCCTGATTGCCGGCTGGCTCGAGCAGTTGTCGATCGAGCGCGCGGCGGCGCCCGCCACGCTCGAGGCCTATAACCGCGACCTCAGAGATTTCACCCAATGGCTGGGGAACCGACTGGGGCGCGCGCCTTGCCTCGAAGATGCCGCCGGCCTCGACATGCAAGCGTTCCGGGCATTCATGGCGCATCGCCGCCGTGGTGGTCTCGATGGCCGATCGCTGGCGCGCACCATGTCGGCCTTGCGCGGCTTTTATCGTTTTCTCGAAACCGAAGAGCTGGCGCCGTCGCGCGCCGTGTTCTCCGTTGCCATGCCGAAAGTTCCCAGAGGCGTTCCCAAGCCGCTCACCCGAGAGAAAGCCGCCGACCTGGTGGCCGATGGCATGCCGGCTTCGCTCGACTGGGTGGAGGCGCGGGATGTCGCGGTGCTGCTGCTGCTCTATGGCTCGGGCCTACGCATATCGGAGGCGCTCGGGCTCAAGACGCGGGAGGCGCCTCATGCACTGCGCGACGTGCTGCGCATCACCGGCAAAGGCGGCAAACAACGCCTGGTGCCAGTGCTGCCGGTGACGATCGAGGCAATCGGCCGTTACCGATCCCTTTGCCCCTACCCGCTCGAGGCTGACGGACCACTGTTTCTGGGGGCCAAGGGTGGCCCGCTCTCGCCCCGCATCATCCAGCTAGTCGTGGCGCGCGCGCGCGATGGCCTTGGCCTGCCGGAAACGGCGACGCCACACGCGCTGCGCCATTCGTTTGCGACCCACCTGCTCGCGGCCGGAGCCGACCTGCGCCAGATCCAGGAGTTGCTCGGTCACGCGAGCCTGTCGACGACACAAATCTACACGGCGGTCGACCGCGAGCGGCTGCTCGAGGTCTACGAGGCGGCCCATCCGCGTGGCGCCGAAGCCGGATCTGGCGGCAGCGAAGGAGCCAAACCGGCAAACTAGGTTCTTGCAGCCGACACAGTCCGGCGTCAGAGTAAAGTGTTTCGAGTGGAGTTTGTTTGATGCGTAGCTTTGCGTCGTTGGGTGGTCGGAGTGCACTGGTCCTTGCGATCGGTCTCGCTGGCGTGCTTGCCGGTCCCTTCACGGCCAACACTACCGGCGCCAATCCCACCAATGCGGACGAGGTCGCCCAGTGCGCCGGCCGCGATCTGCTGACCGAGCTTGGTCAGAGGGATCGGGAGGCGGTCGACCGCATCGAAAAGGCAGCCGCGCGGACTGCCAACGGCGAAGCCCTGCTCTGGCGGATATCGGGCAAGGGCATTCGACCAAGTCACCTTTTTGGAACCATCCATCTCAGCGACGAGCGCGTGCGGCGGCTGACGCCAGCGACGAGCGCAGCGCTCGCCGGAGCGGAACGCCTGGTGCTCGAGGTCGCGGATCTGTCGCCGGCGGCGCTCGGCGGCGCGATGGGCAGGCTCAGCGATCAAGTGGTCTTTGCCGACGGACGCTCGCTCGCCAAGATGCTCAGCGCGGAGGAATTTGCGGCGGCCAAGACCGCGGCTTTGCGTGCGGGCTTGCCCGAGCCGGTTCTCAGCATCGCCAAGCCGTGGCTGGTGTCGATGCTGCTGGCGGTTTCCGATTGCGAGCGCGGGCGGACCGGAGCGGGGATCAGGCCGCTGGACCTGGAGCTTGAACATCTCGCAAAAAGTCGCGGGCTGCCCGTCTCCGGCCTGGAGAGCCTCGAGGACCAGTTGCGTGCCATGGCGGCGGTGCCGGAGGCGGACCAGCTCATCCATCTGCGCGCCAGTCTCAAACTACATGCGCGCGCCGAAGATGCCGTGGAGACCATTGTTCGCCGCTATCTTGCGCGCGAGACCGCCAAGGTCTGGCCGCTGCAGCAGGAGATCTGGCGAGCCGCGGGTTTCGATCCCGTGCACTTCACCTCGTTCCAGCGCGAACTCGTGTCGGTGCGCAATCGCCGCATGCGCGACGGCGTGCTACCGGTGCTGCGGGAGGGCGCTGCCTTTGTGGCCGTCGGCGCGTTGCACCTGATCGGAGAGGACGGTTTGGTGGCCTTGCTGCGGAAGGCTGGCTACAGCGTCACCGCGATCGAATAGATCCGACGGGGTCTAAACCGGACCTTCGATACCGTTTCGTTGTCACGCGCATTGCATCGGGCCACGCGACAGGCGATGCTGGCTCGATCTGCAACTCGCTTGCACACATGCGCTCGCTCGAGACGGCGATGCGACGCCCTCGAATTGCGCGGCCGCGTGTCAGCCTGGTGAGCGACCTTTGCGACCGCGAGGGGCAATAGTGCCTCAATTCCGGGACGGCAATCAGGTGGGAGGGGCTTATGGCCGCCACAGCACTCATCGTCGGTACGGGCTCGGGCATCAGCGCCTCGGTCGCCGAGGCTCTGCACCGGGAGGGCTACCGGCTGATGCTGGCCTGCCGCAATCCCGCGTCCATTGCCGAGTTGGCGCGGCGAACCGGGGCCCTCACATTCGCCGGTGATGCCGCATCGCCCGGGGATGTCAACCGGCTGTTTGCCGAGGTCGACAGCAAGCTCGGCGGCCTCGACGTGGCGCTCTACAACGCCAGCTTCAGGACGCGGGGGCCGGTGACGGAACTGGTGCCTGCGGATGTCCACAAAGCCTTGGAGGTCGGTGCTTTCGGCGCCTTCCTGATGGCCCAGGAGGCGGCGCGCCGCATGCTCCCCAAGCAAAAGGGATGCATCATGTTCACCGGCGCCTCGGCCGGCCTCAAAGGGTTCCCGCAATCCGCTCCGTTCGCCATGGCAAAGTTCGCGCTGCGCGGTCTCGCCCAATCCCTGGCGCGCGAATTGCAACCCAAAGGCATTCACGTGGCCCACTTCAATATTGACGGCGGCGTGCGTAATCCAGATCGCGGGCGCATGGAGGGCACCTCGGAGCCCGCCGACAGCCTGTTGGATCCAGACGCCATTGCGGAGGCTTATTTGTCCGTGATCCGCCAGCCGCGATCGGCGTGGAGCACGGAAGTGGAGCTCAGGCCATGGGTCGAGCGGTTTTGATCATCGGGAGGCAGGATTGAAGGACGAAGCGCCACTGCTGGGACGAGGCTTCTACTGGCACGACATGCCCGTGGGTTTTCGCTGCCGCACGTTCGGCCGCACCCTTACCGAGCCGGACCTGGTTAATTTCATCTCGTGCACGGGCATGCTCGAGGTGCTTTTCACCAACGAGGTGTATCGACAAACGGAGAGCGCCATAAAGGGCCGGCTGGTGCCGGGCGCGCTGGTGTTCTCGATGGCCGAGGGATTGGTGATCGGGGCCACGATCCAGGGAACTGGCATGGCGTTTCTCGGCATGGATCTTGAGATCAAAGGTCCGACACTGGTTGGAGACACGATTCACGTCGAACTCGAAGTGACGGAATCTCGTGCTGCATCAAAGGGTAACCGTGGCCTCGTCAGGACGCGAAATACCGTTGTCAATCAACACGGCGACACAATCATGGTCTACACACCATTGCGGATGATGAAAGGTGCGCCCAAATGATGGTCAAGGTTTCTGAGGCCCAGCAGACTGGATAGTGACATTCGGGCCACTTGGTAATTGTGAACGGAATTATCCTCCGTAGTCTGCTTTGAGTCGGTTGCGTGGGCAGGGAGGGTGAGTATGCTGACTTTCCTGTCGTACCGGATGCGCAACGGGGTGCCGTTGCCGCGACGGCAGTAGGAATGGAGTTGTGTTATGGGTCGCCGCATGACTGCTTATTTGCGCTCCTTCACAAGCGGGTTGGTGCTTGCAGGCTTGCCCGTGGCTGCATTTCTCGTCGTTGACTATATCGTTGCGCCCCCGGGAGCGAAGACGCCCATCGTCAGTATCGGCGCAAGCAATGGCGGCAGCCCCGCCGCCGCCACTGACTGGCAGGATGTTGCTGGTGGTGTGATCACCGCCTCGGCGCCATCGCCAACCACAAACCCCGAACTGACTCGGCCTGCGACATTGATGCGCGACACAACCGTGGCTGGCCAAACGTCTGTTGCTGCTTTCTCGCCACTTGTGCGATCCATTCAGTCCGAGCTGGTCCGGGTCGGTTGCCTCGGTGGCGTGGCCGACGGCGCCTGGAGCGACCAGACCAAAATTGCCATGCGGGCGTTCAACAGCAGTGTGCGCGTCGACCTGCCTGTCGACCGGCCCGACTACATCCTTCTCACGCTCCTGCAAGGCCATAGTGCGAAGGCTTGCTCGCGCAGCTGCGACAGCCGGCAGGGCGGTGCAAATGCCTGCGTCGACGAGAGCATCCAGGCGCGCGCCATAGCGCCAACTGAGCGAGCCATCGTGGCGCCCGCCCCGGTTCGCATCACGCAGGCGGAAGCCCGCCGGCGTAGCCAAGGTGCCTGGGCCACGACCACGGCCGTCACCGATCACATCGTCGAAGCGCCCCCGGTCGAGCGGAGCGCGAACCTCGGTATCGTTGCGCCACGGCCGCGGCTTGCCACACGACCGGCAGCCGTTGTTGCCATCGATGTGGCCGCGCCAACTTCAGCAGCCGCAAATCCCCCCCAGGTCATCGCGGCCGCTCAGCCGGCGAAAGAGCCGTTGCCTGGACGGATGGCCATCGGCGCCGCATTGCCGGCAGCAACTGCTGCGACCATTCCGGCGCCGATCGTGGCTCCTCTACCCGCCGTGCGCCAGGTCGAGCCATCACGTCAACGTTCGGCTCGCGCATTACGGCCGGCGCCTACGTCGGCGCGTGCGACACCGTCCGGCCCGCGGCGCCTGCAACGGATGTTCTCCGATCTGGCGACCAACTCACCCTGAGCCTGCCGGGCGGTTGGGGCGGATCCAATCCGGTGCCGGGCACCGGTGGCAGCGCTCGGTCGCACGAGACCCTAATTGTCTCGACGTGCCTATCGGCTTCAGCACGAGCGCCGTGGCGCTCAGCGATCATCAGCCCCTCCACGGGGATTACTGAGACGCTTGGTCCAATTGTTACCGGGGGTGAGCCAGCGATGGCTTGACGTGCAGGCGGGGCAAGCACAGGCCACCGCCGCCAGTCCATCCGCGCGTGCGGGCCTGAGTTCGTGCTCTCGTCATTGTTTGCTGTCCTCGGTGGAAGCGACAATGCTTCCACCTCAGCCGATCAGGCCAGCTTATCGTTTGAGAGACTGATTCACGACTTCGGTGGAAGCAAAGAGGCTTCCACCTCAGCCGATCAGGCTCTAGCGAACCACCAGCACGGGGATGTCGGAATGCACCACGACCTGGTTCGTCTGGCTGCCAATCAACAGCCGCGAGATGCCGCGGCGGCCATGTGAGGCCATGACGATGAGATCACAGGATTTGGATTTCGCTGCCTCGATGATGCCTTCAGCCGGGTATTGATCGGCGACATGGAGGGTCTCGCATGAAACGCCCGCGTTTTGCGCCTCAGTCTTGACGCTGGCGAGAATATTGGTGGCGTTCTCTTTGGCGCCCTTCTCGTAGTCATCGACCGGGAAAGCCATTCCCATCTCGCCGGGAACAACGGCGGTCCACGGCTCGCTCACGAACACGGCGGTGACCTTGGCGCCCACTGTTTTCGCCAGCGTCAGGCCTTGCTCAACGGCCTTGTGGGCCAGCTCGGAACCATCGGTCGCAATCAAAATGTGCTTGTACATGGCGGTCGGCCTTCCAGTTTGCTGGCTTGTTGGTTCGTTGCCACTGTGCCCTCTATCAGGAGCAACTGGCTTGATGGTTGTCAAACACTGCCGGACGGGTGCCGCACCAGCCGCTGTTGGCGCTGGCATGCGGAGATCCAGATGGCGGTGACATGACTGGTCAGCCGGCGCCCTGGGTAGAATGACCTGCGCGTTGCCGCAAAATTCGGCATTGCAACCTCCATTCTCAATATTGATCTATAAGTTATTGAAATCACTTCTTTAATTTAAACTTTCCTGGGAAAAGTGCGGACTGGTCCGCCGCTTGCAACGGGGCACGGCAGGTGCGACCTTCATTGCCATCACAGACTTAGCGCACTACATTATGTCAGGAACACTGACCTAATCGTGGCTGGTGTGTCGGCCCCGGTGTTTACGGACTCCACACCACCCAAGAAAGAGGCTACCCGCCATGGTCAAGAGCAGCCCAAGCCTAAACGACAAGTTCGACCTCGGCGAAACCCATCAGATCCTGAACGGGTCGCAAGCCATCGTTCGCCTGATGCTGATGCAGCGCGAGCGCGATCGCCAAGCGGGATTGTCGACCGCCGGCTATTGCACGGGATACCGCGGCAGCCCAATCGCCGGTCTCGAGGCGGCGATGATCCGCTCGCGGGCACTTCTGGGCAAGTCTGACATCGTCTTCAACCCGGGCCTCAACGAGGATCTCGCGGCAACGGCGCTTTGGGGATCGCAGCAGGCCGAATTGAGGGGCGACGGCAAGCACGACGGTGTTTTCGGCGTTTGGTACGGGAAGGGGCCGGGCGTCGACCGGACCGGCGACGTGTTTCGCCATGCCAACCATGCGGGCACATCGAAGCATGGCGGCGTCATTGCGCTGCTCGGCGACGACCACACCTGCGAGAGTTCGACCTCGGCACATCAATCCGAATTCGCCATGGTCGACTACATGATCCCGGTACTCAATCCTGCCGGCGTGCAGGAGCTGCTGGATTTCGGCCTGCTCGGATTTGCGCTCTCGCGCTATGCGGGCGTGTGGGTCGGCATCAAGTGTGTGAAAGACAACATCGAAGTCGACGGCGACCGTGGACGGACGCATCGATCGCGTGCAGGTGAAGGTTCCTGTGGATTTCACGCCGCCGGAGGGTGGCTTGAACATCCGTGTCGGCGACCAGGCCCTCGACAAGGAAGCCCGCCTCCACGACTACAAGCGGCCGGCCGTTCTCGCCTTTGCGCGCGCCAACAAGCTGGACCGGATGGTCATGAGTGGTGGTGCGGCGCCGAAGGTCGGCATCATCACCACGGGCAAGAGCTATCTCGATGTCCGCGCTGCTCTCGACGATCTCGGCATCGACGAGGTCAAGGCGAACGAGATCGGGCTCCGGCTCTACAAGGTCGGCATGGTCTGGCCTCTGGAGCCGGAAGGCCTGCAAGACGTTCGCCAAGGGGCTCGATCTCATCATCGTCGTGGAGGAGAAGCGCTCCTTGATCGAGACGCAGGTCAAGGAGCAGCTCTATAACGCGGATATGCGGCCCGTCGTGATCGGCAAGCGCGACGAGACGGACGACAAATCGCACTATCTGTTCGAGGCCAAAGGCGCGCTCGAGCCGAGCGACATCGCCGTGCAAGGTCGGCGAGCGGCTCATTCGATTTGGCACGGGCGGCGAGGCGCTCAAGGAGCGCGTCTCGTTCCTCAAGCAAATGAAGGGCAACAAGCCCGCGTCGGCGGAAGCCGCCGTGCGAGTTCCCTATTTCTGCCCTGGCTGCCCGCACAATTCCTCCACCGTCGTGCCGCCGGGCTCACGCGCCTACGCCGGCATCGGGTGCCACTACATGGCGCAGTGGATGGACCGCGACACCGAAGGCTGGACGCAGATGGGTGGCGAAGGCGCCAACTGGGTTGGCGAGGCGCCATTCTCCAAGCGCGGGCATATCTTCCAGAATCTCGGCGACGGTACTTACTTGCACTCGGGCAGCCTCGCAATCCGCGCAGCGATCGCCTCCGGCGTGAGCATGACCTACAAGCTGCTCTACAATGATGCCGTCGCCATGACCGGTGGCCAATCGCTGGATGGCGGGGCGACGGTCGGTCAGATGGCCTCGCAGATCCTTGGCGAAGGCGTCAAGAAACTGGTCGTGGTGACTGACGAGCCGGACAAGTATCCGCAGGGCTTCCTGCCGGCCGGCACGGAGGTCTACCACCGGCGAGAGCTGCAGGCGGTGCAGCGGGACCTCGCCGCCATTCCAGGCGTTACGGCACTCATCTACGACCAGACGTGCGCGGCCGAGAAGCGGCGCAGGCGCAAGCGCGGCACGTTCCCTGATCCGGTCAAGCGGGCGTTCATCAACGAAGCGGTCTGCGAGGGCTGCGGCGATTGCGGCAAGAAGTCGAACTGCGTGGCGATCCTGCCGCTCGAGACCGACTTTGGCACCAAGCGCGAGATCGACCAATCGACCTGCAACAAGGACTTCTCCTGCATCAACGGCTTCTGCCCGAGCTTCGTCACGGTGCATGGCGCGGTGCCGCGCAAGAAGGCCGGACTTGCCACGCAGGGCAACATCGCCTCCATGCTCGGCAGCTTGCCTGAGCCGAAACAGCCTGACCTCAACGGGCCCTACACGATGGTCGTCACCGGTGTCGGCGGCACGGGTGTGGTCACCATTTCAGCCGTGCTCGGGCAGGCGGCCTATCTCGACGGCAAGGGCTTTGGCGCCATCGACATGACGGGACTGGCGCAAAAGGGCGGCGCTGTTGCCTGTCACATGAAGGTGGCGCGTACATCTGAGGAGATCAATGCGATCCGCGCCGGTGTTGCGGCCTGCGACCTGGTGATCGGGTGCGACCTCGTGGTGACGGCGTCGAACAAGGTGCTGGAGACGATCAAAGCCGACCACACGACAGTCGTGCTGTCGGATCACGAGATGCCGGTTGCGGATTTCGCGCGCAATCCGAACCTGAAGCTGCCCGGCAACGAGCTCAAACATGCGATCGAGGAGCGGGTGCGCAAGGGCCCACTGCATGCCCTCGATGCCCACGACTATGCCGTTCAGCTGTTCGCGGATTCGATTGCCTCCAACATGTTCATGCTGGGCTATGCCTATCAGCTCGGCGCCGTGCCGATCAGCGCAGGCTCGATCGAGAAGGCTATCGAACTCAACGGCGCGGCCATCGAGATGAACCGCAATGCTTTCCGGTTCGGGCGGTTAGCAGCACATGACCGGGCGGCGCTCGACCGGCTGGTGACACCCCAGCAGCACAAGGCACCGGCTACACTCGAGGACATCATCGCACTTCGCGCAGGTCATCTCGAAGGCTATCAGGATGACGCGCTCGCAAGGCGCTATCGAACACGGGTCGAGCGTATCGCGGCTCTCGAAAAAGAACGCTCAGCCGGCAAGGCCGGGCTCGCGGAAGCGGTCGCCAAGGGCTATGCCAAAGTGCTCGCCTATAAAGACGAGTACGAGGTCGCGCGCCTCTACACCGATGGTCGCTTCGAGTCTTCGCTCAAGGAGAACTTCGAGGGTGACCTCAGGCTCGAGTTCCACCTGGCCCCGCCGCTGCTCTCGTGGTTCAACCGCGACAAGGTGACGGGCGAGCCCCGCAAGATGGGTTTCGGCGCCTGGATGCTGCCGGCGTTCCGTTTTCTCGCAAAGGGCAAATCGCTGCGGGGTGGCTGGCTCGACGTGTTCGGCTACACGTCCGAGAGGCGGCGCGAGCGGCAAGCCATCAAGGACTACGAGGCCGTGCTCGACGAGATCGAACGCTCGCTGTCGTCAAACTCGCACCGGGCGGCGGTGGCACTTGCGAACCTGCCGGACGAGGTCAAGGGCTTCGGGCACGTCAAGCTTGCCAGTCTCGAGGTGGCCATGAAGAAGCGCGAGACTCTGCTCGGCATGCTGCGCAATCCGAAGACCGGCTCGACGTTGAAGGCAGCGGAATAATCGAGGCGCTCCAAGATCGTCGACATGAGGCCTGACAAGACGCAGAAAAGCCGCGGAGGACCCTGGTCCTGCGCGGCTTTCTAATTCTCGCCGGCAAGCGGCCCAGATGGTCGAGTTTAGCTCAGTTGAGGCTAATGACGCCGACGCCACGGCGCTCGCTTGGCGGAACAGTGCGGTCACGGATGGTCACGGCATAGTCGAACTGGTCGAACAATTCCGCCTTTTCGCGGTTCCGGCTCCACTCGCCTTCCTCGGTGAGGAAGCTGTTCTTGCCCTTCTTGGTTCTGACGATGACCCACATGGCGTTTCCGGTTCCCTAGGCTGAGTTGAGTTCTTGTTATGCGGCAAATTTACACTGTGGCTCACCGGCGCACAATGTCCGGACATAGCAAAATGTCGGGCACCAGCCATGTTAAATTGCATGGGTGTTATGCTTGACGGGAATCGATAGGGCAGCCTTGCTCACCAGCAGCCGGCGTATCCCTCGTCGCCGACGCCCCCACGTCTGGGTGTTGAGGGGGCTATCGCAGGTTGCACCGTGCCAATGGGACATCACGACGGACCTGCTTGGCGCCATGTGCCGGCTGTAGGGCTATGCCTTCGGGCAGGGGTGGCCATCCACCGAAAACATGGCATCCTGCATGTCGAGGATGCATTGCGGCGCGGGGCCACCGTCGGGCAGGCTTGGTGGCCGATCGGGTAGTTTGGTCACGCCCGGCTGGCATCGACAGGTCGTGGAGCAGCAGCCATGCGGTTTGGTCTATTCGGTGGCGCCCGGTCGTCCGGCAGCGGGCCTGAAGGCGACAGCATCGGCTATCGGCGCTACATCGATTATGTGTTGCGCGCCGAGGACCTCGGCTTCCACAGCGTGTTCATGGTCGAGCACCATTTCACCGGGGTTGGGCAGGTCTCGTCCTCGCTGCAACTGCTGAGCTATCTGGCAGCGCGAACCAGCCGGATTCGGCTGGGGACGGCCGTGGTGGTGCTGCCGTGGCACAATCCGGCGCTGCTGGCCGAGCAGGCGGCGACGCTGGATCTGTTGTCCGGTGGCCGCCTCGATCTCGGCGTCGGCAAGGGATACCGGGATGGGGAATTCAAGGGGTTCCGCATACCCATCGAGGAGGCGACGGATCGCTTCGAGGAAACCATGACGTTTCTGCGGCAGGCCTGGAGCGAGCCTGGCCGCTTCTCATTCAATGGCCGCTACTGGCGCTTTGAGGACGTGATCATCGAGCCAAGGCCGGTGCAGCGGCCGCATCCGCCATTCTGGATGGGGGCCGGCAGCCCGCGATCGATCGAAAAGGCGGCCGGTGAAGGCTACAACCTGCTGCTCGACCAGGTGGCGCCAATCGACGTGATCGCGGGACGGGTGGCGCACTACCGCCAGGCACGAGCGGAGGCCGGACGGCCGCTGGGACAATATGAGGTCGCAGTTGCACGCGGCCTGCAGATGGTGCGAACGGAAGGGGAGCGCCAGGAGGCGCTTGAGGTTCGGGCGCGGGTGCTGCGCAACATTGGCGATCTCGCTCGGGGACCGGGTGCCGAGCGCTATCACAAACTCTCTGCTGAGGGGGCTGCGGCTCTGGCGGGCGAGGAGGCTGCGTTGCTCGGCAAGCCCGATGAAATCACGCGACGCCTCAAGAAGCTCGAAGCGGGTGGTGTCGACTATGTGTTGCTGGTCGACCCGACGGGATCGACGGCGACCCTGGAAACGTTTGCCCGGGAGATCATGCCAGCGTTCGCATCGCCGGCGACGGCGGCATCGCCTGCCTGATGCTCTTGAGCGCCTGGGGTCGAGCCGCGGCGCGCCAATACCCCAGTCGGCGGCTGATACGACCCAGTGCTCGCAAGAGCCTTTGCGTTTGTAACCATTCCAATCGGCGCAAAGTCGACCTATATCGACTGGCATGCAACGCACCCTCAACGACCCAAATCCACCGAGCTGGCCGGCTGGCCACCCCAACATCGCCCACGGGCGTGTCGGTGTGCTCCTTCTCAATCTCGGGACGCCCGATGCCACCGACTACTGGTCGATGCGGCGCTATCTGAAAGAGTTTCTCTCCGACCGGCGGGTCATCGAAGAGCCGCGCTGGAAGTGGTGGCCGATCCTGAACCTGATCATCCTCACCGTCCGTCCCGGACCGAAGGGGCGGGATTATGCCGCCATCTGGAACACGGAACGGAACGAAGGGCCGCTCAAGACCATCACCAGGTCGCAGGCCGAGAAGCTCGGCGCGGCGCTTGCCGATTGCGCGAACGTGGTGGTCGACTGGGGCATGCGCTACGCCAATCCTTCGACGGCCTCGCGGATCGACGCGCTCAAGGCGGCCGGCTGCGACCGCATCCTGCTGGTGCCCCTCTATCCGCAGTATGCCGCCGCCACGACCGCCACGGCTGCGGACGAGGCCTTTCGCCACCTGACAACCATGCGCTGGCAGCCGGCCGTGCGCGTGGCGCCTGCCTGGCACGATGATCCGGTCTACATCGATGCCATCGCGCAATCGGTCACGGCCGGCCTTGCCAAGCTCGACTTCGAGCCGGAGCGGATCATCGCCACATTTCACGGCATGCCGCAGAAATATCTAGAGCAGGGCGATCCCTACCATTGCCAGTGCCTGAAGACCTCGCGGCTGGTCCGCGAACGCCTAGGCCTGCCGGTCGAGCGGTGGCTCACGACATTTCAATCCCGGTTCGGGAGCGATCCCTGGCTGCAGCCCTACACCGACGAAACGGTCAAGGCCCTAGCGAAGTCCGGCATCAAGCGGCTGGCGCTCGTTGCACCAGGCTTCTCGGCCGACTGCCTGGAGACGCTGGAGGAGCTGGACGTTGAGAACCGCGAGATCTTCACCGCAAACGGTGGGGCGGAATTTGCCTATCTCCCCGCGCTCAACGATAGCGCGGATGGCATGCGCGTCATCGAGGCAGTGGTGCGACGGGAGCTGTCCGGCTGGGTGTGAGCGCTGATGCGGAGTGAAATGCGCTGGCGCGGGCAGGAGGCGTCCCGATCTGCAGAGGTGATGGCGCCCGGGGCATTCTGTCTGCCCGGGATCAACGCAATGACGCTTCCACCCCGGCCATTCAGGCTCTACGCTTCCATTTGCCGAGTTGTGGCGTAATGGAGGGAGCCGATGTCATCAATCAAGCGCATCCTGCTGCCGGATCTGCGTGAGCCTGTCAGTCACTACTGCCATGTGACCCGCGCTGGACCGCACGTGTGGGTTTCGGGGATTACGGGGGCCAATGCCGACGGATCGATCCCTGAGGGCGTGGTGGAGCAGTTCGAGGTTGCCATGACGGCGCTCGACAAATGCCTGAAGGCGGCCGGTGCCGGCCCCGAACATGTCGTCAAGGTGCAGGTCTTCATGACCGACATCAAGGAACGGCCTCTGATCAATCCGCGGCGCATCGCCTACTTCGGCGAGCACAAGCCCGCATCAACGCTGGTCGAAGTCTCGGGACTGGTCGATCCGCGCATGAAAGTTGAGATCGAGTGTCAGGCCTACGTCGATTGAGTGGGTGGGTGGCGCCTCCGGCTGCAACATCGGTGGACGCCGCCCTCCCCTAGCCTCGCGCCTTGCTGCAATGACGTTGCCGGCTCCTAGCGCACAACCCTTTCAGAGAGAAACTGCAAACATGACATTTCTGGTTCGCGCGATAGTCGTCAGCGCTTGCTTGATTTGGGCAAACGCCACGGTTGCCGAGGAAAAGGCCAAGCACTCCTCGCCATTGCAGCAGTTTGTCCATGGGGCGCCCGAGGTTGCGACAACACCTTGGCTGCTGGCGGCAGGTGGGCGCATCTACGACAACTGGTGGGATGCGCTTGACCGCAAGAAACCCAAGGACACCAATCCGGCCTACCCGGCGTCGGGCAAGCGGTCCGGCAGCACGACGTGGCGTTGCGTGGAGTGTCATGGCTGGGACTACAAGGGCAAGGATGGCGTCACCGGCAAGTCCGGTCCACTTGCCGAGCGCTATAGCGGCGTGGTCGGCATTCGGGGCGCGCGCAAGCTCTCCACCCAGGCGATCATCGACGTTTTGCGGAAAGCCCCGCACAACTATACGCCTGACATGATCACCGACGAGGAAGCGAAACGGGTCGCAGCCTTCATTCGGGTTGGGCAACATACGGCGGAAACGCACATCGATGCCAAGACCGGTGCAGTCAAGGGCGATGCAAAGCGCGGCGCCGGCTTCTTCCAGACTTTGTGCGCGGCCTGCCATGGCCTCGACGGCAAGGCGCTCAACTGGGGAACGCCGCAAGAGCCGGCCTATGTGGGGACGGAAGCGAAAAAGCTGCCCTGGGAGGTGCTGCACAAGATCCGCAATTCGCATCCCGGCGCCGCGATGATCAACACCCGCGCGCTGCCGCTCAAGGACGCGGTTGACATTCTTGCCTACGCACAGACGCTGCCGCAAAAATAGCGGACGAAAAGCGTCAACTTGTTAAATCGGGCCGAGCACGGCGGTGCAATCGATCAAGTCCATGGAGGCGCCCATGCGCTGGAAAATCGGCGACGTCACCATCACCAAGGTCGTGGAGCTCGAGACTACCGGGGGGAGCCGCTTCATCCTGCCGGACGCCTCGCCCGAGGCGGTGCGGTCCATTAGCTGGCTCATTCCTCATTTTGCCGATGAAATGGGCAAGCTGAAAATGAGCATTCACGCGCTCATCATCGAAACGCCGACCATGAAGGTGATGGTGGATACGTGCCTCGGCAACGACAAGAAGGACCGACGGGTGCCGACGTGGAACGACCGGCAGGGGCGCTTCCTCGCGGACATTGCGGAGGCCGGATATTCGAAGGAAAAAATCGACGTCGTCATGTGCACGCACCTCCATGTCGATCATGTCGGCTGGAACACCATGCTGGTCGAAGGCCGGTGGGTGCCGACCTTCCCCAGCGCGCGCTACATCTTCGGGCGAGCCGAGTTCGAGCATTGGAAAACGCAGCGCGAGGCGGAGCACATGCTGCCGGTGTTTGCCGACAGCATCCAGCCGATCGTCGATGCGGGACTTGCCGAGCTCGTCGACGCCGATCATCGCCTGAGCGACGAGATCCGCTTCGTGCCGAGCCACGGCCACTCGCCCGGCCATTGCAGCGTGCTGATCGAATCGAAAGGCGAGGCGGCTTTGATCACGGGCGACTTCGCCCACCACCCCTGCCAGTTCGCCAGGCTCGACTGGTGCTCGACGGCGGACTACGACCGCGAAGCGGCGCTGCAAACACGGGCTCGCATCCTCGGCGAGCTGGCGGGCACGCGAACCCTGGTGATCGGAACGCATTTCGCCGGGCCAACCGCCGGTCGTGTGGTGCGCGACGGTGAAGCCTTCCGCCTGGAGGTCTAGCGGAGCCCGCCCTCGGGATCACTCAAATCGTTTGCGCTTTGGTGACCGAGCAGGACAAGCACGTGCAAATCGTTTAGCCGCTAGGTTCGAATCGACGTCAACGGGCATCGCTCGCTTTGTCTTCGAGGCCTGGACTTCGGCGGGGAACGAAGTTGCAGCACAGCTCAAGCCCGGCATTGCCGTCGGCTCACCGTCAACAGAAACAGTCTTTTTGGCCGCTCGCCGTTGCTGGGCTGCTCACAGCATTTGCGAGTTCAGCCTGCGCGGAGGGGCCAAGCGCGACAGTTGACGGGCTCCCGAACCCCTCGATTGCGACGATCCTGCCGCCCGAGATCACCGATCCCGGCGGTGTTCGTACCAGTCTTGCCGCACGCGGCATCAAGTATGGTGCCAACTACATCGGCGAAGTTCTGGACGTTGTCTCTGGCGGCCTCAAAACGGGCGCCAAATATCACGGTCGACTCGAACTCTTCACGGAATGGGACCTTGAAAGGCTGGCGGGCTGGAGAGGGCTGACATTCTTCGCCAACGGCTTCCAGATCCATGGCGGCAGCATCACTGCCGATCAAATCGGCAGCTATGCACCTGCTAGCTCAATCGAGGGGACGCCGGCCACACGGCTGTTTGAGCTGTGGATTGAACAATCTTTCGCCGACGGCAATATCAGCCTGCGTGTTGGCCAGCAGTCGGCCGATAGCGAATTCCTGATTGCAGAGAGTGGTGCGTCGTTCGTCGGGGCAACCTTCGGCTGGCCGGCGATGCTCGCTGCAGACCTGCCTGATGGCGGGCCGGCGTTCCCGCTGTCTGCCCCCGCTGCTCGCCTGAAGCTCAAGCCAAATGATCGCCTGACTGTACTGGCCGCGGTCTTCAACGGTCAGGCAGCCTACGATTGCGTCAGCGCGGATCCGCAGCGGTGCAACAATGACGGCCTGCTGTTCCCGGTCGGCGACCCACCGCTCGCGTTCCTCGAAGGCCAGTTTAGATATTCACTTGGTCTACCGGGCACGCTGAAACTCGGCGGCTGGCGCCACTTCGGCAACTTCGACGATAACCGCTTCGATTCCTCGCGGTTTCGGCTGGCCTTCACGGGCCATAGCGCCTTCGTGCATGGCGGCAATCATGGCACCTATGCCATCGTCGAGCAGAAGATCCACGCTGTAGCCGGCAGCGACAGTCGCGGGATCGACATGTTTGGCCGCATCATGGCCAGCCCGGACGACCGCAATCTGATCGCGCTCTACGTCGATGGCGGCGTTTTGCTGACGGGCCTTCTTTCGGCTCGCCCCGACGACGTTCTCGGGCTTGGCCTTGCCTACAGCCGCTTCGGAGGCGGCGTGCGAGGGTTCGACCGGGACCGCAATCTGGCGGCCGGCATCGACGCTGCGATCCGGGACGGCGAGGCGGTGCTTGAGCTGACCTACAAGGCCCAGATCGTGCCTGGATGGACGATACAGCCCGATCTGCAATACTTCCGGCATCCAGGCGGAGGTGGCGTCGATCCAGACGACGACGCAAACGGATTGGCGCGCCCGCGCAGCGCCACAGTCATCGGCGCACGCACGACCCTCAAGTATTGACGGTGCCAATCCCGCCTCGCGGCCTCACGCCGACGCGTTCGGTTTTGCCCAGTCGACAAGCCCCGCAATCGTCTGCTGCAACTGTTCTGCCTGCTCTCTGACACGGTGAGGCGCCGTGCCGCCGGGGGCCGAACGTGCGGCGATCGCTGCCTCGATCGTCAGATGGCGACGAAGGTCGCCGGCCAGTCGCGCATCGATACGTGCGAGATCAGCATCGTCGACGGCATCGAGGTCGCAGCCCTTTTCCTCGCAGTGGCTCACGAGCCGGCCCGTGATCTCGTGGGCCTCGGCGAAGGGAACGCCTTTGCGCGCGAGATAGTCGGCCACCTCGGTCGCGAGAGTGAATCCCGTGGCCGCCTGCCGACGCATCTGATCGGTATTTGCGCGCATGGTCGCGACCATGCCGGCAAAGGCCGGCAGGATCTCGTGGAGAACGTCGACAGCGTCGAAGGCTGCGCGCTTATCCTCGGCCAGGTCGCGATTGTAGGAGAGTGGCAGCCCCTTGATGGCGCCGAGCATGGTGACGAGGTCACCCACAAGTCGCGCCGAACGGCCGCGACTGATCTCGGCAATATCCGGGTTCTTCTTCTGCGGCATGATCGAGGAACCCGTCGCGAACGCATCGTCCAAGGCGATCCACCGAAACTGGGCGGAAGCCCATAGCGTGATCTCCTCGGCGAGGCGCGAGAGGTTGGTTGCTGTCATGGCGGCTGCGAACAGGAACTCGGCGACATGATCGCGTGCCGAGACTGCGTCCACCGAATTCTCGAAGGCACGGCTGTAACCCAGGGCGGATGCCAACGCCTGGGTATCATGTGTCAGCGCAGAGCCGGCCATGGCGGCGGCGCCGAGGGGGCAGGCCTCCATGCGGCTGTGGGCGTCACGAAAACGGGTGGCGTCGCGGGCCAGGGCCTGGGCGTGGGCGAGCAACCAATGTCCGAAGGTGACGGGTTGAGCGGCCTGCAGGTGCGTGAAGCCGGGACAAGGCGCGTCGGAGTGCCGGGTCGCCTGCAGCGCAATGGCGTCAATCAACTCGCCGAGCTCGGCTACGACGCGCCGGGCCTCGTCGCGCAGGTAGAGTTTCAGGTTGTTGGCGGCTTGATCGTTGCGCGATCGCCCCGCCCTGAGCTTGCCGCCGGTGTCGCCCAATCGCTCAACCAGCTGGCGCTCCAGGAAGGTGTGGATGTCCTCGTCCGTCGCGGCCGGGGCGATTTTCCCAGTGCGGAACTCACGGGCAATCGTGGTGAGTGTTGCGGTGATCTCGGCGGCCTCGGCCTTGGAGATGAGGCCGGCGCGCTCGAGGGCTGAGGCATGAGCGAGGCTGCCCAGGACATCGTAGGGCACCAGGCGGGCATGCTCCTCGGCAGCGTTGGAGAGCTGCGTCAGCCGGGGATCCGGCGCCTTGCCGAAACGGCCGCCCCATAGGCGCGTCGGTTGATTTTCACCGTTGGTCATGTTGGCAAGGTCCTTCAACACTGCGGTGCGAGTTGAGCCGATCCGAGGCTTTGTCTCTCAAGACTAACGTGATTGCGGCGCGCTCCTTTCGCCTTTTTCACCCGACGGCTGCCGGGATCTTGAGGAAACCGCGGAAGCGGGCTCGGCCACCGCGCGTCGGTGGTCCAGTGAGCCGGAAGTCGGGGAAGCGGGCCAGGAAACGTCCGATCGCGATGCGGCCTTCGAGGCGCGCGACGTTGAGGCCGACGCACTGGTGCGGGCCGGAGCCGAATGCCAGGTGCCGGTTCGGTTGGCGGCCCACATCGAGCACGGTCCGGCTCGGGAAACCGCTCGGGATCGCGGTTGGCGGCGCCGATCAGCAACGTGATCGACGTGCCCGCCGGGCAACGCTTGCCGCCGATCTCGACGGTCGCGCGTCGTCATGCGGTTGCCGAGCTGGTTGGAGGATTCGAACCGCAGGAACTCCTCGACAGCGGTGCGCAGCAGGGCTCATCGATGGTCGCCGTGCGGTCGCCCGGACGCTCCGACGAGATGCCAGCCGTCGCTGCTTTTCCTCGGCCATTCGGTCAGCGCAAACAGGCCGTTGCCGATGAGGTTGGTCGTCGTCTCGTGGCCGGCATTGAGCATGAAGATGCAGTTCTGCTCGAGCTCGGTCGCGGTCAGCGTCTCGCCGCCGGCTTCTCCCTGCGATGCAGGCGGGTCAGCACATCCTTGTCCGGATCGCCCGGTCGCTGCCGCGGTCCGCGATCAGCCGTTCGAGATAGGCAACGAACTCGGTGACCGAGCGATTGCCGATCGCCAACTGCTCCGGCCGTCGGTGCGGGCTCGAGCGCACCGAGTATGGCGAGCGACCAGGCGCGCAACGGCCCGCGTTCGTCGCGCGGCACGGCCAGCATGTTGCCGATCACCTCGACGGGAATGGCGGCTGCGAAATCCTCGATCAGGTCGACCTCGCCCTTGCGCTGCCATGGCATCGAGCAGCGCATCGACGAGGTTGGTGACCGGCTGCTCCATGTCGGCGATGGCGCGCGGCGTCAGCGCACCGGCAATGATGCGGCGCACGCGCGTGTGCAAGCGGCGGATCGTTGAAGACCAGGCTGGTCGTGTGGTGCAGATAGAGCGGGCTGTCGCCGAACTTCGGGCGGAACTCCTCGCGCTTGTCGGAGGAATATGCAGCCGTGTCCTTGTAGATCGCCTCGAGATCGGCATGACGGGATATGGCGACACTGCCCGAGGGCATGCGATGTACCGGCGCATGGTCGAGCAGCGCCTGATAGACTGGATAGGGGTCGTCGTGGAAGCCCGGCGGCAAGGCCACAACGTCGAACGACTGCGCGATCTCGCGCGCCGTGGCGTCGGGCAGATCGCCGCCGGCCTGCCGCGTCCAGCGGCAGGCTGGCGGGGAAGGGCTGGCTCGGCTCGCCCATCCGCGCTCACCGCCGCGCCGGATCGAAGCGCTTGTCGAGGCCCTGCCCAGCAGGCCGCGTAGTCCTTCTGCAGCGTCGGCAAGGTCCCGGCATACTCCGTCACACGCTGCGCAAAACGTGTCTCGAACATGAAGGCCATCGTGCCCGTCAGCTTGACGGGCTTCAGCTCGACGGTGCTGGCGTGCTCGAAGGCGGCTCGCGTCGGGGCCGTGCGGCAGCATCAGGTTGTGCAGGCTCATGCCGCCGGGCGTGAAGCCTTCGGGCTTGGCATCGTAGACGCCGTAGATGAGCCCCATGAACTCGGACATGACGTTGCGATGGTACCAGGGCGGGCGGAACGTGTCCTCGGCCACCATCCAGCGCTCCGGGAAGATTGACGAAATCGACGTTGGAGGCGCCTGGCGTCTCCGAGGGGGCCGAGAGCACGGCGAAAATCGAGGGGTCCGGATGGTCGAAGGAGATCGAGCCGACCGCGTTGTAGCGGCTGCAGGTCGTACTTGTAGGGCGTATAGTTGCCGTGCCAGGCGACGACATCGAGCGGCGAGTGACCGAGCTGCGTCTCCCAGAGCTCACCGCCCCATTTGACCGTCAGCCGCGTTGGCGTGTCCTTGTCCTCGTAGGCGGCGACGGGGGCTAGAGAAAGTCGCGCGCGTTGGCGAGACAGTTGGCGCCGATCGGGCCGCGCTCGGGCAGAGTGAAGGCGCCACCGTAGTTCTCGCAGACATAGCCGCGCGCAGGACCGCCCATCAGCTCGACGCGGAACTTGACGCCGCGTGGGATGACGACGATCTCGCCGGGCTCGGCCTCGATGATGCCGAACTCGGTGACGAAGCGCAGGCGCTCTTGCTGCAGCACGATCAGGAGCTCGCCGTCTGCGTTCCAGAACACCTCGTCGGTCATGGAGCGGGTCGCGAGGATAAATGTGCGCCGACATGCCGGCCTGGGTTGCCCAATCGCCAGCCGTCGTCATCGTACGCAAGCCTTCGACGAAGGACAGCGGCTCGCTCGGGAGCGGCGTCGGGCTCCAGCGCAAGCTGGCCGAGCGGCATCTCGAATTCGGCGCTCGGCGCCGTACGCAGGAGGCGCTTGTCGGCCTTCCTGAACTTGCCCGTGTGGCGCACGGACGGGCGGATCCGATAGAGCCAGGAGCGCTCGTTGGTGGCGCGGGGCGCGGTGAAGGGGGAGCCCGAAATCTGCTCGGCATAAAGGCCGTAGGCGCAGCGCTGCGGCGAGTTGCGGCCGACGGGCAAGGCCCCGGCAGCGCCTCGGTTTCGAATGTGTTGCCGAAGCCCGACAGATAGCCCGACGAACCGATGGCCGGCGTGTTGGATCGGCTCGTCGCTGTCTCGGCAATGGTGTCCTGTGGCATCAGCGTCCTCCAATCGGGTGATCCGGTCGCCGGCGGCTCGTCGTCGCCTCTCGCTATCCGAGCCGCCACTCAAGTGTCCGACCGGTCACTTGCGCCTCGCCCCGGCTTTCGCCTGCGAACCCAACTGCGGCCTTCACTTGATGGTGGCGGCATGATAGTTTCATTTGAAACGAAATCAACTGGATTGAAGCATGCGCCCCAACGGCAGTGACAGGAGGACGGGCAGGAGAAGGTCCAGCTCCGATCGAAACACTGGAGCGGGGAGCGACGCGCACGGCGATGGCTCGCTCGATCTCGACGCTTTTCTCCCCTATCGGCTCGCAGTCACAGCGCACGCGGTCAGCCGAGCCTTGTCCGGTGTTTACGGGCGGAAGTACGACCTCTCGATCGCGGAGTGGCGGGTGATTGCCAATCTGGGGCGCATGACGGAGCTTGGCGCCGGGGCGCTGGCCAGCCACTCGAGTCTCGACAAGGCTAAGGTCGCGCGCGCCATTGCCAACCTCGAAACGCGGGGGCTTGTGGCTCGCCATGTGCCGGAACAGGATCGGCGGCGCGCCAGCCTTCGGCTGACCGGCAAGGGGCTCGCGATCTACGGCGAAATCGCCGAAGAGGCCGTGAACTGGGAGGGCCGATTGCTTGCCACCCTGAACTCCGGGCGACCGCAGGACACTGATGGCTCTACTCGAGCGGATTGAGCGGCAGGCGCAGGACATGTCGTAAGCTAGCGTGCCTGGCTGCGCAGCGTCCGCTTACGCGTCCGGTCCGGTAGCCTGCTGCTCGCTGCGGCATGGTGCTGGCGACCGATGATCGGGATGGTCGCCGTTCGCCAGCCTACGCCACGACTGAGAACGTGCCGTTGCCGCCGAGCACATTGCCGGCGGTGACGAGGCCGTTCTGCATGCTCCAGTCGACCACGATGCCACCCGAGGTGAGCGCGATGTCGGCGGTGCCGTCGCCGTTGTAGTCGCCGGTGGCGACCACGTCCCAGGCTTCGAGCCCGAGGCCGATGACGTTGCCGGTGGTGGCGACGGAGTTCTGCACCAAGAGGTCGACGATGGTGCCGCCGTTCTTGACGACGACGTCGGTCGTGCCGTCGCCGTTGAAGTCGCCGGTGCCCACGACCTGCCAGCCGTCGATGCCGGCAGCCAAGACCGAGCCGCCGATGTTCTGGCCGTTGCGCATGTTCCAGGCGACCAACGTGCCGCCGTTCTGCAGCAGGATGTCGCTGGCGCCGTCGCCGTTGAAATCGCCGGTGCCGACCACGTCCCAGCCCGCGACGCCACTGCCGACCACCACGCCCGATGCGGCAACGCCGTTCTGCATGGTCCAGGCGACAACCGTGCCGCCGTTCTGGAGCACGACGTCGGTGGTGCCGTCTGAGTTGAAATCGCCGGTGCCTTTGACGGTCCATCCGTCGATGCCGGCGCCGACCAGCGTGCCGCCGGCGTTGGCGCCGTTGTTCATGCTCCATTGCACGACCGTGCCGCCGTTCTGCAGGATGACGTCGGTGGTGCCATCACCGTTGAAATCGCCAGTGCCCTGCACGGTCCAGCCATCGACGCCACCGCCGATGAGCGTGCCGGATTGCGCCACGCCGTTCGAAACGTTCCACGCCACCACTGTCCCGCCCGACTGCAGCACCATGTCGGAAGTGCCGTTGCCGTTCGTGTCCGAGCGCGTCGCTTCGCGGATGGCGATGTCACGGTCGAGGAAATGCGCGACTTCGACACCCGTGAGCGTATCGGAGAACCCGGCACCCGAGATCGTCGCCGTGCCGTTGCCTGTGCGCGTGATGGTGGCGGCCGTCGATGCGACGGCATAGTTGGCCTTGTCCCAGCCGCTGCCACCGTTGATGGCGTTGCTGCCTGGTCCACCGTCCAGGACGTCGTTGCCTGCCCCACCGTTGATCGTGTCGCTGCCAGTCATACCGTTGATGACATTAGAACCGGGATTGCCGATCAGAGTGTTGTCGAGGAGGTTTCCGACTGCCGTCAGGCCTAGGGTGCCGAGCAGTTCGAGTTTGTCGAGGCCGCGCCCAAGCGAATAGGAAATAAAGGATTGGACGGTGTCGATGCCCTCGTTGTCCCGCTCGACCACCATATCGCCCACGTTGTCGACGACATAGGTGTCGTTCCCGAGACCCCCATCGAGTGTATCGGCGCCGGCGAGGCCGTCGAGCGTGTCATTGCCGGCGAAGCCGAACACGATATCGTCAAGCGCGGTGCATACAGGCATATCGTCGAGCGGCGAACCGGTGATGGCCCCCACATCGAGGTCGTGGATCGCGAACATTTCGGCAGGATTGAAGTTGGTACCGGGATCTGAGATCTCGAAGGTGCCGGCCGCCGTCCCATCGGAACGCCACACCGCATCTTCCTCGCCGTCGGCGCTGCCGACACCGAAATAGAGGTAGGTTCCGTCCGTAAAGAATGCGTCGGGGTCGGAGCTCGATGTACCCGCTCTGATGTCTTTGACAAGCCGGGTGCCGGCGGCGGTGCCGTCCGTGACGTACAGCTCGTAGCCGGTGTCCGCCCTGGAGGCGCGGAAGAAGACCTGATTGCCCACAGTCAGAATACGAAAGCCACCAGTGAGCGAGAGCGCGCCAACCGTCGAGCCGGAACCGCTCAGGCGGACGGTGCCGGCCCCGGTGCCATCGGTGATCCAAAGCTCTTCATTGTCGACACCCCCGTCGTCGGCCATGAAAATCAATTTGTTGCCGAGGGACGCGGTGTTGAGCGAATTGGAGCCGGTCGTGGCCGTGTTGACGTAGGAGCCGAGCGAGCCGGCGCGAATGTCCTTGACCAAACTGGTGCCGCCCGATGTTCCATCCGTCACATAGAGCTCGTTACCGATGCCTCCGCCGGTGTTCCAGAAATAAAACTTGTTGCCGACGATACCGGCTTCGGAAAAGCGAACCGTGTCGCCGCCGGAATTGACGCCAACGCCAATCGCGGTGATCTGGTTGGTGGTAGGGTCGACGCGGTAGAAATCGTTAACGCTGCCCTCATCGCCGCGGAAATAGAGTGCGCCAGCGAACTCGAACAAGTAGTCGATATTCATCGGCGTTGGGTCGGCGGATCGATCGTAGATGAGCGTGGCGTTGAGATTGGCGTCGATCTTGTAGAGATCGTTCGTGGCGTCATCCTTGGCGTAGATGGTCGAGCCAACGACCTTGTAGAATTCGACCGGGAACGGCACGACAGGGATCGGCGCACCGCTGCCGTTGGTGATCATCAAGCTTTTCGGCGGATACGACCCTGATACGCTGGAGGTGGACGCCAAGAACACCGAACTCGTTGCCAAACTTGCTGAAGGCGGTCGGATCGCCAATGGCGTTGCCGTTTAAGTCGACCAGGATGTTCGTTGAGCCGGTGCCGTCAGAGAAAACGAGTCCGTCGATGGAGCCGTTGGTGTCGGTGCCGCGAAATACGAACCCGCCCGATGCGCTAGAAAATGCGTTGGAGATATTCACCCAGTTGGGTTGTACGGAGCTGATCTGATAGGTGTAGCTTGACCCGAGCACGTGGCCGAAAACGCCATAGCCCGAGGGGCCCCAACCGCGATAAACAAGAACATCCGCCACGCGCAATTCCTCCTGTTGTCAATCTATTGCGGCAATCAATTGAGCCTAGGCGCGACTATTACGTATCGAGACGAACCGTGCAACTATTTATTTGCGTCGACGGAACATCCTTGATCGGTGCCGGGTTTGCACGACCTGCGATGTCACGGGACTCAAGCGCTGGCGATGACAATGGCTTGCCTCCCCCCCGCCGCCGACGACGTGACAGGGGGCGAGGGAGCGGGCAATCTGCCGGCCTGCGAACGGGGGCATGCATGCCGCCCGATGAAGGCGTGGGGAGGGATCAAGTCCATGGCGATCGAGGGTGCGGACCAGTTCGGATTTTCAAACGAGGAACTCGCGACGTTACCCACCGTCTACAGGTCCGACCTGTTCAAGGGGCAGGTGGTCGTGGTGACGGGCGCGGGCTCCGGCTTCGGACTGGCGATCGCTGCCCTCTTTGCTCGGCTTGGCGCGGACGTTGCGATCACCGGGCGCAATGGGGAACGCGTCGGCAAGGCGCAGGCGTTTCTCGAGCGTTTCGGTGGACGCGTTAGCTCGCACCTCTTCAACATCCGCGATGCCGACGCCGACCAGGCCTTCGTGGCGGAGGTGTGGGCCAAACATCAGCGCCTCGACGTGTTGATCAACAACGCGGGCGGGCAGTTCCCGCAGGCGGCCATCGATTTCAAGCCCAAGGGCTGGAACGCGGTGATCGACAACAATCTGAATGGCACGTGGTACATGATGCAGGCGGCGGCGCGCCAATGGATCGACCGGAAGGCGGCGGGCGTCATCGTCAACATCGTTGCTGATTTCTGGCGGGGCATGCCCGGTATCGCGCATACGGCTGCTGCGCGCGCCGGCGTGACATACGCCTCGAAAACGGTGGCGGTCGAGTGGGCGCCCGACAACATCCGCGTCAACTGCGTCGCACCAGGCTGTCTCGAGACTTCGGGCTTTGCGCATTACCCGCCGGAGGGTGCTGCCACGTACAAGGAGGCCAATCCGATGCGCCGGGTCGGCGATGCCTGGGATGTGGCCGAGGCCTGCGTTTATCTGGCGGCGCCGTCAGCGAAGTTCATCACGGGCGAGGTGATCACGGTCGATGGCGGCCAGCAACTCTGGGGCGATCCCTGGCCAACCGGGCGACCCGATTACTTCAAGCTCTAGCCCGGGTGAGGTCCCGCTCCGCCGCGCGTCCGGCGTTCGCCACTCAGTTTTCCCCGAACGCCTTTGCGAGACGGCCCAGGACCTCGGCGATCGCCGCCTGCCGGGCTATCGGATCTGTGCCGACCTCTACGCCGGCTGCCGGATCAGGAGCGAGGCCGGCATCGCGGCGGGTGCGACGCGGCGAATTGGGAGCATCGAAACCATGCACGGCGCCTTCATACTCCTGCAAGTGAATTGCCGGATGGCGCTTGACCAGTTCGCGACAGAATTCGGGCCTAGTCCAATTGTCAGCCGATCCGATCAGAATCGAGAGTGGGACGCGCGGCGCCCATGACAGGCGACCAGCCGGAATGCGGCACCCCGGATAGAACGCGATGGCGAGGCGGATGTCCGGCTTGGCGGCTGGCGCATCGGTGGCGGCAGCCCACAACACCGACGATCCACCATGAGACCATCCTAGAAGCGCCGTCCGCTCCCCGTCGACCGACGGCTCAGTGGCAAGCCAGTTCAGTGCCGCCAGGGCATCGTGCAGCCGATGGGCCGGCCGGATTGGCCGCTCGTTGGACTTCAATGTGCAGATCTGGCGGTAGCCGCGCGGATTGAAGCTATCGGGAAATACCACCGCGTAGCCAGCCTTGGTTAGGACATCGGCCCAGCTGGCGTGGCGGGAGCTGAACGATCCCGCGCTGTTGAACAGTCCGCCGCAGCCGTGCATGGCGACGACTGCGGCACGCTTTTCTCCCGGTTTCGTTTCCGGCAAGCGGAAATAGGCGGTGATGGTGGCGGCGCGCGGGCCGGCTGCCGGGAGGCGCACCTCCTTGAAGCCCGTTGGAGGTGCAAGCGCCACCGCGCCGGGCTGGCGCTCTGCTGCCTGAGGTGGTGCGGACTGCGCCACGGCCGGGAGCGGACTGGCCAGCAAAGCGGACGAGGCGACAGCCGCGGCCCAGGCGCGGAGACGCGGCGTCGTTGACGAGCGGATTGAGCTGGTTTGGCGGAACAGCAGGCAAGCCGAACGTGCGTGACCTGTAGCGCATTCCCTACGCGTCGGTGGCAGGGGTATCAGCGCACCCATGGTTGCATGCTCCGGTGCAACGTCTCGTGATCCCACACGAAAGCATAACGCCGGGCACTTTGTCCCGGCGTTTTCATTGCTTGCGATGGCTGTGTGATCCAACCCGGCCTGCGCACGGCCTACTTCAGTTGAGCTTGCCGCGCAGGTCCCGAATGGCCTGGTCGAGGAGGCTGTCGGCTGCGCCTCCCGCAACACGCTGCTGCATCACGCGCTCGGCGGCGGCGGTGGCGGCCTCGACGACGGCACTCCGCACCTCTGAGAGCGCTTGGGCCTCGGCCCGTGCGATCTTTTCCTCGGCCGCACGCGAGCGGCGCTCGATGGTCTCTTGCAGAACCTTCTCGCCGTGCGCCTTGATGGCTTGGGCCTCGCGCTCGGCTTCCTCGATGATGGCGCGCGCCTCGTCGTCAGCGCGGCGCTGCTTCTGCTTGTAGTCGGCCAGGAGATCCTGCGCCTCTTCACGCAGGCGTCGCGCCTCATCGAGCTCCTTGCGGATCGCGTCGGCACGGTCGTCGAGCGCCTTGGCCATCATGCCCGGCGCCTTCATGTACATCAAAAGGCCAACGAAACAGAAGAAGGCCACTCCGACCCAGAATTCAGCGCCCATGGCTTTCCCTCAATCAGCTAGCAGACCGCGCCGAGCCAGACTGGCCCATCAGCTTGCGCACGTCGTCCGTGCTCACCTGCTGGCCGATCAGACGCTCGACGATAGCCGAAGCGGTGTCGGCGGCGAGATCGTTGACGTTTGCGAGAGCGCGCGACTTGGTTTCGGCGATGCGCGACTCGGTCTCGGCCAACTTGACGGCATTGGCATCATCGACCCGGCGGCGCTCCTGGTCCATGTCGGTCGAAATCTTGTCACGCATTTCCTTGGCGATGCGCTGAGCCTTGCCGCGCGCATCAGCGAGCGACTTCTCATAGGCCGCCAGAGCAGCGTCGGTTTCGGATTTCAATTTCTCGGCTTCGGCCAGATCCCGCTGAACGCGCTGACGCCGCTCCGTCAGAACGGATCCGACGGCGGGCAGCGCGATGCGGGACATGACCAAATAGAGGGCCGCAAACGAAATCGCCAACCATACCAACTGCGGTGCAAAGGTGGCGGTATCGAAAGGCGGAAAGCTGCCGTGCGCACCGTGCGCGTCGCCATGGGCGACCGTTCCGGCCTGCGTGGCGTGCGCGCCTGAAGAGTTGCCTTTAGGACTGGATGCCATGGCGTGCTCGAACTTCTTGGGTTTTGGTCACAACCAAGTGGCGCCGAGAGCCTGCCAGAGCAGACTTGATCGGATCGACTACCTGGTTGACGCGAGTCGCGGCATACGTTGCCGATGCCACGACTCTTGCAACAGCGTGTCCCGGGTAGGCCCGCAAAACCGCAAACCAACCCGGACAGCTTGGATCACTTAGACCACGAACAGCAGAAGCAGCGCGATCAGCAGTGAGAAGATGCCGAGCGCTTCCGTCAAGGCGAAGCCCAGGAGGAGCGTGCCGCGCTGGCTGTCGGCGGCCGACGGGTTGCGCAGAGCGCCAGCCAGGAACTGGCCGAAGAGGTTACCGAGGCCGATGCCTGCGCCGGCCATGCCGAGGCAAGCGAGACCGGCGCCGATGGCCTTGCCGATGATCGGATCCATGTTTGATCTCCCGTGATTTGTGACTGTGCGAGTTGAGGATTGGACGAACGTGAAGGATGGCAGCGGGCTGTGATTGCCCGCCTAGTGATGGGCACCGTGGACTGCGTCGTTGAGGTAGACGCAGGTGAGAACGGCGAAGACGTAGGCCTGCAGGGCAGCCACCAAGATCTCAAGCGCGGTCAAGGCGATGGTGAGCAACAGCGGCAAGGGTGCAATCACTGCCCAGACGCCAGCCGCCAGCAGTGAGGCGACGAAACCCGCGAAGATCTTGAGCGCGATATGGCCTGCGAGCATGTTGGCGAACAGACGCACCGAGAGGCTTAGCGGGCGCGAGAGGAAAGAGATGATCTCGATCGGCACCATGATTGGCAGCAGCCAAGCCGGCACGTCAGGGACGAACAGCTTGAAGAACCCAAGGCCCTGAGTGGCGAGCCCATAGACGATCACGATGCCGATCACCAGAAGTGCCAGAGCCGCCGTGACGACGATCTGGCTGGTGACGGTGTAGCCGCCCGGAATCATGCCGAACAGGTTGCAGATCAAAATGAAGATGAACAGCGAGAAGACTAGGGGGAAGAACCGCATCCCCTCCTCGCCGACGTTGTCGCGCACCGTCGAGGCGACGAACTCGTACATCATCTCCGCGATGGACTGACCCCGCGAAGGCACCAACGACCGGTTGCGCATCGCGTAGATCATGAAGCCGGACGCCAACGCCACGGCGCCAACCATGAATGCGGCGGCGTTGGTGAAAGACGCATCGATGCCGCCAAAGCTCAGCGGGATGAGCGTCTTCTGGTGAAATTGCTCGATTGGGCCTGCCACGTCGCCTTCCCCGGCTTCTTGCCTGGCTTCACACGAAGCTCAGTTGTCGTCATCCCGCTCGTCCCGGACGGACGGCAGGGGTGGAGTCTTCTCGCGCATTGCCGAGCGGATCAAGTTCATCATCCCCGCGGCCGCGCCGAGCAAAAAGAACAGGATAAAGAACCACGGCTTCTGATTGCCGAGCCATTTATCCAGGTACCAACCGATCGCACTCCCCACGATGATGCCGGCCAACAACTCCGCCGACAGCCGCAAGGCCTTGCCCATGGCCGCGCCCTTGTCCGACGATGCTGCCGGTCCGGGCCGCGCGCCAAGCTGCTCGTGGCGTGCCTCCTCGAGCTTGCGCCCAAGCTCCCCGGAACGGCGTTCCAGAGCGGCCCGCTCCTCGGGCGAAATAGCGCCCTTCGGCTCGCGGCCAGACTTGCCATCAACAGACATGGGATTCCTCGCCGGCGCTTATGCCCCGTGCGCGGTGGGTACGATCTGCGGGCCGGACCATAGTAAGGGCCTCAAGGGGTGTCAACAAATGGCCACAGTCCTTCCCTGCTGGCCGAGAGTGGCGAATGCGCGCAGGGCTTGTATGGTGATGGCAGCCTCGGCCAGCCTGCTGGACGGGCGGCCCTGTCCTCAGCCTTTGAGCTTGGCCTCCAACAGTTCCGTCACGGATTGGGTGACGGCCCTAAGCCCTTGATCTCCGCCGTATTCCATCGGTCGCAATCGGCCGGATGCAAAGCCTTCGTCGATACTTTCATCGAGAGCTGCTGCAGCCTCGCCCAGCGCTGCGATGCCGTGGCGCTCACCCAGCCAGTCGAGCATCATGGCCGCCGACAAAAACGTCGCGATTGGGTTGGCCTTGTCCTGGCCGGCGATGTCGGGGGCGCTGCCGTGGGCTGGCTGGAAAAGACCGTGCTCGTCGCCCAACTCCGCACATGGAGCCAGCCCCATGCCGCCGACCAGGCCGCCGCCAAGGTCGGAGATGATGTCGCCGAACATGTTCTCCATCACCAGGACATCGAAGTCCCATGGGCGGCGCACCAGATCCAGGGCCTGGGCATCCACGTAATTGTAGCCATAGCCGATCTCGGGAAACTGTTGACGGCGTTCATCGAAGATCTTGCGGAAGAATGCGAAGGCCTTGAACACATTAGCCTTGTCGACGCAGGTGACATGGCCCTTGCTCGGATTGCGTTGGCGCCGCCTGGTGGCGATGCGAAAGGCAGCGTCGCAGAGCTTCTCCGTCGTTGCGCGCGTGATCCTAAGGGTTTCGCGCGCCTCGCTGTCGCCGATCACCTCGCCGCGCCGCTGGGTGTAAAAGAGGCCTTCGGTGGACTCCCTCAGCACGACAAAGTCGATCTGCGCCGCACGCTCGTCGAGTAGCCGCCTCGGCGTGTTCGGGAAGGCCTTGACCGGCCTCACGCCCGCGTAGAGCCCGAAGGCCTCCCTGAGCTTGAGATGGGGCGAAATCTCAGTGCCATCGGGATAGCGGATCTCGGGCCAGCCCATGGCGCCCATCAGAATCGCGTCGGCCTGCCGGGCCGCTTCGAACGCCGCCTGAGAAATGTCCTCGCCGCTCTCTTTATAATAGAGAGCGCCCATGTCCCGGCGTTCCTCGACGTCGAGCGTGAAACCACCCACGGTCCGCTCTAGCGTTTGCAGCAGGTGCACCGCGGGCGGGATGATCTCCCGACCGATACCGTCGCCCGGCAGCGTCACAATTCTCAACCGCTTGTTGGGTGTGGACATCGTGGCTCCAGTTTTGCTCCCTGCGTGGAGTTGGCGGTGATTGAAACACCACCGCCTCATTGGCGCGAACCAAAGAGCGCATCATTCCGGCGCACTTTGGTGCCTCTTCGTTCCATACTACGCCGGACGGCGTCAATCTCGCCGTGGCTCAGAACAACCCGTCGATCTGGCCGGCCTCGTTGAAGCGGATCACCTCGGCCGAGGGCTTACGGGGTAGACCCGGCATCGTCATGATCTCGCCGCAGATCGCGACAATGAAGCCGGCTCCTGCCGACAACCGCACTTCGCGGACGGGAATAGTGAAGCCTGTCGGCGCACCGCGCTGATTGGGGTCCGTTGAGAACGTGTACTGTGTCTTGGCGATACAGACCGGCAGCTTGCCGTAGCCCATCTCCTCCCAAGCCTTGAGCTGATCGCGGATCGACTTGTCGGCCACGATGCCGTCGGCTCGATAGATCTTCTTGGCGATGGTCTCAATCTTGTCGGCGAGGCCCATGTCATCGGGGTAGATCGGCGCGAACTTCGAGGTGCCACTGTCGGCCAATTCGGCAACGCGCTTGGCCATCGGGGCGATGCCCTTGCCGCCTTCGGCCCAATGCTTGTTGAGGAAGCATTCCGAGCCCAACGACTTGACGTAATCCATCACCACGGCGACCTCGGCGTCGGTGTCAGTGATGAAATGATTGATGCCGACGACGGCCGGCACGCCGAAGCTCTTCACATTCTCGATGTGGCGACCGAGGTTGGCGAGGCCCTTCTTGACGGCCTCGACGTTCTCCTTGCCAAGATCCTCGCGCTTGACGCCGCCGTTCATTTTCAGCGCGCGTACAGTGGCGACGATAACGGCTGCATCGGGCTTCAGGCCTGCCTTGCGACACTTGATGTCGAAGAACTTCTCGGCGCCGAGATCGGCGCCAAATCCCGCTTCCGTCACCACGTAGTCGGCAAGCTTGAGGGCGGCCTTGGTGGCGATGACCGAGTTGCAGCCGTGGGCGATGTTGGCGAATGGACCGCCGTGGATGAAGGCTGGATTGTTCTCCAGGGTCTGGACGAGGTTCGGCTGGATGGCCTGCGCCAGCAACACGGTCATGGCACCGTCGGCCTTGATGTCACGCGCGAACACGGCCGTGCGGTCACGGCGATAACCGATGATGATGTCGCCCAGGCGCTTCTCGAGGTCCTTGATGTCGTTGGCGAGGCAGAGGATGGCCATCACCTCGGAGGCCACCGTGATGTCGAAGCCCGATTCGCGCGGAAAGCCGTTGGCGACGCCGCCGAGGGAGATCACATTCTCGCGCAGTGCCCGATCGTTCATGTCCATGACACGACGCCAGGCGACGCGACGCTGATCGATGCCGAGTTCGTTGCCCCAGTAGATGTGGTTGTCGATCATCGCCGAGAGCAGGTTGTGCGCCGACGTGATGGCGTGGAAGTCACCGGTGAAGTGGAGGTTGATGTCCTCCATCGGCACCACCTGGGCATAGCCGCCGCCGGCGGCGCCGCCCTTGACGCCAAAGCAGGGGCCGAGCGAGGGCTCGCGCAAGCAAATAGCGGCCTTCTTGCCGATGTGATTGAGACCATCTCCGAGACCGACCGTCGTCGTGGTCTTGCCTTCGCCGGCCGGCGTCGGATTGATGGCCGTCACCAGGATCAGCTTGCCGTCCTTCTTGCCCTCGAGCGACTTCAAGAACTCGGCCGACACCTTTGCCTTGTCGTGGCCAAAGGGAAGCAGATGCTCAGACGGAATATTGAGGCGGGCGCCGATATCCTGGATCGGCTTCTTCTTGGCTTCGCGGGCAATCTCGATATCTGATTTGACGGCCATTGGGCTTTCCTCGCTCGACAATGTGGCGGTCGCCTCGAACTTCGCTGCGGCCGATTGCTTCGGTTATTTCTGTCAGGCTGACTTGGGATCGAATTTGGCTCCAACGGCGAGGCCTGCGCCTGCGAGCCACTCGCCCGCGCCAACCTTTTTGCCGCCGGCTGCGCGGACGCGTTTGACACGGACCGCGCCGCCGTTGCCGGCAACTACGATGGCGCCATCTTCGACGGCGACGATGGTCCCAGTGGCGCCTGCTGGTGCGCCGTCAGCGCGCTGAGGCTCGAAGAGATCGACTTTGGTGCCTGCCATGGTTGCCCAGGCCCCCGGTGCGGGGTCGGCTGCACGGATCATATTGAAGACATCGACAACCGGTTTCGACCAGTCGATCTCGGCCAGCTCCTTCTTGAACCAGCTCTCATAGGAGCCGTCCTTGAGGCGCTGGTCATGCTTGAGGATGACGCCGGCCTTCACCAGCTCGAGGCTCTCGATCATGGCCTCTACGCCGAGCGGGAAGAGCTTCTTGAAGTAGACATCGCCAAGCGTTTCCTCTGGGCCGATCTCGACCGATTTTTGAAGAAGGATGGGGCCTTCGTCGAGGCCTTCGTTGGGCCAGAAGATGGTGAGGCCGGTGCGGGTCTTGCCCATGGCGATCGGCCAATTGATGGACGACGGTCCGCGGTGCGCCGGCAACAGGGACGGATGATACTGGAATGTACCAAGGCGCGGCGCGTCAAGGACCGGCTGGGGCACGAACAGCAGCACATAGGCCATCAGACAGATATCGGCCTTGAAGCCCTGCATCAGGGTCAACGCCTCAGGCGTCTTCCAGCTCGAAGGCTGGTGCACGGGCAGGCCCTTCTCGCGGGCAAAGACCTTCATGGGGTCCTCTGCGCGATTGGGCTTGTCAGGCGCGCAGCAGACGGCAACGACGTTCTCGCCGCGCTCCAAAAGCTTCTCGAGTACGGCCTTGCCAAATGCATCCTGGCCATGGACGACGATACGCATCGCTGAATTCTCCCGCCCCGGCGCCTCGGTCAGGCCTGGGGACACTGGTTGGTGTTGTCCGGCGCACCGTAAGCCGGATGAGATCAAGCGCGCCGCCCAACGACGGCCTGGCGCCATCTTGATCAAACCCGCTCCCGGCTATCGTGTGAAGTGTGCTGAGCCACGGGGGGCTCAGTCCAGCGCTATCGTGCAGCGGTCTTCTTCGGCGGCGGCGAAATAGCGCCGGATGCCTTGATCTCCTCCATTTCGTCAGGTGTGTATTTGAGCACATCCTTCAGGATCTCGTCAGTGTGCTCGCCAAGCAGCGGCGAGCGCTGCACATCTGTCGGGCTCGCCGACAGCTTGATGGGATTGCCGACCGAGAGGTACTTGCCGCGCTTGGGGTGATCGACTTCCACCACCGTGCCCGTTGCCCTCAGCGCCTGGTCCTCGGCCAACTCCTTCATCGACAGGATAGGCCCGCAGGGGATGTCGTACTTGTTCAAGAGCTCCATCGCCTCGAACTTGCTCTTCGACATCGTCCATTGCTCGATGCGCGCAAATACCTGGTTGAGGCGGGGCAGGCGGGCTTTGGGCGTTGCGAAATCTGCGTCCGTCTTCCAGCCGGGCTCGCCGATGACGTCGCAAATCTTCTCCCAGACCGGGGCCTGCGTGATGAAATAGATGTAGGCGTTGGGATCGGCCTCCCAGCCCTTGCACTTCAAGATGCGACCGGGCTGGCCGCCGCCCGAGTCGTTGCCGGCGCGGGGCGTCGCCTCGCCGAAGGGGATGCCTTCGCCGTATTGGCTGTACTCGGTGAGCGGGCCGTGGGCGAGGCGCTGCTGGTCGCGCAGCTTGACGCGTGCCAGGTTGAGGACGCCGTCCTGCATGGCGCAAGACACTCGCTGGCCTTTGCCTGAGTGGGTCCTGTGATAGAGCGCCGTGACGATGCCAAGCGCCAGATGCAGACCCGTGCCGCTATCACCGATCTGGGCGCCGGTGACGAGTGGCGGACCATCGCGAAAGCCGGTGGTGGAGGCCGAGCCGCCGGTGCATTGGGCGATATTCTCGTAGACCTTGCAATCCTCGAAGGGCCCGGGGCCGAAACCCTTGACCGAGGCATAGATCATGCGTGGATTGAGTTCTTGGATGCGCTCCCAGGTGAGGCCCATCCGGTCGAGGGCGCCGGGCGCGAAGTTCTCGACCAGCACATCGCACTCTTTCACCAGCCGCTCCAGGATCGCCAATCCCGTCTTGTTCTTGGAGTCGATGGTGATCGAGCGCTTGTTGTGGTTGAGCATGGTGAAATAGAGGCTGTCGGCGTTCGGCACATCCTGCAACTGGCCGCGCGTGATATCGCCGGCGCCGGGCCTTTCGACCTTGATCACGTCAGCGCCGAACCACGCCAGCAGTTGCGTGCAGGTGGGGCCCGATTGGACGTGCGTGAAGTCGAGTATGCGGACGCCTTTGAGGGCTTCCATGGTCTGCTCCCATTGCAAAAGATTGTCTTGATTTTCTGTCCGGTGCGGCGGATTGAACCCGCCCGGCTCACTTCTTGGCGACGACGCTCTGCGGATTGAGGTTGCCGATGCGGCCTGATTCCGTGCCGGCTTTCTCGTCGATGATGGCGTTGACGAGGGTTGGCTTGCCGGAGGCCATGGCCTCGGTCACGACGCGCGACAGCTCATCGGGAGAGGTGGCGGAAACACCGACGCCGCCGAAGGCCTTGGCGAGAAGCTCGTACTGCGCGCCTTTGACGAAGGTCGTCCAGGCCGGATCGCTGCCGCCGGGATTGACGTCGGTGCCGCGATAGATGCCGTTGTTGTTGAAGACGACAACGCAGACCGGGAGCTTGTAGCGGCAGACGGTCTCGATCTCCATGCCGGAAAATCCGAAGGCGCTGTCGCCGACGACCGCGAGAACGGGCTTTCCGGTCTCGACGGCTGCGGCGACGGCGTAGCCCATGCCGATGCCCATGACGCCCCAGGTGCCGACGTCGAGACGCTTCCTCGGTTGCTGCATGTCCACGATCGAACGGGTGAAGTCGAGAGTGTTGGCGCCCTCGTTGACCAGGATGGCCTCGGGGTTCTTCTTGATGATCTCCCGGATAGCGCCCAGCGCGCCGTGGTAGTCCATGGGCACGTTGTTGTTCTTGAGGCGCGGCGCCATCCTCGCCACGTTGGTCTCGACCTTCTCGCGAATATTGCTGGTCCAATCGGACGGCGCCTTGGGCCAGTCGTTGCCCATGCCATCGAGCAGGGCTGCCACGCACGAGCCGATATCGCCAACCACGGGCGCTGCGATCTCGACGTTTGAATCCATCTCGCGCGGCTCGATGTCGATGTGAATGAACTTCTGGCTTCCAGGCGCTCCCCAGGTCTTGCCCTTGCCGTGCGAGAGCAGCCAATTCAACCGCGCACCGATCAGCATGACGGTGTCGGCCTCCTTGAGCACCAGTGAGCGGGCGGCGCCGGCCGACAGCGGATGGGTGTCGGGCAGCAGGCCCTTGGCCATGCTCATGGGCAGGTAGGGAATGCCGCTTTTCTCGACGAGGGCGCGAATGTCGGCGTCGGCCTGGGCGTAAGCTGCGCCCTTGCCAAGAATGATCAGCGGCCGCTTGGCAGCCTTGAGGAGGTCGAGGGCTCGTTTCACCGAAGCCGGCGCCGGAAGTTGGCGCGGAGCGGGATCGATGACCTTGACCAGCGAGCGGGCGCCGTCGGCGGCGTCCATGGTCTGGCCAAAGAGCTTGGCGGGGAGGTCGAGATAGACGCCTCCGGGGCGGCCCGAGACGGCTGCACGAATTGCGCGGGCGACGGCGATGCCAATGTCGGCAGCGTGCAGGACGCGGAAAGCTGCCTTGCAGACCGGCTTGGCCACTGCCAGCTGGTCCATCTCCTCGTAGTCACCTTGCTGTAGATCGACGATCTCGCGCTCGGACGAGCCGGAGATGAGGATCATCGGGAAACAGTTGGTGGTCGCGTGGGCCAGTGCATTGAGCCCGTTGAGGAAGCCCGGCGCGGAGACCGTCAGGCAGACGCCCGGCTTCTGGGTGAGGAAACCGGCGATGCTTGCGGCGTAGCCGGCGTTCTGTTCATGGCGGAAGGCCAGCACGCGCATGCCCTTGGCCTGGGCCATGCGGCCGAGATCGGTCACTGGGATGCCGGGCACGCCGTAAATGGTGTCGAGGCCGTTGAGCTGCAGTGCCTCGAGAACCAAATGGAAGCCGTCGGTCAGGTTCTGGGTGTTGGCATCGGACGACATGGCAGTTTCACTCCCGTAAGGCCGTTTTCTCTGTAGTTTCTGCTGACTTCTATGCATAGCCGGTGACCGGATCGCGGATGGCGAGCAGGCCGGCGCTTCAATCCAGCGTCACGTGCTCCTCGACATGATCGCGCAGGCGTAGCGTATGCTCGCGCACCAACCGCTCGGCACGATCGGCATCGCGGGCTTCGAGCGCCTCGACGATGGATTTGTGATCGGCAATCGAGCGACGTGCACGATCGCGCTCGAATATCGTGCGCTGGCGGATGGCGCGGACGTGGAAAAAGAGGTCGTCGGCCAGGCTGGCGATGAGGGGATTGCCGCTCAGGCCGATAATTGCCTGATGGAAGCGGATGTTGGCATCGGAATACTCCCCCATGCGCTGTGCCACTTCGTCGGTTCGAAAGCTGTCGACGTGATCGTGGAGGCTGGCGATCTCATCATCAGCCGCCACTTCGGTTGCCAGGCGCGCCGCCATGCTCTCGAGCGCCGCCCATGCCTCGATCATGTCGAGGATCTCGCTCTTGGTCTTGCGCTCGATAAAGATCCCGCGACGGGGCACCACGCGCACGAGGCCCTCGGTCGAAAGCTGGGCCAGCGCCTCGCGCAATGGTGTGCGGGAGATGCCGAAGCGCAGGGAAAGATCGCGCTCGTCGAGGCGGAGCTCGGCGTCGGGCGCGTAGATATTCATGTTCATGATGGCCGTCTTCAATGCGCGATAGGCGCGCGCCTTGAGGCTTTCGCTCTCCGCTATCGGCTCGATCTTGAGGACGCTTCCGGACATTGGGCGGTACCACAGACTTTGCCCGCGGTGCTCCCTGCACGCAGCGTTGGCATGTGGCATGCCATACACCAGAAGAATTCGCAGGCGCAAGCGGATGCATTGATTCCGCGCCGGCCAGCGAACAGGTGCGGGATAGAGGCAAGTTGCGGGACCGGCCGCAACCGATGGCCCACCCCGAGCGCTTGGGGAAAGGGGAGCCATTGCCGGGGAAGGCCGCCGCCTCTTCGATCATGGCCAGCGCACCTGAGCCAACGAAACCCGCGGTCCTCGCTCGGACTGAAAGCAAGCGACTTAGCTGCGGCAGGCGGACGCAACATATAAAACATACCACATCCCGCGCACATATGATTACCAATCTCATAATATAATATTTCGAAATTATCTCCATGCATTTCAAATGAATACCAACGCGACCATTCCACTCGGCTTCCACCGCTTCATCCTCTTGATATATAATTGTTTTTTTCAATTTTCCAGGAGCGCATCGATCGAATATACACAAAATTATCCATGCACTCTCATTCCCCTTCGTCGCCATCGCATGACCGCATTTTTAAATAGGTTATTCATTCAATGGGTCCATTCTCCACTACATCGCCGACACGCCAAAAACAATCGGTGGTAATCGGAGCTGCCCATAACGGGCGTCAGTCAGTGGAGCGTAAAAAATGAAGACCCTTGCAAAGTTCACCAAGTGCGAGTCCGGCGCCACCGCCATCGAGTACGGCCTGATCGCCGCTCTGATCGGCGTTGCGATCATCACCGTCGTGAATAACGTCGGCGGCGAAATCCAGGGCACGTTCTCGGACGTCGAGGCCGGCCTCAAGAAGCGCCCCGCCGCCTAAGCCGCAGGCGCTTGCATCGAATTGCAAGCCAAAGCGCCCGGTCCAGGATGGACCGGGCGTTTTCGCGTTTGACGCCACACTGTTTTACGAGACACGCCTTTGCCGGCGTCACACGGCATCGAGTTTGGCCAGCAGTTTTTCGGCCCGGGCGCGCTTTTCAGCATTCTTGTCGCGCTGGATGATCCTCAGAATGGCGTCACGTGCGGCCTGATCTCCCGCCTCTGCCATGGCGAAAGCCTGGGCGTCTCGCCTTTCGTAGTGACTGCGGTCCAGGGGCACGACATCAAGCTGAAGCGAGCGCCAATAGTATTGATCATCTGTCCGTTGCCAGCCCGCGTAGACCTCTTCCCACGTCCCACAACCGGAATAGGGCAGCATGTTGGTGTCCGCCACGGGTTGGCTGGCCGGCTGATAACGCGCGTCGAATGACATCCTGATCTCGGTGCTCCGATTGGGCAATGCCTTGTGCACCGTGACATCTGCGAAGATGAGGGCATCGCCGGCCTTGAAGGCGCCCGTCACCCACGTTCCGGGAATGGGGACGGCGATATCCATGCCGCCTGCCCCGCTCCCCACCTTGGTCTCGAGAATGCCGTCCCGGTGGGAACCGGCTGCAACTGCAAGGGCGCCCTTCTCGCGAGGGCAATCGCCGAGCGGCATCCATAGGGCGTAGCTGGTGGCGCCGCCAATGTGCACGCGATCCTGATGGACGCCCGTCGTGAAGTCGAAGGCCTGGGTTTGAGGGAATATGTTGCGCTGGACGAACATCGGGTGGGCCAAGGCGCGCTCCGCGAACAGGCGCTCGAAAAGTGAAATGATGTGCGGATGGGTGCGCAGGCGTTGTAGCTCTTCATCGGCCCAAAGGGTGCGAAAGACGCGCATGTAGGGCTCTTCGGGGTCCTTACAGGCGGCGGCTTTCTGGGCTATGCCAGCCTCGACGGGCTCAGAGGGGTCGAGCCAACCACCCGCGGCGGCCTTGGCGAGCAGGCGGCGGCGGACCGAAAGGATGACGTCTGCCGGCAGCAGGGAGCGCACAAACAGGTAGCCATCCCGGTCGAGGCGCTGACGCAGAGCGGCGCCATCTTCGAGGATCGGCGTCGAATCCAGGAATTCGGGATACTGGATCATGGTCTGGCTCTCGCAGTAACGAGGTCTTCTGGGCGCCCTGGATCTTGGGCCTACAACAGAGGCGTAACCTCCGCCATGCCCGCCACCGGCGTCAAGTCGTGCCGGGCGATCTTGTTCCTCGGCCAGCCCGGACCCACCCGAGACATACCGGTTGTACGTCTCAGCCGGCCGGGAGAAGGACGATGAGCGCCACACCCAGCAGGATTGGCAGCACGCAAACGGATATGTAGGCGCCATGAATGTGCCAGCCCAACCGCCATCTCAGGTAGGTGGCGCGCTCGACCCTAAGCCCCAACAGCGACAACGTGGCTGTTGGTGGCGTGCGGGCAAGATCCATGTCGATGCGGGCGTGATTGATGCCACAAGTGCGCAGAATGCTGTCGTAGGCGTCGTGGAAGGGGCGCAATTGGCTGTCGTCCGGAAGCTGGACTGCTTCGAGACTACGCAACAGGCGATTGACGTCCAGGCCGCACTGATGGAACCGTCGGGCACGATCCTGATGATCGGTCCCGCGCTCGATGAGGCCGAGCACCAGCGCCAGGCCGCCGGAGAGCAGCGCCGTCAGTTCGATAATGCGGGCGACATGCCGGGGTACCGCGCCCTCCAACGTCAGCAAAAAATAGGGAATGACGAAGCCAAAGATACCGGCAATGGCGAAGGCCGTAGTGGTGGCCTTCTCCTGGCGCTCGTGGCGCACAGCGGCATTAAACCGGGCCCGCTTCACAACGCGGAGATCGTCGATGAACTTCTGATGCAAGAGCGAGCGACGACGAAAATTGCCCGACACCACGTTGTCATGGTGGTCCGGCGCTTCGGGTAGGCTCGCATGAATCGGGCGTTGCATGGGACCGATCTTGCATGAACCCGGAACAGGGTCAGCCCTGTGCGTCGTCGTCCGCGGTGCAAGGTGTGGAAAAATGCGCGTTACCGGACGATCGACCGGATCGTTTCCTGCGGTGACGACGACGCCAACCGGCTCGATCGCCGTGCCGGCAGAGCCGCTCCCTCTTGTCGGCGTTCGTCGTCTCGGCCACCATCGCGCTCAACGAGCACGGCCGACGCTGCCGGCTCGCAGCAGCGCATTGGTATGGCGATCGAAATCGACGGCGGTGTGACCAAGGGCCTTTGAGTGACCCGACTTGCACTCGCCACCTACGTCACCGCGGGCTTATCCCGCAGCGACGCACTCCGCCCTCACCGGGCGTCAATCACAGCGTATGGAGGCACCATGCATCGACTGATCAATCCGCCAAATTTCCCAAAACCGGCTTCAAACTACAGCCAGGGCATCGTTCACGGTGCTGGCGCCGAGCGGCTGGTGATCTCGGGCCAAGTCGGCGTGCGCGGCGACGGCTCGATCGTCGACGGGCTTGAAAACCAGATGACGCAGGCCTGGGACAACTTCCTTGGCGTTCTTGCGGCGGCAGGATTTGCCACCACAGACGTCGTCAAGGTCACCGTCTACGTGACCAAGCCGGCGCTCATGTCGTTCCGGCAGGGCCGGGAGAGGGCCCTTGGCGGCCACGCGCCGGCAGCCACCTACGTGCAGGTTGCGGGGTTGGCGGACGCGAAATTCATGGTCGAAATCGAGGGCGAGGCGGTGAAGACATAAAGCGTGCTCGCCCCGGATTGCGGCCTCGCGGAAGGCGGGTCTAGCGGAAGGCGGGTCTAGCGGAAGGCGGGTCTAGCGGAAGGCGGGTCTAGCGGAAGGCGGGTCTAGCGGAAGGCGGGTCTAGCGCCAATTGCACGACAGAGGCCAGCCGCTGCGCGGCGTTTGCTTCTGCGCAAAAGATAAGGCGCCCCGCATCGAACGGGGCGCCTCGTCGTGTGATCCGCGATACCGTCGGCGGGTGCCCCCCGCCCGATCAGCGTGTCGGAACGGGGCTGTCGCCGCGATAATCGTAGAAGCCCCGCTGGGTCTTGCGACCGAGCCAACCGGCCTCCACGTACTTCACGAGCAGAGGACAGGGCCGGTACTTCGAGTCTGCAAGTCCTTCGTAAAGTACCTGCATGACGCTGAGACAGGTATCGAGTCCGATAAAATCGGCAAGCTCAAGCGGTCCCATGGGATGATTGGCACCAAGCCGCATCGCCTTGTCGATCGCCTCAACGCCGCCCACGCCTTCATAAAGCGTGTAGATCGCCTCGTTGATCATCGGCAACAGGATCCGGTTGACGATGAAGGCCGGGAAGTCCTCGCTGACAGCCGTCTGCTTGCCGAGACTTTCGACGAACTGACGGGCAATGCCGAACGTGTCGTCTTCGGTCGCGATGCCGCGAATGAGCTCGACGAGCTGCATCATCGGCACCGGATTCATGAAGTGGATGCCGATGAAGCGCTCCGGCTCGACCGTTGTGGCGGCGAGGCGCGTGATCGAGATGGACGAGGTATTCGACGCCAGGATCGTGCCCTGCTTGGTCTTGCCCTTGAGGTCGGCGAAGATCTTGCGCTTGACCGCCTCGTCCTCCGTTGCCGCCTCGATGACGAGATCACAGTCGGCCAGCGATTCCAAAGTGGGCGCAAACTTGATGTGATCAATGGCCCGCTTCATGTCGTCTTCGGCGATCAAGCCGCGGCTGACCTGGCGCACCATGTTGCGCTGGATCACCTTGAGTGCCTTCTCGACAGCCTCCTTCTTGAGGTCGTTCAAGAGAACATCATAGCCAGCCAGCGCCACGACGTGCGCGATGCCATTGCCCATCTGGCCGGCACCGATGATGCCGACTTTCCGGATCGAGGGCGGCGGTGCCACCAAAAGCGTGCTGTTCACGTTGACCTTAGCGTCCATTGATCTGTTCCTGCCGCCCGCTCCCCGGCTCTTCGGGTAGCGCTCGCCTGTGTGGGCTCGTCACTTGCCGGCTTTGGCAAGCTCCTCGCCCAATTCAGGCAGCGCCGTGAAGAGATCTGCCACCAAGCCGTAGTCGGCCACCTGGAAGATGGGAGCCTCCTCGTCCTTGTTGATGGCGACGATGATTTTCGAGTCCTTCATGCCGGCCAGATGCTGAATGGCACCTGAAATGCCGACGGCGATGTAGAGTTCCGGCGCGACCACCTTACCGGTCTGGCCGACCTGGTAGTCGTTGGGCACGAATCCGGCATCGACTGCTGCACGGGACGCGCCCATGGCCGCGCCAAGCTTGTCGGCGAGGGGTTCGATGTATTTGGTGTAGTTCTCACCGGACTGCAGGCCACGCCCGCCAGAGACAACAATGCGCGCGGCGGTGAGCTCGGGACGATCGGACTTCGAGAGTTCCGCCTTTTCGAAGGTGGACATGCCGACGGCGGCAGGTGCCTCGATCTTCTCGATCGCTGCCGAGCCATTGAGCTCGACGGCCTGGAATGTCGCCGTGCGGACGGTGATGACCTTCTTGGCCTCACCACTTTCCACCGTCTGGATGGCGTTGCCCGCGTAGATCGGACGTTCGAATGTGTTGGCCGAGACCACCTTGATGACGTCGGAGAGCTGCATCACGTCGAGCATGGCGGCAACACGCGGCAGCACGTTCTTGCCGGAAGCCGTGGCAGCCGACACCAGCGCGTCGTAGCCCGACATCAATGGCACGATCAGCGCGGAGAGCTCCTCGGCCAGTGCATTGGCGAGATGAGGGGCGTCGGCAACAAGCACCTTGGCTGCGCCATCAAGCTTCGCTGCCGCCTCGGCGACAGCGCCGCAACCGGAACCGGCCACCAAGACGTGGACGTCGCCGCCGAGTGCCTTGGCCGCGCTCATAGCTTTAAGCGTGGCCGAGCCCAGCGTCTGGTTGTTGTGATCTGCTAGTAGAAGGACGCTCATTTAGATCACTCCCACATCCTTGAGCTTCGCCACGAGCTCGGCCGGCGAGCCCACCTTGATGCCAGCCTTGCGTCCTGGCGGCTCGGTCGTCTTGAGCACCTTCAATCGCGGCTTGGCGTCGATGCCGAGGTCGGCCGGCGTCTTGGTGTCGAGCGGCTTCTTCTTCGCCTTCATGATGTTGGGCAGGGAAGCGTAGCGCGGCTCGTTCAAGCGCAGGTCGGTGGTGATGATCGCCGGCATCTTGAGCTTGATGGTCTCGAGGCCGCCGTCGACCTCGCGGGTGACGTGGATGGCTTCACCATCGATCTCGAGCTTGGAGGCGAATGTCCCCTGGGACCAGCCTGTGAGTGCCGCCAGCATCTGTCCGGTCTGGTTGCAGTCGTCATCGATCGCCTGCTTGCCCAGAATAACCAGCCCAGGGCTCTCGGCCTTGACGATCGCCTGTAGCAACTTGGCAACAGCGAGCGGTTCGACCACGTCATCGCCAGTGTCGACGAGGATGCCCCGATCGGCGCCCATGGCGAGTGCGGTGCGGATGGTTTCCTGCGCCTTTGCCGGGCCGATGGATACGGCAACGATCTCCGTCGCCTTGCCCTTTTCCTTGAGACGAATGGCCTCTTCGACGGCAATCTCGTCGAAAGGGTTCATGGACATCTTGACGTTTGCCAGCTCGACACCGGAACCGTCGCTCTTGACGCGGATCTTGACGTTATAATCCACGACCCGTTTGACCGGGACCAATACCTTCATCGTCTCCTCGCTCTCCAGATCTGCGTCGCTTCCGAGCACCCAAGTTGCACCGTCAGCCCTTGCCCTTTGTATTCATTGCGGCACGCAAGGGCCGAAATGACAGGGCAGCTTGATTGGGGCCCAGCTCGCCGATGAGCTTGTATGTCGAGCCCTTGAAAGTTTGTCGATGACCAGACCGGAGCAATTGACGTCGGCTCCGCTCCAGGTCTGCGAGCACGGACAGGATATCGCCACATTTTGTGCAGTGCGACAGTTTGTTGTCGAAACGAGGCAATTTGCCCCCGACGAGTTGTCGCACCTGTCATGCTGCAGATGCGAAGCAAAGCTAGGTTGCCTTGACGACTTCGTCAATCGCAGAGCCTTGGCGCCTTGTTCAGGCTTTCGACATGGTGAACGCCCAAGTCGCACGCGCCAACCATGCTGGCTACGGCGTCGAGGCTTGCCGTAAGACGGCGGCGCCCTTCCGTCAGACGGCCGCGCCTTTGGGCTTGTCGAACAAGGGAACGCCCTGGCGACGCATGACCACGACCAAGATGGCGCCGCAGACGATACCGCCGATATGCGCCCACCAGGCCACAGGTCCGACGTCGGGCACCAGAAGCATGAAGAATTGAAGCGCTATCCAGCCTCCTAGCGCCCACATGGCCGTGATCCTGAGGGGAATGAATCGGAAGGCCACGACCCAGACGCGAACATGGGGATGCAGCATGAGGTAGGCGGCGATAACCCCGGCGACGGCGGCGCTGGCGCCAATCAAAGGTATCTTGCCAGGAAATTGCTGCCCGATGCCGGACTTCATGAGCATCGCCGCCTGGCCATACTCGGTGGCATAGGCGTGAACGAGGCCGCCAGCGACACCACAAACCAGGTAGAACAGTAAGAATTTGGCGTGCCCCATGGCATCCTCGACGTTGTCGCCGAACACCCAAAGAAACAGCATGTTTCCCAGCAGATGCAACGGATCGCCATGAAGGAACATATAGCTGAGGAGCGTCAGTCCCTCGGGTACCGCGACCCGATCATGGGGGCCATTGGCCGGACCGCCGAACACACCCACGCCGAAGAGCTCGGTCGGGACGACAGCGAAACTCGCCGCAACGTTCTGGCCGGTCGGGGTCAACTCCAGCACGAAAACAACGATATTCAGGATGATGAACGCGACAGTAACGTAGGCCCGGCGAATAAAGCGGAGCGGATTGTCGTCATGCAGGGGCACGAACACGGCCAGCCACTCCCTATGCGGCGAATTGAACGGCGAAGACCTCAGCGATTCTGGCCCGGCACCCACAAGACGTCGGCCTTGCCGCGCGCATTGGCATAGCGCCCGGCGACAAACAGGTAGTCGGACAATCTGTTGATGTAATGGAGGGCCGCCTCGCTGACCGGCTCGGCGGGGTCTGTTGCCAACTCGGCGATGTGGCGCTCGGCGCGGCGGCAAATCGTTCGCGCCAGATGAAGGGCTGCCGACGCCGGGGAGCCACCGGGCAGGATGAACGACCGCAACGGCTCGAGGTCGGTATTCATGGCGTCGATTTCGGTTTCCAGACGCTTGACCTGGCCGTCGGTAATGCGCAGGGGCTGGTAGTCCGGACCGGCCCAGGAGGGCGGGGCGCCGCGATCGGGAATGCACAAGTCAGCGCCGAGATCAAACAGATCATTCTGAATCCGACCCAAACCGGCATCAAGCAACGGCTCCTCCGTCAATTGCAGGCGCGCCATGCCGATGGCAGCGTTGGTTTCGTCGACTGTGCCGTAAGCCCAGATGCGGGGGGCGTATTTGGGCACGCGCTCGCCTGTGCCCAGAGCCGTCGATCCGTCATCGCCGGTGCGGGTGTAGATCTTGTTCAAGACGACCATCGTGTCTCCCTGGAGATCACAATACCGCGCTTCAACGGCATCAATTGCGGACGATCAGCAGCGCCAACATGGCAATAATGATCGCCACGAACTGCAAGCCGACCCGCCAGCGCATCAGTTGCTGGCTCAAATTGGCACTCGATCCGCTACGGCCCATGTTCCAAACGCCAGCCAGCAGCACGCCGAAGACGGCGAGCGCAACCAATGACGCCATATAGACCAATGGGTTGTGCATGCTCTCCAACTCCTGACGGCAGAAAATGCGCCTGCGCTTTCCGACACGGGCAGCCTGTGGCAATCATGCGCGCCAAGAGATTTTTTGCTTGGGTGCTGATTGCAAGTCGAACCAAATCTTAAACGGCGACGGTCGAGGATGATAGCCTAACTTTCCGCGGCAGGCGGGACAACAAATGCCTTAATGTTGCAGTTGGGTGATTCTTGAATGGGGATGTGACCGCTTCTGATGGCATCCGGGTCAGATTGCCCCATCGAAGTGGCGGCACGGCTCGTCGTGTGGCCCAGGTCAGCTTCGGAATTCACCACAGTCTTCTGCTTTGGTGACCCAAACCCGGACTTGAAGGTTGAGATCATTGCCGACGTTGCTTCCCACACCATCCGGTTTGCACGGGCCATATGCCCGGCTGCTGCTTGTTGCGGGGGTGGTCGCGGTCGGCGTCGCCAGCCTTCCAGTGTGTGGACCGGCGCGAGCTCAATTGACCGAGGCCGATGCCCGCCTGCGGCTGGAAGAGACCGAACGCCAGTTGCGTGCGCGTCGTGAGGCCGAGCAGGGTCTTGCCGCCGACGTCGACGCCATCACGGCCGACCGAGAGCGCCTCAATCAAAATCTCGTTGAAATGGCCCGTGCCATCCAGTCGAGCGAGGGTCGGCTGACGACCATCGAGGGGCGGCTCGGGTCGCTGGAGGCGCAGGAAAAATTCCTGCGCGGTTCGCTTGCCGAGCGGCACAGCTCGATCGTCAAGCTGCTGGCGTCGATGCAACGCATGGGGCGCAATCCGCCTCCGGTGATGATCACCCGGCGTGAGGACGCTTTGACGATGGTCCGGAGTGCGATGGTGCTGGCCTCGGCATTTCCACAGATCCGAGAGCAGGCCCTGACGCTGGCAGGTGAACTCAAGGAACTCAGCCGCGTGATCGGGGAGACGCGGGCGGAAGGCGACAAGCTCAAGGCGGAGACGCAGCGTCTCGGCGAGCAGAGGCTCAGGCTTTCCGGGCTGCTGGACGAAAAGCGGCAATCGCTCAGCGAGCGCCAGCAGGCTCTCAGCCGGGTTCGACAGGAAGCGGCCGAGATCGCCAAGAGCGTGACCAATTTGAACGACTTGATTACGCGACTGGACAAGGTGGTCACCGAGCAGGCGATGCCTCCAACGGCAGCGCCGACACCCGCAGTGGCGGCCGTCCCACTTCCAGAACGGCGCGACGACAAGGTCGCGGCGTTGCTTCTGCCGCCGTCCCTCAATGCTCCGACCAGCCAGCCAGCGAGCCCGCCGGCGACGCCCGGCGCCGTGGTGCTGGCGCCGGCGATCGGCAAGAAGGCCAGCTACAATCCTGCCCGGATCAAGCCGGCCATCGCCTTCGCCCAGGCAAAAGGTCGACTGCCGCTGCCAGCGCAAGGCAAGATGATCATCAAGTACGGCGACAAGGCCAACGCGAGCAAATCCAACGGCATCGTGATGGAAACGCGGGCAGGAGCGCAGATCACTTCGCCGTCTGACGGTTGGATTGTGTTCGCTGGTGTGTTCCGCAGCTACGGACAAATCTTGATTATCAATGCGGGAGACGGATACCATATCCTGCTCGCAGGCTTGTCGCAGATCGACGTCCAGCTGGGGCAGTTCGTTCTCGCGGGCGAGCCCGTCGGAAAAATGATAGGCAGTGGAGGCGGCGGCAAGCCAAAGGGCTCGGAAGCTGCTCCCGTGCTATACGTGGAGTTCCGCAAGGATGGCCGGTCGATTGATCCGGACCCCTGGTGGTTAGGCAATGGCACTTAACAATTCAATGGCTCAGAAGGTTCAATACTGATGCGCAAATCCGACTACGCGTTCTGGACATTCTTGGCCCTTGCCGGAATGGCCGGCCTGACAACGGCGTTCAACGTCTCGCAAACCTATTCTGCAACCACGCCAAATGCGGAGATCTACAAGCAGCTCGACCTGTTTGGCGACGTGCTGGAGCGCGTGCGGAGCGACTACGTCGAGAAACCGAACGACTCGGAGCTGATCGATGCCGCCATCAACGGCATGCTGACCTCTCTCGACCCGCATTCGGCCTACCTCAATCCCAAGAACTACCGCGACATGCAGGTGCAGACGCGCGGTGAGTTCGGTGGCCTCGGGATTGAGGTGACGATGGAGAACCAGATCGTCAAAGTGGTCTCGCCGATCGATGACACGCCAGCTTCGAAGGCTGGACTGCAGGCTAATGACCTCATCACACACCTCGACGGCGAGCAAATTGTCGGCCTCACCCTCGAACAGGCCGTCGAGAAGATGCGCGGCCCGGTCAACACACCGATCCTGCTGACGATCGTTCGCAAGGGCAAAGACGATCCGTTCGATGTCAAGATCGTGCGTGACGTCATCCGGATCAATGCCGTGAAGTCACGGCTTGAGGGTGACGACGTCATCTACGCCAAGATCACGACCTTCAACGAGCAGACCCACACCAATCTCACCAAGCAACTGGAAGCGCTGAAGAAGCAGCTTGGAAAGGCGCCACGCGGGTACATCATCGATCTGCGCAACAACCCGGGCGGGCTGCTCGACCAGGCGATCAATGTTTCCGACGACTTCCTCGAACAGGGCGCCATCGTGCTGACCAAGGGGCGCAATCTCGAGGAAACGCAACGCGCCAATGCGCGGGCGGGCGACCTGACGGACGGCAAGCGCATCCTCGTATTGATCAATGGTGGATCAGCCTCGGCCTCGGAGATCGTGGCGGGGGCGCTTCAGGATCACAAGCGGGCCTTGATCATCGGAACGCGGTCATTCGGCAAGGGATCGGTGCAGACCATTATTCCCCTCGGCCAGAATGGCGCGCTCAGGTTGACGACGGCGCGGTATTACACGCCCTCCGGCCGCTCGATACAGGCGAAGGGTATCGATCCCGACGTCAAGATCGAGCAGGAACTGCCTGACGAGCTGAAGCCAACACGGACACAGCGTCCACGCGGCGAAGCCAGCCTCAGAGGGCATCTGAAGGGCGACGATGCCAAGGCCAAGAAGAAAGAGGAATCGGGTTCGTCGGCCTATGTGCCCAAGGAACCGGAGAAGGATGCTCAGCTGCAGTACGCGCTGAAGCTGTTGCGCGGGCAAGTGCCCGAGCCGACGCCGGCTGCTGCGACAGGGGATGAGGCCAAGAACAAGGACGACGCGGCGAAGGAACCCGAAAAGGCCAGCGAGCCCAAGAAGTAAGCGTATCGCCCAGCTCGAGCGCAGACACTGACCGCTTGGCGGGCGCTATTGAGGAGCGTCCGCCAAGTGATGCCATTTGTCGTAGTGCGATCAGAACGACTGGAGGCCAAACTTTCGCCACTGGGCTCTTGCCAAGCGCCTGCAGGCGCTGTCCGTGAAAACGGCGGCACGTCGAGACGTTGTGATTCAGGCCGGTGGGCGGAGGTTGCATGATCCCGCCGAAAGACTTTACACCGCAGTGGCGAGGTGGCGTCGCCTCAGGCTTGCTGGCTACGCTTTTGGCGGTCTCGAGCGTGTTCATGCTGCCCAACTCAGCTCACGCCCGCGACAGCGACCAGCAGAGAAAATTCGAGCGTCTAGACGCGATGGTGCGCAGCATGAGCATCACGCGGCGGTGGCATGTCAACAGACCGACACGCAAAGCGCTGATTAATGGCGCCATCGATGGAATGCTGCGCAGTGTCGATGCGGAGGCAGAATACTATTCTCCTGAAGCGCTTAAACGACTTGGGGGCCTCGCAAACGCGCATGGGCCGGGCCTTGAAATTCGCCGTGAGCCAGCCAAGCGCCGCCTGGAAAGCCCGGGATATCGTGTCATCTCATCGCGTGACGGCAGCCCTGCTGCGCTTGCCGGGCTGAAGGCTGGCGACCTGATCTCTCACATCAACGGCAAGGCGCTGACCAGCCAAAGCCACCTCGACGTCTTGGAGCTGATCAGCGCGTCCGTCGCCGACGGTGGAAACGCCACGCTCACGGTCCTTAGCAGTGGCGCAGACGAACCGTCCACCGTCCGTCTGGCAGCGCCCCGGGATGACTTGGCGACCGTCGATTTCGCCGAGCCAATGACCGGCATCGTTTGGGTGCGTGTGGCGGCAGTCGAGCGCGAGGCTGCCTCGATCATCGACGTCGAATTGAGGGGAGCAATGCGCCAACTCAATGTCCACCTGCGCGGCGTGGTGCTTGATCTGAGGGCGACGGCGATCGGGGACGGCGAGGGTGCTGCGGCAATCGCAGATCTTTTTCTGGAACGCGGGGTCATCTTGAATGTCGAGCAACGCCAGAGGCGAGACGGAAGACGTCGCATGGCCCGGGGCGGCGACATCATCGCGGGCAAGGCGTTGGCCGTTCTCATCGACGATGGGACAGCGGGAGCCGCCGAGGCGCTGGCCGCGGCACTGGTCAGCAATCGCCGCGGGCGCATTATCGGCCTCCGCAGTGCCGGACGCGGCGGCATCCGCACACTCGAGTGGCTCGACCGACGCGGACGAAAGGGCGCCATCCGAATGACCACGAGCCGCTTCCTAAAGCCCGATGGCAAGGGCATCGAGGGCGAGGGCGTTGCGCCGGATGTCGTCGAGGTGCAGACCCCCAAGGATCCTGCCTGTCGCAGTCTTGACATCACCTCGACCGAGGGCGGCGGCACCTGCAAGCGCCGGACGCTCGATGAAGACGGCCAATTGCGGGCTGCGATCGCACACCTGACTGCGACTGCCGCCGTCAAGCCGCCGGCAGCGGCGCGGAGCAGCAATCCGATCGCTCCGCTCGCCGGTACCGGCGTGCCCGCATCCGTCAAACCTTGAGCCTGGCCATGCGTGGGTGCGCCGCGCTCACTTTTGCTTGGCCTTGACGCGGGCCTCGATGCCCCGGACCAGTGCCGAGCCGATGGGCGGATCGTTCTCGACACCCAGTGTCTCGGTCAGCCGCGCCAGCATTGTGTAGAAGCCGGCCATCAAGATCAGCTCGACAACCTCACGATCGGAGAGATGGCGTCTCAGGGCGCCAAGCGATTCGGGCGACGCCTTGCCGGCGGCCACCAGCTCCCGGGTGAAGACCAGGGCTGCCTGCTCGGTTGCGTCGAAGCAAGCGGCGCGATCCTCTCCCTTTTCGAGAGCCGTGATCTGGTCCTGGTTGGCTCCGAGGTCGAGCGCAATCGGCACGTGCTGCAGCCACTCGTACTCGCCGCCCGCCACCTTCACCGCCTGCAACAGGCACAATTCGCGCAGGCGGGCGTCGAGCTCGAGCTTGCCGAGTAGTGTGCCGCCGAGCTTCATGACGGGTTTCAGGCAGGTTTCAGCATGCGCCATCATGTTGAAAATATTGGCTGGCGAAGGCAGGCGGGATAGCATCTCCCTCACCTCGGGCGAGGCTTTGTCAAGATCTGGGTAGGGCATCAGGGCCATGAGCGCATTCCGTCAATTGGGGCTGGTGGATGATGGGCAGGGTGCCACTCCCGAGCGGCAGGTCAAGGCGTCATCGGGGGACACCCCACTCACGCTACGGATCCGGCGGCATCCTCGTCATCATCGGCTGATAGTTGCCTGGCTCGCGGCGGCGGTGCTTGTCGCATCGGGGGGCGGGCAGCAGGTGCATGCGGATATGCCGGCGGATGTCGCATTGTTGTTTGCTGACTTGTGCGTGGAGAGCGGGCTCACGACCGACGGGCTGGTGGCTGCGTTCGCACGCGTCACCGATGGGGAACAGGCTCTCAGGCCCCTCGTGAGCGACCGGGAGACGATCTACTCGCAAGAAATCCTGGTGGGGGCGATTTCATTCACGCTGCTGGCTATTGCGCCAGCCAACAGCAGCAAGCTGCGGCAATGTCGGGTGGCCGCGGAGTTCGCGGACGCCGCTGGTGTGGAGGTCCACCTCGACCGGCTGTTCCCCGACGCGAAGCGGACCCCACCAACGATCCAGCGCATGTCCATCGGCCAGCAACAGTTGTTTTCGGTCAGCGCCCAATGGCTGAGCCCGCGACAGGGGGTGGGCGCCGTCCATTTCACCGTGGAGGTCTTCGGCAAACGTCGTAAGGCGACCCTGACGGCCGTGCCATCGTGATAGGCGCCGGGCATGGATAGTGGCAGCCCCTGGCGAATGCGGCCCAGGGGGCTGACACCCGATGCAATTGTTCGGGGATTGCCTCGCTGGAGTTCGAAACCTTATCTCCCAAGGCCCTTGATCGGGCGCCACTTATGCCGCACAAGCGCTGTCGTGGATCGCCGGTAGGTTCGGCTGGTCCCTGCGTGTATGTGGCTTGGAGGCAATCCGGGCCCCTGAGCACCAGACTCGAAGGGCTCCAGAAGCAGGCAAACGCCGTTTCGGGGCCACACTATCGCCGGACGCTTGCACTGCGGGAGCAGAACACCTCATGGCCATTCTCGTCGACAAGAACACGAAGGTCATCTGCCAGGGGATCACGGGCGCCCAGGGCACCTATCATACGTCGGCGGCATTGGCCTACGGCACTCAGGTGGTGGGCGGCGTCACGCCTGGCAAGGGTGGCAGCAAACATCCTGATGCGGCACTGGCCGGTGTTCCGATCTTCGACAGTGTTGCTGAAGCCAAAGAGCGGACCGGCGCCAATGCGACATCGATCTATGTCCCGCCGGCCTATGCCGCGGATGCCATTCTGGAGGCGATCGATGCGGAGATTCCGCTGATCGTGTGCATCACGGAGGGCATTCCGGTGATGGACATGGTGCGGGTGAAGCGTGCGCTTTCCGGATCGTGGTCGCGATTGATCGGACCCAACTGCCCTGGCGTGCTGACGACCGGGGCCTGCAAGATCGGCATCATGCCGGGCAATATCTTCCGCCCCGGACGGATCGGCATCCTATCCCGATCCGGGACGCTCACCTACGAGGCGGTGAAGCAGACATCCGATGTCGGCCTTGGCCAGTCGTCGGCGGTCGGCATCGGCGGGGATCCGGTCAAGGGGACCGAGTTCATCGATGTGCTGGACATGTTTCTTGCTGATCCCGACACGGACGCCATCGTGATGATCGGCGAAATCGGCGGCACGGCTGAAGAGGAAGCCTGCGAATTCATCAAGCGCGAGCGCAAGCGGGGCCGCGCCAAGCCGATGGTCGGTTTCATCGCCGGCGCCGCAGCCCCTCCAGGGCGACGCATGGGACATGCCGGCGCCATCATCTCCGGCGGAAAAGGCAAGGCCGAGGACAAGTTCGAGGCCATGCAGTCGGCAGGCGTGCACATCTCGAAATCGCCTGCGGGGCTTGGCAAGACGATGCTGGAAGCGCTGAAGGCGTAGACCCCGGCTGATGTAACCTGCTGAGACGCCTGTTGCGGGGCGGTCGCGCGCCGAGCCGTAACGGTGCCTACTCGGCCTGCTGCCACCAAGCGTCGAGCGCAATGCCTGAGAGCGGCGCGCGCTGCGGCCCCTTGATGCGGCTCCACCACGCCACCCAACTGCCTTTGGCGTGATAAAGTGGAATTACGTAGTCGCCCGAGATCAACAGTCGGTCGAGGGCGCGTACCGCGGCAACGAAGTCCGGTCGCTTGCGGGCGGACAATAGCGCATCGATCATGGCATCGACCGCGGGGTCGCGCACACCTGCGAAATTGAGTGCATTCTCGGCAGAATAGCTGGCTGAGCCCCATCGATTGACCTGCTCGTTGCCGGGCGAGAGCGACGCTCCCCACGTCCACTGGATCATGTCGAAATCGAACTTCTTCAACCGCTCCCAGCGCTGCGCGCTATCGGTATTGCGGATTTCAGCCGCTATTCCGAGCCGCTTCAGACTGTCGGCGTAGGCCTGGAACAGCCGCTCTTCGGCACGCTTGCCCGCCATCATCTCGAATGTCAGTGGGCGGCCAGTGGCCTTGTGCACCATTTGGCCCGAGCGCTGTTCGTAGCCCGCTTGCTGCAGGAGCTCGAATGCCGCCTTCAGGTTCTGTCGGTTGCGTCCTGAGCCGTCGCTGGTCGGCAGACGATAAGTGCCATCCAGGACCGCCGGTCGAATGCCGGCCATGTACGGCGCGAGCAATTGCTTTTCGATCGCGTTTGCTGGACGGCCACTCGCGGACAATTCCGAGCGCTCGAAAAAGCTCTGGGTGCGGGCGTAATGGCCGTGGAATAGGCTCTTATTGATCCACTCGAAATCCAGCAGGAGGATGAGTGCGCGGCGAACCTTGGGGTCACGAAAGACCTCGCGGCGGGTATTGAAGACCAATGCCGTCATGCCTGCTGGCCAACCCACGGGCACTTCGGACTTGATCACACGGCCATCATCGACGGCCGGGAACTGGTAGCTCTCCGCCCAACGACCTGCATCCTCCTCCGTGCGAAAGTCGATTTCACCAGACTTGAACGCCTCGAATAGTGAGTTCTGGTCGCGGAAATATTCGAACCTGATGTGATCGAAGTTGTTGAGGCCCCGTGTCATCGGGCGATCCAGTGCCCACCAGTCCTTGATCCGTTCCAGGAGGAAGGAGCGGCCGGGATCGACCTTGACCACGCGATAAGGACCCGAGCCGACGGGCGGGACCAAGCTCGTTTGATCGAAAGTTTCAGCCGGCGTCAGGTGTCGCGGCAGGATCGGCATCAATCCCAGCAACAGCGGTGTTTCGCGGTTGGTCGTGTCCCGGAACGTGAAGCGCACGACGCCTGGCGCCGTGATCTCGGCTTTGACCACAGCGCCATAGTGGGAGCGGTGATAGGGCTGGCCCTTTTCCTTCAGCAGAAGCCAGGAATGGATGACATCCTCTGCCGTCACGGGCTTGCCGTCTGAAAAGCGGGCCTTGGGATCGAGATGAAAAGCGACCCAAGCTCGGTCGTCGGGCATTTCAACGGAATTGGCCAGGAGGCCATAAAGGCTGAATGGCTCGTCGGCCGAGCGCTCGAGCAGGCTCTGGTAGACGTATTCGCGAATTCCGGCGGGCGCCACGCCCTTGAGGATGAACGGGTTGAAGCTGTCGAACGAGCCGAGCGTGCCCAGACGGAGCAGGCCGCCCTTTGGCGCCTTTGGATTGACATACGGCAGACTTGTAAAGCCGGCGGGAAGGGCGGGTGTGCCATGCATGGCGATGGCGTGGGTGGGCTCGGCCTTCGATGGCTGCGCGATGGCGCCGCTCAAAAGCAGTGTCAGTGCCAGCGCAGTTGCTGCCGAACTCCCCCATCTCAGGGCTGCGCTTGGGGGCACCTGGTGCGTGGCCGTTTGTCGCCGCATGTTTCCTCGCTTCCGAATTCCGGGCCACTTTGACGGTTCGAATGAACAGGATTGCATGGCAAACGTTTGACCTACAGGCCCTCAGCGTGTCACCACTGCCACGCCCATGTGAGATTTCCCGGACGAAGTTGCCGCATCCCGGTGGCAAGGTCACGGGATTGCCGCAATCCGGCCTTTAGTGCCGGCTGGTTGTTGGTCATCGCCTGTATCGCGCGCCGACCGAACGGCAGAGATACTCGAGGCAGCGGGGTGACGAGCGCTGGTCGCGGGGCTCGGATTGGCTTGATGGGGCCGGCGGGGGTCGGCTGCGAGATAACGGTTAAGGGGAAATCATGAACGCAACGGCTTCAATTGCAGGCTTTGGGTGGCGGATCGCAGGTGCAGCCGGCCTGGCTGCGGCCCTGGCACTTGGAAGCGGTGCCGCGATGGCCCAGAAGAAGAAGGCCGAGCCTGCCAAGGCGGCAAGTGCGCCACAGAGCGCCTGGGTCAAGTTGTGCGAAAACGCGCCGGTCATGGCGAAGGGCAAAGACGGCAAGCAGGAACGTGCCGAGAAGAAGATCTGCCTCACCCACCATGAACGGCTCGACGGCAACACCGGCATGGTACTTGTCTCAGCCGCCATCCGCGACGTGGAAGACCAGGACAAGAAGCACATGATGGTGATGGTGCCGCTCGGCATGGCCATCCAGCCCGGCCTGCGCGCCAAGGTCTATGACGCGGCGATGTGGGCCAAGGCGCAGAAGAACGAGAAAGTCGACGATTCCCAGATCCCGGCCGAGAAGCTCAACTTCTCGCTTTGCCATCCGGCAGGCTGTACGGCTGAAATCGAGCTTTCCGACGCGCTGCTTGGCAAACTCAAGGGCGGTGCGGGGCTCATGGTGTTCTCGATCAATGCTAATGGTCAGGTGATCGCATTCCCGGTACCGCTCACGGGCTTTTCCGCTGCACTCTCCGGCGCACCCATCGACAACGTCAAATACAGCGAGGCACGTAAGAGCCTCATGAAGCAGATCGCGCTCCGCCAGCAGCAACTGGTCGAGGAGTACAAGAAGAAGCAGGCCGACAAGGGTGCAGCTCCGGCGGCGCCTGGCGCAAAGCAATAATCTCGGTAAGCGTAGCCATCACCGATAAAAGTCGAAGCCCGCGGAGCGATCCGCGGGCTTTCGTCTTGTGGCCGTCCCCCCCTTTGGGGAGCTACCCGTTAATGGGCGAGCAGATAGGTCGCGAGGTAGCGCCCCTCTTCCTCGACGAAGAGCTCCGTCACCTGGGGATGGCGGAGGGGTTCGCCGGACTCATCGGGGAGTAGGTTCTGCTCCGAGACATAGGCAACGTACTCAGTCTGCTCATTCTCGGCGAGCAGATGATAGTAGGGCTGATTCTTCCGTGGCCGGATCTCCGGCGGGATGGATTCCCACCATTCCTCGGTGGAGTTGAACACCGGATCAACGTCGAAAATGATGCCGCGGAACGGATAAAAACGGTGGCGAACGACGTCGCCGAGCCGGAACTTTGCTCGTTTGGCGCGACGCCGGCGCGGCGATTCGGCCGCGGCCTTCACCTTGGCGGCTGGCTTTGTGGCGGCTTTTGCCGTCTTGCGTTCAGGTTTTGCTGCTCGTGTCATGGGACGATCTTACTCGGAACCGCTTGCAATGTGTCAACGCGCGTGACGCGGCTGCGTGACGCTGGGGCCCTCGATCGGCCATACGCGCGTTATGTCCGGACATGGTGCCTCGGCTAGCCCCCAATTCTCACTTGCCCCACCGCAAGGCGAGCGGGTTTGCGGCTTTCGCCAATTCCAGCAGTCCCGTCCGCGTCGACGCATCCAGTGGCTCGAGCGGGTGGCGGACGGCATCGCTGCGGATCACGCCACCCTCCTTCATGATGGTCTTTGTACCCCGCAATCCGGTTTGCCGGTTCTCGTAGTTGATCAGCGGCAATAGGCGGGCGTAACGCTCGGCTGCCTCGTCGCGTCGACCGGCGTCATGCGCCACAAGGATCGGCTTGATGAGGTCGCAATACATGGCACTCGTCATGGTCCCCGTGGCGCCAGCATCCAGGTCGGCCATCAAGGTTATCCCCTCCTCGCCGTCGAAGGGGCCATCGATCAGGTCACCGGCCGCGGCGATCAAGGCGCGCAGCTTGGAGGCCGTGCCGGGCGTCTCAATCTTGAAGTAGCGCACCAGCGGCACTTCACGTGCCAAGCGCACCAAGAAAGGGACACTCAACGCCACACCCGATAGCGGCGCGTCCTGCACCATTATGGGAAGGCGGCCAGCTTCGGCGACCTGGCGGAAATGCTCGAGCATGCCGGCTTCATCGGCCTTGAGGCCAGTGCCGTGGTAGGGTGGCATCATCATGACCATGGCCGCACCGGCTGCAGCGGCGCGGCGCGCGCGATCGGCGGCGATGCGGGTCGAGAAGTGGCTGATGGTGGCGATCACGGGAACACGGCCGGCAACGTGCTCTGTCGACAGGTCCAACAGAGCCTGACGTTCCTCGTCCGTCAGAGCGAACTGCTCTGAATAATTGGCGAGAATACAAATACCATCGACGCCCTGGTCGATCATGCAGTCGAGCACCCTACGCTGGCCGTCGAGATCGAGATCACCGTTGTCGAGAAATGGCGTTGGGGCGATCGGCAGTAGGCCCTTCAAGGGGCGGTCGGGGGTAAGGCTCATGAGTATTGGCTCGATGTCCGTGGTTGGGGTCCGGCTGGGCCGCTGGCTTGGCCGCAGTCGCGACCATAGTCGCCGGAGAGGCCCGCCGCCACCCATCGCGTGATGCCAGGATTGTCATGCCAAGCGGGCAGCATGCAGGTAAACTGGCTTGGCCGTGACACGCAGCCTTGATTGATCGACTTGGCGAGATCCAATACATGCATCATCCGTTGAGCATCGGCGCCACCCAAGCCCGGTTCGACCGCATTTGGAAGCGAAAGAACGGGCGGATCGAGGGCAGGCTTGCGGGGCTGACTCTGGTCGCGACAACGGCTTTCTGGCTCGCCTTGTCGGCAGTGACTACGTCGGCACAAGTGATTGCACCGACGGGTCCGCCGCCGGTTGCCAGTGGTCAAGTGCCGCGATTGAGCGAGGTGAAAAACTGGGGCTATCAGTTGCAGGGGATCGACATCGACCGGGTGGCCAATTCACCCTATGAATTGGTCGTGGTCGACTACTCCAGAAACGGCGAGGACAGCGGAACCTTCAGCCGCGAGCAGGTCGCGCGCATGCAGCGCAGACCGGACGGAAGTCGGCGAATCGTGCTCGCCTACATGTCGATCGGCGAGGCGGAAGACTATCGCTTCTATTGGCAAGAGGATTGGGTCCGCACCTTCTCCGTCTTGACGCCGGACGCCGCTCCGGCAAATGACACACGACTACCGCTGCGGCAGCCCGGCGAACGCAGTGTCGTGACCCGACCGTTTCGAGTGCCCAAGGTCACAGCTCCCGCATGGCTCGGGGCGGAAAGCGACGACTGGGTCGGGAACTTTCACGTCCGCTTCTGGGATCCCGAGTGGCAGTCCGTCATCCTGACCTCCGCCAACAGCTATCTCAATCGTATCCTGGATGCGGGTTTCGACGGCGTCTATCTCGATCGGATCGACGCATTCCAGGCCGTGATCGATGCGCGGGGGCAAGCCCGGAAGGAAATGGTTTCATTCGTGCTCGCTATCGCGGCGGCAGCTCGCCGGGTCGCGCCAGGATTTCTGGTCGTGCCGCAAAACGGCGAACAATTGCTGAGCGATCCAGCCTACTTGAGCGTGATCGACGCGATTGCAAAGGAGGATCTCCTTTACGGCGAGCGGGACGGTGCAGCCAATCCACCCGAAACGATACGGCGCAGCGAGAGATGGCTCGCGCCCGCCATCAATCGGGATCTGCCGGTGCTGGTCGTCGAGTATGTGGGGACACGGGCCCTAGCCGACACGCTGAAGTCACAGATCTCGGGCCGAGGCTACATTCCATATATCGGTGTGCGGGCACTTGATCATCTCGTGCTTACCGAGGATCTCGCCGCCGACACGACCGTGGTAACGCCGGTTCAAGGCGGGCCTGCAGCGTCCGCTAGCCGCAGCAAGGGTGCCGCAAAGGCTAGCACTACGGCTCGACGCCGGCTACGGCGCGACAGGGACCGGTAAGGCTCCGGCGCGCGTCTCAATTGGATCGGCGGGCTCGCCAATTCAGGGCCTGCCGGGATCGTAGGCGTTCTTTTTGCGCCATTCGGCCAGGAAGTAGGCCAGCGATTCATCGATCTTCTCGGGCAGGACTATGCGGACGGTAATGATCTGATCGCCGGCAACGGCGGAGCCCGCGTTGCGCACACCCTTGCCCTTCAGGCGCAGCGCTTGGCCCGAACTCGTCCCCTTGGGCACATTGACACTGACCCTGCCTGACGCCGTCGGGACCTCGATGCGGGCTCCCAACACCGCCTCATCAAGCGTGATGGGAACCTCGAGATGTATATCGTCATCGATGCGCTTGAAGTAGGCGTGCGGGCGAATTCGCACCTCGACGAGCGCATCGCCGGCCGCTCCCCCCCGGATGCCTGGACCGCCTTTGCCCTTGAGACGCAGCACCTGGCCGTCCTTGACACCTTCCGGCACGGTCAGATCGAGCTGGCCGCCCTCCGGCATGGTGACACGCTTCCGGGCGCCAAGAACTGCCTCCATGAAGTCCACGTCCAGCGTGTAGCGCATGTCCTGGCCGCGCAAGCTGAAGCCCCCGCCGCCGGCGCCGCGAGCCCCGGCCTGGCCAAAAAGGTCCGAGAACATATCGCCGAAGCCGAAATCGGGTCCCGGGCCGCCACCGGGACGCCCAGCGCCAGCCTGCTGATAGGCTCGCCTCGGTTCCCCCGACGCGTCGATCTCGCCGGCATCGTAGCGTCGGCGCTTTTCCGGGTCGCCGAGGAGTTCGTAGGCTGCCGAAGCCCGCTTGAAACGGTCGGCAGTCCCAGCGTTTCCGGGATTGAGATCTGGATGCAGCTCCTTGGCTAATCGGCGGAAAGCACGACGAATATCGTCGTCCGAAGCTGTCCGTGAAAGGCCAAGAACGCTATAGGGATCGTCAGCCATGTGTCGCGAATTCCGAATGGCCTTCCTGCTGAGCGCATGCGCCAGTGGGCCAAGGCGTGAACCAATTCGAGGGTACGTTATGGCCCAAATTTGGCAAATGCGCGCCTCAGTTCTGCGGTCCACACGGAATGTCGTGGGTGGCTCGTTCCGGCAAATGTGACGGTGTTGCCGGGGCGCAACGAAATGCGCACTTGAGACTGAGCCATCCCTGGGGCATCGAGTGGGGGAGCTGTGAGATGTAGCGACCGACGAGGCGCCCCAAGTGCGAGGAATGTCGAAAGACACGCTGCCAAGCCACCATGACGAGACTGCCGAGCCGGCAAAACGGCGCCGGTCGCTGAAGCCGCTTGCGACACTGGCGCCCATGATCTGGGCGCATCGCGGCGTGGTCGCGGTGGCGGGCGTGGCTTTGGTGATTTCGGCCGGCGTTTTGCTGGCTGTGCCAATGGCCGTCCGGCACATGATCGATTCGAGTTTTGGCGGAAGCGGCGGCGAAGTTGTCGACAGCTATTTCGGCGGCCTGATCGCACTTGGCGCCGCGCTCGCTGTTGCGAGTGCCACACGCTTTTTTTGTGTGAACTGGCTCGGCGAGCGTGTTGTCTCCGACCTCCGCGTCAAGGTCTTCGCCCACCTCGCCAAACTCGGCGCCGACTTCTTCGAGGCGAACAGATCCGGCGAAATCATGAGCCGCATTACCGCTGACACGACGCAACTGACGGCTGCGGCAGGGTCTGCTATCTCGCAAGCAGTGCGCAACAGCATCATGCTGATCGGCGCCTTGACGCTTATGGTCATCACCAGTCCTCGACTGGCAGGTCTGGTGGCCATCGCCATTCCGTTGATCGTGCTGCCGCTGGTTGGATTCGGTCGATCGGTGCGCCGCTTGTCGCGGACGACGCAGGACCGAATCGCCGAGGCTGCCGCTTACGCGTCCGAGAACCTCTCTGCCTATCGCACGATGCAGGCCTTTACCAACGAGGCCGAGGTTTCGTCGCGGTATGGAAATGCCATCGAACAGTCTTTCGAAGCAGTGCGCACGCGTCTGCTCGCTCGTGCCAGCCTAACCGCGGTCGTCATCTTCCTGGTGTTTGCCGGTATTGTCGGGGTGCTATGGCATGGCGCGACCCTGGTGGCCGGCGGACAACTGAGTGCCGGCCAACTCAGCCAGTTCGTGCTCTATGCGATCTTCGCTGGCAGCTCGCTGGCTGGTCTCTCCGAGGTTTGGGGCGAGGTGCAGCAGGCGACGGGGGCAGCGGAGCGGATTGCGGAGTTGATGGCGACCAAGCCCCAAATCACTTCGCCAGTCGTTGCCACCCCCTTGCCAACGCCTGCCGAAGGCCGGATCGCCTTCGAGGATGTTTCATTCGCCTATGCCGGCCGCGCAGAAACGCCGGCGCTCTCGGGGATCAACTTTGTCATCGAACCAGGCCAGACGGTGGCGCTGGTCGGACCTTCAGGCGCCGGCAAAAGCACGATCCTGGCGTTGCTGCTGCGGTTCTACGACCCGACCCAGGGTGTCATTCGGCTGGATGGCGTGGCCTTGCCGGAGGCCGATCTCGAAGCTGTCAGGCGCCGCATCGCGCTGGTGGCTCAGGATGTCGCGTTGTTTGCCGATACGGTTGGCGAAAACATCCGATACGGCGCGCCCGGTGCCAGCCGGGAGACGATCGAGCAAGCTGCGGTGGCAGCCAATGCGGATGCTTTCATCCGCGCGATGCCCCAGGGCTACGATACGATGATTGGCGAGCGTGGCGTGACGCTGTCGGGGGGACAGCGCCAGCGTATCGCCATCGCCAGGGCGATCCTGCGAGATGCGCCCGTACTGCTGCTCGACGAGGCGACCAGCGCGCTTGATGCGGAGAGCGAGGTCGCCGTGCAGAAGGCGCTCGATCAATTGCGCCGCGGCCGGACGACGCTGGTGGTGGCTCACCGCCTGGCTACGGTGCAGAGGGCCGACCGCATTCTCGTGATGGACAATGGACTGATCGTAGAAACAGGCACTCACGCCGAACTGTCGTCGAAAGCCGGCCTCTACAAGCGGCTTGCCGACCTGCAATTCGTCGGCTCCCACGCCGAAGCGGCGCAGTAGGCGCGCCGCCTCGATCGATTCAATTGCGACCGTCCCCTCAGTGGCTATTGCCTGGATCACACTACCACTTCGGCGGCATATCGAGCCTCAGGATCTGGCCCTCCATGCCAGGGCCTGCTGAGGGATAGGCTTTTGTCACCCGGGCGTCGTGGCCGGGGATCAACAGGTCGCGATTGCCGGCCATTTGATTGATGCGGCGATAGCCGTCGATCATTGCGGCGAGATCATAGAAGATCGCGAACGGGCGCTCGAAATCGGTCTCGTCGTAGACGTGCACGGCATCGGAGGCCAGCACCACCCAGCCTCGTTTGGTGTTGACGCGCAGGACTGCCTGTCCGCGGGCGTGGCCGCCGACCAGGATGAACTCGATACCGGGTGCAATCTCGACGTCACCGTCGTGAAACACCATGCGATCTGCATAGACGAGATCGATCAGTTGCTTGACGTCATCGGGGTGATAGGCGGCGCGGAAGGGCTTCATGGTCATGTCGCGGCCGGTGACGTGGATCATCTCCTCGTCCTGGATATGGAAGCGCGCTTTCTTGTAGTCTTCCAATGTGCCGACGTGATCGAAGTGGGCGTGGGTCAGAATGACATCCGGCTCGCTGGCGGCATCGATGCCAATCCTGGCCAGGGCTTCCGACGGCCGGCATAAAAAGTCATAATCGCGTCCCATGCGCTTCGACTGAACGGCCGTCATGCCGGTATCAACGATCCAGTTGCGGCCCCCGCCCTTAAGGGCGTAGGTGAAAAAATCGAGACCTTGGATCATCTTGCCGTGCTCGCCACCGATGAACATGTGGCCTTCATCGCGCAAGTCCTGCTTGGCGTAACGGATGGCATAGATCTCGTACTCGGGTAGGCTCGTCATTGCGAGGGCTCGCTCAATTGGTGCTGAGGATGTGGCGCGGACTTTAGGGGCATCGGACGGCCAGTGTCGAGTTTGGTCAGGCGCTACCTCCGCGGCCACGCTTTCAGGCTTTTGCTCAGGCGACAAAGCATGCAAGGCTGGTGGCGATATGCCTTCACCTTGCCATCCAACCCTGCGTCCCCAGAAAAATCGGTTCAGCGATGCCCGCACGACAGCGCCAGCCGGCCTTCGCTCTCGCCGTCGTCTGCCTCGGCTCGATCGCTGCGCCGCTCGACAGCTCCGTCAATATTGCTTTCCCGTCCATCGCGCGGGATCTCGGTTTCGGCGTCAGCGACATTCGATGGGTAATCATCGCCTACGTCCTCACGTACGCCAGTCTGATGTTGATCTTCGGCAAACTCGGAGACCTCCTCGGGTACCGACGCATCTTCCAATCGGGATTGGTCATCGCGACAATCGGTTTCGTTGCCTGCGCCGCTGCGCCGACACTCGGCTGGCTGCTTCCGGGCAGGGTACTGCAAGGTGTGGGCATCGCCCTCACCTGGAGCTGCGCGCCGGCGCTGGCGACATCGCTCTATGCTGAAAGCGAACGCACACGCATACTAGCTCTCTATGGTGCCGCGATGGCGGCTGGCGCCGCGCTCGGTCCACTGGCCGGCGGTTTTCTAGTCGAGACCTTCGGCTGGCCCGTAGTCTTCTGGGCACGCGCGCCACTGGTTGGCACAGCGCTCCTGCTGTCATGGCTCATTCCCGCAGGTGCACAACGTGCCACCACATCCGGGTTCGACTGGCTCGGCGCGCTATTGCTCGTCGTCTGGATGGCCGCGTTCCTGCTGGCGGCGGCACGCCCGAATATCCCGATTCCGATACCGGTGACGCTACCGCTGGTGGGGGTCGGCGTCGCTGCTCTGGTAGCCTTCTTGTGGCACGAAACGCGTCACCCCGAGCCGATCGTGCGGTTGTCGCATTTTGCCAATGGCGATTTCCTGATGCTGAACATCGCCAGCATCATGGTCAATCTCGCCGGTTTTGCCGTGATGCTGCTGGTGCCTTTCCACATCGTCCGGACTTTGGGGCTGGCGCCCGGCGTGGGCGGCCTTGTTCTCGGTGTGAACGCAGTCGGGATCATCGTGGGCTCATGGATCGCTGGCCAGATCGCGCCTCGCATCGGCCAGGGCCGCCTCGCGATGCTCGGCACTGGCGTGTCGGTGGCTGGACTTTCCTGTGTCGGTGCCACGGGGGCCGATACGCCGCTGGCACTTGCGGCGGCGGCCTTGCTCGTTCAAGGCCTGGGGCTCGGACTGTTCCAGATCGCCTATACCGATGCCGTGATCGCACACCTGCCCAAGTCCGAGCGCGGCGTGGCCGGCAGCCTGACAATGGTGACCCGCACGATAGGGGTGATCGGCGCGGCAACGGGGTTGACGGCGCTGCACGGGTGGCTGGAGGCCGGATCGCGGGCGGGCGGGGCAGACGACGCTGCCGCATTCCACCAGGCGTTCGTGCAGACATTCGGACTGGTTGCAGGGACGCTGGCGCTTTGTCTCGTCGCCGCAATGTTGCGCGCCCTCGTCCTCGGAGCTCGCCGACGGCCTCCTTCCACAGATTCGGACGCTTGAACGCCGGAAGGCGCACCGGCGGACTTGAGTAGAGCGGGGCCGGCGCGGTATTCGGTCATCGGACCCATTGAGATGCACCGGGGCCGCAGTTTGGCCAAGAATCCCGGCAAGAAGCGGCATGGGCAGGGTTGGCGGGCGACTCGACGGCGCAGCCGTTGGCGATGGATTGCCAATGCAGGCGCTGGTCCGATCCACTGGGCAGGCCCTGTGGCGCAGGCAGCGCAATGCTCATGGGCATGACGTCGGCGAGTTTGGCGGGGAACAAGGCAGCAACATGAATCCGACTGATGTCGTTAGGCAAGCCATGAAAGGCACGGGTGGCGGACACTCCTTTGTTGAGTTGTTCATGCAGGCCCACCTGGTCGTCCAGCTGGTCATGATCGGACTGTTGCTAGCGTCGGTCTGGTCATGGGGCATCATCTTCCAGAAAGTATTCGCTTTCCGGCGGGCACGACGCGAAGCTGATCGGTTCGAACAATTGTTCTGGTCAGGTCAATCGCTCGAGGAGCTCTATTCGGCGCTGTCGCGGGACCGCACATTTTCTATGGGTGCCTTGTTCGTTGCCGCCATGCGGGAATGGAAGCGATCGGTTGAAGGCAACATTCGTGCGCTCGGTGGCATCCAGCTGCGCGTCGAGAAGGTGATGGACGTCACCATCAGCCGCGAGATGGAGCGGCTTGACCGCAGCCTCCTATTCCTCGCCACCGTCGGCTCGACGGCGCCATTCGTCGGGCTGTTCGGCACTGTCTGGGGCATCATGACGAGCTTCCAGGCGATCGCCGTCTCAAAGAACACCAGTCTTGCGGTCGTGGCACCGGGCATTGCCGAAGCATTGTTTGCGACGGCGCTTGGCCTGCTCGCCGCCATTCCGGCAGTCATTGCCTACAATAAATTCTCGGCCGACTCGGCTCGGCTGGCACAGCGGCTCGAGGCTTTTGCCGACGAGTTCGCTGCCATCGTCTCGCGCCAGATCGACGTGCGCGCCTAAGGAGTTCAAGCAATGGGCGCCAGCCTTGGTGGTGGTGGAAGCAGTGGGCATTCCGGACGGCGCGGCAGGCGGCGGCGGCATGCACCGATGAGCGAAATCAATGTGACGCCCTTCGTCGACGTGATGTTGGTGTTGCTGATCATCTTCATGGTGGCGGCGCCTCTACTGACTGGAGGCGTACAGGTGGAGCTGCCGCAAGCCAAAGGGCGTCAGCTCGAATCGAACAAGGAACCAATCGTCGTATCCGTCACTCGAAGCGGCCAAGTGTTCCTCGGCCAGGAGGAGAAAACACCGATGAGCATCGACGAACTCGGGGCCAAACTTGCAGCCATCGCGCAAGGACGCGGCGGCCAGGACGAACCGATCTTCGTGCGCGGCGACAAAGCGGTGGAATACGGCCATGTGGCGCGAGTGATGTCACGCATCAAGGAGCAGGGTTTCAGGAAGATTTCACTGGTGACGGAGATGGAGGGCGGGGGCTAGCGGCGTGCAATTCGGCTTCATCCTATCGGTATTGATGCACGCGATGCTGATCGGCCTCGCGCTGGGGTCGTTTGCCGCAACGCCACCCCTTACACCGAAGCTGCCAGACAGTCCGCCCATCATTGCCGATGTCATCTCTGCCTCCGAGCTCGACCGCATGCGCAAGGGCGCGCGCGAGGCCAAGCTGGATGTCGCCGCGCCAAAGGAAGTCGAGAAGCCGGATGAGGCGGAGAAAGACGCCAAGCGGCCGACGCCTGTAACAGCCGCTGCTCCGCCGCCGCCCGAGGCCCCACCGGAGCCTGAAAAGCCCATCGAAGTTGCAAACGCCGAACCGCCGCCGCCGCCGCCCAAAGCGGCCGAGCCCGTCAAACCGCCCCCCGACAAGGCAGCGCTAGACCAAAAGCTCGAGGAATTGGCGCTGCAAAAGGCCGAAGAAGAAAAAGTCAAAAAGGAAGCCGAGGCCAAGGCACAGGCTCAGGCGGAAGCGAAGGCAAAGGCTGAGGCGGAGGCCAAGGCCAAGGCTGACGCCGAGGCGAAAGCCGAGGCCCAGCGCAAGGCTGCAGAGAAGAAAAAGCAAGAGCTCGCCGAGAAGCTCAAGCGCGAGCGAGAAGCCAAGAAGAAGAAGGAGCTCGCCGAGAAGAAAAAGCGGGAACGGGAAGCCAAAAAGAAGCTCGATACCAACCGGTTGGCGGCCCTTTTGGACAAGACACCAGACCCCAAGCAAGCGGCGGCTGCAAACCCCAACGTCGATCCCAACTCCAAGGCCAAGGGACCGGTGCGCGGCGCTGCTGAAGGTCGCGACCAGACCATCTCGGCCAGCGAGGCGAGCTTTCTCGCCGGTCTGATGCGACAGGCGGTCAGCCGGTGCTGGAACATCAATGCCGGCCTCGACGGCATTCAGAACATGGTCGTCAAAATCGACGTCAAACTGACCCAGTCCGGCGAAATCTCAGGCCAGCCCCGTGTCGTCAACCCGCAGGCAAGCCCTGTGTTCAGGGATGCCGCAGACTCGGCAATGCGGGCCCTTCTGCAGTGCCAGCCCTATACCCTGCCGCCCGACAAGTATGCCGGTGGATGGGAGCACATGATCGTAACCTTCGATCCTGCGCGCATGTTCTGATCCCAACCCAGCAGAGGTGTTGGTTGCCGGCGTTATGTCTGTCACCCAACTTTCGACATCTTGACACCCGATGGATCGAGGGTCCTTGTCCCGCACAGTCCAGCCGAATCATAAGGGGCCACCGGTGCCGACCCGTCGCCAAGCTCTCAGTCTCACGTTCGCCGCAGCACTCGCACCGGCTGTCGGCCTGCCGCGGCTCGCTTCCGCGCAAGGTCAGCCGCAAGGTGGAAGCGGTCCGCTGGTCGTCGACGTCAACGAGGCCAACTTCAAGCCGCGTCCGATCGCGGTTCCAGCCTTCCTGTCCAGCGATGCCGCACTCGGCCAGGAAATCGCTGCGATCATTTCGAATGACCTGGAAAGCTCCGGACTGTTCCAGCCGCTCGATCAGCGCTCTTTCATCGAGCGGATCAACGACCCGAACGCAACCCCACGCGCAGCCGACTGGCGGGCAATCGGCGCGGAGGCCCTGGTTGTCGGGCGCGTGCAGCCTGATGGTAACAATAGGCTGCGGGCAGAATTTCGGCTTTGGGACGTCGTCCTCGGCAAGCAGTTGACCGGTCAGCAGCTTGCGACGTCGACCGCATCCTGGCGTCGCCTTGGCCACATCGTGGCGGATCAGGTCTGGGAAAAGCTGACGCTGGAAAAGGGCTACTTCGACACCCGCATTGTGTTCATCGACGAGACGGGCCCCAAGCAGAAGCGGATCAAACGACTTGCCATCATGGACCAGGATGGCGCCAATGTCCGCCGGCTGACGTCGGGCCGCGACCTAGTGATCACACCTCGTTTCAGCCCCACGAGCCTCGAGGTCACCTATATGACCTACACGAGTGGCGACCCACGCGTGGTGCTGATGAACATTGAAACGGGTCAGAGCCGCGTGGTCGGCGACTTCCCAGGCATGTCGTTTGCTCCAAGATTCTCACCCGACGGCCAGAGAATCGTCATGAGCCAGGGCGAGCGGGGGGCTACGGGGCTGGTCGAGATGGACCTGCGGTCCCGCCAGTTGCGTCGCCTGACTGAGCTCCGGTCGATCGACACGGGGCCTTGCTACTCGCCAGACGGCCAGCGAATCGTCTTCGAAAGCGATCGAGAAGGCTCCCAACAATTGTACGTCATGTCCGCCGGGGGTGGCGGCGGCGCAACGGTTGAGCCGCGGTGAGGGGCGCTACTCGACCCCGGTCTGGTCGCCGCGGGGGGATTATATCGCCTTCACGAAGCAGCTCGGCGGTCGGTTCCTGATCAGCGTCATGCGTACGGATGGCACTGGCGAACGCGTGCTCACCGAGGGCTTTCATAACGAAGGGCCGACGTGGGCGCCAAATGGGCGGTTCTTGATGTTTTTCCGCGAGCATCCCGGCGCAAACGGCGGACCGAAGCTGTACTCCGTCGATATCACCGGCAGGAACGAGCGACTCGTGCGGACGCCATCTTTCGGCTCGGACCCCGCGTGGTCGCCGCTGCTCGGATAGGCACAGCGTTTAACCCGGCATTAATCAGTTGCTCCTACTGTCCAGCACAACGAGACCGCGTACCCGCGACGCGCCAGCTCGTCGGTTGCCGGAGCGTGGACTTCGCATGCCTCCGGAGTGTTGAAACTAAGTGGCAACGGATCGTGGTATTTTCGCATCGTGGACCTTGGAAAAGGGTTCAACAAGAACTCCAGTCCTTGATCTCAAGATGCGGCACAGGTACCCCAATCTGGCGATTGCCGAACTAGCTCGTAGGAGAGAGACATGAAGGCAGTGAAGGGTGCTATCGTCCTCGCGACGATCCTTGCCACGGTTGCGGTTGCTGCTTGCCGCCGCGAAGAGCATTACGAGTTCGATGAAGCTTGGTGGCAATGTTCCCGCCGTTGAGCAAATCGCTCGCTAACGCGTGCACGCCCCCAGAGTGGGGCTAAAGGAGAAGAGAATGAAAGGCGCTATCGTCCTTGCTACGGTCTTTGCTGTCATGGCTCTTGGAGCCTGCCGCAAGGAGGTCGAACACGAGTTGATGAAGCTTGGTGCCGATGCCGCGGTTCAGCAGCAGGTTGCTCGCTAACCACGCGCTCGCAAGAGTACGGCAGCCAATGGGTTGCAAGCGTCTGAGTTTTCAAGGCCGTTCGGATACACTCCGAACGGCCTTATTTTTTGGAATTCAAGTGGCGTCGATTCGCTTACTGCCAAATTGCCGGGCCAGCTTCTAGTGATGTCGCTTTCGGCCGATCCGCCAGCCTCACGCGAGAGAGCTGAGCCGGGTTTGCACGCAAAAAGCGCATGGCCGCCATGGCAAAGCTGGGGAGCGGAAGTAGCCGCCCCTTGCAAGTCGCAACCGATCCTGCCACACCCGACTTTAGCCGTGACGCGGCCTTAATTTCGTACACCGATGCGGCTAATAACGGTCGATGCAGGGGACCAGGATCGCCAGGCTGATGCAGTCCTCGGCCTGACCAGGGGGTTCACGATATGAACGGCAAGATAGCAGTGGCGCTGTCCCGGTTGGCAGTTGTGGCAGCGGTAGGCTTTGCAGTGGCCGGTTGCGCCAACTCGTCACCCAAGCCTGATGATGTGCGACTGGGTCCCGGCGGCCTCGGAAGCGCGCGCGGCAACGCGCGCCCCGGCACACAACAGGACTTCAGCCAGAACGTTGGCGATATCGTCTATTTCTCGACAGACAGTACCGATCTCACGCCCGAAGCGAAGCAGACGCTGTCCGGTCAGGCTCGTTGGCTTCAGCAGTACGCCCGCTATACGATTACAGTTGAAGGGCACGCCGACGAGCGGGGCACCCGGGAATACAATATCGGCCTTGGCGCAAAGCGCGCAGAATTCGTGAAGCGACACCTGATCGGTGAAGGTGTGAGCAGCGCACGCATTCGTACGATATCATACGGGAAAGAGCGTCCCGTTGCCGTCTGCAACGACATATCATGCTGGTCCCAAAATCGTCGGGCGCAGACGGTGCTCAATACTAGGGGCGCCGGATCGTAACGACCACCGGCTGATGGCCCGATCGGGACTGCTGATCAGCCGTTCACAGGCGAGCTGGAGCCACCGAGACAAGACAACAAGAGTACTTCGAACCGGCCGGCCATTGCGCCGGCCGCTTTCGTAATTCGAGCCGTATCCCTTAGCTGATCATCAGATCGCCTTCGCTTCAACCCTATCTAAATGCCCGACCCGCAACAAAAAGTGGCCGCATTGTTCTGTCATCTGCGAGTGATGTATCCAGAAGCGGCGGGGCGGACTGGACCAATGAAAACCGAGGTCATAGACGGGGACAAAGCAGCCAGCAAAGCCTTGTTGCGTGTCTTGTTATCGCGGAGCGTTTTGTTTGCAATCTTGACTATGCTTTTGCTAGCGGGCGTCGTCTATTCGACCCAAGAAACCGCGCTTGCGCAGTCCAGAGAGCGACTGCTTGGCACCTTTACGACGGGCAGCGGAGCCGGCCAGGACGATCGGGCCGACGATGGGCGAGCGGCAGCGGATCTCCTGGCAGAAGGCATATCCGCGCTCGACCGGGGCGACGTGATGCTTGGCCGCAGATATCTCGAGGACGTCATCGCGCGCTTTCCAGATAGCCTCGCGGCGCGATCAGCCCAACGAGACCTAAAGCACTTCTTTGCAGATCGGTCGTCCGCCCAGCGCGTTGATCGTCCGACGCCGTCGCCACTGCTTGGCACCAGAGACCGGACCAGCACACCTCAAGAGCAACGCCAGAGCCCCGCCGATGAAAGCCGCCGCGCGCCTGCCGGTAATGGCCAGCGCGAGCGCGTGCAGCGAGCTCTCGCGTTGGACTTCCTGCTGGCGGCTGGTGATCGTGTCTTCTTCGGCGAGGCCAACGCCAATCTCGGTGCGCGCGCGCGCACCGTTCTGGCAGCACAATCGGTCTGGCTCAAACGGCATGGCGATCTGCCGATCGTCATCGAGGCGCATTCAGACGACCGTGGAAGCCGCGATTTCAATATATCCCTGTCCCAACGGCGAGGCGAAATCGTACGCGACCGGCTGATCGAGGAAGGTATTGCCGCAGAGCGCATCGTCATTCGCGCACATGGCAACGACCAACCCATCGCGACCTGCAAGTCTCCGGAGTGCGCCGCACAGAACCGGCGTGTCGTTACCTCGATCGCGCCATCAACGAGTGATTCCTTGCCCACGCGCAACGCGCCCGACGGATATGCTGGCGAGCATACGCCGCTGGGTGGACGCGAGGCTGGGCGGTAGCGTTGTGGCCGCTGGCCCGTCGATGGAGCCGTCACCCGATGGCAACACTTGGTCGGCTGACGGGCTGTACGGCGGATAGATGGTGCTGTCGGTGACGCAGACTTCCGCCATTATGTGCTCATGCTTGAGCGTGCAATGGTGACGGCTGCTTCAATCATTCGGCACGTTGTGAATGCAGGCTTGCAAACGCGACGCCACGCTCGGCCAATGTTTTTGATAGTGTGCCGTGAGGCGCGAAGTGTACACCCGGCGTGCAGAGACAAGTGACTAACTCTGTGGCCAGGACACTAGAGTAGTGGCGGTTCGGCGAGCACTTCTGGTCGTCGCGACGAAAAATGCAAAAGAGTGATCCATGGGCCCAGCATCGAAACTCCTTCTCGCAGCGGTCGTTGCGGTGTTTTGCGCGAGCCTGACCGGCGACCTGGCGGCGCAGCAGAAGCGCTCGTCGCGCCCGGCGGCCGCGAGCAACTCGGCCGAACCACAAGGTGATGCCCAACTGCGCAGCAAGGTTGAGCAGCTGGAGGAGCAGCTGACCGACATGCAAGTCACTGTCGGTACGCTGGAATCACTTGGCCGTGGCGGCAATGCCGGCGGCGGCGTGCGGGCGGGTGGAGGCGTTGACAACGCCCGCATCGACAGCCTCGAAACGCAGATTCGCGCCCTTGCCAGTCAGGTGCAGCAGTTGAGCGATCAGGTTCGCCAACTCTCCGGCGGTCGCCGGGGCGAAGCGCTCCCGCCCATCGGGTCTGGCGGGTTTGCAGCAGCGCCACCGAGCTATCCGCAATCGCAAGGCAGTGCGCGTCCCTCGGCGGCACCAACTGCGATTCAGGGGTTCGGTTCAACCACCATAAATCCCGGCGGCAGTGACCCGATCGGCAATCTTCTGAGCACCGATCAACCCCAAAAGGCGTCGGCAAGGCCAGCAACGCCGCTGCCACCGCAAGCGGCCAGCGCAGCCAACCCACGAGCGTTGTATGAGACAGCCTATGGATATCTGCTGCAGCAGGACTACGGTGCGGCCGAAGTGTCGTTCGACGAGTTCCTGCGCCGGTTTCCCGATGACAGGCTAGCTGCCGACGCTCAATACTGGCTCGGTGAGACCCTATACGTGCAACGGCGCTACAAGCCGGCGGGACAGGCCTTCCTGGGCGTTATCGAGAAGCACAAGGACAGCGCCAAAGTGCCCCATAGCCTTCTTAAGCTGGCGCAATCGCTCGAGCAGCTCGGCCAGAAGGATTGTGGCATATTCGCTGAGATCGATCGATTGAAGGATCGATCGCCAGCAGATGTGCGTGTTCGCGCCAGGGCCTTGAAGCAGCGCCAGGGGTGCTGACGCCCTCACCCGACGGAGTCATGCGTGGCGGGGCGGAAAGACGACGAGCCGATTCAGGACGACGAACTCGAGAACCTGTTCCGGGGCATGGTGGGGCAGCGGCTGGCGCTGGCTGTCTCCGGCGGTTCCGACAGTTTGGCCCTCATGCACTTGATTGCCCGCTGGACGCAGACGCCAGAGGCTCAGGCCGGTTTTTCTGCGCTGCGTCGGCGCGCCAAGCAAGTTGCCGCTGAGCGACCGGTGTTTCGGCCGGGCCCTCGACCAGCCGGTTTCCGCCCGCCGCGTTGGCTCGGCGACGACACCTCACGTCGCGCTCTAGTGGAAAGGGACGGTTGGCCCCCAGTTGTGGTCTTCACCGTCGACCACGGCTTACGGGCTGCCTCTGCCGAGGAAGCGCGCGCTGTCGCTGCCGAAGCCAACGCCGCCGACCTGCCGCACGCGACCCTGGTGTGGACGGGAGAGAGACCGGCGACTGGCATTCAGGAGAAGGCCAGATTGGCACGGTATCGGCTGATGGCAGAGGAAATCGAGGCCGAGGCCTGGGCCTTCATGACGGCCGGCGATCCGGTTTTTGGCGCCCAGGCCCTGCTCGAGCGCCCCCACGCCGCGCGTTGGCTCGTCACCGCGCACCACCGCGAAGACCAGATCGAGACCATGCTCATGCGGCTAGCCCGGGGCAGTGGGGTGGACGGCCTCGCCGCCATGCAAGCCACGAGCGAGACCACGCTTACCGCAGGGGGGCAACGCCCCCTCGATGTGCGCGTGATCGTTCATCGTCCCCTGCTGGCGGTGCCCCGATCCAGGCTTCGGGCCACGCTTCAGGCGATTGGGCGGCGCGCGATCGAAGACCCCAGCAATGCGGATACTGTTTTCGAGCGCGTTCGTGTGCGCCAGGCGCTGCCAGTTCTGGCAGGGCTGGGACTGACCGCGGACAGCCTCGCGCTGAGCATCAGGCGCCTCGACATGGCACGGGCGAGCCTCGATCAAACCGCGCGTGCAGGCTTTGCCGGCGTGGTGAAATTGCACGACGGCATCGTCGGGGAGATCGACCTCGCCGGGCTCTTTCGGCACGCGCCAGACGTCAGGCTGCGAATCCTCAGGAGGGTGCTTGCCAGCTTCGCGGGGCAGGCTGAGGCGCCCGGTCTCGCAGCCGTGGAGAAGCTCCTCCAACCGCTCACCATGATCTGGGCTGAGGCCGGCGGTGGACCTGTCGATTGGCCCGCGGCCCTCGGCCGGCAGACGCTGGGTGGGTGCATGCTCGAGGTCGAGGCAAAGCAACTTCGGATCTGGCGTGAAGCCGGCCGCCAACCGCTGCCGCGGCTCGAACTGGCGCCGGACACCACCGTCCAATGGGATCGCCGGTTCCGGATCACGGCCCCGACGGATGCGGGCCCAGGTTTGTCGGTCGCAGCCTTGAACCGCTCAGGCGTTCGCCTTATCGCGCCGTTTGCAGGCCCGGTGCTCAAGACCTATCCACGAGAGGCACTTTGTGGAATGCCCGCTATCTGGCGAGAGGAAGCGTTGGTCGCAGTGCCGTTTTTGGACCACGCCACGGGCGGCCAGCAAGCGACACTTGGCGAAGAACTGGCAAAGGCATGGGCTATCGCGCCATGGGCTTCGTCGTTGCCTGGGCCAGGCCGATTTTTGCAGCAGTTCATGGCCACGAGCCTGGATCGGACGGTGTGAACCTTGAAAGTACCATGTGCAACGAGGGATTCGGGCTGATAATCTGCCCCGTAACTTGGCAAGACTCCTGCACCTCCCTATGTTATGCGAACCGGTCGTGGGGCCTTGATGGATGGTCCTGACACGGCCCGGCGCGCCGAGAGGGCTAAAAACCCCGTTCGGTGCCCCAGGAAGGGACACAAATGAACTCTCATTTCCGGAATTTCGCGATCTGGGTCGTCATCGGCCTGTTGTTGTTCGCGCTGTTCAATCTGTTTCAGAACCCAGCGCAGAGCCGGCGCGCGAATGAGATCAGCTACTCGGAATTCATCAGCCAGATCAAAACCGGCAACATCAACGAGGTGCTGGTTCAGGGCAACCGCTACTCCGGGTCGTTTGCCGACAAGTCGCGGACTTTCACCACGCTCGGTCCGAATAACCAGGGCGAGGTGATCAAGGAACTGGAAGGCAAGGGCGTCAAGATCAATGTCCGACCGCCTGACGAGGACGTACCGTCGCTTCTGAGCCTGCTGGCCTCGTGGTTCCCGATCCTGCTGATGATCGCCGTTTGGGTGTTCTTCATGCGCCAGATGCAGTCTGGCGGTGGGCGCGCCATGGGCTTTGGCAAGTCGAAAGCCAAGCTTCTCACGGAGCGCCACGGCCGGGTCACGTTCGATGACGTAGCCGGCGTGGATGAAGCCAAAGTCGATCTGCAGGAAATTGTCGAATTTCTCCGTGATCCTCAGAAATTCCAGCGCCTTGGTGGCCGTATTCCACGCGGCTGCCTGCTGGTCGGCCCTCCGGGGACGGGCAAGACGCTGATCGCGCGCGCCGTTGCCGGTGAAGCCAACGTGCCTTTCTTCACCATCTCGGGCTCCGATTTCGTTGAAATGTTCGTCGGCGTCGGTGCCAGCCGCGTTCGCGACATGTTCGATCAGGCCAAGAAGAACGCGCCGTGCATCATCTTCATCGACGAAATCGATGCTGTCGGCCGTCATCGTGGCGCAGGTCTTGGCGGCGGCAACGACGAGCGCGAGCAGACGCTGAACCAGTTGCTGGTGGAAATGGATGGCTTCGAGGCCAACGAAGGCATCATCATTCTCGCCGCCACCAACCGGCCTGACGTGCTCGATCCGGCTTTGCTGCGTCCCGGACGCTTCGATCGACAGATCACGGTGCCAAATCCCGACGTCATCGGCCGGGAACGCATCCTGCGCGTGCACATGAAGAAGGTGCCTTTGGCGCCCGACGTCGACCCGAAGGTACTCGCCAGAGGCACGCCGGGCTTCTCGGGGGCCGACTTGGCCAACCTTGTCAACGAGGCTGCACTGCTGGCTGCGCGGCGATCCAAACGAATGGTCACGCAAAGTGAATTCGAAGATGCCAAGGACAAGGTGATGATGGGCGCTGAACGGCGCTCCATGGCGATGACCGAAGAAGAAAAGCTGGCAACGGCCTACCACGAGGCTGGCCATGCGATCGTCAATCTGTTGGTGCCGGGCAATGATCCCCTGCACAAGGTCACGATCATCCCGCGTGGTCGTGCGCTGGGTGTGACGATGAGCCTGCCAGAGCGCGACAAGCTCAGCTACTCGAAGACTTGGTGCCAGGCGCGCCTCGCCATGATGTTCGGTGGCCGGGTTGCCGAGCAGATCATTTACGGCATGGAGCACCTGAACACGGGGGCCTCCTCCGACATCCAGCAGGCGACCAGCTTGGCGCGCAGCATGGTGACGGAATGGGGCATGAGCGAAAAGCTCGGGCCATTGCGCTACACCGACAACCAGCAGGAAGTCTTCCTCGGCCACGCCATCACCCAGCGCCAGAACATGAGCGAGGAGACGGCACGGCTGATCGATGACGAGATTCGAAAGATCGTCATCGCCGGCCAGGAGAAGGCCTGGGAGGTTCTCGGCGCCAACCGCGACAAGCTCGAGGCCGTCGCCCAGGCGTTGATGGAGCACGAGACGATTTCCGGCGACGAATGCATGATGGTCATGCGCGGCGAGCCGATCATCCGCAAGTCTGATGACGAAGACCTCAAGGGGCCGATGGGCTCAACCGTGCCGGTGGCGGGTAAACCGCGGCCTCCGCGCGAAGAGCCAGGCGCTGGTGGGGGCTTCGAACCGCAGCCGCAAACTTGATGCGCTGTTGCAGGATCTCGACGTCAGCGCTGCTGATCCGAGACGCACGAAGAAGCACACGAGAAGCAGGAGACGGGCCCGTATGGGTCCGTTTTCGTTTTTGTAATCATTAAAATAGTTTATATTTTTCAATCACTTATGTGTCATTGTGCGCTATTTTTGCACTCTCGCATGGTGCGACACGTGCGATTTGATCCCAGGAGCCCGTCCAGTTTGCCACCGGTGCAGGCGATGGCTTGGTGCCCGGCGGCCGAGGTCGCCCTGGCGAGTTTGACGAGATTGTGAGCGGTGCAGATCATCGTACACACGGCAGGCGCTGCCTCGATGGCACGCAATAGGAACGGCCGGTACCCCCTTGTCTGTTTGATCTGGCCGAAGATCGGCTCGACGATCGTCTTTCTCGATCTTTACCGGCTTCGCCATTCGCCTCGCCTCTGGTTGCGTCGCAACGCCTGGGTCAGCGGCCCGCCCTTGGCTCTGCGTTCATTGGAGTGCTTGGCGTGCCCGGTGACGACGTTCACGCTGACACCGCGCTCAGCCATGGCCTGAAGGTTCGCCTGGGAGAGAAAGCCGGCGTCGGCGGAAGCCTCCGTCGATTTGCCCCCGTGATGGCCTCAATGCTGTCGATCAGTCCGGCGAGCTGACCGTGGTCGGAGAGGTTCGGGGGAAGCCCATTCGCAACTTCAATCTGGGCGTGTGCGTCGACTGCGGCCTGTGCGTTGTATCAATCGATGAAGCCGTCCTGGGTCTTCAGGGTGGGGTTGTCAGAAGCGGTATAGGTTTGTTGTGATTTGCCGTCGGGCTCTTCGTCCGGTGGGTTGGGCGACTTGCCGTTTTTCTTGTGGCCTTTCGCGATACGCCTGTGCTCTGCCTCTGCCTCCATTCCCGACTGGGCTTCGCGGCTCTTCTCAGGCTACTGTTCCTTGTCGGCGATCCATTTCCGCAGCTCGTCGTCGCGGCAATTGGCACGCAGCTTGTCTTCTTTCGCGTCGGCGGCCTCAGCAACGGCGAACCGGCGGTCGACGTCGGTCCTCTGTTCCGCCTCTCGTTTTTTCATGGGCGCATAGCTCATCGCCTGGGGCTTTGATGCATTCGACGTGACGTTCGTGCCGTCGAGCGCCAAGTGCCCGAGCTTCACAAGACCCGCCGTATCGGCCAGCTTCAGGACCTGCACGAACAGCCCGGCCAAAATCTTCAGATGCCGCTTGTGGAAATACGAGATCGTGCGGAAGTTCGGCGGTTCGCTGGCCACGATCATCATCCTGTCGATGCGCTCCTCACAAGTCCGCGCTATGCGACGCGAGGAATAGATGTCGGTCGCGTAGCCATCCAGCACTCGTGCGGTCATGATGCGCGGATCGAACGGCGGCTGGCCGAGGGCGCTCGTGTAGCTGCCGGTGATCCAAGAGAGGTCGAGGCTTTCCGAACAGCGTCAGCTTGACGCCCTCAGGTGGCATCGCTTCATGAGCAGGCGACGGGCCGACCAACGTCTCCCTGTCCGGCTCTCGCGGGGCAGGTCGGGAAACAGATATTGTCCAACATCTGAGGAATGGCTCTGTAGAGCCATTCCCTATCGATCCGCCAATTTGAGGAGCGCTGTGCCAGTGCCGACGACAACCGTCACAGTCAACGATCTGATGCAGCAGAACTACCGCTATGAGCGAACCATGCCGGTCGGCCAAAACTTCGACCCGGAGTTCCGGCCCGACCTGACGCCGCCCGAGCTGCTGCGCCTCGGCGTATTCGGCGGCAAGTACATGACCGATTGCAGGGAGGAATTCCCAGCGGAGAGCTGGCCGCCTTGGACGTCGAGCCGATATCTCGCGCCCGGCTCGAATGGACAAGGTACGCGCGCGGAGCGTGATGGGGCTTTTGGCCGAGGCCGACGTCATCTACGGTGGTTGGCCGTTCCCGATCGACCTGCGCCGCCGCTCGCCCCGCCTCAAGTGGTTCCACCAGCGCCCCGCAGGGGCCAGCAACCTGATCCGGGGCGATCTTTGGAAGAGCGATGTCATCGTGACGACGTCGCGAGGTGCCGGCAATAAGCTGGCCATGGCCGAGTACACCATTGCCGGCCTTTTGCACTTTGCCCGGGGCCTCCACCGGGCCGGCGTCGATCGAGCGGCCGGCCGGTTCGACTATAGAGCCTACCGGCCGCTGCTTGTGGCCGGCAAGACGATGTGCGTGGTCGTATGCGTGGTCGGAGTCGGCGGCATTGGCCGCGAGGTCGGGCGTCACGGGGCTGCGAGCAGCGGGTGGCGGTCGCGGAAGTCGACGGAACCCAGCAGGTCCGCAACAATCGCTGCGCGGCCGTTCTTTGCAGCGGCAGGACCTTTACCCGGGCCCGATGCGGCGGGTGCAGTCGTGTCCCGGCCGAGCAGCACGCGGCTCAAGGTCTTCGCGAATTCGGAATCGGAGAGCACTTGTACGCCATGGCGTTTTTGAAACTCGTCGGATGCGATCATCGCCTGCAGCAACGTTGCCATCGTCATGCCCCGCTGTAGCTCGGCCTGCCATGCGGCAAGGCCACCGCCATCGACCGGCCGATCCAGCAGCAGACAGTAGGCATACATGATCCGCCCGGCCGTGGGCGTTGTTGCCGCTGCGATCGATGCGGGGCTGCATCGATCAGGCGCGGCGGCCACCTTCGAGACCGGCCCGCTGCCCAGCTGCTTGGCGCCAAGCACTGCCAAGACATCGCTGTCGACGCCGCGAACAATCTTGCGTACGACGTGGTAGGATGGCTTCGGCCCGGCAGCGGCCCAATTGCCGACGGGCGTACGCTGCAGCCGGACGAGACCCATCACGGCCTCGAAGTCGGTCCCCCAATAGCTCTCGTCGAGCAACTCGTAGATGTGCGCCGCCTCGATGCGGTACTTGGGGCTCAGATGCAGCAGGCGCGCCATCGCATGCCGCAAGCCCTCCGCCTGCTGGACCTCACCGTTGAGGCTGCCGTAGGGATTGTTGAACTCGGTGACCCAGATCGGCTTGCCGTGCCTGGCGAGGTGGCGCAGCGCCCACTCCGGCTCGTCGCCGTAGAGATGCCAGACCGAGATGTCCCAGCGGATGCCGTCGGCCTTCATCCTGTCGAATGCCCCGACGTGCCCCCAGCCGGCCGTCCCCATCGCCTTAACGATGCCTGGATCGACGGAGACCGTCGCGTCGGAGAGGCCCTTCAGCGCCGCACTGACCTTCCTCCAGCGCGGTGTGAAGTACTCGTCCGTGCCCACCCCGCCCGCCGGTCCCCAGTTGCACGGGTACTGCGTGCCGTCGTCCCTGGTCTCGCAGGGTTTCAGGATGGCGAAATTCTCCATCTCGTTGCCCAGCTCCCACACGCGAATGTCGCGGCCGAACCGGCCGACCAGATCGCGCGCAATCGCATAGGCCCTGGCATAGATCTCCTCGGGCGTGCCCTTGGCGAGATCGATTCCCGTCGTGATGACCGGCAGGATCTGGATGTCGCGCGCCTTGGCCGCCTCGACCAGCTTGGCGAGCTTATCGGCGTGCCGCATGTGGACGACGTCGACCCGGTAAGATTTGAGGCCGAGGTCGCGCATCATGTCGAGCTGCTGCTCGAACGTGACGCCGGGATAGGAGACGAGCGGATGCCCGTTCACGCCCCATAGGAAGTCGCCGGCAAGCGTCCTCGGGGCGCAGGCGGCGAGGGCGAGAGCCGCAAGCCCGAACGCCAGCTGCCACAACCGGCTTGAAGGCCTTATTTTCGCATTGGCACCCTGCCTCGCTTTCGCCTTGTCGAATTCATCCAATTTGGCGCCTCGCGGCTCCAGCTGCCGTTTATGGTTTGCTGTACATGTTTGAGCTTCCGATAATGTCACGCGAAGCCCTCAATGCGCATTCACCGATTTCGGCTGAAGGATTTCCGGCTTCACTCGCCGGAGGGAGTAGTTGAACCTTCGGCAGGGATTGCCAACTCATGGTCCGATGCCATTTGTTCCAGTCGAGATGTCCCTCCTTCGACTTCCGACGTATTCTCTCGAGGCGAGTAGTCAGCTAGCATTTATACTTAGCTTAGGGTGGGTCTCGTGCTAAGCCCTGGCTGCGCAGTCGAGTAGGCTGCGCCATGAGATCGGGTTCAGGGCCTCGCTTCGGCCATGGCAAGGCCCACGCCAAGGCATGGCCGCGAGAATGAACGATTGGGCACACTGGCGTCGAATCCGGGTGGCTGATGCCGCACCAGAATTGAGATATTATTCTTTTAGAAGGCAGATCGAACGCAATGGCGGCGCCCGACAGCAACGCGGAACTTCTGGCGGGTAGAAGAATTACCATAGCCCAGACTTATCCCTACGAGGCGAACCTGGGAGGGGACGCGGCGTACGTGCAGGCTTTTGCCCGGTATCTCGCTGCTCAAGGCGCGCTCGTCGATGTCCTGGTCACGGACATGGCGCACGATCGAGCAATGCCCTTCTACCGGAATCGCTATTCCTCCTCGTCATACCTATCCTACCAAGTGCGCAAGGCAATCGAGCTTCCGGGCGACATCCGCGTTTCCGCGGGCCTGTCCTCTTACCGACTCCATGCCCAGGCCGCCATGGTCAAGATGGGTTGGATGCCACCGCCGGACCGTTCGGCACGGCTCGAGTTCTCGGGAGAGGAAATAGCTTGGCTGCAGCAGAAAGTTGACGCCATCTCGCCGGACGTCTTGGTGCTGTTTCACGACGCCGCCCGTCTGGCGCCGGCCATCAAGGCGCGGGGCCGCATCTTTGCGCTGGTCGGTCACATAGCATCGCGTCAGATTCGGGCCGGTTCTGCTGGCGTGCATTCTCCGGCCGCAGGCATTGGCGAAACGCACACGGAGCCAGACTTCAGTCATTTGAGGAAGGCCCACTGTTGCGGGCTCAACAGCTATGACGACCTGAAGTTCTTTAGGTCTGTCGTTGGCATCGAGCCCAGCATCTTCCTCGGCATGGGCTACCCGCAACGTCCGGCACTGCCGCCCAGTACCGAGCCGATCGTGCTGTTCGTTGGCAATGCGACCGATTCGAACCGAAAGGCGTTGGCGTGGTTTCTCGACCATTCCTGGCCTCTCGTTGTGAAGTCTGTACCACAAGCCCGAATGAGGATCGTGGGGAGGGCGGCGCAATGCCCGGAATTTGCAGGTGCCGAGTCGCTGGACCTCGTCGGACCGGTCAGCGAGCTGGACCAGGAGTATGTGCGCGCGGCTGTCGTGATCGCGCCGCTGCTCGAGGGCTCGGCCGGCGTCAAGATAAAGGTTGCCGAGGCCATGTCTTTCGGTCGCCCGCTTGTAACGACAACGGTCGGCGTCGATCCCCAGAACAGGCATCAGCTCGATGCCGGAGCCATCGTCACTGATGATGCCGAGGGGTTTGCCGACGCCGTCTCTGAACTGTTGGCCGACGAGAAACTTCGGCGCGCCAGGGCGCGCGGGGCGCGAGATTGCTATGAGCAGCTCTTCTCGGAACGGGCCAGCTACGGCGAATTCATGGAGTGGTATCGCAGTTGATCCCCGGTTCGCTTAATTTCTGTGCGCCCAGCCCTGGTCACCGACGATCCGCGAACGAAGGTCGTTGAATGGTCTTGCGATCGAGCGGCCCTGCGGCTGTAGCTGCCCGTCCCATCATGGAGGCGAGGGGTGCTCGGCGACATGGCGCTTGCTCTTGTGCCTGAAACGCCGGCCAATGGCTTCCCATGCGACAGAAGTCGCCCGTTGGAAAGCCGCTCTCTTGGCGAGGCCGGCGACTGGTGGGATATGCCTGCACCGCGGTGACTGTTCCATCGCGAAGTGCATCATCGACCGAGCGACGTCTTTGTCGCTGCAGATGCTGCGCGCGATGCTCGACCAGTAGGCTCGCTCCGCCAACGCTCTGCGCATTTGCAGCTCCAGCTCGACCCGGTTGGCAAGCCCCCGGCCGGGCCCGGAAAAGAACATCGAAAAAGCAGCATCGACGGATTTCATCCAAAGCAGCAGGTCGCTCCAATAAGCTGACGACACGTTCCCGCTGTGCTCGCGCCGGTAGCCCTGCACTGCATCGCATCTGGCCACATGGCCCAGCCGAGCCAGCTTGAGAACCATTTCGAGGTCGTCCGTGTAGGCGAGTTCAGGACTATAGTAGCCGACCCGTTTTTGTACCGCGGTTCGAACTAGATTGAATGTAGCGTTATATTGGAGCGGCGCGCGGCATCGGTCCGCGATGTATGCGTCGCCGGAGATGACTTTCCAGGGAAGGCCACATTGCGGGGCATACCCGACCGGTGCTTCGCGTCCCTGAATTGTTCTGAACTCGCCATAGCAAAACCCAATGTCCTCATTGCGCTCCATGATCGTGACTGCGCGTTCCAGGGCGCCCGGCTCGAGGATGTCATCCGAGCAGACAATCATGAAGTACTTCGATTCTGCCCAGTCGACGGAACGACGATAGGAAGTTGAGCGGCCGAGATTCCTTTCATGTTGGATCAGGCTCACTCGGCTGTCTGTTCGCTCGAATGACTTCACGATCTCCGCGCTTCCATCTGTCGACGCATTGTCAATGACGACAACTCGAAGGTCGGTCATTGACTGCGCCAACACGCCTCGGAGGCAATCCGGTAGATACTTGGCGTGTTGATAGTTCGGAACGGCAATGTCGACGAGTGGCATTGCAACCTCGGCCTTTGCATGAACTCAGTATTGGCAAGGGGTTTGTCCTGGATGCGGAAAGGTTCCCGCCAGTCGCATTCGGGCGATGGCCGGGGTCGCGTTTTCTCTCGGCCCGCTATTCCTCGCTTCGCTCGAGCCAAATCTCCCGCCACCACGAGTAGATGGCCCGCGGGCACAGCATGCGTTGGCTGGAATAGCGCCCCAGGCAATAGACACCTTCAAGGATCACAGCCGGCGTCTTCATGCGGCGAAGGTGGCCGGTCTGTTCGTCGACGAAGACCTCGACGCGATTGCGAACCCGGAACTCCTTGCCGCAATAGGGAACCAACTCGGCATCAAAGCCCATGCTGCGGTTCCGGCCGACGGCGTCGACGGTCTTCAGGATCTCTTCGTATGACTTGACACGCACGAGATCGCCGGGCTCGAGGCCAAGGTCCCGGCGAGGTGTCGGCTGGCCGACAGGAATTGTTCCGGAGTAGCGCGGAAAAGCGTTGCCGCCGATCATGATCTGGAAGCGGTCGTAGAGCCATCGCGCGGGCTTGCCGATCGTGCGCCGATCCGCCTGCAGCAGCGTCACGAAGGCGGCATAGGAGAACCCGCTCGCCATCCGGCCGATCGAAACGTTCCCCGAGGAATAGTCCTCGGCATACTGGCGCGGGTCCCACCAGTTCAGCGGTTTTGTGAAGGCGAGCAGCTCTGTTGCCTGGCAGCTGTATCGCTGCTCGTCGTCTCCGGCCTCGGGATGGCGGGTTGCTGCAATCAAGGCTGCTTCGGTGCAGCCAATGCCAGTTCCGCTTGTGGTCTGAGCGATCCGAATGCCGTTAGTCGAAGCATCACGCTCGTAGTCAATTGGTTTCAGCCAAGCTTCTTTCCAGAAGATCAGACACGCTGCCTGGCAGCCGCCGTAGGCCTTGCCGTCGCAGCGCAGGTCGAGGTGTACGCCGTTCGGCAGTGTGCGACCGCGGTAATTTCCAGACACCGTGTCACAGGTCTTGTGCGCGCGCTTATGCACTTGGAACTGCTGGCCGCAATACCGGAACATCTGCGGCATGAACGGCATGCCGTCGAGGCGGCCGCGCTCGTCCAGCGTCGCCAGGATCTCCTCCTTGCTGCGTACCTCGACCCAGTCGCCTGCACGCGATTTCGCAGCAACAGCCGACGGGCATTCACGGGTCAGTGGCGTGCCCACCGCGTCCTGTTTCTTCGGTCTGGACTGGACCGGTATTGCAGTGCGCGCTTGCAGCATGGCGATGACTCTCCGAACGAACGCAAACACCGGCAGGAAAAATGCCGGCCCGACCCAATCAGCTTGGCCTGCGGTGGGGCGTTTCGAAACCTGATCATTTGCATGAGGAAGTGCCCAAAGGGCCCCGGCGTGGCCGCAGCCCGCGTCCAGCCCTACGCCTTTTGGCTTTGCAACGGGATGCCTCATCGCGTCGATCGGGCCGGTTGATGTAATGTTGTCCCCCAATGGCCCGGTCGACGTGCCCGGGCAGTCTCGGCACACTGGCTACTCGCCAGCGCGGAGTTCGATGGGCTCTCGCATTGGTGCGCCGCCGGGCCTGCTGCAGAGGGTTCGGCCATGTGGGCGTGGCGTCGAACGGGCAATGCACGGTCCATACCCATCGCGCCCATCCCGCCAGGCGGCAAAAAGGATCCGGAATGGACGATCTCAGGGCAAAACTGGCGAAGGGCGCCGTGGTCAAGCTGGTCGGCCAGGCCATGACGCTGCTCGTCAAAATCGGATCCCTGGTGGTGCTGGCGCGCCTGCTCACGCCAGCCGATTTCGGCCTGGTCGCCATGGCTGTTGCCGTTGGAGGCATTGCCTACATCATTGCATCGGCCGGCTACACGATGGCCGCCATCCAGAAGGAGCACATCACCGAAGCAGAGGTCTCGACGCTGTTCTGGATCAACCTGCGCCGGGCCGCCCTCATTGCGTTGGCGGGAGTGCTCGCGGCCCCGCTCATTGCGGCCTTCTACGGCGATTATCGCGTCGGCTGGATCTTCGCTTTTTCCGGTGCCGGTCTCGTGCTGACGGCGGCGGGTGCCCAGCACAGCGCCCTGCTTCAGCGGGAGATGCGATTCACCGAGCTGACGATGGCAGAGCTGACGGCCGAAATTGCCGGTGCCACGCTCGCCATCTCGCTCGCGGTCGCGGGCGTCGGCTACTGGTCGCTCGTCGCCGCCTCGGTGATGACCCCCTTCGCCTTGACCAGCGGCCTGTGGGTCGTCACCCGCTGGCTCCCCGGTCGTCCAGACTGGTCCCTGAACATGCGTGCGCTCACCGGCTTCAGCTTCACCTTGATGCTCAACCAGTTGGTAGTGTTTATTGCCTACAATGCCGAGAAGGTCCTGCTCGGCCGCTTCTGGGGCGCCGATGTGCTTGGCCTCTATGGCAGGGCGAGCCAGATCATCGGCATGCCCACGGCCCAGCTGCACGGTGCTGTCGGCGGCGTCGTCTTCTCCACCCTATCGCGCCTGCAAAGCGACCAGCCGCGCTTCCGGCGCTACTTTCTCAAGGTCTATGCCCTTATCATCTCCCTCACCGCGCCCGTCACGATGGCGGCTGTCGTGTTTGCCGAGGAGATCGTCCTCGTCCTTCTCGGCCCGAAGTGGATCGAGGCGGCAGCCATCTTCCGCCTGCTTTCCCCTACGGTGCTAATCTTCGGCTTGATCAATCCTCTCGCCTGGCTGCTGCTGTCGAGCGGCCTGCAGCGGCGCAGCCTGCACTTGGCGCTGGTCATCGCGCCACTGTGCATTGCCAGCTACTTGGTCGGCCTGCCCTACGGGCCCAAGGGCGTGGCCTTGTGCTACTCGCTTGGGCTCGGCCTGTGGCTCGTGCCTCACTTGCTTTGGTCGATCCACGGCACGAATGTCTCGGCGCTGGATCTTCTGGAGGCGGCGTGGTGGCCGGTGTTGGCTGCCCTGGGCGCCGGCCTGCTGGTACTGCTGGCGAAGCTCTCGTTCGACATCGACGCCGCAGCCCATTCGCTGGTCGTCCTTGTCGTCGGCGGGTCGGCCCTGGCCACGATCTATCTGACGATCCTGGTTGTCATTCCCGAGCAGCGTCGTTTCCTCGGGGAGGCGCTATCGATCCTGCTGCCGGCGCGCCGCCCCTCCGCATCGTAGACAGGCCTATGCCCGTGCGGCGTGACCGCGCGGTGGCGATCAGACCGCACCTGCAAGATTCGGCTGGCGATTGGTGACGGCACGGCCCAGGCGACGATCGATGGCCATTCCTACCGCCCTATCGAATCCGATCGGAAAGCGAAAGCCTGTGCCGCGCAGCTTCGCATTAGACAACCGCAGCATGCCGAGGGGATAGCGGATTGGAAGATTGCGGTATCGGACGAGATCCTTGGCCATGTCGGGCAGCACCGGCAACTCGAACGGCGGCGCCCGGAATGCCGCGTCCTGCGTCGCCGTGCGGGCTCGCTCCAGCAGCGCGCCGAACGTGCCGCAGCGCTCGTCGCAGATATTGAAGGCCTCGACGCCGGGTGCCTTTGCGTTTATGCCACGCGCCAGAAGGTGGACGACAGCTGCAGCGGCGTCGCCAGCGTAGATGTACTGGGTTCTGCGGTAGAGCGCCATGATCCGGCGAGGCATGCTCCATCCGCCGACCTCCAGCATTCGGTCGAGGTCGGCTACGACCGCGGGACGCATGAGATCAATGGCGAGCGGTAGTGCCATCTCCTGCAACGCCAGCTCTGCCAGGGTCTTGGTCCTGGCATACTCGAGCATGTAGGGCTCGGCATAATACTGGCTTGCCATCGGCTTCGACGGATCGAGCAGCGGCGTCGCTTCGTCAATATTGCGGTACAGTGGGGACCCGTAGACGACGATCGAGCTCGCGTGGCCGAAATAGGCAACCCCGGCCCGGGACGCAGCCTGGGCAAGGGCGCGCGTAGCGGCAACGTTCACCCGCTCCATCAGCTGAGCGTTGGACACTGCCGCTGCCAAGTGGATGACGGCATCGACGTCCTCGACGAGGGGCATCACGTCGAGGCTCTCCAGGAAGTTCCATTGCCGCCAGGCAATCCCTGGAAGTCTCGCCCGGCGCGCGCGCGTATTGGCCGCGAACCCGATACCCGGCGGCCAGAAGCGCAGGCAGGACAAATCGGCCGGCAAGTCCCGTCGCTCCCGTCACAAGCACGGTCTTCGCCATCAGTGCGCCTCCTCCAGAAGTCGAGGCGGCGCCTTCCGCGCGACCTCCTTCAAATGATCGGCCAGACGAACCGCGAGCGCCACGATCATGAGTGTTGGATTGGCGTGCCCGCCGGTCGGGAACACCGAGCCTCCGGCGACGAACAGGCCGGCAACGCCATGCACACGGCACGTGGCGTCGACGACGCCCTGGCGAGGGTTTTCGGACATGCGCGTTGTGCCCATCGTGTGGGCCATGTCGATGCCGGCCGGCTCGCTGCCCGCTCGTCCGTCGATCCAGTCTTCCAACTGCGGCGCCGGCAGGCCTGCCCTGGGAAACTCGAGCGCCATCAACCTGCCCAGCCGGCCCATCGACTCGACCGCCAGGCGGTCCATCCTCCAGTCGATCCTGGCACGCGGCACACCGAGCGGATCGGTTGCCGTCGAGAGGGTGATCCGGCTTTCCGGGTCGGGGCGCTGTTCGCTGATGCCTTCGACGACGAGCCCGAGCAGCTTGTGCGGCAACCCTCTGTCCAGATGCTCCCGGACCGCGTGGCCTGGACTGACCCTTAGCATGCTGTCCACAGCGGCCCGCTTCAGCCATCCCGGCAGGGCGCTACTCTGGAACGCCTTTATGGCTGCGCCCTTGGCGATAATTCCCGGGCCGCGCGCAATCGCCAGTAGGTCGGCCATGGGCGTGGCCGATTTACCGCGCAGCAATCGCTTCAGCGCATCCAGTGGGTCGTCGGGTGCTCGTTGCTCCATCATGTAGAGCGCGCAATTGAGCAGCCCTTCGTGCTCCTGGATCGAGGGCGGCAGGCAAAGACCGTGCATGTAGAGGTGCGTGCGGCCGCCCGACCGTACGCCCTGGAACCCGAAGCGACGGTTGATGACCGCGGCGGACGCTGCTTCGAACCGCCCGATGCGGGCGCTCTGGTGGTCCATCAGGTAGCGGC
>CAVXGT010000016.1:0-173046 GCA_963761475.1 uncultured Alphaproteobacteria bacterium
TGTCCATCCTTCTGGATTACCTCCACGGCAAGACGGTGGCCAAGACTGAGACCCGGGTGGACGACATCCTGTTCGAGCTGCTCGACCGCTTTGCCGGTGTCATCATCTTCAGTGTGGCCGTCATTCTCGCTCTCGACCGCCTCGGCATCAACATCATGCCGTTTATCGCCGGCGCCGGGGTCGCCGGAATCGCCATCGGCTTTGCCGCCAAAGACACCCTGTCCAACCTGATATCCGGGGTCCTGCTGATCATCGACCGGCCGTTTGAGATCGGCGACCGCATCGAGGTCTGGAGCGCACCCGGGGAAGCTCCACCTGGGGAGACGTGATCGACATCGGTTTGCGCGCGACCAAGATCCGCACGACCGACAACATCGTCATCATCATCCCCAACAACCAGGTCATGACCCGCGACATCGTCAACTACACGACCATTTCCAGCGGCTATCCGCGTCCGGGTCAACATCGGCGTCGCTTACGACACCGACCTGGACAAAGCCAAGCGAACCATTTTGGAAGTGGCCGATTCGGTCGACTGGATCGCCAAAAGACCCCCGCCCAAGGTGGTGGTGCGCAACTTTGGGGAATCGTCGGTGGATCTCCAGCTGCGGGTCTGGATCGAGGATGCGCGCAAGCGGATGGATACCATCTCGGCCATCACCGACCAGGTCAAATCGGCCTTCGATGCCGCCGGCATCGAAATCCCCTACCCCAAGCGGGACTTGCACATCACCCGGATCGTTCAGCACCCGGCACCTCGAGGGAACGGTTCCCACTCCTCCCGGAAATCCGCACAGCCTGATGAATACCTTGGGCGCAGTGGAATAAGCATGTGGCAACTTTTTTTGCCATGAAGCTCACCCGACAAGAAGTCGCCCTCAGCCTCGACCTGCCCCTGAGCACCCTGGACCGATGGGTCCGCCAGGGGCGGATTCCGATCCGGCTCAGCGACCGGGGATTCGAGTTCAAGGAGACGGCACTGAGAAAATGGGCCGCCAGCCACCACCTGCCCTTTAAACTTCCGGAAGCGGCCACAGGCGCAAACCGAAGAGAAGCCCCCTGGAAAACCTCCTGCCGGTTATGAAACGCGGCGGCGTGTTCAGCCGCCGTCGGCGGAAATGACGCCGACAGCGCCCTTGAATCCGCTGTCGCCTTGATCCCGGGATTCGGGAGGACGACCGCGAGGAGCTCACGTCGCTTGCTGGAAAGGGAAGCGCTCACTTCGACGGGAATCGGGCGGGGAGTCGCCATCCCCCACCCCCGGACCCCCCTGTCCGACGCGCTGAAGGCACCTTCCATCACCACCTGTTTCCTGGAAAAACCGATCGATTTCAATTCCGTGGATGACCGGCCGGTTTTTGTCATGTTCATCCTCCTGAGCACGTCCGTCAAGGTTCACCTTCACCTCCTCTCCCGTCTGTCCTTTTGGGTCCGTTCGGCGGCCTTTGTCGATTTTCTCAAAACGGCACCGGATCCGGACGCTCTTTTTGCCCGCGTGGTGGAATTCGAAGCCCAGCTCGACGGCGGAAGGCAACGTGGGTAATTGGAAACTTTTCCAAAATGAAACACTGGCGACATCCGGCCGCGTGGCCGCTCTTCCGCTTGGACGAGCGCCTGCTGCTGATGCTGATGGCCATCCTGGTCGGCATCTGCAGCGGCCTGGCGGCACTGGCCCTGAGCCATTCACTGGAAGCCATCTTCGGCGCCCTTCGCCACTTACCGCCACCGGTGGTGGGCGTTTCTGCTGCCCGGAATCGGAGCGGCGCTCTCTTCGCTGTTTCTCGAAAAGGTGGTCAACGAGGGGGCGGGACACGGCGTCCCCGAAGTCATTTACAGCGTCAGCCGCTACGGCGGCCTGCTTCGATTCCGATCCAGCTTTTCACGTCTGATCTCCAGCTGCCTGACCATCGGCAGCGGCGGTTCGGCCGGTCCCGAAGCCCCGGTGGTCATGAGCGGGTCGGCCATCGGGTCCAACATCGCCAAGTTTTTCTCTCTAAACGACCGCCAACGCGTGACCCTGGTCGGCTGCGGTGCCGCCGGGGCCATATCGGCCATTTTCAATGCACCCATTGCCGGGCTGGTGTTTTCCATCGAGGTGATCCTGGGCGAGTGGAAGGCCGCAACGATCGTCCCCATCGCCCTCGCATCGGTCGCCGGCACCGAGATCAGCCGAGCTGATGAGGGGCAACCAGATCCTGTTCAGCCACCAGAAGTTCACCATCTCACCCCTGGACATCCTTTCCTGCGTCGGGCTGGCGGTGGCAACGGCCGCGGCGTCGATTCTGTTGACCCGCATGCTGCGGGCCTCTCACCGGCTATCCGGCCGGGTCAAGGCCTCCACCTGGGTCCGTGCCGCTCTGGGCGGTTGCGCCGTCGGCGCCATCGGGATGTTCCTGCCGGTGGTACTGGGAGAAGGCTACCATTCGATTCAAGCCATGATCGAGGGACGGTTCTCGGACGGGCTCGTGCTGGTGTCGGTGGCCGTCTTGGCCAAGATCCTGGCGACGTCCCTGACCCTCGGCTGGGGCGGCTCCGGCGGGATTTTCGCCCCCTGCCTGGTCGTCGGCAGCCTGACCGGCCTCGCTTATCACCGCGGGCTCGACTTTCTCTGGCCGGCCGCCTCCCAGGTCGACGAGGGCTGTTTCGCGCTGCTGGGAATGGCCGGTTTGATCAGCGGCATGCTCCAGGCCCCCCTGACCGGCATCTTTCTGATCGTCGAAATCAGCGGAGGCTATGGAGTCATCCTGCCCCTGATTCTGGTGTCGGTCATTTCCACGACCCTGTGCCACACCATCGAGCCGGCCTCTTTTTATTTGAAGGACCTGGTCGAACAGGGGCAACTGCTGCGGCCCGGCACCGACGCCCGCGTGCTTTCGGACCTGGCATGATCGAAATCCTGGAAAAGGACTGTATCACGGTTTCCCCCAACATGCGCCTGCGGGAGTTCGTAAAAATCGTCAAGCAGTCCCACCGCAACCACTTCCCGGTGGAAGACGGTGCAACCGGTCGTTTTGTGGGTATGATCCACCTGGACGATATCCGGCCCTACCTGTTCGACCCGCACCTATACGATGCGGTGATCCTGGAACAGATCATGGATCCCAGGTGCAGGTCGCCTCTCCCGAGGACGATCTGTCCGAGGTGCTGAACAAAATGGACGAACACCGGCTGTTTTCGATACCGGTGGTATCCAACCAACGTTTTATCGGCATGATATCCAAAGCGACCCTGCTCGACCATTACCGCAAGGAGCTTCGGGTCCAGACCTTCAGCGAGTGAAATTTCGAAATAGCATTTCGCTGGACTCAATGTACATAAAAGCGGTCCTCACGATCAGGCGCCGAGGTTCTCGGAAAGGAAAGTCCCATGCAAACCCATTGTTTCACATCTTCCGCAACACGCCCCTTGGGGCGCGAAACCCTTTTGCAATCGATTTATTTCTGTCTCGGACAGGTGCCACCCCCGTGGTCTACATCCCGGAATTCACCAAGTTTTTAATGTATTTCGAAAACGAGGTGGTACAGGTAGACCTCGATGCCTCTTATCTCACGGCACCCCACAGCGCCCGCGCCCACGCGTCCGAGCTGGTGGAGCGGCCGGAATCGCGCCGCAATTTCTAGAGCCAAAAAACTTCACGGCCTCGACACTCCCCGACATCCCCACCCATTTCGATTTCATGTGCTGCCCCCGCAGCATCAGCGACATGTCGTCCAAGATCGGTCTCGGCTATATCGGCCCGCGCGTGCGCCGAATCGTCAAATCGGCTCGTTTCCCGGTTCTCATCACCAGCCCGGCCTACAGGGAGTGGCAGCGCATCGCGGTTTTTTTCGGGGGCTCCACCAACGCCGTCACCGGAAAGACGAACGCGATGGCCACGTCCCGCTCCTTCGATGCTGATGTTCCCCAGTTGCGGTGGCCTTAAGCACTGCAGCAAGCTGCGAGTCAAGCACCCGCACGCAGCCGGGCCCCCGGTTGCCCCAAAACGGTTGCATCTCCCGCCCGTTGACGGCCAGCCGTGCTCCCGATCCCCTTCACCCGGTAGACGCCTTTGTCTGCCGAAATCGCTTGAGGCTAGTCCTGGTTGCGCTATAAGGGCCGCTTCATCCCGTTTCGGCCGGAGGCTGAACGGGAGGGGCGCGACGCATCAGGCCTTAAATTCAGCTTGCGAACCGATCCATGACTGGCTCGGCCCTGGCACCCGATGCAACGTGCAGCAGCGCCACTTGGCCGCCCTCCCCGTGTCTTCGCTCTCAAGGGTTGCTGTGAGTGGGCCTTCATGCGCGCAAGCGCAACCGGCCCCGACAGAGGCTTCGCGTCGGCGGGACAACACGAGAAGGAAGGCCAAGCCACATGCCGCTTTACGAGCATGTTTTCCTTGCGCGCCAGGACGTCTCCCAGACTCAGGTGGAGGCACTGACCAAGGAATACACTGACGTCATCACCGAGGGACAAGGCACCATCACCAAGCAGGAATACTGGGGCCTGAAGTCACTCACCTACAAGATCAAGAAGAACCGCAAGGCGCACTATACGCTCCTCAACATCGACGCCGCTCCCGCAGTGGTGGCCGAGATGGAGCGGCGCATGAGCATCTCGACCGACATCATCCGCTTCCTCACCATCCGCGTCGAAGAGCACGAGACCGAGCCCTCCGCGCAAATGCGCAAGAGCGACCGCGACGACCGCGGCGAGCGTGGTGACCGTGGCGGCTTCGGCGGCCGTGATCGCGGCCCCCGCGGCCCCCGTGGTGACCGTGGTGACCGTGGTGACCGTGGCGGTGACCGCGGCGACCGTCCGCCCCGCGAAGGCGGCTTCCGTGGCGACCGCGGCGATCGTCCGCCCCGTGAAGGTGGTTTTGGTGACCGTGGGCCGAGAAGCGGCGGACAAGGGGAGCGCTCATAATGGCTGAAACAGGATCATCGGCCGCGCGCCGGCCTTTCCACCGTCGTCGCAAGACGTGCCCGTTCTCGGGTTCGGCGGCGCCCAAGATCGACTACAAGGATGTGCGCCTCCTCGGCCGTTACGTCTCCGAGCGTGGCAAGATCGTGCCGAGCCGCATCACGGCGGTCTCCGCCAAGAAGCAGCGCGAGCTCGCCCGCGCCATCAAGCGCTCACGCTTCCTGGGCCTGCTTCCCTACGTGATCAAGTAAGCAGAACACGCCGCCGGCGCGGCGAGGCACCTGCCTCGTCCGCCATCGACCTTAGCCAGGGTCGGCCATAAACAGGTTGGGAGGGTCTACGAGCCCTCTCTAACCGCCTCGCGCGGGACAGCTGCAATGCCCCAGTTTCTCATTGTCGGGCTCGCCGCCGGCATGGCTTCGGCCCTGCTCTTTGCCTCCGCCAGCGCGGGCGGCATGGGCGGGCGCATGCTGCTGTTCTATTTGGCCCCCTTGCCGACCTATCTAGCCGGCCTCGGCTGGGGCTCAGTCTCTGCCGGCATCGCAGCCGTCGTCAGTGCGGTCGGCGCAGGGCTCTTCCTGGCACCTGCCACCGGCGCCATCTACTTCCTCGGCCACGGACTGCCCGCGGTGCTGTTGTGTCACCTGGCATTGCTGAGCCGCCCCGCGAGCGCCCCCGCCTCCCCGACTGCGCCCCCGCCTCTCGAGTGGTACCCAGCCGGCCGCCTGCTCGCAGCCGCAACCCTGCTTGCCGGCCTCCTCGCCCTCGTCACTGTTCTGCTGATCGGCACCGACCTCGACGATGTCCGCAAGGCCATGCGCGAATTCCTCGAGCAGGTCATCCTCAAGCAGATGCCATCCGGCGACCAGGCCCCCCTCGACGAACCGAAACTCAAGGCCTTCACCGAGGTGATGCTCTACGCGCTTCCCGCTGGCGCCGCCGTTTTCTGGCTCTCGAGCTTCGTCTTGAACTTGTGGCTTGCAGCCCGCGTCACGCTGATCTCCGGCCGCCTCGCCCGACCCTGGCCCGAGCTCGCCCAGATCCGCTTTCCCCCCCGCTTCAGCCTCGCCCTGACCGCCGCCTTTGTCGCAACCGCCGTTCTGCCGGGCTACCCGAGTCTGATCGCTGCAGGCTTCGCAGGCGCATTCATCTTTGCCTACGTCCTGATGGGCCTCGCCGTCATTCACTACGCAACGCGCGCCAACCCGGCCCGCGCCATGATCCTGCTCGGCGTCTACCTCGCCCTCTTCCTGCTCAACACCTGGGCCGCCCTGGTCATCGCCCTGATCGCCATCCTCGAGCCGATCCTACCCTGGCGACGCCCACCACCACCCCCGACTTCGCCGGAAACCTGAGCCCCGGCTGATTCCATCCGAGCCCAATCAACAAACCTGAGGAGTACCACCCCATGCACGTCATCCTGCTAGAACGCATCGGCCGCCTCGGCCAGATGGGCGACGTCGTCCGCGTCAAGGACGGCTATGCCCGCAATTTCCTGCTCCCCCTCGGCAAGGCACTGCGCGCCACCGACGAGAACCGCAAACAGTTCGAATCCCAGCGCTCCCAGCTCGAAGCCCATAACCTCGAGCTGAAGAAAGAGGCCGAGGCCGTCGCCACCCGCCTCCAGGGCCAAACCTTCACCACCATCCGCCAGGCCGGTGACACCGGCCAGCTCTACGGCTCCGTCTCGACCCGCGACATCGCCGAAGTCGTCACCGAAGGTGGCTTCACCGTCGAGCGTCGCCAGATCCTGCTCGACAAGCCGATCAAGGCGCTGGGCCTGCATGAGGTGAGAATTCAGCTACACCCAGAGGTCATCGTCGCCGCCACTCTCAACGTCGCCCGCTCCGCAGATGAGGCCGAGCGCCAGTCCCGCGGCGAAGACGTGACCATGATCCGTGACGAGGAGCTGGACATCGAGACCTACAGCGAGGATCGCGACGACGGCGACATGGCACCTGGGATGGGCGACCAACCTGAAGACCCCCGCAACTGAGGCGCCGGCCGAAAAGACGCGCCCCTGTACTGACAATGATGCGGCACGGCGATCGCTCGCCGTGCCGCAAGTGTTCTTCCCGCCCCTCTGCCGCTCGAGGGGGTGAAACGGGGGATTGAAAGCACCGATATTTCTCATTTAAGCTATTCGTGGATGGTGGGCACCCGTGGCTCGGCACCGGGTGAATTGTATTCGGGGACGACAGCCAGGGTCGTTGCCATGTTCAAGCCACTCGCAGTTTTGTTGGACCAATTGATCTCCACCGGCACGCTTGAAGTCGTGACCCACGACGGCATGCGTCACAGTTTTGGCAACGGCGCACCGCCACGCGTCGCCATGCGCCTCGTCGACAGCCGCCTCGAACGCGAACTCGCCCTCGATCCAAACCTCGCCCTGGGCGAAGGCTACGCCGACGGCCGCCTCGAGATGCTCGAAGGCCGCGTCTACGACCTCATTGAACTGGTGCTCGAGAACGCCATCGCCCGGCCGGTGCCGCGCTGGGTTGGTGCTGCCGATCGCCTGCGCTATCTCACCAGAAGGTTGGCCCAGTACAATCCCGCCGGCCGCGCGCGCCGCAACGTCTCGCACCACTACGACATCGACGGCGCCATCTACGATCTCTTCCTCGATCCCGAGCGCCAATATTCCTGCGCCTACTTCACCGACGTCGACACGACGCTTGAGGATGCCCAGCGCGCCAAGATCCGTCACATCGCCGCCAAGCTCAATCTCGCCGATGGCAATCGCGTCCTCGATATCGGCTCGGGTTGGGGCGGCCTCGCCATCAATCTTGCAGGCCTTGCCAACTGCCAGGTGCACGGCGTGACGCTCTCGACCGAGCAACTGGCCCACGCCAACGCCTGGTCCGCCCGCCTCGCACTCTCAAACCGCGTCCGCTTCGATCTCGCCGACTACCGCACCCTTGAGGGCAGCTATGATCGCATCGTCTCCGTCGGCATGTTCGAGCACGTCGGCATCAACCACTATGCAGCCTTCTTCGACAAGGTGATGGAGCTGCTGACCGACGACGGCACCGCCCTCATCCACTTCATCGCCCGCACCGATGGCCCGGCGGCAACCAACGCCTTCATCGCCCGCCACATCTTCCCTGGCGGCTACATCCCCGCCCTCTCCGAGGTGATGCCCGCAATCGAGCGCTCCGGCCTCATGCTCACTGACGTCGAGGTCCTCCGCCTGCACTACGCCCTCACGCTGCGCCAATGGCGGGAGCGTTTCATCGCGCGCTGGGACGAGGCTCAACGCATTGCCGGAGCGCCGTTCTGCCGCATGTGGGAGTTCTACCTCGCCGGCTCCGAGGCCGCCTTCCGCTACCAGAACCTGGTCGTCATGCAGATCCAGCTCACCCGCCGCGTCGAGACACTGCCGTTGGTCCGCGACTACATTGCAGCCGCCGAGACCCGCTATCGCGCCGCCCATCCGGCAACCACCCCCGATCATGGCGACGCCATCGAGGCAGCCGAGTAGTCCCAACCAGCTGGCCGCAATGATTCTCGCCACGTCAAAACGCTTTCTTGGCCAGCTGTTGATTACGGGGAGGCCGTCTGGGGAAGCGCACCCCTTTTCGCTTGGCAATCCCCGAATCGGCTATCGGTTGGGACATGCAGAGCGCCAACACATCCCCCCGCAAGAGCAAGGCCGCCGAAGCCGAGGACGACAACGTCCTCTTCCGCGCCGCCCCCCACAACATCGACGCCGAGCAGGCCCTGCTCGGCGCCATCCTCGTCAACAACGACGCCCATGATCGTGTCTCGACCTTCCTCAAGGCCGAGCACTTCTACGATCCCCTGCACGCCAGCATCTACGAGACGGCCGCCAAGCTGATCGGCTCGGGCAAACCCGCGACACCCGTCACGCTGCGCACTTATTTCGAGACCGCGCCGCCGATCGACCAGAACATGACCGTGCCGCAGTATCTGGGACGCCTGGCCGCGCACGCGACCACCATCATCAACGCCCAGGAGTACGGGCGCACCATCTACGACCTCGCCACTCGCCGCCAGCTGATCCTGATCGGCGAGGACATGGTCAACGTCGCCTACGATTCACCGATCGACAATCCACCCGAAGAACAGATCCAGGAAGCCGAAACGCGCCTCTTCTCACTCGCCGAGGGCAGCAAGTACGGCCAGGGCTTCCTCTCTTTCGGCACCGCGCTCACCCACGCCATCGACATGGCCAACGCCGCCTACGAGCGCGCGGGCGGCCTCTCCGGCGTCTCCTCAGGCCTGCGCGACCTCGACGCCAAGATGGGCGGCCTCCAGTCCTCCGACCTCATCATCCTTGCCGGCCGCCCCTCCATGGGCAAGACGTCGCTTGCCACCAACATCGCCTTCAACATCGCCAAGGCCTACCGCGCCGAGCAACTGGCCGACGGCTCGATAAAGGCGGCCGACGGCGGTGTCGTCGCATTCTTCTCGCTCGAAATGTCGGCCGAGCAGCTCGCAACGCGTATTCTCGCCGAGCAGGCCCAAGTCTCCTCCTCCAAGATCCGCCGTGGCGAAATCAACCCGGAAGAATTCAAGCAGCTGGTCCTCGCCTCCCAGGAGATGGCGCGCTGCCCCCTCTATATCGACCAGACCGGTGGCATCTCGATAGCCCAGCTCGCCGCCCGCGCCCGTAAGCTCAAGCGCCAGAAAGGTCTCGACGTCCTCGTCGTCGACTATCTCCAGCTTCTGACCGGCTCCGCCAAGCGGTCCGCGGAAGGCCGCGTCCAGGAGGTCTCGGAGATCACGACCGGCCTCAAAGCGCTTGCCAAGGAGCTATCGGTCCCCATCATCGCCCTCTCCCAGCTCTCCCGTCAGGTCGAACAACGCGAGGACAAGCGCCCGCAACTTTCCGACCTGCGTGAATCCGGCTCCATCGAGCAGGATGCCGACGTTGTCATGTTCGTGTTCCGCGAAGAGTATTATCTCGAGCGCGCCGAACCCAAGCCCGGCACCCAGGACCACGAGCAGTGGCGCGCACGCATGGCTGAGGTTTTCGGCAAGGCCGAGGTTATCATCGCCAAGCAGCGTCACGGCCCGGTCGGCACCGTCACGTTGGCCTTCGAGGGAGCTTTCACGCGCTTCTCGGACCTGGCCCTGGAATCGCACCTGCCCGAGCGCCAGGAGTATTGATCCCTGGCCTCACCCGCCGATGCCAAAAATCTGCCGCCGCAAGTCTTCGCCGGCAACGACTCTCACGATCCGTCGCCGCTTGGCGGCGACGGGCGCGATGGGTGTCATAGCGACCTCGTCCTCGCCGTCATCCGATGCGCGCCAGCCCAGTGCCGCCTTGGCCTGGGCTGCCGCCCGCTCCTCGATCACCGCTTGGTCGATGAAGCGCACGCCGGTGGCGGTTCCATCCTGCCGGCGCACCTCGCACAGGCTATCGATGTCCTTGGCCTCGATCACAAGCCGGAACACCGACAGCGGCGCCAGCGTGACCGCCAGGTCGAGCAGCGCCCCGCCATCGGAAAGATTGCGCACGGTACAAGGTTCAGGCCGTTTACCAGCGATATGGGCGAAGGCATGGATGGTGACCTCACGGCGTCCGAAACCACGCCTATCCCCGACTTGAAGTCCGCGACGCATGCCGTGCTCCGCCATCCATTCAACGAATCCAAAGAACAGAACATTTGCCGACAAATCGTAACAAGCTGTTAATCGCTGCCTCAAAGCCCCGCTCAGCGCGGTCCCTGCCGGTGCGCGCGTACCCGCATCGCGCCGATCCTGTTATGCTCGCCGCCCGCAGGAGGAGCGCCAGGTGATTCGCCAGACCAACGCCATACCCCCCGACGCGCGTGCCGTCTTGACCGTCAACCTGGAGGCGTTGCGAGCCAATTGGGGCGCTCTCAACCAGGCATCCGGAACCGCTGAGTGCGCCGCCGTCATCAAGGCCGATGCGTATGGCCTGGGTCTCAGCGAGATCACCACCGCCCTGGTCGAGGAAGGCTGCAAGACGGTGTTCGTCGCGACCCTCGGCGAGGCTCGCGCGGTCCGCCAGGCCCATCCCGGACTGACCATCTACGTGCTCGACGGCCTCTTGCCCGGCGCCGCCGCCCACTATGCCGGATTTGATCTTCGCCCCTGCCTCTCAAGCCTCGACGAGGTGCGCGAGTGGTCGGCCTGGTGCGATGCCACCGGTCGCCGCCTGCGGGCCGCTCTCCACCTCGACACCGGCATGAACCGCCTGGGCCTCGGCACAGTCGAGCTCAGCCAGCTCGCCAACGCCGAGCGCGATCTCCTGACGCACTTCGAGCTCGCACTCGTCATGAGCCATTTGGCCTGCGCCGACACCCCATCCCACCCGATGAACAAACTGCAGCTCGACCGCTTCCAGGCCATGCGCCGCGAGCTGCCCCCGGCGCCGGCGAGTCTCGCCAACTCCGGCGGCATTTTTCTCGGCTCCGATTATCACTTCGATCTCGTACGCCCGGGTATCTCGCTTTACGGCGGCCGCGCCATCGAGGGTGCGCCCAATCCCATGCAGTGGGTCGTCCGCCTCCAGGCCCGCATCCTGCAGGTACGCGACGTCCCTCAAGGCTCGGCCATCGGTTACGGTGCCACTTTCGCAGCCACCCGCGAGTCCAAGGTCGCCACCCTCGCCTGCGGCTATGCCGATGGTTTCCTGCGCGCGCTGTCGAGCAGTAGCGCCCGACCCGGCCCGGTGGGCTTCATCGGTGATCACGCCGTGCCCGTCGTCGGCCGCGTCTCCATGGATCTCCTCACCGTCGATGTCACCGGCGTTCCCCCACGCCTTGCCGCCCGCGGCGGCTGGGTCGAGGTGCTCGGCGCCCGCACCACCATCGACGACCTCACCGACCGCGCCGGCACCATCGGCTACGAGCTGCTGACCCGTCTCGGTCGCCGCGTACATCGCATCTATCAAACCGCAGGGTAAGGCATGGCCAAAGCAGCTCGCAGCTCATTCGTCTGCCAGAACTGCGGCGGCGTCGCCACCCGCTGGGTCGGCAAATGCCCCGCCTGCGGCGAGTGGAACACCCTCGTCGAGGAAACCGACGCCGGCCCGCCGCCGGGTTCGGGCGTCACCTCCAAGACCCGCGGCCGCATCGTTCCGTTGGAGACGCTGGCGAGCCGCAGCCAGGCACCACCCCGCCTGCCGACCGGCATCGACGAGCTCGACCGGGTGGCCGGCGGCGGCATCGTGCAGGGCTCGGCACTTCTCATCGGCGGCGAGCCCGGCATCGGCAAGTCCACACTCTTGCTGCAGCTTGCAGCGTCCCTTGCCAATCGCGGCCAGCACACCGTCTATTTTTCCGGTGAGGAAGCTGCAGCCCAGGTCCGGCTCCGCGCCGAACGCTTGGGCTTGACGAACGCGCCGGTGCTTCTTGCCAGCGAGACTAATCTCGCCAACATTCTCGCAACCCTCTCGGACGGCAAGCGCGCCGATCTCATCATCATCGATTCGATCCAGACCCTTTGGGCCGAAGCCCTCGACGCCGCCCCCGGCACCGTCAGCCAGGTCCGCGCCGCCACCCAGTCCCTCATCCGCCACGCCAAGCAGACCGGCTCCGCCCTCGTTCTCGTTGGCCACGTCACCAAGGACGGCCAGATTGCGGGCCCCAAGGTCGTCGAGCATATGGTCGACACCGTTCTGTCCTTCGAAGGCGACCGCGGCCACCCCTTCCGCATCCTTCGCGCCACCAAGAACCGGTTCGGCGCCACCGACGAGATCGGCGTTTTCGAGATGGCGACCACCGGCCTGCGCGAGGTCGCAAATCCATCCGAGCTTTTCCTCGGCGATCGCGAATCGGGCGCGCCGGGTGCCGCTGTGTTCGCCGGCGTCGAAGGCACACGCCCCGTGCTGGTCGAGATCCAGGCGCTGGTCGCCCCCTCGGCGCTGGGCACACCGCGCCGCGCCGTCGTTGGATGGGACAGCCACCGCCTCGCCATGGTGCTCGCCGTGCTCGATGCCCGCTGCGGCGTCAGCCTCGCACAGCACGACGTCTACCTGAACGTCGCCGGCGGCCTCAGGATCTCCGAGCCTTCCGCCGACCTCGCCGCCGCCGCCGCCCTGCTGTCGTCACTTTCCGGTGCTGCTCTGCCAACGGATCACGTCTACTTCGGGGAAATCTCCCTCTCCGGTGCGGTCAGAGCAACCAGCCACATGACCATCCGCCTCAAGGAGGCCAGCAAGCTCGGCTTCAAACGCGCCGTCGTTCCCGCAGCCGGCGACATCGACGCTGATGCCGCACGGATCGATGTCGACCGCTTAGGCCATCTCAAGGAACTTGCCGAGCGGATTGGTCCATGCCAGTGAAACATATCTCTCGCATGCGTTCGCAGCGACAGCTCGCCCACGCATTCCCGGAGCCCATCAAAGGATCTCGTGAAAATGCTCGGCCCCCTCTCCTATCTTGACGCGGCTCTCCTCGCCGTCGCGGTTCTGTCGGGGCTGCTCGCCATGTACCGCGGCTTCACCCGTGAGGTCCTCTCGATCCTGTCGTGGGTCGCTGCCCTCGCAGCCGTGCTCTATTTCGTTCTCTATCATAAGCCCGCCGCCGAGCAGCTCGCCGCCCAGTACCTTGCCAGCATGGACGCCAAGCAGGGCACCACCGTCGTCCAGATCCTTCTCGGCGCCATCATCTTCCTGTTCGTGCTGGTGATCGTGCACCTGATCACCGCCCGGATCTCCAATTCGATCCTCGACAGCCGCGTCGGCATGATCGACCGCATCCTCGGCTTCGCCTTCGGCGCCGCCCGGGGCTTCGTTCTGATCGTCATTCCCTTTATGTTCTACGAGGCGTTCTATCCCGATCCCGCCAATCAGGCGGTATGGGTGCGCCAATCCCGTTCACTGCCCTACATCAAGAGCACGGGCAACGCCTTCAAGACCATATTGGTGCGCGTGGTGCCCTCGTCCCTGACCGAGCCAAAGGCCGAGCAGCAGGGCTTCCACGGCTTTCCTAACCGAGCTGTGCAATTTGTTTACATCAACACAGGTCGGGATGGCGCCGGTCGCGAAAACGTCATATATCCCGCACGAGTGCAACGCTCCGGTTGACATCCAACATCCGGGCCGTTTCAGCGACAGCCACCGGCGAGCCAACGACGGAGTGGATCTGATGACCCAGGGCAGCGACAGAGACGGGCACGAAGGCGGCAGCTTTGCACGCCACGACGAGGGCTTCGGACGACTTCCAGATTGGCTCGATGAGGATCGCCTGCACGAAGAATGCGGCGTCTTCGGCGTTTATGGCCACGACGACGCCGCGGCCATCACCGCGCTGGGCCTGCACGCCCTTCAGCATCGCGGCCAGGAAGGCTGCGGCATCGTCACTTACGACGGCCGCCACTTCAATCAGGAGCGCCGCCTTGGCCTCGTCGGCGACCACTTCTCGCGCTCCGATATCATCGACCGCCTCACCGGCCGCATGGCCGTCGGTCACAATCGCTACTCGACCACCGGCAAGGTGCTGCTGCGCAATGTCCAGCCACTGTTCGCCGATCTCGATCAAGGCGGATTTGCCGTAGCCCACAACGGCAATCTCACCAATGCGCTGACCGTCCGCCAGGATCTCGTGCGCTCCGGCTCCATCTGCCAGTCGACCTCCGACACCGAGATCATCCTCCACCTCATCGCCCGCTCCAAAAAGCGCCGCATCGTAGAGCGCTTCATCGACGCCCTGCTGCAGATCGAGGGCGCATACGCGCTCACCTGCCTCACCAACGACATGTTGATCGGCGCGCGCGACCCTATGGGCATCCGGCCGTTGGTCCTCGGACAACTCGATGGTGCCTACGTCCTGGCATCGGAGACCTGCGCCCTCGACATTGTCGGCGCCGAGTTCGTGCGCGAGATCGACAACGGCGAGGTCGTCGTCATCACTGACGAAGGTATCGAATCACATCGCCCCTTCCCACGTCGCCCGGCGCGACCCTGCGTCTTCGAGTACGTCTATTTCGCCCGTCCCGACAGCCTCATCGGCGGTCGCAGCGTCTATGCCATGCGCAAGCAGATGGGCGCGGAACTCGCCGCCGAATCGGGTGTCGAGGCCGACGTGGTCGTGCCGATCCCTGAACTCGGGCGTTCCCGCAGCCATCGGCTACGCCCAGGCAGCAAAAATCCCCTTCGAGCTCGGCATCATTCGCAATCACTATGTCGGCCGCACCTTCATCGAGCCCGAGCAGAAAATTCGCCAGCTCGGCGTCAAGCTTAAGCATTCCGTCAATCTCGGTGTCATCCGGGGTGCCCGCATCGTCCTCCTCGACGACAGCATCGTGCGCGGCACTACCTCCCGCAAGATTGTCGCCATGTTGAAAGATGCTGGCGCGCGCTCGGTGCACATGCGCATTTCCTGTCCCCCCGTCCGCCATCCCGATTTCTACGGCATCGACACGCCGAAGACTTCTGAGCTGTTGGCCGCTACTCATACAGTCGAGGAAATGCGCGCGCACATGGGCGCCGACAGCCTCGCCTTTCTGTCCGTCGAAGGTCTCTACCGCGCGCTCGGCCAGGACCAGCGTGACGGCCGTAATCCCCAATTGACCGACCACTGCTTCACCGGCGAATACCCGACCCGCCTGGTCGATCAGGAAGGGGCTGGCAACCACCAGCTTTCGTTGTTGGCCGAGGCGAGCTGACCGCTCGACCGGAATTGCCCGCTTATACGTTCGGCCTCAGCGACGATACGACCACCGTGCGTTGATAAATGCGTGCGCGCGCCGGCAGCGGCCTGCCGTCCAGCGGCACGCATTTGAGCCCCTGGTCCGCAACCGAGCGCCTCGCGCCCACGCACGCCGACTGCTTCTTCCCGCAACCGTCGTGCAAGACCGCCACAGCCCGAATCTCCGCAAGTTGCCGCTGCAGGCGTCTTGGATTGCAGTGCCCACCCGAATCGAGGCACACACCAGTCAACGCCAACGGGCCATGCGGGGAGGCTCCACATGAATATTATGACACCAACCGTCCGGCCCGCTCAGTCGGAGCTGGGCAACATCGCAACAGCCACCACCGACACGTGTATTGCAACGCGCGTCCGCCAGTTGTCGCGCATCATCACACGCGTCTATGACGACGCCCTGCGGCCGCACAAGATCACAGCCAGCCAGTTTACGCTACTCACCCAGCTGGCCCAGACCGATGGCATCACCGCCGCCGAGATCGGCCTAGACCTTGATATCGAGAAGTCCACGCTCTCGCGCAACCTCAAGCGACTTCTCGCGCTGGGCCATATCGACATGGACCCGCCCGCCGGCCGCCGCGGCCGCGGCCTTCACCTGACCCCGCGCGGCCAGGCCGTCATCCGCGAGGCGTATCCCGTTTGGCAGGAAGCCCAGCGCCGCGCTGTCGAAGCCATGGGCGCCGACGCCCAGCAGGTGCTCGACGGTCTCCTCTCGCATGCCGAGAAGCTGGCAGCGCCCTGAGGTTTGCACCCATAAGCCCTCACCGGCTAACGTGCTGAGGCGCTCGCGCGACGGGCGCCTTTTGCATTTGGAAGCCCATCATGTTCCCGCCTGATCTGCTCGCCCGTGCCGACGCCCTGCTCGCGACGCTGCGTGGCCGCGGGATCAGACTGGCCACAGCGGAAAGTTGTACCGGCGGTCTCATCGCCGCCCTCTTCACCGAAATCCCCGGCTCATCCGACGTCGTAGAGTGCGGTTTCGTCACCTACTCCAACCACGCCAAATCCACTCTGCTCGCAGTGCCCGTCACATTGCTCGAACAACATGGCGCCGTCAGCCCGCAAGCCGCCTGCGCCATGGCGGAAGGCGCACTTGCCGCCTCCCGTGCGACGCTCGCCGTCTCCGTCACCGGTCTGGCTGGTCCCGGCGGTGGCAGCCGCACGAAACCCGTTGGCCTCGTCTATTTGGGCCTCGCCCGTCCCGGCAGCCCAACGCAAATCGTGGAGCAGCGCTTTGGCCCGGTCGGCCGATCCGCCGTTCGCCAGCAAGCTGTCGCCGCCGCCGTCGCCTTGCTCGAAGGCGCTGTGACATAACGTCGGCAATCCCCGCCAACACCTTCCCTCTCTTGACGTTTTGCTCCTCCCCTCCCTCGCGGCACCATTCCCCAGCCCCTTGCCCTCCCCTTCCTCACCCGCTAGCACTTCGCACGGGGACCCTCGGGAGAGCGCCATGGCCGACGACAAACCACTCAAGGGGCGGATCGCCCTCATCACCGGCGCCTCGCGCGGCATCGGACGTGCCGCAGCCCTGGGGCTCGCAAACGCCGGCGCCCACGTCGTCATGCTCGCCCGCACCGTCGGTGCCCTGGAAGAAGTCGACGACGAGATTCGCGCTGCCGGCGGCTCTGCCACTCTCGTCCAGCTCGACCTGAAGCAGACCGACAAGCTCGATGCGCTCGGCCCGAGCCTGCTGCAACGCTGGGGCAAGCTCGACATCCTCGTGGCCAACGCCGGCATCCTCGGGCCGCTGTCGCCGTTGGGCCACGTCACCTCCGATTCCTGGAACGAGGTGATCGCCATCAACCTCACGGCCAACTGGCACATCATCCGCTCGGTCGACCCGCTGATCCGCCGCTCCGACGCTGGTCGCGCCGTTTTTGTCTCGTCGGGAGCAGCACTCGCCCGCAACGCCTACTGGGGCCCCTACGCCACCTCCAAGGCCGGCCTCGAGGCCCTCGCCCGCACCTGGGCCCTCGAGTTGGCCGACACACCCGCCAAGGTCAACGTCATCAATCCCGGCCCCATCCGTACCGGCATGCGTGCCAAGGCATTTCCAGGCGAGGATCCGATGAGCCTCGCAACCCCCGACGACATCGTGCCCCTGTTCATCGAGCTCGTGAGCCCCGCACACACCGAATCGGGCCGCGTCCACGACTTCAAGACCGGCCAAATCCGCTGACGTCGCCGGCCCGCACGCGCTCCCGGCTGCACAGCCACGCCAAACGTGATTGACGAACTCCGCAACCTCAGCCCATCCTCATGGTCTGGTGAGGCGGATCGCTGATCACCGTCGTCTCGGTCAGCCTCATTGCTGGCCCTTGCGAAGGCAAAGCCTCATCACGCGCATGATCCCGCGCGTGGACTCGAGCGTTGCCGAGGCTCACTCAAACCGCCCGCAATCGGCGGCGAGCTAAACAAGCGAGGCCACCCGCCCCAGCCATTGCCTGACGAGGACAAAACCATGAGCCAGACGCCCAAGGGCCCCCCCGCACTTGCCGGCATCAAGGTTGTCGATCTCACCCAGTTTGAAGCCGGAACCTCGATTACCGAAACGCTTGCGTGGCTCGGCGCCGAGGTCATCAAGATCGAGAACCCCAAGGGTGGCGAGCAGGGCCGCTCCGCCTCTTCCGAGCGCAAGGACGCCGACAGCTACTATTTCATGCTCCTCAACGCCAACAAGAAGTCTGTCACGCTCAACTTGAAGGACGAGCGCGGCAAGGACATGCTGAGGAAGATGATCGCCAAGGCGGACATCTTCGCCGAGAACTTCGCGCCCGGCGTCATCGAGAAACTCGGCTTCTCCTACGAGGAAGTCGCCAAGATCAACCCGCGCATCATCTACGCAACCGTCAAAGGCTTCGCCAAGGGCAGCCCCTTCGAGAAGAACCTCGCCTTCGACATGATCGCGCAGGCGGCTGGCGGCGTCATGTCCATCACTGGCGAGCCCGACGGTCGCCCCTTGAAGCCGGGCGTCACACTCGGCGATACCGGAACCGGCCTGCACGCCGCCATCGGTGTTCTCGCAGCGCTCTTCCAGCGCACCGTCACCGGCAAGGGCCAGAAGGTCGAGGTGGCCATGCAGGATGCCATGGTCAACTACTGCCGCATCGCTTATTCGCGCCAGCTCATGACCAACAAGGCTTGCGAGCGCAACGGCAACTCCGTGGTACTCGGCAACGCCCCTTGCGAGGTCTTCCGCTGCGCGCCGGGTGGCCACAACGACTACGTCTTCATCTACACCAGCCGCGCCACCAATGCCCATTGGGAGCGCCTGTGCGAGGTGATCGGCCGCGAGGACCTCAAGAACGATCCCAGACTTGCAACGCCGGTCAAACGCGGCGACCACGCCAAGGAGATCACCGCCGAGATCGAGAAGTGGACCATGCAGTTCACCAAGAACGAAGCGATGGAGAAGCTCGGCTCGAAGGGCGTGCCGTGCGGCGCCGTCATGGACACCAAGGAGCTGTCCGACGATCCGACCATGCTGGCCCGCGAGATCTTCGTCGACGTCGATCACCCCGTGCGGGGCAAGGTGCGAATCCCCGGCTGGCCCGTGAAGATGACCGACAGCCACGTGCCCGTTAAGGCGAGCCCCGTGCTCGGCGCCGACACCGAGGCCATCTATGCCGAGTGGCTGGCCCTCTCCAAGGGCGACGTCGATGCCCTCAAGAAAGACGGCGTGATCTGATCCGCCCCATCCCGGCAGGCGGAGGCTCCGGCTTCCGCCTAGCACTTGCGCCTCCGTCGCAATTACTGCGCCGGAGTTGTCCGCCGTCGGGCGCGTAAGATACAGGCACAGGGCGGCATGGACCGCTCAGTCCTCTTAGCAGTGCGCTCCGTGCCGCCCTGCGGCATCTCACTCCCTCGGCTGGGCCTTCCGGCAGCATCGGCACCGCGCACCGACGACGCCAGCCTCCAGATCGGACGCGCCTGCAGGCACCGCCGACAGGGATCCGGCGCCAGCTTCCCCGATGCCGCCGTCATGATCGGCGACGGTCGTCGGAAGCCAGCAAGGCCACGAGCCGCGTCACGTGCTCTTGCCTGGCCTCGGCGGGGCAGCGTGCGACTTGGAGTTCGTGCCATCGCCGCCCGAAGCCCGCAGAGCTCACGTGCCCGTCCTGCTTGCGCAGCGATTGGACCCACTATGGCCGCACCCGGCGACACCGGGGATAACTTTCCCACAAAGGCCGGTTCGCCCGCCCATCGAACCGCCTCCACCCGCCGCCTGCCTCCGCCACCCCACCGAGCCCCTGGTCAGACCGCCGCTCCCGCGCGTAGGATAAGACAACACGGGGCGGCCGCTCCCGCCGCGCACCCGAGCCAAAGAGTCCTGGTCCCACAGGACCGCTCACCCACGGCAATCCAACGAGAGGAACGCAACCCATGGCCATCGGCTCCGACATCGTCGCCAAGGCGCTGAAACACGAGGGCGTCAACGACTTCTTCTACATTATGGGCGGACCCATGCTCGCGGTCGAGAAGGCCTGTCTCAACGAGGGCTTGCGCGGCATCGACGTGCGCCACGAGCAGGCAGCCGCCATGGCGGGTTTCGCCTACGCCCGTCTCCTCAACAAGCCGGGCGTCTGCATGGCCGCCTCAGGGCCCGCCACGACCAACCTCGTCACCGGCGTTGCCCATGCCTGGGCCGACTGCACACCGATCGTCGCGCTGGGCGGTGCCGCCCCCGTCTCCACCTGGCATCGCGGCGCCTTCCAGGACACCGACCAGCTCGCCATCTTCAAGCCCATCACCAAGTGGGCCGACCGCGTCCACAACGCCAAGCGCATCCCCGAACTCATCCACCTCGCCATCGCCCAGGCCATGACCGGCCGCACCGGGCCCACCTACCTGGATCTGCCTGGCGACATCCTCTACCAGGAGATCGACGAGAAGACGGTCGAATATCCCGATCCCTTCGACTACGCCAAGCGCGCCCGCCCTGCGATCGCCGCCAATGACGTCAAGGCCATCGTCGACCTGATGGCGTCCGCCAAGCAGCCGGTTCTGGTGACGGGCTCCGGCGTGCAGTGGTCACAGGCCGACAAGGAGATGCTGGCCTTCGTCGAGGCCGCCGGCATTCCCTTCTACACCACGCCCCAGGGCCGTGGCGTCATCCCCGAGGACCACAAGTATTCCTACCTTACGTCGCGCGCTGCGGCCTTCCGCGACGCCGACCTGATCCTCGTCGTCGGCACCCGCATGAACTACGTCATCGGCAACGCCGCCCCGCCGCGTTGGAACGCTGCCGCCAAGGTCGTGCGCATCGACATCGACCCCGTCGAGATCGCCTCCGCACCGCGCAAGCTCGACGTCGGTGTTGTCGCCGACGCCAAGATCGCCTTCGGCCAAATCACCGACGCCATCAAGGGCAAGGTGACGCCGGCCACCTACGACGCCTGGCGCGAGCGCCTCAGGGCCCGCAACGTGCAGAAGCTGGCCGAGGCCGAGCAGACGCTTTCCAACAACTCTTCGCCGATCCACCCACTGCGCCTGTGTAAGGAGGTCCGCGATATCCTCGACCGCGATGCCGTGCTCTGCGTCGATGGCCAGGAGACGCTCAACTTCGCGCGTCAGGCGATCCCCCAGTACACCGCCCGCCACCGCATCAACTCTGGCGCCTACGGTACCATGGGCGTCGGCATGCCCTTCGGCCTCGGCGCCAAGGCCGCCTGCCCCGACAAGCAGGTCGTGGTGCTCCACGGCGATGGCTCCTGGGGCATGAACTCGATGGAGTTCGACACCTGCATGCGCCACGGTCTGCCGGTCCTCGTCGTCATCTCGCAGAACGGCGGCTGGACCGGCGATCCCGACAAGAACGATCCCGTCAAGTCGAAGCCGGGACGTGAGCTTGGCTACCCCCGCTATGACAAGTTCGCCGAGTGCTTCGGCGGCCACGGCGAGTATGTCGAGAAGCCCGAGGACATCGCACCGGCGCTCGAGCGCGCCAAGAAGGCCGTCGCCTCAGGCAAGTCGGCGATCGTCTGCGTCGTCACCGACTGGCAGGCCCGCGCCACAACCACCGCCTTCACGCGCTACGCCACCTGAGGCGGATCGTACGCGCCAGACATCGTCAGGCAGGCAGCGACACAGGAAGGGCCTTCGGGCCCTTCCTGCATTTGGGTGTCCTGTAATCGCGCGCCTGCCCGCATCACCTCTCCCGGTTGCAGACTTGGTGTGGCGAGATGTCCGCAGGTCCCTTTGCAGCCCACGCAGCAAGTTTGACCCCGACGGTCGAACCATCACACGCGCGGCAGATCACGTTTCACCTGAGATAAGGGCACAAACGCTCTTCGCCGCCGTACGTCACGTAGGTGCCCGTATCAACCCGGAACGACCTGAAGCGCGAGGCGCACCGCGCGACTGCATCGGCGTCGTAGGAGGGCCGCGCTCGCTCGACCACCCGCGGCCGCGTGTAATAAACGGTGTCGCGCGGCGCCCCGTAATAGTAGCTGCGATACCGGTAGGGTCCGGGATAGCGATAACCGTAGCTATAGCCGTAGCGCGGCCGGTAGGAGTGCCGCCCATAATAGCCGCGGTAGGGCCGTCCGTAGGAGAACCCGAAATAGACGCCCTGCGTCTTGGCGACCAGGGACTGTGGCGTACCGACTGCGCCAGGCACGAAGCCCGGTGCGGCTGCCGCAGGTGCTTGTCCAAACGTCAGCGCTGCCGCAAGCGCCAACGCGCCCGTCGCACCGCCTTGCATTGAGATCGACCGGATCATGTGCCCACCTCGCTGGCTCGTGTTTCCCGACGCAATGTCGGCAGTGCCGGAGCTTCCAGCCAGCTATGGCAAAAATACGGCCGCAGCCTCGGGCCATGCGCGCGGCGCAGGCCTCACCGCGCCACTCCCTCCTCGCCCTCGGCGGGCCGCGCCAGCATCGCGCCGACGTCCTGCTGCGCCACCACTCCCTTGAGCCGCCCCTTGTCGTCCACGACTGCCACCGGCGCCGGCGCATCGAGCAGCAACGGCAACGCCTCCTCGATCGCCTGCTCGACACTCACCGAGCCCAGGTCTTCGGCGATCTCCGCCAAAGTCTGATTCTCGCCGGGCGCATCATTGGCAGCGTTGAGCGCCTCTTGCGTGACGACCCCGGCAAACCGCCCGTCCTCGATCACATAACCGTAGGCCGCCCCGGCTCTTGCCATCTCCGCCAACGCCGCATCCAGCGACTGACTGGTCAACCGCAGCTCCGGCGGCTTCATCAGGGCTTCGACAGTCAGCGCCCGCGCCCGGTTCACGTCCCGCACGAACGCCCGGACGTAGTCGTCCGCCGGCCTCAGCAGAATGTCGGCGGGCGTCCCGACCTGCGCCAGTTCGCCGTCCTTCAGGATCGCGATCCGGTCGCCGATCCGCAGCGCCTCGTCGAGGTCGTGGGTGATGAAGACGATGGTCTTGCCGGTCGCCTCCTGCAGCTGCGACCAGCTCGTCCTGCAGTTGCGACCGGATCAGCGGGTCGAGCGCCGAGAACGCCTCGTCCATCAGCACGATCTCGGTATCGGCCGCCAGCGCGCGCGCAAGACCGACCCGCTGCTGCATGCCGCCGGAGAGTTGCGCCGGATACTGGTCCTCGTAGCCCTTGAGCCCGACCCGTTCGATCCATTCCGCCGCCCGTTGCCTGCCGCTCCGCCGACCCGGCACGCCGCGCACCTCCAGCCCATAGGCCACGTTGTCCAGCACGGTCCGGTGCGGCATCAGACCGAAGCGCTGGAACACCATCGCGATCTTCTCGCGGCGCAACGCTCAGCAGCCCCGCCGTATCGAGCCCCAGCACATCCTCGCCGTCGATCAGCACCTCGCCCCGCCGTCGGCTCGATCAGCCGGTTGATGTGGCGCACCAGCGTCGACTTGCCCGAGCCCGACAGCCCCATGATCACGAAGATCTCGCCCTGCTCGATGTCGAGAGCTGACATCGCGGATGCCGACGGTGTGCCCGGTCGTCTCCGAGCAACTCCTGCTTCGACAGCCCCGCTTCGAGCTTCTCCAGCGCACCGCTTCGGATCCGGGCCGAAGATGGTCGTGCACGTTGCGGATCTCGATCAGCGCCATGTCGCGTCAGTGCTCCCTGCGCCCGATAGGCCTGCAGGCGATTGCCGTAAGCTCTGCGTGATCCGGTCGATGATGATCGCCAGCAGCACGATGCACGATGCCGCCGACGACGCCCTCGCCGGAATCGTTGCGCTGCAGCCCGAGCAGCACCGTCTCGCCGACGCCCCGCGCGCCGATCATCGAGGCGATCACCACCATCGCCAGCGCCATCATCGTCGTCTGGTTGAGGCCCTGCATGATCGACGGCAGCGACAGCGGAATCTGCACGCCGAACAGCAACTGCCGCCGGGTCGCGCCGAACGCCCGGCTCGCCTCGATCACCTCGCCGTCGACCTGGCGGATGCCGAGATCGGTCAGCCGGATCAGCGGCGGCGTCGCATAGACCACGGTCGCCAGGATCGCCGGCACCTTGCCGAGCCCGAACAGCATCGCCGCCGGGATCAGGTAGACGAAGCTCGGGATCGTCTGCATCAGGTCGAGCACCGGCGAGATCGATGCCGCGCGCCGTGTCCGAACGCGCCGACACGATACCGAGCGGCAACCCGATCAGCACCGACACGATCACCGACACCAGGATGATCGCCACCGTCTGCATGGCCTGCTCCCACAGGTCGAATGCCCCGATCAACCAGATGCAGAACACCATCGCCACCGCCAGCAGCCACCGACGCCCTGCCGCGTAGGCAATCACACCGACCGCCACCAGGATCACGACTGGCGACGCGCCCCGCAGCACGTTCTCGATCGCCACCAGCAGCGTCAGCAAGCCATTCGAGAAGGCCTCGAACGCATTGCCGTAGGTCACGACGAGATAGTCCACCAGCCAATTGGCGGCGTTCTTCACCGGCGTGCGGAAATCGGGAAAAATGTCGATCGCCATACCGCACCTTTGTCAGACGGCAGTCCGGCCGCCAACGCAGTCCCCAAACCACCAAACACCACTCCGAAGACGCGACGGCCGGGCCACCTGGGCACCGGCCATCGCTCCACCACATGTGACAGCAGCCGCGCAGGCTTAGCCTTTGGCCAGCGCCGCCTTGACGTTCCTGGCGACGTCCTCAGGCACCCATTTGGTCCACAGCGCTTCGTTGGTCTTGAGGAAATGCTCGGCGGCATCCGGCGCCTTGCCACCCGTCGCCTGCATGTAGGCAAGCGCATCCGACACGATCTGGCCGGTCGTCGAATACTTCTCGAGGAAGCTCTTCAGCTTGGGCGCCTTCTTCAGGAAGTCCGTCCGCGCACCGATCTCCACCTTGACGATCGGATACGCTGTCGCCTCCTTGGCCTTCGCCGGGTCTTTCAGCGCCTGCAGCGCCTTCCACTTCGCATCATCGAAGGCCGGCTCCTCGAGTTGCACGAGGTCCTTGCCGATCTTGCCGAGCAGCCACGTCGGGCCCCAGTAGTAGAACAGGATCGGCTTCTTGCGCTTGATCGCCGATTCGGCCGCCGCCGACAGCGCCGCCCCCGTGCCCGGCCGGAAATTCGTGTAGTGCTCGAGCAGGCCGTAGGCATGCAGCTTCTTGGTGTTGGTCACCTCGCACTGCCAGCCGGCGATGCAGTTGTAGAAGCGCCCTTTCGACGGCTCCTCCGGGTCCTTGAACACCGCCTTGAACTTGGGCAGGTCCTTGACCGACTTCAGCCCCTTGGCCGGCGCGCTATCGCCCTCGACCACGTAGCGCGGCACGTACCAGGCCTGCACCGCATCGGGGAAGTTCACGCCGAGCGAGGCGAGGGTGCCGTCCTTCAAGCCCTTGGTCCACGTCGGCGGGCTGTTTCCGGGCCAGACCTCCATCATCACCTGGATGTCGCCGCGCGCCAGCCCGGCGTGCAGCGGGATCGTCGAGCCCGGGATCTGGTCCACCTCGCAACCGTAGCCATGCTTGAAGATGTACTGGGCAACGGCGGTGTGGAACGCGTTGGAATCCCAATCCAACCCGGCGAATACGACCTTCTTGTCGACCTCGCATTTGGGCGCCTCGGCCATGCTGGGTCCCACCCAGGAAACGGCAATACAAAGCCCTGCCGCAAGGCCTGCGGCGGCACGCACCATCATGTGTAGCTCCTTCATTTCTGCTGGATCGGAGACAAAAAGCCTCCATCTCTCAGATTTCACCTAGTCATTAAATGAGTAGGCCCTGATATCAGCCTGTCTATCCGCCCAGACACTCGATCTTGAGCGCAAATCAACGACAATCCGACAATCCATCGCAGCCACCGAGAGCCGCAATTACATCACCAATACGGACCATCAACCTAAGCGTTACGGGCAGTCCTAACCACTATGACCGGTCGAGTTCAAATCACCGGTCGGCATGTTGCAACCTATTCAGTCTCTAGACTACTTAACTCCCAACGATTATTGCCAATTTCCGCCCGACCTAGTGACCGAAACCAGCCTTCGCGCCTCAACTGACCCAGCCGAATTCCCGAAAAACACGCTGATTTGGGCTTAAGCCGCGAGCAATCGGCAACATTAATAGAACCCTAAAGGTTGCCGATTACTCTGTAGTCACACCAAACCAGCAGGACCGACGCGCCCTCATGCTCCGCCGAACCTTCTTCCGTGACACCCGTGGCACCATCGCCATGATCTTCGCACTGTCGATCATGGCCATCATCGGCACCGTCGGCTTGGCGATCGATGGAGCGCGGGTCTACGGCGTCGGCGCCAAACTCACAGCCGCCCTCGACGCGGCCGCCCTCGTAGCCGCCAAACGGCTCAACGAAGAGGGCATCAGCGACGCCGAGGTCCAGCGCGTAGCCCTGAACTTCTTCAACGCCAACATGGCCGCCATGGGCGCCGCCCCGCTTGACATCACGAGTTTCCACGCCGTCCCCGACCGTGCCAACTCCTCCGTTACGATCAATGTCTCCACCAGCATTCCCACCACCTTCGGCCAGGTTCTGAAAATCCCGACCTTCGACTTCGGCAAATCCGCAACCGTCGTCTACAAGATGAAAAAGATCGAGTTGGCGCTGGTGCTCGACATCACCGGATCTATGTCCGGTTCCAAGCTCGCCGAAATGAAAACCGCAGCCCGGAACGTCATCGACACGATTTTCGCGACCAATCCTCTGATCGGCCAGGTCCGGGTCTCGATCGTCCCCTACTCCGCCTCTGTCAATGTCGGGCCCTACGCAGCTCTCGTCAGCAATGGTCAAAGTGCCGACGGCTGCGTCGTCGAGCGCACCGGCGCGGAGGCCGCTACCGACTCACCCCCGGCTAACGGCGCCTACTTCAACGTCATCAACGCGCCCCAGCCTGGCTTCTTCCAGACCTGCCCGAGCGACGCCATACAGCCGCTGAGCTATAATGCCTCGGCCTTGCGTTCCGCGATCGATAGCCTTGGCACCTCGGGCGGCACCGCCGGCCATATCGGCACGGCTTGGGGTTGGTACACCCTCTCACCCAATTGGAACGGCGTGTGGCCCGCAGCTTCGTTGCCCAACCCGCATACCGATGCCAACACCGTCAAATCCATACTCATCATGACGGACGGCTTGTTCAACACGTCTTTCACATCCCTCGGCACTGCCCATCCGAGCGATCCAGCCACCCAGATCGAAGAATCCTACACTCAGTTCCAAAACCTGTGCTCAGCCATGAAAACCAAGGGCATCTCGATCTACACCGTCGGCTTCGACCTGACGGACGTGCGCGCCAGCAACGAATTGCAGGCCTGCGCCAACGCCCCCTCGCAGTTTTTTCTGGCATCCAATGGCGATCAGCTTCGGCAGGCTTTCGCAGCCGTCACCGCCCACCTGTTGAGCCTGCGCGTCACCCAATAACGCCAGTCGCCCCACGCGTCGGTGGTGCGCTTACGCCGAGGTTCATCCCATTTCGGTGTGACGGGGACGGGAAGGTATGACTGGCGCTGCCGCCTCAGCCCTCAGTAGAAGAGGCTCGAAACGCTCTCGTTGCGCGCTGTGCGCGCGATGCCCTCGGCAAGCAGTGGCGCAATCGACAGCACGCGCACATTCCGCGCCGCTTTCACTGCTTCCGTCGGCATGATCGAATCCGTAATCGCCAGCGTCGACAGTTTCGAGTTGGTGATGCGCGAGACCGCGCCTCCCGACAGCACACCGTGTGTGATGTAGGCGTGCACATCCGTGGCGCCATGCGCGAGCAGCGCGTTGGCCGCATTCACCAGCGTGCCACCGGAATCGACGATATCGTCGACCAGCACGCACGTCATCCCCTCGACCTCGCCGATGACGTGCATCACCTCGGAATGCCCCGCCCGCTCGCGCCGCTTGTCGCAGATGGCGATCGGCACATCCGTCCCCAGTCTCTTGGCGAGCGCGCGGGCCCGCACCACGCCACCCACGTCCGGCGACACGATCACCACGTCCTTGCTGCCGTAGTGCTCCTGGATATCGCGCGCAAACAGAGGCGCTGCGTAAAGGTTGTCTGTCGGGATATCGAAGAAGCCCTGGATCTGGCCCGCATGGAGATCCAGCGTCATCACCCGGTCGACACCAGCCCGCTCGATCAGGTTGGCCACCAGCCTCGCCGAGATTGGCGTTCTCGGACCCGGCCGCCGGTCCTGCCGCGCATACCCGAAATAAGGCATCACGGCCGTGATCCGCCCGGCGCTCGAGCGCTTCAGGGCATCCGCCAGAATCAGCAACTCCATCAGGTTGTCGTTGGCTGGAAAGGCCGTGCCCTGCAGCACGTAGACATCTTCGCCGCGGACATTTTCCTGAATCTCGACGAACACTTCCATGTCGGCGAAGCGTTTGACGAACCCCTTCGTCAGCGCCAGCCCCAGCACCTCGGAGATCGCTTCCGCCAGCGGTCGGTTGTTATTGCCAGCCACCAGCTTCATGGACGATCCTCCCGGTCCCCAATAATTGTCGCGTGCCATGGCGTGGGTTCCTGTCCGCAGCCGCGCTCCTGGCGTGGCCGACCGTTGCTGCCGCTGGTCATAGCAAGCGGGCCCGGGTGCTGTAAACGACCCGGGCCCGAGACTTATATGATAAAGACGGCCTGTGCCGTCGCCAGCTCGTGTACTGCGTTAACCGTTGCCGGACGCCGTACCCTTGGGCAGCAGCTTGATGATGCCCTGCGCCGCTGCCGCGGCAGCCGCATCGGCGGTCTGGCCCCACTGCTGATCCAGCGAGCCCGGCGGAATGGCATTCTTCTGCGTCACGGTGCCGACGGCCGCACCCTTGGCGTCCTTGACCCTCCAGTCGATCCTGATCGACTGCTTGCCGTCTTGTACCGTTCCCATGGCAACCGTGCCCTCGACCCGATACTGGCCCTGCGCATTGGCCAAGCTCACGCCCTGCCGCGACAATTCCCGCGACAAAGCCGAGGCCAGCGCCTGATTGCCGTCTCCCGGCGCCCCTGTCACAACCGGCGCTGCCGGCACTGTGGCTGTCGGTGCAGCACTTACGGGTTGCAGGGAAGCCGTCGTCGCATTGGTGGTGGCCGGCGCACTGGCTGAGGCGATGCTGCCCGCGCCCGTGCCCGAAGCCGATGCAATCGGCGTCGAAGCTGCTGCGACCGCTGGCCCGCTCGACTGCGACGGCAGCCATTGCGCCAGCGACGAGGCGACTTTGCTTGCCACCGCCTGACTGACAGCCGGCGTTATCGCAGCCCATGGATCCTTCGAGCCGGCGGGTGCCTGCGCCATCTCTTCGCCGGTAATCCGGTTGATGCGCTTGCCTGCCTGGTCGGTCACGTCCCAGATATAGGAGACCTTGATCGCCCCCCGGTCGCGCGCTGCGACGATATAGCCGCGCATCCCGTAATTCGCCTTGGGGTCGCGATCGGGCAGGATCGTGATCTGCTTGGCGAGTGAGGCCTGCTCCACGCTTGCCCGCAATTGATTGCCGATCGCCTCGGGCGGACCAATGATCGGCGCTAGCGCGATGGCCCCAAGCGACTGTGGTGCCACCGGCGCCTGCTGCGCCGTCTGCACTGGATTTGCGATCTGGGCGCTGCCCAGGATATTGCCCGAACCCTCGCAACCGGCAAGGCCGACGCCGGCGACAAACACGCAAAGGGTTGCTGCTTTTGCAGAATTTTTCATCTGATGCCACGTCGTAGCAGCGTAGAAGTCCGTCACGACGACGTCCCCTCTTATAAGTTCCATCCCGCTGAACTCAGCAGCCGACGTACTTACTTTGCGGCCTGTTGCGCGACTCTCCCTGTCTAACGCCCTTATTGCCCTCTAGCCCCAGTTGGCCGCCAACGTCCAGCCATTGATTGGTCGTTTTGTTGGCAAAGCCCCCTATTCACGCCAACACTAAGATCATAACTGTGGAAAAACTATAGCAAAACGAGGGCAGCCACCTGACGGCCGTAGTCCTTTTCGCCCCGATGGGTTGCGCGGCGATAGCTGAAAAGCCGTGAGTTCCTCGTGATAGGTGCACTGGCTTGCGTTCTCGACCGTATCGAGCTGCATGCGCCCGAGCCGCTCCAAAACATAGCCCGGCAGATCGAAAAAAGCCCGCTCGGCCCCGTCGGGCCGCGCAAAGAACCGCTCATTGCCGCTATCCGCCGCAACGAACCGCGCTTCGAACTCCGGTCCGACCTCGTAGGCCTTGGGCCCGATGCACGGACCAAGCGCCGCCCGGATCCGCTGCGGCTTGGCCCCGAGCCGCATCATCGCCGTTACCGTCGCTTCGAGAACGCCATCCAACGCGCCTTTCCAACCCGCATGCGCTGCCCCGATCACCCGCGCCTCCGGATCGGCGAAGAGCACCGGCGCGCAATCGGCAGCCAGCGCGCCCAGCGCCAGCCCCGGCGCCTTGGTCGCCATACCATCCGCCTTCGGCAAGCCATCGAGGCCCCACGCCGCCTCCACGATCACCGCCGAGGCACTATGCACCTGGTGGCACGTCAACAACCGCTCGCCCGTTGTTCCCAGATGCGCGGCCACCCGCCGCCTGTTCTCCAGCACGCGCGCACGGTCATCCTTCGAGCCGACGCCGCAGTTGAGCGATGCATAGATCCCCTCCGACACGCCGCCCTCGCGCGTGAAGAATCCATGTTGGATGCCGCCGATGTCGCTCAGGCAATCTGCCGTGATCGGATGTGTCATCACCCCCTACCCTTCCCCGGTGTTGCCGCGCCATCGCGAACCGCCCACCCGATCCCATGCCTCCAGGTCCCGTCACCGCGCACCCCTCGAGCGCCCGGCGCCGGCCCCATTCTACGCCATCCGCCCGCCATCCTGCACCTCCAGCCCCGGCAGCTCCCCCAGTCCCGGCGAGCGCACACCCATCACCTTGAACCGGCCCCCCATGCCGCCCGGCGCCATCAGTCGCGCCACACCGGCCTCGATCGCCGCCGCACGAGCCGGGTTGGCCGCCATCAGCCGAGACGCCCGCTGCGTGATGCCGAGCCGACCGAGCCACTCGGCCTGGGTCGTCAGCGATGCCACTCTAAGCCCGCCAGCCTCGGCCGCTGCCGCTGCTGCGGCGAAATCGACTTGCACCGTCAGATCCGCTTCCCCCGGCGAGGTCAGAGGATGCTCGTAGGCTTGTCGCCGCACCGCCTGCAGCGTGTCGCCGGCCAGCGGCCCCCAATGCCCATAGTCGATGAAAAGACCCGCAACCGGCGCCCGCCGCCCTCGCTCGCCCAGCGCCGCCCAGACTGGCGAGACCGCCTGCACCTCGAAGATCGCGCCCGCCTCGACGCTGTCAGCCGAGACCGCGAGGGCAGCTTCTGGCTCATCCTTTCCCACCGCGAACTGTAGGTCTCCGTCGTCATCGAGCGTCACCACGCGCGCCCGCCATCGCCCATCCACAGCCACCCACTGCGCGACCGACGCCACGTCCAGGAACTCGTTGGCAATCACGATCGCGGGCCCGTCCGGCACCTCCGCAATATCGTCATGCCAGCTCACGCGCGGCTCTAATCCCTGGAGCGTCTCGCGTTGCCGCGCCCTGAGCGCCCCGTTGATCTCCACAAGGTGCACGCGCGTCGCTGCGCCAAATCCTTTGACAAGCCCCGCTGCCCGCAGCGCATCCGTCATCAGCGTGCCCCGCCCCGGCCCAAGCTCGATCAGCCGCAGCGGCGTAGGCGCCCCCATTTGCTGCCACACCACCACACACCACAGCCCGATGAGCTCGCCGAACACCTGGCTGATCTCCGGCGCCGTGATGAAATCACCCTCGGCCCCGATGCCCTCCCGCGTGCGGTAGTAGCCAAGTTCTTCGTCCCCAAGACAGGCCGTCATGTAGTCCGAGACCGTGATCGGCCCCTGCCGCCGAATCCGGTCCGCCAACCGTGCGGCGAGCGCCGTCTGCCGCCGTGTCCGGCTTGCCTCCCTCATGACGCCACAGCCCTGCGCCGCACCCAACCGATCGCCAAGAGCCCAACCAGCAGCATCGGCAGCGAATAGGCCATGCCCGGCGTCAAAAAGTATGTGCTGAGCACGCCCGGATACTCGTCCGCCTTGAACACCTCGCAAATCATGCGGAAGCCGCCATAGCCGGTGAGGAACATGGCCCCTATCAGCCCAGGTGTCGCCAGCGCCTGACGCCGGTAGATCAAGAATCGCAGAATCGCAAACAGCACGAGGCCCTCCAGCAGCGCTTCATAGAGCTGCGAGGGATGACGCGGCTCGGGCCCAGCGCCCGGAATCACCATCGCCCACGGCACATTCGACGGCCGCCCGATCACCTCGGCATTGATGAAGTTGGCGATCCTGCCGAAGAACAAGCCGATCGGCACCGCCGCCGACACTACATCCATCACCGAGAGAGCCGGCGCGCCTGTCTTGCGCGCATAGAGCCACATGGCGACGATGGTGCCGAGCATGCCACCGTGAAAGGCCATCCCGCCACGCCAGATCTGCAGGATCGTCAGCGGATTGGAGAGGTAGTAGCCGGGCTCGTAGAGCAGCACGTGGCCGAGCCTGCCGCCGATCACCACGCCCAGCGCCACCCACAGGAAGAGATCGTCCACCTGCTCGCCCGTCAGCGGCGCCTTGCCCGCTCGCCACAGATGCCCCTGCCGCAGCAGTCGCTTGATATAGAGCCAGCCGAGCAGCAGGCCCGCCACATACGCGAGCCCATACCACTTGATCGCTATCGGCCCAATTTCCAGCGCCACCGGGTGAATAGCGGGATATGGAATAACGAACGGCGTCATCGGCAATCCTTTCCTGAGCCAGCCACAGACCGGCTTCCGTCTCGGTCCTCGCTTTACGCCGTCTTCGCCGGCCCGTCACGCCACCCGCACCGCTGCACCACCACACCGCCCACCAACCGTGCCCCTGCCGCCGGCTTGCGCAAGGCCCTCTGCCGCAGCATAGTCCGCCAAGGCGCCGGCCGTAGCCTGCGCCGCTCACTCAACGCAAGAAGACGTCTTCCATGACCCAGACCAACAACCGCCTGCTCGACGAGCTGGCCCGCCTCATGACCGATGCCGCCGGCGCTGCCCAAGGCGTACGCCGCGAGGTCGACACAGTCGTGCGTGCCCAGGCCGAGCGCATCCTGCGCGACATGGACGTGGTTGGCCGCGAGGAACACGAAGCCGTCAAGGCCATGGCCCAGAAGGCCCGCGAGGAGAACGAGACGCTCGCTGCCCGCATTGCCGCTCTCGAAGCCCGACTCGCCGCCACAGGCAACGGCCGTTGAGGTCCAAGCGCAAGTTATCCAGAGGCTTGCATGTTAGCTTGTGGACAACCCCGCCCATGTATTTTCCCGACATATTCCCGATCCCCTTCTCCCGTCATGACTATGTCACGCGCGCTTGAGCCTTCCGGGGCCGGCATTGCTGCTGACGCCCTGACGGGATAACCGCATTGGTCGTGGAGAAGCCCCCGACTTCCTTGCGAACTCGTCACCGGCTCCGGTTACCTCGCGCTCATTGAACACCGCTCGGTCCGCGCGACCGAGGCGACGTCTGGACGCCCGAAGGGAGCGCATACGCCTATGGCAACCGCTGAAGCCGGATACCGCCACGCAACCAACCCAATCGATCTCGCCGAGCAATTGGCGAGCGCCCACGACTGGACCTCCGAGCGCATTACCGACGACGAGTTGACGCTGGCCGTTGCCGGCAACTGGACCGACTACAACGTCTCCATGAATTGGCGCGAGGACTTGGAGGCGCTGCACATCGCCTGCGCCTTCGACTTCAAGGTGCCCGACAATCGGCTCGGCGAAATCTACCGCCTGGTCGCCCAGATCAACGAGCAGCTCTGGCTCGGCCACTTCGACATCTGGACCAGCGAAGGCCTGATCATGTACCGCCACGGCCTCATGCTGAATGGCGCGATCGCAACGCCTGCCCAGTGCGAGGCCTTGTTGCAGGCCGCGCTCGAAGCCTGCGAGCGCTACTATCAGGCCTTCCAGTTCGTGGTCTGGGCCGGCAAGGACTCACGCCATGCCCTCGCCTCCGCCATGTTCGAGACCGAAGGCCGCGCTTGACCGGCAAAACTGTTGCAGGTTTTGCGCGGACCAGCGCCGCCAATCCGGGCCATCGCCCCCAAAAGCGTCGTCCTCGGGCTTGACCCGAGGACCCCCATAACAAGAATCGCGATCGCCAACCCAGTCCGACACGCCAACACGTTGTCCGCCTCGCCCACCACCTCAAGGTAGCGGCATGGCAAAGCGCCGATGCGTGATGTAAGGCATCGCTCGACTTCCCGCGTGCAGCCCCGGCCGTCTCACTCGACCTGCTCGGGCACCTTCTCCGCAGGCGCGGCCCCGTTGCCGCCATTGGCCTTCTTCTTAGCCGCTGCCAACTGCCGCAAGCGTTCCTGCGCATCCGGCGACACCATGCCAGCCGACAGGATGATCTTCGCAGCATCCTCGATCGACATATCGATCATCGTCACCTTCGCCCGCGGTACGAACACCGTGAACCCCGATGGCGGCATCAGGTGGGTTGGCATGAACACCGCGATCAGGTCGTCCTCCGGTGCAATATTGGCAATCGGATAGGCGGCCTGCCCCGTGATGAACACCAGCGCATAGATGCCCGGTGACGGGAACTCCATCACCGCCACCTTCTGGAACGCCTGCTCAGGGCCCGTCGCCGAAACCACCGATTCGAACAGTTGTTTCGTTGCCCGGTAGAGGTTGCGCACGATCGGCATGCCGTCGAGCATGCGCTCGCCGGCGTTGATCAACGTTCGCCCGATCAGATTGGCCGCCAGCGCACCGATCAGCACCAAGCTGATCATCACGAACAGCAGGCCCGCGCCTGGCACTGGAAACGGCAGATAGCTGTCGGGATTGTAGATGGAGGGAATGTAGGGTTTCACCCAGTTGTCGACCCAGTGGATGATCGACCAGGTAACGTAGAGGGTGATCGTCAGCGGCCCAACGACAACAAGACCGGTCAGGAAGTAGTTGCGCAGCCGGGCGGCAATGGTTTGCCGGTGGGCGCTACGCCGCGCCACCGCAGCCGCACGCCGTTCCTCGCGCGCCTTCCGGCGCAACGCCCTGGCTGCACGCCGCGCCTCAAGGCGCCCCGGTGTTGCCTCGTCTCCCATCGCATCTCCGGACCGGCCACCATGGGCCAAGCCACTTCCGCCACCACGATAACACGCCTGGATGAATATGGGGTGATAACGTCTTGCCTATGGCGAAATAACCAGCCCCCCTTTGCTGGTCGGAATGACAGTTTCTGCGCCCGGCCCCATGCCGGCCCCTGCCGCCGCAAACCATACCGCCCCGACCCGGGCCATGTCATCAACATGCCGCAGCCGTAGCCCCTAGCCCTTCGCCGAGCCAAGCGCCTAGCCGCTCAGCGCTCGATCACCATGCAATCATGACCGGAATTGCGGATCGAGGCGCACACCGCCTGCGACTCGACCTGGCTCGCGAACGTTCCGATCCGCACGCGGTAGAAGCGCCCCATGTTGCCGAACACCGTCTCTTCCACATTGAAGGTCCGCTCCTTCAACGCCTCGGGATGCTTGTCGCGCACCGTCGCACCGAGCTGTCTGGCCTCGGCCGGCGTCCGCACCGCAGCCAATTGCAATTGGAAAGCTGCTCGTGGCTCGGGCGTCACGTCGGCCGTCACACTAGCCGGCGCCAAACGTGCCGTGCGCTGGCTGGGCCGCGCCTCGATCGGCGGCCGCCGCCTTGGCAACACCACATCCGTTTGCGGCGTCGAGCTGCTGACGGCCGCGACCCGCGGCGTCGACCGTGCCGCCGCCAATGAACCCGTGGGCGTCGTCGAATCCACCTGCCGTGCAGCAGCAGGCCCCGCGACCGGAGCCGATGATTTATTCAAGCCGAACAGGCTCGAGAAGAAGTTGCCGACACTGCCAAGCCCAGCTCCTGTGGGTGTCGCTGCTCCTGTTGCCGCCTCGCCGCCAGGCTCTGCCGCAGCGACAGTCGCGCGCGCTGGGCGCGTCGCCACACTCCAGTCTGAAGCCGAGCTCGCAACCTCGCGCGCAGGGCTCGGTGGCGGCGGCGGGACCGCGACGGGCGCAACGGCTACAGGCTCAGGCCGCGCTGCACGCGTCTGTTGTCTCACCACTTTCTGGGCCGGCGGAGATGGCGGAGGCGGCGGCGATGCGGCCGCATTCCCAACCGGACTCTGCGCCGCGACGGCCGGCCCGGTAGCGCCAATCTGGGCGTAGGCTTCTGTCCGCGCCGTCAAAGCCGATTGCCGCTCGGCGCCGGCCAGCCCACCCTTGACCCACAGCGCGTTGTCGAGATCTGCAATCGCCTCGGCCACCCGGTTCTGGCGCAACCGCACCTCGCCCCTGACTGCCAAGGCCCGCGCCGTATTGCGCGGATCCCGCTTATCGTCCGTCAGCGCCACGTCTGCGAGCCGCGTCGCCTCGTCGAGTTTGTTCGCCGCCAGCGCCTTGCGGGCGGCATCGATGGCCTGTTCAGGATCGGTGATTGCGGCCGGCTGCGCCTTCTGGGCTTTGCTCGCGCGCGCCGCGGCCGGCGCCTGCGGCCCCGCCGCGACCAACGCCACGCCGAGCGCCAGCACCCAAGTCAAGCGGTGAAATATTGCGACGCTAGCCATCATCCCCACGTCCTCCCGCCCGCACCTTAGTTGAAACGGCGGAAATGCGGCAACAGCTTGGCCGCCGAGGCGAACAAAAGCAGGGGAAGACCACGCAATTCGCAATGAGCAGCAGGAGCGTAACGCTGCAACCGGCAACCTAATACCGGCGGGCGGACGGTTTCTACCGTCTCCCGGCTTTAGCGATTCGCACGCCGAAGCGCATGGCCCGCCCAGCGGGCGAGCCCAGCTGCTTCGCGCCCCGTCGCTATTCCACGGTCACCGACTTGGCGAGGTTGCGCGGCTGATCGACGTCGGTGCCCATCAGCACCGCCGTGTGATAGGCGATGAGCTGCATCGGTACCGCATAGATCAGCGGCACCACGAACGGATGCACGCTCGGCATCCGCAGATGCGTATCGATCGGACAACCGATCGTCTCCGCCTCCGCATTCGACACCAGGATGATGCGACCGCCTCTCGCAGCCACCTCCTGCATGTTGGACACTGTCTTCTCGAACAGGTCGTCTTCCGGCGCCACCACAACCACCGGCACGTTCTCGTCGATCAGCGCGATCGGCCCATGCTTCATCTCGCCCGCCGCATAGCCTTCGGCGTGGATGTAGGAGATTTCCTTGAGCTTCAGCGCCCCTTCGAGCGCGATCGGGAACGACAACCCGCGCCCGAGATAGAGCACGTCGCGCACCTTCGACAGCGGATGCGCCAGTTCCTCGTAGCGCCGCTCGTCGCGCACCAGCGCCGAGATGTGCCGCGGCACCTCCACCAGCGCCTGCACGATCTCCCGCTCGCCGTCGGCAGTCAATTGCCCCCGCGCCCGCGCCAAGGCCAGCGCGAGGCACGCCAGCGCAGAGAGCTGGCAGGTGAACGCCTTGGTCGAGGCAACGCCGATTTCAGGCCCCGCCAGCGTCGGCAGCACCACATCGCTCTCGCGTGCGATCGTCGAAGTGTGCACGTTCACCACCGAGGCGATACGCTGGCCGTGCGCCTTGCAATAGCGCAGCGTGGCAAGCGTATCCGCCGTCTCGCCCGACTGCGACACGAACACCGCAAGCCCACCCGCAGGCAGTGGCGCTTCCCGGTAGCGAAGCTCCGAGGCGACATCGATCTCGACCGGCAGCCGCGCGTAGCGTTCGATCCAGTACTTGGCGACGAGGCCCGCGTAGTAGGCCGTGCCGCAAGCCGAAATCGTCACCCGGGTGATGGCGTTGAGATCGACGCCGAGATCCGGAAACCGCACCCGGCCTTCGCTCATGTCGATGTAGTTGGTCAACGTATGGCTGATCACTTCGGCCTGCTCGTGGATCTCCTTGAGCATGAAATGGCGGTGATTGCCCTTGTCGACCAGGAAACCGGAAGCCTGTGTCGTGATCATTGGCCGGTCGACGCGGCGGCCTTCCCGGTCGCGCACCTCGACGCCCTCGCGGCTGAGGATCGCCCAGTCGCCTTCGTCGAGGTAGGTGATCCGGTCCGTGAACGGCGCCAGCGCGATCGCATCCGAGCCGAGGAACATCTGCCCCTCACCATGCCCGACCGCCAGCGGGCTACCTTCCCGCGCCCCGATCATGAGGTTGTCATGCCCGGCGAAAATTATCGCCAGCGCGAACGCGCCCCGCAACCGGCCGAGCGCATTGCGCGTCGCCTCGATCGGATCGAGCCCCTTGCGCATCTCGTAGCTGATCAGATGCGCCACGACCTCCGTATCGGTATCGGAAGCGAAGGTGGCGCCGGCCCGCTTCAGCTCGTCACGCAACTCCCGGAAGTTCTCGATGATGCCGTTATGGACGACCGAGACGTTCTCCGACATGTGCGGGTGTGCGTTGCGCTCGCTCGGCGCGCCATGCGTCGCCCAGCGCGTGTGGCCGATCCCAGCCAACCCCGACAGCGGGCTGCCATGCAGCCGCTCGGCCAGGTTGCGAAGCTTGCCCTCGGCCCGCCGGCGGTCCAGGTGGCCGTTCTCCACCGTTGCCACACCAGCCGAATCGTAGCCCCGATACTCGAGGCGCCGCAGCGCATCGACCAGATCCATCGCAACCGGCTTCGTGCCGAGTATCCCGACGATGCCACACATGCTCTCAATTCCCTCGCATTGACCCAACCGACGCGCCCCGCAGCTCCCGCCGCCAGCGCTTCATCGCCCCGCTCGCCTGCCATCGAGGACAGTCCCGCAGTATCCAGCGACGTTTGGTTAAGCAAGAAGTGGACCAATTTGCTCAGACGACACTTCTGTCATGTTCGCCTGATAGCGCAATTCACTTTCCATTTCTTTCGTTTACCCGCGCAAAGGCCAGCTATTCCGCGGCCCTCTGGGCCTTCCGGCGCTGCATCATCTGCCGGAACTTGGCAGCCCAGCCCGGCCGCTCGCTCTGCTCGGCCCGCGTGATGGCCAGCGCATCCGGCGACACGTCCTTGTTCACCACGCTGCCCGAGGCGACGAACGCGCCGGCCCCGATCCGCACCGGCGCCACCAGCGACGAGTTCGAGCCGACAAATGCGCCCTCGCCGACCTCCGTGTGATGCTTGAAGAAGCCGTCGTAGTTGCAGAAAATCGTTCCCGCACCGATGTTGGCGCCCGAACCGACCGTTGCATCTCCAATGTAGGCGAGATGGTTGGCCTTCGCGCCGTCGCCAAGGTTTGCTGCTTTCACCTCGACAAAATTACCGATGTGCGCCTCGCGCCCGATATCCGCACCGGGCCGCAACCGCGCAAACGGCCCGATTTCGGCCCCGCTGCGCACCCTCACCCCCGCCCGGCTCTTGCCGTCATGGCCCTGCAGATGCGTGTTGGCCTTGATCGTCACACGATCCTCGATCACCACCCCCGGACCGAAGAACACATTGGGCTCGATCACCACGTCCTGGCCGACCTCGGTATCGTAGCTGAACCATACCGTTTCCGGGGCGATCAGGCTCGCCCCCTCCCGCATCACAGCGAGCCGCCGCGCCTGCTGCCAGAGTGCTTCGGCAGCCGCCAACTGATCGCGCGAATTGACGCCCAACACCTCGCTCTCCGGACAGGTCACCACCCCCGCCGTCAATCCGCCCGCACGTGCCACCTCCACCGCATCGGTCAGGTAGAACTCGCCCTTCGCGTTCGCATTCGAGATCCCGTCCAGGATCGCCAACAGGTCCGGCACCCGGAACGCCATGACGCCCGAGTTGCACAGCCGCACTTGGCGCTCTGCCTCGGTCGCCTCTTTCTCTTCGCGGATTGCCACGAGCCTGTCGCCCTCGCGCAGCAACCGCCCGTACCCCGTCGGATCGGCAGCCTCGAACCCGAGCACCGCCACCGCAGCGCCGCCATCGAGCGCCGCCCGCAGCCGTCCGAGCGTCGCACCTGTGATCAACGGCGTATCGCCATAGAGCACCATGACATCGCCCTGATGCCCCTGGATTGCCTCACGCGCCGCCAGCGTCGCATTCGCGGTCCCGAGTTGCTGATGCTGAACGTAAATCGCCGCGCCCTCGTGCTGCCCCCGGGCAGCCCGCGCCACGTCCTCCATTCCCGGACCCACCACCACCGCCATTCGATTGGCGCCCGCCTCCGCCGCCGCCCGCATGGCATGACCGAGCATCGGCAGGCCCGCGATGGGATGCAGGACTTTCGGCACTGCCGATTTCATCCGCGTGCCTTTGCCGGCAGCAAGTACGATGGTCAGCAGATCTCGCATGGCTCGTGCCCCGTGGTCCCTCGCCACCGCACGCCGCAACGCGCCGCTGCCGTGACAAACCCATTTCTACACGAGTCGTCTGGCAAGCCTCGTGCCAAGCTTAACAATCCGTTTACTCGGTCCCGGCGACGCCGCCGCGGCGTTGCCGAGACCAGATTGTCTCAGTACTGCACATTCTCACAGCTCGGGAGCGTTGAAAGTGTCACACTCCCGTACCTGCGCCGTCTCAAGCCCCTTGCGGAACCATCTGACGCGCTGGGCCGACGAGCCGTGCGTAAACGCGTCCGGAATGACCCGACCCGTCTGCTGGCGTTGGATCATGTCGTCACCGATCGCCTGAGCGGCGTTCAGACCTTCCTCGATATCGCCGGGCTGAAGCCGGTTCTTGACCTGATGCGTCATCGCCGCCCACACGCCCGCGAGACAGTCCGCCTGCAGCTCCATCTTCACCTGCACCCGGTTCGCATCACGTTCCGACATGCGCGACTTCGCACGTTGCACCTGCTCGGCAATCCCGAGCAGCGTCTGCACGTGGTGGCCGACCTCGTGCGCCACCACATAGGCCTGCGCAAAGTCACCCGGCGCCCGGAAGCGCCGCTTCAGCTCCTCGTAGAAAGACAGATCGATGTAGATCTTCTGGTCCAGCGGACAATAGAACGGCCCCATCGCCGCTTGCCCGGTGCCGCATGCCGTCGGGAAGGCCCCCGAGAAAATCACCAGTTTCGGTTCCTTGTACTCTCGACCGAACTGCTTGAAGACCCGGTTCCACACGTCCTCGGTATCAGCCAGCACCCGGCCGACGAACCGCTTCATCTCATCCTGGCTTGGATCGACTTGGGCGTTGCGACCCGGCAACTCGAACGGATTGCTACCCTGGCGCGAGGGGCCGGGATCGATACGCGGCAACTGCGGCACCTGGATACCACCGCCGCCACCGCCGCCAAGTCCACCCCGCAGGATGTCCAACGGATTGAACCCGAACAGCATCATGATGGCGCCGATGATCAGCAGCGTCGTGATGCTGAATCCGCCTCTCCCACCACCCATCGGAATGGGAATGCGCATGCCGCCGCGACCGAACGGTGAGCCACCTTCGCCTCGCCGATCCTCGACGTTGCCGCTTTCGCGATCCTTATCATCGTAACGCATGCCTGCGCCTCCTAATCGATCCGGATTGGCCCTCTCGCGACCCCGGAAAATCGTCCGCCAGTATTGAGCACGAGGCAGCGCACGGCACAAGTCGCAGGCCCCGCCCAAACCACAAGACAACGCCCACTGCACAGCCGGCCTTCCCCGCTGTCGCCTCAGCCGTTGGCACCTTCGTCATCGCCCCGTCCGTTGCCACCGCCGCCCTTGCCGCTCCTGTCGACGATCGCCGACACCGCGCCAGCCGATGTCTTGGTCTTGGCCTTGGGGCGCGAACCCGCCCGCAGCAGCCCCTTCACCTGTCGCGCCGCCGCGACCTCGCCTTCGTTGGCGTAGAGCTCGTGATTGCGCTCGATGTCCTTGAGGTCATAGAGGTAGTTGACCATCAGCCCGTGGCCTTCCCGCAGGCCCTTCTCAGAGACGTCGCCCAGCCAATTGATGCGCTCGAGCCGCGCCCCGTTGCCGAGATGGAAACGCGCCACCGGATCGATTGGCCGACCGTCGTGGCTCTTGGCGGCAATGAAATAGTGCGCCGCCAGCGCCATCAGGATCGGCTGCAGCGCCTCGACCTCGTCGGGATCGTCGATCCATCCGGGATCGGCCAGCATCTGCAGCGCCAGCCGGTCGTCCTTCGTCACCGGACCTGTTGCATCCGCGCCGGTCCGGTCCAGCCAGCGGGCGAAGTGCGGCACCGGCGACAGCGTCACGAACGTCTTCAGTTGCGGCTGCTCGCGGGCGAGTTCCTCCACCACCTGCTTGATCAGGAAATTACCGAACGAGATGCCCCTGAGCCCTTCCTGGCAATTGGAGATCGAGTAGAACACCGCCGTTGTCGGCGCCTCACCCTCCTGGATGCCCGCTGAACGCGCTGCCAGCAGGTTCTGGATGTGGCCCGGAATCTCCCGCGTCAACGCCACCTCGACAAAGATCAGCGGCTCGTCGATCAGCGAGGGATGGAAAAAGGCAAAACAACGCCGGTCCGCCGGATCGAGCCGCCGGCGCAGGTCGTCCCAGCCCTGGATCTCATGCACGGCTTCGTACTGGATGATTTTCTCCAGGATCGCCGCCGGCGTCTGCCAGTCGATCCGCCGCAGCACCAGGAACCCCCGGTTGAACCACGACGCAAGCAGGTGCGCCATGTCATCGTCGATCTGGGAGTAGCCGGGCTCCCCCTTCATCGACCGGCCGAGGTCGCGGCGCATGTTGACGATTTCCCCGGTCGCCCCCGCCGCCAGGTTGAGCCGTCGGAAGAACTCCTGCCGCGGGCTCTCGATCGCTGCCCTGAGCTTCTGCAGGCTGGCTTCGCTCGGCGCGTCGATATAGGCCGCTGCCGCAGCCTTCGCCGCCTTCTCGCTGGGATTAAGCTCCTCCGCGATGATCCGGAAGAACGACTTGCGATCTTCCGGCGACAGCCGCCGGTAGTGATCGAGCAGCTCCCGCGCGATCGCCACGCCCGAAGCTTCCCCCGGCCCGACATCAACAACTTGATCAGCGCCGCGATATCGTCCCGGTTGGGTCCCAGCAACGCTTCCGGCAGGTAGAGCCGGCCCCGTTCCGCAACGGTGGTCAATAGATCCTGCAGGAACGACACATTGATAGGCATGATTGGGCTCGCTCTGGCGGCCAACGGGCCGACCTCTGCGATGTAAGCGCTCGCGCGGCCGCCCGCAATGCGCTTTTCCTCACCCGACCCTTCCCCTCGCCCCCGGCAATTGCCATGCTGTGCCCCTGATGCCCGACAACGAGGAGCCACCGATGTCCGAGACCTATGAGATCCTATCCGTCAAGTATGGCGGCGTCACCGAGAGGAAGCGCGCGGAGAATTTCCTCCATCCGCTACCCGACGACCACGCCTCGCCGATGCCGATCGACTACTTCGTGTTCGTCATCCGCAACGACAAGCGCACCATCCTCGTCGACACCGGCTTCGATCACAAGGAAGCCAAGGCCCGTGGCCGCAAGATCACCGCCGAGCCGGTCGAGGTGCTCGAGAAGATTGGCATCAAGGCAGCCGACATCAAGGATACCGTGATCACCCACCTCCACTTCGATCACGCCGGCACCATGCACCATTTCCCCAACTGCAAGTTCCACCTGCAGGAAGCCGAGATGGCCTATGCCACGGGCAAGTGCATGTGCGAGGCCTCGATGAAGGTGCCGTTCTCGCTCGATCACGTCTGCGAGATGGTGAAGAACGTCTACTCCGGCCGCGTCCACTTCCACGACGGCGACGGCCAGATCGCGCCGGGCATCACCGTGCACAAGTCGCCGGGCCACTCCCAGGGCATCCAGGCGCTGCGCGTCAACACCGCCAACGGCCCCGTCGTACTCGCCTCCGACGTCGTCCACTTCTACGAGAATATCGAGAACCGCCGGCCGTTCTACATCACCATCGACATGGCCGCGACGCTCAAGTCCTACGACCGCCTGATCGAGCTTGCGGGCGGCTTGCGCAACGTCATTCCCGGCCACGATCCACTGATCATGAAGCGCTATCCCGCCTGGAAGCCCGACACCGAAGGCCTCGTCCACAAGCTCGACGCCCCCCGCCTCGACTGAGCGGCCACCACGCCTTCAACGCCAAAGAGGGGATGCGCCTTGCGCCCATCCCCTCGGCGCCCGCCCCGAGGTCTCAGGGCTTGGCCCTGACCACCAGGCCATCCAGCTTGCGCGGTGCAAAGTAGGGCACGAACCCGAACGAGCTCAACAGCGTGTCGGCCACCGTCATCTGGGCCGGCTGGGAGAGATACTCAACCACCAAAACCGGTAGCCCCGCATCCCTCGCGATCCGCAGCTTGTCCGCGCCTTGCGCGACCTTGTCGAGTTCGTTGGGCTTGCCGTCATCTTGCAGGCCAAAGGCAAGATCCTCCTTGGCCACGCCGTCGATCGCGGCCAGGTATGCAGGCTCCTTCAGCAATTCCTCCGCATTCTGCGGCACGATCACGAACCCAGGCTTGCGCTTGCGCGCGATCTCAGCGAACTCCACCACGAAATCAACCATCTTCTCGGTCGCAAACCGCGTATCGAGTTTGGTCTCGTAGAACGCATCGATGCGATCGAGATAGGCGCCATCGAAGCCCGCTGCGATCACCCGCGACAGATACGAATCCGAATGGTGCATGATCAGGTTCTGCCAGTCGTCGTACCAGTAGCGGACAAGGAAATTGCCCGGCCAGCGCGGGTTCTCTCTCCCGAGCCAGCTCGGCGCGAAGAGCCGGGGAATGCGGACCGTCTTTGGCTCACCGGCCGGCGCTACCGCAGACGGATTGGCAGCCCCCGCCGGCAGAGCCTCCGCCGGCATCAGCGGCGCCGCTTCGACCCACTTCTCATCCCAATAGAAGCGATATTCCTCCGCCTCCCCGATCGACATGTAGGCCAGCACGAACCGGCGCGAGCCATCGGGCTTACGCTGCATCGCCTTGATATCCTCGGGAGTGAAGCGCGCCGCCTCCGTGCCATCCTTGGAAAAATCCACCACCACCAGATCGAAGGGTGAGTTCGCAATCGCGGTCGGATCGACATTCTGCAGCTGATAACCCCAGCTGCGCACGCCCGCGAGGCGTCCGGATTGCTTGCCCCCAGCCGGAACTATGCCCGACGCTGGCAGCTGCGTGGCGCCGTCTTGCCCACGCGCTGGCGCGGCAGTCTGCGCGTCCCCGCGCGCCACGCCCAGCCCAACAAGCAGAACAATCAGTACCAAACGCAACATCAACACTGCTCCAGCCATCCGCCGCCGCCACCATCGGCACGGCCCAAGCCACTCCACTGCGGCACCGTTCTCCCCAATAGCACACATTCCACCCTATCCGGGCACGAGCCCGGCAGGCCGCGCTGCTTCCGCGCAACCCCACCCCACCGTCAATTTGTCGAAAACAACCTGCCGCCTGTCAGTTGCGCAACGTCGCCGTCACCAGCTGCGCCTCGGTCTTGGCCTTCCACTTGGCGATGTAGTCGACGCCCGCCGCCGCATCCGCGAACGCCCACACGCCACGCTCGACGCCCTCCAAGATGATCGCATGCAGCGCATGCTCGACGGCGTGACGCACGGCAAGCGTCGTCGGCTCGTTCCGCGAGATGCCGCCTTCCACCTCCAGGATCTTGTCGGCGGCGACATACTGGTAGACGCCCCCCTGCAGCAGGATCGAATAGATATGCTTGGTGGACGAGGCGGAGGCCAGCACTTCGCCATTGCGCACATCCACCAGCCGCAGCGCCACCGTCACGATGTCATGACGGTACTTCTTGTCCGCACCGATGCCGAGGAAGCGCGCCCCCAATCCCTTGGTCATCTCGTTGGTGTCGTAGCCGACGACCGCGCCCTCGATCACGTACTTGGCCACCTTCATCGGCGGGAGATCGTCGGGTTTGCGCTCTTTGAGGTAGGCGAGCTGATCGGAGACGCGCCGTCGGATCGAATCGATTTTGAGCTTGATGGCGCCAGCCTTGGCATCCGTTCCATTGGCATCGCGCCGCAACTCCAGGTCCGCGATCTCCTTGCCGGCCCGCTGCTGTCGCGCATGCTCCTCAGCCTTGGCCTTGGCAATCTGCGCATCGACCCCTGCCCGCCGCTCCCGCTCCTTCGCCACCGCATTGGCAAGCCCGGCCCTCACCTGCTCGATTTGCGTATTGACCCCCTTGCCCTGCGCCAGCGCGTCGAGCTTGGCCTCGTCGTCCTTCTGGATCTTGTCGAAGCGCGCGCGCCGTTCGACCTCCTGCTGCTCCTGGCCCTCGATCACCTCGCGCGCCAAGCGAGCCGCTGCCTGATCCTTCTCGCGCGCCTGGGCCACTGCGAACTCGATCTCGCGCAGCTTCAACCCTTCCTTCTCGTTGAACTGCGTCACTTGCGAGCGCATCAGCTCCCGCTCGAGCCGGTCGAGTTCCCGCACCATGTCCTCGCGGTCGGCCGCTATCTGGTCATCGCTGACACGCTTCAGGTTGAGCTCGGCGATCTTGCGCTCCTGCAGCACGTTGCGCAGCCCAGCCCGCTCCACCACCTCGAACCACGAGCCGTGGCCCGTCCGCCTCAAGACATCGAGCAGAATGTCGTCCGCCCCCTGCGTCACCGCCGTCGACAGCAACGCCACGGTCTCCGAGGCTTTGCGTTGCCCGGTCTTGTCTGCAATCGCATAGACGGCAACGCGGGTCCGTTTCTCAGCCGGCGGCAGGGCGCTGATCAGGCGACCGGCCTTGGTCACCGTGACCGGCTTTGCCGCGCGCGCGATAGGGTCGTCCGCATGCCCTGCGGCACATCCGGCCAACGCGCATAGCGCGCCACCTACAGCAATATTGCGCACCAAAATAGTGACCATAAGAATTCACCTCTTAAGGGCGGCAAGACGCAGGACCAGCAATGACGCGTCAACAACAACCGCTGATAATGGGTGCGCGCCTGCGTTCAATCGAGCTTCAGACCAAGCGCTTGGCTGAGCTCGGCCGCAGCCGACACCGCAGGCCGGGCACTCGTCGTCGGTGTCGTGGGCGTTGTCGGCGTCGTCGGTTCCGGCGTGGGGTTGATGATCACGTCCGGAAAATCGGGAAAATCGCTCTTCGCCTTGTATTTCTTCTGCGCCTCGGCGCTGGCAAGCAATCCGGAAGCGTTGAACGGGCTACCGCCAAAATTGGGATTGACGGGCGTATAGACGAGATCCGCAGCAAACGACGGTGCCGCCCAAAGAACCACCGACATGGCACCTGCCAATGCGGCTGCGCGACTGAAATTCGCTTTTGTCATGGGACACGCCTCTCGACCAAAAAACAATGCAGCGATACCTAAGTGATTCGATCCGCAGGAAGCCCCACAAGCCCGCACTTTTGCCCGCAATCCACAATATTCAGACCACGGCTGCCCCCAACTGTCTGCGCACGCAAGCCATTGCTGAAGCCCTGGTTAATTTAACCTTCAGCCTAACTATCAATTGTCGTTTTTTCTCAATCTGAAACAGTCCTACAAGCATGCACAGCATTGTAAGCATGTGATCTTTTGGTTTCTGCATATTTCAATGAACAGCGGGGCTAAAGGATCATCATAGGCCTTCGTTTCCCGGCAATTGGCTCGGGAGGGAGCAAACGCACCATGAAGTCACTCTTAGGCAGCGTAAGCCTGCTTGCACTTGTCATCGCCACACCGGCATTTGCAGAAGACAACGAAAACACCATCAACCAGACCGGGGTGAATAACCAGGCTGGCATCATCCAGCTCGGCATCTTCAATAAGAACACCTCCACCCAGACCGGCTCCGGGAACTTCGACTGGACACTTCAGGCTGGCGCTGGCAGCGGCGGCTTTAACACGAAGAACAGCACCCAGACCGGCGTCGACAACAGCATTGTCGGCATCCAGTTCGCAAATCCTGGTGGCGCAAACACCATCTCAGCAACCCAGACCGGCATCACCAACACCGCCGACATCTGGCAATTGGCCCATGACGCGGGCTCGACCAACTCGGTCGTCAGCACCCAGGAGAGTGCATTCGGCCCCGGCGCTGTAGGCCAGCATCTCAATGTTCTCCAGTACGCATCAGGTGCTTCGAGCAACTCCGTCATCAACACCCAGAACAACGGCGGCCCCGGTGGCAGCGGCGCGCCCCCCAACAACGAAACGGCTGACGTCCTCCAGGTCGCACTAGGCGGCAGCTCAAACCAGCTCGAAAATATCCAGGGTGGCCAGAACGACTACTCCAAAACCTTGCAGGTAGCCACCAACGGCGGCGCGAACATCGGCAAGATCGACCAGCAGATCTTCTCCGACAGTTCGACGGCCTTGCTTGCCCAGTTCGCTGATGGCAGCACGAACAACGGCAAGATCACGCAGGGCGGCCCCGCCGGCCAGGGCGACTTCAATTCTGCCGGTATCCTACAGGTCTCGGCCAACGGCGGCATCAACAACGCCACGATCGAACAATACGGCAGCACGAACGACGCAACGACCGTCCAGTTCGCCGCTGACGGTGGTTCCAACTTGTCGAACACGGTGCAAACCGGCATCGGCAACGAGGCAAAGGTCTACCAGAACACCAACATCACGGACCACTTCGCGACTGCCAACGGTGTGTACATCCAAGCCCAAGCCATGGCACTTGCGTTCTCAACGCCTCCTGGTGTGCCGAGCCTCGACCTCTCCGGCCTGACGGTCAATGTCACGGGCGGCATCGTGCTGACCCCCGTCGCCCCGGTTCACGCGACCAACATCATGGTCCCCGGCACGTTCAACCTGAACAAGACCCCTTGATCGGTCTCGCCTGACACACGACCAGCATCGGCGGCCCGTGCCGCCGATGCTCCCAACAGGAGGGACGCCATGAAACAGTCCTCCCGCTTCGCCCTCGCGGTCTTCATCGCAACGGCGGCCCTTTTCAGCGCGAATGCAGCCCACGCCGGCGACAGCCCGCCCGCCTGCGAAATCCGTCAGGCAAAGAGCCAGGACACCATCCGCCTCTCGGCTGTCGCCATTGCCGGCGAGGCCATCCGCGGCGCCTACCATTTCACGCTCGAGAAACGCGGCCCCGGCGGCTCATCGCGTCAGGCCACCTCCGGCGCCCTTTCCCTCGAGGCAGGCGGCGAACGCCTGCTCTCCATCCAAACCTTCAACCTGCCCGACGGCGCCACCGCCAAAGCCCAATTGGTCGTGACCCTGCCTGGCCATCCACCGATCCGTTGTACGCTGACGCTGCAGGGGGCCAAGAGCATCTAGCTCGCCCGTGCTATAAGCTTGCTCCAGATTCGTGGGCTCATGTTTCAAGAGGCGATTGCCATGCACGCGCCCGTGCTACGATTTTACCGACTTTGCCGTTTGCTTGGCCTGTTGGCCGGTGTGCTCACGCTGGCGCTCCCCCACCAGGCCGCTGCCCAATCCAGCGCCAACGGCTTTCAATCCGTGTTGCAGGACCCCGCCCCGCTGCCGACCGGCCTGCCTCCCACCGGCATTCCTCAGCCCGCCGGCGGTCCGACCATCGAGGAGATCTACGCCACCACGCCGCAAAATCCCCTCGTCAACGCTGGCTCCATCTACCAGCGCGGCAATTTCAACACCGCGACCCAGACCGTCATCGGCATCGCCAACAACGTCCTGCAGGTCCAGGACGGCAACCGCAATTCCTCGAACATCGCCGAGCTGGCCACGCGCAACACCAACGTCGGCGTCTACCAGAAGGGTGATGATCTCGAATTGAACATTCTCCTGCTCGGCTCGCACGACACCAGCGTGCTTCACCTGCAGAGCGGCATCGGCGGCAGCCAGAGCATCATGGTGCTCGGCGACTTGGGCGTCGTCGTTGGCGGCCGATTCGTGCCCAACACCACCGGCAAGCCCATTTCCAGCGTCATCATCCGCGACCGCAAATAGCTGCCCGCCGGTTTACCCCGCCTTCGTTCCCGACAAGGCATAGTTGAGCATTTTCTGCGCCAGTTGAGCGGCCAGGAAGTCGTAGGCGTGCAGCCCCTCGATCGGCGCCAGCTCAACGAGATCCATGCCCACAACCTTGCCCACCTCGCAGGCCCGCCGCAGGATCGCGAGCGTCGTCAGATAGTCGAGCCCGCCTGGCGTCGGCGTCCCCGTTGCCGGCATGATCGAGCCATCGAGCGCGTCGATGTCGACCGTTATGTAGACGGGCTTGCCAGCGAGCGGCGCCAGCATCCGCTCGAGATCCCACTGGCGCTGTTCGAGCCCGAGATGCAGATCGATGCGATGCCGGTTCGCCGCGTAGAACTCGGCCTCCTCCTGGCACATGGCGCGGATGCCCACCTGCACCAGCCGCACCCCCTCGTGATCGAGTACGCGGCGCATGGCGGCGGCATGACTGTAGTGCTCGCCGAGGTAGCCATCGCGCAGATCGGCGTGGGCATCGAGCTGCAGCACCACGAGATCGGGATGCCGCCGCACGAACGGACGGATCGCACCCGGCGTCAGCGAATGCTCGCCGCCGATCACGAACGGAAACCGCCCTCCCGCCACGACCGTCTCCAACAGCCCCTCGAGGAGATCCAGCGCCCCTTCGACAGTTGCCGGCATGGTGGGTTCGCGCACGGCGGCAATGCCGTAGTCGCGGTAGGGCTCGCGCCACAGCTCCTCGTCGAAGAGCTCGAGCTGATGGCTCGCCGCCATGATCGCAGCCGGCCCCCGCGCCGTGCCGCTACCGTAGCTCACCGACGCTTCGAGCCCGAACGGTATGACCACCGCCCGCGCTTTCTCCGGCGTATCGGCATCGAGCCGCAACGGATCGAGGAAGCTCTCCGCCCCCGGCAGATAATCGAGCTTTTGTGCGCTGGGCGTGGTCATCTGGCTCAACTCCCTCAGCCGGCAGCCGTGATGTCATCCGGCGCCGGAGCGACCGACAGTCAGCTCAAACGCCGAGGCCGGCAGTCACTCGGACCAACCGGCCTCGCACCATCTCGAGAAGAACGCCCTCAGGCCGCAGCGCCCTTGCGCGACGCTTCGCCGTACATCGAGAACATCGGCGCGTCCTGGAAGATCACCTCGTCGTATTCGCCATAGCCGTTGAAACGGCCCGCGATCGCTCGCGCATAGGCGCCGGTGTTGCCGATCTCCAGGTAGTCGCCTTCGCGTACGCCATCGGGCAGCATGAACGGACCCTGCATGTGATCGATCGAATCACACGTCGGCCCCCACATCTCGAACCCGACCAACGGCATATTGGCCGGCATCTTGCGACCAACCACCCGCACCGGGAAGATGAAGCCCAGGTGCGCTGCATCGAACAGCATGCCGTAGCTGCCGTCGTTGATGTAGAGGTTGTTGCCCCGCCGTGCATCGACGCGCACGATCAGGCTCTCCGCCTCAGCAACCAGCGCCCGGCCAGGTTCGCACATGATCCGGCAGCGCTCGGCCACCGGCAGTTTCTCCACCGCCTCAGCAATGACATCGGTGAAATCGGAAAGCGGCGCCGGCACCTCGTTAGAGTATCGCGAGGGAAACCCGCCGCCCACATCGACCCGGTCGACCACGACGCCGGCCTTGACGATCAAGCGCCCGACCTCCTCCAGCGCGAACGCATAAGCGTCCGGCTTCACGGTCTGCGAGCCCACGTGAAACGTGATACCCAGTTCCCGCGCGGCCTGCCGCGTGCGCATGACCAGCCGCTCGGCCTCCTCGCCGACAGCACCGAACTTGCGCTCCAGCGGCAGCCGACTGTTCTTCGCCGGCACCGCAATCCTCACCCACAGGATCAAGTCCCGCGCGTTGCCCGTCTCCTCCAGGATCTTCTCCAGCTCCTCCTCGGTATCGAGCGAGAACGAGCGGCAGCCGAGCGCAAACGCCCGCCGGATGGCGTGGCGTGGCTTCACCGGATGCATGAAGTGGAAGGAGACGTCAGGAATGGTCCGCGCGTCCTCGAGCTCGGGCAGCGAGGCGACGTCGAAATGCCGGATGCCCGCGCCATAGAGCGCGCCCAGCAGGAAGACATTGCTGTTGGCCTTGTAGGCGTAGGCCACATCGCCTGGAAAGTTCTTGAGGAACCAGCGCGCCGCGTTTGCTGCCGCATGCGGCCGGAAGCCCACCACCGGGCGCTCGGGCGGGTTCGCTGCAATCAGCGCGTCGGCGGAAGCAAAGGTCTCGAGTTTTGCCATCGCATGAGGCCCCCAGGTGTTGAGAAGGACATGAAGCCGCAAGCCGGCATAGAGATGCGTTCAGATAGTCATGCCCGATCCCGATGTAAAGACCTGCATCCCCATTGCCTTAAGCAAAACCCTTCACCGCGCCCGGCTGTTGCCGATAACCCGCATCACCACTGCAGCCGCAGCCTCGCTCGGCGTGCCCTCCCTCAAGGCCAGCCGCCGCGGAACGTCAGCCAGCCGTGTGAGCTGCCGCGCCCGTACCGGCCCCTCCGCCAGCACCTGGCCCAGCGCGCCGGCAAGCTTCTCCGGCGTGCAGTCCTCCTGCATCAGCTCGGGAAAGGCCCGCTCGCCCAGCACCAGGTTGGAGAGCGCGAAGTGTGGCGTCTTCACCAGGAACTGCAGCCGCGCCGCCAGCGCATCGACCCGGTAGGCAACCACCATCGGCGAGCCCGCCACGGCAAGCTCCAGCGTCACCGTGCCCGATGCCGCAAGCGCAACGTCACCGGCCCGGAACGCCATCAGTTTGCGTGCCTCACCCTCCACCACATGCACCCGCATCGGCCAATCCCCGAGCGCCTCGTCGATAATCCCACGCACATGATCGACGGCGGGGATGATCACGTTGAGCCGCCCCACCCGTTGCTGCAGCAGGCCCAGCGCCGCGCCGAAAGGTTGCATCAGCCGCTCGACCTCCGAGCGACGACTCCCCGGCAGCACCGTCACCGTCTTGGCGGCGGGATCGAGAGCCAGTTCCGCCCGGAGCGGCGATGGATCGATCGCCCCGATCTCGTCGAGTTGCTCCGCCAGGGGATGGCCGACATAGGTACAATCCGGCCCGCCGAGCCGCCGGTGCGCCTCGGGCTCGAACGGCAACAGCGCCAGCACATGATCGATATGGGCCCGCATCCGCTTCGCCCGTCCCGGCCGCCACGCCCACACGCTCGGGCTGACGTAATCGAGGATCGGCACGTGCGGCAATCGTCGACGAATGCGCCGCGCAATCGGATGCGTGAACTCCGGGCTGTCGATGATCACCACCGCGTCGGGCTCGGCGGCAACGCCCGCCGCCGCCGCCTCGTTGATCCGCCGCACGAGCTTCGGCAACCGCTTCAGGATCTCGAGCGGCCCCATGACGGCCACCTCCGAAAGTGGAAACAGCGAGGCCAACCCCTCAGCGGCCATGTCCGGCCCGCCAACTCCGCTGAAGCTGATGTCCCCCTCCGCGCGCGCCCTGAGCGCCCGCATCAATCGCCCACCGAGCGCGTCGCCCGAATGCTCGCCCGCCACCAGGAACAGGCGCAGCGGCGCCGTCATTCAGCCTCTCCATGCGCAATCAGGAAAATCCCAGCTTCATTGGCCCATGTCGTCACATCGCGCCGCAACTCCTCCCCCTGCACCGCGCCGAGATAGCCGATCCCCGCCAATCCCGCCGCCTTCGCCGCCTGAGACACCTCCCGGTCAAGGCCAACCCCGGTCCTGGCCGTACCTTCGCCACCGCCCGCAGCCCCCTGCAGCACCACCACCCCGATCAGGCTCTTGAAGACCCGTCGTCCCCAGCTCGGAGCTCCGCGCTGGGCGGCAATGAACGCCGCGACCGGCATCTGCCCTCCAATCCCCAGCACATGCTCGCGCGACACGATCACGGCCGAGCCCGCCCCGTGCGCCTGCGCCACCTCCATCACCGCGCGCCCGATATGCAGGTCGCGCCGGTCCGCCGGCGTCGGTGTGCGTCGCGAAATGAAATCCGGCACCGCTGCGGCAGCCATTTGTCCGTTGTCACTCCTCTCAGCCGACCGGCCCTCCACCGCCTCCCGCACGAACCCATCCGCCAGCCCCACCAGCGCCAGCCCCGCTGAATCCGCCGCCGCCACCGCAGCCGCCCGCTCCAGCATGATCGTCCCCCCGGCGCCGACACCAATGGCCGTCAGCCCCGCCGCTGCCGCCAGCGCCACCGTCTGCGGCCCGATTGTCGGCACATCGATCCGCATGTCCTGGCCGGGCTTGGCAAGTTTGAGCAGCACGCCCCCCGCGCCGAGGCCCGCTCCGATACCCCCCGGCCCCAGGTCACGCAGCATCGCGTCCGTACCCCGCACACCTTCGACGGCGACGATAGCCCCTGCCTGCGCCACCACCGCCTGGCCGACATCGAACCGGCCGAGATCGTGGGCAAGCCGTGCTGCCCGCTGCCAAGCCGCCACCTCATTGGCCTGCGCTGGCCGCCGGCTCATCACGTCCGCGCCGGCAAGCAGACCCGGCGCCACGTCGCCAACGCCAACCACCGCCAGCCCATGCCGCTCGAAGAAGGCCACAACGCGCCGCAGCACGCTGTCGTCACCGCCCCGCGTCAGCGACAGCACCGTCGGCAGATTGACGAAGAAGCCGTGATCCACCCGCAGTCTCAGCAGGTTCGGGCGCTGCATGGCGCCGGCGATGGTGATCTCGCCCACACCGGCCCGTTTGAAGGAGGCGAGCATCCGCCCGATCTGGCCGAGCCGCACGCGCTCGTGCGCGAAGGCAGACACGCCCGCGTCGGCAAAACCATCGATCGCCACGATGTGAACTCGCCGACCGCTGGCCTCGGCTGCAGCCGCGATCTCGATGGGCAAGCGTCCCGCACAGGCGAGGATCCCGAGCACTGAGCCAGCCTCACCCCGCACTGCCTCGCCCACGCCCCCCGGCCCTTCAGTCGCCACGGCCCACGTCGGGCGTGCACAGCGACCGCTTGCCCCCCTTGCGGATGAACGCCACGATCTCCTGAACCGCGGCGTGGTTTGCATACTCTGCCGCCACATCCTCCACCCGCTCGCCGAGCGTACCCTCGTTGGCGAACAGCAACCGGTAGGCCCGCCGCAGCTTGTGGATCTCTTCGCGCGGAAACCCGCGCCGCTGTAGACCGATGATGTTGAGGCCAGACAGGTAGGCGCGATTACCCAGCCCCATGCCGTAGGGGATGAGGTCGTTCTCGAGCCCCGACATGCCACCAAGGAAGGCGTGTGCGCCAACCCTGGCGAACTGGATCACGGCGGCTCCACCGCCTAGAATCGCAAAGTCGCCAACCGTGCAGTGCCCGGCCAGCATGACATTGTTGGAGAAGATGACGCTATTGCCGACGTGACAGTCATGACCGACGTGGCTGTTGGCGAGGAAGGCGCATTTGTCCCCGATCACCGTCGTGAGACCGCCACCCGCCGTCCCCGGGTTCATGGTCACGCCTTCGCGGATCAGGCAGTCGGCGCCAACTGTCAATGTCGAGGGTTCACCGGCGAACTTAAGGTCCTGCGGCTGGTGCCCGATCGAGGCGAACGGAAAGATACGCGTGCGCGCACCTATGGTCGTGCGCCCTGCCACCACCACATGCGAAATGAGCTCGCACTGGGGCCCGAGCGCCACCTCGGCGCCGACCACGCAATAGGGGCCGATCTTAGCCCCCTCCGCAACCCGCGCGCCGTCTTCGATGATGGCCGTCGGGTGGATATCAGGCTTTTGCATCTTGTGGATCCACGATCATGGCGCTGATCTCGGCTTCGGCGACAAGCTGACCGTTCACTTTCGCCTCCCCGTAGAAACGCCAGACTGGTCCACGACTCCTAGTCTTCTTGACGTGAAGATGCAATTGGTCTCCCGGCACGACAGGCTTTCGGAACTTCGCCTTGTCGATACCGAGGAAATAGACGATGTGCGGAATCTCCGTCACACCCGCATGATGCACGCACAGCGCACCCGCCGTCTGCGCCAGCGCCTCGATGATCAGCACGCCCGGCATCACCGGATACTTCGGGAAATGCCCCTGGAAGAACGGCTCGTTGATGGTCACGTTCTTGATACCGACGCAGCTTTCGTCGCGCAGCATGCTCTCGATGCGATCGACCAGCAGGAACGGGTAGCGGTGCGGCAAGAGCTGCATGACCCGCGCCACGTCCACGGATCCCAGCGCGGCGCCCGTATCTGTATCGGCCTCGGTCAACTTCTGCATGCCCGCAACCTTCTCTCCGCACTGCCACGCCCGACGGGCCGGCTCAGGTCTCTTCCTTGCCGCCGCGACTTCGCCCGCCCATCGCAAGGCGTCGAACGGCTGCAATCTCTCGCGCCCATTCCCGGAACGGGCGCGCTGGGTTGCCCCCCATCCGTGCCCCCGCCGGCACATCGTCCGTAACGTGCGAATTGCCGGCAATCTGGGCGCCACTGCCGATGTTGACATGGCCGACAGCGCCGGAATGACCACCCATCACCACGAAATCGCCGAGGACGGCCGAACCGGCGATTCCGACCTGGCCAACGATCACGCAGTGCCGTCCGAGCACCACGTTGTGCCCGATTTGCACGAGATTATCAATTTTCGAGCCTTCCCCAATCACCGTATCCTTAAGAGAACCTCTGTCGACCGTGGTATTGGCGCCGATCTCCACCTTGTCCTGGATGATGACCCGCCCGATCTGCGGCACCTTGAGATGCCCCTTTGGGCCCATCGCAAAACCGAACCCGTCCTGCCCGATACGTGCACCGGCGTGGATGATGACATCGTTGCCGAGTAGCGCGTGCACGACGCTCGCGCCGGGCCCAATGTAGCAGTTGCGCCCGACCGTCACCCGGTAGCCGACCACAGCGCCCGCTGCAATCACGCTACCGCGACCGACCGCCGCCTCCCGCCCGACCACGGCTCCAGGCTCGATGATCGCACCCTCCTCGACAAGCGCCGTCGGATGCACGCCGCCCCACCCCTCGCTCGCGGCAAATTCCGCTCCCTTTGGCCGCATAGCCTCGGGATAGAACAGTTGCAGCGCCAGCGCGAAGCCATGATAGGGCGTGGGCGTGACCAGTGCCGCCACCCCCGCCGGCAGACGCTCAGCAAACGCCGGCGCAACCAGACAGGCGGAAGCCTTGGTCGAGGCCAGAGCCACTAGGTATTTCCGATTGTCGACGAAGGTCAGGTCACCCGGCCCGGCGAGGTCCAGTGGCCGCACATCCCGGAGCATCAGCCCGGTATCCGCGCCCTCTGCCGCCTGCGCCCGCGTATTCAACGCCACGTCGGCCAGGGAGAACGGCCCTTTGCGCTCGAAGAATCCGGCATGCTCCATGAGGGATCGGTCCTGTACGGCCTCGCCGCTCCTTTAACCACACCCCCACCCCGCACGCCAGCCATCGGCGCTGCATCATCAACCCGCGAGACGATTGAGCGCGGCCATCTTGCCCTCGCGCCGCACTTTCCCCGCACATGCACCCTCCCCGAAGACGCAAATCGCCCCCGCCAGTCCGGCAGGGGCGACCGCAATCGTCTCCGAGCGCCGGGACAGCCCGGCTATCAGACTAGAACTTGGTGCTGGCGCCGAAGCGGAACAGCTGCTCCTTGTCGAACTCTTCTTTCATGATCGCCCAGCCGAAGTCGGCGCGCAGTGGGCCGAGCGGCGAGTCCCAGATCAAGCTGGTACCGACCGACACGCGCGGCTTCGAGGAGTCGGCGATATTGACCGGCACACCCGTGATCGGATCTGCCTGACCGTTCAGGTTCTTAGAGCTGTCGTTGATCGAGAACAGCGAACCGGCATCCACGAACACAGCGCCTTTGATGCCAAGGTCATCCGGAACGAACGGGAAGGGATAGCGAACCTCGGCCGTCGCCGCATAGAACGTCTTGCCGCCGATAGCATCGCCCGTCACGAGGTCGCGCGGACCGAAGCCGGACCGGTTGAAGCCACGCACTGTCTCGCCGCCCTTGTAGTAGAGGTCGATGAGGCGAACGTCGTCACCGCCCCAGCCCTCGATGTGCCCTGCAATGACACGACCGACGAAGGTGATGTTGCTGGTCACCGGATAGTAGTAGCGCCCCTCGGCCGAGAGCCGCACATACTGCACGTCACCGCCGACACCGGCGAAATCAACCCCGCCCGAGAGATAGAAGCCCTCGCTCGGATTACGCGGATGATTGCGCTTGTCGTAGGCAATCGTGGTGCCCACCAGCGACGTCATCGACACACCTTCCGCCTCACGAATAGCGCGTGACGCAACGTGGCCGTCGGCAAAATTCGTGTCGACGTCGTAGATCTCGTCACGCGACAGCGTGTAGTAATTCTGCGCCCAAAGATTCTCGGACAGCGGGTAGCCGAGCCTCAAGCTGCCACCCGTGCGCCGGTTGTTGTAGGCAGCCGACGATGAGTTGGTGACTTCCTTGTGGAACAGGTCGAAGCCTGCCGCCAGGTTGCGATCGAGGAACCGGGGCTCCGTGAAGCTCAGGTCGACCTGCAAGCCGCTCCAGCGAGCCAGACAGGCGCAGGCGCAGGAACTGGCCGTTACCCATCAAGTTGCGCTCGGTGAGCGAGATATCGCCGATGATGCCTTCGCTCGTCGAGTAGCCCGCGCCGAACGACAGCTCGCCCGTCGGCTGCTCGATCAGCTCGACGTCGAGGATGACGCGATCCGGGGCCGACCCCGGCCGCCGCTTGACCTCGACGCCCTTGAAGAACCCAAGCCCCTGCAGCCGCTTCTTGGCGCGGTCGACCAGCAATGGGTTGTAGGCATCGCCTTCAGCCAGTCGGAACTCGCGGCGGATGACGTGATCCCGCGTCCGCGTGTTGCCGATGACGTTGATGCGTTCGATGTAGATCCGCGAACCCTCGTCGATCGTGTAGATCAGCGAAATCTTGCTGCCTTCCGGCTCGCGATTGGCGCGTGGCCGCACACGGGCGAACGCAAAGCCCAAGCTCGGCCGCCTGCAGCGTCAGCCGCTCGACCGACTTGTCGATATCCGCCGCGTTATAGGTCTCGCCGCTCTCCGTCAGCACCTGCGAGCGCAAGGCTTCGGGGCTCAGGCCCGGCAGCGAGCTTTCGACCTGCACGTTGCCAAACGTGTAGCGCACACCTTCTTCCACCACGAACGTCAGGAAGAACCCGGTGCCGTCGCGATCGAGGTCGGCATTGGCCGAGACCACGCGTATGTCGGCATAGCCGTTCTTAAGATAGTATTGGCGCAGCAATTCGCGATCGAGCGCCAAACGGTCGGGATCGTAGAACGATGCCTTCTTGATGAAGTCGAACCAGCCCGACTGCTGCGTCGTGATCACGTCGCGCAACTGCGAGCCAGAGAATGCTCGGTTTCCGATGAATTGGATGGTCTTGACCTTGGTCGCGTCACCCTCGTTGATCTCGAACACCACATTGACCCGGCTCTCGCCAAGCTCGATCAACTTCGGTTCGACCGTCGCCGAGAATTTGCCCTGCCGCCGATAGACGTCGAGGATGCGTTGCACATCGCCTTGCACTTTGGCGCGTGTATAGACGGCACGTGGCTTGAGCTGAACCTCGCCGCGGAGCGTCGCGTCATCAACCTCGCTGTTGCCCTCGAAGGCAACCTGGCTGATCACCGGGTTTTCGACGATATTGACGACCACGGCCGACCCGTTGCGCTGGATCGACACGTCTGCGAAGAGACCCGTCGCAAACAGCGCTCGAACCGACTGATCGGCCTGACCGGCGTCGTAGGTGTCACCAACCGCAAACCGCATGTACGAGCGCACCGTCTCCGGCTCCACCCGTCGGTTTCCGACCACTTGAATGTCGCTGATCCGGCCCTGTGCCATCGCCGAGCCGACAGGCCCGTACGCCACTGGCGCAACCGTGCCGATCAACATCAGCAGCAGAAGTGCCGCGAGCCGTGGTCCCCCGACCATCATCGTCCGGATATTTGGCATACTTTGCGTCTGCCTTTTTTTGCCGAGCCCCCAAACACGCGACTTCGTCGGCATCGAAAGTCGCAGTCTTACCGATTCAAGCTTGCCCCTACCCAACGCAACGCCAAGTCCCAATTGGCGCCACACGCGGGACGTGTCGAGTCCCGAACAACAACACTCCCTTTCACAACTTATTAACGAAACGCACCCGCCCATGGAAGTGGCAAGAATGCCCCATGGCCGAACTATTAGGCCGATTCTACCTCGTTCAGCCAATGCCAAGCTTGCGCATGATGTCGCCCAGCAATGCTGCGAACATCATCGTCGCCAAAATGGCGAGCCCGATCCGGAATCCAAGCTCCTGCTTCTTCTCGTCCAAGGGCCGGCCCCGCACCGCCTCGTAGGCGTAGAACACGAGGTGACCACCGTCCAGGACAGGGATCGGCAGCAGGTTCATGATGCCGAGCATGATCGAGAACACCGCGATCCACGTGAGCGTACCGCTGACACCACTTTTGGTTGCATGCGCGGTCATCTCAGCGATCGCCACGGGACCACCAATCTCGCTCTGTCGCTGACCTGTCAGAGTTTTCGCGATTGCCCCCGGCAACTTCGGCAGGCTCGAGATGATCTGCCACGAGACGTCCTTGGTCTCCGTCACGGCTTTGCCAAGCGCCCCGAGCGGCGAATACGTCCGGTGTTCGATCTGTGCCTTGCCGCCCGTCCGCTTGACGCCGATCATCGGCACCTGGATCTTGTTGCCGAGCGGATCGGTCACCTCCTGCAGATGCGGTGTCAGTGTCATTTCCAGGCGCTTACCGTCCCGGTCGACCACGAACTCCAGTGGCTGGCCGCCGCTCTGGCTAACCAAGCGCTGCAGGTCCGAGAACCATTCAATCGGGCGTCCGGCGATCTCGATCACACGGTCGCCGTTCTTCAGGCCGACTTGCGCAGCCGGGCTGTCGGGCACGATCTCATCGACCACGGCAGCCGTGCCATAGAGGCCGAACCACCAGAACGACATCGCGTAAATCAGCACCGCCGAGATGATGTTGAACGCTGGCCCTGCGGCCACCACAAGTGCCCGTTGCCCAACTGGCTTGCTTTGGAAGGCGCCCTTCTTGTCGTCCGGGTTGAGCCGCTCCAGACTTTCCTTGCTCGAAGTCGATGCCGCCGTCTCATCGTCGATGAAGCGAACGTAGCCGCCGAGCGGAATCCATGCGAACCGCCACCGGGTTCCATGCTTGTCATTGAAACCGAACAGCTCCCGACCGAAACCAATCGAGAACGCCTGAACCTTCACCCCGCACCACCGAGCCACCAGAAAGTGGCCGAGTTCGTGGATGAAAACCACCACCGTCAGCACGCCGAGAAACGGCAGGATGAAAGACAAGGTGTTCGTGATCGAGGCCAACATGGAGACTCCAGTCCTGGGTCATCATGTGCTACCGCCAACCCGCAGATGGAATTTGGCAGCACACATACGATCGAGCCGCCCCACCAACATCGCCGGAAGGCCCACCACTTCGCCACAAAGCAATGCCCATGCCGTAGCGGCCGAAATCCGGTGGCACTCCCGCAACAGGTGCGCGATCCCTGCGACAATTTCAAGGAATGATTAACGTTTTGAGCCGCTGTTTGTCACCTCCGGCGCGTTCCGGCCCGCCCCCTCATAGACCCCGAAAACCGCGCCGTTGACCGCCCCGGCGCCTGCAAGACTGAGCGCCAGGGCCCATCCAGAACGCCGCGTCACCGCCCCGCGAACCCCAGCAGCGCTGCCGCCGGCTGGCCTGGATCGACCACGAACGCCCAAAGTGCCGCCGCCACCGCCGCAAAGATCAACCCGTCCACCCGGTCCATGAAACCACCATGGCCTGGAATGAGCTGGCTCGCATCCTTGACCCCGCTGCGCCGCTTCAGCGCCGATTCCGTGAGATCCCCCGCCTGGCTGATCACCGCCAGCACCAGCCCGAGGACCGCCACGCTCACCGGCCGTGGGCTGGCGACCGCGCTGGCCAGGGCATAGGCCACCACACCTGCTGCCGTCACCCCGCCTATCAATCCCGACCAGGTCTTTTTCGGCGACAGCCGCGCCCACAACTTCGGCCCCCCAAGCGTGCGCCCGGCCACGTAGGCGCCCGTATCCGTCGCCCAAACCGCCAGCAGCACCAGCAACACGCCCATGAGCCCATGGCTGTCGCCAGACCGCAGCCACGACAGCGCAATTCCCGGCAAGCCTGCATAGAGGCCACCGAAAAACGCGGCCCAGCCCGCGGCACCCCCGCCGCTGCGCGCAGCCAGAGCAAAGCCCGCCAGCGCGCCGGCCGCCACCACCGCGACGCTCAAGCCGACCGGCTGCACGATGGCCAGGATGACGCCGGCAACGCCCGCAACGCTCGTCACCACAAAGGCCGCGTCTTCCGAGGTTTGCCGAACGACCTTCAACCATTCCCACGACACGGCGACCACCACCGCGCCCACCAGCAGCGCGAACGTCCACGCCCCGTACCACGTCAGCGCCAGCGTTGCGGCAGCCAGCGCCACCGCCGACACCACCCTGAGCCCAAGATCGCCAAAGCCACCACCCGCCGTCATGGCCGAGCCCGCCGCAAGCCGCCGAGCCGCGTGGCGCCCGTCGCCGCCCCGCGCCCGCGCTGGCTCTCCCAAGGTGTGCTGAACCCGTTCATGGCCTTGCTGCCATCAAAGGCCGCCGTAGCGCCGATTGCGCCGCCGGAATTCTTCTACCGCTGCCGCCAGTTGCGCCTTGTCGAATTCGGGCCAGTAGCTATCGAGGAACACGAGCTCCGTGTAGGCGCATTGCCAGAGCAGAAAATTCGACAGCCGGATCTCGCCGCTGGTGCGTATCAGCAGGTCTGGATCGGGCAGCCCGGCCGTATCCAGTGCCGCCCCGATCTCGTCCGCGGTGATGTCGGAGGGCTTCATCTCGCCAGCTGCAACCCGCTCCGCCAACCGACGAACCGCCCGCGTGATTTCCGCCCGCGCGCCGTAGTTGAACGCGATCACCAGATCGAGCGAGGTATTGCCCGCCGTCATCCGCTTGGCGTCCTCGATCAGGGCCAGCAGGTCCGGGTCAACCCGCTCCGTCCCCCCGATCACCCAAATCCGCACATTGTTGGCATGCAATTGCGCCAGGTCGCTGCGAATGAACCGCTTGATCAACCCCATGAGGTCATCGATCTCGGTCGCTGGCCGGCTCCAGTTCTCCGAGGAGAAGCTGAACAACGTCAGGATGCGAATGCCCAGCTCCGGCGCCGCCTTGACCGAGCGCCGCACCGCCTCGACCCCGCGGCGATGACCTTCCGCCCGCGGCAAGCCCCGTTGCTTCGCCCAGCGTCCGTTCCCGTCCATGATAATAGCAACGTGGGCTGGCGCTGGACCCGCGCCCTCCCCCTTGCTGCTCATGCTGTCGTCGCCGCTACTTGTCCTCACGTCCCTCACCGGCTCCCCGCTGGCATTACCCGCCGCCAGCCGGCAGTTCCGCCCGACGCATCCTCCGCCCGGCGAACCCAGGCGCACCACGGCCCGTCACCCCGCAGCAGCAGCTGGCCCGACAACCCCGGCCAACCACCCATCACGTCCGGTTTCCAGACTAGGACACAAATTCGAAGCCTGTCCATGCGACTGGCCAACGAAGTCAGCGGCACCTGGTCAGTCTCGGCCGCCCCGGCAGCCCCGCCCGCCTAGACCTGCTTGATCTCCGCTTCCTTGGTCTGCAGCATCTGGTCGACCTCCTTCACCAATTTGTCGGTGAGCTCCTGCAGCTTGGTCGAGTTGCGGCGCTGGTCGTCCTCGCTGATGACGCTGTCCTTTTCCAGCTTCTTCAGCAGGTCCATGCCGTCGCGCCGGACGTTACGCACCGCCACCCGTCCGCCCTCGGCATACTTGTGTGCCACCTTGGCCAGCTCCTGGCGCCGCTCGGCGCTGAGCGCCGGGATCGGCAGGCGCAGCGTGCTGCCATCGATGACCGGGTTGAGGCCCAAGTTGGATTCGCGAATAGCCTTCTCGACCGCCGACAGCTGGCTCTTGTCCCACACCGTCACCGACAACGTCCGCGCATCCGGGGTCGACACCGTCGCCACCTGATTGAGCGGCATCCGCGATCCGTAGATGCTGACCGAGATCGGATCGAGCATCGCCGTCGTGGCCCGGCTCGTGCGCAGCCCCGACAACTCGCGCTTGAGATTCTCGAGCGCCGCCCGCATCCGCCGCTCCATGTCATTGATATCGAAATTCGGCGCAGCCATTTGGGCCTCCTCACCAGCGTCGCCGTCGTGGCGGCGAACATCCAAAACCAACCCTGTCGCATGCAGGGGCTCACAGGTCGCCTGACGCGCGCCATGGCGCGAGGACGGCCACAATGCCATCGGCAGCCTCAGGCCGGCCCGGTCGAAATCACTGTCGCCCGCGCCTCGCCTCGCACTGCCTTGGCGATATTACCGCTTTCCTTGATCGAAAACACCAGGATCGGCATCTGGTTGTCGCGCGCGAGCGCGATCGCGGCCATGTCCATGACCTGCAAGTTGCGCTGCAACGTCTCGTCGTAGGTCAGCGTATCATAGCGCTCGGGGTTCGCGTGTTTTCTGGGATCGGCCGAGTAGACGCCGTCGACCTGCGTCGCCTTGGCCACCGCATCGCACCCCATCTCGATCCCCCGCAGCACCGCCGTCGTATCGGTCGTGAAGAATGGGTTGCCCGTCCCGGCCGCAAAGATCACGACCCGCCCGCGCTCGATGTGATGCAACGCCTTCGGCCGCACATAAGCCTCGCAAACCGTCGGCATCGGTATGGCCGAGAGCACCCGCGCCGGCACCCCCTCACCTTCGAGCGCGTTCTGGAACGCAAGCGCATTCATTACGGTCGCCAGCATGCCCATGTAGTCGCCGGTGGCCCTGTCCATGCCCCGCGCCGCGCCCGTCAGTCCTCGAAAAATATTGCCGCCGCCGACTACCACCGCAATCGTGCAGCCGGCCTCCTTGGCCTCCCGCACATCGCGCGCCAACCGACTGCAGACGGCCATGTCGATGCCGAATTGGCCATCGCCCATCAGCGCTTCGCCGGAGAGCTTCAACAACAGCCGCTTGTAGCGCAATCCGCTGCCCGCACCTGTCATCGCCCGTCTCCCATCCTCGCGCCGCCAACCGAGCCGCAGTTATGTGGCGCGGCCGGCTGCATGGCAATCGTCCTCGGCTCGACGGACCCGATGCGCCAAAGGCAGCCCCGCGCCGCCGGACCTCAGGGCCCGGCAGCCCACAGCGCTTCGCGTCACGAGCCTTTGACCAGTTTCGCCACTTCGTCCGAGAAGTCGTCGGTCTTCTTGTCGATACCCTCGCCCAGCGCATAGCGCACGAAGCCACCGATCTTCACCGGCGCGCCGGCAGCCTTTTCGGCGCCCTTGAGGTACTGCTCGACCGACATCTTGCCGTCGCCGCCGGGCCCGAAGAACACCTGCTGCAACAGCACGACTTGCGAGAAGAACTCCTTCCGCAGCCGCCCTTCCACCATCTTCTCGACGATGTCGGCCGACTTGCCCGAGGCCTTCGCCTGCTCGAGATAGACCTGCCGCTCCCGCTCGATCACGGCTTGGTCGAGATCCTCTGGGTTTACCGCCTGCGGATTGGCGGCAGCGATATGCAGCGCCACCTGACGGCCGATCTCGGCGAGCGAGTCGGCTGCCCCGCTCGACTTCGACCGCCACCAGCACACCGATCTTGCCGAGCCCGTCGGCCACCCGGTTATGCACGTAGGAGGCAACCGTGCCGCTTTTGGCTGCAAGTGTCGCCGTTCGGCGCACCGACATGTTCTCGCCGATCGTCGCCACCATCTCCTTGACGTGGTCGCCGACGTTCTCTGACGCGCCGGGGTAAGGCAGCGCCAGCAGCGCCTCAAGGCGGCCGTCAGCCTTGAGGCCCAGCCCCGCGATATCCCGCACCATGCCCTGGAATGTGTCGTTACGGGCGACGAAATCGGTCTCCGAGTTGACCTCGACCAGCGCCCCCTTGCCGCCCGCCACTGCGGCTCCGATCAAGCCGTCGGCAGCGATTCGGTCGGCTTTCTTGGCCGCCTTCGACAGCCCCTTCTTGCGCAGCCAGTCGACGGCCTGCTCGATGTCGCCGTTGGTCTCGGTGAGCGCGCCTTTGCAGTCCATCATGCCTGCACCGGTCTTGTCGCGCAGTTCCTTCACCATCGCGGCGGTGATCGTCGTCATGGGCGTCTCGCCTCTGTTGGGGCGACCGCAAAGCCTGCAGTCGCACGATCGCATTTACCGGCGGGAGGAGGCCCCAGCCCGCGGCTCACATGAGCAATGAACGGACCGCCCAAGGGCGGCCCGCTGAGCGCCAGCCTCAGGCTGCCGCATCCTCCGCAAATTTCTTGGCCTGCCCGACCCAGTCGTCGCGCAGCACCCGGCCCCGCGTCTCGAGCGCTGTATCGAGCGCCGTCACCGCGTCCGGACCAAACTCGGCAAGCTGCCAGAAATGATAGATGCCGAGGTCGTTCATGCTCTGCTCGAGCTTCGGGCTGACGCCGCTGATGCGCTTGAGGTCGTCGGCCTCGCCGCGCGGAGCATCGATTCCCTGAATGGCCGGGGCAGCGGCTTCTGCCGGCGCCGAGAGATCTTCCTCCGGCGGCGCTTCGGACGCACCGATGTCGATCCCCGAGCCGGTCTGGCTGCGCTCGATGCCGTCGATCGCCGCCCGTGCCATCAGATCGCAATAAAGCGTGATCGCCCGGCCTGCGTCGTCGTTGCCCGGCACCGGATGATCGATGCCGTCGGGGTCGCAATTCGTGTCCACGATCGCCACGATCGGAATCTTCAGCTTGCGCGCTTCCTGGATCGCGATCGATTCCTTGTTCGTGTCGATCACGAACAGCAGGTCCGGCAGGCCCCCCATGTCCTTGATGCCGCCAAGCGACTGGTTGAGCTTGTCGCGCTCGCGCTGGATGTTGAGCAGCTCCTTCTTGGTCCGCCCGGTCTGGTCGCCGGCCAGGATCTCGTCGAGCTGCCGCAGGCGGCGGATCGACTGCGAGATCGTCTTCCAGTTGGTGAGCGTGCCGCCGAGCCAGCGGTGATTGATGTAGTACTGCGCCGAGCGACGCGCCGCTTCGGCGACCGCCTCGGAAGCCTGCCGCTTGGTGCCGACGAACAGGACCCGGCCACCCTTGGAGACGGCATCCGAGACCTGCACCAGCGCCTGATGCAGTAGCGGCACCGTCTGCGCGAGGTCGACGATATGGATGTTATTGCGAGCACCGAAGATGTAGTTCGCCATCTTCGGGTTCCAGCGATGGCTTTGGTGGCCGAAGTGGACGCCAGCTTCGAGTAGCTGACGCATATTGAACGCGGGGAGCGCCATAGGAGGTCCTTCAAATCATTCCGGTTGGTCCGCCGTGACCCAGATCAGACCCCGCAACGCCCAAGGGCGCCCCGTTGTCCACCGGAGCGAGAAGGCGGCAAGCCGCCCGTTCGCAAAGGTCACGTGTGAGATGAGGCGCTGTGTAACCCTACTGCACCGCCTTGACAAGAGGGGGCCGCCCTGAGCCGCCCAACCCAGCGGCAGCAGGAATTTACTATGTTCTCAGAAGTTGAATCAGTGTTTGCTCCAAATAATGGCGAAACGCCCCCGAAATGGTGGCGATTGCCGCTTCTGTTTCCAATGCAACAGGCGTATAAGCCGCCTGCCAGTTTTCGCTGCATTGCAGCGATAACGACGCTGGAGAGATCCATTGGCTAATGCCTCCGCAACCCAAGCTTCCGGCGACTCCGACCATCAACCCGCCCACGGCAAGCTTTGGGCGCTTGCGCTGGGCGCCATCGGCGTCGTCTGCGGCGACATCGGCACCAGCCCGCTTTACGCCATGCGCGAGGCCGTCGGTCACGCCACAAAGAACGGCATGCCCCCCGGCACGGCCGTCATGGGCATCATGTCGCTCATCATCTGGGCACTGCTGCTGATCGTCACCCTCAAGTACGTCATCGTATTGCTCCGCGCCGACAACAACGGTGAAGGCGGCACTTTCGCCCTGATGGCGCTGGGCCAGACCATCGCCAAGCGCTCGGGGCCCCTACTCTTCGGCCTCGGTGTGGTTGGCGCCTCCTTCTTCTACGGCGATGCCGTTCTCACCCCGGCCATCTCCGTCCTTTCCGCCGTCGAGGGCCTCAAACTCGTCGCCCCAAGCCTCGAGCCGGCAGTCGTGCCGCTGGCCGTCATCATCATCATCGGCCTGTTCATCGCCCAGGCCAAAGGAACCGACAGCATCGCCGCCTATTTCGGCCCGATCACATTTACCTGGTTCCTGATCATGGGAACCGCGGGTCTCGTCCACATCGTCCAGCGCCCGGAAGTGCTGTCCGCGATCAGCCCCCATCATGGTGGCCTGCTGCTCGCCACCAACGGCCTACTCGGACTATCGATACTGGGTCTCGTTTTTCTCGCCGTCACAGGGGCCGAGGCGCTCTATGCCGATCTCGGCCATTTCGGGCGCCGGCCCATCCAGGCGGCCTGGCTGACCGTGGTGCTGCCCTGTCTGGTGCTCAACTACCTGGGTCAGGGTGCGCTCATCCTCGAGCACCCCGAGGCCATCTCGAACCCGTTCTTCAAGATGTTTCCCTCCTGGCTGCTGATACCGATCGTCATCATGGCAACGATGGCCACCGTCATTGCGAGCCAGGCCGTGATCACCGGCGCCTTCTCGATCACGCGCCAGGCCGTCCAGTTGGGCCTCTTGCCCCGCTTCGCTATCCGCCACACCTCGGAAAGCGTCGCCGGCCAGATCTACATGCCCCGCGTCAACATGATCCTGCTGGTCGGCGTCCTATTGATTGTGTTCGTCTTCCAGGAGAGCTCGAACCTCGCCTCCGCCTATGGCATCTCCGTCACCGCCGCCATGGTCATCGACAGCCTCATGGCCTTGTTCGTCATCTGGAAACTGTGGCGCTGGCAACTCTGGCAGGTGCTGCTTCTGCTGGTGCCGCTCCTGATGCTCGAGCAATGCTTCCTGCTCTCCAACATGCTCAAGCTCTTCTCCGGTGGCTGGTTGCCGATCATGATCGGCCTCACCCTGGCGCTGATGATGTTTACCTGGGTACACGGCTCCAAGGTGCTGGCCCGCGCCATGAAGAAGAACGAGGCCGACATCGACTGGCTCGTGCGCCACCTGGAAGCCAAGCCGCCGCATCGCGTGCCCGGCACCGCCGTCTTCCTCACCGGCGATCCCGAATCGGCGCCGACCTCCCTGATGCACAACTTGAAGCACAACCGCGTGCTTCACGAACGCAACATCCTGCTCACCATCAAGACCGAGGAAGTGCCGCGTGTGCCCCGCCACGAGCGCGTCCAGGTCGAGCGCATCTCCGACAGCTTCATCCGCATCATCGCCCACTACGGCTTCATGGAAACGCCGAGCGTACCCAAGATCTTCGAGCAGGCCCGCCGCAAGGACGTCAACGTCGACTTCCCCGCGACCTCGTTCTTCCTGTCGCGCCGCTCGCTGAAGCCGACAACCAGGACCACGATGCCCAAGTGGCAGGAATGGTTGTTCATCAAGCTGGCGGCCCAGGCCGACGATGCCACCGAGTATTTCCGCATCCCTCCCGACCGCGTCGTCGAGGTTGGCACCCAGGTGCAGGTCTAGAACGTCGGCTGGATCAGGTCGCGGCCGCCGCTCGCCTGACGCCCGCCCGGTGCCAGCGCGCCATCGCCTCCATGCACAAGAAGGCCAGCGCCGACGAAACGAGGATCGCGACATTGCCGGCAGGCCACCCCCACCGGTCGACAATCCAGGCAAAGATGGTGGGCGCTGCCGCACTGACGAACAGCACCGGCGTCGCGATCAAGCCTAGCACCGCGCCGTAGCCCTTCGATCCGAACAGCGCCAGCGGCACGGCCCCCCTGACGATGGTCAGCACGCCCTGCGAAGCCCCCATTAACAGCGTGAAGGCGAGCAGCACCTCGAAACTGCCGCCACTGACATAGAACAGCGCGAACGCCACCGGCACCACCGCGATCGAGATCCGCCCGACCGCGATCGGCGAAAGATTGCGCCCGAACACGATCTCCACCACCCGTCCGCCGAACTGCGCAAAGCCTTTGAGGGACGCTACCCACACTGCCGTTGCCGCGGCCAACCCCGCCGCCTCCAACATCGGCACCAATTGCACCGAGACGACGCCGAACACGAAACCGTTGAGCGACATGATCAGGGCAAACAGCCAAACAGCGATCGTGCGCGCGCGGCCTTCCAGCACCCCCGGCTCCTCCGACGTCTGTCCGCCGCCCGCTCCCACGCTCGGCCCCGCAGGAACCCGCTGGTGGCGATGGAGCCCGAACCAATGCAGCGGCAGGCAAACGACGATGTTCAAGGCTGCAAACACGACCAGTGTCTGCCGCCATCCCAGGCTCTCGTCGAGGTAATGACCGACCACCCAGAACACCGAGGAGGCAAACGCGCCGAACAGCGTCAGGTACGAAATCGCCTGTCGCCCGCGCTTGGGCACCAACTGCACGAGCGCCGCAAATGCCGCATCGTAAAGGCAGCAGCGCATGCCGACGCCGATCCCCACCCAGACCGCGAGCCACGCCCACTGGCTTGTCACCAGCGACAAGAGATAGAGCCCACCGCCAACGACGATCGAGCCGATACTCATCACCGCGCGCGCGCCGTAGCTGTCGATGGCGCGCCCCACCGCCGTCGAGATCAGCGCCATCGCCAGCACTGACACGGTGAAGCCCAGGAACACGAAGCCCTGCGCCCATCCCATGTCCTTGCCGATCGACCCCGCCAACACGCCGAGGCAGTAATAGCTCGTCCCCCAGGCCGTGATCTGCGTGATCCCCAGCGCCACCACACCCCGCAGCATCCGGCCGAAGCCGTCGTCCACCGGCCCGCCCGCGGCAACCGGCGCCTGCGCTTCATTCATCGCCGGTCTCCTTCACGCGCCCTGCCCGTGGGCTCCTCCCCGTGTGGACCCTACGCCCACCCGCCTCAGCTGCGGTAATCGGCGTTGATCGAGATGTAGTCGTGCGTGAGGTCGCACGTGTAGATCGAGGCCTTACCCTGGCCGATGCCCACATCCACCTTCATGCTGAGCTCGGCGTTCTTCATGTACTTGGCCATAGTCGCTTCATCGTACTCCTCAGCCCGCTCGCCGTTGCGCGCCACGATCCTGTCACCGAACCAGATCGACAGCCGGTCCCGGTCCGCCGCCTCGCCGGCCTTGCCGACCGCCATCACCACCCGGCCCCAATTGGGGTCCTCGCCCGCGATCGCCGTCTTGACCAGCGGCGAGTTGGCGATCGACATGCCGATCGTGCGCGCGGCCTTGTCGCTCTCCGCGCCGACGACATTGATGGTGACGAACTTCGAGACGCCCTCGCCGTCCTTGGCCACCATGATGGCAAGCTCGGTCAGCAGCTCGTGCGTCTTCGCACGGAAGTCGGCTAGCGCCGCATCACCCTCGGCCTTGACCGGCGTCTGCCCGCGCTTGGCCGCAGTCCCCGTCGCAAAGATCAGGCAGGTGTCGCTGGTCGAGGTATCGCCGTCGACCGTCATGCAGTTGAAGCTCGTCGCCGCACCCGAGGCCATCACCTCCTGCAGCGCCTCGGCACCGACCGCGGCATCCGTGAACAGGAAGCACAGCATCGTCGCCATGTCCGGCGCGATCATGCCGGCCCCCTTGCAGAAGCCGTTGATCGTCACCTCGACGCCACCGATCTTGGCCTTGCGCGAGGCGAGCTTCGGATACGTATCCGTCGTCATGATCGCCCGCGCCGTATCGTGCCAGCCGTCCGGCGCCGCCGATTTGGCAAGCCCACCCAGCAGGTGCGCGAACTTGTCGGCTTCGAGCGGCTCGCCGATCACGCCCGTCGAGGCCAGATACACTTCCCCCGGCCCGCAACCGACTGCTTCCTGGGCAAACTTCGCCGTCAGCTCAACGGCAGCCTTGCCCTTTTTGCCGGTGAACGCGTTCGAATTCCCGGAGTTCACCACCAGGATGCGCGCCTTGCCACCCTTGAGGCTCTCCCGGCACCACAGCACCGGCGCCGAGCTGGTCTTCGATTGCGTGAGCACACCCGCAGCCGTCGTGCCCTCGGCGAGCACCGCCACCATTAGATCACGGCGGTTCTTGTACTTGATGCCGGCTTCGGCGGAGGCAAAGCACACCCCGTCGATGGTTGGCACGTTGGGGAGCGACGTCGGAGCGAAAGGCGAAACTTTGGCAGCGCCGGAGGCCATGGCATGCGTCCTTGAGGAAGAGAGATGGCGCGAGCAAAGCGGCGAACCGGCCCGCCTGTCAACCGGCGAGACGAACCGGCACTGCAAAGACGTGGGGCCAGCCGGTTCCCCGGCTGGCCCCTTTCGTTGTCCCATCCGCCGCGCAACCCGCCCCCACCGGCCCTCCTCGAGCCGTGACCGGCGCAGCCGGCGACCTCAGCCCTTGAGCCGCTTCTCGAACTGGTCGACGTCACGCGCCGCACCTTCCGATGCCGACAGCGCAAAGGCGGCGTAGGCCTTGAGTGCCGTCGAGACCAGCCGTTCGCGCTTCTCGGTCGGCTTCCAGGCGTTGGCACCCCGCCCTTCCATGTCCCGCCGCCGCTGCGCCAGCACCTCCTCGCTCACCGCCAGGTGCAGCTTGCGGGTGGGGATATCGATCTCGATCATATCGCCCTCTTCGACGAGGCCGATGTTGCCGCCATTGGCCGCTTCAGGCGAGATATGCCCGATGGAGAGGCCTGACGAGCCGCCCGAGAAGCGCCCGTCGGTGATCAGCGCGCACTTCTGGCCGAGCCCCATGCTCTTGATGTAGCTCGTCGGATAGAGCATCTCCTGCATGCCTGGCCCGCCTCGGGGACCCTCGTAGCGCACCACCACGACGTCGCCCGCCTTCACCTTGCGGCCGAGGATCGCCTTCACCGCCGAGTCCTGGCTCTCGAAGATGCGCGCCGGTCCCTTGAAGGTCAGGCAGTCCGCCGGCACGCCCGCAGTCTTCACGATGCAGCCATCCGGCGCGATGTTGCCGTAGAGCACGGCGAGCCCGCCGTCCTGGCTGTAGGCGTGCTCACCCGAACGGATGCACCCGCCCTTGCGGTCGGTATCGAGCGAGTCCCAAAGCCGCTCGGTCGAGAACGCTTCGGTCGTGCGCACGCCGCCCGGCGCTGCCCGGTAGAACGTCTGGATCTTCTCCGACGGCTTGCGCATGATGTCGTAGGCGTCGATGGCCTCGCCGATGGTCTTGGCGTGCACCGTCGGCTGGCTGCGGTCGATCAGCCCGAGCCGATCGAGCTCGCCCAGCAGCGCCATGATGCCACCTGCGCGATGCACGTCCTCCATGTGGTACTCCGAAGTCGACGGCGCCAGCTTCGACAGATGCGGCACCTTGCGGCTCAACCGGTCGATGTCCTCCATCTTGAAGTCGATCTCGCCTTCCCGCGCCATCGCCAGCAGGTGCAGCACAGTATTGGTCGAGCCGCCCATCGCGATATCGAGCGTCATGGCGTTGGCGAACGTCTTGGCGTTGGCGATCCCGCGCGGCGTCGCCGTCACGTCGTCCTGCTCGTAGAAGCGCTTGGTGAGGTCGACGATCCTGCGCCCGGCCTCCAGGAACAACTCCCTGCGGAACGCGTGCGTTGCCAGCACCGAGCCGTTGCCCGGCAGCGCCAACCCCAGCGCCTCGGCCAGGCAGTTCATCGAGTTCGCCGTGAACATACCCGAGCACGAGCCGCACGTCGGACACGCCGAGCGCTCGTATTTCTCCACCTCGGCTTCCGACGTCGCCGGGTTCGCTGCCTGTATCATGGCGTCGATCAGGTCCGCCTTGCGCTCCGTGCCGTTGTCGAGGATGACCTTGCCCGCCTCCATCGGCCCACCCGAGACGAAAATCGCCGGGATATTGAGCCGCATCGCCGCCATCAGCATGCCGGGCGTGATCTTGTCGCAATTCGAGATGCACACCACTGCATCGGCGCAATGCGCGTTGCACATGTACTCGACCGCATCTGCGATGTGTTCGCGCGACGGCAGGGAGTAGAGCATCCCGTCGTGGCCCATGGCGATGCCATCGTCCACCGCGATGGTGTTGAACTCCTTCGCAACGGCGCCGGCCTTCTCGATCTCGCGCGCCACCATCTGGCCGAGATCTTTGAGATGCACATGCCCCGGCACGAACTGCGTGAACGAATTGGCGATGGCGATGATCGGCTTGCCGAAGTCGCCATCCTTCATGCCCGTCGCCCGCCACAGTCCCCGGGCGCCAGCCATGTTGCGACCGTGGGTTGAGGTGCGTGAACGATACTGCGGCATGACCTGTCTCCGATTGATCTGGGCCCGCCGCCCGAGGCGACGGTGTCTGGCCTACCGAAACCAGAAAACGCGCCCGGGAACAAGAGGCGCCTGATCGGAAGATGGCCAGTGACACATTTGAATTCCGGCATTTGGAACAAAACATGCATCACGCAGCCGGACGCCACGACGAACTTGCCGGAAAGTCACAGGCCACCAACCAAGTCAACGATCCCAGTGGATTTCCGTCGACGCCAACCGCCATTCCCGCGACTAATCCAGCGCGCCCGGTCGCTTCACCGCGCTACGACCAGCATCCGGCGCGCCGCAGTTGTACCAACCACAGAGCCGGTGATGGCCCCGATCTCGCCCGGTCCCGTCATCGCCGAACGCCCCCTGTCCGAGGCAGGCCGCCACATCCATGATCTCCCGATCCACTCGAGCGCTGGCCTTGGCCGCTTTGGCGCTGCTCTGCCTGGAAGCCGCGAGTGCCCCCGTCGGCGCCCACGTCGGCAATGGTGAAGCTGAAACGCCGAAAGTTACCACCGACACTCCGCGCACACCGATCGAGCTTCTCGCTGGGCCCGTCGTGATTTTGCTCGACCGCGCCGGCCAACCCGTGGCACGCCGGGGCGAGCAGGCTGAAACGGGCGTCAAACTCTCAGAAGCTGATCTCGTCGCTGCCATCGCGAACGGCAATCCGAGCGAAGATCGGATCGCCTGGCTCTGGAATTTCCTCGCCGACGACGACAACGCGGCTTTCGTCCGCCCGGAAATCGTCAAGGCGCTGGCCTCTGTCACCCGCACCGCACGCACCCGCGAAGCGATGTGGAGCGAGCTTTCCGCGCTGTCGCGTACCCCCACCAACGATCGCAGCCGGCAACGCACGCTGCTCGATCTGTTCGAGCGCCAACGCCAACTGCTCCTGCCCCTCCTGCCGCCGATTAAAGAAAGCGAAGGCGGCGGCGACGAGATGGCGCGCCTGATGACCTCGAGCCGCCTCTTCGGCGACGACATCTGGCAAAGCCTCTTCGACATGGTGGTGCGCAATCCCGGCGCCGTCGCCCGCATGATCGAGCGCGAGCGCGAGCGCGGACGCCCAGTCAAGTGGGAGTACCAGGGCTTCGAAGGCATGATGCGCTGGAAGGAGGCGCACCTCGTGGCCGGCGCCCCACAAATGCCGAAGACCCTCGAGGAGCTCGATGCTGCCAGTGAGACCTTCGTCACCATCTTCAACGCGCTTCATTCGCTCAACGACTGGTACCGCAAGCAGATGCTGAAGGGGTTGGGTCCGGTCCAGCTCTTCAATACCGCAGTGGGCGGCGAGCAGGAGCTCTACCGCCTGGGCACCTCCGGCTACCGCGATCACCTCCATCCCCTGATCCTCGACGGCATCCGCAAGGCCGGCTCGTTCGAAGCCTTCCTGGAGGCTGCGACCCCGTCCTGGCTCACCGAGCGCGATCCCGGCGCCCGCTCGAAGCGCGGCCTGGTCTTCGTCCGCATCGCCTCGGCCTTCGGCCTCCTCGACAGCGTGCTCGAAACGTTGCGCGAGCCAGACCGCTTCATTGCCGAGACCCTGGCAGCCGTCGCCGACCCCCGCACGTTCAACGCCGGCAGCACCGTTGCCATCGACATGCTGACCGGCGAGCCGACATCGACCCTCTCCCGGTCATTCCGCAAAACCATGATCGACCGCCTCTACGCCCTCTATCGTGGCGAGGTGTCGCCCGGCCCGTCGAGTGTCTACGGCAGCATGCTTTCGGCCTACCAGACCGTCACCGGTGATCGCCGCGAACCCGCCATCGACCGCAAATTTCCAGTCGGCGCCGATATCATGGAGTTGCCCTTCACACGCCTGTTCACGCCCGATGGGCGGAGCGGCCACATCCATCGCATGTTCATGCGCCTGCATGACGACATCGACGCCGCCGGCAACTGGTCGAGCTTCCGCATCCTCATGCGCAAGCTCGGCGCCCAGACCGCGGATCACCAGCTCTATTCCGTCTATCGCCTCGCCAATCACCGCCGCGCCATCGAGATCTATGTCAATCGGCCGTCCGAAACCGGCATCCGCAAGGGGATCGACGCCATCAGCCACAAGCTTGCCGGCCGCACCGTGCACACCGTCATCGGGCGCGGCCACACTGGCATCATCATTCCCCTTCAGGTCGACACACGCCGCCTGCTCGGACCCAACATCGACCGCGTCGCGGCCCTCATCGTCGGCTCATGCGGCGGCGATGCCTCCGTCCGCGATCTCGTCACAACATTTGGCTTCGTGCCGATCGTCACCACCAAGGCAACCGGCCGCCAATTGTTCAACGACGCCATCATTCGCCATTACATCGACCAGCTCATGGCCATGCGGCCAAACCAGCGGCTCGTCATGACGAGCCTGGTGGGCAAGGCGCTCGCACCATACCTCTCACCTCGCGCCAACGAGGAGTTGCGCGAGGATGCCGCCCTATATCGTGTCAACGTCGCAACCGTGCTCGCAGCGCGCCTGTTCGACCGCCACGTCCGCCCCCACATCGGTCTGCAGAAAAACGTCTCTCGCTAGTGTGGCGCCTTGGAAGTCCAATTCATTCTATCGGCACTCTGTGAAAGCGGACTTCCAAGCATGACGCCACACTAAGCCAATGTTTTTGCTAGTGTCCCTGTTGACCGCAAAATCCTTTCAAAGCCTGCCGAGCAATGAGACGGACTTTGCGGTCGTGACACTAGACCCTGGCCGATTGAGTTAGACCTATCCCCGCAGTCACCGAAGGCGGCGTGGGTCCTGGACATCCCTCGCTCGGCGACTTGAAGCGCGGCACCGCTTCTGGCACGTCGACTGGCGCGCACGCCCAGCGCATTGCCGACGCCCGGGTCCCCACGCGCTGGCAGCCTCAATCCGCTTGAGCGAGACTTAGCGCACGATGTTGCCGAGACGTCCCCAGCGCACGTCGAACGGCCATTGCCACGGCTTGAACAACGGGAATGCCCCGGGCTCGTCGACGGCTGCGGAGAAGAAGATCACGTCGGCGCGACCGACCAGATTCTCGAACGGCACGTAGCCCACGCCGTAGCGATGTTTCGGAACCCGGCTGTCGGTCGAGTTGTCCCGATTGTCGCCCATCATGAAGTAATGGCCTGCCGGCACCTTGTAAGGCCCGACGTTGTCGTAGTCGCCGTCCGTCCGCTGATCGAGCACCGCGAACTTGACGCCATTCGGCAACGTCTCTTCATAACGTGCCGTCCGCCGCTCGCGCCCGTCCGCCTCGATCTGCACGAAATCGGAAATCCGCCGACGCGGCACTTCCTTGCCGTTGATGAACAGCACGCCGCCCCTGACAACGATCTCGTCGCCCGGCAGCCCGATCAAGCGCTTGATGTAGTCCGTGGAGTTATCGCGTGGCAGCTTGAACACGACGACGTCGCCGCGCTTGGGCTCGCTACCGAACATCCGCCCCGAAAACAGGTCCAACCCGAATGGGAAGCTGTAGCGGCTATAGCCATACGATAGCTTCGAAACAAACAGGTAGTCGCCGATCAGCAACGTCGACTGCATCGAGCCCGACGGGATATTGAACGGCTGGTAGAAGAACACCCGCACAAGGAAGGCGATGATCAACGCATGCAGAAAGATGGTGCCGACCTCGCCCCATCCCCCATGCGTTGTGGCTTTGGACTTCTCGGCGTCGGATTTTGATTTCATTGAACCGTCCGATATCGCGAACGCCGCCCCCCGACGGCTGCCAGTACGGCGGTACCGGTGAGGCCTCTTTACGGCGTTTTACAAATCCGCGCAATTGCCGCAAGCGGGAGACGCACAATCGTCAACGCCGGTCCGCCTTGGTCGGCCGCGCCGAGATGATCACGATGGCTTGCGCCTGGGGAAAGTCATCCGTGATCGTCAAATCGATCTGCGCTTCATAACCCTCAGGCATCAGGCGAGCAAGCTGGCGGGCCGCGCCACCGGTCAACACCAGCGTCGGCCTTCCGGAGGGCAAATTCACCACCCCCATGTCGCGCCAAAAGACACCCTTCCTAATCCCCGTCCCCAAGGCCTTCGAGCACGCCTCCTTGGCCGCGAACCGCTTCGCATATGAAGCGGCCCGGTTGCGCCGGCGATCCGATTTGGCCCGCTCCACGTCGGTAAAAATCCGTTCGACGAACCTGTCGCCATAGCGTTCAAGCGTCTTCTCGATCCGCCTGATGTCGATGATGTCGTTGCCGATCCCGATGATCATGCCGGCCAATCCCCGACCATCCGTCCCCGGTTCGCGCTCATGCCTTCCCCCGCGCCCCATCCATCAGGCCGCGCATGCGCTGCACCGCCGGCCCGAGCCCAATGAAGATCGCCTCGCCGATCAGGAAATGCCCGATATTGAGCTCAGCCATCTCCGGCAGCGCCGCGATCGCCTCCACCGTGTTGAAGGTCAGCCCATGACCCGCATGCACTTCGAGGCCGGCCGCCGATGCCAGCCGTGCCGCCGATGCGATCCGCGAAAGCTCCCGCGCCAATCCCGCGCCATCGTTCTCCAGTGCGCGCTCGCAATAGGTGCCCGTGTGCAATTCGACGATGTCGGCCCCCAGCGCTGCCGACGCCTCGATCGCTCGCGGATCGGGCTCGATGAAGAGCGACACCCGGATCCCCGCGCCTTTGAGCACGCCGATGTAGCCTTTGAGGTTGCTGGCGCCCCCGACCACGTCGAGCCCGCCCTCCGTCGTACGCTCCTCGCGCTTCTCAGGCACCAGGCATACCGCATGCGGCAGCGTCCGCATCGCGATCGCCTGCATCTCATCCGTTGCCGCCATCTCGAAATTCAACGGCCGCGTCAACTCTGCCTTCAACCGTGCCATATCCTCGTCCCGGATATGCCGCCGGTCCTCCCGCAGGTGTGCCGTGATGCCATCAGCGCCCGCTTCGATCGCGAGTTGCGCCGCCCGCACCGGATCGGGATGACGCCCGCCGCGCGCGTTCCGCACGGTTGCCACATGATCGATATTGACGCCCAGGCGAAGACTGCCCCGTGCCATGCCCACATCCACTCCCGTTGCCAGCGGCTACCCCGACCGAGCGACGGCCGGCATCCGCGCCAACCCGTCCTGCGAGCGATCATATCGCAACGCCGCCTTTAAGCCACCAGCCCGAGAGCCATGACCTAATCTGGAGTTGTATGGTGAAGTTGAATTTACGAGCTGGCCTGCGGATACCCGCCCCGGCCGCTCTCAGCGCTGTCCGATGCGAACCATAGCCCGCGCGGCCAAGGCATACGCCAACATTGCCGCCATCAGCCCCAGCGGCAACGCCCCCACTGCCAGCGGCCGCAGGATCTCGCGGAACAGCGCCGTCGTCGTCGCCAGCCCGTGCGCGACCGGACTCGCAGTAGCACCCGGCCCGACGAACACGTTCCACAATTCGGCAAGGGTCACACTGCGCTCGACGCCCAGCACCTTGGAGCCGACTTCGTAGGAAGCAAACCACATGAACGGCCAGGTGAGTGGCCCGCCAACGAACGTACCGATCAGCGCCGCCGGAAGACTTGCCCGCAGCAACACCGCCACACCCGCTGCCGCCAGCATCTGGAAACCCAGGATCGGCTGAAAGGCCGCGAACACGCCCACAGCAAGGCCGAGCCCCACGGCATGTGGCGACGCCTGCAGCCGGCCGAGGCGCAGCCGTGCATAGCGCAGCGACCGACGCCATCCGCACGCAGGCCACAGCGCAGCCTGCAAACGTTCCGTGCCAGTCAATTTCGTGGACCGACCCAGCAGCATCGCTGGAATTCCTTTTGCAACGTGATCACAGCACGCAATACACCTGAGGCAACACGCTACGACGCCGAGCGTAAAGAATTCCTCCACGTCCGCCCCGAACCAGCACAATCAGCCCGGCCGGCGACAACACCGACGCATTCAGGATTCTTAACATAATCGCTGTTCAAATCGAACCAACATCTTCGCGATTGCAGCGAGATCCAGGCGTTCGGTTGCGGTTCTGGCAACCCGTTGCCATCCGGTCACGCCCTGGCTTGGCCGGACCTGGCCCGCGCGACCCTTTTCCCTGCGTCCTCAGTCGAAAACCCGCTCGGCCTTGCTCACCACACTGCGGGCCCTCAGCCCGTTGAGGATCCGGTTGAGGTGCGAAAGGTCGTAGACCTCGAGTTCGATCAGCATCTCCGTGAAATCGCTGCCGCGACTGACCATGCGCAGATTGTCGATATTGCCGTCGCCGTCCGCAATGGTCTGCGCGATCTGCGCCAGCGTGCCCGGCTCGTTGAGAGCGGTGACCAGCATCCGCGTCGGGAAGCGCTCGGTGTTGTCGGGATCGATATCCCAGGTGACATCGATCCATCGCTCGTGCTCATGCTCCGCCAGTCGCGGCGAATGGATCTGAAACACGCGAATGCCTTCGCCCGGCACCAGCACGCCGACGATCCTGTCGCCCGGCACGGCGCCACCATCCTCGAAGCTGACGGGAACGTCGTTGCGCAGGCCGCGAATGGGAATCTGCCGGTCGAGCCGTCCGTTGAGCCCCACGCCCCCGCCGATCTCCTGATCCTCGCCCACCTCACCGACGCCAACGCCACCCGCGCCCGTCCCAGTGTCGCCGGAATCCCGCCCTGGCCAACGGAACTTGAGACCCATCACCTTGCTCAAGTTGAACCAGCCTTCATCCGAGCCACCGGCCGCCATCCGACGTGGCGCGGAAGCGCCCCGAGGGTTGGCCTGCTCGATCGTCGCGTCCGGCGCAATTGCCCGTACCGTATCCGCGACCGAAAGCTCCCCCCGGCCGACGGCCGCCTGCACATCATCGACCGACTTGTGCGAGAGCCGACCTAGCGCCTTGCGCAGCCGCTCGTCGCTATAGTCCTCGCCGACCTTGGCCAGCCCCGACACGATCAGTCGCCGGCCGAGTTCGGTGTACTGCCGCCGCAACGCATCGCGCGCCGCCCGCCGGATCGCCGAGCGCGCCTTGCCCGTGACGGCAACCCGCTCCCAAGCCGGTTGCGGCATCTGCCCATCCGACGTGATGACCAGCACCTCGTCGCCGTTGCGCAACTCCGTCGTCAATGGCATCTGCCGGCCGTTGATGTTGACGCCCACGCACCGGTTGCCGACATCGGTATGCACAGCATAGGCAAAATCGATCGGCGTCGCCCCCCGCGGCAGCGCGATCAGGCGCCCCTTTGGCGTGAAGCAGAAAACCTGGTCGTGGAACAGCTCGAGCTTAGTGTGCTCGAGGAACTCTTCGGGGTTATCGCCGAGCAGCAGCGTATCGACCAGATGGCGCAGCCACTGGTAGGGGCTCGATTCGTGCGCCTTCTCGATGCCACCCGGCGCCGCCCCGTCCGCAACGCCATCCTTGTAGAGTGCGTGCGCGGCAACACCGTATTCCGCCGTGCGATGCATGGCGTGGGTGCGCAACTGCAGCTCCGCCCTCTGATGCCTGGGCCCCACCACCGTGGTGTGGATCGACTGGTAGCCGTTCTGCTTCGGCGTCGAGATGTAATCCTTGAACCGACCCGGCACCATCCGCCAGGTCGTATGCACGATGCCGAGTGCCCGGTAGCAATCCCCGACACTGTCGACGATCGCCCGAAAGCCGTAGATGTCCGAGAGCTGCTCGAGCGAGATCTGCCGGTTCTGCATCTTCCGCCAGATCGAGTACGGCTTCTTCTCCCGCCCCGTCACCTCGGCCTTGAGGCCCGCCTCGGCAAGCTTGGCCGATAGCCCCGAGCTGATCTCCTGGACCAGCCCCTTGTTGCGAACCCTGAGCTGTCCGAGACGGTCTTGCAGCGCCCGGTAGGCCTCTGGATGCAGCCACCGGAACGCCAGTTCCTCCAGCTCGTCGCGCACCGCCTGCATTCCCATGCGGCCCGCCAGCGGCGCATAGATCTCGAGCGTCTCCTCGCTGGTCCGCGCCCGGCTCTCGGGCTTCTTGTGCTCCAGCGTCCGCATGTTGTGCAGCCGGTCCGCGAGCTTCACCAGCAGCACCCGGATATCCGAGGAAATGGCGATGAGTAGCTTGCGAAAGTTCTCCGCCTGCTCCGCCTTGCGCGACACGAGGTCGAGCCGCTTGATTTTGGTGAGCCCATCGACCAGCGCCCCGATCTCTGGGCCGAACAGCTGGTCGATCTCCGCCCGCGTCGTCTCCGTGTCCTCGATCACGTCGTGCAGCAGCGCCGTCGCGATGGTGGCGTCGTCGAGCTTCATCTCGGTGAGAATGCCCGCGACTTCCAGCGGGTGGGCAAAGTAGGGATCGCCCGAGGCCCGCACCTGGTTGCCGTGCGCGCGCATAGCATAAACGTAGGCGCGGTTGAGCAGCGCCTCGTTGGCGGTCGGATCGTAATTGAGAACCCGCTCGACAAGCTCGTACTGACGCATCATCGGGCGTCATGCTCCACCAAGCGTGGCACTGATCGAGCACTGCTGGCCGCCGCGCGCCCCCTCGGGCACGCCAGTTGGCCGCACCGCCCCTGAAACATTCCAACGCGGCACAGGCGAACGCAGCCGAGGCTCAGGCGCTTTCGCCCTTCAACGCCCGCGACCGCTGCCGCCACCATTGCCACCACCGCCGGCGCCATTGCTCGACGGCTCCGATGGCGTCAGGCTCTCCATGGCGCGGAGCAACTGCTCCTCGGTCATGGTGATCTGGTCGACGATCATGTCGGAGCTCTGGTCGTCGCGACCGAGCGTCGGGCGACGGTCTTGCGTCAGCAGCGGCGCAGCGCCAGCTTCCGGCTCGTCAACTTCGACGTTCTTCTGGATCGAGTGGATCAGCCCCTCGCGCACGTCGTCCGGCGCCACCGAACGCTCAGCGATCTCGCGAAGCGCCAGCACCGGGTTCTTGTCATTGTCGGGATCGATCGTCAGGGCCGAGCCGTTGGCAATAGCCCGCGCGCGATGCGCCGCCAGCAGCACCAGCTCGAACCGGTTGGGAACCTTGTCTACGCAGTCTTCGACGGTGACACGCGCCATCTTGTCTCAACCTCTCGTCTCGTGTTTCCGTTTTGCCCCGGCATCGCAACAGGCGGCTCAAGCCGCTCCGGCTGCCACCGGTGTGACGGGCAGCGCTCCACCGCAACCCACCCGCATCAAACCCACTCACGCCAATACTTGCCTTGTGAGCGCCACCGACAACCGGCTGGCGCAATTCGACGAGCATTGGCGGGAAATCAAGCCCGTGTTTATGCCACACAACGCGCCAACTGACAAGTTGCCGCTGCAGGCCCCGCTCTCCGGCGAACCTACCTCACGCCTCGATCAATAGATGCTGGCGCTCGCTGAGTTGCTCCAGCACCTTCGCCGTTCCCTTGACCACGCAATGCGTCGGATTCTCCGGTATCACGAACTTCAACCCCAAACGCCGTTCAAGCTCCTCGTCGAGCCGATGCAGCATGGCCCCGCCCCCCGACAGCGAGATGCCTCGGTCGATCACGTCGGCCCGGTACTCCACCGGCAGCGCCTCGACGACCCGTGCGATAAAATCGGCGATATCGCCGATCGGACCGCTCAGTGCCTCGGCCACTTGATCGCTATCGAGCGTCACTGCCTTCGCCTTGCCAAGCCTGAGGTCGCGCCCCTTGAGTCGCACCTCGGCGCCCGTTTCCACGCCCCTCATGGCCGAGCCCGCCTCGACCTTGATGCGCTCCGCGTTGGCGTGCCCGATCACCAGATGATGCGTCCGCCGCACGTAGCGCACGATCGCCTCGTCCATGGCATTGCCAGCAATCCGCAACGATCGGGCCTGCATCACGTTGCCGAGCGACAGAATGGCGATATCCGTCGTCCCGCCGCCGATATCGACCACCATGGTCGCCACGGGATCGTCGATGGCAAGACCCGCCCCGATCGCAGCAGCCACCGGCTCCTCGATCAAGAAGGCTTGCCGGGCGCCAGCCGACAGTGCCGTCTCGTAAACCGCCCGCCGCTCGACCGGTGTGGCGCCGGCCGGCACGCAGATCAGGATCCGCGGTCGCCGGAATCGCATCATGGTCTTGGCGCTGCGGATGAACTGGCGCAGCATTTCCTCGGTGGCGATGAAATCGGCGATCACGCCGTCCCGCATCGGGCGCAGCACATCGATGCCCTTGGTGCGTGAATTGATCAGCGTCTGCGCCCGCTGGCCGACAGCCACCATCTCGCGCGTCCCGCCCTCCAGCCGCACTGCCACCATCGACGGCTCGTCGATGATGATGCCGCGACCGATCACGTGGACCAACGTATTGGCCGTCCCGAGATCGATGGCAATATCGTCTGAGAAGGTCCGCGCAATCATCTGGTCGAAAGCTTCCCCGCGCGGGTAATGCACCGGCCCGCCAGCCAGTCGATCATACCACATCTCCGGCCGTCCTGTCGCGATCCCCGCTGCAGCGCCCACACTTGCAGCCACCAGCGACAATAGCCCGCCTGTCGGAGCGCAGGGTACCGCCACCTACGGGCAGTTTTACCTGGCGCCAGGAAACCGCTGACCCCGCCCAAAATCTGCACAAGGAATGTTAGCGTGGGATCGGCCGCCTGATCCACCCGATGGGGTGCGGCTCGCTGAGGTGACGTGCGATGGACCCGATCTCCGCCGCATACATGGCGAATTCTTCCCGGCGCCCCGGGCACCTCGAGCCATGCCTCGCCGTCATGCTTGGGAATTCAGTCCGCCGGAAGAAGTCATCTGAGCCGCGTCGGGGAGGGAGGTGTGGCGGTGCGACTCCAGATCGATTCCTTCCGGCAGGCTCCCGGCGCCGAGCCCGTTCCAGGGCAACGACAATCCGGGCGCGACCGGAGCGGTGGCATTGCGGGGTTTGCCACCGCTCCGGGCGAACCGCCTCTGCACCAGGCGAGCCTGGCGGTGACGGTCCGTTCCGTCCGGGCCCATGAGGCACACGTGTCCGCCGGCCGTGCTGGTTACCCAGCGCGAAGCTTCCCGTGGCGCAAGCCCGTCACCAGTACCGCACGGCATCGCTGCCGCCGCCTGGCTGAATGTTGTGTGTAAGATCGGTCCCCTGTATTCGCCCCGGCGCCCCTTGCCGGATCAGCGCGCCGTATCCCCCGGCCTGCTGATGGGGTGGATTATGGGGGTCGGATCTGGCCGCCACCGCGGCGAAAACGAGGCAATTTTGGGGTGTTTGGATCAACTGATTATAATGTTTGGAAATAGTCCTCAACTGAGCATAGCGCCCAGCGCCGCATGAAAAAACCTAGTCGGTTGACCCTACACGAACCCCAGCAAAGCCGAAACGGCCTCATCCCAAGGGCCGACAAATTCGCTGCTCGATGAGACATTTAAGCCTCACAGCATCCCGACTGGGGACGTTGGCACTTGCCATCACATCGAGCACTCTCCGTCCGTTCGCCGTCTGATTTCGGGCATCCGGACCATCGAATTGCGCCATCTTGCAGCCTGCCGGCGACCACCATTGCGGCGGCGTTCGCCAAACCCGCCTGCCGCATCCGAGACACATGAGGGCCTCATTGCAACGCCCCACCCCCACAGCGCAGCCTCCCTCCAGCACCCGCAAAACTGCCGTCAAACGTCAGCCGACGACCATTTCCCCCCCGCGGCTTGCGCTTTGCTTCCCAAATCGCCACTACAGACCAAGACCGAAACTTTCCCCCGCCCCCGAATCGGATTTCCGAGCCCCGTGTCGAACCTCGACCTGAAATACCTTCCGTTCTCCGGCCTGCTCGGACCCGCCGGCCTTTGGAACGAGTTGACGACACCGACACTCCGCCTCGGCGTCACCGGGCTGGCGCGGGCCGGCAAAACCGTGCTCATCACGGCGCTCGTCCGCAATCTCACCCGAGAAGCCCGCTTGCCATTCTTCCAGGCCGCCGCCGAGAATCGCATCCAGCGCGCCTACCTTGAGCCCCAGCCCGACCACGACGTGCCCCGCTTCGCCTACGAGGACCACCTCGCAGCACTCGCCTGCGATCCTCCGCGCTGGCCCGAGAGCACGCGGCGCGTCTCCGAGCTTCGCGTCACCATCGAATACCGCTCCGGCCATCCCCTCTGGCGCCAGCTCGGCCCCCGCCGCCTGCACGTCGACATCGTCGACTATCCCGGCGAATGGCTGATTGATCTGCCGCTGCTCTCCCAGGACTACTGGACCTGGTCGCGAGCGGCGCTAGCCTCGGCGCGCCGCTCCGGGCGCAACGAGGTCGCCCGGCCCTTCCTCGACTACATCGCCGGCCTCGACGCCAACGCCCCGCAGGACGAAGCTAAAGTCATCGAAGGCAGCCGCCTGTTCACCGCCTATCTGACCGCCGAGCGCGCCACCGGTCGCTTCGAGCCGACGCTGGGTCCCGGCCGCTTCCTGCTACCCGGCGACCTCGAAGGCTCACCCCTCCTGACCTTCATGCCGCTCGAGACTGGAGCCCCAGCCGAGCGCCGGGGCAGCCTCGGCCACATGCTCGCCGGCCGCTACCAGTCCTACCGCCGCCAGGTCGTCGAGCCGTTCTTTCGCAACCATTTCGCCCGCCTCGACCGCCAGATCGTGCTGATCGACGCCCTCTCAGCGATCGACCGCGGCCACGACGCCATGCTCGACCTCGAGCAGACGCTGGCCTCCCTCCTCGCCGTCTTCCGCACCGGCGACCGTGGCTTGCTGTCTTATGTGCTACCTCGCCGCATAGACCGCATCCTGCTGGCCGCCACCAAGGCTGATCACATTCCCGCCGCCAGCCACGACCGCCTGGAAGCCATCCTGCGCGAGCTGACGGACCGCGCCGCCCGCCGCTCTGGCGCGACCGGCGCCGAAGTCCGCACCCTGGCGCTGGCCTCCCTCCGCGCGACGCGCGAGGCCGAGATCCGCCGTGGCAACCCCCGCCCGGTCATCATCGGCCATCCCCTGCCGGGCTCCCGCATCGGCGGCGAGACCTACGACGGGCTCAGCGAAGCCGCCATTTTTCCGGGCGACCTCCCCGCAAACATCGTTGCAGCCGGGCCCGCCAGCTCCGGCGCCGAACCCCATGACGTTGCCGTCGTACGTTTTCGCCCGCCGCGCATCCCCCCCGACGATGCCGCCGGACGCCCCGCTCCCTGGCCTCACGTCCGCCTCGATCGCGCGCTTGAATTCCTGCTTGGAGACCGCCTGCAATGACCGCAGAGGCGCCACGCCGCAAACCGGAGGCTTTCCGCCTCGACGATCCCGACCTCGTTGAACGCCAAACCACGTTCGGCCCCGAGGCGCCGTCGCCTGCCGCCGACGCTACCGGTGATTCCGATGCAGCCCCGGAGCGCACCCGTCTCGCCTCCACCATTCTGGATCGCAAGGGCCTGCGCTGGGGCGCGATCCTGCTGGGCGCGCTTGGCGCGCTCGGGGGCTTGGCCCTCTCCCTATCCTTCGCTCGCTTCGTTGCCATCGCCTTCGAGCGCCAGGACGCTCTAGGTTGGTTCGCTTTCGCCCTGCTCGCGATCGCTGGCCTGGCCTTCCTCGTCATCCTCGTCCGCGAAATCACCGGCGTGTTGCGCCTCGGCCGCCTTGGCCGCCACAAGCGCGCACTCGCCACCGCCCTTGCCGAGCGAAACGCCGCCGACGAGCGCCAGGCCCTCACTCGCATCCTCGCAGGCCTCGACCGGCGGCCCGAGCTCAAGTGGCCCCTCGCCGAGCTCGACCAGCACGCCAAGGGCGTCCACGATCCCGGCGATCTCACCCGCCTCGCCGACCGCGACTTGATGCCCATGCTCGACGGTGACGCCCGCCGCCTCGTCGCAGCCGGCGCCCGGCGCGTCAGCGTCGTCACCGCGCTCTCCCCGATGGCCCTGATCACCGTGGGCTGGGTGCTGGTCGAGAACCTGCGCCTCATGCGCGGGCTGGCGGCGCTCTACGGCGGCAGACCCGGCTTCCTCGGCAGTCTACGGCTCGCTCGCATGGTGCTTGGCCACATCATAGCCACTGGCGGCATCGCCCTCACAGACGACCTGCTCGGCCAGTTCCTCGGCCAGGATCTGCTGCGGCGTCTTTCCCGGCGGCTTGGCGAGAGTGTCTTCAACGCTGCCCTGACAGCGCGCGTCGGCGCCGCCGCGATCGACGTGATCCGCCCCCTGCCCTTCCTTGCCGCCCCGCCGATCCGCGCCCGCGACATGGTCGGCGAGGTGATCCGCCAGCTTCGCAAGTCCGGACCCGTCGGCAAGCCCCCTGACGCCACGGCCTGACCGCTGCCAACGTATCACCAGGCCGGCGCCGAGCCCGCAAACCCACAGCCCCGCTCGGACGATCTATGATGTGGCTCAGCCCCGGTGCAATCGACAGTCCCAAGGGAGCAGCCCGATGAACCCCACCGACACTCTTCCCCACCGCGATAACTGGGGCTGGCAGGCCCGCATCGGCATGTTCATCGTCGCCAGCGAAGCCGTGCCAGAGGCCGAATGGTGGGCCATGTTGCCGCCGCACGTCTCCGTCCACGCAGCCCGCGTCACCGCCCGCGCACCATGGGCCCGATGGCGGACCGACCGCTCCGGCGTCGACCTCGACGACGACCTCGCGCGCGGCGCCCGCCAGTTTGCCGCCATGCGCCTTTCCGCCGTCGTCATCGGCCACTCATCGAGTTCCATCATGGGCGGCAAGGGCTGGGACGACGCGGTGATCGCGAGCCTCTCTGCGATCGTCGGCTCCGAGGTCAAGGTCACAACCAATGGCCAGGACAGCCTCGCAGCCTTCGCAGCCTCGGGCGTCAGGCGCCCGTTCCTGGTCCTCCCGCCGTGGTTCGGCGATGCCACCGTCGCAGCCGCCTTGCGCTACTATCGCGACCACGATGTCCAGCCGGCAGCCCACCTGCGCTACGACCCCGGCCGCAAATGGCGCGACGTCGATCCCGCCGATCTCTACCGCCTTGGCATGGGCTTCGAGCAGGAGGTCGAGCCGCTCTACACCCAGATCCGCCACGCCTGCCCCGCGACGGCCGACGGCGTCTTCATCGCCGGCACCGGCTTTCGCTCGAGCGCAATCATCTCAGCCCTCGAGCGCGATCTCGGCCGCCCGGTGCTCGCCGCCAACCAGGTAAGCTTGTGGCGCTGCCTGCGGCTGTCGGGCGTCCGCTCCGGCATCGACGGTTTCGGCAACCTCATGAAACTTTGAACCCCCACGCCAGCGGGCATCCCCCGCCACGACACGACCCCTCGCATCTGGCGCAGACACCGGTTATGACGGGGGCACACACATAACTTCCCGCGAGGCTTTCCCCGCCATGCACGTCACCGCCCGCGCCTTCAAGAGCAACGTCACGTCGGCCCTGAAGGACACCCAGCTCCAACGCGCACTCTCAGGCCTGCCGACTGGCCTCGTCGCCCAGCGCACTGCCGCCCGCGACCGCCTGCCCGAGTTCGAGGCTCTGCGCGACGTCGGGCGCGACATCCGCAATCACGCGCTTGCCCACCTCGACCTCTACCTCGAGGCCTGGGAGGCCAAGGCCACAGCCGCCGGCGCCAAGGTCCATTGGGCGCCAACCGCCGCCGACGCCCGCCAGATCATCGCCGGCATCTGTCGCGACGCCAACGCCCGCCTCGTCACCAAGGGCAAGTCGATGGTCTCGGAGGAGATCGGCCTCAACGCCCACCTTGAATCGGAAGGCCTCGAGGTCGTCGAGACAGACCTTGGCGAATACCTCGTGCAGATCCGCAAGGAGACGCCGAGCCACATCATCGCGCCTGCGATCCACCTGACCGAAGCCCAGATCGAGGCCGACTTCCGCCGCCAACACACGCATCTACCCAAGGACCGCCCCCTCGACGAGCCCGCCAAGATCGTGAGCGAGGCCCGCCAGATCCTGCGTGAAAAGTTCCAAACCGCCGACGTCGGCATCACCGGCGCCAATTTCCTCATTGCCGAGACCGGCTCCTCGATCATCGTCACCAATGAAGGCAATGGCGACCTCACCCAGTCTCTGGCCCGCGTGCACGTCGTCGTCACCTCCATCGACAAGGTCGTGCCCACCCTCGAAGATCTCTCCACCTTGCTCCGCCTGCTGGCCCGCTCCGCGACCGGCCAGGAATTTTCCGTCTACACCACGCTCTCCACCGGTCCGCGCCGCCCCGAGGATCCCGACGGTCCCGAGGCCTACCACGTCGTCCTCCTGGACAACGGTCGTTCGGCCCTCCTTGGCACCCCCTTCCAGGAGGTCCTACGCTGCATCCGCTGCGGCGCCTGCATGAACCACTGCCCGGTCTATGGCGCCGTCGGCGGCCATGCCTACGGCTGGGTTTATCCGGGCCCGATCGGAGCCGTCCTCAACCCGGCCCTGATCGGCCTCGGCGAAGCCTCCCATCTGCCCAACGCCTCCACCTTCTGCGGCCGCTGCGAAAGCGTCTGCCCGATGAAGATCCCGCTGCCCGGCCTGATGCGTGAATGGCGCACGCGCGAGTTTGCCAATGGCGGCGGCTCGTCGGCCGCGCGCCGTGGCCTCAAGGCCTGGAGCTACTTTGCCACCCGCCCGCGCCTCTACCATCTCGCAGCCCGCCTCGCCGTGCCCATTCTCGGTGCCCTCGGCCGCGCCCGCGGTGCCTTCCGCTGGCTCCCCTTCGCCGGCGGCTGGACCCGTCACCGCGATCTCGCAGCCCCCGAAGGCCGCACCTTCCAGCAATTGTGGGCCGAGAGCCGGAAAGGAGTGCCCCGATGACCGATACCGGCAGCAAGAGCCGCACCCAGGTGCTTGGCGCCATCCGCGGCCACCTCGGCACCGGCGGCAGCGCGCCCGCGCGTCAGGCAGCCGTCAAGGCCCGCCTCGCCGGCCAGGCCCGCCACCTCGTTCCCGAACGCTCGAAACAGTCCCCCGAACGCTTGAAGGCCCTGTTTTCCGAGCAGTTGCGCGCAGGCTTCGCCACGGTGATCGAGGCAGCAGGCCCGCACGATGTGCCCAAGGCCATCGCCGATTATCTGCGCGGCGCCAACCTGCCGCTCCGCTTGCGCTGTGGCGATGACGCTTGGCTTGCCGCCCTCGACTGGCAGCGTGAGCCCGCCCTTTCGCTGCAGAAGGGCCGGGCGCATGGCGACGACGACGTTGGCCTCACCCATGCGCTTGCCGGCATCGCCGAAACCGGAACGTTGATGCTCGCATCGGGCCCCGACAACCCCGTCACCGCCAACTTCCTTCCCGAAACCAGCATCATCATTGTCGAGGCCTCGGACCTTGTCGGGCCTTACGAGGACGCCTTCGAACGCCTGCGCACGCAACGTGGCCGAGGTGTCATGCCGAGAACGCTCAATATGATTTCGGGTCCCTCGCGCACGGCCGACGTCGGCGGTCGCCTTGTCACCGGCGCCCACGGTCCCCGCCGTCTGTGCATCGTGATTGTCGGATAAGTCGCCCCCGCTTGGACGGCGAGCAATCGCAGTCCAGGCTACTTTTTCTTCTTGAGGCACGAGACCAGGCAGGCCTGCCGCTCGGCATCGCAACTGGGGCTGCCCTTGCGCTGAATCCGGCAGCGATCATGTGCGGCCTGGCAGGCGTTGGGGCAGCTGCGATTGTCCGCCACCACCTGCCCCGTCTCGACGATCGCTGCTGGCGCAGCACCCATCGGCTTGTCCCCATCAATCCCCGCCGCAAGGGCCGGAGCCGCGATCATGAGACACATGGCCGTGCCGATGATGAAACGACGTATCACGTCGTGGCCTCCATTTACTGCAAACCGCCCGACCGGCCGAACCTCGCCCATGCCGCCGCCGCTAACTCACTCGGACTGCGCTCCCGCGCCACCGCTGCGGGCAAACCTCACGACGATGCCATGCCCTGATAGGGCGCCCTCAATGAACGCAACCTGAATTGCCCTCCGGGCCTGCTTCATCGAACGCCCCTTACCATCCACCAAGCCACCGTCGGAGGCAATGCGAGGCCGAGCCCAGTCCGAACTGTCCGGTGTTTTCAGGAAGGAAGCGAAACGTTGCCACAGACGCCGCGCGCCGCCACCGCACTGCCCCCCGCGAGCCGATCGCTGCCCGACGCATCAATGTCTGGGACCATGGTGACCCGCTGACCATCGGGTTCGCCCCTTTAGGGTCGGCGCCCCTTATCGTCGCTGTCCTGGATCACCTCGATATGACCGCGATCATAGCTGCGATCATGCAGGTCATCGACGCGCTGCTGCACCCACTCGTCATCCGTGGTGCGGATCTTGTAGACGAGATAGTGCAGGCCGAGCGCGAAGCCCGTCACCAGCAGCGGCCACACCGCCCACCACGGCGCGCCTGTGACGTAATTGGCAATCGTCAACAGGCCATTGAGCCCAAGCGCTACCGCCCGATGCAGGGGATAGAGCGCAACGACACGGTCACCGGTTTTTGCGGTATCGGGCTGGTTCAAATGACGCCTCCTCCGCGCGGTCGTTGGCGCGCCCGAAACTCGTCTCCGCTCACGGCCCCATGGCCATCAAATAGCGCGCACGCTTCCCGAATTGTGCCCCCGCCAGTCCGCGCCCCGTTCCAACCCTAAGGCCGTCCCGGCGGCTGGCGTGGCGGCGGCGCCGGCATGTCCGGATAAAGCCGCGCAATCGACAGCATCCGCCAATTATAGAGCAACCAAAGCCCCAACACGATCACCAGCAAGACCTTGTCGCCTTCTCCGATCCGCGGGTGAAAGCCATAGGCCCAGAAGTAGCCAAGTCCCGCCACCGGAGCCACGGCCACTGTGGCCGCTGCGAACGGATGCTTGGTTGCCCCGAACACGATCGCGGCCGCGCACAACCCGAGCGCGATCAGCGTGACGATCAGCGCCCCCTTGTGCGGCAGCGCGCGCGATACCGACGCCACGCCCACCACACCGAACAGGATCGCCTGCAGCAGGCAATAAACGAAGATCTCGTTCTCCGCCTGCAGCCGATTGAGCCGCGACACCGGCACGAAGTAAGGCGTCTTGGTCTCGTTGTAGACGTAGCGCTTGAACAAATTCTCCCAGTCGACCTGCACGTCAGTCCTCCGGAATGACTGGAGGCGGCCATCTCTCGAGATGCCCGCCCCCGTTGTTCAAATCTATCGCCAGCATGGCTGACCGTCGGACTAGGGAGCGCCTGCATTGAACTTCGGCGCAAAGCCTGCTTAACAACCCAACCCGACTAGCTCTTGTTCGCTTCGGCAGCCCGCTTCAACTCTTCCGTTCGGGCCGCCAGCACGTCCGGCGCATCCTCAAGGCGAATACGCTCCTTGCCTTCGATCTTCGAACCTTCCTCTTCCGGCCACTCGACGGTCATCAGCTCGAAGCGGCGATTCGGATCGCCCCACAGCAGCAGCACAGTTTGCAGCCAGACCGCGATGCCGGCACACGCCGCCACGATCAGCCCGATCACCAGCACACTCTTGATGATCCAGCGATGGCTCAAGCCCACCGTCGACGCCGACACCTCGTGGACCGTATAGGAATCGTAGGCGTAGATGTAGGCGAAGTAGGCCACGACCAGACAGTAGGGGATCATGAAGAATGTCGTGCCGAGGAACTCGATCCAGGCCTTCTTGCGGAAGGACAAGGTCTCGCGCACGAGATCGACACGCACGTGCGTGTTGTTGATGTAGCCGTACCCAAGCACCAGTGCGAACAGCGCGGCGTGGAAGTGCCACTCCAGCTCCTGCAGCAGTGTCGAGCCGAATATCTCGCCGAAGTTCTTGATGAGGAACGGCTGCAGCCCCACCACGTCGTTTGCAATCGGATCACGCCAGGTGAGCTTGCGCGCCACCACGTCGATCACTGTCACGATGACCAGCGGCAGAGCCAGCCAGGACGCTGCCCGCCCGACTTTGTCGACGAACCATCTCAATCCATTCGACAACCGAAGTGCGAAGGGCTCCTCGCCCTTCGCATAAGGCCGAACCTCTGAAGCTGCCTTCTCGGCCTGCTGATAAGAAACGTCGCTCATGTTCGTTCGTGCCTCCCGATCACTCGTAGGTGTTTCGCATCAGCCACAGTGCCAGTTCCGGGAAGATGATCACGGCAACCAGCGCGATGAGCTGAAGGATCACGAACGGAATAATGCCGGCGTAGATGCTTTGGATCTTGATCTCTTTCGGCGCGATACCCTTCAGATAGAAGAGCGCGAAGCCGAACGGCGGCGTCAGGAACGAGGTCTGCAGGTTCACGGCCATCAGGATCGTGAACCAGTAGGTAACCTCGTGCTTGGCGACGTGGGTGCCGAAATCGAGCGCCGCGATCATCGGCGCGAACACCGGCAGCACGATCAGCGTGATCTCGATCCAATCCAGGAAGAACCCCAGGATGAACACGATCCCCATGATCAGGAACAGGAAGCCCCAGGGCCCGAGCCCCGCCTCACGGATCATGTGCTCGACGATGTCGTCACCGCCCAGCGCACGATAGACGTAGGCGAAGCACGTTGCGCTGATGACGATGAAGAAGATCATCGCGATCGTCCGGGCCGAAGTCTCGCAGACGCCCTTGATGATCTCGTAGTTGAAGCGCCCCGCGAACATCGCGAGCACCATCGCCCCGAAGGCGCCGACCGCACCCGCTTCGCTGGGCGTTGCCCACCCGAGCAGGATCGAGCCCTTGATCAGGCCGATCAGCGTGACCGGCGGCAGGAACGCCTTGCGCAGGAGCGGGCCGACCATACACCCGATCGTGGCGATGATCATGATGAAGCCGAAGACCTCCGAGATCCCCTCGGAGATGAAGCCGTAGGCACCGCCAGCATAGAGGGCGGCACAGATCGCAGCGCTCGCGAACGTATACGGCGTGAACCCCGACCACAACTGATCCCGTGGCACGGTCAGCAGTTCCAACGGGAGCGGCGGCGCGATCGCGGGCCGCAACCAAGCGCTGATCGCCACATACATCAGATAGAGCGCGGCGAGCGACAAGCCAGGCACGATGGCAGCCATGAACAGGTTGCCGACCGAGATCGAAAGCAGGTCCGCCATGATGATGAGCATGATCGACGGCGGGATAAGAATGCCCAGCGTTCCCGACGCCGCGATCACACCGGTCGCAAGCGAATGACTGTAGTTCTGCCGGATCATCGCTGGCAGCGCCAACGCCGTCATCATAGTGACGGACGCACCGATGATGCCCGTCATGGCCGCCAGGATCGTGCCCATGATGGTCACGGCCAGCGCCAGCGCGCCAGGTACCCGCTTCAGCAGCACCTGGACACAGTAGAGCAGATCATTTGCGATGCCGCTCCGCTCCATCATGACGCCCATGAAGACGAAGCAGGGCACCGAAACGAGCACCAAGTTCTCAGCCGCCTGCCCCCAGATACGGGGCAGGAAGTTGAAGAATTCGATCAGTTTGAAGGCGCCGAGGAAGTAGCCGATCATCCCGAACAGCAGCGCCACGCCACCAAGGATGAAGGCCACTGGGAAGCCAGTGAACAGGAGGATTGCCAGCGTCAAGAACATGACGATTGGCAGGAATTCCTGCACTTTATAGAGCAGCTCTTCCCTGCCCTCGGCGGACATCGACGAAATTGCAATTGCCGCGATCGCGACAATGGCAAGCAGCACGAGCGGGATGAGCCAACCCATCCATCCGCCGCGCCGGCCATCCTTGGCCTGGGATAAATCCGCCATCAGCTCATATTCCGTGTTCTGGTCATGCCCGCCCCAACCTCTATCAGGTCTCTCAGCGCCGACGGTGCGGACGGCATGCTTCCGCCCCGTATTCCGCCGGACGATCTCGCATTCTCAAACATCGATCCGACGTCCGCACCCCACCCTGGCCAATTGGCTGCGCAGCGTGCCCGAAGTCTTACCGAAACGTGGCCCACGACGCTGCGTTAACAGCAATGGCCACCGAGACTTTACACTTGGCCGCGCCTCGCCCCTTCAACTAGGACCTGGCAACGACGCAAGAATGTGGAGGAGAACAACGGCTTGCAAGCGCACCGGCGGATTTCATTCCCACGATCGAGCAAGCGCTACTCATCAGTGCAGCGGGCGGGCCCCTTGAGGAGGCCCGCCCGCTTTGTCTGATCAAGTTACTTCTTGATGTACGTTGACTTCATGAGCTGCGAAGAGCCCCAGATGTCGTAGTTCTTGCGGTAGGCAAGGTAGTCATCGGCGACCTTCTTGAACAACGGGTCATTCGCCGATTCTTCCTTGATCACGTCGAGCCAGGCCTGCTCCATCTTGCCCAGATCCTCATCGCTCCAGCGACGAATCTTCACGCCGTGCTTATCGCGCATGACCGCCATTTGGTCGAACTGCATGGCTTCCGTCTCGGCGTAGGTGTAGGCGACCTGAGCTTGGCCGGCCGTCTGGATCATCCGCTGATAGGACTTCGGCAGCTCATCATAGGCCTTCTTGTTCATGAGGAACTCAGAGCAAGACGACTGCTGGTGCCAGCCCGGGAAGTAGTTCCACTTGGCGATTTGGTGGAAGCCGAGCTTGATATCCATCATCGGCATCGAGAATTCGGTTGCGTCGATGACGCCACGCTCGAGGGCCGGATAGATGTCAGCACCTGCCAGCAACTGCGTCGACACGCCGAGCTTCTGCATGACCTTGGCGCCGAGGCCGAAGAAGCGCATCTTGATGCCCTTCAACTCATCGACCGACTTGATCTCGTTCTTGAACCAGCCCGACGTCTCCGGTCCGATGCAGAATGCATCGACGGCCGTCATGCCGTGCTTGTTGTAGATCTCTTCACGGAATTTGTTGCCGTTGCCGAACCACTTCCAGGCGAGGAACTCACCAATGGTCGGGCCGAACGGCACCGTGGTGAAGAAGGCGGCGGCAGGGTACTTGCCGGTGTGATAACCCGGCGTCGTCCAGCATGACTCGATCGAGCCCTTGGACACTGCATCGAAGCACTCGAGCGGCGGCACCAGCGCGCCCGGCTCGTGGAACTTGATGTCGAATTTGCCATCCGACATCGTCTTGATGTCGTCGATGAACCGCGCGGCCGACGGGCCGAGGTGCGGAAGGTTCGAGCCGAACGCACTCTGCATCTTCCACTTGACGCGCTTTTGCGCCATCGCACCGCCAGTGCTCATGCCAAGTGCGGCAAGGCCCACGGTTGCAACGGCCAACAAACCAGACAACTTCATAAAGCTTCCTCCCTATTGTGCAGTCGCTTTTCTCGACACCCCAAGTTGCCCTCCCGAATAGCTCACCATGCGGCCGCGTTAAGCGACGAACCCGACCGCGAGCTCCGCCAGACGGACAGAGAAGCTGGAATTTCATTTAGGGCCTCACTTTTGCATTTCAGCTATGCGATGTCAAAGGCGATTGGCCGCATGATAACTTTTTCAAAACACCGCTCGCGGAGCTTGTCAGACCGGCCTTGCCGGGCTTCTGCGGTGGACCGTTGCCACGTGAGACCGCCCCTTGAGCCCTCGCCTCCCGCCTGCCCCCACACTGCAAAAGTGCTTGCGTGACGCTCGACCGCCACTGTTAAGATTAAATCCAGGCAACCGGGCCGATCGAAACCCCGGGCCTTTGGAAACGCCCCGACATGACTGCAACTGCGGCCCAAGGCGGCCTGTTCACGATCAGTGGGCGCATGTGGCTCATTTTGCTGATGGTGCAGCTTTCGAACATGCTGTTCGGCATGACCATCACGCTGGCCAATCTGGTGCTGCCGCAGGTGCGCGGCACCTTGTCGGCAACCCAGGACGAGATCAGCTGGGTGATCACGCTCAACCTGGTCGCGACCGCCGTTGCAACGCCGCTGACGGGCTGGTTGGCCTCCCGCGTCGGCTGGCGCAACATGATGTTCTTCACGGTGCTCGGCTTCACCATCTCCTCGCTCTTGTGCGGCATCGCCAACAGCCTGGAGACGCTGATCATCGCCCGTGTCGCGCAGGGCGCCTTCGGCGCCCCGATCATGCCGCTCGGCCAGGCGATCCTGCTCGCGACCTTCCCGCCCCACCTGCAGCCCGCGGCCCTTGTCATGTGGGGCATCGGCGCCGTCTTCGGTCCCGTCGTCGGTCCCGATCGTCGGCGCCATCGCCACGGAGGCCTCGAATTGGCGCGCCGCCTTCTTCATGATCGTGCCGCCGGGCATCTGCGCCCTGGTCACGCATCTGGTTCGCCCTCGCCGATCACACCGAGACGCAAGCCCGTCCGCTTCGACTGGATCGGCTTCCTCGCGCTCTCCATCGCCGTCGTGTGCGCCCAGTTGATCTTCGACCGCGGCCAGCGCCTGGATTGGTTCGAATCCCAGCAGATCGTTGCTTTCACCTTCATCGGTGCGTTGGCCGCCTGGATTTTCATCGCCCACTGCGCGACCGCCGAAAAACCCTTCCTCAATCCGAGCCTGCTCCTAGACCGCAATTTCTCGGTCGGCATCATCATCGCCTTCGTCATGGGGATGTTGACGTTCACCAGCCTGGTGCTCTTTCCCTCGCTGCTGCACGACCTGAGGGGCTACCCCGACAACGTCATCGGCACGCTGATCGCATCGCGCGGGCTCGGCAATTGGACGGCCTTCTTCTTCATCGCCCGCCTGACCCGCGTCGCCCCTCGCTTTGCCATCGCAGCCGGCCTCGCCATCCAGGGCATCGGCGGACTGTGGATGTCGCAGTTCGACATCAACGTCACCGACTTCAATGTCTTCTGGAGCCACTATCTGATGGGCCTCGGCCAGTCCGTGTCGTTCACGCCGATCGCCGTCATGGCCTTCAAGACCTTGCCGCGCGACCAGATCACCGAGGGATCCGCCGTCTTCACCATGATGCGCAATTTCGGCTCCAGCCTCTTCATTTCGATGTCGGTGATGGTGCTGGTGCGCTCGACCTCGATCAACTACGCCCAGCTCATGGAGCTCGTGAACCCCTTCCGCAGCGCCCTCATGTTCTCGAGCCTGCCAAGCTCCTGGAACATCGAGACGGCGACCGGCCTCTCAGGCATCGCCGGCGAGGTTCGCCGACAGGCCGCCATGATCGGCTATATCAACGCCTTCTACCTGATGACGGTGACCGCCATGGTCTCGGTGCCGCTGGCATTCCTGCTGCGCAACCCTTCCGTCAAGGCGATGGCCCGCGCCGACTAGAGCCGGATGCGCCGAGGCGAAAAAGGCCTCGGTCCCATTGCAGCGAACGCGCTCTCAAAGTTACCCGTCACGGCAGCACGCGACCCTCCCGGTAGCGCGCCAGATGCGCCAGAATCTGCGCCTCCGTATCGACGGTGTCGTGGAAGCCGGCGAGCCGGATCTTCGCCATCGACGACACCACGTCGTGACCGAGACCCCACATGAAATCGCCAAACCCCCAGGTCACCATTTCGTCGAGGCGGCGAGGCTGCAGGCCATGCTTCCTCACCATCGCCAGCCAGTGCGGTTCCTTGTCCGCCATCCAGGTCGTCAGGTTGAGCGGGCGCACCTGGCCGAGCTTCAGTCCGTAGGCCTCCGCAATGCGCGGCCACAGCCGCTCCCAACGAAACAGCGTCCCATCCGTCAGGTTGAACGCCTGGTTGGCGCCCGCATCCGCCGTCGCCATCCACTTGATCCCGCGCGCCAGCTGACCCGCGTCGGTGGCCTCGAACAGCGCCTTGTAGTTGGCCTCCGTGCCCGGGAATTCGAGCTCGGTCCCCATTTCCTTGCAGAATGCCGCCCACGCCCCCACCACCGCGATCAGATTACGCGGTCGCTCCGGCGCATCGTCGTAGAGAAAGCCCGGACGCGATGCCGACCACGACCACCGCTTGCCCTGCTGGCGCTGACGCAGGATGTCCTCCTGCGCATAGTAGAAGTTCGGCGGCAGATGGCGTGGATCATCCTCCCGCGCCGGCGTCTTCATCGGCCCGAGATGCATGCCGTACCACTTCGTGCCCTCGACCAGATGCACATGCTGGAGCCCCTTGGCGACTGCTTCTGCCGCATCAACCAGGTTGCGCAGCATCGCCGCGTTGCCCTCGACGTCCTCGACCCCTTTGCTGGCATCGGTGAACGTCACCCGAGCGGTATAGAAGACATGCGTCGCCTCGGGGATCCCGGCCATCGCCGCCCCAATGCTTTTGGGATCGGTGAGGTCCGCTGCCATGAACGTCAGGCGCGGATGATCGGACGCACGCGGATGCCGCGACAGGCCGACCACCCGCCAATCGGGATCGGCGATCAGCACCTCGACCAGCCGTTTGGCCGCAGCCCCCGTCGCGCCCGCAATCACCGCCACCTTGCCCGCCATGCCGTCCTCTCCGCTCAGCCAACTGCACTGCCAAGACTGTTCGGGCTGGCGAGGCCGCTGTCAATCGCAACCAAAACCACCGGCGCCACCGCCCTACTCCGGCAACTCCGTCAGGTGCATGCGGGTTCCCATCGCAGACGCGGCGGCGAAATAGATGAGGCGCTGGCCGATCGGGTTGATGGCAGGCTCCGCCGTGTCGAAGGCGAGGCCGCGCTGGCGATACCCCTCAAGGTCGCTATCCAGCGCCGTCGTCAGATAGCCGACGTGATCGAGGATCTGTTCTCCGGCAAGCTCGGAGGCATTGGCCGGCTCGATCAGCTCGATCTGCGCGCCGCCGCAATCGATGAAGGCAATCCGCCCGCCCCGCCGCGACGGCCCGCCGCCGACATGGCGTCCGGCAAGCTTCTCCACATGCCACGCCACCGCCCGGTCGAGATCGCGCACCAGATAGCCCGGATGCACGATGCCCGCGATCCTCGGCCCACTCGCCCCCACCGGCGCTCGATCGCGGTCCGGCACTTTCGTCAGGTGCATCCACACGCCGTTGGTCGTGGCCGGATCGAGATAGTGCACCTGCTGGCCCATCGGATTGGTGTAAGGCGCATCGGCCAGGAACTTCAGGCCCCGCTCCCGCGCCGCCGCTGCTGCCCCCGCAATGTCGTCGGTGACGTAGCCGACGTGGTGCATCACCAGCGTCTGCTTGGGAAGCTTGCTGGTGTCGGCGGGCTCCATCAACTCCACCTCGACGGCGCCGAAGCGCACGAAGGCGTTGCGCCCACCCCCTGGCACCATCGGGCTGTCCTGCATCTTTGTGCCGCCGGCGTTGACCGCGCCAAAGGCCCGTCCGAACCACGCCACGGCACCATCGAGGTCATCGACCAGATAGCCGATGTGCTGGATATCGTCGAACATGAGGCATCTCCGGGTGTCGTTGGGAAGGACGAAGCGCGCCAAGTCTGCCGCGCCGAGGCCCCGCCCACAAGCGCAACCATGGCACCGGGCCGCGAAAGCTGCTTCACTCGCCAAAACAGCAGACCGGAGACAACCATCGTGCGCGACATCAAAGGAAAAATCGCCTGGGTCACAGGCGCCGGCACCGGCATCGGCGAGGCCGCCGCCAAGGCGCTCGCCGCCGACGGCGCTATCATCATCCTCACCGGCCGGCGCAAGGAGCCGCTCGAAAAGGTGCAGGCCATCATCACCCAGGCCGGCGGCAAAGCCGTTGTCCAATCGGGCGACCTCGGCAAGGCCGCGTCCGTCAAACGCATCGTCGAAGCCATCATGGCCGAGTTCGGACGCCTCGACATCGTCGTCTCCAACGCCGGCACCAACGTGCCCAACCGCTGGTGGAAAAGCCTCACCACCGAGGCGATCGACACCCTCGTTGCCGGCAACCTGCAGTCCGCACTCTACGTCACCCACGCCGTGCTGCCGATCATGCGCGACCAGCAGGACGGCCAGTTGATCCACACCTCGTCCATGGCGGGCCGTAACATCGGCATGGTCTCCGGCCCGATCTACACTGCCTCCAAGCACGCCGTCGTCGCCATGAGCCACACCATCAACCTCGAGGAATGCCTGAACGGCATCCGCTCGACGGTGGTGCTCCCCGGCGAGGTCGCAACCGAGATCATGCAGTTCCGCGATCCCCCGGAATTGCCGGAAACGCTGGCAAAAATGGTTCAGCCCGAAGATATGGGCGCCGTCATCGCCTTCATCGCCAAACAGCCACCCCACGTCTGCGTCAACGAGATGTGGGTGACGCCGACCCACAACCGCGGCTACATCGCCACCGTTAAAGGCCGCCAGGCCCAATGGGACGAGGCCCGTAAGAAGACCGCGAAGCCGTAAGTGGCGCCGCTGGCGCGAACGCAGCCCGTCGCCTAACCTGCCGGAGGGAGCCTCCTCCGGACCGGCACTTTTCATAGAAGGAGCCGGGCATTTCTCAGCTTGACACAGGACCCCATGAGCCGCGCCGCCATTCGCCTGCTTTCGAGCATCACCGATCTCTACCGGACGACCATCGAAGACGGCGGCCCCGGGTTCCCAATGCTACGCGATGCGCTGCATGCCATTGCCGCCTGCCCCTATCCGCGTGAAGCGCTTCGCGCGCCGCCACCCGCCAACCGTTCTGTTGCTCCTGTTGCCGCGCTGTTGGGCGACCTCGATGCAGGCGGGCCTCTGGGCCCTATCGTCGAGCAGTTCCAGGCAGCCGAGCCGTTTCTCGACTGGCATCAGGACACCGAGCTGGCAGGGAAGGCGCAAGACGCAGGGTTTCTCGCTGGCCACGGCATGATCGAGATCGTCGGGCCGGACCGCCTGTTTCGGAGCGCCACGACGCGGGTTGGCCTAGTGTTGCTCGCGCCAAACGTCCTCTACCCCGAGCACGCGCACGTGGGGGAGGAGGTCTATCACGTGATTTCAGGCACGGGCGCATGGTGGCAACAAGGGGAGGACTGGGCACCGAAACCGCCAGGCAGCACCATCCACCATCCAACCGGCCTCGCACATGCCACGCGCACCACGTCCAGGCCGATGCTGGCCGTTTATTGCTGGCGCGGGCCGGTCGAAGTGGCCGAAGATGAACCAGATGGCGGTGGGCGCAAGAAAAAGACCGCCGCCAAAAAGAAGGCCCAGCCAAAAGGCGGCACCAAAGCCAAAGCGGCCCCACGCAAACGGGCAAGCCCCAAGCCATGAGGATGACCGGGCGCTTCCACGAGCTTGGCCTTTGCTGTGGCGGGGCCGCTGGCGGCCACGCTGCCGCACGCTAAACTTTCTGCAATGTCGTAACACCGATCAAGGATGCCTCATGACCACCCAAGCCCCCCACTCCGCAGACCTCCTCAAGAAGCTCGCCGAGGTCGACACGCCCACCATCTGCAATGCCCTCGAGATCGTCGCGCCCGAGCGCCGCCTCACCGGTTTCACGACGAAGCCGCTGGTTTGCCCGTTCCCGGATCTTGCCCCGATCGTCGGCTACGCCCGCACCGCAACCGTCCGCGCCGCCCACGCGCATGAGCTCGTTGGCAAACCCGCCCGCGACCAGCGCCTCGCCTATTACGAATACATTGCCTCCAAGCCCGGTCCGACCATCACCTGCATCCAGGATCTCGACGGTCACGACGTCGGCTTCGGCGCTTTCTGGGGCGAAGTTCAGTCGACCGTTCACAAGGCGCTGGGCTCGCTCGGCGTCATCACCGACGGTTGCATTCGTGACATCCCGGCCTGGGCCCCGGGCTTCCAGGCGCTGGCGGGATCGATCGCACCGAGCCACGGCTTTACCCACCTCGCCGGCTTCGGCGCCGAAGTCCGCATCCACGGCATGCTCGTGCGCTCCGGCGACCTCATCCACGCCGACCGCCACGGCGCCGTCGTCATCCCGGCTGCTGCCGCCGAGAAGATCCCCGCCGCCTGCGATCTCCTCGCCCGCAAGGAAGCCGCCATCCTCGACAAGGCGCGTAAGCCCGGCTTCACCGTGGCCGACCTGAAGAAAGCTTTCGAGGAGCAGGACGACATCCACTGAACCAGCCCCCCTCGAGGCGCAACACCGCGGCGGCAACCTGCACCGCGGTGTTGCGCCGACGATCCGGGCCTTGGTTGCTCTTGCCCGATGCGATCGCTAACGTTGCCGAACGACCACCCCCGCCGGCAAAGGAGAGCGCCATGAACCCTGCCGAGACAGCCGACGGCGCACCCGTCCCCTACATGGAGCGAACGCGCAACTATTACCGCGCGCTCGGCTACGACAACGACTACGTCTGGGCCCACTTCGACGACGTGCCTTTCACGCCGCTGGCAAAGCCGCTCTCCAAGGCCCGCATCGCCCTGATCACGACGGCAGGTCCCCCTGATCTCTCAAATCGCGACGCACGGCGGCGCAAGCACGTGTGGTCGGGCGACGTCACTGCGCCTCCCGCCAGCTTCGACACCGATCTCGCCTGGGATCGCGAAGCCACCCACACCGACAATTCCGAGACCTTCCTTCCGATCGCCGCCATGCGCCGCCACGTCGAGGCCGGCTTGATCGCCAGCCTCGCATCGCGCTTTCATGGAGCGCCGACCGACTACAGTCACTCCAAGACCTTGACCAAGGACGCGCCGGAGCTACTAGCCCGGCTACGAGAGGACGGCGCCGACGCCGCGATCCTGACCGCGCTTTGACCGGTCTGTCACCAAACCGTGAGTTTGGTCGCCCGCTACCTCGAAGCCCACGCCATACCGACCGTCGTCATCGGCTCCGCCCGCGACATCGTCGAGCACTGCGGGATTGCCCGTTTCGTGTTTTCCGATTTCCCCCTCGGCAACCCCTGCGGCCACCCCTGGCAACCGCAGATGCAAACCGCGATCACCGGCCTTGCCTTGCGCCTTCTCGAAACGGCATCCGCCCCCCGCACCACCGTGCAGGCCCCGTATGCGTGGAAGGATGATCCCGACTGGCGCGCGCGCTATAACCGCGTCCGCCCGGAAGACCGCGACCGGCTGCTCGCGATCGGCGATGCGCGCCGCGCCAAACGCGGCCAGGCTCCCCGATAGCGAACCGCATGCGGAAAGGGCGGCAGCGTTGCCGCCCCGCCCACGTCACGCCTTGCCATGTGCCCAGTCCCAATAGAGCTGGCGCGCCTTGAACATCATCGGCCCCGGCTGCAGCTCACGGCCATCGATCCGGTTGATCGGCACGATCTTGGAGTTGTTGCCCGACGAGAACACCTCGTCGGCATCCATGAAATCGGCCACCTTGAGCGTCGTCTCCTCCACCGTCACCCCGGCACCCCGCAACAGCTCGATCGTGCGCGCCCGCGTGATCCCAGCGAGAAACGTCCCGTTGAGCGCCGGCGTCTTCACCACCCCGTCCTTGACCATGAACAGGTTGGAGCTGCCCGCTTCCGCCACGTTGCCGAGCATGTCCAGCACCAGCGCGTTTTCGAAGCCCCGAGACCGCGCCTCCATCACCATGCGCGCGTTGTTGGGGTAGAGACAGCCGGATTTGGCATCGGTCGGCATGGTCTCCGGGCTCGGTCGGCGGAACGGCGACAGCGTGATCGAGAAACCTTTGGGCGGGTTCATCGGCGCTACGTAGAGGCACAACAGGAACCGCGTCGATTCCGGATTGGGCGGCACCGACGAGCCCCCGACCGCGCCATCCTCCGCCCAATACATCGGTCGGATGTAGATCGCCTCCTTGCTGGTGAACTTCTTGAGCCCATCGGCGACGAGCCCCATGATCGTCTCCACGCTCTGCGTTGGCTTCAGGCTCAGCGCCTGAGCCGAACGGTTGAGCCGGGCGCAATGGCGGTCGAGATCGGGTGTCACCCCCTCGAAGGCTCTGGCCCCGTCGAACACCGACGAGCCCAGCCAGAACGCATGTGTCTGCGGCCCCGCCACCAACACGTTGCCGGCATGCCAGTCACCCTCGAACCACGTCCACGTCTCGGATTTTGCAGCCATTGTTGTCCTCAGCCCAGATCGATTGCAGGTCTTGTCGATGTCGCCGTCATCGAAGGCTGCCGGCCGGCCGCGGTCAAGCGCATCGTCGCCCCCCGCCCGCTGGGGCGCCGCCTCACCCAAGCGTCCAACCGCCATCCACCAGCAGATGCGTGCCCGTCACCAGCCCCGCCGCATCCGACGCCAGGAACACGACGGCACCCATGAGGTCTTCGACTTGCCCGATGCGCCCGAGCTTGATCTTGTCCGTCACGAGCTGCCGCACCTTGGGGTCCTTCAGCATCTCGGCCGCCAGCGGCGTCTCGACGAACGTCGGCGCCAGCGTCACCGAGCGGATTCCATGCCCGCCGAGCTCCGCCGCAATACCCCGTGACATCCCCTCGAGGCCCGCTTTGGTCGCACAATAGACGGAGCGCCCGGGGCCGGTCGTGAAAGCCATCTGCGAGGAGATATGGATCAACGTCCCGCGGGTGCCGGTCTCGACCATCCGCTTGGCCACCGCCTGCGCCACGATGAACGCCGCCCTGACGTTCAATGTCAGCAGAAAATCCAAATCCTCGGTCTTGAAGTCGATGAACGGCTGCGGCCGGTTGCCGCCGGCATTGTTGACCAGCACGTGGAACGGGGCCTGGGCGCCAACGAGGCTGCGCACCTGCGCATCGTCGCAAACGTCCAACACGACGGCTTCCGCCGAGCCCCCGGCTGCCCGGATCGCCGCCGCCGCCTCCTCGATTTCGCGCTCGGTCCGCGCGGCCAGCACGACGTGCGCGCCGGCCTGCGCGAGCCCCACCGCCGCAGCAAGGCCAATGCCGCGACCCGCCCCTGTCACCAGTGCCCGCCGGCCGTCCAGCCGGAATGACGGTGTTTGCGGCAATGTCGTCATTGTAGTCTCCGATGATGCTGATTCGCTTCGCAGGTAGGCACCCCAATGCCGAAACGTCAACGCATCGCCCAGCACTCCGTCCGCCGCCCCACCGCTGGCGCTGGCGCAATACTCCTGCGTGGCGCGCGGGGCTTGTCTTGTCATCGCGCCTGTGACAACGGAAATAGAGGGGAAGTCGGTCACACCACCATGGCCGACACTTGTGTGGCAAGGCATCGAGCATGACGCAACCGACGCTCGGCGAGCGGCTGCGAATGGCGCGCCTGCGGGTCGACCGCACCGGGGGCAGGTTGCGCGCGCGCGCCGCGCGTCTCTCCGCCCCATTCAATCGCACACTGCGCCCCGTTGCCGACGAGCTGTTGTTCGTGCCCCCCGATCTGCGGCCCGGCGACCCCGCCATCGTGGACGAGTTGCGCGCGGGCCAGTTGGGTCTTGCCGGCCACGCCTACGAGATCGGCGCCCGTTCCCCATTTGGCGTTACGGCGCCAGCGCCTGAGTGGTTGCGCGAGCTCAACGGTTTCACCTGGCTCGGCGGCTTGCGCGCGGAGGGTAGCGACGAGGCGCAAGCCATCGCCCGCCGGCTGGTATTCGACTGGTGCCGGCGCAATCGCTATCGTCCCTCAGGCGCAGGCGCAGCGCAGGAGGTCCATGTCCTTGCCCGCCGCGTCATCGCCTGGCTCGTCAACGCCGGCCTCCTGCTCGACGGCGCCCCACCGGAGTTCCACCAGGCTTTCTGCCGCACGCTGGGCGCCTCGATCAAAGCGCTCGACCGGCGCACCGCCATGGCCATGCCCGGCAACGAGCGCCTGACCTGCACACTGGCCCTGACGCTCGCCTGCCTCACCGTCGCCGGCAACGACCGCCATCTGCCGCGTCTTCAGAGCGCGCTCACCAATGAACTCAAGCGCCAGATCCTGCCCGACGGCGGCCACATCTCCCGCAATAACGATGTCGTCCTGGACGTGCTGCTCGACCTGCTGCCCGTCCGCCAGTGCTACCTCGCGCGCGGCCTGACGGTGCCGACCGAGTTCACCGACGCCATTAGCCGCATGATGCTAGCGCTCAAGGCGACGGCAACGACCAGCCGGGCACTCGCCCGCTTCAACGGCGTGGCCCTGGCCCGCTCCGACGCCCTGGCCCTCGTTCTCTCCCTCGATGAATCCGGCGCCCAGACGAGCTCCGGCCTCGGCCCCTCCGGCTATGCCCGCCTCCAGCTTGGAACGGCCGCCTTGATCGCCGATTGCCGCCCGCCCCCGCCCCTCGAGCACGCCACCCGCGCCCACGCAGGCTGCCTGAGTTTCGAGTTCGCCTCAGCCGACAACGCCCTCATCGTCAACCGCGGAGCCCCCGGCCCCGGCTACACCAGCCATCGCCCCGATGCTCGCGCCACCGCCAGCCACTCGACACTGATCGCAGCCGACCAATCCTCCGCCCATCTCGTGCGCTCCCGCACCCTCGAAGCGCATTGGCACGCGCCCCCGATCAGCGGGCCCGATTCAGTCGAGGCCACCGTCGAATCGACGCCCGAGGCCGTCGCGCTCCAAGCCAGCCACGACGGCTACCTCAAGCGCTTCGGCTTGATCCACGAGCGACACCTGAAGCTCACCGACCGAGGCTATCGCCTCGAGGGTCGCGATCTCCTGCGTGGCCCCCGTCCAGGCATGCGGCTCGCCCGTGACGTGCCCTTCGCCATCCGCTTCCATATCTCGACCGAGGCCCGCGTTCGCGCCGACGGCGACGGTGCCCTAATTACCGCTTTCAACGGCGAGCAGTGGCGGCTCACCGCCGAAGGCGCCGGCCTCACGATCGAATCCGCCACCGATTTCGCCTCCGTGCTGGGCCCAACACCCGCCCGTCAAGTGGTCCTGCGCGCCTCGTGTGCCGGCGAGACCGAGGTCACCTGGCGCCTTGAACGCCAGTCTTCAGACGCAGCGCCGTCAGTCCCGCCGCCGCCTGCCCCAAATCCGCCGGCCGCTTGATTCGAGGACCGAGCCCAGCCACACAGGAGACCGCATGTCCACTGCCCAGCCCCCCGGCTCCGCCGACGAACCCGCGACCGCTGCCCGAGAGGTCCTTGCACGCCACATGGCCGCACTCAACGCTCGCGACCCCCAGGCGCTTGCCGCCACCCTTCATTTCCCCCACTACCGCCTGACCGGTGGCCAATTGAAAGTCTGGCAAACCGAGGCCACCTACCTCGCCGATTTCCTCGCCCGCGCTGGCGACGGCTGGGCACGCTCCGCCTGGAACGACGTCGCCATCGTTGCCGCCGACGCCGACAAGGTGCACGTCAATCTCTCGTTCACGCGCTACCGCGCCGACGGCTCGGCCATCGGTACCTTTCGCTCGCTGTGGGTCATTGCCCGCATTGACGGCCGTTGGGCCGCCCAGTTGCGCTCGAGCTTCGCGGCCTGAGCGGCCCGGCCCGCGAGCCCCCGTCCTTGAAACGAAGAAGGGGCCGCCAGATTGGCGGCCCCTCCACGACGTCGATGACGTGAGATCGGCTGTCGTTAGAGCGCTCGTGGTGGCGCGGGCCCAACGGGTCGCGCCACACGGGCTGATCAGGCAGAACGCAGAGGTCGCTCCAGCGCCCGCGTGACCTGCACCAGCTGCTTAGACAGCGTCGCAATCCCACTAGACATTGGATCACCTCCTTTCAGTTGTTGACCGATGGGCTAATGTTGCACGGAACGGCGGGAGTCGCTACCCGCATCAATGGCGAAATTGAGTTGCATTACCTACATGTGCCCCTCGCGTAACATCAGGAGACGCCCGTCATGTCCTTGAAGCTGCTCCGCCGCACCGCTGCGCTCGCCATTGCCACCCCCCTGGCGCTGGTGCTGGCCGCAACCGGCGTCCGCGCCGATGCCATCGACGGCGAATGGTGCCGCGAGGGGCGAAACTTCATTATCGACGGGCCGAATATCGTCACCTATGGCGGCACCCGCATGACCGGCGACTATGACCGCCACGGTTTCCGCTATACCGTGCCTGCTACCGAGCCCGAAGCCGGCATCGAGATCGTCATGGCCCTGCAATCGGAGACCACCCTGACGCTCTATCGCAGACCCAAGGGCTCCCCCGCCACCCCGGCGCCGCAAGGCGAAATCTGGAATCGCTGCCGGGTGACGAGCTAGATCCGGGAAGCTGGCCCCGCCGCAGCGGCTGACCCTTCCACAACATCAGCCATTGCCGGCGAGCCGACCGATCGAGGAGACTGCCCGAATGCAACCGATCCACTACACCCGCACCGGCAACGGCAAGCCGCCCCTCGTCTTCGTGCATGGCTTCGGCTGCGCGCGCAACGATTGGGACAGTATCGTCGCCCGTTTTGCGCCCACCCACGACACTATCGCTGTCGATCTCGGTGGGCATGGCACCTCGCCCGGCTCTCCCGAGCATCGTCGCATCGAAACCCATGGCGAGGACGTCGCCAACCTCCTGCGCACCCTGGACATCGCGCCCGCCGTCATCTTCGGCCACTCCATGGGCTGCCGCGTCGCCATGGAAGCAGCGTTGCGCGCTCCCGCTCATGCCAAGGCCATCGTCCTCGTCGACGGCAGCCGCATGGGCATCCCCGGCTCCGCCGCCCACATCGAACGCGGCAAGCAGCTCGAGGCACAGGGCTATGAACCCTTCGTGCGCCACGCCTTCACCATGATGTTCCAGCCGAGCTACGACCGCACCAAAGCCGAGACGATCATCCAACGCGCCGTCGATCGCGATCCCGCCATCGCTGGCCCGTTGTTCGTCGACATCGGCCGCTACGACGCCGAGAACATGGACCGCGTCCTCTCCGCAATCAAACTGCCGTTCCTTGCAATCCAGACGACCTACACCAACGACCAGGGCCGCCGCGTCCCGATGACGGCCGGCCAGACCACCGCCTACCTCGACCTCATCCGCCAGCGCGTTGCCGGCGCACGGATCGAGGTCATCCCCGACACCGGTCACTTCCCGCAACTCGAGCGCCCGGATGAGACCAACGCCATCATCGCCAGCTTCCTGAGAGACCTGCCTTGACGATCGACCAGCACTCCGGACCCGCCTCGCGCTACTTCACGTCCCAGCGCCTGCGCCTGCACTACGTCGACTGGGGCAACCCCGACGCCCCGCCCCTCCTGCTCGTGCACGGCGGGCGCGATCATTGCCGCAACTGGGATTGGGTGGCTCACCGGCTGCGCAAGGACTGGCACATCATCGCGCCCGACCTGCGCGGCCACGGCGACAGCGACTGGTCGAAAAGCGCCAACTACTCGATGGCGGCCTACGTCTACGATCTCGCCCAGCTTATCCACCAGCAGAAGCTCGCCCCCGTCACCATCGTCGGCCACTCCCTCGGTGGCGCCATCACGGTCCGCTATGCCGGCATTTTCCCCGAGACGGTGAAACGCTTCGTCGCCATCGAAGGCCTTGGCCGCAGCCCCAAGTCCCAGGCCGAGACCGAAGGCAAGACCATCGTCGAGCGCATGCGCGCTTGGGTCGAGAACCAACGCACCGCCGCCGGCCGCCAGCCTCGCCGCTACGCCTCCATCGAGGAAGCCTTCGCCCGCATGCAGGAGCAGAACAAGCACCTGACCAACGAGCAGGCGCGCCACCTCACCCTGCATGGTGTCAACCAAAACGAGGACGGCACCTTCACCTGGAAGTTCGACAATTACGTTCGCGTCTGGCTGCCCTACGACATGCCGCAAACCGACATCGAGAGCGTCTGGCAGAACATTTCATCGCCCTCGCTGATGGTCTACGGCAAGGAAAGCTGGGCCTCCGATCCTCGCACCGACGGCCGCGCCCGCCACTTCAAGGACGCCACCTTCGTGCAGATCGCCGGCGCCGGCCACTGGGTGCACCACGACCAGCTCGAGACCTTCATGACCCTGGTCGAGCCGTTCGTCGCGGGCAAGCCGATCCCGAGCGGCGTCAAGGGCGTCAGCTAATCGCAGCGTCGTCCGATCCGGTGCTCGGGTGGCGCCCGCGCCTCCCGAGCACCGGCTTGACCCGACGCGGGCTGCCGGCTCACACTTCCCTCGCCCATCATCCACGAGGTCGAGATGTCCGCCTCCCCCGCCGACGAACTCACACCAGCCGAGTTCGCCGATTTCCGCCGTCTCGCCGGCATCATGGTGCCCGCCAGTGGGCCACACCATCTGCCCGGCGCCGATGACGAGACGATCTTCGCCGACATCGTCCGCTCCCTCGGACGCGATCGCGTCGCCGTCCGCAAGGCGTTGGCCGCGCTGTCCGAGCACGCCGGCGGCGCCTTCTCAGATCTCGACCCGCAGACCGCCGAGACCAAGGCCATGAGCTTCCTAGACCAGGGCGGCCCGCTTACCGTCGCCCTCGGCCGCGCCGTCCTGCAATGCTACTACCGCGCCGACGCCGTCATGCGCGCCCATGGCCTCGAGCCTCGCGCGCCGTTCCCCAAGGGACACACCACACCGCAGGGCGACTGGTCGCTGCTCGATCCCGTCCGCACCCGCCCGCGCATGTGGCGCGATACCGACGACAGGGGACGCTGACATGGCAGCAAACGCACCCAACGCCGCCCCACGTCCCACCGACGACATCGTCGACGTGCTGATCATCGGCTCGGGCGCCTCCGGCGCAGCTGTCGCCTGGAGCCTCGCCGAGACGCGCATGAAGATCCTCTGCCTCGAGCAGGGCGACTGGATCAAGCCCACCGATTTCCCGAGCAACGGCCGCGACTGGGAAGCCCGCCGCTTCGCCGATTTCGACATCAGTCCCAATCGCCGCGCGCGCGATACCGACTATCCCGTCAACGACGACAACTCGCCGATGAAGGTCGCAAACTTCAATGGCGTTGGCGGCGGCACGGTGCTCTACACCGCCCATTTCCCGCGCATGCACCCCTCCGACTTCCGCGTCAAAACGCTCGATGGCGTCGCCGATGACTGGCCGGTCGATTATTGGACGCTGGAGCCCTACTTCGCCGAGAACGACCGCATGATGGGCGTTGCCGGCCTCGCCGGCGATCCGGCCTACCCCGCCCATCAGCCGACCATGCCGCCAGCGCCTCTCGGCCGCACCGGCACCAAATATGCCGAGGCCGTCAACAAGCTCGGCTGGCACTGGTGGCCGTCGGATATCTCGATCGCCACCACCGAGTACGACGGCCGCGCCAAGTGCATCAATCTCGGCCATTGCACTCCCGGCTGCGCCCAGGGCGCCAAGGCCAGCGTCGACATCACCTATTGGCCGCACGCGCTGCGTGCCGGCGTCGAGCTGCGCACCCGCTGCCGCGTCCGCGAGATCACCACCAATGAGCACGGCTTAGCCTCCGGCGTCGTCTACTACGATCCCAATGGAGTCGAGCGCTTCCAGCCCGCCGAGGTCGTGATTATCGCCGCCAACGGCGTCGGCACACCGCGCCTGCTGCTGAACTCGGCATCGGGCCGCTTCCCCAACGGCCTCGCCAATTCCTCCGACCAGGTCGGCCGCAACCTGATGATGCACCCCTGGCCCCAGGTCTACGGCTATGTCGAGGACGAGGTCGACGGCGACCGCGGACCGATGACACTGATGTGGTGCAAGGAGTTCTACGAAACCGACCGCGCCCGCGGCTTCGTCCGAGGCTATACGCTTCAGTTCGCCCGCGGCACCGGCCCCGCCAACGAAGCCATCACCAGCATGGCCGCCGGACGCCTGCCATGGGGCAAGGCGCACCACGACGTCTACCGCAAGCTGCTCTATCACAGCCTGCGCATCGGCGTCGCCTGCGAGGACCTGCCGGAGGCCCACAACCGCGTCACGCTTGATCCCCGACCTCAAGGACAGCCACGCCATTCCCGCCCCGCGCCTCGACTACACCATTTCCGAAAACACCCAGCGCATGATGGAGCACGGCATCGCCCGCGCCTCCGAGATCCTCACCGCTGCCGGCGCCAAGACACTCCATGTCACCCGCAACGCCCTCAACAGCCCCGGCCACCTGCTCGGCACCGCGCGCATGGGAACCGATCCCGAGCGCTCCGTCGTCAACGCCTGGGGCCGCAGCCACGACGTCAGGAACCTCTTTATCGTCGACGGCAGCATCTGGGTCACATCCGGCGGCGTCAATCCGACATCGACCATCCAGGCGTTGGCGCTCTACATCGCCGACACCATGAAGAAGCGACTTGCCAACCTGTTCGATTGATCAACCACCAACGCCGTCTCCGCACGCCCACACTTTTGAGTGCACCAACCCGAGGGAGCAACCCATGCCAAGCCCACGCATCGCCGCCATCACCGGAGGCGCCAGCGGCATTGGCGCCGCCACCGCCGAACGCCTCGCCGTCGACGGCTACGACATCGCCGTGCTCGATGTGAACGCGGAAGGCGGAGCCGCCACCGTCAAGGCGGTCGAGGCCAAGGGCCGCAAGGCCCGGTACTACGCCTGCGACGTTGCCGATGCAAAGGCCGTCGAGGCCGTCACGCTCGCCGTCGAGAAAGACATGGGGCCGATCCATGCCGGCGTCACCGCCGCGGGGCTCATCCCTAATACCGAGAGCGTGCTCGATATGGATATGGCCTACCACGAGCGCATGTGGCGGGTGAACTACCACGGCACCGTGCACGCCTGTCAATCGCTCGGCCGCCGCATGATCCCGCGCAAGCAAGGCGCCATCGTCACGCTGGGCTCCATCAACTCGAAGCAGCCCCTTCCCCTTCCCGCCTACAATCCCGGCAAGGCCGCCGTCGAGCGCCTGACGCAACTGCTCGCCGTTGAGCTTGGCCGCCATTCGATCCGCGTCAATTCGGTTGGCCCCACTTACGTCATGACGCCGCCGCTGCGCCAGAAGGTGGCCGAGGGCAAGCGCGACATGAAGAAGATCATGGCCGTGCACGCGCTGCCCTACCTGCCGGAGCCCAAGGACATCGCCGACGCCATCGCCTTCCTCGTCTCCGAGCAGTCGCGCACCATCACCGGCATCCTGCTGCCCGTCGATTCCGGCTGGCTCGCAGGCGTGCCCTATCGCACCTACGCCGGTGGCGTGCCCTGGGAGGAATGAGCATGGACGTCCGCATCGAACGCGACATCGTTTTCACAAGCGCCCGTGTCGGCTTCAACGCCGGCCGCGGCCCCATGCGCGAGATCGATCTGGCCCTGGATGCCTACCTGCCGGCCTCGCCATCTCCAGCCCATGCGGCGCCCGCGCTGGTGCTGGCCTTCGGTGGCGCGTTTCATCGCGGCTCCAAGGAGGACGACGCCTTCCTCGACGATATCGGCCGCAACACCTCGATTGCCGACTACTGCCGCCGCTTTGCCGGCCAAGGCATCCCTTCGTTTTCGCTTGCCTACCGCCTCGCCCAATCAGACCCCGAGCCGCCCGCTGACCGCGTTCTCACAGAGCCCGACCGCATTCCGATGGAGCGCATCAACCGCGCCCGCAAGGAGTTCGGCCTGCCCGACATCGCACCCGCCGTTATGGCCGGCATGATGGAGGCCGCCTTCGAGGATGTAGCCAACGCGGCTAGGTTCGTTGCGGCCAACGCCGGCCGATTTGGCATCGACCCCGCTCGCATCGTCATCGGCGGCTTCTCAGCGGGCGCCCGCTCGGCAATGTACGCGGCCTACGCCAAGCGCGTGCCCGTCGCCGGCGTCGTGGCCCTCTCAGGCCCTATGATGCCCGTCGACGTCAAGCGCTACGTCACCGCTGACCGCGGCCACCCCCCGCTTCTCGCCATTTCCGGCGAGCGCGACCTTGGCTACGTCTGCGAGTATGTGCCCCAGAACACGGACCACATGCGCCAGGCCGGCGTCGCCGTGACAGACGTGCTGCTTCCTGGGGCCACGCATTTCTATCCCGCCGACGAACCGACACCCTCAGGCCCGACCGTCGCCGACACCATCCGCCGCTGCCTCGTCGACTGGACCGGCCCGCTGCCAGCCTGAACACCCGACACCGACGAGCGCGGGTGCCCACGCAAATGGGCTTCCCGGTAGCCGAGCCTAGCCGCGATCGAGGCCCTTGGCTTTCAGTTCCGCAAGGTAGGAAGCCCAGCGCTGCTCGCGCTCGGTGCCGAGTTGGCGCAGATAGTCCCAGGTGAAGAGGCCCGTGTCGTGGCCGTCGTCGAAGGCGATACGTGTGGCGTAATTGCCGACCGGGGCTAGTGCGGCGATTTTCACCGAGCGCTTGCCGCCGACGGTGACGCGCTGGGCGGGCGTATGGCCCTGAACCTCAGCCGACGGGCTCATGACGCGCAGCATCTCGGCAGACAGCGTAAATCGCAGATCAGCGAAGGCCACCTCCAGCGCAGCCCCATTCTCCGCCACCGTCAAGCTCGGCTGCTCCGGCGCCTTGCCGGCGGCCTTCTGCAGCTCGGCCCAGGCAGCACCTGCAATATCGCGATAGATCTGGGCGTGCGGGACCGTCGGGCTCGGTGGCAACGATCGGCCGGCCAGAGTCGGAGGGCTCGCGGATGTCCATGTGCAGCGGCACGCCACCGAGGAAGGGAACGCCGAGCTTGTCGCCTCCTCGCTGGCGCCGCCATGGCCGAAGATCTCGTGACGCTCACCGCACTTGTGCACAGACGAAGTAGCTCATGTTCTCGATGATGCCGAGCACGGGGATGTCGGTGCGGCGGAACATGTTGAGGCCCTTGCGGGCGTCGATCAGGGCGAGGTCCTGCGGCGTCGAGACGATGACGGCGCCCGACAGCGGCACCTGCTGCGCCATGGTCAGCTGCACGTCGCCGGTGCCGGGCGGCATGTCGATGACGAGCACGTCGAGATCGCCCCATTCGACCTCGCGCAGCATCTGCGTCAGCGCCTGCACGACCATCGGGCCGCGCCAGATGACGGGCGTCGCCTCGTCGACCATGAAGCCCATCGACATGACCTTGAGGCCATAGCCGACGGGCGGAACGAGACGGTTGTTCGCCGTCACCTCCGGCCGGCCGATGAGCCCGAGCAGGCGCGGCTGCGAGGGACCGTAGATGTCGGCGTCGAGGATGCCGACCTTGAGGCCGTTGGCCTGAAGGCCAGCGCCAGGTTGACGGCCGTCGTCGACTTGCCGACGCCGCCCTTGCCGGAGGCGACCGCGATCAGGTGCTTGATCCCGGGGACGGCGGCGGCACGCTGGGCGTGTTGGATTGCGCAGCCCCGGCCGCTGGGCTCCGGCCGGCGGGGCGTGGGCATGGCCATGACTGTGACCGTGACTATGGGCCGCGCCGGCGGAGCGGCAGCCCCCTTGCCGCGGGCGCGCGCTTCCTGAACGCGCCGGCTTTCGCTAGCGGGGCCTGATGCGGCAGGCTTCTGGACGGGCGGCCCTGCCGCTCGCTTCCGCGGTCAGAACCGCCGTGACGCCGTCGAGGCCGTCAATATCGGCCACCACCTTCTCGGCGGCCTGCCGCAGCGGCTCCAGCTCCTCGGCGCGCTCGGCCGGCACGGTGATCGAGAAGTAGGCGCGTGTCATTGCGGCAGCAGAATTTCGGAGACCAGACCGAGATCGACGATGTTGCCTTCGAGGTCCGGGCCCTTGATGCGGCGGAGCTGTTCGACAATCTGGTCCTTGGTGACGGACATGCGTAGGGCCTTTCGCTTGGGGCGGGTGTCGAATTAAAGAAGACCTGCCAACTCGGGATTGATGCTCGCGCGGCGTTATGACAGTGAGCCAGGGCTTGTGTCACCCGCAGCCGATCGCAACGCGCCGGGTGGCCTCGGTGATCGGCAGGGTACGGCTGGCAGGAAACCTGCGGTAAGGCTGGAGGATTGGCATGAAAGAACTGGAGATTGCCCCCGATCTCGACGATCCGCGCCTGTCCGCGAGCGGTGACCGGCATCGATCACGAGGGCCAGACGGTCGAAACCGAGGTGGTCACCGAGCGGGCGCTGACGCTGTTCCTCAACGCCCGCGAGATCGTCACGATGATGACGATCGGCGATCATCCCGAGCTTCTGGCGGTCGGCTACCTGCTCAACCAGGGCATGCTGCGGCCCGACGACGAGATCACCGGCATCGACTACGACGAGGATATCGCGGTCGTCGTGGTGCGCACGGCGCGCGAGACCAACTACGAGGACAAGCTCAAGAAGAAGGTGCAGACCTCGGGCTGCGCGCAGGGCACCGTGTTCGGCGACCTGATGGAGGAGTTCGAGGGCATCGAGCTTGCCGCCGACGCGCGGCTCAAGACCTCGTGGCTCTATCGCGCTGACCAAGAAGATCAACACCGCGCCGACGCTCTATCTCAAGGCCGGCGCCATCCACGGCTGCGTGCTGTGCCAGGAGGACCGGCCGCTGATCTACATGGAGGACGTCGGCCGCCACAACGCGGTCGACAAGATCGCCGGCTACATGTTTCTGAACGACATCGCAGCCGACGACAAGATCTTCTACACCACCGGGCGGCTCACCTCCGAGATGGTGATCAAGACCGTGAAGATGCGCATTCCGATCCTGGTCTCGCGCTCGGGCTTCACGGCCTGGGGCGTCGAGCTGGCGCGCCAGGCCGGCCTGACGCTGATCGGACGCGCACGCGGCCGGCGCTTCGTCGCGCTCGCCGGCGCCGAGCGCATCGTGTTCGACGCCGACCTGTCGAAAGTCGCCGAGGAGGACCGCCGGCACGGACGCAAGGGCAAGGACGGCGACGCGTGACGACTGCCGTGAAAGATCAACGCATCGCGGCGCTGCGCCGGCACCGGCCCAACCGAGAACACCTCACAACACACGCCGCAAAACACAGGCGGCAATGACAGCCAGGTTTTGGCGACCACCGCGAATTGACAACCCTTCGTCCGAGCAACAAAGACGGTGAACCCAAATGAAGCATGCTAACCTTCGTTCCTCCCTGCCCCTGTCTGCGATCGCCGCAATGGCGTTCAGCGCGTCAGCATCGGCCGCCCCCCCCGAGATCATGATGGCCAAGTGCCGGGCCAAGGCGGGCGCCGCGTTCAAAACCCGCTTGCCGAACATAGATACGAAGTACGAGGGGCAACGCGTCGATGGCACGCATGCCGTCAACGGCACGGCACGGTTCCGCGGACGAGTGGAGACCTTCCAGTGCAGTTTTTCCCGCTCGGGAAAGCGGATCATCAAGTTCATCGTGAACAAGCCGCCCGCACGCCCCGCCAAGCCCATCGGCGGTTCGCCAGCGGTGGCCTGCCTCGAAGCGGTCGCAAAGACCGTTGGCAAGACCGGTCTCACCACGATCAGCGTGACCAAGGGTGAGACCGCCACGATCGTCATGGTGCGCGTGCCCGGCGCAGAGCGCCCCTGGAGATGTGACTACGGCGCTTACGGCGTATTGCGCGTCCTCTACACTGGACGCGGTTGACCGCCCAGCGCCGACACTGCTGCAAGCAGCCAGAGGGATGCCGGCCGCCCCTCGATCGGCTGGGTTTAACGCGTTCTCAACGGCTCATCGCTAGGATTCCGCCCGAGCATCGATCGCTTCGCGAGGGTCGCTACGTGAAATACTTGATCCTTTACGGCGTCGTGCTGTTCGTTGGCATTCCGCTGGTCATGCTGAGCACACACATCGCCACGCTCCCGGACGATGCCAAAGAGGACCTGGTCGAAACGGCCAAGGACCTCAACGGGCGCATATACACGGCTCGAATCTCATGCGGCCGAGGTAGCCAGGATCATATCATCCGTGTCCACGGCCGCAGCCGGGAAGATGCCCGAAACAGTCTCGAAGAGCAGCTCCGCAAGTGCAGTGTCGAGATCCTGGAAGGCGAAAGCGAGCCAATCTGGCAGAAGGCTTTGCGCGAAGCCCGTTGAGCTTCGCAGGCCTCAAGCTCGATCTTTCGTTGAAGTCCGGCGTCGATCAGGGCCGCGCCCAGCAGGACCTCTCGCGCAGCGTGGAAATCATCGAGCACACCACGCGCAAAACGCGAGCACCTGCGCCAACCAACCGACGTCACCCGATACCAGGCACAAAAAAGGCCTCAGGACCGATCGCTCCGGTCCTAAGGCCATTCGTTCAGTAGCGCTCGATCACCCGATCACCATGCCTTACCGGCGGGCTTGATACCCTTGGCCTCATTGTACCGGTCGATCTCTTTCATGACGGCGGCCTGAGATTCGGCGCCGGCCGTCTCCCGCTTGACGGTGGCGTCGTCGTAGCTCCACTGGCGCAGGTTGTTCGATCCGCGCTGGAAGTGGGGATGGACGTAGCGGGCCATCATCTCGTAGCTGCGCTTGGTCGCCTCCCAGTCGGCCCAGTTGTGGGCGAGCAGCAGCACCGCACCGAAACCACCCTGCGAGCCCTTCCAGATCCGCTCGAAATGATTGATGCAGTCGTCAGGCGTGCCGATGGCGGCCAACCCCGACTCGATCAGGTAGTTGACGGGATCCTCGATCCCCGGCGGAATGATCGGGAAGGTGGCAACGTCGGTGAAGTACTTGGCGAAGTTCTTCAGGCCATAGGCCATGTCGGCGCGAGCCTTCTCGCGGGTCTCGGCGACGTGGGCGAAGGTGGTGATGCGCCACTTGGAGCGGTCCGTCGTTTTGCCGCCTTCACGCGCCGCCTCCTCGTGAATGCCCCAGTTGCGGGCATATGCGGCAAGCGCCTCATCCGACGAGCCGCCGATCGAGATCATGCCGATGCCATGCTTGCCCGATGCCGTCGCGCCGACCGGCGAACGCGAGGCGGCCACCGCCATCTCCATCATGGGTTGGCTGTAGGGCTGGAGTTGCAGCTTGGCCTCATCGAGGGTGAACCAGTCGGTCTTGCGGGTGACCATCCCGCCCTGCATCAGCTCCATCAGACATTCGAGGCTCTCGCCCATGCGTCGGCGCTGGTCGGCGGCCTTCAGCCCGATCTTCTCGGCATCATAGATCAGCGAGCCCGGGCCAACGCCGAACATGGCACGGCCGCGCGTCATGTGATCGAGCTGCATCATGCGTGAGGCCAGCGTAAAGGGATTGTGGTAGGGCAGCGAGACGACGCCCGTGCCGAGCCGGATATGCCGCGTCTTGCAGGCGGCCGCCGCAATGAACATCTCGGGGCAGGCAATGATCTCGTAGCCGCCGGAGTGGTGCTCGCCGATCCAGGCCTCGTGGTAGTTGAGGCGATCCAGATGCTCGACCAACTCCATGTCGCGCTCGAGGGCAAGCGTCGGGTTCTCGTCGAGGGCATGGAAAGGAGCCAGAAAGACTCCGGTGCGCAAATAGCGGTCGGGAAGCGGCTTGTACTGGGTCATCCGGCTGGTTCCTGTGGTCAGGGCTGCGAAGGAGCGCGTTGTGGAGGAGAGGTTAGCCATTCCCGGGCAAAAGCCCAAGACCTCGGTCAAGGGAACCACACATTGGTGCGCCGTAATCGCCGGAATGACCGCTCTGGCGGGCCTCCTGGCAGTCGTACGGCCAGCCGCAGCCGAGGGCACGAAAGGCCAAGCCCCGCTCGGTCACGGCCGCGATCTCACCGCCGCCATGACGGGCCCGGCGGCCCTCGAAGCTGCGGCAATAGGCACGCTCCCGCGGCGACAAACGTTTGCCGGCTCGACCATCCGCGACGGGCGGACCTATCCGTTCGCCCAACTCGTACGGCAGGCGCGAACCTACGATGGCTATGCGGTGGCCGGGCCCCATCTGCTGATCGAGAACACCGATTTCACCAGCGGGCTCGACATTTTCACGCGCCTCCCCGTGATCATGCGCGGCGTGCGGGTCGCAACCCGGCAGGCGGAGCATTGGGGCATCCTGGTCAGGCCCCAGGCTGGAACATTCTACCTGCTGTGGTCTGAGGTAGGCGCCGCGAGTACCGCGGGCGCGCCAGGCGACCGGCGCAACCGTCTCGGCGTGGCGGTACTGCTGAAAGGCGATCACGCCGTCGTCTATCGCAGCCACGTCCGGCACGCGGCGGACGGCATCCAGGTGCACGGCGCAGCAACGCGCATCGTCGAAACGGTGATCGACGGCCTCGTGCACTGGACGGACGATCACAACGATGGTGTGCAGGTGCTGGGGCGCGGCAGCGATCTCAGCGTCGTTCGGAGCCGGATCGAGAACCCGCAACGGCTTGTGGCTTGCCTCAACCTCAATGGCGCAAAGACCCTGATCGAGGCCAACTACCTCTCCGGAGGCGGCTTTGCTCTCTATGGCGGCTCACGGCGCAACGGCCATGACCAAGCCTACGTGGCCCGCGGCATGGTCGTGCGCGACAACATCTTCGGGCGTGAGCATCATCGCCGCGGAGGCTACCACGGTCCCGTCACCTATTGGGAGCCGACCCCAGGAGCTGGCAACGTCTGGCATGCCAACCGCTTCAGCGACGGCACGCCGATCGAAGACCCCGCGTCGCGAAAGTAACCACCCCTTGCCACAGAAACGGTGGACTTGGCCTGCCCTCCCCACTGCCCGCTGAAGGCCCGTAGTCCTTCTCCCGCGGCATGAGCCAACGCAAGCGCGTTAGACCGCGAGCCCGTTCGATGGCAGGCTCGTTGCCATCCAAGCCGGAACCGGGAGTTTGCCATGCCGATTGCCATCATCGATCACGCCAGCCAGCCGCGCGACCCCTGGCGACCCGGCGTCCTGACGCGGATGGTGACGTCGGCGGCCGTCGGCGCCCGTCAGCTCACCGTCTTCGAACAGTGGTGCGATCCGGGTCTCGGAGCGCCGGCGCATCTCCATGCCGTCGAGGAAGTGCTGACCGTACTCGAAGGCGAGGCGGAGGTCTGGGTCGAGGCGGAGCGGCATCGGGTGACGGCTGGCCAATCGGTGATCGTGCCGGCCGGCCACAAGCATGGCTTCACGAACTCCGGCACCGGGACGCTGCGGGTGCAGGCAATCCTGGCAAGCCCGATCTTCGAGGCCGCCTACGATGACAAGAGCGAAACGCCGCGGCGGTGGCTGCCTGGGGCCCTCTAGGTCGCCTTCCCGACAAGGGCCGGAGCAAGCATCGAATGCCGCGAGCCTTGGGCCCGGCAGTTGTGTATCTTGGCCGCCGGCTGGGTCACCGATGGGTCGGTGCATGCGGCAAATGGGAAAAGCGGCATGAGTGGGTTCGGGCGGCGCGTGGTTCTGGGCGGTATTGCAGCCCTGTGTCTCCTCGACGTGGTGCTGGCGAGCGGCATCGGCGCGGCGCGGGCCACCGACCTTGCTGAACCCGCCGGCGGCAAACGCCAGGTGCCGACCCTGACGTTGCTGCTGGTCAACGACATCTACAAGCTCGGCGAGGTCGATGGCCGCGGTGGCTTTGCGCGATTGAACGCCATCATCCGTGCCGAGCGGGCCAAGGGCATACCAACGCTCTATGCCCATGCCGGCGACATGTATTCCCCATCCCTGATGTCGGGCTTCGACCAGGGTGCCCATACGGTCGAACTCTTGAACGTGATGCCGCCTGATGTCTTCGTCCCGGGCAATCATGAGTTCGATTTCGGCCGGGCGGTCTACGCTAAGCGGCGGTCGGAGGCCCGCTACCCTTTCTTCGCGGCAAACTTGCGCGAGCCTGACGGCAGCCCCCTTCATGGCCACGAGGACCGTCGCGTGTTCCAGCGCGGCCAGCTCAACGTCGGCGTCTTCGGCGTCACGCTCGCTACATCGCCCCTCATGTCCCAGACCGAGAACCTCAAATTCCTCGATGAAATGGCAACCGTTCGCGAGCAATCCCGCCTCCTTCGCGCGGCGGGCGCTGACTTGGTCATCGCCGTAACGCACACCGATTTCGCACGCGATCTCGAGATCATGCGCTCGGGCCTGGTGGACGTCCTGCTCACCGGCCACGATCATGACCTGCGCATCGTCTACGACAATCGCGTCGTCATGGTGGAAAGCGGCGAGGACGGCCAGATCGTCACGGCGGTCGACATCTTTGCCGATGTCGGCACGAAGGATGGCAAGCGCAAGGTCAACTGGCGGGCAGGATTCCGCACCATCGATTCCTCCAGCGTAGCGCCCGACCCCGAGACGTTGACGATCGTGCGCCGGCTCGAGAGCGAGCTCGGCCGCGAGCTTGACGTCGCGCTCGCCGAAACCGCAGTCGAGCTCGATACCCGCTCGTCGACGGTGCGGGCTCGGGAGGCCGCGTTCGGCAACCTGATCGCCGATGCGATCCGCGCCGCAACCGGTGCCGACATCGCAATTACCAACGGCGGCGCCATGCGCGGCAACCGGCTCTACAAGCCCGGTCATGTGCTCACCCGCCGCGACATCCTGAGCGAGATGCCATTCGGCAACCGCACGGTGCTGGTGGAGATCAAAGGCAGCGATCTCAAGGCGGCGCTGGAGAACGGATTTTCCGATCTCGACAACCGCGGCGGTCGCTTTCCGCACGTCTCGGGATTGGTGGTGAAGGTCAACACCCAGGCGCCGTCCGGCAAGCGGATCGTGGCGCTCACGCACAACGGCGTACCGGTAGACCCTGCCAAGATCTACAAGGTCGCCTCCAACGACTTCCTGCTGCGCGGCGGAGATGGCTATACCGCGCTCAGCCGCGGCAAGGTGCTGATCGGCGACACCGACGGCAAGATCATCGCCAGCCTGGTGATGAGTCACATCCGGGCGCTGGGCACCGTCAAAGCCGGTGTCGAGGGTCGCATCGTCACCGACTAGGTCCGCATTCGCGATCGCCGCCGCAACGGCATGGCCTCATGGCGGCCGTGAAGCCGTCTACACCCCGTCAGATCGAAACGCGCCCAAAGTGGGCAAGCAGCAACCGGCTGAGCTCGGCCGGCGCTTCCTCCGGTACGAAATGACCGCACTCTGGGATGACATGGCCCACAACGTCACGGGCCACACGGCGCATGCTCGCCTCCACATCCCCTCCCCGTCCCCGCCCATGCGGATAGCTGACGCCACCACCCACCGCCAGCACCGGCATCTCCAGGCGGAATCCCGTGGCCAGTTCCGCAGCGTTGGTGCGCGCATCCTCGCCAATCGCCCGGTAATAGTTGAACCCCGCCCTGAGAGCGCCCGGCTGGCTGTAGGTGCGCACGAATTCGTCCAGCGCCTCCTCATCGATGGACCCGGGGCGATAGGCGAAGGTCTGATAGAACCATTGCAGGTAGATACGCTCCCGGCCCGCCACCAGCGCCTCCGGCAGATCCGGCGTGATGTGGAACTGATGGTGCCACCGCCGTCCACCCTGGCTGAAGTCGCCGCCGTCGCCGGGGATCACGACATCGACAATTCCGAGCGTGGCGATCGCCTCGGGGTGCTCGGCTGCGAGCGCGTAGGCCGTTGGGCCTCCCCAATCGTGACCCACCAGATGAAACCGGCTGAAGCCGAGCTTTTCCGACACCAGCCGCCAGACGTCGCCGGCAACCGTGCGCTTGTCGTAGCCCCCGGGCGGGCGCGAGCTGTCGCCGAGCCCTCTGAGATCCGGTGCAATCACCGTGTAGCGCTCGGCCAGTGCCGGCATGACGAGCCGCCACTCGTACCAGGTCTGCGGCCACCCATGCAGCAGTACCACCGGCGGCCCCGAGCCTGCCGTCACATAGTGCAGCATCACCTCACCAAGCTCGGCGTAGTGGTGTTCGAAAGCCCGCGTCGTTGTCATCGCGCTCAGATCTCCTCGAAGCTGCCGCCACGTCCCCTACCCGAGGCAAAGCGCTGCGCACCGGCCTGCCCCTCAGCCAACACGGCCTCCCGGCCGGCCGCAAACTCCGCCCGCATCGCGTGTTCGAAAGGCAGATCCCATTGCCGATAGACCGAGGCCCGGTCGAGCCGCATGCACATCTCGGGAAAGCGCGCGATCTCGCCCGCCAGCGCTTCCGCAGCAGCCCGCGAGGTGCCTTTCGCCACGACGCGATTGGCAAGACCGAAGGCGAGGGCTTCCTGCGCCTCGACCGGCCGGCCGGTCAGGATCATGTCGAGTGCCCGGCTCTGGCCGATAAGGCGAGGCAATCGCACCGTGCCACCGTCGATCAGCGGCACGCCCCAGCGACGGCAATAGACACCAAACGTCGCGTCTTCCTCGACGACGCGCAGATCGCACCAGATCGCAAGCTCGAGGCCGCCAGCCACCGCATAGCCAGCAACGGCTGCGATCACCGGCTTGGTCAATGCCAGCCGGGAGGGCCCCATCGGCCCCTCGCCATCGAGCTTGTAGCGCTTCAGCCGCTCGCCCGATGCCACCGCCTTGAGATCGGCACCGGCGCAGAACGAGCCGCCCGCCCCCCACAGCACCGCCACCTTCTGCTCGGCGTCGGCCTCGAACTGCCGGAAGGCTTCGGCGAGCCCCTCCGCCGTCTCGTTGTCGACGGCGTTGCGCACCTCCGGCCGGTTGATGATGACTGTCGTCACCGGCCCGTTGCGCTCGCTCACCACCTTCGCCATGACGCCTCCCCAAACGACCTGATCCAAGTCACACCCAACCGGCAAACCTCAAACCGGCCGCGTGCCCGTCATCTGCGTGCGCCGCATATGGCGCAATTGCTGGTGGCTGTCGTGCACGGCCAGATGCTTGCACACCCGGTTGTCCCAGAACGCCACCGATCCCTTGGCCCAGCGGAAGCGACAGGTGAATTCAGGCCGGTGGCCATGATTGAGCAGGTAGTCGAGCAGCGGCTTCAATTCCTCCTCCGTCATGTTCTCGAAGCGGTAGGTGTAGGAGTGGTTGACATAGAGCAGCTTGCGACCCGTCTCCGGATGCGTAACCACCACCGGATGCAGGTTGACCGTCTCCCGCCACGCGTCGTCCTCGCGCACCTTCGTTGCCCGGAAAGCGTTCATGTTGGCCTGCGGCCCCGCGACCTTGCGGTCGGAGTGATAGGCCTTGAGATCCTTGATCAGGTCCTTCATGCCGTCAGAGAGCGCCTCGTAGGCGGCATATTGGTTGGCGAACAAGGTGTCGCCGCCATAGGCCGGCACCTCGATGGCATAGAGGATCGCGCCCATCGGCGGCTCCGCTACCATGGTGGTGTCGGCGTGCCATTCCTCGCCGACGATCTTCTTGTCACCCGGCGCCCGCTTGATGACTACAATCTCGTCGTCCTCGCCAACCCCCTTGTAGTTGGGGTGGATGAAGATCTCGCCGAAGCGCCGCGTCAGCGCCTTGTGCGCCTCGACGGAAAGTTCTTGGTCCCGGAAGAAGATCACGCAGTGATCGAGCAGCGCCTTGCGCACGGCGGCGATTGCGGCATCGCTCAAAGGCCCGCCGAGATCGATCCCGTGGATCTCGGCGCCGCAGGCTCCGGCAAGCGGCCGGATGTCGAGCTTCGGTGACGTGGCAACATCGTTCATGGGGCTTCCTCCAGTACGTCTTGGCACGCGTTGACGGCCAGCGTAGGAGGGAGAGGCGCGCCAAGGCAACTGCCTATCCGCGCCAATAAGCAACCGGCCCGTCGGGAAAGCCCCGCAAAGCGCAACGCGCTTCAGTTCGTCTGCACGCCGACGCCGTCCTGCAAGGCCAGCACGTGGCCGGCGAGATAGAGCGAGCCGCAGACCAGGATCCGCCGCGCCCCAAGCCCGTCGCCGCGGGCAAGCCGCAATCCTTCGACCAGCGAAACGGCTGGCGTCGCGAGGAAACCGAGGCCACTCGCCACACCGGCCAGGACCTCCGGCGCGAACGGCGCCTCATGCGCGCCCGGAATGGGTACGGTCACGATCTGCTCCGCCAGCCCCCGGAAGGCGCCGAGAAACTCGGCAGCATCCTTCTGCCCCATCATGCCCACCACCAGCGTGACCGGCGCCGGCGCCCGTTCTTCGAGATCGGCCAACGCCTCCGCCAGCACGGCCGCGCCGGCAGGATTGTGCCCACCATCCAGCCACAGCTCCGCATCCGGTCCAACCAGGTCCACCAGCGGACCCGCCGTCAACCGCTGCATCCGCGCCGGCCACGTCACACCAAGCAAGCCCTCCGCGATCGCCCCATCGCTGACCATCAACTTGTCCGACGCCAGCACCGTCGCGATCGCCACGCCCGCATTGGTGATCTGGTGGCGCCCGACGAGCGCCGGCAGCGGCAGATCGAGAAGTCGGTTGTCGCTCTGGAACACCAGCCGGCCACCCTGTCGGAAGGCATCGAAATCCTCCCCCCAGCGCAACAACGGCGCGCGCACCTTGGCCGCCTGCTCCGCCAGCACCCGATCCACCGCCTCCACCTGACGGGCGACGATCCCCGGCACACCGGGCTTCAGGATGCCGGCCTTCTCAGCCGCGATCAGCTCCAACGTGCCGCCGAGCCGCTCGGCATGATCGATCGAGATCGGCGTGATGACGGTGGCCTCCGGACGCGCCACGACGTTGGTCGTATCGAGGCGGCCGCCAAGTCCCACCTCCAGCACCACGACATCGGCCGGCGACTCGGCAAAGGCCAGCAGAGCGGCTGCCGTCGTAATCTCGAAGAAGGTGATGGGCTCGCCGGCGTTGGCGGCCTCGACGCGCTCCAACAGCGCCACCAGCGCCGGTTCCGCGATCGGCGCCGAACGGCCGCCTGGCGTGGCCGCTGCCAGCACGATCCGCTCGTTGAAGCGCACCAGATGCGGCGACGTGTAGACGTGCACCCGCTTGCCGCCGGCTTCCAGCATGGCCCTGAGGAAAGCCGTGGTCGACCCCTTGCCGTTGGTGCCGGCAATGTGCACCACCGGCGCCAGCCGCCGCTCTGGATGTCCAAGCCGCGCCAGCAGCCGCTCGATCCGCCCGAGCGACAAGTCGATCGACAACGGATGCAAACGCTTCAACCGGGCAAGACACTCGTCGATCCGCGCCATACGCCAGAAACCCTCGGCAAAGATTTGGGCCAACAACCATGGGCCAGCGTCAGGCGATCGCCCAGGTGACGAGCACCGCCACTGCGCAACCCGCGCGGAGAACCCGCGCAACTCAGCCCTTATGGACTATAGACCAACCGTGCGACGATTGCGCGTCAGCCGCCGTCCTTGGCGGCGCCCGTCGGACGCCCCTTGGCGGCTGCAGGCCGCCCCTTGCTCTGGCCGGTCTCGATCTGGCGCGGCTCGAAGCGATCGGCTTCCGAAACCGGCTCCGGCTCGATCAGGCTGTTGCTTTCACGTGCGAGCTCTTCCATCGCCTTGCCGTCAAGCGAGCTGCCGTTGAAGCGGCCGGAATCGCGGCCCCTGCCATTGCCGCGCCCTTTGCGCTTCGTCTCGCCCATCGCTGCCGCACCGAGAATGGCAACCAGCCGCGACAGCGTCTCGCGCATCTGATGACGATGAACGACCATGTCGATCATGCCATGCGCCAGCAGGTATTCGGCCCGCTGGAACCCTTCCGGCAATTGCTCGCGGATCGTCTGCTCGATCACCCGCGGCCCGGCAAAACAGATGAGCGCGCCGGGCTCAGCGATATGCACGTCTCCGAGCATCGCATAGGACGCCGTCACGCCGCCCGTCGTCGGGTCGGTCATCACCACGATATAGGGGAGCCGCGCCGCCCGAAGCTTGCGCACCGCAATCGTCGTCCGCGGCATCTGCATGAGCGACAGGATGCCTTCCTGCATACGCGCGCCGCCGGAGGCCGCAAACAGCACGAACGGGCAACGCTTCTCGACAGCCAGCTCCATCGCCGTGATCACGGCTTCGCCAGCCGCCATGCCGAGCGAACCGCCCATGAAGCGGAAATCCTGCGCCGCCGCCACCAGCGGCCGACCATCCAGTTGGCCTTCCCCGATCAGCACCGCATCGCCCTGCTCGGTGCGCGTTTTCGCTTCCTTGAGCCGGTCGGTGTAGCGCTTGCCATCGCGGAACTTCAACGGATCAAGCGCCACCTCCGGCGCTGCCACGATCGTGAACTCGCCCTTGTCGAACAGCAGCTTCAGCCGCCCGCGCGCATCGACACGATCGTGATGGCCGCAGCACGGGAACACGAACTGGTTCTGCTCCAGCGCCTTGCGGTCGGTCATCTGCCCGCAGCCCGTGCACTTCCGCCAGAAATCGTCCGGCGGCTCACGGCGCGTCGTCAAGAGACTGCGGATCTTTGGTGGGACGACGTTGTTGATCCAGTTCAACTCGCGTGGCTCCTCGAACCAGTCCGCTGCGCACACCCCATGCCGCCCAATCCGGGGCGCAACGGCATTTACTGCGGATGGCGTCCGCGTGCGCGGTATGCCCCGCCGCTAGGCCGGCCGCAAGGCCGCTCCTAACCTTTTCACCAACTCTAGCACGGCCGGAACCGTACCAGCAGTGGCTTTGCCATCCTTGTCGAGGCTGTCCTTAACGGCATTCACCAAGGCCGATCCGACCACGACTCCATCTGCAATTGCCGACATTTCCCGAACTTGGGCGGGTGTCCGCACGCCAAATCCGATGGCCACTGGCAGGCGCGTCTGCCCTTTTATACGTTGCACGTGCGACTGAACGTCGCTCGCAACCGGCGCCGCCGCTCCTGTGATACCCGTGATCGACACGTAGTAAACGAACCCCGAGCTGTTCTTGAGCACGGTTGTAAGCCGCTTGTTGTCGGTCGTTGGCGTCGTCAACCGGATGAAGGCGATGCCCTTGTCGCGGGCAGGCAGGCACACCTCGTCGTCCGCCTCCGGCGGCACATCCACCACGATCAGCCCGTCGACGCCAGCCGCCTGGGCCTCCTCGAGAAAGCGATCGGTGGGGAAAACGTAGATCGGATTGTAGTAGCCCATCAGCACGATCGGCGTCGTCTGGTCCTTGACCCGGAAGCCGCGAACCATCTCCAAGGTCCGCCGCAGCGTCATGCCGGCCGCCAGCGCCCGTTGCGATGAGGCTTGGATCGCCGGGCCGTCCGCCATCGGGTCGGAGAACGGCATGCCGAGCTCGATCACGTCGGCCCCTGCAGCAGGCAACCCCTCCAGCAGCCGTGCCGACGTCTCGGGATCGGGATCACCCGCCGTCACGAAGGTGACGAGGCCGGCGCGCCCCTCGGCTTTGAGGGCGGTGAAACGGGCTTCGATACGGCTACCGGGGGTCATGGATCTGGGGCACCTCGATGATTGCCATCCGGTGGTATTCCGCCGCCCGCGCCGGGGTCAAGCCTGGATCGCCGCCGCCCCCGCCCCACCGGCGGCCATCCGGCAGCTCCCAGGCCCCAATCAAACGTGCGGGAAGACCTTCTCCGCCGTCAGCCGCATCGACGCCTCCACATGCTCGGGCGCGATCCCCCCGATGTTGTACCAGAGGCAGAATTCGGTGAGACCGAAGCGCTGTTTCATTTCCTTGAGCGTCGCGATGCATTCTGCCGGATCACCGACGACGGCGGCCCGGTACTGGTCGAGCTTCTCGAACGCCAGATACCCCATCTCGCGCGTCTTGGTGCCTTCGGTCATGGTGAGCTCGTAGCCCTTCACGGGCCCCGTGCTCGACCGCGCCAACTGGTTCGACGTCACCTTGTTGTAGAACCACTCGACGTGCGGCTTGTAGATCTCGCGCGCCTTCTTGCCGTCGGCATGACAGAAGAACGGCAGCAGGATCATCCGCTGTGATTTTGCGGGATCGCGACCGGCCTTGCGGCTCTCGTCCTCGTAGAGCTTGACGCTCTTTTCGAGCTCCGGGATCCAGTTCTCACGATAGGTCCGGTAGGTGAAGGGCGAGGCCATCTGCAGGTTGAGGCCGCGGGACGCCGCAAACTTGAAACTCTCCGGGCTGATCACCGCGGTATACATGGGCGGCGTCGGTTGTTGTACGGGCTTCGGCAAGACCTCGACGGGATCGGGGATCGTCCAGAATTGTCCATTGTGCGTGATCTTCTCCTCCGTCCAGGCCTTGATCACCACATCGGTTGCCTCGATCGTCATCTCCCGACTCTTGTCCATGGGCACGCCGAGACCCACGAATTCGTGCGGCTGGTAGGCCCGCCCGATGCCGAAGTCGAGCCGGCCATGCGACAGCACGTCGACCAGCGCAAAATCCGATGCCGTCCGCAGCGGGTGGTTGAACGGCATGGCGACGACGGCGATGCCGATCCGCATCGTCTTGGTGCGTTGCGCGATCGCCGCCGCATAAACCTGCGTCGAGGTGACGACGCCATAGGTCGAGAACAGGTGCTCGGCGATCCAGGCCTTGTCGAAGCCGAGGCTCTCGCCGAGCTCGAAGAACCTGAGGTCGTTGTCGAAACTCTCGACCCGTTTCGATTGGTCCGGGAACTGACTTAGGCTGAAAACGCCCCATTTGGTCATCGCAGTCGCCTCCTTCGCTCAACCAGGCAACGTTGCGCGCCTTGGCGAACTGCCGGTCGCGCGCAGCACTTGTCACCTCTATCCCGACCGTGCAGCCCCCTAGTAGATCGTCTCTTGCAGGCGCTTGGGATAAGCCTTGTCGTAGGCCGCACCATCGAAATCGGCCTTCAAGGCCTGGATCATCTCGCCCGTCGAGGGCAGCGCAGAACGCTCGATCTGCACGGTGGGGTCCCACAGGCGCGAACGCACCAGGGCTTTCGGGCATTGAAAATAGACGCGGTCGGCCGTGACCTTGAGCACGGTGCGAGGCAGCTTGCCATTCATGGCGAAGCTCTCGTTGAGTTCGGGATCGTCGAGGATCTCGGCCGTGCCGTTGATCCTGAGCGTGTTGCCGACACCGGGAATGAGGAACAGCAGTGAGCACCGGGGATCGCGCACGATGTTGCGCAAGGCATCGACCCGGTTATTGCCCAGCCGGTCTGGCATCATCACCGTTTTGCTGTCGACCACGCGGATGAACCCTGCCGGATCGCCGCGCGGCGTGCAGTCGAGCCCCTCGGGGCCGACCGTCGCGAGCACCACGAAAGGCGAAGCGTCGATGAAAGCACGGTAATGGTCGGAGATGTAGTCGATCTCCTTGATGACGGCAGCCTCCGACGGCGTCCCGTAGATCGCCTCCAACGCCTCGGTCGTGGTGATGCGGCTCATGATGTCCTCCTGCAAAGGTTGGCGCGCCAATGGCTTGGGGACGCTCGGTTGGTCGCCTGCTGGCCGACCATGACCGTACACCACGGCAGGGCGTGACATGGCGCGCCAGCCTAGGCTAGCATTTGTCCAGACATTGCGACAATCAGGAGACCACGCCATGGCCGCAGCGCCCCGTTTTGCCATCCAGATCGGCGCCGTCGACAAACTCGGCGCCAGCGATGCCGAGATGTACCGCGAGGCCATCATCGACGCCAAGTATGCCCAGGAGCTGGGCTTCGATGCCGTCTGGATCGTCGAGCACCACTTCTCCGACTACTACCCGACGCCCAATCCCCTGATGTTCCTCTCCCACCTCGCCGCCGCCTGCCCGGGCATGGGGCTCGGCACGGCCGTCATGGTGCTGCCCTGGTACGACCCCGTGCGCTTTGCCGAGGACGTCGCCATGCTCGCGAACCTCGCCACCGGTCCGCTCCACATCGGCATGGGCCGCGGCACCGCCAAGCTCGAGTACGATGCCCTTCGCATCGACATGAACGAGGCCCGCGACCGCTTCCAGGAATGCTGGGAGGTGACGCAGCTCGCGCTCAAGGGCAAGCCCTTCACCTACGACGGCAAGTACGTGAAGCTCGACCGCCCGATCACCGTCCGCCCCCATGTCGAGGCCAACCGCCGGATCAACTTCTTCGGCGCCATCGGCTCCCCCGGCTCCGGCGAGATCATGGCCGACATGGACCTGGCCCCGCTGTCGCTCGCCCAGTTCCCCGACTACATGCTGGTCAAGATCCTCGAGCGCTGGCGCCGGCGCATGGCGGAGAAGGGCCACGCCATCCCGGCCGACCAGATGCTGCCCGTCTCCGCCAAGTGCTTCGTCGGCGACACCGACGCTGCCGCCCGCGACGAGGCACGCGGCCACCTCGCCCGCTTCTACAAGCTGCAGGCCGAGCACTACACCACCGACACCACGCCCTGGGGCGACATCAAGGGCTATGAGCAGTTCGCCAAGATCTTCGCCAACATGAAGCTGATGGGCGACCCCGCCCAGAACGACCCGATCCTCGATCGCAACCTGGTGGGCTCGCCCGAGACGGTGGCGCGCCGCATCAACGAGTTGCGCGCGATCGGCTTCAACTACCTCCTGTTCTCCAACGCCATGCACGGGGTGCCGCGCGAGGTGCGCCACCGCATGATGCGCCGCTTCGCCAAGGAGGTGATCCCGCTGGTGCACGCCCTGCCGGTACCCGACGCGCCCGTGTTCGAAAAGGTGCGGGCGGCTGAGTAGGCGACAACACGAAAGATCCCCAGCATGACGGAAACAATCGGTTTCATTGGCCTCGGCTCGATGGGCGGTGGCATGGCGGCCAACCTCCTCAAGGCCGGCTTCAAGGTCGTCGGGCTTGATATCGACACTAAGCGCACGGCGGCATTGGCCGCCAAGGGCGCCACGATCGCCACCACGCCCGCCGAGGTCGCGCAGGCCGCCAAGCGCGTCATCACCATGGTCGAGACCACCGCCCAGACCGAGCAGGTGATCCTCGGCGACAACGGCGTACTTGCAGGCGCCGGCGACGGTCACGCCATCGCCATGATGAGCACCATCGACCCGATTGCCACAAAGCGCATGCACGACACGCTGGCGGGCAAAGGCATCACGATGGTCGACGCCCCCGTCTCCGGCGGCTCGAGCCGGGCCGAGGAAGGTTCGCTCGCCATCATCTGTGGCGGCGAGAAAGCTGATTTCGAGGGCTGGCAGCCGGCCTTCAAGGCCATGTCGGCCAATCAGTTCCACGTCGGCACCATCGGCCAGGGCCTCGCCCTGAAGCTCGTCAACAACATGCTGATCCAGACCTCGACGGTTGCCATCGCCGAGGCCTTCGTCATGGGCGCCAAGGCCGGCCTCGACCCCAAGACCATGTACGACGTCATCCGCGTCTCGACCGGGGCGAGCTTTGCGCTCGACTTCCGCGTCCCCCGCTTCCTCTCGGGCGACTTCACGCCGGGCGGCACGGTGGACATCTCCTACAAGGACCAGGAGCTGGAGACGGCCTTCGCCAAGGCGCTGGGCGTGCCGTTGTTCATGGCCAACATCTCCCAGCAGGTCTACCAGATGGCGCGCGCTCAAGGGCTGAACAAGCAGGATGGCGCCTCGGTCGTGAAGCTTTACGAGCAGATGGCCGGCGTCAAACTCGGCCCGCGCTGACCCACAGAGCGCATCCCGCCTCCCACCAGCCAGCCGATACCCTTGCAAAGTTGGGGATTTGCGGCGTTTCATTGCCAACCCGTGACACCTGAGAGGACGTCCCCATGGCCAAGAGTGATCTTTACAAGAAGGGCGAGGCGGTGCGCCGCGAGTTGCGCGGAGAGGCCGAGTACGAAAAGAACATGAAGGAGTATGGCAAGGACCCCCATACCCAGAAGTTCATCGACCTGGCGACCGAGACGGTCTTCGGCGCGCTGTGGGCCCGCCCAACGCTCGACTACAAGCTGCGCTCGCTCATCTGCGTTATCACCGACGCCACCATGGGCCGCCACGACGAGCTCGACATCCACCTGCGCTTCGCCCTGAAGCAGGGCTGGACGGAAGACGAGCTGATCGAGGTCCTCCTGCACATGTCCGGCTACGTCGGCGTTCCCCTGATCCGCGAAGCCATCTACTGCGCCAAGGACGTCTTTGCCGACGAGCGCAAGAAGGCTAAGAAAGAAAAAAAGAAATAGCCCCCGGCCCCACGGCCCATCCTCTCCTGCCGCACGAAAGACGGGCGGTCCGCAGGGTGTCCCTCCGGCGGGGTGCGGTCAGGAGCCCACTTCGCCCAGCGCACCAGCACACGCCCCCAGAGCCAGAGGACGCCACCCATGGCCCAAGCCCCCACAGCCCAATCCGGCCACTACATCCCCAATCGCCTCGACTGGCTCGCGCGCATCAAGGAACCGATCCTCGAGCCGGATCTCGCGATCGTGGATCCCCACCACCACCTCTGGGACCGCCCGGGCTGGCGCTATCTCCATGACGACCTGCTCGCCGACACAGACTCGGGCCACAACATCGTGGCGACGGTGTTCGTACAGTGCCGCGCCTTCCACAAGGCGACAGGCCCCGAGGAGCTGCGACCGGTGGGCGAAACACAATTCGTCGCCGGCACTGCCGCCATGGCCGAGAGCGGCCAGTACGGCAAGACGCGTTGGTGTGAGGGCATCGTCGGCCATGCCGACATGCTGCTCGGCGCCCGCGTAGAACCGGTGCTCGAGGCGCACAACAAGGCCGGTAACGGGCGCTTCCGCGGCATCCGCCACATCACGGCCTGGGTCGACGACAAGGCCCTCATGAACCCCGCCTACACGCCGCCGCGCCACGTCCTGAAGGACGCAACCTTCCAGCAGGGCCTGAAGACACTCGGCGCCATGGGCCTCACCTTCGACGCCTGGCTCTATCACCCCCAGATCGACGATCTCGCGGCCGCGGCATCCGCCGTCCCCGACACCCGCATGGTCCTCGATCACGTCGGCGGTCCACTCGCCAGCTCCACCTACGAGGGCAAGCGCGACGCCGAGTTCCCGAAGTGGGCGGCCTCCATCAAGGAACTCGCCAAACGGCCAAATGTATTCATCAAGCTCGGCGGCCTCGGCATGAAGATCAACGGCTACCGCTTCGAGGATCAAGCCGACCCGCCGACATCCGACGCACTGGCCGCCGCCTGGAAGCCCTACATCGAGACCTGCATCGAGGCCTTCGGCGCCAATCGCTGCATGTTTGAATCGAACTTCCCCGTCGACAAAGGGTCCTACAGCTATCCTGTGTTCTGGAACGCGTGCAAAAAGCTCGCTAAAGGGGCATCGGCCAGTGAGAAGGCGGATCTCTTTGCAGGGACGGCGCAGCGGTTCTATCGATTGCAGATGAATTGACGCCCGCGACGTCGGCAGACGGTCCTCCCACGTTGGCCCTGCCGCCCGAGCCCACCCCTTTTTGCCAGCGCCGCCGCCAGGAAAGCTCATGAGCGACAAACCCAAATCCACCACCCCGATCCTCACCGTTGCCGAGGGCAAGGCCACCATCCGCCTCAACCGGCCGGCCGAGCACAATCGCCTCGAACCCGATGACCTGGAGGCGCTGATCGAGATCTATGACCGGATCGGCAAGGACAACGACATCCGCGTGCTCGTCATCACCGGCACCGGCAAGAGTTTCTCGTCAGGCTTCCACATCGGCGCGCTGAAGGAGCGCAAGGAAGGCAAGCAGCGCGACTACGACCCCAACGCCTTCGAGAAGATGGTCGACCGCCTGGAGGATCTGCGCGTGCCGACCATCGCGGCGCTGAATGGCGGCGTCTATGGCGGCTCCACCGATCTCGCGCTGGCCTGCGACTTCCGCATCGGCGTCGAGGGTTGCCGCATGTTCATGCCCGCTGCCCGCCTCGGCATCGTCTATTACAATAGCGGTCTGCGCCGTTACGTGTCGCGGCTCGGCCTCACCAACGCCAAGCGGCTCTTCCTGACGGCAGCCCCGGTCGAGGCCGAAGAAATGGTGCGCATGGGCTATCTCGACGAGATCGTCCCGGCCGACCAGCTCATGACCCACGTCGATGCGCTGGCCTCGCAGATCGCCGGCAACGCGCCCTTGGCGCTGGCCGCCACTAAGAAGGCTTTGAACGACACCGCCGCCGGCTGCCTCGACGCCAAATGGCACGAGGACGCGCGCAAGGCCTGCGCAGCATCAGCAGATCATCAGGAAGGGCTCAAGGCCTGGGCCGAGAAACGGAAGCCTGTCTTTCAGGGGCGTTAGCGAGCGGTGACGGACGCTCTGCCAGACTGGCCCGCTTGAGGCGTGCGCGCAGATCGTCTTCGCGCCCTTGCTCGCCGTCGGCAGCCGGTGGCACCCAGCGCTTCGCCGTCGACGTGGCGTCCTGCGGTGCGCTTTGCATGAAATAGTCGAGCCGGCTCACGGTCTCGAGCACCTTGAGCCGTTGCAGGCTCGTCAGGTGCAATGCCACGCGCAATTCTTCCTGATCGATCGAAAACGCTGTCACCGCACCGAACAGTTTCATCACCCGCAGCGCTGCCTTGACTTCTTCCCGAGTCACCTGGATCGCGGCGTCGATGTGTTGCAGCTTCACTAGACGGGGATCGGGACCAGCCATGTAGCCGACGAGGTGGGCCCCGAGCTTCATGGCCTCCCGGCTTGCCCACGGCGCCAGGCACAGATCCGCCAACCAGATCTCACCTGCAGTCCCCAGATCTTCGCGCTTAAGCCCGTCGATGCTGTCGAAGCGCACGCGTCGTTGTTCAATGCCGAGGCTCATATCCCGCTCCTGAAGGGCCAGAACGAATAGGGCGGATGGCGTTGCAGCCGCACATATGTGCAAAACCTTAAGCCAAACTGCTTAATACGGAGCAAATGCGATTGAATTGGCAGAACCCGCCATGCCCGGCCGCTGCCATAGGCCCTTCAGGCCGCCCGGAAGAGCCGCACCGCCTCGTCCTGCTCGAACAGGTAAAGCAGCATGCGCAACGCCTGCCCGCGCTCGCTCAGCAACTGCGGGTCGCTGTCGAGCAACAGGCGAGCATCGTTCCGGGCCGCAGCCAGCAGCTCCACGAACCCTGGCACCTCCGCCACCCGATATTCCGGCGCCCCCGACTGGCGCGCGCCCAGCACTTCGCCGCCGCCGCGAAGCTCCAGGTCCTTCTCCGCGATCAGGAAGCCGTCTTCCGTCTCCCGCATCATTTCGAGGCGCGCCCGCGCCGTCTCGCCCAGCGGCCCCTTGTAGAGCAGCACGCAATAGGACTGCCGGCTGCCACGTCCGACGCGGCCACGTAACTGATGCAGCTGCGCCAACCCGAACCGCTCGGCATGCTCGATCACCATGATCGAGGCGTTGGGCACGTTGACGCCGACCTCGATCACTGTCGTGGCCACCAGGATCTTGAGCCGATCCTGCGAGAACGCCGCCATCACCTCGTCCTTGGCCGTGCCCGCCATGGCGCCGTGGATGAGCCCGACCTTGTCGCCGAAGCTTTGCGCCAGGTGCGCCGCCCTTTCCTCCGCCGCTGCCAGCTCCGACACGTCCGAGGTCTCGATCAGTGGACACACCCAATAGATCTGCGCCCCCTGCCCGACCGCCCGTTTCAGGCCGTCGATCACCTCTTCCATGCGTTCGGATGCCACCAGCGTCGTGGTGATCGGCTTGCGCCCCGCTGGCTTCTCGGTGAGGCGGGAGACATCGAGGTCGCCGTAGTGCGTCATGAGCAAGGTGCGCGGGATCGGCGTTGCCGTCATCGCCAGCACATTGACGCCCTCGTTGCCACCCTTGGCCTGTAGCGCCATGCGCTGGTGCACGCCGAAGCGGTGCTGCTCGTCGATGACGACGAAGGCGAGATCGCGAAACACCACCTCCGGCTGGAACAACGCGTGCGTGCCAACGAGGATGTCGATCTCGCCGGCAGCCACCCGCTCGAGCAGCGCTGCGCGGATCTTGCCTTTCTCGCGGCCCGTGAGCAGTCCGATGCGCAAACCTGCCGCCGTCGCCAGCGGCTCGATCGTCTCGGCGTGCTGACGCGCCAGCACCTCGGTCGGCGCCATCAGCGCCGCCTGCCCGCCCGCCTCCACCGCGATCGCCATCGCCATCAGCGCCACCAGCGTCTTGCCCGAACCGACGTCGCCCTGCAGCAACCGCATCATGCGCGACGGACCGGCCATGTCGGCTTCGATCTCCGCGATGGCGCGCACCTGCGAGCCCGTCAGCTCGAACGGCAGGCCCGCCTTGAGCTTCTGGCGCAACCGGCCATCGCCCTGCGTCGCCCGACCCTTCTGCTGGCGCGAGCCGAGGCGCACCAGGCCCAGCGCCAACTGGCCGGCAAGCAGCTCGTCATAGGCAAGCCGCTGCCACGCCGCCGAACCCGGCGAGACATCAGCGCCGTCGACCGGTCGGTGCAGCCGCTCCAGCGCCTCGCGCGCTGTCGGCCAGGACTTGGAGGCCAGCCATTCCGGCCGCTGCCACTCCGGCAGCTCCGGCAGGCCGTCCATCGCCTGCCGCATCGCCTTGCCGAGAACCTTGCCCGAAAGTCCCGCCGTCAGCGGATAGACGGGCTCGAGCAGCGGTAGGTCGCCCCGCCGTTCCGGTGCCACGATGTAGTCGGGATGCGCCATCTGCAGCGTCTCCCCGTACTTCTCGACCCGGCCCGAGACGTAGCGGATCTCACCCTCCGGCAGTTGCGCCTCGATGAAACGGCGCTCGGCATGGAAGAACACGAGATCGAGCCGCCCCGTCTCGTCCTCGGTCGAAACCTTGTAGGGCGCCCGTGAATTACCGCGCGGCGGCCCCCGGTGCTTGAGCACGCGCACCTTGAGGGTCGCAATCGTGCCAGGCACCGCCTCCGCCACCGCCGGCTCCGCCCGCCGATCGATCACGCCGGTCGGCAAATGCCACAACAGATCGACGATGCGCGGCTCCATAACGCCTGGCGGCAGGGCCAGCGCCTTGCGCAAAAGCGTTACCAGCCGGGGCCCGATGCCTTTCAGGCTCTCGGCTGCTGCAAACAGGGGATTGAGCGTCTCTGGCCGCATCTCACGCCCACGCTGGTGTTCATCCGCGCCACGCCGGCGCCCGCAGATCATGCCTGCCCTGCCATGGACGGGCTTTTCCACCGCCGGCAGCAGCGCTATACCACGCGGGGCTTGTAATAGGGCGGGACCGGCCGAGACCGTCAAGCATTCGCCTGTGGAACACCCGATCCGGCCCCTGGAGCCCATCGCATGACCGACCTCGACCTTCGCCGCCGCCGCGCCCTCTACCGGTCCCAGCACCGCGGCACCAAGGAAATGGACTGGCTGCTCGGTCGCTATGCCGAAGCGAGCCTCGAGAGCATGGAGGAGGGCGCGCTCACCCGCTTCGAGGAGTTGCTGTCGCTGCCCGACCCGGAACTGCAGAACTGGATCATGTCCGGCGATCTGCCGGCGACCAGCGCCTTGCACGACCTCATCACCACGATCCGCCGCTATCATGGACTGGGACAGTGAGCCAGGGACCCGTCTCCATAAGCATGGCGAAGAAGCCGGCGCCTGCCGACAAGGCGGTGGCGCTACCGATCGGTGCGGAAACACTGATCGGTGTGCCAGAAGGCTATGACGGCTTCGTTCTGGCCCAGCTCGCAGCCGAGGCCTCGGCCATGACCGGCCGGCCCATGACGCTCGTTCACGTTGCCCGCGACGACCGCCGCATCGGTGAGCTAGAGGCGAGCCTCGCGTTCTTCTCACCCCGCACCCGCGTCCTCACGCTGCCCGCCTGGGATACCGTCCCCTACGACCGCATCGGCCCCAACCCCGACCTCGTAGCGCGCCGCATCGCCACGCTCGCCGTTCTTGCAGCCGGCCAGCGCAAGGAACCGACGGTGCTGCTCACCACCGTCAATGCCGTGCTCCAGCGCCTGCCAACCCGCCGTTTCATCAAGCAGGCGCTGAAACAGATCGCGCCCGGCCAGCGCATCGACCGCCCCCGCCTCATCGAGCGTTTGTCTCTCGCAGGCTTCGTGCGCTCCAGCACCGTAATGGAGCCTGGCGAATTCGCTGTCCGCGGCAGCCTGATCGACCTCTTTCCGCCCGGCCGCCAGAGCCCGGTCCGCCTCGACTTCTTCGACGACACCCTCGAGACCATCAAGAGCTTCGATCCCGAAACCCAGCGCACCCAGAAACTCGTGCAGCGCCTGCTGCTCACACCGATGAGCGAGCTTGCCTTCGGCGAGGAGGCAACGAGCCGCTTCCGCCAGGCCTATGTCGCCCAATTCGGCCCCGCCCAGACCGGCGACCAGCTCTACGAGGCTGTCAGTGCCGGTAGCCGCTTTCCCGGCCAGGAGCACTGGCTGCCGCTTTTCCATGAGCAGCTCGAAACGCTGCTCGATTACCTTCCCGATAGCCCCCTCTCGCTCGACCACATGACTGATCAGGCGCTCGCCGACCGCCATACCCTGATCGAGGAACATTACCAGTCGCGGCTCGAAGCCGGCGAAACGCTGGCATTCGGAGCCCCGCCCTACAAGCCCGTGCCGCCGGCCACTATGTTTCTCACCGACGCTGAATGGCGCGCCACCCTGTCAAAGCGCCGCGTGAGCCGCCTCTCGGCCTTCGAGAGCGACGACCTCAAGGGCACCGTGCGGTCTTTCGGGGGCCGCCCCGGTCGCTCCTTCGCGCCTGAGCGCACGGCCGAGAATACAAACTTGTTCGAGGCAGCAGCCCAGCACATCCGGACCCTGACCAACCAGGGCAAGCGCACCATCGTCGCCGCCTGGACCGCCGGCGCCCGCGAACGCCTCGCAACCCTGCTGACCGAGCACGGCCTTTCAGGCCTGAAGAAAATCGAGAGCTACGACGAGGCGCTGACGGTCCCTGCCGCCACCCCGATGCTCGCCGTGATCGGCCTCGAGCAGGGCTTCGAGACCCCGGATCTCGCCGTCGTCGCCGAGCAGGACATCCTCGGCGACAGATTGGTGCGCCCGCGCCGCCGCGCCAAGAAGGCAGCCGACGTCATCACCGAAGCCACCAGCCTCTCGGTTGGCGATCTCGTCGTCCACGCCGACCACGGCATCGGCCGTTTCGTCGGCCTGCGCACCATTACAGCGCTGGGCGCCCCCCACGACTGCCTCGAACTCGCCTATCACGGCGGCGACAAGCTTTATCTACCCGTCGAGAACATCGAGCTGCTCTCCCGCTATGGCTCAGACGAGACCGGCGCCGAACTCGACCGCCTCGGCGGTGTTGCCTGGCAGAGCCGCAAGGCCCGCCTCAAGAAGCGCCTGCGCGAGATCGCCTCCGAGCTGATCAAGATCGCAGCGCTGCGCCAATTGCGCGAAGCCCCCGTCGTCCAAAAGCCGGAAGGCGCCTGGGACGAGTTCGTCGCGCGCTTCCCCTACGAGGAAACCGAGGACCAGGCAGCCTCCATCGACGCCGTCATCGAGGATCTGGCGCTGGGCCGACCGATGGATCGCCTGGTGTGCGGCGACGTCGGCTTCGGCAAGACCGAGGTGGCGATGCGCGCGGCCTTCGCAGCCGCCATGGCGGGCCTGCAGGTGGCCGTCGTCGTGCCGACAACCCTGCTCGCCCGCCAGCACTACAAGACCTTTGCCGACCGTTTCCACGGCCTCCCCCTCGAAATCGGTCGCGCCTCCCGACTGGTCCCGGCCAAAGAGCTCTCCGAGGTCCGCCAGCGCCTGAAGAATGGCACGCTCGACATCGTCGTCGGCACCCACGCCCTGCTCTCCAAGTCGATCGAATTCGCCCGCCTCGGTCTGCTGGTGATCGACGAGGAGCAACACTTCGGCGTCAGCCACAAAGAGCGCCTGAAACAGTTGAAGGAGGACGTGCACGTCCTCACGCTCTCGGCGACCCCGATCCCGCGCACGCTGCAGTTGGCGCTCTCGGGCGTGCGCGAACTCTCGCTCATCACCACGCCGCCGATCGATCGCATGGCGGTGCGCACCTATATCGCCCCCGTCGATCCGATGGTGCTGCGCGAGGCGCTGCGCCGTGAGCGCCACCGCGGCGGCCAGTCTTTCTACGTCGTCCCCCGCATCTCCGATCTCGACGACGTCGCCGAATTCCTGGCTGAGCACACGCCCGAGCTGAAGGTCGCCCGCGCCCACGGCCAGCTGAGCCCGACCGAGATCGAGGACGTCATGAATGCCTTCTATGAAGGCCAATACGACGTACTTCTGGCGACGGCGATCGTGGAATCCGGCCTCGATATTCCCCGCGCCAACACCCTGATCGTGCATCGCGCCGACATGTTCGGCCTGGCCCAGCTCTACCAGCTCCGCGGCCGCGTCGGTCGCTCCAAGACGCGCGCCTACGCCTACTTCACCACACCCGTCGGCCAGCGCCTGACGGAGGGCGCGGAAAAGCGCCTGAAGGTTCTGCAATCCCTCGACACGCTTGGCGCAGGCTTCTCGCTTGCCAGCCACGACCTCGACATCCGCGGCGCCGGCAATCTCTTGGGCGAGGAGCAGTCCGGCCACATCCGCGAGGTCGGCTTCGAGCTTTATCAATCGATGCTGGAAGAGACCATCGAGGCGCTGAAAGGCGGCGACCTCGCCGATACGAGCGAGCAATGGAGCCCGCAGATACAGCTCGGCATGCCCGTGCTGCTGCCCGAGACCTACATCACCGACCTGCAGGTGCGTCTCGGCCTCTACCGCCGCCTCTCAGGGCTCGTCACCCGCGAGGCAATCGACGAATTCGCAGTCGAACTGATCGACCGGTTCGGGCCGCTGCCGGCCGAGGCCGAAGCCCTGCTCGACGTCATGGAGCTGAAGGCATTGTGCCGCCGCGCGTCCGTCGCCCAGTTCGACGCCGGCCCTCTCGGTGCCCAAATCGCCTTCCGCAACGGCGCCTTTGCCAACCCCGATGCGCTCGTGAAGTTCATCGCGGCCTCCAAGGGCCTCGTCAAGCTGCAGCCCGCCGGCGGCCCGCCCAAGCCCGGTAAGCCGCCCGAGGTCAAGCTCCTGTTCAAGGCCGAATGGGATTCGGGCGCAAAGCGCATGAAAGGCGCCCGCGGCCTGCTCACGGAACTGGCGACGATGGCGGAAGGCTAAGGAACGCGGGCGATCCGGCAACCTGTCGCCCCCACGGACACGTGTCCCGCTCGTCGATCATTGCCGCCCGCACGCCATCGCGTTTGCATTCTGGATTGAGCCGAGGAAACGTACTCCATGCGCCTCTCAGTTGTTTCCTCCGCCATCGTCGCAGCGTTGGTCGGCATTGCCGGCGCGCTTGCCATTGTGCTGGAGGCCGCCCGCGCACTGGGCGCGACGCCGGCCGAGACGACGTCGTGGGTGACCGCACTCTGCCTATCGATGGCGCTGACCTCGGGCCTGCTGTCGTGGTGGCATCGCATGCCCATCATCACCGCCTGGTCGACGCCGGGCGCAGCCGTGATCGCGGCAACCGGTGGCGCCATCAAGCTCGACGCGGCGATCGGCGCCTTCATCCTGGCCGCCGTCCTGATCCTGGCGACTGCTCTCATCAAGCCGCTTGACCGCGCCGTCCGCCGCATTCCGATCGGTGTCGCAGCCGGCATGCTGGCCGGCGTCCTCGTCAAGTTCGTGTTGCAGATGGTGGACGCGGTACCGACCCACCCGCTGCTGGTATTGCCGTTGCTGGCGCTGTTCCTGGTCATGCGCCTGAAAAGCCCGTCCGGCGCCATGTTGGCCGTCATCGTTGCAGGCACCGGCCTGGCTGTCGCCCTGGGCCTCGTGACCGTCTGGCCGGTCATTACCCCATCGATGCTGGTGGTGGTGCCGCCCAGGTTTGACCCGACCACCCTCGTCGGCATCGGCCTGCCGCTCTATCTGGTCACCATGGCCTCCCAGAACCTACCGGGCGCTGCCGTGCTGCGCGCCTCCGGCTACGAGCCACCGTTCGCCTCGGCCCTGCTGGTGACAGGCCTCGCCTCCCTCGCCATCGCCCCGCTCGGCGCCCACACCATCAACCTCGCCGCCATCACCGCGGCGATCTGCACCGGCCCCGACGCCCATCCCGATCCGGCAAAGCGCTGGTGGACCGGCATTGCCTATTTCCTGGTCTACGGCGCCCTTGCCGCCGCCGGCGCTTCGCTGGTCGCGCTGTTCGCGACCTTTCCCGCAGTCCTCATCAAGACCATCGCCGGCCTCGGCCTGATCGGGGCCCTCACCGGCGCCCTGACCAGCGCCCTTGCCGACGAGCGCCACCGCTTTGCGGCCGTCCTCACCTTTGCCGTCACCGCATCGGGCCTCACCATCGCCGGTATCGGCTCGGCTTTCTGGGGCCTGATCGCCGGTCTCGCCGTCCTCGCCCTCGAACGCCTGACGACGCGCCCCCAGGCGTGACCCTGCGGCCACACATCATCGGCTCGCAATCCACTATGATCCACCCCGCCTTGGTCCGATCACCGCGCAATCCCCGAGAACCGGGCGCGGTCAACAGGGCATCTGGCGCAGCAACCGGGCGCTGACATGGCGCGTTGCGCGCTGCCGGCAGGGAGGTAAGGCCAAGTGAATGCGTTTTCCTACACCTTCGTCGCCATCGTCTTCACGGCGCTGGCGGCAGCATTCATGGTCTCGACCGGCTCGGTGATCTGGGAGTTCTACGACACCGGCCTAGTGCCGATCCTGACCGCCCACAGCTATCTCTTCATCTTTTTTCCGACGCTTGGCATCGTCGCACTGGTCGCGTTCTACATCCCGGCCGTCGTCTTCACCGACCTCTATATGCAGCATGCCCGCCACGGCAAATTGCGCTTTGCCATCGGCACCGTCGTGGTCGTGGCCCTGTCGCTGTGGTTCGCCGAACAGCTCAACCAGACCCACCTGCGCTCGATCTGGGAGATCTCACCACGCGCCCTGCAGAACAATCAGGCCGCTCCCCCACTCTGCCAACCCGCCGACGGTCCCTGCCCCAAGCCGATCCTCACCGTCTTCGACGACCTCCGCGCCAAGGCACTGGCCCGCAGCCGCATCTCCCAGTTCATCCGCGACTGCAATCCTGATCCCCTGATGGAGAGCTCGCCCGAGCGAGGAGCGCTGCGCTATTGCTTCCCCGCTGGCGCCATGCTCGATGCGCCGGCCTGCTGCGCCGTCCAGCAGACCTTCTCCAGCCAGGTGCTGGGCCTGTGGGCCAACGTCGAAACCCGCTCCCAGGCTGCCAGCATCGACCGCTACCTGCTTCCCGCGAAAAGCTTCTTCATTATCGTGATCATCCTGATCGGCGTCTTCCTGGTGTGCTGGAAGAAGACGCTGCAGCGCCACTACGGCCCCTACCTGCGGGCCATGGAGCGTGGCCTCCAGGTCGGCGCCGGCGTCATGCTGTTCTGGCCGGTCATGGACTATGCCTATCAGCAGATCTCCGACTTCCTCTATGGCTCGGACGGCCAGTTCCCCCTCCGCCTCAGCCTCGTGATCCTGCCGTGGGCGTTGATCGTAACGGGCTATTTCGCCGACCGCATCGCCATTGAACTACCGAACCTGGTGCGCGCCGTCGGCGGTGCGCTCTCCGTCATTGCCTTCGTGCGCTACGATGCCGTCAACGATTGGTCGTCGAAGGCGATGGGTCACGGTGCGAGCGCGGTCAATTTTATCGTGCTCATCGCCGTAAGCCTTGCCCTGATCGTCTGGCTGCTCTACCGCCTGATCCGCGCCAGCAACGGTATCGAGCTGCCCGACCCCGAAGACGAGCCCGCCGCTACCGATATCCACGGCCGCCCGATGACCTGATCAACGCCTGCAAGGGAACAGCGATGCTCCGCGTCTACGAGACGAAAGGAACGGCCCTGCAAGCGCGGGACGACACTACGCTCACGCGCGATGCCGTCTGGATCGACCTTGTCGAACCCACGCCCGACGAGGATGCAGCCGTCGAGAAACACCTCGGGATTTCCATCCCGACCCGGGCCGAGACCCGCGAGATCGAAGCATCGAGCCGCCTTTATGCCGAGAACGGCGCCACATACCTGACTGCGTTCGTCCTCTACAACGCCGACAGCGAGGTCCCCGGCGGCGCCACCGTCACCTTCGTTCTCTCCGCCCAAACCCTCGTCACCATCCGCTATCACGAGCCGCGTGCCTTCCCCCTCTTCGCCAGCCGCGCCGCCAAGGGCGAGTTTGCCTGCTCCTCCCCGGCCCAGGTGCTGATGGGCCTCCTCGAGACCATCATCGATCGCGCTGCCGACGTCACCGAGCGTATCCAGGACCGCATGGAAGCGCTAACCGGACCAATCTTCACCACCAGCGCTGACGCCTCCACCCGCCACGCCCGCAAACTCGACGAGACGCTCAGGGCCGTCGGCCGCCAGGGCGACATCACCGCCAGGCTCGAGGAAAGCGCATTCTCCCTCGAGCGCTTGCTGGTCTACCTCGGCACCGTCCTCAAGGAGCGCGGCGAATCCAAAACCACCATCGCCCGCACCAAGACAGCGATCCGCGACATCCGCTCGCTTACCGAGCAGATGCGCTTTCTCTCCGATCGCATCACCTTCCTGCTCGATGCGACACTCGGTGCCATTTCCATCCAGCAGAACCAGATCATGAAGATCTTCTCGCTGGTCTCCGTCACACTGATACCGCCAACGCTGGTCGGATCGATCTACGGCATGAACTTCAAACACATGCCGGAACTCGACTGGCCATGGGGCTATCCCATGGCACTGGGCTCGATGGCCGTCGCCGCCGTCATCCCCTTCCTCTATTTCCGCCGCAAGGGCTGGCTTTAGGACCGAGGTGGCCCAGCGCACACCCACGACGGACGAAGCGCGGCGCCAGTTTTCCGCCAACGCGCCCGTCTACGGCACTGATTCCGCCCTTGGACCGCCGAGCCCCCGCCCACCCACGGCCCGCGGCCCCGATCACGCAACCGCGCCCCACGCCTCACGCTTTTGTGAGACGATACGTCTTGTATCAATGAACGATGTTTAGTAGTCTCCACGCAGATCAACCACTGCCTGTCATGGAGACCCGTCATGGAACTCGCCCACACCAACAAGCTCCCCGTCCTCGCCACCGTACGCCAAGCCTGGGGCTCGGTACTCGCCAACATCGGCCTGATGTTCCGCCTGATCTGGCCCTGGATCACCATCATGGTGCTCTGTGGCCTTTCGATCGGCGTCGCCGTGCTGATCAACAACGGCACCGGCACGCCATCGCCCACCCTTATCGGCGGCGCCAGCGTCGTGCCAATCATCGCCATCGTGATCGCCTTCCTTTTGGCCATTCCCGCCGTTGCCGTCGGATGGCACCGCGCCATCGTCAATGGCGAGCGCCCCGAGGGCCCGATCCGCATCGACGGCGGCGTCTGGGGCTATATCGGCTACTCCCTGCTGCTGGGCGTCATGGCCGGCCTCTTCAATCTGCTGATGTTCGCAATCGCCGCCGCCATCGCCAGCATCACGGTCGGTGTCGGTGAAGGCCCGATGTCGCTGGAACGCCTGATTGCGCTGGCCCCCTTCCTGCCGCTCGCCTTCTTGCCGACCCTGCTGATCCTCAACCGCTTCCTGCTGGTGCTGCCGGCGATCGCGGTGGGCCGCAGCCTGGGCTTCGGCGAGGCCCTCAAGGCCACCCGCGGCAACACGCTGCGCCTCACGCTTGCTGCCGGCCTCGTCTCGCTGCCGATCGTCATCATGCAGGGCATCACCCAATTGGCGGTGCTGGCGAGCCAGAACCCGATCCTGGTCGGTGTCCTCGGCCTCCTCAACGTGGCGGTGCTGATCTACTGCTCCTTCGCCTCCCTCTCGTTCCTGTCGCTCTCCCTGAAGCAATTGGTGGCCGAGCCCGAGATGATGGAAGCCGCCGCCTGAGACCGCCTCCTGCCCCGTGCCCCGGTGGGGCAAGGGCACCCGCTCCCCCTTGACCTCGCAGCCACCGGCTGCGAGGTCTTGTGCATTGAAGGCATCACCCAACAGGTGGAGGACACCCATGGATCTCGGCATCAGCGGCCGCACAGCGATCGTCTGCGCGGCATCGAAAGGCCTTGGACGCGCTTGCGCCATGCAGCTCGCCAAGGAAGGCGTCAATGTCGTGATTTCAGCCCGCACCAAGGCAGACCTCGAGACCACCGCCGAGGAGATCCGCAAGGCCGCCAACGTCAAGGTCGAGGCCATCGCCTGCGACGTGACCACCGACGAGGGCCGCGCCATGATCCTCAAGGCCTGCCCCAACCCCGATATCCTCATCAACAACGCCGGCGGCCCGCCGCCAGGAGACTTCAAGGACTTCAACCTCGACGACTGGAGGAAGGCCGTCGAGTGGAACATGATCACGCCGATCGCGCTGATCAAGTCGACGGTCTACGGCATGATGGACCGCAAGTGGGGCCGCATCCTCAACATCACCAGCCAGTCCGTGAAGGCGCCGATCGCCTCCCTCGAACTGTCCAATGGTGCCCGTTCCGGCCTCACCGGCGCCATCGCCGTCATGGCGCGGCGCGCCGTCAAGCACAACGTCACCATCAACAACATCCTGCCCGGCCCCTTCGAGACCGATCGCCTGACCGGCTCCACCCGCAAGGCGGCCGAGCAGCAGGGCATCCCCTACGAGAAGGCGATCGAGTCCCGCAAGGCCAACGTGCCCGCCGGCCGCTTCGGCCAACCCAGTGAGTTCGGCGCCGCCGCCGCTTTCATGTGCTCCGAGCACGCCGGCTTCATCACTGGTCAGAACCTGCTGCTCGACGGCGGCATCTTCCCCGGCGCGCTGTAGCCTAGACGACTGCGCGACACGAGAACGGCCACGCAGGCGAAGCCTTGCGTGGCCGTTTCAATGCGATCGTTGCGCGGCAGGCCACGCCAGGGCCTTGCCCCGCACGCCTCACTTGCGCGGCGGCGGCGCCGTGTTCTTGAACGACGGCAACTCCGTCAGTTTGGCGATATACGCCGAGAGGTTCTTGTTCTTGGAGATGATTTCCTTGGTCGCCGGAAAGCCCATGGCGGTGGCAAGCATTGGCAACACGTTCATGTCGGCGAAGGTGAGCTTGTCACCCACGAGGTAGCCCGTCTTGGCCACTGCATCGTCGAGTGCCTTGGCGCACTTCTCGATCTCCGGGATAGAGGCGTTGATCCGCGCAGTATCCGGCCCCTTCTCCTTGTCGGCAAACACCGTCGGCACGACGAACTCGCGCATCACACAGCGATCGACCTTGGCGTTGCCGTAAGAGACCCACTGCTCAACCAGCGCCGCACCCTTGGCATCCTCGGGAATGAATTTTGGCCCCGAGAAGGCCTTGTCGATGTAGGTGGCAAGCGCCTTCGATTCAAACAGCGCAACATCTCCGTGCTTCAGGCAGGGCACTTGGCCTGCCGGATGAATCGCCGACACTTCAGGCGAATGCGGCCGCGACGGCGTCAGCTTGTAGGCCACCCCTTTCTCTTCGCAGAGCATACGGATGGAACGCACGTAGTTGGAAAAGGGAACGCCGATGATTTCGAGTTCGGACATGGCTGATACTCCGGGCACGCCCGGCCAGACGCACGGGCCAATCACCCTATGACAGCATCGGGTATGGCATCAATGCCGGGACGATAGGGCTTGATGTCGATCACCGGCGTGCCGTCGAGAAAATCGATGGCGTCGAGATCGATCCGGCCGGCCGCCGCGTCGACACCCACAAGCCGACACACCGAAAGACCGATCGGATTCGGCCGCACCGGCGAGCGTACCGAGAATACACCCCTTGGTTTGTCAAAGTGGCGCTGGCGCCGGATGATCAGCGGCCGCCGGCTCGCCCGGTCGAGCCATACCAGCACGATCACGTGCGAATACCCCCCAAGCCCATCGAGGCCCGCGCGATAGGGCTCCGCAATCGTGATGCTTGCAGGCCGCCCGCGGTCACGCGCCTCGCCGGGATTCTTCGGCGGCGGCGTTGCTCCCGACCACGCAGACGTCACCTTGCCGATGAATACGAGATGGGCGTCTGCGGCTTGTTCTGCCGGATCGTGCTCGAGCCAGACTTCGCCCTCCGGCACCCCCCCGGCGCTCTCCTTGGTCATGACAGCCGTCCTTCCTGCATCCTCAGCGCCGCGTCTCCGGCACCGGAGAATTGGCCCACCCATAGGCGATCATCGTCATCAGCGCCGAGGCCGCGAAGCAGTAGACACCTGGCAGCACCCGCGCCTCCGTGTAGCCCGATGAATTCATGTAGAAGATCATGAGAGCCAGCACCATGACATCCGTCATCGAGTAGCGACCGAGCCATTCCATGGTCGAGATTGAACGTTGTCGGAAGTCGGCGGAGATGTTGGGCGACAGGCAGAGCGTCAACAAATAGAGCAGCTTCAGGAACGGGAACACCACGGAGAACACGGCGATCACGGCGCACAGAAAAAATTCACGCGTCGACCAAAGCGCCCAGATGATCGAGGCGATCGAATGCTCGTTGCTCCACACGTAGACGGTGGTGAAGCGGATCGACGGCAGCATCACGCCGAGCGCGAACGAGATCGACGCCACCAGGATGAACAGGGCCAGCATGAAGTTGCGCAGCGCCGAGCGTGGCCGCGCCTCGCGTGTCTCGAGCCGGTGCGACTTGGCCTTGATGGCGTTGAGGGAGAAGATGTTGATCCAGGCATAGGCGAGGATCATGAACATGACGGCGAGCGTGAAAAAGTAGACGCCCGAGAGGGAGGTGGCGTCATAGATGCCCTGGCTTTTGATGAAGAAAATCATCAACGCCAGCACCAGCACGTCGTGCATCGACCATTTTCCGAGCCATTCGAGTGCCCGCAACCGCCGGTACTGGCGCTCGAGCACGTCGACCGGCATCGTCGTCAGGATCACGAGATACAGGATCTTGAACACCGGCAGCAGGATCGAGAACACCAGCACCAGCCCGCCGAGAAACAACTGGTTCCGCTGGATGAGACTGTCGACGGTCGAGATCAGCGAATATTCCGTCGAGAAGAAATAGAACTTGGTGAGCTTGATGCTCGGCAACGACACACCGAGCGCCAGCGAGATCGACGCGCCGATGATCGCGAGCCCGAGCAGGAAACGGCGCCCGCCGAGCGTACCGGGCGGCCGACTCGTGACGGGCGCGATAGCAACTGGCTGGGGTGGCGCTGCACCGCGCGCGCCCGTCGGCAACCGGGCCCCGTCGAAACGGTCCTGCATGCCCCCATCGCTGGCGCCACCCATGGCCTCGCTCACCACACCTCCCCGCCCCACACCCCTGGCAGCGCCCCGCGCGCTTCGCCGAGACTGCCGCAATCAGGTGCCGCTCGACATGGCGAGACGATGGCGGCGCCGTAACCAGCGCCACCCCTCACTTTCGCCGCCCAGGTGCGAAATCGGGAACCGGAAGCCTTAGGCCGACAGCGTACGCTCGTTGTGGGTGACGCCCTTTTCAGTGAGCATCTCCTGCAGCTCACCGGCCTGGAACATCTCGCGGATGATGTCGCAGCCGCCAACGAACTCGCCCTTGATGTAGAGCTGCGGAATGGTCGGCCAGTTGCTGAAGGCCTTGATGCCTTCGCGAATACCCATGTCTTCCAGCACGTTGACCGGCTTGTAGTCGACGCCGAGGTGCTGAAGGATGGTGTCCACCTGATGCGAGAAACCGCACTGGGCCATGCTCTTCGTGCCCTTCATGAACAGCACGACATCGTTATCGGCGATCAGCTTGGCAATGTGGTCGTTGGTGGCCTGCTGGCTCATGATCGTCTTCCTCTCTGGTCTATGGCGGTTCAAGGCCGCCCGACTGGTCAAGATGTGCTACCGCGCAAGCCCCAAGTCAATCGCAGCCGCGCCATTTTTACGACCGATCACTGCCGCCCGACCCGCATTCTGCGCCCGGGCGCTGGCGATCGGCACACCGCTACTTGGCTGAAGTTGTAAGCGCAAGGGCATGCAGGACGCCGCCCATCCGCCCGCCCAGCGCCTCATAGACCACCTGATGCTGCTGCACCCGGCTCTTGCCCGCAAACGACGGCGAGACGACATGCGCCGCATAATGATCACCGTCACCCGCGAGGTCCTTGATCTCCACCGTCGCGTCCGGCAGAGCAGCCTTGATCAGGCGCTCGATCTCACTGGCGTCCATGGCCATGAAAATTCTCCCGTTATGGTTGGCGAGTTGGGCGCCAGTATAGGCCAAGCAGGCGCGTCGTAGTGCAACCGGCCGACGAATTTTATCGCTACGCGGTTTCCCGGGCGCCGCCTGCCCCACCCCTCAGGCAGTCCGAGCGCTGAAAACGGCCCGCTCGAAGCGGTCGTAAAGATCGAGCACGGTCGGATCGGCGAAAGGCAGCAACTGCGTCATGATGGTGCCGCCAATCCCGCTTTTCGGGTCGATCCAGAAGTAGCTGTTGCGCAACCCGGCCCACGAGAGCGTGCCGGCGCGACGGCGGCCCGGCACGTCCTCGGTATTGAGCATGAACGACAGCCCCCACTTCAGGCGCTGGCCGGGAAACAGGTCCACCACATTCGATTGCTCGGGCCGCGCCGCATGCAGCACCCTGACGTCGATGTCGCCGATGTGGTTCTGCCCCATCACCGCCACCGTCTCCGGCTTCAGGATCTGCGTCCCCTCGAGCGTGCCCCCGTTCATGAGCATGCGAATGAAGCGGATATAGTCGGGCGCAGTGCTGTAGAGACCGCCGCCGCCGAGAAAATCCTTCGGCCGTTGGGGCGGATCGAACGCCACCGCCTCGAGCCGGCCGTCGCGATGGCGCTGATGAACACCCGATAGCCGGTCCATGATCTCAGGCCGAAGCAGATAGCCGGTCGAGCGCATGCCGAGCGGTTGCAGCACGTTCTTCTGCATGTAGGCATCGAGCGTGTCGCCGGTGATAGCCTCCAGCACCTTGCCCGCCCATTCGAGGTTGATGCCGTATTCCCACCGCGTGCCCGGATCGAAGCCGAGCGGCAGGCATTTTTCGGGCTTCTCGAAGGAGTCCGACCGCGACGTCCGCGTGACGCTCATGTAGCGCAACAGATCCGCGTTCCAGGTGTCGTAGACGAAACCCGCAGTGTGCGTGAGCAACCGGCGCAGCGTGATGGCGCCCTTCGCCGGCCGCAACCGCGGCTGGCCCTCGTCATCAAAGCCTTCGAGCACCTTGGGATGGGCATGGGCCGGCACGATCTTGCCGGTGTCGTCATCGAGCCCGATACGGCCCTGCTCCACCAACTGCATCAGGCAGGTGCCGGTGATCGCCTTGGTCATGGAGTGGATCCAGCACACCGTATCGAGCTCCATCGGCGCACTGCCGCCAAGCTCCCGCTTGCCGAAAGCACCCTGATAGAGGATGTCACGGCCATCCGTGGCCATGGCGATGACGCCGGGGACGTCGCCCTTGTCGACGGCATCGTTGAGAAGGCGGTTGACGTCGGCTTGCAAGCTCATGCGGCGATCCTGGTCAGCGCGGGCTCAAGTGATCTCACCCGCCATGTAATCCGGCAACCAACGTTCGTGGACACTGCGAAGCTGGTCAAGCGGCAAAGCCTCCTCGCCCTTCAGCGTCAATTGCCGCCCGACAACCCGACCGATGATCCGCGCCGGCAATGCCAGCAGCCGCGCCCGCTCGGCGATCTCCTCGGCAACCGAAGGATGGCACGCCAGCAGGTAACGCCCCTGGTCCTCCCCGAACCACACCGCGTGTGCTGGCAACCGCCCCTCGTAGGGGTAGAGCTCGACGCCCTTGCCACCCGCCAACGCCATCTCGGCAACGCCCACCAGCAGCCCGCCATCCGAAAGGTCGTGCACGGCAGACACCTTCCCGCCCTGGATCAGCGCGCGCACGAGATTGCCGGCCTTGATCTCATCGGCCAGATCGACGGGCGGCGGGGCGCCCTCGTTGCGGCCCGTCTCGACCAACTGATAGATCGATTGGCCAAGGTGGCCCTGCTCGCGCCCGACCAGCACGATGAGATCGCCCTCGGTTTCGAGGGCGATGCTCGCGGTCTTTTCGATATCGCGGATGAGCCCGACCCCGCCGATCGCGGGCGTCGGCGGAATGCCCCTGCCACTGGTCTCGTTGTAGAGCGAGACGTTGCCCGAGACGACCGGATAGCCCAGTGCCTCGCAGGCTTCCTTCATCCCCTGCACCGAACCAACGAACTGTCCCATGATCTCCGGACGCTCGGGATTGGCAAAGTTCATGTTGTCGGTGATCGCCAGCGGCTCGGCGCCGACCGCCGTAAGGTTGCGCCAAGTCTCGACCACGGCCTGCTTCGTGCCCATCGCCGGATCGGCGAGGCAGTAGCGGGGTGTCACGTCGCAGGCGATCGCGAGGCCCTTGCCGGTGCCATGCACCCGAACTACCGCCGCATCACCGCCCGGCCGCTGGATGGTATCGCCCATGACGGTGTGGTCGTACTGCTCCCAGATCCAGCGTCGCGAGCACAGGTGCGGCGTGCCCATCAAGCGCTCGAGGCAGGAGAGAATACCGTTCGGCGCCGGCACCCATTCCGGCAGGATCGGCTTCGGCGCCGGCGTTGCCACCCAAGGCCGCTCGTAAAGCGGCGCCGAGTTGGCGAGTTTGTCGACCGGCAGGTCAGCCTCGACCGCCCCCTTGTGGCGCACGATCAGCCGGCCCGTGTCCGTCGTCTTGCCGATCACGGCGAAGTCGAGGCCCCACTTCCTGAAGATCGCCTCGGCCACCGGCTCACGCCCGGGCTTGAGGATCATCAGCATCCGCTCCTGGCTTTCCGACAGCATCATCTCGTAGGCCGTCATGCCGGGCTCGCGCTGCGGCACATGATCAAGATCGAGATCGATCCCTACGCCGCCCTTGTCGGCCATTTCTGAGGTCGACGACGTGAGGCCGGCAGCCCCCATGTCCTGGATGGCGATGATGACGTCGGTCTCCATCAGTTCCAGGCAGGCCTCGATCAAAAGCTTCTCGGTGAAGGGATCGCCAACCTGCACGGTCGGCCGTTTCTCGGCAGACTTGTCGTCGAACTCCGCCGACGCCATGGTCGCGCCGTGGATACCGTCCCGCCCGGTCTTCGAGCCGACATAGACGACAGGCAGTCCCACCCCCTTGGCCGCGGAATAGAAGATCTTGTCGGTGCGCGCCAGGCCGACGCACATGGCATTGACGAGGATGTTGTTGTTGTAGGCGGCATCGAAGTTGGTCTCGCCACCGACCGTCGGCACACCCACGCAGTTGCCGTAGCCGCCGATGCCCCGCACCACACCTGACACGAGGTGCCGCGTCTTGGCGTGTGCGGGATCGCCGAAGCGCAGCGCGTTGAGGTTGGCGACCGGACGCGCGCCCATCGTGAACACGTCGCGCATGATACCGCCGACGCCCGTCGCAGCCCCCTGGTAGGGCTCGATGTAGGACGGATGGTTGTGGCTCTCCATCTTGAAGACCGCCGCATCGCCATCGCCGAGATCGACGATGCCGGCGTTCTCGCCGGGCCCCTGTATCACCTGCGGACCGCTGGTCGGCAGTTGGCGCAGCCAGAACCGCGACGATTTGTAGGAGCAGTGCTCCGACCACATCACCGAGAAGATCCCGAGCTCGAGGAATGTCGGCGCTCGGCCGAGGATCTCCAGCAGGCGGGGATACTCGTCCCCCTTGAAGCCGTGCGAGGCGACGACCTCGTGCGTGATGGCGGGATATTGGGTCATGGCTGGCCGGTTAGCTTCCAGATGATGGCGTCAGCCGGCTTATAGCGGCCCGGACCGGCCTTGTCGCCTCCCGCCGGGCGGCATAGCATCGCGCATGGGGACGGCCTCGCCAATGCGCCCCCATCCCAATTACCCCAGAAGGTCCTATTGATCATGCATTTCGATCCCCGACGCGATACTTGCCCGCTCCCCTATGATCCATTCAAGAGCTGTACTGTTCCCCGCCCGATCGGCTGGCTGTCCACCGTCTCCGCCTCGGGCCTTGCCAACCTGGCCCCCTACAGCCAGTGGCAGAACCTCTCCTTCGACCCGCCGATGGTGATGTTTGCCGCCAACCGCAACGCAGATGGGCGGCCGAAGGACACCGTCGCCAACGCCGAGGCGACCGGATATTTCGTGTGGAACATGGCGACCTGGGAGTTGCGCGAGGCCGTCAACATCTCGGCCACCGACTATCCCCCCGACATCGATGAGTTCGAGCCCGCAGGCCTCACCAAGGCGGACTGCCACAACGCCCCGGCCCCGCGCGTGGCCGAGAGCCCCTGTCACTTCGAATGCCGCTATCACTCGACCACCCGCCTACCCGGCAACAGTCCGGACGGCGCCGTCGACGTCGTCTTTGGCGAGGTCGTGCGCATCCACGTTCGCGACGATGTCGTCCTGCCGTCGGGCAAACTCGACATCGCCCGTATCGCCCCGATCGCGCGCATGGGCTATTATGATTACACAGTTGTTCGCGACGTCTTCGAGATGAAGATCCGGACGTCGTCGCAAAGCCTTTTGCAGGGTATGGAGGGCAAGCGGCGCTGAAGTCCAGTGCTGGCGACCACAAAAGCGGCGGAACGCCGATCCGCCACCACGTCCCCCGCGCGCCAGGGCGAATGCGAGCGGCATCTGGACGCAATCAAAAGACGCCAGACAACGGGAGACCGACGTGACCACCCCCAACCTCGACGATCTCCTCGCCATCGCCGCGATCCGCCAGCTCAAGGCGCGCTATTGCCGCTTCGTCGACACGAAGCAGTGGACCCGCCTCAAGACCGTGTTCTCACCCGGCGCCACCGTCGAGGGTTTTGGCTCGGTGCCCGATGGATCGGATGCCGATGCCTTCGTCAAAGGCATCGCCAACCGCCTGGGAACGGCCATAACGGTCCATCACATCCACGAGCCCGAGATCGAGTTGGACGCCGGCGCCAAACGCGCGCGCGGCAGTTGGCCGATGATGGACTACGTCGAATTCTCGTCGGAAGGCGGCCATGCCGGACCACCACCTGATCGGGGATGGGTCGGCTGGGGCTACTACGAGGACGACTACGTATGCCACGACGGCACGTGGCTGATCGCACACATGCGCCTCACCCGCCAGCGCATGGATACGCTCTCGGCGGTCCACCCTCGGCCGGCGCCAGGGCGCATCAAACCGGATCCCGACTGGCTCTGACCCGGCACCCGGGCCTCAGGTAAGGCACCCGAGCACATCGCGCTCGCTCGGGAAATCGCCCCTCTCGGCCTTCGAATAGGCCAGCCGGCCATCGACCCGGATGTCAAACACGCCGCTGCTGCCCTTACGCAGCGCCACCTCGGCGTCAGGCTTCGTGCGCTTGATCAGATCCCGCGCCGCACGGGCGCGCGCTTCGTAGCCTCAAGCCCCGCAGTATTCAATCTCGACTTTCATCCATCCCTCCAAATTGGGCGATCCGCTTGCCGCGAACCCATGCCGGATCCGGGGGCGCATACCCCCGCCATCCGGCACGCCGCACCTAGCTCATCTGGTAGCCCGGCGTCGATTTCGAAAGGGCCACTTCCTCCTCGGTCATGTCCTCGGCGATGCCCTCGAACAACGGTGAAGAGAGATAGCGCTCGCTGGTATCGGGCAGCATGCAGCAGATCACCGATCCCGCCGCCGCCTTGGCTGCCACCTGCATGGCAACGGCAAAGGTCGAGCCACCGGAAACGCCGGTCATGATGCCTTCTTTCTGGGCAAGCTTCTGCGCCCAGGCGATGCCTTCCGTGCCGGCAATCGGAACGAGATCGTCATAGAGCTTGTGGTCGATCGCCTCCTGCAACACATACGGGATGAAATCCGGTGTCCAACCCTGGATCGGGTGCGGATTGAACGCGGGGTGGCTCACCGTCGGCGCGTGGCTGCTGTCGCGCTCCTGACCATGTCCGCTTGCGATGAGCGCCGCGTTGGCGGGCTCGCTCAGAACGATACGGGTTTCGGGCCGCTCCTTGCGCAGCACGCGCGCAACCCCCGTCACCGTGCCCCCGGTCCCATACCCCGAGACGAAGTAGTCGAGCCGCTTGCCCGCGAAATCCGCGATGATCTCGCGCGCCGTCGTGCTCTCGTGAATGTCGGCGTTGGCGTCGGTCTCGAACTGCTGCGCCAGGAACCAGCCGTTGGCTTTGGCAAGCTCGACCGCCTTCTGGTACATGCCGAGCCCCTTGGCCGCCCGCGGCGTCAACACCACTTTCGCCCCTAGGAAACGCATCAGTTTGCGCCGCTCGATCGAAAAGCTCTCGGCCATGGTTATGACCAGCGGATAGCCCTTCGCCGCACACACCATGGCCAGACCGATGCCGGTGTTGCCGCTGGTCGCCTCCACCACGGTCATGCCGGGTTTGAGCGTACCCTTGCGCTCGGCCGCCTCGATGATGTTCAGCGCCAGCCGGTCCTTCACCGACGCCGCCGGATTGAAGTACTCGGCCTTGACGTAGATGGACACCCCCGCCGGCGCCAGGTTGTTGACGCGGATGCACGGGGTGTCGCCAACCGTATCGAGCACGCTCTCGTAGACGCGACCGCGGCCTTTGGTCGTCCGGATGGAATTTGCCATTGAGTATACCTTTCAGGGAAGCATGGTGACATGGGGCTTTGCCCGACATCCGGCTGCGCTGCACACCCCAACGCCAGCGAGAACGGCGGTGCGGTGGGACGAGCGGTAGCATTATGGACCAAGGCAAGGCCGTGGAAAACTGGCGGCTTTTCTAATTTGACGGCCAAGCGCGCACAAACAGACCCGCCCCGACCCCGCCAGCGCGATGGATTTTCCGTCGACAACTCAACCCTTCGGGACCTCGAGACTCCTAGTGCGCTTGCCGGCCACTCCGCATCCCCTTAAGACTTCGCCCACAACCCCAGCCCTTCGAGGATACGCCCAATGACCGTCGCCCGTGGCCGCGAGTTCCTCTCGATACCTGGCCCCACCAACGTTCCCGACGAAGTGCTGCAGGCCATGCATCGCCCAGCCGTCGACATCTATTCAGGCAGCATGCTGGGCCTCGGCGACAGCGTCCACCAGGACATGCGGAAGGTCTTTGCCACCGCCGAGCGCGTCTACATCTACGCCGCCAACGGCCATGGCGGCTGGGAAGCGGCCTTCTCGAACGTGCTCTCCAAGGGAGACAAGGTGCTCGTCCTCGAGAGCGGACGCTTTGCCATTGGCTGGGGCGAGATGGCGTCGATGATGGGCGCCGATGTCGAGGTGCTGCCGGGCTCCATGCGCCGCGCCGTCGATCCAGCCAAGGTCGAGGCGCGCCTCAAGGCCGACACCGCCCACGCCATCAAGGCCATCATGGTCGTCCAGATCGACACCGCCTCGTCTTGCGTCAACGATATTCCAGCCATCCGTCGCGCCATCGACAACGCCGGCCACCCAGCCTTGTTGATGGTCGATGCCGTGGCCTCCCTCGGCTGCATGCCCTTCGAGATGGACAAGTGGGGCGTCGACGTCGCCATGGCCGGATCCCAGAAAGGCTTGATGGCCCCTCCCGGATTGGCCTTCGTCGCCGCCAGCAAGAAGGCCAAGGCCGTGCATCAGACCGCCGGCATGCGCACCATGTACTGGGACTGGTCGTTCCGCGACGGCGATATTTCCTATCACAAGTATTGCGGCACCCCGCCCGAGCACCTCTTGTTCGCGCTGCGCAAAGCCGTCGACATGCTGCTCGCCGAAGGCCAGGAAAACGCCTTTCGCCGCCATGCCCTCCTTGCCGAGGCGACACGGCGCGCTGTTAGCAAATGGGCCGAAGGCCAGGTGCTCGCCCTTAACGTCACCGAGCCCGCCGAGCGCTCCAATTCCGTCACCAACGTCCTGGTCACCGACCGCAACCCGCAGGTGATCCTCGACTACGCCCGTGAGAAATGCGGCGTCGTATTGGGCGTCGGACTGGGCGAGCTTTCCGGCAAGGCCTTCCGCATCGCCCACATGGGCCACACCAACGCACCGATGGTGCTCGGCACGCTCGGCGCCATCGAGATGGCGCTGAAGGCTCTCAAGATCCCGCATGGCTCGGGCGGCGTCCAGGCAGCCGTCGACTACCTCGGCGAGACGGTCGCGGCCTGAGCGGCTCCCCATATGAATAGGGGGCGCGAACCGCGCCCCCTTGATCCCAATGGCAAGTCGCGCGCTACTCCGCGGCCTGCAGTTTGCCGTCCGGGCCCTCGACCACGCGGGTGGCGAAATTGGCCGGCGATACGACCTCCAGCACCTCGAAATCCTCCGAGCACGCCACTTCGCGGTGGGGAATGCCCGGGCGCTGATTGATGCAGTCGCCCTTCTTGATGGTCTTGACGCCATGGTCGGCGTATTCGAACGTCGCCCAACCGTTGAGCACGTAGACCATCTGGAACGTGCAATCGTGGACGTGCCACTTCTGGACCTCGTCCTTCGCCTTCTTGCCGTTGTGGCGGATGACATGCGCGACATAATCGCCGTTGGTCGAATCCTTGAAGCCGAGATCCCGGTATTCGAAGATCTCCCGCAGGCCCGGCGTCCACGTGGCATCGCTGGCCTGATTGTGCGAGAACTTCCAACTATCGTGCGACATGGTTTCCTCCTTGGGTGCAAGCTATCTTGACGTGGCGGCGCCAACCCGTGGAGTTTGATGCAGCATGTCCGGCCTGTCGAGGGCCGGGATAGATTTGGGCGATTATCCAGGACGCGCTTCATGGCCAACGACAATGCAGTAGGCGGACCCTCGATCACCGGCTGGCAGCCGGAGCTTGACGAGTTGCATCGGCGCGAGGCCTATGCCCGGGAAATGGGCGGACCAGACAAGGTGGCGCGCCAGCATGCCGGCGGTCGCCTCACCATTCGCGAGCGCATCGACCGCCTGGTCGACCCCGGCAGCTTTAACGAGATCGGCGCCATTGCCGGCCGGGGCAGCTATGACGAGCAGGGCAGGCTCAAGGATTTCACGCCTTCAAACCGCATCACCGGCCGCGCTTTGCTCGACGGCCGCCCCGTCGTCATCACCGGTGACGATTTTACCGTGCGCGGCGGCTCGGCCGACGCCACCATTCCCAACAAGTCCGTCATCGCCGAGCGCATGGCAGCGGAACTGCGCTTGCCCATCGTCCGCATCATCGAAGGCTCCGGCGGCGGCGGCTCCGTCAAGACCATCGAGACGAAAGGCTATACCAATCTGCCCGGCGGCCTCGACGGCAACTCCGATCGCTACAAGCTGCTCGCAACCAACATGGGCGTGGTGCCGGTGGTGGCTCTGGGGCTCGGTTCGGTTGCCGGCCTCGGCGCCGCCTACGTCGCCGGCAGCCACTACTCCGTGATGACCAAGGCCACGTCGGCGATGTTCGTTGCCGGCCCCCCTGTCGTCGCCCGCATCGGCGACAAGCAGGCACTCGACAAGCACGCGCTCGGCGGCTGGCAGATCCAATGTGAGGCCGGCGGCGTCGATGATGCCGTCGACACCGAGGACGAAGCGTTCGCGCGCGCCCGCCAGTTCCTCTCCTACCTGCCATCGTCGGTCCATTCGGTCGCCTCCCGCCAGCCCTGCTGGGACCCGGCCGAACGGCGTGAGGAGCGCCTCTTCACCATCGTGCCGCGCGACAAGACGCAGCCCTACAAGATGCGCACCGTCGCCGATGCCGTCTTCGACCAGGGCTCCTTCATGGAGATCGGCCGCCACTTCGGCCGTCCCGTGATCACCGGCCTCGCCCGCCTGGAGGGCCTGCCGGTGGCCGTCCTCGCCTCCGACCCCTTCCACGCCATGGGCGCCTGGACGGCTGATGCCTGCGACAAGGTCATCCGCTTCGTCGATCTGGCCGAAACCTTCCATATGCCCGTGGTTTACCTATGTGACTGCCCTGGATTCATGATCGGTCTCGAAGCCGAAAAGAGCGCCACCATCCGCAAGGGCGTGCGCGCCATGGCAGCGATCAACCAAACCACCGTGCCCTGGTGCACAATCATTACGCGCAACGTCTATGGCGTCGCCGGCGCAGCCCACGTCCCCGCCGGACGCTATTCCATGCGCTACGCCTGGCTGTCGTCGTCCTGGGGCTCGCTGCCACTGGAAGGCGGCGTGGAGGCGGCCTATCGCGCCGAGATCGATGCGGCAGACGACAAGGCCGCCAAGATGGAGGAGATCAGCCGAAGGCTCGACGCGCTAAAATCGCCGTTTCGCTCAGCCGAAGCCTTCGGCATCGAGGAGATCATCGATCCCCGCGAGACCCGGCCGTTGTTGTGCGAGTTCGCGCGCCTTGCCGAGCCCTTGCGCACGCCGGGCCCACGCAGCTTCTCCATGCGGCCCTGAGCCCGGGCTGAGTTCGTTCATCGCACTGTCGCAATCCATCGGCACACTTGCCGGCCAACCACAACGTCAATCGCGGAGGCCACCCTATGAACATCGAGGTCGTCAAGAACTACTACGGCCAGGTTCTACAAACCTCCGCCGACCTCAAGACGCAGGCCTGTTGCACACCGGATGACATGCCCGCCCGTATCAAGACGTTGCTCGCCAACGTCCACGACGAGGTACTGGCCAAATACTATGGCTGCGGCCTCGTCGCCCCCGAACTGCTCGGTGGCACACGCATCCTCGACCTCGGCTCCGGCTCCGGCCGCGACTGCTACGTGCTGGCCCAACTCGCCGGCCCCAAGGGCGAAGTCGTCGGCGTCGACATGACCAAGGAGCAGTTGGCCGTCGCCAACCGTCATCTCGATTGGCATCGCGACCGCTTCGGGCCCGAGGGCGCCAACGTGCGATTTATCGAAGGCTATATCGAAAACCTCGCCGATCTCAGCCTCGAGCCCGGCAGCTTCGACGTCGTCGTCTCTAACTGCGTCATCAATCTTTCGCCCGACAAACTCGCCGTGCTGAAGGGCGCCTACGACCTCCTGAAGCCCGGCGGCGAACTCTATTTCGCCGACGTCTACGCCGACCGCCGCCTGCCCGAGGCGGTGATGGCCGACCCGGTGCTCTACGGCGAGTGCCTCGGCGGCGCGCTCTACTGGAACGACTTCCAGAACCTCGCCAAAAAGGCTGGCTTCGGCGATCCCCGCCTCGTCTCCGACCGGCCGCTGCCCATCACCGACGAAAAGCTCTCGGCAAAACTTGGCCAGGCCCGCTTCTTCTCGGCCACCTACCGTCTCTTCAAGATCGATGCGCTGGAAAGCCACTGCGAGGACTACGGCCAGGCGGTGATCTACAAGGGCACCATCGAAGGCGCCGAGCACGCCTTCCTGCTGGATGGCCATCACCTCATCGAGACCGGCAAGGTGTTTCCCGTCTGCGGCAACACCTGGCGCATGCTCGCCGATACCCGCTTCAAGCCGCACTTCGACTTCATCGGTGATTTCTCGCGCCACTACGGAATCTTTGCCGGCTGCGGCACGTCGATCCCGTTTGCCAGCGGCGCGACGTCGACGGGTGCCGCTGCCTGCACGCCCTCGGGCGGCGGCTGCTGCTGACCCGAACCGCGCCCTGGCCCTAGTGACGCAAGACCTGCCTCAGGCCTTGGTGAGCGTCATCAGGATGTCGGCATACCACGCACAGTTGAGGCCCAGCGCTTCGTCGATCTCGAAATTGCGCGTGCCGACATCGAGCCGGGCAGAGTGGACGCCAAGCAGCGTCCAGGGCAGCTCGCTCGAGTTCTCCCGCCCGCGGCGCGGCCCGGATCACGACTGGCGCGCCGCTGGTGCCGCGATGCGTCCGCGCATCGGTGAGGAAATAGCCCTCGCCCTGGAATCGCAGCCCGAACGACGAGGCGATCACCGCGTGGCGCACGACGGGCATATGGTGCAGCGTGTCGTGAAAGCCTAGCGGAAAACCCACGACCAGCAGCGGACTGCCGACCTCGATGCGCTCGTCCGCACCGTAGAGGTGCTCCGGCGTGAAGGCGTGAAAGATCGCGGTTTCCGGCAGCGCTGCCCGATCGAGTTCGATCACGGCGACATCGATCTCGCCGGCGCTGTCCAGTCCCTGCCGCCAGATACTCTTGCCGTCCCTGTAGAGCGGGATCGAGAACCCGATCGATTGCGAAAGATTGACAGCATCGGTGTGCAACTCGATCTCGATGCGCGAGGGGAAATGATCGCTCGGCTCATCGATCATCACATGCCGGCTGGTGACAAGGAACAGCCGCGCGTCACGTTGAAAGAAGAAGCCGCTGGCATTCGTCATCGGTCGCACATCATCGAACGTGAGCACGCGCGCAGCGGTCAGCAGGATATGATCGAGCACGACATCTCCCTTTCGAGGTTTGAGGCTGGATCGAGCCCTCAGGAGCACCACTCGCTCGCTGCCGCCCTGGCCAGCCGCAGGGCTGCCGCCATCGCCCTCGCACATAGACCGGCAGCAACAGTTTGTTCGCCGGCGCCGCATTGCATCGACCCTGCCTGCGTATATGGCGACGGCGACCGCCATCGGCAATGGCGACGCGGCAGAACCGGGCGATAACGACGACCTGTGCCGGCACCAACGCTCGAACTCCAGACATTGTTCCCGCCACGCACCCCGCGCCGCGCCTCCAGATCCCGCCTTGACGCACTTGTCGGCAAGCGCAACGCTGAGAGGCCCGCAGGCGACCAGATCAGGCGAACCGAGCCCCAATCGAGGAGGCCCAAATGAAATTCGGCATATTCTACGAGATGCAGTTGCCGCGCCCATGGGGCCCCGACGACGAGCGCCAGCTCTACCAGAATGCCCTCGACCAGGTCGAGATCGCCGATCGCCTCGGTTATGATTACGCTTGGCAGGTCGAGCACCACTTTCTCGAGGAATACTCCCACTCCCCCCAGCCCGAGGTGTTCCTGTCGGCGGCGAGCCAGCGCACCAAGCGCATTCGCCTCGGCCATGGCATTATCCAGACCACGACCAACCACCCCGCCCGCGTTGCCGAGAAGGTCGCGACCCTCGACCTCGTCTCCAACGGCCGCGTCGAGTTCGGCATGGGCGAAGGCGCCAGCATGACCGAGCTCGCTCCCTTCGACCGCGACCTCGACACCAAGCGCGCGGTCTGGGAAGACGCAATGCGCTGCATCATGCCGATGTTCACCCGCGAAGGCTGGGAATACGACGGCCCCTACTTCAAGTTCCCCTACCGCAACGTGCTGCCGAAGCCCGTCCAGAAGCCGCATCCGCCGCTCTGGGTCGCCTGCTCACAACTCGAGACCATCGAGATGGCCGGCAAACGCGGCATCGGCGCGCTCGGCTTCCAGTTTCTTTCCGCCGAGATGGCCCACGCCTGGGTGCACGCCTATTACAACGCCTTCGTCAAACGTCAGGAGAAACTCGCCGACTACCAGTCGAACTGCAATATCGCCATGGTCAGCTACTTCATGTGCGCCGAGACCGACGAGGAAGCCCGCCGCCGCGCCGATGGCATCACGTTCTTCCAATTCGCGCTCGCCTACTACTCGGGCGCCGACGGCCGCAACGTCGGCACCGGCCGCGGTGTCGAGCGAGCCCGCGCCGGCACCGTCAGCCTGTGGGACGAGTATCAGCAGTGGAAGAAGGCCAATCCAGAGAAAGCCGAGGCGGCCCTGCGTGGCGGCCTGATCGGATCGCCCGAAACCATCCGCCAGAAACTGCGCAAGTTCGAGGCCTCGAAAGTCGATAGTATCATCCTGTTGAACCAGGCCGGCCGCAACGACCACACTCACATCTGCGAGAGCCTGGAATTGTTCGCCAAGGAGGTCATGCCCGAGTTCCACGGCAGAGAGGCCGAGCACCAAGCTTGGAAGCGCAAGGTGTTGGCGCGCGAGATCGAACTCGAGGAACTCGACACCACGCCCTACAAGCAGCGCCAGGGCCTCGGCAAGGGCGTCGCCATCGACAGACTGGTGGCCCCAGAGCCCGCCGCCGAGTGAGGCGGGCTTAGGCGCAAAGCATTGGCGACTGTAGGCGACGGCCAGATGCGCAAGGCCCGGCAACACCACAGCCGGGCCACGCGCCCGCGCCCCGCCTCACGACCCGCACGCCGCCGCAAGCCTCTTGGCCGCCTCGGCCAATCGCTGCTTGTGTGCCGCATCCAGCCCGTCGACCTGGCCGAGCGCATCGGCAAGCGATCCGAGGATGTCCTCGAGCAGGTAGTAGTGGATGTGAAAGCCCACATGCCGCTTCTCTTCACCGGCACGGTCGAGGTGAAGGTGCATGCCATCCTTGTCGGCCGTCACATCGAACCGGCTCTCCCGCCCGAACGAGCCCATGTAGAACTTGTCGGGAAAGTCGATGGACACCTCGGCCTTGTCCGTAATCGGGTTCGACATTTGCGCGCCTCACGGCCTTCTTTGACGCCTCGGTCACCACTCGTGCCCTACAGGGCTGGGTCAGTTTGCGCCAAAGCTATTCCCAGCGAACTTGATGCCGATCAAAATGCGCCATCCTCGTTGTCCACGCCTGCAACGGTGCCGTCCCGCAACAACCCCATCTTGACCCAGCCCGCCAATGCCCTACCCTTTTTGCCTCCAAGACCAAGGGACAGACGACATAAAAACATATTGAACGGAGGCACCGATGCAGCTCGGTTATTTCACCATGCCATCCCATCCCCCCGAGAGAAGCCTGAAGGACGGCCACGAATGGGATCTGCAGGTTCTGCGCTGGCTCGACGAGCTGGGCTATGCGGAATGCTGGATCGGTGAGCACCACACCGCACCCTGGGAGCCCCACCCCTCCCCCGACCTGATCATCGCCCAGGCGTTGATGCAGACGAAGAACATCCGCATCGGCCCCGGCGGCTTCCTGCTGCCCTACCACCACCCCGCCGAGCTCGCCAACCGCGTCGCCATGCTCGACCACATCTCCGGCGGCCGTCTCAATTTCGGTGTTGCAGCAAGCGGCCTGCCGAGCGACTGGGAAATGTTCAACGTCGACGGCTCGACGGGCCAGAACCGCGACATGACGCGCGAGGCGCTCGACATCATCCTGCGTCTGTGGAGTGCCACCGAGCCCTTCGAGCACAAGGGCAAGTTCTGGACGGTGAAAGCGCCAGGCGAGATGTATGGTTTCCTGAAGCCGCACATCAAACCGTTGCAGAAGCCCCATCCCCCGATCGCCGTCGCCGGCCTCTCCAAGGGCTCCGATACCCTGAAGCTCGCCGGCGAGCGCGGCTACTGGCCCATGAGCCTCAATCTCAATCCGGGCTATGTGGCGAGCCACTGGGAGGCCGTCGAGGAGGGCGCCGCCCGTACTGGCCGCACACCCGACCGCGGCCAGTGGCGCATGGTGCGCGAAGTCTTCGTCGCCGACACCGATGCCGAGGCCATGCGCCTCTCCGCGGGCTCGCACATGGGCCGCATGATGCGCGAATACTTCCTCAAGCTGCTGGGTGAGTTCGACTTCCTGCAGTACCTCAAGCACGACCCCAATGTCGCCGACAGCGACGTCACGCCGGAATACTGCGCCAAGCACAATTGGATCGTCGGCTCCCCCGACACCTGCGCTGAAAAGATCGCCCAGATCTACGACGAGGTCGGTGGCTTCGGCCAGCTTCTGGTGTTCGGCTTCGACTATGTCGAGAACCCCAAGGCCTGGCAGAACTCGCTGTCGCTGTTGGCCAAGGAGGTGTTGCCAAAGGTGCAACACTTGAAGCCGAAGGCGAAGGCTGCCTGAACGACATCGCCCGCCTTTGGGGGCATCGAGAGCGAAACGAGCGGCCGGTGCAGCAGCGCCGGCCCCTCTGTTTTCAACCGTGCGCCTGAGCCGCCCCGATCGCCTCCTCCACGTCGCCAAGCTTGTCCTTGCCGAAGAACATCTCGTTGCCGACGAAGAACGTGGGACTGCCGAAGTTCCCAAGCGCGACAGAGGCCTCGGTGTTGGCGATCAGCTTGTCCTTGATCGCCTGCTCGCCTGTGGCTTTCAGGATGGCTGGCCCATCGAGACCCGATTGCACGAGCGCTGCCACGATCACCTCCGCCTCGTCCATCTTCTTGGGCGCCTCCCACATGTGATGGAAGACGGCCTCCACATAGGGCATCAGGTAGCCGTCCCGCTCGGCCACGATGGCGCCGCGCATGATCTGCACCGTATTCACCGGAAAGTGCGGGTTGCGCTGGTACTGCCTGATGTCGTGGCGGGCAATGAAGCGCTCGGTCTCGAGCCGCTGGTACTCGTTCTTGTTCTTGATGCCCTTGAACTGCACCATCGGCGGCTGATTGCCGGTGAGCTTGAAAACGCCACCGAGCAGCACCGGCACATAGTCGAAGCGCACGCCGGTGCGGCTCTCGATGGCCGGGATCACCTTGTGGCAGAGATAGGCATTGGGGCTGCCGAAATCGAAATGGAACGCGACGCGAGGTGTCATGTGGATCGTGATCCTGTCATGGGCGGGCGAGAGGGAGGCGTGTTCCGGTTCATCGCCAAGGCGAAGGCGGGCCGAGCGCGCTGCGCGGCAAGATACGCCATGACCAGCGGCGACAGCGCCAGGCCATAGCGTTCGGCCCAGCCAAGGCAGCTCGAAAGCATGATGTCGCCAGCCGTGAACCTGTCGCCGCCGATGAACCTTTGACCAGAACCCAGAGCACGCTCCACCGAACGCATCTGCTGGCCGAAATAGTCTTCCGCCGCCCGACACACCTCAGGCGCGGCACCGTAAATGTCGGCGAGATCGCGATGCCGCCGGATGACGTAGAGCGAGGCGGCATCAAGCTCGCTCAGGGCAAAGGCAACCCACTCCAGGCACGTGGCACGGCCAACCGGCGTCCGCGGCACCAAGGCCGTCTCCTCGCTCCCATAACGATCCGAGAGATAGGCCATGATCGCCACGCTCTCGGTCAACACCAACGCGCCGTCCTGCAGCAGCGGCACCTTCTGGCGGGCGGTGAGCGCCGTATAGGCCTCCGTCTTGGTCTCCCCCGTGCGCGGTCCTATCGGTCGACACTCGTATGCAAGGCCGAGCTCGGCCATCGCCCAGTGCGCGCGGAGCGTCCGCGACGTACCCGCCCCCCAGAGAATGAGCGGGCCCGATCCAGCTTCCTTGTTCATGCCCCCGCGCCTTCCCGCCGCGCTGGCCCAAAGGCCAAAGCAGCCTCCAAGCCGGCAATCTCATCCGCCGCAAACCCGAAATCGGCCAGGATCTCGTGTGTATGCGCTCCCACGGCCGGCGCCGGTCCGCCAATGGCGGCAGGCGTCGCTTCGAACCGCGCCGCCGGTCGTGGCTGGCGCACCAAGCCAAGCCCCGGTTGCTCGAATGTCTCCAACAGGCCGTTGTGGACGACCTGCGGGTCGCTCGCCACTTCGCTACGCCGCAACACCGGCGCACACGGCACGTCCGCGCCATCAAGGCGCTCGAGCCACTCAGCACTCCCCCGTGTCTTCAGGATCGCACCCACCAACCCAAGTCGCTCAGCCGCGTTGGCGGACCGCTGCGCTGGCGTCGCAAAGCGGACGTCCGCAATCCAATCCGGTTGGCCCAGCACCTCGCACAGCCCACGCCATTCCGCATTCGACACCGAGCCCACGGTGATGTAGCCGTCCGCCGTCTCGAAGATCAGGTCCGGCCGCGCCGTTGGATTGACGCCACCGCCTTCCGCGCCGACGACCGTGTATTGCACCATCGCCTCCGGCCACACGAAGGCGACCATGGTGTCGAGCATCGACAGGCGCACATGCTGGCCTTCGCCGGTGCGCTCGCGCGCATAGAGCGCCGCACATACCGCCTGCGCCGCATGAATGGCCGTGGTCTTGTCCGCAACGATCGTCCGCACCATCCGCGGCCGGCCCGTCACCTGGTCGCCCTGCACATCCGCAAGCCCGCTCAGCGACTGGATGAGCGGGTCGTAGACGCGCTTGCCGGCATAAGGCCCGCTTTCTCCCACGCCACTGATCGAAACGTAGATCAGGCGGGGATTGATGGCCCGCAGCTCCGCCTCACCCAAACCGAGGCGCGCCAGCGTCCCCGGCCGGAAATTCTGTACGAGAACGTCGGCCGTCCGCGCCATCCGCCGCACGATCTCGCGCGCCGCCTCCTGCTTGAGATCGAGCACGATCGAGCGCTTGCCCCGGTTCGAGGAGACGAACATCGCCGTCATGCCGCCAGCGCCGGCCGTGCGCCGCGCGATATCGCCGCCCGGCGGCTCGATCTTGATGACCTCCGCGCCCTGGTCAGCGAGCAGCATCGTACACACCGGTCCCGAGATCACCGTCGTCAGATCGAGAACTCGCACACCTGTTAGTGGTCCCGCCATCGCACCTTGCTCCTGAAATTCACGCCGCGCCTGCCCCGCCCCTCACCAGCGCTCGATCCACGGCCGCAGATCGAGCTCGTGCGTCCACGCACTGCGCTGTTGGCTATGCAGCATCCAATAGGACTCCGCGATGGCCACGGGATCGAGGATGCCGCCCCGCGCCTTGAGATCATCGTAGTCCGCCCCCCGCCGCTCACGCGTGAAGGCGGTGTCGATGCCGCCATCGATCACGATATGCGCTACATGCACGCCCTCCGGCCCAAGCTCCCGCGCCATGCTTTGCGACAGGGCTCGCAGCGCATGTTTGCCACCCGCAAACGCAGCGTAACCGGCCCCACCCCGCACACTCGCCGTGGCGCCGGTGAAGAGGATCGTGCCGCGCCCGCGCGGAACCATGACGCGCGCCGCTTCCCGACCAACCAGAAAACCACCGAGCGCACACATCTCCCAGACTTTGGTGTAGACCCGGGCCGTCGTCTCCCGGATCGGGAAGCGGACGTTGCCGCCGACGTTGAAGACCACCACCTCGATATCGCCAACGTCCGCCTCGATGCCAGCGAACAGCTCCATGACCTGTTCCTCGCGCCGCGCATCGCTGCCGAACCCGAACGCGCGTCCCCCCGCACCTTCGATCTCCGCCACCAGCGGCGCGAGCTTGTCGCCTGTCCGCCGCGTCGCACAAACGATGAAGCCCCCGGCGGCAAACCGGCGCGCCACAGCCGAACCCGTTGCATCCCCTGCGCCCACCACAAGCGCCACCCGTCCGCGAGCCATGCCAGATCCTCCGCCAACACCAAGACGATGCCAGCGTGACAGCAAATTGCAGGTCCGTTAAGCGCAAGGCGCTGCGAGACCGCAAAAGCCGATGCCCGCCGTACCGATCGGCTGCTTGTATCCGTGATCAGGAGGAAGTGAGGAGATGGTCGGAGCGGAGGGATTCGAACCCCCGACCCCTTGCTCCCGAAGCAAGTGCGCTACCAGGCTGCGCTACGCTCCGCCAATGGCGAAACCCGTTCCATCTCAGTGAGTTGAAGGCACAAGGCGTGCCCAACGCAAAACCGGCCGTGGCCCATCCTGCGTGCCGACGCGTTATAGCGACGAGAACCCAGCCCTGCAAGCCAAGTCTTCGCCGCCAGCCCTAACGCGTAAAGCCGGCACCTGGGTGCCGGCTTTGACGCGAAACCAAAAGTCGTGGATGCAGAGCCGATGCTTACCAGACGTTCCAGCGAATGCCGGCCCGCAGCGCGTGCTCGTGCGTCTCGCCGATGGTCTGCCGCGACACCGTCGATGACACGCCCGACGGATCAGCCGGAGAGAACGAAACCTTGGTCCCGAAGTCGGCCTCTCCGATGTAGGTGTAGCGGTAGTTCAGATCGAAGACCATTCCGGGGCTCAAGGCGTAGCCGAGACCGGCTGTCAGCGCGAGCGCCGGCGTCAACTGATGGGCCTTGCCCTCGCCGCCGTAACGCACGCCAACGCCGGAGAACGTCTCAGGCGAGGTCGTGGTGTCGTAAAGCCGTTCACGGGCCGTGTAGCCGCGCTCCATCGTGCGCACGGCCGCGCCAACGCCGACGCCGACGTACGGCATGAACGTGCTACCCCGACCGGCAAAGTCCCAGTAGAGGTTCGCCAGCATCACCGTCGAACGGACGTCGGTACGGTCCGTGACGATGCCATCAGCGCGAATGGTGGCGGGATTGCCGACCCCGGGATCGACCATATAGGAATAGGTCGCATCGGAGCTGACAGAGCTTTTGGTCCGCGCATCAACCGTTACATCGGCGCGCAGATGCGGCGTGAGATAAGCACCCGCGCCAACGCCGCCCGAAGCGAAGTAATCGAAATCGGTCGTGAACCACGAGGACGACGAACCGAAGGCAGGACCATCAGCCGGGTCGCGATAAATGCCATAGGCAACGCCGGTCTCCTTGACGCTCGGCTCGCTCGTGACGCCCAGCCCAACATCGGCGCGCAAGTACCACTTGAACGTTTCGGGATAGGGGATCGGAGCCGGCACCGGCACGCCAGCAGGCCTGTAGTCCTTGATGCCGCCCGCGCCATTGTTCCAGTCCGCAGCGTTGGCGGCAGGCGTGAGCGCGATCCCGGCAAGGCCGATGGATAGGCAAAGTGTAATCAGTCGCATGTGCGTCGATCCCTCGAATGCAACAACAGGCGTGCCGACGGTTGGCGTGGCGACCGGCGACGGCTTTACGGCTTGGCGAGGAGAAACGTTCGCGCGAGTGTCCTGTGGCAGCACCTACATGGCCGCCCCATCAACGCCGACGCACAAACCAGGAGATCGACGACTTCATTCCTCTTGCCGACTTGGGCCCACAATGCGCCAGACTGTTTAAAAAGCGCTTAAGCGGCGTATTTTTACGGGACGATCGCAAAGGCAAAGGGCGCGGGGAAGCCCCCCACGCCCTGCTTGATCGCGCGAACCATGAGACCTTGCGGGTGGCCGTCGGGCCATGGCGTGCCGGCTACTGGGCCGCCTTGGTCACGGCCTCGCAGATCTCGTTGACGACATTGGCAACGACCTGCTCGTCGTCGCCTTCCGCCATCACCCGGATGACGGGCTCAGTCCCCGACGG
>CAVXGT010000017.1:0-267875 GCA_963761475.1 uncultured Alphaproteobacteria bacterium
CGCCGACACCGCCCCGGCCCGCACCCTCAACTGGACCCTCGACATGGGCGGCGGCGCGAAGACCGCCGCATGGGCGGTCCTGAAGGGCGTCTACGAGAACACCGTGAAACTGCTGAAGTGAGGGGCACGGGCGGGCGGCCAGGGGGCCGGCCGCCCGCCCTTACCCGCCCCTGATGGCGGGAGGTCCCGACAGGCGGCGCCCCGACCGCCAGTCGTAGTCGCGTTGCGTGCAGGACCGGGAGCAGTGCTCGCGGCCCAGCCGCGTCACGGGGAACAGCCTCCCGCACCACCGGCACTCCTGCGGCTGCCAGTCCCGCTCCACCTGGGAGCGGCGGCGCAGGGTCGCCCGCTGCGACGCGGTGAGGCCGCCCCACACACCGTCCAGCCACGTGTGCTTCATCGCGTAGGACAGGCAGTCGCCGCGGACGGGGCAGTACCCGCACACCGCGGCGACCGCGGGGTCTGGCTTGTTGTTGCCGTGCGGGAAGAACGCATCAGGGTCCGTGCCGATGCACGCCGCATCCGCCATCCACGCCAGCACGGCTACGGGATCCATTCCCGCCGCGGCTGGCACCGGTGGGGCCGTGGACGGTCTCCCAGTCGATGATCTTCAGCACCGCGCCGTACGGCCGGCCGTACTCCGCGGCACCAGCAGCGGGCGTCCCACGTCGGGTGGCGCAGCAGCGACCGCTGCTCCTCCCGCGACAGGCCCTCCAGCAGGATGAAGAAGTCCTCCTCCGGCGTGGAGTCGCGCTTGTAGCGGACCATCGGGTCACCCGGCCGCATCCGCGATCTGCCGCGACAGGTCCCGGATCACCGCCAGCAGCGCGTCCAGCCCCTCCACCGGCGCACCGTCCTCGTCAACCAGATCGACGGTGATCGTGTAACTGTCCGGCCCGTCGGTGTAGGTGTGGGTGACGTCGGGGTTCGCCGCCACTTCCGCTGCAGTCAGGCTAGTCGACGCGGTGCCATCGTCCCAGTGGACGACGTAGTCGGTCACTGTGTTGCCGTCACCCGGATCGGTTATGGTCCTGAGCGTGAGCGTGTACTTCGCATCTTCGTCCAAGCTACCGGCGCCGGTACGCACGATCGTCGGAGCGATGTTGTCTACCGTGACGTCGAAACTGCCCGCCGTGGTGTGAGTTCCGTCCTCGTCGATCAAGTCGACGGTGATCGTGTGCCCGTCCGGCCCGTCGGCGTACGTGTGGATGACGTCGGGGTTCGCCGCTACTTCGGCTGCGGTCAGGCTGGTCGGCGCCGTCGCCCCAGTTGACGACGTAGTCGGTCAGCGTGTCATCGCCCGGATCGGTTACCGGCCCGAGGGCGAGCGTGTACGTGGCGCCCTCGTTCACGCTACCAGCTCCGCTGAGCACGATTGTCGGAGCCACGTTAAGCACGCTGATCGTAGCGACGTCCTCGGCTGTTGCTGCGTCAGCATCGGTCACGCGCAACGTGACGATGCGCGTGTCAGGTCCGTCGAGCAGAGCGGCCGAGAAAACGGGTGCAACGCCTGTCTCATCGCCATTGGCCGCTACGGCGCCGGTCTCGCCGAACACTCCGTCGCCGTCCAAGTCCCACTCATAGGTCAGTTGATCATCACCTGGATCAGTCGAGCCCGAACCGTCAAGCACCAGACTCAGACCCTCATCCACTACGTATGGGCCGTTTGCCTCAGCCAAGGGATTGAGATTCGCAATCGCCAGCGTGCACTTCACCGTGTCGCTGCCGCCCTGTCCGTCATCAACCCGCAGACCGATCGTCAGGCACTGTCCGTCACTGGACATCGAGTCCGAGCAACGTCGCCCAATCGACCGTCGGGGAGACGCCGGATGCATCATCGTAGTCGCCGTCGTTGTCCAGGTCCCAAGTGTAGGTCAATGGATCACCGCCCGGGTCAGTCGAGCCGGAACCGTCAAGCACCAGGTCCTGGCCCTCATCGATCACGTACGGGCCATTCGCATCCGCTACCGGATTCAGATTCGCAATCGTCAGCGTTGTCGTGGCTGTCGCCGTAGCACGTTCAAAGATGTACGCCGATCCGGCCTTACCACCGTTGTCATTGCTGTCCCAGAGCGCCCCAACGAGGATGGTGCTGCCGCTGATCGAAAGGCTGGCACCAAACAGATCCCCTCCCGTCGCGTCACTGGCCAGGAGCTTAGCTGTATCGTTCCGATTGCCAGCGGCTCGTCATCCTGGAAAACGTAGGCCGAGCCGGTGTTGCCGTCGTCCATCAACGCTCCGACGACGGCAGTGTTGCCGCTGATCGAGACGCCGGAGTCGCCGAACAACCCCCCCGGGCCATCGTCGGCCACCAGCTTGGCGATCTGGTTCCAGTTGCCGACACCGTCATCCTGGAATATGTATGCCGAGCTCTTCTGTCCGGCTCCGACGACGACGGTGCTACCGCTGATCGATAACTGGGTGCCAAAGTAATCCTGTTCGGCGCCATCGCTGGCTATCAACTTCGCAATCTGGCTCCAATTGCCGGCACATCATCCTGGAATACATAGGCCGCGCCGGTGTAGACGCCCTGGCCATCGTAATGAGGCGACCCAACGACGGCGGTGTCGCCACTGATCGAAATGGCCGTGCCGCACAGGACGCCCCCGTCGTCGGTGGTCGCTTGGCGATCTGTTCCCAGTTACCCGTGCCATCGTCCTGGAAGATGTTGACCGAGCCGACGTAGCCTACACTGGTGGCCAGTCCCGACCACTATGGTGTCGCCGCTGATCGACACGTTTTGGCCGAAGCGATCACCAGCTGCGCGTCAGTCGGCCAGTAACTTGGCGATCTGAGTCCAGTTCCCTGCACCGTCATCCTGGAAGATGTAGGCCGAGCCGGAGGTTGTGCCGAGGTCACAAACCCCACCGCGCACTCGAATATCGCAGCGTGCTGTGAAGACTTGTCCGATGTGACGGACGTGCCACGGGCAAATCAGTTATGCTTTTCCCATGGGCACTTCCGAGACATCGCCGACGCCCGAGAGCGACGAAATCGCGACGCTGAAGGCGTTGACTGCAGCGCAGGCGGCGCGCATCGCGATCCTGGAGGAGCAGCTTCGGCTCGCGGCGGTGAGGGCCTTTGCGCCGAAGTCGGAAAAGCTCTCCTCACTGGCGCAGATGGATCTCTTCAACGAGGCTGAAAGGTTCGACGTCCGAATCCGGACGTGGAAGCGCAGGCGACCGAGATTGCGGTTCCCGCGCATGCCCGCGCTCGTGGCAAGAGAAAACCGATCGACGGGAAACTACCTCGCGCGCGTCGAGCACGACATTCCCGACGATCGGAAAAACCTGCCCCTGTGGCTGCCAGCTCACGCGCATCGGCGAGGTGACGAGCGAGCAGTTCGATCTCATCCCGGCTCGCGCCCAGGTCCTTCAGCATGTGCGGTTCAAGTACGCCTGCCGCTCATGCGAGGGCACGAGCCACGATGGCCCCGTCGTCGTCACAGCAGCCATGCCCGCGCAGCCGATCCCAAAGTCGAACGCCTCGCCGGGGCTGCTCGCGCACGTCGCAAGCGCGAAGTTCGTGGATGGCCTGCCGCTCTATCGCCAGGAAGGCATTCTGGCTCGTTACATGATCAGCGTGTCGCGCACGGCGCTGGCCTGCTGGATGATCCGGCTCGGCGATCTCGTGATGCCGCTGATCAACCTGATGCACGAGACGCAGCTCGCCTACGACGTCCTGCAGATGGACGAGACCAGCGTGCAGGTCCTCAAGGAGGACGGTCGGGCAGCCACGGCGAAGTCGTTCATGTCGGTGCGCCGGGGCGGGCCACCGGGTCGCGGATGATTGGTTCGACTACGCCCCGTCCCGGGCTGGTGCGATCCCGATGCGGCTCCTCGATGGTTACAAGGGCTATCTGCGATCGGACGCCTATGCCGCCTACAACACGTCGCCCGGCGCGACGGCGTGATCCACGTCGGCTGTCTCGATCATGCGCGCAGAAAGTTCGTCGAGGCCGTGAAGGCCCGGCACACGATCGCCGGGATGGAGCGCGGCCTCGCGCCGGAAGCGCTGCTCATCATCCGCAAACTCTATGTGATCGAGAAGCTGGCTCGCGACGCCGGAATGACACCAGAGCAGCGGCATCGAATACGCAACGAGAAGGCACGGCCGATCTGGGACGAACTGCGCACGTGGCTCGACGGAAACCGTAACGCAACGCCGCCGCAGTCGCTGACAGGCAAGGCGATCAGCTATCTCGCCGACGAATGGCCGAAGCTCATCCGCTACCTCGAAGACGGCCGCATCGAGATATCGAACGTGCTCTGCGAGAACGCGCTGCGCCCGTTTGTCGTCGGAAGAAAAGCATGGCTATTCTGCGACACGCCGAAAGGAGCCACAGCGTCGGCGCGGCTCTATGGCCTCGTCGAGACGGCAAAGGCCAACGGTCTCGAACCCTTCGCCTACCTCAGACACGTCTTTACGATGATCCCCCAGGCCAGGACCCTTGAAGATATCGAGGCCCTACTGCCCTGGAATGTCACCAGACCGGCGACGCAAAGCGTCGCCGCCTGATCCGACGCTCGTCAAGCGAAAACCACGCAACGAGCCCCAGGTCGGTCGTGAGGCGCTTACATGCAAGCAGGCACATATGGCGTACCCCAAGAACATCATCCCAAAACTGACGCTTGTTCAAGACAAGCGGTCCAAGATTTGGCAGGTTGCCTATACGAACCCCAAGAACGGGATGACCTACCGCCGCTCGACCGGTAGTCGTGACAAGACGGAAGCGCAGAAGCTCGGACATGCGTTGGCGGCCGAGTTGACCGGACTGCGGCCTTCCGGCCCGGACTACAAGATCGGGGAGCTGTTGGCCGCCTATAGGGCGTCGAAAGAGACTGTCGGGGAGTCCACCGTCTACGCCCTTGCCAAGCTCGAAGAACACTTTTCAGCGTTCAAGCCCGATCAGCTTGGCCCTACGTCCTGGACAGCTTATCGCCGTTGGCGGACGGCTCAGCATCACTCCAACGCTGCCTCCCCCTACCAGACGACACCCAAGCGGGTCAGTGACAGCACGGCCGTCCGAGAGCTTGGAATATTCCGGGCAGCTATTCGGTGGGCACAGTCGTCGCCCCATTGGCCAGGACTCCAGCACGTGCGCGTCTCGATTAACAACGCGCCACAGACGGCGCGCCAGCAGTTTCTGACACGCGATCAAGCCAAACTTCTCATAGACGGTTGCGTCGAACTTCACCAACGACTCTTCGTGCGCATCGCCCTCGCAACTGGCGCACGCCATAGGGCGATCCTCGGACTGAAGTGGTCAGACGTGACATGGCCGCAAGGCGATAAACCGATGCACGCCGACCGTGCGCACAACATCGTCCATGCTTCCGAGATGATGCCCGGTGTGAGGTGGGGCGTCGAACCAAAGCTCGTTGATTTCTCGAAGGGCACCCTGCGGAAGGCGATTTATCTCGATCTCGGCGCCGACGTCGGACGAAAGAAGAAGCCGGTAGGTGCTATCAGCGTGTCGAATAGTCCGCTCTATGGCGACTTACTGGCCGCCTACCAGAGGCGAACGACGGATCGGGTCATCGAGTGGCGAGGCTCAAGTGTCGAGCGTATCGATCTGTCCGACGCCTACCGAAGGGCCGGACTGAAGCGCCCTCAAGCCCCACAGCACGTGTTGAAGCACACGGCCATCTCGTGGATGGTTCAGGAGGGAAGAGAACTAGCCAAGATCGCCGCGTTCACCCGCACGAGCATGGCAACGATAGAGAAGGTCTACGGCCATCTGAGCCCCCATCATCACGAAGAGACGGCGGGCGAGCTATTTACGATCTACTAGGCCACGACCAGTAGCGCAAGGCGCCGACAACGGACGCGACCGAACTGGAGATCGTGACGGCGTGAACAGGTCAGGGCCACGAGAAGAGCGCTGGCACACCATCCCGCGCGATGACGCCTGGAAGCAGGTCACCATCGGCGCCGCGATCTGAGAGGGCGCCGTGCTGTGGCCGCACTGTGCTTGCGGTCGCCAACGCGATATTCCCGCCTCCGAGTTCGCGTCACGGCACGGGCTGAACGGCAGCGAGCCACTTGGCCGTGGCGATGCGGGTGCGGTGCACGGGCTTTGGGACGAGGCGGGTGAAGGTTTGGTACAAGCCGTAATCGTTTGGCGGACAAGGGCGCTTGCCGAGAACAAGTTGCCTTCCAAAATCGCGCTACATGCTTGGGAAGGGCACAGCCGGTGATGACCGAGGAAAGCCGTTGATCCAGAACTCGGCCAGAACGAGTGCTGCGCTTGATGTCCTTCAGCGCAAAGATAAGATAAGTTGGGGAAACAGTGACCCGAACGCAGTGGAACATTGGGGTAAGTAACAGATGCGAATTTGGGAGTTTGTTCCATACATATTGGCTACTTCAGCCGCTATATTATTTGTAAATGCCATAGCGGGTGACCATTGGCCGAAATTCAAGCGCGCAGTCTACAAAGTAGTCGCCGGCCTGTTGCTTAGTTCCGTAATTGGCTTTTACTGGTTGACTACAGGCGACAAACCAGACGAAACGTTGTTTAAGTTGGCGATGTGTCCGTTTGTTCCGGCAGCAGAGAAGTGCAAGCCTAGCTTCAGCAACAGCGAACCTGCATCTAATCGTCAAGCCGAGGAGGCAGCGGCCACCCGCGCCGCCGAAGCCGAGAGAGTACGACAGCAAGAGGCAGCGAAGCGAGCAGCAGAACTAAGACGTCAAGCCGAGGAGGCAGCGGCCACCCGCGCCGCCGAAGCCGAGAGGGTGCGACAGCAAGAGGCAGCGAAGCGAGCAGCAGAACCGAAGCAGAATGACAAAGCCTCTGCACCCAAGCATTCGGCAGCATATGGCAGCGAGGCAAAGTCATCCGGCAACCGGGACGTGGCATTGTCCATCAAGCCAATGTCGGGCCGAACATTTCGGGATTGTCCGGTTTGTCCTGAAATGGTCGTCGTACCGCCCGGGACTTTTGATATGGGATCTCAACGACGTTATAATGAAAAGCCAATGAGGCAAGTTCGAATCCCAAGTTCATTCGCCGTCGGCAGGTACGAGGTCACATTTGCCGAGTGGGACGCTTGTGGCGCAGCAGGTGGTTGCCCTTATCGCCCAAGCGATGAATCCTGGGGACGCGATAATATGCCTGTCATGAACGTATCATGGCCCGACACCCAACAGTATTTATCATGGTTGGGTCGAAAAACAGGAAAAACTTATCGCTTGCTCACCGAAGCTGAATGGGAGTATGCGGCGAGAGCGGGGACGAGCACGGCAACATTCTTCGGAGACGTAATAACTCCAAAACTCGCTCATATTAGCGGGGGGACATGGTTCACTCATGCAAATAGGACTGTTCCGGTCGGAAAATACAAGCCTAACTCGTACGCCCTTTACGATATGGACGGGAACGTATCCGAGTGGGTACAAGATTGCTACGATGGTAGCTATGAATTTGCACCAATAGATGGGACTGCCGTAACTAAACCTAATTGCCAATATCGAATCTTATCGGGGCGGTTCGCGGGCGACAGATCCTGAGTTTGCTACCGCTACGAAACGACAAGCGGCTCCTTCCGAGACACGTACAAATCATGTGGGCTTTCGAGTCGCTCGGACCATCAAGCACTAGTCGTGGCGCAATCATCGGTCGCGCATTAAGCCTGTGTCGAGCGTCCTACAACAGCAGGTTCATCAGACCGCCATCTTCGCACGTTAGTCCTCTAACCCGTAGATGGTCTCAGCGTAGTGCCTAACTTCCTTGGTTGCCCGCTGTTCCACGTCTTCGAGATAGTCGATGAATGCCTTGGTGTCGGCGAACGAGAAAATACGGGCCTTGTACTTCAATTCATCGCGGAGCCTCCCTTCATTCAGAAGCTCGGCGCACTCGCGATCAACAAACATGGCATCCACATATGGTGCATAGGTCGAGATGGCACGTACGTCGTTCAAAAAGCCGCGCGTAAGGCGCCGCTGGCCGCCAACGACCCGACGTGCCAGCGCTGCGAACAAGTAAGATGAAATGCGATGATGGGGCATCTCTCGATTTCGTTCCCAGCCCCAAAACCAGATGACTTCCCTGCCCGCATCCCTCTCACTGTGTCCCGCCTGGATGAATGCCCTTAGTAGGGTGTCGTGTTCTTGTAGAATTGGATTGTGGGCGGCGTTGAATGCCGCCATTGGATCAGGATTACCTGCAGCCGCGATGATGGCGTCGACAGCCGCTAGGAGCCCGTTCGTTCGCACCGAAGAGAACGCATCTCGTTCGACTTCGAGAACACTATCGAACGTCGGGCGTTCGGATGCCCATTTGTCGACCAACTCCAGCATTCCTGCGTGACCTTTGTCGCGCGACGCCCGAAACTCGTCAGCAAAGAGGCTGTAATCCATCTGGACGCCGATGTGCATGTCGCGCAGCCATTCGTTGCGCTCGTCCTCCAGCACTTCATCAACGTCCAGGTTCAACTGCGGATCGCGGTTCTCCAAAAAGGCGCGTGAGTACTCCCACACTTGGGCTTGTTCAACCGAGTGATGGTCGGTAAACGCGACATCGCCTCCGATAACTTCGTAGGCTTCACGCAGCGCAGCAGCTTGACGGAAAACAACGGTCTCGCCGCGATGAATATCGGAGTGCGGTAGGATGGCTTGCTGGAGCAAGACTAGGCGCTTGAGGCGTTGATGTACTTCACGAGCAAAATCCTCGTGCCCTTGGGGTAGCCTCCCTCCCGATCTTACGGAAAACAAGAGGCTGAATGCATTCTGGTCGAGGTACAAAACCTTCTTATCCAACTCCGGCAGCGACTCTGAATGGGTGTAACGACATTTGGTGCAGCGGCGCGAGAGCGCGTCACCGCCCGCCGACAAAATTCCGAACGTCTGCTGTTGACAAGCGGGACACTGGATGAACGGCGCCCGCTCCCACGTGAATAGACGAGCCATGGCACAGCTTGCTCAATTCAATTGCTGTCGCTGATCAAATGTCCCTGTGCTTGAGTTCTTTCTTTAAGAGTTGGGCGACTTCAAAGGTAGCCGCGTTGCAATTGTTGACCGTCGCGGCTCGCGCGGCCTCAAGCAATTGCTTCCTCTCCGTGTCATCCATTTGGTCGACCCGCGATAACATCTGTAAGTACCAATTTTCCCACCAGCCGAGCATTGCGACATGTTCCGGCTTCATACCGAACACCATTCTTGATCCTCCGTTTCAGTCAATCACAAGCGTCCTTTGTTCGCTCCAAGGGGACAACTCCCGGTTCACTGATCCGACGCTAGTGTCTTATTTGGCCATCGGACAACGTTTGCTTCCTCCGGCACTCCGACTGGCCGCGCCATCTCGGGAACGGTGCCACTCTCTGACCCTACGCAACCACAACGCGCTACCCTGAAAGTCGCGACGTGGGCGCGGCGGGCCTATCGTGCTGGCGTCGAAGACGTATCGATGCCAGCACGATAACCTGCGTCACCATTATGCTCTACGCCCGCGCATCAGCTTTCACGAGGTCTATCGTGGCACGAAGATACAGGCCACGGCGCTGGTGTCGTCGCTTGGCGCTAAGTCTATCGTGCAACGTCGAGCGTGGCGAATATCACTATCCGACGTGCTGCGGTGGCACGATAGCACCATACGCCGTTACGGCTTCGTGTAATTCCGCACCTTCGATCCCCGGTGCGGCATCGGTTGCTCTTCCTCCTGCACCTTCTCGACCGGTGGAGTCCAGGGCTGCGCTGGGCGTGGGAAGAACGACTTGCCGAACTTGGTCACCGTCTTCAACTCACGCGAGTCTGGTCGGCGTGCTCTCACGGTGTAGTCACCAGCCGCGAACTTGGCGACTCGTTCGATCCATGCTCGCGCGGGGTCTGAGAGCAGCAACCGGGCTCGGTCTTCCAGTGCTCGCCATTGTTCGGGAAGCTTGCGTTGTCGGCGCCAGCGTTCGCGTGTGCCGGGTGCCCACGACTGGACGAAGCTCCAGCCGTGTCCGCCGACAACGACCGCGATCAAGGCATTGATGAAGTCGCGGGATTCGAGCTTACCGTTAGGCCCGTTGCGCGGCACAACGTCGGCGATTGCTTCCCACTGATGGTCGAGCAACGGCCTGCAAGGTTGGGGTGCGATGTGATCATTACCGCTCGTGGGGTAGTTCGGTGCGCCTTCGGGGATCGCATTGAGCCCAACGCGCGTTGGCGCCGGGAGATTGGCAGCCGCGTGCTCGGCTTGAAGGAACAAGTCCGCGTCGAGTCCTGCCTCTTCAATGGCGGCGCGGCGCTGGGCTTCAGTCGGCTGGGCTGTAGGTGTTGTCATCGTTGCGCTTAAGTCCTGCGTTCTCGCAATTCGCGCGCTTCAGTCGCTGCATCGCAGTCTCGCGCTCGCGCGGAAGGTTGGCGGCACGGCCTTCGTACTGTGTTGCTGTCTGCCATCCCGGCCGACGTTCGATCTCGCTCAGCACCCGTTGAATATCGGCTTCTGTTACATGCCAGCCCTGCCGACCCATGCGCACGGACAGTGCCTTCTGAGCGAACGCGATGATGTCCCCGATTGCCTCGGGATTGACGCGGTTGTGTTGCTCTAGCCGGTGCCGCAAGCTCTTCTCGATTATCCAGGCGACATTGGGTCCGCCGTCAGTCGATGTCGTCATAGGTCACCTTCACTTCTATCTCCAAAGTCGAATTCATCGTCGCAGCGAAGGCGAACGATTGTGGTTTCGTTGTTCATGTCGATTGTTTCGATCTCGCACGGGTCGTTCGTATCGACGGCGTTGAAGAATTTTCGGAGATGCGCGTAACGTTTGCTGAAACGCCGCGTCGTCGTCAGGCGAGGGCGGGTTCATACTCAGTCCTTCCGAGTTGATTGAGAGCCAAGCCGTGCGCGTCGCGGAGTCGAACAGCGGCGCTGACATCGATGCGGGCACGTGCTGTTCGATTCCGCCGAAAAGCAGAAGCGACGCGCGAGGGGATGCTGTAGCTGACGAGCTTCACGGCACCCTTCGGGCCGACGTGAAGCCGGACGTAAGCGCGGCCGAACATCTGAGGTGCCTCAGCTTCGTCCAACGCGACGTTGAAGGCTTTCGTGCCGATGGTGGCGGCAAGTTGGTCAACCCAACGGGGTGCCTCGAACAGCACATGAATGGTCGCCCCTTGGCGCGCGATGATGAATTGATCGCGGCGGGTCACGCCGTCAGGAATTGTTTCGGCGAGGGCGAGCGTGGAGAGCAGAACGGCAGTGTCGAGCAGGCCGCGCTCGCTGGCGTCGAGAGTTGTCATGTGTGTTGTCCTTGTTTCCGACCGGCGCAGCGGGCGGGAGCCGCGCGTCATTAGGTTCCCGCCCGCTGACCGTGTGCTAGCTCCAGGGGAGCCCACTTCGATATATCGTACGAGACGTTTCGTATTTCAAGGCGCGAGCGGGAAAACGTGCTGGCTATTTTTCACAAGGGTGAAGCGCTGCCGAAGTCGAGGGAGGGTGGCCCGGTTGCAGGTGCCATCCGGGGGTCGTCGTGCGGCGGACAAGGGGTGGGGGTGGCCACCTATCGTGCCCGGCTGGCAGTCGATCCTCTTGCCCTCACGCGTGCACTGACGCGACACACGAGCGAGAGCACACGAACGCGGCGAGCGTGCGCGAGACCTGGCGTGTGCGGTCGTGATGGTGGAGGGAATGGAAGAGTGGTAGCGGGCCAAAACGCCGTCGATTATCGTTGGGAAAACGATAATGGCGGGACTAGCGTCGACTTCACCGCCTTAAACCGTCTCTTGCTTTTTCCTCTTGTCGAATACAGTACTGGAACATGTTCCAGTCCTCGCTCCAGCTTTTCATGCAATGTTTTGCTATCCGGGGTTCAGTAGACCGGCCTTTGACCCACGAGCGAGCTTCTTCCTGTTTATTCATACAGTAAGCTTCCATTCTATAATTGTCCGGCCATTTTCTCCGGCACATCGCTGCCATGTCAAAGCTTGGCTCATGCGCCGCGCTCACTAATAAAACTGGTTCTTCAGCAACACGAAGTCGTACACCCTCCGCCAATCGTCGTGAGCGAGCTTGAATCATCCCTTTTGCTCGTATAAACGATTGCCGCACATCTGGTGCAGGATCGAAGCCCGCGAACCGGATCCAGTACTCGGAAGCGCCCATTTTCTCAGCGACCGCATCATTGAAGAGGTCTGAGCAATTTAGCGGAGTGTCCATCGCCAACTCGCTATTGAGGCGCTTACATTGGACGCTCAATTGCGAAATAGTAGAGGCGTAGCCACGGCTGGCGGTATCGGCGGCTACGTGGCGCTGAACGAGGATGCTGCCGCCACCCAACACAGCGATTGCCAGGGCGGCGTTGATCAAGTAACGGCGAATCTTCTTCCACGGCACTTGCGCCTCAGGGATGGCCCGAAGGGCGGCTGCTCCAGCTAATTTTGCGTGGAGCACCGCTTCGTCGGCCGCTGCTGGAGGCGTTGTGGCAGGGCGACGATGACGGACTGGTTCTTGACCTTCGTTCTTTCTTCCGAAACTCATTCGGCCCCCACTAGCAATAAACCGTCGTCGGTGGACAGTATCAGAGAACGGTTAGGGTGAGGTTTATGATGGGTTGCGCGTCCAGGCCTTAATATTTGATCAATGTGTGAATGTTACATTCGTCTCAACGTCCGATGAGTTCAATGTAACGGTGAGCGTCATGCAGTCCTTCGTCGCGTATTATCGAGTCTCGACCGACAAGCAGGGTCGGAGCGGACTTGGCATCGAAGCGCAAAAGGAGTCAGTGAAGCGCTTCGTGTCATCGGTAGGCGCGCGGGTCGTCGCCAGCTACACAGAAGTCGAGAGCGGCAAGAATAACTCGCGCGCTCAGCTTGCGGCGGCTATGGCGCACGCTCGCCGATGTGGTGCGAAACTGCTGTTTCCGAAGCTGGATCGTGCATCGCGAGATGTGGCGTTCATCGCGTCGCTGATGAAGAGCGACGTGAAGTTCACCGTTGTTGACATGCCGGACGCGGACCCGTTCCGGCTGCACTTGGAGGCGGCAATTTCCGAGGAAGAGGCGAGGAAGATTTCGGCTCGCACGAAGGCCGCGCTCGCAGCCGCGAAGGCCCGTGGCGTCGTCCTTGGCGGCTTCCGAGGCTACGTGCCTACGGATGAGCAGCGCGAGAAGGGACGGGCCACAAGGACCGCTACGGCTCAGCAACACGCGGTCGGTGTCTCTGAGGCGATCAGCGAGGCGCGGGCGGCCGGTGCGGTCAGCCTGCGAGAGATCGCGGCGCACCTCGATGCAGCCGGGATCGCGACGCCGCGCGGCGGCTCGTGGTCAGCCGTCCAGGTCAAGAGGGTAGTCGAACGCGCGGCGGCCTGAGGGGCCCATGCACGTAGCTAGCTAATCGCCAATTTTGAACGAGCGCGATACGCTTGCACGGCCTACGCGCTGCGTGAGGCGTAGCGAGGTCTTGCCGGTCTGTGTCGTATGGAACGCGACGCGAGGCGGCTTCAGTCCAAGTGCAGTCATGCCTACCGCTAGTGCGCCGATCACTACGACAGCGATCACGAGAACGGCGATGCCGAAGAGCAATACAATCGGTACGCCAACGATAAATGCAATTCCTATGAAGAAGCCGTGGCCGATATCGGTCACGAGGGAAGTGTCCTGTTCTGCGCTTTCCATCGAAGTCTCGGCTCCAGGGACGACCAATCCTACGCTAATACGATGTTCGCATTAAGAACCGATGAGTTCGGCAGTGATGGTCTGGTAGCTTGCAAACTCTTCGCGGGCGGTGCTTGTGCGTCGCTCCAACAAGTTTATCATAGCAGGCGATAGTGTGCCCGTGACGCAGGCTACGGCGGTCGCGGGGTTGTTCGATCCATCGTGTCAGTCGTTCGCTTGGCAGGCGGCATGTACGCAGGATGTGCGTGGCGGCGTGGTGGTGCTGCCGTGTGGTCGCGTGGGGGTATCGCGGTGGCAGGCAGCAGAATGACACGGTATCGGATACTGCCCCGCGAGGTGCATAGACAAGTCTGGCGAACCACCCGGACCAACGGCACAATCGTGTCGGCGGCGCTGGAAGGCAAATAACGATACGATGCGTTCCCAAATAACGCCTTATCGCCCGACTTCCCCACTAAGCTTCCCCACTTCCCCGATCGTGATTCGCGTGGGGAAGCCAATTGGGTAAGACTCAGTACACAGATCAAAAACCCAGAAACCCGCATGGATAGGGCGTTTCCGAGGGGTCGAAAATTCGTCAGACAACAAACTTCCCCACTTCCCCACTTTTTGAAGTTAAACACCTCCCCGCGCGCGAACTTTTCGGGAAGCGCCACACTGAGACGACTCCACCTCCGGAATCAACTTTCATCGTGAAACTGATGTTTAAGGTGGAAATTTGGGGAAGTGGGGAAGCTCGCCCGTAAGTGCCTGATCCACATACGAAAAACGGCTTCCCCAATTCCTTCCCCACGCGAATCGCAGTTGGGGAAGCCGTGGGGAAGCCGTCGATTGGGGAAGATTTAGGCGGCGAACTCGGTCACGACGCCCTCTTCGGTGTCATCGCCGTTGCGCAGTCCGCCTGGATACCACTCATGGTTGCTCAAACGTATCATTGCACGTTATTCGTGCATCCACCTGACAACCTCAGCATCCCCGCGCCAGCAACATGCGGGAACTTACGCGCCAGCGACCACCTGAAGAACGAAATGAGCGCTTCCCGGCTTATCGTGGTCTTGTGCTCTTCCGGCAGCATGACCGCACACACCGGGCGCCTCCCGCAGAACGGGCGAGATAGGGTCGCCACAATCCAAGGTTGCTACCAGACCCTTCCGAGCGATTTAGGGGTCTGGTGGTGCTAAGTTAGTGATTTTGTTACAATCCCACCAGACCACCAGACCACCAGACCCATTTTTCAAAAACTTTTCAGACGGCATGAAGGGTTTCAAAAACACGTTTGAGGTCTGGTGGGGTCTGGTGGTGCGGTTGCATTTATGGTGTATGACAATCTATAGGTGTATTGAAGCCTCGCCCGCTCGCTCGCCGGGAGGGCGCATATCCTGCCCGAAGTCAGGATTTCAGGGGTCAGTGTATGACCTCTTCAATCTCATCCTCCCACTCCCCATCACACCCGGTCGCCTGCATCCCAGCCTCGAACGCCTCCCGCGCGCGTTGCTCGTAGGCCACAACCTCGCCGGGCAACTCGGCTAACCGCTCCGTCGCCTCCTGAAGCTCAGTCTTGAGCCTCTTTCGTCGGCCGCCCCTCGGGTGCTCACAAGACGCTCTTCGAGCCGCTGAACGTCAAACGCGAGCTTGTCCTGCTCAACCACCGCCACCCGCGCCAGCCGCTCAGCGTGGCGTTCGGCCTTGTCGTGGGGGTCGCTGCCGTAGGCCGCCGCGACCGCTGTTAGTTGCGCCAGCAACGTTCGGTGCGCGTCCCTGCGTGCGTTTCGAGCCTCATCCGTGGCGCGTACCTTGTCCGCCATCGCCTTCGCCGCCTCGAAAGCACCGCCACCGCCGACGTCGAACTCATCTTGCGTGATGACGCCCGCTTCGAGTGCAGAGTCGAGCGCCTTCAGTCGAGGCGGCAGAGTGCGATAGGTCGCCCGCTCTTGTTTGGTATCCACGCGGAAGGACTCGCTCTTCACGATCTTGTCCAACCCTGCGAGCACGGCCTGCATCGAACTATGGTGCTTGGACGTGTACATGTCGCGTGCCTTCATGGCCGCGTTGATCGCGTCCACGAGGTCCATCGCGGGCACAGAGGTCGGTTCTGTATCCCGCCAGTTTGGCCCGCCATCAAGCGACCCCTTCAGCAGGAACTCAACAAGCGTGCGCTCCAACACATTCCGCGACTGCGCAATCTGACCGTCGCGCGCCTGCGTCATGTGAGGCTTCTGGATGACGAGGCGCTTGCTGTCCGGCAGCGTTCGGAACTCGTGGTTCATGGCCTCATAGACGAAACGCTCGGCACCACCGTCGCGCCACTCGTCAATCAGCTTCTCGTACAGCCCCTGTTCTTTCCAGCGAGCGGCGGCTTCGTCGCATGTCTCGACGACCGTATAGCGTCGGTCGCCCTGCTTGATGTGCGCGAAGTGCTCATTGTTGCTGATGATGACCAGCCGAGCGTAGTTGGGAAGCTCGTACGCGGGCTTGTACTTCTCATTGATGTGGACCGTGGACGCTGTTGCGTAATGCTTCAGTTTTTCGAAGAGCTTAGTGTTACCTGCGAACGCCGCCTCTTCGAACACGATCATGAGCTTGCCCGCGAGACTGCCGTTGAATGAGCCCAGCACGGTCTGCTCGTCTTCGACCATGAGCAGCAGCAAGTCGAGGATCAGCCGCAGGCACACGTCGAAGGGCAAGGTCTTGCCCGATCCTGGCTCGCCGCGAACGGCGAGGATGGTGTCCGGTCGCTGATAGGGACGCGCCACGATGTGCAGAAGCCATTCCCAGCACCAGAGGAACAACTGCTCGTCACCGTGTGCCCACACCTCGCGGATGAGGCGCTTCAGAAGCTCACACGAACCGCGCTCGGCAGGCATAACCTGCATGCCTGGATAGAGATTGAGGGCAGTCGAGTTCGAGAAGTTGTCCGACGCGACGTGGGTCGAACGTGAAGCCATCCGAGAAGACGCGCGTCGCTTCCGCGTGCTTATTGACGAAGATCGCGGCGCGCGGAATCTGCTTGATCGACGAGCCAGTTGGCGTGTGCACTACGACTTTCATGTAGTCTGCGGCATAAAACTTGGCCAACGCCTTGTCGTCCATGAGCGCCGCGCCGTTGCCGGGGGCGCGCATGTCCACCATCATCGGTTTGCCGCCGACATTGATGCGCGCGAAGTTGTCCGCATAAGCGCGCGTGTCTGGCGGCATGTGCTGCCGCGCAATCTCGCGTTCGACGGCCCTACGTGCGCCTTCCTCCGATAGCTTCTGTCGCGTAGCTAGACCAGCACAGAGCTTGTCGAACTCAGCGCGCGGCTTCTCTTCGAGGTGCTTCCTGATACCACCGCCCGGCGCCTCGCTCGCGATGCTCCCCACACCAGGGATACCGAGCGCGAGCTTGGCGGTCTCATAAAGGTCTGCTTCGGCCGGACCTTCGGGCGTGTCCTCTTCCGCGTCGGCTCCGATGTCAGCCCACGTCAGCGCGCCCGTGTCCAGCCAGTGCTTCACGTAAGCCAACGTATCGCGGTTGTGCTCCGTCGAGCCCTTGCAGTCGATACACCAGCCGCCAAACTCGGTCGGCAAGATCATCGTTTTCGTGCCGTTATCCGCACTGTCATGAGGAAACGGACAAGGGAACGCGACTCCCTTGTCGGTCTGTGTGCCGTCCAGCTTTTCAATCGCAAGCTCGCACATGCGCTCGAAAGAGAGTTTGGCCTTGGCGCGCTTCAGGCGAAGGGGGAAGTCACTGCCCTCACTTGCGCCGGAGGCGCTAGATGACCCCGCGCCCGCGCCGGGTGTTCGTGGTTCAGGCAGATCGGCAGGCTTGTAACTCATGATGTCGAGCATTTCGCGCGGGACTTCGACGCCATCGACAGTGCGCGGGTCAAGCAGGTGGTCAAGCCGGTGCGGCGCCTCCTTGCCCTCGTGGTCAATCGGGTGACTCGGGAGGTAGTGGATGCGCGACGGGTCGCTACACGCCATGTCGAAGTTCAAGCCGAGTTTCTGTCCTACGCCTGCGTAGCGACGCTTCCACGCCTGCGCCTGTTCGCCCGAGGTGTAGCCGTGAGCGGCGAACACGAACGGCACCTTTAGTGGTATCACCACCCGGAACTTCTCGATGGGATCGTGCTTGAGAGCAATCTGCATGCCCTCCTGCGTCTGCTCAAGACGCTCCTGCACGACGAACTTGCCGATCTTCACGTCGAGGCCGCTGTCCTTGGCGTACTTCTCGACGGTCTCCTGAGTGTGAAGCACTTGACCCATCGGCACGTCCTGCGGGTTGATGCCGTTCTTCTGGCACCACTGCACGAACTTGCCGGTGTTGATGTACGTCGTCGTTTTCAGGTGCGAGTAGGTCGTGTACATGATTGCCTGCACATTGGCGGCGTTCAAGATGTCACGGACCTGATCGTAGGTCTGCTGATAGTCCACATCGTAGACGAGCAGACCGATGCTGGACACGGCGGCGGCCTTACGCTCACTGCCGTTGATTGCACCAGCAACAAAAGCGGGGCCATCTTTCTTCTGGTCGGCACGATGGTTGCTGAACAGGTCGAGGAATTGGAAAAAGTTCAGGTCTTGGCGCACCCACGTCCGAGAGTGTGCGGTGTTGGCGCGCGAGACGATGAAGTTGTGGGTTTCGATGAGCATCGTCGGCGCGACTGGCGCGCCAAGCGCTTGTTCGGAAACGGTTCTTAGGTCTTGACTTCGGCTGGTATTGGTCATAGATTTAAACTCCATACAAGATCATGCCCGGTGCCCGCTTCCAACGGGGCCGGGCGCTTTGTTTGTGCGCTCCGGCATTGGGCCAAAAGTTAATGTAACCCTAAAAGCGTTCGTGTTCAAGATGTTGGCCCGGCGCGCTGTTAAGTCGCTTCCAAGTAGCCGTTGCAACCAGCGCAGAGCACGCGAAAATGCGCTACAGGCGGCGTTCGCATTCGGGCGCGCTGGGTATGGTCGCGCGCGAAGAAAGCCGCTAGCGGGGCTCCTACGGGGCAGGAAACGCTACCCTGATAAGCTGTCATCGAGGCAAGCCACCACGCACGCCCCCTGGCATCGCGCTAGGCGCCAGCGCGCGTCGTCGTAGTTGTGGTCGGTGGTAGCGTGTCGTGGTGCTATGAGGGCAGATTGCTGTCCTGGCGCGCCGCTCCAGCGTCATCTCGCAGCGGCCATCGTCTAAGGACGCGGGCGCGCTATTCTCGATCTTTTTGTTCTCTTATCGTTCGAACGGAGGCGTCGTGCCCAATCGGCCACGACGGCGCACGATTGGATGTCACAGTAGAGCACTCCCTGTTTTTCGAGCAAGCTCAGTGGAGTCCACTCAGCTTGGGGCCATGTTCTTGGGCTGTTCAGGGGTGTCGGGGAAAATTTATGCTGCAAAATCAATGTGGTGAGGCTTCTACCAAGGGAGTGCTCTACCACTGAGCGACGGCAGCATAACGCACTGACCGCCTCGAGCGCTAAGCGCCGCGTGGCGGTCATTGCAGTCGGTGGTTAACTGCCACACGACCGCGACGCTGGCAAGTTCGTTTCGGGGGATTGTAGTTTGTTCTTTATTTGTTCCAAAACGTGCGCTAGCATTCAACTATTGGACAGGATCCCCCGTCCTCGGGACGACGTCGCCCTGTTCGGGCTGGCAGAGACGGTCATCATGAGCATCACAGACGATCATGACGTGCGAGCCCCGGAGCAGAGATCGGACCTTGTTGCGGCGGAGCTGCGGCGTGGCCGCGGCGCCCGCTCCAACGCCAGTGGCCGCTTCGAGGCCATCGCCCGCACAGCATTTGACGACGGATGGCAATCGCTGGCTGAGTTGTCGCCATGGCGGACCGAGGTGCGGGACGAAACGGCCAGGAGCATCATCTCCAGCAACGACAGCCCAGACCTGTCTTTCGACCAGTCGATCAATCCCTACCGGGGCTGCGAGCATGGCTGCATCTACTGCTACGCCCGGCCAACGCACGCCTATCTCGGCCACTCCGCAGGACTGGATTTCGAGACCATACTCTATGCCAAGGTCAACGCCCCTCGCTTGCTCGAGCAAGAGCTGGCACGCCCCGGCTATCAACCCAAGACCATTGCGCTCGGCGCCGTGACCGATCCCTATCAGCCGATCGAGCGAAAGCGCGGCATCACCCGCGCCATCCTGGAGGTGCTCGACGCCACCAGCCATCCCGTCGGTATCGTCACCAAGTCGGCAGGCATCGTCCGCGATATCGATCTACTGTCGTCGTTGGCAAGTCGCCGCCTCGTCAAGGTGGCGATATCCCTCACCACTCTCGATCCCGCGCTCGCGCGCAGCATGGAGCCGAGAGCTGCAACCCCTCAACGCCGCCTCGAGGCGATCCGTCAATTGGCGGCAGCCGGCATTCCCGTCACCGTCATGGTCGCGCCAATCGTGCCTGCGCTCAACGATTCGGAGATCGAGGCCATTCTTGCAACAGCGCGGGAAGCTGGCGCGAGCGAAGCCGGCTACGTGCTCCTCCGCCTTCCCCTCGAACTCAAAACTCTGTTTCGCGAATGGCTTGAGACGGATTTTCCCGATCGCGCCAAGCGCGTCATTTCGGTGCTGCGCAGCATGCATGGCGGTCGCGACTATGTGTCGGCGTTCGGTCATCGCCAGCGGGGCAGCGGCCCCTATGCCGACCAGATCGCGGTCCGTTTCCGGCTGGCCTTGAAGCGCCTCGGCCTAAACACGCGCAATCTACGCCTGCGCACGGACGCGTTCGTGCCGCCTGTCATCCAAGGCGGCCAATATCGCCTTCTTTGAGCGCCGGGAGGTAAGTACGTTCTTCCGAGGGTCCCGGCGCCGGTCATGCGGCGGAGAGGCAACAGCCAAGCTCCGGAACTAACGCGTGAGCCCTATGCGGACCTTGCCTAAGTCCCGGGCATACCGCTACAATCTATTCGGGGCAGGGCAATGAGGCACGTTTCAGTATGTCTACCCTCGTTGCGCCTCTTACCCAGGCGTGCCCGACGTTTTCGTGTCTGCCACACTTGGCCCGGCCGGTTCGCGCAGCCAGTGCGACCATCGCCCGACGGCGTGTCGCATTCGAACCGAACACCCTCCGTTGGCTCCTGGCGATGGTGCTGGCCGTGCTGGCGTTATGCGCCCGCCATGGCCCGGCGATGGCCCAGGAGCGCACCCTGTGCGTCCACGATGTCGGCCCTGGCCAGCATCTCAATGTGCGCAAGGCGCCGACATTGACGGCTACAATCTTGGCGCGCCTACCCTCCGACACGTGCGGCATAAAGCTGGTCGGCCGCTGCCAGGGCAATTGGTGCGAAATGGCGCACGGCGAGCGCCAAGGCTGGGTCGACACTCGCTATATCGGCGTGTTCGAATACCCGCCCGATGAGCAACAGGTCCGGGCGCCACCCGATGCGGCAAGCGCAGTCTCTGCCAGTGCGCCGGCCTCGGATGCGCCGCAGCCGTCGGCGCCATCAGTGCAGCCCACTGAAGTCGCCGCGGCCGACCGGACCCAGTCACGGACCCAGTCATCAGCCGGGCGACGCCAGGCAAAACCGCGCAGTCCGGTGTTCAAAGCTCGCCCCACAGCTCGCCCCACAGCTCGCCCCACAGCTCGCCCCACAGCTCGCCCCCGCGCCCCACAGCTCGCCCCACAGCTCGCCCCACAGCTCGCCATGCAGCAAGCCGCGCGCTGAAAAGCCACCCTCCGTACCATCGTACCCCGGCCTGTGTGGTGCGCGTTGCCGGCTGGGACACCTTGCGACTGCGCGCTGGCCCCGGCACGCGTTTCCGCGAGATCGGACGCATTCCGCCCTGGTCGTGCCACGTTCACCAACTCGGTGGATGTGAGGGCGAGTGGTGCCGCGTTGCCTGGCATGGCCGTTCGGGCTGGGTGAACACCTTCCACCTGGAAACCGATCGATCGCCAGCCCCCCGCTCCCGGTGGTGGCGGTCCGTTGTCCTCGCATTCTGCCAATTCTGAGCATAGCGCGAGCACCAGTCCCAGCCGGACGGCAAACCGGGCGCAACCCGACAATAGCCTCATCATGGCCGCAAATCCGCCAATCTCCGCGTCGACGGTAGTGTCGAGACGAGGTCCGGGCTTGGGGGAGTGACCGGCGTGCACGAGACGACCGAAAGGCAGGGGCCGCAGCCCCATGGAGTGCGGAAAACGCACAGTCGTGCGATGCGCCGGGTGGCTGCGCGCCGCTCTTGTTTGGCGCGTTTGCTCATGAGCGGAACCGCACTCCTGCTGGCGGTCGCAGCCCAGCTCACAGTCCCGCCGCAATCCGCGCACGCCGCGGAATGGGTCACCATGCCCTACACTTGCACGGTCGTGCGCGGCAGGATCGTCCTGCGCCAGTCGTCCATGCAGCGTCTGCGCATATTCGGCCCGCGCGAGGAACGCGCCATAGCCGTGTGTGATGGCCCGGTGGCGAGATCGGGACAGTGCCAGCCACTCACCATCCATCGTTTCGTATTCGATTGCGGTGGCGACCGCGTGCACTGGGTGAAGGCTGCAGCCAGTGCGTCTCGGAGCGGCCGCTGGCGGATTACCCGAGCAGGCAACCGTCTGGTGCTTCACGCCGCCGGCTCTGCGACCGCTTCGGGCAGGCGCGACCGTCAGGCCCTGCCGGTTGGGTTCGCGCCTCCACCAGGGAATGGCTTCAGTTTCGTTCATTCCACAGCCGAGAAAGGGCCGCCGCCGATGGCGCAAGTGCGACCGCGGTCGCAGCCGCAACGCCCGCCAGGCCCCGAACAGCCGAGCCCGGCGCCGAAGCCGTCCACGCCAATGCAGGCGCCGTTGTACGACCAAAGCCGATTGATGGAGGAACTCTCCGAGTCAGCCGCCGTCCGATCGCTGGGCGAGCTGCCCGACGCCATGCTTTGGCAAGCCTCTGGCGATGCGACTGCCATCGAGCCGGGAGTGGGAGAGCGCTGGCAGGTGTCCGTCTCCCTCGCGCCGCCCTACGCTCCCGAGCAGTCGTGGCTCACGTCGCTGCGCCCGCCGGCCGCGGCAAGTGTCACCATGCTCCTGGCCTTCGGCGGCGTTTTGCTGTCGGCAGGCGCCGTTGTTGCGCGCCAGCGACTTGTCTCGCGGATGGCCGGCGGCGATCGCGCTGTCGTAGAGGCCGGCGACACCGCATCGCATGGCGACATACCCCCGCCGCCGAGACCGACCGTTGCCCCGCGACAGGTCTGCGATCTCGGCGCAGCCGAGGCCGAGCCCGGGATCGATATCGCAGCGGCCATAGCTGCGGGAACGTCGCAAGCGACGACCGGGACGGCCGCGAGCAGCCCTGCCCACGCCGCAGCCTCTCACCCTGCCGGAGATGCGGCAGCACTCGACCGCCTGCAGGACTTGAGGGCGACGGCGGAGGCCTTGCGGGGCATTGTTGGCCAGATCGTCGCCGATCACGTTCCCGACGGACCGCTCCGCGCCATGTTGATCGACGAGCTGGCCGCCATTGGTGCGCGCCTTGATGGGTCCGATCTCGCCGTCGCCCTGGCGACCGACGATGGCGACGCGGCGACGGCCATCTACGCCCAGGCCGTCGTTGATCTCGAGCGCGCGCGCACCCTGGCCCTGATCGAGCACGACCGTGGCGTGACCACCCGCGAGGATGCCGCTAGCCTCGCCGGCGGCCGGGAGGAAGCGTGTGCGTTTCTCGGTGTCAATCCGAATGCGTCCAACGATGTCGTCAAGAAGGTCGTGATGGCGCTGCGCCAGAACTGGCATCCCGATCTCGCCAACAGCGAGGCTGACCGGCAGATGCGCGAGACGCGCATCAAGCAGATCAATGCCGCCTGGGATCTGATCCGCGGCAGCTGAGCCTGCGTGCTGCGGCTTTCACGGTGTTCTCGACGGGCTACAACCCAGATGGCGCCGAGGCCCGACTTGTGGTGTGATCAAAGGGCTTCGCCTTGGGCGGCGCGTGTCCGGGTGAGCGCAAGGCGTCTCGCAAGGGCTCCATGCCGCTGCCGCTCCCACCTCGACCGCACCCATTGGAAATCTGCCATGCCAGCCAGCGCCGTAACCGCCATCACCGCAACCCTGGACCAAATCGTTGCCGAGAATGAGCGGTTGCGCGCCTTCACCACCGTCCTCGGTGATACGGCACTTTCCGAAGCGCAATTGGCCGACACGCGCGCCGCGAAGGGCGATACCGGCCGCACCCTTCACGCCATGCCGATCGCCATCAAGGACATCATCGATGTCGGCGGCGTCGTCTCCGGCTGCGGATCACTGACCCGGCGCAATGCTCCTGCCGCCGAGCGGGACGCCCATGTCGTCGCCCGGCTCCGGGCATCCGGCGCCATCATTCCAGCCAAGACCCACACCGTCGAGTTTGCATTCGGCGGGTACGGCACGAACGTCACCGTCGGCACGCCCTGGAACCCTTGGGATCGCAAAGTCCATCGTATTCCCGGCGGCTCGTCGTCTGGCTCGGGCGTCGCGGTGGGTGCAGGCCTGCTGCCGGCAGCGCTGGGCACGGACACTGGCGGCTCCGTTCGCATTCCCGCGGCCTTGTGCGGCTGTGTGGGCTTGAAGACCTCGGTCGGCCGCGTCAGTCGGGCAGGCGTCGCCCCCCTGTCGCAGCTTCTCAACTCGATCGGGCCGCTTGCCCGCGACGTTCGCACCGCCGCCCTTGTCTTCAATGCCATGCAGGGGCCCGATCCGGCAGACCCGACCACGGCAGCGATCGAGCCCGTGGATGGCATGGCCGACCTCGACCGCTCGATTGCGGGACTGCGCATCGCCCGCATTGGCGACGCCGATCTCCCCCTGATGGACGCCGAGACGCGTGCCGATTTCGCCGCTGCCGCCGATCGCCTCGCTGGTCTCGGCGCCCGCCTCGAGCCCGTCACCCTGCCGGGCTCGATCGACGGCTGGGGTAATCTGTGCGGCCAATTCATCGCCTCGGAAGGCTACGCCAACTGGCAGGCATTGGCCGATGACCCCGCCTCGGGTCTCGCCCCCCCATTCGCGCCCGCATGCTCTCCGGGCGTGCCATTGGCGCTGCGCAGTACCTGCAGATGCTCGAGGCGCGCAAGACGGCCATTCGCCAGTTTCTCTCGTCCATCGATCGTCTCGATGCGTTGATCCTGCCGACCATACCCTTCCCCGCGATTCCGGTGTCGGAGGTCGACGAGTCCAGGGCACCGATGGCGCTCTACACCCGCTGGGTCAATTACCTGAACCTTGCAGCCATCGCCGTCCCGACATCGCTGTCGAGCAAGGGCCTGCCGTTGAGCCTTCAGATCGTCGTGCGTCGCTTCGACGAGCCGCTGGCACTGCGCATCGCCAGCGCCTTCGAGCGCTCCCGCGGCGCCTTTCCGACGCCGCCGCCGGCCTGATCCGAGCCCGCCGGCGATGCCGAGCCTCAATCTCGTCCGGATCGGCACCTTTCGTGGCTGCTGCCCCAGGCCAGAAACTCGCCGCGTTGAAGCCCTAACCCCAAGTTCCAGTTACCTTAAAATCAGGCAACCCGCGCTTCCCGGCGCCCAGCCTCCAAATTTCGCGTATGTTGCTGGGCGCCAATAGTATCCATTGTGTTTGGGCGTGATAGTCTCGTGAAAACAAGTACTGCCGGAGCGCCTGCCGTGCTGGACGCACTGCAACTCGCAATTCTCAACCGCTTTCCGCCGCCGCCGATCGACGAGCGCGAAGCAGCCTATGCGCATGCCAGCAAATTATCGCGGCTGCTGGGACCGGAATGGGTCGACAGCCTGAAGGGCCAAGTCGTTGCCGATTTTGGCTGCGGTCACGGCCATGAGTGCGTCGAACTTGCCCCGCTGGCGGCCAAGGTCGTTGGTGTCGACATCGAGCCCAACGCCCGCGCCATCGCGGTCGAACGCACGGCGCACCTGCCCAACGTCGTCATCACCGACCGCCTAGATGAGCCGGTCGATACCATCATTTCCCTCGATGCTTTCGAGCATTTCGCGGACCCCGAGATGATCCTTCGCCTGATGGCAGAGGCCTTGAAGCCCGGCGGCCGCATCATCGCGAGTTTCGGCCCCACCTGGTATCACCCCCTTGGGGGCCACTTTTTCAGTGTGTTCCCCTGGTCTCACCTGATCTTTTCCGATAGCGCCCTGCTGCGCTGGCGCCAGCGCTACCGGCCTGATCGGCCAAAGCGCTTGAGCGACGTGGAAGGCGGCCTCAATCGCATGACGATTGCCCGCTTCGAGCGCATGGTGAAGACCTCAGGTCTCAGGATAGCCTCTTTCGAGCCGGTGCCCATTCGCCCCCTGCGCTGGCTACATTCGCGCCTGACGCGCGAGTTCACGACGGCCATCGTCAGGGCGATTCTGGTCAAGGCCTGACGCGTCCGCGCGCCGGCCGTGCTTGTGTGCCCGGCTTCGGGACCGCGATGGACCCCTCGAAGCCAGTTTGGCATGCCGTATCGCCCGGCCGCCTTGGGCTAACCCCGCGTTAAGAATACAATTGGGATATCAGTTGTTTGGCGGAGATTATTCTGGCTCGCGAGGCTTTGTCGCCATAAATTGATCAAAGTTCAGTTTTATGGTAGTGACAGTTGCCCCGCTGTCCGGGGCACCGGGCAGAAGGCGCCGGCCCGATCGGTGCCCAATTCGAGTAGAGCCATGTTCCGCCGCATCACCCGTCGAATCGCAGCCAAGCTATTGGGGCCGCTGGCCCGCGCCAGCCAGCTCGTTCTGGACGCCGAAGCCCGTCTTGCGCTGACCCCGCGGCTCCAGGAAGATATGGTTGTGGATATGCAACGTGATGCGGTCCGACCGCGCGCGGCGGCGCATCTTCTGGTCTATGAGGGCGGACGGTCAGACCTCGCCGCCACTGTCCAGGGCCCGCTCGGCGGTCCAGTGCCGCTACAGCCTGTATCGGCATCAGCCAAGGCTATGTGATTCGTTAACCGAGAGATACTAAACAACTGCTTGGAAAGACTATTCCTTGGCGCGCATCGACCCAGAGCCGCCACGCGAGAGGATCGGTGATGTTCAAGACGCTGATGATGTCCCGCCGCTTTGCGCCACTGTTCTGGTGCCAGTTCTTTTCGGCGTTGAACGACAATTTTCTCAAATCCGCCTTGGGATTGATGGTCCTCTACAAGCTCGGTGCCGACCACGGCGCCGCTCTCGTCACCCTGGCGACGGCCGTTTTCATGGCGCCGTTCTTCGTCCTGTCCGCGCTTGGCGGCGAACTCGCCGACAAGCATGACAAGGCCTGGATGGCCGAGCGCATCAAACTTGCCGAGATCGGCGTCGCCGTGGTGGCGGCCACCGGCTTCATGTTGGGCTCCATTGTGCTGATGTTCGTGGCGCTAGGCCTCTACGGCATCATCGGTGCGCTCTTCGGTCCGATCAAATACGGCATCCTCCCCGACCACCTCTCTGAGCACGAGATCACCGCTGGCAATGCTCTCGTCGAGGGCGGCACCTTCCTTGCGATCTTGGGCGGCGCCGTGGCCGCCGGCTGGGCCGTCGCAAGTCACCAGGGTCCCTGGCTGATCGCGTCAGGCGCGCTGGCACTGGCCGTCGCCTGCTGGCTCGCAGCCCGCATGATCCCCAAGACCGGTGCCGGTGACGCCGAAATCGCGATCACCCGCAATCCGCTCTCCTCCACTTTCCGCCTGCTCGGTGAGCTCAGAGCCAATCACCGCATCTGGATTGGTGCGCATATCGTCTCGTGGTTCTGGCTCGTCGGCGCTGTCGTGCTGTCGCTGCTGCCGACGCTGATCCGAGATCGCCTCGGCGGCACCGAAGGCGTCGTGACACTCGCCATGGTGGCCTTCACCATCGGCATCGCGCTCGGCTCGATGCTCGCAGCCCGCGCCAGCAAGAACCGGCCGAACTTGGCGCTGGTGCCGGTCGGCGCATTTTTGATGGCTATCTTTGCCGGTAAGCTTGCGCTGCTGGTATGGGCGGCCGTCCCCCGCCCAGCCCGTCGGCCCGGCTGAGTTGCTGACAGGAATCAGCGGCTGGCCGTTGATGATCGCGCTGACGGGCCTCGCATTTGCTGGCGGCCTTTACATCGTGCCCTCGTTCGCAGCCGTGCAGTCCTGGGCCGCGCCCGAGCGCCGCGCCCGTTCGGTTGCCGCCGTCAATATCCTCAATGCCGCTTACATGACACTCGCCGGCCTCGCCGTGGCGCTCCTGCAGGGCCAGGGCGTCGGCATCGACACGCTCTTCGTCGCGTTGGCCGCTGCCAACCTCGGCGTGATGGGCCTCGTTCTCTACGCCTGGGGCCGCGATGGCGTGCAGGATCTCGGTCGCTTCGTATTCCAGCTTTTCCTGCGCCTCGAGGTAAAGGGGCTCGAGAACCTGCCGGCCAACGGCGAGCGCACCATCATCGCGCCGAACCACGTGAGCCTGCTCGACGGCCCCTTGATGCACACTGTGCTGCCCGGTCACGCCGCCTTTGCGATCGATACCGCCATGGCCAACAATTGGTGGGTGCAGCCCTTCCTGAAGGCGATCAACTTCCATACTCTCGATCCGACAAAGCCGCTGGCCACGCGTACGCTGGTCAATCTGGTCAAGGAAGGGCGCACCATCGTCATCTTCCCGGAAGGCCGCTTGACGGTCACCGGAGGCCTGATGAAGGTCTACGACGGCACCGCCATGATCGCCGACAAGGCGGACGCCTGGATTGTGCCGGTCCGTATCGAGGGTCCGCAGCGCTCGGGCTTTTCCTACATGCGCCCGACCCAGATCCGCAAAGCCTGGTTCCCCAAGACCACCATCACCATCCTGCCCCCCCGCAAGCTCGAGCTCGACCCCGAGCTCAAGGGTAAGATCCGTCGCCAGGCCGCCGGCGCCCGCCTGCAGGACATCATGGTCGACACCGCCGTCGAGACCGCGAGCATCGATCAGACCTTGTTCGACGCGCTGGTCGAGGCCAAGCAGCAGCGCGGCACCGGCAAGAGGCCCGCCGTCGAAGATCCGCTCGGCACCAAGCTCTCCTACGGCAAGCTCATCCTCGGCGCCCAGGTGCTGGGCGAGAAGCTGGTCGACCTCGCGCCTGAAGGCAAAGCGGTCGGCATTCTCCTGCCCAACTCAGCCGGGGTCGCCGTCACGTTCTTTGCGCTTCAAGGCATCGGCCGCCTCGCTGCGATGATCAATTTCTCAGCCGGCCCCGTAAACGTTGTGGCCGCCTGTCGCGCCGCCGAGGTCCAGGTCGTGCTGACGTCGCGCGCCTTCATCGAGAAGGGTCGTCTCGAAGGCCTTGTCGCCAAAATCGAGGAGGCCGGCGTGCGCGTCGTCTACCTCGAGGATGTCCGTACCAGCATTGGCCTCGTCGACAAGCTGCGGGCGCTCCTGCGCGGCAATCGCTCGCTGGCGCGCCGCTCGCCCAATGACCCCGCCGTCGTCCTCTTTACCTCGGGCTCCGAGGGCACGCCCAAAGGCGTCGTGCTCTCTCACCGCAACCTGCTGGCCAATGCGGCCCAGAGCCTGGCGCGCGTTGCAGCCGACGGCGAAGACAAGGTGTTCAACGTGCTCCCTGTCTTCCATTCGTTCGGGCTCACGGGCGGCATGATCATGCCGCTGGTCGGTGGCATCCCGGTCTATCTCTATCCCTCGCCGCTCCACTACCGGATCGTGCCGGAGCTCGTTTATCAGACCAACGCCACCATCCTGTTCGGCACCGACACCTTCCTCGCCGGCTACGCCCGCACCGCCCATCCCTACGACTTCCACAACGTCCGCCTGATCATCGCTGGAGCCGAGGCCGTCAAGGATCGCACTCGCCAAGTTTACATGGAGAAATTCGGCGCCCGCATTCTGGAAGGTTATGGCGTCACGGAGACGGCCCCGGTGCTTGCGATGAACACGCCGCTTGCCAACCGGCCGGGCACCGTCGGTCGCCTGTCGCCGCTGATGAAGGCGCGGCTCGACCCAGTCCCCGGCATCGAGGACGGCGGCCGGCTCTCGGTCTCGGGCCCGAACGTCATGCTCGGATACTTCCGTGCCGAAAATCCCGGCGTGCTCGAGCCCCCGGCCGATGGCTGGCACGACACCGGCGACATCGTCGCCATCGACCAGGACGGCTACATCCGCATCAAGGGCCGCGCCAAGCGGTTCGCCAAGATCGCCGGTGAGATGGTGTCGCTCTCTGCCGTCGAGGCCATGGCTGCCGAACTTTGGCCGCAGGCGCTTTCGCTCGTCATCGCCACGCCGGACGCCCGCAAGGGCGAGCGCCTGGTGATGGTGACGACCCAGGCCGATGCCACTCGCCCCGAGTTCCTGCGCCACGCTCGCCTCAAGGGCGCAACAGAGCTGAGCGTGCCCGCCGATTATATGATCGTCGAGCGCATCCCGCTGCTCGGCACCGGCAAGGCCGACTATCAGGCAACGGCGCGTCTCGTGCAGGAGCAAATGGCCCAACGCGTCGAGCCCGAGGCCCCCGCCGACGCCGCAGAGTGACAGTTTGCGACGGCGGTGCGCCGCTTTGCGGCGCCCCCGCAGAGGCGCAGCGCTGCCCCTCGGCAGCGCGGTACGCGCCGTGAGGGAAAACAACCGACGTCAAACCAATCCATTCACGATACCCACCCGCTTAGCGTCATGCGTGCGACACTTCGCACGTATGGCGAAGGCCGCGACCGCGGCCCGCCGCGTTGCGGCGCCCCGCGGAGGCGCAGCGCTGCCCCTTGGCAGCGCGGTAGGCGCCGTGAGCGATACACAAAGCAACCGGCTGGCAGCGACAACTGGTAATGAGGTAGACTAGCGCCCGCAGCTTGCAGGAAAGCACAGCCCATGCCCCCTCTGATTGCAGCAGCCCTGATCGGTGCCGGCCTCTACGTCGGCGCTCGCCTGGTCCGCCAAGTGGCAAGCCGCATGGCCGAGCACAGTTCCGGGCCCAACGGTCGGCCGACGGCCGGTCCGGCCGCTGACCACGCCGAGCGTGATTTGGGCCGCCTGGAGGTCGATCCCGCAACTGGCGTCTACCGCCCGGCGCAGGATCGCGGCTGAATTCCATCGGGAGATGTAGCGCCCGCCCGGATCAACGGAGCGAAGCGCCGAGCAGGTCGCGGGCGATGACGTGGCGCTGTACCTCGTTCGGCCCCTCGCCGACGCGGCGAATGCGCAGTTCCCGGTACCATCGCTCGAACGGGAAGTCCTTGGTCATGCCGTACCCGCCGAAGATCTGCATCGAGCGGTCGACGACGCGCCCGGCGGCCTCGCTGGCAACCAGCTTGGCAAGGCCGGCCTCCATCCGGAACGGCTCGCCCGCATCGCATTTGGCAGCCGCCGCAAGGCACATCAACGTCGATTGCCTGAGATCGATTTCGTTGTCGACCAGCATCCACTGGATCGCTTGACGCGAGGCGAGCTTGGCGCCGAACGTCTCGCGCTGCTTGGCGTAGTCGATGGCGAGTTCGTGAGCCTTGTAGGCCGGTGCCAGGCATTGTGCGGCATAGGGAATGCGCTGGCGCGACAGGCGTTCGTTGGCGATGCCGAACCCCTTGTTGAGTTCGCCCAGGATGGCGCTGTCGGGAACCTTCATGTCCTCGAAGCCGAGCTCCGTGGCGTAGTGCGACGAGCGCAGCGTGTGCACGATCCGACGCACATGGAAGCCGGGATTGCTGGTTTCGACGATGAAGCAGGTGACGCCGCCGCGGCCGGCTTCCGGATCCGTGCGCGCAAAGACGAGGCCGAAGTCCGCCTTGTCGGCGCCCGAGATGAACACTTTCGACCCGTTGATCGTCCAGCCCTCGTTGGTCTTGACGGCACGGGTCCGGATGGCGCGAGCCGGGTCCGATCCCCCCGACGGCTCGGTGAGCCCGAAGAAGGCGCGCTTCTCGCCCCGCAGCATGGGATAGAGATAGTTCTCTTTCTGCTCGTCGGTCGCCTCATAAAGCTGCGCGAGGCCGGCTGCGCCGAACACGCCGTAGCACGGCACATAGAGACCGGCGCGATGCTGCCCCATCTCGATCGCCAGCAGCACGCGGGTCGTCATGTCGATGCCCGGCCCGCCAAACTCGGCAGGAATGTCGAGCCCGTAGAGCCCCATCGACTTCACCTTGTCGACAAGCCGCGTCCGGTCTTCCTCAGGCAGCTCGCTGGCATCGGGATCGAGCTTGTCCTCGAGCGGTACGATCTCCTCGCGCACGAAGCGGCGAACCTGCGCCACGATCGCTTTTTGCTCTTCCGACGGTTCGAAGTTCATGACCTGCGTCCTGTTCTGGAATTGGCGATCAAAGCGGGCTCAACCGCCCGAGGCGTGGCAGCGGCTTGCCGATGTTGCCGGCCGGCACGTCGCCGTGATCGTGCACATGCAGCATCAACAATTCCTGGTAGCGCGTGGTGTATTGCTGATTGATCTCGACGCGAAACTGGCTGGCGCCGTTCGGCAGATTGGCGAGCATGTTCTCGATCTCGCTGCGCACGCCGAACAGCGACCGGCCTCCGGCCATGCCGATGAAGACCACATTGCCGGCCGCATCTGCCAGTTGGAAGACGCCGAGTTGGCCGGGCAGCTTCTTGATGTTCTCGGGCGTCAGCGCAACCCACGCCTTGGTCATGCGAATGGCCATCTTGGGGCCCCTCCTCGGTCAGTCGACATCTGTCACAGGCGTAGCCTCGATGGCAGCGCCCGAGCGCTCCAGGATCGCTGCGGCCGCCTGCCGGCGCGGATCGCCCCGGTAGGCTTCAAATCCGGCCGCGGACGAAAAACGCACGATATGCACTTCGAGCGTTGCCGCCTCGTTCCGCAGCCGCCGCTCCAGCCGGCCCCCATGCTCCCCGAGCAACGGCAGAACCGCGTCCTCGTAGGCCTGGAAATCTGCAATCCCGGCCGGTGGCACCCGTGCCACAACCGCAAGCGTGATCGCGCTCATTCCTACCGCATCCTCTGCTGGCCTATCGCGCTTCGCGCCATGGTCACCTCCGCCGCACTGCCATAACGTCGGGATTGACGACGTTGATCGCCGCTCCCTCGGCCCAGGCATTGATCTGGTCGAAGATATCCGTGAACTGCAGCTCGTATTCCTCGCGCGTCACATAGCCGATGTGCGGTGTGCACAGCGCATTCGGCAGCTTGAGCAGCGGATGGTCGGAATTGCGCACTGGCTCCTCGTCGAAGACGTCCACTGCCGCCATGCCGGGACGGCCGGCAGCCAACGCGGCTTCGAGCGCGCCGGTCGCGATCAGGCCCGAGCGGCTCGTGTTGACCAGCAGCGAGCCCGGCCGCATGCGTGCGAGATCGCCCGCCGTCATGACGCCGCGCGTGGCATCGACCAGCCGCATGTGCAGCGAAACCACGTCGCTGGTTTCAAGGAAATGGTCCTTGCTGGCCGGTACGTGCCAGCCGGCGGCCGCCGCTTTTGCGCGGCTGGCCTCGCGCGCCCACACCTGAACGTTCATGCCAAAGGCGCGGCCGTACTCCGCGACAGCGAGACCGATCCGCCCCCAACCCCAGATGCCGAGCGTCTTGCCCCGCACCGAACGGCCGACGCCATGTTGCCATTTGCCGGCCTTGAGGCTCGCGACCTGCTCCGGTAGCTGGCGCATGGCGGCAAGCACCAGCGCCCAGGTGAGCTCGGCCGTGGCATAGGACGGCGTTCCCGGATGCTGGCCCGAAGAGACGACGATGCCGAGCCGCGTGCAGGTGTCGATGTCGATGTGCGGAAACACGCTGCGCTGGCTGATCAGCTTGAGGTGCGGCAGGCGTTCGAGCAGCGGCGTGCGGATCTTCGTGCGCTCGCGGATCAGCACCAGCGCTTCCGTCTCGCTGAGGCGTTCGGCGAGTTTGTCCACGTCCTGCACATGGTCGTTCCAGACCGTCACCTCATGACGCGCGAGCTTGGCAAAGCATGGGAGCCCCCGCACCGTGTCGAAATAGTCGTCGAGGATCGTGACCTTCATGGCAGCCGAGCGCCTTTCCATCACCAGTGCGGGCTAAATGCCCTTGAAGTTGGCCTTGCGCTTCTCGAGCCGAGCCCGCATGCCTTCCTGCCCATCCTGCGAGGTGCGCGCCTTGTCGACCAGCAGGTCCACGTCCTCGTGCGGGATGTTGTCCCGGAACTGCATCTCGCGCGTGATCAGCGCCTTCATCGCCTTGAGCGACAGCGGCGCGTTGTCGGAAAGCCGCTGGATCACCGCCTGCGCCGTCTTCTCGAGGTCGTCGTGCTCGGCCAGATGCGAGATCAGCCCGAGCTTGAAGAAGTCCTCAGCCGGCAGGGGATCGCCGAGCAGCAGGATCTTCTTGGCGATGACAGGGTTGGCGACCTCGAGGATCTTCTTGGCGAGGAACCAGCTTGGCGCCAGCCCGACCTGCGCCAGCGACATACCGAAGCGCGCCTTCTTCGAGGCAACGACGATGTCGCAATGCAGCGCCAGCTCGTTGCCGCCTGCAATCGCATCACCTTGTACGATCCCGACCACGGGCAGCGGATACATCTCGATAGCGTGCAGCATGTGTTCGATGCCGCTCTCGCCTTGCGGATTGTCGCGCCGCCACTTGAGGTCGAGCCCGGCGCAGAACACGGGCCCCGCCCCACGGATCACGGCGACGCGCTCGCTCGCGGCCGGCGGCGCCTCGAACGCGGCCTGCATCAGCTTCATGGTCTCGCCGTCGAGTGCGTTGCGCTTTTCCGGACGGTTGAGCGTGACGGTCCGCACCGCACCGTCCACGTTCCATTCGACGCTGGCCATGATCAACTCCCGTTGTCTCGCTGGTTGTCTGGATTGGCTCAATCATAGGCACGAAGCGGTGGCGACGGGCAACCCACGAGATCGCCTCAGGCGAAGGGAGGCAGTGCCGCTTGTGCGACTTTGCTGAGGCCCGACCGGACCAGCCGATAGGATTGGTGGATTCGGTGGGTGAGTTCGTCGCCCGCCGTGCCCCATGGCAGCAGCACCCACGAGCGGTGGAAGTAGGGGGCTTTCTCGCCAACGCCAGCCTCGATCAGCATCTGCGCAGCCTCGATGCTGTCGGTCTTGACCGAAACGCCCTCCTTGACCGCGCCGACACAGGCAAACATTTTGCCGCCGACCTTCCAGGCGTCGTGTCCTCCGCCCCAGGGATCCGAAACCTCCGCACCCGGCAATTTCCGACAGATCGCCGTCACTGTTTTTCGGCTCATCCTAGCGTCCTCGGCTGGGCTCGCGATGGCATCAGTCGCGGTAGATCGAAACCTCGCCAACGCCCGCGCCGCGAATGACGCCTCGGTACATGCCGTCGGTCGAAAACCGCATGGCGACATTGCCTTGGGCATCGACGCCGATCAATCCGCCGGTGCCACCATTGGCCGGCACCGCGACGGTCGCAACCTGCTTGACGGCCTCATCCAGCGTGAGCCCCTTGTATCGCATCAGAGCGTCCACCTCGTGGCACGCGCACGCTCGCATGAAGGCCTCCCCCATGCCGGTACCTGAAACGGCGGCGGTGGCGTTGTCGGCCCAGGTGCCGGCGCCGATGATGGGGCTGTCGCCGACCCGTCCCCACTGCTTGTTGGTCATGCCGCCCGTCGAGGTGGCAGCGGCAAGATTGCCGTTGGCATCGCAAGCCACCGCGCCGACAGTGCCGAATTTGGTGTCTTCTGCGGGGCCGCTGCCACGTGCCGCTTGTGCGCTGCCGTCGTGGTCGAGCTCCAGTCGCCCCGCCGCCCGCGCCCGCTGCAGTTGCTCGAAGCGTTCATCGGTGCGGAAATAGCTGGGCTCGACCAGCGCCAGACCCTCGGCGGCGGCAAACGTTTCGGCCCCGGCGCCGACCAGCATGACGTGGCGCGAGCGCGTCATGACGGCATGGGCCGCAGTAACCGGATTGCGGATCCGGCTGACACCGGCAACGGCACCGGCCGACCGTGTCGCCCCGTCCATGATCGAGGCGTCGAGCTCGTTGCGCTCGTCACTGGTGAAGACCGCGCCGCGGCCGGCGTTGAACAGCGGATCGTCCTCAAGCGCGCGCACGGCGGCAACGACGGCGTCGATCGCCGAGCCGCCGGTAATGAGCACTGCCTGCCCCGCTGCGAGCGAGGCAGCAAGTCCCGCCCGGTAGCGCGCCTCTCTCTCTGGCGTCATGAGCGCGCGCGTGATGGTGCCGGCGCCACCGTGGATGACGAGGACGGGAGTACGCGACGTGGCCTCACTCATCGGGCAGCGCTCCTGGAGGTGATCGGGAACAACAAATGACGGGCGAGGGGCGCTGAGCGCCCGCCCGCCACCGGTCACTTCATGCCGAGTGCCGCCATCACCGTATGCAGGTCCTTGTCGCCGCGCCCGCAAAGGTTCATGACCATCAGGTGGTCCTTCGGCAGGTCCGGCGCGATCCGCATCACGTGAGCGAGCGCATGGCTTGGCTCCAGCGCCGGGATGATGCCCTCGAGCTTGGTGCAGAACTGCAGGGCCGCAAGCGCTTCCTTGTCGGTCGCAACGACATAGTTGACGCGGCCCGTGTCGCGCAGCCACGAATGCTCAGGCCCGACGCCCGGGTAGTCGAGGCCCGCCGAGATCGAATGCCCCTCGAGGATCTGCCCGTCAGCAGTCTGCAGCAGGTAGGTGCGGTTGCCATGCAGCACGCCCGGCCGTCCACCGGTGAGCGAGGCGCAGTGGCCGTCCTCGACGTCGAGCCCGTGCCCGCCCGCTTCGACGCCGTAGATCTTGACGCTGGCCTCGTCCAGGAATGGATGGAAGAGGCCGATGGCGTTGGAGCCGCCGCCGATACAGGCAACAAGCGAATCGGGGAGCCGGCCTTCCGCTGCCATCATCTGCTCGCGCACCTCGCGCCCGATGATCGACTGGAAGTCGCGCACCAGCTCGGGGTAGGGATGGGGGCCGGCTGCCGTGCCGATGATGTAGTAGGTCGTGCGCACATTGGTGACCCAGTCGCGCAGCGCCTCGTTCATGGCGTCCTTGAGCGTGCCCGCGCCCGACGTCACCGGATTGACCTTGGCGCCAAGCAGCTTCATGCGCGCCACGTTGGGCGCCTGGCGCTCGACGTCGGTGGCGCCCATGTAGACCTCGCATGGAAGGTCGAACTTGGCGCACACCGTCGCAACCGCCACGCCATGCTGGCCCGCGCCCGTCTCGGCGATGATCCGCCCCTTGCCCATCCGTCGGGCGAGCAGGATCTGTCCGAGGCAGTTGTTGATCTTGTGGCTGCCGGTGTGATTGAGCTCGTCGCGCTTGAAGTAGACCTTGGCGCCGCCGAGCTCGGCCGTGATGCGCTCGGCGAAATAGAGCGGCGAGGGCCGACCGGAATAGTGCGTGTTGAGGTAGGTGAGGGCTGCGGCGAACTCAGGGTCGGCCTTGGCGGCGTTGTAGGCGTCCTCGAGTTCGAGGATCAGCGGCATCAGCGTCTCCGCCACGAACCGGCCGCCGAACATGCCGAAGAAGCCGCGGTCGTCAGGCCCATTGCGGAAGCTGTTTGGCTCGCTGCTGGGAAGGGTCGGCGTATCGAGGGTGCTCATGCGTCCTGCTCCGGAAGTTTCCGTTCGGCGTGTCAATCGCCGCGTATGACCTGCGCCGCCCGTGCGGCCGTGATGAAGGCGCGAATGCGCTCTGCGCTCTTCTCGCCCGGTACCGTCTCGACGCCCGATGACACGTCGATCGCCTCGGCACCGGTCGCGCGGATGGCGTTGGCAACGTTCTCAGCCGTGAGCCCACCCGACAGCATGTAGCGCACGCGCCCCTTGATGTCCTCGAGCGCGCGCCAGTCGAACGGCACACCGTTGCCGCCCGGCAGCACCGCGCCTTTCGGCGGGTGCGCATCGAACAGCACGAGATCGACGACCCCAGTGTAGTCGAGCGCGACGGCCGCGTCCTCTGCGGTCGCCACCTTGATGGCCTTCATAACCGCAACGGCGAAGCGTCGCCGGATCTCTGCAGCACGCTCCACACTTTCATTGCCGTGCAACTGAATGAGATCCGGTGCCACCTCGCGGACAACACGCGCCAGCAGCGCATCGTCGGCATCGACGGTCAGCGCCACGATCCTCGCCCGGCCGCGGGCCTGTCCGGCAAGCGCTGCGGCCTCTTCGATCGAGACGTTGCGTGGGCTCTTTGGATAGAACACCAGGCCGACGTCGTCGGCGCCTGCATCCAGGGCCGCCGCCATCGCCTCGGCCGTGCGCAGTCCGCAGATCTTGATGCGCAGTGCCATGACGTGAGTGTCCCCGCTTGAAGTGCGTGCCATCGTGCGATCGTGGACCGACACGGGCTTCGCGCGGCGTTCGCCGGCGCCCGGCCCCGATCTCGATCCCGCCTGGTACGGGCATCGCATCAGCCCGCTCGCAGCCGGTAGGGCGTTTCCGGCCCGCTCAGTTGGGTGCCAGCGCCAAGGCCTTGCTGCCCGAGCCCGCCGTCGCTTCCACGTTGGCGTCACGCTCACGCGCCAGCCGATCGGCTTCCGCCCGCCAGCGCATCGCATCCTGTGCCCTGTTGCGCGCGGTCTTTCGCCAATGGCTCTGGCCCATCCAGGCCGCCGCCCCGCCGAGCATCACGCCGGCCACCAGGGCCGCAAAAATATAGACATAGAACGGCAATTCGATCGCCAGCGCCGGTTGCTCCGGACGAAACGGATCCAGCACCATTCGGACGCCATGCCGGTTCGACACGGCAAGCGTGATAAGCAGCAGGGCTGCTGGGATTGCCAGTAGCAGTCGCACGACCCGCTTCAGCACCAGTCCATCTCCCTTTTACTTTCGGCAGCTCGCGCTGCCCGTCGCATCATCACCTGGCAAGGCCCGAACCAGTCCGTTGCCAATTGCGCCCCCCTCGACGCCGTCACGTCCTCAGGCGCCGGCCGCCCGCGGCGCAGCCTTGGCCTTCGATTTGGCTTTGGCCTTTGCGGCAGGCTTGGTCTTGGGCTTCGCCTTGCCTTTGGCAGCGGCCGATTTTTTCACCGGCGTGCCTTCGCTGTCGGCATTGAGCCGCTCGCGCAGTTCCTTGCCGGTCTTGAAGAAAGGAACGAATTTCTCCTCGACCTTGACTGATGTTCCCGTGCGCGGGTTACGCCCCACGCGCGGCGGCCGATGCTTGACGGTAAACGCACCGAAGCCGCGCAATTCCACCCTGTCCCCACGCGCCAGCGCATCGACGATCTCGTCGAAGATCACGTTCACGATCCGCTCGATATCGCGATGGAACAGATGTGGATTTGCTGCCGCGATCTTGGCGATAAGCTCCGACTTGATCATCACTAACCCTCCCGCACACAAGAGCCGGCCCCCGCTGGCGCCGCCCCTTGAGCGTGCGACATGCACCGACTTAATTCATGATGGCCTTGATATTACTTACCTTTCGGTGGGCTGCCAAATGGAAACGAGTTCCCACCCTTCCCGCAAGGTTGAAGCCATGCTCTGAAGTGAGGCTGGCGATCTGCAACTCGTCGAGCCCAAGAGCCCTCCCGAGCACCCTCGTGGCCATGTCGAGAAAGCCCAGATTGCCGCTGCTCTTGGGCTTCCAGTTGACCACTTTCAGGTCCTTGCCGACGCCCCGTTTTGTCTGCAACCAGGCGACGACCTCGGCCTCCCCGCCGATCTCGTCCACGAGCTTGTGGCCAAGCGCCTCCCGCCCCGAGAAAATGGCCCCCTGCTCGAGGCCGGGCACCTTGGAGGTGTCGATGCTGCGCCGGTCGGCGACCAGGCCCCTGAACCAGCGCATCGAGTCCGCAACCATCCGCTCAGTGGTCTCCCTGCCAGCGTCGTCCAGTGGGCTGAACGGCGATGGTACGGCTTTCAACCGGCCACTCTTGACCTCGTTGAACTTGACGCCAACCTTGGCCAGCAGCTCGGAGAACTCTGCCCACTGAAAGATGACGCCCACTGACCCGGTGATGGTGTTGCCGCGGGCAAAGATGCGGTCAGCGCCGAGCCCGGCGATATAGGCCGCCGACGTCGCAATCGTGCCGAATTGGGCCACCAGCGGCTTCTTGGCGGCAAGTCGCCTCAGCTCCTCGAAGAGTGCCTCCCCGCCGGCCGTCGTGCCACCGGGGCTGTTGATGTAGAGAATGACCGCGTCGACGGTCGAGGTTTCACCGATCTTCCTCAGCAGCGCGAGCTGCTTGCGGTCTTCCGTGATCATGCCGTCGAGGGTGACGCGGGCGATCTGGTGTTTCGCAAACAAGCCTCCGGTCCCATCCGTGCCGCCCGAGTTGAGGGTCAGAACGCCCAGAGCCAGGGCGCCAGCGATGACCGCGAGCCCGCGCCAGAGCGACATCGAACGCCTGAGGCGACGGCGGTCCAGGACCGCTTCGGTTTCCAGTGACATGAGGCTCCTGCCGTCGCAATGAAAGGTTGCCGGATCCGAGGCTTTGCTCGGCTGCCGCTATGGCGGCGACACTACGCCCCCACACCCGTGCGGGCAACCTCCCGAGCACGGTTCCGCCTCCGGTAGCAGGAGCCATGAAACGACAACGCGCCCCTCCACCGGAAGGCCGGGAGGCGGGGCGCGGTGCGGATGTTGCAGTGCAGAACCAGACCGGCGGCCATCGGGCTTGGTCGTACCGAAAGCCTGCCGCGTCCCTCGTCGCGCTCAGTTCTTGGCCTTACCTTTGCCTTGGCCTTTGCCCGGGCCCGTTGTATCGAGCGCCGTTTTGCAGGCCGCCGACACCTTGGCCTTATTGGCCTCGAGGCAGGTGCGCATCTCCCGGTTCTCATGGCTTTTGCCGGCGCAGAACTTGGTCATGTCGGACGCGCAGGCGGTGGACACGGGCCCGGATCCCTGCTGAGCGACGGCAACGCCCGTCATCATCACGACGGCAGTGAGACTTGTGAACATCAGTGCTCGCATGTGCTTGACCTCTCTCTAGAGCCAACCCTCCCAAGGCAAAGAGGAGGGGATGCGGGAGATCATATTCAAAAAAACATATGTGTTGTTGATCGCGGTCAAAACCTCCGGAAAGCGAAAAGGGCGGCTGCCGGTCGATGCCGACAGCCGCCCCTGGTCATTTGCTTGCGCGCCGGAAGTGCGCGCCGCCCTACAGGCGATTACTCAGCGTCGGCTTCGCCGTCGCCGTCACCCTCACCACCTTCGCGCTTCTTGAGGGCCGCCTTGAAGATGTCGCCGAGCGAAGCACCCGAGTCCGAAGACCCGTACTGTGCAACGGCCTGCTTCTCTTCCGCGATCTCGAGCGCCTTGACCGACACCTGGATGCGCCGCGCGTGCTTGTCGACTGACAGCACCTGCGCATCGACCTTGTCGCCTACGTTGTATCGCTCAGGCCGCTGCTCCGAGCGGTCGCGAGAAAGATCCGAACGCTTGATGTAGGTGGTGATGTCGGTGTCGGCGATCTTGACCATGATGCCGTTCGGCTCGACGGTGGTCACCTCGCAGGTCACCGCATCGCCCTTCTTGTACTTGCCGAGCGTGTCCAGCGGATCGCCGGCGAGCTGCTTGATGCCGAGCGAGATCCGCTCCTTGGCGCTGTCGACGTCGAGCACCACGGCCTTCACCGTATCGCCCTTCTTGTAGTCCTTGATCAGCTCCTCGCCGGGCTTGTTCCAGTCGAGGTCGGACAGGTGGACCATGCCGTCGATGCCGCTGTCCAGCCCGATGAACAGGCCGAACTCGGTGATGTTGCGGATCGGCCCCTCGATCGTCGAGCCCTTGGGGTGCTCGGTGAGGAATGCATCCCACGGGTTGTCCTGGGTCTGCTTCAGGCCCAGCGAGATCCGCCGCTTGTTGGGGTCGACCTCGAGGATCTGCACGTCCACCTGCTGGCTGGTCGAGACGATCTTGCCAGGATGCACGTTCTTCTTGGTCCAGCTCATCTCCGAGACGTGGATCAGGCCTTCGACGCCCGGCTCCAACTCCACGAAGGCGCCGTAGTCGGCAATGTTGGTCACAGTGCCGCTGAAGCGGGCGTTGACCGGATACTTGGCCTCGATGCCCTCCCAGGGATCCGACAGCAGCTGCTTCATGCCGAGGCTGATACGCTGCGTCTCTGGGTTGATGCGGATGATCTGCACTTTCACCGTGTCGCCGACGTTGACGACATCGGAGGGGTGGTTGACCCGGCGCCAAGCCATGTCGGTCACATGTAGCAGGCCGTCGATGCCGCCAAGGTCGATGAACGCACCGTAGTCGGTGATGTTCTTGACGACGCCGTCGATCACCTGGCCTTCGCCGAGGCGCGCCACGATCTCCGAGCGCTGCTCGGCCCGCGTCTCCTCGAGCACCGAGCGCCGCGAAACGACGATGTTGCCGCGGCGGCGGTCCATCTTGAGAATTTGGAAGGTCAGCGGCTGGTGCATCAGCGGACCGATGTCGCGCACCGGGCGGATATCGACCTGCGAACCCGGCAGGAACGCCACGGCGCCGTCGAGATCGACGGTGAAGCCACCTTTGACCTTGTTGAAGATGTGGCCTTCGACCTTCTCGGCCGCCTCGAACTGCTTCTCGAGGCGCGTCCAGCTTTCTTCGCGTCGGGCCTTGTCGCGGCTGAGGACGGCTTCACCGAGCGCATTCTCCATACGCTCCAGATAGACCTCGACCTCGTCGCCAACTTTCAGTTCGCCGCCCTTGGCCGTGACGCCGAACTCCTTCAGCGGCACCCGGCCCTCCATCTTGAGGCCGACGTCGATGACCGCCAGGTCCTTCTCGATCGAAGTGATCGTACCCTTGACGACCGTACCCTCGAAGGCGGTCTCCGATCCCATCGCCTCGTTGAGGAGCGCCTCGAAATCGGCGCGTGACGGGTTCATCTCGCTGGAAGTGTGCGCAGCAGTGCTCATAAAGAAGCTTTCTCGCGTATGTGTTGCGGAGGCGCGCTGCCGTGCCATGGAACGGCGCTCGTCTCGGATTTTCAGGGGTGCAGCCAAACGATATGGGCACCCGTTGCCTGCGGGTTAATCCCGCCGGGCTACAGGTGCCGGCCTCATTGGGCGTCGGATTTCGCTTTGCGAAGGCTGCCGCTGGTGAGCCAACGGGCCCGCCGGATGCGATTTGAACCTGCCCTCAGGGCAGGTTCTGCCGGCCGATCTTCCTCGTGATCAACGCCACGGCAGCTTCGAATGCCTGTTCTATATCCAATCCCGACGTATCGAGCAAGATCGCATCTGCAGCGGGCATCATCGGCGAATCCGGCCGGTTGGCATCACGCTCGTCCCGACGCCGCAGCGTCTCGGAGACGGATTCGAGCGTCACCGCCTCCTGCTTGCGGCTCAACTCCTGGTAGCGCCGCTCCGCCCTGACCTGGAGGTCGGCCAGCACGAAGATCTTCACGTCGGCATCCGGCACGACCACCGTGCCGATGTCGCGTCCATCGAGCACGGCCCCCGGGGGCTGGGCTGCAAAGTCGCGCTGGAGCTGCAACATGGCGCGCCTGACGGCCGGGAACTGCGCCACCACCGACGCGGCCTCACCCATGCCCGGCCGCTTCAGCTCGGCTTCGTCGAGCGAGGCGAGGTCGAGGCCGAGCGCCGCCCGCGTCGCTGCCGTCTCGTCCTCGAGCCGTCCGCCGCCCGCCAGCACGTCGCGCGCCACGGCGCGATAGAGCAGGCCCGTGTCCAGGCACCGATAGCCGAACTGAGCGGCAATCCGCCGGGCGAGCGTGCCCTTGCCCGAGGCTGCCGGTCCGTCGATGGCGATGATCATGGCCTGCGTTTCCTGCCCTTCATCGGCCTCCACGCCGACGCCTCGGCGCGACAGGTAGGCCAAAATGTGCCGCGCGACAATGTCTCCAATCAAGCCGCCCGCGCAGCCGTCAACCGGGGGCGTGCCAGGCGATCGGCGTCAGAGGCGTTGGCCGTGCCTGGAACACCACGGCAAGTCCCTGCGTTCACCACCATTGTGGCGAGCCGGACTGCACCGGCGCCGAGAACTCCGACGTTGCCACCTTGTCTTGCAACCGGCCTGCCGCTAGGGTCCGGGCACTTCAATTCCCGTCCCCTCAGCCGAAGGAGAACGACCGTGGCTCTCACGCTTCCCCCCCTCCCTTATGCCTATGATGCGCTCCAGCCCTTCATGTCCAAGGAGACGCTCGAGTTCCATCACGACAAGCATCACAACGCCTATGTCACCGCCGGCACGCCAATGGTCGCCGACGGCACCAAGTATGCCGGCAAGAGCCTCGAAGAGATCTGCAAGATGGCCTTCGACGCCAAGGATCAGCCGGTCATCAATCAGATCGGCCAGCACTACAACCACACCCACTTCTGGAATTGGATGAAGAAGGGTGGCGGCGGCACCAAGTTGCCGGGCAAGGTCGAAGCCCTGGTCAAGGCCTATGGCGGCTACGACAAGATGAAGGCCGATTTCATCCAGGCAGGTGTCACGCAGTTCGGCTCGGGCTGGTGCTGGCTCGCCGTCAAGGGTGGCAAGCTCGAGGTGATGAAGACCCCGAACGGTGAGAACCCCGTCATGCATGGCGCCTCGCCGATCCTCGGCTGCGACGTGTGGGAGCACAGCTACTACATCGATTATCGCAACCTGCGCCCGAAATACCTGGAAGCCTTCGTCGACAGCCTGGTCAACTGGGACTATGTCGAGGAAATGGCCGCGAAGGCGAAGTAAGGCACGGCAATTGCCGGGTAGAATAAGACCGAGCGGGGCCGAGCCGGCCCCGCTCGTTTATTTTTGCGACCATGTACCTACGATTTCTTCGGGGGTGGCAGCGCCAAAGTGTCGGTGTGCCCGACGACGGCACCCGTCCGCACCACAGTGAGCCAATCGGCGATTGTCTCCGCCTTGACCCGTCCGGTCTCGCCAGCCGCCCCAGCAAACCCCTGCGCGAGGTCGCGGATCAAGCCGGCATCTCCGGTCTCGAGCCGCCAAGGGCTGTCGCCTTCGCTCACCACATATTCCGCCGCGCGAAAGGCAGTCGCCAGTGCCACGGGAGCTGTCGGTCCGGCAGCGGGTCCGAGCCCTTTGTCGCCGTGCTGGTGATCGAGGAAGGCATCGAGCAGGCGCCGGTCTGCGGCGTGCGCTGGCGTCCAGCTTTGCTCGCCGTTGTAGGTCAGCACCGTGTAGAAGGCCGCACCGCGTTTCTCCACAGCCGACACGAGCCGCCCGATGAAGTCCGCCGAGGCGAGGTCGAAGAACGCGGCAGCCGTTACGAGATCGACCTTGCCACCGAGTGCGAATTCGAGATCGTCGTTGAGATCGGCCTGCCGGAACGCCACCGAGAGCGTCTTGGCCCCCTTCGTGATGACCAGCACATCGCCCTGCACCTGATGACTATCCGACCAGGCGATCAGGGCCTTGCGCGCAGCCGTGAGCAGGCGCGGGTCATAGTCGACCAGCGTCCAGGACTGACGATCGGGAAGCTGCGCGTAGGTCCCCCTCAGGTTCGACCCGGCCCCACAACCGATATCGACCACGTCGATCTTCGGCAGCCCTGCCATGGCCGCGCTGAGCTCTGCGGCCAGGTCACGATCCCGCGAGCGATGGTCGACGGGCTCGCGAAGCGCCAGCCATTCCGGGGAAAAACCACTCATGCTGCGACCTTCTTGAGGACGTCGGCAACAGTCCTTGCCGTATCGATCCAACGCGGTAGTTGTTGGCCGGCGAGCCAGGATGCACGCGCCATGTCATGGCGAAGACGAGTATCACCCAACACCCGCTCGAGCGCGGTCGCGAGGTCGTCGACCGCCGCCGGCGCGACCTTGAGTGCGGCTGTGTCTGGCAGTCCGCTGGCCGCTGATCCGCACCGCGTGGTCACGATAGCAAGACCGCGCGCCATCGCCTCCGAAAGCACCATGCCATACCCCTCGAAATGGGAGGACATGACGAAAACGTCGGCACCGTCATAGAGCTGCGCGAGAACGCTGTCGTCAACTGCTCCCAGCATCTCGATCCGATCGCCGAGAGCTTTTTCGGCAATGAGTGCGCCAAGGCGGTCCGCTTCGCTGCCATGCCGGTCGATGGCACCAGCGATCGTCAGCCGCCAATTGTCGTGGTCGACACGGGCCAACGCCTCGATGAGCACGTCGTAGCCCTTGCGTGGCACCACGGAACCCACCGCCAGCAAGATCACGGGATTGCCCGTTCCCTTCGAGCGCGGCACCGGATCGACGCCCGGTACGGCGACCGTGATGCGGTCGCCGGGCACGCCGAAGTCGCGGATGAGGATGGTGCGGGTTTCCCCGCCCGTCACGATCACATGTCGGGCGAAGGATAGCGCCTCGCGCTCCAATTGGCTGAGCCGCACGATGTCAGCGGCCGCAAGTCCATGCTCCATTCCCAGAGGATGGTGGCACAAGGCCACGATCGGCTGACGTAGCACCTTCAGCAGGGACGCGGGCAAAGCGCCATAGCCAAGGCCGTCGACCAGCAGGACCGCCGAAGGCTCCACCGCAGCCATGTGCGCAGCCGTCAACGTCAGGTCTGCCGCACTTGGATTGGGAAAGCTTGCCGGCAGCTCGATATGGCGGACGTCGATGTTAAGGCTCGGAAGCAGCGCCAGCAGGCGGCGATCGTAGCCGTAGCCTCCCGTGGGCAGATCGATGTCTCCAGGAATGAAAAATGCACAGTCTATCATGCCGGACAAGACCCGCTCGTGCGTATGAAATCCCATTTGGTCGGTTGGGCCCTCCCGCAAGGAGGCGCGCGCCGAATCACAAAGTTCTCCGTCGTGTGATCATCGAATTTCTATTTTGGGGCTAGTGTTACAATACGGGCCCCTCGAACCAGGCCCGCGCCAAGTCGGTTTCGTGCAAGGTCACCCGAATCCGCGAGAGCCCCTTGCCATCCTGTCCTAGCGCGCCCGAGGTGGCCGCCGCGACCATGGAATCGAAAATGTGCTTTGCAAGAAATTCAGTAGTCGTGAGTTTGCCTTTGAATTCGGGCAGCGTGTCGAGATTCTTGTAGGCCAGCGGCTTCAGCGTGCGCCCGAGAACGTCGAGAGCGGCCCCGATATCGACGACGACGTTCTGCTTGGTCATCGTCTCGCGGAAAAAGGCGACATCGACGACGAACGTAGCACCGTGCATGCCTTGCGCCGGCCCGAAGAAGGGGTCGGGCAGCGAGTGCGCGATCATGATGCGGTCACGGACCTCTACGGCGAACATTCTGTGTGTCTCCTGTATGACGTGTGTTGCTCGTACTCTGTTACCGCGACGGTTCGCAAGCCGCGATCCTGCGGCAGCCAAGACGCGATGGCCGGGACGCCGCCCGTCAGCCGCTCTCAGCCCCTGCGCAGGGCGTAAACGTCGCCAGAGTTGGCCTCGTGCGGCAGGCCCGCGATGTGCCGGGCCATGTCGTCTGCCGAAATCCAGCGCCCGAAGCTCAGTACCTGGCTCTCCCCGAGTGCCACGTCGAAGCTGTAGGGGCCGAGCCGTTTCAGGATTTCAAGAGCGTTTGCCGCGACGTCGCGCTGGATGGTCGTGAACTCGAACGACAGCGCCGGCACCTGATGCGTCAGGCCAGCCAACACATCGGCCTCGAAGCCCTCGACGTCGATCTTGATGAAGTCGGGCATGCCGTGTGCGGCAATCAGCCCGTCGAGCGTCGTCACTGGCACGGTGATGCTGCGGTCCCAGCGCTGCCCCTCCCAGCCCCCGGCACCATCGGCAGCCGCGACGAAGGCGGTCGAGGCGGTGGTGACGGTTGGGTTCGCCGAGTTGATGTGCAGCGTGATTTCGCCGGGCGCGGGACCACAGGCGGCCTCCACGAGCGTCACCTGCGCGTCGCCCCCGTAGATCGCGCGGATGACGCGGGCGCAGTCCGGCTGCGGCTCGAGCGCCACCACGCGCGCCCCAAGCCGCCTGAACCCGCCGATGCGGTCGCCGACATGCGAGCCGATATCGAATGCGAGCCCGCCGGCCTTGACGAAGCCGGCATAGAGGCGATCCATCGCCTGGTCGCGGTCGGCTTGACCATAGTAGACGTCGAGCGACCGCCTGAGTGCGCTGAGCGAAGGGTCGGCTTTGAGGCGGCCAAGTGTGTCGGCAATGGTCAAGGCAGTGCTCCTAACGGCCCCCGAAGGCCACCGCATGCATGATGCGTCCTGGAAGAAAGGTGAACAGGCCCGCCACCAGCAGGGCGCCGACGAAGAGGCTGATCATTGCGATCTTGTGCCCGCGGATATTGCCGCCTCGTGCATGCATCACGGCCAATGGCGCATTGATCAGCACCAGCACCGACAACAGGTGGATCCAGCTCAATCCGCGCCACTGGTCGAGGTGATGGATGCGAAAAGAGCTCAGAGCGATCACCAGCATCATCGCCACCCACGCATAGCCCATCGCGCGGTGTGCCGCGTCTCCCTTGACGCGAAGCAACTGCACCAGCCCGATGGCGAACGCGGCCATTGCAACGAAGGCGTGAACCTGCGTTGCGATCGGTGCGGTGAGCAGCGGCTCCAGCGTCATGTTTGCCTCAGCACGGCTTTGACCTCGCCAGGCGTCACGAAGTCCTCGGGGATGCCGGCGATGCCATTGGCCTTCATCCAGCGGCCGAGGCCTGGCAGCGCGGTCACGACGGCGAACGGAATGGCAAGCAGATAACCGGCCGTCAGCGGCAGGCTCCACCAGAACGCAGCCGGCGACACCCAGTAGGTGAGGCTGCACACAACGGCGCCGAACAATGTCTGCGGCCACAGGTTCTGCGCAGCCGTCCGCCACGAAATGCCGTAGGCATCACGCGACTGTCCGCCCCACACCACCGACTTTCCGAACGCCAATCCGATCATGAAGACGGTCGTGCGGAAGCTCGACACCGCGCCCTGCAGGAACGAGAACACGAGCTCGATCGCAGCCGACACGCCGAACCGCAGCGGTCCGCCAAAGCTCGCAACGCCGCCCTTGGTCAGCACGGCATCGATCAGGCCGGCGATCTTGGGCGACAGGTACATGGCGAAAAAGGCGATGTAGAGCCCGATTGCCAGCGTCTTCGGGAAGTCCAGCACCGATTGCGCCTCGTAGGCCGACAGCGGCAGCGTCGCCAGCATCAGCGTCCAAGCCGGCAGCCCCAGGAACATCAGGATCGCCCACACCAACTGGAACCGGCTCATGGCCTTGAGGCCGGGGATGTCCAAGAGCTTCACGTACTGCATGTTGCCTTGGCACCAGCGCACGTCGCGTTGGGCGAAATCCAGCATCGTCGGCGGGTTTTCCTCCCACGAGCCGCCTTCGAACGGCAGCACCCGCACCTCATAGCCGGCGCGGCGCATCAGCGTCGCCTCGACCTGGTCGTGACTGAGCACATGGCCCCCGAGCGGCGGCTTGCCCGGCAGCATCGGCAGCTCGCAGTCCTCCACGAACGGCCGGATGCGCACGATCGCATTGTGTCCCCAGAACGGCCCGCAATCGCCGACCCACCAGGCCTGCCCCATGGTGTAGGAGCGCATGCCGTGGCGCATGCCGAACTGGAAGATGCGCGCAAACGCCGACGACGAGGGCATGCCGACCACGAGGCTCTGGATGAGGCCGATCTTCGGGTGCGCCTGCATCATGCGAACGAGCTTCACGATCTGTGCGCCGGCCATCACGCTGTCGGCGTCGAGCGGCAGCATCAGTTCGTAGTCGCGCCCCCACTGCTCGCAGAACTCACGCACATTGCCGGCCTTGAAACCGGTGTTGACCGTGCGCCGGCGGTAGGTGATGCGGTCACCATCGGCATCGGCGGCCTTCCAGGCGGCAACGCCCTGCTCCTCGACCTTCGCCACTGCCGCATCGTTGGTGTCCGACAGAATGAAATAGCTGAATGCTGCGCCTTGGCCAGTGGCGTCGACCGACGCCTTGATGGTCTTCATGCGCAGGATCGCCCGCTCCGGGTCCTCGTTGCGCACGGTCATGAAGATCGCAGTTTTGGTCGTGATCGCCGTGTCGGCATCCCCGGCTGCCGCGAACGGGGCGACAGCGGCGGCTGGATTCTTGTGGAAGTGCAGCAGCCACAACCCCGTCACCGCGTTCCAGAACCCGACAACCGTCCAAGGCGTGCCGATGGCAAAGCAGACCATCAGCACCCGGTCGAGCATCGTCCATCCGCCGGCGGCGAGAATGCTGGCGGCAACCCACATCATCAAGGTCCAGCTGGCGACATTGAGCGCCAGCATTAACCAGCGGCGACCGGAAAGCTCCCGCGTTGCCTGTAGGCCCGAGGGTACGCTATGCGTTCCGGGAAGCGGCCTGAGCCCGGACTTGGGGCTGATCGTCTGAGCGCTTGGGGCGGCATCATTCATTGTGCTAAGGCCGTTTTGCCGGAGGTTGCGAATAAGGTAGCTAAGGGCACGAGAGGGTAAGCGAAGCTTGGCCAGATCGTGGGCAAGGCGCGCCCTTCCATCATGAGGCCGCTGAACGCGCCATGAACGACAAACAGACTGTACTACCGCGCCGCTCGACGGGGATAAGACGCGTTGCCCATGCCGTCTGGTATGTGCGCCCCGGCGTGGCAGAAATGAGGACGAGCCAGATCGTCCCGCCCCGCGATGGCCAGGCACTCGTCAAAACGTTGTTTACCGGCATCAGTCGCGGCACCGAGCGCTTGGTGCTGTCAGGCGCCGTGCCCGAGGCAGAATGGCCCCGCATGCGGGCCCCCATGCAAGAGGGCGAATTCCCCTTCCCCGTGAAGTACGGCTATTGCGCAGTGGGGCGCGTGGAGGCCGGCCCGCCGGCGCTGCTGGGCGAGACCGTCTTCTGCCTGCACCCCCATCAGGATTGGTTCCTGGCGCCCGTGTCGATGCTGGTGCCCATACCGCAGGGCCTGCCCGCCCGTCGCGCCACGCTGGCGGCCAACATGGAAACGGCGCTCAATGCGTTGTGGGATTCAGGTGCTGGACCGGCCGACCGCATCGTCGTTGTCGGCGCCGGCGTCATCGGCTTGCTGATCGCCTACCTCGCGGCCCGGCTGCCGGGTGCCGAGGTCTGCGTCATCGACATAGCAGCCGAGCGCTGTGCGCTGGTCGAAACACTGGGCGCCCGCTTCCAGTGCGGCGGTGCGGGGGAGGGGGCTGACGTCGTCTTCCACACCAGCGTCACGCCGCAGGGAACTCGAGGCCGCGATCGCGTCGGCGGGCCTGGAGGGCACCGTCGTCGAGCTCTCCTGGTACGGCGAGCGCGAAGTGCCCGTCCGGCTCGGCGGCGCTTTCCACAGCCAGCGCCTGCGCCTTCTATCCTCGCAGGTTGGACACGTCTCACCGGGTCGCCGCCCGCGCTGGGACTACCGGCGGCGGATCGAGGCGGCGCTCCGCCTGTTGGCCGACGACCGGCTCGACGCTCTGGTCGATCAGGAGATCGCCTTTGACGTCGCAGCAGCCGAACTCCCGAAACTGCTCGGCCCCGGCGCCACCGGCCTGGCGCCGGTCATCCGCTATCCCGAATGATAGGATCCCGATTGACGCGATGCCTGCCCTCACGACTCGCCCGATCCGGCGTCGGGACCGCCCAGGGCATGCGTGACGCCGCTGATTAGGTTTGCACCATAAAGCGCCTCGAGATCGAGCCCTTCCGCGCGCACGATTTCGAGGTTCTGGCCAAACACCGCAATTTGCGCTTCGAGCGCGTGCCGTGCCGCCTGCGCCGCTTCGATCGAAATCGCCTCGAAGCGGATCTCCATCCCCGGTAGCACGCGGCCGAGCGCGGCGAGGTCGGCCGAGATCACCGTCGCGATTTTCGGATAGCCGCCCGTCGTCTGCCGGTCGGCCAGCAGAATGATCGGCTGTTGACTGCCCGGCACCTGAATCGATCCCGGCGCGATGCCATCCGAGACGATATTGTAGCCCTTGGCATGCACGAGCGGCGGGCCTTCGAGGCGCAGACCCATGCGGTCGGCCTCCCGCGTCACCCGATAAGGCTGGCCGAGCAAGGTTTCGATCGCCTCTGGCGTGAAATAGTCGTCCTGCGGTCCGAGCACGACCCTCACGCGCCGCGCCGGCTCCAGGTCGCATCCCTTGAGGCGAACCGGTAGCCCGGTGGCGGGCTCGGCTTCCACCAGAGGCAGCAGATCACCCTGACGAAGCGCCCGGCCGTCAAATCCGCCGAACCCGCCCCGCGCATAGGTTGAAAGCGACCCCATGAAAGGCGCGATATCGAATCCGCCGGCAACAGCCAGATACGCCACCGCGGTTTTCCCCAGCCCCGCCACCTTGATGCGGTCGCCACGCTTGACCACAGTGCTCTGCAAGGCCGGCACGTCGCGGCTTTGGCCGTCACCGGTCTCAATGGTGAGCGAGGCGCCCAATCCGGCAAGCGCCACCTTCACGTCGTCCGCCTCGACCTCCAGCACCGGCCCCATCACCGCCATTTCAAGGCCCGCTGTGCCCTGGTCGTTGCCGACGACGATGTTGGCCACGCGCAGCGCCACCCAGTCCAGCGCGCCCGATACCGGAATGCCCTGCCGCTGATGGCCATGCCGGCCGAGATCCTGCACGGTCGTCATCAGCCCCGGTTGCAACGCACGAAGTCCATCGCTCATGCGTCGGCCTCCGCTGCGTCCAACACCAGCCGCCCCGCGGCGGCCTCGGCTTCGAGCTGGTCGTAGCGCGCCCTGTCGACGGCCTCGAAGGTGATCTGGTCGCCCGGCGCCAGCAGCACGGCTTCCTCGCGTCGCGGATCGAAGAGACGCACCGGCGTCCGCCCCAGCAGATGCCACCCGCCCGGACTTTCGAGCGAGTAGATCCCCGCCATCCCGAGCGCGATGCACACCGAGCCCATCGGCACCTTGACGCGTGGCGTCTCGCGCCGCGGCAGCGACAGCGCCTCGGGCACGTCGCCCATGTACGGATAGCCCGGCAGAAACCCCAGCGCATAGACGTGGTAGCGAACGGCGGAATGGGTGGCGATCACCTGCTCGGTGCTGAGACCTGTTCGCTCGGCCACCTCGTCGAGGTCGGGCCCGAGTTCGCCGCCATAGCAGCACGGCAGTCGCCAATGACGCCCCTTGTGATGCGCCTTGCCGAGCCCTTGCAGCAGCGGCGCCACCCGAGCTTCGAGGCTTGCCGCATCGAGCCGCATGGGGTCGTAGTGGATCATCAGCGAGCGGAAAGTGGCTACCAGCTCGACCACGCCCGCGATCCCCGCCGCCGCGACGGCATCGCCGAGCGCCAGCACCCGCTCGCTCACGGCCCTGTCGACCTCCTGGCCGAATTCCACCACCAGGGCCGTATCGCCGGCGACCAGGAACCGCGCATGTGTAGATTGAGCAGGCATTGTTCTTCCGCAAGGATTCGTCGGGGCGCCAAAAGACAGAGATTGTGGCCGCCTGTCAAAGTTCATAGGTTTTGCATTAGATGAAAAGTCTGGTCGGATGGCGAAAAATAGACGCTGTCGCGACCGGAGGAATTGGACAAGGTCCGGAGCTAACATGGCACTGCGCATCAACCTCAACGCCGACATTGCCGAAGGATACGGCGCCTACGACATCGGCGACGACCCCGCGCTGATGGCCATCATCAAGTCGGCGAGCGTCGCCTGCGGCTTCCATGCCGGCGACCACAACACCATGCACCGCCTGTGCATGCTGGCGAAGGAACTGGGCGTCAGCGTCGGCGCCCACCCCGGTTTCAACGATCTGTGGGGCTTCGGCCGCCGCCAGATCAAGATGGACGCCAAGGACCTCGAGCTGATGACCGCCTACCAGATCGGCGCGCTGCAGGCCATCGCCGGCTACGCCGGCCTTGCCGTCACGCACATGAAGGCCCATGGCGCGCTGAGCAATATGGCAGCCGTCGACGAGGGCTATGCCATGGCTCTGGGCCGCGCCGTCAAGGCCGTCGACGCTTCGATCATCTATGTGGCGCTTGCCGGCTCCGAGATGGAGAAGGCTGCCAATCGTCTAGGCCTGCGCCTCGCCCGCGAAGGCTTTGCCGACCGCCAGTACGAGGAGGACGGCAACCTCGCCTCGCGCGCCATTCCCGGCACCGTCTACCGCGAGCCCGAGAAAGCTTTGGCCCAGGCGCTGCGCATGATCGAGAAGGGCGAGGTCGTCGCCCGCAGCGGCAAGGTCATCAAGGTCGCGGTCGACACCATCTGCGTGCATGGCGACGAGCCGAGCGCCGTTGCCGTCGCGACCGCGGTGCGCGCGGGCCTCGACAAGGCGGGCATCGAGGTGGTGACGCTGCCTGAAATGATCGGGCCTCGATGAAGGCGCCCGGCCGGTGGCCCGTTGCGTTGCGAGGAGTGTTCATGGATAGTCGGCGCCCCGTCTGATGGTCTTGGCGAAGGAGCCCCGACATGAAGCTTTTCTGGTCGACGCGCTCGCCGTTCGTGCGCAAGGTGATGGTTGTGGCTTACGAGACCGGTCTTGCCGACCGTATCGAACGCGAGCGCACCATCGTCGCGCCCACCAAGCCCAATCCCGAGGTGATGGCGCACAATCCCCTGAACAAGCTGCCGACCCTGGTGCTCGACGACGGCTCCGCCCTCTATGACAGCCGCGTCATCGCCGAATATCTCGACAGCCTGCACGACGGCCCACGCCTCTTCCCGGCCGCCGGCAAGCCACGCTTCGAAGCGCTGCGCCTGCAGGCGCTGGGCGACGGCATCCTGGATTTCCTCCTCGTTGGCCTCTCTGAGAAGAACCGGCCCGCCGAGCAGCAGTCGCCCGATCTCAAGGCGGCGCTGCAAGTCAAATTCAAGACCGCCTTCGACCGGCTCGAGAAGGAGGCAGCAAGCGGCGCCTTCGCCAACGGTTTCGGCATCGGCCAGATCGCGGTGGCCTGCGTGTTGGGCTACGCTGACTTCCGCTACGCCGACAACGCCTGGCGCAACGGCCGGCCGAAGCTCGCAGCCTTCGCCGAGCAAGCCCTGAAACGCCCCTCCATGACCGAAACCCAGCACGCCGACCAATATTGAGTAGTTAGGCGAGGCGACACGCGACGACGGGAATGGGGGCGGTCCGCAGTTACCAGCCATTGTCATGCAGCCCTGGTGTGTGTCGCACAACCGAAGCGCCGGCATCACACAAAAGCGGTGGGTCCGGGAGGTGTCCTCCCGGGCGGGTTGAAGGGCGGCAGCCCTTCTCGCGCGGCACGCGCGATACCCCCTTTACCGACACTCAGCGCCACTGTGTCCCCGCGCCGGATGCTAGTGGGCATCCGAAGGCGCAAGGAAAGGAGCGCGCCGGATTCAGGTCGCCATCCGAAGGCGCAAAGAAAGAGCGCGCCGGGTGCTGGTGGGCACCTGAAGGCGCAAGGGAAGAGCGCGCCGGATGCTAGTGGGCATCCGGTGCCCAGGCTCAGAAAAACGCCTGCAGGCCCGTGATGGCGCGGCCGAGGATGAGGGCGTGGACGTCGTGCGTGCCCTCATAGGTGTTGACCGTCTCGAGGTTCGCAGCGTGGCGCATGACGTGGTACTCGATCTGGATGCCGTTGCCGCCGTGCATGTCTCGGGCCATGCGGGCGATATCGAGTGCCTTGCCGCAGTTGTTGCGCTTGACGATGGAGATGGCTTCGGGGGCGAGCGTGCCCGCGTCGAACATGCGGCCGACCTGGAGCGCGCCCTGTAGTCCGAGGGAGATCTCGGTCAGCATGTCCGCAAGCTTCTTCTGGACGAGCTGGGTGTTGGCGAGCGGACGGCCGAACTGCTTGCGGTCGAGGGTGTACTGGCGGGCGCGGTGGAAGCAGTCCTCGGCTGCCCCCATGGCACCCCAGGCGATGCCGAAGCGGGCACGGTTCAGACATCCGAACGGACCGGCAAGGCCCTGAACGTTGGGCAGCAGTTGGTCCTCCGAGACCTCGACGCCGTCCATGACGATTTCGCCAGTGATCGAGGCCCTGAGCGACAGCTTGCCTCCGACCTTCGGTGCGGAGAGGCCCTTCATGCCCTTTTCGAGAATGAAGCCCTTGATGCCGCCGCCATGCGCTTCCGACTTGGCCCATACGACGAACACGTCGGCGATCGGCGCATTCGAGATCCACATCTTGGAGCCCGAGAGGCGATAGCCGCCGTTGATCTGCTCGGCGCGTGTCTTCATGCCGCCGGGGTCGGAGCCCGCATCCGGCTCGGTGAGGCCGAAGCAGCCGATCCACTCGCCCGAGGCGAGCTTCGGCAGGTATTTCATGCGCTGCTCTTCCGAGCCGTAGGCATAGATCGGGTGCATGACGAGGGACGACTGCACGCTCATCATCGAGCGGTAGCCGCTGTCGACCCGCTCCACCTCGCGGGCGACGAGGCCGTAGGAGACGTAGTTGGCGTTGGCGCAGCCGTACTTCTCCGGCAGCGTCACGCCGAGCAGCCCCAGCGCGCCCATCTCGCGGAAGATCTCCGGGTCGGTCGCTTCGTTGAGGTAGGACTCGACCACCCGCGGCGCCAGCTTGTCCTGCGCGTAGGCGCGCGCGGTGTCGCGAATGGCGCGCTCGTCCTCGTCAAGCTGGCTATCGAGCAGGAATGGGTCCTCCCATGAGAACGCTGCTGCTCTGTCGCTTTTGCCCGGCGCCTTGCTCTGCATCTCGAATTTCCCTTGGCTCGGCGCCGCGTTACGTGCGCGCGCCCTTCATGCTTCGATCCGGCCCGGCGGGTCGTTCAGGTAGGGCCAATCTGGCCCGCTGCCAGCCTGGCCGGTTCCATGGCACGAGGCCGGCCAGCAGGGCAAGTCCTAGCCGGCATTGGCGATCGCATCACGGGCGATCAGGTGCCGCCGCCAGGATACCGCGATCTCCAGCGTGACCAGCAGGCCGCCCGCCACCATGATCAGCGCCGTAGCGCGGTAGCCGAACACCGGGATCATGGTGCCGACGGCCAAAAGCCCGATCGGCAGTGTGTAAATGGCGAGCATACGGACGCCCATGATCCGCCCTCGGAAGCGCTCTTCGGAGGTCCTCAGCAGCATGATCGCCAGCGTTACCATGCTGAGGCTCTGGGACGTGCCCGCCACCACCAGCAATGCCATCGCGACCGGCACGCTCTCGGCCATCACGAACGCGAGGAGCGCCAGGTACCAGACGACGGCCGCGGCCAGCATCATGCGTGCCGGCTGGATGCGGCTGCCGAACACGCTCAGCGCCACCGAACCGATGAAGGCGCCCGTCGCAAAGCTCGCGACCATCAGGCCGAGGCCGGCCTGGTCCAGCTTGAAGACATTGCGCGCGATGTAGGGCATGAGCCCGCCGGTGAGCGGAAACGCCGTGAGGTTGACGAGCGCTGCCAGGCTCATGGCGGCGAGCAGGCGCGGTGTGCGCCAGACATAGGCGAGCCCCTCGCTGAGGTCGCGCCAGGGAGATGGCCGCGTCGTCGGCGAGCTGACGGCGGGCGCAACACCATTGGGTGAGACCGGCCGCGGGCCGCGATCGACCAGCATCGTCAGCAGCGCACCGGCGATGTAGATCGCGGTGATCGCCATGTAGGCTTTCGACATGCCATAGGTCGCGATCAACCCGGCGCCCGCCAGCGCGCCGGCGATCCGTGCTGAATCCTGTGTGGTCCGCGAAATGCCCATCGCGGCGACCAGATGCGCCGGCGGAACGGTCGTGCCGACGAGCGCGCTGCGGATGCCGATGTCGGACGGGCGGATGAGGCCGCCGAGCGCCGCCACCACGAACACCACGTTGGGCTCAAGTTTGTCGGAGAGCGCAAACATCAGCAGCGTGGCCGCGAAGATCGCATAGCCGAACCGCATCACCGAGAGCACGTTGCGCAATCCCATCCGGTCGCCGAGCACGCCGATCATCGGCGAGATCAGCGTGCCGACGAACTGCAGCGATCCGAATACCGTCAGCAGCAGCACCGAGTTGGTCTTGACCAGCACGTACCAGCCGAGGATCAGGGTCTCCATCTCGAGACCCCACGCCGTGAGCAGGTCGGCAGGCCATTGGAACCGGTAGCTCCGGGTTTGGAACGGCGCCAAGGCCGCTGGCCCTCTCATCGATCGCACCAACCGACCGCACCGGCCCCTTGCCGGAGGCCGGTCCCCAAACCATCATCTGCCCCGCTTCGGCAAAGCTGCTGCATCCGCTGTTGCACGCGCTATTCGGCCGCCAGCGCTTTCGGTGAGGCGGGCCACGCCGCCGCATCGCCGCCCAGCACCGGCGTTGGGCGGATCCAATGGGGCGGTGTCTCGGAAAGCTTGAGAATCGGTCCGAGATGGCGCAGCGGCCCGATCTTCGGTTGCGTCTCGATCCGGATCTCGGCGAGCTCCTCGGCACTGAGGTCCATGTTGGCGCGGGGGTAGTCGACCTTGCCCTGCCGGTAGACGAACATGCCCGATTGGCACAGCGACACGCGCACCAGATAGCTGCCGCCTTCGCGCGCGCGCCGCGCCAGCGCCAGCATGACGCCGTAGGCGCCGAGATACCCGGTCGTGTAGTCGCAAGCCGCCGCCGGCAGCAGATGCGGACGTTCCGGATTGTTGTCGTGGCAGATGCCGGTCATGGTCTGCGCCACCTGTTCCCACCCACCCCGGTGGCTGAACGGCCCGTCGCCGCCATAGCAGCTTATCGACGTGCAGATGATGCCGGGTTTGAGCTGCGCCAGCTCCTCAGGCCCGAAGCCGAGCTTCTGCATGATGCCCGGCCGATAGCCCTGCGAGAACACGTCCGCGTCCTTGATCAGCTCCTTCAGGCGGGCGGCGTCCTCGGCCTTCTTGAGGTCGAGGAAGCAGCTGCGCTTGCCGTGGCTTGTGTCCATCACGTGCTCGGGGATCTGTGGCACACCCTCGGCCGCGATCATCAGCACTTCCGCACCATGCTCGGCGAGCGTGCGCGCGCAAATAGGGCCGGCCAGGATCCGCGTCAGGTCCAGCACCCGAAGGCCCTCGAGCGGCCGGGCGCCGCCCTTGCCGTTGCCCTTGTCGGCCTCCCGGTTCGTGAGTGGCGCGAACGGCACGGGATCGCTATCGCCGATCTTGATCACCTCGACGATCGGTTTGCCCGCCAACACCCGGCCGTGCTCGCTTGCGAGCCATTCGGCGTTGGTTCGCACCATGCCGCCGCAAACCCGGTGCTCGTCGATCGCCGCCTCGAGGTCGAGCGCATTCCATTGGGCAACGGCCTTGGAGACAGTCTCCGGCGTCGGTTCGGTGAGCCCCAGCAGCTTCGACATCCGCGCTTTAAGGTTCGGCAGGCCGAAGTGCGGCAGCACGAAGCGCCCGTCCTTGGTCGGCCATGGCTGCGTGATAGCCCGCATCGCCTCATGGTCTTTGCTCACAACGTCGCGAAAGACGCCGTTGGCATCCGGCCGCTGCAGATACGAGCTGCTCTTGAGCCCGGCGGCGGCGTGGCGCACGTTGATCGAGGCCTTCTGCCGGCGCCCGGTGCGCATTTCCCAGATGTCGTTGACGGCAACGCCGACGCCACCGAGCACGGCCGCCACCGTGTCGCCGATGCGAAAGCGGGTCGACAGCACAGGGTCGCTACCGTGGATGTCGACTTCGCCGGCCGCCGGCATACCCTGCCCACGCGCTGCCATCACCTCTTCGAATGCTGTCGCCATTTTGCGTTCCTCCGTCGTTTCTGGGCCAATGATGCCCTTGGGGGCGGCGGCGGTCTACAGCCGCGTGTCCGCGCGCAGTTATGGGCTCCAGCAGGCTCGCAGATGTTTGGCGGCGGGAGGGTAGGGAGAGACAGGAATGGGTCGTGTAATCCGGCGCTGCCGATGCAACCTAACCGGCAATGGGGTTGCGGGCGTCGATCGCCTGTCGAACCCAGCCCAGCACGGCGCCGTAGTTGTTGGCGATCCAAAGGTGCCCGTGGCCTTCGAGCTCGACCACATCGCAGGCCCCGAGCCGCGAGGCCAGCCGCCGCGCCGCCGATCGCGGCACGTTCTGGTCGTGGGTGCCGAGCCAAAGCCGCGCTGGCATCGCGGCCCTCGCCAGATCGACACGTCCCGCGGCGACGTTCCCCGCATCGACGCACCACGGCTGGCCGAACAGCGCGAGGTCCGTGATCGGCCCGCTGACGCCCGGCCTGAGGCCTTCGGTGAACGTCGCTCCGAGCCGCCGTCGCGTTTCCGGTTGTCGCAGCACGTCCTGGTCCACCGCCGCGATCCGCACCATCGCCAGCCGCATCCCGGCATCCGGCGCAATCGCCAGCGCCAAGCGGAACGCGCCGAACACCAGCCCCACCGCCGAAGGCGTTCGCGCTAGCTGCCCGAAGCAGAAACGGTGGAACCGGGAAATCTCCCCGTCGGCCTCCCCGTGGATCGGACCGACCGGCGCCACCAGGGCCAGCGCCGTGACGCGCTCTGCCAGCAACGCTGCCGTAACCGCTGCGTAGGGTCCACCGCCCGACACGCCAAAGAGGCTGAACTGCCCCAGCCCGAGCTGGTCGGCGAGTGCGGCGACGTCTGCCGCATAGGCGCCGAGAGAGGGCTTGGCCGGCATCGACGAGCCCCCATACCCCCAACGGTCCGGTGCGATGACATTGAGGCCGAGCGCTGAGGCCGCGGCATGGGTCGCCGAAAACTTGAGCCGCGAACCCGGCGTGCCATGTAGTGCGATCAGCGCATCCCCCCGCGGATCACCGAACGAGCGGTAGGTTATCTGTCGGCCATCCCCGAGCCTGAGGAGGCCATCGCGCGGCCCGTCATCTTCGCGGGCGCCCTGGGGGCGGTCCACACCTAGTCTGCCGTCGTTCCCCAAGCCGTCCCCCTTGGCCCTGGAGAGGGTCTTGCATCGTAGCCGCTAAAGACCCCCGCCGCGTGCATGCCAGCCTCACGAAACCAACCAGGTCAGCGCCAGCAGGCTCGCAACCACCAGTATCCTTCGACGATGGCGCCGGCATGTCTCGCACGCCCACGCGTCCGCCAGCCGCTGTGTCCACGTCATCACCTGCCACCAGTCATAACGTCTGCCCTCTGCGTGTCATTGCCCGACGCGCATGCGAGCCGCAGCCACAGTCATGGCGCATGCCACGCCACCCATCAAGACGTGAGCGCCAGAGGCACCACGGTTCTCATGGGCTTGATCCCAACCAGCCAGCCTCCACCCTCAAAACGCAAACGGGAGGGTCAAACCCTCCCGTTCAAGCCGTTGGTCGGGCTCACGCCTTGGGCTTATTTCTTCTTCACGCGGTAGTCCTGATGGCACCCTTTGCAGCTCTTGCCGACCTCGGCAAATGCTGCCTTGAACGCATCGGCACCGTTGGCTGCTGCCGCGGAAGCCTTGGCGGCGTCGCTCGCCATTTTCTTACCCTTGGCATCGAAATCCGCGAAATCCGTCCAGATCTTCGGCGCTGCAGTCGTCTCGCCGCCGGTCTCGCTGCCCTTCGGGAATAGCTTGGCGAAGTCGGTCCACCCGGTCGCGATCACGTCCATGTTGGCCTTGGCTTTGGCCGCATCGTAGGGTGCCTCGCCTTTGACCATCTGGCCGGACGATTTGGCTGCGCCACCGACTGCTTTCATCAATTCTTTGCGCTTGGCGATGGCGTCCTGCGCCACGGCGACGCCAGAAGCGATCACTGCGGCTGCCGCCAGCACCGAAAGGCCGGTCAAGAGTTTCGTTTTCGACATGGTGTCTCCGTTGGGGTCGTGAAGTCCAAGCCGGGTATGTCCCCCGACTGTCGCGGAGGTTATGGCAAGTTTGAGCCTGCACCGATCCAAAATCTTTGTGATTGGACTTCAGTCCTAGACCATGTTCCGCAGGCCAAGCGGCCCCGACAAAAAAAAGGTGCCCGCTCGGCAAACCCGGACCGATGCAGGTCAACAGGACCGAAGCCCCGCTGGCCTGCCCGTGGAAGGCGGCGGAGCGCCTTTACCGCAAGCTGCCGCAGAAGCGCTGGATGCGGCTGCACGCTTCCTCGAGCGAAGCGTTGTCGAGCGCATAGGAAACGCGGAAGAACGGCGAAAGAGCGAAGGCCGCACCGTGCACGGTCGCCACGCCTTCTTCCTCCAGCAGCGCCGTGACGAAATCCTCGTCGTTGGCAATCTTCTTGCCCGCTGCCGTCGTCTTGCCGATGGTTCCCGCGCAGGACGGATAGACATAGAACGCGCCCTGCGGTTTCGGACACTTGATGCCGTTGGCCTGGTTCAGCATCGAGACCACAAGATCGCGGCGCTCCCGGAACAGCTCGGCATTGGTCTTGATGAAATCCTGCGGCCCGTTGAGGGCTTCCACGCCGGCCCATTGCGAGATGGACGATGGATTGGACGTCGATTGGCTTTGCAGCTTGCACATCTGCTTGATCAGCGGCTCGGGCCCGCCGGCATAGCCGATCCGCCAGCCGGTCATGCAGTAGGCCTTGGAGAGACCGTTCACGGTGAGCGTGCGCTCGTAGAGGCGGGGCTCCACCTGGGCGATGGTGTAGAACTCCAGGCCGTCGAACAGCAGGTGCTCGTACATGTCGTCGGTCATCACCCAGACATGCTCGTTGGCAACAAGGACGTCGGTGAGCGCCTTGAGCTCGGCGCGCGTGTAGGCGGCGCCCGTCGGGTTCGACGGTGCGTTGAACATGAACCACTTGGTCTTCGGCGTGATCGCCTTGGCGAGCGCCTCTGGACGCAGCTTGTAGCCGTCCTCGATCGTCGTCGGCGCAAAAACCGGCGTGCCGCCTGCCAGCTGCACGATGTCGGCATACGACACCCAGCACGGCGCCGGCATCACCACTTCGTCGCCAGCGTTGATGGTTGCCATCAGGGCGTTGAACAGCACCTGCTTGCCGCCGGTGCCGACCGAGATCTGGCTGCGCTTGTAGTCGAGGCTGTTCTCGCGCTTGAACTTGGCGACGATGGCGTCCTTCAGCTCCGGGATGCCATCGATGTCGGTGTACTTGGTCTTGCCCGACTGGATCGCCTTGATGGCGGCGTCCTTGATGTTCTGCGGAGTGTCGAAATCGGGCTCACCCTGGCTCAGGATGATGATCTCGCGGCCTTCGGCGGCGAGTGCGCGCGCTTTCGCCGACACGCCCATCGTCGCAGAAACCCCAATTCGATTAATGGCGTCGGAATAAAAGCCCATGGCGGCAGCCTTTCGGGATCGGCTTTCAGGTTGGTTTCGCGCTGTCCCCGCCGACTCCAACCCGAGAGGCCGGCAAGGCGGCGCGGACCATAGGCGCATGTGCAAGCAAGGGCAAGGCGGCTCCCACGTGTTATGCGCAGCCCTGCATTGCCATAATCGCGCGAAGAGGGCGAGGCCTCAGCCCGCCGCGGCCTGCTCTGCCGCCTCGTAGGCTTCCGTTGCCTCGAGCCACGCCTCCTCGGCCTCCCCGAGCGCCTTGGCCTTCTGCCCCCGTTCCACCAGCAGCGCCTGCGCCTTGCCGGGATCGCGTTGATAAAGATCGCTATCGCCAAGCGCGGCATCCATCCGGGCCAGCTCGTCGGCAAGCGTCGTCATGCGTTTTTCCGCACCCTGCATGGCTTTGCGCAGCGGCGCCAGTTGCGCCCGTCGTTCCGCTGCCTCCCGCCGCTGGTCGAGCCGCGAACTCTTGGCCTCTCCGTTGGCACCCTTGCCGTCCCGTCCCCGCATCCGCCCGCCGCGTTCGGCCATCAGCGCGGCTCTGTAGCTCTCCATGTCCCCGTCATAGGCCTTGACGGTGCCGTCCCTCACCAACCACAGCCGGTCAGCGGTCGCATCGATGAGGTGCCGGTCGTGGCTGATCAGGATCACCGCGCCCTCGTAGGCATTGAGCGCCTGCACCAGCGCTTCCCGGCTGTCGACGTCGAGATGGTTGGTCGGCTCGTCCAGGATCAGCAGGTGCGGGGCGTGGAACGCCGTCATCGCCATCAGCAGACGCGCCTTCTCGCCGCCCGAGAGATTGGCCGCTTTCGTCTCAGCCTTGCCGACGCTAAACCCCCAGGTCCCGAGCCGCGTCCGCCGCTCGGCTTCGCTCGCCTCCGGCATCAGCCGCGTGATCTGGTCGAGCGGCGTCAGGCCCTCCTCCAGGTCGTCGAGCTGGTGCTGCGCGAAATATCCGACCACCAGTTTCGCCGGTCGCCTCACGATGCCGCCGAGAGGTTCGAGACGGCCTGCCACCAGCTTGGCGAAGGTCGATTTGCCGTTGCCGTTGGCGCCGAGCAGCGCGATCCGGTCGTCCTGGTCGATCGACAGGTCCAACCGCCGCAACACCGGCTGGTCTGCCCGATAACCAGCGGCTCCACCTTCCATTTTGATGATCGGGCTGGCCAGCAGCCGCTCGGGCGCCGGCAGCGCGAACGGCACCACACGCTCCTCCACCTGCGCCGCGATCGGCTGCATTCGCGCCAAGGCCTTCACGCGGCTTTGCGCCTGTGCGGCCTTCGTGGCCTTGGCCTTGAAGCGCGTGATGAAGGCTTCGAGGTGAGCGCGTACCTCCTCCTGCTTCTTCATCAGCTTGAGGTCGAGCCGCTGCTTTTCCCGTCGCGCCTCCTCGAAAGCGTCGTAGCCGCCGGTGAAGAGCTGAAGCTTGCCCCGCTCGAGATGCAGGATGTGCCCTACCGACCGGTTGAGCAGGTCGCGGTCGTGACTGACGATAACCACGGTATGCGGATAGCTCCTGAGATAGCCTTCGAGCCACAGCGTACCCTCGAGATCGAGATAGTTTGTGGGCTCGTCGAGCAGCAGCACTTCCGGTTCGAGAAACAGCACCGCTGCCAGCGCCACTCGCATCCGCCAGCCGCCCGAGTAGTCCTTGCAGGCGCGCTGCTGCGCCATCTCGTCGAACCCGAGTCCGGCGAGGATGGCGGCAGCCCGCGCTGGTGCGGCATGCGCGCCGATGTCGACCAGGCGCTCCTGGATGAGGCCGATCCGTTCCGGGTCGGTCGCCGTTTCGGCTTCCTCGATCAACCGGGCGCGCTCGCTGTCGGCCTCCAGTACCCACTCCAGCAGCGTCGTTTCGCCACCGGGTGCTTCCTGGGCCACGTACCCGAGCCTCGCCCCCCGCGCCATCGAGATGGTGCCGTCATCGGGGCTGAGCTCGCCCGTGACAAGCCGGAGCAACGTCGATTTGCCCGCGCCATTGCGCCCGACGAGGCCCACTTTGTGGCCGGTCGGAATGGCGACGGTCGCGGCCTCGAGGATGGTCTTGCCCTCGATGCGAAAGGTGAGGTCGTTGATGTGCAGCATCTGAGCGTCGGGATAGCCGGTTCGCCGGCGCTTGTCACCGCTGCCGTCGCCTCATCGCTAGCGGAGTGGCGGTCCGCTAGCGCCTGTTGCCGCCGCGATCGTTGAACCGCGCCCAGAATTCTTCCCGGTCGCATTGGTGATTGAGGTTCAGGCTCTCCAGGGGGCGCCCATTGTCGCGCTGGCATAGCCCCCGGCGATCAACCGTCGAAGACCTGTACCCGTAGCCTCGATCTTGCTCCTCGCCCCGGTAGGCTTTGCGTTTGTCGGAGCCCCTGTCGTGCGCGTGCGACGCTGGGAGTACGGATAACGTCAATGCCAGTGCCAGCGGTAGGGTGAGTATCCGCATGATGCCCTCCTTTGTCGGTGGCCGAGCCATCGGCCCGGCCTTCGCGTTTAGATGGATACTAACCCCGCCGACGCCAATATGGGCCATCACACCTGCGTGCTCGCCCCATGCGTTGCCGCCCCTCAATTATGCGTGCCTGGAGAGTAAGCTCACCACATCAGGGAGCGCTGCGAGGTCGTCGACCACCGCCGCGGCGCGTCCCGCCTCAGGCCAGTCTTTATGTGCCTCTGCCCACAATCCCCGCTTCAGCCAGAGTCCCCGCCATGCCCGCCGCCACCGAAGGCAGCACGTCGTTATCGAGGCGGTCCCCCACATAGGCGATTTCGCCAGCGCCACAGTCGCAGGCCTCGGCCAATGCTTGGAAAAACCGCGCATCGGGCTTCTCGACCCCCCAGCGCGCCGCGCTTGCCACTAGGTCCTGCCCGAGCCCGGCCGCCGCCACGGTTGCCTCGGTCGCCAGACCTGTGTTGCCGGCAATGGCGATCTTGAATCCCAAGCCCTTGAGGCGCGAGAATGCTGCACGCACGTCGGGAAACAGATCGGCTATTGCAAAGCCCGGCGTGTCACCGTCGGCCAGCCGGTCGGCCTGGGCCCGCGCCAGATCGAAGCCTGGCCGGAACACGTCGAAAACCTGGCGGTGGTGGCGTCCCTCCCGAATGCAGCATCGCAGTTCGGCGAGAAAGACCTCGCGCTCGACACCCATCCAGTCGGCCCACCGCCCCCACAGCCCCCGCTCATCGAACAGCGTTTCGCCAACGTCGAAAGCGACCCACCGGATCATCGGCTGGTCTCCTAGTTTGTTAGTACTACGATCCACGTTTTTACTATCCCGCACACGTCGGGACACGCATTAGGCACCTGTTAAGCATTGCCTTAAGGTAGCCGTAATATTCCAACACTAGGTTCTCTCCCGAGCGTAACCCTCTGAACGGCGTCGGGTTCGCGTGATGCGACAAGGTGGCGCGGAAATTGGGGAATGCAAAATAAAGACTATATCCAACTCGAAAAAAGTGTATTCCGCGCGTTAACCCTCCCTGCACTCGCCATTTGCGGTCGAGGCCCGGACGGCAGTTATTGGGCGGTTATGGGTGGCACGACTTCGCTGCTCGGTCAGAAATCAAGTAGCGGCAACACTTTAGCATACCAGATGATCATCTGAGTCGCGGCTTCGAGACCGGAAGGGCTTCACTACGCCCGGTCTCGCGTCGGCATGAGGTAAGAATGGCAACAACGTCCTGGAACAAGCGTTTGTCGGAGACCGTGAGCCGGTGGGGCAGCGGGCGTACCGATGGTGTCGAGCGCAACTACTCTGCATCCACGTTTGCAGATCTGCCGCTGGCAAAGTCGAAGCGTCAGTGGGAGCAGGTCGGCAATATGCTCGGCGTGAAATCCCCGTTTTTCCGCACGGTTGAGGCGGCCGACGGCAATTTCGCGACCATCAATGGCGCCCACCAGCTGAATTTCGCCTGGTGCGACTATCTCGGCCTCAATCAGCATCCGGCCCTGGCGAAAGCCATGAAGGACGCGATCGATACCTATGGCCCCTGCACGTCCGCAAGCCGCATGGTGTCCGGCGAAACGCCGCTGCATCACGATCTCGAGCGCGAGCTTGCCGAATTCATCGGCGTCGATGACTCGATCCTGTTCGTCAGCGGTCACGCAGCCAACGTCTCGTGCATCGGCACCATCATGACCGAAGACGACCTCATCATCCACGATGAGTTCGTGCACAACAGTGCGGTCATCGGTATGCGCCTGTCGCGCGCCACAACGATCAGCTTCAAGCACAACAACTTCGATCAGCTCGAGCAGATCTTCCGCCGCGAGCGCCACAAGCACCGCAACTGCCTGGTCATCATCGAAGGCCTCTACTCGACCGAGGGTGATCTCACCGATCTTCCCCGCGTCATCGAGCTCAAGGAGAAGTACGGCTCTTGGCTCATGGTCGACGATGCCCACGGGCTCGGCGTCCTCGGCAAGCACGGCCGCGGCATTGCCGAGCACGCCGGCGTGGATGCCCGCAAGATCGACATTTGGATGGGCACGCTGTCCAAGACGCTCGCCTCCTGCGGTGGCTACATCGCGGGTGACAAGGCGCTGATCGACGTCCTGAAGCACACCGCTCCGGGCTTCGTCTATTCGGTGAGCCTCCTGCCATCGATGACGGCCGGCGCGCTGGCGTCCCTGCGCGTCATCAAGGCTGAGCCCGAGCGGGTCGAGCGCCTCCACTCCCATGGCAGGCTGTTCCTGGAACTGGCGCGTGAGCACAAGCTCAACACCGGCATCTCCTCGGGCTACGGCATGTTGCCGGTCATCGCCGGCGACGTCTTGAAGGCGATCAAGCTGTGGCACGCCGTGTTCGCACGGGGCGTCAATCCGTCGGTGATCGTCTATCCGGGCGTGCCGTTGAAGGCTGGTCGCCTGCGGTTTTTCCTGACCTCGGCCCACACCGAGGACCAGATCCGCCAAGCCGTCAAAGTCTCGGCCGAGGAATTGGCCAAACTCTGAGTGATCAACGCGATGGCGTGATGGCCTGCCCCCGGGCAGGACGCACGCCATCGTAGGTTTCTTTTCGTCAGCCCGAGAAGGGGGCATGACTCAAGGCCGCCTTCCCAGAACCGTCCTCGTTGCCGGCAGTTCGTCCGGCATCGGCAGGGCAACCGCCGATCGCCTCGCTGCGGGCGGTTGGAGTGTCGTGGGCGGAAGCCGGCGCGGGGTTGCCGACAATAGCCCATCCTCTGAAGACTCCACTTCAGCATCAGGCTGGCGCCCGGTCCACCTCGACGTCACCAGCGACGACAGCGTCGAAGCCGCAGTCGCAGCCACGCTCGCCCACCTCGGACGCATCGACGTCGTCGTCCATTGTGCCGGTCGCTCGGTCGCAGGCGCCATCGAGGATGTGACCATTTCCGAGGCCGAGCAGCAGTTCGCCACCAATTATTTCGGCGTCGTCCGCATGTTGCGTGCCGTGTTGCCGGTCATGCGCCGCCAGGGCGGTGGGCGCATCGTCGTTGTCGGCTCCATCGGCGGACTGATCGCGCTTCCTTTCATCGGCCACTACTCCGGCTCCAAGTTCGCCCTTGAAGGCATGATCGAGGCCATCCGCCACGAGGTCCGACCCTTCGGCATCGAAATCGCCGTTGTGCATCCAGGCGACATCCGCACGGCCATTTCGCAATGCCAGCTCGAAGGCAGCAACACGGGGCCCGGCTCGCCCTATAGCGAGCGCTTTCGGATCGCCGTCGAGGCCTACGACAAGGCCGTTCGCGAGGCGCGCGAGCCGGAGGTTATAGCCAAGCTGATCGAAAGGCTGCTCGCCCGCCGCCGCCTGCCGCCCCGCGTGCTGGCCGGCACGCCGTTCGAGCGGGCGGGTGTGGTGATGCGGCAGGTGTTGCCGAGGCGTTGGTTCGAGGCAATGATCGCCCGCACTTACGGTTTTTGAGGCGCGGCCAGCGATCCGTCAGTCGGCCCCACCCTGCACCCCGCGTCGAAGTCCACCCCCGTATAGCGTCGTGTCGGCGTGAACATGCCTTCGAACATGCGGCAGAAGACTGAATCGTAGGTGCGCGCGGAGCTGTCTGGGCGGGGCGTTTGTGCTGTCGGTGCGCTCCTCCCGCTGGCGACCGGTTCGGGGGGCGAATTCGAGGCAACGACAGGCGGTGCCGCCAGCAGCGCTGCGAGCCGTTGCTGGCCGAGCGTCTGCGCCCGTCGCCCGTCATTGTCCAAGGCGAGTTTGGTCGCGCCTGTCCGGTAGTCGGCGATGGCAAGTTCCCTTTGTCCCAACCCCTCGTAGGCCTGCCCGCGCGCCACATAACCCTCGGCGAACGCATCGTTGACCGTCAGGCTGGCGCCGATCTCCCGCACCGCGCTAGCAAAGTCTCGGCGCTGCAGGGCCAGCAGGCCCCGGTTGAGTGCTAGCCCCGGATCGTGCGGAATGCTCCGCTGTGCCGTGTCGAGCGAGCGTGCGGCATCGTCCGTTCGGTTGCGCCTGAGGGCCAGCCGCGCCAGGGCCAGATGCGCCTGTCCGTTGTCCGGATTGGCCTGAATGGCGCTGTCGATATCCCTCTGCGCCTGGTCCAGATCCTCCAGCATGTAATGCACCGTTCCCCGGGCCAGAAAGGCGTCGGAGTTGCCCGCCCCCGCCAACTGGAAAGCCGTGTTGGCGTCCTTCAGCGCCCGCTCCCGATCGCCGGCCCGCGCGAGTGAAATCGCCCGCAGCATCACCGGCCAGGGATCCTGGGCATCGGCGGCGATAGCCCTCTCGAACACCTCGAGTGCTTTGGCGAGACTACCTTTGTCGGCGTAGGCCAAGCCCAGGAAACGGATCGCGTCCTGACTGTTGGGTTGGATGGCGAGCGCCGCTTCGAAATCGCGAACCGCATCGTCGAATTGTCCGGCCTGGTAGGCGACGTAGCCGCGCGAGGTCAGCGCCGCCACGTCGCGCGCATCCCACTGCAGGGCGCGGTCATAGGCCTCCCGGGCGGCCCGGAGCTGGCCCTGGCTGGTGCGGGCGAGGCCGAGGCACGTGAACACCGCTGCCCTGAGCGCGCTGTTCTGCGAGGCCTGGGCGTCCGCCAGCCGATTGGCCTCGGTGCAGTCCGCAATCGCCTCGTCATAGCGCTTGGCGTTGTTGCGGAACCGACCGCGATAGGCGAGCGCCAGGATACGTTGGGCACCCGTCGATCCGGCCACCGCCCTATCGGCATCTGCCAGCGCCTTGTCGCTCTCGCCGCGGTCCTGGTGCGCCTGCGCGCGTTGCACCAGGGCATCGAGGTAATCGGGCCTGAGCCGGATGGCGGCATCGAAGCTCGCGATCGCACCCGTCCGGTCGCCGGCCGCCAGCAAGGCCCGGCCGAGCCCGTAATGGGCCTCGGGATAGCTCCCGTTGACCTGCAGCGCCTCGCGGAACTGGCGCTGGGCATCGCTGTTGCGCCCCTGCCGCAAGCGCACCTCGCCGATCAGCGTCGAGGCCTGATGGCGGTTGTAGTTTCGCTGCACCATCCGTTCGAGGTCGGCGACGGCGTCATCGAGGCGGTTGAGGTCAATCAACGCGCCGGCCCGCCGCTGCAGCGCGAGCCCGATCTGGTCGGCTGTGAAGCCTGCCGGGGACGTCAGCACGCTGTTGCAGCCCGTCACCACCTGACCGGCCTCGGTCGCCGAGAAGCATGCAGCTCCCGTTGAATTGGGTGTCGCCTGTTGGCCGGCCGCCGGCAAGGCCGTCATCGCCAAGGCCCACGCCAATACGCCGGACCGCAAGGCCGCCACGGTCGCAATCTGAATTTGCCGGCGCATCGCCCCCAACCCTCACGTCAAGTCAGCCGACATGGCGCCGCTCCAGGGCCGGCCCCGCGCCATGCGGCACGCGCCACGTCAGTTCTGCAACCCGTACCGCGCCAGGCCGTTGCGGGCAAACTGGTTGTTGGCATCGATCCGCAACACCTCACGGTAATCGGCGATCGCCTGCTGGCGCGCATTGCGCCGCACATGGGCCTCCGCGCGGATCAGATAGGTGTTGGCGTCTCGCACGTTGAGTGTGATGGCCTGGGTGAGGTCGTTGACGGTCCTGATCGCATCGCCGCGTCGTGCATGAGCAAGCCCCCGGATACGGAACGCCTCGCCATTGCTGGGCTGCAGTCGGATGACCTCGTTGAGATCGAGGATCGTGCGCGAGAGATCGCCCGTTTGCCAGGCCACCTGCGCCCGCTGCATCAGCAGTTGCGCGTTGTTCGGCGCCTGCGCGATGGCCTGGTCGAGAGCGGCCGTACGGCTGGCCGTAGTGCCTGCAGCGGCGGCCGTGTTCCCAGCCGTCCCGCCTTGCCCGAGCTGCGTGCGCAGCGTCCGCAGCGATTGATTGTTGGGATCGATCTGCAGCGCCGCGTCGACGTCGGCGATTGCTCCGGTTTGATTGCCCTGCTGCCGGCGAATGGCCGCCCGCGTCATCAGAGCTGCCACATCGCGTGGCGCCAGCGTCAGGCTGCGCTCGATATCCGATTGCGCCTGCGGCACCCGACCGGCGGCAAGGTGTAGCGCTGCGCGCTCCTGCAAGGCCGCGGCGTCGTTCTCGTTCTGCTGCAGCGCTGCATTGAAGTCGGAAAGCGCGGCGACCGTGTCGCCCTTGCGCCGCTGCAGTACACCGCGTTGCCGGTAGGCCGGTCCGCTGTCCGTCCTGAGCGAGATCGTCTCCGTCACGTCCGCGATCGCCCGGTCGAAGTTGCCTTGTTGCGCGAACGCCTGCGCCCTGAGCGCGATCGCCTGATGATTGCGCGGGTCGAGCAGGATCGCTGCGTCGAGATCGGCGATTGCCTGCGTGGCCTCGTTGCGCGCAAACCTGATCGCGGCGCGGTTGACGTAGGCCATCACCAGGATGTCGCGAGAGACCCGCCGGTTCTGGATAACTTGCGTGCAGGCGTTGATCGCGCTGTCGGATTGCGCCGTCGAGCATTCCGCCATCTCGACCGGCGGTTGCGCGCTGCCTGCTGCAGGCGCCGGCGTCGTCGAGGCGGCAGGTGCCGCCGCTGCAGGTGCCGCTGCTGCCGGTGCAGCCGCCGGTGCCGGTGTGGCTTGCCGCTGTTGGCCCTGCGCCCCGCTTCCCGTTCCTGCTGCTGGCGGCAGTACCACCGGCGCGCTCGATGGCGCCGCGGTCCCCGGTGCTGTCCCTGCCGCGGTGCCGGTCGACGCCGCAGCCGGTTGGGCCTGACCGCCTGCTGCAGGCGCCTGGCTTGCTGCGGGTTGCTGGTTCGCTGCTGGCTGCTGCACCTGGCGAGCGTTGCCCGTCGCTGCAGCCGGATTGTCCTGGCTGAGGCTGCGCCGCAAACGGTCGCCCGGTCGGCTAGGTTGCGCCCCTGCGGCGGCAGGAGCTTGTGTGTTGCCGGGTTGCGGGGCCGTCTGCGCTACGGCCGTGCTGGCCAGAGCCGCGGAAGCCAGAAGCAGGGTCAACTTGATTGGGGCGCGCATCATCGGTCTCGGCTAAGTCGGAAAGGTGGAAATCTGTTCGGCAGAACAACAAATCGGTGGTCGCTGCACAATGCCACAACCGGCAGGCTTGACCATCATTCGTGATGGTAAACCTGCCGGTAGCGTTAGCTCAGTGCGAGTAGCGGCGCCAGCTGCGGTAGCTGTGCACCGGAACGTTGCACTGCTCGGCCTCGGCAACGCGCCGCACCACCACCTTGGCCGGTGCACTCGAAGTCACCACGTTCGTCGTCGCCGGCGCCTTGTCCAGCGGCACGATCGGCGCGCCGACCTGGGCCAGCATCTCGGACGGCGGCGTCTCTGCAACCGGCTTGTCCGCGACCGGCGTCGCCTCGACCTTCTGGACGTCGTTCGCGCTATCCTTCACAGCCGGCTGGCTTGCCGCTGCTGGCCGGCTTGCAATCGCAGCCGTGCCGATCGCCGTCGCCGCTGCAGCCGCCGGGATAAACGATCCCCTGGAGCCGCCGGCCTGGGCCACGTTGCCACCGGGCGCCGGCGGCTGGATTGTGCGGAACGAGCGCGGCTGCTGGTTGCCGGCCACGTTGCCACCGGGGGCCGGCGGCTGGATTGTGCGGAACGAGCGCGGCTGCTGGTTGCCGGCCACGTTTCCGCCGGGGGCCGGCGGCTGGATTGTGCGGAACGAGCGTCGCTGCTGGTTGCCGGCCACGTTGCCACCAGGAGCCGGCGGCTGGATGGCCCGCCTCTGGATCCGCGCCCCTGACTCCAGATTGCGGCTCGACGCGCTCGGGCCATTGAAGCTGCGCGGCTGGCGGAAGGTCCGCTGCGAGAAGCCGCCGCCTGAGCCGTTCGAGATGGATGGCCCGCCGTTGCGGCGGATGGACTGCGCTTCACTGGGGGTCGCCAGGGCCGAGACGGCCAGCGCAACGAGGGAAACGGCGAGAGGGATACGCATTGTCTGTCTCCAGTTCTGTGCTCAGGTCCTGAGCAATTAAATCCGTTGCGTATTGAAATACACTGTACGGCGTTCAGGAATCAAGCCCAAATTCCAGCGAGCCAATCACGTTCATGTGAGGTGCTTGCCTTTGCCCACTGCCCATGTCGGCCGGCTACTGCAATTTGCTGGTCGATCGCTTTGGCATTCCAGTCTTGGCCCTGCAACACGATGGCAGTCGAGCCGCAGCGCCTATTCCAATAGTGCCTCGGGTTTGTTTGCCGCCGCGCATCCTTCGACGCAGGATGACAAAACGGCCGCGCCGCGCTTAACCTTGGCCGTTGCGCCGCAGCCGAACGAGGTTAGTCCATGTCGTACGAGACCATTCGAGTTGTCCCCCTGAGCCCGGTGATCGGAGCCGAGATTGAAGGCGTGGATCTCTCCAAACCTTTGGGAAATCAGCAATTCAAGGAAATCCACGACGCCCTGACCGAACATCTCGTCATCTTCTTTCGCGACCAGGAAATCGACCTCGACCAGCAGAAGGATTTTGGCCGCCGGTTCGGCAAGCTGCACATCCATCCGACCGCGCCCTCACCCGAGGGCCATCCCGAGATCCTCGTCATCAAGGCCGATGCCAAGTCGAAGGCCATAGCCGGCAACCGCTGGCACTCCGATGTCTCCTGTGATCCAGAGCCGCCGATGGGCTCCATCCTGCATATGCGCGAGCTGCCGCCCTCGGGTGGCGACACCATGTTCGCCAATATGTACGAGGCTTACGATCGCCTCTCCGAGCCCATGAAGGCATTCCTTGCGGGCCTCAACGCCTGGCACGAATCCGAGCACGTCCATCGCGGCACCTTGGGTCTCACCAACTTGCGGGCGGACCTCAAGGAGTATCCCCGCTCCCTGCATCCTGTCGTGCGCACGCATCCCGTCTCGGGTCGAAAGGCCCTGTTCGTCAACTCCGGCTTCACCACCCGTATCGACGGTATCTCGGCAAAGGAAAGCCGCGCCATACTGGATATGCTGTTCGATCACGTCCGCACGCCGGAGTTCCAGTGCCGCTTCCGCTGGCAGCCGAAATCGCTGGCCTTCTGGGACAATCGCTGCACCCAGCATTACGCCTTGTGGGACTACTACCCCCAATCCCGGCTCGGTTATCGCGTCACCGTGTGCGGCGACAAACCTCACTGAGCCACGCGAAAGCCGGCAGTCGCTGGTTGTCCTCGCCCCGCGGTGCCGTGCACCTCGTGGGCGAGAGGCGAATGCAGAGCTGACATTCAGCACACACTGCGCGCTGAACTCTCAGGCGCCCACCCTTTGAGCCACCCCACGCGACGGCCGCACTGAGCTCTGTCGCCCCTCATCGAGCAGCGATGGATGCCGGACGGCTTGCTGATGTGGCGCAGACCGCCAATGGAAAAGCCGCAGCGAACGAGACCTTGCGCTGGATCGATGACCGTGCCGCCATCATCGGGCGTGCACGGACCCGCCGTGTCGCGCGGCGAAAGCCTGCGCGGCTGAAGTGCCAGCATCCTCGCGTCCACCGAAGCCGTGTATCAGGTTCCAAGGCAATGGCCTGGACCACGTTTGCGCAAGAGCACGCGCCTCACTTGGACGCAAACCCGCTCTGCGCACCGGCTTTGCCTGGGACGCTCCGAAAACTGGCCGCTCATCGCCCGCCACGCCCCATGTCAGCCGCAAGGGGCGAGGTGCGTCCGGGGTTACACGGCCCGGAATTGCCCGCGTTTTCTCCATCGAAGCCCCGCGTTGTAAGCTGGCCCAGCCAAGCGGAAAACGAGGATGCCGATGCATCTTGCAAAAGGCGCAAGTTCCCTGTTTCCATCGCCGTCAGACCTGTTATAAGACGGCCATCGCACACGAGCGTTCCCGCTTTCCCACGCATGTCGGACAAGACGAGGCGCAACGGCAGCGGCCCGGTCTCTCGATCGAGAGGTAAGGCTGCAGGTTTGCCGCACGAGGCGTGCGCGATTGGTGACGCGGGGTGGAGCAGCCCGGTAGCTCGTCAGGCTCATAACCTGAAGGTCGTAGGTTCAAATCCTACCCCCGCAACCAAAATTCTCTCATAAAAATCAGATGCTTGAATCTCCGCTTCGGCGGAGCTTTTTTGCGTTCCGAGCCGCAGCGAGTACATGGCGAGCACATGAGGTGCGAGATCGGGAGCGATCGCCCGGTCCGCTGTGAGACGCGGGTTGCGAGGCGTCCGGCGTGCAGGCGCCTCCATTGGCGTCAAGCGAACAGACCGTCCTTACGCCATTTGAACTCTGCCGCCGCCCATTGCTTGGTCCGAGACCCACGCTCCATCCAGTCGAGGAAGAACCTGGCGGGGCCGCCAGCGCGCTCAAGCTCGTCGTGACCGAGGAAGTGCGAGCGGTATCCAGTCTCTGTGATGGGCAAGGGCGCTCCCTTCGGCTTCAGCACCATGATCTCGGTGTGGCTTCAGCCCTTCGACAGGTAGTCGGGCGTGTGGCGGATCTGGCAGTTGATGTCGCGCCAGACCGGCTTGTGTGTCGTCGTCGCTGGCTTTGCCGGAGGCTTCTTCGTCTGCGCCGCTGTCTTACGAGCGGCGGACTTGGTCGTCGTGTCGGTCTTCGTCTTTCAAGTCATCGTCGGCCTCCATGGATGGCGGGTGAAAAAGAAAAGAGCCCCGGTGGGTTGCCGGGGCTCGCTCGCGAAGTTGGGGATCTGTCAGTCCTGCTCGGGTTGCTTGCCGTGCAGCCATTCGACCGCCCGGTTCGAGGCTGCGGCGGCTGTGAAGATGGCCTTCTTGTCGCCCCTCGGGATTTCGAGCCAGTGCGCGATGTCGTGCGCTTCCGTGCTGATCTCCGCGATGGTCCACAAGGTGGCGAACGGCTGAATGTGAGTGCTGCATTGCAAACGACTGAAGTGCTCCGCCACCCCAAATGGCTGGATGCCGCGATAGCGGGTTCGGCTTCGCTTCCCACCAAGTCTGCATCGATCACACTCGCGCCGCCTCAAAAAGGAATGCACATCACGACATGTGATCGGACTTCAAATTTTTCGTTTGAGTGGCGAACCAGTTTTCTCCTTCAATGGCAGTATTCCTCACCGGCTGGTCAAATAAGGTAACGCCTGCATGTCAAAGGAAAGCATCAATCGCAAGCTCTCGAACTGGGTCGCTGGCCTGGCTTTCGCGGACTTGCCGCCCGAGGTCGTGGACCGCGCGCGTGGCGTGACGCTGCAGGCTCTGTCGTCATCCCTGCTCGGCCACGAGTACCCGGAGACGAAACAGGCGATCCGCCTGGTGGAAGACGATGAGCCGGGCGGCGCCGGAACAACTACGGCCCTGGTGGACGGACGGCGCTTCTCGCGCGCTGGGGCGGCATTCATCAACGCAGAGATGATATTCGCGGGCGGCAAATGGGACACTTTCCGCATGGTCGGGCATCCGAGCTGTGCCGTCATTCCCGCAGCACTGCTGGCGGCAGAGGCAACGCGATGCTCGGGACGCGAGTTCCTGACCGGCGTCGTCGCCGGATACGAGGTCATGGAGCGGCTTGCCGCAGATTTCGTGCCGGCGATCCTGGCTCGCGGCTTTCACTCGGGCGCCCTGTTCAGCATATTCGGCGCCGCCGCGGCCATGTCAAAGATCATGGCCATCCCTGCCGAGCAGGTGCACGGAGCGCTGGCGCAATGCGTCAATCTCGCAGCCGGCAACCTCGAGGGCGGGCGCAGCGGCGGACGCTCGGTGCGCGAAGGAGCGGCGGTGCGGAATGCGATACTGGCCGTGGGCTTGGCGCGCCAGGGGATTCCCGGTGGCGAGACGGTGTTCGAGGGCGACGCTGGTTTCTACTTTTCCTATCTCGGCAACAAGGAAGGCCATCTCAGCCACAGCTTTACCGGAGCGACACGCGCCGACCTCGCCGCCATCACGGCCGATCTCGGCCGGACTTGGCGCTTCCTCGAGACGATTTACCGGATCTATTCGACCGCCGGCTACAACATCGCCCACGTCGACGTGACGGCCGCGCTCTGCAAGCGCGACGGCATTCGGGCTGAGGACGTCGAGCAGGTCGAGTGCGTCGTCAACTGGCTCGAGACCCAATATCCGAGCCCCGCGTTTCCATCAAAGCGCACGGACCTATCGCCTGGACCCGAGCAGCCGCATTACTACGCCGCCTATGCCATTCTGACCGGCGGATTTCCGATGACGAAGGACGTTGCACAGAACGTCGGCGAGCCAGACCCGCCTGGCCTTCAGGCCATGATGCAGCGGGTCCAGGTCATACCCTCGCACACGCAGCCATTGTTTTCCCCGCGGGTGACGATCCTGACGCGCGACGGTCGCTTGCACATGCTCGAGGCGACAGGGCGCGAGTTCATCCAGACCTTTGACGAGCTTGCAGAAAAGTTGGCGCCGATCGGCTCGGTGGCCCGTATCGGAGAGAAGCAGTACGCCGAGCTCGTCGCTGCATGCCGGCAGCTCGACGACGCCAGCGACATTACCCGGCTGATAGCGCTGACGTGCCCACCTCGAGCGACCTGATCGCGCTGGCGACGTTTCAGCCGCGGAGCAGCGGATTGGCTTGCCCGAAGGCGTCGATGGCTGTGCCGGTAATTGCACTCGAGGCGTCACTTGCAAGGAACAGCGCAACCTCGCCGATCTCGCTCGCCTGCATCGCGCCCGCGACTGGCGGCAGGCCGCGGCTTGCCATCAGGTCCCGGTAGCCCTCGGTGTCGACGACACCCGGGCAGATGCAGTTCACTCGGATTCCGTCGCCGGCAAGTTCGGCCGCCAGGCTTTCCGTCAAGTTTATCAGTGCCGCCTTGCTCGCGCGGTAGGCGCTTCGGCCGCGTCCACCCTTGCGTCCACCAATGGACGACACGTTGATGATATGTCCCCGCCCTGCTTTCCGCATGGCCGGCACCGCCGCACGGATCAGCATCGCTGGCGCCACCAGATTGACCTCGATCACCGCCCGCCAATCCTCCGGTGCAAAATCAGCGAGGTTGCGCGCCGGATGGATGGCGCCGGCATTGTTGACGAGCAAGTCGAGTGCGCCGAAGCGTGCAAGCGTCGCGGAGACGAGGAAGTCCGGCGTCTCCGGTGCCGCCAGATCAGCCGGCACGGCATGTGCCGAAGACCCCAACTCGCCCACCAATGCTGTAAGCGCGTCGGCGTCCCGCCCCGTCACTACAACCCGCGCGCCCTCCTCAACAAACACTCGCGCAATCGCAAGGCCAATGCCACGGCTGCCACCGGTAACGAGCGCTGTTCGGCCGGCCAGTTTCATGTTTCGCCCTCCAGGCCTGCGATGTTCGCGAGAAGACGCTCGAATGAAGCAGCCCTGCTGCTGCCGGTAAGGCAGCAGCGTCTCGATTGCGCTTGCATCGACACTAGAAAACCTGCGCCTTTGTCATGACCTGACGTCTGGCGACAGGCCGAGCCAACTAGTAGAAGATGCCCGGCGTCGAACCCCCGTCGATGGCAATGCTCTGGCCCGTGACGGCCGAGGCGTGGGGCGAAGCAAGGAAGAGCACCATCGGTGCAATATCCGCCGGCTCCACGATGCGGCCGATCGGGAATTCCGCGACGAAACTTGCCTCGGCCGCTTCCTCGCTTACCCCGAGCTGCTTGGCCCGCGCCGCCCGTCGCGCGGGATAGCGGTCTGTTTTCGTGAACGGCGGATGCACGATGTTGGCCGTGATGCCTTGGGGTGCAACCATGGTGCTGAACTGCTTGACGAAAGCCACCAGCGCCGAATTTCCAAGCGCACTCGGCAGCGCGGTCGCGCCGGCGTGGCGGGCGGCAGCGCCACCGATGCAAATCACTCGGCCGTGCCCGGCCTTGCGCAGATATGGCAGGCCAGCACGGCAACAGCGCATGTAGGCCAGTGTCTTTCCCTGCAGCCGCTCCATCAAGCCGTCGTCATCGAGAGTTTCAATGTTGCCGCTGATCGAGGTCGAGGCGTTGTTGACCAGAACGTCGAGGCCACCGAAGGCATCGACTGGCGCCTGAACCGCCGCCGTGCAACCGGCAGCCGTGAAGAGATCCGCTGCCACGGCTTTTGCCTTCACACCCCTTGCGGCGATCTCCGCCTCCGCAGCCGCCAGTGCCGCCGTGTCGCGACCGCAGATCGCAACATTGGCCCCCTCACCAGCGAAGGCCAAGGCAATCGCCAGCCCGATGCCCCGATTGCCGCCCGTAACCAGTACTGACTTGCCCTGCAGGTCGAGGTTCATGCCCCGTGTCCTTCCTGTTAGCGCTTTGCCTCACCCAGCGCGCGGGCCAGATCCGGCCAGCGCTGGCCAGATATACCCAACGCTCCAATGGGCTTGACTGCACGCAGCCTGCCCCGGTCGAACTGCCGAAGCAAGCTGGCAGCGAAGCATGCGCATCCCATTGCAGTAACCTCATCAGCCGCAACCGTCGCCACAAACCCTCAGCGATATCGAGACCCACGCCTCTCGGCGAACCGCCTGACGATCCTCTTGACACCCAGGTGTTTTGGCGTTGCTCTTTGCAACATGTGGTTTGGATGTGTCCATCGTTCGCCATTCGCGTTTGGTGTCCGGCCGTCCACGTATGACGTCACACCGGCCACAAATTCGCGCTGGTGTGCTCCTGAAAAAAATGGCCGTCCCGAGCCCGCAAAGAACCGGTACGAAACGACAGACCGGGACGTTAATTTCAAAATAGTCACAAGGACCATCCGCAAAGGATGGCCGCTACGAGGAAACGTGCCGATGCTTCCCACCATGTCGATGAAGCCGCCCCGCCGCCACGCTATACTGGCCGGCGCAATTGCCCTGCTCTTTGCCTCGAGCGTCCACGCACAGGCCGAGAACAAGAAAGTTTCCATAGTCGTCAGCGGGTTCAGCGCGTGGTTCTACCTGCAGCAGCATGTGGCCCTGGCTGGCAAGCTGTACGAGGCCGAGGGGCTGACCCCTGACGTCATCGATACCAACTCGGGCACACGCCAGGCCGCAGCCGTCATGGGCGGCTCGGGCGAGATCGGCCAGTTCAGCTTCCCCCACGTCATCAAGTCCGCGGCCAAGGGCGGCAGCCTGGTCGCCATCGGCACCGGCTACAGCTCCTATCCGATCCAGCTCGTCATCTCCAAGGCCGCAGCCGCCAAGCAGGGCATCACCGCATCGATGCCGATCGATGAGCGCATCAAGCGGATCAAGGGCCTCAAGATTGCCATCAGCTCACCCGGCGCCAGCACGGACCTGTTCATGCGCACCATCATGATCGTGCGCGGCATGAACCCGGACAAGGATGTCTCCCTGCAGCCCGTCGGCGCAGGTGCGCCCCAGTACAGCGCCTTTGAGGCCGGTGCGGTCGATGGCTTTGCCTTCGGTTCGCCCTTCACGGATACCGCCATCAAGAAGCACGGCGCGTTGATGGTGGCCAACCCCATGATTGGCGAGGTCGCAGAGTTCCGCGAGTCGCCCTATCAGATCATTGCAACGAGCCGCCAGACTCTCGCCACGAAGCGCGACGTTCTGGAAAAGGCGCTGAGGGCATTGGCCAAGGCACAGAAGATGCTGAGGGAGAACCCGGCGGAGGCCAAGAAGCTGGCCCGGCCCTACTTCAAAAAGCTCAGCGACGAAGATTACTCCACTTTGTTCGATGCAAACGTCGGCGGCGTGCCGAAGCAGACCGAGATAACGGAAAAGGCGTTCAAGGCGACCGTCGACCTGATGAACCTGACCGAGACCAAGAACAAGTTCACGCTGAAGTACACCGACGCCGTGGCGCCGGAACTCGCGCAGGCAGCAGACAAGGCGGTACCACGCAAGAACTGAACGCTCGGGTCGGGCGCTCGCAAGTCATAGAGCGCTTGTGCCGGTCGGATATCGCACCGGTCGGAACAGCGCCTGCACCTCCCGTTCGAGCATTGCCCCGCACCCCTACGGAGATGTCTGCTTGGCCAACGCTCAAATCGAGACAGGACGCCATGACTTGCCGGGTGGCTATCTGGTCTGGCAGATCGCGCTCGGCGTGGCCTTGCTTGCCCTCTGGGAGTGGGCGGGTGCTGCCACGGGCTCGCAGTGGGTGAACCGTCCGAGCCAGATCGGGATACAGCTTGCGGATTGGTCGACCGGCGAGATCTACCCGCATCTGGCAACCACCGTTGCCGAGCTGATGCTGGGGCTCACGATCGGCACCATCACAGGTGTTCTTGCAGGGTTGCTGCTCGGTCGCACCAAGCGCCTGGGAGCGATCCTGAGGCCGATCATTGTCGCTTTCTATTCGATACCGCTGGTCTCCTTGGCTCCGCTCTTCATCATGTTCCTCGGCGTCGAGATGCTGCCGAAGATTGTCCTGGTCTCCATCGTCGTCTTCTTCCTGCTGTTCTTCAACACATTCTCCGGCGCCGAGACCATCGACAACGACCTCGTCACATCGCTGCAGCTGATGGGGGCCACCCCCCGCGAGGTATTCTTCAAGGCCATACTTCCGGCGTCGATGGCGTGGATTATCGCCGGCATCAAGATTGCGCTGCCATTCGCCCTCATCGGCACTGTGACGGGGGAGTTGTTGGCTGCGCGCGCCGGCCTCGGCTACCTGCTCAACCAGGCCGCGCAGCAATTCGACATGACCGCGATCTATGCCTTGCTGGCAATCCTGATGGTGGTCGGCATCATCGTCAGCGAATTGGCGGCTCGGCTCGAGGGTTGGCTGCTGCGCTGGCGTAACACGAATGAATGAGGTCACTTGTGGGTGAAACCAGCGCCTTGGGCGCAAGCATCACGTCGCCTGCGCCCGGTGGCACTCAGATCGAATTGCGCGGCGCCTCGAAAACCTTCCATGTGCGCGGACAGGTGATCCGCGCGCTCGATCCCGTCGACATCGATGTGCAGCGTCAAGAGTTCGTCGCCCTTGTCGGGCCGTCGGGCTGCGGTAAGTCGACGGTCCTCAACATGGCGGCAGGCTTGCTCGCACCAACCGACGGCCAGGTCCTTTATGGCGGCGCTCCCGTGCGAGACCTCAACCGCAACGTCGGCTACATGACTCAGAAGGACACGCTGCTACCCTGGCGGCGCACGGCCGACAATATCCGCATCGCCCTCGAACTGGCCTGCCGCGCAACCCCTAAGGCCGAAGCGGACGAGCGGGTTGCCCGCATGATGGACTTGGTCGGCCTCAAGGGCTTCGAGAACCATTTCCCCAACGAGCTTTCGGGCGGCATGAGAAAGCGCACGCTGCTGGCCCGCACGTTGATCTACGAGCCCGAAACCCTGCTGATGGACGAACCGTTCGGCGCCCTCGATGCCCAGCTCAAGCTCGTCATGCTCGATCAGCTGCAGGAACTCACCCAGCAGCGGCGCATGACGGTGCTGTTCGTCACCCACGATCTTGGCGAAGCCATTGCTCTTGCCGACAAGGTGATCGTCTTCAGCGCCAGGCCAGGACGCATCCGCGCCGTCCGCAAGATCGAACTGCCGCGCCCGCGCGACGTCTTCAAGATCCGCTTCACGCCCGAGTTCGCCCACTATCACGAGGAGCTATGGGACGTGCTGAAGGACGAGGTCAATCTTGGCACGGACATCTGACCCGATGCCGGCAAGCACACGCGCCTCGGTAACAGCCTCGGCACCAGCAGAGGCAGCCGAAACGTCAATCGAGGGCGGCAACAAGCCCCTCTTCGGTCCGGCCCAGTCACGCGTCCTCATCGTCGGCGTGATCCTGGCTGCATGGCAATTTGCCCCGGTGCCACGCGGTATAAAGTTCTGGCTCTCAGGGCCATGGGAGATTGTGACAACACTCGTCGGCTGGATCATCGACGGCAGCCTGTGGGCGCATCTCGCCGCGACGCTCGTTGTCATGATGATCGGTTATAGTGTGGGTTGCGCCCTGGGCATCGCACTCGGCGTGCTCCTGGGTTTCATGCCGCGCTTGCATCGCGTGCTGCAACCTTACATCACCGCCTTCTACGCGCTCCCCAAAATCGCACTCGCCCCCCTTTTCATCATTATTCTCGGCATCGGCATGGCCTCGAAGATCGCGCTGGTGGCGATCACCGTCTTCTTTCTGCTGCTCAATTCCACCATCGACGGCATCCGCGATGTCGACCGCGATCTCGTCCAGTCCTTGAAGCTCATGGGGGCAACCAGCAACGAAGTGCTGCGCAAGGTTCTGTTCCCCTCCGCAAAGCCCTGGATTTTCACGGGCGCTCGCATCGCCGTACGTTATGCCTTCACAGCAACCCTGCTTGCCGAGCTGATCGCGGCGAACCAGGGCATAGGCTTCCTGATCGAGCTGAACTCGGGCAACTTCGATTTCGACCGGCACCTACGCCGCCGTCCTCGTGCTCGTCATCTTCAGCGTCACGCTGACTGAAATCCTCTCGAGAATCGAGCGTCGGGCCTCCAGCCGTCACTTGCCGTGATGGCCAAGCCGCCTCAGCGCAGCTTCAGTTGCGCGAGCGTGGTCGTCACTTCGCCGTTTCCAGCCGGCATCGGCATCAGCCCGAGAAGACTCTTGGTGACGCCACCGTCCACGGGGATGTTCGCTCCGTTGATGTAGCGAGCAGCATCGGATGCGAGAAACACGGCAACATCGGCAATATCCTCGCCGCTGCCGATACGTCCCGACGGTATCATCGCCTCCCGGGCCTCTTTGAGGTCGGTGTTGTTGTAGGCCTCGGCGTGCGCCGGCGTCGAGATCATGCCGGGGCTGATGGCGTTGCATCGAATGCCGCGGCCACCCCACTCGACGGCCGTCAAACTGGTAAGTCCGATGACGCCCGCCTTGGCTGGTGTGTAGGCGCCGCGCATCGCCTGGCCAAACGTGCCAGCCATGGAGGCGATATTCACGATGGCGCCTCGGCCGGCGGCCAGCATGCGGCGGCCGACGATCTGCGTGCACACGAAGACGCCCGTCAGGTTGGTGGCGATCTCTCGATCCCAGGCACTACGGGACAACTGCTCGAGCGGTGCGCGGTGACGTGTGGCAGCATTGTTGACTAGAACGGCGGGCACGCCGAATGCCTGCTCCGCGGCGCTGGTAGCGGCCTCGATCGTGGCTTCTTCGGCAACGTCGACCTTGGCAGAGACGGCCTTGCGGCCAGCGGCACGGAGCCGGGCTGCCGCTTGCTCAGCGCCATCGCCGTCGAAATCCCAGATCGCGACGGCATGGCCGGCGTCCGAGAAACGCCGCGCTATTGCCTCACCAATGCCGCGCGCAGCCCCCGTCACGATAGCGAGCGATCCGATCTGCTGTGTTGGAACGCTGGTCATGTGTGCTTTGCCTTCCTGCTGTCGAGAGGGTGACCATCCTACTTGACAGCAGCCGAGCGTCCAGGCGCAGATCGCACGAAGCCTGCATGTCGTAAAAAATGTTCCGTCTGGATTGCGCCCGAATCCCGTTGCCGCCTCCATTCCAAGCCGGCCATGCACTGCCCGTGACAGCCAACTGGTGCGTGGTCGAAGCTTGTCATGCCGGACATATGGCAAAGACCGGTTCACGTCCCGAAGTGCGCCCACGAGCCGACGCTCCCGAAATTCGATAACACTTAATAAATTTGCGGTGTCTAAGCTGACCCGAGCGTTTTGCGCCGATTGACGTTCATCAGCTGGCTTACTGAGTTGGGAATGGACTGTGTTTGGTCTCGATCCTGCCACCACCCGCATGCATCGCCGACAACAGGCCGCCCTTGGCTTTCCGCTGCTGCGCGGATCCCCATGCACGGCGGCTATCGGCCTCATCAACTTTCTTGACCGGCTGTCACCTGACGAACACGTCTCCTTTGCCGACCAGATGTCCGATCTGGTCGAGGCTCAGAACGCCGAACCCGCCATGACGGTCGAAGCACGCGCAGCGATCGTGCGAAGCCTTCCATTGGTGGAGAGACATTTCGGCGGACATTTCGGGTTGCCGCATGCGCCGCCGACCAGCATCGATGTGCGGACCTTGCCGGTGAAATTGCTGGCGGGTGTCATGAAAGACAAGCAAATTGGAGGTTTCGAGGGCTGGTTGAATCTCGTGAGAATTTCCGACGAGCCCGGCGCGCGCTTGCCTCCAGCAGCTCATGCGGTGTCGCTCGACGAGATCAATCCGGTTGCTCCGGCTCGGCTGCGCAGACTCATTGGCGACAGCATGAAGAAGCGCTTTGACGCATCAGCCAAGCGAGTGGCGTCAGACCACACAAAATTCACCGCGCAATTACCCACAGGCCATCTCGAGTGTGATTTCATTTTCGCAACTGGCGGCAATTCACGGCAACAGTTCAACTACTGCATCAGCGCAAAATTCCGCGAACAACCGCGACTTCACATGGCGTCTTACGAAGGCATATGGAGAGTTCCGTCAAGTTGGGACTATGTCACGGAGTCGAATGCCGATCGCAGCATCGCTCATTTGCTTCATCAGATCGCGACGTGCCTCGAACTCATTTGACGAGGAGCGCAACCCGCGCCGAAGCGCGTTTGTCGAGGCGGCATCGCATTTGATGTCACGATATCCGCAACGGGCCGTTCCCCCACTGCATCAACCGGCCGGCGGCCGGTTGGCAGATAGTCCGGCAATCGAAGCTGGGCTAAGCCTTAAGGCCCAACGCAGAGTGATAACGATGTAGGCTTACCCCTGCCCTCACGCGCCGCCACCTGGGAGGGTGCTGACAGACACATAGTTCCACGCGCAGGGCACGCGTCAGCAGATGCTGAAGCTGATCGGCAGATTGGGAGTTCGCAATGAAAGGCATCACTTTCACAGGCAACCGCACGCTCGATGTGATCAACTTTCCCGACCCGACGCCCGGGCCTCGCGACGTTGTCCTCGAGATTAAGGCCTCCGGCATGTGCGGCACCGATCTCGGTGCTTACCGCAGTCCGACCGGCCGCGTGGCCGTAGGGAGACAAAGGGTCGAGGGGCCGGTGATCGCCGGCCATGAACCCTGCGGCGTCGTCGTGGCGGTTGGGTCTGCCGTGGACGCACGCGAGGCCAAGGTCGGAGACCGCGTGATGGACCACCATTACGATGGCTGCGGCGTTTGCCGCCACTGCCAAACCGGTTGGACCCAGATGTGCCTGGATGGCGCCTTGGCTTATGGCTATGGGGGGCATGGCGCACACGCCAAATACATGCGGGTCGCGGCTCATTCGCTCGTGTCGATGCCTGAGGAAATGTCTTTCACGTCCGGGGCAGCCGTCGCCTGCGGGACCGGTACCGCTTACGGAGCACTGAAGCGCATCGGCCTTGAAGGCGACGAAACGGTCGCCGTGTTCGGCCAGGGACCTGTGGGTCTTTCGGTAACGCTCCTGGCCGTCGAGATGGGCGCCCGGGTCATCGCTGTCGAGGTCTCGCCGGAGCGACGTCAATTGGCGCTCGACTGGGGCGCTCACACCGTGATCGATCCGACAGCCGTGGATCCCGTCCAGGCCATCCAGCAACTCACCCACGGCGAGGGCGCAGACAAGACAGTCGACTGCACATCCTCCGTCGAGGCCCGCCGGGCGGCGGTTCGCTCCACCCGCATCTGGGGAACGTCCTGCATGATTGGCGTTGGAGGTGACCTGCACATCGAAGTCATGCCGGACTTGATCTTCCGCCAGTTGAACATTGTTGGGCACTGGACATTCTCGAAGACGGTGCAGGCAGATTGCGCGCGCTTCATCGCGGACCGAAAGATCGGCTTGGACAAGATCTTCACCCACCAATGGGACATCGCCCAGGCGGCCGAAGCCTATACGCTGTTTGACCAAGGCAAGTCCGGCAAGGGTGTTTTCGCCACGTTCGACTAGGCGAGCTTGCACAACGGCAAGCAACGCAAGCTCCCGCGCGCGAGTTTGCCGGCTGGTGGTGTGGGATGATCGGTCGTAGCTGGGAGGGGATGGCGCACGTTGCTCGGACGCGTAAGATTGCCCGAACAGCCAAGCTCAGGTCCCAAAGGAGCCGCAGGATGAAATTTGGTCTCGGACAATCGGCACTGCGCGAAGAGGACAAGCGGTTCTTGCGCGGGCAAGGACGCTATACCGACGACATCAATCTCCCGAACCAAGCCCACTCCTACATACTGCGGTCACCCTACGCCCATGCCCTCATCCGCTCCATCGATGTGAGCGCGGCACGTGCCGGGCCGGGCGTGCTCGCCGTCTATTGCGGCGACGATATAGCGAAAGCCGGTCTCGGTGATCTCCCCTGCTTTGTTGCCAAGGCGGTGCCCTTCAAGCGACCTGACGGGCAGCCCATCTTCGTTCCACCGCACCCTGCCTTGGCGATCGACAAGGTTGCGTTCGCAGGCGACTGCATTGCTTTCGTGGTGGCGGAGACGCGCGAGCAAGCGCAGAACGCCGCCGAGATGATACACGTCGATTATGAGCCGCTCGCGGCGAACACGGATGCGCGCGCCGCACTTTCGGGCAAGGCGCCGCCCGTATGGGAGGCTTGTGCCGACAATGTCTGCTACCGCGCGGAGATCGGCGATCGAGCAGCGGTCGAACTCGCCTTTGCTGGTGCTCACCACGTGACGCGCATCGAGCTGGAGATGCCCCGCGTTGCCGTCAACGCCATGGAGCCGCGAGCGGCACTCGGCGACTACAGTGCCTCCGACGGCCGCTACACGCTCTATGCCGGCAATCAAATGCCGCACGACATGCGTTACTGGCTGTCGACCGCGGTGCTCAAGGTGCCGGAGACGCAGATCAGGATTGTCAGCCCCGACATGGGAGGCTCCTTCGGCCTCCGAGCGACGGTATTCCCCGAAATTCCACTGGTTCTGTGGGCCTCCCGGCAGATCGGACGTCCCGTCAAATGGGTCAACGAGCGGTCCGACGGCATGCTCGAGGAGCAGGGGCGGGATTTCGTCATGCGTGGCGAGCTTGCCCTCGATCGCAGCGGGCGATTTCTCGGACTGCGCGTCGACGTCGTTGGAAATATGGGAGCCTATCTCTCCAACTTCGGCCCGCATCCTCCGTTCGGCAACATCGGCGGCGTCGCGGGCGTCTACACCACGCCCGCCATGCATGCCCGCGTCACCAGCGTGTTCACGAACACGGGGCCTACGGGCCCGGTACGCGGCGCTGGACGCCCCGAGGCGACGTCGCTGATCGAGCAGATCATCGATAAGGCCGCGCGTGAGATGAGCATCGACCGGGTTACCTTGCGCCGCCTCAATATCATCCCGCCCTCGGCCATGCCGTTCCAGACGCCGCTCACCTACAATTACGACTGTGGCGAGTTCGAGCGGAACATGGACCAGGCCCTGGCCATGATCGACGCCGCGGGCTTCGAGGCGCGCCGTGCGGAGGCAAAAAACGCAGGGCGCCTCCTAGGCCTCGGGATTGCCAATACGATCGAGCAGTCGGCCGGCGGCAACGACGAAGGCGGCGAGATCCGCTTCGACCGGCAGGGCCATGCGACGATCCTGATGGGCACTCATTCGCACGGCCAAGGTCACGAGACGGTCTTCAAGCAGCTCGTTTCGGAGCAGTTCGGGTTGGACTTCGACGAGATCCGCTTCGTGCAGGGCGATACGGATGTCGTCCCCTATGGCCACGGCACCGGCGGCTCCCGTGTGTCTGGCGTCGGGACTGCGGCGCTGTTTGGGGCGGTCGGGAAAATTATCGCCAAGGGACGGCTCATTGCGGCGCACGTACTAGAAACGGACGCTCAAGACATCGAGGTCTCCGACGGCAAATTCCGGGCGAAGGGGACGAACCGTTCACTCGACATTCGCGAGATTGCAGCCCTCGCATTTCAGCCGGCGCTGTTGCCCCCCGGCATGGACAGCGGGCTCTCCGGGTTCTCGACATTTCGGCCGAAGGCACCGACGTTTCCGAACGCGTGCCATGTTGCCGAGGTCGAAATCGATCCAGAGACAGGCGTTGCTCGCATCCGTCGCTACATCGCCGTGGAGGATGTCGGCACGGTGCTCAATCCGCTTCTCCTGGGCGGACAGATTCACGGTGGCATCGCTCAGGGTGCAGGCCATGTCTTCGGTGAGCACTTCATTTGGGACGACAGCGGCCAGCCTCTGACGGGCTCATTTATGGACTACGTCATGCCGAGGGCAGACGACCTTCCGGTGTTCGAGATCGCAATCAATGGCGTACCGACAACCCGCAATCCACTGGGTGCCAAGGGTGCCGGCGAAGCAGGAACAGTCGGCGCCGTCGCGTGCCTGACAAGCGCCGTCCTCGATGCCGTCGTGCCGCTCGGCATCACAGGCCTGCCCACCCCATTCACACCGCACCGCCTATGGCAGGCCATCCATCACGCAGGCACGTAATATCTGTCGAGATATGGCAACGATGAGTTGAGAGTCAGGGCGTAAGCGTTCGACAAGACAGAGGGTATTGAGCCGCTCCATTCTATGTCCTGAGTGCCCCTGCAAGTTGAAATTCCGCTTGGGGGCTGCACTGCGCGTGACGCAACGTTCCTTCCAATGGCTCATGGTATCGAACGGTCCGAAAATTGCCGTTGGGCAACGACGCGGCGGAACCAATACCGGCAGCAAGCGGACGCCGACGGATGGCAAAGGCGTTTCGTAGCCGACCGTCGAACCCAAAAGACCATGGGTCAGTGTTGACGCATTTTGATGGCTGGTTCGACTATGCCGACGCGGCCTTGGCGAAGTTCTGTCGTGAATTTGGGCGTGCGGCAAGTTTCCGGGATCACGCTCCTATTCGTGTCGAAGCGCCTCGATTGGATTGAGTCGCGCGGCGTGCCTCGCAGGAAAAAAGCCGAAGACGATGCCCACGAGTGCTGAGAACAAGAACGCGATGAAGACAATGGTTGGGTCGAGAACGAATGGGATCCGCATTGCGCTTGAGGCAATGCCTGCTAGGCCCAGCCCCAGGATGATGCCACCGATGCCGCCGATGAGCGACAGCACCACGGCCTCGACCAGAAACTGCATCAGAACTTGCAATTCCTGCGCACCGATGGCCAGCCGAATGCCGATTTCGCGCGTGCGCTCTGTCACCGATACCAGCATGATGTTCATGACTCCGATGCCACCGACGAGGAGGCTGACGCCAGCGACCGCACCCAGCAGCGCCGTCAGAATAGAGGTCGTTGCCGTCTGAAGTCTGGGCGATCTGCTTGAGATCACGCACGCTGAAATCGTCGTCTTCGCCCTTGGAAATGTTGCGCCGCTCGCGCAGCAGACGTTCGATGTCCGCCTGGACCTTTGCAGTTTCGACGCCGTCCTGCGCCGATACCATGATCGTATTGACGTCTGTATTGCCGGCGAGGCGGCGCTGGAACGTCCGCAGCGGCATGATGACGATATCATCCTGATCGGTGCCGAAGCTGGATTGCCCCTTCTCCTCCAGCAGGCCAACGACCTCGCAGGAGACCTTGTTGACCCGGATGCGCTGTCCGAGAAGTGCAACAGCTCCAAAAAGCTCTTTGCGAACCGTCCCGCCGATGATGCATGCGGCCCTGCCGCTGCGCAGCTCACCGTCCCAGAACTGCCGTCCCTGCTGCAGGCCCCAGTCCTGGGTGATGAAATAGTTATTGTCTGTCCCGACGATGCTCACGGTCCGGCTTTCCGAGCCATAGACGACGGTGGTCGACTTCTGCGCAACGGGCGCTACGGCGCTAACGCCGCGGAGTTGACTTCGCAATTCTGCGAGATCCCGCACGTTAAAGGGTTTGGCCGTGGCGCTTGAACGGCCAGGGCCGAACTGCCCGGGGCGGACGAACAGGAGGTTGCTGCCGAGTTTTGCCATGTCGGCGGCGACCTTTGCGGTCGTGCCATTGCCGATCGTCACCATCGCAATTACCGCGCCTACACCGATCACAATGCCAAGAAGAGTCAGGAACGAACGCAGCGCGTTCCGCCTGATCGATTGGATTGCGAGTTTGAGCGTCTCATTGAACATCAGGTGGCTTCTTCCTTGCGGGTATCCGTCTGGATCTTCCCGTCGACGAAATAGATCAGGCGATCGGCATAGTCGGCCATATCCCGTTCATGGGTGACCATGACAATGGTGATACCTTGGTCGCGATTGAGGCCCCGCAGCAGCTCCATGATTTCGCGGCTGGTTTTTGTATCGACGTTGCCCGTCGGCTCGTCTGCAAGGAGAACGGAGGGCTCGGTTACGATGGCGCGGGCAATCGCAACACGTTGCTGCTGTCCGCCAGACAGTTCCGCAGGCGTGTGATTAGCGCGGTCCTTCAACCCTACCCGTTCAAGCGCATTAAGCGCCAACACCCGTCGCTCGCTGATTGGCATGCCACGATAAATGAGTGGCAGCTCGACATTCTCGATCGCAGACGTCCGCGCCAGAAGGTTGAAACCCTGAAACACGAAGCCGAGGAAATTCCGGCGCAGCAGCGCCCGCTGCGCGCGGGACAGGCTTCCGACCTGAGCGCCCTTGAACCAGTAGCGGCCTTTCGTCGGCTGATCGAGACAGCCAATGATATTCATTGCCGTCGATTTTCCGGAGCCGGAAGGCCCCATGATCGCAACGAATTCTCCTTGCTCGATGCGTAGATCGACGCCGTCGAGTGCCCGTACCTCGGCATCGCCCGACCCATAGATTTTGCACACTCCCTGCAATTCTATGAGCGAAGGTGTCGGCGCAAGCTTCTGGAGCATCGCTTTGTCGCCTATTTCGCCGCAGTTCGGGTGTCGACTATGACGGATTGTCCAGACTCCAGTTCTCCGTTCACAATCTGTGTCCGCCGGCCATCGGTGACACCGATCGTCACCGCCACCTCTTTGGCCTTGTCGCCAGCAAGCAGCCAGACTTTTCTGTCCTGGCTGTCTGGGAGTTGCGCACTGGGTGGCCGAAATCTTGGAGGCCCGAAACTGACGAGTTTCTGAAGGAAGTTTCGATCGTCGGTCATCTGCACTGGAGGCGAGAAGCGAAGCGCCGCGTTGGGAACCGTTACCGCTTCGTTCACCTGTTGCACGACGATTTCGGCTGTTGCCGTCATGCCGGGGCGCAGCAGCAGGTCCGGATTGCTGGTGGCCAGCACTGCTTTGTAGGTCACCACGCCGGACACGATCTCGGATCCAAAGCGCAATTCCTTGATCGTTGCCGAGAACGACCTGCCGGGATAGGCGTCCACCGTGAATGTTGCCGCCTGACCTTCTCGAACTTTGCCGACCTCGGCCTCGTCCACGTCCACCTGGACTTCGACTTTTGTCAGGTCCTCCGCGATTGAGAACAGAACCGGCGCTTGCAGGGAGGACGCGACAATCTGGCCGGGTTCGACTTTCCGACTGAGAACGACGCCATTGATCGGCGAGCAGATACAGGTCTTGGCAAGATTGGTTTCTGCCAGCTTCAGATTTGCTGCCGCTGCTCCAGCATCGGCCTTTGCGCTTTCGACGGCGGCGAGGGCGCGCCCATACCCGGCTTTGGCTATTTCCTCGTCATGTGAAGATACGACCTTTTTTTCCGAAAGTGTACGCTTGCGCTCGTAGTCGAGTTCCTTTTCTACGACCGTCGCTTCGGCATCCTTTATCTTTGCCAATGACGCAGCGAGGATCGCTCTCGCACTCGCAACGCTTGCTTCGAGCTTGTCCGTATCGAGCTCGGCAAGCGACTGGCCAACCGTGACCTTGGAATTGAAATCGACGAGAACCTTCTTGACGGTTCCCGAAAGCTCACTGGATATATCGACCTGGTTGGTCGGTTGGACCGTTCCAGTCGCTGTCACAATCACGGTAAGTGAGCTACGTTCAACGGGCTCGGCGATGTACTTGACCGATATGCTCGAACCCTTCGCAAGCCATATCCAAAGCACAGCCAATGCAAGTGCAACGCCACCGCCGACGACGAACGGTCGCCATCGCGCCAACCATGTCGTACCCGTGGATCGTCCAATGCCAAGGAGCTCCTCGACATCCTGCCCGGCTTCCGGTTGTGGCAAAGTCTTGACCATGTCGCGGCTCCTACAAGGTCGAGCAACGTTGCTATGACAGGCACATCCCGCCAGCCTTGACCTCAATCAACGGCATCTCGCACAGGCACGAGTCCAGGTCCTGATTTGTCGACAACGTTCCATCCAGCCCGCACCCGTCGCAGTCGGAGTTGCTCGCGATGAATTCTGGCCCGTTTCCGGGCGGGTAGCGCCTGACGCTCGGTACGTGGTGACAGAGGTCCGAACCGACGCCAGAAATCCGGCTTGAGCCGATAGCCTGTTGTTACGCCCGGCGCCGGCATGGTGATGGGGCAGTGCTGCCTGCCTTTGATCATCCTCCATCTGGCAGGCTGCATTTGCCATCCGGTTCCAAGCGCCATCGGTTGTGCTGACCGGTGGAGGCAACCCTCGCCCCGTTTGAGTCATGCCCAACATTATGGGAGCCAGCATACGATCGTGTGCAACAGGGCGGTGCGGGTGCAAATGCAAAATAGACGCATAGCCCGTGCGAACCTATGAGCATTGTCGAGTATTACGAAAGCAGTTTCGACTGTGATCGATGATGTTTCACATGATATGAGCCAAAACATCGACAAGATGAAACCACTGCAAAAAAGTAAGCATAGTAATGTCGGATGACCATACTGTCGCCACCAAATTATGAGCTTCTAGGGACGGGGATATCGAAGAACGCAGAAATGAAATTTATATATGCAACGAGAATTGCGGGTGGAATGCAATGCGCCAGCGGCATCATCCGGCCTGTCGATCTCTCGAAGCGCGGGAAAAACAACTCCCAACTATCGCGACAATTGCGTCGCGGCGACGATGAACCATCGAACGCGAAGTCGGCGCGTCCGCCACGTCCGCGTGATTGCAGTCGCGAGATGCTATTCGGGAAATGGCGCGATGAAGTCTCCAAACTGAAAGGCGTAGCGATGACAGCGATTCGTCCAAGTGCTTCGAATGCTGGTGGTCCGTGCCGGCCGCCAAAGAGTCCTGAAGCTTGGCGATGCAAGCGCATGACGACCAGCCGGCCTGCGGTGCTGCTGCTCTTGATCGCCGCAGTTGCAATGATGGGTGCCCAACCGGCTCACGCGACGCGATATACATTCGACCAGCGCCGAACCGAGGTCCGCTTCGTCTACAAGATGGCGCTCTCGACCCAGCGTGGACGCTTCACCAAGGTCAGCGGCACACTCGACTACAGTCCGGCAGCTCCGGAGAAGAGCAAGGTCAGCGCATCGATCGCCGCTGCGAGCCTCTCGACTGCAGAGGCGTTCGTAGAGAACGAACTCAAGGGAGCCGCTTTTTTTAACGCACAAGCTTCACCGGTCATCGCTTTCAAGAGTTTGTCTGTCAAACCCCGCTCACCCAATGCGGCAGACCTCGCAGGCGTGATTACGATCAACGGCATTACCAGGCCCATAACGCTGAAAGTGAGTATCGCGCCCCATGACGACCCCACGCTCAAGTATGATGCGGGAGCACACAGATTTGTCGCCAAGGCGCAGATCCGGCGCAGTGACTTCAAGATGACGAAATATCAGGCACTCGTGAGCGACGAGGTGGAACTCGAGATCGACGCCATCGTGCGTCCGAAGTAAGTACCGAGCACAAGCGTTGGCCTTCCGTTAAGCAAACAAGCAATGGCTGTGTGATCCCCTGTTGCGCTTGTGGCGCCATTGTCAGTATCGGCGCCAAGCGGTTCCACGCGCTGGGTCGAGATGTTGATCACGTGTTCCAGTCCGCGCGAACTCGAGGTGCTCGGAACACGCAAGCCGCAACCGCCCGTGCGGGCCTCGCAGACGCGTTATACGGCAACGGCGAGAATGCGTCCCAGCACCGCATTTCCCATTGCCTCTGTTCGCGATCGAAGCCCAATGCAGACCCGATACCTTGCCCCGAGGGGTTGGCGTTGCCATGGCTCGGGACTTTGTCCGAAGTCCCCTCCACGCCAATCCCGTCGGCAAATCAGAACTTCCGCCGCAGCTCAGCGCGAATGCCGAAGTTGTCCTCCCTGGCCCCCTCGGTGATCTGGTAGGTCGCATCCGCGCGGAACAACCAAGCCTTGTCGATCGGAATTTGATAGCGGATGCCGAAGCCGTACTGCGGCTGCGCAACGCCGATGCCAGGAATTGGATCTCCGAAAGGCTGCACGAATGCCACCTCGAACAGCAACTGCTGATCCAGATTGAACAGGTACTGCAGACCGATCGCTCCACCGAAAGCATTCGAACCGGTATCGTTGAGCTTGGGATAACCTGTAAGGGCGTCGGTTTCGAAATTGATTCCGACATTCTTCAAGATCCCGGCACCGTTTCCGTCGACCAGAGGCTGCGGATTGCCGACGCCGACGAAGAAGTTGGCATAAGGGATCAGCGTGCTCGGGAGTCCCGTGACGAGGCTGTTCTCCGAGATGATGGCAAAGCCATCATCTTCTTTCCCATTGCCGAAGTTGGCGAATACCCGGGTCGTGTTGGATAGTGTGTTGGCATAGCGGCGGGTGAATGCGGCTGTGAAGAAATTGGTGAGTTGACCGCTCACCGTCTCGCCAACGCCTTGTATCAAGCCGTAGCCCGCCTCGATGTAGCCCCCCAGTGCATCGATGAAGGCGGTGACGCCGTAGATGTTGGAATTGTTGTTGTCCGCGCCCACGATGCCGTTGTTGTTGACGTTGTCGAAGCCGGCGAAGAACGTTACGTCGAAGTTTGCCAGGCCGAGCGCCGCCGAGTTCTTTGCCGGCAGGCTTATCGCAGCACCGAGGATGGCGTCGTTCGCCCAAATGCCGTTTTGCAAGAACAGTGGGAATAAGCCGGCTGTGAACGGCAGGTCGAAGCTGGCTTGTCGGCCAGAAGTCCGAATATATCGAGCCGAAGTCGCCCTCGAAGAACAGCGCCTGCGGATTGGCATCGAACTCGCCGCTGAATTTCCCATCACCGCCCCCGCCGCCGAACTCGAAACGGGTGAATTTCGCGTTGCCCTTCTGAATGGGCGTGAAGAAGGCATGTATGCGTTCCGTGGCGGTTATCTTGAGGTCGACATCGATGTTCAGGCGTGTTGCCACTTGAGCGATGTCCTTACCGTTGTTCTGGTTGTAGGCGATAGCCGTACGCCAGTCGCCGTAGATGGCTAAGCCGGGCAACAAGGGATTCAGTTGGCCGAGGAACGTACTGCTCTCGTCATATTGGCCGGACGTGTATTGCTTCCGCCCCAATTCGATTGGCGGGCGCGGCGGGTCGACCTGCGTCTTGGCGCCGTAGATGTCGATCTGGTCTTTGACATCGTAGCCTTTGCCATACAGCGGGTCCGGTTTGAACGGGTTGTCCGCAACTGCCACTTTGGAGCGCTTGGAGGCGGCAGGAGTAGGACTCGGGGCGGCTCCCTCTTCTGTCTCGGCTACCCCCAAGTACTGCATCGTCGCGCCTTTGCTGGCGAAGCGGATGCTCGGCGCCGCCCAAAAACGGGTAATCCATGTCTCGGCTCTCTCCGCGCTGTTGGATCGGGCCGTAGTGGGCTCGGCGGTGGCCGAGCACACTTGCAGGCAGCTGCCTGTTGCCAGGGCGATTGCGGTGGTCGCCGCCCTGGCGTGACGCCGATGATTGCCGTCTGCGTTGCAGATCACGCGCGCGCTCCATATCGGTTCTGAGGCTCTGTCAACGGTTCCGCATCCGCCTGCTGTATCGCCGCCAAGGCCGAACGGCAGAAGGATCCACCGCTTGCGCCAATCAGGGTTTGATTTCGATGATTGCCGTTTTGACGCTGAAGCTCAGCATCCGCTCGTTCATCCGCCGCTCCATCTCCTTCGTGGCTCCAACGAAGCGCATGAAATAGATCGGCTCAGCACGGCTGCGCAGGCGGAAGGCGAGGCGATATGTGCCAGGCTTCTTGATGACGTTGCCCGGCACCCGGAAGCTGGCCTGCTTCTGAGCAAGTGGCGGCAATGAGTGGTTCTCCATGCGTACCAGCGGCGGATGATTGAGTACGGTGGTCGGGATTTGCGGTGGTCGAAGGTGCGGCAAAGGATCGATATCGAAGTTGACCGGAAGATACATCTCGCGGTCGGTGCCCTTGACGTTGGTCGTCAGGAACTTCGTCTGGAAATTGACCAGCTGTTGGTCCGCCTTGATCCTGCCCGCTGCGAGATCGAGGCTGTGAAGGTCAGCCAGGTCGCCGTTCCTGTCGAGGTAACCGGACTCCCAGATGTTCTTCCCATCGGGGTCGACGAGAGCCACGTTCACCCAGAGTTGGGGCTGCGCGCCGAGCGAGCCCGACGGCAGGTTGTGGCCGGCATTCAAGTTCTTGATGGTGTAGGCGAATAAGAGTTCTTGGCCGACCGTGGGGCGCCCTGCGATGAAGGGGCCGGTGACCTCGGCGCCATTCTCCATGACTTGCTGCCGGAGCTTGTAGCGCTTGTTGAGCTTTGCCAAGTTCTCCTCGATGATCTGCCGTCCATCCTCGCGATCGAGAGCTTCAGCCCAACGTTTCGGAAAAGCCGTCTTGATCTTGCCACTGGCCACTTTGCTCTCGAAGGCTTCGGTGCCCCAGCCCGCGCGCCAGTCGAACTGCAGCCAGTCCTTCATGCTGAACGCTTGCGCTTTGGTGTTGTGCGGAAAGATGCCAGGGTGAGCTATCGAATAGCCCGGACCGATGAAGCTGTGGTTGGTGTGCTTGCGGCCTGGGTTGATCTTCTTGCCGCCGATGACCGCCGATGGAGCGGTCGCATAGCCGCTCGGCTTTCCCGGCACTTTTCCCATGTGGCAATCCTGACAGGTGACCCCGGCCTTGCGCGCAGGGCTGTCGCGGAACTGATCCCAGACGATCTCGAGTTTGATACCGAGATTCACCGCCACCTGGTGGCAGCTCACGCAGAACTCCGACTTGGAGAGCTGGGGATTGGTCATCATGCCGTTGTGGATGTCCGCTCCCCGTCCATCCTTGTTGGTCTTGACCGAATAGGTCTCCTTGTTGGCGAGGACGTCCTTGATCACGCTCTTCTGGCCGCTGCCGTAGATTGGCTCGAATATGGTGCCGGGCTCGACGCGGCGCTCGCCATTCACCTTGCCGTACTGCTCCTTGACCCGGTGACAGGTAATGCAAGTCACGCCTTCACGGGAAATCTGCGAGCGCTGCCACAGCGGGGTTTCGCGCTTCTCGCCGAGCTGTGTCCCGACCTGCTGATGGCATCGTACGCAGAACGTGCCAACTGTGCCCTGAGTCAGCGCTTGGAACTTCTGTTCGAACGCGTGGAACATCGGTGAGATCGAGGCGTACGCATGCTGAGACGAAGACCACTCGTCATAGATCTGCTGATGGCATTGGCCGCATTGCGCTGCGGTTGGATAGAGAGCCAGCGTCTTCGCATCGACAGCCGGGATGGGAGCCGCCTTGTTCATCTCCGCTTTTGCAGCTTCCTTGAGAACCGCAAACTCCCCTTTGGCCGCTGCTTCGGTCGCTGGCGCCAGCTTCTGCCTAGTGTCTGCGCCGCCAACCGACCGCTCTCGCTCGCCTTGTCTACCAGCGCGTCTCGCCTCGTCCTCTCTGATGAGGGCTTCGAGTGCGGCATTGGTCTTCGCGGCATTGGATCCGGCGCCAGTGTTTTGCGCGACAGCGCTCTGCATTCCTGAGGTCCCTAGCCACAACAAGGTGGCCGTGAGGTGTGCTGCAAGATGGGTCGCTCGTTTTCCGTGTGTCGATCTGCGCATCGGTTCCCCCCGATCAACGCCTGGACGATAATGCGATGCCGGCGTGTGCGTTGACTGAGCCGCCCGGCTTTCGTCACAATTTGAATTTGTTCAATTAGCTTGTTTCTATTCTTTCAAAAAATAGCATGAACAATTTGTCGGAAAATAGGCTGGGATCATTATTGGGTGCTGTGACAAGAATATGAGGGAATGAAATTAGCTATCTGTATTTCTTATATAAAGTAAAACGATGGGAGTTTTCCATGTTTATGGTCTAAGGGTTCCAGATAGATGCTGATGGAGCAGAATGAAATGTGCTCGAGCCGGGTTTTTGTTTGGTGGCGGGATGGAGCTTATATCGAATATGAAAATATGATGAATTCGTTTTTTTGACAAATTGTGGTGACATGCCTCGATGGTATCGGCCGGCCGGAAGCATTGAAAAAAATCGCGGTTCAAGTGAGCGACGCGCAAGGCGTTCTTCTCCTGGCTCCAGTTGTTTTCGCTCGTCATGCAATCCACCGGGGGATCGAGCCATGTCGACAAGTCATCAGATTACGATCGACGGCAGGAGCTTCTGGGCGCGGAAGGGAGAGCTGCTTCTGGACGCCGCCTTGAACAGTGGCCTGGAGCTTCCCTACGACTGTCGCGAGGGCCACTGCGGCACGTGCTGTATACAAGTGGTGTCCGGGCGCGTCACCGGTGGCGAGGGCGCCGAGCCCGGAACGGTCCACGCCTGCCAGTGTCGAATCACGGGCGACGCCGTCCTTGAGAGAAGGCGCATAATGGATGTGCGCGAGGTCGACGGCGTCGTCACTTCGCTGCATCCATTGTCCGCTGATGTGATGGAGGTCGGCGTCGCGACAGAGCACCCGTTGCTCTACCTCCCCGGCCAGTACGCCCAGGTTCGCTTCCGCGGTTTCCCAAGCCGTCCCTTCAGCATGACGCATGCGGTGCGCCGCAATGCCGGTCCTGGCGCCGTCTGGTTCCATGTCCGGCGCATGAAGGGTGGTCACGTAACGCCTTCACTTGGCAAGCGCATCGCGCGGGGCCATCGTGTCAAAATTTCCGGACCTTACGGATCGGCACATTTCAAGGCCAACGTAGAGTGCCGGCTGGTTCTGGTGGCGACCAATACCGGATTTGCTCCCATTTGGTCTATCGCGGTTGCAGCGCTGCGCGAAAATCCCGAACGCATCATGATGGTCATTGCAGGCGGTCGCGGCAATGGATCGTTATATATGTGGCCAGCCCTGCAGCAATTGAGCCGCTTCCCCAATGTCGTGGTCGTTCCTGTATGCAGCAGCCTGCAAGCGGCAAACGGGCCGGTCTTCGCGGGGCGCCCGACCGACTATCTGCCGCAACTCCTGCCTGGAGATGTGGTCTACGCGTGTGGTGCGCCGGCCATGGTCGACTCTGTCAAAGCGATTACCGTGCGCGCCGGCGCAATCTGCCATGCAGACCCCTTCAACCCGACGAGCAACGCTCCCAGCGAGAATAGCGCTGCGCCGAAAGAAGCAGGCTGGCTTTCATGGCCCTCTATGCGTCGCCGCGTGGCCGGTTCGGCTGCGGTCGCGCGTTCCGACGTCCGAAAAGCGGGACGCGGGCGCATGGAATGGCAGCATCAAGGGTGAAATGTCATTCTAGGTTTTAGCGTGCACGCCGTCCAATTGATGACTCCCAACCCACCTCCCTTCCGTCCATACGGCTGGGCTTTAGTCGTTGGTCTTCTGACCTCGCTCGGCATGGCCACCGTCGAGGCGGCTGCATCTGATCCGACCAAGATCGTCGGACCGAATGCCTGCGCTGAGTGTCACAAGCGCGAAGCGGAGGCCTGGAAGGGAACACATCACTTCAAGACGTTCAGAGAGATGCCACGTCGGGAGAAGGGCAAAGAGATCGCAAAGAGAATGGGCATCTCGCGCATCAGATCCGAAGGTCTTTGCCTGTCATGCCACTACACCGTGCAGGAAAAGGACGGCAAGCGGCCGATTGCAGGCATTTCCTGTGAATCCTGTCACAGTGCTGGCCAGGACTGGATCAAGCTCCATAGCGGCTATAGCGGCAAGACGGAAAAGACGGAGACCAAGACCGAGGCGGAGGCCCGCTGGAAGCTCTCGGACTCGAAAGGAATGATCCGGCCATCCGCCGTCTATCGGCTGGCCATGAACTGTTACGGCTGCCACATCGTGCCCCAAGAAGATCTCGTGAATAAGGGTGGCCATCCTGCTGGCAGCGCATTCGATCTCGTGTCCTGGTCCCAGGGCGAGGTGCGCCACAATACCTGGCACTCGAAAGGCAGGACGAACGCTCCAGCGAGCGCCGCGCGCTTACGCATGCTCTACCTGGTCGGCCTCGGCGTCGAACTCGAAACCGGACTCCGCGCAGTCGGTCGGGCAACGACACGACATGTCTATGCGTTTGAAATGGCAAAGCGCGTGGATCAGGCTCGCACTCAGCTTGCAGCCGCGGCAAAGGCCGCGCCGAACGTGCCGGAAATCGCGAAGATGGTCGAATATGCCCATTCAGCCGGTCTCAAGCTGAATAACGAGGAGTATCTGAAAATGGCGGCCGATGGTGTCTCCAACTCGATCGATAGGCTTGTAAGGACATATGACGGCAGCACGATGTCTGCCCTCGACCGCCTTATTCCCGGGCCTGACAAGTACAAGGGCAAGGTGCCAGCCGGCGCAGCAGGCGATTGAGTGCTGAAGAGATGCGAACGGCAAGAGCGCGAGTGAGCCACAGCGAGCGCGGCCGGTCGCGCAGCGTCGTCAGAGGATGCGCGTCGTGAAAATTGCGAGCCGCACTGGATCGACCGCACCGTCAGGCTCTTCGGGCTCTGGCTCGCTTGCAGTACTTATCACTCCGGCACTGAAGGGAATTGCGATCACGGGAGTGAGTGGCGGCCTTCTCTGGTTTGTTTGGATCTACGCCAGCGGACTACGCGACCCGCGGTTTCTGGACGGATGGATTCTGGCTGGCGGCGTGTCACTGCAGCTCTATCTGCACATCGCCAGGCGATTGGGCAGGCTGTCGCCGAGGTCGGCGCTGCGTTGGCGTCGGGCCCACATCCGTCTTGGGTACCTTCTCATCGTAGTGTTCCTTTCACACTCCGAGTTTTCGTTGCCGGATTCGATCTTTGAATGGTCGCTTTGGTGCGTCTTCGTGCTGCTGGCATCGAGCGGCATCTTCGGCACCTATCTCGCGTGGGCTATGCAAAGAAAACACGATCTGCTCGAAGGAATTGCCTTCGAGCGCATTCCTCATCTCTGTGCCGGGCTTGCCGAGCAGCTCCACTCCACAGTGCATGCGGCCGATCCCGCCGCTACTCTTATTCCCTTGCCGCCCTTGCCCCATGAAGATTGGATCAAAGGACTTCTATGAGTCTCCGCCTTCATGATTTCTTTGAGGGGCCGCGCAATTGGACGTCTCATTTCATCGGCTCGCGACTTCCGCTCCAGCAGATCTGCAATGAGATCGACAACCTGTCACGCTATGTCGATCACAGACGGCAGGCGGATCTTGCGGCCATCAAGGAGCTTGTCCGCGAGAAGGATCGGCTCGATTTCGCGCACGTTCACCTGGGATTGACGCGCGCGTGGTTGCTCGTGCATGTGCCCGCCACTTACGTTTTGATTGTCCTGTCGGTGTTGCACGTCATTGCCTCCTATTCCTTTGCATCGGGAGCCGGGTAATGCGAGCTCCATCGTGGATGAGGTTCCCGTGGCACCGGAAGGCGCAACGGCGAGGCGATCCCAGTTTTCGCCGCGACCGCCTGGCAATGCGTCTGGCCTTGGTCACAGCTGCGTGTCTAGGCGTCACCGTGCTTCTGTCGGATCGCATGCAGTTTTTGATGCCCGGACAGCTCACCAGTGCACATGGGGGAATCGAAGCGTGCGGTACCTGCCACACCAGCAGCGGCAGCGGTAAGCTGAGCTGGCTACACGGCCTTGTGACCGACAACCGGATCGCCGACAGCAAAGCCTGCCTCAACTGCCATCGAATGCCGGAGACGGCACTCTACTCGCATGGAGCCTCGTTGTCGGTGCTTTCGCGAAGCAGCGATCGTTTGCTGGAGGTCGCGACGCGAACATCGGCTCCAAAGTCGGCGCACGTGCAGGACAGTCTGTTCCCGACGCACGACTTGATTGCTCGCGGCCTCTCCTGCGCGACCTGTCACAAAGAGCATCGAGGCCCGAGCTTCAATCTGAAGAAGATTGCGGATCAGCAGTGCCGCTCTTGCCACGTCGTCAAGTTCGACAGCTTTGACAAGGACCATCCGCAATTCTCAAGCTACCCGTTCAGGCGCCGAACGCGGCTGATCTACGATCATGCAGGCCATTTCGGGAAGCACTTCCCGGAAATGTCCCAAAAAAATCCGGGAAAACACATGCCTCCCACGTGCGCGACCTGTCACGACACCAGCAAGGACAGTCGTGTCATGGCCGTGACCGCGTTCGGGCAGACTTGCGCCAGTTGTCATCTCGAGCAGATCGTAGGCAAGGACCGCATTAGCGGTCCGAAAGGCATTGCCTTTCTAACGCTGCCGGGTCTTGACCTACAGACGCTTAGAAAAAGAAATATCTTTATCGGCGAATGGCCGGAAGAGTTTGAAGCGCGCCTCACGCCGTTCATGAAGCTGCTCATCAGTCAGACGGAGCGTGGTCGCGACGTGATTGAGACTGTGAACCAGCTTGATCTCCAGAACCTCGGCGGCGCCAACGACGAGGAGATCAAGGCGGTGGCCGACTTGGCTTGGGAGATCAAGGCTCTTTTCAGCGGGTTGGTGACGAAAAAGCCATCGACTGTTCTGGTGGGTCTCATCAGCAGGCTGTCGGTAGAGCAGCTTGGCGCGGATGTGTTGACAGATCTGACCGCGAGCCTTCCGCGCGACACGGTCATGGCGGCTCAACAACAGTGGCTGCCAAATCTCGACATCGATATGGCTCGACGCCCCGCGTCCGGCAGTCAAAAAAGCACCGGCTGGATTACAACCACGGCGACGTCGGCGGAGCGAAGCGGGCCCGTCGGCATCAGGACCGCATCTGAGCCACAAGAGACAACCGTGCAGCCAAGCGCCACTGATTCAAGACGCAAGCCATCCGCCAGTGCGGGCGGCGCGCCATCGAAGAAGGCGGCTGCGGGTCCCCGAGGCGTTCCGTCGAAGAAGGCGGCTGACCAGACAGATGATCTTCTCTTCCCCACACCGGCAGAGCTCAGCGCCATCAAGTCGGGCAAGGTGCCGCAGTCGTCCACGTCATCGGCGGGGCCACGCACGACGGTGGCTGCCGCCGGAGCCGCTCCCGCCCCCGCTGTTACTGTCCCCGCGGGTGGAGATGCAAGCGCGCCCGAAATGCTGCGGCGGCCATCGCTTCAAGCCGTCATGAAAAGTGATGTAGAGCCTGAGAACTGGGCTGAATTTGGAGGCTGGTACCGGCAGGACCATGCCGTGTTCTATCGGCCGACCGGCCACAAGGACAGGTTCTTGTCTATCTGGCTCCGTCTTACGGGCCCCCTTGTGTCGAAGGGCGCAAAGAACCCGGAAACCGCAATATTCGACGCGCTTGCCAGCCGGGACGCACCGGGCTCTTGCACGAAATGCCATAGCGTCGACGCGCTCGAAGGCGGGGGGAGAAAAGTTAACTTCAGTCCCCTGTCCGCCGATATCAAACGCGGTCGCTTCACGCGTTTTCTCCATGAACCGCATTTCGCCATTACGGACAAGCGTGGCTGTCTCACCTGCCATCAACTCGAAAGCGGCCGTGCCTATCTGAAAGGCTACGAGCAGGATAACGCCCAAAACGTCGTGTCGGGCTTTGGTGCGGTCAAAAAGGAGCTTTGCCAGACCTGTCACAACAGCAGCATGGCGCGACAGGACTGCTTGACTTGCCACACCTATCATATCCACGGCGCGGTCACGCCTGTCATGAACACCAAGACGCCGGTTCAATAGCCGTCCGGCAAGTCGTGTGGTCGTGACGCTGTACGATTGCGCGCCTTGACCGAGATCGTTCGTGGAAATCGTGGTAGTCGATGCGGAACGGACGGAAGCGCTGACGGTACTCTATAGTCACATCAAGGTCGTAGACAGCAAAGTAGCGAGCGAGGCGTTGTTTTCCCAACTTGTCTCGGATCATGCCGCCGCCATTGAAGATTTCAGCCATACCTTCCTTGAGAGTAACCAGGACAAGGTGGGCGATCAGCTGGAAGTGGCACGAATGGTCGTGCGGTTGGCCGCGAGTTGATCGTAGAGAATTCCCCGCGTCCGCCATGTTGCGTGAACTTCGCCAAACGAGCAAAGGATAAAGCGATGCAAGAAGTGGCTCCAGTGCTGGGATTCGTTGGTCTCGGCGTGATGGGCGGACCGATGTGCTGCAATGTGGCGAAGAAGCACTCGGCCAAGGTCCATGCCTACGACGTGAGCGAGGCGGCACGCGAGGAAGTCGGCAGGTCAGGTGCCATCAAATCTGGCTCGGTGGCAGATGTCGCCATGGCTGCAGACGTCGTCTTCCTCTCGCTTCCCGGTGGAAAACATGTCCAAGAGGTGTGCCTTGGCGATGGTGGCATAGCCAGCGTGGGCAAGCAGGGCATGTTAGTGGTCGATCTCAGCACGACCAGCGTCGCCGAGGCACGACACGTGGGGGCGCAACTCGCAAGGAAGGGGATTGTCTTTGCCGACGCACCTGTTGCACGCACCCGGCAGGCAGCTCAGGATGGTACTCTGAGTATCATGGTGGGGGCGACCGAGGAGGTGTTTTCCAGAATAGAGCCGTTTTTGTCCTACATGGGAAGCGACGTCACGTTGTGTGGTGGCTTGGGCTGCGGTCAGGTGGTCAAGCTCATCAACAACACGCTCGTCTTCGAGCATGTCGCGGCGCTGGCTGAGATGATGGTTGTGGCCGAACGCGCAGGCGTCACCCCGGCGACCCTTCTGGCAGCAGTGTCCAAAGGCTCCGGTGACAGTTTCGTTCTGCGCAACCACGGCATGAAGGCCATGGTTCCGCGCACCTTCCCCGAGAAGGCGTTTCCCTCGACCTATGTCCTGAAGGACCTGGGCTACTCGATCGAGTTGGCCGAGAGCGTTGGCGTGGAACCGCGCATGTCGAGGCTCGTTGACGCGTACTATCGAGCCGCGATCGAGCGCGGATTGGGCGACAAATACTTCCCCACCATCATCGAGGTCATCGATCAGGCGACGTTGAAGACATGATGTTGGCTGTGTCGTGCCGGTTGCGCCGCCTGACGGACTGTGTGGGGCTCGCTGCGGAGGGTCCCGAAATGACCGGTGCTCATCTCGTCTCGGCCTCATGCAGCTTGTAGATGACCGGAGCGTAGAATTGCCCGTAACCGCGGTCGACCGCTTCCTGCAGGCGTTTCTCGGTGAGTTTTGCGCTTTCCGCGTTTACGCCGACGGCCTCCGCCAATCCCAGGGCGTAGCGGAGATCCTTGAGCGAATAGGTCGTCGGGAACTGGTCGTCTGGATACTCTCCGCTTGTCATGTGGCTGCCATGCTTACGCATCACATAGCTATCCGCCGAGCCGCGTGAAAGGATCTCGAAGACTCTGGCCCGGTCGACGCCGGCGCGCGTGGCGATCGCCATCGCCTCGGCGAGAGCGGTAACGGTCTGGAACACGAGCATGTTGTTCATGAGTTTCATCACCTGACCGTTGCCGACGTCCCCGCAATGCGAGATCTCCGTTCCCATGCATTCGAGATAAGGCTTGATCCGCGCGAACACCCCATCACTGGCCCCGACGGTAATCGCTAGCGTTCCGTTTTCCGCAGCCGGCACGCCGCGTGCGACGGGGGCATCAGCGAAGTCGGCCCCCCGCTCCGACAACGCCGCGGCGACCTCCCGGTTCACTTCGACGGTCGCCGTGGTCATGTCGACGATAGTTTGTCCCGGGCGCGCCATCGCAACAAGGCCACCTGTGCCGAAGGCAATCTCTCGTACCTGAGGTTCACCGGGCACGCACACGAAAACGATGTCGGCGTTGGCTATCACTTCGCTGATTGATTTTGCCGCGGTCACCCCGCTCTTGCCGAGAGCGGCAGCCTTCCCGGGATCAATATCGTAGGCGATGACTGGGCGTTTCGACTTTTCGGCGAGGTTGCGGCACATTCTGCCGCCCATTGTCCCAAGCCCGATGAATCCAAGCGAAACATTTTCCATGGTCTGCGAACCTCTCTCTCATTGGCTGACCGCCCTAGTACGGCCGCGGTATGGCGTGTGTCGTCACGTCTGCCACGCTAGCCGCAGGCATGCAATCCAGCCACCCGCAGTCCATACACGGCCGATCTTGGTGCTGGTCCGATGTTCCCACGCAAAACCTAATCGGCATAGACCTGGTAGCCGAGGCCAGGCTTGGGGGAGGGGGCCGCCATCTGGGCTGCAGAAGCGGGCCAATGGCCGCCTCCCATGTGAAGCCGGTAAATCATCAAGCCGACGCAAGCGCCGAGGTTGCGACACGGGCGCCCATCCACGGCAACCGAAAATGCCGTATGCAAGCTCTGGCCGAACCCCTCGGAAGCCGCCGAGCCGCAAAGTGGGTGAGCAAGTCAAGCAACGACGTCAGGAGAATTGCAGCGATGAATGATGCAGCCGCGGAGACAGCAACCGCCACCCTTGCTCGTCAGGTTGCCGCGTTTGTAGTCGGGCTCGACTACGATTCCATTCCCGAGCGCGTCAAAGAGCGCGCGCGCATTCAGATCCTCGATGCCGTCGGCGTTGGCCTTGCTTCCAATGCCTACCCGTTTGCGGGCCGTGCCATGGCCGGCATTCAAGCCCTCGGCGGCGAGGGCGACTGCCCGATCCTGGGACGCGCGGAACGTCTGCCATTTCGCGATGCCGCGCTGGCCAATGGCATCCTCATCCACGGGCTCGATTTCGACGACACCCACATCGCGAGTATTGTCCACGCGACTGCAGCTTGCTTGCCCGCAGCAATGGCGCTTGGCCATCATCTGAATGTGCATGGGCGAGACTTCATGGTGGCCTACGCTGCAGGCATGGAAGTGGCAATCCGCATCGGAGCATCGGTCAAAGGAGGCTTCCATCACGCGGGCTTCCACGGGACGGGAATCGTCTCGCATTTCAGCAGTGCTATTGTTGCAGGCAAGTTGCTCGGCTTGACACTGGAGCAGATGATCTCGGCCCAGGGCATAGCCGCCAGCACCGCATCAGGTGTCCAGGTATTCCTCGAGGAAGGCGCATGGACCAAGAGATTCCACCCCGGCTGGGGCGCTGTTGCCGGCATCACGGCGGCCCACTTGGCAAAGCACGGTTTCGTCGGACCCTCGCGCCCCTATGAAGGCAAGTTCGGCCTCTTGCAGTCGCACCTCCAGGCGCATTTCGCAGATGCTGAACCAGCTTTGATCGCCGACGGCCTTGGCGAGCGATGGGACCTGGTTGATACCGCCATCAAGCCCTACCCCGTATGTCATTTCATTCACGGCGCGGCCGATGCTGCGCTGCTATTGCGCGAGGAGCTGCCGGACCTAGGCGCCATCCGAAAAATCCGCATTCGTTTGCCGGCACCGACATTGCCCATTGTTGCTGAGCCAGTGGCAAGCAAGGCGCGACCGCAGACCGAATATGCCGCCAAATTCAGCGCACCCTATGTTGTTGCCACCTGTCTGCAACGAGGACGGTTTGGGCTGGCAGAATTGGAACCATCCGCGATGACCAATTCAGCAGTCCTCGATCTGTGTGCCCGCAGCATTTGCGAAGTCGACGCCGAGACCGGCTACCCTACCTACTTCTCCGGTGGCGTAGAGGTGGAATTGGCAGACGGCCGTCGCCTCCAACGTCACATCAAAGTCAATAGCGGCGCTGGCGAGCGCGCGCTTGATTGTGCTGGGGCCTCGAATAAGTTTCTCCAAGCGGCTCAGATGCACCTGTCACCGGGTGCTGCCGAGCGTGCTTGCAAGGCGGTGTTGGCAATCGACAGCAGCGACTGGCGGCAGACCATGGCGGCGCTAGCAACTCAATGAAGCGGCTTGCGTTCGTCGCTTTGGCGCCGGCTTTCGCACTCCACCCGTCGTCCGATACTGAATGACAAGCCGTAGGTGGCAAACGCTCGCCGCCGATTGACCGTCGTTGACCAAAAACGGCGACATCCTGGCCACGATATCGCGGCTACTCCGTCTGTCGTGTTCGCTTTGCCATTCCGACGGCGGCGCGCGCGCGTATTGACGACAAAATGGCAGTCAGCTCGAAGGATTGTCGATGGTCAGTGTAGGCTTGGCAAGGTTGGTGAGCGCGGCGACGTCGCCGATCGTGATCGTCGAGCCCTTGACCTTGACCTGGTAGGGCCCGAGAGCGGCAAACGAGCGCGACAAGACCTCGGGCGCCATGCCGAGCCTCGCAGCCAGGACCTTTTTCTCGAAGGGTAACTCCAGTCGCGCGGCGCCCTTCTGCTCCTCGCGGAAAGCGAGCAGCCAGTTTGCAAGCCGCTCGAGGCCGGTCCGCAGCTTCTGGTTCTTCAATTCTTTGACCACCATGCGGTAGGCCTCGGCGAGATCTGTTGCCAGGCAACGGGCAAAAGCTGCGTCCTGTGCAAACACATGCCGTACGATATCTGCGGGAATGAGGAGGACGCGGGCGGGCGTCAGAGACCGCGCCGATTTCAGATAGACGCGGTCCAGAACGACGGCCGCCATGATGAAGCAATAGCCGGGACCGAGCACGGCGACCGTCGTTTCACGATCGCGATAAGCCGAGAAGACCTCGACGCTACCGTCCACAACCACGTGCAGGAAATCAGCAGGGTCACCTTCGCGCACCAGCTCGACACCCGCCGGGAAGCGCTGCAGAAATGAGGCCCTCAGCATGTCGTGCACGTGCCGATCCGCGACGTCGCGGAAAATGCGCAAGTCGCGCATCTGCTTGATGTCTTCCGGCCGCATTTGCTCGCCATTGTCCTTTCTGGGAGTGAACAATGAGCTTAGCCGTCTGAGATTGATTGAAGTCAAGTATTCATTTGCAAATCGTCACCAAGAGCCGTGACCCTCGGAACGAAGCGGCGTGACTGAGCATCCATTCGTGCTTGAAAGTGGGATGCAGCCGCATAGGCTTGACTTGGATCAAGCTTCGAGAATTGCCCCCGCACAAGCATCCGCTCGCGCTTTGTGCACTCACCAAAACAAGGGGGCGGTTATGCCAACGGGCACGCCAAGTCCATCCGAGCAAGGAAGAGCTCTCTGGCTCTCGACAATTGCGTTCACGGCGTGTTTCGCCGTTTGGACGATTTTTTCGATCATCGGTGTTCGCATCAAGCAGGACCTGGGACTGAGCGACACTCAATTCGGGCTACTCGTTGCGACCCCCATCCTGACTGGATCGCTCAGCCGCATTTTTCTGGGCATCTGGACTGACCAGTATGGTGGGCGTGTCGTCTACACCGCCACTATGGTTCTTGCTGCGATTGCGACCTTCATCCTTTCGTATGCAACGACCTACGTCACGATCCTGATCGCAGCGCTCGGCGTTGGTCTCGCCGGTGGATCTTTCGCTGTCGGCATTGCCTATGTGTCCAGGTGGTTCCCAAAAGAAAAGCAAGGAACCGCGCTCGGCATCTTCGGCGCTGGCAATGTCGGCGCAGCCGTCACAAAGTTCGTCGCTCCATTCGTTATGGTGGCCTATGGTTGGACCACCGTAGCACAGGTGTGGGCAGTCAGCCTCTTTGCCATGGCGGCGATCTTCTGGTTCTCGACACAAGACGATCCAGTCATCAAGGACAGGCGCGCACGTGGAGAAGCCGTACGCTCGTCGCTGATGGAGCTGGCCCCACTTAAGAACATCCAGGTGTGGCGCTTCTCCCTCTACTACTTCTTTGTATTCGGAGCGTTCGTTGCTTTGGCGCTTTGGCTGCCGCGCTATCTCGTGGGTGTCTACAAGCTTGACATCAAAACAGCCGGTATGCTGGCGGCATTCTATTCGGTGCCCGCTTCTATCTTCCGCGCCTACGGCGGACACCTCTCCGATAAGATCGGCGCGCGCAGCGTCATGTACTGGACCTTCGGCGTCTCCGCCATCGTCTGCTTCATGCTCTCCTATCCGAATACCGATTATGTCATCCACGGCATCCGCGGCCCGATCAACTTCTCGACGCGCGTTGAGCTCGTCCCGTTCGTTGTCATGGTGTTTGTCCTCGGCTTTTTCATGAGCCTCGGCAAAGCAGCCGTCTACAAGCATATCCCCGTCTACTATCCCGATCACGTCGGTTCCGTCGGTGGAATCGTCGGCCTCGTTGGTGGTCTTGGCGGCTTCATCTTGCCCATCACCTTCGGTGTTCTACTCGACTTGACAGGCGTATGGACAAGTTCGTTCATGCTTCTGTTCGGCATTGTCATGGTGTCGCTCATCTGGATGCATTTCGCGATCGTCAGGATGGAGCGCAAGTCGAGAGGGCCGGAACTCGAAGTTTTGCCTCAGCTCCCTGAAATGTCGGCGATCCACACGCCCGCCCATCAAGGCGCGCTGTCTGGAACGATCGAGGATTGGCGCCCGGACGACCGCGAGTTCTGGGAGGCGAAGGGTCGTGCCATCGCGCGGCGCAACCTATGGATCTCTATCCCAGCTCTGCTGCTCGCCTTCTCTGTGTGGCTGGTGTGGTCGGTGGTGGTGGCCAAGCTGCCGGCCATTGGCTTCAAGTACACGACCGATCAGCTCTTCTGGTTGGCGGCTTTGCCGGGTCTCTCCGGCGCCACTCTGCGGATCTTCTACTCGTTCATGGTGCCAATCTTTGGTGGCAGGCTTTGGACCGCTGTCTCAACGGCGTCTCTTCTGATCCCGGCATTCGGCATCGGCTATGCGGTGCAGAACCCGGATACACCCTACTTGATCTTCCTGGTTCTCGCCTTGTTGTGTGGCTTCGGCGGCGGCAACTTTGCTTCCTCCATGTCCAACATCTCATTCTTCTTTCCGAAGTTTGAGAAGGGCAATGCGTTGGCCCTCAATGCCGGTCTCGGCAATGCCGGCGTCAGCGTCATGCAGTTCCTGGTGCCGCTTGTGATCACGGCCGGTGTGTTTGGTGCAGTCGGTGGCGAGCCGCAAACGCTGTCCGACGGCACCAAGTTGTGGCTTCAGAATGCGGGCTTCGTGTGGGTGCCATTCATCATGGTCTCTGCGGCCGCTGCTTGGTTCGGTATGAATGACCTGGCGACTGCGCGTGCGACATTCGCCGACCAGGCGGTGATTTTCCAGCGCAAGCACAACTGGATCATGTGCTGGCTCTACACGGGCACGTTCGGCTCGTTTATCGGCTATGCCGCCGGCTTCCCGCTGCTCGCCAAAACGCAGTTTCCTGCCGTCGAGAGCCTCCAGTTCGTCTTCCTGGGGCCGCTGATCGGTGCTCTGTCACGTGCCGCCACTGGGTGGATTTCCGACAAGTACGGTGGCGGGCGCGTCACGTTCTGGACTTTCATCGTGATGATCGCAGCAGTCACCGGCGTTCTCTACTTCCTAGGCATCAAGGATCAGCCGGGAGCGTTCTGGGGATTCTTCGCCATGTTCATGATCCTGTTCTTCGCGACGGGCGTGGGCAATGCGTCGACCTTCCAGATGATCCCCGTGATCATGCGCTCCGAGATCGATCGCTTAATGCCGGAGAAACCGCCGCAGCTGCGTGTCCGTCAGGCCGATATGGAGAGCGCGGCGATCATCGCCTTTACGTCCGCGATTGCCGCCTACGGCGCCTTCTTCATCCCGAAAGCCTACGGATCCTCGATCTCTCTAACCGGTGGGCCGGCAGCCGCGCTTTGGGCCTTCTTGGGCTTCTATGTCACTTGCGTCCTGGTGACCTGGTGGTTCTACACGCGCCGCGGCGGTCTCTTGCACGACATTGAGCGCGGCGGCACCGGCGCGCCGACCTCGAGCCTTCGCCCCGCTGAATGATCCCGATCCCGGAACCGCATTGAACCGGCGGCTCCGACCACGACGAGGCATCCCAAATGAGCCATTTCATCGATCGACTGACATACTTCCGCAAGGCCAAGGAGCAGTTTGCCAACGGCCATGGAATAACCACCAACGAAGACCGCCGCTGGGAGGACGGCTACCGACAGCGCTGGCAGCACGACAAGGTCGTACGCTCGACGCATGGCGCAAACTGCACGGGCTCGTGCTCATGGAAGATCTATGTGAAGGGCGGAATCGTAACCTGGGAAACGCAGCAGACCGATTATCCCAGGACACGTCCCGACCTTCCGAACCACGAGCCCCGCGGTTGCTCACGTGGGGCCAGCTACAGTTGGTATCTTTATTCCGGCAACCGGGTGAAGTACCCACTCATTCGTTCGCGTCTCCTACGCCATTGGCGCGAGGCACGCATAACATTGCCACCCGTTGCGGCGTGGAAGTCGATCGTCGAGGACCCCGCCAAACGCAACGACTACATTCAGGTTCGCGGACACGGCGGCTTTGTCCGCGCCAAGTGGGATGAAATCACCGAGATCATTGGTGCCGCGAACGCCTATACCGCCAAGACCTATGGGCCAGATCGTGTTGTCGGCTTTTCGCCGATCCCGGCCATGTCGATGGTCTCCTATGCGGCGGGCTCGCGTTACCTGTCGCTCCTCGGTGGCGTGTGCATGTCGTTTTACGATTGGTATTGCGATCTCCCGCCCGCCAGTCCGCAGACCTGGGGCGAGCAGACGGACGTGCCGGAGTTCCGCCGACTGGTACAATTCCGGTTTTATCATTTTGTGGGGATCGAATGTTCCGCAGACGCGCACGCCCGATGCACACTTCTACACCGAGGCGCGCTATCGCGGAACAAAGTCGGCGGTCATCTGCCCCGATTATTCCGAGGCTGCAAAGTTCGGTGACATCTGGCTGTCGGTGAAGCAGGGCACTGATTCCGCGCTGGCCATGGCCATGGGGCACGTCATCCTAACCGAGTATCATGTCAAGCGCGAAGCGCGCTATTTCCGTGACTACGTGCGCCAATACACCGACATGCCGATGCTTGTGAAGCTCACGCGACAAGGCGGCAAGTTGATACCTGATCGACTTCTGCGTGCCTCGGACTTCGACGCCTCTCTGGGAGAATCCAACAACCCCGAATGGAAGACAGTCGGACTTGACGAGCTGTCGGGCAAGGTCGTCGTGCCGAACGGGTCCGTCGGATTCAGGTGGGGCGAGCAGGGCAAGTGGAACATCGAGGAGAAGGAGTCCGGAGGCAATCCGACGAGGCTCCAACTGTCTCTCGCAGATGTGAAGGATGAGTTGGCAGATGTCGCCTTTCCCTACTTCGGCAATATCGTCAGCGAGCACTTCACTAGTTCCGACCATGCCAGCGTGCTCGAGCGACGCGTGCCAGTGAAGCGCCTGAAACTGGCAGATGGTGATGCGCTGGTTGCCACCGTGCATGATCTCTTTATAGCAAACTATGGTGTCGATCGCGGCTTCGGCGGCGGCAACGTCGCCGAATCCTTCGACGATGACACGCCCTATACACCGGCCTGGGCCGAGAAGATCACGGGCGTTTCGCGCGACAAGATCATTCAGGTTGCCCGCGAGTTCGCAACCAACGCCGAGAAGACCAACGGTCGATCGATGATCATCATCGGTGCGGCGATGAACCATTGGTATCACGCCGACATGAACTACCGCGGCGTCATTAACATGCTGGTCATGTGCGGCTGTGTCGGCCAGTCGGGGGGCGGGTGGTCGCATTATGTCGGCCAGGAGAAGCTACGACCGCAGGCGGGGTGGGCTCCGCTCGCCTTCGCATTGGATTGGGGGCGGCCTCCACGCCAGCAGAATTCGACGTCGTTCTTCTACACGCACACCGATCAGTGGCGGTACGAGACCATTGACGTGAAGGAGATCTTGTCGCCAACCGCGCCTGCGGGCCCGTGGGATGGTGCCATCATCGACTACAATATCAGGTCGCTACGCATGGGGTGGTTACCGGCATACCCAACGCTCACTCAGAATTCTCTTTCGATTGCGAAAGACGCGACAGCAGCAGGTATGGAGGTTCCTGCCTACGTCGCCAAATCGCTAAAGGATCGCACGCTCAAGTTTGCCTGGGAGGATCCCGACAGCCCGGAGAATTTCCCGCGCAACCTCTTCGTCTGGCGCTCGAACCTGCTGGGCTCGTCCGGCAAGGGGCACGAGTACTTCCTGAAGCATCTTCTCGGCACGTCTCATGGTGTTCTCGGAAAGGACCTCGGCGAGGAAGGTAGGGAGAAGCCCGCCGAGGTGCGTTGGCATGACGAGGCGCCGCGCGGGAAGCTCGACCTTCTCGTAACCCTCGATTTCCGAATGTCGACGACCTGTGTCTACTCCGACATCGTGTTGCCTACCGCCACCTGGTACGAAAAGAACGATCTCAATACATCGGATATGCATCCCTTCATCCATCCGCTGACAAATGCGGTGGACCCCGTATGGGAGGCGAAGTCCGACTGGGAAATCTACAAGGCGATCGCCAAGGCGTTTTCGCAGGTGGCGCCGGAGGTTTTGGGTGTCGAGAAGGACGTCGTACTGACGCCCATCATGCACGATGCACCTTCTGAGATCGCACAGCCATTCGAGCCAGCGGATTGGATGAAGGGCGAATGTGAAGCCGTTCCTGGCAAGACCATGCCGGCGGTCACCGTCGTCGAGCGGGACTATCCAAATCTATACAAAAGGTTCACGGCTCTCGGTCCCCTTATGGAAAGGATCGGAAACGGTATCAAGGGCATCTCTTGGAAGACCGAGCATGAGGTCGAGAGCCTGAAAGCGCTGAATGGCGTAGTGACTGAGGATGGGGCCACGAAAGGTATGGCCCGCATCGACACCGACATCGATGCGGCTGAGGTCCTTCTTATGTTGGCGCCCGAGACCAATGGTGAGGTGGCCGTCAGGTCATGGCAGGCGTTGTCCAAGACGACAGGGCGCGATCACGTTCATCTCGCAACTGCCAAGCAGGACGAGAAGATCCGCTTTCGTGACGTTGTAGCCCAGCCACGCAAGATCATTTCGGCGCCGACTTGGTCCGGTCTTGAAAGTGAGAAGGTTTGTTACAACGCCGGCTACACCAACGTGCACGAATTCATCCCGTGGCGCACGCTCACCGGCCGCCAGCAACTCTACCAGGATCACTTGTGGATGCGTGCCTTTGGCGAAGGCTTCTGCGTATATCGTCCGCCCGTCGATCTCAAAACCATCCATGGCATCCAGGGCATCAAGCCCAACGGCGAAAAAGAGGTCGTTCTCAATTTCATTACTCCGCACCAGAAATGGGGCATCCACTCCACCTACACGGACAACCTTCTAATGCTTACGTTGTCGCGTGGCGGGCCAATCGTGTGGCTGTCTGAGAACGATGCCGGCAAGGCGGGCATTGTCGATAACGATTGGGTCGAAGCCTACAACGCCAACGGCGCACTTGTGGCACGAGCCGTTGTGTCTCAGCGCATGAAGGATGGAACGCTCTTCATGTACCACGCGCAAGAGAAGATCGTGAACGTTCCGGGTTCGCACATGACCGGTCAGCGGGGCGGCATCCACAACTCCGTCACGCGGACAGTCTTGAAGCCGACGCACATGATCGGCGGTTACGCCCAACTGGCCTACGGCTTCAATTATTACGGCACCATCGGTACCAACCGCGACGAGTTCGTCGTCGTGCGCAAGCTTGGCAAGGTGGATTGGCTCGAGGGGCCCTTCGTGGGCGCCAAGGGGCCCAACCTTCCTCATGGAAAAGCCGCAGCGGCTGAGTGATCAGGAGATACGACATGAAAGTTCGCGCTCAGATCGCGATGGTTCTGAACCTCGACAAATGTATTGGTTGCCACACCTGCTCGGTAACCTGCAAGAACGTCTGGACCAATCGCGAGGGCATGGAATATGCCTGGTTCAATAATGTCGAGACCAAGCCCGGCATCGGATATCCCAAGGACTGGGAGAACCAGCGCAGGTGGAATGGCGGCTGGCGACGCAAGGCGAACGGCAGGATCGAGCCGAAGATCGGCGGCAAGTGGCGGATCCTGGCCAGCATCTTCGCCAATCCGAACATGCCGGAGATCGATGACTACTACGAGCCCTTCACCTTCGATTACGACCACCTGCAAAAAGCACCAGAAACCGAGGCGTTTCCTACCGCACGGCCTCGCTCCCTGATTACGGGCGAGCGCATGGAGAAGATCGAGTGGGGTCCCAACTGGGAGGAGATCCTCGGCGGTGAGTTCGCGAAGCGGTCCGCGGACTACAATTTTGAGGGCATTCAGAAGGAAATCTACGGGCAGTTCGAGAACACCTTCATGATGTACCTGCCCAGGCTTTGCGAGCACTGCCTCAATCCCGCGTGTGTGGCCTCATGTCCGTCTGGTGCCATCTACAAGCGCGAGGAGGACGGCATCGTTCTCATCGACCAGGACAAGTGCCGCGGATGGCGCATGTGCGTATCCGGCTGTCCGTACAAGAAGATCTACTTCAACTGGTCGAGCGGTAAGAGCGAGAAGTGCATTCTGTGCTATCCGCGCATCGAGGCGGGACAACCGACCGTATGCTCGGAGACCTGCGTCGGTCGCATTCGCTACCTGGGCGTTGTCCTCTACGACGCAGACAGGATCGAAGCCGCAGCCAGCGTTCAGGAAGAGAAGGATCTCTACGAGCAGCAACTGTCAGTCTTCCTTGATCCCAACAATCCCCTCGTGATTGAGCGCGCGCGGGCCGACGGTGTGCCTGACGCCTGGCTGGAGGCTGCAACGCGCTCGCCTGTCTGGAAGATGGCCATGGATTGGAAGGTGGCATTCCCGCTGCATCCTGAGTACCGGACGCTGCCGATGGTCTGGTATGTGCCGCCGCTGTCACCCATTACTGCTGCCGCCGAAGCCGGAAAGATGGGCACCGATGGCGGAATGCCCGATGTTCGCTCGCTTAGAATCCCCCTGAAATACCTGGCCAACATGTTGACGGCTGGCGATGAAAGGCCAGTCGCACTTGCCCTGGAGCGGATGCTCGCGATGCGGTCATATATGCGCGCCAAGACTGTCGATGGCGTCATCGATGAGGCTGTTGTCAAGCGGGTCGGTCTATCGAGCCAGCAGGTCGAAGACATGTATCACGTGATGGCGATCGCCAACTATGAGGATCGTTTCGTAATTCCCAGCAGCCATCGCGAAGTGACCCAGGATGCTTACGAGTTGAGAGGCGAGTGCGGCTTCTCCTTTGGAGATGGTTGTCTGCCGAGCGACGACCGCATCAACCTGTTTGGTGGCGTAAAAGTGAAGAACGACAAGCCGCGCATGGGAGCTTATTGATGAAAACGCTCAAGGTGATATCGGCACTTCTGTCGTATCCGACCAGTGAGCTGCAGCAGGCTGCAGGCGAGCTCAAGCAGGCGCTGCGCGCAGAAGCGGTGCTTCCCAAACGGCACTTGGGACCGGTCATCGATTTCATCGAAGATCTTGCGCGCCGTGACATCATTGACGCTGAAGAGCGCTTTGTCCTGCTATTCGACCGCACGCGCTCGCTCTCTCTACATCTCTTCGAGCACGTGCACGGCGAGAGCCGCGATCGGGGGCAGGCGATGGTTGACCTGCTCAAGGTCTACGATGACGCCGGCTACATGCCCACAGCTACCGAACTTCCCGACTACTTGCCATTGTTCCTCGAATTTGCGGCAACAAGGGCGCCTGCAGAGGCGTTGGAACTGGTGGGGCAACCAGGTCATGTTCTCGCGGCACTGCGCGAAAGACTGGCAAAGCGCGGCTCAAGCTATGAGGCCTTGTTCGGCGCGCTTGTGGCGCTAGCGAAGGTCAGGCTGGACTCCGCCCAGCTCGAAGCCCTGAGAGCTGAGCCTGATCCTGAACCCGACGATCTCGAGGCACTCGACGCGGCCTGGGAGGACGAGGAGGTCGTGTTCGGACCGGGCGCCGCTGCTGACTGCAACTTGGATGGCTTGACGTCAAGAATCCGACAGGCCCGAAGGCCCGCGCCTGGTCTTCCCCGGCCGGAGCGGACGGGCCCGGCCACCATCGTGTCGACACCGGCAACACCGCGTACCTGAGGAGCAGGCGCCATGCGAGATGCAATCTTCCACATACTCTTCGTCTGGTACCCGTACGTGTGTATCTCGGCATTCGTCTTCGGGAGCCTCATTAGATATGACCGCGAGCAGTACACTTGGAAGGCCAGCTCCAGTCAGCTGCTGCGCAAGCGCCAGCTCTTTTGGGGCTCCAATCTCTTCCACTTCGGCATCCTGTTCCTGTTTTTCGGTCACGCGATCGGCTTGCTCACGCCAAAGGCGGTCTACACACTCTTCATAACTCCCGAGCAAAAGCAGTTGATGGCCATCGTCGCTGGTGGGATCGCCGGATCGATCTGCTTCATTGGCCTGACCTTGCTCCTGCATCGCCGCCTGTTCGACGCGCGCGTACGCCGAACATCGACGTATATGGATCTCGCCATCCTCATGATCTTGTGGATACAGCTTGTTCTGGGGATCGTTACGCTGCCGTTCTCGTTCGCACACACGGACGGCTCCGTGATGATCAAGTTGTCCCATTGGGCACAAGGAATAGTCACCGTCCAACCTGTCGATGCCAAGACACTACAGGGTCTCGATTGGCCCTATCTTGTCCATCTCGTCCTTGGCATGACGATCTTCCTGCTCTTCCCGTTCTCCCGGCTCGTCCATATTTGGTCAGCGCCTGTGAAATACGTCGGGCGGCGGGGGTATCAGATTGTGCGCACGCGTCGGCCGCTTGGTGTCGATGGGCGCACCAACAGCCCAAACAGCCAGCCGGCGGAGTGAAGCGATATGCAAGTCTTGTCCAACTCGAGAGGCAATGGGCCGTGCGGCACGCATTCCGCCGCATTGCCCCGCCCCAAGCCAATAACTGTCAATGGCGTTGTACTCGGCCGAGCAGCGATCGCTCGGGAGGTGCAAAACCACCCGGCGGGAAAGCCAGTAGAGGCATGGACGAGTGCCGCCCGTGCGCTCGTTGTGCGTGAGATGCTCCTGCAGGAAGCGCAGCGACTTGGCATGACGCCTGAGCCGCTGGTTGATGACGAGGGACGGCGGGAAACCGACGATGAAGCCCTGGTGCGCGCCGTTGTCGAACGAGAAGTCATTATACCAACAGCTGATGAGGCGACATGCCTCCGCTATTTCGAGCAGAACCGCCAAAAATTCCACTCGCCGGACCTCTTTGCGGTGCGACATATCTTGTGTGCGGCCGCACCTTGGGATGCCGAAGCGCGCACAGCGGCACGCCAGTTGGCCGAGGGCATCATCGAAGTACTCACACGAGATCCAAAGGCGTTTGCGGCGCTCGCGCAGGCTCACTCCGCCTGCCCGTCGCGCACGGTCGGCGGTAGCCTGGGGCAGGTCACCAATGGTCAGACGGTGCCTGAGTTCGAGGAGGCCTTGGCGACTTTGCCGATCGGCCGGGTTTTCGAGCGACCCTTGGAAACCAGGTATGGAATTCACGTTGTGATCCTGGACGCACGCAGCGAAGGCACGCCGCTGCCATTCGACTTGGTGAAAAAGCGCATCGCAGCATGGCTCACCGAGCGCGCCTATAATGCCGCCATCCACCAGTTTGTGGCGATGCTTGCCGGGCGTGCCACAATCACCGGCATTGAACTCGAAACTGCGTGAGCAAAGGTCGAGGGCAAGGAGTGAGACGATGGACATTGGGACCCTGATCGCCCGATTGGAGCGTGAGGAGGATGCGGGAGAGGCCCTCCAGGCCCTTGGGGACATCACGCTATATGCCAGGGTTCTCGTCATGGGAGAGCGATTTGGCGAAAGCCCGAAAACTTACACGGCTTGCGCTGTGGCGCGCTTTGCGGCGTCCGCGTCCGACGAGGACTGGGTCGGTCTTGTCGGCGCCTTGGCGCGTACGGAATTGCCGGGGCGGACCTTCCTCGAAAGGGTGCTCAATTGGTCATTGATGCTTGATGCAGACAAAGTCTCTGGGGATCACTGCGCCGCGCCTATTTTGGAGGCCAAATTTCCGGATTTGGAACATGGAAAAGTCCGGTGAACAAATTTCGACGCGAGCGCGTCAGCTGGCCGGGCAATTGGCACCGCCGCCAGCATCACTCCTTGAAACGCCGATCGAGTATATACTCGCCGATCATTTCAGGGCGCGCTGCCTGTGCGCCGCGCTACGACGCTTTGCAGAACATGGTCGGGCGGATGCAGCCGAATGGGATCATGCCGCAAACTTCATGTCGAGAGATCTCCCGTTGCACTATCTTGATGAAGAAAAAGATCTATATCCGACACTGCTTCGTCGACTGCGACCGGAAGACGATCTCGCCTGTCTTCTCGACGGGCTAACAACCGAGCATCGTCGGGAGCAGGAAATGGCCGAGTACATCCTCCGCATCCTGCCGCAGGTTCACAAAACAACAGCAATTGCAATTGGTGCCGGTGCTGCGCAACTCATGGCAGTTTACGCTTCCAGCACCCATCGTCACATTTCCATGGAGAATTCTATTGTTCTTGTCATCGCGCGAAAACGGCTCGCTAGAGCGGATTTCGGAGTTCTAGCCGGTTCGATGAAGGCGAGAAGAGGGATCAATTCATAATGTCTCGGACGCTTGATCAGCTGTTGGACCAGAATGTCATCTGGGCCTCAGAGAAGAGAAGAAACGATCCATCGTTTTTCAAAGGATGGCCGAACAGCAGGCGCCGCGCTATCTGTGGATCGGTTGCTCGGATAGCCGGATCACTGCCAACGATGTTCTTGGACTGGACCCCGGCGAGGTATTCGTCCACCGAAATATCGCGAATATTGTTCACACCAGTGACCTGAATATACTTTCAGTCCTGGAATTCGCAATCGAGCACCTTGCAGTGCGACACATCATCGTCTGCGGCCACTACGGCTGCAGTGGGGTCCATCGAGCTTTGGCACACCAGAGCGGAGCGATGCTGGATCACTGGCTTCAGCCGATCAGCATGTTCCATCGCAAGCACAGAGCGACGTTCGAGAATTTGGTATCCGAAGTCACCCGCTTAGATCGCATGTGTGAGATCAATGTCGAGATGCAGGTCCGCAGGATCGCCGCAACGCCAATTGTGGAGGCCGCTTGGTCACGCGGTCAGACGCTTCACCTGCACGGCTGGATCTATGCCATTCATGATGGTCTTCTCCGCGATCTCGGGCCACACATTTCATCCATCGACGAGCGCGACGCGTTGCCCTCGATAGATGCACGCGTGCTTGACTCGAGTGAGCCAATAAGTGCGATGCGGCGGCAGGCTATCGATGCGTTCGCCAAACTGCCATTGGAGCCGGGCGAACAGGCTGCCACTCCGTCGAAGGCCAGTTTCTGAGTTGTTGAGGAGCGACAAGAATGACAGCGGAAATTTCCCGGCCGATCGTGGCCATAACGTATGCCGACGGCGCCCTCGCTGCAGCAGCTCTCTTGCGACTTTGGGAAAAGCTCGTCACAGCCGGTGTGAGGTGCGCAGGGTTCTTGCAGCGCGACGAGGCCACCGGTGCGGCGACTGCCCGCTGCGATATGGTTCTACAATGCCTCTCAACCGGAGAGCGCCTAAAAATATCGGAAAATCGAGGCCCCCTTGCGCGAGGTTGCCGACTTGATATGGCGGGGCTCATGCGGGCACTGGTCAATGCCCGCGTTGCCCTGCAAGACCGACCGGACCTTTTCATCGTGAACAAGTTCGGCAAGAGCGAAGGTGAAGGGGGGGGCTTCCGCCCCCTCATCGCTGACGCAGTCGAATTGGGGATACCCGTTCTCATCGCGGTGCCCTGGCGAAATATCGACAGCTGGCGCTTGTTCGCTGGAGATCTGGCGAAGGAAATTCGACTCGAAGATTTGCGTGCGGAGTCTGAAATGGCACTGCTTGAGGAGCTTGGAGTTTGCGCTGCAGATAGCGCATCAAAGAAAGCTCCGCCGCCTCTCGCGAACGGCACTTGCCAATCCGCGCATTAGTCACTCCAGATGTCGGCCCTTGGCGCCTCTGCGATAGGAGCGACCATGAGAGCAAAATCGGCATGTCGACGCTCGGGCCTGGGTTCGATCTTGTTCAGCTACGCGCTCCGGCCGTTCATCCTGTGTGGTGCCGTTTGGGCGGCGGCCTCCATGCTGGTGTTCTTGTTGCGGCTCGTTGGCAGTCTGGAGCATCCGACGATTGCATCGTCCGTAGCATGGCACGCGCACGAGATGACATACGGTTAGGTCCCATGCATCGTTGCAGGCTTTCTTCTGACCGCGATCCCGAATTGGACTGGGCGTCCGCCAGTCAAGGGGGCGCTACTTCCCTTTCTGCTCTGGCCGCAGCAGGCGTCCCCATTGAGCCTGGCTGTGGCACGGGCGGCTGCGACATGTGTGCGACGCCTTACGTTGAAGGCGATCTCATCCACAAGGATGCATGCTTGTCGCCAGCTGCGCGCGAACGCTACTTCTGTCCATGTGTCTCGCGCGCCGAAACCAGAATTGTTCTGGCGGCTTAACTGATCAGAAACAGCGTGAACTCCATAGCTGCGGGCCACAATTGGTTTGCTACCGTCGATCACTGCAGGGGCTGCTCCGCCATTGAAGATGGGCACTGGTGTGGGCGACAGCACGAGCACGCCTGCGCCCGCACCAGGCAGGTAGCATATGGCCAATCGGTTTGATCAATGCGCCATGTCGATTCCGGTAACACGGAACTGTTTGTCAACGCCTTGTTTCAGAGTGATTGTTACTTTGTCCCCTTCTTTGAGCTTGGTGAGATCGACCTTTTTGGTGACCGGCAGATCCATGGTCATCTGTGGCCATTTCAGGGATGGCACAGGATCATGGGTGACGTTGATCATCCCCATTTCAGGGTCGACCTTGTGGACGACGGCCTTCGCTCGGACCTCGCCGCTTGTCTCGGCCTCCATTTTGTGGCCGGCATGTCCGGAATGCTGTGCATTGACCGGGCCTCCGATTGAAAGGAAGAGGCCCGCAGCAGCGGCCATGACAAATTTACTCATGATAGTGTTCTCCTTGGGTTGCAGTTGAGGAACTCAGCATTCAGCCGTCCTACATCGCCGAGCATGCTAGTCGGCGGGCACTGAATTGGCTTTCTCTTCGTTTTCATCCCCATTAGTCGGCCCGTCGGGTCTGGCGAACCGACGGCCTTCCCAGACGAGATAGACGACCGGAATGACGATCAGGGTCAGGATCGTGGTTGAAATCATGCCGCCGACCATTGGTAAGGCGACGCGGCGCATGACATCGGCCCCAAGTCCGTCGGTGAAAAAAACCGGCAGCAGTCCGGCAATGATCGTGAGGACGGTCATTAGCTTTGGCCGCACGCGCATGATGGCGCCAGCCTCGATCGCGCGCTCCAACTCGCCAAGCGTTGACGGCGGTTCGTCACGCATTTGCTGGTCGATATAGAGCAGCATGACCACAGCCGTTTCAACGGCAATCCCTCCGAGTGCAATGAAGCCCACTGCGACGGCAACCGAGAGATTATAGCCGGCCAGATAGACGGCCCAAAGGCCGCCCACCAGTCCGAACGGCAGAGACAGCATGATCATCAGCGTTCGGTCGAAGCGCCCGAAGTGCAACATCAAGAGCATCAGAATAATGGCGACTGCCGAGGGGATGGCAACACTCAGCCGCTGGCGAGCCTCGACCATCTGCTCGAATTGACCAGACCAGGTTATGGCGTACCCCGGAGGTAACTCTACATTTTCTCGAATGCGAGCCTGCGCCTCCGCGACGTAGCCGCCAATGTCTCTGCCAACGATATCGACGAGAACCCATCCCGTAAGTCGCGCATTTTCCGAACGCAACATCGGTGGGCCATCGGCATAGGAAATTCGCGCCACCTCGCCCAATGGAATGTGCTGACCCTGAGGTGTAGGAATTAAGACGTCCGACAATTGCTCGGGCGCCTCGCGGAACGGACGATCATAGCGCAGCATGATGGTGTAGCGCTCGCGTCCCTGAATACTTTCGGCAAGCTTAATGCCTCCAAGCGCCGTCTGGACGACCGACTGGAATGTACCGAGATCAATGCCGCGACGCGCCAGCTCTCTACGGTCGGGATCGATTTCAAGATACTTTCCCCCGGTCAGCCGATCTGCGAATGCCGAACGTGTGCCCGCCACGTCCTTTACGGCTGCTTCAACTTCTAACCCGATCCGGTCAATCGTCTTGAGATCACTGCCCGATATTTTAATGCCGACTGGTGTGCGGATGCCTGTCGATATCATATCCATGCGGATCTTGATCGGGTATCCCCATGAATTGACGAGCCCAGGAAATTTGGTTCGTCTATCGAGCTCCTGCGTAATATGTTCAATCGAGATGCCCGCGCGCCACTCGTGCTTCGGTTTGAGCTTTATCCAGGTCTCAATCATGGAGATGGGTGCGTTGTCGGTCGCAGTATCCGAGCGACCGAGCTTCCCAAACACTCGCTCCACCTCGGGTACGGTTGCAATCAACCTGTTCGTCTGAGCCAGGATCTCTTTGGATTTTCCGATCGAGATCCCGGGAAGCGTCGTCGGCATATAGAGTAGCTCGCCCTCGTAGAGTGCAGGCATGAATTCGGTGCCAACACGCATTACAGGCCAGGCCAGAGAGGCCACGGCAACGACCGCGAGCAGCAAGACGAGATGCCGTGCGCCCAGGGCAGCGCGCAGAAGTGGCTGGTAGAGTCGGGAAAAAAGTCGGTTTATGGGGTTTTCAAGTTCGGCTCGCACGCGACCGCGGATAAGCCAGACCATCAGCACCGGAACGAGGGTCACCGACAGGATCGCCGCGAACGCCATGGCGTAGGTCTTGGTGTAGGCAAGCGGAGCAAAAAGCCTGTGGCTTTGGCCAGTGAGGGCAAAAACGGGCAAGAAAGATACTGTAATGATGAGCAGCGAAAAGAATAGTCCTGGCCCAACTTCCTTTGCGGCCGTCACGATCGCCGTCGTCCGCTCGGATTGGGTCGCGTTGGCCGGCATTTCGGAAAGCCGCCGATGTGCATTTTCTACCATGACGATGGAGGCGTCGACCATGGCGCCTATAGCAATGGCAATGCCACCGAGCGACATGATATTGGCCGTGATGCCCTGCCAACTCATGATGACAAAAGCCGCCAGAACGCCGAGTGGCAAGGTGACGATGGCGACGAAGGCCGAGCGGACATGCAGCAAGAAGATAAGGCAAACGAGAGCGACGACCGCGGCTTCCTCCAGGAGCTTGATGGAAAGATATTGGACGGCGCCTTCGATGAGCGGCGCCCTGTCGTAGACAGTCACGATCTCGACGCCAGCCGGTAGCCCAGCCTTCAACGCTTCCAGCTTCTTCTTCACACCTTCGATGACATTGAGCGCATTCTCTCCCGCCCGCATTACGACGATGCCACCAACGACCTCGCCCTCGCCGTTGAGTTCCACGACGCCACGGCGCAATTCCGGCCCTTCAACGACATTTGCAATATCGCTCAGAACGACGGCAGTGCCTCCTTCGGCAAATACGACCACTAGTCGAAGTTGCTCAAGGTTTTTTATGTAACCTGATGACCGCACCACGAGCTCGGTCTCAGCCCGCTCGATCACTCTGCCGCCAACTTCGCTGGAGGCAGCTTTCACTGCAGCAGCAATGCGGCTGAGGGGGACGTTGTAGGCTCGCAGGCGATTGGGATCGACGAGAACCTGGTACTCCTTGACGAACCCCCCAACGGAAGCCACCTCGGATACGCCCGGGACCGTCGCCAGCTCGAACTTCACGAACCAGTCCTGCAGTGAACGCAATTGCGCCAGATCACGGCGTCCAGTTTTGTCTACGAGAGCGTACTGAAAAACCCAACCGACACCCGTAGCGTCTGGCCCGATGACTGTGCGCGCCGACTCGGGCAGCGAACCACTCGCTTTCGACAGCGCCTCCACCACGCGCGAGCGCGCCCAGTATTGTTCGACGCCATCCTCGAAAACCACAAATACGAAGCTCGTCCCGAACATCGAAAATCCACGCACCGCCTTTGTTCGCGGCAGACCAAGGAGCGTTGTGGAGAGGGGGTACGTTACGAGGTCCTCGACGATCTGTGGCGACTGGCCAGCCATTTCTGTGCGGATAATGACCTGCGTGTCTGTGAGGTCGGGAATGGCGTCCAATGGGGTGCTTCTGACAGCTATCCAGCCAGCAACAGCCAGCGCCGCCGCTGCCATCAATACGAGCAATTGATTGCGAACCGACCAGTCGATCAATCGGGCAATGCCGGACTGCGTCGGGTCATGGCCCGCGATATCCTCGTGCTTGCTCATCCGATCACCCCGGCGTCTTGTGGTTATGAGCTGGCTTGGCAGCCTCGCTCGGCGGTGTGTTCGGGCCTGGCGCTTTCATCTCAGCCGCATCATTGACGGGCCAGGCAAGTGGTGTGCCGGAGCTCGTTCCGTATGGATTGACGGACCGCCCGGCGCGCTGCAGCCAGAGCCTCCCGCTTGCTGGATCTTGCAGCAGGGCTACCTGCTTGTCTGTGTAATGGCGGGGGGCTCCGTCGCGCATCCAGGGCACCAGGGCCTTGACCAGCCCGTCGAGCGCGGTCAACGTTTCGCTGTCGCTGCGCGCCGTTTGCGCTGCTGTAATCGCCTTGGCGGCATCGCTCAGAACAAACCCCAGCTTGGTGCTCCCGAAGCGTGGACGCAGCGCATCGGCAACCTCTCGGGCAGGGTCGAGAAATTTCGGCGCGATCGCATAGCCATCGGTCAACGCTTCATGCAGATAGAGCGCTGCATCGACCATATGATCCACCATGGCGAGCTGTGTTGTGTCGAGTTGCAGGAGGGATAATGGCATCTGCATTCGCTCGAGCTTGCGGAATGTTTCCCTGAGCGTACTCTCTGAATTGATCAGGAACTGTCCGGACACCACGACCTGCTGGTGGCCATCGATACCGTCGAGGATCTCCGTCCAGCGCCCGCGAACGAGACCGACACGAACGGCACGCGGTTGGAAGCGTCCCTCCCCGAGCGAGATCACAACATAGGGACCAGCTTCGTTCCGAAGAATGGCTTCACTCGGAACAGCGAGGCGCTTTACCTCTCCGATCTCGAACTCGATGTCGGCAAATGAGCCGGGTCGAATGGCACCGTCATCATTTCTCACGATCAGGCGGACCCGTCCTGTTCGGGTTTTCGGATCGATAGTTGGGTAAATGAAATCGATCCGGGCATCGACATTCTGCCCCGCGCCGCCCGCCAGGGTTACCCGTGCTGGCGTTCCCAGCTTGAGCAGCCCCAGGTCCTTTTCCGCAATGTTCGCGTTGATCCAGATCGTCTCGTAGTTCTGAATGCGCAGGATAGTGGAGCCACGTCTTACATACTCGCCATTGGCCACGGGCAACTCGGCGATCAGGCCATCGCGATCCGCGTAGAACGGCACCCGCTGCAATTCCCTGCCTTCTCGCGTCAGCGATTCCAGCACCTCGTCCTGCACGCCGAATGAACGCAACCGGTTTTCAGTGCTTGCGCGTCGCGCCTCATCACGCTGCCGCATGGCCAACAGATAGTCGCGCTGCGACACCACCAACTCAGGTGCGTAGAGTTCGAACAGCTTTGCACCCTTTTTGACCGGATCTCCTACGGCCGTAATCGATAGCTCCTCGATCCAGCCCTCGACCCGGGCTGTCACCACGGAACGCGCGCGCTCGTTTTCCACGACCACGCCACTCGCCCGGATTACGCGGCCAAAGCTTGTCCGCTCCGCGGGTGCAAGCCGGACTCCCATGTTCTGAAGCGTTTCCGGCGGTATCGTAACCTCGGACCGCTCGTTCGCCCTCGCACTTGCGCCGCTTTCCTCTGAGGCCGAGGCCCTGACCAAGTCCATCCCGCAAATGGGGCAGGAACCCGGGTGGTCAGAGATGTAGTGAGGATGCATTGGACATGTATAGCGCGCAGTTCCCTTTGTCGGCTTGACTTCGGCGCGCGCTGGCGTTGCCCAACCCAGGCTCCAAGGGATGGCATGAGAATTTTGGCGAATTGAGCTGATCTCCCCGCCTTCATGTGGGGTGAATGACGAATTGATGGCGATCACAGCCATCGTCAACGCCATGACGCGGCGGCAGAGACATTCGACCGTATGGCCGGGCGCAACGTGTCGCATTGAAAGCGATCCTTTGAAGAAAGGATTCGATAGCCACAGATCACGAATGTGGAATTGGGGCACCGACGAATATGATCGAGCCTAGGCGTCGCCTGATCCTATTGGAGGCGCGCGCGAGGCAAGGCAGGGGGTGCCAAACTAGATCGTCAGGCGCTGGACACGCGACAAGCGATGTGCACGGGGAATGCCCGCGGTATAGCCGCTGAGACTATGCAGTGTGGGACTTCGCGATCGGTCCACAACGGTAAGTCTAGCGCCGTCGAGGCCGAGCAAATCGGCGATCGAGGGGACCATAATATACCGGGGATCGAGTTGCCGGTTTTCTGCCGAGGATAATGCTGCGACGGAATGACCACTACAACATTGGCCAGCGCACAGCGTGGTCATCCCGCAATTATGTTCACAGCAAGTCTTGTCACCATCGTAGGCTGTGCCCAGGTGATCGGCGTGGTGCATTCCGTTCCACAATGGCGCGCGCACCTCTGAGGCCGGTTGCTGTACCCGCTCAACAGGTAGCGCCTCCGCCATTTCGGCATCTGCGCCAACGTTACCGGCCTCTTGCGTCGGCGCAAGCGTAGCGGAAGCATGATTTGGACAAGCAATTGCTGAGGCCGCTCCAGTAAGAGCGAACCATAAAGCCATGGCCAGAAGCATGGTCAATCGGCGCAGCATAGCCACCTTATCCGGCAACTCTGTCGCTATGTCCAGTCACGCTTGCGTGGCCAAGGAGGCCCTTTGCCGTCCCGTTCGTGCATGAGTTAGTTTCGGCACGCTGTTTCTCAGCCTGGCTCCGACATGCGTTAACCAGCATCCCACTGCAATCCAGGCAGGACGCATCGCGTATGGGGAGCGTGATGATGCCCTCGGTTCAATTCGCCGGGGGGCCGCCGGGAGCTACACTCATCAGGCCGCACAGATCCTGGATGGTGACCAGAACGCATTGCTCGATATCGATCAGCCCCTCGGCTTTGAACTTTGTGAACGTGCGGCTCACCGTCTCGATGGTGAGGCCCAGATAGTCGGCGATGTCGGCGCGCATCATTGGGAGTACCAGTTCCGTAGGATCTTCACCGCGACGCTTGTTGCGGTTCGCGAGGGTCAACAAGAACGACGCCAATCGCTCCGCCGCATTGCACTTGCTAACCACGAACAGATGCTCGCGCGTCGCCACGAGTTCGTGCGCCAAGGCTTCGTAGAGGCGCGCCCCGATATGAAGATCCTGACTCGCAAAGTCATAGAGGGCCTTGCGACCGAGGCTGCGAACGCGCGTGCGACCACTCGCCTGCGCATTGACAGTATGAAAATCCAGGGAGCCGAGGCCGACGACGTCGCCAGGATAGGCAAAATCCAGAATTTGGCGACGACCATCAGCGATCATGCGATAGACGCAAATGAGCCCGGCTTCGACGAGATACACTTGGCTAGACTGATCACATTCGCAGAACAGGTGTTCCTTGGCATCTAGCGTCCGCGACGGAGCCCTTTCGAAGCAGGCAACGAGAACATCGCTCATGTTCGGGATTGGACAAACCTGAGCTCCAATTCCAATGTCGAGCGCCCCAACCGGCAGGTCCTGGGGCCTAGGCGCATCGGCATAGCTGGTCACGAGCATGGCGTTACCTTTCCCGGCATCTCGATTTCACCACTTGCGTAAGCTAACCAAGCAGTGGCCGATCGACAGGCCATGTCGCCCGTGTGAGACAGTGTTGCGGTTTGTAATAATTTGCAACCGAGGTGCCGCGCGTCAAAAAACTGTGTCGGCAGGAGTTTTGTGGTCGCGTGAACGGATTGTGGGAGTAGTGATCATGACGGCGCAAACAAGTGGTGTGGATTGGCAATCAGGCTGCTGCCTGTTGCGAGGCCAAGCCCCCGGAGCGTCACCACCGGCGAAGCAGTCAAAATTCCACCTGCTGGATGGTTATGCTACCTTGTGATCGGAAAGACGAAAACACCAATGTCGTGGTGCTAACCTGTCGAGCGTTTCCGGAAGCTTTGACGTCTCATGTCCTCAACGCCCCTTGCCCCTCGTCAACGCGCTGACATCGGCAACCTGCATACCATCGTGCCGGCGATGGTATGCGTTGCCTCGCTTGTAGCGACATGGGCATTGTGGCGATTGCATCTGTCGGCTCCCCTAGCCAACCAGTGGGCGGGTCTTGCGGTCGCGGTATTCGGTCTAGCCCTCACGGGTCTATTGACCTTTCTGGCGCGGTCGATTTGCAGGCGCTCTCGAGCGATGGAGGAAGCGCGCCATCGCACGCATCTGGCGCTCGTTGCCAGCGGTACAGGGCTTTGGACAACGGATCTTGTCTCGAACACCACCGAACTTGACGAGTGCGCGGCGTCGATCTGGGGGTTTCCCGCACGTGAACCGATCCCTCAGTCGCAGATTGAAGCACGCATAGTGCTTGCGGATCGAATACGACGGCAGACTGCCCTCGCGAGTATTTCCGACCCGACCGACGCCACTCACTTTGATGTCGAGTACCGCATCTCAGCTTGCGATCCGCGTCCCGAGCGCTGGGTTGCTGTGCGCGGTCACACTGAATTCGAGAATGGGAAACCACGGCGCCGTTTCGGTACCGTCCGTGACATTTCTGCCCGCAAGGCGGCGGAGAAGAAATTCTGAAACCACCACGCTGCGCCTAACTGGCCTCATCGAGCAGGCCGGCGATGCGATTATCTCTATCGATCGAGACCGAAAGATCACCCTCTTCAATCATGGTGCCGAAATCTTGTTTAGATATCCGGCAGCCGAAGTCGTAGGTCGCTCGCTCGATTTACTCATCCCTCCTGATGTTCGAGAGCTCCATAAGTCCCATATCGAAGGGTTTGGCAAAGGCGAACAGCCAGCGCGGCGGATGGCTGAGCGCGGGGCGATCGCTGGCCTGCGCCGAGACGGAACCGTATTTCCAGCCGAGGCATCGATCGCGCGGTTGGATTTGCCGGAAGGCCCGGTGTTCACCGCCATCGTTCGTGACGTCACGGATCGCCGCAGGTATGAAGAGGGTCTGGAAGCTCGCGTTGCCGAGAGAACGAAAGCATTGCAGGCGGAGATTGAACGACGCGAGCAAGCGCAGGCTGCACTTGTGCGATCACAGCGCATGGATGCGCTTGGCCAGCTCACCGGCGGCATCGCTCACGATTTCGAACAACATCTTGAGTGTGATTACCGGAAATCTCGAAATGATTGAGGACGAGCTCCCTGGTCATCCGGCACTAAAGTACCTGCATGAAGCCCAGGAGGCCGCGAGGATGGGCGCGCGTCTCAATCAGCGGCTGCTTACCTTTTCCCGTCGACGTAGGCTTGCGGCACAGGAGATCCATCTCAACGATAACGTCATCGCCATGAGCGAGTTGCTCCGCCGCACCTTAGGAGAATCTATAACTCTCACCACACTGCTCGCTCACGACCTATGGGCAACGCGTGCGGACGCCAGTGAGGTCGAGAACGCTATTCTCAATCTGGCCATCAATGCTCGCGACGCCATGCCAAACGGCGGTGATCTCCGAATTGAGACCATGAACGTCGTCATCGAGCAGGATGTCGCGAGTTTTGAGGAGGGCTTTAGGCCTGGCGAATACGTCAGGCTGTCGGTGTCCGATACAGGTACGGGCATGGCGCCCGAGGTTGTGCGTCGCGCATTCGAGCCATTCTATACGACTAAGGGCGTGGATCGCGGCACGGGACTGGGCCTCTCGACGATCTATGGCTTCGTCAAACAATCCGGCGGCCACGTCAATATCTACAGCGAACTGGGTCACGGCACGAGCGTCAACGTCTATCTCCCACGTATCGCGAGCAGCAAAACCTGCGAGGTGGAGTTCACTCCGGGACAGTCCCCACCGATGGGGCAAGGCGAGACCATCTTGGTTGTCGAGGACAACCCACAGGTTCGGACTTTGACTATCGAGCGATTGCGTCGTCTGGGCTACCGCACCCTCGCCGCCGAGAATGGCCCGTCCGCACTAGCCGTCGCAAAGGACAATCCGACAATCGAGCTGGCCTTCAGCGATGTGGTTATGCCGGGCGGTATGTCGGGATTTGAGCTCGCCTACCAGCTCCGGCAGCTTCGCCCCGGGCTTGCCATTCTGCTCACGTCCGGCTTTGCCGAAGACGCTGCCAGGTCAGGCGCTCAAGTTGACGATGATTGGCCCGTCATACGTAAGCCTTATGCCCAGCTGGACTTGGCAAGAAAAATACGACAAGCACTCGACACGAGATGAAAGGTCCGTAGAGATAGGCGCGCATCGATTGCGACAGCCGTGCCACCGCGCCCCATACGTTGCCGGTTCGGCGATCGGGAGGTGCGAAAATCCAATCCGCAGGGCTATTGAATCAAAACCTGTCGACCCCAGTGGCAAATACATAGCCAACGCCACGTACTGTCTTGATATATTGAGGGTGATCTACGTCCGGCTCGATCTTCTTTCGCAATCGGACAATCAGTGAATCGACAGACCTGTCAAACGGCGTCCAGTCGTGCCCCTTGAGCAGGTTCATGATTTCATCGCGTGATAAGACCCGTTGCGGCCGACGGACAAACAACTCCAGCAAGTTGAATTCGGCCGTAGTGAGTTCCAGCGCCTCGCCGGACGGCGGTGCGAACGAGCGTCTAGAGACATCTAGAACACCTCCACCAAAGCGAAAGCACTGGCTTCCGGTGCTTTCAGACACCTTCTCGGCCTCGTGCATCGGTCCATGGTCATAACGCCGAAGCACGGCCCGCACACGGGCCACCACTTCGCGTGGACTGAACGGCTTGGTAATGTAGTCGTCGGCACCAAGCTCGAGCCCAACGATGCGGTCGACTTCATCACCTTTCGCAGAGATCATGATGATGGGCACATTCCGCTCCGCCCGTACTTCGCGCGCCAAGGCCAAGCCGTCTTCTCGACCCAATGAGAGGTCGAGAGTGATGAGGCTGATAGGTTTGGCCGCTAGCAGCTTGCGCATCTCGGCCCCATTGCGAGCCTCTGAAACAGCAAAACCTTCCTTTTCGAACCGGCTTCGCAGGAGTGTCCGGATCTGCGCGTCGTCATCCACGACAAGGATGTGGATCTCTGGATCTATGCTCATTGCGGGTCCAGGTGTTGATGCGGTCGTTCTCAAGAGCCGTCGACTCGACCATACGACACTGCGCGGCAGCGCGCGGCAACGCCGTATCTTCGCCCCGGCACATTTTGAACGCCTAACATAGTGTCGGGGGACCGATCAACGAGCCGTCGTGTTGATAGCTCGGATGGCACGATCAGAAGCGGGCTCTGGCCCGCCGTCAAAAATCCCGCAATTTGGTCCATCCAATGGGCTAGGACCGCATCTGGAAGCGTGTGCGGGCCTTTGCGCTCGATCAAAGCGCATGACTCCACCGTCCAGGATATTTTACGCGCGGGAAATCGAGGGAGCCTGTGCTCCCAAGGGAATTGTCACGCATGCCGCGCCCCGGCCTCCTCCCGGATGGTCCGCTTGGCAGACACAGGATAGTGCCATTGGAGGGCATTGACCGTGAATGAGGGGCCCCAAACGGTCCGCCTGTCGATCCTCGTTTTTGACGATCAGCGCACGCTGTGGCGGGCCATTGGCGAATTGCTGCACCGCGGACTGGACGGCGATCAGATATGCCTCGTCGGTTTTCAGGACAGTCTGGCTGGGCTTGCCCTGCCGGATGAAGCGGAAGCGTCGGATAACACCGATCTCTCGGGTTTCCTCCGTCCCAACCAGGTGCCGATCAAGACTGACGGCCGAGCGAACTTGGTCGGTCGCTGCGGGCCTCCACCTCCTGGAAGCCGCGCGCCATGCGCCATCGAGACGGACTTCTCTTGGATGGACCACCAGCTGAGCGCTAAATTGATTACTCACGCGAGGCTCGGCGCCGTGTTGCTTTTTGTGCGCGCCAAAAATTCGGAACAGCATGCCGTTGTCGGTCGTATTCTCCTCCGTCATGGTCGACATAATCTGCAAACTCATGAATATACCGCGCGCAGCGATATCTCGAATGGGCGCAGCCCACCAGTCTTGAAGCCCGGCAATTCGGAACAATCATGACAAACGAAAAATCATACTCCACTTCGCAAACCGATCAGACCGAAATGCCCGGCCAGTCCCTGCAGGGTATCCGGCGTGTACCCTTTGATCGGCCCTGGGAGTGGCTTTCGGCGGGATGGCGCGATTTGTGGCAAGCACCGTCGGTTAGTCTTGCCGTAGGGGGCTTGGCCACCATTCTGGGCTTAGGGTTGGGCTTGGAACTGTTCCTGTCAGGCAATGAAGCACTTCTACCCGTGCTCGCTGGTGGCTTCCTCTTGATTGCCCCTCTGCTGGCCATAGGACTCTACGAGAAGAGCCGGAGTTTAAAAGCCGGCGGCACTCCGAGTATGGTTGGCTCGATGGCTGCTATTCGAGGGGCTTCACCAGGCGGGCTGGGTCTGCTGACAGCCCTTCTTCTCATTGCCTATGTACTTTGGCTGCGATTGGCTTTCCTCCTGCTCGCATTGTTTCTTGGAACCAGAGGACTGCCACCAGCACGGGACTTCATGACGACATTGTTGTTCACCCCGCACGGGCTCGGTTTGCTGGTCGTCGGCACTGCCGTCGGTGCAGTTCTGGCCGCCGTCGTGTTCGCCGGCACAGCCATCTCGATACCGATGATGCTGGATCAGCGGGTCGATGCCCTAACAGCTGTCTCTCGCAGCTTTGAGGCCGTTGTTGCCAATCCGAAGCCGATGGCACTTTGGGCCGTGTTGATCGCTGCGTTTACCGCTTTTGGTATCGCCACGCTTGGGATTGGGCTGGTGGTGACGTTCCCGCTGATCGGTCACGCAACCTGGCACGCCTATTGCGACATTGCTCAACCCGCCCGGGATTGAGGCCGTAAGGGGCGAATTCCGACCAATCGTCAGCTAACAGCGGGCAGATGGTTCGGGCGTTTATTTGTCCCCGCCCGGTTCTTCGTCCTCAAGCGCCCGCCACCCCGCGCCTTCGAGATCGTCGAGTTGCCCATTGCGCAACGACCAAAGAAATGCAGCAAGCCCCAAAAGGCCAAGCCCCAATGCCGATGGAATAAGCCAAGCCAGGGCAGTCAAGGTGCGCTCCTCCAAGATCCGAGTGCTAGCCGTTTCGTCCGCAATCGCATCGCATTCAGCGTGACCGCAATCGAAGAAGATGACATGGCGACCGCCGCAATCAAGGGAGTCACGACACCGGCGACCGCCAACGGCACGAAAATGAGATTATAACCGAGAGCAATGGCAAAGTTCTGAAGTGCCATCCGTCGACTTTCTTGTGCAACCGCAAGCGTTTCCAGCACTGGTTCCAAAAGCACGCCCTGGAAAATAGCGTCGGCCGCCGTTTGGCTGATATCGGCCGCCGACGCCGGAGATAGTGACGCATGGCCTGCAGCAAGAGCAGGCGCATCGTTCAGGCCATCGCCAATCATCAACGTCTTATGGCCGAGCTGCGAAAGTTGCTCGAGGCGCTTCAGCTTATCTGCCGGCATGATACCAGAAGAAAATCGCTCGATCTCGACTTCGCCTGCCACGCGGGAAACTTCGCTTGTCCGGTCCCCGGAGAGCAACTCGACCTCAAATCCCTTGGCCTTGAGGTGTTGGACGACCTCGGCAGCATCATCTCTGAGCCTGTCGGCCATCTCGAAGCCGACAGGCGCGGCGCCATCCCGACAATACCAGATGGCGCTCAGATCCCCTGCAGGCGCCCCGCAAAAAGCCGCCGACCCCAGTTTATGACTAACGCCGTCATGCAAACAGACGAGGCCCAGACCGGCGGTCTCCTTGACGTCATTGGCCGGTCGAGACGTCAGTCCGCGCGCCTGGCTGGCACGAACGACTGCGCGGGCATAGGGATGCCGACTGCACGCGGCAAGCGTTGCGGCAGCCGCCAGAGCCTCAGGAGCGATGGCCTCGACATTCTTCACCGACGGTTCGCCGCGCGTCAGCGTCCCGGTCTTGTCGAAGACCACGGTATCGATCTCGGCGAGACGCTCCAGCGCATCCGGTGACTTTACAAGCACACCACGAGCAAAAAGTCGGCTGATCGCCGCCACTTGAACCGCCGGCACCGCGAGCGCCAACGCACAAGGGCATGTGATGATTAGAACGGCGATGGCGGCGGTCAGCGCAGCCTGCCAGTCTTCACCAAAAACCAGCCAACCAATGAAAGTTCCCAGCCCCAGGATATGGACAGCCGGGGCATATATCCGCGCGCCGCGATCTGCCATCCGCACATAGCTGGCTCGACCTTGTTCCGCAGCCGTCATAAGGCGGGCAATCTCGGCGATCAGTGTGCCGTCGCTCGTTGCCCGCGTTTCAATCGTGAGGGACTGGTCGAGATTGACCGTGCCAGCATAGACCTCATCGCCCGGGCCAACCGATCGCGGCCGTGTCTCTCCTGATATCAGGCTCTCGTCGATCATACTGTTGCCCGAGATCACTCGGCCATCGACGGCAAACCGCTCTCCTGCAGCCGAGATGACATGCATGCCCGGCGCGATGTTGTGGGCCGACATGCGCGTCACGACGCCGTCATGTCCGATTACCGTCGCGGTAGAGCTACGCAGGCCCAGGAGGTTCTCCGCTGCACTCTGCGAGCGGGCCCTCATCCGCCCATCGATCGCTCGCCCGACCAGTAGAAAGAAGAGTAGCGTGACCGCGGCATCGAAGTAGACGTGCTCGTTTCCCTGGATTGTCTGGAAGAGGCTCATTGCCGTCGCCAGGATCACACCGAGCGAAATCGGCACATCCATGTTGAGACGGCCGGCGCCCAAAGCGACAGCAGCTGATCTAAAGAACGGCAATCCTGCGTATGCAACCGTTGGCAGGGCAATCAACGCCGACAACCAGTGCAGCAGGCGCACCACTGCCGGCGACATGTCGCCGTCGCCACCCGACCAGACGGCGACCGACAGAAGCATGATGTTTGCACTTGCGAAACCAGCAACCGCCAGCCTGCGAAGTCGGTCATTGTCCTCCTCAATCGCCTGCAGATCGGCACTGACGACCAGTTCGGCCGCCTTGAAGCCTGCGCGCTCCAATGCATCGATCAGCACCGAGGCGTCGCGGCCGCTGCCATCAAAGTAAACGCTGGCGCGCTTTGTTGAAAGGTTGGCGCGTGCCGCAGCCACCCCAGGTACGGACTGCAGCGCAGTTTCCACCTTTCGCAAACATCCACCGCAATGCATGTTTTCAATGGCGAGGGTGGTCTCCGCAGTGGATTTCCGCCGCGGCCGGACGCCAAAGGATGGAGTCGTCGCACTGTGCTCAATCAGGGTTTCAGCCATAACCGCCTCTTCAGCCTGTAGCTGACCGAGCCATCAGGGCGCTCGGAACCTCGGCTCGGCTCGCTGCGTGCGCCTGCCTCGATCTGGAGGATCCAGTTGCCAGCTGCCAATTGGCCGACCTGTGCCAAATAGGTCCCAGGCGCGGATTCCTTGAATTCGAATGCGCGGTCTTGGGTCGTTGTCGCGGGGCGGCCCAGTCCCCCCTTGACCAACAATCCCGAGACCGGGTGGCCCCCGGCGTCGGCCAGTACGAGCTTTACGTCACCTGTCGGATCGACATCTAAACTCTCTCGCCAACCACGTACTCGCTGTCGGTCGCTGGCCGTAATCCTGTCGTTGTAATCGAGGCCCTTGCGATAGGGCTCCTGGGCCACCAGTCCGCTGTGTGTCGACACAGCCTTGAAGAGAAGGAAACCGTTCACTGCCAGAACGACAGAAAAGAAGCCTATGGCCGCTGTAAGGACATGGCGCCCGGTAAGACCCGATGGCGTCTGCCGGCGAGGGACCGTAGTCGGACTCATGGGATGGTCTTTCGGTTCAAGGCTTCTGAAAGTTCGTGCGCCGCTCCGTCTCGCGCCCGGCAGAGACATCGCGCACGACAAAACTGAATGGTTGAGACGTAGGCGTCGAGGCAATGGCCTGGTCGCGCGGCACAGTCACGAGTACGCGCAACTCGCGCAAGTCATCGGTCCTGACGGTGATGGTATCGCCTCCCTTGTCGAGACCGACAATTGAAAGCTGTCCGCCCGCCAAGCCACGAAGGCCTAACTTGAAGGTCCGTGGCTCGTGGACCTTGTTGAGTATCTTGACGGTGTAGCCGTTTCGGATGCTGCCATCTGACAGGCGGACGTATGAGGGAGTGCGATCACGCAACACGTTGATCTCGAGAACTGTGCGCATCAGCCAGCCGGTCAGCATGATGCCCGATACGAGCACCAGCAAACCCGCATAAAGTAAAGTACGTGGGCGCAACCATTGCACTGGCGCAGCCTTACCGACCGCCGCCAACTCTTGCGCCGCGATAGTCGAATAAGCCACGAGATTTGGAGGCCTTCCCACCTTGGCCATGATGTCGTTGCAGGCATCGATACAGAGCGCGCATTGAATGCACTCGAGTTGCGAGCCATCCCGGATGTCGATCCCCGTAGGGCAGACGGCTACGCACGCTCGGCAATCGATGCAGTCGCCTCGACCTTCCCAAGGTTGCCCCTTCTTGTGGGGGCCTCGTGGTTCGCCGCGATGCGGTTGGTAGGAAACCAGCAGAGTCTCGTGGTCGACCATGGCGCCCTGGATGCGCGGCCATGGGCACATGTAGATGCAGACCTGCTCCCTAGCCAAGCCGCCGAGTACATAGGTCGTTGCGGTGAAGACGGCTAGAAACAGATAGGCGATGGCCGGGGCGCTTCCAGTAACAAGCTCAGCGGCGAGCGTTGGCGCGTCTCGAAAATAAAAGATGAAGGCACCACCGGTCAGTGCGGCGAGCAGCAGCCATGAAAGATGCGTCATGACCTTCTTGAAAAGTTTGGACGCTGTCCATGGAGCCTGATCGAGCCGCATGCGCTGATTGCGATCACCCTGCCAAAAGCGCTCTATGGTGACCATCAAGTCGGTCCAAACCGTCTGCGGGCAGGTGTAACCACACCAGACCCTCCCCGCCACTGAGGTGGCAAAGAAAAGGATGAGTGCGGCGAGAACCAGCAGACCTGTAACGAAGTAGAACTCCTGCGGCCAGATCTCCAGAAAGAAAAAGAAGAACCTGTTATTGGCCATGTCGAGGAGGACTGCCTGGTCAGGGAGATCTGTTCCGCGGCTCCATCGCAGCCATGGCAATGCGTAATACACACCAAGCGTCACAACCATCACAGCCCATTTCAGATTCCGAAATGTTCCGTGAGCGAGCTTGGGATAGACCTTCTTGCGGGCAGTATAGAGGTCACGGCCTTCCTTTCGGTTCACCGCTTGCGCATCGCTAGTCGCTACGCCAAGCGCCGCCTCCACAACATCTTGCGGCGACTTGTCCGCAATAATGTATGCCTCCTTGCTGGTCATTGCACTCTCGCCTTTGATCCGTCGCGCCGCAGCAACGCCCACAGGCGCGCGAATCCGGTCAACTCGCGACATCGATTTTGGGTCTGCAGTACGGACCCATCTAAGGTGCCGGCTGCAGACGGATCTCGAGGTTCGTGCTCAGTCATTACCAAAACATGACATCCGCAGCAGCACATTGATCTCGTCCCAGTTAGCTGCCGCCACCGAGGCTGTGGACATAGACGGCCAGCGATTTGATGGTCACTGGGTCGAGCCGATCCACCCACTGCGGCATCTTACCACCACGTCCCGTCCGAATACTCTCAATGATTGCCGCCTTCGCGCCACCATACAGCCAGATATCGTCGGCGAGATTGGGCGCTCCTTGAGCAGTCATGCCTTTGCCATCTTTCCCGTGGCAGCTGGCGCATTGCTCTGAGAAGAGCTTCTCGCCTTTCTTGGCAGCCGCTTCATCGGTCGATTTGCTTTTGAGTGACAAGACATATTCAGCAGCGGCATCGATATCGGCATCGTTGAGCAGTTTGTCTATGCCAAAGCGAGGCATCTGACTGGTACGCGTTTGCTCGTGCCCCCCTCGTATCCCGTAAAGGATCGTACGTTCAATGTCAGCGACACTGCCACCCCAGAGCCAATCGTCATCATTCAAGTTCGGATAACCGACAGCCCCCTGCGCGGCCCGACCGTGGCACGGCGCGCAATTGGTTTGGAAGCTAGAGCCGCCTGCTGCCATGGCGAACCTCAAAAGGTCCTGATCACCGCGGACGCTTGCTAACGGAGTGGATTCGAGTTTGCTTCGAAAAGCCCCTTGTGCCTTCTTGGCATCGGCAACCTCTCCGGCGACGACGCTGCGTTGGCTGTATCCCCAAATGCCTTTTGTGTAGCCTGTCATCGTCGGCCACGCGGGATAGACGATCCAATAGCCAATCGCCCAAACGATGCAGGCATAGAACGTCAACAACCACCAGCGTGGCAGGGGTTTATTGAGCTCCTTGATGCCGTCCCATTCATGGCCGGTGGTCTCGATCCCCGTGAATTCGTCGATCTCACGTTTCTTCGTGTCAGCGCTCATCGGCTTTTGCCCTTCTCGGTTGGAGCGCAAGCCAAATCGAGCGCGCTGCGCTGTGCCTCTTCAAAACGTATCTTATTTGCCGGCCACAACGCATAGATGAGTACGCCGGCAAACATCGTGATGAACATCAGAAGGGAGGTCACCTGACTCCAAGTAGCAACGGTGTCATAGGGCATTGGTGTCACCTCAAGTTCGGTCCGCTGGCATCAAAGGTCGCAAAGTCGACTAGCGTCCCCATAACCTGCAGGTAGGCGATCAGCGCTTCGAGTTCGCTCGGCCCCTGCACCTTCTTGCCGTCGATCTTGACTATATTGGCCTTGGGGTAGCGGCGGACCAACATTCGCGCCTTCCGACTTTCGGGCTCCAACTGTGCGGCGATGTCCTCGGCGGCTCCTTTTAGCATCTCTTCGGTATAGGGAACGCCTACGGCTTTGAGGGTTCGTAGGCGCGCTTCGACCCGTCCGACATCGAGCGGGGTCGACGCAAGCCAAGGATAGCCGGGCATGATGCTTTCAGGGACGAGAGCGCGAGGATTGATCATGTGATCTGCGTGCCATTGGTCGGAGTACTTCCCACCGACGCGCGCAAGATCCGGCCCCGTACGCTTTGATCCCCACTGGAACGGATGGTCGTACATGCTCTCGGAAGCCAGACTGTAATGGCCATAGCGCTCGACTTCGTCGCGCAGTGTGCGAATCATCTGGCTGTGGCAGCCATAGCAGCCTTCGCGGATGTATATGTCCCGACCAGCCTGCTCAAGAGGCGTGTAGGGCCGCATGCCCTTCACTTTCTCGATAGTACTTTCGACCCAAAACAGTGGCGCGATCTGCACGATGCCACCGATTGCGACGACGACCAGAATGCCGACCAACAGGATGAGAGAATTCTTCTCGAAAACCTCGTGTTTCATGTCCGTAGATCTCCGGTCATTCTGCAGGCGTCGGGCGCAGCTCGGGCGCCGCAGCGACGCGGGGTTGGTCTCGCAAATCGACCGGTTGGTCGCCGCGAATGGTCTTCCAGATGTTCCAGACCATGATGAGGGCGCCGGCAACGAACAGTAGGCCTCCCACGGCACGAATGACGTAATAGGGCTTCATGGCTTCCACAGTTTCGATGAATGAATACTGGAGGAATCCGAGCTTGTCGTAGGCGCGCCACATCAGGCCTTGCGTGATGCCAGACACCCACATGGCCGTGATGTAGAGAAGGATACCGATCGTCGAGATCCAGAAATGCCACTCGACCAAGCGCATTGAATAAAGGCCAGGGCGGCGCCATAGCCACGGGACGAGGCAGTAGATGGCACCGAAGGAAACCATCGCCACCCACCCGAGCGCGCCCGAGTGAACATGTCCAATCGTCCAGTCCGTGTAGTGCGAGAGCGAGTTCACGGCCTTGATTGACATCATCGGACCTTCGAAGGTCGACATGCCATAGAAAGCCACCGAAACCACCAAGAGCCGAACGACCGCATCAGTGCGGAGCTTGTCCCAGGCGCCCGAAAGGGTCATGAGGCCGTTGATCATGCCCCCCCACGAGGGCATCCACAGCATGATCGAGAACGTCATCCCGAGCGTCTGTGCCCAATCAGGCAACGCCGTATAGTGGAGATGGTGCGGGCCTGCCCAGATATAGAGGAAGATCAGTGTCCAGAAGTGCACGATCGAGAGCCGATAGGAATAAACGGGGCGCTCGATCCTCTTCGGGATGAAGTAGTACATGATGCCGAGAAATCCGGCAGTCAGGAAGAAGCCAACAGCGTTGTGACCGTACCACCACTGCGTCATGGCATCCTGCACACCAGAATACACGATGTAGCTTTGTGATCCGAGCAAGCTCACCGGCAGTGCTGCATTGTTGACGAGATGCAGCATCGCCACAGTCACGATGAATGCTAGGTAGAACCAGTTGGCCACGTAAATGTGCGGCTCTTTGCGGCGTGCCAAGGTGCCCAGATAGACCAGGAGATAAGTCACCCAAACAATGGTCAAGAACAGGTCGGCATACCATTCGGGCTCGGCATATTCTTTGCTTTGCGTGACGCCCAAAAGATAACCGGTGCCCGCGACTACGATGAAGGTATTGTAGCCCCACACCACGAACCAAGGCGCCCAACGCCCAGCCAGTCTTGCATGGCACGTGCGTTGAACGACGTAGAAGGAGGTCGCAAGCAATACGTTGCCGCCGAAGGCAAAGATGACGGCAGACGTGTGCAACGGGCGAAGTCTGCCAAAGCTCGTCCAAGGTAGGTCGAGATTGAGGGCCGGCAGCGCCAACTGCCAAGCTAGAACGTCACCGACCACAAAACCGGCAACGCCCCAAAAGACCGCAGCAATTGTTGCAAACTTGATCGGTCCATCGAAGTACCCGCTCTTGTCGACCGACGTCTTTGCCGCAAACACAACATAGCCGATCGCAATAGCTGCCGACGCAACGAATACGAGGCCATGGAAACGGATGGCACCGTCCAAGCCAGCGAATAGCCAAATCACGCCAATCAGGCCGAATAATGCCGCACTGGCAACCGCCAGGCCATCATTCAGTGCCTGCCACTCTCGAGTCGTATCGGCAGTTTTGCGCATGGGTCTCCCCCAGCCGCTCTATAGCGGCAACATTTTCGATTCCGCGGGAACACTCCGTGACCGTATCGCGCCCGTCCTTGATGCACGTCAACTCCGCAGCCGCAATCCCATTGTCGATTGCGTTGCAAGAGCGCTACAAGTTGCTGATAGGTGTCAGGTCTGTCGTCTCGATAGGTCCAGCACTAGAACATGGTTGGCCGCCGGCGGCGGAAAAAGTGAAAGCTCTTGATTGTGCTGCTTACGCCGTCCCGAACATCACATGGCAGAGAGAGGGTGCGATGCCCGCCGGAGACCTCGAACCTCCTGGCGGCTGCGATGGACACCAGTGGTGGCGGGCATACTCGGACAAATTGCCTCGCCATCAGCAACGGGGACATGTGGCCGCGGAGTGCATGGCCAGATTGTCGCGCCACGATAGCGTACAGACACTGAGGGCCTGCCATGAGGCCGTCGAATGCGCCCGGCTCGTAGGCGGCGGAGGAGATCAGTGCCGACGGCTGCCCATCGAAAGTGACAATGGGATATGCAGCTCAATACCGGTAGGCACGCTTCAGCTGCTTTACTCACCAAGGCAGAGGGCCACCACGCAGGCAAGAATGTGGGCGGGCAGTCAATTCAAAGCGGAAAGCGCGAGCCCAAATCTCCGGAATTGGGCCCCGAGCCACGTTCTCATCGCAGAAGAACCGCTGCCAATTGGGCCGCATAAGGTTGGTGGGAGCAGGCCTTGGCGCCAGCTCTGCTGGAGAATCGGCCACTTTGTTGCCGCAGCGAAGGTCTGTACCGACTATTTCGTCTGCGTGTCACGGACCTACATTGATGTCGTATCTCCGAAACGTTGCGCATGATAAGCTAAATGCCTGCTGGCGGAGGCGATACTGAACGATCTTGAGAACTTGCAGGGGGCTGCAGACCGTTGGTTGGGCCAGATTCGAAGCCGCTCGGTACCGCTCGAGGTTGTAGCCGGCGCGCTTGTGCTTATTCTGGCAGTCAGCGCAATCAATCTTGCGGCTGCGGCATTCTGTGCGCTGGCACTGGTGGTGTGGGCGGCGCTTCGCTCATCAAGCAAGTCCGACCAAGTGGGAGCCGGGACCGACAGTGGTTACCGCGAGAATTCACGCGAGGCGGAAACCGGCACTGCGCTTTGGTCACAAATCATCGCAGCGCTACCTGACCCGGTACTCGTTTTGAATGACCAGAAATTTGCCGTCGTGGCCAATTCGAGTGCGCGTGCTCTCTTTCAGGATATCGAAGGTCGGCACATCCTTCAGATCAATAGGTCGCCTGATCTGCTAGATGCGGTCGAGCAGGCCTCTGAGACGAAGCAGTCGAAGTCGTTCAATCTGGAGATGCTGACACCAGTCACGCGCCATCTGAGCGGTATTGTCGCGCCGCTGTTGTCGGGGAGGCGCCAGCCCAGCGGCCCTGCACTTTTGATCGTTCTGCGCGATCGAACGGAGGTCGAGCAGGTGGCACAAATGCGCGCCGATTTTGTTGCTAATGCCAGTCACGAATTGCGTACGCCGCTGGCATCACTCAAGGGCTTCGTCGAGACCCTTCAAGGGAAAGCCAAGGACGACGCCAAGGCGCGAGACGCATTCCTTGCCATCATGCAGGAACAAGCCAATCGTATGTCGCGGCTGATCGATGATCTCTTGTCTCTCAGCCGAATTGAAATGCGCCAGCATGTGCCGCCGACAGAGACGGTGGAATTGGGCCCGCTGATAGCAGGAAGCCTGTTGTCACTGCGCCCAATTGCCGATCAGGCTGGTATTGCGCTCAGTTTTGTCAAACCCAGCGAGCCGATGCTCGTTGTCGGCGATCGAGACGAGTTGGCACAGGTTGCGCAGAATCTGATCCAGAATGCGATCAGGTACGGCAGGAAAGGCGGCAGCGTAATTGTAAGTCTGGAATGTGTGCACCGGCAGATCAGTTTTGCGGTAGCTGATGATGGAATTGGCATAGCACCGCATCACTTGCCTCGTTTGACGGAGCGCTTCTACCGTGTGAGTGCGAAGGAAAGTCGGGAGCGTGGCGGAACTGGCCTTGGCCTCGCGATCGTCAAGCACATCATTAATCGACACCATGGCGAACTCAAGGTTGACTCGGTCTTGGGACGAGGCTCCACATTTACAGTCCTCCTGCCTCAGGCCCGGGAAAGCTGACTAAGCATATGATTTAAATATAATAGTCATGTCACAATGTTGTTGTGTCGGATCGCTAGAACAAGACGACGAGAGGGAAGGGTGCGTTGTCGCCAGCCCAGGTGCAGCGGCGACGAAAAGGAGACTCGCAAGAGCCGTCCGCCGTCGGAATTCGTTGTGCTGGAAATGGCCGCAAAACGCCAACTGCAGAAGCAGCGACCAAAGCCAGTCAGCCAGCGAACGGGATTGGGTAAATTGCGCTTCGACTTTGGCCATTACGTCACGTTGTCATGGTCGCATAGTCGAGGATCCGGTTCCAATGCGGGAGAGCAGTTGTTGAGGCGCGATTGGCTGATGGTCCCGGTTGGTGCATCTTTGATCAATGAAGGCGACGGTCCTGAATAGGCCGTTGCCCTGGTTGCCGCAGCGGATGCGGGGCAGTGACTGTGAACCTTCGTGCGGAACTGCCGGGCATCTAGGATCAACTCATTAGCTTCGATCGGGCACCCCTACAACGCGGATGGAGCGGCAAAAATGCAGGGACACACCAGCAAGATCTATGACGCCGAATTCTCAGAGCTCGATAGGACTGCCGCCGAGATGGGGGGGCTTGCCGAGGAGCAACTTGGCGACGCCATCATGGCGCTGGAGCGGCGTGACCCAGGGCTTGCCGAGCAGGTCAGTCTATCTGATCAGCGCATCGACGCACTCGAGCGGCAGTTGCAAGAGCGCGCAATCCTGATGATCGCGCGCCGGCAACCCATGGCAAACGATCTCCGGCACATCATGACAGTGCTCAAGATTGCGGGAGATCTCGAACGTATCGGCGATCTGGCCAAGAACATTGCCAAGCGGGCGCTTGCCATCAGTGGCGAGTCTCATCCGCGCCCCCTCATGATCGGTATCGGCCACATGGCTGAGCTTGCCCGGCGCCAACTCAAGGATGCGCTCGATGCATTCGCGGCCCGTGATACGTCAAAGGCGCTGAGTGTCTGGCACGGGGATGCCGGGCTGGATGCCCTCTACAACAGCGTTTTCAGGGAGCTTCTGACCTACATGATGGAAGATCCCCGCAACATCGGTATCTGTACGCATCTCCTGTTCGGGGCCAAGAACATCGAGCGGATCGGCGATCACACAACGAACATTGCCGAGAACATCCACTTCCTGGTGACGGGCTCGGTACTTGCCGACGATCGGCCTAAGAAGGACGACACCAGTACGGTGCTCATCACGAATACGGACAAGTGACGTCATGGCTGTTCGCATTTTGCTGATCGAAGATGATGCAGCACTGACAACGCTTATCCGCTACAACCTCGAAAGCAACGGCTATGACGTGACGGCAGTCGAGACTGCAGAAGATGGCGAGCATCACCTAGCGGCCGCAGCTTATGATTTGGCCATACTGGATTGGATGCTCCCGGATATGTCGGGCATCGAATTGTGTGCCAGATTGCGCCGTTCTCCGGCCCATGTCAGCCTTCCAATCATGTTGCTGACGGCAAGAGGCGAGGAAGCGGATCGCGTGCGTGGCCTGACGACTGGTGCTGACGACTATGTCGTGAAACCGTTCTCGGTACCGGAGTTGATGGCCCGCGTCGCCGCATTACTGCGTCGCGCCGTGCCAGAGCGGGTCAGTGACGCGCTGTCGCGTGGTGACATAACACTAGATCGTGCTGCCCACCGCGTTACGCGTGGCGCACGCGAGGTTCCCCTTGGGCCGACCGAGTTTCGTCTCCTTGAGGCATTGCTCGAGAGCAGCGGCCGCGTTTTATCGCGCGAGCAGCTCATCGATCGGGTCTGGGGCTCAGCGAGCGAGATCGATGATCGTACGGTTGACGTACATATCGGGCGACTTCGCAAGGCTCTCATTCGCGGCAATCAAGCCGACCCGATCCGAACAATTCGCGGCGCAGGCTATGCCATCGGTGAACCTTCTCGATAGGCGGCGCCCATGCCTTGCCTCGGCTAGCATCCTGCGTCCCTCGAGTGGGCCCCTGTTCGTGCCGTCGCCTTTGCCTGCTCTCTATCGATTAGACGAGAGGCTGGATAATAGAATAGCGTTACGAGTTCGGCTTGAAGCCCTCTCGCGGATCTCCCAGATCCCAATAAATGCCGGTCACGTGGCGCAGCCCTTCGCGCATCAATGGCTTGACAATGTGCTCATTTGGCGCGTGCTGCGAGCAACCGGCATAGGACAATGGCAGCCACACGCACGGCATGCCGACGAGATACTGTAGAATGTAGGTCATGTTGGATCCGCCGCCATTCGGCAACACCCCGCAGGGGCGGTTCGAATTGCGCTCGACGGCACGCCTCATCCACTGGGCAAACGGATGACGAGGATCAGTGCGGCTTGAAAAGAACCGACCGTTATTGCTTGCGGGCGGTGGCTCGACCTTGACATCGCCAAAGCCGCGAAGCTTGAGGTGCTGCTCGAGGCTGGCCTCGATCCGGGTCTCATCGGTGCCGTCGACGTAGCGAAGCTGGCACACGGCGCGTGCTGACGGCGGGACGGCGTTGACGGGGCGATCCGGGTTGCCCGTGATGAATGACAGCACTTCGAACGAGTTGAAGGCGGTAACCTTCTCGATGCGGGTCAAGCCAGGCTCGCCCCACCAGTCGTCGATGGCCGGTGCCCTTGGTCCGGCCTCTCGATCGATGCCTTTCAGAACGTCGCGAACGTGGGGCGGAACCTGCGGTCGCCAGCCGTCGACCATGATCCGTCCGTTGCGATCGACAATTGTCGCAAGTGCATGAGCCAGAATGATACCAGGGTTGGAGAGCAGGCCACCCCAATTGCCGGAGTGATGGCCGCCATCGCGCAAATCGACGGACAAAGTGAAATTGCAGCAGCCGCGGTTACCAAGTGTGATGTTAGGGCGGGACATCTCCGTGCGGGGGCCGTCTGAGGCGAAAAAGCCGTCGGCGAAAAAATCGACTTTGTTCGCCTCCACGATTTCCTTCAGGCCCTTGGAGCCGTTTTCCTCGCCCGTCTCGATCAGAAATTTGTGGTTGAATCCCAGTCTTCCGCGAGCGGCCAGGACCTGCTCTAGCGCGACGATGTGGGCCAAGTGCTGTCCCTTGTTGTCGGCAACGCCACGGCCGTAGACTCGATCTCCGGCAAATGACAGCGACCACGGATCCCGATTCTCGGACCAGCGGCCTTCCATGCCGAGGACAACGTCGCCATGGCCATAACTGATGAAGGTCGCCAGGCTCGGAGCTTCGATGCGGCTTGCCAGCAGGACCGGGCCGCAGCCAGGGATCGGATTGTCGTAGATGCGGCAGGCATAGCCGAGTTTTTGCAGGCGCGCCTGAATTGGGCCTTCGAGATATTCGCGCAGAACAGGCAATCGGGCGGGGTTTTGGCTCTCAGTCGGCAGAGCCACGAGTTCGGAGAGGTCGCGGAAGTAGCCATCCACCTCATCATCGAAGTAGTGAAGCGAAGCCTCGATTGCTGTCGCGCGCGTCATGACGGTCAACTCCGACGTCGGCCAAAAGGCCCGCAAAAAGGCAGGTAGGTTCCGGGGGGAGGGGGGGGGGCGCGCGCGCGGAAGATGCCGATTATTGGGCCCGGCCTGCGGATACACCGCCATCCACCATGTAGACGCCACCTGTGCAGAAGCTCGATTCGTCACTGGCGAGGAACAGCATCATTCTCGCTACCTCCTCAGGCGTGCCGTAACGGCCCAAGGGCGTTGCGCGCGCCATCGGTTGATCGTTGCGGCCTGCCAGGCCCCGCATCTGCTCAAGCGATGTGATCATTGGTGTGTCGATCGGAGACGGATTCACTGTATTGACGCGGATCCTGTTGGCGGCGCCTTCGATTGCCGCCGACCGCATCAGTCCGATAACGGCATGCTTAGAGGCAGTGTAGGCTGACATGTTGGGGGTCGCGCGGATGCCGGATGTCGATGACGTGATGACAATCGATCCGCCCTGCGCTGCCATGGCCGACATGGCGTATTTTAGGCCCAGCCAAACACCGCGCACGTTGACGGCCATGACCTTGTCGAAGGTCTCGACAGGGTAGTCAGCAAAAGACTTCACCTGCCCTTCGATGCCGGCGTTGAGTAGCGCTACATCGAGCCTGCCATAACGCGCAACAGTCGCCTCAACGAGCGACTTGACGGCGTCGTCATCCGTCACATCCGTCACCCGGCATGCAGCGCAATCACTGAGTTCATTCGTGAGGGCAAGCAGTTGCTCTTCGAGCACGTCCGCTAGCATCAGCTTTGCGCCTTCTTGCGCGAACAGGCGGGCAGCAGCGGCCCCGATTCCGCGCGCAGCCCCCGTAATGATTGCAACTTTCCCGTCAAGTCGTGCCATGACCGATCCTCGTTAATGCCGATGTCGATGCCGCAGGCGTGGTCCAAGGCTCGCCAACCCCAAGCCGATCTGTCCATTCACGCATGCCATGCCGGCATGAGGCAAGAGGTCGGCACAAGCTGCCAGCACACCGTCCGGCGAATGTGCCTCTCCCCACGAAACTTCACGAGACGCGACGCAACACCGGGTCTCAATACCTCCGGCTGCGATCGATCTGTTGCAGCAGACGCCCCTCGGTCAAAAAATGCTGGATGTTGGCAGCAATCTGGCTTGCCAGTTGCTCCACAGTCGGTCGTCGGGCGACATGGGGCATCACCGTCACCTTAGGATGCGACCAAAGCGGGCTTTCGGGCGGCAGCGGCTCGGGCCAAAGCGCATCGAGCGCGGCATAGGCCAGTTGCCCCTCGTCGAGCGCGCGTATGAGATCGTGATCGACAACATGCTTGCCGCGTCCGACATTCACGATCATGGCGCCCTTCGGCATCATGGCGAATGTCCGTGCGCACAGTATGCCCTCAGTCTCCGCTGTCAGCGGCAGAAGGCAAACGACGATGTCGGTTTCCCTGAGGAATGGCTCGAGTTGATCGGGTCCATGGAACAGCGGCAGTGCGCCATATGGTTTCGGAGTCCGAACCCAGGCTTTGACGTCGAATCCTAACGATTTCAGGACCAGTGCCGGTGGCTTGGCCATGACGCCGTATCCCATAAAACCAATGCGACGCTGTTCCGGACGCATGATTGCCACCCGCCGCCATTCCTTTCGGGCCTGCGCGGCCTGATATCCAGGCATGTCGCGATGGAACCGCAGGACGTGCATGACGACGTATTCGGTCATCATGGGGTCTCCCTCGGCCGGGTCCATCTTGCCGAGCGGCACGTCAGGCAGTTTGGGATGATCGATGAAGTATTCCACGCCTGCTGATCGGCTCAGCATTGCCTTGAGGTTTGGAAACGTCGGGTAGACGTTGAAATCAGGATGCATGAAAGCAAGATAGGTGATGTCGTCTGTGTTGCCTATGTCAGGCCAGAAGCGGACATCGATCTTAGGCAACTTCTGCGTCAGCGCCGCGCTCCATTGCTGTCGAGAGCCAATCTGCTTGTCGAGTTCGATTATGAGCAGGGCCATGATGTATTCTCCGGACGTCGCGCGTCAGGTGGCTGCGGCAGCAGCCCCAACACGAGAGGCGCGACCGGGTGAGCATGCCGCGGCTGCCCCGTCGATGGCAATGGCCGACTGGGCGATCCAGAAACCCAATGGGTTGCCGATCCGTGGCCCAACCGACCAGCCTCAATGTACGACGTCGCAGTTCGTGGGCAGGGCAGTGCCAGGAGTATACGTGTGGACACCGTCTCCAGGGTTACCAAGCGTCCACCATCGGACGCTTTTTGCCAGACCGAGGCGCGGGCGGTCGGATCGAGGCGAGCAGCGTTGCAATCCAATGGCGCGTTTCAGCCGGATCGATAGTGTCGTCGATCCCGAACGTGGTCGACCGTTGAATGGCTTTTCCCTGCTCGTAATGCTCGCCAACCATCTTTTCATAGAACTGTCGTCTCGCCTCCGGATCGGCGATGGCCGCGAGTTCTGCCCTGTAGCCGAGCTTGACTTGTCCTTCGATACCCATAGGGGCAAATTCACCAGTCGGCCAAGCAACCGTGAAATACGGTGCGCGGAAATTGCCTCCGGCCATGGCGACGGCTCCAAGACCGTAAGCCTTCCGCAGAATAATTGTGAAGAGGGGTACTGTGACATTGCAGCCGGTCAGAAACATCCGTGACGCATGACGGACGAGAGCGGTTTTTTCGACCTCGGGCCCGACCATGATGCCGGGTGTATCGCAAAGATTGATGATGGGGATATCGAAGGCGTCGCATAGTTGCATGAAGCGCGCACCTTTGTCCGAACCGTCGCTGTCGATGGCGCCGCCGAGCTGAGCCGGGTTATTGGCGACGACCCCGATCGGCCGGCCTTCGATCCGAATTAGCGTCGTCACCATGGTGCGTCCGAAGTCGCGTCTGAGCTCTAAAGTCGAGCCTTCGTCGGCAAGGGTCTCGATCACTTTGCGGATATCATACACCCGAAGACGGTTCTCCGGGACGATCGAGCGCATGCGCCGCTGATCTGGCGAGCTCCATTGGCTGACGCGGCCCTGGAAGTAGGACAGATAGCGCTTTGCGACAGTTACGGCCTCCGCCTCGTCTTCAACGGCGATATCGATTACACCGTTGGCGCGTTGAACGGACGACGCGCCAATCTCTTCTGGACGAAAAACCCCCAGCCCACCGCCCTCGATCATAGCTGGGCCACCCATGCCGATATTGGCGTTGGCCGTGGCAATAATGACGTCGCAACATCCCAATAGCGAGGCGTTGCCGGCAAAGCAGCGTCCTGAGACGATGGCAATCATCGGCACCAGTCCCGACAATTGGCCGAAATGGTGGAATGTATTGAAGCCGATGAATCCGCCGTAGTCGTCGTCTCCTGGTCGTCCTCCCCCACCTTCGGCAAACAGAACGAGCGGCATGCGGCCCTGCTCTGCCACATCGATCATTCGATCGGTCTTCCAGTGGTTGTGCACGCCCTGCGTGCCGGCAAAAACGGTGTAGTCGTAGGCCATGACGGCGACGCGCGAATCTGGATCGGAAAAGTAGGCTGCATTGACGGCTCCGACACCCGTCACGAGCCCGTCAGCCGGGCTGCGCGCTAGTAGATCGTCGAGACCGCGCCTCCGCCGTTGGGCGGCAACGGTCAATGGGCCGTATTCGACGAATGTCCCTTCATCGATGAGATCGTCGACATTTTCACGAACGGTACGTTGCTTGGTCTTGCGTCGGCGTGCCGTCGCGTTGGGGCGGCTTTCGTCCAGCGTAAGCGCGCGCCGTTCGAGCATTTCTGCTAGATCTGGCCGGATGTGGTCGAGATCAATATCCTCATCTACTACTGCCGACTCTCCATGAGCCTCTGTTGGCTCAAGGGAGGCGAGGATCTGGCCTTCCCAAATGGTATCGCCCGCTGCAACATGCATGGCGCGCAAGACACCCGGCGCTTCCGCCGTTATGACGTGCTCCATTTTCATGGCTTCCATGATGGCAAGTTGGCCACCGCGTGGGACGATTGCGCCTTCTTCGACTGAGATCGAAACGATTGTGCCTTGCAATGGCGAGCGTACGCCAATCAAGCCGTCGGCCAATTCTGGCCCCTCGGATGCAGGATCGGTCTCTGCTGGCGTTTTGGCTTGTCCATAGGCCAGAACAGCCAATGGATCGACAGCGTCGATGATCGCGCCGGCTCGCGTCTGCGGCTTGGGGGGTGACGTGCCCGCCGGTGCGCCAAAATGGAAATGCGGATGTTGATCGCCGTCGCCAGCCGCCAGTGCTGCGCTGTGTGCTTCGACGAACTCGGTGTTGAACTCGCCTGCACGAACGTTCTGATCCGTGAGCAGCGCTTGCAGGAAGCCAATATTTGTGGGTGCTCCAGCTACATGCATTTCACACAACGCCCGGTAGCCTTTTGCGAGCGTATCCCTGAGCAACCCCGAGCTTGCATGCACGATCAATTTTGCTAGCAGGGGGTCGAAAGCGGGGCTGCCGCGATAGCCGGCGTAGCCGCTACTGTCGACGCGGATCCCACGGCCGGACGGGGTCTCGAATGCGGTCAACGTGCCGCCCCCCGGCTTGACGCTGCCGTCGGCCGCAATGCTTTCGAGGTTGATCCGTACCTGCATAGCCATGCCACGAGGTCTCGGCACCTCGCCACGTGTCAGGCCTAGATCTGCAAGCGTCGCGCCGCCCGCCAGCTGCAACTGTAGTCCCACTAGGTTGAGGCCGGTTACTTCTTCGGTAATGGTATGCTCGACTTGCAGGCGTGGATTGGCCTCGATGAAGAAATGCTCTCCGGTTTCGCCGTCGACAAGAAACTCGACAGTACCCAGATTGCGGTAGTTGACCGCAGCGGCGAGTTTCAAGGCATCATCGATCAGGCGGTCGCGGATCGTCGCGCAGAGTGTTGGCGCTGGTGCAAACTCAACAATTTTCTGACGCCTGCGCTGCAGTGAACAATCCCGCTCCCACAGGTGCGAAACCGACTTTCCATCGCCGATCACCTGCACCTCGATATGGCGAGCTTTGCTGATCAGCCGCTCGACATAGAGGTCGCCGTTGCCAAACCCGGAGATGGCCTCCGACTGGCAACGGGCAAACGCTTCCGCCAGGTCGGCCTCGGCATGGACGGGGCGCATGCCACGCCCGCCGCCGCCGGCGACGGCTTTGACCATTATGCCGCCCTCGCCGAAGCGGCGAAGAAACTCGCGGGCATCTTCGAGCGAGGTCGGCGCGGTCGTGCCGGGTAGGATCGGCACGGAATGCTCGGCCGCAAGTTTGCGCGCGGCATGCTTGTCGCCAAAGCGGGATAGTGTGTCTGCGCTTGGCCCAATGAAGGTCAGGCCTGCTTCCGAACAAGCACGCGCGAAGCCGGCATTCTCAGATAGGAACCCGTATCCCGGATGAATTGCGGTGGCGCCTGTTGAGAGCGCAGCAGCAATGATCGCCGCACCGTCGAGATACGCCGCCACGCCCTTGCCCGGGAGTTCGTGCGCAATGTCAGCCTTCCGGCTGTGCAGGCTCGTCGCATCGTCGACCGGAAAAACCGCCACACTCGGAAGGCCAAGCTCGGCCGCCGCTCGAAAAATGCGGATTGCGATCTCGCCCCGATTGGCGACTAGCAGCTTTCCCGTGAGCATAGTGGCGGTGGTCCCTGATGGCTGGAAGTTGCGGCGCGGCGGCGATCTGATCACGCGCTCGGGCTGGGCGCAACTTCGCAGGCTTGGCGGCAACCCGACTGAAGCCTTGGTGGATTCGGAAAAAAGCCACCATTAAGCAGGCCCGGCCAGCCACCGCTGTGGTCATCAACTGCTTTATCGCAACCAGAACCAATTGTTCGGATCGGGTCTATTTGGATTTCTTAGGTTGGCGAGCAGTTGCTGCGGTCGGCTGGCAATAGATCTCCGCGAGGGCCTCCAGCAATCGCAATGCGCGCTCATCGCAGATCGAATAGTAAATGGACTGGGCTTCCCGGCGCGTTGCAACAATCCCGGCTCCCCGCAACTTGGCCAGGTGCTGCGACAGCGCCGACTGACTGAGATCAACGACAAACTCAATCGATGAGACAGACCTTTCTTCGTCCAGCAAGGCGCAAAGGATCTGCAGCCGGTGCGGGTTGGCGAGCAGGCTCAGCATTTGCGACGCTTGTTGGCTCTTGTCTTTCAGGTCTTTTATATTCATGACATCTAATTTATATGTGTCTAATGTAAAGTCAACGTCACGTGCAGCCCTACCCGCACGCAGTAGTCGACTGCTTGTGACGGCTAGGCGGTTCGGAAGGCTAAGGAACGCGATGAGAGTGAAATTCCTGATTCTGGCTTCGCTGCTGCTATCGGCGTGTTCCGATGAGCAGGCCCCCTCAAAGCCTCAAGCTAGCAGTGAAAACACACCGGCCGTCACGTATACTGCGTCACATGCCCCAGTTGACGACCTGAAGGCGGTCTTGGCGACCGTGCGCAGCAAGAAGGTTGTCGAGGCTCGAGTGCGAACGCCAGGAACCGTGGCCACATTGAACATCACGGAAGGCGCATATGTCTCGGCCGGTCAAGTTCTTGGCATCGTTGCTGATCCGAAAATAGCCCTACGATTGAGGGCTTCGGAGGCACAGTTGGTAGCGCTTGAATCCCGGCTAAGCACTGCCAAAGCTGAACTAGATCGCACGAGTGAGCTCCTGAAGCGCGGCGTCCTGCCGCAAGCGCGCTTCGATCAAGCCAAGACCGGGTTCGATGTAGCTAGCAATGACCTTGAGGCCGCGCGCTCGGAGCGGGCTGTCATCGCTAAGCAGGCGGAAGAAGGGCAGGTGCTGGCGCCGGCAGCAGGGCGGGTGCTGCGCGTGCCGGTGACCGAGGGCAGCGTTGTGATGGCCGGCGAAAGCATTGCGACGGTCGCGGCCAATGAGTATCTGCTGCGTCTTGAGGTACCTGAGCGCCATGCGCGGTTCATGAAGAAGGGTGATGCACTCAAGGTTGGTCGCCGAGGCATGGCCGACGAGGCCAAGCCTGCGACGGAAGGGCGAATTGTCCAGATCTATCCGGAAATCCAAGGTGGCCGCGTCATTGCCGATGCGGAGGTGGAAGGGCTGGGCGACTACTTTGTCGGTGAACGCACATTGGTGTGGATTTCGGCAGGGAGTCGGCAGGTTATACTTGTGCCCGAAGAGCTGATTTCCACACGCTTCGGCCTCGATTATGTGCGCTTGGCATCCGCGGCAGGCCCAATCGATGTCGTTGTCCAACTCGGTCAACGGTCTCCGACGGCGCGCACGCCGACGTTAGTCGAGGTCTTGTCCGGTCTGCAGTCGGGCGACAGGCTCGTAATGCCATGACGGATCAATCAGAAGCAAACCATCCGACTGGCGCTGGGCCAACGGGTCTCGGCTTGTCGGGCGCAATCACGAAAGCGTTCATCGGATCTCCGTTGACGCCCCTCTTTCTTGTGGCAGCCCTCGCGCTTGGGGTGGTCGCACTGTTCGCATTACCACGCGAGGAAGAGCCACAGATCTCCGTCCCAATGGTAGACATCTCGGTACGCGCCGACGGCTTGAAGGCGGAGGATGCGGTACGCCTTATTACCGAGCCACTGGAAACCATCGTCAAGGCCATAAATGGTGTTGAGCACGTTTATTCGAGCACAGCTGATGATCGCGTGTTGGTCACGGCACGATTTCTGGTGGGCACACGCTCTGATGATGCAATTCTCCGGGTTCACGAGAAGGTGCGCGCGAATATAAATCGCATACCGATCGGGATTCCAGAGCCCCTTATTGTGGGTCGAGGCATCGATGACGTTGCCATTGTGACGCTGACGCTGTCACCGACAATCGGCGCCGCGGCGCGCTACCAGGACAATGCGCTCTACCACCTGGCCGAGAACCTTCAAATCGAGCTGGCAAAACTGGAAGACGTCGGGCTGACCTACGTGGTTGGCGGGCGTCCGGATCAGATCCGGGTAGAGCCGTTACCCGAGAAGCTGGCGCTCTATGGCGTCACGCTGCAGCAACTAGTCACCAAGGTCGGACAGGCCAATAGGTCCTTCTTGGCAGGCCGGATCCGAGATCGCGGTCAAAGCGTCGCTGTCGCGGCGGGGCAGACGCTGAGCGGAGTGCCAGACCTTGGCTTGCTGCTGATTGGCACACGCGACGGGCGGCCCGTTTACCTCCGCGACGTTGCCAATGTCGTCGTCGGTGCCAAGCCGCTGGAGCACCGAGCGTGGCATTTTAGCAAACAACCTAATGGATCACTCGAACGCGTTCCGGCCGTTACGGTTGCGTTCGCAAAGCGTGCCGGCGCCAACGCGGTCGTCATATCAGAGAAAATCCTGGGTCGCCTGAGCCAGCTCAAAGGCCAGATGATCCCCCAGGATATCGATATAGCCGTTACGCGGAACTACGGTGAGACCGCAAACGAGAAGGCCAACGAACTCCTCTATCATTTGGCCCTGGCCACGGTCTCGATCGTCATCTTGGTTGGTTTTGCGATCGGCTGGCGTGAAGCCATGGTTGTCGCAATTGTCATTCCTGTGACCATCCTGTTGACCCTCTTTGCATCCTGGATCATGGGGTACACGATCAATCGAGTTAGCTTATTTGCGCTCATCTTTTCGATCGGCATTTTGGTCGACGACGCCATCGTAGTTATTGAGAACATCGCACGCCATTGGGGAATGGGGGACGCCCGCAGCCGCGTGCAAGCAGCCATCGAAGCTGTCGCTGAGGTTGGCAATCCGACGATCGTCGCGACGTTGACCGTTGTGGCAGCGCTTTTGCCAATGCTCTTCGTGTCTGGCTTGATGGGCCCCTACATGAGTCCAATTCCAGCGAACGCATCATCGGCGATGGTGTTGTCGTTCTTCGTGGCCGTGATGGTCACTCCTTGGCTGATGATGCGATTGGGAAGCGCCGGCCATGGTGGGGACGCTACCCATGAGCCCGGCGGTCGCCTTGGGCGGCTCTACATGGCGACGGCAAGGCCAGTGATTGCCACGCGACGTCGCGCCGCCGTCTTTCTCTGGCTCGTTGGCATCGCCACGTTAATGTCCCTGGCCCTCTTTGGTCTGAAGTGGGTAACGGTCAAGCTGCTCCCGTTCGACAACAAGTCGGAGATGCAAGTCATCGTTGATTTGCCGCGCGGAACATCTCTCGAGGTCACGGACCGCATCCTGCAGCAGGCAGCTGCCCGGCTTTCTGATCTCGAAGAGTTGGCGTCTGTACAGGCCTACGCGGGGACCGCGGCTCCATTCAACTTCAATGGGTTGGTTCGTCATTACTACCTCCGCAAGGATCCAGAGCAGGGAGATCTGCAGATCAACCTGAAGCCGAAAAGCCAGCGCAAGCGCACGAGCCACGAGATCGCACTCGATGTCAGGAGGCGCCTATCTGCGCTTGAGTTACCCGAGCACGCGTCTCTCAAAGTGGTGGAAGTGCCGCCTGGACCACCAGTGATATCGACGCTCGTTGCCGAAATTTATGGTCCTGACGCAGTTTCGAGGAGAGCGATAGCATCGCAGGTAAGAGGAATATTCAAATCGGTGCCGTTCATCGTTGATGACGACGATACGTTCGGGATCGAGGCGCCCCGCCGCCGCATCGCCATCAATCAGGATGCGCTGGAGTTCCATAAGGTCGACGAGCGCGATGTCTATGACACGATACAAGTTTACCTCTCAGGAGTGCCCGTCGGCTATTCCCACCGCGGTGGTGGACGCCATCCGGTCGAGATCGCCGTAGAGCTACCCAAATCGGGCCACGTCATCGATGCCCGCGCATTGACTACGCCCGTCGCAGCGAACGCACTCCCGGGCGAACGTTCGATCGTCGAATTGGGCGACGTGGTGAGCGTGACCGATGAGAAGGCCTCGTTTCCCGTCTTCCGCCACAATGGACGCGCGGTGGAAATGGTCATGGGTGAACTCGCCGGTGCCTACGAGGCGCCGATCTACGGCATGCTGGCCGTAGCAGACAAGGTGAAGAGCCACGACTGGGGCAAGCTGGCACGGCCGGAGATCCGCTTGCATGGCCAGCCACAGGACGAAACGCATCCCGTGTTATTGTGGGACGGTGAATGGGAGGTCACTTATGTTACATTCCGTGACATGGGCGCTGCGTTCGCGGTCGCTCTGCTTGGAATTTACATTCTCGTCGTTGCGCAATTCAAGTCGTTCAAATTACCATTGGTCATCATGACGCCCGTCCCTTTGACCCTGATTGGAATCATGTTGGGGCATTGGCTTTTCGGCGCACCGTTCACGGCGACATCCATGATTGGTTTCATAGCGCTAGCAGGAATCATCGTACGAAACTCGATTCTCCTCGTTGATTTCGTGCGTCACTCTCAAGGGACTGAGCGGCCGTTGAGAGACGTTCTGCTGGAGGCTGGCGCAGTTCGCTTCAAACCAATCTTGCTGACCGCAATAGCCGCCATGATCGGTGCTGCAGTCATTTTGTTCGACCCGATCTTTCAAGGTCTGGCCATCTCGCTTCTGTTTGGTCTGGCGTCCTCTACGCTACTGACCGTTCTCGTCATTCCCGCCATCTATGTCGTATTGCGCGACGACGAAAGGCCGCAGTCGGGGGCCTGAGGCAAAGGTAAGGGCAGCGGCACGCTTTCAGTCAGGGGGCTCACTGCCTTAGATTTGCCGGGATGGGCGCGTCTTAGGGCATCCACGATTAGGTGCGCCAGCATCAGGCAGTGGCAGTTGGAAACGACTGTGTTCGGGCAGATCGGTGTCGCACGTTGCAATGTCCAAATCACTAGGAGACGTGAAACATGTCCGCATTCGGCCGTCGGCAATTGGCAAATTCAGTGGTCGCGTTCGTGGCGCTTCTCCAGGCGTTCGCGGCCAGCTTGGTCGCGGCGCAAGAGACAAAACCAGCGGACGCGCAAGTGCCACCATTGCGGAAGGTCGAGTTGACACCCGAGGAGAAGGCGGAGCGCGAGGCTCGCAAGGCTTGTAAGGTGTCGATTTGCGCAGCGTTTCATAATCCCAAGCCGACAAGCGGTGATGTGACATGCAGTGTTTTGAAGTCCTGGCGCAAGGAGCAACTCACCGAGATGATTTCCAAGGCCAAGGTGGCGTGGCCATGGGGGCGAGTGAAATGCACGGCCGATATCAAATTGAGCCGTGATTTGCTTGTGAAGGCCGTCACTGAGCCCAAGTTCGAACTCAAGCTGGAGAAGCAGACGGTTGCTTGCGAGGTTGACCGCGAAAAAGCGGCGGCCGCGCAGCTAAAGTTCGATATGGCGCCAAACGTGACATTCGAGAACGGCAAAGCCGTGAAGGCGCATCTGGGCTGGGGCAAAATCCAGGCACCAACTCTGTTGAAGGGCGCCATGTGGACGGCGACAGCCACAGACAATACGTTCAATGTCCTTCAAGGGATGATTGTAAAAGATATTAATGAGTTTATTGGCCCAAAATGCGATGAGGTCAAATCCGAATGGGCGGGACAGAAATAGATCCCGACAGGTTCTCTGCGTCTGAAGTGGAATTTCGGATGGTCGGTTGCGCGTCACGCGTTAGAGTTTCTGTCCAGATCGCATTCGGTCACTTCGATGAGGCAGCCACGATAGGCAACCAGACGGCCAATGCCGGGTAGAGTGGCGGCCACATCAAAACGATAGCGACCGCCGTCCTCCCACTCGAGGGTTCGAATGGACAGTGTCAGGAAGCGTGGCATCGGCAGACCAACCACCCAGAAGCCTTCAATGTGCAAAATAAGACTCTGCTGATCGACGAGCAGCCGCAAGAGTAGTTGATGCCGCGCTCGATCTCGAACAGCTCATCGATGCGCCGGACGGCCTCCAGCGCCAGCGGCGAGATCGGTGCGGGCGCTTGCCCTCGGCCTTGCGCCGGGCGCTGGCCTCGATGTCGGCAAGTGCGAAGAACGGCCAGCGTGCATGCGCCCAGCAGCCTGCCTCCAGATCGAACCCGGCGATCGGTCAGCGGCATAGAGCCTGTTGTAGCCGGAGTAGGCGTCTGCCTGCAGCAGCCCGGACCATCGCGCGAGATGTTCCTCGACGTGCGCGCCGCCTCGGTCGCGCGAGTAGTAGAACATCGCGGCAGGAGGGGCGCGACCTTTGAATGGCCGATCGTCACGGACGTACACCCAGCATCTGCCGGTGTGCGTCTTGCCTTTCGCCAGCACGGGCACCGTGGTGTCGTCACCGTGCAGCCGCTCGGCCGCGAAGACGTGGGCCTCGACACGCCTGAGCAGCGGGGCCAGCACGGCGCATCCCGCACCTACTTGATCGGCAACCGTCGAAAGCGCCAGCGGCACGCCCTCGCGGCCATAGCGCTCGACCTGACGGTTCAAAGGCTGATGCTGGCCGAACTTCTCGAACAGCAGCATCGCCATGAGGTTCGGGCCAGCCCAGCCCCTCGGCGTGACGTGGAAGGGCGCCGGCGGCTCGGAGATCTTCTCGCAGTCCCGGCACGTCATCTTCTCGCGCACGTGGCAGATCACCTTCCAGCGGCGCGGGATCACCTCCAGCGTCTCGGTGATGGTCTCGCCGAGTTTGCGCAGCCGCGTGCCGCCGCAGCACGCGCACGTCGTGGAGCCGGGCACGATGACGCGTTCGCGCGGCAAGTGCGCCGGGAACGGCTGGCGTGAGGGGCGCTTGCGCGTGAAGCCGGCGACGTTCGTCGTCTTTGCAGCGGCCTGCTCGGCGGCGATCTCGTCCTCGGTGGCCGCGGCCTCCAGGTCTTCGAGCTCCAGCTCCATCTGGTCGATGAGGCGAGCGGCGCGCTCGGATCGGGGCCCGTAGATCTGCCGCTTGAGCTTGACGATCTCCAGCTTCTGGGCTGCGATCGTCGCCGCGTCATCGGCGAGCTTGGCGCGGGCGAGCGCCAGCTCGGCCTCGACGTGCGCCGCTCGGGCCCGCTCGGCCGCGAGTGCTGCTCTCAATGCCTCGATGTCGGCCGCCGAATCCATGGATCGAGAGAATCACAGACAGCGTCCCATCGCTCGCAGAAAATGACCGGATCACCGCTTATCCCGCGCGTTCCGGCCGGAATGTGTGAACCGGGTTACGCCAGTCGATCCCGGACAGGAGATAGGCGAGCTGAGCAGCCGAGATGGTGACCGAGCGCTCCTCCGGTGCACGCGCGGGCGAGATGGGCAAGGTCGGCGGCCAGATGAACCTGCCGCGCTCCAGTCGCTTGGCGTAGAGCGAGAGACCGAGGCCGTCATGCCAGAGGATCTTGACGAGGTCGCCTCTGCGCACCGCGGAACACGAAAAGATCGCCGGCGAACGGGTCGCGCCCGAGCGTCTCCTGCACCTGGAGGCTGAGCCCGTTCATGCCGCGTCGCATGTCGGTCTTGCCGACAGCCAGCCACACGCGCACGTCTGGCGGGACCGGGATCATCGCTTCCTCAGCACGTCGAGCACGCGCTTCAGCGTGCGTCCGTCGAAGCCCGTCCCCACGCGCACCCGACTACCATCTGGCACCTCGATCTCGATCGTGTCCGGGGCGGCCGGCGCAGCCTGCTCGCCCTCCGGCTCCGGGATGATGGTCACCGGCACCAGCGCCGGCGTTGCCGGTGGAGAGGGCGAAGTGGACTGCCGATCCTCCGACAGGTCGCGGCGACGCCATGCGAAGACCTGGTTCGCGTTGACGTCGTACTGGCGCGCCACGACCGATACCGACGCCCCCGGCTGAAATGTCGCCTCGACGATCTCGCGCTTCAGCGCCTCCGGCCAACGCTTGTTCCGCCGACGCTTGCCGCCACTTGTGTCCACATCCGACATCGTGGGCACATCCTCGCCTGAGCCACACACAAAACGCGCGTCAAACTCGGCGATCCAGTTCAGGCGGACAAGGCGGCGCTCACCGGAGGGAGACAGTAATTTGGCCGGCCCGATCTGTTCATAGATGTGGTGCGGACCGGCCAGCGTTTGGTGGGAGACAAACCGCCCGCTGCCGATCACGCGGTCCCAAGTCTCGCCGCCTGCCGCTGGGGTCAAGCGCACAAGAATGTCCTGGTCGATGCCCACTGGCGGCAGGCCAAATATTCGAGCAATCATTCGGGAGAACAGCGAAGTGCCTTGCTCCACATCGACGCTCCCACGCCACAGGCGCGTTCGGTTGACTGTGTGGAGGGCGCGAACTTGCGGAGCGAGCCGACTGAAGTCTTCGCTGAGCGCCAGATGATATAGTAGATTGGCCACTAGGTCGGCTCGACAGAGCTGCATTCAACCCACGTTCTGATGTCGAGGTCGCCGAGTTCCTCGTTGAGCTCATCTAAAGAAAACAGTCCCACACAAGGCGTCGCACCACGGAAAGCCAGAGCGCCAGCTGCGAGTTTCATGGCAACGATGACGGCGGGCGTCGCCGGCACGAACGGGCCTGTGCCGGACCTGGCGGCCAAGATCCACCGTAGGCTCTGCTGCCGCCTGCTATGATCGTGCCCCTTGAGTTGAATGGACATGACGCCGGTGTCGGACCCAAGAAAAGGAAGCGCCCGCTTTAGCGCCAGCAAAGGTGTCGCCAGTCGCTCAGGCCGATTGACGAGTCGCCATCTCGCAAGCCAGGAGAGCGCGAAGAGCGCAATATGGAACGCCTTTACGTCGGCGCCAGCGAGGAAGAGTTGGGACTTGAGGCTTGGGTAGCGAGCCGGAAAAAGATCGAGATCAGGAATGTCGCAGGATCCCAGAAGGCGCTTGCCTACGCCTGGATAGGTCTCGATGTGCAATGGTTGCCAACCATAGCGCGGTGCCGGGGCACCCTTCTCCAGGGCTGTGAAACGCTGTCCAAGCGCACCAAGAACTGATTCAACGGTTGCGCGGCCCGGATCGAACCTGTTGCCCGGCGAAATGGCGTAGCGCAATTCAAAGGGGCCACCGAATCGGCCCACAAGCGTATCGATCACGGCCGCCGCGATTGAAGGCACCGAGCTCGCGCCGGATGTGACCAGCACGTTTCGCTGCCGAGCGACTGCATCCAGGTTCGAGATGCCGTTCACGAAAGTCCGAGCGTCCGCCAGATCGATATAATGGGCTCCCGCATTGATTGCGGCCAAGGCAACGCGGTAGTCCCGCTTCTGAAAGGGACCGACTGTGTTGATGAGAATATCGACCTGGATGGCGCTGAGGTCTGTCGCAGTCAGAGATTGAGCGTCGAGACGAACGGTGCTGAGGGACGGGCAACCACTGGGGCCCGCTCCAGCCTGGCCGCGGCGCAGGCGGCAGACTAAGGCCTGCGCCTGGTCGAGATCGCGACCTGCGATCACGACCTCGATATTGGAGCGGCCGGCGAGCCGCTCGACGATTCGGCGTCCGAAGACGCCGTAGCCTCCCAGAACCAAGATCCGGCTCAAATCAACCTCACCTTCTTCGGCCCTCTCGGTACCGACCTGTCGAAGCAGCCGATTCTCTATGACAGCTTGGAGTGCAATCTGCTAGACAGGCCCGGTTTTGAGCGGTTGCAAGAGAAGGTGCGCCATGGCCTACATCATCGATCCGCCGCGCCAGGCGGCATTGCCGATCAAGGGGACAGATAAGTTGTTTCCAATACATCGCGTTTATTGCATTGGCCGCAACTATGCAGAGCATGCCAGAGAAATGGGCCACGATCCCAATCGCGAACCGCCATTCTTTTTCCAGAAGAATCAGACAATCTTCGCGTTGACGGAAAGTTCCCCTATCCGCCCGGCACCAGCGACGTGCATCACGAAATCGAGATGCTGGTTGCGCTGAAGTCTGGTGGCAAGGACATCAAGACAGAAGGACGCGCTTGGCCATATCCTCGGCTACGGCGTAGGTCTCGATATGACTAGGCGCGATCTGCAGGGCAAGGCCAAGGATATGGGCCGCCCCTGGGAGGTCGGCAAAGCCTTCGAGCATTCTGCGCCGGCAACGCCGCTAGTGCTTGCCGAGCAGATTGGCCATCCCGCGAAGGGAGCGATCTGGCTTGATGTCAATGGCAAGCGGCGCCAGACGGGTGATCTCAACCAGATGATCTGGGACGTGTCCGGACAGATTGCGTTCATCTCCAGCTTGTTCGAGTTGCGAGCGGGAGACATCATTATGACAGGAACCCCATCAGGCGTGGCCGCTGTGGTCAAGGGGGACAAGCTCCATGGTCACGTTGAAGGCGTCGGTGATCTCGAAGTCGACGTCGTCTGAGAACACTCGGACGAAAACCGTACTCATCGTGAAGTGAACATTTCGGAACCCCAGCCTCAGCGCTGGCTCCGGGAAGGCGCAAGCGCACGTCATTATTGTTGACGCAACCAAAACCACGCGGAGATAACATGTCCCACGGTCACGGTGTCGGCCATACTGAGGGCGAAGGTGGCAACAAATACATAGCAATATTCATTTCGGTTCTCGCCCTTTTTCTGGCAATCGCCGAAACTCTAGCCAAGAGTGCGCAGACAAATTCACTTTCTTATAATATCGAAGCTTCCAACCTGTGGTCCTTCTATCAAGCAAAGACCATACGCCAGACGGCAATCAGGACGGCCGCCGAACAGCTGGAAGTCGACCTGACTCTTACGCAGGATGCGACAATAAAGAAGAAATTGGCCGAACGCATTGGTGCCTGGAAGGCAGACGTGGCTCGCTATCAATCTGAGCCGACGGCGGGCGGAGGGGAGGGGCGCAAGGAATTGCAGGCCCGCGCACTGGCGGCAGAGAAGAAGAGAGACTTCGCTACTGAGAAGTATCACCACTTCGAAGTATCGTCGGCACTGTTCCAGATCTCTATCGTGCTTTCATCAGTCTACTTGATCGTACACGTGGTGTACCTGCTGTGGGCCGCCGGTTTGCTGACGGCTCTGGGAACGTTCTTCTTTCTTGTGGGTCTCTTCTTTCCGAGCAGCGTCCACCTATTCTGAGACATCTGGAAGAGCAACAGAAATGAAAGCGGCGCAACCGTTGGAGTGAGTTGCGCCGCCAAGAGTTCCATGCCTCGTGATCCTTGACGCTGCCCCGGAGCGACTATCCATTGGGGTCTACGTCACTCCGAGCCGACTAACATTACTGGCTGCCTGGAGCAGAACTGGATTTAGCAGAGCTTTCCGAGAACTTTATTTTGCGCTCGCCATTGCGTACGACGCTCTCGAAATAGGCCTGATCGTCGCCGATGACGAGCGAAGGATTGCAAATCGGCGTGCAGTTGTAGGACTCACGCTTTGAGCCCTTCTGCAGATTGACCACCCGGGTTTCCTCGCGGACAACGACAACCCGCTGATCCATGATCACATTACGCTCCGCGTCGAGCGAAATCACATTGGTGATGCCGAAGGTCTTGCCGGTGACCACCAGCAGGTTGGGCGCCTGAACTGTGACGTCGGCGATAGTAGGATTGCCGATTATGATTTCAGCGACGGGGCGGGGCAGGCGCAGCAATTGGGACTGATCGTACTTCACGACTAGGTCCTGTGCGACGGCCGGAACAAGGTGAGCCAGAAGCCCAACGGCCAAGCCGCCGACGAATCCAAGCCAAGTCTTAGCAGTACGACGGTAGATTGGCCGGCTTTTCATAGGTTCTGCTCCATGAGCGCTAGATCGCATCGCCTCTAGTGGCGGACGAGGGTTCCGGACACCGATCTAGCCATCAATTCGTCAACGAAAAGCAAACACCGACCGTCATTCGTATCAGAATGAAGCGAGGCGTGATTTTTGGGGCTTTCGGCGCCCGCTCGCGTTTGTCGATTCGCCTCATCACTGCTCAACTGGCATGAGCGAACAGCGGTAAACGTCAGTTGTTGCTTCACCACAAGTACCCTTGGCCCTACCTGCGGCACCTCAGTACGGATGCAATTGCCCGATCTGAGCCTCGGGGGCCAATGTCGGCATGTTGTTTACTCTTTATTACCTTTACATTGACGGAAGTTGAGCTTCGCGCCCCAAAAGGCCAGAAATTAAGGAGTTTTTGTATTTCAGATCGTAGGTTGACCTGGTCGAGACCGGGGATTTCCCCTTGGTTCATCAGCTTGGTTCCTGGTGCATCCGGACAAGTGTATGAGTTGGGAGAGTTCAATCATGAAGACCCTTGCAAAGTTCACCAAGTGCGAATCCGGCGCCACGGCCATTGAGTACGGCCTGATTGCCGCCCTGATCGGCGTCGCGATCATCACCGTCGTGAATAACGTCGGTGGCGAAATCCAGGGCACGTTCTCGGACGTCGAGGCCGGCCTCAAGAAGCGCCCCGCCGCCTAAACCGTCGGTATCTGCGTTGGCGATATCACGCCACTTCTGATGGCTGTTTCAGAATGCACTCGGCGTATTGTGGCGCCGGGTGCATTCGCCTTTTGGGGGCGATGGCCATACCGGGCATCTCGCGCCAGACAATGCCGGCTATACTGTCGAAAGTGCCAAAGGCACGTTGGCGATTGTAACGCTGAAAACCCACAATCCCAAAAACCACGGCCCTACGACAAAACGGACATTGGGCGGAATACCATCAGCGTATCACCGTGTGAGTGTTCGTTGAACGGCGCGTTGCCAGTTTTGATAGCGGCGCTCTCGTTCAGTGGCTTTCATCTTAGGCGTGAACCGGCGTTGGCTTGACCATAGCGACCCGAATTCCGCAATTTTGGGATATACTCCGACCCTCTGGCCCGCAAGCCACGCCGCGCCAAGTGCGGTCGTTTCCAGGATTTCGGGACGGTCAACGCAGGCGCCAAGTATGTCCGCTATGCGCTGCATCGTCCAGTCCGACGCCACCATTGCGCCGTCGGCGCGAAGCACTGTCTCACCGAGGGCCTCGCCCCAATCTCTCTGCATCGCTTCTGTTAAATCTCGAGTTTGAAAGGCGACGCTCTCAAGGGCCGCGCGAGCGATCTCTTTTGGACCGGAATTTCGTGTCAGGCCAAAGATGGCACCGCGGCATTCAGCATCCCAGTACGGCGCACCCAGGCCCACGAAGGCCGGAACCAAGATAACGTCTTGCGCCTCATCAGCTTGCGCAGCCAATTCACCGGACTGCGCCGCGCTCTCGATAATCCCAATCCCGTCGCGAAGCCATTGTACGGCGGCTCCGGCAACGAAAATTGATCCCTCCAAGGCGTAAGTTCTCTGTCCATCAAGTTGGTATGCAATCGTCGACAGCAGTCGGTTTTCGGATCGTATCAGCGATCCTCCAGTGTTCAGCAGCACAAAGCAGCCAGTCCCGTAGGTCGCCTTCAACATTCCCGGCGCAAAGCAGGCCTGGCCGACAGTCGCAGCCTGCTGATCGCCAGCCACACCCGCAATGGCGATGGCTTTGCCGAAAATACCGCCGATGGTCGAACCGAAATCGTCCGCACTGTCGCAAACTCGCGGTAGCAGGCTGGCCGGGATGTTGAAAAGTTCCAACAGCGAGCGATCCCACTCACCAGTGGCGATATTCATCAGCATAGTACGACTGGCGTTGGTGGCGTCTGTCGCATGTATCCGGCCGCCTGTTAGGCGCCAAAGCAAAAAACTGTCAATGGTGCCGAACGCCAAACGTCCCTGATCGGCTGCGGATCTGGCGCCTTCGACATTGTCCAGCAGCCAGGCAATCTTCGACGCCGAGAAGTAAGGATCGAGCAATAACCCACTCTTGTCCGTCACGGCCGCTTCGCAGCCGGCTTTCTTGAGTTCGGCGCACATCGAGGCCGTCCGCCTATCCTGCCAAACGATGGCGCGATGAATGGGTCTCCCGGTCGACCGCTCCCAGATGGCAGTCGTTTCCCGTTGATTGGTGATGCCGATGGCCGCAATGTCCTTAGGTGAGGCTCCACCACGCGCCATCGCAGCGCGCGAAACGGCAACGGTGGCGCGCCAAATATCCTCGAGATCATGCTCTACCCAGCCCGGCCTGGGATAATGCTGTGGCAACTCTTCCTGTGCCATGGCCATCACGCGCAAGTCGGCATCGAATAGGATTGCGCGAGTAGAGGTAGTGCCCTGATCTATGCTCAGCACATACTGTTTATGAGGCATGCGATGGTTCTCCTAGACCAAACCAATTCCTAAGACGAAGTCCAGCAGTCCGCGGCCCTAGGAACAATCCACGAGCAAGACTTGGCTGGTCCTGCTGATACGAATAGCCACGATGGGTGGCAACTGCGCTGGCAAGAGCACTACAGCGAGGTTATGCCGCGTTCGGGCCTAGGATACCTGAAGCCGGTCGAGTTCGCTGCAGGGGGAAAGAACCAACACGCAGCACTCGTGCGGCCGACGGACGGGGCCCAGCTCCTGCCATACAGCCCCCCGCCGCGCCACGGAGCCACCCTTGGACGGAAACCAACAGAACGGATGGCGGCTCAACTCTCCAACAAAGAATGGTCCGAAGAAACTGGGCAGTTCACCAAATAGGTTGAATAAAATGGGGGGCATGCCCCAAACGAGTTCGCGCTCCGAAATGCCACCCGCAAGCGTCCGGAATGCAACCGATTATAGGTGGCGCGGCCGACCACGTCTCAGGTCTATCGGCGTTGATGATGCAACTATGGCCAAGTCATACCGTTTGACGCTGAGAACCTGGAGGCCAAGACCACTTACATCCCGAGCGATCCCAGCCACATTGGTTCCGCTGCGCATGATCACCCAGTCGTCGATGCAGCACTCTTCGCGTCGGTCTAAATCTCGTGGACCAGCACTGCCCGCACGGCCACGCGATCAGAAATGCGCGTCGCCACCCATGGTCCACTTGCAAGGTACAATTAGACATGCGCCTCAGCTGGTACCAAGTCCATGGGCTGACGTAGCGGATCGCGATGCGCGATTTCAAAAATCTTGCGTCACATACCAGAACGAAAGGTCACCGTTGCGAGGTGATCAGGAGTTCGCCATGGAGCCGGTGCCACCGCCGGCTCCTGTCGGCAGCGGAATCTCCGGTCGTTGGGCGTCAGCGGTCGGGTCATCGACGCGGCGGGATTTGCCTTCGAAAAAAGCGCCCTGCTCAATTGCGAGTTGATTGTGAAAGATATCACCCTCGAGTTTACTCGAAGACTGCAATACGACGCGCTTACCCCGGATCGACCCCATAACACTGCCGCGCACGATAACCTCGTCCCCGACAATCCCTCCGGTAATTCGAGCACTCTCGCCGATGACGACATTCGCCCCATGGATATCGCCCTGGACCTCGCCGTCGACCTGAATCTCCCCCTTGGAAACCAAATTGCCGATAATTGTGAGATCGGAGCCGATACGAGATTCACTGCCCTTTGTGCCTGTCTGGCGACCGATGGTAGGCGCCGGTGTAGGCATCGGACCGCTGGGTGGCGTCTGCCCCCCTCTACCAAGATCGAAACTAGATGCGTCTTTCTCGGGCTTTTTTGTGAACATGAACTCAGAACTCCCCTACACAACCCAAAATAGATCAATGGGTTGTACGCATTCCCTCGGTCCCATCCCACGCTGGCAATGAAACAGCATCGCTCAACGTCAACGCGTACTTATCATAGAACTCCCGGGCGGTCATCGCATGACCATTAAAAAGCATCTGCTGCGCCGCAGCGTCACAGCGTGCCACCTGGTGCGGCGGCCACCATCGCAGCGAGAGGCTTGTAGAACCCGGGCGTCAGCCCAGCCTCGGCCCGGGCTCTGTCATTGAACGGTGGCTTGACAGGACCGCGAAAATGCCGTCGCACGAGTTGGTGGAAGGTGGGTTCAGGCTGCAGACCGGCCCGCATGCAGAAGTGGCGGAACCACTTGGCGCCAAATGCGACGTGCCGCTTTTCATCTCGATAGATGATATTCAAAATCCGGGCAGAGGACGTGTCGTTGGCGGCTTCGAGTTTGGCGATGATTGACGGGCTGACGTCTAGACCGCGCGCCTCGAGCACGAGTGGTACAACGGCAACACGTGCGATAAGGCTTTCGCCCGTGGCATGGGCGGCTTGCCATAGGCCGTCATGCGCAGGTAGGTCGCCATAGCTTGCGCCCAGTTCGGCAAGGCGTTGTGTTAGCAATGCAAAATGATGGGCTTCTTCAGATCCAACAAGAACCCAGTCATCGAAGAATGCGCGCGGTAATGCGTTGTGCGCGAAGCGTCCGATGAGATCCCAGGTCATATCGATGGCATTGAGTTCGATGTGGGCGATCGAATGAAGGAGCGCAATGCGGCCACGCTGGCCATGTGATGATCTGCGAGGCATTTCGCGTGGTGGAAGGAGGCGTGGCTGGGCCGGCCGGCCAGGATTATCAGGCATGGCTGCGTCTGTACTCAGTCTACCAAGCGACAGCCGGCCCTGAAGCCACAAGTCCGCTGTGAGACGCGCCAACGCAACTTTGACCGCCGGTCTATCGGCTGCGACGATAGACCGGGCACCGTGCACTAGGCTCTCGGGGTGCCAGGTTTCCCCATCGCAAGAAGATACGCTGAATTGGTTAAGGTCCTCGCGCCCGGCGAGTGGGCGAACCCAACAGACATTTGGTCCAGTCATTTGGTCGCAAGGGACCCGGTTGCAGCAAGCACCTCTTCGGCGTGCCCCGGAACTTTCACTTTCCGCCAGAGTCTGGCGATCTTGCCACGCTCATCGATTAGAAATGTGGTCCGCTCGATACCCATGTAACTTCGGCCGTACATCGATTTCTCGACCCAGACGCCATAGTCACTCGCGACTTTCTTGTCCTCATCAGCCGCAAGATCGATGGCAAGGTCGTACTTCACACGGAACTTTGCGTGCTTCGCGATGCTATCGGGTGAGATGCCGATGACGTCGAGCCCCGAGCTTGGCGAAATCTGCTGCAAGGTCACTGAAGGCCTGTGCCTCCTTGGTGCAGCCGGCGGTGTCGTCTTTGGGGTAGAAATAGACGACCACCGGTTGCCCTCTCAACTTAGACAGCCTGACGTCGCCACGGTTGTCCGTCGGCAACAGAAAATCCGGAGCTGAAAGCCCTACCTCTAGCATCTGTGCCTTCCTTTCGTCGTTTTTTCGCCCGACATCGCATGCGATGAGGGGATCGTGTGCACAATTTCCGGTGTCATGTATCCATAGCGCGATCTGGATGCGGTGATCCCGGTAATTTGCCAGTCGGGAGCGTGCCCTACTCGGGGCAATGTAGGTGTCACGGCGCACAGATCCAAGGCTGAATAGGCTGTAGTGGGAGCGTGCGGTATGGCATCATGGTTATAGTTGTTCGCAGAGCCGGTCTCGGTGAAGTTTGATGAACGGGCAGGCATATCGGCTGTCAGCATCATTTTGCGCGGGAAGCTGAACAGGAAGCATGAGCTGTCACTGGAGGTCCGAGATTTGCAGCTATAGTTGGAGGCTGTGGCAGATACTCGCGAGGACAGGGCTTGCGACTAGCGCATCAACGGCGGCTCCATCAGGCAGCGGCGAATGCCTCGTGTTCTGACGGACTTGTCATTGACGAATTGAAACGCATTGTTGACGTCGCCAGGACTCGGGGGAGCAAGGCGTGGCACTTTACCGGCGTGGTGATCGACAACAAGCTGACGAGGCGACTCCGCGTAGCGGCGCGAGACTGCACCCGCTGACGGCACCCCCGACGCTTGGTTCGACTGCTAATATGCGAACGGGGCCGCCGCCACTGCCATTTCCCCCAGCTCCTTCCGAGCGTTCCGGCGGCAACCAGCAAGCCTACCAGCGGCGAACTCGAGACCGTCAAGTGATGACCGTTGGAGAGCGATTGATCGTTAGACCGCTGAAGTTCCTCGGTATCGTGCTCTTGGCTGTGTTGCCGCTAGCCTTGTTCGCGGCTGCGTTAATCTACGTTAAGTTGTTGTTCGGGGCCATTCCTCTGCAATTCATGTCTGGGTCTATCAGGCAAGCACTCATTGAAGGTTTGGGTTCGAACGAGGTGACACTTGGGAATGCTCACCTCCAGCGCTCTGAAGGCGGTGGCCTCGCGCTCGAGTTGACGGATGTGGCATTGGCGTTTGCCGACGGGGCGCAAACGGCTTCCGCTAAAGCGGCAACCATCCAACTTGATCTCTCTGCTGCACTTTCTGGCAGAGTGGTGCCAGCCGGTGTTGTGTTGAAGGGCGCGGTGATCGACCTATCGCAGGCTGGCAATGGTGAAAAACGGGCCGATATGCGGTCGGTTCCACAAGCAGCTAACGCCAGTCAAGTCGAGGCCGGTGGGCCGGTCGGCGGGCTTCCGCCAGCTACTGGCACCGATGTAACTGGAGACGGCAACTCTGGCCGTGCGCTCGTACGCCTCGCCATGGACGCACTCGCTCAAGTTGGCCGCGTGCCGGAACGAGCCCTTCAGCTCCAATCTGTTACGCTCATTGATGCCGTCATAAAGCAGGCTGACGGCAGTCGTCGTAGCCAATGGAGTGTTCCACGCGCCGATTTCTTCGTCGATCGCAGCCCGACCACGAATGTGGCGTCATTTCGTGGCGAAGGTAGGCTGCTGGTCGCCGACCAGATTTCTCCGTTCAGAGTCACCCTGACGGGGCGCAATAACGGTAAGTCCGCGACGCTGGTAGCGAGCGCAGCCAACATCGTGCCGCATAGGTTGGCTGACCAAGTTCCCTCGATCCACGCCTTCGAAGCCGTGGATGCGCCCCTAACCATCCACTCCGAACTCGAATTGGTGCAGGGCGGTAGTGTTGAAACTGGCCGATTCGACATCGACATTGGAAGCGGCAGATTGCTGATTGCGTCACTGGGGAATTTGCCACTCGTAATTCAGAGCGGCCGCTTGTCGCTCCTGTGGGATGCAGCCGCTGGCGCCTTGAAGCTGGCCCCAAGTCCAATTCAATTGGAAGGTGGCTACCTCAAACTGGCAGGACAGTTGGTTCCTCACGAGACACCGGGCGGTCGAAAGGGGTTGGAGCTTGATATGTGGGCGTCCGAAGGGGTCCTGAGCAACGAGCGCGGTGTGCCGCCATTAGTGATAGAGCAACTCAAGCTCAAGTCGCGGATCTGGAGAGACGGTGGTGCGACGGAGCTGGACGCTTTCGCCTTCAAGGTGGGTGGTGTCGAAATAACAGCCCACGGCGCAATTGGCGAAGGACAAGGTGGCTCGGCAATGCGCCTCGCCGGACGCTTGGGACCGATTAGCGCCACTCAGTTGAAGACCGCATGGCCTGCTGGATTGGCACCGGAGCTTCGTCGACACGTCATATCCAGGTTGCTGGGGGGTGATATCAAAGGCGGTCGTTTTGGCTTGATCAGGACGGGCGAGGGCATGCAGGGGAGCGACAGGTTGTCGTTGAGCCTGGAAGGCAGCGATCTTACCTTCGCGCTGGGCGACGGGCTTCCACCCTTGCAAGTGCCGAGCACGCTTCTACGTGTAGAAGGCAATGCCCTGCTTGCCGAGACACCTGAGGCATTTGTTGCCACTGCCAGTGGCAAAAAGCTTTCCTTCAAAGCTCTGCGCATCGCAATTCCTGACATGCGGGAGCATCAGAAGATACTTGAGGTATCGGGACGTGGCCAAGGAGCAGTCCCGGTAGTCAGTGAAATCATCAGTGCGTCGGGTGTGGACGGCGCGCGCGTTGGTTACATTCCAGCCGGCGCAGACGGAAAGATTGATGCGCAATGGCGCGTGAGACTGCCACTCACGAGCGGCGTCGAATGGTCCGCAGCGAGCATCGATTCCAAAGTGCAAATCACCGATGGACGAATTCCCGACGCCTTAGGAAAGCATGACATAAGAGGGGCGACATTCACGCTCGCGGCCAGCGAGAAAAAAGTTGATCTGAAGGGCCAGGTCCTTTTGGCCGGTGTGTTAGCAGCAGTGAACGGGCAATGGATCATCGGTGAGCAAGCTGAACGCCAACCCCCTCTCCGCATCACCACGCGGCTCGATACAGCAGATCGACGCCAGCTCGGTCTGGAACTCGACGATCTCGTACTGGGGGAGGTCCCGATTGAAGTCTTGGTGTCGCAAGGTAGGGACAATCAACCCAAAGTACATGTGAATGCGGATCTCACGGGAGCCGAATTGCGCTTGGACGGCATAGCATGGATCAAGCCGTCGGGGCGTTCCGCCAAGCTTGGCTTTGAGATCTCCAAACTACGGTCTGGGCAGGGGATAGAACTTCGCGATTTCAAGATCACCGGCGACAGCTTGACGATCGATGGGTCGGTAATGTTAGGGGCCGACCATAAGGTTCAATCATACAGTTTTCCCGGTTTTTCTTTGAATGTGGTAACGAATCTCCAGGTATCCGGGCGGCGTCAGAACGGCCGCATCTGGGAAGTTAAGGCGAGAGGCAAAACATTCGACGCGACCGGCATGATACGAGAGCATTTTGCATTCGATGACTCCTCAGCGGCAAAGAAGCAGTCTGGGGGCCAAAAGAAAGGCCTTGATCTGGATTTGGCCGTCGACACGATACTGGGGCTCAATGAAACGTCGCTGCAGCGTGTCCAACTCAAACTCAGTGAGCGGGACGACGAACTTCAAAGCGTCACAATGAACGGGACCTTGGAAGGCGGAGGCCGGGTCAGTGTGAGCTTGCCGCCGAGGACAGACGGCCGGCGACTGCTGGAGATCGACACCGACAATGCTGGCCAGGCACTCAAGCTTGCGGGTGTTTACACCAGCATGAAGGGTGGACGGGGTATGGCGATACTCAATCTTGATGGGCAAGGTGCTGCCGAGCGAACTGGCCAACTCCATGTTCGAAAATTCAAAGTCATTGGTGATCCCGTCTTCTACGAGGTGCTTCAGAATGCCGACGAAGGTCGTCCAGCCATCGCAAGTGGCTCACCGAGATCGCGTCGACAGGTTGTCCGCGAGGAGATCTCCTTCGATGACGTTCGGGCAACTTTTGCAGCAGGAAATGGCCAGATCGCCGTGCAAAGCCTAGCCGCAACGGGGCCGCTGGTCGGCGTGTCTGTGCATGGAAAAGCGGACTTCCGATCGCAGAGATTGTCGCTTGGGGGAACCTATATTCCGTTATCCGGCCTGAACCGTGCCCTGTCGGAAATTCCGTTGCTCCGAGAAATTTTCACGGGTCCAAAGGGCGAAGGCGTGTTTGGCATAACGTTTGGCGTCAGCGGAAAAATGTCCGAACCTCAGGTTGTCGTCAACCCATTCTCATTCATCGCGCCTGGCGTCTTGCGTGAGATATTCCAAATGGCGCCTCAAAATCCGCAAGTCACACCAAGCCAATCACGTCGCAGGACTCGCGGTAGCCCAAGCGTTCGGTCCAGCCAGCCAGTGACGCCACCTGGTCACGGCGATGCGCCACCGACTGCACCCGGCCAGGTCATCGATGGTTGGTCCTTGAAAACCCACCCCCAGCAGTAGTTGGGGCCGTCTCCGTGCCAATGGCCCGGAACGCTTCGCACGCATCTTGGTTGACAGCCAGTCGCCTTCAAGCGTCTCGTGTTTCTATGATCTGTATGGGAGAAGCACATGAAATTCGATTTCTCGGGAAAACGTGTCGTCATCTGCGGTGGAAGCCGCGGCATAGGCCGATCTATTGCTGAGGCCTTCGTGCGCGATGGGGCCTCGGTCGCAATTTGCGCGCGCGGCAAGGAGGATTTGGACAAGGCTGCATCCGAACTCGCCAAGGGCGGCGCCAAGGTTCATGCTGCTGCTTGTGATCTCGCGGACGCAGAGTCCGTCAAGGCCTACGTCAAGGGCGCGGGCAATGCCTTGGGCGGCATCGACATCCTCGTCAACAATGCTTCGGGTTTCGGCCACCGCGACGACGAAGCTGGATGGGCAGCAGGACTTAGTATCGACCTGATGGCGACGGTTCGCGCCTCTCATGAGGCAATCTCGTTTATGGAGAAGGCCGGCGGTGGGTCGATTGTAAACATTTCATCGATATCGGGTTTCAAGGCATCCGTTCGCAGCGCGCCTTATGCAGCGGTCAAGGCGGCTGTGAATAACTATACTGCGAGCCAAGCATTAACACTGGCGCCAAAGCGAATTCGGGTCAATGCAATTGCACCAGGCTCGATTGAGTTTCCGGGTGGTGTATGGGACCAGCGTAAGACCGCAGACCCGGCTCTGTATAATGGAACATTGAAGTCAATCCCCTGGGGGCGCATGGGTGAGCCTGAGGAAATCGCAAATGTCGCGTTGTTTCTAGCTAGCGATCTGGCGAGTTGGGTCACGGGCCAGACAATCGCCGTTGACGGTGGGCAGCTACTTTGATGCACATCGCCTTGGCGTCGCAACCACGCAGCCTGTGAAGGAGTTGACGGCCAAAAATGCCGGATCTGCAGGCTCCACCGAGGCAGTTTGGCGGCGCTGCATGTGCGCCCAATTCGCGATCGGTGGGCGAACGCGGAGGCCGTCGACGAGTTCTCACTACAGTCTTTCAGCCATTAAGTGTGGAAACGCGCAGGGTGTCGCCGCGGCCTTCTGGCCGCGGCGAGCGCTACGAGCGAGGCCCCAAGGCAATAAATTGCGCAACCGATGGCAATGGCGCTGACGTTGGCATGCTGATCCAGCAGCACACCGATGAAGCCAGGCGCCAAGCCTGAAGCCAGCACGGAAGTGGACGCGGCAAAGGCGCGGATAGCGCCCAAGTGGGCCGTACCATAGTGTTCAGCCCAAATCGCGCCCATTAAGACCTGCGTGAGCCCCGTCCCGAGGCCCATAAGGGCAAAGAACGCCAGCGCGCTGGCCTCTGAACGTCCGACCGCGAGCATGATGCATGCCAGCGCCAGTGGCCCCAACGCCGTCGGTACCAGTCGCTGGGCACTGAATCTGTCGACCAGTGGTCCTGCTGCTACAGTCATAATGAATGACCCGAGCGAGTAGGCCGCAAGGGCGCCTGCAATCAACTGCAGGCTCCAGCCCTTTTGCGTCCCAATGTAGACCTGATGAAAAATAAGGCCGGTCGTAATGAAGGCTGGTGCCAGGAGAACGCTGAGGCGAATATAGAGACCCGGATCGCGCAACACTTCGGCGAGGGTGTACTGGTGTGGCGCCGCCTCGTCTGCATGACACGAGATCGACTGCGTTCCGCTTTCACCTGAGGTGGACGCCACCTCTGAGGGCATCTCACCATACTTCCACCGCTTGCTGCGTGCCAGGAGTACAACAATGCCTGGTAGAGTACCGGCAACGAGAGCCAGTGTGCCGACGAGCCAAACCGATCGCCAAGACATGAATTCGAGCAGGGCCACGGAAATGTAGGGCAATACTGCACTGCCTGCGACGTGCCCGGTCAACGCTACGGAGACCGCTCGGCCGCGTTTTGCGGAAAACTTTCGTCCCATGGTCGTCATGGCGGCATGAATCATCAAGCCTTGCCCAAAAAAACGTGTGGCAAAAAAGGCAAGCGCCAAGCTGGCGACATCACTCGAAGAAGCAATCAGCGCTGTAGCGCCGGCAAGCCCCAAAACTGTTACAACTGAGAACGTCTGCAGGGGCGTTCGATCAATGAACCTTCCCGCCCAAGCCAACACAAAGGCGCTGCCCAGCGTTCCCGCGGAATAGCAGGCACCATAGGATGCGTGGCTAAGGCCGAGGTCATTCCGAATTGAGCCGCCAAAAACCGACACGAAATAGGTCTGACCAAAGCCCGAGCAAAGCGTCATCAACCAGCCATACGCCAGCACGGGCCAATGGAGCCGTATGAATTCAAGGTTCAGAAGAGCACCTATCGGAAGATAAAAAAGTGCGAGCGATCCTAGACGCGGCGCGCGGCGCTTGCGCTATGACGACTTGAACTTCGTCATGATTTGGTCTGCGAAGCGTTCGAGGTGTTCCACAGTCCCTCCGACATCGAAGCCATCCCCGCCAATAAGGAAATGCTCAAGGCCACAATCACGATACGCAGCGATATCGTCGACAACGGCTTGGCTTGACCCGGTAAATGCCAGTCGCTTTCCATCACGACCCTCAATTTCCTTGCCAATCCGGCAATAGATCGCGAGCAAGGCTGCCTCGATATGGTCATCACCTCGACCAGACGCTGCAGCAGCAGCCTTCACCTCACCGACCCCGGAAGCATAGAGGTCGGGCGTGTCGAGAGGGAAATTGGGATTGGCAGCAACCGGATACCAGCCATTCCCGATGCGACCGGCGCGCCGTCGCGCGGCCCCTATCTCCCCACCGATCCAGATTGGGAGATGTGGGCTCTGCGTGGGTTTGGGCTGGAACTTCAAATTGTCGAATGAGACGAAGCTCCCCGACATTCTCGGCCGCTCGGAAGTCCAAAGCTCACGAAAGGCATGGATGAACTCCTCGGACGACTTCGCCCTGCTTTCGAATGGCGGCCCCCCAAGCAGAGCGATTTCCTCGGCCATCCACCCGACGCCGACGCCAAGCGTCAGGCGGCCTTTCGAGAGTGCGTCGAGCGTGGCCAGCATCTTTGCAGTCAAAACGGCGGGGCGATGTGGAAGAACCATGACCGATGTAAGCAGACGAATATTGGTGGTGGCAGCTGCCACAAATCCAAGCGTGGTGATTTGTTCGACGCTATGTCCGCTGTCCTGTGCGTAGAATTTTCCGGTCTTCGAATAGGGATAGCGGCTCTGGACATCAGTGGCGACGATGACATGGTCCGATATGCCGAAATGATCGAAACCGAGCGCCTCTGCTTTGAGGGCGACGGTCGTCAAAGTGTCTGGATTGCCGATGACGCCCCGGGCACCAAAGTGGAGACCAAATTTCATGTGCGTCCTTCCGCGGTAATGCCTGACCGCGTGTGAGTGCCAATGGCATCACGCGGGGCCTTGATTGCCAGATCGCCGCCAACTGTTATGGCATGAGGCTTGGTGGTCAAGAAATTGCGCAACCCCTGCCGCTTCATTGGAGCAGACCTTAGATGTCGTCGAGGGGCGGTTGCGCGACATCCATCTCGCGTGGTCCAATGAGGCAGGTCCGAGGTGCGGAACGATCACGCGACGTGCCATCGAATGGCTGAAGCGACAAGAGCGATGACAATGAACGAGGCCCCCAATGGACCCTATAAACTGCTGATCTCAACCAACGCCTTGCGGGAATGGGGCGATCGCATTAAGGCCGTACTTCCGGACGGCCAACTTCAGTTTATTTTGGCTGAAGTCGCCGGCGCCACCGAAGCGCCGTGCGAGGCGACAATCGCTTTCATGACACGAGAAGTGACCGGCAATTCCAGCAAGGGCAATCCAACGCCGGAGCTGCGCAACTTCGCAAAAGTGCTGCGCAAATCGCCATCTTTGAGATGGCTTCAGATCCATCCGGCAGGTGCCGAGTTGCCGATCTATAAAGAGTTGCGGGCGAGGGGAGTGAAGATCACAACTGCCTCGGGGGCAACTGCGGCAACCGTCGCCCACTCGGCATTGGGGGGATTGATCGCAATTAACCGTTGCTTCCCGCTGCTAATGGACGCACAGCGGCGCCATGCATGGGAGCCGCGTCTCGGGCCGAAATCGCCGCGAGACCTCGGAGGTCAGACAGCAGTGATTGTGGGGCTCGGACCGATCGGTCAGAAACTTGGTGTCCTATTGAAAGCATTGGACATGCAAGTGATCGGCGTCCGACGGACGCCCCAAGAATTGCCCATGTGCGATCGGACGATCACCTATGATCAACTGGCAAGTGTTCTGCATACTGCCGACGTGATCATACTATGCTGCCCCGCGTCCGACATAACCCGCAAACTCGTGGATGCACGTTTTTTGGCTTCTATGCGGCCCGGCTCTCTCCTGGTCAATGTGGCGCGGGGTGAGGTCGTAATGGAAGCTGATCTTGTAGCCGCTCTCGCAAGTGGCCACATAGCGGGGGCATTTCTCGATGTATTCGAGCGCGAACCGTTGGATACGGCATCCCCGCTCTGGGAGATGAGTAATGTGATTGTCACCCCACATACAGCTAGTCACTCCTTGGGACAGAACGAAGCGATTTTAGAGATTTTTCTGGACAACTTACCCCGCTGGATTGAAGGCCGGCCGCTACGCAACGATGTTGATCGATTGGAGTGATGTGCGGTGGCGCGCTTAGACCGTTGCCGTCAATGTTCCGGTGATCGCAGAGGTAGACTAGAAGTCGAAAGATCAATCAGCCGAGCCACAAGGCCGGTTTTAGAGAAGAAAAGCAAGGGTCTAGAAACATGAGAGAAATCGTAGGAACCTGGCGGTTGGTGAAAGGAGTGGCCGCCGATCTCGATGGCAAGCCGCGGCCACCACCCTATGGCGGAGAGAAGGCGATGGGACGCGTCACCTTCAATTCTGATGGGCGCATGATGGCCGTGCTGTGCGACGGTCGACAGAGGCTGCCAGACGCAGGACCTCGCCTGTACACATCCTATTGCGGAAATTGCACGTTCGATGGCAAACGCCTCGTGACCCGCGTTGACGCGTGCTCAGAACCAGAGCGCATGGGTACCGATCAGATTCGCGACGTGAGCTTCGAGGATGGTTTGATGATTCTGCGTCCTCCCATTCGCAAGGAATACGGTATTAGCGCTCGACGCATTCTCTATTGGGAAAAAATCTCCGAAGTCTGAGCGGTCCAATGGACACTTCCTGCTAGTCGATTGGTACGAAAATCGAATGCCGAAGCTTGCCGCCGAGCGACTGGGAGAGATGTCCTTTGCCGTGCGTGTCCTCCACTAGGATCACTTCGCCTGCACCGATTTCGCGCGCTTCACCATCGGAGGCGGTAATCTTTACGCCGCCGTCGAGGTTGATGATGTATTGTCTGCGCGGAGCCGGATGCCAATCGAGGTCGTAGTCACTTGCCGTCTGGCGGAATATTATCCCAGTCGCAGGCATCCGCTTTGAGTACTTGGAAAAATTCCGCTCCTCCTGCCAATCGACATCGATATCCCGCCAGTGGCTTTCGCCATTGCTGTCAACATAGAGATTATGAATGCGCATGGGACAAGCCTACCTTTCCGAATTCGTTTGCCGACTTTGCCTTTGGAATTCTCGTCGCACATGACCGAGCAGTTTGGCAGCCACCGCCGATCGATATGGTTCAGCCACTTTGCCGCCAACTAACTTGCGTGTCGGCACCATGCTGGTCTGGCAAGCATTCGCCTTCCAACTGATCAGTGAAGCCTCGGTTCCAGGACCAAGAGTCACGTGCACAGCCCTGAGAGAATGTCGATATCAGCAGATCAACCGACAATGATGTTCTCACTCCGAAGCTTGGCAATTTCGCCTTCATCCATTTTCAGCCAGTCCGTCAGGACGTAACCTGAGTGCTCGCCAAGCTTTGGTGCCACACCGACCCGGGGTGTCTCCCCGCCAAAGCGCACAGGCCAACCGCTCATCGTGTAGGCCCCCTGACTGTGCTCCATGGTTTGGCGGATGCCACGGTCGGTGAAGCTAGCGTCGTCAGCAATCTCGCGTGTATCGAGCACGGCACCAGCGGGTACACCGGCGCCACTCACAAGCCGCCATGCGTCATGCTTGTCATGCCTCATGGTCCAGTTGGAGACCATTTCGTCGACCTCGGCGCGTCGTTCAGTCCGGGCGGCAGGCGTGGCGTAGCGCCCATCTCCGATAAGTTCTTCGCGTCCCATCACTCTCAGCAATCGATTCCAATGGTCCGGATTGGCGGGACTGGTGAAAATATAGACGTAGTCGTTTGCGCCGCCGCCCCTGGTCGGGTAGACGCCGATTGGCGGATTGCCTCCACCAACAGTCTTGGATCCGGCCCGCGGTGCAGCCTTGCCGTCGGTCCGCTCCATGTAGGTAAAGGCATTGCGGATATAATGCAGAATTGAGTCTTGCATTGCGACCTCAAGCCGCTCGCCCTGTCCTGTTTTAAGCTTTCTGACGTAGGCTCCCAGAATCGAGATCGCCATAATCATGCCCGTTCCGGTATCCCCGATCGTTGTCCCGGGCTTGCAGGGTGGGCCATCTTCATTGCCCGTAATCGACATCAATCCGCCAGCGGCCTGGGCAATCATATCGAAGGCGAGGCCATTCTCGTGTGGGCTGCCTTTGCCAAAACCCTTGATTTGGCAGTAAATCAAGCCAGGATTCAATGATTTTGCGATGTCGTATCCAAGCCCAAGGCGCTCAATTGCGCCGGGAGCAAAGTTCTCAATCATTACGTCGGCAGACGCAATCAAGCGTTTGACAGTTGCGAGACCAGCTGGATCCTTCAGATTTAAGGCAACCGACCGCTTTCCTGCGTTGTATTGCAGAAAGTAAAAGGCGTCTGCGCCGGGCTCCGTGCGGCCTGTCGAACGGCCTGGGTCCCCCGAGCCGGGATTCTCGACCTTGACGACATCTGCGCCGAGCCAGGCAAGCGCCTCCGTGCATGACGGCCCTGCTTCGAATTGTGTGAAATCCAGGATCTTGAGACCGGTAAGGCAGTTCTCCCCGCTCATGGTCGATGTTCCCTTTTTCTCGCGCTGGCGCTCCTGCTCAAGCAGTCCGCATGTGCATGCAACGGGAGCTTGCCTAGCGTTTGCCAGATTGTGGAAAGTTAAGTGTAGGCATGATGCGGGGGCGTCGTCGAGACCGGACTTGAATGTTGGATCAGTCGGTGAGTGGGAGCGTCTGCGAGATTTAGTCCCTGTTAACGGAGGGCTGGCGCTGAAAATAGATAAAAAAATTGCTAAATAATATGCTCTAGCTTTTAGGATGTTTTAACTCGTTGATCGGAACCGTTGGGGTAAACGCGTCGTTAGTATCAATTTAGCATTGAGCCGCTAAAAGGGATATGTAGAGCTAACGTCTGTCGTGGTTGGGGGCTGGCGCCTTGGTTTCCTTGTTCTGGCGGCAAAAAAATCAAAAGCTGAAAATGCGTCTCAACTCTGTAGTTGAGGCCACGGAACGCGTGCGCAAGAGCAATCAACTTAAGCCAAGGCGTGTCGAAATCGATACGACCTACGTAGATGCTGCAAACGAATACCATGACGAACCTGCGTCCAGCGGCGGCCCACTGCTCGAGGGGGACGACAACGTTGAGCATTGGGACCATGACCAGTCCGGTGGCGAAGCCGGTGACGCCTTGCTCCCGGGCGGCTCTGCTGGTGCGGCAACGTCACAGAACTCGCTCGTTGCAGAAGCCGGCGATGACGATGAGCAAGGTTTCTGGGACGAAATCGAAGCTCAGGTTGATGAAGCCCTGGCAAGAGCGGATTTAGCGGAACAGCGGCTTGCTGAAGCGCTGGCGGCCAGCAAGGCGCGCGAAGAGGAGCTTTCAGAAGAGGCCGCTACTCTGATTTCCGAAGCAGACGCTCGTGCCAAGGCGGCTGAAGATAAGCTCGAAGAGATTCGCAAGGCGCCAAAATCCAAAAGCAAGGCAGTCGGTAACGAGCAGAACACCCAACTGGCCGCGATGAGGCTCCGCGCTGCTCAGGCCGAACAGGAATTGGCTGAACTGCAGCGCAGCGTGGATGACCGTAACACTAAGCTGACGGATGACCTTGCTGTCCAGCGCGATCTGGCAACCCTTCTCGAAGCCGAGGCCCAACGCGAGCAGGCCGCCCGGATCGAAGCCGAAACATTGGCCCAGGATGCGGTTGCCCAGGCTGAGGCGCTGCAGCTCAGGCTCGCTGAATTGGAGCAGGTTGCCCAAATCGGTGCCGCCCCTGTCAAGCTTGATCATGACGCACTGCAGGCCCAAGTGGACAAATTGCAGCATGACCTCTGTGAGGAGAAGAATGCGCGAGATGCCGCTGAGAACCGCGCCAAGGCTGCGAACGAAAGCTCCGAAAGACTGAAGCTTGAGCTTGCTAAGTTGGAGGCCGCATTAGAGAGTGGTGAGGAGCTTTCGAGGCGACTATCCGAAGCGAACGGTCTGCTTGAAGCCAGCCGGAAAGAGACGGCAAGAGTGCGTGCGGCGCTGGCACTTGAGCTGGAAAATGAAGCCACAGCTCGCGAGGCGGCGGAGAATAGAACCCGTGATGCTTTAGCCCAGCTGGCCGATCTACAAACCGAACTTGAGGCCCTCAGAGCCTCTCAATCCAAACATGCCGCCGACATGGAAGGGCTGGCGGAGCTTCGGTCGCAGCTTGAAAGTGCGCAGCTCGAAAACGACAGCCTGCGTACCGCCGACCGTGAGCGCGCAGAAGAGCTGGAGAAGCTCGGTACCGCTTGTCGAATGGCAGAGGCACAGGTTGAGACCGCTCTGGCCGGCAAAAAGGCTCTCGAAGAAGAGATCGCCAGGCTGCGTGTGGTCTGCGCCAATCAGGAAAGTCTGGCCGACCAGCTAGCGCAAGCGAACGAAGAACTCGGGGTCTTGAACAGCGAACGTGATCTCACGAAGCGCTCCTTGGCCGACGTCAACGCAAGGCTTGAGGCCGCTGAGGCAGGTCGTGTCGAGGCGCTGAGGTGCAACGCAGAAGACAAGGCACGTATCGAGGAGCTTGAAGCGCAAATTGCGGGGCTCCTGGCCGCACCCGACAAGAAGCAGGAGCTGGCCGAGCGGGAGCTTGCAGCAAGCCGCGAAGTTGAATTGTTGAATCGCGAAGTTGGCAAGCTGAGGGCGCTCGTTAACGGCCTCAAGGGTGATGTACAGCGTGAAAGCGCTGCGCGACTTTCCGCGGAACAGGAAGTTGCAAATGCTCAACGCTTGGCCCACGTAGCGGGCGAGAGAATTGCCACCCTCGAGGCCTTCGCCAGAGAGAAGACAGACACTGAGAGCAAAGAAGCCGACTCACAGCGTAGCGAGATCGACAACCTGGGTGCCAGGATCGCCGAGCTGAACCGTACCGTTGCGCTTGAGGTCGAGGCGAAGCAAGCGGCGCAGGCCGCCGCCGAGCGCGCAGCCGCCCAAGCTGAGGATGCCGTTACCCAGTTGCGTACTCTGCAGTCGCTCAACGATAGCCGGAACGAGGCCGCTGAACGGAAGTCGGTTGCCGTCCAAGCCGTTGAGCGGGACCTCGAAGAACTCCGAAAGAAACTCGAGGCCGAGACATCCGCCAAGCAGCAGGCGGAAACCGAAGCCGAGGCTCTTGCGCTACGCCTCGTCGAAGCCGAAAAAAGGCTCGCCTCGACGATCGCAGAGTATCACGTGCAGGCGTCCCGTCTTTCGAGGGCGGGCACACGGTCGGAAAGTGAAACATCCGCGCAAGCATCTGAGCATCAGTCGCCCCCGAGCCGGAACATGGGAGAGGCAGGCCGTGGGAGTGAAGCCGAGAATCAACGAAAAGTGGCCGGCTCGGCTGAGCGAGAGGATTACCAATCCACCCCGGATCAGGAAGCGGCCGGAGTACGCCAGTTCTCCTACGAGATCCCGTCCAAGGTGCCCACGCGCCTTCGTGCTCCAGCCAGAAATAAGACTGTTAATCCGTCCGCTGCGAATCCGACTGAGTCGGCTGAAGAACTGTCCCGCACGGACGGAAACGATCATCTGGCCGACGCCCAAACGGCATCGAGCAACCGAGAGGCAGCAGAAGCCGCAGCAAGTGCCCTGGTCGATGAGGGTGCGAGTGAAAAGCGTCGCGACAAGCGAGTGGAGTCCCAGATTCCGGCTGTCCTCAATGCTGAGGGGCTGCGTCAGGGGCTTACATGCACGATCAGGGATCGATCGTCGAGTGGCGCGCGCATTGAGTTCACACGCGACATGTATGTGGAAGGCGTCGAGGTTGTCTCGGTTGGCGACCGCTTGACGCTGACATTCCGGATGGGACAGGACCGAACGTCGGTCGAATGCGTCGTGGCCTGGGTCGCGGGACGGCTTACGGGCGTGCGTTTCGTTGGCCAGTTCCGAACCGAAAGCGTGCAGACCAAGCGTAAGGGCAAGGCTCGCGAAGGTGATGACCGTGGGGCGGGAAAATCCGGTTTCTCGGCTGGACGCTTCGCAAAAACGATCCTGTCCGGCAGGTAGGCTCTCGCACAGCCCAAAAAACGCAGCGTTTAGCGGCAATTCCGTTCCGCGACGCCAGCGCCCCTTGCCCGCCTGCGTACCTTAGCCCGTCAGCCTGCAAGGCCTGGCCGCCGAGGCTTGGCATTAGTCCATTCCCCTGCCTACGATGGGATTCAGATGGTCTTTGGAGGATCTGAAAGCCCATGCCCCACGCGCCCGCCACCCCGCTTCGTCATGGGGTGTTCCTGCCCCCCTTTCATCCTATGAATGAGAACCCGTCGGCCTGCATCGAGCGTGATCTCGAGTTGATGCAATGGCTGGACAGCCTCGGATTCCACGAGGCCTGGATTGGTGAGCATCATTCGGCGGGCTGGGAACTCATTTCGTCTCCGGAACTGTTTATTGCGGTCGCCGCAGAGCGGACCAAGCACATCCGTTTCGGCACTGGCGTAATTTCGCTCCCCTACCACAACCCGTTGATGACAGCGAACCGCATGATCCAGTTGGATCATCACACACGCGGTAGGATCATGTTCGGCGCTGGTCCAGGGCTATTGGCGTCGGACGCCTTGATGCTCGGCATCGACCCGAACACCCAACGCGACCGCATGGCCGAGGCACTTGATGTCATTCTGCGCCTCTTTAAGGGTGAGATCGTCACTGAAAAGACGGACTGGTACAATTTAGTTGGTGCGCGCGCCCACATCCTCCCGTACCAGAAACCCTATCCAGAGGTTGCTGTCGTCAGCGCTGTGACGCCGTCTGGAGGACGCCTTGCCGGCAAGTACGGCATCTCCATGATCTGCGTGGCAGCTACGAATCCCTTTGGCTACGACGCGCTCGCGGCCAACTGGAAGATCGCCACCGATATGGCGTCAGAGAATGGCCACACCATGCAGCCGTCGAATCTGCGTCTCGTCGGTCCCATGCACATCGCTGAGACGCGAGAGCAGGCCTTCAAGAACGTCGAGTATGGCCTCGAACCCTATCTCGACTATCTCAACAACAATCAACCGCGATTCATCGTGCCACCTGGAAGGGATGCAGCGGAGTGGTTCGTTGAATCGAAATTCGGCGTTATCGGTACACCTGACGACGCTATCGCGCTGATCCAGCGCCTCTACGATAAGCAGGGCGATTTCGGCGTCATGCTGCAGCAGGTGCATAACTGGGCTGATTTTGCGGCAACCAAACGTTCCTACGAACTCTATCAGCGCTATGTGATGCCGCACTTCTCCGGCGACAATCGTCCTCGCATCGAGAGCTTCGATTGGTGCACGCAGAACCGTACACTCCTCGCCGAAAAGCGTTCGACGGCGGCAAAGGCCATGTTCGATAAACACGAAGCGGAGATGAAGGCGAAGGCAGTTGAGGGGCTGGCTGGCAGGCCACAGAATGGGCGCGAAGCATGGTAGCAGATCCGCGGGCGACCTGCCTGTATTGAAGCCCGATTGAATATCCATAAATGCAGGAGCAGGAGATGACCAAGGCACGTGACGCCCAGGGCCACGTCTTGACCGACGCTACGCCAGAAGCTGCGGCCTATTTGGATGAGGCGACACGCGCCTTCACCCTGGCATACGGCGACGCGCTAGCTGACATAGAAAGGGCGACAAAGGCATCGCCTCGAGCCCCTATGGTCCTTCTGGCAAGGGTGTGGATACAAGTTTTGTCGAACGACCCAGCCCTGGTGCAGGCAGCGCGTGCGGCGTTGGCGGCCATCCAAGAGCTAGCGATGAATGAACGCGAGCAGGCGCATGCCAGCGCGTTGGCCGATGCCGTCGCCAGTCGCTGGGGAGCCGCTGTTTCGACGCTCGACCGCCATCTCATGAACTATCCCCGCGACTTGATAGCCCATCAGTGCGCCATGCGGCTCGACGGCTTCCAGGGACGCTTCCATCTTGCAGCCGGCCGGTCGGCGCGGGCTTTGCCGCTCTGGTCCAAGGATCAAGCGGGCTATGGCATATTGCTATCGTTCCTTGGCTTCGGACTTGAGGAACTCGGTGACTATGCACGCGCCGAGGACGTTTCGCGCGAGGCAGCCCTGCTCGAGCCCCACGGCTACTGGCCGCATCATGCTGTCAGTCATGTGCTCGAGATGACGGGCAGGCCAACCGAAGGCCTCCGCTGGATGGAAGAGCGACGCCACCTTTGGGACGGCAAGCAAAACACCAACCGCGTGCACATCTGGTGGCACAAGGCGCTTTTCCACGTTGAGCTTGGGAAATTGGACGATGCGCTGAAACTCTACGATCAAGAAATCCTCCCAACCCTCCGCCCAGTCGGCACGAGTCTGTGCAATGCGACGGCGCTCTTGTGGCGGCTCGAGGCGCTCGGCTGTTCGGCAGGCGAGCGCTGGGCCCATGTCGCAGACCTCTGGCATGATCGCGCCAACGGCTGCACCAGCATGTTCAACGACATTCACGCCGCAATGACCTCGGTGCGCGCCGGCGAGGAGTCCCGCTATGACGCACTGCTCGCCGCCATGCGCGACACCGCCGCATCTGGAGGTCCGTTCGCCGCCAATTATCGCGATGTTGGCGTGCCGATTGTCGAGGCCATGGCGAGTTTCCACCGGGCCAACTACGCTGACGCTGTCGGGCGGCTGATGCCTGTGCGCTTCGAGTTGTGGCGGATGGGCGGCAGCAAAGCACAGCGGGACCTTGTGGAGTGGACATTGACCGAAGCTGCAGTGCGAGCAGGCAATCGCGCCGCTGCCCTGGCTATGGCCCATGAGCGCCTCGCCATGCGCCCCAACAGCCGAGTCAATCAACAGTTCCTCAAGGAGGCAGAGGCGATCGCCGCCTGAAGGCTTTCGGCTGAGCCGCCTCACCTAGCATCAATGACGCAACACAGTGTTTCAACGGAGCGCACAGACATGTCGACCATCGGATTCATAGGCCTCGGTAACATGGGCCAGCACATGGCGCGAAATCTCATCAAGGCTGGCCACACACTCAAAGTTTTCGACCTGAGCGAGGAGGCGATGCGTTATGTTGCCCAATCCGGCGCCAAGGCCGCAGCAACGGCCGCGGAAGCGGCGACTGACGTTGAGTATGTCGTCACAATGGTTCCCGTCGGCGCCGATGTACGACGAGTCTACCTGGAAGCGGGCGTCGTCGGGGCGGCACGACCAGGAACTGTCATGATCGACTGCTCGACCATTGATGTCGACACGGCCCGTGCAATGCACGAAGCGGCGGCAAAGGCAGGCTATAAGTTTCTCGATGCGCCGGTATCCGGCGGCGTCGTTGGCGCTGAGCAGGCCACGCTGACGCTGATGTGCGGTGGCGACAAGGACACTTTTGACAAAGCCCGTGAAGTACTCGCCGGAATGGGCAAGAACATCGTGCATTGCGGTGGTCCCGGTCAAGGACAGGTGGTCAAGATCTGCAACAACATGATGGCGGCTGTGAACATGCTTGTTGCCTCCGAGGCCTTGGTGATGGGCGAGAAACTCGGGGTCGATCGTAAGGTCCTCTACGATGTCATCTCCACGTCAACCGGCCGCTCCTTCGCGTTCGAAAAAAGTTGCCCAATCCCTGGCCCCGTACCGACAGCGCCGTCAAGCAATGGTTTCAAGCCGGGGTTCATGGCCAAGCTCATGCTTAAGGACTTGAGGCTGTCGCAGATGGCCGCGCAATCTGCAGGAGCGTCCACGCCGCTTGGAGCTGCGGCCACTGCTGCCTACGCCTTGCACATAGAAAACGGTAATGGGGATCTCGATTCATCATCCATAATCAAGCTGTTGAAGCCAGATTTAGAGTAGCTGCGCCAAACCCCGGTCTCTAGCGCCAGTAGCGTGACCTATAGGTCCGCACGGAGGAAACCGATGTCTTCAAATGCCGCTTGGTTGGCCCAGGTGAGGGAAGCTCCCCTTGAGCCGGATATGCCGATTTGCGATCCCCATCACCACCTGTGGGACCGCCGCGACGGCCGTGTCGAACGACGTTATATGTTGGACGAAATTCTGCGTGACACCGGAAGTGGCCATAACGTCGTTTCGACGGTATTCATCGAGCATCTAGCGATGTTCCGGTCAAGCGGTCCCGATGAGATGAAATACCTTGGCGAGGTCGAGTTCGCGAATGGCATCGGAGCCATGGCGGACTCGGGCCTCTACGGCCAGACCCGCGTTGCGGCCGGCATCATCGGGTATGCCGACCTTATGTCTGGTGCACGGGCAGGCGAAGTACTCGATGCCATGATGGCCCTCGCTCCATCACGATTTCGTGGCATTCGCTGTTCCGGTGCCTGGGATCCAGACCCGCGTATCGGCCGTGCAGCCAAGGCCGGCATGTACATCGATCCGGTCTACCGCGAAGGAACAGCCGAGGTCGCAAAACGCGGCCTCGTATTCGATATGACAGCGCGCTTTCCACAACTTGCCGAATGCACGGATTTGGCGCGCGCCTTTCCCGAAATGACGGTCGTACTCAATCATCTCGGCGGAATCGCCGGTATAGGCGCCTACGAAGGCCGGCGGGACGAAGTATTTGCCACTTGGCGCTCTAGCCTTGCGGAGTTGGCGGCGTGTCCCAACGTCGTCATCAAACTAGGTGGTCTTGGCATGGAGTATTGCGGCTTTGGCTGGCATGAGCGCGCCCGGCCGCCCACAAGTGAAGACATGGCTGACGCCACGCGTCGTTACTTCGAGACGGCAATTGAGTTGTTCGGCCCCGGCAGGGCCATGTTCGAATCCAACTTTCCAGTTGACAAGGTGAGCTCAAGCTACGGTGTGCTCTGGAACGCATTCAAGCGGATTACCTCATCTTATTCTTCCGACGAGAAAGCACAGCTTTTCCACGACACGGCAGTCAGGATTTACCGCTTGGGTAGATAGCATGTCAGAGGTGTCTGATTGTCTCTCGCAGGATACTAAGGGTTCCGATAGATAAACCGCCCGGTCGGCGGGCCCATCAACACAATGCTCTCAGGAAGTCTGGCACTATGAAGATCACCTCCATCAAAGCGCACTATGTCCGCATACCCTTCGACATGGGGGCTCCGCCTACGGAATTCGCAGGATTACGATGGCCGACAATGGACCATCTCCTTATCGAGGTTGAGACCGACGCTGGCATCACGGGTTGGGGCGAGGGCTTTGGTCACACGATCATTCCAGCAACGGCCAAGGCACTAGAGTGCTATGTGGCACCCTGGTTCATCGGTAAGGACCCGAGAGACATAAACACGCTCCATCGCGAGGCAGCCCAGGCCTTTCACATTTTTGGGCGCAATGGTCCGGTCGTCTATGCTCATTCGGGGATCGATATCGCTTTGTGGGACATCGCCGGCAAGCGGGCGGGACTGCCGGTCTCCGATCTCCTCGGTGGCGCAAGACGCAAAGAGGTGCGAGCCTATTCGAGCTTGATGCGTTATGGCGCACCGGAAGTAGTCGAAAAAATCTGCGCCGGCCGTGCTGCCGCTGGCTACAAGCACATCAAGCTGCATGAGCATTCGGTGGCGGCTGTAATGGCGGCCCGAAAGGGTGCAGGACCAGACGTTGCCATCATGAATGATGTAAATTGCCCGTGGAGCGTGTCTGAAGCACTCGAGATGGAATTGGCCTATAGGCCGGCCGATCTCTTCTGGTTGGAGGAGCCAGTCTTTCCGCCGGAGGACCACAAGGGGCTGGCGCGGGTTCGCCGCGAAGGTCAGACGCGAATTGCGGCGGGCGAGAACGCGGCCGGATTGCACGACTTCGTCGACAGTTTCGAGAAGGGCGCAATCGATATCGCGCAGCCGAGCGTCACCAAGATCGGTGGCATCACTGAAATGCGCAAGATCGTGGCTGCTGCCGAGGCTCATTCCGTGCAGGTGATCCCTCATTGCGCCTATTTCGGTCCCGGCAACTTGGCCTCCATTCACATTGTCGCTTCGTTGTCGACAGATACGCTTCTCGAGAACATTTTTGCCAATCTGGAAGCAAGCCCCTGGGGAGATGCGATGGTTGCCAAAAGCGGCAAGGTTCGGGTGCCGCAGGGCGCCGGCCTCGGCGTCGAACCGGACATGACGATCGTCGAGAAATACCGGCAAGGTCCGGCCATGATCATCACATGATCCACTAGCTTGGCAGGGCGAACATCGCTCTGTTGGGCGCTGCTACAAAAGGATTTCTTGATGTCGTCGCAGCGAAATCTCGAGACTGGTACACCGCAACTACTGTGTGTCGTGCGCGAGGGTGTAGCCGTCATCACCCTAAATAGACCGGAAGCACGCAACGCGCTGTCCACCGAATTGTCGCCAGCCTTGCGGAAGATGATTGCTCATTGCAGTGTCGATCCGGATGTGCGGGCGCTGCTGATCACCGGGGCTGGAACGGCATTCTGCGCTGGCGGCGACGTCAAGAACATGGGAGATCGGCGTCCGCCGACAGAACTGACTCACGATGAGCGCTTCCGTATCATGCAGGAGCGCCATCAGGGCTCGGCAGGGGCCGTCTATCGGTTGCGCAAACCGACAATTGCGGCATTGCCGGGAGCAGCCGCAGGAGCTGGGCTCGCCCTTGCACTCGCCTGTGACCTGCGTGTTGCAGCCGAGTTTGCCTTCGTCTCGACCGGCTATACCCGGGTTGGCCTGTCAGGCGACTATGGCATCGCTTGGCTGTTGACACGCACCGTCGGACCGAGCCGTGCGCGAGAATTGATGCTCACTGCGGAGCGTGTAGGGTCGAAGCGTGGCGAGCAACTCGGAATTTTCCACCGCGTCGTACCTGATGCGCAATTGCAAAGCCAAGCATTCGAATTGGCAAAGTCCCTGGCAGAAGGACCGGCGATCGCCATTGAGTACATAAAGGACAACCTGGATGAGGCCCTCTCTCTTACGCATGCAGAGGCGATTGACCGTGAAGCCGAACGCATGATGCGGACACAGGGCAGCGAGGATCACAAAGAGGCGGTGCGCGCTTTTGTCGAAAAGCGAGCGCCGAAGTTTCGCGGACGATAAGCGCTGCAGAGCGATTGTAGTGCCCGCCAGTCAGTTTCGCAGCATCAGCGGACCTGGATTTCCGTCCCTGGTGTCATCAAGTATAGAGTGAGATAAGGAGCACTTCGATGAGCAACCAATCCATGCCGGCGATGTCATCGGCCCTTTCACCCTCGGTCACAGAGCGCGACGCCCTTTTCAAGACCTTTGGCCGCGCCTGGTTCCGGCGCGATGTCGAACTCCTCTATCAGGCCGTTACGCCAGATTTTTGTTGGGCCTCCAACGATGGAGATGGCAACGTGCATCTCATCAATAGCCGTGATGAGGTTGCGGCAGAATTTGCTGCAATGGGCGAAGGCAGCGTGCAGCGACGATTTGAAGATGTCGCCTATCATCACGCGCCAACCGCAACGTTCATGACCTTCCGCCTGATCGAAACGAACAAAACCAACGGCGAAGTGCGCGAGGAAGCGGGCATCGAGCGCTACACATTCAAAGACGGCCGGATTGCGCTCAAGGATGTATACCGCAAGCCGGCAGCTTGAGCGCTCACGTCACGTCACGGCCGTCCCGTTTTTGTCACACTGTCGTGCGAATGGGGCGCGGGAGGTGCCCGAATGAGCGCTTTGAAGAAGTGGCGCATCCTGGTGGCTGCAATCGTGGTCATGCCAGCGGGCCTGACAGGTGCATTTGGCACAGAGGCTTGGGACGGCCTCGATCACATTCACGCCCACATCAGCTCGCTGAAGGTTGCGCCAGGGCGCGGACTGATCGGCGCCGCTGCCACGGAAGTAGGCCATTGGCACTTTGTGAACCGGTCGGGGGAGCGTTTCACGGCCGCCGACCGAGAAGAAATTAAGCGGGGCCTCGGACTACTGGCGCCGGAAGCGGCCGGTGAACCGCGCCGCCTCGCCATTTACATAGATACTCGTACGCTATTCGAGCATGCAGGCCAATTGTCGGCGTTGCCGCCGATGTCATCGATGAGCGTGATTTCAGATGGTCGAGCTTTTCCTGTCTTCGCTTTCGGCAATGGATCACTGCCAAGGAAAGCGGTGGAAATCTTGCCCAATATTTTGGTCGAAACTGAGAGCAAAGCCGCCTTTGACGAAGTGAGGTGGCAGCTTTCTCGTCCCCTCGATCGCGCACGAGTGAGGACGCTGGCACTGACGCCTGGTGGCGCGACGGCAATCACACGCACACCCACTATCGATCGACCGAGCAGGCTGGCGAAACCCAATTCCATCGACCCGGCACACTTGGCGGATGGGCTATCTCGCCTGACGGGCCAGTACGTTCTCGTCTCCGGGCGCTTGTCAGGTGAGCAGTTGCTATTCAATCCAGAAAACGGACCGCGATCGAGTGTTTCCATCGCGATCCTCGAAGCCAAAGCGCGGCGCCACGATGTCAATCTCATGATCGTCAGCGCGTCATCGCCACGTCAGCCGGGAACCCGGAGTTGGCTCTGGATGAAATCTGGTCTCTCCACTGTCGATGCGGCGGTTTCACATAGGCAGCTCGGACCATTCCTGGTGGCCTTGGCCGGTGATGTCGAACTTCTCGTGCGGCCCGAAGCCATCAACGCAAGGCGCGTGGGGCTTGAAGTGATCCCGATGGCAGACGCACTCAAAGCTGGCCAAGAAAGTCCATTGGGGGGGTGGACGGGTGCAATGTCTGAGAAACTCTCCGATCTCGTGTCGGATACGTCGGGCCGCATATCCGTCGAGGCGTTGCGACTACGGCTGCCCAGCCGTGTGCGCCAGCGCGAGATCGATCGACGCATTCTGCCTTGGCTGCGCTCGGATCTGCAGATTGTCATCGGCCTGATCTTGTTGAGCGGTGTCGTGACACTTCCGGTCCAATTGAGTTGGTGGCGGAGTCTCTGGCCCGCGGAAATTCGTCAAGAGTACGCTGGCTTTGGAGGCTATGCTTTGGCCGTGCTAGCACGTTGGCTGGGTTTTGCGATTTTTTTCCTACCATTGGCAGCGTTGCCCGCAATTCCGCTTGCGGTTTGGCGACTGTTTTCTGGCGGCGCCAAGCAGCGACGTCCAAAAGACCCCCAACGGGCAATATCGCCTGATTAGGTCAACGAGACAAAAAAAGTTCTGCAGCGCATATGCGCTGCTGGCCGTTCAGGCGACCCCGGCTCTCAGAAGGTCGTGAACATGGACGATACCGACAGGTTTCCCATCGCTGACGACAAACATTTGCGTGCGCTTTCGCGAGTTGATCTCCTCCAGTGCTGCAGAAGCCAGCATGCCCGGAGACAGCGTGTTTGGATTTCGTGTCATGATGTCGCGGGCGTGCGAGAGTAGGAGGTTGTCACCCATATGTCGGCGTAGATCGCCGTCAGTGATCATGCCGGCAAGCGCGCCCGATTGATTGACAACACCGACGCAACCGAAGCTTTTGGCCGTCATGGCAACGAGCACATCGCTCATCGGCGTATCCAAGGGCACCAGCGGCATGGCATCGCCCTTGTGCATGAGGTCGGCAACATGCTTGAGTTGGGCGCCAAGTGAGCCGCCAGGATGAAAGACTTTGAAGTCGTGTGCGCTGAAACCCTTGCGTTCCAGCAATGCGATGGCGAGGCAGTCACCAATCGCGAGTTGCATCGTCGTCGACGTGGTTGGCGCAAGGCCGTGCGGACAAGCCTCTTTTGCTTTTGGCAATTCGAGGACGACGTCCGCCGCTTTGCCAAGTGCAGAGCAGGCGTTCGATGTGATGGCGACCAATCCGACGCGAAATCGCCGGGTGTAGGTAATGATGTTGCCGAGTTCGACGGTTTCCCCCGACCAAGATAGTGCAAGGACGACATCGTCACGGCCAATCATGCCGAGATCACCATGAGATGCTTCTGACGGATGCACGAAGAATGCGGGGGTTCCTGTCGAGGCGAACGTTGCGGCAACTTTTTGGCCGACATGGCCCGATTTGCCCATTCCAGTGACGATAACCCGGCCTTGCGCGGCCGCCAGCCGGTCGACGCTGGCAGCGAACGGTTCCGCCAGTCCTAGTTCCAGCGCTGCGCGCAGTTGGGCGAGGCCTTCCTCCTCAGTTTTCAGAGTGCGGCGCGCCGTCTCGCAAGCCGCCTGCTGCAGGCCGAACGGCCGTGGTGTGCCATTCGCCTTAACGGCTATTGCCGCGTCTCTTGAACCGGCCATGACATTGTCCCCCTGTCGCGACGAATCCGAATCGCTGACGCCTCAGGACTGCATACAACTCATTGGCGTCAGTGACCACCCGTGTCAAAGTCGCGGGGTAAGGCCGGCTGCGACTTGCGCTGGGCGTGGTGTTCGCGGCAAGGTTGACAGGCGGAGGAACCTGTTCCGCGCGCTAGCGAACGAGAGGATGCAAAGCAATGGGGGTTGCGTTCCCGAACCTCTTTACGCCTATGCGCATTGGGAGGGTGGAAGCCAAGAACCGGATCATGCGGGTCGCGACCACGGCGAATCTTGCCGATGGCAACAAGGTTGGGCACCGCCTCCTTGCCTTCTACCGAACTTTGGCCAAAGGGGGCGCCGGTATCATTGTTACCGAGGCATTGCGTGCCCAACAACAGGACCCTTTTGGCCCCGGCGCGCTAGTTGTCTATGACCGATATGGCTTGGAAGGCCTGCGTCAACTCACTGACGTTTGCCATAGCGAGGGAGCACTGCTGATCGGCCAACTCAACATGGGCGGACGGCAGCATCTGGCCTCGCGCGTGGTTCCATTCATGATTGCACCGTCGGCCATTGCCTGCCCAAGGTCTGGTGGTGTGCCTCACGAACTCTCCGAGCGCGAGGTCCGCGAAGTCATCGAGACATATATCATGTGCGCGGTGCACTGCATCGAGGCCGGCTTTGACGGCGTCGAGATCCATGGTGCCCAGGGGCACTTGATCCAGCAATTCCTGTCCCCATTCTCGAACCGGCGCACGGATACGTATGGTGGCAGCGATGAGAACCGAATAAGGTTCGCGCGCGAAATCCTTGAGGGCGTGCGCCAGCGCATCGGCTATCGACCGATCATCGGCTTCAGATTGGGCGTCGAGGAGTTCACTGAAGGTGGCCTCGACATCGAAATGACGGTGGAAATTGCTCGCAGGTTGGTCGCAGACGGCCTAGTCGACTATCTCTCGCTTGCCCAAGGTAACTTCAATTCGATCGAGACGCATTTGCCGGACCGCCATTGGCCGATCTTAGCGTGGCGCGACCTCCACAAGCGCTTCAGGCCGATTGCGAACGGTATACCTGTTGTGGCCTCGACCCGCATTCAGGGGCCGGAACAGGCCGAAGCTGTATTGGCAGCAGGCGAGGCCGACTTGATCGGCCTCTGCCGAGCTTTGATCGTTGACCCGGATTGGCCGGCGAAAGCTAAGCGGGGAGAGGTCGAAAGCATCAGGCGCTGCATTGCTTGCAATCAATGCTGGGGATGGATCTCCGCCGGAGAGCCGATCGCCTGCTCGACGAATCCGGTCGCCGGTCGAGAATACCGCTGGCCCAAACTAGAGCGGGACAAGGTCGAAAGCCCGAGGCGGGTCATTGTGGTCGGTGGCGGCCCCGCTGGTCTTGAGGCCACGCGTGTGACCGCCGCACGTGGACATGTGGTGACCTTGTTAGAACGCGAAGAGACGTTGGGCGGACGACTCAAGAGAGTTCACGAGGTGCCCCACCACGAGGAAATGAGGAACTTGTTTTCTTATCTGATACCGCAGGTCGAGGCCTGTGGTGCAACCGTCAGGCTGGGGCAGAACGCAACCGCAGAGCAACTACTGGCTGCCAATCCCGACGAAATCATCATTGCCACCGGTGCCACGCCCTACGTGCCGGATCTGGCTGGCGATGGCTCGGTTCCGGTGTTGACGGCCGACGGACCTGTTCCACTTGCAGCGACCTCCGGACGGCACGTCGTTGTCATGGATGAAGATGGCTACTACTGGACGAGCGCGGTTATCGAAAGCATCGTCGGGCAGGGGCGAGTTCCCATTGTGGCGACCCGCTTTTTCGAAGTTGCGCGAGAGGTTCCGATGGTGTCGCGGATCGCTCTCCTGCGCCAGATAGACACGGCCGGCGGTTTGGTGAAGTCTTCGACATTCGTCTCGCGGACGGCGAATGGCTCCGTGCTGCTCACACACTATCTGACCGGACGCGAGGAGACGGTCGACGATGTGGCTGCCGTGGTCTGGGTTGGCGCGGCGCGCCCGAATCATCAGCTGGCTCAAGACCTCCGAGACGCCGGATTCGATGCCAGACGAATCCACCTCATAGGCGATGCTTTTGCACCAAGGCGTCTCGCCAATGCACTGACGGAGGCTCATACCATTGGGCGTGGCATCGGGTCACCACGGCGCGGATGATGTCAGGAGAGAACCAATTGGATGATGCATTTCGCGATTTCCGCCGGAGCTTTGAGGCCGCGATTGCCGAGCAGTTGCAGGGTAATTCCGAGCCGTTCCTGGAGTTGTGGTCACGGCAACCGGACATAATGATTTTCGGAGGTTTGGGTGGCCACGAGCACGGTTGGCCTGAAGTAGCCGACCGACTGCGGTGGGCTGCCACCAAAGTCGATGCCCGCCTCACGCGGATTGAGAACCTATCGACTGTGATCATGGGGGAAATGGCGTTGACCGCCGACCTCGAGCACATGGTGAGACGTCTTGATGGGCGCGAGATCGAGCGCGCACTCAGAGTCACGCATGGATTGCGTGTGGAGGATGGGGCCTGGCGTATTTTCTACAGGCACGGCGACGAATATCGTCCATCTGGAAGAGCGTGAGCCAATGAGCTCTATCGTTGAGTTGGCGAGTTGACTGAGAAATGCTGGAGGAAGTAAACGCCATGGTGAGCTTCGAGAAGCGATCGATTGCCGCAGAAACGGCACTAATTGGACTGCAAGGCGCAGTCGCGAAAGCCCGTCAACTCGGCCATGCCATGAGCATTTGCATCGTTGATGAAAGTGGAGTGCCCAAGGCCAGCCTGATGATGGACGGAGCGACGGACATGACCCGTTCCATTGCCGAGGACAAGGCATACACGTCCGCCTGCCTCAAAGCGCCAACGCACGCATTGTGGGATTTGGTCAAGAACGATCCCCCACTATTGAATGGATTGCCGGGAACCCGCAGGGCCATTGTCTTTGGCGGCGGTTATCCGATCTTGGAGAACGGCAAGGTGATTGGTGCCGTGGGAGTCTCCGGTGGGCACTACAGCGACGACATGGAAGTCGCCCGCGCAGCCTTGGCGGCCATTGGCGCGCCGGTCTCGTGAGCCTTGCCCGCGGCTGGCTCCTGACCTGAGTAATCAGGCGCCGAGAAGCGGCTCATTGCGTAGAGACGCGATCAACCGTTTCAGCGTCTCCAGGGTCGAATGGTCGATCAGGCCATCTACCAGTGCGGGCCGGAAGTGCCTCTGGAAGGCGACCACGACCTTTTTCGTGGCCTCATCCAACGAGCCCGATTGGGGCACCCTGTAGCCATAGTCGGCAAGCAATCGCTGGGTCTCGGCAACATGCCGCCCAGAACAGCCCCGCTTTGCATCACTTCTCCGGAGACGCCCAGAAATTACGGGCGCCGGGGCCACCCAATGGCCGACTCCGTAAGATGCAAGCCGCGCCCAATCGAATTTCTCACCCGGATCGTCCTTGCGTTCTGGAGCAACGTCCGAGTGCGCTAGAACCCGCTGCGCAGGAATGCCCCAGCGCGAGATGCAATCCCACGCCAAGGCTGTCACTGCCGTCATCTGCGCCTCCGGGAAGTCCGGATAACCGTCGTTATGACCTCGATTGTGGATCTCGAAGCCTATCGAGCGGGAGTTGATGTCGGTTTCCCCTGCCCAGTATGACACGCCAGCATGCCATGCCCTCATGGTCTCGGAAACCAGTTGCGTCACGCGGCCGTCGCAGTCGATGACATAATGACACGATACTTGTGATTGAGGGTTCGAGAGCCACTCGATCGCGCCCTGGCAAGATCCCATGCCCGTGTAATGCAAAAGCAGCATGTCGGGACGGCAGACGCCTCGGCGGGGCCCGATATTGGGAGACGGATGGATTGCATCAACCAGGTGGGTGTCAGCCCGCAGCATCACAGTCCCCGTTCACTGGCGATGGTATCAAAGGCAGCATTGATACTGGCGAGCTTGCGCTCGGCAATGATGACGAAATCGGCGGGCACGCCTCGGCCGGTCAGCCTGTCCGGGTGATGCTCGAATGCCAATGCGCGATGCCGAGCCTTTATGGCTTCATTCGTCGCCGACGGCTCAAGCCCCAGCACCGTATAGGGATCAGCCTTTTCAGCAACGAATAGTGAGCGTACCCAGGCGAATTCGGAGGCTTCGATGCCAAGATGCGCTGCGACTGATCTCAGAAATGCGTCCTCCTTCTCGTGCAGGATGCCGTCTGCCGAAGCGATGACGAACAGGCCTTCGAGCACATCGCGCTTGACGTCAGGTTGTTCGGCGAGTGCTTGCGCGATTTGATGGGCATAGGTCTCGTAACCGGAGATATCCTGCTGTGCGAGGTCGAAAACAAGCCGCACATTCGCGTTTTCCGAGTTCAGGAAATCGGCACACGCGATGGAAGGCCTCGACTTCATCCGCTATGACGATGCCATCGGACTTCGCCATTTTGGCGGCCAGTGCGATCATTGCGATGGTGAATGTTACGTTCAACGCCCGCCCATCGCCATCCTGCCCTCCCGAACGGTCGTTCCCGAGAAGTCCGGTTAGCGAGCCGCTGCGCAAGGCGTTCGATGCCCGTGTGACTATCGTGTTCCAGATGCTCATGTGCATGACCTTAAACACATGGAAGCCGGTTTCGCCAAGAGGTGCGTCGCTGCCCACTGACGAAAGAGACCGCTTTCCGTTCGGAAAGCGTCTCGAACGATGCGAAAAATACGGAATGGAGTTGCCGGGCGTGGGTTATGACCGTCGAGTGCAACAGTTCCTACTTGCAAGGGGGCAATCCTCCTTGCGGTCGGCACCGCCAATTTGTTCGACAAATGTCAACGCGCGAATGGCTCTGCGGCGGGCCGTTGCAAACTACTGAACAGCCCGCTCGCGCGTTGGCAATCAAGAATTGCCGTCCTCAGTCATGTGCTCGCCGATTCGCTGAGAGCACCAATTCAGCCTGCTTGCCCGTAAGCTCTGCCAAGTGATCGAATTGCGCGATAAACGTGCCGACGCCATGTGTCGCCGATCGCAACTCCACGATCAGATCCTGTATCTCGCTCTCAGGCATGCGAGCTTGCACCACGTCCCAGCCATCCCAGTCCTCTCGAGGCGCAAAGCCTAGGATCTGGCCGCGCCGCTGCGATATGAGGGCGTTTATGCGTGCCGTCGCCTCCGATGGAATTGTGATGTCGACATGCATGATTGGTTCTAGCAGAACCGGTTGGCACTTCGGCATCCCTTCCGCCATTGCAAGCCGGCCAGCCTGCCTGAATGCCATGTCGGAGCTATCGACCGAGTGATAGGACCCATCGGTCAAAGTCACTGCCACATCGACGACCTGAAAGCCCAGCGGGCCGTGCTGGAGATAGTCCTTCACGCCTGTTTCGACAGAGGGAATGAACTGGCGTGGCACGACGCCACCGTGGATCTTTTCGTCGAATTGGAAGCCTTCGCCACGACCGCGTGGCGCAATCTCGAGCACGACATCACCGAATTGGCCGTGTCCGCCAGACTGCTTCTTGTGACGGCCCCGAATTGTGATTTGCTGACGAATGGTCTCACGATACGGAATCTGCCGCGGTTGCGTGAGCGCCTCGATGCCGTACTTCCGCTTTAGTCGCTCGATAACCACGCGCAAGTGCATCTCTCCTTGCCCCCAGAGCACCATCTGATGGGTCTCCTGCGAATGCTCGAGACGCAGCGAGGTATCTTCTTCCATGGCTTTGGCCAATGCCGCCGTCAGCTTCACCTCATCCTTGCGATCTTTGAGCGATATTGCGACCCCGAGAACGGGTTTGGCAGCGGCCTGCACGGGAATTGGGGACAGTGGCGTTTTCCCGGTGGTTATGGTCTCCCCGGTTAGGATTTTCTCGAGCCGGCCCAGGGCAACCGTCTCTCCAGCGCTAGCAGAACCGCGCTTTTTGGCGTCCTGTCCCGTCAGTGTGAAGATGCCAGCGATCCGTTCTTCGCTCTCAGCGCCGATGACATTGTTGCCCTCCTCCAAGCTGCCGCTCAAGACCCGCGTGAGCGATAGTTTTCCCCCGTGAGCTGTATGTAGTGTCTTCATGACGAACCCAGCGCTGCTGACATCATGCAGCCCAAGTCTCCGCGCCGTTTCGTCGACGAACGGCGCTTCATGGCGTAGCGCCTTTAGGAGCCGCATGATGCCATTGCCGTTGCTGGCCGATCCGACCAATACCGGGCATATCAAGCCGTCCTTGAGCTCGCGCGCCAGATCGTCGAAGATCCGGTCGCGAGGCGGCGCGATGTCCGACAGCAACTGCTCGAGAAGTTCGTCATCGTAGTCGGCGAGTTTCTCGAGCATCTCGAAGCGCGCGGACTTCTCGCGTTCCTCAATGCCCGATGGCATCTCCACGAGTTCCGATGCAGCGTGCTCCCGGTAGACGAAGGCGCGCTCCAGTGCCAGATCGACAAAGCCTGTCGCGATCCCATTTTCCCAAATCGGAATCTGGCGCAAGACCAGAGGCTTGGTGCTGGCCGGCTGCAGCATAGGCAAGATTTCACGCACGGGGGTCGAGAAACTATCGATCTTGTTGAGGAATAGGAAATGGGGCAGGCCCAAGTCTTCGAGCTGTTTGAGGATTACTTTCAGGGCCGGTACGCGCTTGGGGTCAGGTTCGGTTACGACGACGGCGGCATCACAGGCCGAAAGGATCGCGTGAGATTCTGACTGGAATTCGATCGAGCCAGGGCAATCGACGAAGGTGAAGTGGTCATCGAGAAATTCCACATCGGCTGCATTGAGTTCCACGCTCATGCCATGTGCACGGGCTTCCTCAGAAGCATCGCCGACGGTATTACCATCGACAATGGTGCCTTGGCGCGTGATCGCCCCAGTACGATGAAGAATGGCCTCAAGGAGAGTAGTCTTGCCGGACATATAAGGCCCAACCAGCGCGATGCAGCGGGCACTTCGACCCGCACCGCCATTGGTACCGCCCATGGCTTCGCTCCCGTTTCTCTCAGGCAGGCAGAGGCACTGGCCGCAGCCCGCGCCTGAGGTGAAGGTCGCGGCATCACCATGTTGACCTGCTGCGTGAGAGTTAGGCAAGACCTGCAGCAAAACTTTTTTGCAGGTGGCGGTGGGTCATCTCTGGTCAGGTGTGTGAGGTGTATTGAGGTGTATTGAGGAAAAAAGGCCAGATGCTGCCATCGCCAACATCGTGAAGACAAATTTCTTGTCCAGTCAGACCACCCACAGGGTGGTCCCCCAATGGAGAGAGTAGTTATGCTCTACAATTCGCGGCTGTTGGCAGGCGCAGCCATCGCGGTGCTGCTTTCTGTAAGCTGTGGTGGGGCCGTGGCTCTTGACGAAAGCAAGGACGAAAAGTCTCTCCTCAAATCTTGCGAGAAAAGCCTCTGCCAACTCGTGACCCAGAGAGCGCCGAGCAATGGGAATTTTTCCTGCCGGCTGGCCAAGACATGGCGTAAGCAGGACCTCAAGGAGGGCGCAAGCCAAGGCAAGGCGTCATGGTTTTTCGGCGATGCCCAGTGTGAGGTGACTCTCAATCTTGCGCGCGGCGCGATTTTAGCGGCTTTGCGGGAAGGCAAGACAACGCTGAAGTTTCCCGAGCACACCGTCAATTGCCTCATCGACGCCAACAAGAAGGCGACCAGAGTTACCGCCATTCTGGCTCCGAAGGCGGAATTCGAGGGTGGAAAGGTGAAAAGCGTCCAGGTGAACTTGAAGAAATTCAGCGGACCGACTCTCATGAAGGGGCTTGCGTACGCTACCGCCGGCATGGAGGATAAGTTGGGAGTTTTTCGCAACAAGCTCGCGGGCGCTGTCAACAAGCTGCTCTACGAGCGGTGTCCCAAAATCGCAGCCGGCAAATAACGGTCAATTCCTGGCTACGGATGCGGAGGCGGTCATTATCATCGTACAGAGATTCGCGCTCCCTGGTGCGCAGAGCGCCTCACGCGTCGCCCGCTTCCACGATCCGCGCACTGTCGTAGTTTTCACCGATTGAGAGCGCGCAGATGCGAGACACGTGGACCATGGGGAGTTTGCTTTCTCGTGACCAGCGCAGCATCGCATCTTGAATTTTCTTCAAGTCTTCCTTCGATTTGGGCGCTCCCGAGATCTCTAGCCCCGCATGGCGCAGGCAGGCGACGACATCGCGTGAGAGTACGAAACCGTCCCATCCGACGAAGCGGAGAAAATACTGGCCCGTCATGCCTCCAAGCCGTTTGCCCCGCTTGCCCAGGACGTCGAGCAAGCCAATTTGGTTGTCACGCGGCCAATCGGCGAGAAACCTTCCAAAGCTCCCATGCTCTCCGACAATATCAGCGACAAAGCGGGCATTGTGACGAACCGACATAATCTTTTGTGCATGCCTGACGATCCCTGCATTACCGGTGAGCCCCTCCCAGTAATCATCTGGTTCGAAGCTAAGGCGGGCAACATCAAAGCCGTGGAAGGCCTCCTCGAATGCCGGCCACTTGTCATCGATGATCCGCCAAACAAACCCCGAGCAAAAGACCCGTTTCGTCATTTCTGCCAAGAACCGATCGTCTTTTGAAGCCGCGAGGGTGCGCGGATCCGGCACAGCGGGAAGCAACGCGTCAAGGGCTTTATAGCCGCCTTTACGCGAAGCTGCCCGGGCACGCACCTGTTTGAAGGCCAGCATTAACTGCCTACGCTTTCTGGCGGTCCCTTCAGTTCCACTGAATTCCCTTCAGGGTCCAGAATGTAGATCGAGGGCCCCGCCCCGTCCGCGCCGTAGCGCGAGACGACGTCCCCGGCGGCCACGCCATAATTTTGGAGATGGCAGCGAATAGACGCCTCGTCAAAAGGCTCGATCCTGAGGCACAGGTGATCCATGTTGCGGCCCTGAACGCCCGGGGCCGCACCGCCTCGTCGCCCCAGCACGCCATTGATATCGACGAGGTCGATCAGGGCATTGCCGGCTCGGAGCTGTAACAGACCGATTCCCTCTTGGACTTTCTCCAGACTGCAGCCAAGCACGTTGCAATAGAAGCCCTTCATTGTCGCAACGTCGCTGACCCGTAAGACCACGTGGTCGAGGCCGATAGGGGCAAACGGTCGAAGAGTGTTCATCATTGCCTCCTGTGTCACTCTGGCCATGATCATCAAATCGTGCGATCAGACCGACCCGAACCGCCATGTATTTCTGGGAGCCACTTCTCCATGTCCGCAGACGTCGAGACCATCGTCATCGGAGCCGGCGTCGTCGGCCTTGCCATTGCCCGTGAGCATGCGCTGCGTGGACAAGAGGTTATGGTGCTCGAGCAGCACGATATCATCGGCTCGGAAACTTCCTCACGCAACAGCGAGGTGATCCATGCCGGGATCTATTATCCACCGGGCTCGTTGCGCGCCAAGTTGTGCGTCGAGGGTAAGAAGAAGCTTTATGCGTTTTGTGCCGAGAACGGTGTGGATCACAAGGCGATTACTAAGCTTCTTGTCGCTACCAACGACAGTCAGGTGCCCAAACTGAAGGCGATTCAGGAGACGGCGATCAAGAATGGTGTCCACGACCTCGAGCCCTTGACCGGAGCTCAGGCGCGCCAACTCGAACCCGAAGTTTCCTGCGTAGCTGCCATGTTGTCGCCATCGACCGGAATCGTCGATAGCCACGGCCTCATGCTGGCGCTGCAGGGACATGCAGAGACCATGGGCGCGCAGGTGGTCTTAAACACCACCGTCCAGCGAATTGGTCTGGCGGTCGATGGGTCGTATGCCGTTACGATTGGCGGGGCGGAAACGACGACTGTAACGGCACGCCGCCTGATCGTGTCAGCGGGGCTTCACGCCTCGAAGTTGGCCCGCACCATGCCTTGGTCCGGCAATTACCGCCCGCCCGAGACCTACTATGCCGTCGGTCAATACTACGCTTTGGATGGCCGCTCGCCGTTTACGCGTCACATTTACCCGATGCCGGATGGAGCATGGCTTGGCCTACACGTCACGGTCGACATCGGCGGTCGCTGCAAGTTTGGCCCAGATATCGAATGGATAACGGAGATCGACTACTCGTTTGATGAAACCAAGATCGAGAAATTCCTGAGCTTCATCAAGACCTACTATCCCGGCCTCGATGCGTCGCGCCTGCATGCTGATTATACGGGTATTCGACCAAAGCTCTATCGGGAAGGTGAGCCAGTACCCGACTTTTTCCTGCATGGTCCGGAAACCCACGGTCTACCGGGCCTCATGCTGCTGTTTGGGATCGAAAGCCCTGGACTTACGGCTTCGATGGCGTTGGCTGAACTGGTCGCTGACCGATTGGGATGACGGCAAACCTGTGAACCGGCTTTCGCTCGCCATGCGCTCGTACATGATGCCATCATGGCGACGATCAACTGTTAAATCACTCAGGAGATTGATTGCATGGATCTGGGGCTCAAAGGCAAGAAAGTACTAGTGACAGGTGGCTCGAAGGGCATTGGCGCCTCATGCGGGCACGTTTTCGCATCCGAAGGGGCAAACATCATCCTGGTCTCGAGATCTGCCGATGCTCTGAAAGTGACGGCAGACGAAATCCGCTCCCGCAACCAGGTTTCGGTCGAGACTCACGCGGCCGACCTATCCAAGCCGGCTGAACGGGAGGCGACCTGGGCCAAATTCCAGGATGCCGATATTCTCGTGAACAATGCCGGCGCAATCCCAGGCGGCAGCATCCTTGACCTGACGATGGATCGTTGGATCGAATCCTGGCAGCTAAAGGTCTTTGGCTACATTCATATGACGCAATTGGCGCTCAAATCGATGCAACCGCGCAAAGCCGGAACCATCATCAACATCATCGGCATGGCCGGGCCAGCTCCGCGGTGGGACTATGTGGCAGGCTCCACAGGAAACGCAGGCCTCAACGCTTTCACCAAGGCCGTGGGATCGCGGTCAGTGGACTTCGGTGTGCGCGTTTTCGGAATTAATCCGGCAGCAACACGTACCGACCGGATTACCACGCTCTCCAAAGCGCGAGCCAAATCGCTCTTCGGTGACGAGGGTCGCTGGGAGGAAACGTTGGGCGATCTCCCGTTCGGTCGCTTGAAGGAGCCGGACGAAGTGGCCGCCTTGGCGGCAATGCTCTGCGCACCGCAAGTCGCCTACTTGTCAGGCACGATGATCGATCAGGACGGTGGCGGTCAATTCCGGAAGTGACGAGGCGCCAGTCGCGGAGCCAGTCTTCGGTCAATAAGCGCTAGGTAGCGCCACCCTTAGGAAAGCGGGCGCCTCAAGGGCGCCCGCTTTATTCATGTGAATCAATCAAATGTGATCGCCGCAGATGCATCAAGCCTTGGCGGTCTTGATGGCCTTCAGAACCCGCGGCGGCGACAATGGTAGGTCGCTGACGCGGATCCCGATGGCGTTACGCACAGCATTCGCCACCGCCGGCACTGATGCCACAAGTGGCACCTCGCCGACGCCGCGCACACCCTGCGGGTGCTTGGGGTTCGGGATCTCAAGCATCACGTTGTCGAGCATCGGCAGGTCCGATGCGACGGGCATGCGGTAGTCGAGGAAGCCCGGGTTATCGAGTTTGCCATTCTTGTCGAAGATGTATTCCTCGCTGAGCGCCCAGCCGATTCCCTGCGCCACGCCGCCCTGCAACTGGCCTTCGACATAAGCGGGGTGGATGGCCCGTCCGACATCCTGAACGGACGTGTAACGAACCACCCAGGCCCGCCCTGTCTCAGGATCAACCTCGACGTCGCAAATATGGGTCGCAAACCCGCCTTCGGCACCCGTCGTCGTCAACTGCGATCCAGCACCGATCGGACCACCGGTTGCGTTGGCTTGGGCCGCCAGCTGAGCCAATGAAAGTGGCGGGAACTTGCCGGCATTGTCACCGGCAGGGCGCGCCTCGCCATTCTCCCACACCACGGCTTCGGCATCGATCTTCCAGATCTTCGCCGCCCGCTCACGCAACTGCTTGATGACGCCTTTGGTCGACTCGGTGACGACAATCGCTGACGCATAGGTGACGCGGCTACCGCCCGTTAGGTTGGAGAAACCGATCACCGATGTGTCACCGATCAGCACCTGCACCTTGTCATAGTTGATGCCAAGCAGTTCGGCTGTAATGTTGGCCGTCGACGCGCGAGAGCCGCCAATGTCGGGATGGCCCGTAATTACGGTCACGGTGCCATCCTCGGCGATGTTGACCTGGGCGCTGGATTCACCCGCCGCGTTGAACCAGAAGCCAGAAGCCACGCCACGGCCCTGATTGGGTCCGAGCGGAGCCTTGTAGTGCGGGTGCTCCATCGCAGCTTTGACCGTCTGTTCGTAGCCGATCAGAGGGAAAACAGGCCCGTGGGCGGCCTTGGTGCCTTGTTTGGCCGCGTTCTTCAAGCGAAGCTCCAGCGGATCCATTTTCAGAGCCGTGGCGACTTCGTCCAGAACGCATTCGACAGCGTGCGAACCGATTGGTGCACCCGGCGCCCTGTAGGCGGCCACCTTCGACCGGTTCGACACCACGTCAAACCCCAGTGAATGGACATTGGGAATGTCATACGGTGCAAAGGCGCAGCCGGCCGCACCGCGGATCGGCGAGCCTGGAAAAGCGCCGGCCTGGAGATAGTGAACGCCGTATCCGGCAACGATCTTGCCATCCTTGGTTGCGCCGATCTTGACGGTGCTCTTTGAGCCCGAAGTCGGACCGGACGCATGGAAGACTTCCTCGCGCGTCATGGCCATCTTGACCGGGCGACCAGACTTCTTTGCGAGCATCAGCGCCACCGGCTCAAGATAGACGATGGTCTTGCCGCCGAATCCGCCGCCGATCTCGGCCGGAATAGCCCGGATGTCGGATTGTTCCATGCCCGTCAAGAGCGAGCACATGGCGCGAACCATGAACTGGCCCTGGCTAGAAGACCAAACCGTTGCCTTGCCGTCGTGCGTCGTGCTGACGAGGCAGGCGTGCGGCTCGATATAGCCCTGGTGGACGGGACGCGTCGTGAAGCTGCGCTCGACGATTACGTCGGCTTGCTTGAAGCCGGCTTCGATGTCGCCGAGCGTGTGCTCGAGCTTGCCCGCAATATTGGACGGCTTCCCGTCGAACTGGACGTGATCGAAGAGGATCGGTGCACCAGGTTTGATGGCGTCATCGATCTCGATCGCCCAAGGCAAAATCTCGTAGTCCACCTCGATAAGCTTCAACGCTTTCTTGGCAATGGCCTGCGACGTGGCAGCAACCGCGGCAACGGGATGGCCGACAAAAAGCGCCTTTTCACGAGCCATGACGTTGCGACACATCCACCGCATATCCTGGATGCCGAGCATCACCGATTTTTCGAGGGGAAAGTCCACGATGTCTTTGGCGGTAACGACGGCCTTTACGCCCGCAAGCGCCTCGGCTTTCGCAGTGTTGATGGACTTGATGCGCGCGTGCGGGTGCGGACTACGCAGAACCTTGCCGTAGATCTGGCCAGGCATCTTTGTGTCTGCCGCGTAAGCTGCACGGCCCGTAACTTTGTCGTCGCCGTCGGGCCGAATGGTCCGTTTGCCAATCCATTTATTGGTCGCAACGCTATCGTTCATGTCAGCATCCCCTGTCGCGCGCCGAAGCCCGGCTCCGGCCGATTGCGATTGAAGCTCGATGTACCCTTGGAAGCATGCAGCAAGCGCACCCATCGATGCAAGGCACCGTGTGCGCCGCCAAGTTGCCCCGCATCATTACGCATGCCGAGCCAACTTTCCAGACCCTTCTGGATTCACAGCACCAAAGGTGGCCAGGTGGTGAAAAAACCTTAGGTTGCATCCCGGCTGCGTCTGACGATGGTGCCGACGCCATGCTCGGTGAAGAGTTCCAGCAGCACACAGTGAGGCACGCGTCCATCGATAATGACGACGGCGTCAACTCCCGCTTCAACCACCTCGATGCAGCCTTCGACCTTGGGAATCATCCCTCCTGTGATGGTTCCGTTCCGAATCAGCCTTTTGGCCTCCTCGATGGTCAAATCTGCGATCAGCTTTTTGTCCTTGTCCAGAACGCCTGCCACATCCGTCAGCAGTAATAGGCGCTTTGCCCTCAGCGCTGCTGCGAGCGCGGAGGCGAAAGTGTCGGCATTCACGTTGAGGGTCTCACCTTCAGCCGAGACCGCAACGGGGGCGATCACTGGGATCAGGTCCGAGCGTGAAATGACCTCGACGATCTCCGGATTGACCCGGACGGGATCGCCGACATAACCGATGTCGACGGCCTGGATGATGTTGGACTCAGGATCAGGCATTTCCGTGATCTTCTTGGCGATCATCAAATTGGCATCCTTGCCAGAGATGCCAACGGCTTTGCCGCCCTGCCCGTTGATTGCTGATACAATTCCTTTGTTGATGGCGCCGGCCAGCACCATCTCCACCACCTCGACAGTGGGCTTGTCAGTCACACGCAGGCCATGGACGAAGTCGGATTTGATGTCCAAGCGTTTGAGCATGGCCCCGATCTGAGGTCCGCCACCATGCACGACGATCGGATTGACGCCTGACTGCTTGAGGTAAACGATGTCCTTGGCAAACGCATCGGCGAGCGCTTGGTCACCCATGGCGTGACCGCCGAATTTGACCACTACAACCTCATTGTCGTAGCGAATGAGGTGAGGCAACGCCTCAGCTAAAATGCGGGCTTTCACCTGCGGGTCCGTTGCGGCTTTATTGCCGCCAGTCACTACCTTCTCAGTCATGCCAGCCGCCTCCGGTCGGGACCTCATCCGGGGCGCGGTTATAGCTGGCCGCACCCGATCGGGGAATGGCGAAGTCGCATTCGACCGGATTTAGGCGCTGGAGGAACGGCAGATTGGGCTAATCAGCCCCAGGCACTTCACCCGCGGGCCGGCGGCGGACGCGCTCCTGGCGAGCAGATTTCTCGAATCTGCTGGCTAGTTCGTCGACCTGCCTTTGAGCAACATTGAATGCGTCCCGTACCGCGAGCATTACATCTGTGTGCGCATGGTTCGGTTCAGGATCGTGGGTTACCAGGATCGGCTTGTGGCCGGGGATGCCAATGTCGATACGGACGTGGAAGAACTTTGGCACCTGCGTGCGCCGCTGCGGTGCCTCGATCACAACCCGGGCGTGGTTAATCCGCTCGAAGTGGCCTTCGATGCGCTTGAACTTCTCGCGAACGCGCGCTTCTACGGCGTCGCTTCGCTCGAGCCCATGGAATGTGATCTCAAGCGGTGCCTGCATGTCGATGGCCCTTTTTTCTAACTGTTGCCATCGTTGAAACGTCAACCAGTTCGCGAGTTTGGTCAAGCGGTACAGCCATCGCGCATTGCCGTCGCGGGAAACCTCATGCGATGCTTGCGCTCAAGCGCTCAGAGCATCGTAAAACATTTGGCCGGTGCGAGCGCGAGGCCACTGGGAGACCTCGAGTGACCCAATCGGAGCGCAGAGCCATAGTCATTGGCGCAGGCATTGTCGGCGTCTGCACCGGCATCGAGCTGTTGCGGCGCGGCTGGAGCGTCACGATTGTCGATCGCCAAGAACCCGGGGAAGGCTGCTCCTTCGGCAATGCCGGCATTCTCGCCGCGCAGGCCGTCGTGCCGACCGCGATGCCCGGCATTGAAAAAGATGCGCGTCGGATGCTTCTCGACCCCGAGGGACCTTTGGTGGTGCGTTGGGGGTCCCTGCCGAAGACGCTTCCATGGCTCTGGCAATTCCGAAAGGCAGCCCGTGGCGAGAATTTGAACTCTGTCGCGGACGCAATGAAGGCCTTGAATGGAACCACACTGGAGTTGCACGAGAGGCTCGCCCGAGAGGCCAGCGTGCCCGATCTCGTCCGGCCGACCCGTTATCTCTACATCGCACGCGACAAGGCAAAGCTCGATGTCGACAAAGGGTTGGCTTGGCGATTGCGGCGGGAAAGGGGTTCCGAGATCGAGGTACTGGACGGCGCGGACTTGCACGAGGCGGAGCCAGAGTTGAGCCGCGAATACCAACGCGGAGTGCGTCTCGGCCCCATTGGTTTTACGACCAACCCGTTCCGTCTAACACAATCCTATGCGGCCCTCTTCAGGCGCGAGGGCGGTCGGCTAGTAAAGGCCGAGGTTCGCGCCCTGAGGCCCGCCGGCGCCGTCACGGGGCTCGAGACATCGGCCGGACAAATGGCGGCCGAAACGGTGATCATAGCTGCCGGCGCCTGGTCCCTGGCGCTTGCCAGCCCCCTCGGCCTGAGGCTGCCTCTGATCGCCGAGCGAGGCTACCACGTCACCTTTTCTGAACCGGGCATTGCGCTCAATCACGTCTTGAGTGAAGCAGAGCTGCAGTTCGCCGTAACGCCGATGGAGATGGGATTGCGTATTGCTGGAACTGAGGAACTTGGCCTTGCAGACGATCGACCAGCTTGGCGGCGCGCGGATGTACTCGCGCGCCAGGCGAGGCGGATGTTTCCCAATGCCAACCTCGAAAAGGCCAGCAAGTGGATGGGACCACGCCCAGGAACACCGGACAGCCTGCCCGCAATAGGCCCGCTTCCCGGCCATCCCAATATCATGATCGCAGCAGGACACGGCCATCTTGGCCTGACGGGGGCCCCCAACACCGGGCGGATCATTGCAGCGATCGCCAGCGGCGAGCGCCTCAATATCGATTTGGCGCCCTTCGCCCCCAACCGCTACCAGACGATGGGCGGCAATCGCTCTGTCCCCCGCATAGGCCAAGGAGCGGAAACTTGAAGGCCGCGTCTTTTTAACCCCTTGATGGCACTCACGCCTTGACAGTGCCAAACTCTATGCATAGGTGCACGCCCGGAACCACGACGCTCTTGACGAGATGCTTTAACGCCCCGGCGCGACGCGGCCCCCTCGTGCCCGCGCTCGTTTGGCGGCACCAATGGGGAGGCTGCAAGAATGGACGTGCTGGTTGAAGCCCACCGCCTGCGAAAGACATTCGGATCGATCACTGCGGTCGACGAAATTTCTCTGAAGGTGGCAAAGGGTGAAGTTTTGGGCTTCCTTGGGCCCAATGGCGCCGGCAAGTCGACGACCATGAAAATGCTGGCCGGATTTCTCGATCCCGACAGTGGATGGGCCCGCATTTGTGGCAAGTCGGTGGCCGATCAGCCTAAGGAGGCCAAGGCCACCATCGGTTATCTGCCGGAAGGCGCCCCTGCCTACGGCGACATGGCTGTCGGGACTTTCCTGAAGTTCATTGCCGAGATCCGTGGCTTTAAAGGTGGCGACTTGCGCGACCGGATAGCAGCATCGATCGCACGCACAGGCCTCCACGAAGTCGTCGATCAACGCATCGAGACATTGTCGAAGGGCTTCAAGCGGCGCGTCGGACTGGCCCAAGCCATTCTCCACGAGCCTGCGGTGCTGATCATGGATGAGCCCACCGACGGTCTCGATCCCAATCAGAAGCATCATGTGCGCTCGCTGATCGCCGACATGGCGAAGGACAAGGCGATCATCGTTTCGACCCATATCCTCGAAGAAGTCGAGGCGGTCTGCACGCGCGCCGTTGTCATTGATCGGGGACGCATAGTTGCCGATGGCACAGCCGAAGAGCTGCAGCGGCGCATGCCCTACCACAATGCCGTCTCGCTCGAACTTGATGCGGCACAAGCTGAAGCGGCCATTGCAGCGCTCTCCGCCCTACCGATGGTTGTGAAAGTCGAGCGCAAGCAGTCCGTCAATGGTCATGCGCATCTAGTGGCGTTCTCGAAGAACAACGCACCGATCGCAACCGAGGTGGCCGCGGCGCTCGGACGCCATTCACTGGCCGTCGCCGAGATGCACGTCGAGAGAGGCCGCCTCGACGAAGTGTTTCGTCAAATCACAACACACGAGGCCACAAGCCCCAATGCGTAACATCTGGATCATCACAAAGCGCGAACTTGCGGCTTACTTTGGCACCCAGCTTGCCTATGTCTTCGCCGTGATCTTTGTTGCCCTTACAGGTGCATTTGCCTTTTTCGTCGGCAACTTTTTCGAGCGTGGCCAGGCCGATCTCGTTTCGTTTTTCCAGTATCACCCTTGGCTCTACTTGTTGCTCGTCCCTGCAGTCGCCATGCGGCTGTGGGCCGAAGAGCGCAAGTCTGGCACCATCGAACTCTTGATGACACTGCCGGTCAGTACGTCGGAAGCCATCATCGGCAAGTTCCTGGCAGCCTGGCTGTTCGTCGGCTTTGCCTTGGTGCTCACGTTCCCCATGTGGATCACCGTCAATTATCTGGGCGCGCCGGATAACGGCGTGATCGCAACTAGTTATGTCGGAAGTTTCCTCATGGCCGGAGCGTTTCTGGCAATCGGCTCATGCATTTCCGCACTGACCAAGAACCAAGTTATCGCGTTCATCGTTTCCGCGACGCTGTGCTTCCTGCTGGTCATGAGTGGCACGGAACTCGTGCTGAACTTCTTTCGAGGCTGGGCGCCCCAGGTTCTGATCGATGCGATCTCAAGCATGAGCTTCCTGACGCACTTCGACCAGATACTGCGGGGTGTCCTGCCCATGGCAACGCTCTTCTTCTATCTGTCTCTTATCGCCTTCTTCCTGTTCGCCAACGCGATCGTCATCGAGCAGCGCAAGGCCGCCTGAGGAGACCTTAGACCTCATGTCCGAAAACACCACCAACACCGTCAAATCAGCGGGGCCGCGCGCGGGCAGTATTGCGGGCAAGGCCACCAACTGGGCGCAACGCTTCTCTGGATGGCTCTTGCTGGCCCCGGGCGAGGCGGTGCATTGGGCCCAGAACCTCAATCGCTCCACGTTGGCTTGGGGGGGCCTGGCGCTGGCGGCACTGCTGTTCCTTTCGCTCAATCTCAGCGCCTCGTTGCTCCTGCGCAACGTCAGGGCCGATATGACCCAGGATCGGCTCTACACCATCTCCGACAGCACTAAGCGGATGCTGTCGAAGGTCCAGGAGCCGATCAATGTCCGGGTGTACTATTCTCAGCGCCTGGGTGAAGTCTCGGCTGTGTTCAGTCGTCTGTTTCAGAGATTGAAGGGGCTGCTCGAGCAATACGACGATCTGTCTGGCGGCAAGGTCCGCGTTACCTTCCTCGACCCCGAACCGTTTTCTGATGCCGAGGACAGAGCCTCGGCAGCGGGTCTGAGGGGCCAGCGCATCAATCAGGATGGCGAGACGGCCTATTTCGGTCTGGTGGCTTCCAATACCACCGACAATGATGCGGTTGTTCCTTTCTTTACACCGGATCGTGAGCGGTTCCTCGAATACGACCTGACCAAATTGATCGCTGGACTTGCAAATCCAAAGAAGAAGGTCGTCGGACTGCTTGCGGGCATCACCATCGACGGCAGCCCCAATCCCATGAATCCGCGCGCCCAGCCCCCGCCCGCGTGGATGATTGTCGAGCAAATCAAGGAATTCTTCGAGATCCGTCAGGTCGATCCGACGGTGACGGAGATTCCGAAGGACATCGATGTCCTGATGGTCGTCCAACCGACCATTTTGACGGCAGATACGGCCTATGCCATCGACCAGTTCGCATTGGGGGGAGGGCGTGTGCTCGCCTTCATTGATCCCGTGGCCGAGTCGGTACCGCCTGGTCCAGGAAGCATGGCATCGCTGCCCGTCAGCTCCGATTTTCGCAAAATCCTGTCGGCCTGGGGGCTTGGGATGGACACCGGTAAGGTCGTGGGTGATCCGACAATGGCCCGGCGCGTTCAGTTCGGCAACAATGGCGGCCAGCCAATTGTTACGGATTACTTGGCTTGGCTCCAGATCGAACAGGCTCAACTCAATACTAAGGATCCTCTGGCTGCGAGTATTAACCGGTTGAACTTTGCGACAGCGGGCGCACTGACCAAGACCGATGGCGCAACCACAATCATCCAGCCGTTGCTGCAGACGAGCCCGCAAGGTGGCCTCTTTGGCTCCGACATGGTTCGCTTTCAGCCGAACCCCTTGGCTGTGCTCCGAAACTTCAAGCCCGGTGGCACGCCGCTGATGCTTGCTGCGCGCATCGGCGGGGAAGCCAAGACCGCATTCCCTGCGGGCCGTCCGAAACCGAAGGACGACAAGGCCAAGGCAGAGGACGAGAAGCCCGCGAAAACAGGTGATGCCGCAGCGCCGCCGGCAGTTGCCGCTGACGGTAAAACGGTTGAAACCAAGTCGGATGCCGCAAAGTCACCCGACACAGCAGTGCCATCGAAGGCCGATGCGATAAAGCCGGCAGCAGGCACTGCAACCAATCCGCAAACTCCGGACAAATCACATCTCGCGGCTGGTCGCGTGAATGTCGTCGTCGTGGCCGATACTGACATGCTGAACGACAACTTCTGGGTGGAAGTCCGCGACTTTGTCGGCCAGCGCGTGGCGGTGCCAGTTGCCGACAATGCCGGCTTCGTCGTGAATGCGCTGGAGAATCTGTCGGGTGGTGAAGCGCTTGCCGACCTCAGAGGCCGCGGTATTGTCGAGCGCCCATTTGATCGAGTAACGAAGATCCGCCGGAACGCCGAACTGCGCTTCCGCCAGAAAGAGGAAGCACTCAACGCCAAGCTCAAGGACCTGCAGAGCAAGCTTGCAAAGGTTGAAACCAAGGGCGGCGAGGGTGGTGGTCCTGTCACAGTGATGCTGAGCGACAGTGAGAAGCAAGCTATCGAGAAGTTCCGAGGCGAGATGATTTCTGTCCGTCGCGACCTCAGGGACGTCAAATCGGCACTTCGCAAGGATATCGATCGATTAGACGGCTGGCTAAAGTTCTTCAACATCGCCGCAATACCGCTATTGATCGGCGTTGCTGGAGTTGGTTTCGGCCTCTCCCAGCGCCGCCGCAACCAAGCCGGCTCCGGCGGTAAGGAGCACCGCTCATGATCAAGCCACAGCACTTCATTGCCCTCGCAGCGGCCACGTTGACTTCGGTACTCCTCGCGTTGGGAATCTACTCCAGTGCCAACCACTGGTCCGCCGGTCACATCGAAGGTGAGCCACTGCTGCCGGGATTAGCCAGCCGATTGAGCGACGTAAAAGCGCTTGAGATAACCCAGGCGGGTAAAAAGCTCACTGTCGCCAAGACTGCGACCGGATGGACGGCAAGCGAAAAGGGCGGTTACCCGGTCAGACCCGAGGCTGTGCGCACGCTGTTGATAGCAATGAGTGAAGCTCAGCTGATCGAGGCCAAGACGGCGACGAAAAGCAAGCTGTCTCTCCTGGAACTAGAGGCGCCGACGGAGAAGGATGCCAAGTCGCGCGGTGTCCGTCTGCTTGATGCATCCGGCAAACCGATCGCAGATGTCGTCTTCGGCAAGACGCGGTGGGATGCCTTCGGATCAGGTCGCGGTGGCATCTATGCGCGACGCGCCAATGACTCGCAGAGTTGGCTCGCGACCGGCGATCCCAAGATCACCTCCGACGTGACCGATTGGGTGGATACGAAAGTGTTCACAACCGACAAAGCCAAGGTGGAGAGGTTGACGGTTCAGCATCAGGGTGAAGAGCCGCTTGTCATCGAGAAGGGGCCGCCGCCCGAGGCAGCCAAGGCACCCGCGGAGGCAGCCAAGGACGGCAAGCCCGTGCCGCCATCTCCGCAGACGCCTGCCAATGAAGCCAAGTATCATCTAGTTGGCATGCCGCCCGGCAAGAAGTTCAAAAAGGACGTCAAGATCGATGACTTCGTCGACGCTGTCGCCATGCTCGAACTCGAGGACGTGCGCAAGCTTGCTGCTCCCCCGACCGGTGCCGATGTCACGGTCCTGAAGTTGGAGCAGGCCGGCGGCGCAACGGTGACGCTCCATGTGCGCAAGGATGGCGACGCGCGCTGGATTTCGCTCGAGGCAACTGGGGCCGACGGTGACGCCAAGAAAGCCGCTGACGCCCTGAATGCAAAGACGAAAGGTTGGGAGTTCAGGATTACTACTTGGCGTGGCGAGCAGATGTCGAAGCGCCGCGCCGACCTCTTCGAGACGAGCTAAACTTGAATGGCACCGCCACATCTGCCGGTGGGGCTGGTGCCCGAGTTGATCGTCAGCGACCTAGAGGCAAGTCTTGGATTTTATTGCGGCGTGCTGGCCTTCAAAATTCGGTATGCACGACCGCAAGAGCGGTTTGCCTACCTTGAGCGCGGTCGCGCTGAACTCATGCTCGAGCAACCGCAGTCAATGGATAAACTCTGGCCGCGGGCTGCACTGACCCATCCCTACGGACGTGGGCTTAACCTCGAAGTCCGCGTGGAAAATGTCGACGAACTCCATGCCGCCGTGCTGGCTGCAGGCATTACGTTGTTCTTGCCTTTGGAGGAGCGTTGGTATGCGCGTGCAATAGATGAGGTGGGCGTTCGTCAGTTTGCCGTCCAGGATCCTGACGGCTATCTGATCCGATTGTCGCAAACTCTGGCTTCACGTCCGCTCATCACTTGACCAAAAGAACGCGGCGGTGATCGAGTGGCAGTTCCGGTTCGGCCAGACCTTGCTACGGTCCAGGACAGGTCGAAACCGCGGTGGTGCTGCCCATAGCGGTCAATGGTACTTGGCAGGTCGAGAGTGAGGTCCACAAGCAATGGCTGATGAAGCCACAGAAGTGTTTTTCTACCACCTCGAACGTCACCCCCTGGAGCGCGTTTTGCCAGGACTCCTCGAGCGCACACTAGAGCGTGGTTGGCGTGCCGTCGTTCAGGTTGGTAGCTCCGAGCGCCTGGCAGCTATCGATAACCACCTTTGGATCTATCGCGACGAGAGTTTCCTGCCACATGGCACTGCCAAGGATGGCCCCCCTGCCTTGCAGCCGATCGTCCTGACGCTCGAGGAGCACAATCCGAACGGCGCCGGCGTACGTTTCCTCGTCGACGGCGCGACACTGCAGAGTTTTGTCGGCTACCTGCGCGTAGTCGTGATATTCGATGGCGCCGATCGGGCAGCTTTAGAGGGCGCGCGACGGCTTTGGACGTCCGCTCGTGGCCAAGGCTGCGCAGCCACCTATTGGCAGCAGACCGAGGCCGGCCGCTGGGAAAAGCGGGCTTGAGCAAGCACCGACGTGCGGTGGCGTCAACTCAGGCCCGTACCGCGAGATCCAACTCTCTACGATAGACCTGATCCAGGTGCCCCTGATCTCGGGTGGTTAGATACCCGCTGCGCGCACCACGGTAGACGCCGGCATCTGTGGCGCCAGGCGGCATCGTTCCCTTCTCGCGCAATGCCCGCACAGCTATCAGCATGCGCCGCCGCGTCCGTGTGATCATCTGGTCCGAGGGCGCGAGGTGCTCGAAGGCGAAGTCGGTGACCGGCCCCATGCTTTCGGTGATGGCCTGGTCCTGCAGGTGAATGCCCTCAATTCCTGTGTATATGCGATTGCTCCGCTGCGCCGCCCGGTCGATACCCCAGTCATTGCTGGGATTTTCGGCCATGCGCCAGCGTCCCAGCCAGTCCGTAGTATTCGGCAACAGCACGTTGCCACGCCCTGCGCCACCGATGGGCTGGCCATTCTTCAGTAGTGGTGTAGGCATCGAATTGGCCGCCTTGGCCTTTTTCCACCAGATGAATACGAACATCGTGTGGTGGTCGTCGAGTGGGACCCAAGCCCGGGCATGCATGTGGTTGTTGAACTCGCCATTGGGGGCCTGCGTCCAGAAGGGAAAGAGGAAGTTCGCAAAGCGCCAGTAGGTCTCGCCTGGCCCCACTGACCTGAAGCCGCCATATTGTGTGCCCCACGGAGTGTCGGCCACATCGTATTCGGGCGCTCGGTTGATGATCGTATTGCGCAAGGGCTCGTCCTCCGGCACGTCGTCGATGTTGACGTGGCCGGCGTGAAGGAAGCCGAAGTGTGCCGTGTCGATCTCACCTTCGAGCGCCTGCAGGTAGTTACAGTCACGCTGCACAAATGCGACATTGATTTCGTTGTCCGGCTGATTGAGGATTTCGAAGCCGGGTAGCTCGGGTGGCTCGGCAGCTTTGCCCATGTAGACCCACACAACGCCGGCCTTTTCGCGAACTTGGAAAGCGCGTGCGCGCACTTTGTGCTTGAAGTCGTGTTGAGGCGCGGCACTTGGCATGTCTATGCATTGACCAGTCACGTCGAATTTCCAGCCATGATAGACACAGCGGATGCCCCCCTCCTCATTGCGGCCGAGAAACAGTGAGGCACAGCGATGCGGGCACTTGTGGTCCATAACGCCGACCAGCCCTTGACTGTCGCGGAACGCAATCAGCTTCTCACCCAGCAGCATCAATCGAACCGGATCACCATCGGCGGCCAACTCCGAGGATTTGAGGGCCGGGATCCAATAGTGGCGCATGAGCTCACCCATCGGTGTTCCCGGACCGCATTCCGTCAGCTCCCGTCCTTCAGCGGCGGTGGTCATTGGATCCTCCTAAAGTCTCGGACAAACTACTGCGGCGTTCTCTGCGCCAAAGGTTAGCATACAGGCTACTTTCGGACAGTCGCGTTCCGTGGAACAGTCGCACCGGAGTTTAACAGATAGACCAAGGGGCAGGAGCGATGGCGGAGACGGGCTTGGGGCGGTTGCGCGGTCTCGTGCTTGCGGCGCTTCTGGTCGCGCTGATCGGTTGGTTTCTCTACATCGGCAAAGATGTTCTCATTCCGATTCTCTCAGCCGTCATTGCGGTTTACGTGATTAGTTCGGCGGCAGAAGCGCTTGGGCGGATCCCGATCGGCCGACCGCTTCCCCTATGGCTGCGCCGTTCGCTCGTGCTGCTCGTGTTCATCGCGGCCCTTGCCGCGCTGGCAAGCGTCGTCGTCGTGGCCACTGACCAGATGATCGCGAAGGCGCCCGCATATCAGGCCAACCTTCAGAAACTGGTCGGCCAGATCGCGAGGACGCTGGGTGTGGAGACGGATCCGGATTGGCAGACCATGCGGAATGCGCTGTTCGGCCGCTTCAGCATCGAGAGTCTCGCTGGCAATTTGCTTGGTTCCATCGGGGGCCTCGCCGGAGTCGTGCTCCTGATCGCAGTCTACGCGGCATTTCTGATGGCCGAGCAGGGTTCGTTTTCCAGCAAACTCAGTGCGGCCCTGCGCGACCCCGAGCACACCGAGCGTGCCGAGTTGACGATCCACCGCATCAACGAGCGCATTGGCGATTACCTGGCCGTCAAGACGCTCGTCAACGTGATCCTGGCTCTGCTTTCTTTCGTCATCCTGAAGCTTTGGAGTGTCGACTTCGCGCTGTTCTGGGCGATCGTGATCGGGTTGTTGAACTACATCCCCTATGTGGGCTCTTTGCTCGGCGTGATGTTCCCTGTTCTCGTCAGCCTCGTGCAATTCGGGTCTATACCAACCATGCTCGTTATCGCAGCGCTGTTGACGGCGGCGCAATTCATTGTCGGCAATGTCCTCGAGCCCCGCATGATCGGCCAGCGACTGAACCTCTCGCCGTTCGTCGTGCTGGCGTCGCTGTCCATATGGTCGTCGCTGTGGGGATTGGCGGGCGCTATCCTTGCGATTCCCTTGACCTCCGTTCTGGCGGTGCTGCTGGCGGCATTCCCGGCATCACGAGCACTGGCGGTCCTTCTGGCCGACGACGTGGACGCATTTGTAGCCGAGGAACAGGCCAACGACGGTTAGACCTCCAGCGGCACTTCCCGTCGGCTGTCATTCGTGGAACACTTTGGCCAGACCTTGCATGCGATTGGCTAGGAGTTCCCAATGACCGACAAGTCCGTGGTTCGTTTTGACGTTGAGGATGGCGTTGGCGTCATCACCATCGACTATCCCCCCGTCAACGCACTTGGCCCCGGTGTTTCGGACGGCATCATCGCCGCGTTGGAAAAGGGAGAGGCGGACCCGACCGTCAAGGCCATGGTGATGATCGGTGCTGGCCGCACCTTCATTGCAGGCGCGGACATCCGCCAGTTTGGAAAAGCCAGGCCAAACCCGACAAAGCGGACCTACGATGTGCTGGATCAAGGCCGCAAGCCGGTTGTGGCCGCCATTCATGGCTATGCGCTGGGCGGCGGACTGGAAAATGCGCTCGCATGCCATTATCGCGTGGCCGTGCCAAGCGCCAAGGTCGGACTGCCGGAAGTCCAGATCGGGATTCTCCCGGGCGGAGGCGGGACCCAGCGCTTGCCCCGCATCGTCGGCCCTAAGATTGCACTCGACATGATCGTTTCGGGTCGTCATGTCCCAGCCGAGGAGGCAAAAAGCCTCGGCATTATCGACCACATCGTGCCGGGCAAGGACTTGCGGGCCGAGGCGATCGCCTGGGCCAAGGGCATTGCCGAAAAGCGTCCCCTGCCACGCGTGCGCGATCGCAACGACAAGCTCGCCGAGGCAAAAACGAGCCCTGGCATTTTCGACGCGGCAAGGAAACAGTTCGCCCGGCGCATGCGCGGTCAGCCCGCTCCGGAAAAGTGCATTCAGGCGGTCGAGGCGGCCTGCACCCAGCCGTTTGACGAAGGCATCGCCACCGAGCGGCGCTTGTTCTCGGAACTAGAGAATACACCCGAGGCCAAAGCGCTACGATATGCGTTTTTCTCCGAGCGCGAGATCGCACGCATCCCTAATCTTCCAAAGGATCTCAAGACACCGGAAATCAAGTCGATGGCCGTGGTGGGGGCCGGCACCATGGGGGGCGGCATCGCCATGAGTTTTGCTGATGCCGGCATGCCTGTGAAGCTGGTCGACGCATCCATGGAGGTTGTCGAGAAGGGGCTGAAACGTATCCGCGACAACTATGCGACCTCGGTCAAGCGTGGCTCTCTCTCTCAGGAAGAGATGGACCAGCGACTGGCCTTGATCACGCCGGTCGCCACCTACGACGAAATCGGCGATGCCGATGCCGTCATCGAAGCCGTGTTCGAGCGTATGGACGTCAAGAAGGACGTGTTCAAAGAGCTTGACCGCGTGATGAAACCCGACGCGTTGCTGTTCACGAATACATCGGCACTCGACATCGATGAAATTGCAAGTGTGACGAAGCGGCCGGAAAAAGTCGCAGGCACCCATTATTTTGTGCCTGCCAACGTCATGAAGCTATTCGAGGTCGTGAACGCTTCGAAGACGGCGCCGGAGACGCTTGCCGCTGCCATGAAACTGGGGCGCGACATCAACAAGATCTCGGGCTATGCCGGTAACTGCGATGGCTTTGCCGCCAACCGAAGCCGTATTCCCTTCACGTTGGAGCAGAACCTCATGGTTGAGGAGGGGGCCTTACCCCATCAGATCGATAACGTCATGGAGGCCTTCGGTTACCCGGTCGGTCCTTTCAAAGTGAACGACATGTCGGGTCTCGACATTTCCTACGACACCAGGAAGCGGCGCAAAACTGCAGATCCCAATTATCGCATGCTGCCGATCCCCGACGGTCTCGTCGAGGCAGGGCGGGTCGGCCTGAAGGCAGGGAAGGGCTGGTATCGCTACGAGCCGGGTGACCGCACACCGCATGTCGATCCGGAGGTCGAGGCGCTTATCAAGAAGGTGGCCGCTGAAAACAGGATCGAGCAGCGCTCGTTCGCGGACGATGAAATCCTGCATCGGTTGCTGTTCGGCTCGATCAATGAGTTCTGCAAGATCCTCGAGGAAGGCAAGGCCATCCGCGCTTCCGACCTCGATGTCATGTGGCTGCATGGATTCGGTTTTCCGCGCTATCGCGGTGGCCTCATGTTCTGGGGCGATACCATCGGCGCGCGGGAGGTTTACAATCAAATTGCGTCATGGCACCAGCGCTATGGCAAACGCTGGGAGCCATCGGCGCTGTTGCGCGACACGGCCCAGAAAGGTGGGAAGCTGGTCGACCTGAAGGCCGATCGCTTGCGATGAGCAAGCAGATCGCCCACAGGGCGGGGGCGACTGACGGGTGTCGTCATGCTGCAAATGGTTGCTAGCGGCAAGGCCCGTTACGGTTGCCCCTCATCGGTTTGTCGTCAGTGAACCGCTCATCGCGTCTGTAAAAATCTGGGTGCAGGCGTTGAGCCGGCACTGCGCGCTCAAGGCTGTCTGGGCGCAGCGCTCGATCCAAATGTGCAGCAGTTGCGGGCCCTAGCCGATTTGTCCGCCGTCGTAGCCACATGCGATTCGGCCAAGTGCTGCCCGGAAAGCTTCAGATTGGATCTCCTTTGCCAATGCCGCGACTGTCGCTGCATTGTCCGCATTGCCGCGTCCGCGCGACAATAGTGATGCGAGTAGCTCGGGATCGAGTGCAGGCAGGCTCGCCCACAGTCCGCGTGCAAGAGCGATCGCCAACTCGTTTTCGGGGTGCATGGCATTCTCGGGTGCCTTGCCTATCTCATACATGTGCGTGACGGCGCCCCAGTCGCCACGTTCCGACGGGAGCCGCTCGAAAACGTCGGGATGCTCACGCGCGACGTAGAATCGGTTGAGTGTGTCGTCGAGGCGGAATAGGTAGCCGGCCTCGATCAGGATTGGTTCCCACGCCTCATAGGCAGGCTTGTTCTGTGCGGGGTCGATGGCCTCGGCCACGACGACTTTCGGGCGGAACCGATGCCAGTCGTTGCCGGCGAGCACGGCCTTCTCGGCACCCTCGACATCGATCTTCAGGAAGTCGATCTCACCTGCGGCATGTGTTTCACACAGTTTCGCCAGCGTCGTCATCGGGCGGCGTACCTCGACCGGTTGGTCGCCATGAATCCGCGAGCTCTCCGCATTTGCGGCGATGGTGGTCGAAAGTCCATGCAACCGGGGGAAGGTGTGCAGGACGGCCTCACCCTCGTGCTCGCCGACCAGGCCTTCGAAAACGTTGTCGCGCGGTCGCACCTTGGCATAGAGAGCGGCAAGAGGGGCCTGTGGCTCGACGATGAGGCCGCTCCACCCCCGTTCGTAGAACCACATGGAGACGTTGTCGGCAATCGGATGACCTCCCCCGACATCAATATAAAAGCCACCCACATTGCTCCCGAGCGCTAGAGCCAGGTGGTAGTCCTCCAGGTTCTGCGTGTAGGAGAGTGGCTTGCCGCCGGCCCTCGTCCCTGTCGGTTGTGCCATCGCGCTGATCTCCATGCTGAAGTGTCTTTCCCGCGAAACGCGCTGCGATTACGGCGGATTAAAGGAGGCCTGGGACCAAGCCGACGATCTTTGCTGATGCCCTTGGCAGCGGCAGACCCATAGCCACAAATTAACCATTGCCCGCCATGATGTGGGACCGGGCATGCCAAGCCGCGCTCGGGAGTTGATGGGCATACGGTTTGCCTGGTCTGAACGGGTGGGGTCCGGACCATGTTGGGTACCAAGATCGGTATAGCACTGGGTGGCGGAGCGGCACGCGGCTGGGCTCATATCGGCGTGCTGAGGGCTCTCGTCCAAGCTGGAATCGTACCTGACATAGTGGTCGGTACGTCCATTGGCGCCGTGGTTGGCGGCTGTTTTGCTGCTGACCGCCTCGACGAGCTCGAAGGCTTCGCCCGCGATTTGACGAGACGAAAAGTTTTCGGCTTCTTGGATTTCAATCTCACTGGTTCAGCGTTGATCAGCGGTCAGAAATTAGTTGAGCGCCTTGACCGCCATCTCAATGATTTGACAATCGAGGCTTTGCCGCGCCGCTATGTGGCGGTAACGACCCAGATCCGTACGGGTCACGAGGTATGGTTGTCGCGTGGGGCCCTGGTGGACGCCATGCAGGCCTCATACGCCATACCTGGCATCTTCAAGCCGATGCGAATTGGTGGCCGTTGGCTGTTCGATGGTGCGCTCGTCAATCCCGTACCAGTTTCGGTTTGCCGTGCACTCGGTGCCCGCTATGTGATCGGCGTTAATCTGAATGCTGACCTAGGCGGACGCAGCACCGTCATCATGGACCCGGGGTTGAGCGAGGCCGAGCAGTCCTCAGAGCCGCCTTCGTCCCTTGCCACAAAGCCTGCTCGCAAACTGGTGCGTAGCCAGTTGCTCGGCGATGGCGGCCAGGGTCCAGGCATAACCAGCGTAATGGTCGATGCTTTTAACATCGTTCAGGATCGCATAGCTCGGTCGCGTCTGGCTGGCGATCCCCCTGACGCCCTCATTAGCCCGAGACTGTCAGGCTTTGGCATGTTTGACTTCCATCGCGCCGACGGGTTGATCGAACGCGGCATGGTCGCTGCAATGCGCGAAATCCAGGAACTTCGACGAGAGATCGATTTGCGGCGATCCGACCGCGCTGTCGAGCACGATTACGCGTGAAGTTGCGGGCTCGCCGCGTCGTCGATCAACCCTTTCGCTCGGTTGGTCAGCCCGTCTTGATGTAATCGCGCATTGCACTAGCCTCCATCTCAATTTCGGCCACGCGGTTTTTAACGATATCACCGATTGATATGATCCCGTTGAGCATGCCTCCTCGCATGACGGGCAGATGTCGAAAACGCGATTCCGTCATCCGTGCCATCAATTCATCGATTGTGTCGTCTTCGCTGCAGGTGATGACATCCTGGGTCATCACTTTTGTCACTGGCCAGTCCAGAACCTTGGCGCCGAACTGGGCAATGCCTTGAACGACGTCACGTTCCGAAACGATGCCGACCACTTCTCCGCCATCCTGCGTAACAACGACTGCGCCGATGCGTAGGGCGGCAAGCTTCGCAACGATTTCGCCGATCGTCGCTGAGGCGGCTGCGGTTTCGACGTTGCGTCCCTTGTCATTGAGTATGGCTGTGACGTGCATATCCGTCTCCTTCAGCCGATGGGCGGCATGGGTCGGTATGCGCTTGGCCCGCTGCAATCGCCGAAGGCTATGGAAGCCCTCGCAACGAGAGATACGTGCCGATCTCACCCGACCGTTGGACAGCCCAGAGGCCTGTTTCGGGCTTGCTCGATCCGAAGCTGCTTCGGACGCACGGAGGTTAACAGAAGCGACATTCTGTCGCAAAAGAAATGACGAGGCGCGCCTGGGCTGATGCCTTCAGGCAAAACGTTGCAATGTGGCGGCAGGCGATCTTCAAGCTGCGAGCGTGTCTGGCGCAGGCGTAGCCGCTATCGGATCGAATAAGCCGAAAGTTAACAAGCCGAAGGCAAAGCCGCCCAAATGCGCCTCCCAGGCTATCCCGCTCGCAGACGTGAAAAGCGGAGCTGCGAGCGCAGTCGCAAAATTTATTCCAACCCAGAATCCAATCGCCGTGACAGCACGGCGATCGCCCAAGAGCTCCCTGAGCGACATGCGCCTGATTGCATCCGGGTTATCCCGGAATGCTGCTGGTCCGCCCTGGTCGAAGGCCGAAAACAGGAAGCGAAACGCCCCGCCCATGAAGCCTGAGAGTGCGCCGGAAGCCCCGACCATGACGGTTTGATCGTCAAGATGCCATGGGATGAACGCCACGGCGCCAGCAATCCCTGAGAGCGCTCCGAAAAGTAGAAATCGCCAGGTGCCGATCCGCGCCGCTACCGCACTTCCGAATGCGAGCAGCCAGGCCGAATTCATGACCAGATGCATCCAATCCCAGTGCACGAGCTGATGCGTCACAAGCGACGTGATGGCCACTAGCCCGTCATCCATTTGCAGCAGGCCAGGCGCAAAGCGGTGCGGCAGCACCGCGGCCAGCGTCAGCAATTCGAACCGGTCGTTATCGGCCAGCAGCGAGAGGCCAAGGTGAATGAGGAAGATGAGGCCGAGGGTCCACAAGACGACAGCGGGGGCGTTGATCATCGGTTCGCGTGATTGCAAGGCCCAGGCCTCCGTTTGCCCCGTCCGTACGGGCTCATTGTGCCAGCGCAGGGCTTAACCCTGTCGACGTGTGCCGGCAACCGGGAAACCGATTTTCCCTGTCGCTGGCATGGAAGCTGCTCAACACCCTGCATCTCGCCGCTGGGGGCAAGGTGTGGTGTGCCGAAGCATTACACCACACCTCCCCCGTTCGTGGGCAAACGCCTGCTGTGACTTGGGTTCCGGGCCCACCGCCCGATTAGGTAATGGCATGAAGCAGACGACGATACGTCTTCTCTACAACTATTGGAACGACGTCAGGCGCGATCGGCTAGCACCGACCCGCTTCGAGATCGAGCCTTCGCGCATCTCCCGAGTGCTCTCCGAGACGTTCATTTTGGAGCGCAATGCAGACGCGGATCATGTGTTCCGCTTGGCAGGATCGCGCGTATGCGAGCAATTGGGCGTGGACCTGAAGGGGCGGGATGCATCCTGGCTCGGTGGACCCGACCACGCCATCGTCGACGCCATGCTGGAAAAGGTCACTCGCGATGGTGGCGTTAGCTTGTTCGAATTCGAGGCGTCGACCCCGGATGGTCGGAGCGCCGAATTCGAAGCTATCATTCTGCCGCTTGTCCATCCCGACGAGGAAATAACCCGGTATGTCGGCGCAATCAGCGCAATCGAGCCGCCGTCTTGGCTAGGAGCTGCGCCATTGGTGCCGGTCCGGATCAAATCGCATGAAATCCTCTGGCCAGAGGGCCGGCCGCATGCCGTCGTTGCCCACAGCCGCCAACAGCTGGCCTTTTCGCCGGCGTTTGCTGAAGCGCGCATTGTTCGCTTCGACCGACGCCAGTTTCGGATCCTCGATGGTGGCCGTAAAGGATAGTACGGCGTAGGGCCCTCGATGCTTCCCGCTGCCAGTAGGGGGCTCGGACTTGGGGTAAGGTGTAAGTCTCGATATATGCAATTCTTGATTGCTAAAGTCCAAAATCGAACGCTGGCTTAGAACTCCATTAACGCGCCTCAAGGCATAGTCGGATTGCCTCCTCGCGGGAACCTTCCCGGTGCTGTCTCTGCAGCGCCTGAAGGAGTCCCGGATTTGTTCGCCGTCCTTGCCTGTAGGTACTCCATGACGATCGCGTTGCAGCAAGACCATGCCCCTAGTTCGGCTCCGGCCGCACGCATAGCCGCCGACAGGCGTCGCCACCGCCGTGTGCAACTCGCGCTTCTTGGTCGCTTTATGCGCCAGAACAAGCAGGAATACCCATGCAAATTGGTGGATATTTCAGTTGGCGGCGTGGGCTTGATGTCACCCGTGCAAGTCGAGGACGGGGAAAGGGTCGTCATCTATCTCGATTGCCTCGGTGGCCTCGAGGGAACGGTGGTCCGCCAGCTTCCGGGCGGTTTTGCCGTTGAATTGAATGTGACCCCGCACAAGCGCGAGAAACTTGCCGCGCAAATCACCTGGCTGGTCAATCGACATGAACTCGATGCGAGCGAGGCCCGCCGTCATGAACGCGTGGTGCCACGCAATCCAGCCTCGACCCTCAAACTCGATGATGACGTCACTCTCCCCTGCCATGTGCTCGACGTGTCCATTTCCGGCGCCTCGATCGCGACTGACGTCCGGCCGCGGATCGATAGCGAAGTGATGCTCGGCAAGCTGCGCAGCCGCGTCGTGCGGCACCACCAAGGCGGCATCGCCGTTCGCTTCCTGGATATTCAGCAGCCGACGGCGCTACGCCGTTATTTCGGCTGAAGTGGAATGCGGGGACATGGCGAAATGCCGGCCCCACTGTTCGTCTGCGCGTGACGTTGAAGGTGGTGTAATGTGGCAGGTAATGAAGTCCGGTGCGTTGGTTGCAGCCTGTGCTGTTTTTATGGGTGTGAATGGCACTGCCGGCGCAGTTGAAACGGCGGCTATCGGTGTGAACAGGGCCGACAAGCCCTCGTTCATGAAAATCTTCCGCGCTACTCTCCCGCCTTACGGGTATGTGCGCTTCTGCCATGAATTTCCCAAGGAATGCATCGCGGGGCGGATGACCGATGTGCGACCTGACGCCAGCAAGGCGCGGTTGGCAGAGCTCGATCTCGTTAATCGACACGTCAACCGGACCATCGAGCCGGCGACCGATGAAGAGATTTATCGTGAGATCGAACGCTGGGTGATCCCTACGAAGCGCGGCGATTGCGAAGACTATGCCCTGCTCAAACGACAGATGCTCATCGCGCGAGGTTGGCCCGTTGGCTCCGTGCTCATGACCGTGGTGAGAGACGAGAAGGGGGAAGGCCATGCGGTGCTGACGGTGCGGACCTCGAAGGGCGATTATATTCTCGACAACAAAACGGACGAAATGCGGATCTGGCATGAGACGCCCTATTCGCTCGTCATGAGGCAATCTTACATTGACCCAAATGTCTGGCTGTCCCTCGAGGCCGGCGAGCACAAAACCGACAACGCACCTCTGGCCGGTACGCGCGAAGTCAATCCCTGATTGCAGACTTACCGGGCGGCGATCTGCGCTCGGCAGCTTTGCTGCGGCTCGCTCGCCACTTCAGGCTGCGCCATGCGCAACACGCAGTCGTTTCGCGTAATGCTTCCAGCGCTTGTTGTAGTCGTCGACCCCCCATGCGTTGAAAGCTCGTTCGTCTTCCGTCACGTCACGCACCACCTTTCCTGGTGCCCCCATGACGACGCTGTTGGCTGGGATCTTCTTGCCCGGTGGAATGAGCGCCCCGGCACCGATCATGGCTCCTGCGCCGATATGGGCACCATTGAGCACAATGGCCCCAATGCCGATCAGGGCTCGATCCTCGATCGTGCAGCCATGCAACATTGCCATGTGCCCAATGGTGACGTCGCACCCGATTGTCAGCGGAACGCCCGGGTCGACATGCAGCACCGCGTTCTCCTGGACGTTAGTTCGGGCACCGATGCGAATGACATCGTTGTCGCCGCGGATCGTGGCGCCGAACCAGACGCTCACATCCTCCGCCAGATGCACTCTGCCGATCACGTGAGCCGTCGGCGCCACCCAGAACCGACCATCGCCAGGGGTCTCGACCTTCCAGTCATCGAGATCATAGATCGGCATATTCGGTCCTGTTTTTTGGGGTGGCCAGCATGGACATGCGGTCTGAATACAGCATTGACTAGCGGATCTTTATGGAGGCTAGCGAATACCGGCGCGGGCAGCGCCAGAGGCGGCAGGGCAGTCGATTGACGGGACGGTGCCTCAGTCGCTGCCTTCAAGGTCGATGTCGAGGATCGTCATGGAGAACTGGAAGCAGGTGTCACCGTCTTCGGTATCCTTGGCGACCACGCCCACGAATTCGCCGCCCACGTAGACTTCCGCAGCATCAGCAGCCTTTTGCCGCCCGCGGATTTCGATCGACTTGTTACCGAAGAGCTTGCGCATATAGCTCTCGATGCTCTTCAGTTCGTTTGCACTCACTACCATCGCCTTGGCCACATTACCTCTCTCTCGCACAGCCGGTACTGGCCGCGTCTATGGTTTTGCAGTGTGTATCGCGTCGACGCCATCTCTCAGGCAGGAACGGCGTCGATCCCGCGGAAGCATGGAGGCATGGCAAACGCGCACGGTCCCGTCAACAGCAGCCACAATCGTCCGGGTAAAGCCTTTGGTCCATAGATCGGGCGGGTTCTGGGCAATTGCTGTCGCCGACGATGCGAGCAGGCACCCCGGCTACGGTCTTGTTGGGCGGCACATCGTTGAGCACGACTGATCCTGCCGCCACTTTCGAGCATCGTCCGACCGAGATATTGCCGAGAACCTTGGCGCCGGCCGCCAGCAAGACGTTGTCGCCGATCTTTGGGTGACGATCGCCGGTTTCCTTACCCGTTCCTCCCAATGTCACATTGTGCAGCAGGGAGACGTTGTCGCCGACCACGGCCGTCTCGCCGATCACGATTGCGTGCGCATGATCGATGAATATGCCGATGCCGATCCGGGCAGCCGGGTGAATGTCTACAGCGAAGATGCGGCTCGACTGGCTTTGCAGATAAAGCGCGAAGTCCCTGCGCCCTTCCATCCACAATCTGTGCGCAAATCGATGCGTGACCAGCGCGTGAAATCCCTTGAAGTAGAGCAAAGGCTCGATGAAACGATGGCAGGCGGGATCACGATCGACGACCGCGGCAAGGTCGGCCCTGAAAGCGCGGCCGAGTTCCGGTTGCGCCTTGATGACATCGGCAAAGACCTGATTGATCAGACCGGCATCGACGTCCGAGTGATTGAGGCGCTGGGCCAATCGATGGCACACGGCGTCTTCCAGCCTGTCATGGGATAGCACGGTGGCGTAGATGAACCCGCCAAGCGCCCGTTCGTTCGCGATGATGCCCTCGGCCTCTTCGCGAACTGTGGCCCAGATCGGATCGACGGTGTGGATGTGCTCGCGCTGGCGCGTATTATCGGCAAGCATGTTTCGTCTCCTGGCCTCAGGTCCTCCAGGCGCGGTTTCGGGCAGAACCCGTTGAACGCCTATCCCGCCACATGCGATTTCGAGGTAAATGGGCACTCGGCGCAAGTCAATCAATGGATAATGGTAAGAGAGCAGATGCAACTGCATCTCTGGCGAGGGCGGACTAGACTATCTTAGCCTGTGATTGTGAAGCGCGGGTGATTTTTCGCGGATCCGGCTCATGATTGACGCGTACGCCGCACACGGCGCATTGGATTTGCACCGGTGTTGACCGCAGCCTGAGCCGCAGACGCCCACCATTGACGCACAACCTCCATGGTTCCAGCATGGACGTAAGCGTAATCGGCAGCCCTTTGAAGGGCCGGGCCCACGGAGGGAGGACGACGATGAGCGACGAAAGCCGCATTCCAGTGCTTGTGGGCGCCGGACAGGTCACGCAACACGAGACCGACCCGAGGGCGGCGCTCGGACCAATGGACCTGACAGCAGCCGCTTGCCTCAACGCAGCCGAAGACAGCGGAGCGGGAAAGGCGCTTCTCGCCGCGCTCGATACCATCGTCGTTCTGCAGATCCTTTTCCGATACGAGTTGGCGTTTCAAGAGCCCGTTCGGGGGGCCGACAAACCCGCCGAAATCGTTGGCAAACCGACTCGGTTCAACCAGCGCCAAGCGTCTTGTGTATACACACCCAGGCGGAAACATGCCGCAATGGTGCATCACCCAACTCTTCCAGATGGTGACGCGTGGCGAGGTCCAGGCCGCGCTTGTCTGCGGCGGCGAGGCGCTCGCCACCCAGAAGACGGCCGAGCGGGCCAAGATCGGCCTCGATTGGAACGAAGATGCAGGCGGCGCCTACCAGGACTGGGGTGTAGCAACCCGTGGCTGGAGCGACATCGAGGACCGCCACCGCATGGCCGGCGCCATTTTCGCCTACCCCCTGTTCGAGAACGGCATCCGCGGTCACTTGAAGCGCACGATCCCCGAGCATATGGCCGCCTGTGGCAAGCTCTTCGCACACTTCGCAGCCGTCGCCGCCAAGAACCCGTTGGCCGACCGACGCAAAGGTTATACGGCCGAGGAAATCGCAACCGTCAGCGCCGACAACCCTTTCATCGGCTTTCCCTACACCAAGCTAATGAACTCCAACGCCTTTATCGACCAGTCGGCGGCCGTCATCCTGACTTCTGCCGCCAAGGCGCGCGAGCTTGGTATCCCCGAGAAGAACTGGGTCCACCTGCACGGCTGCGGCGACGCCTATGACCACTGGTTCATCTCCGACCGCAAGAATTACCACTCCTCCCCGGCGATGCGTACGGTTGCCAACGAGACCTTCGAGATGGCCGGCATGTCGTTGGCCGACATGGATTTCATCGACCTCTATTCCTGTTTTCCTTCCGCCGTTGAGATTGCCTGCATGGAAAACGGCATCGCATTCGACGATCCTCGCGGCCTCACCATCACCGGCGGGCTCCCCTACTTCGGCGGTCCCGGCAACAACTACGTCACCCACTCCATCGCCGAAATGGTCCACAAGGTGCGTTCCAAGCCGGGCTCCAAGGGGCTCGTCACCGCCAACGGCAACTATGTCACCAAGCAGTCGGCGGGCATCTACTCCACCGACGCGCCGGCCAAGCCCTTCAAGCCGAAAGACCCAAGGACCTACCAGGCGGCTATCGATGCCGATAAGGGCCCGGAGACCATCGTCACGCCCTCCGGCAAAGGCATCATCGAAACCTACACCGTCATCCACGATCGCAAGGGGCCGAGCTACGCCATCCTTTTTGCTCGCGATGCTGAGGGCCGTCGCTTCATCGCCAACACGCCGGATGATGCAGGACTGTTGCGCGATATGACCGAGCGCGACTACCTCAGCGCCACCGGCTCCGTCACCAGCGCCGACGGTCTCAATGTGTTCAAACCGGCCTGAGCCGCCATAGCAGAGAAAGCAACCGATGGCAGCAATAGCCGCAGGCCGCCTAACCACCCGCACTGACGGCCCCGTGGCCTGGATCACTATCGACAACCCAGCGCGCCTCAATGCGTTCACGCGTGACATGTGGGCGGCCGTCCCAGGCCACATTGCCGCCGCCGAGGCCGATGAAGCCGTCCGCGTCATCGTCATCACTGGCGCCGGCACCAAGGCATTCTCCGCCGGCGCCGACATTTCGGAATTCGGTGCCAATCGGACGGGGGAGGCCGCGCGCGCCTACGACGAGATCAACGACGCGGCCTACCAGGCAATACTAGCTGCCCGAAAACCCACCGTTGCGATGGTCGCCGGCTATTGTTTCGGCGGCGCGTGTGAAATGGCGATCTGCTGTGACCTGAGGATCGCCGCGGACAACGCGAGCTTCTCGGTGCCGGCAGCGAAGCTCTCGCTCGGCTATAACCCCAGGTGGATACGCCCGATGCTGGCTGTCATGTCGGCGGCCAAAGTGAAAGAAATGCTGTTTACCGCCCGGCGCTACTCGGCAGTTGAGGCATTGGCCATGGGGCTGGTGAACAATGTGGTGCCACTCGCCGACATCGAATCGCACACGCTCGCATTGGCCGCCGAAATTTCGGACAACGCCCCATTGACCTTGCGAGCGGCCAAGGCCAGCGTCGATGCTCTGGCCACCCACCCAGAAAGTGCAGACCTCTCAGCCCTCGATTCAATGGTGCACGCCTGCTTCGATAGTGACGACTTCAAGGAGGGAGCCCGGGCCTTCATGGAAAAGCGCAAACCGAAATTCCGTGGACGATAAGCCGCCGTCGGTTGTGCCTCTGCCGGGAAAGGTGAGACGTGTCGTGCGCTACGCTTTCTTCGGACCTGGCGCGAGCGCGCCATCGCGACGCGGCAAAGCATTTGCCTTCCCCGCAATACTCGAAGTGACCAAGGGATGACGCCATGGCGGCAAGCCGAAAACTGCGCATTTATCTCGCTGGACCCGAAGTGTTCCTCCCCGATGCCAAGGCCGTCGGGCGCGCCAAGGTCGAGATGGCATCCGAATATGGTTTCGAAGGCGTATTTCCCCTCGATGCCCAGGTCGATCTCGTCGGCAAGGCGAAGTCCGTTCAAGCCGGGCTTATATTTGCGGCGTGCGAAGGACTCATGGACACTTGCGACTTCGCCATTGCCAACCTCACGCCATTTCGTGGCGTGTCGATGGATTCAGGCACGGCATACGAGATCGGTTACATGCGCGCGCGAGGGCATCGCGTTCTCGGCTACACTAATATGGTTGGCGACTTGGCATCGCGCGCCCGCGCATTCCGAAGCCGAGGCATCCCGGCTGGCGATTGCGATCGTCCGGACTGCGAGATCGAGGACTTCGACCTCGTCGAGAACATCATGATAGCCGTTGCCATACGCGAAAGTGGAGGGGTCGTTGTCCAGCACGCCGGCAATGGTGACATGCATGACCTCACTGGCTATCGCACTTGCCTCGAGCAGGCGCGTGGCCTCTTCCGCTAAGGGCCTCTCTGGTTACCGCCGAAGTCCGCAAGGACCCGACGCTTGACGAAACCGATCGCCTTCCTGCCCCATGGCCGCATCGGATTATTCTGACGGCTTCGAGCGGAGGTAACGATGGCGATCGAAATTCCAGACGACGAAGGCTTCACCGGCAAGGTGGCGATCGTCGCCGGCGGCGGTGCTGCAGCGGACGGTATCGGCAATGGTAGGGCCGCTTCCATTCTGTTGGCGCGGGCCGGCGCCAAAGTCCTGGTCGTCGACTACGACCAGCGTCTCGCCGAGCGCACGGTCGCCATGATCACCGAGGCAGGCGGTACCGCCATGGCGCTCGGCGCAGACTTGACGGTTCCCGCCGAAGCGAAGCGCATGGTCGAGGCGGCGGTCGACCACTACGGCCGGCTAGATTTCCTCGACAATAACATCGGCATCTCCTCCAAGGGGTCGGTCGTCGACGAACCGCTCGAGACCTGGCAGCGCATGATGCAGGTGAACGTCGAGGTCATGTTCCTGACGGCAAAGCACGCCATCCCGGCCATAAAGAAAACGGCGGGCAAGGGGGCGATCGTCAATATTTCGTCGATTTCCGCGCTGAGGCCACGTGGGCTCACCATCTATACCACCACCAAGGCGGCAGTCATCGGCCTGACGCAGGCGATGGCGGTTGATCATGGCAAGGAAGGTATCCGGGTGAATTGCGTGGCACCGGGCCCCGTCTACACGCCGATGGTGTATGCACGCGGCAATGGCATGGAGCCGGCGGTTCGCGATACCCGTCGCCGCGCATCCGTCCTGGGCCTTGAAGGCACGGGATGGGACATCGGCAACGCTGTCCGCTTTCTGTTGTCAGACCGAGCCCGCTACATCACCGGCCATACTTTGGTAGTCGATGGAGGGGTGACGCTCCAAGCACCGGAACGCGAAAGCCGCAACGAATAGTTTTTCAACATCAATCAGCCTCAGAGGTCGCCGCCATGGCCCGCCTTCCTTACCTTGAAAAGTCCGATCTTCCTGCCGAGCACCAGGATCTGCTCAAGCGAGAGATCACCCTCTTCAAATGCATGACGCATAGCCCCAATGCTGCCCGAGCTTTCCAGGGATTGGGTGGATTCATCAGGCATAAGAGCAAACTCGATCCGAGATTGCGTGAGATCGCCATCCTCGCCGTCGGCTGGATCACTCAGGCTCCCTATGAGTGGTCTCACCACGTCAAGATTGGGCAGGAATTTGGGGTTTCCGAGGACGATATTCGCGCCCTCATCGCTGAGTGCGACGGCAAGCCGAGCAGTCTCGAACCTGTGGCCAAGCTGATCATCAAGGCAGCCGGCGAGTTGACCCGCGACATGGCCGTCTCTGACGCGACCTTTCGCGAACTTCAGGTTCATTTCGACCATGAGCGGATGACGGATCTGGTCATCACCATGGCCTTCTACAATGCCGTCGTCCGCTACCTCGGCTCGATGCGTATCGATGTCGAGCCCGAGTACCAGCCCTATCTCGACATGTTTCCGCTCCGCGCCCCGATGTACTGAGGAGGTTCGGTTAACCGGCCGGCCCGAAGGCTGAATTTCGGCGACTCATGGGCTTGCTTGTCGGACCCTAGCCGGGATACGGTCAAACCAACAAAAAGAGTTCATCCACTCACGCGGCTTGCGTGCAGTGCGATAGCGGTGTGAACAACAGGGAGGAAATATATGACAGGCAAGTTCCTGGCAGGTGTTCTCGCGTCTGCTGTGGCCCTTACCGGGGCACTGGGTCCTGCGATCGCCCAGACGAATGGCGGTATCCTCAAAGGCTACCATCGCGACAACCCGCCGTCAGGGTCGCCGCACGAGGAAGCGACGATCTCCACGGTTCAGCAGTACATGGGCGTGTTCAATAATCTGGTTGTTTTCGATCCGGACAAGCGGGTGGAGAGCGCCGATAGCATCGTGCCCGATCTGGCGACGAGCTGGAGCTGGGACGAGTCAAAGACGAAGCTGACCTTCAAGCTGCGCTCTGGCGTCAAGTGGCACGATGGAAAGCCCTTCACTGCGAACGACGTCAAGTGCACGTTCGACCTGCTTCAGGGCAAGTCCAAGGACAAGCTCCGCAAGAACCCGCGCTCGATCTGGTACCACAACCTGAAAGAGGTCACCGTCAACGGCGACAACGAGGCAACTCTTCGTGCTTGGGCGGCCGCAGCCGTCCATCCTGATGATGCTGGCCGCCGGCTATTCGCCGATGTATCCGTGCCATGTCTCTGCGCAGAAGATGCGCACCGATCCGATCGGCACCGGTCCCTTCAAGTTCGTCGAATTCAAGCGCAACGAGTACTTGAAGTTCGTCAAGAACCCGGACTACTGGAAGAAGGGCAAACCCCATCTCGACGGGCACGAGTGGCGCATCATTAGCAACCGATCGACGCGAATTCTGGCTTTTGCGAACGGCGATTTCGACATCACGTTCGATTCTGACGTGACGGTGCCACTGCTGAAGGACCTGAAGAGCCAGGCACCGAAAGTGGTTTGCGACCTGAAATCCACCGGCGTTTCGACGAACCTGATCGTGAACTCGTCATCGGCGCCCTTCAATGATCCCAAGATCCGCCAAGCCATGGCTATGGCCATGGACCGCAAGGCTTTCATCAAGATCATCAGCGAGGACAACGATGTCATGGGCGCGGCAATGCTGCCGGAGCCCGATGGCAAGTGGGGAATGCCGCCTGACAAGCTCAAGCAGCTCCCAGGTTATGGCGACGACGTCGCCAAGAGTCAGGCTGAGGCGCGTAAGATCATGGAGGGCCTTGGCTACTCGGCCTCGAACCCGCTGAAGGTCAAGATCTCTACGCGCAACATCGCAATCTACCGCGATCCCGCCGTCATCCTCATCGACCAGCTCAAAAACATCCATATCGCCGGTGAGCTCGAGGTCGTGGATACGTCTATCTGGCACGCCAAAGTGGCGCGCAAGGACTATGCCGTTGGCCTGAACCTTACGGGTGTTGGCGTCGATGATCCCGACGTCAATTTTTATGAGAACTACAAGTGCGAGTCGCAGCGCAACTACACTCAGTACTGCAACAAGGACCTCGAGAAGCTGTTCGACAAGCAGTCCCAGGAGTTCGACGAGGCCAAGCGTAAGGAGATTGTCTGGGAGATCGAGAAACAACTCGCTCTCGATGTCGCTCGTCCCATCCTCTATCACGGCAAGAACGCGACCTGTTGGCATCCTCACGTCAAGGGCGTGAAGCTGCATTCCAACAGCATCTACAATTCTTGGCGCCTGGAAGATGTGTGGATGGACAAGAAATAGCTGTCGAGACGCCCACCACTAGGCCCGGCTGCGTCACGACCAGTGCCGCAGCCGGTTGTTTCTCGCCAGTAATGTCCCATTGCAGAAGGCAATCGGGACGCCCAAGAGCCAGCCCCGACGGAGGTGGTTGTGACGACATATATCATCAGGCGTGTGCTGTTGATGTTCCTGACGTTGTTCGGGATGTCGGTGCTCATTTTTGTCATGCTGCGCCTTGTGCCGGGCAACATCGTCGACATTCTCTTCGACTCGGCAGGCTTTATCGATCCCGTCGAAAAGAAGCGTATCGAGGCTGAACTCGGGCTAAATCTGCCGATTTATCAGCAGTATTGGAATTGGATCTACGGTCTCGCACAAGGCGATCTCGGCTACGCCTACGTGTCGGAGAAGCCGGCGCTCGACGAGATTCTGCCTCGCATTCCGATCACCGCCAAGCTGGCCGGCATGGCACTGTTCTTTTCAGTCCTCTTTGGCGTGCCGTTGGGCGTGATTTCCGCCGTCAAGCAGGACTCGACGCTCGACTATGTGCTGCGCGTCGTGAGCCTGAGCGGCCTATCGCTACCGTCATTCTGGTTGGGTCTGCTGATCCTGATGGCTTCGGTCGCCTGGCTCGGCGCGATCCCCATTTATACCGAGACACCGGCGACCTGGTGGGATGAAATCCTGCTGCTCAGTGTGCCGGCTGCCGCCGTAGGGTTCCGTGCCTCGGCACTGATCATGCGACTTACGCGTTCGTCGATGCTTGAAGTGTTGCGGCAGGACTATATCCGAACAGCGCGCTCTAAGGGGGCTTCGGAGAACACTGTCAACTACAGCCACGCGCTCCGCAACGCCGTGCTGCCTGTCATTACCATCATCGGTATCGAGGCAGCTTTCCTCATCGGCGGCCTTATCGTGACGGAGACTGTCTTCAATATACCTGGCGTGGCCCGCTTCCTCGTCGAGGCCATCCTCTGGCGTGATTACCCGATCGTCCAGAATCTGGTCATGCTGATCGCCGTCGTGACGGTGGTTGTTAATTTCCTGGTCGACATGGCCTATTTGGTCCTCGATCCGCGCATCAAGTACGAGAGCTGAGGCTCATCCAGGAGGTCTGCTAATGGCAGTCGCTGAACATCAGGCCGAACTTGAACGCGCCGGTGCCAATATCGATAGCACCTGGGGGCGCCTGACCTATTATATGCGCCGCTATCCACTAGGGGCGTTCGGAGCGCTGATTGTCATCATCTTCGTGTTGATGGCAATCCTGGCGCCATGGCTTGCGCAATACGACCCGACCACGACCAATGCTCAGGATTCGCTAGCTCGCCCCGGGGGGGAGCACATCCTGGGGGCCGATTTCATGGGGCGAGATCTGTTCAGCCGCATCATATGGGGCGCGCGTATCTCACTGATGGTCGGCATTGGCTCCACGATATTGGGCTGCTTCTTCGGTGCCGTCATCGGCCTCCTTTCCGGCTACTACGGCGGCTGGCTGGATCTCATCACGCAGCGCATCATCGACATTATGCAGGCCCTGCCGCTCCTGGTGATGGCCCTGCTCATGGCCGCCTCGCTCGGACCGTCGTTGATCAACACGATAATCGCCATCTCGATCCCGATCGTCCCCAACGTCGCGCGCGTCATCCGGTCGAACGTGCTGGCACTACGGGAAATGCCCTATGTCGAGGCCGCCAAGGCCGTCGGCATGGGCGAAACCAAGATCGCTTTCCGGCACGTCCTGCCGAACACGCTTGCGCCCTTGATCGTCATCGCGACAGCCCAGCTCGGATCGGCAATTCTGACCGAAATCGTCGCTCTCGTTCCTGGGGCTCGGTATCCCTGAGCCTCACCCCTCGTGGGGCCGCATGCTGTCTGAAATCGGCCGCCGAGTATGCCCGTACCGCGCCGTGGCTCGTGATCTTCCCGGGTATCGCCATCAGCCTGGCCGTGTTCGGCACCAACCTACTCGGTGACGCCATGCGCGACATCCTCGATCCGAGGCAGCGCAGTTGATGACAGACCGACCGATGGTTTTGACCCGCACGATACCGTCAGGAGCATGCGCGTGACAGGCAGTGACACAGCAACTTCGACCGCCCGATCACAGGCGCGAGATGCTGGCGCCCCCGGCGTCGACAGTGGCGATGCGCTTTTGCGCGTCGACGACCTCACGACATACTTCTTTACGCGTCAGGGATTGGTAAAAGCCGTCGACGGCGTATCGTTCGCACTGAAGCCGGCAGAGACGTTGGCGATTGTGGGCAAATCCGGCTGCGGCAAGTCGATCACGGCACTGAGCCTCATGCGTCTGATCCCCGATCCACCCGGGCGCATCATCGAAGGCAGCAAAATTGTCCTCGATGGGGTCGATCTGATCGGCCTCGACGAGGCGCAGATGCGCAAGGTGCGCGGCAACGAGATCTCTATGATCTTCCAAGAGCCGATGACCTCGCTCAATCCTGTCATGACCATCGGCAAGCAGATCTCCGAAGTCCTCCTCCTGCACCAGGGACTGAGCAAGGCCGAGGCGACGGAGAAGGCCGTCGAAATGTTGCGGCTCGTCAAGATTCCATCGCCCGAGCAGCGCGTTAAGGAGTATCCCCACCAGTTGTCTGGCGGTATGCGCCAGCGTGTGATGATCGCCATTGCGCTCGCTTGTAATCCAAAGGTCTTGATCGCAGACGAGCCGACAACCGCCCTCGATGTCACCATCCAGGCCCAGATCCTCCAGCTTATCGTCGAGTTGCAGGAAAAGCTCGGCACCGCCGTCATCCTCATCACGCATGACCTGGGCGTAGTGGCCGAGGCCGCTCAACGTGTCATCGTCATGTACGCGGGCCGCAAGGTCGAGGAGGCCAAGGTCGAGGATCTCTTCGCGCGGTCACTGCATCCCTATACCCGCGGCCTGATGTCTTCTATTCCGCGACTGGATCTCATTCGCGGCGCAGCCACTGGCGACGGCGTGCCGCACCGACTTCAGGAAATTCCTGGCATCGTGCCGGCGCTCTACGACTTGCCGAAGGGCTGCGCGTTCGCGCCACGCTGCCCGTTGGCCGATGACCACTGCCGGCAGAATTATCCGCCGTACCAGGAAAAGAATCCCGGCCACTGGGCCGCATGCTGGAAATCCGATACTGTGGCGGGAGGCGATCATGGCTGAGGCTCGGTCCGGCGGAATGCCGGTCGCTCCGACATTCAGTGCAGCGGAACTGGCAACGGGCGGTAGCTCCGCAACCGGCGCCGGCAAGTCTGCAGCGGTCACCCCAGCGTCGAGCCGCGGTCACCCGATCGTCGAAGTTCGCGACCTCAAGAAGCACTTTCCCGTCAAGAAAGGGCTGTTGCAGAAAACCGTCGGCAACGTCTATGCCGTCGACGGTGTCAGTTTCACGATTCACCCAGGCGAAACGCTCGGGTTGGTGGGTGAATCCGGCTGCGGCAAGTCGACTGTTGGCCGCACGCTGCTGCGTCTCCTGGAGCCGACCTCTGGCCAGATCCTGCTGGATGGGCGGGATATCACGCATCTGCCGAAGTCTGAGCTGCGTCCCTACAGGCGCGAGATGCAGATCATTTTCCAGGATCCTTTCTCTTCGCTCGACCCCCGCATGACGGCAGGCCAGATCGTGGCCGAGCCGTTGGAGGTGCACGGCGAAGGTAACCGCGAGGAGCGGCGTGCCCGGGTCGCGGAGTTGTTCGGTCGCGTCGGCCTGCGGCCACAGCAGATGGACAATTTTCCCCATCAGTTTTCCGGTGGCCAGCGCCAGCGCATCGGCATCGCCCGCGCTCTCGCACTGAACCCGAAATTGATTATTGGCGACGAGCCGGTGTCGGCGCTGGACGTTTCGATCCAGGCGCAGGTCATCAACATCCTCGTCGACCTGCAGCGCGAGCTCGGCTTGGCCTATCTCTTCATCTCTCACAACCTCGCGGTCGTTGAGCACATCTCCCATCGAATTGCTGTGATGTACCTTGGCCGCATCGTCGAGTTTGCGGACAAGAAGACGATCTTCACCATGCCCCGCCACCCCTATACCGAGGCTCTCTTGTCCGCGGTGCCAGTGCCCGACCCGACCATCAAGCGCAAGAAGATCGTGCTCGAAGGCGATGTGCCGAGCCCAGTCAAGCCGCCGTCGGGCTGTCATTTCCACACCCGCTGCCCGATTGCAGAGGCTCGCTGCAAGGTGGACGTGCCGCAGTTGGTCGAGAAAGCGCCGGGGCAGTTCGCCGCTTGTCATTTGCGTTAGGTGGATAGCGACAGCACTGGAGGGCACCATGCGTGCGCCCGGTTGGTTTTGGCTTGTCCTTGCACTCGCGCTGTTTGGGCTTTTGCCGGCCACGGCTGATGCGCGCCAGGTCGCCCTGGTCGTCGGCATAGCGCGTTACGAGCGCGTTGCGAGCCTCAAGAACCCGGAGCGTGACGCAGCCGCGGTCGCCGACAGGTTTCGGGATCTGGGCTTCGAGGTCATTGAGGCCTTCAACGCAGATCGCTTCTCCCTGGAGCGCGCCCGCAAGCGCTTCCTTGATGCCGCGCGGGGGGCCGACCTCGCGCTGTTCTATTTCGCCGGCCATGGCATCCAACTGTTCGACCGTAATGTACTCATCGCCCGCGATGCTGACCCGGCAACCGCCCGCGGCATCGACGAACTCGGTCTCGATATGACGCGCCTGATGGCGGACCTGCGCTCGGCGGGACCGGTGAGGACCGCACTTCTGATCGACGCCTGCCGCGACAATCCACTGGCGTTCGAGGAGACTGTGGCGCTACTGCGCAGGCTGCAGCCGGCCACGGACAGCGGGGCGACGACGGCTGGGGCAACCCGTAGCGCGGCGGCAAAGCGCGGTCTTTCCAGTGTGACGCTGCCCGCAAAAGGTGTCGGCGCCGGCGAGACGTTGGTGTTCTTCGCTGCCCAACCGGGTCAGGTGTCCTATGACGGCGAGGGACGCAATTCCGTTTTCGTCGAAGGTTTGCGTGAAGCGCTTGGGTCGGTTGGACGACCGATGTCGGAGCAGTTCCGCGCAGCCGGCGCCTATGTGCGAACAGTAACGAAGGGTGCGCAGGTGCCCCAACTCGTCAGTGACTGGACTGGCGATGTCGTGCTCGGCCGCGATCAGGGCCGAGCCCGGGTACGCTATCTCAACACCTCGAGCGCCAAGGGGCTGGACGGCCTCAGCGAAGCCGATGCGCGTATTGTCGGTGAGTTGGCTCGCCCCTATCCGGTATTCTCCGGACGTTTCATTGTAGAAGAAGGACAAGCCTTTACCGACAGCTGGCTCAACGCCGGTCCGGAGGAAAAAGCGCGCGCAAAGGCAATCGGAAACGTCAACGGTTTCGCCATTGACTATGACATCGATCGCGACGGTCGCGAGGAGACCCTCGCGGTCTACGTCCTGCAGACAAACGTCGTGATGACGATGAGCGACGAGGGTATCACGTTGCGCGACAGCCCCTGTTGGGACTTCGACAAGGAGCCGGTTGAGGCAGTGACCCTGGCACTGCGAGATATCAACGGCGATCGCAAGCCGGAAGTCTTCGTCTTCTATCGAAAGGAATTGGGTGGTTGGGGCAACTTGTGCGTGATGGAGTACATCGGCAACGCCAACCTTGCGAATTTGCGTCGAGGCGGTCACGCCACCAACTGGTCCGACGCCAGCCTCTTTCGCGTACTGTTGCGCCACGAAGGCGCCTGGACCGTGAGCGTCGGCGAAGACAATTCGATCGAGACTTGCGCCGGCTCCAACTGCCACACGCGCTCAGCGTATAGCTTCGATGGCACGCATTTCCGCATGACGCTCGACGAGAGTGAAAAGCCGAGCGCGCCCAAGGCGAGGCCCTTCCGCAACCAGGCCGAGCGCGAGGCATGGCTGCAGCCATCCGGAAATGCACCAGCGAATGCCCCGGCCAGCCATCCCAGCCTGACGCCGCCGGCAGCGCCGAGCGCATCCGCCGCAGAAGCAATCGGCAAATTCATCGCCGAGGTCTATCTGCCGAGCGGGAACAGTGGTGCGAGCATCCGGCTCAACTACGAGCCTGCGGTCTCCTATTACGGCAAGACCGTTTCCAACACCGAAATCGAACGGGATAAGGCGCGCTATGTCCGCAAGTGGCCACAGCGACGCTACAGCCTTGTGCCAGGAACGCTTGAACACAAGGCCGCTGGCCCTGGCTTGACCGATGTCTCGTTTGAATATCTTTTTGAGGTTCGCAGCGGCAGTAAATCACTGGCCGGTCGGGGTCGCGCCCGGCTGCGATTGCGCGCCGTCCAAGGCGGCTTTGCGCTTTTGTCGGAGGACGGCGAGGTTATCGCGCGCCAGTAAGCTGGCCCCCCGGTCCAGACTTCGACGGGCAATTGCAGCCGTCAGCCGGCCGGCCGCCAATGTAGACCGCTTGGCGATCAAGCCACTTTCCCCCACGATGCAATGTGCTAACGTCCGGACATAATGCAGCGGACGCGATCGGTCGGTGCCGTCGCGCCCTAGAACAGTGAGGGAGTGCCCCATGCAAACGCAAAGCTCTGCAAGCCCGGCTGCCGAGGCCGTCACGCGCGGTCTCGCAGGTTGGACTGCCCAATTCTCATCTGCCGCTTCGACGGCGAGCGCGGACACCTGGGCGAAACATGCCCTGCTGGATTGGTTCGCCGTTACCATTGCTGGCGCCAAGGAGCCGCTGGCCGAGATCCTCGCCGAGGAGTTCAAGGCCTCCACATCCGGTCCGTGCACCGTTGTCGCGCGCGGGACCAAGGCCACCTTGCACGATGCGGCGCTGGTCAACGGGGCCGTCAGCCATGCCCTCGATTACGATGACGTCAATCAACTTATGCACGGCCACCCCACTGCCCCGGTCGCTGCCTCGGTGCTGGCCCTGGGTGAACAGCTTGGTGCGAGTGGCCGGGAGGTGCTCACGGCATTCATCGCCGGCTACGAAGTCGAGTGCCGCCTCGGCGACATGGTTGGCGACGACCACTATCGAGCACGGCTTCCACGCCACCGGCACCATGGGGGCCTTCGGTGCTGCCGCAGGAGCAGCCAACCTCCTGAAGCTCGATGACGAGCGCACGGCCATGGCGCTGGGCATTGCAGCCTCCGAAGCCGCAGGTCTGAAGATCAATTTCGGCACCATGACGAAGCCGCTGCATGCCGGCAAGGCTGCGCAGAACGGTTTGATCGCGGCGCGTATCGCAGGCCGCGGCTTCACCGCCCGTCCCGATGCCATCGAGGCCGCACAGGGCTTTGCCCAGACCCAGGCGCCGGGCTTCAAGGCGGCTCCCGTCAGGCCCGATCCCAAGGCGCCGATGGCCGTCGAGTTCGAACCTCTTCAAGTATCACGCGGCGTGCTACCTGACCCATTCGCCGATCGAGGCTATCCGCGAGCTCAAGCGCCAGCACAACATCGGTCCCGACGACGTCAAGTTGATGACGCTGCACATCGATCCCGGTCATCTCAAGGTCTGCTGCATCCCTGAGCCGAAGACGGGACTGGAGATCAAGTTCGGCCTGCAGCATCTGGCTGGCATGGCGCTGGCTGGCGCCGACACCGCAGCTCTCGGCACCTACTCCGACGAGAACGCCAACGATCCCCGCTATATCGCCATCCGCCAGCGCGTGAAGCTTGATCCGCAGCCGCGCCAGGGCCGTGCGCGCCATGGCGCCGACGTCTCGATGGAGCTCAACGACGGGCGCAAGGTGCATATCGAGATGAACGTCGGCGTGCCCGCGAAGGACGTGGCAGCACAGGAGGCCAAGCTGGTGGCCAAGTTCCACTCGCTGGCCGAACCCGTCATTGGCCGCCAACGCACCAAGACGGCGCTGGATATGATCATGCGACTTCGAGCAGCTGCCGAGCCTCAAGGGTCTTATGGAAGCGGTCGCCTGAGGTTCCGGTGCCTCGACATTGAAAGAATCCCAGGCGCGCTAGCCAACGCGGGCGCGCCTGTTTTTCCTGGGAGCGACCGGTCAATAAGCCTGCACGTCCAAAACAAAGTCTACTGTTGCCGGACGCGGCTCACGATGCAGGCGCAGCATCGCCCCGAGCCGCATGCACCCGTAAAGCGCTGCCGCTCAATGCCTCAGGCCCGCTCTAACCCCAGCGCCAACTGCACAGGTTTGAACGAGCGGCGGTGATGCTCGGTCGGGCCGTGTCTGGCCAACGCGGTTTTATGCTCGGGTGTGCCATACCCTTTGTGCCGCTCGAAACCGTAGTCGGGGAGCTCCCGGCCAAGCTCGACCATCAGCCGGTCCCTGGTCACTTTCGCGATGATGGATGCCGCCGCAATCGATAGGCAGCGGGCATCACCTGAGACGATCGTGCGTGTTTCGCAGGGGAGGCGCGGGGCCCTGTTGCCGTCCACCAGCGCCAATCGCGGCTTAGTGGCGAGTGCTCGGACAGCTTCGCCCATCGCCCAGAGTGTCGCCTTCAAGATATTGTCGCGGTCGATGCGCGCTACATCTGCAATGCCAACTCCGACGACAGCGGTGGCCATAATTCGGTGTAGAGATGGGCTCTGGCCTCCGCATCCAAGGCTTTCGAGTTCGGCGATCCCGATGGGAATAGATCTCGGCTCGAGGATGACCGCCGCCGCTACAACCGGTCCGGCCATGGCCCGCGCCCGGCCTCGTCAATGCCTGCGCAGGGCCGTGCCCAAGCGCAATCTCGCTCGATTCCCAGATCGAATGTCGCTGTGACAGCCATAGCCAGTACCCTCACCGTGGAACGTTCCGCGGATTCGGGCTGGACTGTCAAAGACCGCACGGACGGGCCCGCCCCACGTCCCATTCCAAGCGCAGCACGACGATGCCGCCACTTTACGAGCGCGGCCGAGCACACGAAACTAGTTGGAGAGAGCTTGCCAAGCCGGCAGGTCGGCCCTGCGAGGGAGGATGCCTTGAGCACGAACACTGCCATTGCCACACGAAACTTGGCCGAACCGGCTTGACGTTAGTGTCCTTGGGTCGGCAGTGCACCACTTGGCGATATATCGACGAGGTCCGACGACCAGCAGCGATCGACACGGTTTCGACGGCTGCCCAGTCGGTGTCACACTCTTCGATACTGCGCCGCACTACGGCCAGGCAGCGCCGAGCACCGCATCGGCAGCACTTCGCGCGGCGCCCTTCCGGCAGCTTCGTCCTTTCGACCAAGGTTGGTCGCCTGAATGAAGCCAGCGCCGGCGGGCTGCACCCGCACGACCTGTCGTCGGTGGCCTGCAATTCGACGTCGTCCACGATGATTCCGACGATGCCACCTGGCTGTTTGAGGATTGGCTACAGCGCCTCGGTCTGCCAGCCGTCGACATTCTCGCTGATCCACGATGCCGACGCGTGGAGCCACGGCCCGGAAGAGGGCCCCAAGCGATATAAGGAAGCGATGAATGGCGCTTACAAGGCGCTGGAGAAGCTGCGCAGCGAAGGCACGGTCAAGGGGGCATCGGCCTCGGCCTTAAGATCCCGTCTACATGGCGCGTTATCTGAGAGAAGGCGCATTTCGATCGCGTCCTTATGGCGGGCCGCTACTCGCTGCTGGAGCAGACCGCGTTGGCCGAAAAAGTGCCGCCGATCGCCGAGGAAAAGAAGGTCGGCGTGATGCTGGGTGGCGTGTTCAACTCCGGCATTCGGCGACGGGGCCGATTGCCGACGCGCGCTACAATTATACGCCGGCACCACCGAAGCGCTGGACAAAGTCCGCGCGATCGAGCGGGTGTGCACGGCGCATGCGGTGCCGTTGGCGACCGCCGCGATGCACTTTCCGCTCGGCCACCCCGCTGTGGCAACGGGTTGCCTCGGTGCCGTTAAGCCGACCGAGGTCGCAGCCGACGTGGCAGCGATGCGCACGCCCTGCCGCCGGCCCTATGGGCCGACCTCAAGGCAGAGCGCCTTCTCGACGCAGCAGCCCGGTTCCGAAATAGGTGCGCGGGATAAAGCTACAGACCGTTGATCCACCGCATCAGCGCCTGAACGTTTCTGTGCCTGAAGTTCATCAACTGCATGAACTGGGCGGGCAGTGTTGCGTACCTGCTGTCAGCCATGATCTCGAGTGGCTTTCCAGTCGACATCGCTAGCACCTGTTGCTTGCACGCCGCTCGAGATAGAGCTCATCGAAGGCGAAGGCGACCGATGGCGGCCGATCGAGACGCCGTGATGCGCCAGGAAGAGAAAACGTCGGCTGCCGGGGTTATGCTTTTGCGCCTCAGCGATGCGCTTGCCTTCGAGCCTCGTCGAGCGCAATGCCGCCGAACGAGTGGTAGGTCGACCCGACCGAAATATCGCGCCGCCGTCTGGTGCGCCATCTCCAGGCGGCCGTCCTTGACCATCGTCAGCGATGTCGCCCAGGGCATGTGCACGTGCAGGATGCACTGATGGCGCGGATTGGTGCGGTGCCCTGGACATGGACGTGCTGGCGGGCTGTCGCCTCGACCTCGCCGGAGCCTTCGATCATGCTTCCGGCGTCACCGTCGATCATAAGCAGGTCCTCTGGCCTCATTTCTGACGAGTGCAGCCCATAGGGATTGATGAGATACCGCTCGGTTGGCCGGTATGACGACCGAGAAGTGATTGGAGACGCCTTCGGAGTAGCCGAATTTTTCGGCCAGCCGGAGAGCTGCAGCCAATTCCGGCGAAGCTGTTTGGCAGAAGTTGAATCGTTATTTGGACGACACCGCGTGAAGGGTCATGCCGTTGCTGCTAGCCTATGCGACGTTCGCTGTCCTGAAAAGCGCTGAGCTTGCATGTCGGGCTGGCTGAGCGCTGTCGCATTGGCGATCATGGCTGCTACACCTCTTGCGCAGTGCAGGTGCAGGGGCGTCTGAAATACAGCATCGGGAAGCTTGATCGATGCCAGCTGTTGATCGGCGCTGACTGTGGGACGAGGCGAGGGGGGAGGCGCGACGCAGACGACGGCGTCGATCACCTGCGGGGCGTAATCGTTGGGATGAAAGCGTGGCCGCAGTACGACTGCCACTGCAGAGGACCTGGCAGGTCATTGCGTCGGATATATGCCGAATCCCCTCTTCAGCGCCAAGTTCGACAATTTCAACGTCAGCAACGTGCATGGAACAGCCCCGACCTGCTGGTAGGGCTGCAGGGCGCGCAGCAGGCGCTCAGGGATGCCGTCGAGGTCTGGGATGCCCATGGCTTGATGCGGGAGCCGGTGCCTGGGCTGCCCTGCGTGATCTCTGTGTGACGCGTTACGCGCGCGATATCGTCGGCGGGATTGCCCACGGCGACCCCCGGTCGGCGAGGGGGAAACGACGGCAGCGGGCTTTACAGGCCCCGACGGTTACCTGGAACTCAATCCGCGATTTCCGGTTCGCCTTTTCGCTTCGAGCCGGGCGACGTCATTCTCGAGCGCGGCATGGCCGACAACAGCGCGGCCATCGCCTGGATCGGCGATGTCGATTCCCAGTTCAGCCACGTCGCCATGGTGGCGCGTGGCGACCGAGGCGAGCCCGTTATCGTCGAGGCCTTGATCGAAGAGGGTTCGTGGTCACCCCCGTGCACAAGGCGCTCTCCCAAATCCTGGGTCGTGCCGTGCTGTTCCGCCATCGCGACGCCGACCTCCGCCTTGCGCGCAAGCGACCTCGTCCGCGATCACGAGGCCGACACCAGGCGCCACGCATTCTCGATGATTTTTCGATGCAGCCAACTTTTCTGCGCCAAACTGGTGCGCTTCTCGCATTCGCTATGGCCTCGACCGCCGACGTGCTCTCTTGCCATCCTTCCCGACCAAGCTAGACATGAAAAACCGCGACTTCGTCGAGTGCATGGCGTGCGGCCAAGCAAACCTTCGCGCCGGCGGATATGGAGCTTGAGCCCGAGTTCGACGTGGTCGCCGAATGGCGCGACTACCGCATCACATCCGAGCTGAGGCTCAAGGATATGATCATGACCAAGCTCTTCGAGTGGATGGAGCTTCACGACTATCGGTTCCGGCCGACGGTGCGCATCCAATTGATCGGCACGATGGGGCGGCTCCTGGCCCACATGCCCGATTGGGTGCAGGAGTTCACGCGAAAATTCGTGGCAAAGGTGCCGCCGAACATGACCGCTTCCGCGATCGTGCCGTTGCCATGCTGCACGAGACGGCCGAGGAGCTGTATGGCCGGCTCAAAGACCTCGAGAATCAATCGATTGCCCGCCATGGCCGCCAGCTCCACCCGCGCGGAAGCGCCTCGTGCACCTCGATCGCTGGCAAAAGGAAATGGGCGACCACATCGCTAGCCTGTGCGGTGCCCGAGCCTCACCCGCTTGCGGGCAAGCGCCGTGCCATGTAATCGGGTGAAGCTTGCCGACTTCTCATCCTCGGCGAGGTGCTCGGCTGGTACCCGGCGTGCCGATACGCCACCGGCCCCGGGGTCGTCCACGATGACACTTTCACCTTGGCGCACGATCGGATCGGCAAGACGCCGTGTCGCGCCGTCCTTGGCTTGCAGTCGGAATTGCCCGGTCGCACCGGCCTCGCCGCCGAATAACCCCCAGGGCTGATGCACGAAAACGCTCTGACGCCTGAAAACTCGCAGTCGTGGCCGACGGGCGTGCCACCCGCCGAATGCCGAGCCCGCCGCTGCCCGCGCCGCCTGAATCTCGACATACCCGTATTCCAGAACCCGCAACGGATATCTCATTTCATCGCTTCGACCGGCAGGTTGGAGGTGTTGGTGATTTCTGGCTGAACGCCGTCCTTGCCTCTTGTGGGCGCGTCCGCCCATGCCGCCGCCAAGTGTCTCCAGATAGACATAAGGCCGACCGAGTTTCCCGCGTTGCCAAGGTGGCCCCGGACGGCGAGCATTTGGTGTGCGACCATGGCCTTGGCACCGACGAGCCAGGGCCGGCAGCAGCCTGATGCTGGATGGAGGCCGTTGAGACCAGTGGGAGATCCTCCAGACGGATCGGTGTCCAGGGAGTGGACAGATGAGGCGACAGCATCGAGCACGCCCTGGTTGTTCGGCAGATCTGGATCCAGATCCGCCTTCAGGCCGAAGAACACGCAGGATTGAGTTGCGTCGAAAGTTAGATTGATGTTGCCGGGCACCTGCGGGTCCGAGCCCGTCCAGTCAAATACGATGCGCTGGCCCTTCTTCTCGATCGCCAGGCGAAAGGCAACGTCCTTTGCGTTCAGCCCATGATCGTCAAGTACGTCCTCGAATGTGTATCGGCCATCCGGGATGCGCTCGATCTCGGACAGCATCCGCGCGCGCGATCCTCTCGATGATCTCGTCAAATGCCCAACGACTGCAACTGTGCCGGCTGGCGAGCGCCTTAAAGGGCGTCTCGACACCGAGCCGCAGGCCGCGATTTGCGCGTTGATGTCGCCCTTGCGCATGTTGAGCAGTATGATATCCATCATTTCCTGATCAAGCTGGCCCTGGCTCATCAGCCGCACGACCGGGATGCGCAACTCTTCCTTCGAGATTTCATTCAGCCCGCCAGACATCGAGCTGCTGCCGACACGACATCGTGATGTGCGATATTTGCCAGCACGAGGCCGAGTGTCTGGATGAAGACCGGCATGGCATCGAGGTCGGGAAGGTGGGGAACCGTGCCACCGGCCACGTGCGGGATCATCGGCGAGGAAGAGATCGCCTTCGTGTATGTCGGTTCCAGATCTGCAACAGTGTCCAAAATCAATCCGGTCATCGAAGAGATGCTATGCAGAAGCCCCGCCATTGTACATGAGACGCCCCTTCGCAACACCGCTATCGCGATCGAGTGGTCGTGCCGCTCCTTGATGTTGGTGGAGTAGGCCGAGCGCATCGTCGGTGACCGAAAGCAGGCCGTTCCAGAAGCTTCGAGCGTGATGGGATCGAGGCCGGTGCTCATTGACGATGAGGTCGCTGTCCACGAGGGCTCGATAGCCCGGGGCGGGCGTTGTCGCATCGAGTTGCTCGATTCACACTGCCGGTCCTTCGATCGTGGTGCCGGGCGCCAGATCTTGCCACCAGACCGCAGCCTCGACGGGCTCTTCACCCGAGAACCAACGCTGCGCGTGGCGGTCGGGCCCTGGTGGCCTTGCCCGTGGAAGTGCGCCGCGCGGCAGACGCCCGATGGCGGTAAGACGCAAATTCACGACTTCGATGCCTGTGGATCGTGGTGGCCATAGGCCGCGCTCGTGCTCGGCGTGGAGAAGCCGGGCGGATCTCGCGCGTCGGCAAGGACCTGCGTGCAGGCACGCTCACGCCAAGCTCGTAATTCTGGCCGATGTAGCTGATGTCACTAAACGAGTTGGACCGAGGCGTCTCCCGCTGCAACGCGCTCGGCTTTCCACCCGCTGTGCGTCCTCCGCCAGGTGGCCTCCGGCAAGGTGTGCGCCTACGGACGTGAGATCACTGGCGAGCGGGGGTACGGCAGGTCGCAACGAGCTTTCAAGTCTGAAGCCACCAGGCCTTCCGCACACAAGATGCCGGGGGCGAGGGCGGAATCAGGATTGCACGCATACCGATCTCGGTTGCAAGATCGACCGCGTGCAGCGCGCCAGCTGCAACGGACGAGTGCGAACGGCCGGGGATCGTGCCCCCCGCCGACGAGACAGCGCGGATCGCCCGCATATTACTCCGTTGGCGTTGACGATCGCCAGGATACCGAGCGCGGCCTGCTCGACCGTGAGCCCTAGCCGATCGGCGATTGGTGCAATCGGCAGCCTGTGCCGCCGCTCCATCGAGCTGCATGTCGCCGCCAAGCAGCAAAGTCGGCAACCGTCCGACACAAACGTCGGCGTCTGAGACGGTGGCCTCGGTTCCGCCCTTGCCGTAGCAGGCGGTCCCGGGTCGGCGCCGGACGATTGCGGCTTGACCCTCCAGCAGGCCATCGGCTGGAAACGACAATGGAGCTACCCCCGCACCAATGGTGTGGATGTCGATGGCCGGCAGGCGCACGGGGAAGCCAGCGACCTCGCGTCCGAGCAGTCGCTGGCTTCCCCGTGCGCCTGCCGGCCATCGACATCCACACCATTGGTGCCGGGGGTGGCTCCATTGCTTGGTTCGGGCCCGATGGCCTGCTGAAAGTCGGACTCCAATCGTCCGGCGCCGACCCGGGACCGGCCTGCTACGGCAAGGGCGGAACCGAGGCCACCGTCTCGGACGCCAACGTTGTGCTCGGACGGTTGCCGACTTTGCTGCTTGGCGGCGACATGGCAGCCCCACCGGAGCGGCGCGGGCTGCGATTGCACCAATCGCCGATCGGCTAGGGCTCACGGTCGAGCAGGCCGCGCTCGGTATCCTGGCGATCGTCAACGCCAACATGATGCGGGCGATCCGCGCTGTCTCCATCGAGCGGGGGCACGATCCCCGGCCGTTCGCACTCATGCCGTTCGGCGGAGCTGGCGCGCTGCACGCGGTCGATCTTGCAACCGAGATCGGTATGCGTGCGATCCTGATTCCGCCCTCGCCCGGCATCTTGTGTGCGGAAGGCCTGGTGGCTTCAGACTTGAAAGAAAGCTTCGTCCCGACCTGCCGTACCCCGCTCGCCAGTGATCTCACGTCCGCTAGCGGCACGCTTGCGGACCTGGCGGAGGACGCGCGGCGATGGTGGAAAGCCGGCGCGTTGCAGCGGGAGACGCCTGGGTCCGACTCGTTGTCGACATGCGCTACATCGGCCAGGATTACGAGCCTTGGCGTGAGCGTGCCTGCACGGGCCAGCCCGGTCCTGCCGACGCGCGAGGACTTGGCCCGGCTTTCCGACGCGAGCACGAGCGCAGCTATGGCCACCACGATCCACAGGCGCCGATCGAAGTCGTGAATCTTGCGTCTTACCGCCATCGGGCATCTGCCGGATATCGGCGCGGCGCACTTCACGGGCAAGGCCGCCCAGGGCCCGACCGCCACGCGCAGCGTTTGGTTCTCGGGTGAAGAGCCCGTCGAGGCTGCGGTCTGGTGGCGACAAGATCTGGCGCCCGGCACCACGATCGAAGGACCGGCAGTGATCGAGCAACTCGATGCGACGACGCCCATTCCCCCGGGCTATCGAGCCCTCGTGGACAACAACCTCAACCTCGTCATCGGAGTTCGTCAATGAGCACCGGCCTCGATCCCATCACGCTCGAAATCGTCTGGAACGGCCTGCTTTCGGTCACCGACGAATGCTTCATCACGCTCATGCGCTCGGCCTACTCCACCAACATCAAGGAGCGGCACGACCACTCGATCGCGATAGCGGATGCAAAGGGGCGTCTCATCGTACAATCGCAGGGCTCTCTGCCGGTGCACATCTCTTCGATGACCGGATTGATTTCGACACTGTTGCAGAAATATGGAACCGACATACACGAAGGCGATCTCTTCCTCGCCAATGATCCGCACGTGGCCGGTGGCACCCACCTTCCCGACCTCAACTTTGCCATGCCGGTCTTCATCGAGGGACGGTTCGTCGGCCTCGTGGCAAATATCGCACATCACGCCGATGTCGGTGGCTCGGCGGCGGGCTCGATGTCTGGCGGGCTGAATGAAATCTGGAAGGAAGGATTGCGCATCCCGGTCGTGCGGCTGATGAGCCAGGGCCAGCTTGATCAGGAAATGATGGATATCATACTGCTCAACATGCGCCTGCCGGAGGAGAGAAAGGGCGACATCAACGCGCAAATCGCGGCCTGCCGGCTCGGTGTCGAGCGCGTTAAGGCGCTCGCCAGCCGGCACAGTTGCGAGGTCGTCGTTGGGGCATTTGACGAGATCATCGAGAGATCACGCGCGCGGATGCTGTCCGAGATCGAGCGCATCCCGGATGGCCGATACACATTCGAGGACGTACTTGACGATGATGGGCTAGACGCAAAGGACGTTGCCTTTCGCCTGGCGATCGAGAAGAAGGGCCAGCGCATCGTATTTGACTGGACGGGCTCGGACCCGCAGGTGCCCGGCAACGTCAATCTAACTTTCAACGCAACTCAATCCTGCGTGTTCTTCGGCCTGAAGGCGGTGCTCGATCCGGATCTGCCGAACAACCAGGGCGTGCTCGATGCTGTCGAGATCATCGCTCCACTCGGCACGGTTGCCAATTGCGTCTCACCGGCTGCTGTGGCGCTCAGGGCCAACACCTGTCAGCGTGGCATCGACGTCGTGCTCGGGGCCCTCGCGCAAGCGGTGCCCGACAAGGTCATCGCCGCAGCCAATGGCGCCAATACGTCCGCCGTGTTTGCTGGCAACGACCCGGAAACCGGTCGGCCTTATGTCTATCTGGAGACACTTGGCGGCGGCATGGGCGGACGCGCCAGCAAGGACGGCAAGGACGGCGTTCAGGCCGGAATCACCAACACCTCCAACCTGCCGGTCGAAGCGATCGAGATGGAATATCCGTTGCGGGTTCTGGAATACGGGTATGTCGAGGATTCAGGCGGCGCGGGCAAATTCCGGGGCGGGCTCGGCATTCGGCGGGTGGTCACGCCCGTCGGCCACGACTGCGAGTTTTCAGGCGTCGGCGAGCGTTTCGTGCATCAGCCCTGGGGGCTATTCGGCGGCGAGGCCGGTGCGACCGGGCAATTCCAACTGCAAGCCAAGGACGGCGCGACACGGCGTCTTGCCAACAAGATCCGGATGCCGTTGCGCCAAGGTGAAAGTGTCATCGTGGAGACCCCCGGGGCCGGTGGCTACGGCACGCCGGGCGAACGCTCAGCCGAGCACCTCGCCGAGGATGAGAAGTCGGGTAAATTCTCACCCGATTACATGGCACGGCACTACCGCAAGCGGTGAGGCCTCAGGCACGCCGCAGGTAGCCGATGTGGTCGCCCATTTCCTTTTGCCAGCGATCGAGGTGCTCGAGCACTTCGCGCGGGTGGAGCTGGCGGCCATGGCGGGCAATCGATTGATTCTCGAGGTCTTTGAGCCGGCCATACAGCTCCTCGGCCGTCTCGTGCAGCATGGCAACGGCGCCGATCGCGGAAGCGGTCATGTTCGGCGGCACCTTTGCCACGAATTTTCGCGTGAACTCCTGCACCCAATCGGGCATGTGGGCCAGGAGCCGCCCCATCGTGCCGATCAATTGGATGCGCACCGTCGGCCGGAACCGATAGTCGTGAAGCTCCATCCACTCGAAGAGCTTGGTCATGATCATATCCTTGAGCCTCAGCTCGGATGTGATGCGGTAGTCGCGCCATTCGGCGACCACGTCGAACTCGGGCTCAAGCTCCATATCGCCCGGCGCGAAGGTTTGCTTGGCCGTCACGCCGATGCGCTCGACGAAGTCGCGGTTTTTCATGTCTAGCTTGGTCGGGAAGGATGGCAAGAGCACGTCGGCGGTCGAGGCCATAGCGAATGCGAGGCGCACCAGTTTGGCGCAGAAAAGCTGCTTGTAGCCGTCGGGCTGCATCGAAAAATCATAGAGAATGCGTGGCGCCTGGTGTCGCCTGATGTGATCGCGGACGAGGTCGCTTGCGCGCAAGGCGAGGTCGGCGTCGCGATGGCGGAACAGCACGGCACGGCCCAGATTGTGGGAGAGCGCCTTGTGCACGGGGGTGACCACCGAACCCTCTTCGATCAAGGCCTCGACGATAACGGGCTCGCCTCGGTCGCCACGCGCCACCATGGCGACGTGGCTGAACTGGGAATCGACATCGCCGATCCGGGCGATGGCCGCGCTGTTGTGGGCCATGCCGCGCTCGAGAATGACGTCGCCCGGCTCGAAGCGAAAAGGCGAACCGGAAAATCGCGGATTGAGTTCCAGGTAACCGTCGGGGCCTGTGAAGCCCACTGCCGTGGTTTCCCCCTCGCCGAGCCGGGGGTGGCCGTGGGCAATCTCACCGACGATATCGCGCGCGTAACGCGTCACACGAAAGAGATCACGCAGGGCGGCCGGCACCGGCTCCCGCATCAAGCCATGGGCATCCCAGACCTCGACGGCATCCCTCAGCGCCTGCTGCGCGCCCTGCAGCCCTACCAGCAGGTCGGGGGCTGTTGCATGCACGTTGCTGACGTTGAAATTGTCGAACTTGGCGCTGAAGAGATCGGCATATATCCGACGCAATGCACCTGCCAGGTCCTCTGCAGTGGCAGGCGTGCTGCGGGCCAGCGTTTTCATCCCAACGATTACGCCCCGCAGGTGATCGACGCCCGTCGTCTGCATCGCGCCTCCCCCCTCGCCTCGTCCCACAGTCAGCGCCGATCGACACGGCTGGCATCGATCAAGCTCCCGATGCTGTATTTCGACGCCCCTCTACCTGCACTGCGCAAGAGGTGTAGCAGCCCATGATCGCCAATGCGACAGCGCTCAGCCAGCCCGACATCCAAGCTCAGCGCTTTTCAGGACAGCGAACGTCGCATAGGCTAGCGGCGACAGCATGACCCTTCACGCGGTGTGGTCCAAATGACAATTCAGACTTCTGCCAAACAGCTTCGCCGGGAATTGGCTGCAGCTCTCCGGCTGGCCGAAAAATTCGGCTACTCGGAAGGCATCTGCAATCACTTCTCGGTCGTCGTGCCCGGGCCAACCGAGCGGTATCTCATCAATCCCTATGGGCTGCACTGGTCAGAAATGAGGCCAGAGGACCTGCTTATGATCGACGGTGACGGAAGCGTGATCGAAGGCTCCGGCGAGGTCGAGGCGACAGCCCGGCACATCCATGTCCAGGGGCACCGCGCCAATCCGCGCCATCAGTGCATCCTGCACGTGCACATGCCCTGGGCGACATCGCTGACGATGGTGAAGGACGGCCGCCTGGAGATGGCGCACCAGACGGCGGCGCGATATTTCGGTCGGGTCGCCTACCACTCGTTCGGCGGCATTGCGCTCGACGAGGCTGAAGGCAAGCGCATCGCTGAGGCGCAAAAGCATAACCCGGCAGCCGACGTTTTCTTCCTGGCGCATCACGGCGTCTCGATCGGCGGCCCATCGGTGGCCTTCGCCTTCGATGAGCTCTACTATCTCGAGCGGGCGTGCAAGCAACAGGTGCTAGCGATGTCGACTGGAAAGCCACTCGAGATCATGGCTGACGAGCAGGTTCGCGACACTGCCCGCCAGTTCATGCAGTTGATCGACTTCCAGGCGCAGAAACATTTCCAGGCGCTGATGCGGATCAACGGTCTGTAGCTTTCATCCCGCGCACCTATTTCGGAACCGGGGCTGCTGCGTCGAGAAGGCGCTCTGCCTTGAGGTCAGCCCATAGGGCCGGCGGCACGGGCGTGCGCATCGCTGCCACGTTGGCTGCGACCTCGGTCGGCTTAACGGCACCGAGGGCAACCGTTGCCACAGCGGGGTGGCCGAGCGGAAAGTGCATCGCGGCGGTCGCCAACGGCACCGCATGCGCCGTGCACACCCGCTCGATCGCACGGACCTTGTCCAGCACTTCGGGTGGTGCCGGCGTATAATTGTAGCGCGCGTCGGCAATCGGCCCCGTCGCCAGAATGCCGGAGTTGAACACGCCACCCAGCATCACGCCGACCTTCTTTTCCTCGGCAATCGGCAGCACTTCGGCCAACGCCGGTTGCTCCAGCAGCGAGTAGCGGCCCGCCATAAGGACGCAATCGAAATCGCCTTCTCTCAGATAACGCGCCATGTAGACGGGATCATTAAGGCCGAGGCCGATGCCCTTGACCGTGCCTTCGCTGCGCAGCTTCTCCAGCGCCTTGTAAGCGCCATTCATCGCTTCCTTATATCGCTTGGGGCCCTCTTCCGGGCCGTGGCTCCACGCGTCGGCATCGTGGATCAGCAGAATGTCGACGGCTGGCAGACCGAGGCGCTGTAGCGAATCCTCAAACGAGCGCATGGTGGCATCGTAGGAATAGTCGTGGACGACGTCGAATTGCAGGCCACCAACGAACCGCGTCGTGCGGGTGCGGCCCGCCGGCGCTGGCTTCATCAGGCGACCAACCTTGGTCGAAAGGACGAAGCTGCCGGAAGGGCGCCGGCGCAAAGCTGTACCGATGCGGTGCTCGGCACTGCCCTGGCCGTAGTGCGGCGCAGTATCGAAGAGTGTGACACCCGATTGGGCAGCCGTCGAAACCGTGTCGATCGCTGTCTGGTCGTCGAGAACCTCGTAGATATCACCAAGTGGTGCACTGCCAAACCCGAGGACACTGACGTCCAAGCCGGTTCGGCCAAGTTTCCGTGTGGCAATGGCAGTGTTTGTGCTCAAGGCATCCTCCCTCGCAGGGCCGACCTGCCGGCTTGGCAAGCTCTCTCCAACTAGTTTCGTGTGCTCGGCCGCGCTCGTAAAGTGGCGGCATTGTCGTGCTGCGGCTTGGAATGGGACGTGGGCGGGCCCGTCCGTGCGGTCTTTGACAGTCAGCCCGAATCCGCGGAACGTTCCACGGTGAGGGTACTGGCTATGGCTGTCACGGCGACATTTGATCTGGAATTGAGCGAGATTGCGCTTGGGCACGGCCCTGTCGCAGGCATTGACGAGGCCGGGCGCGGGCCATGGGCCGGACCGGTTGTAGCGGCGGCGGTCATCCTCGAGCCGAGATCTATTCCCATCGGGATCGCCGACTCGAAAGCCTTGGATGCGGAGGCCAGAGCCCATCTCTACACCCGAATTATGGCCACCGCTGTCGTCGGAGTTGGCATTGCAGATGTAGCGCGCATCGACCGCGACAATATCTTGAAGGCGACACTCTGGGCGATGGGCGAAGCTGTCCGAGCACTCGCCACTAAGCCGCGATTGGCGCTGGTGGACGGCAACAGGGCCCCGCGCCTCCCCTGCGAAACACGCACGATCGTCTCAGGTGATGCCCGCTGCCTATCGATTGCGGCGGCATCCATCATCGCGAAAGTGACCAGGGACCGGCTGATGGTCGAGCTTGGCCGGGAGCTCCCCGACTACGGTTTCGAGCGGCACAAAGGGTATGGCACACCCGAGCATAAAACCGCGTTGGCCAGACACGGCCCGACCGAGCATCACCGCCGCTCGTTCAAACCTGTGCAGTTGGCGCTGGGGTTAGAGCGGGCCTGAGGCATTGAGCGGCAGCGCTTTACGGGTGCATGCGGCTCGGGGCGATGCTGCGCCTGCATCGTGAGCCGCGTCCGGCAACAGTAGACTTTGTTTTGGACGTGCAGGCTTATTGACCGGTCGCTCCCAGGAAAAACAGGCGCGCCCGCGTTGGCTAGCGCGCCTGGGATTCTTTCAATGTCGAGGCACCGGAACCTCAGGCGACCGCTTCCATAAGACCCTTGAGGCTCGGCAGCTGCTCGAATCGCATGATCATATCCAGCGCCGTCTTGGTGCGTTGGCGGCCAATGACGGGTTCGGCCAGCGAGTGGAACTTGGCCACCAGCTTGGCCTCCTGTGCTGCCACGTCCTTCGCGGGCACGCCGACGTTCATCTCGATATGCACCTTGCGCCCGTCGTTGAGCTCCATCGAGACGTCGGCGCCATGGCGCGCACGGCCCTGGCGCGGCTGCGGATCAAGCTTCACGCGCTGGCGGATGGCGATATAGCGGGGATCGTTGGCGTTCTCGTCGGAGTAGGTGCCGAGAGCTGCGGTGTCGGCGCCAGCCAGCGCCATGCCAGCCAGATGCTGCAGGCCGAACTTGATCTCCAGTCCCGTCTTCGGCTCAGGGATGCAGCAGACCTTGAGATGACCGGGATCGATGTGCAGCGTCATCAACTTGACGTCGTCGGGACCGATGTTGTGCTGGCGCTTGAGCTCGCGGATAGCCTCGATCGGCGAATGGGTCAGGTAGCACGCCGCGTGATACTTGAAGAGGTTCGACTCGACGGCCATCGGCGCCTTGGGATCGGGCCTGACGGGAGCCGCCTTGAAGCCCGGCGCCTGGGTCTGGGCAAAGCCCTGTGCGGCCTCGATGGCATCGGGACGGGCGGTGAAGCCGCGGCCTGCGATACGCGCCGCGATCAAACCGTTCTGCGCAGCCTTGCCGGCATGCAGCGGCTTCGTCATGGTGCCGAAATTGATCTTCAGACCTGCGGCTTCGGAGGCTGCAATGCCCAGCGCCATGGCCGTGCGCTCGTCATCGAGCTTCAGGAGGTTGGCTGCTCCTGCGGCAGCACCGAAGGCCCCCATGGTGCCGGTGGCGTGGAAGCCGTGCTCATAGTGGTCGTCGCCAACCATGTCGCCGAGGCGGCACTCGACTTCGTAGCCGGCGATGAATGCCGTGAGCACCTCCCGGCCACTCGCACCAAGCTGTTCACCCAGGGCCAGCACCGAGGCAGCGACCGGGGCAGTGGGGTGGCCGTGCATAAGTTGATTGACGTCATCATAATCGAGGGCATGGCTGACGGCCCCGTTGACCAGCGCCGCATCGTGCAAGGTGGCCTTGGTCCCGCGCGCGACAACGGTGCACGGACCGGATGTGGAGGCCTTGAACTCCTCGGCGAGGATCTCGGCCAGCGGCTCCTTGGCGCCAGCAATGGTAACGGCGAACCAATCCAGCAGGGCATGTTTCGCCCAGGTGTCCGCGCTCGCCGTCGAAGCGGCAGATGAGAATTGGGCAGTCCAACCTGCGAGACCGCGCGTGACGGCCTCGGCAGCCGGGCTTGCAGAGCTTTGCGTTTGCATGGGGCACTCCCTCACTGTTCTAGGGCGCGACGGCACCGACCGATCGCGTCCGCTGCATTATGTCCGGACGTTAGCACATTGCATCGTGGGGGAAAGTGGCTTGATCGCCAAGCGGTCTACATTGGCGGCCGGCCGGCTGACGGCTGCAATTGCCCGTCGAAGTCTGGACCGGGGGGCCAGCTTACTGGCGCGCGATAACCTCGCCGTCCTCCGACAAAAGCGCAAAGCCGCCTTGGACGGCGCGCAATCGCAGCCGGGCGCGACCCCGACCGGCCAGTGATTTACTGCCGCTGCGAACCTCAAAAAGATATTCAAACGAGACATCGGTCAAGCCAGGGCCAGCGGCCTTGTGTTCAAGCGTTCCTGGCACAAGGCTGTAGCGTCGCTGTGGCCACTTGCGGACATAGCGCGCCTTATCCCGTTCGATTTCGGTGTTGGAAACGGTCTTGCCGTAATAGGAGACCGCAGGCTCGTAGTTGAGCCGGATGCTCGCACCACTGTTCCCGCTCGGCAGATAGACCTCGGCGATGAATTTGCCGATTGCTTCTGCGGCGGATGCGCTCGGCGCTGCCGGCGGCGTCAGGCTGGGATGGCTGGCCGGGGCATTCGCTGGTGCATTTCCGGATGGCTGCAGCCATGCCTCGCGCTCGGCCTGGTTGCGGAAGGGCCTCGCCTTGGGCGCGCTCGGCTTTTCACTCTCGTCGAGCGTCATGCGGAAATGCGTGCCATCGAAGCTATACGCTGAGCGCGTGTGGCAGTTGGAGCCGGCGCAAGTCTCGATCGAATTGTCTTCGCCGACGCTCACGGTCCAGGCGCCTTCGTGGCGCAACAGTACGCGAAAGAGGCTGGCGTCGGACCAGTTGGTGGCGTGACCGCCTCGACGCAAATTCGCAAGGTTGGCGTTGCCGATGTACTCCATCACGCACAAGTTGCCCCAACCACCCAATTCCTTTCGATAGAAGACGAAGACTTCCGGCTTGCGATCGCCGTTGATATCTCGCAGTGCCAGGGTCACTGCCTCAACCGGCTCCTTGTCGAAGTCCCAACAGGGGCTGTCGCGCAACGTGATACCCTCGTCGCTCATCGTCATCACGACGTTTGTCTGCAGGACGTAGACCGCGAGGGTCTCCTCGCGACCGTCGCGATCGATGTCATAGTCAATGGCGAAACCGTTGACGTTTCCGATTGCCTTTGCGCGCGCTTTTTCCTCCGGACCGGCGTTGAGCCAGCTGTCGGTAAAGGCTTGTCCTTCTTCTACAATGAAACGTCCGGAGAATACCGGATAGGGGCGAGCCAACTCACCGACAATACGCGCATCGGCTTCGCTGAGGCCGTCCAGCCCCTTGGCGCTCGAGGTGTTGAGATAGCGTACCCGGGCTCGGCCCTGATCGCGGCCGAGCACGACATCGCCAGTCCAGTCACTGACGAGTTGGGGCACCTGCGCACCCTTCGTTACTGTTCGCACATAGGCGCCGGCTGCGCGGAACTGCTCCGACATCGGTCGTCCAACCGACCCAAGCGCTTCACGCAAACCTTCGACGAAAACGGAATTGCGTCCCTCGCCGTCATAGGACACCTGACCCGGTTGGGCAGCGAAGAACACCAACGTCTCGCCGGCGCCGACACCTTTTGCGGGCAGCGTCACACTGGAAAGACCGCGCTTTGCCGCCGCGCTACGGGTTGCCCCAGCCGTCGTCGCCCCGCTGTCCGTGGCCGGCTGCAGCCTGCGCAGTAGCGCCACAGTCTCCTCGAACGCCAGTGGATTGTCGCGGCAGGCGTCGATCAGAAGTGCGGTCCTCACCGGTCCCGCCGAGCGCAGGTCCGCCATCAGGCGCGTCATATCGAGACCGAGTTCGTCGATGCCGCGGGCGGTTGCCGGGTCAGCATCGCGGGCGATGAGTACATTACGGTCGAACAGTTGGATGCCATGGCCGGCGAAATAGAACAGCGCGAGGTCGGCCCCCCGCGCGGCATCAAGGAAGCGCTTGCGGGCGCGCTCCAGGGAGAAGCGATCTGCGTTGAAGGCCTCAATGACCTCGAAGCCCAGATCCCGAAACCTGTCGGCGACCGCGGCTGCGTCACGCTCCGGGTTCTTGAGGCTCGCAACGCGCTCGTAACGCGCTATGCCGACGACCAGGGCGACCTGGCGCGCATCAGCCGTGGCCGGCAAAAGCCCAAACAGCGCGAGTGCAAGGACAAGCCAAAACCAACCGGGCGCACGCATGGTGCCCTCCAGTGCTGTCGCTATCCACCTAACGCAAATGACAAGCGGCGAACTGCCCCGGCGCTTTCTCGACCAACTGCGGCACGTCCACCTTGCAGCGAGCCTCTGCAATCGGGCAGCGGGTGTGGAAATGACAGCCCGACGGCGGCTTGACTGGGCTCGGCACATCGCCTTCGAGCACGATCTTCTTGCGCTTGATGGTCGGGTCGGGCACTGGCACCGCGGACAAGAGAGCCTCGGTATAGGGGTGGCGGGGCATGGTGAAGATCGTCTTCTTGTCCGCAAACTCGACGATGCGGCCAAGGTACATCACAGCAATTCGATGGGAGATGTGCTCAACGACCGCGAGGTTGTGAGAGATGAAGAGATAGGCCAAGCCGAGCTCGCGCTGCAGGTCGACGAGGATGTTGATGACCTGCGCCTGGATCGAAACGTCCAGCGCCGACACCGGCTCGTCGCCAATAATCAATTTCGGGTTCATGCAGCCACTTTGCATCTCTCAAAAAACATGAATGAACAAGTCAAAAAAGATGCTGAAAGACTTGAAGAGGAGGGAAAAGTTGGAGAAGTCGGATATTTATAAAACATGAAAAACCAACCCACACGATCTACGGAAACCATCGCAGACCAGCTCTCCGAAATCCAGGAGACAGCTGAAAAGGAGAAGGTACAGCTGACCACGGAGGTTCAGGAGTATATCGGGAAAGCGGTTACTGCGTTGCAGGATAAACTGGCGGATGAAGAACCGACTGTAGAGGAGGATGTGGAGTTTATTAAGGAGGTGAGGATGTGGATGGGGATGCCGGAGGAATGGAGGGAAAAGTATCCGTCTATTGAGGGGATGAAGGGGTTGGAGGAGATGGAGGAGGCAAGGAAGCGGGATATTTCATTAAGACAATGGTTAGATTTACTGCATGTCGCTGAGGTAGCCGGATGGGAAAGGAAACAGATAGATAAGAATCTTTAATTTCCGGGCCATGGACAAAAGAAGGCGGGGGGAGATTTGATCTTCGCGGCTGTACAGGGCTTAACCGCTTTGCCGGAGGGGCTGAGTGTGGGAAGGGATATTTGGATCTCACGGTTGTACAGGGCTTAACCGCTTCTACCGGAGGGGCTGAGTGTGGGAGGGGAAATTCTCGATCTCACGGCTGTCTCGGGTTTAACCGCTTCTACCGGAGGGGCTGAGTGTGAGAGGAAATTTGTTTCTCACGGCTGTACTGGGTTGACCGCTTTGCCGGAGGGGCTGAGTGTGGGGGGAAATTTGGATCTCACGACTGTACTGGGTTGACCACTTTGCCGGAGGGGCTGAGTGTGGGGGGAGATTTGTGTCTCAGCGGCTGTACTGGGTTGACCGCTTTGCCGGAGGGGCTGAGTGCGGGGGAAGATTTGTGGCTTTCCGAGGATTGCAATGAACAGGTGAAGAAGGATGCGGAAAGATTGAAATCTGAAGGGAAAATTAAGAGAGGACTCAACTATTTATAATATTTTTATGAAAAACCAACTATCCACATCACCGGAAACCCATCCCAAAAAAAAACCACTCACCGAGTGTCTGGATATGGAAGGACTAAATGAAAGGGTAAAGCAAATGACACCCGAGCAAATCCGGCAAAAAGTAAACCGCTTAAACCAAAGGGTGCGACTGACCGGCCAGAGCCATGAAATAAGGGTTGTAGTGGATCCCAAAATCCATACGTGGGCTTGTTCCCGGGTTCCCAGGAAACAGGTGTTAAGCAATGGCGATGTGGTTGAAACCAAGGATTATCACTACTTCATTATTATGCCTTATCCCCATTTAGCGATTGACGATGGATTATTTCTGCTGGGTGAATTACGCCATGAAATGGGGCACGCGTTTTATACCGATTGGCGGATGCTGGATGAATTAGGGGGGTGGGCTGAAAAGCAGGGGTATCCGAAGCAGACCATGGGCACTCTATTAAATGTTCTTGAAGATCCGCGCATGGAACACGTATCCGCCCACCCAAAACACATTGAAGGATATGTTCAGAATTGGTTCTGGGCCAAAAATAAACAGCATATATTGCCCAATATTGGCTCTGGAATTGCTGAAAATGACCCAGTAAGCCAATTTGATTTTTTGATCAAGCTCGCCTCTCTTTGGCAAATCCATGCTGAACAAGCTGAAAAAGAAAATATTGAACCTTGGACCGGAATTGATCAGCTGCACCCAAGAGTTCAGGAAGTTTGGAATAAGGTTAAAGATGATGTTGAACGAATTGTTGGAACAGGTGATTATAAACGACCGGAAATGCGAGCTTCAGTATTGAAAAAAATGGTGAAAGAGGTCCTGTGGCCGGCCAAAAAAGAGCTCATTGATGAATTTGGATTAGCCGATGATAAACAAGAAGGAGAAGGTGGAGAAGGAGAAGGTGAGAAGGGTGATCATGAGAGCCCTGATGGTGGTAATCCTTTTCAAGATCCGGACAACATCGACAATCTGCCGCCAGAGGTAAAAAAAGCTATTGAAAAAGCCATTGAGCAATATCAAAAAGCCACTGAAAATCAGCAACAGCAGCAAATTGAAAGAAACAAAAAAGCGGCTGAGGCCAATAAAAAAATAGCGGATAATCAGCATGAAAGACTTAAACAGAAAGATGGCATTGAGAGAGCGGAAGCCAGAAAAAAATATAATCAGCTGAAGAAAGAAGGTAAAATTGTTCAACAGCATATGGGCCGCTTATTTGAAAAATATTTTCCTAAAATCGCCTACCCGAGAGATATTTACGGTGTTAAAGGAAAACAATACAGTGCGCGGGAGCATTTAAGGCGTTATGGTTCCGGGATGGAAAAACCGCTCGCTACGCCGAATGTGCCTGAAAAAAGCGGTTTAGTATTACAGCTCATCATTGATGTTAGCGGCTCTATGTATAAAGGGCGCATTGATGAAGTGATTAAAACCGTTATAGGGATTCTGGAAGCAGCTCAAGATTACCCGATTAATATTGAAGTGCTCGCGTCCGACGATCACCATGGCGGAGAAGACGAACGCTACATTTTAAAAGCATTTAATGAGGAGTTCAGCGGAGCGGCAGGAGGAAGAATTAAAGAAAGACTGGTAGGCGCCCTAACGGCTTTTGGCGGAGGAAATAATGACGCGGCCTCCCTTGAGTGGGCTGTTCCCCGGATTGTTAAAAAGAAAAAAGACATACAGGGAGACTATGACAAAATAGCGGCTTTAACAATTTTTCTATCCGATGCGGAGGCGGAAGGCCAGCAGGATCCAGCCGTTGTAAACGCCTTACGTAAAAAAATCCCGATTTTAGGAGGAA
>CAVXGT010000018.1:0-10678 GCA_963761475.1 uncultured Alphaproteobacteria bacterium
TCAGCCCGGCTCGGTCTTCGAATTCAATGACAAAACTCCGATTGGCCGCCAGATCATCGAAACGATAGAGAAGGCCGCAGCAACCTCGGATGGAACGGAGCGTATCCGAAGGTCGAAAATCGCCGGATCGCTGACGGTCGGTATCGGGGGTACCTCTGCCGTGCTTCTTACTCGAGGGTGGGTCCAGACCACGCCACCGGCCACTGTCTGGAAACGCCGTAGGGCGTTCGACGATGAGCCGCGAATGCCGCAACTGCTCACAGCCGTTTTGGGTCACCTGCACGTATCCCAGGCTCCCCGACTTCGGCAAGACCACCCCCAGCAACGGACATGCTCGGCGGCCGCGCCAACCCAGTCAACGCCCAAGCGACCGATGACCGCAAATGTATAGCTTCGTCGGTGTGCGTGACCGACGCGAGGGTAGAGTTGAGGAAAGGCGCGGTGGCGGCAGGTGTGGGGAGTAGCTGTTGACCGGCGGCTTTCGCCAGATGCCGGTGTCTCAGTCCGCACCGTTGCTCCGTTTCCTTTCCCCGCTCATCGAACGCCGCATGCGGATTTCCCGCACGACGCTCTCCGACTGGCTTCACGTTCGGCCCACGGCGGACACATGTGATCGGGGTAAGCGTTCGAGACGGATGAGGCCCAGTTCTCCGTAGACGACGTCGCAGGAGAACCGGTTCGTTCCGCGCCCTTGGACCTTGTGTCGTCGTGCGAGACAGTCGCGCACGCGCTGGTAGACGTGCCAGTCGACGTGGCGGTACGCGCCCGCGAGTGCCCCGTAGGAGAAGTAATGCGACCAGCCGAGCAGCATGCTGTTCAGCTCGTCACGTACATCGTCCCAGGGCGCCACGTTGGCGGGCACCAGCCGGTCGCCGACCTTGGTCTTGAAGCGCTGCATACTCTTCTTGGACGGGCTCGCGCCCAGGTACCACTTCCCGTTCTTCTTGAACCAATGCGGTCCGAACGAGTAGCCGAGGAAGTCGAAGCGCTCCTTGCGGGCATCCTTCAGCGAGGTCTTCGCCTCGTTGAGAGTGAGCCCGAGCTTTGCCATCGCATCGCGCATCCACGTCAGCGCCTCGGCGGCACGGCCGCGACTGAGGATGACGAGATCGTCGGCGTAGGCAACGACATGAGCACGGAACGCATCTGCCGCGCCGCTCAGCCGAAAGTGCTTCAGGAACCGGTTCATGTAGATGTTGGCGAGCAGCGGGCTGACGACAGCACCTTGCGGCGTGCCGAGCTTGTTGCCCTTGCCGCCCGACATGCGCCGGGTTCCGTCTGCATCGCGCACCTCGACGGGCGCCCTGAGCCACATCTTGATGAGGCGAAGGACATTGCGATCCACGACACGCCGGGCCACCGACTTGAGGAGGTCCGAGTGTGGAATCGAGTCAAAATAGCGCGATAAATCGGCGTCAACGACATCGGTGTTGCCCCGGACGAGATGCCGGTGCACTTCCTTGACTGCGGCCAGCGCCCCGCGGCGGGGACGATAGCCGTAAGCGGTGTCCTCGAAGTCGGCCTCGAAGATGGGCTCCAGCACGATCTTGGTGGCGGTCTGGACGACCCGGTCGCGAATGGTCGCGATGCCGAGCGGGCGCTCGCCATCACCAGACGCTTTCGGGATCATCACGCGCCGCACCGGATCGGGCCGGTAGGTCTTCGCGACCAAGTCCTCGCGCAAGCCTGCGAGCCACGCCTCCAGACCCTGCGCCTCGATCTGGTCGAACGTCATCCCGTCGACGCCCGGAGCACCCGCATTGGCGCGGGCAAGCCGGTAGGCGTGGAACAGGATGTCGACGCGACAGATCTTGTCGTAGAGCAGGTAGAAGCGGAACGCAGGCTTCGCCTTCGCCTTCACGTAGAGCTTTCTCTGCAGGCTCCGGATCTTTTCAGGAGTTGTAAGGCTCATCGCCAATCACCCGCACCTTGCCTTCTTCGAAAGCGTGCCAGAAGTCAGGGCCCTTTGCTCCACCGGCGTTACCCGGTCTCATCGCTCATACGACCCTGTCCGACTCCCGCCGTGGCCGTCACCCGAAGTGACGTTGAGGCCGCTACCCTCGCCCGCGACGGGTCTCCCTCGCTTGCGCGAACCACCATACGTACGTGCCGTGCCCACTACCCCGGCGGATCGGAACGGGTGCATGTGTCGATTGCTTCCCCATTCCACGCGGCCTTCCCCAATCTCCGGGTGGGTCGGCATCCGCATTGTCCTTTTCGAGGCTTGCTCAGGCTTCACTCGCGTTACGGCCCGCACGCTCGCTCAACCGCCCAAGGCGGCCTTTGTCACGGAGCTTCGACGGAGCCAGTTGCCCGACCACGCCGCCCGTTAGCTACCAGCTCAATCGACAACTCGCTGGGTGGAACCTACCTCCACAGGTGATCCGCGCCCCCGAGGCGCACCGGAGATTAGCCGACATGGACCGACTGCGGAGCCACGCTCTATCGTGGTTCAGGGCCACGGCAGAGGCACCTCCGAAAGCGGGAAAACGGGTGCTCGACGTCATGGGCCACTTCGGACATCGCGCGTGGACGATGGCCATGGGCGCCGAACGGCGCACGTATACAGAAGCCGACATCGGATGGTTCGCCGGTGACTTGGGCTGTGTTGCTCGCCGATGATGTCCGTTGCTGGGGGTGGTTTCGCCGTCGCTCTAGAGCCTCTCATGCGTGCAAGTGACCGATTTTCTTGCAGAAGTCGGTTGAGGCTTTGATCGAACAGTGATTCCGTCTCTTGAGGGTGATCCTCGGCGGAGGCGGGCGATGATGGGGCGACACGACACCGATCAGGGGCAGTTCTTCTACTCCTTCGACCTCGACGAGGCCGTGCCCGGCAGACCATCAGGTTCGCGAGATCGACCGGGTACTCGACCTGTCCTGGGTTCGCCGCGATTTGGCGCCCTACTACTCATAGACAGGCCGGTCCGTCGATCGATCCGGTCCTGCTGCTGCGCATGCTCATTGTCGGCTACGTGTTCGCCATCCGCTCCGAGCGCGCGCTCTGCCGCGAGGTGCAGGTCAACCTCGCCTATCGCTGGTTCTGTGGCTAAGCATCGAAGATCGCGTCCCCGATCACTCGGCATTCACGCGCGCCCGCAACGAGCGCTTTCGCGACGGTCATGCCTTTCGCCGCGTGTTCGAGCGGGTCGTGACGACTTGCATGGTCGCGGGTCTCGTCGGCGGCAAGGGGTTTGCTGTGGACGCCGAGCCTGATTGCGGCTGACGCCAACATGTGCCGTTCGACGCCGGGCGGTGAATGGCATCATGGCTCGATCCCGAGACGGTCGGCCGCGCGGTGCAGGCTTATCTCGATCGCTCGACGAACCGGCCTGGGGCGCCGCGACCGACGTCTTGCCGAAGTTCGTGGCACCGGCGGACCCGGCCGCTCAGTGGACCGGCGCGCGCCGCAACGCGGCGTTTTTCGTCTATGCCGACGACTATCTGATCGATGTCGAGTTCGGGATCATTGTCGACGTCGAAGCCTCACGCGCCATCCGTCAGGCGGAGGTCGGCGCCTCGCAGGCGATGATCGAGCGGACGGAGCAGCGCTTCGGCATCAAGCCGGATTGGCTGGTCGGCGATACGGCCTACGGCGCGGCCGACAACCTCGGCTGGCTGGTCGACGAGAAGGACATCGCTCCGCACATTCCCGTCATCGACAAGTCACAGCGCCGACGACGGCACCTTCAGCCGCGAGGACTTCACATACGACGCCGAGCGTGACTGTTACGTCTGTCCGGCGGGTGCCAAGCTGCCAACGAACGGACGCCCGCGCGATGACGACACGTACGCCTATTACTCGCGCGTCGCTGATTGCCGCGCCTGCCCGCTCAAGTCGCGATGCTGTCCGAAATCGCCGCAGCGCAAAATCACGCGCAGCGTGCACTAGGACGCTCGTGACGTCGCCCGCGCCATCGCCAAGACGAAGGCTTACGAGGTGACGCGGCGACTTGCGCAAGAAAGTCGAGATGCTGTTCGCGCACCTGAAGCGTATCCTGCGGCTGGGCCGGCTTCGATTGCGCGGACCGAACGGTGCACAGTTCGAGTTCACGCTGGCCGCCACCGCCCAAAACCTTCGCCGTCTTGCGAAGCCCACCGCACGCGGACCGCCGGCCGGCGCACCGCGAGCGTTGCGTGAGCGTTTGGTTGGTCGCGTTCGAGATGTCCGGTTGCGTGACAAGCGTCAGTCGAGGTGCGTGCAAGCTGCCGCTCCATCGCGGAGCGGAGCGGCAGGCACAGCCTACGCCAGGGCCCAAAAGGGCCCCTACAGCCGACTTCTGCAACGAACTCGACCCCAAGCGGTCATCGTGCCGGTGCGCAACACTGATACGAGCATGCTTGCAGTTCCATGCGCCTGTGCACCAGAACAATCCGCTGACCGATTCCGTTTCTGCACGGGAGCTTTACACTGCAGCTCGCCCGTTCTCGTTTGCACGAATGGTCAGAGTGAATTTCAGACGCCGTCTGATAATTCGGCGTTTGTGTTATTTGAGATTTTCGCGCCTCCGATGCGATGCGATTGCTGGGTTGTCGTCGCCTGCAAAAAATGCAACCCTGCCATGAATAAATCGCACGCTGGGGGATGTCGTTCTGTCCAGGACCTCCTCTTTTTGTGGCCATTATTCGGAGGCCCAATGGTACGCTTTATTAGCGTTCTTCAAGGGCGTGATATAGACGCCTGCAACATCGCTGTGACGCCCCTGTTTGGTACGGTGGCCTACGGGATCGGGTGCTCGGCACCCGTCGGTGGCGCGTCTTGCCTCCACCTCGTTAGCTCAATTCAAGACGTGGCTTGCCGGCGAGCCAATTCGTGGCCGCGCCCTTTTGGATTTCTGTCGCAGTACTCGGCGCGCGGCAGCGCGCATGCGTGGCCATGCTACGCGCGCGTTGGTGCCCGCGAGAGACCGTAGAACCTGAGCAATTCGACGACCCGATCACCCGCAAAGATTCCGCGGGAATCTATTAATCCCATTGCTCGGGAGCTGTACATGTCTCAAGTCGACCCAGATGCAAATGTCCAAGCCAAGCTGGAGGCACTTTCTGACGAGCCGCCGTCAGAACGCGTGTCGGGACTGGTCTATTGGATCACCTTGATCTACGGCGGGATTGGCATCCTGGTCGCTATGAACCAGACTTTCTCCTGGGATCTATTCGGGTTCGTTCTGGTCGACAATTCCTCTATTTTTATGCCTTGATCGGCATATTCCTACCTATTTCATTTCTTGTACTTCCCGCCCGGGCTGCTGATGCGCACCGCGTTCCATTCTACGATTGGATCCTTTTTGCATTGTCACTCGGTGCGGCCATGTACCTCTCCTTTCATGGCTCCGAAATGGTTGAGCAAGGCTGGGACATCATTGCCCCGAAGCTCCCCACGGCCATGGCGGCAGTGATCTGCCTTGTCTCGCTGGAGGCGGTACGCCGGGCCGGCGGATTCGCCCTGTTTATTATCGTCGCGTTCTTTTTCACATTTCCGCTCTGGACGGAATCCGCACCAGGATTTCTGTGGGGAGTCGGTAAAACGCCCGTCGAGCTCGTCCGTGCCCATGCCATGGGCTTCGAGAGCATCATAGGCGTGCCGATGCGGGTGGCCGGCAATCTTTTGATAGGCTTTCTGATCTTCGGGTCCACCTTGGTCGTCACGGGGGGCGGCGAGTTCTTCATGAACTTTGCCACGGCCCTGATGGGGCGCAGCCGCGGCGGGCCGGCCAAGGTTGCCATTCTTTCGAGCGGATTTTTCGGATCTTTGAGCGGCAGCGTCATCTCCAACGTCGTGACGACGGGCAAGCTCACCATCCCCACCATGAAACGGGTGGGCTACCCCGCCGTCTATGCCGGGGCGGTTGAAGCTTGCGCTTCCACGGGCGGCGCCCTTATGCCGCCGGTGATGGGGGCGGTCGCATTCCTCATGGCGGAATTTCTCAACGTGCCCTACGCCACCGTTATGACGGCGGCCGTGGTGCCTGCATTGATCTTCTATCTGGCGCTGCTGCTGCAGGTCGACGGGTATGCGGCAGCCCATGGCCTCAAGGGACTGGATGAGAAAGACGTTCCAAATCTCTGGAAAACATTCAAGACCGGCTGGTTTTATATTTTCAGTTTGGTTGCCCTTGTCTATATGTTGGTGGAGCTGCGCTGGGATCTCTATGCGCCATACTACGCCTCGGCGGTGCTGGTCATTTGCGCCACGGTTTTCCGGACGGGGGCCGGCCGCTTCAATTTCGCCCGCCTTCTGGAGCTGATCGTCGACTCGTCCAAGATCATCTCCAACATTATTGCCATTTTGGCCGGCGTTGGCATGATCGTCGGCTCGCTGGCATTTACAGGTGTCGGCGGCGCGTTCTCGCGCGAGCTCCTCCAAATCGCTGGCAACAACCTTTATCTTCTACTGGCCATGGGTGCGGTGACCAGCTTTCTTCTCGGCATGGGGATGACGGTCAGCGCCTGCTACATCTTCCTTGCCATCGTGCTGGGACCGGCGCTGATCGAAGCGGGCCTGGACCCGATCGCCAGTCACCTGTTCATCCTCTACTGGGGCATGCTCTCCTACATCACTCCGCCGGTGGCCCTGGCGGCCGTCGCAGCAGCCATCATTGCCGAGGCCGATACCATGGCCATTGGCATGCGAGCCATGAGGCTCGGCCTGATCAACTTCATTCTGCCCTTCATTTTCGTTCTCGATCCCTCGCTGATCCTGAAGGGGGAATGGCCGCACATCATCGCCCACGTTGGTTCTGCCATGATCGCGGTGTGGCTCATGGCCTCGAGCTTCGAGAGCTATTTGTACTTCGTTGGCAAGATTACTTGGCCGCTTCGGTTGGCCCTACTGGTGGCGGCTGGCGCCATGCTGCTACCGAATGTGATGGCCACGCTGTTCGGGGCGGCCCTGGTAACGGGAATCTACGCGGTCGGTTTGCTGCAGCGCCATACCGCTCCAGCCTGACCCGAATATTGGAGTTTCGCGTGCTGCATATCAGGAGGACGTGAATGGAGCGGCTGGATTTACGCCTGGATTCGGCAAAAAACAGTAACGGTAAGGAGGAAGCCTAATGATTTGGAGCAAACAAATGCCGCGGCTCGCGGGGGCGCTGGCAGCAGCAGCGATGCTGACTGTCGGTGGCGCTCACGCCGCTGAGTTGCCCAAGACCATGGTCTGGACTTCCTACGACTTCGGCAGCGCCGGGTTCGCCCAGGCATCCGCCGTGGCCAATGCCTTCCAGAAGAAGTTCGGCACCCGCATTCGCATTGTGCCATCCGGAACCGGCATCGGCCGCATGCTGCCCGTCACGCAACGCAAGGCCCAATACGGCTTTCTTGCAACGGAGGCCTATTTCGCCTCCGAAGGTACCTTCGACTTCGCTGTGACATCGTGGGGTCCGCAGAACCTGCGCATGGTTCTGGCACCGCCGACAGCCACCGGCCTCACCTCGCCGAAGGGCTCGAAATTCAAGACCGGCGCTGACATGAAGGGCATGAAGCTCGGCTATGTGAAGGGCAACCCTTCCGTCAACGTCAAGACGGACGCCCTGTTGGCCTTTTCCGGGCTCACGCGCAAGGACATCAAGCCGGTCTGGTTTGGCGGCTACGGTGTCATGAAGTCGGCCCGCCTGACGGGTAAGATCGACGGCTTCCTGACGTCGCCCTACTCCGGTATTACTCGCGAGTTGGAGGCATCCCCCGAGGGCATCCAGTGGATCCAGTTCGACCCGGCCAACACCGAGGGCTGGAAGAGGATCCAGGCCATCGCACCGATGTATGCGCCGCTGTCGATAGACGACGGTGCCGGAATGGAGAAAGGCAAGCCGGTCAACATCGTCGAGTTCCGTTATCCGATGATGACAACTTACGCCGATCGCAGCGTTGAGGAGGTGTATCAGGTCACCAAGGCCATGGACGAGGCGTTCGATCTCTACGAGAACGTCAACGCCACCACCAAAAACTGGGCCATCAACAAGTCGGGCCATCCCCCCGCAGATGCGGCCTGGCACGAAGGTGCCGTCAAATATCTAAAGGAAAAGGGCGTTTGGACCGAGAAAGACGAAGCCTGGAACAAGGCCCGCATCGCCCGACAGGAAAAGGTGATTAAGGCCTGGGACGACGCCACCGATGGGTTCAACGCGTGGCGCGCCGAAGAGAAGAAGGCCAAGCGCAAGGTGGATCTCACCAAGGCCTGGGCCAAATATTGGTCGGACCATCGCAAGAAGGTGGGTCTTGATTGAGTGCCGCTGACGATTGCCGGCAAGCCTGAAGTAAAATGGGCGGCTCCGTGCCGCCCATTGTTTGTCGAACTGACCAAAACCCGGACTGTCGATATCCAAACGACGCCGTTGGCTACGAATCCTCCTGCCAGCAGACGGCAAACGAACCTACCCGGAACAAGCCATCATGCATCGCTACTGATGCACTCCTTCGGCAAGAACACCATCGCAAGACCGCTGGCCGATACACCGCTGTAACTGCACAGCTCCATCGTCCAAAATTTGCCAGTTGTCCGTAAGCGCCTCACTATCGACCTGGGTCTCGTTGCGTGGTTTTCGCTTGACGTAGAGTCGGATCAGGCGGCGACGCTTTGCGTCGCCGGTCTCGCGACGTTGCCAGGGCAGCAGGGCCTCGATATCTTCGAGGGTCGTGGCCTGCGGCAGCATCGTGAAGATGTGCTTGAGGTAGGCGAAGGGTTCGAGGCCGTTGGCCTTTGCCGTCTCGACGAGGCTATAGAGCCGCGCCGACGCTGTGGCTCCTTTCGGCGTGTCGCAGAAGAGCCATGCTTTTCTTCCGACGACAAACGGGCGGATGCGCGTTCTCGCAGAGCACGTTCGATATCTCGATGCGGCCGTCTTCGAGGTAGCGGATGAGCTTCGGCCATTCGTCGGCGAGATAGCTGATCGCCTTGCCCGTCAGCGACTGCGGCGGCGTCGCGTTGCGGTTCCTGTCGAGCCACGTGCGCAGCTCGTCCCAGATCGGCCGCGCCTTCTCGTTGCGCAATCGATGCCGCTGCTCAGGTGTCATTCCGGCGTCGCGAGCCAGCTTCTCGATGACATAGAGTTTGCGGATGATGAGCAGCGCTTCCGGCGCGAGGCCGCGTTCCATGCCGGCGACCGTGTGCTGGGCCTTCACGGCCTCGACGAACTTTCTCCGCGCATGATCGAGGCAGCCGACATGGATCACGCCGTCGCGCTTGGCCGGCGCGTTGTAGGCCGAATAGGCGTCCGATTGCAGATAGCCCTTGTACTCGTCGAGGAGCCGCATCGGGATCGCGCCCGCCCGGGACGGGGCGTAGTCGAACAGGATGATCCGCTGACCCGGTGGTCCGCCTCGACGCACCCACATGAAGGATTTCGCAGTCGCTGGCCGACCGTCCTCCTTGAGGACCTGCACGCTGGTCTCGTCCATCTGAAGGACGTCGTAGGAGAGCTGCGTCTCGTGCATCAGGTTGATCAGCGGCATCACGAGATCGCCGAGCCGGATCATCCAGCAGGCCAGCGCCGTGCGCGACACGCTGATCATGTAACGCGCCAGAATGCCTTCCTGGCGATAGAGCGGCAGGCCATCGACGAACTTCGCGCTTGCGACGTGCGCGAGCAGGCCCGGCGAGGCGTTGGACTTCGGGATCGGCTGCGCGGGCATGGCTGCTGTGATGACGACGGGGCCATCGTGGCTCGTGCCCTCGCATGAGCGGCAGGCGTACTTGAACCGCACATGCTGAAGGACCTGGGCGCGAGCCGGGATGAGATCGAACTGTTCGCTCGTCACCTCGCCGATGCGCGTGAGCTGGCAGCCACAGGGGCAGGTTTTCTGATCGTCGGGAATGTCGTGCTCGACGCGCACGCGAGGTAGTTTCCCGTCGATCGGTTTTCTCTTGCCACGAGCGCGGGCATGCGCGGGAACCGCAATCTCGGTCGCCTGCGCTTCCACGTCCGGATTGACGTCGAACCTTTCAGCCTCGTTGAAGAGATCCATCTGCGCCAGTGAGGAGAGCTTTTCCGACTTCGGCGCAAAGGCCTTCACCGCCGCGAGCCGAAGCTGCTCCTCCAGGATCGCGATGCGCGCCGCCTGCGCTGCAGTCAACGCCTTCAGCGTCGCGATTTCGTCGCTCTCGGGCGTCGGCGATGTCTCGGAAGTGCCCATGGGAAAAGCATAACTGATTTGCCCGTGGCACGTCCGTCACATCGGACAAGTCTTCACAGCACGCTGCGATATTCGAGTGCGCGGTGGGGTTTGAGGTGTTTGAGGTCCAGGCCTTCGAGCAGCCAGTGGAGCTGCTCCTCGGTGAGCTCGACCACCGGTGGCCGCTTCGTGTCGCTGGCGAGAGGCGGCAAATGCATGGGCCACCGGAACCTCTCCTCCTCCAGCCGCTTCTGCCAGAGGCAGAAACCCGTGCGCTGCCAGTACAGAACCTTGATCTGGTTCTTCCGCTTGTTGGTGAAGCAAAACAAGATTACGGCTGAAGGGATCGAACCGCAGCGTCGCCTCGACAAGCACGCTGAGCCCGTTGATGCCGAGCCGGAAGTCCACAGGCTCCTGCGCCAGATAGATCGTGATATCGCCGACCGTCGGCGGAGACACCGCCTGGCCACGACGCGTCGTCCCGAGTTCCATGCCCCCTCCACCGGTCGTCATACGGCGGCAGAGACTGAACTGCTTCGACCAGCCCCGTCAGAAGCAGTTCGTGAGGCGGATA
>CAVXGT010000019.1:0-1012059 GCA_963761475.1 uncultured Alphaproteobacteria bacterium
CGCGTGTCCGGATTGCGGGTCGAAGAAGGTTTCCAAGGCGTTGATGGCGCCCAACGTTGTCACCAGTGAACGCAAGGAAGAGTCGGCGGGCAAGCGGCGCAAGAAGCGGGCTCCAGCGATGCCGGCTCCCGAGGCGGGGGATGCAGCGGGCGGGCGGCAGGCGGTGCTGCAGTCGGCTCAGCGTGAGATGCTGCGTGAGCTCAAGGCACTGCGCGAGAAGCTGCTGGCGGATTCAGAATACGTGGGGCCGCGGTTTGCCGAGGAGGCCCGCAAGATCGACGAAGAGGAAGCGCCGCAGCGCGGGATCTATGGCGAGGCGAGTCTCGACGAGGTTAAGGCGCTGAACGAGGACGGCATCGACGTGCTGCCGATCCCGGTGCTGCCCGACGACCAGAACTAGCTTGCAGGCGAGCTTTTGACGGCCGTTGGACCGTTGTGCTTGCGGTATGGCGGGCAGCGCCCCGCGTGGATGTTTGCAGCAGTGCTGCGGGGCATCGACGGAATGGTGCGTGGTGCTGCAGGAAAAATATCAGCTTCGCCAACAAGAGCCCCTTCCCGCGACCGTCAAGGCGGGTCTATAGTCTTCGTATGCTACAGTCGTATGCAGACGTGAGAGTTCGGAAGGGAATGCAGCGGGATGCGGTCGCGCTCGCCGGTGTGTTCCGCGACTCCTGGTTGCTGGCGTATCGCGGCATCATCCCCCAAATCCATCTCGAAAGCCTGATCCGCCGCCGTGACAAGGCCTGGTGGCAGAACGCGACGCGGGCCGGCGAAGGGCTTCTGGTGCTGGAGGTTGCGGGCAAAGTAGCGGGCTACGCGACGTTCGGGCGCGCGCGCGGCCGGGGCAAGATGCAAGGCGAGATCTACGAGATCTATCTCGCGCCGAGCTACCAGGGCATCGGGCTCGGCGAGCATCTTTTCGAAGGGGCGCGGTACGCGCTCGATGAGCGCCGTCTCAACGGGCTGGTCGTTTGGGCGCTGGCCGACAACGAGATCGCAGCTGATTTCTACTGGCGGCGTGGCGGACGTCCCTTCGGGCGCACCAAAGAGAAAGTTGGCGGCGTGCTGCTCGACAAGATCGGCTACAGCTGGCCGTAAGTTTCGCCCGCCATGGCGGGTACGGGTCGCGGTCTTGGCGGTCGCCCAGGTCAACGCAACGATGTCGCCATCGTGACGGCGCTCGCTACATCGGGCTCTTGCCACTCTTTCCGGCAATGCGCGGCGGCTTGCGACAATCGAACTTGCGCGCCTCCTTGTCCGCGATCTCGCGGGCCAGGACGATCGGCTGTGGATTGGCAAGGGCATCGACGTAGGCGACGTGGCAGTCCTCGGTCGGCGTCACCCGTGTGACCACGAGCACCTCGCCGTGGCGGTCGTCGAGGTCGGTGTGGAAGCGCTGGATGGTGGCGAAAGGGATCGGCTTGCCGTCGCGACGCACGATCCGCCATTCCAGCGTGGCGCGATTGGAGCCCTTCTTGAACAATGAGTTGAAGGCGGTGAGGGTCTGCGTGGCGGCGCGACGCTTCTCCGGCGCGGTGCCGACGCTCACATACATGCGCAAATCGCCCTCGGCGATATAGACGGGGTAGTCGTCGAGGCCTGGACACAACCAGGAGGCGCCGTCGTGCTCGGTTCTAAGCTTTTTACAGTCTTTCAGCTCGATGGTCGTATAGAGGCTCTTCAGGGGATTGGCATGAGCCGCTGCACCCTGCCCAAGGGCAACGAGCATAGCCAGTAGTGTGCCGGCAAGGCGGGTTCTCATGAGACAGCCTCCTTGGTTGAGACTACCATGCGACAAAAAATGGAATATGGCGAAATTTGCCGCTCGGCTTGATGGCAGCTCTCGAGGACACAGAGGACGCGACATGCGCATCGATGCGATTGCGATCGGCAAGAACCCGCCTGAGGATATCAATGTCATCATCGAGGTTCCCGTCGGTGGGGAGCCGATCAAGTACGAGCTCGACAAGGCGTCGGGCACGCTGTTCGTCGATCGCTTTCTCTACACCCCGATGCGTTATCCTGGGAACTACGGTTTCGTTCCTCATACGCTCTCGGCAGACGGCGATCCGATCGATGTGCTGGTGTGCAACACACGGGCGATCGTGCCGGGCGCAGTGATGAACTGCAGGCCGGTCGGCGTGCTGATCATGGAGGACGACAGCGGGGGCGACGAAAAGGTGATCGCGGTGCCGTCGAACTCGATCACGCGGCGCTATGAAAAAGTGCGCAGCTATTCGGACCTGCCGCAGATCACGATCGAGCAGATCCGGCATTTCTTCGAACATTACAAGGATCTGGAGCCGGGCAAGTGGGTGCGGCTGAAGGGCTGGGGCGATGCAGATGAGGCCAAGGTGATGATCCGCGAAGCGATCGAGCGGGCGAAGGGGCGGGACTGACGGCCAGATGGGCCCGCCGGTTGCTGGAGCGGTGGGGCGATCTTGACAGGGAGCGCTACGCGCGCATAGTGGAGTTATGGGGTTGCAGCGATCGCCCCGTGAGGCGCCAGCCGGAGAATCGCGTCCTTTCCACTCGCAAACCGAGGGAGGACGCTGATGGCGTCACCAACCGAAATCACTGCCTCGCAGCTTTCCCGCCTGATCGGTACGCATGATGCGCCGGCCATCGTCGATGTGTGCATCGACGTGGACTATGCGCTCGATCCCAGGCTCATTCCAGGCTCCCAGCGCCGCTCGCATAAGGACGTGAGCCAGTGGGCTCCTCTCTATGCGGGGCGGCGGGTCGTGGTCAGCTGCCAGAAGGGGCTCAAGCTCAGCCAAGGCGTGGTCGCGCTGCTGCGTCATGCGGGTATTGCTGCCGAGGCGCTCGAAGGCGGCATGATCGGCTGGCGCGAGGCCGGCCTGCCGCTGGTCAGGACAGAGCACATGCCCGCTCCCAATGCCGAGGGGCGGAGCGTATGGGTGACGCGTGAGCGGCCGAAGATCGACCGGATCGCGTGTCCGTGGCTGATCCGCCGATTCATCGATCCGGAAGCCGTGATCCTATTCGTCAAGGCGTCGGAGGTGGAGGGGGTAGCCGACCGGTTCGGGGCGGCAGCGTTCGACATCGACGGCGTATTCTGGAGCCATCGCGGAGAGGCCTGCACCTTCGACGTCATGCTCGAGGAATTCGGCATCGCAACCGAGCCGCTGCTAAGATTGGCTGCGATCGTGCGCGGGGCGGACACGGCGCGGCCAGAGTTGGCGCCGGAAGCACCGGGGCTGCTGGCCGTCTCGCTCGGCCTGTCGCGGATGTTCAAGGACGATCTCGCGCAGCTCGAGGCGGGCATGTTGGTCTATGATGCCCTCTACCGATGGTGCCGGGACGCCACTGGCGAGACCCACAACTGGCCCACCACCACGAAAACGCCGAGCTGAGACGCGGACATGGACACCAAAAGCGATGAGGCCGGCCGCGATTCGGCGCTGGTGGGGTCACCGACGTTTGCCGAGGCGTTCGGCGCGTGGACACGGATCGGCCTGCTGTCGTTCGGCGGGCCTACGGCGCAGATCGCGCTGATGCACAAGGTCATCGTCGAGGAGCGCAAGTGGCTGAGCGAGAGCCAGTTCCTGAATGCGCTGAGCTTCTGCATGCTGCTGCCGGGACCAGAGGCGATGCAGCTTGCGACTTATGCGGGCTGGCGGCTGCATGGCGTGGCCGGTGGGCTCGCTGCGGGGCTGATGTTCGTTCTGCCCGGCGCGTGCGTCGTGCTGGCCCTTTCGGTCATCTACGCGCTCTATGGCAACGTGCCGCTGATCGAGGCGATCTTCTTCGGGATCAAGGCGGCGGTGCTGGTGATCGTGATCGAGGCGCTGCTACGGATTGCGCGGCGTGCGCTCAAGAAGAGCGAGCATTGGCTTATTGCTGCGCTATCGTTCCTCGGCATCTTCGTGCTGGCCATACCGTTTCCCCTGATCGTCGCCTTGGCTGCCGCCTGGGGATTCCTGCGGGCTGGAGGGCATGTGACCGAGCGCGGGGGTACGGTCGGGCGAGGGCCGGAGGTGGGTGGGCACGGTGTGCCGGTGGGCGAGACGGTGAAGACGGTTGCAACGTGGCTCGCGATCTGGTGGCTGCCGGTGGCGGGTCTCGTCGCCATCGTCGGGCCGCATCACGTGTTGACGGAACTCGGCCTCTTTTTCTCCAAGCTTGCCGTGGTCACGTTCGGTGGCGCCTATGCGGTGTTGGCCTACATGGCGGACACGGTCGTCACGCGTCTCGGCTGGCTTGAAGCGGGACAGATGCTGGATGGGCTGGGGCTCGCCGAGACGACGCCAGGACCGCTGATCCTGGTCACCGAGTTCGTGGGCTTCATGGCGGCGTTTCGGCAGGGCGGAGACATGGCGCTCGGGATGGGGCTGGCGGGAGCCGGCGTGACACTCTGGGTGACGTTTGCCCCATGCTTCCTTTGGATCTTCGCAGGCGCGCCCTACATCGAGTGGATCAACACGCAACCGCGGCTCAGGGAAGCGCTGGCGGCGATCACCGCGGCTGTTGTTGGCGTCATATTCAATCTCGCCCTGTGGTTTGCGCTGCATGTGTTCTTCGCACGGGTCGAGCAGGTGACGGCGGGGCCGATGAGGCTGTGGGTGCCGGAGCTTGGCACGCTCGACTGGCGGGTGGTTCTCATTGCGGCTGCGAGCGGGGTTCTGCTGCTGCGCCTGCACTGGGGGATTGCGCCGGTACTCGCCGTTGCGGGCGGGATCGCGCTGGTGATGCGCTTCCTCGGTCTTTGATGACTGCGGACGCTAGTGTAGCGCGCCTGACGTTTGGTACCCGGTTGCGGTTTGGCTCGCAACCAAACGTCAGGCGCAAAAGCTACACTAGAAACATATACTTGCTAGTGTTCCTGATGGTTCCGACATTTGCTTGCAGCCTAGCCGAACCGGGATGCAAATGTCAGAACCGGAACACTAGTGCATCAGGTTGCAAGGCTGGGCCTTACGCGGCGGCGTATTCCGGTTATCCTGCTGCGATCGACCGAACCGAGAGGCGCCGATGTCCGATATGAAACTCGCCGTGATGGGGGCCGCTGGCCGCATGGGGCGCGAATTGGTGCGCACGATCACAGCGGCCCAAGGTTGCGTGGTGGCTGGCGCGATCGAGCCGGCTGGCTCGGATGCGCTGGGGCTGGATGCCGGCGAGTTGGCCGGCGTCGGACCGCTCGGCGTCAAGATCAGCGACGATCCGCTCGAGGTGATGACGCGGGTCGACGGCATCGTCGACTTCACGGCGCCGAAGGCGAGCCTCGAATTCGCGGGGCTGGCTGCCAATGCGCGCATCGTGCACGTGATGGGAACCACGGGGATGGGCGAGGCCGATGAGGTGGCGGTCAAGGCGGCGGCACGCCATGCGACCATCATCAAGGCCGGCAACATGAGCCTCGGGGTCAACCTGCTGGTGGCGTTGACGCGCAAGGTAGCGCAGGCATTGGACGAGGATTTCGACATCGAGGTGCTGGAGATGCACCACAAGCACAAGGTGGACGCCCCCTCCGGCACGGCCTTGATGCTGGGACAGGCGGCGGCCGACGGTCGCGGCATTGCGCTCGGCGAGCGTTCGGTGCGGTCACGCGATGGTCATACCGGTGCGCGGGGCAAGGGCGACATCGGCTTTGCCACGCTCAGGGGCGGCAATGTCGTGGGCGAGCACAGTGTTATTTTCGCGGCCGACGGGGAGCGGGTGGTGTTGACGCACATCGCCACCGATCGCGGGATTTTTGCGCGGGGCGCCGTTAAGGCGGCGCTGTGGGGGCGGGGGAAGCCACCCGGCCTCTACAGCATGGCGGATGTGCTGGGCATCTGAACCGGCGCGCGGTCGCCGGCCCGCGCGCCTGCCGCCCGCTCCATAGTTCTTGCTCATTTGTGTCTTTCAATCGGTCATGCTGGCGGCCGTCCCGACGGGCTTAGGCTCCGGAGGCCGCAATCACGCTCGTTAGCCACGCAGGGGCAGCGGTGGTTGATCCGCAACCCGAGGTCACAGACTTGTGGTATATCGTCTGGCTTATTCGAGCGATTGGCCCGGCGGGGCGTTGCGAGGGAGGAGCTGACATGCGCGTTGCTGCTGCGACGATGCTGTTCGTCTTCATGATCGCCTTGGATGCCCATGGGCAGGTGGCCCAGGAGGGCGCCGGCGTTGCGCAGCCGGGGCCCGCCAAGCTCGGCGTGCCGGCAACGGTCGGAATTGGCGACCGGACCGGCAAGTGGGCTGCGCCGCAGATCCTGCCGCCGCAGACGGAGGCGGGCGCCAGCCAGGCGGCTGGCGTGCCTGTGCCGCCGCTCCCCGTGCATAAGCCGCAAACGCCTGCCGACGAAACGGCCGAGGCCGATGGCGCAGAGCCCAAGGCGGCCAAACCGACCAAGGTTGCGGCCAAGATGCTGTTCGGTCACGCGGGCCAGCCCGCGGCCCTGCCGCCCAAGGCGATCGGTTTCTATTCGCGCGGATGCCTTGCGGGGGGATCGGCGTTGCCGGTCGACGGCGAGGTCTGGCAGGCCATGCGGCTGTCGCGCAACCGCAATTGGGCGCATCCGCGGATGGTGGCGCTGGTCAAGCGGCTGGCGGAAGATGCGGCGGCCAAGGACGGCTGGCCTGGGCTGCTCGTCGGCGACATGTCACAACCGCGCGGCGGGCCGATGCTCACCGGACATAACAGCCACCAGGTGGGGCTCGATGCCGACATCTGGCTGACGCCGATGCCTGACCGGCGGCTCAGCTACAAGGAGCGGGAGACGATGTCGGCCGTGTCGATGCTGGCGCCCGACCAGATTCATGCCGACCCCAAGGTGTTCACCTCGTATCATGCTGGGCTGATCAGGCGGGCGGCGTCCTATCCGGAGGTGGAGCGCATCTTCGTCCATCCGGGCATCAAGAAGGCGATGTGCGAGGAGAAGGGTGTCGATCGCCAGCACTTCAATAAGATCAGGCCCTACTGGGGGCACCACTATCATATGCATATCCGGATCGGTTGCCCGCCAGGCAGCGACAATTGCCGGGCACAGGTGACGATTGGGGGCGATGATGGTTGCGGCAAGGAAATCGACGACTGGATCGCACTGGTGAAGAAACGGCTGGCGCCGCAACCGCCGACGCCGCCGGACAAGACGAAGCCGCGCAAACCCAGGCCGCCGATCACGCTCGCCGATCTGCCGGCTGAGTGCAGTGCGGTGATTGCCGCCGACAAGCCCGGCGATACGCCCCAGGCGGCTCAGGCAAAGTCGATCGCGACCCAAAGCGGGAAATAGGTAGGCTTCAAAAAAAGAGCCCGCAGACCTGCGGGCTCCCGGCAACGTGTGGAGATGTGGCACCCGCGGCTGCGGCGCCACTCAGCGTGGCAGGTCGGTGCGGCCCATCAGGAACTTGTCGATGGAGGCGGCCGCCTGGCGGCCTTCGCGGATGGCCCAGACCACAAGGCTCTGGCCGCGGCGAATGTCACCGGCGGCGAACAGCTTGGACTTGCCCTTGACGCGATAGTCGCGCTCGGTTGCGTCGAGCCCCTTGAAGCGGCCGCGGGGGACGATCTGCAGCTCGAGCTGCTTGATGACGTCTTCTTCGGCGGGGCCGGAGAAGCCCATGGCGAACAGCACGAGGTCGGCCGGCATCTCGCCTTCGGTGCCGGGAACCGGCTTAAGGTCGGGGCCGACGCGGGTGTACTGCAGGCGCTCGACCTTGCCATCCTTGCCGACAAAACCGGTGGTGGAGATCGAATACTCGGTCTTGGCGCCTTCGGCCTGGCTGCTAGAGATGCGGAGCTTTGTCGGCCAGTTCGGCCAAGTGGTGAGCTTGGCTTCCTTCTCCGGCGGCTTCGGCATGATCTCGAGCTGGGTGACGGACTTGGCACCCTGGCGCAGGCTGGTGCCGATGCAGTCGGAACCGGTGTCGCCGCCACCGATGACGATGACGTGCTTGCCCTTGGCGGAGATCTCCTTGACGTCCTTGGCGATCTTCTCGCCGGAGACACGACGGTTCTGTTGCGGCAGGAAATCCATCGCAAAGTGCAGGCCGTCGAGGTTGCGGCCGGAGGCCTCGCTGAAGAAGTCGAAGGGGTGCTCGGAGCCGCCCGTCAGCAGGACGGCGTCGTGGTTGTCCTCGATCTCGTAGGCGGAGACGTCCTTGCCGATATGGGCGTTGAAGTGGAAATGCACGCCTTCGGCCTGCATTTGCTCGATGCGGCGCTGGACCACGGTCTTCTCGAGCTTGAAATCGGGGATGCCATAGCGCAGCAGGCCGCCGGCGTGAGCGTTTTTCTCGTAGAGGTGGACCTCGTGGCCGACGCGGCGCAATTGCTGGGCTGCGGCGAGGCCGGCCGGCCCGGCGCCGACGATCGCCACCTTGCGGCCGGTTTCATTCTCCGGCGGCTCGGGCTTGACCCAACCCTCGGCAAAGCCCTTGTCGATGATGGCACACTCGATGGTCTTGATGGTGACCGGCATGTCCTCGAGGTTCAGCGTACAGGAGGCCTCGCAGGGGGCGGGGCAGACGCGACCGGTGAACTCGGGGAAATTATTGGTCGAATGCAGGTTGACCAGCGCCTGTCGCCATTGGCCGTTGTAGACGAGGTCGTTCCAGTCGGGGATCTGGTTGTTGACCGGGCAACCGTTGTGGCAATAGGGAATGCCGCAATCCATGCAGCGGGCCGCCTGGGTCTTGACGTCCTTCTCTGGCAGGGGGACAACGAACTCCTGCCAATGCTTCAAGCGCTCGTCGACCGGCCGGTAGCCGCGGTCGGTGCGCTCGAATTCTATGAACCCTGTGACCTTACCCATCGTCTCCCTCTTTCCTGTCTAGAGTCCGAGTTGGCGCTCGCAGCGCCCGATCCAGTCGCGCACGCGCGGGCGGGGCTCCAGGTCGAAACCTCCCTCGTCGGCAACGCGCGTATAAGACAGCAGTGAAATGTCCGCGATCGAGAAGGCGTCGTTGGCCAGCCATTGGCGGGCGGCCATATGCGCTTCGAGGAGGTCGAGCGCCTGCTCGCCACGCTCGACGCGCCAAACTTCGCGCTGCTCGCGGGACTTCCCCTGATAAAACATGTGGAAGCGGCACACGGCGATGTAAGGCTCGTGGCTGTACTGCTCCCAGAACAGCCATTCGTCGACCTTGGCCGCAGCGAAGGCATCGGCCGGTAGCAACGCCGAGCCGCGCGCCAAATAGCGGATGATGGCATTCGACTGGGCGAGCATGCGTCCGTCATCGAACTCGACGGCGGGAATCTGGCCCATGGGGTTACGGGCAAGAAAGGATGCCGCGCGCGTCTCGCCACCGAGTGCCGATACGGTGATCCACTGATAAGCAAGGCCCAGGTGATCAGCCACGTACTTGATCTTGAGGCAATTGCCGGAGGTGGTGTCGCCGAAGATTTTCATCCTCGCCCCTCCGGTCCGGCGTAAGCGCGCTCGACGCGGGCGACGCGCAGCTCGTAGTGCGCATACCAGCGATCCTGACCGAGGCGCTGAGCCGCGAGGTGGCGAGCGTCGGCCTGCCAGGCCGCAATCGAGGCTTCGTCGGTGTAGTAGGCGACGGTGATGCCAAAGCCGTCGGCCCCGCGCACGCTCTCGGCACCCAGGCAGCCCGGGTGAGCCAACGCAGCCGTCATCATAGCCTTGGACATGGCGGCGTAGCCGTCAACGTCATTGCCGTTGCGCCGCGAGGTGAAGATCACGGCAAAATACGGCGGCTCGGGCGTTGATGCGAAGCCTTCGGGCATCACCAATCTCTCATAACGGGTGCGTTGAGGAGCCGGCGCGCGTGCTGCCGGCTGCTGCCGTCTCCTACTCCGCTGCCGGTGACTTGCCCTTGCCTTTTGGGGCCGAGGCCTTGCCTTGGGGGACGCCGATCTCGAGCTTCTCGAGGCCGGTGCCAAGCGTCTTCTGGTGCTTCGCCATCTCGGCGAGCGCGCGGCGATACTCGACCGGCATGACCTTGCGGAACTTCTTCTGCCACGTCGGCCAGTCGGCAAGGATGGTCTTGGCCTTGGCCGAGTTGGTGTAGTGGGCGTGGCGCGTGATCAGGGCATGCAGGCGCTCGGCATCCTGACTGGTCATGTCCTGCATGACGTCGACGAGGCCGTGGGTCGCCAGATCCGCGCTCTGGGCGAGCTTCTTCATGACCTCCTCTTCCGCCTCGACCGGCTCGAGGTCGATCATGGCGAGGTTGCACTTCTGCTCGAAGTTGCCCTCTTCGTCCAGCACGTAGGCGATGCCGCCGGACATGCCGGCGGCGAAGTTGCGCCCGGTTTCGCCGAGCACGACGACGACGCCGCCGGTCATGTACTCGCAGCCATGGTCACCGGTGCCTTCGACGACGGCAACGGCACCTGAGTTCCTGACCGCAAAGCGCTCGCCGGCGATGCCGCGGAAGTAGCATTCGCCGGCGATGGCGCCATAGAGCACCGTGTTGCCGACGATCATGCTCTCCTCGGGCACGATCGACGATTTCGGATTGGGGCGGACGATGAGCTTGCCGCCGGACAGGCCCTTGCCGACGTAGTCGTTGGCCTCGCCGACGAGGTCGAGCGTGACGCCCTGGGCAACCCAGGCGCCGAAGCTCTGGCCGGCAATGCCGTTGAAGGTGAACCAGATGGTGTCTTCGGGCAGGCCGGCGTGGCCGTGCACCTTGGCGATGGTGCCGGACAGCATGGCGCCGGTGGCGCGGTCGCGATTGGAGATCGGCAGCTCGGCCTTCACCGGCTTCTTGTGGCCGATCGCGGGCTTCGCCATCTGCATCAGCTTGTTGTCGAGCACCTTTTCGAGGCCGTGGTCCTGGCTCTCGGAATTCCAGATCGCAACGTCTCGGGAACGTCCGGCTTGTGGAACAGGTTGGCGAAGTCGAGGCCGCGTGCCTTCCAGTGGCCGATGGCGCGTCCCTTGTCGAGCATGTCGGACTGGCCGATCATCTCGTTGAAGGTGCGGTAGCCCATGGCTGCCATCAACTCGCGCACTTCCTCGGCGACGAAGAAGAAGAAGTTGATGACGTGCTCGGGCTCGCCCTTGAAGCGGCGGCGCAACTCGGGGTCCTGGGTGGCGACGCCGACCGGGCAGGTGTTGAGGTGGCACTTGCGCATCATGATGCAGCCGGCCGCGATCAGCGGCGCGGTTGCGAAACCGAATTCGTCGGCGCCGAGCAGCGCGCCGACGACGACGTCGCGACCGGTGCGGAAGCCGCCGTCGACCTGCACGGCGATGCGGCCGCGCAGGCGGTTGTAGACCAGCGTCTGATGGGTCTCGGCGAGGCCGATCTCCCAGGGGCTGCCGGCATGCTTGATGGAGGTCAGCGGCGAGGCGCCGGTGCCGCCTTCGAAGCCGGAAATGGTGACGTGGTCGGCGCGCGCCTTGGCGACGCCCGCGGCAACCGTGCCGACGCCGACCTCGGAGACGAGCTTGACCGAGACGTCGGCCGCCGGATTGACGTTCTTCAGGTCGAAGATCAGCTGGGCCAGATCCTCGATCGAATAGATGTCGTGGTGGGGCGGCGGCGAGATCAGGCCGACGCCCGGCGTCGAGTGGCGCACCTTGGCGATGACTTGATCGACCTTGTGGCCGGGCAGCTGTCCGCCTTCGCCGGGCTTGGCGCCTTGGGCCATCTTGATCTGCATCATGTCCGAGTTGACGAGGTACTCGGTGGTCACGCCGAAGCGGCCGGAGGCGACCTGCTTGATCGCCGAGCGCATGGATGTCGCCATTGGGCAGCGGCATGAAGCGGTCGACCTCCTCGCCGCCTTCGCCGGTGTTCGACTTGCCGCCGATCCGGTTCATGGCGATGGCGAGCGTGGTGTGCGCCTCGCGGCTGATCGAGCCGAAGCTCATGGCACCGGTCGCGAAGCGCTTGACGATGTCGGCAGCAGGTTCGACCTCGTCGAGCGGAACCGGCTTGCGGTCCATTTCCTCGGCCGTCTTGATGCGGAACAGGCCGCGCATCGTCATCAGCTGCTCGGACTGGTCGTTGACCTGGCGGGCGAAGTCGCGCCACTTCTGCGGCAGCTTGCCGGACATGGCCTCGGGACGGGGTGCCGCGGACGGCGTGCTGCAGGTCGGCAACGACCGTCGGGCGCCACATGTGGGCTTCGCCGCGCAGGCGGAAGGCGTACTCGCCGCCGACTTCGAGCATGCCGTCGAGATGGGGAACGTCGGCGAAGGCCTGGCGGTGGCGCTCGTCGGTCTCGCGCGCGATCTGGCGCAGGCCGACGCCTTCGATCTGGGTGTGGGTGCCGGTGAAGTAGCGCCTGACGAAGGAGCCCTTGAGGCCGACGGCGTCGAAGATCTGGGCGCCGCAGTAACTTGGTAGGTCGAGATGCCCATCTTGGACATGACCTTGAGCAGGCCCTTGTCGATCGCCTTGATGTAGCGCTTCTGCGCTTCCTTCAGCGTCGATGCCCTCGTCGAGATCGGGCAGCATCTGCTCGATGGTGTCGAAGGCCAGATAGGGGTTGATGGCCTCGGCGCCGTAGCCGGCCAGCGTGGCGAACTGGTGCACCTCGTGGGCCTCGCCGGTCTCGACGACGAGGCCGACGTAGGTGCGCAGGCCCTGCTTGATCAGGTGATGGTGGACGGCGGAGGTGGCCAGCAGGGACGGGATCGGGATGCGGTCCGGCCCGGTGGCGCGGTCGGAGAGGATGATGATGTTGTAGTCGCCGGAGCGGACGGCCTCCTCGGCCTCGGCGCAGGCGACGTCGAGGGCCCAGCTCATGCCGCGGGCCCCGACTTCGACGGGATAGGTGATGTCGATCGTGACCGAGGCGAAGTGGTTGTCCTTCACCTCGCCGATCTGGCGGATGCGCTCGAGATCCTCGTTGGTCAGGATCGGCTGGTAGACTTCGAGGCGCTTGACCTTCGAGGTTCCCTCGAGGTCGAGGATGTTCGGCCGCGGGCCGATGAACGACACGAGGCTCATGACGAGTTCCTCGCGGATCGGGTCGATCGGCGGGTTGGTCACCTGGGCGAAGTTCTGCTTGAAGTAGGTGTGCAGCAGCTTCGGCTTGAGCGACAGCGCCGAGACCGGCGTGTCGGTGCCCATCGAGCCGATGGCTTCCTGGCCCGTCTGGACCATCGGCGTCATCAGGAACTTGAGGCTTTCCTGGGTGTAGCCGAAGGCCTGCTGCAGATCGAGCAGGGCGACGTTGGTCGGCTTGCGGTCGACCGGCTTGCGTCAGCGGCAGGTCGCCGACCTGGATCTGGGTCTGCTTCGAGCCAGGTCTCGTAGGGATTGCGCTGGCCAGCTCCGCCTTCAGCTCGTCGTCGGAGATGATGCGGCCCTGCTGCGAGGTCGATCAGCAGCATCTTGCCCGGCTGCAGGCGCCACTTCTTGGCGATCTGCTCTTCGGGGATCGGCAGCACGCCGGATTCCGACGACATGATCACGCGGTCGTCCTTGGTGACGAGATAGCGCGCCGGGCGCAGGCCGTTGCGGTCGAGCGTGGCGCCGATCTGGCGGCCGTCGGTGAAGGCCATGGCGGCGGGGCCGTCCCAGGGCTCCATCAGGCAGGCGTGGTACTCGTAGAAGGCGCGGCGCGCCTGATCCATCATCTCGTGGCCGGCCCAGGCTTCCGGGATCATCATCATGGCGGCGTGTGCGAGGCTGTAGCCACCGCGCACGAGGAACTCGAGGGCGTTGTCGAAGCAGGCGGTGTCGGACTGGCCTTCGTAGGAGATCGGCCAGAGCTTGGAGATGTCGTCGCCGAACAGCGGCGAGGCGACGGACGCCTGACGGGCGGCCATCCAGTTGACGTTGCCGCGCAGCGTGTTGATCTCGCCGTTGTGGGCGACCATGCGGTAGGGATGCGCAAGCTTCCAGGACGGGAAGGTGTTGGTCGAGAAGCGCTGGTGGACGAGTGCCAAGGCCGAGGTCAGGCGCGGGTCGGACAGATCCTTGTAGTAGGCCTTGACCTGGTTCGACAGGAACATGCCCTTGTAGACGAGGGTGCGGGCGGACAGCGAGACGCAGTAGTGGCCGATGTCGCGGCCCTTGTAGGCCTTGTGGAGCGCGTTGGAGACGACCTTGCGCACGATATAGAGGCGGCGCTCGAAGTCGTCCTCGTCCTTCACGGCATCGGTGCGACCGATCAGGATCTGGAGATGCCGGGGCTCGGTGGAGCGGACCATCTCGGAGAGGCAGGCATTGTCGACGGGCACCTTGCGGAAGCCGAGCATCTCGAGGCCTTCCTCGCGCACGATGCGGGCCCAGACGCGCTCGCAATGGGCGAGCAGGCGGTCGTCCTGCGGCATGAAGAGGTGGCCGACGGCGTAGTGGCCGGGCTCGGGCAAGCGTGATGCCGAGGCTCTCGCACTCGGCCTTGAGGAAGGCGTGCGGGATCTGGATCAGGATGCCCGCGCCGTCGCCCGAGGTCGGGTCGGCGCCGACAGCGCCGCGGTGCTCGAGGTTTTCGAGAATGGCAATGGCGTCGTCGACGAGCTTGTGGGTCGAACGCGATTTCAGATCGACGATGAAGCCGACGCCGCACGCATCGTGCTCGCGCTTTCGGTCAAACAGGCCAGCGTGTTCCGGCGCGTCGTAGGCGCCGATGCCCGTCTGGAGAAGCGCATTCGATCTTGTCTCAACCATAACCCTGGTCCCTCAGGATCGCCTCTAACAACAATGGCGCTGAATTGGCAGCACGCATGATCTGGCAGCACACATGGCGACTCGTGCCGGAGCGATCCGCAGGGGATCTCCCAGCCCGAATGCCGCGACGGAACGGAGATGGCATCGCAAAGCCGCCGTCCACATCAGCCACGTGCCTGCCGATCTCTAGCAGATCGCTGCAACAGCGCACAGACTTGGCTTGCGGCGAAATGCCGGCAGTGCCCGTCTCTTTCCTCAAGCAGGTGGAACCCGGAACCCTATTGTCCGCGCATCCGCAGAGATCATCGCTCTGGACGCAGACATGGGACCGGCAGCTGAACCACTTAAAGGACAGCATACCTGACCTATCGGCACGCGCAAGCCGAAAGTTCCGGCATTGCGTAGCAAGTGCACCCTGTGTGCTGAGGATTTCCTGCGGGAAAGCGTGGCGGTTCGGTGGTGATGTTGGTGCGGGTGGCGCTGGCGCGTGCTCAGGTCGGCGGCGGCCTGCCGTGCGCCTTGCGGGCGAAGGCTGTAAGGGCAATGGCGAACCAGACCAGGAGTACCGGTGACCAGAACAGCCACATGACACCGTCCCCGGGCGAGTCGCATGGATTGGGCCCGCTGCCGCAGTGCAAATCGCCTTGAAGCCAGAGGGCTGCCGGTAGCAGCAGGGTGACGACGGTGATGGCGGTGCGGCCGCCGAAGCGGCGCAGCAGCCAGAACAGCGGCACGGCAATGACAGCCGTTGCAAGTGCGATCTGGAGCAACAAGCCCATGGCGGCGCTCGCCGGCTCAGGCTGCGGCCTTGACCTCGGCGGTGATTTTACGGGCGGCATCCTCGAGGTCGTCTGCGGGGACGATCTTGAGGCCGGACGCTGCCATAATCTCCTTGCCGAGTTCGACGTTGGTGCCTTCCAGGCGGACGACGAGGGGCACGGTCACGCCCAGCTCCTTGGCGGCGGCGACGACGCCTTCGGCGATGATGTCACAGCGCATGATGCCGCCGAAGATGTTCACCAGGATGCCGTTGACGTTGGGGTCGTTGAGAATGATCTTGAAGGCCTCGCGGACCTTCTCCTTGGATGCGGAGCCGCCGACGTCGAGGAAGTTGGCGGGCTCGAGGCCGTAGAGCTTGATGATGTCCATGGTCGACATGGCGAGGCCGGCGCCGTTGACGAGGCAGCCTATGGTGCCGTCGAGCTTGACGTAGGCTAGGTCGTGCTTGGAGGCCTCGATCTCGGCGGGGTCCTCCTCGGTTAGGTCGCGCAGCTCGACGATTTCCTTGTGGCGAAACAGCGCGTTGGAATCGAAATTCATCTTGCCATCGAGCGCCACCAGCTTGTCGTCCTTGGTGACCACGAGTGGGTTGATCTCGAGCAGGCTCATGTCCTTCTCGACGAACATGCGGTAGAGATTGCCAGCCATCTTGACCATCTGGCCAGCCAGATCGCCCTTGAGACCGAGGGCGAGTGCGAGCTTGCGGCCATGGAAGGGCTGGTAGCCGGACGCCGGGTCGACAGAGAACGTCAGGATCTTGTCGGGTGTGTCGTGGGCAACCTTCTCGATGTCCATACCGCCTTCGGTCGAGGCGATGAAGGCGACGCGACTGGTGGCGCGATCGACCAGCATGGAAAGATAGAGCTCGCGGGCGATGGCGGAGCCCTGCTCGACGTAAAGCCGGTTGACCTGCTTGCCGGCCTCGCCCGTCTGGGCGGTGACGAGGGTATGGCCAAGCATCTCACCTGCGAACTTGGCGACCTCGTCGACGGACTTGGCGAGGCGGACGCCGCCGCCGGTGCCGGCAGCCGGTTCCTCGAACTTGCCCTTGCCGCGGCCGCCGGCGTGGATCTGGGCCTTCACCACCCAGACCGGGCCCGGCAGCTTGCCCGCCGCAGCGACCGCCTCCTGCACCGAATAGGCCGGATGGCCTTCGCCGGTCGCAATGGCGTACTGGCGATAAAGGTCCTTGGCCTGATATTCGTGGATGTTCATGGCGGGCTCCGGTGAGGCTGGTTCCGGAGCCCTCTTAGCGCGACATGGTTGCCATTGCCAGAGCCATGCCGGCCGGTGGCGGCGGGCTCAGCCGGTTGGCGCCAGCTATTTACGGCTTGTTGCCTTGAACACACGGCCGCGCGGCGTGATGAACTTGCCGGACTTCAGGCAGCGCTGGAACGGTCTGGTGCAGTCGGACTTGTCGTCGCGCATGGTCCAGCACAGCTTCTTGAGCTCGGTGCAGGATTTGGCTTCGGCCGGCCCGCTGGTAACGGCCGTGGCCAGGGTGACCATTCCTACTGCCAACGTGCCCATTGCCAGCAGTGTGATCGCTGCCTTCATGATCGCCTCCAGCCCTAAAACGAAGTCGCGCCTGCAACGACAGCCAGAGCGCTTCACTGGAAACGCGCGATCAATTCGGACGGTTCACTGTTGTGTTCGGAGCCGGCGCAGATAAATTCGTCACTCCTGGCCTAAGCAGCGGGCGACTTGATCTTGCTGACATCGAGCAGGCGCATGATGGCCTTCTCATAGTAGGGCTCGCTGACGCCGGAACGGACCTTGTGCAGGAAGTATTTCTCGAACGCGACCTTGGCCAGATGCACCCACATGCCATCTGCCGCCCAGTTCACATTGCGTGGCGGGTTCTGAGGTTTGGCCAGGAAGGCTACGCCGCGGTCGCCGAAGTCGGCCAAGCAGAAAGCGTTCCAAGTGGGCTCGCTTGCAGGCTGTCGGCCTGACAGCAGGCTCGCGATATTCTCACGGGCTGCTGCGACCATGCTCTCGATCATGAAGCCGGTTTTCGGCACCCCGGTCGGTACCGGAGTCTGCTCGAGCGGGGGGATGGCAATGGCAACGCCGACGGCGAAGATGTTTTGATATTTCGGATTGCGCTGGTGCTTGTCGACGATGACGAAGCCGCGCGGATTGACGAGGCCTTCGATGTCGCGCAGTGCGGCAATGCCGCGAAATGCCGGAAGCATCATCGCGTACTTGAAGGGCAGGTCGTGCTTCTTCTTCTCCTTGGCGTCGTCGTCGAACTCGGTGACGAGCATTTTGCCGGCTTCGACATGCTCGATCTTGGCGTTGGTGATCCATTTCATCGAGCGCTGACGCAGCTCGTGCTCAAGCAGGCCCTTGGTGTCGCCAACCCCGCCCAGGCCGAGATGGCCGATGTAGGGTTCAGCCGTGACGAAGGTCATGGGGACGCGATCGCGCAACTTCCGGCTGCGCAGCTCCTTGTCCATGATCATCGCGTATTCATAAGCAGGGCCGTAGCAGGAGGCGCCCTGGGCCGCGCCGACCACGATGGGACCGGGATCCCTGCAAAAGACTTCCCAGGCTTCATGCGCCTTTGCGGCATGATCGACGGTGCAAACGGATTGCGTGTGGTGGGCGGGGCCGAAGCCCGCAATCTCGTCGAAGGCCAGCTCAGGGCCGGTGGCAATCACGAGATAGTCGTAGGAGACGTCCGAGCCATCGTCGAACTCGATGCGATTTTCACCGGGATGAAGGCGTTTGGCCGCCTTGGCGATAAAGGCGATAGCATGCTTTTCCATCAGCGGTGCCAAGCTGATCGTAATGTTCTGCTTGCTCCGCCAACCAACGCCAACCCACGGATTGGATGGGGTGAACTGGAAATAGTCGTGATTGTTGACCAAGGTGATGGTGTGGTCTCGACCGAGCTTTTCCTTGAGCTCGTATGCCATCGAGATGCCGCCGATACCGGCGCCGAGAACAACGATGTTGGCCATTGCGAGCACTCCATATGGACTGGCCGATTAAGGCACTCGCGCTCTCCCCCAATGCGCCTGAGCGAAAAGGTTGGCACGCAGTCCAAAGGGGTGCGTTGAGGTGCGTCAATCCATGCCGAGGCAATGGCCGGTGCGGCCGCTCGCTCAGTGGAAAGCTTCGCCTGGGCGTACGCCGAGCGCTTTCAGGATCTTGGCCAGCGGGCAAAACCCGGTGAAGGCGGACTGGAAGAGATTGGCGCCGACAAAGGCCGTCAGCCACAGCCAGGCGGGGCTGTGATAGTGGGCAAGAGCCAGGCTCACGAGGACCATGGCTCCGGCGAAGGCGAACACGGCTCGATCGATGGTCATTTGGGCCTCGTTGGTAACGGAGGTGTCTCGAACACCGAGCAGTCGGCCCACGGCAAGCGCCCGGCGTCAAGCGTTCAGATTATATTGTCATCCTGGCGTCGTTGGGCCCACACCGCCAGCCGGGGTTGGCGGTGTGGGCGCCGGCGATGATCATGCACCCAGTTGCGGGGCAATCTTGTTGCAGGCGTCAATCAGGGTCTTCACGCTTTCGACCGACTTCATGAACATCTGGCGCTCGGCCGAATTGAGCTCGATCTCGACGATGCGCTCGACGCCATTGGCGCCGATGACGATGGGAACGCCGACGTACATGCCCTTGACGCCGTACTCGCCATTGAGGAAGGCGGCGGCGGGGAGGATCCGGCGCTTGTCCTTCAGATAGCTCTCGGCCATCTGGATAGCGGCGGAGGCCGGCGCATAGAAGGCCGAGCCGGTCTTCAGGAGGGCCACGATCTCGCCACCACCCTTGCGTGTGCGGTCGACGATCTGGTCAAGGCGATCCTGGCTGAGCCAGCGCATCTTGATGAGGTCGGGGAGAGGTACGCCGCCAACCGAGGAATAACGTACCAGCGGCACCATGTCGTCGCCGTGGCCGCCGAGCACGAAGGCCTGAACATCCTCGACGGAGACGTTCATCTCCTCGGCGAGGAAGGCGCGGAAGCGGCCGGTGTCGAGGACGCCGGCCATGCCGATGACCTTGTTCTTGGGCAGGCCGCAGGCCTTCTGGAGGGCCCAAACCATGGCATCGAGCGGATTGGTGATGCAGATGACGAAGGCGTTGGGGGCGTACTTCTTGATGCCGGCACCGACCTGCTCCATCACCTTCAAATTGATGCCGAGGAGGTCGTCGCGGCTCATGCCAGGTTTACGCGGCACGCCGGCAGTGACGATGATGACGTCGGCGCCCTCGATGTCGGAATAGGCGTTGGTGCCTTTCAGGTTCGCATCGAAGCCCTCGATGGCGCCAGCCTGGGAGAGGTCGAGGGCCTTGCCGGCTGGCATGCCTTCCGCCACGTCGAACAGCACGACGTCGCCGAGGTCCTTGAGGCCAACGAGGTGGGCGAGCGTGCCGCCGATCATGCCGGCGCCGATGAGGGCGATTTTCGTGCGTGCCATGTCTGGGGTCTCCGTGGACGAGCCTATCGATGAAGCGGGGCTAGAAGTGGATGCGATCTTGGACAGCCTCGGCCGGACGCACCGGTCAGGGCAAAGACGTCACCAATGGCGCAGGGCTTAGACCTATTTTACCCACCCGGCAAGGCGGCCGGTCAAGGGGATGGGGGCCGCTTTGAGAGACGATGTCACTGCCTGAGCCCGGCTTTTTGCAGCCCAAGCAAGATGTGCTGCATGTCGTCGGGCGCCGCGTTCCATTTGTTGAGTTCATGACGGGCGGAAAAATCCGGCTTGAGCTCGAATATCGTCTTTATGTGCTCAGCGGCGTCAGGGCGACCAAGTTGGCCTTTGGCGGCTGCGGTCAGCATGTGCGACCAGTAAAAGTGCGGCAGGCCCATCTTCTCGACGGCGGTTATGGTCTGCTCGTAGTCTTTGAGATGATAGTACAACCGGGCGAAGCTGAAATAGTACCATCCCGGATGCAATGGATTGAGCGCTTGCGCGCGTCGCGATAGTTCGACCCCTCGCTCGAACTGGCCCATGAACGCATAGTAGTGGCCGACGTCGGCCAATGTCTCTGGGTCATTCGGATTGAGGCTCAGGGCCAGATGCGCCTCGGCCTCGAAGCGCTCGTTCTCGCCGCGGAAGAAGTGGACGATGGCCAGCCAACACCGGGCATAGGCGTTTTGCGGGTCGAGTTGGGTGGCGGCCAGGGCATGCACGAGTGCACGTCCGATCGGGTTCGGACGCGGGTTCATGTCGAAGCGGTGCTCGCCCAAATAGACATTCGCCAGCAGTGCGTGCGCATCTGCAGAGAGCGGATCGAGTTCTACGGCCTTCTCTAGAAGGTCACGGGCATCGGCGTGTGCTTCGGCACTCAGAACCCAGGTGTAGCGGCGCGCTCTCAGCAGGCAATCGTAGGCGCTGAGCTCGACCGCACTCTTCTTCATTGCGCGTCGCAGGGCAACGTCCTGCATCTTGACGCCGAGCGTTGCCGCAATCGTCCGGGTCACTTCGTCCTGCAGCGCGAAGATGTCGACCATCTGGCGGTCGTAGCGGTCACCCCAGAGCTGTACGCCGTTGCTCGCATCGGCCAATTGGGCAGAAATGCGCAGCCTTCCGGCGGCGCGGCGCACGCTACCCTGGACGACATAGCCGGCGCGCGTACGCTGGCTGATGTCGGCGAGATCGTAGGGTTGCCCCTTGAACTGCATCGAAGAAGCGCCGCCGATCACCAGTAGATCGCGAAAACGCCCGAGATTGGTGATGATGTCCTCGGTCAGTCCATCAGCGAAGTAGTCGTCGGCATCGGCGCTCAGATTGGTAAAGGGCAGCACGATGATGACCGGCCTCGCGTCGCCATCGATGGGCAGCGCGGCGCCGGCGTTAGGTAAAGTGGCAATGCCATTATCTGCCTTGCCTCCTGCCGTCTCGGCTACCGAGGCTTGGAACTCGAAGCCGCGACCGCGCACGGTTCGGATCATGCTCTGGCTCTCGCCGTCGTCGCCGAGTGCGCGCCGCGCAGCCTTGATGGCACTCGAGATCGTGGCTTCCGAAACGGACCGCCCCTGCCAGACGGCATCGACGATTTCGTCGCGGCTAACGATGCGTCCGGGATTGCGAGCCAGAAAGCGTATCAGGTCGAAGACCAACGGCTCGACGGGCTTTGGCTGGCCGGCCTCGCGCAATTCATAACGATCAAGATCAAGCTCGAACGGGCCAAACTCAAGGGGCATAGGCGTTCCGTTTGGTCGGGACGGCGATGTTCACCGGCAAATTTTCAATCTAAAGCCATTTTCCCCCGAAAATCCCCCGGCAATCTCCACGAAAGTCGCAGACATTGTCCGGCTGGCCCTCAAGCGGCAGCGCCCGGCGTGGGCGATGCTGTTGATGCGGGGTGAGATAACAGTCCCATCCCCCATCCGCCAAAGCAACAATATTGAATGGGAAGCGACCATGGTAATTACAGCTCAAGCCATCCAGGCGCCGGATTATTCAGCGATCAAATCCAAGCAGAACGCTGCATGGGCATCGGGCGATTATGCAAAGATCGGCACGACGCTACAGATCGTCGGTGAGGAGCTCGCGGAGGCGATGGCGCTGAAGCCCGGTGCGAGCGTCCTCGATGTGGCTGCTGGCAACGGCAACGCCACGCTGGCCTTTGCGCGCCGCTGGTGCGACGTCACATCGACTGACTATGTCGATTCATTGCTGGCGCGGGGGCGTGTCCGGGCCGAGGCGGAAGGGCACACGGTTAATTTCCAGCTTGCCGATGCCGAGGCCCTGCCATTCGCTGACGGCCAATTCGATGCGGTGGTGTCGACCTACGGCGTAATGTTCACGCCGAACCAGGCGAAGGCTGCTTCGGAGCTCGTCCGGGTGTGCCGGACCGGTGGTCGCATCGGCCTCGCCAACTGGACGCCCGAAGGCTTTATCGGGCAGGTGTTCAAGACGCTCGGCAAGTACATAGCGCCACCAGCCGGCGTGAGTTCGCCTGCAATGTGGGGCACGAAGCCCTGGCTCGACCAGAACTTCGGTCACTCCGCGTCCAACATGACCATAACGCCGAAGAATTTCGTCTTCCGCTACCGTTCGGTGGAGCATTTCATGGATATTTTCCGCACCTACTACGGCCCCATTCACAAGGCGTTCCTCGCGCTCGATGCGACTGGCCAAAAAGCCCTCGCGGACGACCTCATGGCGCTGATCGGAAGCCTCAACACAGCCAGAGACGGGTCGATGGCGGTGCCGTCCGCCTACCTCGAGGTCGTGATCACGAAGGCCTGACCGGCTGATCGGGAATTCCGATCCACGGCCACAATCCAGACCGGGGCGGCGAGGCGTCGCCCCGGCCCAATCCAGCGTCGGCCGGTCAACCTTCAAGGGGAAAGAAGGCTCCGGCGCTCCAGATGCCGAGCTTGCCCTCGTGCTCCACGGCCAACTCGACGAGGTCATAGTAAACGGCCCGGGTGACAAGCGCCTCGAGGCGGCCGCGGACGAGGAGGTAGGGCTTGAGGCCGCCGCTCCTTTCCTCCTCGACGAAACGCAAGGGGTGATCGGGCGCCGCAGGCAGCGAGATCGTCGACGTTGGTGCGGAAGACGAGGCGTTGTTCGCGGCCGGTGCCGGTGACCTCCATCTCGACAGCCAGGAAGGGGGCATCCTCGACGGCGATGTCGATCTTTTCAACTGGTGTGACGAGGTAGTGCCGGCCGTCCTCGTCCTTGCGCAGAACGCGGGAGAAGAGGCGCACTAGGGGTTTGCGCCCGATCGGGCTCGACTGGTAGGTCCAGGTGCCGTCGCGGCGGATGGCGAGGCCGATGTCGCCGCAGTAGGGCGGATTCCAGCGCTCGACGGGCGGCATGCGGTCGCCGCTCTGGGCTTTCAGCAGTGCTTCGAGGCCGCCGAGCCCAGTTGGTGCTGCCGTCTTTGCCTCGCTGACATTACTCATCCTTAATTGTCCCCTCGGGGTTCGGGTCTGCTATGCTGTGGGTCGTTCACAATCTCAACACTTTCGCACGTCCACTGTTCCTGTTCCACAGTCCCACCGGCTAAAGTGACGGCATGAGCACAGTCATCGATACAGATCACGATATCGTCGCCCGCGTCGAAGCGGCCGGCGAACGCATTCAACGGGTCCACCAGGCGGTGGGCAACGTCATCTTCGGGCAGGAGCAGGTGGTCGAGCATACGCTCGTTACCATTCTGGCTGGCGGTCATGGTCTGCTGATCGGCGTTCCCGGTCTTGCCAAGACGCTCCTGGTCGAGACGCTGGGCCGGGTGCTGGGGCTCGATGCCAAGCGCATCCAGTTCACGCCGGACCTGATGCCCTCGGACATCATCGGCTCGGAAGTGCTGGAAGACCAGGGCGGGGCCGGCGGACGTCGGTCGTTCCGGTTCATCAAGGGGCCGATCTTCGCCCAGCTGCTGATGGCCGACGAGATCAACCGCGCCAGCCCGAAGACGCAGTCGGCGCTTCTGCAGGCGATGCAGGAGCATCATGTGACGGTGGCCGGGCAGGCCTACGACGTGCCGGCGCCGTTCCATGTGCTGGCAACACAGAACCCGCTCGAGCAGGAAGGCACCTATCCGCTGCCGGAAGCCCAGCTCGACCGGTTCCTCCTGCAGATCGACGTCGGTTATCCCGGCGAGACGGCCGAGCGGCGGATGCTTTTCGCCACCACGGGCAACGAGGACCGGCGTGTCGAGCAGGTGCTGAGCGCGCAAGACCTGATGGCGATCCAGCGCCTGGTGCGGCATGTGCCGGTGCCGGACAAAGTGGTGGATGCGATCCTGAAGCTGGTGCGCTCGGCGCGACCGGCGGCGGGTGGCAGCGGCGAGGTCGACAGGTTCGTCGCCTGGGGACCGGGGCCACGCGCCAGCCAGGCGCTGATGCTGGCGGTGCGCGCCAAAGCGCTGATCGATGGCCGATTGGCGCCGTCGGTCGACGACGTGGTGGCGCTGGCGGAACCGGTGCTCAAGCACAGGATGGCGCTGTCGTTCACCGCGCGGGCCGAAGGGCAGACCATCTCGGAGGTCATCAGCCGGTTGGCGGGTTCATTGGCTTGATCGAAGCAGCGGCCACTCGCGGCATTGGGAGAGAGGTTGGAGCAGAAGTGAAGGTCGGGCTTCAGCAGGAATCGCGACTTGTAGTGATGAAGATGCGGCGGTGGCGGTCGGATGATGGCAGGTTGCGTGCATCCAGGGCTCGGATCTGCAGGTCGAAGTTCGTCATGCTCCGGGGTGCGCGTGCCGCGAGCCCGAACGGTTCATAAGGACGCGAGAAAAAGCCGTTGGTGTGGCGAGGCGCCGGGCTTGAAAATCGACTGCGAGAGCCCACTGACAGAAGCAAGCAGATTTGCACACCGACACACTCGTCGAGGCAACGGGAACGGCAATTGGCACGAGACGCGAAAAGCTCGAAAGTGACAGGTGAGCAGGATATCGCGATCGGAAGATCGGCGATGGGGCCGCTCGAAGGGGAGGCGCACGGGCTCGCCTCGCGGCTGCCCGATCTCGTGCTCGAGGCGCTCAGGGTGTCCAGCACGATCGCGCACGGCATCCACGGCCGGCGGCGTTCGGGGCCCGGCGAGACCTTCTGGCAGTTCCGCCAGTTCGGAACGCTCGATGCGGCAACGTTGATCGACTGGCGGCGCTCGGCCTCCTCCGATCACCTCTATGTGCGCGAGCGGGAGTGGGAGGCAGCGCATACCGTGTGGCTGTGGCCCGATGTGTCGGCCTCCATGGATTTCCAGAGCCACCTCTCGGCGACCAGCAAGCGCGACCGAACCATTGTGTTGGCGTTGGCGGCAGCGGAACTGCTGGTCAGCGGCGGCGAGCGTGTCGGTTTGCTCGGGGTCGGCAGGCCTACGGCGTCGCGACGGGCAGCGACGGTTCTGGCCGAGCAACTGGTGCTGCAGGCCGGCAACGTGCAGGCGCGGCAAAGCCTGCCGCCCGAGGTTCGCCTGTCGCGATTTTCGGGTGCCATCCTGATCTCGGATTTCCTCGATCCGATCGAGGAGATCGAGGCGCGCCTCAAGGCGATTTCGGCAACCGATGTCAGCGGCCACCTGGTGCAGGTGCTGGATCCGGCAGAGGAATCGTTGCCCTACGAGGGGCGTGCGGAGTTCCTGGGGCCCGAGGACGGGGCGCATTGGATTGCGGACAGGGCCGAGAGCTTGCGTGAGCGCTACCGGGCAAAGCTCGAAGCGCACCGGGCGGCGCTCGCTGCGGCGGCGCAGCGGCTCGGATGGACGATGCTGGTGCACCACACGGACCGGCCGGCATCGGAGCCGTTACTGTCGCTGATCATGCGGCTGAAAGGCCAGACGGGCGATTACCGCGAAGGCGCACGCCGGATGCCCGCGGCGGACAAAGGCGCAGGTGCCAGCGGAGAGACGCGATGAGTCTCGGCGCGCTCGCCTTCCTCAATCCCGCCCTGCTCGGCGCGCTGGCGCTGCTGCCGGTGATCTATTGGCTTTTGCGCACGACGCCGCCGCGCCCGCGCCGGATCTCGTTTCCGGCAACGCGCATCCTGGTCGGCATCGAAAATCGGGAAAAGACACCGGCCAAGACGCCGTGGTGGCTCACACTGATCCGGATGCTGGCGGCGGCGTGCGTGATCCTGGCGCTGGCCGAACCTGTGATGAATCCTAATCGCGAAGCGGCGCTGAAGGGTACGGGCCCGGTCGTGCTGGTCGTCGACAACGGATGGGCCGCGGCGAGCCGGTTCAGCGACCGGCTGAGCCTCGTGGACCGTCTTATCGGTGAAGCCGAAGGGCAGAGCCGGCCGGTGCTGATCGTGCAGACGGCGCCGCCCGCACGGACGCAGACGCTCAGAATCGAGACCCCGAAGGCGGCGCGCTCGACGGCAGCGGCACTGGTGCCGCAACCCTACGCGCCGCGTCGGGCCGAAGCCGTGCAGCAACTGGCGACCGCGCTCAAGGGCCAACCGGCGGCGACGATCGTATGGCTCGCCGACGGCGTCGATCATGACGGGGCCGCCCGGGCGTTTGCTGATGGGCTGGTGGGACTTGCCGGCAGTGGCGGTGCACTGGTGGTGGTGGATCAGCCGGCCGGGCAGGAAGCGCTCGGCACGGTGGCGGGGCTTGGCAAGGATGGCCGCCTAGAAGTGACCGTGCTGCGAGCCGACGGCAAGGAGCGGGCGGGGATGGCGCTGGCGTTCTCGGCCAAAGGGCAGAGGCTCGGCGAAGCGCCGTTCGTGCTCACAACAGGGGCGCCGCGTGTGATGGCGAGCTTTGCGCTGCCGCTGGAGCTGCGCAACCAGGTGACGCGGGTTGAGCTCGCTGGCGAGCGGTCGGCCGGGGCCGTGCATCTGCTCGACGCGAGCTCGCGGTGGAACAGAATTGCACTGCTCTCGGGTGAAAGCCGGGAGCAGGCACAGCCGCTGCTGGCGCCGCTCTACTATCTCGAGAAGGCACTGGCTCCGTTCTCGGAACTCGTAAAGCCCGGCAAGGCCAATCTTGCTGAAGCGACGCGGGATGCTTTCAAGCAGAACGTCTCGATCCTGATGCTGGCCGATATCGGAACGCTTGCCGGCACGCTGCACGAGCAGGTCGATGGCTGGGTCAAGAAGGGTGGTGTGCTGGTGCGATTTGCCGGGACGCGACTCGAGAAGGGCGGCGATGACCTGCTGCCGGTGGCGCTGCGTATCGGTGGCCGGGCGCTGGGCGGGGCGTTGTCGTGGTCGACGCCACAGCCGCTCGCAGCGTTCGATGACAAGAGCCTGTTCGTCGGCCTGGAGGCACGGCCGGAGGTTACGATCAACCGACAGGTGCTGGCCGATCCGGGTGCGCTCGGAGCGGACGTGGACGTTTGGGCCCGGCTCAAGGATGGCACGCCGCTGGTGACGTCGCGGCGTCATGGCGAGGGGCGGATCGTGCTGTTTCACATCACGGCAAACTCGGATTGGTCGAACCTGCCGCTCTCCGGCCTGTTCGTCGACATGCTCAGGCGGATCTCGACGCTGGGGCAGCCGGGTGGCGTTGCAGCGGGCGGCGTTGTTACGGCAGCGCCGTCGACGACGGGCCAGCCAACGCCGGTGGCTTCTGCCAGCGCCGAGGTTTTGAGCCCGGTGCAGGTGCTCGACGGATTCGGCGTACTGCGCCCGCCGCCAGCCACCGCCAAGCCGATCGAGGCGCCGCGGCTGGTCGGCCTCAGCCCGGGCATCGAGCATCCGCCGGGCTATTATGGTCCGCAATCCAACCCGCGCGCGCTCAATGTGCTCGGGCCGAAGTCGGAAGTGCGGCCGCTCGGGGCGCTGCCGGCTGGAGCCGAGAGGCGGGCCTATGAAGGGCAGACGGCCGAGCCCTTGAAACCGAAATTGCTGACCGCAGCGCTGGTGCTGCTCTTCTTGGATATTCTTGCCGTGCTCCTCATTCAATCGGGCGCCTTCTGGCGTCGGCGTCCGAAGGCGCAGACCGCCGCCGTCGGTATCGTCATGCTGCTCGGGCTGGTGGCACTGGTGTTGCCGCAGCCGGTTGCAGCGCAACTTTTTCCCGAGATCAACCGGGAGCCCAAGCGCCGGCCGTTGCCGCCAGGGCTGCCAAGCGCCATCGTGAGGGCGATCGAATCGACGGCGAAGGTGTCGTTTGCCTACGTGGTGACGGGGGACCGGCGCACGGACGAGACCAGCCGTCAGGGGCTCACCGGCTTGACGCGCGTGCTGGCCGCGCGCACGGCGGTGGAGCCCGGTCAATCGTTCGGTGTCGACATCGTCACCGACGAGATCGCCTTCTATCCGATCCTCTACTGGCCCGTGCTGGCCGATGCCAAGGCGCTTGGCGATGCGACGCTCGCGAAGATCGACGCCTACATGAAACAAGGCGGGATGATCATCTTCGACACGCGCGATTACGGCCAAGGCCTGCCGACCGGGCGCGCAATGTCGAATCGGGAGGGCACTCCACTGCAGCGGCTGCTCGGTCGCCTGGACATTCCGCGGCTGGAGCCGGTGCCGGAAGGCCATGTGCTGACGAAGTCGTTCTATCTGATCCGGGCGTTTCCGGGGCGCTATGACGGACCGCAGTTGTGGGTGGAGGCGGAGAGCGCCGCCGACAGAGCCGCTGAGGGCCGGCGCGCGCGGCGAGCGGACGGCGTCAGCTCGATCCTGGTGACGGGTAACGACCTCGCCGCAGCCTGGGCGCTCGATGATACTAACCGGCCGATTTATCCGACGGTGCCTGGCGGCGAAGCGCAGCGCGAGCAGGCCTTTCGTACGGGCATCAACATCGTCATGTATGCGCTCACCGGCAACTACAAGGCCGACCAAGTGCACGTGCCGGCACTGCTCGAACGGCTGGGACAATAGGCGTAGCACGCGCGGGTTCAGAGCCGATGGCGGCGCTCCCCGGTGCAGGATTTGACGAACTGGAGCGACCCTTTGAACTGGTCGATGGACATCTCGCCGCTGATCCCGATCCCCCTCTTTTGGGCCGCGATTGGCGTCGGACTGGCGCTGGTCGTGGTGCTGCTCTACCGGCGCACGCGCGGGGCGGCTTTGCGGGCGCTGTCACTGGCAACGCTGCTGTTCGCGCTGGCCAACCCGACGCTGAAGCAGGAGGAACGCGAGAGCCTCTCCAACATCGCGATCGTGGTGACAGATGCCTCGACCAGCCAGACGATCGGCGGGCGGCGCGAGCAGACGGCGGCGGTGCGAAAAGATCTGGAGCTCAAGCTCGGGAAAATTCCGAACCTCGATGTGAAATGGATCGAGGCGGCGCGCCCGACGGGCGAGGGGCCATCGGGCACCAACCTGTTCGGCGAACTGAACCGGGCGCTCACCGATGTGCCGCCCGACCGGCTCGCTGGCGTCATCATGATCACCGATGGCCAGGTCCACGACGTGCCGCAAGCGGCGGGGGCGCTCGGGTTCGATGCGCCAGTGCACGCTCTGCTGACGGGGCGGCCCGATGAGTTCGATCGCAGGATCGAGATCCTCAAAGGTCCGAAGTTCGGCATCGTCGGGCAGTCGCGCGATATCGAGCTTGCCGTGCGGGAGACGGGCAAGCGCGGCAGCTCGGGCGAAACGATAACGCTGAAGGTGCGACGGGAAGGCCAGCCCGACGAGGTGCGCAGGGCGCGGATCGACGAGAAGCTGGTGTTCGGCATGCCGTTTCCGCATGCGGGTACCAACATCGTCGAGATCGAGCTGGAGCCGGTGCAGGGCGAGCTCACGGCTGCCAACAATCGCGTGGTGGTCGCGGCCGAAGGGGTGCGCGAAAACCTGCGGGTTCTGCTGGTCTCTGGCGAGCCGCATGCGGGCGAGCGGACGTGGCGCAATCTGTTGAAATCGGACGCCGCCGTCGATCTCGTGCATTTCACCATTCTGCGTCCGCCCGAGAAGCAGGACGGCACGCCGATTCACCAGTTGTCGCTGATCGCGTTTCCGACGCGGGAGCTGTTCTCGGAGAAGATCAAGGATTTCGACCTGATCATCTTCGACCGCTATCAGCACCGGGGCATCCTGCCGCTGCTCTACTACGACAACATAGCGCGCTACGTCGAACGTCATGGCGGGGCGCTGCTGGTGGCGGCGGGCGACGACCTGGCAAGCCGCATGAGCCTCTTTCGCACGCCGCTGAAATCGGTGCTGCCGGCGGTGCCGTCGGGGACGGTGATCGAGGTGCCGTTCAAGGCCAAGGTTGAGGGTGACGGGCTCAAGCATCCGGTGACGCGCGGGTTGCCGGGGGCAGGCGGTGCGGGGCAAGAGGCCACGTGGGGACGCTGGTTCCGTCAGGTGGAGGCCGAGCGCTCGCGCGGGCGGACGCTGATGACGGGTGCGGAAGGCAAGCCGCTGCTGATCCTCGATCGTAAGGGCAAGGGGCGGGTGGCGCTGATGCTGTCTGATCACGCGTGGCTTTGGGCGCGCGGCTATGACGGCGGCGGCCCGCATACCGATCTGCTGCGCCGCATCTCGCACTGGCTGATGAAGGAGCCGGATCTCGAGGAGGAGCGGCTGATCGCGTCGGCGCGTGGGCTGAAGCTCACGATCGAGCGGCGGAGCATGGAAGACAGCGTCGCGCCGGTTACGATCTCGGCGCCGGGGGGGGAGACCAGTGAGGCGCGGCTCGAAGCCGGCGGCGACGGCGTGTGGCGGACGACGGTCGAGGTGAAGACGCCGGGTCTATACAAGCTGCAGACGCCGGCACCAAGGGAGCCTGGACGCGAGCTCACGGCGGTGGCGCATGCGGGCCTCGAAGATGCGCGCGAGATGAGCGAGGTGACGGCGACGGAACAGTGGATGAAGCCACTGGTGACGGCGACGGGCGGTGGCATGTACTGGACGCGGGGGACGGGACTGATCTCGGCGGTGTCGGCGACGTCGGTCGACGTGCCGCGGATCTCGATGCTGTCGAATGCGCGGCTGCTGTCGGGTAGCGGTTGGCTCGGGCTCAAGGATCGCGAAGCGCACGTGACGCGCGGAATTCTGCTGACGCCGATGTTCACGGGGCTGCTGGCGCTGGCAGCGCTGCTGGCCTTCATTACGTTGGCTTGGTGGCGGGAAGGCCGGTGATGGCCTTTGCCATGACACTGGACCGTGGTGCGGCCGTGTTGCGCTGCTGTTGCGCGGAGCGATTACGCGTGTAGCTTTGGGCTGACGGGCGGTGCCGCCGCCGCGATGCAGCCAGGAGTTCGGCGAAATGACACCGGAGCGGGTTCTTGGCGACAGCAAGCGGCCTTATACGGGTGGCGAATACCTCGAGTCGCTGAAGGACGGGCGCGAAGTCTACATCTACGGCGAGCGCGTCAAGGACGTCACTGCGCATCCCGCCTTCCGCAATGCGGCGCGCTCGGTCGCCCGGCTCTACGATGCGCTGCATGACGAAAAAACCAAGGCCGTGCTGACGGGCCCGACCGACACCGGCAATGGCGGATACACGCACAAGTTCTTCAAGGCGGCGCGCTCAGCCGACGAGCTGCTAGCGCAGCGTGATGCGATTGCGGCGTGGGCGCGCATCACCTACGGCTGGATGGGGCGCAGTCCCGACTACAAGGCCGCCTTCCTCAACACGCTCGGGGCCAACGCCGATTTCTACGGCAAATTCGCCGGCAATGCGCGGGCCTGGCACCGGCTGGCGCAGAACACGGTGCCCTACGTCAACCATGCGCTCGTCAATCCGCCGATCGATCGCGACAAGGCGGTGGAGCAGGTCAAGGACGTCTACATCTCGATCCAGAAGGAGACGGATGCAGGCATCTACGTGTCGGGTGCCAAGGTGGTGGCGACCAACTCGGCGCTGACGCACTACAATTTCCTCGGCCAGAATATGGGCCAGGAGATCAACGATCCGTCGATGGTCGTGATGTTCATGGCGCCAATGGACACGCCGGGGATCAAGCTCATCTGCCGGCCGTCCTACGAGATGGCGGCGCGGGCGACGGGCTCGCCGTGGGACTACCCGCTGACCTCACGTTTCGATGAGAACGACGCCATCTTCATTTTCGACAATGCGTTCATCCCCTGGGAGAACGTGTTCATCCACCGCGATATCGAGCAACTGAAGGCGTTCTATCCGAAGTCCGGATTCGTCAACGGGTTCACCTTCCAGGGTTGCACGCGGCTCGCGGTGAAACTCGATTTCCTGGCGGGCCTGCTCTACAAGGCGGTGCGCGCGACCGGCACCGACAGCCTCAAGGGGACGCAGACGCTCGTTGGCGAGGTGATCGGCTGGCGCAACCTTTTCTGGTCGCTCAGCGATGCGATGGCGCTCAACCCGGACCCGTGGGTCAATGGCTATGTGCTGCCGCAGTCGCGTGCCTCGGTCGCCTACCGCATGTTCATGGGGACGGCGTACACGCAGGTGCGCAACATCATCGAGAAGGTGGTGACGTCGGGCCTCATTTATCTGCCAAGCCACGCCAAGGACCTGCAGAACCCCGAGATTGCCAAGTATCTGGAGAAGTACGTCCGCGGCTCCAACGGCATCGATTACAAGGCGCGCATCAAGACCATGAAGCTCCTATGGGATGCGGTGGGCAGCGAATTTGGCGCGCGCCACGAGCTCTACGAGATGAACTATGCGGGCGGGCACGAACTCGTTCGTCAGTTCGGCCTGGTGCATGCGCAAGCGACGGGCAGCCTCGATCAGATGGTGGGCTTTGCCGAGCAGTGCATGGCCGATTATGACGAGACCGGCTGGACGGTGCCGGATTACGAGTGAGCGAACGACAATTGCGACCGAGGGTTTTGGGGGCGTCAGGCCCACTCCGGCGTTTACGCTTTTCATCTTTGCGATTGCGCATGGCGCTGGCGCTCAGAGGCGTTGTCCAGTATTGGTCTGCCGCCCCGCCGTCTTGGCGGGGGTCCAAGCGCGCCATCTCGTTGCGCTTTACAAATCGGAGATAGTCCCATGCGCCTCGATCGCCGCACCGGGGAGGGTTTGCTGTTCCTCGCCCTGTTCGCGTTTACCATTCCCGCCGCCAATTGGATGATCGGTCATGTCGGCACCAAGTGCGTGCCCAATGGCCCCTGTCTTATTCCAGTGGCGCCGGGGCTGATGGGGCCATCCGGCGTGATCATGATCGGGCTGGCGCTGGTGCTGCGCGACCTGGTGCAACGCCGGCTCGGGGTAACGGCTGCATTCATCGCCGTCGTCATTGGCGCCCTGATCTCGGCGGCGCTGGCGCCTCCGGCCCTTGTCGTGGCGTCGGCCGCAGCCTTTCTCATTGCCGAGACGGCGGACCTTGCGGTCTATACGCCGCTGCAGCGGCGCGGGCTGGTGCTGGCGGTGCTGGCCTCGAGCATGGTCGGGCTCGTGGTCGATTCGATCGTGTTCCTGCAGCTTGCCTTCGGCAACCTCGATTACCTCATGGGGCAGGTGGTGGGTAAGGCCTGGATGGTGTTGGCGGCGCTGCCGTTCATTGCGTGGCTGCGGCGGCGCGACGAGCGCATCGGCCTCGAGCCAGCCTGAGGGGGAGCCATCATGGCAAAAGGCAAGCCAAGCGTTGGCCCGGCGCTCGGGCGCGAGATCGCGCTCCCCGACAATCCGGAGGCGGCGGTGCTCGACCGGGTGGCCAACCCGCATCCTGATACGCACTATGTCGCCCGCTTCACTGCGCCCGAGTTTACGTCGCTTTGCCCGGTCACGGGACAGCCGGACTTTGCGCACTTGGTAATCGACTATGTGCCGGACGGGTGGCTGGTCGAATTGAAGTCGCTCAAGCTCTACCTCGGCTCGTTCCGCAATCACGGGGCGTTCCACGAGGATTGCACGGTGGCGATCGGCAAGCGGCTCACGGCGTTGTTGGCGCCGCACTTCCTGCGCATCGGCGGCTATTGGTATCCGCGCGGTGGCATGCCCATCGACGTTTTCTGGCAGACCGGGCGGCTTCCCGACGGTGTGTGGCTGCCCGACCAGGGCGTAGCGCCCTATCGTGGGCGGGGATAGCGTGCATCGATACTGGCGATCGGATCACGCCAAGGTGGAACGGCTTGGCGTCCCACTCACCGCCGGGGATCGGGGTTGAAGAGCTTTTCGCGATCAAGCTTTTCGTCGGGCCCTTTGCCCCAACCGATGCCGATATCGGGCTTAACGATGCTGGCGGGAGACGAGAAATCGCCGGCCAGGACCTTGCCGAGGTCGCGCTTGATGACGGCCGTCTTGGCGTCGTCGCAATAGCCCTCGTCGCCAGCCGCATCTTTGGCGACCTTGGCGAACGTGAAATCGTAGCTCTTCTCGATTCTGGCGAGCTGATCGGGGTTATTGCCCTGGGCGGCCTCGGCAGCCAAGTATTGGGTACGCACCCCATTTGGATCGAAGACGTAGCCGCAGCGCTGGGCACGCGCCGAGGTGGTTGCGACCTGCAACAGGCGATCCTGCGAGGTTTCGGGCGTCGGCGCCTTGGGCTTGCTGGCACCGAACAACGAACCGGTGGAGAGCGCGCTCGAATTTAGGGAACAGCCGGCTGTGAGCGCTGCAAGCACGCCAAGTATTGCGGTCCGTTTCGCAGTGCTGCGCATGAGCGAATGTCCCCCGACAATCGATTCCCTGGCTGTCTGCTTAGCACGAACAGGCGCCCTGCAATAGGGCGAGGCCGTGATGTCCTCAATCTCTTGACGCGCCCGTACCGGGGCGAAAACCACAGAGCCTAGCCTGCCTTGTGCCTTATCGCATCAGCTCCTTCATCGCCCGGTCGAGGCCGTCGATGGTGAGGGGGTACATGCGCTTGTCCATGATGTCGGAGACGAGCTGGATGGAGGGCGTCCAGCTCCAGTGCTGCTCGGGTACCGGGTTCAGCCAGACAGCGCTTTCGTAAATACCGGTAACGCGGCGCAGCCACGTCGAGCCCGGCTCCTCGTTCATGTGCTCGACCGAGCCGCCCGGTACGGTGATCTCATAGGGGCTCATGGATGCGTCCCCGATGAAGATGATCTTGTAGTCGGAGCCGTACTTGTGCAGCACGTCCCAGGTCGGTGTGCGCTCGGTCCAGCGACGCCTGTTGTTCTTCCACACGTACTCGTAGAGGCAGTTGTGGAAGTAGAAATGCTCCATGTGCTTGAATTCGGTGCGGCTCGCAGAGAACAGCTCCTCGGCCAGCTTGATGTGCCAGTCCATGGAGCCGCCGATATCGAAAAACATCACGACCTTGACGGTGTTGCGCCGCTCCGGCCGCATCTGAATGTCGAGATAGCCTTTGCGCGCGGTCCCCTTGATGGTGCCGTCGAGATCGAGTTCGTCAGGCGCGCCTTCGCGGGCGAATTTTCGCAGCCGGCGAAGCGCCACCTTGATGTTGCGGGTGCCAAGCTCGACCTTGTCGTCGAGGTCCTTGAACTCGCGCTTGTCCCAGACTTTTACGGCGCGGAAGTTCTTGTTCTCTTTCTGCCCTATCCTGACGCCGGCCGGATTGTAGCCTTCCGCGCCAAAGGGCGAAGTGCCGGCGGTGCCGATCCACTTGCTGCCGCCCTGGTGGCGACCCTTCTGCTCCTCGAGGCGCTTCTTCAGCTCCTCCATGATCTTGTCCCAGCCGCCGAGGGCCTCGATCTTGGCGCGCTCCTCATCCGACAGGTAGAGCTGCGACATGACGCGCAACCACTCCTCGGGAATCTCGACGTCAGCGCCGTCGGCCATCAGCTCCAGGCCCTTGAAGACATGACCGAAGACCTGGTCGAACTTGTCGAGGTGGCGTTCGTCCTTCACTAGAACGGTGCGGGATAGATAGTAGAAGTGCTCCACCCGCATGTCCGCGAGGTCAGCCTGAAGGGCCTCCATCAACGCCAGGTATTCCTTGAGCGTGACGGGCACCTTGGCGGTCTTGAGCTCGTAAAAGAAGTTGGTGAACATGGAGCGCGCCTCAGGCTACGGGCAGGTGGGCATGGGCAAATCGGTCGGGTGAGAGCATAGGCATGGGCGGGGGCAAGCGCAACGCGCGGACCTGGAGCATCGCAAGCGCCATCATGAAGCTGCAACCTGGGGCGCCGGGACCGCTTAATGCTCGCCCTTACCCTGCATCCCGGGCCACGGCTGTGCCGATCATGGCGTCGCGGGAGACGAGCGCGGCGAGGCGCTTGGCATCCCAACCCTCGGTGCCCTCGGGGCGCTTCGGGAGAACCAGGAAGCGGCAATCGGCGGTGCTGTCGACGACGCGGATCTCGACGCTGTCGGGCAGATCGGTGCCGAACTCCTTCAGTACGTTGCGGGGCTCGCGCACGGCCCGCGAGCGGTAATCGCGCGATTTGTACCAGAGCGGCGGCAGACCCAGGATCGGGCGGGGATAGCAGGAGCACAGCGTGCACACGATCATGTGGTGCACTTTCTCCGTGTTCTCGAGCACGACCAGGTTGAGCCCGGGCATCTCGAGACCGAGCTCGCCTACACCCTTGTTGCCGTCAGCGAGGAGGCGCGCCTTGAAGGCCGGATCGGTCCACGCCTTGGCGACCACCTCGGCGCCGATCTCCGGACACTTGCCCTCCCATTCCTCAATCTTTTCGGAGATGTCGCGGGCTGAGAGGATTTCCTTCTCGATCATCAGCTCGCGGAGTGCGATCTCCAGGAACTCCCAATCCTCGCTGGGCTCCTTGATGTCGGGCTGGAAGGGGCCGTGGTCGTGAGTGTGGCCGTCGCCATGATGGTGATCGTGACCATGGTCGTGATCATGGCCGGGCTCGTGGTCGTGGTCGTGATCGGTGTCGTGGATCGAGGTCACTTGGGCTCTCTCCTGTCGTGGAATGGGTTGTTTCAGGCGGTAGCGTCGGGATCGAGCCAGTGCTCGTAGATCTCGGCGACGACCTTGTCGTTGGTAGCGTAGGCGCCTTGTCCCCCCCAGACCTCATCCATGGTGAAGGCCACCCAATAGTTGACGGCAAGCGGCCAGCCGGGCTTGCCGTAGGCCAGCTTCTCAGGGTTCCGCCAGGAGCCGAAGTCGCGCACGACCGTGCCGCGCTTGCCTTGCAAATAGCTCGGTGTGCGGACGTGACCGGCAGGTGCGGCCGTTTTCACAACAACCTTGTCGCCAGCCTTGTAGCGGGGCGTGGTCATGGTTTGGCCCCCTTGGTTGCAGCGCCGTGCCGGGCCTTGACCTCGGCCAGCTTGGCGTCCACCTCGGCCTCGGTGAGCACGCCCTTCTCGATCAGCAAGCTACGCATGGCCAGACACCATTTTTCGTAATAGCGGGTGTCGCGGTAGGTGTCGGGGCTCAGGCTCTCGATGGTGCGGCGATTCTCGTCGGTGACCCAGAAGCTGCGCGGCTCGTTGCGCAACAGCAGCATCATGGCGTCGATGCGCCGCTCGGCCATGGTCGGCGTGTGCTCGTCGCGGTCGATGGGGCCGGCGGGATCGCCGCCCATGTCGTGCGGCTTGTGGTGGGGTGGGTTGGTCTGGGCCATTGGTGCACTCCGTGTTGGGGGCTATTGTGGGCCTGAACGGCGGCAGACTGCAATATGTGGGACTGCATAATCCCAAAGGTCGAGGCACCGGCGGACAGGGGGCGGTTGGCGGCGGGCTGCAACCTGATTACAACGTCCCGAGGCAAGCAGGCGTGGCAGAGAGTTGCGGCACATGAACGATTCCCCTTTGGCCTCCGGATTTCCTCGCCCGAGCGAGCAGGACTGGCTGGCCCTGGTCGAGAAGGCGCTGAAGGGCGGCGACTTCGAGCGGCGGCTGGTGTCGCGGACGGCGGATGGCCTCAAGATCCGGCCGCTCTATACGCGGGCCGACACCATCGCTGGCCAGGAGATGAGCCTGCCCGGGGCCGAGCCCTATGTACGCGGCTTCCGGCCGGCGGAGGGGGCTGCCTGGGACATCCGGCAGATCTCGGCATCGGCCGATCCGGTGGCGGCCAACGCGGAGATCCTCGAGGATCTGGCTGGAGGCGCTACTTCGGTGCTGCTGCAAGTGGCGGCCCCCGGGCAGACGGGTGTCGGCTATGAGCAGAAAGTGATGGGACGGGTGCTCGAGGGCGTGATGCTGGACGTTTGCCCGGTATCGCTGGTGGCGGGTGAGCTCACGCCGGATGCGGCGGGAACGCTGACGGCGCTGTGGCGGGCTGCCGGTGTCGGAGAAGGGCAGCGGCAGGGCGCCTTCAACTACGATCCGCTGGGCAACCTGGCTGCAACCGGCGCACTCTATCATCCGCTGACTAAATCGCTGGGGATTGCTGCCGACCTGGTGGGCTCGGCGCAGACCATGCCGGGGGTGACGGCACTCAGGGCCAACGGTCACGTGTGGCACAAGGCGGGGGCGAGCGAGGCTGCCGAGCTGTCGCTGATGCTGGCCACGCTCGTCACCTATCTCAGAGCTTGCGAAGCAGCGGGGATGGCGCCGGCGGCAGCGCTACCCAAGATCGCGTTCACGGTCGCTGCCGATGCCGATCAGTTTCTCACCATCGCCAAGCTGCGAGCGCTGCGCCAATTGATCTGGCGCGTTGGTGATGCCTGCGGCGCGGGGGCGGCTGCCCGTGGCGTGATGGTGACAGCGGAGACGTCCGAGCGGATGATGAGCCGGCGTGATCCTTGGGTGAACATGCTGCGCACGACGATTGCCGCGGCGGCGGCGGCGATGGGGGGCGCGGATGCCATTACCGTGCTGCCCTTCACCTGGGCGATCGGGCGGCCGGACAGTTTTGCACGGCGGATCGCGCGCAATACCCATCACGTGCTGTTGGAGGAGGCGGGGCTCGGGCGGGTCACGGATCCGGCCGGCGGGAGCTGGTACGTCGAGCAGTTGACGGCGGGCCTTGCCGGGCAGGCTTGGGGGCAGTTCCAGGAGATCGAAGCGCAGGGCGGTCTCGGCTCAAGTCTCGAGAGCGGGCGGGTGCAGGCGCAGCTGGCTGCAGCGCGGGCTGCACGCGACAAGCTGCTTGCCACGGGCAAGCTGGCGATGACGGGCACGTCGGCGTTCCCACGTCTCGGCGATGACGGAGCCAAGGCCGAACCGTGGCCGCCGGCGGACCTCGCAGCAAAGCCGAACGGGGCCACGGTGACGGCGGTTGTGATGCGGCGCGACAGCGTGCCTTTCGAGGTGCTGCGGGATGCAGCCGATGGCCATGCGGCCAAGACGGGTGAACCGCCGCGCGTGTTCCTGGCGTCGCTCGGCGCATTGGCGGTGCACACGGCGCGGACGACGTGGATGCGGAATTTCCTGGCGGCCGGCGGTATCGAGGCCGTTGGCGGGGAGGGCTGGACTCATACGGCGGACCTCGGGGCGGCGTTTGCGCAGTCGGGGGCAAAAGTTGCCTGCCTGTGCTCCTCAGACGAGGTCTATGGCGAACTCGGAGAAGCTGCCGCCTCGGTGCTGAAAGCCGTTGGCTGCAGTCAGGTCTATCTCGCGGGCCGGCCGGCGGAGCAGGAGGCTCAGCTCAAGGCTGCCGGCGTCGGCGGCTTCATCTTTGCCGGCATCGACATGCCCGCGGCGCTCGGCGTACTGCATCGCCAGCTCGGCGTCGTTTGAGGGGCTCGAGATGGCGGAAGCGGATGGACGAGGGTTTTTCGCCATTGGCGCAGAACGCATGTCGAAGAGCCTCAATCTCGGCAACATGATGCGATCGGCGCATGCGTTCGGAGCGGCGTTCACGTTCACAATCGGGGCCGCCTATTCGGCGCTCGAGGCGATGGCGGACACCTCGCGCGGGGATCTGCATCTGCCGCACTACGACTGGCGTGCGATCGATGAGATGGTGCTGCCGCGCAGTTGCAAGCTGGTGGGTGTGGAGCTGCTGGACGAGGCGATCGAGCTACCGCAGTTTCGCCATCCGGCGCGGGCGGCCTATGTGCTCGGTCCGGAAGCGGGCTCGTTGTCGCCGGAGCTGCTCGCCAGGTGCGACGTCACCATCAAGATCCCGACGCGGTTCTGCGTCAACGTGGCGATGGCAGGGGCGATCGTGATGTACGACCGGCTGGTGTCACGGCGGATCGAGCCCAGACTGCCCGGATGAGCCGGCGGTCAACACCGTTGGCGGAGACGGGGCGAATGGTGGAGAGGCAGCCAGATCCAAGCGATCTTGCCAGCGCGGGAGTGGAGGCGCGGATCGGTCAGGGCCGCGCCATGCTGCAGCGCGCCTACGGTGGTGCTGTGGGAGAGTGGCGCTACTTCCGGGAATGGTTGGCCCATCGGCGCAACGCGCACGCCTACCGCCGGCAGCGCTGGCCGCTTGCCGACGTCTCACGTCCCGGGCCGCTGTTGATCGGCTATTTCGAGGTTGGTTTTGGCCTCGGGCAATATGCGCGAGGGTTGGCGCGTGCATTGGCGACGGTCGACGAGCCGTTTGCGGTCTACCCCTACAGCGCCTTTGCGCGACGCGGGGTTCGCGACCGGTCCTGGGCCGGGCGATACGATGTCGATCATGTGCATGACATCAATATCTTCTGCATGGCGGCCGATCAGACCGGCTATGCCATGCGCATGCTCGGCCGGCGGCGGACCGAGGCCGCCTACAACGTGCTGGCGACATTCTGGGAGCTCGAACGGGCGCCGGAAGCCTGGCGTCAGCCGCTGCAGCGGTTTGACGAAATCTGGGCGCCTAACGCCTTTGTCGCCGATGCCATGCGGGCGGTGTTCGATGGGCCGATCAGCATCGTGCCAACGTGCGTGACGCTGGAGGAGACGCCGCGGGCGGACATGGCGCGCTTCGGACTCGAGACCGGCCGTTTCTGGTTCCTGTTCTCTTTCGACTACAACTCATTCCCGGAGCGCAAGAACCCGCTCGGCATCGTCACAGCCTTTCGCCGGGCCTTTGCATGCGGCGACGAGCCGGTTGGACTGGTCGTCAAGAGCAATGGCGATGGCGAGCGCTTCGTGGCGATCCGGGAGGCGATGGAGGCGGCGGTACGGGAGGATGGGCGGATCAGGCTGGTGCATGGCGAGTTGGCGCGGAGCGACATGCTTTCGCTGATGGCAAGCACGTCGAGCTACGTGTCGCTGCATCGCTCGGAAGGGTTCGGCCTCGGCATGGCCGAGGCGATGCTCATGGGGTTGCCTGTGGTCGGCACGGCGTACTCGGGCAATGCCGAGTTCCTGACGGAGGCGACCGGGTTTCCGGTGCCCTACAAATTGCAGCCGATCGGGCAGGACGCCTATCCGCACGCTGGTGAGCTGAGCTGGGCGGAGCCCGACCTCGATGTGGCGGCAACGATCCTGCGGGATGTGGTTGGCGATCCGGGCAAGCGGGCCAGGCTCGCCGCGGCCGGCAAGGGCATGATTGCTTCGAACTATGCTGCGGAGGCCGTCGGCCGGGTGGCAGGAGCGCGGCTGGCCGCAATCCGGCAGGCGATCGCCTGCCGGGGGGCAAAGCCTTAGGCAAAGACGATTGCTCGCAAGCGCTGCGCGCAGAGGGCAAGGTAACTCCGACAGCGCGCGGCCCTTTCGGGCTTTGCGCTTCGAAGACGATGGCCGCTCGCGCCCTCCGACTACGACGACCTTAAAACTCGACGCGGTCGGCGCCCTTGAGCTCGAGAATCTCGCGGGCGTCGTCAGGTGTGGCGATTTCGTAGCCCAAGGCCTCGATCATCTGGCGGGCGAGCTTGACCTGCTCGGCGTTGGTCTTGGCGAGCCTGCCAGGGCCGGCCCACAAGCTATCCTCGAGGCCGACGCGGACATTGCCACCCATGGCGATGGCCTGGGCTGCGATCGGCAACTGGTTGCGGCCGGCGCCGAGCACGCTCCACTGGTACTGGTCGCCGAACAGGCGGTCGGCGGTGCGCTTCATGTGGATGACGTCCTCGGGGTGGGGGCCGATGCCGCCGAGGATGCCGAACACCGACTGGATGAAGAACGGCGGCTTGACGATGCCGCGGTCGGCGAAGTGGCGCAGCGTGTAGAGGTGGCCGATGTCGTAGCACTCGATCTCGAAGCGGGTGTTGTTCTGCGCGCAGGTGGTGAGGATGTTCTCGATGTCGGTGAAGGTGTTCTTGAAGATGCGGTCCTTGGAGCCTTCGAGATAGGGCTTCTCCCAGTCGTGCTTGAACTCCTTGTAGCGCTCGAGCATGGGGTAGAGGCCGAAGTTCATGGAACCCATGTTGAGGGAGGCGACCTCGGGCTTGAGGGTCGCGCACGGCTTGAGGCGTTCCTCGACCGACATCGTTGGAGCGCCGCCCGTCGTGATGTTGAGCACGCAATTGGAGCGCTGCTTGATGACCTTGAGGAAGGGGAGGAAGGCTTCGGGGCTCTGGTCGGGCTGGCCGGTCTTGGGATTGCGGGCGTGGACGTGGACGAGGGCTGCGCCGGCTTCGGCGGCACCCACTGCGGCATCGATGATTTCTTCCGGTGTGATCGGCAGATGCGGCGACATGGTTGGCGTGTGAATTGCGCCCGTCACCGCGCAAGTGATCATGACTTTGTGCTTCTTGGCCATTTCCGGCTCCTTCAGGACTGATGCGGTCAGGATTGATAGGGCTTCTGGGCGTTCTTGAAAGCCGCAAGAGCTGCGAGGCGCTCGTCGCGCCAACGGCTCTTCTTCGCCACGTCGTCAGGCGTCGGCGACTTGCCCCACTGGGCCATTACCTTGGCGACGTTCTCGGGCTCGAACTGATCGCCGGAATAGGGCTTGGAGGCGAGACCGGACATGGTTTTGGAAAAGCGTGCGCAATAGTCGGGAATGCCGCCCGGCGCGTTCATCTCGATGGTCTCGAACGGACCCATGAAGCTCCACCGCAGCCCCAGGCCGTGGGCGATGGTCTTGTCGAGGTCCTCGGGCGTGCAATAGCCCTCCTGCACCAGGCGGAAGGCTTCCGACAACAGCACGGCCTGCATGCGGTTGAGGATGAAGCCGTCGATCTCTTTCTTCAGCTCCATCGGCACTTGCCCGATGCTCTCGTAGACGGCGCGGGCCTTTTTGACGGCTTCGGGGTCGGTCCACGGCGCCGGGCAGAGCTCAACGATCGGCACCACGTGCGGTGGGTTCACCGGGTGGGCGACGAGGCAGCGATGGCGACCCTTCAAGGCTTCGGTGAAGCGCGAGGCGACAATGGCCGAAGAGGAGGTGACCATGACCGCATCCGGCGGGGCTGCCTCATCCATCAACGGCCAGATCTGACGCTTGGCCTCGATCGTCTCGGGGCCGGACTCCTGGACGAAGTCGACGCCTGCGACCGCCTCGGCGAGGGTTGCGGCACTCTTCACGCGCCCGGCCGCGGCCTCCGGGTCCTTGACGAGCCCATGCCGGGCCAGGTCCCGCAGGCTGTCGGCCACGAGCTTGGGCGCGGCGGCGGTGGCGTCAGGGTTGGCATCCCAGCACTTCACGTCCCAGCCGGCGCGGCTGAAGACATTGGCCCAGGCGCGGCCGATGAGGCCTACACCTACGAGACCGACTGTCGGCATTCGTTCGTCTCCATGCTTGTTGTGAGACCGGCTTGGCGCGGCTCGAGCAGCACCTTGCCGTGGGGATTGGGCCGGCGCAGCGCTTCGAAGATGGCGGGCAAGGCCTCGAAGCCGACGCGATGGGTGATGAGGTGGGCGGGGTCGAAGGCGGCGCTCGCGAGCAGGTCCAGCGACAAAGTGAAATCGAGGTGGGTGTAGCCCAGAACGAACTGGAGCTTCAACTCCTTGCGGATGGCGGCGCGCGGCAGGATGGTGTCGTCGTGGCGGCAGACGCCAACGACGACCACGGTCGCGCGGATGGCGGCAAGGTCGATGCATTGGCGCAGGATGCCCGGCACGCCGACGCATTCGAAAACGCGGTCGGGGGGACCGCCGGTGAGATCGTGGAAGGCCTCGGCGGGCGGGCCTGCCAAGGGATCGATGGCGCCGCTGGCGCCGAGGTGGAGGGCCCGGAGGCGGCGGGCCTGGTCCAATTCGGAGACGATGACGTCACGGGCACCGGCCTTGCGGGCAAAGAGGGCGGTGGCAAGCCCGATGGGGCCAGCGCCGACAATCAGGGTGCGGGCGCCGAGCATGGGGCCAGCCAGGCGGACGGCATGGGCGCCGACGGCGAGGGGTTCGGCCAGCGCGGCGGCGTCGAGGGCCACGCCATCGGGAACTGCGAGCAGCTGGCGGGTGCCAACCTTTACGAACTCGGCGTAGCCGCCAGGCACGTCCTGGGCGAGGCCGACGATCCGGTTGCGCGGGCAGAGGATGCCCAGGTCGTCCTTGCAGGCGCCGAGTGTCTTGCAATCGTCGCAGGGCCAAAGCGGCACAGCGATGGCGCGATCGCCCGGCTGCCAGGCGGGATCGTGGGACTGGACGATGGTGCCGGAAAACTCGTGGCCGAGGACAGTGCCGCGGGGGACCTGGGAGGCGCTGGCCTCGGTGGCGTGCACGTCGGAGCCGCAGACGCCGCAGTAGGCGACTTGGAGGACCGCTTCGCCGGGGGCTGCTGCGGGGGACGGACGCTCGGCGAGGCGCAAAGGGCTGCCGGTCTCTTGAAACTCCAGGACTTCGCACGTGACTTGGCCTCGGCTCGTGATGGGACTGGGGGCACCCTAAAGTGGTTTCAATGATGGTGGAATTGCAATCGCACCCTGGTGGCGATCGAAGGCCGTGCTCCGGGAGCGGCAGTCGGTGGAGACGGTGCCGGCACGGCTTGCCATCAGTCCGCCTCAAACGGGCCGGCAGTCTGGATCCGATTGCCGGAAGGGACAGTGGAAGGAGCGCACAGCATGCGCCGCCGGATGCCCGCCACCATGGCGATGATCGTGACCTTTAGTGTGCTCGCGTGGGGCTCGGTGGCGCAGTTGCACGCCGGCACGCCAGCGCTGATGCCGGTCGATGCGCCCGGGGCGGCAGTTGGCGAGGTTCCGCAACCCGGTGGACGGCCAGAGGTCGATGTTCTGCTGGTGCTAGCGGTCGACATTTCGCGCAGCGTGGATGAAGAGAAGTTCCGCCTGCAGCGCGAGGGCTATGCGGCAGCACTGACCAATCCCCGCGTCATCCGCGCCATTGGGTCGGGTCTGCTCGGGCGGATCGGGGTGGCGCTGATCGAATGGTCGGGGGTTGCGGAGCAGGCGATCGTTGCCGACTGGACGGCGATCTCCAGCAAGGACGAGGCCGATCGACTGGCGCAGCGGATCCTGGCGGCGCCCCGTGCTTTCAGGGGACGGACGGCGATCGGGTCGGCGATCGAGTTCGCGACGCTGCAGTTTCCGCGGAGTCCCTGGCGGTCGCAGCGCCACCTGATCGATGTCTCGGGAGACGGCACGTCGAACAGTGGCGGCTCGCTTATCGAGGCGCGGGCGCTGGCGTTGTCGCAGGGCATCACGATCAACGGGCTGGCGATCCTGAGTGCGGTGCCGTTGGCGTTCAATCCGCAGCACACGCACCCGCCGGGCGGGCTGCTCAAATACTACGAGACCAACGTCATCGGCGGGGCCAACGCCTTCGCGCTGGCAGCAGAAGGGCATGAGGCGTTCGGGACGGCGATTCTTGCCAAGCTGATCAAGGAGATCGCGCTCGAAAGCGGACCGATGCCGGCGCGCGCGAGCGTGGCCGATTGACATCGGGCGTGATGGCGCTCCTTACTCGGCCCTCACCCTAAGATCGGCCAGCCTGGAAGTTCACATTGTCCTCACTCGAGATCACAGTCGTCGGCGCCGGCATTTTCGGCCTGTGGCAGGCGTTCGAATTGGCGCGGCGGGGGCATGCCGTGACGCTGCGGGAAGCCATGCCGGAAGCGGAAAGCGGGGGCTCGAGCCGCTTTGCCGGGGCCATGCTCGCGCCCTATTGTGAGGCGGAGGCGGCTGAGCCGGTGGTGCAGCAGCTGGGCCTTGAAGGGCTGGCGCTGTGGCAGGCGGCGTTCTCGCACGTGGTGCAGCGGGGGAGTTTGGTGGTGGCCGGAGTGCGGGACCTGCCAGACCTGCGCCGGTTCGAGCGGATGACGGAAGGGCACCGACCGGTCGACGGGGCGGCGATCGAAGCGCTGGAACCAGAGCTTGCCGGGCGATTCGGGCGGGGGCTCTATTTCCCGACGGAAGCCCATGTCTCGACGCGCAAAGCGCTGGCGGCTTTGATCGCGGAATTGCGCCGGATGGGGGTTGCGCTCAAGTTCGGCGAGCCGGTCGGCGATCCCGTGTGGATGGCGGCTCCGGCGGGCGGGGTGGTGATCGATTGCCGCGGCATTGCTGCCCGCGCCGACCTGCCGACGCTGCGCGGCGTACGGGGTGAGATGGCGCTAGTGCGCACGCGCGAGGTGGCGCTTTCGCGTCCGGTGCGGCTCCTGCATCCGCGTTTTCCGCTCTATGTCGTGCCGTGGGGGGATGACACCTACATGATCGGCGCCACGGTCATCGAGCGTGAGGACTTCGGCGCCGTGACGGTGCGCTCGGCGCTGGATCTGATGGGCGCGGCCTATGCCGTGCATCCGGCGTTCGGGGAAGCGGAAGTCGTGGAGCTTTCTGCCGGCGTGAGGCCGGCGTTTCCCGACAACGTGCCCAAGGTGGTGGTCGCCGGACGGCGCATCCACGTCAATGGCGCCTTCCGGCACGGGTTCCTGATGGCGCCGGTAATGGCGCGGATCGCGGCGGATTTCCTCGAGACGGGCGCGCGCCACCCGGGCATCGTCGTCGAGGGATGAGCCGCCGCTCTCACAAGTGACGGAGCCGGCAATGTTTCAGACCGGCTTTTCGCCCTTGACGGTGACGCGGGCGCCGGAGCGGGTGTGGGGCCAGTAGTCCCACATGGCGCGATGCTGGGCGCAGCGGTTGTCCCAGAAGGCGATCGAGTTCGGCTGCCAGCGGAAGCGGCACTGGAACAGCGGATTGGCCATGTGGTCGTAGAGGTAGGCCAGGATGGCGTCGCTCTCGTCGAGGGGCAGGTCCTTGATGCGCGTCGTGAAGCCGCGATTGACGAACAGGGACTTGCGGCCGGTGACCGGATGGGTGCGCACGACCGGGTGCTCGGAGCGGGGGTATTGGGGCTTATCCTGGACGCCAAAGTTGGAGTAGGTGCCGCGATAGACGTGCTCGCCGTCATGGATGGCGGTGAGGCCATCTAGGTAGGTCTTCATGCGGTCGGAGAGCGCCTCGTAGGCCGCATACATGTTGGCGAACAGGGTGTCGCCGCCCTTGGGCGGGCATTGCCGGATGTGCAGGATCGAGCCCATCGGCGGCTCTGGCTCGCAGCTCACATCGGAGTGCCAGGCCTCGCCGTTGGCGCGGGGCGAATCCTTATCGGCATAGATCTTCAGCAACTCGGGATGGCCCTCGATGTGGGGCGCTGCCGGATGCACCATCAGCTCGCCGAACAGGCGGCCGAACGCCAGATGTTGCTCGTGCGAGATGGCCTGATCGCGGAAGAAGATGACGAGGTTCTCGGCGAGCGCGCGATGGATTTCGTCGTGTTGCTGATTGGAGAGCGGCCTGGAAAGGTCGATACCGCCGATCTCGGCACCGATCACGGGCGTCAGCTTGTCGACGGTGAGCGTTTCGTAGGCGGTGTCGGTGCCATTCGGAGTGTGCTTATAGCGGGGGCCGCGGCGCAGGGCTTCTTTCATGGTCTGAACTCCGTTGTTTGGGAAACGGGCGTCGGCCCGTCTCAGGCCGCGGTTGGTTGCCAGTCGTAGATGCGGGCGAGGGTACCGGACATGAGCTGCTCGCGGTCGGCGTCGGTCAGGCGGGACGCCAGGCGAAAGGCGTCGACGCCCTGCTTGTAGGTGAGGAGGCCCACGGCGCGGGTCCAGTCGGTGCCCCAAAGACAGCGGTCGAGGCCGTAGGCATCGAAGATCCGCCAGAGCGGGTCCCAGATGTCGTCGTAGGGATAGGGCTTTTGGGAGAGCGTACAGGCGCCGGTGATCTTGATGGCGACGTTGTCGTGCTCGGCGAGCGCCAGGACCTTGGTGAGGTCGGCGAAAGGTCGATCTGGGGCCGGCGGCTCGAACGGCTGCTGCAGGCCCAGATGATCGATGACGAACTGGGTGTCAGGGTGGGCGGCGGCCATCGCTTTGGCCTGCTCGAGGCGGCCCCAGCACAGAAGGTTGACAGGAAGATCGTGGCGGGCGGCTGTGTCGAGGACGCGGGCGATGCCGGGGTCGGCTGGATCGGTGGAGACGCCGCGGGTCATCATGATGCGGATGGCTGCGGCGCCGTCCTGATTGGCCCAGTCGGCGATGGTCTCGGCGACGGCGGGATCGGTGGTGTCGACCGGCTTGACGAGGGCAAAGCGGTTCGGATGCGCCTTATGCACAGAGATCGCGTAGCTGGCGTCGTAGCGGTACATGGTGAAAGCGGAGACGAGGATGGCGCCGTCGACGCCGACAGCATCCATGGCTTTCACCAGATCGTCGCCGGTGACTTCGGGTGGGCCGTGGAGGACGGCATGCCAGGGACGGCCGGGGTGGTCGCGTTCGTAGGCGTGAACCTGGGCGTCGATGATCGCCATGCCGCATGCTCCCATGATCGGGTTGAAGGTTGCCAGTGGCCTGCAGCGATGTTGGCGCCTGCCACTGACGATTGAACTCAGGTATGGGCCTCCAGCACCATGCGGGCGCATTTTTCGCCGATCATGATCGACGGTGCGTTGGTGTTGCCGGAGGTCAGCGTCGGCATGATGGAGGCGTCGGCGATCCGCAGGCCGGAGATGCCACGCACGCGCAGGCGGTCGTCGACGACGGCCATCGGGTCGCTGTCGGTTCCCATCTTGCAGGTGCCGACGGGATGGTAGGCGGTCTCGGCGTAGCGGGTGGCATAGTCGAGCAGTTCGTCATCGGTCTTGGCCTGGCCGCCGGGCATGAACTCGTCGGGCTGCAGCCATTTCAGGGGCTCGGCCTCGACAACCGAGCGGACCGTGCGCATGGCGGCTGACAGGCAATCGCGATCGATCTGGTCTGAGAGGAAGTTGAAACGGATCGCCGGCTGACTGCCTGGGTCCTTGGAGGCGATGTGGATGCTGCCGCGGCTCTCGGGGCGCTGCTGGTGGACGATGATGGTCATGCCCGCCTGCTTGTCGAGCTTCAGGTCGGGGGTGACGAGGAACGGCATCACCATGAACATGGCGTCGGGGCTCTCGAGGCCGGTGCGGGTCTTGAAGAAGGCGCGCATCGGGGAGGCGGGCAGGCTCAGGAAGCCCTTGCCCGTCGTGAAATAGGCGAGGCCTTCCTTGATGGCGCCGACGCCGCGGGCCTTCTCATTGTAGGTGGCGCCCTTGCGGGCAACGCGCCACTTCATGCGTGGGGCCCAGTGGTCGCGCAGGTTCTCTCCGACGCCGGCAAGGGCGTGGCGGACCTCGATGCCGAGATCCTTGAGCCGGTCTGCCTGGCCGATGCCGGACAATTCGAGCAGCTGGGGGGAGGCGATGGAACCTGCTGAGACGACGACCTCGCGGCCGGCGCGCGCAACGCGCATCTCGCCTTTCACCTTGTAGCGGACGCCGACGCAGCGCTTGTTCTCGAGTAGCAGGCCATGGGCCCAGGCGTCGGTCTCGATGGTGAGGTTGGAGCGGCGCTTGGCGGGCTCGAGGTAGCAGGCGGATGTGGACATGCGGCGGCCGCCACGGATGGAGGCCTGCGTCATGGCGATGCCCTCCTGCTCGGGGCCGTTGTAGTCGGAGTTGGGCTTGAGGCCGATGGTCTGTTCGGCTGCCTTGAAGAAGCTGTCGTAGAGGGGGCCTTCCTCGAAGATGTCGGAGACCTTGAGCGGGCCGCCGCGGCCGCGGAATTCGCCATCGCCGCCTTCGTAATCCTCCATGGCGCGGAAGACCGGCAGTACGTCCTGGTAGCTCCAACCGCGGTTTCCGAGCTGTGCCCAGTGGTCGTAGTCCTGGCGCTGGCCACGGACCCAGACCATGCCGTTGATGGCCGAGGAGCCACCGAGCATGCGGCCGCGGGGGACGGGGATGTTGCGGCCGCCGGTGGCGGCTTCGGGTTCGGAGGAATAGAGCCAGTTGACGCCGGGCTGATTGATGAAGCGGGCGAAGCTGATGGGAACGCGGGAGAGGGGATGCGTCTTGCCGCCGGCCTCGAGGAGAAGCACCTTGTAGCGGCCGCTCTCGCTCAGGCGGGCGGCAACGGCCGAGCCCGCCGAGCCGGCGCCGACAACGATGAAATCATATTGTGCCTGCTGCATTGACCTGTCTCGTGTGTGTGGTGACCCTGGCGGGAAGCCGGTTGCCGGGTGGGATGGCGCATAAGTCTGGCGTTCCTGGCGGCCGGCTGCAAGTCGGGACTGGCGGGAGTGCCCAATTCGGGCATTGGGACGTGATCAGGCCACATGCTCTGTCCCTCAGGCAAAGCGCGGAGGTGACGAGGGCGCTGGTGGGCGTGTAGCGTGGAGGGTAATCCACCAATGCCGCATGCTAGGGAGTGCCGAGATGACCGACGTTCGCGAGATTACCGGGGGTTTGAAATTTCCGGAGGGGCCGATCGCGATGCCGGATGGCAGCGTGCTGCTGGTGGAGATCCAGCGGGGCACGCTCTCGCGGGTAGGGCAGGACGGCAAGGTGAGCGTGGTGGCGGAGACGGGGGGAGGGCCGAACGGGGCTGCGATCGGCCCGGACGGGGCCTGCTACATCTGCAACAACGGTGGCTTCGAGTGGATCGAAGATGCCGGTGGCATCCGTCCGCACATGCAGGCAAAGAATTATTCGGGCGGGCGGATCGAGCGGGTGGACCTGGCGAGTGGCAAGGTCGATGTGCTCTACACCAAGGGGCCAAACTACAAACTCAACGGGCCCAACGACCTCGTCTTCGACGCGCATGGCGGCTTCTACTTCACGGACCTCGGCAAGGCGCGCGAGCGCGATTGGGACCGGGGCTGCGTCTATTACGCCAAGGCCGACGGTAGCGCGATCAAGGAGGTGGCGTTTCCGCTGACGACGCCCAACGGCTGCGGCCTGTCGCCCGACGGCTCGGTGCTCTATGTGGCGGAGACGCAGACGGGTCGGGTGTGGGCCTACGACATCGTGGCGCCGGGCGAGGTGCGCAAAGTGCCGTGGCCGTCGCCATCGGGGGGACGGCTGTTGGCGGGGCTCGGCGGCTACAACCTGTTCGATTCGCTGGCCGTCGATGCCGACGGCAACGTGTGCGTGGCGACACTGTTCAATCCGGGCATCACCATCATATCGCCGTCGGGCATCAGCCGGCATGTGGCCATTCCGGGCGACCCCTACGTGACCAACATCTGCTTTGGCGGTGAGGGCCTCAAGACAGCCTACATCACGCTATCGATGACGGGCCGGCTGGTTGCGATGGACTGGCCGGGCGCGGGCCTGGCGCTCAACTACCTCAACGCGTGAGGCTTGGCGGGCCTGGCGCTTCGGCGCGTTGGCGGGTTGGCATAGGGGCAGGCTTTGAGCGAACTGTTGGGCGCGGGGCTCGATCCGGGCTGGGTCGTGCTGGTGATCGGGGCTGCGGTGCTCGGCGGGTTCATGCGAGGGTTCGTCGGCTTCGGCGGCGCGCTGGCGCTGGTGCCGGTGCTGAGCCTGGTGCTGGGGCCGAAGACGGCAGTCGCGGTCGCGAGCCTGGTGGGGCTGCCCAGTGTGGTGCAACTGCTGCCGGAGGCGGTGCGGGCTGCCGATCGCAAGCTGGTGCTGCCGGCCGGCGTCGCCATCATGATCGGGGCACCGCTCGGGTCGCTGATCCTTACATCGGTCAATCCGCGCCTGATGACGGCCGGGATCGGGATCGCCGTCATGGCGATGGCACTGGCCACATGGTACGGCGTCACGCCGCGGGTGGCGGCCAAGCCGTGGGTGCCGATACTGGCGGGGCTCGTCAGCGGCATGCTGCAGGGGGCGGCTGGCGTTGGCGGGCCGCCGTCGGTCGCGGTGGCGGTGGCGCGCGGGGGGGAAACGCGCCAGCAGCGGGCCAATGTTTTGGGGCTCGTCGGTTTCATCGCCGTCAGCGGTGCCGTCTCGCATCTGAGCTTCGGCATTTTCACGAAGCAGGCGCTGGTCCTGGCGCTGGTTCTCATTCCGCTATTTCTGGGCTCGACGTGGGCGGGCAGCCGCTTCTTCAGCACTGGCGGGCAGCGCCACTTTCGCTCCTCGGCGCTGCTGCTGCTGCTCGGGATCGGGCTGGCTGCGGTGATCGGCGCCCTGCGAGGCGCGCATTGATCGTGCCGGTCAGCCCGTGCCCAAAGGCCGCCGCTTTATCGGATAGGATGTCGCAGCACGGTGGTCTGCGGTGGTGTCATGTGCTTGATCAGCGGACGCGAGCCTGCGAGCGTGGCAGGGCGTGCACGGCTTCGGCGCTTGGGGCGAAATCATTCCAGGAGATACGGATATGGCGCGGTTGAATTCCTACCCGCTGGTGCTCGGTGCGTTTGCCTTGCCTGCAGCGATGCTGATTGCGGCCTTGCCGGTCGCGGCACAATCTCCTGCGCCGGCGGGCGGTGTCGATGTCATCACGGAGGGTGCCAAGGGCGTGAGCATCGGCGGCGCGCCAGCGGCACGGGTCGGCGACCGCACCTCGGGCGGCTCTGCGTTGGCGAAGGGCTCGTCCAACGTTTTCATCAATGGGCGGCCAGCGGTTACGGTTGGCGATAGCGATGGGTGCGGCGGCGTCGTCGTGGGCGGTGCGACAGGGGTCTTCATCAATGGTCGGCCGGTGGCGCGAGCCGGCGATGCGACCACGGGCTGCGCGGGCCAGCCGAAGAAGTAGTCAGGCCCACATCTTTCAACCGCGTGTGGGGCGTGGCAGGGCCGCGTGTCAGAACATTTTCCAGCAGGGAGCTACGCTTATGCGTGTCGCTGACAGGTGGGGCCGAGCTTGGCGCGCGTCAGCTGCTCTGATCGCGGCTTTTGCCGTGGCCTCGATGGCCGGGGGAAGCTGCGCCATGGCGCAGGCCAAGCTGCCCTCGCCCGCCTTGCAACGCCAGCAGGAGGAGGCGCGCGATCTCTTCAAGCAGCGGCGTTGGGACGAGGCGCTGGCGGCGCATCAGAAAGTGCTGGAGGGGTTGCAGGCGGAATTCGGCCCCGATCACGAGCAGGTGGGAATCCAATCGTTCTCGGTCGGGATTGCCGCGGAGGAGGCGGGCCGTCTCGAGGTCGCGGAGCGGGCGCTGCGCGAATATGTGCGGATCAGCGAAGTGGTCTATGGGCCCGACGGCTTCTCGATGCCGCAGTCGCTGGAAGCACTGGCGGATCTCCTGGTCAAGCTTCGTCGTCCGGCCGACGCCGAGCCGTTGTTGCGCCGGTCTCTGGCGATCCGTTCGGCGTTGGCGAGCGTCAATCCGGGCTTCACGGCAAGCGCGCATACGGGCCTTGGCAACGTAGCGCTCGCGCGCGGAGATGCGGCGGCAGCGCTTGGCTCCTTCCGCACGTCGGTCGGCCTACTGACGGCGAAGCGCGACGAGCAGACAATTGCGCGGCATGTGCAGGACATCGTGATCCGCCAGCAGCTTGCTGCCTTCACAGGCCTTGTCGAAGCTGCCTGGCAGATGTCGCGCCGGTCGCCAGCGGAAGCGCCGGGATTGCGGGAGGAGGCATTTGCCGCGAGCCAGCGCGCGTGGACGACGACCGCGGGGGCGGCGCTTGCACGCATGGCGGCACGGCTGGGAACGGCCGATACGCCGCTCGGCCGTCGCGTCAATCGCCATCAGCGGGCCTTGGAGCGTGTGCTGGCTGCGTATCAGAGACTGACGCGTGAGGACATGCGCTGGTTCGAGGTGCAAAAGAAGGATGCGGCCTATTCTGCCGCGCTCGAAGAGGTCCGCCAGCTTTCCATTGCGCAAGCGCGCACTCCAGCTTCGACCGTGAAGCGCCAGATCGAGCTTGGCCAGAAGATGCAGGGCCTGATGGAGCGGTGCCCTCCGGGCCAGCGCAAGCCTGGTTGCGAGGGGGCGGACAAGGACCGCCAGGCGATCATCGCAGAGCTGACGAGGTTCAGCCAGGGCGCCAACAAGAATTCGGGACAGATGGTGGAGGCTTTGCGCCGGCTGGAAAAGGCCGAGGCACGGCTTCCGGGCGTGGCCGAGTACAAGGCGGCGCGCGAAGCGACGGTGATGGAATGGGTTAAATCCGACGAGGTGGCCGTTGCCGAGAAAAAAGCGATCGCGGCGCGTTACCCTGAATATGTGGCGCTGATCGATCCGGAGCCGTTGTCGGTGCACGCCATTCAAGCCCTGCTCAAAGCCGACGAGGCCTTGGTAACATTTCTGGTCGGGAAGGAGCAGAGCTATGTGTGGGCGATGACGCGCGAAGGTGTTGGCTGGGCGCGCATCGGGGCAGACGCTACGGCGCTTGGCGACACTGTCGCGCGGTTGCGCCAAGGCCTGGACCCGCTGGCCGCACAGGCTGATCCGGCGTCGCAGGGGCGCAAGGGCCAGACCTTCGATCTCGCCGGCGCGCACGCGCTCTACGCCCAAATTCTCGGTCCCGTGCAATCCCTGATCGCATCCAAGCGGCATCTGATCGTCGTGCCGACCGGTCCGCTCACCAGTCTGCCGTTTCAGGTGCTTATGACCGACGCGCCGGTGATTGGCGCCGATCCGCGTGAGGCGCTGCGGCAAGCGCCCTGGCTGGTGCGCCGGCACGCACTCAGTGTGTTGCCGTCGGTGATGTCGCTCGCGTCATTGCGCCGGGCCAAGCTGCCACTGGCTGCAGCCGAGCCGTTTCTTGGAATCGGCAATCCGGCGCTGCAAGGCAGGCCCGTGCCCGCGGGCCAAGCGCGGGGCGTGCCGCAATTGGCGAGCCTCTATCGCAATGGTAAGCCCGATTTGAGGGCGCTGCGAGAGCTTCAACCCCTGCCGGAGACAGCAACTGAGCTCAAAGCCATCGCAGAAGCGTTGTCGGCGCCGATCGGTGGGCTGCTGCTCGGGCACGAGGCGACGGAGACGAAAGTGCGGCAGACGGATCTGACGCGCTATCGCATCGTGCACTTTGCAACGCACGGGCTGGTAGCAGGCGAGCTTTCGGGACTGGCTGAGCCGGCGCTGGTGCTGACGCCGCCGATCCGGTCCACGGAGGCGGATGACGGATTGCTGACCGCGTCCGAGGTGGCGACGCTGAACCTCAATGCCGACTGGGTGGTGCTGTCGGCCTGCAATACGGCTTCGGGCTCGCAGGACGGTGCAGAGGCGCTATCGGGGCTGGCCCGCGCGTTTTTCTTCGCGGGATCGCGAGCGCTGCTGGTCTCGCATTGGGCCGTCAATTCAGATGCCACGGTGTGGTTGACGACGGGTACGTTCGCGCAACTCGGGAAGACGCCGGAGCTCGGGCGGGCAGAAGCGTTCCGGCGGACGATGCTGGCCATGATCGATGCGGGGCTGCCGCCGTCGGCGTGGGCGCCATTCGTCATCGTCGGTGAAGGAGGCCGCGGTCGTTGATCGGCGAACGGCGTGGGGCGGCCAAGGTGACATTGTCACCGACAGGTGGAAGGGGCGGCTCCACAATATACGGGTGAGTTGGATTGGAGGATTGGCTATGACCTCGAATGTTGGTGGTTTGGACAAGATCTTTCGCATCGTGATCGGACTGGCGCTGATTTCGCTGGTGTTCTGGGGCCCGATGACGCCTTGGGGCTGGATCGGCGTGGTGCCGCTGGTAACCGGGTTGATCGGGTGGTGCCCAGTCTATGTGCCGTTCGGCATATCGAGCTGCCCGCGTAGCTCGGGACCAAGTAACAAGGCTTGAGGGCAACGGCCATTGCGGGCGACGTCGCCAAGTGCGTGAGGCGACGTCGTTGGCAGTGTGAAGGTTGCGCCTCGCAACAATTGTGCAATGGGCGCGTCACCGCTTGCTCGACGCGGGCGTGAGGGCGCGTGCATGACCCTTGCCAGGCAGCATCGTGCTGCGAGGTGACGAAGCGAAGAGGCGGTCTGCGAGATGACTTATCCAATCGAACCGAACGTCAAACCGATCGTGACGGGGTTCTACGATCCGGATACCTCGACAATCTCCTACGTGGTGCAGGATCCTAATTCGAAGGCCTGTGCGATCGTCGACAGTGTGATGGACATCGACTATGCGGCGGGGCGCCTTTCGTTCGCCTCGGCCGACAAGCTGATTGCGCATGTCCGCTCGAACGGCCTGGAACTGCAATGGCTGATCGAAACGCATGCGCATGCCGACCACCTGTCGGCGGCACCCTACGTGCAGAGCAAGCTCGGTGGCAAAATCGGGATCGGTAGCAAGATCCGTATCGTTCAGGACGTGTTCGGCAAGGTGTTCAACGAAGGCACCGAGTTTCGCCGCGACGGCAGCCAATTCGACCGGCTGTTCGAGGAAGGCGACACCTATATGGTCGGCACGCTCAAGGCGTTCGTGATGGCGACGCCGGGGCATACGCCGGCCTGCATGGTGCATGTCATGGGGAATGCGGCGTTCGTCGGAGATACGCTGTTCATGCCGGATGGCGGAACGGCGCGGGCCGATTTTCCCGGGGGCGATGCGCGCGTGCTGTTCCGCTCGATCCGGAAGGTGCTGGAGACGCTGCCGGCAGAGACGCGGCTGTTGATGTGCCACGACTATCAGCCGGGCGGGCGAGACGTGCGGTGGGAGACCACGGTCGGCGAGGAGCGCGCCTCCAACATTCATGTACGCGACGGCATGAGCGAAGACGAGTTCGTCGCTATGCGCGAGGCCCGCGACAAGACACTCGGCATGCCGCGGCTGATCATTCCGTCGCTGCAGGTGAATATCCGAGCTGGGCATCTGCCCGAGCCGGACGCGACGGGCAAGCGATTCCTCAAGGTGCCGCTGGATACGCTGTGATGCGGGCGTGACGGGCTGAGCGGTTACACGACCGGGCCGCGGCGGATTCCGACCAGGTCATATGGCTGACGTAGCAAATTCGATCAGTGATGCTGGCCAAGAGAGTTGTTTTGTTCTCCGGACGGGATAGGATTTAGGCATTCATTCCGAAACGGGCGCGCGCATGCTGCAGGATGTCTTGTCGATTTTCTCGGGTACGCTGGTTGGCGGCGTGCTTGGACTGATCGGTGGCGGTGGATCGATCCTGGCAGTGCCGCTGCTGGTGTATCTGGTCGGTGTGCCGTCGCCGCATGTAGCAATCGGAACGAGCGCGATCGCGGTTGCGCTGAGTGCGTTGGCAAGCCTGCTCGGGCATGCCCGGCTCGGGAACGTGCGCTGGCCATGCGCTCTGGTGTTTGCAGCCTCGGGCGTGGTGGGGGCGGCAATCGGCTCGACCATCGGCAAGGCTGTTGACGGCAAGCGCCTGCTGCTGCTGTTCGGGATCTTGATGATCGTGGTCGCGGCCATGATGCTGAAACGACGGCAGGATGGCGTTGCCAATTTCATGCGGCTGACGCGCGAGACAGCAGCGACCGTTGGGCCACGGCTCGGCGGCTTCGGGGTGGCGACCGGCGCGATGGCCGGATTTTTCGGGATCGGCGGCGGATTTCTGGTGGTGCCCGGCCTGATCGCGGCGACGGACATGCCATTGATCGCAGCGATCGGGTCGTCGCTGGTGTCGGTCACCGCCTTCGGGTTGACGACGGCGGGGAACTACGCGCTCTCGGGTTTGATCGAATGGCGGCTGGTGGCGATGTTCGTCATCGGTGGGGTCCTCGGCAGCTTCGTCGGTGGCCGTATGGCGCAGCGCCTGTCGCAGCACAAGACGGCGCTGACGAAAGTGTTTGCGGGGATCGTTGCCAGCGCCGGGCTCTACATGGTGGTTCGCTCCATTTTCGGCTGAGACGCGAAAAACCCCCGAGATCTCGGATCTCGGGGGCGGGAAGGAAATATGTCTTCGGGGGAAATGAGTGGCGCACCGGCAGCGGGGAGGGTCGGCCGGTGGGCCGGTCGTCAATGCGTGTCAGGCTTAGTGGCCGTAGTAGGGGGCGCACCACTCGGCGGTGGTGTTGTCCGCTTGGACCGGGGTCAGGGTGGAGGCAGAAGCCGCACCAGCCAGTAGGCCGAGGGCGAGGATCGAGGCGACGAGCGTCTTCATGGAAGGTCTCCGTTGGGTCTGGATGCGGGTGTGATCTGAGGTCGATGTCCGGGGTCTGGGCGGTCGGTGCCGGGTTTGAGGCCGGCACCTCCTGGGCTTAGTGGCCGTAGTAGGGGGCGCACCACTCGGCGGTGGTGTTGTCCGCTTGGACCGGGGTCAGGGTGGAGGCAGAAGCCGCACCAGCCAGCAGGCCGAGGGCGAGGATCGAGGCGACGAGCGTCTTCATGGGAGGTCTCCGTTGGGTCTGGATGTGGGTGTGATCTGAGGTCGATGTCCGGGGTCGGGGTGGTCGGTGCCGGGTTTGAGGCCGACACCTGCGGGCTTAGTGGCCGTAGTAGGGGGCGCACCACTCAGCGGTGGTGTTGTCCGCCTGGACCGGGGTCAGGGTGGAGGCGGAAGCTGCACCAGCCAGCAGGCCGAGGGCGAGGATCGAGGCGACGAGCGTCTTCATGGAAGGTCTCCGTTGGGTCTGGGGTGGCGCTTTGGCCTGATCCCCGGGGTTGTCTGGTCCGTCCGGGGTGTTTGTCCCGTCCGATGACCTAAACTTAACGTCGTTCATCTCTCATGTAAATAGGGAACGTATCGTATCTTATTCACGAATGTGTGAGGAGGCCGCGGCTGCGTTGGGAGACCGGCGTGCAGAGCGCTGGCGACGGCCGGAGGGGCGGGGTGAGGACGGACGGCGGGGGAGGGGGCTGGGCCAGGGAGGGGCGAACCCGCTGGTGATTGCCGCACTCGCGTGGTCAAGAGCGAGGGCCTGTGTGCCCCTCGCGCTCCGGCGGCAGGGGCTGTTCCCCCTGCACCCGGCTTTAGGGGACGGCGCGAAATTCAGTGGGTGGCAGCCGAGGTCTTCTGCGGCGCGGCTGGGGGCAGGGCGCGGAGCGCCTCGATGGTGTCGGCGAGGCTTTGGCGCAGGCTCACCTCGGGCTTCCATCCAAGCTCGCTACGGGCCCGCGCAGAGGTGGCGTGAAAGCGCTTTCCGGCCATGGTCGCTGCCATCTCCGGCGTCATGGTGCGAGGATTGCCGCCCATCCAACTATTGATGCGGTCGAGGAAGGGCAGGGCGCGCATGGCGAATCCTGGGAGCACCATTTTCGGGCGGGGGATCGTGGGGTCGATGGCGTGCATCAGGTTGGCGATCTCGGCAAATGTCGGCACTGGCTCGTTGACGATGATGTAACGGCTCTTGGCTTGCGGTTGCAGGGCCAGGACGTGGGCGCGGGCGACATCGCGGACGTCGACGTAGGGGTAGGTTCCAGGCGGGGCTGCCATGTCCATCGCCTTATTCAGAATCGCAGCCACCAGGTCAACAGAGGGCGTCGGGCGCGCGAAACCCGGTCCGGCAAATGCACCGGGCAGGATCGAGACGAGGTCCAGTCCCAACTCGGCGGCTAGCGACCAGGCCTTGCGTTCGGCAAGGGTCTTGGCGCGGAAATAGGGAACCTTGAGGTCGCTCGTCCAATCGGCCTCGGTGGCGGGGGGCTCGCCCGGGGCGCGTAACGGCAAGGTGACGACGGAAGACGTGAGGACGACGCGGCCGACCTTGGCGTCGCTGGCGGCGCGCAGGGCGCGCTCGACGCCCTCGGTACTGGCGCGCACGATCTCCTCGTCGCGGCCGGGGGCGTAGAGCAGGTAGACGGCGGCGGTGTGAAAGGCGGCGTCCATGCCGTCCATGGCGGCGCGCAACTCATCGGCGCTTTCGAGGCGAGCGCCCACGACCTCGACTGGACCGAGCATGCGCAGGCGGGCGACCGTCGGCTGATCGCTGGCTGAACGGATCGAGGCGCGGACCTGATGGCCGTCGCGCAGCAGTGCTGCGACGAGATTGTAGCCAAGGTGCCCGCCGGCACCGGTCACCAGAACTTTCATCGATCGGCTCGCTTTCCTAGCTGCGCGTTGGCGCGCGCCAATTATTCCGCCGCCTGTTGGTAGCCGCTCCGTGTGTCGGGATCGAGGGTTGCGGGGCGGTAGGGCTCGCGGCGAGCCAGGCGTTTGGCTTCGAAGCGGAGCACGAACAGCAGCCGGTGGCCCCATCTGATCTGACGAAGCGCGCGGCCAGGGTCGATGAAGGGGCTCGGCGGGATCTTCTCGCGGGCGAATTTCAGGACAGAGCCCAGGGGATGCTCGATCTCGTCCTGCAGCTTGATCATGCGGGCGTAGAGCCTGGAAGCCGGTGTCAACAGTGTGCCGAAACCATTGCGGGGCTGCTCGGAGCCGACGATGTAGAGATTCTTGACGCCCGGGGGGAAGGCGCCGCCATAGATCTGCGCCGTATTGTTCTTCACCTCGACCAGCCCCTCCGGCAGGAAGGGGAAAATCAGATCGAAGCCGGTGGCAGCGACGATCAGATCATAAACACCGGTCGAGCCGTCGACGAAGTGGACGACATTGCCCTCGCAACGCGCGATCGCCGGGCGCGGCTTGATGCGGCCCTGGCGAACGTAGTTGAGGGGGTCGGTGCCGAACGTGGGGTGGCGCTCGAAGATCTTGTGATCAGGGGCGGGAAGGCCGTAGTCGGCGTAGCGGCCGATCAACAGGCGGATGAGCCCCTTGAGGATGAGGCGCTGGGACCAGATCGGCAGGCGCCAGATCGGAAGGTCGGTCAGGGGTTTGCCGAATGCGGTCTTGGGCAGGAACCAGGAGCCGCTGCGTAGGCTCCAGTCGGACGAGATGCCGACGCGGGCGGCTTCGGAGGCCAGGTCGCAACCGGAATTGCCGCCGCCGATGACGAGCACGCGCTTGCCGGCGATGTCGGAGGGCTGGCGATAGTCCTTGGAGTGCATGACTTGCCCGGTGAAGGTGCCGGGCAGCTTCGGCATGGCCTTGGCCCAGTGGTGGCCGTTGCAGACCACGACGCCCTTGTAGATGCGCTCTTCGCCATCGGCAAAACGCACCGTCCAACTGTCGTCCGGATTGGGGCGGGCATCGACGACCTTACGCCTGCATTCCAGGTGGGCAAGGAGGCCGCGGTCGCGGGCGTAGCTCTCAAGGTAGGCCAGCATCTGCTTGCCGGAGGGGAAATCCGGATAGTCAGCGGGCATGGGGTAGTCGGCGTAGGCGGTCGACCGCTTCGAGGAGATGATATGGACGCTCGAGTAGACGCCGTGCCGCCAGTTGCCGCCCAAGCTCTCGCCGGCATCGACCTGGTCATAGTCGATATCGGCATCCTTGAGGGCGGCGGCCATGCCGAGGCCGACCGGGCCTGCGCCAACGACGAGCAATTTGTTGCGGTACATGAAACCGGTCCCTTGGCTTTGCAAGCCTTGTCCGTGTTGCATTCGCCATCGTGAAGCCGCGAACGGAAAGCGTTTCAAATCGATACAGTTAATGGATGGTATCGGCATTGGCGGCGGTCGGGCAGCAAAGGCCGATCACGAAACGGTCGCGATTTGGACAGTGGCGGACTCAATCTCGGCATAAAGCCGACAGTTGGCTTTGCTAATTCAATTGAATGATGGCACCGCGATGATGCCGGGCCGGGCGCTCGCCTGCCATATCGTTAACGCGGCATTAACCAAGTTAGAGTACCTCTCGATATCATGTGTGTATCGCGTAACCTGTCCATTGTCGCTCTGCTGGCCGCTCTCGCGCTGTTGTCGGGATGCGGGCGCACCGGAAGCTCGTCATCTGGGATGACGCGCTTCGTCTCCAAGCCGGAGCCCTGGCGCAAGTCAGAAGAGAACCGCTGCCTTTCCCTCAATCTGGTGCGACCGTCGCCGTTTTTGGTGCAACGGGCCTCGCTCAACGGTCCGGGAACGTGCGGCGCGATCCGGCCCTACGAGGTCAGCGCGGCGCTCAGCGGGCGGGTGGCGCTGAAGCCTCCGGCGCTGCTGCGCTGCGAGATGATTCCGGCATTCGACAAGTGGATGGCCGAGGTCGTGCAACCGGCGGCGCAGCGCAACTACGGCATGCGCATTGTCGAGGCCAAAGTTGCCGCCTCCTATGCCTGCCGGCCACGCAACAGCATCTCGGGCGCCAAGCTTTCCGAGCATGGGCATGCCAACGCCATCGACATCTCTCAATTGCAGCTCGCAGACGGGCGCTGGGTGTCGGTCAAGAGTGGCTGGTACGGCAACGCCCGCGACCGCGCATTCCTGCGCCAGTTGCACCGCGGGGCCTGCCAGATCTTCAAGACGGTTCTCGGCCCCAATTCCGACCGGTATCACCACGACCATTTCCATCTGGATCTGGCGTGGCATGGCCGGGACGGCACGAGACATGTTTGCCGCTGAGGGCGGCCACTGTCAGCCATCCAGAAACTCAGCCACCAAAGCGATCTGCGCCGGCACGTTCAAAGCAGGTGCGTGACCGCAATCGGGGATGTCGACGATCTCGGCTTTGGGGCCGCGGCTTGCCATCTCGGCAGCTATGGCGGGCAGGAGGAGATCAGAGTGGACACCGTGGAGGACGCGGGTCGGAACGGTGATACGGTCCCAGTGCTCCCATTGCTCGTAATCACGGGGGTGGACGAACATCTGGCGGACGATGGCGGGGTCGTAGTGGGTGGTGATGCGGCCCGTCGGAAGGCGGCGCATCGAGGTCTCGGCCAGATGCGTCCATTGGGCCTCGGTGTGATGGCCGAAGGGTTTGTAGATTGTCTGGAAGTAGGCCACGAGCTCGCTCATGGCGGCGAACTCGGGCGGACTGCCGATGTAGGTCTTGATGCGCTCGTAGGGGGCGTCGGGGAAAGTCGGGCCGATGTCGTTGATGAGTAGGCGGCGGATGCGGCCGGCGAGCGTGGTCGCGGCGGCGCGAATGCCGAGCGAGCCGCCCATTGAGGTGCCGACCCAGTCGAGGTTCTTCCAGCCCATCGTGTCGGCGATGCCTGACGCCAATTGGGCGTAGGCATCGAGGCAATAGTCGGCGTCGGGGTTGTCACTCCATTGCGACAGGCCGCGGCCGATCGTGTCGGGGCAGACAATGTGGCAACGGTCGGAGAGGGCTGCGGCCAGATAATCGAAATCGCGGCCCGTTCGGGCGAGGCCATGCCACATGATGACGGGTCTGCCGCCCGGACGCCCCCATTCCATAAGATGGACCTCGCGGCCGGCGACCTTGACATAACGCGACAAGGGCTGGCCTCCTTGGGGGGCCGCGGCGTGGGTTGCGGTCATGTGCATCTCCTGGGCAGGGTTCGATCGGTTCGCCCAAAAGTGTGCATGGCAACGGGAGATCTGCAAACCGCTTCCTGGTGCCGGGGGCGGAGGCAAGGACAAAGCACTCGATGACTTATACTTTTGGGGCAGATCTGAGATCGCGCCTGACGGACAATTTGCAGGGCTTTGCGCGTTCCGGCATCGAGGATCCCGGGCTCAGGCAGGCCGGCGTGGCGGTGGTCGTGGTGCAGAGCGCCACAACGCAGGAAGCGGCGGTGCTGCTGACCAAGCGACCGGCGGATCTGCGGCGGCATGCCAACCAGTATGCGCTGCCGGGCGGGCGGCTCGACGACGGGGAGACGCCGGTGGAGGCGGCACTGCGAGAACTGCACGAGGAGTTACGCCTGGAGTTGCAGCCGGATGCGATCCTGGGGCTGCTCGACGACTATCCGACGCGGTCGGGATGGCGGATCACGCCGGTGGTCGTGTGGGGCGGCGAGGTCGGGGCGATCGACCCCGATCCGGTGGAAGTGGCCTTTGTGCTCAGGATCCCCTTCAGCGAGCTCGATCATCCGCGCGTGCCGCGGCTGCGGCCAACGGAAGAGGGCAAGCCGCCGGTGTTGTCGGCGCCGCTGCCGACGATGGGCAGCGAGGTCTATGCGCCGACGGCGGCGATGCTCTACCAGTTTCGCGAGGTGGCGATCCGGGGCCTGGCGACGCGGGTGGCGCATTTCGACCAGCCACGATTCGCCTGGAAATGACGCGTTTGGCGGCTCGGTCGGTTGATCACACGGGCGGGTTCAATCGGTACTGCGGTCAGGGATGATGATTTCGAAGTTGGCGCCGGGGCTCGTGTCGAGGAGGCGGAGTTGGCCGCCGTGGGCTGCGACCAGCTCGCTCGCAATGGCGAGGCCGAGGCCGGTGCCGCCGCGGCGCTGAGAGCCCTGAAAGGCCTGGAAGAGGCGCTCGCGCGCCTTGGGGGGCAGGCCAGGGCCGTTGTCGGCGACAAGCACGCGGACGGCTGACTCGCGGCGCTCGGCGCTGATGGTGACGCGGCCCTCTGCCGGATCGGGCAGGCCTTCGAGCGCTTGCACGGCGTTGCGGACGAGATTGTTGAGGACGCGGAAGATGTGGTCGCGGTCGGCGTCGAGCTCGAGGCTTGCGGGAATGTCGAGGCTTAGGCCAACGCCTCCTTCTCGCGGCAGATCCAGGCCGTCGCCGACCTCGCCGGCAAGATCGAGAAGGCGGAAGGGTTTGCGCACGGGGGGACGCTCAGCGGCGCGGCCGAAGGTCAGCGTGTCGTTGCAGAAGGCGATGGCGCGATCGAGCGAGGCGATGAGCTTGGGGGCGAAGCGCTGCACTGTCGGGTCGGGGCTCGAGGTGAGGCGGTCGGAAAGGAGCTGGGTGTTGGCCAGGAGGTTGCGGAGGTCGTGATTGATCTTCGAGACGGCAAGGCCAAGGGCTGCAAGGCGATTCTTCTGGCTTAGAAGCTGGGTGAGCTCGGTCTGCATGTTGGCCAGCTCGCGCTCGGCCTGGCCGATCTCGTCGGCCCTGCCGGAGGGCACGATGATGCGGGAACGATCCTCGGGATTTTCAGCAAAACGCACCATGTTGCCGGCGACGCGCATCATCGGGCGGACCAGCATGGCGTTGAGCGCCATGTAGACGAGCGCGGCGGTGATGATGGAGATGATGACCGAGAGAAAGAGGATGTTGATGCCGAAAGCGCGCATGGCCTTGCGCAACGGCGCCTCGGGCAGGACCATCTCGATCAGGTCGCCGGCATCGTTGCCAGGGCGACCGATGATGCGAAGGGTGCGGTCGCGGGTCGATACCAGGACGCCCAGGGCATCGGTGATGGCCTCGAGGCGGGCGGCGATGCCACCCTTGCGCAGCATCGTGAGATCGTAGACCTGATCGATGGCGATGGGCATGTCCGACTGCAGGACGAGCAGGCGCTGGTCGTTGCGCTTCAAGGCCACGGCCTTGACCTGGGCGGTGCGCAGCAGCTCGGCGCGAAGCTTTTCGGGCACGTTTCCCGAGGGCGTGGCCTCGGCTGCGAGGGAGGCAAGCTGGGCGGCCATCAGGCGGTCGTTGAGCCAGTTGATGCGGAAGTTGGCGACCGAGGGCACGAAGATGAGGACCTCGGCCAGCATCACGAACAAGGTGGTGAGGATCAGGAGCTTCTTCGACAGGCCAAGCCCGGCCATGGCATGCGCGAGGCGGGCGAGCACGCCGCGGGACGCCGCTTGCCCGGCTTCCGATTCCACCTCGCCAACCTGTTGATCCACTTACCTGATCCTGCCTGCTGCCGGCCTGGCGGTTCGCTCACGCCCTGGTGCCGCCGCCGGTCCCGTCAGCCGAGTTTCGACAGGGTCGAGACGAGGCTGCGCACAAAAGAGCTTCCGGCTTTGGAGGCATAATAGCGCGCTGCTGCGCGTTTGTTGACCTCGCTCAGCGTCGGGTACGGCGAGATCCACTGGGCCATGTCCGTGATCTTCATGGATTTCGAGAGCGCCAGGGACCACATCTGGATCAGTTCGCCCGCGTGCTCACCGACGATTGCGGCGCCAACAATACGGTCGCGCTTGTCCGTGACGACCTTGACGAAGCCTTCAGTGACGCGCTCGGCCTGGGCCCGGTCGTTCTCGTGGTAGGGCCAGCGATAGACATTGATGTTGGTGAGCTTCTTGCGTGCCTCGTCCTCGGTCAGGCCGACGTTGGCGAGCTCGGGGTCGGTGTAGGTGACCCAGGGGATCTGGTCGGTCCCGGCTTTGGCGGGAAGCTTGAAGCAGATGCGCTTCAAGACGATGCCGGCATGGTAATTGGCGACGTGGGTGAATTGCAGGCCGCCGGTGACGTCGCCGATGGCGTAGACGCGCGAGTTGGTGGTGAGCAGGTTGGCGCCGACCTTGATGCCGCGCCGGTCGGCGGCGATGCCGGCAGCCTCGAGGTTGAGGCCGTCGACGTTGGGTTTGCGGCCCGTGGCGACGAGGATGTGGGTGCCTTCGATCGTCTCGGGGCCGTTGGGGCCGGACACGTGCACCTTCACGACGCCCATGCGGCTCTCGACGCTCTCGACCTTGGTGCCCTCGCGGATGACGAGGCCCTCGCCCCTGAGCTTGGTAAGTACAACCTCAGCGAGCTCGGGATCGTCCTTGCCGAGGGCCTTGAGCCCCTCCAGGACGGTGACGTGGGCGCCAAGGCGCAGATGAGCCTGGGCCAGCTCCATGCCGATCGGGCCGCCCCCTATGACGATCAGGTGGCCGATCGGATGATCATTGTCGAAGATGGTCTCGTTGGTGAAATGGGGCGTCTCTGCGAGGCCGGGGATCGGCGGAACGAACGGCGAGGAGCCGGTCGAGATGCAGAACTTGCGCGCCTTGATCAGGGTGTTGCCGGCACGCACGGTGCTCTTGTCGACGAAGGCGCCGTGGGCCTGGATGACGCGGACGCCGAGACCGGTAAAGCGCTCGACGGAATCATTGGGGGCGATCGCCTCGATGACCTCGTGGATGTGGCGGTGGACGCTCGGATAATGGATGTGAGGCTCAACGGGCTCGATGCCGAACGGGGCCGATGTGCGCATCAGGTGTGCGCGGCGGCCGGCTGCGATCATGGCCTTGGAGGGGACGCAGCCGTAGTTCAGGCAGTCACCCCCCATCTTGCCACGCTCGATGAGCACGACCTTGAGGCCCAGCTGGGCGGTGCCGGCTGCAAGCGACAGGCCGCCCGAGCCGGCGCCGATGATGCACAGGTCGGCATTGATCTCCTCGGTCGGTCCGGTCGCCGTGGCGTCGGACGCGTCGAAGTGGCCGGTGCCGGAGTGTTCGTTAGGCCGCTGCATTGCGCGCTCTCCACTTCTTCAGGACGACGGGGATCAAGGCGACGACACCGAGCAAGGCGAACGCCAGTACCAGCTCTTTCGTGACGAGGGCGGAGGTGTCGATTGAATACGGGCACTGGGCCGCATTCTGCGCACCGGCCTTGGCGAGACAGGCCTGGTAGCTGGCGTTCTGTGCGTCGATGACGCTGCCAAGGCCGGAGCCGGCGAACGAATAGGCTGTCGTGCCGGGGATGATGCCGAGGAGGGTGCCGAGCACATACGTGCGCAAGGGGACGCCCAGGATGGCAGAGGCGAGGTTCACGACGACGAAGGGGAAGGCCGGGACGAGACGCAGGAACAGCATGTAGCTGAAGGCGTTCTCCTGGAAGCCGGCGCGCAGCTTCTGGGCGGCGGGGCCGGCCTTGGCAGCCAGCGCCTCACCGAGCGAGGAACGAGCGACAAGGAAAATCACGGTAGCGCCGATGGTGGCGCCGACCACGGTCGCTGGCGCGCCGATCTGCCAACCGAACAGCAGGCCACCGGCGAGCGTCATGATCAGGGCGCCGGGCAGGGACAAGGCGACGACCGCGATATAGGCCAGGATATAGATGGCAAGGGCGGCTGCGAGGTTGCCGGCAATGAACTCCTTGAGGAAGGCGTAGTTGAGGCCGATCGCCTTGAAGGAGAGGTACTCGTGGAGGCGGAAGGCGAAGGCGAGGCCGGCTGCTGCGACCATGATGATGAGGGGCAGCCATTTCCTGATCGGACCAGGGCCAGCCTGCGCCGGTCGTTGGCGATCAGATGCATCGGTCATGCCATGGCTCCCTTCACTATTCGTTTTGCGTTGCGCCAATGTGCCGCCTACAGGTGGGGACGCGAATATCTCAGCTTGCGGCATCGTTGAGGTTCCAATCATAGAAGTAATCGGCGACGGCCGTCACATGTGCAAGGCCGGCCTTCAGATCCGCATCGGCATATTTTCGAATGTGCTGGATAAGCCTTGCGTCGGTATCGCCGAAGTCGGACTTGAACCAACTGAAAATGTTGGAGAGGTGAAGTCTGCCGTCCTGCAGGCGGACGCCGCGCGGGGAGTTGATGAAGGCGCGGCCGTTGCGCTCAAGGTGGTCATCGAGGCCCTCGCCGCGGAACGCATCGGCACTCAGGTTGGGGCAGCCGACCGAGGCGCAATTGACGGCAAAGTGGACACGGTAGTCCTTGAAGAGGCCCCGCAGGATGACATGCTCGATATCGTCCAGGCTCAGGGCCTGGCCGTTGACCTTGACGATCTTTGCCTTCCACGGTCCGCCCGTGATGGCGGCGAACAGGCCGCCGCCCAGATTGATGTCACGGATGGAGCGGACGGGGTAGTGGTCGAGGACGACGTCGATGGTCTTGGCGTTGTAGAGATTGGCCCAGAATGCAAATTGCTCGTTGCGGTCGAGGCGGGTGACGTCGGTTGTCTCGAGGGTCGTGAGGTAGCGCTTGAGGGCCTGATGGCCGTCGGCCTTGAAGCTGCCGTAGGCAACGCGATTGAGGCCGTTCTCGGCCGGTCTGACATAGGTCTTGAGCAGGCGATCCCAGGCGGCGTGATCGACTTTGGCGGCCGTTTTCGCCGAGCCCGGCTTGAACAATGTCTCGATATTGTTGGCCTCGGCGGAGGCTATGGTGGCAAAAGCGCAGACGAGGACGAGCGGCAGGAGCCGTCTCAATGATTGCATGGCATGGCCCTTGGGCTTTGTCGGTCACTCTTCCCGGCACGCACCGGCCCTTGTGGCGGGCCATTCTGCGCGTCGACTTTTGGTTGCCTGCATTTACCTCAAGCGGGCGCGGGTTGCAGCAGGGGTTCAAGTACACTTGATCAGGCGGCAAGAAGCGTGATGTGTCGTGAGCGGGGTTGTGCCAATTGGTGGATCGAGCGAAGACGCTGTTAACGTGTGTTGCAGCAACTGTCGGAGACCGAGGGATCATGAGCGAGCCTGGCCAAGACGCGGTGAAGAAGCAGCACCTGATCGATCCCGAGATCTGCATCCGGTGCGGTACGTGCGAGGCGACATGTCCGGTAGGCGCGGTCTCGCACGACGACCTCAACTACGTGGTCGATGCGGCAACGTGCAATTTTTGCATGGACTGCATCGCGCCCTGCCCGACGGGCTCGATCGACAACTGGAGGCTGGTGCGCGCGCCCTACACGGTTGAGGCGCAACTGACGTGGATGGAGTTGCCGGAGCAGGAGGATTTCGGCGAGGAGGCGATTGGCCAGGAAGAGGCGACAGACAGCGAAGCCGGCGCGCTGATCGAGGCTGCGCACGCCGGTGGCGGAGGGCGGCCGGTAGCGCCGGCGTCGGCGGCCAAGCCTGTGGTCAACCTCTATGGTCGGGCGAAGCCTGCGATCGCCAGCGTGCAGGGTAATTTCCGGATCACGGCGGGCGAGGCCGAGAGCGACGTGCGCCACATCGTGCTGTCGTTCGGGGAGACGATGTTTCCGGTGCTCGAGGGCCAATCGGTCGGCATTGTGCCGCCGGTCACCGATCCGGACGGACGGCCCTATCCGTTGCGCCTCTATTCGGTGGCCTCAGCGCGGGACGGCGAACGGCGCAACGCCAACAATATCGCGCTGACAGTGAAACGGGTGCCGGGTGGGCTGGTGTCGGAGTGGCTGTGCAACCTCAAGGTCGGCGATCGGATCGCGGTAACGGGGCCGTTCGGCGCGACCTTCCTGATGCCCAATGATCCCGCGGCCAATATCGTGATGATCTGCACGGGCACGGGATCGGCGCCGTTTCGCGCCTTCACGGAGCGCCGGCGGCGGGCGGCGCCGGGGGCGACGGGGCGGCTCGTCATGTTCTTCGGGGCGCGGACGCCGGAAGAGTTGCCGTATTTCGGGCCGCTGCAGAAGGTTCCCAGGAGCCTGTTGGAGCAGCACCTGGTGTTCTCGCGGCTGGCCGACCGGCCGAAGGAATACGTCCAAGACCGCATGCGGCGTGAGGCCCGCAGCCTCCAGAGCCTGATCGGCGAGGAGGGAACGCACATCTACATCTGCGGCCTCAAGGGCATGGAGGACGGAGTGGAGGCGGCCTTGTCGGATATCGCGGGGGATGCGGGCTTGGACTGGGAAGAGATCAAGCCGCAGATGCGCCGGGAAGGGCGTTATCACGTCGAGACCTACTGAGGCGAGCGGGGGCAGGCCTGCCTAAATGCCAGCCGGATCGGTGCGCTATCTACGCCGGCGGAGGGAAAGGTCCGTATTGAAACGATTTTCTTAAGGAAGGCGTGATCTTATCGACGCCCAGATATCGGGACCGAACCGATTGCTGTCAGTGGGGGCGGCGTATGCAACCTGGGCGTCTGAAAGCCCGACTTTTCGACGCGGATTTCCGTCCCTTTGGCGTTCGCTATGTGGCCGGGCTCATGCTGGCGGTCGTGGGCGTGGGATGTTTCATCCTGTTGACGCCTGCAACCGAAAGCGGTGAAGGCGTTTTTTCGGCGGGCGAGTTCCTGGTGCTCGCCATAGTGGTGCTGGCGATTCTGGCCGGCGTGATTGCTGCGGCATGGCGGGCAGCGATCGGGGGATGGGCGGGCCGTCCGCGAGATCTGTCCAGCCCCGAAATCGGGCTTTTGGCACCGTTCCGGCAGGCTGACAGTGCGATCGAAGCGGCGCTGCGCCAACAACAGGCCGAGCACATAGCAACACAGCTCTACGTGATGATGGCGATCAACATCGCGAACGTCGGTCTCGTGACGGCGATGATCTGGTGGCAAGTGGACCCGTATGTGCTTGCCCTATGGGCGCTGGCGGTGAGTTTCCTGGCGGTGCTTGCGATCGTGGCGCGGATGCGTGCCAGGCCGAATTCGGGAAGGCGGAGGACGTCCAAGCGCACGCTGCGACGGATCACATTCCACTCGGGTCTGCGCGGCCTGCTTTGGGGCATGTGTTTTGCGGCCTTCTTTGCGCAGGTTGATGCGACGGGGCAACTCATCCTGCTGAGCGTGTCGCTCGGCATGTTGGCCGGAGGTGTGCCGGCTTTGGCGCCAGTCCCATCGGCGGCCATGGTGTTCGGTCTCGGTGTCGTCATTCCCACGGTGCTTCGTCTCGTTGCCATGGGCGATATCGCGCATTTCGTGCTGGCCATGTTCGGTTTGGCGTTCTCGGGCTCGATGGTGATGGTGGGCGCGCAGCTCTATCGCAACTTCTCCGACAACTTCCTGGCGCGGCGGGAGCAATCCGAGCAGGCGGCGACGATTTCGCTGCTGCTGCGCGAGTTCGAGAATACGGCCTCAGACTGGCTGTGGGAGACGGGCAGGGACGGGCGGCTGACGCGGGCACCCGAGCGGATGTACGAGCTGCTTGGCTTCGATGCCGGTGATGGGGGGACGTCGAACCTCGCCGAAGTGCTTGCACGCATCGAGGGGGGCGAGACGAGCGCGCTGCAGCACTGTCTTGAAGGCGAGGCCGGGTTCCGGGACGTGTCGGTTAAATCGATCGACCGATCGGGAGCGGTCAGGTGGCTCTCGTTTGCCGCGACGCCGCAGCCGGGCGGCGGCTTCCGTGGGGTGGGATCGGATGTGACGGAACGCACGCTTGCGCGGCTGGCAGCGTCAGAGGCGCGGCAGCGGGCGGAAAATGCCGAGCGACGGTTGACGGACAGCCTGGATCTGCTGGTCTCGGGGTTCGTGCTGTCGGATGCTTTGGACAGGACGGTGCTGGCTAATCGCCAGTTCAGGGAGATGTTTCCGGTTGCCGGAGAGTTCGAAGGTGGGGCTGAGTTCGATCGGGTGGTCAGGCTGCAGGCGGAGCGGTGGGCCGAACTCCATCCGGCTGCCGATGCGGGCTGGGGGGCGAAGCTGCTGACGGCGCGGGGGAGCGGAAGGGCTTCGGTCGACGTCGAGCTGCCAACGGGAACGTGGGTGCGCGTGGAAACGCGGACGACGGCGGAGGGCGGGACGGTTTCGCTGCTGACCGACATTACGGATATCAAGGAAGCGGAGGAGCGGCTGGCCGCACAGGCCCGCAGGCTGGCGGCCTCCAACCGGGAGCTCAAGAAGTTTGCCGAGGTGGCCTCGCACGACCTGCAGGAACCGTTGCGCAAGATCGAGACCTTCGCGACCCGCCTCGGCGCGCGGGCGATGGATGATCTCGATGACGACGGCAAGCTCTATCTCACGCGGCTCACGGCGGCGACACAGCGGATGCGCCAGCTTATCGGCGACCTGCTGGTCTATACGCGGGTGATGCGGCAGAGCCTGAAAATCTGCGAGGTGGACCTCGCAGGCCTGGTCGGCGAGATCGAGCGCAAGGCCGGCGGCGAGGTCAAGAAGCGTGGCGGCGAGATCCGGACCGAGCGGATGGGGCGCATTTCGGCGGACGAGCGGCAGATGCTCGAGCTGCTGGAATCGCTCGTTCTCAACGGGCTCAAGTTTGCCCGGCCAGGGGTGGCGCCGGTGATCACGGTGCGGCAGCGTAGCTATGATGTTGCGGGCTTCTCGGAGATCGAAGTCGAGGACAACGGCATCGGCTTCGACATGAAGCACCACGACCAGATCTTTGAGATCTTCCAGCGCCTGCACAGCCGGGAAGCCTATGACGGTACAGGCGTCGGGCTTGCAACCTGCCGCAAGATTGCCGAACGGCACGGCGGGACGATCAGGGCGGAAAGCGTGCCGGGGGTGGGTACGCGGTTCATCGTGCGGTTGCCGCGCGTGATCCCGGACGAGGAGACGGCCGAGCAGGCGGCTGCGTGAGCCCAGTCTGGGCTTAGGTGCACATGGGCTTGGCGCTTATCGCGACTTGACGTGCGCCATTGGCGCAAGCACCAGTGGAGCGAACCATCGCTATATGGGCTGCTCCATGACCTCTCGCTTGCCGACCATCGACGACATTCGTGCCGCGCACGAGCGGTTGAAGCCGCATCTGGTGGCGACGCCGCTGCTGGAGCATCCCGAACTCAACCAGAGGGTCGGGGGACGGGTGCTACTGAAGTGCGAGAACCTGCAGAGGGTCGGCGCGTTCAAATTTCGTGGCGCCTACAACAAGATCGTGCAGGTGGACAAAGCCGCGTTCCCGGGCGGGGTGGTGGCGTGCTCGTCTGGCAACCACGCCCAGGGGGTGGCGGCGGCGGCGACGCTGCTCGGGGTCCGGTCGGCGATTGTGATGCCGGCAGATGCGCCGGCGATGAAGGTCGAGCGGACCAAGGCGTTCGGCGGCGAGGTCATCGCCTACGACCGGGTGAAAGAGGACCGGGAGGCGATCGCGGCGCGACTGTGCGGCGAGCGCGGCGCGCAGATGGTGCATCCGTTCGACGATGCCGATGTGATGGCGGGGCAGGGAACGGTCGGGCTCGAGATCGTGGCGCAGGCTGCCGCACAGGGGGTGCGGCCCGACGCGGTGCTGGTCGCGTGCTCCGGCGGTGGGCTTGCAGGCGGCATCGCGACGGCGGTCAAGCACAGCCTGCCGGCCTGTGAGATCCTGACGGTCGAGCCCGAAGGTTTCGACGACATGGCGCGATCGCTCGTCAGCGGGCAGCGAGAGCGCAACAAGCAGCTTTCGGGATCGATCTGCGACGCGCTGCTGGCCGAGAGCCCGGGGGCCATTACGTTCGCGGTCGGCCAGAAGGTTCTCAGCGGCGGCGTGACTGTTAGCGACGACGAGGTGCGCGAGGCCATCCGCTTCGCCTACGGCGTGCTCAAGCTGGTGGTGGAGCCTGGAGGCGCGGTGGCGCTGGCGGCGCTGCTGGCGGGGCGCTACCCGGTTCAGGGCAGGGCTGTAGTCGGCGTCATCTCCGGCGGCAATATCGATCCGGGCATGCTGTGCAAGATCCTGGGGGCGGTTTGAGCGCTGCGGGGAAACCGGACGGACGAGCCGGTGGCGATACCGGGTCCGGTGGGGCAGTGACGGCAAGCGGGGGTGGGAGCGCAGACGGAGGTGCGGCCCCGTCGGCTGTGACGCAGGCGGGATATGCGCTCAGGATCGCCTTGTTCTTCACGGCGCTGTTCCTGGTCGCGGGCGTAAAGCTGCCGTACCTGCCGGTCTGGTTGGATTGGCGGGGATTGAGCGGGCCGGAAATCGCGCTGATCACGTCGGCACCGCTGTTCCTGCGGATTTTCGCTGGGCCATTGATCGCGATGGCGGCGGACTGGTCGGGCGACCGGCGGCTCGCGGTGGTGGTGTTGTCGTGGGTGTCGCTGGCCGGGCTCGCGGCCCTGGCGGTGGCGCAGGGGTTCTGGCAGATGCTGGTTGCGGTGATCGTCATGGCGCTGGCGAGTACGGGCATCATGCCGATCGCCGAGACGCTGGCGATGAGTGGCGTTCGTCTCAAGGGCCTGGATTACGGTCGGATGCGGCTTTGGGGCTCGTTGAGTTTCGTGGTGGCTGGCTTCGTTGCCGGGTTTGCGATTCAGAGTTTCGGGGCGCAAAGTATTCTGTGGCTGACAATCGGTTTTTCGGCTGTTGCGGCGATGGTGGCGCACGCCTTGCCTGCCGAAGCGACCGACAGAGCCGAGGACAAAAACGGGAAGCCCGGTTTCTCGTTGCAGGGTGCAATTGGACTATTCAAGGACCGGCGCTTTCTGGTCTTCCTGTTGGCGGCCGGCGGCGTGCAGGCTTCACACGCCCTCTTCTATACCTTCGGCGTGATTGAATGGCGGGCGCAGGGGATCTCGTCGACTTGGGCCGGCGTGCTGTGGGCGGTGGGCGTTGGTGTTGAGGTGGCACTGTTTGCGGTCTCGCGCAGGGCAGTTGAACGGGTTGGCGCGGTGGGATTGCTGTTGATCGCGGCTGTGGCCGGCGTGGTGCGCTGGTCGGCCATGGCGCTGGCGCCGCCATTATGGGCGCTGCTGCCATTGCAGGCATTGCACGGGCTGACCTTCGGGGCAGCTCATCTGGGCGGACTGCATGTGCTGGCGGGGCTGGTGGCGCCAGCGTCGGCCGGCACAGCGCAGGCTGTCTACGCGAGCGTCACGTCGGGGATCGGGATCGGTCTTGCAACGCTGCTGGCCGGGCCGCTCTATGCAGAGCACGGGAGCCGAGCCTATCTGGCGATGGCCGTGTTGGCGGCGATGTCCGTGCTGGCCGGCCTGGTTCTGGCTCGGCTGCAGCGACGCTGAACCAAAGATGCATGGTTCAATGTCGCCGCCATGCGTGTTGGTATTCGTGATGGAATTGCAGGGCTAGTAAAATGTTGCGGGGCTCGCAGGAATAGATCTGTAGGGAATATGCCATATAAATGACTGCAGGTTTTGCCGAAGCCTTTCGTGCCACCAGCTTCGCGTGTCTTCAAATGAAACAAGGGTTGAAGCAATTGTTGCGTTAACGCACAATGCCTTCAATTTTCGATAGTTTCCATTGCTCCGTTTACGTGCAGTTGTTGTTTGGAGAGAAGAATGGCCACCGAAACGTAATTCGGAAGTTCGAGGTGGCGTATGCTTTCCAGTCTTGCCAATGTCGTGGTCCGTGCGGGCCGCAACGAAAGCGGTGCGATGGCTGTCGTGGTCGCCGTGACGGCAGGCATGCTGTTGATGGGCGCCGGATTGGCGGTCGATACCGCGCGCTGGATGTCAGCCCGAAGGTCGACTGCAGCGGCGGTGGATGCGGCGGTTCTTGCCGGGGCGCGGACGCTGCAGCTCGACCCTGAGAATTCGTCAGCGGCGGAAGCGGCAGCTGCAAAGATCTATCTGGCCAACAAGTCCGACAGCTGGCCGGTGGCCAGCGATACGATCAACTTCAAGGTCGGCAATGACGGCCAGTCGATCGTCGCCAAGGGCTCGGCCAAGATGTCGACGACGTTCCTGCAGGTCGTGGGTATCGAGGACCTCGATGTCGCTGGCTACTCGGGCGCGGATCTCGCCAAGGCCAGCGTGGCCGTGGGCGGGGGCAATGGCAGCAACATCGAAATCTCATTGATGCTGGATGTCACGGGGTCGATGTGTGACGACGGCGTGGGGCCGTGCACGTCGAGCAACAAGCTCAGCGGCCTGAAGACAGCGGCCAAGGGCTTGATCGATATTGTCGTTGCCAACAGCCAGACGCCCTACACGTCGAGGGTTGCGCTGGTGCCGTTCTCGACGCGGGTACGGGTCGCGCCGGACAACACAGGCGGCGCCTTGATGGCCACGCTGACCGGCCTGCCTGCCACCTGGACCGGCTGGCAGAAGATGTGTGCGGCGGGATCTGGGTCGGGTACCGGGGGCAGCGAGACGAGCGGAAACTGGGTCTGCACGCAAGAGGTTGCCGAGCACATGACCAATTGGCCGATCATGCCGTGTGTGACCGATAGGTTCTATGATGGCCCGTGGCAAGCCGATGCGACCGATGCGGCGCCGGCGGCAGGGGCCTGGCTCAATGCGCACGACGGTACGCGGCTGCCATTCGGGCCGGACAGCACGACGACGGCGGCCACCAGCCAAACCGGCCAGACGCCGGGTGATGCCAGCTACCAGTGGAACTACAGTCCGTGGGGTTGCTACGACGTCTCGGATGCCAACGTCGTGGTGCCATTGTCCTCCGACAAGAGCATGCTGAAAAACCAAATCGATGGTCTCGAGGCGTTCGGTGCGACGGCCGGTGCGCTCGGCACGGCGTGGGCGTGGTACGCGCTGTCGCCGAACTGGAGCACAGTGTTCACGGGCGCCAGCACGCCTCGGCCCTATGGCGATGTGACCACCATGCAGGCGAACGGTTCGCCGCTGGTGCGCAAGGTGGCGGTGCTGATGACAGATGGCGCCTACAACACTTATCGGGGCTGGAAGGACAACGACCAGCAACTCGTCTCGAACTACGCCCTTGAAGTGTGCACCAACATGAAGGCTGCCGGTGTCGAGGTCTATACGGTGGGCTTTTCGCTGCAGCAGCTGGCGCCGGCAGAGCGGGCAATTGCCGAGGCGACGCTGAAGGCCTGCGGTACGGACCTCAGCCACTTCTACGAGACGCTCAACGTGCAGCAATTGCAGTCGGCGTTCCGGGACATCGCCATGAAGCTCTCGGCGGTGCGGCTGACCGAATAGGGCGGGCCGGACCTGCCGCGTTGCGAGGCGAGGGTGACAAGCCCTCGCCTTTCCCTCATTAATTCGGGCAAGCCAATCTTGCCTATGAGGGACTGCATGACCGTTTCTGCGCTCGACTACTCGGCTATCCTGCGTGCCGACCTGCCTCCCGCCGCCGTCAAGTACACAGGCTTTCCAAAGTACAATTTTGTCGGCGGGCACAACGATGCCGACAGTCTGCCGGTCGAGGGCTTGCGGGAGGCGGCGGATGCCGTGCTGCAACGGGAAGGGCGGACGCTTGCCACCTACGGGCTCAACAGCGGGCCGCAGGGCTACCTGCCGCTGCGCGAGTTCCTGGTGCGCAAGCTGAAGGCGGATGCGGGCATCGACAGCACGCCCGACGACATCCTGATCACATCCGGATCGCTGCAGGGCATGGATCTCGTCAATCAACTGCTGGTGCGGCCTGGCGATACGGCCTTCATCGAGCACGCCAACTACGGCGGGGCGATCACGAGGCTGAAAAAAGCCAAGGCCAACATCGTGGGCATCCCGGTCGACCACGACGGCATGAGTGCGGAGGCGCTGTCGAATGCGCTGGACGACCTCAAGGCCAAGGGGGTGCGGCCGGCCTACATCTACACGATCCCGACCGTGCAGAATCCGACGGCCACCATCATGAGCCTCGCGCGGCGGCAGGAGATCCTGGCGCTCTCCGAAAAGCACGGCGTGCCGATCTTCGAGGACGAGTGCTATGCGGACCTGACGTGGACGGGCGAGAGGCCGCCGGCGCTGCGCGGTCTTGCCGGGGCTGGCAACAACCGGGTGATCCATATCGGCTCGTTCTCGAAGTCGATCGCGCCGGCATTGCGGCTTGGGTTCCTAGTGGCGAGCTGGCCGCTGATGGGCAACCTGCTGGCGCTGAAGACGGATGCGGGCTCAGGCGCGCTCGAGCAGATGGTGATGGCGGAATATGCGACGAAGCATTTTGATACGCATCTCATGGGCCTGCGCAAGGCTCTGAAGCGGAAGGCAGATGTGCTGATGGAGGCGGTGTCGGCGGAGTTCGGCACGGCTGCCGAGTTCGAGAAGCCGGCCGGCGGGATCTTCCTGTGGATCAAGCTTCCCGACGAGGTCGACACGCAGAAGCTGTTCCAGGCGGCGGGCAAGGCCGGCGTGGCGCTCAACCCGGGGCCCGAATGGGCGACCGATCCGGTGTATTCGAAGTCGCGCCTCAGGCTGTGCTTTGCCAATCCCGACGAGGCGCAGATCCGGGAGGGCGTGGCCGTGCTGGCGGAGGTTTGCCACAAGGAGTTCGGCGTGCCGCTCAGGGGGCGCAACGTCGGGCGCGGCTGATCGCGGATCGGGCGGCGGCGGGTTGGTGGTCTGCCGCCCGCCAACGCCTGGCTAGTGCTTTGGAGGCGGGCTCAACTCCCCGATTGAGGTGAGGGTGCTTCCATCCCAGCCGGCAGGGCTCTCTTGGCGGCGCGTGGACGCGGGCTTGACGTTTGGGCCGGGGACCGCTCTCGACATCTTGGGGCAGAGCAGGGCCTCGCGCAGGGCCACGGTCAGCTCGGCGGCAGTCGCGACAGAGACGAACCGGCCGCTGGTGCTCTCTGCCAGGCAGATGGCGGGCTCGGTCGAGCGGCGCGGCAAGCCGTAGCCGATGACGTGGACGGTGAGTTCGGGGTAGGTCGATTTCAACAGGCGGCCGGACGCGCAAGGGTCGCCACCGCAGGTTTCCTCGCCATCGGTGACGAGTACGATGATGCCGCGACCCTGGAGCTGGCGGGCGGCCTGGCCCACGGCTTCGGCGATGGGGGTCTGGGCGCCGGGAAACAGGCGATCCAGCTGACTGTGGATGGCGCTGCCGGCCTGGTGGGCGGGACGCATGCGCAATTCAACGGAGCAGTTCTCGTCAGCGCCGAAGACGATCAATCCGGTGCGCCGCTCGGCTGTGATCTCGGGGAGGATCGACTGGATCGACGCGCGGGCGACCTCGAGGCGCGAACGGTGCTGGTGGTCGCGCACCTGCATCGAGCCGGAGGTGTCGAAGACGATCATGGCGTCGCGGCGGCAGACAGATTCGCGCTGCTGAACGTGACGGGAGGCGGCGCCGGCCTGGCTGGCGCCAGCCGGGCCCGACTGGGCGAGGCCGGCCAGCGTGATGGCGGCAAGGGCCGGGCACAGGGCTGGCAGTCTCCACCCTCGCGTGATCGGCATTTGGGCCTCCGGGAGGCGGCATGCGCGAGGCCGATGCGGCGGCGGGTGCGGGCTTGCCTCGGGGCGACCGATGCGTTCACCGCAAACGCCGCGCCGTCGCCCCACACCGGGCACGCGGTGTTTCTCTCATGCTCGCAATCGGGACGGATGCATGGGGGAGTGCCCGACGCTTGCAAGCCCCAAGTAGACCATCGGCGGCGATGGCAGGCAAATGACGTCTGCGTGGGATCGCACGCGGCAACGGCCACGTGTCCCACGCGCGACACTGGTCCAACGCGCGACACTGGCGCGGTGACGCCGGTGCCGGGTTTGATGGGATCTACCGAACCGGGGTCAGAGGCCGACGGGGAGCGTTCAGGCGCGCTGGAACAGGATGGTGCCGCCGGGGCCAATGACCTTTCGGGCATAGCCCTTGTCGGTCAGATAGTGGGCGTGGGCCAATGTTTCGGCGAAGGCGTGACGGCCCTGGCCTTCGGCGACGGCGCGCGCGAAGAGGCCATGGGCCAGTGCCATGGCGTGGGTGGGCTTCGGCATCAGCTCGAGCAAGGCCTCGAGGCGCTGCTTGTGATGCAGGCTCAGCTCGTCGACGCGCACGTGCAGGCCGAAGAACGGCAGGCCGTGGGAGGGGAGAACGAGGGCGCCCTGGGGCAGGTTGCGGAAGCGGTCGAGGGAGTCCAGGTACTCGGCCAGTGGGTTGGCCTCGGGCTCGTTGGGGAAGACGCCGATCATGGGAGAGATCTTGGAGAGCACCTGGTCGCCGGCAATGAGAATGCCTTCGGCTGCGCACCAGAAAGAGGCGTGGGCGGCGGCGTGGCCACCGCAGACCAGCACTTCCCAGTCACGACCGCCGAAGCGGATCACCTGGCCATCGCGCAGGCGAACCATCTCCTCGGGCAAGGAGCCCATGTAGTTGCGAGTTCTGGTGCGCTCCTCGCCGAAGGAAGTGATGGTTTCGGGGTCGCAACCGTGGCGCTCGAGGAATCGCAGGGCGTAGGGACCCAGGGGGGACGACGCTTCCTCGACGCGGAGCTGGGCATGCAGCCACTCGGTTAGAGTAATGTGATAGGGCACGCCGCCCGAGCGATGAAAAAGCCAACCGGCAAGGCCGACGTGGTCGGTGTGACCGTGGGTGGCGATCAAGCGGACGATGGGGGCACCGGAGAGGGGGCCTGAAAGGAGCTGATCCCAGACGGCGCGAGCGTTGTCGTCGGAGGTGCCGGTGTCGATGATGGTCCAGCCGTCGGTTTCGCGGATCAACCAGACGTTGACGTGATTCAATCGGAAGGGAAGGGGAATGCGGGCCCACAGGATGCCGGGCGCGACCTCGATGATGTCGGCGCCCTTGGGCGGCTCCTCGTAGACATAGCTCATGCCGATGAGCTGGCCTTCATCGCCCGGCTCGATCAGGGCATCGCCGTTGCCACGGAACTCCGCCATCGGCAGTTCGGCCTTTGGGGACGTCTTGCCGGTTCCGTGCATCCTTGGGCTCCTTTGCCTATCTCATGTCCGGACAAGCTCTTATCGCACTGCAGCAGAAATGGCTACCGCCATTGGCCGACGTGCTTCCCCGGCTCACCTTGGGGCGTACCCAGGATATGCTGGCTGATCGCCGAATTCCGGACATCTGGGCTCGCACTCAGCCACATTCGCAAGCTGTTGAAATCGGCCGGCTCAGCGTCTTAGCCGGGGACTGGGGGGGCGACCGGGCCCGTGCCGGGCTAGCGGGCGACCCAGCCGCCGTCGATCGAGTAGTTGGCGCCGGTGATGGAGCGGGCGCCGTCGCCGGCCAGGAAGACAGCGAGGGCGCCGACCTCTTCGACGGTGACGAAACGGCCGGAGGGCTGGGAGGCCAGCACCTTCTTCTTGGCCGCCTCCTCGGCAATGCCTTCGGAGCGGGCGAGATCGGGGATCTGCTTCTCGACCAGCGGCGTCCAGACGAAGCCCGGGGAAATGGCGTTGATGGTGATGCCGGTCTCGGCCGTCTCGAGGGCTACCACCTTGGTCAGGCCGGCAAGGCCGTGCTTGGCCGCGACGTAGGCCGACTTGAAGGGCGAGGCCACGAGACTGTGGGCGGAGCAGATGTTGATGATGCGGCCGAAATCGCGCTTGCGCATGCCGGGGATGGCGGCGCGGATGGTGTGGAAGGAGGACGACAGGTTGATGGCGATAACGGCGTCCCACTTCTCGATCGGGAAGTCCTCGACGGGGGAGACGTGCTGGATGCCGGCGTTGTTGACGAGGATGTCGACGGAACCCAGCTCGCGCTCGGCCTTGGCGACCATTTCGGAGATCTGGTTGTGGCGCAGCATGTCGGCGGGATCGAAGGAGACGCGGGTGCCGTGGGATGCGACCTTGCGGATGGCAGCGGCGTTATCGGCCTCGCTGCCGAGGCCGTTGAGGACGACGTTGGCGCCAGACTCGGCGAGGGCGTTGGCAACGGCAAGGCCGATGCCCGAGGTGGAGCCGGTGACGATGGCATTGCGTCCCTTGAGCGACATGGTCGGTGTCTCCTGGATGCGAGGCTTGAGGCTGGCACACGCGGTGGCCTGCGGTGGGAAGCGGTAGGTGGGGCTCGTGTGGCGGTTTGGGAGCCCGGTTCATTGCAATAGGCGGCACTTGAAGCGGGAACTAGTCCTTCCGGTAGCCGTCGAGATGGATGAAGCGCACCTGGCGCGGCCTGCCGAGGCCGGCGGGTACGTCCTCGGTGCGCAGCGGAGTGGCGGTGGAGAAGCGATTGGTGATGCGGTCGGCGTCGCGGCGCGTGGCCACCAGGAGCACGGGGGTACGCACGAACGACTGGAAGGGGCGGGTGAGCTCGTAGTGGTCGAGTGGGCGGGGGCCGTCGCGCCAGGCCAGGATCGTGGTCGGCTCGTTGCGGAGATAATAGAGCAGGCTCGCCGTTACCGCGCGATCGTCGGCCATGACAGCCTTGAACGGACGGCCTGCGGCTCGGGCCTCGGCGAGGGCATTGGCGGTGCGCTGGGCGAGGGCCTGCCAGCCAAGGGTGCGCTGGAAAGGGTCGCCGGCAAGCGGCAGGACGAAGCGGCCGGCGGCGGTGGTGGCCGCGATCAGGAGGGCTGCGACGGCCAGGTGCAGCACGAGGGAAGAGCGGAGCCAGCGGGCCTCGCCGCGGCGGAGTAGGGCGGCGGGGACGAGGATGCTGGCTGCGACATAGGCGGTCGCTGCCCAGTTGGCATGGGCGCGGGACAGGAAGGCCTGCAGCGTGATGGTGCACAACACGGGCAGGACGAAGCACAGCAGGAGGCGGTCGGCTGAGGGAAGGCCGTCGTACCAGGCGCGCCAGCAGACGAGGACGAGAGCTGCGAACAGCAGGGGCCCGAAAACGGCCAACTGAGCGGCGAGGAACTCGAGACCCTTGCCCGGATGGATTAGCCCGCCTGACCATTTGGCGTTGTCGGCCGTGTGGGCAAAGGTTGCGAACTTGTGGGCCCAGTTCCAGGCGAGATTGGGCGCGATCAGGACCAGTCCGAGGGCGAGGGCTGCCCACAGGCGGGGATCGCGCAAGAGGTCGCGGGAGGACGGCGTGACAATCAGATAGACCGCCAGCGATGCCGGGAAAAACGCCATGGCATACTTGGCGTTGAGGCCTAGGCCGAGGCCCAGGCCGAGGGCGAGGGCGGGCGTCCAGGAGGTGCGGTCCTGAAGCATGGCGACGAGGCCCAACAAGGCCAGCGCCCAGGCGGTGAGCAGGGGAATGTCCGTCGAGATGATGCCGGAGGAGAGCGAAATCGCAGGCAGCGTGGCGAAGGTGAGGGCGGACCAGGCCGCTACGGAGGCATCGTAGAGACGGGCGGCTGTGAGGTAGATCAGACCGGCGGTAGCGATATGCAGGATGGGGGCTGCCAGCCTGACGCAGAACGTAGTGTCGCCGCAGAGCCCCGTGGTGGCGCCGATCAGGGCTGCAATCAGGGGTGGCTTGGAATAGTAGCCGAAGGCCGGTTCGATGGACCAGGTCCAGTACTGCGCCTCGTCGAAGAACAGGTCGGTGGCGTTGAAAGCCAGGGCCGCCAGGCGCACGAGCAGCAGCAGGCCTAGGGCTGCAAAGAGTGGCTTGCGCCCGAGCCAACTACCGGAGGTGGCTGATGTCGCGGCTGTTGCGCCTTGCATCGCGTACTCATGTATCCTTGGTCGGTGGGGCGCGATCTCGAACGCTTGTGGTCGACTTGGCCAAGTCGCTCGAAGCCGGGATCACGTCACGCAATCACCACTGTGGATGCTGCGATCGTGTTTGCGGCTGATTTACAGGGTTGTGTGCAGGTGCGAAAGCCCGATATTGCGTCAGGTCGGCGCATGTGAATGGTCGAACGCCTGTGGCATGCGGGGGAAATTCCGAACTGACACGGGCTTCGGGCTTGCGAGCGCCATGGCTTGGAGATGTTTGTCGCCTCTTGTGGAAAGGGCTCGAAGGCCATGCGCGTCGCGGTCGTCATTCCGGCGCTGAACGAGGCGGGCAACATCGGCCGGCTGGTCGAGGAGACCTATGCGGCGGTGCCGCCGGACATGCTCGGCGAAGTGATCGTGGTCGACGACTGCAGCGAGGATTCGACGGGCGCGGAAGTGAAAACGCTGATTGCGCGCGGGACGCTGCCGGGGTTGCGTTATCTGCGCCATGGCGAACGCAGTGGACAGAGCACGGCGATGCGGACCGGGATCCTGGCGGCCAGATGCCCTGTCATCGCGACCATGGACGGGGATGGCCAGAACGATCCTGCGGATATTCCACGTTTGGTCGACAAGCTCGGCGTGCCCGGATCGAAGGGCCCCGCGCTCGTCGGGGGAACACGGGTGGATCGCAAGGCGGAGGGCTCGAAGCGCCTCGCTTCGCGGTTCGCCAACTGGCTGCGGGACCGGGTGTTGAAGGACGACTGCCCGGATACCGGTTGTGGGATCAAGGTCTACTGGCGGGAAGCGTTCGTGCGGCTGCCGTTCTTCACGTCGATCCACCGCTATTTGCCGGCGCTGTTCCAGACCTACGGCTACGCGGTTGCCTACGAGCCGGTCAACGACCGGCCGCGGATAGCGGGACAGTCGAAATACACCAACCTCGGCCGCGCCCTGATCGGTATCTACGATCTCTTCGGGGTGGCGTGGCTCAGGCGCCGGACCAAGGCGCCCGCGGTGGTCGAGGATCTGCACGGCGGTGATGCCGGCGGCGCCAACGCGGCCTAGAACGGTGCGAAATGCACCGATGGGACGTTTGGCTCAGGCCAGGGCGTGGGAGAGTTGCTTTGACGCGACTCGCACGGCGTGAAAGACGGTGGCAGAGGATAGAGCAGGAGCGTGCCGATGAATGTCTCGCAGCTTGCGGTGTGGTGGGCTTCGATCTCGGTCACAGAGGTGGTTTGGCTGACGGTCGGGTTCCTGGCGCAATTGATGTTCTCGATGCGCTTCATCGTGCAGTGGATCGCAAGCGAAAGGGCGCGACAGTCGATCGTGCCGGAGGTGTTCTGGTATTTCTCGCTGGCCGGCGGCGCGCTGCTGTTCGCCTATGCCGTCTATCGCATGGACCCGGTGTTCATGCTGGGGCAGGGTAGCGGTCTGCTGATCTATGCACGCAATATCCATCTGATATGGAAAGAAAAAGAGCGCACCGCTGCCGCGGGTGACGAAATCCGTCCGGCCTGACAGGCGGCCTCGGTGCGAGGCTTGGCCTGCGCTGGGGAGGACTGCTGGGGACAACGTCGCACGGGGACCGGCGCTGTCATGCGGGCGCAGCGATGATCGCCTACAGCGAGCCGCATGCGCGAGATCGGCCAGACAACGGCGAGACATGATCGAGGCGTCAGGACGGGCCTGCTGGCAGCGATTGACGCGGCTGCGCCGGCTGGTCAAGACTGCCGAGTTGCCCGGCTGACTGGGGCGATCGAAGATCTCGATCGTGCGTGGGCCGGCGTGGCGAGGAGACACCTGCGTATGGCGTTGGAGAACGCCGTGAACGTCGCCGTCGAAGCGGACCGCGCGGACGGATGGAAACGGCCCGGCCTGAGTGAGATTTGGCAGCACCCGCTGCCGCATTTGCGATTGTTCGACCGCACGCTGACGCGTGTGTGCAGTGCTGCGACCTTGCCGAGGTTTTCGCGTATTGCTGGCCTCGAGCATATCGGGCCGCAGATGGACCCATTCATCCTTGCCCTCAATCATGCGACCCGATTCGAGGCGCTGGCCCTGCCACCACTGCTGATCTATCATCGCGGCGGCAAGCGGGTGCATTTCTTTGCCGATTGGAATTTTCAGATGATTCCGGGGATCGGCCTTCTTTACCGACGTTCAGGGGCAATTGTGGTGACGCGCAAATCGGCGCGGCCGCGGGTGCTCAATTTCTTGAAGCCGCTCTACAGCCATGCGCTGCCGTCGATGGAGCGCGCGAAAGCGCACCTGGCAGGCGGCCGTAGCATCGCGATCTTCACGGAGGGTACCGTGAATCCGGACCCCGACAGACTGTTGCGCGGGCGATTGGGGGCAGCGCGGCTGTCGCTGGAGACGGGAGCCACGGTCATACCCGCTGGGATCTCGGTCAGCGGAGGGACACAGGGGCGACCCAATCTAGCGCTATCGATCGGGGCACCGATGCGGCCCGGATTGCAGAACGAAGACGGGGTTATACGCACAGCCTCAAGCGGCGATGTACGCCACTGGCATTCGGTTATAATGTCTGAGATTGCTCGGCTGTCGGGAAAGTCCTGGCAGGCCACGCCACAGGAGCCCGACGATGGGACGCGATAAGAGCCTGAAGACGCATCGCGTGACGACTGAGGCGGATCGCCAACAGGTCGTCGATGTCTTGCGGCAGACGTATGCCCGAGAGAAGGGCTGGATCGCGGAGCCCGAGGGGCAGATTCCGGTCTCGGACCTGGCGTCGGAGTCGATCGCATGGTTCGTGACGACGATCGACGGGGAGCCGGTGGGCGTGCTGCGGATCTTTTTCGATCCGCCGGTCGAGCAATACGCCAAGTACGGGCTCAAGTTCATGGACCCTTCATTCAAGGTCGACGAATTGATCGCCAATTCGCGCATTGCGGAGGTCGGGCGGTTCGCTGTGGTGGCCAAGCGGCGCGGGCGGTTCAATGTGGCGACAAGCCTGATGAGCGCGGCGTTCGGAGAGATCATTGCGCGCGGCTACACGCATCTCGTGACGGACGTGTTCGAGGATGATCCGCACAGCCCTTACGGCTTCCACACACGGGTGATCGGTTTCCAGCCGATTGCGACGCACGATGTGGGCGAGCTGATGACGCGGAGCCGGCGGATCACGCTGGTGCTCGATATATCGGCTGCCTACCGACGTCTGCGGGAGGGGAGCCGGTGGCTGTTCCTGACGCTGACACGGAACTGGACGGAGCGGATGCATCGCTCGGCGGCGATGGGCGGGCGCAAGGCGCTGAGCTGATCGGTACGCCTGGCGGGTGCGACCGCGCCAAAGCGTGATCGAGCAGGCAGCGCGGCGCGTGAGGGCCTGTGGACAATGGCAGAGTGGGACGCATCGTGACCGAAGGCTTTGCCGAAATTTCCGGGACACGGCTTTGGTACTGGGACACCGGCGGGGCGGGTGCGGCGCTGGTGCTGTGCCATCCCGCTTCGCAGAGCTGCCGGATCTGGGAACATCAACGCGATGTGTTCGCCGCAGCCGGATTCCGGGTGATCGGCTACTCGCGGCGAGGCTACTACAAGTCGGAAACGGGCAAGGACGACGCCGGCAACTCGGTCGGCGATCTGGCGGCGCTGCTGGACTATCTGGGTATCGGCAAGGCGCATGTGCTCGGTGCGGCAGCCGGCGGGATCACGGCAACGGCGTTTGCGGTCGCCCATCCCGGGCGCGTTGCCTCGCTGGTGCTGGCGGGCACGATCGTGTCTCCGGCCGAGCCGGACTGGCGGGAACTCTACGGGCGGCTCGGAATCGCGGAGTTGCGGGGCAAGGTGTCGGCGGAGTTCCTGGAGCTCGGTCCAAGCTATCGGGCAGTGCATCCAGCGGGAACCGAGCGGTTTGCCGAACTTGGCGCGCTCGGGGCTGCGCACGGCGGGTTCAGCCAGCCGGTCGGCGTCGCCGTGACGTGGGCGGCGCTCGAGGCGCTGGAGACCCCCGTGCTGTTGGTGACGGGGGAAGCGGACCTCTACGCGCCGCCACCGCTGATGCAAATGGTGGCGGGGCATCTGCGGCGGCACAGGCTGGAGACGATCCGGGCGTGCGGGCATGCGCCCTACTGGGAGGAGCCGGAGCTGTTCAACCGGCTGGTGCTGGATTTCCTGGGTTCAGTTTGATTGGAGTTGTTTGTTTGCCCTCACGGGGCTTTGTTTTCGCTCACGGCGCGTACCGCGCTGCCAAGGGGCCGCTGGCGCTTGCGTGTGAAAGGCTTTGGCCGGGGTTTGCAGCCACGCATGCCGCAGGAGAGGCTGGCGGCAATCGCGTCAGGGCTTGGACTTGGCCATGGCCTTGGCGGCCTCGTGAATGGCTTTTCTGACGCGCTGATAGGTTGCGCAGCGGCAGATATTCGTCATGGCGGCGTCGATGTCGGCGTCGGAAGGGTCGGGTATGGATTTCAGGAGGGCGACCGCCGCCAGGATCATGCCGCTCTGGCAGTAGCCACACTGGGGCACGTCGAGCGCGAGCCAGGCTTTCTGGACGGGATGGGTGGCGTCGGCAGACAGGCCTTCGATGGTGACGATTCGCTGTTTGGCGGTGAACTCTGAGACCGGTGTGCTGCAGGACCGGACCGGCTTGTCATCGACGAGCACGGTACAGGCGCCGCACTCGGCGATGCCGCAGCCGTACTTGGTGCCGGTTAGGCCCGCCGATTCGCGGAGCGCCCAGAGCAACGGCGTGGCGTCATCGACGGGGAGGTCGGTGAGCTTGCCGTTGATGTTGAGCTTGGCCATGGCGTCTCCTGAAAGCCGATTGTGGCGCAAATTACCCGGAAAGCTGGGGATGAGCCAGCGGTTGGGGCGCTGCAAAGGGTAACAGGGGGGCAAACTCGGGTAGGCTACGGCAACCCGGTGGGGCGACGAGGGGAATGGCATGGCACTTGCGGCGCGCAAGCTTTTCGATCCGGCGGCAGCGGATGGCACCCGGCCGTTTCTGGGCGTGGAGAAGTCGGCACGCGGATTCGTCTGGCGCGAGCGGCTGGAGGCGGGCGGGCACAACCTGGCGACGATGATCAGCCAGCGCCACGGACTGCCCGAAGTGCTGGGGCGGATCCTGGCGGCGCGGGGCATCGGCGTTGACGATGTGGCGGTGACTCTGGAGCCCACGATCAAAGCGCTGATGCCGGACCCATCGAGCCTCGTCGACATGGACAAGGCTGCGCAACGCATCGCGGATGCAATCGAGAAACGCGAGGCGGTGGCGATCTTCGGCGACTATGACGTCGACGGCGCGTGCTCTTCGGCGCTGCTGCGCCGCTTCCTGATGATGCACGGACAAGACGGGCGGATCTACATTCCGGACCGGATCTTCGAGGGCTATGGGCCCAATCCTGGCGCCATCGAGACGCTCGTGAAGGAAGGCGCGCGGCTGATCGTGACGGTCGACTGCGGGGTGACGAGCTTCGAGGCGCTGGGGCACGCCAAGGCGCTCGGCGCGGACGTGGTGGTGCTCGACCATCACCAGGCGGATGAGCGGTTGCCGGCGGTGGACGCGGTGGTCAATCCCAACCGGCAGGACGATCTGTCGGGGCTCGGGCACCTCTGCGCGGCCGGCGTCGTGTTCATGACGCTGGTGGCAACGGCGCGGACGCTCAGGGAGCGGGGCTATTACGGCAAGGGGGTGCCGGCGCCCGACCTGCTGTCGTTGCTGGATCTCGTTGCGCTGGCGACGGTTGCCGACGTGGTGCCGCTGCAGACGCTCAACCGGGCGTTCGTGGTGAAGGGGCTCGAAGTGATGCGCCAGCGCCAGAACACGGGGCTTAGGGCGTTGCTGGACGCGGCCGCACTCAATCAGCCGCCGACGCCCTATCATCTGGGCTTCGTGCTGGGGCCGCGGATCAATGCCGGCGGGCGGATCGGGGATGCGGCGCTCGGTGCGCGGCTGTTGTCGATCGACGACGAGACGGAAGCTGCGAAAATCGCGGCGCTGCTCGACAAGCTCAATCGCGAGCGCAAGGCCATAGAGACGGCGATGCTGGAGGCGGCAACGGCGGAGGCCGACCGGCTGGTGGACGAAGATCCAGACCTGCCGATGGTGCTGGTCGGCTCGGCGGAATGGCACAAGGGTGTGGTCGGGCTGGTGGCCTCGCGGCTGGTCGAACGGTTCCGGCGGCCGGCGTGCGTGATCGCGTGGGAGGAGAAGGGCGTCGGTACGGGTTCGCTGCGCTCGATTGCCGGCGTCGATATCGGGGCGGCGGTACGGGCGCTGACGGCAGAGGGCCTGCTGGTCAAGGGCGGCGGGCATGCCATGGCCGCGGGGCTGACGGTGGCCGCCGACAAGGTCGATCAGATCAAGGCGCGTTTTGCCGAGATGCTGCGGGATACCTCGAGCGCGGCGCGGGCAACGACGGCACTGGAGATCGACGGGGCACTGACGCCGGCGGGCGTGTCGGAGGAGTTCATCGAGCTCGTCGAGAAGGCTGGACCGTTCGGGCAGGGCAATCCTGCGCCGCGGTTCGTGTTTCCAGCGCACAGGGTTCGGTTTGCGAAGGTGATGGGCGAGGCGCACTTGCGCTGCACGTTGGAGGCTGGCGACGGCTCGCGGCTCGATGCAATCGCATTTCGCGCCGTGGGGCAGCCGGTCGGCGACCTGCTGCAGAACTCGAACGGCATGCCGCTGCATGTCGCCGGTCATCTCCGGCGCGACACCTGGGGCGGGCGCAACCGTCTCGAGTTGCAGATCGAGGATGTGGCGGAGCCGGCGGGTCGCTGACACTTGCACTCGGGGTGTTGGTCACGCGTCGTGCGTTCGATCCCGGCTCGCGTCGCGGCGAAGGGCCGCTTCTCGGCCGGGATGAGGTGGTCAGCTTTGCGGCCGGGAGCGCGAGCGAGGGCTAGGCCTGTGGGCTAGGCCCTACGGGGGGTGACGCTGGCGGCCGGGGCTGGATCAGGCGATCTTGGTCGAGTGCCACACCACCATCTGCCAGCGGCCGTCGCGCTGGGTGTAGACATCGGTAAAACGGACGCGGAAGTCCAAGGCATTGCCGCCGGAATTGACCTTGATGTGAGCTTCGCCGGTCAGCACGACGCTGTCGCCCAGATCCTGCGCCTTGACGTCTGAGGGGATCACCGAGCTGTAGACCGTGGAGCCCGATTGCATGTTGGCGATCAGGCTCTGCTTGGTGTCGAGGCGGGCGGAGGAGTGGGTGTAGACGAGGTCGTCGCCGAGCACCGATTCCAGGGTGGCGATATCCTTGCTGGCCATGGCCTGCATGCGCTTCTTGTCGAGTGCGATGATGGTCTCGCCGTTACCTGCCATATGGGCTCTCCTGTCGATTGATCGGCCCCGCGGTTGCGAAGGCTCCGGGTGGGGCACGCCTGCACAATTGCAGATCGCAGGGGATCGGGGCAACATCAACGGATGGCGCCATGAGCAGTCACGGCCCCCTGCCAGGGTTCAAAGGCAGGGGGGGCTCGTTCGCTCAAGCAAGGGAGGCCCCAATGGCACGCGACGAAATCACTTTCGGCTGGTTCCTGCCCTCGAGTGGGGATGCGACGAGCCTCGGCGATCCCAATGGGCGGATCCCGTCGAGCCGGGCGGTGTTCGACGAAGTGGTCGACGTGGTGGACACATCCGGCTTCAGCTACATGCTGATCCCCGTCAACACGACCTGCTGGGAAGCCACGGTGCTGGCCTCGTACTATGTGGCGAAGACGCGCAACGTGGCGCCGCTGATTGCGCTCAGGGCGGGCTACGTCAACCCGGCGCTGTCGGCGCGGATCTTCGCGACGCTCGACCAGATGTCGGAAGGGCGGCTGTGCATCAACCTGATTGCCGGCATCAATGACGACGAGGCGATCGCCGACGGCATTCATGACGCCAAGGCCGTGCGCTACGAGAAGATGGACGAGGAAGTCGAGATCATGAAGCGGCTGTGGGCGTCGAAGGAGCCCATCGGCTATGTCGGCAAGCACTATCAGGTGAACCAGGTGGTGGAGCCCAAACCCTTCCAGAAACCACATCCGCCGTTCTTCCTGGGTGGGGGATCGGCGCAGGCTGCGGAAATCTCCGCCAAGCATTCGACGGTGCATCTGTTCTGGGGCGACAAGCCCGAAGTCATTGCCGGCAAGGTTCGCGACATGCGGGCGCTGGCACAGCGCCATGGCCGGGAGCACGCGATCAATTTCGGGATGCGGCTGCAGATCATCTGCCGGGATAGCGAGGAGGCGGCGTGGGCGGAGGCGCGGCGGTTGATCAGCGGGGCCAAGCGCTTCGACTTCATCAACATGCGCACGGGGGCGTCGGCGGTCGAGGGCATCAAGCGGACGTCGGATGCGAATCGGCGGGTGTGGGAGCTCCTCGAGGAATCGGGCGACGAGATGAAGATCCATCCGCATCTATGGACGGGAATCTCGACGGTGCGGATCGGGGCGGGAATCGCCGTTGTCGGCAATCCGGAGCAGGTGGCGGCGACACTGCAGGAATTCGTCGATGCGGGCTGCTCGACGTTCTGCCTGTCGGGCTATCCGCATGCGGAGGCGGCGCGCACGTTCGCTGCGAAAGTGATGCCCTACTTCAAGGGCCGGATCGCCGACGCATTGCCGCGGGTGGCGTGAGGGTCTCGCTCACGGTGCGTGCCACGCTGCTTAGGGTGTTTTGAGAGACTGATTCACGTCTTCGGTGGAAGCAAGCTGCTTCCACCTCAGCCGATCAGGCTCTTGGGCCAGCGTTGCGCCTTCCATGCGTTGCGCCTCCGGATGCCCACAGGCAACCGGCACCGCATCCGGCGCGTTGCTAGGGCGTAGCTTGGGTTAGCCGGGCACGTCCGAGCTGGAAGCGAAGGCGTGCGACCCGGCGTAACCCAACACAGGTGTGTGGGTGGCGCTGTTGGGTTACGCGCGGGTCTCCATCCGCGTACACCGCAGCCTGCCGGGCCGACGCTAACCCAACCTACGGGTCGTTGCGCCTTCGGATTCCGACCAGCATCCGGCGGAGGGGGCGCCGCAAAGCGGCAGGCGGACATGGCAAAGGCCCCGCGGCTCCAAGAGCAGCGAGGCCTTCACGGCTTTCCGGCCGGTGTTTGCGATTGCCGACCTGCAGGCTACATCGATCGGCCTCAGTTGGCGCGGCCTTCGAGCCCGTAGTCGCGCATCTTGCGGTAGAGCGTGGAGCGGCCGATGTTGAGGCGCTTTGCGACCTCGGTCATGTGGCCGCGATAGCGCCCGAGGGCAAGGCGGATCATGTCGGCCTCGATGTCCTCGAGAGAACGGATCTCGCCGGTGGCATCGACAGCGGGGATGCCAAGGGCGTTCCTGCCGGTGCCGTTGAGCTCGACGGTCTGAGGCACGGTGGCCTCGGCGCCGAGCAGGGCCGGGCCCGAGTAGATCGGCGTTTCCTCGACCTGACCGGGGGCAGCGGGGACGTCGGTGTTGAAGCCTTCGACGTGGGCTGCGATCTGCGGGAACTCGGCAACGGTGAGCTCGGAGCCGTCGGCCAGCACAACAGCGCGGAAGACGGCATTCTCGAGCTGGCGGACGTTGCCGGGCCAGGAGTAGGACGTGAGCAGGCGCAGGGCGTCCTCGCTGATGCCGGAGAGGCGCTTGCCCTCCTCGGCGGCAAAGCGGGTGAGGAAGTGGCGTGCGAGCTGGGGTACGTCGACGAGGCGCTGGCGCAGGGCCGGGACCGAGATCGGGAAGACGTTGAGGCGGTAGTAGAGGTCCTCGCGGAACTTGCCTTCCTTGACGAGCTGGATCATGTCGCGATTGGTGGCGGCGATCAGGCGGAAGTCGACCTTGACCGGACGCTTTGCACCGACCGGCTCGATCTCGCCTTCTTGGAGGGCGCGTAGCAGCTTGACCTGGGTGTCGAGGGGCAACTCGCCGACCTCGTCGAGAAACAAGGTGCCGCCGTCGGCCTCGAGGAACTTGCCGGTGCGCTTGTCGACGGCGCCGGTGAAGGAGCCTTTCTCGTGGCCGAACAGGATCGACTCGACGAGGTTCTCGGGAATCGCGCCGCAGTTGACGGTGACGAACGGCTTACCGGCGCGGGCGCTCTCGCCCTGGATGGCGCGGGCGATCAGCTCCTTGCCGACACCGGATTTGCCTTCGATCAGCACCGCGATGTTGCCGGTGGAGGCGGCGGCACGGCGGCCGAGAGAGACAACGCGCTCCATGGCCTGGCTCTGCATCACCAGGTCGTCGAAGGTGAGCGTGCCCTCGTTGCGCTTCTTGATGCGGGTGATCTCGCCCTGGAGGGCCTCGATCTTGAGGGCCGTCTTGATGGAAACGTCGAGGCGATCGGGGCTCGCGGGCTTGACGACGAAATCGACGGCACCGGCGCGGATGGCGCTGATGGCGGTGTCGATCGAGCCGTGGGCCGTCTGCACGATGATGGGCGGTACGCCGGGCTTCTGGCCGACGCGCTCGAGCACGGCCATGCCGTCGGTGCCGGGCATGACGAGATCGAGAAGGACGAGGCTCAGATTGGCGGCTTCGGGACCTTCGAGGATGGAAAGGGCCTGCTCGCCACCTTGGGCGACCCGCGTCTCGAAGCCGAGACGCTTGATCATTTCCTCGAGGATGCGACGCTGGGCGGGGTCGTCATCGACGACGAGGACACGCTTGACCATTTGCGACAGACTCACTCAACAAAAAGCTGACTGAAAGCCACTGCCTGCCGGATGGATCGGGAGATCCAACTTCGTACAGGCGCTCATACTTGGCTTACTCACAGGTGGGAGAGTGCCCAATAAGAGTAAATGTATCGTTTCGGGACGGCGTGATTTGTCGCTTTTTGCGTCAGGTGTGGCGATAGTCCTGAGAAAAGTGCCGAAAAGGACCATTTATGAACGAAACAGACGGCCGGGTGCTGCTGGGAAAGATCGTTGGCGCGCAGGGCCTCAAGGGCGAGGTCGTGGTGCATGCCTACACCGAAGCGCCTGAGGATGTGGCCGCCTATGGGCCGCTTTCGAGCGCGGACGGGGCGCGCTCGTACGAACTCAAAGTGGTGCGGGTTGCGGAAAAAGGCGTGATCGCACGCATCTCGGGCGTGGGCGACCGGACGGCGGCGGAGCGGCTCAAGGGTACGGAACTTTGGATCGACCGGGGCCGGCTGCCGGAGCCCGAGGCGGACGAGTTCTATCATGCCGACCTGATCGGGCTTGCGGCGGTCGATCCGGATGGAGCGGAGATCGGGCGTGTGGTCGGCGTGCAGAACTATGGCGCAGGCGACCTGATCGAGGTCCGGCTGGCCGGGGGCAAGCGCACTGAACTCGTCGCCTTCACGCCCGCCTTCGTACCCGAGGTCAATCTGGAAAAGCGCCAAGTGGTGGTGGTTCTGGCCGGCAGTGAGACGGAGGACGAGGGCGGGGAAGGGGAAGGCGGGGAGCGCGAAGGTGGAGACGACACAAGCGGGGCGGGCGGGGCGCAACCGGCCTGAGCTCAGCGCCTGGCCATCCGACTACCGGGCGGGGACCAACCACATTAAACTCGCCACGAGTGACTCACAGCGACGCCGCCGGCACCTGCAGCGGATTTTTGGGAAATGGACTTGTCATGACTGATAGCAGCATCCGTTCGAGCGCCACGAGCATGGGCGAGGCTTATCTGGCAACGGGTGCGGGCGGTGATGCCTTGCCGGTGTGGCTGGTGCGTTCCGGAGAAGTTGCGGGCGGGGGAGCTGGGCGGCTGCCGGCTGCCCATGCACAATGGCTCGCCAGCATCGGTTTCAAGGGCCGGCGGCGGCAATTTGCGCTCCTGCCCGGCGCTGACGGCGCACTTGCCGGTGCGGTGCTCGGTCTCGGCAAGGCCGGCGACGGAGGGCTCTACGAACCCGACGAGACACTGGTCGGGCTGCTGCCGGGCCTGCTGCCGGCGGGAAACTGGAAGCTCGTAACAGGGCTTGGGCAGCCGGAGCTCGCGGCACTGGCGTGGGGCCTCGGGGCCTATAGGTTCCAGCGCTACAAGTCCGGCGCGGGCGAGGCGCTGGCGCGGCTGGCGATGCCGGAGGGCGTCGATGGCGCCGCGGTGATCGCGGCTGCTGAGGCGGTGGCGCTCGGGCGCGACCTGATCAACACGCCGGCGAGCGACATGGGCCCGAATGAGCTCGAGCAGGCGGCGCGGGGGCTGGCGCAGCATCACGGGGCTGCGGTGTCGTCGGTGGTCGGCGAAGAGCTGGTGCAGCGCAACTTTCCGCTCATCCACGCGGTGGGGCGGGCCAGCCCGCGGCCGCCACGGCTTGTCGATATGAGCTGGGGGCGGGCGGATGCGCCCAAGGTGACGGTGGTCGGCAAGGGCATCACGTTCGACACGGGTGGGCTGGACCTGAAGCCAGCGAGCGCGATGCTTCTGATGAAGAAGGACATGGGCGGCGCGGCGACAGCGCTGGCTCTGGCGCACATGGTGATCGCGGGCAGGCTCGACGTGCGGCTGCGGGTGCTGCTTGCGATTGCGGAGAACAGCGTCTCAGGCAACGCGTTCCGGCCGGGGGACGTGATCCGGAGCCGGTCGGGCAAGACGGTGGAGATCGGCAACACCGACGCGGAGGGGCGGCTGGTGCTGGCGGATGCGCTGAGCCTGGCCGACGAAGAGGCGCCGGAGCAGCTTTTCACGTTCGCGACGCTGACGGGGGCGGCGCGGGTAGCGCTCGGGCCGGACATGATGCCGTTCTATGCGACCGATGATGCGCTTGCCGAGGCCTTGGCGGCGGCAGGTCTGCGCACGGCGGACGCGCTTTGGCGGATGCCGCTCGAGACGCCCTACGAGGGCTGGCTCGACAGTAAGCTCGCCGACATGAACAACGTCTCGGAAGGGGGCTTTGCGGGTTCGATCGTGGCAGCCGTTTTCCTCAAGAAATTTGTCAAGAAGGCTCGCCGTTTCGCCCATTTCGACATTTATGGATGGCGGCCGTCGCCGAAACCACTGGGGCCAAAGGGCGGCGAACCGCATGCCGCGCGTGCCGTCTACGAGGTGCTGCGGCAGACCTACGGCCGGGCCCAGGCGTGAAGCGCCGGAGACGACGAGACCATGGCAAACGACAGCGCACCTGACCGGCGCATACACGCGTGGCGGGACGATCTTGCGGATTTAAAGCTCAGTGGCGTGGTCGAGGCCCGTCGGTTCGTCGAGGGGCGACCGGGCTGGATCTGCCAACCTCAAGCGGCGGTGCGGCAACGCGCTGAAGCGACGAGCTCCGCTCGATACCGAGGCGCTCTTTGGCGAGCGCGTTAGCGTGTTCGAGATTTCGGATGGCTGGGCGTGGGTGCAACTCGCCGACGACGGCTATGTTGGCTACATCAGGGCCGAGGCGATCCGGGAGGATGCGTTTGCGCCGACGCACCGGGTGCGAGCGCTGGCGACGTTCGTCTATCCGCGGGCCGACATCAAGGCGCCGCCGACGATGTGTCTGGCGATGGGAAGCGCGGTCGAGGTCACAGGTAGCGACGAGCGGTTTGCCGCGCTTGCGGGCGGCGGCTTCGTGATCGCCCGGCACCTTTCGGAGGCCGGGCAAGCGGCGCGCGATTTCGTCGATGTCGCCGAGCGGTTCATTGGCGTGCCGTATCTTTGGGGTGGCCGGACGCGGTACGGGCTCGACTGCTCCGGGCTGCTGCAGGTTGCGCTGATGGCGGCAGGCTTCGAGGCACCGCGAGACAGCGACATGCAGGAGAAGCAGCTCGGCGCAAGCGTTCTCATTCCGGAAAGCCTCGAAGGGCTTGAGCGCGGTGACCTCGTGTTCTGGCCGGGGCACGTGGCGATCATGACGGACGGGGTGATGCTGGTCCATGCCAATGCGCATCATATGTGCGTGGCGGCGGAACCGTTGACGTTGACGGCTGCGCGAGCAAAGCGGACGGGCAGCGAGATCAGCGCCATCAAGAGGCTGCCTGGGCTCGGCAACGGGGGGTGATCGGCCGGGATTCGTGAGGCGCGGTGGTGGCCGTGGCTGGGGGCTTGCCGGCAACAGGTGTGGCGGGCGGCGAGGGTGGTGGTTAGCTGTGGTTTACGATTTGTAAGCCGCGAGTCAGCACAGTGCTCCGAATCGGCCGTGATGGCCGCAGACGGGGCTCCTGCGACATGGCGAGCAGTCTCTCAAGCGCGACTGAGGAGCGCACGGCGTCGGACGGCGGCGCATTAGCGCGCGACTTTGGCGTTGCCGCGATGATCTTGATCGGTGGCGCGCTCAACGGGCTGATGGTGAAGATCATCGAGGGGCTGGAGAGCGGCGTCGTATCGCTGACGCTCGGGCTCAGTCCATTCCAGATCATTGCGCTGCTTGTGGCGGGCCGGCTGGTGCTGGTTGGGCGGGGACGTGCGCTAGCGCTGCCATGGTGGTGTGATGGGCTCGCACTTGGCCTGATGCTGGTGCCGAGCAGCGCCGTCGCCTGGGCTGGCGTGGGCCTTTATGCCTCGATGGCGGCGGTGCGCTGGTCGGGCGAGCGGCGGACGGGGGCGCTGCTGTTCCTGGCGTTGGCTGCAACGGCGCTGTGGTCGTCGGTCATGCTCAAATGGTTCTCGGGGCCGGTGACGAGCGCGGAAGCGTGGGTCGTCGGGCAGGTCGTGGGACTGCTGCGGCCCGACATCATCCAGACCGGCAACGTCATCGGCAATCCCGCAATCCACAGCCTGATCCTGATGACAGCGTGTACGTCGACCGATGCGCTGCCGATGGCGGCGCTGGCGCTGGTGGCTACTGCGGTGCTGCTCGGGCGGATCGACGGGCGAAGGATGGCTTGGGCGCTCGGCATCCTGGCGCTCTGCTATGTGGTCGGCAATGTGGCGAGGCTGGCGGCGATGTCGTGGTCGGGCGAGATGTATGGCTTCTGGCATGGGACCGTCGGGCGGAATATTTTTGATGCCGCGCAGATCGGGCTGGTGCTGGCGCTCGGCAACTGGGCGAGCCGGCCATGACGGGGTACCGGAGCCGGATCGCGCTGGTGGGGCTATGTATCGTTGCAGGCCTCGCCCTGAAGGCTGGCCGCTACGGTGACCGGCCGGAGGCGAGCCTCGAGGCCGCCGTGGCCAAGGTCGAGCAGTTCATGGGTGCGGGCGGCTGGAAATCGCGAGCCGGCGTCGAAAGCCGAACCGGCGGGCTCTATCCCTATCTGTTGTTCCGCAAGGCCAACTGCGAGCGCCCAGTGGTTGTGGCGATCCTCGGGGGCAACAACGAAAGCGCGGAACTGGTGCGGCGCGATGCCGGCGGTGACATTGCGTTCGTGCAGAACGGGGAAATCCTGGCGCAGCCGAGTGGAGTCAAGCGGCAGCTTTCGATCCTGACGGCAGGCATCGCCAACGTGCTCGGCCCGCGCGTCGAGCTGCGGATACCGGTGCTGGCCGTGATACCGGCACCGTCAGTGGAGGCCGGCATCTGCACGGGGCCAAGCGCGTCAGCGTGGCAGGGATTTCAGAGGCCGTAGTTGGTTTTTCGTGGCGTTGAATTTTCTCGATGTGTTTACTTTTTCGTGGCGCCTTCCGACTCCCCTGCGGGGAGCCGGCCGGAAGGCGCGTAAAGAGCAGGAGCTGGCCGGTTCGCGCGTGAGGGGGTCAGGCGGCTTCGGCCAGCGTTGGGCCGTCGCCACGGACGCGGGTCTGGCGCATGTAGCGGCGGTAGCGGTCGGCGTCGTAGCCGGCGCCGCGATGCAGCAGGCAGCGATTGTCCCAGAAAACGACCTGGCCGGGCTGCCAGGCGTGGGCATAGACGTGCTCGGGCTTGACGGCCTGCTTCGACCAGGCCCTCGAGCAGGCGGCGGCTGTCGGCCTCCGACCAACCCTCGATCGCCTTGGCATGGGAGCCAATGAAGAGATTGCGGCGGCCATTGCGCGGGATTGCGCCGCACGAGGCGATGGCGCACGGCGGCAGCGTCGCGGCGAGCTGCGGTGAGACAGCGTCGGGCGCCACCTTGGAGCGCGAGTAGACGTAGTCGTGGATGACGATCAGGGGATCGACTTCGGCTTTTCGTTCTCCGCGCTCAGGCGCTCGTAGGCGGTGCGGGTGGAGACGAACAGCGTTTCGCCCCCCTCGGCCGGCGTCTCGTAGGCACACATGATCGACAGGAACGCCGGCGTCTCCTTGAAGGAGGCATCGGAGTGCCACATGTTGTTGCCGGTGAGGAAGACCGTTTTCTTGTGGCTGTTGCCGAGCACGGTGCCGTCGGGTTGGACGTTGCCGATGGTGCCGAAATACTCGAGCTTGCCTTCGCCCTTGGCGACGTGGCTCGGCTCCGGCTCGCCGAAGCGGCCGGTCAAGGCGAGCTGGGCGGCATCGTCGAAGGCCTGGCCCTCGAACAGCAGGAAGGCGTAGGTGTCGACGGCTTCGCGCAAGGCCGCTTCGGTGGTGGCGTCGAGATCGCGGCGCAGGTCGATGCCCTTGACGCGGGCACCGAACTCGGGGTGGAGGGGCTCGAAGTCTAGTTTCGGCATGGGGCTGGTCTCCTGTGCTGGAGCGTTAAGCGGGATCGAGGGCCGGTCGGGCTCAGCCGACCTGGCGCATGGCGGCTGCCAGCGTGTCCAGTGTCGCCAGCGTCTTGGCCTTGTCCTCGGAGGCGATCGAAAAGACGACGCGATCGACGCCGGCGTCGCGGAAGCGCTTGAGCGTATCGGTGTCGGGGGCGGTGTTGAAGGTGGTGACGGGGATCTCCTTGGGATCGCGGCCAGCGTCCTTCGCCATCTGACGGAACGCCGGGAGATGCTCGAGGACGTCGCTGCCGCCGTACTCGGGCCGGGTTGCGTGCGGCACCCAGCCGTCGCCGAAGCGGACGGCGCGGCGTGCGCCGTGCGGGAACATGCCACCGACGATGACGGGGAGCGGCTTCTGGACCGGCTTCGGCCAGGTCATCATGGGGCCGAACTTGACGTGCTCACCGTTGAACTCGGGCTTCGACTTGGTCCAGATCGCGCGCATGGCCTCGACCCGCTCCTCCATCAGTCTGAAGCGGCCCTTGAAGTCGGTGGTGCCGTGGTTGGCCATCTCGTCCTCGTTCCAACCGGCGCCGATGCCGAACAGGAAGCGGCCCTTGAGAGATCTGGTCGAGGCTCGCCACCGATTTGGCGGTCTGGATCGGATCGCGCTGGATGACGAGGCAGATGCCGGTGCCGACCTTCAGTTTCGTGGTGACGGCGGCGGCCGCCGACAGCGTCACGAACGGGTCCATGACGTCGTAGTACTTCTTCGGCAGGTCACCACCCTGGGGAAAGGACGATTTGCGGGTCAGCGGGATGTGGCTGTGCTCGGGCGCCCACAGGCTTTCGAAGCCGCGCTCCTCGAGCGCGCGGGCCGATGTCGACCGGGCCGATCGAATAGTCGGTGAAGAAGATTGCAACGCCGTAGTCCATGTCTGTTCTCCCGTTCCTGGGTCCGCGGAGGGAGCCCTCACAAGCTCTGCCACCATTTGGCGATGCGCCGGCGCATCGCCTCGTCCGGAAGCCGGCCGAGACCGGCCGCCACATTGTCACGCATATGCTGGGCCTTCGAGGTTCCGGGAATGGCACAGGTTATCGCCGGATGACCCAGGATGTATTTGAGGTAGATCTGGCCGAAGCTCGCGGCATCGATCTCGGCCGCCCACTCGGGCAGAGGCTTGCCCTTGACGCGCGCGAACATGTTGGCGCCGTCGAAGGGCCGGTTGGGTATGACTGCGATGCCGCGCTCGAGCGCCAGCGGCAGGAGGCGTGCTTCGGCATTGGGCACGGCCAACGAATAGGGCAATTGCACGAAATCGATGGGTTCGGCCCGCATCACCGCCATCAGCTCGTCGAAGGCGGAGACGGTGTAGTGGGTGATGCCGATGTGGCGGAACTGACCCTTGGCCTTGCCGGCACGGAGCGACTTCAGGTGGGTCCGCCAATCGACGAGGTTGTGGATCTGCATGAGGTCGATGGTGCGGGTTTTCAGCCGCTCTGCCGATTGGCGCATCTGGGCCAGGCCTGATGCCTCGCCGGTAGTCCACACCTTGGTTGCGAGGTAGGCCTTCTCGCGCGCGCCCATCTCGGCGAGCAGGGTGCCGACGGTTGCCTCGGCCCGTCCGTACATGGGAGAGCTATCGATCATTCGCCCACCGGCGGCGAACAGCACGTCGAGCACGGCGCGCCGCTGGTCGAGCTCGGCGCGGTCGGCGGCGACGTCGAAGGTTTGCCAGGTTCCGAGGCCAATGACTGGCAGCGCCTCGCCGGTCGAGGGGATTTTGCGCGTCAGCATGAGGTGATGGTTTTCATTTCTTCTGGCCGTAATTCAGGAGACCGCCGGCGACTTTCGGGGGATGGGCGCGGATGGCTTCCTCGTTGGGCTCGGTGCCCCAGCCGGGTCGGGTCGGCATGACGAGATAACCGTCCTTGATCTCGGGAACGTGGGTGAAGAGCTCGTGGTCCCAGGTGAGGCGGTCGATATCGATTTCCATGATGCGCAGGTTCGGCACGCAGGCGGCGAAGTGGGCGTTCATCATGGTGCACAGGTGACCGTAGAAATTGTGTGGGGCGACGTTGACCTCGTGAGCTTCGGCGAGGCTCGCGATCTTCATGGACTGCCAGACGCCGTTCCAGGGGGTGTCGATGATGGCAACATCCATCGCCTGCTCGCGGAAATAGGGCAGGAATTCGCGGATGCCGAGCAGCGTCTCGCACGATGAGATGGGGTGCGGGCTCTGCCGACGGATGAGGCCGAGGGCTTCGGGGCTGTAGCTATCGATCTCGATCCAGAACATGTCGAGGTCTTTGATGGCCCGGAGGATCTTGAGGTAACCCTCGGTGGAGGCGTTGAAATTGAGGTCGAGGAGCATGTCGATGTCGGGACCGGCGCCGTCGCGGAAGGCCTCGAGGTGCATGCGAAGGTTGCGCAGCACATGGCGGTCGACATTGCGCTCGGGATAGCTCGGCGAATTGAAGCCGGGGCGCCAGCCGACCGGGTTCTGCTTGTTTTCGTCGTAGAGGAAGATGTTGGTCTTCAGCGCCGAGAAACCCTTTTCGCGGACCTCGGCGCCCATGGCCTTGACGCCGTCGAGATCGGTGATGGCGGGCTTGTAGTAGGTCGGATGGTTGATGCGCCAGGTGGCGCAGTGGGACCAGTAGAGGCGGATCTTGTCGCGGATCTTGCCACCAAGCAGCTCGTAGCAGGGCACGCCGAGCGACTTGGCCTTGGCGTCGAGGAGCGCGTTTTCGATGCCGGCAAGGGCAAGGGCCACAACGCCGCCAGCGGCGGGGCGGGTGAGGGCATAGAGCTCGGCATAGATGTGCTCATGCTCGCCCACGGGCTTGCCTACGACGCGGGCGCCGAGCTTGTTGATGGCAGTGGCGACGCCGGGGGCGCCGAAGCCTTCGTCGAATTCGCTCCAGCCGACGATGCCGTCCTCGGTCACGACCTTGACGAAGTGGTAGTTGCGCCAACCGGCATCGCAGGCGAGCGTTTCGATCGATCGGACGCGGGAGGATACGGAGGGTGTCGACATGGCTGGCTCCTTGCCGGTGCATTCGGGACTGAGGGCATGGTGCTCCCGATTGGGGAGGCTGTCAGCCCCCTCTTGACCGTTGGAGCGTTCAGGGGCGCCGACACGGGCAATCATGGCGTGCCAGGCGGGTGGCGGTGTGGAGATCGGCTCGGCGTTGCCGGTGCGCGGGAGGGCGTGCAAGACTGGGCCCTGACGGCAACGAAAGGCCCTGACCGCATGTCTGATTGGAACGGCAAGATTCATCTCGCGCAATTCCTGGTGCATGGGCCGACGTTCCATTCGTTGGCGATGTGGCGGCATCCGAAGACGTTGGGGCGGGGCTACGACTGGACCCGGCCGGAGCTTTGGCAGCACATCGCCCGCGTGTGCGAGGAGGCCAAGTTCGACATGGCCTTCTTCGCCGACCTCAACTACATCTCCGACACCTACAAAGGGACGCTTGCGCCGGCGCTCGCCAACGCCACACAGGCGCCCGAGCACGATCCGATCCCGCTGCTCTCCTACATGGCGGCCACGACTCGCCACATCGGGGTCGCCTCGACATTCTCGACGAGCCAGCATCATCCGTTCTATGCCGCGCGGATGTGGGGCACGCTCGATCACCTGACGGCGGGCCGTGCGGGATGGAACGTGGTCACGTCGATCAACCACAACCAGGACGCCAATTTCGGTGTCGAGCGGCCGCCCGCGGACGAACGCTACGACAGGGCGCACGAGTTCATGGAGGTGTGCCTCAAGCTGTGGGGGAGCTGGGAGGCGGACGCGGTGGTCCACGACCCGGCGACGCCTCGGTTCGCAGATGCGGAAAAAGTGCACAGGATCGAGCACAATGGCCGCTATTTCCGCTCGCGGGGGCCGTTGAACGTGGTCCGCTCGCCCTTTGGCGGACCGGCAATCCTGCAGGCGGGCGTGTCGGCCAAGGGGCAGGACTTCGCCGCCAAATATGCGGATGCGATCTTTGCGATCCAGCCGCGGGCGGAGGATGCCAAGGTCTACCGCGACAGCATCCATGCGCACATGGACAAGGTCGGACGGGACCGGCGCCGGTGCAAGATGCTGTTCGGCATGCAGCCGATCATCGGCGAGAGCGAAGCGCACGCGCGGGAGATGCAGGCGGAGCACAACGCCCTGGTGCCGCTGGAGGGGGGGATGGCGATCCTGTCGGCGCATCTCGATTTCGACCTGTCGCAATTGCCGGGTGGCACCATTCTGGCGGAGAGGGACGAGCCGCAACTGCAGCGGCTCAAGTCGCGCTACTACGCGAGCGACGGCCGGGCGATGACCATGGAGGAGGTGGCGGCCCGGCATGGCCAGAGCGTGGGGCTGCCGCAGTTCGTCGGCACGGCCAACAGCATCGCCGACCAGATGGAAGCCTACATCGCGTATGTGGGCGGCGACGGGTTCATGATCTCGCCCATTCACTTTCCCGGGGCGATCGAGGACTTCGCGCAGCAGGTAGTGCCGGAGCTGCAACGGCGCGGACTGGCGCGGCAAAGCTATGCCGGCTCGACGCTGCGGGCACACCTTTCACAGTGGGATTGCTGAGGGGTATGAGGCCGGCTAGGCTTCTCGCTTTCAGCTCAAGGAGAAAAAGCAGATGTCATCCGTTGCGTCGTCCATTGGCGTTGCGGTTCTTTGCGTGTGCCTTGGCGCCACCCAGGCGCTCGCGCAAAAAACAGGCGGTATCCTTCGCGCAGCCAACAGCGCCAATCCCGTCAGCTTGTCGATCCTGGAAGAAGTGAGCATCGCCACGGTGCAGCCGGCAGCGCCGATCTTCAACAACCTGGTCATGTTCGATCCGACAAAGCCGCGCGAGAAGTCTCGATACGATCATTCCGGAGCTGGCGGAAAGCTGGCAGTGGGATGACACGGGCACCAAGCTCACCTTCAAGCTGCGGCAGGGCGTGAGCTGGCACGACGGCAAGCCGTTCACGGCGAAGGACGTGCAATGCACCTGGCATCGGCTTAACGGCAAGGATGCGGCCTACCTGCGCAAGAACCCGCGCAAGATCTGGTATGAAAACCTGAAAGAGGTCACCCTTTCCGGTGATTACGAGGCGACGTTCCATCTCGGACGACCACAGCCATCATTGCTGGCCATGCTGGCCTCGGGCTTCTCGCCGGTCTATCCGTGCCATGTCGAGGCCAAGGACATGCGGCGGGCGCCGATCGGGACGGGGCCGTTCAAACTCGCGGAATTCAAGAGCAACGAGCGCGTGCGGCTGGTGCGCAATCCGGACTACTGGCGCAAGGGCCAGCCGTATCTCGACGGCGTAGTGTGGAGCATCGTGCCGAACCGTTCGACGCGCGTCCTGGCACTCGTGGCGGGCGAGTTCGACATGACGTCGACCGGCGACATCACGGTGCCGATCATGCAGGACATCGCGCAGCAGGCGCCGCAAGTGATCTGCACACTCGGGCCAACGAACGTCACCAGCAACGTGCTGGTCAATGTCAAGCGGCCGCCGTTCGATGATCCCAAGGTGCGGCGAGCGATGATGCTGGCGTTGGATCGCGACGCGTTCATCAAGATCCTGTCGCATGGCACGTCGCGTAAGGCCGGCAATCTGATGCCGTTGCCGGAGGGCGTGTGGGGGATGCCGGAGGAGATGCTTATGTCTCTGCCGGGTTATGGGGGATCGCAGGAGAGCCGGGAGGCGGAGGCGCGCAAGATCATGGAGGCGGCGGGTTACGGGCCGACGAAGAGACTGCAGGTGAAAGTCTCGACGCGCGATTTCACCGCCTACAAGGACCCAGCGGTGATCCTGGTCGACCAGCTCAACAAGATCTATTTCGAGGCCTCGTTGGAGACGGTTAAATCGACCGTGTGGTTCGGACGGGCACAGCGGCAGGACTATTCGGTGGCGCTCAACCTGACGGGATCGGGCGTGGATGACCCGGACGTCACGTTGGCGGAGAACTTTGCCTGCGCGTCGCAAAACAACTTCACCAAATATTGCAATCCGGAGGTGGACAAGCTGCTGGTGGAGCAGTCGTCAGAGCGGGATCTCGCCAAGCGCAAGGAGTTGGTCTGGCGGATCGAAAGGATGCTTGCCGAGGACGTGGCGCGACCGATCATCTCTCATGGCCATGCCGCCCAGTGCCGGCACCCTTACGTCAAGAACTACGTCCGCCACGAGAACAGCATCTACAACAACTGGCGGATGGATCACGTCTGGTTCGAAAAGTAGGCGCGGGCGCATCCAACTTGGCCGGTCAGGCCCTAGCGACGTGGTCCGCCGAGTGCCGAGCGCGTCGAGGTATCGAGCGGGGGGCCTGACTTGCCGCGCACCGGCCGGGTGCTGGCGGCTGACCCTATGGCCACAGGGGCCTTTGGCGCCGGTGCGGGCCTGGCTTCGGCGATGCCGATCGGTGCCGCTTTGGGGCTCACGTCGACCTCGGGGGCGACCTCGACGTCGATTGGCCGACGGCGCTTGATCGGTGCCACTTTGGCGTCACGTTGGCCCGGCCACGCGAGATCGGCGAGACTTGCGCGGCTTGCATCGAGGCGGGGCGCTGCCAGCGCGGGTGCTGCAAATGCCTGCAATCGCGCGGCTTCGACATGCACCACCTCGGCCTGCGCCATTCGCTCGAGGATCTCGTAGACGGCCACAAAGGATGTCCCGCCGCCGATCAGGCACATCATCACGCTAACGAATAGTCGCACGCCGATCACTCCTGCCGAGCCCCCGCAAACCCTGCCGAACATCGCTTTTGACATAAAAATTGGCCGGAGCAGCGGCAGCCCCGGCCAAAATTATGACTCGAACCAGACGAAGAGCAACTCGAGCGTGGCTCAGGCGCCGGAGCCGCTCAATTGTCCTATTCGCGAAAAAGCGTCCGATCCCCTCACCTTGGGCGGTGCGAGTATCCGACCGGCGTGAAAGCCCACGAGCCCAGGAGCCGAGGGGGACCATTTCAGGTCGACCACGGCGCTAAGCCGCCTCTCGAACAGAGGGCCACATCCACCAATCGCTTTCCGGTCTCTTTCTGGCCAGCATCAGGCCGACAGCGCAAGATTTGTGGTTCGCTGTCGGCAACGCGCCATTTTATGCCGGATCGGGGCATCTTGCCGGGCCGTCGAGGTCTGGAAGCGAACAAGGCTACCAGGACGAACGGCACAGCTAGTGGTTGTATCGGTCCACCTCCTCGGTGTTGTTGAATAGAGGAATCACGCGATACTAAAGATGCTAATAAGGGGTCCGACCCGCGGTTGTCACTCGAAGCGGCGGATTTGACAGTGCAGGTCCCTGATTCGAAATGTCTTCCGTGCCGAGGTTGTTGCCCATCGGACACTCGTGGCCGGGGGCGGGCTACACATATGCAACTCCCAGCCGTCGAGTAGAGAGCGATGTCATTCAATACCTTTGGTCACACTCTTCGGGTCACCACCTGGGGTGAGAGCCACGGGCCCGCCATCGGATGCGTGATCGACGGCTGTCCGCCACGTATCGAGATCACCGCAGCGGATATCCAGGCCGAGCTCGACCGCCGCCGTCCCGGCCAATCGCGCCATACAACCCAGCGGCGCGAGCCGGACACCGTGCGTATCCTGTCGGGCGTCATGGACGGTCCCGACGGCCGCCAGCTCACCACGGGAACGCCGATTTCGCTTGTCATCGACAATGTCGATCAGCGCTCGCGCGACTATGGCGACATCGCCTCGAAATTCCGCCCGGGACATGCCGACTTCACCTACATGGAAAAATACGGCATCCGCGACTATCGTGGCGGTGGTCGCTCCTCGGCCCGCGAAACGGCCATGCGCGTGGCTGCCGGCGCCGTCGCCCGGCGAATCATGCCAACGGTCACCATCCGCGCCGCTCTCATTCAGATCGGGCCGCATACCATCGACCGCCAGCGCTGGAGCTGGGAGGAGACCAGCCGAAACCCATTCTTCTGCCCCGATCCCGTCGCTGCGGCCCAGTGGGAAAGCTATCTCGACGCCGTCCGCAAGGCCGGATCGTCCGCCGGCGCCGTCATCGAGGTCGTTGCCGAAGGCGTGCCGGCCGGTTGGGGGGCGCCGCTCTATGCCAAGCTCGACCAGGACCTGGCCTCGGCCCTCATGAGCATAAATGCCGTCAAGGGTGTCGAGATCGGCGACGGCTTTGGGGCGGCGGCTCTTTCCGGTGAGGACAACGCCGACGAGATGCGCATGGGCAACGACGGCCGACCCGTGTTCCTGTCCAACCACGCCGGCGGTATCCTCGGTGGCATCTCTACCGGTCAGCCCGTAATCGCCCGCTTCGCCGTCAAGCCTACGTCTTCGATCCTGCAGCCGCGGCGCACCATCGACACCGCCGGCAACGACACCGAGATCATCACCAAGGGCCGGCACGATCCCTGTGTCGGCATTCGTGCGGTGCCTGTCGGCGAAGCCATGATGGCCCTCGTCCTGGCCGATCACTTCCTGCGCCACCGCGCCCAGATGGGCGAGCGCAGCGGCGATCAACCGGCACCGGCTGGGCTGGAAAAGGGCTGATGCCCGCCGACGTGACGGCCATTGCCGCGAGGCTCGCTGCGATGCCGGACTTTTCCTGGCGGGCGAGCCCACTCGTGCCGGACTTTCCCGACACTGCGCCGCTAATCGTGTTCGACGGCGTCTGCGTCCTGTGCTCGGGCTTTGCCCGCTTCGTCGCCCGCCACGATACCGCCGCCCAATTCCGCTTTACCGCTGCCCAATCGCCCCTCGGCCAGGCTCTCTACCGCCACTTCGGGCTCGATCCCGTCAACTATGAGACCAATCTTCTCATCGCTGATGGCCGCGCCTTTGCCAAATTGGCCGCATTCACCGGCATCATGCGCCGGCTGGGCCGCCCCTGGTCGATGGCCGCGGTGGCGGACCGGTTGCCCGCTAGCGCCAGCGATACGATCTACGACTGGATTGCGCGCAATCGCTATCGCGCATTCGGACGGCGCGAGACCTGCATTCTGCCCGACGCCACTTGGCGCCAGCGGATGATCGATTAGTCTGACGAACAGAAAGGACGACGGCGACATGGCCGCCAAGGATCAAGTCAAAGCATTGGTATTCGATGTCTTCGGAACGGTAGTCGACTGGCGCGAGAGCACCATCCGTGAGTTGACCGCCTTCGGTAAGGGCCGCGGCTTCTCGCATGACTGGGCAAAGTTTGCCGACGACTGGCGCGGCATGTACCAGCCCGCCATGGAGGAGGTGCGCTCGGGCCGGCGCTCCTGGACCATCCTCGACGATCTTCACCGCGAAAGCCTCACCAGACTGTTGGAGCGCAACAACATCCGCGGTCTCTCGCCTCACGAGATCGAGCACCTGACGACGATCTGGCACCGCCTCGATCCCTGGCCGGATGTGGTTGAGGGCCTGCGCCGGTTGAAATCGCGCTACATCATCGGCACGCTTTCCAACGGCAATACGGGCTTGCTGGTTCGCATGGCCAAGCGCGCGAACCTGCCCTGGGACGTGATCCTCGGCGCTGAGACTGCACGCGCCTACAAGCCCATGCCCGAGGCCTACCTGCGCAATGCGGCCCTCCTCAATCTCGAACCGTCGCAGATGATGCTGGTCGCTGCCCACAACAACGATCTCAAGGCCGCTGCCAGCGTCGGCTACCGCGCGGCCTTCGTCGTGCGCCCCAGCGAGTTCGGTGCCAGCCAGGCGATCGACCTCACGGCCGATCGCGATTGGGATGTGGTGACCGACAGCTTCATCGGTCTCGCCGAGGCCATCGGGTGCCCGCGGCGCTAAGTGTTGTCGCTCACGGGGATGTTGGTTCCGCTCACGGCGCGCATCGCGCTGCCAGGGCAGCGCTGCGCCTCCGCGGGGGCGCCGCTTACGGCGGGCCGCGGTTGCGGCCTTCGCCAATCGTGCGAGGGGTCGCACGATTGGCGCTCAGTGAGTATGCCCCGCGACCGGACTGGGTTAGGGCTGTTGGTTTCGCTCACGGCGCGTATCGCACGAAGCGTTCGTCGTCCAAGCGCTGCCATCTCCGCTGTCCCCGAGGACACGAAGGATACCAAGAGCAACGGGGCCGGCGGAGCGATCGGGCCTCGGATCTGACTTCTGCGTGGGATGCGGCCGCGACCGCTCCGCTGTGCGCGACGGGGGTGGTCCCCCTTTACGGACGACACGTCCACCGGCTTGGCGTCACCTGGCCACCAGGCCCGGGCCGCGTTGCCAACGCACGCTTGGATTCACCGCGGGCCGCCGCGCATCCTGATCGAACGGCTGCCGTTACGACTGCTGCCATGGCCACTCGCGACCGCATGGCAGCGGCGGTGTCCTCCGGTGACGGCTGAGTGCCACCTTCGACTATCCGACGCACGTCCGCTTCGCCTCAGTCTCCCAGCTCGAGTCCCGGGGCCCCGAAAATGAAGCGGACTGGCGAAGCATAATCCAGCTTGCGCGCCCGGGGATAAGTTGCCGGCTCGATCGCCTCACGCTTCGGCCCGGGCGTCGTGCAAAGCCTGCTCGAGCGCCTCGCCGAACACGGCGAGATCGTCGGCCTTGCCCGCCGAGACGCGGATGCAGCGGTCCTGAGGTGCCACGAACGGCATGCGCACGAACACGCCCCGCTGCACGAGGCCTGTCAGCACCCGTTTGGCAAACGCCCCGTCGCGCTTGCAATCGATGGTGACGAAGTTGGTGGCGCTCGGCAGCGGTTCGAGATCGTGCGCCCGCGCAATGCGCCCGATCTCTGCCCGCGCCTCCTCGACCCAGCCCCGCACCTGGCCGATCCAGGCCTCGTCCGCCAATGCTGCGAGCGCGCCGGCCTGGGCGATGCGGTTGACGCCGAAGTGGTTGCGCACCTTGTTGAAGGCAAGCGCCAGCTCGCTGTGTGCGATGCCGTAGGCGACGCGTGCGCCCGCCATGCCATGCGCCTTGGAAAAGGTACGGAAGCGGATCACCTGCGGGTTGGTGACGTCGATCGGCGGTGCCAACCCGTCGGGCGCAAACTCGATATAGGCTTCGTCGAGGATCAGCACGGTCTCCTCGGGGAGTGCTGCGATCATCTCTTGCACTGCCGCCGCCTCATGCCAACTTCCCATGGGGTTGTCGGGGTTGGCGAAATAGATCAGCGGCGCGCGTGTCTCCCGCGCCTTGGCTATCAGCGCGGCAGGGTCCTCGCGATCGCCAAGATAGGGCACGGTCTCGAGCCTGCCGCCAAAACCGGCGACATGGAAGTTGAAGGTCGGATAGGCGCCAAGCGACGTGACGACGCTGTTACCCGGTTCGACCAGCATGCGCACGAGATAGCCGAGCAGGCTGTCGATCCCTTCCCCCACTACGATATTGTCGGTTGCAACGCCGTGATGACGGGCCAGCGCCGCCTTCAGATCGTGGTTTTCTGGATCACAGTAGCGCCAGATGTCGGCGGCCGCCGCCTGCATTGCCGCAATCGCTTTGGGTGATGGCCCGAACACGCTCTCGTTGGCGCCGATCCGCGCCCGAAAGACCTCGCCGCGCTGGCGCTCCTGCGTCTCCGGCCCGACGAATGGCACCGTGGACGGCAACGACTGCACCAGTGGCGTGAATGGTAAGCGCGACATGCAAACTGCTCTCCGAGCCGATCCTGCTCCAAAGAGGCGCCCAGGCATGGCAGCTCATGCGGCTCAAGGGCCTCCGGGACGCACCGCTGGCTCGTTCGAGCGCGTCCCGAAATCTCTCTTAGAGCCTGATCGGCTGGGGTGGAAGCGTCCTCGTTTCAGGAGATGGCGGCCAGCTATTCCCTGAGCAAAAACGTGGGCTAGAGCCAGGACACCTTGCCGCCAGCCAGGACCATGATCTTGTCCTGGGGAACCTCGAGCTCGGTGATCTCAGGGCCGGACATGCCGAGCACGAGGCCGCGCAGGGCCCGGCTGACGGCGCCGTGGGAGGCAACGACGGTGTCGGCTTCGACCTCGGCGAGCCAGGGGGCGATGCGGTCGGTCAACATGCGGTAGCTTTCGCCGCCGACCGGGCACCAGCCCCACTTGTCGCGGAGGCGGGCGGCGAAGCCGTCAGGATCGAGGCTCGGCAGTTCGCTCCACAGCTTGCCTTCCCAATGGCCGTAGTGCTGCTCGACGAGGCGGGTGTCGCGCCGGAAGCCATCCGGCTCCAGGCCCATAGCGTCGCGGGCGATCTGCATGGTTTCGGAGGCGCGCGACATCGGGCTTGCGACGTAGTCGAGACTGGATTTGAGAGGGCCCAGATGCTCGCCCAGCACGCGCCCGTTGCGGGCGGCCTGGCCGCGACCCTTCTCATTCAGGGGAATGTCGGTCTGGCCCTGGTAACGCTGGACTGCGTTCCAATCGGTTTCGCCGTGGCGAAGGAAATAGAGGGTGACGCCGTCGCGCAGCATGGTTTGGCTCAGACCTTGAGTATCAACTTACCGGTGTTGCCGCCGGTATAGAGCAGGTTCAGCGTGTCGACAAAGGCTTCGAGACCACCGGTTCGCACGTCCTCGCGCATGTGCAGGCGGCCGGCACGATGCCAGGCCGCCAGTTCGCCGATCGCCTCGGGGATGCGGGGGGCCCAATCCGTGACGATGAGACCCTGCAGGCGGAGGCGCTGGGAAAGAATGGTGCGGAAATTCTTGGGCCCGACGGGCATCTCGCGGGCGTTGTAGGCGGAGATCATGCCGCACAATGCAATCCGGCCGAAGACGTTCATGTGGGGCAGGACGGCATCGAGGACGTCGCCGCCGACGTTCTCGAAATTGATGTCGATGCCTTTCGGGCAGGCCTCGGCGAGGCGGGCGCGGAGGTCGCCGGCCTTGTAGTCGATGCAGGCGTCGAAGCCGAGGGTGTCAGTGACGTAGCGGCACTTCTCAGGCCCACCAGCTATGCCGACGGCGCGGCAGCCCTTGATCCGGGCAATCTGTCCGACGATGGAGCCGACGGCGCCGGAGGCTGCGGAGACGACCACCGTCTCGCCCTCCTTGGGCTGGCCGACCTCGAGAAGTCCGAAGTAAGCGGTCCAGCCGGGCATACCGAGGCCGCCGATCCAGCGCTCGAGCGGGGCCAGTGTGGTGTCGGCCTTGATGACGCGGGAGCGCGCCTTGACGACCGCATACTGCTGCACGCCGAAGGTGCCGGCAACGGCGTCGCCGACGTTGTAGCCCTCGGCGTTGGAGGCCTCGACGATGCCGGCGGAATAAGCGCGCATGGCCTCGCCGATGGCGACGGGGGGCATGTAGGAACGGGTGTCATTGACCCAGCCGCGCATGGCGGGATCGCACGAGATGTAGCCGATCTTGACGCGGATCTCGCCGGGGCCGGGCTCGGCCAGCGGGGTTTCGACGAGGCGGAAGCAGTCGGGCGTGATCAGGCCGGGGGGTGGCCGCTTGGCCAGGGTCACCTGCAGGTTGGTCGTCATGAGGAGCCTCTTCGAGCGGTCGCTGGCGTCAAGGATAGGGCGGGGCGCGAGGCCGGAAACCGATATCGCGTCGCTGACAAGCAGGGGAGGCCATGCGATAGACAGGCGCAATGGCAAATCAGCAGGGGTGGACCGATGACGGCTCACGATCCGGCCAAGCGCCACTTCGAGGACATCGAGGTCGGCCGGCCGCTTACCTACGGCGCCTACGAGGTGACGCGCGAGGAGATTTTCGCCTTCGCGCACGCCTATGATCCGCAACCGCATCACATCGATGAGGAAGCCGCCAAGCTGTCGCTGGTAAAGGGGCTGTGCGCGTCGGGATGGCATACGTGCGCAATGTTCATGCGGATGCTTGCCGACGGCATGCTGGCGGATTGCGCCGCTCTTGGCGCCTCGGCGATCGACGAGGTGAAATGGAAGCGGCCGGTGCGACCGGGGCATATCCTGAAAGCGCGCTCGACGTGTGTCGGCAAGCGGCTGATGCGATCGCGTGACGGTGTCGGCATCTGCTCGATGCAGCATGAGATCCTGAACCAGGACGACGAGCTGCTGATGACGATGGAGAACGCCTTCTTCATCGCGGTGCGCGATCCGAAAGCGGTGGCTGCTGCGGCAGCGGAGGCGAAGCCATGAGCACGTGGTTCGAGGATCTGGAGCTCGGGCTGGTGGCCGAGCTCGGCCGGCACACGTTCGAGGCGCCCGAGATCAAGGCGTTCGCGCGCCAGTATGATCCACAGCCCTTCCATCTCGACGAGGCGGCGGCGCGCAATTCGTTGTTTGGCGCCTTGTGCGCGTCGGGGTGGCATACCGCGTCGGTCTACACGGGCATGAACATTCGCGCGCGGCTGGCGCGCGAGGCGGAAGCGGTGGCGCGCGGCGAGGAGCTGGCGCGCTGGGGACCGTCGCCAGGATTCAAGGGGCTCAAGTGGCCGAAGCCTGTATTTGCCGGCGACACCGTCAGTTATCGCCAGACGATTGCCGAGCTTGCCGACTTTCGTAACCGACCGGAGCGGGGCATGCTGGTGACGCTCGGTGAAGGCTTCAACCAGAACGGCGAGCTGGTTTTCCAGGTGACCGGGCAAATCCTGGTGCCGCGCAGGACGCCGCTCAGTGGGTGATAGTGGCAGATGAGATACCCTCGCGGGCGGGTGAATGCGCGGCTGCGCTAAAGTGCTGGCATGTCCTATTGCAGTCACTATGGTATCGCCGTCGCCTGACTAAAGTTGGCGGTTGAGTGAATGCAACAAGGAGGCGTTTGTTCATGGGGATGCATTCGATGCGGTCGGTATTCCTCAGCGTCGTCGTCGCCGGTACGGTGTGGGTGGTCCCTCAGTCTGTCCGAGCCGAGCCGCCGCGATCGGGCGAGGATATCGCGGGCAAGAAAGTCTATCTGGCACCAAGCGCGGCACTCAGATACGGCGCCAGCCTTCTCAGCCGGGTTTATACGCGGACGGGCAGTGTGCTGGAGCTCCAGGGCACTGGTCCGTGCACGACCTTCAATTGCCCGGTGACGCACAACGGCATTGCACTTTATGCGCGCCGGGTGCGGCTCGACGTGGTGCCGCCGCCGCAGGCGCAGGTGACGCCTGACCGCACGCTGCGACGGGGTGATGAAGGCGAGGACGTGCGTCGCCTGCAGGAGACGTTGATCTCCAAAGGCTATCGTGTGACGGCCGACGGCAAATTCGGCCAAGGCACGGAAGATGCCGTGATTTCATTTCAGCGCAGCGCCAACCTGAACGCGGATGGTGCGGTTGGACCCAGTGTGCGCGAAGCCTTGGCGCTCAACTCGGGCACGGCGGTCGGTTCCAGGCCGTCGGCGGTCGACCGGATCAAAGACAAGATCAAAGACAAGATCGATCAGGTCAAAGGCAAGGCCAACCCGCTGGCCTCGATCAATCGTACGCTGCGGCGCGGAGATGAGGGCGAGGACGTGCGCCTGGTACAAGAGGTTCTGGTGGCGCGCGGCTTCGACATCAAGGTCGACGGCAAGTATGGCCAGGGCACGCAGTCGGCTGTGCGCGACTTCCAGCGCAAGAATGGCCTCAACCCCGATGGTTCGGTCGGCCCGATCACGCTGGAGCGGCTGTGAGCGCGTGAGCACCTGACACGGCGGCCGGCGTTGCTGGCGAGCGTGTCACAGGCTCAGGGTAACCGGATGAAAGACAGGCAAGGGGCCGGCGGATCAGTTCGCTGGCCCCTTTTGCTTTGCGCAGTTTCCTTTGCTCAGCGGCGTTCGCCAGCCGACAGGCGACGCTCGAGCCAGGCGGAGTAGCGCGAGATGCCAAAGCAGATGATCCAGAAGATCGTCGCGGCGAAGATGTAACCGGTTATGACCGTGTTCGGCGCGAACCACTTGGCGTCGGTCAGACCGGCCTGGACGATGCCGAGCAGGTCGAAGATGCCGATGATGAGGACGAGGCTCGTATCCTTGGCGAGGCCGACGAAGCTGTTGACGATGCCGGGGATGACCAACTTCAGGGCCTGGGGAAGAATGATCAGCCCCATCTTCTGCGGGAAGGACAGGCCCAGGGCGTCGGCGGCTTCGTATTGGCCGCGCGGGATCGCTTGCAGGCCGCCGCGGATGGTCTCGGCCATGTAGGCGCCAGAGAACAGCATGACGCCGATGAGGGCACGTAGCAGCTTGTCGAAGGATACACCGTCGGGGAGGAACAGGGGCAGCATCACCGACGACATGAACAGGATGGTGATGAGCGGCACCGAGCGCACGACCTCGATGAAGAAGACCGAGACCCAGCGTGCTATCGGCATCGGTGAGCGACGGCCAAGTGCCAGGACGATGCCGATCGGGAATGATCCGGCGATGCCGACGGTGGCGACGACCAGGGTGACGAGCAGGCCGCCCCACAGCTCGGTCGGGACCTCGTTGAGTCCGAAGACGCCGCCGTAGAGCAGCGCCCAGGAGATGAACGGCAGGGCGAAGATCGCGAACAGCGCCCAGAACTTCTTGCCGGGTATCGCGGGAATCATCAGCGCCAGCAGGGTGATCGCCGACAGGGCGTAGGTGAGCAGCACGCGCCAGCGTTCGGCGTCGGGATAGCGGCCGTACATGAACTGGCTGAACTTGGCCTTGACGAAGGGCCAGCAGGCGCCGGCGCTCGAAGCGCGGCAGACGCTGCCATCCTCGCCGGTCCAAACGGCGGAGAAAATGGCCCAGTCGAGCACAGACGTCACCAGGCGCCAGGTGATCCAGAGGCCTAGTAGTGTGAGGATGGTGTTGGAGACAGATGAGAACAGGTTCTTCTGCAGCCAGCCGACGACGCCGACCTCGGAACGGGGCGGGCGCATGGGATCGGCGGGAGACGTGTGCGGTGTCGACGGCCATCGTCTATCTCTCCACCAGCTTCATGCGGGCATTGAACCAGTTCATGAACGCGGACGTGAGTAGCGACAGCGTCAGGTACACAAGCATGGTCAGCAGGATCACTTCGACGGCCTGACCGGTCTGGTTGAGGACGGTGCCTGCGAACACACCGACGAGATCGGGGTAGGCGATGGCGATGCCAAGCGAGGAGTTCTTGGTCAGGTTCAGGTACTGGGACGTGAGAGGCGGGATGATGATGCGCATGGCCTGCGGGATGACCACCAGTTTCAGCATCTGACCGTTGGTGAGGCCGAGGGCGCGCGCGGCTTCCTTCTGGCCGCTTCCGATACCCTGGATGCCGGAGCGGACGATCTCGGCGATGAAGGCGCCGGTATAGATCGTCAGGCCCAGCAGCAGCGCCATGAACTCGGGCAGGACGACCACGCCGCCCTGGTAGTTGAAGCCCTTGAGTACGGGATAATCGAAAGTGACGGGGAAGCCGGTCAGCAGGGCTGCGAGCAGGGGCAGGGCGACGATCAAACCGAGAGTGGTCAGGAAGACAGGGAACGGCATGCCGGTGGCGAGGCGGCGGCGGCGCGCCCACATGCCGATTGCGATCGACAGGATGATGGCTGCGATCAAGGCTGCCAGGATGAGGCCGGCGCCGGGCTGGAAGATCGGGGAGGGCAGGGAAAGCCCGCGATTGTTGAGGACGGCGCCGGCCGGCAGCGCGATGCTTTGACGGGGGCCGGGTAGGGGAGCGAGGACGGCTGAATACCAGACCAGCAGCTGCAGGAGCAGGGGGACGTTGCGTATGGTCTCGATGTAGACCGTGGCGAGACGCGCGATCAGCCAGTTGGTCGAAAGGCGGGCGATGCCCATCACGAAGCCGACGATGGTGGCGAGTACAATGCCGATGGCGGCGATAATCATGGTGTTGAGGAGGCCAACCCAGAAGGCGTCGCCATAGGTCGAGGTGGCGCTGTACTTGATCAGGGTCTGGGAAATGTCGAAACCGGCTGTTGTGTCCCAGAAACCGAAGCCCGAGGCGATATTCTGCTTCTTCAGATTATGGATGGTGTTGGTGACGACCATCCACAGCAGAGCGGCCAAGCTGACCAGGATCAATGCCTGATAAAAGATCTGGCGGGTTTCGCGCTGATACAGCCATGCCCAGGTATCGTCGCTTTTAGGTGCTGATCGGCTGCTGCCGGTCGTGGCGGCCATCGTGGAGGCATCCTCCTGGGACGGGCGGTGAGCGGTGTGTCACCGGAAGGCACTTGCGGCGCTTATCGGATGGCGCCGATCGGCTTGTGTCGGGGGGCGGTGAGGTCGGATCGGGATCGAACCTCGTGTCGGGAAACAACATCCACCGCGCGTTCGGAAAGGCGGTGGCTGCGCCGGCCAGGCACGAGGCCAGCCGGCGCAGGTCTAACTTGCGTGATCAGCGGATCGGGGGGGCGTATTGCAGGCCGCCCTTGCTCCACAGATTGTTGACACCACGCGCGATCTTGAGCGGCGTGTTGGGGCCGACGTTGCGCTCGTAGATCTCGCCGTAGTTACCGACGTTCTTGACGATGCGCGCGACCCAGTCGTTCTCGAGGCCGATCGACTTGCCGAACTCACCCTCGACGCCGAGCAGGCGGCGGATCTCGGGGTTCTTCGACTTCAGCATCTCGTCGACGTTCTTGGAGTTGACGCCGAGCTCCTCGGCATTGAGGAGGGCGAAGTAGACCCACTTGGCCAGCGTGAACCACTGGAAATCGCCTTGGCGCACGACCGGACCCAAGGGCTCCTTGGAGATGATCTCCGGCAGCACGACGTGGGCGTCGGGGGCCTTGAGCCGGAGGCGCTGGGCGTAGAGGCTCGACTGGTCTGTGGTGTAGACGTCGCAGCGTCCAGCGTCGTAGGCGGCGTTGACCTCGTCGGCCTTCTCGAACACGACCGGCTTGTAGGTCATGTTGTTGACGCGGAAGTAGTCGGCGAGATTGAGCTCGGTTGTGGTGCCGGTGGCAACGCAGACCGAAGCGCCATTGAGCTCCTTGGCGGACTTGACGCCGAGTTTGGCCGGGACCATGAGGCCCTGGCCGTCATAGTACATGACGCCCGCGAACGAGAGGCCCATCTGGCTGTCGCGGCTCATGGTCCAGGTGGTGGTGCGCGAGAGCACGTCGATCTCGCTCGACTGCAAAGCGGTGAAGCGCTCCTTGGCCGTCAGCGGCTTGAACGACACCTTCTTGGGGTCGTTGAAGATGGCGGCCGCCAGAGCGCGGCAATAGTCGACGTCGAGGCCGGACCAGTTGCCCTTGTCGTCGGGGAAGGCGAAGCCCGGTGTTCCCGTGCCGACGCCGCAGCTCAGATTGCCGCGGGCCTTGACCGTGTCCAATGTCTTTTGCTGGGCGGAGGCGGCGCCTGCCAGTCCAGCCGTCGCGAAGGCTGTGGCAAGGCCTAATCCAATCAATTTCTTCATCGCGTATGCTCTCCCTATTTCAGCGTCATACTTGCTTGAGCTTCTCTGTCGTCCGGTCGAGCCGCAGTCTTGGCCCGTCGAGCGACCGTCTTGCCCGTTCGATCCTCGCGTCTGCCCGAAGCTGGCCGCACCGGCTGGCGGCTTGGTGCGGTCGCCGTTTGGCGACCGAAATGGGCGTCAGCTGCTGATCATACGGCGCTCCCGATCCTTTGGAGCGCCACATCATCTGGCCTCCGTGGCATCGCTGACGTCTTGGTGCCTGCGATCTGCGGACGGCCTTTGCCGGTTTGCGCCGGGTGACCAGCGGAACGCCCGCCGGCTCCCTGCTGTCACGGATTCTAATGGTTCAGAATCTGCGACAAGAAAAGTTTCGTCCGTTCCTCCCGCGGATTGGCGAAGAATGTGCTCGGCGGTCCCTGCTCGACGATCTCGCCGCGATCCATGAAAATGACGCGGTCGGCGACGGAGCGGGCAAAGCCCATCTCGTGCGTGACAACGAGCATGGTCATGCCCGATTCCGCGAGCTCGATCATCACGTCGAGCACTTCCTTGATCATCTCCGGATCGAGGGCCGAGGTCGGCTCGTCGAACAGCATGATGTTGGGGTTCATGCACAGCGAGCGGGCGATTGCCACGCGCTGCTGCTGGCCGCCGGAAAGCTGGCCCGGGTACTTCAGCGCCTGCTCGGGGATCTTGACGCGCGTCAGGTACTGCATCGCGACCTCTTCCGCCTTGGCGCGCGGCATTTTCTTCACCCAGGTTGGCGCGAGGCAGAGGTTGTCGAGGATCGTGAGATGGGGAAACAGGTTGAAGGACTGAAACACCATACCGACATCGGCGCGGATCTTGTCGATGTTGCGCAAGTCGTTGGTGAGTTCGCGTGCCTTCGACGAAGATCTTGCCCTGCTGGTGTTCCTCCAGGCGATTGATGCAGCGGATCAAGGTCGACTTTCCTGATCCAGACGGGCCGCAGATGACAATCTTCTCACCCTGGCGACACGGCTAGGTTGATGTCGCGCAGGACATGGAACTCGCCGTACCACTTGTGTACCCCGGCCATCTCGACGGCGAGCTGTTCCGTCTGTCGGGATGGCATCGAACCATTCGCCGCGCGGACAGTGTTCATTGGCCCTCCCGGTGATGTGCTTGCAACGGACTGCCGACCTTGGGTCGAGCGTATTTGTTGGGCGACAGAGTAGGGTGTGTGGGCCGTGCGCGCAACTCGATTGTCCGCTTGCGGCGACCATCCTCGTGCACGATCCTTCGGCTCAAGCACCAATTTTCAGGCAGTCTCGAGGGCGTGGCTGGTCATCGTGGCGGCTCGCCGATTGCGTGGCTCGAGCAGGCTTTGCGGTTCGCCCTGCGCCTTGGGCCAGGCAACGAGGGCCTTTGCGGAAAACTGCGGGAGGAACGGCGCGATAGGGGCCTTCTCTGGTTAATCTCTTTTAACTCAATAGTTTGGTTTTGCATGCTTCAGGCTTTGGTAAGCTACGCGGCGTTAGATTTAGGATCGGGTGAGTAATTTTGATTCGCGTGCCGCGTTCCCCTTTGATGGGTCCTTGCATGTCGACCTCGTCCAGTCAGCGCTTAAAATCGCAAACGCACGAAGCCCCTCGTCGGGTGGGTGATGCAACCGAATTCACACCGGCGCCGCCGGTCGCCCTGCCATGGTCGAGTGGCAAGGAGGAGGTACGTGTGGCCGAAGGCACAACCCCCGCTGCAGCCCGCAAGCCCGGCTCAAAGAGCGTCTACCTGCCGGTCGCGGTCGTTCTGGCAGGCCTGGCGATGCTTGGTGTGCACAACTACGACGTGATCAAGGTGCATGGCGTGGCGTGGCTCGAAGGCGACCAGCCGGCGCCGGAGGCCTTGCCCAACCCCCCGATCTGGCAGGCCTGGCGCGGTGTTGGCAGCAACACGGTCGATGTTTCTGCAACTCAGCAAAGGGCCGGTCCGCCGTCTGCCATGGGCCGGGCAACACCCTTCGAGCCGGGACCGGCGCCACATACGGCGGCGCGGGCTGCGGAGCTTGCGGTGACTTTCGCGCAGGACGGGGCGCGATCAGGCGATGAGGACAGGGTCGGTGCGGGCGACGTGGTGTCGGCGGCGCTGGAGCCGATACCGGCGGGTGGGCGCGAGGTGGACATCGGAATCGAGGTCGATCGCAGGGGGGCGGAGGCTGACATGGCGGGCGCTGAGGTGCCGGAGGTGGTCGCGCTGGCCAATGGTCCGGCCGTGCTGCCGACTGACCGTGACGTCGCTCATTTGGGACCGCCGCCGGCCTCCGATCTCCTGTCTCAGGCGCCCGTCGGCGGGAGAATTGCGCGCGAGACGTCGGGTGGCGAAGTTTCGGTGACGGCCGCGCCCGTGGTCGTTACGGCGGCGCGGAGCGAGGCGGGGGAACGCATTGCATCGCGGTTGGCCCCTGGGGATGATGCGGAGCGTGCCGCCGAGGGCACAGCGGGTTTGCGTATTCGCGAGACGGTTGCAATCTGGGAGCCGCCGCCGCCCTTGCCTGTGCGACGGCCAGACAGGCTGACATCGAAGGCGAAGCCTGCCGCGGAGGCTGACGACGAGCCGGCGGTGCGGCGTGAAGGACGCCGATTCCCGCGGGTGAGGGTCGTCGAGACCGCCTCCGAACCAAGTCAATCGCTCAACCTATTCAGCGATTTCAGTCCCCAGTTCGTCAAGCTGCAGCGGACAGCACCCTGAGGGTGCTTGTCCGAAGGCCAGGGGTCTCAGAGGATGCGCTCGAGGGCCACGGCGCGGCAGTCCATCTCGTATTCGAGCTCGACCACGGGCGGTCTGGCCAGATGCCAGGTCACGCCATGGCCGGCTGCGCCGCGCTTGACGATCTCGGAGCCCAAGAAGCCATGGATGTCGCGGATGGTGTAGACCTGGGTTGCGGTGGTGTCGGCCCATGACATCGCGAGCAGGCCCATGCGCCGCTCCATTTCGCCGAGGACCGAGCGGGCCTTGTCGGCCATGGCGTCGGGACTGGTCTCGCCACGTCTGACAATGAACTGGCCATAGGCGCCCTTGCCTTCCGGCGCCTCGCCGCTACCGGAATTGACGAACGTGCGGGACGGCGGCCCGTCGCCGGCCGGCACCGTATATGAGAATGCGTAGAAGCCCGGCTCCTGCGGTGCGTCGATCAACGGGCAGACGTTGGAGCGAGCAACGGGATTGAATTTGGTCGCGGGATCATAGATCCCCCAGCGGGCCAGCGTTTCGCAGTAGTGCTGGTTGAAGGCGATGAAGCCCTGCTCGCTGAACTGGGCTGGCGAGCGCAGTTCGCAGGCGCAGAACGCCGTCAGGGGACGGCCGATGGCGCCGAGATAGGCCTCGATGCGCTGGAAGCCCTCGGCCAAGGGCAGCCACTTGCGAAACGTGACGCGCTCGATGGCGAAGCCGGGCTCGGCTGCGACGCCGCCGGAATACTGGAAAACGCCGGGCACGGTGCGATAGCCGCCGGCTGCAAAGGGTCTCACGTCGGCCATGTCGGGGTCTCCTTCGGTCAGGTCTGCTCGCTCAGGGTGTGGTGTCGGGGTCGGCGCGGCGGACGTCCTGGCGGCTCACGATCCTGCCGGATAGGCCCGCAAAGCGTCCGCGCATTTTGAGCCGCTCCTTCTCGGACGACAACTGCGACCGTCGCGCCTTGTCGCTTCGGCCAAGCGTCCTCCACATGCGGCTCTCGGCCCGCAGGCCCAGGGATTTCAGCCCGAACAGGACGCCTTTCGAGGCCATCATGGCCGCTGGCATCAGGCCGCTGCGCTGGCGCATCAAGGCGACCTCGTTGTGCTGCATGGCGGCGGTGGTCAGCATCTTGTTGATGACCTCCTCCTCGGGCACTTCGCCATCACCGTAGTAATTGTAGAGCAGCGGCCAATCTGACTGGCAGATAACGGCATTTCGGCGGGCGGCCTCGCGAAAGAAGGCTTGGTCCTCCATGCCGAGCTGGTTGAAGGCTGGATCGAAGCGGAGACCAAGGCCATCGGGCTCGGGGGCGATGATGCGGCGGCGGAACGAGACATTGCCGGCGCCGCATTTTTCGAGGTGGGCTGCGTGAGGAAAGCGCTCGCGAACGCCGTGAATGCGGCCGTTGACGATGTCGGCCTGCAACTCGGCCAAGGACCGCAAGTGGCCTGCGAGCCAACCTGTATCGAGGATCATGTCGTCGTCGGTGAACAGAAAGGCGTCGGCGGATGTTGCCAGCGCCAGTTCGATCGCCTTGTTGCGGGCGCTGGAATAGCCGGCGATGGGCTCATGGCCATAGTGCACGCGCCAGGGCAGCCCCTGCACGGCGGGCTCGACATAGCTTTGCCAGGCCGATTGAGGGTTGTTGTCGGCGATGCAGATCTCGAAGGCGAGGCCATCAGGGATGGTGAGGGCGGCCACGGATTGCATCAGGCGCTCGAACGTCTGCGGCCGCCGGTATGTGCACACCAGCAGCGCGGCGCCCTTGATGGTTGCTGCCGGCTCTGGTCATTCTGGCTCCCCTTGTCGTACTGCCTTCTATAGACCGTCATGCGGCTTTGACGATAGCGTGCAGGCTCGGGGAACTTGTGGGTTCGGGGCATGGACAGCGGGCAACAGGCGACGATCCACCGGCTGACGGAGATCGAGAACTGGCGGGGGCGCCTCGGCGAGCTCGATCCGATCTTTTTCGAAGCCAGTGCCACCAAATCGTTTGCGGACACGGCTACGCAGGAGGCCTTCCGCGAGCGCTGGCTCGGGCGCTACCTCTCGCACTGGCCGGAGCTTGCGCATGTGGCGGTCACGCGTGATCAGGCCTTCGTCGGCTATATCGTCGGCGCGCATCACGATCCGGCAGGCGATCCGCTCTTTGCCGACATCGGCTACTGGCCGCAGATCCGGCATCTGACGGCGGTCTATCCGGCGCATCTGCACATCAATCTGGCGTCGGGTGCGCGCAACGGGGGCGCGGGATCGCGGCTGATCGCGGCGTTCTCAGCCGATGCGGCGGCGGCCGGCATTGGTGGGGTGCACCTGGTGACGGGACGTCAGTCGCGTAACCGTCCGTTTTATGCGCGTAACGGTTTTGCGGAAGTGGCGGCGCTGGACTGGGGCGGGACGGCCATCGTGATGCTGGCGCGGCGCCTCGCCGTGACTTGACGGAGGGCGCGGCTAGTGTGGCAGGGGCTTTGTGCGGTTTGCTAGTGTGGCAAGGGGCTGGGACGCGTGCGGGGCTTCCCTCGCCCGCCGTCGCCCGCTAATGACCAGGACAGAGCCCGGGACGGGGCGGGGCGAAGTCTGATACATCACCCGCCGCCGGCACGGTGAAGAGAGTTCGAGGAGACGTTGATGGCCAGTGCAGACGACCAGTTCGATTATATCATCGTCGGCGCGGGCTCGGCAGGCTCGGTGCTTGCAAACCGCCTTTCGGCCAATCCGGAGACGCGGGTGCTGCTGCTCGAGGCTGGCGGCAAGGACAACTACCACTGGATCCACATCCCCGTCGGCTATCTCTACCTGATGGGCAATCCCAGGGCCGACTGGTGTTTCACCACGGCCAAGGACGAGGGCCTCAACGGGCGCTCGCTCAACTATCCGCGCGGCAAGGTGCTCGGCGGGTGCACGTCAATCAACGGCATGATCTACATGCGGGGACAGGCGCGCGACTATGACCTGTGGCGTCAGCAGGGCAATCCGGGCTGGGGCTGGGACGATATCCTGCCCTATTTCAAGAAGCACCAGGACCAGTATGCGCTGGAGCCCTCCGCTTTCGACGGCCTGCACGAGCGGGGCGGCGAGTGGCGGATCGAAAAGCCGCGCGTTCCTGGGAAATTCTCGACGCCTTCCGGGAAGCCGCATTCCAGGCAGGCATTCCGAAGACCGACGACTTCAACCGTGGCGACAACGAGGGCTGCGGCTATTTCCATGTCAACCAGCGCTCGGGCGTCCGTTGGAACGCGGCCAAGGGCTTCCTGCATCCGATCAAGCACCGCAAGAATCTCGTTATCGCGACGCATGCGCATGTGCATTGGCTGTCACTGGAGGGCAAGCGGGTAACGGGGCTCGTCTATCAGCAGCAGGGCGGGCCGCGGACGGTGACGGCGCGGCGCGAGGTGATCCTGGCGGCAGGCGCGATCGGCAGCCCGCAACTGTTGCAAGTGTCGGGCATCGGTCCGGGCGATGTGCTGCAGCGGCACGGCATTTCGGTTCGCCACGAACTGAAGGGCGTGGGCGAGAACCTGCAGGATCACCTGCAGATCCGCTGCGCCTACAAGGTGTCGGGCGTGGCGACCATGAACGAGCAGTACCAGAGCTATCTGCAGCTCGCCAAGATCGGCCTCGAGTATGCGCTGCACAAGCGCGGGCCGATGACCATGTCGCCGTCGCAGCTTGGCTGCTTTACGCGCTCCGATCCCTCGCGCGAGACGCCCAACATCCAATACCATGTGCAGCCGCTGACGCTGCCGAAGTTCGGCGATCCGCTGGATCCGTTCCCGGCGTTCACGGCCAGCGTCGCCAACGTGCGCCCGACCAGCCGCGGTCATGTGCGTATCCTGTCGCCCGACCCGTCGGTGCAACCGGAGATCCGGCCCAACTATCTCTCGACAGAGGACGACCGGCGGGTGGCTGCCGACAGCGTTCGCATCACGCGCAAGATCGTGTCGATGCCGGCGTTGCAGAAATACCGGCCGCAGGAGTTCCGCCCGGGCCCTGAGATCGATGGCGACGAAGTGCTGGCGAAGGCTGCCGGCGACATTGCGACCACGATCTTCCATCCGGTGTCGACGTGCATGATGGGGAATGGCGATACGGCGGTAGTCGATACGCGGCTTCGCGTGAGGGGGCTGCAGGGCCTGCGCGTCATCGATGCCAGCGTCATGCCATCGATCACGTCGGGCAACACCAATGCGCCGACAATGATGATTGCGGAAAAGGGCGCAGCGATGGTGCTCGAGGACAACCGCAAAGCGAGCTGACGGTGAGGCGCTGGCCTGCCTGATCGTTGGCGAGCGCTCAGCTCCTTCGCTGCCGGTCGGTCCAGTGGCCGAGGTCACGGCCGATCAGCCGTCCGAGCAGGGCCACGTCGTCTGCGAAATGGGCTGCGAGCGTGTCGCGCATGGCCTCCGGGATCGGTGCGCGCTTGACCGCCTCCTGGTTGCCGGCCTCGACATGGCGCCAGAGTCCGAAACCGCGTTCGATGCCGAGTGCACGCTTGGCGGCGACGAGGGCGTTGCCGATCTTGGGGATCAGCGGGTTCTTGCGGCGCTTTGCCGTGTTCCGCGCATCGAAATCGGTGCGTCCATCGTCTGCGACCCCGAGAAAAGCGAGTGTTGCCAGATAGGCTGCGCGCGGGTCGCGGCGGATGTCGTCCATCAGGATGGTGTGCACGCGGCGACGGTCGGCCTGTTCCAGTACGCGCTCTAGCTGGCGGCCGAGCTTGCAAGCGTCGGCGTAGATGAGGCGGCGGGTGTCGCCGAAGCGGGCACCCTTGGCCTTGCCGGCGAGCCTGTCTGCCTGCGCCGCCCAGGCCTCTCCAAAATCCTCGATCGTCTCGAAGCCGCCGAAGATCATCTCGTCATGCAGGGAGACCGCCATTTCCACCGGGTTGCGCAACATGACGATGAAGCGGGCTGCGGGCTGGTAGGCCAATACATTTGCGACGGCGGTTTGCGAATAGAGATACCAGACGGAGGCTTCGCCAACCGCCGCATGCTCGGCGCCTGCCGCCTCGAAAAGTTTCTCGTAGCCCGAGAGTGAGTTGATGTAGCGGGCCTCGTCGGTGTTGAAGTAGTGCGGCTCCTTGGTCGGCGACATGAACACCGCCGGATGCTCGGCAAGCCAGGTCGCCATGGAGGTGGTGCCGCATTTGGGTGCGCCGATGATGAAGAAGTCGGGCTTGCGCATGTGGGGCACCGGTTGGGGAGCCGCTCGGCGTGGCGGCTCGTAGGGGCTGGTGACCGGCCGATGGCCGGTCGGTCGGCACGACGGCTTGGGCCGCCATTTCAGCGGAGGTCAGAACGCCTGCTCCCACTCGGGCTCCTTGAAGCCCACCAGGAGGCGGCCGTCGTGCTCGACAATCGGCCGGCGAATGGCGGACGTGTGCTCGGCCAGCAGGCGTATGGTCTTCGCCTCGTCGAGGCTGGTCTTGGCTGCGTCCGGCAACTTGCGGAACGTCATGCCCTGCCGGTTGACGATGGATTCCCAGCCGGCCTTCTTGCACCAGCCCTTGAGCTTGGCCTCCGTGATGCCGGCCTTCTTGTAGTCGTGGAAATCGTAGGCGATGCCGCGCGCCTCGAGCCAGGTGCGCGCTTTCTTTACCGTGCCGCAATTGGGGATGCCGTAAAGCGTTGTGGTCATGGGGCCTCCGGTCGGGTTCGCGATCGGGCTCGTGAGCGGCCTCGACTTGATGTGTCGATTGTACGATCCCGACCGCAGATGACAAAGGCTGCGTGGGCGGAAATCACAAGGCAAAAATGACCCATTGCGAGCGGCGGCGGTTCCGTGGCAGTCGTCGACCGGGACGGTGGGACGAGACTGCGCGTGGTGTGATGACAAGCTCAGCGCGGCCTGCAAGGCCATTTCGCCGCCACCAACACGCGCGCGTCCCGCTCCGGGATCGGGTCGCGGGGAGATCGCACGCCATGACCTCATTGACCACGGCAGCAGGGCGCTTTTTCGTCATCAAGCCCGCGCTCTGTCGCGACGGCGTGGAGAAGGCTGGCGCTCTACTTGCCGTGCTCGCGCTGGTCGGCGTGCTGGTGCCGGCCTGGATGCAACACGCTGGCGACGGCGAAAGGGACGAAGCCGGCGGGTCCTCGCCTGCGGCGTCGGCGATGCAAGCCGCCGGGGCTAACGAGACCGTTGCCAGCGTCTATGCTGGCGTGCCGTCCTACTTTCCGAGCGATGTGCAAATGAAGCGCGGGGCGGGGACGGATCTGACGCTCAAGGGTGTCAAGTGGGAGGCCGATCCCTTCTATTTCCCCGTCGACGGTGGCGGCCGTGTCGTTCGCTGGTCGGGCTCGTTCGGCGTCATGGTCGACTTTCTCCACAACAAGGCGATCGCGCCGCTGGGCTATGGCGCGCACGGGCGTCGGATCAAGAACGGCGTGGTGCAGGACGCCCTCACCGCGGGCACGCTCAAAGGCCAGCCGGCGCCCTCGCCGCTGCATCTTCCCGATCTCGTCGACCGGATGGAATTCACGCACGGCCACAATCTGCTGATGTTGACCGGCGTTGGACGCCTCGCGCCGCTGCTGCCCCGGATCCGGCCCTACTTCGGGCTCGGTGCCGGCGTGGCGCTGCCGCATGTGGAGGTCTGGTTCAAGGGGGAGCCGCGCGAAACCCGCACCAACGAGTATCAGTACGCCGGGTCTGCCCTGCAGGTGCTCGCCGGTCTGGAGCTGCGCATCGGGCGGGGTTCCTACTACGTCGAATACAAGTACGTGTGGTCGTCGATCAAGGCTGCACTTACCGGCGGCAAGTCCTGGTCGTTGAAGGACCTGAGGTCGCCGTGGCTGCCGCGCTGGTTGATCGAGCCGTTCGTCGGACTGACCGAGATGCCGGGCGATCTTTGGCGGCAGGCCAAGCGCTGGTGGCGGGATGAGCCGCCGGCGGAGGGCACGCTCACGACGCGCCTTTCCGCCCACGGCGTCTATGTCGGCGCCGGTTATGTGTGGCCGGCTGGACCTCGCTGACGCCTTCGGGATTTCGATGGACCGACGTGGACCTCGTCATACCGATGGGACCGGCTCTGTCGCGCTCCTGCTTTACGTCTTTGCGGCTGCGGCGACGAAGTCCTCGATCAGGCGCTCCGGTGCCTTGATGACATGCTGCGGCTCGGGGAAGCGGCCGTTGCGCACGTCGTCGACGAACTCGGTAAAGCCTGCGACGCGCTCGCGCTGCATCTCCTGCTTCAGCCGAAAGAGATTGCGGTACTGCTTGGAGTGGCGGGGGTAGGGCGGGGGCAGGTTGCCCAGGATGTCGTCGGCGAAGAGGAACTGGATGTCGCCGCCGCTGCCGGCTCCGATCGAGGAGGTGAGCAGGCTCGTGCGTTTCGAGATCTCGCGCAGCAGCTCCTCGGGGATCACCTCCACCTCGACCGCATAGGCGCCGGCATTTTCGAGCGCCTTGATGTCGCGGTAGACCTGCAACGCTTCCTCGAGCGTCTTGCCGACGGCGCGGAGCCCGCCCGTCCACGTGCTCTTGCGCGGCACAAGGCCGGCGTGGCCCTGGATCGGGATGCCTGCCTCGGCGGCCGCCTCGACGAAGCGCGGCGCCCACTGGCACATGATGGCATCGGCGCCGATCGCCATGGCGTCATAGCCGATGCGCACGGCCTCGGCAGGTGTTGCCGCCGCCACGAGCGGCACCGAGAACGCCATAAAGACATTCGGCGCGGCACGGCGGATATCGGCTGCCGATTGAGGCGCCTTCGGATCGAAGCGCACCTTCATGGTGTCGATGCCGGCCTCCTGCGCGGCTTCCGCTTCCTCGGGCGAGAAGGGGAGCGTCTCGACCAGCACGCGCTTGCCTTTCTGGTCGCGGAGATCTTTCACCGTGTAATTGCGCGTCCCGTAGTGGCCGCCGAGCGTCATGACGCGCTTGAGGCCGCGCTTCTTTGCATCCCTCGGCGGAATACCGCCGTCTCCCGTCGCATGGCTTGCCATCGGTGTGCTCCCTCGGTTTGGTGGTCGTTTCGGAGAGCATAGCGCAGATGAAGGCCCCGTGATCCAGTGCCGAGTGCTCTAGTCCGAGGGCCAATCGGTGGGCGTCATGGGGACGGGGCCCGAAGGGGTCTGGTCACCGATTGGCAATGTTCGCTTGCGGCCCCAAAACCAGCCACGCGCGCCGGGCTTGGCTCTGCCGTTCAGGACGGCTTTGCTGTGTCGGCTGCGACCGATGGCATGTCGGCCTCGGCCTTGCGCAGCACCAACTGGGAGGCGACGACGAGCGCGACCAGTGCGAACCCGATGATGTCGGTAATCACGCCCGGAGTAATCAGTACGAAAGCGGCGACAATCAGCAGGCAGGCTTCCCACCATGTGTTCGGACGCAGCAGGTAGCCGTGCAGTGAGCTGGCGAGGCAGATGACGCCGACCGATGCCGAGACGGCGGCGAGCGCGATCTCGTGCCAGGGACCGATGAGCATCAGGGCGGGGCCGAACACACACATGAACGGCACGATGTAGCCGGTGGCGCCGAGCTTGACTGCGGCCCAGCCGGTATCGAGGAGGTTGCCGCCGGCGATGCCTTTGGCGGCAAAGACGGCAAGCGCCACGGGCGGCGTGATCGTCGACAAGCACGAGTAGTAGAAGACGAAGAGGTGGGCTGCCTCCTCCTTGACGCCGAGCTTGATGACGGCGGGGACGAGCAACGCAACCTGGATGATGTAGGCCGGCGTGGTCGGCAGGCCCATGCCCAGGATGATGCCGGCCATCGCCGTCAGGATCAGGGCCAACACAAGGTCGGTGTGGGTGAGGTTGATGGCGCCGATCAGTGGCAGGTGGATGATGACACCGTCGAGGATCTTCGAGAGTTTGACGACGTAGCTCGTGAATTCGATGGCGAGGCCGGAGAGCAGGATGACGCCGATGACGATGCCGGCAACGGCGCAGGCCGTTGCGATGGTGAGCGTGTCCTTGGCGGCGAGGACGAGGGCCTCCAGCACTACGGAGGGCCGCACGTAGTGGCGCGTCGACTTGCGCATTGCTGCGACGGGGAACACCGAGGCGATGCCGCAGAGCGCAGCGTAAGGTGCCGAGTAGCCAATAAGCAGAACGCCGGTAATCACGAACAGCGGGATGAACTGGTGGCCCCGCTCGGCGAGCACCGCGCCCATGCGCGGCAAGTCGGGCTTTGGCAGGCCCTTCATGCCGGTCCGCTTGGCCTCGAAGTGTACGGCAGCATAGACCGCGAGATAATAGAGCATTGCCGGCAGGATGGCGTAGGCGGCGACGGTGAGGTAGCTGACGCCCAGGTACTCGGCCATCACGAATGCGGCCGCCCCCATGATCGGCGGCATGATCTGGCCGCCTGTCGAGGCCACCGCTTCGACGGCGCCGGCGAATGGCGGCCGATAGCCGATGCGTTTCATCAAGGGGATGGTGAAAACGCCGGTTGTCATGACGTTGGACACGGCGCTGCCAGAAATCGTGCCGAACATGCCCGAAGTGATGACCGCGACCTTCGCCGGGCCGCCAGGCTTGGCGCCTGCGAGCGCCATGCCGAAATCCATGAACAGCTGGCCGGTGCCGGTTTTCTCGACGAAAGCGCCAAAGATGATGAACAGCATGATGTAGGTGGCGCAGACGCTGATCGGGATGCCGAGAATGCCGTCCAGGGTCATGTAGACCTGGTCGAGCATGATCTGCGGCTTCAGGCTGGTGAACAGCAGCGCGTAGGCGATGAAGAACAGCGCGGTGAGCGAGAGGGCCGCGCCCAGCACACGGCGTGCCGCCTCTAGGACGATTGCGACCAGCATCAGGCCCAGCACCCAGTCGATGGGCTTCAGGTCGTCGACGGTGGCGAAGCGATTGATGAAGTAGTCATAGGCCACGAACATGTAGCCGATCGAGACGATGGAGCCGGCAACGAACAGCCAGTCGATGATGCCGGGGGTGCCATCCTTCTCGGTGCGGAAGCCCGCGTAGACGAGAAAGGTGAGTACGAGGGCGAACATCAAGTGGGTGCCGCGGAAGTAGATCGGTTCGGGAACACCGAACAAGGCTGCATACAAATGGTAGCCGGTGAATGACACACCGAGCACCGTCACCAGCAGATTGATGAAGCTCTTGTACATGGCTCGAGCGTTTCCGATATCCGAGGCTGCGCGCAGTTTCGAGCCCGGCAGACAAAAGCGGCGAAGTCGGTTTCGCTTTGTGTTGCCGGGCCGTTATTCGTTTCATTCGACTTGTGCGCAGGGACCTTCCGGCGCGGTCAGGTCGAGAAGCTTAAAGCGTGCCTTTTTCCTTGAAATACTTCTCCGCGCCCGGATGCCACTTCACGTCCACTTTGGCGCCGATATCCTTCACCGTCTTGCCCCGGAATGAGGAGTTGACGTTGACGAGATCAGGGAGCGCTTCGGTCAACGACTTGGCCATCGTGTAGGCGAGGTCGTTGGAGAGCTTGCAGCTCACGATAATGTGGGCGGGGAAGGCCACCGTCACGTTGTCCTTCTCAAGGCCCGGATAGGTTGCCTTCGGCATCACGTAGCGCTGGAAGCCCACGTTCTTGGCCTTGAGGTTGGCGAAGATGTCGTCGGGGATGTCGAGCAAGGCGATCTGCCGGCTGTTGGCCATGTCCTTGATCGAGCCGTTGCCGACCGTTGTGATCAGGTAGGAGGCGGCGATCTGGCCGTCCTTGAACATGTTGGCCTGGTCGGACAGGCTAGCGTAGGCCAATTTGGACGGGCCAGTCAGGCCGATGCCGGCGGCCTCGAGAATCCAGCCAGCGACCTCGTTCGTCGTATTGCCGCGCGGCAGCGTTCCAACCGCCTTGCCTTTCAGGTCGGCGATGGACTTGATGCCGAGGTCCGCCCTGATTACGAATTGGGAGACGTTCGGATAGAGGGAGCCCAGGTGGCAGACGTTGGTATAAGGCTTGGTGATGCCCGTGCCCTTGCCAGCCAGCGCATCGACCGTCGTGATGAGGTTGCCCATCCCGATCTCGGCCTTGCCTTCCTCGATGGCCTTCAGGTTGATCAGGCCGGCGCCGGGGCGGTTCTCGATCGAGAGGCCCGGGACGGCTTTCTCCCAAAGCACTTTGAGAGCCCCGCCGATCGGGATCCATGAGCCACCGGTCGGGCCGGTGAAATAGGTCAGCTTTGTCTGAGCCGCCGTCGGGCCGGCCATCAGGCCGAGCGCGACCGCAATCGCCCCGGCGATGCCGAGGTGGCGCGAACGCATGGTTTCTCTCCCAAGAAAAGTTGCCGTGATGCTTTTTTTCAGAACCCGCGCGCGGCGCGATCCGTGAAGTCCTGGCGCATGTTTTTACGCCGTTTTTACACCGAAGCGAGCGCAACGCGTTTCCGCGCGACGACTATAGGCGCATGACGCGCGATGCTGTCAATTGCGATCATCGGAGGGGCGTGCACAGCCGGACTTATTTGGTATCCGGTTCTTTCATCGGGGGGTGTCGCCGTGCGCCGGCGCAGCTCGTCATCCTGGTTTCAGGGCAAAGAATTCCCCGCACGTCGATTATACCCTTCAAGCCTTCAAGCAATTGTCGCCCGACTTGAAACGAACGTGGCCCTGTTCGAATGATGGACCCGGACTTCATGACCGTTCGATAATATCAGCAACCAGGATGCTGAACGCCGCTGCAAATGACGGCGGGAGGTGGCTGCGTACGAATGTTGACTTTCCCGTACCGTTGGGGGCCGGCGGACAATGCTGATATCGGGCATTGCCGCCGGTTCCCATGATACGCTTTATCCAAGCGCCTTGTTGCTGGCCTTCACGGCTTCGGGCGAGCTGCCCGCTTCGCCGGGGAGGTGGCCGGGGGTCTTGGTCATGCCGGCTTTCTCGGCGTCGACGTAGACTTGGTTGCCCATCTCGCGGAACTTCTTGCTCATCTCGGCCATGCCCGCCTCGGCTTCCACCATCGCCGACTTGCCGGCGTTGGTCTTGGCCGCGTAGTCGCGCACGTCCTGGGTGATTTTCATCGAGCAGAACTTCGGCCCGCACATCGAGCAGAAGTGCGCGACCTTGTGGGCGTCCTTGGGCAAGCGTCTCGTCGTGCATGGTGCGCGCGGTGTCGGGATCGAGGCCGAGATTGAACTGGTCCTCCCAGCGGAAGTCGAAGCGGGCCCGCGACAGCGCATCGTCGCGCAACTGGGCTGCCGGATGGCCCTTGGCCAGATCGGCGGCGTGCGCTGCGATGCGATAGGTGATGACGCCGTACTTGACGTCGTCGCGGTTGGGCAGGCCCAGGTGCTCCTTCGGCGTCACGTAGCAGAGCATGGCGCAGCCGAACCAGCCGATCATCGCAGCGCCGATGCCGGAGGTGATGTGATCGTAGCCCGGCGCGATGTCGGTGGTGAGCGGCCCGAGCGTATAGAACGGGGCTTCGCCGCACTCCTTCAGCTGCTTGTCCATGTTGATCTTGATCTTGTGCATCGGCACGTGGCCGGGGCCTTCGATCATGACCTGGCAACCCTTCTTCCAGGCTATCTGGGTGAGCTCACCCAGCGTCTCCAGCTCGGCGAATTGGGCGCGATCGTTGGCGTCGGCAATCGAGCCCGGACGCAGCCCGTCGCCGAGCGAGAAGGTCACATCGTACTTGCGCATGATGTCGCAGATCTCGTCGAAGTGCTCGTAGAGGAAGCTCTCCTTGTGATGGGCGAGGCACCACTTGGCCATGATCGAGCCGCCGCGGGAGACGATGCCGGTGACACGGTGGGCGGTGAGCGGCACGTAGGCGAGGCGGACGCCTGCGTGGATCGTGAAGTAGTCGACGCCCTGCTCGCACTGCTCGATCAACGTGTCGCGATAAAGCTCCCAGGTCAGCTTGACGGGATCGCCGTCGCACTTCTCGAGTGCCTGGTAGATCGGCACCGTGCCGATCGGCACCGGCGAGTTGCGCAAGATCCATTCGCGGGTGTTGTGGATGTTGCGGCCCGTCGAGAGGTCCATGACGGTGTCGGCGCCCCAGCGGATCGACCACACCATCTTGTCGACCTCCTCCTCGACCGAGGAGGTGACGGCTGAGTTGCCGATGTTGGCGTTGATCTTCACCAGGAAGTTGCGGCCGATGATCATCGGCTCCAACTCGGTGTGGTTGATGTTGCAGGGGATGATGGCGCGGCCCTTGGCGATCTCGTCGCGGACGAACTCGGGCGTGATGTGCTCGGGCACCGATGCGCCGAAGCTCTCGCCGTCGGCCAGCGCTGCCTTGGCGCGGGCCAGCGCCTCCTTGCGGCCGAGGTTCTCGCGGTGGGCGACGTAGATCATCTCTTTGGTGATGATGCCGGCCTTGGCAAACTCGTACTGGGTAACGGGTTGGCCGTCGAGGCCGCGGAAGGGCTTGGCCTTGGTGGGGAAGTCGCGCGCGAGGTGCTTGCCGGTGACGTTGCCGTTGTCCTCGGGCTTGATGTCGCGACCGTCGTACTGCTCGACGCCGCCACGCTCGCGGATCCAGGCTTCGCGATGACGCGGGAGGCCCTTCTCGACGTCGATCTTGACATTGTTGTCAGTGTAGGGGCCGGAGGCATCGTAGACGCGGAACGGCGGCTCGCCGGATTCCTTGGTCAGCTGGATCTCGCGGAACGGCACGCGCACGTCGGGGTAGCCGTCCGGCGCATCGTGCACCTTCAGCGAGCCGGCGATCGGGCCGGTGGTGACTTCGGGGATCATCAGGTCTTGGGTGCGGGTGATTTTGTTCATCGGGTTCCTCCGGGCATTAGGTGAAAGTGCACGCGCCGGCTCAGGCGCGCAAGGTGTGGACGAAGCGCTCGCCGGGGGCGGCGGCGTAGATGGACATGGCCGAGGTCGGATCGAGGGTCGGGGGCACGATCGCGTCGGCGATGATGGTGGCGACGTGCTGGCGTAGGCGAAGGACCTCGGCGGCCTTCGGCACGGCCTCGTCAAGGTCGTCGGCGGTGATATAGGCGGCGGCCCCCATAAGGTTGTCGGGCGCAGCGTAGTCCTCTGGCGCGTGCCGGCCATGAAGGGTCACGGCAACCTGCGCCTTGTGCCGGATCAGGACGCGGAGGACGGCAACGCAGGCGCCGATATCGGTCATGGTGTCGGCCATGACGAGGCGGATCGGACGCGCGGCGTTGCCGAGCACGTCGAGGCTCTCGTCGATATTGGCTGCGATTTCGACGTTGGCGGCGAAATCCGCCTCGAGGCTGTCGCGCAAACGGCGGGCGTTGGCCCGGTTGGCGTCGAGTATGAGGACATTGGCGCGTGCCAACGGCTCGCCTGCGCGCGATGATGTTCTATGGGTTGTGTTCGTAGTCACGTTCGCCATTCCCGTCCCTTCGCCGGCATGACCCGGATCAGGTTCTAAGGGTGGCGGTGCGGAGGCTGCGGGCGGCCTCATCGGCCAGTCTCTCGCAACGAATAGCACCGTCTCAGCCGGCTGCCGCCGGCCCCCCTCGGAACAAGCTCCTAATGTGCGCCTTCGAGACTGCCGGTGCAAGGGGCACGATTGTGGCTTGACCGCATTTCAATAGGGCGGCTGCTCCCACAATGCGAGGCTTGGCTGGCCCAGGGGTGGCTGGCCCAGGGGTGGCGCACGAGGCCCTTGCGTTCGCCACCTGTTGATCGCCATGGTTTCGGATCGAGAAGGGGAGAGAGCCATGATCGGTGACGGAGCACCTCACACACTCGGGTCCGAGGCCATCGCTGCGGTGCGGTCGCGCATTTCCGGTCATGTGCGGGTCACGCCGGTCATCGCCGTCGACGCCGCCGAGCTTGGCCTCGCTGCGTTCCCGCTCACGCTCAAGCTGGAGCTCATGCAACACGCGGGCTCTTTCAAGCCGCGTGGCGCATTTGCGGGTCTCCTTGGCGCGCCGGTGCCCGATGCCGGCGTGGCGGCGGCCTCCGGCGGCAATCACGGTCTGGCGGTTGCTTACGCCGCGCGGCGGCTCGGGATCAAGGCGCGCATTTTCGTGCCGGAGATCTCGTCGAAGGCCAAGATCGAGGCCATCCGGGGGCTCGGGGCCGAGTTGGTGGTGGCGGGCGAGCGTTATGCGGACGCGCTCGAGGGTTGCGAGGCCTACTGTGCTGAGAGCGGTGCGCGTTCGATCCACGCCTACGATGATCCACTGATCGTTCTCGGGCAGGGCACACTCGGGGTGGAGATCGAGGAACAAGTGCCCGACCTCGATACGTTGCTGGTCGCGGTCGGAGGCGGCGGGCTCATTGGCGGCATCGCCGCCTGGTACCGGGGTCGGGTGCGTCTCGTCGGTGTCGAGCCGGAGGGCGCGCCGTCGCTGCACATGGCGCTGGCGGCGGGCCGGCCGGTCGATGCCCCGCAAGGCTCGATCGCAGCGGATTCGCTGGCGCCGCGGCAAGTTGGCGCCACGATGTTTCCGCTGGCGCAGGCGTATGTCGATCGCGTCGTGTTGGTCGATGATGCGGCGATCCGGACGGCGCAGCAACGGTTATGGGACGGGCTCCGTGTGGTGGCTGAGCCCGGGGGCGCTGCGGCATTTGCCGCGCTGGTTGCGGGTGCCTACAGCCCATCGCCCGGCGAGCGCGTCGGCGTCATCGTCTGCGGCGGCAACACGACGGCTGTGGACTTTACGCGGTAGGTGCTGCTGCGGGCGGTCTATTGCCGCGCCGGCGTTGCGCCGTGGCGATTGCGACCCCATTTCAAGTTCAACACTTCAGGGGAGTTGCGCCATGAAGCGATCAAAACGCGAAACCTTGGCCCTGGTGCTGGCGGCTGCGGCCATCGTGGTCTCGTCGTCGGCGGCCTCGGCGCAGGTGCCCGAGCCCTTCCCGACCCATCGGCGTGGCGATGGCACCACCTATCACCGCGAGTATCGCTCGAAGCAGCCGATCCGTGGGCATGAAGGTTTTTTCGGGACCGGGCCACACCTGCGCTATTGCAGCTACATTCGGAAGCCGAACCGGGAATGCGGCCGCAAGGGCTGTCGGGTCACGAGCTGGACTTTGGAGCAGACGTGCTACTGAGGCCTGTCGGGTCGCTGCAAGCGGCTTGGCATTGGCCGCACGTGATGGTGCGGCCGATGTAGGCGTTTCGGCTACCCGGGCTCACCACCCACGGACGTTCGATGAATGGTGGCTTGTGGCGGACGTGCTGGGCGTGGCCGCAATCGAGCTCAGCGATCCAATCGCCCTCGTCATCACGCCGAAAACCTTTGATTGTGCGCTGCATGGTGGACAGGGTATCACGGCTGAGGTCCTGGTATCATGGCCGAAATTTGGGGCCGGCCATGAGTGAGGCTGGGCGGGCGAATGGGAGAGTGGCAGTGACCATCGGGTCGCGATCAGCAGCGGGTGAGGCATTCACGGAGGCGCAGATCCGGGCGCTCGCCGCCCGTCATCTCGATGCCGAGCCGTCGGAGGCGATTTTCGATCCTCGGACCGGACGGGCCTGGGGACGCGGCGACTGGGATCTCAATCCGGAGCTGCTCGCGGATTTCGCCGTGATGAAGCCGCCGCGGCCGGCGGCGGTGCTGGTCGGCATCGTGCTGCGGGAAGAACTCACGGTGATGCTGACGCAGCGGACGCATACGCTGCCGACGCATGCGGGGCAAATCTCGTTTCCGGGCGGCAAGGTCGAGGCGCACGACGACGGACCGGTCGGGGCGGCGCTGCGCGAGGCGCATGAGGAGATCGGGCTCGAGGCGCATTTCGTGGAGACACTGGGCTTTCTCGACGGCTACCGGACCGGTACGGGCTTTACGGTGGCACCGGTCGTTGGGCTGATCCGGCCGGGGTTCGAACTCAGGCCCGATCCGGGCGAGGTGGCGGAGGTGTTCGAGGTGCCGCTGGCCTTCCTGATGGACGAGGCCAACCACCAGAAGCATTCGCGGCCGTGGAATGGGCGTGACCGCCATTACTACGCCATGCCCTACGGTGACCGCTTCATTTGGGGAGCGACGGCGGGTATGCTCAAGAACATGCACCAGCGATTGTTTGCGCGATGATACGTATCGTCATCGAAAACATCGTATTGTTCCTGCTGCCGACGCTGCTCTACGTCATCTATATTGCGGCTACCCGGAAAGATAACAGCAAGGGTGTGCTCGACGGGGCGCCGCTGGCATGGCTGCTGTTGACGGGCTCGCTGTTGATGGTCGGCGTGCTGGCGCTCTATGGGTCCAATACCAACGGCAAACCTGACCAAGCGTATCATCCTCCGGTGATGAAGGACGGCAAGATCGTACCTGGGGGCTTCGACTAGATCGGGCGGCGGGCTCACCTGCCGAGGGACATGCCATGACCAACCCTCGCGATGCCATCGCCGTGACGCTGCCGTCGCTGGCGGATGCAGACTGGCTCAATTGGCCGGCAACGCGCGCCGTGCTCGATGCGCTGGCGCGAGCGGGGCATGAGGGCCGCATCGTCGGCGGCGCCGTGCGTAACACGCTGATGGGACGGCCGGCTGCCGATATCGACATCGCGACGCCGGCGCGGCCGGAAGAGGTGGTGGCGGCGGCCGAGGCGGCGGGATTGCAGGCGGTGCCGACGGGGCTCGCGCACGGCACGATCACGGTGGTTGCCGATCACAAGCCGATCGAGGTGACGACGCTCCGGCGGGACGTTGCGACCGATGGACGGCGGGCCACAGTTGCCTTCACCGCTGACTGGGCACTCGACGCGTGGCGGCGGGATTTCACGATCAACGCCATGTATTGCGACGGGCAAGGGCACTTATACGATCCGGTCGGCGGCTACCAGGATGTACTGGCGCGCCGTGTGCGCTTCATCGGCGATGCCGACAAGCGGATCAGCGAGGACTATCTCAGGATACTCAGGTTCTTCAGGTTTCACGCGGCCTATGCCACGGGGGCGCCGAATCGCGAGGGGATGGCGGCGTGCGCGCGCGGGCTCGGAGGTCTCGCGCGATTATCGGCAGAGCGTATCCGGTCGGAGCTGATGCGGCTGCTGGTGGCACCAGGTGTGGGCTCCGCCGTCGCGGCGATGACCGATATAGGCCTCGTGGCGCGAGTTCTCGGCACGGCGCCGCGACCGGGCGTGCTGGCACGGCTGCTGGCTGCGGAGGCGGCCCTCGAGTTGCCCGCAGACGCGGTGTTGCGCTTGTCGGCCCTGGCGCTGGCCGTCGATGAGGACCTGCCGCGTCTTGCCGAGCGGCTCAGGCTGTCACGAGCCGAGCAGGCGGGTTTGCTGGTGCTCGAGGCCCGGTTGGTGGCGGGGCTTGGTGACGTCGATGCGCGGGGCGCGCGGGCGCTGGTCTATCGCCACGGTCGAGAGGGTGCGCAACGGCGGCTGCTGGCGCTGGCGAGCGTGGCGCCGGACCGACTGCCATCGGTCGAGGCGGCGCTGCGGTCGGTGGCGCACTGGCCGGTGCCGAAGCTGCCTGTACAAGGCGGTGACCTGCTGGCGCGCGGGGTGGCTGCGGGGCCAAAGGTCGGGGCCTTGCTGGCGGACCTCGAAGCCTGGTGGATCGAGCAGGATTTCCCGCCGGACACCGTAGTACTGGCCGAGCTCGACCGCCGGCTCAGCCAGCCAGCGTAACAGTGCGCTTTTTCGATCACGGATAACGCTTTCCACAAAGTCGCCACTTTTCGTTCTGCTGGCCAATCAGCTACGATACGGATCGGAGGAACTCGGTGGATGGCTCGACGGCTGAAAGCGATTTTGCGACCGTTGGCACGCCCGATCGGCGCTATGGGGCTTCTACTGGTGGGGTGCCAGGTGGCCCTTGCCGGCGGCGTCGAACTGCCTCCGGGTGGCGCCAAGCCTGCTCCCTGGCAGATCGGGTCCGGCCCGCCGATGCGGCTCGGATTTCCCGTCGACCGGTGGGCTCAGACAGACGAGGCGGGCGGAGCGCGGCAGGATTTCGAGCGCTGCCGACGCTGGCGCACGACGCTTTCCGGTCTTGGCGAGACGTTCGCGGGCTTCACGCTTAGGGCCGCCATTGCCGATCGCTATTGCGCACTTAGCGTCAACTCTGCAGCCTCGACGCGGTGGGAGTGGCCGTGGCGCGGGCTCGAGCAAGGCTTGGCGTTGCCGCCGCGGGCGCTCCGGCAATTCGGGGCCTGGGAGGTTCGCTGCGGCGAGGGGCGGATGCGCGAGCGGTGTGCGCTGGTGCAGAAACTTGGCGATGACGGCGCTAGTACGCATTTCGTGATCGATCGGGTGGCGGGGCGCGAGATGTTGCTGTGGCGGCTCTATCTTCCGCTCTCGGGCCCCGCGCGCACCGGGGCTTCGGCGCGCATGGGCGGTGGGTCGGCGCCGGTGGGCAGGGCGTCACACACCAACGCTGTCAGCAAAAGCGATGCTGCGGGGCGGGTGAAGATCTTGCTTTCCGGACGGGCCATTGCGCGCCGCTTCACGGTGTGCGGGCCGCAGGGCTGTGTGCTCGAGATCAGCGGCAAGGATGCTGGGGCCGGCGCCACCCGGCTCTCGGATGGGCTCGTCGTGCAGGCGCAGGCCCTGCTCGACGGAGATTCCGCCCGGTACGGGCTGTTGATCCGGGCGCGTGGTTTTCGTGATGCCCTTCGAGAGCTCGGCCGGCTGCGCCGGGCCGAGCGTCACGTCAGCGACGAGTGATGCCGCGGTAAGGTGATGTCAATTCGCCGCCTTGGCTGGCGCTTTGTTCGTCTTGGCGCCCTTGGCTTTCTGGCCTGCCGGCTTTTTGGTCGGGACGCGAATACCGTCGAGGGCGGGTCCTGGCGTGATGCCGGCCTCGCCGGGCTCGGCTGCGATCTCGAACAGTCCGCGGGGGCCGTAGTATAGGACGAAGCCCAGGTCAGCCATCCGCTTCTTGGCGTCGGTGATGTTAGGGGCCTTCTTCAAGTATTCGACGACGAAGATCTCCTTGCCGCTGGCCTGCGCCTTCTTGAGCAGGTCGGTGGAGTAGTCGATGTCGTCCTTCTTGTTCAGCTCCTCGCGATGCGTGATGCCCCAGATCAAGTCTTCCTTGGCGATGGCATCGATGGCGTCGACCACCTGGGGTCGATCGAGCAGTTCCTCGGCGTTCTGCATCATGATGGCGGCATCGGGCTTCTTGGACCTGATGTAGGCGGCAACCTTGACCAGGAAGTCGCTCATGCGGTCGCGGGCCTGCTGAGTGTCGCCAAAGCGATAGTAGGCGTCTGCCCGATCCAGGTAGAAGCCGTCGAAGCCGGCCTTCAGGATGCGATCGATGTAGGATTGCGAACTACCTTTGATGAAGTATTGCCACTCGGGCCGCCAATACTCCACGAGGTAATTGCCCTTCCACTCGCGGCTCTCCGCCTTCATCCACGATGGCTTCTTGCGGTTCCACTCTGCCTTCCAATAGTACCGGTTATCCTCGGCCTCGCCGATCGAAAGGTAGGCGATGATGAGGCGCTTGGAGCCATCAGGCTTGACCTGCATGCGCGCCACCTCTTCCTTGGTGAGGGGCTCTTCGACGCGGTCGTCTTTTTCCGACCGGGCATAGTCGATGACGACCAGATCGTAGTTGCTGTCGGCAATTCGCTTTTGCTGCTTAGGGCCGAGATTGTTCAGCTGGTACGCCCAGGTCTTGGCCCCTTTGAACGGATTGGCTCGCTGCGTGCTGCCTTGCGCGGTCGCCGGCAGAGCGGTGGCTGCCACGAGCGCAAGTCCTGCAAAAACTGTCGTCAAACGCATCATCTGTTCACTCCGGTATCGGAACGCATTCCGTTGACATCATCAGCATAACAGCGGGCAAAGCCCGTCACGATGGCACCGTTGGCCGCGCTATCACCAGTGGGGCTTGCCCTGGCATTGGTCGCGGATCCACTCGGGGGTGCCGTATTTTATGGTCGAGGGTGGCCGCTCCTCGCCGGGCGGGCGGCCATCTAGGCTTCTGTGGGCGATGGTCGGGATCATCCCGAGCTTGGCCATGCGATTGCGGGCGATGTCCACCAGCTTGGGATCGGTGACATACTCGACGGCGAACACCGGTTTGCTATCGAGTTGCAGCAGGTGAATGTGGTGGATCGACTCCTTCACCTCATTGGCGGGGTTCGGCGTATTGGTGCCGTTGTGGCCGAAGTACAGGTCTTCCTTGCCGAGGCCGTCGATGATGTTGCGGTAGCGGCGCTCCGTCAGCAGGTCCTCGGCGTTCTGGCCGATGACAAGGAAGCCCGGTTTCAGGCGCCGTCCGGTGCGGGCAATCTCGGACACGAACTGGATCATGTCCTCGCGGGCGGTGGGACGCTCCTTCTCGAGTTCCCAGAAGACGTCGATGCGATCGAGATAAACACCGTCGAAGCCGGCATCGACGATGCGCTTGAGGAAGCTATTGGGGCCGCGATAGATGATGTCCTTCCAGCCGTCGTGCCAAAAGCGGATCATGTAGTTGCGCGGCCAGGCGCAGTTTTCGGCGACATACCAGCCGGGCACGTCGGCGCCTTTCCATTCGGGACGCCAGTAGAACCGGTAGCTCTCGGCCTCGCCGATCGAGAAATAGGCGACCACCAGTCGTTTGCGGCCATCTGGCCGGACCTTCATGCGTTCGACCTCCTCGCGGGTCCAGGACCGGTAGGGCTCGACGTTGGGGGAGTACTCGGTGACGACGAGGTCGGCGTCGGATTTGAGGATGGTGTCGAGGTCGAGGCGGGTGAGGTGGTAGTGCCAGGAGCGGGCGGCGTTGAGGGGGCGGTTGCCAAGTGTTGCATCGAGCCAATGGAAGAGCGGATCGCGGTAGGCCCACAACGAGACTGCAGCCGCCAGCGCGAGCAGTGCGATAAGCGTGACGCGATCCCTCCGCCAGCCCGCTGTCTTGTCGTCCTTGCCTGCCATTGCCGGGTCCCCTCGAGTGACTTGCGACACTCCAGAAGCACGAACTGGCGCCGGGGTCGAGGGTACATGTTGTGCGACTTTGCGTCAGTGTAAAGATTGGGACGTGCGGCGAGCCCAAAAGTCGACGGGCGGAGTGGCTCGATGCCCTCCGCCCGACTGCATTGCGTTCGAGGATAGCTGGCCGTCCGGGGTGGATCAGCAGGCCTCGCCGTGCTTCTTGTAGACCGGTCGGGCAAAGGTCTGGCCGTACTTGACGATGACCTTGTGCTGCTCGTAGCCGATCACGGGCTTGTGGAAGATTTTGTGCACGTAGGCCGGCTTCACCAGGTACTTCTCGGTCCGGGTCTCGTAGACCGGCTGGTGATAGACCTTGTTGTAGCGGGCAGGCTCGACCTGGACCTTGACCTTGACGGTCTTGTAGACGGCCGGCTTGGTCTCGACTGTCTCACGGGCGGGCTCGACCAGCTTCTGGGTGGCCTTGGTGACGTAGTGCTGGTGGCCGTAGCCGTTGGTGACCTTGTGGGCGACCTTCTCCGTCTCGTACACCGGCGAGGTGGTACGGACGATCTTGTGCTCGGGCGAGACCAGAACCTTGCGATCCTGCTCCTCGTAGACGGCCGGCTGAACCTGGACTTCCCAGCGGCCATGCTTGACCAGCACCTTGACCTCGCGCTCGCCATAGACGGCGGCGATTTCCTTGGCTCTCCCAGCGGCCGGGCTCCTTGACGACGGCCTTCTCGACTGTGCCGTAGACGTCGGGGGTCGTGACCTTCTCGTAGCAGACGTGGGCCTTGGGGGCGTAGGCGTTGTGGTGGCCATAGCCGTGACCGTGACCGTAGCCCTGGGCAGAGGCGCTGGCGGTCATGGCGAGGGTGGCGGCGAGGATAGTGCCGATCGTGGTGATGGCGGTGGTGGGGTTCATCGGTCGTCTCCAGGATGAGGTTCAATGGTTGGGTTGCCGTGGCATTGACCCTTGGAGAGACCTTAATACAGAACTTCTCGTCTCCTAAATCACTTAATGTACGATGTTCATAACGGTCGCGTGATACGGGCTAGGGCGTTGCCCAGCCAGCCGCTCCATCGCCGGCCCCGAAGGTGGTGTGGTGGCCACCATCGAAGCCAGGGGCAGTGGCGGCCGAATTACTTGATGCCGCGCTCGTTCAGCACCTTGCGGGCGATGCGGAAACATTCGACGCCGGCCGGAAAGCCCGCGTAGATCCCGATCTGATGCAGGATGGCCTTCAGTTCCTCCTTGGTGACGCCGTTGTTGAGCGCGCCGTTGAGGTGCAATTCCCATTCGTGCATGCGGCCGAGGGCTGCGAGCATGGTCAGATTCATCATCGAGCGGGTTTTGGCTGGGATGCGATCGTCGCCCCAGACCTTGCCCCAGCAGAACTCGTTCAGCATGTCCTGCCATTCGCGATTGAAGTCATCGACCGTCGTCATCGACTTCTCTACGTACTCGGCGCCGAGCGTGCTTTTACGGGCAGCCATGCCCTTGTCCCACAATGCCTTGTCCATTCGTGTGCTCCTGACTTAGCTGCCCGGCCAAGCTGCCGGGCGACGCACGGCGTGCGCCTCGGCCATGATTGACTGCGATCGGACGCGGCCTCAAGTGGCGAGGTCGTCAGGAAGAGCGGGGGTCACTGGGGCAGATTGGCGCCGTCTGGCGCCATCTGCGGCTGCTCTGCCGCCTTGGTCTCTGCCTCGCGCTGGCGGCGCAGGCGCGCGGCGGGTCTCGGCGGTCTTGCGGATGTGGGCCGCCAATTCCGGGGCGGCCATCTCGAGTTGCAGAAAATCGTCACGATAGAGCTTGAGCAGGCGGGAGCGGGTGACGGCGCGGAACGATCCCGTATTCTGGGTATCGTCCAGCATGGCAACGACGCCGAAGAAGTCACCGATGCGGTAGTCACGGGTGATTGCCGGCGAGGTCTGGCGGACGTGGCCGGAGGCCATGAAGTACATGGCATCTCCGGGCGAGCCGGCGGGAATGACCTCGACGTGGGGCGAGATGTTCTTGGCGTGGAGCAGCGGCATCAGGCGTGCGATCTCGTTCGAATCAAGCTCGGCGAACAGGGGGATGCGCGACATCAACGACCAGGTGAGGACGAAGTCGTGGCGCGAGACCTCGGCTGAAAAGCCCGATGCGATGATGGCCACGGGGAGCGCCAGGATGCAGAGGCCGCAGAGCATGGTGAGGGAGGCCCACATCTTGCCCATGGGGGTCACGGGCGAGACGTCGCCGTAGCCGACCGTGGTGAGCGTGGTCATGGCCCAGTAGGCGGCGTCGGGCACCGAGCCGAACTTGTCGGGCTGTACCGAACCTTCGATGTAGTACATGCCGGTGGCGGCGACGAGGAGGGCTGCCAGCAGCAGGACGAAGGCGCCGAGCAGGGGCGTCTGCTCGTTGGAGAGCACGCGGAGCAGGGTATGGATCGCTGGCGAGTAGCGGGTCAGCTTGAGGAAGCGCAACAGGCGGAAAACGCGGAGCACGCTCAGGTCGAGGCCGATCAGCGATCCCAGGTAGAAGGGCAGGATGGCCACGAGATCGATGATCAGGAACGGGCGCCTGGCCCATTTGAGGCGGGCGCGCCACGGCGGCAGGCGCGAGAGGAAAGGCACCTCGACGCTGGTCCACAGCCGCAGGATGTATTCGATGGTGAAAACTGCGATGCAGAACGTCTCGAAGATCGTCAGCAAGGTGCCCCAGCGGGCATGAATGGAGGGGACGGTCTCCAGACAAAAGGCGGCGACATTGGCGAGAATTAGCCCCACAAGGAACCTGTCGAACCAGCGGCTGGCCGGGTGCTCGCCGCGACCGTCCTCGATGATCTCGTAGATGCGGCGCCGCCACGATGTCGGCCGCTCCTTGTGGGCGATGTCGTCCATGGGGGGGCTTTGTCACTCCTTCGCGTCTTGTGGGGTGCACACAAGCGCATTTCGTCATGACGCTGCAACCCTGGCGACGGCTGGTTGTGGACCAGCCTGTGGATTGGTCGGTCTGGAGGCCGCCGGCATGCGGCCAAGTCTTTGCCCAAGAAAAATGTCTTCACCGTGAGGCCCGGTCTGGCAGGATGCCGCAGGCCAAAACATCGCGTGGTAGAGAAAAACTGCGCTAAGGTTGGCTGTTTGACAGCATGGATACACAATGACCGAGACCCCGCCCGCCAAAAATTTCCGTCGCAACGTGTTGCTGCTGGCTGCTGCGCAAGGGTTGTTCATGACGACCCAGGCGATGGGGATCGCGACGACACCGTTGGCTGGCTATTCGTTGCTCGGCGCCGACAAGACGCTGGCGACGGTTCCGCTGTTCCTCAATCACGTCGGCATCATGGTGACGACCATTCCGGCGTCGCTGCTGATGGGGCGAATCGGGCGGAAAGCCGGTTTTACGATCGGGGCGTTCCTGGCGATCGTGTTCGGCGTCATGGCTGCCTATGCCGTCTACATCCGAAGCTTCGAGTTGCTGTGCGTGGCATCGCTGCTGCAAGGCTCGGCTGCGGCTTTTGCCTGGTATTACCGGTTCGCGGCGGCCGACGCCTCGCCGGACGACTTTAAGGCGAAGGCGATCTCCTATGTGATGGCTGGCGGCGTGCTCGCCGGGTTCCTCGGACCTCAGCTCGCCAAGTCCGCCGTCAGCTGGTTCGAGCCGATCACATTCATGGGCGTCTACGTGGCGATTGCCGTTGTCGGGTTGTTGAGCCTCGAGCTGATGCAATGGCTGCGCATCCCACCGCTGACGGCTGAAGACCGCAAGCAGGGCGGGCGGCCGATGAGCGAGATCGCGCGCCAACCCGCCTACATCACGGCCCTGATTTCGTCGATGTTCGGCTATGGCGTGATGACGCTGGTGATGAGCGCCACGCCGCTGGCGATGCTTGCTTGTGGGTTCCAGTTCCACCACAGCGCCACCGTCATCCAGGTGCATATCATCGCGATGTTTCTGCCGTCGTTCTTCACCGGCGGGCTGATCAAGCGCTATGGTGTGCTCAACATTATTGCGCTGGGCGCGCTGATCCAGGTTGGTTGTGCGATGGTCAATCTGGCCGGAATAGACTTCACCAACTTCCTGATCGGCAACGCGCTGGTCGGGCTCGGATGGAATTTCGCTTACGTCGGTGGTTCGACGTTGCTTACCTCCACCTACAGGCCGATCGAGCGGGCGCGGGTGCAGGCCAGCCACGACTTCATCGTTTATGCCACGACAGCGACGGCTGCGGCTGCGGCGGGGTTCCTGCAGCAGAAGGCGGGGTGGCGCATGATCAACATCGCGGCACTGCCGCTGATGGCGATCGTGATGACGGCGGCGCTAAGGTTGTCGTTCAAGCAGCGCCGGGAGGCAAAGGCGCAGCAGCGCGAGCAACCCGCCGAATAATGGGGCAGCGGCCTTGGCGGCTTGCGCATGAGACCGTCGCGTCAGGCGGTGTGGGCGGCTCTCAGGTGTCCTGGCCCAGGACTTCGCGCTCCAGCTCCTCGAAGCTTTTCTTGGCGCCGTTGGCGAAGGGGTGGACCTCAAGCAGGCGCTTCATGACCTCGTAGGCGCCCTTCTTGTTGTCGGTTTCTTTCCAGATCTGGGCCAGTCCCTCGAGTGCCTTGTAGTGGTTCGGGTCGAGCGCCAGGACGCGCCTCAAGTCACCGACGGCGGCGCGGTAATTGTTCTGCGTGAAATGGAAATAGGCGCGCTGGTTGAAGATCTCGGGATAGTCCGGGGCCAGCGCGACGGCGGAATCGAACAGCTTCTCGGCCAGCTCTTCCTGCTTGCCCTTGACGGCCTTTGTGGCGCGTCCAATCAGCAGGTTGATGGTGTCGCTACCGGAGATTCGCCACAGTCGCTCAATCTGGTCAGTGAAGGTCTTGGCCTTCTCCGCGCTCTCGGCGGTGGCGAGCTGGGCGTAGAGGTCGGACAGCTTTGCGGACTTCTCGGCCGCCGTCTGCGGCGCGCGATCGAGTGTGCGGGCGCCGTCCGGGCGGGCCTTGGGCAAGAAGGGCTTGGGGCCGCCGAGGGGCGGCTGCGTTGGCGGGGCGTTGTCCTCGGCTGCCGGCGGGGAGGTGGGCTCAGCGTCCTGCTGTGGGCTTTCGGCGTCGGGCTCAGTGGATTGGGCGAACGACGGGCCAGTCAGCGCCAGCATTGCCACGAGCGCAGCAACGGCGGGGAGGAACGTGTGCTTTCGGTCGGGGGGCATGGGTTCGGCTCGCTCAACGATCTGGTACCAGTGTAATGGCGCGAGATCGTGGCGTCAAAATGCTCGTGGCGGAGCTGGCGTATCGCCCTGCTTGCCTGGGTCCGCCGAGATTGCGGTGGGGGGCCCTACAACGGATCTATTGCCGCGTGGTGCGGGCCCGCCAACAGTGCTCGATCAGCGTGCGCTCAGCCCTGGCGGGCCTTGAAGCGCCGATTGGTCTTGTTGATGACGTAGACGCGGCCTTTGCGGCGCACGAGACGATTGTCGCGATGGCGGCCGCGGAGCGATTTCAGAGAGTTCTTGACCTTCATGGTGCACCGATTGGTCAGGGACGGGTCAACGAGGCCGTACACTGGAGCGCGCCACCGCGGCGGGCGCTCTCGGCCAGGACGACAGGGATCCCAGGGAAAGACGCCGCAAACTATGTGCGCGGAGGCCAAGTGTCAACCTTGCGATTGCCCGAAAGAGGCAATTTGGGGCCGGCTTGCGGCATTGTCTCAAAGGGCGTCGTTACAATTCAACTGGAGGGGGCATGCGATGACGCCGGTTGGCGGAAACCGGATGGCTCGGTGGTGGAACGAGCCGGCCCTCGCGTCAGGCCTTCCATGGGATCGGTAGCGCCGAGATCATGGCGTCGGGGTCCGCACCTTGAAAAGCTCTCAAGGCACCGCCCTCTGGACAATATCGGCTTGGCGGAAAGTGGTGGGCGCTACAGGGATCGAACCTGTGACCCCTACCATGTCAAGGTAGTGCTCTACCGCTGAGCTAAGCGCCCGCTCGCGCCGTGCGGCGCCGGGAGACCAGTCCTATATCGGCAAGCCGGCGCAGATGCAAGGACCATGGCCAAAGTCTTTTTGGTGGATTGCGCCGTCCTCGGAGCGTGCGAGAGGCGCCACCAAAACATGGCCGTGCCGGGATCGGCACCAGGTGGCGTGCGAGGCAACGTCGGCCGTCGCCTCACGCCTGGCGATGCGTTCAGGTCACCAATAGCTTGTCGATCTCGCTCACCAGGTCCTTCAGGTGGAAGGGCTTGGAGAGGACACGGGCGTCCTTGGGCGTCGTCACTTCATTATTTAGCGTGACGGCGGCAAAGCCGGTGATGAACATGATCTTGAGCTCGGGATCGAGCTCGCTTGCCCGGCGCGCCAATTCGATGCCGTCCATGCGAGGCATGACGATATCGGTGAGCAGTAGCGTGAAGGGCTCTTCCTTCAGACGCTGAAATGCTTCGGCGCCGTTGTCGTAGGCAATCACTTCGTAGCCCGCGCGCTCGAGCGCGCGGGCGAGAAAAATGCGCATTGAATCGTCATCCTCGGCAAGGAGGATACGCTGTTGGGTCACCGGGGAGGCCTTGGCGGTCATGGGTGCGGCTCGGTGCGAATGAGAGGGAGTAAGGTCGATCGATGTGCTGGCCTCAAGAGGCCTCATAAAATTGACGCCAATTTGGTAAACATGAAATGAAGTCTTGTCCGAATGGTGAACTGCTTTTGCCTCTAGTGTCCCGACCGCAAAGTCCGTCTCATTGCTCGGCAGGCTTTGAACAGACTTTGCGGCCAAAGGGGCACTAGCAAAAACATTGGCTTAGTGTGGCGTCATGCTTGGAAGTCCGCTTTCAGAGAGTGCCGAAAGAATGAAGCGGACTTCCACGGCGCCACACTAGGCAGCGAATACGCTTCCGGCACGGCGCTGGTCGGCGCTTGCGAGGGGGTGCTTCGTCAGCCGTCGGCGACGAAAGCGTGGAGTGGCTCGAGGGCGAGGGGCGATCGGGCAAGGCCAATATACTTAATCCGGCCGCCGGCATAGACAGTGACGACAGGGCTTGGCAAAGTGGGCCGAAGGCCCGCCAGACCCTGGTGCCTTGTCAACAACAGTGCGTGGCTGGGCTGCCGGGAGCGGCGCGTGGCCGTGTGCTCAGCAACAGAGTGAGCCGTGGCAAGTCCTGCCGTCCTGGTCGAACGTGAGAGAGCGAGCATTGCGGCGGAGTTGACGCCGCCTTTTACGCTGACAGCGCCATCGGCGGCGTTCGGGCCGTTCGTGTTCTGCTCGCCGCATTCGGGACGGGTGTATCCGCGCTGTTTCCTCGAACAGTCACGGCTCGATGCGCAAGCCTTGCGCAAATCAGAGGACTGCTACGTCGATGAGTTGCTGGACGGTGTGGTGGGGCTCGGTGCGCCGCTGCTCTCGGCGCGCTTCCCGCGTGCCTATGTCGATGTCAATCGTGAGCCCTACGAGCTCGATCCGGAGTTGTTCGACGGGCCGCTGCCGCCGTTTGCCAACACGCAATCGGTGCGGGTCGTTGGCGGTCTCGGCACAATTGCGCGGATCGTTGCGGATGCCGAGGAGATCTATCGCGAACGGTTGACGGTGGGGGTGGCGTTCGAGCGGATCGAGCGGCTCTACAAGCCGTTCCATGCGGCGCTAGCGGGATTGCTCGAGGAGACCCGGCGGCAGCATGGCGTTGCTATTCTCGTCGATTGCCACTCGATGCCATCGACACCAGCCGGCCAACCGACGACGTCGCGGCCAGATTTCGTCATCGGCGACAGGTTCGGGGCGTCGTGCGATTTGAAACTTACGCGGTACCTGCGGGATGCGTTGGCGCAGCGCGGCTACGACGTCAGTGTCAACCGGCCCTATGCCGGCGGCTTCATTACCGAGCATTACGGCCGGCCGGCTGCAGGCGTGCACGTGCTGCAGCTCGAGATCAACCGGGCGCTCTATCTCAACGAGGCCACTTTCCACAGGAGTCTCGGGTTCGAAGGTCTGAGGGCAGGGCTGACGGGGGTGCTCGGTCGGCTGATCCTCGAGATGCCACAGATGCTCGGCTGGCGAACGGCTGCCGAGTGACCCATTCGATCTGAAGGGCGGGTGTTTGGGCGGCAGACGGCATAGACATGGCGCCGGACTATCGCCAGGGCCAGCAAGCGCGGCAATCCAGCAAGGAGAAGGGGTGGCCCAAAAGAAAAGGGGCCGTTCCAGAGAACGGCCCAAGTCTAGGGAGGAAACGCCCAAAGGAGGGCTGCGGGACCGGCAAGCGAAGCTCGCCAGCACCACGTCGCTTATTTAGAAGTGCCCCCGGGCAAGTTCAAGATGAAGAATTGTGCGGCGCGCAAGAAATTGCTGCAACATCCACTTCCAGGCCGGACGCATCGTCCTAGCCCTATGTTTTTAAATAATTTTTATATTGCTGCATAGCAGCAATGCATTTCTATAGGGGCCGTCGATCAGAGCTGCACACGGGGCGATTGCGAAAGAAAAAGGCCGCCAACGACGGCGGCCGAGTTCTTTGGGAGGAAACGCTAGACCGAACACCTGCGCTACAGGGTCGGCCTCGATCCGGATGCCTGCCAACGGGCAGGAAACATCCTGGACGCATACATGGTGAGTCGCATCGGTTGTCGCAACGGTTCGCAGCGCCTCATTTTCACTAAACATGCGTGCGCGTGGCGATCTGGCAACGCACGGTTGTTGCAGTCCAAAGATGATCGGCCTTGCGCGCCCGAGACGCCATGCGCTCGATGCGATCGGTCCAGCGAGACGAAAAAGTGCCCCTGCCAAGGAACAAGCGCGTTCTGTCATCCTGACCGATCAGGCTGCCGGACGGGATCGCGCCGATGAGCCAGGGCTTGATGGCGTTTTTTTGCGTATCCTGGCGTGTGGCAGGCAGGCTGCGTGCATGGGGCGTCGGGAGGGCCGGGTCTTGCCACCATGCCTGCGATTTCACATAAGACGTCAGCCGGCCAGGGGTCGGGTGCACGTGTGTTTCCAGCCAGCGGAGAGGCTCAGTGAGCAAGTCGGACAAGGCCTCGCGTGGCGGGGTGATTTCTGCCGCCCGGCTGTTGGAGACGGCGCATGCGCTGGCGGATGCCTCGGGCCCCGCGGTGCTCAAGCACTTCCGCAAGAAGCTGGTGATCGAGAACAAGGCCAAAGGCGGGCGATTCGACCCGGTGACGCAGGCGGACCGGGCGGCCGAGCGGGTGATCCGGCGGCAACTCGCGACGCTGTATCCCGACCACGCCATTCTCGGCGAGGAGGAAGGGCATCAGGCCGGCAGCGCGCCCTACACATGGGTGATCGATCCGATCGATGGGACCCGCGCCTTCATGACGGGCGTGCCATTGTGGGGGACGCTGATCGGCGTCACGCATCTCGAGCGGGCGATCGTTGGGGTGATGGACCAGCCCTACACCGGGGAGCGGGTTTGGTCGAAAACTGGGGCGTCGTTCTGGCGGGGGGCGGATGGCAAGGCGCGCCGGATCTCGACCTCGCCGTGTGGCAAGCTTGGCGAGGCCCGCTTCATGACCACCAGTCCGGAGCTGTTCTCGGAAGCGGGCGATTTGGCGGTGTTCGAGCATCTGCGGCAGGGCGCGCGACTGACGCGCTTCGGCGGCGATTGCTACGCCTACTGCCTGTTGGCTGCGGGGCATGTCGACGTGATCGCGGAGGTCGGTCTCAAGCCCTACGACATTGTCGCGCTGGTACCGATCATCGAAGGAGCGGGCGGCGTCGTCACGAACTGGGAGGGCGGCCGGCCGGAGAGCGGGGGGCGCATTCTCGCGTGCGGCGATCCGCGGCTGCATGCGGCGCTGTTGAAGGTGATTGCTGGTGCCTGAGAGGACTACCCCCGCGCGGTGCGGTCGCTCGGACCGGAGGGCGTGGTGGAAAGATGTTGTGCAGCCGGCATTTGCAAGCGGAGGTCGCTTGCAAAGACTTGGGCGAGTGGTCAGCCTTGGCGGCGCTTCGAGGCAGGCAAGTTTGGCGACCGATGTGGGTTCGGTGACGATGGCAGGATGGAGAACGCTCGGGGAGGTGGTGCGACAGCACGGGGCGTGCGGGCCGGAGCGTTGGGGCGTGGCGGTTCTGCGGTCGTGGATCTGCTTCTCGGCGCTGATCCTTCTCGTGGCAGCGGCCGCGGCAACTTCCGACCGGTGCGTGGCGCAGCAAGCGATCAATCCCGCCTCGCCGCCGACTGTGGCGTCCCAGGAGGCGGCGGAAGGGGCCGACGGCATGGCCCTCAAAGTGCTGCTCGATCGATTGAGGGCTGCGGAGGCGGCACTGGCGGCTGAACGGGCCGCCCATGCACGCACGCGGGCGTTGGCGCTCGAGGGGTTGAGGGCGGCTGTGGAGGCTGTTGAAGGCGCCGGGCGGCCAAGACTGGCGGAGACTGGTGCAAGCCTGCCGAATGGGGCCGGTGTCAAACCGGCCGAAGCCGCGAAAGATGAAGGCCCTGCCAGGCTACCTTTGCCGGCGCCACTGCCGTTCTCGCATACCGTGCGCGCAGCAGAGGCGCAGAAATCCACATCGACTTCTACGGTGGTGACGGGCAGTGCAGAGCAGGGGGCGCCGCCGCTCCGGGCGCGTCTCGAGCAGGGGCAGGTCAAGGCTGCTGCCTATACCGTTTCCGCGGGCCTTTCGAAGCGCCTCGTGGCCGGTCGCGAGGAGCGCTGCTACGACGTGCGCCTGCTTGATCCAAATACGGGCCGCGCGTTTACGTTCGACCGGGAGCGCTACGTGCTGGTGGAGAAGGACCGGGATGCGCGCGCCAGCTACGAGGCCTTGATGACGGACGTCGTCAAGACGTTGCCGGCTGGTGTCGGTTACCGGCTCTATGTCGCGGCAGGTGCGAGCAGCAAGCGTTTTTCGCGCTCGCGCAATGTCTCGGCGCGGCGTAACGGGCTGACGTCGGTGACCTACTATGCCGCGAGTGCGGGGGCTGGCGCCGAGCATGAGGCCAAGGCCGTGACCGTCAACATGCCGCAGAAGTACGAGCCCAAGCATTTGCCACTGCTGCGGGCCGACAATGTGCGGGAGATTTTTGCCAGGGGTGGCGATGTTTCGCGCCTGGAGCTGCTCGAAGGGCGCCTTTACGACGACGACGAGGCTGGCGCACACACGTTCGCGCTCTATCTGTGCGTGGGCTGGCCGGATTAGCGTGCGGTCGCCTGGAACTGGGCCGCGGGTGCCTTCTCGCCGCCCCGAGCCGGCCTATCGTTCCTGGCGCATGGCCATCGAGCGGCGTTCGGCGCGCATGCCGCGCATGGTCATCCAGATGCCGAGGACGCCGACCAGCACGTTGGCGATGTTGAGGCCCATGTCGAATATCTGCAAACCCGACACATTCTGGGTGCGCTTGGCGGCACTTGCCGAGGGGGCAGCGCTGCGCGCTGACTGGCTCGGCGGTGCCGTGTTGGTTGCGAAGTTGCGGTAGCCTGCAAAGCCGATGGCGCCCGCCACGAGCGCGAGGCCGAGAACGATGGTACCGAGCTTGCTCATTTTGATCACTCCCCCGGGGCGGATGGCCGCGTGCGGGATCATTATCCGTTGACTGTGGCAGAGACAAGGGACGCGGGGCGCCGTTTCCACGGTTCCGGCATGCAGTGGTCTTGGCATGGAGTGAGGTGGCATCGTGCCGGTGATGGGCTTTGGCGCCAATCCAGTGTTCCGGTGCCAGCCTTTGCCGCGCGTTGTGGCGGATCACGGCGCAAATGTCGGCGGCAACGGGCGGGGAACGCGAGCACCACTTCGGCTCACGCGTCGCTTTGGCAATCGATGCTTGCTTGAAAGACCAACCGCACGTGGGAGTAAGCGTCGGATGCGCGACGCTCGTCGGTCAACACGTGCGCAGGCACGCGCCTGGAGCCACGCCGCGTCAGTGACCGGCGATTTCGCGGAGATGGCTCAGGGTATCCTCGGCGATCATGCGCTCCATGTCGTCCTTGGAGGACGCAAGCATGGCTTCGGCGGACTTGATCTCGGACCTGACGGCCTCGTTGCGATCGGGGCTGTCGAGGTCGATCAGGTGCTGAGCGAGGATGGTGAGGCTGTTTGGCTCAACCTCTACGATGCCGCCGCGCACGAACACCACGCGCTCGCGACCGTCCATCTTCACCGTCAGGCGGCCCGGGCGCAGCGTCGAGATGACGGGGGCGTGGCCTTCCAAGACCGTGAACTGGCCGTCCATTCCCGGCACGATCGCCTCGCTGGCGTTGCCGGACAGCAGGACCTTTTCCGGCGATACCAGCTCGAATTTGAATGTTCCTGCCATCTGTCGGTCTCGATCGGTTGAGAGGCGCTGCGGGCGGCCTCGCGGTCAGGTTCAGGGCTGGCGCGCCGTGCTCCGGTTGCGCCGGCCCGGTCCGCTGCTCAGCTGTGGCTGGCAGCGGGGTCGGTGGGCTCTGCGTCGTCGCCGGCCTGCAGCCTGGTGCCGCAGAACGGGCAAAAGATCATCGGCTCCAGCACGAGGGTCGGCTCATCCTCCTCGATGTCGGTGATGCCGACCGTCAGGCACAGCACGCCGTCGTCGTCGATGGTGAGCGTCGGCTCGAAGTCGTCAGCCGTCAGTGCGGCGTTGAGGGCCGAGCAACAGGCCTTGCCTGAAAATCCCGGTCCTCGCGCCATCGGATCAGGCCGCCTCGGCGAGCTTGGCTGCCTTTTCGATCGCTTCCTCGATGGTGCCGACCATGTAGAACGCCGGCTCGGGGAGGTGATCGTAGTCGCCGTTGCAGATGCCCTTGAAGCCCTTGATGGTCTCGGCCAACGGCACCTGGACACCAGGCGACCCCGTGAACACCTGGGCGACGTCGAAGGGCTGAGACATGAAGCGCTCGATCTTGCGGGCGCGCGCCACCGTCATCTTGTCTTCTTCGGAGAGCTCGTCCATGCCCAGAATGGCGATGATGTCCTGCAGGGATTTGTACTTCTGCAGGATCGACTGGACCTGGCGGGCAACGCCGTAGTGCTCATCGCCGACGACGCGCGGGTCGAGCATGCGCGACGTGGAGTCGAGCGGGTCGACGGCCGGGTAGATGCCCTTTTCTGCGATCGAGCGCGAGAGCACGGTCGTGGCGTCCAAGTGGGCAAAGGAGGTGGCCGGCGCAGGGTCGGTCAAGTCGTCGGCCGGCACGTAGATCGCCTGCACGGAGGTGATCGAGCCCTTCTGGGTCGAGGTGATGCGCTCCTGCAGGGCGCCCATGTCGGTGGCGAGCGTCGGCTGGTAGCCGACGGCGGAGGGAATGCGGCCCAGCAGCGCCGACACCTCGGAACCTGCCTGGGTGAAGCGGAAGATGTTGTCGACGAAGAAGAGCACGTCCTGGCCCTGCTCGCGGAAGTGCTCGGCAACGGTGAGGCCGGAGAGCGCGACGCGCATGCGGGCGCCAGGGGGCTCGTTCATCTGGCCATAGACCAGTGCTGCCTTGGAGCCTGCTGCCGAGCCGTTCTCGGGCTTCTTGTTGACGCCGCCTTCGATCATCTCGTGATAGAGGTCGTTGCCTTCACGCGTGCGCTCGCCGACGCCGGCAAACACGGAATAGCCACCGTGCGTCTTGGCGACGTTGTTGATCAACTCCATGATCAGCACCGTCTTACCGACGCCGGCGCCGCCGAAGAGGCCGATCTTGCCGCCCTTGGCGTATGGCGCCAACAGGTCGACGACCTTGATGCCAGTGACGAGGATCTGAGCTTCCGTCGACTGCTCGGCAAAGGTCGGCGCTGGCTGGTGGATGGCGCGCTTGGCGGAGGTCTTGATCGGGCCGGCTTCATCGACGGGCTCGCCGATGACGTTCATGATCCGGCCTAGGCACTCGTCGCCGACGGGCACGGAGATCGGTTGGCCGGTGTCCGTGACCTCCTGGCCGCGGGTGAGGCCTTCGGAGCTGTCCATGGCGATGGTGCGGACGGTGTTCTCGCCCAGGTGCTGAGCGACCTCAAGCACCAGGCGCTGGCCCTGGTTCTGTGTCTCGAGCGCGTTCAAAATCTCGGGCAGGTGGCCGTCGAACTGGACGTCCACAACGGCGCCCATCACCTGCCTGATCTTGCCGACTTTATTGGATGCCATTGCTGTCGTCCTCGTTCCCGTGTGCGTGGATCAGAGCGCCTCGGCGCCCGAGATGATCTCGATGAGCTCTTTGGTGATGTTGGCCTGGCGAAGGCGATTGTACTTGACCGTCAGCTTGTTGATCATGTCGCCGGCGTTGCGTGTGGCGTTGTCCATGGCGGTCATGCGGGCGCCCTGCTCGGAGGCGGCATTCTCGAGGAGACCGCGAAAGATCTGGGTCGAGATATTGCGCTTCAGGAGGTAGCCCAGGATCTCGTCTTCGGAGGGCTCGTACTCGACCGCTGCCTGGGCGTTGTTGGCGGTGGCGCCGGCTTCGGCTTCCGGGATGCGAGCGGGGATCAACTGCAGGCCGGTTGGCTTCTGCGTGATGACGTTCTTGAACTCGGAAAAGTAGAGCGTGGCGACGTCGAACGCGCCTTCCTCGAACATCGTCAGCACCTTGGCGCCGATCTCTTCGGCGTGGGCAAAGCCGATCTGCTTGATGCCGCGGAGGTCGTGGCGGTCTGCGATGTTGCGGTTTAGATCGCGGCGGAGGTTGTCGGCGCCCTTGCGGCCGACCGTCAGGATCTTGACGGTCTTGCCGTTGCGCAACAAACGCTGGGCATCCTGGCGGGCAAGACGGGCGATGTTGGAATTGAAGCCGCCGCACAGACCGCGCTCGCCGGTCATGACGATCAGCAGGTGGACGTCGTCCTTGCCGGTGCCGACCAGCAGGGGCGATGCGCCTTCCTTGCTGGCGCGGCGGGCGAGATTGCCGAGTACGCCATCCATGCGCTCCGCGTAGGGGCGAGCGGCGGTGGCGGCTTCCTGGGCGCGGCGCAGCTTGGCAGCGGCCACCATCTGCATCGCCTGGGTGATTTTCCGCGTCGCCTTGACCGAGGCGATGCGGTTGCGCATGTCTTTGAGTGAGGGCATCGGTCGTTTCGATCCTGGCAATGCCAGGGGACTGACCCCTGGACTCGGCTCGGCGGGCTGATCGACGGCGGTGGGGCCAGGTTATGGCCCCGATGCCTCAGACGAACTGCTTCTGGACCGTCTCGACGATGCCTTTCAACTTGGCGGCGGTATCGTCGGAGAGATCCTTGGAGGCGCGGATGTCCTCGAGGATGGCCGCATTTGGTCCGCGCAGGCTTGCCAGCAGCGCCGTCTCGAATTCCTTGACGTTGCCGAGCGGCATCGGGTCGAGGTAGCCGTTGGTGCCGGCCCAGATCACGCAGACCTGTTCCTCCATCTTGAGCGGTGAGAACTGGGCCTGCTTCAAGAGTTCCGTCAGGCGCGATCCGCGGTTGAGCAGGCGCTGTGTCGCTGCGTCGAGATCCGAGCCGAACTGGGCGAAGGCGGCCATCTCGCGATACTGGGCAAGCTCACCCTTGATCTTGCCGGCGACCTTCTTCATCGCCTTGGTCTGAGCGGAGGAGCCGACGCGGCTCACCGAGAGGCCGACGTTCACGGCCGGGCGGATGCCCTGGTAGAACAGATCCGTCTCGAGGAAGATCTGGCCGTCCGTGATCGAGATGACGTTGGTCGGGATGTAAGCCGAGACGTCGTTGGCCTGGGTCTCGATGACGGGCAGGGCCGTGAGCGAGCCTTTGCCGGCGGCGTCGCCCATCTTGGCGGCGCGCTCGAGCAGGCGGGAGTGGAGATAGAAGACGTCGCCCGGATAAGCCTCACGTCCAGGAGGACGGCGCAGCAGCAGGGACATCTGGCGATAGGAAACGGCCTGCTTGGAAAGGTCGTCATAGATGATGACGGCGTGCATGCCGTTGTCGCGGAAGTATTCGCCCATGGTGCAGCCGGCGAAGGGCGCCAGGAACTGCATGGGGGCGGGATCAGAGGCGGTGGCGGCGACGACGATCGAATACTCGAGGGCGCCGTTCTCCTCCAGGGCCTTCACGAACTGGGCAACCGTGGAGCGTTTCTGGCCGACGGCGACGTAGACGCAATAGAGCTTTTGGCCCTCGTCGGTGCCCTGGTTCAGCGGCTTCTGGTTCAGAATCGTGTCGAGGGCGACAGCCGTCTTGCCGGTCTGGCGGTCACCGATGATCAGCTCGCGCTGGCCGCGGCCGATCGGGATCAGGGCGTCAATCGCCTTGAGACCGGTTGCCATCGGCTCGTGCACCGACTTGCGCGGGATAATGCCGGGCGCCTTGACGTCGACGCGAGAGCGGCCGGATGCGTCGATCGGGCCCTTGCCGTCGATCGGGTTGCCGAGGGCGTCGACGACGCGACCGAGGAGACCCTTGCCGATGGGAACGTCGACGATGGCGCCGGTGCGCTTGACGGTGTCGCCTTCCTTGATGCCGCGGTCGTCACCGAAGATAACGACGCCGACGTTGTCGGCCTCGAGGTTCAGGGCCATGCCGCGAAGGCCGCCCGGAAACTCGACCATCTCACCGGCCTGGACGTTGTCGAGACCGTAGACGCGGGCGATGCCGTCGCCGACGGAGAGTACCTGTCCGATCTCTGAAACCTCGGCTTCGTGGCCGAAGTTCTTGATCTGCTCCTTGAGAATTGAGGAGATCTCGGAGGCCTTGATGTCCATCAGCGAACCTCTTTCATGCGTGTCTTGAGCGAATCGAGCTTGGTGCGAAGGGATGAATCGATCATGCGGCTGCCCATCGTGACGACGAGGCCGCCAAGAAGTGCGGGATCGACCCGGGTGTTCATGCGGATATTGCGGCCGCCGGCGGTGCCCTTCAAGGCATCCTCGAGCGCGGCGCGTTGGGTTTCGTTGAGCGGATGCGCCGAGACGACGTCGGCGGTGATCTCGCCGCGGTGGCGGGCTGCCAGCTGACGGAACAACTTGACGATGTCGGCGAGCGCGAACAAGCGGCGGCTGCGTGCCAGCAGCTTGACGAAATTGGTGCTCAGGTCGGAGAAGCCGGCGGCGGCGGCAATGGCAGCGATGGCCTTGGCCTGGTCGTCGGCGCTGATGACGGGGCTACGAACCATGCGCGTCAATTCGGCGTTCTGCGCGAGCATGTTGCTCAGGCTGGTCATGTCGGCCTCGACGGCCTCGAGCTTGCGCTCGTCCTTCGCCAGGTCGAACAAGGCGGACGCATAGCGCCCTGCCACTGTCGCCATAATCGGTTCGTCATTCGCCACGGCTGTTCCCGCTCTCGCCAGTGTGCTCGCCAAGCTCCCCGATCGCCGCAGCAGGCCCTTGCAGCCAACCGCGCTGTCCCGGGGACGGTGGCCCTCGCGGGCGCCCGTTTGAAGGGAGGAGTGATCCGAAGCGAAACGCCGGCCAAACCGGTGGCACCGCCTTCGAACCGGTCGCGGACTTAGCACGCACTCCAGCTGGCTTCAACCGTTCGTCCAGTGGGCGGGATGCCGCATGAGTGCCGGTGTGGGGCGGACAAAGGCGCCGCTTGGGGCCGGCAGCGGTTTGGGGCTGGTGGGCGCCGGCGGGCATCGGGAGGTGTGGTTGGTGCTGGCGTCACGCGGCGATGATTGCTAAGTGGCGGACACAATTGAAGTTCATCGCACCCGCGGGGTATTTGGGAATTGCGGCCTGATCTGGCGGCCAACGGTCGTCGGGAGGTCGCCGGGGGTGGCGGACGTTGGAGCGAGGGGCCATGGGCAAGCTTGAGAAAATTATGGTGGTTTCGCTCGAAGCCGGCCCGGAGACGCGCGAAGTCGTGGCCCGGGTGGTGGGGCCGAGTGCCAGCCGCATCGTTTACCTTGGCGATCTGGCGCCGGATGCGCGGGCGGATGCGCTGCGGTCGGCGGCGGTCGTGCTGGCGCGGAATACGGCCAAGGAACTGCGCCAGGGCGAGGCCGGCCTGCTCGGCAATTGCCGGCTCATCCAATTCGTGACGGCGGGCGTCGACTACATTCCACTCGGTGATCTGCCGGCCGAGGTGCCGATTGCTGCCAACGGTGGGGCCTATGCCGAGCCGATGGCGGAGCATGCGCTGGCCATGACGCTGGCGGCGCTGAAGCGTCTTTTTGTCGAACATGCAAAGCTTTCCCGGGGCGAGTTCGACCAGTTTCGCCTCAACCGGATGCTGGCCGGCGCGACGGTTGGCATTGTCGGGTTCGGGGGCATCGGCGTTGCGACGGCGCGACTGATGCGGGCGCTCGGGGCGCGGATCCACGCCGTGAACCGCAGTGGGACGACGGCGGAGGCGGTGGACTGGATCGGTACCGAGCGCGAGCTTGGCCGGTTGCTGGAGCAGAGCGACATCGTGATTCTCAGCCTGCCGCTGACGCCTGCCACTTGCGGGCTCATCGGCGTTGGGGAGCTTGGCGCGATGAAGCGGGACGCGGTGCTGGTCAATCTGGCGCGTGGTGAAATCGTCGAAGAGGCCGCGCTTTATGCCCATCTTGTCGCCAACCCCGAGTTCACCGCGTGCATCGATGCGTGGTGGGTGGAGCCTGTCCGGCATGGGCGGTTCGAGATGGGGCACGACTTCATGAGCCTCGACAATGTCATTGCCTCCCCGCACAACTCGGCCTCTGCCAAGGGGTGGCGGAACGTGGCAATCGAGCGAGCTGCTGCCAATGCCGTTCAGGCACTCGACGGGGGCCAACCGCGATTCCTGGTGCCAGTTGGCGATCGCATGATGTGAGGCGCAGCGCGTCATCGGGTAGGGCGCGCCGACCTCGCGCCAAAATATTCTCAATTTTCGAGCATAATTCGCATTTGTTGGGAATATTTGCTATCATTACCTCTAATGCGGGCGCAATGGAGTCAACAGCATGCTCGATGCGATGGACCTCAAGATTCTGGCGCTGCTGCAGCGTGATGCGACCATGGCCGTTGCCGAGGTCGGCAAGGCCGTCGGGCTCTCGACGACGCCGTGTTGGCGCCGGATCCAGAAGCTCGAGGAGGCTGGCGTCATCCGGGCGCGGGTGGCGGTGCTCGATGCCGAAAAGGTCAACGCCGGAGTGACGGTGTTCGTCTCGATCAAGACGGATGAACACAGTCTCGACTGGCTGGAGCGGTTTCATGGGGCGGTTTCGGACATGCCGGAAGTGGTGGGATTCTACCGCATGTCAGGCGACGTCGACTATCTGATGCGTGTGGTGGTGCCGGATATCGCGGCCTATGACGCGTTCTATAAAACTCTGATTTCACGCGTAAATATCGCCAAGGTGTCGAGTGCATTCGCGATGGAAGAGATCAAGAATACGACCGAGTTGCCGCTGACCTATGCGGCGGCGGCGCTCGATGACTGAAGCGGGGACCGAGTGTACCCTGGCCCTCGTGCGGCAGATCGAGGAGCGGGCGTTCAACGCCTGGCCAGCAGAGCAGACGTGGCTCATGGGCGGTTGGGTGCTGCGGCTCGCCAGCGGCTATACCAAGCGTGCGAACTCGCTCAATGCCTTGCAGCCTGAGGTCAGGGTCGAGGATGTGCTGGCGCATGCGCGGGGGCTTTGTTCGGCCCGCGGCCTGCCGCTGATCCTACGGGTGACGCCGCTGGCGGGAGACGCTACCTGCCGGTCGCTTGCGGATGCTGCGCTTGGCCGGGCCGACGACAGTCTGGTGCTGACGGTTGGGCTTCCACTGGCGGGCCAGATTGCCTCGGGCGGCGATGGCGTAGGCGCAACCCTGGTCCTCAAGCCTCGGGTCGATGCGGCCTGGATCGCTGGCTACGGTGCTGCTGTCGGCGGTGGCTCGGCTCATGCGGAGGCTCATCGCCGGCTGTTGGAGGCCATTCCGGCGCCCGCGGCCTTCGCCTGTCTTTCCATGGACGGTGAGCCGGCGGCCTTTGGGGTGGCGGTGGTGGAGCGCGGCATGGCGGGCGTGTTCGAGGTCGCGACGTTGCCATCGGCGCGCCGGCGCGGGGCAGCACGGGCGCTGATGCTCGGGCTGCTTGCATGGGCTCATGATCAGGGGTGCCGAACCGCCTATCTCCAGGTCGGCGCCGACAATGCCGGGGCTATCCATCTCTATCGTCAGCTCGGGTTTGCCGAGGCTTACCGCTACCACTATCGAATTGCCGGGGTATGAGCGCCGCCCGTTAATGGAACAATTGAGAACATATAGCTTGCAATAAGAGAACATTGAGGGTACATTTAACCAGAATTGCGCGCACACCATCACTCATGGGATAGAAGAGGGGACCTGCCATGGCCGTTCCGGAGCTCAGGCTTGTCGAGGGGGACAAGATGGACAAGGTGAAGGCGCTCGATGCAGCGCTGGCGCACATCGAAAAGCAGTTCGGCAAGGGCTCTATTATGAAGCTCGGCCAGAACGACAAGACGATCGATGTCGAAGCCATCTCGACGGGGTCGCTGGGGCTCGATATCGCGCTCGGGATCGGTGGATTGCCGAAGGGGCGGGTGGTCGAAATCTATGGGCCGGAAAGCTCGGGCAAGACGACGCTGACGCTGCAGCTGATCGCTGAGGCGCAGAAAAAGGGTGGTATCTGCGCATTCGTCGATGCCGAGCATGCGCTCGATCCCGTCTATGCCCGCAAGATCGGCGTCAAGGTCGACGAGTTGTTGATCTCGCAGCCGGATACGGGTGAGCAGGCGCTCGAGATTGCCGATACGCTGGTGCGGTCGGGTGCTGTCGATGTGCTGGTGGTCGATTCGGTTGCCGCGCTCACTCCGAAGGCCGAACTCGACGGCGAGATGGGAGATTCGCTGCCCGGCCTGCAGGCGCGGCTGATGAGTCAGGCGTTGCGCAAGCTGACGGGCTCGATCTCGAAATCGAAGTGCATGGTGGTGTTCATCAATCAGATCCGCATGAAGATCGGCGTCATGTTCGGCAATCCCGAGACGACGACAGGCGGCAATGCGCTCAAGTTCTATTCCTCGGTCCGTCTCGATATCCGGCGCATCGGTGCGATCAAGGCGCAGGACGAGGTGGTTGGCAACCAGACGCGCGTGAAAGTGGTCAAGAACAAGGTGGCGCCGCCGTTCAAACAAGTCGAATTCGACATCATGTATGGCCAGGGTATCTCGAAGGTCGGCGAACTGGTTGACCTGGGTGCGAAGGCCGGTATCGTCGAGAAGTCGGGCGCTTGGTTCTCCTACAAGGGTGAGCGGATCGGGCAGGGTCGGGAGAACGCCAAGACGTTCCTCAAGGACAATCCGGCGCTGGCTGACGAGATCGAGGCGGCCATCCGGGCCAATGCCGGGCTGATCACAGAGAAGATGCTCGCCCATCCGGAAGGGAGCGAGGAGCGGGAGGCCGGTGAGGGGCCTGATGCTGATGGGGTACTGCCGGATGAGGATTCGCCGGTGGCGCGAGCGAAGGGACGACGCTGAGCGGTCGCCGCCTTTGGCGTAGAAATCGGATCATGGGGATAGGGCGTGCCGGCGAGATGTCGGGATGCCCTATTGCCGTTCTGGAGCCGGTTGGTGAGTGGGTCCGTTGTCGGCCGGATGGTGTCGTTGAGGCTTGGAGGGTGTCGGTTTGTCGTCGGGAGCTGGAGATCGCGGGTCATCGTCTGCCCTGGTGTTGTTCTCGGGTGGGCAGGATTCGACCGTCTGTCTCGCGTGGGCGCTGACGCGTTACGAGCGCGTCGAGACGATCGGTTTCGACTATGGCCAGCGTCATCGCGTCGAGCTCGAGCAGCGACCGGCGATCCGTACGGGGCTTGCGGGGATCAATGCGTTGTGGGCGCGCCGGCTCGGGGGCGATCACGTGCTGGAGCTCAGTGCGCTTGGCGCCATCAGCGAGACTGCGTTGACGCGGCGGATGGCGATCGAGGCGGATGCGACGGGACTGCCCAATACGTTCGTGCCGGGGCGCAACCTGCTGTTCCTCGCCTATGCTGCCGCGCTCGGATGGCGGCGTGACATCGGGGTGCTGGTCGGGGGCATGTGCGAGACGGATTTTTCGGGCTATCCTGATTGCCGGTCCGACACCGTGCAGGCGATGGCGCGGGCGCTATCGCTGGGGCTCGACCGGCCGGTCAGGATTGAGACGCCGCTAATGCATCTCGACAAGGCGCAGACCTGGGCACTGGCGCACGACCTCGGCGGCCCGGGGCTTGTGGAGCTGATCGTGGAAGCGACCGTCACATGCTACAATGGGAATATCGCGTCCAGGCATGACTGGGGCGGTGGTTGTGGCGAGTGCCCAGCCTGCACGCTCCGCCGCAAGGGATGGGACGAATGGCGATCCGGGACGACTTGATCCAGGCGGTGGGCTTGGCGCTGGACGGGGACTGGGATGGCGCGCACCGGCTGGTGCAGGCGCACGAAAGCGATGCGACGGCCTGCTGGCTGCATGCTTGCCTGCACAAGATGGAGCCTGACGAGGCCAATAGCCGGTATTGGTATCGCCGGTCAGGGCATGCCTACGAAGAATACGGCGATGGCCGGACCGAGCTGATTGCCATCAAAGCGGCGCTCACCTACTGAACTTCCAGCGCTGTTGCAGAGATGGTTGATCTGACATGCGGCTTGCACTCTACCAGCCGGATATTCCGCAGAACGCCGGCACCATCCTGCGGCTGGCGGCGTGTGTCGGGGTTGGCGTCGATGTCATCGGGCCAGCGGGCTTCGACATGACCGACCGGGCGCTCAGGCGTGCGGGGCTCGATTATCTCGATGCGGTCGAGATCACACGTCACGTGTCATTCGCTGCGTTCATCGCGCAGCGGGGGAGCGGTCGCCTCGTGCTGCTGACGACGCGGGGCGACACAGCGCACGTCGACTTCGGGTTTTGCGGCGACGACACGCTGCTGCTCGGCCGTGAGAGTGCGGGCGTTCCCGATGATGTGCATGCGCTTGCCGACGCGCGGGTGCGGGTGGCAATCCGGCCGGGCCTCAGGTCGTTGAACATTGCGGTCGCTGCGGCCATGGTGCTCGGCGAGGCGCTCAGGCAAACGGGAGGGTGGCAGCATCTCGATGCTACGCTTTGATCCCTGCCGGATGGCTGCCAGTGGACTGCGTCGACGGTGCCGGCGGCTCGGCGCATCGGGCTTTGCTGCATGACGCCGAGTTCGGGCAATGCGGCGGGGCGTCCGGCGGCGGTGGCTTTCGTGCTGGTCACGGTGGTGCTCGACGTGATGGCGCTCGGCCTCATCATTCCGGTGCTGCCAAAACTGGTCGAGCACTTGAGCGGCTCGACGGCGCGTGCGGCGCTTCTCTACGGCGTGTTCGGCACGGCCTGGGCGGCGATGCAGCTACTGTTCTCGCCGGTGCTAGGTGCGCTCTCGGATGCCTATGGGCGCCGGCCGGTGCTGCTGCTTTCCAGTCTCGGGCTCGGTCTCGACTATGTGCTGATGGCGCTGGCGCCGGATCTGGTGTGGCTGTTCGTCGGACGGGTTCTGTCCGGCATTACGGCTGCCACATTCTCGACGGCGGGAGCCTACATCGCCGACGTGACGCCGCCGGCGGAGAGGGCCGGCAAGTTCGGGCTGATCGGGGCGGCGTTCGGGGTTGGGTTCGTGCTTGGGCCGGCGATCGGTGGGCTGCTCGGGGCGCAGGATCCGCGATTGCCTTTCTGGTTTGCGGCCGGGCTGAGCCTCGCTTGTGCGAGCTACGGTTATTTCGTGCTGCCGGAGTCGCTGCCGGCCGAGCGGCGCAGCCCGTTTCGCTGGCGGACTGCAAATCCGCTCGGGGCGCTGGCGCTGATCCGCTCGAAGCCTGGCCTCGGCGGGCTCTCGCTCGGCATGTTTCTCTATCATGTATCGCATGCCGTCTTCCCTGCCGTGTTCGTGCTGCATTCGGGTTTCCGCTTCGGGTGGGGGCCGGGCACGGTCGGTGCGGCGCTGGCGGTATTCGGTGTGTGCTCGGGCATCGTCCAGGGCGTCCTGGTGAAGCCTGCCGTGACGCGTTTTGGCGAACGGCGGATGCTGGTGTTCGGCATGGTGGCCGGGGTGTGCGGGCTGGTACTGCTGGCCTTCGCGCCGGATCAAGCTGCATTCTGGGCGGGGATGGGGATCATTTGTCTGTGGGGGTTCGTCGGTCCGGCGGCGCAGGGATTGATGACGCGGCTGGTGGGGCAAGACCAGCAGGGGCGGTTGCAGGGCGCGGGAGCCAGCCTGATGGGCGTTGCCAACCTGATCGGACCCAGCTTGTTCGCGGGGGCGTTCGCGCTTGGCATATCGGGTGGCAGCGGGGTGCTGTTTCCCGGAGCGCCTTATCTGCTGGCCGCGGCGTGTTTGTCGTTGGCACTCGCGGTTGTGCTCTATGCCACGCGTCGGGGTGGTGTGATACGCGCGCTCGAGCAGCGATAGTCCGGTGCGGGGCGCTGCGTTGTTGCGCGCGAAGGGCATGGCGTGGTGTGGGTCTTCCAGGTTTGGGCCTCTCGCTGGGTCTGGTTTTCACGCCGCGGCCATTTTATGAAATTATTTTCTTATTATAGATCGAAATACCGCGCTTCTTGAGAATATTTTTTCTCATGATAAGATCTCAGCACCTCATTCGCGCAGGAGATGCTGCCATGTTCCAGGAGCTTGGTCTCGCGGGCTGGACGCCCCAAGCCGCCGCGGTCGTACTCGGTATCGTCCTTGGCCTTGCCTTCGGCGGGCTTGCCGAGCGGTCCCGCTTCTGTCTCAGGCGCGGCCTGGCAGGCTCCATTGACGAACGGCGATCTGCGCTCGGCGTATGGGCCATGGCGCTGGCCGTTGCTGTAATCGGGACGACATCGATCGTGGGCCTCGGCCTGATCGAGGCGCAGTCCCACCGCTTCCTCGCACCGCAGTTGCCGGTTGCGGCGATCATGATCGGTGGGGTGCTGTTCGGCGCCGGCATGGTGCTGGCCCGCGGGTGCGCTTCACGACTGACGGTGCTGGCCGGCACCGGTAACCTGCGGGCGCTCGCCGTGTTGATCGTGTTCGCGGTGCTGGCGCACGCAACTTTAAAGGGCGCTCTGGCTCCACTCCGCGTCTGGCTTGGCTCGTTCGGCGTCACAGTGGGGTCTGGGGCATCGTTGTCGGCGCTGCCCGGCGGTGCGCCGCTGGTTGCCGCGGTTCTCGGTGCGGGCCTCATCGCCTGGGCGATCACCTCGCGGGCACGGGGCCGCGACCTGCTGATGGGAGGATTGATAGGGGCGCTGGTGCCGCTCGGCTGGCTTGGCACGGGCTATCTGCTCAAGGATGAGTTCGCGCCGCTGCCGCTGGAGACCCTCGCGTTCACGTCTGCTGCGGCGGAAGGGCTGTTCTGGTGGGTTGCTGGCACGGCTGTTGCGCCAGGCTTCGGCGTCGGCCTGCTCGGCGGTGTCGTCGTTGGGAGCTTCCTGTCGGCGGCTGCCGGAGGCAGGCTCGCGTGGGTCGGGTTTGGCGAGGATACGCCGACCGGGCGCTATCTCGCTGGTGGGGTGCTGATGGGGATCGGCGGCGTTCTCGCCGGTGGCTGCACGGTCGGCGCCGGGCTTGCCGGGGTTTCGCTGCTAAGCGTCAGCGCTGTGCTGGCGCTGGCCTCGATCGTTGCCGGTGGCCTCGTTGCACGCTCGCTGCTGGGTGCGCAGCGTGGTCGTGTGACGTTTGATGCGATCGCGGCCAAGTAGCCTGCGGTGATCGGCCCGGTGATGGGGTGGGGCCGTCGAGAGATGCCGGCTTGGCAAGGGCTGCGAACGGTGAGACATCGTCGTTCGTGGCAGGCCGAAGCGGAGACGATCGATGGCAGGCAGCGATCCGGTGCTGCGTTCTGGGGCGCGCCAGGCGACACCTGCCCATCGTCCGGGTTTGGCGATCGTGATGATGCTCGGCTCTATGCTGGCTTTCGCCAGCATGGATGGGCTGTCAAAGCTACTCGTGCAACAGCTGCCGATTCCGCAGATCCTCTGGGTGCGCTATATCCTCTTTACGCTGTTTGTCGCCATTCTGTTGCGGCGCAAGGGTCTTGGTGCGGCGCTGCAGAGCGGCCAGCCGGTGCTGCAGACCCTGCGGGCCCTGCTCATCATCATCGAGAACGGCCTCTTCGTGCTGGCCTTCGCCTACCTACCGCTCGCCGACGTGCACGCCATTGCAGCGGTGTCGCCGCTGGTGGTGGTGGCTCTTTCCGTGCCGTTGCTGGGCGAAGTCGTGGGGCCGCGGCGTTGGCTCGCGGTGATCGCGGGCTTTATCGGCGTGCTGGTGATCGTGCGGCCGGGGTTTGCGACGCTGACTTGGCCGATTGCCATTCCGCTGGTCGCGGCGCTGCTGTGGGGGCTTTATCAAGTGCTGGTGCGGATGTGCGCGCGAACCGACACCGGCGAGACCACCTGGGCGTGGTCGGCTGTGATTGGGCTCGGGGCTACGACGCTGGTCGGCCCGTTCGTGTGGGTTTGGCCGGACGCGGTCGGGTGGAGCCTGCTGGTTGCCATCGCCATCCTCGGCAGTGCTGCCCACTTCACGCTGATCAAGGCGCTGGAGTTCTGGGAGGCCGGCGCGCTACAGCCCTACAGCTACACGCTGCTGGTGTGGGCCGTGGTGATCGGCTTTGTGGTGTTCGGGCATATGCCGGACGGGTGGACGCTTGCTGGTGCTGCGATCGTGATCGCGAGCGGCCTTTATGCGTGGCACCGCGAGCGCGTCGTGGCGCGTGCGTCGAAGGCGAATGGCCCCTGACCGGGGGCTGTGACGCTTAATGTCGGCCTCGCCGGTGACGTGCCTCAGAGGATGAACTTCGACAAATCGGTGTTGCGGGCGAGATCGCCGATGCGCTCCTCGACGTAGGCGCCGTCGATCCTGATGGTCTGGCCGTTGCGGTCGGAGGCATCGAAGGAGATCTCGTCGAGGACGCGCTCCATCACGGTCTGCAGGCGGCGGGCGCCGATGTTTTCGACGGTGGCGTTCACGGAGGCGGCGAGATCGGCCAGCTTGTCGATGGCGTCCTCGGTGAAGTCGATGGTGACGCCTTCGGTGGCCATCAGGGCGATGTACTGCTTGATGAGGCTCGCTTCGGGCTCGGTGAGGATGCGGCGGAAGTCCTCGCGGGTGAGGGGGGCGAGTTCGACGCGGATCGGCAGGCGGCCCTGCAGCTCGGGTAGGAGGTCGGAGGGCTTGGCCAGGTGGAAGGCGCCGGAGGCAATGAACAGGACGTGGTCGGTCTTGACTGGCCCGTGCTTGGTCGCAACCGTTGTTCCCTCGATCAGGGGGAGTAGGTCACGCTGCACGCCTTCGCGGCTGACGTCGGCGCCGGCGCGTCCGGAGTCGGAGCGCTGGCAGACCTTGTCGATCTCGTCGATGAAGACGATGCCGTCGTTCTCAACACTTCGGATCGCCTCGGCCACCACCTGATCCTGGTCGAGCAGCTTGTCGCTTTCCTGGGTTACGAGCAACTCGTAGCTCTGGCCGACGGTCATACGGCGGGACTTGGTCTTCTGGCCGAAGGCTTTACCCATGATCTCGTTGATGTTGATCATGCCGACCTGGCCGCCAGGAATGTCGAAGGTGGGAAAAGGCGAGGCCGTATCCGCCACGTGGATGTCGATCTCCTTGTCGTTGAGCTCGTTGCCACGCAGGCGGCGGCGGAACGATTCCCGCGTCTCAGAGCGTGCACCGTCGCCAACCAGGGCATCGAGCACCCGCTCCTCCGCGTTCTTTTCGGCCTGGGCCTGGACCTCGCGACGTTTGGTTTCGCGGACAAGGCCGATGCCGACCTCGACGAGATCGCGAACGATCGAATCGACGTCGCGGCCGACGTAGCCGACCTCGGTGAACTTGGTAGCCTCCACCTTCAGGAACGGGGCGCCTGCCAGGCGGGCGAGGCGGCGCGATATCTCGGTCTTGCCGCAGCCGGTCGGCCCGATCATCAGGATGTTCTTTGGCAGGATCTCCTCGCGGAGCGCGCCCGTGATCTGTTGGCGGCGCCAGCGATTGCGCAGGGCAATGGCGACGGCGCGCTTGGCGGGGGCCTGGCCGACGATGTAGCGATCGAGCTCGGAGACGATTTCGCGTGGGGAGAAGTTGGTCATTCAAGGGCCCTCGGCGGATGCGGTGTGCCGGTGGAGCACTGGCAACGGAGACCAGGCGCCGGCAAGCGACATGTGGAGGGCTTCTTACATCACATCAAGGAGAAGCGAAGCGTTGTGAGGCCGATCTTGATGGTATCGCCGTCGGAGAGCGGGCGGTCGCCGGACAGGCGCTCGCCGTTGACGCTGACGGGATTCTGCTTGCCGCCGTCGAAGATGCGGAAATCGCCGTTGGAGGAATCGTAGGCGATAACCGCGTGCTGCTGGCGCGAAATTGTGTTGTCGCCGAAATCCAGGGGGATGCGGTTGTCGGCGCTGCGGCCGACCTGGTTGGTGCCGGTGAAAACTGGCCGCTCCTGGCCTTTCCCGGGACCGTCGACGACCTTCAGGATGCCGACCTTGAGGTTCGAGGTATCAGTAATGACCTGGGTCGGCAGGTTGTCCATATTGGCGGCGGAGCGCTGGTCGTCAGCGCCCGGCACCTGGATGGTGCGTGTCCTCTCGCGGTCGTTCATCGTCTTTCGTGCTCCTGGATGCAGGACGGCAGGGTCATGCCACGGCCTGCGCAAATCTAAAGCTCACGCCGCCGAGCGTGACCACGTCGCCATAGGCGATCCGGGCGCGCTCGGTACTGATACCGTTTACCAGCATCGGGTTCGGCTCGGGACGGGTTGCCGTGAGGTTCTCGATTTCCGAGCTGCCATCACCGCGAACGACAAGGCGCGCATGATGCCGGCTGATGCGAACGTCGGCTATACGTACGTCGTCCTCGCTGTGGCGGCCAATCACGACTTCGCCACGATGCAGGGGAAAGCGGCCCCACTTGCCCTCGAAATCGAGCACCGCGACCGGCATGTCCTCGGCAAAGGGCATGATCTTGGTGTTGGGCGCGTCCTCGCAGGGGAGCACGACGGAGTTGGTCTCGCTCGCAATCGATGGGACGGGCGCACCCGACATTGCGGTGGGGGGTGGCGTCCTGATCTGCTGCGGGGCCATGACGCGCTCTGCGGCGCGCTCCGCGGCGGGGGTGGGCTGATGGGCAAAGCGCGCCGGCTGGACGGCCTGGCGGCGGCGCAGCAGCCAAAGCCCGCTGGCGGCACAGGCCAGTCCGATCAGCATATAGACGAGCCAGTCGTGCATCAGGGCCTGCGCTTGATCCGCGGAAGGATAATCACCTCTATATACTAGACTATCTGCCTCGAAAGTCACGTCAATTTGCGCATCATCGTCAATCCGCGCTTACCATCGGACGTTGCGGGCGGGCGCCGGCCGGTTGTCAAGGCCGCAGCCGGGAGCTTGTGGCGGGCGCTCAGGGCCGGCTTGCCAGCGCTGGCGGTATCGTGGACGTTAGCTGCGATAACAAGCCGGCGGCGGCTCGATTATGGGAGACATTGGCATGGAGTTTGGCATCAGCACGCTGTCGCGTGGGCTCTACACCTCACGCGCAGCCTACATGGCTGTGGCCCAGGCGGCGGAGCAGGCCGGCTTCGGCTTCATGTCGGTCAACGATCACCTCATCGTGCCGGCCAATCTCGGCTCGGCCTATCCCTACACGGTCGGCGGGGTGTGGTCGGCGTCGGAGCATGGGCACTGCTTCGACCAGTTGGCGGCGCTGGCTTTTCTCGCCGGCTGCACCAGCCGGCTCAGGCTGCTCACATCGGTCATGGTGGTGCCGCACCGGCCACCGATCCAGACGGCGAAGATGATCTCGACCATCGACGTGCTGTCGAACGGGCGAGTGACCGTCGGCGTCGGCGCGGGGTGGATGGAGGAAGAGTTCAAGCTGCTCGGCGCGCCTTTCAAGGAGCGCGGGGCTGCGACGGATGAATACCTCGAGGCCTTCAAGGCGCTGTGGACCGAGGATCGGCCGAGCTACCAGGGCAAGCACGTTGCCTTCAAGGATCTGATCTTCGCACCGCGGCCAGTGCAAAAGCCCAACCCACCGATCTGGGTCGGCGGCGAGGGCGGGGCCGCCATGCGCCGCACGGTCAAGCTCGGGGATGGGTGGTATCCCGGCAATAACAACCAGAAAATCCTCTACGATACGCCGGCGCGCTTCGCCAAAGGCATCGCCACGCTCGGTGAGGTCGCCGAGAAGGCGGGTCGGGATCCCAAGAGCATCGATATCGCGCTCATCGTGCAAGGCCCGTTCGATTGGGTGGAGCACAAAAATAATGATGGAACGGCGCGCCGGATGTTCACGGGCAGTTCGCAGCAGATGGTCGAAGACGCCAAGGCGCTCAGCGACATCGGTGTCCGCCATGTCGCGTTGCGGCTTGGCGGCGATACGATCACGGAGGCCGTCGAGCGCGTCCAGCGGTTCGGCGAGGATGTGATCGGCAAGATGAATTAAGGCTTGCGGCTCGACGAACCGCCCAACACGGTGGCCGAGTGGCTGAAAATATGGCGAGAGGGCAGCATGCCGGTTCTCTACGAGCAATTCGGGGCGGTCGGCGTGTTGACGCTCAGCCGCCCGAAGGCGCGCAACTGCTGGGGCAGCGACTTCAGCGAAGGGCTCGCCGAGGCTCTGGCACGACTTCGAGGGCGACGACAGCGTTCGGGCCGTGATCATCACCGGCGATGAAGCCGGGCGCGCGTTCTCGGCCGGCGCCGATCTCAAGGATCCGGCGACGCATACGATCGAGACGATCTCGGACTTCTTCGCCGAGCTGCCGAAATGGCGACAGTTCGTGGTGCGCCATCTCGATGCCTTTCCCAAGCCGCTGATCGCGGCGGTCAACGGTTATGCCATCGGCGTCGGTTGCATTCTCACCTACTGCTGCGATCTGATCGTTGCCTCGGAGCGGGCAGAGTGGCGCCAGCCGCAAGTCTCGCTCGGCATCATCCCAGCGTTCGGCGGCTCGGTCAGGCTGGCTCGCTGGGTCGGCAAAGGGCAGGCGATGAAGCTCTCGATGGGCTTCCCACTGGATGCTGGCGAAGCCTACAGGATTGGGCTCGCCCAATGGCTCGTGCCGCACGAGCAGCTGGCGGCCAAGGCACACGAGGTCGCGGCCCATCTCGCAGCCATGCCGCCGCTTGCTGTGCAACTCGCCAAGGAATCGCTCAATCGTGGCCTCGACATCCCGAACCTCGACGATGCCTCCTGGGTCGATGCCTATCGGTTCATGGCGCTGGGCCTGACGGACGATGCCAAGGCCCGGCACGAGGAATGGCGCCGTCGCTAGGGCTCCCCCGTCCCCCCCCAAAAAAATCACGAGAGGCGATACGCGATGCCGAAATCATTCAAAGGCCGGATCGGCCGTACGATCGCAGACTCGACGCCGCATTGGCCCGCCGGCCCGAGACCACCCGAGGGCGCACCGAACATCCTCGTCGTCCTCTTCGACGACACGGGTTTTTCGGATTTCGGATGCTACGGCTCGTCCATCAAGACGCCGACGATCGACCGGTTGGCGGCTGAAGGCCTGCGCTACACCGGTCTGCATACCACGGCGATGTGCTCGACCACGCGCGCTGCTCTCCTGACAGGGCGCAACTCGCACTCCGTCGGCCTTGGAAGTCTCGCCAATTTCGATAGCGGCTATCCCGGCTACCGCGGCAAAATTCGCCGGGAAGCCGGCACGATCGCCGAAATCCTGCGTTCTCACGGCTATCGCAACTACATGCTCGGCAAGTGGCATGTGACGCCGCTGACGGAAGCCGGGTCGAGCGGGCCGTTCGACGGCTGGCCATTGGGCCGCGGTTTCGATCGCTACTATGGGTTCATGGATGCGGAAACCGACCATTACGCGCCGGAGCTGATCCTGGACAATTCCTCGATCGATCCGCCAGCGGGGCCCGACAGCGGTTATCATCTAACAGCCGATCTGGTCGACAAGGCGATCGGCTTCCTGGCTGGTCACGTGGCGGAGCAACCCGATACGCCTTGGCTGGTGTGGTTGGCGCTCGGCGCCACGCATGCACCGCACCAGGCGCCCCGGGACCTCATTCTCGCCTACGACGAGATCTACCGGGGGGGCTGGGATGTGGAACGGGAGCGCCGCCTCGCGCGCCAGCTCGAGATGGGGCTTGTGCCTCGCGGAACCCGTTTGCCGCCTCGCAACGACGGGGTCAAAGCGTGGGACGAGCACACGGCCGACGAGCGGCGTTTCTTTACGCGATTGCAGGCGGCCTTTGCCGGCATGCTCGACCATGCGGACCAGCAACTGGCGCGGCTGATCGCCTTCCTGGAGCGCGCGGGGCTGCGCGATGACACCATCGTGCTGGTGCTCTCGGACAACGGTGCCAGCCAGGAAGGGGGGCTGCTCGGCGGGGTGACGCTCGGGCCACGCAACATGCGACCGGAGTTGTGGCCGGAAAAGCTTCGCCGCCTCGACGACATCGGTGGTCCCAATGCCCACAACAACTTCCCGCACGGCTGGGCGATGGCGTCGAACACGCCGCTGCGCCGATACAAGCAGAACACGCACGGCGGCGGCATCCGCGATCCGTTTGTGGTGTCGTGGCCGAAGGGCATCGCGGCGCGGGGGGAGTTGCGGCATCAGTTCGTGCATGTCTCCGATGTGCTGCCGACCTTGCTAGAGGTCATCGGCATCGATGCTCCCGAAGAAATCGGGGGCGTTCGGCAATTGCCACTCGAAGGGACGAGCTTCAAGGCGAGCTTCGGCGACCCGAACGCGGCAAGCAAATCCCAGCCGCAGTATTTCGAGCAGTTCGGGCACCGGGGCATCTGGCGCGACGGCTGGAAAGCCGTCACGTATCATGCGATGGGCTCATCCTACGACGAGGATGTGTGGGAGCTTTACCGGCTTGATCTAGATTTCAACGAGACGCGCGATCTTGCCTCGGCCGAGCCGCAGCGGCTCGAGGGGCTGGTCAAGCTCTGGTGGGAGCTGGCGAAGCAACACAACGTGCTGCCGCTGGACGACCGCTTCGGGGTTCGCTTCGTCGAGAACGCCAACCGGTTTCACGGCAAGCGCACGCGCTATGTGATGCATGCGGGCATGGGGCATGTTCCGACGGAGGTTGCTCCCGATCTGAGGAGCCGCAGCTATCTGATCGAGGCCTTCGTGGATTTGGCCGGCGGCGGCGACGGCGTGCTGATCGCGCACGGCGATGCGACCTCGGGTTACAGCCTCTACGTTCAGGATGGGCATGTCGTGCACGACTTGAATGTTGGTGGCGAGCACGTGATCCTGCGCTCCGATGTCAAAATACCCACGCACGGGGCGCATCGCTTCGGGGTCAGGGCACGGAGGCTCAAGCAGTACGCGTGGCCAACATTGAAGACAGGCGCGGGCACCACCGAATTCACACTTTTGATCGACGGCAAGGACGTCGGCCGGAAAGTCACGGACCTGGGCTTGCCTGCCTTCATCTCGTGGTCGGGGCTGGATATCGGGCAGGACCGGGGAACGCCGGTGTCGCACTACAATGCGCCTTTCGCCTTTACGGGGACGCTGCTCAAAGTCGAGGTCACGATGGATCTCGACCAGGCCCTGGACGGAGATGTGGTCGGGCAGGCCGTCATGGCGAAAGAGTGATCATGGACCCGGCTTTGGCGCGCTTGCGTGTCCGGGCCCGGAAGAACGCGCAGGATCGGCGCCGATACCGGCTTGCCGTGTGATAAAAGCGAGGAACGAGAGTGGCAGATAAATCCAATTCCAAAGTCGTGCGGGTCATGAGCGGGCTGGCGCTGGAGGTGGCAGTCAATCGCTGGCTGAAACCGCAGTTCGAGGCCGAGACCGGCCTGGTGCTGGAGATGGACTGGCGCCCGACGGCAGCAATCATGAAGTCGATCGAGGCTGGCGAACGGGCCGACGTGGTGATCGCGATCAGCGATTCGATGGACCGGCTGGTGACGTCGGGCATCGTGCGAGCCGAGACCCGTTCGCCATTGGCCGATGCGGTGCTGGGCGTCGGTGTCGCCAGCGGCGCGCCGCGTCCGGATGTGTCCACGCTCGAGGCGTTCAAGGCGGCCATGGTGGGCGCGCGCGGCGTTGCCTACTCGCAGGCCGGCGCCAGCGGTATCTATTTCGCCAAACTGATCGACCAGCTCGGGATCGGGGACGCAGTGCGCGCCAAGGGCGTGACGATCCCGATGGGCTTTACGGGTGAGAAAGTGGTGAGCGGGGAGGCGGAGCTGGCGATCCAGCAGGTGAGCGAGCTGATGACGGTCGCCGGCATCGATGTTGCCGGGCCGTTTCCGCCGGAGATTCAGGTGGCTTCGCGGTTCGACGCGGCGCTGTTCGCTGAGGCTGCCAATGACGCCGGGGCCAGGCGGCTGCTGACACTGTTGACCTCGCCGGCAGCCGATACCGCCTACCGAAACGGTGGGCTTGTTTCGCGCCTCGTTGCGGCTTGACCGGCAAAATGGAGAGACCCATGCCCACGAAACCCCGCATTGTGCTGCTGCACGGCACGCCGGTCGCGATGGAGCCGATCCAGCGGTCGTTCGCCAACCGTTTTCCCGAAGCCGAGACCGTCGACCTGCTCGATGCCTCGCTGTCGATCGACCGGGCCAAGGACCACGCGCTGACGCCGCGCATGTTCGAGCGCTTCATGGAGCTTGGCAACTATGCCGACAGCATCGGCGCCGATGGCATCCTGGTGACCTGCTCGGCGTTCGGGCCGGCGATCGAGCGCATGGGGCGCGAGCTCACGATCCCCGTGCTAAAGCCCAACGAGGCGATGTTTCGGGCTGCCGTCGGCAAGGGCAAGCGGATCGGCATGCTGGCGACGTTTGCGCCATCGGTGCTGACCATGACGGAGGAGTTCGAGGCGTTCGTGGCTGAGAGCGGCTCGGGTGCGCAGTTGCACACGATCGTCGTCGAAGGGGCGATGGATGCGTTACGCAAGGGCGATGCTGAAACGCACAATCGGCTGGTTGGCGCGCGTGCGCCCGAGCTTGCCGACTGCGATGCCATCATGCTCGCGCACTTCTCGACATCGCGGGCGCTGGAAAAAACGCAAGCAGCAGTGTCGGTGCCGGTTCTGACGTCGCCGGATGCGGCAGCGGACCAGATGCGGGCTTTGCTCGGCAATAGCGGTTGAGGGGCCCGAGGCGGCCCGCGTCCGACGGCTGCGGGCGGCGTGGCGTCAGGCGAAGCGCAGTTTCATCTCTGCGGCGAGCGCGCCCTCCTTGTCGATCCCCCAGGCCGTCATGCGACCTCCATCGGGCGCGCTGCCGGCGATGCGCAGGGTGTCGCCGACCCAGAGCGGGCGCATCAGGCGCGCCTCGAAGCCGGCGAGTGGGTGGGCCAACTCGCGGCCTGCGGCATCGAGGATCAATTGCATGGTGAGGCCGCCGTTCTGGACGACGCCCTGGTAACCCTCCACGCCGCGCGTGTAGTCGGCGTCATAGTGGATGCGGTGCGCATTCCAGGTGATGGCGGAATAGCGGAACACCAGCGAAGAGGCGAGCTCGACGGTGTGGGACCAGGCGGCGCCGGCGGGCGGCTCGACGCGGGCGGGTAGCGGGTTACTGGCGCCGGGCGGCAAGCCCTCGCGATAGAAAGCGTCGAACTCCTCGGTGGCGATCGTCTGGCCGGCGGTGGCGAAGGTGTGGCGCATGGTGAGGATGATCATGTGGCCGGAGCGGGCGTGTTTGTGCTCGACACCTGTCACCTCGGCGGTGCGCGTTGCGGGTTCGCCGACAACGAGAGAGCCGGCCATCTCGACGCGTCGGCCTGCAGCCATGCGGCGGGGGAGCGGTATCGGCGGCAGGAACAGGCCCTTTCGCGGATGGCCGTCGGGGCCGATGTCGCTCTGCATGGCGTTTGACGCAAAGAACATCGAGAACCAGTGGCGGGGGAGTGGTGTGCCGCGCCGGAACTTGGCGGGGTCAACGTCCAGCATGGCGGCCACGCGCTGCACCGTGGTCAAGTCGATCTCGTCCTCGACGACCTCGCGGCGGCCGATCCAAGATGTCAGCTCGGGCATGGCGGTGGCAATGGTCTCGTCGATGGTGGACATCCGGGTTTCCCTCAGGTTTTCCGCGATAAACCGTGGCAGAGCCCGCTGTGCAGTCGTGATCTCGACACTGCGGCTTCACGCGGGGATTTCACTTATGCCATGCTGACCGGGAGCCGTCCCGAGGTCCAGACCCCAACCCAGTGAGCAACCCCGAGGAGCATGCATGTATCCTGGCAAACATGCCGTTCGCCTGGCCGAGCAGCCGGCTGTCATCATGGCGGGCTCGGGTGAGACGATCACCTATCGGGAGCTCGAGCAGCGGTCGAACCGGCTGGCGCATCTGCTGCGGCGCGCGGGGCTCAAGCCGCGCGACCACTATGCGATCTTCATGGAGAACACGGCGCGCTACGTCGAGTGCTGCTCGGCCGGGGCACGGTCCGGCCTCTACTACACCTGCATAAACTCCTACCTCAACGCGGACGAACTCGCCTACATCGTCAACAACAGTGAATCGCGTGTGTTGATCATATCGGAGGCCAAGCGCGCGGTCGCCTTGGCGGCGCTGGCGCATTGCCCGGCGATCGAGCTGGTGATCGTCGTCGACGGGGCCGGCCATGGCGCGCGAATCGTCAACCTCGATGAGGCGACGACGGGGTTGCCCGACACGCCGATCGGGGACGAACGTCTGGGCATTGCCATGCTCTATTCGTCAGGGACGACGGGCCGGCCGAAGGGGGTGTTGAAGGCGCTACCCGACATGCCGCCCGACGGCAACCTGCCGCTTGCGGCCTTCGTCACCGAGCACTGGCGCTATCGCGAAGGCATGATCTACCTGTCGCCGGCGCCGCTGTATCACGCAGCGCCCCAGACGGCGGTCGGTCTCACCATCCGCATCGGCGGCACGGCGATCATCATGGAGCGGTTCGACGCCGAGCAGTTCCTAGGCCTGGTGGAAAAGTACGGCGTCACCCACAGCCAGCTTGTGCCGACCATGTTCTCGCGCATGCTGAAGCTGCCGGATGAGGTGCGCCGACGCTACGATCACAGTTCCCTGGAGGCGATCGTGCATGCGGCGGCACCCTGCCCGATCCCAGTAAAGGAGCAGATGATCGACTGGTGGGGGCCGATCATTCACGAGTACTACGGGGCGACAGAGGGCAACGGCCTCAGCGTCTGCAATTCGGAGGAATGGCTTGCGCACAAGGGCACGGTCGGGCGGGTGGTATTCGGCAAGCTGCACATTCTCGACGACGAGATGAAGCCTTGTCCCGCGGGCAAAGCCGGCACGCTCTGGTTCGAGACGCCGACGCCGTTCGAGTATTTCAACGATCCCGTCAAGACGGCGGAGGCGCGGTCGGCCGACGGTACGCTGACGACGATCGGGGACATCGGTTATCTCGACGGGGAGAGCTATCTCTACCTCACGGATCGCGCCACCTTCATGATCATCTCGGGCGGGGTCAACATCTACCCGCAGGAGGCGGAAAACCTGCTGATCACTCACGACAAGGTGGCGGATGCGGCCGTGTTCGGGGTGCCCAACGCCGACCTTGGCGAGGAGGTCAAGGCGGTTGTGCAGCTGATGCCGGGCGTCAGTGGCAGCGCCCAGATGGAGCAGGAGCTCATCCAGTTCTGCCGCGATCATCTTGCGCACATCAAGTGCCCACGCTCGATCGATTTCGAGGCGGAGCTGCCGCGGCTGCCGACGGGCAAGCTCTACAAGCGGGTGCTACGCGATCGCTATTGGCAGGGCCACGCCAGCCGCATCGTGTGAGCCTGCGGCACCAAGGGAGTTACCTACTGAAGCGCCCGCGGCTCAGCCTTCCATGATGCCGGCGATGGTGAAGCCGCCGTCGGCGCACCAGGTGTGGCCCGTGGTGAAGCTAGCCTCGCCGGATGCCAGGAAGGCTACGACGGCTGCGATCTCCTCGGGCTTGCCCCAGCGCTTGAGCGGCATGCGGGAGGTGACGCTCGGCCAGGGCACGTCGGGCTGGTCGTCGCGGGTCTTGGTGGGCCCGGGGGCGACGGCGTTGACCAGGATGTTGTGTTCGGCGAGTTCGATGGCGAGCGACTGGGTGAGGTTGATCACGCCGGCCTTGCTGGCGCCGTAGGCAATGCGGCCACGGCCGCCGAAGAAGCCCGAGTTGGACGCGATGTTGACGATGCGGCCGCCATGGCCCTGCTCGATCATGCGGCGGGCTGCGAGCTGGGCCGAGACGAAAGTGCCGTAGAGATTAGTGTCAAGGATTCGATGCCAGAGCTCGTCGGTCATGTCGAGAGCGGGCGCGCGGTCCATGATGCCGGCGACGTTGACCAGGATGTCGAGCCGGCCGAGCTCGGTTGTTGTGCGGTCAATCAGTGCTTGCACCGATTTGCGCTCGCGCACGTCTACCGCGTGACCGATGGCAACGCCACCGGCGGCGTTGATCACGGCGGCGTGGGCGTCGGCTGCCGACTGCGAGAGGTCGGCTGCGACCACGGCTGCGCCATCGGCGGCGAGGCGGGAGGCGACGGCGGCGCCGATGCCGTGACCGGAGCCGGTGACAATTGCTGTCTGGCCTGTAAGGCGTTGCGTCATGACGAACTCCTGGTTGGTGTGTACGGTGGCGGTTGTTTCTTGCGCGAAAGGCGGACTAGATGGTTGGCGGTGGGCAGTCAACGCGGCGGCGCGTCGGCCGATAACGGGCTCGTCTACAACCCCAATCCTGTGCCAACCCGGGAGCACGCGTGCAGAGCATTATTCGAATCTGGTTCCTGGCGACGGCCGTGTTCCTCGCTGGGGCATTCATCTGGGCATTCGTGCCGGTATTGGTGCCCGTGATCCTCCTGGCGCTGGGGATCGGCGGGCTGGTTGCGGTAATCGTGGGGGCGGCACGCCGGCTGGAGCGGTCGCGGGCGAAGGCTCGCCCGCACGGGGAATAGGCGGCATGGCGATCGACGATTGCCGATGGCGCATCCCCGCTCATTGGGGGCGCGGCAGGCGGGCCAGGATGCGTGTTGCCTCGGCGGCGATGGTACGCACGATCTCGCTGGCGCTTTCGACGCGATCTATGAGGCCCGAGCCCTGGCCTGCGGGCAGCACGCCTTCGGTGACGTCGCCGTCGATGCGGCCGCGAATGCTGGCGGCTTCACCCACCTCCTTCAATTGCACGGGGTAGGGCTTGATCTCGCCTTCACGGCCTTCCCAGGCGCGTGTGAAATCGTTGCGAATCATGCGGTTTGTCTTGCCGGAGTGGGCGCGGGTGACCGTCGTGCCGTCCTCGTCGATCTCGGTGATGCGGCGCTTGTAGTTGTCGTGGCCGCGGGCTTCTGTGCTGGCGATGAAGCGGGTGCCCATCCAGACGCCGTGGGCGCCGAGCGCGAGGGCTGCGACGAGGCCGCGGCCATCGGCTAGGCCGCCGGCCGCCACCACGGGCACGCCGACGGTGTCGACGACTTTCGGCACAAGGGCCATGGTACCGATGCGGCCGACGTGGCCGCCGCCTTCGTGACCGGAGGCGATGATGGCATCGACGCCCGAGCGCTCGACGGTGCGCGCCTGGCGGGAGGTTCCCACCAGGGCCATGACCTTGACGCCCGCCTTTTTCGCCCGAGCCATGATGGCGATGGGATCGCCGAGGCCGGCGACGATGACGGGGACGCGCTCGTCGAATGTGACTTCGATGTGGGCTTCGACCTCGCGCTCGTAGGCGGTGGTGAGGGGATCGCCGCCCTGGACCTTGGCAAAAAGGATATCCACGCCGAAGGGCTTGTCGGTGAGCGAGCGGGCGAGGCGGATCTCCTGGCGGAGGCGCCCGGGGTCCATGTAGGCGGAGCCGATGACACCGAGGCCGCCGGCATTGGAGACAGCGGCGGCGAGGCGGCCATAGGCAACCTGATACATGCCGGCCTGCAGGATCGGATAGCGGATGCCGAGAAGGCGGCACAACGGGTTGGTGGCAAACAGCTCGTCAGGGTTCATGATGGCGGCGCTTCTCGTAGGAGGGGCTGGCGCAAGGCGGGCACGCGATCATGATAGAAACATGCGTCGACAGCGCAAGTCGGCGCTTGCTCCAGCTCGCGCACGATTTGTCGGCGTGATCTGCCAGCACTCCTGCGCCACCGGCAACGGCCGGCCGACGCCTCAGGCTCCAAGCGGTGAGAAGGGGGTTGCCGGGGGACTGAGCGTGCGTGGCGTGGCGTCGGCGTCGAAGCCGAGGTCGCGGCCCATGTGCATGAGCGCCCGCTCGGCCAGGGCTGTAATGGTGAGCAGCGGATTGACGCCGAGGGAGCGAGGAATTATGGCGCCATCGATGACATAGAGACCATCGTGCACAGCAGCGCTGCCGGCGGCGGGCGAGGCGCGGAAGACCTGGCCCTTGTGATCGACGACACCCTCGCCGCTCTCGCGGCCCATGCCGCAGCCGCCAAGCGGGTGGGCCGTTGCCGGCTGGTGGCCCATGACGCTGCCGGCCAGCGGGTTCTTGACGTAGGATCCGCCCGTCTTCTCGACCAGTGCGGTGAGGGTCTTATCGAGGCGCCTGTAGACGGGTGCGTCCTTGGCGCCGGGCCAAAGCAACTGGAGGCGGCCGTCGTCGTCGAGGCGGAAGCGGCCGGAGGCGTCATCGTGGGAGACGGCGAAGAAGGTCTGCAGGCTCGACAGCGGGCCCTTGTAGACGCCGGACACGAGACTTTGGAGGGCGCCGAGCAGGCGGCCGTTGGGCACGAACATCACCGGCAGCATGGGCGCCAGAGCCGAGGGCATTGCGCCTTCCTGGATACAGATCTCATTGGCGAGGCACTCGGCGTCGGTGAGGTCGAGCTGGCCGGAGACGGCAGCACCGACCTGCCAGTCGGGGAGTTTCGGCGGGTGGCCGATACCGATGGCGTTGACCGGGACCTTGGCGCCGTAGCCGAAGGCGATGATGTCACCGTTTGCGGAAAAGCGTTGGCCGAGGCGGGGGGAGACGTCGAGGCCCTGATCGCGTGAGCGAAGGAGGATTTCCGTCGAGCCGAGGGTGCCGGCTGCCAGTACCACGAGGTCGGCTTCAACGGTCAGCGGCGGCGCCCTATCACGGCCAGCCACTTCGGTCGGCTGCATCTGCACGCGCCATCCGCCATCGGGCTTTGGCGTGACGTGGGCGACCTTCAACTCGGTGAAGATCTCGGCGCCGTGACGGACGGCGTCGGGGAGGTAGGTGAGCGCCACCGTATTCTTGGCGCCGACGTTGCAGCCCGCGCAGCAATCTCCGCATAGGGTGCAGGCGGGTTGCGCGATGCCTGCGGGATTGACGTTGGCCTCGAAGCTGACGGCAACCGGTGGAGTGGTGAGTGTGGCGTCTAGAGCGGCGCCGGCGGTGCGGAGTGCACGATACCGGCTCAGTTCTGGTGCGCCGGCATGCTGGGCAGGGCGGAGCCAGCGGGCGGCGCGGTCGTAGCCCTCATCGAGCAGGCCGTCTTGGCGGATCTGGCCGGGCCAGACGGGATCGGCAAACACGCGGGAATCGGGGCGCAGGGCGACGCCGGCGTTGACGAGAGAGCCGCCGCCGAGGCCGCAGGCGACCAACACGTGCATGTCGTCGCCGAGACGGACGTCGAACAGGGCGGTCGACCTGCCGAAACTGGTGCGCCGGCTATGCACCTGCATCTCACCGCGCATCTCGGGAAAGCGGGCCGGGAACTCGCCGGTCGCAAATTCCCGTCCGCGCTCGATCACGCAGACGCTCTTGCCGGCGCGGGCCAGGCGCGAAGCTGCGACACCGCCACCGTAGCCCGAGCCGACGACGACGACGTCGTAGCGGGCCTTCATGGTGGAGGCGGTGCGCGAGAGGCGGGACATCGGGGCTCACTTTCGCGATTGGCGAGGGCTGGCGCTGGCGACCTGACTGTCGCAAGCCCAATACAACCGGCTGGCGGCGCTGTCGAGGCAGGGGCCTGCCTATGGTGAGCGGCGAGGCTGGTGCGCGCCGGTGATCTGGGAGCTGTGATTGAGATAGGATGGCGATGCAAGCTTCGATCGTCGGCGCGGCTTTGATGACATGGCCCGGCGTGGCGTGTTCAATGAACGTCAGCGACAAAAAGGAGGTTGGTATGGAGCAAGGACAAGACGACCGCTCCGTCGAGGCGGCGATCGGGCGATTGCATGCGGCCATGGCGGACGTGGCCAATGGCGACGTGCGCGCGATCAAGGCGCTCTATTCGCACAGCGAGGATGCAACGAGCTTCTACGGCTGGGGCGGCTACGAAAAGGGTTGGGCCGGGGTATCGGCGCGCTGGGACTGGGCCGGCCAGCAATTTCGCGGCGGGCGTGTGAGCTACAAGCCGATCTCGAAGGTGGTGACGAGCGACCTATTCTATGTCACGGAGATCGAGAGCTACGACATGCAGGCGATGGACGGCATGAGCGGGCCAACCGGATGGACCAATCGTGTCACCCACATCTTTCGCCGGGAAATGGGCGAGTGGCGGCTGATCCATCGCCACGGCAACCGTCTCGAAGAGCAATACAAGCCGGGCACGCGGCTGCAACCGAAGGCGTAATCCGATGCTGTTCATGGTGATCTCGACGCCGCGGCCCGAACCGCCCTCGACAATGGTGCCGAAGCGCAAGGCCTATTGGGCGTGGCTGGCGCCGTTGCAGGCGCAAGGTCTGTGCAAGCATGTCTGGGCGCGGACGGGACGGGGGGCGGTGGCGCTGCTGGATGTGCCTGACAACGAGACGCTGCATCGGATCCTGAACGAGTGGGCGGAGATCATTCCGGCCACGTTCGAGGTTCTGCCTTTGATCGACCCCGGGCCGGCACAGGCGTTTCTTGACGCAGGTGCGTGAGACAGCGGCGTGAACGGCCGCCAAGTCCGCGCCGGTGCGCCGCAGTTTCCGATTCGTTAACATTCCACTGCCGCGACCGCGGCTGGGCATCCAGCCTCTTTGTCAGGGACTATGAAGTTGTGATGACAGGGCTAGGGTGAGTCGTTAACCGCAATTTGAGGTCTGACCTTTAGGTTCGTGCTTGTCACTCGGGGTAGAAAGCGCGAATTCGACATGCTCGGCGGACCAATCGGGACCGGCAAAACAAACTCGCTCATGAGCGAGTACTCGCTTCGGCTTGGAGATGCCGTTCTCCGGGGCAGGATGCATGATGCCGAGAGAGGCGCTCGGCTGGAAAGCGAAATCGCCGCCCGGATCAAATCCGAATTCATCTCGAACATGAGCCATGAGCTCAGGACGCCGTTGAATACAGTCATCGGCTTTTCCAAGCTGATCGCCGAGCATGGGCAGCGCCCGCTCAGCGGCGAAGAGATCGTCGAGTATGCTCGGTTGATCAACGATGCAGCCGGCAATCTGCTGGCGATCATCAACGACATTCTGGACATGTCGAAAATCCAGGCCGGGCATTTCCGGCTCGATGCCGTCGATGTCAATCTGGAAGAGATCCTCGAGGCTGTCGCCGCTTCCATTCGGGGGCCTGCGGGGCAGTCCGGGGTGCGGATGCATCTGACGTTGCCTGACGAGCCGATGGTGCTGCGCGGCGATGTGCAGAAGCTCAGGCAAATCTTCGCCAATCTGGTCAGCAATGCCGTCAAGTTCACGCCTGACGGCGGTGACGTCTATATCGAGGCCGAGTTCGAGAACGACGGCAACGTATCGGTGTTGGTACGCGATACCGGCATCGGGATGGACGAGGAAGAGCTGGACGTGGCGCTGGCGCCGTTCGGGCAAGTGGACAGCACGCGGGCGCGCTGGCGGGAAGGTACGGGGCTTGGGCTCCCGATCGCCAAGGCCCTGATCGAAATGCACGGCGGATCGCTCTCGATCCGCAGCGCGAAATCAATGGGTACTGAGGCGAGCGTCAAATTGCCGACCAAGGATCTGGTCTCGTTGTTGCAGCAAGATATCGGCATTCGCACCGCGTTGGTGTGAGAAAACTGCCGAGGGGGTGGAGATAATGCAGCATTTCGCTACGGCGGGCATTGGGCAAGAGCAGGTTGAGGATCATTCGATCGGCCGCATCGTTTCGGTGACCGGGTCGACCGTGATCGTTTTGCTCGACACGGGTCTTGGATTGCCCTCGCGCTTGGCGCATCGGCCGGAAATGGGGACACTGATCGCGATCGAGCTGCCGACGACCATCGTGCTCGCCATCGTGTCGGCGTTGAACGTGCCGGTGCCGGCGCAGCGCGAAGGCGAAATCGAAGTCTGGATCGCCGAGCTCGGCCTTGTTGGCGAGCTGAAAAAGGGACGGATGGCAACCCGGAAGTCTTCAATCGCGGCGTGACCGTCTATCCGACGCTTGGGGACCGGGCTCGCGTGGCGGTCAAGAGCGAGCTGCAGATCGCCTTCTGCGGCGACATGGAAAAATCGGTCCGGGTCGGCTGCATCCGGCAGGACAACTCGATTCCCGCAACGATCCGGGTCGACGACCTGCTCGGGAAGCATTTCGCGATCCTCGGCACGACAGGCACCGGCAAGTCGTGCACGACGGCGCTGATCCTGCGCTCGATCCTGGCCAAGCATCCGGCTGCGCACATCGTGCTGCTCGACCCGCATAACGAATACTCGACGGCTTTCACGGAATGGGCCGAGGTCGTCTCGCCGCGCAACCTGCAACTGCCATACTGGCTGCTCACCTTCGAGGAGCTGATCGAAGTCGTGCTGGGAGATACCTCCGAGCGCAAGCACGAAGTCGAGATGCTGCAGGAAATGATCCCGATTGCGAAGGGGCGCTACAACCAGGGTCGCAACAAGGATAACACGTTAAGGTCCAGCAAGCTCGAGTCGGCGAAATTCACCGTCGACACACCGGTACCGTACCGGATTTCCGACCTGACTACGCTTATCGACGAGCGCATGGGCAAGCTCGAGAACAAGCGTGACATCGGTCCCTATCGCAACCTCAAGACCCGCTTCGAGACGCTGTCGCTGGATCCGCGGTACGCGTTCATGTTCGGCTCGCTCACCGTGTACGACGGCATGGCGCAGATCCTGAGCCGCATTTTCCGCGTGCCGGTGAGGGACAAGCCGATCACCATCCTCGAGTTGACGGGGCTGCCGACCGAGATCATCAATGTGGTGGTGTCGGTGATCTGCCGCATGACCTTCGATTTCGCGCTCTGGTCCGAAGGCAAAGTGCCGGTGACGCTGGTGTGCGAGGAAGCCCACCGCTATGTGCCGGCCAACGCCAGCCTCGGCTTCGAGCCGTGCAAGCGGGCGATCGCCAAGATCGCCAAGGAGGGCCGCAAATACGGCTCGTCGCTGTGCATCGTGACGCAGCGGCCGGCCGAGATCGACCCGACCATCCTGTCGCAGTGCAATACCGTTTTCGCGCTGCGCATGTCGAACGACCGCGACCAGGCAATCGTGCAGTCCTCGATTTCGGATACCGGGTCGGGCTTGCTGGAGTTCCTGCCCGCGCTCGGACAGCGCGAGGCGATCGCTTTCGGCGAAGGCGTGACATTGCCCGTGCGCATCCGTTTCGACGAACTGCCCAAGGATGCGCTCCCGCGCAGCTCGACGGCCCGCTTCTCGGAGATGTGGCAGAAATCGTCGGGCGATGACGGCTTCCTGGATCAGGTGGTTGAACGCTGGCGCCACGCCTCGGGCGGGGTCACGAGCGAGTCGAACTCGCAGACGGCCATGTTTGCCGATGCCATGGTTATTCCGAGCGACGACGTCGAAGTCGAGGCCCCTGCAACGCCCGGCCGGATGGGGATGGGGCAGGGACATGCCAACGGTGCAGGGCGACAGGTGGAGCCGCAGCGTGGCGGCGAGATCGCTGCGCGACCGATGCGGCGCGAAGCCGTCGTCCCGCGGCGCGAGACCAGAGAAGCGAGGCCGGCCATGGCACAGGCGGCAGCGCCCGAACCTGTGGTTGCGCGGCCGTCTGTTTCTGCCTCGGGCGGGAGCTTGCGGTCCTTGCGCGATCGGCTGACGCAGCGTCGCTGAACCGGGATTGGCAACGGGCTTTATCGAGGCGCGCGGGCGGATGACGGGCCGCCGGCGTGCCGCAATTTGGCCTGTCGGCGTTGGCGCCAACCATAATCCCTCGAAGGCGCCTTTGGGTCCCGCAGCGTGCTATACACGGCGCCAGTTGCGCGGGTGTCGCCACTGAAGTAGGCATCGGCGCAGGATGCGAACACGGATCTTGGGGCGCGCGGACTTGTTTTTTGTGGGATTGGCGCCAGTCGTGCCGATCGAAGCTCAAGGCAAATGGCGTCGGGAAGTTGATCGATGAGCAAAATACACCCGGTAATTCTTTCTGGTGGTTCCGGTACGCGGCTGTGGCCGTTGTCGCGGTCGATGTACCCCAAGCAATTCATCAAATTCTTCAATCCGGCAGAGCCGAGTTTTCTCGGCGCGACGCTGCGGCGGGTGATGAACGACGAGGCCTTCGCTGCGCCGTTGCTGCTCTGCAACAACGACCACCGGTTCCTGGTCAAGGATGAACTCGAGCAGGCCGGCATCAAGTCCGGCACCATCTATCTCGAGCCGGTGGCCCGAAACACCGCAGCCGGCGATTGCGGTTGCAGCGCTTGCCGTCACGCGGGAGGATCCCGATGGCGTGATGGTGGTGATGCCGTCGGATCACGTGATCACCGACGAGGCGGCGTTCCTAGATGCAGTGCGCAGGGCCCAGAGGGTTGCGGCGAGCGGTCGGCTCGTTTTGTTCGGTATCACGCCGCGCGAGGCCAACACGGGCTATGGCTACATCCGGCAGGGGGCTGCGCTCAAGGGCTTCGAGGGCGAGGCGTTCGGCGTCGAGCGCTTCTATGAAAAGCCCGATGCGGCGACAGCGGAGCGGTATCTGCAGGAGGGCGGCTACTATTGGAACAGCGGCATCTTCGTGCTGCATGCCCAAGCGTTCCTCGACGAGCTTGGCAAACTCGAGCCGGAGATCCTGGAAGCGGCGCGACGGGCACTCGACCTGGCGCAGCCCGATCTTGGCTGTATGAGACTGGATCGGGACGGGTTCGCGCAGTCGCCGAACATCTCGATCGACTATGCGGTGATGGAAAAGACCGCGCTGGCGGCGATGCTGCCGCTCGATGTCGGGTGGAGCGACGTCGGGTCGTGGTCCTCGCTGTGGGAGGTGTCGCCGCACGACAAGGACGGCAACTACGTCAGCGGCGATGCCGTCACTGAAGACTCAAGCGGTCTCTACGTGCATTCCGAGCGGTCGCTTGTGGCCACCATCGGCGTCAAGGATCTGGTGATCGTCGACACGCCCGATGCCTTGCTGGTGGCGGACAAGTCGCGGGCGCAGGATGTTTCGCAGATCGTCAAGAGGCTCAAGGCCAGCAATCGCAAAGAGCATGAACAGCACCTGCGCAACCACCGGCCCTGGGGCTACTTCGAGACGCTCAACATCGGCCCGCGCTTCCAGGTCAAGCTGCTGCATGTCAAGCCCGGCGCCAAGCTCTCGATGCAAATGCATCACCACCGCTCCGAGCACTGGATCGTCGTGCAGGGCACGGCGCAGGTCGTGATCGGGGACATGGAAAAGCTCGTGCGCGAAAACGAGAGCATCTACATCTTCGCGACCCAGTGGCATCGCCTGGAGAACCCGGGGAAGGTGCCGCTGGAAGTGATCGAGGTGCAGATCGGCACCTATCTCGGCGAAGACGACATCGTCAGGACCGACGATATTTACCAGCGGGCGCCTGAAGAAACCCGCTGATTGGGCGGCATCACCGTCCACTTCACTGCCTCGGACGGGACGCGATCCAGGCCGCGCTCTGAGGCTGGCCGCGGCGTGCGATGGCATGGCCATGCAGGCGCGGGCTACCTGGACGTTGGCCCGTTGCCTGTCCTCTGCTTGCGAATCGAGCTACCTGCAGCCTTGGTGACGCTGGTCCCAGGGGGTGTTGATAATGGCTTTTCTCCATGCAGGGATTGCCCGGTCGGCCCGAAACGGGTTGAGCCTCGGCCTGTTGGCGATGATCGGCGCCTGGCTCGGTGGCTGCGGATTGCCCGGGGGCAACACCTCGATCGGGACGACAACGTTCGGAACGGGAAGCCAGCAATATGCCTTCGCGCGCGCGCGTGTGCCCGTGGTGGTGGAAGGCACGAGCACGCCGACATCTCGCGGCCAGTTGCTCAAGGCCTCGATGACGATCGGCGAGGCCAAGTATGTCGTCGATGGCGCGGTCAGCGTGCGCATCGCGGCCAGTTCTTCCGACCGCTTCAAGGCGCGGGTGGATGAGCGCTACTTGCTGCAGGATGTGGTGAGTGTGAAGGAGAGTGGGGCTGGTGATGGGGCGCGTGCGGGCGTGAGGGGCATCGCAGATTTCCCGGCCCTCTTGACGAAGGCTCTGCCGACGGTGGGCCGCATTGTCACCATCGAGCGCGTCAGTCGCCAGCGCCTCGAGCCGTTCCGGATCGAGAAGGAGCTCGATCCGGGAGCTCCTGAGGAGATCCAGGCGATGCGCGGCGAGCTCGAACGCGTGGCGAAGGGCTGGGGGCTTTCATTTGCCTTTGCGCCGGTCCCGCAGGAAGTGGAAGTTGCACAAAAGCGCATCCTGCTGATGCCCAACCGGTCGGCTACGTGTCAAGGGCCGGTGTGCTTCCGCCTGCCGGTGGCCTATCGGATGCGGCTGGAGCCCACGATCGAGGGATGGAAGGGCAGTGCGCAGACGCATGTTTGGCTCGCCAATGACGGGCCGATCGCCGGGCTCGACGTGCGCCATGCGGCGTTCGGTGACGGTGGCGTCAAGGCGCGTTTCCAGAACGGCATGCTGATGTCGATCGTGGCGGCGCGACCTGGGCTTGCCGAGCAGTTGATCGTTGCGCCACCGACCGTGACCTCGTCTGCGCTGGTGACATCGTCGGTGCGCTAACCGTCCGATCCGCCGACAGACTGGCGAGCCTGCCGCTGCGGTGATGTCCCCGTGAAGCCGGTCATGCGATGGCGCCGGCTCAGTGACGTGTCTCGGCTTCCGGAGGCATGGTGCGGGGTGCGGCCTGCGCGTTCGACTGGGCCGATGGCGGGGTTGGGACGACGGTGGTCGCGGCCTGCGTCTCTGCTTCGCTTCCCGCCCATTTGCGGGCGAGGGCATGGAAGCGCGACCGGCTCCAGGGGATCATCGCCAGATAGAGCAGCGTCGTGACGCTCAGGGTCATGTAGGGGTAGGTGGCGAGGAGGCCTACGAAAAGGGCTGCTGCGGCAAGGACCGGTGCCACATACTCGCGCGAGATGCGTTCGCCGGCCAGTTTGCCGGAGTAGGTCGGGATGGTGGAGACCAGGAGTGCTGCGATTGCCGATGCATAGAGGGCAATCAGGATCGGCCAGTCGCGCAGGTCGAGCAGTCCGGTGCCGCTGAGATAAAGCGGCAGAAGGACTGTGATGGCACCGGCTGGCGCGGGGACGCCGGTAAAGTAGTTCGATTGCCAGCGGGGCTTGTTGTCGTCAAGAGCGGCGTTGAAGCGGGCGAGGCGGAGGCTCATGGCGCAGGCGAACAGCAAGACCGCGATCCAGCCGAGGCTCTTCATGGTGCCGAGGCCCCAGGTATAGAGCACGATGGCGGGCGCGACGCCGAAATTCACGAAATCAGCGAGGCTATCGAGCTCGGCGCCGAAGCGCGATTGGGCCTTGAGGGCGCGGGCAAGGCGGCCATCGACGGCGTCGAGGAGGGCTGCGACCACGACCAGGCCGATCGCCAGCTCATAGCGGTCTTCGATGGCGGCCCGGATGGCGGTGACGCCTGCGCACAAAGACAGCAGGGTGAAGAAATTCGGCACGAGATAGCGAATGGGAATACGTCGCTGGCGCAACATGCGGGCGCGGCGGCCGTAGCGCTCGGCAGGTTCGGCGGGGGCTGGCGCGTTCGGTGCAGGGCTCATGGCGGTAGGCTTTCGCGGCGGTTGTGGGCGGCGGGCTCAGGCGCGTGATCTGCAGCAACCACCTGCATCGCAGGCGTCCGACTTGTCAATCGGCGCGCGTGATCCGCTCCGGCTCGGCCGACTTCAGGTCGGCGATAATGCTTTCGCCGCCGATCATGGTCTGGCCAACGGCGACCAGGCAGGTCTTTCCGGGCGGCAGATAAATGTCGACTCGGCTGCCAAAGCGGATGAGACCGAATCGCTCTCCGGCCCCGACGCTGGCGCCTTCGTTCTTGAATGTGACGATGCGCCTCGCGATCAGGCCGGCAATCTGGACGCAGGCGATCTCTGTGCCGTCGGCCTGGGCGATGACGATGCCGCGGCGCTCGTTTTCCTCGCTCGCCTTGTCGACGGCGGCATTGAGGAAGGCGCCGGGGACATAGACGGAGCGCTTGATGACGCCGGCGACGGGTGCGCGATTGATGTGCACGTCGAGCACCGAGAGGAAGATCGACACGCGCTGGCGCTCGGTGGCATCGAGGCCGAGCTCGGCGGGCGGGCGCACGGTTTCGATCAACTGCACGCGGCCATCGGCCGGGGAGACGACGAGGCCGTCGCGCATCGGGGTGATGCGCTCGGGATCACGGAAGAAGTAGGCGATGAAGGAGGCCAGCAGGACGAGCAACCAGCCGAGGGGAGGCCAGATAAACAGGAACAGGATGGCGGCAGCGGCGGCCAGGAAGATGAATTTGTGGCCGTCGCGATGGACGGGTGCGAACACGGAGAGGAGCGTGTCGAGCAGACTGTGTGGTTTGCACAATTCGACCTGTCTATTGGATGGGCAGCGCGACGAAGCGCATTTGACCCTTGGCGTTCTCGATACGCAGGAGGATGGCTCTGCGCCCGGACTTGCGTACCTTTTCGACGGCCTTGTTGACCTCGTCAACGGTCAGCGACCGGGCTCCTGCGCCGCCTCGACGATGACATCACCGGGCTTGATGCCCTTGCGTTCGGCAGCGCTTGCAGGTGCACCTCGGTGACGACCAGGCCCTTGGTGACCTTGGAGTTGATCGAGAAATGCTTGCGCAGGGCCTCGTCGAGCGGCGCCAGCGTCATGCCGAGCTGCAGCACCTGGTCGCCTTCTGGTTTGGCGCCCGATGCCGACTGGGGCTTTTCGCTTCTCGCTCTCGTCAAGCCGACCGATGGTGATCTTGAGGATCTGGCGCTGGCCCTTGCGCAGCACCTCGACGTCGACCGTCTTGCCGACGGCCGTGCGCGAGACGATGCGCGGCAGGGTGCGCATCGTGCGTATGGCCTTGCCATCGAGACGGCAGGATGACGTCGCCGGTCTGGATGCCGCCCTTGGCCGCCGGACCCTCAGGGGTGACGGTCGGATATCAGGGCACCGACGTTTTCCTCTGGCACCGAGGGAGTCTGCGATCGTCCTCGGTGACGGTCTGGATCTTGACGCCGAGCCAGCCGCGGCGGGTCTCGCCGAACTGGCGCAGCTGGTCGATCACCGCCATGGCCGTGTCGGAGGGCACGGCGAAGCCGATGCCGATCGAGCCGCCGGAGGGCGAGATGATCGCCGTATTCACGCCGATCACGTCACCGTCCATGTTGAACAGCGGGCCACCGGAATTGCCCTTGTTGATGGCGGCGTCGGTCTGCAGGAACTCGTCGTAGGGGCCGGAATTGATGTCGCGTTGCTTGGCCGAAATGATGCCGACCGAGACCGAGCCACCGAGCCCGAACGGATTGCCGATGGCCATCACCCAGTCGCCGACCTTCATGGCCTCGGAGGCGCCAAATTTCGACCGCTGCGAGCGGCTTCTTCGGCGTCACCTTGAGCAGGGCAAGGTCGGTCTTGGTGTCGCGGCCGACGACCTTCTCGACGGTGAGCTTGGTGCCGTCGTGGAAGTTGACGACGATTTCGTCGGCGCCTTCGATGACGTGGTGGTTGGTGACGATCAGGCCTTCCTTGCCGTCAATGACGAAGCCGGAGCCGAGCGAGGACACCTTGCGGTCGATGTCGGGCTTGTCCTTGCGGTCGAAGAAGTCCTCGAAGAACTCTTCGAATGGCGAGCCCTTCGGCACATTCGGCAGGGGAACGCCGGAAGGGCCCTTGGCCTTCTGGCTGGTGGAGATGTTGACGACGGCGTCGGTCAGGCGCTCGGCCAGGGGGGCAACGCTCTGGGGGCCGCTGCGGGCTGCGACGGGGTTGGCGAGGGGCGGCGCTGCGATGATGATGCCTGCGGTCGTGGCAAGAGCCAGGGCCAGCAAAGCTGCCCGCGCGGTCGGCAGGGGCAGGGCCGGCGGTCGGATTGAGGCAATCATGGCAGGTCCTCGGAAAATGCAGGCCGGCTCGATGGCGCCGGCCTGCGGGGCGACGTTAGGCGCAGCAGCAGGGTCAGTGTCATCAAAGCCAAAGCGCGCGGCAAGACTTTGACGATACTTTCGCATGCGCGATCCGTGCTGCCCTGCCCTTATTGCTTGGGCTGGTTGCCTGCTGGGGGCCTTGGCTGGGGGCTGGGCGTGTTGAAGTAGCGGAAGAACTCGGAGTCGGGCGAGAGCAACATGCGCGTATCGCCCGCCTTGAAGCCGGCTTCGTAGGCCTGCATCGAACGATAGAAACCGAAGAAGTCCGGATCCTTGCCATAGGCTTCGGCGAAGATCCGGTTGCGCGCTGCATCGCCTTCGCCGCGCATGCAGCTCGCCCTTCTTGGTCGCTTCGGCCTTGATGACCGTCGCCTCGCGGTCGGCGGTGGCGCGGATGCGGTTGGCTGCGGCGGCACCTTCGGCGCGGAACTCGGCCGCCTCGCGCTGGCGCTCGGCGCGCATGCGGTCGAAGATGTTCTTCGAGTTCTGCTCGGGCAGGTCGGCGCGCTTGATGCGGACGTCGACGACCTGGAGGCCGAACTCCTTGCCCTCCTCGTTCACCTGCTCGGCGATGCGCCGCATCAGGTCCTCGCGCTTGTCTCGCACGACGTCCTGGAAGGTGGTCGAGCCGAGCACGCGGCGGATCGAGGATTCGACGATCGGGCCCAGGCGCGAGCGCACCATGCGCTCGTCGCGCACGGTCTGGTAGAAGCGCAAGCGGGTCGGTGATCTTGTAGCGGGCAAAGGCGTCGACGACGATACGCTTCTGATCGGACGCGGTGACTTCCTGCGACTGGGTGTCGAGGTCGAGGATGCGCTTGTCGAAGTAGTCGACGGTCTCGACCACCGGGATCTTCCAGTGCAGGCCGGGCTTGTCGATCACGCGCTTGGGCTTGCCGAACTCGAGCACCAGGGCCTGCTCGTTCTGGTGGACGATGAACAGCGAGAAGTAGGCGGCCGCAGCAGCTGCGCCAAGAATGACCAGGAGAAAGCCGAATAGTATACGCATCGCTCAGTTGCTCCCGGTGTTCGGCGTTTTGTTGCGCTGCAGCTGATCGAGGGGCAGGAACGGCACGACGCCCTGGCCTCCCTTGTTGTCGAGGATGATCTTGTCGGTGCCGCCGAGTACGCGCTCCATGGTCTCCAGGAAGAGGCGGGTGCGTGTCACGTCTGGCGCCTTTTTGTACTCGTCGAAGACTTTATGAATCGGGCTGCCTGGCCTTCGGCCTCGGCGACCGTCTGCTGCTTGTAGCCTTCGGCCCCCTGCAGGATGCGTTCAGCTTCGCCGCGGGCCTCTGGCACGATCCGATTGGCGTAGGCGGAGGCCTCGTTCTGGAGGCGCTCGCGGTCGGCGCGGGCGGCCTGGACGTCACGGAATGCGTCGATGACCTGGTCTGGCGGGTCGACCTTCTGCAACTGGACCTGATCGATCCGAATGCCGGCGTTGTAGCTGTCGAGGGTCGGTTTGGATCAGCTTCTGGGCGTCGGCTTCCGTCTTCTGGCGGGCCTCGGTGAGCAGTGGAGCGATGTTGGACTGGCCGACGATCTCGCGCATGGCGCTCTCGGCCACCTCTTTGACGGTCACTTCGGGGTTCTGGATATTGAACAGATAAGCCGGTGCGTCCTTGATGCGCCAATAGACCACGAAGTCGACGTCGACGATGTTCTCGTCGCCGGTCAGCATCAGGCTCTCTTCCGGGACATCACGGACGGCTGCCCTGATAGGTGCGCGAACCGGTGCCCGAGCGCATGCCGATCTCGATGATGTTCTGACGGGTGACCTTGGGCTTCCTCACCTCCTCGATGGGAGGGGGCAAGCGGAAATGCAGGCCCGGGGGCTCGGAGCGGACGAACTCGCCGAAGCGCATGACGACGCCAAGCTCGTCCGGGTTGACGCGGAAGGTGAACAGGTAAAAGCCCAGGACCGCAATCAACGGTGCGGCTATCAACAGCATCAGCGGGCCGGGCAGGCCGGAGCCTGGCATGACCTGCTTCAAGCGGTCCTGGCTCCGCTTCAGGAGCTCTTCCAGATCGGGCTGCTGGCCGCCGCCGCCACCGCCACCGGAGGGACCTTGTCCCCAGGGGCCCTGGCCCCAAGGACCGCCGCCGCCGCCGCCGCCGCCACCACTTCCGCCGCCGCTCTTCCAGCCGCCGCCGCCGCTCTGATTGCTCCAAGGCATTCTTCACCGCCGTTTCTTATGGACTGTGTTGGACCCGACCAACGGCCAACAAAGATGCGGGCTCGCCTCGGCCTGCGCCGCCGGTCCCATCGGGACAGGGCACAACTCGGGTGCTTATAGGCCAAGCCCCGCGGGGGCCGCAAACCTTAGGGTGTGAAGATGGTGATGTTTGGCCGCCGTTCAAGCGGCAGATGATGCAGAAGGTAAGTGTCGGCGAATATAGGTGATCGCCGTCATGGCAAACTGGTCGTTGGCATGGGGTTCGACGGAGGCACGGTCCACCTCCTGCCATTCCCCCGGCGCAAGCTCCGGGAATGTCGTATCGCCATCCAAGGTTGCATGAACGAGATCGAGATGCACCTTGCTCGCGATCGGCAGGGCAGCACGGTAAATTTCGCCGCCGCCGGCAATAATGATCTCCTGCGTGCTGCGGGCTGCGGCCAGTGAGCATGCCAGAGCGAGTGCCTGCTCGACGCTGGAGGCGGTATGCACGCCCGCATGCGCGAATGCGCCATCACGGGTCACGACGATAGTGTCGCGGCCATCAAGCGGGCGGCCGATGGCCTCGAACGTCTTGCGCCCCATGATCATGGGCCGACCCATGGTTAGCGCGCGAAAGCGGCGCAGCGAGGACGGCATGCGCCAGGGCATATCGCCGTTGCGGCCAATGATGCCGTTGCAGGTGGCGGCAACGACCAATGTGACGGTGCAACTTTGGGCCGGGCTCGCCATCTCACGTCCTTAGCCAGGGCGGTCTTCGTGGTTTGACGTTCGCCTGCTCGAACCGGCCTCGCGCCAGAGTTTGGCGTGGGGCTGCATCAGACCGCCACCGGCGCCTTGATGTGGGGGTGGGGATCATAGCCCTCAACGGCGAAGTGCTCGAAGCGGAAGTCGAAGATCGAGGAAACCGCCGGATCGATCACCAGGCGCGGCAGGGGCCGCGGCGTGCGGGCGAGCTGGAGGTCTGCCTGTTCGAGATGGTTCAGGTAGAGATGGGCGTCGCCGAGGGTGTGGACGAACTCGCCGGGCTGCAGGCCGGTCACCTGCGCCATCATCATGGTGAGGGCTGCATAGCTCGCGATGTTGAAGGGTACGCCCAGGAAAATGTCGGCGGAGCGCTGGTAGAGCTGGCAGGAGAGGCGGCCATCGGCAACGTAGAACTGGAACAAGCAGTGGCAGGGCGCCAGAGCCATGTCCGGGAGGTCGGCAGGGTTCCAGGCGGTGACGATGATGCGGCGGCTATCGGGGTTGGTGCGCAACGTCTGCTGGACTTCGGAGATCTGGTCGATGGTGCGGCCGTCGGGGGCGGCCCAGGAACGCCACTGGTGGCCATAGACGGGGCCGAGGTCGCCGTTCGCGTCCGCCCACTCGTCCCAAATGCTGACGCCGTTTTCCTTGAGATAGGCGACGTTGGTGTCGCCGGCGAGGAACCAGACGAGCTCGTGGATGATCGATTTCAAATGCAGGCGCTTGGTGGTGACCAAGGGGAAGCCCTGGGCGAGGTCGAAGCGCATCTGGTGGCCGAAGACGCTGAGCGTGCCGGTGCCGGTGCGGTCCGATTTGCGGACGCCGTGGTCGCGCACACGGCGCATGAGTTCGAGATATGCATCCATGACTTTGCCTTTAGGGCGATTTGCTGTGGATAAGATGGTAGGGGCAGAAAAGTACGAGCCAATGAGGCGGCAGGAGCGGTGCGGATGCCTTCACCGGGAGTTGCGGCGTCGGCGCGAGGTCACGAGAACAGGCGCAAGGCTGCGAACAGGAGAGCGTTATAAGCGCCATGGCAGGCGATGGGTACCCACAGGCTGCCGGTTGTCCTCAGGAGCCAGGCGAACACGGTGCCAATTGCGAACACCTCGAGCAGGCCAACCGGCGAATAGGTGATGTGGAGAGCAGTCCAAGCGGCCGAAACAAGGAGTGCGGCTGGCCAGAAGCCCAATTTCTGTGCGAGGGGCGGCAGCAGGAAACCGCGAAAGAGCAGCTCTTCCCACAAGGGTGCGCCTATGGCGACGGCGGCAAAGACCATGAGCGGCTCCGGACCGTTCGCCAATGCCTGGAATTGGCGGAAATCCTGCATAAAACCCGCGGGGGATATCGTGTAGGTGATAGCGTTCAGGCCGAGCAGCACGACACTCATGAGGGCGAACGCGTAGAGAAAAACGCTCGGGCCGGGCTTGGGCGCCACCAGCGCGAGGGTGTCAAGCGGCTCGCTGCGATAGCGGCCTGCCAGGAAGAAGACGGCAAGCGCCATGGTGGCTTGCGATGCCAACATCAGGGCTGCCTGCTTGGTGTCGAACAGGCGGATCACTGCTTCGGGATCGGTCGTGCCGGCGCCCCGACCGTCCGAGGCCACAAGCAGGGAGATCAGTAGAATTGGCGCGAGCTGGCCAACCGCGACCACGACCATGGCAGCGAGAACTGCAAGCCATGGCGGCCACGGGCTCACCTGCAAAGACGAATTCGGGTTCCGCAGGAAGGCCCGGAAAGTGAGCGGTGCCATGGATTTCCAGTCCCTTTTTCAACAGCAACCTTTTAATCGGCAGCAGGTGCGCGTATATTAGGAGGGCTGGATTCGTCCAGCTATGGCGATAAATGGACGTCGGAATAAGCCTATCGGACCCGGGGGCGGTACCCGGCGCCTCCACCAGGAACTGATCTTGATGCGCTCAGGCGCAGCGCCCGTGCGGGGCAGAGGTCAGTTGCTGATGGGGGCGAAATAGGATCGACGAGGGTGTAAAGGGCGCTCTTTTGCTCGGCATGATACCGCCGTTATCGGGTCACACAGATAGTTGCCAATGACAACTATGCTGAGGTTGCGGTCGCTGCGTAACGCAGTTGCCAATACCTAAACTTAAGTCCTGGCGTGTAGCAACGTCAGGCGGGGTTCGGAGGGCACCTGGCAACAGAAGCCCTCCACTCATCCATCCATCCGTCCCGGCCATTTCGGGGAGGGCGGACCGCGAGGCACTTGGGTACGAGATCAGCTTGCACATGACCGCAAGTCAGTACATCGACTACGACGCACTGGCGCTTGAAGCCCTGCGTGGCGTTGTCAAGGCGTGCCTGACGCAGGTGGCGCGGACCGGGCTCGTCGGCGAGCATCATTTCTATATCGCTTTCAACACCCAAGCGCCGGGCGTCACCGTCTCGAAGCGGCTCAAAGAAAAGTACCCGCAGGAGATGACGATCGTCCTGCAGCATCGCTTCTGGGACTTGGCGGTCTCCGAGGACCGGTTCGAGGTCAAGCTCACATTCGACGGCATCCTCGAGCGACTGGTGGTGCCGTTCAAGGCAATCATGGTGTTCTACGATCCCAGCGTGCCCTATGGCCTGCAGTTCGGCGAGGCGGCGGCCGGCACGCAAGGCGATGGCACCCCTCGGCGGGGTCCAGTCGACTTGGCCAAGGGCGGACCACGTACACGGGGCCCACAGCTCGAGCAGGACGTCGAGTCGCGTGAGAGCGCGGACGAGGCCGAGCCAGTTGCCGAGCGGCGCCGACCACAACCGTCAAGGGTCGAGCGCGAAGGTAAAGGCCGGCCGCAGCTTGCGCCTGAAGATGCGGATGGCCGGTCGGGGACTGGCGAGCGGCCGGACTCCGTTACTGCCAAGGCGCCTCAGGCGGCTGCGCCGAAGCCTGCAGCCGTGGTGGCAGTTGCGGACGGCGAGGAAAACGTCGAGGCTGGCACTGGTGATGGTGCGGCGGCCGCTGGCGAGGCGGCGGAGCCTGGCGGTGCCAAGATTTTCGATCTGGCGAAGTTCCGCAGCAAGAAATAACCGTACTTGATTCAACGTCGAACGGAGCTGGTTGTTGCCGGCTCGCTTTGTCATGTGCGCATTACTCAAGCGAGGATCAGATGAAGGCATTCGGATTATTCAAAGGCGAGCGGGCGGTGGTGACCGGCTCGGCGTCGAACATCGGTCGATCGATTGGTGAGGCGCTGGCGCGCGAGGGGGCGGAAGTGGTGCTTGCCGACATCGACGCCAAGCGCAACGGCGAGGTGGCGGCCGCGATCCAGGCGGCAGGCGGCCTGGCGCGCTGCGTGACGACCGATCTTGCGCAAAAGGACGGATGGCGGGCCCTGCTGGCTGAGCTCGGCGATGCGCCGGTACATATGCTCGTGCACTCGGCATCGCCGGCGCGGAAAGAGACCGACCACCTCGCCGACGTGGACGAGGCGACGTTCGACGTGATGCTCGGGGTCAATGTGCGCTCGGGCTTCTTGCTGGCGCGGGCGCTGGGCCAGCGGATGCAGGCGCAGGGCATCAAGGGCCGCATGTTGCTCGTGACGTCGTTGCACGCGGAGACGCCGCGCAACCTGCCGCACTATTCGGCCTCGAAGGCGGCGCAGACGATGCTCGTGAAAGAGCTGGCGCGTGCGTTCGGTCCGGCCGGTATCCGTGTCAACGCGCTGGCGCCCGGCGCCATTCCTGGCGGTGGCTTCAACGCGTCAGCGTTCTCGTTTGATGGCAAGATCGCTATGGGCCGGCTCGGGCGGGCGGAAGATCTGGCGGGCCCGGCAATGGCGCTGCTCTCGGATCACTTCTGCGGCTACGTGACGGGCACCACGCTGGTCGTGGATGGTGGTATTGCGCTCTACAACTGGATCACGCCGGTCGGGAAATAACTGGCGTTGGCTCAATTCGATATGGAATTGCCCTCGTGCTAGTGAGGCACTAACCCAGCAGGCGGAGCAGGGTTGCGGAGGCGCGCATCTCCTGCCATCGGGCGGCGCGGCGGCTTGCGGCCTCGGCGTCCTCACCCCATTCTGAAATCTGCCAGTCTTCGTCGATGTGGGCAGCCTGCCAGGCCGCTTCGGCCGTGATGTGGCTCTCGGCGACGGCCAATGCCAACAGGGCTGAGCCCATCAATGTCGTCATGATGTGCAGGGCCGTCAGGCGGAAGGCATCGTTGCGGGCCACTGCTTCGGCAATGCGCTCGATGGCCTCGGGAGGCTGGGTGACCGGCATCAAGCCGGTTGCGACCTGGAACCGGGCGCCGAGGCTCGAGGCGGCCCATGCGAGCACGGGGTCCCAGAACTCGGATTGGCGTGCGACGAGGCCTTCGGGAAAGTCGGCGCGATAGCACAGCAGATCGCTGCCGGCATACTTCACGATATCGGCAGCAACGTCCGCCTCATGGTCTGCGACGCCATCGATGGCGGTATTGGCCAGTCGTGTCAGCGGCATGCCGGTAGGGTTCACGACCTTGTCCTGGGCGTGCCATTCAGCGGCGATGGCCTCGGCCAGGGGCAGGGTTGACAACAATAACGGGCGGCGACTGGGCGTGCGTGCGGGGCGGCCGTCCAGGTGAATGGCGAAGCCCGTCTCGGTCCTGGCGGCCACGGCGTTCTGATAGAAACGCTTGGGCAGGGGGCGGGCCTCGGCCTCCCGACCGGGCCGTGTCGGCGGCTTGGCGCCGGAGTTGTCGGTCATGGCCGTGCTCCTTCTCAGGGCGTCGCGGCGGTCAGGGGCGGGTGTCGGGCAACTTGGTGTGGGGTGCGTCTCGTGCCGGTCTCAAGCTTGGAACAGACTGGCACCGGACGCTATAGCGGAGCTGCCGGATTGCCCAGGAACTCGTCGATGGCTGCGATCAGATCGCGGGTGTTGTCGACGACGGTGTGCGCGCCGGCCGCGTGGAGGCGATTCGGGGCATGATAGCCCCAGCCGACGCCAATGGCGCGTGTCCGGGCGCCAAGTGCCATCTCGATGTCGAAGGTGGTGTCGCCGATCATGATGGTGGCCTCAGGCACTGCGCCGGTCTCGGCCATGGCGGTCAGGACCATCGAGGGGTGCGGCTTGCTCGGATGGTCGTCAGCGGTCTGGATGGTGGCGAAGGCCTCTTGCCAGCCCTGCTCGGCGAGCACGCGGGCGACGCCGCGATGGGATTTGCCGGTGGCGATGCCCAAGGCAATGCCGTCGATGGCGCGCAAGTGGGCGATGATGTCGGCGATGCCAGGATAGAGGGGCTCGGCGCCGCGCGTGAGAACACCGCCGGCAAAGGCGTTGCGGTAGTGATCGGCCAGGCTCAGTCGCACCTCGGCAGATGCCTGTGGCGCCAGACGGAGGAAGGCCTCGGTCAGCGAGAGGCCAACGCCGCCCAGGATCTCATGTGTCGATGGCGGTGGCAGGTCGTGGGCGGAGAAGGCGTGCGCCATGGCCGACGTAATGTTGTGCTGGCTGTCGACCAGGGTGCCGTCGCAATCGAAAATCACAAGTCGCATGCCGCTGCCCTTCATCGCAAGCGCCGGGCCCATGAGCCTCGGGCGCTTCTACCGGCTCTGTTCAGCGCCGGCGCAGGACGGCGTGAAAGCTGTAGCTGCGATACAGCCTTTCGAAGCGCAATTCCAGGCCATGACAGGTGGCAAGTCGGTTCAGGACCGTTTCCAGGTTTTCGCGGGGGGTCACTCGAAAGCGCTCGAGCCAGACGTAGAGCACCTTTTTCAAAGGTCTTGCGAGGCCTGTGCAGTCTCCGAAATCGACAATGTGGAGGCTGCCGCCGGGGGCCAGGTGGGTCGCTGCGTGATCGAGAGCCGCCTCCCACGGCGGGATCATGGAGAGCGCGTAGGAAAAGAAAATTCGATCGAAGCGGTTACGGCCGAACAGGGCGTTGGCGTCGAAGTCGGTTGCATCGGCCAGGGCGAGCGTGATCTTGGCATCGAGGCCGCGCCGCTTGAGGGCTGAGTGCGCGGTCTCGAGCATCATCCGTGAGAGGTCGAGCCCGTAGAGGGTGGCCGCGGGATAGCGCCGGTGGATGCGAATGAGGTTGAGTGCCGTGCCGCACCCGATTTCGAGGACGGCCGTGTCGGGGCTGGCGTCAAGTCCGGCAATCAACCGCTTGCGACCGAGCAGGTAGTATTCGCGCGTCAGGTCGTAGACGTGGCGCTGGTAGCGGTAGTTCTGATCGAGATGCTCGGCGTGAGATTGGCTGGTCATCGCCCGGGCGCTCAATCTTTCATCACGTAGAGGTGGAAGCCGCCATAGATTGCAGAACGATCCTGGCTGGTCAGGCGCCGGGAGGTGTCGGTCTCGTAGGTCCAGCGTCCCAGGATATCGTCGTCGACGCGGCCTGGCAGAATGGTGTCGGTGCCGGCGGTGCGGAAAATGACACGGGATAACGGCCGGGCGGTGCGGGTAATCTCGCGCCACAAGTCGTTGAGTGTCGCATCGTCCATCCAGTCCTGGGCATCGAGCAGGACATACCGGTCAAGTGAGGCGCTGGGGCTGCGCGCCAGCAGGCGAGTGAACGAGATGTGGCGGATGTCGACGCGGACGGCCCAATCCTTGATGATGGCGAAATTCCGGGCTTCGAGGTAGGGCGGAACCGGAGCATCTGGCCCCTTGGCATAGCCCCGATTGAAGGCCTGCCAGGCGAAGTAGTTGTCCTTCAGGTCGAAGTCGCAGGCGAGCTTGCGCAGGCGGGCCTCGACCACGTCGGCCATGTGGTCGGCGTTGCCGAGTAGTGCCTTGTACTGGGCCGGCGGGATGCCGAGGCCGTAGAGTGAGGCCTCGTTGCCGAGGATCCTGCGAATGAGCCCCCGCTTGAACAGTGGCGCCAGCTCGCGCTCGTAGATTTCGACCTGCTGGTCGCGGGTCTGCGCCTCCAGCATGCGGCGGGGATCGCGGCCATAGAAGCGGGCGGCGGCGTGAGCGATGGTGATGCAGGTGCCAAGCAAGCCGGTGCGATAGAAGCCGCGCCGGAAAGAGGAAATGCGCTTGCGGCCGAGCTTGTCGCGGCCTTCCCAATAGGCACGCGAGGTGGCGTCGAGATTGGGGGCGATGTGCTGCTCGTAGAGTGCGACGTTGGCGATGTCGGCGGCGTTGGCGAAAAAGCGGCGGAAGGCGTCGGCGTCGGCCAAATGGCGGACCGCTGCCAGCTTCATCTTGTTGAGCGCGATGTGGGCGTGGTTGAGGTCGACGGCGGTGACCTTCTCGGGATCGGCCACCAGATAGCTCAACACGTTGCAACCGCCGGAGGCGATGGTGAGGATGCGCGAGGTCGGCGTGAGAGCGAGCGCCTCCATGTCGACACGCGGATCCTCCCAGATCTGCGGATAGACGAGTTCGCTGAAGGCCAGCGTGAAGAGGCGCTCGAGCATGCCTTCGCGCGAGATGGCACGATTGCGATGAACGGCATCGCCAAGAAGGCCTGATGCGGCGCGTTCAGCCCGCTCGGTCCCGATCACCATGAGGTCTCCCTATCACAATTGGCGTGGTCTGTTGGCGGGGCCTGACGCTTTAGCCGCTGGCGGAGTCCGCCCGAGCCGAGCGCGGCGATTTCTGGCAGGTCCTGACAGGCGGGGCAGTGCACTTAGCTGGATCCGCACGCGCCTGCCTCCTGCGGAAGGCTGCGTGTTGGGCGTGCGACTCGCCTGCAATTTTGCCGAGGAGAGGTGCACAAGCGTGGCCTTCCTTCAAGGGGCGTTTGGTATCAGGCTTCGACGGCCAAGGCGATGCGCACTTCGTCAACGCCGACCGGTGCCTGGTCGGGGCAACGGACCACGACCATCTCACCGTCCAACGTTTCGATCAGAGCCGTGCAACTCTCGACCCAATCGCCGCAGTTGAGGTAATGGATGGGGCCGATCATGCGATCTGCGGGATGATGGATATGGCCGCAGATGACGCCCTGGGCGCCGGACTTGCGCGCTTCAGCGGCCACAGCTTCCTCGAAGGCGCTGATGTAGCTGACGGCCGACTTCACCCGGTATTTGAGGTAGGCGGAGAGCGACCAGTAGCCGAGACCCAATCGCTGGCGGAACCAGTTCAGGGGAATGTTGGCCCACAATGCAAGCTCGTAGCCGCGGTCGCCGAGGAAGGCCAGCCATTTTGCCGTCGCCACCACGATGTCGAACTCGTCGCCGTGCAAGACCACATAGCGTTTGCCTGCTGCGGTGGTGTGGAGTGCCGTCCGCTTTACCTCGATGCCGCCGAACTGCATGTCGCAGTAGTCGCGCAAGGCGTCGTCGTGGTTGCCGGGGATGAAGATGATGCGCGTGCCCTTGCGCGCCTTGCGCAGCAATTTCTGGATGACGTCGTTGTGGGATTGCGGCCAGTGGGGGGCGCGGCGGATCTTCCAGAGATCGACGATATCGCCGACCAGGTAGATGGTGTCGGCGTCGAGGTGTTTGAGGAAGCGCAGCAGCTGTGGCGCCTGGGCGTTGCGCGATCCCAGATGGATATCCGAGATGAAGAGGGTGCGAACGCGGCCCCCGAGAGGCGCCCTGTTCGTCGTCGCGTGTGCTGTCGTGTCCTGCATGGGCGCTCGGGTATCGCTGTTCGATTGCAGGTTCGTGACATGCCGGACGGTGGCGCGAAGAGCGTGGCGCGGCTGCATCAGCGGCTACGGGCTCGCTGTTGACGGGCAGCGGGCCGCTGTGGCGCGTGCGGGCGAGCCAGTCCGGGCGTGCACTCGGAAGCGGGGTCAAAGGTGGAGCGCCACCAGGACTGGCTCTGGTCCGAGGGCGCAGCCAGAGGGCGGGCTATGCCAGCGGACGTGCTTGGCTCGAGGAATTGCGGCGCGGGCTCGGCGCTTGCGGGGCGTCGAGGACGGCGCGCCGGTTGTCTCGGAGCGGCCGGCACCAGCATGTCTGAGGGGGCAAGGCGCCGACGGGCGAATCACTAGCGCTCATTCATGACGTCAGCATTACAAGTGCACGGATGAGCCAAGATAAATTTCCACGCGCCGGCCGGGCCATGGCCTGGGCGCGGTCACTCGAAGTGGTTGGGGTCGAGGCCGAGCAGCTTCCAGGTCACGAGCATGTGGTGAGGGAGTGGGGCGGTGATGTCCAACTTGGCCTTGCCGGGACGCGGATGGGGAATGATCAACCGGCGGGCATGCAGGTGCAGTTGCGGCTGGATATCCTCCATCGGCATGGGGCGGCCGTCCTCGTACTTGTTGTCACCGACGATCGGATGATTGATCAGTGCCATGTGGGCGCGCAACTGGTGCTGGCGGCCGGTTACAGGTTTCAAGGAGACCCAGGACGCCTTCTGGCCGACCCGGTCGATCATGGCGTAGTGGGTGGTGGCGTGCATGGCGCGCTCCTGCTCGCCGGCCTCGGCCTTGCGGACACGGTCGCCATCGGGACCTGATGCCTTGACGAGGGCCGCTTCTATGCGGCCCTGGGGCGGTCGGGGTACACCGTGAACCAGGGCCCAATAGGTCTTGGCGGCGCTACGGGTCTGGAAGGTGCGGCCAAGGGTGGCGGCTGCGGCGCGCGTCTTGGCCACCAGCAGCACGCCGGTGGTGTCGCGATCGAGGCGGTGGACGAGGCGGGGGCGGTCGCCGAAGCGGTCGGCCATGCCGGCCAACAAGCCGTCGATATGGCGCTTGGTACCGGTGCCGCCTTGAACAGCGATGCCGAAGGGCTTGTTGAGCACCAGCACGTCCTCGTCCTCGTAGATGATCAGGCCTTCGATGAAATCGCGATCGGCCTTGGACAGTCCGGGAGGGGGCTTTGAACTCGGTCTCGGTGCCTCCTTCGGGGGCTCGCGGACGATTGTGGGGATGCGGACCTGCTGGCCCGGCTCGAGGCGGACTTTGGCCTCGGTCTTGCTGCCATTGAGGCGAACCTGGCCGGTGCGCAGCAGTTTCTGCAGGTAGCTTTGGCCGACGGATGGGAAGTGCTGTTTGAACCAGCGGTCGAGGCGCATGCCTTCGTCGCCTGCGGCGATGGTGATGGTTTCTACGGGCGGTTTCATTTGAGCATCGCCTTCGTCGTTGCTAGGCCGGCCACGAGGGCTGCGATCGAGAGCAGGACGCTGCCCGCGACGTAGATGGCGGCAAGCGTGGTCTGGCGTCGTTCGAACAGGGTGTAGGCGTCCAGGGAAAAGGCCGAAAAGGTCGTGAAGCCGCCGAGGATGCCGGTTGCGAGGAACGTGCGCCAGAGCGCGGAGCCGGCCAGCAGCGGCTCGGCTGCAGCGACGACGGCGCCCATCAGGAATGAGCCTGCGACATTGACAATGAGTGTGCCCCAGGGGAAAGCGGCGCCGAGCACGGCGACGGCTGCCACATTGGTCAGATAGCGGGCTCCGGCGCCGATGGCGCCGCCGGCTGCTGCGAGCAGGAAAAGTTGCATTGAAACCGGCGCCTTTGCTTCTTGCGACTTGGCCCGACTTGGCGGGCTACCCCCGCAATAACGCATTGCTAGGCCCAACAACAAGTGGCGGCATCGCAGGATGGCCAGCTGGAGGCGTGGACGCTCACCTCCGACGCCGGCTTGCCAGCGCGCGGTAAAGTACGGACAATCGCGTTTTCGCCGGCAACTGCACGTCGGGCCGGTGCAACACGCGGCATAGGCTGGCGCGATACATCTGGTGGAGGATCACATGCGTCTCAAGGACAAGGTCGCCATAGTTACCGGTGCGGCGTCGGGCATGGGGGCTGCAACCGCCCGCATCTTCGCCCGCGAAGGAGCGTTCGTGATGCTCACCGACATGAACGACGAGGACGGCCAGAAGGTTGCCCGCGAGATCGGCAACCGCGCCCAGTTCATCCACCATGACGTTTCCAAGGAAGCTGATTGGGAGGCGGTGGTCGCCGAAACGCTGAAGGCGCATGGCCGGATCGACGTGCTGATCAACAACGCTGGCGTTTCCGGCTCGAACCCCGACCGGTTCTCGATGGACACCTGGAATCAGCAGATGGAGATCAACGCCAAGGGCGTGTTCCTCGGGCTCAGGGCCGTCATTCCGGAAATGCAAAAGGTGAAGAAGGGCTCGATCGTCAATATCTCGTCGATCTCCGGCATCGCGGGCCAGGCCTTTGTGCACATGGGCTACAACGCGGCCAAGGGTGCGGTCCGCACCATGACGAAGGCCGCTGCCGTGCAGTTCGGCCGCGACAACATCCGCGTCAACTCTGTGCATCCGGGCGTCATGCCGCCGATGCGGACGTCGCAGATGAGCGCCGACCCTGAAGTGCGCGCCAAGGTTCTGAGGGCGATACCGATGGGCCGGTTCGGCGAGGTGGACGAGGTTGCCAACACCAACCTGTTCCTGGCCTCGGACGAAGCCTCCTACATCTCCGGCGCCGAGATCGTCGTCGACGGCGGGTTCATCGCGCAATAGGGGGCGCGGCTCAGCTCTTGGGGGCCTGCAGCGAGATCGCTTTGTGCATAGGATGATTCTCATGACCTGCCGTCAAAGCGTGTCGCTGGCCGTCGCCTTGTTGCTTGCTATGACGTGCGCGGCATCAGCCGTCGATACACCGGCCAAGGATGAGGCACCGGATTTGGCGGCAATTCGCGCATTGATCAAGGCCAAGGACTACATTGCGGCGCGTGATCAGTTGCTTCAATTGATCGACAAGCACCAGCACGCCGATGTCTACAATCTCCTCGGGTTTTCATTGCGGAAGACTGGCGATTACCGGAGAGCGCTGACCTTCTATCAAAAAGCCCTGGATTTTGATCAGGACCACAAGGGCGCGCTTGAATATTTGGGTGAACTCTACGTGGAGACGGGACAGCCGGAGAAAGCCAAGGAAAACCTCGCGAGGCTTGTGAAGTTGTGCCCAAGCGGCTGCGAAGAACGCGACGATCTCGAGAAGGCGATGAAGGAGGCAGGTATTCGCTAGCGGCTAGGGCTCGCGCGGCGTTTTTGGATGTCCCTTATTTTATGGGGACTTCATTTCCCCACCAGTAACCGGCCCATGCTGGATAATTGGTCATGAGTTGGTTAGATGATACTCGTGGAGTGATGCCACAAGGTGGGCTCGGCATGCCGTATAAATTTACAGTCGAAAAATTGGGTAAATCGGTCGTTCGGGCGCCTTTAGTCACGGTTCGGCATGCGCCTATGAGATATGGCTTGTTGCTTGCGATCAAGATGTTTCTGTTGTCGATAAATAGCGGAGAATACCATGAAGTTGTTCGATCTCACGGGAAAAGTTGCAGTCATAACCGGCGGTAATGGCGGGATAGGCTTGGGCATGGCCACGGGCCTTGCTGAAGCCGGAGCGGATATCGTGATTGCAGCAAGGAATCATAGCAAATCCCAGGCCGCGCGAATGGCATTGATGAGCACTGGCCGACGGTGCGAGTGCGTCGAATTTGATGCTCGAATTGAAGCCTCCTGCTCGGCTATGATCGCGGAGGCGAAAGAAAAATTTGGGCGCATTGATATTCTCGTTAATAATGCTGGATTCAACATCAGGGACAGGGGTCGACCTGAAGAAATTTCGATATCTGATTTCCGGGCCCTTATCGACACAAACCTAACTTCGGCACTTGTCTGCGCCCAGGCGGCCTATCCATACTTGAAGGGAGCTGGTGGAGGGAAAATTATAAATGTTTCATCACTCGCATCATTCCTTGCGACCCCAAGAATGACAGGTTACGCCCCGTCAAAAGCCGGATTGGTCCAGCTTACGCGAGTTTTGGCTTCTGCCTGGGCGCAGGATAACATTCAGGTCAATTGTATTCTTCCAGGTTGGATCGATACGGAAATGACACGTAACAGCTCACAAAAACGACCAGGTTTCGTTGATGGCGTAATATCAAAGACGCCTGCTGGTCGATGGGGGACGCCAGAAGATTTCTCTGGAATCGCCGTTTATTTGGCTAGTGGCGCATCAAACTTCATGACAGGATCCGAAATAGTTTTAGATGGTGGGTTTTCGTTCAACCTATGAGGTGAGATCCGGGCGCGCGAAGGTAACCTGTTTTCGGACGTAGTGCGGCCGCAGATAAAGACAAACGGGAACTCGTGACGGTCTTCTCTTGAGGGTGAGCAAAAGCCGCTGAGGCCAGTGATGGCGGCGGCTGCTCGATCAAGGCAACAGGCATTCTCGCAGGTGCGCAAGCTGGCGCTGCCACTCACCTCCCGGTGTTGCGGTTCAAGGTTTCCCAGAACTCGGGGCCGGCTTCGCGGGCGGTTTTGGGGCAATCGTCGGCGCAGTCGATCCAGGTGCCGTTCGGCAGCTCGACTTCCTGGATTTGTCGGGCGCCGATGGCAACGGTGCGGGTTTTGAGCGTCACCGGTGGGCCCGGATTGAGCCGGCTTGCCACGGATATGGAGCCATAAGCGAGGATGCGGCGCGGGTTCTGCCGTTGGTACCAGAGGCCCGCGACCAATACGGCAACCGCCAGAAGCGCGACCAGCAATCCTGCCATTTTGACCGTCATTCGGCGGTGTTCTCCGAGGCGGGATTGCCGGTTGTTCGGTGAAGAGATGCCCTTAGACCGCCTCGGCCTCGCTCTTCCTCTCCATCTTCTTGCGGACGTGGGGGTCGAGCCAGCGTTTGCGCAAGCGGATGGAGGATGGCGTGATTTCGACCAGCTCATCGTCCTGAATGTAGCTCATGGCCCGCTCCAGCGTCATGCGGAGCGGCGGGGTGAGGATCAAGGCTTCGTCCTTGCCGGAGGCGCGAACGTTGGTCAGCTTCTTGCCCTGGACGACGTTGACGACGAGGTCGTTGTCGCGGCTGTGCTCGCCGACGATCATGCCCTCGTAAACCTTGGTTTGCGGGTCGATCATCAAATGACCGCGCTCCTGCAGATAGAACAGCGAATAGGCGGTTGCGTCTCCGGGACCGTTGGCGATCAGCACGCCGTTGCGCCGGCCGGGTATCTCGCCCTTGAACGCCACATACTCGTGAAAGAGGCGGTTCATCACGGCAGTTCCGCGCGTATCGGTCAGGAGCTCGCCCTGGTAGCCGATCAGTCCGCGCGTTGGCACATAGAACACGAGGCGCGTGCGCCCGCCGCCCGACGGGCGCATCTCTCGCAACTCTCCCTTACGCTCCGACAGCTTCTGGACGACGATGCCCGAGTGATCCTCGTCGACGTCGATGATCACCTCCTCGACCGGCTCGAGGCGTTGCCCACTCGCCTCGTCGATCTTGGCGACAATCTGGGGACGCGAGACGGTCAGCTCGAAGCCTTCGCGGCGCATGTTCTCGATCAAGATGCCGAGCTGCAACTCGCCGCGCCCTGCCACTTCGAAGCTGTCCTTGTCGGCATTCTCACGCACGCGAATCGCCACGTTGCGCTCGAGTTCCTTCATCAGCCGGTCGCGGATGACACGGCTCTGCACCTTGTCGCCCTCAAGGCCTGCGAAGGGGCCGTCATTGATACGGAAATTCATGGCCAGCGTCGGCGGATCGATCGGCTGGGCCTCGAGCGGTGTCTCGATCGTGGGATCGCACAACGTGTCGGCAACAGTCGCTTCCGTGACGCCGGCGATGGCGACGATGTCACCGGCTTCCGCCAGATCCACGGCGGTCCGCTCCAGACCACGAAATGCCAGGACTTTCGTCACGCGTGTGTTCTCGATCAGCTTTCCGTCGCGCGAGATGGCCTTGATCTGCTGGTTCGGCTTGACGCTGCCCGACCAGATGCGGCCGGTCAGAATGCGGCCGAGAAACGGATCGGCCTCCAGCGTCGTCGCCAGCATGGTGAAGGCGCCGTCATGCACGGTCGGTGCAGGTACATGGCGCACGATCAGCTCGAACAGCGGAGTAAGATCGCCCTGTGGGCCTTCCGGTGCATCGGCCATCCAGCCGTCGCGACCAGAGCCGTAGACGACGGGAAAATCGAGCTGCTCGTCGGTGGCGTCGAGCGAAGCGAACAGATCGAAAATCTCGTTCAGAACGGCGTCGTGGCGTTCGTCCGGGCGATCGATCTTGTTGATCGCCACAATCGGGCGCATCCCCTGCTTCAGCGCCTTGGAGACGACGAACTTGGTCTGCGGCAGAGGGCCTTCGGAGGCATCGACCAGCACGACCACGCCATCGACCATGTTCAGGATGCGTTCCACCTCGCCACCAAAGTCGGCGTGGCCGGGCGTGTCGACAATGTTGATACGGGTGTCCCGCCACAGGATGGAGGTGCACTTGGCCAGGATGGTGATGCCACGCTCACGCTCCAAGTCATTGGAGTCCATGGCCTGACTGTCGACTTTCTGGTTCTCACGGAAGGCGCCCGACTGCTTCAGGAGCGCGTCGACGAGGGTGGTCTTGCCGTGGTCGACGTGGGCGATAATGGCGATGTTACGAAGTTTCATGGGTGTCCTGCTGGACGTTCCGGCTGGGGCCGGCCAAACGGGCCGGCGCGCGCGCGTTGTGCGGCGCATCATAAAAGCTCGCGGCGGCGTAGCACATTCAAGGCGGGGCCGCCAGATGCCGTTGGTGCCGCCGGACTAGGTTCATTCATAACACATCGCGCGACTGAGCGCGGGAAAGCTCGGTCAGGCCGCCGGCTGGGCGGTCGGTGAGGGTCCAGTGGCGTGGCGAGGAATTGCGAAACGGCAGGGCGCCACTGGAGGTGGTCGGCAGTGTGTGAGATGCAACTTGCACACCTCTTGCAATCGGGACCTCAGGAGTTAACGGCGTGTCCCGGATCGGGACAGCATGGCGACGCAAGGAAATGGCATGTTCGAGCGCAACAGGGTCGAAGCCGCGGATCACAACGGCGTGCCGGTCGAGATTTCGACCACGGACGGCGAGATTGTCGGCGGGCGGGTCATGATCCCACTTGGTCGGACGTTCAGCGATGCGCTCAATGGGCCGGCCGCTTTCGTCGAATTCGAGCCATGGGGCGGGGAGCGGGCTTTCCTGGCTAAGTCGACCATTCGCAACGTCAAGCTTATCAATGTGGCGAAACCTGAGAATCTGGCCGCCCGCGCCCGTTCGCTCGATGGCTTCGATCCCCACGCCGTGCTCGGCATACCTGCAAGCGCTACGCTCGCCGAGGCCAAGGCCCAGTGGCACAAGCTTTCCAAGATCTATCATCCCGACCGCTTTGCGACGGCCGAATTGCCGGCCGAAGTGACGGCTTACATTTCCGCGATGGCGCAGCGGGTCAACGCCGCCTATTCGGCAATCGAGGGCCCCTACCTGCTCAGCCGCAAGGCTGCAGCGATGCGGCAGGCGCCAGTCTACAAGTCGCGCCAGCGGGTGTGATTCGCATTTGATTACTGGCGCACGTGCCCGCGCGCCTTCGGCTCATGCAACATTCCGGCAGGTATGAAGCTCCGGACTGAATACGCCTCTCATATTGCTCCGCCATAAGTCGGATGACGGCGTGATGGTTTCGCTGGACGCTGTGAATCTGGACGGCAATTCCGCCTGGTTGAGGCTCGCCGGCACCTGACCGGCACGGCGGCTGCCGACGGAGGCTTCTACGCACCGGTCGCGTCTGCACCGAACGCACTTTGCGTTTCGGGAGGCACAAGAAATAACATTAGCCTATTGTAGCGCAACCGACGTTGGCACCCAGGTTTGGGCTGGCGTCGGGGCCAAATTTCAGAACCGGAACGCTCGTGTAGCATCATGTCTGGAAGTCCGCCAAGGGCGCCAGCGGAGCGCATGCAGCGGAGGCCCGAACCGTTACGCCAGGGAGCTCATCCATGCAGGAACTGCCGCGCCATGCGCGTGTCGTCATCATCGGCGGCGGCGTTGCCGGCTGCTCGGTCGCCTATCATCTGGCAAAGCTCGGATGGCGGGACGTGGTGCTGCTCGAGCGCAAGCAGCTGACGTCGGGCACGACGTGGCACGCGGCGGGGTTGATTGCGCAGTTGCGGGCGACTGCCAACATGACCCGGCTGGCCAAATACAGCCAGGAGCTCTACGGATCGCTGGAAGCCGAAACCGGCATTGCCACAGGTTTCAAGCGCAACGGATCGCTGACGGTGGCGTTGACGCAGGAGCGCTTCGAGGAGCTCAAGCGCAGCGCTTCGATGGCCCGTGCCTACGATGTCGAGATCGAGGTGATCGGCGAGGCGGAGGTGCGACGGCGCCACCCGCTGCTCAATACGAAAGGCGTGGTTGGCGCGGTCCATCTGCCACGGGACGGTCAGGGGGATCCAGGCAACATCGCACTGGCAATGGCGCGGGGTGCGCGCAACGGGGGGGCGCGCATCTTCGAGAACGTCAAGGTCGTGGGCATCGAGCGCTCTGGCGGGCGGGTCACGGGGGTGCGAACCGAGCAGGGTGTGATCGGTGCCGAGGTGGTGGTCAACTGCGCGGGCATGTGGGGGCGGGAGGTTGGGCGCATGGCAGGCATCGGTCTGCCGCTCCAGGCCTGCGAGCACTTCTACATCGTGAGCGAACCTGATCCGGAAGTGGTGCGCAACCTGCCGGTGCTGAGGGTTCCCGACGAGTGTGCCTACTACAAGGAGGATGCCGGCAAGATCATGCTCGGGGCGTTCGAGCTCGAGGCCAAGGTGTGGGGGGCGGACGGCATTCCAGAGGATTTCTGCTTCGACCAGTTGCCGGAGGATGTGGAGCATTTCGCACCCATTCTCGAGATGGCCGTGCAGCGCATGCCGCTGCTCGGGCGGATCGGCATTCATACCTTCTTCAATGGGCCTGAAAGCTTCACGCACGACAACCGCTACCTGCTTGGCGAGGCGCCGGGGCTCGCGAACTTCTTTGTCGCCTGCGGGTTCAACTCGGTCGGGATCCAGTCGGCGGGCGGTGCGGGTATGGCGCTGGCGCAATGGATCGTGGACGGTCATCCGCCGTTCGATCTTTGGGATGTCGATGTGCGCCGCGTCGTGCCCTACCAGGCAGGGCGGACCTTCATCGAGACGCGCGTGGGGGAGACGCTCGGGCTACTTTATGCCGACCACTTTCCCTATCGCCAGTATGCGACGGCGCGGGGGGTGCGGCGGACGCCTGTGCACGACATCATGAAGGCACTCGGCGCCTGCTTCGGGGAGACGGCGGGTTGGGAGCGGCCGCACTGGTTCCTGCCGGCGGAGGCGGCTGCGCGCGGAGAGACAGCGACCTACCGCTATTCGTGGAAGCGGCAGAACTGGTTCGACTACAGTGCTAGAGAGCATCGCGCGGTGCGCGAGGGCGTCGGTCTCATCGACATGAGCGCGTTCGGCAAGATTCCGTGTCGAAGGTGGGGACAGCGAGGCCGTGCTGCAGCGACTTTGCGCCAATGACGTGGCGGTGGAGCCCGGGAGAATTGTCTATACGCAGTGGCTGAATGATCGGGGCGGCATCGAGGCGGATGTCACCATCACGCGGTTCTCGGAGACATCTTACCTGGTGGTGACATCGGCGGCTACGACGGTGCGCGATCTTGCCTGGCTCAGGCGGCATATCCCGGACGAGGCCAGGTGTGTGGCCATCGATGTGACCAGCGGTGAAGCCTGTCTTGCCGTGATGGGTCCGAAGTCGCGCGACCTGATGGCGGCTGTGACGCGGGCGGATCTTTCAAACGCGGCCTTGCCGTTCGGCAGTTGCCGGGAGATCGAGGTCGGCATGGCGCCGGTGCGGGCGCACCGGATCAGCTATGTGGGTGAGCTTGGCCTCGAACTCTATGTGGCGGCGGAATTCGCGCAGCATGTGATGGAGACCTTGCTCGCCGCCGGCAGAGCGCATGGGCTGAGCCTAGTCGGCTTGCATGCGATGGACTCGCTTCGGCTCGAAAAGGCCTACCGGCACTTCGGTCATGACATCACGGATGAGGATCACGTGCTCGAGGCGGGGCTCGGGTTTGCCGTGAAGGTCGACAAGGCTGCGGGCAAATTCGGCGGCTTCATTGGGCGGGAGGCGGTGATTTCCAAGCGGGCGCAGGGGGTGGCGCGCCATCTGTTGCAGTTCAAGCTCGCCGATCCCGGGCCGCTGCTCTACCACGCCGAGCCCATTCTGTCGGGTGGCAAGCCGGTTGGATACCTGACCTCGGGCGCCTACGGCCATACGCTCGGCGCGGCCGTCGGGCTCGGCTATGTGTCGTGTGCCCCCGGCCAGACAGCGCAAGAGGTGGCGGCTGCCGGTCGGTTCGAGATCGAGGTGGCGGGCGATCGCATCCCGGCGGTTGCCAGCGCCCGGGCCTTCTACGACCCGAACAGCGCGCTCATGCGGGGATGACGATCTGCCGGCGGCGGAGCGAGGGGCTCAGACGATCTTCTGGCCAGTCTTCTTCCAATCGGCCAGGAAGGCTTCGAGGCCCTTGTCGGTCAGTGGGTGCTTGACCAGCGCCTTGAGGATAGCGGGCGGTACCGTTGCCACATCGGCACCGATGATGGCGGCATCGCGCACGTGGTTCACGGTGCGGATCGAGGCGGCCAGGATCTTGGTCTCGAGGTCGGGGTAGTTGTCGTAAATGGTGCGGATCTCGCGAATGAGCTCCATGCCATCGAGGCCGATGTCGTCGAGGCGACCGATGAATGGCGAAACGTAGGTGGCACCGGCCTTGGCGGCCAGCAGGGCCTGATTGGCCGAGAAACACAGCGTTACGTTGACCATGGTGCCTTCGTCCGTCAGGGCGCGGCAGGCCTTCAGGCCATCCCAGGTCAGCGGTACCTTGACGGCAACATTGGAGGCGATCTGGGCGAGTGTGCGGCCCTCGGTCAGCATGCCTTCGGCGTCGGTAGCGGCGACCTCGGCGGAGACCGGGCCGTCCACCAGTTCGCAAATCTCGGCGATGATCGTCTTGAAGTCACGGCCGGCCTTGGCGATCAGGGACGGATTGGTGGTCACGCCGTCGAGGAGGCCCAGGGATGCGAGCTCGCGAGATCTCGGCAATGTCAGCCGTGTCGACGAAGAAATCCATGGTCTGCTTTCCCCCCTAATTGAGGTCGTTTGACGGGCCTGCGGGACGACCCCGCCTTAAGAGTCTCGTTAAGGCGTGCGCCCCCGCTTTTGCAACCAGATTCGCGATTGGTGGCGCTGTTAACCTCACCACGCGGCCAATTCAGCCGGCCGTCCGACGTGGCGGAGCCCGATTATTCAGGGGTCTGTCGCTTTGCGTGCCAAATTGCGACTGACCTTAATCCTTTTTTTAAGCCGAAGCCCGAAACTGGACTCAAGTTTGGGATCGTTACGCGCGGAGGGCAATCCGCGCATCAGGAGTGGTCGATGATCGGATTTGCTTTTGTTGGATCTGGAAGCCTGCCCGCCTCACATTTGGTGAAGCAGGCGGCGAAAGTCGGTGCGGTGGCGCTGACGCTGAGCCTTGGGGCTTGTGCACAGGGCAACAACCTCGACCTCGGCCTGCTGGGCGACGAACAAAAATCGGTCGATATCGCCACCGCCAGCACCGGGCCACAAACCCAGGCTGAGCTGCAGAAGGCGACGGAGTATTGGGGTAAGAAGAGCGCGGAGAATCCCCGCGATGGCAAGGCGGCCTTGAACTATGCCCGCAACCTGAAGGCCCTCGGGCGCAAGAAGATGGCGTTCAGCACGCTCCAGGGCGCATACATGTTCAATTCATCCGACCGTGAGTTCCTCAGCGAATATGGTCGGCTGGCGCTCGAATATGGGCAGGTGTCAACGGCGGATGCGCTGCTGACGCGGGCCGATGATCCTGCAAAGCCGGACTGGCGCGTGATCTCGGCACGCGGCACCGTTCGCGCCAAGCAGGGCCGTTACAAGGAAGCGATCGAGTACTTCGAGCGGGCTCGCTCCATCGAGCCGCAGCGCGCTTCCCTCGCCAACAATCTGGCGATGGCCTACACGATGAACGGGGAAGCCGAGCGGGGCGAGCGGCTGCTGCTTGAAGCCAAGCAAATGGGCTCGCAGGACGAGCGTATCGACCAGAACCTCGCGCTGGTGATGGATCTGCAGGGCAAGAAGGCTTCGGCAGGGCCGGTTCTGGCCGATGCCGGCGCGCTCCCCTTGAAGCCGTCGCAGGGCTTCGCGCACGGCGCAGTTGCCAAGTCGGCGCTGCCGCCGCCGGTGGTGAATGTCAGCGCCAGTGGATCGATGGATGCGGACGCCGTCATCCGGGCTGCGATGGAAGCCGATCAGGCACGCGGCGCAAAGCGCTGATGCGGCGAGCGAAGAGATAGGGTGGGGGAACTCGCCCGGTAGGACAAGAAGGCCCGCTGCAGCGCTTCATGCGCGTCGGAGCGGGCCTTCTTCTTTTCAAAACTCGCCGGCAACTCCCAGGATCGTCGTCATTTCCTCGCGCGTGAGGCCGCCGTGATGGCCATTGAGGCGATTGGTGATGAGGCCGGCCTCGTGCCACCAAACGAATGATCCCTGGTGAGGCAAGACCAGCACGTCGCCGAGGCGGTCCCGCATTTCCGCAGATAACGGCGCTGCACCGAAGAGGCCCGCGGCCTCGGCCGTTGCCATGGTGATGACATCGGCCCTGCCGGCAAGGCCCTGCTGGAGCAGGGCCAGAGCCTCAGCGCGGCGCTCAGGGGCGAAGTGGAGGAACATGTCGCGCGGGCTGCCGCAAGGCCACAGAGGCTTTCCGGTCGCGCCGGTTGTGAGCCAATCGCGCAGGACGGGCCAGAGCTGGTTGATGAACACGGTCTCTTCTGCCGGGACGGCGATGTGGCCGTGGTCGGCGGTGAACAGCCACAGCGTTCGCTTTGGCTGGCGGCGTCCCATCAGGGCATCGAGTGCGGCCCAGAATGCGAGACACTCGGCGTCGTGGACGGGGGAACCGGGGCCGTGAATGTGGGCTGCGGTATCGAGGCCCGCCCAATAGAAGTTCACGAAGGCTTTGCCGGGCGTTTCATTGATGGCGTCGTCGAGGTGGACGAGGGCTTCGGCCAGGGTGGTGTAGGGGCGGATCTCGGCGCCTGCGGAGGCGAGCCGGTTATAGGGCGAGTTCGCGTAGGAGCGCGAGGCGATCTGGATCGAGGCGACACCGTGACGAGCTAGGCGCTGGTGGGCTGTTTCGTGCACCAGGAACATGGCTGAGGGATCGAAGCCCCTGCTCGCGGCGGATCCCGGCGCCTCTCCAAGGAGGGAGAAGGGGAGGGATTGGATGACCTCGGCGTAGGCGGGAACGAACATGTTCCATTCGTAGATCCCGTGGCGGGCCGGAGGGACCGCCAGGTTCAGGGTGGTGACGGATGCGGACGTGGTGGAGGGAAAGAGGGCCGAAATGGGCGTGAGCACGCCATTGTCGGCGACGCTTCGCATGATACGAGAGCTGTCGGCCATTCGTTGCCAGAATTGCCAGCCGAAACTGTCGACGAAGACCAGGACGATCTTCTCGGGCGCGGGGTAGCTGCCCCCGAAACAATCGGGTGCGAGCAGGCCGCCACGGGCCTCGCCGGTCAGAAGATAGTGGACGGTGTCGGGGATCAGGGCGAAGGAATAGTCATCATGGATGGGCTTGACCATGCCGGTGCCGAACGGTTCGAAGAGGGAAAGCGTGTGGTCGTTGATCATGTCAGCTGGCTTTCCGTGCGGCGGGTTGCCCGTTCTAGTCTCATGCGGGCTTCGGGGCTCCCACATCCCGACAACTGTGCTAATGAGACCTTATCATCTACCTGCAGGTGTCGCGGTGTTGCGGGCCCGTATTCAGTCGGAGCGCCGGCGGAGGGCTCCGCAAGCGGCGGGCACTCAGCCCGGGAAACTCTCGAAAGCACCATACAATGACCAACAAAGCTCCCAAGGATTGCGCTGATCTCTCCGATGTCCGGGTCGAGATCGACCGCTGCGACAAGGCACTGGTCGATCTTATCGCCGAGCGGTTCGGCTATGTCGAGCGCGCCTGGCAAATCAAGCTTGGCCTCGGGCAGGAAGCCAATGTGCCGTGGCGAAACCAACAGGTGTTCGACAAGGTCAGGGAGCGGGCGGAAATGCGCGGCATCTCGCCGGATCTTTGCGAAGCGCTGTGGCGGCAGATGGTCGGCTGGTTCATCCAGTACGAAGAAGAAAAGCTCCGGCCCGAGATCGAAGAACGGGCGAGCAAGAAGGATTGAGCAGTCTTAATCCGCGACGCAGCGAGGCCATATGGCCTGGGTACCCGGAGCGCGCGCATGCCGCCTGATTTTGCCGACGTCCTGCTGCTCTCGGCCCTAAATCCGGCCGCGATTGCCGTTGGCTACGTTCTCGGCCGCAAGGCCGACCAGGTGCAGAAGCTGGCGTTGGCGCCGTTCGTTGCCGGCATCGCGGGCATGGTGTTCGTGTGGATCCTGATGCGCACGGGAACTCTATGAACCCAAGATCAGGCTGCTCGTCGGCGTCTTTGTCGCCTCGGGGTTGCTCGGCACGGCTTGGGCGGGGCTCGGCTACGTGGTCAAGGGATGGCTCGAGAAGTCCTGAAGACGTAGGGCTGGCTGGCGTAGCGAGGGTGGTATGTCGATGGCAAAGCAAGCAATGGCATTTGGGTTCCCCAGGCGTAAGCGGCTTCCCGTATCGGTGTTTGGCGCAACGCTGGCGGGCGTGCTCATAGCCATGAGCGGCGGCATCGGACTGGCGCAGGACACCAACCCCAAGGCCGAGCGTCAGCAGCCTGCGCCGCACCGCGCGGCACCACCAACGGGTCGGCCTCAGGAGGGCGGCGCGTCGGAGCCTCGCGCGCGCTCGGACGACAAGTCTCGGCCCGACGCCGACCAACCGCCCCGCGCGCAGCCGCATGGGGGGTGTCGCTATCGGGAGCAAACGTTGGAACTCATCGTTTGATGTTCGGCGCGGCGTGAAGCTGGTTCAACCCTCTGTCGGGTGACGTCCGCCTTGCCGAGCACGGGCCGGTTATGACCGAGCTGTCACTCTTTCGCTTGTGCCGAACGGGGGCGGGGAACCGGCCTTGCCGCCTTGCGGGGGGGTGGCGGCTTTTTCCTGGTCGTCGAACCGGTTACGGCGGGTTTGGTGGCCGGGGAGGAGGCCGTTGCGGCGCGGGGCGACAGGGCTGGCTTCGCTCTCGCCATGGGGGACGATTTGCGCTTGGTTTTGCGACGGACCGCGCGGCGCGGGGGCTTGCGGGGGTTGCAATTCCAGGCGGTCACGCTTTTACGGATGCTGGACACGGCCTTGGCGTTGGGATCGCGCGGCAGGGAGTTGATGGTTGGGACGCCGAAAACCATCTTCCAGGGCGATGTCGAGAAGCCGTGCTCGAGCAGGCTCGCGGCGCGGATCGTGCGATCCTTGCCGGACGGCTCGCCCAGGACGACGGCGATCAACCGGCGACCGTCGCGGGTGGCGCTGGCAACGATATTGAAGCCTGAGTTGCAAATGAAGCCGGTCTTGATGCCGTCGGCGCCATCGAACTTTTTGAGTAGGCCATTGTGCGAGCGCAGGCGCTTGTTGCCGAGCGTGATCTCCTTGATGGTCCACAGATCATGATGCTCAGGGAATTTGATCATCACGGCGCGGGCAAGCCGGGCAAGATCGCGCGCCGACGTCACTTGGCCTGGATCCGGCAAGCCATGGGGGTTCACGAAGTGGGTGCTGGTCATGGCAAGCCTGCGCGCCGTGTCGTTCATGCGCTTGGCAAAACCCTCGACCGAACCGCCGATCTTTTCCGCCAGCATCACGGCCACGTCGTTGGCTGATTTGACGATCAGGATACGGATCGCAAGATCGACGGTGATCTCGCCGCCGACGGGTAGACCGAGTTTGCTCGGGGGTTCCTTATGCGCGCGCTCGCTGACCTCGACGGTGTCGGTGAGTTTGAGGCGGCCGGCCTTCAACTCTTCGAACACGATGTAGGCGGTCATGATCTTGGTGAGCGAGGCGGGGTACCACTTGTGGTCCTGGTCGTCGGCGTAAAGGACCTTGCCGCTGGCAGCGTCGACGAGCATCAACGGGCCCGAGCGGGCCGGCAGCACGGCTACTGCGCACAGCATCGTCATGCTGGCGAGCAGCGTCATTGCGGCCTTGGCGCATTGTAACATCGCGTCGGTTCCCTCGGGCACTCCCACTGGCCCTGCGATCGATTGCCCACGTAAAGTTCATCACCGTCCAAATGGCAAGGGGCGGATTGTAGCGATGGGAAAATTAGGCAGATCGGTCAGTGACGGTTCCCCAAGTGCAACACCTCGCGTATGCGGCATCGCGTTTGATGATCGTCAGAGTGTGCGCAGGTGGACGCGGTATCCAAATCGCCTCTGGTCGCCACGGGGAACGGTGAGATCGACAGTCGGCGCCCTTGACCAGGCGCGGAGAAGACCCTTTACGGCTGGACGGTGGGGCGTGGGATTGCCGGTGTTGGCAGCGTGTGCTGCAGCAACGGTCATCAGGCGCTCGAGGCGATGCTCGTGAATGCCCTGCTGGCGCAGGTGCTCGACGGTGTTGATGAGGTAGTCGAGATTGGCGCCGGACTGGCCAACGGCGCCGCGAATGACCCGCGCCTGCATGGCGAGCGGCAACTCGCCCGCATAGCTCGGATGACAACGCTCGACCGTATAGGCGAGGACCATCGCTCCTGTTGCGCCGCTGTCCGCGTTGAAAGACGCCTGCGCCAGTGTCTCGCGATAGACACCGTAGATCAACTCGCGGCGGCGCAGGTAGGCGATGACGGCCGCTGCGTCAGTGCCAGCCACGCGATAGGCCACGCCCTCGCAGGCGCCGCCGCGATCGAGACCCAGGACCAATCCGGGGCGGGCCGGTGTGCCGCGGTGCATGGTCGACGCAACGCAGAAGGCGCGATGGAAGCCGGTGACGGTGGCGCGCCGGCTTTCCGCGAACGGGAAATCCGGCCGCCACATCAGGGAGCCGTAGCCGAACACCCACAAGTCGCCACCCTTCGCGTGGGGCACGAGGCTTTACCGCTTGGGGGCCGTGCCGGGAGGGGCATCGGCACCGTGGGGGCGGCCGAAGTCCGGCGCGGCGGTGTCTTGGCCGGCCTGGATGATGCCGCGGCGCGTCTGTCGGGCTTCGGTGAAGAGATCGAACAGGGTTTCGCCGTCACCGTAGCGGATGGCGCGCTGGAGGTGGATGAGGTCCTCGGTGAAGCGGGCCAGCATCTCGAGGGTGGCTTCGCGATTGTTGAGGAAGACGTCGCGCCACATGGTCGGATCGGAAGCGGCGATGCGGGTGAAATCGCGAAAGCCGCCGGCCGAGAACTTGATCACCTCGCTATCCGTCACGCGCTCGAGGTGGCTTGCGGTGTTAACGATATTGAAGGCGATGAGGTGGGGGACGTGGCTGGTGATGGCGAGCACCATGTCGTGGTGATCGGCATCCATGATCTCGACATTCGAACCAAGGCCTTCCCAGAAGGCCTTGAGGCGGGCGGTGGCTTCGGGATCCGTCTCGGGCGCAGGCGTGAGAATGCACCAGCGGTTATCGTAGAGTTCGGCGAAGCCCGATTCAGGGCCGGAGTGCTCGGTGCCGGCAATGGGGTGGCCGGGCACGAAATGCACGTTGTCGGGCACCAGCGGGCCGCAGTCGCGCACAATGGTCCCCTTGACCGAACCGACGTCGGTGAGGATGGCGCCCGGCTTCAGGTGTTCGCGAATTTCTTCGGTGACGCGCATGCAGGCGCCGACCGGAACGCACAGGATCACGAGATCGGCATCCTTGACCGCATCGGCTGCCGTCTCGAATGCCTGCTCGATCAGCCCCAGCTTCAGCGCCGTATCGCGGGTTGCCTTGGTGCGGGCGTGGCCGACGACGCGGCGCGCAAGCTTGCCGCGCCGGGCGGCATGGCTGATCGACGATCCGATGAGGCCGATGCCGATCAGCGCGATCGTGTCGAACATTGGTGCGGTCATTGCATTCAGGCCTTGCCCATGAACTGGGCGAGCGCGGAGACGACGGCGCGGTTGTCGCTCTCGGTGCCGATGGTCATGCGGAGCGCGTTGGGCAGGCCGTAGCCGGCGACGCGACGCATGATGATGCCCTTGGATTTCAGGAACGTGTCGGCGGCGGCTGCGTCCTTGCCGGGCGAGGCCGGGAAATGGATCAGAATGAAGTTGCCAACCGACGGCGTCACCTCGAGGCCCGTCTTCTCGATTTCGGCGGTGGTCCAGGGCAGCCACTTGTCGTTGTGGACGAGGGATGCCTCTACGTGGGTCTTGTCCTCGATGGCGGCGATGCCGGCGGCGATCGCCGGCGCGGTGACATTGAAGGGGCCGCGGATGCGATTGAGGACATCGGCGATGTGGGCCGGACAGTAAGCCCATCCGAGCCGTAGGGCAGCGAGGCCATAAATCTTCGAGTAGGTCCGGGTCATGACGACGTTGTCGGCGGTGGCAACCAACTCGATGCCGGCTTCGTAGTCGTTGCGGCGGACATACTCGGCATAGGCGCTGTCCAGCACCAGCAGTGTATCGGGGCGCAGCGCGGCGTGCAGGCGGCGGACCTCAGAAAAGGGAATGTAGGTGCCGGTCGGATTGTTCGGATTGTCCAGGAAGACGATCTTGGTCTTCGGTGACAGCGCGGCAATCATGGCGTCGACATCGCAGGTGTGAGCCTTGGTCTTGACGACAACGGGCGTCGCGCCATTGCCGAGCGTGACGATGCGATAGACCAGGAAACCATGCTCGGTGAAGACCGCCTCGTCGCCATGGCCGAGGTAGGCGTGAGCAAGCAGGTTCAACAACTCGTCCGAGCCGCAGCCACATACGATGCGGGATGGATCGAGGCCGTAGACGCCGGCGATCGCCTTGCGCAGTGCGGTCGATGCGCCGTCGGGATAGCGCTCCAGCTCGTTCGATAGCGCGCGATAAGCCTCGATGGCCTTCGGGCTCGGTCCGAGAGGTGTCTCGTTGGACGAAAGCTTGATCGGCTTCAGGCCGCCCGGCACCGTGCTTTCGCCGGGCACGTAGGGGGCGATGTCGAGAATGCCGGGTTTCGGGGTCGGGCGATCTGTTGGCATGAGGATGTCCAGGCAGCTCAAATGCGACGCATGAAGGCCGTCGCGGCAGCCCGATAGATAGGCGGGAGACCAGCTCAACGCAAACGAGACTTTCGGCGCTGTCGCCAGCGGCGGCACCGACGGCACTGCACCTGGCACAGCGAGGGGCCGTCGCCTGCGCGCCCAAGCGTGCTGCAATGCAAGAGGTCCCCCCTGGAGTGGACCTGCCGGTGCCCGCTAAACGGGCTTCCGATCGTCAACGGGCGCTGTTAAACAGTTGCTGATGCCAGAAAAACTCACTGATTTCTCAAACCATGGAGGGCATCTTTAACCATGCCGCGAATCGAGTCACTATGTTGCACTGCGGGAATGTGACAATCGGACCTTGTACACCATCAGGTGGCACCACGGCGCCACCTCGCGAGTTGGCCAAGATGCAAGGCGTGATTGGAACAGGGGGAAGAACGAATGCTCTACCACTGGTATGAGCTGGGTCATGCCGCCGTGCGGCCGGCCCGGGTTGCGGCAGATTCCTGCCGAATGCTGCTTACCAATCCATTCAATCCGCTCACTCATACGCCGATCGGTCGACATACGGCAGCTGCCCTGGAGGTATTCGAGCGGACTACGCGGCGCTACGACAAGCCGGAGTTCGGCATAACCAGCACTGTGGTCGACGGCAAGCCGGTCAGCGTCGAGGAAGAGGTGGTGTGGCGCCATCCCTTCTGTCGCCTCATTCATTTCCGCCGCGACATCAGCTCCGAGCGGCGAGAGGCCGATCCGAAGCTACTGCTGGTGGCGCCGATGTCCGGTCACTATGCCACGCTGCTGCGTGGCACAGTGGAGGCGTTCCTGCCCGACCACGACGTCTACATCACGGATTGGTTGGATGCCCGCGACGTGCCGATGGCGGCCGGCAACTTCGATCTCGACGACTACGTCATCGTGATGCGCGACATCTTCCGTCACTTCCGTGGCGATGTGCACGTGTTCGCCGTGTGTCAGCCGTCGGTGCCAGTCATCTCGGCGGCGGCCATCATGGAAGCGGACGAGGAGCCCTACGTTCCGCAATCGGTGATCATGGCCGGTGGGCCGATCGATACGCGCATAAACCCGACGTCGGTCAATCAGCTGGCCGAGGAAAAAGGAACCGACTGGTTCCGGCGCAATGTGATCACGTCCGTGCCGTGGCCGAGCGCCGGGTTCGGGCGTCGCGTCTATCCGGGGTTCCTGCAACTCAGCGGTTTCATGACGATGAATCTCGATCGCCATGTCAACGCACACAAGGATCTCTTCTTCCACCTTGTGCGCGGTGACGGCGACAACGCAGAGAAGCACCGCGACTTCTACGACGAATATCTGGCGGTGATGGACCTCACCGCCGAGTTCTACCTGCAGACGGTCGATACCGTGTTCGTCCGGCACATGCTGCCCAAGGGCGAAATGATGCATCGCGGGCGCAGGGTGGACCTCGGGAAGATTAATCGCATCGCCCTGATGACGGTAGAAGGCGAGAAAGACGACATTACCGGCCTTGGCCAGTGCAAGGCGGCGCTGGACTTGTGCAAGAACGTGCCGGACGAGCGCAAAATGCACTTCGAGTGTCCGGAGGTTGGCCATTACGGCGTGTTCAATGGATCCCGGTTCCGGCGCGAGATCGCCTCCCGGATTGCCGACTTCACGCGACGCCACGACGGTCGCGCGGCGCGCGGGATCGTTTCCATGCCGATCGATCGTCGGAGAGGACGGCGCGTTGAAGCGGAAATGGCGCCTCGACCGGATGCGGCTGCGTTCACTTTCACAGATGGGTCGGGGAATGTCACGCGGCTGGATCCGCACAATAGAGCGAGCGGGCTAGCGGACGTGCCGCGCAGCAGGTAATCGCCGAGCTTAGGTGAGTGTGGCGCTGGCGCCAGTTGTACGCTTTTGCTGCCATGGTGGTTCAACCAGTGCCACGGAAGTTTTGCGCTTGGCTGCGCTTCAGCGGTGCGTGCCAGTGCTGGCATTGCGCTATTCATCGTCGACCACGCCGACGCTTTGGTCTTCGGGCGACAGATGTGCCGGTGGCAGTTGTCTCACGCAATCCGGACCACCTCGGCGAGGCGCGGCCTTCATCGATTGACGTGATCGCTTAGAGCGATGGTTGGGCAATTCGGTCGCGTGGCCGGGTGGCCACGGCCGGGGTTCCTTGCGCGTTTTGCGATGTGATGGTGCGCGACAAGGGAGTCCTGCTGATGTTAACCATGTCGGCGTGTGTTCGGTTGCCGCATCGGCGCCGCAATGGCCTGCCCTTTTCATCAGGCTAGCAGTGCGTGTCGCGCATTGATTCACGGCGGATGCTCGTTCCGCGTTCCTCAGCAATTCAACCGAGGTTTGCCATGACGCGGCCACGCGCCAAGACAGCTCCGGTCCAGCTTTTACGGGTCGATGGGATTCCAGCACTGGTCGAGGTGCGACGGCATCCGACGGCGAGGCGGCTGACACTGCGCGTCAGTCATACGGCGCGCGCCGTCATGCTCACCATTCCTCGCTATACCGACTTCCGAGAGGCGGACCAGTTTCTTGCCAAGAACCGCGAATGGGTCATCGCGCGGCTCGAGGGCGTGCCCGAGCCGGTGGCCTTCCGGGACGGGGCGATCATTCCCTTGCGCGGAGTAGACCACGTGGTGTGCTTCGCGGGGCCCCAGCGCGGACGTTCGGTTGTGAGCATCGACGCCCCCGCGGCGGACGGCCTGCCGCGATTGATCGTCAACGGTGATCCCGAGCATGCGCCGCGACGCCTTCGTGATTGGCTGCTCAGCGAAGCGCGACGGGATCTTGCCGATCGTTGTGATCATCACACGGCCAAGCTTGGTCTGAAGCTGCGCCGCATCACCGTTCGCGATCAGAAGAGCAGATGGGGCTCGTGCTCGAGCGATGGCCAGCTGTCATTCTCATGGCGGCTGATCCTGGCGCCGCCACTGGTGCTTGACTATGTCGCGGCGCATGAGGTCGCGCACTTGGCCGAGATGAATCACGGCCCCCGGTTCTGGAAGCTTGTAAAGACGGCGATGCCGCGACTGGAGGAAGCCAAGTTGTGGCTCCGCACGAAGGGCATGAACCTCTACCGCTACGGGGCCTGAGGTCGAGCATTCGGGCACTTGAGGTCTGCGGCCCTGGCAGTGGAGTTCTGGCGGCGACGATCCGGGCTCGAGGTACGCACCCTGTCAGAGCTGCGGCAGGATGCCGGTGACCTTCCAGCCGCCGCCCGTGAATGTCATCTCGACAACAGCGTCCGCTTGGGTTGCTGCGGGATCGCGAGCAAGGCCTACTGCAATTCCGAGTGGCCCTGTCAGGCGGTAGCTCTTGACGTTCGCAAGTCCCAACCTGCGATGCTCGGCGCCGACTTGAGGCTGGCCTGCCGCGGGATCCGTCGAGGCTGATTTGGCTTGCGGGTTCGCCACGCGGCGCCATGCGCGTCGGAAATCCCGCCCTTGATGCACGATCTCTATCAGGCTTTGTGGTGTGAGGAGCTGGTCGACGGCGCTGTCGACCAGCTTGCCGCCAAAGCCTTGGCTGAGTTGTCCAGCGATGGCGGCACCGAGGGGGCCTGCCTCGCGCTTGAGTTGATCGAGGCGACGCTCCATCTCGGCCTGGACCACCGGCCTTGCACGATTGCGCACGCTTGGAAAATCGATCCGGCTCTCGAGTGCCGCCGGGTCGCTGGCATTTATGGCGACTGCGATCTGGCGCCCGGTCCAGGCGGGCCAGGCCAAATAAAAAGTGGTCAGCGCCAGGATGATGATGACGCTCCAACCGAGGCTACGCCGCATCGTCTCCCCCTCCTTCAAGGACCGGTCCCCAACTGTCCCGGATCGACAATCGTCCGTGCCGGTGAGCGGACGCTTCACTCTTGAGGGGTTTTAGGCGAATCTCCTGAGGGCGCCACGCACTTTCTGGCGCGGGCTCGCAGCGTATCAGCTCTTCTTCTGCTCACAGGCCTGGAGTTCCTGGCTGCGCTTTTGTGCTTCCGCCTTCCAGGCGTCGGGTGGCACGCCCAGGCACCACTTGCGGTGGGCTGCAAGGTCCTTGTGCCACGACAGGCCGGTGAAGCCGCACAGCTTGGTTTCGTTGATCTGCTGCTGGCGGACGGCGGTCTTGGCATACCAATCGCAGTTAGCCTGGGCAAAAGCCGGCGCGCCTGCGGTGAGTATCAGTGGCATGGCGGCGACAAGTGCCAGTGTCTTCAATCCTCGCATCGCGGTGTCTGTCCTCCCCTCGACAATCGGTCGTCTGGCTTGTGTCGGCAGCGGGCCGGGTGTCCTGCCAGCTCAGGCCTGACTAGGCTGCAACTATAGGCACAGTATGGCCAGGTCGGGACTGAACCTTGGGTGAACGTCAGGACCGGGCGATATTCATCGACTTGCACGATTGGGATGGGATCGTGACATGGTGATGGCTTTTCCACGCTGCGGGGCCGGTGAAGCGCCGTTGCGGAGACGAATTGGCCTAGGAAGAAGGTGTCGCAACACATTTTCTCACGGTCGGGTCCGTTCCATGATGCAGCGCACTGCCCTGGCAACCAAGCCGCCCCGTGCCGGACAAGGCGTTTTCAGCATGGATGATGCGCACCGCGTGCTCGAGACGGTGTTCGGCTACAAGGCCTTCCGACTCGAGCAGGGTGAGGTGATCGAGACGCTGATCGGCGGCGGAGATGCGCTGGTGCTGATGCCTACGGGCGGTGGCAAGTCGCTTTGCTATCAGATTCCGGCTCTGGTGCGGCCGGGTGTCGGGATCGTGGTGTCGCCGCTGATCGCACTGATGCAGGACCAGGTCGATGCGCTGCGCGAGCTTGGCGTGCGGGCAGCGTTCCTCAATTCGTCGCTCGACTATGCCGAGCAGCGCAAAGTCGAGAGCCAATTGGCAGAGGGGTCGCTCGACGTTCTCTACGTGGCGCCGGAGCGGCTGGTGCAGGACCGCACGCTCGACCTGCTGTCGGGGAGCCCGATTTCACTCATCGCGATCGATGAGGCGCATTGCGTGTCCCAGTGGGGGCACGATTTCCGGCCGGAATACCGCAGGCTCGGTCTGCTGGCCGACCGGTTTCCGACCGTGCCCCGGATCGCGCTCACGGCGACGGCCGACCAGCGGACGCGCGAGGAAATCGCGAGCGAGCTCAGGCTTGCCGATGCACGCCTGTTCGTGTCGAGCTTCGACCGGCCAAACATCCGCTACACCATTGCCGAGATGGGTTCGATCGGTGCGCGGGACCGGCTTTGGCAGTTCATCGCCCGGGAGCATCCGGAGAGCGCGGGCGTGGTCTATTGCCTGACACGCAAGAGCGTCGAGGAGACGGCCGCATGGTTGCAGGGCAAGGGGCGCGCGGCGGTTGCTTATCACGGGGGCATGGAGGCCGGTGAGCGGCGGCAGGCGCAGCAACGCTTCCTCAAGGAGGAGGGGTTGATTGTCGTTGCCACGATTGCTTTCGGCATGGGAATCGACAAGCCAGACGTTCGATTTGTTGCACATTTGAACCTGCCCAAATCGGTCGAGGCCTACTACCAGGAGACCGGACGGGCCGGGCGGGACGGTGAGCCCGCGGACGCCTGGATGGCCTACGGCCTGCAGGATATCGTGACGCAGCGGCAATGGCTGCAGCAGTCGGAGGCGAGCGAGGAACACAAGGCCGTGCAGCGCGGCAAGCTCGATGCTCTCATCGGTCTCGCCGAAATGGCCGGCTGCCGGCGGCGGGCGCTGCTCGCCTACTTCGGCGAGCATAGGACGGAAGACTGTGGCAACTGCGACAACTGCCTCAACCCGCCGAAAACCGAAGATGCGACTGTGCTTGCCCAGAAAGCGCTGTCGGCAATCTATCGCACGGGGCAGGGGTTCGGCGTCGGCTACGTTACGGACGTGCTCACGGGAAAAGACGACAGCCGCATCGGCCGAAACGGGCACGACCGGCTATCGGTCTTCGGCATCGGCAAAGATCTGCCTGGGGTGGAGTGGCGCTCGCTGTTTCGCCAACTGCTGGCAGCCGGCGTCATTACGACGGATGACGGGGGGCATGGCACTCTGCAGCTGACGGAGGCAGCGCGACCGCTGCTGCGCGGGGAATCGGAATTCCGCATGCGTCGGGCGCCTGTGGCGGAGGCGTCGAGCCGCAAGGCGCGTTCGTCAAGGGAGAAGGGCAAATCGGGTGCTGCAGCGGGGGTGCCGGCTGGCGACCAGAAGCTTTACGAGGCGCTGCGGGCACTGAGAGTGAAACTCGCAGGGGAGGCGAACCTGCCGCCGTATGTGATCTGCCATGACCGGACGCTTGCAGAGCTTGCCGCCAAGCGTCCGAAAGACGAGGCCGGCCTGGCCGGAATCACCGGGCTTGGCACGCGCAAGATCGCCCGCTACGGCGGGCCCTTCATCGCCGTCATTGCGCGTTTCCGCCAGCACCCCATGCTCGACAACCGCTTGTCGGCGACCGTCAATGAGTCACTCGGCCTGCACCTCGAAGGGGTCGGGGCCGACGCCATAGCGGAGCGGCGGGGGCTCGAGCGGGCGACGATCATGGGGCATTTTGCCGAGGCGATCGAGGCGGGACTGCTCGAAGCGCGCGACGTCGTGGGTTTGGAGGAAGCCGAGGTCGACGAGATCCTGGCTGTGTTCGAGCGGCTCGGCACCGTCGACAGCGGCCGGCTCGGGCCAGCCCACGCGGCCCTCGACGGCCGGTACGATTACGGCACGCTCAAATGCCTGCTCGCCGAAATTGCCTGAGCTGATCGCCGGCGCCAGCCCGCGTGACCAGGGTGCTGTGTCGGACCGGCGACAAATACCTCGTGCGGCCAGGTTTTGCCGTTTCAGGCTCGATTGACAGCCTTCACGGCGGGTCGCACTCTGCTGCGGTCATTGTCGGCTAGGCCTTCGCGTCATGCCGAGCTGATCAGGGAGAGTTTCATGCCCCTCGAGATCATCCGTCTGGCTGGTGCATGTGGCGCCGAAATCCGCGGTGTCGATGTTGCCCAAATGGACGAGGCTACCTTCAACGATATCCATCAAGCGCTGCTGGACCACGGTGTCATCTACTTTCGCAACCAGTCTCTCACGCCCGATCAGCAGGTGGCTTTCGCGCGTCGGTGGGGGGACATCCACACTCATCCCTATCTGCGCAGCCTTCCGGAGCGGCCGGAGATCATTGAGATCGTCAAGGAGCCGGAGGACCGCGCGGGCTTCGGCGACCAATGGCACACCGACCAGATCTTCACGCCGACGCCGGCGATGGCGACGATGCTCTATGCCAAGGTGGTGCCGCCCTTTGGGGGCGACACGCTGTTTGCCAGCATGTATGCCGCCTATGACGCGTTGTCGCCGGGGATGAAGGCGTTGGCGCGGCGGCTCAAGACCTACAATCTCTACGACAAGGAGAAGCCACGGGCGGGCAAGATGGCGGCGAAGGTGTCAGAGAAGGACAAGCCTGCCGAGCCAGCCATTCATCCTCTCGTGCGGGTGCATCCGGAAACCAGGCGACCGGCGCTCTATCTCACCGAGACCAAGACGACGCGTGGATTCGAGGGCTTGACGGCAGAGGAAAGCGAACCGCTACTGCGCTATCTTCTCGATCATGCGACGCGGCCAGAATTTACATGTCGGTTGAGGTGGGAGGCGGGCACACTTGGGATCTGGGACAACCGCTCAATGATGCACATGGCGCTCAACGACTACCATGGGCACCGGCGGGTGATGCATCGCATCACCATCAAGGGTGAAAAGACTTTCGGGCTGGACGAGGCCGAAACGAAAGCCGCGTGACGGCCCTGGTCGGTGCTGACCGGCCGAGGACTGTGCGGCTTGTGGCGGCGGTTTCGCTGGCATGATCGACCGGCGTGATGCAGATCATGGGACATGCGCCGGGATGGGTGCACGAAGGTCTGCCTGCCTGCTGGCCAGTCTGGTCACAGCTTTGCAACGAAGGATGAAGGCGCCATGGCACGTCTTGATGAGACACGTCCGTTCATTCCGGTTCGTATCGCGGTGCTCACCGTCTCTGATACGCGTTCGCTCGCCGACGACAAATCCGGCGCGACGCTTGCCGAGATGATCACGGCTGCGGGCCATGTGCTGGCCGACCGCCAGATTGCGCGGGACGACGTGGCGCAGATCCGGGCGAAGGTGCAGGGCTGGATCGCTGATCCCGACATCGACGTGGTGATCACCACAGGGGGCACCGGTTTCACGGGACGGGATGTGACGCCGGAAGCGGTCAAGCCGCTGTTCGAGAAAGAGATCGACGGGTTCTCGACCGTCTTCCACCTGATCTCGTTCCAGAAGATCGAGACCTCGACGATCCAGTCGCGGGCGTGCGGTGGGCTTGCTGGGGGAACCTATATCTTCTGCCTGCCGGGATCGCCCGGGGCCTGCAAGGACGGCTGGAACGGCATCCTCAAGTGGCAGCTCGATAATAGGCACCGGCCCTGCAACTTCGTCGAGATCATGCCGCGGCTCGAGGAGCATCAGCAGGGTTGATCTCAGGAGGTGGCAGCAGGCGCCCGCGAACGACAGCGCACGTCGAGTACGGGCTGGCGCTGGCCATTGTCATCCAGATGGAAGAGGGGGCGTCCGGTGACGACTGACTTCTGATAGAGAAGAAGGGCTGCGCGGCAATTCTGCGCATCAACGGCGCGTTCGATATGGCCACCCTTGGCCAGCCACACGACCAACGTGAACTCCAACACGACAGATCCCTTTCCGCACCACGCCTTACAACTCAACGCTTGGCACTTCCGCTTCAGTTGGAAGCCGTCGAAACGCTATCTGCCGAGGATGGCAGGGAAAGGTTGATATTTAGGCGAAGGGCGGGAATCTCTACATTGCCGGCGCATGCGGGGGCTGAGCCTTTGGTTCCCGCTCACGCCGCCAGCTGCTGCGGCGGTCCTCCCTTTTCGGGTGCTCAGACCCGGACTCAACCGTGCGGCTGCCCGTTTCCGTTAGCATGAACCGTGGTAGCCGACTTCGGGGCCTGAGGCGGTGTCGTCGGTGCGTGGTGCAGGATCACCTCACGATGCGGGTATGGGATGGCGATGCCCTCGGTTTTGAAGGCATCCCAAAGGGCGAAAAGAATGTCGCTCTTGACGTTGTTGATGCCGCGCTCGGGATCGTCGATCCAGAACATCAGTGCCATGTCCAGGGAGCTATCGCCAAAGGCGCGCAGCTGGCAGCGTGGGGGCGGCTCGGTGAGGGCGCGGGGAAGGGTTGCGACCATGGCCAGGGCCAATTCCCGCACACGATGGGGATCGGATCGGTAGTCGACGCCGAACGGCACCTCGATCAGCATGCGGCGGTTAGAATAGGACCAGTTGACGACCGTCTCCGTGACGAAGCGCTCGTTGGGCACCAGAAGCTCTGCCCCGGTCAAGGTCAGCACCGACACATAGCGCGCGTTCAACGTATTGATCGTGCCGCGCATGTCGCCGAGCGTGATCGTATCGCCGGGTTTGATGGAGCGGTCCGTCAAGATGATGATGCCGCTGATCAGGTTCGATGCCAGCTTCTGCAAGCCGAAGCCAATGCCGATGCCGATTGCGCCCGACAGTACGGTAAAGGCCGTCAGATCAACGCCGACGGCGCTGAGCGAAGCCAGCACGGCCATCGTGATCAGGATCCAACGCACCAGCTTGCCGGAGAGCACCTGCATGGTCGGCGAGAGCTCGAAGCCTTCGCGCATGCGCCGCTCGAGGAAGTCGCCAAGCACAGAGGCGGCCCATAGCAGCAGGCACAGCAGTGCGATGCTTTTCAAAGCTAAAAGCAGGGATACGCGTGTCGCGCCGATCTGGACCGCTGCTGAATCGAGCGCGGTCAGAACCGGCATCAACCAACCGACGATGCTAAGTGCGGCAATGGTCCAGCCGACAGCCGCGAACATCTTGGCGAGAGCCCGGTTGCGGATCAGGCGGGATATGGTCGAGACCAGTCCCCAAGCCAGGGCAAGGTGGGCTGCAATCCTGACGATGTAGCTGTTCGAGGGCCACGTGACCTGCATCAGGATCACGGTCGTGATCGCTAGGATCACCGCCAGGATGATGCTGTCGATATGGCGCAGTAAGGTGACGAGCACACGTAGCAGGCCAGGCTGGTTCTTGATCCTGCGCAGGCGTGCGTCGATCGGTTTCTCGAGACGCCCGGCGAGCCAACGCGCCAACGTGTAAGCCACGAGGATGATGGCCAACTGGTAGATCGTCCAAACGGACGCCAGGTTGGTCAGCTTGTTGATGATCGTATCACGCCAGTCGATCAGCGCTTTGTCCCAATTCTGGGGCGCGCCGCCGATACCTGCCGCTAGCAACTCTGACAATCTCATCCACTGGTCTCGCATTTAAGAATTCAATCCTGAGTACGTATCGGGGGATTCGGTGCTTTGACCAAGACGATGTGGCTGGTTTTAGGCACAACTTTTGTGGCGCACGGCAAAGTCGGCATTGACCGCCGGGGCGCCGACGTGGCTCACTCGCTGCGAAATCGGCTGAATTGGCCTCGCTGGCGCACGCCGCGTGCAGGCGAAGCCGGAAAGAACTTCATGCCAGGCATTAGGGAGGACCTACCATGAGCAGCAGCAATGATCCGATCGTGATCGTGTCGGGAGCGCGGACGCCGATGGGCAGTTTTCAGGGCGCGCTCGGCTCGGTGTTGGCGCCCCATCTGGGGGCTGCGGCAATCAAGGCGGCGGTCGAGAAGGCTGGCGTGGCTGCCGACGAAGTGGCCGAGGTTCTGATGGGCTGCGTCCTGCCGGCCGGCCAGGGGCAGGCGCCGGCGCGACAGGCGGCGCGCTACGCTGGTCTACCCGATGCAGTTCCCTGTACGACGGTCAACAAGATGTGCGGCTCGGGCATGAAGACTGTGATGATGGCCTTCGAGGCGCTGCATGCTCGGCCGAGGGACGTGATCGTGGCCGGCGGGCTCGAAAGCATGACCAACACGCCGCATATCCTGCCCAAGCTGCGGTCGGGGCAGCGACTCGGCCATACGCAGATCTACGATCACATGTTCATCGATGGGCTTGAAGACGCCTACGACAAGGGGCGATTGATGGGGACCTATGCCGAAGATACGGCGCAGCACTATCAATTCACTCGCGAGCAGCAGGATGACTACGCGATCGAGAGCCTGAAGCGCGCCAAGGCGGCGAACGAGGACGGATCGTTTGCCAACGAGATGGTGGCCGTCACGGTCAAGACGCGGAAGGGTGATGTGCAGGTGGCGCGCGACGAGCAGCCGTTTTCCGCCGATCCCTCGAAGATTCCAGGCCTGAAGCCTGCGTTCCGCGACGGCGGTACGGTGACGCCCGCCAATTCGTCGTCGATCTCGGATGGCGCGGCGGCGTTGGTGCTGATGCGCGAGAGCGAGGCTAAGCGGCGTGGGCTCGAGCCGCTCGCCAAGATCCTGGCCACGTCGAGCCATGCGCAGGCGCCTGCCTGGTTCACGACGGCTCCGATCGGTGCCATCCAGAAGGTGCTGGACCAGACCGGCTGGAAGACCGGCGACGTCGGGCTCTACGAGATCAACGAGGCGTTCGCCGTGGTGACGATGGCGGCAATGCGGGATCTCGATCTGCCGCACGACAAGGTCAACATCCACGGTGGGGCATGTGCACTCGGCCATCCGGTTGGCGCATCGGGCGCCCGGATCATCGTGACGCTGCTCAATGCCATGGCCAAGCGCGGTGAGCGCAAGGGTGTGGCATCACTTTGCATCGGTGGCGGGGAAGCGACGGCGGTGGCGGTCGAGCGCTACGCCTGACGCATGCAGGGCCTGGAGATCGTCACAGCGGATATCACGAGCCTCGATGTGGACGCAGTCGTGACGGCGGCGAACGCGGAACTCAGGGGCGGTGGTGGAGTTGACGGTGCGGTGCACCGGGCGGCCGGCCCCGAGTTGCTGAAGGCCTGCCGCGCACTCGGGGGATGTCCAACGGGCGAAGCCCGGCTGACACCAGCGTTCGACCTCGGGGCGCGGTACGTGATCCATGCCGTCGGGCCAATCTGGCGGGGTGGCGACAACGGCGAGGACGAGCTGCTGGCCGGAGCCTACCGGTCGTCTCTCGTGCTGGCGCGGGATCACGGCGCGCGCTCGATCGCGTTTCCCGCGATTTCGACCGGCGTTTATGGGTTTCCGGTAGAGCGGGCGGCGCGGATCGCCGTCGGCACGGTGGTGCGCTTCCTCAGGGACGAGGGGGGCGTGGATCGCGTCGTCCTGGCCTGTTTCGATGACGCATCACGCCGTCGCCACGAAGCGGCTCTCGGCGAAACAACCTGAAGGCTTGTTGCTTAAGTCCTTCGCATTAACTGTTAATCGCTGGCTCAAGTAACGACAGGTTTCGGCATGGGCTCAACTTGTCGTAGGATGGGATTGTTGCATCCCTCAACTTCCCCGAATTGTGGATGAGTGAAAGCATCTTCAAGGCTGCCCGATCGTTGCCATGATCGAATATGATAAGGGGCGATCAACCCGAGGTAGCGGCATGGCGGCGGGAGTGGTCGAGGATGCTGGAGCTGAATGGGGACAATGGTCTCGGTCGGCTGATGAAAGCGCTTATGGACTACAGCGGCGTCCTCGTAACGGTCGCAGCGCTGGTGACGATCGTTGTTCTGGTGCAGCGCCTGGTCTCGGGTGCGGCGCCCCGCAGCGGCAGGCGAAGCGTCAGCCGGATCGTCACTGAAGCCTTCACCACCAACTGGCAGTTGACGCTGCTGGCAACGACGGCGTTCGTGCTGTCGCTGGCGTCGGGTTGGACGACCTGGGATGGCATGCGCAACTTCACCGGCGAACCGGTGTTGTCGTTCATGGTGACGTTCGGCATTCAGGGCGTGATGCTGATCATCGCTTGGCTGATCGGCGAAAGCTTTGCCGCGGGAATGCAGCGCCGGCAAAGGGCAAGCGGGCCTCGCAGTGGAGCTTGGGCACAAGTCGAGCCGTTCGTCGGGATGATGGTCGGCCTGTTGTGGGCCTTCGGGCTGATCGCGGCGGTCGCCAATGCGGTCGGCGCCTTCGACGATTTCCGTGCAGCCTCGCAGGGACAGGCAGGATGGGCTGCGTTTTCCGATAAGGCACTTTATCTCGGCGTCGGACTGCTGCTTATCGTTACGCTGCTCATCAACCAGAAGAGCGACGTCGTCTCGCCCTACCTGCAATCGGCGCGGGTCATGGCCAAGAATGCGGTGCTGTGGCTGATGTTTCTCAGCTGCATGGCAACCAGCGTATTTTTCTCCTTCGACTCCTTGTTCTCGTCGATTTTCCCGAAGGACGAGCGCAAGCGGGCGGCGGATATCCGGGCTGCTCGGCAAGTGGCAGGCGTGGTGGCCGACATCGGCGTATTGGCGCAACGGCGCCAGGTGGAAGAAGCCGAGCTGTTGTTCAAGAGTGAAGGCTGGGGCGCTTTTGCGCGCAACCTTGCGGCCCTGTCGCGTGCGAGCCAGGGCGCCGAGCGTGAGATCGAGCGTTACTTCGTCGAGAAGATGGAGCAGCGGCGGTCGTCGATCGCAGAGCAGCAGGAGCGCATCTCGTCGGCCATGAGCGGACAGGCGGGGCTGATTGCGCGCAAGGCGGCGCTGACGGACGAGCTGTCGCGCCTCAAGGGCGAGCGACCGGCGCTGGCGACCGATCTTGCCGAGAAGAAGAGCGAGCTCGACAACCGGGCCAAGGGGATCGATGCCAAACGCGTCGAGGTGATGGCGGAGGAGCGCGGTGCCGAGGGCACGCTCAAAGCGGGCCGAGGACCTGCCTACCGCGAGCGCAAGGGCGAGCTCGATCAGCTGCAGGACGCCTACAAGATCCAGGAAGAACGAGTGCGCGATTCCCAGAAGCGGCTCACCCAGGCGGACGGGCGCATCGCCCAGATCGGACGAGAGCTTGCCGTCGTCGATGGTGACATCGCCAAGTTGAAGGGTGAGGCGGAGACAGCGCAGCAGCGCATCGCGGTTGCTCAAACGGTCAAGAGCGACGACGAGGGTATGCCGAAGGTGGATCCGGCACGGGTACGTTTGTCGTTCGAGCGGGCGCACACCGAGTTTCGCAGGACGCCGACACTTGAAAACCTCAGCGCGCTTGCCCTGCAGTGCAGCCAGCTGCACGGCGCGATGGCGTCGACGCCCGCCACGAAGTCACGCGTCACCGACATCGATTGCGATCCCAAGCAGGCGGTGGAATCGGCTGCGAAGGTATTCGCGCTCAATGTGGGCATCGTCAATTTCGCGCGCGCCTGTGCGGGCGGCGACAAGCTGCCGGTTGCGGGCGGCACGGACGCCATGCTCGATTTCGGGAGGCGTTGCTTGCAGGATTCTGGTCTGCCGAGCCGGGATTCCGGCGAGATGGCAGCCAAGATCTCTGGCATCGATCTCAATCGAGACGACAAGGCGCATCGCTTCGTCGTGACGTGGAACGCATTCGTCGACGGCAACAGGCTCGCCTATCTGGCCCTTGCCATCGCGATCGCGATCGATAGCCTGGTGTTCATGTCGGGGCTGTTCGGCGCCAATGCGTTGCGCTCGCCGCTGACGGAGATCGAGGACCGCGGTGAGATGACGGCGGATCAGCTCGAGGCAACGATCGATGCCACGCTCGGGGAAACGGCGCATCCGCGCGCGACACTGTCGGCGCTGCTCTCGGCCATGCATCCCGTACGCGATCACGCCTACGACGGGTTTACATCCGAGCTGATCCTGGACGAGCACGAGCCGCTGGTTGATGAGATGCGGCAGGTGATCGTGGCTGGATCGGTCATCGGCGCGGTACGCCGGGTCGGGGATAGCCGGACCCAGTATCTCGTGCACTCGGGACTGGCCCGCTATCTGGCTGTGGCGCAACGCAAGCCGTGGGTGGTGAAGGCGGCGGATGTCGAGCGCAAGGAGCTGGTCAACGTCATCGGGGTGGCGCTGCATCCCGACCCCCCGCACAATGCCGAGATCGTTTTGTCCTATCTGCATCCGATTTCGGATTCTGAGCGTTTCTCAGCCGAGACCTATCCGTTCCGGGACATCGCGGATCGGGAGCATCGTCGCTTGGTGATGAAGACGCTCGGGGCGGGTGCGACGGTGCCGGGAGCGGTCGAGCGCGAGAACGACAACGGCCGTTATCTCGTGTCGACGCACTTCTACAAGACGCTATTGCTGATGCGGGCCGCCGCGATCCCCGCCTTTCGCGGCCGCCGATCAAGCGAGCAGGAGTTAGGACGACTGCAGGGAAGCGACGGCGGGCGTGGAGACGGGCGCGGTGATGTTCGCGGGCTCAGAAGCGAAAGCGTGCCCCAGCTACCGGACCACAGCTATCGCGAGAGCGAGGATCAGCGCACGGCCGATCGCCCGCAAGGCTCGGGCGAGCGAGGAACTGGTGTTGCGGGGCCAAGTGTTCCAGCGCCCTTGGGGCCGACGTCAGCGCCGCCGCCGCTGCCTACCGGCGTGAGGCCTGCCAACGATGCGAGCGATCCACCTCAGCCTTCGAACCAAGTCTCGAGCCAGATCGCCAGCCAGATCCGAGCCGATATCATCAACAACGGACTCTACCCTTGGGATGATCGGGAGATCGACAACGCGTTCCGCTCGACGGATGCGGGGCTTGTCGACCGGGCGTTTCACAACTTGATTGCACGCGAGCCCTATCTCGGGGGCAGGCTGGCTGCCGATCTCGAGGACATGAGCTTGCTGGTGGATGAGGCCTATCGCCAGCTCAGCCTCGATCACAATCGTGATTCCAAGTACACCGAGGTGCTCGAGTCCGAGGTCGAGAAGATCAAGCGTTTTATGCCAGTGCTGATGCTGACGAATGGCGGCCCCTACGAGCAGATTGCCGATCTGGCGCGCAGTGAGCTCAGCGCGCGGGCGTCGGCGCTGTCCGAGCAGAGCGGGAACGGGCGCCTCAGCGAGCAGGAAGAGGCCATCCTGCGCAATCTCGGCGATCACATTCACCAGCTGCGCAGCGTGCCGAAGAACGCCATCGAGCGCCACAAGCGGATTGCGGACATCCTCGACAGATACAGCGAAGAGGCGACGGGCGGTCGGTGGACCGTCGGGCTCGGTCCGCAGCGGCGTTCGCGGCCGCTCACTTAGAGCCGTCGTTTCAAGTGGAACATAGGAAATGCGGCCTGCGTTAAGCGGGCCGCATTGTTTTTGGTCGCAAGTGCTGCCTGCCAAAAAGGCCGGTGCTGCGGGCTCAGCGGCCCTTCCAGTTGGGCTTGCGCTTCTCGGAGAAGGCCTTCGGTCCTTCAACGGTGTCTTCCGAATTGGTCATGGCGACGAAGGCCGGATAGGTGAGATTGCGCATGGAGATCTCGGTCGAGGGCACGTCGAGCGAGCGCATCACGACCTGCTTGGTGGCCCGGATCGACATCGGCGAGCATTCAAGGATGAGACCGGCCCAGCGGCGAGCTTCCTCCATCAGCTTTTCGTGGGGCACGACAGCCGTCACAAATCCCAATTCGTAGCCTTCTGCGGCGGGGACGTGACGGGCCGTCAACATCATGCCCATAGCCTTTTTCAAGGGAATCTGCCGGGATAGGCGCTGCATGCCGCCGGCGCCTGCCGCCAGTCCGACGCGCGGCTCGGGGAGCGCGAAACGCGCCTTCTCGGAGGCCACGATGATGTCGCAGGCGAGTGCAATCTCGAAACCGCCGCCCATGGCGACGCCGTTGACGGCGGCGATGACGGGCTTGTCCAGATCGAAGCGATTGCACAAGCCGGCAAAGCCCTTGGCGTTGGCGGGCGGGCGGGTGCCGTGCTTGGCGCGATACTCGGCATGGTATTTGAGGTCGTTGCCAGCCGAGAAGGCCCGGTCACCACCGCCGGTTACGATTGCCACCCAAAGATCGGGGTTCTCCTGGAACTCGTCCCATACCCCCGTCAGCTCCTCGTGGGCGAGGTGATGGAGCGCATTCATCACCTCCGGCCGATTGAGGGTGACGATCATCAAGCGGCCATCGACCTCAACCTTATAATACTGCCCGTCCTTCAAGGTTGCCATTGTGCTCCTCCATTGTCTGTCCCCAGGGATTGGGAAGTGGAGCACAGATTTGGTCGGCGTGCAGCGGCGACGTGGGCAATGCGCTTTCGAGACACGAATTAACGCGGCGGCTCGATCCATTAAAGGGGCGTTAACGGTCGGCTGCTAGCTTTTCGGAATCGTATCGGTCCCGTGGGGAGTTTTCGCAGTGTCCAAGCGTTCCGTGCTCAAGTCTCTCGTTCATTGCGGGCTGGCGGCCCTATTCATGGCTGCAGCCCTACCGGTTGGCACCAATGATGCCGAAGCACGCCGCCTTCGTCTCGGCCCGAAAGCCATGGCGCTGCCGGCTGCGCGCGCTGCACGCGCGGAAGGCAACGAAAATGCCGATGGTGCTGCTGGCGAAGCAGGTGGCGCACATGTGATCAACGCCGCTCCCGACGCCAGCGATCCCGGTCAATCCGGCGGCAACGCCGGAACCTCGTCGCGCTCGGCAAAATCCGCCGCCAAGAAGCCGGTTGTTCCGGGTTGCGGACCCGGCATGATGTGCACAGTGTGCTTGGCGGGTTGCCTTGCTGGTCCGCACTCGATCGTTTCGAGTGCGCCAGCACCAGTCGAGCCGGAGCCCGTGAAGGTTGCGCCTGTAGCCGATGCGACGCCCCCGGCGCCATTGGAAGCGACGCCTGCTGCAATGACGAAACCGAGCCGCCCGTTGCCGGTGGTCAGAGCAAAGGTGCCGGCGCCGGCAACCCAGCCGCAGGTCGAGAGCGCGCCATCCGAGCCGGTTGGCCAGCCCGCCGTCGAGACGGCCAAGCCGGAAGTCAATGGTGAGCCGCCGGTCGTGCCGGCCGCGGCCAAGCCCGAAGTGCTGCCGCCGATCGTGAATGAAGCTGTTCCGGCAAACGAACCGGTGCGGGGTCCGGAGACTGAGGCCGCCGCTCCGACCTCGAACGGTCCCGACATCATGGATGCGGAACCGGTGAAGGGTACGCGGTAACACAAGTCCTGACCTGATCGAAAACCCCGCCGGTCATGTGTGATCGGCGGGGTTTTGCGTTCTAGGTCGTGGGCGTGCGAGCCCTTACTGGGCCGCCGACATACGCGTCGGCACGACGCGCTGCACATTGATGGCGGGACGATCGATCAAGTCGCCGACCTGCGGGGCGATCTTGTTCTTCCAGACATCGCTCTCGTAGATGTCTTTGTACATCTGCTCGCGCTGGGCCTCGCTCTCGAAGCGCCGGATCCAGAAATAGATGCTGCCGTCGGTCTCGCCGCGGAACGAGGCGGTGATGACGGCGCCTTTCGATACCTGGAAGGGAATGATTTCCCCCTCCATCAGTTTCAGCCAGGCGTCCATCTTGCCCGGCTTGATCTTGTATTGGCGTAGTTCATAAAAAGCGGCCATCGGTTGGTCTCCAAGGTTGATTGGGATCGAGGGAGGCTACACGGACAATCGTGTTTGTCGATAGCTGTGAGGGCGACCTCTCACTGCTGTTTCGCCGATCCCGAAGTCATGCAACTTTTTCAAGCATGGCATAGCACGCAGTATTCGGCTGCGCGCAGGGTTATGCTTGCGACCCGACCGGCGCAGGTAAGCCGCTCAATCTAGACAGGGACCTCGCCCTCCAGCAGAACGCGGTGCATGACGCGGCCTTCGCGCGTATCGTAGTCGCGGTGGGCGATGTGCAGCAGCGAGCGGTTGTCCCAGAGCACCAGATCCCCTGGCTGCCACTTGTGGCGGTAGATGAACTCGGGCTTGAGGATCAGTTCCAGGAGGCCGTCGATGTAGCGCCGAGTGGCCTCGGGGGGCATGGCGCCCAGGCCGACGCATTTGCCGGGATGGATATAGACCGACTTCCTGCCCGTCACGGGATGCGTGCGGATGACGGGATGAGCCTGGACGGTGCCGTAACGCTGCTTGTCGGCGGCGGAAAGATGCGCGTGGTCCTCGATCTTGTTGTGACTTTTCAGGCCAGCGAGCTCGGCCTTCACGGTCTCGGGCAAGGCGTCATAGGCGGCGTGCATGTTGGCAAAGCCCGTGTCACCGCCGCCCGAGCGAGGAAGCGTTACCGCATAGAGCGCCGTCACCTTGGGCGGGCGCGCGTGATTGGTGTGGTCGGTGTGCCAGTCCCTGGAGCCGTCCGGATAGGCCTCGCCGGCCTCGACGGGGGCCTTGCGGCTGTCGAGCACGGCAATCTCGGGCTGGCCGTCGAGCAGGATATCGGAGCGGTGCTGGCGCATGATCGGGCCGAACTGGCCTAGACCTGAGACCAGTTCCGACGGGCTCAGGTCCTGGCGACGGAGCACGATGACGAGGTGATCGGTGAGGGCGGTCTCGATGGCGGTAAGATCTGCCGGCGACAGGGGGGCTGCGAGGTCGACGCCTTCGATCTCGGCACCGAGGGCCTGGGAAAGCGGATTGATCGACAACGGCATGGCACCGGTCATCCTTTGACTGCCAGCGAGGCGGACGAGCTTAGGATGGTGGAGCGACGTTGCGCAACACGCGTGTGCTCGAGCCATCGTGCTCCGTCGGGCCGTATTCGGAGTGGTCGATTGGAGTGAAACTCAGGTGCCTTTTACCGCGAGGGGGAGGTGGCCGAACAAGCCGGTGTCCGCACCCAGCGCAGCGCGCTCGATGTCGAGCATGCGGAGCTTGGTCTCGATGCCGCCACTGGCGGAGAAGCCGGTCAGTTTGCCGTTGGCGCCCATGACGCGGTGGCATGGGACGATGATCGGCAGGGGATTGTGGCCCATGGCCTGGCCGATCGCCTGGGCGTAGCGCTTGTTGCCGAGGCGCTCGGCGATCTCGCCATAGGTGGTGGTCTGGCCGGGCGGGATGGCGCGGGTGAGTTCGTAGATGCGGATGCGGAAGGCATCGGCTGCGGCGTATTCGCAGGCAATGAACGCGAGGTCGGCACCGTCGCCGGCCAACAGCGCCTGGATTGCTTCAATGGCTGTGGCGATGGCGGCAGGAGGTAGAGCTTCATCGCCGCCGCCGGCACGGCGTACAAGACGGGAACGGACGTCGGCCTCGGTCGCCTCGGGCAGGTTTGTGGCGATCACCTTTTCGCCGCGCCAAGCGATCCCGCAGGTTCCAAGCGCTGTTGGAAACAGTGCGTAGCCTTGAGCATTGGTGGGCTGCATTGTCGGTTCGCGCCCTGTCTACTCCGCGGCTTCGGCGCCCTTATAGCCGAGGGCGTCGTTGAGCTTGGTGATGAGGTCGGCCGCGGCTGCGGCGATGTTGGTGCCGGGGCCGAAGACGGCCTTGGCGCCGGCGTCGAAGAGGGCCTGGTAGTCGTTCGGGGGGATGACGCCACCGACCACGATCATGATGTCGCCGCGTCCCTCCTTCTCGAGGGCCGCGCGCAACTCCGGCACCAGGGTGAGGTGGCCGGCTGCGAGAGAGGAGACGCCGACGATGTGGACGTCGTTCTCGACGGCCTGACGCGCGACCTCATCGGGAGTGGAGAACAATGGTCCGATGTCGACGTCGAAGCCGAGGTCGGCAAAGGCGGTGGCGATGACTTTCTGGCCGCGGTCGTGGCCGTCCTGCCCGATCTTGGCGATGAGAATGCGAGGGCGGCGGCCGTCGTTCGCCTCGAATGCCGACACCATGGTTTGAAGTGCAGCCAAGTCCTTGCTCATGGAACCTGCCTCCGAGCGATAGACGCCTGAGACGGAACGGATCTCGGCGCGATGGCGGCCGAAGACCTCTTCCATGGCGTCGGAGATTTCCCCTACCGTGGCCTTGGCGCGGGCCGCCTTGACGGCGAGGTCGAGCAGGTTGCCGTTCGCGCGGGCGCCATCGGTCAGGGCCTGCAGCGCGGCCTGGACGGCAACCTCATCACGCTCGGCCCGCAAGCGTTCGAGCTTGGCGATCTGTTGGCCACGGACCGAGGCGTTGTCGACCTTGAGGAGCTCGATCTCGGCCTGATTCTCGATCGTGTACTTGTTGACGCCGACAATGGTCTGGCGGCGTGAATCGATGCGGGCCTGGGTGCGGGCTGCGGCTTCCTCGATCCGCATCTTCGGGATGCCGGCCGCAATCGCCTTGGCCATGCCGCCATGGCCTTCGATCTCGGCGATGTGGGCGAGGGCTTTTTCTGCCAACTCGTAGGTCAGGCGTTCGACATAGAAACTGCCGCCCCAGGGATCGGCGACGCGGGTGGTGCCGCTTTCCTGCTGCAGGACGAGCTGGGTGTTGCGGGCGATGCGAGCGGAAAAATCCGTCGGCAGTGCGATCGCCTCATCAAGGGCGTTGGTGTGCAGCGACTGAGTGTGGCCCTGGGTTGCCGCCATGGCCTCGAGGCAGGTGCGGGTGACGTTGTTGAAGACGTCCTGGGCGGTGAGCGACCAGCCCGACGTCTGGCAATGGGTGCGCAGGCTCAGCGAGCGGGCGTCCTTTGGCGCGAACTCGTCCTTCAACAGCTTGGCCCAGAGCAGGCGGGCAGCCCGCATCTTGGCGATCTCCATGAAGGGGTTCATGCCGATCGCCCAGAAGAAGGAGAGTCGGGGGGCGAACTTGTCGACGTCGAGTCCGGCCTTGGCGCCGGCGCGGACATACTCCACACCATCGGCGAGCGTGTAGGCGAGCTCGAGGTCGGCCGTCGCACCGGCCTCCTGCATGTGGTAGCCGGAAATCGAGATCGAATTGAATTTCGGCATGTGGGCCGATGTGTAGGCGAAGATGTCCGCAATGATCCGCATCGAGGGGGCGGGCGGGTAGATGTAGGTGTTGCGGACCATGAACTCCTTGAGGATGTCGTTCTGGATGGTGCCGGACAGCTTTGCTGCGGGAACGCCCTGCTCCTCGCCCGCCACGATGAATAGAGCGAGTACAGGGAGGACGGCGCCGTTCATGGTCATTGACACCGACATCTGGGAGAGGTCGATGCCATCGAACAGCGTGCGCATGTCGAAAATCGAATCGATAGCGACGCCGGCCATGCCCACATCGCCGCGGACGCGGGGGTGGTCGCTGTCGTAGCCGCGATGGGTGGCGAGATCGAAGGCGACGGAGAGACCTTTCTGACCCGCCGCGATGTTGCGGCGGTAGAAGGCGTTGGAATCCTCGGCCGTGGAGAAGCCCGCGTACTGACGGATGGTCCAGGGCTGGGTGACGTACATCGTGGGGTAGGGGCCGCGCAGGTAGGGCGCGATGCCGGGGTAGCCATCGAGGAAGTCGAGGCCGGCGGTGTCGTTGCCGCTATAGGTGGCCTTGATGTCGATGCCTTCGGGCGTGGGGAAGGTCGCAGGCTGGGACGCGGGGGAGGGCTCGCCAACCGTCCTCTTGGCCTCGAGGGGGATCTTGGTGAAGTCGGGAATATGGGTCATGACCGTGCGCGCTCTTCCCTGGATATCTGGCGTCTTTGAAACATGATACGGCAGGCAAGGCAATTGACAGTATGCCCGGCGCCCAACGCTTCGGTCCGGACGGTGCGACAGGGGAGCGTATGGGGATCAGCAGGATGGGCGGGCGGATGACCGGCGGCGACAGGGCGCCGGCCGGACGGCCGGCGTTCCGGGCGATGACGGGGGGACCTGCAGGCATACCGTGCCTGCAGGTGGCCAGAACTGGCTCCTGGTCGGCGTGGACCGGCTACCTGTTGCCTTCCACCAGATCGCGAGCGAGGCGAAAGCCAACGCCGTTGCCGGCGGCGCGGGCGGGATTGGCCCAGCGGGCAGACAGTCGCAAGTAGGCTGGCTCATTGTACCAGCCGCCGCCACGGATTACGCGCATGGTGCAGTCCTTGGCCTTGTGCGCGCTGCCATCCCGGCGGATTTTCGAGGTGTCAGGCTCGAAGCAGTCCTCGACCATTTCCCAGGCGTTGCCTGCAATATCGAACAAGCCGAGCGCGTTGGGCGGATAGCGGCCCACGCCACGGGTGCCGATGCGGCTGGAGCCGAAGTGGGCCTCGGTGTGCATGATGTCAGCGCCGGATGCAAAGGGCTTGTGGCGCTGTGCGTGGCGCGCACGGGCGGCAAACTCCCACTCGGCCTCGCTCGGCAAGCGGTAGGGCATGCCAGTCACCCGGGCGAGCCAGGCGACGTAGGCCTTGGCGTCGTTCCAGCTGACGCAGACAACGGGATGGTCGCCCTTCTGGTGGAAGCCCGGAGAGGCGTAGTCGACGCCAAAGCGCCATTTGCCACCTGCAACGCAGCCAACGGCAGACCGGTAGGCGGTTGCCTTCACGAATTCATGGAACTCATCGACGGTGACCTCGAAGCGGCCGATTAGGAAAGGTTTGGAGATGGTCACCTTGCGCTGGGCACCGTCGGTCGGCTTAGCGGCGGGCTCGCCGGGATAGGGACCGAGTTGTGCCGTGCCCGGCGGGATGATGATCATGTCGGGGCAGAATTTGCAGTCTCGGATACCAGCTTTCGGGGGCTTGGGGACTTTCTCGACGATCGTTTCGATCTCGCGGGCTCCATCGCCCTTTTCCATCTCGATCAGGATCTTGAGTCCGTTCTTTTCTTCGGCGCCGCCCGCGCGGCGACCGTCGGGGGGCGTGCCTTTGTTCATTTTGCCATCGCCCGGCGTCGAGGGGAGCACGCCAAGTGACAACTTAAGGGTGGAGTCGCCGCCATCGCCGTCGCCGGGACCCGAAGGGTCGCGGCCCGGCACCTGGCCATCGTCCTCCATCTCCTGGACGTAGACGACTTGCTTCTTTGGCGGCTCGGGTTTCTCGGAGGCCGCCTGGGCCAGGGAGTTGAAAATGGCGCTGTCCTTGAAGTTGGCGGTGGAGACGATCAGGATCAGCCCGCCAGCGACGACAACCATGCCAATGCCGATTTCGCGACGATTGTCCGGAAATGCGCCGCTTTCCAAAGCCAGCATCATGCCGATCAAGGTCGCCATTGCGAACAGGAATGCCCAATCGTGCGCACTAAAAGCCGTCATAACGCCCCCGGAAAAATCGTAAGAATGGTGCTCCCCGTCGCCAGTAGTAGCCGAAATTTCCTTATTCCCAACTAATGCTGTCGGCGGATTGTCTGCTAAATGTGATGTTCGCGGGGCGTTTCCGACAGGCTTCGGCAAGAAGGCTATCGTCATGGCGCAAGGCAGGCCAAGCAACGACGAGTCGCAGGGGCGGGCGGTACGTGACCTCGTCAGGGGGGCGCGGACGGCGACGCTCGCAACGGTGGATAGCGCTGATGGGCATCCTTATGCCTCGCTGGTGGAGGTTGCCACGCTGGCGGATGGGCGACCGGTCATGCTGCTCTCCGGACTAGCGCGCCATACCCGGAACCTTCTTGCGGATACACGGGCAACGCTGCTTTTCGACCAGCGCGAGGGGTATCGCCTCCCTTTAACGGCGCTCAGGGCGGCGTTGATCGGCCGAGTTGAGGTAATCGATGTCGATGAGGCCCGCCGGCGCTATATCGGTCGCTTTCCGGCGGCGCGGGAATATGCCGATTTTGCAGATTTCGGTTTCTGGTGCCTGACCCCGGATAGGGTCCATACGGTGGCCGGCTTCGGGCGCATCAGCGAGCTGGATGGCCAGCAGATCCTGCTCAAGGGCGATCGTGTCCGCGAGAAGAGGGATGGCGAGGAGGCTTTGCTCTGCAAAGTTAATGCGCTTGCTGACAATCGCGGGGTGGCTTGGCGTGCCATCGGGATCGACATCGAAGGAATCGACTACGAAACTGCCGGCGAGTATCGCCGTTGCGGGCTGGACTGGGACGGAGGGGACGAAAATTCCCTCGTCGAAACAATCGTCTCAACTGTTTGCAGGCAGGAGCCGAGCTGAATGGGGCGGGCGGTGGCCCGGAGCCACGGGCAGGTGGTGCGGTAGCGTCGGGGGCTTGGCGCCAGTACCGGGCCGGGGCGTGGATTATGACGGAGCTTGGACAGTTGGCACGAAAAGTGCGACCATTGTTCGTTTTCTCGGGCAGGAAACCTCTGCTAGAGGCCGGGATACCATACCGTAGCATCAGGCAGTGTCGGCTTGCGCACCCTCGTACGTCATGCCAGACATTTCCTTTAGACTGCACCTCGCTTCAAGGGTTCCGGCGCGAGGGTAAGGCAGAGGCCAGCTTCAGAAATCGGCAGCGCAAACAATGGATAAGCAACCCTTCGATTTGGACGTTCCTGGCAAAGTCCACATGAACCTCGGCCATGCAGAGCTTCTGGAAATCGCCATCCGACGCAATGAAGGGCGTTTTGCCTCGACAGGCGCGTTTGTTGCCGAGACGGGCGTCCACACCGGTCGATCCGTACAGGATAAGTTCACTGTTCGCGATGCGGTCACGGACGGCAAGATCTGGTGGGAGAACAACAAACCGCTGTCGCCGGAGCATTTCGACGCGATCTATCAGGATTTCAAGGCGCATGCGGCGAAACTGGAGCTTTTTGTCCAGGATCTGCACGCGGGCGCCGATCCAAAACATCGGCTCAACGCCAGGGTCTTCACCGAGTACGCTTGGCACGCGGCATTCATCCGGTATTTGCTGCGTCGACCGGACAGGGAGACGGAACTCCCCGGCTTCGTGCCTGAATTCACAGTGGTGAACCTTCCGAGCTTCAAGGCCGATCCGAAACGGCACGGGTGCCGCTCGGAGACGATTATCGCTTGCGACTTCCAGCGCCGGTTGGTGCTGATCGGTGGAACCTCATATGCGGGGGAAACCAAAAAGTCGGTCTTCACGTTCCTCAACTACATCATGCCCGAAATGGGCGTTATGCCGATGCACTGCTCGGCGAATGTGAGCAAAGAGGGTGAAGCCGCCATCTTTTTCGGCCTGTCGGGTACGGGGAAGACAACACTTTCGGCAGATCCCAAACGGATCCTGATCGGCGACGACGAGCATGGCTGGTCCAATGACGGCGTGTTCAACTTCGAAGGCGGCTGTTATGCAAAAACCATCCGCCTGTCGCAGGAGGCGGAACCTGAAATCTGGGCTGCCTCGAACCGCTTTGGAACGATCCTGGAAAACGTCATTCTGGATGACGTCAATCGGCGGCCGGACTTTGATGATCAGAAACTGACCGAAAACACCAGATCGGCATATCCAATCGAGTTCATCGCCAATGCCAGCGAGACGGGCGTGGCGGGGCATCCGAAGAATGTTGTGATGCTTTGCGCCGATGCGTTCGGCGTTTTGCCCCCGATCGCGAAGCTGTCGCCAAGCCAGGCGATGTATCATTTCCTTTCCGGATACACAGCGAAAGTGGCGGGTACCGAGAAGGGGCTCGGGGCGGAGCCGCAGGCGACGTTCTCGACCTGCTTCGGCGCGCCGTTCATGCCGCGCCATCCAAGCGCCTACGGCAACATGCTGCGCAAGCTGATCGCCGAGCACAAAGTGGATTGCTGGTTGGTCAATACGGGCTGGACGGGCGGCAAGTACGGCGTTGGCCAACGGATGCCGATCAAGGCCACGCGGGCACTGCTGGAGGCTGCCCTTTCCGGCAAGCTCAAGCACCAGCCGATGCGCAAGGACGCAATGTTCGGTTTCGAGGTTCCGCTGGCGCTCGAGGGCGTCGATGCAAAGATACTCAATCCTCGCGACACCTGGGGAGACAAGGCGGCCTATGATGCGATGGCACGTAGCCTGGTCGACATGTTCGTCAAGAATTTCTCGAAGTTCGAGCCGCACGTCGATGCCGATGTGAAAGCGGCAGCTCCGACGATGAGCCTGGCGGCGGAATAAGCCGAGACACGCTGGACTACACCTTGATAGCGCCCGCTTCCTGATGAAGCGGGCGTTATTTTTTGTTTGCGAACTCCGCAAGCGAAACGTGCGCTTGGGGGGAGGCGGCGACATGGGAGCGAGTTCGCGATCGGCTCGCGTGGCGGTCCGAATTGATTGGATTGGTGGGCTTGGCGGCGCCTGATTTGCGGACGCGACTTCGGTGATTGGCGTGGCCTTCAGTGGATGATTGCCCGACGAATCGCTGGTCGGTGGGCTTGACAATTCTCCTGAGCGACTGCGACACTGACAACACTGGGCACAAAGAACCGAAGCGCAGAAGCGCAGAATCGGCAGTGGGGTCCGGTGTCCGTGTAGCGGGCGTGTCGGGAGGACAATTTGCTGCAATCAGACGTCGCTTCGGCGGCCGATGCCGTATGCCCGATCTCACTCCGCCGGTTTGGTCGAGGGGCTGCGTCGCATGAATGAAGTTGCGAGTGAGGGATGGGCTGGCGAGAAGACGCAGCTCGCCGTCGAGGGGGTCGCCAAGAGGTTCGGTGGCGTGGTGGCGTCGGCCGGCGTCTCGATGAATGTGCCGCAAGGCAAGATCCTCTCGGTGATCGGTCCGAATGGTGCAGGCAAGACGTCGCTGATCAATATGATTTCGGGCTTCTATAAGCCCGATACCGGGCGCGTGGTGCTCGATGGCAAGGACATCACGCCGCTCAAGCCCTACGAGATCGCCGAGCTGGGCGTGGCGCGCACCTTCCAGAACATCGCACTTTTTTCCGGCCTCACGGTTCTCGACAACCTGATGCTCGGCCGGCATGTGCGTATGCGATCGAGCGTGCTGTCGAACATCGTCTACTGGGGGCCGGCCCGGAACGAAGAGATCAAGAACCGGGAGATCTGCGAAGAAATCATCGAGTTTCTCAAACTGCAGGACCTCCGAAAGCTGCAGACGGCGTCACTGGCTTACGGACTGCGGAAACGCGTGGAGCTTGGACGGGCGCTGGCGCTCGAGCCGAAGCTGTTGCTGCTCGATGAGCCGATGGGCGGGATGAACCAGGAAGAGAAGGAGGATATGGCCCGCTATATCCTCGACGTGAATGCGGAGCGGGATGTCACGGTGGTGCTGATCGAGCACGACATGGGCGTGGTCATGGATATTTCAGACTACGTGGTTGTGCTGGACCGGGGCCGGAAAATTGCCGAGGGCACGCCTGCGCAAGTGCAGGCCAATCCGGCTGTCATCGCTGCCTATCTTGGCACCAAGGGAGGGCTGGACGAATGAGCCTGCTCGAATCCGTCGAGACGTCTACGCTTCCCAAGCTCCTGGTGCGCAACGCCAAGCAGATCGGCGGCGAGCCGGCGATGCGGGAAAAGGATCGCGGCATCTGGAAGACGATGACATGGGGCGATACCGCCAAGTTCATGCAGGACTTCTCACTGGGGCTCGGGGCCTTGGGATTCGGCCGGGGCGACAAGCTTTCGGTGGTGGGCGATAACCGACCGGCGCTTTATCTGGCGCAACTGGCCGCCCAGGCTCGTGGCGGCGTCGCGGTGCCGGTCTACCAGGATGCGATTGCGACCGAGCTCGTCTACGTGCTCAACCACGCGGAGATCTCGGTGATCGTCGCGGAAGACCAGGAGCAGGTCGACAAGATCCTGTCGTTGCGTGATGAGCTGCCGCACCTGAAGTGGATCGTCTTCGACGATCCAAGGGGTATGGCCAAGTATGACGAGCCGATCTTGAAGTCGGTTCCGGATGTTCTGAAGATGGGACGGGCTGCGGCCGACGGGAGAGCGGAGTTCGATCGCGAGTTGGCGATGGGTGGGGCCGACGATATCGCCATGATCGCCTATACGTCAGGGACGACGGGACGGCCGAAGGGTGTGCTGCTTTCCCACCGCAACATCGTCGGCACTTCAGAGAACTACACCAAGGGCGAGAAGGTCGAGCGGGGCGACAACTGGTTGGCGTTCCTGCCGATGGCGTGGGTGGGCGATGCCATGTACTCGCTTGGGGTGGCGATGGTGACGGGGGCCGTGGTGAACTGCCCGGAGAGTCCGGAGACGGTGCAGCGCGATCTGCGTGAGCTCGGCCCGACGATCGTGCTGGCGCCGCCTCGGATCTGGGAAAACCTGCTGACCCAGGTGCAGGTGCGGGCTGCAGATTCCTCGATGCTCAAGCGGAAGCTTTACAACTACTATATCGACGTTGCGCGACGGCGTGAGCTGTTGGTGCACGAGGGCAAGTCGGTGGGGGCAGGGCTCAAATTGGCGCATGCGATCGGTGAGTGGGTTATCTATGCGCCGCTCAGGGACCTGTTGGGTTTTCGCAAGACGCGATGGGCAGTCACCGGCGGCGCGCCGCTCGGGCCTGATACGTTTCGTTTCTTCCGCTCGATCGGGATAAACCTGAAGCAAGTCTACGGACAGACGGAAGCGTCGGCGCTGGTGGCGTTCCAGCGCGATGAATTCGTGGACCCCAACACTGTTGGCGAGCCGGTGCCGGGGCTTGAATTCAAGCTCGCCGAAAACGGCGAGCTGCTGGTTAGGGGGCCCGGCGTGTTCGTCGGCTACTACAAGCAGGACGATGTGACGGCGGAGACAAAGACGGCGGACGGCTGGCTCAAGACCGGTGATGCGGCGCAGATCGATCCGAGGGGACAGTTGGCAATCATCGACCGGGCCAAGGATGTGGGCAAGCTTGCCGACGGTACGCCGTTTGCGCCTCAGTTCATCGAGAACAAGCTCAAATTCAGCCCCTTTATCCGCGAAGCCATCGCATTCGGCAGCGACCAGCCGTTCGTGACGGCGATGGTGGCAATCGACATGGAGACGGTGGGGAGCTGGGCAGAGCGGCAGAACATCGCCTACACCAGTTTCACCGACTTGGCGGCGAAGACTGAGGTTGCCCGGCTGATTGAGCAAGAAATCGAGAAGATAAATGCCACGCTGCCGGCGGCGACCCGGTTGCGGCGGTTCTTGCTGCTGAGCAAGGAGCTCGACGCGGACGACAACGAGATCACGCGAACGCGAAAAGTCCGACGCTCTTACGTTGCCGAGAAATATGCGCCGGCAATTGACGCCTTCTACGGCGGCGGGAGCAATGCGCAAGTGACAATGGAAATCACGTTCGAGGACGGCCGCAAGTCGGAAATGACATCGGATCTGGTGATCCGTGATGTCCGTTCCGGTGCAGCAGCCAGTGCCGCGGCCTGAGGGGTAGATATGTCCGACGAACTCAATTTCTTGTTCTACCTGATGGTTAGCGGTCTTTCGATCGGCATGATGTATGCGCTGATCGCACTTGGCTTCGTGCTGGTCTACAAGGCGACCGACGCGCTCAACTTCGCGCAGGGCGAATTCGTCATGCTGGCGGGCTTCGTCGTCGCGACGCTGCTGGCCGTGTCCTTGCCGTTGTGGGCCGCGATCGCCGTCGGCGTGGCATTGATGGTCGGTTTTTCTTTTGTGCTCGAGCGTGTCGTGCTGCGGCCCATGCTCGGGAGGCCTGTGGTCGCCGTGATCATGGCGACGATCGGTCTTGCCGCAATCCTGCGTGGCTTGCCGCCAATCACGATCGGCGCCGATACACGCACCATCCCGCTGCCGATCGGCGATACGCCAGTACCGATTTTCTCGGCAACCTTGCCGCCGATCCAGGTGCTGGGCGTTATTGTCTGCCTCCTGTGCCTCGGGGCCTTCACCTGGTTCTTCGCCAAGAGCCGCATGGGCGTCGCCATGCGCGCAGTTGCCGACAACCAGCAGGTGGCGATGGCGATGGGCATCAACGTCGAGCGCTACTTTGCGATCGCGTGGGCGATGGCCGGCATCGTGGCGGCGCTTGGTGGCATCATTTGGGGCTCGGCGCTCGGTGTCGATACGCAGATCGCCGTCATCGGACTCAAGGTGTTCCCGGTAGTCATTCTCGGTGGACTGGATTCGATTCTAGGTGCGGTGGTTGGCGGCCTCATAGTCGGTGTGGTTGAAAGTATCGCGGCCGGTTACCTCGACCCTCTGGTCGGCGGCGGCACGAAGGACTTCGCGCCCTACGTGCTGATGATCATAATGCTGATGTTCAAACCCTACGGCTTGTTCGGCAAGCACAGGATCGAGCGCATCTGAGAGTTGCACGCCGTAGGGCGCACCCTACGTCATCCAGGAAGGTCATGCCCGTGCTCTATCGCGAAGCCGGTAATTTCAAGACTACGTACGCCAAGGACATGGCCCTGTTTCCGTTGCCGCTGACGCGGTGGGTGGCGGTGGCCCTCGGTGTGTTGTTTTTTGCCGTCGTACCGATGGTGTTGGACGACTGGTATCTTACAAACTTCAATCTGATCCTGATTGCGATCGTCGGTGCGCTCGGCCTCAACATCCTCGTCGGATATACGGGGCAGATCTCGATCGGGCACGCCGCCTTTATGTCGGTCGGTGCTTATACGGCCGCCAATCTGGCGTCTAAACTCGGCTTGCCGTTCTGGGTGACGCTGCCGCTCGGTGGACTGATGGCTGCGTTTATCGGCGCCATCGTCGGCATACCGTCGCTGCGGATCAAGGGTACCTATCTGGCGATTGCGACGCTTGCGAGCCAGCTGATCATCGAGTGGATCATCAACCATACACCGGCAATCTCGGGCGGTGCGGCAGCCTCGATCGAGGTGCCGCGGCCTTCGATTTTCGGCTACGAACTGAGCTCGCAGGGTGATCTCTACTATTTCAACCTGGTCTTTGCCGGGCTTGCGATCCTGGCGGCCGTGAATATCGTGCGAAGCCGGCTCGGTCGGGCGTTCGTGGCCATTCGCGATCAGGATATCGCGGCCGAGATTATCGGTATCAACATCTTCAAATACAAATTGATCGCGTTTGCGATCTCGTCGTTCTTTGCCGGCGTGTGCGGGGTGCTCTATACTTACTACTATGGCATTGCCAACTACGAATTCTTCCAGATCGTGGTGTCGATCGATTACCTGGCCATGGTGATCATCGGTGGGCTCGGGTCGGTATTCGGTGCGGTGCTGGGTGCCATCTTCGTCACGGCGCTGCCGGTCGTGATCCGTACGCTGGTGGAGACGTTCGGCGTCTACATCTGGGATACCAGCACGCTGCCTGCGGTGGTCGCAAGCCTGAGGCTAGTGATCTTCGGCAGCTTGATCATTTTCTTCCTGGTGGTGGAGCCGGAAGGTTTGGCGCGCCTGTGGCGCAATATCCGTAACTACTTCCGCGCCTGGCCCTTCTCTTACTGATTGTTGGGCGAGCCAGGGAAGCAAGAAGCAAGTCGAAGGAGGAACGACATGACAAGAACACTGACGAGTTGGATTGGTGGCGCTGCTGCGGCTGCGCTGCTCGGCCTCGCAGGTGGCGCGGCGAGTGCGCAAGATAAGGAAGTCGTGATCGGCATGCAGTGCGACCGCACGGGGCCGACGCAGATCGTCGGCACAACGCTGTGCCCTGCCTATCACGACTATGTGGCGCTGATTAACAGCAAGGGCGGCCTTGAAGGCTTCAAGGTCAAGGTCATCGAGATTGACCACGAGTACAAGGTGCCGCCAGCGATCGAAGCGCACGAGCGCTTCAAGAAGGAAGGCGCGATTTTCCATTCGGTCTACGGTACGCCGCAGATCACGGCGCTGATCAAGAAGCTGACCGAGGATGAGATGGCGGCGACCTCTCCGGGCTTCGGTTCGGCGGCGGCTGCCGACGGCAAGCGCTATCCCTACATCTTCCCGGTCGCGGCGACCTACTGGTCGCAAGCTGCTGTTGCCGTCGACTTCGTCAAGTCCAAGCTCGGTGGCTCACTCAAGGGCAAGAAGATCGCCTACATTTACTTCGATAATCCGGCGGGCAAAGAGCCGCTCGGCGTTCTGGAGGATCTTGCCAAGCTCGAAGGCTTTCAGATGCGCACCTTCGCGGTGCCTTCGCCCGGCGTCGAGATGGGCGCGCAGGTGCTGGACATCACGACGCGCTTCCGGCCGGACTTCGTGATCGCACATCTGTTCGGCAAGGCGCCGGCCGTGGGCCTCAAGGAGTTCAAAGGCAAAGGGTGGCCGCTCAACAAGATGATTGGCTTCGTATGGGCAGCCTCCGAGGCCGACATCATCGCTGGTGGCGGTATGGCCAAGGCCGAAGGCTACTACACGATCCAGTATGCAGGCGTCGGCAAGGACTATCCCGTGCTCAAGGAAATCCAGGCCATGTACAAGAAGGAGGGCAAGGAGCCGCCCTCGGGCATGGATACAAACTCCGTGATGTACAACCGCGGCGTGTTCCAGGCTGCGGTGCAGTTGGAGGCCATCCGTCTGGCCATCAAGGCCAAGGGCGGCGCAAAGCCAACAGGCAAGGACGTGCGTGATGCCTTCGAGACCGTCAAGACAATTCCTGTCGGTGAACTGGCTCCACCCTTGAAGATCACACCTGAGGATCATGAAGGTGGCGGTTGGGCCCAGGTCTGGCAGGTTAAAGGCGGCAAGTTCGTCAAGGTCACCGACTGGAAGCAAGCCTACCGCGACATCATCAAGAAGCACCTCGCGGAAGATGCCAAGAAGTAGGTCAGCATAGGTCGGTTCGGGTGGCTGGTGGCAGCCGCCCGAGCTCTCACGGATCGGCTTGTGGCATGCGCCACAGGCAACGTTGCAAGGCAGGATCGACAGCATGCAGGACGTGACAGCCGCCCAGACCACGACACCGATGCTGTCGGTCAACAACATCGAAGTCGTCTACGACAACGTGGTGCTCGTGCTGAAGGGCGTGTCGCTGGACGTCCAGAAGGGTACGATCACGACCCTGCTCGGAGCCAACGGCGCGGGCAAGTCAACGACCTTGAAGGCGATCTCCGGCATCCTTTTCACGGAACGCGGCAACATCACGAAAGGCTCGATCAATCTGGGGGGCACGCCCATCCATGGCCGGCGGCCATTCGATGTGACCAAACTCGGCATTGCGCAGGTTTTCGAGGGCCGGCGCGTATTCGAAAGCCTGACGGCGGAGGAAAACCTGCTTGCGGGTGCGCACTTGCAGAGTGACATGAGCAAAGTGCGGGCCGGCATCGAGCGCGTGTTCACCTATTTTCCGAGGATCAAGGAGCGGCGCAACCAGTTGGCGGGCTATCTGTCGGGCGGCGAGCAGCAAATGCTGGTGATCGGGCGGGCGCTGATGTCGAACCCGAAGGTGGTGCTGCTGGACGAACCATCGCTCGGCCTGGCGCCGATGCTGGTCGAAGAGATTTTCGGCATCGTCAAGCAGCTGGTGAAGCAGGAGGGCCTGTCGGTGCTGCTGGTCGAGCAGAACGCCGCCATGGCGCTGACTGTCGCCGAGCATGGTTATGTCATGGAGAATGGCCGGATCGTGCTCGAGGGCACGGGAGACCAGCTTCGGACCAACTCGGATATTCGGGAGTTCTATCTCGGCATGAGCGAGGGAGGGGCGCGCAAGTCCTTCCGCGACGTCAAACACTACAAGCGGCGCAAACGTTGGCTCAGCTAAATGTCGGGGCCGGTCGTATTGGGGCTAACCGCGTGGGTATGAGACCCGAGCGGGCATAGGTGGCAGCGCCTTGGCGTGCACAGTCAGCTGAGGGCCTCGGTCTGGCCGCCTCGATGGGATAGGTGATTGCGATTTCGACGACGCCGTTGCGCTCGATCAAATGTTTGAATTTTATGTGTTTTTCGTTTCTCAGCGCTCTCGCGCCTTGACTGGTCAGGCGTCGGGAGGGGCGATGGCGGCTTTGCACTTGGTCACGCAATCAAGGGGTGCCAGCTTTCCGGCCCCTGATCGAGCCTGCCGGGGGCTGTTGCAGGCCTTGATCAGCTATGCGCAAACGGTCTGGAATGCGATGTAGCTATGCGAAGGCTGCTGCTTTTGCGTGATGGTTTCATGATATGAACGCTCTTTGAGGTTCGGCGTTTAGGTGGCGGGCATGCGCTCGTCATGGTGGCTCTGGCGATCGGCCTGAAGACTTGTCATCACATAAGGCGCTCGTCGCGATGCCGTGTCGTGGCTTTGCAGGTGGACCATCGTGGTGACAAGCAGCGCGACTGATCAGGTCTCGCCACGGAGGCGTGCTGTCGAGATCAGCCCGACCAAATTGGCTTCGAATTGGTCGACCCTTCCTCACCCTCACATCCAAGAGGTTGTTACTCCTATCCGGCAGCTTGCTCTTGCCCTGCTCGGGATCGGCATTGGTCTGGCTTTCACGCCGATCGCCCTGTTCGTGAGCTCAGCGCTCAAACTGCACGACCTGCATATTCTCTACATGATCCCCGTCATTATTGCGGCGACCCGGTACGGGCTCGCTTGCGCCTTGGCGACGGCGCTGACCGGCAGCGCTATGGCGGCCTACTTCTTCTATGCCCCCTTCTACAGTCTGGTGATCATCGCGCCATCGGACGTCGTGTCCCTCGTCACGTTCGTCGTCGTGGCAATCATTACTAGTCATCTTTCGACAATGGTGCGGGAGAACGCGGCGGCGGCGGATCGGAATTTCCGTGAACTGCAGAGACTTTATGGGCTGTCGCGGGATCTGGCGGCGGCGTCGACGCCTGATGAGATGCGAGCTGCGATTCGGGCTCATGTCAGCTCGCTGATCGGCGGGCAGGTGTGGCTGGCTCGGGAAGGTGCGGACGGGCTCATGACGAGCAATGAGTTGCCTGCCGTCGTGCGGGAGGCGCTCAAGTCGGCACCCAACGTGGGCAGCACGCTTGTTTTTGATCCGAACGGGCAGTCGCATTGGTTGTTGCGGGCGCTGCCGGGACAGCTCGGGCCACGCGAGTTCCTGATTGCCGAGATTGGGGCGGGCACCCCTGATCGAATCGAACCTGTCAGGGCTCGGATCGACACTCTTCTGGATCAGTCGATCGGGACTGTGGAGCGGCTTGATCTTGCCAAGACGGTTGCCGAAGCGGAGGGACGGCGGCAGTCGGCGTCACTCAAGGAGGCGGTGATCGGATCGGCTTCGCATGGCTTGCGGACGCCACTTGCCTCGATCCTCGGGGCGGCGTCGATCCTATCGGAAGCGACGCCCGTGAAGAGCGAAGCCCGGCTTTCGCAGCTCGCAGCGCTGATCGTCGGTGAGGCCGAGCGCCTCAACGGTGACATCCAGAAGATGCTCGATGCAGCCACGCTCAGCGCGTCGGGGCTGAAGCCGACGCTGGTCTGGACGGAAGTCAGCGATATCGTCAATGCCGCGGTCGAGGCCAAAAAGCGGGAGACGAGCGCCCACACGGTCGTTGTGGACTGTGCTGACGGGCTGCCGTTCGTACGCGCCGATGCGGCGCTGGCGCGCGAAGCCCTCGGGCTGCTCCTCGACAATGCCGCGCGCTATTCGCCAGCAGGGACGACGATCGAGATCTCCGTGCGCCATGCCGATGAGATCGTCTCGATCGATGTCGATGACGAAGGTGTGGGATTCGACGATCGCGAAAGGGCACGGCTCACCGAGAAGTTCTACCGCGGGGAACGCGTTCGCGATTCCACGCGCGGCAGCGGACTGGGCCTTTGGATCGCAGACGCGGTGATGACTGCGTGTGACGGAAAACTTGCTATTGCGGCACGGAGCGGCGGCGTTGGATCACGCGTGACGCTGACGTTTCCGGCCGGGGTTGAAACGTCGGATGAGCTTCCGGACAACAACGATGACTGAGACTGCGCAAAGTGTACTGTTGATCGAGGATGAGCCGCAGATGCGGCGGTTCTTGAAGGCGGGCTTCGAGCTTGAAGGCTTCGATGTGCAAGAGGCCGATTCCGGCAGCGGCGGCGTCAGGCTGGCAACGCTGAAATCGTTCGACATCATTCTGGTCGATCTGGGGCTGCCGGACATGGATGGCAAACAGGTGATCGAACGCCTGCGGTCATGGTCGACGGTGCCGATCATAGCGCTGTCAGTGCGATCGCATGAAGAAGAGAAGGTGCGCGTGCTCGACACGGGCGCTGACGATTATGTGGTCAAACCCTTCAGCATGGCGGAGCTGTTGGCGCGATCGCGCGCTGCACTCAGGCGACGGGCTCCGGGGGCAACGCTGCAGCCCGTGGTGACGGTTGGGGGGCTGGTTATCGATCTGGCGCACCGGTATGTCGAACTCAACGGCATCAAGGTCCAGCTTACGCCCAAGGAATACCGCATGCTGCAGATCCTGGCCCAATATGCCGGCAAGGTGGTGACGCATCAGCATCTCTTGAGGGAAATCTGGGGCCTCGCCCACGCCGAGGACGCCCACTACCTGCGCATCCTCGTGCGCAAGATCCGCCAGAAGGTGGAGGCTGATGCCACGCGCCCTACCATACTGCTCACCGAGCTTGGCGTCGGCTATCGGTTGGCGACGGCACGGGAGCCCGTCACGCAGACCTGAGATTGAGGGAAGCCTCGTCGACCATGAGTTGAGTGTGGTGTCGGCGGCGACTGGGGGAAAGCTGCGGGCCGCGTTCGTGTATACGCGAGCTTTATTGAACGCCGCATCGTCTTAATGCGGGACTGCCTTGTTGGCGCTGTAGTGTCGGCGTCGAGAACTCATGGGAGTGCCCCGTGAGCTGGCGTGTTGCGCGGGGCTTGAATGATCGAGCGGGCTTGGAACGCCATTTCCCGGATATCCGGAGTGGCGGTGCTAGTGGGAGCCGGTCTGCTACTGATTGCGGCTTTGATCGTCACGACTGAAGTTCTGGTGCGCAAGGCCATTCCTGACCTGTTCGACCTGATCGGGGCGTTGGCGCGTCTGGCCGGGCTGGATATGTCGGCGGCAACGGCAGCGATCAAGGACTGGATTCGCGAGAAGGTCACTTTCTCGGGCTCGGATGAGGTGTCAGGCTATCTCTTCGCCATTGGGACGACGTGGTCGATGGCCTACGTCCTGGTCACACGCGGTCACGTCAGGATCGATGTTCTGTACGCCATGCTTTCCCCGAAAGCCCGCGCACTGCTCGACATTCTTTCGTTGGTGGTGCTTGGGCTCTTCGTAGGGATCATGGCGGAGCGGGCCTTTGATGTCGCGCTCAGCAGCTTGCTCGATGGCGATCGCTCGAACACCAATCTCAGGGTGCCGTTGGCTTTGGTGCAAATGCCTTGGATGGCTGGCATTGCGTTGTTTTTCGTGGCTGCCGTGCTGGCCTTCATCAAGGCTGTCGTGGCCTTTGTTGGTGGCAACTACGGCGGCGTCACGGAGCTGATCGGGGCCAGCTCACAGGACGAAGAGATCGAGAGTGAGCTCAAGGGACTAGGCATCGAGACGCCCAAAGTCGAGAAAGTCTGACCGATGCTGATAACGGCACTCGCATGCCTGATCGTGCTTCTCGCCATCAGTGTGCCCGTGGCAGCGGTCATGGGCGTTCTGGGGCTCGCGCTCAACCAGTTCTATTCGACGGCGCCGCTCTACCGGGCGCTTGGCGACATCTTGTGGAATTCGGCCAGCCAGAACATCCTTTTTGCCATTCCGCTGTTCGTGATGCTGGGGGAGGTGCTGCTGCGGGCGGGAATTGCCGAGCGGGCCTACAACGCGGTGGCGGCCTGGCTGTCATGGCTGCCCGGTGGGCTGATGCATGCCAATATCGGAACGTGTGCGATGTTTGCTGCGACGTCAGGCTCGAGTGTGGCGACTGCAGCAACGGTTGGAACGGTCGCCATCCCCGAGATCAAGAAGCGGGGTTATCACGAGCCGCTGTTTCTCGGCACGATCGCAGCGGGGGGCACACTCGGAATCCTCATTCCGCCCTCGATCAATTTCATCCTTTATGGACTGCTGACCAATTCGAGCGTGCCGCGGCTCTATCTTGCAGGCTTTATTCCTGGTTTCCTGCTGGCCGGCCTTTTCATGGCAATCGTGCTGGTTGCTTGCGCCTTCGATCGCAAGAAGGGTGGTAGTCCCATCATCACCAGTTGGAGTGTCCGCTTCAGCCGCCTCGCCGATCTTCTGGCGCCGCTGTTCATCTTCCTCGTCGTTATTGGAACCATCTATGCGGGATGGGCGACGCCGACTGAAGCGGCCTCGCTCGGGGTGATGGCGGCACTGGCGCTGGCGGCACGGGAAGGCCAGCTCACTTGGCCGATGTTGCGCACTGTCGGCGAAGGCACCATGCGGACGACCGGCATCATCATGCTGATCATCCTGGCGGCGCAGTTCCTCAATTTCGTGCTGGCGTCGATCGGCGCGACAAAGGGGATCGGTGCGGGGATCGAAGCGCTTGGTCTCGGCAAGTACGGCACGATGGTGCTGATCGTCATGCTCTACCTGGTGCTCGGCTGCTTCATGGAGACGATCTCCATGATGATCCTGACGACGCCGTTCATCTTTCCGATCGTTATCAAGCTCGGCTGGGACCCGATCTGGTGGGGCATTGTGCTCACCATCCTGATCGAGGCAGCGCTGATCACGCCGCCTGTCGGGCTCAACCTCTATGTGGTGCAGGGTATGCGCGAACGCGGGGCGGTAACGGACGTGATCTACGGCGCGTTGCCGTTTGTTGCGGCGATGATGGCGTTGATCGCTATGTTGATGCTGGTTCCTGATATTGCGCTTTGGCTGCCGGACAAGGTGATGGGTAAGAGTCAATAATCACGATTTGGCCGGGGATGCTGGTCGGCCCGTTCAATGTACCTGTGCGTGGAACGGGAGACGACGAGGCGGCGCATCGTCCCTGGGCTGGATCAGAAAAGCGGGCCACGACGTGGTGACAAAATTCGACGTGCTGCTGGCGATCGTTGGCGGGCCTGCTGCCTTTCTGGTGCTGTTCAGCTTGATCGAGAATTCAACGCAGAGGGCGTCGAACAACTGGGCAGGACTCGGGAAACCTCCTTGCGACGGCGATTTCTCTCGGACTGGTGAGTGCCCTGCTGGTGGTCTCGTCACTCATCCTGAAATTTGCGATTGCGCTCATTCCAAACCTTCTCGCCGCCACGATGGTTGGCATTACGGCTTGCGGCCTGGTGCTGTTCGGGACGATCTGGCTGCTCAATCGCACGGAATAGAGTGCAGGCTTGCGGCCGCGTGCATCCGAAGGCGGGGCCGCCAGGGAGACGTCTGGCAAATCAAGCGGCCGTGATGGGTGCGCCCTTTGCGAGCCAATCCTCGATCGCCTCTGGCAAGCCGTCGATGGGACGGAACCCGTGGCTGATCAGGGCATAGCCTGTTTCCGGGCACCCGGCTGCCAGCAGCGGGAAGCCTTCGACGCCGGATCGCTTGGCAAACTGGAAGTCCTCACTCGTCTCATCGCGGGAGGCTGGTGAGCGCAGTTGTTCGAGGAAGGCTTGCCGCTCCATTCCGGCCTCGGCCGCGATGTTGGCCAGGACCTCCTCGTCGGTGATGTCGCGGTTTGCGGCATAGAAGGCGCGGGAGATGCGGGCGTTGAAGGCCAACGCCTGGTCGGGCGCCAGACGGCGCATGGTGACGACGGCGCGACAAGCGGGCTCGGTATCGTAGATGAAGGTTTCGCGGTCGAAGAAGGCGGAATCGAAGGGCTGGCCGGAGGCCTCGGAGACAGATTTCCATGCGCCTCGAATGTAGTCGCGGTCCTTGTCGCGCATGGGCTGGCGATGGCCGGGGCGCAGGCCGCCCATGATGATGCGGACGGGGAGGCGGCCTTCGAAACGGTTGGCGAGCTGCTCGATCACAGGAGAAAAGCCGTAGCACCATGAGCACATGGGATCGGCGAAATAGATGAAGTGACGGTCGGGTGGTGCGGTCACGATCGGCCTCCGCTCGGGAGCATAATGATTAGGGTATGAGCGGCGGCAGGCGGCTCTCGTCTGGGGCAGGACGACGCTCATGGGGAAGCGAAGCTCACGTCCCCGGGTCGTAGGAGCCGGGCTTCGGCTGCAACTTCTAGGCAAAACATAACATAGTTTCAGGGACTGGCATTGCATTGGCTTGAGAGTGGCCGCCCGATCAGCTACAACCCGCGGCAACTCCAGAACATTCCGGCGCCCAAGGAGGCCTGAAACCGTGGCCAATCCGCAATTCGTCTATCACATGAGCAAGCTTTCCAAGGCCTATCCCGGCGGCAAGCAGGTGCTCAAGGATATCAACCTGTCGTTCTATCCGGGGGCCAAGATCGGCGTCGTGGGGCTCAATGGTTCGGGCAAGTCGACGCTGCTGAAAATCATGGCCGGCCAGATCGACGACTATATCGGCGAGGCGTGGGCGGCCGATGGCATCCGCGTGGGCTACCTGCCGCAGGAGCCGGAGCTCGATCCGGAAAAAGACGTGCTCGGCAATGCCATGGAAGGTGTTGCAGAAAAGAAGGCCAAGATCGATCGCTACAACGAGATCGCGGCCAATTACACTGACGAGACGGCCGACGAAATGGCGCGGCTGCAGGACGAGATCGACACTGAGGGTCTTTGGGACCTCGATACCCAGGTGGAGCAGGCGCTGGATGCGCTGCGCTGCCCGCCAGCCGATGCGGGCGTTGCGAACCTTTCGGGCGGCGAGAAGCGTCGCGTGGCGCTGACGCGCCTGTTGCTGTCGAAGCCCGACATCCTGCTGCTCGACGAGCCGACCAACCACCTCGATGCCGAGAGCGTGGCTTGGCTCGAGAACTTCCTCAAGGAGTATGAAGGCTGCGTCATTCTGGTGACGCACGACCGCTACTTCCTCGACAACATCACGGCATGGACGTTGGAGCTCGACCGCGGCCAGGGCGTGCCGTGGAAGGGCAACTATTCCTCATGGCTGGAGCAGAAGGCGAAGCGCGAGGAGGTAGAGAAGGGACAGGAAGAGGGCAAGGCGCGCACCTTGAAGCGCGAACTCGAATGGATCCGGTCGAGTCCCAAGGCCCGTCAGGCCAAGTCAAAGGCGCGTATTTCAGCCTATGACAAGCTTGCCGAGGAAGCCGGGCGCGACCAGGTGGGCAAGGCGCAGTTCCAGATCGCGCCGGGGCCGCGACTGGGCGGGGTGGTGGTCGAGTGCGATGGGCTTTCCAAGGCTTTTGGCGACAGACTGCTGATCGACGACCTCTCATTCAAGCTGCCGCCAGGGGGCATCGTCGGCGTGATCGGTCCGAACGGCGCGGGCAAGACGACCTTGTTCAAGATGCTCACCGGTGCGGAGAAACCCGACAAGGGTTCCATTCGCCTCGGCGATTCCGTGAAGCTTTCTTATGTCGATCAATCGCGGGGCCACCTCGACGACAAGAAGACGGTCTGGGAAGAGATCTCGGGCGGGCTCGACATGATGAAGCTCGGCGAGAAAAAAGAGATCAATAGCCGTGCCTACTGCGGTTGGTTCAACTTCAAGGGAGCGGACCAGCAGAAGAAGGTCGGCCTGCTGTCGGGCGGTGAGCGCAACAGGGTGCACCTCGCGAAGATGCTCAAGGAGGGCGGCAACCTGCTGCTGCTCGACGAGCCCACCAACGACCTCGATACCGAGACGCTGTCGGCGCTGGAATCCGCGCTAGAGGATTTCCCAGGCTGCGCGGTGGTGATCTCGCACGATCGCTTCTTCCTCGACCGGCTGGCGACGCACATTCTGGCTTTCGAGGGCGACAGTCACGTCGAATGGTTCGAGGGCAATTTCGCCGACTACGAGGAAGACAAGAAGCGCCGCCTCGGCGAGCAGGCAGTCGAGCCGCATCGGATCAAGTTCAAGAAGTTCACGCGCTAAGGCCTGCCTGAAACCCGTTATGGACTGCCAGGGGTGGCGTGGCGAGCTATGCCAGCCGGAACATGAGAACGCCGGCGACGATCAGGGCGATGCCGGCGATTTCGAGGGGCCGGATGGTCTCGCGGAACCAGTAACGCGAGAGCAGGACGACGAACAGGACCTGCACCTGGGCGACGGCTGCGACGTAGGCGGCGTTGGCCAGGGCAGAGGCCGTGAACCAGCCGATGCTTCCGAGCGCGCTCGCCAGGCCAACGACCATGGCGATGTGGCGCCATTGCCAGATCTTGGCGAAGGCGGAGCGCTCGGTCAGTGCGATGTAGAGGCCGCCGCCGATGAATGAGATCAGCGTCATGATGGTGGCCGCGTAGGCCGAGCGCATAACGGGATGGAATTTCGGGTCGAGTGCCAGAATCGCCTGGCGCAGCGCCAGATATGACATCGCAGCGACCAGAGCGCCGGCAAGGCCGATGCGGGTCGTTGGGCCGAACAGAACATTCGTGAGGCGTGTTTCGCCGAGCTTCCAGGCAGTGCGCGGCATACGGCCGGCCGATGCTGTCAGCACGCCCGCAAACGTCAGTAGAATGGCGAGCCAGCCAAGCGGCGTGATGAACTCGGCGAAGAAGGCGGTGCCGATGAGGGCGGTCAGCACAACGTCAGCGCGGGTCAGCATGACGCCAACGGCAAAGTTGCCGAGCTGGAAGAGGCGGACCATCAGTCCGGTCATGACGACCTGGGTCAGGGCGGTAAAAGCGATGTAGGCCCAGAAGCGCGCATTGGGCTCGGGCAGCGGGGTGCCGATCCACGATTGCACACCCCACAGATAGAGCCCGAGAAAGGGCAGGCCGAACAGCATGCGGGCATATGTGGTGGCGGCAATTGAGAGGTGCTGGTTCAGCTCCTTCAGTGAGGCATGGCGAATCGACTGGGCAAGTGCCGCCAGAACCGCGGCCGCGATCCAGAGGTGCTCCATCGATTGCCTGGCCTGCCTCGTCTGCGTTTCTACCGGCTGCTATTGGGCCGCATCGCGCGGGTGCGGGTCCTGGAGCTGGTTGCGGGCCAGTCTTGCATAAATTGCACCCTTGGCCATCAACTCGGCGTGCGTGCCGATCTCGACCAGCCGACCTTCATCCATGACGGCAATGAGGTCGGCGCCCTGCACGGTCGAGAGGCGGTGGGCGATCACCAGGGTCGTGCGGTTGCGGGTGAAGCGGGCGAGGGCTTCCTGCACGAGGCGCTCGCTTTCGGTGTCGAGGGCGCTGGTGGCTTCGTCCAGGAGCAGGATCGGTGCGTCCTTCAGGATGGCGCGGGCGAGTGCCAGACGTTGGCGCTGGCCGCCGGACAGGCGTGAGCCGCGGTCGCCGATCATGGTGTCGTAACCGTCGGGCTGCTCGAGGATGAACGTGTGGGCGGCGGCGGCCTCTGCCGCTGCGATGATCTCCTGATCGCTGGCGCCGAGGCGGCCCAAGCCGATGTTGGCGCGGATGGTGTCGTCGAACAACGTCACATCCTGGCTGACGACGGCGATGGCGTCGCGCAGGCTGGCGAGCGTGACATCGCGGGTTTCCTGGCCATCGATGGTGATGCGGCCGTGGCCCGGATCGAAAAGGCGAGGGACGAGGTTCAAGACGGTGGATTTGCCGGAGCCGGAGCGACCGACGAGGGCGACGGTGCGACCGCCGGGGACGACGAGATCGAGATGGCTCACGGCTGGCAGGGCTGAGTTGTCGCCGTAGGCGAAGGAGACGTCCTCGAATGTGATCGTGCCCTTGTGGATGATCAGCGGGCGGGCGCCCGGCTTGTCGACGATGGTTGGGCGTTCGTCGAGGACGGCATAGAGGCGCTCGGCGGCCGCCAGGCCTTCCTGGATGCGCACGGAGAGATTGCCGAGGCCGCGGGTCGGCTGGGCTGCCAGAACGAGGGCCGAGACGAAGGCCATGAAGTCGCCGATCGTGGCGATCCCTGAGGCGATGCGCCAGGTGGCGAGTGCGATGACGCCGGCAACAGCAAAGCCGCCGAGCGCTTCGAGCAGGGGGTCGAGGCGGGCGCGATTGCGCACCGCCTTCATGCGCAATTTGTAGATCTGCTCGAAGCTGCCGATCATGCGGCCGGCGGCGTAGTCCTCCAGACGGAACGACTTGATCAGACGGGCGCCGCCGATCTTCTCGGCTAGCAGCGAAAGCATGTCGGCCAGCTCTTCCTGGGTGGCGCGGGCGACGCGCTTCAAGCGCTTGCCGATCGTCATGATTGGCAGGATGGCGAGGGGATAGATGGCGAGGACGATGCCTGAGAGAAGAGGGTCGGACCACACCATGTAGATGACAAGGGCGAGGATCATGAGGCCGTCGCGGACAGCGGTGTTGAGGGCTGCCTGCAGGGCGGTCTGGATCTGGCCGACGTCGTTGGTGAGCCGGGAGATCAATTCGCCGGGCGCGTCGCGGGAAATGCGGGCGAAGTCGGCTTTCAGCAGATGGGCGATGGCAGCCTTCTGCATGTCGACGGTGATGGCGAGGACGATGCGGCTCGAGGTGACGGTCGTCAGATAGAGCAGGATGGCACGGACGCTGGTGGCAACGACGATTGCTGCGGCCACCAGATGCATCTTGGAGACCTCGCCACGAGGAAGCTCATCGAAAGCAAGCTTGATGAGGCGGGGATAGAAGCCGGTCACGATGGCAAGGGCCGCCATCAGGCCGAAGGCAACCGCCAGTTGCCGCCATCGCGGCACGACCCAATCTCGGTAGACGCGTGCGAGCAGGCCGCGCTGGGCACCGTCGAGGCTCAATACCGCCTTGGCTGAGGGGGCGGGCGGCGGCTCGGCATGCGGGGTATCGGGGTTGGATGTCAAAGCGCACCGCGGTTGTGAGATGGTACGTTGGCGAGACTTCGAGGCCGGCTGGCAGGCCACGCGGGCATCGACACCTTCGGCTCTAGACCTTTTATTCCGAGTGGTGGTGCCCTCAACGCCGCAGGCGCGTCAGGGCTCGTTATCAGGGAGCTTCGCTTGCACCGACAGTGGAGGGAGGCGTGACACCGCGTCAGCCGATCCGGCTCTAGTATCACCAAGCCCTGGAGTTCGCCAGTCGAGGGACGCCGGCATGGCGTCGCGGTGTCAAAGACTGATGGCGCCCTTGCGGCCTGCTTCATCGTCGGGCTCGACGTGGATGAGGATGGTGGCACCGGGGACGGCTGCGGCGAGCTGCTCCTCCAGGCGATCGCAGATCGCGTGCGAGCGGGCGACGGTCATGTCGCCGGGCACTACCAGATGGAACTCGATGAACGTCGCGCTGCCAGCGTGGCGCGTGCGCAATTCGTGGACCTCGATGGCGCCGTCGCCGTTGGCGCGGATGGTCTCATTGATGAGCTGCTGGACGTCGTGAGGGACGGCTTCGTCCATCAGGCTCGAGAAGGAGGATCGGGTGAGCCGCCAGCCGGTCAGAATAATGTTGAGGGCGACCAACACGGCGATCAACGGATCCAGCAGGGCAATGCCGGTCAGCCAGGCAAGGGCTAGGCCGGCAATGACGCCGAGGCTGGTGATGACGTCGGTCATGATGTGATGGCCGTCGGCCACCAGGGCCGGCGAGCGCTGGGCGCTGCCCCAGCGGATCAGGAATTGCGCCCAAGTCGCATTGATGGCCGTCGCAGCGCCCGAAATGGCAAGGCCGAGGGCCGGCGCGTTGAGTGTTCGTGGGTTCTGGAAGGCCTGGGCGGCCTCGTGCAGGATGAGGGCGGCCGCCACCAGGATCATCAGGCCTTCGAGGACCGCGGAGAAGTACTCGGCCTTGTGGTGGCCGTATGGGTGGCGGCGGTCGGGGGGTCTCAGGGAAATGCGGATGGCCAAGTATGCGAGGACGCCGGTGATGACGTTGACGATGCCCTCCAGGGCATCTGAATAAAGCGCGACGCTACCAGTGAGAACGTAGGCTACATACTTGATGGCCATGGCGGCGAGGGCAACCAGAATGGAGCCCAGGGCGACCCAGGTGATCCTGGCGCGTATGTCGCTCTCATTCGGCATCGACAGGGTACCGGCAAACTGCTGATAGATTGGGCTCGGGTCGCATGATGGCGTCCTTCGCACGGGTTGGCACGGCTGAACAGACCTCGCGGGCCTTTAGCGGCCTTGGTCTGCCAACCCGAGGTGTGTGCTATAGGACCAGGCAGACAGTGGCCAGCCCCACGGTGCGGTTGCCAACGCGTTTCTTGACGGGCAAATCAAGCGGAAGAGGCCAATGGATGGCTGATCAGGATCACGGGGATCGTAAAGGGGGCATCAAAGGCGATGCCGGACGGCGCGAGCGGCTGGCAGCTCAGCTGCGGGAAAATCTCCTCCGCCGCAAGGCCTTGTCGCGACGACAGGCGAACGCAGAGGCGGCGGGGGGCGGCAGGAATTCGGACGGCGGGGCTGCTCGCAAGGCACGGGACGAAGACGCCTGAGGGCGGCAGTTCCGGGGAGTGGGGGGAAGGTGCGGCGGCCTGCGACGGCTTTTTCGTTGTCGGCAGGGCTCCGATTTGCGACAGCAACCCAATGATTGGCGATGATTGAGTTGCAGGCGGCTGCGCGCATCCGGTTGGGTGAGGCGGGTCGGTGACGGGAGGACCAAGGGGATGGATCGCATCAGGATAGTCGGCGGCAAGCCGCTGGTAGGGACCATCCCGATCTCGGGCGCGAAGAATGCGGCACTGCCGCTGATGATCGCGAGCTTGCTGACACCGGACCGGCTGACGCTGAAGAATGTGCCCAATCTGGCGGACGTCAACCTGCTGGCCCGGATCCTGCGGAACCATGGCGTCGACCATTCGATCGAGGGCAAACGAGCAGGACCAACCGGGCATCTAGGTGAGACGTTCCACCTGACGGCGCGCGATATCGTGGATACGACGGCACCCTACGAGATGGTGTCGCGGATGCGCGCGAGCTTCTGGGTTCTCGGGCCGATCCTGGCGCGCATGGGAGCGACAAAGGTGTCGCTGCCCGGCGGTTGCGCGATTGGCACGCGTCCGGTGGACCTTCATTTGACAGGCCTTAAGGCGCTCGGCGCCCAGATCGACATCGAGGGGGGATATGTGGTGGCCAAGGCGCCGGCTGGCGGCCTCAGGGGCAACCGCGTGATGTTCCCGAAAGTGTCGGTCGGGGCCACGCATAACGTGTTGCTGGCGGCGGCGCTGGCCAAGGGCGAGACCGTGATCGAGAATGCGGCGCGGGAGCCGGAAGTGGCTGACGTCGCGCATTGTCTCGTCAAGATGGGGGCGCTGATTGAAGGTATTGGCACCTCGACGCTGCGAATTCAGGGGCGTGACAGCCTCGAAGGGGCGGTGCACACGGTGTTGCCCGACCGGATCGAAACGGGGACTTTTGCGTGCGCGGTGGCGGCGACGGGGGGCGATGTGTTGCTCGAAGGCGCCCGGGCGTCGCTGCTCGAGACGGCCTTGGCTGCGCTACGGGACGCAGGTGCGGTCGTGAGCGAGGAGGAGCACGGCATCCGGGTTCGCCGCAATGGATCCGGCGTCGAGCCGATCAGCATCGAGACGCAGCCGTTTCCAGGTTTTCCGACGGATCTCCAGGCCCAGCTGATGGCACTCATGACGACAGCGCGCGGCACGAGTGTGATCCGAGAGACGATCTTCGAGAACCGCTTCATGCATGTGCAGGAACTGGCGCGACTGGGTGCAGATATCCAGCTGCATGGCGACACGGCAACGATTCGCGGCGTCAAGCGGCTTACCGGAGCGCCTGTCATGGCAACCGACCTCAGAGCTTCGGTCTCACTGGTGATCGCGGGGCTGGTGGCTGGCGGAGAGACAATGGTCAACCGGGTCTATCACCTGGATCGTGGCTTTGAGCGGCTCGAGGAGAAGCTGTCGCGGTGCGGGGCGGAAATCGAGCGGTTGACGTCGGGTTGAACCAGGCGCGGCGGGAGCGGACCCATCGCGTCTCAAACTCGAACTTCAGCTCCAACGGGGCGCGGAGCCTCTGGATCGCGTGCGCGCTGGCGGCGCTGGCATCGCTGTGCTGGTCGGGCAATCACATCATCGGGCGAGCGATAGCGGGCCATGTGCCGCCGATGGCGATCGGCTGTATTCGCTGGATCGTGCCGTCGGTCGTTTTGCTGCCGTTCGCAATTCGCCATCTGAGGCGAGACTGGCCGGCGATCCGGCGCAGCTTCTGGCTGATCTTCTTTCTGTCGCTTACTGGCGGGGCGTTGTTCGGGACATTGCAGTATGTGGGTCTCAATTACACGACGGCGATCAACGTCTCCGTGCTCAACTCGGTAGCGCCGGTGCTGATCGTGGCGGTGGGCGGGCTGCTGTTTCACGACCGGGTGTCGCTGCTGCAACTCACGGGCATCCTGATCTCGCTCGGCGGGGTGATCGCCATTATCGCCCGGGGGGATCTTGGGGTCCTGGGTACGCTGGCGTTCAATGGTGGCGATCTCATCATTCTGTTCAATATGGGTGTTTTTGCCGTCTATTCTGCCTGTTTGCGCCGGCGGGGCGCCATGCACTGGGTGAGCTTTACGTTCGTGCTGGCGGTTATCTCGGCACTCGCAACCTTGCCCGCCTGGGCGGTCGAGCATGCCTTTGGCGAGCCATTGCAGGCGACAATGTTGACCATCGGCGCGCTTGCGTTCGTGGGGCTCTTTCCTAGCCTGATTGCTTATGCAGCCTGGAGCAAGGCTGTGGAAACCCTCGGTTCGGGCCGGGCTGGCGTGTTTCTGCACCTGATCCCGCTCTTTAGCGCGCTCGTTGCCGGGCTTCTGCTCGGAGAGAGCATCGAGTTGTTCCATCTCGCCGGTTTTGGCTTGATCCTGGTTGGCGTAGGGCTGGCCTCGCGACCGGCATAATCGGGATACGGCCACGCTCGGCCCGATGGCGAGGCAAGCGCGCGGCAACAATGTTGCAGGGCGCAGGTTGCGCGGCGGGTGCGCCGTCGCTATCTGTTGGTGGGAACACAACTCGAACAGCGGGCACGTTCCGTCGTCGGACGGGCGTTGAAGCAGAACCCCATGGACCCACTCAAGCTCATTGCCTTCGACGACGAGGACCTGCGCATCGTGTCTGCCCATCTGCAGGACGCGGTGGTGCGGCTCGGCGAGATGCGTTACCTCAAGAGCGAGCGGCGATTTGTGTCCGTTCTCAATAGGTTCGATTGGTCGCGGGCACACGCCGGCGGGCGCGATGGACTGGCGCGCCGACAGGCGGCGCTGCGCTTTGAGCATGTCGAGAGCGCTCGACTTTCAGGGATCGACCTGGCGCGGACAGACGAGGTGCTGGTGCTGTTGGCGCTTGGCTTCGAGGCCAAGGCCGATGGTGATCCCGCAGGGCGGCTTACGCTGCTGTTTGCCGGTGACAAGGCTATTCAACTCGATGTCGAATGCATCGAGGCGGAATTGCGTGATCTCGGACCGGTCTGGCAGACATCGTCGCGGCCGCGTCATCCGCATGAGCAGGATGGCGGGGCGGATCGCGATGGCTGATCAAAGAGCTTCGAGCGCGCTGGTGCGAGACGATCACGCGGGACGAGCAGGCCCCGAAAGGGGCGACGGGCTCGACTGGAGCCCGGCCAAGATATGAGCCGATGACGGCCGCGCGGCGGTCGCGTTGGCAGGAAACGACCAGCCGGAGCGCACCCGTCGCATGGGGGCGATAGGGAGCGGACCCGTGACCGGGAACGAGCGAGAGATGCGGATGGCGATCAAGATCAGCACCAGCGACATCGATTTCGAAGCGCGCTTTGCCACGTTTCTCGGGGCGAAACGGGAGGCGTCGGAGGACGTCGATGCGCGGGTGCGATCCATTATTGCTGCCGTGCGCGAGCGCGGCGACGAGGCGCTCAAAGAGCTGACCCTGCGCTTCGACCGGGCGGATCTCGGGCGCATCGGTCTTAAGGTCACGGGCGAGGAGCTCGAGCAGGCGGCGCGTGAAGCGCCGAGCGACGTGGTGGCGGCGCTGACCGTCGCGCGCGACCGCATCCTCGATTATCACGAGCGGCAAAAGCCGGTGGCGGAGGAGCGGCGGCGGGATGCGACGGGCGCTATGCTCGGGCATCGCTGGACGGCCGTGCAGTCGGTCGGCATCTATGTTCCAGGTGGACTTGCCTCCTACCCGAGCTCGGTACTCATGAACGGCGTGCCAGCCAAGGTCGCCGGGGTCGAGCGGGTGGTAATGGTGGTGCCGGCGCCGGATGGGCACATCAATCCGCTGGTGCTGGCGGCGGCGCGGTTGGCGGGTGTGGACGAGGTCTATCGTATTGGTGGCGCGCAGGCGGTTGCGGCGCTCGCTCATGGCACCGAGACGATCGCACCAGTGGCGAAGATCGTCGGGCCGGGGAATGCCTATGTGGCGGCGGCCAAGCGGCAGGTGTTCGGGACGGTTGGAATCGATTCCATTGCCGGGCCGTCGGAGGTGCTGGTGATCGCCGACAGTCATAACGATCCGGAGTGGCTGGCTGCCGACCTGCTGGCGCAGGCGGAGCACGATACGGCGGCGCAATCCATCCTGATGACCGACGATGCCGGGCTTGCCGAGCGGGTGTGTGCTGCCGTCGAGCGGCAACTTGCGACGTTGCCGAAGGCCAAGATCGCAGGAGAGAGCTGGCGCACGTTTGGCGCGGTGATCCTGGTCGGCTCACTCGATGAAGCGCCGATGCTTGCTGACAGAATTGCTGCCGAGCACGTCGAAATTGCGACCAAGGACCCGGAAGTCCTGGCCTCGCGCATCCGGAATGCCGGGGCGATCTTCCTCGGCAACCTGACGCCCGAGGTGATCGGGGACTATGTGGCGGGGTCCAACCACGTCTTGCCGACGGCCCGAAGCGCGCGCTTCTCATCGGGGCTAGGTGTGCTCGACTTCATGAAGCGGACGTCGCTGCTGTCGCTCGACCGTAATGCGCTCGAGAAGTCTCGGGCCCACCGCGATGGTGCTGGCGCGTGCGGAAGGCCTGGAGGCGCATCGACAGTCAGTCGCGATACGATTGGGCAACGGGCGCTGAGCAGCGTGGGGGCGGAGATGGGCGCGGGCGATGACACGGAAGGGGGCGGTCCTGGAGTAGGAGGGCCGGAAGGAGCGGAAAGCCGCGAGCGCCTTGCGGCAATTACGCTCGACCAGGGCTCGATCCGCCGCTCCAATCCGAATGTCGAGCATGAGCGCGAGGTCGCCATCTACGACATTCTCGATAGCAATCATTTTGCTGTCGAAGGCCGGGATGACGGGCCCTATGCGCTGAAACTCGGGTTGTCGGAAGACCGGCTGGTGATGGCCGTGACCCCCGCCGGGAGCGACCAGGCGATCACCTACATGCTGTCGCTGTCGCCATTCCGGCGGATCATCAAAGACTATTTCATGGTCTGCGAAAGCTACTATCAGGCGATCCGCACAGCGCCGCCGTCGCGGATCCAGGCGATCGACATGGGACGGAGGGGGCTGCACGACGAGGGCAGCCGGGTGCTGGCTGACCGGCTCAAGGGGAAGATCGATGTCGATCACGATACCGCGCGGCGGCTGTTCACGCTGATTTGCGCCTTGCATTGGAAAGGCTGAGGCCAATGCATGGCACCGGGCGCGGGCAGCCAGGATCGGTGCTGTTTGCGTGCACCATGAATGCCGTGCGGTCGCCAATGGCGGCGGGAATCCTGAGGCATCTCGCGGGACGGGGGCTCTATGTGGAGTCGGCCGGCGTCAGGGCCGGCGAAATCGATCCGTTCGTCGTTGCCGTGATGGAGGAGATCGGCATCGATCTTTCAGGACATGAGCCGCGAACGCTTGCCGAGCTCAATGACACGTCATTCGATCTCATCATCACGCTGTCGCCGGAGGCGCATCACCAGGCCCTGGAATTGACGCGGACGATGGCGGTCGAGGTCGAATATTGGCCTACGTTCGATGCTTCAGTGATGATGGGTCAGGGGAGCCGCGAGCAGATCATGGACAGCTACAGGGCGGTGCGCGACCAGCTCTTCAAGCGGATCAAGGCGCGATTCGGGATGGTGGGCGGGCCGAGCGTGTGAGTTTGCCGCGCGGCGTGGCCAGCGTCAGCGTCGGCGGTACTGGACGTAAGGCGCGAGTGCTGCGACATCGTCGTAGAGACGGCGGGCCGGCTGGTTGTCGGTTTCGGTGACCCAGTAGGTCCGGGTGGCGCCGGCTGCATCAGCCTCGCGGTAGACTGCTGCGATCAACGCGCGGGCAACACCGCGGCCGCGCGCGGCAGGTGTCACGTAAAGATCCTCCAGGTAACAATACCATGTCGTTGCCCAGGTGGAGCGATGCAGCAGCGCCATGGCGAAGCCGTCGAGGCGGCCATTGACGTCAAAGGCGCCGAGGCCCAGGAAATCCGGGATGGGGGCGATGGTGCGCTGCCATGTGAGCGCGATTACCTCGTCTGCGACCTCGGCGCGATAAAAGGCGATGTAGTCGCGGAAGAGGGGCTCCCAGGCCGCCCGGTCGTTCGGTTGCAATCTGGTGATGGCATGGGTCATGTCCAGTCCTTCGAATGGTCGCGGCTGGCGGGGGCGCGGGGCTGGCGATCAGGCGTCGCTGATTCCGGCTAGAGCAACAGCCAGGTGGCGAGGCCCAGGAAGGCGAAGAATCCGATGACATCGGTGACGGTGGTGACGAAGACGCCTGAAGAGACCGCGGGGTCGTAGCCGTAGTGCTCGAGGGCAAGCGGGATCAGAATGCCGGCAAGTGCGGCGGCCAACAGGTTGAAGACCATGGCCGTGGCGATGACGATACCGAGCTTGCCGACGCCGAACCAAGCCAATGCGACCAACCCCATGATGATGCCGAAGGCCACGCCGTTGATGAGGCCCACCGACGTTTCTCGGACGATGACGCGGAACATGTTGCCGCGACCGAGATCGCGGGTGGCGAGCGCGCGGACGGCAACCGTCATGGTCTGGGTGCCGGCATTGCCGCCCATGGAGGCGACGATCGGCATGAGCACGGCCAGCGCCACCATTTGCGAGATCGAGGCATCGAACATCTGGATGACAGAGGAGGCGAGCACGGCCGTTCCCAGGTTAATCAGCAACCAAAGGAACCGGCTCTTGACGGTCGGAAAGACGGAATCAGCGAGGCTTTCGTCGCCGACGCCGGAGAGCAGGAGCATGTCCTCCTCGGTTTCTTCCTCGATGACCTCGACAACGTCGTCGACCGTCACGACGCCGACAAGTCGCTCGTTGGCGTCGACGACGGCGGCGGATTTGAGATCGTAGCGCTCGAACTGGCGGGCCATTTCCTCCTGGTCCGAGGTCGCGAGTACGACGTGGCGGTCCTCTTCCATGAGGGAGGCGATGTTGATGTGCCGTTTGGAGCGCAGGAGCCGCGAGAGGTCGACGGCGCCGAGCACGCGGAAAGCCGGATCGACGACAATGATGTCGGAAAAGGTTTCAGGCAGCTCCTCGGTTTCGCGCATGTGGTCGATGACCTGGCCGACCGTCCAGAACTGGGGGACCGCGACGAAGTCCGTCTGCATGAGACGGCCGGCGGTCTCCTCGGGGTACTCCAGGTTCTTCTCGAGCGCGGCGCGATCGCCGGATGGCATGTGCGCGAGGACGTCCTGCTGGTCCTCCGCCTCGAGGCCATCGAGAACATAGGCGGCATCGTCGGTGTCGAGCTGGGTGATGACGCGGGCGAGGGCCTCGTTGGGCAGGTCTTCGACCAGCTGGTCACGGACGGAGCTGTCGACCTCGGAAAGGACCTCGGGATCGAAGGTGTCGCCCAAGGCGCTGATGATGGCAACGCGCTCAGCCGGTGACAGCAGCTCGATGACGTCGGCGAGGTCGGGCGCCATCAGGTCTTCGCACAACGCGCGCACGTCGCCGGTCTCAGGGTGCTCCAAGGCGGCCCTGAGGGCGGGAACCAGCTTGTGTGGCTCGAAAGCCTGCTGGCCCTCGTCAGCCATGGTTTCAGGCGTCGACTGTTGCATCGATGCCTCGCTCCTCGACGAAATGCTTAGTGTTCGGGCCCAGGTGGTGATCCTCACTACGCCGTAGCAGGGCGCGGCGCGGTGTACGGCACGATGAGCAGCGGTTACCCCCTCGGTTGTGGCCGGCATTCGCTATGCCGCTTGGCGAAAGGACTGCTTCAGTGCCAACAACCCATTGTAACAGAGCACAAAGATAACGGGTATCCGTGACGCCGAGATATCGCGGCTGCCCGGATCCACAGATTCCGTGCGGTATTTTGCCCGGTCGAATGCGCCGTGGCTTGCGCCAAAGTGTCGTCAAAATGCCCTAGCCTGAAGGACTTTGATGCAGTGACAGGAGATTCGCCGCTGTGCCAGTCCGCGGCATGTCGCATGTTGCCACAATCTTTTTCGACTATTTATCAGGTGGTGGTGTGCGGGCATCCGAGTCGGTAACTCGGTGGCGCCGCTTGGAGCGCGTGCGGTGTGTTGGGCACGGATGGCCTAGCAGGATCTCGCGGTCATCGAACTCGAGGAGCAGTGAGGGTCATGCGCCGCGAATTGCTGTCCGTGCTGGCGGGCATTGGTTTCTGCATTGTTGGTGCGACAGCGGCCGGGGCACAGTGCTCGTCAGCAGCGATCGGTACGTCACGGCAGGTGACGATCAACACCGCCGGCGCGCCCCGCTTCGGACACAGCCAGTACAACGGCCCGCAATTCCTCAACAGCGGGGAAGTGGTGCTGACGTTCGATGACGGACCGCATCGGGAATTGACGCCGGCGATCCTGCGGGTGCTCGACGAGCATTGCGCCAAGGCGACGTTCTTCATGGTCGGGCAGCGGGCGATGATGTATCCGGCGATCGTGCGCGAGGTGGCGCGGCGCGGGCATACGGTGGCGACGCATACCTGGTCGCACCGCGACCTGCGCAAGTCGGGGCAGGATGTGGGGATTGCCGAGATTGAGCTCGGCATCAGCGGCGTGCAGAGGGCACTCGGTCGCCAGGCGGCGCCGTTCTTCCGTTTTCCCTACCTCAGCGACCCGTCCTATGCGATCGGGCATCTGAAGTCCCGCAATACGGCGATCTTCTCGATCGACGTCGATTCCTTCGACTTCCGCACGCGCAGCCCGACCGTGGTGATGCGCAACGTGACCAAGCAGTTGAAAAGCAAGGGGCGGGGAATCATCCTGTTCCATGATATCCAACCCTCGACTGCCGGTGCGCTGGCGGCGCTGCTGGGCGATCTGAAGGCGGGTGGTTACAGAGTCGTGCATCTGGTGCCGCAGGCGCCGCAGACGACCCTGGCGGCCTACGACAAGCGTGTGGGCGGTAAGCGGATCGGGTCCGAAGATTCAGCGTCGCTGGCGGTGACAAGACGGGCGGCGGTCAACCCGGCATGGGAGCCGCGCACCGATGTGGCGCCGCAGCCGCAAATCTCGGGCCTCGCACCCCCTCCGGTGGTGGCCCAGGCGCCGGTACAGGTGCAGCGGGAGAAGCCGGCGCCGCGACGGGAACCGCGCGATGATTGGCGTGTGACGGTGTTTCGCGGCTACTGACCCCTACGATGAGTGGGAACGGCGTCGCGAAGGCCAGGGCTAGGCCCTGAGGGTTTGGTTCGATAGGGCGAAATGGCCAAATAAGGACGGTGATGGCCGTCCATTAACGGATTGTTTGCCATGACGGACGCCTAATGCCGGGGGCTCACGCCACCCCACGCCGGATCGTTCGCCATGCCGACAATGCGCTTGCTCTTCCAGCTTTTCGTCCTGTCGCTCGGCTTCCTAACGGCGACGGTGCTGATCGTGACGCATGACGTCTCGGGGAGCGGCGCGAGCGTGATGACAAGGCTTGCCGGCCTAGCGCTGCCGGAGGGCAGCTCCGCAGCCTTCACGGCTGTAGCCGGATCTCCAGGCCTCGTCGCCGGCATCGTGATCGGCTGGCTGCTGCATTGGATCTACAGCCTGCCCTGGGGGGCCATTCCCCGGGCGATCGGCGAGTGGCTGCTGGGGTGGCGGCAAAGCGCGGTGCTGACGCTGGTGGCGCTCGGATGCGTCACGGTGCTGCTGGTGATGTAGGGCGATGCCGGCGGAGATGAAGGCGCCCGCCCTGCTGATCAGACGACCGGCACTACTCGATCGGCCGAAGCAGGACGTGGCGCTTGCGGCCTGCCGACAGCTTGATGACGCCGTCCTTGACGTCGCCGAGGCGCAACTTGGCTTTTTCATCCGTCACGGGCTGATCATTGATGCGCAAGGCACCACCTTGGATCTGACGGCGCGCTTCGCTGTTCGACTTGGCGAGGCCCGCGGTCACGAACGCTGCCAGGATGCCAAGCTCGTTGCGGATATCGGAGGCCGGTACCTCGATGGTCGGCAGGTCGGCTGAAAGCGTGCCTTCCTCGAAAGTCTTGCGGGCCGTCTCAGCGGCAGCCTCGGCCTTGGCGCGACCATGCAGCAGGGCGGTTGCCTCGGTTGCCAGCACCTTCTTGGCCTCGTTGATCTCGGCCCCCTGCAGGGCCTCTAGCCTGGTGATCTCGGCGAGCGGCAGCTTGGTGAACAGTTTCAGGAAGCGGCCAACGTCTGCATCCTCGGTGTTGCGCCAGAACTGCCAGTAGTCGTAGGTGGCGAGTTGGGCCTCGTTGAGCCATACAGCGCCGTCGGCAGTCTTGCCCATCTTGGCGCCCGAGGCGGTGGTGAGAAGGGGACAGGTAAGGGCATAGAGCTGGGGCGTGCCCATGCGGCGGCCGAGATCGACGCCCATGACGATGTTGCCCCACTGGTCGGAGCCGCCCATCTGCAGGTTGCAGCCGTAGCGTCGGCTGAGTTCGGTGAAATCGTAGCTCTGCAGAAGCATGTAGTTGAACTCGATGAAGGAGAGTTCCTGCTCGCGCTCGAGGCGGAGCTTGACCGAATCCATCGACATCATGCGGTTGACGGAGAAGTGGCGGCCGACATCGCGGAGGAAGTCGATATAGTTGAGCTTGGTCAGCCACTCGGCGTTGTCGACCATCAATGCCTGCTTGGGGCCATCGCCAAACGAGATCAACTTGGCGAAAACCTGCTGCATGCCCTGCTTGTTGGCTTCGATCTCTTCGATGGGTCGCAGTTGGCGGGTCTCGTCCTTGCCGGAGGGGTCGCCGACGCGCGTGGTGCCGCCGCCCATCAGGACGATCGGCTTGTTGCCTGTATCCTGCAGCCACGACAGCATCATGATGGAGATCAGCGAACCGACGTGCAGGCTCGGGGCTGTGCAATCATAGCCGACATAGCAGACGACCTCGCCCTTGGCCGCGAGGGCGTCGAGCCCGGAGAAGTCGGAGCACTGGTGAATGAACCCACGCTCGTCGAGAACTTTGAGGAAGTCTGACTTGTGTTGCGACATGGAGTAGGCTCGCGGTGACTGAACACCCGATGTGTATGGTCGGGCGTAGGTGGTGGCGTCGTGTCCCAGCCAAGCGGGAAACGGCTCGGGGTATGTGCTCCAAGCAGGCTTGGATGCTGGCCTGGTCGCGGGCGCGCTCAATCTCCCCGTCCAGGCACCGCAAATTGCACGGGAGCTAGCCGATGAGCAAGGTCAAGCGTGCCTTGGGGTTGATGAGCGGTACGTCGATGGATGGCATCGACATCGCCCTGATCGAGACCGACGGGGGCGGGCATGTGCGCCGGTTCTGGGGGCAGAGCGTCGCCTATGACGCGGCTTTCCGGGCGGAGTTGCGGGCGGCGCTCGATGAGGCTTCGGGGATTGTCGAGCGGTCGGACCGGCCAGGGCGGCTCGGACAGGTGGAACGTGAGCTGACGGAACGCCATGCCGAGGCGGCGTTGCGCTTCCTCGGGGACCGGATGCTGCAGCCCTCGGCCGTCGATGTGATCGGCTTTCACGGGCAGACGGTGCTGCACAGGCAGTTGGGCGACGGTGACGGCTCGGCGTCCGGTGGGCGGCGGCGGCTCACGGTGCAACTCGGTGACGGGGCGTTGTTGGCGGCGCGGACTGGGATCGATGTCGTCTACGACTTGCGGGCGGCCGATTGCGAGGCGGGCGGTGAAGGGGCACCGATGGTGCCGATCTATCACCGGGCGCTGGCGGGAAAAATCGAGGAACGGCCGCTGGCTTTCGTCAACATCGGCGGTGTCGCCAACATCACGTGGATTGGCCGTGACGGACGGTTGCTGGCGTTCGATACCGGTCCCGGCAATGCGTTGATCGATGACTGGTTGCTCAAGCGGGCTGGGCTCGCCTACGACGAGCACGGGTTGCTGGCTGCACGCGGTCGGGTGATCGAGGATGTGTTGACGGCGTTTCTGTGCGAGCCGCATTTTGCGCGCCTTCCACCCAAGTCTCTGGACAGACAGGACTTTTGTGGCGTCGAGCTAGGCAATATGTCGTCGGAGGACGGGGCTGCCACTTTGACCGCTGTGACGGCTGAGGCGATCGGCAAGGCGCGGGAGCACTTGCCCGAGGAGCCGAAGCTGTGGGTGATTTGTGGCGGTGGGCGGCGGAACCAGACGTTGATGCGCATGATCGCGGGATGCGTGAGCGCGGCGGTGGCGCCGGCCGAAGCGCTGGGACTCGACGGCGATAGCATGGAGGCGGAGGCTTGGGCGTATCTGGCGGTGAGGTCACTCGCCGGTCATGCGCTGACATTTCCGGGAACAACGGGGGTGGGGGCGCCCACACCAGGGGGGGTACTGGCCAAAGCGTAAGCAGCGGCGCGGGACAGCCAGCCGGGCGTTTGCTGGCGCTCAGCCTTTCGTCAGCGGCGCGGGCGGAAGCGGCGGCGCGGCTGCGGGAGCGCGGCGTCACCCTCTTCAGACTGGTCTGAGCGGGCGGACGCTGGGGCTGCGACTGCATTCTTCGGGGCGGCGCAGTCTGTCAACCAGATGTCGTAGACGGGGTGCTCGACGGCGTTGAGGCCGGGGCTTTCGGCAAACATCCAGCCCGAGAAAATGCGGTCGGATTTGCCATCGAGCTTGGTTTCGTCGATCTGGACGAAGGTCGTGGTCTTCGGCGGCTCAGTGGGTGCGCGCGAATAACAGGCCCTAACGGTCAATTTCAGGGATCCGAACTTGACGGTCTCGCCGATGCGGGCTTCCAGGCGCTGAATGCGGGCCGTCACCTTGTCGAGGGCGGCGAACACGGCCTTGCCGTTATCGATGCGCTGGGCTGCGACATGACCGGAGCCTGCGAGCAACAGCACGGCCGCCGCCAGGCCCGTGCACCAGGGGCGAGGGAAAGTGCTGAAGCCTATGCTCGTGCGGCAATGCCGGTGCATCTGCGGCGGTCTCCTGCGTGGAACGCGTCACGGTGGAACGCTGCGCGTGACGACTGAGACTCGACCCGTAAACCGTTATGATGGCGAATCTTTGCGAAGCAAGTCCTATTGGCGCCGGGCGGGAGGCAAGATGCGCACAACCCGTGCGGCATCGTGCTCGCGTGGGCTCTCAGTCAGGCTTCCAGGCCGAATAGTCGCCAGTGGCCTTGGGCCTGGCCGCCGCTGACAGGATCGAGCCCTGGGGCCGATAGGCCTCGGATGTGCCTGTCATATTTGGGCGATGGGGCTTCTGCCAAGAGCGCGGCTTGTAGGTCTGTTGCGTCGGCGGGGTGTCGACCGTGTAGTGCATCCAGCCATGCCAGTCGGGGGTGATCTTGGAGGCTTCCGCGCCATCGGCGTAGACAACCCAGCGACGGGGAACGCCCAGTGGACCGACCCCCAATTTCTGCACGTAGTAGCGGTTGCCCATCTCGTCGGAGCCGACGAATTGGCCGCGCCAGGCCGTGGTGAGGCGAAGCGACCATGTGTTGCCGCCCCACCAACTGAAGATCTCGCTCAAAATGCTCATGCGCTCGTCCCGTGCGGTTGGCCGGTGGCGTTGGTGGTGCGCATGCGGACGATGCTGCACCGCGGACCCAACCAGCGCTTTTGGCTTATGGCATTGCAGGTCGGGCGTTGTCCAGTATCGGCGGGCGTCTTATCCCCCCGGCGAGCCTCCGGGCGGACCGACGACAGGCCGGCTGTGCGCCTTCGCAAGGGTATGGGGACGGGGTCTAGAAGTCGGCGGCTCTGGCTGGTGTACGCCGTCTGATAGAATGCGGCCGGACACCTGTCGGATATGGTCGTCAGACACTGGTGCAATCAGGCAACGCTTGGTGGCCGGGAATCGACTTAGGCTCCGAGGTGCGGTTGCCAAGGTGTGGATGGCGGGACGTTATCCACATACGACCTCGCCGCCATGATGCCGCCCAAAACCGGGCGCTGCGGGCCTCGGCCGGAGGGTTGTCCACCGGTTGTCCCAGAGCTGATTCTTCCAATCTACATCTAGTATATGGGAGCCTCAGCAACCCCAAGGGTTGGTGACCGGCGCTCCGAATCAGCATAGTTTGATCGGTGTTGGACGCGACCGCTTCGAGGGCCGCAGCCACTCATTCTGAAGCGTCGCGTCGCCTCTCTCGAGGTGCAAGTGTTCACGCAGCGAACTCGGGCAAAGTGTGTGCTTTGTCCGGCTGGGCTGTTGCGTCCTGAAGTCTCGCGTCTGCAATCCGTTGGTGTCGGTTGTGTTGCGTAAGCGGAAGCCCTGGGCGTCCGCGGGTTTGGCCATGGCGTTCGAGGGAGCGCCAGGCTGCGAAGACAAAAAAACGCAAATTCCGACAGCCCGGCGACCGGGTTGTCCGCATGCCAAGAGCGGGGCACGAATGAAGATCACGCGGCGGTTCACCGAAGCCGGCAAATCACCTTATGCGGCCATTGCATTTCGCCGCGCCACCTCAGAGATCCGCAATCCCGACGGTTCCGTCGTGTTTCGCCTGGAAGGCTTCGAGGTGCCGGAGCACTGGAGTCAGGTGGCAGCCGACATCCTGTCGCAAAAGTATTTCCGAAAAGCCGGTGTGCCCCGCCATATGAAGAAGGTTGAAGAGACGCAGGTGCCGTCGTGGCTGTGGCGGTCGGTGCCAGATGCCGAGGCGCTGGCGAACCTGCCGGAGAAGGAGCGGATCGCAGGCGAGTCGGATGCGCGGCAGGTGTTCGACAGGCTGGCGGGAACGTGGACGTATTGGGGCTGGAAGGGTGGCTATTTCTCCAGCGAGGAAGATGCACGGGCCTTCTTTGACGAGCACCGCTACATGCTGGCCATGCAGATGGGGGCGCCGAACTCGCCGCAGTGGTTCAACACGGGCCTGCATTGGGCCTATGGCATCGACGGGCCAGGGCAGGGGCACTTCTATGTCGATTATCGCACGGGCAAGCTGACGCGCTCTGAATCGGCCTACGAGCACCCCCAGCCGCACGCCTGCTTCATCCAATCGGTCGCCGATGACCTCGTGAGCGAGAACGGCATCATGGACCTGTGGGTGCGTGAGGCGCGGCTGTTCAAGTACGGCTCGGGCACCGGCTCGAACTTCTCGGCGCTGAGGGCCGAGAACGAGAAGCTCTCGGGGGGCGGGCGTTCCTCGGGCCTCATGAGCTTCCTCAAGATCGGCGACCGGGCTGCGGGTGCCATCAAGTCGGGTGGCACGACGCGACGGGCGGCCAAGATGGTGGTGGTCGACGTCGATCATCCGGACATCGAGACGTACATCGACTGGAAGGTGAAGGAAGAGCAGAAGGTCGCCGCGCTGGTTGCCGGCTCCAAGATTTGCCAGAAGCGGCTCAAGGCCGTGATGACGGCCATCGTGAGCTGCGACAGTGACAATGTCGAAGCTGGCGCCGATCGCGACGAGCGATGCTATGACCCTGCCCGCAACCCGGCGCTGAAGCGGGCCATCAAGGACGCCAAGCGGGACCAGGTGCCGCAGAACTACATCCTGCGTGTGATCCAGATGGCGCGCCAGGGGCAGACCGAGATCGACTTTGCGGTCTATGACACCGATTGGGATTCGGAAGCCTACCTCACGGTTTCCGGTCAGAACTCGAACAACTCGGTCCGGGTGACGGACGAGTTCCTGTCAGCGGTTGGTGAAGACAGCGATTGGAACCTGACGGCGCGTCTCGACGGGCGCACCATCAAGACGGTTAAAGCGAGGAACCTCTGGGAAAAGATCGGGCACGCGGCGTGGGCCTCGGCCGATCCCGGAATCCAGTTCCACTCGACCATCAATGACTGGCACACCTGCCCGCAGTCGGGTCCGATCCGGGCGTCGAATCCGTGCTCGGAGTACATGTTCCTCGACGATACCGCCTGCAATCTGGCCTCGCTCAACCTGATGGCCTTCCAGAAGGCGGATGGCGCTTTCGACGTCGCCTCGTTCGAGCATTGCTGCCGATTGTGGACGATTGTGCTCGAAGTGTCTGTGATGATGGCGCAGTTCCCGAGCCGGCAGATTGCCGAGCTCTCTTATCGCTATCGCACGCTCGGGCTCGGGTTCGCCAACATCGGCGGCCTGCTGATGGCCGCGGGGATCGGCTACGATTCCGACAAGGGCCGGTCGATCTGCGGCGCCATTACCGCGGTCATGACAGGCGTGGCGTATGCCACGAGCGCGGAGATGGCAGCGGAGCTCGGCACGTTCCCGGGCTATGAACCCAACGCAGCGGACATGCTGCGGGTGATCCGCAACCATCGGCGGGCGGCCTACGGGCATGGCGAGGGCTATGAGCGGTTGGCGACGGCACCAGTGCCGCTCGATCACGCCTCGTGCCCGGACCGGCAGTTGCTGGCGGCGGCGATGCGGGCATGGGACCGTGCGATCGAGCTCGGCCAGGTGCACGGGTTCCGCAATGCGCAAGCGACGGTGATCGCGCCGACGGGGACGATCGGCCTGGTCATGGACTGCGATACGACGGGGATCGAGCCCGACTTCGCACTGGTGAAGTTCAAGAAGCTGGCCGGTGGCGGTTACTTCAAGATCATCAACCGGGCGGTGCCGGTGGCCCTGCGCACGCTCGGCTACTCGGAAGCGCAGATTGCGGAGATCGAGGCCTATGCGGTCGGGCACGGCTCGCTGCGCCAGGCGCCAGCGATCAACCATACGACGCTGAAGGCGAAAGGTTTTACGGCGGAAGCGCTCGATAAGGTTGAGGGCGCGTTGAAGAGTGCGTTCGACATCAAGTTCGTGCTCAACCGCTGGACGCTCGGCGAGGCCTTCCTCACCGACACGCTCAAGGTGGCGAAGGATAAGATCGAGCAGCCCGGCTTCGACCTGCTGACGCATCTCGGCTTTTCGAAGAAGGACATCGAGGCGGCCAACGAGCATGTGTGCGGCGCGATGACGCTCGAAGGGGCACCGCATCTCAAGACGGCGCACATGCCGGTGTTCGATTGCGCCAATCCCTGCGGGCGCAAGGGCAAGCGGTTCCTGTCGGTCGACAGCCATATCAAGATGATGGCGGCCTCGCAGCCGTTCATCTCCGGCGCGATCTCCAAGACCATCAACATGCCGAACGATGCGACGGTGGAGGACTGCAAAGAGGCCTACATGCTGTCGTGGCGCCTGGCGCTGAAGGCCAATGCGCTCTATCGCGACGGTTCGAAGCTGTCACAGCCCTTGAACTCGCAACTGTTGTCCGACGACGAGGACGAGGCAGAGGAGATCGCAGCCGAGCTGATGGCCGACAAGCCGGCGGCAAAGCGGGCCGATGTTGCAGCGGAACGCATCGTCGAGCGTCTGATTGAGCGGGCACGGGAGCGCGAAAAGCTGCCGACGCGGCGCAAGGGCTACACGCAGAAGGCCACCGTCGGCGGGCACAAGGTTTATCTGCGGACGGGCGAGTACGACGATGGTCGCGTCGGCGAAATCTTCATCGATATGCACAAGGAAGGTGCTGCCTTCCGCTCGTTGATGAACAACTTCGCGATCGCCATCTCGCTCGGCCTGCAGTACGGCGTGCCGCTCGAGGAGTATGTGGATGCGTTCACGTTCACGCGCTTCGAGCCGGCCGGTCTGGTGCAGGGCAACGAGGCGATCAAGAACGCGACGTCGATCCTCGACTACATCTTCCGCGAGTTGGCCGTGTCCTACCTCGAGCGTCATGATCTTGCGCACGTCGATCCGCGCGAGATCGTCGGCGAGACCGGGCTCGGCTCCTCGGACCAGGAGCTGGAAGACGAGGCCGCGGCTGCGATGCCGGCAACGCGACTGGTGTCCAAGGGACTGACGCGTGGCATCCAGCACAACGTGTTCGTGGTGCGTGGCAACAACGCACTGGCGACGGAAGTCGACGTGCTGGACGATCCCAACACGGTGACGGGCCTGCAGAAGTCGGTGTCGAAAGCGTTCCAGCGGAGCGAGACCAAGGTGACGGTTCGCGAAACGGTGGAAGAGACGACGACGCTTGGCGCGACAAAGGCGGTTGCGGTCGGCACGGCGACGCTCACCAAGGATGAGTTGCGGCGCGAGGCCAAGGTGCGTGGCTATGAGGGCGAGAACTGCACGGAGTGCGGCAACTTCACCCTCGTGCGCAACGGCACTTGTCTCAAGTGCGACACCTGTGGCGGCACCAGCGGCTGCTCGTGAGGCAGGATGCGGAGGTGGCGTTGCGCGTCAGCGCGCTCCCACCTCTGCTGCTTTGCCGTGGCTCAATCGCCAGCAATCGATGCTGTTCCAGTGCGTAATGTCTTCGACACTCCAGAAACGAGACCTCGCATGAGCGATACGGGACAACAGGCGCTGGAGACAGTGGCAGAGGAGTTGCGCGTGCGTGCAGGCCTCGGCGCGGAAACCAGCCTGGTCGAGCGCGGCAATGACAGCGAGGAGCCCGATGTGATCGAGCTGGTGCGCCAGCGCCTGGAGCTCTCGCTCGAAGACGTGCCCGATGTGACGATTGCGGCAAGCCTAGCGCGAATCGCAGTGCACAGCGATCTGCGGGGGCGCTGGCTCGCGGCCTTCGGCTCGCCGCTCGGCAAGCACCTGGCGGCGCGCGGTACGGATCTCAACACGGCGATCAATGCCGTTCTGGCGCTGGCGCCTCGCGGACGGGCGTAGCATGGGCAACGCCCGGAAGTACGAAAGTGCAGGTCATGACCACGTTTGAACTTCAATCGGATTGTCCGGCGGGCATCTGCATGCTGGCGGACCATCTCGACGCGTCGTTGGCGCTCGGGGAGGATCTGCTGGCGCTGGTGTTGCCGCCCCGGATCGATCTGGACGAAGCCAATCCGGCGTCGTCGCCGGAGGCTGTCGAGCAGTTCGTGCGGGCGGTTTCCCGCCTCGAGAAACTGATGATCATGCGGGTGTTGCAGGCGCGGCGCAGACTGCCGGAGGTCGATCTCGGTGACCGGTTGATCGCATCGACGGGGACGCTGTTTCGTGCCCAGACCGACATGCTGCTGGATCTGATCGAGGTGGTCGGGGTCAGGCAGCAGGAAAGCCGGTTCGATGGGGGCGCCGACGCTTTCGCCTACCTGCGGTCCAGGGGGCTGCTCTCGCCTGAAGCGGCAGCGCCGTCGCCGTTCGAGAGCGTCGAGGTGACGGAAGCGTTCAGGATTGGCGGGGCGATCCCACTGGGGCCACTGATGGACATGGTGGCGCGCATGCTGGATCTGCTGGACACGCGCTACGGGCTCTACCTGCAATTGCCGGAGGAGGGCGAGGACGCGAACACGGAGCGGCCGGCGCCATCTACTGTCAGGATGCCGATAGAGGACGGTGAGCGTGGAGACGACGCCCGAGCCGCTGTGGCTTTTGCGAGCCCGGTGGTGGCCGAGGGGGCAGCGGCGATTGACGGTCCTGCGGCAAGCCTAGCCGACGAGTGCCCGCTTAGTGTGGCTGTGGCGGCCGCCAGAGCAGCCGTGGCGTCAGGCGAGGAGGCAGCGGGCGGCAGTGCGGCGACGGAGGCGGCCGGCGACAAGGAGGCTGTGACGGAGAGCGCTCCCCCGGAGCAAGGGACGACAACCCTGGCGCTGGAAACGAGCAAGGAGATCGAGCGAGCGGCGCAATACTGTGCGCAGAGTGCCCTTGATGGCCTCAGGGCCGTGAAGCCACCGATCCCGGCAAAGCCGAAGATCATCGTCAAGGCGGCCAAGCGGGAGAGTGCCGGGATGCCACCGGCGCACCGGTCTCTGCTCACGTCGATCGCGGAGATCGAAGACCGACCGTAACCGACGAAGGCCTCGGTCGGCAGGCGGGCGTGGGCATGGTGGCGATGCCCGCATCGTGCTCGTGCGGTCAAGGCATTCATCACAGGTGATGAAATGAGGCGGGGCCCGGCCGCGGCGCAAGAGAACGTGCGTCCAGGGACATCGTCAGCAGTGGACCGGGGTGCGATCCGGTCTGAACGGCTCAGATTTATGAGGCGCGATGCCAAGGGTGGGCGGAAGGCGCAGGCGCGGCCAGGATGCGGATGGGTCCGACGAGCCATCTGCAGCAGAGGAAGGCGACGGTGTTGGCGGCGCCGCATTGGTGGAGGTCGGTGAGCCTGGTCGGGTAAAGAACGCTCGACGAGCCGCCTCCATTGGCGAGGGACTTGCCACGGAGCTTGGCCTCGATGAGCAGATCGTGGTGTTCGCGTCGGCTGCACGATTGTCGGAAGGGCGCGGCGGTTGGATCGTGCCTGTGCACGGGCGCATCTACAGGCCGGCCAGGGGGCGAGCCGCAAAGGCTGCCTTGCGCCTCGCCCTGAAGACGGGTTTCGGGGTCATTCCGGATGATCTCAATCAATCGCTTTTCGATGGGCGCTGCGCATTGATGCTCGGCGACAACCTTGAACACCGCAGGGTGGTGGTGGCGCTGGCCGGCAGCGAGCACGTGCTGATGCCGACGGGAGCGGATGGTCGCTTCTCCGCCGATGTGGTGGTGCAGGAGCGGGCGGCGCGGCGTTATGCCCGCAATGGCGCGCTGCAGATTGACGTGCGCCTTGCGACGGGTGATGCGCGGGCCATCTCAGGCCAGGTCCTGCTGGTACCTGAGCGCGGGATCTCCGTGATTTCCGATATCGACGACACCGTCAAGGTGACGCATGTCAGCGATCGCCGGCGCATGATGGCACTCACGTTTCTCAATCCGTTCGAAGCGATCGACGGCATGGCGGCCCGCTACCGGGAGTGGAACGCCAGCGGCGCTGTGTTCCATTTCCTCTCGTCCAGCCCGTGGACGCTCTACGAGCCGCTAGCGGCGTTTCTCGAAGAAGCGGGGTTTCCTCCGGCGACGCTGACGCTGAAATCGGTGGGGCTGAAGGACCGGTCGATCCGCCACTTTCTGTCGAAGGCCACCAAGACCAAGCCGCCGGCTATCGATGCCATGCTTGCCGCATTTCCTGGTCGAACGTTTGTCCTGATCGGGGACGGCGTGGAACGCGATGCCGAAATCTATGCCGATGTGGCGCTGCGCAATCCGGGCCAGGTGTCGCACATCATGATCCGGGAGGCGGAAGGATTGCCGCGGCGGAGGGCCCGCGTGGCGCGGGCGCTGGCGGCCCCGCGTGCGGCAGGTGTCGACTGCCGGACGTTCGCCTCGACTGACGATCTGCCGGCCAAACTCGGATAGAGGGCAGTGCTGCGTGGGCCTCAGACTTTGATGGCGCACATCCGACCGTTGGGGCGAGGATTGCCCGGCACCTTGACGCAGGCGAGCGGCAGGGGCGTGCCGGAGGCAACGGCCTTCGGTCTCGCCCTGGCCTGTGCTGTGCCGAGCTTTGCCGCTGAAGTCATGACTTGATTGTGTCATATAGTTTTATTATTCAACGAATATGGAAATGAAAGAGGCTGCTGCGGCATTTGCCGTCCTGGCTCAGGAGACCCGGCTGGCGCTGGTGCGTCTGTTGGCGTCGCATGGCGCCAGTGGGCTTGCCGCAGGCGAGATTGCGGCAGAACTCGGGGTGGCGGCCTCGACCTTGTCGTTCCACCTGGCCGCACTGGAACAGGCGGGGCTCATCCGGTCGAGGCGTCAGGGGCGGCGGATCATCTACGCGGTGCGCTTTGTCAGGCTGCGCCAGCTGCTCGGGTTCCTGGCCGAGACAAGCTTTGGTGGGCGCGGCGAATTCAATAGAGATCTTGCCGAATTGCTTGGCAACAACGGTGGTGGCGAGGAGGCTAGTCCAATGCAACCGACGTTCAATGTCATCTTCATATGTACGCGGAATTCAGCGCGCTCGATCCTGGCGGAGGCCATTCTGGAGAAGATCGGAGGCGGTCGGTTCAACGCCTATTCGGCTGGAACGGCGCCGGCTGAACGGCCAATGCCAGAGGTGATCGAGCGGCTGGCGGCACTCGGTCATGATGTCTCGCAGTTGCGATCGAAGGCGTGGACGGAGTTTTCGGGGCCCAACGCGCCTCGCATGGACTTCGTGCTGACGTTGTGTGACGTGCCGGCGGGGGAAGCCTGCCCGGATCTCGGTGCACGGCCGATTACGGCGTCGTGGCCGTTCCCGGATCCAGCTCAATTCACGGGCTCAGCTGTCGAGCGCACAGCGTTGCTCAACGGACTCTACAGCATGATCCGCCGCAGGCTCGAAGCGTTCACCAGCCTGCCGTTCGGGCGCCTCGATGAGATCGCGTTGCGGCGCCGGCTCGATGAACTTGGGGATACGGCTCGCATGACGGTGTGATCCGATCACACGGCAGATGCGGCCAGCGCCGAGGCAGGCTGATCGGACACGTGCCGCCGGTCAACCGTGGAGGAAAGCGTCGGATGGATTTTGGGCTTATCGCGATGGAGATGCGGGTGGCCGAATAGCGGCGCGATTTGGCGACTGAGCCACGTCGCATACGGCAGCGAGGGGACTTCGAGCTCGGCCGATCAGACGTCAGGGGACGAGGCAGGAACATGAGAGTTGGCATCAACGGCATGGGGCGCATGGGGCGGTTGGCGCTGCGGGCGGCCATGGGTGGGATCGCGCGGGACGAAAACGATCCGCGTGGGCGAAACCGGCTCGACATCGTCCATGTCAACGAGATCAAGGGCGGTGTGGAAGCGGCAGCGCACCTGCTGGAGTTCGATTCCGTGCACGGGCGCTGGCGGCAGGCGATCGGGGTCGAGAGCGAGGAGCGACTGGTGGTCGGCAACCGCGCCATCGGGTTCTCGGCGGGCAAGACGCCTTCGGACGTGGCGTGGGGCGATCTCGGCTGCGATATCGTGCTCGAGTGCACGGGGAAATTCCTGAAGCCTGCCGAGCTCGAAGGCTATTTCCAGCGCGGGGTGAAACGGGTGATCGTGTCGGCTCCGGTCAAGGATCCGGCGGCGCTCAACGTGGTGGTGGGCGTTAATGACCATCTCTACGAGCCGGACCGGCACAGGGTGGTGACGGCAGCCTCCTGCACGACCAACTGCCTGGCGCCGGTGGTGAAGGTGGTGCACGAGGCGCTCGGCATCCGGCATGGCCAGATCACCACCATTCACGATCCGACGAACACAAACGTGGTGGTGGATGCGCCGCACAAAGATCTGCGCCGGGCACGCTCGGCCATGCTGTCGCTGCAGCCGACGACGACAGGGAGTGCTACCGCGATCGCGCTCATCTATCCCGAACTCAAGGGCAAGCTCGACGGTCATGCGGTGCGGGCGCCGGTGTTGAACGCCAGCCTCACCGATTGCGTGTTCGAGCTTGCGCGGGAGACGACGGCCGAGGAAGTGAATGGGCTCTTTGCCACGGCTGCCGGGGGACCACTCGCGGGCATCCTCGGCTTCGAGACGCGGCCGCTGGTCTCGGCCGACTACACCAACGACAGTCGCAGCGCCATCGTCGATGGGCCGTCGACGCTGGTGACGGACGGTACCATGCTCAAGGTTTATGCCTGGTACGATAACGAGGTCGGCTATGTCTGCCGCATGGTGGATCTGGCGAATATCGTGATCGACAAGGGACTTTGAGGATGCGGACAGCGGCGCGCAACTACCTCATCGTGACAGCGTCCTATTGGGGCTTCACGCTGACCGACGGGGCGCTGCGCATGCTGGTGCTGCTGCACTTCTTCAAGCTCGGCTACTCGCCCTTTACGCTGGCCTTCCTGTTTCTGCTCTACGAGGTCGCCGGCATCATCGCCAACCTATGGGGCGGGTGGCTGGCGGTGCGGTTCGGTATTCCGCGGATGCTGCTCGCTGGTCAGGTGCTGCAGGTCGCTGGATTGCTGCTGCTGTCGGCGGTGGGGCCGGGCTGGCCGGAAGCGATGACGGTCGCCTGGGTGGTGGCGGCGCAAGGCATCGCGGGCCTCGCCAAGGATTTCACCAAGACCGCGTCGAAGTCGGCGATCAAGGCGGTGGGCGAAGTCGGAGGGCAGGCTGAAAGCGGGCAATTGTTCAATCTGGTCGCATGGTTCACGGGCTCGAAGAACGCGATGAAGGGGGCAGGGTTCTTCGTTGGCGGCGTGCTGCTGGAGCTCGCCGGATTTGCGGGCGCGTTGTGGCTGTTGGCGGGGCTGATCGCGGTGATTGCCGTTTTCGGGGCGGTGTCACTGCCAGCCGAGCTCGGCAAGGCCAAGGCGTCAAAATCCGTGAAGGAGCTCTTTGCCAAGTCACGCGGCGTCAACCTGCTGGCGGCGGCGCGGATCTTCCTGTTTGGCGCGCGGGATATCTGGTTCGTCGTAGGGGTGCCTGTGTTCCTCTATGCGCATGGCTGGCGCTTTTCGGGAGTCGGTGCGTTCCTTGCGGTGTGGACCATCGGCTATGGGGTGGTGCAGGCGCTGGCACCGCGGGTGGTCAGGCGGAGCGCGGATGGGTTGAGCCGGGAGGTGGGGGAGGCGCGGCACTGGACGCTGGCGCTGGCTGCAATTCCGGTCGCCCTGGTGGTGGCGCTGCAGGGTGCGTTGACCGAGCGCGCTGATCTGGTGGTCGTTGTGGGGCTGTTGGTGTTCGGGGTGGTGTTTGCGGTCAATTCATCACTTCACTCCTACCTGATCCTGGCGTTCGCTGGCTCGAAGAAGGCTGCGGAGGATGTGGGCTTTTATTATGCGGCCAATGCGGCGGGCCGGCTGATAGGTACGCTCGGCTCGGGACTGGCCTATCAATGGGGTGGCATCGGCGGATGCCTTGCGGGATCGGCTGCGATGCTGGCGGTGTGCTGGGCAATGACACTGGCGTTGCCTGAGGCGCGCGGGGGAGAGGTCGAGGCGCATTAAAGCGATGCCGATGCTTTTTTCGACTTCGTTTGGGGCGGGGAGAGCTGCCGCCATCTCTGATACGTGGCCCCTACGGGCTACAGGGCCGATGGATGAATTCGCTCACGTGCCCTGCTTGTCAGGACTGGCGTCGAAGATGCGGATGGCGCCGTCGGCGAAGGCTGCTGCAATTCGGCGGCCATCGGGGGAGAGCGTGAGCGCGGTGACGGGCGCGCTGGCGGCCTTGAAGGTGCGCTTGAGTTTGCCGGTCTGGGCACCCCAGATGCGGATGGTTGCGTCCGCGCCACCCGAGACGAGGTATTCTCCGTCAGGGGTGAAGGCCAATGCGGCGACGCCGCCCTCATGGCCTGAAAGGCGACGCTTTAGTCGCTTGGCGTACGTCGACCACAGGCGAAGTTGGCCATCCTGATCAGCGGAGGCGAGGACGGTGCCGGCCTTATTCAAGGCCAGTGCCGTCACGGGGGCATCATGACCCGTATAGGTGCGCACAAGCTCATTCTTTTCCAGGTGCCAGAGCTTGACGGTGGTGTCGGCGCCGCCGGAGGCAACAAAGGGGCCGCGGCTGGCGAAGGCGAGCCGGTGGATTGCGCCCTGGTGTCCCGTGTGACGCTGGGTCGGTGCGGCAGGCTGAGAGAGATCCCACACCGATAGTGTGGCGTCTTCGCCCGCGGCGGCCAGGCGCGTTGGACCGCCGGCGAAAACGATAGCGTGGATCGGCGCATCGCCATGCTTCACGGTGGCAATCTTGTCGCCGGTCGCGAGGTCGTAGGTCGTAACGGTGCCATCGGCGTGCGCGGTGGCGGCGCGCCCGTCGGCAACGGCAAGGGCTGTTGAGGGGCCGCCATCCAAATGGAAGGTGGCGAGCAGCTTGCCGTGGGCCGCGTCCCAGACCTTGAGCGTGCCGTCGATCGATGCACTGACGAGGGCCGCGCTGTCGGAGGTGTAGGCAATGCCGGTTACGGCCTGCGTGTGGGCCGGGAAACGGGGGAGGGCAACGTCGGAACCGGAGTGACTGGTGAGGAGGCCTGCGCCCTCGCGGCGGACGGTCGGCAAACGGTCCTGGATGGCCACGGCAGCGGCAGCGACCATGATGCCGATCAGCAGCTTGACGAGAAGGCCCGGCCAGCGCGCGGCGCTCCGTCGACGCAGGGCGCGCGGGGTTGCCTGGCGGGCTCCGGCGGCCTCGGCTGGGGCGGCGACGATGGCCTTGGCCTTGGTGGCGCGGGCAAAGATACGCGGCGGGGCTGCGGCGCTGTCGGCAGCGGGATCGGCGTCTGCGGGCTTGGCGGCGGTCTGCTTGGGGGAGGCGGGGGGCGTAGATTTTGCTGCCGGCTTGGCCTCGCGTGGAATTGGTGGGGGCGTGTGAGGCGGGCTTGCCGGCCTGGCGAGGGGCGGGGACGGGTTGGCGGCGCGGATCGAATCGGACTCGGCGGGGGCCGCCTTGCGCCAACCGGCGAGGAAGGCGTCAGCGAGGCCCTTGCGTGTGCCACTCGCCGGCGATGCACCTGGTGCCGGGGCGCCGGCCTTGGCGGACGGCTGCAGCGCGGCATCGGCGCGGCCGTGGGCGGCGTCGGCCATCTCGGGCGTGCGTGCGGCCGCCGGCTTTGGTGTGGGTTTGCCGGGCGCATGGGGCGATGGCTTCTGCGCCTTGCTGGCCGCGGCCTTGTCAGCCTTCTCGGCTGCATCGGGTGGGGGGGCCTGTTCCGAAGGTGCGGCACGGGCCGGCTCGGCCATCAGCTCGGTGCGCCATTCGGTGACCGAGCGTGGTCGCTCGGTGACTTCGAGGCGCAACGACCGGGCGATGGCAGCCAGGAACGCCGGTCGATAGGATGAGAGCGCCGCGTCGGCTGGCGGGATCATCTCGTCGTGCACCATGCGCGAGGGCGAATCAGGTGGGCGCTTGTTGGTGACGGCCTCGTAGAGGGTGGCGCCGAGGGAATAGATATCGGTCCACGGCCCCTGCTGGCGACTGGTGGTGGCGTATTGCTCGTAGGGACTGTAGCCGGGCTTCACCAAGGCAGAGATGGTCTTGGAGTGTTTCGCGATGTCGCCGCGGGCGGAGCCGAAATCGATGAGGACGGGCTGGCCGTCACGGCGGATCATGATGTTGTCGGGGGCGATGTCGCGGTGCAAGTAGTCGGCAGCGTGCACCGTCTCTAGCGCACTCAGCAGGGGCTCCAGCAGCTTGTCGAGTTCGTGCTGGCGGGGGGCGCGACCGAGGCTGCGCAACCAGCCCTTGAGGCTCTGGCCCTCCTCATAGTGGAGCACGATGTAGGCGGTGCTGCGGGCCTGGAAGAACCGATAGACGCGCACGATGTTGGGATGATTGAAGCGGGCGAGGGTCTGGGCCTCGGCGAGGAAGCGGTCGAGGCCCCACTCGTAATCCTCCTTCGAGCCCTGGCTGCGCGGCACGACATCATCAGCGGAGTCGCGCGCGGCAAAGTCGACGGGGAAATATTCCTTGATGGTGACGAGGCGGGCGAGTGAAACCTCTTCGGCAAGATAGGTAATGCCAAACCCGCCGGCGCCGATCACGCGCTCGATGCGGTAGTCATCGGCCAACATGGTGCTCGGCTTCAGGGCCGCCATGTCACTCATGACATGAGCCCTTGGGGTGTGCACCGGCCACCGGGGTGTTGACCTCTCGGCATCGGCCTTTGGCGATGGCCGCAGGAAAGTGTGGCCTATGCGAGGTGGCGGCTCTGCCTATCCCCGCCCCCGCTCGTCGGATCACGCTGCCCCTCCCATTGCCTGCCGAACGGCGCGCTTTCCATATGCCCACGCGCGCGCCGGATCAGTGCTTCGTCCCCGGGATGAACTCTCTCCAATAATATGGCGAAAGCATGGGGGTGGCGGGAAAAGTGATGGCACGGCTGGGTGCTGGTCCGGGCGGGTGGCGCTGCAGGTAGGGGCTCGCAGGTGAGTGGCAGGGCGAGGCGCTGGCGCGCGTGATTGGCGCATATAACTGGCGGCGGTGGTTCGAAATGCGGTGACAGCCCTTTTTTGGCCTGGATCAGGCGACATTCTGGCCGCATCGGAGGTGAGCATGGCGACTCCGGGGGACCATTTCGCGCGACCCAACGGCAGGACGACGGTGGTTGGCGGCAGCATCGCCGCTGTGCTCCTCGGCGGCGGGCTCTGGCTCATAGCTGCTCGCGGCCAGGGCGTGGCTGATGGCGACGTCGTCGATGCGACTGGGAGCTTGTTCGCAGCGGCACGGGCGTGGGTGTGGTCTTGTTGGGCGTTTGGCTTGGCGTGGGGTGTGGAAGGCTACAAGGCGCACCCGGCGGCCATGGTGGCGGTGTTCGGCAGCGGTGTGGTGCCGTTGATGGCTGCCGGGGTCGCGGTGGCCAGATGGCTTGCCTACAGGTCGAAGCTGAAGGCGCTGCAGGTGGGTCTGGCGCAAGGGATCGGCGATCTGCCGCAGTCGTGCGAGGCTTGGTTGGTGCGTGCGTCGGGGCAAGGAAATGCGGCCGTTCGGCTCGGCGAGCTTTGCCGGATCGGGGCCAGCGAGGATTGCGATATTGGGGCCGGAGAGGCCGGTGTGGCGGCATTCCATGCGCTGGTGCGGCAGGTCGGGGATGAGGCCTTCGAGGTATTGGATGTCAGCGGTCCCGGCGGAAAACTTGCGGTCAACGGTCGGCTCGGCGGCCGGCATCGGTTGCGGGACGGAGATGTGATCGAGGCCGGGGCTGTACGGGTGGTGTTCCGGTTGTGTCCGGTGGGGCATTCGCCCCGAGCGTCGGTGAAGGGCGCGGCGGAGCGTGGCGTGGTGATGGCCGGTGTCGGCGCCGTAGCGGCGGTCGGCGAACCGGTCGGCTGGGACGGCTGCAAGACCAATCCTCTGCCGCCCCGGGCGAGCGGGGGGCAGGTGGTGGCGCGGCAAACAGGTTTTCAGGAGGGAGAACGGATATGAGCATGGGGCAGGGTGGAGATAGTGGACCGCGGCGCATGGGCGGTTCGCTCAGGGAGGCTCTCGAAGCTGCGGCGCGCAGCGGGCCGGCTGAACTCGAGATGACATCGCACAGTGACGAGCGGACTCCGCCGGCATTGCCGAAGCCGGTGACGCCGGCTGGGGCGGCGGTGGCGCTGCCAAGCGCGGCGCAGGCGGCGATCGAGGCCAGAGGCGGGGCGTCGGCAGATCTGGACGATGTGCCACAAACGCGCGTGGCGCGGCCAGCACGCTCGAGTGCCAACCCGTCGGCGACTGTGGCGCGCACGCAGCTCGTGCGCGGCAAGGCGCCGGTCAAGCGTGGCGATTTCCACCAAGACCCCGTGGTCGGGTGGCTGGTCGTGGTGGGGGGCGCGGGGCTTGGCGCCTTCCGGCCGATCTTCGAGGGCAACAACACGATCGGGCGGGGCACCAACCAGCGGATACCACTGGATTTCGGCGACGAGACGATTTCCAGCGAGGAGCAAGCCTATCTTCGCTACGATTCCGTCGACCGGCGTTTTCTGCTTGTGCCCAATCTCGCCAAAACCAATATTGTGGCTGTGAATGATCGCAAGCCGACGGGCGCCGTCGAGCTGTCGGCGATGGATGTGATTACCATGGGGCGCACGCTGCTGGCGTTCGTTCCCTTCTGCGGTCAGGATTTCGACTGGGGCGAGTTCACCGAGATGCAAGGTTAATGCTGCAATTCAAATATGCCAGTCTGGCGAGCCAAGGTGCTCGGCCCTACCAGGAGGATGCAGCGGGCGTGTGGCCAGGAGATGGTCCGTTCGCGCCCGTCGGTGCGCCGGCGCTGCCCGAGGATGTGGCGCTGGTGGCCATACTGGCCGACGGCATGGGCGGTCATACCGGCGGCTCACTGGCCTCGTCGACGTTGTGCAGTGTGTTTCTAGACAGTTTCGTCCGGGGGAGCGGCGGTTCGCACCAGAAGCTCGAGGCGTCGCTGGTGGCGGCCAACGATGCGCTGCGGCGCAAAGTCGAAGCCAAGCCGGCACTTTCCGGCATGGGGGCGACGCTGGTCGGTACGGTGTTCGGACGCGATGGGCTCGGCTGGATCAGCGTCGGCGACAGCCCGATGTACCTGTACCGGAAGGGTGAACTCGTACAACTCAACGAGGATCATTCGCTGGCGCCGGTGATCGATCGCCTCGTAGAGCAGGGCAAGATGAGTGCCGAGGAAGCCCGCCTCGATCCGCGGCGGCACTATCTGCGTTCAGCGGTTACGGGAGACGAGATCGAGCTGGTGGACACGCCGGAGCGGCCTTTGGCGCTTGCTGCCGGCGACGTGGTGCTGATCTCGTCGGATGGCATCCACACGCTGGAGCCGCAGGCCATCGGCCGGTTGATTGGCGCACATCATGCCGACGGTCCCGATGCGATCGTCAAGGCCATCATTCGGGCCGTGGACGGGGCCGGGGAACCGCACCAGGACAACACGACGGTGATCGCCGTCTCGGTGTCGGCGAGAGGCTAGAGCTGAACGCGCGGCCGCGTTGCCGGACCGGTGAAGACGGCTGTTGTCGGCAGTCGTCGGGCGGGGACGGCAGGTGGATGGCGCGCCTATGTGCCAACCAAGCGTCATTTGCTGGTAATGCCAGCGATGGAGTAGGCTGGCGTTGCAAACATCAGATCGAAGCAGGAGCCGACAGATGGTCGATATGCCAGCCCCAACGACGCCGCGGGACGGCCATGGCGTGCTCGAGGCCGCGCGCGATTGGCTCGCGGAGGACGGTGCGGTGGCGATCGCGACCGTGGTGGATACCTGGGGCTCGGCACCGGTGCCGATCGGCGGCCAGATGGCGGTGGCCAAGGACGGTCGGTTCCAGGGGTCGGTGTCGGGTGGTTGCATCGAGGGCGATGTGATCGTGGAGGCCGAGGAGATCATCGAGAGCGGCAAGCCGAAGCTGCTGGAATTCGGCGTTGCCGACGAGACGGCGTGGCGGGCGGGACTGCCGTGCGGGGGCAAGGTGAAGGTCTATGTCGAGCGGGTCGAGGCCGAAGGCCGGTGGGCGGGAGCTCGTCGAGCGTGCGGTCGATGCGCAACACAAGCGGCGCGGATTGGTGATCGCGACGCGGCTGGAGGATGGCTCGAAGACTGTCTATGCGCGCGAGGACGCCAACGTTCCCGACGACGTCGTCGGCGCGCTTCTCGACCGCCAAGAGCAGCCTCAAGGAGACGCCGGAGGGCGAGGTGTTCCTGCACGCGCTGGTGCCGCCGGCGCGCATTCTGGTCGTCGGCGCGTCGCACATCGGGCAGGTGCTCGCGGAAATCGGCAAGCTTTCGGGCTATGAAGTGCAGGTGATCGATCCACGCTCGGCGTTCGCGGCGCAGGAGCGGTTTCCGGGCATTACGCTCCATGCCGAGTGGCCACAGGATGTCCTGCCGAAGATCGGGCTCGACCCCTACACAGCGGTCGTGGCGCTCGGCGCACGTCGGCCATATCGACGACGAGGCGCTGAAGCTGGCGCTGAAATCGGACTGTCTCTATGTCGGCGCACTGGGGTCGCAGCGCAATCACGCAAAGCGGCGCGAGCGGCTCCTCGAAGCCGGCCTCACGGAAGAGCAGATCGGCAAGATCCGGGCACCCATCGGCATCGACATCGGGGCGCAGACGCCGGCCGAAATCGCGGTGTCTGTGATGGCCGAGATCATCCGGGCGGTTCAGGGGACCGAAGCGGGCGAAGTGACGAGGGCAGCGTCGGGCAGCGACCACGGCATGGCGCAGTATCCAGAAGTCGTGCGGCGCTCGCCTCAGAGGTCGTTGGGGCCGGAGTTCAGCCTTCGGGCGAGCAAGGCCGCCTCGACGCGGTTCCTCACCTGCAGCTTCTGCAGGATGTTGGTGACGTAGTGCTTGATGGTTTTTTCCCGCAGATCCAACTCGCGCGCGATCTCCTTGTTGCTCAACCCGCGGCCGATGCCCTTGAGGATCTGCTCCTCGCGGACTGTGAGGGGAGGCAGAGACTGCGGCGCTGCTTTGGGGCTTCTGGCTGAAATCGTCGAGGAGCTTGGCGGCGAGGCTGGTCGAGATGAACGAGCCGCCGGCGTTGACGGTGCGGATGATGGCAAGAAAGTCGCCGGTCGGTACGCCTTTGAGCACGTAGGCACGGGCTCCGAGCGTGAGGGCTCGGCGCACGACGTCGTGATCCTCGCGGACGGTCAGGGCAATGACCTTGACACTCGGGCAACTGATGGCGATGCGATCGAGGGCGTTGAGGCCGCTGCCGGGCATGTTCATGTCGCAGCAGCATGACGTCGGGCAGGTGGTCTTCGGCTGCGCGGATAGCCTCGTCGGCGCGTGCCGCCCTGGGCGACGACCTCCATGTCGGGCTCCTGGTCGAGGATGTGGACGACGCCTTCGCGCAGCAAGGGGTGATCGTCGACAACGGCAATGCGGATGACATCAGGGCCCATGGTGGTCTCCAGGCGTGACAGGGAGGCGCGCGACCAAGCGTGTTCCTTCTCCCCCTGGGCCGTTATAATCTGAAGCGAGCCGCCGATACACTCGATGCGTTCGCGCATGCCGACCAGTCCCAAGCGATCGGAGTTCTCGACGGCGGCAAGGTCCAGTCCCGGGCCCTTGTCGGCAATCTCGATCATGATGCTGCTCCACTCGTCGGGGCCGGCCGTGACGGATACCTGCGTCTTCGGCGCGTGCTGGCGGGTGTTGTTCAATCCCTCCTGCAGAAAGCGGTAGATGGCAAGCTTGGTGTCGCGGGAATCGGTCTGGTCGGGCAGACTTCTCGAGGCTGACGTGGACCTTGGTACCGGCGCGATGCTCGTGAGCCCGGATGGCCTCGTAGATGGTGTCGGCGATCGTGCTCTTGTCGAGCTCGGGCACTGAAAGGCCGATGGAAAGCTCCCGGATCTCCTTGAGCGCACCCTGCAGGGCTTCGCGGATCCTGTTCTTTTCGCCGATGGACAGGCTGTCTGCGGACGACAGTGCCGGTGTCGCGGTTTCGCCGGAGTGGACGGCATCGAGCAGGAAGAGAGAGAGGCTGATCAGCTGGGCCGGGCCATCGTGGAGATCCGAGCCGATGCGGCGGAGATAGCGCTCATTGATCTCGGCGGTGCGGCGGGAGGAGGCTTCGACGCGCTGGCGCAGCACGAGGTTCTGGTCGAGGAGGCGGGAGAGATCGGAGATGCGATCGTTGAGAGCGTTGCGCTGGCGGTCGATCGTGAGGCCAGCGCGGTGGGCCATGCCGTAGAGCGCACTGACGACGAGGAGGCCGATGATGGCCAGCAGGAGCCAAGCTTCCCGTTTGGCGCGCGCGATCTCGTCCACCAGCGTTGATGCGTCCATGTAGAACTCGACGACGGCAATAACATCGCCACCGAAGCGCTTGCGGACTGGCACGTAGATTTCGAGCAGGGGTACGTTGAATTCCTTCTCGGCGGCGTCCTCGGTGTCGTTGAGGGAGTTCGAACTCATATTGGAGGGTACCGCTCCACGCCGATTTCAGGATGTCGGTCGCAGGATAGGACTTGCCGATGTGCTTGGGATTGTTGGCGTAGATGACGCGTGCGCCCTTGGCCCAAACCTTGAACGAGAGGACGCGCCGCCCGAGAGGTGTCTGGACGACGAGTTGCTCGAGCTCGCGCTGGACGTTGACATCGAAGGCGGGTGTGTCGGCCATGCCCTGGATGCGCTCGCCGACCACGCTCTCGACATAGAGGGCCGCATCATAGGCGGATTGCTGGGCGGTCGCGCCTTCGATGCGGTGCGTCAGCCAGGTGCCAACGACGGCCATGGCCGCGATGGTGGCGGCGGCACTGACGATCAGGAACTGCTGGGACAGCTTGAGACCACGCCACATCTCGGTGATGCGCCGCGTGTCAATCTGCGTGCGGGACATTGGCTCGGGCATGGCAAGTTCGGGGGCGTGAGGTTGACGGGCCTTCAAAACCGCGTCCGTGCGTGAGTACACGATCGGGGAGGAAGCAGCGTAAAATTTCCAGTTCATTGCCACTTCAACTCATCCGATCGTATGTCAGCCCGCACATTCATACCACGAGGGCGGTTCACGATCGGGGCGTATTGCGGCGCGGCAAGGGCAGTTTTGTGCAGTGCGGGGTGCTGCATAAAACTCGCCCTTGCCGGCCGTCCCCCCTGGCAATGGTCATTCCCCCCGATCGGCACCTCGAAGGCGGTGGAAGTTCTCCAAGTCGCCGCTCGTCCATTTGCCAGAAGCCCGATACCGAGGCCCGATGTGCAGGGCAGCACATACGGGTTGGCCTCGTATCCAGCCCCTGGTCAGACTAGTCATGTTCGTGGGCGGATGATGCGGGCAAAGGTCTTAGACCATGGGGCTTCGGCTATTCACCAATGGTAATGCGCCGGGGAACAGTGAGCGGGTTGGTGCGGCTCGCTCGCATACTCAGGTCGAATGTTGGCGGCGAGACGCCAAGGCCGGCAGGACATGAGTGATGAAGTCGTCGAGGTCGGGAACGTAGTCGGGGAACATCAAGCAGACCCCGGCGACGCCCTTGGCCGCGATGGCATCGAGGTGGCGGGCCACGTTTTCGAAGGAGGCCGTGACGAAGGGGAAGCCCATGAAGGTCTGGCGGAGATGGTCGAGCTCGTGGGAGGTGCGGCTGGGATCGCGGCCGGAGGCCTTGAGCCATTCGGCAATCGACTCGTGATCGGCGCGGGCCAGAAAATCGTCCTGGCGGGCCTTGGCCTCGGCATCGGTAGGGGCGGCGATGACGTTCAACAACGCGTAGGCGCCGACGCGTCTGCCATGCTCGGCCGCCTTGGCCTGAAGGCGGGCGTTAAGGGCGCCTAGCCCCTCGGGCGTCTCGTAGATGCGGCCAACGAAGCCGATGTCGGCATAGCGGGCAGTGAAGGCGAGGGCTGCGTCGGATTGGCCGGCACACACGATCGGCAACTTATGGGCGGGCGTTGGGAAGCTCTTGCAGTCGTCGAGGGTGAAGAACCTGCCCTGGTGGGAGGCGCGGCCCGTCGCCCAGAGCTTGTTCATGACCTCAATGAATTCCTCGGCGTAGGCGTAGCGGTACTGGTGGTAGCCGTCCTCGGGCCACATGCCCATTTGTTCGTATTCGTAGGCGTTCCAGCCGGCGACGATGTTGACGCCGAAGCGACCGGGCGCGATGTCGTCGATGGTGACGGCCATCTTGGCGATGACGGCCGGATGGAAGGCGCGGACGCCGACGGAGGCATAGAGCTGGATGCGGCTGGTGGAGGCGGCAAGCGCCGAGATCAGCGTGAAGGCCTCGAGCGATTCGTCCCAGTGACGGGATTGACCGCCGTAGCCGCGCCACTTGGATTGCGCCAGCACGTAGTCGAGGCCGGCCTCCTCGGCCCGGCGTGTGACGGCGAGGTTCAGCTTGTAAGTCGGGGTAAATTGCGGCGGCTCACCGGCTGCCAGGATCGAAAGCCCGCGCGCGGAGGGCAGAAAGAGCCCGATATGGAAGGTCATGGGGGTGGCCTCCGGTCTGGCATGGCAACTTAAGCACGGTGCCCGTGATGTTGGGTTACGCGCGGGTTGGACGCGGAGCATACCGTTGGCGCTCCGGGCCGACGCTAACCCAACCTACAGTGCGCAGGGTGAGTTGTTGGTTTGCCTCACGGCTCCCTTTGAGGGGAGTCGGCTGGGAGGGGGGTGGCTACTGGGCCGCCTTGAACCGGTGGCCGCGCAGATAGCCGATCGTGGGACGATTGAGGCCGAGGTGATCGCGCAGCGTGGCGCCCGTGTAGTCCTTGCGGTAGATGCCGCGGCGCTGCAGTTCGGGCACCACGAATTTGACGAAGTCCTCGAAACCGCCGGGTTGATGCGTTGGGCCGATGACGAAACCGTCGCACGCCGGCGTGGACCACCATTCCTCCATGCGGTCGGCGATCTCCTTCGGGCCGCCGATCCAGGCTTCGCGCAGCAGGCCGCGGCCGGTTCTCTGCATGAAGTCGCGCACGGTCGGGTTCTTGCCCTGCTCGACGACGCGGTCGCGCATGGACTGCATGCCGTTGATGGCGGCGAGCTCGGCGTCGGTGAAGGCTTCGTCGAGGCCCTTCTTGGCGAAGTCGTAGTTGAGCGCTTCCGACAGCAGCGAGAGCTGGTCGACCTCGTTTGGCAGCTTGTCGTAGGCGGCCTTCTTGTCCTCGGCCTCAGCCTTGGTGGCAGCGGTGACGGGATAGAACAGTGAGCAGATCTTCTGCGTGTCGGGATCGCGTCCGGCCGCGGCCACGGCGGCGCGGGCTTGGGCGTAAGCGGCCTTTGCCTTGCTCCAGCGAGTGATAGACGACGAACAGCAGCTCGCCCCATTCGGCAGCAAATCGACGGCCGCGCCCGCTCATGCCGGCCTGCATGACGACGGGGTGACCCTGCGGCCCGCGCGGCACCGTGAAGGGACCACGCGAGGACAGGAACTTGCCCTTGTAGTCGATGCGGCGGACCTTGTCGGGATGCGCGTAGAGGTTCTTGACCTTGTCGACGACGACGGCGTCGTCGTCCCAGGAATCCCAATGGCCGAGCACGATCTCCATGAACTCGTCGGCGCGATCGTAGCGGCTGTCATGCTCCATCGCCTCCTCGCCGCGGCCCATGTTGCGGGCCTCGTTGTCGTTGACCGAGGTGACGCAGTTCCAGGCGGCGCGGCCCTTGGTCATGAGGTCGACGGTCTGGAAGACGCGGGCGACGTGGAAGGGGTCGAAGTAGGTGGTGGAATAGGTGGCGCCCAGGCCAAGACGGGTGGTTGCGGCTGCCATGGTCATGAGGCAGGTGACGGCATCCATCTTGACGCAACGGATGCCGTTCTGGACGGTGTGGCGGTGGTCGCCCTGATACATGTCGGGCATGGCGAGGCGGTCATCGAAGAAGCCGCAGTCGAATTTGCCTTCCTCCAGCACGCGAGCGATGTGCTGATAGTATTCGGGTTGGAAGGCGTCGGTGCGTGCATCGGGATGCCGCCAGGAGGCCGGCAAAGTGGTGCAGTTCTGGGCCTGCAGGAAGGCAACGAAGTGCATCTGGCGCTGACTTGGGCTCATGAGGGTCTCCCGCGTGTTCGATTAGGCCGATGGCAGCAGGGTCAGGGGCAATCGTCAACTGGCAGATGCGCGCGGCTGGGATGAATGTTGCCAGACGAGCTGCAATGTGGGCTGGATCATGCAGCGCAGGCGCCTAAGGCCCAGCCCAAATGATCCCTAACGGAAGACGGTTCCGGTGACCGACCCGATTCTCCTTGCCGCGGCCATCGCCCTGTCGGTCAGCCTCGTTTTCGGCATCTCCAACCACGTGCAGCACATCGCGCTTGATCATATGGACGTTACGGGCGGCACGTTGGTGAACGTCGCGACGACGGCGATCGTGCTGTGGCTGCTGGCGCCGGCCTACCTGACGCTGGAACGCCTGCTGCATCCGTCCGTGGCGTGGTTTGCGCTCGCCGGGCTCATTGTTCCCTCCCTCTCGATGACGCTGCAGACGCTGAGCATCCGGACCATCGGGCCGGGCCTGACGTCGGGTCTGGCTTCGACGTCGCCGCTGTTTGCGATCGGGATTGCGGTTGCCGGGTTCGGGGAGGTGGTGACGGGACGCGTGCTGGTCGGCACGGCGATCATCGTTGGCGGCATCGCTTTTGTGGCGTTGCGGTCGCGGGCCGGCGGCGTGCGTTGGCCGGTCTGGGCCGTTGGGATCCCGCTGGCTGCTGCGCTGACGCGCGGACTGTCGCAGAACCTGATCAAGCTCGGCCTTGGCGATTTGCCGAGCCCGATGACGGCGGCGCTGGTCAGCTCGACCACGTCGCTTGCCGTCTTGCTGGTGCTGCATGCAGGACGCGGCCAGCGGTTGCCGGCATTGAACCGTGGTGCCGGCTGGTTCGCGTTGTGCGGGCTGATGAACGGCGTCGGGATCGTCGGTTCGAATGTGGCGCTCAACCTGTCGAGCGTTGCGGTGGTGGCCCCTCTGATCGCCACGACGCCGGCGTTCACGCTGATCACGGGTTGGCTGTTCTTCCGGCGCGAGCGGGTGCGCTGGTCGACACTTGCAGCCGTCGCCGTGATCTTCGGGGGGTGCCTGCTGATCGTGACGCGGTGAGGAACCGTAGGAAGCTGTAGGTTGGGTTAGCCGGCCGAGGCAACTCGATCATGCAATGAAGCTGGTGCCGGCGTAAACCAACACTGCTGGGCGAGCAGGGCAGTTGGGTTACGCGCGGGGCTGGCCTACCGCCTCAATGCATCGGAACGGGTCGACGCTAACCCAACCTACTTGCCGCGGCCAGTTGATCGTGACGCGCTAGGCGCACACGTCAAGCCGGCGTGTTGGCCTTCAGGAACGTCCGCAAGTGGCGAATGGCGAGCGGCACCCGTTCCTTGATCTTCCTTCCAGGGGAAGAAGGTCATCTGGGCGTTCGGCGCGAGCATCGCGGTTTCCTCGGCGACGGCGTAGGGATGCGGCCTGGGTGTCGTCCGGCATGACCAGGACCGGCGTCTGGTGCAGCTGCGCACGAAATCGCGCGTCACGCTGAACACGAAGTCGGGATGTGTTCGCGATACATCTTGGTGAGGAATGCGTCGCACATCTCCATCGTGACGTCGTGCCGCTTCTCGCACAGCGCCGGCGCCCAGCCCTTCATGTTGTTCTGGTAGAACAGGTCGGGCACCTCCGGGCGAAAGCCGCTCGGCTGCGCCGGCACGGCGGCAACGACGCGCTCGGGCGCGCGCTTGCAGCATGTTCCAGATGAAGGGGCCGCCGATGCAGAAGCCCAGCACCATGAACTTGTCGATGCCGAGGTGATCCATCAGGCCGAGCTGGTCGTCGGTGTAGGAGTCCCACGGCCGATCGACCTCGAGCGGGCCGGAGGATTCGCCGCCGTTGGCGTTGCGCAGGTCCATCGTGATGCAGCGGTACTCGTCCTTGAGCACCTCCATCGGGTTGAACGGCACCCGTTCGGACAGGTAGCGATCGTCGCATTCAAGCCCGCCGCCGGGAATGACGAGCAGCGGGAAAGCCGGAGCCGGCCTCTTCGTAGTGGATCTTTACGGGACCGTTCTCATAGATGGGCATGGTGCGTCCTTGATGGCGGGGCCGGCTGTGATGGGCGGCTATTCCTGCGGATAGCGCCAGGGTTTGGCTGGCTGCTGCGCGTCCTCGTCGAGGGTCCACATGCGGCAGCGCGATCCCGTCGCCGACAGTCCGTGAACACCATGCGCACGCGGGTAGCCGATGCCGACCTTGCGCACCAGCTCCGGCGGCGCCAGGTCGCCGTCGGGCGTGACGAGATTGCCGGCACACGCGCAGGCCGTCGTGCTCGGTGGGCTCGCCCTTCTGCTCGTCGAGTTCGACCAGCAGCAGCAGGTAGGGCGTGTGCGCCTGAACGCCGGCTGGATGGCGTGGTGCACCTCGCCGTAGGAATAGACGGTGCCTCGGCCTCGACCGGGTACCCAGCTCGGACTCAGCGTGCGCGCAGAAGGGGCAGGCGGTGGTCGGCGGGTAGCGGAGAAGGCCGCAGTCCTGTGCACTGCTGCAGGCGCAGGTCGTGCTCGGCCGCACCAGCCGAAGAACGCGAGGTTCTCGCTGATCGAGATCGTCGACGGTGAACGTGCATGCCGAGATAGTCACCGGTCAGCGCCATGATCTGTCCCCTCCCCCTTGCCATGACCATGGCCGAGCCGATGCCGGGCATGCCCCAGCCCATGTTGGCCGGTCACGCTCCACGTCCTTGACCTGCCGGCAGCCGCCTTCGCGGTAGTCGTAGGTGTGCTGACGCTTGCCGTCCGCGCCCGACCGGGCAGCTGTCGTCCACGTCGTGCGCGGAGCTGGCGGACGTTCTCGATCACCATGTTGATGCCGTGGGTGTAGCCCTCGCAGAGGTGACCGCCGCTGGTGTTGTTCGGCCGCTCGCCGCCGAGCCGCATGATGCCGTCGAGCTCACGTAGTCGCCGCCCTTCGCCCTTCTCGCAGAAACCGTAGTCCTCGAGCTGCAGCATGGTGGTGAAGGTGAAGGCGTCGTAGGAACCGGTGACGTCGATGTCCTCGGGCCCGACGCCCGGCGTTCGGCCACAGGATGTCCTTCGCGTAGTGGCCGGCCACGGTGGAGATGGGGCCGGACTGGTAGTGCATGTCGGTCCGCGGCTTGCAGCAGCGGCCGACCACCGACTGGATCACGCGCCGGCGTATGCCGGCAGTCCTTCGCCCGGTCGGTGCGTGGTGACGATCAGGGCGGTGCCGTTGTCGGTCTCGACGCAGCAGTCGAGCAGGTGCAGCGGCTTGCACGATCATGCGGCTGCCGAGCACGTCGTCCACGGTGACCCGCTTCTTGTAGTAGGCCTTCGGGTTGTTGGAGGCGTGCTCGGAGTGAACGACCTTCACGTGCGCCACCTGCTCGGGCGTGGTGCCGTAGTCGTACATGTGACGCATGAAGGACTGGCAGAACATCTGCCCGGCGCTGTGCCAGCCGTAGGCGCGCGCAGTGCAGCGCGTCGCCCGGACGGCGCCGGCCGCCGCGCGGCCGGTGCCGCCGATGCGCACCTGGCTGTAGCCGTTCATCGACCGGAAGATCGACCACCGTGTTGCACATGCCGGCCTCGATCACGCCCATGGCGATGCCGATCAGGGCCTCGGTGCTCGAGCCGCCGCCGTAGACGTCCATGTGGAAGTTGAGCCGGATGCCGAGGTCGCCGGCGATGAACGGTGGAGGGGGTGGAGTCGTTGTAGCGTGTAGGAGAGCATGCCGTCGACGTCCGCCATGCGTCGAGCCCGGCGTCTTCCACGGCGGCGCGACGGCCCGGGTGCCGAGGGCGCGGGTGGTGCGGCCGCCGCCGCGCGTGTAGGCGGTTTCGCCGACGCCGACGATGGCGTACTTGCCGGCAGGTGCTTGCGCTGGTTGCGTCGATTTCGCTGGTGTTCGCCATGTCGCCTGCTCCTTGGCCATGCGCTGATCGCCCAAGCGTGAAGGGTCGGCGGCGGTTGTCAAGGGAGTGACGTCAAAACTTAGCTGTAGCGGGCGACGTGCACGTCAACGGCAGCGGGTCTTCAATCGGCTCAGCGGCGGTGGCTCACGCGACAAGGCCTTGCAAAGGACTGATGGCGGTGCTGGCGGGGAACACCTTGGTGGCAAGGGCCGAGGCGGGAATGGCGAGTTGCTCGGCGAGGACGCCTTTGAGCAGGGCGCGCAGGTCCTGCGTCGGCTTCAAGTCGCGGCCCTCATAGAGCTGGGCTGGTGCAAGGCCCGGCCAATCGGCAATGACGCGGCCGCCCTTGATACTGCCGCCGAGCACGAAGGCGACCGTGGCCGTGCCGTGATCGGTGCCGGAGGTGCCGTTGAGGCGGGCCGTGCGGCCGAACTCGGTGAGGAGAAGGACGACAGTCTGCTGCCAGACAGGGCCCAGGTCCTCGACCAGCGTTCTCAGGGCCAAGTCGAGGCCGGTGAGGCGATTGTGGAGGCGGCCAGCGACGACGCCTTCGTTGGCGTGGGTATCCCAGCCGCCGATGCTCAAGGCGCCGACGCGGGGGCCGGTGTCGGATTTGAGCAGGCGGGCTGCAGCGCGTGCGGTGGTCACCAGGTCGGCAAAGGGTTGCTTTCCGCCTTTGGCGGAAGCGGCGCCGGCCGTGGTCATCGCGTCGATTTCGAGGCCTTTGGACAGGGCCTTGGCGAGAGCGGGGTCGGTGGCGGCGTAGAGGTCGGCGAGGCGGTCGGCGGTGGCGCCATGGAGGGGACGGCGAGTGACGTCGGGGATCCACGACACGACGGGGGCCGACCCTCGCATGATCAGCGGCACGACGGCGTCGGCTGCGAGGCCCTGGAGGTTGGCGCGGCCTGCGGTGCCGGCGAGCGCGAGGGCGCGGTTGAGCCAGCCGTCATCACTGCGGCCAACGCCGCCGAGGCCGCTTTCCAGGACATCCTGGGCGTCGAAGTGCGAGCGGCCGCGATAAGGGGTGGCGGCGGCGTGGGCAATGAGGGCCTGGCGGCGGCGATAGAGGTCATGGACGAAGGCGAGGGCGGGATTGAGCACGAAGAAACCGTCGAGGGGGAGGCCGGCATTGGCCCCTTGCCGCGCCAGAGCCAAATCGCCGTGCAAGGCTGCGTAGGCTGGATCGCCAACGGGAGCTGCGACGGCGAGCCCATCTAGTCCACCACGCAGGACGACAACGAGGAGGCGGGGATCGGAGCCGCGTGCCAGGGCCCTCGGCAGGTGGCCCCACAGAGCCAAGCTGGCGGCCATGCCACCGACGAGCATGCGCCGCGTTGGTGCGAAGGGGGGATGGCTCGTGTCGGGCACGGGATTATCTCCGCTGAAAACTTGGCGACATGATCAGGATCTCGGTTCCCTGCAAGCGGCTTTCCGCACGGCTGATCGCCTCGATCTCTTTGGAGGATATGGCGGTCGCGAAGAGATCGCGGGCGCGTGCTGTGGGATCGCCGCTGGCGGCCGCAGGCGGGGCAAGCTGGCCCGCGATGCGCAGGCGCTCGCGGATCGATGAGGGCGCCATCCAGACGTCGTCGTCCTCGGGCCAGCCCTTGGGTGAAGGCGGGTTCCAGATGGGCTGGCCGAGGGCAGCAGACAGGCGGGCTGTGACGCGGGGTTCGAGCCTGGCCTCGATGCCGCGCACGGCAGCCAGAAGAAAATCGTAGGGCGGGAGCAGTTTGCGGGGCGGCGGCTGCCAGGCGGCATCATGGGTGATGAGGGTTCGAACGAGCTGGCGCAGGTCACCGCCGGTGTCGCGGAAGGTTGCCTCGAGGTTGGCTACGAGATCGGCGGGCGGGGGGCTCGCAACGAAGTGAGCTGCGAGCTTGCGGGCGATGTGGCGGGCGGTTGCGGGGTGGCGGGCGAGGTCTTTCAGGACCTGCTCGCCGGTCTCCAGGCCGCGGTCGGGGTAGGTCTTGGACAGAACCTGCCACTCGCCGGGCTCGTGGCGGGCCGGCGTGAAGGCGAATTTGCCAGCCTCGAAACGGCTCTGTTTGATGCCGGGTACGGTCCAGCCGGTGAGGATGCGGGCGAGGTTGGTGACATCGGTCTGGGTGTAGCCGGCATCGACGCCGACGGTATGCAATTCCAGCAACTCGCGGGCAAGGTTCTCGTTAAGCCCCTTACGCTGGCGCTGGCCGGCGCGGCTGTTCGGTCCGACGGACGCGTTGTTGTCGAGATAGATCAGCATGGCCGGGTGCTTCTCGACGGCCATCAGCATGTCGACGAAGCGGCCGAGAACATGGGGACGAATAGCTTCGCGTTCGAAGGCGCCGGCGGTGACGCGCACGGGACCGCCCTTGCGGACGGCAACGGCAAAATGATTGGACCAGAACATGACCAGGCGCTCGACGAGCGCGTTCTCGGTGGTTGCCGCGTGGCGCACGCGAGCCTCGATCTCCGCCTGCCAGACCTCGCGGCGGAGTTCAGCGCGCTGGCTCGGATCGGCCTTGGCCTTGGCGGTGCGCGTACCTTTCTTACCTTGCGCCTGTGCGTCGGGGGCAATCACTGGTGCCGGCGGCTCGGTCAAGGCGGCGTTCGGTCCCGGCGCCTCGGGCGGCGCCAACGTGGCGGGAGGATTATGAGCCTTGGACGGGCTTGGCGGGGCAGTTCCAGCGGCTGATTTGCGCTGCTCGCGGTCCGCAAGCCGTGCTTCATAGAAGGCTGCGAGCGCCTCATGGCTGGGTCTCAGATCGGGATCGTGGATCAGGGATGCCCCGGGTTGCTCAAGCTGGGCCAGGAGATAGCCGCGGGGGTCGCCTGAAATCGCCGAGACCTGGCCGGGACGGGCGCCGAGCCCGAACCTTCGCGTCGCGGTGACGGCGTCGTGGCGGCTCATGCCGGGCTCCCGAGTGTGATTCCCAGAGGATTCTATCAGCTATCACCCCAAACGCGGCAGGATCGTGGTTTCCGTCGCTGCCGGGCAACCTTGCCTTGGGCGGTCCCAGGCGACAGTATTCGGTGAGAGGGCGTCACGGCCGGTTAAGCCAGGGCGTTGCAGGCAGGCAGCGGAAGGACAGGTCCCATGAAATTCGGCATCTTCTACGAGCACCAGATTCCGCGGCCCTGGACGGAGCGGGCGGAGCGCGACCTGCTGCATGATTCGCTAGCCCAGATCGAACTGGCCGACAAGCTTGGCTATGACTACGCCTGGGAGGTGGAGCATCACTTCCTGGAGGAATATTCGCATTCCTCGGCGCCAGAGGTGTTCCTGGGCGCGGCCAGCCAGCGCACGAAGACTATCCGCCTCGGGCATGGCATCATCCAACTCACGACAAACCAGCCGCATCGGGTGGCCGAGCGTGTCTCGACGCTGGACCTTCTGTCGGACGGGCGGGTGGAGCTCGGGCTCGGCGAAGGCGCGGGGCCGGCGGAGTTGCATCCCTTCGGAACGCGCGTGCGCGACAAGCGGGAGCGCTGGGAGGAGGCGGTGCAGGCGATCATCCCGATGTTCACCAAGACGAGCTGGGAGTTCCACGGCAAGTACCATGACTTTCCAGCGCGCAACGTCATTCCGAAGCCGCTGCAGAAGCCGCATCCGCCGCTTTGGGTGGCGTGCTCCAACATCAAGACCATCGGCGAAGCGGGAAGCTGGGGCATGGGCGCTCTCGGCTTCACGTTCGTGTCGCCGGATGCGGCCAAGGCGTGGGTGCATCGCTACTACAACAACCTGCTGCGCCATCCCAAGCGGCTTGCCGAATATCCCGCAAACCCGAACATCGCCATGGTGAATGGCTTCATGTGTGCTGAAACCGACGAGGAAGCGATCGAGAAGGCGTCGGGGTGGACGTTCTTCATCTTTGCGCTGGGTCACTATGGGCGCGAAGGCATCGCGGCGCCGGGCAAGGGGAATCTGTGGGAGGCCTACCAGAAGTGGCGGGGGAGCGAGCAGGAGAAGCAGGCGCTGACCAACGGGTTGATCGGCTCGCCCGCGACGATCCGCAAGCGGTTGCGCCAGTTCCAGGATGCGCACGTCGACCAGATCATTCTGCTCAATCAGGCGGGCAAGACCAGCCACAAGGACATCTGCGATAGCCTTGAGCTGTTTGCGAAAGAGGTGATGCCGGAGTTCAAGGCCGAGGAGCCGGCGCATGCGGCGTGGAAGAAGAGCGTGCTCGATGGCGAGACGGTTCTCGAGGACCTCGATGTGCAGGCTTATGACCTCTACAGCCACCAGAACAAGGACATCGTGCGCCTGAGCCCGGAGGAGCTCAAAGCGCAGATGGCGGCGAAGGAAGCGCAGCGCGCGAAGGCAGCGGCTGGGGAGTAGGTGGGCTTTCTCGTCGCGCCATCGGATGCCGACTTCTGGGGTTGAGCCTTCGATTGCCGACTAGCATCCCGCCCCGCTTCCAGCGCGTTGACACAGCGGGACTGCAGGGCGGGTGGCAAGCGATGTTGGACGCGGGGACGTTTCGAGGGCGGTAGTGGTGGGTAAGCCAGAGCGCAAAAAGGCCAGCGGATCGCAAACGCTGCCGTTCGTCAAATACCACAAGGACGGCAGCGTTTGGGCCAAAGGGCAGACGCGCGACGGACAGCTGGTCGGATACTGGGAGTGGTTTCGCGTGGATGGCACGAAGCTCAGGTCAGGCACATTCGAGAACGGAAAGCAGGTCGGCCAGTGGACAACCTATGACCGGTATGGCGCCGCCTATAAGGTGACGACGTTCAAGCAGCCATAGTGGCGCGGTTGGCGGGCATACGCTGCCAGTGCGCGGCGATGCTGCTGAACGAAGCGGGCTGTTGGCTCACACGAACATAAACACGAACCGCTGCGTGTGGCTGGCCTGATGCGGCGGACACGACAGGCGGGACTTCGGAGCTGAGTGATTATGCGGATCGCGACACTTCTTCCCCAGGATGACCTGCGCAAGGTCAAGGCTGCGGCCAAGGCCGCCGAGGCAGCGGGCTACGGGCTGCTGACAACTGCGGAAAACAAGCACGATCCGTTCCTGGCGCATGCGGTGGCGGCGGTGGAGACCGAGCGCATCGAGCTGGCGACGGCGATCGCCATCTCGTTCTCACGTTCGCCGATGGCGGTGGCGAATGCGGCGTGGGACTTGAACGAGGCCAGCCGCGGGCGGTTCATCCTGGGGCTAGGGACGCAGATCAAGGCGCATAACGAGCGACGTTTCTCGGTGCCGTGGTCGCCGCCGGCGCCGCGGATGCGCGAATATGTGTCGGCTTTGAAGGCGATCTGGCGGACGTGGCGGTATGGCGACAAGCTCAACTTCGAGGGGCAGCACTACCGTTTCACGATGATGCCGCCCTACTACCTCCCCGAAAGCCTGGGGCTGCGGATGGTTCCCGTGACGATGGCGGCGGTGGGACCGGCGATGCTCAAGGTGGCGGGCGAAGTTTGCGATGGCGTGAGGCTGCATCCGTTCACGACCTTTCGCTATGTCGAGACGGTAATCCTGCCGGTCATCGAAAAGGGGCTGGCGGCCTCGGGGCGCAACCGGTCGCAGTTCGAGATCGCGGGCGGCGGGTTCGTCGCAACGGGGGCGGATGACGAGGCGGTCGACAAGATGCGCGAGTGGGTCAGGGGGCGGATCGGCTTTTATGGCTCGACGCCGGCCTATTATCCGGTGTTGGCGGTGCATGGCCTCGAGGATCTCGGCCTGAAGCTCAACCGTATGACGAAAGAGGGCAAGTGGGACGAGCTGGCGGGTGCGGTCAACGACGACGTGCTCGACTTGTTCGCAGCGGTCGCCCGCCATGATGGCTTGAAGGCGGTGATCGAGAAGCGCGTCGCGGTGACCTCCGACGTGATCGCGATCGGTGGATTGCCGGCGGATCTGCTGCAGGATCTCGCTAGCATCAAGACGCCGTTTCAGGGTTTCGCGACGGGTTAACCGATTGGTCAAGGGGGACGCGCCGCGGCAGCGGCAGCCTGCGCATACTTTGCGTGTCAATCTTCTCATCAAGGATCGCCCAGGCATGACTGCCATGTTCAAGAACCAGGTTGCCATCGTGACCGGAGCCGGATCCGGCATCGGCCGCGCCACCGCCAGCCTGCTGGCGGCACGGGGCGCCCGCGTGGCGCTCGTCGACCAGAACGGGGAAGGGCTTGCGGAAACCGCACGGCTGATCGAGGGGGCAGGCGGCACATGCCGTGAGATCGTCGCCGATGTCGGCGATGGCGATGCCGCCCTGCGCGCGACGACGGCCATCCGGGCGGCCTGGGACCGCATCGATGTGCTGGTCACGGGGGCGGGTGTGTCGTCGGGGGCGGGCACAGTGCTGACGCAGGATGCGACCGTGTGGGAGAAGGTGTGGCGTGTCAACGTGATGGGGACCGTCAACTGGGTGAAGGCGGCGGCGCCAGCGATGGTGGAGCAAAGGCGTGGGGCGATCGTGACGATTGCCTCGCAGCTCGCCTTCAACAGCGGAGGCAACCTGTGCGCCTACATCACCTCGAAAGGCGCGATCGTCTCTTTCACCAAGACTTGCGCGGTGGATTTCGCCAAGCAGGGGATTCGGGTCAACGCGGTGGCCCCGGCGGTGATCGATACACCGATGAGCCGGGGCTCGGCGCAATCGCATGGCGATCCCGAGGCGCTGAGGGCCTGGCGGCTGCAGCGCCATCCGGTTGGGAGGATCGGGGTGCCGGACGAAGTGGCGAAGGCGATCTGCTACCTCGCCAGCGACGAGGCGAGCTTCGTTACCGGCACAGTGCTGATGGTCGATGGCGGGTGGACGGCGGCCTGAGCGGAGGTCGTAGTTTCCGCCGCAAGAGGTTGGCCCTTCGGCGTAGTGCTTGCCGAATGACGGCTGGCGCGGCAGCATCGTGCTCCTCGATATCGCCGGGTTCGGCGCAGCAGGAGGCGTTGGCATGATCCTCAAGGACAAAATCGCGCTCGTGACCGGAGCCGGGCAAGGTATCGGCGAAGCGGCGGCGATGGCGCTGTCGGAGGCCGGCGCCACCGTCATCGCCGTCGACATCAACGCCGAGCGGGCGGGCGCACTGGTGCAGCGGATCGAAGGACATCAGCGCAAAGCGCATGCGATCACGGCCGATGTCGGCGACGTCGGTGAGATCCAGCGGATGGTGGACCAGTCGATCGCCGCCTTCGGCCAGATCGACATTCTCGTCAACAATGCCGGTGTGACGCGGCGCGCTGACATCATGGATCTGACCGAGGCCGACTGGGACCGCATTCACAGGGTCAATGCCAAGGGCGTGTTCTTCTGCCTGCAAACCGTGGCGCGGACCATGATCCCGCGGCGTGATGGGCGGATCATCAATGTGGCTTCGATTGCGGGGAAGGGTTACGCGGGCACATCGAACGCAGCCTATGCGGCGTCCAAGGGGGCCGTCATAAGCCTCACCTACACGGCAGCGCAGCAGCTCGGGCGGCACAACATCAACGTCAACTCAGTCTGTCCAGGCGTGACGCGGACAGCGCTGTCGGATGCGAACCTCAAGGTGCGTGCCGAGCAGGAAGGCCTGACGCTGGATGCCATGGAGAAGCGGCGCAACGAGATGATCCCGATCCGGCGTCCGAACGATCCGGAGGATATCGCGGCGATGGTGGTGTTCCTGGCCTCGCCCGGGGCGCGCAACATCACAGGGCAGACCTTCAACGTCGATGGCGGCATCATTCCGCAGTAAATGCGGGACCAGCCGCGCATAGGGCTGTTATTGGCTGCGCGTCGTGATTTTCAGTTGCGCCTCCCGGCTCTGCTGTTTTCGCTGCGCCTCACGACTCCCCTGCGGGGAGCCGCCCGGGAGGCGCGGTAGGGGTGCGGGAGTGGCTCCAGACTGGCGGTGTTCATTGCGGGAACTGGCCAGCGGCGGTGAGGCCTGCCAGAGTGCGGGCGATATCCAACCAGGAAATGGCCGAGCCCAAGCATGTCCGATGATCTCGTCGATCCCGTTCGTCTCTCCCAGGCCCTCATTCGCTGTGCGTCGGTGACGCCGGAGGAAGGTGGCGCGCTGAGCCTGCTGCAGCGCGTGCTGGAGCCTGCGGGCTTTGCCTGCCACAGGCTGGTGATGCGCGAAGCAGGCACGCCCGATGTCGACAACCTCTATGCGCGCTTCGGCAGGGGGCAGCCGAACCTGTGCTTTGCCGGTCATACCGACGTGGTGCCGGTGGGCGACGAGAAGGCGTGGACGCGCCCGCCGTTCGGTGCCGAGATCCATGACGGTGTGCTCTACGGACGTGGTGCGGTCGACATGAAGGGGGCGATCGCGTGCTTCGCTGTGGCGGCGTTGCGCTACATCGAACGGCACGGATCGAACCCGGACTTCTCGATCTCGCTGCTGATCACGGGCGACGAGGAAGGGCCTTCGATCAACGGCACGATGAAGGTGCTCGACTGGATGCGCGACAAGGGCGAGATCATGGATGCCTGCGTCGTGGGCGAGCCGTCGAACCCGAAGGCGCTCGGAGACGAGATCAAGATTGGCCGACGAGGCTCGCTCAACGGTGAGCTGGTGGTGCTCGGCAAGCAGGGGCATGCGGCCTATCCGCAACTGGCGGAAAACCCGGTGCCGAAGCTGGCGCGACTGATCGACCGGCTGTCGTCGACCCCGCTCGACGAGGGCACGCCCGATTTCGAGCGCTCGAGCCTGCAGGTGACCGTGATCAGTGCGCCCAATACCGCGACCAACGTCATTCCGGCGGAGGCGCGGGCCAAGTTCAACATCCGCTACAATGATCTGTGGCGGAGGCCCAAGGTTGAAGCGTGGGTAGCTGAGCAGTGTGCGGTGGCAGCAGCCGAGGTCGGGGCGCGGTTCGAGGTGTCGTTTTCGGGGACCGGCGACGTGTTCCTGACCAAGCCGGGGCCGCTGGTCGAGACCATGCGCAAGGCTGTAGCGAGCACGACCGGGCGGGAGCCGGCGCTGACGACGGGGGGGGGCACGTCGGATGCACGCTTCATCCAGGCCTACTGCCCGGTGATCGAGTTCGGGCTCGTCAACGAGACCATCCACGCCATCGATGAGCGCTGCCCGGTGGGGGACCTCGAAAAGCTCACCCAAATCTACGCGCAATTCATCGCGGACTACTTCGGCAGCGCCGGCGCAAGATGAGGCTCGAACCGGTAGGCCCGCGTTGCTGCGAGCATTGACCGGGGCCCGGCGGGCGGTCACCCTCGGGGAAACGCAAACCGGGAGAGGCTCAGCATGTCCCTGGAGCTTGGATACCTGTTGCCCACGCGTGAGATGATCATGTCGGGGCGGAATGAAACGGCTGGCATGCTTGTGCTCGCCGAACGGGCTGAGCGGCTCGGCATGGACGGGATCTGGATCGGCGACAGCCTGACGGCGCGGCCTCGCCATGAGCCGCTGGCGATGCTGGCGGCGGTTGCGGCGCGGGTGCCGCGGGTGCTGGTTGGTACGGCTGTGCTGCTGCCAGCGCTGCGCAACCCGGTGCTGCTGGCGCATCAGGCCGCAACGGTCGACCGGATCTCAGAGGGCCGACTAGTGCTGGGCGTCGGGATCGCGCGTGACGTGCCGTCGATCCGGGCCGAGTTCGCGGCGGCCGGAGTGCCCTTCGAGAAGCGCGTCGGACGCATGATGGAAGGGCTGGAGCTGGCGCGGGCGCTGTGGCGGGGGGAGCCGGTCGATTGGGACGGGCGCTGGAAGCTCGAGAAGGCCACGGTCGGGCCGACGCCGCATCGGCCGGGCGGTCCGCTGTTGTGGGTGGCGGGCGCGTTGCCGGTGAGCCTGGAGAGGGCCGGCCGGCACTTCGACGGGTGGATGCCGAACTCAGGGGACGCTGCTACGTGGGCGCAGGGTTGGCAGGAGGTGCGACGGGTTGCTTCGGAAGCCGGGCGGGACGCGTCCAAGCTGACGGGGGCGATGTACCTGACGTTGTCGCTCGACGATGACGTTGCGGCAGCCAATGAGCGCCTCGACCGGTATCTCGAGAGCTACTACAACGCGCCGGCTGCCGGTCTGCGCAAGCGGCAGGAGTGTTTCGCTGGACCGCCTGGCGCGGTGGCGCAATATCTTGCCGGATATGCCAAGGCGGGGGCGCGGCACCTGATTTTGCGCTTTGTCGGCGATCACGTGGAGCAGTTGGAGCGGATTGCCCGCGTGCGGGACGATATCCAGGCGGCGGCGCGGGCGGGTTGACTTTGCCCAAACGTCGGTGCGCAATGGCGGTGTAGATTGAAATTCTCAAGAGCCGCGATTGCAGAGCATGCAATGGCGAGCTAGCGATGCAATGGAGCACCCCATGTCCTATACGCTAGAGCAGTTGGCAACCGACATTCGTGAGACGCTGAAGGCCAATCCCGGCTCGGCTGGCCGCGAGAAGGTGTGCGGGCTGGTGTCGAAGGCCTGCAAAGACCAGGAGTTCGTGGGCAAACACCTGACGGCCGAAAACTGCAAGCCGCGCAAAGTGCTGTACGAGGATCCGGAGCTCGGCTTCTGCATCTGCGGCCATGTGCACGAGGACAAGGCTGTCGGCAAGCCGCACGATCACGGTGGCAGCTGGGCGATCTACGGCCAGGCCGTTGGGCAGACGATGATGACGGACTGGAAAATCGTGAAGAAGTGCGGGGGCGAGGAGCCATCGCTCGTCGAGGAAGTGCGGTCCTACGCCATGAATCCGGGTGACGTGAAGTTCTATGACGTCGGAGTCGTGCACTCGCCAAACCGGCAGCTGCCGACCAAGCTGATCCGGATCGAGGGCGCCAATCTCGACCACGTCAAGCGGTCGAACATCAAGGCGGCTTGAGGGGATTTTTTCGCTCACGACGGCTCTATTCGCTCACGGCGCGTACAGCGCTGCCAAGTGGCAGCGCTGCGCCTCCGCGGGGGCGCCGCAAAGCGGCGGGCCGCGTTCGCGGCCTTTGTTTGCGGGCGAAGTTTCGCCCGCAAACGCCGAGAGGCTGAGCGAGGCGACTGGATTGAATTGAAGGGGTGAATTTTGGCGATGGCGTCAGCTCGCAGGCTGGCACGAGTGGCGGTGTCCGACAATGAGCCTCATCGCCTAGCGCGGCGGAGAGGCTTTTTTGCTTTATGCCTCCGTGTTGGGAATGGTGGTGATGGCTGATCGCGGACTTTGGGCTGTCACCTGAGGTTGCAATCGTTTCCGGAGTTACTGCTGCATGGGTGACACAGCGAGCGCGATGTCCGCGTGCGATGATGGGTCATGGATTGGCGCGCAGGATTAGCCCTCGCCGAAGTTTGGTATCGGCAGGTTTTGACGGACGACGGCACGTCGCGGCTGGCGGCCGCGCTCGGCGCCGGTCTGCTGGTGGTTCTGACCTTTGCCGTGTCATGGATGGTGAAACGCCGGCGACACAGGCGCAGCCTGGCCGGCCTCGGCAGTGCCGGTGGTCGCACGGCGGCGCGCGGTGTTATGGGGCTCGGCGACTGGGGGCGTGTCGACCTGGGGCGTGAGGCCGCGGCGACGGACGATGCGGGCGTCAACGATCCATCAGGCGAGGTCCGCAGCGATCGGGCGCTGTGGCAGAGCTTTTTCGGCTCGCTCGGGCTGGCGCTGGCGGCGGGGGCCTGCGTGTGGCTCGCCGGGCTGTCGATGGCACCGGGGCGCTCGCAATTCCTGATGTCGCGGGAGTGGCAATTCCAGCCGTTCTATCTGGCCGGGCACATCGTGGCGGTGCGAATGTTCGCGCTGGCCTATGCGCGGGGGTTCCTGCGGGGGCTCTCGAATCTGGTGGTGCCGGACGACGTGCGGCTCGCAAACCTGGCGCGGCGCATCATCGGCTGGCCGAGCATACTGGCGGCGGTGGTGATCGCCGCGCCGTTTGCGGCCTCCGATTATTTCTACATGCTGAGCGATGCCTACGAACGGCTCGGCGGGGTTGGGCCGGTGCTGCCGGTCAACTACCTGATGTGGGGCTTGTGGTCCGTGGAGTGGGTGCTCAACGCCTACATCTGGGTGGTGCTGCTGGCCTTTCTCGTCAAGAACAGCCGGGCGATCAAGCAGTACCGGTTCCGGGCGCCGATCGAGATCGTGCTGCATGACCGTCACTACAAGCCGTTCCTGCAGATGAGTGCGCACGGGGCGACGATCCTGCTGGCGTTCACGCTGCTGAGCGTCGCCTACATCTGGTACACGGGCGGCGGCATTACCGACTACATCGGGCTGATGATCACGTCGGGGCTGCTGCTGTTCGGGTTCATTCCGCCGTGGGTGCTGCTGAAGGCGAAGGTGCGCCGCGCGGTCGAGGGGGAGACGTTCGCCATGCGGCGGCGGCTGCTCACCAACCTCGACCTTGCGGAAAAAGAGGAACAGTCTGCGGCACTCCATCGTAGCGAGCACCAGACGATGCGCTCGCTCGAGCACCGGCTGGATGCGGCGGTCTCGATCCTGCGGATCTCGTACCTGGAGAACCGTTTCCAGCAGATCGGCCGTTCGGAGGCGCGCGACATCCTGATCAAGATGATGGCGCCGGCGGGCACCATCATGTGGCAGGCGGCCAAGAGCTATCCGGCGGTGCTGGAGGAGGCGAAGGCCTATCTGATGAGGCTGTTTTGATGCGGTTGGGTTGTTTTGCGCTCACGGCGCGTCTTTTCGCTCACGGCGCGTACCGCGCTGCGAAGTGGCAGCGCTGCGCCTCCGCGGGGGCGCCGCAACGCGGCGGGCCGCAGTCGCGACCTTCGCCATGCGTGCGAGGGGGCGCACGCATGGCGCTCTAGCGGCCCAATATAGCGGGTTGGCTTGGCGCTAATTGTTTGCGCTCACGGCGCGTACGCGCTGCCGGGGCAGCGCTGCGCCTCCGCGGGGGCGCCGCAACGCGGCGGGCCGCAGTCGCGACCTTCGCCATGCGTGCGCCTGATGCGCACGCATGGCGCTAGGGGGTGCGCAATGTGAGGGGATTGGGTGGGGGCTGTTTACTCGCTCACGGCGCGTATCGCGCTGCTTAGATTGTTTTAAGAGACTGTTTCACGTCTTCGGTGGAAGTAAGGGTGCTTCCACCTCAGCCGATCAGGCTCTTGGGGCAGCGCTTCGCGTTTTCGTTGCGCCTTCGGATGCCGACCAGCATCCGGCGCGGGGGCGCGTTACTCGGCGGGCACGACCTTTTCGGTGCTCGGGGCGGCAGCAGGCTTCGTACCGCTCAACATGCGCTGGAGCTTGTCGAGGTAGAGGTAGATCACCGGCGTCAGGAACAGCGTGATGATTTGCGACACGGCGAGGCCGCCGACGACGGTGATGCCGAGGGGGGCGCGGGCTTCGGCGCCGGCGCCGTGTCCGAGCGCGATCGGGAGTGCGCCGGCAAGCGCTGCAAAGGTGGTCATCATGATCGGGCGGAAACGCATACGGCAGGCTTCGTAGATCGCCTCCTCGGGCGACTTGCCGTCATTGCGCTGCGCATCGAGCGCGAAGTCGATCATCATGATCGCGTTTTTCTTGACGATGCCCACGAGCATGATGATGCCGACGAAGGCGTAAAGGGTGAGCGGCAAGCCGAACACCATCAAGGCCAGCAGGGCTCCGAGGCCGGCGGCGGGCAGGCCCGAAAGGATCGTCAGGGGATGGATGTAGCTTTCGTAGAGGATGCCGAGCACGAGGTAGACGACGAGCACTGCCATGGCGAGCAGCAGGCCCATGTTGGCCATCGAGGCTTCGAAGGCGGCAGCAGTGCCGCCGAACGAGGTCGAAATGGTGGGTGGGATGCCGATGCGCGCCTCGAGGGCGCGGACCTGGTCGATGGCTGTGCCCAGCGAGACATCGGGGGCGAGATTGAAGGAGATGGTGACGGCGGGGAGCTGGCCCTGGTGATTGACCTGGAGGGGGGCCACCTCGCGCCGCTGCGAGGCGAGCGTGTTGAGGGAGACGAGCTTGCCGGTCGACGAGCGAACGTAGATTTCGTTGAGGCCCGCCGCACTCTCCTGCAATTCCGGAAGCACCTCGAGGATGACGGCATACTGGCTCGAGGACGTGTAGATGGTCGACACCTTGCGCGAGCCGAAGGCACCGGCCAGTGCCTGCTCGATCTGGCGGGCGTCGACGCCGAGGGTGGCGGCGCGATCGCGGTCGATGTTCAGCATGACGGCGGGGCTGCCGATCTTGAGATCGCTGGTAACGTCCTGGAAGCCCGGCAGGCGGCGCATTTCCTGCTGCATGACACCGACCCAGCGATAGAGGCTGTCGAGGTCGAGATCCTGCATGGTGTATTGGTAGTCGGCGTTGGAGAGGCGTCCGCCGACGCGGATCGATGGCGGGTTCAGGACGAAGGCGCGAAGGCCGGCGACGGTGTTGAGCGTGCGGCGGAGGTTCTGGACGATCTTGTTGATGTCGGGCTCGGGGCGGGATTCGCGCGACTTCAACGTCAACAGCAGGAAACCCTGATTGTTGTTCGAGGACGAGAAGGAGGCACCGACGCGGGACATGACGACGGCGATGTTGGGATCGGCAGCAGCCAGTTTCGCGACATCGGCGGAATAGCCCATCATGGCGTCGTAGGAGGAGTCGATGGAGGCTTCGGTGCGGACCAGAAGGCGACCCGTATCCTCGGCGGGCAGGAAGTCCTTCTGGATCTGGTTGAACAAGTGGACGGTGCCCCAGATCGACACGAAGAACGACATGAGCACGATGAAACGATGGCGCAGGCACCAGCGCAGGCCGACGTCATAGACCCACAGCAGGCCGTCGAACATGGCTTCGCTGGCGCGGTAGAGGCGGCCGCCGCCGTGATGGCCCTTGAGCATACGGCTGCACAGCATCGGCGTCAGCGTGAGGGAGACGATGCCGGAGACGAGGATGGCCGCGGTGATGGTGATGGCGAACTCGTTCAGCAGGCGGCCGAGCATGCCGCCCATGAAGATGACGGGAATGAAGACGGCGACCAGAGAGATGGTCATCGAGATGATGGTGAAACCGATCTCGCGGCTGCCCTTGACGGCCGCCTCGTAGCCCGAAAGCCCCTTCTCGCGATGGCGCACGATGTTCTCGAGCATGACGATGGCGTCGTCGACGACGAAGCCGACGGCGAGCGTCAGGGCCATCAGGGAGAGGTTGTTCAGGCTGAAGCCCAAGGCGTACATGACGGCGAAGGTGCCGATGATGGAGATCGGAAGGGCGATGGAGGCGATGAAGGTCGCGGTGAGGCTGCGCAGGAAGAGAAAGATGACGAGGATCACCAGGGCGGCTGCGAGGAGGAGCGTGAACTCGACCTCGTCGATCGAGGAGCGAATGGTCTTGGAGCGGTCGTAGATGACCTCGAGCGTGACGGAGGCGGGGATCTGCAGGCGAAGCTGCGGTAGAACGCGTTCGATCTCGTTGACGATCTCGACGGTGTTGGAGCCAGGCTGGCGGTAGACCGCCATCAGCATACCCTGTTCGTTGCCGAACCAGGTCGAGACCTTCTCCTGCTCGACGCCGTCGATGGCGCGGCCGATGTCTTTGATGCGGACCGGAGCGCCGTTTCGGTAGGCAACGACCAGGTTGTTGTAGCCGGGAGCGTTGTCGAGATTGCCGGTTGTCTTGATCGACATCTCTTTGTTGGGTCCCGAGAGCGAGCCCGTCGGCAGGTTCGAGTTGCCACCCTTGATGGCACGGTCGATGTCGTCGAAGGAGACGTTCTTGGAGACGAGCTTGCGGGGATCGATCTGGACGCGCACGGCATAGCGCTGCTGGCCCCAGAACTGCACCTGCGCGACGCCGCTCAAGGTGGAGACGCGCTGCTGGAGGACGGTTTCGGCGTAGTTGCTCAAGGTCGCGATCGGCAGCGTCGCCGACGACAGGCGCATGTAGTAGATGGCGAAGTCGGTTGGGTTGACCTTGCGGAAGGACGGTGCGTCGACCATTTCGGGCGGCAGGCTGCGCTGGGCCGCTGAAATGGCGGTCTGGACGTCGAGGGCGGCGGCGTCGATGTTGCGATCGAGCTCGAACTCGACGGTGATTTTCGATGAGCCGGTGGAGCTGACCGAGGTCATGGCCTTGATGCCGGCGACGCGGCTCAACTGGTTCTCGATCGGCGTGGCGACGGCGGAGGCCATGGTCTCCGGATTGGCGCCGGGCAGGCTGGCCGTGATCTCGATGGTGGGGAAGTCGACGGCCGGCAGCTCGGAGACGGGGAGCGAGCGGTAGGCGATGAGACCGAACAACACGATGGCCGCCATGACCAGCGTGGTCATGACGGGGCGCTTGATGCAAAGCTCGGCGGGGTTCATGGATCAGCCTTTGGCGTCGACGCTGGCAGTGCCCTTGGTCGTTTTCGGCTTGGCGTTATCGATCGGCGCGACCTTGGCGCCGGGGTAGAGGCGAAGTTGGCCGTCAAGGACAATGGTCTCGCCAACCTTGAGGCCGCGCGTGATGACGGTCGACTGGCCGGCCTCCGGGCCGATCTCGACGGACCTCAACTCCACCGACTTGTCGGGTTTGACGACCCAGACGTAGTGGCCCTTCTGGTTGATCTGCAGGGCCTTGGTGTCGATGACGACGGCATTGGAGAGGGTCGCCATCAGGACGCTCGCCTTGATGAACTGACCGGGGACGAGGCGCTCCTCGGCGTTGTCGAAGCGGGCCATCACGAGGATGGTGCCGGTGGTGGGATCGACGGCGTTGTTGATGAAAAACAGTTTGCCGTGCTCGGTGGTGGCTTCATCGCCCTGGGGGCGCACCTCGACGGTGATCGGCTCGGCGCTGCGGAGGCGGGCGCGCAGGTCCTGGATGTGCTGCTCGGGCAGGGCGAAGGCAGCGTGGATCGGGCTCACCTCGGTCAACATCAGGATGGCCTGGGTGTCGTTGGCCTTCACCATGTTGCCAGCGGCCTGCAAGATCGAACCGACGCGGCCGTCGATGGGCGCGCGGATGACGGCGTATTCGTTATTGAGTTTGGCGAGTTCGACGGCCGCCTCGGAGGCGCGGATCTGGGCCCGTAGGGCTGCGACGGAAGTAACCGCCTCTTCGAGCTTGGTTTTCGGCGAAATCCCCTTTTGGGACAGGCTCTCGAACCGCGCCTGGTCGGTGATGGCCTTGTCGAGGTTGGCCTTGTCGCGGGCGAGATTGGCCTCGGCCTGGCGCAACTGGGCCTCGAAGGGCCGGGTGTCGAGGCGGAAGAGCAGGTCGCCCTTCTTGACCTTCTGGCCTTCCTGGACGGCGGCTTCCATCAACTGGCCGTCGACGCGGGCCTTGATGGCGATGGTGGAGCGCGCCTGGACGTTGCCCACGCCTTCGAGCTTTATGGGCACGGTTCGCTGGCCGACGAGGGCGATGCGCACGGGTGCGGGCGGCATCTGCTTCTTGGCCTTGACAACGGGCGGCGCATTGCCGGTGAAACCGTCAACCAAGGTCTTGAACTGTGTATTATTCTTATAGACGGCGTAACCGGTGCCGGCCACGGCCAGCGCTACCAGTACAGAGAGGAAGCGTCGCATCCTCGTGGCCCTTTCGAAAGACCGCACGCCCGACCCTCCGGGCGGACCAAACTACAGCATTTCGAATTGGGCGAATAGGTCGATTGTTGGGGCCGTCGCAGGCCGGATTCATAAAGACTAACAGCTGTGCCTCCGCCGCCCGAATGGCTCGGACGGCGGGGCGACCGCACGGCGGTCCTCAAGGCGATCAGATGACCTTGCAGACCCAATGGCTGCGGTTGCGGGTGAAGGGACGAACCTCGCCCGGCCAGCGGCCTTTCTCGCCGGCTTCGGCCCACTCGGGGCTCAGGAGGACACCGGGATTGTCGATCTCGTAGATGGCGGTGTAGCTCGGGCCTTCGTGCTGCTTCTCGATGTGCTTGCCGGCGAGCTGCATGGTGAAGGACTGGCCCTTGATGCGGGTGGCGGCCCTGACACCGGGAACCTTCGAGATGAAGGGGACGTGCTCGGTGTCGTAGACCTCATTGAACAGCGCTTCCTTGTCGGCATCGACGTCCATGCTGACGATGAAGAGGTATTTGGTGGCGATCGGCATTGGCGTGGCTCCTCGGTTTATTGGCGTTGGCTGCGGCTTGACGTCGGCTCGACCGGCGCCCGCCGTGGACTGAAGCTCAGGCGCTCAGGCGAGCAGTGGCGATAAGGTTCAATACCTTGGCCGTTGCTGCAAGCCTTGCGTCGCGCGGCGGGGGCGCAAGGCTAGCGGCCGCGTGCTGGCCGTCCGCAAAAACGCCAGCGGGCCGATCGAGATGATCGGCCCGCTGGTGTCGTGTGGGGTGGTGGATTTATCAGCGCGAAGCGGTGCGGTTGCGCTTCCATGTGTCGCCGGAGGCCTTGGCGTCATTGACCAGTCGGTTGGCCACCTTGGGTCTCCAGCCGTTGACGGCGGCGTTGGCGGCCTGCACGCCGCTTTGCGGCAGGCGGGCGATCAACTGGTCGCGGCGGTTGGCGGCGTCGGTGTCGCCACGCTTGGCGGCCAGCATGTACCACTTGAGGGCTGCAACCGGGTCCTTGGCGACGCCATAGCCGCTCTCGAGGAGGATGGCGAGATTGTACTGGCTGTCGGCAAGGCCGTGCTCGGCGGCGGCGGAAAACCACTTCGAGGCCTTGGTGTAGTCGGGCTGGCCGCCATTGCTGTTGGCGAGGGTGACAGCCAGATTGTGCATGGCCTTGATGTTGCCCTGGCTGGCGGCGCGCTCATACCACAGGCGTGCCTGGACGGGATCGGCGGCGATACCGATGCCACGCTCATACTGGGCGGCGAGGCGATACTGGGCGACGGCGTTGCCCTGGCCGGCGGCGCGCTTGTACCAGTCGGAGGCGGCGGCGAGGTTGCGGCGGACGCCCTTGCCCTCGGCGAAACGAGCGGCGATCTCGAGTTGGGCCGAAGGATCGCCCTTGGCGGCTGCGACACGCAATGACATCGGGCCGATCGGAGCGGGCGGTAGTTCAAGCGTCTGGGGGGCTTGCGCCGCGACGGCGCCGGCCTGCCGGGCGGGGGCCTCCGAAACGGAGCCGGTGACAACGGCCTCGGTCTTGGCGAGCTCGGGTGCGGGGATGGCGGCAGGCCTGGGGGCTTGGGCCTGCGGCGCGCTTGCCGGGGCTGGCGCGGCGCTGGCGACGGTGATGCGCTTGGCGATCGAGGGGTCGACGCCAGGCGGGAAGGCCGGTGGCGACTGGCCGAGCAAGGCGGCGGCATTCTGGGCTGTGCGCTGTGAGAGCCTGGCGAGACGGTTCTGCTCACGCGCCCGCATCATGCGCTCGAGGTCGGAGGTGGCTTGGCCCATGGCCAGCGAGACGCCGGTGGGGCCGCTGACTTCCGGGCCGCCCTGCACGATGGCGTTGGCAAGCGTGGGGCCCGGCTCCTGGTTGGCGGGCGGCGTGAGGTCGACGCGCTTTTCGGGAGCGGGTGCGGGGGCCGTTTCGGCGGCACCGGTCTGCTGCGATTGAGGTGCGATGTCAGGCGCGTTGCCGGCAGGCGCATTGACGAGGGCGGGTGCCGGTGCGGCGGGTGCTGCCGCAGGCGTCGCCTCGCCGATCATGTTGCGGATGTTACCCATCAGGTTTGAGCGGGGGCCGCCGAGGAACCAGTAGCCTGCCAGGAGGACAACGGCGAGCAGGGCGACCAGCATGATGCCCGGGCGGATCTGGGGCCTAAGGGCATTGACCGCGCCGGCGGCGACGGGGCCGTCGACGGTAGGGGCTGGGGTTTCGCGCGGGGCCTTGCCGCGCGGGGCCTTGGTTGCGGGAGCAGCGGCGGCTTCGGCGCTGGCGCGCTCAGCGGCGCGACGGGCCTGCTCGATGAAGGCGCGACGATCGGCGGTGGGCGAGATGGGCGGTGGGGTCGGCGCTACGATCTCGGCCTGGCTACCGGGGCGCATGTCCCTGAACTTCGAGGCGGCGGCCATGTCCGCTTCATCGGCTTCCGCCGTCATGGCGTCGGCCTGATCGCGGTGTTGGGGCGCATGATCGTGGTGCGGCGAGCGGGGCTGCTCGTTGGTGGCGTCGAAGTGATGGGCAGAGTCCAACGGTGCGTTGTCGAGGTGGTGACCATCGCGAGTGGCCATCGTGTCTGCCACCATGGCGAGACGTTGATGGTCGCGGTCGGAACCGATTTCTGCGGCAGGCTCGGCGTGGTGGTGGTGCGGCTCGGGCGCTTGGATAGGCTGATGGGCGAAGGCGGGGGCGGGGGCGGGGGCGCCGGTTTCGATCTGGTCCATACGGTCGAGCATGTGACGCATTGCGAGCTGTAGCGTCTCGAGCGCCTCGCCGATGCCATCGTCATTGCGACGGCGGTCATCCATGAAGTCCGCGAGGGCGGCGGTGAGGGTCTGGAGCTCCTGGCTCGAGCCCGGGCTCGAAATGTGCGAGGCCTCGCTGGCGTCGCGCTCGCCGAGCAGGCGGGCGTGGCCTTCGAGGGCCCGCTCGGCGGCGCGGCCTGCGGCATCCTCGGCGAATTGGGTCAGTTCCTCGGCGGTGGGTACGAGGCTGCCGAACAACTGCACGACGTGATCGTCGCTGAGGCGGGCCGATAAGGTGTCGAGGGTTGCCTGGACGTCGTCGAAGCGGGCGAACTTTGAATTCGGCCTCGTTGAGCTGGCTGGTGAGAGCGGCGATCTGGTCGGCCAGATTGTCGGGCGCGGAGGCGCCGGCACGGTCGGCGAGGGTGTCGAGCGCGGAGACAATGCGATCCTCGAGCTGATCGAAGCGACCGGTGAGGCCGTCGACGGCAGCCATGGGCGCGAACCTGTCGAAAGCGGCCTCGATGCGCCGCGAGAGGGCGTCGAGCTGGTCATCGGAGATGGCTGCGGCCTGAGGCGCGGGCGTGTCGGCAAGGCCTGCGGCGGCGGCCATCAGCGGCATGGCCGGTAGGCCCATGAGCTCGGCCGGGGGGGCTGCCTCGGTCGGGGCTGCGGCCGTCGCCATCGCGACGGGCTCGGGCGGCGTCGGGGCGTCGGCTGATTCATACATCCGGGTGACGGCTTCGGCGGCCTGGCGATCCCAAGTCATGGCGTCGGCGTCGGATGCTTCGGCCTCGGGGGCGGGGGGCAGCGGAGCAGACGAGCCGGATCTGGCCGCAACTCCAGCGCCGGGGGCTTCCTCTGCAAGCTTGGCCGGGGTGGCCGTGTTGATGGGGGCCGGTTCGGCGCCGCGAGCGTCGAGGCGCATTTGGGGGCGGCCGAACTCAGTCGGATCGGTGGCGGCGGCAGGTGTTGGGGCGACGGTTGAGGGATCGGAAGGAAACTTGTGGGAGGTGCCGGGCACGGCTTCGCGCAGGCGGGCGGCCGCGTCTGGCGCCTCGGTCACTGCGGACTTCGGCTGCTTGCGGATCGAGGGGGCATTGTCGAGGCTATCGGCCGGGGGGGCTTTGGCATCGGATGATGCCGAGGATTGGGGATCGCCCTGCTTGCGCTCGACGTCGGCGATATGCTTGGCGATGCGCTGAAGGATGGCGTCCAATTCCTCGGAATGTGGGAGGGACGCGTCCTTGGCTTGGCCTTGGCTCTCGGGGGTGTTCGGCTGGTTGTTCGACATCTCGATCCTCGTCGGCCCACTCGGTGCCCTGTCAGCCATTGGCGACAACCGGCTAGTAATTTTGCGAGCACATTTGCTGGTTGTGGGATTGTGCTTAAACAATCCCTCTGATTGCTGTTACAAGGCCATGACTCGTAACGAAAAAAGCCGTCTCATGAACCGTGGCTGCGTCGCGTAAAAGAGTGGTTAAGCGATGCGTCGCGTTGGGGCAGATTCAGTGCGGGATGACAAAAAAAGTGCCGGAGTTGCCATAATTTTCCGGTATTTGGTCGATTTGGAGCGCCGGTTGCATCGGCGTCGGATTAAACAAATCAGCGGCAGGGAGAGCGAAGCGCATGGGCCGGCTTAACGCCGTAATGGCAGCATTGATCATTGCAGGGTGCGCAGGCGCGGCGATGGCGGCGGCGCCGGAAGCGGGCGGGCCACAGCCTGGTCGCTATACAATGCAGAGCGTGGAGGGTGGCTTTCTGCGGCTCGATACGGCCACCGGAGACATGTCGCTGTGCAAGCCGGAGCAAGGTACGTTCGAATGTCGGCCGGTGAAGGATGACCGGGACTTGCAGGCCGAAATCGGGCGGCTCGTGACGGAAAACAAGGAACTCAAGGCGGAGATCAAGCGGCTCGACGACATGCTTGGCCTCAACGGGGACAAGCCGGGACAGCCCGCTAGACCGGGCGGAGAGCCGAAATTCGAGCTGCCGAGCGAGCAGGACGTCGACAAGGCGCTCAGCTATCTGGAGCGGATGTTCAAGAAGTTCCGCGACAAGATGAAGGATCTCGAAGGTGAGAACGGCGGCGGGACGGGCAAGGGGACGCCGCTGTAGGCGGCGCTCCGAGCCTTGGCAAGAGGGCGCGGGACGGCCATGGGGCTCGAGCAGCGACATACAACCCTGACAGTGCGGACGAACGGGCCGGGATTCGTCGATATCACGCGCGCGGTCGTGGCGTGGCTCGAGGCGGAGCAGGTGGCCGATGGGGTGGTAACGCTGCTGATTCGTCATACCTCAGCGTCGCTGGCCATCCAGGAGAATGCCGATCCCGACGTGCTGGTGGACCTGGGGACAGCCCTCGACAGGATGGCGCCGAGGAGCCATCCCTGGCGGCATGACATGGAAGGGCCCGACGATATGCCGGCGCACGTGCGGTCGATGGTGACGGGGGCGACATTGTCGATACCGGTGCGCGACGGGCAGATGATGCTCGGGACCTGGCAGGCGATCTATATCGCGGAGCACCGGGACCGGCCGCATCAGCGCGAGGTTGCCTGTGCGTTCATCGGCTCGCTGCGCGGACCGCGGTGAGTTTATTCGCTCACGGCGCGGACCGCGCTGCCGAGGGGCAGCGCTGCGCCTTCCATGCGTTGCGCCTTCGGATGCCGACCAGCATCCGGCGCACGAGGGCGGCGCAACGCGGCGGGCCGCGGTCGCGGCCTTCGCCTCGCGCGCGCTCGCCGCGCACGCATGGCGCTAAAGGGGGGAACTCGAGTGGATTGATTCGGGGGCGCTCATGGCGCGTTTCGCGCTGCCCCTTGGCGGGGTTGAGGGTGGCCGGATGGTTCGGGTGCTACTCTATACTACTGTGCAAACAGAGCCTTGCGGGTCTCAGCCGGGTGTTGGGTCCGGCTGAGACGGCAGAACTCAGGCGCGCTTGGGATCGCCCTTGGCCGGGGGATCGCGCTCGAAGACCTCCTGGATCTTCTTGGGGTCGACCTCGATCTTGACGCCGGCGCGCTCGACCTGGAGCTTCATGGGCACGCGGGAATCCTGGGCTTCCCAGCCGCGGGCCAGCGCCTCGCTCATCTCGGCGTAGGCCATGTTGGCAAGGCGCATGGGAACGCCCAGCTCCCGGCCGAGTTCGGTGGCCAAGGTCATGTCCTTGAAAGCGAGCTTGAGGGCGAAGGCTGGCGGCTCGTACTTGTTCGGCAGGAACTGGTCGACGAGGCGGTCGAATGTCCGGCCTCGGCCGCCCGCGCCAGTGCGGACGGCTTCCCACAGGGCGAGGGGCTCGACGCCGCCCTTGACGCCCATGGTCATGACCTCGGCAAGCGCGGTCTGGATGGCGTAGCCGGCACAGTTGTGGACGAGCTTGGCGACGGAGCCAGCGCCGATGGCGCCGATATAGCGGGCCTGGTCGGAGAAGGCGTCGAGGAACTGCTTGTGGGCGTCGAACTGCTTCTTGTCGCCGCCGACCCAGATGGCGAGCTTGCCGGAGCGGGCGCCTGTGGGGCCGCCGGAGACGGGCGCGTCGAGGAATTCGACGCCTTTTTCAGTGTAGATGGCAGCGATCTTGCGCACCATGCTCGGGGCATTGGTGGAGAGATCGAAGACGGCGCCACCCTTCTTCAGCCCGGCGAGGATGCCATTGGCTGGATCGGTTGCGACCGCCTCGACGTCCTTGGGGCCGGGCAGTGACAGGAAGACCACGTCGCACTGCTCGGCGACTTCGCGCGGGCTTGCCGCCCATTCAGCCCCGCCGGCGATGAGGTCCTTGGCGGCATCCTTGCGGATGTCGTGGACGACAAAGCCGTGATTGGACGACTTCAGGTACTTGGACAGGTTGGCGGCCATGAAGGCGCCCATCGTGCCCAGCCCGATAAAACCGACTTTCATTGTCTTGTCTCTCTTTGACGTGTTGCGAGCGAGGTCGGGAGTGGTAGGGCGTGCAGGGGCAGGCGGCAGCGCCGGGGATGCCCGCTGGACGCGTTGGTCACTTCTTTTCGGCGTCGCGGGCGGCAAAGACGTCGCGAATGACGCCTGCAGCCGACATGGCGACAGGCCAGCCACCGTAGAAGGCCAGGTGCGTCACGAGCTCGGACAGCTCCTCGCGCGTAACTCCGTTGTCGAGAGCGCGGCCGGCGTGGCCCTTCAACTGCTCGGTGCGGTTCATGGCGACGAGGGCGGCGCAGACGATCAGGCTGCGGTCGCGCTTGGAGAGCTCCTTGCGCTCCCATACATCGCCGAAGAGGACGTTCTCGGTGAGATCGATGAGTTTCGGCACGGTGGCGCGGACGGCGTCGCGGGAGGGTGAGGGAGGGGTCTTGGCCATGATGGGCTCCTTGCGGTGCTGATTGGGCGGGTGAAGGGCGAATGCTAGCGGCGAAAGTAGGCCCACGGCCAGCCGGAATCTGGAGCGGACCGGAATGGACAGCGGTCGGTTGGCTGATTGAGCGCTGGAGCCGTCTTGCGGCAGGCGGCGGAGGCGGCCTAGGCTAAACGCCAAAAGGGAGCGCAGAGGACGATGGACAAGCATTGCTGCGATGTCGTGGTGGTGGGCGGCGGATTGGCGGGACTGGTGGCGGGCGCACGCGCGGCTGAGCTCGGCCTGTCGGTCACCGTGCTGGAAAAGGGCACGCACGAGCACTACGCGTGCAATGCGCGCTGGTCGGGTGGCGTGCTGCACGTCGGCTACACGGATATAATGACCAGGGCCGGGGATCTCGGACTGGTGATCGACAAGGCGACTGCGGGCACGGCCGATGCGGCGCAGGCCAAGGCGATGACGGACAATGCCGCCCGGCTGATCGATTGGCTCAAAGGGCATGGGGCGACGTTCGTCGGCACCAAGGTCGACTGGCAGCAGTTCATCCTCGAGCCGATGCGGGCGATGAAGGCCGGTCTCGACTGGGTCGATCGCGGGCCGGACCGCATGATGATGCGGCTCACCCAGATGATCCGCAGCAAGGGCGGGCAGGTCGTGCTCGGGGCGCAGGCACGGTCGCTGACGATGGACGGTGGCCGGTGTACGGGCGTTGTCGCAGACGTGGGGGGCAGCAAGCAGACGTTCGGCGCGCGGGCGGTGGTGATCGCCGACGGCGGCTTCCAGGCGGATCTCGATCGGGTGGCCAAGCACATCACGCCGCATGCACGGCAGATCAAGCAGCGCGGGGCGGCCAACGGTACGGGCGATGGCATCGCGATGGCGGAGGCGGTGGGTGCGGGTACGGCGGGGCTCGACGTGTTCTACGGCCACATTCTGAGCCGCGACGCGCTCAGCAATGACGGCGTTTGGCCCTATCCGGAGCTCGATGCGCTGGCGCTCGCCGGCGTGCTGGTCGATGCGCGGGGCGAGCGGTTCACCGACGAGGGCGTCGGCGGGGTGGCGCTGACCAATGCGCTCGCCAAGTCGAACGATCCGGCGGGAGCGACGATCATTTTCGACGCGGAGATCTGGGAGGGACCAGGGCGCTCGGCGCGGATACCGGCCAATCCGACGCTCGAGGGAGCGGGGGGCACCGTGCTGAAGGCGGACACGCTCGAAGCGCTGGCGGCAAAAGCCGGGCTGGGGGCGGGCAAGCTCGCCCAAACAGTTGCGGACTACAACGCGGCGATTGCGGCGGGGACGACCGAGCGGCTCCGCCCCAAGCGGAGCGTGAACCGGCATAAGGCGATGCCCATCGTCAAGGCGCCGTTCCTGGCGATCCCCGTCGTTGCCGGCATCACCTATACGATGGGTGGCATCATGGTCGATGGCGGGAGCCGGGTGCTGAAGGGGGATGGGAGCGTCATCGCCGGTCTCTATGCAGCGGGGTCGACGACGGGCGGATTGGAAGGCGGGCCCGGCATCGGCTATCTCGGCGGGCTGGCGAAGGCCGGAATCCAAGGACTTGTGGCAGGCGACAGCGTCGCAGCCGACGTCGGCGCGGGGCGAGCCTGAAGCTTGCAGTGGATCCTGCGGCAGGCGCCGCGGAAGCGAGGAGTTGGCAATGATCTATGTTGTCGAGATGGAATTCCGTAATGCGGAGCGCGAGCACGACTGGCACACATGGTATCTCGCGCACACCGCGCATCTGGTGCGCACGGTGCCGGGGTTCACGGCCACGCAGCGGTTTCGTTCGCTGACGGCGTGTGCGAGTCCGTGGGTGGCGCTGCACGAGGTGGCGGGGCCGGAAGTGTTCGAGAGCAAGGAGTACCGTGCGGGTGGCGGGCCGACTTCGACGGGCGAATGGAAGGACCAGCACACCAATTGGTATCGCAACCTGTTCGATGGCACCAAGCAGACGCCCAACGTGACGATGGACCAGCACCTGCTGATGGCGGAAGGCGACGCAGCGCTACCGGCAAACTACGAGGGCCGGGCGCTGCGCCTGAAAAGCGTGGGCCTGGACAAGACCAGCCAGCGCCGCTCGATCGCGGTGGTGCCGGCGGGCGGGCTCACGGCCAGGATGTTCGACATGCCGGGCGTGCGTGTGCTGAAACCGATCACGCAGAAGATGGGCCGTTGACGAAGCCTTTCCGGATGGACAGGCGGTGCTCGGCGTAGACGTTGGCGCAGACGCGACGCTGGCCGGCAGCGCGCGGGCGGGGATCGATGGCATGACACGCTTTCGCATGGGTGAGGCGCCGAAGCGGCGCGAAGACTTCGCGTTCGTCACGGGACAGGGAACGTATCTCGACGATCTGCCGTTCGCGGGGTTGGCACATGCGGTGATGGTGCGCTCGCCGCATGCGCATGCCCGGATCACGGGCATCGATGCGGTTGCGGCCAAGGCAGCACCGGGCGTGGTGGCGGTGCTGACGGGGCGAGACGCCGAGCGCTGCGGCATCGGGCCGCTCAGGCCGACCTATGAGGCCAACGTGAAGACGGGGGAGGCATTTCCCTTCCAGCCACAGCCGGCGCTGGCAACGGACTCGGTGCGCCATGTCGGCGAGGCGGTGGCGATCGTGGTGGCCGAGAGCGTGGCGGCGGCGGTGGCGGCGGCCGAGCTGGTGGCGGTCGCCTACGAGCCGCTCGCGGTGGCGGTGACGATCGAGGCCGCGATGGCGGCAGGGGCCGTGCAGATCGCGCCGGGCGTTGCGGGCAATGTCTGCCTCGACTGGCGGACGGGCGATGCGGCGGGTGCGGCAGCCGCGTTCGAGAGGGCTACCCACGTAGTGAGCGCGGCATTCGACAACCACCGCATCGTCACCAATCCGATGGAGCCGAGGGGCGTGGTTGCGTTGTTCGATGCAGGCACGGGGCGATACACGCTGCATGTGTCGAGCCAGAACGTGCACGGCGTGCGCGATCACGTGGCGCGCATGCTCGGGACGGCGGCGGAGCAGGTGCGGCTGGTGGCGCCGGACGTCGGCGGCAACTTCGGCGCCAAGAATTTCAACTACCCGGAATATGCTGTCATGGCGTGGGCGGCGCGGCGGTGCGGGCGGCCGGTCAAGTGGATTGCGTCGCGCAGCGAGGTGTTCGTTGCCGATCACCAGGCGCGCGACCAGCAGGCGACGGCGACATTGGCGCTCGATGCGGACGGTCGCTTCCTTGCGCTCGAGGTGGACAGCATCGCCAATGCCGGCGCCTACATGATGAGCACGGTGGGCGTGCAGACGTTCCAGTACATCCATCTGCCGGGCACGGTGTATCGCGTGCCGTCGATCGCGCTGAGGATCCGCGCGGTGCTGACCAACACGACGCCGGTCGGCGTCACGCGAGGCCCGGGATTTGCCGAAGCGGTGAACATCATGGAGCGGCTGATCGACGTGGCGGCGCGGCGCACGGGGATCGATCGGGCCGAATTGCGCCGCCGCAACATGGTTGCAAGCGACGCCATGCCGATGACCAACGTGTTCGAGGAGACGGTGGACAGCGGCATGTTTCCGGAAACGTTCGAGCGGGCGCTGCTGGAAGCCGACGTCGCGGGGTTCGGCGGACGGCGGGCGGAAAGTGCGCGCCATGGCAGGCTGCGCGGCCTCGGCTTTGCCTATCACATCAAGGGCACGGGCGGGCAGCCGCACGAAAATGCCGAGATCCGCTTCGACGACGACGGCGGCGTCACCGTGACGACCGGTACGCACAGCGTCGGGCAGGGGCACGCGACGACGTTTCCCCAGATCGTGTCGGAACGGCTCGGCCTCGACAATGACATCGTGCGCTTTCGCAACGGCGATACGGCGCTGATCGCTATTGGCGGCGGCTCGGGCAGCTCGCGGTCGACGTACATGGGCGGCACCGCGATCTGGCGGGCGGCGGATGGCGTGATCGCCAAGGGGCGGGCGGTGGCGGCGCGCATGCTCGAGGTGGTCGAGGCGGACGTGCGCTTCGAGGAGGGCGTGTTCCTGGCGACAGGCACGAACCGGTCCGTCGGGCTGCTCGACGTGGCGCGGCGGGCGCGCGAAATGGATGCGCCGCTCGACACCTACTATCGCTGGACGCGGGAGTGGATGACGTTTCCCAACGGCACGCACGTGGTCGAGGTCGAGATCGACCAGGACACGGGAGCGCTGTCGCTGGTGCGCTATACCGCGGTCGACGACTACGGCGTGCAGGTCAATCCGATGATCGTCGCAGGCCAGGTCCATGGCGCCATCGCGCAGGGCGTCGGGCAGGCGATGCTGGAGGGAACGCACTACGATCCCCAATCAGGCCAGCCGGTGACGGGATCGTTCATGGACTACGCCATGCCGCGCGCCGATCACCTGCCGCGGATCGCGGTGCATTTCAACAGCTCGCGCTGCACCACCAATCCGCTGGGCGTGAAAGGGTGCGGGGAAGCGGGCGCCATCGCGGCGTTTCCGGCCATCGCCAACGCGGTCTACGATGCGCTCGGTGACCGTGGTGACATCGTGCTCAACGGGCCGCTGACATCGGAGCGGATCTGGCTCGCGATGCAGGGGGCGGGGCAGACTCGGGATTGAGACTTGAGGCGCGGGGTGGTCATTACCATGGCGGGGCGTGCGCTGCATGGCGAGAGCAGCTTGCTTCGCAACAAGGGCTGCCGCCCTTGGACCCGCCCGGGAGGAGACCTCCCGGACCCACCCTTTTTGGGTGCGCCTTCGGATGGCACTTCAATGGGCCTTCAGTTGCCCACACGGCAACCGGCTCAGCGCATCCGGCGGGGTTGTTCGTTGCGCCTTCGGATGCCGACACAGCATCCGGCGCGTAAGCATGGCCGCGCAGTAGACTGGTCTCAGGTCTAAAGCGTGACCCGCTGGCCGGCGCCGGCGGCGAGGGCGGCGTCGTAGGCGATGTTGGCGGCGATCATGTCTTCTAGAGCGTTGCCCATGGACTTGTAGAGCGTGACCTGCTCGTCCGATGTGCGGCCGGGCTTCCTGGCGAGTAGAAGGGTGCCCAGATCGGTGCCGCGGGCGGGGTCCATGCCGGCAAGCTCGGCACAACCCACCGGCGCGGGATCGAAGGCCGCAAGGGTCTCGACGAAGAGGGCGGACCGCTCGATCAAGGCTTTCGGCAATTCGGAGTGAGGCGGCGTGAAGCCGACCGAGGTGATGTGCGTGCCGGGTTTCACCCAGGCGTCTTCGATGACGGGGGTGGTGGCCGATGTCGTGAGGCAGATGACGTCGGCCAAACGGGTGGCGGCTTCGAGATCAGAGGCGACGGCGCCATTGGGGATGCTGGCGGCGATGGCCCTGGCGGCCTCGGCCTTGCGGGCGTAGACGGCGATCTCGTCGAAGGGGCGGGCGAGGTTCAATTGGCGGACATGCTCGCGGGCCTGCACGCCGGAGCCGACGACGAGTGCGCGGCGGGCGTCCTTGCGGGCCAATTCGCGGACCGTGAGGACGGCGGCGGCGGCGGTGCGTATGCCGGTGAGGCTGGCGCCGTCGAGGATGGCCAAGGGGACGCCGGTGTCGGGTTCGAACAGGGAAATGAGCGCCTGATGGCTGTCGAGGCCGCGGGCATGGTTGTGCTCGTAGACGTTGACGGTCTTGAGAGCGATGCGCTGGCCGGGCGTCCAGGCCAGCATGGCGAGCGAGAAGCCCTTGCCGGGGACATCGACCTTGGGGCGGGGCGGAGCCTGCACTTTGCCTTCGGCGAAGGCTTTGAAGGCCTGCGCGAGTGCGTCGATCACCTTGGCGGGATCGACGAGGCGCATGATGTCGGCGCTGGAGACGGCGAGGATGCTGGTTGGTGCGTGGGCCATGGCAATCAGACGATCTCGTTGGCGAGTTTGCTTTCGCCGCGCTGCAGTCGGGCGACGTTCTCGATCAGCAGATCGATGACGCGGTCCTCGTAGCGGACGGTCTCGCCGGCGGAATGGGGGGTGATGATGACGTTCGGCATCGCCCAGAGCGGGGAGTCCTTCGCCAGCGGCTCCTCGGTGGTAACATCGAGGGCGGCGCCGCGGATCATGTTGGCGGACAGCGCTGCCGTGATGGCGAGCTCGTCGCAGACTTTGCCGCGGGCGACGTTGACCAGGAACGAGGTGGGTTTCATGGCGGCCAATTGCTCGCGGCCAATGAGGCCGGTGGTCTCGGGGGTCAGCGCGGTGGTGAGCACCAGGAAGTCGGCCTGCGGGATCAGCTTCATGAGGTCCTTGTCAGCGTGCACCTCATCGGCAGCGCCACCACCCTTGGCGGGATCGCGACGGGTGGCGATAACCTTCATTCCGAAGGCCTTGCACAGTGCTGCCAGACGCTGGCCGATGCCGCCCAGGCCGACGATCAGCACTGTCTTGCCCTCGATCTCGTCTTCGCGGATGCGGCGGTCGCCCTGCATGGGGCGCCAATGCTTGGCGTGCTGCTGGTCCCTGAGGAGATGCAGTTGGCGGGACAGCGACAACATGGAAGCGATGGCGTGCTCGGCGACCGCGTTGGCGTTGACGCCCTGGCCGCTGGCGAGGCGAATGCCGTGCTGGCGGAGGACGTCGCGGTCGTACTGGTCGGTGCCGGCGCTGATCGACTGGATGAGCTTCAGGCGCTTGGCAGAGGGCGCCAGATCGTTCTTCCACATCATGGAGACGGAGAGCACGTCGGCTGCGGGCAACTTGGTCTTGAGCTCATCGAGGTTGCGGGCGACGTCGAAGCTCATTCCCGTGTTGCGAGCGGTGAAGGGGGCGTCGAACTCGTAGGCGACGTGGGCGAAGAGGACGTTCAAGTCCTTGTTGGCGGGCATGGTCATCGGGGGAGCCTCGGCGTTAGGTGTTGGCGGCGTGCAGTGCCGTTTCCATCTCGCGGCGGAGTTTGACGGCGGCGGCGGTCTCGTCGAGCTCTACGTCGTCGTAGGTGACGGGGCGACCGTCCTTGACGGCGCGCTTGAGCTTGACGTGGTGGGCGAGGCCCAAGGGCAGGTAGCGGCCCTTGACGGAGGCTGCAGCAGGACGCAGGCCACCGGAGACGGTGGCGCCACCCTCGCCGTCGAGCATCTCGCCGGCCTGGAGGTCGCGCTTGGCGATGGCTGCGACGTCGCCCTTGAACGTGCGTGGCAACGCCGGTCGGCTCGCCGCGCAGGCCAACCGCTGCGACGGAGACGCCAAGCTCGAGGCCGATCAGATGCCACTTCTTATAGAGTGACATGTAGCGGCCGGTGTCGTCGGTGATGACGGAGTATTCCTCGAAGCAGTTCTTGATGTAATCGCTGTCGCCGCGGAAGCAGACCCATACGCCCTTGCGGATGTCGTAGGGGATGGGCTCGCCGTTCCTGGTGAGGGAGGAGACGACCTCGACCATGCCTTCGTGGTCGAGGCAGCCGCCGAGGCTGCGCGGGCGCATCAGCTTCGGGATGTCCTCGGCGGAACCCGGCGGGAAGGCGAGGCCGTCGGTCGGCACGTCGAGGCCGGTGGCGTTGGCGATGGCAGCGGATTCGATTGCGGGCTTGGAGCCGTCGAGGAAGGCGTTGAACATCTTGGGATTGAGGCGGCCGCGCTCGGCCTGCTCACGGGTGAGGCCCCAATGATCCCAGACCGTCTCGGGCGTCGAGGTGCGGTAGTGAGGGAGCCATTTGTGGCCGCGGCCGGCTGCTGCGACGACGAAGCCGCAAGTGCGTGCCCAGTCGACGAGGTCGCATGTGAGCGCCGGCTGGTCGCCGTAGGCCATCGAGTAGATGACGCCAGCCTCGCGGGCCTTGGCGGCGAGACCCGGGCCGCAGAAGGCGTCGGCCTCGACGGTGACGTTGATGACGTTCTTGCCCTCGCGAAAGGCGCCGAGGCAATGCTCGACGGCGGCGGGAGGATGGCCGGTGCACTCGATCACAATCTCGATGGCCGGATACGCTACGAGCTTGCGCCAGTCGTCGCCGACGTGGGTCCTGCCGGACTTGGCGGCGTCATCGAGGTTCGCTGCGGTGTAGCGCTCCTCGGGCCAGCCGACGAGGGCCATGTTGGAACGGGCGGCCGAGGGGTTGAGGTCGACGACGCCGACGAGGTGGACGCCGGGAATGCGTAGCGCCTGGGCCAGGAACATGGAGCCGAATTTGCCGGCGCCGATCATGCCGATGCGGAGGGGCTGGCCTTGTTCAGCGCGGGCCTTGAGCTTGGCAAAAAGGTTCATCGTGGCGTTCAGTCCCTCGTGGTCAGTCGTTTTGCCGTTGCGCGGGCGCGTTGGGCCTCATCGCGTGCCATATCGGCGCACAAGCCCGTATAGGCCACGGGATCGAGCAGCTTGTCGATAGCTTCTCGGTTCATATGCTTTGTAACGCGCGGATCGGCGGCCAGCACTTCGGAGAAGGCCTTGCCCTCGGTAAAGGCCGACTGGGCGGCATCGTAGACGACGTCGTGGGCGTGCTGGCGGCCGAGCGTGGCGCCGAGATCGAGCATGATGGCCTCGGCCATGATGAGGCCGCCGCCGAGATCGAGGTTGGCGCGCATGCGCGCGGGATCGAGCCTCACACCGGCGATGATCTGAGTGAGGCGCGCGAGCATGTCGCCGGTGGCAATGGCGGCGCGGCCTTCGGCTGCGTCCATCATCAAGGTGGTGGTGCGGTCGGCCTCATGCTCGGTGTACATGGCTTCGAGCGCGAGGGGGACCTGGGTACGGATCTCGGCTGCGAGCGCGATGACGTCCTGGCAGAGCTTGGGGTTGCGCTTCTGGGGCATGGTCGAGGAGCCGACGGTGCCGGGGGGGACGGGCTCCTCGACCTCGCCGAACTCGGTCTTCATGAGGGTGTAGATCTCGCGGCCGATCTTGCCGCAGGTGGCGGCGAGGAGGCCCAGGAGGCAGATGTTCTCGGCCAAGTGGTCGCCGATGGCGCGGCTTGGCACGGCCATGGTGCCAAAGCCCAGATGCCTGGCGATGCCGGCCTGCACGGGCGGTCCGTTCTTGCCGAGTGAGGCGTAGGTGCCGGCGCCGCCGCCGAGCATGGCGACGAAAAGGCGAGGTGCTGCCTGTTCGAAGCGGTCGACGTGGCGGATGAGCTCGTCGATCCACACGGCGACTTTATAGCCGAAGGTGGCGGGGACGGCGTGCTGGCCATGGGTGCGGCCGGGAAGGGCCATGTCAGCGCTTTTCTCGGCGAGGTCGGCCATGGCCGCGAGCAGGCCGGCGATCTGGCGAAGGAAGATGGCGTGGGCCTGGCGGAGGACGAGGAGGTCGCCGGTCTGGGTGATGTTCTGGGTGGTGGCGCCCCAGTGCACCCAGCCGCCATGCTCTTCGCCGGTGACGCGGGCGAGCTCCCAAACGAGGGGTACGAGGGTGTGGCCGGTGCGTTGGAAACCTTCGTCGATGCGGGACCTGTCCATCAGCTCGAGGCGGGCAGCTTTGTCGATGGCGGCGGCAGCACCCTTGGGGATGATGGCCAACTCCTCCTGCGCCTTGGCAAGGGCCACCTCGACATCGAGCCAGGCCTGCCAGCGGTTCTCCTGCTTGTAGAGGGCGCGGAGACCCGGATCGGAGACGCGGGTTGCGGTGGGGAGACTGTCGCTCATGAGATTGCCTCGGAAGCCTTGCAGACGGGCGGATATGTCGACCGGGATGGCGTTGCAGGTGGCAGTTGCGACGGGGCTCGCGTCGCGGGGCCAGCTCGGGGCCAAGCCTTCCAGAGCCGGGCGCGGTTGTCCAATGACAAGTCGCGCGACTTGACGCGGCCCAGTGCACGGTCGAAACCAATGACGAGTTTCGACAGATCATGCCGAGGGAACGCCGATCATGAGACCGCTTGAGGGGCTCACTGCCATTTCGCTGGAGCAGGCCATCGCCGGGCCGATGTGCGGGCGATTGCTGGCGGACGGCGGCGCGCGGGTGATCAAGGTGGAGCGGCCAGAAGGCGATTTTGCGCGCAACTACGACCGGATGCTCGAGGGGGAGAGCATCTATTTCGTATGGCTCAACCGGGGCAAGGAATCGGTGGTCGTCGACCTCACCAAAGAGGAGGACAAAGCCTTCTTCCGGGCGATGGTGGGCAAAGCCGACATCCTCGTGCAGAACCTGAAGCCGGGAGCGCTGGCAAAGCTCGGATTTGCACCCGACGACCTCGTCAAGGCGCATCCGAAGCTCATTGCCTGCTCGATCTCGGGTTATGGCGAGGTCGGGCCCTATGCCGAGCGCAAGGCCTACGACATGCTTATCCAGGCGGAATCGGGGCTGGCGAGCGTGACGGGCAGCGCGGACGAGCCGTCGCGGGTCGGCATCTCGATCGTCGACATCACCACGGGGCATCACGCCTACGAGGCGATCCTCGAGGCGCTGATCCGGCGCGGGCGGACGGGCGAAGGGGCGCACATCCGCCTTTCGATGTTCGACGTGATGGCTGAATACATGAGCGTGCCGCTGCTGCAGGGCGTGCATGGGCATCCGCAGCCCCGCATCGGGCTCAGGCATACGGCGTTGGCGCCCTATGGCGTGTTCACGACGCGCGACGGCCAACCGGTTCTGATCTCGATCCAGAACGACCGGGAATGGCGGGCGCTGTGCGAGAAGGTGCTGGAGGCGCCGGACGTGGGGCGCGATCCCAGGTTCGCGCAGAACCCGGACCGGGTTGCCAATCGCGAGGCCTCGGATGCGCTGATCCAGGCCTGGTTTTCGAAGCATGATGTCGAGGATGCGATCGCCAAGCTCGATGCGGCGGATATCGCCTTCGGACGGGTGAGCGACTGGGCGGCGTTGCGCGATCACCCGCATCTGAGGTTGACCGAGGTCGGCTATGCCAAGGGGCGGGTAAAGATGCCGGCGCCGGCGGCGCTGTGGAAAGGCGGCCTCAGGGAGGCTGGGAGCGTGCCGAGACTTGGTGCAGATACCGCGCGGGTCAAGCGAGAGATGATTGGCTGATGTCTGATTAAATTGACTGTATATCGTCGGATAATTGCGGGCATGTGCTCGATTTAGAGGGGTTGTTGCTCAGTCATGACACAAATTCTTTTCTTCCAAGTCTGATGTGCCTCCAAGGGTTGACGCATGGGATCTGAATCGCGACAAAGGTTGACGCGTTAATAGCGTGTCAGCACTTGGATGAGAGGAAGATCACCATATGAAATCTGTCGTAAGCTTGACTGTCGGCTTCCTCGTCGCAGCCTGCCTCCTCGTTTTCTCCCCGGATGTCTCGCGGGCGGCCGCAGCGGGCCCTATGACGGCGTTGCCTGAAATCTCCCGTTCAACCAACCTCGAGGCCGTTCATTATCGGCCCTATCGCCATTGCCACACGCGCTATAAGCGCCACTGTCGCTGGGTGCGGCATCACTACAAGAAAGTGTACCGCTGCTACAGCCGGCCGGTTCGCTACTGCCATGGCCATCGCGCGCACCGCCCCTATCGCCGCTACCACTGATCTCGGCACGCGCTGAGCTGATCTGATTGCGCCGTGCGGCTCCACCAGTTGGGGCCGCACGCTTTTTTTTGCCGAATTGGGGTTTTCGCGCCGCTTTGGGGAGGGGCGTCAAGCCACGCGCTGGTAGGCGTCGCCGAGGGAGATAGTGGTGCGCTGCATCAGGCGACGGTACTTGCTGCCGTCGTAGGGCGTGGCCCGATGGACCGCGGCGCGGTTGTCCCAGACCACGGCATCGCCCGTGCGCCAGGTGTGGCTGTAGGTGTTCTCCGTACGGGTGGCGCGGGCGAGCAGATCATCGAGGAGTGCGCGGCTCTTGTCGGCCGGCCACCCGACGATCTCCTTGGCGTGGACGCCGATCATCACGGACTTGCGGCCAGTGAACGGGCAGGTCTGCACCAGGCGGTGGCGGGCGCCGGGCAAGGAGGCCGCCTCCTCTTCGGTGAACTCGAACCCTACCAGTCTGCGCGAATGGACGATCGAATGCTCGACGATCAACTCTTCGAGTGTCTTTTGCTCCTCCGCGGTCAGGCTTTCGTAGGCTGCGCGGGTGGAGGCGAAATCGGTGGCGCCGCCTTCGTCGGGAATGACGCGGGCGGTGAGCACGGAGCAGCGCGAGGGGATGGTCTTGAAGCTGCTGTCGGAATGCCAGAGCATATTGGCCTTCTGATAGTGCATGCGCCGGTCGTCGGCGTCGATGGTGGTGCCGGTCTCGATGTCGATGTTGGACTGGCGGGCAAAGACGGTGCCTTTCGAGGGATTGGCACCACGCGTGGTTTCCAACGGACCGAAGATCTGGCTGAAGGCGATCTGCTGGTCATCGTCCATGGGCTGGCCGGGGAAGACGAGGACCAGATGCTCGGCGAGGGCGGCGAGGATTTCGTCGGCTTGCGGCTGGGCGAGCGGCTGGCGGATGTCGACGCCGGTCACCTCGGCGGCGAAGGTTTTGCTCAGGGGTTTGATGGTGAGGGCCATGGGCGCGTCTCCCGATTGGTGGTTTGCAGCCAGCTTGCCTTCAGACATGGCCGAGGGGAAGCCCCCCGTGCTGCCATGGCAGCGTCATCGCCATTATCGAACGAGGCCGCTGCCAGAGGTGCTCATGTCTCTGCGCGCCGGTGTACCTGATTGGGAAACCGAAAGGGCAATGATTGGCCAAGAACTGTCGCGCCGCTAGCGCGAGTGGGCCGTTTTCAAGGCGCTTTAGATGCCCACCAAGCATCCGCGCCGGCGCATGCCCGTTTGGGGGGGGGGCGTGCCCTCCAACCCCCCTCCCTTTTTCGAGGGGAGCCAACCGCAGCGCCGGGGGCGAAGACAACCTATTGTGACCGCTTCAGGCGCTGGACGGCCTCTTCCAGGGCTTGCAGGAAGCGCGAGCGGTCGGCCTTGGTGAAGCCGGCGTTATAGGTCTGCTGGGCGCCGGTTTCGCGCAGGTGCTGCTTCAGGTCGCGCATGGCGACGGCCATGCCGATGCCGGCATCGGTGAACGGCTTGCCGTTGTTGCCAATGACGGCGGCGCCGGCCTTGAGGCAACGCGAGGCCAGCGGAATGTCGGCGGTGATGGCGATGTCACGACCGCTTATGCGGTCGGCGATCCAGTCGTCGGCGGCATCGGGCCCCTCGGGGACGACGACGCGCTCGACGCGATCACCCAACGGCAGACGCATATAGGTGTTGGAGACGAAGTGCACGGCGAGCCCGTGTCGGTCGGCGACGCGGACGACCTCGTCCTTGACGGGGCAGGCGTCGGCGTCGACGTAGATGGCAGTCAGCATGGCGTCGATCCGTGCGGGCGCCGCTGGTGCGGGCGCCCGGTCATGCAGCGGTTGGCGGGCAGGCTCACGCTGTCGCCAGTTCCGGTTGGCGGAAGTCGGGAAGCGGGGCGTTGCCTTCGTAGCGCTCGATGGCAACCAGGCAGGTGTGTGCGGCGCATCCGCCTGAAAATGCCGAGGCGGGAACGTCGAGGGTGAGCACATTGGCGTTGCCGGCAATGCACATCGGGCCTTCGGCGGTCTCGATCGGCTGCCACCAGGCGCCGGTCGGCAGCACGGCAACGTTGGGGCGGATGTCAGGTGTGATGCGGACACCGGCGAGGCAGCGTCCGCGGGCGCTGCGGACAAGGGCGGTGTCGCCGTCCTTGAGGCCGAGGCGGCGCGCGTCCTCGGGATTGACGAGGACGGCCTCACGGCCGGACTGCTTCTCGGCCTGGGCGACGCGGCCATAGTCGAGCTGGCTGTGCAGGCGGCCATTGGGCTGGGCGGAGAGCAGGTGGAAGGGATAGCTGGTGCGGCCGGCCCCACCGAGCCATTCGGGCGGCTCGATCCAGGTGGGGTGGGGCGGGCAGTCGGGATAGGCGCAGGCGGCAAGCGTCTCGCTGTAGAGCACGAGTTTGCCGGATTGCGTCTTCAGGGGATGGGCGTCGGGATCGGCGCGCAGCCTGGCGAGCGGGGCTGCGAGCGGCGCTTGCGGGACAACGGCATGGCCCTCGCGCCAGAAGGTGTCGAAATCGGGCATGGCGCCGCCCTTGGCGATCACGCCGTCGCGGGTGGTGTCGTAGAGATGGCGGAGCCAGCCCATCTCGTCGCGGCCCTCGGTGAAAACCTGCTCGACGCCGAGGCGGGCTGCGATGGCTCGCAGGATCTCGAAATCGGAGCGGGCGTCGGCATAAGGGGCGACGGCCTGCTGCATGGCGAAGATGACGTCGGCGCGGCGGCCGCCGGAGATGTCGTTCCTCTCGAGCGTGGAGGTGGCCGGCAGGATGATGTCGGCACGCTTGGCGGTGGCTGTCCAGTTGATGTCCTGGCAGATGATCGTTTCAGGGCGCGACCAGGCGTCGTTGAGGCGGCCCAAGTCCTGGTGGTGGTGGAAGGGGTTGCCGCCGGCCCAGTAGACGAGGCGGACGTCGGCGTAGGTGTGGGCCTTGCCGTCGTAGGTGAAGGGGCTGCCGGGATTGAGCAACATGTCGGCGATGCGCGCGACGGGGATGAAGCTCTTGTTGGGGCGCTTGCCGTGCGAAAGCGAGGCAATCGGCGCCAAGGGGTAGTAGACGTGGTGGCCGCCGACCGAGCCCAGGCCGAAGGCGGCGCCGCCACCGGCATAACCCCACTGGCCGGCAACGGACGCGAGTGCGGCACCCGCCCACCACGGCTGCTCGCCATGGACGGCGCGCTGTAGCGAATAGCTGACGGTCACATAGGAGCGCTTGGCGACGAACTCGGCGGCAAGGGTGCGGATCTGGCCGGCGTCTAAGCCGGTGATGGCGGCGGCCCATTCGGCGGTCTTGGGCTGGCCGTCGCTCTCGCCTTTGAGATAGGCGAGGAACTGGTCGGAGCCGCTGGTGCAGCGGGTGAGGAAGTCGGTGTCCTCGAGGCCGGCCGCCACGATCTCGCCGGCGAGACCGATCAGCAGAGCTGTGTCGGTGTTGGGACGGATTGGCCACCAGTCGACGTCGACCCAGTCGGGCATGTCGTCGCGCCGGGGGGAGACGAGCACGATGCGGGCGCCGCGCTCCTGCAGGCGCGCCAGATGCTGGCTGAGGGAACGGCGGCCGGCGCCACCGGGCTCGCACTGCTCGGTGCGGGGGCTCAAAGCGCCGCAGACCAGCAGCAGCTCGGTGTTCTCGGAGACGAGGTCGACCGCGTTCGGCTCGCCATAGCCGTCGCCGCCCATGATGTGGCGCATGATGACGGCGCCGGCGCCGACGGAGTAGGTGTCGACGTGGGCGGTGTAGCCGCCGACGGTGTTGAAGAAGCGTTTGACGACGCTTTGGGCGTGGTGCAGGCGACCGGCGCTGGTCCAACCGTAGGAACCGGCGAAGACGCTGTCGTTGCCATGGGTGTCGATGACGCGGCGGATCTCGCCGGCGGCGAGGCCGATGGCGGTGTCCCAGTCGACGGGGATGAATCGCTCGTGGCCGCGGCCGGTGCCGTGCGCGGGGGCGGTGTCGGCGCGGTCCTTGGCCTGGCGGCCGGATTTCTGGGCTTCGAGCCAGCCGGCGCGGACATAGGGGCGATCGATGCGGACACGCGGGTCCATCAGGTCGGGGATGGCAGCCAGCATGTGCGAGGGGGCAGGATCGGAGGCCCAGGGCTCGACGCCGACGATCTGGCCGTTCTCGACCAGGACCTCGAAGGGCCCCCAATGGGCGCAATGCTGTTTCCGCTCGATCATGGGACGTGTTTCCTGGGGTTGGCAGGCGCGGTCGGCGCGTGGTGGGGCGGAGTGGTCAAGTGGCGCGGCGGGCCTTTGTCAAACGACGTTTATCAGTGGTTCGCCGCGGGAAAGGCGTTGGATGTTGTCGGCCATGGTCTGCTGGCGACGGCGAATGGTGCCATGAGTCCAGCCAGACATGTGCGGGGTCAGCGTGCAATTCGCGAGCTCGTGGAACGGCAGGCGGCCAGGGTGCGGGCCAGGGTTGGCAGCAGTCGGGTATTGATACCACGTATCGATGACGGCGCCAGCTATGCGTCTGGTGGCAAGGGCGTCGTAAAGGGCGGCCTCGTCGATGACAGGGCCACGGCCGACGTTCAGGATAGCGGCGGAGGGCTTCATGGCGCCGAGTGCGGCGGCGCTGACCAGGCCTTCGGTGGCGGGGGTGTGGGGGAGCGTGACGAGCACGTTGTCGGCGGAGGCCATGAAGGTTTCGAGCTCGGTGAGCGGAAAATAGCTGTCGACCAGCGCGCCGGTCGCCACCGGGGAGCGGTTGGCGATGTGCACGCGCAGGCCGAAAGCCTTGGCACGGGCGGCGACCGCCTTGGCGATATGACCGAAGCCGATGATGCCGAGGGTGGTGTCGCCAAGCTCGGTGCGCAGCGAGGCGGGGCCCGACGCCCAGTAAGTCCACTTGCCCTGGCGGAGGTCGTGGTCGGCTGCGGGAATGGGGACATGACGCAGCAGCAGGGCCGTCATGACGTACTCGGCAATGGCGGGGTCGTGGCCGTAGCAGCAACACAGCGGCGTGCCGGCCGGCAGGCGGGCGCGCTGGATCGCGTCCACGCCGGCGGCGGGGGCGTGATAGAGGCGGACGGCGCGCGGTTGCGGGTGGGAGGTGTCGAGCTTGATGCCGACGATGACGTCGGCGGCCTCGAAAGTGGATTTGTCAGCGGCATTGGCAATGGCATCGGGGACGGTTGCCAGGTCGTGGCCGGAGCCGATCAGGGCGGCAAAGCCCGGTTCGAAGACAGCGGCGTTGGTGCCGTGGAAGACGATGCGCATGGGGTGGTGTGGTGCCTTTGCCGGGGGAGGAGGGGGCGAGGGGTTGGTCGGATTGCAAGTGGACGTGAAGGGCAGGCGAGGCAAGTCGAGCGATGTGAAGCGAAGGGAATGGAAGGGAAGTGAAGGCCAGGGGCCTTGGCCCCTGGACCCCAGGTGTCGAAGTGGGGGTTACTTGACGCTCGAGAAAGCCGTGGGAGTGAGGATGTCGCTGGCGACGTTGGCGACGATCGGGCCGCCGTTCTCCGGCTTCTCACTGGCGGCGCGCTTCTCGATCCATTCGGGATCGGCCTGGAAGGCTGCGAATTTCTTCTCGCGCTCGGCAAGGCTCTCCCACACCAGGAAGTAGGTCAGACGGTGGTTGTGGCTGCCGATCACGGTGGTGAAGAAGCCGGCCTGCTTGATGCCGTGACGCTCCCAGATCTTGAGCGTGGTGTTCTGGAAACGGTTGAGGAGTGCGGGCAGGCGGCCCGGGCAGCAGTCGTAGACGCGCAGCTCGTAAAGCATGGGGTTCCTCACTGGGGCTTGCAAGTTGGACACGCGATCCAAGCATGTGGCAGGCGCCAGGGCAACGCAGCTCGCGTGCCAGCCGGCCGGTCAGGGACAAAATCGAGTCCAAGAAAGGTGTGAGTATCGGTCACCCAGGGATTCGGCAGGGCGGGGGAATCTCCTAAGCAGTCAGGGTTGGGCGCTGCATTAGGCAACGCCCGATCGCCGAATTGCACGGGGAGGCCGCCATCTACAAGCCACACATCGATGGGCTCAGGGCACTCGCCGTCGTGCCGGTCATCCTTTACCACGCACACGTGGCCGGATTCCCAGGCGGATTCGTCGGGGTCGACGTGTTCTTCGTGATCTCGGGCTACCTGATCACCGGGCTGATCCTGCACGAGCTCGAGCAGGGGACCTTCACCCTTGCCGGCTTCTACGAACGGCGGATCCGGCGGATCGTGCCGGCCCTGCTGTTGGTGGTGGCGGTCTCGGTCGCTATTGCCAGCGCCTATTTCATCCCGTCGGAGTTCAAGGATTTCTGCCGTAGCGTGATCGGGACGGTGCTGGCTGTGTCGAACATCCAGTTCTGGCAGCAGGCTGGATATTTCGATGCGCCGGCCGAGCTGAAGCCGCTGCTGCATACCTGGTCGCTCGCCGTCGAGGAGCAGTACTACATCGTGTTCCCGCTGCTGGCGATGCTGGGCTATCGCTATTTTCGCCGGCGGCTGGTGGCGGTTCTGGTGGCACTGGCGGCGGTATCGTTCGGCGCCAGCCTTTGGGCGGTCGCGCATGCGCCGGATGCAGCATTCTATCTGGCGCCGTTCCGGATCTGGGAGCTGCTGGTCGGCGCGCTGCTGGCGATGGCGGGGCCGCGGTTGGCGCTCGGCTGGTGGGGCGGCACAGCGGTGGCGGCTGCCGGGGTCGGCGCCATTGGCTACGCGGTGGCCGCGTTTTCCCAGGTGACGCCATTCCCGGGCGCTGCGGCGCTGCTGCCGTGTCTCGGCACCGGGATGGTGATCTGGGCCTGCGATCAAGGCGGCAACGGCGTGAAGCGGGTGCTGGCGTGGCGGCCGCTGGTTCTGATCGGGCTCATTTCGTATTCGCTCTACTTGTGGCACTGGCCGGCGCTGGTGTTTGCCCGCTATGTGCTGCTGCGCGAGCTGACAGGGGTAGAGCTCGGCGGGTTGCTGGCGGGCATTACGGTGCTGTCATGGCTCACCTGGCGCTACGTGGAGACGCCGTTTCGCACGCGGCGGGCGGGTGGGCGCCGGCAGGTGTTTGCGGGTGCGGCCCTTGCCGGGCTCGCGTGCTTCGGTGTCGCCAAGGCGATCCTGCTGGCCGACGGCCTGCCGCAGCGGATGACGCATGAGGCGCGCGAACTGGCGGCGCTGGCGGACCGGGAGGCGGTGAAGGAGCCGCGCGACCGGGAGGGCCGTGTGTGTCCGCATCTCGATCAGGTGACGCGGGATGGCCGGCTGTGCGTGCGTGGCGCCAAGGGTGCGGTGCCGCACTTCGTGCTGGTGGGCGACAGTCATGCCGGCTCGATCAGCGGCGGGGTGTTCGCAGCTGCCGAGCAGCTCGGCGTTGCGGGCTATCAGTTCACACATTCGGGTTTCAGGCCGCTGCCTGGTGTGTTCGAGATTGGCAAGGATCGGCGCAACGCGCTGGCGGATCGCTTCGTCGCGTTCCTCAAGGCGCATCCCGAGATCAAGCTCGTGGTGATGACCGGCTATTGGGAGGTGCAGGCCACCGGGCAGAGCTATCGCCACCGCGACGTGGTGTTTCGCGATGCGAACTACGATGGGTCGGGCATCGCCTATAACCGGAAGAGCTTTGCCGACGGGCTGAAGCGGTTGCTCCAGGCCTTTCCCGATCGCCTGTTCGCCATTCATGACGATGTCGCTTCGGGGTGGACGCTTGACATCACGTATGCGGTGCGGGTGGCGCACATCCGGGGCATGGAGCGGCTCAATTCGGCTGTCTTCGGGATGCCGCGGGTGGCCTACGAGGCGCAGCGGGCGCGCTACATCGACATCCTGGAGTCGGTGGTGCGGACTGCGCCAAACGCGCGGATCGTGTCACTGAGCGACGTGCTGTGCGATGCGGCGACGTGCTACGGTTTTCGCGGCGGCAAGCTGCTCTACGTCAACGGCGATCACTTGTCGGGGGCGGGAGCGGCACTGTTCACGAGCCACTTCGCCCGCATCATCGGTGACGGCCTGACCGCGACCAGCAGCGTCGACCGGCGCTGAGGCCCGAGAGGGCTAGCGCTTCCAACCGAGCCAGCTAGCGACGGCATCGCCCAAAATCAGCTTTTTGTCAGCCTCGGGGATCCAATCGATGGCCTCGAAGTGGGTCCGGCACTCGGTCCACGAGCAGGGCATCTTGGTGATATCCGTGCCCCAGAACAGGCGGTGGGGGCCGAAGGCGTCGTACATGGCGCGATAGTGGGTATGCAGGCTTTTGAAGGGGTAGGCGTCGTCGGCGTAGAAGGGGCCGCCGGTGAGCTTGACGGCGACGTTCGGGTATTTGGCGAGCGCGGTGAGTGCGGCCATGTTGGGGAAGGCGGCGTTGCCCTTGGCGCCGCGGAGCGCGCCCATGTGATCGACGATGAGCTTCAGGCCCGGATGGCGCTCGGCGATGTTGGCGAAGAGGGCCAGCCAATCACCGGCGAGGAGGGCTACCGGTGCGCCGGCATTTTCGGCTGCCGGCCACAACCAGTCGAGGCTGCCGTCGTGGGGCCAGGTCCTGGTATTGGGCTTGTTGAAATAGAAGCGGTAGCCGAGCACGTCCGGGCGCTTGATCCACTCGGCGATGAGGGCGGGGCTGTCGGGCCGGTCGAGCGGCGGGTTGGCCATGATGGCGAAACGGCCGGGGTAGGCTGCGGCGGCCTCGAAGGCCTGCTCATTGGAGGCAGGGTCCCAGCTTGCGGGGGGATGCAACAGCGCGGCGTCGATGGCGGCGGCGTCCATGTCGCGGATGGCGTCGGCGGCGAGGTAGGGCGGGGGCAAGTGTGGCGGTGTCGGGGTGCCGGTTCGGTAAATGTGCACCTGCGCGTCGATGATCGCCATGGCCTCTCTCCCGTCGGGTGGTGGGGATGAGAGTGTGGCGCTATTGGCGGCGGGCTGTCGAGGGGAAGGCGCGTTGGGTGGCGTAAGGGTTGGTGGCCAAGGCGTGCGGCTGATGGCACAATCGAGGACCGATTGGGGGCACTGGAAAGGGTTCGCAAGATGGACACGGCCGAATTCGAGGCACAGTTGAAGTCGGATGGGTTTCAGGAGATCGAGACGCGCAGCCTGGAGCCGAGGCCCGCCAATGGCGAACACGGGCACCATTTCAGCGTCCGCGGATTGATCATCGAGGGCGCGTTCACAGTGACGCTCGAAGGCGTCGAGCGGACTTATCGGCCGGGTGAGATTTTCGTGGTCGAGGCCGGCAAGCTGCACTTTGAGGCGGTAGGGCCCGAGGGCGCGAAGCTGATCATCGGCCGCAAGCACTGAGGTGTAGAGTTTTGTTTTTCGCTCACAGCGCGCGGCGGGCTGTTTGTTTGCGCTCACGGCGCGTTTCGCGCTGCCGGGGGCAGCGCTGCGCCTCCGCGGGGGCGCCGCTAAGCGGCGGGCCGCAGTCGCGGCCTTCGCCGTGCGTGCGAGAGGTCGCACGCATGGCGCTTAGGGTTTTCGCTCACGGCGCGTTTCGCGCTGCCGGGGGCAGCGCTGCGCCTCCGCGGGGGCGCACGCACGGCGCTTGGGGGTGGGTGACGCGGCTGAATTGGATTGGCGGGGTTGTTTTGGCTCGTGGCGGATGGTCGTCGTGCACGGCGTCGGGGTGCGAATGGGTTTGCGGCGTTTTGCATCGATTTTTGGCTACGGTTATTGATATGGCGGGCGTGGCCGGGGGCAGGGGCCTCGGGTAAGGTGGGACATCTGACGTCTCATCGGGAGCCTTTATGACCGTCCGCAATGCCGGCCCGCGCGGCCGCCAGTTCTTCTTCAATCCGGGGCCGACCAACATTCCTGACCGTGTGCTCAAAGCCATGGACCGGGCCACGATCGACTTTTTCTCCGATGAGGCGGTGGCGATCTTCCAGCGCGTGCACGAGGGCCTGAAGCGCGTGCTCAAGACGCGCCAACACCTACTGGTCTATGCCTCGAACGGGCATGGCGCGTGGGAGGCCGGGCTGGTCAATCTGTTCGAGCCGGGCGCCCGGCTGTTGGTGCTCGAGTCCGGCCGGTTCTCGGCGAGTTGGGCCGACATGGCGAGGGCGCTTGGCTACGAGGTCGAGGTAATGGGCTGCGATTGGCGCCGGGGCGTGCCGCCCGAGGCGGTAGGCGAGCGGCTCAAGGCCGATACCGGGCATGCGATCCAGGGGTTGTTGGTGGTGCACAACGAGACGGCTACGGGCGTGGTGCAGCCGCTGGCGCAGATCCGTAGGGCAATCGACGAGGCCGGTCATCCGGCGCTGCTTCTGGTCGATACGATCTCGTCGCTGGCGTCGATGGATTTCCGCATGGACGAGTGGGGCGTGGATATCGTCGTCGGCGGCTCCCAGAAGGGTTTGATGATGACGACCGGGCTCGCCTTCACGGGGATCTCGGAGCGGGCGATGGCGCGGTCGCAGGCGATCACGACGCGGCGAAGCTACTGGGCATGGAAGGAGATGGTGACGCACAAGCCGCAGCGCATGCCAGGCACGACGCCGGTGCACATGCTGTTCGGGCTCGATGAATCGCTCAAGGTCCTGGAAGAAGAAGGTCTCGATGCCGTGTTCCGGCGGCACAGGCGATTGGCGGGCGCGGTGCGCGCGGCGGTGGCGCACTGGGGCGGCGGGGTGAGAAGCGACATCGGCGTCGACGGGCGGGGCTTCACTGGGCCGATCAGGGCCATGGAGATCCTGCCGGGCGATCCGGCGCGGGTGTCGGACTCGGTGACTGCGGTGATGGTGCCGGCGGGCTACGATGCCAACGCCGTGCGGAAAATCGCACTCGATCGCTACAACCTGTCGCTCGGCGGCGGGCTTGGGCCGCTCAATACACACGTGTTCCGCATCGGGCACATGGGCGACCTCAACGAGCCGATGCTACTCGGCGCTCTGGCGACACTCGAATTGAGTCTGAGGATGGCGAAGATCCCGCACGAGGCGGGGGGCATCGACGCGGCGATCCGGGCGCTGGAGAGCGAGGAGGGCAGAGCATGAGCGGACTCACGGTCGAAGACGCCAATGGCATCCTGGCGGACAATTTCGCGCCGTGGGTGCAGGCGCTGGGCATCCGCGTTGAGGCGATCTCGGCAGACGGGCAGGCACGCTTGCGGATCCCGTTCTCCGATGCGCTGACCCGGGTTGGCGGCATCATGTGCGGGCAGGCGCTGGCATCGGGCGCCGATACGGCCATGGTGCTGGCGCTGGCTGGCGCGATGGGTGGGCTCAAGCCGTGCACGACGGTCGATCTCACAAACAATTTCATGCGCGGCGTGACCAAGGCCGACGCTGTGTTGGAGGCGCGCGTGATGCGGCTCGGCCGCACGCTCGCGTTCTGCACGACCGAGATCCGGGAAGCGGGCAACGACAAGCCGGCGGCGTTCGCGACGGGGACCTACGCTATTCTTTGAAAGCCGCATCGGTGCCGGGGCGAGGCGGAGGGTGTCGTCTGCAACTTGTTGAGCAGTTCTTTTTAAGGAATTTCAAATGGCTCGTCGATTATCGCAAAAATCATCCTCCAATGCTATTAAGAAGCTTCTTGCTAAGATACCAAAAGATCACGAACTGGAAAGTGCCATTTGGGCACTTGAGAAATATGACGACACAGCAACTGCGCTAGTCGGGTGTACTAATGTTGAGCATGCTTTAAGGCTGGCGATCTTATCCAAGATGCGAAGATTCGATGACGATAGTGAACAGCAACAGTTTGAAAATGAGTTGTTCTCAGACGGTCAAAATGGTCCGCTGGCAACAGTCTCTGCCAAGGCTCGCATTGCTTATGCTATGGGCATAATTGGACCAGAAACAAAAGCAGATATCAACACCCTAAGACACATCAGAAACGGCTTCGCTCATGTCTCTCCGCCCATTAGCTTTTCGTCCTTGGAAATAGCACAGGCATGTAACGGTTTGTACTTCATGAAAGATGAAACTGGAACCATCGCGCCCCGCCTTAAATACATTGTCACGTGCACCTTCTTCACTTGCAATCTTTTAACTCGCGCACAGCAAAATCTCGGAACTGGTATTGGCTCTATGATGATCGCTCTTGGTCCGCTACCATGACGTGAACCTTAGTACTAAAGATGCCATTGACTATGTCCCCGGCAGTCTTGGCGGGATTTTGATGGAAATGAATTTCGCCGGTCGCAGGCGCGTATTTTAGGTGCTCCGGGTTTTTCAGGTGCCAGGGCAGGGCTGGCCGGGATGCCCGATGGTGCGACAAGCGGGTTGCAGGGCTTGCGGGAAGGATGCCTTACTGTCGAGGCAAACTCGATAGGCAGGCCGGACCGGGACCAACAGGCATGAACGACATTGCGCAGACCTCTTTCGACGCCGTCGGTCTCGGCATCATGTGGGACCGGCTGGTGGCGCTGACCGACGAAATCGTGTCGACGCTGGTGCGCTCGTCGTTCTCGACCATCGTCTACGAGAGCTACGACCTCACGTGCTGCGTGCTCGATGCCGACACCAACACCATCGCACAGGGCACGTTCGGCATTCCCGCCTTCATCGGCTCGGCGCCGGTGACGGCGCGCCATATGCTGAAGAAGTTCCCGCCGGAGACGCTGAAGGACGGCGACATCATCGTCACCAACGATCCGTGGCTGGGAACAGGGCATTTGTTCGACATCACGGTGATGCGGCCGGTATTTCGCAAGGGGCGGATCATTGCCTACACGGTTTCGATCACGCACTTGCCGGACATCGGCGGGGCAGGATTCGGCTCGGCGGCCAAGGAGGTCTACGAGGAGGGTCTCAGGCTGCCGATTCTGAAACTCTACGAGGCCGGCCGGTTGAACGAGCTCGTGCTCGAGATCGTGCGGACCAACGTGAGGGTGCCCGAGCAGACGATCGGCGACATCATGGCCAACGTTGCCTGCAGCGAGGTGGGCGCACGCGAGATCAACGTCTTCATGGACGAGTATGGGCTCGACGACCTGGGCCCGCTGTCGCAAGCCATCCGGGGCCAATCGGAGCGGCAGATGCGGGCCAAGCTCGCTGAGCTCAAGGACGGCGTCTACACCAACCGCATCGACGTCGAAGGGTTTGCCGAGCCGGTATCGTTCGCGGTGACGCTGACGGTGAAAGGCGACAGCGTGACGGCCGATTTCGAGGGGACGTCGGGGTGCGTGCGCGCGGGCGTCAACGTGCCGTTCTGCTACACCAATGCGATGGTGCTGCACGCGATCAAGTCGCTGACACTGCCGTCGATCCCCAACAACCAGGGCTCGGCCGCGCCGATCACGACGAAGGCGCCGCCGGGATGCATTCTCAATGCGCAGCCGCCATTCCCGACCGGGGGGCGCCATGCGATGGGCCATTTCATCACGCCGCTGATCTACGGCGCGCTGGCGGGTGCGAGCCCCAGCGCGGTGCAGGCCGACAGCGGCATGATGAACCTCGTCACGTTCCAGGGCACGCGGACGGATGGACGCGCCTTTACAGGCCTCTATTTCGCGGCTGGCGGCTACGGGGCGCTCGAAGGGCTCGATGGCTGGTCGACGCTGCCGCATCCCTCGAACATGGCGGTGGTGCCGGTAGAGGTGTGGGAGACGCTGACGCACACCACCATTCTCGACAAGACGCTGCTTGCCGATAGCGGCGGCGCTGGGCAATGGCGGGGCGGCCTCGGGCAGGTGGTCAGGGTGCGCAACGATACCGGCCATATCCTGGTGTCGCACGGCATGGGCAATCGCACGAGCTATCCGGCCAAGGGGTTTTTCGGCGGCAAGGACGGCTCCAAGCGTCGCCATGAGATCGAGGGCCAAGAGGTGCACGCCAAGGGGCGCATCGAAATCGAGCCTGGCCAAGTGATGACCATCGTCGAAGCAGGTGGTGCCGGCTATGGCGAGCCGAAGCAGCGCGATCCGCTCGCCATCGCTGCTGATGTTGCCAATGGCTTCGTCAGCGCGGCGGCGGCTCGGCAAGCTTATGGTTGGAAAGTGTAGACGTCCCGGCATGCCCGGCTCATGGTGGTCATCGAAACGACGTGTCGTCGAATGCGGAGCCGATGGAGTTCGCCATGCCTGCTGAAACACCGCTCATTGCGCTCACCGAAGTCACCTGGGTCGGGGATGGACTGTCGCGGCCCGAATGCGTGCTGACGACGGCGAAGGGAGAAGTCTTCGTCGGCGACCATCACTCGGGGATCGTCGAGATCGGCAAGGCGAAACGTGACATGATCGGGGCGCCGCCAGGTTTCATTCCCAATGGCGTGGCGATGACGCGGGAGCGGGAGTTTCTGATCGCCAATCTCGGGCCAGGGGGCGGTGTGTGGCGGCTGGACAAGGACTGGCGCCTCTTCCCGCACCTTTTCGAGGCGGATGGTGAGCATTTCCGGGTGTGCAATTTCGTCGGCGTGGATCACGCCGGCGTGGAGTGGATCTCGGTTTCGACGCGGGCCTTCCCGCGGGAGATCTCGTTCCGGCCGGGGCATGCGGATGGCTACATCGTGCGGCGCGATGGCAATGGCGCGCACATCGTTGCCGACGGCATCGGCTTCACCAACGAGTGCCGGGTCGATCCCAACGGGGAGTGGCTCTACGTCAACGAGACCGTGGCCAAGCGCATCTCCCGGTTTCCGATCAACGGGCGCGTCGTTGGCCGACGGGAGACGGTGCACGAGTTCGGGCCGGGCGAATTTCCCGATGGCTTCGCGTTCGACGCGGAGGGCGGCGTGTGGGTGGCGTGCGTGTGCGCCAATCGTCTCATCCGGATCGAGACCAACGGCAAACGAACTTTGATCCTCGACGATGCCGATGCCGCGGATGTCGCCTTCGCGGAGGGTTATTTCGCGAGCAACGGGTCGCGCAACGGGCGGGCGCACATCGAGGTGGGCGCCAAGCGGAGCCTCAAGAATATCGCCAGCGTGGCGTTCGGGGGGCCCGATCTCAAGACGGTCTACATGGGGAATCTCGCCGGGCACGCGATCCCGACGTTCCGCTCGCCGATCGCGGGAGCCGAGCCGGTGCAATGGCGGTTCTGAATGAGCTTTGTGCTAGATCCGGCCGTCGACGTCCGCGGGGGGGACGATCCACTTGAGGTCGTAGATGACGCTTGGTCTATCTGACGACCTGAGAGCCTGCAGGCGGTCGGGCGGCAGCGCGCGGATGGCATCGTGCCCGACCGCGAGGACGACGCAATCGAAGGTTGCGGTGGGGAGTTCGTTGGTGAGGGTCAAGCCATATTCGGCGCGGACCTCGGCCGGGTCGGCGTGCGGATCGAAGATCGAGACCTCGCCGGTGAACTCGGCCAAGGCGCGGACGAGGTCGGCGACCTTGGTGTTGCGGATGTCGGGAACGTTCTCCTTGAAGGTGAAGCCGAGCACGAGGATGCGGGCTTCGCCAACCGCGATGCGCTTCCTCAGCATGGCTGCGATGATGTCGCGGGCAACCCACTCGGGCATGGCGTCGTTGATGCGGCGGCCGGCGAGGATCATCTCGGGATGAAAGCCGATCGATTGGGCCTTGTGGGTGAGGTAGTAGGGGTCGACGCCGATGCAGTGACCGCCGACGAGACCCGGTCGGTAGCCGTGGAAATTCCACTTGCTCCCGGCGGCGGCGAGGACCTCATCGGTGTCGAGCTGCATGCGCTTGAAAAGCTGGGCCAGCTCGTTGATCAAGGCGATGTTGACGTCGCGCTGAATGTTCTCGATCACCTTGGCCGCCTCGGCCACGCGAATGGAGCTGGTGGGAAAAGTGCCGGCCGTAATGACGCGGGCGTAGACGGCATCGACGAGGGCGGCCGTTTCTGGCGTCGAGCCCGATGTGACCTTCAGGATGTCGGGCAGGCGGTGATGGCGGTCACCGGGGTTGATGCGCTCGGGGCTGTAGCCGGCGAAAAAATCCTGATTGAAGACGAGGCCTGAGACCTGCTCGATGATGGGGACGCAGACCTCCTCGGTGGCGCCGGGGTAGACCGTCGATTCGAAGACGACGACGTCACCTTTCGAGATCACCTGGCCTACTGCGGCGCTGGCCTTTTCGAGGGCGGCGAGATCGGGGCGCTTGGAGCGATCGATGGGTGTGGGAACGGTGACGATGTAGAAATTGGCGCTGGACAGATCCTCGATGCGGTCAGTGAAGGTCAGGTCCTTGGCGGCCGCCAACTCCTCGGGTGTCACCTCGCGGGTGTGGTCGCGGCCCTGCCTCAGTTCCGCGATGCGGGCCTGGTCGATGTCGAGTCCCACGACCTCGAAATGGCGCGCCATGTAGGCTGCCAGGGGAAGGCCGACATAGCCGAGGCCGATGATCCCGATACATACATTGTCGATCGATGGCGGGGGCATGCGCTATCCTTCGAAATCATGACGTCTGGCACCGGCAACGATAGTCGATACTGATCCAACTGCTGCTTTCCGCCGTCGGCTGGCGGGCTCTGGCGCAAACGCAACAGCATCATCACGGTGAGACAAGCGGCGGAATTCATCTTGTAGCCTTGCCACGGGCGCTCGGCCAGCGGGCTCTGGTCGAAGGGTGGGACCGCGTAGCGGCAAATGCAGGACGAGGGAGGCACGGACATGGCAGGTGGTCCACTCGAGGGGATCCGAGTCATCGACCAGACATCGGTGGTGGTGGGGCCGATCTGTACGCGGACGCTTGCCGACCAGGGCGCCGACGTGATCAAGGTCGAGGCCCCCGGTGGCGATCTGCTGCGTACAATGGCCCGAGGCGCGCGCAACCCGGGCATGTCCGGCAAGTTTCTGCACTTCAACCGCAACAAGCGCTCGATCGTGCTCGATCTCAAGCACGAGGCCGGGCTTGCGGCGATGAAACGTCTCATTGGCGGGGCGGACGTGTTCGTGAGCAACGTCAGGCCGGGCGCGCTGGCACGGGCCGGACTCGATGCCGCGAGCCTGGCGAGCACCAATCGACGTCTGATCCACTGCTCGATCCTGGCGTTCGGTCGGGGTGGGCGATACTTCGACAAGCCGGCCTACGACCCCATCATCCAGTCGCTCTCAGGGGTGGCAGGTACGTTCGAGAAGGCGATCGGGGAGCCGCGCTTCGTGCCTATGGTGATGACTGACCACGTCACGGGGCTGATCGCGGCGCAGGCGATCGGGTTTGCGCTCTTCCGGCGAGAGCGGACGGGCCGGGGTGAGGCCATCGACGTGCCGATGCTGGAGAACATGGCGTCGTTCGTGATGAGCGAGCACATGGCGGGCATGACGTTCCAACCACCGGCCGGACCTGCCGGCGACAATCGCCTGGTCAGTCCGGACTACAGGCCGCTCAAGACCAAGGACGGCTACATCACGGCGGCCCCCAACACCAATGCCCAGGCGTTTGCGTTCTTCGACGTGATTGGCAGGCCCGAGCTGAAGGACGATCCGCGCTTTGCGACGGCGGCGCTGCGCAGCGTCAATGCGGAGGCCTATTTCAAGGTGCGCGCGGACGGCCTGTTGCAAAGGACGACCGAGGAGTGGCTCGCGATCTTCGAGGGGCTGCAGGTGCCGGCTGCGCGCTACAACACGGTGGAAGAGGTCATGGACGATCCCCACCTTGGGGATGTCGGCTTCTTCCAGACGGAGGAGCATCCGAGCGAAGGGCCGATTTGGCGGACCCGGGTCGCCAATACGTTCCACGGGGGGGCGCGGACGGACGAGACATCGGCGCCACTGCTTGGACAGCATACCCGGGATATTCTGGCCGAAGTCGGCTACGGGACGGGTGAGGTCGAGGCAATGGTGCAGTCGGGTGCGGCTGGCGTGTTGCCGGCGGGTTGAGAGGCTGGCCCGGACACGGCCGGGGTGAATGGATCACAGCTCAGCGGTGGTCATGCAACCGGGGGGGCCAAAAGGCGGCCTTCTGCCTGGGTTGGCGTTGCCGCAACGCCCGCGAATGCTTCAGACGGGCTGCGCAAGCACCGCACGCGGCTCAGGCACGCAAAGTGCGTCGTAGGCCCGGGCGCGGTATGAACGAACTTTGCGGTTCAAAGGAAAATAGCAAATACATCAGCTTAGCGTGGCGTTCTGGCTGGAAATGCGCTTCATGAGCCAGGGACAAGAATGACGCGGAGTTGCGAACCGCGACACTAGCCAGGTTCCTACTTTGTCGCTATAAGCACCGATCTCAGTCTGCTGGCAGCCTCTGGCAGCCGGACTGGACGACATTATCCATTGGTATGGCCGTACTGACGCTTCAGTCAGGGTCGCGCGCCAGAATATCTGGTCTGCGGTGGCCGGCCATGTCTATGACTAGGAGCGAGAAACGATGGCAGTCCCCAGGAAGAAAGTATCGCGCATGAAGCGCGGCAATCGGCGGTCGGCGGATGCGCTGAGCGCGCCAACCTATGTCGAGGACAAGGACAGCGGCAACCTGCGCCGGCCGCACCACATAGACCTCAAGTCGGGAAAATACCGGGATCGCCAGATCCTCGAAGTGGCAGCGCCGGACGCCGAGTAATCGGTGCACTGCCAACGGGGGATTGCCACACGCCTGTTGGCCGGGTGGTGGGCCGCAGCGTCGCGCCGGAAACGAGTGGGCCCGATCACAGCGGGTCGAGACGCTGGGTATAGCGACAAGGGCGTCGCAATGATGGCATTTCCGTCATAATCTCCCAATAGGGAGAAAGTATGGACCCGCGGTGCCGCGGGCCAAGGTGGGCTGCAAAACAGGGAAGGATGGGAGATGTCGCTTCGGGTCATTCCGCTCCTCGTGATCGCATTTATCGCCTACAATGTCGTCGTTCTGTTGGGGGGGGATGGGACCGCGGACGAGATCTTGCGTAAGCCGCTCTTCTCCCTGCCGATGGTCAGCGGCGAGAAATGGGTGTTCTCCTGGGGTGATCTACTGATCCTCCTGACCATGTGTCTGCTGTTCGTCGAGCTGATCAAGTCGACCTACACGTCAAGCTCGCAGATGGTCGATCATGGCCTGTCGATGCTGGTCTTCATCGCATGTCTGGTCGAGTTCCTGCTGGTCAAGAAAGGCACCTCGTCGGTGTTCTTCTTCATCATGGTGGCGGCCTTGATCGATGTCGTGGCTGGTGCCCTGATCGGCATACGGACGGCACGTCGCGATCTGAATTTTGGCGGTGGCGAATAAGCCTGACGCCCGAGGCGGAGCGGCAAGCTCCGCCTGCTGCTTCCCAATCGCAAATTAATCCGAATGGGTTGCCCGTGGCGGTGCGCGAGGCAGCGCGCGGCAAGGCTGTGATCGACTGGACCGATCACGGAGAACCATTGGCGCCGCGGCGAGTGGCCTCGCGCAGTGTGCCCGGTCGGCGCACTCGTGCATCTATCGCTAACTCTAGCGCTGCATCGACCAATCTTTAGCAAAATTTTCAACTGCCGCAGGCTTCGGGGCCTGACGGTAAGAATGATGGTTTAGCGGTTGTTAATGACTCGCTCGTAGCCTGTCGCCTCACAGACCGATTGGAAGCGGAATCAAGCACGCTTGTGCTCGAGCACCGAGCGAGGGGGCTTTCAGAGCCGTGTCGTCACCCGAAAGCATGAAACTGGTCCAGCCGGCCATGGCTGGCGGGCTCAACAAGCTGAGCTTGTCTGGGGCCGTGACCGCTACAGACGATCTGCCCGTCGAAAGCCAGGCGTTCGATCTCGTGGGTATTCTCTCCTCGGTGCAGGAGACCGCCTACCTTTGGGACATTGCCAACGACCGCATCGAGTGGGAGAGCAATGCCGCTGAAGTTCTGGGCGTGCGCGATATCGCTGCGATTTCGACGGCGACCAATTTCAATTTCCTGATTGCTGCGGAACATATCCAGCGGCGCCAAGATATCATCGCCGAGATGCCGCCGGAGGCGACTGCCAATGGTGCGCACTATCGCGTGCAATACCGGTTCACGCCGCAGGGCCGACGCAGCGACGTGTCGCTGTGGCTCGAGGACCATGGCCGCTGCTGGTTCGACGACAGCGGGCGCGCGATCAAGGCACGAGGCATCATCCGGGTCATCAACGAGCGCTACAAGGAGGAGCAGCGTCTCCTCTACCGTTCGGACCACGACGAGCTCACGGGGCAACTCAATCGCATCCGGCTGACCGATGCGCTGGGCGCGGTCGCCACGCGAGCCGAGCGGACACGGCAACCGTGCGCCTTCCTGATGGCTGCCGTCAACAATCTGGCGGTGATCAACGAGACGTTCGGGTTCGATGTTGGCGATGAGGTGATCGCGGCGACTGCGCGAATCATTCGCGGCCTGCTGAGGGGCGGCGATACCATCGGCCGCTACTCCTCGAACAAATTCGGCATCATCCTCAACGACTGCGGGCCAGGCGCCATGAGGGTCGCGGCCGAGCGGTTCATCAAGGCCGTGCGCAATGCCACGATCGAGGTTTCGTCTTGCCAGATCTCGGTCTCGATCTCGGTGGGCGGCGTGCTGCTGCCCGATCATGCCCGCACGGCTCACGATGCATTGAGCCACGCGCTGCAGGCGCTGGAAGTGGCCAAGGTCAGCCGGCATGAGACGCTGACGATCTATGAACCGAGCGAGGCCAAGGAGTCGATCCGCAAGCGCAACATCATGATCGCGGACGAGGTGATCGAGGCGCTCGACAACGATCGCATGGTGATCGCGCTGCAGCCGATCGTTGCGACGGACACGCGCAAGCCCGAGCTCTACGAATGCTTGCTGCGACTCGTGCGGCCGGACGGGACGCTGGTGTCGGCCGGTGATTTCATCTCGGTGGCCGAGCAGCTCGGGCTGTCGCGACTGATCGACCGGCGGACGCTTGAGTTGGCGATCGACGTGCTGCGCCGTCATCCTGAAATCCATCTTTCCGTCAATGTCTCGAGCCTGACGGCCAGCGATCACGAGTGGCTGGTGACGTTGCACAAACTGACGGGCGGACGCCACCAGCTAACGCGGCGGCTGACGGTCGAGATCACCGAGACGGCGGCCATCCACGATCTCGACGTGACGATGAATTTCGTCGACACGCTGAAGGAGCTCGGTTGCAAGGTGGCGATCGACGATTTCGGTGCCGGCTACACGTCGTTCAAGAATCTCAAGATCCTCGACGTCGACATGGTCAAAATCGACGGATCGTTCGTCAAGAACCTGATCGAGGAGCCGACCAACAGGGTCTTCATCAAGACGCTGGTGGAGATCGCCAACACCTTCGGGCTCGATACGGTTGCCGAATGGGTGGTGGATGAAGAGACGGCGCGGATCTGCGCGGACTGCGGGATCACGCATCAGCAGGGCTTCTATTTCGGCATGCCGATGCTGGAGAAGGATCTGCCGGAACTCGCCCTGGTGGACAACGGCAGCAACGCTGCCGAGTAGGCCTTGGCGTTGCCCCTGCGTGCGATGCCAGTTGACGAGCGGCCGGGATCTGGTCCGCTCTGCAACCGGTCGCGTCAGCTTTGGCCGGTCTTGGGGAGGCTCAGAGCGGCGGCTTTCAGGTGCTGATGGCGCCCGGTTCTGCCGACCGTGCCGACTTCTTGCCCGGTGATTGAAATTCCATTGCCTCCGCGATAGTCCTGGCTATGCTCCGACGCCCGATGGTTGCCCAGTTTGGCTGCCATGGTGCTTCAGCAGACGTTTGTGCCGTCAATGCGGCCGGCCTAAGCGCCATGACCTACGACGAGGAGACGACTTCGCCATGAATATCCGTCGTTTGCGACCCGCCGCCCTCGTGCTCGGCGCCGCGGTGCTGCTGGCTGGCGTGGCCGGACACGGTTTATTTGCGCAGGTCGGTCCGGGGCCGGCAGGGCGAGCGCCCTATTCGGCGCAGCCGGGTCCGCGCAACGAGGCCGGGCGGTTCGACTACTATTCGCTGGTGCTCTCCTGGAGCCCGACCTACTGCGCCGGCCTCAAGCGGGACGGCTACGATCCGCAATGCCATGCGCGGAACGGCAAGCGCTATGCCTTCGTGCTGCACGGCTTGTGGCCGCAGCACGAGCGCGGCTGGCCCGAGAACTGCCGGACGCAGGCGCGCCCGTTCGTGCCGCAGAAAACCATCGATAGCATGCTCGACATCATGCCGAGCTCGAAGCTCGTGATCCACGAGTACCGCAAGCACGGCACCTGCTCGGGGTTGACGCCGGAGGACTACTACAAGGTCTCGCGCCAGCTCTACGACAAGGTCAAGATTCCCCCGCGCTATCGCAATCCCAATGCGGCGTTCACGGTTTCACCGGCTGAGGTGGTGCGCGACTTCACTTCGGTCAATCCGACTCTGAAGGCCGAGAACATGGCCGTCGCCTGCGGCGGTCCTGGCGATCGGATGCGCGAGGTCAGGGTCTGCTTCTCGCGTGAAGGGACATTCCGTCCGTGCGGGCAGAATGAGAATGCGCGGCGCCTCTGCCGGGCCTCGAAGATGTTCGTGCCGCCGGTTCGCAGTGGCGCGTCGGATGCGGGGCCAGGGCGGCGCATTTGAAGCGCTAACGGCATGGCGGCAGCCCATCGGCCGGGCCCAGTGACGACTGTCTGGCCGGGTTTGCCTGCTGTTCTCCGGAACGGGCGATCTCGATAGCTGTGGACGGCGCCGAGCTTTCGCCCACTTTCTCCCTACCTTGGCGCAGGCGCGTGCACGCGGTGGCACGCCCGTTGGCCTGGAAGGGGAGTGCCATGACATTCGCGGCTGGCCAGAAATGGCGTTATCACGCGCCGGCGGAAATCGCGGATTCGCGGCTCATCATCGGCGCGCTCATGGAGTTTCCCGGCGGCCAGCAGATTGCCTGCTGTGCGGTGACCGGGGCGCTGCAGCGGCGCGATGACGGGCGCATCGAGCGCGCACTCATTCCGTTCCTGCCCATGACAATCGAAGCGCTGGGCGCAACGGTGAGCGAGCGTGATGGCGTGGGTGATGTGCCCGATGCCTTTGCCGACCAGTTGCAGGCATGGCGGGAAGACGCGCGCGGTCTCAGCTATTTCACCGTGCCATTCGAAGGCTCGCTCGAGCGGCTGATCGGCCAGCAGATGGCGGCCATCGTCGGCGACGGCGAAGCGATTTGATCGTTCTTCATTCGTCTGCGCGGCTACAGCTCATCCTTTGCCCTCTTCTTCGATGGCCTGCTTGAGATCTTCCATATCGCCTCGCATGTGCTTTTCCACGGCCGACTTCATCAGCGTGCCCAGGGGCGACATGAGACGGGCCGTCAGTGTTACCGGCTTGCCTTCGAATATGATCTTCAGTCGCGTGCCCTCGCCTTCCGCCTCGATGCTATGTACGGCGCGATAACGGGTGCCGTGGCTCTCGGCTGTCAGCACGAGCCGGCTCGGGGCGAGCATCTCGGCCACCACCATCTCCTCGGTGGCCTGCCGGCCGAACATCATCCGCGTTTCGCGAAAGCGGGTGCCGACGCCGACCGCGCCCGGCGTCAGCATGTCGACGCTGGTGATGGCCGATATCGTCTCGGGCCAGCGCGGAATATCGGCGAGGCGCGCAAAAACGCGATCAGGGGGTGCCGCAATATAGGTCTCGAGCTGCAATTGCATGGGGCCTCCAGACGTTCGCTCGGCAGGATCATCCCAGCCCATGGGTTGTTTCATTGCCACCACCACCCATTTAATCAGCAACGTCGAAATTCGTCACACCCTTGCGTGTGGGAGGCTCCATGAGCACGATGCCAGACCACGATCCCGTTCCCGGTGATCCGCTCTCCTGCGAAGCCATTGCGCAAGTGATCGTGCCGCGCGCCCGCGATATCGGCGGCTTCGAGGTACGTCGTGCGCTCCCCGCACAAGGCCGGCAGATGGTCGGGCCGTTCATCTTCTTTGACCAGATGGGGCCGGCGGAGTTCGTGATCGGCAAAGGTATCGACGTGCGGCCGCATCCGCACATCGGGCTTGCGACCGTGACCTATCTCTTCCAGGGCGAGATGTGGCATCGCGACAGTCTCGGCACGTCGATGGTCATCAAGCCCGGCGAGGTCAACCTGATGACGGCTGGCCGGGGGATCGTGCATTCCGAGCGCGAGACGCCCGAAGCCCAGACCGTCACGCGCGAGATGTTCGGCATTCAAGCGTGGATGGCGTTGCCGAAAGATGCCGAGGAGATGGCGCCCGCCTTTGCCCATCATGGCCTCGACGAGCTGCCGCGCATTGCCGGCGAGGGCAAGCGCGTGCGCGTCATCCTGGGCGAGGCCTTCGGCGCCCGCTCGCCGGTGGCCTTCCCCCATCCTGCCCTCTACGCCGAGGCCGTGCTTGCGGCCGGTGCGGTGCTGCCACTCGATCCCCACTATGACGAGCGCGCCGTCTACGTGGCCTCAGGCGCCATCGACATTGCCGGCGATCGCTTCGAGCAAGGCCGGCTGCTGGTGTTTCATCCGGGTGACCGTATTACCATTCTGGCGCTCGAACAGTCCCGGCTGATGGTTCTCGGTGGCGAGCCCATGGACGGGCCGCGCCACATCTGGTGGAATTTCGTGTCGTCGTCGCGGGATCGCATTCGCGCGGCACGCGAGGATTGGCGCCAGAAGCGCTTCGATGTGGTGCCGGGCGATGAGGCCGAGTTCATTCCGCTGCCCGACGGGGCGTGAGTTGCTCTTCATCAAGCACTTGCGTCCACGCCCGCGTTGTCGCGCCGTGGTGAGAAAAATGGGGAAAGGGCGGTACGCCCGTCCGTGAAGTTTGAGCGGCGCACCGCCCTCTTTTGTCGCTCGCTTTCTCCACCCAGCGGACACGTCGGACAGGTCATGCGTGACCGGAGCACACCCGGACTCGTTGGCAGGCTGGCGAACGTAGGTGCGCCGCCACGAGGCGCTGAAATCGTCCGGCCCGTAGGCCTTCGACTTCGGCGGCGACGGCACGACTGCGGCCAGGGCCCGGGCCACCAGATCATGCCGCTTGCCCGTGTTGCGCGCGTCCCGCGCCAGGAGCGACACTTGCCTCCACAGACGGATGCCTCCGGCAGCGTCCCCGTCGAGGCGAGCAGGAGGGAGCATACGCGCGGTTTGGCTCACGGGGATAAGTTTGTGCCCGGGCGGCGAGTTTGTGGGGAGCATCAGCGCTGCTTGGGGCCTCGCCCTCTGGTAAGAGTTGGCGACCCGGTTTGGCTTCCTCGGTTCGCACCTGCGGCGCGAATGGGCCATTTTCAGGGCGCTTCTGATGCCCACGCAGCATCCGCGCTGGCCCATGCCCGTTTTGGGGACGTGTCCCCCAAACCCCCTCCTTTTTTCGTGGAGGCTTCGTCAGGCGATCCGTTCGAGGCCGCCCATGTAGGGGCGAAGCGCCTCGGGCACCAGAACCGAGCCGTCGGCCTGCTGGTAGTTTTCCAGGATCGCCACCAGTGTGCGCCCGACCGCGAGGCCGGAGCCGTTCAGGGTGTGCACGAAGCGCACGTCCTTGGCGTTGCCAGCCGGGCGATAGCGCGCTGACATGCGCCGCGCCTGGAAGTCGCCGCACACCGAGCACGACGAGATCTCGCGATAAGCGTCCTGGCCCGGGAGCCAAACTTCGATGTCGTAGGTTTTCTGCGAGGCAAAACCCATGTCGCCGGTGCACAGCAGCATGGTGCGATAGGGTAGGCCCAGCCGCTGCAGGATGGTCTCGGCGCACCTGGTCATGCGCTCGTGTTCGGCCAGCGAATTTTCCGGCGTGGTGACCGAGACCAGCTCGACCTTCGTGAACTGGTGCTGGCGGATCATGCCGCGCGTGTCTTTGCCGGCGGCGCCCGCCTCCGAGCGAAAGCACGGCGTTCCCGCCGTGAACCGCTTCGGCAATTCGTCCTCGGCCAGGATCGTTTCGCGCACGAGATTGGTGAGGGACACTTCGGCGGTCGGGATGAGCCAGAGCTTGAGATGCTCGATCTCCTCTGAATCAAACTCCCTACGAAACTTCGGTGCGAGGCGCCCGAGGATATCTTGTAGGCGTTCCCTCACATCGGCCTCTGGAATCCCCTGAAAGTAGAGCTTTTCAAGATCCTTCTGAGCTTTTTCTTCTGCTTCGCCAAATAGCTGATTGAAGACTAAGTCGACATCACCGATGCTGCGTGTCGTCTGGAATAAATCGTCAGAGAATTTAGGAAGATTCCCTGTGCCATATGCCGCTGTGCCGCGGACAAGCAGCGGCGGGTTGACCTCGGTGTAGCCGCCGACGCCATCCTTGTCGGTGGCTGTGTGCGCGTCCAGCATGAACGCGGTGAGCGCGCGTTCCATGCGCGCCAGCGCGCCTTTCAGGTAAACGAAGCGCGCGCCCGACACTTTGCCCGCTGACTCGAAGTCCATCAGGCCGAGCGTTTCGCCGAGCTCGAAGTGCTGCTTCGGGGCGAAATCGAACGCGCGCGGGCTGCCCCACTTGCGCACTTCCTTGTTGTCGTGCTCGTCCTTGCCTTCGGGCACTTCGGCCAGCGGCAGGTTCGGGATCACCGCCAGCATGGCGTCCAGTTCGGCCAGCAACTCGCGGTCGCGCGTTTCGCTCGCCGCCAGCACGTCCTTGAGGCTCGCCACCTCGGCCTTCAAGGCATCGGCCTTGGCCTGATCCTTGACCTTCATGGCGGCGCCGATCTCTTTGGATGCGGCATTGCGCCGGGCCTGCGCCTCCTGCAACTTGGTGGCCTCGGCGCGGCGGGCTTCGTCCTTTTTCAGGATGGCCTCGGCCGAGAACTGCCCTGCGCCATCGCCATGGATGCCACGCCGCTTCAAGCCGGCGTTGAAGGCTTCGGGATTGTCACGGATAGCCTTGATGTCGTGCACGGCGCGCCTCTTGGTCGTCGGTCATGATCTTTGGCGCCTTGATAGTCGGTGCGGCGGGGTTGGTCCAGTGGATCACCCAGCGGGGTGACAGCTCGCGCCTGCGGCGCGAATGGGGCCAGCCCCACACCCCGCCGGAGGGCGGAGCCCTCCGGACCACCCACCTTTTTCTGGATGTAGGTTGGGTTAGCAGGCCACTTCGCTGCGTTGTCGATGCTGTGTTCGACCCTGCGTAACCCAACGCGGCGCGGTCCGTGATGGCAGATGTTGGGTTACGCGCGGGGCAGCATCCTTGGGCACCTCGATCTCAATGGCCGCGCTAACCCAACCTACGGCTGACGTGTTCCGCAGGCGCTAGATCTGGAGCGACTTCCCATTGCCTCGAGGCCGTTCGCGTAGATCAGTCCGAAGCTGCGGCGGTGGCGGCTATTCAGCGCCCGCCGCGTCGGCCTTTTCCTGCTCCTTCTTGGCGATGTGGTCGACGATCCAGATCGAGGCCTCGTAGAGCAGCACCGTCGGGCCCATCATGGCCAGCATGGAGAACGGATCGGGCGGCGACAGCACCGCGGCAGCACCCGTGATCGCTACGATGGCGTAGCGCCGGAAACTCCTGAGCGAGTCGCCCGTCACCATGCCGGCTCGCGCCAACAACGTCAGGATGACCGGCAACTGGAAGCAGATACCGAAGCCGAAGATCAGCGTCATGATCAGCGACAGATACTCCGACACCTTTGGCAACAGCTCGATCGCCGCCTTGCCGTGCCCTGCCGCTTGCGGCGTGATGTCGAGCGAGAACGTGATCAGCAACGGCATCACGACGAAGTACACGACCAGCGTGCCCAGGAAGAACAGCACCGGCGTTGCGATCAGGTAGGGAACGAACGCCTGCTTCTCGTTCTTGTAGAGGCCCGGCGCCACGAACTTGTAGACCTGGTTGGCAACCACGGGGAACGACAGGAACGCCGCGCCGAACATGGCGAGGCGAATGTTGGTGTAGAGCTGCTCGAGGAAGTGGGTGGCGATCAGGCGCGCCTTTTCCTCGCCCACCACGCGAACGTAGGGCCACACCAGCACGTTGTAGATCGGCTTGGCGAAGATGAAGCAACCGATGAACATCACCACGAAGGCGACCAGCGAATAGATCAAGCGCTGGCGCAGCTCCGTCAGATGCTCCATCAACGGCATCCGCGACTGGTCAAGCTCCTCGTCGTCGTCCCGGCGCTTGTCCGGCTCGTTCGGGCCACCGGTGGGCGTCATGTCCTGCATCGGGGTCAGGCTCCGCCGTGAGAGGTGTCAGCGCCGGCCTCGGCCGGCTTGCGGGTTTCGGTGCTGGCGGCGACAGGACGCGGCTCAGCGGGAACGGGCGGGGTCGGCGCGGGCGGGGTCACCTCGGCGGCAATCGCGCCGGGATCGTCGCCGGCCGAAGTCTCCGTGCCGTCGGTGATAGCGGTAGACGCGCTGCCATCGGCCAGCGTCGTTTGCGACCGCAAAGTCTCGTCGAGGTCGCTGTTGATCGAGCGCATGTCGGTCTCGATGGAGTCGGTCGCCTCACGTAGAGACTTGTTGGTCTCCTCGCCCAGGTCCTGCATCTCCTTCTTGAGATCAGCCAGCTCGCTGTCGCGCATGGCGTCCTCGAACTGGCTGCGGAACTCGTTGGCCTGGCGCCGGATCATGCCGAGATAGCGACCGACCGTGCGCAGCAGGGCCGGCAGGTCTTTCGGCCCGACGACTAGCAGTGCCACGACGGCGAGAATGAGGAGTTTGGAGGAGGTCAGGTCGAACATGGTCTGGTTCCGACTCCCTTGGCCAGCACTTCAGGACCTTGGGGCTTCAGGATTGGCGACGCCAGGATCTGCGCCTCGAGGCAATCGGGACCACCGGCTTGCGGTGCGCCGGTGTGCGAGCAAACAAAAAGCGGGTGACTTTTGCTCGTCACCCGCTTCGGACCGTTCGATGGCATGCGTCCAGTTGCGGGCTCAGCCGACCTTCGATCCCGAGCTGGTTGCCTGGGCAGAGGGTACTCGCTGGGCTTCAATTGCCTTCTGCTCGGCCGCCTTCTTCGCTTCCTCGGTCTGTGCGACCTCGTCGGCGTCGTCCTGCAAGCCCTTCTTGAAGCTCTTGATACCCTTGGCGAAATCACCCATGATGCCGGAGATCTTGCCGCTGCCTCCAAAGAAGAGAAGGGCAACTACCAGGAAGATCAACCAGTGCCAGATGCTCAAGCTGCCCATTGCCGAATACCTCCGCTAACTGGCGCGGGGGAAGCGCCACTTCGAGTTTGCAGGCACTATCGCAGACGCCGCCCCTGCCTGCAAGGGAGCGTCCCGTTCGGAATCCCAAAACCGAGGGGCGAGGTTTATGCTGGCAAACTGTGTTCAGACTATGGTGCGCAAGCTGATTCTTGTGGGCCTGGATGCAACACACTTATGCCTGCGTCGTACGGTACGGCTTGAGCCGTCGCGGCGGGCTCGCCATATTAACCGCCATGGCGAAAATCCCGAAAGACACCACCCCCAAAGCCCGCCCATCCCGCGGCAAAAGCGGCAAGCCTACGGCGCCGCCGCTCGATACGGCGGCTGGCACGCCGGCGGTGGCGGCCGGCCGTGGGCGGCGCAAGGCTGTGATGGCGGGTTCCGCGCCCGACAGCCTGGGCTCCAGCTCTGCCGGTGGCGGTGGCTTCGGCGAGGCGCCGCAGGCTGGCTTCAGCGCCGTCGGGCCGCTGACCGACGCCCCCGGGATCGTCGAGAGTGGCTTTCAGCGCTCGCAAAGCACGGTCAGCCGCGATGTGATGGGCGTGCGTGGGGAGGGCAAGCTGCCGGCCTTGCGCTCGGTAGCGCCGCGGCCGGAGGATTTCTCGCCGTCCGCCGCCCTCAATGCCCTGCTGGCGCGGCCCAACGAGCGCTCGGAGCAGGCCAAGGCGCTGATCGCCCGCCAGCCGATGATGGCGTCGCATCCGCTGGTCACCGGCGCTGGCATCGATTTCACGCCGCACCGTCCGCCCCGGCCCGAGAAGTCCGAGGGCGGGGTTCGATTCGAGATCTCGTCCGATTTCGAGCCGCGGGGCGACCAGCCGCAGGCCATCAAGGAGCTGGTCGGTGGCGTTGCCCAGCACGAGCGCGACCAGGTGCTGCTCGGCGTCACCGGCTCGGGCAAGACCTTCACCATGGCCCACGTCATCGCCGAGACGCAGCGGCCGGCGCTGATCCTGGCGCCGAACAAGACGCTCGCGGCCCAGCTCTACGGCGAGTTCAAATCGTTCTTTCCCGACAACGCCGTCGAGTATTTCGTCTCCTACTACGACTACTACCAGCCGGAAGCCTATGTGCCGCGCACCGACACCTACATCGAGAAGGAAGCCTCGGTGAACGAGCAGATCGACCGGATGCGGCATGCCGCGACGCGGTCGCTGCTGGAACGTGACGACGTCATCATCGTGGCCTCCGTGTCGTGCATCTACGGCATCGGATCGGTCGAGACCTATACCGCCATGACGTTCGCGGTGAAGGTCGGCGAGGAGCTCTCCCGCGACCAGCTTCTGGCCGACCTGGTGGCGCTGCACTACCGGCGCAACGACGGCAATTTCCATCGCGGCACCTTCCGCGTGCGCGGCGATACCGTCGAGCTGTTCCCGGCCCACTTGGAAGACCGTGCCTGGCGCTTCTCGTTCTTCGGCAACGAGATCGAGACCATCACCGAGTTCGATCCGCTCACCGGTCACAAGACCGATGACCTCAAGCTCGTCAAGGTCTATGCCAACTCGCACTACGTGACGCCGAAGCCGACGCTGCAGCAGGCCATCAAGTCGATCAAGGCCGAGCTGAAGCAGCGTCTGGACGAGCTCTACGCCACCGGTCGGCTGCTAGAAGCGCAGCGCCTCGAGCAGCGCACCGTGTTCGACATGGAGATGATGGAGGCGACGGGGGCGTGCGCGGGCATCGAGAACTACTCGCGCTATCTGACAGGCCGGCAGCCCGGCGAGCCGCCGCCGACGCTGTTCGAGTATCTCCCCGACAACGCCCTGGTGTTCGTCGACGAGAGCCACGTCACGGTGCCGCAGATCGGTGGCATGTTCCGCGGCGACTACCGGCGCAAGGCGACGCTTGCCGAATACGGCTTCCGGCTGCCGTCGTGTCTCGATAACCGTCCGCTGCGCTTCGAAGAATGGGACGCCATGCGGCCAGGCTCCGTCTATGTGTCGGCGACGCCCGGCGGTTGGGAGATGGATCAGACCGGCGGCGCCTTCGTCGAGCAGGTGATCCGGCCGACCGGCCTCATCGATCCCGTGGTCGAGGTGCGCTCGGCGCGCAACCAGGTCGACGACCTTCTCGACGAGGTGCGGCAGGTGGCGAAGGCCGGCTACCGCACGCTGGTGACCGTGCTCACCAAACGCATGGCCGAGGACCTGACCGAGTACCTGCACGACAACGGCATCCGCGTGCGCTACATGCACTCCGACATCGAGACGCTGGAGCGGATCGAGATCATCCGCGACCTGAGACTTGGCGCCTTCGACGTGTTGATCGGCATCAACCTGCTGCGCGAGGGGCTCGACATTCCCGAGTGCGCGCGCGTTGCCATTCTCGATGCCGACAAGGAAGGCTTCCTGCGCTCGGAGACCTCGCTGATCCAGACCATCGGCCGAGCCGCGCGCAACATCGACGGCAAAGTCATCCTTTACGCCGACACTATCACCGGCTCGATGGAGCGGGCGTTGGCAGAGACAGAGCGGCGACGCGAGAAGCAGCTTGCCTACAACACCGAACACGGCATCACGCCGGAGAGCGTGCGCAAGTCGATCGGCGACGTCATGGCATCGGTCTACGAGCAGGATCACGTCACGGTCGACGCCGGCTTATGCCGAGGGCGGGACGGCGCTCGTTGGCAACAACCTCGCCGCCGTCATCGACGACATGGAGCGTCGCATGAAGGAAGCTGCGGCCGATCTCGAGTTCGAGACGGCGGCCCGGCTGCGCGACGAGATCAAGCGGCTACGCGACACCGAGCTTGCCATCGCCGACGATCCGCTGGCCCGGCAGTCCGAGGTGGAAGATCGAGCCGGCGCCTTCGAAGGTGCGCGCAAATACGGCCCCGCGGCCAACATGCCCCGTCGCGCTGCGGCCGGGTCTCGCGCGCCGTCCGGCGACGGTTCCGGCGTGGGATCGAGAGTTCGCAAGCCGACGCTCGACGAGATGACGGTCGGGCGCACGGAAGTGCCGCTTGGGGGCGCGCCGCCGGAGAAGCCCAAGGCGCCGGCCCTGCCGACCAAGACGCGCGAGATCGAGGGCACCTACGACAAGGGCAAGCGGCGCGGCCGACAACGCAAGACCGGCCGGCCGGGAATGTAAGGGGGCCACTCGGGCGAACAATTCAGCGTCACGAATTGCTTGTGTCGGCACGCACTCACATCTGCGATGTGGTGCTCGACCGGCTTGGTCGCAATCGGTATTGGCTGATGCCCCACTCCTCACCATCGCGGTACCCGAACAACCCTGAGGTCGCCAGGAAGAACAGTCGCCAGCGGCGCAACCAGACCTGCGTCTCGTCGCCGTAGACGGGACTGAGTATCCGGACAATCCGATTCGCATTTCGGTCAAAGTTCATCAGCCAGTCGTCAGCGGTTCGGGCATAGTTCGCGCCGCTCCATCGCCATTCCTTCTCGACCTCGAAGCAATCGGGAAACTCGTACATGAGGCGATGACTGGGCATGATGCCGCCGGTGAAAAAGTGCTCGGCAATCCAGTCGTCCTGGCCGTCGTTTTCGAACCTGTAGGGGGCGGCGCGGTGTGCGAAGACATGGACGAAGACGCGGCCGTCCGGCGTCAGCCAGGATCGCAAGCGCTCGAGCAGTTTCCGCCAGTTCGACATGTGCTCGAACATCTCGATGGAAACGATCCGGTCGAACTTCTCGGTCGTCGAGAAGTCGTTCATGTCGGCTGTGACGAGGCGGATATTGGTCAAGCCCTGCCGCGCGGCGGCATCGGCGATGAAGGCCCGCTGGGAGGAGGAGTTGGAGACCGCGAGGATGGTCGCGTTCGGATATTGCCGTGCCATCCACAGTGTGAGCGAGCCCCAGCCGCAGCCGAGTTCCAGGATGGTTTGACCATCGGCAAGGCCGGCATTGCGGGCAGATGTCGCGAGCGCCAGTTCCTCGGCCTGCGCCAGAGACGACATGCTATCTGCATAGAGGCCGCAGGAATACTTGCGCTGCGGGCCGAGTACGAGTTCGAAGAACTCCGCAGGCACCTCGTAGTGCTGGCGGTTGGCAGCGTCCGTATGCAGCGCGAGCGGCTCGGTTGCCATTGCCTCGGCGAAGTCGCGCGTTGCGTGGTCGGTCGATCGTTCGAGACTGCGGCTCGTGCGCGCCACGAGCGTCCGGATCGTCAATCGGGTCAGTGCATCGGGAACGGGTGCAGTCTCGAACGCGCGGGTTGCCAGTGCCTTGAGGCTCATGATGCCGTTCTCGCGAGGTTGGCGGGCGGCAAAGGAAAGAATGCACTGGTCCTTGCCTGATAGCTGCGGAATGCCTCCCCACGTGAGCGCAACATATGCGCTTCCAGGGGGGGGATGCCTGATACGTGCACGAGGTACCAGAACATTGCAGCGGGAGCGAGCAGCGCCACTAGTCCAAGTGGGTAAGCGCCGGTCGGGTCAACGGCTATGATTGGATAAGCCAGCCAGCCCAACCACTGGAAGAAGTAGTTGGGATGGCGCGACCATGCCCACAGGCCGTCGGCGCAAATGCGATTGGCATTTTCCGGCCGCGCCCTGAAGGCTGCCAGTTGTCGGTCGGCAAGCCCTTCGCCGAGGATCGCCATGGCGAGCATGCCTGCGCCTATGATGTCGGTCAGCATCAGGCCACCCGGCCGATGCGCGGCAACGGCGATTGCGGCGGTCAGCGGCAATGCAGCCAAAGCCTGTGCCTGTAGCAGCCATGCCATATTGCGCGGTGCGGATTCGCCCCAGGAACGGGACATTTCCGCGTACCGGGGGTCATCGTCCGAGCCGATCGTGCGCTTTATGATGTAGCCGCCAAGACGCAGGGCCCATGCCGCAACCAATGCCGCCACGAGGACCTGGCGCCACGACCATTGATCGCCTTGCAGGATAACCATGGCTGTGGCGGCGCCGACCAGCCCGACTGCGAATGTCCAGAAAACGTCAACCCAGCCGGAGTTGCCCGTTCGTTGTTGTGCGATCCAAGCACCTGCCATCATGATCGCCAGGCCGAGCCACTGGGCTGCGATCAGCGAGAACAATACGCTGGCGCTCATGAAGTGCCTCCTCAGATGCGCACGAAGGGCTGTATCAGGCGCCCCATCATGCCGCTGAGCTTCAAGTTGCCTTGCATCGCGACCAGGCAAATGCAATCCGCGCCGGCCTGAACGACGGGTTGATGCTCGGTCTCCGAGTTCGGCTTCCTCGAAGTCGCCGGCTCCGAAGCTGCCGCCTTCATGTGCGAACGCGCCGCTGAGAACCAACGTCAACTCGGTGCCGGTATGGGTATGTTGCGGCATGCGCGTACCGGGCTTTGCGCGCAGAAGGAAGACGCGGGCGTCCCGGTCCAGCCCAGCCTCGGACTCGACCATGCGCCGGTGAATGCCGGGACCGATCCACTGCCAATCGCCGAGGCGACGCCTGGACAAGGCGAGAGGCAACAGTACGCCCTGCGCCAACTCGATTCTGGCGGGTTGTTGTGTGGCCGGCTCCAGATCCGCCATCACGATTGCAGCCATCGCCCGCTCGAGGGCATCAGGCCGCATCGAGGCGGGGGCGGCACCTTCGAGCATCAGGCCTCCTATGCCCTGCAGGCTCCGAGACCATCGACTGCAGCGGGAGCAGGATTCCAAATGGGCCGCTACGACCAGCGCGCGACCGGCATCGAGCGAACCCGATACGTAGGCTGCCAGCGTCTCTTCGGTTGGGTGATGGTGCCTGGTCATTGCGTGTTATCCAGTAGATTGCGTAGCCGGCCCATGGCCAAACGGAGACGCGATTTGACGGTGCCGATCGGTAGGTCGAGCGCTTCGGCGATCTCAGAGTGGGGGCGGTCCTCGAAGAAACTCAGGCGAACCACCGTCAATTGTTCACGGCTCAGCTCGCCCAGGGCCTGGCGCAGCCGATCGTGATCCTGTGACGCCGCCAACGACGCGTCCGCCAGCGGGCTCTCGTCGACCAAATCCTCGACAAGGCCTTCGGCGCCCTCGACTTCGCGCCTGTTATGGCGCGACTGATCGATCTGGCGGTTTCGCGCAATCGTGAAGATCCATGCTGCTCCATGACCGCTCTCGGGATTGAATTGGCTCGCCTTTCGCCAAACGGTCAGCATCGTTTCCTGGGCCAGATCCTCGGCACGTTGCTCCGGCAAGCCTCGCCGCAAGAGCATCGCCTTGATGCGAGGTGCGAAATACTCGAACAAGCGCGCAAATGCCGCCTTGTCTTGGCGGGCGACGGAGACGATCAGCTCCGATGCATCGAATACGTCATCATTCGATTGGGGTTTCTCCATGCGCATCAATCGCGATCCAGCCGGACGGGGCTGCCCGTTGAATTTCGAACCCCATCGGCGCTGTTCCGCCAGAAGTACATTGCTGGCAAGCATCTGATCATCCGAAGCAACTTTCGTTCCTGGGAGACATTACGAGGCAACCTCGCATCTGGATCACATCGGCCGTTGGTCCCGCCATGTGATCCGCCCTCCTTAGTCACCCGTTTACCACCCGATAGGCTTGTAGCATCACGAGACAGAAACCGGGACTGAGGTGGATGCAGACCGCAAATTCGGGCGAACAGTCGCGACGTCTGAAGATCGCCGTTATCGGATCTGGCATCAGCGGGCTTTCGGCCGCTTGGCTGCTCTCGAAGGCGCACCGTGTGACGCTTTACGAGTGCGAGGGCCGGCCTGGTGGGCATTCACACACCGTCGGCGCTGTCCTTGAGGGACGAACCGTGCCGGTCGATACCGGCTTCATCGTCTATAACGAACCGTGCTACCCAAACCTTACGAAACTGTTCGATCACCTCGGGGTGCCGACAGCGCCATCGAATATGTCATTTGCGGTATCCATGCGCAACGGCCAGACCGAATATTCTGGCGAAAGCCTGGCTGGTTTGCTGGCGCGACCGGCAAATGCAGCAAGCCCCAGGTTCTGGTCGATGCTTCGCGATATCCTGCGTTTCTACCGGGATGCTCCTCGTGTGCTGGACACCCCATCCAGCCAGACGCAATCACTTGGCGCGTATCTCGAGGCCGGTGGATATGGCGCGGCTTTTCGGGAGGATCACCTGCTGCCGATGGCCGGCGCTATCTGGTCGGCAGCGCCGGGCACGATGCTCGAGTATCCCGCGCGCGCTTTCATTCGGTTCTTCGTCAACCATGGCTTGTTGCAGCTGCGTGATCGACCAGTGTGGCGGACGGTGCAGGGTGGCAGTCAAAACTATGTCAATCGCCTGCTTGAAGCGTTCAGCGGCAACGTGCACTTGGGCGAGCCAGTGATTGGGGTCCGACGCACGCGCGATGGCGTTCAGGTCGGTCATGCAGACGGCCACTGGCGCGCATTCGACCATGTCGTGATTGCGAGCCATGCCGACCAGGCGCTGGCGATGCTGGCGGATGGCGATGCGGAGGAGCGGAGATTGCTCGGCGCCTTTGGCTATTCGGCGAACGAGGCGTGGTTGCACCAGGACACGCGGCTCATGCCGCAACGCCGGGCTGCCTGGGCGAGTTGGAATTATATTGGCCGGGACGCCCCTCACAGCGATCGGGCGATCACGCTGACGTACTGGATGAACAAACTGCAACCCCTCGAGACAAAAGCCCCCCTTTTCGTTTCGCTCAATCCCGGCCTGGAACCCGCAGAGAACACCGTGCATTGGCGGGGCACCTATCACCATCCCGTCTTCGATGCGGCAGCCATGCAAGCCCAGCAGCACCTTTGGTCATTGCAAGGTCGGCGCCGGACTTGGTTTTGCGGCGCCTACTTCGGCGCTGGCTTCCATGAGGATGGCCTGCAAGCCGGTCTCGCCGTCGCTGAGCAGCTAGGAGGGGTAGAGCGGCCCTGGAACGTGACTGGGAAATCCGACCGCATCTTCGTCCAACGACCGGCACGGTCGCTTGCCGATGTGGACGTGGCGTGATGGCAATGGCTTCGGCGATCTATGTCGGACGCGTCGTGCATCGGCGCCTCAAGCCTACGCCCCATCACTTGCGATACCGGTGCTTCTGGCTTCTGCTCGACCTCGACGAGATCGACGCCATTGGTCAGTCGTCCTGGCTTTTTGGCTACAACCGTTCCCGCCTTTACGGATTTCGCGATCGCGACCACGGTAATGGAACGAACGAACCGCTGCGCCAGCAGATCGAGGCGTTACTTGGCGATGCGGGCGTGGTTCTGGCGGGGGGTGCCATCCGCATCCTCTGTATGCCGCGTGTGCTTGGCTACGGCTTCAATCCGTTGAGCGTCTATTTCTGCCATCACGCTGACGGCCGCTTGATGGCCACCATCTATGAGGTCTCGAATACCTTCGGCGAGCGCCACAGCTATATCATTGCCGTTGACTCGAAGACTGCCGAGACGGGTGAAATTCGCCAGCAGGCCAAAAAGGATTTCTACGTGTCGCCGTTCCTGGATCAGGATCTCACCTACCATTTCAGGCTCGAGCGACCCGGTGAGCGCATTTCGGTCGCCGTCGAGGTGCGCACTGACGACGAGCCGATGCTTCTGGCGTCCCTCACCGGGGAAAGACGACGCCTCGACGATGCTGGCCTGGCCTGGTTGCTCGTCGCCCATCCCTTCCTGACGGGCAAAGTGATCGCGGCTATCCACTGGGAGGCATTGCGCCTGGTTCTGAAGGGCATCCGTCTGCGGCCGCGGCCTTCGCCGCCGCCGAGGCCCGTTACGATTGTTGCCACCGACCGATTCAAGGACGACCATGACCAGCAATAACGATGCCAGTCCCAGCCTCACGCGCGGCCTCGTCGACACCCCTTTACGCTCGTCGCGGTGGCTTGGTCGTCTGCTCGCCCGCCTCCCCGGCGATTGTGATGTCGGTCAGTTGACTGTCCGGCTGCCCTCCGGCGAGGAACTCGTGGTGTCGTCGTCACAGGACGGGCCGGTCGCCCGCCTTGCGATCCGGCGATGGCGCGCCTTGCGGCGGCTGTTGACCTCTGGCGACATCGGTCTTGCCGAAGCCTATATGAGTGAGGACTGCGACACCCAAGACCTTGAAGCGCTTTTTGCGTGGTCGATGGAAAACCAACGGGTGTTGGAGGCGGCCTGGTCGGGTTCGGCCCTCTCCCGATTGATCGATCGCTGGCGTCATCGCAGCAACGCCAATACACGCCGAGGCAGCCGTCGCAATATTGCGGCCCATTATGATCTTGGAAATGCCTTCTACGCGGCGTGGCTCGATAGCGACATGCATTACTCGTCCGGTCTCTATGCGCCGGGGGTGCGCACGCTCGAGGAAGCCCAGGCGGCGAAGCTCGATCGCATCATCGACCTCCTCGATCTCAAAGGTGGCGAGCGTGTTCTCGAGATCGGTTGCGGTTGGGGGGGGCTTGCCGCGCGGTTGGCGAGCGAGCACGGCTGCCACGTCACGGCCCTCACCTTGTCGCGTGAGCAGTTGGCGTTTGCGCGTCAGCGCGTAGGCCGGCTCGGCCTCGATGGAAAAGTGGACGTGCGACTCGAGGACTACCGGGCGGTTGCCGGCTCGTTCGATCGGATCGTGTCGATCGAAATGATCGAGGCCGTTGGGCAGCGCTATTGGCCGACCTACTTCGCAACGCTGAGGAACAGGCTGGCGCCGGGCGGCATTGCAGTTCTGCAGGCCATCACCATTGACGAGAAGATCTTTCCAACATACGTCGCGCAACCCGACTTCATCCAGCGCTACATCTTCCCTGGGGGCATGCTTCCGACCAGAGAAATCCTGCGCGACGAACTCGGCCGGGCTGGCCTCATATTGCAATCGGAGGATACGTTCGGCGCCAGCTATGTCGCGACGCTCGATGCCTGGAAGACGCGCTTTGCAGCAGCCTGGCCGGAACTGCGCGAGCAGGGCTTCGATGAGCGGTTTCGGCGCATGTGGCAGTATTATCTGAGCTATTGCGCCGTCGGATTCCGGCGAGGGGATATCGATGTCGGTCACTACCGCATTACGGCTCGGGCGGACGGCTCATGGCGATAGTGGTGCGCAATCTTCTGGCTGGCGGTGCGGCGCTGGTCACGCTCTTGGCTCTGGACGCGATCTGGCTCGGTACGGTTGCCGTGCATCTTTACCGCACAACAGTGCCCGATCTGCTACGTCCTCAACCCGATCTCTTCGCCGCTGCCGCCTTCTATGTGGTCTATGCTGGCGGACTCGTGGCGCTGTGCGCAGTTCCCGGCGCGCGAGCCCAGTCGCTTGCGGTAGCCGCTCGGCTTGGCGCCATTCTGGGCTTCACGGCATACGCGACTTTCGCACTGACCAATCTGTCGGTGATGCGCGGATGGACGACATCCCTTGCGGTTATCGACATGATCTGGGGTGCTGCGTTGACGGCTGTTGCAGCCGCCGTTGCGTGCAAAGCTCTGCAGTGGCTGGAGTCTCGCGGCACCGCAGCTAGCGGCCGTTGAGCGAGGGGAGTGGGCGAGGTCCGCTGCGGCGACATGCCAACTTCGAGTGCACGACAGGCTGCTCTGTTTTTCCATAGCTATATCTCCGTGCAATCAGCGCCATCCAGTGTCGGTCAATTTCGCTCTCGGACAGGTTTGTCAATGCGCGATAAATCGGCTCGCGTCGCTGGCGTTGGGACTGCCCCTCGATTGAAATATTTGAAATCGAGTTTGAATAATGATTATTCCCCAGATACGTCTGCGAATTATTTATTTCAGTCGCATAATTTATGATCCGGAATTCATCGGCTTTCGTTTATTCAACACGGTGCTGGCGCGGATGCGCGCCTCGCCGGGCCTTGCAAAGGCACAGCAATTTCACAAAGGGACGCACATCATGCTTGCTCTGAAATCGACCGCCGCTGGCATCGCTCTCGCTTCGAGCCTGCTTTTCGCGAGCCTGCCGGCGCGTGCGGCGCAGGACATCGTCGATACGGCCGTGGAGGCAGGATCATTCAAAACGCTGGTTGCCGCCGTGAAGGCTGCGGGTCTCGTTGAAACCCTCAAGGGCAAGGGCCCGTTCACGGTCTTCGCTCCTACCGATGAGGCATTTGCCAAGCTTCCGAAGGCTACGCTGGCATCGCTTTTGAAGCCTGAGAACAAGAAGCAGCTCGCTGCCATTCTCACCTACCATGTGCTTCCCGGAAAGTACGACGCTGCGCGCATTACCGGCGCGAAGGTCAAGCAGTTCGGCATCAAGTCGGTGCAAGGGGCGAACGTCGAGGTGGACCTGCGCAAAGGCGTGAAGGTCTCCAAGGCGAATGTTACGAAGACGGATATCGTGACTTCCAATGGCGTTATTCACGTCATCGACACGGTGATGTTGCCGCCGGCGAAGAAGGCTAGCAAGCATCACTGATGCGGCGTGCACAACTCCGCACACCGATGCCACTTGGACAACAACGAGTCGTCGCGAGGATCAATCCTCGCGGCGGCTTTATTGGTGCGTGAATGCAGGCGCGAACCGGCGATCGGTTGCTGTCGTCTGTTCGATGAAACCGATCAGGTACATGGCCTAAAGGTCACCATCGGCCGCTTCAGTTCGTGCCGCACGCTCCACGGCGTGGTGGGGGGACTGGCGGCGTGCCAGTCGTGGTGGCGAGCGGTCAGCGGGCGACCATCAAGCCGTCGCGTAGGCTGCGCGTCCGACGGCGAGCAGTGTCTTTTTATCGTTGAACACGTCGACATCGACCACGCCGACGCTGCGGCCCGCGCGGCGCACCTTTGCTGTGATGACGAGGTTGGTCTTGATCGCCGGCCGAAGATAATCGACCCGGAAGTTGATCGTCGGTAGCCCTCGCCGCAGTGCCATCACAAGGGCGTAGTCGCCGACCGTGTCGATGATGGCGGCCAGAGGTCCGCCGTGCCACTGGCCGGTGCCGGCGCCCCGCTCGAACTCCGGCCGCATGGCGCAGGTCATCGTCACCTGCTCGGCCACCGGATCGGCTTCGACGACCTTGAGGCCGAGGAAGGCGATAAATGGCGAGCGATCGAGCATGGCCTGCATTTCGTCAGCCGTCAGCGGCTCGAGTGGCTCGTTGTTTGCTGCGCTCATGGTGCCACCACGACCTTGCCGAAGACTTCGCGGTCCTCCAGCAGCCGCAGCGCCTCGCGCGCCTCGGTGAGCGGGAAGATCCGGTCGATGACGACCTTGAGTTCGCCATCCCGCACCATGCCGAGCAGTGTCTCGATGGTCGAGCGCTGCCAGCCGTTGGAGCCGAGCACCTTGAGCTCGAACGTCCAGATGAAGCGGATATCCTCTTTCGGGTCGAAGCCGGCCGTGGCACCGCAGGTCAGCAGGCGGCCACCGACCTTGAGCACCTTGAGTGACTTCACCCAGGTATCGCCGCCGGTATAGTTCACCACCACGTCGACGCCGTTCGCGGCGCCCGCGCCACGGCGGCCCGGCTTGCCGTAGATCTTGTAGACCTCTTCCCGGAAGTCGTGCGTGACGTAGTTGATGGTGCGGTCGGCCCCCAGTTCGATCAGGCGTTTGGCTTTGGCGTCGGTGCCGGCACAGGCTATCACCTCGGCGCCGGCGAGTTTGGCAAGCTGCACGCAGCAGACACCGACACCGCCGGACGCACCGAGAATGAGCACCCGCTCGCCCTTGGCCACGTGCCCGTTGGTGGTCATCATGCGCAGTGCGGTGCCGTAGGCCACGGGCAGCGCTGCGGCGTCGGCGAAACTAACGCCATCTGGAATGGGGATGAGCTGGTGGGCGCGCACCCGGCACAGCTCGGCAAGGCCGCCGTTGACCGTTTCTCCCATCAGGCCGCCCTCGACACGGTTGATCGGATCGACGAGCACGCGGTCGCCCGTCTTCCAGCCGGTGACGCCGGGACCGACTTCGGCAATCTCGCCGGCGACATCGAGCCCCATGATTATGGGCATCGGCACCTTGATGCCGGGCATGCCGCGCCTGGTGAAGACATCGTGGTAGTTGAGCGAGGCTGCCTTGACCGCCAGCACGACATCGCCGTCGCCGGGCTTCGGATCGGGAAAGTCCTTCTCAAACACGAGACGGTCGGGTCCGCCGTGGGAACGGACGACGGCAGCTTTCATGTCTGGCTTCTCCTCGGGTTGGGATCAGGTGTCGGAAATCAATCCGGCAAGCCGGCGCTTGTCGATCTTGTTGGTGCCGGCGAGCGGCAGCTCGTCGATGAAGAACACGCGGCGCGGGTGCTGGTAGGCTGGCGCATTGGCCAGAGCGAAGTCCTTGACTGCCTGCTCGTCGAGTGCGGCTTCGGCCGCACGCACGACGAACGCTACGGGTTTGTGGCCTTTGAGCTCGTCGGGGACGGGGAGCACGGCCGCTTGATGGATGCCGGGATGGCGTTCCAGCATCTTCTCGACCTCACCTGGGTAGATGTTTTCGCCACCGCACACGAACATGTCGTCCACACGTCCGACGAAGTAGAAGAAGCCGTCAGCGTCGCGGCGAAAGACGTCGCCGGTGCGGTAGTAGCCGTCGGCGGTCATGGCGCGCGCGGTTGCGTCCGGCAGTTTGTGATAGCGCGTCATGAGTGCGCCGCACTTCATTTCGAGCGCGCCCTCGTCGGCGACCTCCCGCCCGTCCCGGATCAGCCGCAACTCAACCTGCGGGTGCGCATATCCGGTCGACAGCTCGGGTTGCGGCAAGCCTTGCGGATGCGGACCGAAGACGACGGGCCCCGCCTCGGTCGTGCCATAACCGTTGGTGATCTGGGCCTTGGGGAAAACACTGCGCACCTGATCGATCAGGCCTTGCGTCAACGGGGCCGAGCCCATGCGTACGCCTTCGACGGCGCTCAGGTCATTGGCGGCGAGCACCGCGCGCTCGCGCAGCATCATGGCGATCATCGTCGGCACGGAGGTGAGCTGGCTGACGCGGTGGCGGGCCGCCGCCTCGATATAGCCGCGCGCTGTGAACTGCGGCAGCAGCACGATGGTGTCGCCGTGGCTGAAGGTCGTCTGGCACATGGCGAGGCCGTTCATGTGATAGAGCGGCGCTGCCACTAGAGCGCGATGACCGAATGGACCAGGCCGGCGCACGCGCTGGCTCACTGCCCAAAGGTGTGAGTAGTGCGACAGCACCACGCCCTTCGGCCGGCCGGTCGAGCCCGAGGTATAGAGATACATCGCCGGCTCGTCGGGCTGCATCGGCAGAGCGCGGAAGGGCTCGTCGGTATCGCTGCTTGCCTGACGATCGCCGATGTCATGGTCGAGGAGGGTTGCGAGCTCGTCGTCGAACGACAGCTTGGGCACACTGGCGGGTGCGAGCGGCAGTCGCTCGTTGTCGCCGAGGACGAGGCGGGCATCACTGTCGTCGATAACATATCGGATGGCTTCGGCTGGAAGCTTCCAGTTCACCGGTACCGCGACGAGGCCCGCCTGCAAGGCGCCGAAGAACGCGAACAGATACTCGGCGCGATTGGCGGAGAGGATGGCCACACGGTCGCCGCGCTTCAGGCCGCGGTGCTGAAGTGCCCGTGCGACGATGCCGCTTGCTCGGATCAGGTCGGCATAACTGTAGTGTCGCTCGCCGCCGTTGCCTCCGGCATCGATGAGCGCGAGCCCCTCTCCCGGCACCTCGCGCGAAATGGCGTCCCCTTGATTGTCGTACTTGATCGGCGCCATGCGGCCAGCCTCGCGGTCTCAACAGGCGGATGGCGGGGTTATTCGACGAACTCGATCACGGCGTTCATCGCTGCATGCGCCGGGACGACGAGGCGGCCACCGCGCTCGGCGCAGGGAATGGCGCCTTGTTGCAACGCCTGGGCTGCGCGTGCGAGCGACGTCGTGCGGAAGGCAAGACCCGCCATGAAGGCTTTGCGACCGGCGGCGTCCGGCATGGCGTCGGCGCCGACTTGGGCCGCCAGCGCGTTCGCCGTGAGGATGTCGATGCGGGCGTTGCCGACGATCACGGCTCGGCCGCCCTCGATCGGGCGTATGGCATCGGCGCCGAACATGTCGGCGTAAAGCTTCGCTGCCGTGTCAGGTGCCGGTTCGACGATGGTCATCCGCGCGACGGCTACCGTGCCGTTGGCGTGATGTCGCCACTCATCGCGCCAGACGAGATCGCGCGTGAAGTGGTGACAGTAGTAGACGCGGCCATAGGGTACGACGCCGGCTTTCATGCGCACGGTGCGGAAACGCGCATCATGCGACTTGCCGTCGACCTCGACCGGGCGGGTGAACTCGACGGGCGGATCGATGGGGACGCCAGCTGCGTGCAGCGCGGTATAAGTTGCGTGGGAATCTTCCGAGCCGAACACAATGCCGTTCAAGCCCGGCGCATAGTCCAGCAAGTCGAGCCGGCCCGAGGTCGCGCCCTTGGGGATTGCGATCAGCTCGAGGTAATCGGTGCCGAACATGGCCAAGTGGTTCATCGAGCCCAGCGAATGATAGCCGCGTTCGGTCAGCGTGAAGCCGAGCCGACGGTAGATGTCGGCGGCAAGGTCCATGTCATCGCGGGCGTTGATGACCACATGGTCGAGTGTAGCTGCCGGCAGTGCCATGTCTCACCTCGTTGCCTCAAGGATCGTCCCTGCAATACCCTGGCACAGCATCCTGGACCGAACAAGCTGAGCGGGTAGAATCAGGCGACCCCTTCCTCCGGCACGATGATCGCTTCGAGCGACGGCTTGCCGAGCACCAGGTCCGAACCCTTCTCGGCGATCATCATGGTCGCGGCGTTGAGGTTGGCCGAGAGCATCGCCGGCATGATCGAGGCGTCGATCACCCGTAGCCCCTCCATGCCGCGCACGCGCAAGTGGTCGTCGACGACGGCTGTCGGGTCCGACGCCGGTCCCATGCGGCAGGTGCCCATTACATGAAAGGTGGAGTTGCCCCACTTGCGGGCTGCTTCCAGCATCTCGTCGTCGGTCTGCACCTCTTCGCCCGGATAGCTTTCGCTCACCACGTAGCGCTGCAGCGCCCGTGAGTTGATGAATTGGCGGGCGAGCCGCATGGCTGCGATGGTGACGCGCTGGTCGCCCTCTTCGGCAAGGTAGTTGGGCTGGATGATGGGCCGGTCGAACGGATCGGCGGAGCGTGCGCGCACCCATCCCTTGCTTTGAGGGCGGTGCTGCCAGGAGGCGATCGTGAAGCCTGGGTGGTCAGAGAATTCGCGCAACGGCCCGTCTGGGCCTTTCGCGTAGCTTGCCGGCACGAACAGGAACTGGATGTCGTTGCTTTTGGCAGCCGGGTCGGAATGCCAGAAGCCATAGACGAAGCTCGGCGTAAGCCCGACAATGCTTTTTGCGCCGACCAGATACTTGGCGATCTCGCCGGCGAGCCGCACCCCGCGTGACAGCTCGTTTATGCTCTGGACCCCTTTCACACGCACACCGAAGCGCGGTGCGTAGTGGTCCCGCAGGTTCTCGCCGACGCCTGGAAGATCGTGCACCACGCCGATGCCGAGTGACTTCAGGAGCGCGGCCGGACCGATGCCCGATTGCTGCAGCAGGATCGGTGAATTGATGGTGCCGCCGGCGACGATCACCTCGCGTCGCGCGCGCACTTCAACCGCGCTGCCGCCGCGCCCGCCCTTCAGATAGCGTACGCCGATGGCGCGTTTGCCCTCGAGCAAAAGCCCCGTCGCATGGGCGTTCGTGCGCACGGCGAGATTCGCGCGCTTCTTGGCCGGATTGAGGAACGCGCGAGCCGTCGACACGCGGCGGCCGCGGTAGGTGGTGCGCTGCACGTACGAAACGCCTTCCTGCCGCTCGCCGTTGTAGTCGGTGTTGCGGGGAATGCCGATCTCCTGCGCCGCTTCGATGAAGGCGTCGGCCAGGGGATGGCGATAATCGAAGTCTGTCACCTGCAGCTGTCCGGAGCGGCCTCGGAAGGTGTCGTCGCCAGGGCCAATTCGCTGCTCGCAGCGCTTGAAGTAGGGCAGTACGTCGAAATAGCCCCAGCCGCGGTTGCCTTGTTGCGCCCAACTGTCGAAATCCATGCGCTGGCCGCGGTTGTAGATATGGCCGTTGATGGAGCTCGAGCCACCGAGCGTCTTGCCCCTTGGGACCGCTACGGCACGCCCGCCGATGCCGGGACCCGGCTCGGACTGGTAGAGCCAATTCACGGACGGATTGGTCAGCGTCTTGAGGAAGCCGGCGGGGATGTGGATGTAGGGGTGCCAATCGGACGGACCTGCCTCGAGGAGGCAGACGCTGTGCTGGCCGTCGGCGCTCAGCCTGTTGGCCAGGATGCAGCCAGCCGAGCCCGCGCCAACGATGATGTAGTCGAATGTGTCAGCCATGATGTCCTGCTCGCGCGATCTGCGCAGCGCCCAAGGTTTCGCACGAGAATACGGCATGCTGGCGCAACCGCTGGCGGAAATCCAGCCCAACATCCAGTAGCCGACCGACATTGCGTGGGCCTGTGCTCCCCTCGGTGGCGGCCATGACTGATCGGCCTTTGCCAGTCGAGGTTGATCGTGTGCAGCATGGCTGGCCAAGATGGGCGATGAACGCGTGCCGGAACGGTTCCGCACGGGATCACGCCAACAGCCTGGAAACAAGCTTATGCAGATCATCGACGCGCAGATCCACACTTGGGGCACCGGTTTGCCGAGCAACGCCTCGCACTGGCAGATCACGTCGTTCACGCCCCGCGAAGCCATTGCCCTGATGGATGAAGCGAGCGTCGACGGCGCTGTCATCCACCCACCGAGCTGGGATCCTAGGTCGGTCGAAATGGCCTTCGAAGGCGTGCGGTCCTGGCCGGGCCGTTTCGCCATCATGGGATCGCTGCCGCTTGACAAGCCTGACGAGACGCGGGCGAGACTGAGCGCGTGGCGTGGCCAGCCGGGAATGCTCGGCCTGCGATGGTCGTTCCTGCACGATCCCGCGCGTCGATGGCTTGCCGACGGGGGGCTCGACTGGCTGTGGGCGGCTGCCGAAACGGCCCAGGTCCCGGTTGCCATGCTTTGCACAACTCGCTCGCCGATGTCGGCCGTATTGCCGAGCGCCATCCGAGGCTCCGCTTGACCGTCGATCATCTGGGCGGACGCGGCGGCTTCGAGACGCGCAAGGACGCCGCCGCCATGACGCACATTCCCGAGCTTCTGAAACTTGCCCGGTATCCGAACGTGGCCGTCAAGGCCACGGGTGCGCCCGGTTACGCGAGTGGCGATTACCCTTACGCCAGCATGCACACCTATCTTCGCCAAGTCTTCGACGCGTTCGGGCCTTCCCGCATGTTCTGGGGCACCGACATCTCGAAAATGCCGTGCTCGTGGTCGCGCTGCGTCACGATGTTTACGGAAGAACTGCCCTGGCTCGGCGGCCGCGATCTCGAGTTGGTGATGGGCGACGGGCTGTGCGCCTGGTGGGGCTGGGACCGACGTCCTTCTGCCTGAATGTTCGGGCGTTTCTCAGAGACCGGCTTCGCTGGTGGGTTGCAACCGGCTCCAGCCGGCCTGCCGGCGACCTGCGTCGTTTCTGCGGTTGGCCGTATTCAATCGAGCGGCCATCATGCCGGCCGGATCGCTGCTAGTGACGGAGGGACGGCATGGAGTTCGAGCAACTGGTGCGCACGCGACGCAGCGTGCGCGGTTACAAGAAGAAGCCGGTGCCACGCGCAATTATCGAAGAGATTCTGGCGGTGGCAATCGGAGCGCCATCGTCGATGAACACGCAACCCTGGCATGTGCATGTCCTCACCGGTGAGCCGCTCGAGCGCGTGCGCCGCCGCAATACCGAAGTGATGTCGGCTGGCGGCAAGGTCAACCGGGACATCGTCTCGCATGGCGAATACCAGGGTGTGCACCGGCATCGCCAGGTCGAGATCGCCAAGCAGCTCTTCTCGGCGATGGGTATTGCCCGCGAAGACAAGGCGATGCGCCAGGATTGGGTGATGCGGGGGTTTCGCCAGTTCGATGCGCCGGTGTCGATGGTCCTGACCTACGACCGTGACCTTGATCCGGGCGCAGTGGTGCATTTCGACCTCGGCGCGCTCAGCTATGGCATCTGTCTGGCGGCTTGGGACCGGGGGCTCGGCACGGTGATCAACGGGCAAGGCATCATGCGCTCCGAGATCGTGCGCGAGGAAGCCAACATACCCGCGGGCGAGGTGATCATGACGTGTATCGCCATGGGCTATCCCGACGACGATTTCTCCGCCAACGGGGTGAAAGCACATCGCGAGCCAGTGGCGCAGATTGCGCGGTTCGTCGGCTTCGAGGGATAGCGTTCGCACACTGTGGGATAGGGACAAGCTGGGGGGGAGCCGCGACCGGGCACTTATCAGCTACTCCCACAAGGCGACGTCGGCGGGCCTTGACCTGACCCACAAGCGGGCTATCGAACGGGCCGGGCCGACCTACTGCGGTCGCGTCAATCAGATCGGCATGCCTTCGACACCTGTGGCTCAATTGCGGCGGAGCCGCGCGCTACCGCTTTCAACAACGAAGCCCGCCGCCTTGGTTACGGGCTGGTTGGGCTTCGAGACCTTGTCGAGGACCATGTAGTCGGCCTGCCATCGGGCAGGATCCACCGTGTGGCGCACGTAGCCGCGCTGGTTGTTGTAGAATTTGAGATGTGGGTTGGCAGACATGAGCTTTTGCGCTTTTGCGGGCGGATCCTTGCCATCGCCACCGGACGAAATCGACGTCGCGACAAACTCAACTCCGATTGAGCGGGACGCCGGGTCGTCAAAATTCCGGCTGAGCTCCGATGCACGATTGTGATGTACGTCGCCACCCAGAACCACGACGTTTTTAAGCTTGGCACCGACTGCTGCATCGAACAATCGAGTGCGGGCGGCCTCCGCACCATCCCATTTGTCCATATGCGTCTCGATGTTGGTCGGATCGCCGTTTTGGTCAAACCGAGCGATTGGAACCTGCTGGGCGAGGACGTTCCACTGAGCGTTCGAGTTTTTGAACCCGGCATAAAGCCAATCCTCCTGGACCTTGCCGAGCATGGTTCGGTAGGCCGCCTTCGCTTCCGGGCAGGATCGCCAGCCGTTGCCGCAGGCTTGGGGCGTCCGGTGCTGGCGCGTGTCCAAAACGTCCATTCGGATCAGGCGGCCGAACTCGAACCTGCGATAGGCCAGAACGTCGGGTCCCCTCGGCATCTGGCGACGGCGTAGCGGCATGTGCTCGTACCAAGCCTGAAACGCCGCAGCCCGTCGCGAAGCGAAGGCCTTGGGCGTCACCTTATCTTGCTCGCTGTGGAAGCCGGCCCAGTCGTTCTCGACTTCGTGGTCGTCGAAGCTCATCAGGAATGGTGTGGAGGCCTGTGCCGCCTGTAGATCTTTGTCCAGTTTGTAAATCGCATAGCGATTGCGGAAGTCATCAAGTGTAATGCATTTTTTCGGGTCGCCGGGCATGGTGCGGATCACCGGCCGTTTGCGCGATGAAGCTGCGCCGATGGCAGCGTACTCGTAGATGTAGTCGCCATAGTGCACGACGAAGTCGAGGCGCTCATCGGCGATGTGCCGCCAAGCAGTGAAGAGACCGTCCTCATATCGCTGGCAGCCGGCAGCGGCGAAGCGAACGGCGCCCTCGCGTCCCGGTGCAGGCAAGGTCTTGGCGCGCCCGATTTGCGATCGAATGCCGCCAACCTCGAAGCGGTAGAAGTATTCCCGGCCAGGCTCTAACCCTCCGACTTCAACGTGCACGGCATGGCTGAGGTCCGGTCGGGCAGTAGCAACACCCCCACTCAGGCGGCGCGTCATGGTTTCGTCCGCTGCAATCTCCCAGCTCACTTCGACAGCGCGGCGCGGCATCCCGCCGCCGACTTCCAAGGGTGCGGGCGCAAGGCGAGTCCAGATGACGAAACCGTCCTGCTCTGGATCGCCAGAGGCGACGCCCAGGGAGAATGGATCGGCCTTGAATTGAGGAGCGGCCCAAGCCTGGCGCGCACGTATCGAGCTGGTCGCTAATACTCCAAGGCCGAGGATTGCTGCATGAAGCAGATCCCGGCGATCAAGCTGATCGCGGAGCCGGACGGGAGCGGAGGGCGCAATCTTGGCCTGATTCTCTGCAGATTTGGTGGCCATGGCGTTCCTCGCGGGGGAAATGCAGATCTTGCCGAACGCAGCCGCCAGCCATGATCAGGCGTCTTGTTAGCACGAACGAAGCACTGTCGGGAATCGGCCCATGACGTCATCCGGCCTGTATGTGGTGTTGGAGGATGCACTGCCACTTTGGTCGACATACGATAGGGTGCCGCTCGGGCAGGTGCACTCTCCGCCCACTCCGCGTTCCAACGGCCATCGGTGTGCGGGCTCGGAGCATTCTGCGATTCTGCAGTTTGATCGCCATCCGCTCAGGACGGCGGTTGTGTGGCCGATCATGGTGGTGGTGTTTATGCAGACCTGGGAAAATTCGCCCGGCCAGCGCATCGGCTCGCCGAGCAGACGGTTTGCAGCTGGAATCCGGCAGAGTGCGCGGCCTCCGATTCGACACGCTGGAGAATATCTGTCAGGTGCTGCTGTGCCTGCGGGATGACATCCTCGGGGATCGTAGCGAAAAATTGCTCGTTGAAGGCGGCTGGCGAATGAGCAACCGCTCTGCGATATTGCGCCGCCTGCCGACTGGAGACAACCGATGACAGATGCGACTGGCGATGTGCGGTTCTGGGATCGCGTGGCGCGCAAGTACGCTCGCGATACCATCAAGGACATGGCCGGCTACGAGCGCACCGTGACACGCGTCCGCGAAATCCTAAAACCGACAGACGAAGTGCTGGAGCTCGGCTGCGGCACCGGCACGACCGCGCTCACTCTTGCTCCTGGCGTATCGCGATACGTCGCCACCGATATCTCCAGCGAGATGATTGCCATTGCCCGCGAAAAGGCCGCCAATCAGCACTGCGACAGTGTCGCATTCAGCGTGGCCGGCTCGGATCGCTCGACCTGGCCCGACGGGCCATTCGATGCAGTCCTGGCGTTCAACGTCCTGCATCTCGTTCCCGGACGCGCGCGGTACTTGCAAGACGTATATGCCTCGTTGAAGCCGGGCGGTCTCTTTGTCAGCAAGACGGCGTGTCTGTCGGAGATGAACCGCTTGATACGTCTCGCCGTGCCGGTTGCCCAGGTCTTCGGCAAGGCCCCGACCGTGGCCTTTTTCACGGCCGACGAATTGGCCCGTGACATCGCGCACGCTGGTTTCACGATCGTCGAGAATTCGCGACATGGCACCAAGCCGAATGAGCCGCGGGTTTTCATCCTCGCCCGACGGTGACGCGCCTCATTCGATCCGGTCTGCAAGCGGCAGCAGACTTCACGCCTGGTGGGCGGCCTCACGCGGGCGGAAGGCCAGCCCGGTGAAGCGCTTTACCGGTCGGCCGCGCTCGAGACGATCGTGGGCGGCGTGCGCGTCCTGGCGGGCGGTGATGGCTGCCAACTCGCCCTGCAGCTTGATGAGCGCTCCGAGCCGCTCCAACGCCAGCGACTTGTTGCGGTGCTGCGATCGCTGCTCGCGTGCGACGACGGCAAGGCCGCTCGGGATATGCACGGCGCGTACGGCACTCTCGGTCTTGTTCTGGTGCTGGCCGCCGGGGCCTCCGGCGCGGAAGGCCTCGAAGCGCACCTCGTTGGCGGCTGGCGCGGTTGCGACGGCCGGAGGGGTTGGCAGTTCGACGATGGCGATGAACCAGTTCTTGCGCTTGTGATGCGGGCGCAGCGGGCTTTGGGCGGCCCACTGGATGGACCCGATCCACGGCCGGGCAAAGCTGTCCGCCCCTTCCCCATGGATCACGAGGATGGCGGAGGCCGGTCCGTTGCCGTCACTGTTGGGTCCTTCGAGGCAGTCGACGTCGAGGCCCCGGGCTGCGGCTTCGGCGGCGAGTGCATCGATCGCCTTGGCGACGGCGATCCGGCATTCCGCCGGACCGCGACCGCTGGTGAGGAGTAGTCTGATCATCGACGATCCTCCTTCCACGACTTCGTGCGCTGACCATCACGCGATGCGACGTTGGCCTGTGCCTTCTTGAACGTCACCAACGGACGGAATGTAGCCACCACGCGCGCCAGGCCGAACGTGACGAGGTCCTCGATCACGCGGTCGATGCTCTTGTAGGCCTCAGGCGCTTCCTCCACGAGCAGGTCGCGGTCACCGCAAACGACGAGACCGCCGAAGGGGTTGCGCTGCAAGCGCGCGATGTCGGATTTCCTGGTCTGAACGCGGCCATGCATGGAGGCTCGGTCGTACTTGCGGCCAGCTCCATGCGCCAGGGATGCCAAGGTGTCCGGCCGCCGCGACGCAGCGAGTGGTTCCACCAGATAGGACAGGGTGCCGCGCGATCCGGGCACAGGCACGAGGCCGCGATCGGAGGCTGCAGCACCTTTGCGATGCAACGCTGCGCCGGCCACCGATCCAGCCTGCAACTCCACCATATTGTGCGCGAGGTCAGCCAACTCGTGCACGTCGGCTCGTGCGGCGGCGGCGGCACGCTGGGCGATGATGCGGCGGTTGAGTTTTGCCCACTGCACGGCGTGATCATGTGCGTTGATGTAGGCTTGACCTGCTTCGCTCGACGGATCGAGTGAGGCCTGACCGGTGCCAAGCTCGGCTTCCAGGATCGAATGGCCGAGGCCCCGGGAGCCCGAGTGCACGAGCACGAAGGCATCACCACGCCGGAGGCCCGCTGCTGCCGCGGCTTCAGGCTCGCAGACCTCCTCGATCGCCTGGAACTCGCAGAAGTGGTTGCCGCCACCGATGCTGCCGAGCGATTCATCGAACGCGGTAGTTGCCAGACCGGCTTGCGCCATGGCCTCGCGGCTGTCGCCGTCCCAGCGTTGGTCGAGCGTGTGCAGGCGCTCGGCCAATTGGTCGATGCGGAGCTTCCTCGCGGCAACATCGAGCTGGAACAGACCCATGCCGCAGCCGATGTCGGAACCCACCAGCCGCGGGTGAATGTGGTCGGCCAGGACGGCGCAGCCGACGGGACCGTATTTACCGGGATGAAGATCCGGCATGGCCGCGACTGCTCGGACACCGGTGAGACCAGCGACCTGCTCGAGTTGCAAAGTGGCGTTGCCTTCGATCCAGGATTTGGACGAGGCGAAGACGTGGATCGGGGCGCGCCCGTCCATCGTGGGAGAAGTGGCCATGTGGGAATAGGTCCGGAGAAGAGGTTCTTCGGCACGCACAGTTCAGCGTTCGCTCACTGGCGCGCTTACAACCCCAAGCAGCGCAGCTAGCGCATGCGTGCCTAGGCGATGCCCTCGACGGGGCGGCGAGACGTATGCGTCATCGGGCCTTCTCCGTAATTCGGTGTCGCTATAGGGAGCGACCGATCAGTCCGGCAAATAGTTTTCCGGCAGACATTATGCAACCCCACCGGGCCGGAATAGTTAGCGTCGTGTTGCGATGGCACCAGCGCCGCTGATTTCAATAATCTCATATCCATTGGGCAGAATTTTGTCTGGCGCAGCAATCGCGGCGCTTGCCTTGCGCCCGAAGTGCCCCTGCTATTGCTCGTCCGATCAGCAGTGGCCGCTGCGTTGAACGTCGGGACAGGGCAGCGTGCCGAACGAGCAGAAGACGCAGCAAGCGTCTGGTTCGGGCTTCAATGTCTTGCCGCACCCCTTACAGAGGTAGACGCCCACTCAGGCGTTGGTCGGCATCGTCTCTTGCGCTTGGTGGCCGCACTGCGGACAGGTGATGACCGAGGTGATCTCGACAGGCTTTTGCGGTTGGTTCATTGGGTAAGCCTCGATTGGATTGGAAGCTGCGGCGGCCCGATGGTGTGCGCACGGTGGTGGCGCGCCAACTCTGGCATTTTATGCGAGGACGATGATCGTCCGTTGGAAAAGGCGGGAGCTTTGAGAGGCTAGGCCTTCTCGGCTGGTTCCAGGGCTGGCCGCGCTCTCGCCGCAATGCGCAACCCGTCCGCGGCCTACGATCTCTCCTCCTTGGCGTCTGGCTCGCCACGCGCCCGGATCTCGCTCGATGAGGTATCAAGGCGGAAGCGGTGCTCGGGGATCTCGGTGAAGAGATCGGTATAGCGGTGGGGCACGGAGATGTCGCGCAACGCGCGCAAGCGGCCGTTCTGGTCGACGCGCACGGCCACCAGGAAACTCGCCCCGGCGCTGCCGATCTCCTCGAGGGCCAAATGCATACGGTGCTCGTCGTCGCCGTAGTATTTGGGTGCGACCACGCGCTCGGCGGTATCGGCGCCAATAACGAAGGTAGTGTTCGGGAAAATGCGTGATTTTTCCAGGAACGTCGGCGCCCGCGTCAACTCGACCGGCGCCTTCCAGGCGAACTGGGTCAGCCGCTGCCTGATGGTCTGGCCGGCGAGTGGCGGCTTGTCGACGTTGGTGACGGAAATCTCGAAGGCGAGGGGCTGCTGTTTCATATCCTCGGCGACGCGAGCCAGAGACACATGGCCGTCATGGACGGGATTGAACGAGCCGGGCAGCAGTACGGGTGGTGGGGGTGCTGCATGAACCAGTTGGCCGTCGGGCTCGGCGGTGAGCCGGTCGATTTCGCCGGCGAGCAGCCGGTCTATGGTGTCGCCAGCCTCGAGCCTGGTCTCGGCATAGTGTTCGTCGGCGTCGAGCAGGCTCCGCGGGGAGGGTGCCGCGATGCCGCAGGCGCGGGCGAGCCACAGCACGATGGCGCGGGCCACGAGGTCCTCCTCGCCGGCCCGGTCGCGGCGGCCCTTGGCAAGGACGGCGGTGCAATGGGCGAGGCCAGTGGCGTTGGCGTAGGCGATGTGGAAGCGGTGTTCGCCGCGGCGCGGCCGGTCGCTGACGAGGGCCGCGGTGGCGCCGAGGCCAACGAGCTCGCTGCCGGTGCCGACCAGGGTCGCGGCGCGTGTGCGGGCGGTGCGGGCCATGGCGGCGGCAGTGTCGGCGCTGGAGGCCTGGGCTGGAGCAAAGCCCAGATAGTTGGCGAGGGCCTGCTCGTCGTAGGGGATCTGCGCCTCGACCAGCAGTCGCGAGCCGCCGGGTACGCGCAGCACCTCGGCCACTGCGCCGCTGCCGCCGCCGGTGATGGCGAGGGCCGCCTTGCGGCCGGAGGCCTGTACCGCTTCGATCAGGTCTCGCCAGGCTTTATCCGTCGGTGTCATGCAGCGTCGATCATCCGGTGTTGCGGCTTTGCTCGTTGAAAGTGGTAGACGGGCCTGCTTTCGTCAACTCGGGTGCGCCCCGGCCCGCCCCGGTTCGGATGAGGGGCTGCATTGCGTTGATGGCCGGCCCGCGCCATGGTGCGGGCCAAAGCGGCCCGCGATGCGGCCTTCGGGCCTGTTGGTTGCTTGAACGGAACAGAGATTGGAGCCCCGTCGGATGAGCAAATGGCGTGTCGGTGTCGATTCCGGTGGGACCTTCACCGATGTCTGCCTGGTGGCGGAGGATGGCAGCGCCATTGCGGTGTGGAAGGTGGCGAGCACGCCCGACGACCCGTCGACGGCCATTGCCGGGGGCGTGGTGGAGGGGCTCGCCGCGGCGGCAGGCGCCCGGCCCGCGGACGTGGTTTCGTTCGGGCACGGCACCACGGTTGCCACCAATGCGCTGATCCAGGGCAAGGGCGTGGCCACCGGGCTCATTACCACCGACGGCTACCGCGACCTCTTGGAGATCGGCCGTCAGCGCCGTCCGCATCTTTATGATCTGCAGTGCGACAAGCCGGCGCTGCTGGTGTCGCGGGAGCTCCGTATGGAGGTGGCGGAGCGGTTGCGCCACGACGGGCGCATCGAGACGCCGCTCGACGAAGCGGCCGTGCGGGTGGCGGCGCGTCAGCTCAAGGCTGCGGGCGTCGAGGCTGTCGCCGTCATGTTCCTGTATGCCTATCTCGATCCCCGTCACGAATTGCGGGTGCGGGAAATCGTTGCCGAGGAATTTCCCGAGGCCTTTGTCACCTGCTCGCACGAGGTGGCGCCGGAATTCCGCGAGTTCGAGCGATTGTCCACGGCCGTCGTCAACGCCTACCTGGGCCCGGTCATGGCGCGCTACATCGACCGGCTCGGGCCACGGCTCGATGCCGCCGGCCTCGAGGGGCCGCGGCGCATTACGCAATCGAATGGCGGTGTGATGTCGTTTGCAACGGCGCGCGACCAGGCGGTGCGCACGGTGCTGTCGGGACCGGCAACGGGTGTCGTCGGCGCCATGAAGGTGGCCGGGCTTGCCGGCCATGACAACATCATCACCTTCGATATGGGCGGCACCTCGACTGACGTCGCGCTCATCGCCAACGGGGAACCACGACTTGCCGCCGAAATGGAAGTTCATGGTTATCCGCTGAAGACGCCGATGCTCGATATCCACACGGTCGGTGCCGGTGGCGGGTCGGTGGCGCACATCGATGCCGGCGGTCATCTGAAGGTCGGCCCGAAGAGCGCCGGCAGCGTGCCTGGGCCAGCGTGCTACGGGCTTGGCAACACCGAGGCGACGGTTACCGACGCCAATGTCGTGCTGGGGACGCTCAACGGGGCGCATCTGCTCGGCGGGCGGATGGCGATCGACGCCGGCAAGGCGGAGGCAGCGACGGCTGCGCTCGCAACCCGGCTCGGGCTCACGACGATGGCGACGGCGCAGGGGATCGTGAGTGTCGTCACAGCCAACATGGCGCGCGCGATCCGGCTGATCTCGGTGCAGCGCGGCCATGATCCGCGCGACTATGTACTGGTCGCGTTCGGCGGTGCCGGACCGTTGCATGCGGCTCGTCTTGCCCGCGAGCTCGAGATCCCGCGCGTGCTGGTGCCGCGCAATCCCGGCATCCTGTGTGCGCTGGGCCTGCTGATGACCGATCTCAAGACCAACTTTGCCCAGACTCTGCAGGTGCGCCTGGATACCGACAGCCTTGGTGCGATGGCGGACGTCTTTGCCGCCCTCGACGATCGTGCACAAGCGTGGTTCGCGGCGGAGGCAATCGTGGCCGGGGACCGCGAGGTGCGCCGGACGATCGACATGCGCTATATCGGGCAGAACTACGAACTGTCGATTGCCCTGCCGGAGGGGCTTGCCGGCGCGGCGCTGCTCGACGAGCTCACAGCGCGGTTCGAGGCGGCGCACCGGCAGATGTACGGCTACATCGCGACGGAGGAACCGATCCAGGCTGTGACCTTCCGCATCGAGGCGATCGGCCGGGTGCAGCAGACGCGCATGCTGCCGCAGCCTGCTGCGACGAGCGCGGTCGGCGAGGCGCGCATCGCCACGCGCGAGGTCTGGTTCGAGGAGACGCAATCGAGCATGGCCGCACCAGTCTACGATCGTGATCGGCTTGGGGCTGGTCACCGGATCGAGGGGCCGGCGATTGTCGAGCAGATGGATGCCACGACTCTGGTGTTGCCGGGGCAGGTGGCCTCAGTCGATCCCTATCTCAACATCGTCATCGAGGGCTGAAAGAGATGCAAGAGACCGCCTCGCCACGCCAGCCTGTCGGCCCCGGCGTGCTCGACCCGATCACGGTCGAGGTGATCGGCAATGCGCTGGCCTCGATCGTCGAGGAGATGGGCGAGACGCTGGTGCGCGCCTCCTACTCGACCAACATCAAGGAGCGGCGCGACAGCTCGACGTGTCTCTTCGATGCCAAGGGGCGGACGCTGTGCCAGGCCTCGCACATTCCCATTCACCTGGGCTCGCTGATCGGGGTGGTCGACGAGATCGCGCGGCGCTGCGATATGGCCGACGTGCGCGAGGGTGACGTCTTCATCGGCAACGATGCGCACACCGGTGGCGGCACGCACCTCCCCGATATCGTGCTGGCTGAACCGATTTTCTACCAGGGCGAGCTGGTCGCGTGGGCGACAAACACGGCGCACCATGCCGACTTCGTCGATCGCGCGCACGCCCACATCTTCCAGGAAGGCCTGCGCATCCCTCCGGTGCGGCTCTACCGCGAGGGCCGGCTGGTGCAGGATGTGCTGGACCTCATCCTGCTCAACCTGCAGGTGCCGCGCGAGCGGCTCAATGATCTCCGCGCCCAGATGGCGGCCAACCGGCAGGGCGTCGAGCGCTTCAAGAGGTTGTGCGACCGCTATGGGAAGGACAAGCTTCTGGCGGCGGGGGATGCGCTGCTCGATTACGCCGAACGCCTGACGCGCGCGGGTATCCGCACGATTCCCTCTGGCCGCTACACGTTCGAGGACAGCTACGAGAGCAACGAGCTCGATGGCACGCTCACCTTCAAGGTGCAGGTCGAGGTCAAGGACGACGAGATCTTTTTCGAGTTCGACGCGCCGGCTCAGGTGCGGGCTGGCATCAACCTCGTCGAGACCGGTCTGCTCGCCACCGTTTATTATGCGGTGAAGGCTTTGATCGGTCCGGAGATCCCGCCCAATGCGGGTCTGTTCCGGCCGATCCATGTCAAGGCGCCGAAGGGCTCGATCCTCAATGCGGGGCCGCCGGCTGCCGTCAATTCGCGACTGCATACGGGCCAGCGCGTGGTCGATCTGATTTTTGGCGCGTTGGCGCCAGCCATGCCGGACCGCATCATCGCGGCGTGCAACGGTGCCTGCGTCAACTCGACGTTCAGCGGGGTCGACCCGCGCACCGGCCAGTTCTACGTCTATCTCGAAACCATCGGCGGCGGCTTCGGGGCGCGGGCCACCAAGGACGGCCTCGACGGCGTCCATGTGCACCTCACCAACACCTCGAACCTGCCGGTGGAGGCGCTGGAGAGCGAGTATCCGCTGGTGCTCGAGCGCTACGAGCTGGTCAACGGCTCAGGCGGGGCCGGCCGGTTTCGCGGCGGCATGGGTCTCTTTCGGCAAGTGCGGGTCGAGGGCCACGAGTGCCGGACCTACATCCACGGCTCGCGGTTCGAGCGGGGGCCATGGGGTCTTTTCGGTGCCAAGGAGGGTGGCTGCGCCCGCTTCGACTTCGACGACGGCGTCGAGTTCCCGGCCAAGGCGCGGGCCGTGCTGCAATCGGGCCAGCGCGTCTACATCACAACGCCGGGGGCGGGCGGCTATGGCGACCCCCGCCAACGCGACCGCGACCAGGTCCGCCGCGATCTCGCCGACGGCCGCATCACGGCCGAGAGCGCGCGGGAGGATTATGGGCTGGAGGAGTGAAGGCGACGGTCTTGTGGCAGGTGCGCAGCAGCCACGGGGGGCGGCCAGGCGACAGGACAGGTGAATCGCGGGGCGAGGAGAGATGGGGAGATTCGCGACATTGACTGGCGGTCTCGGGACGGTCCCATCGTGCCTTGAGTGGATCGGAAGAAGTTTCACTTATATCAACGGTTTGAGCGACGATTCATGGCCCGGAAGGAGACGTCATCGCAAGCTGCAAGACCCGCTTTTTTCGTCACTTTGCGCTGCCCCCTCCACTTGCGTCCCCGGCCGGAGCGCGCTGGCGCGCAGAGCCGGGGTCTTCACCGCTCGATATTGAGCGCGAGCATCGATGTCGATCGCGCCGGAAAAAACGTACTGGGTGTACATAGCGGCAAGCAGGCCCCAGGGCGTGCTCTACGTCGGCATGACGAGCGATCTGGCAGGACGGACTTGGGAGCACCGCGAGCGCGTGATGGATGGCTTCACCAAACGCTACTGGGTTGGCAAACTTGTCTACTTCGAAGCACACGGCGACGCCGCGGTTGCGGCCAAGCGTGAGCGCGCCATGAAGCGTTGGCGGCGGGATTGGAAGATCCAACTCATCGAAAGACACAATCCGACTTGGCGCGATCTGTTCGCAGTCGTCGTGCGGGCCGACGGTGTCGAGTGGTAAGCAACGTACTTCAAGTCGCGCGGTGAAGATCCCGGATAGCCGCGCGAAAGCGCGGCTTCCGGGAACGCAAGGGGAGAGTGTGTGCCACGACTGTTCCGTCGCGCGCGCAACGCCCACGTTTGTCACTCAAGCAATCAGCGTAGCAATGAAACGCCGGCGTAACGGGGGGAATGCGGGGGAGGGGACGTCAGCCGATTTCATAATTCAGTGCAGGGATTGCTGTCACGAGCAGATGCAAAACCGCGGTCAGCAGACACTCGCAAGACGAGTGCGCGCCACGATGAACGAGCAAGTCCTCTGTGTTGATAGCCATCGTTCAACACCGCTCGTAGGACAAACCAGGTTTTCGGCTCTTTGCAGAGTTTGTCTAGTGTCGATACATTGGTTGCGCTTATCGCAGCGACGATTGACGATGACGCTGCAAATGCGCCTAAGCTGGAGATACCGCCATGGCGAAGGGCTATATCATTAATTCATACCGCGCGATCCATGACCCATCGGCACTGGCCTCATATGCAAAGCTGGCTGGTCCCGCTGTAGAGGCATGTGGAGGACGCATTCTCGTGCGCGGAAGCCCCGTCAAGACTTACGAAGCGGGCCTCGCTCTGCGCGCTGTGGTCGTTGAATTCGACAGTGTTGAAATCGCTCAGGCAGCATACGAGAGCGATGCGTATCAGGACGCCCTTCGTGCACTCGGCAACGGCGCGGAGCGCGACATTCGGGTCATCGAAGGCGTGTGAGGCCCGAAGGTCTTGACCATCGAGGCACGAAGAAGGCCGACGTGGCCCGCGATCCAACGTAATGGATCGAGAATTATCTCAGAATACTTGAGATATCGGAGGCAGATAATGGCCTTTTATGAGTTGCGGCAATACAAGATACTTCCTGGCAAAATGGTTGCGTGGCTAAAAGTCATGGAGGAGAAAATGATTCCATTTCAAATGGCTAAGGGATGCATCATATCTGCTTCGTTCCGAGGGGAAAGCGACGAGACCTTGTATTTTTGGATTCGTCGCTTCGAGAACGAAGCCGAGCCCGAGCGTATCTACAGAGATATCTACCAGTCCGACCATTGGAAGAACGTGATTGCACCAAAACTTGACGCACTGCGAGACCCAACTGGTCGGATCGTCAAACGCGTCGTCCCCACCAAACTATCGACTGCACAGTGACAAAGTATGGGGGGGCGGGATCAGTCTCGCCATCCAACGCCCCTGAGGTCGCAACTGGAGCATGCCGGGCACGCACGACAAAGCAGATGGCGACCTGGATAGCTCGACGGTTCGGGGCAGGCAACGACGCGACGCTGCGGAGAAAGCCGACTTTGGCCAGTGGCGTGTAGCGGCCCTATCGTGCGTTTAAGCCCACGGTAGAAACGCCCCCGATTCCGGACGACGGGGCACCGACGTCAAGGTCCGTCAAGAGGCATCTTTAAATTGGGCTCGGCGACAATCGAGGAAGTCAGGTCTTGCCCATACTTGCGGACACGCCTGACCTCCATGAACGTGTTAAATTGCCAACGAGGAACGTACTCATTACTCTCGCCGACCACAATTTGGCTTTACCTAGCCATGAATTGTTCCAATTCTGCCCATGCGCTTTTAGCTGCTGCTGCGTCGTAGCCTAGCGTGCCGAAAGCATACTTCCTGGGCGGGTCAAACTTCTTGTTATCAAAACCATGATTTGCGCTTGGATAGGTCCGCATTGTAACCGCCTTCATTCCATCGAGCAACTTACGACAAGCGCTAAGCGGCACCACATCATCTGCCTCGCCGCTCAGAATCAGGGTTGGCACTTTCACTTCAGTGGTTGGGAGCCGTTGACAAGCTGGGTAATAGGCAACGGCCTTTGCTATTCCTGTGCTGACTTGGGCCGCAGCAATGGCACCCTGCCCTCCGAGAGACCATCCCAGAACGTTGATAGCATCTCGCTTTATGTTGTTTTGAGCTGCAACATATTTCGCAACAGCGCTCACATCAGCCGCTTGATCGCCGTAGGTTAATTTTCCGTCTTTATTATTCTTCAAGCCTCGAATTTCCAACGAGTTAACGCGAAATACAACAAACCCTAGCTTCGTAAGATCAGATTGCACTTCGTCGTAACTTCCCCCTTTTATATGAAATCCGCTCGCCCCGGAAAGCAAGAGGATGGCTGGAAAAGGTCCTTGCCCGGCGGGTGTTGTGATCTTCATCAGAGGCTTCATTTTTTCTAGATTGTCAGCCGCAGCGGGGGCCAGCATCAAAATAGCACCAACGAGTGCGGAAATAAGAGTTGCGAGTCGCTTCATGTGTCTCTCCGATATTGGCGTTTGCCTCGGCACGAGGTAGCAAAAGTCACATGTGCTCTACAAAGAGATTGCCAAGGGCCAAAGCTGGCGTCATGTAAAAATCGCGTAACTTCAATTATCAGGTACTGTCCGTTGGCGGTGAAAGCGGACCGGCCAAGCCTTGACACACTATGACCTCGTCAAAGTCAGGAGAGGTTCAGTTTCGAGGGGCGAGACGAGGCTGACGGTCGGGTTGGTCCGAGACCGTCCGGCTGACCGGTACGTCCGAGATGAAGCGCGCACGCTGTAAAGGGCCGACGCAACACGCCCGATAGCGACCGTGCTTGCCGATGGCTGCCGACCCGACTGGCATCGTTTCCTCAATAGCGGCTTCCGTATAAAAATTCCCCATCCCCCCTCCAATATTGCACGGCCTGTCACCTCTCCCCCATGCGGCCCGGGGCGACAGCCTTTCGCGTGCAGCGGTGCGCACGGCCCGCCATTGCAGTCCTCGCCCTATGCCCTATATCGAGACCCCAGCCGCTCATCCGACCACCGCCCCGGCAAGGAGTTCCCATGGCCGACGACATCCTGTCCCGCTTGCCTGACGATATGGCGACGCCGGCCTACGTGCTCGATGTCAAGGCGCTCAAGCGCAACCTCGGAACCGTCGAGCGCCTCAAGCGCGAGAGCGGGGCCAAGGTGCTGCTGGCCACCAAGGCGTGGGCGATGCCGGCAGCCTTTCCGCTGATGCGCGATACGCTCGACGGCACCACGGCCAGCGGCGAATACGAAGCGCGTATGGGCGCCGAGGAGTTCGGCAAGGAGGTGCACGTCTACGCGCCGGCCTACGGTTCGGGTGAAGTCGAGCGGCTGGTCAAAATCGCGCAGCACATCTACTTCAATTCGCCGGAGCAGCTTTCTCGCTTCGCGCCCATCGCCCGCGCCGGCGGGGCAAAAATCGGCGTGCGCATCAACCCTGGCTACTCCAACGCCACGCTTGGCGGCGCACTCTACGACCCCTGTGCGCCGGGGTCGCGCTTCGGTACGCCACTCGCCGACATCGGCGGCATCGACTGGAGCGGGATCGACATCCTGCATGTGCACGCGCTGTGCGAAAGCCTGGCGGACGGGTCGGTGGGATTGATCGAGCACGTGGCTCGTCACCTTGGCGAGCAGGTGCGGCAAGTTAAAGCCGTCAACTTCGGCGGCGGGCATTTCATCAACAAGCCCGGTTACGATCTCGACCGGCTGATTGCCGCGATCAAGGCATTCCGCGCCCAGTTCGGTGTCGAGGTCATCCTGGAGCCCGGCGCGGGCATCGTCGTCGATACCGGCTATCTCGTCGCCAGCGTGCTGGCGCTGCACCACAACGAGAAGGACATCGCCATCCTCGACACGTCGGCCAGTTGCCACATGCCCGATGTGCTGGAGGTTCCCTATACGCCGGTCGTCGTCGGCGCGGGCAAGCCCGGCGAGCGGCGACATGCCTACCTGCTCGGCGGCAAGACGTGCATGACCGGCGATGTGATCGGCGAATACACGTTCGATACGCCGCTCGCTGCCGGCAGTCGGATCGTGTTCACCGACATGATGCAATACAGCTTCGTCAAGAACACGACCTTCAACGGCACGCCGCTGCCTGATCTCGCAATCCTCGATGCCGATGGGCATTATCGGGTCGTCAAGCGCTTCGGCTACGAGCAGTTTCGCCAGTCGCTCGGCTGAAGCGGTCTAGCCTCTGGCCCTCGCGCGAGGTGGCGGCGCGCCCGTGTCGCATGCCACGTCAGCGAACGGGTGGCGGTAACGCATTGCAGGTGAGCGCGGGGCTGTGTAGATTAGATTAGTTCCAAAGTAAGGAGGGGCCGATGGCTACCGCGTTTGTGCCCAAGGCACAATTGGATAGCAGCGACCGAGGCCATTCTCGGCGGGGCCTGCAATCCCGGAACGACGGCTGACATGAGCGGTGCGGAGGGGTTTGCCTCGGTGCGGCTGGCGCGCTGGCCATAGAGCAAACGACAAGCTCCAGGATTGATGCTCCTTCCAAGGGACCGGAACCACAGAACGCGATCGGAGAGAACATGGCGAACGACAGCACCAGCTCATGCCCGTTTTCGGGGGCAAAACCCATTCACACAGCCGTTGGCGGCCGGTCGATCAGCGACTGGTGGCCGAACCAGCTCAACCTCAAGATGTTGCACCAGAACCCGCCGGCTGGACGGCCGGTCGGTGAAGACTTCAACTATGCGGAGGCTTTCAAGTCGCTCGACCTGGCGGCGGTGAAAAAGGACCTCTACGCGCTGATGACGAATTCGCAGCCGTGGTGGCCGGCTGACTGGGGGCACTACGGCGGTCTCTTCATTCGCATGGCCTGGCACAGCGCGGGCACCTATCGCACGGGCGACGGGCGGGGTGGCGCCGGCAATGGCGCGCATCGCTTTGCGCCGGAAAACAGCTGGCCTGACAACGCCAACCTGGACAAGGCCCGCCGCCTGCTTTGGCCGATCAAGCAGAAGTACGGCAACAAGCTGTCGTGGGCGGATCTGATGATCCTCACGGGCAATTGCGCGCTCGAATCGATGGGCTTCAAGACCTTCGGCTTCGCCGGTGGGCGTGCCGACATCTGGGAGCCGGAGCAGGACATCTACTGGGGCGCGGAAGGCACCTGGCTCGGCGACGAGCGCTACAGTGGCGATCGCGAGCTCGAGCGTCCGCTGGCGGCGGTGCAGATGGGCCTCATCTACGTCAATCCCGAGGGGCCGAACGGCAAGGCTGATCCCGTCGCTTCCGGCCGCGACATCCGCGAGACGTTCAAGCGGATGGCCATGAACGACGAGGAGACGGTTGCCCTCACCGCTGGCGGTCACACCTTCGGCAAGGCGCATGGCGCAGGCGATGCGGCGCTGGTCGGACGTGAGCCCGAAGGCGCGCCGATCGAGGCGCAGGGTCTCGGCTGGCTCAGCACCTACAAGTCGGGCAAGGGCGTGGATGCCATCACCAGCGGCATCGAAGGCGCCTGGAAGCCCAATCCGACAAAGTGGGACAACGGCTATTTCGACATGCTGTTCGGCTACGAGTGGGAGCTCATCAAGAGCCCGGCCGGTGCGCAACAGTGGCGGGCCAAGGACGTCAAGCCCGAGCACATGATCCCGGACGCGCACGATCCCTCCAAGAAGCACGCGCCGATGATGACGACGGCGGATCTGGCCATGCGCTTCGATCCGATCTACGAGCCGATCTCGCGCCGCTTCCACAAGAACCCGGATCAGTTCGCCGATGCTTTCGCGCGGGCCTGGTTCAAGCTCACGCACCGCGACATGGGTCCGCGCTCGCGCTATCTCGGCCCGGAAGTTCCGGCCGAGGAGCTGATCTGGCAGGATCCCGTTCCGAAGGTCGATCATTCCTTGATCGACGCCTCGGACATCGCGTCGCTCAAGGCCAAGATCCTGGCGTCGGGGCTCACGATCGGCCAACTGGTGGCAACAGCCTGGGCGTCGGCCTCGACGTTCCGCGGCTCCGACAAGCGGGGCGGCGCCAACGGTGCGCGCATCCGGCTCAGCCCACAGAAGGATTGGGCGGGCAACGATCCGGCCCAGCTCGCCAAGGTGCTGGGGGCGCTCGAAGGGGTGCAGAAAGCGTTCAACGGCGCGCAGTCGGGCGGCAAGAAGGTGTCAATGGCCGATCTGATCGTGCTCGGCGGTTGTGCAGCTGTGGAGAAGGCGGCCAAGGCCGGCGGGCATGACGTGACGGTGCCGTTCACGCCGGGCCGGACGGATGCCTCGCAGGCACAGACGGACGTAGAGTCCTTCTCGGTGTTGGAGCCGGTTTCGGACGGCTTCCGCAACTACCAGAAGACCAAGTTCACCGTGTCCCCGGAAGAGTTGATGGTGGACAAGGCGCAACTGCTGACGCTGACGGCGCCGGAGATGACGGCACTGGTCGGTGGCCTGCGCGTGCTCAACGCCAACACCGGCCAATCCAAGCATGGTGTGTTCACGCAGAAGCCCGAGACGCTCAGCAACGACTTCTTCGTCAACCTGCTCGACATGGGCACGGAGTGGAAGCCGGTTGGTGACGATGGCATCTACGAGGGACGTGACCGGGCATCGGGTAGCGTGAAGTGGACGGGGACGCGGTGCGATCTGGTGTTCGGATCGAACTCGCAGTTGCGTGCCATCGCCGAGGTCTACGCCTCCAGCGATTCCAAGGCCAAGTTCGTCAACGACTTCGTTGCGGCCTGGAACAAGGTGATGATGGCCGACCGTTTCGATCTCGCCTGAACCGCGATCGATGGTGCACCCGGCCGACTTGGGCCGGGTGGATGACAAAATCCTGCAGCGCCAATTCCATCCGGAGTTGGCGCTGTTGTCTTGACGGGCGGCTGGTGGAGATGACGGGACACAAACCGCGCGCGCTATATCCTGGCTCGCGGGTTCCTTTCAGGCGCTGCGCAGGCGTTTCACCACGATCAGCATCGTGTTCCAGCCGATCGAGAGCGCGAGTCCGGCGCCGAGCGCCGGCCACACGCCGATGCTCAGGACAGTGAGGTGGACGAGGCTGAAGGCCAGCACCATGCCGACGATACCGCCGAGGGTGTGGGCCATAAGGGCTGCGGTACCAAGGCCGCCGATTCGGGCATGCAGCACCAGCATCAGGCTGCTCATGAGGATCGGCATGACCGAGAGGACACCGGTCACCGAGGCCGGTACGTGCTGGCTCACGACGAGGATGATGCCGGTGAAGCCTGCGACCAGCAGTGCGCGGATGACGAGGTCGCTCCATTGGCGTTTGGCACTGCGTATGGCGGCACCGCGGGTGAAGCTCTGGGCCAGCGGCAGGGAGACGGCATAGACAGGAGCTACGAACAACAGGGCTTCCGGCAGCGACCATTCGCGGGCGGTGACGATCACGGCGATGGCGCACCAGGAGAGCAGCGCGCCCAGGACGCAGACGGGGCCCGACTGGGTGGCGGCGAGCATGGCGTAGACCAGGACGAACACCGGGATGGCTGCGCAGATTGCCACGGAAGCTACTGTCGTCTCGGCGAAATAGGCGGCGTCGTGCTCGAGCGCCAGCAGCACATAGACCGGTCCCGTCAGCAGGGGCAAGGAGGCTACCATGGCGCCCAGGAAGGGGCCAAGGCGCTCGGCAATGAGGGCAACGGCAATGACGAAGAAGGCAACGAGGCCCATGCGCAACGCCATCGGCCCCAACGCTGCCAGGGGCAAGATCTCGTCGAGTGTCGTCATGTCACCCAGTCCGCCCGAGGTCGTGGCTGAAGTCTAGGGAGCACAGCACCTCGCGGATCGGTTCGTCGTGGACGGTCAGCGGGCGGGCGTTGGCGTCGCGAGCCGCCATCCATCGGGGCCCAGATGCTCCTGCGGGGTGAAGCGGCTCTTGTAGGTCATCTTGCGCGAGCCCTCGATCCAATAGCCGAGATAGAGATAGGGCAGGCCGAGGCGGCGGGTGTGGGCGATATGCTCGAGGATCATGTAGGAGCCGAGGCTGCGGGTTTCCTCGGAGGTGTCGTAGAAACTGTAGACCATGGAGATGCCATCGGAGAGGCGGTCGCACAGGGCGACCGCTGCGAGGCGGCCGGGGGCATCGGTGTTGGCGCCTGCCAGGGCGTCGCCGCCGGATGGCTGAACGCGATACTCGGTCAGCGTGGTGTCGATGATGGAGTCCTCGACCATCATGGCGAAGTCCATGACCGTCATGTCGGCCATGCCGCCGTCGCCGTGTCGCTGGTCGATGTAACTGCGGAAGAGCGTGTATTGCTCAACGGTCGGGACCGAAGGGATGCGGCGGGCTGTCAGGTCGGCGTTGCGGGTGATAATGCGGCGGAAGGTGCGTCCGGGCTCGAAGGCGTCGACCTTGACGCGTACCGAGACGCAGGCTTGGCAACCCTCGCAATAAGGCATGTAGGCAACGTTCTGGCTGCGGCGGAAACCACTGCGCAGCAGGCGGTCCAGCATCGGGCGTGGCTTGTCGGGCGTGAGATGGGTGAAGAGCTTTCGCTCGTGGCGGCCCTTCAAATACGGGCACTGCTGGGGAGCGGTGACATAGAACTCGGGAAAGCTTTTCTGCTGCTCGGTCATGCGGTCCCCGTACGTCAACGCTCAACTTGGTCCCTCGTCCGGCTCAGCGGGATCGACCCGGGCCGGCGCGACAAACTATGAATTCGCCGCGCCGGCATCAAGTGCTGGTGCAAGTGTGGGGCATCAAGGCATTTCGCGGTGTCGGTCCGGCGCCACAGTGGGGCGCCGGCAACTCAGCGCTGCTCGCCCAGAAGCTTGGCGGCGCGGGGGGCAAAATAGGTCAGGATGCCGTCAGCGCCGGCGCGCTTGAAGGCCAGCAGCGATTCCATCATGACGCGGTCGCCGTCGAGCCAGCCGTTGCGGGCGGCGCCCTCGAGCATCGCGTACTCGCCAGAGACCTGATAGGCGAACGTGGGCACGGCGAAGGTCTCTTTCACGCGACGGACGATATCGAGGTAGGGCATGCCGGGCTTCACCATCACCATGTCGGCGCCCTCGGCGAGGTCGAGGGCCACCTCGCGCAACGCCTCGTCGGAGTTGGCGGGGTCCATCTGGTAGGTGCGCTTGTCGCCGATCAGCGTCGCGTTGGTGCCAATGGCGTCGCGGAAGGGTCCATAAAAGCCGGAGGCATATTTGGCGGCGTAGGAGAGGATCTGGACGTCGGTAAAGCCGTGCTGGTCCAGGGCCTGGCGCAAGGCGCCGACGCGGCCGTCCATCATGTCGGAGGGGGCGAGACAGTCGACGCCGGCCTCGGCCAGCGCCATACCCTGCCGGACGAGGACCTCGATGGTGGGATCATTGAGAATGCGGCCGGTGTCGTCGAGCACGCCGTCGTGACCGTGGCTCGTGTAGGGATCGAGCGCGACGTCGGTGATCAAGCCGATCTCGGGCACCGCCGACTTGATGGCGCGGACGGCGCGACACATCAGATTGGTGGCGCGGGTCGCTTCCGTACCGGTGGGGTCGCGCAAGGCTGGGTCGACGTAGGGGAATGGGGCAATCGCGGGAATGCCGAGCTTGGCAGCGCGCTCGGCCTCGGCCACCGCCTCGGCGACGTTGACGCGGTCGACGCCGGGCATGTGGGCGACAGGGCGTCGGCGCTCATCGCCGTCGATCAGAAAAATCGGCCAGATCAGGTCGGCGGTCGATAGGGCGTGCTCGGCGACCAGTTGCCGCGACCAGGCGGTCTTGCGGTTGCGGCGCAGGCGTACGGTCGGATAATTGCCATGGGTGGCAGGCTGTCGCACCGGCACGGCCTGTGTTTTATGGGCTTCCTCGCCACGAGTTTCGACTAGGCGAGTGGTGAGGCGTGCCATCTCTTCGGCTCCTGGTGCGGCTGCTGCGGCTGCTCGGCTGGGTTGCGGCTTGAAAATCGCGCCAGTTGGCATGGGGCGCAAGACAATTCTATGGCCGTGGCAGGAGAGTGCCCTTAGGCTAGGTGTTGGCTGTGCAGCGGGGAAAGCATGGCATTGTCACACAATGCTGAATTCCAGATCGAGGCCATTGCTTGGACGTTTTCAAAGGCAGACACAACGACATGACTATTCAGCCCACGTTTACAGTCATTGGACCGGAACTCGCTATTCTGGGGGAAGTTCGCAATGGCGGCGATATCGAAGTTCGCGGGATCATTCACGGCAAGCTCACCGGAGAACGTGTCGTGATCCAGCCCGGCGGGGCCGTGGTCGGGGAGCTCGAGGCTCGGTCGGCCGTGGTGCTGGGCACACTCGATGGGCGTATCCGCGTCCGAGACCTGATCAGCATCGGACACGGCGGGCTGGTGCGCGGGGACGTCTACTATGGGCAACTGGCGCTTTCCGATGGCGGTGATCTCGTCGCCAACGTGCGCAACGTCCCGCCGAACCTGACTGGCGATTTCGAGGTCGTGGTGCGGCGCGGCCGTAGCGTCCAGCTGACCGTTTCCGACCTCGCCGCCGTTGATCCCGATGATGGACCAGATAGCCTCGTTTATACGATCAGCAACGCAACACGTGGGTGGCTGGTGCGCAAAGGGGCCTGGAGCGTGCCGCTTACGGCGTTCAGCCAAGGCGACATCGAGCGGGGGCAAGTGTATTTCAGCCACGACGGGACGTCGGATGGCAATGCCGGATTCGACGCCAGCGTCACCGATTTCAGCGGGCAACACGTCCGGGGCTGCGCAACACGTGACGGTTACCGTCATCGACGCCTGAGCCGAAGGCACCTGCCCATCGCTGGCCAACGCAGGGGCCGACTATTCGCAATAGTTCCCGCGTGGCCGCTCGGCCCTGTCGAGATGGAAATGATTGCGGTGGGCGGCGTTGGCTTCCGGGCCGAGCACGGTGCCGAAGCGCTTGCAGGCGGTCTCGTGGAGGTCATGCAGGAATTGACGGCGGTTGGCGGCAGAGGCCGGGGTTACGGAGGCCTCGGGCTTTTTCGCGACCTTCGGGCCACCGAGGCGCGAGGGCTGGCCGAGCGTAAGACCGGTGCCGGTCCGGGCGGGATCAGCGTTGTCCATCGGCACGATTTGGCGCATGGCGTCGCTGACGAACGTCCTGAAGCCGTGGATGGCGGCTGGTTGCTGTGGGATGGCTGCTTCCTGGCCACTCTTGAGGCTCGGGGCCGGTGTGCTGCCGGTTGTCAAAGCGACGGTTGGGAGGGGAGGCGGGAGCCCGGGTTCTGCGACGACGACGGGGGGTGGGCTGGTGGCGGGCCGTGGAGCGGGCTGGATCGCGGCTGCGGCGGTTTCGTGCTTCCTGGCTGCGGCCTTGGCGGCAGCGATGCGGGCCTTGATGTCGCGCTCGGTCATGCCCCAGTCGTCCAGCAAGGCTACCTCTTGGCCCTTGGCGGTTGCAAAGGAGCCAATGTCGATTGCGTTGGCGCTGGCGTGCTCGCTCAGGCGTCCGCGCTTGCGGCCATAGGCCTTGCGGCAGGAATAGGAGCTCATGACGTGTATTTTGTCGACGGGAGCGCCGAGTAGCGACCGGGCGCGGGGCTGGACGTCGCTCTTCAACCACTTGGCGAAGGTTTCGAGCATGTCGCAATTGAGGATGGCGGGGCTTGACAGCTGGACGGCCGGGGATTTGCCGATGCTGGTGACGCTGACCGGGGCCGGAGTGCCGCAATCGCCGTCGTGGATGGGGTCGAGGTGCTCTGCAACGATATGGTAGGCGGCAAGCACGCGCGCGCACTGGGCGCGTCCCGATTTGATTTCCTGCGCAGACCAGCCCACTTTGGCCGCATCGGCAACCGACGGCGAGGCATCCTTGATCAGGACAGGCCACTGCTTTGCGGCGGGCGCTGCGCCCGGCACGGTCTGGCCATGGACGCTGGTCAGCGGACACACTACGAACGCCGCCAACAGGGCGACCGGATAGACCGTGGATCGGATCATCGTGGCTCTGGTCTCCGCCGATGAAAACGCGCACTGGCGAATCGATCCGTAACATGACGGAAACGACGCGCAATGAACAGCCGCAGGTATGCGGTCAATTGTGACGAAGGCGGGGCAGTTGGTGCTATCACCTGTGAGCTTGTGGCGGCGCGGCCGGGGAAGTGAACGCAATTGGCGGAGGTTGGAGCAGCTTTGACGGGGAATGCACACAGCACTGCTGGGCCTGGCCTCAGACTCGAGCGGCAAGGTGCCGCAGCCATTGGGGCGCTCGGATCGGGTCCGCTCGATCTCGAGGCGTGGAGCGAGCTCAGGGCGGAGATGACTGGCTGGTATCCGAAGCTGGCGCGCGATCCCGGGGTCTATGCCGCAGTCGTGAGGTATCGGGGGGCGGACGGCAACGGTTCGGCCTGCAGCGCTACCACGACGCCTCCCGACCTGCCCGAGGCCGCGCGCTGGCAGCATATCGTCGGTGATGAGCTGCGATTGTGCTGGCTGCACGAGTGCTTTTCGAAACCAACGGTGGGTCTGCTCGATGGCGCGGTGGGGGCTGGACAGTGGCGGCTCGTCCACTTCGGCACGCACCGGGTAGGGGGGGGCCGGTTCAGCCTCTGCCTTGATGGCAAGGACCTAGGGCTTCTCGACAGCCACGGTCTGGCGCATGGGCTGGCGCGGATGCCGCATGCGATCGGCCTCTACCTGGTGGCAACGGGGGCCTGTCTCGATCGGGCGGATGCCTATGCACTGGGACTGCTCACCCACTGCATCGATGGCGATGCGTTCGATGCCATCACGGCCGAGCTCGCCGATGCCGATCCGGTCGATCCGCTTTTGGACCGCCGACACCGGGATCCTGGCGTCGGACCCGTGCTGCGCGAGGCAGACCGGATCGAACGGTATTTCGGGGCGCCGGATGGCCAGGAAACGCTGCGGCGGCTGGCTGCGCCTCATGCAGGCGACGAGGATTGGGCGGCGGCGACGCTTGCCGCCATTCGCCGGCGCGATCCCTTGAGCTGGGCGCTTGCCTCTCGCGTCGTGCGGGCCGCCGGCGGGCTCGATCTCCGCCAGTGCCTCGAGCAGGACTATCGGGTGGCGTGCCGTCTGCCCGGTCTCCTCGACCAAGCTGCTCGCCGGCCCGACGCGGTGGTGGAGGCGCAGATCGGGGCGGTCCTGACGCCGCTCGACAGCGAGGCGCTGGGGCTGGCTAGTCGTGAGGAGATGCAGGCTAGACGTGTTTAACACCAGAAAAATTCACCCCCACGTGGCGAAATAGTCGAGTTAACACTCTGTTTAGTATGTCTTTTAGGGTAACATTTAATTTCCTCCTCTAGGGTTCGGCAATGACCCGGCAAACAACAACCGTCGGGCTGAGCGTCAAAATCTGAACCAAAGGCAGGATCCATGAGTGTTGCATTGGATATGGGGCGTGCCCGCGTCCAGCCCAGCGAGGACAATCTGCGGGGCGAATACCTTCAGGCGTTGCGCCTGATCGAGCGGCTGCATCGACTTTTGCTCGACGTGATCAAGGACGAGTTCGACCGCATCGGCGGCGCGGAGCTCAACAGCGTGCAAGCGCTGCTGCTCTATAACATCGGCGAAAGCGAGTTGACGGCCGGTGAGCTCAAGACGCGCGGCTACTATCTCGGCTCGAACGTCTCCTACAACCTGAAGAAGCTCGTCGATATGGGCTATCTTCACTACAAGCGCTCTGAGACCGACCGTCGCTCGGTACGGGTCAGCCTGACGCAAAAAGGCATGGATGCCTGTGACGTCGTCAGCGGCCTCTATCAGCGCCAGCTCGGCTCCATCGAGGCCGTCGGCGAAGTCACCAACGGCGACATCGAAGGTCTGAACAAGACCCTCGTCCGCCTCGAGCGCTTCTGGTCGGACCAGATCCGCTACCGCCTGTGATCGACTAAGACGACACATCATCAATGCGAGGGGCCGCACCGGGGGACGGGGGAGCGGCCCCTCGTGTTTTTGGCGTTGGCTGTTCCGATACGGCCTGCCGGCGAGGCCTGCCGCTGCCGCGAAGGCGCTTCCGGGATCTCAGGTCACCACCATGAGGTCGGTGAACGCCGTCACCGGCATGGAGGCCAGGCGCTCGGGATCGCGCACGGCCTCGAGGATCAGCTCCTGTTGGCGGGAGGCGAAGCGCAGCGCCAGATTGCACTGGAACTTCTCCATCAGCAGTGGCTTGCCCTCCGCTCTCCGCCGGCGGTGGCCGAGGGGGTATTCGACGGTGACGGGGCCGAGGCGGGCACCGTCCTTCAGGGTTACGGTGAGCGTACTTGCGATCGAGCGCTTGTCGGGCGCGAGGTAGTCCCTGCTGAATTCAGTCCGCTCGGTGCACACCATTTTCGTGCGCAAGGCATCGATGCGCGGGTCGCGCGCAATGTCGTCCTCGTAGTCGGCGGCGGTCAGGCGGCCATGGATCAGCGGCACAGCCACCATGTACTGCAGGCAATGGTCGCGGTCGGCCGGGTTGGTGAGGGGGCCGGTCTTGTCGATGATGCGCAGCGCTGCTTCGTGCGTCTCGATCGCGACTTCCGTGATATCATCGATGCGCCCCGCCAATTGGGCATGCAACGCCAGCGCTGCCTCGACGGCGGATTGAGCGTGGAACTCGGCGGGGTAGGCGATCTTGAAGAGCACGTTCTCCATGACGTAGCTGGCGAGCGGCTGGCTGGTCGTGAGTTCGTGACCCTTGAACAGTACGTCCTGGAAGCCCCACCCTTTGGCGGACAGCACTGTTGGTATGCCCATCTCGCCGGTCATGGCCATCAGCGCCAGCCGCACGCCACGAGCGGTGGCGTCGCCAGCAGCCCAGCTCTTGCGCGAACCGGTATTGGGGTAGTGGCGGTAGGTGCGGAGCGCCTGGCCGTCGACGAAGACGTGGCTCAGGGCGTTGATTATCTCCGGGCGTTTGGCGCCGAGAAGGCCTGCCGAGACTGCGGTCGAGGCAAGCTTGACCAGCACGACGTGATCGAGGCCGACGCGGTTGAAGCTGTTCTCCAGCGCCAGCACGCCCTGGATCTCGTAGGCCTTGATCATGGCGGTGAGCACGTCGGCGAGCACCAGAGGTGCCTCTCCCGCTGCCAATCTGGTGCGTGAGAGCCAATCGGCAACAGCCAGGATGGCGCCGAGATTGTCTGACGGGTGGCCCCACTCGGCGGCGAGCCAAGTGTCATTGTAGTCGAGCCAGCGGATCATGGAGCCGATGTTGAAGGCGGCCTGGACCGGTTCGAGCTGCCAAGAGGTGCCGGGCACGCGGGCGCCGCCGGGCAAGACGGCGCCGGGAACGACTGGGCCCATCAATTTCATGCAGGCGGGGAAGGTCTGGGCTGCGAACGCACAGCCGAGGGCATCGATCAGACACAGGTGCGCCGTTGACCGTGCTTGCGCTGTGCCGGTCTCGCTCGAGAGCACGTAATCGGCCAATTCGGCTAACAAGCGGTCCGGGGCCTGCATCGGGGCAGAGGGGGCATGGCTCATGCTGGGGCTCCTCGTGGCGCGTCGTATCCTTGGTGCTCTTCCAGCGGGTGCGCCGGCCCCAGTGGACGCACCGAAACGTCCAACGTCATAGGGTGCGGTGCCGGAGGTAGGGCTCGCAACATGAAAAGGCGGCGGGTCGCGAGACCCACCGCCCCTGAAGATCAATCCGAAGTCGCCGTCATTCGTCCTGGAGGTAGCGGGCGATGACGCCGCCGATGACACCGCCGAGGATCGGGGCGACCCAGAAGGCCCAGAGCTGGGTGAGGGCGCCGCTACCGGCAAACACGGCGGCGGCCGTGCTGCGCGCGGGGTTCAACGACGCGTTGGTGACGGGAATGGCGATGATGTGGAACAGGGCGAGCGCGAGACCGATTGCGATCGGGGCAAAGCCTGCCGGTGCCCGCCGCGACGTTGCGCCGACGATGATGATCAAGAACAGGGCGGTGATGACGATCTCATAAAGGAACGACGACAGGAAGCCGAAGCTGCCGATCGAGGCGTAGTGATTGGAGGCGCCGGCGAACGTGTTCCATTTGCCTGCCACTGCGCCGCCGAGGGTGATGGCAAGGATGAACGTGGCGGCGAGGCCGCCGAGCACCTGGGCGATGACGTAGCCAGGGGCTTTGGCCGAATCGAACTTGCCGGCTGCCACGAGGCCGATGGTGACGGCGGGATTGAAGTGGCCGCCGGAGATGTGGCCGACTGCGTAGGCCATCGAAATGACCGCGATGCCGGCGGCGAGCGCCACTGCAATCAAGCCCGCTGATGGGGCGGCGAACAAGGCTGCTCCAACAATCGAGAGCACGAGGGTGAAGGTTCCGATGAACTCGGCGAGGAGTGGGCGTGCTGTCATTGGGCAGTCTCCGCAGGGCTGGGCTGATGTCCCGTCTTAAGTGCAGTTGCGGGTAGCAGCGTTGCATGGCCGCCGATCGCGAACCAGGGCATGGTGTGTGACGACTGCCCGCTGCGCGGACAAGAGCACTTTAAGCTCGTGCAAATTAAATGGGCGGCGCCAGATGTAGGCGGCCAAAACTTGGACATGACAAGTGCTGCCCTTCTGACATCTGTCTTTCCCTGGCGGCGAGAATCGGCCGGTGGGCCCACTCAGCCGAGGACGTAAAGGGCACCAAGACCCAGGCCGCCGATGATGATGCGCCACCAGGCGAACGGGGCAAATCCGTAGCGGGAGACAAATTCCAGGAGGTAGCGCACGACGACGACGCCGGCGATGAACGCCACCACGAAGCCGAGGGCGATGGACTGTACGGTTTGAGCGTCGAGATCGCCGATGTTCTTATAGAGGTCGTAGGCAAAGGCGCCGGCCATGGTCGGCATCGCCAGGAAGAACGAGAACTCGGCTGCCGCTCGTTTGCTCAGGCCGAACAGCATGCCGCCGACGATGGTGGCGCCGGAACGGGAGACGCCCGGGATCAGCGCGAGGCACTGGCAGACGCCGATTTGCACGGCCTTGAGCGGGCTGATGTCCATCGCTTCATTGACGGTCGGCTGGAGCTTCATGCGGTCGACAAACAGGAGCACGATGCCGCCGATGATCAAGGTCGTGCAGATGAGGGTCGGCGATTTGAAAAAGACCTCCTTGATGATCTTGTGCAGCAGGACGCCGGCAAAGGCTGCGGGCAGGAAGGCCACCACGATGGCGAGGGCGAAGCGGCGCATGGCGGGATTATTCGGTAGGCCTGCCACGATTTGCCAGATCTTGGCGGAGTAGACCGTCAGCAGGGCCAGCACCGCGCCGAGCTGAATCAGGATCTCGAAGACGTTTTTGGGGGAGGTGATGCCGAAGAAGTGCTCGGTCAGCAGCAGGTGACCGGTCGAGGACACCGGGATGAACTCGGTCAGGCCCTCGATGATGCCGAGAAGAATCACCTGCAATGTGTTCATGGTTTATCCTTGTCTGGCGTGGCGTCGCGCCGTTGTGATCCGATGCGCGGGGCGGGGCGACTTCTGTGTGATCTCGACCGGGCGGGCGGCGCACTTGCCGTTGCGGGAACCCTTAGCAGAGTTCGGTTGGAGGGGAGTTGGGCGCTTTGTCTCTGGCATCGAGGGGCGCTTGGGTGACAGTGGCATGCTGCCGATGGCGCCAGCCACTCCACGGGCCATGCAGAATCAGTGTTTCGATGGCAATGTCATATTTCCGACGCGGAGAGGATGTCGATGCCGATTGGCGGCCTAACTTCCAACAGTTTTAACAGCCTGGGTGGCATGGCTCGGCTCACGCATTTCAAGCTTTGCGCGTTCTCGCGATCGATCCGTTTGGCGCTCGACGAACTCGATATCGAAGTCGAGCTCGTGGAGGAGTTGCCTTGGGCGTGGCGACCGGCGTTCCTGGCCCTCAATCCGGCCGGCGATCTGCCGGTGCTGGAGCTCGGCGACGGCCTGGTGGTCTCTGGCGCCTACGCCATTTCGGAGTACCTCGGGGAGATGGTGCACCGGTCGCCGCCTGATGAGCGGCCGTTCGACCTCTTTCCTGGCACGGACGAGGATCGCGCCGAGGTGCGGCGGCTGATCGACTGGTTCCATCGCAAATTCCAAGCGGAATGCAGTGGGGAGATGCTGCGCGAGCGGGTTGAGGTGCGGCTGCGGCCAGAGTTGGCGCGCAAGTCACCAGACCTTGAGATGCTGCGGGCATTGAGGGCCAATCTGCGTTATCATATGAGTTACATCGCCTATCTGGCCGATCAGCGACGGTGGCTGGCGGGCGACGACATGAGCTTTGCCGACCTGGCGGCGGCGGCGCATCTGTCGTGTCTCGATTATCTGGACGAGGTGCCATGGGACGCCTACCCGGGCGCACGCGACTGGTATGTGCGGGTGAAATCGCGACCGAGCTTCCGGTCGCTGTTGGCCGATCGCGTCGCTGGCGTGGTGCCGCCGATGCACTATGCCAACCTGGATTTTTGACGCCGGGGTCCGGTAACGGACCTGGGGCGGGCGAGCTTGGCGGCTCGGCATGATGGCTGACATTGCCGATCGGGTGCGCGCGGCAGCGCGCGATGTCGGTTTCGATGCTGTTGGCATCGGGCGACTCGGTGATATCGGCGCTGCACCTGGCCACGCGCTCGACCAATTTCTCGCGTGTGGCTTTCATGGCGATATGGACTGGATGGAGCGCCATGCGGATCGGCGGCGCCATCCCCAGGCGCTGTGGGCGGAAGCTCAAACCGCGATCGTATGCGGGCTCAGCTACGCGCCTGGGCACGATCCGCTGGAGGCGCTCGAGGACCCGCTGCGGGGCGCGGTCTCGGTCTATGCCAAGGGCAAGGACTATCACGACCTGGTCAAGGGTCGGCTGAGGCAGGTCGCGCGCGCGGTGCAAGGCCTCACCGAAGGCGCCGAGGTCAAGATCTTCGTCGACACCGCGCCGCTTATGGAAAAGCCGCTCGGCCAGCTGGCCGGGATCGGCTGGCAGGGGCGGCACACCAACATGGTCTCTCAGGCTTTCGGTTCTTGGTTGCTGCTCGGGGTGGTGCTGTCGGCTGCCGCGATCGAGCCGGACCCGCCGCATGCCGACAGGTGCGGGTCGTGTCGGCGTTGCCTCGACGTCTGCCCGACGCAAGCGTTTCCCGAGCCCTACCGGCTCGATGCCCGGCGTTGCATCGCCTACCTCACAATCGAGCACAAAGGGCCGATCCCGCGGGAGCTGCGGCCCGCCATCGCCAACCGGGTATTTGGCTGCGACGATTGCCTCGCCGTTTGCCCGTGGAACAAGTTTGCTTCCATCACCCGCGAGCAGCGCCTGCTTGCTCGACCGGAGACCGACAACCCGCCACTTGCAACGCTACTGCAACTCGACGATGCCGCCTTCCGCCAGCGGTTTGCCGGTACGCCGGTGAAGCGGACGGGGCGGGACCGGTTCGTGCGCAATGTGTTGATTGCGGCAGGAAATGCGGAAGACGTGGGTCTGTTGGCGTTGATCGAGCCGCTGCTGGAGGACGCTTCACCTTTGGTGCGGGGGGCAGCGGTGTGGGCGCTGGCGCGGATCGGGGGACGGGAAGCTGTCGAGGCGGCCGCGCGGCGGCTCAGGGGGCGCGAGACCTCGGGCGACGTCGAGGCGGAGTGGAAGGCGGAGCTCGATGCATGACATATGAGGCCTCTAACGGGTCGGTGCGCAGGCTGCTCTGTGTGGGCTTCGGCTACAGCGCGCGCGCTCTAGCGGGCCGTCTCAGGGCGCAAGGTTTTGGTGTGTGCGGGACGTCGCGATCGCAAGCGGATGTCGCTGCCTTACGGACGGCGGGGATCGAGGCCGTGGCTTTCGATGCTGCTCGGCCCTCGGGCGAACTTGTCGCCGAGGTGGCGCGGGCGAGCCACGTGTTGGTCTCCGTGCCGCCGGGCGAAGACGGCGATGGGCTGCTACGTCATCACGGTGACGCGCTGGTCCGGGCGCCGCATCTGAGATGGCTGGGCTATCTCTCTACGGTTGGCGTCTATGGGAACCGCGGCGGCGCGTGGGTCGATGAAGAGACGCCGATTGCACCGGCAAGCCAGCGCAGTGTTTGGCGCGCGGCTGCCGAGGCGCAATGGCTGGCGTTCGGCGGCACACACGGGCGGCGCGTTGAAGTGTTCAGGCTCGCCGGCATCTATGGGCCGGGGCGCAGTCCGCTCGAAGCCTTGAAGGCGGGGACGGCGCGGCGGATCGTCAAGCCTGGGCAAGTGTTCAATCGCATCCATGTCGACGACATCGCGGCGGTACTTGCGGCTGCAATCGATGGACCGCCGCGCCATCAGCTCTACAATGTGGCCGACGACGAGCCTGCCGCCTCGCACGAGGTGGTCACATTCGCAGCCGGGTTGCTCGGTGTCGCGCCGCCGCCGCTACAGACGTTCGCGCAAGCGTCGCTGTCACCGATGGCGCGCAGTTTCTACAGCGAATGCAAACGCGTGGATAATGCACGGCTCAAGGCGGCGCTGGGAGTGAAGCTCGCGTATCCAACTTATCGGGAAGGGCTCGCGGCTGTTCTCGCCCAGATGAATTGAGGCAGCATTCACACAGCATTCACCAAATTTCCGCGTTGGCGCCCCATTTTCAACGGAGGATCTGGTCTGCAAGGCGCAGGACTCGTCGACGACGTGGGCCGGGCGCCAAGGGCGAGGGAGGCGGGCGATGCGCGCGGGCATTGGGCGCAAGAGCCAAATATTCATCGGGGCCGTGTTTTCGTGTGCAATCGGTTTTGTTCAACCGGTCATAGCCGACGGTGACGATGCGGCGCGGGCGATCGCTGAGCGGTTTGCGCAGCCGGCCAAGTCTTCGAAATCCAAGGCAGCAAAGTCGCGCGCGGCGGAGAGCACCGCTATTTCCGACGCCGAGGATCAGCGTCTGCTCGAAGAGGTCGACATGCTCGAGCGGGCGCGTGCGGAAGCCGAAGCGCGGCGTGCGGCGCAGATGGAGGCCGGTGCCGATCGGGGCGGTGCTTTCAAAGCGGAAACGGAGCGCGATCACCACGAGGCACAGGCGGAAGCCCGTCGTCTGGCCGAGGAGCAGCGTAAGGCGGACGACGCCCGTCGTCTGGCCGAGGAACAGCGTAAAGCGGACGACGCCCGTCGTCTGGCCGAGGAACAGCGTAAGGCGGACGACGCCCGTCGTCTGGCCGAGGAGCAGCGTAAGGCGGACGACGCCCGTCGTCTGGCCGAGGAGCAGCGTAAGGCGGACGACGCCCGTCGTCTGGCCGAGGAGCAGCGTAAGGCGGACGACGCCCGTCGTCTGGCCGAGGAGCAACGCAAGGCGGACGACGCCCGTCGGCTTGCCGAGCAGAAACGCGCGGCCGAAGCGGCGCGATTGTCGGCTTTGGAAGCGCAGCGGGAGGCCGATGCGGACCGTTTGACGCGGGAACTCGAAACGGCGCGTCTGGCCCGTCAGGCGCTGGGCGAGGGGGGAACTGGCGGCGGCGGCGATGATGCCGGGCGGCGCGTTTCGCTTGATGGTGGGCGGTTTGCGCCTCTCCGCGATGGCGCTCCCACTCGCGAGGCTCACAGCCGTGACTCGCCGTCAGACCGGCCCGAACACGATTTCGACGCGCGGCCCAGCACGACGGCCACGCGGGTTACGGTGTTGCTGCACATGGAGCCTGGCAACTACGGCATCCGGCGCAATAACAAGAGCGCGGATCCTCTGCTGTGCCAGGAGTGGGAGTGTTTCGTCAGCCGGGGCGCTGGAGATCCCGCGCAATCCATGCGTCGCCGACGGGCGTTCGGCATCGGTCGCACGCTGGGGGCTCGTGCCGGGGCCTGCGCCAACGCGCTCGGCTGTGTTTTCCGCGGCGTCGAGCTCGGCTCCTATCCGGCCGTGCTGCAACCGGTCGACATGCATGTGTTTCGACACGACAAGCGTGAACCGATGGTGGTGCGGGAGACCTCGGCCTGCCGGCTATGGCGTGGCGAGTTGCAATGCGAGCACGCCTTCGAAGGCCCGGGATATGTGATGTGGGTCGTGCCGGAGGAGATGGCGGAGAAGGCGGGCAGCCAGGCTCTTCAGGCCGCGGTCGATCTCGGCCTTCGGGCGCCTCAGAGCGTGCGGGCGATGCCGGCTGCCTACCGGCGCGAGCGCTGAGCGACCGTCGTCAGGTCGCTCGCCTCGCTTGTTGATCCTCAGTTGGCGCCTTCATAGCGCTTCTCGCGGACCTCGCCCGTGATGGCGTGGCCGATCATGCCCTCTTCGCGGCAGACGCGGGCGATAACCGGGGCGATCTCGCGAGAAGCGCGCCGGGTCAGTCGCTCGTAGGTGACGATCTTGGTGAACTTGTGCACGGAGAGGCCGCCGGTGTAGCGCGCGGAACGGCCGGTCGGCAGCGTATGGTTGGTGCCGACGCCCTTGTCGCCATAGGCGACCGTCGAGGGCTCGCCAACGAACAGCGAGCCGTAGCTCTTGAGGTTCTCCAGATAGTAGTCGTCGCGACCGGTCTGGATTTCCAGATGCTCGGGGGCGTAGGCGTCAGAGACCTCGATGGCCTCATCGTCGCTGTCGACGACGATCACCTCGCCGAGATCGGCCCAGGCCTTGCCGGCGTTATCGCGGGTCGGAAGGTCGACGAGCTGGCGCTCGACCTCCTTGATCACGGCCTCGCCGAGCCGGCGCGATGTGGTCACCAGCCAGGCCGGGCTGTCGGGGCCGTGCTCGGCCTGTCCCAGCAGGTCGGTGGCGACGATGGCGGGGTCTGCGGTGTCGTCGGCGATGATCAGGATCTCGGTCGGACCGGCCAGCAGGTCGATGCCGGCGGTGCCGAAGAGCTGGCGCTTGGCTTCGGCAACATAGGGGTTGCCGGGGCCTGTAATCAGGTCCGCCTTGCGCATGCCGACGAGGCCCATGGCCATCGCGGCCAGCGCCTGGGCGCCGCCCAGCGTGTAGATCTCGTCGGCGCCGGAGCGGTGCAGCGCGTAGAGCGTCTGCGGGTAGATGCCATCGGCACCGCGGGGCGGCGCGCAGCCCGTGATGTGGCCGACGCCTGCCACTTTTGCAGTGCCGACGCTCATGATGGCGGCTGAAATCAACGGATACTTGCCGCCCGGGATATAGCAGCCGACATTCTCGATCGGGATCAACTTCTGGCCGAGAACGGCGCCGGGATAAAGCTCGATCTCGAACGCCTGGATGCTCTCCTGTTGGCGTTTGGCGAAGTCCTGCACGTTCTTCAGGCAAATCTCGAAGTCCTCCTTGAAGACCTTCGAGAGCGTTTTCGATTTGGCCTCGAGCTCGGCTGTATCGACGCGGAATGCGCCCTCCCATTTGTCGAGGTCGCGGGCATAGCGGCGGATGGCGTCGTCGCCGTTGGTTGAGATGTCGGCCAGCATGCGCCTGACCGTATCTTCGACCTCGGCCCGGCGCTTGGCGGCCGTGATTGCGGGTTTCTTGAGATGCAGCCGTGCCACCGCTGATGCCTCCGAGCCTGGTTGGTTTGGCCGCGACCGTAGGGTTGGGCCCGGGCCGGGTCAAGGCAGCAGCAGAGGGGTGGTGAGCACGGTTGCGCCCTACAGGCAAGCTCGCTGATCGACCTCAGCCTGCCGGCAGGGCGGACGCCATCAGTTCGGGTGGGATACCCTCGGCTTCCGCATTGTCGAAGTTCAGCTCGACCTTGACGCCATTGGGATCCATCAGAAACAGCTGGAACAAGCCGTGAGCGTCGACTTGGCGGCGGGTATACGACACGCCCTTGTCGGAGAGGTGCTGCATCATGTCCTTCAGGCCCGTCGCGCGGAAGGCGACGTGATCGATGACGCCACTGCCTTCGGTGGCCGTCGACTGTTGGCCCAGATAGCGCATGCGGTTGTCGCTGACGTTGGCGCCGCCTTCGGTCAGGTGCAGGACGTCGTTGTCGCCGAGATAGAGCCAGGCGACGGGAAACTTGAAGTCGGGGTGGGGACCTTCGCGCAGGCCGAGAACATCGACGTACCACTTAACGGTGCCCTGGAGATCCGCGGTTTGGATCAGGAAGTGCTGGAGGTGATGGAGTGGCATGGTTGAAGGTCTCCGTCTGTGCGTTTGTCGGCTATGAATTGCCTTTTTGGATCGTTCATTTGGCCGGCCATGTGCCGGGGCAGGCATCAATGCGGTGCAGACGGTAACGGTCTAGCCGCGCTGGTGCTCCCATTTGTCGATGTGCTGGCGCAAGCGTGCGCCACATGCGGCGCCATGCGAGAGCGGCAGGCCATGGCGGGCGCCGGGGAACATGGCAAGCTCGGAGCCTGGCACCAACTCGCTCAGCTCCACGGCCATGCGGGCGGTCACGAAGGGGCTGCGATCCGGCATCAGGATCAGCAGGGGGGCCTTCAGCCCTTTCACCTCCTCGGTGAGATCGGTCGCCGCCAGCAGTTCGCCGAGGCCGGCCGTCACGTGCGGGGGGGAGGCATCCTGCACGGTGCGGAACCAGGTTTCCTGCTGTGGGCTCAGCGCTCCCGGAGCAAATCGTTTCTGCATCATGTCGGCGCTCCAAGCCTTGACGCCCTGGCTCTCGAAGCCGGCCCGCCAGCCCGCGACATACTGGATGCCCAGGCCCTTGTAGGCGGCGTTCGAGATCGTGACGGTCGCGATGCGCTCGGGATGACGAAGGGCGGCCAGCAGGGCGACGGTGCCGCCGAACGATTCACCTACGACGTGCACGCGCTCTTCGCCCGCGGTGTCGATCACCTCCAGCAGATCAGCAAGGCAGCTCTCGAGGGTGAAGGTATGGTCAAGCGGAGGGACGACCGACTTGCCATAGCCGCGTGTGTCAAACCTGATACACCGATGCGCACTCACAACAGGGGGGAGCCAATCGGACCACAGATTGTGGTCTGTACCGATGCCATGGTGAAACACGATCGGCGCACGTCCTTTGGCCCAGGGTGCGACCAGATCGGTCTCAGCGTAGGCCAGTTTGTTGCGGGTGAAGTGCAGGGCGGTCATGACGTCTCCCGGAGCTTCGTTCAAGGGTGGCGATGCAAGTCTCAGTCTGGCCATTGCGGCAGGCATGGCGGCGGCGCGTTGGCGGCTCGGTTTTCACCATAGGCGCAATTGGCCGGTGGAGGCGAGACCGGCGACCTATGGCCGGGCGGCACCTGCATTTTCCGGCCGTCAGGAGGCGTGGAAATGGCAGCAATGATTGCCGCAGAGCTTGCTCCCGCCTATAAGTTTAGCTAGCAAAGCCGCACTGAGGCTGGACGAGCCGGGGCCAAGCGGCCACACAAAAAACCGGACGTCACAGGGAGGAGTAAGAATCTTGCAGAACGGTACCGCAAGTGATGTCGGCACCACCGAGCGCCATGCGTCGACTGAAGACGCGTCGCGGGCCGGCAAACCGGTTCTTGAGATCGAGGATCTGCACGTTCAATTCGTGACGTCGCACGGAACCGTGCGGGCTGTCGAAGGGGTGACCTATTCCGTCAATCCCGGCGAGATGGTGGCCATCGTCGGCGAGTCGGGATCGGGAAAATCGGTCTCGGCGCTGGCCGTGATGCGGTTGCTGCCGCCGCATTCCTCGCGGATTCCGAAGGGGACCATCAAGTTCGAGGGCAAATCGCTGCTCGAACTCGACGACGAGCAGATGCGCCAGATTCGCGGCCGGTCGATCTCGATGATCTTCCAGGAGCCGATGACATCGCTCAATCCGGTGTTGAGCATCGGACTGCAGATCAAGGAGCCGCTGCTCATCCACCTCAACATGAGTGAGGAGGAAGCGGATGCGCGCGCGGTCGAGCTGTTGACGCTGGTCGGAATCACCGACCCCGAAAGCCGGCTCAACCAGTATCCGCACCAGCTTTCCGGCGGCATGCGCCAGCGCGTGATGATCGCCATCGGTCTGGCGTGCAATCCCAAGCTGTTGATTGCGGACGAACCGACGACGGCGTTGGACGTGACGATCCAGGCGCAGATCCTCGAGCTGATGAAGGATCTGTCGAAGCGGCTCGGCATTGCCATCATCGTGATCACGCACAATCTCGGCATCGTCGCCCGCTACGCGGACCGCGTGAACGTCATGTATGCGGCGCGGATCGTGGAGAGCGGGACGGCGGAGAAGGTGTTCGGGCGGCCGCTGCACCCCTATGCGCGCGGCCTGCTCTCAGCGGTGCCCCGCCTCGACCGTGGCCGCTCGGTGAAGCTTGCGACCATCGAGGGTTCGCCGCCGAACCTTCTCAATCCGCCAGAGGGCTGCCGGTTCCGCCCGCGTTGCCGCTATGCGATCGATGCGTGCGCGGAAGTGCCGGCCTACCGGGAGATCGAAGACGGCCACTTTGCCGCCTGTCATCGCACCCCCGAGATCGAGCGGCTGGATACGACCAAGGTCGCGACCGGGGCAGCGGCGGAGGGAATTTATACGCCGAGCCAAGATGCGCTGATGCTGGACATCCGGAAGGCGACGAAGTTCTTCCCTGTCGGCGGCGGCTTCCTCGGTGGCGCGCCCAAGCTCGTCAAGGCCGTCAACGGCGTGTCGCTTTCGGTGCGGCGTGGCGAGACGCTGGGACTGGTGGGTGAATCCGGCTGCGGCAAGTCGACGTTGGGCCGCTTGGTATTGCGGCTCGAGGACCCCACGGGCGGCGAGATCATGTTCGAGGACGTGGACCTCGCCAGGATGGGGCGGCGCGAGATGATCGCCATCCGCAAGCGGATGCAGGTGATCTTCCAGGATCCCTATTCGTCGCTCAATCCGCGCATGACCGTCGGCCAGATCATCGGCGAGCCGATGCGGGTGCATGAAATCCTGCCGAAGGACAAGATCGACGGCCGCGTTGTGGAGTTGCTCGAGACGGTGGGGCTGTTCCCCTACATGGCGCTGCGCTATCCCCACGAACTCTCTGGCGGCCAGCGCCAGCGGGTCGGCATTGCGCGGGCCCTCTCGGTCAACCCGGAGGTGATCGTTTGCGACGAGGCGGTTTCCGCGCTCGACGTGTCGATCCAGGGCCAGGTGATCAACCTTCTTGAGGACCTACAACAAAAGCTCGGACTGACGTACTTGTTCATTGCCCACGACCTGGCGGTGGTGCGGCATATCTCGACGCGGGTGGCGGTCATGTACCTTGGCCGGATCGTGGAGCTGGCCGATTCCGAGGAGCTTTTTGCCAATCCCAAGCACCCCTATACCCAGGCGCTGCTGGCGGCGGCACCGATCCCCGACCCGGTCATCGAGCGGAACCGGCCGCGAACGATCATCAAGGGCGAGCTGCCGAGCCCGCTCAACCCGCCATCGGGCTGCGTCTTCCATCCACGCTGTCCTCTGGCCACGGAGGAATGCAAAAAAGACATTCCTGCGCAACGCGAGATCACACCGGGGCATATAGCGGCCTGCATCCACGTCTGATAAATCTAGTATCGCCCGAAACAAGAGCGCCCCGGATCCGGGGCGCTTTTTCGTGGAAGGAGGAAACATGCTCAAGCCGCTTGGATTGGCGGCTGTGTCGGTGCTCGGCCTGGTGGCCACTGCCGATATGGTCGCTGCGCAGACTCCCAAAAAAGGTGGCATTCTGCAATTCGCCGTGGTCGCGGAACCGCCAACGACCGACTGTCACGGCACTGGCACCTTTGCCATGGTGCATCCCGTCGCTCCGCAGTACTCGACACTGCTGAAGTTCGTCGGGGCGCACGACAACCTCAAAATCGTCGGTGATCTCGCCGAAAGCTGGGAGCAGGCCAAGGACGGCCTCACCTACACCTTCAAGCTCCGCAAGGGCGTGAAGTTCCACGACGGCTCGGACTTCACGGCGGCCGATATCAAGGCCACGTACGAGCGGATCGCCAATCCGAAGGATGGCGTCATCTCCTTCCGCAAGGCCGTGCACGGCGATATCGGTGAGATCCTGACGCCGGACCCCTTCACCGTCGTCTTCAAGATGAAGAAGCCCAATGCCTCGATGGAGTTGCATTTCGCTTCGCCCTTCAACTGCGTCTACTCCGCTGCCAAACTCGCCAAGGATCCGCGCTATCCTGAGAAGGAAGTCATGGGCACCGGCGCCTTCCAGTTCGTCGAGCACGTTAAGGGCTCGCATTGGATCGCCAAGCGCTTCGACGGCTACTGGCAGAAGGACAGGCCCTACCTCGACGGCTACAAGGCCTTTTTCGTCAAATCGGCGGGTGTGGTGCCGGGCATGCGGGGCGGCCAGTTTGATGCCGAATTCCGTGGCCGCACTCCTGCCGAGCGCGATCAGCTCGTCGCCGCCATGAAGGACCAGGTCACGGTTATGGAGGGCCCCTGGATCACCAACATCCTGATCACCTTCAATACCGAGAAGAAGCCGTTCGACGATGTGCGGGTGCGGCGTGCCCTCACGCTTGCGATCGATCGGTGGGGAGGTGGCGACAGCCTCGGCAAGGTGACGCTCATCAAGGGTGTCGGCGGCGTTTTCCGCCCAGGTTCGCCCTGGGCGCTTCCCAATGCAGAGCTCGAGAAGCTGCCGGGCTTCGGTCGTGACATCAACAAGAGCCGCGAGGAGGCCATGCGCCTGCTCAAGGAAGCCGGTGTCGACAAACTCAAGGTCAAGCTCTTGAACCGAACGGTGGCGCAGCCGTTCACGCCCGCCGGCATCTATGTCATCGACCAGTGGCGGCGGATCGGGGTTGAGACCGAGCATGTGCAGGTCGAAACCAAGCTCTGGTTCGATGGCATGGCCAACGGCACATTCGACGCGGCGGTGCAGAACATCTCCGACTTCGCCGATGATCCCAACGCACAGTTCAACACGCTGCTCTCCAAGAATGTGTCGTCGATCGCCTACTCTCGCCACACCGACCGAAAAATCGACGAGATGTACGATCTGCAGTCGCGCACGATCGATCCGGCAGCCCGGCTCAAAATCGTGAACGACCTCGAGCGCTACACGCACGAGGCCGCCTACAACGTTCCGCTGCTCTGGTATCAGCGGATCGTGGTCAACCATAAGAAGGTCAAGGGCTGGGAGTTGCCACCCTCCCACTTCGGTGGGCAGACGTTGACCGACGTCTGGCTCGATCAGTAAACCTCGCAACACTGCCGCCCTGCGCAGGCAGGGCGGTGCCTTTCACGACCATAACAACAAGGTTCAACAGATGCTTGCAAGACACTTGCTTGCGGTGCTCGGGACGGGTGCGCTCGCACTCGGATCGGTGCTGTCCCACTCCGCTAACGCCAATACGCCGAAGAAGGGCGGCACGCTCAACTTCTCCGTCGTTGCCGAGCCGCCCACGCTCGATTGCCATGGTGTGACGACGTTCGCGTTCGCACATCCGGCGCGCCCGCACTACTCGACACTGCTCAAGTGGCAGGGCGACGTTCAGAGCCAGAAGATCGTCGGCGATCTCGCGACGGGCTGGGACGTATCGAAGGACGGTCTCGCCTACACCTTCAAGCTCCACTCGGGCGTCAAGTTCCACGATGGCGCGCCGATGACGTCGGAGGACGTCAAGGCGAGCTACCAGCGCATCATTAACCCGCCGGAGGGCGTGCTGTCGGTTCGGCGGGCGCTGTTCCAGTCGATCAAGGAGATCGACACGCCGGATGCGCAGACGGTGGTGTTCAAGCTGAAATCGCCGGACGCTTCGCTGCTGACCAATTTCGCCTCGCCCTGGAACTGCATCTACCGGGCGGCCAAGCTGAAGGAGGATCCTAAGTTTCCGGAGAAGACGATCCTCGGCACCGGTGCCTACACCTTCGTCGAGTACGTCAAGGGCTCGCACTGGACGGGCAAGCGGTTCGACGGCTACTTCCTCAAGGACCGGCCTTATCTCGACGGCTACAAGGCTTATTTCGTCAAGTCGGCCGGCGTGGTGCCGGGCATCATCGGTGGCCAGTTCGATGCAGAGTTCCGCGGGCGGACGCCAAAGGAGCGTGATCAGCTCGTTGCCGGTATGAAGGAGAACGCACTGGTGACGGAGGGGCCGTGGGTGACGAACCTGCTGTTCACCTTCAACGTCGCCAAGAAGCCATTCGACGACGTGCGGGTGCGCCGCGCGCTGACCATGGCGGTCGACCGGCACGGCGGCTCGGCGGCCCTCTCGAAAATATCGATGCTCAAGTTCGTTGGTGGCCTGCTGCGTCCGGGCTATGAGCTCGCCCGTAGCGAGGCCGAGCTCGCGCAGTTCCCGGGTTTCAGCAAGGACATCGAAAAGTCCCGGGCGGAGGCGCGGCGACTTCTGGCGGAAGCCGGGCAATCGAAGCTCAAGATCAAGCTCGTCAACCGCAACGTGGCGGAGCCCTATACGCCGGGTGGCATCTTCCTGATCGACCAGTGGCGGCGGATCGGGGTCGAGGTCGAGCATACGCAACTCGAGACCAAGCTCTACTTCGATGCCATGCGTGCTGGCAACTTCGACATCATCATGGAGTTCATTTCCGACTTTGCCGACGATCCCTCCTCGCAGTTCGACAAGTTCCTGACCAAGGACAAGTCATCGCGGGCGGCGTCGGGGCATACGGACACGGAAATGAACCGGTTGTTTGACCTGCAGGCAGCGGCAGTGACGGCGGAGGACCGGCGCGCGAAGGTTCGTGCCTTCGAGGCGCGGGCGCTGACCGAGGTCTATTCGGCGCCCCTGCTTTGGTGGCAGCGGATTATCGTGCGCCACAAGAAGATCCGGGACTGGGAGCACCACAACAACCACTTTACCGCATCTGATCTCGTCAACGTCTGGTTAGACCAGTAACATGGGTTGGCCGGGGTCGCATGATCCCGGCCGCCCTCTCGCCGGGAAGAGCAACGATGCTTGGCTACGTTTTCAAGCGCCTCCTGATGGTGATTCCGACCCTGCTTGGGGTTGCGGTTGCCGTCTTCTTTCTCATTCGCGTCATGCCGGGTGATCCGGTGGTGGTGAAGCTCAGGGCCGACGGCGCTGCCGTGACCGAGGAGACCATCCAGGCCGAACGCAAGCGGCTCGGGCTGGACCAACCGCTGATCGTGCAGTTCAAGGACTACATGTTCGGCCTGGTGAAGCTCGATCTCGGCAAGTCGCTGTGGACCGGCCAGTCGGTGTCGGGAGAAATCGCGCTGAGATTTCCGGTCTCGTTCCAGGTCGCGATCATGGCGACGCTGATCGCGGTGCTGCTTGCCATTCCACTCGGGACGATCTCGGCGGTCTACAAGGACAGCTGGATCGACAACACGATTCGCGTGCTGGCGGTCTCGGGCCTTGCCATCCCCGGGTTCTGGCTCGGCATGCTCATCATTCTGGCGCTGCTCAACTTCTTCCAGTGGCTGCCGAAGATAGGCTACGTCTCGATCTTCGAGGATCCCATCACCAATCTCTCGGCGCTGATCTGGCCGGCACTGTCGGTGGGCTATCGGTATGCGGCCGTTGCCACGCGCATGATGCGATCTGCGCTGCTCGAAGTTCTGCGGGAGGACTACATCCGCACAGCGCGCGCAAAGGGCGTCTACCAGCGCCTGGTGACGCGTCGGCATGCGCTGCGCAACGCCATGCTACCGGTGGTCACGGTGATCGGGCTCGAGTTCGCCTTTCTGATCGGCGGCCTCGTTGTGACCGAACAGGTCTTCAACCTCAACGGGATCGGCAAGTTGTTCGTGGATGCCACAGCGCGCGGCGACTTCACGCTCATCCAGGGGCTGGTGCTGCTGATCGCAACTATCTTCGTGATCGTCAACCTGCTGGTCGACCTGCTCTATGCAGCGCTCGATCCGCGCATCCGTCTCGCCTGACGAGGAGGTCCTTCCATGGCCAACGTCACACTCTCCGATGGCTTTTCGTCAGTCCTGCCGAAACGGCCGAATGCCTTTGTCAGCTTCGCCAAGAGCCAGCCACTGGGCTTTGTGGGCTTGCTGATCGTCATCGCCTATTTCGTTATGGCTCTCGGTGCGGCTTGGATCGCACCGCATCATCCTGAAGCCGTTGATTTCGGCGCCATGCTCGCAAAGCCGAGCCCGGACCATATCTTCGGCACCGACCAGTACGGGCGCGATGTGTTCTCGCGGCTCGTCTATGGATCGCGAACGGCGCTCGGGGTCGGCATCCTGTCTGCGCTGTTTGGTTGCACCGTCGGTGCGTTGCTCGGGGCGGCGTCCGGCTATTTCGGCGGCGTGATCGACAACGTCATCCAGCGCGTGGTCGACATCATGCTGTCGTTTCCGATCATCATCCTCGCCATGGTGGTGGTGGCGGTGCTCGGTCGCAATGTGGTTGGCGGCATCGATCTCAACCTGATCGTGGCCATCGCCATTCCGATGATTCCGAAGATGGCGCGCATTGCGCGATCCTCGACGTTGTCGATTGCGCAGATGCCTTATATCGACGCGGCGCGGACGGCAGGCTACAGCCATAGCCGGATCGTGCTGCGGCACATCCTGCCGAACATCGTGGCTCCCTACCTGATCATGGTCACGGCCTTCATTGCCCAAGCTATTCTGCTCGAAGCCTCGCTATCGTTCCTAGGGCTTGGCGTTACCGAGCCGACGCCGGCTTGGGGTCTGATGCTGTCGGGCTCGTCGGCTGACTTCTATCAGGCTGCGCCTTGGATGATTCTGTTTCCGGGCCTAGCCATCACCCTTGCCGTGTTCGCCTTCAATCTCCTCGGCGACAGCCTCAGGGATTGGTTGGATCCGAAGCTGAAGACCTGACGCGGCTGCCCGAGGTCGGCCCGTAAAGAGATGGCAGGCGGTGTGAGATACCGGCTGCCATTTTCTTTTCGATGAGGCCGGGCGGTGCAGATCGGTCGCGGATGCGCAGCCGGCTCGGGATGCCGCATCATGCATTGGTTTGGCTCGATTGGGCTTGTCATGGCGAATCATACCGACGCTAGGCGACGGTATCACGCGTTCTGGTCGGGCCTGGAGATCTGGTCAGCCGATCGCGCATGCGATTGGCGGTGGGGCACTGCGCTGCAGGGTGTTTGCCTGCAGCCAGACAGTGGCGTTGGCCCCTGGATTGCTCAGCCGGAACCCGGTGCTGTCTGGTCGAAACCGACGAACACCTCAAACTCGCCGGCACGCGCGCCGACGGGGACGTCGAACGAGATGGTCTTGACGACCGAGAAGTAGCCAATCGGTTTGTCTAGGCTGACGGCGACGTCTACCGATGCCTTGTCCGACAGGATGCGGGCGCGCTTGGCGTCGGTGACGAATACGTTGACGGGGAGGGATACGGCGCCCGTCTGCCCTTTCGGGCCGAGCAGGATGCGGCCGGAGAAGCCGAACTTCACTGTGACGCGGGTTCCCTGGATCTGGCATTCGCGCGCGGTTTGCGTGATCTCGCCGCGGTGGCGAACGGCCAAGCCGTCGCCGATCTTGCCGGTCTCGTAGACGGTGACGTGGTGATCCCGCGGCCAGACGCTGAAACGCGGGCATCCGCCGGCGAATTCGGCACCAACCGCCATCGGCGAATTGGCCTTGGCAGCGGTAAGCATGTGCTCGTGGGTGATGCCTTTGTCGGCGCTCTTCGATGCGTTGCCGCCGCCGAACATGCCGCCGCCAATACCAGAGGTAATGGACGACATGCCACAACCGCCTAACGGTAGTGCAGCAATAGCTGCCACCAAGAGGCCAGCGGCATTGCGCCGAAGGCAAGATCCTGATTGAACCACGCTATCCCCGTCCCGTTTGTGCCGCGGCATCTCATGTGCCACTGACTCGGCGCCCCCGCGCTTCGGTTGGTGACCTTGTCTCTTGTTACGACTGAATGTCAAGTGTAGCACCTCAGTTATAACAGTCGTCTTTTGCGCCCGATCAAAGGCTGGGTGCGCAGACAACGGAACGATTGGCCCAAATGTCACAAACCACGTCGAACCCGTCTTCATCTCGATCATCGAGCCGCCCGCCACTGACGATACTGCTGGCGGCCCCACGCGGCTTTTGTGCCGGAGTCGATCGCGCGATTCAGATCGTCGAGCTGGCCCTGAAGAAGTACGGCCCGCCCGTCTATGTGCGCCACGAGATCGTGCATAACCGGTTCGTCGTCGAATCTTTGCGGCAGAAAGGTGCCGTATTTGTGGAGGAGCTGGACGAGATACCGGATACGTCAGCGCCTGTGATATTTTCGGCACATGGGGTTCCCAAGTCGGTGCCGGCAGCGGCGCGCGAGCGCAAGATGTTCTACCTGGATGCCACCTGCCCGCTGGTGTCGAAGGTGCATGTCGAGGCCGAGCGCCACCATGCCAGCGGCCTGGAGATCGTGCTGATCGGCCACGAGGGACACCCGGAAGTGGTGGGCACGATGGGGCAACTGCCGGATGGCGTCGTGCGGTTGGTAGAGACCGTCGCGGATGCCCAGGCGCTGAAGCCGCGCGATCCAGAAGCGCTCGCCTACATCACGCAGACGACGCTGTCGGTCGACGACACGGCCGAGATCGTGCAAACGCTCAAGAGCCGGTTTCCGAACATCGTGGGGCCGCACAAGGAAGACATCTGCTATGCGACCACCAACCGACAGGCGGCGGTGAAGGCGATCGCACCGCGATCCGATTGCCTGCTGGTGGTCGGTGCCCCCAACAGCTCGAACTCGTTGCGGCTGGTCGAAGTCGCGGAGCGGGCGGGATGTGCGCGTGCGATCCTGGTGCAGCGGGCTGGCGATCTCGACTGGAGCAAGCTCACGGATATCGCGACGCTCGGCATTGCGGCCGGCGCTTCGGCGCCCGAGGTGCTGGTGGATGAGCTGATTGCGGCGCTGGGCGAGCGCTTCGAGGTGACGGTTGAGACGGTGCGGACGGCAGAAGAGCGGATCGCCTTCAACGTGCCGCGGGAGTTGCGCGATGCGGGTGCGGGCGGCTAAGGGCTGGCGCTTGCCTCGCTCGGCAGATGGTGCGGGGTTGGTTCTGGGTGGCGGTTGACTTCAACAGCGGGAATGGACGATGGCGGTCTATACTGAAGTGACCGACGATGACCTGTCGGCGTTCATCGCCAGCTATGGCCTTGGCCAAGTGTTGTCCTGCAAGGGCATTGCCGAGGGAGTCGAGAACACCAACTACCTCGTTGCGACCGAGCGAGGCCGGTACATCCTCACGCTTTACGAGCGGCGGGTGAAGGCGGAGGAGCTGCCGTTCTTTCTGGCGCTGATGGAGCATCTGGCGGCGCGAGGGCTCAACTGTCCGACGCCGGTGCGCGATCTCGAGGGGCGGAACCTGCGGGAGTTGTCGGGCCGACCGGCGGCTCTGGTGACGTTTCTCGAGGGGCTTTGGGTGAAGCGGCCGGCCGTCGAGCATTGCCTTGCGGTCGGTGCCGAGTTGGCGCGGATGCATCTGGCTGCGGGTGATTTCACCATGGTCCGGCGCAATGGGCTTGGCCTGCAGGACTGGCGTGGGCTCTACGACTGGTTTGCGGACCGGGCGGATGAGATCAGGCCGGGGCTGGCGGCGGCGATCGAGGCAGAGCTCGCGGCGTTGGAAGCGCAATGGCCGCGCTCGCTGCCCTCCGGCGTCATCCACGCCGACCTCTTTCCCGACAACGTGTTCTTCCTCGAGAACAGGCTTTCCGGTCTGATCGACTTCTATTTCGCGTGCACGGACCAGCTCGCCTACGATGTTGCGGTCTGCCTCAATGCTTGGTGTTTCGAGGTGAGCGGACAATTCAACCTGACCAAGAGCCAGGCGCTGTTGCGGGGCTACTGCAGCGTGCGGGCGCTTTCAGCGGACGAGCTTGCAGCGCTGCCGGTGCTGGCACGGGGGGCGGCGCTGCGGTTCCTGCTGACGCGGGCCTACGATTGGATCAACACGCCGCCGGGTGCGTTGGTGAAACGCAAGGACCCTCTCGAGTATCTGCGCCGCCTGCGCTTCCATCAGTCCATCAGTGCGGCCGCGGAGTATGGTGCCGACGTGCTCAAGGCCGGGCCGGTTTCATGAGTGCTGCCACGGACAGCCAACCGGAGGTGACGATCTTCACGGACGGGGCCTGCTCGGGCAACCCAGGACCTGGGGGATGGGGGGCGATCCTCGTTTCAGGCCCGCACCGCAAGGAGTTGAGCGGGGGCGAATCCCAGACCACCAACAATAGAATGGAGCTGCTGGCGGCGATCACGGCGCTGGAGGCGCTGAAGCGGGGATCGAAGGTGGAGCTTTGGACGGACAGTAACTACGTCAAGGACGGCATCACCAAGTGGATCCACGGATGGAAGCGCAATGGCTGGCGGACGGCCGACAAGAAGCCTGTGAAGAACGCGGAGCTTTGGCAACGGCTGGACGAGGCGGGCAAGCGCCACGAGATCTCGTGGCATTGGGTGAAGGGGCACGCGGGACATGCCGAGAACGAACGAGCCGACGAACTGGCGCGAGAAGGCATGGCGCCGTTCAAACGAGGCGCAAAGGGTAATTGATTTTCGGAAACGGAAAAATAACCACTTCCCATTTTCGCGGTTCTTATATGCTGTGTAGTCGTTCGAATTAAGATGTTTTTGAAGGCTCGGAATTACTCTTTCCCCTGTCAAGACCGGTGGAAAACAACCGCGGTCGTTCTGGCAAATGAGCGCCGGATCTCAGAGTGAATGTTGGGAGAGTACCAGTCATGAAGACCCTGTCTAAGTTCGTGAAGTGCGAGTCGGGCGCAACGGCCATCGAGTACGGCCTGATCGCCGCGCTGATCGGCGTTGCCATCATCACCGTCGTGAACAACGCCGGCCAGGAAATCCAGGGCACGTTCGCGGACGTCGAGGCCGGCCTCAAGAAGCGCCCCGCCGCCTAAGGCTGGCTTCAGACGCCGACATTGTGGGCGTCGACAAGGCCGCAAGCTTCGCCGCCCGGTGCCGAAAGGTCCGGGCGGTTTGCGTTTGTGACTTTGGGAGCAGCGGAAGCGCGAATTGGAAAACGCTTTCGATCCAAAAGTTCTTTCTGCATTCATCAAACAGTTACGCCGATTTATTCTCTCATCGCGCACACATTCACTCCTATTCCGAGCGAGCCTCCTTGTTAACACTCTCGCCCTAATGTTTGCATCGAGCAGGAGCCAACGGCTGGGATGGCTGGAAATTGGCGATCAGCGCAAGGGAGAGAGTTCGTGCGTAGTCTTGTCAAAAAAGCGCTTCGGGACGAGAACGGTGCGACGGCGATCGAGTATTCGTTGATTGCCGCCTTCATCGCCATCGCGATCATCACGGTTCTCCAGGCCGTGGGCATAGAGCTCCAGTCCATCTTCGTCGACGTCGAGGGTGGCCTGAAGAAGCGGCCAGCCGCCTAGACTGCTGGCATCGGGTGCGCCGGCTTCCGGCACCGATGCAAGGCTGAACGGCCGGGTTGCTGGGGTGCCGGCGCTCCCGGCCAGCGTCAAAAGGTTGATGGATGCCAGGGGAAGTTTACGCAGGCTTAACCAGTTTGCGAGATGCTTCCTAGGTCCCGCCGCGTTGCTCGGCGACAGCTAGTTGGTGCGTCATCGTGATCGAGTTCGTCCTGTTCCTGATGTTTCCCGCCGCCATGGCCCTTGCCGGGGCAATGGACCTTTTCACGATGACAATCCCGAACCGGATCACGGTCGGGCTGGTCGTCGCGTTCGTCGTTGCGGCCATCGCTGCGCCGCTCGGTTGGCATCAACTCGCAAGTCATGTGGGCGCGGGCGCCCTGATGCTGGTGATCGGCATCTTCATGTTCTCGCGTGGCTGGTTCGGCGGTGGTGACGCCAAGCTGCTGGCGGCTGCCGCTCTCTGGTTCGGGTTCGAGAACCTCCTGCAATACCTGATCATGGTCTCGATCTCCGGCGGTGCGCTGGTGCTTGCCATCCTGTTCTACCGGAGCATGGCGCTGCCGCTCTGGATGCATGACGAAAAATGGGCCGTGCGGCTGCACACGAAGGCCGGCGGGATCCCCTACGGCATCGCACTCGCAGCAGCGGGATTGTGGCTCTACCCCTCTTCGACGTGGTTCGCCTCGCTGGCGATGTGAGGGGTTGAGGAGATCCGAATAAAATCTTGCTCATTTGCGCTTTCCTTTCTGTCCCGGTGCAGCGGTTAACCGCGCATTGACGTTTCTCCCGCACATTGCAGGGACGTAACGCCGTGCCCTTCCGGGGAAGAAAGGAAGACTTGCGCCATGAAGCGGGGACAGCTGATCGGAATTGCGATCGCAGGAGTTTGCGGGCTGGGCGCCTTCATGCTCGCCAAAAATATCGTCTCCAAACCTCGGGAAATCAGGGTCGAGAAGCAGGCTCACGCCACCGAGGTGCTGGTTGCGCGTGCCAACATCGGCCTCGGCCAGATCACAACTGATTCGAGCTTCCGCTGGCAGGCTTGGCCGGCTGATGCCGTGCCGCCCGGATCCGTCAGCCGCGAACACGGTGCTGGCGGCAATATCCGCAACTACGTCGGCTCGATTGCCCGCTCGCCGATCCTGGCCGGAGAGCCCATCACCAAGGCCAAGCTGGTCAGTGCGAAGGACGGCGGCGTACTTGCTGCCATTCTGCCGCAGGGTCGGCGCGCGGTGTCGGTTGCGATCCGTGAGGAGCACCTGGCGGCCGGCAAGATGATCCTGCCCAACGATCGCGTCGACGTGATCCTGATCCGTCGCCAGCGTTCGCGCGGCGGCCAAGAGGAAGTGTCCAGCGAAACCATCTTCCGCGACGTGCGTGTGCTCGCCATCGGCCAGCGCATCGAGGTCAAGGAAGGTCAGAAGAATGCGGACGGCAATACGGCGACCCTCGAGCTTTCGGCCGAAGAGGCCGAGGAGCTCGTGCTGTCGCGAGCCAAGGGCGAGATCACGCTCGCGCTGCGCTCGATTGCCGACTTCAACAAGAAGGATGAGGGCAAGAACCTCAAGAAGGACGCCAAAGCTTCGAGCACGGTCAAGGTGCTGCGCTACGGCGTCAAGTCGCGAACCTACGGCGTTAATTGAACATAGACGGTTGTCTCACTCGTATGCGGATTGAGTTGTGTTGCGTTCCTGCGTGCATCCGTTGTCCCGGTAGCTCGTCAGAAGGCCTGATGAAATGCGCAACTACTCGATGAAGACCAGCATTGTCGCTCTTGCAGGGCTCTTGGGCCTCCAAATGGCAGCAATGACACAATCCGCTACTGCTGCAGATTATTCGAGGAACGGCGTCAAGGCCGTCAGCAGTCAGCCGGACTTCGGCACTGCCCACAATTCGATTGTGCGCATCTCCGAGCAAGACCGATATCCGGTGCACCGCGGCATCAAGCTCGGCCGCAACAAGTCGACGCTGGTCGAGCTCTCGCGGGAGCTGCGCGACGTGATCGTTTCCAACCCGGACATTGTCGATGCCGTTGTGCAGTCCTCCAATCGTGTCTACCTGATCGGCAAGAAGGTCGGGCAGGCCAATGCCTTCTTCTTCGATTCGAACGGCGAGCAGATCGTCACGTTCGAGATCGCGGTCGAGCATGACACGGGAATGCTGGATTCGCTCTACAAGCGTCTCATTCCAGGTTCCAACATCAAGACCGAGATCCTCAACGAGACGGTCATCTTGACCGGTTCGGTGCGCAATCCTTCGGATGCGAGCCGGGCTGCCGATATTGCCAGCCGCTTCATCGTCGGTCCGACGCCCGAGCAGGATGGCCGGCAGATGAAGAAGGTCATCAACCTCCTGCAGGTCGAGGCCGAAGAGCAGGTGATGCTCAAGGTGACGGTGGCCGAGGTCGAGCGCTCCGTACTCAAGCAGTTCGGCATCAATCTCAGCAGCCAGCTCAATATCGGCAATTTCGCCACGGGCATCATGACGGCCAACGCCTTCCCGCTGACGACGGTTGCGGGTCTCGGTGGTGCCATCAAGGCCGGCACGCGAACCGATCGGCCCTATGGCGCGGGTTGCGGCATCGTCAGCGATTCGATTCTCGAGGATCCGCCGATCATCGGCACTTCGGGCGGGATTGGTCACTGGGGCACGGGCAACAACTGCGTGTCGCAGGGAATCAAGGCGCTCGAGCGCAACGGTCTTATCAAGACGCTGGCCGAACCCAACCTGACCGCGATCTCTGGCGAAGCCGCCAAGTTCCTGGCCGGTGGTGAATTCCCGGTGCCGGTGTCGGTCAACGGTAACAACATCGGCATCACCTTCAAGGAGTTCGGTGTCTCCGTCGCCTTCACGCCTGTGGTGCTCTCGGAAGGCCGGATCAACCTGAAGATCGAGACGATCGTGTCCGAGCTCACCGATGCCGGCGCCATCCAGATCAACGGTATCGGCCTGCCGGCCCTGAAGAAGCGTGAGGCCAAGTCGACGGTCGAACTGCCGTCGGGTGGAACGCTCGCCATGGCCGGGCTGATCTCGGATGACACGCGGAAGAACATCGACGGCATGCCGGGTCTGAAGGACCTGCCGATTCTCGGCACCCTGTTCCGCAGCCAGGACTTCATCAAGCGCGAGACGGAACTCGTGGTGATGGTGACGCCCTATGTCGTACGGCCCCAGGCCCGCCAGAACCTGGCCCGCCCGACCGACGGACTGGCACCAGCTTCCGACCTCAAGTCCAACCTGCTCGGTCACATGAACCGGATCTACGGCAAGAACGTGCCGCCCCGGGCTGAGGGTGGACTGAAGGACGGCAGCATCGGCTTCATCGTGGACTAAGGCGCGAGCGTCGGAGAGAGAAAATGCAGATCCCAATGTCCCGCCAAAATCCAGCAAGTCGGTATGTCGCCATGATCTCCCGTATTGCCATCGTCTCGGTTGCTGCACTGTCGCTGGCGGCCTGCTCCAAGACACTCGAGTTCGACCGGCCATGTAGCAGGCTGGTCCATGATCGATGCGTCGCAGCGCCATCCCATCATCGTCTCCGAGCAGCCGGCGAACTTGTCGCTGCGGGTGGCGCGGGGGGCTCACGGACTGACGCCGCATCAGCGGGCCAAACTGTCCGACTTTCTCGCCCGCTACCGGGGGAGCGATACAGGCAACGGCCGCTTGACAATGAACGTGCCGTCCGGTTCGCCGAACGAAATCTCGTCGCTGAGGGCGGTCGAGGACGCACGCAGCATCGTGCGCGATTTCGGCATCGACGACACCAGGGTGGCGGTTGCCGCCTACTACGCCGACAACGATCATCAGCCACCGATCCGGGTGTCCTACACCAGGTTCGTGGCCGAGGCGCCGGAATGCGGCAACTGGCCGACCAACGTCTCCGACGACACGCGCAACCTGCCACATCCCAATCTCGGGTGCTCCACGCAGCGCAACTTCGCAATGCAGGTTGCCAATCCGGCGGATCTGCTCGGGCCGAGGACCATGACGCCTACGACGTCTGAACGGCGCGACGTGAAGTGGGAGAAATTCAATCAGGGCGAGACGGTCGTGTCCAAGAAGGACGGCGACGAGCGCGCTTCCACCAAGAGCGAGAAGTAAACGGGAGAGCATGATGATCAGACAGTCGCAAACCAGGGCTGACGATACCGGCCACGTGCTCGAGACGGACGGTGGTGACTATCACGCCAACGACGAGCATTCCGACCGGGCCCGGCCGATTCCCCGGATCTCTATCCAGGCCTTCTGTGAGCAACCCGTCAGTGCGGAGGCGGTGCAGGTGGCCGCCGACGACCGGCGTTTGTCGAAGGCACATGTGAGTGTGCATATGGGCGGCATCGAGGCGGCCGTTGCGCACTACCAGGAGAGCCCGACGCCGAACCTCATTATCATCGAATCGACGCTGCCGCGGCAGGCGCTGATCGGTGAGCTGGATCATCTGGCGGAAAGCTGCGATGCCGGGACGAAAGTGATCGTCATCGGCAAAGCCAACGATGTCATCCTCTACCGTGAACTGCTGAAGCGCGGCGTGTCGGAATATCTGATCGCGCCGATCAATGCGATGCAGATCATGGAGAGCATTTCCAACCTCTACAACGATCCGACCGCCGATCCGGTGGGCCACATCTTCGCGTTCATCGGCGCCAAGGGTGGCATCGGCTCGTCGACGGTTTGCCACAACGTGTCGTGGTGCATGTCGGAGCTACTGCAGTCGAGTGTGGTGATCGCCGACTTCGACTTGGCGTTCGGCACCGCCGGTCTCGATTTCAACCAGGATCCGGTGCAGGGCATCGCCGAAGCCCTGAACAGCCCGGAACGCCTTGATGAAGTGCTGCTCGATCGCTTGTTGACGAAGTGCTCGGAGCATCTGTCGATTTTCGCTGCGCCGGGCACGCTCGATCGTGACTACGACCTGACGGCCGACAGCTGCGACATCGTTCTCGACGTCGTGCGCCAGAACGTGCCCTACGTCACCGTCGATCTGCCGCATGTGTGGACGTCGTGGTCGAAGCGCATCCTGACGCAGGCCGATGAGATCGTGGTCACGGCGACGCCGGACCTCGCCAGCCTCAGAAACACGAAGAACCTCGTCGACCTGCTGAAGCAGATCAGGGCCAATGATCGTCCGCCGCATCTGGTGGTGAACATGCAGGGCCTGCCGAAGCGGCCGGAGATTCCGGTGAAGGATTTCGAGGCCGCGCTGGACCTCAAAGCCAGTGCCGTCATCGAGTTCGACGCGGAGACGTTCGGTCAAGCGGCCAACAACGGCCAGATGATCGAGGAAATGGCGCCGAAGGCGAAGTCGGTCAACCAGTTCCGCGACGTTGCGCTCACGATCACTGGGCGCCAGCAGAACAAAGTAGAGAAGAAATCCGGTCTGGCTCCTCTTCTCGAGCGGTTCAAGATCAAGCGGTAGGAGCTGACTAGATGTTCGGAAGACGCTCGAATGAGGGAGGCGCCCAGCCGCAAAGGCGGGCGATCACTCACCAGGGAGGCCAATCAGCCCAACCCAAGGGGCCGGAACAACGGCCGACGCAAACGCAAAACCAGACGCCGCCGCCCAGCAGCGCGCCGAAGGTGGAGCCCGTCGAGGCGCAGCGCAAGCACTCGGAAGAGTACTACGATGTAAAGACGACGGTCTTCAATGCGTTGATCGACACGATCGACCTCACGCAGCTGGCCAAGCTCGAAGCGGCGGCAGCGCGCGAGGAAATCCGCGACATCGTCAGCGAAATCATCCAGCTGAAGAACGTCGTTATGTCGATTGCCGAGCAGGAGGAACTGCTCGAGGACATCTGTAACGACGTGCTCGGCTATGGTCCGCTCGAGCCTTTGCTGGCGCGTGACGATATCGCCGACATCATGGTCAACGGTGCCACGACCACCTTCATCGAAGTCGGTGGCAAGGTGCAGAAGACAGGCGTCCGTTTTGCCGACAATGCGCAGCTGATGAATATCTGCCAGCGCATCGTCAGCCAGGTCGGCCGGCGCGTCGACGAATCGAGCCCGATCTGCGACGCGCGTCTTCCGGACGGAAGTCGTGTCAATGTGATCGCGCCACCACTGGCGATCGATGGTCCGGCACTGACAATTCGTAAGTTCAAAAAGGACCGTTTGAGGCTAGAGCAGCTTGCCAAATTCGGTTCGATCTCTCCGGCCGGCAAGACGCTGCTGGAGATCATCGGCCGGGTGCGCTGCAACGTCATCGTCTCCGGCGGTACGGGGTCGGGCAAGACGACGCTGCTCAACTGCATCTCGGCGACGGTTGATGCCGACGAGCGCATCATCACGTGCGAGGACTCGGCGGAGCTGCAGCTGCAGCAGCCCCACGTGGTGCGGTTGGAAACGAGACCGCCCAACCTCGAAGGTGAAGGCCAGATCACGATGCGTGATCTCGTCAAGAACTGCCTGCGTATGCGGCCTGAGCGGATCATCGTCGGCGAGGTTCGTGGACCTGAAGCCTTCGATCTGCTGCAGGCGATGAATACGGGTCACGACGGCTCGATGGGAACGTTGCACGCAAACAGCCCGCGTGAGGCCATCAGTCGTATGGAATTGATGATCATGATGGGCGGCTTCACGCTGCCGACCAAGACCATCCGAGAAATGATCACCGGCTCCGTCGACATCATCGTGCAGGCCTCTCGTTTGCGTGACGGCTCGCGCAAGATCACGCACATCACCGAGGTGGTGGGCATGGAAGGCGAGGTCGTGACGCTCCAGAACCTGTTCGTCTACGAGATCACGGGTGAAGATGCGCAAGGCAAGATTGTTGGACGGCACCGTTCGACGGGCATTGCGCGGCCCCGGTTCTGGGAGAGGGCGGAGTACTACGGCGAAACCGAGCGGCTGACGCAGGCACTCGCTTCGGCGGAAGTGCAGGATTCCTTCGGCAACACCATGGGTGAGTCACATGGCTGATCTTTCGCCTGAAATGCTGCAAATCGCACTCGGTCTGGTGATCGCCATCAGCGCCGGCGTGGTGATCTATATGATCGCCAACCCGTACCTCTCGGGCGAGATCGCCCGAGACAAGAGGATACAGGGTGTCACCGAGAACCGTGCCAAGCGGGGTGCTGCGCGGGCGAGAGACGAGGAAGCCAACAACCGCCGCAAAGCGGTTGCGGACACGCTGAAAGAAATCGAGGACCGTCAGAAGTCGAAGGAGAAGGTCAATCTGCGCATGAGGCTGCAGAGGGCCGGTCTCGACATCACGACCAATGTCTTCTGGATCGCGAGCCTGATCACTGGTGCTGCTGTCGGCATCACCACCTTCCTGTCGACTCCGGGCATGAACCCATTGGTGTCGGTGGCAGCCGCATTCGTTGGCGCCTTCGGCCTTCCGGGGTGGGTGGTGTCGATGATGACGAAGCGGCGGCAGGCCAAGTTCACGAACGAGTTCGCCAATGCCATCGACGTCATCGTGCGCGGCGTCAAGTCCGGTCTGCCGCTCAACGAGTGCCTCGGCATCATCGCACGTGAAAGCCCGTCGCCGATTCGCGAGGAGTTTGCGGAACTGGTCGAGCAGACGCGGGTCGGCGTGCCGCTGACCGACTGCTTCGATCGCATGATGACGCGCATGCCGCTGCCGGAAGTGAAGTTCTTCGCCATCGTCATCGGCATCCAGCAGCAGGCCGGCGGCAACTTGTCGGAAGCGCTGGGCAACCTGTCAGGCGTGCTGCGCGACCGCAAGCGGCTGGCGATGAAGGTGAAGGCGCTGTCGGCGGAAGCCAAGGCCTCGGCGGCCGTGCTCGGATCGCTGCCGTTCATCGTTATGTCGATGGTCTACATCACGACGCCCAAGTACATCATGCTGCTGTTCACTACCAAGATGGGGCAGTTCATGCTGATGGCAGCGGCGACGTGGATGACGTGTGGCATCCTTGTGATGCGCAAGATGATCAACTTCAAATACTGATTTGAACTGCGGGGGCGGCAGGGGCCGCTTCCGCTGCCAGGAGAGCGAGAGGCACACCATGTTCGAGCTAGTCGAGTTGATCATGAAGCCGCAGTTCATGGTGATGATGCTTGCATCGATCGCCACGTTCGTGACGGTGTTGACGGTGGCGATGCCCGTGCTGCAGCGGGATCGCATGGGCCAGCGCATGAAGGTGATGGCGACCGAGCGCGACAAGATGCGGGCGCAGCGGATGGCGGAGCTGGCCAAGGATGGCGCGGCTGGCAGGCTGCGGCAGGCGCCGAAGGGCTTCATGCAGCAGATCGTCGACCAGTTCAATCTGCGCCAGTCGTTCGAATCGGAAGAGGTCAAGAACAAGCTGAAGATGGCCGGCCTGCGCGGCCAGGCGCCGCTTGTGGCCTACATGTTCTTCCGCTTGATTGCGCCGATCGTGGTGGCGATCTTCGCGTTGTTCTACCTGTTCCTCCTCTCCAATTTCCAATATCCGCCGATCGTGAAGTTCGGCATGGCGATTGGCGCGGGCTATCTCGGCTTCTATCTGCCCAACATGATGGTCGAGAACCTCATCCAGAAGCGCCAGCAGTCGATTACGCAGTCGTTTCCGGATGCGCTGGACATGCTGCTGATCTGCGTGCAGGCGGGCATGTCGATCGAGGCGGCGTTCGGCAAGGTGTCGAAGGAAGTTGCCAGTCAATCGATGGAGCTGGCCGAGGAATTCAGCCTGACGACCGCGGAACTGTCCTATCTGCAGGATCGGCGGATGGCGTTCGAGAACCTCGGCAAGCGTACCGGCCTGCCCGGCATCAAGTCGGTTGCGACGGCGCTCATCCAGGCGGAGCGTTACGGTACGCCGGTGAGCCAGGCACTGCGCGTCATGGCCAAGGAAAACCGCGATGCGCGTATGTCGGAAGCCGAAAAGAAGGCCGCCGCATTGCCGCCGAAGCTGACGGTGCCGATGATCATCTTCTTCCTGCCGGTGCTGTTCGTCGTGATCCTCGGTCCCGCCGTGCTGCAGGTTATGAAGTGGGTCTAGTGTGGCGCGCCGGCATGGCCTGCTGTAACCCTGCGAAATAGCAAAGAGCCGGCATTTTGCCGGCTCTTTTTTTGTGTCACGGCGAGCGCGCCGCGGCGGCGCGCCCCGTGTGGTTGCAGCTGAACTCAGCCGGCAAATGCCGGTGCCAGCGCCTTGGTGATATCGGCTATGGCCTCGTTGGCTTTCGGCATGATCTTGCCATTCGACAGGAAGCCATGGAGCTGGCCGGGATAGCGGGTGATAGTGACGGGGACGCCGGCCTTCTTCAGGACCTCAGCATAGGCTTCGCCTTCCGCACAAAGGGGATCGAAGCCCGCGAGGACGACGAGGGCGGGGGCCAGGTCCTTGTGGCTCGAGGCGAGCAACGGGGAGGCCCGCCAGTCCTTGCGCTCGGCGGCTTTGGGAATATAGAGGTCGATGAACCAGCGCATGGTGTCGTCGGTGAGCAGCAAGTCCTTGGTGAAGCGTCCGTAATAGTCGCCGCTCATGGACAGGTCGACGGCCGGATAGACCAGGATTTGTGCCTTCAGTTTCGGTGCCAGGCCGTCGCGGGCGGCGATGGCCATGGCGGCTGCGAGATTGCCGCCGGCGCTGTCACCGCCCACCGATACGCGGCTGGGGTCGATCCTAAGCATGTCGGCATTGGCAACCGTCCACTTGAGGGCGGCGAGGCTGTCATCATAGGCCGCGGGGAAAACGTGCTCCGGGGCCATGCGATAGTCGACCGACAGCACGGCGCACTGTGCTTCGTTGGCGATGCGGCGGCAGACCCAGTCGTGGCTATCGAGGTCGCCCAGCACCCAGCCGCCGCCGTGATAGTAGACATGGACGGGAAGCGGGCCTAAATCGGCGGTGCCGGCGCCGCGATAGAAGCGTACGGGGACGGGGCCGTGGGGGCTGCCCGTTGCCTCGTACTCCTTGACACGATCGACCTGCGGGAGATCGGGCTGGGTTGCGAGGCGGCCGCGGCGGAACATCTCCTTGGCTTCTACTGGAGGCAAGGATTCGATGCGGGGACGGCCGAGCTTCTTCAGCAGGTCAAGGAAGTCCTGGGCGTCTTTGTCGAGTTTCATGGCGGGCATGCTCCGGTAGGTCGTTTGCTGGATGTCGGCTGCCATTGCAGCCGAGGGCTTGGAGAACTGCAAGAGGCGGAATGGCGATGTGCTGGCACGATCCGCTGTGTACCTCAGGAAAATCCAACGCGGGCTGGTATGAAATGTTGGCACTCGTGCAGACGTGGCAGCCCTCGGCGCTGGCAACATTCACTAGAGATCGACGCCGCGCCGCCTCAGCTCTTCCTTTGCCTCCTGGACGATCTCAGCACCGATCTGAGCCCCCCATTTCTGTCCGGCAGCCATCGAGTCACGTAGCAATCCAGGCTGCGCCGCGACGAAGCGCCTGCCGGTTGGCGATTTGTAGAACGTATTGAGATCATGCATGTCCGTGAGGCTCAGCTGCCTGGCGTAGATGGCAACGACCTGCTCGATGAGCTCATCTTTCCGTTTCACAAACCGGTCGTGCATTTCGGCGAAGGTTTTTTTTATGGTTTCCGCATGCTCGGGCTTTTCTTGCACCATTTGCGCGGTCATCAGGCCGATCATCTGCTGGATGACCAGATCGAACTGCTTGTGTGATCCTGTCAGGATCATCAGTTCACGCGCGGCCGTTAGCCGCTCGGCGCCATCGTCGGCGGGCTTCTGGGCGAGCGCTGGTAGCGTCAGCGATGTCGCCACGACAGCCGCAAGTACAATTCGTCGGCACACGCTCATCGTCTCGCCTCCAAGAGCCCCCTGCTGGTGCGGCGCTGTCGGTCCGCGCAGCTTTTACGACATGAAATCGAGAATAGCCTTTGCCGTTGCCGCGGGCTGATCGAGTTCGGCCAGATGGCCGGCGCTTGGAATAGACTTGATCGTGGTCTTGGTGCCGGTCATGGCGGCGGCCATCTTCTTGGCGTAGCTCGGCGGCATCAGTCGGTCCTGCTCGCCCCACAGCAGTAGCGTTGGCGCGAGGATCAGCGGCAGGCGCTTTTCGAGCTTGGTATTGCCGAGCGGCCAGAAAACGCGCGCTGCGGCCTCGGTGGCGCGGATCTGCTCGATCGGCCATTCGACCGAGTTCGCGCCGGGTGGCACAGCCTTGTAATCCTTCCAGATCTGGGGATTGGCGCAGAGGATGCCGGGTTGGTCGTCGGGGCGCTGGGCCCAGGGATCGGCGGGAGGATCGTTTTCGTCGAATAGGCCGAAGGGCGCGATCAGGGCAGCGCGCTTGACCTTGTGGGGCCAAAGCGCGGCGAACTCGGCGACGAACGAGCCACCGACTGAGGAACCCGCGATGTCCTCGCCTTCGAGGCCGGCCTTCACGATCAACTGGCGGATGGCGACGATCCAGTCGAGATGACTGTCGAGCAGCGTGTGGCCCGTGGCGCCGGGAGTGCCGGGGATCGAGGGGGCGATGACCGTGCGGGTCTTTGCCAGCTCATCGAGAAATGGCGTCCAGCGCGGGAGGCCACCGAAACCAGCAAGCCAACCGATTTTCGGGCCTGAGCCTTTGGTCCAGATGCGGCAGGGGTGACCATTGATATCGATGGTGGTGGTGGTGGGCTCGGACACAGGACTGGGCTCCTCAGGTTTTCATGAACTCGAATGCGGCGGACCTGCGCCGCAGGGAGGGCGTGCGGCGATCACTCGGCGGCCTGAACCCCAGGCCTGAACGCCGGCAGGGCTGCGCGGGTCGCGTCGGCCATCGGCTTCGGCCACCACTTGTGCTCCCATTCGGCAAACAACGGCTTGAGCTTCGGCATCACCTTCTCGGCAAAGAGGCGAGTGTTGTACTGGGTCAGCTGCTTGCTCATGTTGCCGTATTGAAGCAGCAGCATCAGGTTGCCGACATTCATGTTTACGGCGACCTCGCGCAACTGCTCCACGACCTCGTCGGGGTTGCCGATGATGACGTAACCGTCGTCGACGATCTCTTGCATGGTGGTCGGGCGCTTCTTGAATTTCTCCTGGTAGGAGGCTGCCTTGACGACCTGGCTCTGCAAGCCGACGCGCTGGGTGGCTTCGGTGACGTAGCCTGGCGGCTGGGCAAACTTCGGATCGATGTGCAGGCAGCGGCCATAGAAGTATTCGGCGGCTTCCGCATACCGCTCGAGCGCCTCGCTGCGAGTCTCGGCCACGCCGACGAATTGCAGGAAATCCAGCCCTGTAGGGATTTCGGTCCTTGCCGAGCTTGTCCATCTCGTCCCAGAAGCCCTTCATGACGCCTAGGCCGGTCTTGTAGCCGTAGTAGGACAGGTAGCAGTAGACGTAGTCCATCTCGGCGCACCACTGCCAGGTCTCGACCGAGCCGCCGCCCGGAATCCAGATCGGGGGATGGGGGTCATTCTGGATCGGACGGGGCCAGACGTTGACATAGCGCTGCTGGTTGAAGCGGCCATTGAAGGCGAACGTCTCCTTCTCGGTCCAGGCCTTGACGACGAGGTCGTGAGCCTCGTGATAGCGCTCGCGCAGCATCGAGGGGTTCTGGCCGTAGGCGTAGCAGGTGTCCATCGGCGAGCCGACGGGGAAGCCTGCGATCAGGCGACCGCCCGATATGCAATCGATCATCGCGAACTCTTCGGCGACACGGGTCGGCGGATTGTAGAGTGCGAGGGAATTGCCCATGACGCAGATCGCGGTGTCGGTGGTGCGCCTGGATAGTGCGGAGGCGATCAGGTTCGGCGACGGCATCAGGCCGTAGCCGTTGTTGTGGTGCTCGTTGCAGCAGATGGCGTCGAAGCCCACGCCCGCGGCGAACTCCATCTCGTCCATGAAGTCGTTGTACATGTGATGGGCGCGCTCGGGATCGAAGAGCGAGGAATGGATGTCGACCCACACTGACGGATGCTTCTGCTTGAAGTCGTCCGGCAGCTCCGTATAGGGCATCAGGTGAAACCACATGAGCTTCATGGAGCGTGCTCCTCATTCATGGCGGGCTTGGATGACCGGCCAAAGCCGCTTTGCAATCGCCGGTTTGAAACCTTAAACTTGCTTGCCGAATACTCCAGCGCTTCGACCGATGTCGGACGCGCCCGATGGTTGGAAAATCCTGGCGCGGGCTGATTGATCGCGTTGTCGTTCCCTTGGCCGAGGATTGACGTTCATTACCGTCGCCGGCCTCGCCCACATAGCCCTCCGGGCTCGTCGTTGCTTCAATGTCTACCTGGCAGTCCTGCTCATCGCCGGCCTGCTGCTCGCCGCATGCATCTATCCGGTTGCCAGCACGGGCCTTGTGGAGCCTCACTGGCGCCGCCGCGGCTGCCGGCACGAGATTGGCAGCCGTGCCATCGGCGTGGCGGCGCCGGGGGATCACTCCGCCGCCTGCACACCCGGCACGAAGGCGGGGAGCTCCGCGCGCTTGGCCTTCTCCATGGGCTTTGGCCACCACTTGTCCTCCCACTCGGCAAACAGCGGGCGGAGTTTCGGCGCCACCTTTTCAGCAAACATCTTGGTGTTGAACTTGGCCAGATCCTTGCTCATGTTGCCGTACTGCAGGAGCAGCATGAGGTGGCCGACGTTCATGTTGACCGCGACCTCGCGCAACTGCTCCTCGACATCCTTCGGCGAGCCGACGATGACGTAGCCGCGGTCGACGATGTCGTCCATGGTCTTGGCGACCATGTTGAAGCGGGTGCCCGTGGTCGAGCCCGTGGTCCCTTGGGCTGCGAGCGCGTCCTTGCCCTTTGCCGGATCTGAGGCGGCCTCCGCTGCCGCGCGGACCTGGCTCTCGAGGCCGACGCGCTGGGTGGCCTCGGTGTTGTAGCCGGGGGGGCTTGCGTACTTCAGGTCGACGTGGAGGCAGCGGCCATAGAAGTATTCCGCAGCTTCGGCATAGCGCTCCATGGCTTCGGAGCGGGTTTCGGCCACGCCGACGAACTGCAGGAAGCCGGCGCGGTAGGGATTGCGATCCTTGCCGAGCTTCTCCATCTCGCCCCAGAAGCCCTGCATGGTCTTCAGGCCGGCCTTGTAGCCGTAGTAGGAGAGGTAGGCGTAGACGTAGTCCATTTTGGCGCACCAGGCCCAGGTCTCGACCGAGCCACCGCCCGGGATCCAGACGGGGGGGTGGGGCTGCTGGACGGGGCGCGGCCAGATATTGACGTAGCGCTGCTGATTGAAACGGCCGTTGAAGGCGAACGTTTCCTTCTCCGTCCAGGCGCGCATGACCAGATCGTGCGCTTCCATGTAGCGCTCGCGCAGCATCGAGGGGTTGGTGCCATAAGCGTAGCAGGTGTCCATTGGCGTGCCGACGGGGAAGCCCGCGATGAGGCGGCCACCGGAGATGCAGTCGATCATCGCGAACTCTTCCGCGAACTCGGGTCGGCGGATTGTAGAGCGCGAGGGAATTGCCCATGACGCAGATGGCGGTGTCGGTCGTGCGCCGGGCGAGCGCGGAGGCGATCAGGTTCGGCGACGGCATCAGGCCGTAGCCGTTGGAGTGGTGCTCGTTGACGCAAACGGCGTCGAAGCCGCAATCGGCGGCAAACTCGAGCTCGTCCATGAAGTCATTGTACATCAGGTGGGCGCGCTTGGGATCGAACAGCGTCGAATGGATGTCGACCCATACTGACGGATGCTTCTCGCGGAAGTCGTCCGGCAGCTCGGTATAAGGCATGAGGTGGAACCACATGAGCTTCATGGAAGGCCTCCGCTGTCGACGATTGATCTGCGACCGCGCAGGGCATGGCGCCTGCGCAGAATTGGACTTAGTCTCCAATAAGTCCGGACAGGGTGCAAGCGGTGTGTGGACGGGTGTGCGTTTGGGGACGAGGCCTCGTGAGCGCGTGCCAGGGGGCATTGCAAGGCGGTGCAAGCCCGCCTATCTCTGGCTTTGACGGGGCCAGCTCCTTGCCGCTCCCGCGCCCACCCCTACCCCCTGTATGGCGGCCTTTACTCATGCCCCTCACGCGTGCCCAGCTTTTTGCCCATCTCGACGACCTCGGTATCAAGACCCGGACGGTGGCGCATGCCCCCGTGTTCACGGTTGGCGAAAGCGACGCGCTGCACCGCGAGATCGAGGGGGGGCATACCAAGAACCTGTTCCTCAAGGACGCCAAGGGGCAGCTCTGGCTGATCGTGGCGGAGGCCCATACACCTATTGATCTCAAGGCCTTGCCGAAAGTGATCGGGTCGGCCCGACTGTCATTCGGCAAGCCTGAGCTGCTGATGGAGGTGCTGGGCGTGGCGCCCGGCTCCGTCACGGCGCTGGCGATCGTCAACGATACAACCCATCGTGTGAGTGTGGTGGTGGACGAGCGCTTGATGGGCTATGATCTGATCAATTGTCATCCGCTGGAGAATACGGCGACGACGTCGATCGGGCGGGAAGACTTGCTGCGTTTCATGGCAGCGTGCGGGGTGGTTCCGCGCGTTCTGCCGTTGACAGGTGGGCAAACCGGACACTGAGGAGCCATGACGCGCTGCCGATCCGTTGCCCAAAACATGCCTTGCGAGAGACTGGCGAGGGCGCCAGCGCCATGGAGAGAATGATGGAGTTTGGTCAGCGTGGTCCCGGCGGGGCCGATGGTGGTGGGGCGGTTGCCGGCGGCAGCGCCATCATGGACAGCAGCACGGCCGGTTTTCGCGCCGACGTGCTCGAAGCCTCTCGGGACATGCCCGTCATCGTCGACTTCTGGGCGCCATGGTGTGGACCTTGCAAGCAACTGACGCCGGTGCTCGAGAAGGTGGTCAAGTCCTTCGGCGGCAAGGTGCGGTTGGTCAAGATCAACATCGACGAGCATCCGGCCATCGCCGGTCAGTTGCGTGTCCAGTCGATCCCGACGGTCTATGCCTTCCGCGACGGTCGACCGATCGACGGGTTTCAGGGCGCGCTGCCCGAGGGGCAGGTGCGGCAGTTCATCGAGCGGCTTGTCGGCGACGAGATGGGCGCGGATCTGGCGCAAGCGGTCGAAGAGGCCGACAAGCTACTGGCTGGCGGCGATGTGCAGAGTGCGGCCGAGATCTTCGCCGCCGTGCTCAAGGAGGATCGCGAGAACCTCGCGGCGCTGGCGGGTCTTGCAAAGTGCTACCTGCAGACCGGCGATCTCGACCGTGCAGAGCAGACCATCGGGTTGGCGCCGCCGGACAAGCAATCGTCGCAGCCGCTGGCGGGTGTGAAAGCCGCCATCGATCTGGCGCGGCGCGGCGCCAATCCCGACAACACCGGTGAACTCAGGGCCAAGGTGGCGGCCAACCCGGCCGATCACCAGTCGCGTATTGATCTTGCCGTGGCGCTGGCTGCGTCTGGCGACAAAGAGAGCGCTGTCACGGAGCTGCTCGAGGCCTTCCGGCGAGACAAGGAATGGAATGAGCAGGCAGCGCGCAAGCAGTTGCTGCAATTGTTCGAGGCGTGGGGACCGAAGGACCCGGCGACCATGGATGGCCGGCGCCGGTTGTCGTCGCTGCTGTTCTCGTGATGATGGCAGGAGGCTGGCGGGATCGGTAACGTCGCTGCCATGACGGCAAGGCGTGCTCGGTTGCAAACGGCAGCGGGGCGTGCCTACGTGAAGCCTGCTGCAGGTGCAGCCTGCAGACTTGACGTGGCCTTGAGCCGGGCTTGGCGGCGATGGGCTGGCAGTCGCCACCCGGTTTCAGGGCCCGGGTCGGCGGCGATCAGGAGGTGATATGCCTCGACGCTACAACTCGACTGCGGATCTTCCGAACGAGATTCCGGTTTTCCCTCTGGCAGGCGCCATTCTCCTGCCGCGCGCCACTTTGCCGCTCAATATCTTCGAGCCGCGCTACCTGAGGCTCTTCGACGACGTCATGAGTGGGCATCGGCTGGTTGGCATCGTGCAACCGGCCGGCGAGGGCGGGCCAACGGGATCGCCGCAGGAACGCCATGCGCCGTTGCTCGAGGTCGGTTGTGTCGGTCGCGTCACGACGTATCAGGAGCATGAGGACGGACGGCTCACCATCGTGCTGACGGGCATTGCGCGGTTCCGTGCGACCGGCGAGGTCGAGACGGGGCTTCCCTACCGCGCCTTGTCGGTCGATTGCACCGCATTCGCTGACGATCTGGAGCCAGGCGTCGGGGAAGATGACGTCGATCGGGACCGACTGCTCGAGACGCTCAACCGCTACCTTGCGCAACGCAACCTCAAGGCGGACTGGAGCGCCATCTCCCGCACCGGCTCGGAGCGGCTGATCAACTGGCTGTCTGTCGCGAGCCCGTTCGGCGGGGCCGAAAAGCAGGCACTGCTGGAGGCGCGCACGTTGCGCGAACGGGCGGAGGCCTTGGTGACGCTGGCCGAGATCGAGTTGGCGACTGGGGGCAGCGACGGCGGCGGGCGGGTGCAGTGATGGCAGGTGACGACGAGGGCGCGGATGCGGTGGGCGAGGTGCCGGCCGGTGACGTGGCCGCCGGCCCGCCAGAGCGCGTCGATCCGAGGTTGCTCGAATTCCTGGTGTGTCCGTTGACGAAGACGTCGCTCGTCTATGACGAGGCCCGCCAAGAGCTGATCAGCCGCAAGGCCCGGCTGGCGTTTCCGATTCGCCGGGGGGTGCCGCATCTGGTGCCGTCGGAAGCCCGCCATCTCGACGACTGAGCCCCGTTGCGCGCCGGGCTCGGCAAGTGCATCTGTCAGCCGAAGCAGGGCGGGTGGCACTGAGCAAAGGTCGCTGCCGGATGTGGTGATCCGGCAGCTCGAGACGCAGACGTTGGCAGTTTCGCTCTAGGCTTGCAGGATGAATTGCGTGAGTTCGTCCGGGGTCGATAGCATCGGGTAGTGGCCGGTGTCGATCACATGCCAGCGGCCCTTGAGCTTGTCGCAGCTGCGGCGAATGTGGGCCTCTCCCGGATTAGGGGCCTGGCTGCAGTAGAGCACGGATGCCTTCCAGGGCATGTCCCAGAATTTCGCGAGCTTCACGGGCTGATGGAAGACGGCCGTCGGATGTAGCGTGATCCGCTCGGCGGCCCATTGCTTGGTCGGCTCGTCGAGACCGGCGAAGAGGCGACCCGTCGCATCCTCCTTGGAGGGCCCAAGCGCCAGTTCCGTGTTGATCGAGGCCGGCCGCGTGACGATGTCTCGGATCTTCTCGCCGTTGAAAAGGGCCAATGCGTCGGCGAAGACGACGCGACCGACGCGCTCGGGAGCGCGTTCGGCAGCGGCCGCCATCACCATGCCGCCGCTCGAAGTGCCGACCAGGACCGTATCCTTCAGGTCCTCGTAGTGGAGGAGCTGAGCTATTTCCTCGCCGTGGGTCTCGGTGGTGATGCCGGCGCGCATGGCGCCTTTGCGTTCGCCGCAGCCATCGAGCGTTGGCGCGTAGACGATATGGCCGGCGCTGCGCAGGCGCTGGGCAATGCGCTGCCAGATCCAACCGCCCTGGTAGGCGCCGTGGATGAGGACGAAGTTGGTCATTGGATCGTTTCCTTCTTGGAAAGCGTGGTGAACATGATTGTGCAATGGGCAGCAGGGCCGGGACTTGCCGGCTTGCCGGCGCGCGTCTGGGCCTGTCGGGCTGGGTGCTCTAGAGCCCGCCGGTGACGTCGATGGTGAGGCCGGTGACGAAGTCGGCATGGGCGGAGGCGAGGAAGGCGATGACGTTGGCCTGGTCGACGGCTTCGGCCATGCGACGCATCGGGGTGCGTTCGATATCGGCGGCGCGGACGTCCGGCGGGCGCTGCTCCCAGCGGGGCTTGATGCGCTCGGTGAGCGTCATCGACGGGGCGATGGCGTTGACGTTGATACCGTGGGGGCCCAACTCGTGCGAGAGCTTGGTGGTGAATGCAATAATGCCGCCCTTGGCTGCTGCGTAGGCGGAGGAACTGGCGACGCTTTTGCCTCTGCCGGCGATGGAGGCGATGTTGACGATCTTGCCGCCGCCCTGGCGCTTCATGATCGGGATCACGGCGTGCGTGAACAGGAAGGTGGCGTTGAGGTTGAAGTCGACGATTGCCTGCCATTCGGCAAGCGTCAGCTCCTCGGTCTCGGCCTGCGGCTTGGCGATGATGGTCGAGCCGCCCACGCCATTCATGAGGATATCGACACGCCCGAAGCGTTTGGCCGTGTCGGCGACGACGGCGTCGACGTGGCCTGCATCCAGCGCGTTGGCCACATAGGGGTAGGCCTTGCCGCCGGACGCCGTGATCTCGGCCACGGTTGCTTCGAGGCGGTCCTTGTTGTTGTCAACGGCGGCGACGGCGCCGCCTTCGGCCGCGATGATATTGCACGTGGCGCGCCCGATGCCGCTTGCCGCTGCCGTGATCAGGGCCACCTTGTCCTTGAAGCGCATGGGCTGTTCCTCCGGCCTTTCTTGGGGGGCTTTTTTCTCATCATCAATCGGATCGGAGGGGGCGGCAAGTGCTGGCCGTCTTGCGGAGTGAGGGCAGGTCGGGAACAATCGACCGTAACGATGGAGGAAGATGTATGGCCAGGCCCGAAGACGCGCAGCGACCGACCACGGTGCGTTTGCAGAATATCGCCCAATCCTACGGTCAATCCGCCGCTTTGATGGCAGCGGTGGAGCTTGGGGTTTTCACTGCCATTTCAAAGGGCGCCGGGACTTTCGACGAGGTGGCGCGCGCGGTGGACATTCTGCCAACCAACGCTGAGCGGCTGGTCGTGCTGCTGTGTGCGGCGGGCCTCGTCGAACGGCAAGGCGGCCGGCTCGTCAACGCGCCGGATGTCGAGCGCTTTCTGGTGGCGGGTGAGCCGGGCTACATGGGCCCCTGGATTACCTTTACCAAGCCGCAGTGGAACGAGTGGGGCCGGCTAAGCGATCACCTGCGCGTGAAATCGCTGAAGCGGATGGGCACGATCGGCGACATCACCGTCGAAGATGCGCGCCGCTACCACAAGTCCACCTATTCGATCGGCATGGGAGCGGGACGGCGTTTCGTGCGGCAGGTGGATTTGTCGAAACGCCGGCGCATCATGGACATCGGCGGCGGCTCGGGCGCCTACTGCATCCAGGCGGCCAAGCAGCACGCGCACTTGAGCGGTGTGGTGCTCGACCTCGAACCCGTCGTCATCGTCGCCCGCGAGTTCCTGGCTGAAAATGGGGTCGGCGACCGCATCGAGGCGCAGGCCTGCAATTTTGTCACTGATCCGCTTCCAACCGATTGTGACGTTGCGATCATGGCCTCCAACCTGCCGATGTACTCGCGCGAGGTGATCGCCGCCGTGATCAAGAAGGCTCACGATGCGCTGTTGCCCGGAGGGCAAATGCATTTGATCGGAGAGACCACCAACGATGAGCGGACCGGGCCTTGGGGACCGGCCTATTGGGGGCTCGGACAGGCGATTGCGGACTCGGAAGGGGTTGCGCACTCAGAAAGCGATGCGACGGGCTATTTTCGGTCGGCGGGCTTCGGCGACGTCCGTGTGGAAGAGTTCATTCCGGGCTCGCTCAGCCGTATTGTCGGCACCAAGGCATGACGTTGGGGAAGACGATGTTTCACACGGTGGTCTGCGATCTTCTGTCGATCCGCTATCCGATCCTGCAGGGCGCCATGCAAGGCGGCGGCGGGGTCGGGCTGGTGGCTGCTGTTTCCGAGGCTGGTGGGCTCGGTGTGCTGCCGACGTTCGGCGGTACGGACAAGAAGCTGCGTGAGGATATCGCCGCCGTGCGCACCCTCACGGCAAAACCGTTCGGCGTGAACATCATGCCGATGGGGCGCGGTATCACGGAACGTTGCGTTGCGACCTGTATCGAACTCGAGGTGCCCGTCGTGACAACCGGGCGTGCCGATCCCGGAGAGGATGCCGTCCGCAAGCTCAGGGATGCCGGCATCAAGGTGGTGTCGGTCATTCCGACGGTCGAACACGCCAGGCGCATGGAAGGGGAAGGTGTCGATGCCGTGGTCGCCTCGGGCACGGAAGCGGGCGGTCATGTTGGAACGATCGCGACGCTGCCGCTGGTGCCGATGGTCGTCGATGCCGTCAAGATCCCCGTGCTGGCAGCCGGTGGAATCGGCGATGCGCGGGGCATGCTGGCGGCGTTTGCGCTGGGGGCGGCAGGAATCCAGATGGGAACGCGCTTCATGGCGACGGCGGAGTCCGATCTCAATGCCTGGGGGCAGGCACGGCTCCTCGAGATGCGGGAAACGGAAACGATCGTGACGCGGGCCATGACGGGAGCGACCGTGCGGTGCATCCGTACGCCCGAGATCGTGGCCTACGAGGACGCGCTTGCGCGACATGCGCCTGAAGACGAGATCACCGAACTCAAGCGGGCGGTGCGCGGCTCACGCAACGAGGAGGACAAGAGCTTGCGGCGGCAGTCGGCTGCAGGGCAGGTTGCGGGGCTCATTCACGATGTGCCGACGGTCGGCGCGCTCATCGAAAATATGGTGCGGGATGCAGCAGCGCTGGCGCAGCGGATGCCGGCGATCGCCAGGGGCGGCTGAGACGCGACGCATGGCAGCAGTTGCCGGTCGGTGATTGATCGGATTGCAAGATCGTGGCTCATGGGGCGTGCGGCGCGAGGGCGCGCGTGCCGTGCCTGAAACGTGCGGCTGTGCCGCTCGAAGTACGCGTTCTCTCCCTTCGATGGCCAGAGGGCGTGGTGTCAGATGACTGCAATCCTCAGACCTGTCGGTGCGCTCATGCTCGCCACGGCGATCCTGCTTCTGGGCGGGGGATTGATCGGGCTGCTGCTGCCGCTACGGGCGGATCTCGAAGGCTTCGGGCCGGTTCAAATCGGTGTACTCGGCGGCGCCTACTACGGTGGCTTGATGGCGGGGTGCTTCCTGGCACCGATGGTGATCGGGCGTGTAGGCCACATCAGGGCGTTTGCCGCCTCGACGGCACTCGCGACGATTGCGCCGTTGGCGCACATGTTGATCGTCGATCCCGTCGCCTGGACGGTGCTGCGAGTGTTCCAGGGTATCTGTTTTGCCGGCTTGTTCACTGTCATCGAGAGTTGGCTCTCGGATGCGGCCGCCGACGAGAACCGGGGCCGGGTGCTGGCGCTCTACACGGTCGTCCATCTCACCGTCGCAACAGCCGGCATGCAGTTGATCGGGCTTGGCAAGGTTGGCAGCTTCGAGTTGTTCGCCATGGTGGCGATCCTGTTCTCGCTGGCGGCGCTGCCTGTGGCGTTGACGCAGACACCGGCGCCGACGCCACCGCGCACCGCGGGGCTGCATATCCGCCAGCTCGCCGATATTTCTCCAACGGCGCTGGCGGGCTCTCTTTTTGCGGGGCTTTCCAACAGCGCGCTTTGGACCATGACGCCTGTGTTCGGGAAGGATCTTGGGCTTGCGGCGAAGGAAGCGGCGTTGCTGTTAGCGGTGATGGTTCTTGCCGGGGCGGTGGGGCAGTGGCCGGTCGGTTGGATCTCGGACCGGGTCGGACGGCGGCCGGTGCTGATGGCGGTGACGCTCGGGGCGGGGGCGGCGTGTATCGGGATAGTGCATGCGGCGGGGAAGGACCAGATGATGCTGCTCGCCTACGCGAGCCTGCTCGGCGCGTGCACGTTCTCGCTCTATCCGCTGAGCGTTGCGCACGCCAACGATCTGGTGGCGCGGGACAAAGCAGTCGAAACCTCGGGCGGACTGCTGCTGGTGTTCTCGTTCGCTGCAATCTTCGGACCGCTGATTGCGTCGCTCTCCATGGCAATGCTTGGTGATTGGGCGCTATTCTTCTACCTCGGTCTGGTCCACTTGATCTTCGTGCCGATTCTGATGCTGCGGATCGGCCAGCGCCCCAACCTTCCGACCAAGGACAAGGACGAATTCGTGGCACTGGCGCGTACGACGCCTGCCATGTTCGATCTCGATCCCCGCAGTGACGGCCATGGCCCGACCGAGGCGGCGGAGCAGTGATGCCAGCCATGTGGTCGGCCCGATGACAGGGCGTGATCGGCGATAGACGAAGCGGCAAGGCACGTGGCAGGCTGATCGCTGGTGCAGGTGCCTTTCATCCGAAAGGCCGGCGCTGGGACACGGGTGCTCTCGACTGGCGTCGCGTGGCCGATGCTCTTTTGAGGTGGCGGCGAAGCTACGTCTGCTGCGGCCAATTGGGGCCTTACTCACGGTCGAGCTACAACTTGGAGGATCGTCGCCATGCCCATCGCTATGCCAGCCATCAGCCTGGTGGCGGTGCCCGGTCGCCGCCGGGCCACATTGGAGGCCGCTGCCGAAATCGACCGGCGGGGTTTTGCCGGGATCTGGTCGCCCAGCATGTTCTCGAACATGTCGTTGGCCGAGGCGTTATGTCACGCGACCAGCCGCATCACGTTCGCCACGTCGATCGCGCCGATCTATTCGCGGACGCTCACCGACTTTGCGCAGAGCGCGGCCTTCATCCATGAGGTGTCAGGGGGACGCTTCCGCCTCGGCGTCGGCGTCAGCCACGCGCCCTCGCATGTGCGCATGGGCGTGACGCCCGGCAAACCGCTCGCGGACATGCGGTCCTTCGTCGAGAAATTCCGAGCTTCGGAGGGGCTTGGCGGACTGCCGCCGGTGGTTCTGGCTGCTTTGCGGACAAACATGGTGAAATTGGCGGGCGAGATCGGCGATGGAGTTGTGTTTGCCAATGCCTCGCGCTCGCATATGGGGGCCAGCCTGCAGCACCTGCCTGAAGCCAAGCGGCGGGACGACGGTTTTGCCATCGCCAACATGATCCCGACCTGCATCAGCGACGACGTCGAGGCGGCCAAGGCCGTCAACCGGCGGACGCTGACGTCATACGGCATGCTGCCCAACTACCGGAATTATTGGAAAGAGGCGGGCTACGTCGAAGAAATGGTGGCGATCGAGAAGGCGATTGAGGAGGGCCGAAAAGAGGACGTGCCCAAATACTTCTCCGACCGTTGGCTCGCCGACTGCACGCTTTTCGGTCCACGCAACAAGGTGCTGGAAGGCGTCGAGGCGTGGCGGGCGGCCGGCGTCAAGACGCCGATCATCGTACCGTCATCGGCTGCTGGCAATCAGATGAAAGCCATCGAGGAAGTGATGGCTGCCTTCGCCGGCTGAACGAAAAGTAGCTGCGATGGCGATGGCCATCGCAGCTACTTGTCTGGGCTGATTCTCGTTCGGCGGGGCGGGCGGCTCAATGGCGGGTGAGTGGTCGCCACACGCGCAGGGTCTCTAGTAAGTCCTGGGCGTTGCCGATCATGCGGCGGTTGGCGGGCGTGAGGGACGGACCGGTCAGATCCCAGGCGCTGGTGGTCTTCTGGGGCGATTGGCTGGCGGCTGCAAGGCGGGCCACGGAAATGTCTGCAATGGCGGCGCTGGTGTAGACGGGTTGGGCGGTGTTCCACAAGCGAGCGAAGGTCATGCGGGCGGCGCGGGCCTCGGCCGGGGCATTGGGGGTGAACTTCTCGAATGTATCGGTCTTTGCCGGGTCGCGCCGCATGCAGTCGCCGAACCACGAGGCGGTGTCGCCAACGATCAATTGCTCGTGGCCGTCGAGGACGCGAGGATTTGAGGTGAGGCGGATCTCGTGGACGAATCTCGAGCTGAAGACCAGGTTCCAGGTCTCGTTGGCTGCGGCGACTGCACCGCCGGTCAGAATGATGCTGGCCCCGATGCCCCGGTCGGCGAACGTCTCGGACAGGCTCAAGAGCGCAGATACAACGGCGCTTGACGGTGACTGGGCGACAAGAGCGATTGCATCGGCGCGGTGGTCGGACGAAGGTCCGATCTGGTCCAACATGAAGGTCTTGAGCTTCCTCTCGCGCTCCTCTTTCGTGGTGATGGCCGTCGATCGAGGCGTGTTGAGGCTCATGTTTTTTTCCCTCATCGCTCAGGCAATGCCCGGGCCCTTGTTGTTGGCATCCGAATTTGCAGCTCAAGGTATTAAATAAACATTATGCCCCGGGCCGTTCTGAGACGGGTCCGGGGCATATTCGTGGCGAGGCCAACTTGCTTGCTCAGGCCTCTCGCGTGCTCGGACCGAAGCGGCGGGCAAGGTCGAGGATTTCATCGAGAGTATCCTCGTTAGCGGGCTCGCGCGGATCAGCAGGTGGGACCACTTCAGGTGCTGCAGCGGCAACCGGGGCGGTGGACGGCAAGGGTGGCGGCAGTGCCGGATCCGGTCGCATCTCGGGCTCGGGGAGGGTAGCGGCCTCGACGTCCGTTGCCGACAATTCAGGGCGATTTTCCTGGCTCAGGCTCCAGATGGCGTGCGGCAGGCGGGGATCGTTGGTCGGCAGCGAATAGGTAATCTGTTCGCGCGTTGCTGCGACCGTGACGACGGCTTGTGGGGCGCGTGCCGGGCTGTGGGCTGCGGCGAAACGAGGCTCCGCCTCTGGCCTCTCGATCTCATTTCGGCCGGTCGGCGTCGGGATGGTCTCGTTCGGCGCGGTGTCGCGGAGCGGCGGGGGCTCGGATGCCTGGGCCTGGCGAGGGGGAGCCTGCAGGATGACGACGTTTTCGGTGGCCGTCGGGCTCGCGGCCGTGGGGCCATGCCGGCCAGCAGCATCGGTGCCGTTGCGTTCGCCAGCCGCTTCTACGACCGCAGCAAGGTGCTCGCTTGCGGGCGCGCTCGGCTCTTCCGCCTCGCCACCAGCGATGACGTGCGGGGTGAAGGCGGAGCGCGGCTGAGGGCGAGTGGCGGACGGCCGTGTAGAGCGTTGGTCGGAGGCTGGACGCGCCGCTGAATCATAGACGGTGAAGGCGTCGGCTTCGCGCCTGTCGTCGAGAGGGGACTGGTGCCGACCGGCTCGGCCCAACGGCTGCGACCTCATGGCGGCGCCGTTGGCGTCGCGTGAAGGATCGGCGTCGTCATGACGGGGCTCACGAAACGATGGCTCCGTGCGGCGTGGCGCCGTTGCGGCGTGGTCTTGCGGCCCGAGCGTGTGGCGCCTGCGCTTGTCGTCCTCGACGCGCTTTGCCGCGCCCATCACTGCGCCCAGGATGATCTCGGACCAGGCGCCGTCGCGAAAGCGGTAGACGCGAAAGGCGCCGGCGTTGGCAAACTTGCTACCCTGGCGGCGCAAGCGCTTCTGGATGACGGCGGTCGATAGCAGCGGGTTCATGACGCGGGAAAAAATGCGCTCCTGCTCGAAGCTCGCGAACAGGTTGGAGAGGAGGTGGGCTTCCTGCATGAGCTGTTCGGCATCCGACACACCGTAGCCCTGGCGTTGGCGATCGTTGTGGGGGTTGGGGCGATAGGGGGTGTTGAGGGGGACGGCAGCATAGTAGTCGCCGTGATAATCGAAGACGACGTGACGGAAGACCTCGAAATTCTCGCGGATCTCGGCATCGCGATGGATCTCGTTGAAGCGCGAGAGGATCTGGATCACGGGACCCTGCTCGGCATTGCGCATCTTGGGAACGAGGCGATCCAGGGGGGACTCGGGGCGTTTGATGGAGACCAGCAGCAGGCACAGATCGACGAAGACGGCGATGGCGAGTGGAATGTAGTCGCGCCGCGAGAGGCCCGAGCCATCCATGCGAGTGCCGGCAGCGGCCTGGCTCTGGCTGGTGCTCTCGACGGACTGCACCGCCTTTTTCTGGAGATCGCGCAACTCTTCTGGGGATGGCGGCAACTTCAAGGCTAGCACGCCGTAGGCGCTGGCGCCGAGGCGCCGGAAGGCCTCGACGACGGCTTCGGAGCCTTCGACGGCAGCGATCTTCGGCTTGTCGACGATCGGTAACTCGTCGATGGCGCGCACAACACCCTTGAGGGCGGTCGCGAGCTGGGCGTCGGGGCAGGAGAAGGTGCCGCCCCTGGTGTCGGGAAACGAGGTGCGGTCGGCGCGATCGGCGAGATCGGCACGCACCTGACGGAGCTGGGGATCGGAACGGAAGGCGTTGAAGCCCGTCACGGTCATGTCGAGCTGGCGGTTCAGGCCGCGCATGAACTCGTTGCGCGTGCCGCTCGCGGCACTGACGGTGGCCTGGTCGGCGCTCACGACCTTGGTGATGTCGCCGTTCATGCGCGAAAGCTCGGTCTTGATGACGCCGACGCGGCCCTTGACGAAATCGGAGGCGAATTTGAAGCGCGAGGCGTCATCGTCGCGCAGCTGGCGGCGGGGGCCGTCGCCCGGTCGGGAGTTCGGGCACGAGGTGCCCTGGGCGCGCTCGAGCTGGGCCTTCTCGGTTGAAACCGTGGTGAGGGTGTCGAGGGTTGCCTGCAACTGCTCCAGGCGGGTGACGGCTGCGTGCAGGGCGTTCTGTACCTGGCCAACGGCTGCTTCGGCGGAGCGGGACGACTCGCCCCGGCTTTCCAGCACCTTCCAATAGAAGCCGAAGCCGAAGCCGACGGAAATGAGCGTCAGGAAGACGTAGCCACCCACATAGATCAGGCGTGTCGTCCAGCCGATGTCTGAGAAGATCTGGTCGAGAAGCCACACGACCATCACCATCAGCATGGCGACCGAGAAGCCGATGATGGCTTTGTGGAGCAGCGGCAGGTCGCCCATGTTGGCCTCGATCAGTTCGAGGAGGCCGACGTAAGTGGCGACCCAGGAGAGCAGGCCCAAGCCGATGACGAGGACCGTGCGCTTCCAGTCGCGCTTGCGAGTCGGCTTGGCGTCGGCTGCATGGGTCCAGTGCTCGTTGCCGCCCGGCGAGTTCAAGTCGTTGTTTGCACCGTTGCGCTGCATGTACGCCATATCCACGAGCCCCTGCCCGAATGAGCGGCTCGCCGTCGGATGCCCCCGTGTCTTGGGTATTGGGAGCGCGAGCTGGCAGGCCTCATTCGCTTTCGTATGAAGCACTGCGCGGCAAGATGCGCGCGCGGCCTTCATCAGGTCCTGGATAGGGGGCGACGATGACGCCAGTGGGGCTCACACGTGTCACAAGGGGTTTGGACTGCCCGGTTTGCGACATGTCGCCGCCACATTGGGCCAGGGCGGAGCACTTGGGTGTCTGTGACGAGGGTACAGCTCGTGGTCGCAGGACCAATGTTCTGCATCTTTGCATTAAAGTAGGCAGGTATGCCATTGGCCGCAATGAGTCACACGATGACAACAGGTGTCACAAAGAATACGCTTATAACTGACGATATTGTTGTTCGTAGGGTGCCTCGGGCCTAACCTGAAATGGCTGCGAAGGGAGCTGGCCTGCACGGTTCGACCGTGTGGGGTGCATGCGGGGTTGCACGCTCCCTTCGCGGCTAGATCATCGGGGCAAACGTCGTTAGGGCGTCAGACGCGGTCGGCGCCGTAATAGAGCGAGACGACATGCTCGGCCTCGGCGAAGAACAGCCAGCGCTCGGTCAGAATGCCGACGGCGACGCCGAGCAGGGCGGTGATTGTTCCGAGAACGCCTATGGCGCCACCGATCCCACCGCTCACCGACAACAGTGCTGCAGGAGCCAGGAAGCCTGCGCCGATGGCCAGGTAGCGCAGTTTCTCGGCATGGCGACGGGCGACCTTGTAGCCCATCTCGCGCATCACGAAATTGGGCTGGGTGTGGGGTGGATCGAGTGGCCGCACGGCGCCGCCTGCGCCGAGGCCCGTGGCCGCGCCTGCGGTCCAGGTGCGGGGCATGGTGTCAATGCGGCGCCAGTAGAACCATTTGGCCGCGGCACTTGCCACAAGAAGAGCGGCGGCCAGTGTCCCTGTCCGCGCTCCGGAGCCGCCGGTGAGTTTGATCAGCATGGCCATCAGCACGGCGCCGGTCGCCAGCGCCAGCAGCACGTAGACCGGTGCCACCAGAGGCTGCGACCAGGCCCGGATGGTCGGCAGCGACTGGTAGATCATGCCTGTCGACCAGACCGTGGCCAATGCGCCTGCGGCGGCGGCGAGCGCCAGAAGGGCTGAAAGTGCCCACCAGGTTCCAGGCTCGGCCCATGCCCATAGCACCAGCAAGCCCGCAGGCACGTAGGTGGCGAGGGCCAGGAGCCCCTCAAGCGAGAGCCAGGAGGTGCGCCATTGGGAGATGGCGCGCCAGGCCCGCTCGGGGCGACCAAGGTGGAGTGTGGAGGAGAGCAGGCCCACCGTGATCAGGGCGAGCGCCAGGACGAGTGCTGAGAGGCCGAGGTTGTCGGATGGCGCGATGACACCCATGACGATGGCGAGCGAGATCCAAACGAGCAGGCCGTAGCCGGCGCCCGAAGCGGTGGTGAAGAGGATGACCGAGTAGGCAGGGTTCATGCGTGGCAATCCGCGATCGGGTGTGACGTCGAGCGATACCGGTTTGTGCTCATGCCGACAGCACCTTGTCGACCCAGGCAAACAGCCGTTCGGTGGCGGAGCCGTCGTGGCCAGGTACCGCCTCGGTGGCCGATTTCGCGCTCGCATTGGTCTGCTGGTCGCGCTTTGGCCGTGGCGGCAGATATTTGTTGGTCGGCTTGAAGCCCAACTCGGGCAGCAGATCGTAGCCGCCACGCTCGGCAACCAGCTTCGAGACCGCGCTGGCGCTGTCGCCGAGATCGCCGAAGTGGCGGGCGCCGGTCGGGCAGGCGCGGACGCAGGCGGGCTGACGATCCGCCTCGCTCGAGCGTGTCGTTGTAGATGCGGTCGACGCACAGCGTGCACTTCTTCATGACGCCGTGGCTGTAGTCGTATTCGCGCGCGCCGTAGGGGCAGGCCCATGAGCACAGCTTGCAGCCGATGCAGGTGTCGGGATTGACCAGCACGATGCCGTCCTCGGCGCGCTTGTAGGAGGCGCCGGTCGGACAGACCGTGACGCAGGCCGGCGTTTCGCAGTGCAGGCAGGAGCGCGGGAAATGCACCGTGCGGCTTTGGGCGCCGGTGCCAACTTCGTAGCTGTGGACGCGATTGAGCCAGGCGCCGTGCGGATCGGCGCCATAGGGCTGCTCGTCGGACAGCGGGGCCGAATAGCCGCCGGTGTTCCATTCCTTGCAGCTCGTCGCGCAGGCGTGACAGCCGACGCACGTGTCGAGGTCGATGACGAGGCCGAGCTTTTTCTTGGTCGTTGCGGGCAGTGCGGTCATGTGCGGCCTCCGCCGGCCGGCTCGGTCGGTGGCGGCTGCAGACGGCTCGAAGCGCGGCGACGTCTCGTGGGCTTCGTTGACGGCCTTCTCGATCTGAGACGCGCAGGTCGTACCAGGCGGCCTGGCCGGTGACGGGATCGGAGTTGGCGAAGCGGATAGCCGCCTTCGCGCTCGGGCAGCAATTCGCTGATCAGGTGGTTGAGCAGAAAGCCGCGGGTCGCCTCGGGCGCATCCGGATCGAGGTTCCAGGCGCCGGAGCGCTTGCCGATGGCGTTCCAGGTCCAGACCGTGTCGGGGTTGACGCCTTCCATCAGGCGGACCTGGCAGTTGACGCGGCCCAGGTGGCTCGTCATCCAGACCCAGTCGTCGTCGGCCATGCCGTTCTTCTCGGCGAGCTGGCGGGCGACGTAGAGGCGGTTGGCGGCCGTGATCTGGCGCAGCCAGGCGTTCTGCGATCCCCATGAATGGTACATGTGCATGGGGCGCTGGGTGATGGCGTGCAAGGGAAAGCGCGCGACATCGATCGCCTGGCCTTCGAACGGCTCGTACCAGAAGGGCAGCGGATCGAAGTAAGTGGCGATGCGGTCGCGATGGGTTTCCGGCAGCTGCACCGTGCCATGGCCCTGGCCGGCGAGGCGGAAGCGCTGCAGGGGCTCGCAATAGAGCTGCATCACAAGCCGGTCCATGCTTTCGAGGAAACCCTTGGCGTGGGCCCACTCCATGTAGCCGCGATTGGTGAACTTCATGTAGCGCTGGTCGTCGGGCAGCAGGTGGTGATGAAATCCGCCGTTGGCGATGTAGCGGTCGAGCTGATCCGGATTGGGCTCGCCCTTGCCGAAGCTCTCGCCGTCCTTGCCGCGCCAGCCAGCGAGCGGGCCGACGCCGGGGCCGCGCTCGTGATTGACGATGTAGTCGGGATAGCCGCCCGGAAACTTGCGCGTGCCATCCGGATTGGTCATGGCCGGGAGCGCCAAGCGCCAACCCAGGTCCAAGAGCACGTCCTGGAACGGGCGCACGTCGCGATCGGGCTTGACGACGGGATGGCGGATGGCATCGGCGGGGCCATCGGCATCGGAGATCGGTCGGTCGAGCAGCGAGATGCAGTCGTAGCGCTCGAGGTAGGTTGTGTCGGGCAGGATCAGGTCGGCGTAGGGCACCATTTCCGAGAAGTAGGCGTCGGAGTAGATGATGCGGGGGATCTTGTAGTCGCCGGTCTTCTCGTCGATGGCCGTCAAATGATCGATGACGGCTGGCACATTCATCGAAGAATTCCAGCTCATGTTCGCCATGTACATGAACAGGGTGTCGATGGGGTAGGGATCGGCGTTGGCCGCGTTGGCGATGACCATGTGCATCAGGCCGTGGGCGGCGATCGGGGCATCCCAAGAAAAGGCCTTATCGATGCGCTGCGGCGTCGCGTTGTCATCGATCAGCAGGTCTTCGGGGCCGGTCGGGAAACCCAGCTGGGGACCCGGCAGTGGTGTCGAGGGCTTGACGTCGCCGGGCTTGCCGCGCGGCTTGATGCGGGGCGGAATGGACTTGGGATAGGGCGGCTTGATGCGGAACGAGCCGGGAGTTTCGATGGCGCCCAGCAGCATCTGCAGGATGTGCAACATGCGGCAGGTCTGGAATCCGTTGGCGTGGGCGGAGATGCCCCGCATGGCGTGGAAGGCGACGGGGCGGCCGATCATCTTGTCGTGGCGACGGCCATGCCAGTCGGTCCAGGGCTGGTCGATCGTGAGGGCCTCATCGAAGGCGGTTGCCGCAAGCTCGGCGGCGAGGCGGCGGATCTGGCCTGCGTCGAGGCCGGTGCGCTCGGCGACCGTTTCCGGCGCATATTCGGGTGCGAGGAAGCGCTGGACCAGCAGTTCAAAGGCCGGTCTCGCCTTGCCGCCGCCGGCGAGTGTCACCTCGCCCTGCAGCACGGGGGCGAGATCAGGCCGGTCGATGTCGACGAGTTCGCCGGTGTTGCGGTCCTTGACCAGCACGGCGCCCTCGGCGTTGCGGGCGAGGAGGCCGTGATCAGCGCCGCCGGGATTGTCGATGACGAGGGCCGAGGCGTTGGTGTAGCGGACGAGATAGTCGAGGTCGATGCGCTGGGTGCGCAGAAGCTCGTGGATCAAGGCGCCGACGAACAGGCCATCGGTGCCGGGACGAATGCCGACCCACTCGTCGGCGATGGCGCCGTAACCGGTGCGGACCGGATTGACGACAACCACCTTGGCGCCGCGTGCCTTCAGCTTCCCGAGGCCGATCTTGATGGGGTTGGAGGCGTGATCCTCGGCAACGCCGAACATCATGAGATACTTGGCGTGCTCCCAGTCCGGCTCGCCAAATTCCCAGAACGAACCGCCGAACGAGTAGAGGCCGGCTGCCGCCATGTTGACGGAGCAGAAGCCACCGTGAGCGGCGAAGTTCGGTGTGCCGAATTGCATGGCCCACCAGCCGGTCAGCGACTGCGATTGGTCGCGGCCAGTGAAGAAGGCGAGACGCTTGGGGTCTGTTGTGCGGATGCGCGACAGCCAACCGGTGGCGATCCCGAGCGCCTCCTCCCAGCCAATTTCCTTGTACTCGCCGGAGCCGCGTGGACCGACGCGCAGCAACGGAGACTTGAGGCGCGAGGGGGCATAGTGCTGCATGATGCCGGCAGCGCCCTTGCCACAGATGACGCCGCGGTTGACGGGGTGGTCGCGGTTGCCTTCGATGTAGCGGACGCGACCGTCCTTCAAGTGCACCTTGATGCCGCACCGGCAGGCACACATGTAGCACGTCGTCGTCTTGACCTCGTCGGAGGCGGGACGGGAAAGGTCGATGGCCGGCTCCTGGAGGACGTTCGCGGCGCCGGGATCGTCAAGCTTTTGCTGCACGATTGATCTCGAATCGGAGGTCTTGGCCGGTTTGTGCCGGTTCCGGCATCTGGGCAGTTGACCTTGTTGGTATCAACCCCGAATACTTCGTGGATGACTTGGGGTTGTCAACGCAGGGCGCGTCGACAGGCGTGGTCGGTTTCGGCTAGGCCGGGGCGACTATTGTGCAATGCGTCGGGCCTTGGAGCAAGGACGCAGCTGATGGATTGTTACCGGCTGTCCGGCATAGCGAAATTGCGGGGCATTGGCCTGGTGGTGGCATTGGCTTGCCTCATGCTTGCCGGGGGGGCCTGGGCGCAACCGGCGGCGAACCCGTCCGATGCAACGGAGAAAGGGCTCGAGACCTTTCGCAACATGATGAAGTCGGACCCCTGGGCCAATCCAGGCAATCTGGATGTTGACCGGGGTGCGGAGCTGTGGACGACGAAAGGTGGGCCACGCCAAGCGTCACTCGAGCAATGCGATCTCGGCAAGGGGCCAGGCGTCGTTGACGGCGCATTCGCCGAGCTGCCGCGCTACTTTGCCGATGCGGGGCAGGTGATGGATCTGGAGAGCCGCATTGTGTGGTGCATGGAGCGCTTGCAAGGGCGCGACATGACGGCATTCCTGAAGAAACCGCACCCTTCGGGCGGACAGCCGGTGAGTGAATTCGGTGCGATTGCCACCTACGTTGCCTCACGCTCGAACGGGATGGCCTTCGCAGCCGCCCTCAAGCATCCACGCGAACGGGCCGTCGTTGCGCTGGGCGAGGCCATCTTCAATCGGCGGTCGGGGCCGTTCGATTTCTCGTGTGCATCGTGTCATGGCACCGAGGGCAAGCGCATCCGCCGGCAAGGTCTGGCGTTCCTGACCTCGCCCGAGGATGCGCGCAAGGTGATGGGCGAGTGGCCGGCCTACCGTGTGTCGGCCACACATGTGATGACACTGCAACATCGCCTCTACGACTGCTTCTGGCAGATGCGATTACCGGCGCTCCGGCTCGGCTCGCCGGCGAGCATCGCGCTCACCGGCTACCTCGTCAGCCAGGCGGGTGGTGGTGTCATCAACGTGCCGGGATTGAAGCGATGAGGAGCGGGAGGAGGATTTGGGTCGGCGGTCTGGTCGTTCTGGGGCTTGTGCTCGGGGTGACGCGTGGATCCGTCAGGTTGGCCGCTGGCGAGGAGGCGCGCGGGGTCAACGAGCGCCAGTTGCAGCGGATCATGCGGCAATCGTTTGCCGGCGCACAGCAGCCGTGGCTGGCGCGGCTCGTGCCGGATGCGACCATGACGGCTTGCGCGAGCTGGCAGAACAAGCCGCCGCAGGCCATAGCTGACGAGATCAAGGCCCGAGAGCGTAAGGCCATCCGCTATCCTGCCGATGGCAATTTGCTCGGAAACTGGCGGCGAGGCCAGGAGCTGGCACAGTCGGGCTACGGGTTGCGCTTTACCGATTATCCGCCCAAGCGCGCGAATGGTGGCAACTGCTATGCCTGCCACCAGCTGAGCCCGGACGAAGTGAGCTTCGGCACGATCGGGGTCAGCCTCAAGGGCTACGGCAAACTTCACACAGCTGACAGCCAAGCCCGCTTCGTCTATGAGAAGATCTACAACAGTCAGGCGTTGGTGGCGTGCTCACTGATGCCACGCTTCGGTGCCAACGGAATTTTGACGATCGAGAACATCCGCGATCTGGTAGCCTATCTGCTGGACCCAGAGAGTCCGGTCAACAAATGAGCACGTCCTAGGGGCCATGAGCGAACTGGCCTCCCGGGTCCAGCACGGCTGAGAAAACATTGAACCTTTCTCGACGGGAGTTCCTGACTGTCGCTGCTGCTGCGACCTCCCTGATGGGGTCAGGGGGGAGCTTGGCGCGTGCAGCGGACGGCGAGAAGATCGGTCTCGATGACCTGCTGCGCTTCACGCCCAAAGGCAAGCTGTCGCTGCTGCACATGACGGACTGCCACGCGCAGCTCAATCCTCTCTACTACCGTGAGCCCGAGATCAATCTCGGGGTCGGCGAGATGGCGGGGCGCCCGCCGCATCTCACGGGCAAGGACCTGCTCACGGCCTATGGCATCAAGCCTGGCTCGTTTGCTGCCTATGCGCTGGCTGCTACCGACTTCGAGGCGTTGGCGCGCAACTACGGGCAGGTCGGCGGCATGGACCGGATGGCGACGCTGGTTGCGGCCATCAGGGCCGAGCGGGGGCCGAGCAATGTGCTCTTCCTCGATGGCGGGGATCTGCTGCAGGGCTCCTATACGGCCCTGAAGACCCGCGGGGAGGACATGGTGCGCGTCGGCGAGGCGCTGGGCCTCGATGCCACGACAGGACATTGGGAGTTCACGCTTGGCGCCGATCGGGTGGTGGAACTCTACGGCGACAAGACGCGCTCCGGTTTCACCAAGACCGAGTTCCTGGCTACCAATGTTCGCGATACCGACTTTGAGGAGCCGGTTTTCAACGGCTGGAAGATGTTCGAGCGCGGCGGAATGCTGGTTGGCGTTATCGGGCAGGCTTTCCCGCACACGGCCATTGCCAACCCTCGCTGGCTGGTGCCGAAATGGTGGTTCGGTATTCGCGAACAGGCGCTGGCGCGCACCGTTGCCCACGTGCGCAAGTCAGGCGCGGAACTGGTGGTGCTGCTTTCGCATAACGGCTTCGATGTCGATCGCAAGATGGCTGGTCGGGTGCCGGGTATCGACGTCATCCTGTCCGGGCACACGCACGACGCCTTGCCGCGGCCGGTCCAGGTCGGCCGCACGCTGGTGATCGCGTCGGGATCGCATGGCAAATTCCTGTCGCGCCTCGATGTCGACATGCGTGACGGCGAACTGCGGGAGTGGAACTATTCGCTCATTCCGGTTTTGTCGCAGGCCATTCCCCGCGAGCCGGTGATGGGGCGGCTCGTGGAGAAGATCCGGGAGCCTTATCGCGAGATGCTTGCCACCGAGCTGGCGCGAACCGACATCGCGCTGCACCGGCGCGGAAATTTCGGCGGCACGCTCGACGATTTCATCTGCGATGCCTTGATGACCGAGCGCGATGCCGAAATCTCGCTCTCGCCAGGGTTTCGCTGGGGCGGTTCGCTGGCGGCGGGCCAGGCCGTCACCTGGGAGGACGTCTACAACGCCACCGCCATTACATACCCCAACGTCTATCGCGTCCCAATCCGCGGCGCTTTTCTCAAGACCGTGCTGGAGGACGTGGCCGACAACTTGTTCAATCCCGATCCCTACTACCAGCAAGGTGGGGACATGGTGCGTGTCGGCGGCATGGGGTTCACCATCCGGCCAGATGCGCCTATGGGGCAGCGCATTTCCGACCTGACGCTCCTGCGGTCCGGCCAGCCCATCGAGCCATCTCGAAGCTACATGGTGGCGGGGTGGGGGTCGGTCAACGAAGGCATCGAGGGGCCGGCCATTTGGGATGTGGTCGCGAGGCACTTGCGCGCGACCAAGGCCGTCGGTGGAACCGCGGGCAATGCGGTGCGGGTCATTCGGGGGTGAGGCCGGCAAGGTTCGGCGGACCACCGAGCTCGATCATGACGATTTCAGGGGGGACGCCGAAGCGTACGGGAATCTTCGAGCAGCCAAGACCGCCCGAGACGACCAGGTGACGGCCTTCCTCGACGATGAGGCCATAGGCAAAGCGATTGCCATACGACGACGGGACGATCGGCGAAAATCCTGCGAGCCGGATCTGGCCGCCGTGAGTGTGGCCGGAAATAGTCAGCGCCACGCGATCGGGGACGTCTGGAAAGATGTCGGGCTCGTGGGCCAAAAGGATCACGGGGGCATCGTCGGTGATGCGGGCCATCAGGCGGGGAAGGTCGTCGACGCCCTGGAATCGGGCGTTACTGCCATGCCAGCCGACGACGAAGGCGAGTTGGTCGCCCAATCCTGCCAACCAGAACGGGCGGCCGTCCTTGACGAGGCGGACGGCGTCATTCTCGTAGACGGGGATCGCGGCTTTCTCGAGTGCGATGCGGCCGGCCACCGGTCCTCGCCGGCGCTTCTTGGCTACCGGGTCGTCCCACCAATCGTGATTGCCAAGAACTGCGTGGACGCCGAGCGGGGCCTTGAGGCCGGCGAGAATGCTAGCCCACTCGCTGGGGGGAACGCGCCGTGTCTGCCAGCGGTGGCCGGCGGCGTAGTCGCCGAGCAAAAGAATGACATCGGCGCCGAGGCTGTTGGTCCGGTCGACGATCTCCTGGATCCGGGCGGGGGGCATATACGGCTCGCCGGCGTGCAGATCGGCGATGACGGCGACCTTAAGCCTGAAGTCGCGAGGCCAGTTGCCCGGCGTCGGAAGGCGATAGCGCGTAACCTCCAGGCGAAACCGCGGCTCGATACCGAAGGCATAGGCCCCGAAGCTGACGCCGCTCAATCCCAATGTGACGAGGCCCTTGATGAGCCCGCGGCGCGTGATCACTGTTGCATTCCAATACGGTTGGTTACGTTGTGCGGTGCCGGGCTCGAGGCATTTGGGCTCAGTCAGCCAAGTTAACGACCTATTCTAAAGAGAATATGGATGGCGGAATTGCGATTTTTTGACGGAACTGGCCAAGGCAAGAGCGCACGCTTCAGGGCGGCTCGGTGGACGCAAAGGCCATGGCTGGAGTTGCATGCTCATGAATATTGATAAACCAGAGAACGCCCAAGTCCGTGGTGGGGTCAGGGAGGCTGGACTGATCGAGGTCGCAGGCGATGCTCGCAGGGACGCGCAGTTCGCGCTTGGACCAAGTGACGATCGACTGCGGCTGGCGCTGGAAGCAGCCGGACTTGGGACATTCCGCGTCAACGTTGGCGACGACGAGGTCCACTACTCTCCAGAGCTTGCCGAGATGCTTGGGGTTCCCGGCACATCAACGGTGCCGGTTGGCGCGGCGATGGAGCGCGTGCATCGCGATGATATTGCGGCCTTCAAGGCTGATTACGCCAAGGCGCTGGACCCAGCGGGTACAGGGCACATGCACATGGAATACCGGTTCGTCCTGCCGGGCGGGAGCGTGCGTTGGCTGACGTGGACGGGGCGTACGGAATTTCGTGACTTTGCCGGCAAGCGACTAGCCGTTTCTGTTCTGGGCGTTTGCGCCGATACGACGGAGCGCCGGATCAAAGAATCTCGGCTGCGCGAGAGCGAGGAACGGTTCCGCGCGCTCGTGGCGCTATCGTCGGATTGGTACTGGGAGCAGGACGAGCATTTTAGGTTCGTGTTCATTTCCGAGCCTGTGCAGAAGTTCAGCGGTATCAACCCGCAATCGCGGCTTGGAAAATGCCGGTGGGAGTTGCCGACGGTCGGGGTCAGCGAGGCGCAATGGTGCGAACATCGCCGATTGCTCGCGCAACATCTGCCGTTCCGTGATTTCGAGTACCGCCAGATCAACGATCGCGGCGAAACGGTCTGGTTGTTGACGAAGGGTGAGCCGGTCTTCGACAGCGAAGGGCGCTTCAAGGGCTACCGTGGTATCGGCCAGAATGTGACCGCGCGAAAGGAGGCCGAGAGAAAGCTGCGAGAAAGCGAAGCTCGATTCCAGCTTCTGGCCGATAGTGCGCCGGTGCTCATCTGGGTGACGGGGCCGGAAGGTGCCATCTATTTCAATCGTCCCTATATCGATTTCGTCGGTGCAAGAGATGAGACCGAACTCACTGGCAAGGGTTGGGCGGCGTATCTGCATCCGGATGACAAGGCCGCCTATCTTGCCGCTTCGACCGAGGCCGCCAGAACGCGGGCGCCATTCATCGCGCAAGCGCGCTATCGCGGGGTAGACGGTGGTTATCGCTGGATGAAGTCGATCGGGTTGCCGCGCTTCTCGGAGAACGGCGACTATCTCGGCTACATCGGCTCCACCCTCGACATCACGGATCTGAAGCTTAACGAGGCGCGCGTTGCGCTGCTGGTGCGGGAGCTCGACCACCGGGTGAAGAACATTCTCGCGCGGGTCGAGGTGGTGATCGAGCGGACGCAGGAGGGGCAAACGGCGGTCGCACCATTTGGCGAAGCCCTGAGGCGGCGGGTGCGGGCCATGTCCCGCGCCCACGATCTGCTCAGCCGCTCGCAGTGGTGTGGCGCGGGGATGCACGAAATCATCGATGTCCAAGTGGCGCCGTTTGCAACGGAGAGCAACGTCACCATTGCGGGTCCCGATCTGCTCTTGAACCCGGATGCGGCGCAAGCCCTGAGCATCGTCATGAACGAACTCGCGACTAATGCCGCCAAGTACGGCGCTCTATCGAGGTCGTCGGGCAAGGTGGACGTTCGCTGGCGGGTCATCGGTGCGGGTGGCGGGCATGACGAGGTGGTCGTTGAATGGATCGAAAGCGGCGGGCCACCGGTCGATGCCAGCGCCAAGCCGGGGTATGGCTCGACGGTGATCAAGGATTTGCCCGCGCATGAACTCGATGCCAAGGTCGAGCTACTGTTCGGTATCGAGGGCGTCAGCTGCCGGATGAGGATGCCGTTGAACGGGCTCGCTGCCGAGGCAGGCGGAAGTCCGCTTGTTGCATCAGTGGTCGGGATGGACGGGTGACAGCAACGGCTTGAGGGCGGCAATCAAGCTCGCGGCATCGATGGGCTTCCCGAGGCTTGCCGCTATCCTGTCATCCAGTGAATCCGGGTTGGTATAGCCCGATACCACCACCACGGGGACGCCCTTCTCCAGGAGGCGTTCGATCAGGGGGTAGGACATCTGGCCCTTGATATTGAGGTCGACGATGGCGATCGCCGGAATGGAATCGTCGAGCAAGGCGTGCGCGCGCGTAAGGCTGGAAGCGGGCCCCAAAGTCGAGAGGCTCAGCCCCTCTAGGACAGCAGAGATGGCGCTGGCGACGTGCCAGGAATCTTCGACGAGAAGGACTTGCGGCCGGTTCGACCGGTCACTGCCAGTCGCCCTGACATTTGAATCTGCTGGTGCCACGCCGAGCCCTGCCTTGCGGGTGATTACGGTCTCGCTATGGCGCGACGATACTACAAGGGGCGTGACATCATGCTGTCGAATTGCAGTTTCGGCGCGAGGAGGCGTTTGGCCAGGGGCTGGTGGGAAAAGCGGCCCGTACTTGTGGCTGACGGCCGTGTGGGGAATGATTGCGTTTGGGATCAGCGTCCGTAGGTGCGCTCAGCGCTTCAGCTTCTTGTGAGATCCATGACCAAGCCGCCGCCAGGACGCGAAGATCTCCACCCCGAATTGCCTGTGAGTGCCTCGCCGTGGCTCAGGGCCATGCACGAGCTGCGCCAGCCGCTGCAGGCGGCGCGGCTGCTGGTCGATGTCGGTATGGCATCGCCGGCACTGGAGGCGCGCACGAATGCGCGCGTGCTGCTGGGGGCGTGCCTTGCCAATCTGACATCGATGCTCGACCAGCTGGAGCATCTCGAGCAACGCGAACTTGGGCTGCAGGGCGAGGCGGTCTGCTCCATCGGCTGCGAGGTGCTGCTCTCTGAGGCGAGCGACAGGCTGAATGGCGTATGTCCGGGGTCAACGGTAACCTGGTCAATTGCGGCGAGTGAGGCTCCTGTCGTGCTGGTGCCACCGGAGGTCGGCGTGGCGATCGTGGCCGGGGTGATGGCGAACGTGGCGCATGTGCAGGCCCGACAGGCTTGGTCGGCCGTGCGCACTGGCGATGGCGGTGCGATCGAGCTTGCGACCTGGTGTGACGAAGCGAGCGGAATCGCGCGACTGGAGGACGCTTTTTTCGTCGAGCTCGCTCGTGGCCTTGAGGCTCCAAACGCTCCACCGATCGTGGCGGGGCTCGGGCTGGTGCGACGGCTCGCCCGAAGCATTGGGGGAGACGTCGCCTTGGAGGTCCGAGGGGCGGGGGCTCAGGTCGGTGTGCGCCTGCCCGCCTGAGCCATGCCGGATGGTGAAAATCTGTCAAGCGCTAGAGGCTGGCGGCGTTTTCAGCGGCGACGTTTGGCATCGTCGACATCGTCGGCGGATGTTTCGGTGTCGGCATCGAACAGGGGCAACTCGGGCGTGGCGGCGCGCGAGGGTGCGCTGACGCCGAGGTGGCGATAGGCCTTGAGGGTGACGACGCGGCCGCGCGGCGTCCTGCCGATGAATCCCTGTTGCAGCAAATAGGGCTCGACGATCTCTTCCAGGGCGTCGCGGGGCTCGGACAGTGCTGCGGCGATGGTTTCGATCCCGACCGGCCCGCCCTCGTAGTTCCTGACGATGCAGGCGAGATAGCGGTGATCGAGGGCGTCGAGGCCTTCACTGTCGACTTCGAGCATGCGCAGCGCCTTGTCGGCCACGGCGGCGTTGATGATCTTGGCCCCACCGACGGCTGCGAAGTCGCGGACGCGTCGCAGAAGCCTGCCAGCGATGCGCGGTGTGCCGCGGGAGCGGCGTGCAATCTCCATGGCGCCATCCTGGGCCATTGGTGCACCGAGGACGCGGGCTCCGCGGGAGACGATGTGCTCGAGCTCGTCGTGGGTATAGAAATTAAGGCGCACGGGAATGCCGAAGCGGTCGCGCAGGGGATTGGTCAGCAAGCCCGCGCGGGTGGTGGCACCTACGAGCGTGAACTTCGCGAGGTCGATCTTGACTGAGCGCGCGGCGGGCCCTTCGCCAATGATGAGATCGAGCTGGAAATCCTCCATCGCGGGGTAGAGGATCTCTTCGACGGCTGGGTTGAGGCGATGGATTTCGTCGATGAAGAGGACGTCGCGTTCTTCGAGATTGGTCAAAAGTGCGGCGAGGTCGCCGGCCTTGGCGATGACGGGACCCGATGTCGAGCGAAAGCCGACGCCCATTTCCTTGGCCATGATCTGCGCCAAGGTGGTCTTGCCAAGTCCAGGGGGGCCGGCAAAAAGGACATGGTCCAGCGCGTCGCCGCGGGCGCGGGCAGCCTGAATGAACACCTTCAGGTTGGCGCGCGCCTGCTCCTGGCCAACAAAATCGTCTAGTGTCTGCGGGCGGATGGTGGCCTCGAATGCGTCGGCCTCGTTCCGCTCTCCTGTGACCAGGCGTTCGTCGGTCATGCCACGCCTGCCTCCGATTCGACTACTTCTGGTGTTGTGATTGCCGGATCATGCTGCGCTTGGCAACTGCGAAGGGAAAATCGGTTCGTTGCCGGTAGCTATCGAGTGGGGCAAAAGATGTTCACAGACGGTTCATTCGCTGGCACATAACGTGTTCGGCGGACTGTCTGTCTGGTCATGCTGCGACATGACGATAGAACGCAACGAAAAGCATTCGTTGGCAATGGGAGTAGAACATGAATCTGAAGGCCTTGGCACTTGGCCTCGTGTTGGCGGTGGCATCGAGCGTACCCGCCGATGCGCAGCGCCGCGGAGGTCCGGCAGCATCGAACTGGGAGTTGCTCGGTGAAGAAAAGGTCGGCTTCGGTGCCGATCGCGACGTCATTCGCCTCAGCCACGACGAGAATTTCTATCGTAACAAATCCTACCGGCGCCTGCGCTTCGTTGCGCAAGGTGGCGAAGTCAAGATGCGCTCGATCCGCCTCGTCTACCTCAACGGGCATGTCGAAGATCTCCCCTTCAATCAGACGCTTCGGCCTGGTCAGGACCTCGACATCGACCTCCGGGGCGAGCGCAGCTATCTGCGCCAGATCGAGATGTTCTACAAATCGAAATTCGGCATTTCGATCGGTGGCGGCGGAATTCAAGTCAAGCAGGCTTCGATCCAAGTGCTCGGCGAGAACGTGCGTGGCGGTGGGCGGCCTGATCCCGAGCCGCCTCGGCTGACGACGCCGCCTGGCTGGCAGGTTCTGGCCAGCGAAGGCGTCAACCTGCGCGACGATCGGGTGGTGATCAAGGTTGGCCGCCGGGAAGGCCGGATTGGCCGCCTGCGGCTGCAGGTGGGCGGAGAAGCTTTGCGTATCAGCGATCTCGAAGTCCGCTTCGGCAATCGTGACGTGCAGAGAATCCGCGTCAATCAGCAGGTCGGTGACGGGGCGACGACGGGCGTTCTGGATCTCGACGGCGATACCCGCTTCATCGATACGGTGACCGTCAACCTCGAGCCGCGCCGCGGACGTCGGGCCACCCAGCTTGTTCTGCTCGGCAGCGAACGGCCGGGATTGCCGGCTGGAGGCGGCGGGCGCGACCAGGCAGGTTGGATTCCGCTGGGTGAAGTGTCGGTCGGCTTCCGTGTCGATCGCGAGGTGATCCGTGTCGGGCAGTCGGAGGACTGGTTCCGCAACCGGGCCTTCGACAAGCTCCACTTCGTTGCTGAAAACCGCGACGTCGACATCATGCGGGTAACGGTGACCTATCTCAACGGCTTCACAGAAGAGTATCCGGTCGGTCGGGTGGTTCGGGCCGGTGGCGATCTCGTTCTCGATCTCAGGGGTAGCCGCAGCTACATCCGTGAGATTGAATTGCTGCACCGGAAAAACTCGGGTGGACGTGGGCCGGCCATCGTCAAGGTGTATGGCGAGCCTTCACCTGGACGCTTCCGGCGCTGAAATTGAGACGCAGACGCGCAGGGACACCCTGCTCGCCTGCGATCTGCGCCGCATCGAACCTCAACACGACGAAAGCCGCCCTTGTCGGGCGGCTTTCTTCATTTCGGGTCGGAGTTGCCGGCAATGGGTGGTGCGGATAGTTCGCCGGCCAGGACTTCGGCGACATGGCGGGCCGCGATCTGGCGGTCCTGGCGGCGCAACTTGCCGGCCATGTTCATGAGGCAGCCGAGGTCCCCGGCCAGGACCAGGTCGGGGGTGGTCTCGGCGATGTTGGCCGTCTTTTTCTCGACCATGGCATTGGAAATCTCGTCGTACTTGACCGAGAAGGTGCCGCCAAAGCCGCAGCATACCTCGCATTCAGCCATTTCAACGAGCTCGAGGCCCTGGACGCTGGCTAGGAGCTTGCGGGGCTGCTCCTTGACGCCGAGTTCGCGAAGGCCGGAGCAGCTGTCGTGATAGGTGACGCGGGCGTCGAGCGACTGGCCGACGTCGGTGAGGCCGCGCACGTCGACCAGGAACGCCATGAGCTCATGGGTTTTAGCGGCGAGGTCAGCCGCGCGTCGGCTCCAGACTGCGTCGTCTGCCAAGAGTTTGGGGTAGTGCGCCTTGATCATGCCGGCGCAGGAGCCCGAGGGGGCAACGACATAGTCGAAGCCTTCCAGGGCTGCAATGGTCTGGCGAGCCAGCGTCGCGGCCGTCGGCTTGTCGCCTGAATTGTACGCGGGCTGGCCACAACATGTCTGCCCAGTCGGCACTTCGACGATGCAGCCGGCTCGCTCGATCAGGCTTGCTGCGGCAAAGCCGACGCTCGGACGCATCAGGTCGACGAGGCAGGTGACGAACAGCGCGACGCGGGGTTTGGCAGGGGCGGCGGTCATATGGGCTCCACCGTTTTTGTGGTCGAGGGGGCGGACGGTCGTGCACAGGCAGACCTCCGGCCCGACGTGGCATGCTGGGCCCGATGCCGGCGGCTGGTGCTGACGCGGCATCGAGGCTTGCGGCTCAAGGCAGTAGGACGATCGAGCCGGTGGTCTTGCGGGCCTCGAGGTCGCGGTGGGCCTGGGCCGCATCCTTCAGGGCATAGGTATGATTGACCTTGATCTTGACGGCGCCCTTGGCGACGACATCGAAGAGGTCGTTGGCTGTGGCGACGAGGTCAGCGCGTGAGGCTGTGTAGGCTGCCAGCGACGGGCGGGTCATATAGAGTGAGCCCTTGGCTGCGAGGATGCCGGGATTGAAGGCATCGATCGGTCCAGATGCGTTGCCGAAGGTCACGAACAGGCCGAGCGGCTTCAAACAGTCGAGGGAGGCCGGGAAGGTATCCTTGCCGATCGAATCATAGACCACGTCACACAGTTTGCCGCCTGTGATCTGCTTGACGCGGGCGACGAAGTCCTCGGTCTTGTAGTCGATGCAATGCGCCGCGCCATGCTCCAGCGCCAGCTTGCATTTCTCCGGACCGCCGGCAGTGCCGATCAGCGTGCCGCCGAGGTGTTTGACCCACTGGCTGGCGATGAGGCCGACGCCACCGGCCGCGGCGTGCCAGAGGCAGGTCGTGCCGGGGCCGACCTTGTAGGTGCGGCGGATCAGGTATTGGACGGTCATGCCCTGCAGCATCATGGCGGCTGCAGTCTTGTAATCGATGCCGTCCGGCATCTTGACGACGCGGTCGGCCGCGATCAGGCGCTCGCTCGCGTAGCCGCCAGCGGGACCGGCATAGGCGACGCGGTCGCCAACCTTGAGATCAGTGACGCCAGATCCCACGGCGGTGACCTCGCCGGCGCCTTCCATGCCTGGAATGAATGGCGAATTCGGCTGCGGGTAGAGGCCCGTTCGCAGGTAGACGTCGATATAATTGAGGCCGATGGCATGCTGCTTCAGGCGGATTTCGCCGGCGCCGGGGGCGCCAACCTGGACTTCCTCATACTGCAGAGCTTCCGGGCCACCTGTCTTGTGAACGCGAATCGCATAAGCCATCTGCTGCACTCCGTAGGGCTTGGGGGGGCGCGTGACACATGCCGTCGGCCGCTGTTACGGGCCGCGCATCATGCGCCATGCCGGGATTTTCCGGTCGTCCTTGCGTTCAACCGGCCATAGCGGTCGGCAAGTCTGCCACAGGTCCGCCACGACGAGGTTCTATGGCCTCGTCCGGCGGTGCACAAGGGGATTGGCATGAAGCTGGCGTGGCCCAATGGGGTGGCCCGTAGTATTCTTGGGCTCGGGGTGGTTGTGGCCATCGGGCTCAGCGGATGCAGTACGGGGACGGAATTCCAGAGCGAGGTGCATCCCAGCGTCAAGTGCGTGGATGACAGTCCTGGATGCGTGGCGCGACGGCAGGCGGCGCTGAAGGAGATGCTGGCGGACCCGAAGCACAGGTGGGTTCACGAGCCTGCAGATGCCGATGCCTTTGCCACGGGGGTCAGACTTTTTGCCTTCAAAACCCGCAAACGCGAACTCTCCTGCCCGGATCTGAAGAAAGGCCAGCATGAGGCGGAGGCCGGGCCCGGCCTGCTGCGGGGGCCGGGCGGGCGCCATCTCACTCCGGCGCAGATCTCACGCGGGGTGATGTTCGCTGGTGAGGTCTCGCGTGAACTCGGCAAGGAGTTGCGCCGTCGCTGCCGGGCCTAGCCCGACTGTCATGAAGAAAAGGCCGGTACGTGTTGGAAGTGCAAAGTTCGTTTGGTTTTGTCACACCCTACGATCGAACTTTCCGATCAAACGGAGGCGAGCGCAATCGTGAGATTAGTTTGGCGTCATGCTTGGAAGTCGGCTTTGAGAGCGCTCAACTAGATTGTAGCGGACTTCCAAACCGCCACACGAGCTGGTGAGACGAACTTTCGCATGCCTTCGTCATCGGCCTGCCTTTCGAGCAAGTGCATTGACAATTCGGAGGTGCTCGTACTTTGTGACGCGGCGCCGAGCCGGGGACGCTGAATGGATCTGCAGAACTTTCCGCAACTGATCATCGAATTCGTCAAAGAGCACCGTGCGTGGGCGCCGCCACTCGTTCTCATCCTCGCATTCTGCGAGTCGATGGCGTTCGTGTCGCTGGTGTTGCCGTTCTGGACCGTGCTGATAACCATCGGCGCGCTGTTCAATGCGACGGGCTCAACCGACTTCTGGCTCATTGTCGCTTCGGCAGCCGTTGGGGCAGCGCTCGGCGACTGGCTGTCGTATTGGCTCGGGTATCACTACCACGAGCAGATCAGCCGGATGTGGCCGCTGAAAAACTATCCGGATCTGCTGCCCAAAGGGCATGCGTTCTTCGAGAAGTGGGGGGCGTGGGCCATCGTGCTCGGGCGCTTTTCCGGGCCGCTCAGGGCATCGGTGCCGATTGTGGCTGGCGTCGTGCAGATGCCAAGCGGCCTGTTTCAGATCGCAAACTGGGTGTCGGCCTTCATTTGGGCGATCTCGCTGATGGTCTTCGGTGATGCCATCAGCAAAGTTTGGTCCTGGGCGTTTACGGGTTCGATACACTGACGCGTTAGACCCGATATCGGCGTGTGACCGAGGCCCCGACATGGTATTCGACGGCTTATTCAGCGGCGTGCTCGGCGTGATCAAGGCGAATGTCGGGCTCGCGGGGCCTTTCGTGTTCGCGCTTGGGCTCGGCGAGGGCATTCCGGGGCTCTCACTACTCATTCCATCGACGGCGTTGTTCGTTGTGATCGGCGGGGTGCATGGCGCCGCCGGTGGTGCGTTCACGTCGCTTTGGTTTGCGGCGACGGTGGGTGCCGTCATCGGTGACTGCATCGCCTACGGGCTCGGGCGCTGGCTGCGCCACGACGTGGAGCGTCTCAGATATTTCGCTGTGCATCCCGAGGCGCTGGCGCAGGGGCACCGGGTGTTCGAGCGGTGGGGGGCACTCGCCGTCCTCGCGGGCAAGTTCACAGGCTTTGTGCGGCCGTTCATTCCGGTCGTTGCGGGTATCGTGACCATGCCCGTCTATTTGTTCCTGCCGTCGAGCATTGTTTCGTCGATGGCGTGGGCCGGAGTCTTCCTGGCGCCCGGATACGGCTTTAGCTGGTTTCTGCCTTGAGAACACCGGTCGTTGTCCAATGCGATGCGACCGAGGGAGCCGGTTGCCGGTCTTGATGGTGCGTTGCGCGGGCCCCATTTGAAGTCTTGCAGGGTCTGCTTGGAGGAGTCGCATGGATAAAGTTGTTGTTGCGCACTCCGGCGCAGGTCTCTATCCGCCGTCGGTCCGAATGCCGGAAGGGCCATTGCCGGTCTGGAAATTCCTACCCAAGTTTCTCTCCAATCCGCTGCGCACCCTTCCCCGACAGGTTTACGAGGAAGCGATTTTTTCGCCGCCCGCTCTCGGCGGGCGCATGGCCTGGGTGATGGCACCTGAGCTGGTCGAACGCATTCTCCTCGAGCAACACGAGGACTTCCCCAAATCACCGATCGAGAACCGGATTTTCACCTCCATTCTGGGTGAGGGGATATTGACGGCGGAAGGGCCGAGTTGGCGTTGGCAGCGCAGAATCGTGGCGCCGCTGTTCCGGCATCAGGAGATCGTCTCGTTCGTGCCGAGGATGTCGGCGGTTGCCGAACAATTCGTCGGTAAATGGCGCAAGGGGTCGGCGGGTGATCGGCGCCGGATTGACCAGGACATGGCGGATGTGGCCTTTGACGTGCTGGCCGCCACCATTTTTGCCGGTGCAGCGGAGGAAGAGGGGCAGGCGCTCAAGTACCACATCGGGGCCTATCTCGAACGCACGAGCTGGGACGTCGCTTTCGAGCTGCTGGGGATCCCGCCGACCATTTGGCATCCGGCAAAGCCTGCCATGCGGCGCCATGCGCGGCAACTCAAGGCCACAATGGCACGGGTTCTCGAGCGCGAGCGGCGCATTGGTTTCCCGGGGGGCGGACTGATGGCCAAGCTCGGGGCGGCCAAGGACCCGGAGACGGGGGAGGGAATGAGCGAAGCGTTGATCAGCAACAACCTGCTGACGTTTGCGGCTGCCGGCCATGAAACTACTGCCAAGGCTCTGACCTGGACTCTGTATCTGCTAGCGCGCTCGCCGGAGTGGCAGGAAAGGCTACGGGAAGAAGTGCGAGCGGTGGCGGGAGACCAACAGATCACGGCCGAACACATCGGGCGCCTCGAAATCGTGCGACGGGTTCTCAAGGAGAGCATGCGGCTTTATCCACCGGCGCCGGTTCTCGGCCGAAAGGCCAACTCAGCCGTCGAGATCGGTGGACTGCAGTTCAAGGCCGGTACGCTGCTGATCGTGCCGGTATGGGCCATTCATCGTCACCGGGCGTTGTGGGAGGATCCCGATCGCTTCGATCCCGACCGGTTTGCGCCCGAGTGCGAAGCCCGCATGCAGCGCGCGCAATTCATGCCATTCGGTTTTGGTCCGCGCACGTGCATCGGCATGAGCTATGCCATGATGGAGGCGACCGTGCTGCTGGCAACATTCGTCAGGGCTTGCCGGTTCGCATGGGTCGACGGGCTCGCACCGGAGCCGATTTCACGCGTGACGCTGCGGCCGCGCGGGGGCATGACGCTCGGCGTGTCGCCAGCTACGGCGGCGTGAAGGGCTCAGAGTTTTTCGGCAGCGTCGAAGTAGCGGCCGCGGTGGAACATGCGCGGGTCTCGCGCCAGGCCGGCGCGACGGGCACGGGTCGCCTCGACGTCGAAGGCGCGCCCGTCATCGGTGAGGACAAGGCCGTAGTCAGTCAAGGCGGCTTCGGGCGATACGAAGCCGTCGAGTACGTCGGCAAGGACGCTCTCGGCGGGTCGGTCGAGGGGCGAGCCCCAGCCGCCGCCGCCCGGCGTGATGATGCGCAAGAGATCGCCGCGCGCGACTTCGATGCCGTCGCCCATGGTGGCGAGGTCGCGCTCGTCGGCGGTGCCGGGGTTGACGACGATGCGGCCGGGGAGGCCAGAGCGGCCGCCGTTGACGCCGAAGGCCGGGTATTTGCAGTTGTCCATACGCAGGCCGAGGATGGCTTGGTCGGCGAGAATGCGGACATCGCGGACGATGCCTGCGCCGCCCCGCCAATGGCCGGGGCCGCCTAAATCGCGATGGATCGAAAAGGCCTCGATCTCGACCCCGAATTCCATCTCGGCGAATTCGACCGGATAATTCTCCTGGGCGACATAGTAGACGGCATCGATGCCATCGGCGCTGGGACGGGCGCCAAAGCCCACGGAGAGGCCTTCGATGCACAATTTTGGTGCGCCGGTCTTGGCGTCCTGGCTGCGCAGATAGTAGAGCACGTAGACGCAGGAGGCGGCCGAGGCCTTGCCGCCGGTGGCCTCGGCGAGAGCGCCCTGCAGTGCGGTGGTCACCCGGATCATGGTGTGGGAGCGCAAGCCCACGGGTGCCGGAAAGCGTGGGGCGACAATGGTGCCAGGGCGGGTTTTCACGGCAGCGATCGGGTTGGCAAAGCCGGCGTTCATGGAGATCGCGGGGTCGTTGCGGGTCATGTAGAGGCCGAGCATGTGGGCGACGACGCTTCGGTCCATGACGAAGTTGATGGGGCCGGCGGCCTCATCGGAAGATCCCGACAGATCGATGGTGAGCTTGCCGGCCTCGCAGGTGAGGCGGGCTTCGACGTGGTAGGGCTTGTCGGTGGCAGCGTCTGAATCGATCCAGTCGGTGAATGTCCAGCTGCCTGCCGGGATTTCCGCTGAGATGCGTGCCTGCAGGGCTGCTGCCGACTGGTCGAGCATGGTTTCGAAGGCATCTTCGACGGCCGCTGCGCCATAGCGCTGGATGATTTCCTCAAGACGCCGTTTGCCGAGCCGACAGGCGGCCATCAGTGCCGAGAGATCGCCCTTCATGGTCTCGGGGAAGCGCGAATTGCGGGCGTAGATGCGCACGATCTCGTCGTTGATGATGCCGTCGCGCATGACGCGCACGGGCGGGATGATGATGCCCTCGTGGAAGATGCTGCGCGTTGCCGGGCTGACAGAGCCTGGATTGAGGCCGCCGACGTCCCACAAGTGGCCCCAGGCCTCTACGAAGGCGAGGAGTCGACCCTCGGCCAGAACTGGCATCACCATGACGGTGTCGTTGGTCTGCGAAACGCCGCCGCCGGAGCCGTAGACGTCGTTGTACCAGTAGAGGTCGCCGTCGCGCATGGTCTCTGCTGGATAGTGGTCGAGGACCGAAGTCGACCAGGTTGCCGGCGAGGGTGAGGCTCGTCGAGACGACGAGGCGGCCTTTGGCGTCGAGGTAGGCGGTGAAGTAGTCCTTCTTCTCGCGGATGAAGGGGGACATGGCCGTGCGGGCAACGAGTGCTTCCATCTCGCTGCGGGCAGCCGACAAGGCGCCCTTGATCAGCTCGCGCGTGATGATGTTGCCTGACGGGTGCGACGAGGGGGCGTGCTGGTGCTGCGTCATGGTGCGTGCTCCTCGACGATCAGGTTGCCATAGGCGTCAACGCGGGCTCGCTGGCCGGGGAGAATGCCGGTGGTGGTGTCGAGCTGGTCGATGATGGCGGGACCTTGCACGATGTGGCCGGCGAGCAGGTTCTCGCGCCGGTAGACGGGCGTCGGCGCGGGGGCATCGCCGGCAAGCGCCGCCCTGCGGCTCGCGGCTGGGGTCGGTGTGGCGCCGGCCGGCGCCTCTGCGATCTGCGGCAGAGAGACGTGATGCATCAGCCCGACGGCTTCGATGCGCAGGTTGACGATCTCGACGGGGTGGGCCGGATCAGCGAACGTATAGAGCTCATGGTGACGGGCGTGGAAAGCGTCGATCAAGCGCCCTAGCGAAGCTGTCGTGATGTCGTGGTCGGCGAAAGGCACGGCGATCTCGACGCCCTGCTGGTGATAGCGCAGGTCGGCGGAGCGGCGGAAGCGGCGGCGGGAGACGGGTATGCCATCGCCTTGCAGGCGGGCGTCGGCGTCCGCCTGCAGCTCGGCATAGGCGCGCTTGATGGCGTCGAGGTCGTAGTCGGGCGCGCGCTGGAGTTCGGGTCAGGGCGAAGTCGTAGCGGAGGTCGGTGGCGAGCAGGCCCATGGCACAGAGGATGCCGGGGTAGCGGGGCACCAGCAGTTTCCGAGTGCCGAGCAGGCGCATCAGGCGTGCCCCGTGCACAGGGCCGGCGCCGCCGAAGGCTGCCAACGCGAAATCGCGGGGATCGAGACCGCGCTCCACGCTCATGACCTTGAGGGCGCCGACCATGTTGCTGTCGACGATCTCGATGACACCGCGAGCCGCCGCTTCGAGGCTCAAGCCGAGGGGACGGGCCACATGCTCGTCGATGGCGCGGGCGGCGGCCGCGGGATCGAGAGCGACCTCGCCGTCGAGCAGGTGGCCGGGAAGGCGGCCCAGCACCAGATTGGCGTCGGTGACGGTGGGTTGGCGGCCACCCTTGCCGTAGGCGGCAGGGCCAGGGGCGGCGCCCGCGCTCTCGGGGCCGACGCGCAGTACGCCCTGCTCGTTGACGGTGGCGATGGAGCCGCCGCCCGCGCCGATGGTGTGGATGTCGATCATGGCGAGTGCCAGCGGGAAGTCGCCGACGTGGCCGGTGGAGGCGACAGCCGGTTCGCCGTTGCGGATGAGCGCCACGTCGGCGCTGGTGCCACCCATGTCGATTGTGATGAGGTTTGTGAGACCAGCCTGCCGGCCGACGTGGGCCGCACCACGGGCGCCGGCTGCCGGGCCGGACAAGGCGAGATGGACTGGCTGCCGGGCTGCCTCGCCTGGCGGAAAGACGCCGCCGTTGGATTTCATGATGAAGAACGGGGCTGCAATCGCGCGTTCGGCGAGCCCGTCGGCGAGGCGGCCGATGTAGCGTCCGGCGATCGGCTGCACGCTGGCGTTCATGACGGTCGCGAGCGCGCGCTCGTATTCGCGAAAGAGCGGCAGGATCTCGGAGGAGACGGCGATCTCGACGGTGGGGAGGAGACGGCGGAGGATGTCTGCTGCGCGCCGTTCGTGCTCGGGATTGGCAAAGCTGTTGAGAAAGACGATGGCGAGGGCCTCGAGCTTGTCGCGGCGGACGGCTTCGGCAACGACGGCGAGACCCTCCTCGTCGAGCGGCGTCGTGATGCGGCCATCGACGCGAACGCGTTCGGTGATCTCGTAGATGTGACGGGGGGGGACGGGCCGCTTGGGTTTGACCCAGCCGTAGAGGTTGGCGGCGCGGGGGATATCGGCGCGCCCGATCTCAAGTACGTAGCGAAAGCCCTTGGTGGTGAGCATGCCGGTGCGGGCGCCCTTGCCCTCGAGGATGGCATTGGTTGCGACGGTGGACCCGTGCATTACGATACCGACGGCCTGCGGCGACAGGGCTGCCAGCGCCATCACCTTGTCGACGCCGCCGAAGAAACCTTGCGAGGGATCATGCGGCACGGAGCTTGATTTGGTGACCCAGTAGCCGCTGCCGTCGCGGGCGGAGAGGATGACGTCAGTGAAGGTGCCGCCGACATCGAGTGCCAGGGCATAGCCGGTTTGCGGCTCAGCGTTGTCGTTCACGGTCCCCCCCTGACGGATATGGTCTGGCCGGATATGTAGCCGGCGAAGCCGGAGGCCAGGAACATGACGGTGTTGGCAATGTCCTCGGGCGTGCCGATGCGTTTCAATGCTATGGCCTGGACGATCTGCTGCTGGCGCTCGGGCGTGTAACTGTTCCACTGGCGGACATAGTCGGGGCTCGTTGGCATGAAGCCAGGAGCCACGGAATTGACGGTGATCGAAAACGCGCCGAGCTCGCTTGCCATTTGCCGGGTGAAGCCGATTTCGGCGGCCTTGGCGGTGGCGTAGGCCTGGATGCCGGTGAGGCTGACGCCGAGGCCGGCGGGTGATGAGATGATGACGATGCGGCCGCTGCCGCGCGCTTTCATGGCCGGCGCGAAGGCGCGGACGAGCTTGAAGGCTGCGGTGATGTTGGCGTCCATGATGGTCTGCCAGTCGTCGTCGGCGACCTCATCGATGGGCTTTGGCGAGCGGCCGCGAACGCCGCCGGCTGCGTGGACGAGCACATCGAGGGGACCGGCGACGGCATCGGCAAGGTGCTTGACGGCCGCGGTGTCGCCGAGGTCTGTGACGTGCGCGTGGACGCTACCTGTGGCGGCTGGCTTGAGGTCGCTGCGGAGGACGTCCAGGTCGTCGGCCAGAATGTCTGCAAGATGCAACTCGGCGCCGCGTTCGGCAAAGCCCCGCGCGATGGCGCGGCCAATGCCGCGGACTGCGCCCGTGACCAAGACGCGCTTGGCCGTGAAATCGATTTGCATGGCGTCCCGTCTCCTCGGCTGCAGTCGTTGCCAGTCGTGCCCGGCCTGGCCCTGTTGCGCGTGCGCCATCTTGCCGGTCAGCCGGGCGATCGTCCATCGGTTCGGATGGTCTCCGCGTCGATAGCGATTGACCTTGGGCCTCTGCGGCGACGATGATCAGGGTGCAGGGATTACCGACCTTTCCAGGCAGGGAGTTTGTGGATGCCGCAATCGGAGCGCAGAGTGGCCATCGTGACCGGCGGGGCACGCGGGATCGGGCGGGGCTGCGCGCATGCGATTGCGGGCCATGGTGTCGATATCGTGCTGGTCGATCTGCTCGAGGACAAGCTGCCGGAGACGCGGCGCGAGATCGAGGCGATGGGTGTTGCCTGCGAGACATTTGTTGCCGATGTCGCCGATCACGGCCGCGCCAAGGAGATCGCGGCGGCGGTTCTCGCCCGCTTCGGGCGCATCGATATTCTGGTCAACAATGCGGGCAAGGCCCAGCCCAAGGGAATCCTCGAGGTCAGCGAGGCAGAGTGGGACCGCACCATCGCCATCAATCTGAAGAGCTGCTTCAACTATGTGCAGGCGGTGGCGCCGGCCATGCTCGAGCGCGAGTATGGGCGGATTGTTTCGATGTCTTCGGTCAATGCCCACTCGGGCGGCGTGACGGCGGCGGTAAGCAAGTTCGCCTATGCTTCGGCCAAGGCCGGTATCATTGGCATGACGCGGGCACTGTCGAAGGAGCTCGGTCCGCATATCTGCGTCAATTGCGTGTGTCCGGGGCTGATCAAGACCGAAGTCGTGGGCAACGTCATCATCCGCGAGCGCGAAAGCGAGCTGATCAAGGGCGTAGCGCTCAAGCGGACGGGGACGCCGGTGGACGTCGGCAATCTCGTTGCCTTTCTGGCGACCACGGAGCCGTGCTTCATCACGGGGCAGGACTTCATCATCGACGGCATGCAGTTCAATATCTGAGCGATATGCCGGATCATTGATCTTGATGCCGGTCGATTTGGCGGACACAACTGTGGGGATGCCCCGCGATATCCGAGGAAAGGGAGATGTGATGGCAAGTCTGCGTAAACTTCTGCACGGCGTGGTGCTGGGTGCCGGAATTGCGGTGGCGGCCGCCTCAAGCCCGTCGGCTGCGATGGCCAAGACCAGCTTCGTGTTCGCCAACTCTAGCGCCTACGACTCGCTCGATCCGCACACCGTGTTCGATGTCGGTCGCGTTGCCTCGCGCCTCAATCTCTATGACGGCCTGCTGCGGTGGCTCGACAATCCGGCCAAGCTCGAGAACTGGCTGGCCGAGAGCTATCAGGTCTCGAAAGACGGCAAGACCTACACGTTCAAGCTGCGCAAGGGCGCCAAGTTCCACGACGGCAGCGACATCGAGGCTGCCGACGTCGTCTATTCTATGGAGCGCATCCTGGCGCTTGGCAAGGGCGCCGCCGGCCTCTTCAAGGGTACGATCGATAAGGGCTCGACCAAGGCTGTCGACAAGAACACCGTCGAATTCAATCTGACGAAGCCCTCGGCGATCTTCCTCGCGAGCGTGCCGGAGATCCACGTCGTCAACGCCGACCTGGTCAAGAAGAACACCAAGGACGACGACTGGGGGCAGGCCTGGCTCTCGAAGAACGACGCCGGTTCGGGCTCCTACAAACTCACGCGCTACGATCCGGCAAAAGGCTTCCAAGCGGAACGGTTCGCCGCCCATTTCATGCCGTGGGGCAAGAAATACTTCGATGTCATCGATTTCCGCACGGTGGTCGAGATCAACAGCCGCGTGCTCGGCCTGATGAAGGGAGATTTCCAAGGCACGGACGGCTATCTGCCGCAGGATCAGGTGAAGCGGTTGAAGGAGGCCAAGAACATCACCGTGCAGGAGCAGGAGTCGATGCGGATCTTCTACGCGGCGATCCACAATGGCCGCGCCGCCGATGAACGACATCAACTTCCGCAAGGCGTCTCAACTACGCCTTCGACTACGATGGTTTCATCAACAACATCCTGTCGGGCTCGGTGGCCCGCAATCCCGTGCCGTTGCCGAACAACATCTGGGGCGCGCCCAAGGGTGTGAAGGGCTACACCTACGACCTCGAGAAGGCGAAGGAGTACCTGGCACAAGGTGCAAGCGCCGATCCGCGAGATCACGATCGGTGCGCTCGACCGGCTACGGGCAGACCGAGCAGGCGGCGCTCAATGCTGCAGGTTGCGCTCGGCAAGATCGGCATCAAGGCCAAGGTTCTGTCGGAGCCCTGGCCGGTCGTCTCGGACAAGATGCGCGACGAGAAGCAGATGTACGATCTTGGTCTTCCTGTGGAAGTCGACCTACTACGCGGATCCCAACAACTGGGTCGGTGAGATGTACGACTGCGACCAGATCGGCCAGCGCAACAATTCCTGGTATTGCAACAAGGAGGTCAACAAGCTGCTGGATGAGGCGCAGGTGCACGACCAGCCAGGAGGTCGCGCGCGAAGAACTACGCGAAGGCGGCCGAGATGGTGATGAACGATGCCGCCGGCATCTTCGTCTACAACACCAAGTGGTACGGCCCCTTCAACAGCAAGGTGAAGGGCGTCCGCTTCTGTCCGATCGGCAACGGCCAGGAAATGCGCTGGGCCTATCATGGAGTAATCCGACGGGCTCGACGAACGACCGGATCGACCTCGCCGGATGGCGGCAGTGGCTTCTGGCCGCCATCCCCGACCTCGGGAACTCCGAGATTCCAGGCGGGCATGCGCACTCTCGTCCTCATCGTCAATCGGCTCGCGTGGTTCGTTCCGACGCTGCTTGGGCTGATGGTGATCACGTTCATCATCAGCCACGTGATTCCGGCCGATCCGGTCGCCTATCTCGCCGGCGAGAACGCGACCAACGAGCAGATCGCCGCGATCAAGCGGAAGTTCGGCCTCGACCAGCCGGTGCACATCCAGTTCTGGCGTTACCTCGTGTCGGTGCTGCAGGGGGATATGGGCGTCAGCCTCTATACGCAGCGCCCGATCTCGGAGGACCTGCTGTCGCCGCCTGCCGGCGACGCTGGAACTGACCCTGGTGACCGTCCTGGTGTCGGCGGTGATCGGCATTCCGCTCGGCGTGCGTCAGCGCCGTGCAGGCGCAATTCGTGGCTCGACCACGTGCTGCGCATCTTCACCGTCTCTGGGCTCGCCATTGCGAGTTTCTGGCTCGCCATCCTGCTGCAGTTGCTGTTCGCGATGCGCCTCGGCTGGACGCCGCTGCAGGGCCGCATCGACGGCTGGGGGCCGGATCAGGTGACCGGCTTCTTCCTGATCGATCGCTGATCGCCGGCGACTCGGAGATGCTTCTGGACGTGCCTCGCGCACATGATCCTGCCGGTGGCGACGCTGGCGTTTCCGGCCATGGCGACGATCGTGCGCTTCACGCGCGCCGGCGTGCTCGACGCGATCAACTCCAACTATGTGCTCTATGAGCAGGCGATGGGCCTGCCGCGACGCGTGATCGTGTGGAAGTACGTGCTGCGCAACGCGCTGATCGGCACGGTCACGCAGATCGGGCTCATCTTCGGCATCCTGATCGCCGGCGCGGTGGTGGTCGAGGCGGTGTTCGACTGGCCGGGCCTCGGGCTCTACGCCGTCAACTCCATCCTGCAGTCCGACTACAACGCGCATCATGGGCTTCACGCTGGTGCACGGGCTCCATGTTCATCGTGGTCAACCTGCTCGTCGACATCCTGCACGGCGTCATCGACCCGCGGGGGAGCGCGTTGATGGCACGGTTCGCTATTCTCTGCGCAGGCTCGCCGAGCGACAGCGTCGCGCTGCTCGGTGCTGCTCATCATCGTGGCGCTGGTGCTGGCGGCGATCCTCGCACCCTGGCTCGCCACGCATCCCGCCGACGTCGCCGAGTTCCACCCCGCGCAGCGACTGCAGGCGCCGAGCGCGGAGCACTGCTTCGGCACCGACCGGATGGGCAGCGACATCTACTCCGCGCATGCTGTTCGGCGCGCGCATCACCATCACCATCGCGGTGATCGCCATCGCGGTCGCCGTGCTGATCGGTGTGCCGATCGGCCTCGTCGCCGGCTACTATCGCAGCTGGTTCAGCGATCTCCTGATGCGGGTCTCGGACATCTTTCTCGCTGTGCCGCAGATCGTGCTCGCCATCGCCATCGCGCAGACGCTCGGGCCCGTCCATCGAGAACGTCATCCTCGCGCTGTCGCTCACCTACTGGCCGTTCTGGGCGCGTCTCGTCTATGCCGAGACGCGGTCGCTGCGCTGAACGAGACCTATCGTCGAGGCGGCGATCGCGCTCGGCGCCTCGCCGTGGCGGGTGATGGTGCTGCACGTCCTGCCGAACATTTCCTCGTCCATCATCGTGCGCACGACCATCGGCATGGGCGGCACCATCCTGACGGCGGCCGACGCTCGGCTTCCTCGGCCTCGGTCCGCCGCCGCCGACGCCGGAGTGGGGGCGGACGATCGCCGAAAGCCGCGAGTTCCTGCCCGAGGCCTGGTGGTATGCGACGGCGCCGGGGCTGGCGATCTTCCTGGTGGTGATGGGCTTCAACCTGCTGGGCGACGGGCTTGCGCGACATTCTCGATCCCAAGATCCGCAGGAGCCGCGAATGAGCGAGGCCTGCTCGCGTGTCGCGGACCTGCGTGTCGTTTCCTCACCGATGCGGGCCGCGCGCGCGTGCTCGACGGCGTGAATTTCGACGATGAGGCCGGGCGAGATCGTGGGCCTCGTCGGCGAGTTCGGGCTCGCGGCAAGACGACGCTGGCGCGCGCCATCCTCGGCATCCTGCCGGCCAATGCGGCACGGATCGAGGGCGGCGAGATCATACTTCGACGGCCGGAACCTGCTCGATCGACGATGCCGGACGCATCTGGCGCGCGACGTGCGCGGCCGGCTCATCACCTTCGTCCCGCAGGACCCATTCACCTCGTTCAACCCGGTCTTCACCATCGGCACGCCAGATCGATGGAGATGATGAAGTGGAAGTCGCCGTTGCGCGCGAGCCGGCGGCAGCGATAGTTTCTGGCGCGGGCATTCGCGCAAGCGACGCGGCCAGGACCGGGAGCGGTGGTCGATCTGCTGCGCGTCGGTGCAGCTTCCCGATCCCGAGGCCGTGCTTGCGACAAGTATCCCGCACGAGGTCTCCGGCGGCCAGCGCCAGCGGCTGATGATCGCCATGGCGCTGCTGACGGAGCGCGACTGATCATCGCCGACGAGCCGACGACCGCGCTCGACGTCACGATCCAGGCGCAGATCCTGAAGCTGTTGCGACGGCTTGCGCGCGAGCGCGGCGTTTCGGTGCTGTTCACGACGCACGATCTCGGCGCCGCGCACGAGATCTGCGACCGGGTGACGGTGATGTATGCCGGCCAGGACGTGGAGTCGGCGCCAGTGCCGAGTTCTTCAAGGCACCCGCGCATCCCTATACGAGCAGCCTGCTGGCGAGCCTGCCGAGCCGCGAGCACGGCATTCGCGGCATCCCCGGTGAGATCCCGCGTACTGGTCGATCCGCCGTCGGGCTGCCGTTTTCATCCGCGCTGCGAGCGCGCGAGCGACGCTCTGCCGGGAGACGCGTCCGAGTGCGCAGACGGCCGGGGCCGGCCATAGGGTGCGCTGCCATCATCCGCTGGTGGGGGCGAGGAGGCTGCATCATGAGCAGCGGGGAGGCCAAGGGCGGCGTTTTGGCGGAAACGCGAGCGGAGCTCAGATCCATCATGAGCGGCGCTGCTGGCCGTGCGGGACCTGCGCAAGTATTTCCCCGTTCGCAACGCTGGAAGCGCCGGATCGGGTGGCTAAAGGCGCTCGACGACGTCTCGTTCGAGGTCCGCGAAGGGGAGATCCTGGGCATCGTCGGGGAGTTCAGGTTGTGGCAAGTCGACGCTCGGCAAGACCATGATGGGCATTCACCCGCCAACCGCCGGCAGAATCGTGTTCGAGGGCAACGACATCGCCGGCACTGAGCGCCCATCAAGGCGCGCGGATTGCGCAGCACGCTGCAGTACTGCCTACCAGGATCCCGGCGCCTCGCTCGATCCCACGCTGGAAGATCCGTGCCTCGCTGCATGAGCCGTTGATCATTCATACGGACTTGGATCAGGCGGCGCGGGAAGTCCGGGTGCGGGAGATCATGGCGGCGGTCGGCTTGCCGGAGACGCATCTCGACCTCTATCCGCACGAGATCACCGGCGGCCAGCAGCGCCGCGTCGGGCTCGCGCGCATCCTCACGCTGCAACCGTCGCTGGTGATCCTGGACGAGCCGACCTCGGGCCTCGATGTCTCGGTGCAGGCGACGGTCCTCAACCTGTTTCTCGACCTCAAGCGCGACGTTCGGCCTGACCTACATGTTCATCAGCCACGACCTGTCGGTGGTGCGGATGATCTGCCACCGCGTCGCGGTGATGTATCTCGGGCGGATCGTCGAGATCGGAACGATCGAAGAGATCTTCACCAAGCCGCGCCACCCCTACACGCAGTCACTGCTGGCCGCGATCCCGCAGATCGGCGGGCGCAAAGTGACGGACGATTTCTGGCTGGAAGGCGAGCCGCCAGACCCGACGAACCTGCCGAGTGGCTGCCGGTTCCGGACGCGCTGCCCGCGGGCTGAGGCCCGGTGCGCCGAGGTCGATCCGCCGCTTGCCCAGCATGGCGGCAGTCATGCCGATGCCTGCCTGCTGTCAGGGTGAGGTCGCGGCAAGCATTCGAGCGGAGGCAAAAAACGAACGGGGACCCTTGCGGGTCCCCGTTGGCATTTCGAGATGGTCGACGTGGCGACCCTCGGCTCAAGCCGCCTTCGACATCAGCTTGCGCTCGATCAGTGTCTCGGCGATCTGGATGGTGTTGAGGGCGGCGCCCTTCAGGAGGTTATCCGACACCACCCACATCTGCAGGCCATATTCCACCGTCGAGTCCACACGAATGCGGCTGACGTAGGTGGCGTAGTCGCCGGCTGCCTCGACCGGCGTCACGTAGCCGCCGGGCTCGCGCTTGTCGACGACCAGGACGCCGGGGGCTTCGCGCAGGATCGAACGGGCGTGCTCTGGCGACATCGGCGATTTCGAACTCGATCGCGACAGCTTCTGAGTGGCCGACGAACACGGGTACGCGGACGCAGGTGGCGGTGAGCTTGATCTTGGGATCAAGGATCTTCTTGGTCTCCGCCAGCATCTTCCACTCTTCCTTCGTGTAGCCGTCCTCCATGAAGTCGTCGATGTGAGGAATGCAGTTGAAGGCGATCTGCTTGGTGAATTTCTTGGGCTCGTAGTCCTGGCCTGGGACATACTTGCCCTTGGTCTGCGCCCACAGCTCGTCCATGCCCTCCTTACCGGCGCCGGAGACCGACTGGTAAGTGGCAACCACGACGCGCTTGATCCTGGCCTCGTCATGCAGCGGCTTCAGTGCCACCACCATCTGGGCCGTGGAGCAATTGGGATTGGCGATGATGTTCTTTCGCGTGTTCCTGGCCATGTAGGGATCGAGGACATGGCCGTTCACCTCCGGCACGACCAGCGGCACGTCCATATCGTAGCGCCAGGCGGAGGAATTATCGATGACGATGCAGCCTTGTGCGCCGATCTTCGGGCTCCACTCCTTCGAGACCTTGGAGCCTGCCGACATCAGGCAGAAGTCCATCTTGGAGAAGTCGAAGCGCTCGAGGTCCTGGCATTTGAGCGTGTCCTCGCCGTAGGAGACTTCGACGCCGACGGAACGGCGCGATGCGATGGCGTAGACCTCGTCGGCCGGGAATTTCCGGTCAGCGAGGACGTTCATCATCTCCCGGCCCACATTGCCTGTGGCGCCGACAACAGCGACCTTGTAGCCCATGCTTTCTGCCTCTCAGGTCTTACCCGTGGGGGGGACCGGCGACCACCGCCAGCCCGGGCACCCAGCCAACTCGCCCACGGTGCGTGAAATAAGCGCTTCGGGCGTCCCGGGCAAGGGCTTAGCGGGGGAGGAGCGGGCGGCGGGATGGCGGCTTGTGATCCGAAACTGCCATGGTTTCGTGGGTTGTGGATCTGTCACGACCATCAGAGGTCTTACTTCTTCTCCCCAAGCGCCTTGAGGCGGGCCGCCACCTCGGGCGCGAGTTTGCCGGCGGCTTCCAGTTCGTCCAGCACCTCGGCCTGATACTCGCCCTGCCGGGGCCCTGCGAATTTGATGCGGCCGGGGGTGCGCGACATCTTCGGGAAGACGTTTTGCATCTTGAGGGGGCCGAGGTCGGGATCCGCGACGGTGGTGAAGCTTTCGCGCGCCTTGTACTGGGGGTCGTCGAGGATCTGGGCTGCGTCGTAGGCGGGGCCGATTGCCGCTTCGACCTTCTCGAAGGCGTCGAGGACCTCGGTCAGCGTGCGGGCCGCGATCCAGTCGGCGACCATGCCATCGACCTCGTCGGCGCGCTTCACCCGCTCGACGTTGGTGGCGTAGCGGGGATCGTCGCCGGTGCCGTCTCCGCCGACGAGGTTCATGACGCGCTTGGCGATCGAGGGGGAGGCGGTCGAGAGCGCCACCCAGCGGTTGTCCTTGGTCTTATAGGCGTTGCGGGGGACGTTGTTGTCGGAGCGGTTGCCCCGGCGGTCCTGGATGATGCCGAGCTGGTCGTAGGCAGAGGTCTGGGCGCCGAGGCAGGAATAGAGAGGCTCGTAGAGCGCCAGATCAATGTACTGGCCCTTGCCGGAGCCCTGCACATCGCGTTCGTAGATGGCGAACATGATGGCGAATACGCCATGGTAGGCGGCGACACCGTCGGCCAGGCCGAAGGGGGGCAGGGTCGGTGGTCCCTCGGGCTGACCGGTGATGTGGGCAAAACCGGAAAATGCTTCGGCAACGGTGCCGTAGCCGGGGCGAAAACGGTAGGGGCCGGTCTGGCCGAAGCCGGTGACGCGCAGCATGATCAGGCGGGGATTGTGCTTGGAGAGCACGTCCCAGCCGAGGCCCCATTTCTCGAGGGTGCCGGTGCGGAAATTCTCGACGACGACGTCGGCATCGGCAACCATTGCCATGAAGGCGGCCTTGCCGTCGTCGTCATGCAGGTCGAGCGTGACGGTGCGCTTGTTGCGGTTGGTCACCTTCCACCAGACGCCGTGACCGTCCTTGGCATGGCCCATCTTGCGCAAGGCATCGCCTTGGGGATGCTCGATCTTGATGACGTCGGCGCCGAAATCGGCAAGCACCATGGCGGAAATGGGGCCGGCGAGCACGGTCGAGCAGTCGACGACCTTGAGGCCGGTCAGTGGTCCGTTGTTTTCAGTGTCTTTCTGCATCTGCCGCCATGGCTCCCGGTGAAGTATTGCCCGGCAGTCTAAGCAGGGGGCGTGGCCAATCACAACACCATGGGGCGGGCAGGGGAGGAATTGGCGGTTTTGTGGGGGGCCGGGCTTCGGGGCATTGCGGCCAATTGGTCTATGCAAGTTGACTTTTGCGACGTTGCGGGCCATTTTCCGCGCTTCAACGGGCCCTGTCGATCAGAGCCGCCACTCGACGGCGATTTCTCGGTATCTCGCACTGGTAGTGGCAACGTCCGCCGGCGAAGGCTCGCCAGCGGGCGCTTTTGTCGTATGGGCGTCTGTTGGCTGCGGGCAAGGGTTCGTGGCGGATGAAATCGCTGGCTTTGTCGTCGCATTGCCTCGTTCAGGTGGCAGAATGGCGGGATGCGTCATGGCTCAGTGGTGAGGACGGCGAATGTTGAAGGTTTGGGGTCGCGCGACGTCGATCAATGTCCAGAAGGTGATGTTCGCCGTCGGTGAGCTAGGGCTCGAGCACGAGCGGTTCGATGTCGGCGGGCCCTACGGCAAGCTCGATACGCCGGAATACGGTATGCTCAATCCGAACCGGCTGGTGCCGACTATCGACGACGGCGGGTTCGTCTTGTGGGAATCCAATGCCATCGTGCGCCACCTGAGCCAGCGCTATGGACGCGGTACGCTATCGCCTGCCGACGAGTTGACGTTCGCCAAGGCGGACAGCTGGATGGACTGGTCGCTCAGCTCTCTTTACGGCGACATCATCTCGACCTGCTTCTTGCAGCTGGTGCGGACGCCGGCGCGCGAGCGCGATCAGGCGGCCGTCGAGAGTGCCGCTATCCGTGCGGGCGAAAAGCTCGAAATCCTCAATCGGCAGCTCGCCGGGCGGTCTTTTATCGTGGGCGAGCAGCCGACGATTGCGGACGTGGCGGTTGGCACCCTGATGTACCGCTATTTCAACCTGCAACTTCGCAGGCCCGCCCTCGGCCACGTCGAGGCCTGGTATGAGCGGCTGATCCGCCGCCCCGCATACCAGACCCATGTCATGGTCGAATTCGAAAGCATGAAGGTCGAAGGTGCATGAGTGCGCTTGCGGCACGTCCGAGGAACGCCGACGGGGTGGCGCGGCCGGGACAAGGAGGGCTCTAGACATGTCCGAGCTATTTCAATCGCTGTCGAGCCGGCTGTCGGGCGTATTCGATCGCCTGACGGGACGCGGCTCGCTTTCGGAAAGCGATGTTTCCGAAGCCATGCGCGAGGTGCGCCGAGCGCTGCTCGAGGCTGACGTTGCGCTCGATGTGGTGCGCTCGTTCACGGACAAGGTGAAGGCCAAGTCGGTTGGCGCGGAAGTGCTGCGCTCGATCAAGCCTGGGCAGATGGTCGTCAAGATCGTCCACGACGAGCTCGTGGCCATGCTGGGTTCGGACGCCGAGCCGATCGATCTTGTGGCAGCGCCGCCGGTCGGCATTCTGATGGTCGGCCTGCAGGGCTCGGGAAAGACCACGACCACGGCAAAGATCGCCTACCGGCTGACCAACCGGGAGCACAAGAAGGTGCTGATGGCCTCGCTCGATACGCGGCGGCCGGCAGCCCAGGAGCAGCTGCGCGTGCTCGGCGAGCAGACCAAGGTCGATACCTTACCGATCGTTGCCGGCCAGACGCCGCTACAGATTGCGCGGCGGGCGCGCGATGCCGCCCGGCTCGGCGGTTACGACGTCATCATCTTCGATACCGCCGGCCGGACGACGGTCGACGAGGAGTTGATGGGCGAGGTGGCGCAGGTCAAAGCCGAGATGGACCCGCACGAGGTCCTGCTGGTGGCGGATGCGCTGACGGGGCAGGACGCTGTCAACACGGCCAAGGCGTTCGAAGCCCGGGTTGGCATCACCGGCATCGTGCTGACGCGCGTTGATGGCGACGGACGTGGTGGCGCGGCGCTCTCGATGCGGGCCGTGACCGGCAAGCCGATCAAGCTGATGGGCATCGGCGAGAAGTGGGACGCGCTCGAGGACTTTCATCCGAGCCGCGTTGCCAGCCGTATTCTCGGCATGGGCGATGTCGTCAGCCTGGTCGAGAAGGCGGCGGAGAACATCGATGCCGAGAAGGCCCAGGAAATCGCGCGCAAGATGCGCAAGGGATCGTTTGACCTCGAGGATCTGGCCGAGCAATTGAAGCAGATGCAGCGTCTCGGCGGTATGGGCGGCGTGATGGGCATGCTGCCGGGCATGGGCAAGATCAAGGAGCAGATGAAGTCGGCCAACCTGGACGACAAGATCCTGAAGCGGCAGGCGGCGATCATCTCTTCGATGACGCCCTACGAGCGCCGACACCCGAAAGCGCTGGACGGAAAGCGCAAGCGACGGATCGCAGCGGGTTCGGGGACGCGGCCCGAGGACATCAATCGTCTCATCAAGATGCACCGCCAGATGGCGGACATGATGAAGAAGATGGGCAACAACCGGGGCATGATGCAGCGCATGGCGGGTGCTTTCGGTCTCGGTCCTGCCGGAGGGGCGCCAAGTGCTGGCGAGATCGAGCGCATGCAGGCCGAGTTGGCGGGTCTCGATGCCAAAGCCCTGGAGCAATTGCCCCCAGAGGTGAGGGAGATGGTGCCCGGCGGCGGCAAGGCCGGCGGTGGCGTTGCGCAGCCCAAGAAGCCGTTCGTACTGCCAGGCCTTGGTGGCGGAGCGATGCCGAGGATGCCTGGCGGATTGCCTGGACTCGGCGGTGGTCGCTTGCCTGGACTGCCGGCGAAGAAGAAGTAGTCGACATGAGATTTGCCGCTCGGCCTCGTGGTGCTTCATCGGCAGCGGGGTTTTGCGGACGAGAAAATGCCGGCGCGAGCCGGTTAAAATCGAAACCCAAGAAGGAAGACGAGAATGAGTGTGAAGATCAGGCTGTCACGCGGCGGCACCAAGAAGCGGCCGTATTACTATATCGTGGTTGCCGAAGCGACGGCGCCGCGTGACGGGCGCTACATCGAGCAGATCGGTACCCACAATCCGATGCTGCCGAAGGATCATGCCGACCGACTGAAGATCGACCTCGAGCGCGCCAAGCATTGGCTGGCCTGCGGCGCACAGCCGACGGATCGTGTGGCCCGCTTCCTGGATAATGCTGGCCTGCTGAAGCGGACGGCGAAAAACAACCCGAAGAAGGGTCTGCCTGGCAAGAAGCGGGTGGAGCGGGAGGCGGCTGCGGCCGAGGCTGCGAAGGCGGCTGCGGAGGCGCCGGCTGCGGCAGGCGAGGGCGCTGCTTCCTGATCGACCATTTGCTGGAATGGCTGGTGCGCCGGCTCGCCACTTCGTGTGGCGTTCAAGAGGGGCCTTTCGAGGCCCCTTTTTTATTGCTCGCGGTGTTGTGCGCCGCTGGTCGAGGCCGACTGCATCGGCAGACGTTGGTGCTCCGCGCGTTCCACTGAGGACCCGCGTGCAGCCGATCCGTCTCTCATGTGGTGCACCTGTGTTTGGTTTCCAGAGTGCGGCAGGCGTGGAGGACCAATGTCAGAACGTGAACACTAGCCGCTGAATCCGATGCTGGCATGCAGGCGTCGTGTTTCCAGGTCCAGGATGCCGAGGACGAGGACGACCGGCCAGGCGTCTTGTTCGAGTTCTGCGCAGGATCGACCTATTGTTTCGTACTTGAAGGCGTTGGGATTGTTCTCGAAGCGCCCGGCTCGGACCATGCTTAGGATCGAGCAGAAATACTTGCCCTTCTTGATTGTCGTGGCTTGCGGCGCCGATCTGCCAATTCGCTTCAACGTGGCGGCGAGAGGAGCGGGAAGCGGCAAGTCGTTCCACTTCAAAGCCTGCGGCGAGTATGAAGTGGCAATATCGGGTGAATAGCTCACCAGGGCCACTGGCTTCCACGTCTGCGCGTCGTCAAGCTTTGCCAGGTAGGTCTTGAATTCGGTCTCGCTCAGCTGCACTACGGCGTCGATGCGCAAGCCTTCGGGAATGAGTGATTTCACGGAGCTTTCGAAGTGCAGAAAAGCTGCCTCGTCGGGCAGGTGAAATTGCTGCCTGATATTCGATTCGTCGCGGGGCTGTTGAAACCACTCGTAGTGGTCGAGCTGGAAAACGGCGGCCAGCACGACGGCCACGATCATTATGATGGCTAACGCTCGCATCGATTTCTACCTCGCGGGCGTGGCGGCAGAATGCAAATGCAAGCGCGGGTGCTCAAGGGCGCCGCTGGTCGCCGTGCCGTGGCCACGCCGGCGTGTTGCTAGCAGGATCCCAATGCGCCCGGCCTGTTGTTGCGGGCCCGGCTCGGCGGGGTTGGTGCTCCGAGCCGGGTCAGCGGTTACTTCCCGACGCGCGCAGTGGCGTAACCGGAGAGGACGACGGCACCCTTCTGGTTGGTCGTGGTGATGGCCATGTCGACCAGGGTTTCGCCACCTTCCTCGCGGATGGCCTCGACCACGGCCTTGCCGGTGAGGTCATCACCGGGCCAGACCTGATTGGTGAAGCGGACACCGTATTTCTTGACGTTATCGGCGCCGAAGCGGTCGGTGATGAGGCGGCCGGTCATGCCCATGGTCAGCATGCCGTGGGCGAATACGCCGGGGTAGCCTGCGGCCTCGCGGCAATAGACGTCGTCGGTGTGGAGCGGATTGTAGTCGCCGGATGTACCGGAATACATGACGAGCTGGGTGCGCTTGAGGTCCTGGACCAGGACGTCCTCAAAAGTGTCACCGACCTTGATCTGGCTGGCTTTGATCGACATTGGCTCGCTCCTCACTTCTGGTCCACGGGGCGCTCGGTCTTCACGCCCACGCCGCGGGCGGTGCATACGAGATTGCCGTCCTTGTCGCGATACTCGGTGATGCGCTCGGAGAAGACGAGCTTGCCGGCGCGCTGGCTTTCCTTCTCCCAGGTCTTGCCTTCCTTCTGTGTGACGTAGAGCACGTCACCGGGAAGGATGGGGCGGTTGAACTCGAAGTGCTGCTCGGCATGGAGCCCGCCAGACGAGGGCGCCTTGCCTTTGACGCCGGAGGCTGTCTTGCCAGAGCCGAACCAGTCGACGCCCGGTTTCATGCGGAGGAAATAGTCCGGATTGAACTGGGCGACGGCCTGAGGAAATGTCGGGGGGGCCGCGGTTTTCTCGAGCCCGGTGTCGGGCACGGAATAATCGCCGATGGAGCGTCGAAACATCATGATGTGAGTTGCTTCAACGGGGAATGTGAGCGGTTTGTCGTCTGCCATTGTGTGGTGCCATCGCCTCGAGTTGGGGGCTGGGTGGGGGCGCATCGCGAAGGAGCGGAGACGCCCGGGCGCGGTGGCGGAAAGCCCCTAGGCTCTCGCCGCGCTCATCCAAGTCTAGCGGTGGTGCGGCGAGGATGCCAAGCGCGGCGTTGCCTGAAGGGGCGGGGTGCGGCAGAATCGGGCTTTCACACATGCGCATGGAGCGGTGGCATGAAATTCGGTCTCAGCACTGTCACACATGGCGTGTTCTCGTCCGCCGAGGCCTATTTGGCGGTTGCGGCGGCGGCGGAGGCTGCCGGATTCGATTTCCTGTCGGTCAGCGACCATCTGGTGATCCCGGCCAACCGCGAGAGCCACTATCCCTATGTGGCGGGTGGCGCATTCCAGGCGGCCAACCAAGGCCATTGCTTCGACCAGCTTTCGACGATCGCGTTCCTGGCGGCGGCGACCCGCCGGCTCAAGCTTTTGGCCTCGGTGCTCGTCGTGCCGCACCGGCCGGCGATGCTAACTGCAAAAATGCTGGCGACGATCGACGTGTTGTCGCGGGGTCGGCTGATCGTCGGGGCGGGTGCGGGGTGGATGAAGGAGGAGTTCGCGCTGCTCGATGCGAACTTTCCCGAGCGGGGCAAGCTCACCGACGAGTATCTGGCTGCGTTCATCGAGCTTTGGACGAAGGAAACTCCGGCATTCCACGGCCAGCACGTCGATTTCAAGGACGTGATCTTCGAGCCGAAGCCAATGCAACAACCGCATCCGCCGCTGTGGATCGGCGGCGAGAGTCCGGCGGCCATTCGCCGTGCGATCCAGTTCGGCACGACCTGGTATCCCGGCAACAATAGCCAGACGCGGCCGCTGGATACGCCCGCGCGGTTGGCCGATGGAATCGGGGCTGTGCGCGCGCAGTGCGCGGCTGCCGGCCGCGACCCGGCGACGCTCGGCTTTACGCTACTGGTGCAGGACCATTTCGAATGGGCCGATCGCAGAACCGGTGACGGCTCGGAGCGTCGCATGTTCACGGGCAGCTCGGACGACATGCTGGAGGATGCGGCGGACCTGACGGCGATCGGCGTCAGCCACGCTGCCCTGCGCCTCGGCGGCAGCGACATCGCGGAGACGGTCGGCCGGATCGAGCGGTTCGGGGCCGAGGTGATCGCGCGGCACCAAGTGTGAGGGCGATGTGGGCCTCCGATCTACGGTACCGCTGCTCATCGTCAGCGCGATACCACGCGCTCGGTGATGCGGACGCCATGTGCGATGCGATCGCTCGGATGGAGGATGATGCGCTCGTCGACCGCGAGACCGCTCACGACCTCGGCCATCAGCTGATCGCGGTTGGCTATCTCCAGCGTGCGCAGCTCGGCGCGACCGTTCACGGCGATGTAGGCGGACCAACGGTTCTCGTTGCGAAACAGCGCGCCTAGGGGAACGAGGATCGCATCGGCGATCTCGGCAACGGTGATCTGCACAAAGACCCGGTAGTCGTGCCCGAGGCGGCGTGCGGCCTCGCTGAGCGTCGACTTGTCGAAGTCGAGGACGACACGTACCCGCTGCTCCTCGATGCCGAGGGCGGACACCTTGGTGAAACCTGCCGGCTCGATGCGCGTGACCCTTGCGACGAGCTCGTCCGACCCGCCCCAGGCGGAGACCGACGCCCGTGCCCCTGCCTTGATGCGGACGGCGTCTGCCGAGAGCAGATCGACGATGATCTCAAGCGATGCGGGATCGCCGACCTCGAGCAGTGGCGTTCCCTGCAACACGATCTGCTCACTCTTCTTATGGATCGCGAGCACGCGGCCGCTGATCGGCGAGGTGACGGCTACGCAGCAGGCTTTGGCGTAGCTCTGTGCCGGAGTGCTCGCGGGGCCGATGCGACGCGCCGTAAGGCTCTCCAACTCACGTATCCGCACCGTCAGTCCCGCCCTGGCCTTGGCCAGCGCGGCCTGGCGGGTCGCGACATCGAGGTCGGCCTTCTGGAGCACGCGCTCGGCGACCACGTCGCGTGCCGAGAGGGCCTTGGCGCGCTCCAGCTCTTTCTCGGCGAACGCGAGCTCGGCCTCCATTTGCGCCAGCTCGGCCTTGGCGAGTTCGACGGCGGCGTCTGCGGCCTTGATCTGCGCTTCGAGCTCGGTTTGACCGCGTGCATCGAAGAACGGCGGTGGGCTCGGTTCGATGGCGGCGACCGTTGTCGCGTTGCGCTCCACGGCGTCGCCGACTTCCAGCGCCGAACGCAGCACCAAGCCCGTGATCGGCGCCGATACCACGAATACCTGCTTGATGCGCGTCTTGCCCTCCTCGTCGACGGTCACGCGCAACACGCCCTTCTTCACCAGCGCCAGATCGACTGGCACCGCGGCAGGACGGAGGGCGAAATACGCTGCGAGTGCCAGCAGCAGGGAAACGACGGCGAGGGCGCTCCTGCGTCGCCAACTCGATCTGGCTTCCTTTTCCATGGCGTCCTACTCCCTGGTCTTCAGGACGGCGATGAGATCGAGACGATCGATGCGGCGGCGCACGATCAGTGCGGAGGCGAGGGCGGCTGCCACAACGACGATTGTCGCCCAGGCGTAGGTCGATGGGGCGATGACGAACGGCGCGCGGTAGAGGTCGCTCGAGAAGCCCTGGATGGTCAACCAGCCAAAGCCATAGCCGAGCAACCATGCCAATGGTTGGGCAGCGGCAACCAGTATTGCGAGTTCGAGCAGCAGAACACGGCTCACTTCCGCTCGGGTGAAGCCGAGCACCCTGAGGCTCGCGAGTTCGCGCGCCTGTTCCGAGAGTTGGATTCGCGCACTGTTGTAGACAACGCCGATCGCAACGACAATCGCAAGCCCTGCATAGATCGACACCATCATGTCGATGTTCTTGGCGAGTGTCTCGCGGAACTTTGCGAGAGAGACGCGCCTCAGACCGACGCCTGCGACGCGGGGTGTCGACTTCAACGCCTGGAATAGCGCGCGCTCGCGCGTCGAGTCGTATTGCAGGTGCACGCCCGAGACGACTGCGCCCTCACCGAGCAGGCGATTGAGGGATGGCTGGCTCATGAACGCCGACAGTCCGAAATAGGATTCGATGACGGCGGTGATGGGAAGGCGCAGGCTGGATGGGAGAAGGCCTTCGGCGGTACCGGTCGAAGCCAGTAGGCCGCGTTCCGGCGCACGCCAGCCGCCGAGCACCTCGATTTCGACCAGGTCGCCTCGCCGCAAGTGCAGGATGTCGGCGACACGCTGGTCGACCATGAGGCCGAACTCGGGGAGCTGTTCGGGTCTCAGTGAGCGGTTGATGATGCGGCTGAGCGCGGGATCCAGCGGTTTGGCGTGCACGGCGATCTTCTTCTCGAATTGGCCGTTTCGCATCCTGACGAGCACGCTGCGAAACGGTTCCACGCGCATGACCCCGGGCAACCTCGCGGCGGACAGGATCGTTGCCTCATCGCTCTGGTCGACGAAGGTGAGGGTGGCGTCCTGGCGCTGTGTCATGGAGAAGCTGACGTCGATCATGTGCTCGATGGAATCGAAGGTGAAGAGCGAGACGACGAGAAGGGAGCCGGCGAGTGCGACGCCGAGAGTGGTCATGAAGGCCCGTAGCGGCCAGCGGATGATATGGCGGACCGACATCACCGACATCAGGCCGAAGTGTCGATTGAGGCCGAGCCGATCGGTCCAGCGGTGGCTGAAGCGGGGCGGCGCCGGCGGCTGCATGGCGACGGCTGGCGGTAGAGACACGACGGCGAGGACAGCGTGGGTGGCGCCGATCACCGCAGCGGTCAGTGAAAGGCCTGCGGAGAGCAGGTAGATGGCCGGGTCCCGCTCGAAGACGAGGAACGGGAAGTGAAAGAATTCGGAGTAAAGCCGTGTCAGCCCAAGGCCGAAGCGGGTGCCGAGTGCAAATCCTAGTGCCGATGCCGATCGCGGCGATGACCAGGACGAACTTGATGTAGTGTGCGGCTATGGACGTGCGGCCATAGCCTAGCGCCTTGAACAGGCCGATCTGCTCGCGCTCAAGGGCGACGAGGCGTGTCAGTGTCATGTTGATGAGGAATGCCGACACGAACAGGAATATCGGTGGAATGATTCGAGCCAGTGCGCCTCAGTTGGGTGAGTTCGGCGTCGAGAAAGGCGTGACTGAGCTGGTCCTCGCGCCCGAATGCCCCGTTGCCGCCGTAGCGCTTGAGCAGCGCGTCGAGCTGTTCGATCACCTGGGACTGGATGGCTCCGCGCTGCAGCTTGATCGCGACGGAATTGAAGGCACCGTCGAGATTGAAGATGTCTTCGAGCGCGGTCTCGGACATCCACATGACAGCGAATCGGCGATCGTCGGGCACGAGGTCGCCCGGGCCGATCGCATAGATGTGCTCGGGCGAGAGCACAATGCGCAACGATGGTGAGCGACCGCTTCTTGCCGTTCAGGATGACGCCGAATGTACTGCCGATCGTCAGCCTTTGCGCCTTGGCGAAGGCCTCGTTGACGGCGACCTCGCTGGTCGAGCTGGCCGTCGGCAGGCGGCCTGAGCGGACGTAGGGCCTGTTGAGCAGGGACTGGCGGTGATCGGGCAGCGACAGCACGGCGCCGGTGATAGGTGGGACAAAACCCTCAATGTCGAGGATCGCATGCTTCTGGATGCGGGTCTCGACGGAAGCGATACCGTCGATCAGCGCGATGCGGGAGGCAAGCCGCGTCGGGGCGCGCACGAGGGTCGCGAAGACGTCGGCGAAACTGTTGCGCTCGTAGTAGGCCGCGCGGGTTTCCTCGAGCGACTGATAGGCGCCGACGGCGAGAATGAGCGTGGAGACGCCCGCAGCAAGAACGAGCGCGATGGCGAGCGCCTGGGCCCACATGCGGCGCAAGATCACGAACGAGTTTCTTGTCGAGGGCGCGCACGGGTCACCACGAAATTTCGGATGGCGCGATCTTTTGCGCGACTGTTTCGATCTCCGCGATGCGGCCGTCGGCGAAGCGGGCAACGCGATCTGCCATCGCCTGGATCGGCGCATTGTGCGTGATGATCGCCGTGGTGGTTCCGAGCCGGTTGTTCACCGTCTGCAACGCCTCGAGGACGAGGGTTCCGGTCTTGCTGTCGAGGGCTCCGGTTGGCTCGTCGCACAGGAGGATTTCCGGGCGTTTGGCGATGGCGCGCGCGATGGCGACGCGCTGCTGCTCGCCGCCCGACAGTTGCGATGGGAAATGATCGGCGCGCGGCAGAAGGCCGACGAGGGCGAGTGCCTCCTCCGGCCGCATCGGATCATCGGCGATTTCGGTCACCAGCTCCACATTTTCGCGCGCGGTGAGGGAGGGGACGAGATTGTAGAACTGGAAGACGAAGCCCACGTGCCGGCGGCGGAAGCGTGTGAGTGCCTCCTCGTCGAGAAGTGTGAGCTCCTCGCCCTTGAACAAGAACTCGCCCGGTGGTCGGTCGGTCGAGGCCGCCGAGGATATTGAGTAGCGTCGACTTGCCTGAGCCGGAGGGGCCCAAGAGCACGAGCAGTTCACGCTCGTAGAGGTCGAGATCAACACCATTGAGGGCGCGCACCTCTACCTCGCCGGTGCGGTAGATCTTCGTTAGTCCCTGTGCACTGAAAACGATCCGGGCTTTGGACACTGTCACCGTTTCCTTGGCGAGGAGGCTGGCTTGGCGGCTTCTCCGATCGCCTATTAGGGTGGCTGCATGATGCAGTCAGCCTGATCGAGCCATCGGTCGCAGTGACCGGGAAATGAAGTCCAATGTTCGCGTCACTGACCTTGGATGCGCGCCTAAGTATAGAGCGCGCAGGGCCATCGCCAACAACAGACGACCGCCTTGACCGAGTTGACCTGTCACGTGCTGGTCGCCGCAGTCGCCTAGCGTTGTGGTAGCCTAGCGAGGGTCATGATCCCGCGACTTTGATCGCTGTCAAATATCTGTAAATTCGCTAAATTTTCTGGTTGAAGTGATGGTTCGCCGCCTCTCTGACTGCCTCGCTGCGGCGTTCCTGAGACACGCTGGCGCGTCTGGAAGGGCCGGCTATGCGGGCAGGCATCGGGTCAAACGGCCTGCTCGAGGCGGGCGGTTTGGATGATCCGCCCAATCTCGGCGCGGCACGATCCGCAGTTGGTGCCGCCATTGGTGTAGGCACCGACCTCCTCGACGGTTGCCGCGCCGAGATTCGTCACAGCACCGATGATCTCGTTGCGCCCGACCCCAAGGCAGGCGCAGACGAGCGGGCCACGGTCAGGCAAGTTTGCACCGGGGCGGCCTGCGAGGAGGCGCAAGCGCTCGTCGGGCGGTACGGTCCGGCCGATCTGGTCGGCCGCCCAATCACGCGCCAGCGTCAGCGGACGCGGTCCGATGAAGAGGAGGCATGCGAGGCGGCCATCGGCGAACGCGGCGAAGCGATGTTGGCCCGCGGCCTCATCGTGATAGGACAGCAACTCGATCGCCTCGCAATCGCTGCATATCAGGCTGGTGATCACATCGCTCCAGGCTTGCGGCGTCACATCGCCCGCCATCTCGCAACGAAATCCTTGGGGCACGGGCGCCACCGCGAGATAGGGAGCGCGCGCGCGCGGAGGCTTTGCGCGCGTCACCGCGAAGCCATGCCAGCTCGCAGCGTATGGGGCGACGGAGACGCCGGTATGCTTGAGTTCCGGCTGGCCTGATACCGGATCGGTCGCACTGCCGACAACGGCGTCGATACGCGCCCGGCTCGCAAAACCGGACGTCCAGTGCATTGGCGCGAATACGTGTCCGGGCCGCTGGCTGGTGGTGACGGAAACGCGCAGAATGGCCGATCCGTGGATGCTTTCAACGATGGCCAGATCGGCGTCGACGAGGCCGGCACGGTCGGCGTCTTGAGGGTGGACCTCAAGAACGGGTTCGGGTGCATGGGCCATCAGGCGTGGCGCCTTGGCGGTTCGGGTCATCGTGTGCCACTGATCACGGAGCCGTCCCGTGTTGAGCACGAACGGATGGGCGGCGTCGGCCTGCTGAACCGGCGGCCGATAGCGTGTGGCGACAAGGCGCGCCTTGCGATCCGATGTGAAGAAACCGCCATCAGCGAAGAAGCGCGTTTCGCGCGATGTGCTGCCGGCGGGCTGCGGCCATTGGAAGGGCTGGAGGGCATCGTAGTCGGCGGCAGTGATGGTGGCATGAGCGCTAATGTCCAGATCGCGTGTGCCGCCGTTTTCAAGGCCCGTGAGGCGCGCATATTCGGCGAAGATTTCGCTTGGATGCTGCCAGGCGAATGCCTCACCGAAGCCCATGCGCTTGGCCACCTCGGCCATCTGCCACCAATCCGACTTGACGTCTGCGGGGGAAGGGAGGAAGCGGCGTTGGCGCGAGATGCGGCGCTCCGAATTGGTGACTGTGCCGTCCTTCTCGCCCCAGGCGGAGGACGGTAGTAGAACGTGGGCAAGTGCTGTGGTGTCGGTCTCGCGGACCACGTCCGAGACAACGACGAAGGGGCAGCCGGCGAGGGCATCGCGTACTGCATCAGCCTGCGGCAGGCTCACGACCGGATTTGTTGCCATGATCCACACGGCCTTGACGCGCCCGTCGCCGATCGCGCGAAAGAGATCGACGGCCTTCAAGCCGGGTTTCTCAGCGAGGGTGGGGGAGGCCCAGTACGTCTGGACGAGTTGGCGATGTGCGGGCTCGCCAAGCTCCATGTGGGCGGCCAGCATGTTGGCGAGACCGCCGGTTTCGCGGCCACCCATGGCATTTGGTTGCCCCGTCACGGAGAAGGGGCCCATGCCCGGCTGGCCAATGCGTGCGGTTACCAGGTGGCAGTTGATGATGGCATTGACCTTATCGGTGCCAGCCGATGATTGATTGACACCCTGGCTGTAGACCGTGACGACGCGCTCGGTCGCGGCGAATATCTCGTAGAAGGCGTTGATGCGCGCTGTCGGGAGACCCGTTATTCGCGCGATGTCGAACAGATCGCAGGCGCCAGCAGCCGACAAGGCGTCGCGGAGGCCACTGGTGTGGCGAGCGACATAGTCCTCGTCGATATGCCCGCATGCCGACAGATGTGCGAGCAGGCCATTGAATAGTGCAACGTCCGAGCCGGGCGTGAGATCGAGATGCAGATCGGCGATGTCGCACGTTGCCGTCTCGCGGGGATCGATGACAACGACACGTGTGCCGCGTTTGGTTCGGGCTTCTGCAAGCCGCTGGTAGAGCACAGGGTGGCACCAGGCGAGGTTTGAGCCGACCAGGACGACGAGGTCGGCGTGCTCGAGATCCTCGTAGCTTCCTGGCACCGTGTCGGTGCCGAATGCCCGCTTGTGGCCGGCGACAGACGACGCCATGCACAGGCGCGAGTTGGTGTCGATGTTGGCCGAGCCGATGAAGCCCTTCATGAGCTTATTGGCCACGTAGTAGTCCTCGGTCAGGATTTGCCCGGAGACATAAAAGGCAACGGCGTCGGGACCGTGTTCGGCAATGGTTTGCGCGAAACGAGCGGCGACTGTGTCGAGGGCCTCGTCCCAGCTTGTGCGCCGGCCAGCGATTTCCGGGTACAACAGCCGTCCCTCGAGCGACATCGTCTCGCCTAGCGCAGCGCCTTTCGAGCACAAGCGGCCACGGTTTGCCGGGTGATCGGGGTCTCCCTTGATGTTGATCGTTCCTTCGACGGTGGCGTCAGCGAGTATGCCGCAACCGACACCGCAATACGGGCAGGTTGTTTTTGTCCAAGCGTCGCTCATGGGCCTGATCCGGGCGAGGACGCCATGGCTGCTGCTGCCTCGCTTGCCCGGCCGGTGTCAGTCCTGTCCGGCCGCGTGCTGCTCCGGCTGTCGAATGCGCGGGCGCTTTTCCGCCTGCTCACGCCGATGCCGCGTGAGCTTTCTGCCCCGTCCGGCAATTTTGCGGCGGGGCGCGCAGGCTCCGCCGAGCCACCTTTTGCGAAGGTCGGCCCGAAGATAAGGGTCTCGCGTAGATCGGCGATATTGGCCCGCGACTTGATCATTTCGAAGAACCAGGCCCCATCAGTCGTATCGCCGAAGAGAACGGCTCCGATCAGAGTGTCGCCATGCAGAACGATCCGCTTGTAAACATTGCGCGCGGGGTCCCGTAGCACGATATCCTGGCGATCATTGCCATCGCCGAAATCTCCGGCCGAGAAGAGGTCGATGCCTGTCACCTTCAGCTTGGTTGCCGTCGCGGCCGGTTTGAAGGTCGCGTTGGCGTCGCCGGAAAGCTGGCGTGCGACGACGCTGGCCATCTCGTAGAGCGGCGCCACCAGACCGTAGACCTGGCCTCCTGCCTCGGCGCATTCGCCGAGCGCAAAGATGTTTGGATCATTCGTCCGCATGCCGGCGTCCACCACGATGCCGCGGTTGACCGCAAGTCCGGCAGCGTCGGCCAAGGCCGTATTCGGACGGATGCCGACAGCCATGACGATGAGATCGGCTGGCAGAACGGTGCCGTCCGCAAGGCGGATCTCTCGCACGTGGGGTGGTCCGAGGCGACTATCGCGGCCAATGATTTCGCGGGTGACGGCGTCAGTGATCACGCGGATCCCCCGAGCCTCGACGGCCTGCTGCAATAAGCGCCCTGCCTCCGGATCGAGCTGGCGCTCCATCAATGTCGGCTTCAGGTGCAGGACGGTGACGTCCATGCCCTGTTCCTTGAGGCCTGCTGCTGCTTCAAGGCCGAGCAACCCGCCACCGATGACGACGGCGTGTCCGCCGGTCTTGGCTGCAACGAGCATGGCGTGGACGTCGTCGAGGTCGCGGTAGGTGAGAACGCCTGGGAGATCGTGGCCGGGTACGGGGATGACAACGGGATTGGAGCCAGTAGCGACAATGAGCTTGTCGTAATTTGCGACGGCACCGTGCGCAGACGTGACGGTCTTGGCGGTGCGATCGATTGTGACGATGCTATGGCCCTTGTAGAGCGTGATGGCGTTTTTGACATACCAGCCGTCGCCATGAAGGATGATCTGCTCGAATGTTTTTTCGCCGCTGAGCACGGGGCTCAACATGATGCGGTCGTAGTTGACCCGCGGCTCGGCGTTGAAGATCGTGATGTCGTAGGCGCCTGGTGCCTCTTCGATGAGCTTTTCCAGGGCGCGGCCCGGCGCCATGCCATTGCCGATGACAACGAGTTTGTCGGCCACGTCGTCCCCCTGGGTCAGGCTGCTGCCGTGTCGTGGCGTGCGGTGGCTCCGGCAGGCGAGGTCCGCTTCGACTGGATCGCCTTGAGAACTTCAGGCGAGGGGTTTGCGCCGCCCTCGTAGGCCTCGAGAAATTCCAGAAGCTCCTGGCGGTAGGCGTAGTAGTCGGGATGCTCGAGCAGCGCCTTGCGGGTGCGTGGGCGTGGCAGGCTCACGTCCATGATATTGCCGATCCGCGCATTCGGGCCATTTGACATCATCACCACGCGGTCGGCGAGCAGGATGGCCTCGTCGACATCGTGTGTGACGCAGACGGCCGTCACTTTCGTGCGGCTCCACACCTCCATCAAGACTTCCTGTAGTTCCCAGCGTGTCAGGCTGTCGAGCATGCCGAATGGCTCGTCGAGGAGGAGCAGTTTCGGGGAGAGGGCGAAAGCGCGCGCGATGCCGACGCGCTGGCGCATACCATTCGAGAGTTCAGCAGCCCGTTTTTGCATCGCATCGGCCAGGCCGACGCGATCGAGGTAGTAGGTGCAGATGTCGTCACGCTCCGCCCGGCTGGCGTGCGGGAAAACGCGATCGACGCCGAGGGCCACGTTCTCGAATGCGGTGAGCCAGGGAAAGAGTGAGGGCGCCTGGAAGACGACGGCACGATCGGGGCCAGCACCCGAGACCTCCTTGCCGTCGAGGATGACGCCGCCTTCGGAAATCTCGGTGAGGCCTGCGGCCATCGACAGGACCGTCGACTTGCCGCATCCAGAATGGCCAATGAGGGAGATGAACTCGCCCTTAGTGACCTTCAGGTCGAAGCCGTCGACGACAGTCAGCGGCCCCTTGGGGGTGGGATAGACCTTCTTCAGCAGGGAGAAGTCGAGGTAGCGCTGCTCGATCGGTGAGCGGGCGGCCTCCAGGTAGGCTTTCGGCAGGCGGGTCTTCGTGTGTTTGACGCTGATGGGCACCACGTTCGGCAGCTCGATGTGCCCTTCGCTCTTGGCTGCCCGCTCGCTTGCGATATCGATGAGATAGCCGGTCACCTCTTGCCTGAGCTTCTGGAAAGCCGGATCGGCGCTGATGGTCGTATGGTCGCGGGGACGGGGGATGTCGACCTTGAAGGATGGACCGAGTGTCGCCCGGGGTCCGGGGATCAACGGGATGATCCGATCAGCCAGGAGTATGGCCTCGTCGACGTCGTTGGTGATGAGGACGACCGTTCGCTTCTCCTGCTCCCAGATTGCCGAGATTTCGTCCTGGAGCTTGGCGCGGGTCAGCGCATCGAGTGCCGAGAGAGGTTCGTCGAGAAGCAGGATTTCCGGGCTGGTGGCCAGCGCCCGGGCAACAGCAACGCGCTGGCGCATGCCGCCCGAGAGCTCCGACGGAAGCCGATCGCTTGCATGAGACAACCCGACCATCTCGATGTAGCGGCGTACGCGAGCGTGGCGTTCGGCTTTGCTTTGGCGGCGGAACACCTGATCGACACCGAGCGCCACATTGCCCTCGACGGTCAACCACGGCATCAGCGAGTAGGATTGGAAAACGACGCCGCGATCGGGACCAGGTCCGGTGACCGGCTTGCCGCGCAGTGTCACCTCTCCGGCGTCGGGTTCGATCAGGCCGGCAATGGTCGATATCAGCGTCGTCTTGCCGGTGCCAGAAAAGCCGACGATGGCGATGAATTCGCCCTCGTCGACAGCCAGGTCGACGTTGTGCAGGACGTCCGTGCGCTCACCATCCGTGCCGTAGGACTTGGCGACGCCCTTGAGTTCGAGGAATGCCATGGCGGTTTTCTCCTCAGCGATGCGTCGAGTAGGTGAAGGCGGACTGCAGTGCGTACATCACGCGATCGAGCAGAAAGCCGATGAGACCGATCGTGAGAACGGCAACAATGATCTTCGCAAGAGATTGCGATGAGCCGTTCTGGAACTCGTCCCAAACGAATTTCCCAAGGCCAGGGTTTTGCGCGAGCATCTCGGCGGCGATCAGCACCATCCAGCCCACGCCGAGCGAAAGACGAAGGCCGGTGAAGATCAGCGGCATGGCGGACGGCAGGATGAGCTTTGTCACAGTTCGCCAGGTCGGCAACTGGAGGACACGGCCGACGTTGAGCAGGTCCTTGTCGACCGAGGCGACGCCGAGCGAGGTGTTGATGAGCGTTGGCCACAGCGAGCACAGCGTCACGGTGACGGCTGAAATGAGCAGGGATTTCGGCATCCAGTCGTAGGGGTTTGCATAGGCGGCCGAGACCACCATGGTGACGATCGGCAGCCAGGCCAAAGGTGAGACCGGCTTGAAGATCTGGATCAGCGGGTTCAATGCGCCGTTCACGCTTTGCGATAGCCCGCACATGATGCCAAGGGGGACGGCGAACAGGGTCGCTATGGCAAAACCCAACGCGACCGTCACCAGAGAGGTGAGGATCTGATCGAGATAGGTGGGCTTGCCCGTGTATGTGCGATGCTTGACCTTCTCGGCCTGGCCGGCGGCGACGAGCTTGGCGTTGCGCTCGTCCTGGCGCTCATAGAAGGATTTCTCCTTCGCGCGTTCGGCGTTGTGGTCGGCATAGAGGTTGGCGGCCTGGGCCAACACTTGCCGCGGCCCGGGGATTGCACCGAGGGATGTCTTCACTTGCGGGGCCAGCGCCGCCCAGGCGGACACAAACACGACGATGCCGATGAGGGGGATGACAAGCTGTTGCCAAAGCTCCTTCAACTGGGTTTTGACACTATCCCCGGCGAGCATCTTGAGGATCGGCACGATAAAGCCTAAGCCGAAAACGGACAGCGTTGCGCTCGCCTTGTCGAGGCGCTGGTAGAAGCGCTGCCGTCGTTGACGGGATGCATTCCCGTCGTGGGGTTCGATAAAATCGCTCGCAGTCGTCATGGTCACCCCTGTTGCGTTGTCGCGAACCTTGGCGGGGGCGGCTTTCGGCGCCACCCGCCTGCTCGTGCGGATGGACTAGCCGCCGACGATTTTCGCGCCTTCGATGCGTTGCTTTGCTTTGAGGCCGATCGGGAGGCTCTCGAGGTAGGCGTTGGGGGCCTTGCCGTCGAAAGGAATGGCGTCGATGACGTCGGCGGCCGGCGTCGGTGCGCGGTAGCCGTCGCTGCTCCAGGGGAAATCGGTTTTCTGGGCTTTGCCCTCGTCCACCAGCAGCTTTGCAGCTTTCAAATAGACGTCGGGGAGATAGACCTTGGTGGCGACCTCCTTGTACCAGGCGTCATCCTTGGGATCTGCGATTTGGCCCCAGCGCCGCATCTGGGTGAGGTACCAGATGGCATCGGAGTAGTAGGGGTAGGTGGCGAAGTGGCGGAAGAAGACGTTGAAGTCGGGAATCGGGCGTTTGTCGCCTTTCTCGAACTCGAACGTGCCGGTCATCGAGTTGGCGATCACGGCCTTGTCGGCGCCGACGTACTCCGGCTTCGACAGCATCTCGACGGCCTTCATGCGATTGGCGTTGTCGTTGGCGTCGAGCCAGATGGCAGCGCGGATCAGCGCCTTCGTGAGGGCTAGTGTCGTGTTCGGATTCTTTTTCGAGAACTCCGCCGTGATGCCGAAGACCTTCTCGGGATTGTTCTTCCAGATCTGGTAGTCGGTGATGACGGGAACGCCGATACCCTTGAATACGGCGGCCTGGTTCCATGGTTCGCCGACGCAATAGCCGTGGATGGTGCCGGCCTCGAGGGTTGCCGGCATCTGCGGCGGCGGTGTCACGGAGAGCAGCGCCTGGGCCTGGATGGTGCCGGTGACGTCGTTCGGCGAATAGTAGCCGGGATGAATGCCGCCAGCCGCCAACCAGTAGCGAAGCTCGTAGTTGTGGGTCGAGACCGGAAACACCATGCCCATCTTGAAGGGCTTGCCTTCGGCCCTGAGCTTCTCGATGGCGGGTTTAAGGGCGGCGGCATTGATCGGATGTTGGGGCTTGCCGTCAGCGCCTTTCGGGATGTGCGGTTTCATCAGCGCCCAGATCTCATTCGAGACCGTGATGCCGTTGCCGTTGAGATCCATCGAGAAGGGCGTGACGACGTGCGCCTTGGTGCCGAAGCCGATCGTGGCTGCAAGCGGTTGGCCGGCCAGCATGTGGGCACCGTCGAGCTCACCGGTGATGACGCGGTCGAGCAGGACTTTCCAGTTGGCCTGTGCCTCGAGGGTGACGAAGAGGCCTTCCTCCTCGAAGTAGCCAAGCTCCTTGGCAACCGCGAGGGGCGCCATGTCGGTGAGCTTGATGAAGCCGAACTTGAGCTCGTCCTTCTCGACGGCCAATGGACCTGCCTGGATTGCCGGCGAGCCCAGGAGCCCGATGCCGGTGATCGCTGCTGCGCCGAGCAGGACGGCGCGTCTGCTCCAGCTTGCCGCGGCTGTGGCTTGGTTGCGTCTCGTGAACCTCATCATCATCTCCTGCGCGTTCTTGTTGCGAGTGACTCCGGCTGCAGGCTCGTTCGCCCGGCCCGACACGAAAAAAGCGCTGCGAAGCGGCATGGCTCCCCTGGTCGAGGTGCATCCATTCCGGTTCGGCAGCGCTGCCTGTCGACCCTGCGTTGGGCCGCACGTCTCGAAGCCGTCTCGTTGGCCTCGTAGTTTCAAATCAGCAAGCTCCGTGCCAATTCGTTACGAAGGTTCGTTTGTGGCGCATTGTCATGTCGTTAGCGCGTGCGGGGTGGAGTTGCGATGCGATCCGTGGATGTGAAGCTGCCGGGATGGGCGGCAGTCGCTGAGCGGGTTTTGTGCAGTGTGGAGGTGGGACATTGCTCTCAGGCCGATGCTGGTGAAGCGACGGCGTCGTAGGAGCGAGGATCGTCGGGATCGAACAAGGCGCCATCGCAGAAGGCATTGCGACCGAGGCTGATTGGTCCGCGCAAGCTATCGATCACCGTATCGGTGACGAGGGCTCCCTCGATGCGGGTATCCTGATCGGGGAACGGCACATCGGTGGCAGCTAGGCCGGCGCGATAGAGGTCCGGGCGATAGGCTGCACGAGCCCGTGCGAGATTGCCGGCCTGGTGGCGGACCTGGCCGAGCCGCACCATCTGCGCATAGAGCAGGGAGGCGTGGCTCTGCCAGGGGAAGGTCGCGGCGTGGGCGGCAAAGGTGAGGAAACCGTCGCCCGGTCCTGCGGCCTCGACGCCCTCAAGGCGCCGCTCGAGACCTGCGAGGAGATACCGCGATGGCAACCCCAGAAGATCAGATGCCGACAGCAGCTCTGCCAGCGCACGCTTGTTTTCCGGCTGGTCGCACCAGACGGCTGCACGGTAAAGCGCACGCATCAGCCGGTAGAGACGCTCGGGCGCTTCGTCGATCCATTCGAGCCGAGTTCCCAGCACTTTCTCGGGGCTCGAGGCCCAGATCCGAGAGCCGGTGGTGACGATATGGCCACCAGTCTCGGCAACGGCGAGGCTGCCCCAAGGCTCGCCTGCGCAGAAGCCGTCGATCTGTTGAGCGCCAAGTGCCGCAGGCATCAGTGAGGGCGGAATGACGACCAATTCCACGTCGCGAATGGGATCGACACCGTTCGCTGCCAACCAGTAGGCGAGCTGGTAGTGGTGCGCCGAGAAGGGATGCACGATAGCGAGGACGGGTGGTGTCTGCCGGCGCTCGCGTCGGGAGGAGGCGACAGCTGTAAGCGCCCGACCCGCGGCCTGTGGATCGAGCGGCGGGAGATCCGCCGTTTCCTGCATGGCCGACCATAGCGACGCCGAGACCGTGATCGTGTTGCCGCCAAAGCCCATCGCCATCGGCGCGACGAGGTCTCCCGGCAGTGGGGAAAGTCCAAGCCGGTCGGCGATCGGCATTGGCCCGAGCATGTGAGCGACGTCGAGGTGGCGCACGGCGATGCGGTCGCGCAACGTGGCCCATGACGTCTCGCGCACAAGCCTGATGCGCAGGCCTTCCGCCTCGCCGAACCCAAGCCGGGCTGCAGCGATCAAGGGGGCAGCATCGAGCAAAGGAATAAAGCCTGCACGAATTTGTTCTCTGCTTGCAGCTCCTTGCGACAGAGCAGATGCCATCACGCGTCACCTCCGAGCAGGCCGGCCGCCGTGACCAGGCTTTCTGCAATCTCCGCAATGCGTCGGCTCTGGTTCATGGCGGTGTTGCGAAGGAGCGCGTAGGCGGCTTCCTCGCTCAGTCCGCGCGAGCGCATGAGGATGCCCTTGGCCCGTTCGATGGTTTTGCGTGCGGCGAGTTCGCCCTTGGCGGCCTCCAGCTCGCACTGAAGGCGGTCGAAGAGGCGGAAACGCGTGATTGCCGTGTCGAGAACCGAGCGTATGCGCTCCTTCTTCAAGCCATCGACCACATAGGCCGAAACACCGGCATCGATGGCCGCCTCGATCGACTGTTGATCGGTGCGGTCGACGAACATGGCGACGGGGCGCTTGATGGCGCGCGACACCTGGAACATGTGCTCGAGTGTATCGCGATCAGGACTTTCCAGATCCATGACGACGATGTCTGGATCAATCTCGGCGATCCGTTTCACCAGACCGCGGATGTCGCTCATGACCGTTACCTCAGCGCCGCCAGCCTCCCGCAACCCCTCCTCGATGATCGAGGCACGGATCCGATTGGCGTCGATGACGAGGATCTTGAGCGCTGCGCCTACCATTCCCTGTTTTTTGTGCGGCGCAGCAATTTTCGCAAGCCGGACTATCAGGCGGTGATGTCCATTAAATGGGCAGGCGGTGGCTTGGCGCTGCCGTGGAGCGATATCGGGGCTGGGCGTCGGGGGGCGTGCCGGTGCGGCATGCGGGATTGGGCGTCGGCATGGTGCTGGCGCTTGGCGGGCGCGTCGGGCAGCATGGAGACAAATCCTTCGCAAGGCACGGAGCGTTCGCCATGACCATCCCCGTCGAGCCCACAAACCGTCACATCAACGTCAGGCCGGAATGGCTGGCGCGGCATAGCGAGCCGGCGCTGGAGCCGGAGCTTGCCATCGTCGATCCGCACCATCACCTGTGGGCGCCGCCGGTCAGGCCGCAGCATTATTTCCTCGAGCAGTTCAACGAGGATCTGGCGCAAGGCCATAACATCATCTCGACAGTGTTCATCGAGTGCCACGCCATGTACCGGGCGAGTGGCCCGGAAGATATGAAGCCGGTCGGGGAGGTGGAATTCGCCAACGGACAGGCGGCGCAAAGCGCCAGCGGCCACTACGGCAAGACGCGGATTGCCGATGGCATCGTCGGCTATGCGCCGCTCGGGCTTGGCGGGGACGTCGAGCCGATCCTCGAGGCCATGGTGCGGGCGGGCGGCAAGCGCTTCAAGGGCGTGCGCAACATCTCGGCCTGGCACAAAGACCCGGAGGCACGGGGTTCGTCTGCCAATCCGCCGCCAGATCTGCTGCGCACGCCGAAGTTCATCGAAGGCTTGAAGGTTCTGACCGGTATGGGGCTTTCGTTTGACAGCTTCATGTATCACACGCAGTTGCCTGAGATCGTAGCGGTGGCGCGGGCTTGTCCGGACGCCAACATAATCCTCAATCATTGCGGCGGCACGATCGGAATCGGGCCTTACGCGGCCAGGCGGCAGGAGACGATGACGGAATGGCGGGCGCTCATGAAAGACGTGGCGTCCTGCCCCAACATCCGCATCAAGGTCGGCGGGCTCGGCATGCGGCTCTATGGCTTCGATATCCATGCGGGCGAGAAGCCGCCGACGTCGGAGCAGGTGGCGGAGGCTTGGCGCCCACACGTGGAGGGCTGCATCGAGCTGTTCGGGGCGAAGCGCGCCATGCTCGAGAGCAACTTCCCGGTGGACAAGGGCTCATGCAGCTATGGCGTGCTGTGGAATGCCTTCAAGCGCCTGACGGCGGGGGCGTCGGCCGACGAGAAGGCCTGGCTTTACCGCAGATGTGCGGCGGAGGCCTACCGGCTCGAGGTTTGAAGCGCCCCGGCGGCGTCGACAGCGCCGGGTGCAAGCGGTGTGCGGGATCGCGATGATGTTTATCCGATGCTGGTCGACACAAGGCTCAGCCGGTGCAAAAGTGCGGTTTGGTAGGTTTTGGCGCTGTCGCTTAGCCGATCGCTCCGGTGGCTAGGGCGTTGATGTTGTGCTCGGTCCGCGGCTCGTCATTTCGTATGCAACTCATGGATCAGGAAACTTTGGGATGACAAAAATCTGGGCGGCACTTTTGGTTGCCGGCGTGGTGGCAGTAGCGGGGTCGGCTGCATCCTTTGCCTACTCGAAATGCTATCATTGTTACGTCAATGACTACGGCAAGAAGGTTTGCCACGACATTTGCAGTTGCAAGGGTACGCACTGATCCCCTGTGCTGGGAGCAAGGCAGAGGGCGCGCTGGGCCATCAGACCTACTGGTCGGTCCGCGCGTTTTTTCGTGGGGATTTTGACTCGCCCGTCGTCTGGGCTTCGCAGCAGGCAGCGACTGGCTGGGCGCGCCGCTGGCGTATGACAGGGGATTTGGCTACAGACTGGGGCGCGCACTAACGTCTTGCGGAGGAAGCCAGCGATGTCGAGCCCCGAAGCCACCAGCCTGATTGCGCCACGCCATCGGACGCAGCCAGTCGATGTCGGTGGGGTGGTGATCGGTGGAGATGCGCCGATCGTGGTGCAGTCGATGACCAATACGGATACGGCGGACGTCGCCGCTACTGCGGGCCAGATTGCCGCCCTGGCGCGGGCCGGCTCGGAAATCGTGCGGATTACCGTCGACCGTGACGAGGCGGCGGCTGCCGTGCCCCATATCCGGGACCGGCTGGCCCGCCAGGGTATCACGGTGCCGATCGTTGGTGACTTCCACTACAACGGCCACCAGTTGCTGGCCGATCATCCGGCGGCCGGCGAGGCGCTCGACAAGCTGCGGATCAATCCCGGCAATGTCGGCTTCAAGGCCAAGAAGGATCGTCAATTCGGCGCCATCGTCGAGACGGCGTTGCGGTATGGCAAACCGGTTCGCATCGGCGTCAATTGGGGCTCACTCGACCAGGATCTGCTGACGCACCTGATGGACGAAAACGCGGCAAGCGCGACGCCGAAGCCGGCGCGGGCGGTGATGCACGAAGCCATCGTGCAATCGGCCATCCTGTCGGCCGGACGGGCCGAGGAGATGGGGCTCGGGGCCGACAGGATCGTGATTTCGGCCAAGGTGTCGGCGGTGCAGGACCTGATCGCGGTCTACACGATGCTGGCGGAGCGCTGCCGGTATGCGCTGCATCTTGGGCTTACTGAAGCCGGCATGGGCTCGAAGGGGATCGTTGCCTCCTCGGCGGCCATGGGCATCGTGCTGCAGCAGGGCATCGGCGATACGATCCGGTTTTCGCTGACGCCGGAGCCGGGGGGCGACCGGTCGCTCGAGGTGCGTGCGGCACAGGAGCTGCTGCAGACGATGGGTCTGCGCTCGTTCATGCCGGTGGTGACCGCATGCCCGGGCTGCGGGCGGACGACGTCGGCGGTGTTCCAGGAACTGGCGCGCGACATCCAGACCATGATCCGAGAGCGGATGCCGGAGTGGCGGCAAGCCTATCCGGGGGTCGAGGGGCTGAACTTCGCGGTGATGGGGTGCATCGTCAATGGTCCGGGCGAGTCCAAGCATGCGGATATCGGCATCTCGTTGCCCGGCACCGGCGAGCAGCCGGCAGCGCCCGTGTTCATCGACGGCAAAAAGGCGATGACTTTGCGCGGGGCGAACATTGCCGCCGAGTTCAAAGTGATCGTCGAGGACTACATCGCCCGCCGCTTCGGCGCCAAGGCGCACGAGACCGCCTGAGCGGCAAGCGCTTGGGGCGGCCCGGCGGGTCAGGTCCACAAGAATGCGGCTGCACCGGCCAGGAGGGCGCCCAGCAGCAGCAAATAGCCGGCGATGGTGACAAAGCGAGCGATGAGGAAGCGGGCGCCGTGTTTCACGGCTGTGCGGGTGTGGCCAATGCGGGCGGCATCGGCGTGGTAGTCATGCACATGCTCATCGACGATCCGGCCAAGCTCATCGCGGGCGCCGGTGACGGAGCGGCGCTTGACCATGCGCCAGGCGGCATCAGTGGCGATACCGGCGGCATCGTAGCGCCCAGCCCATCGCAGCAGAAGGATGCCTATCACAAGCAGCCCGGCGGCTGTCGCCAGCAGGATCGGATGCTGCATGATTTTATCCCCTCTCCAAACCCTGCCAGAGATTCTGCCTCTGAGCGTTTCTTGCTCTCGAGCATGATCAGTTCTGGGGACCCATTATCCACCGAGAATTGTGCCTGAGAGGCAACATGGCTGAAACATCACAGTTATGAGACAAACGTTAGGTCGCCCTTAACTGCTGTGGAACGAGACTTGAGTTTGCCACTGTGTGGAGTCATGTAGTGGTGAAATCGGCGTGAAGGCGTACGGCCGTAGGATTTATAGACGATGCAGCTCTTGAAATGGATGTTGGCTTGCGCAGCAGTTGGTGTGCTGAGCACGTCTGCACCAGCGTTCCAGGAGACAAAGGGTGGTGTTGCCGAAGGGCAACAAGGCGCGACGCAGATTGCGCCGGGCTCATCGACCTCACCTGGCTTGGATCTCAAGGATACAGGCGTGTCGGTGGCGCCATCGACCGGGGTCGAGGTGCGTATTCCGGGGCTCGGCAAGCTTGGTGTGCTGCCGAAGTTCGATTTCGGACTGGAACTGCTCTATGGCCTCAACGATGCCAAAGGGCGGGATACACAGCAACGCCTGCCCAGCACCGACGAAGACGACGTCCAGATTCGCGGATCGTTCAAGCACCGGTTCTGAGCTGGTAGCGTTTGCGCGGCTCGGGACGCTCGGCGTTCCACTGGTGCGCTAGCGACTTGATGATGCAATATTTTCGAGTGCAGGGGCGCCTTTGGCGCCCTTTGGCGTTTCAGAGCCGCTGCTGGGGCGGACACATGGTGAAAGTCTGTTTACGTTGATGTCAGCGCGTCCGCCACGGACAGTCGTTGTGTGCTTGGTGTCGCCCGACTTGGAAACTTCCAATACGGGGCATACGGATTGAAGAAAAAAACTCGTTATTCGACGCTGTTGGCGCTTATCGTCTGCCTTGGCGCCGGCGAGGGTTTTGCGGGAGAACCGGCGGGGCCGGCATCTCAGGTGCTGCGCGAGAAGCTCGCTGGCCATACCGTGGTGCTGGAGACGGCGGTCGGAGAGATCCCGATCCGCTATCATGCCGATGGCTCGCTCACCGGGCGGGCGCCGACATTGCAGGTGTTGCGCGCCGGTCCGAAGGTGGACCAGGGTCGCTGGTGGGTTGTTGCCGACAAAGTCTGCCAGAAGTGGCGCCGGTGGCTGGAGGGCTCCCAGCATTGCTTCCGCGTGCGGTTCGTGGGCCAGGCGATCCATTGGGTGCATGACGACGGGCGGCAGGGGACTGCGAGGCTGCTCGGTAACTGAGGGCGGCTCCCTCAGGCGAAGGGAGCGCAATCGCATACTCGCGGCAGCCCCATGACCGGGATTGCGACATTTCCATCATCTGGTCAGCTCCCGGAATGGCGTTAAGCTCAGGCCAACGATGTCGCCGTCCTTCTCGGTGCTGCCAACGGGAGCCTTCGCCATGCGCCGCCAGCTGCGTCTCAATCTCTTCATCCAGAGCCGGGGCCATCACGAGGCTGCTTGGCGCCATCCCAAGGCGGCGCCCGAGTCGCTGGCGGACATGGCTTATTACGTCGACATGGCGCAGCGCGCCGAGAAGGCCAAGTTCGACTCGATCTTTTTCGCCGATCAGTTGGCGCTTGCCGACGACGTGGCGCAGTCCGGTCGGAACTGGCTCGAACCGATGATGGTGCTCGGTGGCCTCGCCATGGCAACCAGTCGTATCGGCCTCATCGCCACGGCCTCCTCCACTTACATGGAGCCCTTCAATCTCGCCCGCCACTACGCCTCGCTGGACCATATGAGCAAAGGCCGCGCCGCCTGGAATATCGTGACCTCCTGGGCGCCGGCCGCCGCTGCCAACTTCGGCGACAAGGGCCAAGTCTCGCACCAGGAGCGCTACGAGATCGCGGAGGAGTTCGTCACCGTCTGCAAAGCGCTATGGGATAGCTGGGCCGACGACGCCGTTCTCGACAATCGCGCCGCCGGCCAGTACGCGCGCGCAGAGCGCATCCGGCGCATCGATCATAAAGGCAAGTACTATAGCGTCGCCGGTCCCATGAACCTGCCGCGTTGCCCGCAAGGTCGCCCGGTGCTGGTGCAGGCGGGCTCGTCCGACACAGGGCGCAGTTTCGCGGCCCGTCACGCCGAAGCCGTCTTCACCGCGCACATGGAGAAGGCCACGGCTCAGGCGTTCTATGCGGACCTGAAAGCCCGCGCCGTCGCTGTGGGCCGCCAGAAGGACCAGATTTTGATCCTGCCCGGCCTCTCGCCGATGATCGGCTCCACCGAGGCCGAAGCCAAACGCCACGCCCTGGAACTCGGCGAACTTGCCGATCCGGAGGTGGGCAGGAAACGCCTCTCCGGCCGCTTCGGGGGGCATGATTTCTCGCACCTCCCGCTCGACAAGCCGCTGTCGCCGGAGGATTTCCCCGACCCCGAGACGGTCCAGGCCGCCCGCAGCCGCACCGAGGTCATCATCGGCCTTGTCCGCCGCGACAAGCCGACGCTCCGCCAACTCTTGGCCTATCTCGCCGGCGCCCGTGGCCACTATACCTTCACCGGTACGCCCGAGCAGGTCGCGGACCTCATCGAGGACTGGTGCGAGGACGGCGCCGCGGACGGCTTCAACGTCATGCCGCCGGTGCTGCCCTGGATGCTTGACGTGTTCGCCTCGGAAGTGATCCCGATCCTGCAGAAACGTGGTCTTTTTCGGCGCGATTACGAGGGCACGACACTGCGCGAGCACTACGGCCTCGACCGACCAGTTGGGGGATGGTGAGGGGTCGGCGCGCCAGACGTCATGTTGATTTCGTAGTGTGCATCGTGGGTCATTAGTGCGTTCGGCCGAGCCGTATCCTCTTTTCAGGCAACACCGACACCGCAAGCTCCTACCGCTTCCCTCTATGAAGCATCAGCTGAACCCAGGGGAAGGCGGCGAACGCCAACTGCCCCAGCAGTCCCAGCAACTCCGGCAGCTTTCGATAGCGATGGATCTGTTCCGCAAGATCTCGGCCAAAACCGAGTGTTGCGAGCAAAACCTCGGCCGTGATCAGCAGGGCAAATGCCAAGGCCCCCATCAGCAATCGGGCGGCAGCGACGTCGGCCACATGGAAGTGCGCGATCAGCCTTCGGCACACGACCCAAGAGGTTGTTAGAATGAACGGCAGCTCGATCAGAATAGCGATGGTGCCGCCCAGGGATGGGCTCAATCGTGGCATGAGCACGAGAACGCGCAGGACACCAAGTGCAAAACCTGCCGCAAATACGATAGCGAAATAGACGACGCCTGCCGGTACTGCGCCGTGAAGCGAACGATTTTCCACTTCACCGCCCTTTCATCGGATCGCAAATGGCCCTTGCATCGGGCGACCGGGCACGGCCGCCGGCAGGTCGCGATGGCCTGCGCTCAAACCTTTTCGACGAAGCTTGCGACGACGCGCTTGGTGTCGCCGACGTCGAAGTCGATGGTGAGTTTTTCGCCTTCGACGTGGGCGACGGTTCCTTCGCCGAATTTTTGGTGGGCGACACGGTCGCCTTTGACGATGCCGTGGTTGTCGGCGGTCGAGGAGGCGATGATCCTGCCTTCGATGGTGAGGGGGCCGGCCGAGCGTCGTTTGGCGCCAAAGGTGCCGCGTGTGGCATTGCCGGCGTTGTCGTAGTTGCCGGGGCGCGCGCCCTTGCCGCCATTTCCGCCCGCGCCGAAATTGCCGCCGGATTGGGCCTGGGCGCGTTGCCAACCCGGCGTCTGGTAGGTCGAGCGGAAGGCGCCAGGGCCTTCGTCGAAGCGGCTGGCGCCGTAGGGATTGGCGCGGCCGAGGCCAGCGTAGGCGCCGCCAAACGGTGTTTTGGCTTCCATGACCTCGACATGGCTCTCGGGGAGCTCGTCGATGAAGCGAGAGGGGGAGGCGGACTGGTAGAGGCCGCGCGTGCGCCGGTTCTGGGCAAACGAGATATGGGCCTGCTTGCGGGCGCGGGTGAGGCCGACGTAGGCAAGGCGGCGCTCTTCCTCGAGGCCGGCGAGGCCCTGCTCGTCGAGTGAGCGCTGATGGGGAAAGAGCCCTTCCTCCCACCCCGGCAGAAAGACGGTGTCGAACTCGAGACCCTTGGCAGCGTGCAACGTCATGATTGAGACGCGGTCGCCGTCGTCGGCCTGCTCGGTGTCCATGACGAGGGAGACGTGCTCGAGGAAGCCAGCCAGCGACTCGAAGGCGTGCATGAAGCGCACGAGTTCCTTCAGGTTCTCGAGGCGGGATTGGGCCTGCGGGCTCTTGTCGGCCTGCCACATTGCCGTATAGCCGGATTCATCGAGGATCAGCTCGGCAAGCTCGGTGTGCTTCATGGTCTCGATCAGGCCGCGCCAGCGCTCGAAAAGGGCAATGACGCTCGAGAGCGAGCGGCGTGCCTTGGCGGCGAGCTCCTCGGTCTCGGCCATCTCGCGGGCGGCTGCGTACATGGGAATGGCGCGGGCGCGGGCGAGATCGTGGATGCGCTTCACTGTAGTGTCGCCGAGGCCGCGCTTTGGCACGTTGACGATGCGCTCGAATTTGAGGTCGTTGGAGGGATTGGCAGTGATCTCGAGATAGGCGATGGCGTCGCGTATTTCCTGGCGCTCGTAGAAGCGGGGGCCGCCGATAACGCGGTAGGGAAGGCCAAGCGTGATGAAGCGATCTTCGAGGACGCGCATCTGGAACGAGGCACGGACGAGAATGGCGACCTGGTTGAGCGGGTGACGCTGCTTGTGCAGGCCTTCGATGGCGTCGCCGATGGTGCGTGCTTCCTCTTCGTCGTCCCATACGCCGGCCACGGTCGGCGGCTCGCCGTTGCCGCTTTCGGTGAAGAGCGTTTTGCCGAGACGGCCCTTGTTGTGGGCGATCAGGCCGGAGGCGGCGCCCAGGATGTGGCCGGTGGAGCGATAGTTGCGTTCGAGGCGGACGACCTTGGCGCCTTCGAAATCCTTCTCGAAACGCAAGATGTTGTCGACCTCGGCGCCGCGCCAGCCGTAGATCGACTGGTCCTCGTCGCCGACGCAGCAGACGTTGGGCGTGCCCTGGGCGAGCAGGCGGAGCCAGAGGTATTGGGCGACGTTGGTGTCCTGGTACTCGTCGACCAGGATGTAGCGGAAGCGCTTGTGGTAGTCGGCGAGGATGTCGGGGTTTTCGCGGAAGAGGCGGATGCACTCGAGCAGCAGGTCGCCGAAGTCGGCGGCGTTGAGTTCCTTCAGGCGGGTCTGGTAGTCGGCATAGAGCTTGGCGCCCTGGCCATTGGCGAAGGCGTGAGACTCGCCCTTGGGCACCTGCTCCGGGACGAGGCCGCGGTTCTTCCAGCTGTCAATCAGGGCCGCGAGCTGACGGGAGGGCCAGCGATCCTTGTCGAGGCCGGCTGCCTCAATCACCTGCTTCAGGAGCCTGTTCTGGTCATCCATGTCGAGGATCGTGAAGCCCGACTTGAGGCCCACCAGCTCGTGATGACGGCGCAAGATCTTGACGCCGATGGCATGAAAGGTGCCGAGCCAGGGCATGCCTTCGATGGCGCCGCCAACGAGATGGCCAATGCGCTCCTTCATTTCGCGCGCGGCCTTGTTGGTGAAGGTGACGGCGAGGACCTGCGAGGGGAAGGCGCGGCGCGTTGCCAGGATGTGGCCGATGCGGGTGGTGAGCACGCGGGTCTTGCCAGTGCCGGCGCCTGCGAGCACCAGGACAGGGCCATCGAGCGTCTCGACGGCCTCCCGCTGCTCGGCGTTCAAGCCTTCGAGATAGGGGGCAGGTGGGGCGTTGACGGCGAGCGCGCGCTGGGAGAGCGAGCCACGAACGGGTGGCGGCGGCGCGGGTTCGCTGGCCTTGGCCTGCGTGGCCTGACGGCCCGGCGCTGGCGGCAGGTCGAACGGGATATCGTCGCTGTCGAAGCCGTCATCGTCGGGCTTGGCGGCGGATTTGCAATTCGTAGGCATCATGACGCCTTATAGCACGGCAGATGCGGCTACAATCCGGCGTCACGCCGTTGTTCCCCGGTTATGGCAGGCAGGTGGCCTTACGGCTTCTTGGGCTCAGCCGGTGGCGGCGTGGTGGCGCCGACACCGGGCGGCTCTGGCTGGGGATCGTCGTAATAGAGATAGCCTTCCTCGATCGAGACGCGATCGGTGGCCTCGAGTTCGTATTCGTCCTCGGCCTTGCCGTTGAGGCGCAGGATGCAACCCTTGGTGCAGATGCCGTCGAGCACCTGCTCGGGCTTCAGTGTGTGGTCGTTGGTCTTGGCGCCGTTGTCCTCGATGATGGTGACTTGATGGTCCTTGGTGTCGCGATTGGTCACGGTGACGCTTGCGGTTGCGGCAGTCGCCGACAGGGAGAGCAGCAACAGGCAGGCGGCCGATACAGCCCGCTTCAGGGTCCGGGACGTCATGGGAATCAACTCCGAAGTTTGTGTCAGTTCGTCAGCCTGCGCCGCAGCTGCCTGTCCGACTTATGGCTCGGATGGCGCGACAGCGTTGGGCTCGAAAGCGAGGCGAACTCGGCGATGTTGTCGATTTTCGGCGCTTGCGCAATAGGAGACGGGAGCGCAGGCCGGTCGCAGCCGCCGGCGGCCGGACGGTGGGGTGTCTCAAACGGTTGGGCGCACGTTGAAGCCTGGCGGGGGGATGTCCGTTTCGTCGAGCACCTTGACCATGTCGACGCGCGCACCTCGCGGGCCGATGTGTGCGCGGGCACAGACAAGATCGACCTTGGCGCGGGGGCCCGTCACAACAGCCTCGACGCCGCCGTCGCGTCGATTGCGGACCCAGCCGGCAAGGCCGCGAGAGGTGGCTTCAAGCATCATGAAGGCGCGAAAACCCACGCCTTGAACGCGACCTTCGATGCGGAGGCGGACGCATGACGTGGCCGGACTGACGGATTGGCTCAATTGGTGGGCCTCCGGTGGGCTTGCAACCTCAATAGCCGAGGGCGCAGCCGTCCTTGCGGGGGTCGGACGCGCCGGTCAGGGTGCCAGCCGCGTGGTCCATCAGGACAATCTGGCCGCCACCCCAGGGCTCGGCCTTCTTCTCCATGGGGTGGCCCATGTCGGCCATCGCCCGATAAACGGGCTCTGGCACCGAATGCTCGGCCCAGCAGGTGCCGTGCTCGAAGAAGACGCGCGGGCAGTCGAGGGCTTCCTGGGCATCGAGGCCGTACTCGAGCATGTTGGAGAGCACGTAGGCATGGCCGGCAGGCTGGAGGTTGCCGCCCATGACTCCGAACGAGGCCCACGGACGGCCGTCCCGCATGGCCATGGCCGGCACCAGCGTGTGCATCGGCCGCTTGCCCGGTGCGATGCAGTTGGGATGCTTGGGATCGAGGACGAAGCCTTGGCCGCGGTTCTGGAACAGGACGCCGCTCTTGCGGGTCATGATGCCGGAGCCGAAGCCTGAGAAGATCGAGTTGATGAAAGAAACGGCCATGCCGTCCTTGTCGGCGACCGTGAGGTAGGTGGTGTCGGTGCCGCCTGGCACGGGGATCGGGCCCAGGTCCGCTTTGCGCGACTTTCGGTCGATGCGCGAGACGAGTTCGTCGGCAAAAGCGTCGGACAGCATGTGGTCGACGGGCACGTCCGCCATTTCGGGGTCGGCGACGAACTTGTCGCGCATGGCGTAGGCAAGGCGAACGGCCTCCATCATGACGTGGTAGCGCTCGACGGATTGGGGGCCGTCGCCGAGACGGCCCAAGCGGTCGAGCATCTTGAGCATGACGAGCGCGACGACGCCCTGGTTGTTCGGTGGCAACTCCCAGACGTCGACGCCCTTGTAGGCGACTGAAATCGGATCGACGTAGCTGCAGGATTGGTTGGCGAAATCCTCGAGTGTGTGCAGGCCGCCGAGGGCCTTGAGCTCGGTCACCATGTCGGCAGCCACTTCGCCGGTGTAGAAGCCGTCGCGGCCCTTGTCGGCGATGCGCTTCAGGGTGGCGGCAAGGGCGGGCAGTTGCAGGATCTCACCGGCTTTGGGGGCGCGACCAGCCGGCAACAGGTGATGGGCGGCGGCCGGATTGGCCTTGAGCTTGTCGGTGAGGGTCGCCCAATCGGAGGCGATGCGGGGGGCCACGACAAAGCCGCGCTCGGCCTGCTCGATGGCCGGAGCGAGGACCTGGTCGAGGGTGCGGGTGCCGTAGTCTTTGAGGAGGCGGGCCCAACCGTCGATGGCACCGGGAACGGTAACAGCGTGGGGGCTCTGCATCGGCAGGGTCTTGATGCCGGCCTTGGCGTACCAGTCGGCGGTCGCCGCCTTGGGCGCGCGTCCAGAGGCGTTCATGGCTATCGGCTGTTTCATGCCGGGCTTGGCGATCAGGGCAAAACAATCACCGCCGATGCCGGTCATGGCGGGCTCGACCACGCACAGCACCGCGGTTGCCGTGATGGCCGCGTCGAGGGCATTGCCGCCCGACCGCAGCATTTCGATCGCGGCCAGGCTCGCCAGGGGGTGGGAGGTGGCGCACATGGCGTTGCGGGCAATGACGGGCGAACGGCCGGGGAAGTGGAAGTTGCGCATCGTGAAGGGGCTCCTGGTCGGTCTGGCGGGTGCCGGCTCCGGGCATGGATGGCGGGCGCGGGCGGCGCGTCAAGCGGTGGTGGGCGGGAAGTATTGTGGCGCCTGGTGGCGGTCGTGCAAACCATAGTCGCGGCTGACGAGGATGAGCTGCGCCGCGCTGACGCAGTCGTGCTGCGCTGCAGTGCGCAGGGCCTCGTAGCCGGTCGGGCGGTCGTCGGCGGCGCCGACCCAGGCGAATTCGCCGGGACGGTAGACGCTTTCGAAGCCTTCGCCATGAGAGGCGGCGGGGACGAGCTTCGCGTAGCTGCGAATGACGATAACGAAGCGCTCGGCGGTGAGGACGGGGTCGTTATAGGCAAGGCCTTCGAGCTGGGGGACGACGCCGCCGCCTTCGCCGCCTTCCGCGATGACGGGGCCAACGCGCAGGCGATAGTCCTCGAAGACGTTCTCGCGCCCGACTTTCTGGGCGCCATGGTGTTGACCGTTGGCCCGCCAGCGCGTCAGCGAGGCTTCATCAAACCAAATCTGATGGGACAAAAGGGTCGTGGGGCGCGTCAGGCTCTTGTAGCGGTCGAGAAATATGAGGCCGCCATTGCGCTCAAGCGTCGGCTTCAGGTCGGCTGCGATGTCGAGATAGCGCGCCTCCTGGCCGGCCTTCGGGGTGACCTCGAAGAAAAGTGCGATCATGGCGCCTCGGAATCGAACGGGTTTTCGAGCCGCCAATGTGCACGAGGCGCCCGGCCTTGCCTAGGCCGGACGCCTCGTCAGCGTGATAACAGTTGCCGCTCCACAGCCCAAGGGCCGTGATCGAGGCTCAGGCGGCACCGGGCAACTTGCCAGCCGACGGCACGGTGGTGGCCGCGCGCGCCTTGGTTCCGAAAATGAACCAGGCCAGGAAAGTCAGCACGGCGAACGAGGCGACCGAGGCCACGACGGAAATCGCGATGGAGCCGGTGATCGCGTACATGCGGGCCATGACGAAGGCGAATGCAAACACGATCAAGCTGGTCATCATGAGTGCGGTCATGCTCGCGAGCACGTCGCTACGGACCAGAATGTTGTTCGGAGAGGTTCGCGACATGTTGAAGACGAAAATGTTGAACAGAGCAGTGATCGACATGCCGGCAAGAGCGGCGATGAGTGCCAAGGTGTTTGACATGGACGTTTGTCCCAGAGGCCGTCCCGGCGTTTCCGTCGGGCGTCGTGGCCCGGGAAAGCGGAGAGTGGCAACGTACACGCGATAGCCCTTCGCGCAGGTTTGCGGTGGAATGAGGGGCGGGACTGGTTTTCGAATCCAGTCCGATCCACCGACAAGCTCATTATCGGTTATTACTTCGTGGCGGGAAATAGAGGGGGAAGGGCAAAACGGACAAAGCGCATTGATGCGCGCGGACTCATGCAGAAAGTGCATGGCCGAGCGCTGGAAAATCTTGCATCCGTCTTATTTTTTCACTGTATTATCAATGGGTTGATGGATTTTTAATGAAAGAGTTCCAGCCGTCGTGATTTATCGTCTCTCATAAATCCAGCATAAAAAATAGCGCAAAAATCCCATTATCTTTGAGGGGGCGACGGAGGTTTTGTGTTTTTTTTGCGAGCGGGTCCGTCCGGGCGACGGCGAGAAACCTCCGCCCGGTCGCCTCAGGCAAACTCCATGATGACGGCATCAACGGCGAGGCTGTCGCCGGCCTTGGCGTTGATCGTCTTGACGATGCCGTCACGCTCGGCGCGCAGGACGTTCTCCATCTTCATGGCTTCGACGGTGCACAGCGGATCGCCCGCCTGAACCTGCTGGCCGACATCGACGGCGACGCTCTTGACGAGGCCCGGCATCGGGCAGAGCAGCAGTTTCGAGGTGTCGGCCGCCACCTTCTCCGGCATGAGGGCTGCCAGACGGGCTTCGGTCGCCGTGTAGACGCGAGCTGCAACCGACAGACCGCGCCAGGCAATGCGGTAGCCATTGAGGATAGGCCTGATCTCGGCGGCGATGGCCTGGCCGTCGACGCTGCCGGTCCAAACGGGGTTGCCCGGCTGCCATGGCGAAACGACCGTGTGGCTCTTGCCTCTGTTGTCGCCGGGCCCGAGCAATGTGACGCTATAGGGCTCGGTGCCGCCGCCCGAAACGTCAACGCTGGTCTCGACCTTGTCCATGGCGACGACGCGGCGGCGAGCGAAGTGGACGCCGTTACCGGTCATCTGGTTGGAAATCTTGCGGCGGCGCGCATTGGACTGGTGATCGATGACGCTCGATATGACGGCGATGATGGTTCGCTCGGAGGCGTCGGGGGGGCGGGGGGCGAAACCGGACGGGAACTCCTCAGCGATGAAGCCCGTTGAGAGGCGGCCCTCGCGCCAGCGCGGGTGCTGCATCAAGGCGGTGAGGAAGGGAATATTGTGCTGGATGCCGTCGATGTGAAAGGCATCGAGGGCCTGGGCCTGGGCATCGATGGCAGCAGCCCGGGTCGGCGCGTGCGTCACCAGCTTGGCGATCATGGGATCGTAGAACATGGAAATCTCGCCGCCCTCGGTGACGCCGGTGTCGTTGCGCACGGTGACGCCACCGCGGACAGTTTCCGCAGGGGGGCGATAGCGAACCAGACGGCCGATCGAGGGGAGGAAGTTTCGGTAGGGGTCCTCAGCGTAGATGCGGCTTTCCACGGCCCAGCCGTTGAGCTTCACATCGGCCTGCTTCAGCGGCAGTTTTTCGCCGGCGGCGACGCGTATCATGAGCTCCACGAGGTCGAGGCCGGTGACGAGCTCGGTCACGGGATGCTCGACCTGGAGGCGGGTGTTCATCTCGAGGAAATAGAAGGAGCGATCCTGGCCGGCGACGAACTCGACGGTGCCGGCTGAATCGTAGCCCACGGCCTTGGCGAGGGCGACGGCCTGCTGGCCCATGGCGGCGCGCGTTGCGGCATCCAGCAGGGGCGAGGGGGCTTCCTCGATGACCTTCTGGTTGCGGCGTTGGATCGAGCATTCGCGCTCGCCAAGGTGCACGATGTTGCCGTGCTTGTCGCCGATCACCTGGATCTCGATGTGGCGAGGGTTCTCGATGAACTTCTCGATGAAGATGCGGTCGTCTCCGAACGAGGAGCGCGCTTCGGAGCGCGCCAGCTCGAAGCCTTCGCGGCATTCCTTTTCGGCATAGGCGATGCGCATGCCCTTGCCGCCGCCGCCGGCAGAGGCCTTGATCATGACGGGATAGCCGATCTCGGCGGCAATGCGGACGGCATGGTCGGGGTCGGCTATCTCGCCGAGGTGGCCGGGAACGGTCGATACCTTGGCCTTGGCGGCGGCTTTCTTCGATTCGATCTTGTCGCCCATGGCGGCGATCGCCTTGGGGTTGGGACCTATGAAGACGATCCCCGCCTTGGCGAGGGCCACCGGGAAAGCCTCGCGCTCGGAGAGGAAGCCGTAGCCGGGGTGGACGGCCTCGGCGCCAGTCGCAACGCAGGCGGCGACGATCTTGTCGATGACGAGGTAGGAGTCGGTTGCAGCCGGCGGGCCGATGTGGACGGCCTCGTCCGCCATCTCGACGTGCAGCGCGTCGCGATCGGCATCGGAGTAGACGGCGACGGTCCTGATCCCCATCTTGCGGGCGGTTTTGATGACGCGGCAGGCGATTTCGCCGCGATTGGCGATCAGGATCTTCTTGAACATCGGTCCTCACGGTCTCCAGGCGACAGCGCCAGCGAAGGTGTCGGTCGGCTCCGGCGGGGATCGCCGGGGTGCAACGCCTGCCGGCGTCGACCTTCGGAAGGTGCGGTCGTTGCAGGCGGGCCGGCAAGCTTGCCCTGCTGGCTGATGGCGGGAAAGTCCTATCAGCCCCGGCTGCGCCTCGCCAGTCCCTGAAGGGACTGGCTGCTGGTGCGGCGGTTCAGGTCATGTTCGGTATGGTTAGCGCCGCGCGGGCGATCAAGCGCTGGCGGACGAGGTCGATGGCGCTGCGCAGGTCGTAATAGTCCTGGGAGAAGTGCAAGGGCACCTGAATGCCCGCGACGGCGTACTCGATCAGGTCGAGGTCGTTGCGCAAGCGGCTCATCTGCTGGTTTCCGGTAGCGATCGCGAGGCGTGCTTCCAGGGCCTTCAGGCGCCCATACCAGAAATTGATGCGGCGCTTGATCCGCCAGCGATAGAGCATCGGAATCCCCTTGAAGACCGGAAACAGTAGGCCTGCGACGGGGACGGCGACGACAATCATGCGCTCGATGAAGGTGGCAAGCCAGAACGGCAGATACCGCTTAAGGAACGAAGGGCCGGCGGTGTAGTAGCGCGCGGCGTCTTCGGCCATCTCCAGCTCGGGATCGTGGGCTTTGGGATACTCGTTGATGGTGTTGAAAAGGCCACCACGGCCATGCACCTCGCGGGCGGCATCGATCAGTAGACCGGCAAGGGCGGGATGCAGGCTCTTGCGGATCGCCAGGGCCGCGACTGGGGCAACAAGGGTGATGTCCTCGGAGGGGATGTCGCGGACGAGGTCGAAGGCCCCTCGGGGCAGCACGATGCGACGCAGATATGGGTGGAGGCGGGTGTAGGCGTCGGCCTGGGCAAAGCGCATCAGGCGGACATCGGGCTCGCGCACCAGTTTTTGGATCAGCGCCGACTGGGGCGCCATGGCCAAGAAGACGGCATCGACCTCGCCCTTGAGCAGGGCATCGGCCGCTTGGCTGCCGCCTGAGGGATCGAGGGTGGCGGTATTGGCGTCGATACCGTTGGAATCGAGGAGGGCCAGAGCCAGATGCCGGGTGCCGCTGCCTTCGGGACCGACGGCGAGCTTGAGACCGCGGAACTGGTGAAGCGCGTCGCGCTTGGTGCCGTTGCGATAGAAGACCCACAGGGGCTCTGGAAAAAGGCGGCCGAGGGATACGATTTCGGGTGTGGCCTGGCTGGAGGTGATGCCGCCCTGGAGCAATGCCACGTCGACGTCGCTGGTGCGGGATTCGAGCAACCTGACGTTCTCGATGGAGCCGGCAGTCGCACGGACCTCGAGGTGGATGCCGTGGCGCTTGAGGATGTCTGCGTAGCGGGTGCCGAAGGCATAATAGGCGCCCGACACACCGCCGGTCGCGATTGTGATCCGGTGCGGCGGGGCTGGGTGCACGAACTGCAGGAGTAGCCACACGAGGCCCCCGAGCAGGGCCATGACCGGGACTGCAATGAGCAGAACTTCCGATACCGCGAGTGAAGGGTCGGCGGCGCCGACCGTTTGCATGTCAGCCGCTGACGGCTTGGCTACCGGCGAGCGCTGAGGCCGGCCGCGTGGCGCGTCGTCCATGGTGCTGATGGAGCTCCCCCTGGTTCTATTGGCAACTGTCCGATGCGGCGCAAACTATGCCGAAGTCGGGCGCCAGGGCAATGGCAGCGACATTTTGCGGTGGGGATGGCAGGGGAAAGGCTTCGCGATGGCGTCGGCGAGACGCCGGCCTGTGCAGTGGCCAAAACATTTTTGCCGGGGGCGTCATCGTGGGTGACTGGATGACCTTGTGCTGGCGCCTCTTCGTCGTGCTGGCCGGCTGCAGGACGCTTATGCTGGGCCTCAAAAGCATGTTGCCACCCAGGGACGGACCATCCCGAGGTGGCAACAATGATGCGGTCTTCAGCGGCTTGTGGCCGCCAACTCAGGCTGCGCGCTTGTCAGCGAGCTGACGGGCCGCTGCTGCGGCCTGCTGGATGCCCACCGAATGGCGGCTGCGGCCCGGGACGAATGACAACGGCCAATGCTCGATGCAATAGGGGCGACCGAGCACCTGTTGTGCGCCGCAGAAATGGAAGCCGGGCTTGCGAGGATCGCCGATCGGCCAACGGCACTCGTCCGACTCGAGCTCGAGAAGCGTCTTGTTATTATGCGTCTTGTTACTCATGATAACTGCCCGTCCGCTTATTTGTTGATGCTAATCCCTAAGGTAGGGACGCGGCCGCTGCATTGCAACATTAAAATTGTGCGACGCACAATCGCAGGCGAGGCTGCCTGCGGCGGGTAGGTTGTCTGGATGGCTGGTCGGCGTCAAACCAGGAAGCGGCCGCGCAGCCGAGTGAAGTCCTCGACGGCGGCCTCGAGGCGCTGGAAGGCGGTTTCGTCCTGGGCGAGGGACAGCACGATCATGCCACGTCGCGCCATATAGACGCCGCGGTCGAGCAGATCGAAGAAGAATAGCTCTTTCAGGTCCTGGTTGGCCCGGTCCGCGTCAGCCTCGTCGCGGATTGGTTCTTCTGTGAAGTGAACGGCGATCATCGAACCGCGGCCGGTGAACTGCATGCGGGCGCCGCCGGCCTTGGCGATGGCGTTGAGGCGTTCGCGAAGGCGGTCGCCACGGGCATTGAGCGCGGTCACCGCCTCGGGCGTGAGAATGCGCGTCAATGCCGCGTGGCCGGCGCTCATGGTCAGCGTGTTGTTGTTGAAAGTGCCGGCGTGGGGCAGGGCATCGGGGCGGGTGGGATCGAACATGGCCATGACATCGGCGCGACCGCCGAAAGCGCCGAACGACATGCCGCCACCGACGTATTTTCCAAGCGTGGTCAGGTCCGGCTTGAATCCTAGGGCACCCTGCAATCCGCCGGTAGCGAGCCTTGAGGTCATGACTTCATCGAGGATCAGGAGGGCGCCGGTCTCGCTGGCGATCTCGCGCAACCCAGCGAGAAAAGCGGGTTCGGCCGGGATACAGCCGGTGGAGCCGAACATGGGCTCGGCGATGATGCAGGCGAGATCGGAGGCGTTGGAGGAGGCGAGCTCGCGGACGCTGGCAAGGTCGTTGTAGCGGGCGAGGAGGAAGGGGAAAGGGGCGTTGACCGGCGAGCCGCCCTTGCGGAAATAGAGGACGCCACCATGGTAGCCACCGGTGAAGACCATCACCTTACTGCGCCCGGTGAAGGCGCGGGCAAGCGAGATGGCCATCAGGTTCGCCTCAGTGCCGGAATTGGTGAAGCGCACGTGCTGCATGGAGGGGAAGCGTGCGGTGACGGCGGCGGCGAGCTTGACCTCGAGCTCGGTGTGGCCGCCGATGTTGACGCCGAAGTCGAGGGCCTGCTCGATCGCCTCACGGATGACGGGGTGGGAGTGGCCGAACATGCCGGCAGTGTATTCGGCGAGAAAGTCCACGTAGGTGTGGCCGTCGGCGTCGGTGAGGTGACAGCCTTGGCCGCCGACGAAGCGCAACGGGAAGGGGCCGTAGAACAGCACCGTCCTGGTGTTGCCGCCTGGCAGGTGGCGCTCGGCGGCCTGCTGGAGGGCGAGGCTCTTCGGGTTTGCTGCGGTGTAGTTGGCGCGGGCCGCCTCGAGGGCATCGGCGAGGGTGGCATTGGCGGGTTGCGTGGTTGTCGGCAGGGGGGCGCTGGTCATTGGCGTCAGCTCCGGGAGCGGTGACTTGGTCATGCCAGGCTAACTGAGATCATAGCCTGGATCGGCTCGGTGGGTATAAGTCTCGCCGCCTCAGCCTGCGGGAGGCAAGCGCAGGATGGCGAGCGCCATGGCCTGAGCGCGCGGTACGAGGCTATCGACGACCATGTATTCCTCGGGGGTGTGGGCGTTGGCGCCGACGGGGCCGGTGGCGCAGATGGTGGGGCAGCCGACAGAGGTGGTGAAGCCCGAAATCGGCGCATCCGCCGGTGAATTCGCCGGCAATGGTGAGGCCGGCGTCGGCGGCTGCCGCGACATAGCCTGCGAACATCTCCTCGCTGCCCGTGGGCTTGGTGAGGGGAAGGAACTCGCCGAGGATTTCGAGCTTGGCGGTGGTGCCAGCAACCGTCGGGGTGTCGATGATCTTGGCGATGGCATCGAGGGCGTAGGCGCGATCGGCGGGTTTGACATAGCGCAGGTCGATGCGGCCCTCTGCGAGCGGTGCTGTCGTGTTGACGGATTGGCCGCCGTTGACGAGGCCGACGTTGAGCGTAATGCCGCGCTTCAAATCGGTGAGGGCGTGCAGGGCGACGATCTTGTGAGCGATCTCGCCGATGGCGGAAATGCCCTTTTCGAAGTTGCCGCCGGAGTGAGCGGCCTTGCCGTAGACCTCCATCTTCATGAAGACGCCGCCCTTGCGGCCTGTGACGACATTGCCGGTCGGGCGACCGGGTTCGGAATTGAAGACGCAGCGTGATTCCCGAGCGGTGCGCTCGATAACGGGACGGCAGCCGGGCGAAGCGATCTCCTCGTCGGAGGTGATCAGCGCGCGCAAGGGGGCGGGATTGCCACCGAACCGCTTGAAGGCCGACAGCACGAAAAGGTTGAGCACCAGGCCGCCTTTCATGTCGGCGACGCCGGGGCCGTAGGCCAGGCCATTCTCGATGCGAAATGGCCGCCGGCCCGCCTCGCCCTTGGGGAAGACGGTATCGCGGTGGCCCATGAGCAGGACGGGCTTCTCGTTCGACGGCTGGTCGTCGAGGCGCACGTGGATGGCGTTGCCGACGGTCTCGAGCGCTTCGATATCCACCAGCAGGTCCTGGGTCTCGCAGAAGGCGCGAAAGCGCTCGCCGACCTTGTCGACGCCGGCCTTGTCGTAGCTGCCGCTGTCGATGTTAACGACCTCTTCAAGCAGCTTGAGCATGGCCGGCTGCTGGCTTGCGAGCCAGTCGCAGATCTGGGCTTCCTGGGGCTTCAGCTTGGCGGTGGTCATGGCTCTGGTCTCCAAGGTGTCGGCGTTGGTTTGAGGCAAGCCTAGCCGCAAGACGCGGGCGGGGCGAGCCCATGCGTGCTTCACCGGCGCCGTGCGCGGCCGAGCCAAAACGTTCCTCAAAAGAAAGAGTTATGCCGGGCAAGATGACTGTCGGAGCAGAAAATGTATTATGGTGCAGTCAGATGGCTCGGCGGATGTACCCGCCGCCAGTCGACAGGAGACAACATCCAATGAGTATTTTCGGCTCGATCATGTCCTCTATCTTTGGCACTGCGGCCCATGCGGGGACTGCGCCACCGGCAGCGGGGGCACCTGGTCAAGTCGCCACGGCGGCAACACCAGGCGCGACGTCGGGTGCGCCAGTGGCGACGCCGGGCGCAGATGCGGCGAAGGCAGCAGCGGCCAAGATGTCCAATGTCGACGTTGCAGCGGTTATGGACAAGCTCGCAGACGATGCGGACGAGGATCTCGACTGGAAGCGGTCGATCGTCGACTTGATGAAGCTTCTGAAGCTCGACAGCAGCTTGTCGGCGCGTCGTGAGTTGGCGGCTGAGTTGCACTATACCGGCGACACCAAGGATACGGCCACCATGAACGTGTGGCTGCACAAGCAGGTTATGACCAAGCTTGCCGAGAACGGCGGCAAAGTGCCTGCGGGCCTTGGACACTGAGCCCATTGTTTAGCGACTGTGTACGTCGTAGCCGAACCAACGAGGTTGGTTCGGCTTTTTCGTGAATGGTCAGTCGACCTCAGGCGTCCGGTGAGAACGAGGCGGGCCTCATGATCTTGTCTTCCTGCAACATCACCATGCCCTCGGTGGCGCTGAGGAACTGGCCCCAGGCCGGGTCGGCGTCGCGGGCAGTCCGCTTCTGCTCGAGGTCGGCCAGGTTTTCGTAACGCCACAGATGCACGACCTGATTGAGCGCGCCGATCTGGCTCGTGTAGTAGCCCATCAGTTGAAAGCCGTGGCGCTGGCAGACAGGGAGCGCCATGGTCTCGAACTTTTCGAGATAGGCGGGCGTCTTGCGGGGAACGAGTGTGTAGGTGCGCACGTCGACGATCATGGAATGGCTCCTTGGGCGAGGGGGGGAACCCTGGGCGATAGGTTGGGCGTCAAACATCTGTCATGCGAAATAACGAGTGCGCCGTGGCCAAGCCAACTCAACACAAACTTTTGTCGCGTCCGCTTCAACGCGAGATGAGGCCTTGCAGCTTGGAGCGGTTCGGTCCGTATAAGCTCCATATCGACTCGCAGAATGCAGCTTTCCCAACTACTTCGAACTTGGCTGCAAGCTTCTCAAGTTCATCGGAGACGGGTTTGCTTTGCAGGAACTGGGGATCGCCTACGCCGGCTACCAGTTTCTCGAACTGCCGGTCGGCGATCACCATTTGACAGTGGCCCTCGGCCATCAACGCAGCAGCAACAGCTTCAAGCACTGCAATACCTCCGTCCAGAATTCCGTCAATTTGTAGGTTGGGTTAGCGTCGGCCGCGAGGTGGCGAGGTGTCTCCCGACACCTTTCACGCGCGTAACCCAACACCTTCCCTCACAAACATGTTGGGTTACGCATGGATCAGGCGCACGTGCAAAACCGAGCCGGCCGGGCCATGCTAACCCAACCTACGGGATTGGCTCTTCAAGCCCCGCGCTGGCCTTTACCGAGGGCGTAGCTGGCGGCGCCTTCGCCTGCGATCTTGCCGAAGACGGCGCCGGAGGTGAGGCCCGGTGCCGCCGGGGTAGTTGTGATAGAAGAGGCCACCCACCAACTCGCCGGCTGCAAAGAGGCCGGGGATCGAGTGGCCGTCGGTGTGCTCGACCTCGCAGCCCGTGTTGATCTTGAGACCGCCGAAGGTGAAGGTGAGGCCGCAGGTGATCTGGTAGGCCTCGAAGGGGCCTTCATCGAGCACGTTGGCCCAGTTCGACTTTGCCACTGCAAGGCCACGCGTGCCACGGCCGTCCTTGACTGCCGGGTTGAAGGGTACTTCCGTCATGACAGCGGCGTTGTAGGCCTTGATCTCCTCCAGGCACGCCTTGGCATCGACGCCTTCGAGCTTGGTGACCAGCTCTTCCAGCGTGTTGGCGGAGACCTTGGTGACGCGCTTGATGCGGTATTCGTCGCGCATCATGTGGATCACCTTCTGGTCGAAGATCTGCCAGGCCATCATGTCCGGCTGGTCTTTGATGACGTGGCCGTATTTGGCGTAGGTGTAGTTGCGGAAATCGTAGCCTTCATCGACGAAGCGCTTGCCCGTGGCGTTGACCATGATGCCGAGGGGATAGCTGTGCTTCTGGAAGTTGTCGCCGACGGTCAGATCGCCGAAGGGCGGAGCGTTGAAATCCCAGCCGACGGCGTGGCCGGATGACCAGTGACCGTGCGGCATGGCGCCGATGTCGAGGGCCATGTTGATGCCGCCGCCGGTGTTGAACTTGGTGCCACGCACCTTGGCCAGCTCCCAGCCCGGGCCCATGTAGCGGCAGCGCATCTCGGCGTTGGATTCAAAGCCGCCGCAGGCGAGGACGACGGACTGGCACTTGATGTCGAACTTGCGGCCCTTGTGGCGGGCGGTGACGCCGATGACGCCGCCATCGTCGTCGGTGATCAGCGAATGGCCGGCCGTCTCGTAGCGGATGTCGACGCCCGCCTTCTCGCAGATGGCGTGCTCGGTATCGATCAGGCCGTGGCCGCCGCCCCAGGTCTCGACGCACAGGCCGCCCCAGAACTTGAACTTGCCGTCGACCTTGAAGGCCTGGCGGCCCTGGCTCGTTTGGAACTTGACGCCGTGCTTGCGCCACCAGCGCCAGGTGTCGGTCGAGTTCTGCACCAGCACGTCGCAGAGCTCGGGATCGGTGCGGTAGCGGGTCATGCGGTACATGTCGTCGTAGTACTGCTCCTCCGTGTAGGTGCCGAAGTCCATATTGGCGAGCTCGGCCTCGGAGAGGTCGACGAGGGAGACGACGTCGTCGGGGCCGTTGAAGACCAGACGCAGGGCGCCGGCAGTATAGGTGGAGTTGCCGCCGCGCTCTTCCTTGGGGGCTGCCTCCAGCATGATGACGCGGGCGCCGTTCTCGCGGGCGGACATGGCCGCCGAGCAGGCAGCGTTGCCGGCGCCGATGACGACGACATCGCATTCGTTGGTTGTGGCCATAGGGTGTAGCTCCTCGACAAGGTGTCAGCGCTCAGCGCCTCGGTGGGGTTGGGCCTAATCTGGCGGATTGGAAGGCGGGTGCCAAGCCTGCGACGCACGGGCCAAGGCCGGCACATACAACGGGCGACAAGACGTAGCCGCCGCCCGCATTTTGCAACACGCATGAGGCGTGTTCAGGGGACTTGCCTGGGAGCCTGCCCGTTCAGCCGCCGATCTTGTCCTGGGTCTTGGTGTCAAAGTCGCTGGCGTCGTGGCGCTCGTGGAGCTGGCTCGACGGTTCGCCCTGGACCCGGTTCACCATGCGGCCCCGCTTGACCGCCGGGCGCTTGGCGATCTCGTCGGTCCAGCGCTGCACGTTCTTGTACTCGTGAACCGACAGGAACGTGCCGGACTCGCCATAGAGCAGGCCCTTTGCGAGCGCGCCGTACCAGGGCCAAATCGCGATGTCGGCGATGGTGTACTCGTCGCCGGCCATGAATTTGCGGTCAGCTAGGTTGCGGTCGAGGACGTCGAGCTGGCGCTTGGTTTCCATGGCGAAACGGTTGATGGGGTATTCCCACTTGGCGGGCGCGTAGGCGTAGAAGTGGCCGAAACCGCCGCCGAGGTAGGGGGCGGAGCCCATCTGCCAGAACAGCCAGTTGAGGGTCTCTGTGCGCGCCGGGCCGGATTTGGGCAAGAAGGCGCCGAACTTCTCGGCGAGATGCATGAGTATCGATCCCAACTCGAACACACGCACCGGGTTGGAGGGGTCTGTGCGGTCGAGGAGGGCGGGGATCTTCGAATTCGGATTGATGGCAACGAAGCCCGAGCCGAACTGGTCGCCCTCGCCGATGCGAATGAGCCAGGCGTCGTACTCGGCGCCCTTGTGGCCAAGCGCCAGCAGCTCTTCGAGCATGACCGTGACCTTGACGCCGTTGGGGGTGCCGAGGGAGTAGAGTTGGAGGGGATGGCTGCCGACGGGCAGCTCCTTTTCCGCCGTGGCGCCGGCGATCGGGCGGTTGATGTTGGCAAAGCGGCCGCCGCTCTGCTTCTCCCAGGTCCATACCTTGGGGGGCGTGTAGTCGGATTGGTCGCTCATGATTGAGGCTCCGGTTTGAATGGCGGTCTGGTGGGGATTGCTTACCCCTTCCAATGCCCGGAAACCCTGGCAATCGCAACTCGGTCTCTTTGCGCTCGCGGTTCAACAGTGGCGATGTGGACCGGGGAGGAGGCATGTGCGAGTTTGTTTGACAACGATGGACCGGCAGATGGGCGGCAGAACCACCAGAGTTTGGGGGATGAATGACGGTTTTGAAGGTTTGGCAGGCAACACTGGTCGCTTTGCTGTTGGTGTCTTTCAATGGGCATGCCGTGTACGCGGCACCTGGTGCGCTGGGCTGGCCGGTTGGGACTCCATCCGTCGGAGCGCGCGATCTGGTGCAGGTGAGTGAAAAAGGCAAATGCCTGTTCCGCTGCCGCATCCGGCGTGAGGAGTGCGGGCAGGACAACGCCGCTGCGGGGCGCCCCGACGATGTGTGCTGGGGCACCTATGCGACGTGCAGGAAGGCGTGTGGTGATTTCTCAGCCAGCGGTCAGGCTCAGCCTGTTGCGCCGGCACCGCAGGTCGGTTCGCCTGCGACCGGCTATCAACCCGCGGTCGAGACGCGGGACGCCGAGATGTGGCCGGTTGGCAAATGGCCGGAAGGCATCGCCTACGACGGGGAAGCGTTTTGGGTGGCGGAGAGTGGACAGCGGCGCATTGCCCGCCTCGATGAACGCAACGGCGCAGTGACGCGCCGAATCTCGGTCGGGCGATTGCCGGTCGATATGCTCGGGGCTTCGGACGGGCGCATCTTTGCTCTGGTCTATACGGATCAGCTCGTGTGGGCCCAGCCACAGCGTGGTGCCGGCAAACATCTTGTGCGCTTGCCCGATTATCCCGAGGGCATGGCGGGTGACAACGAGACGCTGTGGATTCTCACGCATCCGGGCGGGTCATCGGCGCAGACGCGGGTTTCACGGGTCACGCAGGACAGCGGGCGCGTCATCCATTCCAAGATCTTCAGCAGAAACGGGTCTGCCATTGCTGTTGCGCAAGGCAAGGTGTGGGTCGTGCATGGCGAGCGGGGTTCGGGGTGGGTTACGGTTCTCGATGCGGACAGCCTGTCGATCGACCGGCAGCTGCAGGTCGATCGTTTCGCGACCACGATCGCGGCGAGCCGCCGCTCGGTCTATGTGGGGGGCGGCGAGTGGGACCGGTCGGGCATGGTCATCAAGCTGGATGCTGCGAACGGTCGTGAGCTGGCGCGCGTGACGCTTCCGGGCCAATTCGTTGGCACGCTGCTGGCAGACGGCGGGGAGGTCATCGCGATCGGACGGCAAGGCCGCATCTGGCGGCTGGCTGCGCGCGATCTGGCGATACGCAGTGTAATCGATCTCAATATCGGACCGTTCGCGCCGCACAAGGCCGTCCGTGTCGGCGACCGGTTGGCGATCACGACGCATCGCGGCCAAGGCGAGAACGGTTCCGTTGTGGTGGTGTCGGGCATGGGCCGTGGTGTTGCGCCAAGTGGGACGTCCGGCACTCAGCAGGGCTGGAACCTGCCACCGCATGGGGGTGGCGGACCGTCATTCGATTGCGCAGCGGCGCAGGCGGTGGCGGAACGGGCGATCTGCAGCAACGCCACACTTGCTAGCTTCGATCTGCAACTTGCCATTGAATACGATCTTGCGCTCTCCAACATCACGTCGGCGGCTGTCGGGGGAACGGCGCAGGATGTGCAGATCTTTCGCAACGCGCAGAAGTCCTGGCTGGCGCGACGCAATCAGTGCGGCGGTGACGTCGCCTGTCTAGCTGCGCTCTATCAAGATCGGCTGCGGGATCTGAAAGAGGTCAACCAGCCGGAATAGGCAGGGGCCGCGGTCCTGATGCGTGTGCGGGGGCTGGCCCCTTGCAGCGTGCCGCCGCGCGCCCGGCGGGCTGGCAATAGGCTGACGGCGCTGCTATTTCCGTGGGATCGCGCGCTGCTGTGACAGGCCGTGCCTTGCGCCGTTCTGCCCGTCCTACTCGAGATCGGAACCCTTACCATGCCCACCCAGCCGCTTTCCGGCGTTCGCGTCATCGACCTCACACGGGTGCTCTCCGGCCCGTTCTCGACCATGCTGCTGGCCGACATGGGGGCGGACGTGATCAAGGTCGAGACGGGGCAAGGCGATCCCGTGCGCGCGCAGGGCGATACCTCGCGGGGCATGAGCTGGTATTTCGCCTCGTTCAACCGCAACAAGCGCTCGATCGTGCTGGACTTGCGGACGGCGCAGGGCAAGGAGGTGCTCGAACGCCTGATCGTCGGGGCCGATGTCCTGGTCGAGAATTTCCGGCCAGGGGTGCTCGGCGAGATGGGCTTCTCGCCCGAACGGCTCGCGGCGATCAACGCGCGGCTGGTGGTTGCCTCCATCAACGGCTATGGCTCGGTCGGACCTTACGTCGACCGGCCGGCATTCGACTTCATCGCGCAGGCCATGTCCGGCTTCATGGCGACGACGGGCACGCCAGGCGGCGAGCCGATGCGCGCAGCACCGCCGATCACGGATCTCATTGCCGGACTCTACTGCGCCTACGGGGTGGTCAATGCGCTGCGGGCGCGCGACCAGACCGGGCGAGGACAGCGGGTCGAAGCGGCGATGGTGAATGGCATGGTGAGCATGCTCGCCTACCTGGCGAGCGAGTATTTCTCGACCGGACACGAGCCCGATCGCACCGGCAACGATCATCCGATCGCCTCGCCCTACGGGTTGTTTCATGCGCGTGACGGCGCAATCGCCATCGCACCGGCAACCAGCGACATCCTGGTGAAGTTCATGCGCGAGCTCGGCCTCGAAAGCCATCTTGCCCGACCGGACCTGCAGTCGCAGGAGCAGCGGCGAGGGGCGCGGGGGGAGCTCAACGCGCTGGTCAACGCGGCGCTGGGCGTTGAGACGCAGGACTACTGGATCGCGCGGCTGAACAAGGCCGGCGTGCCGGCCGGCAAGGTGCTCACCATTGCCGAGGTGTTCGCAGATCCACAGATCGCCGCCCAGGAGATGGCGATCGATGTCGAGCATCCCGGTAAAGGGGTGGTGCGGATGACAGGTTTTCCGGTCAAACTGACGGATACGCCTTGTGTCATCCGCTTTCCCGCGCCGGAGCTTGGGGCGCATGGGGCGGAGGTGCTGGCGGAAGCCGGGTTCGGTGCTCAGGATATTGCCGCGCTCAAGGCAGCCAAGGTGGTGGGCTGAACGGCGCGAGGTTCATAAACGGAAGGACAACCCCATGACGCAGTCGAGCAAGGCGCCGGTGGCTATCGTTACGGGGGCGGGATCGGGGATCGGGCGGGCTTGCGCCGAGCTGCTGCTGGACAAGGGGTGGCATGTGGCATTCCTCGATCTCAACGGGCAGACGCTCGCATCGGTGATCGCCGATCACGGTGGCAAGCCCGGCGCGCGCTTCATTGAGGTGGATGTTGCCGATGAAGCTGCGGTGGGCAAGGCCGTCGGTGAAGCGGAAGTGGCGCTCGGGCCGATCAAGGGCGTGATCAATTCGGCCGGTATTGCCGCCAACAAGGCGGTGTTCGACACCACGGCCGATGTCTTCCGGCGGATTCTCGACGTCAACGTCGTCGGGTCGTTCGTGGTGGGACGGGAAGCTGCGCGACGGATGACCGCCACGGGCGGCGGCGCCATCGTCAACATCGCCTCGATCTCGGGGATTCGCGGATCGAAGGCGCGGGTCGCCTACGGCGCTTCGAAAGGTGCTGTCATCACGATGACCAAGGTGATGGCCAACGAGCTTGCCGCGCATGGTATCCGGGTCAACGCGGTGGCGCCGGGGCCGGTTGAAACGGCCATGGTGCAAGCGCATCACACCGATGAGGACCGGCGGCTCTACGGGCGTTTCACGCCGATGCGGCGCTATGCCGAGCCGCGCGAGATTGCGGCCGGCGCTTTCTTTCTGCTCGATGAGGCCCAATCGAGTTTTGTTACCGGCGAGATCCTGGCGGTCGACGGCGGGTATCGGGGCGCGGGGCTCGTGGGGGAGGCAGACTGAGCGACATCAGTTGCGGTGCAAGGATCAGGGCGGGGCGGGTGACGTGCTTCAGAGGCGGCCAAAGCGTGTCGCCGTTTTTGCTGGGACCCAAAAAAGTGGTGCCGCAAGAGGGACTCGAACCCCCGACCCCCGCATTACGAATGCGATGCTCTACCGGCTGAGCTATTGCGGCGACCTGCAGACCGGTCGGCGGGACGCTCGATCGTGGTGGCGTTCCGGTGCCCGGTGCGGGCTGCATCCTGGCTGCTGCCCCATCCGACCGCTCGAAGAGTGGCCAATTCAACGGGGCAGGCTCAGGTGGCCGTTCTTATCGCCAACGCAGCCATGAGGCAACCGCAATCCGCCGAGGGGCCGGGAAAGGCCGCCAACCGGGGGGGAGTTGTGGAATGGCGAGGCGTCAAGCGGGCCGCCGTGCCTGAAGCGTTGGCTAGCCATGGCCCTTGGTGCCGGTGTCGCCGGGGCGGGCCTTGGCCTCCAGGAACGCGATCATGGCGCCGGCGACGTCGACGCCGGACGCCGCCTCCATGCCTTCGATGCCGGGCGAAGCATTGACCTCGAGGACAAGAGTGCCGCGCGCGGACCTGAGCATATCGACGCCGGCGACATTGAGGCCTAGAGCCTCGACCGAGCGCAGGGCGGTGGCTTGCTCCTCAGCGCTCAGCACGACAGGTTCGGCCTTGCCGCCGCGGTGCAGGTTGGAGCGGAAATCGCCCTTCTTGGAGATGCGTTTCATCGCGGCCACGACCTTGCCGCCGACGACCAGGGCGCGGACGTCGGTGCCAGCGGATTCGGCGATGAACTCCTGGACGAGGATGTTGACGTTGGCGGCGGAGAATGCCTCGATGGTGGAGGCGGCAGATGCGTCGGTCTCGGCCAGAATCACACCCATGCCCTGGGTGCCTTCGAGCAGCTTGATGACGACGGGGGCGCCGCCGACCTCGGCCACGACCTCGGCTGCTTTGCGCGGGCGATGGGCGAAGGCGGTGTTGGGCATGCCGATGCCGGCGCGCGCCAGGATCTGGAGGGCGCGGAGCTTGTCGCGGCTGCGGCCGATCGCGACCGATTCGTCGAGGGGAAAAACGCCCTGCATCTCGAACTGGCGCAGGACGGCGAGGCCGTAGTTGGTCACCGAGGCGCCGATGCGCGGGATGACTGCATCGTAGGCCTGCAAGGTGCGACCGCCTTGGCGAAGCAACGGCTTGTTCGAGGTAATGTTGACATGCACGGACAAGGTATTGATGACGTCGATCTCGTGCCCGCGCTCGTGCGCCGCCTCGACGATGCGGCGGTGGGAGTAGAGGCTCGGATTGCGCGACAACATGACGAGCTTCAAGCACGCCCTCGCTTTCTGGTTGTCGTTGCGTGCGGCCATTCCGTCGGGTGGCTGGCAGCACGTGCGCATTGGCGTCAGGCCGCAGCGGCAGTCGTGTCGTGCCTGTTATAGTTGAAAACGAGGCAATCGCTACCGTCGGCGCGCGACGGGCGTCAATGGCGGCGTTATGAAATGGCGGCGGGTGGGGTGCGACGTGCGACCGCGAGGCCCAACGGGGTAAGGAAACATGCTATTGTCGCGGTGCCGTCGGACAGGTGGGCGATGGCATCGGTCGGGGTGTGGCCAGTTGGCGCGCGAGAGCGACAGGCGGCGGGGCGCCGGGACCTCGGGGGAAATCGGCCAGTGGCGGCCGGAAGGGTCGACACTAGGCTGTGGGACGGGTGGGCTTTCGACGGCAATGGATCGACGGATGACGTCAAGCTCTATGACTGAAGCGACTGTCCGGCCAGTGGCGGCATTGGGGCATTTGGCCCGAACTGGTGCACCGCGCGCCATGCTGGGATGGATCGGGCTGTGGCTGGTGGTCGCGCTGCTCGCCTGGGTGCTTCCTGGCCGGAGCGCGCTGGCGCTCGACATCGAGTTCTCCGGGAGGCCTGTGAAGCTCGACGTGCTCGCACTCTACGACCGGCGACGCGAACGGGCGCCGCATCTGACGCGCATTCACAAATATGCGGAAATGCCGCTCAATCATCTGGGCCTGCGTGTCATCTATCACGATGTCAACGCACCGCTGCCGCCTGTCGAAGACCTCGGCCGCTATCGCGGTATCCTGACGTGGTTCGCCGAGCCGCTGGCCAAGCCCGATGCGGTTCTCGACTGGCTCGACATGGCGTTGGCGCGAGGGCTCAAGTACGTCGTGCTCGGCAGTGTGGCGCCGCCCTCGAGCGATGCGCGCCTCGAGCAGGTCAACCGGGTGCTGGCGCGGATCGGGCTTGAAGATCGCGGCGACACGGTCGACATGCCGTGGAAGGCCCGCGTGGTCGAGCGCGATCCAGAGATGGTGGGCTTCGAGCGGCAGATCGACAAGGCGTTGCCCGACTTCGCGGTGATCGAGGCCCGTCGCGGGGATGCAGAGCCGCATCTCGTGATCGAGGCGCCGCTTGGCGGAGCGACCGTGCGATCGACGCTGGTTGCGACGGCCCCTGGGGGTGGTTTTGCCGATGACGATTTCACTGTGTACTACGAACAGAACACCGACCGCGTGCGGTGGACGCTCAATCCGTTCGCGTTTTTTGCCCGCGCCTTCGGCGACGAGCGTCGACCGATTCCGGACACGACGACGATTGCCGGACGGCGGATCTATTTCTCGCACATCGACGGCGATGGCTGGAACAACGTGTCGGAGATCGAGGGCTACCGGGAAGCGCAGAAGCTGTCGGCGGAAGTGATAGAGCGCGAAGCGATCGTGCCCTATCCGGACCTGCCGGTGTCGGTGGGGCTGATCGCCGCCGATACCAATCCGAGGCTCGGAGGTAACCGGAATGCCGGGGTCATCGCCCGGCGCCTGTTCGCCTTGCCCCAGGTGGAGGTGGCAACGCACACCAACACGCATCCGTTCAACTGGCAGTTCTTCGAAAGCTACGACCGGGCGGAGGAGTTGCGGCTGATCGAGAGTCACGCGGCACCGGTGCTGTCGATGCGCGAGCGCTTCTCTCGAGGGGTGTTGAAGGTTGCAGGCAAACCGATGCCGACGGACCAGTCGGACAAGTACATCGCCGGCTCGGACAGCCTGCCGCGGACCTATCTGCGCGAGCCGTTTTCGCTCGATAACGAGATCGGTGGCGCGCTCAAGGGGGCGGAAGCCTTCGCGCCGGAGGGGAAGCGTGCGCGGATCTACCTATGGAGCGGCGACACCACTCCGTTTCCTGCGGCGATCCGGGCCGTGCGATTGGCCGGTGCCTACAACATGAACGGCGGCGATTCGCGCTTCGATGCCGAATACCCTTCAGTGAGCTACGTGCCGCCGATCGGACGGTCGGCGGGCAGCGAGCGGCAGATCTATGCCGGTAACAGCAACGAGAATACCTACACCAACGACTGGACCGGCCCCTACCACGGCCAGTTCATGCTCGTGAATACGTTGGCGAACACGGAACGGCCGAGGCGGCTCAAGCCCTTCAATCTCTACTACCACATGTATTCCGGCGAACGGCCCGGCGCGCTCGCAGCGGTCAAGCATATCCTGGATATCGCGCGGAAGGCGCGCGTCATCCCGGTCCCGGCGTCGAACTATGCGGCGGTGGCCAACGACTTTTTCGGCGTCGAGATCGTACAGGTGGACCTGTTCTCGTGGGCGGTGAGCCGACGCGGAGCATTGTCGACGGTGCGATTCGACGAGGCCGGCCAACTGGCCGTGGATCTCGGTCGGTCGCGCGGGGTGCTCGGCTCGATACGGCATGAGGAATTGATGTTCGTCTCACTCGATCCCGCGGTCGAGACGGCGATCGTCACCCTGCGCGGACGAACAGCCGAGCAGGGTGCGCGCCGGGAAGGCAAGGCGGCGGACGCCAGTCTGGTCGATAGCCGCTGGATAATCTCCAACCTCACGCGGGAAGCCTGCGGCTTCCGTTTCACGGCACAGGGTTTTGGCGCGGGAGACATGACCTGGACGACGAGCCCCCGGCGTGGCTTCCGGGTGTCGGTGACCAAGAACGGGACGGTGCTCTCGCAGGAGACCCGGTGGGCAGACGACCGTGGCAACTTCGAGGTTCGCTTCGGTCCAGTTGCCGTGGAGCCGGTGCAGATCAGGTTTGCCTGCCATGACTGATGCGCTCGCGGTGCTGCAGGGGCGCCTACCCGCTCAGGTGGCCCAGGTGCTGTCGACCCGGCCGAGCTGGTTGCGGCCGCATTTGCTGATCATGGTGGTGGTGTTTGTGGGCGCCCTTGGTGTCGGATACCTGCTGCTGCCCGACGACAACGAGCGTATCGCCATGCTCGAACGGGATGGCCACGACGGCCAAGCGCTGCAACTGCTCGAGCAGCGCTTCGCGCGTGGTGACCGCAAGCAGCGCACGCTTTTTCAGCTGCAGAGCCTCTACGAGGAAAAAGGCGACCTGCCGAAGGCCCGGCAGATGCTGGTGCTGCTGGCCGCGGCCAGGCCGCGGGATGCTAATGTGCAGCGCCGGCTTGCGGAGTTCTATCGGGCGACGCAGGACGAGGCGGGCTACATCCAGGCGCTCGAAGCCCGGTTGGCTCGACGCTATTCGCAGCCCGTCTGCAAGGAGTTGATCGGGCTCTATCGGCGCTCGGGGCAGTACGATGCAGAGCAGCGGACGATCGCGGCCTGCCGGGTGCGCGGCTACCGGCGAACGGACGATATCGTGCGGCTGGCGCATCTTGCGGCGGCGGACGGGAACATGGCCGAGGTGGCAGCATTGCTGCGATCGGTCGATGACCGGCGGCGTCTCAACGAAAGTGGCGACCGACTGATGCTATTCACTTCGTTGCTCGAGGCGGGCGGGGCAGAGGAAGCGCAGAGGCGGGCGGTGCGGTGGTTCAAGGGTAGCCAGGACCAGCAACTGGTGTTGCGGCTGATCGACAGCCTGGTCGAGAGCAATCGACATGACCTCGCCATGGCATTGGCGCGCAACGTCGGCAAGCCCGGCGATGCGATTTCGCTGTCTGTCGGCGAATTGATGCTCGACAAGGATCAGGTGGTTGCGGCGAGGGCCTACCTCAAGGGTTGGTTCGAAACCTCGAAGTTGCGCGAGGGGGAGACGGTGAGCCGCTTCATCCGGGCCGCGCTCGATGCCGAAGATCCGATGCTGGCCTACAAGGCGGGCGAACTGCATGGGCTTTCGCAAGTGGCGCAGGTTGACCTGGTGGCGCTGGCCGAGGCGCTGAGTGCCGTGGACCAGCGAGAAGCGTTCCAGGCGGTGAGAGCCCAGATCTCGCCCGGCCTCATCGCCAACAATCCGCTGCTGGCGGCGGCGGTGGAAGTGGATGAAGGCAAGCCGGAACCGGCGCGTCAGTTGCTATCGCGGGTGGAAGTCAAGGCGCTCGACGAATGGCGGTTGCAGCTTTGGGCGCGGTTGATGACATCGACGGGGCGGCGCGCCACGGCCGAGCAGACTCTGCGGGAGATTGCGGCGGGGGTCGCCAACGCCAGCGTGCGGGGCGGAGGCGCGCCAACGGAGGTGGGGGTCGTCGCGCCGCCTGGAGATCCGGCAATCGCGCCACCGGTTCCGGTCAGTCGGCCGCTGCCGGCTGTGGCGCCGCCGAGCGCTGCCACCGTGCCGTCTGCAAAGCCGGCGCCGCCCAAATTGATTCGCAAGTCCGTTCGCAAGCGTCGCGCGACCGGTCGGCCCCCGCGCCGTGTTCGCGCGCGGCGGTCTGCTCCCGCCGCGATCAAGAAGCAAGCCCCATCGCCAGCCGTCAAAGGGCTGCCAACGCCGCTGCCGTTTCCGGCACCGGGCTGAACGGTAGCGGAAGCGTGGCAGAGCGCGATCGCTGTGGCGGGGCGGTTTGGTCGGCTGATGAGTGGGAACTGTGGTCGAGATGTCATTGCCGTTGGCGTCGGTGGTCGGCTAAGAGTAACCGGGTTCGCTCCGTTGTCGTCGTCGTTGCCGCAGGAACGGCGGGGCCGTGCGCGCGGTCGGGCCCTCTTGCCTCAGGTGACAGTTTCGAGCGCCAGGGCGTCCGCAAGTGCGAACTGGCCGCTGCTCCGAGCTGTTGTTACTGGGCCGCCGGGCCATTGAGCTGCAGGCTCCGGGTGGCGACCGGTGATCTTGAATGTCGGTGGTCGTAGCGGCAGGCGTCGGCTGCCAGGCGTGATGGGGCGCGATGACATGAGGCAGAGCAGCGAAGGACAGATCGAGGGCGCCGAGACAGCTCCGCTCGAGACTTCCGGATTGCCGGTGCTGCCGCCTGCGGTTGCCATTCTCGAGATTCTCCTGCTGATCGTGGTTCCGGCGCTGCTCGACCATCTCGTTCCTGCTTTCCCGCCGTTAAATGATGGCCACCCCCACTTCTTCTGGCTGCCGGTGTTGCTGCTGAGCATCCAGTATGGGCCGGTGAGCGGATTGTTGGCTGCCGGCATGGCCATCATCTCCTCGGCGTTTCTCGGCTGGCCCGAGCAGGAAATAGGCGAAAACCATTTCAGCTATCTGTTGCGGATCTGGCTGCAGCCGGTGTTGTGGCTGGTGACGGCGATCATCCTCGGCCAATTGCGGCTGCGCCAAATCGAACGAAAGGAAGCGCTGCAGCGGGAGGTGGCGACACTGCGCACGCAGCGGCAGGCGATTTCGGAGCATGCGCGCAACCTCCGGCGGCGCTGTGAGACGCTCGAGCGCATGATCGCCACGCGTGCCGATCCCGATGCCCGCTTGCTGCTGACGGCGATGGGACGTCTGCAATCGACTGATGCGCCGTTGGCGGCAGCCGCCTTTCGCGATGCCGTCAGGCTCGGGTTTGGGGATTGCGTGGTGTCGTTGTGGGTGCGCGACCACGACGTGCTGCGCCTTAGCGATCGCTATCCCAGCGGTGACGATGCCGGCGCGGTGAAAGGGGGCGGCCAGATCGGTGCGGGAGAGGCGCTCAACGTCGCTGTCGTCGAGCAGGGGCGACGGTTGTCGGTGCTGGTGCCGGGGGACGAACGCGAGCTCGAGGGAGCGGGCGTGGCTGCAGCACCGATCATGGACAAGGATGGAAACGTGCTCGGCATGCTGCTGCTTGAGACGGCATCGCCAGCACAGCTCGACGCCACCACAACGCTGCGCCTCGGGGCCGTGGCACACATGCTGGTCAACCGCCTGAACGATGCCAATGCTCGGGCCATGCCGTTGGCGGCGAGGTCGAGCGGAGCGCCTCCCGCCGACAGCGGTGGCCAGGCGAAAGTCTGGCGCGAGGTGCGGTGGCGTGACGGCACGCGCCGACAGCGCAAAGTGGCGAGGCCGGGCTGAGGCATGGCGCAGGATCAAGTTGCAGCGAGCGGCGACGGCGTCAGGGAAGGTGAGGCGCAAACCGGTTCGACGGAGCCGAGACAGGCGCAAGCGCTGCTCGGCATCGGCGGGTCGAGCGCGCTGGCGCTGGCATTCATGATCTACAGCGGGGTCGGACTTGCAGGTCTGCTTGCAGCGCATGCCTTGCTGCTGGTGGCGCTCGCGTGGCTCGTCCGGCAGGTCATGGCGCAGCGCGCAGATGTGACGGTGGCGGTGCTGGCGCTGGTCGCAGGCGCGGTGGTCGGGCCGCTCGGACCGCTCGGGGCAGCGCTGCTGGACATTGCGGGCAGCGGGGGGCACGCGCCCAGTCCGTTGGTCGAGAAATGGTACGAGCGGATTGCGTTGTCGACGGCGATCGAGCCCGACGTCAGGCTCTGCGATGATGTGGGGGTCGGGCGGACGCTGGATCTCGGCGCGCAGATGCCGCAATCGTTTCCGGCGTTGATGGAGACTGGGCCGCTGATCAAGCGGCAGGCCATTCTCGGGTATATCGCGCGGCATTTCCATCCTGCCTATCTGGCAACGCTACAGGTGGCGCTCGAGAGCCCGGAGCCGACGCTGCGGGTGCAGGCGGCGGCGGTGGCGGCGCACGTGGGGGGCGAGGTGCGGGGGCGGGTGCGCGAGGTTTTGGAGCGCGTTGGGGCCGGGGTCAGTGGCGCCGGTGAAGCGCTCGACCTGCTCGGCGATCTCGACCTGCTCGCAGTATCAGGGCTGATCGACGAGACCGAGCGCAAGGCTGCGAACGAGGGGCGGCAATTGCTCAGTGCGTTCGTGCTGGCGGGGCTCAAGGATGGGGTTCATGGCGTGTTGCAGGGCGAGGATGCGGCACTGTTGACGCTGCGTACGGCGACGCTCGAAAAACTGCTCATCGAGCGGGGGCTGTTCGCCGACTTGCGGGCTGCCCGCGCCGCCCATGCGATCCGGGTTGGGCGGCCGGCGGCGAGGTTCCGGCGGCTGTCCGGCATCGCCACAAGAGCGCAGGTTGCGGGATCATGAGTGACACGACGACACCGGGCGCGGGCCAGGAGGCGGATGTCTGCATCCTCGTCGAAGGCTGCTATCCCTACATTCCCGGTGGTGTCTCGGCCTGGATCGACTGGCTCATTCGCAGTCAACCCGAGACGACTTTCAGGGTGGTGGCGTTGTGGCCCAAACCCACCAACCAGCCGCCACGGTATGGGCTGCCGGACAATGTGATCGGCCTCGATCATCTTTACCTGCAGGATTTCGGCGCCGAGCCGATGAAGCGACTGAAGCTGCCGGATGGGCTCGACGAGTTGGCGGCCGCGCTCGGTGATCTGATGGGCCATGGTGGTATCAAGGCGCTGTCGCGGGTCGCCGCGGCGGTGCGCCGGACGCGAGACCGGCTGCCGCTGCCGGTGCTGTTCAATTCGCCGGTGGCCTGGGAGATCGCGCGGCAGGGCTATGCCAACGAAATGCCGTTCGGCTCGTTCCTGCATTATTTCTGGGCGTGGCGGGCGCTGCTCGGCGGGTTGCTGGCGACGCTGGAGTTCCCGCTGCCGAGGGCCAAGGTGTATCACACGATCTCGACAGGATATGCGGGCGTTCTGGCGGCACGGGCGGCGCTGGAGACGGGGCGGCCGGCAGTGCTGACCGAGCACGGCATCTACACCAACGAGCGGCGTATCGAGCTGCTGATGGCGAGCTGGGTCGCCGATACCGTGGATAAGGGGCATGCGCTCGACGATCCGCGTTTCGACCTACGTGACATGTGGATCCGCGCCTTCGAGGCCTATGCCCGTACCTGCTACGAGGGCGTGAGCGAGATCGTGACGCTCTATGAGGACAATCAGCGGGCGCAGGCGCTGCTCGGCGCGCCCGACGAGCGGCTGACGGTGATCGCCAACGGCATCGACCTGCGCAAGTTCGAGGGGCTGTCGCCGGCGCCGGACGATGCGCGGCCGACGGTGGCGTTGATCGGCCGGGTGGTGCCCATCAAGGACGTGAAAACCTTCATCACGGCAGCGTCGCTGCTGCGGGCGCGCATCCCCAACGTCGCCGCCGTGGTGATGGGACCGGTGGACGAGGATCCGGAGTATTTCGAGGAATGCCAGGCGCTGGTGGCAAGCCTCGGGCTCGAAGGCACGATCGAGTTCACCGGCACCGTCAACATTCTCGAGCACCTGTCGCGGGTGCATGTGATGGCGCTGACCTCGCTCAGTGAATCGCAGCCGTTGGTGATCCTCGAGGCGGGCGCTGCCGCAATACCGTTCGTTGCGACCAATGTCGGCTCGTGCCGTGAGATCCTGGAGGGGCGTCCCGACGAGGAGCCGCGGCTTGGTCCGGGCGGTATTGTTACGAGCCTGGTGTCGCCGCGCGAGATTGCCGAAGCGGTCGGCGACTTGCTGCTCGATCATGCTCGTCGCCGCCTCTATGGCGAGACGTTGCGCGAGCGGGTGCGGCGCAGCTACACGTCGGAGCGCGCCGTCGATGCCTATCGGCGCCTTTATGCCGGCCACATCGCGACGCCGACGCGCACAGACACACAACCGCGCACCGCGGCCTGACAGCGAGGATTAGATGGCCGGCATCGGATTCCAGCTCAAGCGGCTCGCCAACCGGGACACGATCACGTCGCTGGTTTCGGCGGGCGGGCATGCGGCCGTCATTGCCGCGGGGCCGTGGCTGTTCACGATCCTGAGCCTCGCCGGGATCGGGATCACGACCGAGCGGCTGGTCGGGCTTGCCAACCTTGCCGAGTTCCGCGTGCTCATCATCTATGCCTTTTCGGCTTCGCTGGTGCTGGCGGCGCCAGTGACGATCGTGGCGACGCGGCTTGTGGCAGATGCACTGTGGCTGAAGCAGCCGAGCCGGGTGGGCGCCCTGCTGCTTGCGACTCTGGTGGCGACGCTTGTCGTTGTCGGTCTTGGGACGCTAGGTTTGGTGGCCTTTTTCCGCCCGCCGGCCGCCACGGCGCTGGCGCTGGTGGCGGGGTCGACGCTGGTCGGGTTGATCTGGGTGGTGCTATCGTTTTGCGGCGCGGTGCGTGACTACAACGGCGTGACGCTCTCCTTCATGGTCGGCTTGCTGGTGTCGATGGGGGCGAGTATCGGCTCGGCATTGCTTGGCGGCGGGCCGGTGGCGATGACGTGGGGTTTCTTTGCGGGCCTCGCGGTCACGTTCTTTGGCCTGATCAGCCGGGTGCTCGCAACCTTCAGTGCGCCGGTGCGCGATCCGCTGGCGGGGTTGCAGGCGCTGGCCGGCGGATTTCGGGACTACTGGCGGCTGGCGCTCGGGGCCCTGGCGGGTACGGCGGGCGTGTGGATCGACAAGTGGCTGATGTGGTTCTCCGAGGCTGGTGAAGTGCTGCAAACGGGGTTGCGCCACGCGCCGCTCTACGACAGCGCCATGTTCATCGCCTCGCTCGGCATCATTCCGGCGCTGGCCGCCTTCGTGATCCGTTTGGAGACGGACTTCTTCGAGCGCTACCAGCGCTATTACGCCACAATCGGCGGACACGGCACGTACGGGCAGATCGAGGATGCGCGCCGTCGCCTGCATGTGCACACGCTCGAGAACCTGGCGTTGGTCACGGTTGCCCAGATCGGCGTTTCTGCTGTGCTGGTGCTGCTGGCGCCGGTGATCATCGATGCGCTGGGCCTGCAGTTCCGGCAGATCTCGATCCTGCGGTTCGGCGCGCTTGGGGCGGTGTTCCAGTTCATATTCATCGCCTGCTCGGCCATGCTGCTGTTCTTCGACAGGCGGAGGACGTACCTGCGGGTGCAGGTGCTGTTCCTGGTGTCGGTGGCAGGACTGACGCTTGCGACCTTGAGCGCGGGCGAGGAATATTTCGGTGTCGGCTATTTCGGCGCCTGCATCCTGACTGCCTTTGTGGCCTACAGGCTGGCCGACATCACTTTCGCGGATCTCAACTACCTCACCTTCATCGGCAACAATCCGTCGGTCGGAGCGTCAACAAGTGCGCGGCGGGCGGGAATTTTCGGACGCATCGGGCGATTGCTTGGGCGCGCTGGCTGAAATCACACCGTTTCGATCTCGCCTGGGCGCATTGGGCGGAAGCGCGCGGGCGGCATATCCGCTTTCGCGCAGGCCTCGGCGAGTTCGCGGGGCGGCAGGTCGTGGGGTTCCGTCGTGAGTTGGAAGGTGCCCCAGTGGTGACCCAAGGCGCGCTCGGCTCCGCACAAGCGCAGCGCCTCGACGGCCTCGGCCGGGTTCATGTGCTGGGCGGACATGAACCATCGCGGCTCGTAGGCGCCAATCGGCAGCAGCGCCAGTCGGATAGCGGCATGGCGGGCGGCAATATGGCGGAAGGTGCGGCCGTCGCCGAAGCCGCTGTCACCGACGGCGTAGATCTTGCCGGCGGGAGTTGCCAGGACGAAGCTTGCCCACAGCGCATGGTGGCGATCGCGGGTGCCGCGCGCCGACCAATGCTGGGTCGGCTCGCAGTAGGCGACGATGTCGCGACCGAGCCGGACCGTTTGGCCCCAGTCCATGGCGGTCGCCTCGATGCCTGGGATGTCGTTGGCCATGATGGTGTCGTTGCCGAGCGGCGTGACGATCTTAGGGCGGTGGCGCTGCCACAGGCGGGCTAGCGTCGGCAGATCCATGTGGTCGTAGTGGTTGTGGGTGACGATGACGGCATCGACCTTCGGCAGATCGTCGAAGGCGATTGCGGGCGGATTGGCGCGCTTGGGGCCGATGAACGAGAATGGGCTCGCGCGCTCGGACCAGACGGGGTCGATCAGGATGTTGAGGCCGCCGGTCTGGATCAGCCAGGTGGCGTGACCGACGAGGACGAGGCGCGCGGTAGCGCCTTCGATGCGGGCTGGCGGGGCCTCGGGCGGGTGTGGGCTCGGGAACGCCTCAGGCCATTTGTGCCAATGCTCGAAGGCATAGATCCTGGCGATATCGGCGAAGTTCTTCTGCGAGGGCCCACCAGGATTGAAAAACTTGTGGCCGTCGAAGTGGTCGGTGACGGGGCCGGCGTAGTAGGCATTGGCCTTACGCGGCAGCATCACACTGGCGCCGGCTGCCAGGGTTACACCGGCAGCTAGTCCGCGCTTGATGAATCGACGGCGGTTGGGGCGGGTGGGTTGCGACATGACCTCGATTTATGCGCGCCGGCTCGGAACGACAAGGTGGGCGGGGGTGCACAATGGCCGCAGCGGCCGGTGTGACCGCCGATGTCTCAACCCTATGCAGGCGAACCTCGGCGCGATCGTGGCGAGGCCGGATCACCAACCGTTGCGTTGCCCAATGAAAAGGGCCGCGCCAGTCGCCTGGCACGGCCCCTTCTGTGCACTGGTCGGTGTGGAGCGCGTTGGCGCTTACATCATGCCGTCCATGCCGCCCATGCCGCCGCCGTGCATGTGGCCGCCGCCGTCCTTCTTCTTCGGCGCTTCGGCAACACCGGCTTCGGTGGTGATCATCAGGCCAGCGATGGACGCTGCGTCCTGCAGGGCGGTGCGCACGACCTTGGCCGGATCGATGATGCCCTTCTCGAGCATGTCACCGTACTCGTCGGTCTGGGCGTCGTAGCCGAAGGTGGCGCCCTTTGCCTCGAGCACCTTGCCGACCACGATCGAGCCTTCGACGCCGGCGTTCTCGGCGATCTGGCGGATCGGAGCCTGGAGGGCACGGCGCACGATCTGGATGCCGGCGTCCTGGTCCTCGTTGTCACCCTTGACGGTGATGGCCTGGGTGGCCTTGGCAAGGCAGACGCCGCCGCCGGCAACGACGCCTTCTTCGACCGCGGCGCGGGTGGCATTGAGCGCGTCGTCGACGCGGTCCTTGCGCTCCTTCACCTCGATCTCGGTGGCGCCACCGACCTTGATCACGGCAACACCGCCGGCGAGCTTGGCCAGGCGCTCCTGCAGCTTCTCACGGTCGTAGTCGGAGGTCGTGTCCTCGATCTGCACCTTGATCTGGGCGACGCGGCCTTCGATGTCCTTCTTCTTGCCGGCGCCGTCGACGATGGTGGTGTTCTCCTTGTCGATGTGCACGCGCTTGGCCTTGCCGAGCATGTCGACGGTGACGCTCTCGAGCTTGATGCCGAGGTCCTCGGAGATCACGGTGCCGCCGGTGAGGACGGCGATGTCCTCGAGCATGGCCTTGCGGCGGTCGCCGAAGCCAGGAGCCTTGACGGCTGCGATCTTGAGGCCGCCGCGCAGCTTGTTGACGACGAGGGTGGCGAGGGCCTCGCCCTCGACTTCCTCGGCGATGATCAGCAGGGGACGGCTGGTCTGGACGACCGCCTCGAGCAGCGGCAGCATCGGCTGCAGGCCGGAGAGCTTCTTCTCGTGGATGAGGATGTAGGGGTCATCCAGCTCGGCGATCATCTTGTCGGCGTTGGTGATGAAGTAGGGCGAGAGGTAGCCGCGATCGAACTGCATGCCCTCGACGACGTCGAGTTCGGTCTCGAGGCTCTTGGCCTCTTCGACGGTGATGACGCCCTCGTTGCCGACCTTCTGCATGGCCTCGGCGATCATCTTGCCGATCTCGGTTTCGCCGTTGGCGGAGATGGTGCCGACCTGCGCGATCTCCTCGGAGTTCTTGACCTTCTTGGCCTTCTTCTTGATCTCTTCGACGACCTGGATCACGGCCTTGTCGATACCGCGCTTCAGGTCCATCGGGTTCATGCCGGCGGCGACCGACTTCAGGCCTTCGCGGACGATGGCCTGGGCGAGAACCGTCGCGGTGGTGGTGCCGTCACCGGCGACGTCGTTGGTCTTCGAGGCCACTTCGCGCACCATCTGGGCGCCCATGTTCTCGAACTTGTCCTCGAGCTCGATTTCCTTGGCGACGGTGACGCCGTCCTTGGTGGTGCGGGGAGCGCCGAAGCTCTTCTCGATGACGACGTTGCGGCCTTTCGGGCCGAGCGTCACCTTGACGGCGTTGGCGAGGATGTCGACGCCGCGCATCATGCGGTCGCGTGCGTCAATCGAAAATTTTACGTCCTTGGCAGCCATGGTGGGATTGTCCTGCGTGTTGGGGGAGGGGTTGGTACTTGGGGGAAGACAAGTCGGCGCTGGGTGGTGCTTCGGCGGCCGGCCCGGCCTTGATGGATCAATCGGCCGGCTGCTGGCTCCTCCGCGGCGCGAATTACTTGTCCAGCACGCCCATGATGTCGCTCTCCTTCATGATCAACAGCTCTTTGCCGTCGATCTTGACCTCGGTGCCGGACCACTTGCCGAACAGCACCTTGTCGCCCTTCTTGACGTCGAGGGGGACGAGCTTGCCGGCTTCGTCACGGGCGCCCGGGCCTACGGCGACGATTTCGCCCTGCTGGGGCTTCTCGGCTGCGGTATCGGGAATGATGATGCCGCCTGCGGTTTTGGTCTCGCTGTCGATGCGACGTACGACGACGCGGTCGTGAAGGGGACGAAACTTCATTGCTATAGATGCTCCGAATGGACGGGCGCAGAGGCCGCATTGAGCTGAGATGCATCGATGATGCTGTTAGCACTCTCGTAAGTTGAGTGCCAGAACGGCGTTGAGATAAGCCTGAGTGCCCTTCAAGTCAACGGCAAAGCCGGTGTGATCGAAGAATTTTTTTGCGCCGGAGGGAGCTCCGGGCGTAGCTGCGCTGGTTGTCGGGCTCAGCGCAGCCGCGGCTCCGGCGAAGTTGGCTGCCCGATCGCGGCCGTGGCGCGGGCGCCGGGCGGAAGTCATGGCAGACAGGCACGGCAAAGCCTGTAGTGCTCTTGCGATTCGGTTAACGGAGGATCCTTAAGAAAGCGTTAAATGCCGCGGCCTGATTGGTTTGGCCGGAGCGCGCATGCTTCGAGCTATATCGAGCGGTCTTGCGCAAGTGTGGTCTAGATCGTTGTTTTAGATGCGCAATCGACGTATTTGGGCAGCGAGGGAGCTGCCACCTCAGCCGTTGAGGTTCTAGAGCTGGTGGCCGAGTTGGCCGTTGGCTGGACGTGGCAAGCCGACGGGCTGTGGCGGCGTGCCGAGGGCGAACAGAAAGCGCATGGGCGGGCCTGCCGGATCGTGGGCCGAGCGAGCTGTGACGAGCTGGAAGTCGACGGCGGGAACGCCGATGCGGTCACCATCGACCTGCTGCAGTCCGGTGACCTCAACGGCGAGCGGGCGGCCGCCCTTGCCGGAGATAGTGATGACGTCGCCGACGCTGAAGGAGCGACCGGCGGAGGTCGGGCCGGCGGCGCTCAGCCACAGATTGGGCGAGGGGGGCTGCCAGGACGTGTCAGTGTCAGCGAGTGCGCGATCGAAGCCGCTGGCGAGGATGGCGTCGGGGCTGGTAGATCGGGCTGGAAGGCCTGAGGCCCAGGCCGCCAGAGCGAGGCTCGTGGCACCGAGAAAGCCGGCAGCGACAGCGCGCATGCGCATCTTCAGATCTCCCTGATCACCTAAGCTCTGGCGACTACATAGGTTGCTCGTGGCGAAATTGCGAGATGCCGGTTCAACTCATGACGCGCTTTCGAGCGCGCTCCGGTCAAGAACGGGGGCGGCGCGAGGTGGCGTCGATCCGCTGAAGGTGGCGCCAGAAAGCCATGTTGAAGGCGAACAGCAGAGAGAATGTCAGCCCCATGATGGTCATCTCGCCAATGCGGCGCATGAGCAGGGGATCGGCGGCTGGACGCATTTGCGCCGCAGCGACAACCGCGTTCTCGGCCTGGGGACCGGCAGGTGCGGTGACGTCGATGACGCGGGTGGCGATGACCTCGCCGGCGGCAGCCTGGTTGAGGTTCCATGCGAGAGGGGCCTCGCCGGTCGAGGCCAGCGACAGTGACACGACAACGAAAGCCAGTGCGCCAAGCACCATGTCGCGCAACCACAGATGCAGGGCTCGATAAGGTTTGGTTTGCATGACTTCGTCTCCCTCAAGACAATTATTTCAGTTGCCGCAGGGGTAGTCATTAAATGGCGATTGTGGCGTTTGCGGAAGCGAGTTGTGGCGAAAAGGGGCCGAAAGACTACTGTTGTGTTGATGCCACAGGTTGCGGGGTCCGATTTTGATGCAGCCTCAGGGTCTGGGCCATCCGGGATTTCGCCGCCACCCTGCGCGCGTTCGCTTCAATCGAAATGGCGCGCTCGTGCGCAACAGCCCTCAAGGATCTCGTTTTCAGGCGTCAGTCACGCCCTGGCTGGGAACGATGCGCCTCCATCTGTACCGATCAGGTCCTATAGCAAACGGCCCATGCTGGCCGGGTGATCGGCTTCGGGTTCGCCCAACCGATCACGTTTTTCAAGGCCGGCCTGGACGATGCGCATGGCCTCAGGCGGGGTCTGGCGTGCCAGGGCAAAAGCCACCTCTGGGCTGGCGTTAAGCCAAGTTTCGCGGTCTTCGTCGGTGGTGAGCAGAACGGGCATGCGCTCGTGGTTGATGGTGGACACGAGTGCGTTCGGTGTCGTGGTCATGAAGGAGAAGACATCGACCGCAACGCTCGGTCCGTCCTTGCGCAATGGGCCGGACCAATGGCGCCAGATGCCGGCAAAAGCAAACAAGGGGCGATCGCAGGTGTCGGTGGTCGTGGGGGCCAGGGCGAACCAGTGCCAGGTGGCCGGCGTCACCTCACGGGGCTCGGCAAAGGAGGAGGCGGGCACCAGGCAGCGCCGCGACTTGAAGCTGTCGCGCCAGAAGGGGCTGGTGAGTGTGCGGTCGTCGCGGAAATTGGTGACGCGGCGGGGGGCGCGTCCGGCCTGAGGGAGCACGAAACCCCAGGACATGGTCACGAGCTCGCGTTCGCCGTCGGTCTCGCTGTTCTGGCGGATGATCGGTGCGGCGTGGCCGGGAAAAATCGCATCCTGCGGCTGGAATTGCGCCGCCCGGTTGTGTGAGACGCGGAACAGGCGGAGCACGGCCTCGGGCGCGCGGGTCATGGAATAGAGGTTGCACATGAGGGCAGACTTGACCCGAAATGGCGGTCGCTGTCACCCCCTATCGATGATCGCAGGGGGCACGCCGCACATGCCTCACACGGGTTGCGCTGGTGCGATCGGCGCAGGAGCCAAGGGCTCGCGCGCGGAGCGCGGCGGCTCAGCACGTGCCAGCGTTTCGGCCTCCTTCTGAGCGGGGTAGAAGAAGCGTTTGAGGCGCAGCAGCGGCTGCTCGATCAACCTGTACGATGCCTCCGCAACTGCAAGCGTCAGCAGCAGGCGGGCGAGCGTGACGAGCACCAGGTTGACGAGGCTGCCCTTCACGCGGAAGGCCTCCAGAGCGACAAAGATCGGCACATGGTAGACGTAGATGCCGTAGGAGCGCCGCCCGATCCACACGAGTACGGGGTGGCTCAGCAGGCGCTTGCACAGGTCGGTCGCGGGCGCTGCTGCGACGGCACCGATCAACACGGCAAAGAGAGCAGCAAACGCGGTGTGGCCTGCGGTGACCATCGCCCAATGCGTGCGCGGCGTAATGGTCGCTGCAAGGCCGGCGATGACGGCCAGCCCGATCGTATAGAGGCCTGGCAGGACAAGCCGCCGGTCGCCGGCGATCAGGGCCATGAGGCAGCCTGCGGCCAGCGAATCGCTGCGTGCCAGGGGGTGGCGGTAGAGGACGTCGAGGTCCATGCCTTCGCGGTAGAAATAGATCCTGAGGGCGAGGCTTGCCGCAAAAACGGCCAATGCCATTCCGGCTGCCGCCGTTCGCCCGCCGAGCCGCCAGGCGAAGCCGAATGCCAACGGCCAAATGAGGTAGAATTGTTCCTCGACAGCGAGCGACCACGTGTGGGTCATGGTGCCGAGCTTCAGGTGGTCGACGAGGTTGGCGTAGAAGAGCAGGATCGGCTGGGCCCCCGTCGCGGGGTTGAAGCCGCCGAGCGCCCAGGCGAGGCCCAAGCCCACGGCGAGCGGCGGCAGGATGCGCAAGGCGCGCCTGGCATAGAATCGCCAGTAGCTGATCCGACCATTGCGGCCGACCTCCCGGCAAAGCAGGAGCGTGATCAGGAAACCGCTCAGGACGAAGAAAAGATCGACGCCGAGGAAACCGCCGGGAACCCAGCCGTAGCCGCCGTGCAGGCCGAGAACGGCAAGGATCGCGAAGGCCCTGATGCCGTCGAGTTCCGACATTGTATGGGAAGGATTGCGCCCCGCGCTCATGCAAGGATCCTACGATGGTAGCGCTGCTGCGCCCGATCGAGGCGATCCTCGGGGCGGTCCGATGCCGGGGCGGCCAAGGACCGCCTCAATCTACCAATTCGGTCTTTTGCATTGGTTAAGCACGGGAGGGGGGCCCAGAGCGGCCCGGAGCGGACAGGGGTTCAAAAAGATTTCCAGCTGCGGCGACGGATCGGCGACGGCCGGAGCGTTCCCCTCATACGCCAGGGAAGGCACCGCAAAAAAACTCAGGAGAGAAAGCCATGCGGATTGCCTTCAAAACTATCCTGCCTGCTATCGGGCTCGCAATCGGGCTCGGACTCACCGGAGCAGCCGCCGCACCCGCAGGTTCGGCACTCAAGGCTGCCAAGACCGCCACTGAGGCGGCGCCACTGGTGGAGCAGGTTCGTTTCGTTCGCAAGTGCACGCGGATCGGTCACGGTTGGCGCAAGCGCACGGTTTGCCGCACGGTCTGGGTCGGACCGCGCCGGCATCGCACATGGCGCGACGCACGCCCGTATACGCGGGAGCACGTCGGGCGTCCGTCCTATCGGCGGTCGTATCGCTGAAGTGTGAGCTGGAACTGACCGGAAAGGGGCCATCCGCAAGGGTGGCCCCTGTTGGTTTTGGACGGGCGCAACGGCCTTTGGGCCGTGCTGCCGGTCAGCCGACGATGACCTTGCCCGGATTGAGGATGCCTGCTGGATCCATGGCGTGCTTGATGCGGCGCATGAGGTCGATGTCGACCGGGCTCTTGTAGCGCAGGTTTTCCTCCAGGCGGACGACGCCGATGCCGTGCTCGGCGCTGATGGAACCGCCGAGATCGACGATGATGTCGTGCACGATCTTGTTGACGTTCTTGTACTCGGCGGCGAACTGCTCGTAGGTCCAGTCTTCCGGGCGAACCGGATTGTAGTGGAGGTTGCCATCGCCGACGTGGCCGAAACAGCAGAATCGCGACGTCGGGTAGGCCTTGCGCATGGCGCTATCGGCGCGACGGATGAATTCGGTGATGCGGGACAGCGGCACGGACACGTCGTGCGGAATGGCACCGCCCGCGGCCTGAACGCCGAATGGTATATCCTCGCGCATCTTCCAGAGCTTCTTGGCCTGTTCGCCGGAGGCCGCGAGGACGGCGTCGGCGGCGATTGCTTTTTCCACGGCTGCTCCGAGGACATCGGCTAGAGGCTCGGCCAGCGAACCCGGCTCACCCTGCCCGGTGACCTCTGTCAACACGTACCAGGGATGGACAACGGGCAGCGGGTCGGTGTGACCGGGTACGCCCGTCAGCAGCAAATCGACGGTCGGGCGGCTGATCAGCTCGAAGGAGGAGACGCTTTCGCCGAGCTTCTCGCGCATCAGGCCCAGCAACTCGACGGCGGCGTCGGGGCTCGCCACGCCGATCCACGCAGATTGCGATTCGGAGGGCCTGGGAAAGAGCTTCAGGACGGCTGCCGTGATGATACCAAGTGTGCCTTCTCCGCCGATGAAAAGCTGCTTGAGGTCGTAGCCGGTGTTGTCCTTGCGCAGGGCCTTGAGGCCGTTCCAGATCTGTCCGTCGGCCAGCACAACTTCGAGGCCCAGGATGAGGTTGCGGGTGTTGCCATAGCGGAGCACCTGGATGCCGCCGGCGTTGGTCGAGATGTTGCCGCCGATCTGGCAGGTGCCCTCGGCGCCGAGGCTCAAGGGAAAGAGGCGATTATGCTCGGCAGCGGCGCGCTGGATCTCCTGCAGAACGACGCCGGCCTCGACCGTGATGGTGTCGTTCTTGAGGTCGACTTCGCGGATGGCCTTCATGCGGGCGGTGGAGACGATGACCTCGTTCATGCCCTGGCCGGGCTGGCTGCCATAGGTGAGGCCGGTGTTGCCGCCCTGGGGCACGATCGCTGTGTTGGTTTCGGCGCAGATGGCAACGATGGCTGACGAGCTCGGCGGCCGTCTTCGGGCCGCAGGAACAGGGGCGACTTGCCCTGCCAGTTGCCGCGCCAGCTGCGAGCGTAGGGCTCGATGTCGGACGGGTTGTCCAGGTAGCCGCCAGGGCCGGCGACAGCCTTCAGACGCTCGATGACGCTTGGGGAAACGGGGGGGCGGGGATTGCCGCTGCCATCTGCCATGATTTGTTTTCGCTCGATCGTTGTCGGTGAGGGACGGCCGCCGTTCGCTACAGGAGTGCGGCGCTCACGCTCCACGCCACTGCGGCTTGCGCTTGGTCAGGAATGCGTCGAGGCCTTCACGGAAATCGGCGCTGGTATAGACCTTGGCGACGAGATCGTGATCGTCGACTCTCGGCTGCGCCTCGCGGATCCGACGCATCAGCTCCTTGGTGGTCGAAAGCGTCAAGGGCGCATAGCCGGCGATCTGGTGGGCCAGGGCCTTGGCGCGCTCCATCAGAGCGGCGTGATCGTCGAGGACCTCGGTGACGAGGCCGGCGGCGAGGCATTCGTTGGCGGGCATCAGGCGCGATGTGTAGAGCAGCTCGACGACGCGCGGGGCGCCCATGAGGCCGGTCAACCGTTGCAGGCTGGTTGCCGATAGGCAGTTGCCGAGGGTGCGGGCGATCGGAAAGCCGTAGCGCATGTCGCTGGTGGCGATGCGGATATCACAGCAGGCGGCAATGGCGGCGCCACCGCCGGTGCAGGCGCCGGAAATCGCAGCAATCATCGGGACCGGGCAGCGTTCGATGGCCGACAGGATCTTGTCGACGCGCGCTTCGTAATCGAGGCCGTCCTCGGGTGACTTGAAATCGCGGAACTGGGCAATGTCGGTGCCGGCTGCAAAGGCCTTGACGCCGGCACCGGTGACGATGAGTGCCCGGATGGTGCCGTCCTGGGCCTCGCCCTCGCACAGCTCGGCGAGCCGGGCGTACATCGCGAAGGTCAGGGCGTTGTATTTCTCTGGCCGGTTGAGGGTGATGGTCATGACGGGACCATCCCGCTCGACCAGAATCTCGTCGCTCATGTGGTTGCCTCGTGTTGGCGCCCGCTCGGGGCCTAGGGGGAATTCAGCAGGGGCGGGGGGCAAGTGCAAGTCCGAAGCGGTTGCGGGGTGGCGCGACGACCGTTGGCGCGCAGCTCAGGGGGCATCGACGGGGCCAACGGGGGATCATTGATGCCGATCAATTGGCGGGCTTGCGCTGGGTCCGTAAGAGGCTGCTAGCATGGCATCATGGTAAGCGAGCAGCGGCCGAAAGGGGCACAGGCCGGTCCCAAAATTGGAGGGTTGCACGTCAAGGCGGTGTCGCCTGGCGATCTTTTTGCCGCGCTTTCGGCGGGCTGGCGGGATTTTCTGGCAGCGCCTTTTGTCAGCGTCGCAATCGCGGCCGTCTATACGATCGGGGGTTGGCTGATCGCTGCCTGCCTGCTGGTGGTGAACCTGCCCTACCTGATTTATCCCGTCGCCATGGGGTTTGCGCTCATCGCCCCGTTCGTCGCGGTCGCCTTCTATGCCGTGAGCCACCGGCTGCAGCAGGGCGAGCAACCACGGCTCGGGGAGGTGTGGACCTCCGTCAGGGGCGCCGCGCGGCGGGATGTGCGCTGGATGGCGTTGATCACGGCGTTTGCGTTCTTCATCTGGATGGACCTCGCCGCGATGCTGACGCTGACCTTCTTCGGCGCCGAGGCCCTCAACCTGCGCAATCTCGTGAGCTTGATCCTGTCGACCAGCGAAGGCTTCACGTTTCTGATCGCAGGCCATGTCTTGGGCGCGGTGATCGCCTTTCTGGTGTTCTCGATCTCGGTGGTATCGTTCCCGATCCTCTACGATAGGGATCTGGACTTGATGACAGCAATCATCACAAGCCTGCGTCTGGTGGCGACCAGCCCGATGACCATGGCAGTGTGGTGCGCCATCATCGCGGTGTCGGTGGTGGGAGCCGTGTGTACGGGGCTGGTGTTGTTACCGGTGGTGCTGCCTGTCCTCGGCTATGCAACGTGGCACCTCTACCAGAAGGCGGTTGTGGGGGCGTCGGGATAGGGCCTGAGGCCAGCCGCTGCGACTGGTGCGTGCCTGGCTTGGAGCCCGGACGAAGTGGGGTGCTGTCAGGGCTGGCGGTTCGGCGGAGTGCCGGGGCCGGGCAATGGGCTCGATTGCGATGAATCTCGGATCTCGGCCGTGCTGTTGTCTTCAGCGCATCTCCATGCCGTGGGCTGGCAGGCGATACCGGGCGTCGAGCAACTGGCCTCTTCTGAACTGGTGCGCCGGCAGATCGCGCAATCGTTCGAAAGTGCGTGGCAATCGGGATGGCGGGTGAGGATATCGGCCTGCGAGCCCGGTTCGGGTGTGGTAGGCGATTTGGGTGTTGGCAGCGCTGGCACCGACAACGGCGTGTCAGCCGCCAGGGCGCCTCCGGTGGCGAGCGCCACCAGCAGGGCCGTGGCGGCAAGGCCTGCTGCGATCGATGCCATCGTTCAACTCATGCCTGCGGACTTGCGGCGAGTTCGGCGTCCTTCGCCTCGGCGCGCTTGGAGGCTGGCCGGTTTGCCAGGCGGGCTGCGTAGGCCTTGAATTCCGGGCGCTCTGGCAGCAGGCCGAACTGCATCGTCCAGCGAATGGCCGAGCCCAGGTAGACGTCGAGGGCGGTGAACTTCTCACCCAGGAACCAGGTCGTGGGTTTGGCGACGGCTGCTGCGAGCGTGTTGATGGTGGTTTCGAGATCACCGTAGGGAATGGTGCTTTGCCGGCCCGGTTCTCGGCCGAGCGCCTTGTCGATCAGCGCCGGCTCCAGGCAGTTGCCCTGGAAGAACATCCAGCGCAGGTAGGGGCCCCGCAAGGGATCGCCGATCGGTGGGGCGAGGTCCGCTGCGGGGAAGGCATCAGCGAGATACATGCAGATGGCACCGACTTCGGTGATCAGGGCGCCATCGTGGATGAGGGCCGGCACCTTGCCCATGGGATTGATGGCGAGATAGGCGGGGGTTCGGGTCTCGCCCTTCTTGAGGTCCAGCACCTTCAGCGTGTAGGGCTGGCCCACTTCCTCCAGCATGAAGAGGGCGGTCGAGGAACGGCTCGGGGCGGCATGATAGAGGGTGAGGCCTGCTGCGGCGTCGGTCATGGTCGGCATCTCCTGGTCGCCCATGTCGAGCGGGCGCGTCTGGCGTGGGGTTGCAGCAAGGCCGATTAGTAGCCGCGCCGGCGATCGACCACATTCCTCAATCCGTTGCCGGCTTCGTAGCTGCGAATCTGGGCCGCAATATCGTCGGAGATTGCCTCGGGGTCGCTATCGGCGGCGTTGTGGGGCGTTACCGTCACTTTGGGGTGGCTCCAGAACGTGCTCGAGGGCGGCAACGGCTCCTCGTTGAAGACGTCGAGGGTGGCGGCGCCAAGTGTGCCGTCGTCCAGGCAGGAGAGGATGTCGGCTTCGACCTGGAGGCCGCCGCGGCCGGCGTTGATCAGGACTGGCGCGCCCAGCCTGCCATCGCGAGCCAGGGACGAGAAGAGCTTGCGGTTCAAGATGCCCTTGGTGCCGGGGGTGAGCGGCAACAGGCAAACCAGGATGTCGGTGCGGGCGAGGAAGGCCGGCAATTCACTTTCGCCGGCGAAAGAGCGCACGCCGGCGACCTGCTTGGGCGTGCGGCTCCAGCCGGCGACGTCGAAGCCGATGCGAGCAAGCACCTCGGCTGCGTCCTGGCCAAGCTCGCCGAAGCCCAGAATGCCGACGCGGATGGCGGAGGCCGGCCATTGCTCCTTGGCGGCCCAGGTGGCCTGCTGTTGGGCCTCGTCAAGCATACGCTGGCGGCGGTGGTGCATCAGGCAATGCAGCACCACATACTCCGTCATGCGTGACGTCAGGTCCTGGTTGACGATGCGAACGATGGGGATTTCGGGGAGGGCAGGGTCTTTGAGCAGCGCATCGACGCCAGCGCCCAGATTAAAGATCACCTCGAGGCCCCGACAGCGCGCGAGGAAGCCGGGCGTGGGTTTCCATACGGCAGCGTAGCGATAGCCTTCGACGGAGGCCGATATTTCATCGGCGATCACGACCCTGTGATCCGGCAACCGTTCGGCAAAGCGGCGCAACCAGGGGGCCGGCCCCCAGTTCTCGCCCGCACCGTTGACGACCAGCAGCAGGGACATCGGTCTCTCCGTATCAAGTGTCGCCGAGGCCTCCAGTCGGAGGACTGGCGAAAGTGTGGCGTTTGGCTTCAGGTGGCGGTGACGCCGTCGTCCCTGACCTCGAGATTGAGGGCGGCGGCCAGCAAGGCCTGCGTGTAGGCCTCGCGAGGGCGCTCGAAGACCTGGCGCGAGGGACCTTCCTCGACGACCTTGCCGTCCTTCATCACCAGCACATGATTGGACAGGGCGCGGACCACGCGCAGGTCGTGGCTGATGAACATGTAGGCGAGGTCGCGCTTGTCCTGCAGCTCGCGCAGGAGGTCGACGATCTGGGCCTGGACGCTCATGTCGAGCGCGCTGGTTGGCTCGTCAAGCATGATGAACTTGGGCTCGAGTACCATGGCGCGGGCGATGGCGATGCGCTGGCGCTGTCCGCCTGAGAACTCGTGAGGATAGCGGTCCTGGGTGGCGGGATCGAGGCCGACCTCGGTGAGAGCCTCGCTGACGCGGGCGCGGCGGGCCTGGTAGTCCATGTCGGGGGCCAGGATGGTGAGGCCTTCCTCGATGATCTGGCCGATCGAGAGGCGCGGGGAGAGGGAGCCGTAGGGGTCCTGAAAGACGATCTGCATCTTGCGTCGCAACGGACGCATGGCGCGCTGAATTGTAATCGTCGATGCGCTGGCCCATGAAGACGATCGGACCTTGCGAGGAGATCAAGCGGAGGATGCCGAGGCCGAGGGTGGTCTTGCCGGAGCCGGATTCGCCGACGATGCCGATCGTTTCGCGGGCGCGGACCTTAAGCGTGACGCCGTCGACGGCCTTGATGTGGCCGACCGTGTGCTTGAAGAAGCCGCGCTTGATCGGGAACCAGACCTTGAGGTTGTCGGTCTCGACAATCACAGGGCCGGAGGGATTGTCGGTCGGGGGATCGCCCTTGGGCTCGGCTGCGAGGAGGTGGCGGGTGTAGGGATCGCGAGGATCGGCAAAGATGCGCCCGACGTGGCCTTCCTCGACGATGCGGCCCTTCTGCATGACATAGACGCGATTCGCCATCTTGCGGACGATGCCGAGGTCGTGGGTGATCAGCAGCATGGCCATGCCGAGCTCGGCCTGCAACTTGCGCAACAGGGCCAGGATTTGCGCCTGGATGGTGACGTCGAGGGCCGTGGTCGGCTCGTCGGCAATCAGCAAGTCGGGCTCGTTGGCGAGCGCCATGGCGATCATCACGCGCTGGCGCTGGCCGCCCGAGAGTTGGTGGGGATAGGAATCGAGGCGCTCCTCGGGATTGCGGATGCCGACCAGGTGCAGCAGCTCGAGGGTGCGTGCCTTGGCGGCGTTGGGCAGCATGCCCCGGTGCTCGCGCAGCACCTCGCCCACCTGCCGCTCGATGGTCTGGAGCGGATTGAGCGAGGTCATCGGCTCCTGGAAGATGATGGAGATGCGATTTCCCCGGACCTCGCGCATCTGGTTTTCTCTGATGGTGAGGAGGTCGCGGCCCTCGAAAAAGATCTCGCCGGAGGGATGGAAGGCTGCGGGATAGGGCAGCAGGCGTGTGATGGAGAGCGCGGATACGGATTTGCCCGATCCGGACTCGCCGACGAGTGCCACAGTCTCGCCCTTCTGGATCGTGAAGGAGACGTGATCGACGGCGCGCGTCACCGTGTTGCCGGAGCGGAAGTCGACCGAGAGATCGCGCACCGACAGAAGCGTTTCGTTGGCTGGGCGTCGGCTCATCGGAAAATCTTCCTCGGGTCGAAGGCGTCGCGGACGGCCTCGCCGATGAAGATCAGCAGCGCCAGCAGCAGAGCGATCGAGAAAAATGCGGAGAGCGCCAGCCATGGCGCCTGCAGGTTGGCCTTGCCTTGCAGCAGGAGCTCGCCGAGGGATGGCTCGCCGGGGGGCAGACCCAGTCCTAAGAAGTCCAGTGCGGTCAATGCCGTCACCGAGCTCGACATGGCGAAGGGGAGGAATGTCAGCGTCGCCACCATGGCGTTCGGCAGCAGGTGCTTGAACATGATGCGGACGTTGGAAAGGCCGAGCGCGCGCGCGGCCTTGATGTACTCGAAGTTGCGCCCGCGCAGGAACTCGGCGCGCACGACACCGACGAGGCTCACCCAGTGAAACAGCAGGAGGATGGCGAGCAGGGTCCAGAAGCCCGGTACCAGCACCTTGGAGATGATCAGCAGCACATAGAGCGATGGAATGGCGTTCCAGATCTCGATGAAGCGCTGGAAGATGAGATCGGTGATGCCGCCGAAATAGCCCTGCACGGCGCCGGCTGTTATGCCGATCAGGGACGAGAACAGCGTCAGCAGCAGGCCAAAGACGATCGACAGGCGAAAGCCGTAGATGATGCGGGCGACGACGTCGCGGCCCTGGTCGTCGGTGCCGAGCCAGTTGCGGTTGCCGAGCGCCTTGAAGCGGGCCATCTGGTCGGGCGGGGCCTCGCATAGCTCGGCGGAGGTGAGCCAGGGAGGGGGCGCCGGAAAGCCCAGGCAGCGCCCGTCGGCTCCCTTGACGCGGGGGTAATCCTTGTTGATCGAGGAGTAAGAATAGCGCACCGGTGGCCACAGCATCCAGCCGTTCTGGTTGATCTCCTCGAGGATGACGGGGTCCTTGTAGTCGGTGACGGCGAGGAAGCCGCCGAATTTCGATTCTGGATAGTTGACCAGGATCGGAAACAGCGTCTCGCCCTTGTAGCGCAGCACGATCGGCTTATCGTTGGCGATGATCTCGGCAACGAAGGTGAAGGCGAAAAGCGCCAGGAACAGCCACAGGCTCCAGTAGCCGCGGCGGTTGGCCCTGAAATTCTCCCAGCGGCGCCGATTGATCGGCGAGATGCGCCACTCGCGGCCAAATAGACGGCGGGCTTTAGGCTTGTCCTCGGGCCGTTGCAAGGCCGGGCGCTCGAGGGTGGTGTCGGGCGTGTCGTCCACCTCACACCTCCCGGGTCTCGAAGTCGATGCGGGGATCGACCAGCGTGTAGATGAAGTCCGACACGATGTGCAGCACGGTTCCGATCATGGCGTAGATGTAGACGGTGGCGAAGACGACGGGGTAGTCGCGGTTGATGATCGATTCAAAGCCGAGCAAGCCAAGGCCGTCGAGGGAGAAGATCTGCTCGATGAGGAGGCTGCCGGTGAGAAAGGCGCTGACGAAGGCGCTCGGGAAGCCGGCGATGATCAGCAGCATGGCATTACGGAAGACGTGGCCATAGAGGACGCGGGTTTCCGAGATGCCTTTCGAGCGGGCTGTGGTCACGTACTGCTTCTTGATCTCGTCGAGAAAGGAGTTCTTGGTGAGCAGGGCCATGGTGGTGAACGAGCCGACCGCCATCGCGATCAGCGGAAGGGTCAAGTGCCAGAAATAGTCGGTAATCCTGCCGAACGTCGAGAGTTCGGCCCAGTTGTCGGAGTGGAGGCCGCGCAGAGGGAACCACTGAAAAAACGATCCGCCGGCGAACAGCACGATCAGCAGCACGGCGAAGAGGAAACCCGGAATGGCGTAGCCGACGACGAGGGCGCCGGAGGTCCATACGTCGAAGGGGCTGCCGTCGTGCACAGCCTTGCGGATGCCGAGGGGGATCGAGATCAGGTAGGTGGCGAGCAACATCCAGATGCCGAGCGAGATCGAGACCGGCATCTTCTCCTTTATCAATTCGATGACCGAGATGTCGCGGTAGTAGCTGCGGCCGAAATCGAAGCGGGCGAAATCCCACACCAGCTTGGCGTAGCGCTCGTACCAGGGCTTGTCGAAGCCGAACTGCTTCTTCAGGTCCTCGATGAACTTGGGATCGAGGCCCTGGGAGCCCCGATACTTCGAGCCGACGCCTTCCGAGCCCGCGGTGGTCGGACGGGCGCTGGCGCCATCGCCGCCCGAGCCGCCGCCGAAGCGGGCGGTGGCGCCGGCATCGGTGCCGGTGAGCTGCGCCATGATGCGTTCGACCGGTCCGCCGGGGGCGAACTGGGCCAGGATGAAGGTGATCGTGAGCACGCCGATCAGCGTCGGGATGACGAGCAGCAGGCGCTTGATGAGGTAGGCGACCATGTCGGATTAGGTGTCCTGGTACAGCTCTACGGTTGGCGATGGCCGCTTAAGGGCGGCTGCTTGATCGTTGTCTTGGCACCCTGACGAAGCTGCCGGACTATCTCGCAGTGAGGCGGGCTGCGCGTGCCTCGTCATACCACCATGTGTCGATAATTCCACGGGCATACTTGGGTTTGGTCGCGGGACGGCCGAACTTGTCCCAGTAGGCGATGGTGTGCGAGGCCTTGTACCAGTGCGGTACCCAATAGTAACCGGCGCGGAGCACGCGATCGATGGCGCGGGTTGCTGTCACCAGCTCTTCGCGCGACTTGGCGATGATGACCTTCTCGATCAGGGCATCGATGACGGGGTCCTTGATGCCGGAGCTGTTGCGACTGCCTTCGGAATTGGCAGACTGGCTACCCCAGTAGTTGAAGAGTTCGACGCCGGGCGTGAGGCCCATGGTGAAGCGCGAGGAGATGACGTCGTAGTCCCAGCTCTTGACGCGGCGCTCATACTGGGCGGGGTCAACCGTGCGGATGGTGGCGCGGACGCCAATCAGGCCCAGGCTTTTGACATAGGGCGCGAGGATGCGCTCCATGGTCGGCCCGGTGTTGAGGAACTCGATCTCGAAGGGCTCGCCAGTGGCATTCTTGAGAACGGCGGGGCCGCGGCCGGAGGTGTCGAGCTTCCAGCCGGCGGCAACGAGCAGCTTCTGGGCTTCGCGCAGCAGCTTGCGATCGGTGCCGGAGCCGTCGCTGACGGGCGGCTTGACCGGCTCGCCGAAGACCTCGGGCGGCAGCTTGTCACGGAAGGGCTGGAGCAATTTCAGCTCGGCCGGTGAGGGCTTGCCTTCGGCCTTCATATCCGAGTTCTCGAAGTAGCTCTCGGTGCGGGTGTAGAGGTTGTAGAAGAAGTTCTTGTTGGTCCATTCGAAGTCGAAGACGAGCCCGAGTGCCTTCCTGACGCCAACGTCCTTGAACTTGGCGCGGCGGGTGTTGAGAAAATAGCCCTGTGCGCCGGACGGGGTGGCGTCGGGTAACGTGAGCTTGATCAGGCGACCTTCCTTGACGGCTGCAATGTCGTAGGCGGTGACCCAATCGCGCGACGTGAACTCCTCGCGCAGGTCGATGGTGCCGGACTTGATGCTTTCCAGCTCGGCGGTGCGGTCGCGGTAGTAGTCGTAGCGCAGCTCGTCGAAGTTATAGCGGCCGCGATTGACATTGAGGTCCTTGGCCCACCAGTCGTTGCGCCGCTTGTAGGTGACGTGCTGGCCCTGCTTGTAGCTGTCGATGGTGTAGGGGCCGGAGCCGACGGGGATCTTGAGCGTCGTCTCGTCGAAGGGTTGGGTGTCGTAGTAGTGCTTGGGCAGGATGGACAGTCCGCCGACCATCAGCGGCAGGTCGCGCACGAGCTCACCAGTGAAGGTGAACCGCAACGTCAACTTGTCGATGGCCTCGGCCTTGACGACGTCGCGCATGGTGATGCGGTAGCTCGGATGGCCCTTGGATTTCAGGATATCGAGGGTGAACACCACGTCCTCGGCGGTGACCGGCTTGCCGTCGGAAAAGCGGGCTTCGGGGCGAAGCTTGAATGTCGCGGTCTTCTTGTCGGCACTTACATCGATGCTCTCGGCCAGGAGGCCATAGGCGGAGGACGGTTCGTCGGCGGCACCTTCCAGCAGCGTGTCGTAGAGCAGCGATAGGCCCTGGGCGGCGTCGCCCTTCAGGAGGAAGCCATTGAAGCTGTCGAAGGAGCGGATCGCAGCGGAGCCGACCATCGACAGGCGGCCTGCCTTGGGGGCATCCGGATTGACATAGTCGAAATGGGCGAAGCCCGGCTTGTACTTGAGATCACCGAAGATGGAGTGGCCATGGCGCGGCTCGGCCGATGCCACGGCGGGGGCAAGAACGAGCGCCAAGCTGGCTGCCAGGACTTTGCTCCAATTCATCATCGTCACGATCCTCTCTGAGGTAGTCTGTGTCAGCTCAACGCCGGTCCTTGAGCTTTTCGGCCGCCTGCCGGTCGTACCACCAGATGCGCACGAAGGCGTCCGACGGCACGGCGTGGCGGGGGCCCGGCCTTGGGGAACCGAATTTGTCCCAGTAGGCGATGCGATCGCTGGGGGAGTGGAACTGGGGCACCACGTAGTGCTCCCACAGAAGCACCCGGTCGAGGGCGCGGGTGCGGGCGACCAGCTCGGTCCTGTCCTTGGCGTAGATGAGTTTCTCGATCAGCTTATCGATCGCAGGGTTCTTGATGCCGATCAGGTTGCGCGAGCCCGGTTGGTCGGCTGCGGCAGATCCCCAGTATTCACGCTGCTCGTTGCCGGGGGAATGCGATTGGCCGAAGCTTGAAACGATGATGTCGTAGTCGAATGCGCGGAGGCGGCGGACATACTGGGCGCTATCGACGATGCGGACGTCGAGGGCGATGCCGAGCTTGGCCAATTCGGCCTTGTAGGCCAACACCAGGCGCTCGAAGCTCGGCTGCGCCAGTAACACTTCGGCCTCGAGCCGGACACCCTTGGCATTCGTGCGCACACCGTCCTTGATCTCCCAGCCCGCCTCCTGCAGCAGCTTGGCGGCGCGGCGCATGTGCTTGCGGAAATCGTCGGGTGCGTGGTTAGTCGGGTTCTTGTATTCGGCCTTGAAGAGCGCTGGCGGAAGGTGGTCGGCAACCGCCTTCAGAACCGCCAACTCCTCACCCTCCGGCAGGCCGCGGCAGGCCAGTTCCGAATTGCCGAAATAGCTGCTGGACCGGCGATACTGCTCGTAGAACATCGACTTGTTGGCCCACTCGAAATTGAAGGCCAGGTTGAAGGCTTCGCGGATGCGGCGATCGTGGAACTGGGGGCGCCGCAGGTTGAAGACGAAGCCCTGCATCGACTGGATGTCGCCGTCGGGGAGCAGCTCACGTTTGACGAGGCCGCGCTTGACCGCGTCGAAGTCGTACTCGGTCGCCCAGCCCTTGGCGCTGTTCTCGGCCCAGAAATCGGTTTCGCCGGCCTTGAAGCCTTCGAAGGCCGGCAGGCGGTCGCGATAGTAGGTGTAGGTGATGCGGTCGAAATTGTACTGGCCCTTGGCGGCGGGAAGGTCCCGGGCCCACCAGTCTTCGACGCGGGAGTAGACCACGTTGCGGCCAGTCTCGAAGCGGGAGATGCGATAGGGGCCGGAGCCGAGTGGCACCTCGAGGGAGGTTTTGGAGAGGTCGCGGGGCTCGCCAGTCTCGCTTTTGGCGGTCCAGTAGTGCTTGGGGAGGACGGGCAGGGCTGCGATGATCAAAGGCAATTCGCGGTTGCCGGGGCCGTCGAAAACAAAGCGGACCTCGTGCTTGCCCGTGATTTCGGCTCTGACGACGTTCTTGAAATAGAGGGCGTAGCGAGGATTGGCCTTCTTGATGGCCTCAAGGGAGAAGACGACGTCGGCCGGCGTGATCGGGTGGCCGTCGTGGAAGCGAGCCTCGGGACGCAGCCCAAAGGTGGCAGAGGCGAAGTCGGCGGGATGGGAGACCCATTCGGCAACGAGGCCGTATTCGGCCGATGGCTCGTCGAGGCTTGAAACCATCAAGGGCGCGTAGAGGAGGGAGAGGCCGGCTGCCTGCACGCCCTTCAGGGCAAAGCGGCTGAAGCTGTCGAATGTGCCGATAGCCCTGAGCTTGATGTCGCCGCCCTTGGGGGCATCGGGGTTGACCCAGGTGAAGTGCTTGAAATCGTTGGGCACCCTGGGCTCGCCAATGAGCGAGAGGGCATGGCGGCGGATGTCGCCATTGTCGCTCGCGGCAGCGGGGACAGCCAGCATCAGGCAGGCAGCCAGGGGTGCCCAAGGCGCCAGGGCTTGAAGGAGGATGCGGGAAAATCTTTTCATTCGACTTTCTGTGACGGACTGCGAAGGAGAGTTCCCTTGATTGTCGACATCTGGTTGACCCAGCGTTTGTCTGTCGATCGGCGGCTTATCGTGAGCATGGGAATGTGGCGCGCTGCTGCCAAGTTAATTCTTATCCACGCCTCTGGTGGCGAGCGGGTGGCACCGCGAGTGCCGGCACCAAAACAGCGAAGGCCGGGGCGATCCGCTCCGGCCTTCGAAAATCGTGTGGTTGCCGAGCGCGCACCGACCGGCGGCTGCGGATTTGCGATTATTTCGATTTTTCAGCAGGTTTGGCTGCAGCCGGCACGGCAGGCAGCGAGGCGGGGCTGTCGGCCAGGGTGCGGAGGTAGGCCAACATGTCTGCCAATTCGTTGTCGTCCTTGATGCCTGCATAGGACATGCGGTTGCCAGGCACGGTGCCCTTCGGATCATGCAGGTAGTTGGCCAGGAACTCCCAAGTCCACTTGCCGCCCTTTTCGGTCAGCGCGGGGGAGTAATTGGTGAAGCCAGCGGCCTTGCCGACGTCGCGACCGATAATGCCATAGAGGTTCGGCCCCTGCTTCACGCCGCCGCCCTTTTCCGATGTGTGGCACTGGGCGCAGGCCTTGAAGGTGTCCTTGCCGGCATCGGCGTTGGCCTTGGCAAGAAGGCCTGCGATCTTGGCGAAGTTGAAGCTTTCGGCAGCCGGAGCCCCGGCGGTGCCGGTTCCGCCTTTGGGCATCGGCAGGGTGTAGCCGGCGGTCACCTTCGAGGCGTCCGCGTGGCTAGGACCGTGCCCGCCGCCACCCAAGATGCTCGAAAGCTGTGGCAGGCCGAACATGAAGAGCAATGCCGACAAAGCACCACCAGCGATCTTGTTAAACTCGAAGCTGTCCATGCGCCCCAGATCCCGCGTCTCGTCTGCTGCCAATGTGCCTCAAAATCGGCCGGGCCCGGGGTCGTCTCCGGGGGCCGCGCGCGAGGACATCGCAGATGCACCATGTCGCCCGCGCATCCAACGGATCACTGGATGGTGCGAGGCGAAGCGGGCGCAACTATAGGGGCTCCAGGTCGCCTTGCAACCAGCGAGCGTTATGTTCTAGGACAAGGCCCCGAGACCAATTGTCACTCATGCCTGGATCAGCGGCCATGCGCCAGCCACCCTGCCTCGTCGTCATCCCCGCCCGCATGCAGGCCTCGCGCCTGCCGGGCAAGCCGCTCGCCGATATCGCGGGCAAGGCGATGATCGTGCATGTGTGGGACCGAGCGATGGCGGCGAACGTCGGGCGCGTGGTGGTGGCAACCGACACGGAGGCCATCGCGGAGGTTGTGCGGGCGGCCGGCGGCGAAGCCGTGATGACACGGGCCGACCATACCTCAGGCTCGGACCGTGTGTACGAGGCGGTGCAGCGGGCGGATCCCGAGGGTCGGATCGAGGTGATCGTTAATCTACAAGGGGATCTGCCGACGCTGGAGCCGCGGCTCGTGGGGGCCTGCCTGGCGCCGCTCGAGGTTTCTCACGTCCAGATCGCGACGCTTGCCGCGGAGATTCAGGACGCGGAGGAGCGGGGCAACCCGAATGTGGTCAAGGTGGTGGGGACGCCGGTGGCGCCGGATATCCTGCGCGCGCTCTACTTCACCCGCGCCACGGCGCCGTCGGGCGAGGGGCCTCTCTATCACCACATCGGCATCTACGCCTACCGGCGGCATGCACTGGAACGGTTCGTGCGTCTCAAGCCCTCGCCCCTCGAGGTGCGCGAGCGTCTCGAGCAGTTGCGCGCGCTCGAGGACAACATGCGCATCGACGTCAGGCTGGTTGATACGGTACCCCTCGGCGTCGATACGCCAGCCGATCTCGAGCGCGCGCGCCGCGAGATTGGCGGCACCTGACAAACGAGCCCGGTGCTCAAAACCAAGGAATGAGGATCAAATGGGTAGGCCCAAGGCCCAGACGGGCGCCGGCGCTAAGCAAGGTGGCCCGAAGCTCAAAATCTCCTATCAAGGGGAGCCGGGGGCCAACTCGCACACCTCGTGCAGCCAGGCGTTTCCAGATCTCGAGCCGATTGCGTGCCCGACCTTCGAGGATGCGATCGGGGCGGTGCAGTCGGGCGAGGCCACCTATGCGATGATTCCGATCGAGAACTCGCTGGCCGGGCGGGTGGCCGACATTCACCACCTGCTGCCGAACTCGGGTCTCTATATCGTCGGCGAGCATTTCCTGCCGATCCGCCACCAGTTGATGGGGGTGAAGGGCGCCAAGGTCAGCGACATCACCGATCTCTACAGTCACGTGCATGCACTCGGTCAATCACGCAAACTGATCCGTAAGTATGGGCTCAAGCCGCATGTCGCAGGCGATACGGCGGGGGCAGCGCGGCAGGTGGCGGAGTGGGGCGACAAGAGCAAGGCTGCGCTGGCGCCGAAGCTTGCGGCGGAGATCTATGGGCTCGATATCCTGCTCAGCGACGTCGACGACGAGCAGCACAATACGACGCGCTTCGTCGTCCTGTCGGCGACGCCTGATGATGCCGAGCCAAGCGACGGGCCTGTCATCACGACTTTCATCTTCAACGTCAGGAACGTGCCGGCGGCGCTCTACAAGGCGATGGGCGGGTTTGCCACCAACGGCATCAATATGACCAAGCTCGAAAGCTACCAGGTCAACGGCGAGTTCGTGGCGACCATGTTCTATGCCGACATCGAGGGGCATCCCGCCGACCGACTGGTACGGCTGGCGCTGGAAGAATTGTCGTTCTTCTCGACGGAAAAGCGGATCCTCGGGACCTATCCTGCAAGCCCCTATCGGGCGGAGATCCGCCGGCGGGCTGAACAGGCGACAGGTGGCGGAGGGCGCTAGAGGGCGCCAGAGGGCGATCGCGGCAGCTTGGGCGCCAAGCGGCGAGCAAAGCCTTGTGCTGCTCTTGTCCCCGCGATGGGGGATTGGGCTTCAGCGCAGCTCTTGCTTCGAGATCATGTGCAGGGCCGGCTCCGATGTCAGGCAGGCCGGCTGCTGGAGCGGTAGCTCACCCGGGGCGGTTTGATCCTTGGCAATCGACAACAGGCTCGGCGTGTCGGCGACGTCTGAGAAGGCGCTATCCAGGCCGGCTTGCGGCATGGTGTAGGTGGCGGACGTGGCCAGCGCATTGGCGTGGCACCAGCGGTGCTCCAACGACCAGTAGGTCGCGAGGTCGGTGGCAGCGCGCATTGGCATCGGCGGCAGATCGAGGGACCGGTCAGCTTCTGCCGGCTCGGCCGGCGGGGATGGCTCGGCAGGTGGTCTCGTTGCGGCAGCCGGCGGCCGAACCAAGGCCAGAGGCGACAGGCTTGCGACCGCGTAGGTGAGGGTGGCGGGGCGGCCGACCGGGCTCGGGCCCGGAGCGGCTGCGAGCACCACCTGACGCATTGGTTCAACCAGGCTGGGTTCGGCCTGGAGTGGTGCGGCCGGCGCCGCAGGTGTCCGGTGAGGGGGCGGTGGCAGATCGGCTTCTGCGCGGGGTTCGGGCGTCGGCGTAGTTCGCCACGCGGTGGCCTGCTGAGGCTCGCGCGGTGCTGGCACTGCAAGGGGGGCTGTTTCGGGGGGTGGTGCGGTCACGGAAGGTGACGGCGCGGGCTGGGACACGGGAAGCGGAGCGCCGAGGCCGGATGCGCTTGCACCTGCGAGAACGGGGGGGCCTGCCTCGATGGTGGCGGTGCCGGTGCGACCGGCGTCCGTGCGCCAATGAATTGTATCGCCATCCGGGCGGATCTGCATGCAGATTTCTTCAGATGCCAGCCATTTGAACCACTTCTGGCACAGGCGCCCGTTGTGGACGCGCCAGCGGCCGCGATCCTTGGATGAGCCGAGGTAGGCGGCGAGTGCGGTCCCTACCGTGCCAACCATGATGCCGTTGGCACCGTAGTTGACGGTGAGCGGCAGGCCGATCGGTGTGCTGATGTTGACGGTCTTGCCGGAGATGGCGGTCTTCAAGGCGGGGTCATCCAGGGCGCCACTGCGGGCTTCTGCGGCGGTGGTGAGACCACCTGCCAAACAGCCAGCTATAACCAGTGTACGCCGCATACTGAGACGCTCCGCCCCTTGAAACTGCCGTAACCTCGATCCCGGCAATTCGTGGATAGGTGTGCGGCACGGCGGCAATGCGACCCGATTGAGGCTTCGCGAAGGCAATGACGCACACTCCCATTTACCATGGGCCGGTAGCGTTTATTTTCCATTAATAGGGTTGCCAAGCGGCAACAAAAATCAATCAAAAGGGGTTGGGTAAGAAATATCCACCTGTGATTGAAGTCGACTAGTGCGCCCGCTCAGTAGATCGTGACGCCGCTGTCGACGGAATAGACCTGACCGGTGGTGATGGCGGCTTCGTCCGAGGCCAGATAGACGGCCATGTTGGCGATGTGGATCGGCTGGCCGAGGCCGAAGAGGTGGCTTTCGCCGAGCTTGGCTACGCCGGGATTGCCGGCCATCAGCTTTTTCACGCGATCGGAGAGGGTGACGGAGGGCGCGATGGCGTTGACGCGGATCTTCTGGGCAGCGTGATCGAGCGCCATGGCCCGGGTCAGGGCGGCGACTCCGCCTTTGGCGGCGGTGTAGCAGGCGCGACCCGGTACGGCCATCAGGGCGAGGTTGGAGGCCATGTTGATCACGGCCCCACCGCCGGCCTTGGCGATCTCGGGGATGGCGACCTTGGAGCACAGGAAGGTGCCGTAGACGTCGAGCTTCATGACGCGCCAGAACTCGTCCTCGGGCGCCTCCGTGACGGTGCCATCCTCGGGCGTCGATCCGCCGGCGTTGTTGTGCAGCACGTTGAGCAGACCGAAGCGGCTGACGGTTTCGGCGATGGCGGCTTTGACACTCGCGGAATCGGTGATGTCGCAATGGATGAAGTGGGCGTCACCACCGGCATTGCCGGCCTTGGCGCGTGCCGAGGCGGCGGCTGCCTCGCCAAGGTCGCGATTGATCTCGGCGACCACGACCTTGGCGCCTTCCTCGACGAAGCGTTCGGCTGTGGCGCGGCCTATGCCACCGCCGGCGCCGGTGATGAACGCTACTTTTCCTGTGAGGCGTGGGCCGGGCATGGGGATCTCCGTCGGGTGGCTTGCGAGGCTGCAAAGGGCATGATTGCGCAGCAGCGCGGTCAGATCAATTTGGAAGCTGCGGGCGGCATCGCCAATTGGTCCGTTTTTTGGACATGCCGTCACGGGGATGACGGGCGAGTGCGGTCATGCAAGAGTTCGCGTGAACGTTTCCATGACCTGCACCGAGGCAAGACCATGCAGAAGGCGATCGAGTGGCCAGCGTCGCTATGGGCGGCGGTCACGCCGGATGGGCCGGAGCTGCCCCATGTCGAAGGCGAGCAGACGGCCGATGTGGTGGTGATCGGCGGCGGCTTCACGGGGTTGTCGACGGCGCTGCACCTTGCCCGCAAAGGCATCGACGTCGCCCTGGTGGAGGCGATGGAGCCCGGGTGGGGGGCTTCGGGGCGCAACAACGGACAAGTGATCCCGACGCTGACCCGGCCGGAGCCTGAGCAGATCATCGCGCGGCATGGTGAGGCTGGCGAGCGGCTGGTGCACCTGATCCGGGATTGCGCGCAGATCCTGTTCGATACGGCACGGGAGGAAGGCATTGCGGCCGACGCAGAGGCCGAACAGAACGGCTGGGTGCAGCCCGTGCATTCGCCGGGGCGGATGAAGATCGCCGAGAACCGCGTGCGGCAGTGGTCGAAATTCGGGGCGCCTGTCGCGCTCAAGTCGCGCGAGGAGATGCGCGCGATCACGGGGTCGGATCTATGGTACGGCGGTTGGGGTAACACCACCGGCGGCCATATCAATCCGCTGGGTCTGGCGCGCGGGCTGGCGCGGGCGGTGCTCAAGCATGGCGGTCGGATCTATGCCCGCTCCCCGGTCAAGAGTTGCGCGCGGGCCGGAGGTAAATGGGTGGCGCGGACCGCACAGGGTGCGGTGCGGGCTCGCGGGCTGGTGCTGGCGACCAACGCCTATACGGGGGAGTTCTCGCGGACGCTGGCGCCCGACATCGCGCGGGAGGTGGTGCCGGTCTATTCCTGGCAGATGGCGACCAAGCCGCTCTCGGATAACGTACGACGGACGATCATTCCCGGTCGCCAGGCGGTTTCGGACACGCATCGCGAGCTCTATTTCACACGCTACGATGCCCGCAACAGGCTGGTCACCGGGGGCGCAATCCTGCTGCCGTTCAAACGGCGCGAGCGCATGCAACCCTATATCGCATCACGGCTGGAGCGGCTGTTTCCCAATATCGGCCCGGTGACGTTCGACTATGTGTGGAACGGCTACGTCGGGATGACACGGGATTTCTTTCCGCGCATGCACCAGCTCGGGCCGGACGGTTTTGCCTGGGCCGGCTGCAACGGCCGCGCGGTTGGGCTGTCGGTAGCGCTCGGACGGGAACTTGCCGCAGCGGTCACGGGCACGCCCGTCGATCAACTGGCGCTGCCGCTCAGTGCGCCGACGCCGATCCCGCTGCACGGCCTAGCCCGGCGGGTCGCTCCTGGCATGCTGGTGCCCTACCGCTATCTCGACCGGCGCGAGATCTGAGACGGTTGGCACTTGGCCAGCGGCTTGTCGCCAATGTCAGTTGGCGAGGCGCTCGGGGCGGACGAGGGTGTCGATATCGCCGTCGTAGCCGAAGCGCTTGAGGAATTCGGTAGCTGCCTGATAGCTGCCGCGCGATTGCGTCAGCTCCTTCAACTCCGACATCAGCCGCGCCATCTGCTCGATCTCGGCAGGGGTGAGGGCTGCAAGTGGATCATGCGGCTGGTGTAGGTCCCAATTGAATTCATTGCGTTCCATGTCTGGTCCTCGGTTTGCTCGATCTAACTGCTCACGATGCGTTTCCGTTCCGGGTGGGTTGGTCCATGGCGATTTTACCTATGGTCAATGAACGTTGTTTCAATGGTCTTTCCGTCGCCGGGACCGGCAAGTGATCCAGGGTGATCGGATGTGATGGGGTTTTGGCGGGAGCCCGAGGTGACGATGGCGTTTGGCCACTTGGGAGCGCTCGAAGCTGGCCGCCGCGAAATGTTCCGGTGGCGAAGCTCTCGGCCTTGAATGGCGTGTTGCGCACGATCCGAGCCCCCTGGTGTGCGATGGCATCGGGCCGTCGCGCAGCAAGCAGTGGTATGTGGGCCTGATTCTGTGCTGCTTCGTGTTAACGGATCGTTAACCCTCACGACTCGGGCGAACGGTGTGGCTGCTGTGCATCGTCTTGGCGCCGGGCTTGACAGGCGGACGGCATTGCCACTAGGAAGCCATAAAGAACGGTCATTCGTTTTTTATACTGCGCCGCAGCACATCTTGAGAGCCGTTATTCGGGTCTGATGCCATGACGGTGTCTCCTGGCCTTTAGTCTCGGGAAGTGATCTGGGGGCAGTGACGGGCCAGGGACGCGGCGTCCCCGGATCGTGAAGGCCTGAAACGCGAATGCGATGCCGAGATCCTCAGCCGCTCGCCAGGGAGTACGCACACGCCATGCCCCGCCTGAAGCCAGACGTTCAACGCCAGCGGCGCGCGCATATCCTCGATGCGGCCGAGCGTTGCTTTGCGCACGCGGGCTTCCACCGCACGACCATGCAGGACATCTGCAAGGAAGCCCGGGTGAGTTCAGGGGCGCTCTACATCTATTTCGACAGCAAGGAAGCCCTGATTGCGGGTATCGCCGAGCGCGACAGGGCCGCGTTCCAGACCCGGTTCGAGGCGCTCGCCCAATCGAGCGACCTGATGGCGGCGCTGACGGTGATGGGAAACCAGTATTTCGTCGACGAGCCCGCCCACAAGCGCAGGCTGTGCATCGAGATCGGTCTCGAGGCCACCCGGAATGAGGCAGTGGGCGAGATCTACCGCAGTGTCGACGCACTGGTGCACGAGAGCTTCGAGGCGTTCTTCCAGCGCCTGAAGGACGAGGGGCGTATTCGTCCGAGCCTCGACGTGCCGACGCTTGCGAGCGTGTTCATGACAATCGGCGACGGCCTGTTCTGGCGTCGTGCGACAGACCCGGGTTTCGATCCACATTCAACGCTTCCGGCGGTGATGCAGGTGATCGGCGCCCTTCTCAATCCCGTAATGGAGGCAGGCCCAATCAGCGGCGCGCTGATGGCAGAGCCGTCGGAGGCATCGAGATGACTTGGAAGCGCGTATTGATTGGCGTGCTGATGCTTGCGGGCGTCGGTGCGGGGCTGGTCGCCACCGGGCATCTGCCGGTGCCGAAGCCGCTTGCGAGCATGGCGCCGAGCAGCTCCCAGAGCAAGGTGGGGAAGGCTGCCAGTGTCAGCGGTCCACCGCCGCCGGCCGTCACGGTCGTGCGGGTGACTTCTGCCGAGTTTGTCGAGACGGTTCTGGTGACGGGATCGCTGGTGGCGCGCGAGGAGATCCTGGTCGGGCCGGAGATCGAAGGCTTCAGGGTCGTCGAGGTGCTGGCGGACGAAGGCGACAGGGTGAAAAAGGGTCAGGTGCTGGCGCGGCTGGTCACCGACACGCTCGATGCGCAATTGGCGCAGAACGCGGCGTCGCTTGCCAAAACCGAAGCGGCCATTGCGCAAGCCAAGAGTGCAATCAACTCGGCGACGGCGCGATTGGCCGAAGCCAGCAACGCCTATGACCGCGCCAAGCCGCTGACCAAGTCGGGCTATCTCTCAGAAAGCGGCATGGACCAGCGCGAAAGCGCGCGGCTTACGGCGGAGGCCGCATTGGCCTCGGCGCGTGACGGGCTGAAGCTCGCCGAAGCCGAGAAGGCCCAGGTCGAGGCGCAGCGGCGCGAGATCGCCTGGCGGCGTGCACGCACCGATATCCGCGCTCCCGCCGACGGATTGGTGTCGCGTCGGCTCGCCCGGATCGGGGGCTATGCATCGGGCCTCGGTGAGCCGCTGTTCCGGATCATCGCCAACGGCGAGATCGAACTCGATGCGGAAATTCCGGAGACCCGGTTGGGCAGGGTCAAGACTGGGCAGAAAGCCCGTATTGAGGTTGCCGGCGGCGGTAGCGTCGAGGGGCGGGTGCGCCTCGTTTCGCCCGAGGTCGACAAGGCGACGCGGCTCGGGCGGGTGCGCGTGCTTATCGGCGACAAGCCGGGCCTGAGGATTGGCTCGTTTGCCCGCGGTGAGGTTCGCACCGATGCGAGCCGAGGGCTCGCGGTGCCGTCTACGGCCGTACTCTACTCCGATGGGGCGACCTATGTGCAGGTCGTGACTGATGGCCGGGTGGCGGTGCGCAAGGTCAAGGCCGGGCTCAACGACGGCGAGCGCATCGAGATCGTCGAGGGTCTCAAGGATGGCGACGTGGTGGTGGCGCGGTCCGGCACGTTCCTGCGTGACGGGGATGCGGTGACGCCGTTGCCGATGCCTGAGCGCAATTCCCGGGAAGCCGGCTGATCGGGCCGTCACGGAGAGCAAAATCATGAATATCTCTGCCTGGTCGATCCGCCAGCCGGTGCCGGGGCTGGTGCTGTTCCTGGTGCTGATGGTGCTCGGGATGTACAGCTTCTCGAACCTCGCCATCACGCGTTTCCCGAATATCGACGTGCCGATCGTACAGGTGCGCATCTATCAGGTCGGTGCTGCGCCGATCGAACTCGAAGCGCAGGTGACGAAGAAGGTCGAGGATGCGATCGCGGGCGTCTCGGGCGTCAAGCACATCACCTCGACGCTGACCGAGGGCGCGTCGGTGACGCTGATCGAGTTCCGGCTCGAGACCAACTCCGATCGCGCGCTCAACGACGTCAAGGACGCGGTCGCCCGCGTGCGCTCGGATCTGCCGCGCACGATCGAGGAACCGATCGTGCAGCGCCTCGACTCGGAGGGCTGCCGATCCTGACCTATGCAGCCAACGCGCCGGCGATGACGCCGGAGGAACTCTCCTGGTTCGTCGACGATACGATCGTGCGGGCGCTGCAGGGCGTGAAGGGCGTCTCGCAGGTGCAGCGGATCGGTGGCGTCGACCGCGAGATCCGTGTCTCGCTCGATCCGGACCGCCTGCTGGCGCTCGGCATCACGGCCGGAGACGTCAACCGCCAGCTCAAGGCGCGCAACGTCGATCTCGCTGGCGGGCGCGGCGAGATCGGGGCCAACGAGCAGGCGATCCGGACGCTCGGCTCCAAGCAGAGCGTGCAGGATCTGGCCGCCACCATGATCGCACTGCCGGGTGGGCGGACGGTGCGTCTCGATGTACTGGGGCGGGTGAGTGATGCGCATGGGGAGCGGCGCACGTTTGCCACCCTCGACGGGCGCGACGTGGTGGCGTTCGCCATCTCGCGGAGCAACGGGGCGAGCGACGTGGTGGTGTCGGCTGCCGTCGACAAGGTCCTGGCCAAGCTCCGCACCGCAGCATCCCAATGTCGACATCAGCGAGATCGATACCACGACGCAGTATGCGATCGGGTCTACCACTCGACCATCAAGACGCTGCTCGAAGGCGCGGCGCTGGCGATCCTGGTCATCATCGTGTTCCTGCGCGACTGGCGGGCGACGCTGATCGCGGCCATTGCTCTGCCGCTGTCGATCATTCCGACCTTCTGGGCGATGGCGGCGATGGGCTTCTCGCTCAACCTCGTCAGCCTGCTGGCAATCACCATCGTCACCGGCATTCTGGTCGATGACGCGATCGTCGAGATCGAGAACATCGTGCGCCACATGCGCATGGGAAAGTCCGCCTATCGCGCCGCGCTGGAGGCGGCCGACGAGATCGGGCTGGCCGTCATCGCCATCACCATGACGATCATCGCGGTGTTCGCGCCGGTGAGCTTCATGGGCGGCATTGCCGGACAGTACTTCAAGCAGTTCGGGTTGACGGTCGCCGCTGCGGTTTTCTTCTCACTGCTGGTCGCGCGCTTCATCACGCCAATGCTCGCCGCCTACTTCATGCGCGACTGTGGTCATCACGAGAGACGAAGGCCGCCTTCTGCGCCCTATACCCGGCTCGTGAGCTTGGTCGGTGCGTCACCGACTCACGACGGTGGCGCTCGGCCTCTTGATCTTTGCTGCCTCGATCGGCTCGTTCTACCTGATCCCGTCGGGCTTCCTGCCGCCTGAAGATAGCGGACGCATGCTGCTCGCCATCGAATTGCCGCCGGGCTCGACGCTCGAGGACAACGCGCAGAGTGCACGGACGAGGTCGGCGAAACGCATCGCGGCCCGACCAGAGGTGAAGGGCGTGTTCGTCAATGGCGGCACGCCTGCTGGGTTCGGCACGGAGGTGCGCAAGGCGACGTTGACGATCAATCTGGTGAAGCGTGACGAGCGCGCATTGTCGCAGGACGAACTGAGCGCCAGTTGCTTGGCCGGCATCTACGCGACCTGCCGGATATCCGCTACTGGTTCATCAAGGACGACGGCCAGCGGCAATTCGCTCTGGTGGTGGCGGGAAGCAATGGCGAAGCGGTGAGCAAGGTTGCGGCCGGAATCACCAGCGACGCCAAGCGGGTGGTTGCCAAGGACGGCTCGGCGATGCTGGCCAACGTCGTCTCGACGGCGGAGCTCGACCGGCCGGAACTGCTGATCACGCCGCGCCTCGATGTTGCAGCCGATCTCGGCGTCTCAACGGATCAGATCTCGGAAGCTGTGCGCGTTGCGACCATCGGCGACGTCAGCGCCAATCTCGCACGCATCGAGCTCGATGATCGGCAAATTCCGATCCGGGTGCAGCTCGACGAGCGAGCGCGTACCAACCGTCGACTCTCGAGGCACTGAAAGTGCAGACGCCGACGCGGGCAGCGGTGCCACTCGCCTCGGTTGCCGACGTTCCGCATGAGCCAGGGGCCGACCTCGATCGACCGTTACGACCGGCGCCGCAGGATCTTGGTGGGCGCCGACCTCGTCGGCAACACGCCGCTCGGCGATGCGCTCAAGGTCGGTGAAGGCGGTGCCCTCGGCGCAGAACCTGCCGCGGGGGTTGAAATCAAGGAATTCGGCGATGCCGAGATCATGGCCGAGGTCTTCCGCGGCTTTGGGCAGGCGATGGGCGCCGGCCTGATGATGGTCTATGCGGTGCTGGTGCTGCTGTTCGGCTCCTTCCTGCATCCGATCACCATCCTGTTCTCGCTGCCGCTGTCGATCGGTGGCGCCATCGTGGCACTCGCCATCACGTCAGAAGCCGATCAGCCTGCCAGTCGTCATCGGCATCCTGATGCTGATGGGCATCGTGACCAAGAACGCGATCATGCTCGTCGACTTCGCGATCGAGGAAATGGCCCGGGCGTGTCGCGCGGCAGAGGCCATCGTCGATGCCGGCCGCAAGCGGGCGCGGCCGATCATCATGACCACCATCGCGATGGTCGGCGGCATGCTGCCCTCGGCACTGGCGCTTGGGCGATGGCGGCGAGTTTCGCTCGCCGATGGCGATCGCGGTGATCGGCGGGCTGATCTCGTCGACGGTGCTGACGCTGGTGTTCGTGCCAGCCGTGTTCGTGGCGCTCGACGACTTCGCCAGGCTGGTGTGGCGCGTCTTCGGCCGCCTGGTCGGGCCGACCGACGAGCCGGGCGCGCCCGACGCCACAAGGCCGGCAACGGGCGCCGAACCGCCAGTCGCTTTGCCAAGGCATCCATCCGTGGCCGCTGCCGCAGAATAGTCGGCTCTCAGAGCTTTCATTGCAGTCGGGTCGTCGAGCCTTTACGTTGAGGGCAATACGGTCCCCCCGACAAAGGCCCAACCACGGAGAGTAAATATGTTTGATGCACGCAGCCTTCTCGAGCATCTGGTGCGCGGTGGCGGCCAGCCACAGCAGGCCCAGCAGGCTCCATCGGGCGGGCTTGCCGATATCCTGGGCCAGCTCGGCGCCGCCATGGGCCAGCAAGGTGGCTCCGGGCAGGGCGGGGCTGCGCCGTCGCAAGGCGGCGGCCTCGGCGATATTCTGGGCCGGCTCGGTGAAGCCATGGGCCAGCAGGGCGGCGGCGGGCAGAGGACATCTGCGCCCTCGCAGAGTGGTGGCCAGGGCGGCGGTGGTCTCGGCGACATTCTAGGCCGCTTGGGCGAGGCGATGGGCCAGCCGGCACAGTCGCAAACACGGCAGATCGCACCGGAAAATCGCGGCAGCGCCGATCGGGGTGCGGGCGGCCAGGGCGCGAGCCTTGAGGATCTGCTGAAGAACATGCTGCCGGGCGGTGGGCAGAGCGGCGACGGGCGCCAGTCCGGCGGCGGCGGTGGGCTCATGGACAGCCTGGGCCAGGTCCTCGGGCAGGCGACACAGGGCGTCAAGGAAGGCGCCGGGCGGATCGACGAGGCCACGGGGGCTTCGCGGCATGCCCGGGATGCGGTGGGCCAGGCCACCGGCAAGAACCCGGACGAGCTGCTCGAGCAGCTCAAGGAGCTGGTCCGCAACAACCAGCTTGGCGCGGGTGCCGTGGCCGGTGGTCTCGGCGGCGTGCTGCTGGGCACGAAGGCGGGGCGGTCGCTGGCGACCAGTGCGCTCAAGCTTGGCGGCCTCGCCTTGATTGGCGGCCTTGCCTACAAGGCCTTGCAGAACTACCAGCAAGGCCGTCCGCCGCTCGGCGGTCAGGGGCCAGGCGCGAGCGCGCTCATAGAGGCGCCGCGAGGCTCGGGGTTCGAGGCTGAAGCCGTGACCAACGATTCGGCGCTGCTCTATATCCGCGCCATGATTGCGGCGGCCGCTGCCGATGGGCGCATCGATGCCGCCGAGCAGCAGAAGATGCTCGGCAGCCTGCAGCAGGCCGGGATCGATCGGGGGGCGGAGGAGTTCCTCGCCAACGAGCTCAACAACCCGGCAACCGCCGACGACCTCGTTCGTGCGGTGCAGACGGAGGTGGAGGCGGTGCAGGTGTTCACGGCGGCGCGTGTCGCCATCGACCTCGACACCCAGGAGGAGCACCAGTTCCTCGTCTCCCTGGCGCAAGGGCTCGGCCTCGACGGCAATCTGGTCGCGCATATCGATGCCGAGGCGCGGTCTCAAGGCTGATCGGCAGGCTGCAATTCGCCCGCAATTGTGAGATGAATGGCAAGCACGCCGGTACCCGCCGGCGTGCTTTGCATTATGACGGCGGAGGCTTGCATTATGGACGAGACTGCTAACCCACTCTTGGGCGCATGGGATACGCCGTTCGGCCTGCCGCCATTCGCCGGCATCGAACCCAGTCACTATGAGCCGGCGTTTGCGGCTGCCATCGGCGAGCACGAAGCGGAAATTGCTGGCATCATCGCCAATGGCGGGCCTGCGACCTTTGCCAACACCATCGAGGCGCTGGAGACGGCCGGCCGGTCGCTGACGCGGGTGGCGCGGGTCTTCTACAATCTGACTGGCAGCCATACGAATCCGCAGCTTCAGGCCGTCGAGCGCGATATGGCGCCTCGGCTCGCCAACCATGGCAGCAAAATCGCGCTCAACCCGGATCTCTATCGCCGGGTGGCGGAGGTGTGGGCGCGACGCGACGATCTCGGGCTCGATCACGAGCAGATGCGGGTGCTGGAGCGGACGCATACGAGCTTCGTGCGGTCCGGCGCCAATCTTGGCGAGGCGGACAAGGCGCGGATCGCGGAGATCAATGCGCGGCTGGCGACGCTCGGCACCCAGTTCGCACAAAACGTGCTGGCTGAGGAACAGGCCTTCAGGCTGGTGCTCAGGGGCGAGGACGACCTCGCAGGCCTGCCCGATTTCGTGCGCCAGGCGGCGGCACGGACGGCAGCCGATCTGGACCTTGGCGAGGGTGCTTACGTAATCACGCTTTCGCGTTCGTCGATCGAGCCGTTCCTGCAGTTTTCGGCGCGTCGTGACTTGCGGGAGAAGGCGTTCCTGGCGTGGAGCAAACGGGGCGAGAACGGCAACGATCACGACAACCGCGCCATTGCGGCCGAGACGATCGCGCTCAGGGCCGAGCGGGCGCGCATCCTCGGCTTCAAGAGCTTTGCCGCATTCCGGCTCGACGATGCCATGGCGAAGACGCCGGAGGCCGTTCGTGGGCTACTTGACGAGGTCTGGCAGGCGGCGACGCGACGTGCTGGCGGCGAACGGGCCAAGCTTGCGCAGATGGCGGCCAGTGAAGGACAGAATATCGAGATCGAGCCCTGGGACTGGCGCTACTATTCGGAAAAGGTGCGCAAGGCCGAGTTCGATCTCGATGAGGGCGAGATCAAGCCCTATCTGCAACTCGACCGGATGATCGAGGCGGCGTTCGACACGGCGGGCCGGCTGTTCGGCCTCAGCTTCAAGGCTCGTGACGACCTGCCCAAGTATCATCCCGATGTCCGCGCCTTCGAGGTGACGGACCTGTCTGGGGCGCACGTCGGCATCTTTCTCGGCGATTATTTTGCTCGCCCCTCGAAACGCTCGGGGGCATGGATGAGTGCGTTTCGCGGCCAGCGCCGGCTCGGGGGAGAGGAGCGGCCGATCATCGTCAACGTCCTCAATTTCAACCGGGGGGCGGATGGTGCGCCGACGCTACTGTCGTTCGATGATGCGCGCACACTGTTCCACGAGTTCGGGCATGCGCTGCACGGCCTCTTGTCGGACGTCACCTATCCCTCGATCGCGGGCACGGCGGTGTCGACGGATTTCGTCGAGCTTCCCTCGCAGCTCTACGAGCACTGGCTTGGGACACCGGACGTGCTCGAGCGGTTTGCCCGCCATTACAAGACCGGCCAGGCGATGCCGCGCGAACTGATTGCGAAGCTTAAGGCGGCCGAGACCTTCAACCAGGGGCATGCCACCTGCGAATACGTGGCCTCGGCGCTGGCCGACCTGGAGCTGCATGTGCTCGACGATCCCCGGGAGCTCGATGTGACGCGGTTCGAGGCCGATTTTCTGGCGCGGCGCGGCATGCCGCAGGGGGTTGTGATGCGGCACCGGCTGCCGCACTTCGCCCACATCTTCTCGGGCGGCGGCTACGCTTCGGCCTATTACAGCTACATGTGGTCCGAAGTGCTCGATGCGGATGCCTTCGAGGCTTTCGTCGAAGCCGGTAACATCTTCGATGCCGCGACGGCGGAACGGCTTAAAACATTCGTCTATTCGGCCGGCAACCGACGCGATCCGCGCGAGGCCTACATGGCCTTTCGGGGGCGGTTGCCAACGAGCGCCGCGATGCTGAGGAAACGGGGCCTTGCCGCCTGAGGAGCTGAGCCATGAACGAGCACATGACAACGAGCCGGACGCTGCCGGTCGATCACGCCCAGGCGCTGTTGGTGGGGCGGGTTTGGCGGCCGGATGTCGGAGGGCCGTCGGTGGTGGCGGTGCGAGATGGGCGGGTGGTGGACATCACGGCGGCCTACCCGACGATGGCGGAACTGTGCGAGGCGGCCCGTCCCGGCACGGCGCTGGCCGGCGCGAAGGGTGACGATCTCGGGCCGCTCGATGCCATCCTGGCCAATACGCCTGAGGCGGGGCGCGATGGCGCCAAGCCGTGGCTGCTGGCGCCGATCGACCTGCAAGCCGTCAAGGCCGCCGGGGTGACGTTTGCCCGCTCCATGCTCGAGCGGGTGATAGAAGAGCAAGCCAAAGGCGCGCCGGAGAAGGCTGCTGCCATTCGGGGCGAGGTCGAGCGTCAGCTCGGGGGTGACCTCAGGCGGCTCAAACCGGGCTCACCGCAGGCGCTCGCCCTGAAGAAGACGCTGATGGAGGCGGGGGCCTGGTCGCAATACCTGGAGGTCGGCATTGGGGAGGATGCGGAAATCTTCACCAAGGCGCAGCCGATGTCGGCCGTCGGTCATGGCATGGAGGCGGGCCTGCACCCGCGCTCGACCTGGAACAACCCGGAACCGGAGGTCGTGCTTGTCGTCGCCTCCAGCGGTGCGATCGTCGGCGCGACACTGGGCAACGACGTCAACCTACGCGATTTCGAGGGCCGTTCGGCGCTGCTGTTGTCGAAAGCCAAGGACAACAATGCGTCGGCCTCGGTCGGGCCTCTCATCCGCCTGTTCGACGACCGATTCACGCTGGACACGGTGCGGGGCATGGAGGTGGCGCTGCTGGTCGAGGGCGCCGACGGCTTCACGCTCGAAGGCCGATCGTCGATGACTGAGATCGCGCGTGATCCCGCCGACCTCGTGGGCGAGCTGATCGGCAAGACGCACCAGTATCCCGATGGCGCGGTGCTCTACCTCGGCACGATGTTCGCACCCACCAAGGACAGGGGGGCAGCGGGCATGGGGTTCACCCACAAGGCCGGCGATATCGTTACCATCAGCTCGCCGGCGCTCGGTAGCTTGACGAACCGGATGGTGACGGCGGACCTGGCGCCGCCCTGGCGGTTCGGGACGCGGGCGCTGCTCGCCAACCTCGCCCGTCGCGGCGTCGTGTGAGTGCCAAAGCCGCCTTCCGGGTGGCCCTCTCTGCGGCTCGGGCGGATCGTGCGCCCACTATGCAAACGGCGCCGCAATCGCAGCGCCGTTGGCCGTGTTCCCGCTCGTGTCGGGGCAGCTGCAAGCCGCCCCAGTAGGCTTTGCCAGCCTCTCAGTTCAAGAGCTCTTTGAGCTTCTTGGCCGGCGTGAACTTCGGAACATTCGAAGCGGGGATGTGGAGGGGGGCCTTGGTCAGCGGATTGATGCCGTCGCGGGCCTTGCGCTTGGCGACCTTGAAGGTCCCGAAGTCGGGAATGCGGACATCCTGGCCGGCCTTCATGGACTCGGCGATCTGGGCCATCACCGTTTCAACGGCAACCTTGGCCTTCTCTTTGGTCATGTCGCACTTCTCAGCGACGGCGTCGATCAGATCCTGCTTGCTCATAGCTCTTGTCCTTTGGATCGGTGCAATTGAATGCGCGGGCTGCACCGGAAATTCGGCGCGATTGCCCGGTCGCGCGCTGCGGTTCGGCAGCGTGGGGTTACCAACAGCGTGGGGAGGCCCAGGTCAAGCCGAAAAACCTGCAAAACCCCCGAAAATACGGCACTTCGCGGTGATTCAATTGCCGCATCGGCTTGAACAAACCACGAAACTGTGACACCCGGCCGCTGGTGGCGGCCGGGTGTCACATTTGTTGCGAAAATGCATCTGCAAGCAGATGCCTATTGACTGCGGAAAATCAGTGCGCGGTTGGTCGGCCGCTGGCGTCTTCCGGAGCGATCGGAGCGGGCTCCGCCTCCCAGGCGATCGGATCGGGCATCCGCACCAGTGCGACGCGTAGCACGTCGTCGACGCGCGCGACCGGAATGATCTCCAGCTTCGCCTTCACCTCTTCGGGGATCTCGGTCAGATCCTTGACGTTCTCCTCGGGGATCAGGATCGTCGAGATGCCGGCCCGGAGCGCTGCCAGCAGTTTCTCCTTGAGGCCACCGATCGGCAGCACGCGACCGCGCAGCGTGATCTCGCCGGTCATGGCGACATCCTTGCGGACAGCGATGCCGGTCAGCACCGAGATGATGGCCGTGACCATGGCCACGCCGGCAGAGGGGCCGTCCTTCGGCGTTGCGCCTTCGGGGACGTGGACGTGGATGTCCTTGCGGTCGAACATCGAGGCAGGAATGCCCCAGTCGACCGACCGCGAGCGCACGTAGGCCTGGGCCGCCTGGATCGATTCCTTCATGACGTCGCGCAGGTTGCCGGTGACCGACATCTTGCCCTTGCCGGGCATCATGACGCCTTCGATCGTCAGGATCTCGCCGCCGACCTCGGTCCAGGCAAGGCCTGTCACGACGCCGACCTGATCCTCGAGCTCCGACCTCGCCGTAGCGGTAGCGCGGCACGCCGAGATAGCCTTCGACCATGTCAGCCGTGACCTGGACGGTCTTGTGCTTACCGACCAGGATATCCTTGACCGCCTTGCGGGCGAGCTTGGACATCTCGCGCTCGAGGGAGCGCACGCCGGCTTCGCGCGTGTAGCGCCGGATGACGATGCGAATGGCGTCATCGTCGACGATCCATTCGCCTTCCTCGAGGCCGTGCGCCGCCCTGGTCTCTGGGATCAGATGGCGCTTGGCGATCTCGAGCTTCTCCTCCTCCGTGTAGCCGGCGAGGCGAATGATCTCCATGCGGTCCATCAGGGCCGGCGGGATGTTCAGCGTGTTGGCCGTCGTCACGAACATGACGCTCGACAGGTCGTAGTCGACCTCGAGGTAATGATCGTTGAACGAGTTGTTCTGCTCGGGGTCGAGGACCTCGAGCAGGGCTGCCGCCGGATCGCCGCGGAAATCCGAGCCCATCTTGTCGATCTCGTCGAGCAGGAAGAGCGGATTGTTGCGCTTGGCCTTCTTCATCGACTGGATGACCTTGCCGGGCATCGAGCCGATGTAGGTGCGACGGTGACCGCGGATCTCGGCCTCGTCGCGCACGCCGCCCAGCGACATGCGCACGAACTCACGGCCCGTGGCATTGGCGATGGACTTGCCGAGCGAGGTCTTGCCGACGCCCGGAGGGCCGACGAGGCACAGGATCGGGCCCTTGAGCTTGTTGGTCCGGTTCTGGACCGCCAGATACTCGACGATGCGCTCCTTGACCTTCTCGAGGCCGTAGTGCTCCTTGTCGAGGACTTCCTGGGCCTCGTTGAGGTCCTTCTTGACCTTGCCGCGAACGCCCCAGGGGATCGACAGCAGCCAGTCGAGATAGTTGCGGACGACGGTCGCCTCGGCCGACATCGGGCTCATCTGCTTGAGCTTCTTCAGCTCCGCCAGAGCCTTGTCCTTGGCTTCCTTGGTCAGCTTGGTCTGCTCGATCTTTTCCTCGAACTCGGCGATGTCGTCGCGCTCGTCGTTGTCGCCCAGCTCCTTCTGGATCGCCTTCATCTGCTCGTTCAGATAGTACTCGCGCTGCGTCTTCTCCATCTGGCGCTGGACGCGCTTGCGGATCTTCTTCTCGACCTGCAGCACCGAGATCTCGCTCTCCATGAGCGTGTAGACGCGCTCAAGACGCTCGGAGACCTTGAAGATCTCGAGGATCTCCTGCTTCTCGCCGATCTTGATGACGAGATGCGAGGCGATGGTGTCGGCGAGCTTGGAGTGATCGGAGATCTGGCCGAGCGTGCCGAGCACCTCGGGGCTGATCTTCTTGTTCAGCTTGACGTAGCTCTCGAACTGGGTGACGGCGGACCGAGCCATCGCCTCGACCTCGTCAGACTCCCCAGAGACGTCGTCGATACGCTCGACCTCAGCCTCGAAGTAATCGGCATTGGCGGTGTAGTTGGTGATGCGCGCACGCTCGGTGCCTTCGACCAGCACCTTAACGGTGCCGTCCGGGAGCTTGAGCAGCTGCAACACGGAGGCCAGCGTGCCGACCTTGTAGATGTCTTCGGCGTTGGGATCGTCCTCGCCGGCATTCTTCTGGGCGACCAGAAGGATCTGCTTTTCCGCCCGCATGACCTCTTCGAGGGCATTGATCGATTTCTCACGGCCGACGAACAGCGGCACGATCATGTGTGGAAACACGACAATGTCTCGAAGCGGCAGGACCGGAAAGACATTCCGGGGGCTCGCCCTGTCCTTCGTCTTTGCCTTGCTGTCGTCGCTCATCGCTTTCCCATCCATTCGTTGCGCGCCGGCCTGGACCGGCGCCTTTGCCGTCAGAGTCTTGCGACTCCTCCGTCATGGCCCAACCTCCCAGATGCACACCTGGTGCCAGGGAGATGGGGCACTCGGGCCCACGGGCAGTTGAGCCCCACACCTTCGGGATCAGCCTAGTCCCAAATGGGGAGGCTGCGGAGGCATGCTTTCGTCGGTCCGGTGGCTATATGTGGGAACGGGTGTGGCTGATTCAACCCAATGGACACTTAGCCACCGCCAGCCGGATATTTGGGTACTCAAAGGGCTCTTGACGTCATGTGCCGACGAGGCCCTTGCGTTAACAGGCCGGTCCTGTCGGGATCACGGACAATGCTCGTGGCGGAGCGGTACGACGGAAATGTGACAGTCAGTACCGATCTCCACCGGGACAGTTATCTGATGCTGCCGCGCGTGCCACTTCGACCGTCCCGGGCACCGCCCGGGACTCGGCAGGCTCGGCGGTGCCCCTACGCCGTCGTGCCTTTTTCCTCGACACGCTCGGAGTAGATGCGCAGCGGCTTGGCGCCGCCCTCGACGACTTCCGGCCCGATGACGATCTCCTCGACGCCCTTCAGGCTCGGCAGGTCGTACATGGTATCGAGCAGGATGCCCTCCATGATCGACCGCAAACCGCGAGCGCCGGTCTTGCGCTCTATGGCTTTGCGCGAGATGGCCTTATAGGCGTCGGGCGTGATCGTGAGCTGGACATCCTCCATCTCGAACAGGCGCTGGTACTGCTTGGAGAGCGCGTTCTTGGGCTCGGTAAGGATCTGGATGAGGGCCGCCTCGTCCAGATCCTCAAGCGTGGCGATCACGGGCAAGCGGCCGATGAACTCGGGGATCAGGCCGAACTTCAGCAGATCCTCCGGCTCGACACCGCGTAGGATCTCGCCCGTGCGACGCTCGTCTGGACCGATCACGGTCGCACCGAAACCGATCGACGTTCCCTTGGAGCGGCGTGAGATGATCTTTTCTAGGCCGGCAAAAGCGCCACCGCAGATGAACAGGATGTTGGTCGTGTCGACCTGCAGGAACTCCTGCTGGGGATGCTTGCGGCCGCCCTGCGGGGGCACGGAGGCAACGGTGCCTTCCATGATCTTGAGCAGGGCCTGCTGCACGCCCTCGCCCGACACGTCGCGGGTGATCGAGGGGTTGTCAGACTTGCGGCTGATCTTGTCGACCTCGTCGATATAGACGATGCCGCGCTGCGCCCGCTCGACGTTGTAGTCGGCGTTCTGCAACAGCTTGAGGATGATGTTCTCGACGTCCTCGCCGACATAGCCGGCCTCGGTGAGCGTCGTGGCGTCGGCCATGGTGAAGGGCACGTCCAGGATGCGCGCCAGGGTCTGGGCCAGCAAGGTCTTGCCGCAGCCGGTCGGGCCAACCAACAGGATGTTGGACTTGGCGAGCTCGACGTCATTGCCTTTGGCGGCGTGGTTCAGCCGCTTGTAGTGGTTGTGCACGGCCACGGAGAGCACGCGCTTGGCGTGCGACTGACCGATCACGTAGCTGTCGAGGACGTTCGAGATCTCCTGCGGGGAGGGGACGCCGTCGCGCGACTTGACGAGCGTGTTCTTGTTTTCCTCGCGGATGATATCCATGCACAGCTCGACGCATTCATCGCAGATGAACACCGTCGGGCCGGCGATCAGTTTTCTCACCTCATGCTGGCTCTTGCCGCAGAACGAGCAGTACAGCGTGTTTTTTTCGTTCGCCATCCGGATCTCTCACGCCCGCCGAGCAAGACCACTCGCGGGCAACCTGAAGTTGGTATCGGGACTACGGCTTTGCAGCCGAAAGCGCACCATTCTGCACGTGAGGCAGCGGACGCAGCCGCCAAGGAACCACGCTTGAATCCTTTTAATGCAATCTGAGCACGCTATCGGCAGTCAGATCAAGATTGGATTAACAGATCAGTGAAGCCCTGCGGCCGCATCACGGTCATTGCGAAATTCGTGTGACAATCGCGCAACCGACAATATCGGTTGCGCATCCACCTTTCGCAAGGGTCGAATGGCTCGGTATGCTGAAAGATGACCGCGCCATGGTGACCCATTCGTGGCCTGCTTGCGCGTCGTTGCCCGATTGACAGGTGATTTGTGCAAGGGATTGCTGAGCCTCGACAAAGTCGCCTGGCGATGGAAAAGCCGCGGTGAGTGACCGTGCTGGCCAGGCGCGTGCAGCGATGCATCTGTGCAATGCTGGTTTGCAAAGGTGCAACACTGATACCTGCGCCGGGGCTGGCACGCGGCGCTCCTTAGCCCGCAGTACTCCCCTCACTGCCGCCGAAGTCGATCTCTTCGCGGCTCTAGAGAACGCGGTCGATGAGGCCGAAATCACGCAGACTTCCTCGGACGTCATGAAATGATCGCGATCGAGCGTTGCTTCGATCTTCTCGTAGGGCTGGCCGGTGTGCTTGACGTAGACCTCATTGAGGCGGCGCTTCATCTTGATGATGTCCTGGGCATGGCGCTCGATGTCGCTCGCCTGGCCGGAGAAGCCGCCGGAGGGCTGGTGCACCATGATGCGGGCGTTGGGGAGCGCGTAGCGCATACCCTTGTGCGCCGGCGCAGAGCAGCAGCGAGCCCATGGAGGCTGCCTGGCCGATGCAAAGTGTGGCGATGGGGCAGCGGATGAATTGCATCGTGTCATAGATCGCCATGCCCGACGTCACCACGCCACCCGGCGAGTTGATGTACATGGCGATTTCTTTCTTCGGGTTCTGCGCCTCGAGGAACAGCAGCTGCATGCAGATCGATGTCGCCATGGCGTCCTCGATCGGCCCGATGACGAAAATGATCCGCTCCTGCAGCATTCGCGAGGGCAGGTCGTAGGGCTGCATTCCCCGGGCCGTCTGCTCGATGACCGTCGGCCAGAAGGTGCTAGTGATGGGGCTCATGATGCTTCCTCTGCAGGCGAGTTATGCCAACGCATCCGGTACGACGGACAAGTTGGCGGTTCGACGTGGACCGGGCTGCTGGTAGCGCAGACGGCGGACTGAAATTAGGCGCGCAGGGCCCGATGGGTGTCAATTCCATCATTGGGCGGACGCGCTGGTCTCGGGTTCCCTGCCTCAATAGCGCTAACGGGGCGCCCTGGCGAGCCGTCGGTCGCACGGGCGTTGGATAACTCTTTGGCCCGGGCGGGGCACGTGACCTTGGCGGATGATGCAAGGCCAGGGATTCCACCTGCGGGGCGTTGGCCGCCGGCGGTCGGCCGGTCGGCCGGGCAGGGCGCTGCCGGCAGGTGATTAGTGGGGCCTTCAGAGTGGATGTAACGAGGCACAAGCGGGCTTGCCTGCGCCTCGGCCAGCCAGCCCTCAGGCGCCGGGAGTTGGCTCTGTCGAGGGGGCGGCCACGCCCGTCGCATCGTCGTCTTCGAAAGGCTTCAGCAACTCGTCCTTCGGCACCTTCTTGTCGGTGATCTTGGCCTTGCCGGCGATGTAGTCGACGACCTTGTCCTCGAACAGCGGGGCGCGTAGTTGGGCGATGGCGCCAGGCGTGTTCTGGAAGTACTCGTAGACCATCTTCTCCTGGCCGGGGAAGCGGCGTGCCTCGGCGAAGAGGGCGTTGCGCAGCTCGTCCTGGGTGACGTCGACCTTGGCCTCGGAGCCGATTTCGCCCAGCAGGAGGCCGAGCCTGACGCGACGCTCGGCAATCTTGCGATACTCGGCGCGGACGTCGTCCTCGGCTCTTGCCTTCGTCGGCAAAGGTCCGCTTGGCCTGTTCCATGCGCTGGGTGAGGTCACGCCAGATGCCTTCGAACTCGTTGTCGACGAGTGTCGGGGGCAGCGGGAAATCGTGGGACTTGTCGAGGGCGTCGAGCATGACGCGCTTCATCTTGGCGCGCCCGACTTGCTCGAACTCGCGAGTGATCTGGTCGCGGACGCGGGCCTTCAGGTCGTCGAGGCTTTCGGCGCCAAAGCCTTTGGCGAACTCCTCGTTGATCTCTGGCTTCACGGCGCGGGCCACCTCTTTCACCTTGACGGTGAACTCAGCGGTTTTGCCGGCCAGCGCCGCCATCTGGTAGTCGGCGGGGAAGTCGGCCTTGACGATCCGCTCCTCGCCCGCCTTGGCGCCCTTGAGACCGTCCTCGAAGCCGGGAATGAAGCCACCCTGACCGATCACCAGCGGCAGGTCCTCGGCCTTGCCGCCGTCGAACTCGGTGCCGTCGATGCGGCCGACGAAATCGATGGTCAGGCGGTCGCCGTCGCCGGCGGCGCGGCCTTCCTCGGGCTCATGGGTGGTATTGCGCTCGGCCAGGCTCTCGAGAGCCTTGGTCGACATCGTCGTCGGGGACGTCGGCCGACATGCGCTCGAGCTCGAGGGTGGCCAGGTCCGTGATCTTGATCTCGGGCAGCACCTCGAACGACACGGAGTAGGCGAGATCGCGCTGGCCGCTCATGACCTGCTCGATCGCCTCCTGGTCCTCGGGAAGGTCGACCTTGGGCTCGATCGCGGGGCGCTCCTTGCGCTCGGTGATGGCCTGCTCGGTCGATTCCTGCACCGCCTTCTGGAGGACCTCGGCCATGAGCGAGCGCCCGTACACCTTCTTGATGTGGGCGGTCGGCACCTTGCCGCGGCGGAACCCCTTGAGCTGGATGGTGTCCTTGACCTCGCCAACACGGGCGGTGAAGCGCTCGCCCAGCTCGCCCTGGCCGATGACAACTTTGAGGGTCCGTTTCAGGCCCTCGGCGTTTTCTACTGAAACTTGCATCGTGCTCTTCGCCACCTTCGATCAACGGCTGCACATTCCTGGCGCAATGCGGATCAGCCGCGGAACGCCGTGCAACCCCAAAACCCAAACTCGCAGCCCCGCAGACCCACGTTCACCCGGTCGGTCGCGCCGGATGGTGCGGACGGAGGGACTCGAACCCCCATGGCGCGAGGCCACCAGAACCTAAATCTGGCGTGTCTACCAGTTCCACCACGCCCGCGTCGATCCACCGCCGCCGGAACGCAATGGAGGTCCAACGGCCTGCCATTGACTGCTATCGGCAGCCGGCTGGTTGGCCTCACTGGTCATTCCGGATTGCGCCCGATGCCGGAGGCATGGACCTTGACGGGCACGTATATCTGCCAGAAGCCCCTTCGATCAATGGCCAAAAGCACGGGATGGCAAAGTCCTTGAGGTCGGGCGAGCGGCAAGTGCAAGGGGTGGACGCAAAAAGACGAGCCGGGGCGCGGCATGGACCGGCAGGTGCGCGCATTGCCGCGATTCCCCAGCCGGCCGGGCGATCAATCGCTGAGGAGGACTAGTCCAAGGACATAGACGGCCGGAAACAGCGCCACCAGCCAGAGCTTGTCGCGCAGCCCTTCCACGAACACGGTGTCGGGATTGGCGATGATCACGCCAGCCGCGATAATTAGTGCCAAGACAGCTAATTTGCGTGCCATTTTGGAACCCTTTCCAAGCTTGGAGAGGCAAGATTGGGCTCTTGTTCACTCTCATGGTCTTGGCGTCGCAAAGGCCGTGCCAGCATGGGGTTGACTGGTTGCTCGGGTTTTGCCGGCGAAAACGGGGCCGGATTGCGCCCGTCGAGCGGAGCGCACGTTAACCTTTGATTTCGACCTCGATGAAAACGAACTCGAAGTCGTTGGCGTTGACGACATTGTGCTCGACGCCAACCTGACGGGCGTAGGGCTTGCCGATGGTGAGGTCGGCTGTGCGGGAGACGCCGCCCGGCTCCTCAAGCAGCAACTTGCCGGTTGTCATGGGCACGACGACGTAGTCGTGGCCGTGGGTGTGCCAGCCGGTCTCGGCGCCTGGCGCGAACCGCCATTCGGTCGTGATCGTGCGCTCGTTGTCGATGAGCGTCGTTGGCGTTGGGCCTTGGGGCGGGGCGTGGTCATGTCTTTTGCTCCGGTGGTGCGGTTGGCGCAGTCGCGTCGGTGAGGACGGCATCGGTCGGTGGCGGCGTCCATTGCGCGTTCAAGGTCGAGGTCGCATTCGGGACAGCGCTGCTTCAGGCCGAACGAGGCGCGTCCGGTGCCGAACTGGCCCTTCTTCCAGAGCAGCGAGGTGCCGCATTGCGGACAGGCGGCGCCGCCTTTGACGAAGCGGGCGAATAGCATCACCAACATGCCCAGCGAGACCAGCACGATGCCGAAGATGGGATGACCGATCTTGCGTACCACCAGCATCAGGGCCAGCAGCATGGTGGTGATGCCGCCGGTGACCAGCAGCAGGTAGAGGCGCCGGAAGTGGCGGAAATAGTCGTTTGGCGTGGGGTTGCCGGGAAGGGGTGAAAACAAGTGGCCTCCTGATCGCGTCAGTAGCTCTTGGGCAGTCCGAGCTGGCGCTCGGCGATGTTCGACATGATGAGCTCGCGGCTGATCGGTGCAATGCGGGTTAGCATCACTTCCCGCAGATAGCGCTCGACGTGGAACTCCTTGGAGTAACCCATGCCGCCGTGGGTGAGAATCGCGGTCTCGCAGGCCTCGAAGCCCGCTTCGGCGGCGAGGTACTTGGCGGTATTGGATTCGACGCCGCAGGGCTTGCCGCTGTCGTAGAGGGAGGCTGCCTTGAAGACCATCAAGTCGGCCGCAGCCAGGTTCATCCAGGCCTTGGCAAGGGGATGCTGGATACCCTGGTTCTGGCCGATGGGGCGGCCGAAGACGACGCGATCCTTGGCGTATTGGGTGGCGCGCTGCAAGGCGACACGGCCGATGCCCACCGCCTCGGCCGCGATCAGGATGCGCTCGGGGTTCATGCCGTCGAGAATGTAGCGGAAGCCCTTGCCTTCCTCGCCGATGCGGTCCTCGACGGGCACGGGCAGGCCGTCGAAGAAGACCTGATTGGAATCGACGGATTTGCGCCCCATCTTCTCGATCTCGCGGACCTCGACGTATTTGCGGTCGAGGTTGGTGTAGAAGAGCGAGAGCCCTTCGGTGGGTTTCTTGACGTCGGCAAGGTCGGTAGTGCGGGCCAGCAAGAGCACCTTGTCGGCGACCTGCGCCGTCGAGATCCAGATCTTCTGGCCGTCGATGCGGTAGCGGTTGCCTTCACGAGTGGCTTTGGTCTTGAGGCGGGTGGTGTCGAGGCCGACGTTGGGTTCGGTGACGGCAAAACAGCTCTTTTCCTGGCCGGCGATCAAGGGCGGCAGGAAGCGCTTCTTCTGCTCCTCGGTGCCGTGGACGACGACGGGGTGGAGACCGAAGATGTTCATGTGCACGGCCGAGGCGCCCTGCATGCCAGCGCCGGATTGCGCGATCGTCTGCATCATCAAGGCTGCTTCGGTGATGCCGAGGCCGGAGCCGCCATACTCTTCGGGCATGGCGATGCCGAGCCAGCCGTCCTTGGCGAGTGCCTGATGCAACTCGGTGGGGAAGCCGCCTTCCTTATCCTTCTTCAACCAGTAGTCGTCGCCGAACTGCTGGCAGATGCGCTCGATCGCCGAGCGGATCTCGAGTTGATCGGCGCTGAATTCGTAGTCCATGGAGCGGGTTCCTTCGTTGATCGTGTGCTGGTGCGGGGCAGGCGGCGCCCACAAGTATCAAGCGTTGCGGCCGACGATGCCCGCGCCTTCGAGGCTGGCGATCTCAGCGGCGCTGTAGCCGGCAGCGGCAAGGATAGCACTGGTGTCAGTGCCGACGGGCTTGGGCGCGGCCGCGAGCTCGGGGACAGTGCGGGAGAAACGCGGGGCGGGGGCCGGTTGCTGCACGCCATCTCGCGTGATGAAGCCGGTGCGCTCGGCGTTGTGGGGGTGGTGGGCTGCCTCCTCCAGGGTCAAAACAGGAGCAAAGCAGGCGTCGCTGCCCTCGAAGGCCCGTTCCCACTCGGCGCGGGTCTTGGACTTGAAGATTTGGGTGAAGCGCTGGCGTAGGACCGGCCAACCGTCTCGGTCGTGCTGGGCCGGAAGCTGCTCGCCGCCAAGACCGAGGCGATCGAGCAACTCGGCATAGAATCGGGCCTCGATCGAGCCGATTGAGACGAACAGGCCATCCTTGGTTTCGTAGCAGTCGTACCAGGGGGCGCCTGAATCCAGCATGTTGACGCCGCGGTCGACCTTCCAGCGGCCCTCCGACCACATACCGTGGAACATCGACATCAAGGAGGCGGAGCCGTCGACCATGGCGGCATCGACGACCTGGCCCTTGCCCGACTTCTGGGCTTCCAGCAATGCGCACACGACGCCGAACGCCAGGTACATGCCGCCGCCGCCGTAGTCACCGACAAGGTTGAGGGGATGGATCGGCGGGCCGTCGGCACGACCGATCGAATGCAGCACGCCGGCAAGGGCGATGTAGTTGATGTCGTGGCCGGCGCGGGGGGCATATGGCCCTTCCTGGCCGAAGCCAGTCATGCGGCCATAGACGAGGCGCGGGTTGATGGCGGCGAGGTGCTCGGGGCCGAGCCCCAACCGCTCCATGACGCCCGGACGGAAGCCCTCGATCAGGGCATCGGCCTTGGCGGCCAGGCGCCGGACGACCTCGCGGCCTGCTTCCGACTTGACGTCAACGGCGATCGACTGGCGGCCGCGGGCGAGGACGTCGAACTTGGGTTCGCGGCCGGGTACGCCGAGGTCGGCGTCGGCGCGGCGGTCGATCCTGATGATCTCGGCGCCCATGTCAGCCAGCATCATGCCGCAGAACGGCGCCGGGCCGATACCTGCCATCTCGATCACGCGGTAACCCTTGAGCGGTCCCATCCTGCTGCCCTTTCATGTTCGCCACCGGCCCGGCCGGCCGGCGCCAACTGATCCCAGGGCGATACAATGGTCAACTTCCTCGAAACGAACAAGCGAGGCTGGTGCCAGAGAAGGGCTCAGCGAAAGGATCGACGGGGTAAAGTTCCGAAAAGCGCGCCGGCACGCTTGGAAGGGCAAGCCTTTCTCAATGCCCATGTGGTGTGATCCCGCTGAATTCCGTGGACTGTCATAGGTAAAGCGTGAGCGTCGAGAAGTGGAGCATCTGGGCCGTCCTCAGGGACAGCATGCCGGCAATGGTCAGGCGTGTGGGCTCGGCTTTGTCGCGCGACGTGACCTCCTCGCGGTCGGGGATGGGCAGCGGGCAGGGCGGAGCGGCCAAGCGATCCAGTGAGCCGGTCGAGGCGGGACTCGAGGCGCTCAAGGATCTCGAATGGTCGCTCACCGACAACGAGACACGCTACCGGAACCTGCTGGATGCCCAGGCCGATATCATTACGCGGGTCGATGCTGCGGGACGGTTGACGTTCGCCAACCGCGCTTTCTGCCGAACGTTCGGCGTTGAGCGGCAGCAGGTCCTTGGCACGCCTTTCGAGCCCGAAGTCGTGGGCGGCCATGAGGCGCCTCAGCCGGAGGCTCCGGTGCCGGGACGACGGGTCAACCTCGAGCGGCAGATTATGACCGTCGATGGGCCGCGCTGGTTTGCCATCGAACTGCAGGCGGTGACCGACGACAGCGGTGCCGTCAAAGAAGTGCAGAGTGTCGGGCGGGACATCACGGACGAGCGGCACAGCCTTGCCCGCTTGTCGCAGGCGCGCGATCAGGCGGAAACAGCCAACCGGGCCAAATCGCGCTTTCTCGCTGCCATGAGCCACGAGATCCGGACGCCGATGAACGGCATCCTCGGCATGACCGATCTGCTGGCGGAGACGCAACTGTCGGGCGAGCAGAAGGCCTATGTCGATGCCGTCCAGCAATCGGCCAAGAACCTGCTGGCGATCGTCGACGAAATTCTCGACATGTCGAAAATCGAGGCCGGCAAGCTCGAGATCCATTCAGCGCCATTTCTCTTGGATACGTGCGTGCAGGGCGTGATTGAATTGCTGGCTCCGAGGGCCCGGGAGAAGACGCTGGATCTCGCCTGGTGGATCGAGCCGGATCTGCCGCGCATGGTGGAGGGTGACGAGACCCGCGTCCGCCAGGTGCTGACCAATCTGATCGGCAATGCCATCAAATTCACCGATGCGGGCGGTGTCGGCGTTCGCGTCAAGCGGGTGCGCAGCCGGGCTCTGCCGGACGGAACGGGCGAAGCGGCGGGGTCGGCAACGCCATCCGTGATGGTCGAATTCGAGGTTTCGGACACTGGCGCTGGCATTGCGCCGGATTTGCTGCCGAAGCTCTTCGCCGAGTTCGAGCAGGCCGATGACGTCGTCAACAGGCGGCGCAGTGGGACGGGGCTCGGTCTCGCCATTTCGCGCCGGCTGGCTCTCGCCATGGGTGGTGACATCTCGGTCGAGACCTCGGTCGGCCATGGCTCGACGTTCACGGCACGGATAGTGCTCGGCGTGAAGGCCGGTTCGGGAGCGGTGCTGGCATCGTCTGCGGAAAGTGTGGGGCGCCGCGTGCTGCTGGTCAGCCTCAAGGAGTTGCCCAAGGCATTGATGCGGGAGGCGCTCGCCTCGCTCGATATCGAGTGCAAGGCGGTGGTCCCAGGTGAGGCGTGCCGGACGCTGGAGATGGCCGGGGCCGCCGGCAAGATGTTCGACACGTTGATCGTCGATGGTGAGATCGGGGCAGGCGACATCGGTAAGCTGATCGCCTGCGGGCGGCGTTTTGCGGGCGAGAGGATGCGCACGATCCTGGTTTGCGAGCAGACCGGGCGGCATCACCTCGAGGCGTTTCGTGCCGTCGGCTGCGATGCCTATCTGTTGCGTCCAGTACGGCCGGGCTCGCTGGTGGCGCAAGTTGCGCACGGCGTACAGGCGGCAGCCGGTACGGGTGCGGGGCGCGGCGCCCACGTGCCGCCGGCCGGTGGGGAGGGCAGGGAGAACGACGGCCCGGAGCGGCGCATCCTGCTGGTCGAAGACAATGCCATCAACGCGCTGTTGGCGCGGCGCATGTGCGAACGGGCGGGCTGCCATGTGCATCACGTGTCGTCGGGCCAGGAGGCCGTGGCCTACTGCAAAGCCCAAATGGCTGCAGGCGAGGGGAGCGCCGACGTCATCTTGATGGACATCCACATGCCCGGCATGGACGGCCTCGAGGCAACACAGGCGATCAAGGCACTGATGATGGACGCTGAGCTGGTGTGCCCGCCGATCGTGGCGCTGACGGCCAATGCCTTTGCCGAGGACCGCAAGCGCTGCTTCGATGCCGGGCTCGACGACTACCTGGCCAAGCCGTTCGATCGCGCCGAACTTGAATTGGTGCTGGAGAAATGGTGCCCGCGCGAAGGCATCGCGCAGTACGACGGGCTGTTCGACGACTTTGCGGCTTGAGCCAGACGACCGTTACGGTGGCGCCGCGCCAGCCCGAAAACATTTGGCGGTGGGGCTCCGGCTGGCCTAGCCTCGGGCCGATAGGGCGCGCGGTCGTCGAATTTCGGGCCGTGACGTCGCCTTCCAGCAGTCGTCAGAGGCACCTCATGCGCAAGAACAAGCTCCGCCAGATCGTCAAGGATGGCGGCAATATCGTCAACGGCTGGTCTGCGATCCCGAACGCCTATGCCGCCGAAGTCTATGCGCATGCCGGCTGGGACAGCGTCACCATCGATCTGCAGCATGGCCCGGTCGATTTCCAGGCCGCGCTCGGCATGCTGCAGGCGATCTCGACGACGGATGCGGTGCCACTGTGCCGGGTGCCCTGGAATGATGCCGCCATAATCATGAAACTGCTGGATGCCGGAAGTTACGGGCTCATCTGCCCGATGATCAACACCAAGGAGGAAGCCGAGCAGTTTGTCTCATTCGGCCGCTATCCGCCGCTCGGCACCCGCTCAATGGGACCCAACCGGGCGGTGCAGTACGCTGGCGCCGACTACTGGCAGGGCGCCAACACGGAATGCCTGCTGTTTGCGATGATCGAGACCAAGGCCGGTTTGAAGAACCTCGACGCGATCCTGTCGGTGAAGGGGCTCGATGGCGTCTATGTCGGTCCGTCCGATCTTTCGATGGCATTCGGCAAGCCGCCGACGCTCGACCCCAGCGATGGCGAGGTCATCGCGGCAATCGAGGAGATCGCGAAGGTGACGCGATCGAAGGGTCTGATCGCGGGTGTGCACACTGATGGGCCGGCTACGGCCAAGAAGCGCATGGGACAGGGCTACAACTTCCTGACCTTGATGAACGATGCCCGCGCGCTTTCTGTCTATGCCGCGAACCTGGTCAAGGAGACCCGCGGGGAAGCTGCAAATGTGACTGCAAAAACGTACTGACTGTCTCGCGCCTCGGCAGGTGGCGCTGGCGCGATCGGGTTTCCCGTTGCAGCCGATGCCATTGTGACGACTTGACGTTGGCGCGGCGGCAAAGGACAAGTGAGCCATGCTCCTTCTGATCGACAACTACGATAGTTTCACCTGGAACCTCGTCCATTTCCTGGGCGAGCTTGGTTCCGTTCCCGAAGTTGTGCGCAACGACAAGATCACCGTCGAGGCTGCGATTGCCATGAAGCCCACGGGAATCGTGCTATCGCCGGGCCCCTGTACGCCCAACGAGGCGGGGATCTGCCTCGATCTCATCAAGGCTGCCGGACCACGTATTCCGGTGCTCGGCGTCTGCCTCGGGCACCAGGCCATCGGGCAGGCCTATGGTGGCAAGGTCATCCGGGCGCCGATGATGATGCACGGCAAGCTCTCGACCATCTCCTGCAATGGCAAGGGATTGTTCCAGGACCTGCCGCGCCGGTTTGAGGTGACCCGCTATCACTCACTCATCGTCGAGCGGCAAAGCCTGCCGGCTTGCTTCGACATCACGGCCGAGACCGAGGATGGCATCATTATGGGGCTGGCGCACAAGACCGACCCCGTCTACGGCGTGCAGTTCCATCCGGAAAGCATCGCCTCGGAGCAGGGACACGCTCTGCTTGCGAACTTCCTCAAGCTCGCTGGCCTCAGTCCCACGCCGCGTAACGCCAAGGCGCGCCGCGTTGCCGCCTGATCTGGAAACGACATGCCTGCACAGACACTCAAAGCCTTGATTCAGAAGGTTTCGACCGGCGCGACGCTGTCGCCGGACGAGATTCGTGCCGCACTCGAGATCATGACGGACGGACATGCCACGCAGGCGCAAATGGGCGCCTTCCTGATGGCGCTGCGGGTCCGTGGGGAGACGGTCGAGGAGATCACGGGGGCTGCGCAGATGATGCGCGCGCGCATGATCCGGGTGACGGCGCCTGCCGGTGCGGTGGATATCGTGGGGACCGGTGGCGATAGCCACGGCACCTACAACGTTTCGACTTGCGCTTCGCTGGTAGCGGCTGGCGCCGGCTTGAAGATCGCCAAACATGGCAATCGCTCGGTGTCGTCGATTTCCGGTGCGTCGGATGTGCTGGCGGCGCTGGGGGTGAAGCTCGATGTCGGGCCGGACGTGGTTGCGCACGCCATCAATGAAGCGGGCGTCGGTTTCATGTGGGCGCCAATGCACCATCCGGCCATGAAGCACTGGGCGCCGGTGCGGGCGGAGCTTGGCATTCGCACACTGTTCAATCTCCTCGGGCCAATTTCAAATCCGGCGGGGGTCACCCGGCAAGTGGTCGGCGTCTTCTCCAGGCAATGGGTCGAGCCGATCGCGCATGTGCTGAAGGGGCTTGGGGCGGACCATGTCTGGGTGGTGCATGGTCACGACGGGCTCGATGAGTTGACGACGACGGGGGCGACGGACGTCGCCGAGGTGAGGGACGGCCGGGTGGCTGTGTTCGAGGTGACGCCCGCCGACGCAGGCCTGGCGCCGGCCCGCCTGTCGGATCTCAAGGGCGGGGACGCTGCAACCAATGCGGCCGCCATTCGTGACGTGCTCGCCGGCAAGGCCGGGCCGTTTCGCGACATCGTGTTGCTGAATGCGGCAGCCGCGCTGCTGGTTGGCGGCAGGGTCGGTGACCTCAAGGCAGGCGTGGCGCTGGCAGGCGAGGCAATTGCCAATCGCGGCGCCGAGCGGGCGCTGAACCGTTTGATTGCGATCACCAACGCTTAAGTGTGGTCTTCGCTTCGGCGGGTCAGGCTGCGGCCTGCTGGACGATCGGGGCTGGAGCCGGAGCGAGCGTGCGGCGAGTGCGCTCGTAGAGAAGGCGGGCTGGTACCTCGGGAAGAGCCAGCAGAGCCATGATGTCCTGCACGGTTTGCTCGTTGACGCGCTCGGCCACCTGCAAGGTTACGCAACGGGCGGCATCGGGATGGACAAGCACGATCTCGTGGCGGATGCCCGATAGCGTCGAGCGGACGTGGTGGGCGATGCCACGGTAGGACGCAATCGGTGCTGACCAGGCGCTTGAACCGAACAAGCCCTGCTCGCTGACGTTGACACGGCCATCGGCAATTTCGACCTGACGCTGCGACCACAGGCTGCGGAAGGCGCGCATTGCGGGGAGCACGAACAGTAGCAGCCATAGAGCGATCCCCATAGCGACCTGGGCAGCGGCAACAGGGCGGCTTGCGAGCAATTCGATCAGATTGGGTTTGTGGGCCACATGCCAGCCAAGCAGCGCCAGGGGGACGGATACGGCGAGGCCCGCCGGCAGCAGCAACGAGAGGCGTGCCAGGGCGCGCGAACGAGATGCTGACTGCTCAAGGCGCAGCGGCAATGCGGCGAAACCGGTTACCGGCGTCACCTTGTCGAAAGCGAAAAAAGCCATTGTTGGTCCCCCGAGCACGGCAATCGAGGGGCAAGGTACGCGGGGAGCATTGCCGCAATGTTAACCAAGCGCGCCCGGATACCACTGAATTTGCAACCAACTTTCGATGACCGTTCGATTCTCCCCAACGACACTTGACATATAAACATATCTTTATATTGATGTGCCGTCGATTGAACGAGGAGGCATGCGTGCTCGATCAGAGGACGGCTTTGGCGATGTTGCGGGCGGTGGCTGAGCCAACGCGGCTGCGCATTCTGGCCTTGCTGACCGATGGGGAGCTCAGCGTGAAAGACATCACGCGCATCCTTGGCCAGAGCCAGCCGCGTATTTCGCGCCATCTGAAGTTGATGGTTGAGGCTGGGTTGGTGGAGCGGCTGCCGGATGGGAGCTGGGCCTATTTCCAATTGGTGGAGACGGGCCCACGGGGCGCGCTGGTGTCGGCCATCCTGGGCTCAGTCGATCTTGGGGATGCAGCCCTGGCGCGGGACCAGTTGCGGGCCGACGCGGTCAAGCGGGAGCGGGAGGCTGCGGCGCAGGTCTATTTCCAGCGCAATGCTGCGGAATGGGACCGCATCCGGGCGTTGCACGTGGCGGAAGCTGATGTCGAGGCGGCCGTGCGCGAGGCCATGGGACCGGGTCCCTTCAAGCTGCTGGTTGATATCGGCACAGGAACGGGCCGGATGCTCGAGCTTTTTGCCGGCTGCTACGAACGCGGGATCGGCTTCGACATCAATCATTCGATGCTGGCCTATGCGCGGGGGAACATCGAGGCGCTGGGCGTCACCGGGGCCTCCGTCCGTCATGGTGATCTCTACGAACTCGCCATGGAAGGCGGCGCAGCCGACGGCGTCATCATGCATCAAGTGCTGCACTTCCTGGCTGAGCCGGCGCTGGCGATCCGGGAGGCAGCGCGGGTGCTCGCGGTGGGCGGGCGGATCGTCATCGTCGATTTCGCGCCGCATGCGATGAGCTTCCTGCGCGAAGAGTTCGCCCACGAGCGGCTCGGGATCGCCAAGGCGCAAATGGCACAGTGGCTCGACGAGGCGGGCCTCGCTTTGGTCGATGCGCGTGATCTCGTGCCGGTGGGGGGAAGTGCTGCCGGCCAGTTGACGGTCACGGTTTGGACGGCCGCTAACGGGTCCAGAGCCGAGGTGAACGAGCCTCGAAAAACAACAAACACTGTAGAGGCATAAGGGTCATGGTCGACAGTCTTGAGCGCCGCAGCCGCATTGTCGGCAATGGCGACATCGAAGTGTCATTCGAGTTCTTTCCGCCGAAGACGGAGAAGATGGAGGAGACGTTATGGAGCGCAATCTCCCGTCTGGCTCCGTTGTCGCCCGAGTTCGTGTCGGTGACCTATGGTGCTGGCGGATCGACGCGGGAGCGGACACACAATACGGTGGCGCGGATCGTCAAGGAGACGGCGCTGAAGCCGGCAGCACATCTGACGTGTGTCAACGCGACGCGTGAGGAGGTCGACCAGGTCGTGCGCGACTACGCCAGCGCTGGTGTGCGCCATATCGTGGCGTTGCGGGGCGATCCGCCGACGGGCGTCGGTACGAGCTACGAGCCGCATCCCGGAGGCTATGCGCAGGCGGCCGATCTGGTGGCGGGCATCAAGAAGGTCGGAGGCTTCGAGGTCTCCGTCGGCGGGTATCCGGAAAAGCATCCGGAAAGCCCGAGTTTTGATGCGGATATCGCGTACCTGAAAACCAAGGTCGATGCGGGCGCGGACCGCATCATCACCCAGTTCTTCTTCGACAACGCGCATTATCTGCGGTTCCTCGAGCGGGTGAGGGCGGCTGGGATCTGGTGCCCGGTGGTGCCTGGCATCGTGCCGATACACAACTTCAAGCAGGTCGCCGGTTTTGCGGGCAGGACTGGTGCCACGATGCCGGCATGGATGGCACGTCGGTTCGAGGGGCTCGACGACGACCAAGCCACGTCGCATCTGGTCGCTGCCGCGGTTGCCGCCGAGCAGGTGATGGATCTCGTCGATCACGGTGTGCGCCAGTTTCACTTCTACACGCTCAACCGGGCGGATCTCGTCTACGCCATTTGCCATCTTCTGGGCCTGCGCGCGCAAAACGGTGCAGCCGCCCATAAGGCCGCGTGAGACTGAGATTTCATCATGAGCGTTCCGAAAGGTCAGTGAGAGACATGTCCAATCCTGCAAACAGTGCGCATCGGCGGTCGAATACGGCAGCGCTCGTCAAAGCCGCCAGCGAGCGCATTCTCGTCATCGATGGCGCCATGGGCACGATGATCCAGCAGCACAAGCTCGACGAGGCCGGCTATCGCGGTGAGCGGTTCCGCGACTGGAAGAGCGACGTCAAGGGCAACAACGACCTGCTGGTGCTCACGCAAGCCGCGATCATCCAGCAGATCCACGAGCAGTATCTGGAAGCCGGCGCCGACATCGTGGAGACCAACACGTTCAATGCCCAGGTGATCTCGATGGCCGACTACGGCATGGAGGAGCTTGCCTACGAGATCAATGTCGAGGCGGCGCGGCTGGCGCGGGCGGCGTGCGATGCCGTGATGGCGCGCGATGCCTCGCGGCCTCGGTTCGTTGCCGGAGCGGTTGGGCCCACCAACCGGACAGCGTCGATCTCGCCCGATGTCAACGATCCCGGCTACCGCAACGTGACGTTCGACGGTTTGCGCGACGCCTATAAATCGCAGGTCAAGGGGCTGATCGAGGGCGGTGCCGACATCATCCTGATCGAGACGATCTTCGATACGCTAAATGCGAAGGCTGCGGGTTTTGCTACGCTGGAAGCATTCGAGGAGACGGGTGTCGAGCTGCCGATCATGATCTCCGGCACCATCACGGACCGCTCGGGGCGCACTCTGTCGGGCCAGACGCCGACTGCGTTCTGGTACTCGATGCGGCACCTCAAGCCTTTTGCCATCGGCCTCAACTGTGCGCTCGGCGCCGACTTGATGCGCCCGCACCTTGCCGAGCTTGCGAGCGTGGCGGACACGCTCGTCTCGGCCTATCCCAACGCCGGTTTGCCCAATGCGATGGGCGAATACGACGAGACGCCGGACGAGATGGCCTGCCAGATCGAGGCCTGGGCCAAGGACGGCCTCGTCAACATCGTCGGCGGCTGCTGCGGCTCGACGCCGGAGCATATCGCGCATACCGCTCAGCATGTCGCCAGGCACGCGCCGCGCAAGGTGCCGACAATTGTGCCGAAGATGCGGCTCTCGGGCCTCGAGGCGTTCGTTGCGGGATGAGGACGATGGGCATGCACATGCTGGATATGGCTGGGCGCGCATTGATCGCGTGCGGACGCGACGAGGCCAATGGCGCCAAGCTGAGCGATTGCCTTGCCGGCCAGCTTGCGACGAACAAGGGCTGGATCGCCCGATTTTCAAAGGCGTAATCAACATGACCACGACTTCAACGGACGCCGATGGGGGGCGCAGCGCCGCTGCTACATTCATCAACGTCGGCGAGCGGACCAATGTCACGGGCTCGGCCAAGTTCCGCAAGCTGATCGAGGCCAATGACTATCAGGCAGCGCTTGTCGGTTGCGCGCCAGCAGGTCGAGAACGGCGCGCAGATCATCGACGTCAACATGGACGAGGGCCTGCTCGACAGCGAGAAGGCCATGACAACGTTTCTCAACATGATCGCCTCGGAGCCCGACATAGCGCGCGTGCCGATCATGATCGACAGCTCGAAGTGGAGCGTGATCGAGGCCGGACTGCAGTTGCGTACAGGGCAAGCCAATCGTCAACTCGATCTCGATGAAAGAGGGCGAGGCGCAGTTTCTCGAGCAGGCAAAGAAGTGTCGGCGCTACGGTGCGGCCGTCGTGGTGATGGCCTTCGACGAGCAGGGCCAGGCCGACACCAAGGACCGCAAGGTCGAGATCTGTTCGCGTGCCTATGCGCTGCTGACGGAGAAGGTCGGCTTCCCGCCCGAGGACATCATTTTCGATCCCAACATCTTTGCGGTGGCGACCGGCATCGAGGAGCATAACAACTACGGCGTCGACTTCATCGAGGCCACGCGCGAGATCAAGCGGCGCTTTCCGCTAGTGCATGTCTCAGGCGGCGTCTCCAATCTGTCGTTCTCGTTCCGCGGCAACGAGCCCGTGCGCGAGGCGATGCATTCGGTGTTCCTCTATCATGCCATTCAGGCCGGCATGGACATGGGGATCGTCAACGCGGGCCAGCTCGGCGTCTACGACAATATCCCTGCGGATTTGCGAGAGCTGGTCGAGGATGTGATCCTCAATCGGCGACCAGACGGTACCGACCGTCTGCTGGAGGCTGCTCCCCGGTTCAAGGGCGAGGGCGCGAAGAAAAAGGAAGTCGATCTCAAGTGGCGGGATGCGCCGGTTGGCGAACGGTTGAAGCATGCGCTCGTGCACGGCATCACCGACTTCATCGAGAAGGACACGGAGGAGGCGCGCAGCGAAGCGGAAAAGCCGCTGCACGTGATCGAAGGGCCGCTGATGGCCGGCATGAACGTGGTCGGCGACCTCTTCGGCGCGGGCAAGATGTTCCTGCCGCAGGTGGTCAAGTCGGCGCGCGTCATGAAGCAGGCGGTCGCCTACCTGCAGCCCTATCTCGAAGCAGAAAAACGCGCCTCGGGGCTCACGGAAATGCCGCCCAAGGGCAAGGTGGTGATGGCCACCGTCAAAGGCGACGTGCACGACATCGGCAAGAACATCGTCGGCGTCGTCCTGCAGTGTAACAACTACGAGGTGATCGATCTCGGTGTGATGGTGGCGGCAACGAAGATCCTGGAAGCTGCGAAGCGTGAGAAAGCCGACATCATCGGGCTTTCCGGTTTGATCACACCGTCGCTCGACGAGATGTGCCACGTGGCAGCCGAGATGGAGCGTGAGGGGTTCTCGGTGCCCCTGCTGATCGGCGGGGCGACGACGAGCCGGGTGCACACGGCTGTCAAGATCAGCCCGAACTATCAAAAGGGCCAGGCGATCTACGTCACTGATGCGAGCCGGGCCGTCGGCGTCGTTTCGAACCTGCTGTCGGATACCGAGCGGGCGGGCTACGTGGAGACGATCCGGGCTGACTATGCGAAGGTGCGCGATGCGTATCTCCGCAGCGAGCAGACCAAGCGGCGGATCACGCTGCAGGCGGCGCGGGACAACCGGTTCGCGATCGACTGGCAGAAGACGCGGATCCGCAAGCCCGAGTTCTTCGGTGCGCGCAGCTTTGCCAACTACGACCTTGCCGAACTCGCGCGCTACATCGACTGGACGCCCTTCTTCCAGACCTGGGAGCTCAGCGGGCGCTATCCGAAAATTCTCGACGACAATGTGGTGGGGCCAGAGGCACGCCGGCTCTTTGGCGATGCGCAGGACATGCTCAAGCGCATCGTCGAGGGCAAGTGGGTGGAAGCGCGGGCGGTGATCGGTTTCTGGCCTGCCAATTCCGTTGGCGACGACATCGAGGTCTATGGCGATGACCGCCGCGACCGCCCGATTGCGACACTGCACACGCTGCGCCAGCAGATGGCGCGAGAGAATGCGCGCGACCGGGCGCACACGGCTCTTGCCGATTTCATCGCGCCGAAGACGACGGGCGTTGCCGACTATATCGGCGGCTTTGCTGTGACGGCGGGGATCGGCGAGGACGCGGCGATCGAGAAGCATTTCGCCAAGACGGACGACTATGGGCGGATCATGATGAAGGCGCTGTGCGACAGGCTGGCCGAGGCCTTTGCGGAACGCATGCATGAGCGGGTGCGCAAGGAGTTCTGGGGCTACATCAAAGGCGAGCGATTGACCAACGAGGAGCTGGTTGCGGAGAAATACGTGGGCATCCGGCCGGCGCCCGGCTATCCCGCGCAGCCCGATCACACGGAAAAGGCAACGTTGTGGGGGTTGATGGATGTCGAGCGGGCAGCGGGCATCCAATTAACGGAGAGCTTCGCGATGTGGCCGGGATCGTCGGTGTCGGGCCTGTATTTCTCGCATCCCGACAGCCACTATTTCGGGGTCGGCAAAATCGAGCGAGACCAGGTCGAGGACTATGCGCAGCGCAAGGGGTGGAGCGTGGCGGATGCCGAGCGCTGGCTGGCGCCGGTGCTCAACTATGATCCGTCGGGTGTCAGCGGCAAGGCCGCGTAGACGTGGCTGTTCCGGGCCGGCCGGGGTGTTGACGCGCACGGCTTGTGGCGAACCCCGACATGTCCGAGGCGTGCTTTGTGATCAGCTCACCGGGCACGGCTCGCATGGCGGGGCATTGCCTGCTAGTGTCCCAATCGGAAAGTTCGTTTGATTCTGCTGCAGGCTTCGAACGAACTTTGCGATCAAGGGGACACGATCGATTTCATGAGTTTAGTGTGGCGCTATGTTTGGAAGTCCGTTTTCGGAGCGCGCTGAGAGAATGGAGCGGGCTTCCAAACCGCCACACTAGCCTTCCTTCCGCGGCCGGGCGACATCGTCTCGATTCGGGCGCGACTCTGAGATATGGGCCAACGAAGGGGAGAACAATGCTGCCGCGCATCGTCCTATTGCTCATCCAGATTGCCGCCGCCTGGTTCATTGCTGATCCGATCAAGACGGCTTTGCCGACGCTCGTTGCCCGGCCCTACGACATCTTCATCTACGCCCTGCTCTATGCGCTGATCGTTTTCATTCTCGGCTATGCGGGCTCGCTGGTTCTCAAGAATGTGCGGGTGCCGTCGCTGGGGACGCTGGTCGGGTGCCTGGTGCTGGCTGGCGTCGGTGCGGGGATCACGCTGGTCGATGCTATTCGTGTTCCGCTCGATACTGCGGTGCCGCTGCTCAGCGCCAGCCACAAGGTCTATGCCTTGGTCGGCGCCGTGATCGGCTATCTGATCAAGCGATAGGGCGCCCTGTTCCTCGGGGCTGCGCCGCAACGTTCGTTTCAGTTCTCCGAAGGATCCGCGCGAACTCTGCGGGAGGGCGTGGCGCAGGCATGCCATCTCCATGCAACAGGTTGCGGTTTGGCGTTTGCACCGGGTCTTGAACTTGGGATGTGCCGGTTGGCACGGGGCGGCGCAGAGGCGGCCAGGTGGCACTGAGCGGCCAGGACCTCGCCGCTGCCCCAAACTTGAACGGCGCGAACCCCCGAGGGTCGCGCCGCATCTTCATCTCATTAGATGTGTCCGCATGCGGTGCCCCTTGTCGGTTGCAACCGCTCGCGTCTGCCCCCAGCTCCGGCGCCGCCCGTCGGCGCCTCATGAGGGCTGTTACACGATGCCGAGCACTATAGCTGCGAGGAAGCCGAAGGATACGACCGCGGCAAGCACGTTCAAACGCATCTTCAATTCCATGTTGCCTCCTGTGGCGGATCGGGGCCGCCTTGGGGGGTGGAAAACACCACACTCCACGACCGCCATTAAACAGCCTCAAGCCCGTATGCCAAGAGAAAAATGAAGTTGCAGTGCAATAGTTCCGTGCTGCTGCAAATAATCGCAAATGTATTAAGTGTGGTATCACCGTGACGATTTGTGGTGCCTGCGTGCAACTATCAAGTGTTGTTTGAGATAACTAAGTCATCGTGCCATGTAAGACCGATTGTGTTTCGAGTGAATGCCCGCCTAGGAGGCAATAAACACCTAGATTCGATTGTTGGCATGGGGTCCTTTTCTGCTCGTAGTTCGGTATCGGCTTTGTGGATTTGGCCTTGGAAACGGAACGATCGTTCATAATCTGGTCATCATTGCTGCAACGGCCCGGCTGTGGGAAGAAGAGGTATGAATTTCTCACACGGCTGCCTTGCTCCACCAAGGGCCCAGGCAGTGCAATCGGGAGATGCAAAAAATGGGTGACTTCAACGCTTTCGTGTTGTCGAAAGGCGATGGTGGCCAGAAACTCGCCTGGGAGGCGTTTGCGACGGACGCCTTGATGGAGGGAGACGTCACGGTCCGGGTATCGCATTCGACTATCAACTACAAGGATGGGCTGGCCCTCACTGGAAAAGCACCGGTGGTTCGACGCTGGCCGATGATTCCGGGAATTGATTTCGCGGGAGAAGTTGCGGAATCGAGCCATCCGGAGTTCAAGGCCGGCGACAGCGTGATCCTCAATGGATGGGGGCTCGGAGAGACGCATCTCGGCGGCTATGCAGAGGTGGCCCGGGTCAAGGGCGACTGGCTGGTGAAGCGTCCCGCGGCCTTCACCGCGGCGCAGACGATGGCAATCGGCACAGCCGGCTATACCGCCATGCTGTGCGTACTCGCGCTCGAAAAGAACGGTCTCACGCCGGCCAGTGGGCCGGTGCTTGTGACGGGAGCGGCAGGCGGCGTCGGTAGTGTTGCGGTGGCGTTGCTGGCGGGGCTTGGCCACGAGGTTGTGGCCTCGACCGGGCGGGCCAACGAGGCCGACTACCTCAAGAGCCTCGGCGCGAAAGACATTATCGATCGGGCCGAGCTCGGGGCCAATCCAGCGCGACCGCTGGCGAAGGAACGTTGGGCGGGCGTGGTCGATGTGGCTGGCAGTCATACACTTGCCAACGCCATTGCCTCCACCCGCTATGGGGGCGTGGTGGCGGCGTGCGGGTTGGCGCAGGGCATGGATCTCGTCACTTCGGTTGCGCCTTTCATCCTGCGCGGGATCACGCTGGCCGGCATCGATAGCGTGATGGCGCCGAAGCCCGTCAGAGTCGCGGCCTGGGAGCGGCTGGCTCGTGATCTCGATACCGCGGCTTTGGACCGAATGACCGTGACCCGCCCGATCAGCGATGCCCCGGCGCTGGCGCCGGAGATCCTCGCGGGCAAGGTGCGTGGCCGGGTGGTTCTCGAAATCCGGTGACGTGACGGGGTTAGCGGGCATATACGTGGTGCATGCGCCAACCGTCGCGGAGGCCCAGCAGCCTCCGCAGGCCCATGGGCGTCTGCCTCCCGCGATGTGCCGAGAAGGTACGGCAGGTCGGGGCATCTTAACCAAGACCTTCTCAGGCTGCGGCGAGGCTTGTGTCTTAGCTAATCGTCCATGCGGCTCTGCGATAGTCTCAAACGAGTGGCTGACGTGGTTCCCGGCGTTCGACTGGGCAGAGGATGCTCATGGACGAGGATGTCAAAGTGCCCAGGTGGGTGTTCAGTGCGGCAGCGGCGCTGTTCGTGCTGTTCGTCGGTTTGAGCGTCAGCCTGTGGCACGTGAACCCCGAAGCCGAGGCGGAGATGCACGCCGAGATCATCTCGGAGCGGCCGGCCTTGATCGTCTTCGATGATCCCGGATGCAGCTGGTGCATGCGTTTCAAGCGCGATATCGCGCCGAGCTATCTGGAGTCGCCCCTGATGCGGCAGGCGCCGATGCAGTACGTCCAGATCAAGGATCAGGGCACTTCGGTCTATCGGCTGAGGTCGCGCATCACGGGTACGCCTACCATTGTGCTGGTCGACCGGCGCGGCAAGGAAGTCTCGCGAACGGGATATCCCGGGGGTGGGGCAAAGGCCTTTTTGAGCGAGGTCGAGGGGATGCTGAAGCGTGTGCCCGCCGAGCCTGGAGAGGCTGGGAAGTCCTGACGCTCAGCGCGTGCTGACAGGCTCGGTGCTTGCCAGCCTCGGGCAAACGCAAGGTCGCTCGCCGTGAAGCGCAGAACTGGGCGCGCCAGAGGCTGGCGGCGGCCTAGTTGCACGACCTCTGTCCTTGAATTTCCCGCACGGCATGAAAGGCTCTGGCAGGCGCGGCCAAATGATGTCTATCATTCCCTGGTATTCGCAAGTTGCCTGCTTCCGGCAGCCGGTTGGCGCGAAAGGAGGCGGCAACTCAATGCAGGAGAGCGCCGATGTCGACAGCAGCCGCCACCAAAGCCCCCTCGGCAACCGAGCATGCCCAGGTCATGGCCGATTATATTCGCGAGGGAGAGGCCCGCGCGATGGGGCTCGGCAATCGTGGACCGATCAAGGTCGATGAAAATGGGCGGCTCACGCAGGACATTCTCGACGCCTACTGGCGGACCGGGTTCTATGTGTTCGAAGGCGTGTTGAGCCGCGAAGAAGTGGCGGAATTGCGGGCCGATGTGGACCGGGTGATTGCGGGCGCGCCGGTGGCGCCGGAAGCGAACGTCGATCGCGAGGGCCGGCCGGCGCTCGGCGCGGGTCTCGTCAAGTCCCCCTATCGTTTTGTCAAGCCACTCTCCGACCCTGTCGGGGGGACCGAAAAGAACAATGGCCGCCATCCCGTCCGGATGCTGGAGCCGACGCTTGGCCAGGACGCGCCGCAGTGGACGATCTCCAACCTCGACGGCAACCTGCATGTGATGGATTCCTGTCTGCGCCTCTACGGCCATCCCGGAATTCTCACGATCGCCGCCAGCATCAACGGCGAAGACTTCGTGCCCTACAACGAGGTCACGTTCATCAAGGAGCCGGGGCTCGGCCCCTCGGTGGCGTGGCACCAGGATGGCACCACGCATTGGACTTCGGCGGACTGGGACGAGGGTGCGCACGGCTTCAATTCGATGACGCAGCTCTATCCAAGCACGGCTGCCAACTGTGTGTGGACGCTGCCCGGGAGTCACAAGCTCGGCAAGGTCGACATCAAGAAGCTGGTCGCAGACAGCGGCTCGGAGCGCATTGCGGGCGCCGTTCCCATGCTCTGCCAGCCGGGCGACGTGATGGTGCTCAACCGACAGGCGGTCCATGGCTCGTTCGCCAATACCTCGGCCGATCGGCGGGTGACGCTCAATGCGGGCTACTTCCCTTTGAAGCGCGTGCTCAACGTAACGACCAAAAAGCTCACCGGCGAAATGCAGACCTACGATGCGGCTCGGATAGCGGAGCGGGCGCGGATCATCCAGGTCGGCATCGATGCGCGACAGCAGCGCTTTCCAGACGAGCCGCGCTTCGTCTACAAGCCGCTGGCTGGCAAAGAGGACGAGAACCGCTGGAATGAGACCACGCGGCAGACGGTGCTGAAGAACTATAATCGGCTCGATATGTTCATCTGATCTGTGTGTGCGTCGCGTCGTGAGAAGGGCTGCGGCCCTTCGATCTGCCCGGGAGGAGATCTCCCGGGACGACGCCGTTTTTATCGGATCACCAATTACACCTTGTGTTGCTCGACAGGCGGCAGGAACCAGGCGGCCAGGCCGAGCAAGGGCAGGAAGGCGCAGACGCGATAAACCGTCTCGATCGAGGTCCAGTCGGCCAGCACGCCGAGAGCTGCGGCGCTGAGTGCTCCCAGTCCGAACGCGACGCCGTAGAACAGGCCGGCGGTCATGCCGACACGGGCCGGCATCATGTCGATCGCGAAGGTCAGGATGGCCGGGAAGGCGCTCGCCATGATGAAGCCGATGATGACGGTGAGCACGCCGGTCCAGAACAGATTGGCGAACGGCAGCATCAGCGTGAACGGGACGGCGCCAAGTATCGAGATCCAGATGATGGCTCGCCGGCCGATCCTGTCGCCGAGGTAGCCGCCGGCCAATGAGCCGGTGACCTGAGCGATCAGGAAGAGGAACAGCAGCATCTGCGAGGTCTGGATTTCGACCCCAAATTTATGGATCAGGTAGAACGTATAATAGGACGTTAGGCTTGCTGTGTAGGCGTTCTTCGAGAACATCAGCAGGAACAGGATGGCGATCGCGACGGCCACGCCCGGCGCCAGTTTTCCGGCGACCGGCATGGCGCCCATCTGGCGGGCCTTGGCAGGTTTCGGCGCCTGGGCGCGATACCACAAGCCGACCCAGGTGAGGACGGCCATGGCGATCAGGGCAGCGCCCGAGAACCAGGACAGGCTTTGCTGACCGTTGGCGACGATGACGAAGGCTGCCAGCAGTGGCCCCGCCGCCTGGCCGGTCTGGCCGCCGACCTGGAATAGCGACTGGGTGAAGCCGTGCCGACCGCCGGACGCCATGCGTGCCATGCGGGTGGCCTCGGGGTGGAAGATCGACGATCCCGTGCCGATCAGCATGGCGCCGATCAGCAGCGCTCCATAGCTGTGGGCGTAGGCCAGCAGCAGCAGTCCGACCAGCGTCGAGCCCATGCCGGCCACCAACGAGAACGGCTGGGGATAGCGGTCGGTCATCATGCCGACCAGCGGCTGGAGCAGCGAGGCGGTGAGCTGGAAGGCGAGGGTGAGTAGCCCGATGTGGCCGAAATCCAGCGCGTAGGCCTGCTTGATGATCGGGTAGATGGCCGGCAGCAGGGCCTGCACCATGTCGTTCAGGAAGTGCGAGAAGCAAAGCGCCAGCACAATCGGAAACGAGGCTGCCGTTGTGGAGGCCGTTTGGCCGGGCGCAGTAGTGGTGGTCGCCATGCGATGCAAGTCCTGGCAGTGGGCCTGAGGCAGAACGCTTCAAACGGGATCTAAATCGGCGCCGGCTTCTTCAGTTCCGGCTCAATCAGCTTGGCGTAGAGTCGGGGATCGGCCTTGGCAATGGCTTCGGGGGCAGGTGCGTCACCATTGCGCCAGCCAAGGTAGGCATCTTCGGCGGCAAGGCCCATCGATTCGGCTGCCAAATGGATCCAGTTGCGCACGCCAATGCCATCGCGCCCGTCGAGCCCTACCATCTCGCGGTGGCAGGAGTGAAAGATGGTGGCGAGGGTGTCGCATCGTGCCGCCTTTGCGGCATCCCAGGTCTCTGCGATGGCTGGCTTCAGCGCGCCGGGCACGGCAGCAAGGGAGCTGCACATATGGCCGGCAACGCGTGGCCCGTCGACGAGCTCAAGGCCGGGAATTGACTGCAGGAGTTGGGCGACACGGTTGTTGACGGGGACATGGGATTCAAAACCCATGTGGCGATGCAGCAAAACGCGGCGTTTGACCTCCCTGGTCATCAGGGGGACGAGCCTGTCGGCGGCTGCGGCCAACACTTCCGTGATGTGCGCCATGTCGAATTGCGCTGAATTGCCCGGCGCCATGATGTCGGTCATGTGCATGTGGCAAGAGGGGCACCACGTCACGACCGTACCGCGCGCATCGGCTTCGGCGGCCTCGTTGAAGCGGGACACCGTTCGCGCGGCCATGGTGCTTTGCGCATGCGGTGTGGAATCATGGGGCGTGCCACAGCAATAGCCGGGGCCGCCTGCTGCCTCGACGTCATAGCCTGCCCGCTCCAGCAGCAGCATCGAGAGGCGAATGAGTTCGGCGTGCCGCAGCATATTGCAACCGAACCAGAACGTGAGCCGGGGGCGCGCGTCCGTCACGCTCTCCTCTTTCACATCCATCGCTTGATCTCCTCATCGGTGAGCTGCAGGCGGGCGAAGGTCTTGACCCGTGGAAAGGCTGTCGGGTCCTGCTTGGCCGGGAGTTGTCGAGTTCTGGTTGATGGCGTTCTGGCGGGCGATGCGGACCAGCAGCATGGCGTCGAGGCCCTTGTCGCGCTCGGGGCATGCCGCGATGCACTGGCCGCTCTTGCCGCAGGCCCCGACCCAGGCGACTGTCGGCGCAGAAGCCGGCTCGCCGCGCGCCAACTGACGCAGGCCATCGGTGATGGCGCCGGCCGCTTCGGCTGGGAGCTTCAAGTGGGCGGCGATCGGGCAGGCTTTGAAACAGGCTCCGCAGGCCGTGCACAAGTCGGCGAGCCGCGGACCGGCGGAGGCCAGATACGCTTCGGTATTCGGGGCGGCTGCCTGCGGGAGGTCTGTCATAGTGGCGAGAGTGCGCGCGCGAGGGGGCAGCGGTCAAGCCAGTGCAATTTGCCGGCCTCGGGCGCGCAACTCCCGGCTCATTTTTCGCCCGGCTCGGGGCCGAGCTTGACCTGCAACTTGCCGAAGTTCTCGCCCCGCAGCAGGCCGATGAAGGCGCGTGGCGCGTTCTCGATGCCGGCGACGATGTCCTCCTTGTACTTGATGCGCCCGCTGGTCACGAGGCTCGCCATCAGGCGGCGGGCCGGCTCGAAGCGGGGGGCGAAATCCGAAACGATGAAGCCCTGCATCTTGATGCGGCGTCCGACCATGGGCCAGAGCAGGCGGGGACCCATTTCCGGCTTTTCGGCATTGTAGGCGGAGATCGATCCGCAGAGCGGCACGCGAGCCCAGAAGTTCAACAGCGGGATCACGGCATCTGTCACGGGGCCGCCGACGTTGTCGAAATAGACATCGATGCCATCGGGACAAGCTGCCTGCAGCGCCGACTCCAGTGCGCCTGCTTTGTAGTCGACGGCGGCATCGAAGCCCAACTCGTCCTTGATGAAGGCGCACTTCCTCGCTCCACCGGCGATGCCGACGACGCGACAACCGTTCAGCCTGGCGAGCTGACCCACGACCTGGCCGACGGCGCCCGATGCGGCCGATACGACGACGGTCTCGCCGGGCTTGGGCTGGCCGATTTCCAGCAAGCCGAACCAGGCGGTCATGCCGGGCATGCCGAGGACGCCGTTGGCGGTCGAGATCGGCGCCATGGCGGGGTCGATCTTGCGCAGGTTCTGGCCGAGGCTCACGCCATACTCCTGCCAACCGAGCCGGCCTTCGACGATGTCGCCGGGCTTGAAGGCCGGATTGTCGGAGGCCACCACCTCGCCAACCGTGCCGCCTTCCATGACCTCTCCGATGCCGACGGGCTTGGCGTAGGAGGCAACGTCGCGCATGCGCCCGCGCATATAGGGATCGAGGGACATGTAGATGACGCGGACCAGGACCTCGTTGGCGCGCATTTCCGGCAAGGGTATTTGCTCGATGCGAAAATCGCTCTCGGCGGGCTCGCCGGGCGGCCGCTTGGCAAGGACGACACGTCGATAGCTGTTCGGGGTCATGGCGGTGCTCCAGCTTGAGGTTATTGTTGGCAAAGGCTTTGCCGGGCAGCCTATCATGCGACCCGGCTCGATGCAGGAGTAACGACATGCCCGTCTACCAGAATGGTCCAGTTCGCATTCATTACGAGGAGGCGGGTTCGGGGTTTCCCGTGCTGATCATTCCGGGCGGGGGGCTCAATGCCACCATCTCCTATGTCAAGGATGGGGCGCCGTTCAACGCGATGGATGCGTTAAAGGACGAGTTCCGCTGCATCTCCTTCGATTTGCGAAACGCTCATGGTGGACAGTCGGAGGGGCCACTCGATATCGAGCGGCCTTGGGACGCCCACACCGACGACCAACTGGGGTTGATGGATCACCTGGGCATCGATCGGTTCATGGTGCTCGGCTATTGCATCGGCGGGCCGTTCATCTGGAACCTGTTGCAGCGTGCACCTGAGCGTGTGGTGGCCGGCGTGCTCGCGCAACCGTCGGGGTTCAGGCCGGAAGCACCGGACCTCTTCTACCAGAACAATTCCAAGGGCTGGGGTCCGGAGCTGGTCAAGCGCCGGCCGGAGATCACGCCTGGGATGGTCGATGCGTTCCTCTCCAAGATGTACCGGGCCGGCAATGATTTCGTGCTGACGGCGGATCGTGCGTTCGTGCGTAGCTGCCAGACGCCGGTGCTGGTCTTGCCGGACGACATTCCGGCGCATCCCTATGCGGTCGCGATGGAGTCGGCAATGCTGGCGCCCAACGGGCAAGTGAGTCTCTATCCGTGGAAGGAGCCCAAGGAGCGCATTCCGCTCGCGGTGCGCCACGTCAGGACGTTTCTGCGGGCCCACAGGCCCAGCTAGGCCGTCGATCGACGTGCGGGAGGCGGTGGGCCGCGTCCTATGACCGTGGGCTCAAGTGACGGGCGTCGGTTGCTGCGCGATGGTCCATCACGCGCAGGACCGAGGCGTTGAGCATGTAGACGCTCATCAGCGCCGTCAGCTCCATCAGGCCCTTCTCGCCATAGCGGGCGCGCACCGCATCGAACATGTCTTGGCTGACCGTCTTCTCTTCGAGTAGCGCGCGGCCGAAGCGAATGATCAGCGCTTCATCCGGCGTCAGGCCGTCGACATCGGCGTAGGTGTCGATGGCGTTGATGGCTTCTTCGCGGGTGCCGGCCGCGAGGCCGAGGCGGACATGGGCGTTCCAGATGAAATCGGCGTTGGCAGCGCGGGCGGCGGTGCAGATGGCAAGCTCGAACTCGGCTGGGGTCAGCGTCGTGTGATAGCGGAGGTGCTCGACGAAGTCGGAGAGCAGCGCGCCGGCCTTGCCGGCGTAGGTGAGGTAGCTCGAGGGTGGCGGCATGCTCTTGCGCGTCGCCTGGATATGGCGGACGGCCTTGCGTGTTTCGTCGGGGAAGGCGTCCGTGTCGGCGGGGATCGGCAGGCGCGGCATGGGGGGCTCCTGATCTGATGGGCTTGCCAGTGGTCCGAGGTTCGGCTGTGCCGGTCATGCGATCGCGTTGGTGAGGCGGCGCGGTGCAGCTGGCAGCTCTCGATCATTGGGCAAACGGCGGCGGGCGACAAGCGTTGTTGCCGCCAAAGATGACTACAGCGTCATGGCTGGTACCGCGCTATCGACGCTCGAATAGCTGTGACTCCGCCCCCAAAGGGTACTCAGTTGTTTGTTCGTCTGTCGCCCATCGAGGAGACGGACGATGCGTAAGTGCAGGTTTTCGGAAGAGCAGATCATTGCGATCCTGAAGGAGGCGGAGGCCAGGGTTCCTTCGGGCGAGCTGTGCCGTCAGCATGTGATCTCGGACGCCAAGCGCCTACAGGCGCTGGAGAACGAGAATGCCAAGCTCAAGAAGCTGTTGGCCGAGCAGGTCATGGACAACGCGGCGCTCGAAGAGCTGCTCGCAAAAAACTTCTGACGCCTGGGGCAAGTAGAGATGCCGTGAGCCAGGCGAACAAGGAGAAGAGCTATTCGCGGCGTCGTGCCTGTGCGCTGGGCGGTCGAGTTCGTGCAGGACACGCTTGTCGACGGGCGCCGCTTCCGCGCGCTTGCTATCGTCAGCGGCTTCACCCGCGAATGTCTCGGGCTTGCTGTCGATCACTCGCTGTCAGGCGTGCGTGTCGCGCGTGAGCTGAACGCGATGATCGAGCATCGAGGCCGGCCCTACATAGTGGTCAGCGACAACGGCACCGAGTTCACGTCGCGGGAGATCCTGAAGTGGAGCCAGGAGGAAATCGGTCGACTGGCACTACATCGCGCCGGGAAAGCCGATGCAGAACGCCTTTGCCGAGCGCTGCATCGGTGGGCTGCATGACGTGTGCCTCAACGAGCACCTGTTCCGCTCTGTCCGTCACGCCGGCAGAGCTTGCAACGAGGTCCAAAGAGGAAGAACCGCGAACAGGACCAACTTATGATTGAGTACCCGTTCGGGGCAGGGTCAGATCCGATCCCGACCGTCGAGCTGCTGGTGCGACGGGCCAATAACGGATTGAGCGCAATGGGAGCTCAATGAATTAGGTTTCGACTGCTGTGCGAGGGCACAGCGGTCCCTCCACCCCGTTAAGTCTGGGAGGCAATTCGCATCCGGATCAACGGTCAGGCCTATCGAATTCTACGGTTTCTCCTGGCCCGGCTACGGGCGTGCTTCGGTTCTTAAGCATTATGCCGGTGGTCTGCAACGAAAGCGCGGTCTCGACTATCCATGCCAGGTTCGCAGCCGCGGCCTCCGGAGTTAGGCCGCCGGGTCGAATGTTCGAAATGCAGTTGCGCTCAGCGTCGGTCCGCCCGGGCCTCGGTGCGTAGGTGACATAGACGCCCAGGCTATCGGCTGCCGAGAGGCCAGGTCGCTCGCCGATGAGAACGGCGAGGAGCCTCGCGTTGAGCAACGCGCCCACTTCATCGCCCAGTGCCACGCGGGCGCCTTCGGCAATCACGATAGGTGCAACCGTGACACCGAGTTTGGCGAGATGCGGGAGAAGGCATTCGATCACTCGCGCAGCGTTGACGGCGACGGCTGTCGCCGAGAGGCCGTCGGCGATCATCAGCGCGACGTCGCAAGGTTGTTTCCCTGCCAGGGCCTCGAGGCGATCCTGTGAGATTGCACCGAGCCGCCGCCCAAGGTCGGGCCGACGCAGATACACGGCGCGATCGATGGCTTGGCTTTCGACATCGATTGTCGGCAGCCCGAGCGCCTTTAGATTGGCGGCCAGCGCTGCCCTGTCGAGACGGGCGTGCACGGCATCTCTTGCTTTCGCGTGCGCGAGAGCAAACGATAGCACTTCCCGGGTCGGAAGCGACGCGCCCGTTCTGCCGATGGCGATCCGCGCCGGCGTCCGCGACGAGAGAAGCGCCCAGGGGTCGCGCGTTACCTCTGTCATGGGTTGCCTCTTTCCGCTACAGCGACGTCACGTGCATCAGTGATCAGGGCGTGGCCCGGTGACGGCGGCAACAGGCGGCCCATCTTATCTGCGATCTCCATATCGACGAGCCAGGCGTCGAACTCCGGCGCACGTCGCAACCCGAACGCCTCGCGCACGAACATCGCATCGTGGAACGATGTCGACTGGTAGCCCAGCATGACGTCATCGGCCCCGGGCACGCCCATGATGTAGGTGACGCCTGCAGCTGCAAGCGCGGTGAGCACCACGTCCATGTCATCCTGGTCGGCTTCGGCGTGGTTCGTGTAGCACACGTCGACACCCATCGGCAGGCCCATCAGCTTGCCGCAGAAATGATCCTCGAGCGCTGCACGGAGGATCTCCTTGCCGTCAAAGAGGTACTCGGGCCCGATGAAGCCTACGACCGAGTTGACCAGCAGCGGCTCGAACGCACGCGCGACGGCGTAGGCACGCGCCTCGCACGTCTGCTGATCGATGCCGTGGTGCGCGTCGGCTGAGAGCGCGGAGCCTTGCCCGGTCTCGAAGTACATGACGTTATGGCCGACAGTGCCGCGCTTCAGTGCGCGCCCTGCCTCGTTCGCCTCGCGCAGCAGGTCGAGCGAGACGCCGAACGCGCGGTTCGTCGCCTCGGTACCGCCGATCGACTGGAAAACGAGGTCTACCGGTGCTCCCGCCGTCATCAGGTCGAGCATCGTCGTCACGTGCGCAAGCACACAGCCTTGGGTCGGGATCTTGTAGCGTTGGATGAGATCGTCGAGGAGCCTCAGCAGGCTCGCGATTCGGTCGGGGCTGTCGGTCGCCGGGTTGATGCCGATGACCGCGTCGCCGCAGCCGTACATGAGCCCGTCGGCGATCGAGGCCATGATGCCGGCGGCATCGTCGGTCGGGTGGTTCGGCTGGAGCCGCACGGCCATGGTGCCCGGGAGGCCGATTGTGTTGCGGAAGGCTGTCACGACTCTGGCCTTGCGTGCGGCGAGGATCAGGTCCTGGTTGCGCATGAGCTTGGAGACAGCGGCGGCGATCTCCGGCGTGATGGCAGGAGCGAGTGCTGAAAGGCTCGCTGAAGTCGCCTCGTGCGAAAGCAGGTGCTCGCGAAAACCGCCGACGGTCATGTGTGCGATGGCGTCGAAGGCGCGCACGTCGTGGCTGTCGAGAATGAGCCGGGTGACCTCGTCGGCCTCGTAGGGGATCAATGGCTCCGCAAGAATGGATTTCAGAGGTACGTCGGCCAGTGCCAGTTTCGCCGCGATGTTCTCCTCGGCACTCGCCGCAGCGATGCCGGCCAGCCTGTCGCCGGCCCGCGGCGGAGACGCCTTCGCCAGCAGGACCTTCAGAGACGGAAATGTATAGGTCGTCGTACCGACGCGTTGGGAATAGGCCATGCCGAACCGCTCCTTGTTCGATCCGCTGCAGGAGGCGGAGGGGACTGGGAGAAGTCAAGGCTGCCATACCGATGCCCGATCTTCTCGGCTAATCAGCGCTCGATGTCCCGTGCCCCAGCCAGTCGCGACACGGAAATCAAGATTTGAATTTTCAATCTGGGCGCTTTCGCTTTGTGATCTGCTGTCCTGCACCAGAGTTGCGAAGAGCGCCTATTGCTTAGGTCGTACCGCGTGCTGGGCTCGACAGCTCGGTTGGAATGAGAGGTCAGTCGAACGATAATCCACGAACTCAACGTGATGAACCTGGGGTCGACCGCCGGGCGACATCCCGCCTCGGGCAAACCGAGGTATCGACGACAAAATGCCGAACTTTCGTTCCAGATCAGCTGCCTGCCGTTCGAGCTGCGAAGCAAGAACGTAGACGAGGGCAGGACGGGGCAACCAGGCACTATGCGTATTGCGTCCGATGAGGAGAATGTCACCATCGGCCTCCGGATTGCCTGCGATCTCTCGCCTGTGAGGACCAACTAACGAGAGTGACGCGACTGTTGTAACGTGCCTCCTGCAGTCAAATCCATCGCATCATCGAGGGCCCCTCCGTGCGCATCATCCAGATATCGGACACCCATCTTTCGGCGCAGCACCAGCACTTTGCACGCAACACGGACATCATCGCCGCAAGCGTGGCTCGGTCGACCGCCGACCTGATCGTCCACACAGGAGACCTCTCCATGGATGGCGCGCGACAGCTGCGCGACCTGAAGTTTTCCCGCGCGTGGAATGACCGGTTGCCGGCTGAAGTGCTTTCCGTCCCGGGCAACCATGACGTCGGCGATTTAGCGTCGATTAGGCCAGACCAGGCCGTCAACGCTGCCAGACTGTCAGACTGGACGAGCACTACGGGGCCAGACCGCTGGATTCGCGATTTGGGCGGCTGGCGCCTCATCGGGCTCAACGCCATGCTGTGCGGCACAGGGCTCCCTGACGAGGAGGCGCAACTCTGCTGGCTCGAAGCCCTGGCGGACGATCGGCGACCCACCGCGCTTTTCATTCACAAGCCATTGTGCATCGACGACCTGCAGGAGGGCGCGCGCGGCTACTGGACAATTGCACCGGGGCCGAGAGCTCGACTGCTCGGCCTTCTCGCCGATATGAATGTGAAGCTTATCGCCAGCGGGCACCTGCATATCGAGCGACAGCGGGAGATCGGAGGCGTCTCGCACGTCTGGTGCCCGGCCGCCTCGTTCGTCGTCGGCGCCATGCAGGAGGATCTCGGCGGCACGCGTCGTCTCGGCTATGTCGAGCACAACTTCACCGCGGATACGGTCACGAGCCGTTTCGTGCGGCCCGAAGGCCTGGAGGATCTGCAACTCGATCCTGTCAGGGACCAGGTCTACCCGGCTTGATCTCGAGCGGACTCGATCGGCTGTGACCTGGAACGGGGTGCAAATCGATTGGGCCTCAGCTCCAGCTAAGGTTGCGATGAAGACAAACAGACGAAGAACCAAATGTGATCGTCTTCGCTCGTCGTGTGGCGGTTTGGGTCATGGAGGACGGTTCGCAGTCCTGAAACCGCTCGTCCTTTGCCCCAGTTGGCTGCCATGCCTTGGACGAACAGGGTACAGGGTGGATGGACCGCGAGGGGGCCTCAGGCTTGCTACCGGTCGTCAACTTGACGGCACCGCGAATAACAGGCTTGGAACCAAGTGCATGGCAGACGGGTTGTGCGACTGCGGGCCGTGAAACAATCAACAATGGCACGACGGCGCCAAGCGCCTTGGCTGCAATTCGCATCCCGCCTCTTGCCGGGCTGGTGGCGACCTGCACCAAGCCTACCTATTCGACCCGTCGAGGTGGCGGAAGTCTGCGATATAAATCAGTCAGTTAAGTGGTCGGAGCGAGAGGATTCGAACCTCCGACCCCCAGTCCCCCAGACTGGTGCGCTAACCAGGCTGCGCTACGCTCCGCCAATTGCACCGTTGGCCGCGATGCCTCAGGTGCCTTCGTTCGTCGCGGGCTTGCCGTGTTGGCTCGTCGGCCAATATGGCGGTGGGGGTGAGCCCGGACTGCAGTCGATGTACGACGTGGGGCATGGGCCGTCAACACGCTTCGGCGGGGTGGCCTCGGATCCTTGCCGCAGAAGCGTGGTCGGAGGCCTCAGGCGAAAAGCTGCTCGCCCTGCTGATCGATGATCTGCTGGGCCTTGACCACAGAGAAGTCGGTTGCCTCTTTGAGCGTGGCGAAGCGGTCGGCGCGCACGAACCGGTGCTCTCTCCGGGTGCCGTCAATCTCTTTCGAAATGACGCCTGCGACCTGGAACTGGCCGGCCTCGGCGTAGGGCATGGCGGCGATCCGAAAGCCTTTGTGCTCGGTCTCACGGTGGACCGTCGTGCGGTTATCGGCGGCCGCCTGGCCTTGGCCGAAGAGTTTTTTCCAGAACGACATGGGGCACCTGTCACGAGCATTTGGGGGCGTTGGCTGGCGTCATGATAGCAGAAAGCGAGAGGCAGGCGACTTAGGGCCGGTCGGCAGGCCTGCGTGCGGGCAGCGCTCGGAGACCTGTACGGCTCGAACAGCATTCATCCGTGTCGACCGTTTCGAGGGACACCGATTTCGCCACAGCGCCGGCGCGCCCTAGGGTGTCCACAGGCTCGGGCGCATCCAGATCGCGGGCATCACCAGGCGTCCACTCGGAGGTATCTGCGGAGCAGGTCCGAGGGGCAGCGATTGCCAAGCCGATCGCCACTGTGGGGCCAGCGGGTAGGGCGGTTCGATTGCCGTCTCGGCCTCAAATCCGAAGCGCCCGTAGTAGGCTGGATCTCCCAGTACACAGAGCCAGGCGGCGCCCTGCTCGGAGAGGCGGCTCACGCTGTCACGCACCAAAGCGGCGCCAATTCCCTGCCGTTGAGAGGCCGCGTCGACGGCAAGTGGCCCTAGGAGGGCAACACATCGGCGGCAGTCTCCGATGGTGGCGCTGGTCAGGCAGATGTGGCCGACGATCCGCCCGTCGTGCTCAGCAACGCGCGACAGTACGCCGGTTGGCGCGTCAAGGAGGTCGCGGACGAGCGGGACAAGGTCCTCGTCGGGAAAGGCATCAGCGTAGAGCGCTTCGATGGACGCCAGATCGCCCGGCGCGCTTGTGCGAATGTCGAAGTCCAATGGCATGCCGGCAATCTACAGCGTGGCTGCTACGGTTGGAAATGTGGAGAGATTGATTCCGGTACTTGCCGCGTCACAGGCCCGACTTCGACGCGGCAACAAGAAAAAGGCCGCCCCGGAGGGCGGCCTTGGTGCTGCAATGAGCCTCGACGTCGGAGGCGATCAGTTGTCCAGGAAGCTCCTGAGCTTGCGCGAGCGGCTCGGATGCTTGAGCTTGCGGAGCGCCTTGGCCTCGATCTGGCGGATGCGCTCGCGGGTGACCGAGAACTGCTGGCCGACCTCTTCCAGCGTGTGGTCGGTGTTCATGCCGATGCCGAAACGCATGCGCAGCACGCGCTCCTCGCGCGGGGTGAGGGAGGCCAGCACCCGGGTCGTGGTCTCGCGCAGGTTCGACTGGATGGCGGCGTCGATCGGCAGCAGCGCGTTCTTGTCCTCGATGAAATCGCCGAGGTGTGAATCCTCCTCGTCGCCGATCGGCGTCTCGAGGCTGATCGGCTCCTTGGCGATCTTCAGTACCTTGCGCACCTTCTCGATCGGCATCGCCAGCTTCTCGGCCAGCTCCTCGGGCGTCGGCTCGCGGCCGATCTCGTGCAGCATCTGCCGGCTCGTGCGCACGATCTTGTTGATCGTCTCGATCATGTGCACGGGAATGCGGATGGTGCGCGCCTGGTCGGCGATCGAGCGGGTGATCGCCTGCCGGATCCACCATGTCGCGTAGGTCGAGAACTTGTAGCCGCGGCGATACTCGAACTTGTCGACCGCCTTCATGAGGCCGATGTTGCCTTCCTGGATGAGGTCGAGGAACTGCAGGCCGCGGTTGGTGTACTTCTTGGCGATGGAGATGACGAGGCGCAGGTTGGCCTCGACCATTTCCTTCTTGGCCTGACGGGCCTCGCGCTCGCCTTTCTGCACGGCCTTGACGATGCGGCGGAACTCGGGGATCTCGAGGCCGGTCTCGGAGGCCAGATTGTGGATCTCCTCGCGCAGGCGCTCGACTTGGTGCGCTCGGACTTGACGAGGCGCTCCCAGTTCTTCTGGCCACAGGAGGCGCGGCGGTCGAGCCAGGTCTGATCGAGCTCGTTGCCGTAGTACTCGGTGATGAAGTCCGGGCGCGAGACGCCGTAGCTGTCGGCGAGCCGCATCAGGCGGCCCTCGAAGCTGACGAGGCGCTTGTTGATGGCGTAGAGCTGCTCGACGAGGCTCTCGATACGATTGTTGTTGAGCGACAGGCTCTTGACGTCGGCGACGATCTCGTCGCGCAGCTTCTCGTAGGCCTTCTGCTCGCGACGGTTGCCTTGCTCGCCGGCGACCTGCTGCTCTAGCTTCTTGTCCTGCTGGCGGCGCAGCTTCTTGTAGGTACCGGCGATGTTGTCGAAGGTCTCGAGCACCTTCGGCTTGAGCTCGGCCTCCATGGCGGCGAGCGAGAGCGCGTTCTCGTAATCGTCGTCGTCCTCACCGTCGCCTTCCGCCTCGCTCTCGCCAGCGGCGCCGTTGGCATCAGCCGCGCCGTTGCCGTTGGCGGCTGCCGGCAAATTGCCATTGGCGGCGCCGTTGGCGTCGGCGGCGGGTGCGGCCTTGGCTTCCGGACCTTCGTAGGTGGCTTCGAGGTCGATGATGTCGCGCAGCAGGATCTTGCCGTCGTTCAACTCGTCGCGCCAGATGATGATGGCCTGGAACGTCAGCGGGCTTTCGCACAGGCCGGCGATCATGGCTTCGCGGCCGGCCTCGATGCGCTTGGCGATGGCGATCTCGCCTTCGCGTGACAGCAACTCGACGGAGCCCATCTCGCGCAGATACATGCGCACGGGGTCGTCCGTGCGCTCGGTGGGCTCGGCGCGGGTCTCGGCCTTGGTCGGCAGGTTGTTGGCAACGAGGGAGCGGCCTTCCTCCTCGTCGGGCGTGTCGTCCTCGGCGGCGGCCTCCTCGCCCTCCTCCTCCTGCTCGACCACGGAGATGCCCATCTCACTGAGCGTGGCCATGGTGTCCTCGATCTGGTCGGGGGTCACCTCTTCGGAGGGCAGGACGGCGTTGAGCTCGTCGTGAGTGACGAAGCCGCGTTGCTTGCCGAGCTTCAGCAACCGCTTGACGGCCTGATCCGTCATATCGAGGAGCGGGCTATCCTTCTCGACCGTATCGGCGCCAGTTCCAGCCTGATCCTCGGTTTTCTGAGCCATGTGCGTCCTCAATGTCGGTAAATTTCGTTGCGTGAGCCTGGCTTGCCCGGCTGGGCCCCAGAAGCCCTGTCGTCAAGGGCTTGCGTGTCGCTTGCGGGTTATGGCTGGTGCCAGAGACAATCTCGGCGTGGGCGTGAAGGCAGGGTGCCCCGTCGCGGCATCATGGGTGACAGAAAGGCAAGGAGCATGCCATTGCAGACAGCCTGAATGCCACGGTGACTTGCCGCGACGCTCGAGGTCGGGTGTGCTCCAAGATCTGCCATCGATCCGCTCCGAATAAGGTTTCTCGCCTACCGCGTCCGCTCGGGAGGCGACCGTCATTTAACCTTGTCAGCCGACCAAAGGGACACCGTCCCCGTTCAGCCAGCCGAGGCCAAACGCACTAATCGCCGGTACTTGTGAAACCTGGCTCCAAACCGTCTGCCCTCAACAGCAGTGATTGAATCTCGCATATACGAGCGAAAGCATCCTCGTTGCCTTCGTCGCGCCAGACCTGTTCTGCTCTTGCAAGCTCACGCCGCCACTCCACCTTGCGGTGCAGCGATAGCGCATGATGCCAACCCGTCTCGACGGCGGTCCGGTCTGCCTCTGGCTCGGCGAACTTGTCGCCTTTATGCGTGATCGCACGCTGGACGAGGGCGAGCACCGGATCCAAGCCTTGTGCCGTGAGATGGGTAGCCAATGCCTGTGTGTCAAGTAAATTCTCGTCCATTGTTACCGCTAGCAGGGCGTCGCGCAGGCGTGCAAGCCCTGGCTCGGTAAAGGTGAGAGCGGCGATCTCCTCGGCTTCGTCGAGGATCAACCAGGGGTGATTGAGCAGGGTGCGGAGCAGAAGGGCTTCGAGGGGGGAGGCGGTTTCTGCCCGGGCGATCAACTCATTGGTTGCAATTATGGGTTGTGGCGGTGGTGGTGGGCGGCGGCCGTTTCCGGCGAGCTTGGCGCGCTCGCGGACACGCCAGTCCAACTGGGTGTTGTCGCGCCGCCGTCCCGCGGCGCCGGGCGCGCGTCGGCCACCTGCGCCCGTAACGGCCCGGATCTGGCGGCGATTGCGCTCCCAAAGGGTTTGGCGCAGCTCGCTTTCGTACTGAGTTCGCACGGTCTGGTCGCCGATGCGGGCGACGAGCGTCTTCAGGCGGACTTCCAGGGAGGCGCGCTCGTCGGGCGTCATGGCGCCGCTATCGGAGAGCTCCTCCTTCTCCATCAGAACATCGAAGAGGGCGCGCGTATTGCCGGAGAGGACGGCCTCGAAGGCTTCCGGGCCCTTGGCGCGAATGAGGTCGTCGGGGTCAAGGCCGTCGGGAAGAAACGCGAAGCGGGCGCTGCGTCCGGGAACCAGGTGCGGCAAAATGGTGTCGACGGCGCGAAAGGCGGCTTTGCGACCGGCGGCGTCGCCGTCGAAGCAGAGAATCGGATCGGGCGCCATGCGCCAGAGCAGCTGGACCTGATCTTCGGTCAGCGCCGTGCCGAGGGGGGCCACTGCCTCGCCGAAGCCGGCCTCGGCGAGGGCGATGACGTCCATATATCCTTCGACGGCGATGATGCGGCCGCGATCGAAGGCGTGCTTTCTGGCGCGGGCGGCGTTGAACAGAACGGCACCCTTGTGAAACAGGGGCGTTTCCGGCGAGTTCAAGTACTTGGCCGGGACATCTGCTTCGAGAGCGCGACCGCCAAAGGCAATGGTGCGCCCTTTGGCGTCGGTGATCGGGAACATGACGCGATGGCGGAAACGGTCGTAGGGGTTGGGGATGTCCGCGCCCGCGATCAGCATGCCGGAAAGGGCCATTTCTTCCACGGTGAAGCGAGCCTTGGCCAGCGCCTCCTTGAGCACGGTGCGCCCATTGGGAGCATAGCCCAGGCGGAATTCGGCGATGGTTCCGGGCTTGAGGCCGCGGCGCTCGATGTAACGACGCGCCTCGCTGCCGCCTGTGTCGGCAAGGCGGGCCTCGAAGAACTGCGTGGCGACCTCCAGCAGCGCCATCAGTCGCGTGGTTTGGTCGGCCTTCTCGCGCTGAGCCGGGGTCCGGGGTTGCTCAGCGGGGAGCTGCAGGCCGGCTTCGCCAGCCAGGCGCTCAACCGCCTCCATGAACGACAGGCCCTCGGTCTCCATCACGAACTTGAAGATGTCGCCGTGCGAGCCGGAAGCGAAGCAGTGGTAGAAGCCCTTGAGATCGTTGACGAAGAAAGAGGGCGTCTTTTCCGTCTTGAATGGCGACAAGCCGCGCCATTCCCGGCCGGCCTTTTTCAGGGCGACGGTGCGACCGACAACCTGACTGACGGGCAGTCGGGCTCGGATCTCATCCAGGAATTGGGGCGTGAAGCGCATGGCCTAAGGTTATGCGATTCGTGGGTGAGGGCGGGGTCGCAAGGGCGATCGGGGCGGTATACACCCGCAATCCACAGGCTGTGCGCACCTCTACGGCGATGCCGCTCGGCCGTGGGGCTTGCGGCTCAGGCCTTTTGGTTCGGGCTGAAGTCTTCCCGGTAGAAGCCGCGGGCGCCGCCCACCAATCTCTTGTAGCGGGCACGGCCGAGGCTCAGCCGAGCCAACGCTTTGGCGGCGGCGCGGGCCGGTCGCGGACTGGCGGTAACGGAGCGGACGAGGGCTGCCAGAGCCGGTTGCAAATGACCGCTGGCGAATTGGGCGTCGGCCTCCTCGAGGTTGGCCCAGCTCAAGGCGCCGGCGACCTGGGCGTGTTCGGCCACATCGAGGCCGGGGGTGGCGGTGAGGCGGCTGAAAATCGCGGCCCGACCCGTCGCGGTACGCAGGCGCTGGGCGGTGGCCTGGGCGGTCAAGGCCAAGCCCGGGTCCTCATCCACACGGCGGGCGCGGCACACGGTTCGACGCTCGAAGAGCCATGGACCCGTGAGGGCGAGGCGCAACAGCAGGTCCAGATCCTCGAACATGGAGAGCGTTGGATCGAAGGCGGTCGTGGCGCCCAGAAGATCCCGGCGGAACGCAATGGACATCAGGGACAAACCGCTGGTGACCAGGGCCAGCGGTCGGTCAACGCGCACGACCTCGTTGGCGGGAAAGGGATAGCGGCGGATCGCAAACAGGCTTTCGGCGTAGCCAGCGCCTTCGAACAGCACGTCGGCGACATGGACACGGGCGGCATTCCGACGGACGGCTCTGGCCGTCACGGCCAGTCGCTCGGGAAGCCAGACGTCGTCTGAATCGAGGAATGCGACCCACTCGCCGGTGGCGGCGGCCAGGCCCGCGTTGCGGGCTGAGCTGACGCCAGCGTTAGCTTGCCGGATGACGGTGATCCGCTCGCCGAATTGCGCGAGCACCACGGGCGTTGCATCGGTCGAGCCGTCGTCGATGACGATGATCTCATGAGCAGGGTGGGACTGGGCGAGTACGCTATCGATAGCCTCGGCCAGCACGCCGGCGCGGTTGAAGGTTGGGATGATGACGGAAAAGCGCATGGCGGACCCTATCTCGCGGAATGGGCGGGCGGGGTTGCCACGGGCCATCCGATGCGATGGAAGGCCTGTGCCAAGAAGGCGCCGATGCGACCTTCGACGCCGGTCTTGCCGAGCATGTGACGAAGGCCGGCCAATCCGAGGATAAGCGCCGCACTTCCACCGACAGCAGCCTGCAGGAGGGGTGACTGATGGGCGGCGAGCAAGGTCAGGGCGCCGGTTGCTGCGTAGCCGACGATGATGAACACGACGTCGCGCCGCAGGGTGAAGCCGAAGGTGCGCCAGGCGACCAGGGTCTGCATGAGCATGAAAAAGATGCAGCTTGCGGCAAAAGCCATGCCGGTCGCCTCGAGCCCGAGTCTCGGGAGGCCCAGCCAGACCAGGACCAGGAACAAGCTTGTCCAGGCGAGCTCGAGCACCAGAAACTGCATTGCGCGGCCCCGTGCCATGGACAGGAAGGCAATGGGCCAGCCGGCGATCTTCATGAGGTTGCCAAGCGCCTGCCATTCGACGATCGCGACGGCGGGGGTGAAGGCCTTGGAATAGAGCAGGGGGACGATCCAGGGGGCGGTCGCCATCACCATCAGCAGCGCCGGCCCGCCGATGATGATGCCAACCGTGATCTGGTCGTTCATCAGCGATACGGCCTTGGCTTTGTCGGCGACGACGCCGGTGAGGCGGGGGAAGTAGTCCGCCGACATGGCATTGAGCAGGAAGCCCACGTAGATCACGGACATTGTCCATGCAGCGTGGAAGTGGCCGGCTGCCTCGAGGCCTTCGGTGCGGATCACCAGCGCCCTGACGCCCAGGGGCATGAAGGCCAGCGCCAGATAGCTGAGCATGAAGGGGGCGCCTTCACGCATGATGGCGGACCAGTTGGCAGCGAGCAGACGTCGGCTGCCGGCGGCCGGCATGGCGGACGGCCTCGGTGGCGCGAACCAGGCGGCAAGCAGGGCCGCAACGGCGGGTTGGGAGAGCAGCAGGACGAACAGCCCGACCATGCCGAACTGCCAGACCGCGGCCAAGCCAAGCGCGGTGGCGATGATCGAGCTTGCGAGCCCGATGCGGGCAATGTCGCGTACGCGGCCAAGGCCCTGCAGGACGGCGATCTGGAGGCCGGCCAGAAGCGAGAGCGCCACCACTATTCCCAGGGTTGCGACCTCGCCGGCATAGGCTTCAGTGCCGAAGGCCCAACGCGAGAGATGGTTCGAGATCAGCCAGAAGAGGGCGAACGAGGCGATGCCGTGCACGACGGCGATGGTCAGCAGCAGGCGGCGTAGGCGGTTGACGCTGGCGGGATCGTCGCGATCGAGTGCGAGGCGGCGGGTGCCGCTGGTGTCGGCGCCTACCGCGAACAGCGTCGTGCCGACGGTTGCGAGCCCCGAAAGAGTGCCGAGCAAGCCGAGGCCGGCCGGGCCCAGCATCAGCGCCAGCGCTTTCACCCTGAGGATGCCGACAACGGCATTGGCTGCGGACGAGGAGCCAAGCAACAAAGTCGATCGGACGAGGCTTTTGACGGACATCGGCTGGCTGCCAGCCTCCTTCGAGTGGGCGCGCGAACAGGCGGGCGCTGCGCAGTGGGCTCAGGCCTTGGGCTCGAGCAGGTAGTTGCAGTTGGTCTGGTAGCGCCGATAGGTGGCGGCGACGCTGTAGTCATGGGCCGTTGCAAAGGCCATGAAGGCATCGCGGTTGGCGTCGTCGACCTCGACGAAGAGTGTGGGGCGGTGGCGGGCGATGGTCTGGCGAAGGCCGGAGAGGACTTCGAGCTCCATGGCCTCGGTGTCGATCTTGATCATCGAGATCATCGGCTCGTTGGCGAGGGCTGCATCGCCCGTGGTCACGGGGCAACCCGCGCCGTCGGTTGTTGTGTCCTGCAGTTCGAGGCGGGTGCTGCCAAGGTCCTTGTGGCGGGGGGCAACGAGATTGGCGCGAGCCTCGCGGTCGGAGAGGCCGAAGGGGCGGTGATCGACCCTTGCCGCGAGGCCGTTCAGGGCGAGGTTGATGTGCAACAGTCGGGCCGCCGCCGGGTTGGGCTCGAAGGCGATGACCTTGTCGGCTTCCAGAAATTTGAGGGCGTAGACGGTGTGGTTGCCAATGTTGGCGCCGACATCGACGAAAACGCCGCCGTGGAAGTGACGGGCGATGAAGCCCAGCTCCTCGGTCTCGTAGAAGGTGCCCTTCAAGTGGTGGGACTGGATGTAGTCCCACTCGTCGGCGATGAAGAAGGTAACGTCCTCGCCCTGATGCTGGAAGCGGGAGACGACGCCGCGCGTGAGGCTGGCGTTGCCGCCACCGTTGCGGCGGATGACATCGTAACCGAGCGAGCCTGCCAGCTCCTTGACCGCACTCTTCAGCAAGGCTTGTCTCCGTGATCGGTACACTATTGGGCGGCGCCGGCGAGGCTCGCGCCTTCGTAGGACTTGGTTGGCCGTTGGCTCGAAGACTACGCGGGGTGGAGTTGCAGAATCGGTAATGCGGCGAAGGAGTTTGGTTGCCAAAGCGTCAATGGCTGCGCCAATGCGGGTCCGGATGGGGCAACTCAAGACACCGACAGGGGCTACCAGCAGGGTGCGAGGCTGGAGTAGGCCTAGGTCTTGGGCGGGCCAATCGCGACATTTGGCGCGGTGGCGGGGCACCATCCCAGGTCCGGAGATTGTTGCAGGTGCGGTCCGGGTGGGCTAACTGATGGTCGGGCATGGTGAGTGGAGCGCTGGTTGCTCTGCCAACCGCCCGCTGACCGTCCAGCCTGTCCACCCGCACGGGAACCCCCGGCATGCAGCAGCTTTTGATCGACTACCTGCCGATCGTGGTGTTTCTTGGCATCTGCCTCGTCATCGGCCTGGCGCTGATGGTGGCTCCGTTCGTCGTAGCCTACCAGCGACCCGACCCCGAGAAGCTTTCAGCCTACGAATGCGGTTTCAACGCGTTCGACGATGCGCGGATGAAGTTCGATATCCGGTTCTACCTGACGGCCATCCTGTTCATTATCTTCGACATCGAAGCCGCCTTCATGTTCCCCTGGGCGGTGGCCTTCACTTCGGCCGGCGAAGCTGGGTTCTGGGCCATGATGGTGTTCATCGCCGAGCTTCTGCTCGGCTACATCTACGTCTGGCGCAGAGGAGCGCTCGAATGGGATTGATCCTTCCCTCCGTGGCCACGCCGCAACCGCTGTTCGATAAGCCCGGCGAGGGTTCAGGGTCCGGGCTCGTGATGCCCGGCGACCGGGGCATGACTGAGATCAACAACGCGCTGGCTGACAAGGGCTTCCTGGTCACCACGACCGACGACCTGATCAACTGGGCGCGCACCGGCTCACTGATGTGGATGACGTTCGGGCTTGCTTGTTGCGCCGTCGAGATGATGCAGGCTTCGATGCCGCGCTACGATCTCGAGCGCTTCGGCTTCGCGCCGCGCGCCTCGCCCAGGCAATCCGACGTGATGATCGTTGCCGGCACGCTCACCAACAAGATGGCGCCGGCACTGCGCAAGGTCTACGACCAGATGCCGGAGCCGCGGTACGTCATCTCGATGGGCTCGTGCGCCAACGGTGGCGGCTACTACCATTATTCCTACGCGGTCGTGCGGGGCTGCGATCGGATCGTGCCGGTCGACATCTACGTTCCCGGTTGCCCGCCGACGGCCGAAGCACTGGTCTATGGCGTGTTGCTGCTGCAGAAAAAGATCCGCCGCACTGGCACCATCGAGCGCTGAACGAGTGGTCATGCGGGACAGACGATGAACGGGTTTCTCAGGGTTGCGGCAGACCGGGCCTACGCGACGGGCGCGATCCGGTCGAATCTGAGCCTCTCGGACCTGGCATCGAAGCTGCGGCGTGGGGGGCTCGAGGCTTCGTTGGACAAGGGCTGCCTGACGCTGCGCTGCGATGGCGAGACCTGGGTGCTTGATAAGTGGGAGCCCGATGGTGTCGGCCGGATCGGCTGGCTCACCATGAAGGAGCTCGGCGATGCGCGCGCGTTGAGCCGGCGGTTGGCGCGAATCGGGGTGCGCCACCGGCTGCAGTATTCGCGACCGCGCGACCTCGAAACCAGCGATATCCGAACGGTTACCCAGTACGACTACCGCTGGGAGACACCGGGCTTGCCGCCACCCGGCGACAACGCTGCGGACATTTCGACCTATGACGAGCAGGTTTGAACGGTGATCTGCCGATGCAGCACCGGGGAGCAAAGACCATGAGCCAAACCGTCGATGACCTTGCCACGCAGGCAGCCCGTGTGCTTGGTGGGGCGGTGCTGGCCTCGAAGACAGCGTTCGGCGAGGTGACCGTCACTGTGGCCCGCGACGGCATCGTCGATGTGCTCGGCAAGCTGCGTGACGATCCCGCGCTTCGTTTCGAGGTCTTACTCGATATCACCGCCGTCGACTGGCCCGGACGCGCCAATCGGTTCGACGTGGTCTATCACCTGCTGTCGATGCGCGCCAATCAACGCTTGCGGGTCAAGCTCGAGGCCAACGAAGCGGATCCCGTGCCGAGCGTGATCCAGGTTTTTCCAACCGCCAACTGGCTGGAGCGGGAGACCTACGACATGTTCGGCGTGCTCTTCTCCGGCCATCCCGATCTGCGCCGCATTCTCACGGACTACGGTTTCGAGGGCTATCCGCTCAGGAAGGACTTCCCGCTCACGGGCTTCAAGGAAGTGCGCTACGACGACGAGCAGAAGCGCGTGGTCTACGAACCGGTGAAGCTGACGCAGGAGTTCCGGCAGTTCGACTTCGAGAGCCCCTGGGAGGGTGTCGATTACATCCTGCCGGGTGATGAGAAGGCGGACGGGCCGCCGAAGGCCAGCTGAGCGCCGGCGTGCCGGGCTGGCCAAAAGTCATGCTGGCCTTGGCCTTGGGAGTGGCCGTGGTCGTATCCGTATTCGTCGAGAAGCCGGGACCGGTGTCGCGACTGCCGCTTCGGCGCAGTGTCGCCGATATCATTCCAGCGCTGGCGCCGCAGACCGTGCAGCAAGGCTGCTCGGCTTGGCAGGAGAGTGTTGCGGATTGCGTGACGGCGCCGGATGAGCGCTGGCCATCACCTCAGACTAAGTTTTGAGCGCTGCTCGACGGTGTCGAGCGCTTTTCGCCTGATTAAATCCCGCCGCAGTCAATCCGCGAAGACCCGATAACCGCGCGTTTTCAGGAAGCGCGAGTGGTGGGGCATGTAGAAGTCCATCTTGCCGGGGCCATTGTATTTGCTGGCGGGGTCGGTGAGCCACAGGCGCAGGAGGTGGCGGCGGCGCTCGGGGCTATGGTCGATGAAGGCCGTGCGTGAGTGCAGCAGCGCGAAATTGTTGACGAGCTGGATATCCCCCTTGCGAAACTCCATGGCAAGCACGAGGCTTGGCTTCGTCATTGCCTCGTTCAAGGCAGCGAGCGCCGCCGTCTGTTCAGGGCTGTGGCTCTCGCCCTGGTCGAGGGAGGCCACGATCGAAATGTGCGAGTAGCAGTTGTGGAAGGTGCCGTCGATGAAGGAGAAAACCGGCGTTGGGTCCTCCATCACGGGTGCCTGGCCGGGGTCGCGCTGGTTGCGGCGGCTGTGTCGGAAACCGCGCATCAAGGTTGCCATCAGGTGGGGATGGCTGCGCGAGAGTTCATTGTAGAGCGTCGCGGCGCTCATGAGCAGGCTGTCGCCTCCGCTCCTTGCCGTCTCCATGCACAGCAGTGCCACCACGTTGCAGCCATCGTTGTGGAAATCGAGCTTGTCGTTGCTGTGATAGCCGCGGAACTGGCTTGAAAGCGGTGTGCTCTTATCCATGACATCGACGATGTACTCGCCCTCGCGGTTCTGAAGGGAGATCTCGCCGAAGTGGCTGCCGAGGAGGCAGAGCGCCGCGCGGGAGAGCTCGATCCCCCAGTCGTCGACAGGGAGGCCCGCCAGCACGGCAAAGCCGGCGCCGTTCTCGACATCGTCGTAGGCGCGTGACAGGACGTTGGCGGTGATGGGAAGGGCGGCCTTGCGATAACCGATGGCGTGAGGCGGGGTGGGGCTTGCGAGGGCCTGGCGTGCCGCGCTCTCGAGCTCGGCGATCATCTCACGGTCGAGCGGTCGACGGTAACTTTCGGGCGTTGGAAAGTCCGCTGCGATCCATGCCGTGCTGTCGGTTATTGCGTCGGGGCGTTGATCGGGCCGGCAGACAGGCATGACGGGCCTCGCTCGTTGTTTGGGCAAAACGCTGAGAAGTGTCGAGCAGGGCAAGGGCTGCGTCAATATCGTGTCTGACGGGCCAGAAAGCCGCCGCCGAGGGTGCTGCCTTGATTTCGCCAGGAGTGTTGGCTTTTTGTGTCGTAGCGGGGACCTCCAATCGAGGCACGGTACAGCCGTGAGGTCTCATGAATGCGTATCATCGGCCACCGGCCGCCTCTGAAACCGCCTACGCGCTCGATCCGCGCGCGAGCTATCAACAGGATTGGCATGTGCTGCCCGAAGACCGGGTGGGGCCACCGCTGGCTGCACGCCGGCGACGCCGGCTGGTGCGCCAGTTCGTGCTGGTGGCGCTCCTGGCCGGCGGCGGCTGGGCGTGGTTCGAGGGGCGACTCACCTGGCTCGGACCGGTCGTCGAGGAGGCTGTGACTGTCATTACGGCCATTGGATCCTCGCTCATGCAGCCAAAGGCGGGACATGCGCCGGGTGGTGGCGAAGCGCCTATCGAGGCTGCCGCGCTCGAGCCGTTGCCGGCTTTGAGCCTGCTGGTCCCGCGAGAGGTCGCCGAGATGAAGGTGGCGGCTCCGCCAGCTCATGAGCAGACCGAGCCGGCGGGTGCGGCAACGGGCGATACATCCGGCACCGGGGCAACTCGCCCTGCCGACGACGATGCCCCGCCCGCACCCAACGACCCCTTGCGCAAGCGGGCGGAGGCAGTGGGGCTCAATCCCGAGCTGTCGGCGGCGCTGCTACGACGGCTGACCGAGGAAGACTATCGCAACGCTGGCGTCGCCATCCGCAAGGCCTTGGCGCAGACGGCGGACGGGGACGCGTTCGAGTGGCCCACCAAGAGGGTCAAGGGGCGGGCGCAGTTTCGCGTTCACTTTGTGGATGGCGCAGGGGAGAATTGTCGACGCTACGTCGTCACCATTGCCAAGACGGGGTGGGCGACAACTGCTTTGCCGATGGAGCGTTGCGGGATCAAGGTGCCGCCACCCCTCAAGGCTGCGGCGGCCAAGTTGCGCCAATCGAAACCGGACTGATTGCCGGCACAGCCTACCGGAAGTGCAGTGTCACGCCCGCGCGCACAACCGTGTCGTCGCGGTCGATGCTCTTGAGCGCCGCGACGCCGCCGCCAACCGACACATCCTGCTGGCCATAGTCGTAGCGCAACGCCTCGATGCGCAGCGATACCGCCGGTACCACATAGGCCTCGGCGCCGATGCCGTAGACCACTCCGTCGTAGGTACCGCTCGATTTGAACTCGGTCCCGCTCCCCGAGCGTTCGATCAGCGAATACTTCGACCACGCCCAGCCGGCCGTCGCGTAGAGCAGCGCTGGCCCAAGCGTGATCCCCGCCCGTGCCCTGAGCGATCCACTCCAGTCCGTGTCCAGTGATGCGGTGCCGCCGCTCACGGTCGAGAAGCCCAAAGCCGATCCCATCGGCGAGGCGTCCGCTTCGACGCCGAGCACAAGCCCCGCGAACGCGAAGTTATAGCCGATATGGCCCCCGAAGGTGGCCTGGCTGCTATCGAACGAACCAAAATTCCGGGTGTCGACATCGGCCCAGTTCGCACCGCCATGAACACCGACATAAGCGCCGGTCCAGATCGGCGACAGCGGGTTGGCCGTGGCAACAGGGGCGGCGGCACTGGCAAGGGCCACCGTCGCGGCTGCCGTGCAAATAAGGAAACGCAACCCAGTCGAACGCTGGCGCAATTGACGCTTGATCGGCACGCTACACCTGTATTTTTCGTTGTCGTCCCAGTCGGGGACATGATGGACCAACAGTGCAAGGCGAAAATGTGGTGCGGACATGCAGTCGTGGCGATATCCACAGCCAACCTGCAATCATCCGGATAATCGGCAGATCATTCTGCAGCCATTGAGGATTTCACGATGCGCGCGTCACTTGCTCCAGGTTTGGTCGCGACCCACGCTTATGTTGTGGGCGAGGCGAACACCGTGCCCCACCTCATGATGGATCGCTCCACCTTCGACGACATTCCCGAGGTGCTGGCGACCGCCTACATGTGCGTGATGATGGAGGGGGCCTGTACGAAGGTGCTGCGACCGCATCTGGATGCAGGCGAGGGGTCGGTCGGTATTCATCTCGACGTCGCTCACACCGCTGCCACCGTGCCGGGGCAGACAGTCACCGTCACCGCGACCATCGAGAAGGTCGAGGGGCGCAAGATCACGTTCCATGTCGTGGCGCATGATGGGCTCGACAAAATCGGCGAAGGGCGGCATCAGCGCGCGATCGTGCCCTGGGACCGCTTCAAGGCTGGCGTTGCGCAGAAGGCCGCGCGCGTGGCGGCCGCCCGAGCTCAGCACTAGACGCGTCAAGTCGGGCGTGACGGTGTGCGGGGGCTGCCTTTGACGCCGTCGGCGCAACGAGAGGCGTCAATTGCGCGATATTGGCGGTTGCCGCATTGTGTGTGGCGCGGAAGATGTTGCATCGGCCAGCCAGTGGAGGATTGCCATGAAGGTCGGGATCTCGATGTTCGTTACGGACTACACGATTTCACCGGGCGATCTTGGACGGGAGGTCGAGGCGCGCGGATTTGAATCGCTGTGGATGCCGGAGCACACGCACATCCCGACGAGCCGCGCCTCGCCGTGGGGCGGTGGTCCCAACCTGCCGCAGCATTACAAGGAGACACTCGACCCGTTCATGGCGCTCACGGCTGCTGCCATGACGACCAAGACGATCAAGCTTGCGACCGGCATTTGCCTCGTCGTCGAGCGGGACCCGATCCACACGGCCAAACAGGTGGCAACGCTCGACTACCTGTCCGGTGGACGCGTCATCTTCGGGATCGGGGGCGGGTGGAATGCCGAGGAGATGGCCAGCCACGGCACCGACTTCAAAACGCGCTTCGAATTGATGCGGGAGCGCGTCGAGGCGATGAAGGCGATCTGGACCAGCGACGTTGCGGAGTATCACGGCACCCACGTCAACTTCGATGCGATGTGGTGTTGGCCTAAGCCGGTGCAGAAGCCTTATCCGCCGATCCTGCTTGGCGGCGCGTTTCCCTACGGTGCGCGACGGGCGATCGCGTACGGAGACGGCTGGATGCCAATCGGCGGGCGGGATCAGGACCCGCTCGAGATCGCCAATCGCTTCCGCCAGATGCTCGCCGAGCACGGCAAGGACCCGGCATCGAGCCCCATGAGCGTGTTCGGGCCGAAGCACGATCGCGCGCTGCTCGAAAGCTACAAGAATGCCGGCATGGACCGCGCCGTCCTCCTGATCGATACCGCCGGCCGCGACGCCACCCTCAAGACGCTCGACGGCCTCGCCAACCTTACGCGGGGGATTGCGAGCTGACCGGGCCTGCCGGCGTGTGGTGTTCGTGCTTGGTTCGGCGTGTGGGGCTCAGATGAAAACCCGATCCATGCCGGCTGCAGGATAGCGCGGGCCCGACACGGCGCCCTTCGGTACGGCGGCAGAGATTTGTGTCACCTCGGCTTCGCTGAGATGGACGGCCATGGCGCCGGTGTTCTCGTCAAAGCGCGCCTTGCTGCGGGTGCCGGGTATGGTGACGACGTCATCACCCTGGGCCAGCAGCCAGGCAAGCGTGAGCTGGCTTGGCGTACAGCCCTTTGCGGCCGCGATCTGCTCGATCTTTGCCACCAGTGCCCGGTTCTGCGCGAAGTGCTCGGCCTGGAAACGGGGATGCTGGGCGCGCCGGCCGTCGACATCGTCGAGTGACTTGATGGCGCCGGTGAGGAAGCCGCGTCCCAGGGGCGAATAGGCAACGAAAGCGATGCCGAGCGGTCGGGTTATGGCGCGCGTGAGGTCGGCTTCCTCGCGGTATAGGATCGAGAATTCGGTCTGGACGGCCGCTAGCGGGTGGACCGCGTGGGCCCGCTTGATGCGCTCCGGGAGGCTTCGCAGATCCCGAGATGGCGCACCTTGCCGGCCTTCACGAGGTCGGCCATGGCGCCGAAGGTGTCCTCGACGGGGACGTCGGGATCGACGCGGTGTTGGTAGTAGAGATCGATGACATCGACGCCGAGGCGCTTCAGGCTCGCCTCGCAGCACTGCTTGACGTACTCCGGCCGGCCATTGACGCCATTGCCCTGGCCTTCGACCTTCACCTGGCCGAACTTGGTGGCGAGCATGACCTTATCGCGCCGTCCCTTGATGGCGCGGCCGACGACGCCTTCGTTGTGGCCCCAGCCGTACATGTCGGATGAATCGAGATGATTAACGCCGCTGTCGATGGCGTGGCGGATCAGATCCTCGGAGGCGGCATCGTCAGCAGCGCCGTAGACACCGGAAAGCGACATGCAGCCCAAGCCGACGGCTGCGACGGTGGGGCCATTGCGGCCGAGATGGCGGGTCGTAACGACGGGCATGGATTGCCTCTTGTGTGGGGATAAGCTGCGAGCAGGGTAGACGGTTTTGCCATGCAGCGCCAACACCGCTGCGAGGCCGGCATCGGGGAGGCTCGAGCCTCAATGGTGCCGGAAACGGTGCGTGAGGGCGCTCTCCTGGCCAGGCACCAAGACCAGGGTCGATGCCCGTTTCATGATCAATGTTACGCACGCAAGCCCGCTCGCCGGCTCATTCAAGCGCAGCGATGCCCCCCCCCCGGTGCTCCAGGCGACGCTCGCAGCTTCGCAATCGACAGCTATACGCGCCGGCCACTGGTCGTCCGCGACCATCTCGCGATGCCCCGGGCAATCCCGGCAGCGGCATCGAATTCGACTGGGAAATGCTCGCGCCGTTCGAGGAGCGGTGACGCCGCAGACGGGACGGTAAGGCATACGAGGTTCACTTTTTTCCCCTCTCCAGGCCCGGCGCGGCACTTTGGGGGGCTAGCGCTGGGCGCGTTGGCTCGTTATTCACTATCCCTGCACTCGCCTGCGGGCACGGCGCCTCAAAACGCTTCAGAGATCCAAATCCATGGCCGAGACCGAAATTCGCCCCTTTACCATCAACTTCGGGCCCCAGCACCCGGCGGCGCACGGTGTTCTGCGCCTGGTGCTGGAACTCGACGGCGAAGTCGTGGAGCGGGTCGACCCGCACATCGGCCTGCTGCACCGGGGCACGGAAAAGCTGATCGAGCAGAAGACTTACCTGCAGGCGATCGGCTATTTCGACCGGCTGGACTATGTCGCGCCGATGAACCAGGAGCACGCCTTCTGCATGGCGGCCGAGAAACTACTGGGAATCGAGGTGCCGCGCCGGGGGCAGCTCATCCGCGTGCTCTTCTCCGAGATCGGCCGCGTCCTAAGCCACATGCTGAACGTCACCACGCAGGCGATGGACGTCGGCGCGCTCACCCCGCCGCTCTGGGGGTTTGAAGAGCGCGAGAAGTTGATGGTGTTTTATGAGCGGGCCTCGGGCAGCCGTATGCACGCCAAGTATTTCCGCATCGGCGGCGTCCATCAGGATCTTCCCGATCAGCTCATCCAGGACATCCATGACTGGTGCGATCCGTTCCAGAAGATCTGCGACGATATCGAGGGCCTGCTGACCGGGAACCGCATCTTCAAGCAGCGCAACGTCGACATCGGTGTGGTTTCGCTCGAGGATTGCCTCCGCTGGGGCTTCTCCGGGGTCATGGTGCGCGGCTCCGGCGCTACCTGGGACTTGCGCAAGTCCCAGCCCTACGAGTGCTACTCCGAGCTCGACTTCGACATTCCCATCGGCAAGAACGGTGACAACTACGACCGCTATTGCATCCGCATGTTCGAGATGCGAGAGGCGGCCCGCCTCATGAAGCAGTGCTGCCAGAAGCTCATGAGCCCAGAGGGTCAGGGACCTGTCAGTGCCGAAGACCGCAAGGTGGTGCCGCCGAAGCGGGGCGAGATGAAGCGCTCGATGGAGGCGCTGATCCATCACTTCAAGCTCTACACCGAAGGTTTCCATGTGCCGGAAGGCGAGGTGTATGCCTGTGTCGAGGCGCCGAAAGGCGAGTTCGGCGTCTACCTAGTCGCGGACGGGTCAAACAAGCCCTATCGGTGTCACATCCGGGCGCCTGGGTATGCACATCTGCAGGCGATGGATTTCTTGTGCAAGGGACACATGCTGGCCGACGTGAGCGCCATCCTGGGCTCCATCGATATCGTGTTCGGGGAGATCGATCGGTAGCAAACCCGGAGTTTGAGACGTGACGGACGACCGGCAACTTTGGCAGGAAGCCTCCGAGCGGGCTTGGTTCTGCGCAAATTGCGGCCAACAGCACGTCGGCATCTTCGATCTGGGGTTCGACGCCCCTGCATACTGGGATAGAGCCCGAACCTCCGGATCAGGTGGGCTTGCGCGGGTTGGCGAAAATCTGCTCTCCGACGACTTCTGTGTCGTTGGCGGCGAGCACTATTTTGTACGAACGGTTCTGGAAATATCAATCGTCGGCGTGAAAGAAGCTAAATTTGGCTACGGAATTTGGTCAAGCCTCTCCAAAGCAAATTTTGAGCTCTATCGCGATACCTTTGACGATGGCGATCAGGACCGGCTGGGTCCGTGGTTCGGCTGGTTTGCTAATGAACTGCCCGGTTATCCGTCGACCCTCTCACTTTGATGCAATGTCCTCCCCAGAAATGGCAGGCAAAGGCCATTGCTGGAACTCCAGCCGACGGAGCATGCACTCGCCTTGGAGCAGCGCGAAGGGATCACCCTCGAGCGCCTCTTCGAGATCTATGCCATCCATGGACATGCGCCGGCCAAAACTTCTTGGAAGGAGTAGGTTGGGTTAGCCGGCCGCTGCGCTGGCGGTAGGCATTCGGCACGAGGACCGGCGTAACCCAACATCGACGTGCCATGCATCGTTGGGTTACGCGCGGGGCGACGAAAGAACTCAGGACGCGGTGTCTCGGCCGACGCTAACCCAACCTACCCGCCTTCGAGCGAAGTCCCTACGATGCGAGCAGAAAGCTGAGCGATGTCCGACCTTCCCCACTGCCCGAAATGCGCGTGCGCCTACACCTACGAGGATCGCGGCCTCTTCGTCTGTCCCGAGTGCGCGCACGAATGGGCGCCGGGTGATGAGGCAGCGGCAGGGGCCGACGACGCCCGGGTCGTCAAGGACGCGAACGGTACGCCGCTCGCCGACGGTGACACGGTGACGGTGATCAAGGACCTGAAGGTCAAGGGCTCGTCGTCGGTGGTCAAGGTCGGCACCAAGGTGCGCAACATCCGCCTCGTCGACGGGGCAGGCGGTCACGACATCGATTGCCGGATCGACGGCATCGGCCAGATGGCGCTCAAGTCCGAGTTCGTCCGCAAGGCCTGAGCAATGCACTGCCGGAGACGGCCTCGGAATGTGGTCTGATGATCTTCCCCAATTGGTGCAATGGCCTTAAGATGACCAGGCCGAGGTGGGGTCTGGGGCGGGCCGCTCGCCCGTTGTCGCAACGAGCAAGGCGCGTCGATGCCGCCAGGCGGCGGCCAGCGCGTCTGCATACGCAGGGAGCTTGAGCCCATGTCCATCGATCCCATGTTCTGGCTGGCGACAGCCGCGTTCGCCTGGGGATTGTCACTCGCCAGCTATCGCTGGTTTGCCACCTACAATGGCTGGCCGATGGGCGAGTGGCAGGCGCACCGGCCGGGCTTGCCGATCGCTATCGGACTGCTGGCCGTGATGTTTGCCGTCTTCTTTGCGGTGGCGCGGGGCGGGGAAACGGTGCTGGTGCTGCCGCTGTTCGGGCTCATCTGTGCACTGGCGCTGGACGGCGCTCACTCGGGTTGCCGCGCAAAGTGCCCTCATTCTGGCGCCGCTGGCGGTGCTGGCATTGTTGGGGCTGTGGCTGAATATGGCTGCACACCTGCCGAGCCCGGTCAACTATGGAGCGAGTGCGGTGTCGCCCGTCCGGGCAGCCGGCACTGCCGGGGCAAGGCGACCGGCCCTCTCCTGCGGCAACTGATCGCGAGGGTCGCATCGATGACCGCGACCGTGGTATCACGTTCGGCAAGCCGCAGCGCTGAGAACCGACCAGACTTGAAATCGCGACAAGAAGGACGCCATGGCCGTACGCCGCCTTCATCCTGAGCAGCCCCAATCGTTTGCATTTTCCGCCGAGAACCTGGCCTGGGCCAAGGCGCGAATGGCGCTTTATCCGCCGGGGAAACAGGCCTCGGCCGTGATTCCCGTGCTGTGGAAGGCGCAGGAGCAGGAGGGGTGGACGTCGGAGCCAGCGATTCGCGCCGTGGCCGACCTTCTGGGCATGGCCTACATCCGCGTCTACGAGATCGCGACCTTCTACACGATGTTCCAACTCTCCCCGGTCGGGCGGAAGGCGCATGTGCAAGTGTGCGGGACGACGCCCTGCATGCTCCGCGGCTCGGACGCCATCCTCGAGGTGTGCCGGAGCCGGATCCATCACGATGCGCATCACCTGTCGGCGGACGGCGACTTCTCGTGGGAGGAGGTCGAGTGCGTCGGCTGCTGCGCCAATGCGCCGGTGGTGCAGATCGGCAAGGACGTGTGGGAAGACCTGGACGCCGAGAGCTTCGGCAAGGTCCTCGACGGCTTTGCGGCTGGAAAACCGCCCGCGCCGGGCTCTCAGACGGGCCGCACGGCCTCGGCCCCGGCCGGTGGCGCAACGACGCTGACCGACGCCACTCTGGTCGACGGCTCGGTCGTCGGCTCCTGGCAGGAGGCATTCGCGGCGCGTCAGAAGGCTGCGGCAGAGGCAGCGGCAAAGGCTGCCGCCAATCCACCGGCCAAGTCCTGATGCGGCCTGCTGTCGGCGACAGTCGGCAGGCCAGACGCGGATGCCGAGAGGCTCCGTCGGCTGGTGATGCTTTGCCGTCGTCGACGGTATCGTTATCCTGTTCGTGCTGCTCCCGGTTCTGTTGTGGCTGTTCGTGTTCGACAACGCCTTGAGCCAGGACCAGCAGACGGGGTATGCCATTGCCATCGTCGCTGTTCACTTCGCTCGTCTCCGGCCTCCTGCTCTGGAAATTCCGGATCATTCCCGGCCCGCCAACGGATAAAAAAGATGCTCGCTGACAAAGACCGCATCTTCACCAACATCTACGGCTTCCACGACTGGCGGCTCGCCGGCGCGCGGAAGCGCGGGACGTGGGACGGGACCAAGCAACTGCTCGAGATGGGGCACGACGCCATCATCAACGAGATCAAGGCCTCGGGCTGCGCGGGCGCGGCGGCGCCGGGTTCCCGACCGGCCTCAAGTGGTCGTTCATGCCGAAGAGCGATCCGCGACCCTCATACCTGGTGGTCAACGCCGACGAGAGCGAACCCGGCTCGTGCAAGGACCGCGAGATCATGCGGCACGAGCCGCACGTGCTGATCGAGGGATGCCTGGTCGCCTCGTTCGCGATGCGTGCGCACAAGTGCTTCATCTACGTGCGCGGCGAGTTCATCCGCGAGCGCGAGAACCTCGAGGCCGCGGTCAAGGAGGCCTACGAGGCCAAGCTCATCGGCAAAGACAACGTGCACGGCTGGGATTTCGACCTGGTGGTGCACCATGGCGCGGGCGCCTACATCTGCGGCGAGGAGACGGCGCTGCTGGAGAGCCTGGAAGGCAAGAAGGGCCAGCCGCGCCTGAAGCCGCCGTTCCCAGCCAACACGGGGCTTTATGGCTCACCGACGACGGTCAACAACGTCGAATTGATCGCGGTGGCGCCGACGATCCTGAGGCGGGGTGCAGCCTGGTTCTCGAGCTTCGGGCGACCGAACAACACGGGCACGAAGCTGTTCCAGATCTCGGGGCATGTGAACAAGCCGTGCGTGGTCGAGGAATCGATGTCGATTCCGCTGCGTGAGCTCCTCGACAAGCATGCGGGCGGCGTGATCGGCGGCTGGGACAACCTGCTGACGGTGATCCCGGGCGGTTCGTCGATGCCCTGCATCTCAACCGCTGACTGCCAGGAACTCCTGATGGACTTCGACGCCATGGGGTCGCTCAAGTCCGGTCTTGGCACGGCGGCCGTGATCGTGATGAACAAGCAGACCGACATCATCAGGGCGTTCGCGCGGATCGCCTATTTCTACAAGCACGAGAGCTGTGGCCAGTGCACGCCATGCCGGGAAGGCGTCGCCTGGATCTGGCGGTTGATGGAGCGCATGTCCAAAGGTCAGGCGGAAAAGAGCGAGATCGACTTGTTGTTCTCTGTCACCAAGCAGGTGGAAGGACATACCATCTGTGCCTTCGGCGAGGGCGCGGTCTGGCCGATCCAAGGGTTCCTGCGCAATTTCCGCACGGCCATCGAGGAACGCATCGACGCGCGCATCGCGGCCGAGGCCCGGCAGGCGGCGGAGTAGTTCGCGGCGGGCTCAATCGTATCGAGTTTGACGTTCTGTTTCGGGGGGCTTGGCGGCCCCCCGATGTTTTGCGCGCTCAGTCCATGCCGGCTTCGGCGCGGACGTGCCGAGCGACGTCGGCGTGGGTGGCGAACCAGATGCCGGGGTGGCTCCGGATGTGGCGGATCAACTCTTCCAGTATCTGGATGCGGCTGGGGTGGCCGATGACGTGGGGATGCATGGTGAGCAGAAAGAGACCGCCGGGACCGCTCTCGTAGGCGCCGTCGAACTCGCGGCGGAAGACTTCGAGCACGCCTGAGGGCGGGGTGTAGGGGCGTGCGGAGCCGAAGCGGTCCATGCTGAGGTAGGGAGCATCGTCCCTGATCCACTCGACCGGCAACTCGGCAACGCCGGTGGCCTCGCCATCCTCGAGCAGCTCGTAGGGATCGTCGTCGGCCATGAGGGAGCTATCGTAGAGCAATCCCATCTCGCGCGTGATTGCGAGCGTGTGGGGGCTGAAGTCCCACGAGGGCGTGCGAATGCCGACAGGGCGGATGCCGGTGACCTTTTCCAATGTGTCGCCCGCGCGCATCTGCAACTCGCGCTCGTCCTTGGGCGGCAGCGTGCTGTTGAGCTCGTGGATCCAACTGTGGATGGCGACCTCGTGGCCCTCGGCGACGTTGGCGCGCTGCTCGTCAGGGTGCAAGAGGGCGATGACGCCGGGGACGAAGAACGTCGCCTTGATGTCGTAGGTGGCCAGGACCTTGCGGATGCGGGGCACGCCGACGCGGGCGCCGTATTGGCCGGCGCTGAGGCGGCCTGGAGAATTGTGCCCCCACCGCAGCGTCTGGGTCTCGTGATCGGAATCGAAGGAAAGGGCGACAGCGGTGCGGGCGCCACCTGGCCAGCTCTTCGGCCGCAGCGAGCGGCCGGCACGCACCTTCTCGACGATGGCGCGCCATTTCTCCTCGGGCCATTGCCAGGCTTCGGGCTGGTCGGGCAGGCTGCTTTCAGCTTTCGGTTTGGCCTTGGGTTTGCTTGCCATGGTGGAACTCCGTTGCGGGCATCAGGTCGGGTCGGTCTTGCCGTTGGCGACGTCGGCGGCGCGGCGATCTCCGGGACGCTCGGCGGGAGGGCCGTAACCGCCGCCGCCTGGGGTCTCGATAACGAGGCGGTCGCCGGGAAAAAGGCGCGTGACCACCTTCGAGGCGATCTGCTCCGTGTCGCCCGTGGCCTTGCGGACGATGTAGGAGCGGGCCGAGCGGCCATCGCTGCCGCCGGCGGCTCCGGCCGCGGCAACGAAGTGGCGCTCGCCGCGGTGGGAAAAGGAGACGGCGCCGTCGACGTCGTCGAGGATCTCGAACTCCTTGACCTGGCCCAATCCACCGCGCCAGGCGCCGTCACCGCCGGAGCCCGCCGCCAAGGACCAGCGGGTGATGCGGATCGGGGCCTCGAGCTCCATGGCCTCGGCCGGCAGGTTCATGCAGTTCGACGCATCGGTCTCGATAGCGTCGACGCCGTCCTGGCCGCGGGCCGCTCCGCTACCGCCTGCGATCAATTCACCGGTGACGAAGGCTTCGCCGTCGCGGCGGATGCCGCCGAAGGCCATCACGAGCAGGCTGCCGGCATGGGCGGCGGGCATACGGTCGGGGATGGCCTTGGCGAGGGCTGCGAGCATGGTGTTGGTGATGCGCTTGATGGTGGCGGTGCGCGCGTTGACGGGGGCAGGTGACTTCGGATTGACGATGCTGCCAGGAGGCAAGGTCAACGCGATCGGGCGGAAGCAGCCGCCGTTGTTGGGAATGGAGGGGTCGGTGACGGCGCGGACGGCGTAGCAGGCGGCCGCGAGGCTTCCTGAGGGTACGCAATTGATGGGCCCGCGCACCTGGGCGTTGGAGCCGGTGAGGTCGAAGGCGATGGTGCCGTCGCCCGGCAGCGTCACGGCGACCTCGATGCGGACCTTTTGATCGAGGTCGATGCCGTCGTTATCAAGATAGTCGACGGCATGCCACGTGCCCGTCGGCAGTTTGGCCAGCGCGTCGCGGGTCATGGCCTCGGACCTGTCGAGGAGCAGTTGGAAGGCGGAGAGGACCGTGTTGTCACCGAGCTTGCGTGCGGTCTCATCGAGGCGGACGGCGGCGATGCGGCAAGCGGCGACCTGGGCCTTGAGGTCGCCGAGGAAGACGTCGGGAATACGTACATTCTGGCGCAGGATGGCAGTCAGAGTGTCGTCGAACCTGCCGGCGCGGGCCCACTGCACGGGCGGCACGCGCAACCCTTCCTGGTAGATCTCGGTGGAGTTGGTCGGCACGGAGCCGGCGCTTTTGCCGCCGACGTCCTGGTGATGGGTCATGGTGGCAGCGAGTGCGATCGGACGGCCGCGCGAGAAGACGGGAACGAGAATTGCGAAATCCGGCAGATGTGTGCCGCCGCAATAGGGATCGTTCAGCATGTAGACGTCGCCGTCCTGCATGTTCTCGACGGGAAACGTCTTGATCAACGCGGCGACGGCGGGGATCAGCGTGCCCAGATGGATCGGGATGGCGCAGGCCTGCGCCAGCGTGATGCCTTCAAGGGTGAACAGGCTGGCGGAGGCATCGAGGCCCTCCTTGACGATCGGCGAGCACGAAGTCTTGAGCAGCGTCGTCTGCATCTCCTGGGCCACCATGTCGAGGCGGTGGCGCAGCACTTCGAGCGTTACCGGATCGAAGCGGCCGAACTCGGGGACCGACGCAACGGACGTTGGTTGCTTGCTCATGGGGTGGTGCCTCCGTGTCGCTCGATCAGCAAGGCATCGGCGGCGATCGCGGTGGCGCTCCAGCCCTGAGGGATCAGTGTCGTGGTGTCGGCCTGCTCGATGATGGTGGGGCCGGGGATGCGTGCGCCCGCGGCGATCCGCTCGCGGTCGTGGATCGCCGTTGGAAGGGGGCTGGTGGAGCCTGGGAAGTAGACTTGGCGCTCACCCTTCAGGGAAGATCCGGCGGCGGTCCCGGCTTGTGCCTTGAAAGCTGGCGCGGCGAGCCTGGCGCGCAGCACCGAGCGCAGATTTACGATCTTGGCTGGGCTGCCGGTTCGCAGGCCGTTGATGCGCTCGTGGAGCGCTTCGAAATCCTCGTAGAGACGGCTCAAGGCATCCCGTGCGCGGGGGTCGAAGGGAACCTCGATGAAATGGCTCTGGCCGACGTAGCCGACGTCGGCTGCGTAGCTGGTCTCGCGGGGCAAGCCTTCGATGAACTCGGTATCCATCAACGCGTTGGCCTCGGCGTCGAGGCGCGCGAGCACGGCGGCAATGGCGTCGATCGAGGCGGCAGCGATCGGTTGATGGAAGGAGGCGCTCACTTCGTGCTCGATCGGGGCGGCAAGCAGTCCGCTTGCCGAGAGGACGCCCGGAAAGCGCGGGACGAGGACGCGGGCGATGTCGAGTTCGGCGGCGAGCGCTACGGCGTGAAGGGCGCCCGCGCCGCCGAGTGCCACCAAGACGAACTCGCGCGGATCGAAGCCGCGGTTGACCGAGACCAGGCGGATGCCGTCGGCCATGTGGGCGTTGGCAATGCGGTGGATGCCGAGGGCCGCCTCAATGAGGCCCATGCCGAGCGGCTTGGCGACGGTCGTCTCGATGGTCGATGCGGCAAGCTCGGGGTCGAGGCGAAAGCGGCCACCGGCGAAGAAGCCGGGATCGAGGTAGCCGAGCACGATGGAGGCATCGGTCACAGTGGCTGCCGTACCGCCATTGGCATAGCAGGCGGGGCCGGGATCGGCGCCTGCCGACTGGGGCCCGACGCGAAGGCCGCCGCCGGTGTCGATCCAGGCTATGGAGCCGCCGCCTGCGCCAAGCGTCGTCACGTCGAGCATCGGCACGCGAACCTGGAAGCCGGCGATGTCGGTCTCGGGGCGGACCAGGGCTTCGCCGCCGGCGATGAGGGCGATATCGCTCGAGGTGCCGCCGACGTCGATGGTGATGAGATCTTTCAGGCCGGCCGCATGACCAGCGGAGGCTGCGCCGATGACGCCTGCAGCGGGGCCAGACAGGAACAAGCGAACGGGGCGCTTGCGTGCTGTTTCGGAGCCGGCAAGGCCGCCGCGGGACTGCATCACCTGAAGAGGTGCCGGCACGCCGGCTTCACCCAGCTTCGCCGTCAGGCGCGCCAGATAGATATCGACGACCGGCTTGATGTAGGCATCGAAGGCGGTGACGACCGTGCGCTCGTATTCACGGAAGGCGGGGTCGACCTCGCTGGAGAGGGAGACGGGAAGGCCCGGTGCGATCTCGGCGAGAATGGCCCGTACTTGCTGCTCGTGGGCGGGATTGGCGAACGAGAAGAGCAGGCTGACGGCCACCGCCTCGACGTCGGCGGCGAGCAGCGCTGCTGCGGCTGCGCGTACGCTTGCCTCGTCGAGTGGCTTGACTACCTCGCCGTTGGCGGCGACGCGCTCGGCCACCTCGAACCGTCGGGCACCTGGCGCCAGCCAGCCGGGTGTTTCAGGTTTCAGGACGAGATCATAGAGCTGCCGGCGGATCTGGCGCCCAAGCTCGAGGACGTCGCGGAAGCCTTCGGTGGCGATAATGCCGACACGGGCACCTTTGCGCTCGATCACGGCGTTGGTTGCCACGGTGGTACCGTGGGCGAAGCGGGCAATCGATCCAGGTTCGATGGCATGCTGGCGCTGCAACTCGCCCAGTGCGGTCAACACGGCGATGCCTGGATCGGCGCGGGTGGTCGGCACCTTCAGAATGTGGGTTCCTTCGGCGCTGGTCGCGATCACATCCGTGAAGGTGCCACCGATATCAATGCCGACGAATACAGGCGAATGTGCAGTCATGGATGGGCCTTAGGGCAACTGAGAGAGGCAGCATGATCGCGTGCCGAGGGGTGCGCAAGCTGCATTGCCGGGCGTTGCTCCCCGGCCAACATAAGGGCATGCCGGCTTTTCATGCATTGTTGGCGAATTGTGAGGTGCATGGCCACTTCTCAGCTTGTTTTCCGACATCTTGGAGTTGGCCGTGATCGCGCCTCGGCCGCGGGGACGCTTCACGGGGCTGCGAAATCCAGCTCGGCGATCAGGTTGAAGCGGTCGTCGACTGTGACGGTATCCTGGGGACCGACGACGCAGGTGGATTCGCGCTCTTCGATCAGGCAGGGGCCGGCAATGGTCATGCCGGGCTTCAGGGCATAGCGGTCGTAAACGGGCCAGGGCGTGAGTTTCTGCTCGAGCGGGTGGTAGGCATCCCGCGTGCCCTTGCGGGCCTCCGCCGGCGCCGAGATGCCGCCCAACGTGTAGCCGGCCCCTAGTCCTTTTGCTGGCGCCCGGGCTTCTACCTTCCAGTTGACGATCTCGGCGGGCTCGTCGAGGCGCAGGGTGTAGATGCGGGCATAGGCAGCGCCGAAAAGATCTTCGATCTTGTCGAATAGACCTTCGGCGCGACTGGCGTCGGGGAGCACGACCTCGATCTCGTGACCCTGGCCCTGGTAGCGCATGTCGAGGCGGCGGACGATGTGGATATCGTCAGGGGCAACGCCGGCTTCGCGCAGGACGCGGGCGGCGTCGGCTTCGAGCTCGGCGAAGAAGGCGCCGAACGCCTGCGGTTCGAGGTCTGACACATGCACCCGGCGGGAACGCACGACTTCGAAGGCCAGCGGGCTTTCAAGCAGTCCCAGGGCCGACATGACGCCGGCTGCGACGGGAAAGACGACGCGGGGGATCTTGAGCTTGCGGGCAACGCCCAGGGCATGCAGCGGTCCTGAACCGCCGAAGGCCACCATGCTCGACGTGCGGTAGTCGAAAGCGCGTTCGGAGGCATGAATGCGGAAGGCGCGCGCGACGTCCTCGCTGATGATGTCGTGAATGCCGAAGGCCGCCCGGAGCGTCTCGACGCCTAAGGGTTTTGCCACGCTTGCGGCGATGGCGCGTTCGGCAGCGTCGCGGTCGAGGTGCATCGTACCGCCGAGGAAGAAAGTCGGGTCGAGGTAGCCGAGCAGCAGATTGGCGTCGGTGAGTGACGGCCGGGTGCCGCCCTGGCCATAACAGGCGGGTCCCGGCATAGCGCCGGCGCTTTGCGGCCCGACCTTGAGTAGGCCCCGGTCGTCGACATCGGCGAGCGATCCGCCGCCGGCGCCAATCTCGATCATGTCGATGACGGGAATGCGCACGGGGCTGCCGCTGCCGCGACGGAACTCGTAGGCGCGCGCGACTTCCATCTCATATTTCTTGATGGGCTCGCCGCCCCGGACCAAGGCGCCTTTGGCCGTGGTGCCGCCCATGTCGAAGGAGAGCAGAGTTTCGAGATCGAGAGCGCGGCCGTGGGCGGCGCTCATCAGGGCGCCGGCTGCGGGGCCGGACTCCAGTGCACGGACAGGGAACCGCCTCGCGGTCGAGGTCGTCAGCATGCCGCCAGATGAGCTCATGATGTAGAGGCGGCCGGCAAAGCCTTTTTGCGCAAGACCGGTTTCAAGCTTGGCGACGTAGTGGTCGAACATTGGGCCGGTGAAGGCGTTGACCGTGGTGGTCGTCCAACGCTCGAACTCGCGCATGTTTTGGAACACGTCGGACGATGCGGAAACGAAGAGTTCGGGGGCGTTTGCTTCGAGGATCTCGACGGCGCGCTGCTCGTGGGCGGGATTGGCGTAGGCATGGAGGAAGCAGACGGCGACGGCTGCGACACCCATCTCCTGGAACCTCGTCGCCGCAGCCGTGACAGCGGCTTCATCGAGAGGTGTTTCGACCGAGCCATCGTAGCGGACGCGCTCGCGCACCTCGATGCGGCGGGCGCGCGGCACCAGTGGTGGCGGATAGGTGATGCGCAGGTCGAACAGGTCGTAGCGGCGCTCGAAACCCATATCCATGATGTCGGTGAAGCCAGCGGTGCCGAGCATTCCGGTCACTGCTCCCTTGCGTTCGATCACGGCATTGGTAACGAGGGTGGTGCCGTGCACGATCTCGGCGATCCGGGCAAGTTCCACTCCAGCTTGCGCGCACAGCGCCACCGTACCCTCGATCACCGCCCGGGATGGGTCGTCAGGTGTCGTCAGCCGCTTGTGAATGGCGATCTTGCGGGTGTGATCGTCATGTAGTGCGAAGTCCGTAAATGTGCCGCCGATGTCGACGCCGATGCGCAGCATGCCAAATGTCCGTTGATGTGTGTTTGAGCGACGTTCGCATGATGGGCCTCCCGATGAAAGAGGGCGCGATGGAAAGGTTGCGCTTGAAGCGCGGGGGGTAGCGTCAAGGGGCTGGCGTGAGCCCGTGCAAGGGACGAGCGGTGCGTGTCGGTGGGGCATTGATCGGGTAACGGCTGCTGCCAGATGTTCGCGCTACGCGCAAAACGGGGCCGGCCCCGTGCCCCGCAGGAGGGCGGAGCCCTCCAGACCACCCACCGTTTTATGACGTCATGACTTCGTTTGGTCACGCTGAAACGCGGGTGCTGGGGCAAGCCGCGGCAGTCGGAGCCGAGCGCCGACAGAGGGCTGGGTCTCCGCCGCCGTCCACGCACCGGCAGCCATAGCTGCCGCGCTCGCCGTCCGGCCCCTCACTTGCGCCATCCCCAGCGGCCGCCTCACACATTCGTGAATAAGATACGATACGTTCCCTATTTACATGAGAGATGAACGGCGTTAAGTTTAGGTCATCGGACGGGACAAACACCCCGGACGGACCAGACAACCCCGGGGATCAGGCCAAAGCGCCACCCCAGACCCAACGGAGACCTTCCATGAAGACGCTCGTCGCCTCGATCCTCGCCCTCGGCCTGCTGGCTGGTGCGGCTTCCGCCTCCACCCTGACCCCCGTCCAGGCGGACAACACCACCGCCGAGTGGTGCGCCCCCTACTACGGCCACTAAGCCCGCAGGTGCCGGACTGACCCCCGGCACCGACCACCCAGACCCCGGACATCGACCTCAGATCACACCCACATCCAGACCCAACGGAGACCTCCCATGAAGACGCTCGTCGCCTCGATCCTCGCCCTCGGCCTGCTGGCTGGTGCGGCTTCCGCCTCCACCCTGACCCCCGTCCAGGCGGACAACACCACCGCTGAGTGGTGCGCCCCCTACTACGGCCACTAAGCCTGACACGCATTGACGACCGGCCCACCGGCCGACCCTCCCCGCTGCCGGTGCGCCACTCATTTCCCCCGAAGGCATATTTCCTTCCCGCCCCCGAGATCCGAGATCTCGGGGGTTTTTCGTCTCGCCGTGGTCTGCAGTAACCGGGCTCAGGTGCCGCGCGGCTTGGCGCGCGCCGTCGGGGGAGCGCTGGCGGGGTCGTCCGGCCAGACGTGCTTTGGGTATCTGCCTCTCATCTCAGCCCTCACGTCGGCCCAGGAGCCGATCCAGAAACCGGGGAGGTCACGCGTGATCTGGATCGGTCGTCCGGCAGGCGACAGCAGGTGGAGTGTCAACGGGAGGCGGCCGTCTGCGATCGCAGGGTGCGATTTCAGGCCGAACAGCTCCTGCACGCGCAAAGCAACGATTGGAGCGCCGTCGCCGGCATAGTCGATGGGATGACGGTTGCCGGTCGGCGCGGTGAAGTGCGTGGGGACGGATAAATCGAGATCGCGCTTGAGGTTCCACGGCAGCAGGGCATCGAGCGCGGCGCCAAGGCGCTCGGGGGTGATCTCCGATGCGCGCGTGAGGCCGGCCAGGAAAGGCGCAAGCCATTGGCCTACGGTCGCTGAAAGAGCTGCGTCGGAGAGGTCGGGCCAGGTTTCGACTTGGCTGGTGGTTGCGGTTGCCTTGCGCAGGAACGCCACGCGTTCGCGCAATTGGCGTTGGTGAGGGGACCATTTGAGCCGGTCGATGCCAGGGCGGGCTGCACCTTCGGCCAGTGCGATGGCCGCCTGGTCTTCGGCGGGGACGGATCTTGTTTCGCTTGCAAGCACTATGGCGCCCAGTCGCCGTTCTGCGCGGGCCCTCAGTGCTGCCGCCTGATGGTCGAATTCAACGGTGACGCGCGACGTGATCCGCGCGCCGGCAATCGCTTCGAGGTCTTCGGCGTCGAGACGGGCAGCGAGCAGGATGCGGGCACCGGCAGCGATACCTGCCAATTCCGCCACCACCAGGAACGGAGCATCGGCTAGTGCGCTTGCCGGATCGATGACGCAGGCGCGTCCATTCGCCATCAGGAAGGTGCCACGCTGGCCGCGGGCCTTGGCGATGCGATCGGGAAAGGCAAGAGCGAGGAGGGCTGCAGGAGAGTTGGTGTCGGCAGGTTTGCCGCCTGGCACTTCCGGCCGAGCGGTGCGGTTCATTTTGGCTGCCTCACGTGCCCAGCCCTCCGCGAGTTGGCGCAAGGCCTTGGCGCGCGGACCGGTGTCGCGCTGGAGACCGGCAAGGCGGTCTTCGAGATCGATGCTCATGCCGCCTGCTCCCCGTTCGGAGAGAATGGCTGCGATCATCGCGGCGGTACGGACAGCGTTCGGCTGGCGGTGGGCGGCGGCCGTCACCATGGCAGCCAGGCGCGGGGACAAGGGCAGGGACCTCAATTGGCGGCCGAAGGGGGTCAACGTGCCGTTGGGCTCCAACGCGCCGAGTGCCTGTAGCTCTGCGCGGGCCGCGGCGAGGGCTCCGGCGGGTGGCTGGTCCAGCCATGCGAGGGTTTCAGGCGTCGTCACGCCCCAGGCGGCACAGTCGAGCAAAAGAGCGCTCAGGTCAGCTGCCAGGATCTCCGGCGGGGTGAAGGCCATGAGGCCTTGCGTCTCGGGTTCGCTCCACAGGCGGTAGCCGACGCCCGGTTCGGTGCGGCCGGCCCGGCCGAGGCGCTGCTCCACCGTGGCTCGCGACGCTCTGACGGTCTCGAGGCGCGTCACGCCCGCGCCGGCATCGAAACGCGGCAGGCGTTCCAGACCGCAGTCGACGACGACCCGCACGCCTTCGATGGTGACCGAGGTCTGGGCGATGGCGGTCGCCAGCACGATCTTTCGCCGACCGGGTGGGGCGGGCATGACTGCTGAGCGTTGCTGACGGGCGTCGAGCCCGCCATGCAGGGGAACGATATCGATATTGGGAGCGGTCACGCTTTCGCGGAGACGCTCCTCGGTGCGGCGGATCTCGCCCTGACCGGGCAGAAAGGCCAGCACTCGAGCCCGATTCTTCCGCAAGGGCGCGTGCGATGACGCGTGCCGTGGCGTCGGCCACAGATGTGCGCTCGGCAGGGCGGCCGAGGTAACGGGTTGCCACCGGGAAGGCGCGCCCTTCCGAGCGGATCACTGCTGCATCTCCCAACAGTCCTGCAACGCGGGCGCCATCGAGGGTCGCGGACATGACGAGGAGGCGGAGGTCCTCGCGCAGGCCCGCCTGGGCATCCAATGCCAAGGCCAGGCCGAAATCGGCGTCGAGGGAGCGTTCGTGGAACTCGTCGAATATGACCAAACCAACGCCCTCGAGGCCGGGGTCGTCGAGGATCATTCGCGTGAATACGCCTTCGGTCACGACTTCGATGCGGGTGCGGGGGCCGATGCGCGTATCGAGTCGGGTGCGGATGCCGACGGTCTCGCCCACGCTTTCGCCCATGACGTCGGCCATGCGCTCGGCGGCGCCGCGGGCAGCAATGCGCCGCGGCTCCAGTAGCACGATGCGTTTTCCGTCGAGCCAGCCTTCAGCGCGCAGCGCGGGGGGCACGCCTGTCGTCTTGCCGGCGCCGGGTGGTGCCACGAGGACGGCAGACGTACCGCTCGCCAGCGCCTTGCGTAGCGCGGGCAGGGCTTCTTCGACGGGGAGGTGGCCGGGAGGGAGCACGTTGAGCTTATCCTAGTGGATTGAGCGGTTTGGCACGACAGTGCAGCGCCGTTGGGTGGCGAGCTGCGGGCGGCCAATTGGGATTGGTGATGCGGTCGGGCGCATCTTGCAAGCGCGATACGCAGCAGGGCTGGCGCTGACGGCGGGCGTCAGGCCCGTCAACTCGGGGATCACGCCTCGGAACGAGCTGAGGAGGGATGCATCTCAATGGGTGAGAGAGGCCTTCGCGCTCGCCTCTCTTCGGCGGAGACGACGGTCCGGATGGCGGGGGCGACGCGATCTTGTGGGGCCACCGGATTGGGGGGCAGGCAAGGAAATGGGGCCGATCATTGGGCAGGGGGCTGCGATTGGCTCAACTGGCGGCCGAGCCTGGCAGCCTACCAAGCGGTGTGCATTTGCCCCGGACCGATTGCTTCGGGGCTGGCGCTACAAGACGTCGCCTGGTGCTCAGTGAACGAAACGAGCAGGGTCCGGCTTCATGCCCGTGACACGCTCGAGCGCCATGGCTGCGAGCACACGGTCGGACAGCGTCTTCTGTTTGCCGGCGGTTGTGCTGGTGTCGAGGTCGTGAGGTGGCTGTGTAATCGACAGGGCCGATGTCGAAGACAGGCCGGCAAGCGGCGGTGCCTCACTGGCGCAGGCGCCCAGCAGTCCGGCCAAAAACACAACCACAGCGAAACGTGTGATCATGGTCCGTATCCCCCGTCCTTCGCCAGCTGCTTGCGGCAGCTGCGCCTATCCTCCGTATCCCCCGGAGGGTCGTCTTTGCCGGCCCAGGAACAGTGGCACCGGCAATTGCCATCTAGCCATGAATCCGGCGTTGTTCAAGATCCAATTGAACGAACGTTTTCATGCCAGAGACATGCGCTCGCCATCAATCCGTACGGAATGCGGCAGTCTCAAGGCATTCGCTCGACATGGCTAAAAAAGAGCAAACGAATACGTGGATAAACTATTGAAAAAGCCTCTGAATTGGTCCGATTTGGCTCCAAATGGCACGCTTCAAATTGTTTTCTTGACAAGGTCTATGATTCGGCTGCCGCCGAGGCGTGCCGCAATTTACGAACTTTTGATCCGAAGGCGGAATTCTCCAGTCACCGATTGAACGAACCCGCTGATCCGACCGGATCAAAAGCCTTGGGAGCTTGGGACGAACAATCGGCAGGTGGAGACCATTGGGCCGAGGGAGAGTGCCATGGCGCGTTATGAAGCAGAGTCGCGCGAGTTCGTCGAGATCGCCGCGCAAGCGGGCATGCCAGATGCCCTCTTCCAACTGGGGTTGATGTATTGTTCGGGGCGGGATGTCGAACTCGATCTGATCGAGGCGCACAAGTGGTTCAATCTTGCCGCGGCGAGAGGCAACGAGGCGGCCAAGCGCTACCGGCACGAGATCAGTGTTGAATTGAGCCGTGGTCAGATCGGTGAGGCGCAGCGGCGCGCGCGCGAATGGATGGCACGAGGCTGAGACGCGAGCGCGTAGGGTTCGGAACTCGGCCGAGGCTTAGCGGACGCGTCGTCTTCAGCAGGACTTGAAGAGCGATGTCACGCAATTCCAAGCCTTTTGCGTTGATTCTGAAATCTGGTCGGTGGCTTGCTTGAGGGTTTGGGTCGAGGCTTTGCCTGTCCGTTTGGCGAGCTCCTCCACCGTCTGAGGCGGTTGATCGCGCGCCGCACTGGGATTCACAGGTGGAACTTGCGCCTTATCGGGCACTGCTGGCTTGATCGCCGGGGTGGCTTTGGGCGGCAGAGGCTCAGGCGCACGAAGTGTGGCCGTGCCGCCGCCGGCTTGCGGGGCACCTTGAGGTTTGTGTGGGGTGTTGGCTGGCGGATCGATGCTGACGATACGCTTTTGGCCGACACAGTCGAAGACCGTCCCGCCACGCACGCTGCAGCTTGAATGGCCGCCTTCCTTGGCGAGCCGCGTGATGCAGAGCATCTTGAGCGGCATACCCGGGGGCTTCTCGACATCAAGAACACAACGGTAAACGGCGTCGGGGCCTTTGCACGAGACACAGTATTCCTGTGCCTCGGCTCGTGCGCTGGCTGCGATGATACAAAGCACTGCGGCTGTGACCTCAAGGGAGAGGTGGCGACGGCTCGGTGTGTTGCTCGGTGCTGCCATGGTGTCCTCGACGCGTTTGCGGCTGGAATGCGTGGCGCCTGATCAGGATTTGCCGACTTTGCCCATTAGGGCGTGCCGTTGCGGCCGTGAGCCCGGTAGGCCGGCCGTTCGGCCAATCGGTCGTAGTAGGCCGTGAGGGCTGGCAGGCTCGGTTTCTCGAAAGGGATGGCGAACCATCGGTTGACGATCAATCCAACGGGAATATCGCCAATCGTGAAGGCCTTTCCGGTGACGAACGGACCGTTTGTCGCGATGTGCTGCTCGAGGTGTTGCATCTGGCGGCCCCACTCGCGGATGCCGGCCTCGATACCCGCCTTGTCGTCCTTGAAGGGGGCCATCTTGACCTGCAGGCCCAGAAAAACCGGCCTGATCGGCTGATAGACGTCGGTGGCAGCCCAATCCATCCATTGTTCGGCAAGGGCGCGCGACTTGGGGGCTGCGGGATAGAGGTCCTTGCGGTCATACTTGTTGGCGAGATAGCGAACGATGGTGCCGGATTCCCTTAGAATGAAGCCGTCGTCCTCGATCACGGGGACGACGCCGAAGGCGGAAATCTTCACAAATTCGGGTTCGGTAGTCGGGCGATAGCCACGGCCCCAGTCCTCTCTCTCGTAGGACTGGCCGACCTCGTCGCACATCCAGAGCACTTTGCGCACATTGATCGAGTTGGCGCGTCCATAGATCCGCATTGCGCAGAACCTTTCCGTCATGATTTGAGATTGCGATTGTCGACTGGTGATCGGCTCGTGTTCAAAACACAAAGTTCGTCATCGTCCTCGCCCCACTCCGAATGGTCTTTGGGATGCCGAGGACACTAAAAAGAACATTAGCTTAGAGTGGCGCCATGGCTCGGCGCCGGCCTGCATCGGCAAAGTTAGGGCCGGCGCGGGATGTGGCAGCGTCATCCGGACCGTCCCCCGTCCATGGCTCCGCCCTCACGGAGCGCTGTCGTGCGTGGCACTGTGGCCCTGCGGTCAGTGCTAGACTTTCATACGCGCGGCCGATTGTACGCAGGGGCAGGGCGTGCGTAAAGTTCCGTGGGGAGTGTCGTAATCACAAAGCCCGTCAAAGTCTTCTGCAAATGCTAGCGCGAAATCTTCGAATGCTTGGCTACTAGCGGCGACGACGAGCTTGGTGCCGGATTATGACGTGTCATCCGCAAGCGGGGACCGCCGATACAGCGAAACGGCGCTCGCGACCGTCGCGTGCAGGGTGTGAATGGGGAAATCGGGCTCATGATGGCGTACGGTATCAAATCATTCGGCGCCGCTGGCGCGCTGCAGCAGCTCGACATCGAATTGGCGGCACCGGGCGCTGGCGAGGTTCGCGTCAAAGTCATGTTTGCGGGCGTCAATGCCATCGACGTGCATACGCGACAGGGCAACTTCCTGGGTGCACAAACACTTACGGCGCCGCTGGTGCTTGGCTATGAAGGTGCAGGCGAAATCGAAGCGGTTGGACGCGACGTCGTTGGCTTGAAGGTCGGCGACCGTGTCGCCTGGTGCGGATTGCCGGGAAGTCTTGCCGAATACCAAGTCGTACCGGCCTGGCGCATCATCGGTGTGCCGGATGACATGCCGCTCGATGTGGCGTGTGCCCTGCAACTCGACGGTGCGCTGGCGCATGCCCTCACGGTTTCGGCGTTTCCAGTGCGGGGCGGGGATCAAGTGCTGGTGCAAGGGGCAGAGACGGCTGCGGGGCAGATGCTGGTGCAAGTGGCAAAGGCGCTGGGTGCCGGCGTGATCGCTACCGTGGCTACCGAAACTGCGGCAGATCTCGCCTGGTCGGTGGGGGCGGATCAGGTGCTGGCGCGATCGGGTGGCGACATTGTGGGCGAAGTGCGGGAGTTGACCCGGGGGCAGTACTGCAATTGTGTTTTCGACGGCGTTGGCCAATCGACTATCGCCTTGAGCATTGCTTGCTGCCGACGCCGCGGCGCCGTTCTTCTGCATGGGGCGCTGGGGCAGCCGGTTGCCAGTATCAGCCCGGACGAGCTGGCCGCTGCTGGGTCGGTTTTTCTTACTAGGGTGCATTTACCCGATTACATGCAGGATCAAACCGAGGTGCGTTGGCGGACCGGTGATGTCTTCAGCGCTTGGCGGGTTGGCAAACTCAAGGTCCGAATTGCCCGGATCGTAGCTGGCGAGGAGATTGGCGAGGCGTTTGCCCTGGTCGCGGGAGGCACTGCAACCGGGAAGGCTCTCGTGCGCTTCTAACGCTACGATTCGTCTCGATATGTGACGAGCGTCAATTGTCGTATTCTGAACGTGTGTTATCAAGGTGATCGGCAGGTGCGGTCTCCTCGTGGGCGCGACCTTCCAATGTTAGGCGAGAGCGCATCTCGCCTTGATCAACTAACGGTGTGTGCACGATTTACAGGGGCGGTCTTGCGGGTTTGCGATGGGATCGGTGATAATTGAGTATTGAGGGCGAGAGTGCGCGAGCCGGCGCTATTCTTGCAACGTGTTGGGTGGATAACATTAGGGCTCGGATCGCATGCAGGAAAAGGTCTATCTCGGTATCAAGAACCACGATACCGGCGACTATTACGTGACCGCCTGTACGCTACCCGCGCAGATCGGTCGCCAGCACGACATGCGCAACCAGGTGTTGCTGGACCCGCAATACCGTACGATCTCACGCATTCACGGCATGATCGAGCGGACTTCGCGCGGCTTCGTCTACACCGACAGTTCCACCAGCGGTAGCCGGGTCGGAGGCCTCGTCGTGCGGGATAGCCGGGTGGCCCTGGCGCCGACGTTCCATATCGATATCGAGAACTACACCATCAGCCGGGTCGATATGACCCCGTTCGTGATCTACGCCACCACCGACAAGCTGGTGGAGGTCGAGGCGCTGGAGGTCCTGCCGGGGCGCGGGGTCGGGATTGCGACCCTGGATGAGGTGGCCGAGGCCCGCAAGCGCTACCCGACGCGGAAGGCATCGGCGAACATTGCCAAGGCAACACTCGAGCTGATCGATCTCAATCGCTGGACGGAATGGGATATCAAGACCATCGGTCGCTTCGAGGCGACGGACGGCAATCCGGTCTGGGTGTCGGGCGGAGGAACACGGCCGACGGTCAGGCGCAATAAGTCTCCGATTCCGCCGGACCAGGAGCGTACCCCGCTGTCCGCTCTCGATGTTCTCGAGATCAGCGGTATGCGGTTCGAGGTGCTGCATGTTCATGAGCGTGGCGTTGTGTGCGGCTATGACCGATGCAACCTACTGAATCCGCCGCCGCTGGAAGCCAACTGCCGGTTCTGTGGCCGGCATCTGGCGAATGCGGGAGGGTTCTCCCGGATCCTGTGAAACACTGATGGGGTTCGAACTGGAAGTAACGTTTTTCGAGCAAGGGTGCTGCGCCAATCTCCATAAAGCAGCGTCAGTCAAACATAGCGAGGCTTGAGTTTATCGATGCCCATTGAGATCACATGGCAACACGGCGGCCGGCAAGAGCGGCGCGCACTCGATGGGCGCGGTCCCTTCAGGATTGGCCGATCCTCGGGCGGCGACATCATGCTCGACAACCCGCAGGTTTCGCGGGTGCACGTCGAGGTGGTGGTCGAGGGGGCATCGGTGCGGGTCGAGGACAAGGGAAGCCAGAACGGTACCCGCCTCGATGGACGGCGGATCACCACGGCCACGTGGGCGCCGGGCCAGCAACTGCAGATCGGTCCGTTTTCGCTTGGTTACAGTTGGATTGCAGCCAGCGAGGCGCCGGCAAGTGAGGAGACCGCTGTCGTTGCCGATGATCGATCGGGGGGCAGTCGGGGTGGGCGCGCCGAGCCGGAGCCGCCGGCTGCAAGCGGAGGATTTCCCGGGGCGCTTTTTCGCTCGCGCACCGTGGCGATCCGCGACATTCAGACGTCGGGCAAACTTGCCGGCGAAGTCGACTATGTGACGATCGGTGGCGGTTGCGGCAGCTTCTGCTGGGTGGATCATCTGCGCGTCTATGGCGTGCCGGCCTCTGCAATCCGCGTCATTGGCGTGGCGCCCGACAAGAGCCCCTACGCCAAGTGGGGCCGGCTTTGCGAGTACTCGCAGATACCGCTGCAGGAGCGGATCCGCTCCAACGCGATCTCGACACCCGACAACATCTGGGGCTTTCCCGGTTATGCGAGCCGTGAGTGCGTGCATGACCTCGTGCGCGGGCGGCTGGTCGGCCTAAAGCACATCCTGCAGGTGTTCGGCGAGCCGGCGCTGACGGAGAGCTACACGCCGCGGCTCGGTGACGTCTACCGGTCGTTCGACCAGGAAGCCAAGCGTATCGGCTGGGAGGACATGTGGCTCTACGGCCAGGTGCTGGCGATCCGCAAGACGGATGACGAGCGTTTCGTCATTGCCTACAGGGTGCCGAGCGAGTTCATGCCGGGAAGCTCCCGCGACGAGCGCGAGTTGTTCTATATCGCCCGGTTCGTGCATCTTTCGACGGGGTATGCGGCGTCGAACTTCCTGCCGGATCTGCAGGCCTTCAAGCGATCGCACCCCGATGTCCACTCGGTGGTCAATGCCTATGAGGACCACTCCGAGATCTACGAGGATCTCGAGGAGAAAGGCGGAACCGTGCTGATCCGGGGACGCGGCATTGTCGCCAGCCGCGTCATCCAGCGCATTTATGAAGCACGGGCGAAGAACCCCAATATCCGCATCCTCCACCTCAATCGCTCGGCGATTGCGGAAGGCGCGAAGTATGACTTGTCACGGCGCGCGGTTCGGGCCGACGTTCAACAGCAGCCGTTCAACTGGCCTAAGTCGTGCTGGGGGGGATCGTTGCGGAAGCTTCTCGAGCAGGCATCACCCGATGAGCGGGCGCGTTTGCTGGCAACATGGGGCGGGACGACGACGGCCGATCGCGACGACTGGAACCAGATCATCGAGCAGGGAACCAAAGAGGGCTGGTACAAGGTTTTCTACGGCACCGTCGCCGCGATGGACTACAAGGATGGCCACGTTGTCACGCGGCTCGACAGCAAGGAGAAGTTCCAGGAGAGCCTCGATCTCGTTGCCGATTATGTCGTCGATTGCACGGGCCTCGTTGCCCAGGTCGAGGAAGCGCCGCTGCTGGCGGACCTGATCCGGACCTATGACCTGCCACGCAACAAGGCACCCGGGGAGGCGGCCGATCTGCGCCTTTCGGGCATTACCGTCAGCAACAACTTCGAGATCCAAGGCTTGCAAAACGGCCGTGGGCGCGTGTGGGCGGCGGGCACCATTACGTCGAACGGCCCTTATGCTGCCGTCGATAGTTTCCTCGGGCTGCAATATGCGGCTCTACGATCGGTGGACCACCTAGGGGCGCTACGGGCGCCCCGGGTGTCGCGCTTTGGTCCCCTGCGATCGTTTGCGCAATGGACGAAGTGGTGTCTCGGCCGGTCGCCGGGATGACGCAGAAAGAGCAAATCTCGAGTTCCGCCCGACGGCTCGCTGAGCCCCCCGCCACCCACTGTGCAGAGCATCGCCACCCATGACCCCTACATTGCTTGGCCGTTGGCAAACCCGCATTCTTCTGTTCATTTTCATCGGCTTGCCGGTGACGCTGATCTATGCCTGGTACCTTTCGGCCTGGCGGTTCTCAAGCGTCTATCCGTGGTTGCCGCCCTATGAGCTTTCGATTTTTCAGGATCCCTTCAAGTTCATTACCGCACTCCTGATCCTTGGGCTCATCCTCGACGTGCTCTACATCCAGATCCAGCGCTTCCATTGGGACCAGGACTGGCCGTTCGCCTATCAGTTCTTCTTTTCGATCGTCGAGTTCCTGATCGTGTTCTACGCCATGGACTTCGGCTATCTCGACTTCATGTTTCCCGATGGGCGTATTCCTTTCTCGACGGCCAGTTGGCACTTCACCTGGGTGTTCGTGCCGTCGTTCATCGCCTTGCTGGGATTCGTGCAGATCTTTCTGGTGCGGTGGCGGTTCAAGGGCGGGGAACTCGGTCGCATGAGCGTGCGATAGGCCGCTGTTGTCAAAAGGGACGGGCTGGAGTTTGCCACGCTCCGGCATGCGGGCGGCTGCGAGCCGCGTTAGGAGGCCGCTTCGTGATCGACGCCGGGTGGTGACCACGGGGCAGTGCCGCGACCGGTCCAATCTGCAAAGTCGCATGTTTCCTGTTGCGTCGGTCCGGCCGGCTGTTGCCTAATCCTTCGCGAGCAATCGTGGACCAAGAGGAGGAAGCGGCATGTCGCTCAATGGCAAGGCGGCCGTCACGGGCGTTGGCGAAACACGCTATTCGCGCCAATCCGGCAAGAGCGTTGCAGCGCTTCAAATGGAGGCCTCGCTTGGTGCAATCCGAGACGCAGGTCTCGATCCCAAGGATATCGACGGGATCATCGCCTATGGCAGCATGGCCGTCGTCGCCGAGGATTTCATCACCAGCTTCGGCATTCCGGACTTGCGGTTCTCGGCTGTGACGCCGCTCGGTGGCGCCAGCGCGGTGGCGTCTATTCAGTGCGCGGCGGCTGCGGTGGCGGCGGGCATCTGCAATCACGTGCTGGTGCCGATCAGCCGCAATGGCTCGTCGGGAGCCGGAGGGCGGATCGGCTCGCGGGTCAGGGAAATGCCACAGTTCCGGCTCATCGGCGAATTCGAAATGCCGCTCGGCGCGATCGCGCCGGCGCAGCTTTACGCACCGATGGCGCGACGGCACATGGAGCTCTACGGCACGACCAGCCGGCAGCTTGCCGAGATTGCCGTCTCGACGCGCCACAATGCGATCCTCAACGGCAATGCCATGATGACCAAGCCGTTGACGGTGGAAGAGCATCAGGCGTCGCGCATGATTTCCGATCCGCTGCGGCTGTTCGATTGCTCACTTGAGAGCGATGGGGCGTGTGCGTTCATCGTGTCGTCATCGGAGCGGGCGCGCGATTGCGCCAAGCCCGTGATCTCGATCCTGGGGGTTGGTGAAGGCCATCCAGACTCGCCTTCAGCGATTACGCAACGCCCGGATATGACACGGCTGGGGCTCGCCAAGGCGGCGCCAAAGGCTTTCGCCATGGCTGGCGTCAAGCATGACGATATCGATGTCGCGGAGATCTATGATTGCTTCACCTATATCGTCATGTGCCAGCTCGAAGATCTCGGCTTCTGCAAGAAGGGCGAGGGCGGCGACTTCGTTGCGTCCGGCGCCATCCGCATCGACGGTAAACTGCCGATCAATACGCATGGCGGGCTTCTGTCGCAGGCGCATATGGCGGGCTTCAATCACGTGGTCGAGCTGACGCGGCAACTGCGGGGCGAAGCCGGCAAGGCGCAAATCGCCGATGCCAGGGTTGGCCTCGTCACCGGCTATGGTGACATGGGTGATGGCTCGATTGCGATCATGGCGCGCGCGTGAGAAGGGACTGGAGCATGGAAACACAAGGCTACATGAAGCCCACTCCCGAGCCTTCAGCGGATACGCAGGCGTTCTGGGATGGCCTCAAACAGGGTCGTCTGCTGCTGCAGACATGCTCGTCGTGCGGCAAGGTCCGTCACTACCCGCGGCCAGTTTGTCCCCACTGCTACAGCATGGAGCATCACTGGACGGAGGCTGCGGGTACCGGGACGGTCTATTCCTGGACGATCTCGCATCATGCTTTTCATCCGGGCTTCAAGGCTGAGCTGCCTTATGTCCTGGTGACGGTGGAGCTTGCCGAGGGGGTGCGCATGCAGGCGCAGGCACGGGGGATGGCTGCCGAGGATCTGAAGATCGGCCTTCCGGTCAAAATCGCGTTCGAACCTGCCACGCCGGATCTCGTGCTACCGGTATTCGAGCGCGCCTGAGTCCGATCAGTCCGTTTTTTTGCGATGGGGGCGGGTGTCGCTGCATGCGACTATCCGCTTTCTGCTGGCGAGGATCGATGCAAAGTGAACTCAATCAGGCACTGGGTGAGACGCTCGGTAGAATAGGTATCGTGCCGGTCCTCACAGTGGAGACGGCGGATGCCGGCGTCGAGATGGCGCGGGCGCTGTCGCGGGGTGGTCTCGATTTCATCGAGGTGACGTTGCGGACGCCGGCGGCGTTGGACGCCATACGCCGTATCCGACAGGAGGTTCCGCTGGCGCGGGTTGGCGCCGGCACGGTGCTAAATCCTGATCAAGCGGATGCGGCGATCGCCGCCGGGGCTCGGTTCATCGTATCGCCCGGTATGACGCCGCGGCTCATTTCGGCTGCGCAGTCGTGGCCGGTGCCGTTCCTGCCGGGTGCGGTGACGGCTAGCGAAGCCATGGCGCTTGCGGATCTCGGCTATCGGTGCCTCAAGTTTTTCCCGGCCGAGGCGGTCGGGGGCGTGGCTCACCTGAAGGCGCTGGCCGCACCGCTCGCCGGTATCACGTTCTGTCCTACTGGTGGCATCGACCGGAGCAACGTCGGGAGCTACCTTGCCACAGCCAATGTGGTTGCCGTGGGGGGATCGTGGCTCACACCGGCTGAAGCGGTGCGTGCGGGAGCGTGGGATCGCATCACCGTTTTGGCGCGCGAGGCGGCTTCATTGCGGGGGGCGGGGGCCGTCTGACGAGGGCAGGCCACCTAATGCGACAAGCGCAACTTGGTCAGGCGATCGGCGATGTCGCGAAAATATGCGCGCAATTCCTGGCCGTTTGCCGCATCGAAGAAATCGGCGGGGGTGGAGGCGCATGAGCGCAGGGTCGCCAGGGCGCCCGCCGGCGCCTGGAACGAGACGGCGTAGACCCTCAGGCCCCGGTTCTTCATGTTGTTGCACAGCTCGAGGAACTGGGCGGGAGAATCCCCGTTGGAGGATTCATACGAGGTGTTGAACATGCCGTCCGTCATCAATACCACGCCCTTGATCGTGTTACGGTCGGTGTACGGTTTGGGCTGGCTCTCGGCAGGGAGCAACTCGGCCCATTCGGGCGAGATCAGATACCAGGCCCAGGCGGCGCCCAGATGTCCGGCTGTGCTGCCGTCGGGAGTCAGGTTCTGCAGGGCCGTGTTCAGGACTTCGCGATCCTTGCTCAGGGGCAGGATCTCGTTGTTCGGGCAATTGGATGCCTTGTCGCCCAGCACCTTGCCGTTCTTTGGCGCGTCATCCTTGAAGGCGGCGGAGCCGGTGCGCTCGGTGACGCATTTCTCCCGCTTGTTCTTCGGTGGCTTGCCGTTGCCTTTGGCCTTCTGCGCCAAGGCGCCGGCATTGATGGCGGTGGAATAGGGAGCGAACGCAATCTTGACCCCGTTATCCGGTTTCGATTCGGGAATGAGAATGTCGATGAGGTCGCCGACGGCGGCGCGCAAATCGCCGATTTTTCCGTAATCGTCCATCGAGCCGCTGACATCGAGCATCAAACCGAGCTCGACTTCGTTGAACGAGAAAACCGCCCGGGCCTCCCGCTCGATCGACATGGTGTTGATGCCGATGATGCCGCCGAAATAGGAAACAACTGAACCGGTTGTAGCAATTGTCACGGTTTTCTTGTCGCGCTCGACTGTGACGTCGATGGTGTCCAGCTTGATGCCATTGGCGACATCCGGCTGCATGTGAACCTTGAGGTAGGTCTTGGCGAGCGCGTTCACTTGGGCGTCGCTCAGGTCTTCCATTTGCAAGGCGCGTGCGCTTGCTAGCGCTGCTGCATCGAGGCTGGCAGAGATCTTTTGTTGGGTGTAGTAGGCGCGGGATCCATCGATTGCGAGCCCGACAGTCAACACAACTGGAATGAGGGAGAGCGCGAATATAATCGCGATCGCGCCGTCCTGTTGCTGCCAGAGCCTGTTTAACACTTTCTTCATGAGTTCCGCTGCGCCAATCGATCCAATTCGATCTAAATGAAGGTATTTGCATTCAATTGCAAAAACCTTCCGGCGGGCTGGTTCTTTTTTCCTTTCTTCCGATGCATTTAGAATGGTGGAGCAATTAAGGTTGCAACAAGGACTGTGCAAAAGTCCTCCACACTTGCCACGTCTGGATGCTATGGCGCCGGGCCGCCCGCGCTGAACGGGCACGGACACGCCCCAGCACCCATCCTGCAAGGCGTGGGGGCCGGGTGTGGGCCGTGCCGCGGGGAGCGCCTGCCTCAGGTCATGGCGATAGAATTTTGCGGAGGAAGTTCATCGCGCTGATGACGCCGTACTCACGCATTCGCCGCCGATCTCCCGGCAACACGGTCACGTCGCCATGGGGCGTGTCGCCGAAGGCGGCCGTGATGAAGACGGTGCCGGGTCTTTGCCCCTCGTCCCTGTCGGCTGCGACAACGGCAATCCCGATGTCGGCGCCAAACGCTTCGCGGGCCGCCTTTGCGTCGCGCAGGCTGCGGTGCTCGGGGCTTGTGTCGAGGGGCTGGAGGGGATCGCGATCGGGCTTGATGATGGCGCCCTTGAAGGTCTGCATGGTCGTGTCGATGGCGGAAAGTCGCGACGTCATGATGCCGCCGGTTACCGATTCAGAGACCGCGAGGGTCAAACCCCGCTGCTTTAATGCGTTGAGAACCACCAGCTCCATCGACTGGTCGTCGATGCCGAAGACGGCTTCGCCGAGAATGCCGCGCAGGATCTTCTCCTCGGCATCGAGAATGCGGATCGCGGTCTCCTCGTCGTCGCATTTGGCGGTGACGCGGACCTTGATGCCTTCGATGCCGCTGGCGTTGAAGGCGATGGTCGGATTTCGCAGCCGGTCGAGTTCCGCCATGCGGTCGGTCAGCATTTCGTCGATGCCGGATTCGGAGACACCCCACGTCCGCAAAGTGCGGCTGCGGATCACGGAGGAGGCGCCCATGCGACGGCGCAGATCCGGGATGACAGTGCCTAGCACCATCTCATGGACCTCGCTCGGCACGCCGGGGACGGCATAAATGACCTTATCGCCGATGGGGCATACCAAGCCGGGCGCGGTGCCGGGCATCTCGGGGATCGGCGAGGCGCCCTTGGGGATGTCGGCCTGACGCAGGTTGTTCAGGGACATGGTGCGCCCGCGCGATTCGAAGCGATGGCGAATCTCCTGGGCGATCACGTCGTCGCGCTGCAGCTCCACACCCATCACCTTGGCGATCACGTCGCGCGTGATGTCGTCCTGGGTGGGGCCGAGGCCGCCGCAACAGATGACGGCGTCGGAGCGCTCGAGGGCGAGGCGGATTGCCGCTTCCATGCGATCGAAATTGTCGCCGACCTTGGTTTGGAAATAACTATCGATCCCGGCGAGCGCCAATTGCTCGCCGATCCACGACGAGTTGGTATCGACGATCACGCCGAGCAACAGCTCTGTGCCGATGGCAACGACCTCGCAGCGCATTTCCTGTATCCTCTTCACTTGGAGAGACCGTTGATTGCGGCCAACTGGTTCGGTGAAAAGTCTAGCCGACGGATGACCGGACGTCAGCAGGAACGGCTGCGGGCGATGACGCCTTTTTTGCTCGATGGTTCGGGGCGTCTTGGACACCGTGCGGGTGGAGATGCAAACTGCACACCGCTTCGGCTTATCGCGGTGGATTATTAGGCTTGGTGGATCGGGGCTGCGTGCTAAGCACTCCGGTACAGTGGAAGTGGGATCTGGTTTTGGCTGCAGCCGACCTCAATATCGATGCCTATATCGATGCTTTGCTTGTGCTCGGCACGGCGGGGATCGTGGTGCCCGTGGTGCGGCGGTTCGGGGGCAGCCCGGTGCTCGGCTATCTGGCGGCCGGCGCAATTCTCGGTCCGTTTGGGCTCGGTTCCTTCAAATATGATGCCCCGGTGTTGTTGTGGCTGACGGTTGCCGATGACCGCAACGTGTCGGGTATCGCGGAACTCGGGGTAGTGTTCCTGCTGTTCTTGATCGGGCTCGAACTGTCGGCCTCGCGCTTGTTCACCATGCGCCGGTTGGTCTTCGGACTCGGCACGATGCAGGTGACGATCTCGGCCGCGGCGCTGGGGATGGCCGCTGTTGCGTTCGAGGTCGAGGCGCGTGCGGCGCTGATCATTGGGCTGTGCCTTGCGTTGTCGTCGACGGCGATCGTACTCGATGTGCTGTCGGGCCATCGCCGGTTGGCCGCCACCTCGGGCAGGGTTGGATTTGCAGTGCTGCTGGCGCAGGACCTTGCCGTGGTGCCGCTGTTCCTCTTGATTGCCGTGTTGTCGGCGACGGATGGCGGCTCAATTCTCGGCGGCGTGCTGACGGCGTTGCTGCACGCGGGCGTATCCATGTTGGCGATCGTGGCTGCGGGTCGCTTCCTGTTGCGGCCGCTGCTGCGGCTGGTGGCCGATGTCGATGCGCCGGAGTTGTTCACGGCTGCGACGTTGTTCGTTGTGGTCGCAGCGGGGGTTGCCGCGGGGCTCGCGGGTCTGTCGATGGCGCTTGGCGCCTTCGTTGCCGGATTGATGCTTGCCGAAACGGAGTTTCGCAAGGCGATCGAGGTGATCATCGAGCCGTTCAAGGCGCTGCTGCTCGGCGTCTTCTTCTTTACGATCGGGATGAAGATCGATGCCCGGGAGCTGATTGCCCATCCCGTTCTCCTGCTGTCCTCGGTGCTGGCGCTGGTTTTGATCAAGGCTGCCATCGCCTACGGGCTTATGCGCGTCTTTCGGGTGCCGCATGGTGGTGCGCTGGAGGCAGCACTGCTGCTCGGGCCTGGCGGGGAGTTCGCGTTCGTCGGGATTGGTCTGGCCGTCACGGCCAAATTGGTGTCACTCGATGTTGCGAGCTTCGTGCTGGCGGTGACATCGATCAGCATGGCGCTCATTCCACCGCTCTATCATCTCGGCCGTTACCTGACGGGGAGGAACCAGGACAAGCCACATGTCGAACAGCCACCCGATGGCGAGACAGGGCATGCCATCATTGTGGGTTATGGCCGGTTCGGGCGCCTGGTCAGCGAGATGCTGGGCGTGCACGGGGTTCCCTATCTGGCGATCGACAGCGATCCCAATGCCGTTGCGGTGGAACGCCAAAAAGGCAAGCCCATCTATTTCGGAAATGCGGTGGATCGCCAGTTCCTGGAACGGTGCGGGCTTGGCGAGGCCCGGGCGTTGATCATCACGGTGCACGACCAAAAGGCCATGGATCAGACCGTCACCAGTGTGCGCGAGCAGTATCCCGATCTGACCATCGTGGCGCGGGCGCGGGACGCTGCGCATGCACGGCATCTCTATGGGCTCGGTGTGACCGACGCTGTGCCGGAAACGATCGAAGCAAGCTTGCAACTGTCCGAGGCGGTTCTGGTGGACCTCGGCATTCCCGCGGGGCCTGTCATCGCGTCGATCCATGAAAAGCGGGACGAATTCCGTCACGCCTTGCAGGAGGCCGCCACGAGCGCCGGGAACTCGTCAATGCGCGCCATCAAACAGCGCCGCCAGGGGCAGTGAGACGGGCGCAATCAGGCTCGGACTATTTGATGATCCTGGGTTTGCGACGGGGGGCTGGCGGCGTTGTCGCCTGCGATTGCCGTGGTGCGACGAGGCTTGGGTGAGCAACGCGACGTGATGGCCCGAGTATGCGGGGGGCGCGCTGCGAGCGGCGCGGGTTTCGCCCGCAGTGCTGGCATAGCTGCGGCGTCACGATGCGGGGGCGGCGTCGCGGGCGGAATGACGAAGGTGGGGCTGGGCGTCGTAGTGCGCGCTCGACCATGAAGTCGATGAGGACCGGCGATGGGGCGGTCACCGCCGGAGGGTTGAGTGGCGGCAAGGGGACCGGCGCCGGCAACAGCAGCAGGATCGGCAGGGAGATGACGAGGACGGCCAGCCCAGCCAAAGCCGGCTCGCTCAATGCCGCGGTCTCCGGCATGGCCATGAGGCAGAACCAGGCGAGGATGACGGCGCAGGCAACCGCGAAGGTGCGCAGGGGAGCGGTCGGCTTGCGAGCGCGTGAGGCCGTCACGTCCGGGTCTCCGTTCTGGCTGAAGCGGCAGCGCCCATGCTTCCCCAGATCAACGCCAGCAAGATGTAGAAGTGGCGCCAATGGTCGGTGTCGATGATGGCACCTTCGATAACGTTCGCGAGGAAGCTTGCGTAGGCGACCAGAAGCAGCCCGCGGACGGGACTGGCTTCAGCCACACGAGCGAGGCCGCACGCGAGCGTCACCACAATGATAGCAAGATAGAGGAGGCCGCCGAGCCAACCGGCATTCAGCAGCATGGAGATGTAGACGTTGTGAACATCCTCGGGATGATAGCGGGTCGAGAACTGGCGGGCTCCAAGCCCCAGGGGACTATCAAGGGCCATGGCGAAGGCTTTGGCCTGGCCGCCAAAGCGTCCGTCGGGGCCGATGTCGTAATCGTGCGCAATGGCGCTGCGTTCGGCCAACAGTTCACCGACTTGCTCGGACTGAGATAGGGCGAGCAGACCCAAGACGGCAACGGCGGTCACCGCCATCGCTATCAAGAGAAGGCGGGCGCGGGCCAGTGCCGAATGCTCGGCGGCCAGTCGAACGACGCCATAGATCGCGAGGGCGACCCCGAGATTGAGCCAGGCGCCGCGCGAGAAGCTCACGAGGACAGCCAACGTCAATGCTGCGATGGCGCCAAGTGAGAAAATCGTGTGGAGGCGCGGGCGGTTCAGCGACTGGTGGACGAGGTAGAGGATGGGCGGAACCAGGAAGGGGCCGAGGACATTCGGGTCCTTGAATGTGCCGGCGGCGCGACCAAACTTGGTGAAGAGGTCGTGGGCGCCGGGCACGATCTGGAAGTAGCCGGCGAGGCCTGCTGCAGCGGCGACAAGGGCTGCGAGGACCCAGGCCTTGAAGATCACGTGGGCGTGGCGGACCGGGTTGGAGTGCACGAAGACTGCCAGGATCAGGAACAGGCAGCAGAGGTAGATGGAGACGGCGGTGTGGCGCAACGTTACGTCGAATTCGTGCGACTGTGTGGTTGCGATGAGCGCACCGGCAGAGCATCCGAGCCAAAGGACGAAGACGAGCGCAATGCTTGGCGAAAGCCTGGTGAGGCTGGTGGCGGGAAGCAGCACGATCAAGGCGATCATGATCACGTCGACCGGGGCGGGCTCGGTGAAGACGATGCCAGAGAGTGCCACGGCGATGAACACACCGCAGCGCGCCAGCGCGGCGACCGTCAAGCGGGCCAGCAAAGGGGATTGAGGCAGGCCGATAGGGGCGGCGATCTGGGTGTCGGCTGCGGCGATCATTGGTCTCTTTGGCCAAGCGCTCGAGGTTCAATTGGCGACAGATCGACATCACCCGCCGTGGGCATCGGGATTGTCATGCCCGCTTGCGATAGCCGGCTAGTGATGCCTTCCGGCGCCCTGCGAGCGATGCAAGGTTCAGACCAGTAACCTTGCCTGGACGATCAAGCGGCATGCTGCCGTGACCGAGCACATTCAGCGACGAGGTTCGGCTGAGGGCTCAATAGGCGTTTTTTGTGCGCACGAGCGAGAGTGGTGTCGAGAGCAGGATGTAGACGTCGAGCAGAAGCGACCAGTTCTCGATGTACTCGAGGTCGGAAGCGACGCGGCCGAGGATCTTCTCCTCGGTATCGGTTTCGCCACGCCAGCCACGAATCTGGGCCAATCCGGTGATGCCGGGCTTGACCTTGTGGCGCGCGAAGTAGCCGTCGACGACCTGGTGGTAGAGCTTGTCGGCCGCCTTGGCATGGAGGGCATGGGGGCGGGGGCCGACGAGCGAGAGGGAGCCAGTGAGCACGTTGAAGAGCTGCGGCAACTCGTCGATCGACGTTCTGCGGATAAAGCGTCCGACCGGGGTCACGCGCGGGTCGTCACGGGTCACCAGGCGACTTGCCGTGGCGTCGGCCATGTCGGTGAACATCGAGCGGAACTTCCATACGTCGATCAGCTCGTTGTTGAAGCCGAGGCGCTTCTGGCGGAAGAGAACGGGGCCCTTGCTGTCGAGACGGATGGCGATGGCGGTCAGTGCCATGAGCGGGGAAAGGACAATCAGCGCGAGAGTGGCGACGACCTTGTCGAAGGCAAGCTTGACGAGGCTATCCCATTCGGCGAGCGGACGATCAAAGAGATCGAGCAGGGGGACGGAGCCGACGTGACTGTAGGCACGGGGGCGGAAACGCAGGGAGTTTGAATGGGCGGCAAGCCTGATGTCGAGAGGCAGGACCCAAAGCTTCTTGAGGAGCGCCAGCAGACGATGCTCGGCGGTGATCGGCAACGATAGGATGAGCATGTCGATGCTGTGCGATCGGCAGAAGCTCAAGAGCTGCTCGACATTGCCGAGCAGGGGCAGGCCGGCGAATCCCTCGGCTGCGCGCTCGGTTCCCCGGTCGTCGAAAATGCCGAGGATGGCGACGTCGTTGTCAGGGTCGCTCGTCATGCGCTCGACCAGGTTGGCGCCTTCCGCGCCTGCTCCGTAGATGACTGCGCGGCGATTGAGGCGTCCGGCGTTGGCCAGGTTGCGGACGACGACGTAGGTCAGTCCGCGCCATCCGACAATGGTGGCGAGGCCGCCAGCGAACCACAGGACCAACCAGCCACGGGAGAACTCGGGCCCGGCTTTGAGAAGGAACAGGGCAGTGACGAGGATGCTCAGGGTTGTCGCCCAGGCGGCGCCAATCCGCCACAGACAGCTCAAGGGTGAGCGCAGGCTCGAAATCGTGAAGAGATCGAGGCGCTGGGCGCTGATAACGCCGGCCGCCGAGGTTGCGATGATGGCGAGGCCGTAGCTACCGTCGGTGAAGGGACCGGGCTCCGAGACCCAGGCTGTCGCGGTGAGAAAGCCTGCTGCCGTCGTGAGGAGCAACTCACCGGCGCCTGCGAGCGTGGCGACGAGCAGGGGGGAAACGCGTGCCGGAGTGGTATCCGCGCTCCGGTGCGCAATCAGGTGTTCGAGCTGGGAGTCGAGGGATGTGGTGGGCGCGCTAGAGGTCGCGGTGCTCATGTGTCTTTGCCGGTGCCGGGATTATCACGGATACGGCGCTAACGGAGCAGGATGTGTGCCAGTTCGGCGACGGCGGTCATAAGCCGGTAAGCAGTGGGAAAGCGGTGGGCAGTCCCGGGCGCTGTCCCGATACGACACAAGCGTTAATGGGTAATGGGGGCGTTGGCGACCCGTTGTGGACCGGTGCGGTCTCCTGCCGTTCGATTGAGCAGGGCGCCCGGCATCGGCTGCAGACAGCGTTCGAGATCAGGCAGCCGTCGCGAATGGTGTTTCAGTAGTCGAGATGTCGCGTCGCTCGCGGGCTTGAGCATAAAAGCCGAGGACGGCGTCGGCCATGGCCGTGATCGAGAAGCTGCGGGCGATCGCCGCCTTGAGATCGTCGGCGCGAGCGCGGGCTGTGGCGGGATCGGCAAGGACGGCGCGCATGGCGTGGGCCAGGGCGTCGGGATCGCCCGGCGGCACGAGCATGGCGTTCGTTCCCGCCACGATTTCTGGGATACCGCCGACGTTGCTGGCGATCAGTGGCAAGCCGGCTCCGGCGGCTTCAAGGGCGACGTAGGGCAGGCTCTCGGCCCGCGAGGGGAGAACGAGTGTGCGAGCAAGGCGGAAAGCTTCGCGCGCCGGCATGGCGCCCGGCATTTCGACAACACCACCAAGGCGGAGCTTGTCGATCATGGCGTTGAAGTGGGGCGCGTCCGGGCCTGCGCCGACGATGACGAGCCGGCATGGTCGGTCGTGGTTGATGGCCGCGGTCGCCTCGAGGAGGACGTCGACGCCTTTGAGCATACGCAACTCGCCGACGAAAACGAAATCGGCGGGATCGTCGACGGTGATGACGGGCTCCAGCTCGGGCGGGGTGATGCCATTGTGGATGATGCGTGTCGGGCAATCCGGTGTGCCCGCATTGGCTGCATAGGTCGCAGCCGCGTAAGCACTTTCGAAGATCAGACCATCGGTGTGGCGGGCGAAATAGCGCTCGGCCGCCATGAAGAGCCGCCCCTTGATACTGGAAGGAGCATAGTGAAGGCTGCCGCCGTGGGGGGTATAGAAGGCGGCGACACCGAGGCCGCGGCGTCGCAAGGCGCGGGCAGCGAGGCGCGCGTAGGCGCCGCCCTTGGCGCCATGGCCGTGAATGATGTCGGCGCGGATGGCTTGGGCTATATCGCGCACGTCCCTGGTGGCGGTGAGATCGGTTGGACCGACCTCGCGCGGCATGGCAACGCGGGCAATGCCAAGGGCCAGGTGGGGTGCGAGGGCTGCCAGGCGTCCGGTCGTCAGGGGGTCGCCGTCGCCGACATCGCAGAGGAGGCCCACAGCGTGGCCACGGGCTGCCTGCTCACGGGCGAGATCACGGACATGGCGAAACAGGCCGCCGACCGGCGCCCGTAGGCAGTGGAGAATTCGATGGTTATGCAACGGGACCATCCGACGCTTGGGAGTGGCCCCGGCGGCGTGTTGCCTTACAGGAACCGCTCGTAGACGAGAAGCGTGTCGCCTGGCTTGATGACGTAGTCATCGGGGACGTCGAGCTTCTCTACGAGCCCGTTTATACGTCGAGTGATCTGAACAAGCCGTTGATTGGCGCGCTCGGAATAGCCACCAGCAATGGCGACGGCCGAGCGGACGGTCATGCCGCTGACATAGGCGTACTGGCCGGCGCTGCGGACCTCGCCAAGGATGAAGAACGGGCGGTTCTGCGCGATATCGACGGTGACTTCGGGATCGCGGACATATTTCGCGCCGAGGTTTGCCTTGATGCGCTGCTCGAGAGCGTAGGTCGTCAAGCCGCGCGCGGGGACGCGGCCGATCAGGGGTATGCTGATGGCGCCGCCATGATCGACGGTATAGAGGCGCGAGAGATTGGGCTGGCCGTAGACGAAGACGCGCAACTTGTCACCGGTGTCGAGGAGGTAGGGGCCGTCGGTATCGGCAACCGCCATCGGGCCTTGCAAGGCGACGGGCACAACTGTCGGCTGACTAATGACATCGCCACCAATGTTACCCGCATAGGCGGGGCCGGGATCGCCCATTGCGACCGATGTCTGCCACGTTTCCGAATTGGCCGGCACGACGTGCATATCGCTTGCCCACTCGTCAAAGTGAGCGCAGCCCGCGAGGCTCGCGGCCAGCACGATCGGCACAATGCGGTGACGCCACATCATCGGACGGGTCCTCGAACAGGATGAACACACAGCAAACCTTGGCAGCAACCGGTTAAGAAAACCTGATCGGGCGGGTCACTTTGACCGGCTTAAGGGTTTTGCAATGTTGGCCTGTTCAAATCCGGCACAGGTGGAAAGCCCTGGTGATCATCTCGATCGGCCGGGAGCTGGCAGTCGCAATCAGGAAACCGGGGCCGCACATGGGCGCAAGCCATTCCGAGCCGCAAAACGACATCGAACTTGCTGCGTTGCCGGCCGCGATTGGACGCAGTGCCAAGGCCATCGTGATCGCATCCTTGATGGTGGGGGCGCTCACGTATGCAGGGCTGTCGCTGGTGCCTGCGCGCTACACGTCGACCGCACAGGTTTCAGTGGGTGCACGCCGGGCGGATACCACAGGCAATCCGGGCATTGCCGCATTGCAGCTCGATCGCGAGGCTATCCGCAGTCGGGTGCAGGAATTGCGCTCGCCGGATCTGGCGCGCCGGCTTGCCAGCGAGTTGCAACTGAACCTCCGGCCCGAATTCAACAATGCACTTTCCGAGCAGGGCATTCTCGGCGCGCTGATGCGCCTCACGGGGATCGGCGGTCCGAGGGCTGGAGAAACGGAAGAGGAGCGAGTGCTTGCCGCGTACTATAGGGCGCTGCAAGTCTATGAGATGAAGGAGACGCGGGTGATCGCGGTTTCCTTCACGGCGCGTGACAGTGCCTTGGCAGCGCAAGCGGCGAACCGGCTCATCGAACTCTTCCAGGAGCGTTTGCGCCAACAGGGCGTCAGTGAGACGACAGATACGAATGCCTGGCTCGGGCCGGAGATCGAAAAGCGGAACTCGGAACTCGCCGTAGCCGAGGCCATGGTCGAGAAGTTCCGGACATCTGCCAACCTCTTCCGCGGCAACAACGGCAACGATCTCTCTGGGCTTGCCGAGCAGCAACTGACCGACCTCACGAGCGAATTGACGAAGGCGCGCGGACAGCGTGGAGAGGCCGAGGCCCGCGCGCGGGCGGCCCGCGATCTCGTCAACCGGGGCAGTCCCGATGCCATTCCGGATGTGCAGAAGTCGCCGGTCATCCAGGGGCTGATTGCGCAGCGTGTCCGGGCCGAGCGTGATATTGCGGAAGCTTCGAGTCAACTTCTACCGGCACATCCGAGGATGCGTCAGCTCAACGCCAACCTGGTGGATTTGCGCCGGCAGGTGCAGCGCGAAGCTGCGGTCGTGGTGGAGGGGCTCGAGCGCGAAGCCAAGGTTTTGTCATTGCGCGAAGAGTTGGCACAGCGTTCGCTCGACGATGCGAAGGCGCGTATCGGCGCCAAGGCCGGAGATCGAATCCGGTTGGCGCAACTCGAGGATGAAGCCAAGGCCAAGCGGCGGGAGCTGGCGGCGTTGCGGGAGCGGTTCGAGGCAGCGCGCTCGCGGACCACGACGAAGCCGACGCCGGTGGAGCTCGCGGTGATTGCGACGGCACGGGCGTCGAGCCAACCGGCCTGGCCGAACCCGGTGCGTAGTGCATTGCTGGCAGCGGCAGCGACGTTTGTGCTGGGGCTTGTGTTCGCGCTCTTCCGTGCGCTGCTGGCGGGTGCACCGCGGCAGGTTGCTGGACGATCGGAGCCGGTGCTGGCCGGCAGCGGGGTCGCGTCTGCGATCAAGGTGGAGGCTCAGCCGGTTGCTGGACGGCAGCCGGCGCCGCACCCGATGCCTGCGGTGCCAGATCCGGTCCTGATGTCACGTGTGCGTGCGACGGCTGGCGATCGGGGAGCTTCCGTGTCTGAGGCGGGAACCGGTGCCATCGCCAGTGTCGGCGAGGGGGTGCAGAGGCTGCTCGGCAATTCGGCGGGCCATGGCGGCTACAGGACCGTGGTGGTCGGGGAGACCGATCTCGTCGATGCGCGCTCCCAGGCGGTCGAGATCGTAACCGGGCTGGCGGCGGCGGGGCGTCATGTGGTGCTGGTTGATTGGAGCCTGGATGGGCAGGGCGCAGCTTCGCAGCTTGGCGTTCCGGTTTCTCCTGGTTTCAGCGACTTGATTGCGGGAACACACGAATTCGAGGATGTCGTGCATGGCCTTCCCGGTGGAGAGGTTCACGTCGTCCCTTCCGGGGCAGCACCGTCGTCGCGGCAGGTCATGCTCGATCCCGACCGTCTGAACATGCTGCTCGATGCGCTGGATGAAGCCTATTCAGATGTGGTTGTGACGGGGCGGAGCAGCGACGTGCGGGAGCTGTTCCTGGCCACGGAAGGGCGGTTCGATGCGGGCATCGTCGTGGGGCCGGGACCGGCCAAAGGCGATGCGGCGGGCCAGTTTCTCGGCTTCGATGTGACCGAGATCGACGTTATGCGCCTCGTACCCGGCCGCTCGACCGCCGTGCGACGGCGGATGGGATCAAGTCAGGGTGCACCGCGGACCGCGGTGGCGGGCGACGTTGCAACTGCCGCGTCGTGAATTCGAGAAGGGCCTGCACGAGCGGGCCTGGCGGATCGGTGGCGCAAGGCCCAAAGATCAATGGGAGGCGACCTAGCATGGTCGCCTCCCATTCTGTTATCTGCCTGAAGGTTGTCGGATCTGCTTCAGTCACTTCGGAAAGCGAAAGCGGACCGGCGGTGTTCTAAATCGTCAGCTTGGCGAGGTGGTGCGGCGACGACGTGTCGAACGCACGACCACCGTTGCGCTGTCCGCGGCGCTCTCGGAGTCGGTGATGACTTCGGCCTCGTCGGTCAACGCCGGCTCGTTGTCAGTGCCGCGATCGATCGGCTCGGCCCGCGCAGGACGGCGAGACTGAACGGTTGGGCGCTCGTCCTGGTCTCCCGCGTCATCCTGGTCATCGCGGTTCGGACGATCGTCACGGTCGAGTTGCGGGCGTGGCGGGCGCCCAACACGGGCAATGCGGCCCTGCAGGGTATCGATGTCGACGAACTGGTCAGCCTGACGGCGCAACTCGTCGGCCACCATTGCTGGCTGCGTCTCGATCGTAGAGATCACCGTGACGCGCTTGCCCATCAACTGAAGGGCCGAGGCAAGACTGGCAAAGCTTTGCTCGCCAGAGAACAGAATGATGTGATCGGCCTTGTCGGCAAGACGCATCGCGTCCACGGCCAACTCGACGTCCATGCTGGTGCGGAAACGGCGGCGACCGACGGAGTCGGTGAAGCCGCGCGCCGGCTTGGTCACCATGGTGTAGCCGTTGTAGTCGAGCCAATCGGCGAGCGGCCGAAAGGTCGAATACTCCTGATCCTCAACGATCGCCGTGTAGTAGAGCACGCGGATCAATTGCCCCTGCGCACGCAGGAACTCGAGCAACTTGCGATAGTCGATCTCAAAACCCAGAGCACGGACGGTCGCATGTAAGTTCGGCCCGTCTATGAAGGCAAAGATGCGCTCGCCTGGCTGAATATTCAAGTGCTTGGTCCTCGTTCGATAATGGAGAATGGGCCGTCATATAGATGACACAACGGACTGTCGCAAGCCGTTCGGCTAGGAAATATTGTTATGCGGAGCCCACTAGTAAATCGACGAGCTGGTTGGCATCGATCGGCTTTCTCAGCACGGCTAAGGCTTCGTTTGGTATGCTATCCGGGAACGCCAACATCCCTGTTATCACAATGAATTTTTTCCGCCTGACAATCATTGCGGCAATCACTTCGTTGGCAAAGTGGTCACCCAATTTCAAATCTATCAAGACGAAGTCGACTGCGTCTAGGTCCAATCGCCGCATGGCCTCGGCCGCAGTCGTGCAAGTGTCGACCAACTCGGCGCCATTCTCCATCAGGGCCGTCTCGATGAGGAATGCAGTCAATCCGTTGTCTTCGATCAATAGGATGCGCATGCCCGTCAGTGGGCCCGAAGGGGCGTTTTTGTTGTCGCGATGTGCCAATTCGTTTGTCCGGTATGTCGTGGGGAATGTGAACAAGATGATGATATGTGGAGGGTCGCCGGCGACGCCATTAACATGGCTTGGGGGGTGGTTGGGCCCGCCGCCTCGGCGGGATCGGGGGATAACGCATGCGGTTGGTCTGGAGAGTCTCGACGTGGATTGTGTATTTTTGGCGTCTTCGAAAACCGATGAATTGATTGTCCGATAGCCCTGCCAACGGACCTCGCACCTCACGGACCCGTTAGCATAAATGTCCAGACTTATACAACGGTGTGCCTACCGTCTCCGGGCGGACGGTCAGCAACGCCCTCTTGGTCCAAGGTCGGGCCACGCGCGTCGATCAAGATCTGGGCAGGGGTGTTCGCCTTGGTGATTGTGACGTCGTGGATGGACGTGTTAACGATTTTGGCCAAGATTTTGGGTGTCAGGGGAACAGGACCGAACGGCTAGCACGCAGATTGCAGTTGCTTGGTCGATAACGATGCCAAAATTGAAGAGCCTGGAGCTTCCGATCGAGATGAACCGACGCAAGACTGGCCTCACGAAGCTCGCATTGTCGACCCTGCATTACTCCGGCGCCAGCGGTCTGCTGTCGCCCCTTACGCGAGGGATCGGCGTCATATTCACCTTGCACAGGGTACGCCCCGAGGGCTCGGCTGCTTTCGGTCCAAACCGAATCCTCGAAGTGACGCCGGAGTTCCTTGAAGCGACGATCGAGCTGGTGCGCCAGCGTGGATTTGACGTCATTTCCCTGGATCAGGCCCATTCTCGGCTGACGGAGGGCGACTTCGACCAGCCGTTCGCCTGCTTCACGTTCGATGATGGTTACCGTGACAATCGCGAGTACGCCTATCCGATCTTTCGCCGGCATGATCTGCCGTTTGCGATCTACATCCCGACAGATTACCCGGATGGCACTGGCGATTTGTGGTGGATCACGCTGGAGAGCATTCTTGCCGCCGTGAACGCGCTGGATCTCAATGTCGATGGCAGGATGTGCCATTTTGATCTTGAGAGTACCGAGCAGAAGGATCGTGCCTATGAGCGGTTGTATTGGTGGCTGCGATCGCTGCCGGAGATGGATGCGCGCCAACTCGTGAACGAGCTTGCGCAGGCGCATGGCGTTGCCAACGCGGACTTGTGCCGTGAGCTCATCATGAGTTGGGATGAGATCAGGGATCTCGCGACCGATCCACTGGTGACGTTTGGCGCCCATACCCGTCGGCATCTGGCGCTGGCGAAGCTGCCGAATGGCGGTGCAGTTCTCGAGATTGCAGAAAGCGTGGCGCGGCTCGAAGCCGAGCTCGGCCGGCCGGTTGGGCATTTCAGCTATCCCTATGGCGACGAGAGCAGTGCTGGTTCGCGTGAATTCGCGATGGTGCGCGAGCTGGGGCTGAAAACGGCGGTGACCACCAGAAAGGGGCTGCTGCACGAGACGCACGCCCGTCAACTGACGGGCTTGCCGCGGGTCTCCCTCAATGGCGACTATCAGCAAATTCGATATGTCAAAGCGCTGCTGTCGGGCGCGCCGTTCGCATTCTGGAACCTGGCGCGGCGACTGCAGCTTCGGCCAGCGGCCTGATTGCTATTCAGCCACAGTGAGTGTTGCACTGGCGTGCTGCTGCCAGCCGGCAAGGTTGCTTGGTCAAGTCTGGCGGGGATACATCCAGCGTATAATGAGGCCGGCCGGTGGAACCCAGGCAAGGCCAGCGATGGCGTAATAGAAAAAGTGCACGAGACCACTGCGCTCGGGCAGCATGACTGTGGCGAGTGCGGCAGCCGCCAGTACATAGACAAACAGCAGAACGATGAGCGCCATGGTGCCGATCAATGCTCGGCTCGTCGGACGTTTTGCGTGCTGCATGGGAAAGCCCAGATCGTTGGCGGGAGCGGCATGGGTCTAAAGGCCAGGCCGGCACCACCGCGCCATCGCGGCGCATTGCCGGCCTTGCTGATGACGCACTAGGTGTCAGCATCGACGTCATGTGGCAAGGCGGTACGTGTGAGGCAGAACGACGAAATGCGCAACCCGGTCTTGGCGGATCGTGGCGCCGGCGACCGCGCCCTGGAGGTGTGGTTAATGTGTGTGGCCGCCATGGTGGCTTTGACGGCCGTCGTCGGGGCTGCGACCCGGCTCACCGGGTCAGGGCTTTCGATCACCGAATGGCAGCCTCTGCTCGGGATCGTCCCGCCGCTCGGCGAGGCCGCGTGGCTGGACGCTTTCGAAAAGTACAAGCAGATCCCCCAGTACACCGAGCTCAACCGCGGGATGACGCTCGACGGCTTCAAGGCCATCTATTGGTGGGAGTGGGCACACCGGTTGATTGCGCGATCGATCGGGGTGGTGATGCTTGTGCCCATGATCGCCTTCTGGCTGGCCGGGCGGATCGGGCGGCGGTTGGCACCGAGGTTGGTGGGGCTGTTTGCGCTCGGCGGGCTGCAAGGTGCGATCGGCTGGATCATGGTGGTGTCGGGACTGAGCGAACGCACCTCGGTCAGTCCCTACCGTCTGGCGCTGCATCTTGGATGCGCGGTGCTGATATTTGCCCTGCTGGTGTGGACCATCCTCGAGCTGCGGGCGCTTCGGCGGCCGCGGGGCCTGCATCTTTCGACCCTTACGCGTGGACAGTGGTGGCGGGCTGGCGCGCTCGTGGTGCTGGTCTACCTGCAGATCCTTTCCGGCGCACTCGTGGCCGGTCTCAAGGCGGGGCTCACCTACAACACCTGGCCGTTGATGGACGGACGGTTGGTGCCGAACGGTTTGGGGTCGCTCAGCCCATGGTGGCTCAACATTTTCGAGAACGTCACGACGGTTCAATTCGACCACCGCATGCTGGCCTATCTGGTCGTGGGGCTGGCGATCTGGCAAGCCGTGTCGGTGGCCCGCACCGCCGATGATGACGTGGTGGCGCGGTCGGGGCTTTGGCTCGGTGTGGCGGTAGTTGCGCAAATGGGACTGGGCATCTGGACGCTGCTGGCCTGGGTGCCGCTCGGGCTTGGCGTGTTGCACCAGGCGGGCGCGCTGGTCGTGCTGGCAGTCGCGCTCTGGCACCTGTTCGCATTGCGGCGCGCGATCAGGGCCGTCGACTGATCGGACCGATCCTTGCTGGCGTTATGGTGCGTTGGTCTGCAGCGCGGCGAGCTCGCGGCGCAAGTTGGTGCGCGCCGGACCATCCCAGGCGACATGGTGATCCGCGCAAAGATAGAGCCGGGGCCGGTCCAGGAAGTTTTCGAGGACGGATGTGCGGCCAGAGCGATAGCGGTCGTCGGGAACAAACGCATATTCGCGCCTGACGGCAGCGGCATAGGCGTCATAGACCGGGGCGGGTTGGGCGAGGATCGACAGATCGAGATCGACGAAGCGAACGAGGTCGGGGTCATCGCCGCCTGAGCCAGCTTCCTTCAGATCGAAATGGGCGGTCGCCTCGATCAGATGGGCAACACGGATCGCTGCGGCTGGTGGGAAACCCAGGGCGCGCAGTGCCGCCTGCGCCAGTGCTGCGCTCGCACTTTCGTTGTCCTTGCGCCTCACATCGTAGATGGCGTCGTGGAAGAAGATGGCCAAGCCGGTCGATCGCTGATCGGCAAAGAGCGACGCCTCGGTTTCGGCAAGCTCAAGCAGCATCTCGATGTGGCGGAGCGTGTGGTAGTGACGCCCGGGCTCGCTGTAGGCCGCCGCCAACTCTGCGAACACACGGTCGGCTGCGGCCTCGCTGCCAGGAGGGCAGACGAGATCGCGCCATTTGATTTGGAGGCCTGCTGCATCGTAGGCCGCAGAGATCATGGGGTGCCTGCTGTTCTAGGCCCAATATCTGCTGTCAACGAAAGGCCGGCATCACGTCGCGTGCGACGCGGTCGAACTGCTCGATCATGACGGCTTCGGGGGTCGTAAGCGCGGTGGACAGGTTGATGGTATCAAGGCCTGGGAAGCGGGATTCCATCTGCTTGAGGTGCTCGATAAGCTCCTTGGCAGTGCCGGCGAACCAAGAGCCGAGCTGCATATAGTGCTCGAGCGTCGGCACGCCGGCCTTGTCCCAGCCGCCCTTGTTTGCGACGGCGTCGACCTGCGCTTGGGATATGCCGGGGACGAAGCCCAGAGGGGCGAACATCTTGACGTGCTCCTCGTAGTAGGGCCGCAGGCGGGCGACAGCCTTCTCCTTGGTGTCGTCCAGGAAGAAGAAGATGCCGATGCCTAGGTTCTCACCGAGTTTCCAGTCCTTGCCGGCGCGGCGCGCGGCATCCTGGAACGCCTTGATCGGGCCCTCCTGCATGGTCGCCGCACCACCGCCGACCATGCCCTTGATGTCGTGGCGGATCATGAAGTCCATGGCCTCGGGCTTGGCGGAGACGATCGGCTGCCAGGTCTCGAGGGAATGGACGGGCCGGGGCACGAGGGTCAGATCCTTCAGCGTATATCCGCGGTAGGGGACCTCGGGGGGGAGCGTGTAGTGCTTGCCCTTGTGGCTGAAGCGCTCGTTCTTGAAGGCCTTGAAGATGATCTCGACCTGTTCCTCGAACAACTCGCGGTTGGCGTTGTTGTCGAGCATCGGGGCGCCGAAGGTCTCGACCTCGCGGGTATGATAGCCGCGCGCGACGCCGAATACGGTGCGGCCCTTGGTCAGGATGTCGGCGGTGGCGTAGTCCTCGGCCATGCGCAGGGGGTGCCACATGGGGGCGACGTTGAAACCGCAGCCGATCTTGAGTTTCTTTGTCACGTGGGCGAGATGGACGGCCATCATCAGAAGGTTCGGGATGACCTCGTAGCCTTCATGTTGGAAGTGATGCTCGGCAAGCCAAAGTGTCTCGAAGCCGACTGCGTCGAGCTTCTTGGCGACGGCCTCGGTCTTGTCGAAGACGCTTGCCAGCTCCTCGTTTGAAAAGCGGCGTTCGTTGGCGGGCGTGGCGTTCTGGCCGTGGTCGGGGAAATCGATGTGGCCAGGATAAACAGTGACAAAGTTGCGGATCATGGGCGGTCTCCTGCGGGGCAGTGTCTTGTTTTGTGAGCAGCCTGCCACACTCGGTTGAGCAAGACGAGGGTCGAGGCTAGGTCGTTGCAGGCAAAGTTATCCCCGTGCTCCGGCGGTGACTTATGCTCCGCCTCGTTCGCCTCACATCGGGGGCCTGGGCTCGAGCTGGGATCTCACGGCGCGGCGGACACGCGTCGGGCAGGCGTGGCGATACTCAGCCATCGTCCGCCGAGGTTGCCGTTCTCGTGCGGTCGCGAGTGGCCACGGGGACAGTCGTAACGGCCGCCGTTCGATACGGATGCGCGGCGGCCCGCAGCCTCAGCCGTCCGAAAAGGGGGACCACCCCCGTCATGCGTTGCAGAGCGGTTTCGGCCGCGTCCAAATCAAAATGCAAAGAGCGAGGTCGAACCGCTCTGCACCCCGATTGTTGTGTTGTCCCCCGCGTCCTCGCGACGGCGGGCGAGCAGGTGTTGGCCGCTGGGCCTTTGACAGGTGTGGTCGCAATCGGAAGTGCACATCTGTCGGAGGCTGGGCTTTTCGGGTGGAAAATGAAATGCGATACCAGAACGCCAACCCTAGTCCACCACCTCGTCAGCCGAGATGCGCTTATAGGGCCCATATTGGCCTAGCGCTTCGCGCTCCTGCTCCATGTAGCGCCGCTCGTCTTCGAGGTAGCGTGCCACCGCTTTGCGGAAGCCTTCGTCGGCGATCCAATGCACGGAATAGGTGGGCACGGGCATGTAGCCGCGCGCCAACTTGTGCTCGCCCTGGGCGCCGGCCTCGACGCGGGCGAGCTTATGGCGGATCGCATAATCGATGGCCTGATAGTAACAGACCTCGAAATGCAAGAAGGGCGCGTGCTCGGTGCTGCCCCAATAGCGGCCGTAGAGGCAGTCGCCGCCGATGAGGTTGAGGGCGCCGGCCACATAGGTGTCGCCACGCTTGGCCATGATCAACAGCACGCGATCGGCCATGGCCTCGCCCAGAGCCGTGAAGAACGGGCGATTGAGGTAGGGGCGGCCCCATTTGCGGCTGCCGGTGTCCATGTAGAAACGAAAGAACGCGTCCCAATGCTCCTCGGTGATGGCGGCGCCAGTCACATGCTCGATCTCGATATCGCTCTGCAGAGCTTGTTGGCGCTCCTTGCGGACGGTCTTGCGCTTGCGCGAGGCGAGGGTGGCCAGGAAGTCCTCGAACGTTTCGTAACCCTGATTGTGCCAGTGGAACTGCTTGTCGGTGCGTTGCAGGAGGCCAGCTTCGCCGGCACGCTGCCATTGGCCCTCGTCGATGAAGGTCAAGTGGAGAGAGGACAGATCGTTACGCTTGGCAACTTCGATGGCGGCAGCCAGCAGGCTGCGTTCGCGGGTTGCGGCATCGGGGCCAGGCTCGACCAGGAGGCGGCGGCCGGGAACAGGCGTGAACGGTACGGCACACTGGAGCTTGGGATAGTAGTTGCCGCCGGCACGCTCGTAGGCTTCGGCCCAGCCGTAATCGAAGATGTATTCGCCCTTGGAGTGGCTCTTGGCGTAGAGGGGCATGACGCCGGTGACGCGGCCCTCTTCCTCCAGCACCAAGTGATGAGGCAACCAGCCGGTGCGCTTCCCAACGGTGCCGGCATCTTCAAGAGCCTTCAAGAATGCGTGTGTGAGGAACGGATCGACGGGCAATTGGGGGGGGATGGCGCAGCGATCCCAGTCCGCCGCCTTGATGTCGGCGATGGAACCCACCACCTTGACAACGGCTTCGTTGCTGGCCGCCATGTTCGCACGCTCCCATCCTCGAGGCCGTTGGAGACTACTGTATTTTGTTGGCGTGGATCAAAGCCCGCCTCAGCGTTAGGATTGTGACGGTCTTGCCCTCGCGGTGGCGATATTGCGGGGCGCGCGAGGCGGAATTTATAGGGAGAGCGAAGCCGGTGTCGAGGATCAAGCCGTCATTCGTGCGCAGCGCGTTGTGTGCCCTCGCTTTCCTGGCCACGGCGGATGTCGTGGTGGCGCGTGAGCCGGAGGAGGGCGTCAAGGTCGGCAATCCGTCCTTCGTGCGCAAGCTGGTTTCGGCAGAGACCCTGGAAATGGCTGCCTTCCGGCAGTACGCGCAATTGAAGGCCAGTGCGCAGAGCAAGAACGCGCTGCTGCCGGCCTCGGACCCACAGAATGTCCGCCTTCGCCGCATCGCTCGCGCGCTATTGCCGCATGCCCAGAAGTGGAATCCACGGGCCAAGGACTGGAAGTGGGAGGTGGTGCTGATCCGCTCGAATGCGATCAACGCGTTCTGCATGCCGGGCGGGAAAATTGCGTTCTTCACCGGCATCCTGGAGCGGCTGAAGCTTACCGACGACGAGGTCGCCATGGTGATGGGGCATGAGATTGCTCATGCGCTGCGCGAGCACGCGCGTGAGAGAGCTGCCAAGACAACCATCTATAACGTCGGCGGGCGGGTGATCGGCGCGCTTATCGGGGGTGGTGTCGGCGAAGCCCTGGGTGCAGCCGGCGGCAATCTCTTGACACTGAAGTTCTCGCGCAACGATGAGTTGGAATCCGACCTGATCGGCATGGAGCTTGCCGCGCGGGCCGGTTTCAACCCGGCAGCGGGCATCCCGCTCTGGCAAAAAATGAGCGCTGCCAGCAAGGGCGCGCCGCCGCAGTGGCTCTCCACGCATCCGGCAGGCGACACTCGCATCAAACTCATCCAGGACAATCTGAAGTCGGTGCAGGGTCTGTATGAGAAGGCCCTTGCGGCCAAGACTGGCGGCGGCGCAGGGGGGGCGCCGGCAGGCCGGGAGCCGATTCCGCTTTCCAGCGGGCGAAGATAGCGAGGTCGGAATGACCGGACCGGTCAACAGGGCGAATGCGCCCCATTATGTCTGGGGTGGGGATTGCGACGGGTGGCGCCTCGTCGACGGCAAGACCCTCAGCGTGATCCACGAGCGCATGCCGGCTGGTCGCCAGGAGGTTCGCCATCGCCATGGGCTGGCGCGGCAATTCTTCTTCGTTCTGGCTGGCGCACTGACGCTCGAGGTCGACGGGATCCAGCATGTCCTGAACGTCAACGACGGCCTCGAGATTGCGCCGGGAATAGCCCATCAGGCAATCAACGCCTCCGGGGCGGACGTTACGTTCCTGGTGATCTCGCAACCGACGAGCGCAGGCGACCGACAAGTCGTGGCTTGAGTGGGCTCGCAGCCTCACCTGGGGTTGGCATCGTCCCACAGCCAGGCGGCGCCGCGGACGCCGGACGCATCTCCCCAGCGGGGTGGCTTGAGCGTGACGACCGGGTTGTCGGCGAACACCCAGCGCTGCATCAGGCGCGGCACCTCGTCGTAGAGATGAGTGAGTTTCGACAAGCCCCCGCCCAGGACGATGACGTCGGGGTCGATCAAGTTGACGATATGGGCGAGGCCCCGAGCCAGTCGGTCGGCATGACGGGAAAGCGTGGCGCGCGCTTGAGGATCGCCTTTCGCTGCCAATCGCACGATGTCCTCGCCACGCAACGCCTTGCCAGTGACGCGCTCGTGGTCGCGGGCGAGGCCCGAGCCGGAGATCCAGGTTTCGAGACAGCCGGGTCTGCCGCACCAGCAGGTTGGTCCTGGGTGCTCGTCGTCGCCGGCCCAGGGCAAGGGGTTGTGCCCCCATTCGCCGCCGATGCCGCGCGGTCCGTTGACGATGCTCCGGTCGATGACGATGCCACCGCCGCAGCCGGTGCCAAGGATGACGCCGAACACTGTGCGGGCGCCTGCGGCTGCGCCGTCGACGGCTTCCGAGATGGCAAAGCAATTGGCGTCGTTGGCGAAGCGTACTTCGCGGCCGAGTGCAGTTTGCAGGTCGTCCTTGAGTTGGCGACCGTTGAGCCATACCGAGTTTGCGTTCTGCACCAGCCCGGTTGAGGGTGAGATCGAGCCGGGCATGCCGATCCCGACGCTGCCAGTCGAGCCTGCAATCTGCTCGACCTCGCGAGTGATCGCCGCCAGCGCCTGGATGGTCGCCTGATAGTCGCCTTGCGGGGCTGAAATCCTCCGGCGCGCGACTTCGCGACCGTCCCGGGCGAGTGCGATGGCTTCGATCTTGGTGCCGCCGAGATCAATGCCGATGCGGATGAGGTTGGATTGGTTCACGTTCGAGCCCCTCGCTACGTGCTGTCCCAAGGTCCGGAATGGCCCAAGGCCGCCAAGGCTGCGGTCAAGGTGGTGGGATCGAGGCTCGCATTGGCGGCGAAGGCGAGCAGGGTCGATTCGTCCTGCATGACGTGGCCGAGAGCTGCCCCAAGCACCTCGGGCGAGCGTGCCTGGCCGCGCAGGGTGGTCGGGTCAAGGCCGGTCTCGGCCAGGAACCGGCCTAGCCTGCCACCATCCTCGGCCAGGAACAGAAGGGCCTGGGAAGCCAGTTCGAGAGCGGCCTCTTCGGTCATGCGTCCGGGCTTTGGTCTCATCCTCATGATCGGCTCCTGCAACGTACCCGGATCTGACGATAGCGTCCCACTGCGGATATCTTAAACAATTGGTTAGCTCTTTGTTGGACACTGGCTGCTCGATCGAGATGGAATCGGTGCACAACGTGGGGAATGTGCCGGGCGGGCGGCAGGCTGATGACATATCAAGAGAATGTACGCAGTTTTGAGAGCCGGCCGGGCGCGATGGCGTCTGCTGCCAAAAAAGTCCTGATCGTGGAAGACAACGAGCTCAACATGAAGCTCTTCCACGATCTCTTGGACGCCCACGGCTATCAAACAATTCAGACACGCAGCGGCATGGATGCCTTGGCCTTGGCCAAGACGCACCGGCCGAACCTGATCCTGATGGACATCCAACTGCCGGAAGTCTCCGGGCTGGAAGTCACGAAGTGGATCAAGGACGACGACAGCCTCCGGAGCATTCCGGTGGTGGCTGTCACCGCGTATGCCATGAAAGGCGACGAGGAGCGTATCCGCCAGGGGGGCTGCGAGGCCTACATCTCGAAGCCCATAACAATCAGTTCCTTCATCGAGACCGTGCGCCACTTCATCGGTGACGCATGATCTATCGGCACTACTTCGGGAAGGCTTTCAGATGACCGCCCGTGTTCTCGTGGTCGACGACATACTTGCCAACGTGAAGCTGCTCGAAGCCCGGCTGACAGCCGAGTATTTCGAGGTGCTCACGGCCAACAGCGGTGCCGGAGCGCTGGACGTGCTTGCGCGTGAGCGTGTGGACGTGGTGCTGCTCGACGTCATGATGCCGGGGATGGATGGTTTCGAGGTTTGCCGCCGGATCAAGCGGAATCCGAAGCTGTCGCATGTGCCGGTGATCATGGTCACTGCGCTCGATCAGCCTTCAGACAAGGTGCAGGGGCTCGAAGCGGGGGCCGACGACTTCCTGACCAAGCCCGTTGACGACATAGCGCTTATCACACGCGTGAAAAGCCTGACGCGACTGAAGGTGCTTGCCGACGAACTGATCATGCGCGCCTCGACAACCGAGGGCATGGGGCTGATGCCGGGCGGGGCTGCCGACTGGAACGAGGGCGGTGCGCGGGGCAATCTGCTGCTGGTGGAGGATCACCCGCGGTCAGCGCAGCGGATCGTGGCGGGGCTCGAAGGTTGCCATACGGTCGAGGTCGAGAGTGATCCGCAGGCCGCATTGCTGCACCTTGCCGAGAAGGGCTTCGACCTGCTGATCGTCAGCCTGTCGCTGAAGGGCTCGGACGGTTTGAGGCTGTGCTCGCAAGTGCGCTCGCTCGATCGTACACGTCACATGCCGATCATCATGATGGTTGATCCGGGTGACGAAGCCAGGCTTCTGCGCGGCCTCGATATGGGCGTCAACGACTACGTGCTGCGGCCGCTTGATCGCAATGAGCTGCTGGCGCGCATCAAGACCCAGATCAAGCGCAAGCGGCATGCCGATCTGCTCAGGACGCGTCTCGACCAGGGCATGGAGCATGCCATTACGGATGCGCTTACCGGCCTGCACAACCGCCGCTACATGGAAGGGCACCTGGGTACGCTGGTGAACCAATCGATCCAGTCGGGCCGACCGCTGTCGGTGTTGGTTGCCGACATCGACTTTTTCAAAAAGGTCAACGATACCTACGGCCACGATTGCGGGGATAACGTCTTGCGCGAATTCGCCGCTCGGATGCGGCGGAATACGCGCGGGATAGACCTTGCCTGTCGATTGGGTGGGGAAGAGTTCGTGATCATCATGCCGGATACGGAACTTGGCCGGGCGATGCACGTGGGTGAGCGGTTGCGCTCGTGCATCGAGGCGGAGCTGTTCTCGATCGGACATGATCGGACGCTCAAAGTGACGGCCAGCGTCGGCGTTGCCACGCTGGAGCGCAGCGACGATACGCCGGAGACGCTCTTCAAGCGCGCGGACATGGCGCTCTATGCCGCCAAGCGCGAGGGGCGCAACCGGGTGGTATCGGAGGCGGCATAATTCGGTAGGCTCGCATCTGAAGCAGGCGCTGCCGCGCGGTCGCCCGGCGGCTGCTTTTTTTTGTTGCTGCAGGATGTTTTCGGGCTCTCAGCACGCTCTTCGGTCGGTGCTACTGGGGCTGCGCATGAGCGTTTATTGATTGCAAGAAAATGCTTGGCGCAGCGTGTGAGTGATTCGTTTGGCGCAATCCACGAGCCTCTACTTTGGCGTCCCGCAGTCGCAATGTGGCTGCTTTGTTGAGGTTAATTGATCCAATCGGATGGCATCGCACAGGCTCGAAGTGTTGCAAAATTACTTGTGCAGAACCGAGGAATCTGGCAGCGTCGTCCGGTGGGCCGTTAATCATTTAGAAGAGCATGATCTAACGTCCTAAAAGCACATATGAATCTGCCGATGCAGAGACGCCGCATCTCTTGCTTTGGCAGGTAATGGTCGGACAGCGTGGCAGGAGTGGCCTCCTCAAGATGCTGCAAATGTTCGACCGCGAAGCTGAGCGTTAGGTCAACGCCCTCTTTGACCAAGCGCTTGGTAGCCGGCCCGTCACTGCTCGGTCTATTACCCCGCTGCCGAGATCAGTGACGGGCCCGGCGTCTCAGGGCAACTTCAACTCTTTTTGGACTACTGCAAGGCTGTCGCCGCTTGGCGATCTGGCTCAGTGGCCAGTGCTTACAGATGCCACCTGCGCCCGGCTTGCAGTCGGGCGGCTCACCGGCGCCGAGTGGCGCGGCAGGTGCTGGTCGTGGCAATTTCCACGGCAGTCATGACGGCATTCAGATTAATCGGCCAGCCCAATCGCTGGCGCCGCGCATCACTGCAACTTGTTGCCATTGCAACCCCATGTCACTCACTAGCCCCACGGACCAGAGTTCCGTCGAGTGAGGACATTCGTGGGCGGAGCGCTGCTGTTCGCAGCGCCTGCGCACTTACTTGATTTTGGTTTCTTTGAACTGGACGTGCTTGCGGGCAATGGGGTCGTACTTGCGCATCGAGATCTTCTCGGTGGCGGTACGTGGGTTCTTCTTCGTCACGTAGAAAAAGCCCGTGCCGGCGCTGCTCAGCAGCTTGATCTTCTGGGTGACCGGTTTTGCCATGATGAAGCTTCCATATCGCGTTGGGCCCTGAAGTCGGGCGATGTTAGCTCACTTCTGAAGGTGAGCCATGTTCAAGTCAAGCTCAAGTTGATGCGCCGTCGAGGGTGATGAGTTGGCGCTTAAATGTCCCGTTGCGGTTGAAGTAATAGGGCACGGCGGCGGCGGGATCGGCCAACTGGCCGCGACTCATGCGATCGCCGAGATCTTCCAGAATGACGCGCGTGATCGGCGGCAAGTCCAGGCTGCGGGCTTCCTCGATGGCCATCCAGACGAGGTCGGAGAGTTCGTCATCGGGGGGTGTGCCTTGATGCGCGATAGCGCTCGCCTCGACACAGAAAAAGCGGGTGTCGAAGCGCCTGGGGCGCCCCGGCGGCGTTATGGCGCGCGCGAAGAACATCAGCGGCGAGAGGCTGGGCAGGAAGCCCTGGTCCTGGAAATTGCGCCATGCCGCATCTTTCGGGGCCGGTTGGTCGCCGGCGGGGGCGCCGATGATGATGCCGGCTTCCTCCCAGGTTTCACGGACGGCCGCAAGCGCCAGGGCTCGCGCCTTGGCCGGGCTCACACCGCCCTTCATGTCGACCATCAACTTGGTGGTTTCGTGCTCGGCCAACTCGTCGCTGGCGTTGGCATGGCGATCGGCACGGTCGACCCGTCCGCCGGGAAAGACATACTTGCCTGGCATGAATTTCATGTCAGGCCTGCGGCGGCCCAGGAGCACCCGCGGCAGAGCCTTGGTCCGGTCAACGAGGATCAGTGTGGCCGCGTCGCGGGGCCTCAAGGCCGCTGTTTTCGACTGGGTGCTCGGGCGCGGCCGCGAACCGGACGTTGCATCCGTGTCAGGCCGGCTCATGGTGTTCCTCGCTGGTTCTGGATGTTGGGCGCCAAGGCGGGATCGGGCAAGGGATCGGCAGGGTCGATGCCGCTACCGAAGCCGTGCATACCGAGCGCCCACTGCAGGCCGACGAGCGCGCCCTTTACCACCGGCAGTAGGGCGAGGCACAGCACCAGAAGTCATGGGTAGCCAGATCGCGAGCTGCACCCACGTCGGCGGAGCCATGGCTTGCTCCATGGCCAGTAGGCCTGCCACCACGATATGGCCGACGATCAGCATGGTGAAGTAGGGTGGCGCATCGTCGGCACGTTGGTGATGCATGGCCTCCCCACAGTCAGGGCAGTTGTCAGCAACCTTCAGATAGGCGCGAAACAGCCGCCCGGTCCCGCATTTGGGACAACGGCCGCGCGCGCCCCTGAGCATCGCTGGCTGCAAGCTGCGCTCGCGGCGGGGTGGTTCGGTGTTGCCGGACAAGGTCACGGGCATGGATTTCGCTCCGACGCTGGTGTGGCGGCCTGGGCAACCGATTGCGCCTCTGCTGTAACGTGCAGGGCGCAGGTGCTTCGGTCGCTGCCAGACCTCTTTAAGTCCGAGTGGGCGCGCGCGCAACGAACGCCAACAGCTATCCTCAAGCAGACCGTCGATTTGGGAGGCAGAGGCCAGCCTTGATCATGCGTTCCATGGCGTTCAATGGTGCTGGTGGGCGGTTGGTCACTTCGGTCAACGCAGGACACCTGAAGGATTTGGACGGGCAATGCCCCGTGACCGCAACCTTGAGGCGAGGCATCGCGGCCCGCTCAGCGCCGACGAGGGCGGCTTCGGCCAAGCCGCGAGGGCAGATGGCGTCCGCGCTTGGTGAGGCTGGCGCCAGAGATCGGCTTGGGATCACTCATCATCTCGAAGCGGAGGGCGCCGGCTGTCGGGATCGCTTCGACGAGGCGGACGTCGACGGCATCACCTAGTCGATAGCCGGTCGCGCTGCGTTCGCCGATGACGGCGTGCAGGGTCTCGTCGAGGCGGAAGAATTCCGAGCCGAGCGTCGACATCGGGACGAGGCCATCGGCTCCGGTATCGCGCAGCCTGACGAACAAGCCAGCCCGGGTGACGCCGGAAATGCGGGCGGGGAACTCTGCGCCGGAGCGCTCGGAGAGATAGGCGGCCAGCAAACGGTCGGAGGTCTCGCGTTCGGCGGCCATGGCGCGCCGCTCGGTATCGGAAATGGCCTTGGCGACATCGGCGAGGCGGCCTTCGTCCTCCTTCTGGAGGCCGTCGGAGCCAAGCTTCAGCGCCCGGATCAAGCCCCGGTGCACCAGGAGGTCGGCGTAGCGCCGAATGGGGGACGTGAAATGCGCGTAGCGCTGCAGGTGCAGCCCGAAATGGCCGATGTTCTGAGTGGCGTATTCCGCTTGCGCCTGGGCGCGCAGGACCACCTCGTTGACCAGATCGACCACTGGCAGGGACTTGGCCTGATGCAGAATGTGGTTGAAGTCGCGCGGCTTCAGTCCCTCGCCCTTGGGCAGCTTGAGGTTGACGCTCTCCAGGAACTCGGAGAGCGAGGCCAACTTCTCTTTCGAGGGCCGGTCATGGATGCGGTAGACGCAAGGGGTATTGCGAGCTTCCAGCGTTTCGGCAGCGGCGACGTTGGCCTGGATCATCATCTCCTCGATCAGGCGATGGGCATCCAGGCGCTCGGGAATGGTGATGCGTTCGACATGGCCCTTGTCGTTCATAATGATCTTGCGCTCGGGCAGGTCGAGATCGAGGGGGGCACGGTGCTCGCGGCCGCGGACCAGTGCAGCGTAGGCGTCCCACAAGGGCTGGAGGACCCCTTCCATCAGGGGGCCGCATTTGTCGGAGGGCGCGCCGTCGATGGCGGCTTGGGCCTCCTGATAGGACAGTTTGGCGGCCGAGCGCATCAGGCCGCGCTGGAAGGTATGGCGGCGTTTGCGACCGTTGGCGTCGAACACCATCGTGACGGCGAGACATGGCCTGAGCTCGCCTTCGCGCAGGGAGCACAGATCATTGGAAATGCGCTCGGGCAGCATCGGCACGACGCGATCGGGGAAGTAGCATGAGTTGCCCCTGAGCTCGGCCTCGCGGTCGAGGCGGCTGCCTGGGCGAACGTAGTGGGCGACGTCGGCGATCGCTACCGTCACGATGTGGCCGCCGGCATTGGCGGGATCGGAGTCGGGCTCGGCGGCGACGGCGTCGTCGTGATCGCGGGCATCAATGGGGTCGATGGTGATCAGCGGCAGGGATGTCAGATCCGTGCGACCGCCGCGATCAAGGGCGGGGAGGTCCTCGAGTTCGGCAAGGACGGCATCGGGAAACTGGTCGGGGATGCCGTGGGCGTGCACGGCGATGAGGCTGATCTGGCGCTCGTCGTTGGGATTGCCCAGGACTTCGGCAACGCGAGCTTCCGGTACGCCGCCGCGATGCCGGCTGAGGATTTCGAAGCGGACAAGATCGCCATTGGCGGCGTCTGCCGTGCCGCCGTCGCGTACCGGCCAGGTTTTCAAGTCGCGTCTGTCGATCGGCTCGATGCTGCCGCCGCCGCGGGCATGTGCACGGAAGACGCCAAGCAGACGGCGCTTTTCGCGCGGCAGCTTCTTGATCACCTCCGCCTCATGCCTGGGGCCGTCGGCCTCCTCGACGTCGCGGGGGAAAATGCGGGCGAGAATGCGATCGCCGGCGCTGAGCGCTTGATCGGCCTCGCGCAACCGGCCCTTTGGAGTGGGCACCAGAATGCGTGGGCGAGGTCCTTCGTCGGCCTGCCAGCTCACAGGCTCGGCAACAAGATCACCCTGGTCGTCGCGGTCGACGATTTCGAGGACGGCGACCGGGGGCAGGGCGCCCGTCGCCTTGAGGTGCTTGCGTGAGCCGAGAATGATGCCGTCGGCGGCGAGATCGGCGAGCAGGGCCTTGAGCTCCAGCCTGTCGCCCCCCTTGATGCCGAAAGCCTTGGCAATTTCGCGCTTGCCGACCTTGCCTTGGGCTGTCTTGAGGAAATCAATCAGCTCATCGCGGGTCGGCAATCCGGCGGCGCGCGGGCTGCGGGCGATTGCGGCTTTGCGCGATGCCTTGGGTGGGCGTTTGGATCTGGCCATAAGAGGCGTCACTAGCAGAAACTCGGCGGGGCGGATAGCGCGCCGTTGCTCGCCGCGTGTATGGGCCTGTCTCCACCGCCACCGGCTGGGGTTGCGGCGTCTCGCACGGGCGACTTGGCGGGGCGCTGCTTATTTGCTTTGCTCGACCATCGACGCCTGAGCAACCCGGAGAAAGTGGATCTCATGTCCGACACCTACGACAACGGCCTGAAACTGCGTAAAGAGGTATTGGGAGAGGCGCACGTCAACCGCTCCATGGCGAACGTGGACGACTTCCTAAAGCCTGTTCAGGAGATGGTGACGAAGGTGGGCTGGGGAGAGTTTTGGACGCGTCCGGGATTGACGCGCAAGGAACGCAGTCTCATTACCATGGGTATCCTGGCGGCGCTGGGCCGCTCGCATGAGCTTTCGGTGCATGTGCGCGGGGCCTACAACAACGGCTGCACGCCCGAGGAGATCCGGGAGGCGCTGATCCACACCGGCTGCTATGCTGGTTTCCCGGCAACACTCGAAGCAGTGCGAGTAGCCAAGGGGGTGCTGGACGACATCGGCGCCACGAAAAAGGCTTGAGCCGGATCTAGGACGAGGGTCGGGCTGGATATCGCCGTTGCCCTCGTCTGGGTCGCGATCCACCTGCAAACGCCACAGGGCGGGGCAGTGCTGCGACTGTGGCGACGGCCGGATCGGCTTTCGGCGGACTTCGTGTGGTTTCGATTGGCTTCAAAGTCTGGTTGGGACTAATCTGCGGTGATGGGGTAGCGCGGCGACATTGTCGGGTTTGGCTGATGCGATGGGGCCGCGCGTGCCGGCTCTTCGTTGGTCTCATCGTGTTGCCAATTGCTGTATCCGACATTGCCGCGGCTCAGTCCGGGTCTGGGGCTGCAACTGGAGCGTGGCCGACGGCAGATCAGCCGGCTTATCCGGCGTCCCCGTTTCACGGCGCCATCAACGGCGACGGGCAAGTGATCCCGTGCCGGTGCCGCTTTCGAGGCAACGACTATCGTCTGGGTGAGCTTGTGTGCATGGCGACGCCCGAAGGCGAGATGCTGGCGCGTTGCGACCTGATGCTGAACAACACGTCGTGGGTGCCGACGACAACGCCTTGCACGGTGAGCTTGGCGCCTTACCTGCAGTGGCCGTGGCGCCGTTTCGCGTCCGGTGGCGGGCAGATGACCCGGTGGCGGGCGGGCGTCGACCAGCCGTGACCGGCCTTTGCCGACGAGGCAGCTAAGACAGCTCACCCCCGCATGCAGGGCATGCGAGGGTGGTGGTGTTCAGCACGAAGCGTGAGGGCATGTTCGAGTTGAACTGGCTCTCACGCGAAGCTTCGAGCCCTAGTTGGTCTTGGCAGCCGGCGGCGTGGCCGGCGTGGCTGGCTTGGCTGCTGCCGGGGCGGCGCCGCCGGCTGCCTTGCGCTTCTCCCGCATGCACTTGGCACGGAACGATTTGCGCTCCTTGCCGTGCAGCTTCTTGGTGTCAGCCTCAGCCGAACACGCGATGCTTTCAGGCGAGCGCGGCTTGGCGTCCTTCGCGGCCTTTTTGGCGGGCGCCGCCGTTGCCTTGGCGGCCGGCGGGGCGGCCGTTTTGGCAGCCGGTGCGGGTGTGGCTGCGGGTGGAGTTTGAGCCGTGGCCAGCGGGGCATGCATCAGGGCCGTCATGGCGCCGATGGCGAGCATACCGAGAAGTTTTTTCATTGCTGTTCGTCCATGGTTCGACCCGCCGGGGTTGTCCCGTGCTGGTGGGCGGGCTCGTCGCTTCTAGATCTGCGTCTTCAGATTCGCACCGCGGCATCTCAGCCGTTGTTTTACTTTGTCCGACCAAAACGGCGCTTTTGGGAGCGAGCCGATAGGTGTGGTGACCATTGCGGTCTGCACACTATTGGGCACTCCTGAGCAGCGCGCCGTTCACGATCTCCAGTGCTTCGCCCTCACTCACCTCGAGTTCGACTTCGGCGTACGCCAAGCCAATCACACATTTTCCATTGCAGGCGATGCGGAGGGTGATGCCCGGCGCGATCGTCTGGTTTGCGTGGCGGCCGTCGACTGAAATCGTCAGCGTGTGTTCGGTTGCATCCGTGTTGGTCACGGTTTGGGCGGAACTCGGCGGTGCCAGCGCCATCAGGGCTGTGAGAAATGCAGCCACGGTTTGGGGGGCGGTCATTGCACATCATCGGCTGGAGAACCATGAGACGTGCTCACGTGCGTCCGGGTCGGGCGCGGACGGCGAATTAGGGTGGAGAGCTGTTGTCGTCAAGGAGGGGGCGACAAATAAAACTGCCGTGTGCCTTGGGTTGGACCGGGGAGACGGCTGGGGGCAGGTTTTCAGCGTTCGGGGAGAGGATATCAGGTAAGGCGACGAGGGATCTGAAAGTGAGCGAGGGTCGCGCAACGCCAGCTCAGCCGTCTCCACGAGGGGGTGTCGGCTGCAAGGACTGCCAAAGCAGCGGTCGGCAGTTTGGCCGCGAGGCCGGCTACTTCGGCGGACTGTGGGCTCGCGAGCAGTTGCAGTACCAAGTCGTGGAGCCCGGGATTGTGGCCGATCAGGAGGACATGGCGGAATTCATCGGGCGTGCGGCGGAGCGTGTCACGGAGCTGCTCTGCCGAAGCCTCGTAGAGTTCGGGGAGAAACTCGACCGATAGATCGTGCGCGGTGATTTCAGCCAGCGCCAGTGCTGCTGTCTGGCGAGTTCGCACGGCCGGCGATGACAGAACCAGGTCGGGAACAAAGCCCTTCTCGCGAATGTATCGTCCCATGGCGGGCGCCGCCTTTCGGCCGCGTTTGGACAATGGGCGATCGAAATCGTCGAGCGCTGGATCATCCCAGCTCGACTTGGCGTGACGCAGCACGATCAGGGTGCGCATGGGACCTCCTCGCGTGCGGCTGTCCCGGCTGGGGTTCCTAGGTGGGCCGTGATCGGCCAATCCCAGGGATCGCGGGCGCGCCGGATGGTCGGGCGGTCCGCCAATCCACAGCCAGGGTATCCTGTGCGGTCGCAGTCTATCGCCAGTGGCGCCTTCGCTCCAGGCGTCAGGTGGGTGTTCGATTTGCCGCGCTTGGCGGGCGGAGAGCTGCTCGCTACGGTCTGGCACATGCGCCATCGGCGGTGGCGGTCCGGATAACCTGAAAGGAGAGCGTCAATGGCGCACAAGGGCTTGATCTTCGGCATCTTCCTCGCACCCTTCCATCGTGCAGGCGATAATCCGACGTTGGCGCTGCGACGTGACATCGAGCTGATTGAATGGCTCGATCACCTGGGTTTCGACGAGGCCTGGATCGGCGAGCACCATTCGGCGGGGTGGGAATTGATCGCCATGCCGGAGCTGGTGATTGCCGCGGCTGCAGAGCGGACGCGCAATATCCGCCTTGGAACGGGGGTGACGAGCCTGCCCTACCACCATCCGTTCATGGTGGCTCAGAGGTTCGTGCAACTCGACCATATGACACGGGGGCGGGCGATGCTGGGGTGTGGCCCTGGCGCCCTGGTCTCTGACGCCTTCATGCTGGCGATCGAGCCCTCCACGCAGCGCCGGCGCATGGACGAGAGCCTCGATGCCATCACCCGGCTGCTCAAGGGAGAGGAACCGGTGACGATGAAAACGGACTGGTTCGAGATGCGCGATGCGCGGCTGCATCTGGCGCCCTATACGGATCCGCATTTCAAGATTGCCGTCGCCTCGACCCAGACACCGGCCGCGATGGTTGCTGCCGGCAAGTATGGCCTTGGCGTGCTGTCGATTGGCGCGGGTCTCCCGGGTGGCCCCGACGCGCTGGCGAAACAGTGGCAGATCGCGGAGGACGAAGCGGCCAAGCATGGGCGCAGCATGGACCGCAAGGAGTGGCGTCTGGTGGTCAACATGCATTGTGCGGAAGACGACGAAACGGCGCTGGCGCAGGTGCGGGCGGGCGAGCGGATCGAGACGATCTCGTATTTCGAGGAAACGCTTGGCAGGCCGGCGGGACGGGCCGACGATCCGTTGCGGGATGGAGTCAAGATGGGGACCACGCTGGTCGGCTCGCCGGAGACGATCGCCAAGGGGCTTCATGCAATGATCGCAAAGACGGGCGGCGGCTGTGGCGGCTTCATGTTCCGTGCGCATGAATGGGCCAACCGGCAGAACACGCTTGCGAGCTTCGAGCTGTTCGCCCGATGGGTCATGCCGCAGTTCCAGGGCTCCATCGAGCCGATCGTTGCTTCGCAGAAGTGGGCGAGTGAGAATCGTACGTCGATCTTCACGCCATCGATCGAAGCCGTGCGGAAGGCTTATACGGATGCTGGCGTCGAGCCGCCCGAGGACTTCAAGTCGCGTCTGCTCGGGCAGGTGACCGAGAAAAAAAGCTAACTACGGAACTGGCAGGCTCGACAGCATAAAGAAGTGGGATCACCGAGATGAACGAACGCGTGCCCAACCCGGATGCCGGGCCTGTCGCCTGGCGCTCAAGCGCCAACCACAACCGCATGATGGCGCTGGCAAGCGACTGTGCTGCCTCGTCTGCGACAGAAGGGAAGGTGGAGCTTGCCTATTTCGGCTCCTCCGCCTTTCGGATCACCAGCCCCAAGGGACTGACGGTGATGGTCGATCCCTGGCGCAATCATCCGCTGCGCGCCTGGGACTGGTATCTGCGCGACATGCCGCTCACCAGCGTCGATATCGGGGTTTCGACGCATGCCCACTTCGATCACGACGGCCTCAACCGTCTTGATGCCCACGTACTGCTCGACCGATTGATTGGCACCTACAGTTTCCTAGATGTGACGATCACCGGCATCGCGGACAAGCACGCGACGGAATCGGGCTTTGGAACCTATGATTTCAAGATGGTGCATAAGGAGCTCAACGGCGTCGATGTAGAACCGCCCGGCAATCCACGCTCCTGGGACAATTGTCTGATCGTCGTCGAGACCGGGGGGATGCGGATTCTGCATTGGGGCGATAATCGCCACAACCCGCCGGACCATGTCTGGGAGGCGCTCGGAGCGATCGATATCGTGCTGCTGCCTATCGACGGCTCACAGCATGTCATGAGCTTCGCGATGACGGCCGCCATCATCGAGCGGTTGCGGCCAAAAGTGGTCGTGCCGCATCACTATTACATCTGGGATCTGACGACGCGCGGGAGCACGCTGCTGCCTGCCGACGACTGGGTCGGAGGACAGGCGCACGTTCGCCGGATCGAAGGGCCGCTGACCACCTACACCAAATCGAGTATGAGCCACCCCGAGCCACGGATCGATTTCTTCGGCGATCATGTCGCCTTCGACAAGCTTGCTTGGCGCAAAGGGGAGTTGGCGTGAGGTCTGGAGCGACTTGAGGTCAGATGCGCCATTGCCAGGCGAGCCCACCTGACGGCAAGCTTGGGGTGCAGCTTCGGGAGGACGCCATGACCGGCTCAAGTCAGATGTCGCTTGCGATCCTGGTCGATCAGGCGACCGGTAATCATCCGGCGTCCTGGCTAAATCCGGAAACCGACGCGCACGCCTCGACGAATATCGATCATTACCGGCGCCTCGCCCAGATCGCGGAGCGGGGCAAATTCGACCTTTTCTTCATCGCCGATACGCCGGCGGCCCGGACGGAGAACTTCCAGGCCTGGAGCCGGTTCCCGATGTATATGAACGCGCTGGAGCCGGTGACGCTGCTGACGGCTCTTGCCGGATCGACGCGCTACATCGGCCTCGGCGGCACCGTGTCGACCAGTTTTTCCGAGCCCTACAACGTGGCGCGCCAGTTCGCCTCGCTGGATCACATCTCGCATGGGCGAGCGGCCTGGAACGTGGTCACTTCCGCCAACGATTATGCCGCGCGCAATTTCGGCCACGCCAAGCTGGCGCCGCATGGCGAGCGCTACGAGCGGGCAGGAGAATTCGTCGATGTCGTGAAGCAGCTTTGGGATAGCTGGGAGGACGGCGCGTTCGTGCGCGACCGGGAGCGCGGCCTTTATTTCGATCCCCAGCGCATGCATGCGGTCCACCATGAGGGGCGCTTTTTCAAGGTGGACGGCGCGCTCAATATCGAGCGATCGCCGCAAGGCCATCCTGTGATCAGCCAGGCGGGGGCCTCGGAGACGGGCCGGGAGCTTGCAGCGCGGACGGCCGAGGTGGTGTTTGCGAGCGCCGCCGATGCCGGAAACGCCAAGGCTGCCTATGACGATCTCAAGGGGCGGATGGCCAGGCATGGCCGCCATCCCGACAGTCTACGCATCCTGGCGGGCATGCCCGTCGTGCTCGGAAGCACTCAGGCCGAGGCCGAGGCGCGCTATCGCCAACTCCAGGAGTGGTTGCATCCCGACGTCGGTGTCTTCCGCCTCGGGATGGATCTCGAGGTCGATCTGACGGGATTGCCTTTGGATGAGCCAATTCCTGCGAACCGGCTGCCGAAACAGGCGAACTTCCACAAGGCGTTCTTCGATGGGATCATGGAGATCATCACCAAGGAGAACCCGACGTTGCGCCAGCTCTATCTGCGCTACGAACGCGGGCGCAAGACCATCAAGGGAACACCGGTCGAGGTTGCCGACACGATGGAGCGTTGGTTTCGTGCGGGCGCCTGTGATGGCTTCATGATGCAGTTTCATGCCTTGCCGGGCTCGCTGGAAGCGTTTGTCGACGAGGTTGTGCCGTTGCTGCAGCGCCGTGGTCTCTTCCGCCGGGATTATTCTGGCTCGATGCTGCGTGATCACCTGGGGTTGGTGCGGCCGGGCAACGAACGGGCATGATTGGCTTACCGTCGCCGACCAGGGGGTTTCCCGGATGGCGCCTTAGCGCGCCGCCAGTCTGCAGTCTCCTGATTGCGCACGGTGATGGCGTGGGGCCGGTAGAGCGCGGCGTGGCGGGTGTTGACATTTCTATGGAACATATGTAGAACATACGCGAAAGCAGTCGCTGCAACTCGAATTCCGTGGAGAACCAGCTTTGTGCGGGATGCTGGGACCTGCTTCGAGGGTAGGTTGCTGGCAACCAGCTGAGTCGGACCGGCGTGTCGGGGTCGACAGCGTGGAGGCCAACGCCGTGAGGCCGTTTGGCCAGTCAGTCGAAAAGGAGCAGTGCCATGGCCGGTTCCGTTAACAAGGTCATTCTCGTGGGGAATCTCGGTGCGGATCCCGAAATCCGGCGGACGCAGGATGGCAAGCCGATCGCCAATCTCAGGGTGGCGACGAGCGAAACATGGCGCGACCGCAACTCCGGTGAGCGGCGTGAGCGCACGGAATGGCACCGTGTCGTGGTGTTCAACGAGGGCCTGTGCAAGGTCGTCGAGCAATACGTGAAGAAGGGCGCCAAGCTCTATATCGAAGGCCAGTTGCAGACGCGCAAATGGCAGGACCAGCAGGGCCAGGACCGCTATTCGACGGAAATCGTGCTGCAGGGCTTCAATTCCGTGTTGACGATGCTCGACAGCCGCGGTGGTGGCATGGCGACCGGCATGGCCGAGAGCGGGGCCGACTTCGGTGACGAGGGTGGCTACAGCGGCGGTGGCGGCGGTGGCAACTACGGCGGCGGCGGCGATTTCGGCGGCAGTGGCGGTAGCGGCGGCGGCGCACGCAAGGGCGGCGGCTCCTCTGGCGGTGGCGGAGGCAAGGCCTTCGACAAGAAAATCGACGACGAGATACCGTTCTGATCGCCTGCGTGCGGATCGATGTTGCTGGGCCCTGCACTGGTTGCGGGGCCCAGTTTATTTGTTGTCCGGTTGGCTGGGACGGTGGCCTCCACCCGACGCCGCGACGCCAGATCATCATTTGTACCTCTGGTAGCGTCCGGGTGACATCGAGCCTCGGCGATGCGCAGGAACTGAGACCCGGTAACGCCGTTCTGCTCGAAGATACGACCGGAAAAGGTCACATCAGCGAGGTGACGTCGCTCACGGATTTCGAGGCCATCGCGATCCGCTTGGAATAGCGGCTTCCATGCAACGCCGTTGGAACGTTCCACGGGGCGTTAATTGCTCACCCTTGTGTGCATTCCGCCATCAACCGGCAACACTGCCCCCGTGATGTACGATGCCTCGTCGGACGCCAGAAACAGCGCCGCATTGGCAGTGTCCCACGGTGTACCCATGCGTTTCATGGGAACGTTTTCGCTACGTTGCCGTCGCAATTCCTCGCGAGGCGTACCGGAGGCCTTGTGGTGATATTCAATGCCCATTGGGGTATCCATCAGGCCAAGGAGTAGGACGTTGCATCGGATATTGTAAGGTGCGTTTTCAAAGGCGAGCCAGCGCGTAAATTCGTGTAGGGCCGCCTTTGAGGCCTTATAGCTTATGACCGGGATCGAGCCGATTGCCGCAATGCTACTGACATGAGTGATGCAGCCGGATTTCTGTCGTCGCAGGAGGGGCAACGCGTGCTTGCTGATCAGCATTGCCCCGGTGAGATTGACGCTGATGCTTGCGTCCCAGTCGGCCCGCTCAATCGCCGACGTGTCACCATCGGGTAGAGCTATGCCTGCATTGTTATGAACAATGTCGAGGCGACCATATTGCTTCAAGACCGACTGCACGAGATTTGCGCAGTCCCCCTCGCTGCTGACGTCCGCTGCCATACATTCGGCTTCAAACCCTTCAGCCCTGATTAAGTCCCGTGTCTCTTCAACTGTCGCGACGCTTCTGTTGGCTAGAAAGATCTTTGCCCCTTCACGGGCGAAAACCATCGCCGTTGCCCGACCATTGCCAGTTCCGTCACCCGGTCTCTGGCCGGCTCCGGTCACAATTGCGACTTTGCCCTTAAGGCGCATTGCCTGACTCCGTACTCGAGCATTGTTTTCGGGTTCGCCTCTCTCTCGACCTAACTTCGGCGCGCGAGAGCCAAGGAAATCAAGCCCCATCTAGGGGTCTCGGCCGCGTGTAAGGGCTCAGTATCCGATAGGTGACCGACACGGCCGGCGTCGGCACGCCGAGTTCGAGGCCCATGCGATAGACTGCGCCGAACACGCTGTCGGCCTCAATCACCCGACCTGCCTCGAGATCCGTCAACATGGAGGTCTTCCAGTTCGGGTCAAGCGTCACGCAAATATTAAGAATGCGCTCGATGCTATCGGCGGGAACCTCGACTCCGCGAGCGCGCGCCACCGCGATAACCTCGCGCATGATCTCGATCATGTGCTGCCGCGTTCCCTCCGTCTCGGCGCAGGTTCGTAGAGGCAGGCGCGACAGGCAGGTCGCCGACATGCCTGCCGCGGCGCCGACCAGCTTCCACCAGACGTCCTGGGGCGGATTTGCGGAGAGCTGCATGTTGAGGCCGGCCTTCTGGGCAAGCACTTGGAAGGCCTTTGCCCGCTCCGAAAGCGCGCCGTTCCACTCGCCGAAAGTGAAGGCGTTGGATGTGCCGGCGTGCCGAATGACACCAGGGCTCGCGATTGTGGCTGTGGTCACCGTCGACCCCGGCATGACGGCGGACTTGCCGAAGCGGTGTGCGAGCTTGTCGATACCGGCGACGCCGTTCTGGAAGCAGATGATGCCGGTGGCGGGAACGACAATGGGAGCAATAATCTCGATGGCAGCGTCGGTATCCGGACCTTTGACTGTGAACAGAATGATATCGGCTGGCGCGCTGGCTGAAACCCTGTCGGTGACTTGCACCTCCTCCAGTGTGACATCCCCGAGCGCGCTTTCCAATCGAAGCCCGTCTTGGCGCATGGCTTCGAGATGGGCCCCCCGAGCGATGAAAATTACATCGGCGCCGGCCTTCACGAGTCGTGCGCCGCATAGACCACCGATTCCGCCCGAACCCATGATCGCAATACGCATGATGGCAATCTCCATTTCACCCGTCGACAATCGAGCATGCCGGGTGCTCAAGATCAAATAAGCAGACCAACGGCGGCGCCGATTGGCTGGCAAGCCCAAGGTTCCCTATTGCGGCCCATGACGTTTCGCGCACTTCTTCCGGTATCGGGGGCACCTCTGCCGTGGTCTTGGACAGACGATAGGGCCGCCTTTCGCTGCGGGTCAACGTCCGCTCCCTCCGCATCGCGGCTGCTCGAGTTCGTGTTGCTGGGCTGAGCGAGACGACACGGCAATTGCCGTGGCGGCATCGGTTGGTTCGAGGCGCCTGAATGCGGCGGGCGTCGGCGTGCACATAAGGTGGTTGGATTTTTCGGGCGAGGGTGCGCAAACTCGACGCTGAGATCCCAACTCGTGTCCAAGAACGGGTCACGAGGACCCATCAACCCACATCCTGCCCACGGAGTTCAACATCATGCTCGTGATGGAAGCCATTGCCGATATCCTCAAGCGCGAGGGGATTTCCCAGCTCTTTTGCTTTCCGACGACGCCGATCATCGAGGCCGCCGTGGGCGCGGGCATCACGCCCATCATCTGCCGACAGGAGCGGGTGGGTGTCGATATGGCGTCAGGCTTCGCGCGCACGGCCAACGGCCGGCCGCCGGCCGTTTTCGCGATGCAGTATGGACCGGGGGCGGAGAACGCGTTTCCCGGCATCGCATCAGCGTTCTCGGATTCGAGCCCGGTGCTGTTCCTGCCGCTCGGTCATCCGCGCGATGTCGCGCACGTCTTTCCGTTCTTCAACTCGACCCGCACCTATCAAAGCATCACCAAGCACGTCGAGCCGTTGACGTCGGGTGCGGCGGTGGGTCCGGTGATGCGGCGGGCCTTCAACGCCTTGCGCAATGGCCGGCTCGGACCTGTGATGGTGGAGGTGCCCACCGATGTGGTGAAGGCCAAGCTCGACGGTGCACCGGCCTACACCAACGTGCGCGAAGTGCGCTCGGCGCCCGACCCACGCGATATCGATGAGGCGGCCAAGCTGCTCGTCGAGGCCAAGGCCCCCTTGCTTTATGCCGGTCAAGGCGTGCTCTACGCCGAGGCGACGTCGGAACTGGTGGCGCTCGCCGAGCTGTTGCAGGCCCCCGTCATGACCTCCGGCGACGGTAAGAGCGCGTTCCCGGAGGATCACGCGCTGGCTGTCGGTACGGGTGGGATCGTCTTCACCAGTCATGGCTTGAATGCGCTTCGGGAGGCTGACGTCGTCGCCGGCATCGGCTGCTCGTTCACGCCGCATCGGATCACGAGCCCAGCTATTGCGCCTGAAAAACGTGTGATCCATGCGACCAACGACGCGCGGGACCTCAACAAGAGCGTGACGGCGGAAGTTGGCATTCTCGGTGATGCCAAGCTCGTGCTGGCGGCACTCGTGGCGGCGGTTGGCGACAGAATTGGCAAGACCAGGCGTGGGCCCGAGCGGGCACTGGCGCTGGCAAAGGCGCGGGAGGCGTGGCTGGCCGAGTGGCAGGCGAAACTGACGTCGAGCGAACGCCCGATCAATCCCTATCGTGTGATTGCCGAATTCATGCGGGTCGTTGATCCCAAGGATGCGATCGTGACGCACGATTCAGGCAGCCCGCGCGATCAGATCCTGCCCTTCTACCGGGCGACGCGGCCGCGCGGCTACATGGGCTGGGGCAAGTCACATCAGCTCGGCACCGGACTGGGGCTTACCATCGGCGCCAAGATTGCTGCGCCGGACAAGTTCTGTGTCAACTTCATGGGTGATGCGGCGTTCGGCATGACTGGGCTCGATTTCGAGACGGCGGTGCGGGCGGGGGTCCCGATCCTCACGGTGGTGCTCAACAACTCGACGATGGCGATCGAAATTCCGCACATGAAGCTCAGCCACGAGCGGCACAATGCGCGCGATCTCGGCGGCAACTATGCGGGTCTGGCGCGCGAGCTCGGAGGCTGGTCGGAGCGGGTCGACGATCCCGCGCAGATTGCCGATGCTTTCCGGCGTGCGCGCCGGGCGACGGAGGATGGCAAGGCGGCGCTGCTCGAATTCATCACGAGCGCGGAAACCGCGTTCTCGCACCGCCTACCGCCGGCAAGCTGAGGCGTGCTGTGGGCAGCATGGATCAGTCCGCGCTTGCCGCGTGCAAGGCAGCGCGGACTGCGAACGGCTGCAAACCCGGATGAACCGAGAGCAGGCGCGCGGCCAGTGCCGTCACGTGCGGGCAAGCAAAGCTGGTGCCTGTGAACAGCTTGCGACCGCCGCCTGTGGTCGGCGCTTCGACATAGATGCCCTTGGCCTCGAGCTCAATCGGTGTCGCAAGCCGGTAGTGGAAGCGCAGGGGGTCTTCGAGGTGGGCGCTGTCGACGGTCAGGACAGAGGACAGGTTCGCGGGCCAGGCCGTTTGGCCGCGGTTGTTGGCGGCAGCGACGATCAGGACGCCTGCGTAGAAGGCCTGGTCGGCGAGCTCGGCGATGGGTTCGCGGCTCTTCCTGTCGAGGGTGCCGAGGCTGGCATTGACGATGTGGCAGCCGGCTTCGATGGCCCACTTGAGGCCATGCACCAACTGCTCGGCACTGCCGCGGGCGTCGTTGCCGATCACCTTGACGGAGTGGATTTCGGCTTCAGGTGCGAGGGCGTGGATGATGCCGGCGCAAGCGGTGCCGTGGCCGACGGCGTCGGAAGCGGGGCGCGGCAGGCACTGCCAGCCGGTGGCATCGCGGATGACCTCGTAGGAACCGGCAATGGCACCGGCGAGATCGGGGTGGGTGTCATCGACGCCGGTGTCGAGCAGTGCAATCCTGACACCCTGGCCTCGCCCTGTCGCGATGGCGTGCTGGATCGAGGCCTTGTCGATAATGGGCGGTTCACTCGCGCCGGGCTCCGAGTTCGGGGGGGCGCTCATGAGGTCTGGCCGGCCAGGCGTTCGGCGAGGTCGCGGATCAAGACGAGGTCGCCTTCCTGTGTGGTCTCGAGCGCTTCCATGATCTGGGCGCGCAGTTCGAAGGGATCATCGCTGGAGCCAAGGCTCGCGCCGGTAAACGGGGAGTAGACCGCGCTGGCGTCGGCGCTCAAGGCATCGGTGGCGGCGGACACGTGGCGCTCGAAGGCGTCGCGGTGGCGGATGAGAATGGCCGCAAGCTCGGCGTAGCGCTCGGCGACGGCAAGCTCGCTGGCGCTGAATGCGGTCGGGGTCACTTCGGGCTGGCGATTGACGACGGTGAGCACGCCGAGCCTCTGGCTGCGATGGAATATGGGGGCAGCCAGATATTCCTTGGTGGTGAGCCCCGAAGTCTGGTCGACGGCGGCGTAAAAATTGGGGGCTGTGCTGGCGTCATCAAGAGCGATGGTTTGGCCTGAGAGGAAGGCCAGGCCAGCTACGCTCGAGCCGAGTGGAATATTCGGGACGTTGGCGGCCAAAAGTGCGTCGTTGGTGGCGGCTGCAAAGCGAAGCGCCTCGTTGCCGGCAGGCACAAGGATGGCGGCGGACTGGCCGCGAATTGCCGTATTGAAGGCGTTGACGACGAGGGCGAGGGGATGGTCGACGCTGGCACGCGTGGCCGCGAGCGCCAACTTCAGTTGCTCCATCAGTGCCAGGGGAATCCCAGGGGGCATGGTCATTTCGCCTAGTGTCATCGGGCTTGGCCGAGAGCCGTGGAGAGCAATTGGCGCGTGCCTTTGCCGGGAAGACGCAACAGACCACCCCGGAACGGCGCAGGCGGGCCGAGGCCCGTCTGCTGCCGTACCGAGGCAGGACTTACCAGTAGTAGCGCTTGTAGTAGCGCCGGCCCCACCAGCCGTGATGGTGGTGATGACCGTAGTGGGGCTTGTAGTAGCGGCGGCGATAGCCGTAGCCCCAATAGGGCTCGACGCCATCGTCGGCGCCGCCATCGGGCTCTTCCATGCGAACGCCGTCGCCGGAGACGTGGATGACGACGGTCGGGGCGGCGCCGTACGGGCGCGTCGCTTCGGGGCCGCCCTCGGCGAGCTCGGGATCCAGCTTGGAGAGGACCTCTTTCACCTTGTCCGCAGCGAGCTCATAGCGCTGGGCAACGTCATCGGGGATCTCGTAGAATTTTCCATCGATGCTGCTGAGTACTGCCATCTTACATTCCTTCATATCGTGGCTGAAAACCCGGATCGGCTTCGATCGATCGGCTTTCCGGAGAATATCCGGCAGTCCGAACCGGTAACGATCCATGCCTAGCGCAATGGCGAACAGTAATCAGTGACATTCATCACGCAACCAGCAAGATGCTACAAAAGCCTGGCGGACATTGATAAAATACATTCTTTCGATGATTGAAGGCAACGCTCACGGTACCCTCCTGATAGTTTAAACTTAATGGCGGTGGCATCGGTTCATCGACCGCGCCATGGCGGAGCTTTCGGGGGTGGCGAGGAATTGAGTATGCAAACGAGGGCGACTGATCGGGAAATTCGTAGGTCGGTGCTGGCGTCAGCGGCCGTTTTTGCCGGGCTCGAAGGGGCGATCCAGGCGAAGCTTGCCGACGCCCTGATGCCGGTCGACCTTGGGCGGGAGCGTGTCCTCTTCCAGTCGGGAGCGGCGGGGGAAGGGTGCTATCTGGTCGAGCGTGGCGTACTGCGAGTGGCGGTCGAGGATCGCAACGGCAACGAGATCTGGCTTGCCGTTCTCGGCAGCGGTGATCTGGTCGGTGAATTGTTCCTGATCGACAGGGAGCCGCGCTCGGCGACGGTGACGGCGATGACGGACTGCCGGCTGTGGCTGCTGCATGGACGGGACTTCGATCGTCTGTCGGCTGGGGATGGCGCCGTCTACAGGGCTGTCGCGCGATTGATTTCGAAGCGTCTTCGGGTGACCAACCAACAGGTTTGCGACCAGCGTCTCGGCCTGGAGGACCGACTTGCCCTGGTGATGTTGCGTCTCGCCGATGCGTTTGGCGAGACGATGGACGACGGGCGCATATTGATCCGCTACCCGATCCGTCAGTCGCGCCTGGCGGAAGCGGCTGCCGCAAGCCGTGAAAACGTCAACCGGCAATTCAAGGTTTGGCGAGAAGCTGGGCTCTGCGAAAAAGTCGGGCGCTTCTACTGCCTTGGCCGTGCGCCGGCCTGGGCCGAGCTCAGGCAGAACGGCATTGCCTTCATGACGGGGTGACACCGCCCGTGGCGTCGCTATCCGATCGGCCTTGCTACCTGCTGTTGGCTGGGTGGGTGGTCAAGGCTTTCGCTGTCACTCGGTCGTAATGTCTTAGCAGCGCTTGCGGATCTCACTATTGCGGCTCGCGCAATCCTATGCGCTCGAGGCGCGGAAGGACTTCGGCAACGAAGAACGGGATTTCCTTGAGATAGTCGAGAAAGGCGACGGAGCAGCCGGCGAGGCCTACTGCACTCATGCGCGCCATGTCATCAGCGATGTCGTCGGGTGTTCCCACCAGCGGATAGGTGCCGGGGTAGGCGCCATCGTACTTCTTGCCACTTTCCCGCATGAACCGGTTCTCGAAAGGGCGACCGGACGTTGCCGCGCCGGTGCCGACCTTGGTGCCGCGCTGGCGGCGGTAATAGGCTTGGCCATCGGCGTCGGCCAGCTCCTCGGCGAAGTAGTGGTAGAACTCCTCGGCCTCCTTGCGTGTCGGCCGACAGACGACGTGTCCCATGACGTAGACCGGCAACGTGCGCCCGTAGCGGGACATGTGTTGCGCGACGTCTGCGAGGAAGGCCGGTGCCTGCTCGAGGTCGGTCATGTTGGTGAAGAGGGCGTCTGCCGCCTGGGCTGCGAAGTCACGACCCTTTGGCGAGAAGCCTGCGGACATCACTAGGGGGCGGGGGCGTTGGACCGAGACCGGATTGGTGTGTAGGCGCTTCAGGTCGAAGAACTCGCCTTTCCAATCGAACTCAGGTCCGCCCTCCAGTAGTTTTGACCAGACCTTGAACCACTCGAGGCCGTGCTCGTAGCGCGTGTCCTGCTCGATCGTGTGGCCGTGCAGATCGAATTCCTCCTGGTTCCAGCCGCAGACGATGTTGAGGCCGGCGCGGCCGTGGGTGACGTGGTCGATGGTTGCCAGCGCCTTGGCGCCGAAGGCCGGTGTGATCAGGGAGACGTGGATCGTGGAGAAGACGCAGATCCGTTTCGTCAGCGCCCCGATCGCTGCGCTGTGGGTCAGCGTCTCGTAGCTCTTGCCGTAGATGTTGGCCTTGCCCTGGTATCCCCGCCACTTGGCGACGGGCAGGATGAACTCCATGCCGGCATCGTCGGCGATCCGGCACATGGCGACGATATCGTCCCAGTTGGCCTGCCAGCGCTCCGGTGCGAGGCTCATGGTGAGGCCACCGTCGCAGTTGGCCGAGAAGACGCCGAGCTTGAAACGGTTGGGCCCGTGCATGGGGTTGGTCGAAGGGGGTGGCGCCATAAGGGCCTCCTTGTCGCCTGCTGTGCGTTGGCTGGCTGAGCGCCTAGAATTTCAACTTGTCGAGACCGTAGAAACCCCACACCTCGTCCATGCGGGCCTTGCTCTTGGGCGCATTGAAGAAGCCCTCACGGCTCGCCCAAATGCCGGTGGTGCGTTTTAGGTCGACCATCATTTCCGCCATCTTCAGGCAGCAGGCGAGTGTGTCCATGATGGGCACGCCGTCGACGCGGGAGACGCCATTACGGGCCAACAGCAGCGACAGCGGCACCTCGCCGGGCACGATCACGTCGGCGCCATCGTCGCGGATCATGTTGCGGGCGGCAGTCTCGAACTTCTCGATGGCTGGCGCCGGATCGGAATAGCCGCCGAGCACGTCCTGGAAGGTGATGCCTTCGGCGCGACGCACCACTGCGCATCTGTCCTTGAGCCCGTAGGATGCGATCTGCTCCTTGTAGAGCGGCACCATGCGGTCGATGAACATCATCACGCCGAAGCGCTGGCCGAGCATTGAGGCCAGATGGAACGTCGCCTCGCCGAGCCCGATGACGGGGATGTCCACGATGGCGCGGCATTCGCGCAGCATCGGGTTCGGCAGCGTGCACATGGCGAAAGCATCGTAGCCCTCTGCTTCGGCCTGGCGCGCCGCCGCCAGCCACTGCAGGCCGTGCATGGAAAAGAGCGGGCCGTAGCCGATGTCATCACCGGGGTAGTCGCCGGGATAGGTGCCGGGCATCTGGCCATGCCAGGCGACCTCGGTGCCGGGGCGCAGGATGCTTGCTGCATGTGCCTTCATGCCGTCGGCATAGGCGGGCAGGCGCTGGAGCTCGGTGAAGCTTTGGTGCCAGATGCGGATCGCCATCGGGGCCTCCTGGAGTTGCGGGGCGACGTGGCGTCGCGTCGGGCGGGCGCAGAAGTTGCGCGGGCCTTGGGTGGCGAGGAAGATCGGTGATGACAGTGTGGCAACGCGGTCCGGCCGGGTCAACGCCGGGGAGCGCTCAACGCGCAGAAGCGGTGTGCACGGCGAACGGAACGGACTCAGCGCGTCTTGGCGCCACGCTGCATGGCGAGCAACTGGCGCACGGTGGTGCCAAGAATCTCCCACATGGCTTCAGGAAAGCGCATCAAGAAAGCGCGGAAGCGGACATAATCGAGCGATAGCAGGCGGACTTCGCCAACGCTGATTACGGTTGCCGTGCGCTGGCCCTTGTCGAACATGCCGTACTCGCCAAAGAGCGCACCGGGACCGACGTGGATCGGCTGGAAGTTGGCCGCCTTGGGCCTAATCTCGAGGGTGCCTTCGACGACGACGAAGATGCGGTCTGCAGGTTCGCCGGCAGCCAGGACGATCTCGCCGGGCTGGTAGTGTTCCTCGTTCATCGCCTCGGCCAGGGTTGCCAGGTCGTATTCCGACAACGATTGGAAATAGGCCGAGCGCCTGAGGATAAGGGTGCGGCTCTCCTGGCTCATGTTCGGTCAGCTCCCTGATGGTCGACCAATGCTCGGAACGCCGGATTTGAGTTCATAAGTTGGTCGAACGTGCCGGAGGCAACGAGGCTACCGTCCGTCATCATGAGCACCTGGTCTGCCAACCGCGCAAGTTCCATGTCGTGGGTAATCGCAACGACGGTGTGATGATCACACACCGACTTTAGCAAACGGTTGATATCGCCTCGCCGGCGGGGGTCGAGGGCTGCGGTCGGCTCATCGAGGACCAGGACCGGGCTCGATTGGACGAGAGTGCGGGCGAGCGCCACCATCTGGCGTTGGCCGCCGGACAGGCGTTTGCCCTGCCGGCCGACGTCGTAGGCGAGGCCGGTCTCCAAGACGGCGCGGTCCGCCGGTGTCGCGGCGATTGCCTTGAGCAGGCAGTCGTCGATCGCCTTTTGTACACTGGCGTTGGGGGACGGGAGGGAGGCAAACAATAGGTTGTCGCGCCAGCAGAGCCATGGATTGAGCTGGTCGGCGTGGAGGGGGGCGAGTGCGGCTGCAAATGTCGAGCGGCAGGCGTCGGCCAGCTCCTGTGTCGTTGTGCGGTCGGCGAGCCAACGGTGCAATGCGCCTGTCGCATCGGGGTCCAGCTCGCGAGGTCGGGCGGTGAGGCCTACGAGAAGGAAATCGGCACGCAAGGCCGGGTCGCGAACGGCCTCGGGCCCAGCCAGCTCGAGGTTGGAGCGCAACTGCCAGACCGGCTCGATCAGAGCTTGCGGGGCCACTTCGTTGTAGGCCTCCAGCGACGGCAGGCCCTGCAGCAGATGGCGGGTTCGCTCGATGACGTGGCTGGCAAGGGTGATGATGCGATCGCTCGAGGGCAGGAGGGCCATTGCTTCGGCGTGGGCATAGCCGGTGCGGCTCATGGCGAGTTTCGGCAGGGCGATGATGTCGAGACTCGAGTGGGTCAGGTTCTCGAGTACGGTGAGATGGGGAACGGGAGCGTTTCCGGATAGTGGCTGGAGGGGTTCGGCAATGGCACTGTGGACGGCGTCGCGCAGGCGGTCGCGCAGCGCCGGTAGGTCCACGTCCCGCAAAGTCTGCAATGCATCCTGGGCCGGGGCGACGTCGAGTGCCTTTTCGCGGGCGATCTGTCCGACGCCGGTCGCCTCGACCCATTGAAGTTGGTTGTCAGAAAGGCATGCGCTTTGGCCGGCGAGTGACGTCTCGGGGAGGCCGAATGCGATGTTGTCACCGATTGAACCTGCAATCATGGCGAGGGACTGGGGCATGTAGCCGAACAGGCGGGCGCGCTCCGACTGGGGCAGACCTGTCACCGTCACATCGGCGATCGCCACCTTTCCCGCAAGCGGTTGCATGCGGCCCATCAGCAACTGGCTCACCATCGATTTACCGGAGCCCGACGGCCCGACCAAAACCGTCAGCGCGCGCCGCGGAATAGCGGCGCTGATGCCGTCATCGCCACCTTGCACGGCGCCTCCGGGCGTAAAGGCGTAACGCAATTCCTTCAGCTCCAGGGGGGCGGGGGAGGCCAGCGCGGCAGTGACCTCGGGCGCGGGGGCGGCTTTGGGCTCGGCCTCGGTTGCGAACTCGAGGATGCGGCCAGCGGAGACGCCGGCGAGCTGGAACTTCACCACCAGCTTGGCGATCTGGGTGATGTTGCCATACGTCTGCGGGACGGCCCGGACGACGGCTGCAACGAGGCCGTCCTCGAGCGTCAGGCCATGGGCTGCCACGACATAGACGATGGCGGCCATGATGGCGGAAAAGGCCACGAGCTCGGTGAGATCGTAGGTGGCGGTCAGTCGGCTATTGAGCCTGAGCAACCCAACGTAGGCCTGCTGGCGGTGGGCCTGCACGGCCCCGAGCCTTGCGGCCACCTTGGGCGTGAGGTTGCCCATCTGCGTCTCAGGCGCGGTATAGAGGTAGTCCTCGAACGCGGCCTTGACGAGATCGTCGCCTTTGAGCTGCGCGGCATCGAGGGCGCGGACGGAGGCGAGCATGCGATGGATGATGAGGACGCCGGCAAGGGTGAACGCCAAGACCGCCGCGGCGTAGCTCCAGTGCTGCGTATAGAGGAAGAACAGCGCGCCTGCCGCTTCCGTGGTTACGCCCCATAGCGCTGCTGCGTCCTCGCGCCGGTGAAAGATGCGTTCGGTGTCCTCGTTCAGGCGGTTGGCTATCTGGGTTGCGGAATTGCGCTGGAAGAACGGATCGTCCTTGCGGAGCAGATTGACGAGGATCTCGCGCTCGATGTCGTTGCGGGAGCGGATTTCAAGGAAGCCCTGGACCAGAAGGCGAAGGATGTGGTTGGCAGCCTGCGCCAGCTCGAGGCAGATGTAGGCGGCCAGGACCCACAGGACGACGCCCCAGCCACTGGCGAGGCCATTGCAGACGAAGAAGCCGGTGAGATAGTGGACGTCGGAGGCCTCGGCGCAGGACATGCTGCCAAGGCGGGTCATCACGCCGTAGGTCTTGACCAAGCCCTGCAGGAACTCGAGGTTCAGGAAAGTAATGATGCCGCCGATGATGCTGATGGCGAGCATGGCTGCCAGATAGCCACGGTAGGCCGGATGGAAAATTTCAAGCCATGCCGCCAGGCGATTGGCACCTATATCGGCCGGCTTAGAAGTAGGCATCTGCAACTCTCATGTCGGTGGTGATATGTGCGGCAGTGTCGTCCATAGCCGGAAGCGGCACAATGCTGGTTGAGCGAAATGGTGAGTGATGGGGCGCATCGACGGTCAGCCTCGTGTGTGGTAGCGAGCAAGCATGGCTACGAGGATCATGTTCGGCGCGATGGGAGCATGGATTAGGTCGGCCGTGCTGCTCGCGAGCATGGCGTTCGCCTGCTTCATGGCGGCGCCTGCAACAGCGGGGCGGCAGGTCACAATTTTTGCCGCAGCGAGCCTGACGGAAGCGCTGGAAGCGGTGGGCGTCATGATCCGTGCCGAGACCGGCCTCACGGTCCGCCTGTCGTTTGCCTCATCGTCGACGCTCGCCAAGCAGATCGAGCAAGGCTCGCCAGCCGACATCTACCTTTCGGCCGATGAGGCCTGGATGGACTACCTGGACAAGCGCGGTTTGTTGGCCGCCGGCACACGCCGGGTGCTCTTGACCAATCGACTGGTCTTGGTGGTGCCGGTGCGTCCTGGGCTCGCGCCTGCGCCCGCGCATGTCGCGCCTGCGCCGGACGATTTCTCGAAGGGGCGGATTGCGGTCGGCGATCCAGCGCATGTACCGGCGGGTCGCTACGCCAAGGCTGCGCTGCAATCGATGGGGTTGTGGACTGAGAGCAAGGACCGTCTGGTGCGGGCCGACAATGTCCGTTCGGCGCTGGTGCTGGTCGAGCGGGGGGAAGCGTCTTGCGGTATCGTGTATGCAACTGATGCCCGCATATCCCGCCACGTTAACGTGGTCGGTTGGTTTCCCGAGGGTGCGCACCCGCCTATCGTGTATCCGATCGGTGTCGTTAAAGGGCGAAGCCAGCCGGGTGTTGCCGAGGTGTATGCGCTCCTGCAGTCGCCCCAAGCGCGTGCTATCCTTGCCCGCTACGGGTTCGGGGTGCGCTGAGAATGGCCGTGTTGACGCCGATCGAGATCGAGGCTTTCACGTTGAGCTTGACTGTCGCCCTGTGGGCAGCAGCCGGCTCACTCTTGCCGGCGATCGGGGCAGCGTGGCTGCTGTCGCGGACACGCATGCCGGGGCGCGGTTTGCTCAATGTGCTGGTGCATGCGCCGCTGGTCCTGCCGCCAGTCGTGATCGGTTACCTGTTGCTTCTCGGCTTCGGCGTGCGGGGGCCGATCGGTGCCTGGCTTTACGATGTCTTCGGGGTACGGCTGGTGTTCACCACCGCAGGTGCCGTGCTGGCTGCCGCCGTCATGGCGTTTCCCTTGATGGTGCGCGCTATCCGCCTGTCGCTCGATGCCATCGACCAGGGTCTTGAACTTGCCGCGCGCTCACTTGGGGCGAGCCCGCTCGATTGCTTTCTCACGTTGTCCCTGCCGCTGATGCTGCCCGGTATTCTCGCAGGTTTTCTGATGGCGTTCGCCGCGAGCCTTGGCGAATTCGGCGCCACGATCACCTTTGCCTCCAACGTGGAAGGGGCGACGCGGACGTTGCCATTGGCGATCTATACGGCGACGCAGGTGCCGGACGGGGAGGCGGCTGCGCTCCGGCTCGTCGGGCTTGCCATGGTGCTGTCACTGGCTGCGCTCGGGCTCTCGGAAGCGGTGGAGCGCTGGGCGCGCCGGGTGATCCACGGGCAATGATCGAGGTCCGGTTCACAAAGCAATTGGCGGCGATGCTGCTGGATGTGGCCTTCGAGGCGCCGGCCCAGGGGATTACGGCCGTGTTCGGACGCAGCGGGGCGGGGAAGACTTCGATCGTGCAGGCAATTGCCGGGGGCTTGCGGCCCGACAGTGGCCGGATCGTGGTTGGCGATACCGTCTTTTTCGATGCAGAGGCCGGTATCGACCTGGCGGTGCATCGGCGTCGGATCGGCTACGTCTTCCAGGAAAGCCGCCTGTTTCCGCATATGACGGTGCGCGGCAACCTCGAATATGGATGGCGGCGGGCCCGAGGCGCGCGGCCGTTGGCGCCCGACGTGGTGATTGGCCTGCTCGGGCTGGAGCCACTGCTAGGCCGACGCACGCATCGGCTGTCGGGGGGTGAACGCCAACGGGTGGCAATAGGCAGGGCCTTGCTGTCGCAACCACGACTGCTGCTGATGGACGAGCCGTTGTCTTCGCTCGATCCGCCGAGGAAGTCGGAACTGCTGCCCTATATCGAGCGGCTGCGTGACGAGTTGGGGCTACCGATCCTTTACATCTCGCATGCCTTCAACGAAGTCGTTCGGCTGGCTGACCACTTGCTGGTGGTGGATCACGGGCGGGTGGTGCGCTCGGGGCCGCTGCTGGAGTTGGCCTCGGATCCCGAGCTGTCGCCACTCGTCGGCCGGTTCGAAGCAGGTGCGGTCATCGTTTGCGAGGTCGAGGGGCACGACGATGCCTACGAGCTGACGACGCTGCGATTTCAGGGGGGGCGACTGCAGGTGCCGCAGATCACGATGGCGCCAGGCGCGCAACTGAGGGTTCGCATACGATCGCGAGACGTTGCCCTCTCCTTGATTGAGCCTAGAGAGATCTCGATCTCCAATCGGCTGCCTGGCCGGATCACAGGACTGGTGGCACGGGATGGCCCCTTCGTCGAGGTCCTGATCGATGTCGGGGGCAATATCGTCAGAGCCCTGCTGACGCGATCCTCGGTCGGCCGGCTTGGGCTTTCGGTCGGGCTCGACGTTTGGGCGCTGATCAAGACGGTTGCGTTCGACAGTCGCTCGGTCGGCTCCGTGCGGAGCGCGCGTGATGGTGATGCAACGGTCGCCGGGACGGGCGAGGCTGAAGACTAATTCAATCGAAAGCGTTGACGGGCGGGTCGGTTTCGGCTGCCATTTGCAAGAACACCCAGTGGGGAGAGCGAGATGCAGGACTATGACTATATCGTTGTCGGTGCAGGGTCGGCTGGTGCGGCGCTGGCCGCGCGCTTGAGCGAGAACCCGCGCCATCAGGTTCTGCTCGTGGAGGCGGGCGGGGATACCCATTTCCTGTCACGCTTTCCGATCAGCTTCGGCCTGTTCATCGAGAAGCCCGGAGTGAATTGGCTCTATCAGTCGACGCCGGAATCCACGACTGGCAATCGAGAGATCCCGGTGCCGAGAGGCAAGATGGTCGGCGGCTCGAGCGCCATCAACGGGCTGGTCTGGGTGCGGGGGCAGAAGCTCGACTACGACACCTGGGCGCAGATGGGGGCGCGCGGGTGGAGCTGGCAGGACGTGGCGCCGATCTTCACGCGGATCGAGGGATACGAGAAGGGCGGCAAGGACGGCCGGGGAACCGATGGTCCGCTGAAGATCACGGAGGTGCCGGATCAAAGCCCGCTCTACGACGCGCTGTTCAAGGCGGCGGAAGCAGCGGGCTACAAGATCAATCCGGACTACAACAGCGAGGATCAGGAAGGCATCGTCAAGACGCAGGCCAGTATCTGGAACGGGCTGCGGCAGAGTGTGGCGAAGTGCTATCTGGAGCCGGCGCGCAAGCGACCGAACCTGACCGTCGTGACCAACGCGCACACACGTCGCATCAAGCTCGACGGCAAGCGATGCACGGGCATCGTCTATGAAACGCATGGCAAGCAGGTCGAGGCCAATGCGCACCGGGACGTGATCTTGTGCGCAGGCGCGGTGGCGACGCCGCAACTGTTGGAGTTGTCGGGCATCGGCAATCCGGACGTGCTCAAACCGTTCGGCATCGATGTGCAGCACGCGCTGCCGGCGGTGGGTGAAAATTTCCGCGACCATTTGAACGCGCGCATCATCTGGAAGGTCAATGAGAAGAGTGTGTCCTACAATCATCGCGCACAGGGGCTCGGCGCGATCGGCCAGGGGTTGCGATACCTGACGTCACGCGGCGGCTTCATCAGCCTGCCGTCGGCACCGATGCTGGCCTTCCTGCGCACGCGCCAGGACATGGAGACGCCGGATGTACAAATGCACATCGTGCCGTACTCGATCAAGGATCCCAAGACGCGCAAGTTGCAGGATTTCCCGTCGATGACGATGTCCTGCTACCAGCTACGGCCGGAGAGTCTCGGGACCATCCATATCCGCTCGTCGGATCATCGCGACCAGCCGGCGATCCGCTTCAACTTCATGTCCGATCCGATTGATCAGCGGGCCATGGTTGACGGCTTCAAGATCGTGCGCTCGATCGTCGAGGCGTCGCCGATGGATGGCTTGCGGGGGCCGGAGTTCTCGCCGGGCAAGGATGTGAGCAGCGACGACGAGATCCTCGGATTGGATTCGCAACAACGCGCAGACCGCTTATCACCCGATTGGAACGTGCCGTATGGGGCCTGAAGGTCGCGGGACCGTTGTGGACGAGCGCTTGCGCGTGCATGGCATCACTGGGCTCAGGGTCGCCGATGCCTCGATCTTCCCAACGATGCCGTCCGGCAATACCAACGCGCCCTGCATCATGGTCGGCGAGAAAGCCGCCGACCTGTTGAAGGCGGACGCCGTGGCAGCCTAGGCGAGGCTGACACGGCCGGCGGCGCCATGTCGTTCGGGCATGGCGCTGCTGCAAGCGACTATGACGGAAATTTCGCGGTTCGGCCGTGATGGGATCAGTGAGTGTTCCACTCGGCCAGTCGCGCCAACTCGTTGCGGTCCAGTATCGTGATAGTGCGCCCGGTGCCAACGGAGATCAAACCCGACACCGACAAGCGTTTGAGCATTCGGCTCACCGTTTCGATGGTCATGCCGAGGAATTCCGCCATTTCCGTGCGCGAGAGCGGAAGCTCCAATTCCAGGTTGGCAGGCTCGGGCATGCTGGGGCGGCGCTGGTCGGACAACTCGCACGGTTCGGCGCGCAGCTTGTCGAGGCACAGCATAAGTAGGCTTGCGACGCGCTCCTCTGCGGTTTTGTGCCCCAGAAGAAGCATCCAATCGCGGCTGGCGTCCAGTTCCTGGGTCATGCGCCGAACGAACAGTTCCTCGAGCCCCCGGTGCTCTCGCAACAGAGCCTCGAACCGATTGCGATCGAAATAGCAGAGCTCGATGTCGGTGGCGGCCTCGGTCAGCGGCGCGATGGAGCCCGCGAACGGCCGGCCGATGAAGTCGGAGGGGAAGTATAGGGCGACGACCTGGGTTCGCCCGTCAGAAAGCGAGATCGAGGCCTTGGCTACACCGGAAATGATGGTTGCCACGACAGTTGTGGCCTCCTCCTCAGCGAAGAGGGCGCGGCCGGCATAGACCCGCTTGCGATGGGACATGCGATTCAGCACATCGAGCGCGGAATGAGGCAATGCGCTGCACAGGGCCTTCGATCGGATTGCGCAGGTGCTGCAGGCGTTTCGCATCGCAAATCTGCCCCGTGGTTGCGGAACTGGTTGGCATTTCTCTACGTCTTTGAGCCGCTTTCGGGGCGTGATCTCGCCAGGACCATTCGGCCCGGAGTTGCCCCCATTTTCAAAGCAGCAATCCGTCGCATGTGTGTTTGATTTCGATCAAGCGCATGAGCCTAAGCGCGCTGGACGCTTGGTGGGCGGAGTCCATCCATGGCTGGTGGTCCAGGCGTGTGCGTCCGGCGGTGCCAGTGGTGTGGGCGGGTGTGTCCGCTTGTGATCGGAAACGAAACAATTGAGGCTAATCATGGCCGCAGGCGCTGCTGCAGAGCACCATGACATTCCACACGGCTGGCGTCGCTGGCTCTTGTCGACCAACCACAAAGACATCGGCACGATGTACCTGATCTTTGCGATGATCGGGGGCATCGTCGGGGGGCTGCTGTCGGTTGGCATCCGGCTCGAGCTTAAAGAGCCGGGAATGCAGTACTTCGCGAACTCCCACATGTTCAACGTCTTCACGACAGGGCACGGCCTGATCATGGTGTTCTTCATGATCATGCCGTCGCTGTTCGGTGGCTTCGGGAATTGGTTCGCGCCGTTGATGATCGGGGCGCCGGACATGGCGTTCCCGCGAATGAATAACGTTTCGTTCTGGCTGCTGCCGTCGGCTCTCTCGCTGCTGGTGATCTCGCTGTTCGTTGAAGGTTCCGGGCCGTGCAGTCTCGGCCTGTTCGGTGGGGCGGCAATGGACCTGACTGGTTGCGGGGCGGGCATCGGGTGGACGGCCTATGCGCCTCTATCGACGACCGGCCATCCCGGGCCAGCCGTGGACTTCGCGATCTTGGCGCTGCATGTCGCGGGTGCGTCGTCGATCCTGTCGTCGATCAACTTCATCACGACGATTTTCAACATGCGCGCGCCGGGCATGACGTTGCACAAGATGCCGCTCTTCGTGTGGTCGATCCTGATCACAGCGTTCCTGCTGCTGCTGTCGCTGCCCGTGTTGGCCGGTGCCATTACGATGTTGCTCACTGATCGCAACTTCGGCACCACGTTCTTCACGGCCGCAGGTGGTGGCGATCCCATGCTGTTTCAGCACCTGTTCTGGTTCTTCGGTCATCCGGAAGTCTACATCATCATCCTGCCGGGCTTTGGTCTCGTTAGCCATGTGATCGCGACGTTCTCGAAGAAGCCTATTTTTGGCTACCTCGGGATGGCCTACGCCATGGTGGCGATCGGTGCCGTCGGCTTCATCGTGTGGGCGCACCACATGTATACAGCGGGCCTTTCCGTCAACGTGCAGGCCTACTTCGTGTTCGCCACGATGGTGATTGCGGTGCCGACCGGCATCAAGATCTTCTCTTGGATTGCGACGATGTGGGGGGGATCGCTCCAATTCACTGTGCCGATGCTGTTCGCTCTCGGCTTCGTGTTCCTGTTCACCGTCGGCGGCGTGACGGGTGTCATGCTTGCCAATGCCGGTGTCGATCGCGCATTGCATGACACCTACTACGTGGTGGCGCATTTCCATTACACGATGTCGCTTGGGGCGCTCTTCACTCTTTTTGCCGGCTGGTACTACTGGTTCCCAAAGATGTCCGGATACATGTACTCGGAGTTCTGGGGCAAAGCTCACTTCTGGTTGATGTTTTTGGGCGTCAATCTGACGTTCTTTCCGCAGCACTTCCTCGGACTTGCCGGCATGCCGCGGCGGTATGTCGATTATCCCGACGCGTTCCAATTCTGGAACTGGGTGTCGTCTTACGGCTCGCTACTGTCGTCGCTCGGCACGGTGGTATTCTTCGTTGGCCTGATTGCTGCGTTCGTCCGCAAGCAGCCTGCACCCGCCAATCCTTGGGGTGAGGGTGCCACAACGCTCGAATGGACGCTGTCGTCGCCACCGCCGTTTCACTGTTTCGAAACACTGCCGCGGATCGGCAATGAGCAGCATCACTGAAACGCAGGCGTTCCGGCGGTCCGATGTCGGACCTGCGGACGCCATCCAGCGCTTTGAAATCTGGCCGCACCGCTCGCTTGGGGCCAGGGGCATATGCCATGTACTCGCTGCTGTCGCGGCGGGAGGCGTCTACATCGTCACCTGGAGCCCGGCAGCGGTGTTTTGGCCCTTGGCTGTCGGGGTCGCGGTTACGTTGATCGCCGTGACGCTTGCGTTCTGGTGCAATCACCAGGCCGCGCGTCAGTCGGAGATCGTTGAGATCGGGCCTGACGTCGTGCGGATATCGAGAACCGATCGCCGGGGTCCACGCGATGGCTGTGTGGAGTTCAACACAAGCTGGGTGAGGCTCATCGTCAGCGATGATCGCTACGTGGCGAACCGGCTGACGTTCATGCAGAGCGGTCGGTCGTGTTCGATCGGGGCACATCTGTCGCCTGCCGAGCGCTGCGCGTTGGCGCGGGAAATCGGGGATTGCCTGGTGCGCTTGCGGGGTGCAGCGACGAACTGACGGGGCTTGCGACTTCGCTTCGCACGACATCGCCGGGGCGATGCGGGCTCGCGAATTCTTGACTGACGCTCGGCTCGATCATCGACCGGTGTTGCCGTCTTCGTTGATCGGGCTCCGTCGCCGTCTCACGCTAGCTCGTAGCGATCGCGCCAGGCGGGGGAGACGTAGTTGATGATGATCGATTTGCGGACGCCCGGTATCGGGCGGGGCGTGAAGCCGTGCCAAGTGTCGCGGCCGGGAATGAAGACCAGGCCCTTGTTGCGTTCATAAGGGGCAGATGCAACGAGGCGATGCTCGGGGCTGGCGTCGTAGATGTCGGTGCCGGCATTGCGCAACTCGGGCTCATCGGACAGATAGACCAGCATGGTAAAGAGCTTGACGGAAATGTCGACGTGAGGTTCCAGCCAGAATCCGTCGATGTCCTGGCAGTACTCGACGCGAAGCTGGCCTTCGGACAAGTCGGCGCCAGTCTCGCGCTGGATTGATGACGTTACGAGGGGATGCTTGAAGGCCTCCACCACTGCGCGGCAGACCGGAAAGCGCTTCTGGTTCTCCTTGCTGAAGTAGACGCGGGTCGAATTGTTGGCCTCGCGACGTCCGTCGAATTGCGCACCAGAGGGCGGGGCGAACGGCAGGGCGGCGATTGCGTCGACGATTGGTGACGGCAGCGCGTGATCGAGCAGCCAGTAGCGGAAGGGTGCGTGTTGGCGCTGTGCGTGCTCAAGGCAGGCGAGAAAGCACCGAGCGACGGCGTTCGGATGTGTGAGCGTGGTCGTGTCCATGGGGCTGGACCTCGTGTTTCATCGAAAGGGATTGAGGCGCTTGATGCCGGCTGATACGCGGTGACGCAGCACATTCTTTGCCAGGGCTGCTTCGGATCTCACCCAATTGAACATGACGTAGCGGCGGGGGCCTTCGAATGGCATATGGCCGTGCCAGGAGTTGTCTGAGCGCCGAAAGGCAACAAGGGTGCCGCCGTCGGGCGGGATTTCGGTGATGTAATCCTCGATGTCGCGGCCATTGCGCAGCAACCTCAAGCGGCCGCTGCCCTCGGCCCAGGGTTCGTTCAGATACAGGAGGCAAGTGACGACCTTGTCCTCGGAATCGGTGTGGATGCGGCCGTCACGGCGGTGACACATGCCGCGCACGGTGATCATGAGCGGAAGGCCCGAGAGGTCGACGCCGAGCTTGTTGCCGACAACCGTCTCGAGATCGGCGCTTTTGATGTCGTCGATGAGGTTCTGGAAAGCTTTGCCTGCGGAGAGTTCCTCGAGCGGGAAGACGCCGCTCTGGGTGATCTGCGGGAAATCGCGCGTGACGGCTGCGAGGGTGCCGGCGTCGAGCACATTGTCGGCCAGGAAATAGCTGAACGGCTTGGTCGAAACCTGTGCTTGGCGGACATTTTCGAGGTTCAGCATCATCGTCCCCCTGGTTGCCTCGGTGTTGCCGATGGCGACGATCGAAGCTGCTTCGCGAATCGCTTCAATCTTGGTGGCAGTGTCGTCGCGATGGGGGCCTGGCTGTTGATCTAGCTCAAGCAAGCCTGCTGCAGGAGCGGTGGACGAGGGTTAATGCGACGATGTGATGCCAGTTGCTATCGGACGGGACGGCGCCGGCCATGTCGCTTTGCGCCGTTGCTTGGAATAAATTTGTAGTTCTGGCCCGTTTTTGAATGATGTTTTTCTTCTCCAGGGGACCGAAGGTGCCCCGCGCCGCTGGGCACGATGCCGGTGGTCTGTCCTTGGCGGAGCGCGGTGGCGCCGACGTTGTCATATTGCAACGATAAGCTCTTGCGGAACACTGCGCCGCATCACAATAATGGGTTTGATAGTTGGCGATCTGACCGGCGGGCAAGATCCGTCGTCTACGCCCTTGGAAGCTACGGGCGTCATCTGGAGATCGCTAACGTGCAACGCGGCTGGATTGTGGCGAGCATCTGTTTCCTCGCGCTGTTTGCTTTCGCCATCTATCTGTCGATGAAACTACCGCTCATCGATGCGCTCGGACCTGGTCCGGGCTTCTTCCCAATCTGGCTCGGTGGCCTCGGCGCACTGCTCAGCGTCTGGCTGATCGTCGAGACCGTTCGCGTGCCTATCGAAGGGGGCGAGGAGAGCCTCATTCCCGATCGGCCTGCCATGTTCCGGATCTTGGCGGTGATTGTTCTGCTCGCCTTAGCGGCCGCGCTGCTGGATACGCTCGGCTGGCGGCTGACGGCGCTGCTGGTGACCGGCCTCTTGCTGCCTGCGCTCGGTGCGAGATCACCGCTGGTGATCGTGCCATTCGTGCTCGGAGCAAGCTTCGGTGTGTTCCACGTCTTCTACCACTGGCTGAAAGTCCCATTGCCAATCGGCATGTTGGGCATCTGAGGATCGCAACCCGACATGGACACGCTCAACCATCTCTTGGCTGGCCTAGAGGCAGCCATGAGCCTCCAGAATCTCGCTTTTGCCCTTGCCGGTTGCGTACTTGGAACGCTGGTCGGCGTGCTGCCCGGTGTTGGTCCGGCTGCCGGTACGGCCATCCTGATACCGCTGACCTTCAATCTGGATCCAGCCGGCGCCATTATCATGCTGTCGGCCATCTATTATGGGGCCATGTATGGCGGTACCATCACATCCGTGCTGTTGAACGTGCCGGGGGAGGCTGCCTCGGTCATCACCTGTATCGACGGCTATCAGATGGCCCGGCAAGGTCGGGGGGGCGCTGCACTCGGGATCGCGGCTATCGGCTCCTTCGTCGGCGGCACGGTGGCAGTCATCGCGCTGGTGGTCGTTGCGGCCCCACTTGCTGCGCTTGCCCTGAAATTTGGGCCGCCCGAATTCTTTGCCCTGATGCTTTTCGGTCTTTGCTTGGTGACGGGCCTTGCCGGCCGCTCGCTGATCGCCGGTGTGCTGATGACGTCGGCAGGGCTCCTGATCTCGCTGATTGGTATCGATCCTGTGCGCGGCGCACCGCGTTTCACATTTGGGATCCCCGAACTCTATGACGGTCTCGGCTTCATCCCGGTCGTGATGGGGCTGTTCGGCATCGGCGAGATCCTGGCGACCGCGGAGAAGCCCTATTCCGAGGTGATCAAGACCAATCTCAAGAACATCCTGCCGAGCCGCGAGGAATGGCGGTCCTCGGTTGGCGCGATTGCACGCGGCACGGGGTTGGGCTTCTTCCTCGGGCTCATTCCGGGTGTGGGCTCGATCATCCCGACGTTCATGTCCTACATCCTCGAAAAGCGCGTGTCCAAGACGCCGGAACGCTTTGGCAACGGCGCCATCGAGGGCGTTGCCGGACCCGAGACGGCGAACAATGCCTATGCCAATGCCGCCATGGTGCCGCTGCTGACACTCGGTATTCCGTCCTCGCCAACGATCGCCGTGTTGATGGGCGCCTTCATCATCAACGGCCTCACGCCTGGGCCGTTCCTGTTCACCGAGAAGCCGCTTCTGGTGTGGACCATCATCGCGTCGTTCTTCATCGGCAACGTCATGCTGCTGATCTTGAACCTGCCTTTGGTGGGCCTTTGGGCCAAAATCCTCGAAGTGCCCTTCCAGTATGTCTGCGTCGGCACCTTGATGTTCTGCCTGATTGGCGCCTATTCCATCAATCAGAGCGTGTTCGACATCTGGGTGATGCTGGGCTTCGGCGTCATCGGCTACCTGCTGAGAAAGCTCGACATGCCGCTGGCGCCGGCTGTGCTGGGGCTCATTCTCGGGCCTCAACTCGAAAAATCGCTGCGGACGTCGCTCGAGATGTCGGCGGGCGACTTCTCGATCTTCCTCACGCGTCCGATTACACTGACGCTGCTGGTCGCTGAGCGTCATCGTTCTGGCCGTGTTTGCGCTCAATCTGGCACCGAAACAAATTCGGGAGGCATCGGACGAGTAGATACTTCTGGCAAGGCAACCACGAACTTTCACCAGGCAACCACCAACCGGTTACCCGACGGAGGAGAAAACCTGAAATGCTGAAAACTTTGATTGCGGCCACTGCAGGCTTGGCCATCGCTGCCACGTCCGCGCTAGCCCAGAGCTATCCGACCAAGCCGGTCCAACTCATGGTCGCTTATCCCCCCGGAGGCTCGACCGACATTGGCGCACGGATCGTTGCCTCCATCGCCGAGAAGGCGATTGGCCAGCCGATCGTGGTCATCAACAAGGGCGGCGCTGGCGGCCAGGTCGGCTGGACAGAGCTGACCCGGCAGAAGCCTGATGGCTACTACATCGGCTACGTGAACCTGCCCGCGACCAACACTGTGATCCTCGATCCGTCACGCCAGGCGATCTTCAACGAGAAGAGCTTCACGCCGATCATCAATCAGGTTCTCGATCCGGGCCTGGTCTGGGTCAAGGCAGACAGCCCCTACAAGACGCTCAAGGACGTCATCGACGACGTCAAGAAGCGGCCGGGCGTGGTGCGTGGCGCTACAACGGGCATCCTTTCGGATGACCATCTTGCGATCCTGATGCTCGAGGAGGCTGTACCTGGTCTCAGCTTCCGCCTGGTACATCTCGTCGGCGGTGCTGCCATGCTGAAAGAGACGCTCGGCGGTAACGTCGATGTCGCCTTCGACAACGTCGGCTCGGTGCTGAAGCAGGTGCAGGCGGGAACCGTCCGTGCGCTCGCCGTTATGGATGATGTCCGCTCGAAGTTCCTGCCGGATGTGCCGACGACGAAGGAGCTCGGCTATCCGACGGTCATCTCGTCATCGACACGCGGCATTGCTGGTCCTGCCGGCATGAAGCCCGACGTGGTCAAGAAGCTGCAGGATGAGCTTGTCCAAGGCGATGGCGGATCCCGAGCACATCAAGAAGATGGAGGACGTGGGCCTCGCTGTGAAGGTGATGGTCGGCGACGAGTACGCCAAATACTTCAACGATCTCCACGCCAAGTCGAAGAAGCTCGTCGACTGGGCCAAGAGCCGTCCGCAGAAGTAAGTCCGAGGCGGGCTGCGCGGCCTGCTGGCTGGAAAGCCCGATCAAACCGGCGTAAGGGCGGAGACGAAAACGTCTCCGCCCTTATTTTTTTGGTGCACGCGAGAGTCGATCGCGACTGGGTGGGTCAGCGCGAGCCTGAGCTGTCCTTGTCACGCTTGGCGTTGCGCTCGGCCTTGTGCTGAACGAACATCGCTTCTGCCGCTGCGCGCCCTCTGGCCGCGTTGGCCTCGTTGTTGCGGCGCAGCCATTCGAGTGAGGCCTTTCGATTGACGTTCGAACCGTTGAAGTGGGGTGTCACATAGCGGGCAAACAGCTCATAGGATTTCTTCGTCCCCTCCCAATCCGCCCAGTCCGCAGCGTACTGGCAGAAGCAGCCGAAGGGGCCCTGCTTGGCCTGCAAGCGCTCGATCACGGCGATGACGTCATCGGGTGTGCCGATTATGCCGAGGTTCTGTTTGACGTACCAATCGACCGGATCCTCGCCGGCGGGCACGTTGTATCGCGTGGCATCCTGGGCCCGCTGGTAATCAAGCCAACGGGTGAAGGCGAATTCAACGTCCTCGCGCGCCTTTTGCCGTGTCTCGGCGATATACCAAGGTACAACGAGGCGGAGATTGGCGGGGTCCATCGTGCGGCCGTGCTCGGCGGCGATTTCCTGCGCGATATTCCAGTTGGTGTCGAGCGCATCGAAGCCGAGGCCGAGTGCCGCCATGCACAGCATGGACAGGTCGTGCTTGCCGGCGAGGCGTCCGCCGGACGGTGTCACAACGCTGGCGACGGCAACTTCCGGATAGGGTTTGGTATAGGGCAGGAGTTGGACGTGGGCGTCGGTGAAGTCATACCAGTCCGTTTTCTCGGTCACCCATTCCCCGGACATGAGCCGCAGGATGACGTCCAACCCCTGGGCCATGCGATCACGCTTCTTGAGTGAATCGATGCCCATCATCAAGGTGTCGCCCTCGAGCAGGCCGGGCCCCGCACCGAACATGACGCGGCCGCGAGTCTGATGGTCGAGCTGGATGACGCGGTTCGCGACCATCAGGGGGTTGTGATAGGGGAGCGAGACGACCCCGAGACCGAATTTCAATTGCCTGGTGCGCTCCGCCGCAGCGGCGATGAAGAGTTCCGGCGAGCAGATCAACTCGAAGCCGCCCGAATGGTGCTCGCCAATCCAGGCCTCAGCGAAGCCCAGCTTGTCGATCAACTCCATCAACTCGAAATCACGATGGATCAGATAGGTGGGATCCTCATCGACGGGGTGATGGGGGCCGAGAAAGATCCCGTAGCGAAGGTTGACGTTGGTCATCGAGCACGCGTTCCTTGCCTCAGGGGGCGGTCGTCGTTGCCGGCCGCTCTGCTGCATGGCGGCTGCGATTGCACGCGGGGCGAAGTGCCTTGCATCGCCGCGCGTGTGAGATGGCGCGTGCAGCTATCCCGCACGCACGAGCCTGCCAGGCGTTGTGCCGGTGTAGGCGCCATTCTGGAAGGTTTCGACACCTGAAACGAAGGTGTGCTTGTAGCCGTCGGCACGTTGGAGGAGGCGGCGTCCGTTCATCGGCATATCGTAGCGAATCTCGGGAACGTGCAACTTGAGGCCCTCATAGTCGAACACGTTCAAGTCTGCCTTCATGCCTTCCTTCAATTGGCCCCGGTCATGGAAGCCGAAGAAGGCGGCGGTATCCTTGGTTTGGCGTTGGACCATGCGCTCAAGCGGAATTTTCGGGCCTCGTGAGCGGTCGCGCGTCCAATGCATCAGCATCCAGGTTGGCACGCTGGCGTCGATGATCGAGGAGCAGTGGGCACCGCCATCGGACAGCCCGAGCAGGGTGGTCTCATCCTCGAGCATGGTATGGAGAACGCCCAGGTTATCCTGGTTGTAGTTGACGACGGGGAAGAATAGGAAGCGGTCGGCACTGGCTGCCAGATAGTCGTAGGCCACTTCGTCCGGCGTGCGCCCCTCCCTCGCGGCAATGCCGGCGATGCTGTCCTCCTTGCGCGGCTCGTAGTTCGGAGGATCGGTCAGCGGGAACATGCGATCCCAGGCGGTCACGATGTACTGGCGGAACTGGGACAGTCGTTTGAGGTATTCGGGCGCAGGCTTCTCGGCGAGGACTTTGGCGCGGAAGGCTGGATCTTGGACGTGCTTCATGCGCTCGGCCACGGGCAGCGCAAGCAGCGCCTGGTAGCTTGGCCGGATCGAAAATGGATTGAGGGCCGTATCGATGCCGAGCAGCACGCCGACTGGCCGGCCCGAGATCTGGGCTGTGACGTTGGCGCCGGCTCTTCGGGCCTTGTGGACGCCCTCCATCATGCGCTTCCAACGGGATGTGTCGTTGGGCTGATCGACCAGCAAGAACCAGGCTGGACGGCCCGTCTCCTTGCAGAACTTCGTCATCCACTCGAACTCCTCGGCCTCATCGTCGAAGTCGGAGTTCATGCCAAAGGCCCCATGGTTGAGGCCTTTGAAGGCGGTGCCGATGCCAAGCAGCTCGTCGACCTCCGAGTAACGGCCGGGGACCATGTCACCGGCAGGCGTCTTGTGCGAATTGGTGCGCGATGTCGTGAAGCCGAAGGCGCCGGCCTTGAGGCCGCTGCGGACATGATCGCGCATCGCCTCGATGTCGGCGGCTGTTGCCGCCTCGCGACGAATGGCGCGGTCGCCCATGACGAAGACGCGCAAGGGGTGATGTGGGATCTGAGCGGCGATATCGATCGCGCGGGGCTTCTGGTCGAGAGCGTCGAGGTATTCGGGAAACGTTTCCCAGTTCCACTTGAGGCCTTCCGCCAGTGCCACGCCTGGGATTTCCTCGATCAATTCCATCAAGCCGATCAGGTCGGAGTGGTCGGACTTGTTTTTGCGCACCGGCGCGAAGCCGACGCCGCAGTTGCCCATCAGCACAGTGGTCACGCCATGCCAGGAGGAGGGCGCGAGCTCGCTGTCCCATGTCGCTTGGCCATCGTAATGGGTGTGGACGTCGACCCAGCCGGGAGCGGTCATCAGGCCGTCAGCCTTGATCTCGCGCTTGGCGGGACCGGCCTTGCCGCCGACCTGGGCTAGCACACCCCCCTCTATGGCGACGTCGCCGGTGTATTTCGGCGTTCCCGTTCCGTCGACGATCGTAGCACCCCTGATGACTAAGTCGTGCATGTCAATCCTCCTAAGCACTATCGCGCGGCTGTTTGCGCTTGCTCTCTTGACGAACCGGGACTGCTGCCTGGTCGTTTGTCGCCATGGCGAACGATATTTCCTCTTCGACCCGCATTTTGCGTCTGGCGGGCCTCAGGCAATTTGGTCGGGACTTCGTTGCGTATCGGTACATGCCCCGGTGTGTCGGGACTGCAGTATGGATCGCTCAATCGTGCATGATGTCCGGACACCTAAGCAAGCGCGATCGATCAGGTGTGCTCACCCCTGTCGGGGCCGGGGCTGCGAAGCGGGGGTGCTATCGCGGCAATCTGGTGGATGGCACGCTGCCTCCTGAGCTCCGAATTCTTCACCATGTAATTTCGAGGTGCGGCTGCAATCCACGTCTGCATCCGGTTGACCTAATGTAGGTCACTCTTGGCACGGAATTTGAGCTTTCTACAGGCTGGCCTTTCCCTTAGTCTCGCCGTCAACGGGAAGGCCCAATTTCGGCCTGGATTCAACCGGGCCCCGGCCATTCCGAAAAAAAAGGGAGACTTTATCCATGCGTAACAGACTTTACGCCCTGGCGTCCGCTGTCCTTCTTGTCGGTGGCGGCCTATTGGCGCCGGCGACCGCGACTGCCAAGGATCTCACGATTGCGCTTGCCTCGGAGCCATCATCGGTCGATCCGCACTACCACAACCTCGGACCCAACAACGCCATCCTGACGCACATCTTCGAGCGGCTGCTCGATTTCGATGCTGAGCAGAAGCTGGTACCGCGACTTGCGACGTCCTGGAAGGTGATCAACCCGACGACCTGGGAATTCAAGCTGCGACCCGGTGTGAAGTGGCACGACGGCTCGCCCTTCACTGCCGACGACGTCGTGTTCACGTTCGAGCGCGCGCCGACGGTGCCCAACAGCCCCTCCGGGTTCGGGCTCTACACAAAGGGCAAGACAGTCAAGAAGGTGGATGATCTCACGGTCCACATCACGACGGAGACGCCCTATCCGCTGATGCCCAATGACGTTGCGACGGTGCTAATCATCTCCAAGAAAGTCGCCGGCAGCGCCAGCACGGCCGATTTCAATTCCGGCAAGGCTGCAGTCGGCACCGGGCCCTACACGTTCACCGAATACGTCCCCGGCGATCGCTTCGTGTTTTCGCGCAACGATGCCTACTGGGGGCCGAAGGAGAAGTGGGACAGGGTCGTCCTGAAGCCGATCAAGTCGGGGCCGTCACGCGTGGCGGCGCTGCTGGCGGGCGATGTGGATGTCATCGAACAGGTGCCGACCGTGGACATCGACAAGCTCAAGAAGGATGACCGGGTGACGCTGACGAGCGGCATTTCAAACCGTGTCATCTATCTGCACATGGACCACTTTCGCGACGATTCCCCGTTCGTGAAGGGTGCCAACGGCGAAAAGATCAAGAACCCGCTGAAGGACGTCCGTGTTCGCCGCGCGATCTCCAAAGCCATCAACCGCAAGGCCATCGTCGACCGTGTGATGGAGGGCGTTGCCATTCCTGCAGGTCAGTTGCTGCCGTCGACCTTCTTCGGCGTCTCGAAGAACCTCAAGCCCGAGCCGTTCGATCCCGCCGGGGCCAAGAAGCTGCTGACGGAAGCCGGCTTCAAGGATGGGTTTCAGCTGACCTTGCATGGTCCGAACGACCGTTACATCAACGACACCAAGATCGCCGAGGCGATCGGCCAGATGCTGACGCGGGCGGGGATCAAGACGTCGGTCGAGACGATGACGCGTGCCGTCTACTTCAAGCGTGCCTCGGCGGGCGGTCCGGACAAGACGCCGGAGTTCAGTTTCATTCTGGTCGGTTGGGGCTCGGGGACGGGCGAAGCGTCTTCGGCGTTGAAAGCGCTGCTTGCGACCTACGACAAGTCGAAAGGGTTGGGGGCGGCCAATCGCGGGCGCTACTCAAACCCCGAGGTCGACAAGTTGATCGAGGCGGCACTGGCCGAGGTCGACGATCCCAAGCGGGCCGCGCTTCTGGGCAAGGCGACCGATGTCGCCATTGGCGATCTCGGCATCATTCCTCTGCACTACCAGGTCAACACCTGGGGAGCGCGAAAGGGCATGAGCTTCACGCCCCGGACCGACGAGCGCACGTTCGCCATGGAGGTGAAGTGAGACCTGCGGCCGGGACATCCATCTTCTGGATGAGCCCGGCGGCGGTCGCGGAGCAACAGGCCCAGGCGACGATATGACGGCGTTCATCATCAGACGGCTTATGCAGAGTGCGGTGGTCGTCGCGATAATGTCGGTGATCGTGTTCTTCGGGGTCAATGTTGTCGGCGACCCGGTGGACATGCTGATCAATCCAGAGGCCGATCAAGCCGAGATCGAGCGCTCGATCCGGGCGCTGGGTCTCGACCGGCCAATCTGGGTGCAATACGGCTATTTCCTGAAGGGGGCTGCAACCGGCAACTTCGGCGTGTCGTTCGTCTTCGGCGAGCCCGCGCTGAAGCTGATCCTGCAACGTATGCCGGCGACGATGGAGCTAGCGCTGGTCGCGCTGGCGCTCACCATCGTGCTCGGCATTCCGCTCGGGCTGATTGCGGGGCTCTATCCCAACAGTATCGTGTCGAAAGGGATCATGGCTGGCTCCATCCTGGGCTTCAGCCTGCCGACGTTCTGGGTCGGTCTGCTGTTGATGATGGTGTTCGCGGTGATCCTCGGCTGGGTGCCGACAACTGGGCGAGGGGAACTTGGAACCTTCCTCGGTATTCAATCGAGCCTGTTCACGCTCGATGGGCTGAGCCATTTGATCCTGCCGGCCGTCAATCTGGCGCTGCTCAATGTGTCACTGGTGATCCGGCTGACGCGGGCCGGTACGCGTGAGGCGATGCTGCAGGACTATATCAAGTTCGCGAGGGCCAAGGGATTGAGCTCGCGCAGGGTGATCCTGGTGCATCTGCTCAAGAACATCCTGATCCCTGTCGTCACCGTGCTGGGCCTCGAGTTCGGCGGATTGGTGGCGTTCTCGGTTGTGACCGAGACAATCTTCGCCTGGCCGGGCATGGGTAAGCTGCTGATCGACAGCATTCTCACTCTCGATCGGCCGGTCATCGTCGCCTACCTGATCATGATCGTGCTGTTGTTCGTGGTGATCAATCTGGTCGTCGACATCATCTATTCGATCCTCGATCCGAGGGTCAGACTGGCAGCGAAAACCTGATGGCAAGCGTCAGCGACAGCCCGGGTGGGATGACGAAGCCTGGCACGGCGGCCGGGGACGAAACGGTACCGGTCCGGACACCGTGGGGGGCGTTCGCGTCCGACTTCGCCGAGAGCCGTATTGCGCTGGCGGCGCTGGGGTTGCTGGTGGCGATCATGCTGCTGGCGCTGGCGGCTCCCTTCATCGCGCCGCAAAACCCCTATGATCTGGGGCAAGTCGACGTGCTCGACAGCCGGCAGGTGCCGGGTGCGGAGAGCATGAGCGGCTACACGTTCTGGCTCGGATCGGATGGAGCGGGCCGGGACCTGCTGAGCGCCATACTCTACGGGCTGAGGATCTCGCTCGCGGTGGGCGTCACCTCGGGCTTCATCGCCATGATCATCGGCGCGGGCGTCGGCTTGTTCGCCGCGTATGCAGGTGGGCGGACCGAGACGCTGATCATGCGCATCGTCGACATGCAACTGTCCTTTCCAGCGGTGCTGATCGCGTTGATGCTGGTTGCGATTTTCGGCAAGGGTATCGACAAGATCATGCTGGCGCTGATCGTGGTGCAGTGGGCCTATTATGCGCGCACGGTGCGCGGCACGGCCCTGGTCGAGCGGCAAAAGGAATATGTGGAGGCGGCGCGGTGCCTGGGCCTCAGCCACGCGCGGGTCATGTTCGGGCACATCATGCCGAACTGTTTCGCGCCGCTGATCGTGGTCGGCACCGTGCAGACCGCTCATGCCATCGCGCTCGAGGCGACGCTGTCGTTCCTCGGTGTCGGCCTGCCGCAGACCGAGCCCTCGCTCGGCGTGCTGATCGCAAACGGTTTTGAGTACATGCTGTCGGGTAAATACTGGATCAGCTTCTTTCCTGGGATTGCGCTGCTGGTGACGATCGTGTCGATCAATCTCGTCGGCGACCAGCTTCGCGACGTGCTCAACCCGAGGCTCAGGCGATGACGGGACAGGAGGAGGCGCGACAGGGGGGGGCGGAGCCGGTGGAGACAGGGCCGACGCTCGTCGTCGAGGACCTGCGAACGCATTTCTTCACGAAGGCGGGCGTGGTCAAGGCGGTGGACGGGATCAGCTTCGAGGTTCGGGCGGGCGAAGTGATGGGGCTCGTCGGCGAATCTGGCTCAGGCAAATCGATTACAGGGTTCTCCGTCATCGGCCTGATCGACCCACCCGGCCGGATCGTCTCCGGTGCCGTCCGCTTCAAGGGCAACGACCTGCTGGCGATGCCTGAAGAGCAGCGCCGGAAACTCCGGGGCGACCGGATCGCGATGATTTTCCAGGACCCGATGATGACCCTCAATCCGGTGTTGCGGGTCGACACGCAGATGGTCGAGACGATCCAGGCACACCGGAATGTCTCCAAGGCGGATGCGCTGGAGCTGTCGCGTCAGGCCCTGGATCAAGTGGGTATTCCGGCGCCGGAGCGCCGCCTCAAAGCCTACCCTCACGAACTCTCGGGCGGCATGCGCCAACGGGTGGCGATCGCTATTGCGTTTCTCAACAAGCCCGATCTCATCATCGCGGACGAGCCTACGACGGCGCTCGACGTCACCATCCAGGCGCAAATCCTGTTCGAGGCGCAGGAGCTGTGCCGGCGAACCGGAACAGCCATGATCTGGATCACCCACGATCTCGCCGTCGTCGCAGCACTGGCCGACCGCATTGCTGTCATGTACGCCGGCCGTATCGTTGAGAGTGGATCGACCGACGAGATCATCGATCGGCCGCTGCATCCCTATACGCTCGGCCTCATCGGTTCGGTGCCGAGCCATAACCAGCGGGGCCAGCGTCTCAGGCAAATCCGCGGCATGACGCCCTCCCTCATCGGATTGGGAGCCGGTTGTGCGTTCAGGGACCGGTGCGACTATGCGACGGGGGCGTGCGAGGTGACGCCGGAGGTTACTGAACCCGCCCAAGGCCGGTCGTGTCGATGCCACCATCCGCTGCTGGCGGAGGCTGTCACATGACACCGCCGCTCATCGAGGTCAGGGATCTCAGCCGACGTTTCGAGAAGAAGCTCGACGCCGCGGGGCGCATCGCCGTGCGCTTGGGTGCCGATCTGCGGGACGAGACGGTGCACGCCGTCGACAAGGTCAATCTGGCGATCCATCCGGGCGAAGTGGTCGGCCTCGTCGGGGAATCGGGTTGCGGGAAGTCGACGCTGGGGCGGATGATCGCCGGCATACTCGAGCCAAGCGAAGGCGCCGTGCTCTTCAAGGGCACCGACCGGCTGTCCCTCCAAGGGGCAGAGGCGCAGGCGGCCCGGCTTGCCGTGCAGATGATCTTCCAGGACCCGTTCGCCTCGCTCAATCCCCGCATGCGGGTCGAGGCCATCGTAGGGGAAGCGCCGGTTGTGCAAGGCGTCGTCAAGCGGGGGGAGATGTCGACTTATGTCGATGAAACGCTGCTGCGCGTCGGGCTCGATCCTGCTCTCAAGCGACGCTATCCGCATCAGTTCTCAGGTGGGCAGCGCAGCCGCATCGGAATCGCTCGGGCACTGGCGGTGCGGCCTGAGTTCCTGGTCTGCGACGAGGCTGTGGCTGCCCTCGACGTCTCGATCCAGGCACAGGTCATCAACCTGTTCATGGATCTGCGGCGCGATCTTGACCTAACCTATCTATTCATCAGTCACGATCTCGGCGTCGTGCAGCACATCTCGGACCGGGTGGTGATCATGTATCTCGGCAGGATTGTCGAGATGGCGCCGACGGAAGACCTGTTTGCGGGGGCCAATCATCCTTACGCACGGGCGCTGCTGGCCGAGGTTCCCCGGCTCGATCAGAGAAAGCGCACTTTCGTGCCTGTGAAGGGCGAGATCCCATCGCCTATCGATCCTCCGCCGGGCTGTCATTTTCATCCGCGCTGTCCGCATGCGACCGCGCGTTGCAGCGTCGAAGCGCCGGTTCTGAAGGAGATTGCGCCTGGTCGCTGGTCGGCTTGTCACCTCAACGACGGCTAGGTGTGCCGGTTCGGGATATTTAGTGACTGGACGTGGCAGCGAAGCGATAGGCCCCTGCCACCGCTGGGCTCGCCGCTCTGGGAGTTGTTGTTCTGCGGCGGGGGACAGGCGGCCGGGTCGGCGCTTCTTGTCTGTGAAAGGGGTTCGGATCCTCGTTTGACGCAGGACTGCGGGTGTCTCGGGTGATCAGGCTTGTGCCTCGGTGCCGGTCGGAAGGACCGCCGAGGCGTAATGTCCGGACAAACGCCTGTATGCTTGAACACGCTTCTGCTAGCGTGGCAGCAGATGAGCAAGTGGTGCGAATTGTTCGTGCCAACGGGAGGCCGGGGATGAACGACGTCGATCAATCGCTGCAGCAGCAACAGCCGGTAGATCATGGCCGGCAGATGGCACTTCGCTGGCTTGGCGCGTTCGAGAGCGCGCTCGCGAGCCAGGATGCGACCAGGATCGCTGCCTTGTTCCACGAGGACAGTCATTGGCGGGATGTGTTGGCCTTCACGTGGCATCTGACGCCTGTGGAGGGGCGTGAGACTATCGCCTCGCGATTCGTGGCCGAGCAGGGGCGTACGGAGGCGCACGGTTTTCATTTGCCGGATGGGCGCAAGCCGCCGCGGAAGGTTCGCCGGGTCGGGGTCGATTGTATCGAGGCGATCTTCGAGTTTTCGACAGCCGAAGGGCGTGGGGCAGGGATCATTCGCCTGTCGCCAACGGAAGACGGTGAGGTTGCCAAGGCGTGGCTGATTTCGACGACGCTCGAGGAATTGAATGGGCATCCCGAGCAGATCGGCGCCAACCGGCCGACGGGCGCGGCGTATTCGCGCAATTTCGGCGGCGACAATTGGGCCGACATGCGCCGGAAAGCGCAAGCCTACGAAGACCGCGACCCGGCCGTGATCGTCGTCGGCGGCGCGCAGGCGGGACTTTCGATTGCCGCCCGCCTCAACCAACTCGGCGTCGATACGCTCGTCGTGGAGAAGTGGCCGCGCATCGGCGATAGTTGGCGCAAGCGCTACCATTCGCTCGCCCTGCACAACTCCACGCACCTCAATCACCTGCCCTACATGGAGTTTCCGCCGACGTTTCCGACCTACATTCCGAAGGACATGCTCGGGAACTGGTTCGAGTTCTATGCCGACACGATGGCGATCAACTGCTGGACGGACACCGAGTTCGTCGGAGGGGGCTGGGACGACGAGGCGAAATGCTGGTCGGCACGGCTGCGGCGGTCCGATGGTAGCGAGCGGGTGATGCGTCCTCGCCATCTTGTTTTTGCGAACGGTGTCAGCAGCTACCCCTTCATTCCCGACATTCCCGGCCTCGACGATTTCGGAGGTGAGGTCGTTCATTCGGAAGGCTTCACGAGCGGGGCAGCCTGGAAAGGCAAGAATGCCCTCATCATCGGCACCGGCAGCAGCGCCAACGACATCGCGCTTGACCTTCACAGTCATGGGGTCAACACGACGCTCGTCCAGCGTGGCTCGACGACTGTGGTGTCGATCACGCCGAGTGCGCGCCTCAACGAGGCGGTCTGGGACGAGGGGCCACCCCTGGAGGACTGCGATCTGATCGTGTCCTCGGCGACGCCTTCGCTGATCGTCAAGACATACAAGATGGTCGCGCAGCGCATGTTGGAGCTGGACAAGGATTTGATCGAAGGGCTGCAGAAAATCGGCTTCAAGCACGATATGGGCGAGGACGGAGCCGGTCACCAGATGAAATACTTCCGACGCGGCGGCGGCTATAATCTCGACGCCGGCAGTTCGGCTCTGATGATCAAGGGGGAGATCGGGCTGCTGCAATATGATCGTATCGATCGCTTTGTCGCTGAAGGCGCGCGGCTGAAGGACGGTACGGTGGTGCCCGTGGACGTGCTGGTGCTGGCGACCGGTTATTTTCCGCAAGCCGAGCTGGTGCGGCGGGCGCTTGGCGAGGAGATGGCGGAGCGGATCGGGCCGGTGTGGGGCATCGGCGAAGATGGCGAGCTTAACAACATGTTCAAGCGCACGCCGCAGCAGGGTCTCTGGTTCATTGCCGGTGGGTTGGCGCAATGCCGCATCAACTCGAAATATCTCGCGCTGCAGATCAAGGCCATGGAACTCGGCAAGCTCGGTCCGCTCCAGGCGGGTTAACGGGTCTACGGGTTTACGGACAGAAGGACTGCAATTGCGGCGATGATCGGTGAGGAGGCAGGCTAGCGCCATCTCCCCGCCGTTTCAGTTCAGCCGTTCGCGGGGGCGTGCTTGCCGCCCGTCAGCAGCGCCATCGGCGGCAGACCGCGCTCTGTGCACTTCGCGCCCTCGGGCTCGCCACGCATCAGGCAGTGATTGCTGGCCATGCCGACACGGACAAGCGGCACGTCCACGTCGCCGTCAATGTGATCGATCCCGACACCGGCAAGGCGGCCAAGCTGAAATGGCGGCATCGAACCATGACCCGTCGGGCGCGAGCATGCGAGGAAGCGCAAGGCGAGCTGCGCTGCCATCGGCGCGGCGTTCCTCGGGCTGCGAACGAGAACCGCAAGCGACTTCACAGAGCAGCATGGAACAAGGCGCGACAGCGTGAAAAGCAAAAGGCGGACACGCGGCCCGCCCTTCGCGCTTGACGGTTATCGGCTTCCCAGCCTGTACCGCAATCAGAGATTACACAAGCTTGCCCAGCGGTGCACTAATTAGATGTTGCAGCCACTTTTAAATCTCTAACAAGCCAGTCTTTGTCGAGTAGAAGCATGTACATGCCGCGCTCTTTGCGTTTCGCCCCGTCGTAAACGGTCCACCTCCGTTCATTAATCAGAAGGCTTTGACAGTCAGTCACCAGTTCGAACCGAACGGAATTGGAATCAGGAATACTGGCGACATTCCAAATCGAGATTTGGCCACACGCGCCCTCAAAAGAATAGTAACGTTCCCGTTCAAATGGCTTGCCGATAATTTGCAGCGACAGCCTCTGCTTCTCCACGCCACGGTCATCATTGCAGGTCACGTAGACGAGCCGTCCATTAGGGTCCTTGTTCCAATACGGCGACACGCAATTGACGCTGTCGACCTCGACCAGAGTGTTTCCTTGCTTCTCCTTGACGATCAATCTGCCAATACGAATACCCGATTTCTCTGGCGCGTATTTAAAGCATGTCGACAGCTCGCCCTCTCGCAGGGCCGACGCTGCGGCTGCAGCCTCGCATCTCGCAAAATGTTCCTCGGACTCGCGGTGCTCCCTCAGATGAGAACTTTGTTGTCGCAAGTTTTACGTGGTGATTGTCTGTCAGCTCTAAATAAACGCGATTGCCGAACGGACCGCTATCAGAGTTGTGTTTCTTGAGATTAATCTCGGAGTTGGCATTGACAACCACAGTGCCGCACGACGATACGAGATCGAAAATTATGGTTTTGTCCTTAGCATTGAATGTGAAGTTGCGCACATCAAGTTTACCCTTCGGCGCAGGTTCATACTTGCCACATCTCAGATCATAGACCCGCTTTGCAAGATTGCTGGTCGGAAAATATGCCGTGATTGTCACAAATTCGCCGGTGGGCTTTTCTCGATGCGCAATTACTGCCGCGACATGCTCTTTCTGACTATTGAAGATCTGGACGGACCCGCCTCCTTTATTCAGAGCATCGATTATAAGTTCTGATTCGTCTTTGAAGCGCGCCACCACGTCGATCCTCGCGGAGAAGGGCCAAATCCCGCGGTCATGCAGAGCCAAGCCCTCGAAGGTTGCTCTTCCTTCGTAGCGAGTTTGTTATCCAACCTTTCCCTGTGCTCTCCCGTCACTGCTGGACCTTGGATCGACCCTTCGCAGAATTGACCTTTGGACCTACAGAGGTAGCTCCAATAGACGGGAAACGTGGCCAGAACTACGGTTGCGAGGCCCACCACCGCGCCCAACCAAGCTATCAAGTGGCCTACACGACCAGAGTTTGAACGCGCCTCACTTGCGGCAGATGCATCATCTTGCGTTGCCATCGCACTATCCTCGAAGCAATCATCCAGCCGAAGTTATGCCGAATGTCGGCGAAACCTTGGCCCAAAGCCGTGCTGTGCACAGAAGTGTGGCACCCCCTCCCGTTGGTCGGGTCGGGTGCTACTCGCTGCGCTCACGGAGCCGCTTGCAGCGTCTCCGCCCATGCGGGTAATGGCCCCCTGCCGCAAGCCTGCTATCCTGCCGAACCACAGGCAGCAGGAGCCAGCAACGACGGACATGCGGCGCGATACGGCAGCAGCGTGAGGTGGCAACGACTATGGGAATGCGCTTGCAGCGGGGGCATAGCTAGGTGTGGATTTGTAAACGTTTACACGTCCTCAAATCCCTTCATCTGTTTACGGCTCAGCCCTCAGTTTGACGGAACGGGCAGCGATGAGTCAGTCGGCTCCGCATGTGTTCGCTACGGTGACAGCGCGGCCCTTACGCTCAGCGTGAGCACATGGAGCCGTGGCTACCGGCGAGGATGCGGCCCCCGTCCATGACGAGCATGATTTTACGTCCTCCGTGCGTCCTTGGGCACGGGAGTGAGGCGAACGCGGAACGTAAGGCATTGAAAAGATTGGCTGGGGGACTAGGATTCGAACCTAGACAGGCAGAGTCAAAGTCTGCAGTCCTACCATTAGACGATCCCCCATTGCCGGGATCTGGCGGCCATTGGCCACCGGAGGGGGCTATATAGCGGCAACGGCTGGTTCCTGCAAGCAGCGCGGCGGGTCCTCATTGGCCGGTCAGCCAGGCCCTCGCGCACCAGTGCCGCCCAACAGGTGGGGCTCTGGGCGATACGGGTTCGTCACCCTTCGGAGGAGCACGCTTCGTTGCGGGCGGGCCAACCGGCGCTTGCCGCCTCGCACCACGCTTGGCTGGCAGCCGTCGCTGGCGCCAGCGCTCTCATAGCTGGCGATGGCGTGCCTTCAACGGGGAATGGACTGATTGGAGTGGGGCCGAGACCGAAGCGGCGCCTCCGCCTCAGTCGGCTGCGGCGCGGCGGATGTCGGTTGCCTTGTGGAGGTCGTCCAGGAGGCGGACGGGCTTGGGCTCTCCGAGGCGCGCGCGGTAGATCTGGATGTTGGAGAGCACCTTCTGGACGTAGTTGCGCGTCTCCTCGATCGGGATGCGCTCGATCCAGTCGATGGAGTCGACGCCGGCTGTGCGGGGGTCGCCGTTCTCGCGGATCCACTGGCGCGCGCGTCCGGGGCCGGCGTTGTAGCCGGCGAGTGTCACGACGTACCAACCACCGAATTCCCGCATGCGGTCGCCGATGTAGGCCGAGCCGATCATGGCGTTGTAGCCGTGGTCGGTGAGGAGGCGGGAGATTTCGCACTTGAGCTTATGGTCTTGGCAGACGTGGCGGGCGGTGATCGGCATCACTTGCAGCAGGCCACGGGCACCGGCGGACGAGACGATGGCGGTGTTGAACTCCGTCTCCTGGCGGGCAACGGCCAGGAGCATTGCCGTCTCAGGGGGAACGCCGAGCGGCTTGAAATCCGGCCAGGCCTCGATCGGGTAGCCGTAGAGGATGAGGTTGTGGCCACGGGCGATCGCGGATTTTCCGATGCGGAGCGCGGTTTGGGGATCGCCTAGGGAGGAGGCCAATTCAGCGAGCAGCGCGAGTTCGCCTTCCGAGTTGAGATGGTTGCGGGTGGCGGCGAAGAGACCCATGGAGATGTTGCGGGGGAGCCCCGCGCGCACGGCGAGCACGGCTGCACGGACAGAATCCCGGGCGAGAAATTGCTTGAGTTCGGCAGGCGTTGGCAGGGCAGGGGGCTTCACATCGAAGTCCAGGCGCCGCGAGCCTGCGAGCTTGTGGCGCGCCAGCAGGGCGTGGAAGGTGTCGGGATCGGAGAGCGCCTCCTGGTAGCGCTTCATAGCCTCTGGCTTGCGGCCGAGGGCTTCGAGTGCGCGGCCCGTCCAGTAGCGCGAGCGGGCTCGGCTGAGGGGACCGTCGGCCGCCGCCATGTGGGCCTCGAAATGCTTCAGAGCGAGCGCCGGCTTCTTGTTGAGCTGCAAGGCAATCCAGCCGGCCATGTGGGCCTGCTCCTTAGCCGGGTTTTCCGACAGGGGCGTGGATTGGCGGACAAGCTTGTAGGCGAGATCGGGCTTGCCGGCCTTGATCGCGTCGTAGGCAGCCTCACGGCGCGCAAGCCACCAGTCGTCCGGGCTCACGAGCTTGTCGCTGTCGGTGGGCAGATCGGTCAGGATCTTGGCGGCGTCGGCGAGGCGGTTGGCCTGCAAGTGGGCGATCGCGTGGGCGTAAGCCAGTCCCCAGTCGGTCTTGCCGGCCGTGGTATGCGGCAGGGCGATGACGCTGCGAATGGCGGCTTTGTTGCCCAGGAAGACCAGAAGCCGGGTTTCAGCCTCCTTGCGCTCGGCGTCCGGTAGCAGCTTGATCACACGGCGGGCGACGGTGGCTCGCTCCCGCCGTTCGGCCCGATAGCGCACCCGGTCGACGAGGAGGCGATCAAGGCGGCGCTTGTGATCGTCGACGGTGAGGAGTTTTCCGAAGCGATCGAGGAAACCTGTCTCGAAGCTGGCCGCCATGTCGGCCTCGGTCCACGCCTTGGCGGCATACTTGGTGGCGGATGCCTGGTCACCCTCGGCCAGATAGGCCGATGCCAGCGCGGCCCAACCGGTACCGTCCGTGGGCTCGCGTCCCTTGAAGAACGCGCGGATGCGCGCCGAGCTTCCGCCCTGATTGAATAGCTGCTCTTCTGCTCTGCGGTCGAGGGTCTGGGATCCCGGCCAGGCGGGATTTGCCTTGGCGAAGGTGATGAAGGTATCGGGCTCGCCGATGCCCGCCATCATCGCGTGCCAGGTGACGAGCTTTTGAGCGATGGCATCGGTGAGGCCGGTTGGCGCATTTGCCTTCAGTGCGGCGGTTAGGGCTGCCAACTCTTCCGGAGTCGGAGCAATGGCGAGCAGCGGCGCGATCATGGCTTTGACCTTGGCCCGATAGGCGGCTTCGGCCGGGAGCGGCTGGAGGGGAGGCGCCTTGGGCTCGGGCCGGCGGGGATTGGGTTCAGGGACGGGGACTGGAGCGGCGGCTGGTGCCGGTTTGGCTGGCGACACGGGGAGTTCAGCCCAGGCTGGGGCCGCTGCCAGAAGCACCGATGCGCAAAGACTGGTGATAAAGAGGGCTCTCATGCCGGCGTCGTCCCCCGCTTCGCGTTTTCGCAGTCACCCCGAGCACGGCTCCTGCTTCTACCAATCCTACGCGATGGCGATCGAGCAGGCAAAATTCGCAGGAGCAACGGCTGGCGCGCCTTGCGGCATCACACTTCAGAGCATAGAGTTGTAGCCTGATCATGGCGACTTGCGGTTCCTGCCATGATTCGCGGGAGGGAATCGCGCGGCGATCCAGCGACCCCAGGCGGGCTCGTGATGTCGGCCGAACTCGAAGTTCGCTAGATCCAAAATGCATGGTGCGCGATCGAATTCGCGCCTCGAGAGCGGAGGAAGCTCGATGTTAAAGGGCTCGTTACCGGCGCTCATTACGCCGATGAAGAACGGCAAGGTCGATGAGCAGGCGTTTGAGCGGCTTGTCGAATGGCAGATCTCGGAAGGCTCGCACGGGCTCGTGCCGGTGGGGACGACGGGCGAGACACCGACGCTGTCTCATGACGAGCACAAGCGCGTGGTCGAGCTGTGCATCAAGATCGCCAGAGGCCGGGTGCCGGTTGTCGCGGGCGCTGGCTCGAACTCGACGGCGGAAGCGATCGAACTCACCGAGTTCGCCAAGGCGGCCGGCGCCACTGCCGCATTGCATTCGACGGGCTATTACAACAAGCCGACGCAAGAAGGCCTCTTCCTCCACTTCAAGGCGATCAGCGACGCGGTCGATCTGCCGATCATCGTCTATAACGTGCCGCCGCGGACGGTGGTCGATATCCTGCCGGGGACGCTGGCGCGGATCGCGGAATTGAAGAACGTGGCAGGGGTCAAGGACGCCTCAGCCAAGGTCGATCGCATGTCGCAGCACCGGTTGCTGATCAAGAAGCCGTTCTCTTACCTCTCGGGCGAAGACGCCACGGCCTTGGGCTTCAACGCGCATGGCGGCAATGGCTGCATCTCGGTGACGGCCAACGTGGCGCCGCGACTTTGCTCGGAGTTCCAGGAGGCGACGTTGAAGGGCGACTACAAGCGGGCGCTTGAGTTGCAGGACGTGTTGATGCCGCTGCACGATGCGCTGTTTGTTGAAACGAATCCGGCGCCTGTGAAGTATGCAGCCTGGCGCCTCGGTCTGATCGAGAGCGCGGAGTGCCGGCTGCCGCTGGCACCGGTGACGGATGCCACCAAGAAGATCGTCGACGCGGCATTGGCGCACGCCGGCCTGCTGAAGGCGCGCGCGGCGGAGTGAGATTTGCGGCGCAGGCGCGGGGCTGGATTACCCCCGCGCTTGTTTGCTCGCGGGTTCACCTCGATTGAGCGTTTTTTGCGATGGGCCGGTTTTGCCGGCCCTTTGCTTCAGGCGACTTGCCGGCAGTTCGATTCACGCATCAATAGCGTGCAGACGAGGCCTACGATCATTCCGACCATGAGAGCTGCAAAGCCCAGGCGATAGTCGGCTGCGGCGTAGATGCGGGCGCCATTCAACGATCCGCCAGACCAGACGCGATCCAGGATGAAGCCGATCAAGGGCTGGTAGAAAGCGCCGGCTCCGGTGAGGAAGGCGTTGACGACGCCGATAGCGGTACCACTCAGCGCCACCGGGTTCAGCTCGCGAATCAGGGCGAAGCAGGAGATCTGGGCGGAGCCTCCGAAGCCTGCAAGGAAGGTGAGGCTTGCGACCATCCAGATCGGCAAGGGTGGTCCGTAGACCAGGGCGGTCATCGAGGGCAGGCAGATGGCATAGCCGATCAGAAAAGGCAGGCGGCGGCGGCCAATACGGTCGGAGAGCCAGCCGAATGTCGGCGCGCCAACGCCCCAGCCGGCGATGATGAGCGATGTGATGAGGGCGGCGGTGGCGGGCTCTAGCCCGTGGGCGGTGCGCATGAACGGTACGCCCCAGAGACCGCCAAATCCCAAAAGCGCCCCGTTGGTGCCAAGACCGGCCACGGAGATCAGCCAGGTCTGAGGATTGGAGAGGACGGTGCGCAGGCCGCCGAGGACTGCAGCGAATCCGCCAGTGCCGCGGCGTTTGTCGCGGACGAAGGCAAAGGCCATGATCGCGATCAGGAGACCGCCGCCGGCCATGACGGCGCCGGTCGGCCGCCAGCCGTTGGCCTCGACAAGGAGCCTGACGGGGGCCTGGCCCAGTACGCCGCCTGTCATGCCGGCCATCATGGCGAGACCACTCAGCAGGGCAAAGCGATTGGGCTCGAACCATTGGCCGGCCACCGCCATGGCGCCGACGAGGCTGAAGGCTGCGGAAGCACCAATGAGGAACCGGCCGAGATAGACGCCTTCGATGGATGGGCTCCAGGCAGCGAGCAAGGAGGCTGCGGCACATACGAGCGCTGCTGCCGTCATCAAACGGCGGGGACCGAAGCGATCGATCATCATGCCGACCGGCACCTGCATGCCGGCGTAGCCGTAGAAATAGAAAGCGGAGAGGCTGCCAATGGCGGTCGCGCCGACCGAGAACTCACGCATCAACTCGTCGACCATGACGCTTGGCGCCACGCGCAGCACCCAGGCGTAGAAGAAGAACAGGGCTCCAGTCAGCCATCCGAGCAGGGGGAGTGACATGCGGGCGAAAGTTCCAGGATGCGAAAAGAGGTAGGGGCGGTGGCGTTGAATGCCACCGGGGCAGGCGGGTGGTCGTACAGCGGCTTCTTTCCACCCTTGCGGGCCTAGCGTCAATAATTGCCGCGGGGATGGCGATGCGTGCTGCGACAGAATTCTGGCGTTGCCTTGGATGGCCAGACGCGCAACTGTGAGCGGCTCAATCACGCGAGGCTCGCAATGCTCACGCTCTACTTCTCACCGGGTACCAGCTCGTTTGCCACTCATATCGCGCTTCATGAAATCGGGGCGCCGTTCGAAGCCAAGCCCGTGCTCCTGTCTAAAAAGGAGCACCTGCAGCCTGCCTATCTGGCCATCAATCCGGAGGGTAAAGTGCCGGCGCTGGCGATCGACGGGCGATTGCTGACCGAAGTCGCGGCGACACTCTATTATCTTGCCCGTCGCCATCCGGAAGCGGGTCTCTTCCCGACGGGAGATATCGAATCGGAAGCGCAGGTGATCTCGTGGATGTCGTATGCGGCGTCTGCCCTGCACCCCGCACGTCTCCTGGAGCCACCGGCTGCGCAGGTCGTGTGGGGGCATGCCGAGCGCCGTCTAGGCGACAACGACTGGGCGATCGGGCGCTATTCGATTGCCGACATCCACATGTTCCGCTTGTTCTGGCGCTTCAACGAGGCGCTGGGTCTCGACAAGGCGAAGTTCCCTCGGCTACACGCGCATTGTGCGCGCATGCTGGCCCGGCCCGCCGTGATCAAAACGATGGCCGCTGAAAAGGCGATCGCCTGAGAGCGTCGCAGCCTTCTTAAGCCCGGCAGAACCTGCCTCAGGTGGGCGGTTTATGTCGGGCTTTCGGCTGCTTGGCGAAGATAGAGCTATTCCTGTGATTGCGCCGTGATCATGCGGACAATCGCTGCTTCATTGGCGATGGTCTCGGCAATAAAGGCAACGAGGTATGGCGCGAAGCTGCGCGCCACCTCGATGTGGAACGTGTCGGGTTGTCGCCGCCACAGGACGATCCCGGCTTTAGCAAGCAGCGTGCGGGTGGCGCGGCCGACTGGAAAAGCAGCGAGATCCAGCGGCAACGGACATCCTGCTGCCAGCACGGCTTCGACGGCGGGACCTGACAGGAGAAGACCTTCGTTGCGATGGGTGATGTCGGTAAGGGCGTGGGGGATCGCGCCGAGGCGTGCGGTCAGATCGGCCGTGAACGGCGCAGGGCCCAGCGTTTTGGACAGCATCAGCCATTCGTCGGGGCCTAGCCGTAGCGCTGTGCAGGTGATGGCATCGGGGCCGATGGCGGTGTTGACGCGCCCACCCAGAAGGGCTGCCATGCTCGTATCGGTGAGCGGCATGGCATCGGCGCGGCAGTGCAGGACGAGCCGTGAGGCCAACGGCTGGAGCACCAAGGCTGCAACGGCGGGGGCTTGCGGCAACTCGGCCGCGGTCAACGCCGAGGCTCGCTCAGTTGAAGTCGTCACGGGGTCAGCCACGCAGCTTGCCTCCGGTTGGATCGTAGAAGACCGGCGGGACCAGGCGGACCCGCCGTCCGCCATCGGGCATCGGCACGTATAGGGTCTGGCCGAGGCGCTGGCGGGCGTTGCGAACGAGGGCGAGCGCGATGGGACGGTCGAGCGTGGGGCTGGCGTAGGCCGACGTCACGTGGCCGAGGGCCGGAGCGCCGGTCGCCGGTTCGGCCACCGAGGCAATCTGGGCGCCTTCCTCCAGGGGGCGGTTGCCATCCTCGCATTCAAGGCCGACCAGCTCGTATCGATCGGGGCCGATGAGGTCCGGGCGGGCAAGGCCGCGCTTGCCGACAAAGTCGGCCTTGGTCTTGCCCTCTGGAAGGCCAAGGTCGCGCGGCGTGACGGTGCCATCGGTTTCCTGGCCGACGATGATGTAGCCCTTCTCGGCGCGCAGGACGTGCATGGCCTCGGTGCCATAGGGGGCGCCGCCGTTGGCTTCGACGGCTGCGGCGAGCGCATCCCAGGCTTGGCGCGCATGACCTGCCGGCACATTGATCTCGTAGCCCGTTTCGCCCGTGAAACTCACCCGGAAAAGCCGTATGGGCACGCCGGAGAGTTGGCCTTCGAGGCAGGCCATGTGCGGCAGTGCCCGATCGGAGAGATCGATATCGGGGAGCAGCGGCGCGAGGATCTCGCGCGCCTTCGGTCCTTGCAAGGCGATCACGGCCCAGTGCTCGGTCGTCGAGGTGAGCCAGCACTCGAGGTCGGTGAATTCGGTCTGGCGGTAGTCCTCCATGTGCGCGAGGACGTGGGCGGCGCCACCCGTGGTGGTCGTGACGTGGAAGCGGTCCGGCGCGATACGGGCAACGATGCCATCGTCGATGACGAAACCGGCTTCATTCAACATGATGGCGTAGCGGCAGCGGCCGACCGGCAACGAAGCGATGGCGTTCGGGTACATGCGATCGAGGAAGGCGGCGGCGTTGGTTCCGGTGACCTCGATCTTGCCGAGTGTGGAGCCGTCGAAGATTCCGACGGCCTGGCGTACGGCCCTGCATTCGCGTGCGACGGCTGCCGTCATGTCCTCGCCGTGGCCTGGGAAATAGCGTGCGCGTTGCCATTGGCCGACATCCTCGAAGATGGCGCCGCGGGCTCGTGCCCACGCATCGATCGGCGTGCGGCGGATCGGATCGAAAAGCGTGCCGCGGGCCTCGGCTGCCAGGGCTCCGAATGAGACGGGTGTATAGGGCGGGCGGAAAGTCGTGTGGCCGACCGAGGCCATGTCCTTGCCGAGGACATCGGCCAGGAGCCCGAGGGCGTTGACGTTGGAAGTCTTGCCCTGATCGGTCGCCATGCCGGTGGTGGTGTAGCGCTTGAGGTGCTCGATACTGGTGAAGCCTTCGCGGGTGGCAAGCTCAAGATCCTTGGCGGTGACGTCGTTCTGGAAATCGACGAAGGCGCGTCCGGCTTTGCGCAGGGCAACGGCATGGGTTTGGCGACCGGTATGATCGGTGTCAGACGTGCGCGGCCTCGACATTTGGCGCGCGCGGGCGATCGGCTAGCGTCTTGCCCGCAGCTTCGGCAGCGGCGATGCCTGCTTCAGTTGCGTCAGCGAGCGAGCGTGCCAGGCTACGTTCGGCGCTGGCGGCGCCGACAACCTGGACGTGGGAGAGCGGGGATGCGGGCGTGAGGGCGCCTGCGGCCTCGTTCCATGCAACTGGCCGCGCATTTGCGAGAAGAGATGCAAAGTGGGGGTGAAGCCGCCCGCCATCAATAGTAGATCGACGCCAATGCGCTCGATGGCGCCGTCGGCATGGGCGAGACCTTACCATGTCAACCCGCGCGCGCCCGCCGGTGTCGAGAACCGTGCCGCCAGTTGTCACGGCGATGCCGGCGCGTCTGGCGGCCTCGCGGGCGTGGTCGTTGGCGGCGAGTTGCAGATCAATGATGCGCTCGACGCCGATGGCGTGGGCGACGAGGTCGGCTGCGAGGCGGTAGGCTTCGTCGCTTTCGGTGACGATCACGGCGCGGGTGCCGGCGAGCACACCGAAGCGCTTCAGATAGGTTTCGGCGGCGTGCGCCAGCATGATCCCCGGCCGGTCGTTGCCCGGAAAGACGACCGGACGCTCGATGGCGCCGGTTGCCAGCACGATCTCGCGGGCACGAACCTGCCACAGGCGCTCGCGCGGCAGACTCTGCGGCGGTTCGCCAAGATGATCGGAGAGACGCTCCAGAAGGCCGAACATGCGATCGGGGTAGCAGCCGAAAGCGGTGGTTCGCCTGAGCAGGCGTACAGTCTTGCGCTGGCTCAGGGTTGCGACGGTTGCCGTCAACCAATCGGCAGCAGACTTGCCGTCGATGACGGCGTCGTCGCGGGAGAGCAGTGTTCCGCCCGGCTCAGGCTGTTCGTCGCACACGATGACGCTGGCGCCGGCCGCGGATGCGGCAAGGGCAGCCGCGAGGCCAGCGGGACCGGCGCCGACGACCAGCACGTCACAATGGGCGAAGCGGCTGGCGTAGCGATCGGGATCGGCGTCGCGCGGGGCGCGGCCGAGACCGGCCATCCGCCGAATTGCGGGCTCGAAGTACTTGACCCAAGCCTTGTTGCCGTTAGCAGAGCGCCGCCCCATGAACGTCTTGTAGTAGAAGCCGGCTGGAAACAGGGGCGCTAAGCGATCATTGAGCGAGCCCAGATCGGCATGCAAGGATGGCCAGCGGTTCTGACTCTCGGCGACGAGCCCGTCGTAGAGCTCGACCTCGGTGGCCTTCAGGTTCGGGGTGACGCGCCGCCAGCCGCGTCTGATGGTGACGAGGGCATTGGGTTCCTCGGGGCCGGCCGAGAGGATGCCGCGCGGGCGGTGGTATTTGAAGGACCGTGCGACGAGGTGGATGCCGTTGGCGAGCAACGCGGAGGCCAGGGTGTCGCCGTCGTGGCCGGTCAAGTGGCGGCCATCGAAAGTGAAGCTGATCGAGCGGTTGCGATCGACGCGGCCGCCTGTTGCTGCCCGAAACCGCTGGGTTTCCTGACCTGGAGGCAAGGTGGTCACGGTGTCTCGCCTTGCTTGTCTGTTGTCGATGGGAGTGTGGGGCGGGGCGCACCGGACCTGTAGGTCGTGGCAATGCGGTCGGTGATGGTGTTCCTCAGAGCGTTGAAGAAGCGGCCGCAGCCGTGCACGTGGTGCCAGCGCTCCGCATGCCAGCCCTTGGGATTTGTCCGCATGTAGAGATAGCTGGCCCAGGCCGCATCGCTCTCGCGGGAGGGATCGGCCGCGCGGACGATGTGGGCCTCGCCGGCATAGCGGAACTCGACCTCGGGCCGGTCCTCCTCGCAATAGGGGCAGGGGATGAGCAACATGACTGTGGGCAACTCCGGTTGCGGTCAGTAGGGCGTGCCGTCCTTGCGGAAGTAGCGGAAGTGGCCGTCGGGGCCGTGCTCGCCGTAGAGGTCGACGTCGGGGTAGGTCGCCTTGTCCGGCGTCTTGTCGCCAATGACGAGGAAGGTCTTGTCGCTGCCGGTCTTATTGACGAGGCGGTGGGCATCGCCGGTGGCGGCTGGGAACGTGATCCAGGTGCCGGATTCGACGATTTCCTCGCCGGCGTCGGTCTCCAGCGTCAGAGGACCTTCAACAACCAGCACGATCTCGTCCTGGGTCAGGTGGGCGTGGCGGCACGACGACTGGCCGCCCGGCTCGACGCGGACAAGGTTGACGCCAAAGTTTTTGAGCCCGCCATATTCGGCGAGGCGTTTGACGTGGCGCTTCATATTCAGCGCCTTGAACGGTTCGGGATAGCTAGTGGCGTTGCTTTCCGGCACGTCTTCGGGCTTGAACAATTTGGATCCGCGCGCCATGGCTCTTCTCCTGTTGTTGGTCGGTAGCGTTCGGGCAAGCCTCAGATCAATGCGAAACGGCGGCCGCCGCCGCTTCGTCGATCAGGCGTCCGGTGGTGAAGCGTTCAAGGGCGAAGGGAGCGGCAATCGGGTGGGGTTCGCCCCGGGCGAGGGTTGCCGCGAAGACGTGGCCTGAGCCCGGTGTCGCCTTGAAGCCGCCAGTGCCCCAGCCACAATTGACGAACAAGCCCGGCACCGGCGTCTTGCCGATGATCGGCGAACGGTCCGGCGTGACGTCGACGATGCCGCCCCACGAGCGTAGCATGCGCAGGCGCCGGGTGACGGGGAAGAGCTCCGCGATGGCCTCGATGGTGTGGCGGGAGACGTGCAGGCCGCCGGTCTGGGAGTAGGACGTGTAGGCGTCGGTGCCGGCGCCGATCACCAGTTCGCCCTTGTCGGACTGGGACATGTAGGCGTGTACCGTGTTCGACATCACGACGCACGGCATGACAGGTTTGACAGGCTCAGAGACGAGCGCCTGCAGCGGGAAGCTCTCGAGCGGCATGGCGACGTCGGCCATGGCCATGAGCACCGAGGTGTGGCCGGCAGCGACAACGCCGAGTTTCTTCGTGGCAATGGCGCCGCGTGTCGTCTCGACACCGGTGACGGCGCCATCGGGGCCGCGGCGGATGGCGGTCACCTCGCAATTCTGGATGATGTCGAGGCCTAGGCTGTCGGCGCCGCGGGCATAACCCCAGGCCACGGCATCGTGGCGGGCGACGCCGCCACGGCGCTGCAGAGCGGCCCCGAGGACGGGATAGCGCATGGCGGGGTCGATGTTGAGGATCGGGCAAAAGGCCTTGGCGGCTTCGGGCGTCAGCCACTCGTTGTCGATGCCGGCCAGCCGGTTGGAGTGGACGTGACGCTTGAAGACGCGGATGTCGTGCTCGTTGTGAGCCAACATCATGACGCCGCGGGGGGAATACATGACGTTGTAGTTGAGTTCGTGGCTGAGGTCTTGCCACAGCTTCATAGCGTGTTCGTAGATGGCCTCGGATTCCTCGCACAGGTAGTTCGAGCGGATGATTGTGGTGTTGCGTCCGGTGTTGCCGCCGCCGAGCCAGCCCTTCTCCAGTACGGCGACATTGGTGAGGCCATGCTCACGGGCGAGATAATATGCGGTTGCCAGGCCATGACCGCCGGCGCCGACGATGACGACGTCATAGGCGGACTTTGGCGCGGGATCGCGCCATTGGCGTGGCCAGCGGCGGTGGCCGGAAAGGGCCTCACGGGCCAGTCTGGGAAAGGAGAAGCGCACGCGGGCCTACACCGTCAGCTTGTAGTAGGTGGTGGTTTCCATGTCGTCGCCGTACCAGCAGGTGATGGCGGCGTCCCGGGTGCCGAGATAGGTGGCGCGCCCGTCCGACTGGGTCATGGGGAGGTCGTGACCGGGGATCAGGACGGTGCCAGGCTTCTTCTTCCAGTGTCCCCAGATCATCTCGATCGACGCGCGGCTGATGGCGGGATCGTAGGTCATGTCGGTGGCGCGGGAGACGAGCTCGGCGCGGTTCTTGGCGGCATCGCCGGTGAATAGGACATCCTTCTCGCGGCCGTGCAGGACGTAGATGAGGCAGCCGGGGGTGTGGCCCGGCGCGATGTGGGCGGTGATGCCGGGGATGACTTCGGCACCGTCGCCGACCTGCTCGAGCGTTGGCCATTTCTCCAGGCGCTCGACATAAAGCTCGGGGACGGGCGTTTCGCCCCAGGGCTCCTTCAGCGCCCATTCCAGCTCGACCTTGCCGAGGACGATGCGGCTGTCCTTGAAGAGGGTCCAGTTGATCGAGTGGTCCCAATGGGAGTGAGTGAGCAGCAGGTCGGTGACGTCGCTGGGCTTCAGGCCATGGCGGGCGAGCCCCTGGATGACAAGGGAACGCTGTGAGAAGGAGCCGGCGTCGATGAGGACGACGCGGTCACCGGCACGCAGCAGCGCGATCGTGCTCCAGCCCAGTCCGCCGTGGCAAACGCTTTTGCCGGGGAAACCCTGGACGAGAATGTCGATGTCCCAGCCTTCGATCCGCATTCATCCCTCCGTTGCGTGCCGCTTTGCTCGGAAACGGATGCGCGTGGCGCCCGCCCGCTGTGTTCGAGTACGCGACAACCTGATCAAGGCGTCCCGAACCGCGACACTAAACGACGGGTGGCAGGTGCGGCCAGTGGGATCTGGCAAAAGTTAACGCCGGGAGGCGCGCTGAGGTGCGAGACATGGCGTGGCTACCAACCCCGAGTGTTGTGGCAGCGGGCGCAGTTGTCGAAGCGTGGCGAGGTACCGTGGGCGCGGCGGCCGTCGTTGCGGTGGCAATCGATGCACTGGCGCGGCGTATTGCGAAAGCGGGGCTCGGCGCCGACAGCCTTGTTGGCTGCGACATGACAGCTCTCGCAGGTTGCGCGGGTGTGGCGTCCGGTTAGGGGAAAGCGTGTCTTGGCGTGATCGAAATCGGCCCCCTTCAAGGCTTTGATCGCGGCCTCTACGGACGGTGTGGCGCCGGTGGCACCAGCGATAGCCTTCCACCCGCCCGGCGTGTGGCAGGCCTCGCAGCGCGTTCCAAAGCGGCCGTTATGGGCGTCGTCCCTGGCGTGGCAGGCATGGCAATAGCGCGGGGTGTCTTTGAAGGTCTTGGTGTGGCAGCTCTCGCATTTCGCTTTGCCGTGATGGCCGACGAGGGGAAAGCGGGTTTTGGCGTGATCGAAGTTGGCCGCCTTGAGGACACGGATGGTTGCAAGCAGCGAAGACGTGCCCTCAGTGCCGACGATGCGCTTCCAGCCTGCGGGGCTGTGGCAGGTCTGGCAGGCGTTACCGAAGCGTCCGGCGTGGGCGTCGTCCTTGGCGTGGCAACTGTGACAGGTCTGCGGCGTGCCCTTGAATGCCTTTGTGTGGCAAGATTTCGCATTTGGCCTTTTGGTGGTGGCCAACGAGAGGGAAACGGGTGCGGTCGTGGTCGAAGGCTGCTTTTTTCAGGGTGGCGATGGCCTGCGCCAGGGACGGGGGTGAGCTGCGGCTCTCGCCCGCAATGCCGGTTGCCACCGACTTCCAACTCGTCTGATTGTGGCAAAGGCTGCACTGGGCGCCAAACAAGCCGTTGTGGACGTCCTCCAGGCCGTGGCAAGCCGCACAGGTTTCGTGGGGGATGCCCTTGTAGCGCTCGGCATAGTGACAGGATGCGCAGGTCGCCTTGCCGCCGTCGGCTACGAGGCGGTGGGCTTCGAGGAGGCGAAAGCCCGTCAGCCGGAAATGATCGAAGGGCTTGCGCATGGACCAGGCGATGTCGGTGTGGCAATCGCCACAACCAGAGCCGAGCCTGCCTTTGTGGAGGTCGTCTTTCTGGTGGCAGGAGATGCAGGTCGAGGGTGTGCCCTTGTATTGAATCTTGGTCGTGGTCGGGCCGGTCGACACGACCTTATGGCAGCTTGCGCATGTCTGCTGTTTGTGGGCGCCCGAGAGCGGGAAGTTGGTCAGGCCATGATCGAACATCAGGCGCTGCAGATCGACGAGGCTCGTCTCGCGCCCCTTGTGTTCGGTATGGCAGCGGTTGCACTGCTGGGTGCGGGCCTCGGTGGCAAGACCGTGCATGCCGAGCTGCTGGTCCATGTCGTCCTTGATGGCCTCGTGGCACTTCAGGCAGAGCCCCTTCTGGGCCTCTCGGTCGAGCGGGGTGTGGCAGCTCGTGCAACTCTTCTCGAGTTGTGCATGATGATGGGCGAGGGGACCGGGCGAGGCGAGCTGCTCAAAACCGGATTGCGCGGCCGCCTCAGTTGCAATGAGCCCGACGAGCAAAAGCAGCCCCAGGCAGATTCGGGCGAGATGCAGCCAAAGGCGCAACCGGTTGATCCTCTTAATACAGATGCACGGCTATGACGTGCACGACCATCGCCAGCGCCGCCACCAGGAACAGCGGCAGGTGGAGAAACTGCCAGGCCGTAAATAGCGCGCCCTTGCGCCCGCCGGCGTAGACGTAGCGCGATACGACGCCGCTCAATACCACGATCAGCATCATGGTGAGTGCCGCCATGCTGGTGATGTCGCGCAGGCCGTTGCCGGTGTGGAGCTGCAGGTTGGAGTGAAAAAGTATGAGCGTTGGGCCGAGAATGCCCAGGATTTCATGGGCACGGAACCAGTTGCCGGTTTTGCCCCAGCTGCGCATCGAAGGGCGGCGCTTGCGATAGCGGTAGAGGACGAGAGCCAGCATCATCAGTGCGCCGGCGATGCCGAGCCAATAGCCAATGCCGGACTGCGGGGTCATGCGTTGCAGGGCCGGACTGATGAAGGGCTGTGCGGCGAGCCAGCCTTTCAAGGCGGTGAGATCGGCGGGCGAGAGGGCTAGCGCGAGCAGTCGAGTGATCTGGCTGTCAAAGGTTTCGAGCGCCAATTCGAGGCGGTTGAGGGCCAGCACGGCAATCGCTAGCGCCGTTGCCAGATAAAACAGCGCCAGGGCAAGGCGGGGTGCGAGCGCGATACGGGCCTCGGTGGGTTCGTGCGAGCGGTGCGCGGTGCGGTGCGAGGGCATGGGGCGCGGGTTGCCGGCCGCATTGGGCCCGCCAGCCTGGGGCGTTGGGCGCTGGTGGCGGAGGGGCAGGCCAGTGGCTCGCCGCAGTGTGGTCGTCATGTCGATTGCGCCATCATCATGGAGGCTCGGAGTGTCATGGCCGGAGCGATATGATGGTCTGTCGGCAGCGCGGCCCCGATGGGTATTCCGGCTCATGCCAACCGGACAATTAGCACACCGATTGGGGCGGGAAATATGACGGCAAATCGGCGTTTTTCCGCATGACTTGATAACGAGCGGCGGGCGAATGGCGAGAAGGCTGCACGTACCTTTCGGACACGGGCAAACGCTGCATGACTGCGCGCCGCCTTAGGATTGTCACCTTGAGGATCCATCGAGGTGGAAGCGGGGCAGTCACGGCGTAAGTGTCGACGCCCTCACTTCCGGAAGACGGAATCGCAAGCGAAATGATCTTCAAGGATCCGACCCTGCATCTGATGTTTCTCGGCGCGCCGCTGCTGGCGTTGATGGCTGGATTTGCGCTCAGCCGCAAGCGGGTTGAAAGCCACAGCCGCGCGCTGCTGGCAGAGGCCAAAGCCGATGGGTTGATGGAGCCGCCAAGCCTGCATCCGGTGATCGACGCCAGCCTTTGCGTCGGCTGCGGGGCGTGCACGAAGGTGTGCCCGGAGGGCGATGTTCTGGGCCTGATCGGCAACAAGGCCGTGCTGGTGCAACCGTCGGCATGCATCGGTCACGGTGTGTGCAAGGCCGCGTGTCCGCACGATGCTATCAGCCTCGTCTTCGGCACGCGGCGACGTGGCGTCGAGATTCCCGAGGTGTCGTCGACATTCGAAAGCAATGTGCCGGGCATTTTTATCGCCGGCGAACTTGGTGGCATGGGGCTGATCGCGAATGCCATCGAGCAGGGCCAGCAAGCGGTGGCGGGCGTGGCGCGGCTGGACGGATTGAGGCGCTGGGACGAGCGCTACGATGTGGTGATCATCGGGGCGGGGCCGGCCGGAATCGCGGCGAGTCTCAAGGCCAAGGAACTCGGGCTCAGCGCAGTGACGCTCGAGCAGGACACTTTCGGCGGCACTGTCGCGCACTACCCGCGCGGAAAGCTTGTGCTGACGCGGCCAGCCGTATTGCCGCTCGCCGGAGAAATGGGGTTTGGCGAAATCCATAAGGAGCAGTTGCTCGGCTACTGGCAGAAGGTGCTCGAGCGACACCCCGTGCGCATTCGCTACAGCCAGAGGGTCGAGCGGATCACACCCTCACAGGGTGGGTTCAGCGTGGTGACATCGCGGGGGGAGAACTATCCGACGCGGGCTGTCGTACTGGCCATCGGGCGGCGTGGCACGCCGCGTCGGCTGGGGGTTATGGGAGAGGAGCTCGGCAAGGTCGTCTACCGGTTGGCCGATCCAGAGCAATACGCGGGGCGCGACGTTCTGGTGGTGGGCGGCGGCGACAGCGCGCTCGAGGCGGCTGCAACGCTCGCCGAGGCCGGCCGTTGCGCCAGCATCGCGCTCTCTTACCGCGGCGAGGCGTTCTCACGGGCGAAACGGCGCAACCGGGAGCGTGTCCAGACTGCTGAGGCGCGGGGGCAATTGATCGTTGCGATGGGTTCACGCGTCGTGGGCATCGAGCCGCATGCCGTCGACATCGAGATCAACGGATGCCGGCATCTATGGAGAAATGACGCCATGATCGTGTGTGCCGGCGGCGAGCCGCCGATACCGTTGCTGCACGAGATCGGTATCGCGCTGGAGACGAAGTATGGAGCGCCTTGAACTGACCATGGCGCGGCGCTGGGCTTGGCTCGGCCTGGCGGCGGCAGGGATCGTCACCATTGGCTGGCTGGTCATGCCGGGAAAGCCGATGCCGGCGCTCAGCACCAAGCCGGTGCTGGTGGCTCGGCCAGTGGCGCCGACGGTGAGAGTGCCAGCGCGGCGGCCTTGTGTTCCGGCCGAGGCTGCGATTGCACCACCATCGGGATCGGCACGGGTGTCGTGTCTGCTGCATGCGGCGGCGTTCGGGCTCGGGGATGTCGTGGGGCGGTTCCTGGCCGAAGGCGTGGATGCAGCGGCAACCGATACCGATGGCAACACGGCGCTGATGATGGCGGCGGCGGCCGGGCAGGCGGAGGTGGTCCGGATCCTGCTGGCTGACCCGCGCGGCAGAGCCTCGCTCGGTCTCGTCAACAGCGTCGGCGAGACGGCGCTGACCATGGCGCTGCGACGCAAGCACATTGCTGTGGGCGATCTGCTGCTGCAGGACAATGCGGGTCGCAACCTTGGTGAAGGCGAGGCACGTGCGCTCGTGAATTTCGCACTCAAGACCTGTCATGCGAGCCTGTTGTCGGCGGCGGTGGCGGCGCAGGCATCGGCTTCGCCTTTGAGGCCGGTGGCGGTTGCGCCCAGTTTTGCCTCGGCGATGTGCGATGAGCGTGTGCTCGCGTCGTTTCGCAAGACGCTGCCCGCCGATGATGCGAGGGCCCTTTCGATTGCGATACGCGGCGGCAATCTGGCGGCGGTCAACCTGCTTCTCGATGACGGTGTGTCGGCGGAGACCCAGGAACGCGACAGTGGCATGAGCCCGCTCGGCGAGGCGATTTTGCACGTTAACGATGGTGCCGGTGGCGGGCGCGTGGCGAACCACGCGCGGGAGGCCATCGTCATGCGGCTCCTTGCTGCGGGCTTCGATGTGAATGGCGTCGGCAGGGTTGGCGGGGCGGCGCCGTTGATGCTGGCTGCACTCGTCAACAGCGTCCCGGTGGCGCGGATGCTGCTGGACCGCGACTTGCCGGCGCGGATCGATCAGCGGAGCGACGATGGGCTGACGGCGCTGATGGTTGCGGCAAAACATGGACATCTCGAACTGGTGCAATTGCTGCTCGGGCCGCCGCGCGGCCTGGCAGCCGCAGACAAGGCCTTGCGCAACCGTCGTCGCGAGACGGCGGCAGACCTCGCGGAGGCGGCCGGGCATCAGGCGATTGCGAAATTGCTGCGCTGACAGGTCCTCATGAACTTGCAGCCTGTCGTCGGATCGCAGACTGCGGGTGGGTGATGGGGGGCTAATTCGATGGGCATCTCGGAGAGCGACATGAACGAGCGTTCCGACATTGATATCCGCGATCGGGTGGAGACGGGAGTGCGACGCCAATTGATGTTGGCGGGCTTCGCCGGTGGCGTGGTGACGTTGCTGGCGGTCGCTGGCGTGTATGCGCTGTCGGGGCGGTTGGTCACGCCGACGGGCATTGCTGACAGCCCGCAGGCCGTGAGCCGCGATGCCAGTGTCGATGCCATGCGCCGGTATCTCGGCATTGGCCATGAGGGGGCTCGGGAGCGGCCATCAAAGGTTGAGACGACGCTCGGCTCGGTCGACGACATGATTGCTCGACTCAAGGCGCGGCTGGCCAAAACACCCGGGGATCTCAATGGCTGGCGGATGCTCGGATGGGCCAATTTCAACACCGACCAATTCGCGGAGGCAGCCGCGGCCTATGGGGAGGCGGTCAAGCTGGCTCCTGGGAATGGCGAGTTCCTCAGCCTTCAGGGAGAGGCCCTCGTTCGGGTGGCTGACGGCATCGTGACGGGTGAGGCGCGTGAGCTGTTTGCGCGTGCACTGGCGGCGGACCGCAGTGAACGGCGGGCGCGTTTTTTCGAGGGTCTTGCACAGGAGCAGGCGGGGGAGGGCAAAGCGGCGCTGGCGACCTGGAAGGCGCTGCTGGCCGATTCCCCAGGAGACGGCGAGTGGGAGGGCGGGTTGCGAAAGCGGATTGGCGAACTGGCAAACCGGCTCGGCGTCGACGCCGGCCTGCCGCCGTCGGCGAAGGAGGCCGACACGGCGACCCGTGCGGCGCCGGCCCGCACTGGCGGGTTGGCCAAGGGCGCGGACACTCGGGACGATGGTGGCCGGATGATCCGCGGCATGGTCGATGGCCTGGAGCAACGGTTGACGGCTGCGCCCGACGACGCCGAAGGCTGGGTCAAGCTGATGCGCTCGCGAATGGTGCTCGGCGAATCCGAGAAGGCCTCCGTGGCGCTCACCCGAGCCCGTCAGACCTTTGCCGGGCGCGCAGATGTACTGGCGCGGATCGAAGCAGCGGCGCGCGAGCTCGGCGTGGTTCGTTGACGGCCAAGCCGGTGGCAGTGAATGATGATCGTTGCGGCTTCGTGCGCCGGGTCTGGTTCGGCTGAGCCATCGCAAACAGGATTTCCATGTACACGCTGCTCTCCGCAACGCCCTCGCCCTATGCACGCAAGGTGCGTATCGCCCTCATCGAGAAGGGGATCGCTTTCACGCTCAAGACGGAGGTGCCCTGGGATTCCAGCACCGAGACGCCAAAGTGGAACCCGCTCGAAAAGCTCCCCGTATTGATCACTGATGAGGGTGAAGCCATCTACGAGAGCCGCTTCATTCTGGAGTGGCTGGAGACGCGCCATCCAAGGCCGCCGATGCTGCCTGACGATGCGGACGAGCGGCTTGCGGCGCGCCAACTGGAAGTGCTGGCCGATGGCGTGTGCGATGCGTTCGTTCTGCATTTCTTCGAGCGGCGGCGGGCGCCGGAAAAGCAGAGCGCTGAATGGCTGGCCCGCCAGCAGCGCAAGATCGATGGCGGGGTAAGGGAAATTGCACGCCGGGTCGGTCGGCGCCAGTTTGCCGTCGGAGATCGATTCGGACTAGGCGACATCGCGGCAGCGACAATGGTCGGGTATCTCGGCGTGCGCTATCCGGAGCTCGACTGGGCCTCACGGTATCCGGATCTCTCCGCCTATAGCGGCCGCATGGAACAGCGGCCGTCGTTTACCGCAACCCGGCCGGTGCCACAGATGATCAGCGATAAGGTGGTGTGATCAAAGCCTTGCTGTGACTTGCGGATACGTTCAGCGGATGTGTGTCGAGGGAGCGTGTATTTCTGGGCTCGCTGCAGCCAACCGAAGGGCGCGGGGATGTGGGGCAAATTGGGGGGCGTGCTGGGGGCGCCGTTTGCCTCAATCGGCTTTCTTGTGCAGGTGCGCAGCGACCCACTTCCGCGAAAAAAGGCGTTGTGCCATAGGTTTGGGGCTGGCCTAGAGCCAGTGAACAGACGAGATCATACACAATGTCGCCAATGAAAACACTGCTTGCAGCTGCTGCGCTGGCACTGCCGATCACTGCGTTTCAGGTTGGTATGATGAACGATCAGGCCGTCGCGAAAGTGGCCGCCAAGGCCAAACCTGGCAAGAAGGCCAAGAAGGTCGCGAAGAAGTCTTGTGGCGAATACATGTACAAGAAGGGCGGCAAGTGCTTGGACGCCCGCGCCAAGGCGGCGAAGTAACGGCAGAGGCTGCCGGCTGGATCAGGGCATCGGATCCGGTTCTGCCGGCAGCACTGTAGCCATCCAAAGGCGTTGCCCGCTCAAAGCGTTTGTTTCCAAGGCTCAGGCACGAGGCGATAGCCGGAGCTGTCGCGGGCCACGTGAGCGAAGCCGGGGAAGTGGAGGTGCATGCCGGTGACGAGCAAGCGCTCGGAGGCCACACGGTCGAAGGTGCGCTTTCGGGTGGCGGCGGCGGCATCAGGATCGGTGTCGACAACCATGGACACCTCCGGACGTGGCACCTGCACCTCCGGCATGTGGATGACGTCGCCCCAGATGAGCAGGTTCTCCCCGCCCGATGAAATGAGATAACCGGTATGACCGGGGGTGTGGCCGGCCAGCGGCACGGCCGTGATGCCCGGCAGCACTTCGGCCTCCTTGGCGAAGGTCCGCAGGCGGGCGCGGTAAGGGGCGACCTGCTCGCGGGCCTGCTGGAACATCAGCTTTTTTTCCCGCTCGGTTCCGCGCGCCATGGCGGCGTCGTCCTCGAGCCAGTGGCGGGGCTCGTTCTCGTGGCAGACGAGCTCGGCGTTGGGGTAGTTCGCTTGTCCGGTCTCCATGTTGGTGAGGCCGGCGGAGTGGTCGGGATGCATGTGGGTCAGCAGGATGGAGTCGATTTTGCCTGGTGCGATGCCGGCCTTGGCGAGATTGGCGAGGAGGTGGCCGGCTTCGTCCCCCAGGTAGTTGCCGGACCCGGTTTCGACCAGCACGAGGCGGTCGGCGAGATGGATGAGGAAGGCGTTGATCGACAAAACGAATGCGGTGCGGAAGGCGCGGTCGAGGTGGCCTTTTGCCTCGTCGGCTTGGATGCCGCGCATCATTTCGTGGGTGCGGGTGAGGGTGCCGTCGCTGACGGCGGTGACGAGGATGTCGCCGATGCGACGTCGATAGACCGGGGCGATCTGACGGTCGGGCTGTTGCGGCATGGCTGACGTCTCCAATGATTGGGCGGTGTGACCCTGCCAAACCAGGTCAGGGCTGTCGAGTGGGGTGCGGGACACCATCTGCATTGCTGCCCGTCGGGTTGGGTGGTTGACTGGCGTTGCCTTTGCGTGTCGCATCTGTTGCAGCACGATAACAATCGAAGAGCCATGCATGACCGAACCCATAGCGCCCGGCGCCCTGCCGCTGGCTGATGTGAAGATCGTGGATTTCTCGCGGCTGCTTCCGGGACCGTGGGCGACGTCGATGCTCGCCGACCTCGGTGCGGAGGTCATCAAGGTGGAACAGGTCGGGATCGGAGACCCCAGCCGTTACAATCCGCCGAGCTACCGAGACGAAAGCGTCTATTTCCATTCGGTCAATGCCGGAAAAAGGGGCATTGCGCTCGACCTGTCGAAGGCTGAGGGCGTGGAGGTGGCGCACAAGCTGCTGCGCTGGGCCGACGTCGCAGTTGAATCGTTCCGGCCCAAGGTGGCGGACAAGCTGAAGGTCGACTACGCCACGGCCAAGCAGATCAATCCCCGCATCATCTACTGCTCGATCTCGGGATTCGGCCAGCAGGGGCCGCTCGCAGGCGTTCCCGGGCACGATCTCGTCATCCAGGCGATGGCGGGCATCCTCAAGCCGCATCAGGATGGCAACGCGATGCCGGGAATGCCGCCGTTCCAGGCCGGCGATCTCGCCGCGGCCAACATGGCGACGATCGGCATCCTGGCGGCCTTGCGCCGGCGTGACCAGACGGGGGAAGGCGCCAATCTCGATATTGCGTTGCTGGATTCGCTGGTGGCCATGAGCAACATCTCGTTGCTGCCTGGCCTATCGCGGCATGCAGGAGGCAGCGGGCGGCCTGATCTGGAAGCCTGGGGTGGCAACCCTCGCTACGCGATCTATCCGACGGGGGATGGCGGCCATCTTGCGGTCTGCCTGCTCGAAGCCAAGCTGTGGCAACAGTTCTGCCGGGCAATCGGGCGCGAAGACCTGATCATGGAGGAGCGTCAGGAGGATCGTCACAGCAGCCATGGCGAGCGCGCGGCGCTCTATCGGGAGGCGATTGCTGGCTATTGCCTCAGCCGGTCTCGCGATGCGATCGCGTCGGAGATGGCGAAACTTGCCATTCCTGTGATGCCGGTGCTGAGCCCTGACGAGGCGATCGCCCACGAGAACGCTGCATCGCGCGGGTTCGCGGTGCGCCAGCCGCATCCGAGCCAGGGGGCGATGACGGAGGTCGTCAACCCACTGTTTGGCGCTGGGCTGGCCAAGGGACCGGGGCGCAGTCCTGCTCCGGGGCTCAGCGCGCATGCGAGCGAGGTCTTGGCCATGCTCGGCTATGACGCCATGGCGATTGGCCGGCTGCGAGAGGAGGGTATCGTCTAGGCGCAGCGGTGCGGCAGGCGAGGTGGGCGCAAGGTTTTGGCGCTTTGACGAGTTTGGGCGGTGATGCAGGGTGAAAATGCGATGACGGGTGCGCTCGACGGGCTGGTGGTGCTGGACTTCACGCAGGTGCTGTCTGGGCCGTTCTGCACGATGATGATGGCCGACCAGGGGGCGCGGGTGATCAAGATCGAGCCACCTGGCGGCGATCAGACACGCAAGTTCGGCCCGTTCCGCAAGGGGCAATTGACGATCGACGAGGGGGGCTACGGCGGCTATTTCGCCTCCACTAATCGCAACAAGGAATTGATCGTCGTCGATCTCAAATCGCCGGCGGGACGGGATGTCATCAAGCGGCTCGTGGCGGGCGCGGACATCCTGGTCGAGAACTTCCGGGCCGGCGTGATGGACCGGCTCGGGCTTGGCTACGAGACGTTGCACGCGATCAATCCGCGTCTCGTCTACGGGACGGTACGTGGCTTCGGCGATCGGCGGTCAGGCTCCAGTCCATACGTCGACTGGCCCGCCTACGACATCGTGGCGCAAGCGATGGGCGGCATCATCGGTATCACCAGCACGGAGATCGGCGGAACGCCGACCAAGATCGGGCCGGGGGTTGGCGACATTGCGCCGGCCATGCAACTTGCGTTCGGGCTGATGGCGGCCTACGCGCGGGCGTGCCGAACGGGGCAGGGGCAGCATGTCGACGTCGGCATGTTCGACGGCGTGCTGGCGATGTGTGAACGCATCATCTTCCAGCATGGCACGGATGGGACGGTGCCTGGACCTGAAGGCAACAGCCATCCGATTTTCTGCCCCTACGGTCTCTTTCCCGCCAGCGACGGCTGGGTTGCCATCGGATGCCCGACGGACGACTTCTGGAAGCTGCTTGCCCGCACGATCGGTCTCGAGGCCATGGCGGATGATCCGCGCTATGCCACCGCGCCTTCCCGGGTGAAAAACCGCGGAGGCGTAGAGGGGGCGGTCACGGCTTGGACGTCGGCACGGACAAAGGCCGAGATCGCGGCGGTGATCGGTTCGAAGATCCCGTTCGGGCCGGTGTTGCGAGCCGATGAAATCGTGGCCGATCCGCATGTGGCGGCACGGGGCATGATCGCGCGGGTGGAGCTGCCCGGTTGTCCGGACGAGCCGCTGACGATCACCGATACAGCGATCAAGATGTCGGAGACGCCGGGCGGGGTTCGCCATCGGGCGCCGCTCACGGGCGAGCAGACGGACAGCATTCTGGCCAGCTTTGGTTTCGGCAGCGAGGAGATCGGCGTCTTGCGGGCTGCCAAGGCGGTGGCCTGAACGCCATGCGCAAGGCGGCGGACTTGGTGGCGGCTTCAGGCGGCCAGCAGGCGGGCCGCCGTGTGAATCGAGACTTCCGCGTCATCGAGCAGGAGGTCGGTCGCCTCCGTTTCCCAGGCCTGATCTCTCGGGCAGAGAGGATCTGCCGGCTCGAGGCGATGTTCGACGACGAAGCGGGAGATCAGGGCACGACGGGCATCGACGCCGGGGCGAGTGGCCTCCCAGGCCAGTAGGACGGCCGTGGCGATGTTGTAGAGCGCGGTCGCTGCTAGGCGGGCGTTGTGTTCACCGTCGGGCGACTTCGCCGTTTGTCGCGCGAAGGTGATGGTGCGCTGGCGCAAGGCGTCGAGGCGGTCGCGGAAAGCGTGAGGCAGGGATGCCGCCTCCTCGATCTTCTGGCGCAACATGGCATCGAGGGCGTCATCGGATCCGGACTTGCCGACGGCGCGACGCACGACGTCGATGGCATTGATGTTGCTGGTGCCTTCCCAGAGCACACCGATGTGGGCATCGCGCACGAGGCGGGCGTTGACCCATTCCTCGATGTAGCCGTTGCCGCCGCGTGCTTCCATGGCGCCAGTGGCGACCGGAATGTTGTCACGACAGGCTCTGAGCTTGGCGAGTGGGGTCAGGATGCGCATCAGGGAGGCTGCGGCGTTGTCGCCGGCGGTTTCGGCATCCATGGTGGCGGCGCTCAGCATGGCCATGGACAAGGCCTGCTCGGTCGGCACCAGCAGCTTCATGAGCTGGCGGCGCATCAGCGGGTGCTCGATGGTCGGCTTGCCGAACACGACGCGGGAGCGGGTGGCGGCCAAAGCCTCATTGTAGCAGCGGCGCATCATGGCGGCGGCGCGGACGCCGTGGCTCAGGCGTGAGAGATTGACCTGATCCATCATCTGCTTGAGGCCGCGGGTGACGTCTCCGACAAGGTAGGCTTTGGCGCCATCGAAGCGGATCTCGCCAGATGCCATCGACTTGGTGCCGAGTTTGTCCTTGAGGCGGGTGATCCGGTAGGTGTTGCGGGTGCCGTCTTCGAGGTAGCGGGGGCAGGCGAACAGGGCGAGGCCGGATGTGCCGCGTGGAGCGCCTTCCGGGCGCGCCAGCATCAACGCCACCTCGGCATCGGTGTGGGAGCAGAACCACTTCTCGCCATAGAGCCGCCAGGTCCCGTCTTCGTTGCGGGCGATCGTCTCGACCTGGCCGACATCGGAGCCGCCGGCCTTCTCGGTCATGAACTGCGTGCCCTTCCATAAGGTCTTCAGATCGCCGGAGAGCATGCGCGGGAGCAGGTAGGCCTTGAGCTCCTCTGAGCCATAGCGGCGGATCAGGTGGATCGATGTGTCGGACACGCTCACGGGACACATGATGCCGAACTCGCCCTGCACGAACAGGTACTGGAAGGCGTACTTGGCGACGGCGGGCAGCGGCCGATCGAGGCCCAGGACACCCGGTCGGTGGACCATGGCGTGGAACTGGAAATCGCCGAAGGCGATCTGCTCCATCTCGCGATAGGCGGGGTGATACTCAATCCAGTCCTCGTCACGTCCGTAGCGGTCGCGGGTGTGGAGGACGGGGCCGTGGCGGTCGGCGATGCGCGCGATCTCGTCCAGGCGGCCACCTGCAAGCTTGCCCATTCGCTCGAAGTGGGGTGTGAGATGGCGGCGAACGGCGGGGTCGAGATAGAGGCCGATGAGGTCGCGCACGCCGCGGTCGACGGCCCAGAAGTCCCAGCCGTGGCAGTCTGTGGCGAGTGGGGACGCATCGGGGGTAGCGATCCGGCCGCTGGCGTGCGTGCGCAACGCGGTCGTGTCGATGTCATTCATGACTGCTCCCGTGTATGCCGCAAGCCGTTGCTGCCGGACAATCTAATCATGGGGGGACGGAAAGCGAAAGTGCTGGCGGGCGCGGGCACTGCCTGGACGCGTGACCGGGCGGCGGGCGTCCGACTGTTGCAAGGCCATTTGCGAAAAAACGTGCGGCCGGCAACTGGTGCTACCGGCCACACGTCCCCCGCTCGACAGTCGAGACGGCCTGCTCCGTGGAGCAGCCCTCTGGTCGCCTCGTCCGTCGCCCAATTGCGTGCCTTGCCGGCAGCTCGAAGGCTGCGGCGTGTCCCCCAACACGTAGGGCACGTCACACCGTAAGCCCTGCGCATTGTTGTTGCGGCATAGGGCCAAGTCGGTGCGGCGCAACATAGCCAGACTTGGGTCCGGTGCAAGCGTCGCTGCGGCGCGGACAGATTCGGCTAAGGTCTTGAAAATCAATGCTTGGTATGGGCTTGGGAGCGGGGTTCGCAAGTGGTCTGGACTGCTGTGCGGCTTGACATGGGGACTGAGCCAAGCCGAACGAAGTGCCTGGAAGTGTGCCGCTCTTCACTCGCACCGACTGGTGTCATCGAGGTGCATTTCCGTATGCGCCGCAAGTTATCCACAGATCAGTTCTGCTGCCGTCCGGCAGCGGCGCTATTGGCCGATGGCGGCTGCGAGCAACTCGCGGACGCGTGGCGGGGGCGCCACAGATTTCCGCTCCTCAAGGTCGAAGAAGACGTTCACGCACTCGGAGGTTGCGTGGCAGGTGTCGCCGATGAAGAGGCCGTAGCCTGAGACGATCGAACGGTTGCCGAGGCGGATGAAGCGGGAGCCGACCTCGACATTGCCGGGATAGAAGAACTCCTGCTTGAAATCGATGGCGACGCGGGCGAGCACGAAATCGATGCGCGCCTTCTTGCCACGCTCGACGAGGCCGCCATCATGCATCAGCTTGTAGAAGATTTCGCAGCGTGCAGCCTCGAAATAGGCAGCGGTCGCGACGTTGTTGATGTGACCGAGCATATCGGTGTCGGAAAAGCGAATGGTGACGGGTGTAAACAATCCGAAGGTTTCGCGTCGTGTCAGATCGAATGCTTTCTGGTCAGCCATTCATCGCCTCGCCTATCCTGTTGTGAGTTCGTCGCATGGTCGGGGGAGGCAGCTTGTGATGCAAGCCCCCTGAATGCAGCCCAGACTGGAGATTGATGCACATGTCCGAAGATCTACCCCTCAAGGGGCTCACGGTACTGGACATGAGCCAGGGTATTGCGGGGCCATCGTGCGGTGGGCACTTCACGGCCTACGGCGCCCGCGTCATCAAGCTGGAGCCGCCGGGAGGCGACTGGATCCGCAATCTTGGCACGCGCATCTCGGGCTCGTCGTCGGCGACCATCGCCTACAACCGTGGCAAGGAAAGTATCGCCATCGATCTCAAGACCGATGAGGGGCGGGCGATCGCGCTCGAGCTCGGGGCGCGCGTCGACGTGGTGCTGGAAAGCGCCAGGCCTGGCGTAATGGAGCGACTGGGGCTCGGATTTGCCGCGTTTCGCGAGGTCAATCCGTCCATCGTCTACGTGTCGATCTCCGGCTATGGCCAGCAGGGGCCGAAGCGAGAGGCGGCGATGGTGGACACGGTCGGGCAGGCCTTCTCGGGGCTGATGAGTGTGATCCGAAGCCGTGAAGGCGCGCCGGTCAAGATCGATGTGCCGCTGATCGATGCCATCACGGGGCTTTATGCCTTCCAGGCGGCTGCGATGGAGCTGTTCGGGCGCAAACCCGGCAAGCCCGGCCGGCACATCGACATATCACTGATGCAGTCGGCGGCGCATGTGCAGGCCCTCAACATCATCGAGCACGCGTTCGTCGGACATCCGCCGGCACTGATCAATCCGCCTGCCGGCAACTACCCGACGGCGGACGGATGGATTGCCGTGACATTGGTGACGGAGGCGCAGTTTCAGTCGATCTGCCGGGCGATCGGGCGGCCCGAGCTCGCGACGGATCCCCGCTACAACACGTTTCAGGTGCGCAGCCAGAACCTGAAGGCTCTGCGGGCGGAACTGGACGCAGCCCTGAAGACGAGGACGACGCAGGAGTGGGCGGAGGCCTTCAAGCGGGAAGGCGCGCTCGGGGCGCCGATCAACGACTATGGCGATTGGCTGGGCGATGAACACGTGAAGGCGGTGAGCGCGGCACCACAATATGCGCTCGCCAACGGTGATACGGTGGCGGTGCCGCGTTTGCCGGGCGGCGTAATGGTCGATACGGCGGTGCCGGTAATCGGGGAGCATTCGCGGGCCGTACTTGGGGAACTCGGGTGGAGCCGTGATGAAATCGACGATCTGGTCGAGCGTGGCGTGGTTATCGACCTGGACGATGCGTGAGGCGTGGCGCGCCGGAATGAGGTGAGACGATGTCGGCACACAAGCAAACGCGCGAGGCGCCGTTCGGTCCGCAGCGCTATTTCGAGGATTTCACAGTAGGCGAGACCTTCTACATTCCGTCGCGGACGGTGACGGAGGCGCATTTTGCAGCCTTCCAGGCGGCCAGCGGCGACAATCATCCGATCCACTACGACCGCGTCTATTGCCGGGCGCATGGGCACCGCGACCTGCTGGCGCATGGATACCAGGTGGCGATCCAGACGGCAGCGGGAGCGGGTATCTTCCCGTTCTTAGTGCAAGAGAGCCTTCGAGCCTTCATCGAGCAGTCGACGCGGTTCCTGGCACCGGTCTATGCCGGCGACACGCTCTATCCGCTGCTGGAGGTTGCTGAGCTGAAGGCGCAGCGGACGACCGGCGTTCTCACCATGCGGTCGACCATCCACAACCAGGACGACGTGTTGGTGCTGGAGGGCATGCAGCGATACCTGCTGAAAAAGCGCAGCGCCTGAAGAACAAGGGAGCCATTGCTACAGCGCGAGATAGCGGCTCTTGATGTCCTCGTTATTGCGCAGCGCTTCGATGGTGTCGCGGTAGACCACTTGGCCCTTGTCGATGACGGTGGCATGGCTGGCGATGCCGAGGCAGAAGTGCATGTTCTGCTCGGCCAGCAACACGGTGACGCCCATGTCGCGCAGGCGACGCAGCAGCGCGCCGATCTGCTGGACGATCACGGGGGCGAGGCCTTCGCTCGGCTCGTCGAGCAGGAGGCCGGTGGGATTGCCCATCAAGGTGCGGCCGATGGTGAGCATCTGCTGCTCGCCGCCCGAGAGGCGGCCGGCGAGGCGGTGTTTCAGCGGTTCCAACAACGGCAACGTCTCGTAGATGCGGGCGACGGTCCAGAAGTCCTGGCCGTCAGGGCCCTTTTTGGTGGCGATCAGGAGATTGTCCTCGACCGAGTGATCGGGGAAGACCTGGCGGTCCTCGGGGACGTAGCCGATGCCGGCACGGGCGATGTGGTGGGGCTTGCGCCGCTGCATCTCGCGACCGAGCACGACGACCTTGCCGCGGCGCGGCGGCGCGAGGCCGATGATGGCCTTGAGGGTGGTCGACTTGCCGGCACCATTGCGGCCGAGGAGTGCCATGGTCTGGCCTTCCGTCACCGTGAGGGAGAGGTCGAAGAGGATCTGGCTGGTGCCGTAGTAGACGTCCAGGTTCTCGGCCGAGAAGATGGTGCGATCGGTGCTCATGCGTGGCCGTCCTCGAATTCCTCGCCGAGATAGGCCTTGATCACCTCGGGGTGGCGGCGGATCTCTTCAGGCGTGCCCTCTGCAAGGACGCGGCCGTAGCTCAAGACCTTGATGGATTGGGCGATCTTGAAGACGATGGACATGTCGTGCTCGATGAAGATGAGGGTCATCTTCTCCGCCTCCCACATGCGCTGCACCGTGTCGATCATGGCCCAGCGTTCCTCCGGCCCCATGCCGGCGGTGGGCTCGTCGAGCAGCAGGACGCGAGGCTCGAGGACGAGGGCCAGGGCGATATCGAGCAACTTCTGGTCGCCATGCGAGAGATTTCGCGAGATGACGTCGGCCTTGGGCTCGAGGCCGAGCAGGCCCATGACGCGGTCGGCGCGGGCGCGGGATCGCTCGAGGGGGAAGCGGTGGGACATGGCGAGGTGGCGGCCCTGATGCGCCTGCACGGCGCCAAGGATGGCGTCGCGGACAGTGAGCGTCGGGAAGATGCGCGCGATCTGGAAGGCGCGGGCGATACCACGATGGACGATTTCGGGGGGGCTCAGGCCGGCGATGTCGCGGCCCTCGAGCAGGATGCGGCCCTTGTCGGGTTTGAAGGCGCCAGTGATCAAATTGAAGAACGTGGTCTTGCCGGCGCCGTTGGGTCCGATGACGGCGGAGAGGGAGCCCTCGGGGAAATCCAGTGAGACGTCGTTAGTGGCGGCGACGCCGCCGAAGGATTTGGAGAGGCCTTCGATCTTGAGCATGGCGGCTACTCCCCCGGCGCGCGAAGCGGCTCGCCGGCACGGTCCGGCGGTGGCATGTCGGCTGCTGCCGCAGCGCTGGCAATGCGGGCCGCCCGGCGATCGCGCCAGATGTCGGCTGCGAAGTCGAGCACGCCTTTGCGCAGGCCAAGGGCGAAGAGCAGGATCACCGCCCCCAGAACGATGCCGTAGTGGCTGGTCATCTTGGTGACGATGTCATTGAGGAGCAGCAGCATGACGGCTCCGAAGAGCGGCCCGAGGAAGACGGTAAGACCGCCGAGCATGATCATGAAGATGGCTTCGCCAGAGATTGTCCAATAGGCGAAGTCGGGAAATGCGCCGGAGACGAACAGGGCCATGATCATGCCGCCGATGGAGCCGAAGGCCCCGGCAATGACGTAGGCGAGAAGGCGGGTGCGGAAGACTGAAATGCCGAGGAAGGGAGCGCGCGAGACGTTGTCGCGGATCATGCGCAGGGTGTAGCCGAAGGGCGACTGGACGATGTGGTGCATGGCGAGCAGGGAGAGGACCAGGAGCCCGCCTGCGAACAGATAGAGGTGATAGTAGTCGTCGAGGTGGATGCCGAGGAATGGTGGGCGTGGGATGCCGCCGGTGAGGCCCTGGTCGCCGCCCGTGATTGGCGTCCAGGCGATGATCAGGCTGTGCAGCAGCATCTGGAAGGCCAATGTCAGGAAGGCGAAATAGATCTCGTCGAGGTTGACGCAGATGGAGCCTACGATGGTGGCGACGACGACGCTGAGGAGGATGGTGGCGAAAAACGCGACCGGAATCGAGACCGCGAAATTCTGCATGATGAGGCCGAAGCTGTAGCAGCCCAGGCCGAAGTAGAGCCCGTGGCCGAAGCTTTCCATGCCGGAGTAGCCGACCAGCAGGTTGAGAGACGTGGCGAATATGCCGAAGGCTGCGAGGCGGACGATGAAGTCGGTGAGACCCTTCGATGGAAAGACGAAGGGGAGGGCTGCGAGGATGGCGAATGCGGCGAGGGCGATGATGCTATCGCGCAGGAGGGAAGATCGTGCCATGGGGTCAGCCCTTCTTCCCGAATAGGCCGCTCGGCTTGGCGACCAGAACGACGGCCATCATCAGGAACATCAGGCCCTCCGTGAACAACGGGAAACCGATAGTGCCGAAACTCCTGACGAGGCCGATGAGGATGGAGCCGACGAGCGCGCCTGCGACCGAGCCCATGCCGCCGATGACGGTGACGATGAAGCTTTCGATGACGACTGATAGGCCCATGCCGGCGGTCAATGAGCGGACCGGTGCCGCGAGGCCGCCGGCCAGGCCTGCCAGCAGGCCGCCGAGCACGAAGACGCTGGCGTAGACGACGCCTGTGTTGATGCCAAGCGCCGAGACCATCGAGGGATTGACCGCTGCAGCGCGGATGATCTTGCCGTAGCGGGTGCGCGAAATGAGCAGGCCCAGCAGGATGGCGATGACGAGCGTGATGGCGATCAGGAAGGCATAGAAGGCTGGCACGACTCCGCCCGCAAAGACGAACGGCAACCGGCGGAACGTCTCGGGCATGCCGAACGACAGGAAATCCGGGCCCCAGATGATCTTCACGACATCGTCGAGAATCAGGATGACGGCGTAGCAGACGAGGATCTGCATCAGGACGGGCGAGCCGTAGACACGGGCGATCAGCAGCCGCTCGAAGAGCAAGCCGAAGATTGCGACACCGATGCCTCCGGCGACAACGGCGACCAGGTAGTTGCCGCTCAAGAGGTAGGCTGAATAGGCGAAGTAGGCGCCCAGCATGTAGAAGGAGCCGTGCGCGAAGTTGACGACCTTGAGGACACCGAAGATCAGCGATACGCCGGCAGCTACGAGAAAGAGCAGGAGGCCAATGATGAGGCCGCTGGTCGTTTGCGTGATGACGCACGAGGGCGAGATCAGGCAATTGGCGAGTGCGCTGAGATCCAAGGGGACACCTTATCGGCAGATGGCATGGCGAATGGCTGGTCGGGGCAGCGAGCGTCAGCGATGCCGGGCAGCCTTTGCTGCCCGGCCCGCGGATTGCCTCCGCAATTCAGCTCACAGGTACTTGTTGGCCTTCTTCCACTCTTTCTCGAGTTCGAGAATGACCTTCCAGTCCACGGCCTTGACGTCCGGCACGTAGGGAGGCTTCTGGATGGTTTCGCCCCAACCAGTGGCGTAGTTTATGACGGTGTGGTCCTCGCCCCGCATGGTGAGCTTGCCGCCGACGCCGAAGGGGCTGTCGATGGTCATGTCCTCCATGGCGGCAGCGACCTTCTTCGGGTCCATGCTCTGGGTCTTCTTGATGCCCTCGATCACGAACTTGGCGCCGCTCGCGTTTTCCCACGACCAGTTGACGGGGTGCTCGTTGAACTTCTTGCGGTAGGCCTCCGCCCAGTCCGCGTTCTCCTTGGTCTTGGGGAACGTCGAGAGATAGCGGCTGCCGGAGTGGATGCCTTTCGGCAGGTTCTTAATGGCCGTCAGGATCGAGTAGTCGGCGATGTTGATCGCAAACACCTGCATCTGGGCGAACAGATTGTAGATGCTCGACTGATCGACAAAGGCAGTGAGATCGCCACCCCAAAGGCAAGAATAGATTGCCTGCGGCTTGGTCTGCAGAATCTTGGTGAGCTGTTCGGTGTAGTCGGCCTGGAAGAGTTTGGGCCAGCTTTCGCCGATGACCTCGACGTCCTTGTTGAAGTGCTTCAGGTATTCGAAGAAAAGCTTGTTGAAGTCGCGGCCGTAGGCGTAGTCGGGCGAGCATCCCATCCACTTCTTGAGGCCTTTTGCCTTGGACACCTCGGCTGCGTAGCTGCCGCCGGCAATGGCGTCGTGGATGCCCTGGCGGGCGGCGCGGAAGGCATTCCAGGAGCGGATCTTGGGATCGGCCGTCAGCGACGACGTCTCGGAGTTCATGTGGACAGTGAGGACACCGAGCTCCTTGACGGCTTCCTGCACCGCGAAGGCGGCCGCAGAGCTGTCGGCATCGAAGATGATCTCGCAGCCGTCGGAATTTATGAACTCGCGGACGATGCGTGCGGATTCATCGGGCTTGCCCTTGCTATCGCGGACGATGAGCTCGATCGGCCGTCCCTTGAGGCCGCCTGCAGCATTGAATTTCTCGATCTCGAGCTGCGCGCCTTTCGAGGAAGCGGAGCCTACCATGGCGCCGCGGCCTGATCCGATGGTGACCATGCCAGCCTTGATCGGCTTGTTCTGAGCCAACGACACATAGGGAAAACCGATTGTCGCGGTGGCGGCTGCGGCAGCCGTTCCCTTCAAGACCTTGCGACGATCCAGGCTCGGACGTGAAAGCTTCGTCATCAGTTTCCTCCGGGTCTCTTTTTTTAAGGTCATGCACTGGCGCTGCATGACCGAGGCGAGACTAGGGCCGGCACGAATGCTTTGTCCAGACAAAGCCATAGAGGACCCGCGGGCCGGCTCGGCGCGCCAGGCTGGGATCACTTACTTCATGGGTGTGGTGGGGGAACGATGAACGCCGCGCCCCTGGTGGGGACGCGGCGTTGCGAGTGGATGGGACAATGATTTCCGGAGCGGATCAAGCCTCGCCGAAGTGCACGCGGCGATAGCTGCGCGACGGGATCAGGTCGTCGGTGTGGATGTCCCAGACCGAGGCGACGTTCGAGCCCTGATGCTCCTGGAAGTGGCCGGCCATGGTGCCGAGAGCGTTGATCGAGGCGCCCTTCAGGCCGAAGCCGCGTGCCATGGAGGCTATGTCGCCCCGGCCATGGATGGCGCCGGAGGGATCGACGCCGTTGGCGCGGAACTTGTGGAACTCGGCGCCGTAGCCACCGTCGTTGATGATGGCAGTGAGCATGCGGATGCCGTGGCGGCGGATGGTGTCGAGTTCCTGGGCGTGCATCATCAGGCTGCCGTCGCCCTCGATCAGCACGACCTTGCCGTCGCCTCTGGCCTGCGCGACGCCGATGGCGGCCGGAAGGCCTGAGCCGATTGCGCCGAAGTCGTTGATGACGTGATACTTCTCGGCTGCGCGACCCTTCATGTGCGTCATGGCGATGGAGAAATAGTGGCCGCCGCCGACGACGATATCCCAGTCCTTCGGGATCGTGCGGTCGAGTTCCTCGATAGCGCGTCGCGGGATCGAGCATGTTGGGCTGGGGCGGGATAGTGCTTTGCGATCGGGATGATCGTCGGCGATCGAGGCTGGCCATCTCGGCCGAGCGGTTGCCGGTCATCTTGATGCCGCGCTGGACGAGGCGGTTGAGGATCGCTTCGGCTGCGGCCCTGGCATCGGCGCGGACGTGCAGGTCGGCGGTCTTGAGACCCTGCCAGAGGCCACGCGGATGGGTGTCGATCTGGACGACCTGGGCGCCGGGATAGAGATAGCCGCCTTCGGTCGTGTAGTGGCCGAGGCCGACGCCGATGCCGATCACGAGGTCGGATTCGGCGAACTGCTCGCGCGCGAAGTCGCTGGCGAAGGCACCGGCGATGTCGAGCGCGTAGGGATTGCCGTCGAACAGGCCCTTGCCGAGCAGCGAGGTGGCAAGCAGCGCACCGGACTGTTCGGCCAGGGCCTCGATCTCCTTGCGGGCGCCGGACCAAGTGGCGCCGCGACCGGCGACGATGATCGGGCGCTCGGCTTCGGCGATCATGTCGCAAACGCGGTCGACGATGACGGGATCGGGGATCGGACGCTGCGGCGGCGGGGACCAGCTCGGACGACGGCGTGTAGTCGGTCAGGTGCGGCCAAGGCTGCTTCTGCATGTCCATCGGCACGGAGAGGACGACGGGCTTGCGCTCGACCTGGGCCACCTGGAAGGCCTCGCGCACGTTGTCGAGCAGGCGGTCGATGTGGCGGACGGGGACGTAGTGCGCGCCGGTGGCAAGCGCCAGCGGCGCCATGTCGAGCTGCTGCAGGTACCAGGCGGCGGCAATCGGGACTGTCGCCGGCAAAGACGACCAGCGGAATGTTGGCGCGCGAGGCCATGGTGAGCGAGGTCATGATCTGGGTGAAGCCCGGGCCGCAGGTCGTCGAGGCGACGCCGACCTTGCCGGTGGCGCGGGCATAGCCTTCGGCCATCGAGACGGCGCAGCTCTCGTGGCGGGCATGGATGACGTGCATGCCCGGCCGCTCGGCCATGGCGGTCGACCAGTACATGTTGGCGTCGCCCATCAGGGTGAAGAGCGTGTCGACGCCTTCGGCCTCGAAGGCCTTGGCGAGCATGTCTTGGGTCTTGAGCTTGCTCATGGGTAATCAGCTCCGTTTGCCGAAAAGACTCTGAGATCCAGGATTTGAAGGCGGCCCACATCAGGGTGGAGGCGTTGAGTTCGGTGGCCTGGCGTGGCCGGGGCGAGGCCGACGCGCCGGAGCTCGTGCCGGGTTGAGCGAGAGAGGCCAAAGCGCCCGGCAGTCCGTCGACGAGCAAGAGGTTGCGGGTCATGGCCTTGTGTTTGTGGGTAAGCGCTGGGCGATAGTCGTCGGAGGCGTACCAGGCCTCGGCGGCGGCGCGGGTCGGGAAGGCGATGACGATGAGGCGCTCAGGCGACCATTCGCCTTCGAGGCTGCGGATGGCGCCGCCACGCGCGAGGTAGCGGCCGCCGTGCTTGGCGACGCTCGTGGAGGCGATTTCGCGATAGAGGGCGAAGGCCGCTTCGTCTTGCACGCGGGTATCGGCGATGACGTAGCAGGGGCCACCGCCGGATCGGGTGGTGGTGGGTGTGATGCTAGCGGCAGTGGCAGCGGTTGGCTGATGGGTGGCGCTGGCGGTGGCAGCTGCTGCAGCTGCAGCGGTGGTCGTGGCGGTGCTGGTCGTGGGCGTGCTGCTCGCTGAGGCCTCCGATGGCGTGACAGCGGCGGCGCTCGAGGCGCTCACCGTGGCGTCGGCAGGGGAAGTCCCGCCGCGGCGCTCGTCGACGAGGGCCCCCATGTTCTTTGCGAACTCGGCTAGCAGGGCGCGGGCTACATGCACGCCGCCAGCGTTGGCGAAAGTTTCGAGGGGGCCGGTGACGGAGTACTCGCCCTCGACCGTTAGCTCGGTCTCGGTGGTGCCGGTGGCCGTGACGAGGCCGTTGGCGAGCGCTCGAGACGCACCTCTGCCGTCGATGCCCCGGCCTTCTATGGTGCAGCGCTTCTGGTCGTGGTCGTAGGTGAGGGTCGCTTCGCCCTTGAAGATTGCGACGGTGGGTCCGAACTTGACGCGGATCGAGCCTTTCCAGACGTCGCCGTCCTGGTCGGGGCTCAGGGTTGCGCCGGGAATACAGGAGGCGACGAGGGCCGGATCGGACAGCAGGGGCCAAACCTCGTCGGGGGGAGAGGCTATCGTGATCTTCTCGGCGAGGGTGGGCATGGGATGACGGGGGTCCCGATTGGCTGGCGATGACGGCTGTGGGTGGAGGGTTGGGGCGAACCGTACTGCAGTATCAGCTCGGGTCAACTGCCGTGGTTGCCGCGATCGCGTTGCATCAGCCGTCGGAGAGCGCAAGCTGCCGCTTCACCTGGCGTGGCAGGCGTGCCAGTCTCCAGGGCTTGGACCCCGCTGCATGCAGATATTGCGACAGGAGGCTCGACAATGGCGAATGACGCGCAAGTCAAGACCGGTGCTGCCTCGGCATACGATTTCGAGGCCGCCGACGTGACCTATCTCAGCCATGGCGGCAAGGCGCTGCTGGCGCATGTCTACAGGCCCAAAGGGGCGGGTCCGTTCCCGATCATGATCGACCTGCATGGCGGCGCCTGGGTCAACGGCGACCGGATGAACGATAAGGTGCTGTGCGAGGCGATGGCGCGGGCTGGCATCGTGGTGGTGGCGATCGATTTCCGAATGCCGCCGGACGGCGGTTATCCAGCCTCCATCGCCGATATCAATTTTGCCGTGCGCTGGGCGCGGTCACAGGCCAAGGGCTGGAACGCGAGGCCTGACAGAATAGGCCTGGTCGGCATCTCGTCGGGTGGGCATCAGGCGATGCTTGTCGCGATGCGGCCGGCCGATGCGCGGTATGGTGCGGTGACGACGCCGGAAGTTCCCGCTGCCGAGGCCGATGTGCAATGCGTCGTGCTGTGCTGGCCGGTGATCGATCCGCTTGGCCGCTATCGCTATGGCAAGGAGGCTATCGCCAGCGGCAAGCTTGAAAACTATCCGAAGCAATTGCCGAACGTCATCCCTAGCCATGACAGGTATTGGGGCACGGAAGCAGCCATGAGCGAGGCGAGCCCGCCATTGATGCTGGAGCGAGGGGAAAAGGTGGCGATGCCGCCGGTGCTCTATGTGCAGGGCGACGCCGACCAGATGCATCCGAGGCCGCAGCTCGACAAATTCGTCGATCTCTACCGGAAGGCTGGTGGCAGGGTCGACTTGCAACTCTATCCCGGCGAGGTCGAGGGGTTCGTGACGCGAGAGGCCAAGTCGGAAGCCAACAAGGCGGCGGCGAGGGAACGGATCATCAGCTTCATTCACGAGACGCTGGGCTAGGCGTTTGAGCGAACCGCCTCGTGGTGATCCGTGATCACAAGGCGGTTTTCGACGATCTAGGACGCGGCCGGCGCCAGGGGCTTTACCATGTAGGTTATCTGGCGGTCAGCCAATTCCTCGATGCGCTCGGTGGTGTAGCCGTGGCGGGCGTACCACGCGACGCGCTCGGTGAGCTTGCTGCCGGTATAAAGGCGCATGGTGTCGCGGCTATGCGCGCGGGCGCGGTCCTCGGCAAAGGCAAGTAGTGTGCGTCCGATGCTGAGGCCCTGGCGTTTGGGATCCGTGGCGATCGACCAGATCAACATGTCGTCGGTCCGCGGCTCCAGGATGAGGACGGCGTCGATGTGGCCGTCGGAGTCGCTCTCGGCAAGCCAGACCTCCATCGTGTCGAGGATTTCGGCATAGTCGACCTGCAGCGGCATGGGCTCGACGCCGAGGCGCTCGCGGTTCCATGCGTAGGCTGCGTGCTGCAGATCGACGATGGCGGAAAGGTCGCCGGCCGCGGCGCGCCGCGGGGTCACGACGACCTCCCCAAGGCGTTGCTGGTGAGATCGCCGAGGCGCGTCTTCTGGCGGCCCCCACCATCGAAGTTGTCGGGCGCGAGCCAAGCTTCGTATGCAGCCTTCAAGGCAGGCCACTCCTCATCGATCATGGCAAACCAAGTGGTGTCGCGGGTGCGGCCCTTGTTTATGACGGCGCGGCGGAAGAGCCCTTCGTAGGTGAAGCCGAAGCGTTCGGCTGCGCGCCTCGAGGGAGCGTTCAGGGCGTCGCACTTCCACTCGTAACGCCGGTAGCCGAGGTCTTCGAAGACATACTTTGCGAAGAGGTAGTTGGCCTCTGTCGTCACGGGGGACTGGGAGATAGCGGGGCCCCAATAGATGTTGCCGATTTCGATGGTGCGATGGGCAGGCGTGATGCGCATCAGGGTTTGGCGGCCTTCGCAACGGCCGGTCCGTTTGTCGATTACCGCATAAACCAGCGGATCTTCCGATTTGACGGCTGCTGCCAGCCATTGATCCATATCGGCATGGGTCGTCACAACGGGATCGAAGAGGTAGCGGAATCGCGTGGCGGCGTCGGGCGGCGTGGAGGCTGCAAAGAGCTCGGCTGCATGGCGCGCGGGGTCGATCGGTTCGAGCCGGCAGAAGCGGCCATCGAGGACCGTCCGTTGAGGGAGCTTGGCGGGGCCTGCGTTGGCGAGGCGCGGTCCGATCGGCAGGCCCGTTTCGGGATCGGTTTCGCGTGGGATTTGCTGATCATGGAGATAGATCGTCACAGCGCAAAGCCTCCGTCGACGAAGAAGGACTGGCCGGTGGTGAAGCCGCTCTCGTCGGAGGCAAGGTAGACGGCGATGTGGGCGACCTCCTCGGCGGTGCCGAGACGACCCATGGGCTGGCGGGCGATGAACATCTGACGCGCCTTCTCGACACCGCCGACCTCCTTGCCAAGCGCTGCGATGCGGTCGTCGAGGGAGGGCGATTGAATGGTGCCGGGGCAGATGCAATTGCAGCGTACGCCCTTGCCGACGAAGTCGAAGGCAACGGCCTTGGTGAGGCCGACGACGGCTGCCTTGGTGGCGGTGTAGACGTAGCGGTTGGCGACGGCCTTGGACGGTCCGGCGCCGGAGGCCATGTTGATGATGGCGCCTTTGCCCTTGTCTAGCATGGCCGGCAGAAATGCCTGGATGCCGCGGTGCATGGACTTGACGTTGAGGTCGAAGGAGAAGTCCCAGTCCTTCTCCGAGCAGTGCAGGGCGTCGCCGTGATGCACGAAGCCGCCGCAGTTGAAAAGGATGTCGACGGTGCCGACGCGCTTGGCCATGGCGTTGACGGCGGATGTGTCGAGGAGGTCAAGCTGCAGGCACTCGGTAACGCCTGCTTCCTTTAGGCCTGCCATGCGCTCGAGGCTCAGGTCAGTGGCGATGACGCGGGCGCCCTCGCGCGCGAAGGCCAGCGCCGTGGCGCGGCCAATGCCGGCGCCGGAGGCCGTGCAGAACGCAGTTTTCCCCTTGAGCCTATCGGCCATGACGTCGTCTCCCGTTGGCGCGGCTTCGCCGCTGAGTTGGCGGATCGGAGCGGAGCATACACACGCGGGGGCGGGAGCGCGATGGTGGTCGGTGAGAGGCGTCGGGCTCAATGGTGGGGTCAGGACGCTTCCGGAAACGCAGCGCCACTATTGCCGCGGCGCCACGCCTGGGCGGTATTCGTCCGCAAGGGGCTGAGGGGGCATGCGGTTTGCTCTGGCGCTTAGCCACGAGTTGGGCAATCTGGGCGAGGCGGGCAGCTTCGTTTGTTGCCACGTGCCTTTTGCACCTTTCATGGGGATCACACACATGGCTCGACGCGTGTCTGGTTTGGCACTCGCTGGCGCTCTTGGTGTCCTGATCGCTTCGGCTGGGCTGGTCGGGCCGGCCTCGGCACAAGCCAAGGGGAAGTCGGGCGGGACCTGCGTGAACAAGGCCGCCAGCGGCACCAATACGACCAAGGATGGCGCCATGTTCCAGGCTTGGGAGGCGGTGCTGCAGGCGACGGACTGGGGCTCATGGGCGACATTCATGGGCAGCGGCGCCAAGGTCGGCACGGCGCCCGGCTACCGGGTATCCAACGTCAAATCTAAATGCGGCAAGGGCGGCATCGGCTTCAGCTGCAAGATGCAGGCGACGCTGTGCAAGTAGGGTGGGGCACTTGTTGAAGTGCGCTCGGTGCGGCTGCATCGCTTGAGGCGAACTCGTCGAGGGTTCGCCGAGAGTGTGTTCGCGTCAAATGGAAACGAGACCGTTTGCGTCAGCGCGCTCCGGGTCATTGTTTTCGAGACTGATCCACGCCTTCAGGGGCAGCGAGGGTGCCTCCACCTCGGCTGATCAGATTCTATAGCTTCACGACCTGGGCCTCGGGGGGATCAACTTCGGTGTCGTTGGCGGGCTGCTCCGCACGCAGAGGCATCAGAGGTGGCAGCAGTTTCCCGGCGAGATCGACCGTGGCGCGCTTGCCAACAGCATCATGCGCTTCCTTGAGCCACCAGCCCGTCTCGTCGCGACCGGAATTGTGGAGATGGCTGATCAGGGCGCGCTCGGGGCGCATTTTAGAGTCCGGGGGTAGCGCCTCGACATGGCGGCCGGCCTCGATCAGATGAAAGCGGTGACGGCCAATGCGTTCGCCGCGCGTGCGGGGCGGGCGGCTCCGCCAAGTCGTGCGCGGCGGATAATCGCGCGCGAGGGCTGCGATCTCCATGATGTCGCGGACCAAGGGCTGGGTGAAGGTGACACGGCTCACCTCACTGGCGATTTCGCGGGCGGAGCGTGGCCGGGCGGGGTTCTCGATTGGATTCAGGAGCACCAGCAGCGTGTCGCCGATCGGGCTTTCGTCCGCCAGCGTGACGAGGTCGGGGTTGGCCGAGAAGCCGCCGTCCCAATAGAGGCGGCCGTCGATTTCGACGGCATGATGGACCTGGGGTAGGCAGGCGGAGGCGAGCACGGCCTCGACGGTGATCTCGTGGCGGCGGAAAAGTCGCGGACGGGCGGTTGCCACATCGGTGGCGGCGATCAGGAGCTCGGGTCCTTGGCTCGAACGCAAGACCTCGAAATCGATGTGGGCTGCGAGCAGCTTGCGCATCGGATCGAAACCCAACGGATTGAAATCATAAGGTGAGAGAAGGGTCGCCATCTGGCCGACGGTCTGCGAGCGGCTCATGCCGTAGAGAAACGGGTTGAGGCGAAGAAGATCGGGGACGCCGGCCTCTATGACGGCCTCCCAGATGCCGCGGAGTGCGTCACGAGCGCCAGCGCGGCCACCTTTGGCGAGGCCCGATGCGAGGGCGACGGCGTTGACGGCGCCGGCAGAGGTGCCCGAGAGCCAGCCAAAGGCGATATCGCCTTCGTCGAGCAGACGGTCGAGCACGCCCCAGGTGAAGGCGCCGTGGGCACCGCCACCCTGCAACGCCAGATTGAGGCGCCTGGTCTTGTCTGATGATTTGAACACTTGGGGGTCCCCCTCCACCAAAGCGTCGAAGTGCGACAGCACTGAAGCTGTTGCGGGCTCACTCCTTCGGCGACAGCGGGATGATGGCTGGATACCCAGCCACCTGGCCTACTCCCATGCGTGCACCGAAGGCCGGATCCAGGTGGGTTGCCACCATGACGTCCGCGGCCGGGCCCGAAGCGACGGTCGAGCCGTCCTTCAGCAACACGACATCATGGCAGAAGCGGGCCGCGAGAGACAGATCATGCAACGCGATGACAACCGTGCGACCGTCGGCCGCGAGGCGGGAGAGGACCGCAAACAGGCCGAGGGCGTGGGCGGGGTCGAGGCCCGCGGTCGGTTCGTCGGCCAAAATGACGGCGGCCTGCTGGGCCAAAGCCCGGGCAACCAGGGCTCTGGCGAGCTCGCCGCCGGACAGTTCGGCTGCCGAGCGGTCAGCGAGCGCGAGGAGATCCATGTCTCGCAGGGCTGCCTCGACGGCGGCCTTGTCGGTGACGCCGTCTGCCTGACGCATGGCAGCCGTGTGCGGGAGGCGCCCCAGGGCGACGAGGTTGGCGACGGAAAGCGGCCAGTGCACGCGCCGGTCCTGCGGCAGATAGGCGAGGCGGCGGCCGAGTTCGGCGCGGCCGAAGGTGGTGACGCAGCGCCCGTCGAGGCTGGCCTTGCCGGACGTCAATGGGATGAGGCCCGCCATCGCCTTCAGTAGGGTCGACTTGCCGGCGCCGTTGGGCCCGATGATGCCGGTGATGCGGCCTGGTCCGGCCGTGAGTGACAGGCGGGCGAGTATCGGGCGGCCGGCAAGGGCGACGTCGACGGCGTGGACCTCGAGTTTCATGGTGCGAGCTCCTTGCGGGTCCGCAGCACCAACCACAGGAAGAACGGCGTGCCGACAAGGGCGGTGACGACGCCGAGACGCAGTTCGCCAGCGGGGGTCAGAAATCTGAGGCCGATGTCGGCTGCGAGAACGAGGGCTGCGCCGCCGAGGAAACTCGGCAAGAGCAGGCGGGACGGCTGGTGGCCGGTTAGCGGGCGCAGGAGGTGTGGCACCACCAGGCCGACAAAGCCGATGGAGCCGGCGACGGCGGTAGCGGCGCCGACGGCGAGGGCTGCGCCGACGACGATTGCGAGCCTGAGGCGGCGGGCATCGATGCCGAGGTTGGTTGCGACGTCCTCGCCGAGGGAGAGGGCGTCGAGGGCAATTGCCTGGCGGAGCAGCAGCGCCGAGCCGGCTGCGATGAAGGGGCCAGCCAGCCAAACATGCGTGAGGCTGCGATCGGCGAGGGAACCCAGCAACCAATAGACAATCTCGACGGCGGCGAAGGGGTTGCGGGATGCGGAGAGCACGCCGGAAATGAGGGCTGCGGCGAGGCTCGAGATGGCGACGCCGGCCAGGATCAGGGTGAGCGCGCCGCCGCGCTCGCCGGCCAGCAAGAGCACGGCGAGAGTGGCTGCTAGCGCTCCGAGGAGGCCACCAAGAGGCAAAGCCAAGGGCAGGGCTGCTGCGGCGCCGGTGTGGATTGCGAGGACGGCACCGAGGCCGGCGCCACCGGAGATGCCGATCAGGCCTGGCTCGGCCAGAGGGTTCCTGAGATAGCCTTGCAGTACAGCGCCGGTGAGGCCGAGGGCGCCGCCCACGAGGAGGGCAAGAATGGTGCGGGGGAGGCGGATCTCAACCAGTATGAGTTCGGCTGCGCGGCGTGGAAATCCGATGCCGGCTGCGCCGACCAGCATGGAGATGAGGGCCAGGACTGCAACGAGACTGACGAGAGCGCCGAGGATACCGACGCTGCGCGGTCTGTCGGGGGCATCGCCTGCGCCGGCAGGCGGTGGGCTGGCTGATGTGGCATTACCCGTCATGGCCGGACCGCGGGCGACAAGAGGCGGGCGCGGGCGGCGGCCAGATGCTCAACGGCGTCAGCGGCGTGAGGCGTGCCGCACAACCATGTGCGCCAGGCGACCGTGATGGCGGCGCGACGTGCCATGACACGGGCCAGTACGGGATGCCTCAGATTGTCGGCGACGGCGGTGCGGTATTCATCCTTCGGTCCGGTCAGCACGACAAGGTCCGGCGGATTGGCAGCAAGGGCCTCGAGGCCGATCTGGCCACCAGGGCCAAGCCCCAGTGCGGCGGCCTGATTGGAGAGGCCGGCAAGGCCGATGAGGGCGTCGGCGAGGGTGCCGGTGCCGGCGGACAAGCCGTTGACCTGGTAGACGAGGGCGCTTGGCCGTTCGCTGCTGGCAGGGTCGGGTCGACTGGCTGCGATGCGCTGGTCCATGCGCGCGAGCAGCGCTTCGCCATGTTCGGGCTCGCCTACAGCATCTGCAACCTTGCGGGTGGCGCGGCGAATGGCGTCGAGATCGTTGGCGAGGCCAATGCGGACCACACGCCGGCCGAGCCGCTCCAGGATCGAGACCGTCGCCGGCGTCGAGAACTCGCCCGCCAGCACCAGATCGGGATCAAAGGCGAGGACGTTTTCAGCTTCGCCACGGGTGACGGGAATATCGCGGGCTTTTTCAGCGGTGGCCGAAACGGATGGGTCGGCTGCGAGGTGGCTGACGGCCGCGATGCGCTGACGTGGCACGAGGTCGACGAGCAACTGGTCGGTGCACAAGTTCAACGAGACGATACGCTGCGGCTTGGCGGTGGCGGCGCCGGTGCTTGCCGCGTGCGGTTTCGGCACGAGGCAGCACATGAGCGCGGTAGCCGCGATCGCCGTTGCAAATCTCGCCGCCCTCCTGTGCATATCGTTGCCTCGTTGGCATCTGCCGATCCGTGAGCCGATGCGCCTCACTCGCGGACCTTGATACCGTCATCGCCGCCGAAGGTCAGCTTCATGCCGGCGTAGGCGGCGATACCGGCTGTCTCAAAGCCGTGCACCTCCTGGTATTGGGCATCGAAAGCGTTCTCGATGCGGCCGAAGACCTGGATGCCCGGCGCCAGTTCGTAGCGTGCGGCAACGGTCGCAAGCCAGTAGTCGTCGAGGATGACGCGGCGGTTCTCGAAGAACGGCAGCTCGAAAGCGATGTCGTGGGTCCGTCCGTTGTAGGCCGCGGCCATGGTCAACGTGCCACGACCGTTGGCGAAGGCCATGGTGGCGTGGACGCGACCGGAATCGCGGGGGCGGCGGATTTCGGTCTGGCCGTTGTCGTCGAGTGCTTCAAGCCAGGTGTAATTGCTGCCGAGCGTCAGCCAGGGTGTCGGCCGCCATGTGGCCGCGAGCTCGACGCCTTTGCGGGTGCTCTCGCCGTCGAGGTTGGCCACCGTGGTGTTGAAGCCCTGGAAGCGGGTGACGATCTCGTTCGTGAGGTTGGAGCTGAAGTAAGTGGCGTCTAGGATGACGGTGCCGCGGGCGAAGGTCAGTTCGAGGCCGGCGTCCCAGCCTTCACTCTGCTCGGCCTTGAGGTCGGGATTGGGGGTGAAGTTGGCGAATTGGCCGAACTGCTCGATCATGGTCGGCAACTTGACGCCGGTCCCGTAACTGGCATGGGGGCGCACTCCCCATTCCCGGATGTTGAGCGAGGCCGTCGTGCGCCAGGTGGTGTAGTCGGCGAAGCTGTCGTTGTCGTCGTGGCGGACGTTGCCAGTGACGGTCAGGCGATTGAAGAGTTCGGCCCGGTACTCGGCGGCGGTCGCCAGGCGCTGGCGCTCGCGAGTGAGGTTGGCGCCCGTCACCTGATTGAAGGTCTCGGCTTCGTGTTCGAGGAGGCCGGTGAGGCTGTGGCGCAGGACGCCGGCGAGGGCGGGTGTGTCGAGGTGCAGCGTCGCCAGATACGAGCCGTTGCGCCGCTTGTTGTCGTTGCGGGCGTAGAATTCGCCGAAAAAGCCGATGTCGGTGTCTTCGAGGCGGGTCTCGGCGTAGTTGTAGGCGAGGCGATGTTCGAGGCGGCCGTCGAAGGTGAGCAGCTTGGCCTGTATGCCCGCCAGCCAGACGTTGGCTGCAAGGTGACTGAAACCGTCCACCTGACGGGATAGGCCTGTGCCAAACAGCAGGTCGTTGTCGCGATCGCCGCGCTTGTCGACATTGCGCAGGATGACATCGAAGGAGAGGTCCTTGGTGGGCTGGATGCCACCCTTGAGGAGGAAGTTGCGGTGCTGGGACGCGTCGGTCTCGGTGCCGTCGCGGGCGATGTTGAAGCCGTTGGTGTTGCGCACCGAATAGGACATCAGGGCGTGGGCTTGGGCGTTGCCGCCCGACACGGAAAGGCCGCTCTCGACCGTCTTGTAGGAGCCCGCCTCGGCCCAGACCGTCGCCTTGGGCGGGCCGTTGCCGCGCTTGGTGATGACGTTGACGACGCCGCCGATGGCGCCGGAGCCATAGAGCCCGCTCTGGGTGCCGCGCACGACCTCGATGCGCTCGATCTGATCTGCGGGCAGGTTGGAGAAATCGAATTCGCCTGTGCCCGGCTGGTTGGCAACGATGCCGTCTATCAGCACGAGGGTGTGGTTGGCCTCGGCGCCTCGAATGCGCACCTGGGTCTGGCCGGCGCCGCTGCCGGCATGATTGACGGCAAGTCCGGGCAGGCTTCGCAGGGCTTCGGCTGCGTTGCTCACCTGGCTGTTGGCGAGGTCGGCGCTGGTCACCACGGTGACGGCGGAACCTATCGTTTCCGCGGGGTAGCCGCCGACATCGGTGGCAAGAGGTGCGCCCGTCTGTTGCTGCCGTGCGGCATCGCCGCCGCCGGCGATGGTGGTGGCGGTCTCGTTTGCAGTCGAAGTGTCTGCGGACGTTGCTGCCTGATCGGATTGCTGTGCGGCGGGGAGGGGCTGCTGGGCCTGGGTAGCGGGCTTGGGCGCCGGCGCTGCCCGGGCGGGTTTCGACAGCGTTGCCCCCTCAATGACGATGCCCGGCAGGTTCGTCTGGGCAGCGGCAGGTGTGGCGAGGGACAGCAAGGTTGTCGTCGTCGCCAGTATCAATGCCGAGGCGACAATTCGGGCGGTAGTGGCGGTAGAACGTCTGATCATGGCCTGCTCCTGCGTATGGGCAGGAAGGCCGCCGAAGGCAGACCGGCAATACGACGGCCGTGCGCGCGGCAGCTTCCTACGCGTTCACAGTCGCCACGACGGTCGTGTCCGCTCCCGCGCGCTCCCCGCACGCTGGATGGGCGACCCGTGCTGGCAGGTCTCCTGGCTCGCGGCTCTGGCGCCTCGACCGGCCTTCCCGATGGCGCCTTCAGGCGCAGTCAGTGGCACAAGTGGTCGAAAGGCTCGCCGCTTACAGTTGCGGGGGCAGCCGCGGTTTTGAACGTTTTCGGGTCTGGTCAAAGACCTCAGGCGCGCTCACCGCGTTCCCTTTTCACCCACTACCCCAAAAGATAGCAGGAACCGGCACGATGGGGATAACTAGCGCGGCGCGTTAGCTGGTTGTCAATCGCTGTTATGGCGTTTGGGAGCCGATTGGCTGGGGCTGTGGAGATAGGTTGCCACACCGGTCGCCGGCCGCAGTATGCCGGTCAGGCGATCTCGAGGGCCTGCTCGGCAAGGCTTGCCAGGTACTCGGTGGCGGCTTCAATGGCCGCGGGGTTCCAGGTGCCCGACTGGCTGGCGCCGCCGGCGACCTTGCCGATCTTGGCGACGATATCGGCACCCCGGAAGCGCCCGGTCATGGTTTCGTAGACCTTGACCTTTTCGAGCCAATCCTTGTTGCCGAGATCGGCATTTTTTTCTTCGGGCAGAAGGCAGAGATTGCCGAGCCGGTTGGTTAGTCGCTCTCGCTCCTCCTCGTTGAACCGCTTCTGCCATTCGCCAACCGCAGCGCGGGGCAGTACATGCTCAATGGTGGCATCGTCGGTGCAACTGCGCGGGACCTCCTCGCCCCAATGCAGGGTCTCGATCCAGCGCGCGATCGAGCCGCGCCGGTCGTCCTCGATGAAGGGCGCACGCAGGTTCTGGCGGGCGATCGCCTTGAACTTGGAGGAGAAATAAAGGCTGCCGTAGACCTTGCCCTTCTGGCGGGCGCGAAACGGATCGATGCCGTTCTCCAATTGCCTGATGGCCTCGATGAAGGTGCGGCGGCGGGTGCGCTCGGACCAGCCGATCAGCTCCAGCATGAAGCAGGCGCGCTGTAGCTTGGGGATGGACCTGGCCAGCATCTCGGGCTTTTCCTCGTGAGCCAGGGCCAGGGCCAGGAAGAAGGGCTGCCAATCCTTCCAGCGTAGAAAAGAGAGCTGGCGAAAGCTCAGGTCGATGCCGCTGGTGGCTGTCATGGCGAGGTGCTTGCGGGCCGGCAGGAACACGCGGGCCATGTGTGCCAGCTCGTCGGTGACGAAAGCGCTGATCTCGGCGGGGTCTGAGGTTTCGTCGAAGAGGTCGAGGAGCAGCTCGCCCAAGGCATGCTTTCGTTCGGGGCGGAATTTGAGGATCTCGACGGCATTGAGAAAGTCGTCGAAGCCACTGCGCAGAAGGCGTTGGGCGCGAGTCCACTCGGCGGCCGTCGCTTCGATCAAGGCACGATTGCCGCCGTTCTGGGCGACGAGTTCGACGAGCTGGCCCTTCGTGATATCGCCGATCTCGAGGTCGAGGCCGCGGGCGTTGGCGGCCACGAAGATCTGGTAGGCGAGGGAGGGATGCTCGACGTAGACGACGGTCAGAATGATGTGCCGGGTGAAGAATTCCAGGAAAGCGCGGCGGCGCTCGTCATTCCAGTCGGCGAACAGGTCGGCGAACATGGTCGAGACTTCGCGCATGTTGCGGTCGCCAGCGCTCATTTCGCCCCAGCGCAGCTTTCGGGCTGCCAGCGTATCGGCAAGAGTGCGAGCAGGCGTCTGGACGCGAACGCGCGGGGATTGCTCGGCTTCGTAGAGATGCTGGGTCAGCGCCAGCGCTTCGACTTCGCTCGGGGACTGCCAGCTGTCGCGCAGGCGTGCGAGCAGCAGTGTGATGGTGGTGAGCCGCTGGAGGCCGTCATAGATGAAGTGGCGGGTGTCGCGGCGGCCTTTGAGCAGGATCAGGCTGCCGAGGTAGTAATGGTCGGGCGGTCGGGGACCGCGTCGGATGGCGCGCGTGGGGGGCAGAGACGGGAGCGGCGCATCTCCTGGTGCGGCCTGGTGGTCTTTATCGTCGTCGGTTGGGGTCTCTTCGTCGGGCGCGGTGCTGGCTTCGCCGGGGTCGAGGCCGGCGCGCTCGAAGGCGCCGAGCACATCGTCGAGCAGACGGCGGGCGTGACTGGGCTGCCACTGGTACTCACGCTGCACGCTCGCGGGCATGAAATGCCCGAGGCTCAAGGCTGCAGACAACGTGAGACATTGGGCATCGATCATCGCAGGGCCGTCCCCTCCGGCTGATACGCGCGTTGCACACGATCTCAGACTTCGAAGCCGGGGGGCGATCTGTCAAGCCGCAGCGTGGTTTGGCGGCATTGAGTTGTGTGTTGTTGGAGTATGCCTGTGGAAACGTGCGCGAAATGGCGCGGATGCCTCTCTACGGCCATTTCACGACGGGCGGCATGGAGGAGAGAATCGAGGCCACGTTGCCGCCGGTCTTGAGGCCAAAGACGGTGCCGCGATCGTAGAGCAGGTTGAACTCGACGTAGCGGCCGCGACGGATGAGCTGCTCCTCGCGCTCGGCGTCAGTCCAAGGCTTGGTGAAGTTGGCGCGCACGAGCTTCGGGTAGATGTCGGCAAAGGCGCGGCCAACGCTTTGAGAGAAGGCAAGCCCCATGTCCCAGCCGCCTTCGGCCTCGGTGGGTGTGAGATAGTCGTAGAAGATGCCGCCGATGCCGCGCAGCTCGTTGCGGTGGGGCAAGTAGAAATACTCGTCGCACCAGGCCTTGAAGCGGGGGTAGTCGACGGGTTTGGCAAAGCCTTGGCATGCGGCTTCCATGGCAGCGTGAAAGGCGAGGCTATCGGGGTCCTGCTGGGTGCGGCGGGAGTCGAGCACGGGGGTCAGATCGGCGCCGCCACCGAACCAGTATTTGGTGGTGACGACCATGCGCGTATTCATGTGGACGGCCGGCACATGCGGATTTTGCATGTGGGCAATGAGCGAGACGCCGGAGGCCCAGAAGCGCGGGTCGTCCTCGGCGCCGGGGATCTGCTTGCGGAACTCGGGGGCGAACTCGCCATGCACGGTCGAGGTGTGGACACCGACTTTTTCGAAAACGCGGCCGTTCATAAGCGCCATGCGCCCGCCGCCGCCGGGCTTGCCGGTGTGATCGGCGCGCTCCCAGGGGGTGAAGACGAAACGACCGGGGGGGCGGTCCGCGAGAGGGGCGCCTGCCGGCAGCTCGTCCTCCAGACGCTCGAAGGCCGGGCAGATGATGGTGTCACGCAGCTCCTCGAACCAGGCCCGCGCTTTCTCCTTCCTTTGTCCCAGGGCTGGGTCGCTCATGGATTTTAACCCTTCTTCGTTGGCAAAACCGATGTAGCCCTAGCTACAGCATAGCAAACGCTGGTGGCTTTGATTCCGGTCATGCCCGGGATGCGGCGCCTGCGCAAGGGCGGCTAGCGCGTGGCAGCGAGGCTGCTTGACCGGGCAGGGCGATGCGCCCCACCCTTGTCGTCTGGCAGGGGACGGTCTACGACTGCGATCCGCCATCCAGGTCCGGACAATTGCTTTTGCCGCCGATCGCCAACACCGGCACGGCAGGCGGCCACACGGGAGACGCCATGAGCGAGAACGACAGCATCGTCGCGGAGACGGCGGCGCGAATTTTCAGTGATCTGGCTGATCCGCAGACGCTCAATGCCGCCAAGGACGAGACCTGGAAGGCGCCACTGTGGCAGGCGCTGGAGGAGTCCGGCCTGACGCTAGCGTGGGTGGCGGACGATCTCGGGGGCGCCGGTGCCGGGGTTGGCGATGGGTTCGAGGTGATTTCGGTTGCCAGCCGCTTTGCAGCACCGGTGCCGGTGGTCGAAACGCTGCTGGCCGGATGGCTGCTCGGACAGTCGGGGATCTCGTCTCCGGCGGGTATGATGACGCTGGCGCCGATGCGGCCTACCGATCGCATCACGATCGGCGACGACGGCACGCTCACAGGGCGCGCGCGCGGGGTTGGCTACGCGCGCGATGCGGTGCATGTCGCGGTACTGGCGCATGGCTCGAAGGGCGCGGTGGTGGCGCTCGTAACTACGAAGGACGCGCGCATTTCGGAACGGCGCGGCATTGCCGGCGACACGGTGTTCGAACTGACGTTCGAGAATACCAAGCCTGTCGAGGTCAAGGCGGCCCATGCGGGGCTCGATCAGCAAGCGCTGATGCTGATGGGGGCTGCGGCGCGCAGCCTGCAGACAGCAGGCGCACTGGCGGCGATCCTGGAGATCTCGGTCAAGTATGCCGGAGAGCGAGTGGCGTTCGAAAAGACGATCTCGAAATTCCAGGCGGTACAGCACAATCTAGCGCGCCTGGCGGGCGAGAGCGCGGCAGCGAGCGCGGCTGCGACGTCGGCCAGTGATGCCATCACCTCTGTTGAGGCCCGTCCGGCGGCGCTCGGCAGTGCCGGCCTCTACCTTGAGGTTGCGGCAGCGCGGATCCGCTCGGCTGAAGCCGCCACCGAAGGCTCGGGCATCGCGCACCAGGTGCACGGCGCCATTGGCTACACCAAGGAGCACATCCTGCATCGCTTCACGCGGTCGCTGCTCACATGGCGCGACGACTTCGGCAACGAAAGCCGATGGGCGGTGGAACTCGGCAACAAGGTGGCTGCAGCCGGCGCCGACGAATTGTGGCCGCTGGTGGCCTCGCGCTGAGGCCGTGGCGAGACGAAGGGCCATGGCGGCCCTTTGGTGCCTCTACCAACCGACGATGCCTGACCCGATGAGAGAGCGATGACGACAGCCCTGAACTTTGATCCGATTCGATTGCCGAAAGAGTGCGAGGACCTGCGCAAGGAGGTCCGCGCATTCATCAAGGCCGAGATTGCGGCAGGCACGTGGGACCCCAATGCGGTCGGTCGCGACGAGGCCTTCAACTACGAGTTTGCGCGCAAGGTCGGCGAGAAGGGTTGGATCGGACTGACCTGGCCCAAGAAATACGGCGGGCAGGAGCGCACCTTCCTCGAGCGCTACGTTGTGACGGAAGAGTTTCGCGTGGCCAATGCGCCGACGCGCGTCTTCTTCACGGCCGACCGCCAGTCGGGGCCGACGCTGATCAAGTATGCGGGCGAGGATATCAAGATGGATATCCTGCCGCGCATCTGCCGTGGCGAGTGCTGCTTCGGCATCGGCATGAGCGAGCCCAATTCGGGCTCGGATCTGTTTGCGGCGCGGACGCGTGCAACGAAAGTCGACGGCGGCTACCTGATCAACGGCTCCAAGATCTGGACCTCCAATGCGCATCGGGCCGACTACCTGATCGCGCTCTTCCGCACCTCGCAGCCGACCAAGGAGAACCGCCGGCACGGCCTCACCTCGTTCCTGGTCGACATGAAGAACACCAAGGGCATCACGCTGCAATCCGATCATCCAGCTCTCGGGCATGCACGAGTTCAACGAGGTCGTGTTCGAGGATGCGTTCATGCCGGATGCGCATCTGCTGGGCGAGGTCGATGGTGCCTGGAAGCAGGCGACAAGCGAGCTTGCCTACGAGCGAGCGGGTCCGGAGCGGTTCCTCGAAACTTTCCAGGTGATGATCGAGCTGGTGCGGGTGCTCGGCGAAAAGCCAGATGCGCGCGGCGCTGAGGGTCTTGGGCGGCTGGTTGCGCAACTGCATACGCTCCGGCGCATGTCGGTTTCGGTCAACGGCATGCTGCAGGCCGGCAAGGAGCCGGTCGTGGAAGGCTCGGTGGTCAAGGATCTCGGCACGATCTGGGAGCAGAAGCTGCCGCACAAGGTGCGTGAGATCGCGGCGTTCGTCGAGCCGGAAGATGTGGCCAATCGCGTGGCGTTCGAGGAGCAGCTGGCGTTTGCGACGACGATTGCACCGAAGCTCACGATCCAGGGCGGCACCACGGAAGTTCTGCGCGGCATCATCGCTGCGGGTCTCGGACTGAGGGGGCGGTGAACCATGATGAAGAAGCCTGATATCGGCGCGCTGCTCAATCCGAAGTCGGTGGCGGTGATCGGCGCGGCACCCAAGGGGCAGGGGCTCAGCGGGCGCATCCTCGAGTTCATGAAGCTGCATCCGTTCGCCGGCGCGATCTATCCGGTGAGTCGCTCGAACGCCGAGGTGCAGGGGCTCAAGGCCTATCCGACGATTGCGGATTGCCCGGGGCCGGTCGATCTCGCGGTCATGATCATCCCGGCGAAATTCGTGGCAGCCGAGCTCGAAGCTTGCGGCAAGGCGGGTGTCAAGGCGGCGGCCATCGTGTCGTCGGGGTTTGCCGAGGAGCCGGGCGAGGCGGGTGCGCGGATGCAGGCCGAACTCAAGCAAATCGCGCAGCGCTACAACATGGCGGTGACCGGGCCCAATTCGGAAGGCTTCGCATCATCGATGCGGCGCTGCTGCCGACCTTCAGTCCGCGTTGCCGGGCCCTCCGACATTCCCCTGCTGCCGGCCAATCGCTCCAACGGCCGCGTGGCGCTGGTGGCGCAATCGGGCGGCATGGGCTTTTCCTTCTTCGACCGGGGCCGGCCGAAGGAGATGGCCTTCGACTACATCGTCACCACCGGCAACGAGGCGGCGCTGGAAGGCCTCGATATCGTCGAGCACCTGATCGATGAGGGCAAGACCGACGCCTTCCTGATGATGCTCGAGGATGTGAAGTCGCCGGAGACGTTCCGGCGCGTTGCCGAGAAAGCGCTCAGGGCGGGCAAGCCGTTGATCGTCATCGAAGCTCGGCAAGACCGATGCCGGTGCGCGGGCCGCCGCCTCTCATACCGCGGCGCTGGCCGGTTCCTACGCCTCGTTCCAGGCGCTGGCGCAGCGATATGGCATCATCGAAGGTGGTCAGGTCGAGGAGATGGTCGACATCGCCAATGGTTTTCTGTGTTGGCGCGGGCGGCTGCCCCGGGGCAAGCGGATCGGGATCTGCACGGGCTCGGGCGGCGGCGGCGTGTGGCTTTCGGATACGTGCATGCAATCGGGGCTCGAGGTTCCGACGCTGGATGCGGCAACGCGGGCGCGGCTCGATCCACTGCTGCCTTCCTATGGCACCTCGCAGAACCCGGTCGATGGGACGGCGCAGGCGATCCGGCAGATTGGCTATGCAGGGCTTGCCGGGCCGCTTGCCGACAGTCCCGGTGATCGATGGCGTCATCTGCATCATGAGCGCGCGCTCGGCCGAGGGGCTGACGCACGAGAAGGCGAAGCTCAAGGCGCTCAAGGCTGCGACTGAGAAGCCGATCCTGATGTGGAGCTATACGATGCCGGCGGCGGCTTCCGTCGAGGTGCTTTCGGAAGCTGGCTTTCCGCTCTACACGAACATGCAGAACGTGGTCACGACCATGCGCCACATGGGCGAGTGGCAGGCGCACCGCGAGCGGTTCTTGGCGGTTCCCGAGGTGCGCGCCAGCCCGGTCTCGGCGAAAGAGACGGTTGCTGCTGCGCTCGCCCGATCGGGGCCGGTGCTGACGGAAGCGCAGTCGAAGCCGTTGCTTGCCGCCTACGGCATCGGCGCGGGGTCGAAGGACACTCTGGTTGCCACGCGCGACGAGGCGATCGCTGCTGCAAAGGCAATCGGCGGGCCGGTAGCGCTCAAGGTGCAATCAGCCGACATCCTGCACAAGACGGAGGCCGGAGCGGTGGCGCTGGGCGCTGGCGATGCTGCAGAGGTCGGAGCGGCCTACGATCGAATCACGGCATCGGCCAAGGCTTACAAGGCCGCGGCAAAGGTCGACGGCGTGCTGGTGCAGGCGATGGCGAAAAAGGGCCGCGAGGTTATCGTGGGCATCAACCGGGATCCGCATTTCGGGCCGATGCTGATGCTGGGGCTCGGCGGTATTCATGTCGAGGTCCTGAAAGACGTTGCGTTCGCGCCCGTGCCGGTTTCGGCGCCTGATGCTGAGCGGCTGATCGGCCGGCTCAAGGGAGCGGGCCTGCTCGGGCCGGTTCGCGGACAACCGGCTGCCGATCGCAAGGCGCTGGTGGATTTGATCGTGCGCCTGTCGGAATTTGCCGCCGACCAAAAGGATGCGATCGCGGAGATCGATCTCAATCCGGTGATCGTGCACAATGACGGCGAGGGCGCGACCATTGCGGATGCGCTGATCGTGAAGGTGACGCAATAGGTCGTTGAAGATGTGGGTGGGCTCGGTTGCCGCGCGAGTGGGACCGGCCCCCCATCCCGCTGGAGGGGGTCCCTCCAGACCACCCCTTTTCGCGTGAGATGGGGGTGGGCTCGGGCCGCAAGCCCGATGGCGAAGCATACATTGACGCTGCGTTCTCGGGATGAGCCCGAAGACGCCCCTGACCAAGGAGCCCCCCATGAGCACGTTCACGGATATCGGCGTTGAGACGGACGGCCACGTCGGAATCATCGAGATCCGCCGCCCGCCGCACAACTTCTTCGACATGTCGCTGATCAAGCAGATCGCCGATGCGCTGGAAGCCTGGGACAAGGATATCAACGTGCGCGCCGCCGTGCTTTGCGCCGAGGGCAAATCGTTTTGCGCGGGCGCCAACTTCGGCGATGGCACCAAGCTTGATGCCCAGGGCAACCGGCCGAACGAGAACCAGATGGGCGGGCATCTCTATCAGGAGGCCGTTCGCCTGTTCCGCACCCGCAAGCCCATCGTTGGTGCGATCCAAGGGCCGGCAATCGGTGGCGGGCTCGGCCTGGCGCTGGTGCCGGATTTCCGGGTCGCTGCGCCCGAGGCGCGGTTCGCAGCCAACTTCACGCGCTTGGGCTTTCATCCGGGCTTCGGGCTCACCTACACGCTGCCGGCACTGATCGGCAAGCAGCAGGCGCACCTGATGATGTATACGGGCCGCCGCCTCAAAGGCGATGAGGCCGTGAAGATCGGACTGGCCGACGAGCTGGCGCCGCTGGATCAGGTGCGCGCGCGTGCGGTTGCCTTGGCCAAGGAGATCGCCGAGAGCGCGCCGCTTGCTGTGCAGGAGACGCGGGCGACGGTGCGCAAGGGACTGGCCGATGCGGTCAAGGCGGCAACCGACCACGAACTCGTTGTGCAAAGCGCGCTGCGCAAGACCGAGGACTTCAAGGAAGGCGTCAAGTCGGTGGCCGAACGGCGGGTTGCCAACTTCCAGGGTCGGTGAGGTTGCGCGTCGGCGCGTCGTGGGCCAAGTCACTCACGACGCGTCGGGTGTTGCTTCGATTGCCGTTGTTTCAGCCAGATATTCGCACAATTGCGGCCCATTGCTGAGCTATCTGCGTGCTCCATCACGGTCCTGACGGAACGATGCCGTCGTGGTCGTGGCGCGTGGAGAACCAGGGAGGTGGGCCTTGTCATTTGGCAAACAAGGGATCGTGGGGACCGCTTTGGCCGGCATTTGCGTGCTGGCGTTGACGGTGCCAGCGGGGGCGCGGACCAGTGGCCCGAAGCGGAGCCAAGTCGACGAGATCATCGTGCATGCGACGGGCGGTCCATCGTGCCGGCGTGGCAAGGTGGTGTTCTCGGCGGCGGGGGATCTCGAGCGCATGGCGCGATTTTTCGCGCGCAATCCGGTGGTCTCGATCCACTACATCATCGGGCGTGACGGACAGGTCGCAGCGAGCGTGCCCGAAGACGAGGTGGCGCGCCATACCCGGGACAACAACGACCGCTCGATCGGCATCGAGTTGATCAACGGCGGTGACGGGCGGGAGCCCTATCCGGCCGAGCAGGTCGACAGGCTCGTAAAGCTGGTGCGGGACGTGATGGCACGCTGGCGCGTACCGGCGGCGGAGGTCAAGGGCCATGACGACGTCGATCACTCGACGTTCCGCTGTGGCGGTGAGGTGGTGCGGCGCAAGCAGGATCCGGGGCCGCGGTTTCCGTGGGCCGAGGTGCGCCAGCGGCTCAGGGCGGCCGATGCGGGGCGGCCTATGGGCGTTGGTGCAGGCCCAGGCGCAGCCGAGCGCCAGGGTCGTGTTCAACGGTAGACATCAAGGGATCAGGTCGGTGGCCGAGATTGCGGCGGCCGGCGGTGGTGTCGATCTCTCCGCGGTCAGGGATAAAGGCGCTCCCTGCTCCAGGGCTGGTCAGGCGCTGGGCGACGGAAGACGACGCGATCGTGCAGGCGAAACGGCCGGTCATGCCACAGCTCTATCTCGGAGGGCGTAATGCGAAAACCGGACCAGTGCGGCGGTCGGGGGATCTCGCCTACGGGATAGCGTGCAGTATAGCGGGCCACGGCCTTCTCGAGGGCGAAGCGGCTTTCGAGCGGTCGCGATTGGGCGGAGGCCCAGGCGCCCAGACGTGAGCCGCGCGCGCGGCTTGCGAAATAGGTATCTGCCTCAGCGTCGGTGACATCGGTGACGCGGCCGCGCACGCGGATCTGGCGGCGCAGCGATTTCCAGTGGAAGCAGAGTGCGGCCTTGCCGGCAGCGGAGAGCTCGCGACCCTTGGCGCTTTCGAGGTTCGTGTAGAAGACGAAGCCGCGCGATGTGCCGCTCTCCGGCCCATCCAGGCCCTTGAGGAGGACCATACGGACGTTGGGTAGGCCATCGGTGTCGACGGTTGCGAGCGCCATGGCATTGGGGTCGTTGGGCTCGGAGCGGGTGGCCTCAGCCAGCCAGGCCTCGAAGAGGGCGAATGGATCGTCTGCGTTGGTGAAATCGGCGGCCGGGGTGGCGCCGGAGGTTTGATGCGGGCTGTCGCTGCTCATCGGTGGTCCTCTATCGCGTTAACCCTGCAGGACGTCGAGAAACGTAAACGCCCCATTAACCTGTTCCAGCCACACTTCCTGGCTACGGTCTTGTGCATGACCGCATAGTCCCTGTGTATCAGTGGTGTCGAGTTTCGCATGCGTCATTGCTTCAGTCACTTGTGCTCACTGCGTTTGGATACGGCTGCCGTTGCGGCGTTGGCGCTGGCGCTCGGTTCATGGGCCCCACATGCGTCAGCAGAGCCGGGCCAACGGCCGGTGCTGGATGGAGCCAACTCCATCACAGACAGCGCGGACGGCCTTCAGATCGGCTCGGATAGCTCCAAGCCGTCGACGCGCACAACCGTCATCCGGCCCTGGTTCGATCGAAATGACGAGGCGGCCGCGCTTGAAGCCGTGCAGGTCGCGTTGACCGAGGTGGGCGACGGCTCGAGCTACGTCTGGTACCGGCAGGGTGGGCGGCTCTCGGGCATCGTGCAGCCAACGCAGTCGTTCGAGGATCTGCTCGGCCGGGTCTGTCGTCACATCAACGTCAAGCTTTCGATCGGTGCCTACTCGCGCAATACCTCGGCGATTGCCTGCCGCAAGGCGGATGGCTCGTGGGTTATCGACGGCTGAGGCGTTGTTGATTGGTGGCGTTCAGCAAAGGTTGCTCGCGGCGACCCAGAGGCATCCCCGTAGAACGTTCGCCGTTGGGCGTATTTCAGGCCGTGCGGGCCTTCCGGATCAAAGCCAGCGCGGCTGCGGGGTCGATGCGGCCATCGTAGAGCGCGCGGCCGGTGATGGCGCCTTCCAGACGGGCGTTCTCAGGCTTGAGTAGCTCTGTGACGTCATCGATCGAGGCGAGGCCTCCCGAGGCAATGACGGGGATCGACGTTTCAGCGGCGAGGGCTGACGTCGCCGGCAGATTGAGACCCTTCAGGATGCCGTCGCGTTCGATGTCGGTGTAGATGATGGCGGCAACGCCGGCGTCCTCGAAGCGTTTCGCGAGGTCGACAGCCGTCAGCTCCGAGGTCTCTGCCCAGCCTTCGACGGCAACTCGGCCGCCCTTGGCATCGATGCCGACGGCAACGCGGCCCGGAAATGCCTTTGCAGCAGTTCTCACGAGTGCGGGATCGCGAACGGCGATGGTGCCCAGGATGACACGGGCGATGCCCTTTTTGAGCCAGGCTTCGATGGTTGCCATGTCGCGGATGCCGCCGCCGAGCTGCACCGGCATGCGGACTGCTGCGAGAATGGCGTCGACGGCTGCGGCGTTGACCGGCCGACCGGCGAATGCGCCATTGAGATCAACGATATGCAGGTATTCAAAGCCCTGGCGCTCGAAGGTGGCGGCCTGGGCTGCGGGATCGTCGTTGAAGACGGTGGCGGCATCCATCTCGCCGAGCTTGAGGCGGACGCACTGGCCATCCTTGAGGTCGATCGCGGGGAAAAGGATCATGGCGTTCTAGCGTCCCATGCGCTGGGCCAGACGCCGGATTGTGAGGTCCAACCGTCAATCGGCCTTGAGATTGCTCGATTTTGTGGACATCTTTGGAACGAAACCGGAATTGAGGTCAAGCGTTGCGATGATGCAGACATTGGTGGAGGCTGAGGAGGGTCACCGTTCCTCGGGGGCGCTGACGGAGCGGGATGCCATCGAGATCTGGATCGCGCGGTGGCTGCGCGTCAGGCCGAAGCATCTGGCGCAGCGTTATAATTGCGATTCCCGGCGGCTCTATGAGATCTGGTGGGGGCATCGCTTTCCGGGTTCCCGGCGCAAGGCCGAGCAACTCTTTCGCGAGCGCTATCCAGCGAACGTCGAGCGCACGGGATTTGGCTACAAGCGCATTCCCCGGGTCGCGGCCAGCGAGGAGCGGCTGCAACTCAAGCTGTTCGAGTGAGGTTTTGTGCTGCCATGCCGGGCGGATGCGCCTGCCATGGGGGCTCGCGGGCTCGCTACGCCCGATCCACTTGCGGGTCTCGGCTGCGGAGGGTAAGTGTTGCTGGCGCCGCTTGGCAGCGCGGGCGTAGTTCAGTGGTAGAACGTCAGCTTCCCAAGCTGAATGTCGTCGGTTCGATCCCGATCGCCCGCTCCATATCCGCGCCATGATCCGCGATGCTGAATTCTTGATACTGCGTCACCATGTGCTGCAAACTGCGGCTTTGCGCCGTTTGCCGGCGGGGTCGATCGGCGCGTATGTTTGTCCGGACAAATCGCTAGCTCGCCTCAGGGCATCGAGTACATGCTGCCGAACCGCGAGAGTGAACCGGGGGAACGGGCGGCCCCGCATCAGACGAGGATGAGGAACACCACACCATGGTCACGCTAGCAGAGCGCCAAACGTCTGCCGCAAAGAGCAAAGACGTCGATTTCGATGCGATCATCGTCGGCGCGGGCATTTCGGGCATGTACCAGCTGCTGCGGCTGCGGGAGCTTGGCCTCAAGGTGCGCGTTCTGGAAGCTGGCACCGGTGTCGGCGGTACGTGGTACTGGAACCGGTATCCGGGGGCGCGATTCGATTCCGAGAGTTATTCTTACGCCTACTCGTTCTCCAAGGAGCTGCTGGAGGAGTGGAACTGGTCGGAGCATTTCGCACCGCAGTCTGAGACGCTGCGCTACCTCAACTACGTCGCGGACAAGTTCGACCTCAGGCGCGACATCCAGTTCCAATCGCGGGTGACGTCGGCGCATTGGCAGGAGGAGGGGCGGTGCTGGCGGATCGCAACGGAAGACGGACGCGAACTTTCCAGCCGCTACCTGATTACGGCGATCGGCCCACTTTCGGCGCCGACCATGCCGCGTATCGAAGGCGTCGGGTCGTTCAAGGGCGAGTCCTATCACACCGCGCACTGGCCGCACGAGCCCGTCAGTTTCGAAGGTAAGCGCGTCGCTGTGATCGGCACCGGCGCGACGGGTGTGCAGACGATCTCGGAAGTGGCCAAGACGGTCGGCCATCTCACCGTATTCCAGCGCACGCCCAACTGGTGCAAGCCGCTCAACAACGGCAAGATCGCAGAAGAGGAGCAGGCAGCGCTGAAGGCGCGCTATCCGGAGATCTTCAAGCGGTGCCAGGATTCGTTCGCGTGCTTCCTGCATACGCCGGACCCGCGCAGTGCCCTCGAGGTCACGGCGGAGGAGCGTGAGGCATTCCTCGAGAAGCAGTACAATTCGCCGGGCTTCGGCATGTGGCAGGGCAATTTCCGCGACATGCTGACGGACCGTGAAGCCAACCGGTTGATCTCGGAGTTCGTCGCCCACAAGATTCGCCAGCGGGTGAAGGATCCCAAGACGGCCGAGAAGCTCATTCCGAAGAACCATGGTTTCGGCACCCGGCGCGTGCCGATGGAGACCAAGTACTACGAGGTCTACAACCAACCCAACGTCGAGCTTGTCGACATCAACGAGACGCCGATCGAGCGGGTCACGGAAGCCGGGATCAAGACCAGCGACCGGCAGTTCGAATTCGACATGATCATCTATGCGACTGGTTTCGATGCCGTCACGGGGAGCTTCGATCGCATCGATCTGCGCGGCAGCGACGGCGTCAGCCTCAAGAGCAAGTGGGACAACGGCATCGAGACCTTCCTCGGCGTTCTGGTCGAGGGCTTCCCGAACATGATGATGCTCGTCGGCCCGCACACGGCGCTCGGCAACATTCCCCGCAGCATCGAGTACAACGTCGACTGGGTGACGCGGATGATCGAGCATGCGCAACGCCATCGCTACACGCGGATAGAGGCCAGCGAGGCCGCGGTGGCGGAGTGGACGGGTTTCGTCGCCTCCAAGGCCGAGGGGTTGCTCTCGAATGAGATTGATTCGTGGATGACGGGCGTCAACAGCAACATCGACGGGCGACAGGTCCGGCGGCTGATGCGGTATTCGGGAAGTGCGCCTGACTATCGCAAGTGGTGCAACCGGGTGGCCGACGGGGGTTTTAAAGAGATCGAGGCATCGTAGCGATTGTACTGCGCCAGGCGCGCGCTTGCCGCCCGCTGGTCGTGGTGCCGCAATGCCGAAGGCCCGCAGCGCCATGTGCGCTGCGGGCCTTTTGCTTGTTTCTGAAAGGCCTTTACGCGCGCCGCCGTCAGGCGTCGCTGCCCTCCTTGGTGAGCCAGTCCTGGGCGCGGTCGAGGGCGCGCGTGAGTATATCGAACATCTCGTTGATATCGTCGGGCTGGACGACCAGAGGCGGGCACAGTGCAATGGTATCGCCGGCGACGGCGCGACAGATGAGGCCGCCTTCCTGAGCCATGGTGGCCACCCTGGTGCCGACGCCCTTGCGGGGATCGAAGGCGGTGCGGGCGTCCTTGTCGCGGACGAGCTCGATGCCGCCGATGAGGCCAGTGCCGCGTGTCTCGCCGACGAGGGGGTGATCGCGCAGCGCGGCCATGCGGGCCTGGAACACAGGCGCCACCTTCTGGACGTGGCCGACGATGTTCATGCGCTCATAGATCTCAAGCGTCTTGACCGCGACAGCAGCGGCGACGGGGTGGCCTGAATAGGTGAAGCCGTGCGCAAACATGCCGATCTTCTTGCTCTCGTCGACCATCGCTTCGTACACCGGCTCGGAGACGGTGACGGCGCCGAGCGGCATGTAGGCGGACGTGATCGCCTTGGCCATGGAGATGCTGTCGGGCTTGATGTCGAGCGTGTCGCAGCCCCACATGTTACCGGTGCGCCCGAAGCCGCAGATCACCTCATCGGCGATCATGCGGATGTCGTAGCGGGCGAGCACCGCCTGCATTTTCGGGAAGTATCCCTTCGGTGGCACCACGACGCCGCCGGCACCCATGATCGGCTCGGCGATAAAGGCTGCGATGGTGTCGGGATCCTCCGCGAGGATCAGCTCCTCGAGGTCGCGGGCGAGGCGATCGGCAAACTCGTCCTCGGTCTCGCCGGGTGCGCCGTTGCGGTAGAAGTGGGGCGCGGACGTGTGAATGACGCGCGCCATCGGCAGGTCGAAGTCGGAATGGAAGACCGGCAATCCCGTGAGGCTCGCGGATGCGATGGTGACGCCGTGATAGGCTCGTTGGCGCGAGATGATCTTCTTCTTCTTCGGCAGGCCGCGGGCGTTGTTGTAATACCAGGAGAGCTTGATCTGGGTGTCGTTGGCCTCGCTGCCGGAGCTGGTGAAGAAGATCTTCGACGTCGGTGAAGGTACGATTTCCTTGAGCTTCTCGGCGAGTTGGATTGCAGGCTCGTGGCTGCGACCACCGAACAGGTGGGTGAAGGAGAGTTTCTCCATCTGCTCGCGGGCAGCCTCGATCAGTTCGGCGTTGCCGTAGCCGAGGCTGGTGCACCAGAGCCCCGCAAGGCCCTCGATGTAGCGCTTGCCGTCGGCATCCCAGACATGCACGCCCTTGCCCTTTTCGATGACGAGCGGGCCGGTGGTGCGGTGGGTCGCCAGATTTGTCGTGGGGTGCAGCAGCGCCTCGACGTCACGGGCCGCGAAATTTGTCAGTGTAGCCATGGGGCACGACCTGTCATTTGCCAAAATCCGGGGCTAAGTGTAGTGGCGAACCGGGGACAGCACAACGCGAGATGGGCGTTGTCTGCGAATCGGGCGGGAGGGGAGCCAGGGCCGGTATGAACATCGAGCAGACGCCGTTTCGCAGCCCGATGGCGGGATGGTCGCGCAACGTCGGCGTGTTTGCCGTGCAGGTGCTGGTCGTGGCCATCTTGCTGCACCGGGTGGCGTCGCTGGGAACGACGGTAACGCTTAATTTGTTCCTGGCCGTCCTGGCGGCAGCGGTGGTGGCGATCCTGCTGGCACTCGCAGCCTTCGTCGCGATCTGGCGCGATGGGCGTCGGGGGGTGTGGAGCGCGGCGCTAGGGTTGGGGCTCGGGCTTGCAATCCTTGCCTGGCCGGCGGCGCTCATTCCCCTCTACCACAAGCTGCCGCCGATCCACGATGTGACGACGGACCCGGCGCGGCCGCCTTCATTGCAGGGGGTTGGCGCGGAACGCCAGGCGGATGCCAATCCGCTCGTCTATCCGGGCGGCGAGGTGGCGCGGATGCAGCTCGCTGCCTATCCCGACTTGAAGCCGCTGGATGTGCAGCGGTCGGCGGAGGAGGCGTTCGAGGTCATGGGGGAGACGCTCAGGTCGCTGCGCTGGCGGGTGGTGGTGGCGCGCCTGCCGGGCGGGACGGGCAAGCCCGGCGTTTACGAGGCGGTCGACCGCACTCTCATTCTCGGCTTCTACGACGACATCGCCGTGCGAATCGACGGCAACGACCGCAGCGCGCGCATCGACGTGCGTTCCGCGTCGCGTTACGGCGTGCACGATTTTGGCCGTAACGCACAGCGAGTGCGCAAGCTGCTGAAGGCGTTCGAGGCGAACCTTGCCGCGAGTGTGGCAAGCACGGACGAGCCGGGCCGGGGCCGTCGCGGTAGAGCGCCGGAGGCTGCGTCTAAGCGGGCGAAATCCGTTCAGGGTCAAGGAGCGGGCCGGTAACGGTGACGTGCCCGTTGGCTGCGAGGCTCTCGATGTGGGCCGTGACCGACATGGACGCTGCGCGCACGAGGCGAGGGTCGAGGCCCTTGTAGACGGCGGCGACGACGTCGGCGACGCTTGTCGCGCCGCCCTTGATGCAATCGAGGATCGCCTGCTCGCGCATGCGACGGTGCACGATGAAGGCCTTTACCACGCGCTGGGGCTGCTCGATCCGGCCGCCGTGGCCGGGGAAGAAGACCTTGTCGGAGCGGGGCAGCAGTTTATCGAGCGATTTCATGTAGGCGACCATGTTGCCATCAGGTGGGGCCACGACCGAGGTGTTCCAGCCCATGACGTGATCGCCGGAGAGGAGCGCACCGGTGCCGTCGATCGAGAAGCACAGGTGGTCCGGCGCATGGCCGGGGGTGTGCAGCGCTGTCAGCGTGAAGCCCTCGCCCTCGAATCGGGTAGCGTCGGTCATCGGTTGGTCCGGGACGAAGCTCTCGTCGGTGAACTCGCCGCCGGCGGGGCTCAGTTTGCGCTCGCCGGGATTTGCGGCCTTGCGGCCATAGCCCCAGACGGGGGCGCCGGTTTCCGCCTTGAGGCGGGGGAGGCCATCGATGTGGTCGCGGTGGGTGTGGGTGATGATGATCGCTGTGATGCGCTGGCCTTTGGTGGCCTTGAGGATGGACTGCAGGTGGGCGTCGTCGTCGGGGCCCGGATCGATCAACGCTACGGTATTGCCGTCGCCGACGAGGTAGGTGTTGGTGCCCTTGAACGTAAACGGGCCGGGATTGTTGGCGACGATGCGGCGCAGGCCCGGCATGAGTTCGCTCGGCACGCCGTACTCGAAGTTCATCTCCTTGCGGAACGGAATGTCGTCGGCCATGTGGGGGCTCCGGCGCTTGGGGCTGATTTACTGAGCCTTTGATAGGCCATGTGTGGCAAAAGCGCGAGAGGCATGAGGATCGCCCGAGGTGCGGGACGCCATTAGGCGTGAGATGTGATTGACACGGGCCCAGCACGCACCCCATATAACCGGCCATGAAACACGTGATTGCCAGGATCTGCCGACGTAGCCATCGCGCGCGCACCGCGCGGCTCCGATGACGGCTGCCTGAAGCCATCCGTACATCGCCGAGGCCGCGCTCAACTGAAAGCGTGGCCTTTTTTGTGTCTGCAGGGCCAGAGTAGAGACAACCCTGGACCCTCGTGCCGCCACCCTCGCGCCGCATCAGGCCGCGCAACTCCGCCGGAGCCCGCCATGTCGACCACTGCAACTGCATCAGGTCTTGGCCACAACCAAACCAAGCCTGCCGTTTTCATCGATGGGGAAGCCGGCACCACCGGTCTCGAGATCCGGGAGCGGCTGGCGAAGCTGCCGGCAATCGAGGTGCGCTCGATCGATCCGGTCCAGCGGAAGGATCCGAAGGCGCGCCAGGCGCTGATGAAAGAGGTCGATCTCGTCGTCTTGTGCCTGCCGGATGACGCCGCGATCGAGGCTACGGCGCTGGCCGATGACCTCGGCGCAAAGGGGCCGCGGATCGTCGATGCCTCGACAGCGCATCGGGTGGCGGAGGGCTGGGCCTATGGCTTTCCCGAGATGGATGCGGCGCAGGGGCAGGTGATCAAGGCATCGCGGCGGGTTGCCAATCCCGGCTGCTATCCCACCGGTGGCATCGGTCTCATCCGGCCGCTGGTAGCGGCGGGGCTGATGCCGGCAGATTATCCTGTCACGGTCAACGCGGTCTCCGGCTATTCGGGTGGCGGCAAGTCGATGATCGAAGCCTATGATGCCGGCACGGCTCCGCTGTTCGAGCTTTACGGGCTCGGGCTCACGCACAAGCACGTGCCGGAGTTACAGCTGTATTCAGGGCTCACGCGGCGTCCGATCTTCGTGCCGTCGGTCGGCAACTATTTCAAGGGCATGCTGGTGTCGGTGCCACTACATCTGGATACGCTTCCGGGCAAGCCTTCGGCGCGCGACCTCGAGGCGTGCCTTGAGGCGCACTACAAGGGCTGCAAGCTGGTCACCGTGGTGAAGGCGGACGACCCCAGCGCCAAAGGCGGGCGGCTCGATGCGCTGGCGCTCAACGATACCGACAAGCTGGAGCTCAGGGTGTTTGCCAACGCGGCACACGGTCAGGCGGTTCTGGTGGCACGGCTCGACAACCTCGGAAAGGGCGCGGCGGGCGCTGCCGTGCAGAACATCGGGCTGATGCTCGGGGTCGAGACGTAAAGCGCGAAGGCCCTGGCGACCGCTGCAGGTCGAGGTTGGCCGAGCCTATGGCCAGGGCCGCACGGCCTGCGGATCGTTCCGCTCTTGGAGCCCTTTGGCGGTTATATCTTCATAGCGCGGATTATGGCTGACATACGTTATTCCGCCTGCGCGAGAAAACGTTCGCGCAGGCTGGTGCTTGTGCGCCTTTCCGCTGTGATCTGAGCTTTCATTTCAGATCAAAAACAATGTTATCAATCATAAATTGCGTTTCTGGATAATGCAATTTAATGTTGCATAATGCATCCACCGGCTATTTTGTTGCGGTTTTGAACTGCGTAGCGCTGCCGAGTGGCGCGGGCTTCGTGACACGGGAGCAACAATAAATACGAATGGTTGTGGTCAGCGTGTTTTTCACTAACCTCGGCTGCGTTTGACGTGATTAGTAATCTTTACTGGCTCGGCGGAGTGTTTTTGTTTGCGTTGCCACGGAGCGGCGAGTGTCTGTTCTGCGTTTAATTCCAAGGTCCATGCGCGGTTCGTTCACTGCGACGCGCATAGGTCATGCGGCCGGCGCTTTTCGTCGGTTATCGAATGCGCGCCATTTCATCGCCTGCACGCTGCGCCTTTTGCATCGCTCTATATTCTCCATTCGAGCAATTGGCTGCGCTGGTGTCGTTGCAGTTTCAGGCGTGGCGATATTCTTGGCTGCGGGCTTGATGCTGGCAGATCATGCGCGCGCCAATTCACTGAAGGATGCGGCAGCTTCCGCCTATAAATACAACCCGAGACTGGCAGCAGAACGGGCGCGTCAGCGGGCCACGGATGAGGAAGTGGCGCGCGCGCATTCCGGTTATCGGCCGAGCGTGGCGGCATCGGCGGACATCGGTTATCAGCGCGCGTTGACGTCGCCATCGGCGCCCTCGTCCGACGGGGAGACTGTTCCCAAGGGGTATGGGATTACGGCGCGACAACCGATCTTCAACGGGTTCCGAACAGTGAACGGTGTCCGTGTGGCGGAGGCCGTCGTGCGCGCCGGTCGGGAGGTGCTGCGGGCAGTGGAGCAGTCGGTGCTGCTCGAAACGGTCTCGACGTACATGGACGTGGTTCGCGACCAGGCCATCCTGAAACTGCGCGAAAACAACGTCCGTGTGCTGGCGCAGGAGTTGAAAGCTACCAATGCGCGTCTCCAAGTGGCGGAGGTGACGCGAACGGATGTCGCACAGGCTGAGGCGCGGCATGCCGCGGCGGTGTCGCAACTGGATCTGGCGCGCGCCAATCTGAAGACGAGCCGCGCGTTTTTTGAGCGCGTAACGGGGCACCCGCCCAATCGGCTCGGCGATCAGCGCCCGCCGTATTCGCTGCTGCCGAAAACACTCGATGCCTCGATCGATATTACGTTGCGGGAGGCGCCGAGTGTTATTGCCGCGCTCTATACGGAGCAGGCCGCCCGTGACAACGTCAACTTGATCTGGGGCGAATTGCTGCCGAGCATACGGCTCGATGCCAACTACTCGCACCGCTACGACACCAGCCGGTCGGTGGATGAAACGGAAACGACGACGGTGCGTGGCGTTCTGGATGTGCCGCTCTATCAGGCGGGCGACGTGCAGGCGCGGGTGAGGGCTGCCAAGCATACGCATGTCAGTCGCATTCAGCAGATTGCCCAGGCACGGACCGAGGCCAAGGCGTCCACCATTGCCGCGTGGTCGGCACTGACGGCTGCCAGGGCGCAGTTGCATTCGGACCAGGCGCAGGTGAAGGCGACGCGGTTCGCTCTCAATGGTGTGAGGACGGAGGAAAAGGTCGGCCAGCGGACGCTGCTCGACGTGCTCAACGCCGAGCAAGAGGCGCTCAATGCGGAGGTGTCGTTGGTGACGACGAAGCGGAACCTGGTGGTGGCGGGCTACGGGGTGCTGGCGGCCATCGGGCGGTTGTCGATCACGGAGCTTGGTGCGACGGAACTCGCCTATGACCCGGAGGCGCACTACAACGAGGTGCGCCGGAAGTGGTGGGGCATCTCGATCACCCACGGAGATGGTCGCAGTGAGCGTGTGGACCTTTGGGAAAGCCATGGCCGGCGCCACTCGACGCAGCCCTGAGGTGGGGGCTGATCGTCACCATATGGGTGTCATGAGCCGATGACGCGGGCTGCGCGGGCGCTATGATATGAGCTCGCTGTGCCGCTCTATGGCGGATCACGGAGGCGCAAGGCTCGTCACGCAACCGGGCTTCCTCAGGCTCAGCTTTGCGATCCCAGGGACAAAAGCGGGAAAGCGTCCAATGCCTGAAACCGAGGTCCTTTGGCTTGCCGATGACGGGCTGGTGCCGAACAATGCGAGCCTGCCGCTTATGGTCTATCGCGGCGCGCTGGCGCAGGGGCCGGATGCTGAGCGGGCGATCGCCAAGCATTTCGCTGTCAACGGCTGGTCGAACAGCTGGGTCAACGGCATTTATCCCTTCCACCACTACCATGCGACGACGCACGAGGTTCTGGGCATTGCCAAGGGCCGTGCGCGGGTGCAGTTCGGCGGGCCGGAGGGGCCGATTGTCGACGTCTGCGCAGGCGACGCGGTGTTGATCCCCGCCGGCGTCGGGCATTGTCGTATTGCAGCTTCAGGCGATCTCGTGGTTGTCGGCGCCTATCCCGACGGGAGGGAGCCGGATCTGGTGCGGGCCTCGGCTGAGGCGCACGGTCCGGCGCTGGCACGGATCATAGCTGTGGCGCTGCCGGCGTTCGATCCGGTGACCGGGGCCAGTGGGTCTTCAGGGCGCGCGGACATTTCAAGGAGCGGGGGCGCATGACGGCATTGCAGGCACAGGATCTGGTTGGCGTGGTCCTGGCCGGCGGCTTGTCGCGGCGCATGGGGGGGGGCGACAAGGGGCTGTTGGCGTTGGGTTCGGAGACCATGCTCGACTGCGTGCTGGCGCGCCTTGGGCCACAGGTCGGTCATGTTGTGATCAATGCCAATGGCGATGCCTCGCGGTTTGCGCGGTTCGGCCGGCCGGTGGTCGCCGATACGATCGAGGGGTTCGCTGGGCCGCTCGCTGGCGTGCTTGCCGGTCTGCGCTGGGCTGCAGAGAATGTGCCGGAGGCGAGCCACATCCTCACCGTCTCAAGTGATGCGCCGTTCCTGCCGGCCGACCTTGGACGGCGGCTGGTTGGCGGTCTCGAGGCGGGGGGCGGGCGTATCGCGCTGGCGACTTCCGGGGGCAATCGCCATCCCGTGATCGGTGTCTGGCCGGTGGCGTTGGCTTCGGATCTCGAGCGCGCACTCAAGGCAGGGGTGCGCAAGGTGCTCGCCTGGACTGACGGCCATGGCACGGCGCTGGTCGACTTTCCGATGCTCGACATGGCAGGCGAGGTGGTTGATCCCTTCTTCAATGCCAACACACCTGAAGAGATGGACGAGGCGCGCCGACTTCTGGCAAGAGTGGGGGCATGATCGCTACTCCAGCCCGTCGCCAGCCGCCCGTCGTCGCCATCGTCGGCTGGAAGAAATCCGGCAAGACGACGCTCACTGTCCGGCTGGTCGCTGAACTGACCCAGCGGGGGCATAGGGTGGCAACGGTCAAGCACGCCCATCACAAGTTCCAGATCGACGACGGGGCGGCTGACAGTGCCCGCCATCGGCGCGCGGGCGCCCGGCAGGTGGTGGTGGTGTCGCCGGAGCGGGTCGCCATGATCAAGGAGCTGGCCGGCGCGCCCGAACCCGATTTTCCCGATGTGATCGCGATGCTGGATCCCTGCGATGTGGTGGTGGTCGAGGGCTACAAGTCGGCAACGGTGGCCAAGATCGAGGCGCGCCGTCGGCAATCGTTCAGTCACGAGCCGCTGGCTCTGAACGATCCCGCTGTGATTGCAATCGCTGCCGATCATCCGACCGAGGCGCACGGGCGGCCGCTCTACGCACTCGATGACGTGGCGGGGCTGGCGGATCTGATCGAGCGGGAGGTGATGGGATTGGCAGGCGGGTCAGCGACGGTGGGTTGCGACCGTGATGGAGAGCCGGGGTAGCCGGATGGGGATGCGACCGTGGTGGGGCAGCTGGTGGTGCGGACTGCTGGGGTTTGGGCTCGCCAGCGGGCCTGTGGTCGCAGGAGATGCCAAGGTTCCCGCGGGCCGAGATCCCGGGGGCGTTGGCGTTGCGATTGTCGGCAGCGGCGTCGACTACACCAAGCCCACTCTTGCCGGCCTGCTGGCGCGCGATGGGGAAGGCGAGGCGATCGCTTGGGATTTCGTCGACGATGACCGTACGCCCTTGGCGCGGACGGGGGACGATGACGGACTGGCAGTGATCGTCGCCAATTCGGGCGCACGCGTTCGGCTCGTCATCGTGCGAACCGTTCCCGACATTGTGGCGATGCTGGCTCCAGCCCTGCAATTTGCCGCGCAGACGCCGGCTCGGATTGCACTGGTGGTGCCGGTGCTTCGTGAGCCTATGCGGCGGGCGGATCTCGACGATGCCGCGCGGCGGTTGCCGGGCTTGCTGTTGGTGGTGCCCTCTCGGTTGGTGGTGGGCGGCAGCGTTGCCCCGGTCGCTGGTGGAGCGGTTGTCGTCGCAGAATCGGGGGGCGGAGGCCAGGGTGTGGAAGGAGGCCATGATCTCAGTGTCCTGATCGGGGCGGCGCCTGGTTCACCAGCGGAGCGTGCGGTACGTGGCGGACGCGCGGCGGATGACGTTGCGGCGGCAATGGTTGCGGCGCGGGCTGCCCAACTGATCGCCGCCGAGCCCGGTCTAGGTGCTGGAGAGATCAAGGCGCGCCTGCTCCGGCCGCCGCCGGGGCGACCTTGATTAGGGCGACAAGCCGGTTTTGATGCACGAAAATGCGCCAATCTGCCGAAAACTTGGACTTGTCGGAGGATCGCGCATCACGATTAGCTTGAAATGCGGGCAGCGGAGCAAACGTCAAGTGCCATGGGAGACAGGGTCGAGGTCAGCCGGATGCTGCGAGGGCCGCGGGCTCCGTGGCTGCGCGGCCGTCGTCCACCTGAGATCAAGGCCTGGGGGCTCGTTGGGGTTCCGCCGGCCGGTATCGGTCACAACAACGGACCGCCGTTAGAACAGCCCGTCAACGACGCCTTCGTGCGCTATCGCTGGCGCAAGGCCCACGCGGCTGCCTGGAAGACGCCCTCCATGTCGATCGTGAAATTCCGCATGGCGCGGGCGGAAGCTGCCGGCGTGAGCTACGAAGAGTACGTCTCGACTTTGCTCGATACTGGCCGCCACCTGCAGTCCGGAGACCGACCCAAGGGCACGTGAGCGGGAAGGCAGCTACCGGCCGAGCGGGGCTCGCTGGGGTGCAGGCGCGGTCGAAGATTGCGTGCCAGGCTCAAAGTTCCTCCTCCATCGAACTGAGGTTTCCGCAATTCGCGCGCACCGGCTCGGACCTGTTTCTGAGACTGCGGGCGCAAGTGGTGCCCGTACCGGCTGACATCGGTAGTGCTCCCGCGCGCCAAGTGTGCGCGGCCTTGATCGTGCGCTGCACACCAAGGCACTTGTGGGGGCTGTTGCGACATGCTCGACTGGCGAGGCTGCAGGTCACTGTTCCGGTTCCTTTTGGGAGGACGATGATATGGCCAGCGCATTTGACGATGATCGATATTCACCCGACGACGCAGTGAGCTGCGTCGAGCCCTGCTGCAAAAGCGCGCGCCTCTATTGCGCGCGACGGTCGATGGACCGGCCCAGGCGCCCCGCTCTCTGAGCACGTCACTGCGCTGCCAGCACGGTAGCACTGCCGGTTGCCATGCCGTCACTTTGCGGCCGGGTGCCGGCTATCGGTCCGCATGGATTCGCACGGGGCAAATAACGGCGGGTTCGCGGACCTTGCGTCGCAACCAGGAAGGAAGACGCTCGCCATGGCCAAGACAAAAACGATTAACCGACGGACTGCCTTGAAAGCGACAGCCGCGGCAGCTGGCGCTGCCGCGCTGCCGCTGGTCAATGTGAGGACAGCCAGCGGAGCGACTAGGTTGACGCTCGGCATCTGGGACCATTGGGTGAAGACAGCGAACCCGGTGCTGCAAAGTATTGTCGATGAATGGGCGAAGAAGAACAACGTCGAGGTGAAGATCGATTTCATCACCTCGGTCGGCAACAAAATGATCCTGACGCAAGCCGCCGAGGCGCAGGCGGGCTCCGGTCACGACATCGTCTCGTTCGACCAGTGGAATACGCAGCGCTACGCCGACAAGCTCGTGCCGGTCGATGATGTGGTGGAGCCGCTGATCAAGAAGTACGGCCCACTCAGCAAAGCGATGGAGGTGCTCGGCAAGTCCAACGGCAGGTGGATGGGCGTGCCCATGGCGTGGGGCACAGCGCCGCTGCCAGTTTGTGCGCGGATATCGATGCTGAAGCAGTTCGCCAACGAAGACGTTACCGAATGGTATCCGGCCAAGGCCGTGAAGACGGCGGGGGCGGACGCATGGACCTATGAGAAGCAGCTCAAGATTGCTGAGGCCTGCCACAAGGCGGGGCATACGTTCGGCCTGGGTTGCGGCTCCAACAGCACGGATGCGAACCAGACCTGGGGCGCCACCTTCGGCGCTTTCGGCGCTCAGCTCGTCGATGGCAAGGGCGAGATCACGGTGGATTCCGATCCCGTTCGCGAGGTGCTCGACTACGTGAAGCGGTTCGTGCCGTTCCTCCCCAAGGAAACCATCAGCTTCGACGACGCGGCCAACAATCGGGCCTTGATTTCAGGCTCGGCTGCGCTGATCTGGAACCCGCCGAGTTCATGGGCGGTTGCCAAGCGAGACAACCCCGAGCTTGCGAAGGATCTTTGGACCTTCCCCAATCCGAAGGGGAAAATGGGCCGGCTGGTGCCGCATCGCCCGTATCTATGGGGCATCTGGAAATTCGCCAAGAACCAGTCGGCGGCCAAGGACCTGATGACGCATCTGAGCCAACGAGAAGCGGTGGAGAAACTGTCGCTACCGGCGGCCGGCTACGATATCCCCCCGTTCCTGTCGATGTCGGATCTACCGGTGTGGGCGGATACGGAGCCGCCTAAGGGCACGCTCTACAACTACCCGGTGAAGCCGCATCATGATGCCGAATACTACATCGTCGGCACGGGGGCTCCGCCCGAGGTGGCGCTGCAGATCTGGGGCCGCTACATCATCCCCTCGATGGTGGCGCGCACGGTGCAGGGCTGGGACGCCAAGCGCGTGATTGCGTGGGCGGCCAACGAACTCGAGGGGGCACGGCGCTGACGCGGGTTGGCGCTGGCTCAGAGGCGGCGCCTCGACAGGCTGACGTAAGGCCGTCAAACTAGGCAGAACAAGTGCCGATCGGTGGCAATGTTTGCGACTGGTCGGCCGAGCATTTTGCCGGAGACCGCCATGACCGACGCCCGCCAACTGCATCGAGACGCGCTGGTCATCGATGGCCTTGTCTATCACAGTGACGGCGACGTCGGCTCGCTCAAAGCGGGTGGCATCGATGCCTTGAACGTCACGACCTGCCACTTTGAGGCTGATTTTGCGGAAGCCTGTCAGGAGATCGCGCGCTGGCACGGGCGACTGGCGGCACGCAACTCGCCGTGGATGCAGATCGAGACGGCTGCGGACTTCGACCGCGCGCGGGCAGACGGCAAGATCGGCATCATCATGGGCTGGCAGAACTCGCGTCCGATCGGCGACGAGCCCGACCGGCTCTACTTGTTCCGCAGGCTCGGCCTCAGGATCATGCAGCTCACCTACAACTTTCGCAACGCGCTGGGCGATGGGTGCCTGGAGCCGGAAGAAGCCGGGTTGACGCTACTCGGACGCCAGTGCGTCAGGATCATGAACGAGATGGGCATTGCCATCGATCTGTCTCATGTCGGGCAGAGGACGATGTGGGGGGCGATCGAGACCTCGAGCCAGCCGGTGCTCATCACCCACGCCAATGCTCGCGCACTCACTAATCTCGAGCGCAACAAGACCGACGACATCATCAAGGCGGTGGCGGAAAAGGGCGGCGTGATCGGCGCCAGCATCTATGGTCCGATGTGCTGGGACCAGGATCCCGCCCACAAGCCCTCGATCGACGACTACGTCAGGCATGTCGAGCATCTCGTCAACATTGCGGGCATCGGCCATGTCAGCTTCGGCACCGATCTTGCGGCAGGGGCGAATTTCCAGCGCATGGCGTTCGAAAGGGGCCATTGGCGGCGATGGGAAGGCATCAACCGGTTCAACCGGGTATTCGGCGAGGAGATCCCGCAGCGCTACCTCACCGATTGCAGCTCTCATGCGGATCTGCCCAAGGTCACCGAGGCCCTGGTCAAGCGCGGCTGGGGCGAGGCGGACGTGCGCGCCTATCTCGGCGGCAACCTGCGCCGGGTGCTCGATCAGATCTGGCAGGCCGGGCACGCGATTTAGCCACAATCGTCCGCCACTGCGCGATCGAGAAACGGCAGGCAGGCCCATTCAGGGGATCGATCAAGCCCCCTGGTCGCTGTGACGGCAGCCGCCTTCCGAATTAAGGTGTTGCCCTGCTACTGCGAGGCAGGCAAACCCTGCACATCCAATTCACGTCGGCTCCGGCCCCTATTTGGGCGAAAGCAGGAGCTGGCGGTTTTCCGTGGGCGCCTCGTGTCCCACGTTTCAAACCGTGTTCAAGAGTGCCAAATGCAAGAGTGGTTCCGCTGGTTCGAGACCCGCATCGATGCTTTTCCCGACGCGCCGCCCGAACGGCCGCCGACGAGCCTCGGCGAATTCTACGCCTATTATGTCAAACCGGTGTGGCCGGTGTTTCTGGTGCTGTTGTGCATTGGCTGCATGGGTTCGCTGATCGAAGTTGCGTTGTTTGCGTTCGTCGGCTCGCTGGTCGATCTGATGCGCGAGGCCAAGACGCCGGAGACGTTTTTTGCCGATCACTGGGGCATCCTGCTGTGGATGGGGTTCGTGGCGCTGATCCTGCGCCCGCTGGTGTCGACGGCACACGATCTCACGAAGAACCAGATGATTTCTGGACCCTTCACCACGCGCATCCGTTGGCTCACGCATCGCTATGTGCTGCGCCAGTCGCTGGGCTTCTTCCAGAACGATTTTGCCGGCCGGGTCGCCAACAAGGTGATGCAGACGGGGCCGGCGCTGCGTGAGTCCGTCGTGCAGGTGGTGGATGCGGTCTGGTATGTCGCGGTCTACTGGACTGGCGCGCTGGTGTTGTTCTGGCAGGCGGACTGGCGGCTGGTGCTGCCGCTTCTGGCGTGGCTCGTCGCCTACGGTTTTGCCATCGTGCATTTCGTACCGCGCATCAAGGCTGCGTCGACGGAGGCGTCGGAGGCGCGCTCGCAACTGATGGGCCGCATCGTCGACAGCTACACCAATATTCTCACCGTCAAGCTGTTTGCGCACGCCGACCGCGAGGATGGCTATGCGCGCGACGGTCTCGCCGAGCAGATGGCGAAGTGGCAGGCCTCGCTGCGGCTGCTGACCAAGCTGGAGCTGGTGCTCTACTCGATGAACGGCATGCTGCTGGTGTCGGTGAGCGCGTTGGCGCTGTGGCTGTGGTCGGGCGGGCTGCTGACGATCGGCGCCATCGCGCTGGCGACGGGGCTGGCAATCCGGATCGTCAACATGTCGGGCTGGGTGTTGTTTACGGTGGCGGGGATATTCGAGAACCTCGGCGTCGTGCAGGAGGGCATGGAGACCATCTCGCGCGTGAACGACGTGGTGGACCGGCCGGGGGCCAAGCCGCTCGTGGTCCCGAAGGGCGAGATCCGGTTCGAGAATGTGCACTTCAACTATGGCGCGCTGCCTGGCCAGGCGCGTGGGGATGATGGCGAGGAATTGGCCGATCGGCTCAAGCCACGGGTGGTGAGGGACCTGTCGCTCGTCGTACGCTCAGGGGAGAAGGTCGGGCTGGTTGGGCGCTCGGGAGCGGGCAAGTCGACGCTCGTCAATCTGTTGTTGCGCTTCTACGATCTGGAATCCGGGCGCATCCTGATCGACGGGCAGGACATCGCGGCGGTGAGCCAGGATTCGCTGCGGGCCCAAATCGGCATGGTGACGCAGGACACCTCGCTGCTGCATCGCTCGGTGCGCCACAACATCCTCTACGGCCGACCTGATGCTGGCCACGAGCGGGCGGTGATTGCCGCGCGCAAAGCGGAGGCGCACGATTTTATCGTAGGACTTGCCGACCTGAAGGGGCGGACTGGATACGACGCTCATGTGGGCGAGCGCGGGGTCAAGTTGTCCGGTGGCCAGCGCCAGCGCATCGCCATCGCCCGCGTGCTGCTGAAGGATGCGCCGATCCTGATCCTAGACGAGGCCACCAGTGCGCTCGACAGCGAGGCGGAGGGGGCCATCCAGGAGCAGCTGTTCAATCTCATGGAGGGCAAGACGGTGATCGCCATCGCGCACCGGCTGTCGACAATTGCCGCCATGGACCGGCTGATCATCATGGACCAGGGCAGGCTGGTCGAGGAAGGTAGCCACAGCGAGCTCATCACGCGGGGCGGTCTTTACGCGGACCTATGGTCGCATCAATCGGGCGGGTTCCTGGCCAAGGAAGCGGCGGAGTAACCAACGCATAAAAATCTGGCGGTGCGACAGCCAAAGGCTGTCTTGGCGGGCGCCGCTGGTGTCGAGTTCGGGCTAGGGGCTGGGGTCTGCGACTGCATCTTTGCGGGGCGTGGCGGACAAAGCGCGCGGACGTTGCCACAATCTCGACTTGAATTGTTCCGGCGAGGTCGGCATTGTCTCGGCTGGATTTAAGCGCGCCATGGATCGACCTCTGGGTAGTGGGGCAGGTGCGGCGCCGAGTCGTCATGTCCGTGACGTCGGGTCAACCGATGCCGGGAGCCGATTGCTATTGGATGCGGCAAGCGTGCTGTAGCCCCGGCGATTGGCGGAGGAGGGAAAGTGATCTCTCACAGGTGTGTCGTCAGCGGGCCGGAGTTTGTGATTCCGGCCAGTGGCATCGATGTTGCCGGGCGGTGGGAACCGTCGCGGAGGTGGCTGGGTGTGTGCGGGCATATCGCAGGTCCCGAGAGGGGTGCGCCATGCGGCTGATCTCTCTGTTTGTGGTGCTGCTGGTGTTTTGGCTGGCGCTTTCGGGCCATTACACAACGTTTCTCATCTCAGTTGGCGTGCTGACTTCCATCGGCTGCCTGCTGGTCGCGCGGAAAATGGATGTCACTGATTCCGAAGGGCATCCGATCGAGTTCCTCCCCAACGGACTGACCTATTTCCCATGGTTGTGGTGGGAGATCTGCAAGTCGGCTTGGAGCGTGACGAAGGTGGTGCTCGATCCGGAATTGCCGATCTCGCCGACCATGACGCGGGTTGCTGCAACACAAAAAAGCACGGTCGGCGTCAACGTCTACGCCAACTCGATCACGCTGACGCCGGGCACGATCACCACCGACGTCAACGGCAACGTTCTGACGATACACGCGCTGGTGGCCGATGGCGCCGACGACCTTGAAGGCGGTGGCATGGATGATCGTGTGACGCGGTTCGAGGGGATGCGCTGATGTTCGTGGCTGCCACGCTTGCCATTCTGGTCGCGCTGCTGCTGGCCGTCATCCGGGCGATTGCCGGCCCGACGGTATTCGATCGGGTTTTGGCCGGTAACTCGATTGGTACGCTCGCCATCCTGCTGCTGGCTGCGCTCGGCTTTCTCACCGGGCGGCCGGAGTGGCTCGATATCGCCATCACCTACGGCTTGCTCAACTTGATCTCGACGCTCGCCATCCTGAAATTCTTCCGACACGGCGACCTTGCCTATGACGTGGACGAGGATCAATGACGATGTCGCACCTGACATGGCAACTGCTTGTGGAGGTCCTAAGCTGGGCCTTCATCCTCGGAGGATCGTTCTTCACGGTCGTGGGTACGATCGGGCTGGTGCGGATGCCGGAATTGTTCACGCGGATGCATGCAGCGAGCGTCACCGATACGCTCGGTGCGGGGCTGCTGCTGATCGGCATGATGCTGCAGGCGGGGCTGACGCTGGTTACGGCCAAGCTGATTTTTATTTTCCTGCTGCTGTTTTTTACGGGACCGGTCATCACGCATGCGCTGGCTCAGGCGGCGATGCAGGCCGGCGTCCATCCCAAGCTGGATGAGGACCGGCGGCATCGCGACGTTCCGGGGGCCGGTCCGGCGCCGGAGCGGATTGACGGCGTGGGGAGGGCTGACTAGGCGCATGGAGCTTTTCATCAACATGGCGCTGCTGACGCTGCTGGCGATCGTCATGATCGCCATCGCGCGGCAGCGCAACCTCTTCGGGGCTGTGATGCTCGCCGGCGTCTACAGCTTCCTGATGGCCAGCCTGTTGATCGCACTCGACGCTGTCGATGTCGCTATGACGGAAGCGTCCGTTGGGGCGGGTGTGTCGACGGTGTTTCTGCTGGCGACGCTGCATCTCACTCAAAGCCTCGAGCAGAAGACTCTGCACACGGCGGCCATACCGGCAGCGGTTGCCTGCGTCGTCGGTGGCGCGCTGATCTGGGGGACGATCGGGCTTTCACCCTTCGGCTCGCCCGACGCTATCATCCACAAGCACGTGGCGCCTAAGTATCTCAACGATTCCATCAAGGATACGGGCGTGCCGAACGTCGTGACATCGACGCTTGCCGACTATCGGGGCTACGACACACTCGGGGAGACGACGGTGATCTTCACGGCCGGCATCGGCGTCATGCTGCTGTTGCGCGGCTCCGGCCGTCGGCGGCGTGAGCGCGAGGCCCAGAACGAGGCGGCCAAGTCCGGGGAGACGTCATGAGGCTCGACCTGATTCTGCGCATCGGCACCAAGCTCCTCCTGCCGTTCATGCTGCTGTTTGCACTCTACGTGCAATTCCACGGCGACTATGGTCCGGGTGGTGGATTCCAGGCGGGCGTCATCTCGGCCGGCATGATCATTCTCTATGCGCTGGTGTTCGGTATCTCTAAGGCCAAGCTGATCGCACCGCAGTGGCTGGTCGAACGACTGGTGCCGCTGGGCGTGCTGATCTACGCGGGCACGGGTGTTGCCGGCATCCTGACGGGGAAGAACTTCCTCGACTATTCGCATCTGGCGCACGATCCGGTGCACGGGCACGAGTGGGGCATCTTCACCGTCGAGCTCGGTGTGCTCATCACGGTCGCCTCGACGATGGTGGCGATCTTCTATGCCTTCGTGGAAAGGGGGAGATGATGCAGGGCATCATGACTTTCGCGGAGCACTACAACTACATGGTGACCATCTTCCTAATGGTCGCGGGGCTCTACATCGTGATCGCGCGCGGCAACATGATCAAGAAGCTGATCGGCCTGTCGCTGTTCCAAACTTCGGTCTATCTCCTCTATCTGACGCCTGCCAAGATCGTCGGCGGCAGTGCGCCAATCATCGACCCCGCCATCAAAGTCTACTCGAACCCGCTGCCCCATGTGCTGATCCTGACGGCTATCGTGGTCGGCGTTGCAACGTTAGCGCTCGGCTTGGCGCTGGTGGTGCGGATCGAGGAGGCCTACGGGACCATCGAGGAGGATGAGATCTTCGCCGAGGAGACCGACGCGTGACGTCGCTCGAAGCTCATCTTCCAGCCCTGCAAGTGGTGGTGCCACTGATCGGTGCGGTTCTCTCGGCGTTCCTGAGGCGAGGGCGATCGGCGTGGTTGCTGGCGACGGTGGTCAGCTGGCTGATGCCTGTTATTGCCATACTGCTCATGGCCAAGGTCGTGGCGAACGGCCCGATTTCCTATCATCTCGGCGGCTGGGCGCCGCCTTTTGGCATCGAATATCGGGTCGATCTGCTGGCGGCGTTCGTGCTGGTATTGGTGTCGGGTGTTGCCGCGGTGATCATGCCGTTTGCGCGGGTGAGCGTGGCGCATGAGATCGAGGGTGACAAGCAGGTGTGGTTCTACACCATGTACCTGCTGTGCCTGACGGGTTTGCTCGGCATTACGATCACGGGCGATGCTTTCAATATCTTCGTCTTCCTCGAGGTGTCGTCGCTTTCAACCTACGTTCTGATTGCGCTTGGCAAGGACCGGCGGGCGCTGTTGGCCGCCTATCAGTACCTGATCGTCGGGACGATCGGCGCCACCTTCTATGTCATCGGCGTCGGTCTGCTCTACCTCGTCACCGGCAGCCTCAACATCGTCGATATCGCGAACCGGCTATCTGACCCGGCGATCTACCAGGCACGGCCAGTGCTGGCGGCTCTGGCGTTCATCACGGTTGGCGTATCACTGAAGCTTGCGTTGTTCCCGCTGCATGTGTGGCTGCCCGGCGCCTACACGCACGCGCCCTCCATGGCGACGGCGTTCCTGGCGGGCACGGCAACCAAAGTAGCGATCTATGTGTTGATCCGCTATTTCTTCTCGGTTTTCGGCGTTGCCATAAGCTTCAAGACCCTGCCGATCTCGGAGGTGCTTATGGTGCTTTCGGTGGCGGCCATGTTCGTGGCGTCGTTGATCGCGGTGTTCGAAAAGAACCTCAACCGGTTGCTGGCCTACTCCTCGCTCGGACAGGTCGGCTACATCACGCTGGGCATCGCGCTCGCAAATGTCGACGGCTTGACGGGATCGATCGTGCACCTGCTCAACCATGCGGTGATGAAGACGGCGCTGTTCATGGTGATGGGCGCGCTGGTCTACCGGATCGCGGCTACGGATATCACGAGCATTGGTGGGATCGGCCGGCGTATGCCGTTGACGATGCTGACGTTCGTCATCGGAGGCATGGCGCTCGTCGGGGTTCCGGGGACTGCGGGTTTCATATCCAAATGGTATCTGGCCGTCGGCGCCTACGAGCGGGGCTGGTGGCCGTTGATCTTCCTGATCCTGGCATCCTCGATGCTGGCCGTCGTCTATGTCGGCCGGGTGGTCGAGGCGGCGTGGTTCCGCGAACCTGATGAGAAGGTGGCCAAGGCGGAAGACCCGCCACTGCCGATGCTGGTGCCGATGCTGGTGCTGGCGATTGCGACCCTCTATTTCGGGATCGACACCGAGGGGACGGCGGGTCTCGCGCGGAAGGCTGCTGAAGCGTTGATCGGGGGGATCAAGTGATGTTGATGTTTTCCCCAGAACAACAAGCGCTTCTCGCCATTGTCGTGCCATTCATCGGTGTACTCGGGATCATGCTGGCGCATCGCTCTCCCAATCTACGCGAGGGCGTGACGCTGGTGACGGCGGGCGTGCTGGCGCTGCTGGTGTGGGGGCTTTGGGGGCCGGTGGTGGCAGGGGGCAGGCCGGAGCGCGCGGTGCTCGATGTGCTGCCCGGCCTGACACTCGCCTTCAAGGTGGAGCCGCTCGGTCTCTTGTTCGCGCTGGTTGCGAGTTCGCTGTGGATCGTCAACTCGGTGTATTCCATCGGCTACATGCGGGCGCATGACGAGCCACGGCAAACGACTTTCTACGCGTGCTTTGCAATCGCGATCGGCTCTGCAATCGGGCTGGCGTTCTCGAGCAACCTTTTCACGCTGTTCCTGTTCTACGAGCTGCTGACGCTGTCGACCTATCCGCTTGTAACGCACTATGGCGATAAAGGCGCCATCATCGGCGGTCGCATCTATCTCATTTTGCTCATTGGTTCGTCGATGCTGCTGTTGTTGCCTGGCATCGTGATCACGACTGTGCTGTCCGGCACAATGGAGTTCAAAGCGGGAGGGATACTTCCGAAAAGTCTGGATCCCGGCACGGTGGGCATTTTGCTCGGACTGTTCGCGTTCGGTATCGGCAAAGCTGCGCTAATGCCGCTGCATTTCTGGTTGCCGGCCGCCATGGTGGCGCCGACGCCGGTGTCGGCACTGCTCCATGCGGTTGCGGTTGTGAAAGCCGGTGTGTTCACCGTGCTGAAGGTCGTGGTCTATGTGTTTGGCGTGGATACGCTTGCGAGGACCGGGGCGAGCGACTGGCTTACCCTCGTTGCCTCGGCATCGTTGGTGCTGGCGTCGCTGGTCGCGCTGACCAAGGATAATTTGAAAGCGCGGTTGGCGTATTCGACAGTCAGCCAGCTCGCTTATGTTGTTCTGGCTGCGAGCCTTGCGACCTCGGCTGGCATCATCGGCGGGGCGATGCAGATCGCAATGCACGCCGTCGGTAAGATCACCCTCTTCTTCTGCGCCGGGGCGATCTACGTTGCCACCCACAAGACCGAGATCAGCGAACTGGATGGCTTGGGGCGGCACATGCCCTGGACGTTTGCTGCATTCTTCGTTGGCGCTCTGTCGATCATCGGTCTGCCACCGTTCGGCGGCATGTGGGCCAAGTGGTGGCTCATTCTGGGAGCGCTCGATGCGGGCAAGACGTTCGTTCTTGTGGTTCTGATCGCCTCCTCGCTGCTGAATGTCCTGTACCTCCTGCCGATCTTCCTCAGGGGCGTGTTCATGCCGGAGCGGAAAGCGACAAGCGTGGGGGCGGCCGCCGCCGGCCACGAAATCGAGGATGGTCTTGAGCGCAAGTACTGGCTGGTCGTGCTGCCGCCGTGCTTTACCGCGTTCCTCTGTCTTGTGATGTTCTTTCTATCCGGGCCGATCGCCGAATTGATCAAACCGATCGTCACCGTGACACCTTGAGGACCTGCCGATGAGTGATTCAAAAGGACATCCTCCTGGCTGGTTTGATCGGCCGGAGAACGTCAACAAGCTCTGGTACGGAATGCTCGCGATTGCGGGCGCCTTGACCGTATCGGAATTCCTCTACGAGCATCATCCGCACTTCGACATCGAGAATATTCCGGAGTTCTTCGAGGTCTTTGGGTTCCTGGCATTCGTCTTCATTGTTTTCGCGGGCACGTTGCTGCGCAAGGTCATCATGCGGGATGAGGACTATTATGACCGCGACTAGCCTCAATCCCGCATTGCTGATGATCCTGGCGGGCGCCTTGTGCAGTGTGCTTCCGCGAGCGCTGCGACAGATGGTGGCTCTGGCGGCGCCTGCACTTGGCATAGCGGTTCTCATCGCTACGCCCATGGGTACCCATTCGGCGATCGAAATCAGCGGCCTGACGCTTACGTTCCTGCGCCTCGATGGACTGGCCTTTCCCTTCACGCTGATCTTTCTGATCGCGGCGTTGCTCAATGGGATCTACGCGCTGCATCAAGACGACCGCCTGCAGGATTGCATGGCGATGATCTATGCCGGTGCTGCTATCGGCGCAGTTCTGGCGGGCGATCTGGCGACGTTGTTCATCTATTGGGAGTTGACCGCGATTTCGTCGGTCTTCCTCATCATTGCGGCACGTACGGAGCGGGCGTACGGCGCGGCGATGCGCTATCTGGTCTGGCAGATCGGGTCGGGTGTGTTGCTGGTCGCAGGAATTCTGCTGCACTGGCGGTCGACGGGGTCGCTGGTGTTCGGGCCGATGAAGCTCGAGAGCCTGGGGACCTGGCTGATCTTCATCGCATTCGGGATCAAATGCGCCTTTCCCTTTCTGCACAACTGGCTGCAGGACGCTTATCCGGAAGCAACCATTACCGGCGCAGTGGTGCTCTCTGCTTTCACGACGAAGCTAGCGGTTTATGCCTTCGCCAGAGTATTCCCTGGGGAGGGATTGCTGGTGCCGATTGGCGCAGCGATGACCTGCTTCCCGGTGTTCTTTGCGGTCATTGAGAACGATCTGAGGCGGGTCCTGTCTTTCTCGCTGAACAATCAGCTTGGGTTCATGCTTGTGGGCGTGGGCATCGGCACCGAAGTTGCGATCAACGGTGCGGTGAGCCATGCGTTCGCGCACATCATCTACAAGGCGCTGTTGTTCATGAGTATGGGCGCGGTGCTGTTGCGTGTTGGAACCGTAAAGGCATCTGAGCTGGGCGGCCTTTACAAGTCGATGCCTTGGACAACCGTATTTTGCATTGTCGCGGCTTTGTCGATTGCTGGTTTTCCGCTGACATCGGGATTTGTGACGAAAAACCTCACGCTGTTTGCGGCGGAGGATCTGGGTTACTTCTGGATCTGGCTGTTGCTGATCTTTGCCTCGGCCGGCGTCATGGAGCATTCGGGCATCAAGATCCCCTATTTTGCTTTTTTCAGTCACGACGGCGGTCATAAGGTGAAGGAAGCGCCCTGGAACATGCTGCTGGCAATGGGGATTGCCGCCTTCGCATGCATTTTCATCGGCGTCTTTCCACAGACCCTTTATTCCATCCTTCCCTACCCGGTGGAGAAGTGGCCGTACTCACCGACAAGCGTCATTACCAAGACCCAGCTACTGGTGTTCTCCATCGTTGCCTTCGGTTTCCTCATCAGGGCTGGGCTTTATCCGAAAGAATTGCCATCGACGAACCTCAATACCGACTGGTTCTACCGTCGCGTAGGCTATGCGGTCGTCTCAGGCGTCGGCCGACAAGCTGGGCGGCTTTGGACGTGGATCACGGCCGTCGTTGCCGCACTGGCCCTTGCATTGAAGGACTTGATTGGTTCCTCGCACGGGCCCGACGGCATCCTCGGGCGGACCTGGCCGACCGGCACGATGGCGTTCTGGATGACCGTGATGCTCGGGGCCTACCTGCTTGTAGCTTTCCTGTAGCTCGCCTCAGGGCTGCTTTTCCTTGCGTCCACCGAGCATGAGGACGAGGGGGATGGCGATCATGGAGGCTGCGGTATACATGACGAACGCGTTCATGTAGCCGAGCATGGCGGCCTGCCGGTTGATTTCCCGCGCCAGGCGCGCCACGCCGGCTGCGCTCTCAGTCGACCAGCCGCCCATCGTGTCGGGCAGCGAGAGTGTCTTGTTAAACGGGCTCACACTCTCGGACAGCCGGGAGTAGTTGGCGCTGGTAACGCGCAGGATCTGGGTCACCGATACCGAGATGAAGAAGCTCGAGCCGATCGAGCGCATCAAGTGCATGACGGCGATGCCCTCGGCGCGGAGTGTCGGCTCGAGGGTTCGGAAAGCGGTGGTGACGATCGGCGTCCAGATCAGGCCGACTGCGGTACCCTGCAACCATGCGTTGGCGCACAGTGCGTTCAACGGCGCATCCAGGCTCAAGTGCATGAGCCATAGACCTGAAATGATCTGCAGCGTGAAGCCCGTGACCATGCCGATGCGGGGATCGAGGCGCTGGGCGAAGATTGAGGTGAACGAGCCGGTCATGACGCCGGCGCCGCGGAAGCTCACGACGTAGCCGATGAGGCCATCGGGAAAGCCCAACTGGTTCTGCATCAAGGGGGGCAGCAGGACCATCGGCGTGAAGTTGAGCATGCCAAAGATGACGATCAGGAAGATCCCGATGACGTAGTTCTTGTCGAACAGGAGGCGTGGGCTCAGGTAGGGCTGGCGGGCGGTCGCGGAGTGGATGAGGAAAATGTAGAAGGCGATCGCCGCCATGGCGACTTCGATGACGATTTCGGTCGATTCGAACCAGTCGAGGCGCTGGCCGCGGCTCAGGACGAATTGGGTGGCGGCGATGGCGACCGATAGGGATATGAAGCCGATCCAGTCGAGGGAGAGGTTGCGCTGGCGGACCTCCTCGGGCAAGGCGAAGCGAGCGGCGACCGTGGCTGCGATGGCGAACGGCACGATCATGAAGAAGCCCCAGCGCCAGCCGAGGCTTTCGGCGAGGTAGCCGGCGAAGGTGGGGCCGACGACGGGGCCGATGGTGTTGGTGGTGCCGAAGATGGCGATCACGAGACCGTGCTGGCGGCGGGGGAAGACGTCCATCAACACGGACTGGCCGAGCGGCATCAGCGGCGCGCCAAAGGCACCTTGGGCGAGGCGCCACAGCACGAGGCTTTCGAGCGATTGGGCGAGGCCGCACATGAAGGTGGCGAAGGAGAAGCCCGCGAGGCACCAGAACTGGACGTTGGCGCGACCAAAACGGCCGACCAACCAGCCACTCATGGGCAGGCAGACGGCAGTGGCCAGGATGTAGAAGGTGACGGCCCAGGAAATTTCATCCTGCGTGGCAGAGAGGGCGCCTTGGACCTGCGGCAGGACCGCGGCCACGGAGAACGTCGCGGCATTGAATGATCCGGATGCGGCAACAACCGTCAATAGCACGAACAGGCGTCGTGTGACCGGCAGTTGCAGCACCGGCTGGTCCAGATCGGGCGTCAAACCGGTCTCGCTGTTCTGGGAATCCCGCAAAGGTGGCATCTGCCGCGGCGGCAAACGAGCCGTAGAATGACAGTGTATCAAACAGAATATCGCGTGGCTTTGCTACCCTCAAGCCCATGTGTGAGGGGGCAGATCCGCCGTGTTTGCAGGGCTCAAGCTCCGGCAACGTCAGATCAGCTCGCTGTCCGGTCGTGACCGCCAGGCCCTTGCCGCCGGCGCATCAGGCGATGCCGTATCGAGGGGGGCGGGGCGCGCTGCGCCCAATGCGCAGGATTGGAAGCGGATACTGGTTCGGCGGTCTGCAAATCCGCTCCAATCCTTCGACAGGCTTGCCATGGGATCCGCCAACCCGACGCAAAGCCCAGCGGTTGATTTTGCCCGTTTCCTTGGGATCGGAGGGCTCGCGTTGGGCCTGCCTGGACAAGGAACGATGTTTGCCTGTTGGGCACTAGCGGTTTCTTAGCGCTTCCTCTTTACCATCCCCAGTCGGAAGTATGGGGATTGGTCAGTTTGAGGCGTTTTGGCATGTCAGTTAAGCATGATCTGGAGGCTGAACGGCGCATCGTGAAGCGTAGCCGCCTGTTGAAGGGCGGCATCATCGCTTTCAGCGCGCGACATGCAACCATTCCGTGCGTGCTCAGGGACTTGTCGGACACCGGCGCCAGACTGCAGGTCGCGCAATCTTCCGCGGTTCCCGACACGTTCGAGTTGATCGTCGAACTGGATGGGCTCGAGGTGCCGTGCCAAGTAGTGTGGCGCAAGCTGACGGAGATCGGGGTCTCGTTCCTGGCGGAACCGACCCGGGTCAACCCCAAGCGCGCCCAGGTGATCGGCAACTCCGGGCCAACGGCGCGGTCCACGCTTCGGCGGACGCCCAATCCTGCTCTGCGGCCGCTGCGTCCGGCGGAGCCTGCCAGGCCAGTATCCAGCCCCGCGGTTAGTGTCGCAACTGCGGAGCCGGTGATCGAGATGCCGGCCGAGGTTGTTGCGCCGCCCGCCGTACCGGCCGTGCCGCCCATGGCTCCAGCGAATGAAGGTCATCAGATTCCGGTTCTGATCGCGGAAGACGATCCCGATGACCGGCTGCTTATGCGGTATGCCTTCCAAGAGGCTGACTTCAACTATCCCATCCAATTCGTGGAGGATGGCGAGGAGTTGCTGCGTTATGTGCGGGGAGAGGCGCCCTACGAAGCGCGGCGTCTGCCGGGCATCATCCTGCTCGATCTCAACATGCCGAAGATGGATGGGCGCACGGCGCTCATGCATCTCAAGACGGATAGCGCGTTCAAGCGGATTCCGGTGATCATCCTGACGACGTCGCAGGCCGAGGAGGATATTCGTCGTACCTATGAGCTGGGTGTGACCGCCTACATCACCAAGCCGAACAGCCAAGATGGTCTGAAGGAGCTGGTGACGGCGCTGCGTGATTTCTGGATGCGGTTCGTTATGTTGCCACCCGCCTGATCTTTACGGGGCTAAATCTCAGTCGCTCAACACTCTGGTCAGGAAGCGGCCTCAAGGCTCTCGATGACGAGGCTCGTATTGGTGTAGACGCAGATTTCGGCTGCAATGGCCATGGCCTTGCGGGCGATCTCCTCGGCGCTCAGCTCCGTATCCACAAGTGCGCGGGCTGCCGCCAGAGCATAGTTGCCGCCCGAGCCGATCCCCATAACGCCGCGTTCGGGCTCCAGCACGTCGCCATTGCCGGTGAGCACGAGGGTGTGCGTGCGGTCGGCGACCAGCATCATCGCCTCGAGCCGGCGCAGGAAGCGGTCGGTGCGCCAGTCCTTGGCGAGTTCGACGGCGGCGCGGACAAGCTGGCCGGGGTACTGTTCAAGTTTGCCTTCCAGGCGCTCGAACAGCGTGAAGGCGTCAGCGGTTGCGCCCGCAAACCCTCCTATGACATCGCCCTTGCCAAGGGAGCGGACCTTGCGGGCGTTCGACTTGATCACGGTGGATCCGAGCGAGACCTGGCCGTCGCCGGCGACGACGACGCGGCCGCCTTTGCGAACCGTGAGGATGGTGGTGCCGTGCCAGGAGATGGCTTGCGTCTCGTTTGCCATGGCTCGTCTGGCCCTCCTTGGCCACTGGCTCGGCTACACGGCTGGGTTGAGCCATGCGCCCGCAGCGATCTGCGACCCGGCGGCTTCGACCGGCGCCAGTAACCGGGACCGCGGTGGGGCAGTGGATTTGACGGGCCGAAGCGTGATAGACGCTGAGATCGATGGGTGCAAGCAGGGAGAGACCAGGACTTGCAACGCACAGCGAAAGTCGAGCGGAAGACCAAGGAGACGGCGATCACGGCGTCCGTCAATCTGGACGGTACGGGGACCTACGATATCGCCACCGGGGTCGGTTTCCTGGATCATATGCTGGAGCAACTCGCCCGCCATGGGCTCATTGATATCGAGCTCAAGGCCAAGGGCGACCTCCACATCGATTTTCACCACACCGTGGAAGACAGCGGTATCGTCCTCGGGCAGGCGATCGCCAAGGCTCTCGGCGACAAGGCCGGGATAACGCGTTACGCGAGCATCGACCTGCCGATGGATGAATGCCTGACACGGGTTGCCGTCGACGTGTCGGGGCGGCCCTTCCTGGTCTGGAAGGTCGGATTTTCGGCGCCGAAGCTCGGGGAAATGGACACGGAGCTGTTTCGCGAGTGGTTCCAGGCCTTTGCGCAAAATGCCGGCATTACACTGCACGTGGAAAACGTGCATGGCGTCAACAATCACCACATTGCCGAGACATGCTACAAGGGCTTGGCGCGGGCGCTGAGGGCGGCCATTGCCCTCGATCCGCGGCAGGCCGGCCGTGTGCCCTCGACGAAGGGCAATCTTGGTGGTTAAGGTGTCCGACACAATCACTGCGTGCGCTAACGGGATATCGCGATGAAAACATATACCGTTCATGAACCGCCCGAGCCGCATGGCGATCGTTTGGAGCGAGCGGAAGCGCTGGTGTTCGTACCGGAAGGGTTTTCGTGGGGAGCTGCCCTGCTGACGCCGTTCTGGCTGCTGGCGCACGGGCTTTGGCTTGGGCTCGTGGGCTATATCGGCCTCGTTACCATCTCGCAGCTGCTGGTGTCGGCCGCTGGGCTGCCGTCCCAGATCGGCGGATGGCTGATGATGGGCGTGCATCTGCTGATCGGTTACGAGGCGGATTCGCTCAGACGATGGTCGCTCGAGCGGCGCGGCTTTCATACGATCGCGACGGTCAATGGCCAATCGGTCGAGGATTGTGAGCGCCGGTTCTTCGATGCCTGGCTCGATGGGCAGCCCTATGTGGTGCCAGCGCTTGCGACCGCCGAAGGGCGTTCGGGGGCCGGGCGGCTGACGACGCTGTCGCTGTGGGGACGCAACGGGTAAGCCCTATGCAGCGGGTCGCCATTATCGACTACGGGTCTGGCAACCTCCACTCGGCGGGCAAGGCCTTCGAGCGGGCGGCGAGCGAGGCCGGCAATATCGCGAAAATTGAGGTGACGGCGGATCCGGCGCGGGTTGCGGCGGCCGACCGGATCGTGCTGCCCGGTGTTGGTGCGTTCGCCGACTGCAAGCGGGGGCTCGAGGCGGTTTCCGGTATGCGCGAGGCTCTGGAGGAGGCGGTGCGGGTACGGCAGCGGCCGTTCCTCGGCATCTGTGTCGGCCAGCAGCTATTGGCCACACGGGGATTGGAGCACGAGATCAGCGACGGCCTTGGCTGGATTGCCGGCGAAGTCCGCATCCTGCAGCCGTCCGACCCGACGTTGAAAATCCCGCACATGGGATGGAATACGCTGGAGGTGCGGCGGCCGCATCCTTTGCTGGCGGGGCTGGCAACCGGCGAGGGGGGGCTGCATGCCTATTTCGTGCATAGCTATCACCTGGTGCCGGTGGATCCTGCCGTCGTGGTGGCCAGCACGTCCTATGGCGGGCCTGTTACGGCCATGGTGGCGCACGGCAATATCGCGGGAACGCAATTCCATCCCGAGAAGAGCCAGCGCCTTGGGCTAGGCCTGATTGCGAACTTCCTCAGGTGGCAGCCCGGCTAGGGCTTCTTGGTCTCATCAGACGGCTGCGAGCCGGTCGACGTGTGCGCCTGTGGTCAAGCGTTTGCCGCGAAAGTGCCGGCACACGATAAATTACAATCGTTCAATAACATGTGAACGATGTGTAATGCCAGCGTTCATTCATGTTTGGTGTTATAGTTCGGAATGGTGTTTCGCGGCGGCGTGGGCGAGCCCATGGCGCCATGATTTGCCGATGACCGTATTTCGAGGTTTAAGCGATGCAACGCCATATTTCACGCGATCTGACAGGCGCCTGGCTGGCCCTTTTGTTTTTTCTTTCTGGTGTAGGGACCTGTCTCGCCCAAGGTGCCGCACCAGGGGCGGGGGCAGGGCAAACGCCGGCCGCGCCCGTCGTCAACCGTGGCGATGCGGTGGTGACTGGTTTTGCCGGTCTCGTGCAACCTGGCCCTGACCTGCCGATCGATGTGCATCCGTTGGATCGAACGCACATCGATCCAGAGGGCGTGACGGTGCGCGTGTTCGACCTGACGCGGCTCAATGGCGGGCCGCAGGGACAGCTCTCAGATGCACCGGTCAAGTTTCTACTGAAGGCGCGTGACGTCGGGCATGTGTTCGGCGCCGCGTTCGACAGCGACGATGATGTGACGCCGCCCAACATCTACCTGACGGCAACCTCGGTGTTCGGTCTACACCTGATGGCTCCTGGTGCGGGCGGCCGCATGGAGCGGGTGATCACGGGACGGCCTGGAGCCCAGTGGATGGGCGGGCTGTTCGGCCAGGACAAGGGCGGGGGCCCCGGCAGCATCTGGAAGGTGGACGGGCGGACGGGCATCGTCAGCCTGTTTGCCGACATCAAGACCGGTGATCTCGAGAATTCGGGCGCGGGGCTTGGCTCGATCGCTTTCGATCCGCGCTCGCGTCATCTCTATGTCTCGGACCTCGAGACGGGGCTCGTCTGGCGCCTCGACATGCAGGGCAAGCTCATCGACGTGTTCGACCACGGGACGCAGGGACGGGCTGCAGCCGGTCTTCGCGTTCGCTGCCTATGATCCGGAGAACCGGACGGACCGGACGGCTGAGACATTCAACACGGAAGTGCCGGAAACGTGGGGGTTTGCGCCCGCCGAGCGTCGGGTGTGGGCGCTCGCGATCGAGAACAACCGCCTCTACTACAGCGTTGCCGACGGTCCCTCGGTGTGGTCGGTGGGGCTCAATGCCGACGGCAGCTTTGCAGCCGATCCCCGTCGCGAGATCGACGTGCAGAAGACGCCGCAAGGCAACCAGATCACCTCGATCCTGTTCGACGGACCCAACACGGTCTATCTCGCCCAGCGGGGCAGCCAGCTCGGCAGCTACGACTATCAGAGCTTCATGCGCCCGCAAGAATCGACGGCGATGCGCTACAAGTGGAACGAGGCCGAACGGCGGTGGGCTGCTGCCTATGAGGAATACGCCGTTGGGCTGCCGCCGGAGCACCATGCGGCGGTCGGCGGCCTCGCCCTCAACTATGGCTACGACCGGTTCGGCAATATCGACTATGGCCGCTGCCGGCAGACGCTCTGGATCACGGGTGAGCATCTACGTGCGGGCAGCGATATTGTTCGCGTGGCGCGCGGCGGGCCTGAGCAGGTCAACGGGCTGCAGGGCATCTACAAGAGCCGCGTGAAGCCCGACAACGAGCCGCCGTTCGAGAGCTGGTATGTCGACTACGATGCGACATTTGCCGATGCGGAGGCCTATGGCCACGTGGGCAACGTCGCCATCTACAATCCTTGCGCGGCGGGGGTGACGTACTCGGCAGACCGCGTCGAAGTGCCGGTGTGGACGAAGGGGCCGGATCTGGTCGTCGACAAGGTTTGCTATCCGGGCCTGGTTGGCGGGCGTATCCGTTGCACGATCTCTGTGCGCAACAAGGGTGACGGTCCGGCCACCGGCATCATCGAGTTGCTCGACGAGACGCGGACGTTGTGGGGGAAGGCTGCCGACGAGTTGATTCCCATCGCGAGCTCCGAACCTGATGGCGCGGGCTGGACGTGCGCGACGATCGCCTCGGGTGCTCTTGCGTGCCGGCTCGATGCGGGATCGTTTGCGGCAGGCGCGGTGCGCAAGTTGTCAGTGTGGGTCGATACCCACGATCTCGTTGCCGCCGGTAATCTTGGATTCCGCAATTGCGTAACACTCAACCATCCGGCCGGCCGGGGCAAGGCGTGCGCCGAAGGCGGTACCGACATCGTTGTCGAGAAGATCGGTCCCAGCCGTTGTACGCCGGGCGAGGACTGCACGTTCACGCTCAAGCTCACCAACAAGAGCCTGATGGCGTTCGATGCCGATGTGCTGCTTGCCGACCACATGCTGCTCGGCGGCGCTGCCGTTGCGGCGTCGATCTCGGAAATCGAGCCGCCGCTGGGATGCACGGACGAGCCGACGAAGCTGCCGTTCTCGTGTGTTGCGCGGGTAACGCTTGGTCCAGGCGCAGTCCCGCGAGCACAAGATCGTCGTGGAGATGCCGGACAAGTCGCCGGTGTGGGCTGCGAACTGCTTCGGGGCGAGCGATCCCTGGCTCGTCAAGGAGCCGAAGATCCTGGCCGATCTGCTTGCGCCACTGAAGATCAAGGTCAAGTCGAAGGATTTGCCGGGCGGGCATCCGTCGTGCGTCTGGTTCAAGATCGACGACAAGAAGGCTGCTGCACCCAAGAAGTCCGAGCCCAACTACGTTGCGCAGGCCTGGGCGCCGCCGCTTGGGTTCCTGCCACCGTTGGCGGTGTGTGCCGACGGGCGTCGGCCGTTGCCGAGCGGACGCTGCCCGTGCCCGCTGAGCGCGCCGTGGGATCCCGACACGAACAGTTGCCGGGCGCCGCCAGTGTGTTGGAGCAAGGCGCGTCTGCGTCCGGACGGGTATTGCTGTCCACGCGGGACGGTCTGGTGGCCGCAGACGGAGAGCTGCCGCCCGAGGCCCGTGGTTGGTTGTCATGACATCTGGCGCCGCCAGCCGGACGGCAGCTGCTGTCCGCGCGGGACGCATTGGCGGGACGGAGCTTGCCGTCCGCGCATCGTCGAGCCTCGCCCGTGCGGGCCTGGCGAGATCAGGATCCACTCGGGCCTGTGTATCGCGCTGCCGGTGGTTCCCCCTGTCGTCTCCTGGCCAAAATGTCCTGACGGGCGTCCGCGGCTGCGCAATGGGCACTGCCCGCCCAAGGTGTGCCCGCTCAACGCACCGTTCAGTCGCAAAACGGGGCGCTGCGAACCGGTGGTGATCGGCGGCGTGCAGTGCAAGCCCGGGTTCGTGCGTCTGCCTGGTAGCCGGCACTGCACACCTATCGGCAACTGTCCGGCGCGCTTGGTGCGCAATCGGGCCGGCCATTGTGTGCCGCCGGGCCTGATCGATGTCGGCAAGGGCGGTGTCGACTGCAAGCCGGGCCAGCGTCGCGTGGCGGGGCGATGCATCACGGTCGGCATTCCCGTGCCGCCCCCGAACAAGGTCGTGCCGCCGATCTTGCGGCCCTGCCCCGGTGGGTTCGTCAGGAACGAGGGCGGCAAGTGTGTTCCGCGTGGCTTTGTCGGTGGCGGCAAAGATCCCAACCCGTGTCCGCGTGGTCTGAGGCGTGACGCGTCTGGGAAATGCTCGGTCGGCGGGCCAGGCCGGGTCGTGCCGCCGCGGGTCACCTTACCTGAAGTTAAGCCGCCACGGGTCGAGCCACCGCGCGTTGTGCCCCCGCGTGGCGGCAAGCCGCCGGAGGTGAAGCCGCCGCGTGTGCAGCCCCCGCGCGTGAAGCCGCCGGAGGTGAAGCCGCCGCGGGTCAAGCCCCCGCGCGTGAAACCACCAGAGGCCAGGCCGCCGCGAGTCCAGCCTCCGCGTATCAAGCCACCGCGCGTGACCCCGAAGCCGCCGGCGAACCGGGTCCAGCCGCAGCGGCCGCGCAAGCCGGAGGTGCGGGTGCGGCCACCACCTCAGCGCAACAGCAAGCCAAAGCCGCGGTTGGCGCCGCGCAACCCGCGCCCGAATTCCCGGTCACGCGTCGCGCCAAGGCGTACCGCGCCCAAGGTGCGGGCCATCCGCAAGCCTAACGGCGCTGGGGCGCGTCAGCAGTTGCGTTCGCGGCAGCGGTAGTGAACCGGAGGCGGCAGCACTGAGTTGATGTAATGTGCAAGAGCGCAGCGGCGCGCGAGGCGTTGCTGCGCTTTTCGTTTGTGGTCAGCCAACGATCGCGACATCGCCTGGCCGGGCCCTGCTTTTCAGAGCGACGTTTGATCTGCCATGCCTTTGTCTTGTTGCGGTGGTTGCCAATCAGCCTACAAACTTGTTGTTGCAACTAAATCACTGGGTTGGAAATTGCAGACTTTGGTGGTCCGCTGCCTCTTGTGTCTGGCTTGAGGCGAAGATTACTAACACTCGTGGTGATCATTTGCCGTTGCCGTTTTTCAGGTTGTGTAATTCTGGAGCTTGTCCGATGCGTATCCACACACAATTTGCCCGTGGAAGTGAAATACTCTTCGCCCTCTCCATGATGCTGGCGGCTCTTGCGCTGGCCAGTTTCAAACCGCAGCGCAGGTTCGGCTGAAGGTTCAAGCGGGGCGGTGTCGGCAAGTCACGGAGCTATCGGCGCCGTCGCCTGCTGCAGCCAGGCTTTGTCCTCACCGACGAGATGCGGACCAATCTGGCGCCATACACGCGCGTGGTAGGCATTGAGCCAATCAATTTCTGCCGCCGTGAGCAGGCGGGATTCCACAAGCCGGCGATCGATCGGGGCCAAGGTCAGGGTTTCGAACGCCATCATATTCCGCTCGCCACCCGAGATGCCGGTCGGCTCGGTGACGAGCACTAGATTCTCGATACGGATGCCGTACGCACCAGTCTTGTAGTAGCCGGGCTCGTTCGAGATGATCATGCCCGGTTCGAGAATGACGTGGCCGCGCTTGGAGATGGATTGGGGGCCTTCGTGGACCGACAGGTAGCTGCCGACGCCGTGGCCGGTGCCGTGATCGAAATCGAGCCCGGCCTCCCATAGGGCGCGGCGGGCAAACGCGTCGATGTGGGCGCCGGTGGTGCCGGTGGGAAAACGCAATGTGGTAAGCGAGATGTGTCCTTTGAGCACGAGCGTGAAGCGTTCGCGCATTTCCTTGGTGGGCTGGCCGATGGCGATGGTGCGGGTGATGTCGGTGGTGCCCTCCTGGTATTGGGCGCCGCTGTCGACGAGGTAGAGTTCGCCACGGGACAGGGTCCGACTGGTGGCCTCGGTCACCCGGTAATGGACGATGGCGCCGTTCGGGCCGGCGCCGGAAATGGTATCGAACGATATTTCCTTCAGCGCCTGGGTGTCGGCGCGCAGGGCCTCTAGCGTCTTGACGGAGGCGATCTCGTCGAGGCGTCCCTTCGGCGCTTCGCGATCGAGCCAAGCGAGGTAGCGGGCCATGGCTACGCCGTCGCGCTGGTGGGCGATGCGCGTGCCCTCGATCTCGGCCTTGTTCTTGATGGCCTTCGGCTTGATGCAGGGATCGGCGGCGCTGGTGACGAGTTTGCTGCGCTCACCGAGGGCGCGGCGAAACCAGTGGGCGGCGGTCGCCTCGTCGAGTGTCACCTTGCGTTTGGCGGATTTGAGTTCGCGCAGGCGCGCTGTGAGCTCGTTAGGGGCACGCAGGCGCACCAGCGGCGAAAGATGCTGGCTCGTCTCGGGGCCGAGCTTGGCCTTGTCGATGAACAGCTCCGGCTTGGCTGCGGCATGAACGATGGCAAAGGCCAGGGGCGTCGGGTTGTGCTTGACGTCCGTGCCCCGAATATTGAGCAGCCAGGCGATGGAATCGGGAAGCGTCAGGATCGTTGCGTCGTGGTGGTCGGCTTTGAGCTGCTTTTGCAGCATGGCGATCTTGGACTCTGCCTTCTCGCCAGCCCACTTGAGCGGTTGCACGGTGACGGGGCCAACCGGAGCAGATGGTCGCTCTTTGCCCCAGAGCGTGTCGAGCGGATTGGTCGAGAGCGCTTTCAAGGCGATTGCGTGGCGGGCGAGGGGGGCTTCCTGCGCGCGGACCCAGGCCGTGGTGTGGAGCCAGGGATCGAAGCCGACCGTGCTGCCTGATTTAAGAGTTGCGGCGAGCCAGTCGGAGAGCTTGGCGTCGGGGATCTCGTGGATCTCGAAGAGGCTTGTGTCGACTTGCTGGGCGGCCTGCAGGGTGTAGCGACCATCGACGAAGAGGGCCGCCTTGCGTTGCGTGATTGCCGCGAAGCCTGCAGAGCCGGTAAAGCCCGTCAGCCATTTCAGCCGCTCAGCGGAAGGCGGTACGTATTCGCCCATATGCTCGTCGGCCCGCGGCACCACGAAGCCGTCGAGGCTGCGGCGCTTGAGATCGGCCATGAGGGCGCGTGTGCGTCTGGCGCTCTCGGCGGGGTCTGCTGAGGCTGAGAAATCCTGGAACATGGAACTGGTTCTAACGGGTGCCCGGGAGTTCGACAATATGGCGAAATGTTGTGCAATGCAGCATTCGACATAAATTTGTAACACTCAGAATCAATTTATAAATTGCCATGCACTGGACGCAATGCTGCGATGCCGCATGAAATCTGGTGCACGCCGACCGGGTGTATTATTTATCGTTCAACGGCAGACGATCGGCAAAAGGTCGCTGCGGTTTCCGCACCACAACGTTGGTGCGGGCGTCAATCCTCACGGATAGAGCTGAGGGCAATCATGAGCACAACGACAGCAACTTTCGACCATCATATCGCGGCTCCGGCCGAGGCAGCAGCGTCTGGCGCACCTCGCAAGGGCCTTTTCCATTGGCTGATCGAGGCCCGGCGTCGCCAGGGCGTCGCGCGCGTCCGGTCGACATTCCGCAATATGTCCGATCAGCAACTCAAGGATATCGGCATTAACCCGGATCAGGTGCGGTTCGTTCGCGCCCACGGTTCGCTGCCGACCGACTTCTGGGCCTGAGCCCATCGATGCAGCGCTTGGTCGCCCTTCTGTACGTTTGAGGGCGTGAGCTTGTAAGACTTTCGGGGCGACCGGCGGCTTGCGCTGCCGGTCGCCTTTCGGCTTTTCAGCGTCTGCGCGGCGAGAGGCTGCACGGGCGGGTCTGATTGCGGGTCAGCAGCAGCGTCGTCCAGCCAGCAATGGTGCGCCTGGATTTGCAGCGGAAGCCCACGGCGCGGTACTTGGCGAGCACCTCGCGGGCCTGAGGTGCCAGTATCCCCGAGAGCACGATGTTGCCTGCCGGAGCGATATGGCGCGCGAGGGATGGCGCAAGGCGACTCAAGGGGCCGGCGAGGATATTTGCGACGATGAGATCGTAGGGGCCATTGTGCCTCAGTGCGGTGTGGTCGAGGCCAGGAGCCGTTGCCATGTGGATACGGTTTGCCGCGCGGTTGAGGCGGGCATTGGCGGTCGCCACCGTGACGGCCACCGGATCGATGTCGCTGGCAACGATCCGGGCCGAGGGCCATAGGCGGCTGGCGGCGATCGCCAGTACACCCGAGCCGCAACCGAGGTCCAGAACACGGCGGGAAAGCGTCAGGCGGCCCAGCCTGTCGAGCATCTCGAGGCAACCTTCGGTGGTTGCATGATGGGCCGTTCCGAAGGCTTCTCCGGCATCGATCTGGAGCGCCCAATGGCGCCGGCCGACGTGTTGGAGGTCATGACTGCCATGGACCAGGAAGCGCCCGGCAGCAACTGGCGGCAAGGCGCGTTGGCTCACGGTCACCCAGTTCTCGTCAGGTACCGCTTCGATATCGGGGCCGGACGAGAATCTCGTGTCCAGCAACGGCTGTCATTAGAGCAAGGGGGCCTGGGAGGGTCGAATAATAGGCATCGACACGCCAGCGGCGCCCCCCGTCCTCCTCGAACAGGCTCGTTGCAAGCGCGGGTTCGGTGGCGTGATCGGCGAGGTGTTCGGCGATCTGGCGGGCACTCAAGGCCTCGGTGACCTGGAGCGTCAGCCGCGTCAGGCGAGGCTGCTCGCCGACGCGGGCATCGTTGATTGGTTGGCTCAAGTCTCGGCTCCGGGCGAGGGGAAGTCGCCTTCGAACTCGTAGCCCTCGCCGGCGGCGAGGTCGGGGAGGTCATCAAGGTAGCGGTCCCACAACTCGTCGATGCGCGCCATGGCGGCGGCTGGTGGCAAGGTGTGCAGGATGCCGTGGGCCGACACGGTAACGATGCCGTCGCGTTGCAGGCGCTCGAGGGCGTCCAGCACATCGAAATTCACGTCGATGCCGAAGGTCTGCTCGAGATAACGCTCGATGGCCTCGTCGGCTTCCTTGATCTGGTCGAGGTGTACGCTTTCCTTGGCCAGTAGGCTGTAGAGGAGGACTTCTTCTTTAAAATCCTCTTCCGCTGCCCGTTCGGCTAGCAGCGAGAGGACGCCGTGGTTGTCGGCGAGGGCATGTGAATAGAGGTTCTGCGCCATGGTGACCATGTACTTGTTGCGCTGATTGGTGAAGCTCACGATCTGGCGGAGCGCGATGCCGCCGAGGCCTGCGACGGCGCCGGCAAGGGCGATCGGGTTGGTGGCGACGGCAAGCTTGGAGACCGTGCCGGCAACACCCATGCCAAGGCCACCACCCGCCGTGACCCCGAGCCGGATCTTGTCGAGCAGGCGAAACTTGATGCGGGTGTTGGGGAAGCACATTTCGAGGTCGGCGCGCGGGATGTTCTTGAATAGCTTGATGTAGATGTTCTCAGGCTTGATCAAGTCGGAGATCAGGCCGCGCATGCGCTTGACCTTGCGCTCGGCCTTGCGCCAGTCGAGTCCCTCCTTCTGCATCAGCTCCTTGATCCGCCGCTCTTCGGATTTCAGTTTGAAGACGATGGCGAGGCGACGGAAGATCGGGACGTCGAACTCCTCCTTCTTCAGGTAAAGCTTCTTCAGGCTCCGGCGCTGGTGCATGCGCGAGCCGATGCCGCGATACCAGATCTCCAACTCGTCGAAGGCGTCGAGATCGACATGGAGGTCCAGGCCGTAGGCGCTGTCCTTGGTCAGGATCAACTCGACCATGCTCGGATCGATGCGGGTGAAGTTCGCCTGCTGCAGCAATCCCGCTACGCCGTCGACGAGGCCGCGTTCGAGGGTAGATCGCTCGCCGGACGAGAAACGCCGCGTCACCAGCAGGTCGCTATCGGGGCTGAAGGGCTCGTAGAGGCGGGAGAGCTCGAGCAATTTGGCGCCGTAGCTTTGCTGACGCCACTGGTTGAGGTAGCTGAAGAAGCGGCGGGCTTCGCCGGCAACGCCGGCGGGCCAGGTGTCGGTCTGGGCGAGGCGATCGATCAGGGCTTCACGCGTTACGGGAATGAACTTCTCGCGCTCGTCAGTTGCAGAAAACAGGGCTTCCAGGGCTGCGAGCGATTCCTCGCTGGCAACGGCGGGGGCGGCACCCACCTCGTGCGGGGTCGCAGGTGCCGGATCTCGTCCCGCACCGTTGGGCTTGCCTGTGCCATTTATCGTCGACATCGCGTACTCCCCACGCAAAGCCGCTCCCACGTCACCGTGCCAGCAAGGTGGTCCTGGCGCGGAGATAAGGTCTGCGCGCCCGCTTCGCCAGGACCGGATGCCACTGCACACGGCTCGAAATTCACTTGCGCCCCCAAGCGCTAAGTCTTGGCGGCTTTATCGCAGTTTGTCGAGCATAACGGCAGCGTGCGTCGGCTTTGCGGCAAGGGTCGTATCCGGATTGTGGGGGGAAGCGAATGTGCCGCAATTGACTGGCGCTGCGACGTCGCATAGCCACAGCGGCGGGACACCTCCCCCCAACGGGAGGCTTCTATCTGGAAGGATAGTTCATGACTGCCGTGACCAAGCCCGCGCGCCGGCCTCAGTGCGCGCATTTTTCGTCTGGACCCTGCGCCAAGCGGCCCGGGATGGACGCCTCAGGCTCTCGCTGGTGCCTTTACCGGCCGCTCGCACCGGGCCAAGGAAGGCAAAGCCCGCCTCAAAGCGGCTATCGACAAAACCAAGGCGGTGCTTGGTCTGCCGGACGGCTACCTGTGCGCCATCGTGCCGGCGTCGGATACCGGTGCCTTCGAAATGGCTCTGTGGTCGATGCTCGGGGCGCGCGGTGTCGAGGCACTGGCCTGGGAAAGCTTCGGCAAAGGCTGGGTGACGGACATCGTCAAGCACCTCAAGCTCAAGGATGTGCGGGTCACGGACGTGGCTTATGGAGAGCTGCCGGATCTCGGCAAGGTGGATTTTGCCCGCGACGTCATTTTCACGGCGAACGGCACCACGTCCGGCGTGCGGGTACCGGACTACGCCTGGATCCCGGCCGACCGGCAGGGCCTTACGTTCGTCGATGCGACATCCGCCGTCTTTGCGCAGGTGATCGACTGGTCGAAGGTCGATGTCCTGACCTTCTCATGGCAGAAGGTGCTCGGCGGGGAGGCGGCGCATGGCATGCTGGTTCTGTCGCCGCGTGCCGTGCAGCGGCTCGAAAGCTACGTGCCGGCCTGGCCGCTACCGAAAGTGTTCCGCCTGACCAGCGGCGGCAAGCTCAACAAAGGTGTGTTCGAGGGCGAGACCATCAACACGCCGTCGATGCTGTGCGTGGAAGATTATCTCGATGCGCTGGCGTGGGCCGAGAGCGTGGGTGGCCATGCGGGCCTGGTTGCGCGCGCCGATGCCAATGCCCAGGTGCTGCAGGCGTGGGCTGACAAGACTGCGTGGATCACGAACCTGGCAAGCGATCCGGCCACCGCATCGAACACCAGCGTCTGCCTGAAGCTCGTCGACCCTGTGCTGGCCCGGCTCGATGACGGGGCGCAAAAGGACTTCGTCAAGGCCATGGCCTCGGCGCTCGAGAAGGAAGGCGTTGCCAACGATATCGCCAACCATCGCGATGCGCCGGCATCGTTCCGGATCTGGACGGGCGCCACCATCGAGCGTGGCGATCTCGAGGCCTTGACGCCCTGGCTCGACTGGGCGTTCGCGAACGAAAAAGCCAAGCTCGCAGCGACCGCCTGAGGCGATCGGCCCCGCCCTGCCGCCGTAGAGCGGTGGGGGCGGGTGGCCGCAATTCCACCAACACCTGCGCCTTGGTGCTGCCGGATCATGGCTCGCTTCCGAGCGACCGGTCTGCTCGCCCGATAGAGCGCATTGCCAAAACCAGGGAGTTTGCCTCCATGACTGCACCCAAAGTCCTGATTTCCGATGAGCTTTCCGACGCTGCCGTCGCGATCTTCAAGAACAACGGTATCGACGTCACGTTCGAGCCCAAGCTCGGCAAGGACAAAGAGCGTCTCGAGAAGCTCATTCCGGCCTTTGACGGCCTTGCTATTCGCTCAGCGACCAAGGTGACCGAGAAGCTGCTACAGGCGGCGACCAATCTCAAGGTTGTAGGGCGTGCCGGAATCGGTGTCGATAACGTCGACATCCGCGCCGCTACTGCCAAGGGCGTGATCGTGATGAACACGCCGTTCGGCAATTCGATTACCACGGCCGAGCACGCGGTTGCGATGATGATGGCGCTGGCTCGCCAGATTCCAGAAGCTGACCGTTCGACGCAAGCGGGCAAGTGGGAAAAATCCAAGTTCATGGGCGTCGAGTTGTTCGGCAAGACGCTTGGCGTGGTCGGGTGTGGCAATATCGGTTCGATCGTCGCCGATCGCGGTGTTGGTCTTAAGATGAAGGTGATTGCCTACGATCCCTTTCTCACCGACGAGCGGGCCATGGAAATCGGCGTCGAGAAGGTCGAACTGCACGAGCTGCTGTCGCGCGCCGATTTCATCACGCTGCACACGCCGCTCACCGACCGCACGCGGGGGATCATCGGAGAGGCAGCATTCGCGCGCATGAAGAAGGGCGTTCGGATCATCAATTGCGCGCGTGGGGGACTGATCGAGGAAGCGGCGCTGCTCGAGGCGCTGAAGTCCGGTCAAGTGGCAGGAGCGGCGCTTGATGTGTTCGAGGAGGAGCCCGCGATCAACACGCCGCTGTTCGGGGCGCCCAATCTGATCTGCACGCCGCATCTGGGGGCTGCCACCAGCGAGGCGCAGGAGAACGTTGCGCTGCAGGTGGCGGAGCAGATGTCGGCCTACCTTTTGAAGGGCGCGATCTCGAACGCCATCAATTTCCCCTCTATCACTGCGGAGGAAGCGCCGCGGCTCAAGCCCTATGTAAAGCTTGCCGAGCAACTGGGCTCGTTTGCCGGGCAGCTCACCGAAAGCTCGATCAAGGGCATTCAGATCGAGTACTCGGGCGCGGTTGCCGAACTCAACGTCAAGCCGATCACGGCGGCGGCGGTGGCGAGCGTCCTGCGCTGGCACCTGGGCGATGGCATCAACATGGTCTCGGCGGTGTCGCTCGCCGAGCAGCGGGGAATGCAGATCCAGACCACGACGCGCGGCCAGGACGGCATCTACGAGAGCTACGTCAAGCTGACGGTGAAGACGGACCAGTACGACCGCTCGGTGGCTGGCACAGTCTTCTCCGATGGCCGCCCGCGTTTCATCCAGGTGCGCGACATTGACATGGAATTCGAGGTGACACCCCACATGCTGTTCGTGCGCAATGCTGACAAGCCCGGCTTCATCGGCCGGTTCGGCATGGCGATGGGGGAAGCCGGCGTCAACATCGCGACCTTGAATCTCGGGCGTGACAAGCCGGGCGGCGATGCCATCTGCCTGGTGTCATTGGACGAGCCGATTTCCGATGCGGTGCTGGAGACTGTCAAAAGCATGCCGCAGGTGATCCGAGCCAACCGGCTGCAGTTCTGAGCCTGTAGCGGCCCCTTTTGCTTGGTATGTAGCAATGCGGACATGAGGCTCGTGGGCCGGCGAAATAAGTGCTGAGGCGACGCCTGGGCGCCTCGGTCCCGCCGCCCACGATGACGGCCTTCTCAGCGGCGCCATTCGACGGTTGCGGGATGGGTTTGCTCGCGAGCGCCAAGCGTGCACAATTCCTGGCTCGAGGATGATCGGCGAGGAAGGAGCATGTCATGGGCAAGCTTGATGGCCGGGTTGCCATTGTCACCGGTGCCAGTCGTGGCATCGGCGAGGAGATCGCGAAGCTGTTTGCTTCGGAAGGCGCCAAGGTCGTTTGTGCCGCGCGGACGCTGAATGAGGGCGACCACCGGATGCTCTCTGGCTCGCTCGCCGGCACCGTTGCGCAAATCAAGGCGGCGGGTGGCGAGGCTGTCGCGGTGGCGGTCGACGTCTCCAAGCACGAGGATTGTGTGCGTTTGGTCAAGGCGGCGGAAGATGCTTTCGGTACGCCCGACATACTCGTCAACAATGCGGCGCTCACCTACTACCGCAATATCGTCGACTATAATCCCAAGCACTGGGCAACCGCCTTCGCCGTCAATGTGCACGGCCCCTTCATGATGTCGCAGGCGGTGCTGCCGGGCATGATCAAACTCAAGCGCGGAGCCATCGTAAATATCTCGTCGGGCTCGGCGATCGGCCCGGGACGTACGCCTTTCAAGGATGCCCGTCCGGTCGGCGGCGGCACCATGTATGGGGCGACGAAGGCGGCGCTCGAGCGCTTCACGCAGGGGTTGGCACAGGAGGTGGCGGAGCACGGCATTGCAGTGAGTGCGGTGTCGCCGTCGCAGGTGGTGGCGACGCCGGGCACCGTCTACCACAAGCTTGTCTCCGACCCGAACGACCCGAGGGGCGAGCCCATCGACTACATGGCGCGGTCGGCGCTGCTGCTAGCGAGTGAGCCTGCCGACAAGGTCAACGGCCGCGTCACCTACTCCCAGCAGCTTCTCGGCGAGTATGGTATCGTAAAGACGCCTACGGGACGTGGTGTCACCACGAAGGGGTCGGGCTATTCGCAGATCTGACCGCGGGCTTCGCGTCGGTTGCGCCGCCAATCGAGGGCGAGCGCAGCCCACACCGGCAACCAGATCGCCCACACGACGACGGAGTCGTAAAGGGCGGACTGGCCTGAGTATCGCAGACTGAAGGCCAAGTAGTAGAGCGGCATGGTCACTGTTGCGACCAACCATCCGGTGCCGCCCTGAATGACGGCGAGGGGCAGCACCCAGAGCACGTACCAGGGAAACTGCACCGGGCTCAGGAGCACGAGGACCGACAGCAGCAAGTGGACGCGGCAGACGAGATCGCGAGCGTCGCGGGGCTCGCTGCGGGCGAGCCAGAACGCCACTCCTGCGACCAGCAAGGCACACGCGATCCGCGCAATGCGCTGTGACGTGATCGGGCCGCTGCCCAGGCCACCCGACAGCCAATCGATGGCACCGACCAGGGCCGGAAAGTGGGCGCTGTTGGTTGCCCATTGCTCGGCAAACGCTACGAAACCCGAGTTCGCTTCGAGGCCGACGGCGAGGACGGGGAGGGCACAGAGGCCGAGGATCGTGGCGAGCAGGGCGAGGCAGCCGAGGAGCCGCTTTGGGCGGGAAAGCAGGGGGCGCAGAAGCAGCGGCACCAGCAGCAGAGGCCACACCTTTGTGCCGATCGCCAGTCCGAGGCAGGCTGTCGCCGCAACATGACGCTTGGCCGCGGTGAGCAGCAGGCAGCCAACGACCAGCGGCATAAACACCGCCTCCATGTGGGCGCTGTTGGCCATTTCCTTCAGCACCAGCGGGTTCCACCAATAGAGTGCGGACCAGAGCGGTGACCGGCCGACGGTTGCGAGGAGAGCGACGAGCATCGGGAACATGGCCGCCTCCAGCGCGATGCAGACGAGGCGCCAAGCCGTGAGGCTCCAGGGTGCGAGGAGGTGGGCAAAGGCGAAGGCCGCCTGGGCTGTCGGGGGGTAGATCGTCCTCAGCTCGGGATAGCTGATCCGTTCGAACACGGGCACGGCCGACTTGGAGAGCTCCAGTCGCAGGTCATTGTAGGGAAGCTGCGAAACTTCTGCCGGTGCGAGGGCATAAGGATTGTGGCCATGGACCGTCATCCCGCCATCCCAGAGATAGCGGTTGAAGTCGACCTCGAGGATGGGCTCGGAGGCGAGCAGGCAAAGGCGCAGGATGAGGCCTGCGACAAAAATGAAGACGAGGAGGCCGCTGTCCTTCCTGCGGGCGGATACACAGTCGGCGCGCATGATCCGGGGCACGACCCACACGAGCACGAGGCTCATTGCGGATAGCGCGCCGGCGAAGGCTGTGATCGGCATCGCCTCGACCGGCTTTCCGACCGAGAAGGCAGTGCTTGCCAGAACCGCTGCAGTCGTTGCGCCGGCCAGCAACGCCGCCAGCGCCCACCACCTAAACCGGGTTGCGGGACGATCTTGGCTGAGGCCAAACCGCAACGGTTTTTGCATCATTGTGCTCGGCGTTGACGAAAAGGTTGCGGGCGGATGTTCGGCGCATGAAAAGTTGGTGGTCAGAGTAGATATCGTACAGTGGGAGCGACGATGTCGAGTGCATTCAGGAAGAGGGGCATTTTGCCTGGATCCGCCATGGCTGGCGTTGATCGGCGCGCATTTTTGACATCACTTGGCGCCTTGTCGATCACGGGATTGGGGGCACGGGGTGCGGAGGCTCAATCCGTCCTTGGTTCATTTCGTTCTGGTGTGCCGGCGATCACGCGGGCGGCGAATGGCAGGGTCGGCCGATATCGGGACGAACTCGTCAAGGATCTCAGCCTGCTCTCTGACCTCAGCTACAAAAGCCAGGGCGCCCAGTGGTGGACCTTCAACACGTTCATCACGCCGATCGAGAAGTTCTTCATCCGCAACACTTACGCCACGCCGCGCCCCGAGTATGACGAGCGCGTCGATCCCAGGCACTGGCGTCTGCGCATCCACGGCAACGGTGTCGAGCGCGAGCTGACGCTGACCTACGACGACCTGCTGGCGATGCCGTCGCGCTCGATCATCGCGACGATGGAGTGCGCCGGCAACGGCCGCACCTTGTTCTGGGAACAGCAGGGCATGACCGAGGGCGAGAGACGGGTCAAGGGCAACGGCTGGGGGCTCGGGGCCGTGGGCCAGGCCGAATGGCAGTACGTGCCGATGTCGCACATCCTGGGTCTGGTCGGGCTGCGCAAGAGCGCGGCATGGGCCTTGATGTGGTCGGGCGTCGACAGCAAGGCTCCAGGCCAGGCGTCCGACACAGGCCGGCCACTTCCGGTCTCCGAACTGGTCGAGCGGGGCGACGTGATCGGCCTCGTCTTCAAGATGAACGGCCTGGATCTGCCGCCGGACCATGGCGGACCAGTGCGCCTGCTGGTGCCAGGATGGACGGGTGCTGCCTCGATCAAATGGCTGACCGAGATCAAGATCGCCGATCACAATTTCTGGGTGCCGTTGAATTCGCACGATCATGTTTTCCACGGTCCGGAATTCAAACCGCCAAAGCCCAAGCCGGGTGACGAGTTTCGCTTCACGACGCCCGAACAGATCGTCGGGCCGATGGTGACCTGGCTGAAGCCGAAGTCGCTGCTCACGGTGCCGATGATGGTGACGGAGAAACGGGCTTTGCCTCATAACTACCCGCTGAAGCTTGGCGAGCGTCCCCAACTAAAAACTGGTCGTCGTCTGATGACGGGTTTTGCCTGGGCGCCCCAATACGGCGTCATGAAGGTCGACTACCGGATCAATGGTGGCGCCTGGCAGCGGGCGCGGGTGCGCGGGCCCAACATGCTGCGCTACACTTGGGTGCGGTTCGAATTCGAGTGGGATGCGCCGCCGGGTCGGCATCTGATCGAGACACGCACCACGGATCTGGCGGGGCAAAGCCAGCCCGACAGCCAGATCGCGTTCAACTCGGGTGGATATGAGTTCTGGGGCGTGCCGGACTTCCACGTCGACGTGGTCTGACGCGGGCATGCAGGCTTCGCCAGCGAGGTGCTTGCCGGCCGAGTGCGATGATCAAGGCACGTAGACGGTGCCGTCCATAATGCGACGGGCTGTGCGCGCGACGGCAGCCCGGGTGACGTTGATTGTATTGCCTGCGAGTTCCACGGCCGCGTCCATGTCGATAATGCCTGCGGGATGGCCAAAGCGCACATTGAGGCGTTCCTGCGCCTGCGGCCGGCACATCTCGTGGACGATGGTGCCGGGGAGGCGGCTCGCGACGCCGGTGCAGACCGTGGCGGTGCCGGCGTAGGTCTTGTGCATTTGCTGCATGAACATCAACCGGGACAGGAAATCGCACTGGTCGCCCGCGACCGTGCCGCCGACGAGGCCGTTCTCGTAGTCCTGTGGCGGGGCCACCATGGCGATCATGGGGAGGCCTGGACTCGTCCGCGTTGCCGAGGCGCGATCCTTCGCCAAGCCGAGGACGACGGCACCTTCGCTGCGGATGCGTTCGAGTTTCTCGCACAACGCCTTGTCGGCATCGATGGCCGCGGCGGTTTCCGTGCCTTTGAGACCCATGTCCGCGGCGCGCACGAAGACGAGGGGATTGCCTGCATCAACCAGCGAGGCATCGATCTTTCCGACGCCGGGAACGTCGAGTGTGTCGCGCGTATTGCCGGTGGGCAGCAAGGCGCCGGTCTTGGCACCGACCGTATCGGAGAAATCGATGGGCATCTTCGAGCCAGTGCCGGGGACGCCGGGGATGGCATAGTTGCCGGTCTCGACCGGACGGCCGTCGGCGACCTCGACGTCGGCAATGAGCAGGCGGCCGGTGTTGGTATTGAAGATGCGCACCTGCGTTACGGGCTCGGTCACCTCCACCATGTTGTCCCAGATGGCGAACGCGGCGACGGCCGAGGTGAGGTTGCCGCAGATGCCGTGCCGGTCGACGTGGGGCTGATTGATCTCGACCTGGGCGAAGGTATACGACAGGTGCGCATCGGTGATGCGCGGATGATTGCGCGGCGGCGGGCCGATGATGCAGCACTTGCTTGTGAGCGGGTCGGCGCCGCCGAGGCCGTCGATCTGGCGCTTGTCGGGTGAGCCGAAGATCCTGAGGATGGTCGCATCGCGACGGGCCGGGTCGGTTGGCAGGTCGCATTCCCTGAGGAAGATCCCCTTGCTGGTGCCGCCTCGCATGATTGTGCACCGGACCGGCGTGGGCATAGGTGGTTTCCTTCGCGTGCTGTCATATGTCGTGTCAGCAATAGGACACGGACGGGGCAGATTAGCGCAAAGAGAATCCGGCGACCCCGACCGCTAAGTTCACACCCGTCTGACCTTGTACGCTGAGAGGTTGGAGTGTCACCGAGTTCTTGTTGCCGCCAACAAGGAGGTTGGCCGCGCCGCCGACGCCAACCGATGCACCGGCTGACGCACCAGCGTAGTTCCCGGCGAGGAAACGGGGGCCCAGATTGGTCGTGCTGGCGACGACGCTCCAGACCATCGTCGACTTTCCCGTCACGCCAACATCGAGGCCGACCTTCGTGATCGTCCCAACGTAACTTTCTGTCCGTCCCTTGGACGGTTTGTACGTGCAGTTGAGCCTTTGCTTGGAACCTAAGATCAGGCCGACCGTTCCTTGGCCTTTACAAATCAGCGTGCCGACCTTGCCAGTTGCATTCTGAGCCTGGGCAGATCCGATGGCGAGGCAAACGGCTCCGGCCGCAACGACGAGAGTTCGAATTGAGATCATAACTGTGCCCACATTCTTAGATGCCAATACGCTACGAACTTGATGCCAGTTTAGTCTACGTTCTGCCGCAGGACCAGTCGAGCGGTGGCTGGGTCACTAGGCGGGATCGGCCGGCAAGCCGAATGACCTGAAGAATGCCCCCTTGCTGGTGCCGCCTTGCATGATGGTGGACCGGACCGGTGTGGGCGTGGGGCTTTCTTTCGCATCTCACTGCCTACCGCGCAGGCTTGGCGCAACGAGCCAGATCGGTCGAAACAGCAGCAGCTGATCTATACCGCTCTCCACCACGACGAATTGCGGCTCTGAGTTCCCTTCGGATGGTTTTCTCCGGTTTTCGGAGCTTCTTTCCCTCGCGAATGGCTGTGGCGAGGTGCGTCTCGGCAAAATATTGGCTGCGCGCCTTCAAGTCCTTGCTGCCCCCCTTTTCCATCAATGCAGAGATGAGCGTCATTCTTGCCGCGCACGCTACTGCCTCGCTGTAGCTGTTGGCCCGGGCCTGCTGCGGCAAGCCGGTCTGGAGGGGAACCAACACGAGACACGCGAGAAATCCCAATCCCCGCATTTGCCCTCAAGCCGTTTCGTTGAACAACTCGCGCCCGATCAGCATGCGGCGGATTTCGCTGGTGCCGGCGCCGATTTCGTAGAGCTTGGCGTCGCGGAGCAGGCGGCCCGTCGGGTACTCGTTGATGTAGCCGTTGCCGCCAAGGATCTGGATGGCGTCGAGGGCGAGCTTGGTTGCCTTTTCGGCGGCGAACAGGATGGCGCCGGCTGAATCCTTGCGTGTGGTCTCGCCGCGGTCGCAGGATTGGGCGACGGCATAGACGTAGGCGCGGGCGGCGTTCATCTCGGTGTACATATCGGCGACCTTGCCCTGGATCAGCTGGAAGGTGCCGATCGGCTGGCCGAACTGCTTTCTCTCGTGGATGTAGGGGATGACGATATCCATGGCCGCCTGCATGATGCCGAGGGGGCCTGCTGCCAGCACGGCGCGCTCGTAGTCGAGGCCGGACATCAGGACGTTGACGCCGCGGCCGACGTCGCCGAGCACGTTTTCGGCGGGGATCTCGCAGTCCTCGAACACGAGCTCGCCTGTGGATGAGCCGCGCATGCCGAGCTTGTCCAGTTTCTGGGCGACCTTGAAGCCTTTGGTGGACGTGTCGACGATGAAGGCGGTGATGCCGCGCGCGCCGGCGTTGGGATCGGTCTTGGCGTAGACTACGACTACCTGGGCGTCGGGGCTGTTGGTGATCCACATCTTGGTGCCGTTGAGGACGTAGCGGTCGCCCTTTTTCTCGGCCTTGAGCTTCATGGAGACGACGTCTGAGCCGGCTCCTGTCTCGCTCATGGCGAGCGAGCCCACATGCTCGCCGGAGATGAGCTTGGGAAGGAACCGGCGCTTTTGATCATCGTTGCCGTTGCGGCGGATCTGGTTGACGCAGAGGTTGGAGTGGGCGCCGTAGGAGAGGCCGACGGCGGCTGAGGCGCGCGACATTTCTTCGACGGCGAGGCAGTGCTCGAGGTAGCCAAGGCCAGAGCCGCCGTATTCCTCCTCGACGGTGATGCCGTGCAGTCCTAGCTCTCCCATCCTCGGCCAGAGCTCACGGGGAAAGCGATCGGTCTTGTCGATTTCGGCGGCGATCGGCGCGACCTCATTGGCCGAGAACGAGCGCACCATCTGGCGGATCTGATCGGCCGTCTCGCCCAAGCCGAAGTTGAGGGTGGGGTATTCGTTGGGGATGGACATGGGTTGGCTCGCGCTCTGAGACGTGGTGCAAATGGACTTTCGGCCACCATATTGTTTTCCGGGGCCACTGCAAATCGGCTCGCAACAAGAGCAGGAACGCACGATGAGCGAACAGCAATTCGATCGGCCAAGCCGCTTTCCCTGGCCGCCCGTGCTGTTGGCAGGCGTGATCGTGGCGGCGCTCGCGCTCCATCGCGCCGTATTGGCCCTGCCGGTGCCGTTCGCGGAAACCAGCATCGTGCACTACCTGGGGATGCTGCTGATGATGGCGGGCGTGGGGCTCGTATTGTGGGCGACGCTGCAGTTTCCCCGACATCGGACCTCGATTCGGCCCGACCGGGGCTCGGATGCTCTGGTGTTTGCCGGGCCGTTCGCATTCTCGCGCAATCCGATCTATCTCGGCGAAGCTCTGGCACTGGCGGGGGCCGGTATCTCCTACAACATTGGTTGGCTGGTGGTGGGAGTGCCGGTGTTTATGGTGTTGGTCACGCAACTCGCTATTCGCCGAGAGGAAGCTTACCTGGAGCGCCGCTTCTCCGGCGCCTATACCGACTACAAGGCGCATGTGCGCCGCTGGTTGTGAGGGGTGTTCAAAAAAACGGCTCCCTGGATCGCTTGATCATTGATTTGCCTGAATTTGCGACCATGTCAGTGATCAGAGTGGAGGAGTTACGATGACATCTGTTCGACGCGCGGCAGCCCGGTTTGCGGCGGTGTCCTCTGCAACCTTGATGCTGGCTGGACCGGTCGGAGCGCAAACCCGGCCGAGCGATGGTATCGGCGACTTTCTGCAGCGTGGCGAGCGGACGGGCGAGCGCTATGCGCAATCGATGCCAGAGCCGCCGCGCCGGCCGACGGCGACGCCTCAGGCCGCGCCACGCCTGGAACCGATGGCGGAGCCGGTCAAGCCTGCCGACCCGCGCGAGGGCGATCGTGCCCACCAGCAGTCGCAACGGCTGATGCGGGCAATCGACGACATCCTGCAGGATACGGCTCGCAACCGGGCAGAATTGAAGAAGCTGCCATCCAAGTCCGACTTTCTGGTGCCGCCGCTTTGGACTGAAACGCGGGAGGATCGCGAAGCCAAGATCAAGGCTCTGCTCGATGCGACGCTCGGTATCGTCACGGATGTGCCGGTGGTCGAAGTGCAGAAGCGGATCGACACGCTCAAGAAGAATATCCGCGATCTCGACGAGCGGATCGTGCGGCTGCGCGAGAAACAACTTACGGCACCCAAAGACGGGTTCATGCCGGGCTATGTCACCGATACCGTCGACAGCCTCAAGGGCGACATCGAGGATACGAAAAAGCGCGTTGCGGAGAATCGTGACGAGATAGCGAAGGCCAAGTCCGAGGTGCATGACGGGCTTGCCAAGAGTGGCGTCAAGCTGAAGCCGGAGCAGGTGGACCTGCTGCTCGACGGGGTCTTGTCGGGGGACCTGGTGCGCCTGGTCGCAGTGTTCGACGCGGCAAAGGCGATCGATGCGCAGCTGGCCGAATTGATGCGGCAGTCTGGCGAGAACGTGAGCGCTGCGCGTCGGTACTTTGCCATGCATGCCGCCCTGTTCGCGATGATCGTGCACGCGCAGGACAGTGTCGTGGGCAAGATCGATACGCAGTACCTGCCGAAGCTGGAAGCTATCGCCAAGGACGTGGCGGCGGCGAAACGGCGTACGGCGGATCTGTTGCGTGCCAACAACCGGGCCGACCAGCGCCGGGCGCTCGAAGCGAACCGGGCAAGCCAGCAACTCGCAGAGGAGGCGACCCAGGGTTATCGCCGGTACCTGTTGCAGCAGCGCGAACAAGTTGCGCGCGCACGGCGGCGGGCGGCGCACGACCTTCGCATTGCCGACAATACGTATGAAACGGTGGAGGCCAGTTTTCAGCTGCGCGAGCTTATGAAGGACAGCGCCGCCTCGTTCGAGGCCATCCAGAAGCTGGAAGCGCCCACGTTCGAACAGATCTTCCGCAATGAGGAATTGCGAAAGGAGTTCGAAAACCTCACGCGCAAACTCGACCAGCCGTCGAGCTGAGGGACCTTCCCGGGCTACCGGCTAGTTGGCGCCGGTCAGCAGGTGCCTGGTGGCGGCTGCCACATCGGGCTTGCGCATCAGGCTTTCGCCGACCAGGAAGGCACGAACGCCCACTTTGGCCAGGCGCTCTAGGTCGGCATGTGTGGCGATGCCGCTTTCACCAATGACAATACGGTTTTCCGGCACCAGTGGCGCCAGCCGCTCGGTCGTCTCGAGCGATGTTTCGAAGGTCCGCAGATTGCGGTTGTTGATGCCGATGAGCCGACAGGGCAGTGCGAGGGCGCGTGTCAACTCGGCCTCGTCGTGAACCTCGACGATGGCGTCCATGTCCCAGGCGCGTGCGGTCTGCGCGAGGGCCAAGGCGGTCTCGTCGTCGATCTGGGCCATGATGATCAAGATGCAGTCGGCGCCCCAGGCACGAGCTTCAGCGACCTGATAGGTGTCGAGCATGAAGTCCTTGCGCAAGGAGGGGAGGCGGGTGGCCGTGCGAGCTGCGGTGAGGAATTCGGGCGCACCCTGGAACGAGGGATTATCGGTCAGCACGGAGAGGCACGCCGCACCACCGGCCTCGTAGGCGGCAGCCAGCGCCGGGGGATCGAAGTCGGCGCGGATCAGACCTTTCGAGGGGCTCGCCTTCTTAATCTCGGCAATCAGGGCAAAGCCATCGCGGGCCCGCGTCTCCAGTGCCTGGGCGAACGGCCTGACAGGGGGCGCGCGGCGCGCCGCCTCCTCTATCGCCTCACGCGGGCGCTCGGCTTTGGCGCGGGCGATTTCCTCAAGCTTGTAGCGGGTGATCCGCTGCAGGATGTCGGGTGTGTCGGTCATGTCCCATCGTCAGTAGCTGCGGGAGCTATATACGCCTTCCCAGTGGGGATGGCCATGGGCATCGGAGCTGGCGTGGCGAGGGCCGCTCGACAGGGACAGCAGGGGGCGACACTATGGAAACAGCGCAAACAGTGGCTGGCCCAACATGGAGATGGCGATGGACGCGGTGAAGCTCGAGCGGTGTGGTGGGGTGGCGATCCTGCGGCTGGACGATCCCTCGGTCATGAACGCGCTTTCGCCTGCGATCAAGCAGGGCATGGCCGACAACGTGCCGAAAGTCCTGGCGGATGAGAGCGTCCGGGCAATCGTCATTACGGGCACTGGCAAGGCGTTCTGCGCCGGCGGCGACATTCGGGCGATGCAGGACCCCAAGCAACGGACGGCGCCAGCGGTGCGTAAACGCATGTTGTCGGTGCATACCTGGGGGCGGGCGCTGCTCGATGCCGACAAGCCCGTGGTGGCGGCGGTCAACGGCGCAGCGGTTGGTGGCGGCCTAGCGCTGACGCTACTCGCCGACATCGTCGTTGCCAGCTCCAACGCCTACTTCATGAGCGGCTATTCCAAGCTCGGCGCGCTGCCGGATATTGGCGTCCTGCAGACGCTGCCGTGGGCGATCGGCAGTCTCAGAGCCAAGGAGATGATCTTCCTCAATCGCCGATATACGGCGGAGGAGGCGGTGCAGATCGGCCTTGCCAACAGGTGTGTTGCGCCTGAGCGACTTATGGAGGAGACGCTTGCCATCGCCGAAGAGCTGGCGTCGGGGCCGGCGGCGATGCTGTCGATGTCGAAAGTGCTGATGAAGCGCGCCTACGAGGCCAGCGTCGAGGACTTCTTCGAGCGCGAGGCGATTGCGCAAGGCGTGGCATTCGGAAGTGCGGAGTTCGCAGAAGGCGTGGAGGCGTTCCTGGCCAAGCGTAAGCCCAAATTCGTTTGAGCGGGCGGCCGCTAACCGGCGCGTTGAATGAGAAAGCGGTAGACACCGGCCTCGTGCGTCGATTCGAGCAGGGTATGGCTGCCGCGCAAGCACAGGGCCTCGAAATCGGGTACGGAGCCGGGATCGGTGGCCAGCACCTCAAGTGTGCCGCCGGCTGGCAATGTCTTGATGGCTTTGGTCGCCTTGAGAACGGGCAAGGGACAGGTGAGGCCGCGGGCGTCGAGGTGTTTGTCGGCCATGCTCGATGTCTCACTGCTGTGATCGGGGGATTGGGGCGTGCATAGGCAGAATTGCCTTTTGCGTCCAGCCATGAGGGTGTTGGCGCGCACCGGTGTCACGGATGGACGTCGTTGTGAGAGGGAAGGGGCGGGTCAGACAGGCGGCCGGTCCAGGCCGTAGTGGTCTCGCAGCGTGGCGCCTTGGTACTCGGTTCTGAAGCGACCGCGCTGCTGCAGGATCGGCAGCACCTCGTCGGTGAACGCCTCGAGCATGCGGGGCAGGATCGGTGGCATTAAGTTGAAACCATCGGCAGCGCCGGTATCGAGCCAGTCCTCCATGACGCCAGCCACCTGCTCGGGCGTGCCGGCCATGACGAAATGGCCGCGGGCGCTGGCGAGCTTGCCGAGCAGCTGGCGCAAAGTCGGGCGCTCGAGGCGTACGATCCGCAAGATCAGCTCGACGCGGCTTCGGGTGCCCTCGTTGCGGGCCGGATCGGGGAAGTCCTCGGGCGAGAGCGGGCGGTCCAGGGGCAGGTGGGAGAAGTCCTGTCCGTCGAACCGGTCGGACAATTTGATGCGGCCGATCTCGGGATCGGCGAGGTCGTTGAGCTCGCGTTCCAGGCGCTTCGCTTCAGCTTCGGTGCCGGCGATCATGGGGCTGATACCCGGTAGGATGAGGACTTGGTCGGGCCGGCGACCGGCTGCCGCCACACGCGCTTTCTGGTCGGCGTAGAAGGCCTGGGCGCTGGCCTTATCGGTGTGTGCGGTGAAGACCGCCTCGGCGTGGCGCGCGGCAAAATCGCGGCCAGTCTCGGATGAGCCGGCCTGGACCAGCACGGGGCGACCCTGGGGGCATCGCGGGATGTTCAGGGGACCTGCGACCTGGAAGTGGGGTCCCGCGTGGTTGATGGCGCGGATGCGATCCATACGGGCGTAGGTGCCGGATGCGCGATCGTCGACGACGGCGTCATCCGACCAGCTGTCCCAGAGCTGCTTGGCGATCTCGACGAATTCGTCGCCCTTGTCGTAGCGGGCGGCGTGGCTCGGGCGGGCCGTCGAGCCGAAGTTGCGGCTTGCGGCCAAGCTGAAGGTGGTGACGATGTTCCAGCCGACGCGGCCTTCGCTGGCGTGATCGAGGGAGGCCAATTGGCGGGCGAGGTTGAAGGGCTCGGTGTAGGTGGTCGATGCAGTGGCGATCAAGCCGATGCGGCTGGTGGCGACGGCGAGTGCGCCAAGGGTGGTGAGGGGCTCGAGCCAGATGCGCGAGGCACTGTTGAGATCCTGGGGGCTGGCGAGTGTATCGGCCAGGAAGATCGAATCGAAGCAGGCGGCTTCGGCCTTCTGTGCGCAATCGATGTAGTAGCGGATGTCGGTGAGGGGGCGCGGTGTCGAGGCGGGATGGCGCCATGAGGCCTCGTGGTGTCCGCGGCTGTAGATGAAGAGATTGAGGTGCATCTGCTTGTTCATGGCGGCCCTTGCTCCCCGTGACGCTAGCGTACAGTGACGGCAACGCGGTGCACCGCGTTGTTGCCGAAGCCCGTCAGATCAAAGCGTGGGTTGATGGGCTGTACTTCGCCATTGGCGTCGGTCGCGCGGCACATCAACTCGTGTTCGCCGGGGGTCGCCTCCCAGTCGCACTTCCATCCCGTCCAGGCGTAGGGGCCGCGTTGGGGCATCAGGGTTGCGGGCTGCCAATGGCCGTCAACGGCAAACTCGACCTTGGTTATGGCGGTTCCAGCACCCGACCAGGCGCGGCCGAAGAGCGGGATTCGGCCGCGCTCGACCAGCCTGCGGCGCGTGTAGACGTCGGGGATGCCGGGGGGCACCATCAGCGACTTGACGCGGATGGTGGTGATCGGGACCCCGGAATCGTCCTTGCTGCTGCGGTAGACGTAGGTGCCGACCTGCTGGTAGCCGTCGAAGGGGCGGTCGATGACCTCGATGCGGTCGAGCCATTTGACGCTCGCCATGCCGTACCAGCCGGGAACGACGAGGCGCAGGGGGAAGCCATGTTGGGGCAGCAGCGGGGCGCCGTTCATGGCCCAAGCGATCAACACATCGTCGCCTTGCGCCATGGCAGGCGACAGGCTGCGGCCGTATTCGTGCTCGATGCCGCCGGCATAGCCGCGGTCGCTGCCGTAGAAGACAACGTCGTGCGCCTTGTCGGACAGGCCAGCGCGTTCGAGGATGCCCTTCAGCGGCGTACCCGTCCATTCGGCTGTACCGACGCCCTCGCTGTGCCAGGGCTGGCTCTGCAGGCGCGGCGTGATGCCGGCTCGACCGTTGCCGGCGCATTCGAGTGTGACGGGGATGGTGCGCTCGGGCCCGCGCTTGAGATCGGCCAGGGAGAGCGTGATAGGGCGCTCGACAAGCCCGCTGATGGCTAGCCGCCAGTCGTCCGGGTCGGGGACGAAGGGGACGTCGAAATGAATGAGCAGGTAGTGGAGCCCTGCCGGTGTCAGGTCGTGGCGGAGCGACTCCAGGAGCGTGCCCGGGTTGCGGTTGGCGAGGCGGATCTCTTCACGCGAGAAGTCTCCCTCCGTCAGCGCACGCTTTTCTGGATTGAAAAATGGATTGCTGCGATTCGACACGATTTCGAGCTCCGCGATTGGCCTGGGATTGGCGTTTCGCAGATGGTCGCGGGTGGCGGGGGCGATGTCCAGTTCCCTATTCGGAAAGTGCTCTTGGCGGGCACTTTGCGGGGGACGTGGGCGAGATTGGTCCTGCTGCGCGTGTTGGCGTGAGCTTGGCCCAATATGGGGGCGGCGCAGCCACAAACTTGCACCGCCCGGGAACGCTGCAGGCAGCTTTTCAGTCGCAATCACTGAGGGATAGTCTTGGTGGGTGTACAAGGACTCGAACCTTGGACCCGCTGATTAAGAGTCAGCTGCTCTACCAACTGAGCTATACACCCGTCCCGCTGCTTTGGCAGCGACACCCAAGGTCGGTGTGTCTAACGTACTTGTGCGGCCAAGTCCATATGTTGGTGCCGCGAATGAATATTTTTCAGGGGATGGCATTTCTGCGGGGCCGCTGGCGAGCGGCGCCTGTGTTTTCGGGCTTCTGGTGGGCCGGGGTCAGGCGCCGGGTTGCCGGGCTCCTGCTGCGCCGACACCGAGGACGAGGCGGGTTGCTGCCAGTGGCGCGATGGCGCCGCGGTGTCGAATGACGGTCGCGGCGAGGCGATGACCGGCCAGGGTTGCGGCTTCTGGACTGTCGGCGCGTATGCGGGCTGCCAGGTAGGCGGCGTTGAAACTGTCGCCTGCCGCCGTCGTGTCAATCGGCTCGACTGGCTCGGGCACGGCGATGCGGGCTGCCGGCTGGCCTTTTCCGGCCACGATGGCGCCGTCGGCGCCGAGCTTGACGACGCACTCGGTGACGCCGAAGCCTGTTAGGCGCTCAAGGGTTGCCTCGGGTGCGCTATCGCCCCAAAGCGCTGCCTCGTCGTCAAAGGTCGGGAGGGCTGTATCGGCAAGCCGCCAGAAGCGTGACATGACCCGGCGTGCCCGTTCGGGGTCGTTGGACCAGCCGCGGGGCCGGTAGTTGCCGTCGATGGCTATGCGGCTGCCGCGCTGGCGCGCCGCGGCGAGAAGGGTTGCCAGCCGGTCGAGCGCGGCGTCGGCATAGAGGGATAGTGTGATGCCCGAGAGGTAGAGCAGAGGGGCGTTGGCGATGGCCGTTGCCAGGGCCGGGGTGGGAGGGGCGTCGAACAACTCGCGGGCGGGTGAGCGGTCGCGCCAATAATAGAACGTGCGCTCGCCGTTGGCGGCTGTCTCGATCATGTAGAGGCCAGGCATGCGGCCAGGGCAGATCGTGATGGCATCGGTCGCGATACCCTCGGCGCGAGCCTGGGAAACGATGCCGGCGCTATAGGGATCGTCACCCAAAGCGGTTGCGTAGCCAACAGGTATTCCAGCTCGGGCCAGATAGACCGCGGTATTGAAGGTGTCGCCGCCGAAGGCCAGGCCGTAAACCTTGTCGCTGCTGCGCGCCAGCTCGACCATGCACTCGCCGATTGCCAGGCTCATTGCTGATTGTCGCCCCGCGGTCATGGCGCCTCCGTTCTGCTGCGACACCAGGATGGTTGTGGCCGCTTGCACAATTTAGCTGTTTCGCAGGCCCGCAGTTGTGCAATCACCTTGGCGTGTCAATTTTGGCGTCACGGGCAGGCGAGGGCGACATGGCGGCCGGTTTTGGCGAGCATTTGGGCGTGAGCGGCTGGGGGAGCGCTGGGCGTCATGCACTGGCGGGTGGGGTGACCTCGGTAGTGGCGGTTGCCTACTGCCTGAGCTTCAGCGCGCTGATCTTTTCTGGATCGGTGAAGGCAGGTCTGCCGGCGGCGTTGTGGGGGTTCCTGGTGGCGGCGGCGGCGGTGACGCTGCTGGCTGGCGCGGTGACCAGCTTGCCGGCGATGCTCGCCGGGCCTCGTAATCCGGCCGTTGCGGTGATGAGCGTGCTGGCGGTGACGATTGCCGATGCGGCGCGAGACAGTGGATTATCGGAAGCGGACGCGGTTCGCCATGTGCTGATCGCCATTGCCATCGCAACGGTACTGGCGGGGACCGCAACCTGGGCGCTCGGCTATTTTCGGCTGGGCCAGATCGTGCGCTTCGTACCCTATCCGGTCGTGGCCGGGTTCCTGGCGGCGTCAGGCGTGTTGCTGATCGCGGGTGGCTTGCGGGTGGCGCGTGGTCAGGCGGTCACGCTCGGCGATCTCGGGGGCGGGTTGGCGGCGTCGGAGTGGAGCCGGTTGGCGCTGGCTTTGGCGTTTGCGGGGGCGCTGCTGGCGCTGCGCCGGTCGCGGCTCGGGGCGGGGTCGTTGCCCCTCGGTATCATCGTGGCATCGGTGCTGCTCGACGGTGTGCTGTGGCGCTCGGGCGGCGGGCAGGACTGGTTCCTGGCGACGGATGGCGGGGTCGCGCCCTGGTCGCCGTGGACGTCGCTCGGCGGCATCGACTGGTGGGTAATCTCGGCGGGGAGCATCGAAATTGTTTCGATCGTGGCGGTGTCGCTGGTGGCGCTGCTGCTGGATATCACGACGCTCGAGGTGCAACGGCGCGGGGCGGCGGACATGGACCTGGAATTCCGGGCGATCGGAGGCGCCAATCTGGCGGTGTCGCCGGTGGGCGGCCTGCTGGTCGGCTATTCGATCGGGCCGAGCCGTTTGATCGATGCGTTGGGCGGGGGAAGCCGGCTCTCTGGCCTGGCCGCCGGCGCTGGCGTCGCGGTGGTGGTGTTGACGGGCCTGGACCTGTCGCAATTCGTGCCGCGGCCGGTGCTCGGCGGATTGCTGATCTATCTTGGCGTGGGCATGGTGGCGGATGCCATGAAGGCCCCGGGACGGCGGTCCTGGCTGGAGCTTGGTCTGGCGGCGCTGATCATGGTGGCCATCGTGGCCATCGGATATCCGACAGGGCTGGTGCTTGGCATGATCGGCGCCTCGCTTACGTTTGCGGCAAGCTACAGCCGGATCGGGGTCGTGCGTCGCCAGGTAACGCGGCAAGCATACGCCGCCCCGGTGGAGCGAGGGCCTGACGAACTCAAGTGGTTGTCGGACGCAGGCTGGCGCATTCATATCCTCTGGCTCGCGGGCTTTGTGTTCTTCGGCTCGTCGAATGCACTCTACGAGGAGGTGCGGCGCGTTATCGGGCAGGATACGGCGGGTCGGCGGCGATGGGTGGTGCTCGATTGCGGCCGGGTCATCGGCATTGATGCTGCCGCCGTGCTGTCGCTGCAGAAGCTCGTGCACTGGGCTCAGGCAGAGCGGATCGTGGTGGCCTTTGCGGCTCCGTCCGAGGCTCTGCTGGCCGAGCTCTCTGCAGCCGGCCTCACGGGCGCCGATCACATGGTGCGTGTGTTTGCGACCCGCAACGATGCCTTGGAGTGGTGCGAGAACGCACTGCTGTCGGATGGCGGCCCGCAGCGCGGCGATGCGGACAAGGATGCTGCCTTCGAAGGTTGGCTTGCCGGCGAGATTGGTGAAGCCTCGGCGCGCACGCTGATCGATGGCTACCTGGAGCGGCGGATGCTCGATACTGGCGAGGTCGTGTGTGCGCTCGGCGCGCCTGCCGACACCATCGAGCTTGTCGCGCACGGATCGGTGGCTGTGATGGTGCCGGGTCTCGGCCCTCATCCGATCCGAGTGAGGCGCATGACCGGACGGACGGTGGTGGGCGAGATGGGGTTCTTCCGCAACTTGCCCCGCGCCGCATCTGTCATGGCCGAGGAACCCGCGATCGTCTACCAGATGACGCGGGCGAGCTATCAGAGGCTGCTGACGGCGGACAGCGCGCTTGCGAACAGGTTCCTGGAGATGATCGTGCGGTCGCTCGCCAACCGCGTCGATGTCGCCAACCGGGAGATCACGGCACTGGTCTGATTGGCTGTGTGCTGGTGGCGATGTGGCTTCAGGCCCATTTCCTGGCGCCGGTGACGCGCTGGAGGCTGGTCGCAATCTCGGCCATCAGGCGGTCGGCATCGTCTTCGCGGGTGCGATGATTGACGATGGCGGCGCGGATGACGGGACGGCCCTTGATCGTGGTCAACGAGGGTACGGCGACGCCGCGTTCGTGCAGGTCCATGACGATCTGTGGGACAAGCGCGTCGTGGGTGGCGTCGGTAAGCCCGATGCAAACGATGTTGAGGGCAATCGGCGCGCGCAGCTCCAGTTCGGGGGTGGCCTCCACCAGCCGGCCCAGGTGACGGGCAACGCGGCAGCAGCGCTCGATCGAAGCGCCGATGCGGTCGGCGCCGTGCACGGTGAGGGTCAGCCAGGTCTTGAGGGCGCGGAAGGAGCGCGAAAGGTCGGGGCCGAGATCGCAGGGCCATGTGTCGCCGGCGGCGAGGCCCCGGGGCAGTCGCGACAAGTAGGTGGCGGGGCTTGCAAAGGTGGCGCAATGGGCGGCCGCGTCCCGCACCAATAGGAAACCCGCATCGTAGGGCACCTGACCCCACTTGTGGAAGTCGAAGGCGACGGACTGGGCGGCCTCGATACCGTCCAGGATGGGACGGAGTCCGGGGGCAAGTGCTGCCAAAGCGCCGAATGCGCCGTCGACATGGAACCAGACGCGTTCGCGGGAGGCGATGTCGGCGAGGCGAGAGAGGGGGTCGACGGCTCCGGTGTTGACGCTGCCGGCGGTGCCGACAAGCAGGAAGGGTGTGAGACCTGCGGTGCGATCGGCCGCCATGACGGTCTGGAGTTCATCGGTGTCGATGCGTCCGCTGCTGTCGACTGAGATCAAGCGGAGTTGGTCAGAGCCGATGCCGGCCAACTGCATGGCCTGGGCGATGCAACCATGGGCCTCGGCGGAAGTATATGCGACGAGATGGGTTTCAGCGGCCGTGAGGCCGGTCCTGCGGACATCGTGACCGAGGGCCTGGTCGCGGGCGATGAGTACGGCCAGGAAGTTGGCCATCGAGGTGCCGGTCACCATCACGCCCGAGGCGCTGGCAGGAAAGCCCAGCATCTGGGCGGCCCAAAGCGTCACCTGTCTCTCGACCTCGATGCCGGCATGGTCGCGGCCGCCGCAATTGGCGTTGAGGCCGGCGGCCAGCATCTCGGCGAGCATGCCGACCGGTGTGCCACCGCCATGGACCCAGCCCATGAACATCGGATGCGTGTTGCCGGTGACGTAGGGCTTGATCGCGCGATCGAAATCTTCGAGCGCCGTCTCGAGTGGGCGGGCATCTTTCGGCAAGGGTTGGCGGAATTCGGCGCGCAACCTATCTGGCATAGGTTGCCAGACGGGGCGGTCGCGGATGGTCGCGAGGTGGTCGATCATGGCGTCGAGGGCGCGGTGGCTGGTGTCGCGGAAGGCCTGCCAATCTTCGGGATCGAGTTCGGTCTTGGCGTTCTGGCCCGGGGTGGCGTGCGGCTCGGCGCGAGGCAATGTGCGGGACACCTGCGCCCACTTGGCAAAGAGAAGGTCGAGATCGCGTTCGAGCGGTTGCATTGCTTCCTCGAGCGAGGCGGCCTCGCGCACCCGGCCTGCCACTTCTGCAACCATTGGTGCGCTGGCGCAGACGCGGAGCACGGTGCGTTGCCCGAGCTTGACCGGCTGGCCCACATGGCACGCGCGCGCCATGGCTGCGGAGTGGGCATCGGGCAGGCTGGACGGCCCTGCTGTGCGCAACGCGTCATGAAGCCGGGCGGCGATGTCGGGGGCGTCGTGGCCGTTGGCAACGGTGATGCAGATGATGCTGGGCTCGGTGGCGGCATCGGCAGGGTCGAGCGCGCCAGGGCCTAATACGGCCACAGCGCGCTGGCGGACGGCCCTGGCAAAGGCCTCGGCAATAGCGTCGCGCAATCCCGCTTCGACGGCGCGATAACGTTCGATCTCGGCGAGCGCCGCCACCCAACGCAGGAGCAAACCGATATTGCAGTCGGCCTGTAAATGATCGGCGCACCAAGCTCGCAGAGGCTCAGGCCAGTCGGCACGCGCACTTAGCGTTGTGAGGCCCTGGGGAGGCGCCATCGTGGCGAGGGATAGCTTTCCGGCCAGGGGCGGGGGAAGCAACAGGGCGCCAGAGAAGGCAGGGCCGGCGGCGAATTTCGAACCGGTGACCGCGACCATGAAACCATTGTGGATGTCGCGCCGCAGGCGCGCCTCGGGTGCCCGCAATTGACAGGCATCGACCAATACCAAGATGCGGCCCGGTGCTGTGCGGGACAGTGCCAGGGCCGTCTCACGGCTCACACCGGAAAGGCCGGTCTTCGAGCAGTCGAGGACGTGCAGGAGGACGTTGCGCCCGGCGATCAGGGCTCTTTCCACGGCGGCTGCGGCGGCGGAATCGATCTCGTCTTCGGGGAAGGGCCTGCCCGCTGCATCGCGCACATGGACGACGTCTGTTGTGATGTCGTGGTGGTCGAGGCCAGCGACGATCCGGTTGGTCTCGACAGCGCCGCCAAGGCTGCTGGTGGGGAGGAAGTGGCGACCCGCTGCCGCCGTCAGCACACCGCGGCCGGTTTCATCCGGGGCGACCACGATGTTGGTGATCGGGCCGCCCATGGTTGCCAGCGCTATCACCAGGGCCAGGATCTCGGCTTCGGTGCCGGAACCAACCAGGACCGTTGCGGTTTCGGGGGTGGCGAACGTGGTGGCCAATTGTTGGCGGATGGTGTCTGCCAGCGCGAAGCCGGCAGAGTTGCCGTCGCCCGTGCCGGTCATGAGGGTGGTTGCGGCGGCGATGACGGCCTCTTGGCCAAGCCGGGTGATGCTGCTTGCGGTCGAGGAGGAAAACCAGAGCTCGTTTGGCTGGGGTGTGAGGCTCGTGCCATAGCGATTGCGGCCGGTGCGAGGATCAACGGCGATGCGTTCGTCGCCACCGAGTGCCAGGAGCTGCGCGACAGCAGGGGCCAGGGCCTGATGGGCCGCGCTGGCGGCGCTGGTCGCCGGCGCAGCAGCGAGCGCTGGACCGCCGGTGCGGTCCGCTTCGGCGATAGCGCCATCGATCTCGAGTGCCGCGCGAATGGTTGCAGCAAGTTCACTCATGTGTACAGCGCCCCGATGCAGCCAAGCTGTTCTTGGGGGGAAGTCCATCACACAGGAGTTAACTAATTATGCAGATCTGTCCCACCGGGGGGCATTGGCAATCCGCAGGCGTGCCCGTTCGCTATCCAGCAACGAACCGGTAGGCACCCTGGTGAGCTTCGACGTGGCCAACGCCGGGCCAAGGGAGATGATAGCCGAACAGCCGAGCCTTAGAGGCAGCGAGATGGCCGAGCAGCCTGCCGCGCGTTTGGGCGGCTAGCTGCCAATCTTCGTCGGAACCCCACTGCCATTGCGGCTTGGCAAAAGAAATGGCGGCGTGGGTCAGCGCATCACCGGCGATGACCACCTCGTTGGTGCCGGAGCTGATCTTGATGGCGGTATGGCCGGCGGTGTGACCAGGGGTCGCCATCAATGCAATGCCGGGTGCGACCTCCTCGCCATCCCTGGCGGTCGTGATGGTATCGCCAAGGGACTTCAAGCGCCGCTGGATGCCAATTGCCATGCCCTTCATATGCTCGGGCACCTTGGTTTCGACGCCGTCCTGGAGCCAGAAATCGCGCTCGGTTGCCGTCATGACGTGACGGGCTTTCGGCCAGCGGCTGGCCTCGGTAAAGGGATCGATCGCGCCCCACAGATGGTCGGCGTGGGCATGGGTGAAGATGACGTGCGTGACGGCATCGGCTGCGATGGCGAGGCCATCCAGGGCGTCGGGCAGGCGACCGAGGGTCGGCATGAAATCGCCGCCGGCGCCCGTATCGATAAGTGCCAGGGTCTTGCCGGACCGAACCAGGACGACGTTGGTCTCAACAACGAGAGTGGCGGTGGTGGATGGTTTTGTGACGAGTTGTTCGAGATCTGCGGGCGTGCGGCCAGGCAGCACGATCGATGCGGGGAGTGAGAAGACGCCATCGGAGACGACGGTCAGTTCTATCGCTCCGACCTTGACGGTGTGGGAGCGGGTCTGGGCAATGAGGTAGTTGGCGCCATCGACGGCGAGCAGAGCTCCTCCGCCGGCTGCGCCCTTGAGGAAGGCGCGACGGGTGACGGTCGTCGCCGGCAGTCGGCCTGACGGGGTATCGGTTCGCATCAACCTACCTTGATATAGCTGTAACCCTTGGACTGAAGCTCGGCTGCGGTGGCGACGCCTGATGGCACCAGCTTGATGAAGGCGTCGTCGCGTGCTTTGGCCAAATCGATCTTGTTGTTCTTGAACGTTATCTCGCACAGGTAGACATCGACGCCCGCCTTCGCCAGGTCGACAAATGCCTGGAAAACGTCGGGCTGCATGTCCTGGCCAGCCCATGGCGTGGCCGTAAGATCCTTCAGGAACGGCTTGATGCCGGCGCCATGTGCCACGACGACCAATTTGATCTTGAAGGGGTCGCCGCCGTAGACGGAGAGGTGATTGGAAATGTTGCGCGCCATCTGAAGGATGCGCTTGGGGTCGCCGAAATCGCAGTGGTAGAGGCAGGCGAGGTCGGTTTCCTTCTTGAGGTCGGCCAATGCCAGCTGTTGCGGCGCGGCCGATGCCGCACCGGCGGCCAGAGCACCACTTGCGAATGCGAGGCCACCCACGAGGGTGCGCCTATCGATCTCGGTCATCGGACGACGTCCTGTGTTGAGTTGCTGCTGGGGCTCGTGTGCATGCAATTGCGGTCATGTGAAAAGCGCGAGGCGCATGGTTTGGCAAACCACCCTGCGTCCCGCGCTTCGTGCTCCCCCTGGAGCCTGTGCCCTGGCGTTGCCCATCGGACCCGACGCGCTGCCAGTTGGCTGCCCGACCGATCAGGCGAACATGTCGGTCGTGATGCCTTCGTACCAGCCCATGTTCTCGACCTGCTGGGCCTTGCGTTCGGCGGCGTTCTCGCTGGTCTTCGAGACGAAGGTGGAGGTGGCTGCGATCTTGCCGTCCTTGGCCTCGTAGGCGCCGCCCACTTTAACGGTGTCGTCTGTCTCGATCAGCGACCAGCAGGTGTTGAAGTACTTGGCGGGGAAGGTCTTGGACTTGGTCAGATCGCCCCGTACCATCATGGCCGCGACCTTGGCCTGGCTGTTGGCAGCAAAGCCCGACTTTGGCATGTCGCCGGCAATGGTGGCATCTCCGAGCACGTATATGTTGGCATCCTTGGTCGAGCGCATGCTGGCCGCATCGATGGGGCAGAAGCCCGATGCGTCGGCGAGGCCGGCATCGCGTGCAATGGCACCGGCCATCTGGGCGGGGATGACGTTGACGAGGGCTGCGTTCTTATAGGTCTCGAATCCGGTGACGACGGTATTGGTTTTGGGGTCGACCGACTTGATGCCGGAATGGATGTCCGGTGCCAGCCACTCGACCATGCCTTTGTAGTGGCGCTCCCAACCCTGCTGGAAGAGGCCCTGCTTGGAGAACTTGGGCTTGGGATCGAGGACGATGATCTTGGACTTGTTCTTGCCGGCTTTCTTGAGGGCATGCGCCATCATGGAGACGCGCTCGTAGGGGCCGGGCGGGCAGCGGTAGGGATTGGGCGGGGCCAGCATGACGATCACGCCACCATCTGCGACGGCGTCGAGCTTGGCCTTGAGCAACTTGGTTTGCGGGCCAGCCTTCCAGGCATGCGGCATCGTCTCCTCGTGCGCCTTACCCCAGCCGGGGACGCTGTCGTAATTGAGGTCGATGCCGGGAGATACGACAAGGCGATCGTAGGGAAGGGTCGAGCCGTCGGCCAGTTTGACGAGCTTCTTTTCGCGGTCGATCGAGGCCGCCATCTGGTGGACGAGCTTGACGCCGTAGGCGCTGGCAAGCTTGTCGTAGCCGTGGGTGATCTGATCGAAGGTCTTGAAGCCGCCGAGGTAGAGGTTGGAGTGGAAGCACGTCGTGAACTGCTTCGCGGGCTCGACGAGCGTGACGTCGACGGCGCCTTTGGAGTCGCGGGCAATGTATTTCGCTGCCGTGCTGCCGCCGGGCCCTCCGCCGATGACGACGACTTTGGGCTTACCTTGTCCGAGGACGGCGGGGGCACCGAAGGTGCTAGCGCCTGCGGTGGCGGCTGCGCCGATGACGAAGTGTCGCCTGTTGACTGACATGGTCGATCCTCCAGAGTTTTTTGTTGATTGGCAGGCCACACGGGGCGATGTGTGAAGGGAGTGTGGCCTTGAAGTGTACTACTGTGCCTTGATGCTTTCGTAGTAGGCGGCCAGCGCCGCCATTTCCTCCTCGTTGAGACGGCCGGCGATGGCTTGCATCACCTGGTTGTCGCGCTCCTTGAGCTTGTACGACTTCAGGACGGCGACGAACTGGTCGGCCGGCCAACCGACTATCGGGGGGATGCCCTTATCGGCGCCGTCGCCGCGATGGCACGCGACACATGCCGAGGAGAGGTACTCTCCGAAGGCTGGATCACCCTTGGGATCAGCAGCGAACGCGGCCTGAAGGACACCCGAAATCGCCGACACTGTGGCGATCATGGCGCCGCGGCAGGCTGCGTATTTCGCTGTTTTCATCATCCGTATCAGTCCACCTTCGGCGCGCTCTTGCTATCGGGGGTCACGTCGAGAACACGGGCGCGGTTCAGGATTTTGACCTCGGTCTTGCAATCCTTCATACACACCTTGCGGTTCCAGAAGTTTTTTTCCGCCGTCTCGCGGTCGTCATCGTAGAAGGCATCCTTGTTCGGCATCTTGACCGCAGCGAGATTGGACTGGTTGAGCTCGAACTCGGTGTCCTTGATGATGTCGTTCATCTGCAGGATGAACGCGGTCAGGGCGTAGATCTGGTCGTCGGTGAGCGACTGGGCGTTGCCGAACGGCATGGCGCGCTTGATGTAGTCGAACACGGTGGACGCTTCGGGCCAGTAGGAGCCGACGGTCTTTTCCGGCCGATCGTGCTTGAGTGTGCCGGTACCGCCGACGAGCACGGGCCAGCGATCCTTGCCCTCGCCGAACTCGCCGTGGCATGAAGCGCACTGCTGCAGGAAAATGCGCTCTCCCTGCTTGGCGTTGCCCTTGCCCGGTGGTGCGCCCTGACCGTCAGGACGGACGTCGATGTCCCAGGCCTTGATGACTTCGGGGGTGGCGGCTTCACCGATGCCGAGCTTGGCGGCGCTTGCCGCCGTCACCGGGGCGATTGCCAGCATTCCGGCCAGAAGCCATCGATTAAGAGATCTCGACATTCTCGGTCTCCCCGTTCGCACGGACAAGCCAGGTCTGGATGCCGTTGTTGTGGTAGATGCTGTTGACGCCGCGAATGGCGCGAAGCTCGTGCTTGGTCGGCTGGACATAGCCGGTCGAGTCATGGGCGCGTGATTGAACCATGAGTTCCTGGCCCTGCCAGTCGAAGTCGACGTAGAACCTGGTCATCGACCGGTCGAGGGCCAGGCCGTCGATGCGGGCCTCCTGCCAATTCTTGCCGCCATCGAGAGTGACGTCGACACGCGTGACCTTGCCACGTCCGGACCAGGCGACGCCGGTGATGATGTTGCGGCCCTTGACCTTCAAGGGCGCCTGGGGCGAGGGGTTGGTGACGACCGACTTTGCGTCCATGACGAAGGTGTAGCGGCGGGCGCGTCCATCCTCCATCAGGTCGGTGTATTTCGACGTCTCCTCGCGCGCCTGCCAGGGCTTGTCGCCGACCTCGATGCGGCGGATCCATTTGATCCACAAATTGCCTTCCCAGCCGGGAACGACGAGGCGGAGGGGATAGCCCTGCTCGGGGCGCAGCGCCTCGCCATTCATCTTGAAGGCGAGCAGGCAGTCGTCGAGCGCCTTGTCCAGCGGCAGGGAGCGGTTCATGCCGGCTGCATCACCACCTTCGACCATCAGCCATTTGGCGTTCGCCTTGACTCCGGCCTCCTCCAGCACGTCCTTCAGGCGAACGCCTGTGTACATGACGTTGTGGATCATGCCGTGGGTGAACTGGCAGCCGTTGAGCTGCGCGCCGCGCCACTCCATGCCGGAGTTGGCCGCGCATTCGAGGAAGTGGATGCGATTGACGCGGGGAAAGCGCTTGATGTCGTCCATGGAGAACATCAAGGGCTTGTCGACCAGGCCATGCACGATCAAGCGGTGATCGAAGGGGCTGATTTCGGCGGCGCCGCCATGGTGGCGCTCGAAGCACAGGCCGTTTGGTGTGATGATGCCGTCCAGCTCATGCAGCGGCGTGAAATTCACCGAGCTCTGACGCGATGCGGTGAGCCACTCGACGTCGCGGCGGACGACATGGGCCTCGTATTTGGAAGGCTTGCCGTAGGGGTGGTCAGCGACGCCGTCACCCAGGAGCTTTGCCCACTCGGGCACGTTTGGGGGCTGGTTGTCGGGATTGGGGCCAAGCGGTTTGCGCCGGCGTGATTGGGCGAAGGCCTCGCCGGCGCCGCCTGCTACAGCGAGCCCTCCAGCGACGCTCCCGGTAAGGAAGCGACGGCGGCTGGTGCCGGCATAGGGTTTGCTGCCATCCTCGCTCGACTTGGTCATATTGCACTCCCGTTGACGGCTTCGTCGGTCGCTGGTTCTGGTTCAGGCTTTATGGTCATGCGCCGATGATCTTGACGGCGTCATTCTCGGTGGGACGGACGACCTTCTCGGTCTCGATATGTTTGGCGACAACATCCCAGATGGCGGGGCCTTCGGTCGCCTGATTGATGCTCGCCCAACCGGCGATGACGTAGTCCTTGGCGGCGTCGATCACCTCGCCGGACTTGACCAGGGTCATGCCGGAAATGCGCTGGCCGATCGGCTTGTTGACGTCGATGGTGTAGCCGAGGCCGCCGGTGCGGACCATGTCGCCGCCCTGCTGGTAGAAGGGGTCGGGATTGAAGATGTTGTCGGCCACGTCCTCGAGAACCTCTTTCAGCCGCTTGCCGCTCATGGTGGTGCGATAGCAGGCGGGGTAGGTCATTGCGGTGGCGTTGGTGATGTCCTCGAATGTGATGTCCTGGCCCGGCAGCACGCTGGTGCCCCACCGGATTCCCGGAGAAAGGGCGATCTGGGCATCGCGCTCCTTCAGGATGGCGTCGCAGATGACGTTGTCGAGGGTGCCGTCGAAGTTGCCGCGCCGGTAGAGCAGCGTCTCGGTCTTGCCGACGACGCGCGACAACTCCTTGGCATAGGGAGCGCGGTGCTTTTCGATGATGGCCGCGGTGTCGGCGTCGGGCTTGATCGCGTCAGAAAAGACGGGGATCAGGCGATAGTTGAAATCCTTGATCTCGCCCCCGGTAACATCGAGGTCGAGGCGGGAGACGAACTTGCCGTTGGAGCCGGTGGCAATGATCAACGTCTTGCCAACCTTGGTGGGGGCGGGAATGGCGTCATGGGTGTGGCCCGAGAGAATGACGTCGATGCCGGGGACGAGGGAGGCCACCTTCTTGTCGACGTCGAAGCCGTTGTGGGAAAGCAGGACGACGAGGCCGGCGCCTGCCTTGCGGGCGGCTGCGACCTCTTCGGCAAGTTCCTGCTCGCGGATGCCGAACGACCACTTCGGGAACATCCAACGGGGATTGGCGATCGGAGTGAAGGGGAATGCCTGGCCGATGACAGCGATCTTGACGCCACCGCGTTCGAACATCTTCTGGGCGGGGAAGACGCGATCCTCGAACTCGGTGTCGCGGATATTCTGGGCGAGGAAGGCGAAGCCGAGCTTATCGGCTAGCTCCTTGACGCGGGCATCGCCGAGGGTGAACTCCCAGTGGCCGGTCATGGCGTCCGGCTTGAGTCCGGCCATGACGTCGACCATGTCCTGGCCCTTGGTCTTGAGCGAGGTCCAGCTATTGGTCCAGGTGTCGCCGCCATCCAGCAGCAGGGTGCGCCCGTCACGCTCACCCCGGATCGCCTTGATGATGGTTGCGATGCGGTCGAGGCCGCCCATGCGGCCGTAGTTGGCTGCGAGCCGGGCGAAGTCGGGGTAGGCGAGGGCATGGGCCTCGGCTGTGCCGGCTGCAATCTTGAAGTGATCGAGAAAGGCCTGGCCGGTGATGTGGGGAACGATCCCCTTGGCGTTACCAATGCCGATGTTGATCGAGGGCTCCCGGAAATGGAGGGGCACGAGTTGGGCGTGGATGTCGGTGAGGTGGATCAGCGTCACGTTGCCGACCGGCTTGAAGGCGAGCAGGTCATTTTCGGTCAATTTCTGCTGGGCAATCGCCTTGCCCCAGCGCCCGAGACCACCAGCTGTCAGCATCGAGGCTGCGATCGCTGCCGTTGCAAAATCCCTGCGCGAGATCATTGAACCGATATCCTCATGTCATGGCGCGCCGATTGCAGCGAGGCCTTGTGGATCAGCGCGCGCGCTGTGCGCGGCCAGTTGATCGCCAAAAGCTCAACGGGCAAGTCCCGTCGTGCTGTCGGCGCAGTTGGCCCGTCGTTGCAAGCCCAAGCCTTGCCCGACCGTGCGCCACGCTGCAGCTTGCATCTCATGGGGGCGAGGGCGAAAACGCCGCCCGCCGACCCATCGACCTCAGTTGACCGTTACTTGCTTCTCGGCCTTGTAGACGGAGCCATCATCGTCGATCCACTCGAAGACGAAGGTCCCGGTTTCGGGAACTCTGAGAAAAAAGGACTGGTAGGGATTGGCAGAAATCGAGGGGTGCCAGTCCGCGCGGAAGACTTCCTTGCCGTTGAAGGAGGCGACGAACTGCTTGATGATCTTGCGCGGGATCGGCTTGCCAGCAGCGTCCTTGCGCTGGCCGCTCTCCATCGGGTGGGAAATCAGCGTCTTGACCTCAATGACCTCTCCAGCCTTGGCGGTGGAAGGCATGCGGATGCGGGGGGTGGGGGTCGACATGATGTGAACCTCTAGGTCGCGCGGAAGGGTGTTGCTTCAAGTGAGTCGGCGTCGGCCGACGGCTCGGTGGTCGCTTGCCGCAAACGGGCAGGATCGACAGCGATCAGCCGCCGCAACCGCCGATCGTCACCTTGACCTCCTTGACCGCACGCCAGATTTCGCCATTCGACATCTCGGCAACCGCGACCACGTTCTGGGTCTTGGCGAGACGAATGCGGATCGAGGCGGCTGCCTTCGGAGCCAGCGGTGTGAACGTGAAGCTTGCGACCAGTGGGTTCGGGTTGCCCTCGGCGAAGAAGTGCACCGACTTCACATAGTCGGTCGGCGTCATCGGGCTCTCGACCTCGAAGGAGAGGGGCACGACCAGGCCGTTCTCGGCGATGGAGGGCAGGTCGAGCTTGATCTTGCCGTCTTTGACGGGCTTGTCGCCGAACAGCTTCTTGATCTCGTCGTTGACCATTTTGTCGTCGGCGAGGGCGATGGTGGGTGCCAAGGCTATGTAGGCGAGACCACCAGCCACGGTGGCGAGAATGGCGCGGCGCGTGGCGCCGGTCGAGAGGTCAGTCACGATTGTTCCTCCTAGGGTGGCAGGCGAGGTTCGAGCCTTACCCGACGCTCTTGCCGGCGCCTCCGTCAATACATAGTCGAATTAGCATATGTTGATATTATCTTGCAATGGGCCTGTCCAGCCCGATAAAAAGAGCGTGTGACCAACCATCGCGATTGCCCGCTCCGAGAGGCGCGAGGCGATGCTGGGAGGAGGGAGGAAATCAAATCAAATGAACAAGTTGCTGAATGTTATTTTGTTGACATGTGCGCTCGGGTTAGCCGGACCGGCGGCGGCGCAGGATGCCTCGGAGAAGGAGATCGAGCGTTACCGCGAGATGATCTCGGACCCGTTCTCAAATCCCGGTTACCTCAATGTGGACCGTGGAGAGGCGCTTTGGAAAAAGGCGAGGGGTACCAAGAACGTATCGCTGGAGACGTGTGATCTGGGCGAAGGCCCGGGCAAGGTCGAAGGCGCATTCGCGAAGATGCCTCGCTACTTCGCCGATGCGGACAAGGTGATGGACGTTGCTCAGCGAATCCTCTGGTGCATGGAGAAAATCCAGGACCTCGATACCAAGGACATCATCAAGCGCAAATTCAGCCCGTCGAACAAGGCATCGAACTCCGATATGGAGGACCTGGTCGCCTACGTTTCGAACAAGTCGAACGGGATGAAGCTGTCGCAACCGCTGGCGCACGCGAAGGAGAAAGAGGCGTTCGCGCTGGGCGAGGCGTTGTTCTACAAGCGCGCAGGCACCCACGATTTCTCATGTGCAACGTGCCACGGCGAGGCCGGCAAACGCATCCGGCTGCAAGGGCTGCCTCAGCTCAACAAGCCGGGCAAGGACGCGCAACTGACACAGGGCGCATGGCCGACCTATCGCGTTTCCCAGAGCCAGGTGCGCACGGTGCAGCACCGCATCTACGACTGCTACCGACAAATGCGGATGCCGCGGCCGGACTATGCCTCTGAAGGTGTAACGGCACTCACGGTCTACTTGAACAAGATGGCCGAGGGCGGTGAAGTCAACGTGCCGTCGATCAAGCGCTGAGGGAGGATGGCATGAAGAGATTTGCAACCGCTGTTGCGTTGGTTCTGGCGTCGAGCCTGACTGCCCATGGTGCTGATCAGGTGGATCCGGCGGCCGTAGAGCGTGTTTATCGTGACATGTTCAAGAAGGCCGAAGGGATGTGGGCCAAACGGATCGAGCAGGACGAGACACAGAAGCTCTGCTCGGAGAGGCGCAACAACCTGTCGGCCGCCGAGTTCAAGGTTGTGCAGGAGCGCGAGAAGGCCAACGTCAAGATGCCCGCCGACGGCAAGGTGATGGGGGATTGGAAGGCAGGCGAGAAGATCGCGCAGTCCGGCTTCGGTCTACGCTTCAGTGACAAGCCCGGTACGGTGCCGGGCGGCAACTGTTATGCCTGCCACCAGATGTCGAAGACGGAGCTGAGTTTCGGTACGCTCGGTCCGAGCCTTCTCGAGTACGGCAAGATCCGCAAATACGACGCCAAGGAAGCGGAGCGGACCTATGGCCAGATCTACAACTCGCAGGCGGTGCAGCCGTGCTCGAACATGCCGCGGTTCGGGCATAACAACATCCTGACCGACCAGCAGATCAAGGATCTGGTAGCGTTGCTGTTCGATCCGGAGAGCCCTGTCAACAAGTAGGCCTGAACCATGACGAGACGTGGTGACCAGTTCGAAATGTGCGAACGGCGTGTGGCCACGTCTCGTTTGGCTTGGTTTGTGGCATTGGTGGTGACGTTTTGGGCCGGAGTCTTGCCGCAGGGGCAGGCCCGGGCTGCAGAGTTGATCATGTTCAACGAGGCCGGTTGCGTGTGGTGCCGGCGGTTCGATGCGGAGATTGGGCCGATCTATTCCAAGACTGCGGAAGGGCAGATTGCGCCGCTGCGTCGGATCGATATTTCACAAGCGCGCACGAGCGGTCTCAGGCTGGTCCGTGGTGTGACTTCGACACCGACGTTCGTGCTGGTGGAGGATGGGGCCGAGCTTGGCCGTATCACCGGGTATCCCGGCGAGGACTTCTTCTGGGGCCTGCTGAGCGAGATGCTTGGCAAACTTAAGGTCAAGGAAAACCGTAGCTTGCGTGATGCGCACGGACATCTGCATGATATCCGCGTTGCGATTCGGCGCTCAGCGGATATTGAACGGATTTTGAGATGACGCAGGCCATGGGGAGGACGATCGAGGGTCTTCTTGAGGACAGCCCGGAGGTTTCCGAGGAGCTGGCCAGCCTGATGCGTAAGGCCCGCAAGGCCAGTGATTTCCTGAAGGCAGTGGCGCATGAGAACCGTCTGGTGATCCTCTGCCTTCTGAGCGAGCGGGAGCGGTCTGTCACAGAACTCGAGGGGCTGCTGGCGTTGAGCCAGGCGACGGTTTCGCAGCAGCTTGCGCGCCTGCGCCACGAGGGCCTGGTGGAAACGCGGCGTGATGGCCGGGTCGTCTACTACAGCCTCGCCGATGAGACGACGCGCAACTTCATAAATGCCGTGTATGACAAATTCTGCCGCGGTGACTAGTCTCACCAGCTGAAGTGGCAGTTCCAGGGCTACGGAGGCAGCGTGCAGGGCATCGATTGGGCCTTGATCGGTGGCTTTCTTTGCGGTGCGCTGGCAGGTGGATCTGCCCGTTTCGGCCGCCTGTGCACCATGAGTGCCATTGAGGACGCACTGATCGGCGGCGATTACCGGGGCGCGCGGGGCTGGGGTGTGGCCGTTATCGTGGCGACCCTGGCGACCCTGGCACTCGGCTCTCTGGGGCTCGTAGACGTGAGCGCCAGCCACTATGCGCAACCCAAACAGCATGTGCTCGGCGTCGTGGTTGGCGGGCTGGTGTTCGGTCTTGGCATGACTTTAGTCGGGACCTGCAGTTTCGGATTGATCGTGCGGGCAGGCGGCGGCGATCTGCGGGCAGGAGTCACGGCATTCGTTGTGGGAATTGCAGCGTTTGCCTTGACGGCCGGGGTGTTGGCGCCTGCTCGGGGGCTGCTGCTCGGTATCGGCAACTTCGATCTGAGGCCGGTGGGTGGAAGCACGGCGGATGGAATGCTCGCCGCCTTGGTGGGCATGGGACCGGCGCGTGCCATCATCGCGGTCGTACTGGTCGTGACGGCGGGCCTACTGGTTGCCGATGCGCGGGTCCGCCAGCGTCACCGCCTGCTGCTCGGCGGCCTTGGACTGGGTCTCGCGATTGCTGCCGGTTGGCTTGCGACATCGCAAGCGGTTGCGGATCTGGGTCTGGCGCGGCTCGAAAGCCTGTCCTTCGTAGCGCCGGTCGGCCGATTGCTGGCTCAGGCGATGATGATGCCGTTCCGCGGGGTGAATTTTGGCGTTGCGGCCGTTGTTGGGGTGGCGGTGGCCTCGTTTGGCGTCGCTGCGCTGAGGCGGGAATTGCGGTGGGAGGCCTTCGACGATGCCATCGAGATGCGCCGGCATCTGGCGGGGGGCGCGCTGATGGGGATCGGCGGGGTGCTGGCGCACGGTTGCACAGTCGGACAAGGGCTGTCGGGCGCGAGCACGCTCGCGATTTCGGCGCCGGTGTTCATGTTGTCCGTGCTGCTGGGCGCTCGCACCGGGCTCAAATATCTCATTGAAGGCACGGCGCTCTGGCGGCTGGGCTTTTCGCCGCGGTCGGGGGGTTGACCTTGCAGGCGCACATGCATGCAACTATGCATATTTGGCTATGTGTTCACAGGGAGGAAGCCATGCGCCATCAAATCATCCGTCTTCTGGCAGGGGCTGCAGTGCTGGCCGGGGCGTCGGTCACGGTTGCGAATGCCCAGGACGTCGAGAACGGTGCCGACATCTTCAAGAAGTGCCGCGCCTGCCATCAAGTTGGTGAGGGCGCAAAGAATGCGGTGGGTCCGACGCTGAATGGGTTGTTCGGGCGCAAGTCGGGCACTGTCGAGGGGTTCAACTATTCCGATGCGAACAAGAGTTCCGGCATAACATGGGACGATGCGTCGTTTGCGAATTATATCAAGGACCCGAAGGCAGCCATGCCCGGCAACAAGATGGCGTTCGCCGGCATCAAGGACGACCTCGACGTCAAGGACCTGACGGCATACCTGAAGCAGTTCGACGCGACAGGCAAAAAGAAATAAACCTGTCCCGCACGCGGTTGATCGGCACGTGCGGTGACGCATCCGGGTGGTGCGGACATCTGGAGGGCGGGGCCACCCATGCAAGATGCGAGCTGGATCGATCAATTCATAGGACTTGGGGCGCTTCCGGCAGCTGATCGGGAGCGCATAGAGCGTGCAGGCAGGGCCATTGCTCTGCCTGCTGGTAGCCGCATTTTCGGGCCGGGGCAGTCGCCGGAAAGTTTCCTGTTGCTCGTCGAGGGCAGCGTGCGCGTGCATCAGGTGTCGGAGGGCGGTCGTGAGATCGTGCTCTATCGAGTGAGCGCGGGCGAGAGTTGCGCGCTGACGACGGCCTGCCTGATGGGATACGACGACTATCAGGCCGAAGCCGTGGCTGAGACGGCGATACGAGCTGTAATGATCCCCAGGCAGTTGTTCGACGAATTGGTTTCGGAAAGCGCGGTTTTCCGACGTTTCGTGTTCACGGCTTTCAGCCGGCGCATCACGGATCTGCTCCGTATCATCGACGAGGTTGCTTTCCAGCGGGTAGACATCCGGCTGGCGGGCAAGCTGCTGGAACTTGCGGCCGGCGCCAACGTGGTGACACGGACGCATCAGGAGCTTGCGGCCGAGCTTGGCACGGCGCGCGAGGTGATCAGCCGGCAGCTTCATGAGCTGCAGCGGCGCGGCTGGATCGCTTCGGGGCGTGGACATATCGACATTCGCGATGGCGCTGCGCTGGCTCGGTTGGCATCGACGGCCTAGTTGCCTCGGTGAGACGATGCCTGCTTCGTGGCCGAGGGTTCCTTTTCGTCCAGCGCTGGTGGTCCAGGCCGATCGCGGATATGGGTTTGGCCATGTCGGAACCGGGACAAAAAGCGATCCTGATCGCGGGGCCAACGGCGTCGGGCAAATCGGCCCTGGCGCTGCGGTTGGCGCGTGAGCGGGGCGGTGTCATCCTCAACGCGGATTCGATGCAAGTCTATGCCGAGCTTTGCCTGCTCACGGCCCGGCCGGCGCCCGAAGAAGAGGCTTTGGCGCCGCACCGGCTCTACGGCCATGTTGCTGCGCGAGAGGGCTACTCGGTTGCGCGATGGCTCGAGGATGTCGGTCGCGAGCTCGATGCGGCGTGGGCCAGAGGGCTGGTTCCGATCGTGGTAGGTGGCACAGGGCTCTATTTCAAAGCCTTGACGGAGGGGCTGTCGCCGGTCCCGCCGGTTGAAGCGGCAGTACGTGCGCGCTGGCGGGCGTTTGCCCTGACGGCGCCTGCGGGCGCCTTGCACGAGGCGCTGGTGCGGCTCGATCCCAGTATGGCGGCCCGCCTTGCGCCTGGCGACACGCAGCGGCTGACGCGGGCGCTGGAGGTGGTGGAGGGTACCGGGCGCTCGCTTGCCGCTTGGCAGTCGATGGCGGGGACGGCGCTGGTTTCGTCCGATGCGACGGAATGCCTGGTCGTGACGCGATCGCGAACCGAGTTGCATCGGCGGGCGGATCAACGTTTCGACGCCATGATGGCGGCAGGCGCGCTCGATGAAGTGGCGGGGCTCAAGGCACTTGGGCTTGATCGGAATCTGCCGGTGATGCGGGCGCTGGGCGTTGCGCCGTTGCTTGCTCATCTCGACGGGGAGGTGGATCTCGACTGGGCGATCGAGCGGGCGAAGATCGAGACGCGGCAGTATATCAAGCGCCAGGAGACATGGCTTCGATGCAATATGAGTTCGTGGAAATCCGTAGAAATGCAGTAATATTGCAAAATATATGCCTATTTCATGCTATTAATTGACGTCATGGGCTGGTTGCATCATTTTGCGGCCTTGCCGCGCCAGGAGTGGCGCGCTTGTTGGCAAGGAGATTCGGCATGGCCCGCACGATGACTGGCGCAGAAATAGTGATCAAGGCGCTGCAGGACCAGGGCGTGGAGCATGTCTTCGGCTACCCCGGTGGTGCGGTGCTGCCGATCTACGACGAGATCTTCCAGCAGGAGAAGGTGCGGCACGTGCTGGTGCGCCAGGAAGGCGGAGCGGTGCATGCCGCCGAGGGCTATGCGCGTTCGACGGGCAAGGTCGGTGTGGTGCTTGTCACCTCGGGACCGGGGGCGACCAATGCGGTGACGGGGCTCACAGATGCGTTGATGGATTCCATCCCGGTGGTGGTGCTGACGGGGCAGGTTCCGACGCATCTGATCGGCAACGACGCCTTTCAGGAGTGTGACACGGTTGGCATTACGCGGCCTTGCACCAAGCACAACTGGCTGGTGAAGGACGTCAACGATCTCGCCCGGATCCTGCATGAGGCGTTCTACATCGCCAAGAGCGGGCGGCCGGGTCCGGTGGTGGTGGATATCCCGAAGGACGTCCAGTTCGCGAGCGGGTCCTATGTCGGTCCGAGCACGGCAACACTGGCGCACAAAAGCTACCGGCCGAAGATGAAGGGAGACGTCTCCGCGATCGAGCGGGCGGTTGAAGTGATGGCGCGCGGCAAACGGCCGATCTTCTATACGGGCGGCGGCGTTATCAACTCGGGTCCCAAGGCCAGCCAGTTGCTGCGAGAGCTGGTGCGTCTTACGGGGTTTCCGATCACCTCGACATTGATGGGGCTTGGTGCTTATCCGGCCTCTGACAAGCAGTGGCTGGGCATGCTCGGCATGCACGGCACGTATGAAGCGAACATGGCGATGCATGGCTGTGACGTCATGATCAACATCGGTGCCCGGTTCGATGACCGTATCACCGGTCGGACGGATGCCTTCTCGCCGGAATCGATCAAGATCCATGTCGATATCGATCCTTCGTCGATCAACAAGAACGTCAAGGTCGACATTCCAGTGGTTGGCGACTGCGCCTACGTGCTCGAGGAGATGCTGCGGCTGTGGAAGGCGCGGGCGGGGCAGTCGGACAAGGCGGCGATGAAGGCTTGGTGGAAGACGATCGATAGTTGGCGCGCCAAGCAGTCGCTGAAGTATCGCAAGCTGCCTGACCAGATCATGCCGCAGGAGGCGATCGAGGCGCTCTATTCGGCGACCAAGAACCGCGACACCTACATCACCACCGACGTCGGCCAGCACCAGATGTGGGGCGCGCAGTTCTATCACTTCGAGGAGCCCAATCGCTGGATGACGTCCGGTGGTCTCGGCACCATGGGCTACGGCCTGCCTGCGGCAATCGGTGTGCAGGTTGCTCACCCGAAGGCAGTCGTGGCCTGCATTTCCGGGGATGCCTCGATCCTGATGAATATCCAGGAGATGTCGACGGCCGTGCAGTACAAGCTGCCGGTCAAGATCATGATCCTCAACAACCAGTACATGGGCATGGTGCGGCAGTGGCAGCAATTGCTGCACGGCAACCGGTATTCGGAAAGCTATACGGAATCGCTGCCTGATTTCGTCAAGCTCGCCGACGCCTATGGTGGGGTTGGCATGATGTGTGAAGCGCCCGGCGACCTCGATGGCGCCATCAAGGAGATGCTGGCGGTCAAGGACAAGCCGGTACTGCTCGACTGCCGTGTCGCCAAGCTCGTCAATTGCTTCCCGATGATCCCCTCGGGCAAGGCCCATAACGAGATGCTGATGGGGGAGGATGTGACCGACGAGGAGGTTGGTGCGGCGATCGGAAAAGACGGCAAGATGCTGGTCTAGGGCGGTAAGCTCACCATGGCGCAATCGGTCTTTGTCCGGCGGCGGCCAGGAGACGGTATTGCGAGGCCGGTCTGGTCAGGTGCTGCCCTTTATGCCGGGCTCGGTGGCGTCGGTGCGGAGCGACAGGCGGCGGAGGGTCGCTTACGGGTCGCTTACTGGCCCCAATGCTTCTTGCCACCTTCCTTGGCCGGGGCTGCTGCCGTCTTCTTGTCAGCGTCGGCTTTCGGGTCGGACTTTCCGGCGGCGACGGTCGCGGGTTTGTCGGCGACAGCGAGCGGATGGGCCGCGGCAACTTCGCTGGTCGAGGGGGGACGGGCTGCAAGGGAGGCCAGAAGCTGGCTGTCGGCGGATTTGCCCGGGACCGGAACGGCGTTTGCGGTCGCGCGACCGCTCGGGCTCGCGACGTTGCCGACGACGGCCTGGGCGGTGCCGGCCTTGCCTGTCAAGATGAAGCCGATGGCTACAGGTCGCCAAAACTGGTGCTTGGCGCGGGGCCGGTCGATCTCGCAAAGCGAAGGGCCGGCGTTATCTTCGCAGTCCAGCTTCGTTGGGTAGCGCGGGTAGGCGTTCTCGTAGCCGGCCTCGGCGGTGTTGAAGGCCTCGGCGCAAGAGGCTGTCGGCAGGCCGGCCGCGACGCAGGCTGCGACGTTGGCAAAGACTTTGATGGCGACTGGTTCGTCCGCCTTCTTGCAAGCCGCCACGACAAGCGCCGTGGCCATCGTCATCAGGAGGCCCATCGTGCGTGAGCGTTGCATGTGCGGTCCATCGGCCAGTTTCTCGTGCTGGCGCAGGATACCGCGAGGGTCTTCCCGGCAGGTTAACGCCCTTGGTAGGCGGATGGTGCGCCGACGTGGTGGCCTCAGCCTTGCCGTAGCCGGCGAGGCTCAATCCAGGATGACGTGGGGGACGAAGCGGGCAGCGTCGGTGGTGACGTCGCTGTCGCCTTCGCGCACACCGAGGCCGGCCGGTTCGCCTGCCACGAGCCAGACGCCACAGACGGGCCTGCGTCCCTGGAAGCGGGGCAGGGGATGGTAGGCCTGCAGGACGTGACCTTCGGCGCCGTAAGGCCCGTCAAGCGCCGTCGGTCGGTGCGCGAGGCGCCCTGGCAGGACGAGCTCAATATTGGCGCCCTCGCGGGAGTAGATGGGCTTGCGGACGTAGCGCGGGCCGATGTCGGCCGCGCGTGGGTCGCCATCGAAATAGCAGGGCAACAGGTTGGGATGGCCGGGATAGGCCTCCCAGAGCAGGGCCATCAGCCCCTTGTTGGAGAGGACAGTTTTCCAGGCCGGTTCGATGAACGTGCAACCCGATGTGGGGATGTGACGGGCAAAGTCCTCGTTCAACAGCCATTCCCAGGGATAGAGCTTGAACAAGGCCTGGATGACGCGGTCGCTGGTGTCGGTGAAGCGGCCGTCGGCGCTGACGCCGATGTGTTCGATCGGCAGCGTGGTCGCTTGCAGGCCTGCTTGGGTGGCGCAGTCGGCGATGTAGCTGATCGTACCCATGTCTTCGGTGCTGGCGGCAGTGGCGGCCAGGTGCAGGCTGCCTCCAAGTCCGAACCGTCGGAGGGCTTCGACCAAGCGCTCATGCAACGAATTGAACTGGTCGGCCGTGGCGGGCAGAGCGCCTTGTTCGCGCAATTGCTCGAGCCAGATCCATTGGAAGACGGCACTTTCGAACAGGGAAGTCGGGGTGTCGGCGTTGTATTCGTAGAGCTTGGCAGGGCCTGTGGCGTCGTAGCAGAAGTCCAGCCGACCGTAGAGATGGCGCTCGCGGCGCTCCCAGCTCGATGCAACATAATCCCAATAGGCGGTGGGGATTTTCAGGCGCTGGAGCACGTCCTCATCGCGGACGGCGCGGGCAACGATGTCGTAGCACATGGCTTCGACCTCGGCGGCGGGATCCTCGAGGTCGTTCTCGATCTCGGCCAGGGTGAATGCGTAGCAGTGGCTCTCGTCCCAGTAGACGGTGCCGTCGGGCGAGTGGAAATTGAAGCCGTGCTGCTCGGCGATGGCTTGCCAGTCGCGTCGTGGGGGTACAGGGCGCCTCTGCATAGTGGATCAGCCTCCAGCGCGACTGGACGAGCTCGAATGGCCTGCCGAGCTGACACGGCCGGCGGTGGAGCCGAAGCCGCCGCGGGCGGTTGTTTTGGCGGTCGCGTGTGCCTTGGCGATCTGGGATTGGGTGGCAGGTGCGGCGGCGCGGGCCGGCACGGCAGCGTTGAAGCCGCGAGCCATAATGAACACGCCACCGGCGGTGGAGCGGCCACTGTCGCTGCGCTTGCTGGCGACCAGGGGCTGTGGCTTGACGCGCGAATTGAGGGCCGCGCCCATCAGGAAACCGGTCATCAACGGACGCCAAGAGTGATTGCGGGCGTTGGGGTAGTCGGGTTCGCACTTGCCGATGCCAGCGTTGTCCTCGCAATCGATCTGGGAAGCGTACTTGGGATAGTTGGTGTTGTAGTTCTCTTCGGCGGCGTAAAAGGCGTTGGAGCAGACGGATTTGTTGTTGCCGTCGCTGACGCAGGCGGTCACGGAGTGATACGCCTTGGCGTCCAGCAGTTCGTTTGGGTCCTCGCAAGCCGTCAGAAGTACGGCGCTAGCGCCCATGCCCACGAGGGCTACGAATCGTGATCGCTTCATCTCCGCCTCCCCACTCACAACAAAACGATGGCAGGATACGAAAGAGGCCTTCTCATGAAGTTAATCTCTCATTGCAATGTGCTGTGATCGTGTGTTTTTTCCGGATCATCTGGTCCACCAGGCAGGCGTGGCGCGGTGCTCCACCCAGAGATGCAAGCGCAACCTTTGGTGGCTGTGGATCCGGCTGGGGCTGGATTGGGGGCGCAAGTGTTGGGCCGGGTGGCCTCGCTGCGCATCCGTGTGAGGCAGCGGCCGAGTTTGGCGCAAACAACAAAGTGGTGCGGGTCTGCTCCCGCCATGCGATCTGACGAGTGAGGGAACGCCCATGAAGCTCTATATCGCCAACAAACTCTACTCATCCTGGTCGATGCGGCCTTGGCTGATGATGCGTGCGGCCGGCATCGCCTTCGAGGAGACCGTGATCGCGATGTATCTGGCCGATTCCAAGGCACGGATGCTTGACGTATCGCCAACCGGCAAGATGCCGTGCCTCGTCGACGGCGACGTCAAGGTTTGGGAAAGTCTCGCCATCATCGAGTACCTCCACGAGAAATTCCCGGACAAGGGCATCTGGCCGGCAGACAGGGCGGCGCGGGCGCACGCGCGGGCGACGGCCGGGGAAATGCATGCGGGCTTCCAGGGGCTGCGGCAGGCCTGCCCGATGAATCTTGGAAAGCGGTTCAAGCCGAGGGATGATCTCGAGTTCGACGGTTGCCGACAACCTGCGCCGCTTCGAGGGGTTGGTGTCGGATGCGCGCCGGCGTTTCGGGGCAGGCGGTGAGTTTCTCTACGGCGCGTTCTCGGCGGCAGACGCCATGTATGCGCCATTGGCAACGCGTCTCGATACCTACGGGTTTACGTTGGCGCCGCAAACGCGGCGCTACGTCAATGCGATTCTCGATCACCACGCGTTCAAGGCCTGGCGCGACGATGCTTTGGCCGAGCCCTGGGCCATTTCGCACTACGAGGCGGGGTGGACGCCAACTGAGACTTTCCACACGCCGACGATCGTTGCCGGGCACCCGCGCACCGGCGCTTGAAATCCGAAAGAGAGAGCCATGACACAAAAAGGCACAGGATCAGCCTACTTCCTCGAAGAATCAAAAGAGCAACCGGTGCGCCACACGCTGTCGATCCTCGTCGACAACGAACCAGGCGTGCTTTCGCGGATCTCGGGGTTGTTCTCAGGGCGTGGCTACAACATCGAGAGCCTGACGGTCTCGGAGACCGAGCATGAGAAGCATCTGTCGCGGTTCACTGTGGTGACGACGGGAACGCCGATGGTGCTGGAGCAGATCAAGAATCAGCTCGGGCGCATGGTGCCGGTCCACCATGTTCTTGACCTGACCGTGGAAGGCGATTCACTCGAGCGCGAGCTCGCATTGATCAAGGTCGCGGGCAAGGGCGAGAAGCGGATTGAGGCCTTGCGCCTCGCTGAGATCTTCCGTGCCAACGTCATCGACGCCTCGATCGAGCATTTCGTGTTCGAGATCACCGGGCGATCGCCGAAGATCGACCAGTTCATTTCGATCATGCGCGATCTAGGTCTGGTGGAGGTGTCGCGGACGGGGGTGGCTGCGATCGGCCGGGGTGCGCAAGGCATCACGCCGCGCAATTGAAGGCGGGATTCGGCCATTTCCTGTGAGTGGGGATCTATCGCGAATTGTCACGTCTCGATAGCATGGTGGTGATCGAGTTCTTGAGGCCTTCTGCCGGAACCCCCAGGTGGTAGCGGTAGAATGCAACAAATGATGGAAGGAACCGACATGTTGCACGTGTTGAGACGGGTCGGGCTTATTTTGCTGGCCATATTCTCATTTGTCCCGCTGATCGAGAGCGCGGCTGCGCAAAAGGCAGAGATATTCCAGTCGGGGCAGTCCCAGTTCGGTGCAGATCTGGCGGTCGGTGGCTACGATACCGTGGCCTATCACACGCAGCGCGTGCCCGTGCCCGGCAATCCGGCGTTCCGGGTTGGATGGAAGGGGGCTGAGTGGCGCTTTGCCTCGGCCGAAAACCGCGACTTGTTCGTGAAGGAGCCAGAAAAATATGCCCCACAGTTCGGCGGCTACTGCGCCTTTGCGGTGGCCTACGGCTCGACAGCTGCGGGGGATCCTCGCGTGTTCACTCTGGCCAACGGCAAGCTCTATCTCAACCTCAATCAGAGCGTTCAATCGACGTGGGCGCGTGATCGCGACAACCTGATCAATCGTGCTCAGGACAATTGGCCAAAAGTTCTGAACTAAGAAGTGGCGCCTTTTCGGAGAGCTTTCGCGTGGCGGGGTTCCGCCATGCGTGCTCTATCGTGCGGGCATAAATTTCATCCGGAACGATGGGGGAAAGCATGGACAAGGCCGCCGTCGCGAGCATGCTGATTGTTGGTGCGATTGCCGGCTGGCTGGCGAGCTTTCTGGTGGGAAGTCCACGATGGGGGCTGGCTGGTTACATTGTGGCCGGCGTCATCGGCGGCGTGGTCGGCGGGTGGTTGCTGGACGTGGCCAAGGTTCGCGTCAATCTCGGCCATCCCCTGGCGAACAGCATCGCACAGGGCGCGATTGGTGCGGTGGCCGTGATTATCATCGCACGTATGCTGGGTTGATGCCCTGACGTTCGTGATTACCGGGCGCATCGGGCTTGGCGGAAGCATTGTCGTTCAAGTGATCCCTGTGCGCTGCTGGCCGTTGCGCAGGCTCGTGCCGCAGCCGGCCACCAAGACAAATTGGCGCGGGTGCCCGCCCTCTTTCACGCGATTGTTGATTTTCGTGGGCTTGCTTCCCGGTCCATCAGACTTATTTGACCAATGTTCAATCAAGGCGCCTGACATCGCGCCGGCAATATTGGGAGATCAGTCGATGGATTATGGACCTTTGATTATGATGGGCTTGATGGGGATTGCAGCAGGCTGGATCGCCAACCTCATCCTCGGGCGTAACGGCGATCTTGCCTCGAGCTTGGTTACGGGTGTGATCGGCGCCTACGTTGGCGCCTTCATCCAGCGCCACGCCAAGCTCGACCTGATGCGTATCGGCAACCCGTTACTAGAAGAGTTGGCGGTCGCCGTCATCGGCGCGATCGTGGTGATCATGGTCGCTCGGACGATCGTTGCGAGCCCGCGGCGTTGACCGGATCAACACGTCCCCATTGGCGCTGGGCCGCCGGCACGCTACATGATGGGTATGGTCACGATCATCGATAGCAAGTCGCGTCATCCCGAAAAGGCTGGGCGTCCCGATACGCCGGTGCTGCGCAAGCCCGATTGGATCCGGGTCAAGGCTCCGGGCGGGGGCCAGTACGCGGAGACGCGAAAAATCGTCAAGTCGCACGGACTTGCCACTGTGTGCGAGGAAGCCGGCTGCCCCAACATCGGCGAATGCTGGTCGAAGCGGCACGCGACCATGATGATCATGGGCGGCACGTGCACCCGCGCCTGCGCCTTCTGCAACGTGGCGACAGGTCTGCCGGAGCCGCTGGACCCGCAGGAGCCGAGCCGGGTGGCGGATGCGGTAGCCAAGCTCGGGCTCGGCCATGTGGTGATCACCTCGGTGGATCGAGATGACCTCGACGACGGCGGCGCGCAACATTTCGCGGACGTCATCACAGCCATTCGGGCTGCTGCGCCGGGGACGACGATCGAGGTGCTGACGCCGGATTTCCTGCGCAAGGACGGCGGGCTCGAAACGGTGATCGAGGCGCGACCGGACGTCTTCAATCACAATCTGGAGACGGTGCCGGGACTTTATCTTCGGATCAGGCCGGGGGCGCGCTATTTCCACTCGTTGCGGCTGCTGCAGAGGGCAAAGGAGCTCGACCGGGAGGTGTTCACCAAGTCCGGCATCATGGTGGGGCTCGGCGAGAGCCGGGACGAAGTCTTGCAACTGATGGACGATCTTCGGTCGGCGAACGTGGACTTTCTTACGATCGGGCAATATCTGCAGCCCACGCGCAAGCATGCGGAAGTCAAGCGGTTCGTACCGCCTGACGAGTTCAAGGCGCTGGAGCGCACCGCGCTGGCCAAGGGCTTCGCACTGGTGTCGGCCTCGCCATTGACGCGCTCCAGCTACCATGCCGATGCCGATTTTGCCCGCCTCAAGGCGGCTCGCCTCGGGCAATCCCGCTCGCCAGTGCGATGAACGGCAGGACGATTGGCGCTACGGGTTCCGCGCTTTGCGCTCCTGCTGGGGGCGGGGTGGCTTGTAGCCATCGGTCAAGGCTTGCATGAAGGCCACGATCGCGTCCTCCTCGGCATCGGTCAGCTTGAGATTGCCAAGTTCTTCCGTGTTGAGGTTTTCCTGCACTTCCGGCTCGGGCCAGCAACCCTGCTTCATGGCCTCTGCTTCAGTTGTGAGAGCGTCTTTGCAGCGAGGTTTGGTATCGCGGGTGTTGTAGAAATGGACAACGCCCTTCAAAGTCTTGAAGTAACCGTTGTGCATGAAGGCTTTGGTGAACTTCGGGTCGGGGCGCATGTCGACGTTACGCACGGTCGGCACGCGGACCTTGCCGATCTGGTTTTTGGCCTCGGCCTTGTAGAGGGGATCCTGCTCGAGATAGGCCTTGAGGCCCTGCTCCAGCCATTGGTTGCCGGCGGGGTTGAATCTGCTTGCGGTGTAGAATCGATTCTGTGGGTTCCGCGGCACGCCGAGATTGTCGTAGGTGTAGTCTGTGAAGAGCGCGGGCTCGCCGCGGGGGCTTGAAGTGAGGACATGGCATTTCGAGCACAGGCCCTTGCCTTCAAACAGTGCCAGGCCCTGAAGTTCGGTCTCGTTCAACTGCGCGCGACCGGCCAAGTGGTGGTCGTACTTGGAGCTGAACGGGTTGACCTCGCTCGAGGTTTCGTAGGCGGCAATCGATAGCGCGATCGAATCGTAGGCCTGCTCCACCTTCTTGCGCACAGTCTTCGCGAGCTCGATCTTGGCGTCTGGATTGGCGCAGGTCTGGTCCAGGTCCTTCGGCCATTCGATGGCGCAGATGCTCTTGCCCCAGACATCGGCAAGCGTCACAGGGTAATTGGATGGATTTCGAGGTTGGCAGATGCGGGCCACGACGCAGGCTGAATCCGGCAATGCCATTTCAACGGGGTTGAGGAAGGGGCCTTGCGCCTGGTCGGCTGCGGGGCTGCCGAGCTTCTTGCCACTGGCGCGGCCGTTCCAGAAATTGCCTCCGATGAAGAGCAGTTCGCCCTCTTCATACGTGTGATAGAGGACGGGTGCCTGAGCCGCGTAGGCTGCACTTGGTGGTTTTGAATTGCCGAAACGCCCGGCAACGGAGCCCTCGACGATGGCGCCGGTCTGGTTGACGTCCTCGCGGGGGCTGGTGAAGCCGGTCTCTGATGCGTGGCAGAAGGCGCAGGACTGGTTCCGGTTCGCGGACAGCTCGGTATCCTCGAAGATGGATTTGCCCAACCGTTCGACCGGTGTCAAAGCGCTGCGTGCCCCGGGGGCGTCTGCGCTTGATGCAGTGGTGGGGGCTGAGAGCCCCATGATGATGGACAGGATTGCGATTGCAGAAGCCGGGATCGGTCTTGTGGCCACTGGTCTTGTCCTCTTGTTCAGGTCGCGCTTTCGCGACGGCAGGCGGCGTTGGCTTGATGTGATCGCTGGTGGAATATTCGCCGATCTTGCATCGAGTTTACGTGATCTAGTCACAGAGGCAGGCAAAGCCCCGCCGATCCGGCGCGTGTGCGGGCAGGTGGCCTTGCCAGATGGAGGGGAGGGGCGTCAGATGCGACGCTGCAGGTGCGCCAGGGTTGTTGTCTGGCTGCGCCAATTCGTGGCAGGTGCGGCGGGCTCGCACCGGGCGCCGTGATCGTTTAAACAGAGCCTATGCCGAGCTTCGAGACAACCCGCCGGGTTCCTTATACGCCCGCTCAGATGTTCGACCTCGTCGCCGATGTCGAGCAATATCCGCGCTTCTTTCCGTTGTGCGAAGGGATGCGCGTGCGCAGCCGCACGGCACAAGGCGATGCCGAGGCTTTGGTGGCGTCAATGGACATCGGCTACAAGGCCATTCGTGAGACTGTGACCAGCCGGGTGACGCTGGAGCGGGCGAAGACTTGTGTGCGCGTCGACTTCATCGATGGGCCGTTTCGTCGGCTGGAGAACCGTTGGCGGTTCACGGAGGCGGCGGGCGGTGGCACGGACGTCCACTTCTTCATCGCCTACGAGTTCAAGTCACTGATGCTGCAAATGGTGGTGGGGGCGCTGTTTGACCAGGCTTTTCGCCGGTGCGTGTCAGCCTTCGAGGCCCGTGCAAGTGAGGTCTATGGGCTGGGCGGGCACACGGCTGCTAACGCGACGGAAGTGACCCAATCGGGGGCGTGAACCACCCAGCATTGAGCGGACCGCCGTTCCAATCGGCCGCAGTCATGATCCAGGCGCTAGTGCTCAGCTTTTGCCGGTTGCGGCAATGGCTGCCTTGATCAGCTTCTTGGCTTCTTCGCTATCCCACTCGGCGGGGCCGACGAGTCGGCCCAATTCGCGGCCATCGCGGTCGAGCAGAAGGGTTGCCGGCATGCCGATCGCCTTCAGGCCGGAGTGAATGCGCACGGTCGGATCAGCGTAGACGCCAAGGTTCTTGACCTTGATCTGGTCGAGGAAGCGCTTGGCCCCGTTGACGCCGGTCTTGTCGGCGCTGATTGGCACGACCTCGAAATCCTTCGAGCCCAGTTCACCTTGGAGGCGGTCGAGGCCCGGCATCTCCTTGCGGCAGGGGGCGCACCAAGTTGCCCACAAGTTGAGTAGGACCACCTTGCCCTTCCACTCCTTGAGGCTGCGGGTCTTGCCCTCGGCATCCTGGAAGGGGAGCTCGGGTAGGGGCTCGGGCGACTTCTTGAACACAAAGGCCGCCATCTGGCCGACGGAAAGGGGATTGGCGCCGGGGCCCTGGGGAAGCTGTGCCGTGAGGGGAGACGAGTCTTGAGCCAGCGGACGCCTGGCGCCCGGCAATACGTTGTCAGCGCCACCGGCCATGACGTATACCGCGCCGAAGCCTGCGAGCCCCGCGATGGCGATCGTGAGCGTGGCGGCCGCCATGCCGGAGCGACGCTGGGTCTTCGGGCTTTGCTGGGACACGCTGCATTCTCCTGATCAGAGCCACATCGAACAAACGAGGCCACCATCGTGACCGACAAGCAAGCCAACAAAATGTGGGGTGGACGGTTCGAATTGTCACCGGCCGATCTCATGATTGAGATAAACGCCTCGATCAGCTTCGACAAGGCCATGGCGCCACAGGATATTGCAGGATCCAAGGCGCACGCGGAGATGCTGGCGGCGCAGGGGATCATTTCCAAGGCGGATGCGCGGGAGATCCTCAAAGGGCTGGAACAGATCCGAGGTGAGATCGAAGCCGGTACGTTCGAGTTCTCGGAGCGTCTGGAGGACATACATCTCAATATCGAGAGCCGGCTGACCGAATTGATCGGCCCGGCTGGCGGGCGGCTGCATACGGCGCGCTCGCGCAATGACCAGGTGGCGGTCGATTTTCGTATGTTCGTGCGCGACAGCATCGATGCCTTCGATCGTGCACTGATGCAACTGCAGGAGGCCCTCGCCAGCAAGGCGGACGCCTATGCAGATGTGGTGATGCCGGGCTTTACCCACCTGCAACCGGCGCAACCGGTCACGTTTGGCCATCATCTTCTGGCCTACGTGGAAATGCTGGCGCGTGACCGGGGGCGGTTTGGCGATGCTCGTCGTCGGCTCAACGAAAGCCCGCTCGGCTCGGCGGCGCTGGCCGGCACGTCGTTTCCGATCGACCGGCGGCGGACGGCCGAGGCGCTCGGCTTCGACCGGCCGACGGCCAATTCGCTCGATGGGGTGGCGGACAGGGATTTCGCACTCGAGACTCTCGGCGCCTGCGCCATTTCCGCCATGCACCTGTCGCGGCTGGCCGAGGAGATCGTGATCTGGATGACGCCGCAGTTCGGATTCGTGTCGCTTTCGGACCGGTGGACGACGGGATCGTCGATCATGCCGCAAAAGCGCAATCCGGACGCAGCGGAACTGTGTCGGGCCAAGGTCGGACGCATTGCCGGGGCATTCCAGGGATTGCTGATGGTGATGAAGGGGCTGCCGCTGACCTACGCCAAGGATATGCAGGAAGACAAAGAGACGACGTTCGACGCGTTGCGGGCCTTTCAGGTTGCGGTGGCGGCGATGGCGGGCATGATCCGCGATCTCGAGCCGGTTCCGGAGGCGATGCGGGCGGCGGCGGGGGGCGGGTACTCGACTGCAACGGATCTGGCGGATTGGCTGGTGCGCACGCTCAAGTTGCCGTTCAGGGATGCACATCATGTGACCGGTGCCATCGTCCGGCTGGCGGAAACGCGCAACGAGCCGCTCGAACACCTGCCGCTCGAGACCATGCAGGCGATCGAACCGCGTATCACCAAGGATGTTTTCGGGGTGCTGTCGGTCGAGGCTTCAGTCAAAAGCCGCACAAGCTATGGTGGAACTGCGCCACAGAACGTCAGGAAAATGGCTCGTGCCTGGGTGAGGCGGCTGGAAAAGGAACGCGCCAAAGGATAGCGTCAATGTCGAGCGCCCGCGGCAGCCGGCCGGATGGATGTCCGAGTTTGTCCGCCGTTGAGCCGGGGCTTGCTGGTCGCAAACTCGGTGGCGGCATTGCAATAGGAGCGAAACGGCATCCGATGAACCGCAGCAGTGTAGGCATGATCGGGGTGGCTTGGCGCAAAGCCGCGACTGCCACAGCGGTGGTTCTGCTGGCAGCGACGCTTGCCGGTTGCGGTGTGCGCGGATCGCTGGAATCGCCCGATGGCGGCGGCGCCGACAAAACGAAGGCCAGTGCCGATAGCGGCCAAGGCAAGAAGGAAGGTGCTGCGGCCAAGCCGCACCGCGAGTTCATCCTCGATGGCCTTATTCGCTGAACAGGCACCGATCGCCTGGTGGCGAGTGGTGACGCGCCTTGCGCCTTGCGCCTGCGGCGATGAAGTTCTGCTTGACCGTTCCAAAAATCCGATTGGACAATGGCGCGTCACTGCGCCGCGGGAAAGCGGTACACACATGAGATGCGCACGGCGCTTTCCCTGACGGTCGCGGCTTCTGGGAGAAACGCTATGTCGCGATTCACGGCCTCACTAAAGAAGTCCGGATTTGCCGTCGCTATCGGTATGGGTGCCTGGCTTGCTGTTGGGGCTGCCAACGCCCAGACGCGCGAGTTCACGCTGGGCAACGCTAATCCGCCGAAGCACGGTACGTCACAGGCGGCGCAAGCCTTCATCGACAAACTCGCCGAGATCAGCGGCGGCAAGATGAAGGTGGTCCACCATCATTCCGCAGCCCTGGGTGGTGAACGCGAGGTCGCCCAGCAGATCCAACTCGGCGCCGTTGATTTCGGGCCCATCACGACCGCGCCGCTGTCGACGCTGGTGCCGGAGCTTTCGGTGTTCCAGCTGCCGTATATCTTTCGGGACTACGAGCACGTCTACAAGGCGCTCGACGGCTCCGACACCCTGCAGAAGTATTATGCCGATGTGCTCGACAAGAGGGGGTTCAAGCTGATCGGCTTCATTGCGGCTGGTTATCGCGGCATCTATGGCCACGGCAAGATCGATGGTCTCGCTGACATCAAGGGCAAGAAGGTGCGCGTGCAGGAGGACAAGATCCTGGTTGCCACGTTCAAGGCGCTTGGCGCGATTTCGACGCCGATCGCGTGGCCCGAGGTCGCAACGTCCCTGCAGACGAAGGTCATCGACTTCGCAGAGGGTGGTGTGAACACCTTCTATCACAACAAGTTCTACGACCTCGTCAAGTTCGTCGCTGACGTGCGCCACACCCATCAATGCATTGCGCTGATCATGTCCAAGTCGTCGTACGCCAAGCTGGATGATGCATCCAAGAAGGCTGTCGATCAGGCCTGGGTGCATGCGCGGGCGTTCAACCGCAAGTTCATCCTTGACGAGGACAAGAACATCCAGCGGCTGGTGCGCGAGAAGGGCGTGACCATCACGAAGCCGGACCCGGCACCGTTCCTGGCGGCAGCGAAGGGCGTCTACGAAGAGTTCTACGCGACGCCTGCCGGAAAATCCGCGAAGGCAATGGTGACCTACATCCAAGGCATCAAGTAGCGTCATGGCCGCAGGCATGCCTGACGAGCCCGCCGGTTCAACCGGCGGGCGCAAGCCTTCCCCGGTGCTCGACGGACTGTTCACGCTTTGCGGTTGGCTGGCGGGACTGATCCTGGCGATCATGGCCGCCTCTGTCTTCATGAGCGTCGTGATGCGCTTCACCGGCTCACAAGCTCTCGAGGGCCTTGATGAGTTGCCGCGCTACCTGTTCGTGTGGCTGGTGGCGCTCGGCGGGGCGGCGGCCATGCACCGGGGCGAGCACACCGTGCTCGACTATTTCGTCAACCGTCTCGGGCGGGTGCCGAAAGCCATCGTCGGCATCCTGGTGCAGGCGACGATGATCGCTGTGTTTCTTTATCTCGTGCAATTGAGTTTCACGCTCGTTCCCAACGCGGCGCTGCAGTCCTCCCCGGGCCTGGAATTGCGCCTCGACTACGTGTTCCTGGCCGTGCCGGTGGGCGCGCTGCTCATCATTATTCCCATGGTTCGCAATATCCTCGAAGCGGTGGCAGATCTCCTATGGCCGAAACGCTCCTGATCGTCTTCATGATTGCTGCCGTCGCCGGCATGCCGATCGGCATCGCGCTGGCGGCGGGGGCGTTCGCGACCTCGTTCTTCTACCCGATCGTCAATCCGATCATTGTTCCGACCCGCTTCGTGGGATTGCTCTCCGACAGCTACCTGCTGCTGTCGGCGCCGCTGTTCATCCTGGCCGGCAACATTGCGGCGCGCGGCGGCGTTGCGCGCGTACTCATAGATTTCGCGACCGTTCTGGTCGGCCGTTTCCGCGGTGGGCTTGCCTACGTCAACGTGCTTGACAGTATGTTCTTCGGCGGTATTTCGGGATCGGCGGTGGCCGACGTGTCGGCCCTCGGCACATTCCTCATCCCGCAGATGGAGCGGAAGGGATACGACCGGGATTTCGCCACCGCGCTCACTGTCTCTACCGCGGTGGTGGCGCCGATCATTCCGCCCTCGATCATCGCCGTCATCTTCGCCTGGATGGCAGACGAGTCGGTTGCAGCCATGTTTGCCGCTGGCGTCATTCCAGGCCTCCTCGTTGGCCTCGGCATGGCCATTCCCGTCTACATCATCTCGAAGAAGCGGAACTATCCCAAGGAGGCACCGCCGACGAAGGCCGAATTCATACAGGCGTTCGTGCGGGCACTGCCGGCACTCGCCATCCCCGCGATCATCATGGGCGGCATCCTGCTCGGCATCTTCACGCCGACCGAGGCCGCTGGCGTTGCCGTCGTCTACGCGCTGATCGTGCCGCCGATCTTCTATCGTGAGCCGGCGCTGCGGGAGCTGCCTCAAATCTTCATCGACAGCGCGCGCCTTGCCGCGGTGATCGGTATGATCATTGGCTTTGTGGGCGCATTCGGCTGGATCCTTACGTTCTCCAAATTTCCGTTGCACGTCGCCCAGTCGATCACGGCGATCGCGCCGTCGTGGTGGATGTTCCTTGTGCTGGTGTCGGGCCTCTATCTCGTCCTAGGAACGTTTCTGACACCTTCCGAGATCATCCTGGTGACGGTGCCGGTGCTGCTGCCTGTTGCGCAGGTGATCGGCATCCACCCCATTCACTTTGGCATCGTCTGCGTGGTCGCGTCGGCCATCGGGCACATCACGCCACCGGTTGGATTGTGTCTGTTCGTCGGCATGGCGGTCAGCGGCTTGCCGATGGAAAAGCTCATCCGCCCATTGCTGCCGTTCATCGCCGCGATCGTTGCGACGCTGCTGGTTGTGATTTTCGTGCCGGGAGTGACGCTCGCCCTGCCGAAGCTGCTGGGGCTGGTGCAATAGCGCGGGGATGGTGCGGGGCGCCCGCGTCACCGTTGATCTGCGCCTTTGCGACGGGCCTCAGGCGAAGGTCACGGCGTAGACCGGGGGCAGGGTATGGCTCACCATGCTCCAATTGTCGCCCTGGTTCTCACTCACCCAAAGACCGCCGGTCGTGGAGCCGAAGGCCAAGCGGTTGCCCGTTTGGTCGAGGGCCAACGCGTGGCGGTAGACGACGTCGTAAGCATGCGTCTGTGGCAGGCCATTGGTCAGGACCTCGAAGCTCTTGCCGCCGTCACGGGTGCGGGTGAGGGTCAGTCGGCCACCGACGGGAATGCGTTTTTCATCCTTGATCTCGGGGACGAACCAGGCGGTATCGGGGTCGGTTGGATGGACGGCGACGGGAAAGCCGAACACCGATGGATTCACGTCCTTGATCTCGCGGAACGTGCGGCCTTCGTCATCGGAAATGAAGATGCCGTTGTGGTGCTGGACCCACATGCGGTTTGGTGCTGCGGGGCATTGGACGAGGCAATGTACGTCCTGGGCGATGGGATCGTGTGTGAGCTCGGGCGGGACGTGGTCGGCACGCATGCCCTCGCCGCGTTGCGACCAAGTGGCACCGGCATCTGCGGTGTGCCAGATGCCGCCGGTCGAGACGGCGACGAAAAGCTGGCGGGGATCGCGCTTGTCGACGACGATCGAGTGTAGGCCCGGCAGATCGGCGCCACCGCCCATCCACATCTTGCGCTTGGGGTGATCCCACAAGGCGCGAGCCATTTGCCAGCTGGTGCCGTGATCGTCGGAGCGAAAGAGGCCTCCTGGAATGGTGCCGCACCACAGCGTACCAGCCTCCCTGTTGCCACCGGCGACGAGAGCCCAGATTCGGACCGTCGACCAAGGGAGGGGACGGCCCCACATGTCGTTCTCTACGAGGCCTTCGGGTTTTTCCGGATAGGAGGGCGTTGCCACCTCCTCCCAGACGCCGGCGCTGGTGGAGCGGTGCAGCTTGACGCCGAAATGGCCATGATCGAGGGCGGCATAGCGCTTGCCATCGCGGACATCGTGCAGGGCCAGTGAAACGTTGTCGCCAAGGAAGCCGGCCTGTGCGATCTGCCAGCCGGAGTTTTGGCGGGCAACCGTGAACAGTCCCTTGCGGGTCGACACGAGCAGCGTGTCACCGGCTTTTGTGGTCATCGGATCAGCCTCCTGAAAGGGCCTGAAAGACATGGATCGTGCTGTCGGGCGAGACGGCGTCAGCCAGCGTGATGCGGTCGGAGATGAGCGCGCCATCGAGGAAGATCGCCATGTGGCGGCGGAGCGCAGACTGATCGTCGAGGACGTAGCCACGGGCACGGGGGTTGTCGCTGAAGACAGCGTCCAACACCTCGCGGACCGTGGCGCCGGGCGCTTCGGTATCGGGGCAGGCGACGTGGCGCTGGATGTTGGCCGTGAACGAGACTTTCGCCATCACATCACCTTCGGGGTTTCGGCCAACGCCTTGAGATCGACGAGCCCCTTCTCGAACATGGAGCCGACCATGCGGTCGGGGTTCATGAAGACACACATGAGGCGAGGTATTAGGGAGCTCTTGCCGCTCATGGACCAGGTCACGCGGGTCGCGTTTGGCGTCGGTGCCAATGCATAGACGACCTGATTATTGCAAGCGAACGGCTTCGACATAACTAGGCGCATGGTGACGCTGGCGGGCGGTGCCGAATCGACGATCTGGATCCGGCCCGTGCCGGCGCGTGGGCTTGCGAATGCGTAGCTGGCGCCGATGCCTTCGGTCGGGCCGCTGTAGGTTCCAACGATTGTCGGATCGGCGTTGAAGGGGTTCCAGGTGTTGAGGCTGGCAAGGTTGTTGATCAGTGGGAAGATCTGTTGGGGCGGTGCTGCGATATCGATCGCTCGGCTGACCTCGAACGTATCGGGGCGGCGCAGGGCCAGTATGAAGACGACGCCTGCGAGCAAGCCAAGCAGCACAACGATAGTGATCGCGATCTGCAACATGTATCGACCTCAGCTTCGAGATGGCGTCAGGCCAGCCGATTGGCCAAGTCTCGCCGAGAACGTCTAGTGGCGGGCGCTTTCGGGCATTCTCATGACCGGCCTGGACGCCAAATAGGTTGTTATCAACCTATGGCGTAGTGGCGGTCGTTTTGCAAACTTCTTTTCGTGTGCCGCGTTCCGTTCTGGCGAGTGGCTGCGAACCGGCTTAATCTTCTCACTTGGCTCAAAGCCTGCCTCGGTGGCGGGCTCCACCTGACCGGTTTCTGCATGCATCACTTCGCCTACAAGAATGGAACGTTGCACGCCGAGGATGTGAGCCTGGCTGTGATTGCGGCGGAGGTCGGCACGCCGGTCTACGTCTACTCGGCGGCAACCATCGAGCGGCATTATCTGGCCTTTGCCCGTGCATTCGGTGGTCTCAATGCGCGCGTCTTCTACGCCATGAAGGCCAATTCCAATCTGGCCGTGCTGCGGCTGCTCGGGGGGCTCGGGGCCGGTGCGGACACGGTGTCTGAAGGAGAGGTACGCAAGGCACTTGCCGCTGGTATTTCGGCCGAGCGGATTGTGCTGTCGGGTGTTGGCAAGTCCGACGAGGAACTGGCGTTTGCGGTGCAGGCTGGTCTCTACCAGATCAATATCGAGACCGAGGGCGAGCTGCATGCCCTCTCGAGGGTGGCGGCGGGACTGGGCAAGCGCCAGAGCGTCGTCATCCGCATCAACCCGGATGTAGGTGCGGGCGGGCATGCCAAGATCACGACGGGATCGGCCGAGAACAAGTTCGGTGTCAGCCTCGACGAGGTCGAGCGGCTCTATGTGCAGGCGCAATCGCTGCCGGGGATCGCAATGGAAGGGCTTGCCATGCACATCGGCAGCCAGATCCGGGCGCTGGGTGATCTCACGGCCGCATGCGGGCGAATGCGGGCGCTGGTGGTCCGACTGCGCGAACAGGGCCATCACGTCGCCCGCGTCGACCTTGGCGGCGGCCTCGGCATTCCCTACGAAATGGCCGAGGCCGTGGTGCATGGCTCCGATCTGATCGAGGCCTATGCCGGGATGGTGAAACGGACGTTCCAGGGGCTCGATGTGGAACTCGGCTTCGAGCCGGGGCGCATCATCGTTGGCAATGCTGGCATTCTGCTGTCGCGGGTGCTGCAGTTCAATAAGCGGCCGGCCAAGACATTCGCGGTCGTCGATGCCGCCATGAACGACTTGATCCGGCCGGCGATGTATGGCGCCTATCACGATATCTGGACCGTGCGGGAAGGCAGCAGGACAGAGAGCCGGAAGACTTATGACGTGGTCGGTCCGATCTGCGAGACCGGCGATACCTTTTGCGAGCAGCGCAGTCTGCCAGAGTTGGCGCCGGGGGATCTGATCGCTTTCATGACGGCGGGTGCCTACGGTGCGGTCATGTCCTCGACCTACAACTCTCGGCGGCTGGTGCCGGAGGTGCTGGTGCGGGGCGATCAGATGGCGGTGGTGCGGCCGAGGCCGAGCTATCAGGAGCTGATTGGCCTCGACCGGGTTCCCGATTGGCTATGAGGGTGGTCGGACGGGGCGTGCGCCTGTGGCGCTGCAACTCGACAATGACGTCTAAACACCAGGCGTGCACGTGGTGGCCGGTGCTTACCGGTGCAAGGCCGGTTGAGCACGGCCTCGTGTTGCCGAGCGGAGGGACCTGATCGATGTTTGCCACGCGCTACCTGGCGCTCGCCCTGTCCATGCTCGCGGCCGTGCTACTCGGAGTTCTGCTGCTCTGGAGAACGGAGTGGCCAGCTGCGGTATGGTTGGCGTTCTTGGCGGCCTGCGGGCTCTCCCTCCTCGGCGTGCGCGATCTCGTTCAGCGCCGGCACGCCATCCTGCGAAACTATCCGGTTATCGGCCACCTGCGGTTCCTGTTCGAGGAGGTGCGTCCTGAAATCAGGCAGTATTTCTTCGAGACCGACAAGGACGGCATGCCGTTCAGCCGCGACAAGCGGGCGATCGTCTATCAGCGGGCAAAGGCGGTGCTCGACAAGCGGCCGTTCGGCACGCAGCTCGATGTCTACCAGTCGCAATACGAGTGGATGCATCACTCTCTGTCGCCGCGGCCGGTCAGCGATAAGCCGTTCCGGGTATCGATCGGTGGCGCCAGCTGCACGGCCCCTTACGAGGCCTCGCTGCTGAATATTTCGGCCATGAGCTACGGGTCGCTGTCGTCAAACGCCGTGCTGGCGCTCAACCGCGGTGCCAAGATGGGCGGGTTTGCCCATGATACCGGCGAAGGCGGATTGTCGCCCTACCATGAGCGCTTTGGCGGGGACATCATCTGGGAGCTAGGGTCCGGCTACTTCGGTGCCCGCAATGGTGACGGGTCGTTTTCGGCCGAACGCTTTGCTGCCGTGGCCGCCAAACCGCAAGTCAAGATGATCGAGCTGAAGCTCTCTCAAGGGGCGAAGCCTGGCCACGGCGGCGTGCTGCCGGCGGTCAAGATCACGCCGGAGATCGCGGCCATCCGCGGCATTGCGATGGGACAAGACTGCGTGTCGCCGGCGTCGCACCCGGCATTCTCGACGCCGCTGGAACTGCTGGCCTTCATTGGCGAGTTGCGCCGGCTGTCGGGCGGCAAGCCGACCGGCTTCAAACTGTGCATCGGCCACCCCTGGGAGTTCCTTGCGGTGGTCAAGGCCATGGTTCAATCCAAGATCCTTCCAGACTTCATCGTCGTCGACGGCAAGGAAGGCGGGACGGGAGCCGCGCCGCTCGAGTTCATGGATCACCTGGGTATGCCGCTGCAGGACGGTTTGACGTTTGCGCATGGCGCGCTCGTCGGCGCGGGGTTGCGTGATCGCATCCGTCTCGGGGCGTCGGGCAAGATCGTGACCGCCTTCGACATGGCGAAGACCATGGCGCTCGGCGCCGATTGGTGCAATGCGGCGCGGGGCTTCATGTTTGCGGTCGGCTGCATCCAGGCACAGACCTGCCATACGGGGAAATGCCCGACCGGTGTCACCAGCCCTGATCCGGCGCGATCCCGCGCCATCGTCGTCGATGACAAGGCGGAGCGGGTCGCCAATTTCCACCGCGAGACCGTGGAAGAGTTGGCGGAGCTAGTGGCGGCAGCGGGCCTCGATCACCCGCGCGAGTTGATGCCGCACCATTTCATGCGCCGTGTGGAGGCGGACCGGACCATGAGCTTTGCCGCCCTCTATCCGCTGCCGCAGCCCGGCGAGTTTTTGCAGGAGCCGCAACACCCGCGCTATCGGGAGGCCTGGGCGCTGGCGCAGGCGGGCAGTTTCCAGCCACTGGCTCCGCTGGCGCCACTGCTCAGCCGTTAGAGGATGGGGGGGTGTTGGCGCCGGGCAACAGCGGCGTTGCCTTTCGCCACCGGTTTGGCTGAAGTTCCGCCGGGTGAACAGAGGCTTCGCCCCGCTTTGGCCGCAGTCTGGCGATTGTGTCGATCCAACGTGAAATATTGGTCATGCAAGGGTCCAGCCCTCGCCAAACGGTCCGCGTCATGGCATTTTGGCCGAAAGAGTAGGCCGCCGGGGACGACCGGGTTCCATGGCAGGCGACAGAGGAACAGGCAATGTCGAGCGAGCGCAATGGCGCGGCGTCTGCCGGCGATCCAGTGTTCGAGCGTAAGGTTCGCTGGAGCCGGGCGGCACTGCTGCTCGAGCGGATGTGGCCGCGCATCTGGGTGCTGTTGGGGCTGGGTGCCTTGTTCCTGGCGCTGTCGTTTGTGGGAGCCTGGAGCTATCTGCCGGATGCAGGGCATATTGCGGCGCTCGTGGTGTTCGGCGTTGCGGCCTTGGCGGCGCTGATTTGGATCGTGCGGACGCCTGCAGCGGAACGCGAGGAGGCGATCCGACGGATCGAGATGCAGTCGGGCGTACGGCACCGGCCGGCGTCGAGCTACGAAGATTCGCTGACGGCGTCGGTATCCGATCCGGCTGCGAATTCGCTCTGGAAGGCCCATCGGGCGCGATTGGCGGAGCAGATCGGCCGGCTGAGGGTGGCCAAGCCGCACGCGCGAACTGACCGTTTCGATCCGTTTGCGGTGCGCGGCCTGCTGGTCGCTGCGGCTGCCATTGCGTTGTGGCTGGTGGGCGATAGCGCTGCCGATCGCTTGCGGTCGGCGTTTCGTATCGGCCCGCCCGTCTTGTCGTCGACTGCGCGCCTCGATGCCTGGGTTACGCCACCGGCTTACACCAGTGTTGCGCCGATCATCCTTGCAGACGGCTCGCGACCGATCGGACAATCGGTCGCCGCCGAGGGCGAGGCTGGTGTAATTGACGTGCCGGAGGGCAGCAAGCTGGTGGTCCGTGCGAGTGGCGCGGGGGCTAAAGGTTTCACGCTCGAGGTTACGGAAGAAGGGCGCGCGATCCAGCGGATCGAGGTGAAGCCCGAAGATGGCGCCAAGTCGGCTGGCACGGCGGCCGCCAATCCAAATGTGCCCCCGGTGCTGGCGAGCGATGTCGCGGAGGCAACGCGCACGCTCACGGTGTCGTCTGACGTACGGGTCGTGGGTTCAGGGCAGCCAACGTGGCGGTTCCGCGTCATCCCCGACAAAGTGCCGGTGATCCACCTGACGAAGGAGCCGCAGAGGCTGCCCCGGGGATCACTCAAGCTCACCTACAAGGTTGAGGACGACTATGGAGTGGTGACGGCCGAAGCGCGGATTACGCGAGCCAAGCCGCAGCCCGGCGATCCCGCAACGGAGTGGGCACGGCGCAAGCCCAATACGGGGCCGAGGCCGCCGCTGGAGCGCCCACCGACGTTGCCCTTACGGTTGCCGCACGCCAATGCCAAGGACGGCGTAGCGTTCAGCTATCATGAGCTGACCGGGCATCCATGGGCCGGATCACGCGTCAAGATGGTGCTTACCGCCAAGGACTATGCGGGCAAGATTGGGCGCAGCCCGGAATACGAGCTGATCCTGCCGCAGCGCCGGTTCACCAATCCGATTGCGAAAGCCGTGGTCGAGCAGCGGCGATTGCTGGTGGAAGATCCGCGTAACCGGTCCTACGTCGTGCAGGCAATCGAGGCCATCACGCTGGAGCCGGAAACGCTGTTCGAGGACCGGCGCGCCTATCTCGGGCTGCGCTCGGCCTATTGGCGGTTGCGACAGGATCGCACGCGGGCGGGCATGAAGAGCACCGTGGAGCAGCTTTGGCACGTTGCGCTGAGGCTTGAGGACGGGGATCTTTCGGAGGCCGAGCGGCGGCTCAGGGAATTGCAGGAGAAGCTCTCCAAGGCGCTCAAGGATGGGGCGTCGGATGCCGAGATCCAGCAGCTGATGAATGAGCTTCGACAGGCGCTCAACGACTTCATGCAGCAACTGCAGCGTCAAGCCCAAGGCAAACCGCAGGAGTTTTCGCGCAACCTCTCGCCAGACCAGATGATCCGCCGGCAGGATCTTGACCGGATGATGCGCGACATCGAGAACATGGCCCGCCAGGGCTCGCGCGACATGGCGCAGCAGATGCTGAGCCAGCTGCGGGATATGCTGGAGCAGTTGCAGTCGGGCAAGATGGCGCAGGGGCAAGGCCAGCAGAGCCAGCAGATGATGGAGATGATGAACCAGTTCGGTGACATCATCGGCCGTCAGCAAGAGCTGCTGGACGATACTTTCGGCGAGCAGCGCGGTCAGAGGCCGGGCGAGCAGGACGGGCAGGGCCAGCAGCAAGGTCAACAAGGCCAGCAAGGTCAACAAGGACAACAGGGTCAAGGACGACAGGGTCAACAAGGCCGGCCGGGGCAGGGCGGGCAACAAGGCCAGAGCTTTGGGCGCAATGGCCAGCCCGGTCAGCAACCGGGTCAGCAGCAAGGGCAGGGACAGGGTCGCGGTCAGGGACAGGGCAGTCTCGGTGACCGGCAGGGCACGCTGCGCGATCGGCTCGGCAAGCTCCAGGACCAAATGCGTCAATTCGGGATGAAGGCGCCGGGCCAGCTCGACGGGGCCGAACGCTCGATGCAGGAGGCCGAGCGCCTGCTGCGGCGGGGCGATCTTGAAGGGGCAACGCGCGCCGAGCAGCAGGCGCTCGAGCAATTGCGGCAGGGCGCGCAGCAGATGGCGCAGCAGATGATGCAGCAGATGCGCCGACTGGGCATGGGTCCCGGCAGCGACGCGCCTCTCGATCCGCTCGGCCGTCCGCAGCGCACGGAGGGGCCTGATTTCGGGACGTCGGTGAAAGTGCCCGACGAGATCGACACGCAGCGGGCTCGCGAGATCCTTGAAGAGCTGCGCCGGCGCTTTGGCGAGCCCTTGCGTCCGCAACTCGAGTTGGACTACCTGGAGCGCCTGCTCCGGCGGTTCTGAGGGCTGGTTGTGGCCCTCAGGCGCTGGCTTACGGCCTCGGCGCTGAGACGTGCTCTCACCTCGAAGCGGAAAATTCGGTTCATATTAGTTTATAATTATTCATTCCATCAGGCGGCAGGATAAGCGAAGCCGTAGCTGTGCTAAACGCTTTGGTGCAGCAAGATTGACGTTCGATTTCCGGTTGCCGCTCGTTGCGTCATCGAACGCCAATCTATGAAGCTGCTGTCGCATCATAGCGTTGCTGGCGCCCCTGGATGTTCCGAAATTCACTCGGCGGTCAGCCGCAGGGGACGGGAGATGCCAGAGCCGGAGCGCCAAGTGCTGACGCTGATGGCTGATCGTCGCCTAGGCTCAGGCTGGCGCCACCAAATGAACTTGGCGCTCAGAGCTGGTCGGTCGGGCCTACGAGGCGCCAGGGCGCGTTGCGGCGAATTGAGCGACCACATGCGCAAAGAAACGAGCGGCCGGTTTCGGCAGTCATGGTTCGTGACAATGAATTGCCCGGCAGTTGATGGTTTCGGCCTGTCGGAGCGTGGCGGAGGTGTCGTGCGATATGGATATCCAGGACCTACGCATTTTTGCTCGCGTGGCGCGCGTGCAGAACTTGACGGCCGTGGGCGCCGAATTCGAGCTTAGCGCCGGGACGATCTCCAAACGGTTGCAGGCGCTGGAAGGCGAACTCTGCGCACGGCTATTCGACCGAACGACGCGCTCGATTTCGATTACGACCGAGGGTGAGAAGCTGCTGGAGCAGGTCGAGCGGGTGCTGGAGTTGCTCGATGCGGCAGTTGCCGACCTTTCGGAAAGCGTTGCGCATCCCAAGGGCAAGCTCAGGGTTTCGGCGCCTGCAAGTCTGGGGCGGGGTGTCGTTGCGCCGGCCGCATGCATGTTCATGAAGGCCTATCCGGACATCGAAATGCAGATCGACCTGACCGACCGGGTCGTCAGTTTGCACGATGGCGGCTATGATGTCGCGATCAGGACGGGGGCACTCGAGGATTTGCGACTGGTTGCCAAGCGGCTGGCGGCAGACCCGCAGGTTATCGTGGCTTCGCCCGACTACATCGAACGTCATGGCCGTCCCGCCAAGCCCGACGATCTCGCACAGCACTCATGCCTTATGCTGGGCGATGGTCAACAATGGCGGCTGCAGCGGCGTGGCAAGACATTCGATATCAAGGTTTCCGGCCAGTTGCGCTCCGATAATGGCGAGTTGCTGCGTCATGCGGCGATCGAGGGACTGGGCATCCTGAGGGTCGCACATTCGCGTGTTGCGAGCGAAATCAAGCGCGGCCTCCTGGTGGTGCTGATGGAAGACTACGATGCGGGCAACGACGCGGCAGTGTGGGCCATTTATCCGAGCAGCCGGCACATTCTCCCGAAGCTGCGCGTGTTTCTCAACTTCATGGCGGCCTGGTTGAAGGATGCCTCGGCTCTTTCCACAGCGATGCCCGTTGCCGGGGCGACGCCGGACCTCGAAGAGATCATGCGCCGGCTTTCGCGGCGCAAAACTGCCTCCGGGGCCGGCGGCCGGCGTCGCGGCTGAGGCTCAGGTAACGCCGGCGGCCTTGGCACGCGCGAGGACACGCTCGGCAAGCTTCAAGTGCGGCATGTCGATCATTTGGCCATCGAGGCTTGCGACACCGGTTCCTGGTGCCGCGGCGAAGGCATCGGCCACGCGTTGGGCGTGGGCGACTTCCTCGGCACTGGGCGTGAAGACAGCGTTAATCGTTGCGACCTGATCGGGATGGATGGCCATCTTGCCGGTAAAGCCGTCGCGCTTGGCGGCGCGGGTTTCGGCTTCCAGGCCCTTGGCGTTGCGGAAGTCGGTGTAGACGGTGTCCATAGGCTGGGCATTGGCTGCGACGGCCGTGATCAGGCAGAGATCGCGAACGAGGCGATAGGGGGAGGTCAGGCCGCCGGCCTCGTCGCGGCTGGAAAGGGAGCCGATGACGGCGCCCAGATCCTCGGCCCCCACGACAGGCCCATCAGGCGGCTCGAGGCGTCGACGTAGGTATGCAGCTGGAGCACCGAGACGGGTACTTCGGTGACGATGGCTAGAATGCGGGTCTGGCCGTTGGTCAGGCCATGCTGGCTCTCGGCATGGCCAAGGGCGATGGACAGCTTGTGGACGTCTGCGCCCGATTGCGGTTTCGGCAGAATGACGCCGGCTGGCGCGGCGGCCATGACGCCGGCCAGATCGGCCTCCCAATCGGTTCCATCGAGAGGATTGATGCGGACCCAGAGTTCGGCGCTGGCGCCGCCTGCCCGGGCCGCTTTGATGAACTCGCGCACCATTTCGCGCGCCACGGGACGGCGGGCGGCGGCGACGGAGTCCTCGAGATCGAGAATGAGCCCGTCGGCCGGAGAGCCAAGAGATTTTGCAAGCTTGCGCTCACTGTCGGCTGGAACGAAAAGCATTGAACGCAGCATGGGGTGTCGTGTCCTCGCGAAGGGCGGCAGTCGCCTGTTGGCGTGGTGGTCGCCGGTGGCTCGTCGATAGGCTGTTCGGCGCGTTCGATCAGGATTTCGGCTTCTTGCGCATGAAGGCCTGACGGCGGCACTCGGCAACGAGCTTGCCGTCCTGATTGTAGGCGCGATGGATGAAGTCGACCACGCCGGCATCGGGGCGGGATTTGCTCTCGCGCTTGGCTGCCACTTCGGTGGTCGAGCGAATGGTGTCGCCATGGAACACGGGGTTCGGGAATTTTACGTCGGTCATGCCGAGATTGCCGATCGTGGTGCCGAGCGTGGTGTCGCCGACGGAGACTCCGATCATCAATCCCAGTGTGAACAGCGAATTGACGAGGGGGCGGCCCCACTCTGTCTTGGCTGCGAAATGGGCGTCCAGGTGCAGCGGTTGCGGGTTATGCGTGAGGGCGGTGAAAAGCACGTTGTCCATCTCGGTAACGGTGCGGGTGATGGCATGCTCATAGACCTTGCCGATCTCGAACTCTTCGAAATACAGACCAGACATCGTTGCAGTTCTCCTGTCGTTGCTAGCGGCTGGCTCAGGCGTCACGTGTCTTGGGAAGCACGAAGCCCGCTCCGCTCTCGATCGTCTTGACCAGCTCGGTGATGTCCTTGTCAGCCTTGCCCTTGTACATCTCGTGCTTGAACATGGCGGCAGCAGCCTGGCAAACCCACATCGGCACGCCAAGGCGCTCGCCCTGCTCGATGGCGAGAATGACGTCCTTGGTGAGGATGTGCATGGGTGCGCCGTAGGCGAACGAGCGGTTCAGAACGGAGCGGGGGATCTTGTCCTGGGTGGCGCTGTTGCGACCGCTGCCGCGATTGATCGCCTCGGTCATGACCTCGGGGCTGAGACCGCCCTTGGCGCCCATCACGTAGGCTTCGCAGGAGGCGGCAAGGGCGACTGCCGACAAGATGTTGTTGGTGAGTTTGAGCACCTGGGCGAGGCCAGGTTTGTCGCCAGCCACGGTGACGGGGCCCCAAAGCGAAATCATGGGGCGGACCTGCTCGACGAGATCGGACCTGCCTGACACCATCACCGAAAGGGTTCCGGCCCGGGCGCCGGGCGGGCCACCGCTGATCGGGCAATCGACGAGGTCGATGCCGCGCGCGGCGAGGGCCTTTTCCATCTCCTCGACCAGGGGCACGCCAACCGTGCAGGTGTTGACGATCAGTTTGACGGCCTCGCCGCCAGCAATACCGTTGGTGCCCAGCACGACGTCACGGAGTGCCGGCAGGGTCGGCAGCGAGACAAAGACCGTCTGACAGCGGTTGCCGACTTCGCGGGCGCTCGGGGCCGGGCGCGCCTGTCGCTCCACGAGCGGGGCCAGTGCGGCCTCGCGGACATCATGCACGACCAACTCGTTGCCAGCCTCAAGAAGCTTCTCGGCCATCGGCAACCCCATGTTGCCGATCCCGACGAATCCGATTGCCATTGCTCGCTCCCGCGTCAGCTCGTTTGATCAAAGGCTAGCGTGGAGGCTTGGAAATGACGACCGGAAATTTTTCCGGACTGAAGTTGGGTGAACGACGGGCGTACGGAGGTTCGATGATCGGCGTCGGCAAGGGGCAAAGCGCAAACGGCGCTCAGCCGTGCAGGATCAGGCGGCGAGCAAAATGCGGGCTGCGAAGGCGGACAGCTCTGGCGGCAACTGGCTCGCTTCACGGGCAACGAAAGACAACAGCGCGGCCTCGGTGGTGTCGAGATCATTGCGTTCTTCGAGCCGTTCGATCAGCCAGCCGGCGCCTGCCTCCTCGATCACCTCGTTCGTGATGATCTCAAAGCGCTGGCGTTCGAGGCGGGCTACGGCGCGTTCTTCGACCGAGAGCAATGGTGCGGTCGACCAGATGCGGATGCCGGGCATGATCTCGATGGTTGGTGCTGCGTTGCCATCGCGCGAGTGGTCAAGGGGCTGGGCGTCTTGGGGTGGGAGCTTGCGGACTTCGGGATGCAGGTAGGGCGTTGCAAGTTGCTGGCGTGAGGCGACGGCATGGCCCGTGGCTGCCAGGACGGCGTTGCCAACGGACTGAACGAAGAGGTCCTGCCAGGCGGGTGTGGCGTGACCTGGCGTGATGGCCCGATGGATGGTGAACAGCGCATCGGCTTCGGCGCGGGTGACGGCGATGCTGGCTTCGCCGGCAAATGCCGAGATGAGGCGGGCTGCGAGATGGACGTCGGTGTCGGTGATGTTGCCGGCGGGAGCGGGTGCTGCCGCGCGCAATGGGCCCTTGCCCGTTTCGATCGCCAGCCGGATCTGCTGCAGGCCGAAGACGGCGAGGCTGGGAGGTGTCCAGCGCGCGGCTTCCAGGACATGGACCAGCAGCATCAATTCGGTCGAGGTCTCGACGCTGCCGAAGGCGCCGATGCTGTCGATGAGCCAGCGGGCGTTCTCGGCGACGACGTAGCCTTCAGGTTCAGCCTGATGAACCACGTAGTCGGAGACGACGTCAACGAGCAGGTTCGACCATTGGGGCGCCTGAATCGGACAGGCTGCATGCAGGCGTAAAAGGGTGTCGGCATCGTCCGTGGTGACGACATCGGAGGTCATGAAGGCGGTGCGCAGGCGTGCTACATCGGCATCGCGGATGGAACCACGATTGCGAATATCCTCGATCGAGATCGACTGAAGCATGCTCATTGCGACACCACCCCACACCTTGCCCGGCGTTGACGCTAGGGGGCGGGCGTTACCAAACCCCTAATCTCTGGCGTGTGGTGGACGGTCCGTTGCTTGCCGGTCACATATGCGGCAGCTCGTTCGCCGGGTGAAGTGCTGCTAGGGCTGCTGCCACGTGGTCAGAACGTGTAGCCGAAATGGTTGATCTCGGGGGCATACCAGGCAGCGATCAGGCGCTCGAACTCGGGCGAGTAGTGATCGCGATAGGAGCCAGAGCGTGTGCGCGAGACGTTTGTGCGTGGGAGGGTGACCTTGCCGGCGAGACCGATGGTCGCGAGGACAGTGGAGAAATCGTCCTCGAGGGTTTCGTAGCGGCCGACGAAATTGACGGCCACGGCGTCGTTGTCGGTATAAAGTTGCCAATTCTCGACGTAGGCCCGTCGCCGGTCTCGGTTGAACGCCTCGAACGAGATCTTGCTTCCCTGCGGCTCAGACTTTGTCTTGTAATGATACCAGGAGACCTGTCGGTCCCAGGGATTGCGCTCGAATGTGAACTTGTAATAGTCCCGCCAAACCTCCTCGCCGACATAGGTCCTGATGCGCCAGCCGGGCATGTGCTCGTAATAGCCGACCGAGGGGTGGTAGTGGCGCTCGGGGCGGCCGAGTAGGCGCTTCAATAGCGGTCGGGTGGGCTTGTCCGGGTGATCGATGCGGTAGTTCTGCGCGGGTTTCTGACGAACGCCGCGAAGCTGCTCGGAGGCCTCTGTGATAACGTCATCGGGGCCACAAACGGCAGAGAGTGCCGCTTCGACCGACGTGGAGCCGGTCTTGTAGGTCTTGATGTAGATGAATTTGTGCGCATGGCTCAGGATCATCTATCAGGCCCCCGCTCGCCCCTGTCCGTAGGTGCGATTGTAACGATAAAAGGGCACCGTTGACACGCCGGCCGATCAGCGCAGGGGCGAGCGACGGTTCCGGTTCATCCGGCTGCGGTGTCGACATCCTCCAAGAGTGGAATGACGCCAGCTGCGCGCAGGTGGCGAATGCACAACTCACGCAAGACGGGATCCTCGAAGCGGATCAGCCGCTCGTAGGCGCTGGCGCCGGTCTTCGAGCTTGAGATCCATAAGCTCGACACGGCGAAGGGCTGACGCTGGTGGCCAGCCCTTCGAGGATACCGTGTGGGTGTGTGTGGATGGCTTGCGGTGCCTCAGTTGGCGTACCGCGTCTTCCATCGGCGCCAATAGTTGACCTGACGATCCGTGATCTCAACATTGATGTGATTGGCAGCATCGCGCTGGGCACGCTTGATGATGCGGAACTCGTGATGTTTGAGGCCGTTGCGTTGGGCGCGGCGGAGCGTCTCGGAGATGCGAGTTTGCTCGGCGATCAGAGCTTCGTATTCGCGACGTGTGAGAGAGCCGCTGTCACGTCCGTCTTGGATCTGGCGCATTTGCCAAGCCTGGGTGCGATGGATGGAGTCCGGTGAGTGGGCCGCTGCGCCGCTGGTCGTGAGAAGAGTGGCGACTGCTGCGATAATGCCAAGGCGTGTCATCAACATGAGTTTGTCTCCATAAGTGCTTGCTTATGGGACAGACGATAAACAGTTATGCCTGAACCGTGTTTGAAGGCGATGTTCAGCTTCAGTTCACCGGCTCAGCATCGGCGGCGGCCGGCGATGCACAGCAAATCGACCAATCAGATCGCGTCAGGCGCGAGGACGCCGGCAACGGCGAGTTGGGACAAGTATGCCTGCCGCTGCTTGGGGTCGAGGAAGGGCGATAAGTCCTTGGCAAATCGAGGGTAGTCCGGCTCGAGTTCGAGTATTCTTGCACCAGCCTGTCGGGCTTGTGCCACGCGTCCCAACGCCGCCAGCGAGGCTGCTAGCACGCGCCAGGTCGACGAGTAGTTCGGACTCTTCTCGATGGCGCTGCGGGCTAGGACAATCGCGCGCTCGTAGTCGCCGTCGGCGTAGAGGCAGAGCGCGTGGAAGAACTGGAATGTGGCGGCGTAAGGATCGAGCGGCGACAGACGGATAGCGTGCTCGGCGTGACGGCGGGCTTCCTTGGTGCGGCCGATGTAGGCCAGCGAGGTCCCGAGCATCAACCAGGCGTAGGGTTCGCTCGGACAGATTTCGATGGCGCGCTGCATCATGGCCATGCCGGTTCGAACGTCCTTGAGCAGATAGGAGTGGAGGTGGCCGGCTGTGGCAAGGGCCAAGGCATTCTCCGGCGCGCGGTCGAGGGCGGACTGCGCCAGCTGCAAGGCCTGACGTCCGGCCTGGCGACGATCTTGCACCCACCCCTGGCCGATGCGCATGGAGACCAGGCGCGCGTGCCAGGCGAAGGGAGCCGCCCAGTGACTGTCGAGCCCTTGCGCGTGGAGTAGGAGACGCTCGGCGCGGTGGTGACTGGCATTCGACAAGTTATGCATAGCGGCGATGGCGCGTAGCAGCGTCTCGTGGGCCGTCAAGCTCGAAGACTTCGCCGTCAGGGCCTTGTCGATCTCGGCCTTGCGCATGCGGGGAAGGATGAGAGTGATGACACGCTCGACGATGTAGGCGTCGACGTTGTGGAGGTCGGAAATGTGCACGTCGAACGGCGTGAACGTGTGGTTTTGGCCGACCTCGACGTCCTTCAATGTGTACTTGAACGTCAGGGTTTGGTCGGCCTGCACGATCTGGCCGGATACGATGTAGCGGGCGCCCAGGCTCTGGGCGATCTGGCGGGTCGGTGCGTCGAGGCCCCAATAGCCAAGCGTCGAGGAGGCTGAAATGACGTTGAATTCGCGGAACGTCATCAATGCGGATGCGATTCCGAAGGCAACACCTTGGCCGAACTCTCGATCTACAGTGCCATGCGGAATGCAAAAAAATGGCAATACGGCAATTGCCGGTAAATCGTCCCGCAGGCGGTCAACTAGTGTTTGATCCATCCGAAGGTCTCCCGAGGCCCGGACGTGCGCGGTTCGCGACTTGGTGGTGTGGCCGACGGCAGCTCACACCCATGTATTTTGCCAAGCTGCCAGCGGAACGCTACATCGACAAGGCCTCTCGGCTACATTTGACGTTACAGAGTGTTACCGCAACGCGCTACGCTGATTTTCCGTTACTGGTGAAGCGACTGCTGGGGCGTTGCCGGGATGGGCTTGCGCGCTATTCTGGAGGGCGTGGCAACGAAGAGGGACGAGAATCATGGAAGCCGACTACGTGATCGTGGGGGCAGGGTCTGCCGGATGCGTGCTGGCTGACCGACTTTCTGTAGACGGCTCGTCGGTGATCCTCGTGGAGGCCGGGCCGCGGGATCTACATCCCTTCATCCATGTGCCTGCCGGCATCCTGAAGTTGCTCTACAATCCGCTTGTCAATTGGAACTATGCGAGCGAGCCCGATCCGAAATCCGGCAATCGGGCAATCCACTGGCCTCGCGGGCGAGTGCTAGGTGGCTCGTCCTCGATCAACGGCATGTTGTTCGTTCGCGGCAATCCGGCGGACTATGACGGTTGGGCGCAGATGGGTTGCCGGGGCTGGAGCTACGAGGATTGTCTGCCGCACTTCAAATCGATTGAACGCTATGGGCCGGGTGACGAGGCGCAGCGGGGCAAGAGTGGTCCACTGCTCGTCGAGGACTATCGGACAATCCTGCCGTTGACCCACTGTTTCGTCGAGGCTGCGAAGCAGGCGGGGCATCCGTTCGCGAAGGACTTGTCGGGGCCGTCACCGGCGGAAGGGGTTGGGTATTCACAGATGTCGCGCAACGGTCGGTTTCGCGGCTCGACCGCGCAGACGTTCCTGCGCAACGCGCGAAAGCGATCAGGCGTTCGGATTTTGACCAATGCGACGGCATTGCGCATCCTACTCGAGGGACGGGAAGCGCGCGGCATCAGGGTCGAGCAGATGGGGCGGGAAATCGACCTCAAGGCTCGGCGGGAGGTGATCGTCTCCTCGGGCAGCGTCAACTCTCCCCATCTCCTTCAGATCTCCGGGATCGGGCCGGCTGAGCATCTGAAATCCATCGGTGTGGAGGTGCGCCACGAGTTGGCGGGCGTCGGCAGTAATTTGTCGGACCACTATGTGGCGCGTGTTTCACATCGCGTCAGGGGCAAGTCGATCAACCAGTTGGCGCGGGGCTTGCCACTGGTGGGCGAGATCGCCAAGTGGGTGACGACGGGGAAGGGCGCACTGACCTTCGGCGTGTCCAGCGCGCAATGCTTCACACGCAGCCGTGAAGGCCTCGCAAGTCCCGACATCCAGTTGCTGTTTTCACCGGCCAGCTACGATCCAACCAAATTCGGTGAGCTGGAGACGAAGCCCGGCGCTACGATAGCTGTCAGTATTGCGCGCCCAGAGAGCCGGGGCAGCATCATGGCGCAATCGGCAGACCCATACGACCGGCCGGTGATTCGTCCCAACTATCTGTCGGCGCCGGCAGATGCACAGGTGCTGCTCGCCGGCATCGCGTTGGCGCGAAAGATTTTTGCGCAATCCGCATTCACCGAGGAATCCGTGGCGGAGATCGTTCCGGGGCCGGATGTGCAAAGCGAGTCGCAGCTGCTCGACTACGTTAAGAATTTCGGCACAACCATCTATCACCCGGTTGGAACGTGCCGGATGGGCGAAGACCCGAAGGCCGTCGTCGATTCGCGCTTGCGCGTGCATGGCCTAAAAGGCCTGCGGGTGGTGGACGCCTCGATCATGCCGGCCGTGACGACGGGTAACACCAATGCGCCGACCATCATGATCGCAGAGAAGGCGGCGGCGATGATCCGAGACGATGCGCGGTCGGCTCAGTAAGGGATGGGATTGGTGCGAACTCGCCGTGGCGAAAAAAAATGGGCCGCTGTGGGAGCAGCGGCCCGTAAAAGTTTGGGAACTGGAGAAGAGAGTCGGTCGTCAAGTCAGAGCGCTGTTACCACCAGCGACGCTGCCAGAGGCCACGGCGGTTTTGGTTGTCATGCTTTTCCTGGCGGATGTGGGCGCTGGCGGCTCTCTGAGCAAGTGCGATGCGGTGGGCCTCGCGGCGGTCGACGTGGCCGTCAGCCTTGGCGCGGCGCTCCATTTCGGCGATGCGGGCCTGTTCGGCCTGCAAGTGGCGGGTCTCGCGCCACGTCAACTGACCGGAGCGTACGCCCTGTTGGATGCGCTGCTGCTGATTGGCCTGACGTTGATCGATCTTGTCGCCGACGTTGGAGCGATGGTCGTAGCGGCGATAGGCATTGCCACTATCGGCAGCCGCAGCCGTGGTCATGACGGCGAGGGCAGCGGCGACGAGCGCGAGGGTTTTCATAGAGGCGGTCTTTCCCACTAGATCTCAGTGTCCGTTTGGTCTGGGCCGATTGTTTCGTTCCGACCATGACTGAGACTATGCAGGCGGTGGCCTGAACTCGTTCTGAACCGTGTATTTATTTTGGGTTCATGTTGGCGTGCGCCGAGCCGGTGCGATACCGACGGGAATGCGGCTCAGGGTGCTGGTTGTGCGGCACTGCCTTTAGCAAAGCCCAGAACCGTTTCCGGTGGCGCATCGGGTGGCAAAGCGTCAAACCTGCCCGTCCTCTGCAAGGCTTGCGCGAGCTGCGTGTGGAATTCAGGCTTTCCGACCTCGACGGTACCGAACTGGCGGAGGTGATCGGTGACGAACTGCGTGTCGAGCAGGGTGTAGCCACCCGCCACGAGGCGGGCGACCAGATAGACCAGGGCAACCTTGCTGGCATCGCGCTCGGTCGAGAACATGCTCTCACCAAAGAACGCGGCACCCAGCGACACGCCGTAGAGCCCGCCGACCAGTTTGCCATCGAGCCAGGTTTCCACGGTGTGGCAATGGCCTTCCTTGAACAGGGCGCCGTAGAGATTGCGAATGCGAGCATTGATCCAGGTGGACCGGCGGCCGGGGCGCGAGGCGGCGCAGCCATCGATGACGGCGTGAAAATCTGTATCGATGCGGACGTCGTAGAGGCCGGATCGGATGGTGCGGGCCAGGCGGCGGGGAATGTGGACGTGATCCAGCGGCAGCAGGCCGCGCGCCTGCGGCTCGATCCAGTAAAGGGCCGGATCGTCAGAGCTTTCCGCCATTGGAAAGATGCCACATGCGTAGGCCTTGAGGAGGACCTGCGGCGTAATCTCTATGGCGATGTCATCGCGGGACGCCATGCCTGCGGGCTCCGGCAGCAACCAATTGGGGGCAGATTACCAAAGGCTGCCGGCAAGAGCGAGGCAGTCTTGAGGCAAGCGTTGACGGGGCGTTACGTGGTGAGCTTAAGCGCTGTCGCTCGTGTTCATTCCGGGCGCCGCGCCGCCTCAGCTAGCTTTTCATGCCGAGATGCCGCTCGAGCCAGTGGATGTCGTAGGTGCCGTTGGCGATATCGGGATGGCGGACCAACTCGCCGAACAACGGAATAGTAGTTTCGATGCCGTCGATCACGAATTCGGAAAGGCAGCGGCGCAGGCGCATCAGACATTCATTGCGGTTCTTGCCGGCGACGATCAGCTTGCCGATCAGGCTGTCGTAGTTCGGTGGGATGCGGTAGCCCTGATAGGCACCGGAATCGACCCGAACACCAAGCCCCCCCGGGGGATGCCAGTAGGTGATGCGGCCTGGCGAAGGACGGAAGGTCTTGGGGTTCTCGGCGCAGATGCGACATTCGATGGCGTGGCCGGCAAAGGTCACCTCGTCCTGGGTCAGGGAAAGAGGATTGCCGGCGGCAATGCGGATCTGCTCGAGTACCAGATCGAGGCCGGTGATCATCTCGGTGACGGGATGCTCGACCTGGAGGCGTGTGTTCATCTCGATGAAGTAGAACTCGCCGTCCTCATAGAGGAACTCGACCGTACCGGCGCCACGATATTTGAGCTTCTGCATGGCGCGCGCCACAGTCATGCCGATCTTGTCGCGTGCCTCGGCATTGAGGGCGGGGGAGGGGGCCTCCTCCAGCACCTTCTGGTGGCGGCGCTGCAGCGAGCAATCGCGCTCGCCTAAGTGGATGGCGTTGCCCTTGCCGTCGCCGAACACCTGGATTTCGATGTGGCGGGGGTGGGAGAGATATTTCTCGAGGTAGACGCTGTCGTCGCCGAATGCAGCCTTGGCTTCCGAGCGCGCCATCTTCAGCGCCATGTCCAGGTCGTCGGCGGTGTGGGCCACCTTCATGCCGCGACCGCCGCCGCCGGCTGCTGCCTTGACGAGGACGGGAAAGCCGATCGAGCGGGCAATGCGCTGGGCCTGGGCGGTCGTGGTCACCGCACCATCCGAGCCCGGTACGACGGGAATGCCCAGTCGCTTGGCTGTTTCCTTGGCTTCGATCTTGTCGCCCATGATGCGGATGTGCTCGGCCGTAGGGCCGATAAAGGTGATGCCGTGCTCCTCCAGGATCTCGGCAAAACGTGCGTTTTCGGAGAGAAATCCGTAGCCGGGATGGATGGCGTCGGCGCCGGTGATCTCACAGGCCGCCAGCAGTCGCGGGATGTTGAGATAGCTTTCGGAGGCCGGCGGCGGGCCAATGCACACGCTCTCGTCGGCGAGCTTCACGTGCATGGCCTCCGCGTCGGCCGTCGAATGGACGGCGACGGTCGCGATGCCGAGCTCTTTACAAGCTCGCTGGATGCGAAGCGCGATCTCGCCGCGGTTGGCGATCATGACTTTGTCGAACATGGCCATGCAGGTAATAGCGAACAGTCGGCAGGGGCGGGGTTGAGTATCAGGCTCCCTGCTCCGAGCTCCCTATTCCCTCCTTTTTTTACTCGATGACGATGAGGGGCTCACCGAACTCGACCGGCTGGCCATTCTCGAACAGGATATGGGTGACCGTTCCGGAGCGGGGCGCGGGGATATGGTTCATGGTTTTCATGGCTTCGATGATCAGCAAGGTCGCGCCCTGGGTGACGCGGGCGCCGATTTCGACGAAGGCGGGAGAACCGGGCTCAGGCGAGCGATAGGCGGTGCCGACCATGGGTGATTTGATCGTGCCGGGATTGGTGCTGAAATCCGGGCCTTGCGCAGCGGGCGCCGGGCCGGACGGCTGCGGCGCCATGGCCGGTCGCGCGACCGAATGCTGCGGGCCCAGGACGGCGGCATTTGCTGGAGGTGGCGGTGCCTGACGTGCCAAGCGGAGCTTGAAGCCTGCGTGCTCGACCTCGATCTCGGTGAGCGAGGCTTCGTTCAAAAGATGAGCCATTTCGCGGATCAAGCTGCGATCGATGCCATCTTTGTCCTTGTTTTCCTTGCCCATGCTGTATCCCGATAGAGATGGTTGAGCGGCCACCGGCTCAAGCGCCCGGCCGCTTATCGCTGCCCTTGGCGGCCACAATAGCTGCCAGGGCGTCCAGCGCCAGTATGTAGCTGTTCGGTCCGAAGCCGCAAATCACGCCCACCGCGCCCAACGAGACGTAGGAGTGGTGGCGAAATGCCTCGCGGCGAAACACGTTCGACAGGTGCACCTCGATGGCTGGCACCTCGGCGGCGTTGAGTGCATCGAGGATGGCAACCGAAGTGTGCGTGAGTGCGCCGGCGTTGAGGAGGATGCCCGAGGAATTGTCGCGGGCCTCCTGGATCCAGGTGACGAGGTCGCCCTCGTGATTGGATTGGCGGAAATCGATGGCGAGGCCCAGCTTGCGCCCGTGCGCTTCGACCTTGGCGCGCACGTCGTCCAGGGTCTCGTGGCCGTAAATCTGCGGCTCACGCAAACCCAGCATATTCAGGTTTGGACCGTTCAAGACGTAGGCGGGTTTGGACATCGGCGCCGGTAGCCTTCCCTTCAACGCGCGTCACGAGACCGCCGCAGCGGCGCCTCGCGACGATTGAAGCGTGTTTAGCAGCTTTCTCTGGCGCCGAAAAGCGTCGTGGCATGGATGGGCCACGGACAGCGTGGGAACCACCGCCGGGTTGGCTGCGATTTTTGTCGTGGATGGCTGCGCCTGTGCGCAACTATCCAGGCGACGCTATTTAAACTATGTTCAGCAAACTGTGCAGCCGCCGGCCTTGCGCAATTCAGCCACGTGGCCCTGCATCTGCTGCAGCAGATCGGTGGGAGCGCCTGCAATGGCCCTATCGCCAACCAGGAAGTGCGGCGTGCCCTGAATACCCATCTTCTGGGCCAATTCGCGAACCCGGCCAATTTCCGCAGTGACGCTCTCCGATGCCATGTCCGCTTTCAACTTGCCCATGTCGATGCCCGGCACCTTTTCGGCGGCCTTGAGGGCGGAAGCCTCATTGGCCGGTCCCTTGATCGCAATCAGCGCGCGGTGCATGGCCCAGTATTTGTCCTGCATGCCGGCGGCCAAAGCTACCCGGGAGGCTTCCTCCGAGCCTTTGCTCAAGATCGGGAGCTCTTTCAGCACCAGCTTCACCTTTTTGTCCTGCTCGACGAGCTTGGCGATGTCGATGAAGGCGCGCTTGCAGTAGCCGCAGTTGTAATCGAAGAACTCAACGACGGGGATGTCGCCGGTGGGATTGCCGGCGACCGGTGCCTTACTGCGGTAGATTTCGCTCGCGTTCGACTGCAGGGCGATCTTCAGCTTCTCGGCCTGCAACGTCTCCATCTTGGCATCGAGCGCGGTTTGCACCTCCAGCATGATCTCAGGATTGGCCAGGAGGTAGTCCTTGATGATCTGGCCTATGGCCGCTTTCTGGGCGGCATCGAACTGGCCGTCCGAGGCGCTGGGCGCGGCGGCATTGGGTGCGGCTTGGGCCAGACGCCCGATTGCGTCGCCTTTGCCGGTCGTATCGCCGGCCTGGAGCCAGGTGGCTCCACTCGCCAGGGCGAGGGCCGTCAAGCCGGCTTTGAGGGCCAACCTTAGACCCGTGGCAGAGGTGGATGGACGCTTCATCTGGGGCCGTTCTCCAAATTGTGATCAGGTGTCGCCTATAGCGCGTCTTTGGGGATCTTGTAATTCACGATATCGCCAGCGCGAAGCCCTTCCGGGGTGCCGGCTTTGAGCCCACGTTGCGCCCGTTTGGCAAAAATTTGGGCGCGCTTGATGTTACCTTCGAGGAAATGGGCTTCCGCGATCGACAGATCGGCCTGGGGCAGCTTTTCCTGCTTCGCGTAGGCGCTGGCCAGCAAGCGGTAGGCTTGAGGATTGGCGTCGTTGGCCAATGACTTGCGGGCCAGGCGGATGCTTTCGGCGACGCTTGCGGCGTCGGTCTCGCTGTCGAGGGCCTGGGCGAGGCGGACCGCCATCAGAGGAGCGTCGCCTGCTAGCTTCAGCGCTGCGCGCAACGCGGGAATAGCCTCGCGCGAGCGACCCGACCGCATCAGGAAATCAGCCTTCAACTCGTGGAAGTAGGGGTTCTTGGGGTTTTCGGCGATGAGCTGGTTGACCATGGGCAAGCCGGCATTGATGCCACTCTTGAAGAAGGTGGCGATGGTGCGGGCATAGCGGGCAGGGAGGGTATCGCCGCTGCGCTGGTAGCGGTTCATGACGATGTGGGGCTGCTCAAGGTAGCCGGCGAGCTTGGCGCGCATGAGGTCGTGGCGCAGCTGGAGTTCGGCCGAATCCTTGGTTTTGGCGTAGGGGCTTTGGGCAACGCGCTGGCGGAGCTGGGCCAAGCGATTGGCCGCCACGGGATGGCTGCGCACAAAGGCGTCCTGGGTGGCGCCGGAGGCCGAGATATACTCTTGCTGGGCAAATCTCTCGAAGGTTTCCAGCATGCCCTGGCCAGACTGACGGGTATCGTTGAGAAAGCGGAGGCCAGCCTGGTCGGCGGCCAATTCCTGGGCGCGGCGATCGGCCAACAGTGAGCGCATCAGGATCTGATCACCGCCGACAAGGACGCCGGTGCCAACGCCGGAGGTGCCGCTACCGCCGCCGGCCACCATAAGGCCGATGCCAAGAATCTTGATCAGCAGGCTCTTGGTCTGGTCGCGGGCGATGCGGTCACGCAACTGGGCGAGGTGACCACCGGAGATGTGGCCGGTCTCATGCGCGATGACGCCGATCACCTGGTTCGGCGTTTCGGACTGCATGAGCGTGCCGGTGTGGACAAACACGTTCTGGCCATCGAGCACGAAGGCATTGAAGCTTTCGTGCTTGACGATGCGCATCGAAATATTCTGGCCGCCGAGGCCGGCGGCGCGAAAGATCGGTCGCGCGTATTCGCTCAAGAGGCGCTCGACCTCAGTGTCGCGGATGAAGCTTAGATACTGGGCCTCGACCCGGTTCGGGGCAGCGGTGATGGTGAGCGCCAGCGCAAGGGCCCCGGCCGCCTTGCCGAGGCGCTCGATCGATCGGGGAGTGCGCCGGGATTGCAATGTGCTCATGACGTTCGTTCCTTTTGCGGATCGGACGCAGGTGAGTTCCGCTCGGTGGTCAGCGAGGCTTAGCGTGTCAGCCGCCGGGCGGACCGTAGTGGCGGCCCGGGCGCCGGTCAACGCGGCGACAGATGATTTGGTGTTCGATTCCGCTGGTGTAGCGATGGCGCATTGCAGGCGCTGGCGGGGTGCGGGTCGTGCGGCAAGACGGCCCTTGGGAATGTGTGGAACGGAGAAGGGCATGCATCAATCCGCTTTTCTCGATCGTTGTCTGGTGCGTCCGGCGCACATGGCGCAATTGAAGGCCGCGGGGGTTCGCTCGCTGCCTCGCGCCGCTAGCCGATCTCGCGTGTGTTGCCTATAAGGCGCCATCTGCGCCTGTTTGGCCGAGATTCGGAAGTCGAACGCTCTGATCGGACGCAGAAGTGGCAATTTGTAGGCGCGAGTGTCGAGCGCCGGGAGGATGGCATGACCAGTAGCACCCGATTGGCCGCGGCGTCGGAGGCTCTGGTGCGGGCGGGCGCGCAGCGTGGCAACATCGATCCGTTCATCGTCATGGACGTGATGCGACAAGCGGCTGCAGCGGAAGCGGCGGGGCGGCACATCATTCACATGGAGGTCGGGCAGCCCGCGACGGGCGCTCCGAAAGCCGCGCGGGAAGCCGTCAAGCAGGTGCTCGACACCGATACGCTGGGTTACACGCTGGCGCTCGGGATGGAACCGTTACGGGAGCGGATCGCGCGCCTCTATCGTGACTGGTACGGCTTGACGATAAGTCCGGAGCGGATCGTGGTGACAAGCGGCTCGTCGGGGGCCTTCGTTCTGGCCTTCCTGGCGCTGTTCGATGTCGGCGATACCGTGGCATTGCCGGCGCCGGGATATCCCTGTTACCGGCACATCCTGACGGCGCTGGGGGTGCGTTCAGTGTCGCTGCAGACGGGGCCTGAGAACCGGTGGATGCCGTCAGCCGAGCAGATTACGGCTGCTGCAGAAAATGAAGGTGCTGCTGGGCTGCTGATCGCCAGCCCTGCCAATCCGACCGGTACCATGCTGGAACCGGAGCGTCTCGCTGACATCGCCGGCGTGGCGCGACGTCGGGGTATCTGGTTTGTCTCGGACGAGATCTACCACGGGCTCACCTGGGGGCTGCCGCAGGCCACGGCGCTGCAATTTTCTGATGATGCCGTGGTGATCAATAGTTTCTCGAAGTATTTCTCGATGACGGGCTGGCGGGTTGGCTGGATGGTGGTGCCGCAGGGTCTGGTGCGCACCGTCGAGCGGCTGGCACAGAACCTATATATTTCGCCGCCGGCGGTGTCACAGGTGGCGGCGCTGGGTGCGTTTGATGGGCTCGATGAATTGGAAGCCAACAAGCGGGTCTATGCCGCCAACCGCGCACTGCTGCTCGAGGAATTGCCTAAGGCCGGTTTCGACAAACTCGTGCCTGCCGATGGGGCGTTCTATCTTTATGCGGATGTCTCGAATTTTACCGCTGACAGCCTCGCGTTTGCACGGAAAATGCTTGACGAGGCAGGGGTGGCGGCGACGCCCGGGATAGATTTCGATCCCGGGCGCGGGCGACGGTTCGTGAGGTTTTCCTACGCGGGCTCGACCGAGAGCATGAGTGAGGCGGCGCGTCGCCTACAGGGGTGGGGGCGCCTCCACAAGTAGGTGCGGTCACACGCCTGTCTTGCCGGAGAGCGAGAGTGGATCGTGCGGCGGCGCTCGACCATAGTCCGGCCGGCTGGTCTCATTGTCGCCACAACCTCGTAGGCGACTTGATAGGTGTGAGGCTACGATGGGCGTGGGAGCGACCCGATCGACATGGGCGATCCGACGCTGAACTCTCTGGGGGCGACACCTGTCCACCTCGGAAGTTTGGAGCACACACGGTATGTAACCGCGTAACTGGGGGCGTTAACCATGGCATTTTCACTCAACAACTCGCGCAATGCGTTTTCAGCAATCAACGGCGATCAATCGCGCACGCAGGCTCAAGGGGCTCAATCTTCCGGGGGCGCGCCCTTCGCAAGCCAGGCACCGCTGCTACGGACGAATGAAGAAACCGTATCGGCATCGATCATTGGTCACGATCTGGAACTCAGGGGGACCGATATCCAGATTATCGTGCGGGGAAAGCTCAGAGTGGACGGTAAAATTGCCGGTGAGGTCTACGGCCAGGAAATCACAATCGGGCGCGATGGCCAGGTGAGCGGCCGGATTGTTGCAGAAAAGGTCGCGATCCATGGCACCGTGTCGTCAGGTGAAATCTATTCACACCATGTGTCCTTGATGTCGGGGAGTAATGTCGAGGCCGACATCCACCACCGCCAACTGGCGATCGAAGAAGGGGCGCGGTTCGATGGCCGCAGCCGAAGAACAGCCGACGATGCCGTGCTGCCGAGCCCGGAGCCGGTTGCCGAGCGCTAGGCCGGATGCCTGATGAGATCATCAGGTTTTGCAGATTTCTCGGACGGTCAAAACAAGCGGTTCGTGCCCGTCATGGCGGGACGCAGAAGGCGGCGCCCTGTGGGACGCCGCCTTTTGATAAGCAACGGTGCAGATTTGAGTGCCGGTGCGGGGCTGGCACCGGTTCGGGTGACCTTATGCCTTGAGCGTCCAGCCGCTGACCCCGGCGCCCACGAGGTAGCCGCCGTTGTTCATGCCATTGGCGATATCCCAGACAACGACAGTGCCACCATTCTGCAGGGCGATGTCGGAGATGCCGTCGCCGTCGTAGTCGCCAACCGCGGCCACGTCCCAACCGTCGACGCCGAGGCCTACGAAAGCGCCGCTCTCAGGCACGCCGTTGGAACCGGTGCGCCAGATGACAACGCTGCCGCCGTTCTGGAGTACAACATCGGTGTCGTTGTCGCCGTCGAAGTCGCCAGTGCCCTTCACGGTCCAGCCGTCGACGCCGTAACCGAGCACGGTACCGCCGACATTCTGCCCATTGAGCATGTTCCAGGCGACCACGGTGCCACCCTTCTGCAGCAGGATATCGCTGGAGCCGTCGCGGAAGAAGTCGCCGGTGCCGACCACATCCCAGCCTGCGACGTCGAGGCCGAGGACCGTGGTCGAAACGGCCATGCCGCCTTCGATATTCATTGCGAAGACAGAATCGCCGTTCTGCACGATCAGGTCGAGGTCGCCGTCGTTGTCGATGTCGCCAGTGGCCTTGACGGTGTAGCCGTTGGCGCTCATGCCGATGTCGGCTCCGCCTTGGACGACGCCGTTCTGCATGCGCCACATGACGATCGAGTTGCCGTTCTGGAGGACAACGTCGGCATCGCCATCCCGGTCGAGATCGCCGGTCGCCTTGACCTCATATCCAGAGATGCCGGCGCCGAGGACGGTCCCGGAAATGGCGGTGTTGTTCTGGATGGTCCAGGCGACCACTGTGCCGCCATTCTGGAGCACCATGTCCGAGGTCGAACCGACGTCGTCCGTGGCGCCGAAGTTGAAGTTCGAGGTGGCTTGGCGGAGGGTGACCGTCTGCTCGCTGCCTGAGCCGTAGCCGAACACCGCATTCTCGATGCCGGTCAGCGTGTTGGTATAGGGATGGTCGTGGTTGGGGTCATTGTGGTCTCCGTGCTTCTGGACGATCCAGACGTCCTGGCTGCCGGACATCGCACCGTTGTTGCCGTTGGAGTACTTCTGGAATGAGGTGAAGCCACCGCTGCCAGGCGTGCCTTCCTGGCTTTCGCTGTCGTACCAGGTGTCAGTGGCGCCATCGTCAGCGCCGGAGGTGTGGCCATAGATGTTATTGATGCCGAGAGTGTCGAAGAAGTGGTCGGACCCGCCATCGCCCACGATGTGGTCGTTGCCGACGCCGCCGACCAGTGTGTCGGATGCCGTCGTTCCCCAAAGTGTGTCGTTACCCGCGCCGCCATCGACATAGACGCCGCTGACTGAACCGGTCTCCATGAAGTTGCTGTCGGAGGCGTAGAACTGGTCGTTGCCGCCGTTGAAGAAGAACCTCTCGACGCCGGAGATCGACGTGACGCCCTGGAAGCTGCCAGCGCCAACACGGAAGTCGAGAACGTAGTCCATGGCGTCGGTGAGGTAGACGAAGTTGGTGCCGAGGCCGCCGACAATGCTGTCCAAGCCCTGCTGATGGATAATGTCGTTGCCAAGGCCGGCGAGGATAGTGTCCATGCCGCCGCCACCGATGATGGTGTCGTTGCCGTCGCCGGCGTCGATGGAGTCGTTGGCACCAGAAGGCAGCCCGCCGGTGACGCCCGCGGAATTGCCTGTCGGTGTTATGCTGTCGTCCAGATTGGTGCCGAAGATTGATGCCATGACGTGGTTCGCTCCAGGGTCGTTGAACTGTTGGGCCAGCGCGTGAGCCCGTTAATGGTCATTGATAACGCCCCGCTCCTGGTGAGCCGGGCTGACGTGAATGTTTCGCTGCTGCGCTGGTGATCCTTTGTCGGATGGACGACTAGGGACCGCAGGATGGTTGGCCTGAAACTAGGGCAGGATTTGATCTTTGGTCACCCGAAATTTGGCTCAATACGGAACAAGTTATATCCGATAGTTAAGATAAAAGATTAATTGCTTCGACGACTGTCTCAATACGGATCCGTGGTGCGGGCCAGGGCCGAGGCCCGCCGGCTAGTGGACTGCGTGTGCTCGGCTCGGAAGAGGTCATGTTTCGATATGGGGCTTGGGGCGGCGCGGTGTGTCGGCGCCAACGTTCATGGCGAGGCGCGTTTCAGGCATGTGGCAACGGCCTTCAGCGACGGTGCACGATGGGGTGACACCGGCTCTCCGGCGGGCCTATCCTTCGCGCCGGGGCGGAGTTGATGACGCGCCACGTCTTGGAACCGAAAAGGAGACGCCTAGTCATGAATCTCGAAGGAAAAGCCGGCATCGTCACCGGAGCGGGTCGCGGCATTGGACGAGCGATCGCCTTGCTGATGGCAAAAGAGGGCGCCAGCGTCATCGTCAACGACTTGGGTGCGGGGCGTGAGGGGCAGCAGGACAAGGACAATTCTGCCGAGCAGGTGGTACAGGAGATCATCAAGGCGGGTGGCAAGGCTTCGGCGAACCGCAACTCAGTTGCTGACTATCAGGCGGCGGGGCGCATGGTTCGTGCCTGTGCGGAGACCTACGGCAAGATCGACTTCGTCGTGAACACTGCCGGCATGCTCCGAGAGCGGATGATCTGGAACATGACGGAGGAGGACTTCGATCTCGTCATCGGCGTGCATCTGAAAGGCACATGGAACATGTGCACGCATGCCACCAAGATGATGCGCAACGCCCGCCACGGCCGCATCATCAATTTCTCGTCTGATGCCTTCAAGGGCTCGGTGGGGCAATGCAACTACGCCGCCGCCAAGGCCGGCATCATCGGGCTCACCCGCACGATAGCGCGCGAGGCCGGGCAATATGGCATCACGGCAAATGCCATGTGTCCTTTTGCAGCAACTCGCATGACCGTCAACGACGCGGTGATCGCAAATTGGAAGCGGCGCGTCGAGAACGGTCTCATGACGCAGAAGGACTATGAGAGTCGGATGGCGATGCCGGGGCCGGAGTACATCGCACCGATGGTGGCCTACCTCGCGACGGATGCCGCCAAGGACGTGAATGGCCAGATCTTCCATGCGGAGAAGGGGCACTACCACACCTACTACTACGGTGAGGTGAAGCGCTCGATCTACAAGTGGGACGACGGCGGCATGTTCAATGTCGACGAACTCGTTGACATGATGCCTCAATCGTTGATGCACAACATTCCGAACGAAGCTCCGGCGAAGGAGCCGAAGGAGGGTTGATCCTCCATTGAGGGGCCTGTGTGACGGAGTGGGCGGATATGCTTGCGCTTTATTTCGCTCCGGGCTCCTCATCGATGGCGGTACATATCGCGCTGCACGAGACGGGCCTCGCTTTTGAGACGAGGCCCGTTTCATTCAAGAGGAAGCAGCAGTCGCTGCCTGGGTTTCTGGCGCTCAATTCGGCTGGCAAGGTTCCGCCTCTACTGGCGCGTGCGACATGCGGCAATGGGCGCCGCGCCGGACTTGCGTGCGCTTGGCTGCAAGCGTCCGGCCCAGCCTGCACTGCCCGCACGGCGAAGCGACGCTCGCCGCTATTGCGAGAGCCTGACGCTTTCGGCCTTGATCTTGCCCTTGAGTTCGACAAACTTTGCGGGAATTTCGGGCGTATCAATGGCCTGGAAATACCAGCCTGGGGAGGCGCACGCTGACATTGCCGGACTGATGGTCGTCTCCACTGGGAGGACCGTATCGCGGTAGAGCGCATTGTTGGCGAGCTTTGGATACTTGATCTCGACGACGGCGAGGCGAAAGCCAGCGTCCTTGATTTGCTGGCAAGAGTTCGCGTTGATGGCCTTCTGGGCGAAGTAGGCCGAGCGGGAATCGATGCCGTCCGTGATGAGAACGAGCGTCTTTCGCGGTTCGTTCGCCGTGCCATTTCCCTGCGTGCCGAGCAGCCGGCAAATCTCGCTGAACGAGTTGACGAAGTCGGTCCCGTAGCGGTCGTAAGCCGGGAAATTGGCAAGCACCGATTTCACGGCGCTGGACGAGGTCGATGGTGGGGCGAGTTCCTTGGCGTACTCGCTGAAGCCGATGACCGAGATCCGTCGCAAGCCCTTTTGGACGATCTTGTCGGCTGGATCGAGCAGCAGGTCGACAAGGCCATTGAACTGGAGGTTGAGCTCATCCTCCCGCAGTTTGATGCCTGCATCCCGCGCCATCTGGTAGACGGTCTTGCCTGCAGGTTCCCAGCCCTCGCGCGAGTGACATCCGAATGCGCAACCTTGCGGCAAAATTGAACCATAGGCCGGCGTCGTATATGGCCGGGTGAGTGCCTCGAGTGCGTCTCGGTCGGCGCTTGTCGCACCGACGCCAAGTGAACTCGACAGGTCGACGGCGAAATAGAGGTCTTCGTGACCAGCGCTCTTTTCGGCAACCGACTGCAGCTTGATGGTGATCTTTTCGACGCCGACCAGGGCCCCAAATGTCATCGGCAGTGTGCCGTCCGCACTGGCTTCCAGTTTCACCCCGTCGAAGGCGTCGACCTTGGCAACGAGCGAGAGGTTATCAGCGCGGTCGGGATCATTGCTCTCGATGAACTTGGCGAACATTGATTTGGCGTTCTGCAGGTCGCCAGCCTGAACGGCGGCGAGCGCTGCGCTGTCCAGTCTTGCCTGCAACCTCTGGCGTACCTGGGTGACCCGACCGAAATCGAGGGCAATGCCGATCGCGCCCACCACTACGGGCAGGGCCATCGCGAAAATGACGGCTGTGGTGCCCCGTCGGCATCCTGTGAAACGCTGAGCCCACCTACAAGCCGAATGTATTGAGGCGACGACAGATGGCCACATGGCGGATTGAGCTCTCTTTTCCGCTTTGTTGTCGAACGATAGCGACTGAGGTCTATGCGCCGAGAGGTTGTCGAAATCTTAGGATGGGATTTTGCGCGGATGGTTCCTTGCCCGCAGTCCTAGCCAAAGGTTAACGGCGCGCCCACACGATGGTGGGGAAGCGTTGGCAAGCTTCAGGTTCTTTGGAAATTGCCTGGGAAGGGGTGGTAGCGGGAGGCGGACTTGAACCGCCGACCTAAGGATTATGAGACCTTCGCTCTAACCACCTGAGCTATCCCGCCACACTGTTTCACATGCCGCCGCTTGCCGAATATGGCACAGGGCAGGGGCTTGCGATCGTCAGGCGCTTTGAGGGAGGACGACTGGGCCTGCCCGTGGAATGGCGTCTGAGATGCCGGATATAGTGACCGGCGGTGGTGCCTGTCAAGCAAGCGCGCGATGGGAAGCTCGCGCCGTTGGCGCGAGCGAGTTTAGTGTAGCGCCTGGCCGGGAGGCAGATCATGCCAGATGCCTGCCTTTTCGGGCAGGTGGCCTCAGGCTTTGGTGCCGCCGCCTTTGACGAGGAAGGTAAAATCGGCGCCCTGGGGGGCCTGGAGCACGCTTTCCCGGAACAGGCGGTCGTAGCCGCGCTCGGGGAGTGGGCGCTTCTCCTTCGCCCAGGCCTCGCGTCGCTTGGCGATTTCGGCCTCATCGACCAAGAGGTCGAGGCGGCGCTCCTTGACGGAGAGCTTGATGCGGTCGCCGGTCCTGACGAAGGCGAGAGGGCCGCCAATGTAGGATTCCGGTGCGATGTGCAGGATGATGGTGCCATAGGCCGTGCCGGACATGCGGGCATCGGACATGCGGACCATGTCCTTGACGCCGGCGCGCAGTAGTTTCTTCGGGATCGGCAGGAATCCAGCCTCGGGCATGGCCGCTGGAGAGGCCGGGCCGACATTCTGGAGAATCAGGAAATCATCGGCGGTGACGTCGAGGTCGGGATCGTCGACGCGCTCGTTCATGTCGTCAAGGCCGGTGAAGACGACGGCGCGTCCGGTTTTCTCGAACAGTTCCGGGGTTGCCGCCGAGCGCTTGATGATGGCGCCTTCCGGTGCCAGGGAGCCGAACAGGGCAACGAGGCCGCCTTCGGGCTCCACGGGATCGGACGCCGGCTTGATGACACGGCGGTCGACCCAGAGCGCTTCGTCGGACTGCAGGCGCTCGCCGAGGGTCTCTCCAGCCACGGTCATGCAGTCGAGGTGCAGCAAGGGTTTCAACTCGCGCAGGATGGCACCGATACCGCCGGCGGCGTAGAAATCCTCCATGTAGAACTCGTTGCCGACCGGCTTCACGGCGGCGAGCACGGGAGTGGTGTCGGAGAGCTCATTGAAGCGGTGGAGGTCGAGCTCGAGGCCAAGCCGGCCAGCAATGGCCGCTAGGTGTACGACGCCATTGGTGGAGCCGCCGAGCGCCAGGAGCACGCGGGTGGCATTGTCGAGCGCCTTGGCGGTGATGATCTGGTCGGGTGTGAGGTTCGAGGCAACAAGCCGAACGGCGGCGGTGCCCGTCGCCTCGGCGGCGCGCAGGCGGTCAGCGTGGACGGCCGGAATGGCGGCCGTGCCCGGAAGGGTCATGCCAATGGATTCTGCAATCGCTGCCATGGTCGAGGCAGTGCCCATGACGGCACAGGTGCCGGCGGTGGTCACGAGGCGGCCTTCGGCCTCCTCGATCTCTGGCTTCGACATGCGGCCGGCGCGATATTCGACCCAGAACTTGCGGCAGTCGGTGCAGGCGCCGACGCGGTGCTCCTTGTAGCGCCCGGTCATCTGTGGGCCGCCGATCAACTGTATGGCGGGCTTGCCGGCACTGGCGGCGCCCATCAACTGGGCAGGCACGGTCTTGTCGCAGCCGCCCATCAGCACCACGGCGTCCATGGGCTGGGCGCGGATCATCTCCTCGGTGTCCATGGCCATGAGGTTGCGGAACTTCATGGAATTGGGGGCGAGGGTGGATTCGTGGACTGAAATGGTCGGGAACTCGAAGGCAACGCCGCCCGCTGCCGCGATGCCACGCTTCAAGGCATCGACCAGCTCGGGGAAATGGCGGTGGCAGGGGTTGAAGCGGCTGTAGGTGTTGGCGATGCCGATGATCGGTCGGCTGAGCTCGTCAAGGGAATAGCCCATGGAGCGGGCGAAGGCTCGGCGCAGGTAGACGGAGAAATCGGGATCGCCGTAATTCTGCAGTCCGCGCAGGTAGCCGGTGGCGGCGCGTTGGCCGGGCTCGAGCTTGGCGGCCGATGCGCTCTTCCCGGGGGCGGCCTTCTTGTCGCCGCTCTTCTTGTCGCCGCCCTTGCTGCCTTTGGCCATCGATGCGCTCTCCCGGCGTGATGCAGGCGGCCTGGCGCCCGCGGTCCATTATTTGGTGTCCGGCACTCTCTGCCGGTCTTGATGGCTTTTCGGCTCTTTGGCCGGACTAATCAAGATGGGTCGCGGATTAACGCTTCATCAAGACTTCGGTGGAAAGGTTCTTTTAACCAACCTGTTCGCGGAACTGCCTCATGCCCGTATTCGACAACGGCGCAATCGCGCGCGTCACGTCCAGCCTCAATGAGGTCAACAACGATACCGGACGCGTGGCCTTCTGTGGTCCGTTCGTGCTGTCGGCGATCACGGGCTATTCGATCTCGAAAATCGAAGACGAGATCCGTGCGCTGCGGGCGCCGGACACCAACATCAAGTCGGTCGTCAAGGGGACGAACTCGGAGGAGGTGGCGGCCGCGCTCAAGCGGTATGGCTACCGCATGGATCTTGTCGAGGACTACATGCACCTGGCGCGCAAGGCCCGGCCGAGCGTGTGGAACTGGATGCAGCGCCCACGCAATGCCTGGACACAATACATCCTCGCCATTCACAGGGGCAAGGAAGGGCACTGGATCCTGATCAAGGGCGTGAAGTGTTGCGACACGTTTTCGATGGGGAAGTGGCAATTCGTATGTGACGGACCGCACAAGGGCTGCCGCATCATGGAGGTGTTCGAGGTCCGCAAGGAACTCGGTGTCTGATCCGAGGGCATCGGCCCGGCGAGTGGGCACGCCGTATTAACTGAAGTCTGATAGCCTCGCGGGATTGCCACATCGCTCGAGGGAAGACGAATGGGCTTTGCAGACGCTCTCGGACTGAAGGTTGCGCCGGCAGCCCAACGCCGCAAGGCCGCTTGGATCATGCTCGCCGTCACGCTCGTGCTGGGTGGCGGCGCGATCGGCGCCTTCGTCGGCCCCTACGCCTGGCGCCACTACACTTACATGCCGGCCGAGGCGCGCGTCACGCATCTCGAGACGCTCTGCCACTACCAGATCAAGCGCTTCAACAAGCGTGGGCCGGCGCAAGTCACAGGCCTCGTCGACTGCGCGGCGGCCGAGGCCGAGGCGGCCCGGATCGACCATGCCATGGGCGAAATCCGGCGTGTTGCTGTCGTCGGTGTGAGCTTCTCGACGGCGGAAGGCGGTCTCGTCTCCGCCTCGTTCGAGGTCCCGGTGGCAGCCGTGGCCGATGTCGTCCTCGGGCAGAGCCTCGCGATCCAGTACGACCCCGAGCGACCCTACCAAGTGCAGCGGCTCGCCGACCACCCCTTCGCCCTCGCCGCGGAGAATCGCTACGCAGGCGCCGCAGCGATCGCCACCCAGGCGAAGGAGGAGCAGGCGCGCAAGGTAAGGGAAGCGCGCAAGCCCGTCGAGCCCGGCAGCACGCTGTATCAGGTGTCCTCGGTGATCGCCTGGATCATCATCGCGCTGATGGGGCTTGCGATCCTGTGGGTGATCCGGGCGCTGTGGCGCTTGGCGCGACGCCTGCTCGGCACCGTCCTTACGGCTCCAGCAGTGCGCCCGACCGCCCGTGTGCTCGGTCGCGGCACACCACCGACTGACCGCCGTCGGTCCAGGATCTGAACTCTCCTGCAGAACGCGCCTAGGCTACTTGATCATCGTCGACGGGATCAGGGTGATGATCTGCGGGAAGGCGATGAGGATTGCGACATTGATGATGTCGACCAGCACGAACCAGCCGCAGCCCTTGAACATGTCGACCATGGAGACGTCCGGGGCGACGCCCTTGAGGACGTAGACGTTGAGGCCGACAGGGGGCGTGATCAAGCCGATCTCGACCATGCGCACGACGAGAACGCCGAACACGATCGGGTCGATGCCGAGGGTCTTGATGGTCGGCAGGATGATCGGCACGGTCAGCAGCAGCATGCCGATGCCATCGAGGAACATGCCGAGCATGAGGTAGAGCATCAGAATGCCGACCAGGACGACCGTCGGCGGCAGGTCGAACGACAGGATCCACTGGGCGACGATGCCGGGCATGCCGGTGAAGCCGAGGAAGTGGACGTAGATCAACACGCCAGAGACGATGGCGAAGATGAGCCCGGTGGCGCGAGCCGTCTCGACCATGGCGCTCCAGAAGCCCTTGAGGTCGATGCGGGGAATGGCCATGAGCAACGCGCCAAACGCGCCGATGGCAGCGGACTCTGTCGGTGTCGCAAGGCCAGTGTAGATGGAGCCCATGACGAGCACGATGAGGACCACCATGCCCCATACGCCGCTGATCGAGGATATACGCTCGCTCCAGGAGGCTTTGGGTTGGGGCAGGCCCAGCTTGGGGTTGAACTTGAAGCGCAACAGCAGCATGGCTGAATAACTGAAGGCTTCAAGCAGGCCTGGCAGGATGCCGGCAAGCAGCAACGCGCCTATCGATTCCTCGGCGATGAAGCCATAGACCACCATCAGCACCGATGGAGGTATCATGGTCGCCATAGTGCCGCCGGCAGCGACACAGCCTGTCGAGACCTTGTCGTCGTAGCCGGCCTTCTTGAGTTCGGGCAAGGCTATGCGGCCCATGACGGCGGCGGATGCCGTCGAGGCGCCGCAGGCAGCGGCAAAGCCTGCCGAGCCGACGATGGTTGCGATGGCCAGGCCGCCGGGCAAGTGGCCGACCCAAATTCGCGCCGCCCGGTACAGACTCGCTGGTGATGCCGGCGTAGAACGCGAAGAAGCCCATCATGATGAAGAGCGGCAACACGATGAGGTTGTAGTTCGAAAGGTGGCCGTAGATGGTTTGTGCGGAGAGGGCGGCGGCGGCATCGTAACCGCGAAGCACCCACAGGCCGACGAAGCCACACAAGGCCGTCGCGAACGCGATGCGAATGCCCGACACGAGCAAAAGTGTCAAGGCCAGTAGCGACCAGAGGCCAGCAGCGATGGGATCCATGGGGAGGCGAACCGCGGTTATGGGGCGTTTGGGAAAGGGTGGGATGAACTGGGGCGGGTGGCCTCAGTCTGTCGTTGCGTGGAGGCCGGTTTCGTCGACGGGGGTGTCGTCGGGATATTTGTCCGGGTTCAGCAGGCTCATGAACTGAGCGATCATGCGCAACGTGAGCATGCCGTAGCCAAGAGCGATGGTGCCGGCCCAGTACCACGTTTTGAAATAGGGCTCCGTCATCGTCACGTCCTCGTAGAGCCAGAACAGGTAGGTGTTCTTGACGCTGAACCAGCTGATCACGGCGCAGACGAGGGAACTCACGACCAGTGCCGCCATCATGGCGAGCCGCCGGGCGGCTGGCGAGAGGGCGTCGAGGACGAGGTCCATGCCGACGTGTCCGTGCGTTCGCTGGGTGTAGGAGACGGCCAGAAAGACGACGGCGATGATGATGAGCTCGGAGAGCTCAAGGTGCCCGGGCTGAGGCGAGTTGAAGCCGTAACGCATGAGGACCTCGACGGCCACATAGAACATGAGGCCGAGAATCATCAGGATCGATACGGCGAGAAGCGCCTGCTCCAGCCAGCGGAAGACGACCAACATCGGTTTGTAAAACAACATCGTCGCCGCATACATTGCGGCGACGACGACGAGCAGGATAACAATTTCCTGTGTCAAGGTAGGCTCCAGTGGTGAGCGGTGCTTACTTTATCTTGGCAACTTCAGCTTTGACGAAGTCCAGGATCTTCTTGCCGGGCCGGCCCGCCTTTTCCTGGTCCTTGACCCACTGGTCCCAGATCTCGGCGGCCGTCGCCTGCAGCTTCTTGCGTTCGGCAGCGGGGAACTGATGGACCTCAAGCTTCTGTTTGAACTCGGGGATCCACTTCTTATCGGCGGCGTCGTAGGCCTCGAGCAGAGCGGCTGTGGACGCCTTGCGAACTTCCGGCAGCATCTTCTTCAGGTTGGACGGCATCTTGTTCCAGGTCTTCATGCTCAGGCCCTGGAAGCACATGAAGCCGCTCATGGCCATGCCTTCGGTCGAGAACTTGGAGACCTCGTAGATGCGGTAGGCGCCGAAGGTGTAGGCGTAGGGAAAGCCGATCATGTCGATCGTGCCGCGCTCCAGCGCCGTGTAGGTCTCAGGCGCGGGCACGTTGGTCGGCACGGCGCCGAACTTGGCCAGAGCCTTGGCGTTGAGGCCGGAGATACGCATCTTGACGCCTTTCATGTCGTCGGTCGATGCGATCTTCTTGTTGCCCATGAATTCATAGGCCGGCAGCGTGGTCGGCTCGAACGCGATCATGTTCCAGCGATCTGCCATTTCCTTCTTGATGAGCGGATGCTCGAGAATGGCGTGATCGATCTTGGCGCGGTCTGTGGTTTTGGACGGCGCGAGGAAGGGCAGCTCCATGACGGAGAGCAGCGGGAATTTGGCCGGCGCGTAGCCGACGCAGATGTTGCCACCCTCATAACCACCGGTCTTGATCGCCTCGGGAACCGCCTTGGGCGGGCCGAGCGCTGCGCCATAGTGGATCTTCAACTCGAACTTGCCGCCTCCGGCCTTGTTCAGCATGTCGGCAGCGGTCTCGATGCCTCGCGTGACCTCACGCTTGGGACCGAAATAGTTGTGGTTCCAGGTGATCTTGTCTTGGGCGTTGGTGGAGGTTGTGGTGGTGGCTGACACTATCGCCAGCACGGAACCTAGCCCAGCCAAATGGCGGGCGCCAAAGAAAACCATCGGTATCCTCCCTGTGGTCTCGGACATTTCAGAAAGACGGAGCAAGTTGGCCTTGCTGCCTTCCATCGGAAATTCAGCCGTTCGACTACGGCTGTGCGAGTGGCGCTGGCAGTTGTCCTGCTCGGGCCTGGGTTCGAACTTAGCCGTACTGGGCACGATGACGCAACCCCTTAACTCGTGGCCGGCGGTTTTGCGTGGGCATAAAAAAGCCCCGGCGCATCGCTGCCGGGGCTTCGTGGTCTACCGCTGCGCCGGGGCTGTCGATTGCTCGAAAAGGCCCGCGGGATCGGTGTTTTTGTGCGTCACTTGAACTTCGCGACTTCCTTCTTCACGAAGTCGAGCATTGCCCGGCCCGGCCGGCCCGCTTTTTCCTGCTCCACGACCCAGCCTTCCCAAATCTCGTTAGCGCCGGCGATCAGGCGCTGGCGATCGGCAGGTGAGAACGTGTTGACCTCAAGCTTCTGCTTGAACACAGGGATCCACTTCGCATCCGCGGCTTCGTAGGCCTTGACCAGTGCCGTCTTGGCCAGCTCCTGGGCCTGCGGCAGCTTGGCTTTGAGGGCTTCGGGGAATTTGTTGAAGGCCGTGATTGAGATGCCCTGGAAGCACATGAAGCCGTTGAGGGCGATGCCGTCGGTCACAAACTTTGCGACCTCGTGGAGCTTGTAGGCGCCGAAGCTGTAGGCGTAGGGGAAACCGAAGCTGTCGATGGTACCGCGCTCGAGTGCTGTGTAGGCCTCAGGTGCAGTCACGACCACGGGGACGGCGCCGAACTTCGACAGAGCCTTGGCGTTGAGACCGGAGATGCGCACCTTCACGCCCTTGAAGTCTTCGGGCTTTGCGATTTTTCGATTGCCCATGAACTCATAGGCGGGCAGCGCCGTCGGCCCGAAGTATTTGATGTTCCAGCGTTCGGCCATTTCCTTGATCGAGGCGGGATGAGCGTAAACGGCATCATCGACCTTGACGCGGTCCTCGAGCTTGGCTGGCGGCAGGAACGGCAATTCCATGACGTTCGTCATCGGGAATTTCCCGGGGTAGTAGCCCGTGCACATCTGGCCGCCTTCGTAGCCGCCCGACTTGATGGCTTCCGGAGTTTGTTTCTCGGGACCCAGTGCCGAGCCGTATGCGATCTTGATCTGGACCTTGCCGCCAGAATTCTTTGGCGAAGAAGTCCGCCATGGCCTCGATGCCGGCGGTCACCGCGCGTTTCGGGCCAAAGATATTCCAGTTGAGGACAAGCGGGTCCTGGGCTGCTGCCGGTGAGCTCGAAATGGCTACGGCAGGCGCTAGCAGCACGCAGGCCGCAAGCAGGCGTGAAATGGTGGCACGATGTGCCATGGTGTTCTCCCTAGTTTAAGTCTCTTTGGACTGTGCGTCCGTGGCGTTGTTGCTGCAGAAAAGGCCCGCTGGAGACGCCCCTAGCAATCGGGCTGCCAGTCGAGCTGCCGTGACCCTATGGGCGGCGTTACTTAAGCCAACCAAAGCCTTTGCGATCCGGCGGTGTTGTTTACGGCTTGGCCCAACGCGTGGCAAGCTCGCCGCGCAGCAAGGTTGCCGGCGCGGCATCCGATCCAGCGCAGGGCCAGTTCAAGCCGCGATCGGCTGATCGGGGAAGGACAACTGCTCGCGCGCGCGCCACTCGTTGGTGACGTAGTTGATGATCACCGATTTGCGGATGCCCTTGATCGGGCGCTGCTCGAAGCCATGGTAAGTGTCGTCGGAGGGCACGAACACCATGGCGGCGTTGGGCTTGAATGGCGAGCGGCCGACGTGACGCTTCTGGGCGTCATAGATATCGGTGCCGAGGTCGGCATGACTCGGATCAGGCGAGAGATAGAGCAGCATCGTGAACACCTTGACGCCAAGGTCGGTGTGCGGCTCCAGCCAGAAGCCATCGGTGTCCTGCGCGTATTCGAGTCGAAGGTAGGACCCGGCTAGATCGGTGTCGAAGGTCTGCTGGATGGTGTCGGTTACGATACGCGACTGGAAAGCCTCGGCAAAAGCGGCAACAACCGGGTATTTGTCGCGGTTTTCCTGATCAAAATACTTGCGCGTCGCATTGTGCAACTCCCGCTTGCCGGAGAGACCGCCGAGGGCTGGTGCCGGAAACGGCAAGTGCGCGATCTCGTCGGCCACTGCGTCGGGGACGCAGCGGTAAAGCAGCCAGTGGGGGTAGGGGGCGTCGTGGTGCTCGGCTCCCGTCATGCTCGAGATGAGTGCGCTGATGATGGCTTGCGTTGCGTTGGCCATGGTCTGGTGTCCCCGTTTGTGGCCGGCGCCCGGCGTCTCGTGCCGGTGTCGCGAGCGATGCACCCTTGCCGGGTGCGTGTGCAACGGGCGTAGCATCAGGGGTGCTGCGGGCCCTACGAGGCACGGCGTCGCTGTCGGACACTCATCCAGCGCCAAATCGTAGCAGGCGAGTCGGGAATTGTCCTCTTCAGTGCGTTCGTAGCGCTCCAAGGCGCCAATTGGCGGGTGCGGCAACTCACTGCGCCGCTGCCAGCCGCCGCATTGCCGCCCGCTTTGGCGTGCTGCAGGAACGTCCGTCACAGCCGGCGCCGTGAGTCGCAGGCACCTCTCAGCAAGGCGAACCCGCCCGCTCCATGGCCCTCTTCCTCGATATCCTGATCAAGGTGACGCTGCCGATCATGGTGCTGATCGCGCTCGGCTATGGGCTGCAGCCGCGGCTCAAGCTCGATGTCGCGAGCCTCAATCGGTTGCAGGTCTACGTGGTGATGCCGGCGTTCTTCATTCATTTTCTGTCGGCCGGACGGCAACCGATCTCGGTGGTTTGGCCGGTAGTCTACTTCGGCATCGTGCAGTTCCTGATGCTCATTCCACTCGGCTGGCTGCTCGCCATGGCGTTTCGCATGCGGCGCACGCTCGCCCCGATGATCGGCGTCGGCGCTGCCTACGCGAACGTCGGTTTTTTCGGGGTTCCGGTGACGCAGCTGGCCTTCGGGCCGGACTATCTGATCCACCAGTCGGTGCTGGCGGCACTGATGGCGATCCTGACGACGACGGTCGGGGTTTGGGTGATGGCGCCCAGTGGCGGGCATCCCTTCGCCAAGCTCAGGACGGCCTTCGAGACGCCGCTGATTCCTTCAGTGATCGTGGGTCTGACGCTGCGCGGTTTCGAGGTCGAAGTGCCGGCAGTGGTCGGCCAGCCATTACAGCTGCTCGGTTCGATCTTCACGCCGCTAGCGCTCTATACGCTCGGAGCGCAGGTGGCGCAGTCGCGGCTCGGCGCCATCGAGTGGGGACCGCAGACGTTGATTCTGAGCTTGAAGTTCCTGGTGGCGCCAGCGCTGACGTGGTGGATCTGCGGTGTGATGGAATTGCCGGGCGACATTACGGCGGTGATCGTGGTGGCGGCGTCGACGCCTGTCGGCGTGCTGATCACCATTTTTGCGCTCGAGTACAAGATGGAATCGGAATTCATCTCGACGGCGGTGGTGCTTTCGACGCTGCTGTCGCCGCTGATGGTGACGGCGTGGATCCTGTTGGTGCGACTGTTTTGAGCGTAGGCGGGGCGTCGAGTCAGCGGCGCTGCTCGATCGGGACGCCCGGCTCATTCTTCGCCCTGCGCAGGACCAGCGTGGTCTTCACGCTGGCGATATTCGGGACGGGGGTCAGTACATCCAGTACGAAGGCCTGGAAGGCCGTCATGTCGGTTGCCACGCATTTCAGGATGTAGTCGGCTTCGCCGGCCAGCATGAAGGCCTCGCGCACCGCTGGCCAGGTGAGCAACAAGTTCTCGAATTCACGCAGCTCGGCTTCTCCCTGCGCCCGCAGTGTCACCAAGGCGAAGGCGGTGACTTCGAAACCGGTCAAGGCCTCGTCTATGACGGCGTGGTAGCCGCGAATGAAGCCGGCACTTTCGAGGGCCTGAACCCGTCGCAGACAGGGCGGGGGCGAAAGGCCGACACGCTGGGCCAGCGCGACGTTGGTCAGGCGACCGTCGGTTTGCAGCTCCCTGAGGATGCGCCAATCCGTAGCATCGAGGCGAACGCGCATCGCGGGTAGTGGCTCCTTGCAGGTTGGTGTCGGCGTGCGCAAGTTGACCACGCCGGATCGATCCCGTGCAAGGCTTTCCGATGTGGCACGGCCTGGGGATCGATCGGCTTGAGCTCGGGAGCGACGGAGATGACGGGGGAGCGACCGCTGGCGGGCCTAAAGGCGTGGATCATCACCGACGACAAGGCGGGGATGCAGGTGCAGGCACGAGGCGTCGCTGAGGTGCTGGGCGTTGCCTATGAAGCCAAGCAGGTTGCGCCGAGTGGTGTGTGGCGGGTTCTCGCACCCTACGGGCCGCCCGACCCGGCGGACGGAAAGGGGCCGGCCGGCTTCCTGAAGCCGCCGTGGCCGGACGTCGCCATCGCGACCGGCCGGCTTGCGGTGCCATACATTCGGGCGCTGAAGAAGCTTGCTGGGCCGGCCGTTTTCACGGTGGTGCTGCAGGATCCCAAGACCAGTGCTCGCACCGCGGATCTGATCTGGGTGCCTGAGCACGACCGGCGGCGTGGAGCCAATGTGATCACGACGCTGACGGCACCGCATGGTTTTTCGCCAGAGCGGCTGGCTCGGCTCAGGCGGGAGGTGCCGGATTTCGTGGCGACATTGCCGGGGCCGCGCGTTGGCGTCATCCTGGGAGGCAAAAACGCCGTCTACAAGTTCACCGATGCCGACGACGACAGGCTTGAAGCCTCGCTGGTGTCACTCGCCCAGCTTGGCGCGAGTTTTATGATCACGCCGTCGCGGAGGACGCACCAACGGCTGGTGCGGGCCGTGGATCGTGCCACCAAGGCGTCGCCGCGGTTTCTGTGGAATGGTGAAGGAGACAATCCCTATCCAGCCATTCTTGCCCATGCCGATCTCTTCGTTGTCACTGGCGACAGCGTCAATATGACCGGGGAACCGCTGGCAACGGGCAAGCCCGTGTATGTGTTCGAACCTTCGGGGGGATCGGCCAAATTCCGGCGCTTTCACGAGGCACTGCGGCGCTATGGCGCCACACGGGCGTTGCCGGAGGCGGTTAAAAGCCTGGAGACGTGGAGTTACACGCCGCTCGATTCCGCTGCGGAGATTGCTGCTGAAATCGCGCAACGAATGGCGCGGCGAAGGCATATGCTGGCGGGGTTGGCGGGCGGTGCGACGCCAACAGGGTGATTTCCGGCCGGCGGATCGCTCGCGGTACGAGATTGTGGCGGGCGGGACTGCCAGGGCGGATGCAGGGGAAACTGGGGCATGGCACATCTCGACATTGCGCGGCTGCGGGCGACGCCGTTGCTTGACGCGCCATATGAGCACCTGATCGTCACGGGCTTTCTCGGCGCCGATAGCGTGGCCGCCGTCAACCGCACCTTTCCGCCCATCGAGAAGGGCGGCAGCTATCCATTGGACTCGCTGAGTGAAAACATGACCATTCGCGAGGTGATCAATGAGCTCGATAGCCCGGCCTTTGAGGCGGCGATTGCCGAGAAGTTCGGAGTGGATCTCGGTGGGCGGCCAAAAATGTTCTCGCTGCGAGGCTATACGCGCGCCAAAGACGGGCAGATTCACACCGATTCCAAGGACAAGATCATCACAGCGCTGCTCTACCTCAACGAGGACTGGCAACAGCCGGGGGGGCGATTGCGGATCCTGCGCAACGGCCATGATGTCGATGACTACGCGGCCGAGGTGGCTCCGGACCAGGGCACGCTGCTGGTCTTTAAGCGCTCGGAGCGCTCGTGGCACGGGCATCATCCTTTCGAGGGCCAGCGGCGGTCGCTGCAGATGAACTGGATGACGAGCGAAGGCTCGAAGGGGTTCCATGCCATCCGCCACCGCATCTCGGCGGCGGTAAAAAAAGTCATGGTGGGCTGAGGGCGGCGGTAACGACAAGCACGGCTTCGCTGCTCCCAGTCATATGGACTTGGAGATGTGTCCGGGCTCGTAGCTCAAAAGGCGCTGTCCATGGTGCGCTGTGTGAGCAGCCCGCGGATTCAACTTGGCTTATTCAGCCAAAAGCGTGATGGCCAGTTGCCAACAGCGGCCCGTCGCACGAATGCCAAAAACAAAGGCCGTCGCAAGACGGCCTTTGCAGGAAAGACGTTTCTGGCGTGAGGCGAGCTAGGCTGCTCGCCGCTCTGCGAGATTGTCGATGCGGTCGCGGGCGACTTCGAGGGGCCGCCTGACGTCGACAACCGGCGCGATTATGCTGCGCAAGCGCGAGGCGAGTTCGCCGCGACCTCCGAGATAGCCCATCACCGGTGCGCACGGCAAAAGGTCCGGGGCATTAGCGCCGTAGAGACGGACAAACTCGTCATAGTTGTCGAACAATTGGCGATTGGTCGATTTGGCCTGCAGGCTCTCGGCGGCGGCACCGTTCGCAATCAAGATGTCATGGGCTTCGAGCTCGACGTGGAAGTACTCGATGACGGTGCGGTCCAGGGCATCCTCGAGAATGATGCTGGTTCCGTTGACGAGATCGCTGGCTGGAATCAGCACCCCGTCGAGGAAGATCAAGTGGGCGCCGGAGACGCGGAGATCGCGGTGCGGTGTCTGGCCATCGAGGGCACCGGCGGTGATGCGAACCGGGCGCACGTCTCTGCCCCAGGCTTCGCCGTCGGGTCGCTCGAACCGCATGCGGGCCAGCCACTTGATGGGCCGTGCCTCGCCCGCTGCGGTGGTCACGAGATCGCCGATCTGCAAATCCTCGATGGCGATCTCGCCGCTTGGGGTTGCTAGTCGCGTGCCCGCGAGGAAGCAACAACCGCTCTTGTCATCATTCGGTTTTCCCAAGTTGTGCGCATCATGACATGCGGCAGCGCTTGTCGGCCGCATGACCGAGAGCGACAGCGTCGAGCCAAGCAAGGCGACACTTGCAACAAAGTTGCGCCGAGATGTGGTCAACCCAGCCTGTGCCGCGGTTTTTTCGTTTGCCATTGTTGTCGCCCCCAAAATCACAGCAATAAATGCTATCGCAAAAATTATTTAATCCGACTCCAAATGGTGCCGCCATCCATCCAAGGTTGCAGATGTCTCGAATGTGTTTGGTGAATGCCATGGATGGGTGTCGAAGGGATCGCTGGAATGTTTGATTTCACTAGAATTTGCTATTCAACTCAGGGAGAATTGACAAAATACTATTTATTTTCAATCTGTTGCAGATTTTTTTGGGAGGCAATCTAGAGAAGTAAAAATTATTCGTAAACATAATGTAAAAAAATCGTAAATAAGTTATGGAGATGTCCTCTCGTGTGTGGGGTGATTTATGGAGAGAGGTGACGGTCGAAATAGCTGAAGCTGTCGACGCTTGCACAAGTCATTTATTCGCTTTGAGGCGACGTCTCCGGGTGACCGCCGTTCCTGCGTCTCGCCTCGTGGTGCCAGAATTGTCGCCGTGGGCGCGTCATGCGGCGCCGATCCGAATAGACTAAGTGTTGGACGAAATCCTCGGAGGTGGGAGTCCACACGGGTGGGATGGGTGCACAAGAAGATGGTTTTGCGCCGCTGAAACCCCACCAAGGGTTGGCCGAGCCGCGCGGTTTCCAAGTCAAGTACTTCATCGCGCTGCTCTGTCTCTTTGACGCCAGGCAGCGGTAGGCAGGTGTCCACGGTTCCTGCTGGCGGCCATAATTCCAAAGCAAAGGCCGTCTCGCGACGGCCTTTGGGGCATTGTTTCTGGCGTGAGGCGGGCTAGGCCGCTCGCCGTTCGGCGAGGTTGTCGATGCGGTCGCGCGCGATTTCCAGGGGGCGCCTGACGTCGACGATCGGGGCGATCATGCTGCGCAACCGCGAGGCGATCTCGCCACGACCTCCGAAGTAGCCCATGATCGGTGCGCACGGCAAAAGGTCCGGGGCATTGGCTCCATAGAGGCGGACGAACTCATCATAATTGTCAAACAGTCGGCGATTGGTCGATTTGGCCTGCAGGCTCTCGGCAGCAGCGCCGTCCGCGATCAGGATATCGTGCGCTTCGAGCTCGACATGAAAGTACTCGATAAAGGTGCGGTCCAGGGCATCCTCGAGAATGATGCTGGTTCCGTTGACGAGATCGCCGGCTGGAATCAGCACCCCGTCGACGAAGATCAAGTGGGCGCCGGAGACGCGGAGATCGCGGTGCGGTGTCTGGCCATCGAGGGCACCGGCGGTGATGCGAACCGGGCGCACGTCTCTGCCCCAGGCTTCGCCGTCGAGTCGCTCGAACCGCATGCGGGCCAGCCACTTGATGGGCCGTGCCTCGCCCGCCGCGGTGGTCACGAGATCACGGGTTCGAAGGCTCTCGATGGCGATTTCGCCATGCGGGGTCGCTAGGCGCGTACCTGCGAGGAAGCAGAGGCCGCAGTGGCCGTTTCCATCGCCCGGATTGGGTTTGAAGCAATTGACGTCCGAGTTGCCAGGGCCGTGCGTAGCTCGAGCGCTCGACGGCCGCATCACCGAGAGCGACAGCGTCGAGCCAAGCAAGGCGGCGCCGGCTACGAAATTGCGGCGGGATGTCGCACTGGTAGCCTGTGAAGGGTCGTGGTCGACTGTCATAGTTGTGGATTCCTCTACGCATACTACAATAATCCGTTGACAGCACTTGAATAATGAGGTTAAGGGCGACAGTGCTCTGGCAACACCAATCCTTGGTTGTGCAACTTTCTTTTCGTCACAATCTGTCCACAGCCGCCGATGCCGAATGACCCGACATTACCTCGGGCTTGCCTCGAAAATGGCTGTGGATTCATGAATTGTTACATAACTTCAATGTCATAATCATTTGCATGTCATGTGTTTACGGATTGGTTGGGCTTGCCTGGATGCTGGCAAAATCGCAACACTCCAAGGCCTAAATGCTCATTCTGACGAATGTTCGCCACGCTTGCACGGTATCCGAAATGGCAAAATCATGTGGGGAAAGCTGACGTCGCCTGCGTACGATTCAATGCGAGGTTGACACGCGATCTAGTTGCTGGACTTGAGCATTGGGAAATGCATCCCGTCCGCCGGGCGGTGTTGGTGCTCACGGCCGGTAATGCACCGCAAACGCCCATGGGGCGCTGCTGCGGGAGAGCACTATTCCTTTGCCGGCTTTGCCTTGGCGGCTGTCCACCTGAGATCGTGGAGCTGGGTCGGTTGGCGGCCGGATTCCATGTCGCGAAAGCCTGCAATGTAGTTGGCGGTCATGTCGAAGGTCACCGGGGGTGGCGACTTCGGGGCGAGCCAATCGCCGCTCGAGTCGACGTTGAGTTTCAAGGTCAGCCGCAGGGGCAACTCGACGCCGCCGGTGGTCTCGACAAAGGAGCCGGTTTCGAGCGCGTAGAAGAGGATCACGTCGGTAAAGGCGTTATTGCCTGCGACGGTGACGGGCGTGAACAAGCGCGTCGCTCCGACAGGCGTGGTGCCGAAGTGGAGGTTCTGGAATTTCATCGTCTTGTTGGTCTTGAGGTGCGTCACCGTCAGGTCGAATGAGAGCACGGTGCCGCGCTGAGCGCCGTCGTTGGAGATCGTGAGGGGAATAGCGAAAACGTCGCGATAATCCTTGCGGTACATGTAGATCAGCGGCGGGTGGTATACCCGCAGCTCGGCCTGTTTGAGCACTGTCTCGTAAAAGCTGTAGCCGGAGAATACGAGGGCGATGATCGAGACGAAGGTGGCAAGGCCGGTTCCGATGCCATTGAGCCATGAGCCGCGCTCGGCGGGCGGGTGTCGGCGATTTTTCCGCTCGAGGTCATCGGTCGTGGTGGTCGCGTAGTCGTTCATGTCGCTCATCAAGGTTTCGAATTTGGCGTTGGGGCCTCTGCCCTGAGCTGCCATGCCTTGCTCCGCTGGTTACAGGCTGCACCGCCCTCGTCGAGATGTGCAACACGGGACTGCAATATGGTCGGAAATGGGGCAGGTCGGATGATTGAAGTCATCGAGGTGGGACGGTGCGCGCCAGCGGCCGGGCGTGCCGATCTGGACAGGGGCTCTGCGACCTGCTGCGATGGCCTATCCGTGGCAGAGAGGAATGGCCTCCATGACGATCATTGATTCCCAGGTGCACGCCTACGAAGCCAACACGCCGAAGCGGCCGTGGCATAGCGTGCCGAACTGGCCGCCGCACGTGACCGGTGACGAGATGGTGGAGGCGATGGACAAGGTCGGTGTCGACGGGGCGATCTTCATCTCGTCGTTCTCGATGTATCAGTACGACGCCAGCTATGCAGTTGAGGTGCAGAAGGCGCACCCGAACCGTATGGCTATCGTCAAGCCAGTCGATCCCAATGATCCCGATGTGTCCGACGTCATCGCCGAGTGGAAGAAGACACCGGGCACGGTCGGCATTCGCATCATGTTGACCAAGGAGCCAGGCCGCAACAGTGATCCCAATCATCCAGGGCTCGACCGGATCTTGCGGGCGGCTGTCAAGTACGACTTCCCCGTCAACATGCTGTGCTGGGGCAATGTCGATGCGGGCATGAGCCTGGTCGATCGCCATCCCGACACGCGGTTCATCATCGATCACTTGGCGATCATGCAGCCAAGGTCGCCGCCGGCGCCGGAAAAGCCGTGGGCGGACCTGCGGAAGGTGCTGGAGCTTGCCAAGCGCAAGAATGCGGTGATCAAGGTGAGTGGGGCGTGCACGTTGTCGCGCGAGCCTTATCCGTTTCCCGATATCTGGGATCCGCTGGCACGGGTGTTTGATGCCTGGGGCTTGGAGCGGTGCCTGTGGGGGACGGACTGGACGCGGGCGCATGCGGTCGTGAACTACGAGCAGGCGGTCAAGCCGTTCCTGATGACCGACCGGTTGAGCGACAGCGACCGCGCCATGTTGATGGGCGGCGCCTGCGCCAAGGCGTACGGCTGGTCACCGAAGACAACATAGGTCTCGCGAGACGTCGAGTTGGCAGGCTCGAAGGCTGCTCGAGGAGCAAGTGCCGAGCTTGCGCGTCCTCGGCAGATCAAGCACGCGAGTTGGGGCGGCCGAAGGCTGCTTCCATCTCGCGGCGGAACTTGTAGGTGGCATCGGACGTATCGATCTCGACGTCCGCCCACTTGAGGCGCTGGCCTTCCTTGATGTCGGACTTGAGCTTGACGTTGTGGGCGAGGCCCAGAGGGAGATAGCCCTCCTGCAACGATACGGCGGCCGGTGTCTGCTTGCCCCAGACGCAGAAGCCGCCCTCGCCGTCGAGGATCTCGGAGGCCTTGAGGTCGCGCTTGGCGGTGGCGACCACGTCGGAATTGAAGCACATGGCCGAGCCGGTAGGCTCATTCCTCAGCGCTGCGGAGGCGACGGAGAGGCCAAGCTCGAGGCCAATCATATGGGTCGGGCGATACAGCGATGCGTAGCGTCCCGACTTGTCCTGCAGCATGTTGTATTCGGCGAAGCACTGGCGGGCGTAGTCGCTGTCGGATTCGATAACGACGTAGGTGCCCATGGCCAGGTGATGGGGCACGTCCTTGTCGTCGCGGGTGACGGACGAGGTGACCTCGGTCACGCCGGCCTTTTCCAGCACGCCACCGTCGGCGCGCGGCTTGCAGATCTCGGCATGCTCGAAACGGGATGCTGGCGGGAAGGACAGGCCGTCAGCCTGCGATTCAAGGCCGGTGGCGTTGCAGACAGCGCTCATCTCGATGCCGGACTTGGTGCCGTCGATGAACGAGTTGAACATCTTCGGGTTGATGTGACTGCGGTCGGTGATGTTCAGGTACTTGTTGAGGATGTCCCAGACCGTGTCGGGATTGGAGCGGTGGTAGGTGGGGTGATAGCGGGTACCCTTGCCGGCGGCGACGACCTTGAAACCGCAGGTGCGCGCCCAGTCGACATGCTCGGCAATGAGGGCGGGTTGGTCGCCCCAGGCCATCGAGTAGACGACGCCCTTCTGCTCGGCGCGCTTGGCAATCAGGGGGCCTGCCAGTGCATCACCCTCGACGTTGACCATGACGACGTGTTTGCCGGCGTCGATGGCTTTCAGTGCATGGCGGATGCCGGCTGCGGGATCGCCGGTCGCCTCGATGATCACTTCGATGCGGGGATCGTTGAAAAGCGCTTCGGCGTTGTCGGTGACGAAGGTTTTGCCGGTCTTGAAAGCCTCGTCTAGGGATGCGGCGTCGATCTGGGTCGCCGGCCAGCCGACGCCTGTTAGCCGCTCGCGGGCGCGGGTGGGGATCAAGTCGGCAAGGCCTGCCAGGTGCATGCCCGTCGTGACCCGGCATTGCGAGACGAACATGGTGCCGAACTTGCCGGCTCCGATCTGGCCAATCGTGACGGGGCGGCCTTCGGCTGCGCGCCTGGCGAGCATGCGGGAGAGGGACATCGCGTGGGCCTTTCGGGAGGGGGCTGGATTAGGCGCACTTATGGCGTGAGCGGTGCCCTGGCAGCAAGCCGGAATGCGGCCGCCTGCCATGCAGCCTCGGGTAGTGACGCGGGGGTGGTGGTTGGTTAGAAGCGCGCCAGGGCACCCTTGCCCCCCGATTCCCCATTGGAGGGCACAGTGACCGCAGCGACAGCCGCCGTGCAAGATCCCGTTGTCAACGTGCCGGTGGCGCGGCGCTGGGCGATCCTGGCGTCGATCGTTATGGGGTCCACCATCTACAACGCGACGATCCTGGTGGCGTCCGGCCTGCAACCGCAGATGCAAGGCGCGATGGCTGCAACCCAGGACGAGATCGCCTGGACAGTGACGTTCAACATCCTTGCGACGGCGATCGTGACGCCGATGACGGGTTGGCTGGTGGCGCGGTTCGGTGCGCGCAACGTCATGGTCTGGTCGGTGTTCACGTTCACGGTGGGCACATTGATGTGCGGGCTTGCGACCTCGCTTGAGACGCTGGTGTTCTGGCGGGTCGTGCAGGGCGGTGGCGGGGCGGCGCTGGTGCCGCTTGGCCAAACGATCCTGCTCAACGTCTTTCCGAGCTGGCAGCATGGACTTGCGATCTCCGTGTTCGGGGTCGCCAACATGGCGGGGCCGGTGATCGGGCCTTCGATCGGCGGATATATCGCGGAGGTGTGGAGCTGGCGCTGGGTGTTCTATCTGACGGTGCCGTTCGGTCTGCTGGCGTTCGTTGCGTTTCGCGCGACGCTGCCGAAGGACGAGGATGCGCAACGACCCGCACTCGACTGGACGGGGTTCCTGACGCTTGCCACGGCGCTGGCGCTGGCGCAGATCGTGCTGAGCCGTGGCCAGCGCCTGGACTGGTTCCAGTCGACCGAGATCATCGCCGCAACGGTGCTTGCGGCAATCGCACTCTACGTGTTTGTCGCCCACTGTCTGACCGCTGAAAAGCCGTTCCTGTCGCCGGTGATCCTGACCGACAGCAACTATGCGCTTGGCTTCGTGCTGGTGACGGTGTTCGGCATGCTCAATTTCACGCCAATGGTATTGTTGCCACAGCTCCTGCAGGCGCATGCAGGGTATCCCGACAGCCTGATTGGCTTTGTCATTTCGTGGCGCGGGCTTGGCGCCATCGTCGGCTTCTTTTCGTCGAACTGGCTCGCCCGGATCGATCCGCGGATCGGCATGGCGGGCGGATTTGGCCTGCACGCGGTCTCAGGGTTCTGGCTCTCGACGATCGACCTCAACGTGCCGGATTGGGTGCTTGCCGCCAATGGGTTCTTGCAGGGGCTTGCCATCGGTATCATCTGGGTGCCGATGTCGTTTGCCGCGTTTCGCACGCTCAGCCCCAAATATCGCGCCGAGGCCATGGGCGTCTTCCACCTGATGCGCAATATCGGCTCGAGCTTCTTCATCTCGATGTCGGTTGCCGAGATCGTGCGGGCGACGGGGGCCAACTTCTCGCGAATGTCGGAAGCAGTGTCGCCGTTCAACCGCTCGTTCAACCTGCCGTGGGTGGCAGGGTCGTGGTCGGTTGAGACGCTGCCGGACATCGCGCGTCTCGCCAAGGAGATTAACCGACAGGCGGCACTGATCGGCTACCTGAATGCCTTTACGATGTACATGGTGGCCTCGCTAATGGCGATCCCGCTGGCGTTGATCCTGGGCACGCGGAGCAAGGGGCAGCAGGGCGGCAACGCCTGATTGGTTGTGATTTGGAGCTGGGAATGGCGACGATCGAGAGCCTGTTTGCAACGCCCATCTACCGGGCTGAATTGATGGGGCGGGCGGCAGGGCGACGGCTCAATGACGAGTTGATGGCGAGCTGTATCGCGATTGCCGGCGACGATGAGGCCGGGCAGGCGTGGTGCGCGGACAATGGCTACCGGGGGTATACGTCTTATGCCTCGCTCAACGATCTGGCGTGGCGGGCACCGGTGTTCGAGGACCTGGTGCGGTTGGTCGATCCGCATGTCGCCGCGTTCGCCAAGGCTGCCGAGCTCGACCTCGAGCGGCGGCAGCTGGTCGTCGACAACATCTGGATCAACGTGCTCGAGCCCGGTGGTCATCACGCCGGCCATATCCATCCGCACGGTGTCGTCAGCGGCACCTATTATGTGGACGTGCCGGCCGGCGCCAGTGCGATCCGGTTCGAGGATCCCCGCCTGCCGCTGATGATGGCCTCGCCGCCGCGGCGTCAGCGTGCCTCGCGCGGCGCGCAGACGTTCGTCTCGGTGGCGCCCAAGGCGGGAACGGTGCTGCTATGGGAGAGCTGGCTGCGCCACGAGGTGCCGGTGAACACGGCGGAGGCGGAGCGGATTTCGGTGAGCTTCAACTACAAGCTGGCGTAAGGCAGTCGGCCACATCCGGAGTTGATGAAGGGGTGGGGGCGCTGCGCTGCACTATTGCCGCTGTTCGCTGCCGAGCAGAGCTTGCCAGAGTTCGCGGATGTGTTTTGGCGGGTTGAGTTCCGCCACAGCTATGCCGTCCGGGCCTGTCGCGGGGATGAGTGCTGTATCCCGGAACACGAGCGTGATGGCGCCGCAACCTGCCAGATGGATCACCATCTCGTCGCGCTGCCTGCTGCTGCCCGCTTCAGCCTGGGCTTTGCGTCGTGTCATGCGGGCTCGTCCGGCGGGCGACGTGGCGGGCGTAACGGGGGATGGTTCGGCAGAGGTTTGATGCATGCTCAAGTCGAGAGCAGTGATGGCGCTGCTGCGGATCTCGCGCAGGCGCCGCGTCACGAGGCGGGCCTCGATGAGGTCGACGATGGCCTCGATTACAATGACGGAGCCGGGTTGAATGAGGATAGCGGCAACGCCTGCGGGGGTCAGACGCGGGTGGTGGTCACGGCCGATGCGGTAGAGCAGGGCGGGGCCGTTTCCATCGAGGACGGGGAGCGTGCGTAGGATGCGCCAGTCGTCGGGGCGCAGGCCGGCGTCGAGGGGAAGGCCCTCGGCCAGCACGAGGCGGCGTATCAGCGCGTCCGTCCAGGCATCGAGGTTAGGCTCGAGTATGGGAAGTGGAGGGGCTATCTGCTGGTCACGCAGGGTGCGACGGAGGGTGGCGGCAGCCAGCGCTCCTGCCAGGAACAGCACCAAAAGAGCGGGCTGGCGGTCAATGAAGCGGAAAATGGTGAGCTCGGCGAGGGCGGCTCCAGCGACCACGGCGGCCGGTGCGCCAAAGCCAAGTTGCCATAACGTCTTGGGCAAGGCTGCCGCCAGCAGGACGAGCCCGAGCCAAAGAGGCGTGCGGTCGATGATGCGGGGGATCGGCCAGACCCAGAGCGTGGCAAAGTGGCGCCAAATCTCGTAGGCGGTGAGACCCACAAGCACGACGCCGGCGACGCCCGTCAATGTCCGGGCGAGGGCGGCAGTGCGGCTGAGGCGGGCGTCGCCGGCCACTTCGCTGCGGGGGGCGTCCTTGAAGTATTGGGCGACGGTACGCTGGTCGACGGGCTTTGCGGCACCTGCCGGCGGCCGGTCCGCTGCTTCGCCGGTTTTTCTGCCCGACAGCGCCAACCGCTTCCAGCTCACGTCGTTCGTCTCCCCGCCGGCGTCGGTGCCATTGATCATCGGCCTTCTGCGCGCCCGCCCGACGCGGGGGCGCAGTTGCCAACTGGCCGATGATTGTGACGTGAGGCGGGCCGGTCGGGCAAGGGCAGCGCCTCGTTCGGCGAGGAGGCTCATTCAGGGGGACTTGCGGCTGAGGATCTGGCGGCGGGGCGTGGCGAGTGCTCTATTGGGGGTATGACACGCGACGACAACGAGCGCCTCGAAGGCGAGGAAGCCATCATCCAAACGTATCTGGAACCATTGGCCGCCGGCTTTGCCGGGGCGCTCGGGCTCAAGGACGACTGCGCCGTGCTGTCGCCGGCGGCCGGCATGGATCTGGTGCTCAAGACCGACCCAATCGCGGAGGGGGTGCATTTCCTGGCAGATGATGCGCCGGCCGATATCGGTTGGAAGGCGTTGGCTGTGAACGTGTCGGATCTGGCGGCCAAGGGCGCGCGTCCGGTTGCTTATCTGATGGCCTTGAGCTTTCCAACAGCACCGAGCCGGGGCTGGATGGCGGGCTTTGCGGCTGGACTTGCCGAGGCGCAGGCGGCATTCGGCATCACGCTCGCGGGTGGTGACACGGATCGGCGCCCCGGTCCGGTGACGATCTCGATCACGGTGCTGGGGGAGGTGCCGCATGGGGGCATGATCCAACGGGCGACAGCGCGGGCGGGCGATGCGCTCTATGTGACGGGCACGCTCGGCGAAGCGGCGCTTGGCCTCAAGTTTCGCCTGGAACCTGGGCTTGCCGACCGCCTTAGCCTCTCGGACGATGACCGGCAATCGGCAATCGACCGGTATCGCAGGCCGCAACCCAGGCTGGCGCTGCGCGAGGCGGTGCGGGCGCACGCACGTGCGGCGATGGACCTCTCGGATGGCCTTGCCAAGGATCTCGGCCGGATGGCGCGAGCGAGCGGCTGCGGGGCCCGGGTCGCGTTGCAGGATTTACCGCTTGGGGCGGCCGGTGCCGCGGCTGTGGCGGCGGATGGCGCCCATTGGAGAGACGTCGTGGCGAGCGGCGATGACTACGAGTTGCTGATTGCGGTGGCGCCGGACCGGATGGCTGATTTCGAGCGGGCTGCCGCTGAGGCGAGGGCTGACGGGGAGGGTGGCGTGGCCGTCACCCGGATCGGCACGATGACGAGCGAGGGAGGTGTGCATCTCTTCAAGCCGGACGGTAGCCTTTTCGTGCCGACACGCGGTGGCTGGGATCATTTCTGACGGCTTCGAGCACAACGCAGCGCAAAGCATAGTAACAACAGCGCCACACTGGACGCGGTTCTGCATTAACCGAACGCTCCAGCTCGCCGTGCACCCACGCTGGGCTTGGTGTTGCATCCGGGCACCTCTTGAGGCATGGTCCGCGCGCGAATCCCAGCCCTTTCGGGCCGCGGGCGATTCTGTCATGTCCCGCTGCCAACCATGACCACTGTTATTTGACCCAAAAAGGGGGAGTCTACTCCATGAGCACCGTGATGTGGGCCATCATTCTTGGCGGCCTGCTCTCGATCGTCTACGGCGCAGTCACCATCAAGTCGGTGATGGCTGCGGATGCCGGCAACGCTCGGATGCAGGAAATCGCCGGCAACATCCAGGAAGGCGCACAAGCCTATCTGGCACGGCAGTACACGACGATCGCGATGGCCGGCGTGCCGATTTTTCTGCTGGTCGGTTTTCTGCTGGGATGGCTCGTTGCCATCGGCTTCCTGATCGGAGCGGTGCTGTCGGGTATCGCAGGCTTCATCGGCATGCATGTGTCGGTGCGCGCCAACGTGCGCACGGCGCAGGCTTCTACGGTGTCGCTGGCCGATGGCCTGTCGATGGCCTTCAGGGCTGGCGCGGTGACGGGCATGCTGGTTGCCGGTCTCGCCCTGCTGGGCGTCGCGGTTTACTACGCGATCCTGGTCTTTGGCATGGGCTTGTCCAATACGAGCCGCACGGTCATCGACGCGCTGGTGGCGCTCGGGTTCGGCGCATCGCTGATCTCGATCTTCGCCCGTCTGGGCGGCGGCATCTTCACCAAGGGTGCTGACGTCGGCGGCGATCTCGTGGGCAAGGTCGAAGCCGGCATCCCCGAGGATGATCCGCGCAATCCCGCAACCATCGCCGACAACGTCGGCGACAACGTCGGCGACTGCGCGGGCATGGCGGCCGACTTGTTCGAGACCTACGCTGTGTCGGTGGTGGCGACGATGGTGCTGGCCGCCATCTATTTCGCCGGCCAATCCGTAGTTGGCAACCTGATGATCTACCCGCTGGCCATCTGCGCGGCCTGCGTGGTGACCTCGATCATCGGCACCTACTTCGTCAAGCTCGGCGCCAACAACTCGATCATGGGCGCGCTGTACAAGGGCTTCATTGCCACGGGCGTGCTGTCGCTGGTCGCGCTCTATCCGATCACCGAAAGCCTGCTCGGCATGACGACGGTGTTCACGACCAAAGGCGGCCTCACCTTCACCGGAATGGACCTGTTCTGGTGCGGCGTCGTCGGCCTCGTGATCACGGCGCTGATCATCGTGGTCACCGAGTACTACACGGGCATCGGCTACCGGCCGGTCCGCTCGATCAGCCAGGCCTCGGTCACCGGCCACGGCACCAACGTCATCCAGGGGCTCGCGATCTCTCTGGAGGCGACGGCATTGCCGGCGCTGATCATCATTGGTGGCATTATCGTCACCTTCAAGCTCGCGGGTCTGTTCGGCATCGCGATCGCGGTGTCGAGCATGCTGGCGCTGGCTGGCTTCGTGGTGGCGCTTGATGCGTTCGGCCCGGTCACCGACAATGCTGGTGGCATTGCGGAAATGGCAGGCTTGCCCTCCGAGATCCGCAAGACCACGGATGCGCTCGACGCCGTCGGCAATACGACCAAAGCCGTCACCAAGGGCTATGCCATCGGTTCGGCTGGGCTTGGTGCGTTGGTGTTGTTTGCCGCCTACAGCGAGGACCTCAAGTTCTTCATCGCTGAAGCAGCCAATACGCCGGCGTCGATCTTCCACAAGCTCGTCATCGACTTCTCGCTGTCGAACCCCTACGTGGTCGTTGGCCTGCTGTTCGGCGGCCTGCTGCCCTATCTGTTCGGCGGCATCGCCATGACGGCGGTCGGTCGGGCCGCGTCTTCGATCGTGGAGGAGGTTCGCCGGCAGTTCAAAGAGAAGCCCGGCATCATGAAGGGCACCGACAAGCCCGACTATGCGCGTGCCGTCGATATGCTGACGCGGGCTGCGATCAAGGAGATGGTCATTCCCTCGCTGCTGCCTGTACTGTCGCCGATCGTCTGCTTCTTTGTCGTGAAGTGGATCGCAGGTCCGGGACAGGCGTTTGCCGCCCTCGGCGCTATGCTACTCGGCGTGATCGTCAACGGTCTCTTCGTTGCGGTGTCGATGACATCGGGCGGCGGCGCCTGGGACAACGCCAAGAAGTCCTTCGAGGACGGTTTCGTCGACAAGGACGGCGTCAAGCACCTGAAGGGCTCGGAAGCACACAAGGCCTCGGTCACTGGCGATACGGTCGGTGATCCCTACAAGGATACGGCTGGTCCTGCGGTCAATCCGATGATCAAGATCACCAACATCGTGGCGCTGCTGTTGCTGGCGGTCCTGGGTCACTGATCGATTGGCGTAGCCTTTGCGACAACGCGAAAGCCCCCGGCCTTCCCAGGTCGGGGGCTTTTGTATTGAGCGTGTGCGGGAGCGCCGTTTTGGGGACCAGGGGCACGAGGCTCGCGATACCGAGGGTGGCTCAGAACGCGAGGTCGGTGAAGACGCGATCGATGTTGCGATCCCACTTCTTTTCGAAGGACTCGAGCATATCGTCGGCGACGGTGCGGCCTGAGGAAACGATCATCTGCACGGGTTCGAGGAAGCGACGCTCGTCCTCGCCCTTGTCGTTCGTCAAGGCCCGCGCCTTGAGGCCGGCGTCGGCTATGGCGGTGACCTCGCGGGCTATGTCGAGCAACTTCATGCGGCGCACGGGGGTCATAAGGGCGGTGCGTGGCACGCCGTTGCGCATGGCTTCGCGCTCCTCGTCGCTCCAACCCTTGACCACGTCCCAGGCGGCATCGAGCGAGGTCTGGTCGTAGAGTAGGCCGACCCAGAAGGCCGGCAGGGCGCAGATGCGCCTGAAACGGCCGGCGTCGGCGCCGCGCATCTCAAGGAAGCGCTTCATGCGGACTTCAGGGAAGATGGTTGTGATGTGGTCGGACCAGTCGTCGATGGTGGGCTCGAGGCTGGCGAGCTCGGGCCGGCCGAGCTTATCAGCAAGCTTGCCGGCGAGGTAATCGCGGAAGGAGGCGCCGGCGACATCGATGTATTGGCCGTCGCGGTAGATGAAATACATGGGCACATCGAGAGCGTAGGCGACGTAGCGCTCAAAGCTCATGCCGCTCTCGAAGACGAAGGGCAGCATGCCCGTGCGCTGGCGATCGGTATCGCGCCAGACTTCGCTGCGCAGCGTCAGGTAGCCGTTGGGCTTGCCTTCCTTGAACGGCGAGGCGGCGAAGATGGCGGTCGCCAGCGGCTGCAGCGCCAGTGAGACGCGCAACTTCTTGACCATGTCGGCTTCGTCCTGGAAGTCCAGGTTCACCTGAATGGTGGCCGTGCGGTACATCATGTCGAGGCCGTGGGCGCCGACTTTCGGCATGTAGCGGGACATGACCTGATAGCGCCGCTTGGGCATGCTCGGTGTCTGCTCGAGGCGCCATTTGGGCGAAAAGCCGACGCCGAGGAAGCCGATGCCGAGATCGTCGCCGATGGCTGCGACCTCATCGAGATGCTGACGGGTTTCCGCGCCGACCTCGTGGAGCGTGGCCAGCGGAGCGCCGGACAATTCGAACTGGCCGCCTGGCTCCAGGGAGACGGTGGCCGCGGGCTCGCCGTCGGGCCGCTTCAGGGCGATGATGTTGTCGCCCTCCATGATGGCCTGCCAGCCATAGCGGCCGATCAGCTCCTGCATGATGGCGCGGATGCCACGCGGCCCATCGTAGGGCACGGGGCCGAGGCTATCGGTGTGAAACGGGATCTTCTCGTGTTCGGTGCCGATCCGCCAGTCGGCCTTCGGCTTGCAGCCGACGGCAAACCACTCGACGAGGTCATTGTGGGAGGTAATCGGAGCGGAGGGGGCGCCGTCCTGACGGGTCGACATGGGAACCTCGGGCAGTTGGTCGGATGAGGGTCGCAGCAGAGGTTGCCCACTGTCCAGCGCGGCACACTTATGGCGGCGTCAGGCGGGTCGCACAAGACCCATGCATGCCATGGTGCCATGGCGACGGCCCGATGGCGTCATGAAATCTGTAAAAGGTATGATTTAGGAAAGCTCATGCCTGGCGGGGGGCGGCAAGGCGCCAGTCACCAAGGACAGCGTTGACCAGGGCGAGGGCTGCAATGGCAGCGGTATCGGCCCGCATGATGCGGGGGCCGAGTGCCAGGCGCACGGCGCCAGCCAGGTTTACCAGGCGGTCACGTTCGGCGGGGGCAAAGCCGCCCTCGGGGCCGATCAGCACCGCCAGAGGGCCCGGCTGGAGCGCAGCGAGGGTGCGGATGGGGTCGGGATCGGGGGCTGCCTCGTCGCAGAAAATCAAGGGTCGATCGTGTGTCCAAGCGTCGAGTAGGCGATCCAGGGCGATGGGCTCTGCGACATCCGGCAGGCTCAGGATGCCGCATTGCTCGGCCGCTTCGACGACGTTGGCGCGCATGCGCCCGAGGTTGACGCGCTCGGCAATGGTGTGGCGGGTCAACACAGGTACGAGGCGCGAGACGCCCAATTCGGTGGCTTTCTGGACGACAAAGTCGAGGCGCGCCCGCTTGAGGGGGGCAAAAAGGTAGTGGAGATCGGGGCTCAAGGTCTGCAGGCGGATCTGGACTGCGATTTCGAGGTGTGCCTGCCTGCGGCCCTGGCGACGCAGGTGCGCCCGCCACTCGCCGTCACGGCCGTTGAAGACGTGGACGGTGGCGCCGTCGCCCATGCGCAGCACGTTGATGAGGTAGTTGGCCTGCTCGTGCGACAGGGAGATCTCGCCACCGGGGGCGAGGTCGTCGGTCACATGGAGGCGCTGGGCGCGGAAGTCGTAATCTTCGAGCATGGCTTCTGCATACCTCGGTAGCGGCGCAATGGCCAAGCGGGGGTGTGGGGGACTACGGCGGAGTTGACGCAGGGGGGCTGCGGGCGCATCTGAGGCGTGAGGCTGGCGGCCGATCCATTCGGGGCTGCAAGGTGAAGATGGAGGTCAGGCGCGGGCGCATGAAAGATAACCCAGCAGCAGCGCCGAGGGTGGCGCCGACCGTGCCCGACGCCCGGCCCGACAACTGGGTGCACCGGCTGGCACCGGGCGTGGCGCGGCCCTATCTGAGGCTTGCCCGTTTCGACCGGCCGATCGGGGCGTGGCTGCTGCTTTTTCCGTGCTGGTGGGGGATGGCGCTTGGCCAATTGGCGTCGGGGCAGCGCTGGCTCAACGTTTGGTTTGGGCTGCTTTTCCTGGCCGGCGCCTTCGTCATGCGGGGGGCGGGTTGCACCTATAACGACATCGTCGACCGCGACTATGACGCGGGGGTGGCGCGGACGCGGGGACGGCCCATTCCATCGGGCGAGGTGACGGCCAGCCAAGCCGCCGTGTTCATGGTGGCGCTGTGCCTGATTGGGCTTGCCGTCCTGCTGCAGTTCAACACCGTGGCGGTGTGGCTCGGCATTGCGTCGCTCGGGCTAGTCGCGATCTACCCGTTCATGAAGCGCTACACCTACTGGCCGCAAGTGGTGTTGGGTCTGACGTTCAAATGGGGGGCGCTGGTCGGTTGGACGGCCGTGCGTGGGGCGGTGGAATGGCCGGCCGTGGCGCTCTATGCGGGCTCGGTGCTGTGGACGGTTGCCTATGACACGATCTACGCCCACCAGGACAAGGAAGACGACCTGGCGCTGGGCTTGAAGTCGACGGCGATCCGTTTTGGGGCGGCGACGAAAGCGTGGCTGTGGGGGCTTTATGGGGGTGCGCTGGCGCTCTGGTCGGTGGCCGCCTGGCTCGCTGGTGGCGGCATGGCGACGGGACTGGCACTGGCTGCGGCGGCCTGCTGCCTTGGCTGGCAGGTTGCGACGCTGAATAGCGATGATGCCGACAACTGCCTGCTGCGGTTCAAATCCAACCGGCTGGTTGGTTGGCTGTTTCTGGCTGGAATTGCCGGTGACATGGCGCTCGGGGGATGAGCGTGCGCCCAAAACAAAGCGCCCAGCTCGTGAGCGGTTTTCTACCGCTGAGCCGGGCGCTTGGCCTACCTGTCGACTTTTTCGTTCGCCGGCGTTCCTGTGCGCCAACCCGCCATCTATAGCAGTGTTTGCGTTCAAATTGCGTAAATGAGGGTGTGAACGGATCATTCGTGCCTGTGCCAGTGCGGCACGGGTTGTGGCGAGGGCAGTAACAGTAGACGGCGAGGAGGTGGCATGGCGGCTGCAGGCGAGGACGGCGCATCCGGAGGCAACGGTAGCAAGGGCGAGCGGGTTTGGCCCGATCTGGCTGGGCGGCTGGTCGATGGCGGTCGCGGCCATGTGCTGCCGGTGCGGGTCTATTTCGAGGACACTGACTTTTCCGGGCTGGTCTATCACGCGTCCTACGTGCGTTGGTGCGAGCGGGGGCGGTCGGACTTCCTGCGGCTGGTTGGCAGCGAGCACAGGGCGCTGCTTGACGGAGGCGCCACGGGGGTGCCGGCAGCGTTCGTAGTCCGCAGGCTTGCCATCGAGTACCTGCGGCCTGCGAAAATCGACGATATTGTCGAGGTGACCACGCGGGTGGGTGAGCTTACGGCTGCCAAATTGACGCTACAGCAGAGTGTCATGCGAGCGGGGGTGGTGCTGTGCGAGGCGGATGTGACGGTGGTGCTGGTCTCGGCTGGGGGACGGGTGTTGCGGCTGTCGCCGGCGTTGCGGCAAAGGCTGGCGGCGTCCTGATTGGCGAAGTTGCGCCCACCGGCGTGAGTCTACAGAGCTGAGGCCGGGACCGATCCGGCGGAGGCCGCTTCCCAGATGGTGAGCGCCTGCCGGGTGGCTGCGACATCGTGGACGCGGAGGATCGCAGCCCCCTGACTGGCGGCGGCGAGGGCGGCGGCGATGGAGCCCGGCAAGCGGTCGGTGGCATCGACGGCGCCGGTGAGTGTGCCGATGAAGCCCTTGCGCGAAGCGCCGACGAGCAGGTTGGTTCCGAGCGAATGAAACAACGTGAGACCGGCCATCAGCTCGAGGTTGTGGGCGACCGTCTTGCCGAAACCGATGCCGGGATCAACCAGGATGCGCTCGCGCGCGATGCCGGCACGCAGGCAGGTGTCGATGCGGCCCGCCAGGTAGTCGTAGACGTCCAGCAGGGCATGATCGTAGCGGGGGTTCGCCTGCATGGTTTTCGGATCACCCTGGGCATGCATCAACACCACGGGAAGGCGCGTCTCGGCAGCCACGTGCAGGCTATTGGCATCGTGCGAGAGGGCAGAGACATCGTTCAGCATGTGCACGCCGGCCAGGGCTGCCCGGCGCATCACGTCGGCCTTGCGGGTGTCGATGGAGAGGCGTGCGCGGGTTTTTCCGACCAAGCCTTCGATGACGGGCATGACACGGCGAAGCTCCTCGTCGGCGGCGACGGGATCAGAGCCGGGCCTCGTCGATTCGCCGCCGATATCGAGCAGGTCTGCCCCTTCGTCGTCGAGGCGGAGCGCGTGTGCGATCGCCTCGCGGGCGGTGGCGAAGCTGCCGCCGTCGGAGAAGCTGTCGGGGGTTACGTTGACGATTCCCATGATGCGCGGGCGGTCGAGGGTGAGGCCGGCAATGGCGGGACGGAGCTGGGCCAATCCGGACAAAGCCTGCTTGAGATGATCACCCGCGGCGCCGCCGCGGGCGGCTTCGTTGCGGGCTTCCTGGGGGGTAATGATGCGCCGGTCGACGGAGCCGTCGGCGCGGCGCTGGAGGAGTTCCAGGGCGGCAAAGACGACGTCCTCGCGGTCGGCAATACGGATGACCTTATCGGGTGTGGTGTTGATGCGACCGGGTGGCCGGGTCAATCGGCCGAGGGGACGGATGTAGCTGCGCGTGATCATGGTGGGCTGGTTGGCGTCCGGTCTGGGGGCTGGGGAGGTGGTTGCGCGCCTCAGTGCAGCCGGGGTAGGCGCGTATCGGTGTGGCGCAACACTAGTGGCTGATCGGCCAAGGTGGAAGACTGCGCTTCGAGCGCGGACATGAAACAGTCTCCAAAACAAAAGCCTAGAGTGCGCTATTGGCTGGATCGGCGGCTCCAGTTCCAGCGCCAGTGATGCGGCTGGTTGGGGACGGCTGACCCGATAGGCGTCACATCATGAAGGGCGTGTGGGCACCACAATGGCCGCATGCAGGCGGCCTAATAACTGGCGAACCTTCAACCAGCGTAGCGCGGTATCAGCGCAGGTCGTGCTCGCTGATCGTTGCCACGGGCTCGTGGCCGCGGTGGGCTGTGCTGCGGAGCCAGGTCAGAGAAATCACACCCAGCGCCAGCACAGTGATCACCAGGGCCATGGCAATATCCCGCGTGCCCTGTGGGACACGACGGCGCCAATCACCTAGCTCTGATTCGGGGCGTATCATCATGTCGACAGTAAGCAGGCTGTCGAGAGCAACGAACATTGGGCGGTTGGCCGCGCGACAGAAATACACACGCGACCAAACAAAACGATGGTTGGCGCGAGGGAACCGAGACGGCGCGCCCCTCCGCGGAGGGCTCAAAGGCGGCGAAGGACGCAGCCGAATGCCAGCATCAGGTAGGCAACCATCAGCAGGACGAATTCGTGGCCGTTGATCCAGGGCAGATTGGCCTGGGCATATTTTGAAATGGTGGCGACGACGACGATGACGATCGAAAGAGTGAAGGTCAAGATACCCGGTGCTTTGAGACCCATGCGCGGCGAACTCCCTGGTCGAGGTGCCCGAAGATTCGGGCCCGATTTCAAATTGAGTTAGTGGAGGTTGCCGCGCAAAACCTGCAGTCGCGACTCAACCTTATCGCTATTCGCCTAGCAAAATGACGGGAGGCGAGCCAGCGCCGGTGAGCCACACCGTGGATAACACTTGCGGGTGCATCGCGGGCAGCGCCGGGTCAGGCGCCGGATTGCGCGGTGCCGGGGCCCCGTGGGCGGGCCGGTCGGCGGCCAAAAAATATGCGCAAAACGATCACAAGTAGCGCCAGGGCCAGCATGGCGATGACGCCGATCGCTATGGGGTAGCGGGCGAGCAGAATGCGGGGGGAGACGTCCCCGGCTCTGACGGTTTGGATGTCCTCGACGAATAAGGCTGCGTCGAACAGCTCTTCCCGGCGCAGCAGTATCGCGAGGGCTGCCGATTGATTGCGGCTGGCGAGGACAGCTGAACGGACGCGTTCGGGTTGGATGGCGCTCATGATGGGCGGACTGGCGGCGACTGCCTCTAGGAGGCGGCGGGCTGCCCGGGGCTCGAGCGCGGTCATGTAGGTTGATAGGGCGGTGAGGCCGGCTTCGTCGAGTTGACGCGCCAGCTTGGTGAGCCGAGGAGGGTCGAGTTCCAGCAGGGGCTCGACCGTCCGTCCCTTTAGGCTTGTCAGGCGCGAGATGGCGAGGCGGTCGTCAAGGGCCAGGACGCGGACGAGGGTGGCTCGGGTCACGTCCTGGGGTTGCGTGCGCCGGTGCACCTCGTTTGCCGCAATTCTCGGCAGGAGCTCGTCGCCTGCAAGTGCGCGCCATTCGAACCCCTTGTCGAGCGAGCGCAGGTCGCGGGCGATCTCCAGGGCTGCAGGCGGCCACCGCATGACAGCCTCGTTGAGGCTGCCGTCGGCGACGCGCGCCAGGATGGCAGGCTCGCCGCCGCTGGCGAGTTGCAGGGCCACGGTCTCGTCGAGTGCCGCCAGCCGATCGGGGCTGATGGCATCGGCAAACTTGCGGAAGGGCGGGTGGCGCTCGGTCAGATCGAGAACCTTGGCGTGTGCCTGGCGGAACTGATCCCAGACCTGGATGACGCCGTCGGCGGTGCGCTTGGCGATTTCGCGCATGTTGGCCGTGACCTCGGTGGCGATGGAGGAGGCAATCTCGGCCTGCACCTTGTCGCGCGTTGCCGTCGATTTCATCTCGCTGGCGATGATGGGCAGGACACCGTGGCGCAAATCCCAGATGTCCTTGGCGATGAGTGCGATCCCGATGCCGCCGGCAACGGCGGAGACGACGCGGCCCAGAACGGCGCCGACCAGGCGCTGGCTGACACGGCTGGCGAGATTGGCAAGCTGGCGGCGCATTATCAGGACGACGATGCCTGTAATGCCCTCTTTGCCCTCAACCAGCACGCTGCCGCGGGATACGGCGGCCTTGCTGCGCTCGGCGTCAATGGCGAATTTCTGGCCGGCATCATCGGCGACGGCGTTGGCGACCATACGGCCGAAGCGCGGGCCCAGATAGTTCTTGAGGCATTGGGTTGCTCGCTCGGCGGCGCTGCCGCTTGCCAGCTCCAGGCGTGCGCCGATTTGGCGGCCGACGCCTTCCGCCAACTGGCCGATGGCCGTCTTCATCTCATCGGAGTGGTAGACGCGCTCGGCGGCCGCAGTTGCGAGCTTCTCTTGCGTCTCCTTCGAGGCCAGGCTCGAGATGCGTTCGCTCCAACTGGTCTCCTGCTTGATCGCCTGCAAGGCCTTGTCGACGCTTGCGGCGATGATCTCGTCGATGCCGCCCTTGCGCCATTCCTCGGCAACGATGGGGCGGTAGTCGAGGCCCTTGAGGGATTGCTGGAGGGTCTCGGCTGTGACGTCCTCGACGGCTGTGCGGAAGCCTGCCTCATCATTGGCGAGGCAGCTCTCGTAGGCTTTTCGCTGCGACGCCATATCGTTAACAGTGGCGTTGGGAGCCGGGGCGGTGGCTTGCGCGCCAGCCGGCAGCGTCGTTGCCAGCAGCATGACGACGGCCATCAGGGCGCGCGCGGTTTTCAGCTCAGCAATCGTGCGCACCTGGCCCCCTCGCCATCCATGACGGCTCATGCTCGTGCCATGCCTCGAGATCCTCTGCGTTCGGCTAGACCACTTGGTTATGGCGCGCAACCGTGGCGGTGAGGTGACTGTGTTTGCCGTGCGAGGCAGATGAGCTGCGGATCTGACAGATTTGCGTCACTTTTGGGCTGGGGCGTGTGTGTGGTTGGCGTTCCGACAGCGGCTCGCGGCACGTCAATGGGCGCAGCTCCCGCGCCGGCGTGTTGCGGGCGCTGGACAATCCCGCATCGGGCGGGCATGTGCAGGCTCGGATGAACCATCGGGGCGCCTGCGAGGGAGACCGCCGCTCACATGAATACGCTCGCGCTTGCCGGCATCGTTGCCTATGTGGCGATGCAGTTCATGATCGGTGTCTGGGTCTCGCGGCGGATGTCGAGCGATCACGACTACATCATTGCCGGGCGTTCGCTCGGGTTGGGGCTGGTTGCATTTTCCGTGTTCGCGACCTGGTTCGGGGCGGAGGCCATCGTGGCCTCGGCCGGAGAGATCTACGCCCACGGCCTTTCCGGCGGCATGATCGATCCGTTCGGCTATGGGTTGGCGGTACTGGTGGTGGGTCTGTTGCTGGCGGGGCCGCTGTGGCGCCGCGGTATCGTCACCTATGCCGACATGATCCGCGACCGCTATTCGGCTGAAGTCGAGAAGCTGTTCGTGATCGTGTTGTTGCCGGGATCGCTGTTCTGGGCGGCAGCCCAGATCAGGGCCTTCGGGCAGATCCTGGGATCGTCAACGGGCACCGCATTGCCAACGGCGATCCTGCTGGCGGCCGTGCTGGTCGGTGCCTATTCGATCGTCGGTGGTCTGCTGGCGGATGCAGTGACGGATGTCATCCAGGGGTTGGCGGTTATCATCGGTCTGGCGGTGCTGGTGGCTTTCATCATGGCCCAGCTTGGTGGCTTCAGCGCGAGCCTCGCCGAAATCCCGCTCGAGCGCTTGAAGCTGACGCGGCCGGATGGGCCAAGCGGGATCGACCGGCTGGAATCGATGGCGATCGTCATCTGCGGCAGCATCGTCGCGGTGGAGTTGATCTCCCGTTTTCTCGGTTCGCGCAGCGCCTCGATCGCTGCCGTGGGGACGATTGCCGGAGGGCTCATGTACCTCATCGTCGGTCTCTTCCCGCTGTTTCTCGGACTGATCGGTCCGTCACTGATCAAGGATCTGGCGCAGACCGAGCAGATCGTGCCGAAGCTTGCCGAGACCTATCTGCCGCCGCTGGCCTATGCGCTGTTCATCGGGGCGCTGGTGTCGGCGATCCTTTCGGTCGTGCATGCCGCCGTGCACGCGCCGGCCGCCCAACTGTCGCACAACATCGTCACCAAGCTGGTGCCGGGGCTGTCGGACGGGGCCCGTCTGCGCACGGTGAGGACCTGTGTGCTCGGGCTTTCGATTATCGCCTACCTGCTTGCGAATTCAGTCGACCGGATCAAGGAACTCGTCGAACTGGCGTCGGCGTTCGGCAGCGCAGGTGCATTCGTCGTGGCCGTATTTGGTTTGTTCACGCGGTTCGGCGGTCCCATAGCCGCGATTACGGCGCTACTGACGGGCTCGCTGGTGTGGGCTGGCGGTCGATTCGTCTTGGATCTGGCCACGCCTTATCTCGCTGGCCTGATCTGCGCTCTGGTCGGCTACGTGGTCGTCGGGTTGGTTGAAGGCCGTCGGGCCGATAGCCGGTAAGCGGTGGGTTTTGTCAGCGCGAACAATTCAAAAAGTTATTCATATCAATATATTAGGCGTCAATTCCTGTGGCCGTCAGGCCACAGCCGATGTCGGCATATGGTGGCGGGCGATGAGGTCTCATTGACAGCAGAGGCGTCGCTCCCACCCATACCGCCATTGACGGGAGTTCAGTGGCCGGTGCCGAGGCCTCATGAGTTGTTCATTTACGATGAGCGTTGGCACACCATTTGCGTGAGGTTCGAGAGGCGCTAGTGCTGTCTAAGGCGTGACGGTGCTCAAAACGTGGCTTGCAATCAGCAACTTGGTGCGGCGTGGCGATGACGCGTGTGAAATGCCGGGTTCTGGTGGACTTCGATGGCACTATTGCTGCTGTCGATACCACGGACCTATTGCTCGAAACCTTCGCCCAAGCTGGCTGGGAGGCGATCGAGGAGCAGTGGAAGGCCGGTGAGATCGGTTCGCGAGAGTGCATGCTGCGACAGATCGATCTCATTCGGGCCAGTCCAGAAGTGCTGGATAGCTTCGTTGCGGGGCTCGAGATCGATCCGGATTTCCCGGCTTTCGTGGCGCTGTGCCAAAGCGAAGGCCTGGATGTGGTGGTCGTCTCCGATGGGCTCGACCGGACGGTTGGTGCGGTGCTTGCCCGCCATGGTCTCGACCTCCCCTACTTCGCCAATCAGCTCGAATGGCTCGGCGGCGAGCGCTGGCGGCTCGGTTTTCCGCATGCACGCGGCGATTGCCGGTCACTCGCGGGCAACTGCAAGTGCCGATTTGCCGATGCGCCCACCGGTACAGTGCGGGTGGTCGTCGGCGATGGTCGGTCCGACTTCTGCGTCGCTGGCGGGGCCGAGATGGTGCTGGCGAAAGGAGCGCTGGCAGCCCATTGCGCGTCCAACGGGATTGCGCACCTGCCTATTCAATCGTTTGGCGAGGCGTTGCCGCTGTTCAAGGCATGGCTCGATGAAACCCAGGCTCAAGTCCGGATCAGATCGGACGCTTTGAGGGATGAGTAGCGTTATGGACAAGGCGATCCATTGGTCGAATGACGGCAAGGCTGGCGCGGACCGGGTGAGTGAAGCTGAGCTGCTCGCGCTCGAGGCCAAATACTGCTCGTACGGCGATACCGTGCACTACACCGAGCCGCCGAAGATCTTTGCCGACGCGCAGGGCTCGTTCATCTACGACATGGCGGGTGCCGAATACCTGGACCTGCAGATGTGGTACTCGGCGGTGAACTTCGGCTACAAGAACGAGCGCATCGCTAATGCCGTGCGCCGGCAGCTCGATACGCTGCCGCAGGTTGCCTCACAGTACCTGCATCGCGAGAAGATCGAGCTTGCCGCCATGATCGGGCAAGACGCGGAGGCCAAGTTCGGCGAGAAGGGGCGCGTGCACTTCAATGTCGGCGGCAGTCAGGCGGTCGAGGATAGCCTGAAGCTGGTCCGCAATGCCCGAGGCAAGTCGCTGATGTTTGCCTTCGAGGGCGGCTACCATGGTCGCACGCTCGGGGCTTCGGCTATCACCTCTTCGTATCGCTATCGCCGGCGCTACGGTCACTTCGGCGACCGGGCGATGTTCCTGCCGTTCCCCTACCATTTCCGTGGGCCGAAGGGGATGTCGAAGGAAGAACTCGGCGCGCAGTGCGTGGCCAATTTCAAACGTCTGTTTGAGAGCGAGTATCACGGATTGTGGGATCCGAAGACCCGGCAGTGCGAGTATGCGGCGTTCTATATCGAGACGATCCAGGGCACAGGCGGCTACGTGGTGCCGCCGATGAACTTCTTCCAGGAGCTGAAGAAGGTGCTCGACGATCACGGCATCCTGCTCGTTGTCGACGAGATCCAAATGGGGTTCTACCGGACCGGCAAGCTTTGGTCGGTCGAACATTTCGGCGTGAGCCCGGATGTTCTGGTGTTCGGGAAGGCACTCACCAACGGCCTCAATCCGCTGTCGGGGATCTGGGCCAAGGAAGAGCTCATCAAGCCGGACGTGTTCCCGCCGGGCTCGACGCATTCGACGTTCAACGCCAACCCGATGGGGACGGGTGTGGGCCTCGAGGTGATGCGGATGCTGGCGGAAGGCGACTATGAGCGCTCGGTGCCCGAGAAAGGCCGGCGCTTCCTCGATGGGCTGCAGTATCTGAAGCGCCGTCACAAGATGGTCGGCGATGTCGATGGTCTGGGGCTGGCGTTGCGCATGGAGATCTGCGAGCCGCACGACAGCTTCACACCGTCGAAGCGGCTGGTGGACCTGATGGTGGATGAGGCGTTCAAGGCCGATCTGGAGGTCAAGGGGCGCCGCTACGGTCTCGTGCTCGATATCGGCGGCTACTACAAGAACGTGGTGACGCTGGCGCCCAGTCTTGACATCTCGAACGAGGAGATCGATCTGGCGATCGAGTTGCTGGACCAGTTGATGGGCCGCGTTGCCACACTCGAAGGTCATGCTTGAGCTGACACACGCAGGCGGCGGCCTGAGCGCTGGCGTCTTCAACATTCAGGGGCGGGGGCCCCGCATGACGGCAATCACAGCGCAACCCTGAGAGCCCGACATCCGGCCAGCAGGGTGCTTTTGCTTAGAAAGATGCGGGAGCATGACGAGCGAAGCCTCACCGATCCCAGATCGCAGCACGTTTCAGCCAGGCGGCCGAGTGGGCTTTCTGCTGATTCATGGCATGGGAGGCACGCCGGTCGAGTTGCGTTATGTGGCGCAGGCGATCGCTCGGGCGGGATATACCGTTTCGTGCTGCCAGCTCGCCGGCCATTGTGGGAGCGTCGATACGCTACGCAATTCGACTTGGCAGGAGTGGTACGGCAGTGTTGAAGCCGCGCACGATCGGTTGAAGGCGCACTGCGACGTGGTCATCGCGGGCGGGCTTTCAATGGGCGGCATCCTGGCGGCGCACCTTGCGCAGAAGCGACCCGATGGGGTGCAGGCGCTGGCGTTTTTTGCGCCGACCCTATGGCTCAACGGCTGGTCGATGCCGTGGTACAGCCGCATACTCCGCTACATCCGTCCGAGCCGATTCAACGTCACGATGACGCTGGCCGAGCACGAACCCTACGGGCTCAAGGACGAGCGGGTGCGGGCGCTGGTGGTGCGCAGCATGCAGTCGACGGATAGCTCGCAAGCGGGAGTCTTTTGCACGCCGGTGCGCTGCTTTTCGCAATTCAATGCACTATGCGACGCCGTCAAGCCGCGCCTCGGCGATGTCAAGATCCCGTCGCTCATTCTGCATCCGCGCGACGACGATATCGCCGACATCGACAACGCCTACTACTTGCAGCGTAGACTGGGCGGGCGGGTCGAAATGGTGGTGCTCGAGGACAGCTACCACATCATCACGCTCGATAAGCAGCGGCAGGTGGTGGTCGAGCGCACTTTGGCCTTTGCGGCCGACGTTGCCAAAGCCAATGCGGGACGGATCAAGGGCGGCGAGGCGGCTCTGGCGTCAGCGGCCGAGTGAGCGGGTACGCGGGGCTGGGTCTGGCGGCGGCACGTCAACGGGAACAAGACATGACGGATCGCAGCGCCAGCTCAATGACGGAGGTTCGCGACGGCGATTTCGCTGCGGGACCGCTCATGTGCGAAACGCTTGCTGGCGTTGCGGCGATCGGGGAGGCCGATTGGAACCGACTGTTTCCGGGCGAAGCGGAAGGGTTTGCCTACTACGCGGCGGTCGAGGCAAAGCCGCCGGCAGGGTTCCGGTTCGAGGCGCTCGCGGTGCGCAATGGGGCGGGGCGGCTGTTGGCGGCAGCGCCCGTTTTTCATATCGTCTATCGGCTCGATACGCCGCTGCAGGGCGGCCTGCGGCCGCTTGGCGATTGGCTGCATCGGGTCATGCCGCGGCTGGTGGCACATCCGGTGATGGGGCTTGGCTCGCCGCTGACGGATCGCTGCCATCTCGGTCTCGATCCCGACTTGGATGCAGGTGGGCGTGAGGCAGCGGTAAAGGCGCTACTTGGCGGTCTCGAGTCCAAAGCGGAACGGGAAGGGGTGCGGATTCTCGCCATCAAGGATCTGGCGGGGCGGGAAGCCGAGTCTCTCGATGCGAGCTTGCGCGAGATGGGGTTTTCGCGAATTGCGGGGCTGCCGGTGTGTGTGCTCGACCTGCCGTTCAAGGACGAGGCGGCCTACATCCAATCGCTGTCGGCCAACAATCGCTCGGTTCTGCGGCGCAAGCTCAGGACGGCAGGGCAGGTGGAGCTCGAGACGGTGACATCGATTGCCGGGCTAGAGGACGAGATCTTCGCGCTCTACGAGGAAACACGCGCCAACAGCCGGTTCGACTACGGCGACTTCGAGCAACTGACGCCGGCCTATTTTCGCGATGTGGTGCATGCGCTGGGACCCGATAGGGTGGCGGTCATCCTGGCCCGGGTCGATGGCCGCCTGCTGGCGATGAAGTTGCTGTTCATCGAGCAGGACCGGATCATCGACAAGTTCTGGGGCATGCGCTATCCGGCCGGGCGCGCGCACAACCTGTTCTTCGTGTGCTGGATGGAGGGCGTGCGGTTCGCGCTTGCGCGGGGCGCGCGGCAATACCAGTCCGGGCAGACGGCCTATGCGCAGAAGGTCAAGCTCGGTAGCCGGCTCGATCCGATGTGGGTCTATTTCCGGCACCGCTGGCCGCTGGTCAACCGTATCTTCCGGCGTGTTGCGCCGCTGGTCGCCTTCGACCGCATGGACCCGGAACTGGCCGAGATCCGCTCGCGCCAGGCCGAGAAGGGCTGAGGCGTCAAGTGGGCAGGAGCGGTGGCGGGCCCGGTGCGAACGATATCGGCGTCTCGTGGGGTGGCATGGTGGCGGCTATCGTGCCCACAGCCGACGGCTCGCGATTTCGGCGCCGCGGACGAGGCTCCCTAGTTTGGCAAATGCAACTTTCGGGTCGACCATGCGATCGCCGGCGAAGGCGGCAAATCCGGAATTGGTGCACGCAATAACGCGCTCGCGTCCAATAACGCCCGCAAATCGCTCGAGCCTGTCGGCGACCACCTCGGGATGCTCGACGTAGTTGTTGGTGACGTCGATGACGCCCGGCAACAGGATCTTGTCGTCCGGCAGCTTGATGCGCTCAAACACGCGCCAATCGTGCTGATGGGTGGGGGTTGCGGCCTCCAGTACGATCTGGCGCGGTTTGCCTTTCAGGATCACCGGCAGGATGCGCTCGAGGGCGATGTCGTGGGTGTGGGGCCCGTCGTAGTTGCCCCAGGAGACGTACATGCGCATGCGCTCTGGGGGCAGTCCGGCGATGGCCAGGTTGAGGGCCTCGACCTGCTCCTCGGCGTGGTTGATGAAGGCTGCATCGGAGGCGGCCTTGAAGATGGTATGGCGGCCCATGGCGAGGTCGGGACAGTCTATCTGCAGATCGAAGCCCGCGTCGACGATGGCGGTGTATTCCTCGCGCATCGCTTTGGCCAGCGCCTCGAGGTAGGCCATGTGGGTGGGGTAGTAGCGATTGGGATGAAAGATCGCGATCAAGCCCGGAGACGCCGCGGTCAGGAAGGCGCCGTTGGGGGCGTGCTTGGCAACGGCTGCCTGCATCCGCCGAATGTCGCCGTCGAGGGGCGCGCGGGTCTTGAGGGTGACGGGGCCGGTGCATTGAGGGCGCTGGAATTTTTGGCCGCGGCGGCGGCGCAACTGCTCGGCGGCGCCGGGGAACTCGTCGAGGTCGGCCGGTGTGACCAGCGGGCTGTCGCCGGAAAAGCCGGTCAGGCGGTGCTGGATGTAGCTGGCGTAGGTGAGCTTGGAAAACTCGCCGTCAGAAACGATGTCGATCCCGACCTTCTTCTGGTGTGCCACGTCGACCTCGACCGCCTCGCCGATGACGGCATCGAACAGCTCCTCGCTGACGGGATTGCCGGCTTCCTCGGCGCCGACGACATCGCTCACGAGTTCGGACCGCGGTAGACTGCCGACGTGGGTGGTCAGGATGCGGTCGATGCTGGACATGGTGCGTCTCCCGAGTTGGGGCTGGGTCTGGCCGGCGTTGGTCTCGAGGCAATGCGGTTCGCGGCGCTTGCAGGGCCGGCTTGCTGCAGCGTCTTAGGACAAGTTAGGGCCACGATAGCGTGATTGTGCAGCGGTTGTCTGGGGCGAGGTCAAATAGCAATGGCAGGCATCGCTGCGCGGTGCATTGGCGGCGAGCGTTCCCATGGTCGTTATGGCGACTAAGTGGTGTGGCGGCGTTCAGCGGCCGAGGTTTACGATCTGCACGCGCCTGTTGTCACCAGCGTTGGGATCGATGGTGTTCTTGAGCTGCTCCTCGCCGAAGCCCACGGCCAGTAGCCGGCCGGACGGAATCTCGAATTCGCGCTCGAGAAAGCGCTTGATTGCGGCGGCGCGACGCTCAGAGAGAGATTGATTGTAGGCGATGGTGCCTTTGGCGTCGGTGTGGCCGGCGACCAGGAAGCGGCGGCCCTGGAGGTGCTCGGAGGACAGCGCCTTGCCAAGCTCGATCAGCACGGTGCGGGCCCGCGGCGTAATGTCGGACGAATTGAAGTCGAAATAGACAGTGAGGTCGATTGCCGGACGGTCGCGCGCAACAGCGGCTGCCTGCTGGCGTTCGGCGTCGGAAAACTTCGCGCTGGGTGTCTTTAAGAGCTTGTCGACGACGGCCTTATTTTCGGGCGGGGCTGGCAGGGGGGCGATGGCGGCGGGCGGCGTCGGCGTGGTCGAGGGGGCTGCGCCATATGCGGACGGCGCGCTGGTCGGGCCAACGATCGGGGCCTGGGCGCCAGGCTGAGGCGGGCGAATGCCGCGCGTTCTCGGGCGTGCTGCGTCGCTCGAGTCCTGTTCGCCGCTCTTGAGGCGCTCGATGATCTCTTGCGCGCTGGGTGAGGTCTGCGCCTGAAGGGATGAGGCAGAGCCGATCAGCAGGCTGCATCCAGCAGCAAGTGCAAGCAAACGGATCATCAGTGATCATTCCTCGTCAATCGTGAAGGCTGCGAGTATAGCATGCGACGACGGAAGATCGCGAACAGTGATGTCAAAGGTCGAGGCGTGCCGGCGCCCCGTCCCGGCCGTCACCGTGATGGCAAGAGTGCCGACGAAGCTGGCTCGCAACCAGCGCGATTGCCAAACCCATGCCTGGGGGCCAAAGTCTGGTGAAGGTTGTGCCGGCGCGTCCGGCCGCCACCCGCCAGAGCCAACAGGAGAGCGCTCATGTTGATCAAAACCGCCGGTCGCCGCATCTATTATGATCTCGTTGGTCCCGAGGATGGCCCGGTCGTGTGCTTCACCCACTCGCTCTCCTCCGACGGGGGGATGTGGGCCGAGCAAATGCCGCCGTTGCTCGCCGGGGGCTGGCGGGTACTGCGGCTCGACATGCGCGGTCATGGCGGCAGCGACCCCGTTGCCGGCGACTACACGATGGCGGGGCTGGCCGACGACGTCGCCATGGCGCTGGATTTCCTGGGACTGGAAAAAGTCCACTACATCGGCCTCTCGATCGGCGGCATGATCGGGCAGGCGTTTGCGGTCGGCCATGGGCATCGGCTGTCGTCTGCGATGCTGTGCGATACGGCGCCCGGCACGCCACCTGGTGGTCGGGACGCGTGGGTGCCGCGCATGGAGACGGTCAAGAAGGCGGCCTCGCTGGAGCCGCTGGCGGATGGCACCATGGAGCGCTGGTTCACGGATGCCTTCAAGGGACGCCGGCCCGGACGGTGGAAGGAGATCCGCTCGACCATCGCGAATACGACGCCAGCGGGATATCTCGGCTGTGCTGCCGCCATCCTGGACTATGACTTCGTGCCGAAACTGCCGGGCATCAAGACGCCGACGCTGGTGGTGTGTGGGGACGACGACCAGGGAACGCCGCCTGCTGGCAACAAGAAGATCGCAGAGCTCATTCCGGGCGGCCGCTACCAGGGCATCGCCAATGCCCGCCATTTCCCGAATGTCGAGCACCCCGATGTGTTCAACAAGATCATGATGGATTGGCTTGGTGCGCGGCGCTGACGCGCCTGACGCAGGCGCGGGTAGGAGGCTGCCATGAGCACGCGGTTGCGATCGCATGTGGTGCTGGTGACGGGGGCGGCGGGGACGCTCGGGCGTGCCATTTCGAGTGCGATCGAGGCTGACGGCGGCATCGTCGTGCGCTCCGATCTCGAGGGAACGCCTGGGATCGACATAGCGCTCGACGTGACCAGCGAGGAGGCCTGGCTCGAGGCCATGGGCGAGATCGAGCGGCGGCATGGACGCCTCGATGGGCTCGTCAACAACGCGGGGATCGTGGTGCTCGGCGATGTCGAGCACACGAGCCTTGCCGACTGGCGGCGCGTGATGGCGGTCAATGCCGATGGCGTTTTCCTGGGCTGCAAGCACGCCATGGCGCTGCTCGGCCTGTCGACGGCACCGGCGATCGTCAACCTGTCGTCGGTTTCGGGACTGGTCGGAGGTGCCAATCTCGCTGCCTACAACGCCTCGAAGGGGGCTGTGCGGCTGCTCACCAAGTCGGTGGCGCTCTCCGGTGCCCGCAAGACACCTAAGGTGCGATGCAACTCGGTGCATCCTGCGTTCGTCGAGGGCGACATGGTGGATGCGATCGCGGGAGCGAGCTCGGGACGTGGAGCGGGCTCGCCAGCGGATGACCGCTGCGATACCGCTCGGGCGGCTCGCCGAGCCTGACGAGATCGCGGAGGCGGTGGCGTGGCTGCTGTCGGATGCCTCCAGTTTCGTCACGGGTACGGAGATGGTGATCGACGGCGGCCTGGTGGCGCAGTAGCCGAGCGCACCCCATGCCTGGGGGCGCGGACGGGAGCGTTGCGGAGGGTGTACGCATGGACAAGGCCAAGCTCGAAGCACTACGGGCCCGCTACGCCAACGCCCGGGGCGGGGACATCGAGGATGCCGAATTCCAGGCGGCGGCAGCTTCGGTTTTCACCACGCCCGATAGGCGCAAATGGCCGTTCTCGGGAGTGGCGACTTTGCTCGGAGCGCCGTTCCGTCCTGAAGCGGCTGATGATGGTTTCAAGGATATCGATGTGGCGCTGGTGGGTGTGCCCATGGATCTCGGCGTCACAAACCGGGCGGGTGCCCGTCTCGGGCCGCGTGCCGTGCGCGGCATCGAGCGCATCGGGCCTTACGAGCACGCGCTCAGGATTGCCCCAATGGCGCATGTGCGGGTGGCCGACGTCGGCGACGTCGCGATGCAGAGCCGGTTCGATCTTGCCGCCTGTCACGGCGATATCGAGACCTGGTTCGGGCGGCTGGCGGGGACGGGCGTCATTCCGCTGGCGGTTGGCGGCGATCATTCGATCAGCCTGCCGATCCTGAAGGCGCTGGGCGCATCGGCGCCGGTCGGGATGGTGCACATCGATGCCCATTGCGACACGTCGGGGCCTTACGAGGGCAGCAAGTTTCACCATGGCGGGCCGTTTCGCGAGGCGGTTCTGGCGGGAGTTCTGGATCCGGAACGGACGATCCAGATTGGCATCCGGGGGGCGGCTGAGTATCTCTGGGAGTTCTCGAGCGTCTGCGGTATGACCGTAGTGCATGCCGAGGAAGTCGACCGGATCGGCATCGACGCCATCGTTGCCCGGGCGCGGGCTGTGGTCGGGACGGGGCCAACCTATGTCTCGTTCGATATCGACAGCATCGATCCGGGGTTTGCGCCGGGGACGGGGACGCCGGAAGTCGGGGGGCTCAGTCCGAGGGAGGCGCTCGCCATCGTGCGTGGGCTCGCGGGCCTCGACATCATCGGCGGCGACGTGGTGGAGGTGGCGCCGCAGTATGATGCGACAACGGCAACGGCGCAGATCGGGGCGCAGGTACTTTTCGAGCTGCTTTGCCTCGTTGCCATGCGGCAGCGAAAGTTGAAATAACCGTGACAACGGCATGATCGGGATCACGATTGCGTGTTTCCCACTCCCCGGAGGGCAACCGCTAGCGTAGGCCTGATGCGGCTTATCGCAAAACGGAGCCCGATCATGTTGCGTGTGATGTTGCTGTTCATCCTGCTGGCGTTGCCGGCCGCGGCCAAAGCCCAATCGCAAGCCACGATCACGACCTATCCCAGCAAGTATAGCGTCGCCGAGACCGTTAGCCGGCTCAGCAAGGCGCTGGAAGAGAAGGGTATTACGATCGCGGCCACGATCGATCATGCTGCCGGCGCCGAGAATGCGGGGCTGTCGTTGCCGCCCTCCGTGCTCGTGGTGTTCGGCAATCCGAAGCTCGGAACGCCGCTGATGCAGGCGAAGCCGGAGATCGGGCTCGACCTTCCGATGAGGATGCTGGTGTGGCAGGACGGGGCCGGCAAGGTGTGGGTCGGCTACACGCCGCCGGGCACGCTGCAGGCGCGGTACGGGATCACCAGTCAGTCCTCGGTCGGCGTGCTGCGCACGATGGCGGGCGCGCTCGCGGCCTTCGCCAAGGCGGCCACCGGCGCCAACTAGCGTGCGGTTGGCGACCACCTGCTGGTTGGGCTAGCGCTTGCCGGAGCGCGGACGGTTCTGGTCGCCGAGGCAGTAGCCCGGTTGCTGACGCAAGTCTTTGGGGTGGCATGCTCGCCACCCGGCTTGCATGGGCCGGCTTGCATCGCGGCGCAAAGCTGCCTATACCCGTCGGCCAGCGCTCCCTTCGTCTATCGGTTAGGACGTCAGATTTTCAATCTGAAAAGACGGGTTCGACTCCCGTAGGGAGCGCCATTCATCCGGCCCTTCTATGAAAAGCCTTGGTTTTTCGGCCGCATTCCCTAAACCGTCATGAGGGTTTGGGAAAGATTGCGCACCCAGCCGTGCCGGCATCAGCTCCATAGCCGACGCCGCCAGCTTCTTTTGGGCGGCCGCGCGCGTGTAGCGTTCGACCTCGGCCAATGTCTTCTGCCCGGTGATCGCCATGATCTGGTGCGGTGTGCAGCCGGCCTCAGCCAGAAGACGCGACGCAGCCTTGCGCAGGCCGTGCGTGACGCACTTTTCCGGCAGCGCTGTGGCGTCGATCGAGTCCGCCATGTAGTTCGCGAGCCCGTTCTCCGAGTAGCCAACGCCATACTTCGTCTTGATCAGCGCGCCCGGTGTATGAGGCGTCAACTTCATGATGGCCTTCAGATCAGGATGCATGGGAATCCAGACCTTCGCGCCAGTCTTGTCCTCAACAACTCTGATTTGGCCGCCGCTGACATCCGTGTCCTCCATGTGCGACACGTCGGACACGCGCTGCCCCGTGTAGAGATGCAGTGAATACGCCCAACGCTGCTTCGTTCCAACGGGCCAGTGAGTCTAGAACACCGCAAGTTCGTCATCCTCCCAGGTGTGCCACTCGCCGGCATTGTACTTCTTGATGCGTGCTGCTGGGTTGTCGTTGCGCCAGTGGGTGTCGATCGCGAAGTTCATCAGCAGCTTGATCTTCTTCAGGAGATCGTTGGCCGCGCCGGGCGTCTCGGCAGGTTTCCCCAACATATTCTTGACGTGGTCTCGGGTCATCTCCCGCACCAGTCAATGCCCGATGCCTTCATCGCGGACCCAATTCTCTAAGACGCGGCGATAGGCGCGCTGGGTTGAATTGGCGGCTAAAGTCCTGAAGTCGGAGCTGGTGAAGTCGTTCTGCAACAGGCAATCGAATGTCCCCGGCGCGCCGCGCAGCCGAGGAGCCACAATCTCAGCGGCCTGAGCCCTCCCGTTCAAGGCGGCATGATACGAAGCCATGAACTCTGGAGAGCCGGGCTGACCCTTCAATGGCACGCGCGAGCCCTTGCCGAGGCGAAAGTAGTGCCTCAGCTTGCCATGTTGATCGCGGAAACGCTCGACGTGCTTGAGCTGAACGGACGTCACTCGTAGTCGTCCCAACTGTTGCTGCTATTGCCGCCGAACACTTGGTCTTCACCGCCACGACGCGGCAGGGTCTTGAATGCGGCATCGAGTTCTTCGACGTCATAAATGATACGATCATCGGCCACGCGCGGCTGCGGCATCCGGCCATCATCGACCATCTGCCGGAACTTGGTTGGTGACTACGACAAGTCGACTGCCGGCTCGACCTCGGTGAGACCGCGTCGGATCGGGAGACGTGCTGCAATACTCGCTTTGGTTGCCATTCGGCGCACTCGCCCGGCTCTGGCTCCTGCGCTAGCTGGGGCGATGGCAGGCGCGATCGGCATCCCAGCACAGCCATCCTGTGGATGGCGTGAAGATAGCGCTTGCGGTCCGCCATGGCAAGGCGGACAACAGGTTGTTAATCTAATTTTTGTTATGTTTATCAAGTTCCTAATGTGTTTTTCGTGTAGTTTGTGTGCACACGCCAAACAGGGAGGCGGGGCCATCGACTTGCTGAACGAAGCTATCACCGAATGCGACGGGCGTCGCAAGTTCGAAGCGTTGTCCGACGTGTTGGACGTCGGGGATACCGAGCAGCTTCGAGCCCGGGAGATGCCAGTCGATCCTTGGCTCGCCGCGCTTGGTGACACGGATCTCGACGCTCAGATGGGCTTGCAGCATGTGGCATCCTGCGATGTCCGTCTGTGCCGCAATGCTTTCATCCTATCGCTGATTGAGGCTCGTGCTCTGGGCCTCAGCAACGTTCACTACCCGCGTGACCGTAACGCCTACAGCCGCGACCGGGGGCGGCTGCCGGAATACTGGAACTACAAGAATGTCATGGCGGCCGTCGAGTTGCTCACGGCAGACCCGGCAATCATCGGCCACAACCGTGCTCAACCGCAGAATCCAGGTTCGCGGACGTCCGCACCGATGCGCTCCAGTATCTTTGCTGGCTCGCTCTTTGTCGAGGACCTCACCGCAACTACGACCCCCACCTCGGTCGCTTCATCTCGCCGGACTGGTGGGACCCCAACAAGCCCGGCGTCGGCACGAACAGGTATGCCTACTCGGACAACGACCCCGTCAACAAGAGCGACGAGAATGGGCATCTGTTTGCAATCGGAGCAATTGCTGGAGCGTTCGTAAGCGTCGTTGCAGAGGCTGCACTAAACGGTGTTACAGTGACCGGAATCGCGAATGCCGCAGTGACGGGAGCCATCACCGGTGCATTCGGTGTTCCAGTCGGCGGCCTCGGTAAGGCGGTAGGTTCGAAGGCCATCGGCAGGGCCGTCAGTGCAATAATTGGCAACGTTACCTTTGCGACAGCGGTCAATACAGTCGGCGAGGTCGCAAAATCTGCAGTTGAGGGGAAAAAAGGAAGTGACATCGCCCGACCGACCCAGTCTATCGCATTGGGGACCGTCCTTGGGGTCGGGCTGACCACCGGCCTGGAAGGGGTGGTCATCGGTAGCCGTTTTGGCAAGGCAATGGGTCAGGCAGTGGCGCGTGCTGCCCCAATGGTAGCGAGAGGAATTACGGCAATTGCGAAAAACGCGAGCGAAAACGCTCTGGCCGCAACCCTTCCGAAGGGTGTCGGCGAATTGGGCAAGTCCACTAGTATCGAAGCAGGCAAGGTAGTGGGGACTTCAACTAATTCTCCCACGCCGACAAGTCCAAATTCGCCCGCCACACCGAATAATTCGACTGACGCCAGTGCGGTGGCCGCTCAGGCGAATCCCGCCGATGGCGCGCCATCTTGGCCTGCGCCTGGCGCAGCTCCCGGCGACCCATTTTAATGAAAGCCACCCGGGTCTTTCCCGGGTTCCGGTTCAGCGCCCGTTCTGAGAGGTATGCCGTTATGGATCGGACGCCAAAACCGTTACTTTTTGTATCCCTTATTCTTGCAGCATCAGCAATTCGATTGATTTTTTCGTCCTCTGCCATATCTAAAGAGCAGTATGGACCCCATCTGAATTTGCGAGTAATTGGAGTTGTCGCATTGATATCGATTCTCACGCCTTGTTATATGATTATGTACGGATTTGACATTTTGTCGAGCGCCCTGCTGGCGACCCTTACACTATATATTTTATGTCTCTTTGGCGGAACTGTCGGTATTTTTTTCACCTAAGAGAGGAAATAAGAGAGGAAAATATCGTAGCAAAAGACGTTTGCCGCCTCCCACTTCGCGAGCTGTGGCGAGACGGATTGAACCGGCTTATCGAGAGTGAGTACGAACAGGATTCACCAAATAGATAGCTCAAGCAAGAGAGCGCAATAGACGTTTTTACCTGATTTACAATCACTTGACACTCGTCGCTGCCGATTGAGGGTCAGAGAGCGAGTGCGTGGGTTCATTTTCGGGGGTGGCACCGGAGCATCACTGCCGGCACCCATGCCGGCCAGTCTAATGACAGCTGGAGCTACACTGCAGCCTGCCCTTGGGCTTGACCCGAGGGACGATCTCGACCGGCTGCTTGCCGCCACCAACACCGGCGATCCGTCGCTGTCGCAGACCTTCTCTTATGACAGAGCCCACAACCTGACCTCCAACAGCGCGGTGGGAACTTACAGCTATCCCGCCAAGGGTCTCGGTGCAATCCGTCCGCATGCCGCCACCTCTGCCGGCCCGTTCGCGCTCACCGCAGCCTGTCCCGGACTTGATCCGGGAACGCCGCCGGCAACATGACGGCGAAGACCAGGGCTCATTTGATTGCGCTTCGGGTGCCTACACAGCACCCGCGCGGCGGTCAACCTCGCCATGACTTCTTGCCGAAGGCGAGCGAGGAACAAGCAGCGCCGAGAACAAGCTTGCCACCATGCTCGTCCGTGCCGCGTCCTGCCGGAGGCGGGCAAACAACAGAGTACCGCTACCGCTACACCGCCGACAATTCACGCGCCTTGAACATCTCGGTGCAGACGGCGGGCCCGAACCAGATCACCGCCTACCTCGGCCCCGACGCCGAGATCGAGCCCTCGATCCTCTATTTCGGCACGCCTGTGGTGCTCATTTCGACGTTGAACGAGGATGCGACGGTGAACGTCGCGCCGATGTCGTCGGCCTGGTGGCATGGGTGGGGATGCATGCTCGGTCTGACCAGCGGCTCGAAGACGGTCGAGAACCTGCGCCGCACGCGGCAGTGTGTGCTGAACCTCCCCTCGGCCGAGCAGGTCGAGTTTGTCGACCGTCTCGCGCTCACGACCGGCGTCTCCAACTTCCACGGCGTCATCACACGGCTCGACAGCCAGGGCGAAGACGCGATGTTTTCGGTCCGGACTAAATTAGCGATGGTTGTGGGGGCCCGCAGTGGGCGAAATCGCTGGGCGGATTGGATGTTCGTCGCGGGGGCATGAGGGATGGAAAGTCCCGGAATTTTCAGCGGCCTCAAAACTCAGTCTGTATCCCCGGTGGATTGCGTGCCCTTCATTTCGCTCGACTGCCGATGTCGATATAGCGGGTAATTCGTGATCCGTTGTGGCCCGGGGAACGCCATGAGCGTAACATCATCGAGTATCAGGCTGGACAGGCTCAAAGGCAGGGCTACTGTCGAAGGCTACCGCTGGACTTGCCATTCTCATGGCCTGAGCGCCAGTCGCCGTCATTGGCCCGAACGGGTGGACAGCCGAACTGGATAGCATGGGACAGTGGGGATGTTGAAACGGGGGTATTTGGTTTTGCGTACCGGTCTCTTTGCTGGGCGTAGCGCGCTACGGCTTAGCCTGTCTCTTGCTCTGCTGCTGATGTTTCTGATGGGCGGTGTTCCATCCGCAGCACTCGCCGATCCGGTCATTGAACAAGCTCTGCGCACGAGGATTGAGGCACTCGGCAAGGCCGCAGGCGGCAACATCGACGGTCGTCGTATCGCAGCCAAGAAGCTCCTGCCCAGGCTCTATGATGCACTCGGCTTCAAGCTTGCATGGCAAGATCCCAACGCAGTGAAGGCGCTGCAGACGGCGATCGCAGGTAGCTGGGAAGATGGGCTGATTGCCTCCGACTTCCACGAAAAGACAGTCGCATCCGCCTTGCCCGCACCCGATACCGCCGAGGCGCTCGCCGACCGTGACATCGTCTTGAGCGATGCCCTCGCACGACTGCTCTATCAGCTCTATTTCGGCAAGGTCGACCCGCACGGCCTTGATGGCAATTGGAACTTCTCGCGACCGATCCTCAAGTCCGACCCCGCCACGGCACTCGCCGAGGCCATCAGTGCCGGCAAGATCGACGAACTCGTCGAGAGCGCGCGCCTCAAGCACCCTTTCTATCTAGCGCTCAAGTCAATGCTGCAGGCCTACACACAGCACGCCATCGATCGCGTCTGGGTGAGCGTGGCCGACGGCCCGCCGCTGAAGCCGGGCGACAAAGACCCGCGCGTTGGCGCGTTGCGCGCGCGCCTTGCCATCACGGGGGAATACCAGGAGACGCAGGAGCCGGCCGATCCGCTGCAGTATGAGCCTGCGTTGGTTGTGTCGGTTAAGCGATTTCAGGCGGCCAACTCACTCGAAGATGATGGGGTCGTTGGGCCGGCCACGATCAAGGTGCTCAACGCGACCCCCGAAGACCGCATCCAACAGCTCCGCGTCAATCTGGAGCGTGCACGCTGGATACTGCGCGACGTCGGCAATGAGCTTGTCCTTGTCAACATCGCAGGCTTCTACCTGAGCCTTGTTCTCGACGGAAAGCCGGTCTGGAAAACCCGCGTCGTGGTCGGCAAGACCTATCACAAGACACCGGTTTTTACCGAAAACATGAAGACGATCGTTTTCAATCCCGACTGGTCGTTGCCAAGATCGATCGTTCGCGGCGAGAAGTTCGCGAAGATGTCGCGCAATCCCGATTACGTCGCGGCCAACGACTACGAATTGCGCGATGGCAGCGGCAACCGCGTCAATCCACATGCCATCAATTGGGCCAGCTATTCTGCCAAGACGTTCCCTTACGGCATGCTGCAAAAGCCCGGCCCGAAGAACGCCCTCGGTATTGTCAAATTCCTGCTCCCGAACAAGTACGCTGTCTATCTGCATGACACACCAAGCCGGCAACTGTTTGGCAAGGCGGGACGCACCTTCTCACACGGCTGCATCCGGGTAGAAGATCCGCTGAAGCTTGCCGAACTCATTCTCGCCAACCGGAAGGGCTGGGGCCGCGCCAAGATCGATGCGCTGGTAGCAACAGGCAAGACGCACTACGTCAAGGTCGCGCCAGAGCTGCCGGTGTTGCTGCTCTACTGGACCGCCGATCCGACCTTCGACGGCGGCGCACACTTCTATCCAGACATCTATGGTCGCGATGCACGCCTGCTGAAAGCTCTCGATGCGCCATTCAATCCTGAAAGATTGCAGAAATAGATGCTCACTGGTCGTCTGCCCGAGCACGATCTGCATCGAATTGGTGCGCAGCTGCGCCTTGTGCCGCCGTTGAGAGACATCTACTCATGTCACAGCTGGCTTTGTGGCAGGTTTCTCTTGACCGTTTGTATGCGGGCGCCTCACTCATCCCCGTCATCAGCTTTGAGAAGTGCCTTTGCCAGTTGGACAAACAGCACAACAAAGACACCGACACTGACGAAAATGTATAACGTCGTGAAAAGCTTTCCGGCATCTGTTTTGGGCGCAAGATCTCCCAAGCCAACCGTCGAGGCCGTGGTTACGCTGAAGTAAAATAAGTCGATCCAGGACCAACCTTCGACGCTGTGGTAGAAGATCGTACCCGATAGAAGGATCATTCCTGCAAGAAGGAATGCCGAGCGGAACAATGGAGTATCCCAGGATCGCTTGACCGCTTTCAAGAGGCGGATCAAATTCACAAATACCGAGATCATTGCTACTCCGTATATTCTGGTGGCGTTTTCAGCCACGTATTGCCTGCCCTGGCTCTGGAATAGCCGTAATCGAACAGCTGCCGCATGTAAGCCGGATCGAACGGTCCTGAGTAGGGCGTCGTGAATTCTTCGCCGATGTGGGCGAGGTTGAACCCGACACCATCTCGCTTGGTCTCGAGGTATATGCGGTAGGTGTCGTTGACACCGCTGTTGGCAATCATTGTCGCAACGGTTTGACCGACGATCGACAACGTCTGCTGCTTGACAGTATCTTCAGGCGGTGACAGCCGGCCATTTCGGATCACGTAGGCCTGCCGAAGTCACCTTCCTGTTCAGCTTCTTGTCGATAGCCTTGAGCGAGAAAGACGGCGGATATAGAAATGCCTGCGCTACGGTCCCTCCATCGACGTGCATCTCCTGATAACGCTGACCATCGACGGTCACGTCCAGCATGACGGGAGGGAATGCGCCGGGAATTGAGGCGGAAGCGCGCAGCACGTCGATAATCAACGCGCGCGCACGCTCTCCCCGCTCTTGGCAATTGCGCCGATGTTCCAGACGACCGACTGGGATTGGTCGAGGTTGGTTGTCGCAATCAGCAGAAGGCGCCCCTTGTCGTACTCCTCCGCGATGCGTTGAACCATCTTGTGATCGACATAGCTGGCGATCAGGTTTCGCAGTGGCGTCGTATCCGTGAGGGCATCCGAGGCAAGCGCCGCATACAACATCGGGCGCGCGACGAAAACATCCTGCTTGGTGGTGTTCGTGAACACGGCCTTAAGCTGCGGATCGTATTCGGGGCCGAGGTAGGCGAAGGGAGCTGTCAGTGCGCCTGTGCTGATGCCTGTGACGATGTCAAAGCTTGGTCGGTCGCCACGCGCGCTCCAGCCAATCAGCAAGCCGGCCCCAAATGCGCCGTCGTCGCCGCCCCCTGAGATCGCGAGATAATGGCTTTCAGCTGGTCGGCCACCCGCCGGCAAGGCCAAACGCTTCTTTTTTTCGATGACCTCGCGGGCCAGTTCTTGGACCTTGTGCTTGTCGCCGTTCATGTAGAAGCGGGCGTTGGGGATGCCCAACGGATGAGCCTCCGCCGCCTTGACGAGTGGGACTGCGGGCATGCGGATGGTGGCGGCGCAGCCGGCAAGTGCGCCGGCTGACATGAGGACCGCTGTGGCACAAAGAATGTGCGACCGCAGTCTCGCCACCCATCGTATCGCGGAGCTGGTGCACGCGCGTGGATTGGTTCTGGTGTCGGCCATCGGCACGAGTCGTTGTCCTTGCAAGAACTTTTCTATCGTCGACTCATAAACGCCTACCACTCACCCTGTGCAGCGACTGCCGTTAGACCTTTGCTGCCGCATCTCCGAGGAACAAAGTCGAACCTTCTAAACTGAGCGCCCCGAAATCACTCATCCAATTTTTTTATCATTGGTTTCCAGTCGATCCAGCACTCCCTTCGCGCCGGCGCCGATAGCCAAAAATGCTGCCCCCGATGACAAGAGGTTCACCCCAGCAAGCGCACCGATGATCCAGGCTGCTGTGCCCGGCAGACCAGACAAAATGCCGCCGCCGATGATCAATGCCAAGAGACCGGAGGTCATAAACCAGCCCCAACCCGGCTCGGGGCGCATCTGCCACCCCATCGCAACCTCCATAAGCCCAGACAGAGAGACGAGGATGCCGACAAATATCGTTAGTGAAAGGAGTCCCGCGATTGGGAGAAGAGCAAGCCAAGCTCCGGCCATGGCGTAGAGCAGGCCAACCAACACATTCAAGAAGAACAGTCCCCATCCCCTTGCATAGAAGGCCTGCACAATTTGGCCGATGCCGCCAAACAGAAATATCCAGCCGAGAAGCGTCTTCATGGCAATGGTCGAAACGAGTGGGAACGCGAGGGCCGCCGCTCCAAGGAGTACGAGTGCGGTTCCCAGTGCGATGAACGACCAGCGGTTCTTGTAGACTACTGCTGCGATCTCACTTTCCGCCTGATTTATTTCGGACTGAACCATGGTGTGCAATGCCTTGTTTTTGACCAACGGCCATGTTGACGAAGGAGCTTCTCATCCGCGCCTCACGCCCCAAGGTGTGTCGTGCGCGTCTTTTTGGTTCATTCGAAGCTCATAGCGGTCACACGAGTCTTTGCGTCATCCAGGTATTCTCCTATGCTTTTTTGTACTAGGCCACCACGAGGTCCCGGAACGACGCTCTGGCCGCTGTCGACAACGGTTCCTACTGTAGTGTGTTCTTGTAGATCACGCCGTCTTTCATGATGATGACGAAATTCTTCTCCGGATCGCCGATGAGATCGATATTCTCGAGCGGGTTGCCGTCGACCAGCAGCAGGTCGGCGTAGGCGCCTTCCTCGATGACTCCGAGCTTGCCTGGATAAGGGTTGCGCGGGCCAGACAAAGCGATGAGCTCACCCCCACGGGATGTTCCCTGCACCAGGATCTCATAGGGGCTGAACCACTTCTTGCGCACCACGAGTTCTTTTGTTTGCAGCATGGGATCCGTGCCGAGGACAAGATCGGTACCGAAGGTCAGTTTGGCTTTATACTTCTTGGCCATCTCGAAGAAACGCTCGACATCTTGCAGAACTATTTTCTGTTTTCTCCTTGACGCTTCGGAGAAGGCAGGCACGTCGATGGCATAAACGAGGTATTGCGACGTGAACCAGATCCCTTTTTTTACGGCATATTGCATCGTCTCCTCGTCCATCATGTGGCCGTGTTCAATCACCTTGACTCCGGCATCGATTGCGCGACGGACTGCCTCGGTGGTGTACGCATGCGCTCCGACATAGGTGTTCCAATCCGAAGCGGCCTGAACCGCGGCGCGCATTTCCTCGGGCGTCATCTGCTTAGTGTCGATCGGGTCCAACTCAGAGCCAACGCCACCGCCCGCCATGATCTTGATGAAGCTTGCGCCCTGGCGAAGGACTTCACGCGTTGCAGCCAGGACTTCCGCCTGGCCATCCACTGTGTAGGTAAGGTTCGCACGTCGGCCGGGATCCCCCCCCACATCATCAAAGCGCCGATGGCCCGAGTAAGGGAATCTGAAGTCGCCGTGCCCATTCGTCGGACCTATACCAGGCCCGGATGCTATGATCCTCGGTCCCGGTACGAGCCCTTCGTCGATCGCCCTCTTGAGACCGAGACTGTCACCGGCCGGGTCCCGCACGGACGTCAGACCCCGCATGAGGGCTCCGTAGGCAAACTTGCTTTGCGCGATCCCGATGTAATAAAGATTGCCAGAGTACAGGTCGGCTTGTGTCAGCCCGCCCTGGCTGAGATGCTGGTGGCTGTCGATCAGCCCCGGCATCAGCGTGCGCCCTTTACCGTCGATGACGCGACCGCCCGCCACTGTAAGGGGCTCTGTCGACACGGCGGTGATCTTTTTGCCCGTCACTACGACATTGGCGTTTTTGATCAGGGCTTCGTTCACGCCATCAAAGACATTGACGTTGGTGAACAGGATCGGACCGGAGGCGTCCTGAGCAGCGACCGGCAGGGCGACGCTGACCGCGACGGCAAGCGCTGCGGTAAAGTTCCTTAGAAGCCTATTTTTCATTTGTTGCATTTGGCCTTACCTTTCTGACGCGCGCAATGGAATCTGGCCATGATCTTGCGCTGCTGGGGACGCGCCGGCAGACGGTGCGCCCCCAAGAGGTTTGCCGGTTTACTGCTTCGCCACCTGCCCGAACTGCGGCGGCGGAGGACTGAAGATCATCGCGGCGATCCTCGAGCGGCCGGTGATCGAGCAACCTATTTCTCGCGACGGAAAATCCGGTGCTGCATGCTGAGGAACGCCGGCTTTCCAGACTTGTCACGCAGCAACTGACCAACCGTTCCTCGGAAGGCACCATCTGTCATGATAACCATGTCCTTGCCCGCGCTACTCATCGAGATCGGTGGAGGGTTTTCATAAACGAAGTCTCCTAATGGTTTGTACAAGCGCTCAGCCATGAGTTGGTCGTTGTCAAAATAGATTTTGTAGTCTTCATTATCCCCCAACCAAAGACCTTCGAAAGGTTCAAGGGCACTACGATCTGCATCGATTGCAACCAAGGGTATTCTCTCAACATCTAAATACTTTTTGAGAGCCAGTGCGATTACCCCATCGTACACTTCAATACCACGGTCGCTGTTCGTAGACAACGATCCCGAACTTCTTGTCCGGTGCAAACAGCACCTTGGAGGTAGCCCTTCCCGACCGGCCGGCATGAAAAACGGTTCGCACACCGCCGATATCCTCAACGAACCACGCAACGCCGGTGTGTTCACTCAACTCGCCTTCGACCAAGGGACTGTGCGACATGTCCAGCAACTTCGGAGACAACAGTTGACTGCCGCCCTTGTGACCAGCCCGTATCGAGTGGTCCAGATCGAATGTTAGTTCATGGGTGGCCTCCTTGCCAGGGCGAGCGTGGCCACTGGAGCTCCTGCGTGTAGCGCAGGCGGCCACGCGGTGAGGCCGGGCACGAACACCTCCGGAGCTGGTGGCCGGTATCCCAACGCGGCGTGCGGGCGGACCTGA
>CAVXGT010000020.1:0-678668 GCA_963761475.1 uncultured Alphaproteobacteria bacterium
TCGAGCCGAACCACGCCTCGATGGAGGCCTACTTCGAGGCCAAGGCGCTGCTGTTCGCCTCCCCCCTGCTCAAGGCCAGTGCCAGCCCCACGGTGGTGGTCAATGGCGACGACCCCTGGGGCGCCCAGCTGGCCCGCCAGCTGGGGCAGCGCTGCTGGCGCAGTTCCCTGCTCGACCCCGGCGCCGAGCTGTTCATCGATTCCCTCGAGATGGAGAGCAGCGGTGTGCGCGGCCGGCTGGTGACCCCCCTGGGGGAGGGCCGCTTCCAGTCGCCGCTGCTGGGCCGCTTCAACCTGATGAACCTGCTGCAGGCCGTGGGAGCCCTGGTGCAGCAGGGGATCCCCCTGGACCTGCTGCTGCCCGGGCTGGCCAGTTTCCGGGGGGTGCCCGGACGCATGGAGCGGGTGAGCGCCGCCGGCACCCAGCCCCAGCCGGTGGTGTTGGTGGACTATGCCCATACGCCCGATGGCCTGGACAACGCCCTCCAGGCCAGCCGCCCCTTCACCAGGGGGCAGCTGATCTGCGTGTTCGGCTGCGGCGGTGACCGCGACCGCAGCAAGCGGCCCCAGATGGGCGCCATCGCCGCCCGCCTGGCCGATCGCGTCGTGGTGACCTCCGACAATCCGCGCACGGAAGATCCCCAGGCCATCCTCGACGACGTGGTGGCCGGCATCCCCGCCGGCACCGACCTGGAGGTGGAAGGCGATCGGGCCCGGGCGATCGCCGCGGCGATCGGCACCGCGCAGCCCGAGGATCTGGTGCTGATCGCCGGCAAGGGGCACGAGGACTACCAGATCCTGGGCACCACCAAGATCCACTTCGACGACCGGGAGGAGGCGGAGCGTGCCCTCCGGCTCAAGGGCTCCTGAAAGGGAAGGGAGGTCCGACGATTCCAGCCTCTGAACATGCTGGCAGCACAGCGAAAGGAAACCTCAGGAGTCTCTGTCTCGTCGGCGCAGGGCTTTCCAGGAAACCCACGGCCAAGCCGATGGGAAGCAGTAGCAACCAGATCCTGGTGCGGTTCATTTCCTCGCCAGCGCCGACAGTGGTCGCCATGGATTTTGCGAAGTTATCGCCGAACTTGCCCACCCCCTGGCTGACGCTGTAAGGACAAGTGAGAGTGGCCGTATTGGTTCCGTCCTTGGTGAGATCGAGAACCACTTCCACCTTGTCGGCGTCGATGGCTTTGGCCGAGATCACCTTGGCGGAGTCCGTACGCCAGCCTTCCTTGCCAGCACTTTCAAGGCACCCGGCCTCGGCCTGTTTGATCATTTCCTGGGGAGACATCGCAGCAGCTGGACCAGCAATGGCGACGATGCTGGCGATGACAGCTGTGGGGATCAGAAGCCGTGACATTGACTGGCGGGGAAGGTCCAAGCGAGAGGCAATCATGGTTCGAGGTCTTTACGAATTGCTTGAGAAGAAGGCCTTTGGGCCAGCCAATCGATCAATGATCAATTGACGATGATCAAAGCAAAGTAACTTTAGCGGCCAACGCTAGCCCTGAAATGCCAATCCCAAGAGGAATATGGTAACAAATTGATACCTTGTCCTCGGAGAAGGTCTGCACAGGCGCGGCGGTAGAGCGCGCAGGCCTTATGTAGCGATTTGCACATAATATGGACAAGGGGCCTCCCTGATGGCAGAGTTGCAAAAGTGAATTTTGTTAAATGGCCTCTGCGGTACCACTCTCAAAAAAGTTTCTCGCCGAACTCTTCGGGACCTTCTGGTTGGTGTTGGGGGGGTGTGGAAGTGCGGTTTTAGCCGCTGTTTTCCCCTATGACAATGCAGCTGCCAACCCCCTCGGGCTTGGTTTCCTGGGGGTTTCGATTGCCTTTGGCCTCACCCTGTTGACAATGGTTTACGCCATCGGTCACATCTCCGGGTGTCATATCAACCCAGCCGTCAGTTTCGGGCTCTGGGCTGGTGGCAAGTTTCCAGGCTCCCATCTGTTCCCCTACGTGGTCGCCCAGGTTCTTGGCGGCATGATCGCCGGGGGCGTGATCCTCATCGTTGCCAGTGGCAGGGATGGTTTCGCCCTCAGGGTAGCAATCCTTTGGCCACCAATGGCTTCGGGGACTCATTCTCCCGGGAGCTATGGATTGTTTCTCTGCTTTGCTGATTGAGGTGGTCCTCACCTTCGTCTTCCTGCTGGTGATCCTGGGCTCCACCGACACGCTTGCGACCTCAAGGATCTCGCCGGGGTGCCGATCGGTCTTTCGCTGGCTCTGATCCACCTGATCAGCATCCCCGTCACCAACACCTCGGTCAACCCGGCCCGCAGCACTGCGGTTGCGCTGTGGGTGGGTGGGGATGCCGTGGGTCAGCTGTGGCTGTTCTGGGTTGCGCCGATCGTGGGAGCCCTGCTTGCAGGCTGGGTCTAGCGCATTTACTCGATGGTGCAGCGACGGCTGCGCAGCTGAGTGATCAACTGATCTTGAGCTCGTCAGGCCCGTCGCGGTGCTCGGACGGAGCTTCACCAGCCGGGTCTCCGTCCTTGTTTCTCGTGGTGGCTGATGTGGGTGCAGGCCCTCAGGCAGTGAGGGTCGTCGAGGCTCCGTATCCAGAGGCGTCGCTGGCCGAGCTTGCGCACCACCTCTGCAGGCTCTATGCCCGCCATCATGAAGCTCACCAACCCTGCAGGTGGGGTGGTGCAGCAGCGCTCCGTACGCCTGGCAGCGGCTGCAGTTGCTGCCCCAGGGACCCGGCCAGCTCCTGGATCTTCCATAGCCGCTGGGCTGGCGGTGCCCTCCGCCTCCAGCAGCTCCAGGGAGCGATCCAGGCCGGCGAACAAAGGGATGCAGGAGGTGGCCACCTCAAAGCGGCGCGCGTCGGTGTGGAAGCCACTGGTCGCACTGCCCTCATGGCTGAGGCTGCGCCAGCCGATCAGGGTGGGCTGCGCTTCCGCCAGCAGCCGCTCGGAGAGGGCCACCACGCCCAGGCCCTCGGGCCCGCAGCACCACTTGTGGCCTGTGCAGGCGTAGATGTCGGCCGCCCGGGCCGCCTCCGCCACCGGGATGCTGCCGAGCGACTGGGCCGCATCCACCAGCAGCCAGGGCCGCTGCGGGTGCTGGCCCAGCCGGCTGGCCACAGCGGCGATCGGCATGGTCTGGCCGGTGTTCCAGAGCAGGTGGGAGAGCACCACCAGGCGGGTGCGGGGGCCGAGGGCGTTCTCCAGCCGCTCCAGCACCGCTGCGTCGGTGGACGCCGGATCGCGCCGCAGGTCAGCGACCCGGAAGCGCTCGATCGTGAGTTGCTGGCGTCGGGCCAGCTCCTGGCAGGCCGCCACCACACCGGGGTGTTCGCAGTCGCTGAGCAGCAGCACATCCCCGGGCTGCCAGGGCAGTCCCCAGAGGGGCAGCACGCAGCCACTGGTGACGTTCTCGGTGAAGGCCAGGCGCTGCGGTGGCCACCCCGAGCCAGCGGCCCAGGCGCCCCCGCAGGCCCGCCACCGTGGACTCCACGAAAGGCCACACATCCCCAGTGAACGGCCCCAGCTCCTGCAGCCGGCCCCACGCCGCCACCATGGCGTCAAGACTGGCTGTTGGCAGCGGTCCCTGGCCGCCGTAGTTGAAGTAGGTCTTGTTGGCCAGGGCCGGCAGCTGGTCGCGAAATGCGCTGGTCACTCAGGCCTGGGTGCCGAAGGTCACCTGGCAGGCCGCGTTGATCAGCTGGGCTTCCGCTGGGGTGGTGGGCACGTCACCGTTCAGCAGTCCCTCCTCGCAGTCGGCCTCCATCTCATAGGTGCCGGAGCCGTTGTACGACGGCAAACGTGACCCCCGTGTCTTCCACAGGTTCCACGCTGCCGTAGTACAGCTGCCAGTTGGTATCGGGCACGATCACAGTGGGCTGACGGCGCTGAATGGCCCGGTCAATGGAGTTGTTGATGATCGCCGCGGTGGTGAGGGCGGTGACCCCCCACACGAGGGACTGACCAACCCACCAGCCCCATGGCGGCGAACTGGACCAGCCGCCATACCAGCCACCACCCCAGGGGCGAGCGTTGTACCAGCCGCGATTACTGGCCCAGCCGCCTCGTCCGTAGTAGTTGTTGACCACCACCGGGCGGCGCCATTGGTTCCGCTTGGTGTTGTTGTAGCTACGCCAGCGGTTGCTGTCCCAGTCTCTGTAGCGGTTTTCGGCCTTGCGGTAGCCGCGGTCATAGCCCCGGTCGTAGCCGCGCTGGCGGCCCTTGTCGATCCCCTCGCGGTAGCCGGACTTGACGCCCTTGTCGTAGCCACGGTCCTTGCCTTCGCGCAGACCTTGGCGATAGATGCGATCGCGTTCCGCCTTGGTGAGGCTGCGATCGGATTTTGGTGTTCTGTCTTTGTTGTTGCCGTTCCTTGCTGTTTTTGGCGTTCCTGTCCTTCGCGTTCCTGTCTTTGGCCCGATCGTCCCTTTGCTTCGATCGTTCTTCTGGTTGTTGCTGGTCTTTCGATTGACGTTGTTTTTCTGATTCCTGTCGCTTGACTTGCGGTCGTTCTTCTGCCGCTTCTCAGACTTCTGGTCGCGGTTCTTCTTCTTTTTCTTGTCTCGGTCTTTATCCTTGTCTTTCTCCTTGGCGATCAGCACTGGGCCGCTGTCGCCACCTGCCACCATGGCAGCGTTGGCCCGTTGGGCGGCGGGTTGCTGGTGGGACTGCCGCAGAGCAGCCATGGAGGGCAGGGCGGTGGCGCAGGCCATCACCAACGCCATGCTGATGGCGGGCAGGCCCAGACCAGCCTTGTGGTTTGAGTGGAGTGTCATGCCAAGGTCCAATTGGCGATGAATTCACTATGGACAGCCTGGCGGGGGCTTGACAACCGTGGCTTTCCAGTTCTCAAGGTGGTGCTGATTGTGTTCTGAGGTAACGCCGCTGCGTAGGAGCCGCAGAGGCAAACCACTCAGCGGCGTTCGGCTTCAGAGCACCTGGCCTAGGGCCACGGCCGCGATGGCCGAAAACAGGGTGATGCCAAGGGCGGTGACCGGGTTCTGGCCCTGGGCAACGGCCACCGTCGTCACCACCCCGGCACCGATGCAGGCCACGGCCAGCTGGGTGAACAGTTCACCGCGGTCACGAGGAGTGGGGCTGGGGGTCATGGCGGTGCCTTGGTCGTGAGCAGACCGTAGGGGGGGTGGACCAGGCCCACCCAGCCGTGGCCACAGGCTTGTTACCTGGCGTCGGAGTTCGTTACGCCCCGCAACCTGGAGGCGGGTCGGGCTCGCCCGGTGCTGGCCCACTGCTCCAGGGCCTCCAGCTGCTCGCGGGCCGTGCGGCTGAGGGGAACCACCTGGCTGGCGGCGGCGATCAGGTCGGCCTCGCCGAACTCGCGCCGCTCGGCAAACGCCAGGTGCATGGCCTCGATCACGGTCTGCTCCAGTTCAGCCCCGGAGAAGCCCGCCGTGCGATCCACCAGCACCTCCAGCGGCAGGCTGTGGTCCGGGCCGGCGCCGGCGCAACTGCAGATCGAGGATGGCCCGCCGCTCCTCCGGCCCCGGCAGGTGCCAGCAGAAAGATCTCATCGAAGCGGCCCTTGCGCAGCAGTTCCGGGGGCAGTCGCTCGACGGCATTGGCCGTGGCCACCACGAACACCGGGCTGGTCTTTTCGGCCATCCAGGTGAGCACGGTGCCCAGCACCCGCTGGCTGGTGCCGCCATCGCTGCGGCCGTCGCTGCTGGCCCGAGGCCGAAGCCCTTGTCCACTTCATCGATCCAGAGCACGCAGGGGGCCATGGCCTCGACCCTCTGGATCATGTCGCGAGTGCGGGCCTCCGAGGCCCCGACCAGGCCCGCGAACAGGCGCCCCACATCCAGCCGCAGCAGGGGCATGGACCAGCTGTGGGCAATGGCCTTGGCCGTGAGCGATTTGCCCGTTCCCTGGGGCCCCACCAGCAGCACCCCCCGGGCAGGGGCAACCCATAGCGCCCGGGCCTCCTCGCTGAAGGCCCGGTGCCGTTGCTCCAGCCAGTGCTTGAGCGATTCGAGCCCGCCGATGTCGGCGGGGCTTGAGCTGCTGGGGCAATATTCCAGCAGGTCGCTCTTGGCAATCGCCTGGCGCTTTTCCTCCAGCACCTCGGCCAGGTCGTCGGCGCCCAGCTGGCCGCGGCGGGCCAGGGCCCGGGCCGCCAGCTGGCGCACCCGCTGTTCACTGAGGCCGTGGCAGGCCGCCGTGAGCTGGCGCAGCACCGGCGGATCGAGCTGATGACCGCTGGCGGCGGCGATCGAGCTCAGCAGCTGGCCGATCTCGTCAGCATCCGGCAGGGGCAGATCCAGCAGGGTGATGCAGTCATCGAGGTCCAGCGGCACCTTCCACTCCGGCGCCGTGATGATCAGGGTGCGGGGGCTCTGGCGCAGGCTGCCGGCCAGGTTGCGCAGTCGGCGGCAGATGCCGGCATCCTCGCCGTAGCGGTGGAAGTCGCGCAGCAGCAGGATCGCCCCCTGCTCATCGGGCAGGGAATCGAGGCAGCTCGAGGGCCCCCATCGGATTGCGGCTGGCCTCGCCCTCGCGGTTCGGGGCGCCGCGCAGGCCGTCCACGAAGTCCCAGCGCAGCAGGGTGCGGTTGCCCAGCCGCCGCGCCGCCTGCTCCAGCAGGGCCTCCACCCGCTGCTCCTCGAGGCTGCGGATCCAGAGGATCGGAGTGCGGGCCCGGATCATCAGGTCGAGGTGGTCAGCCCAGCTGGTTTCGCTCATGGTTGGGAGACGGGATCGCTTGATCCCTGGGTGGGGTTCTGACGCAGAGCGGCCAGGGCCGCCCAGCGGGGGTCAACGCCAGCTGCCTCGCCTGCTCCCTCGCCACCGTGCCCCCCCTCGGCTGGGCCGCTGCCCCAGTGGGCCGGACCCGGGCAGTCGGCACCGCAGCGGTTCACCAGGGGCAGCTGCAGGCTCAGCTGCTCGAAGATCCAGTGGGCCGGGTCGAAGTCGCCGCGGGGATCGAGCGATTCGCTGAGGCTGTCGGTGTCGAGATCGAGGGGTGGATCCAGCGCCCTGGCCAGGGCCACTTCCAGGCTCTGGGGGTCTGCGGAGCCCAGCCAGATCAGCTCCTGGGCCTTCGCTTCCAGGCAGTGGTTGTAGTGGCGCAGGCAGCGGTCGCAGCAGAGGGTCACGATCGTGGCGGCCTCCCCCTCCACCTCGAGGGCGTCGCCCCGGTGCACCGCCCGCACCAGGCCCCGCACCGGCGTGAGGCTGTCCAGGCCGTTCAGGTGGTGCTCCAGCCTGCCATTCCAGCGCCGCCCTTGAGGGCCTGGAGCTCACGGATCGGCACGGGCCGCAGCCGTGCCGGCGCAGGGGGGGTGGCGTGGGGAGAATCCATCGGGGGTTGGTGAGGCGGGAAGCACCGGCGGCCGCAGCGATCCATGCCGCTGTGGTGGACCCGCCGGCATCATCGGCGCGGGATCATTTCTTGCCCTTGGGCTCGAAGGGAAGTCGGCCGCCCCGCTCGCCGATGCCGACGCCGCCGGCTGCCACGGTGATGGCCTGCTGGGACCTCTGCTGATCGAGGATGGCCTGCAGGTTGTCGGGCAGGGCCTCGCGGCTGAGCAGAAAGGTCTGCAGCGCCTGGAAGATGTTGGCCACCACCATGTAGAGCAGCACCCCGGCCGGCAGCGGGAAGAACAGGAACATGGCCGTGATCATCACGGGCGTGATCTTGTTGGCCGTGGACTGCTGCGGATTGGCCGGCATGCCCATCCCCGAGAGGATCTGGGAGATGAACAGGGTGGCGCCGAAGCCGGCCACCAGGCCGGCGATGTCCCAGTTCACCTGGCCGTCGCTCATGAAGCCCACCTGGCCCAGGGCCTTGATGAACAGGAAGCCGCTGCGGGCCGCCAGGCCGGGGATCTTGGCCTCCACCGTGGCGTCGCCGGGGGCCAGGGCGGTGATGGTGCCGTTCTGATCCACGCGCACCACGTCCTCGCCCTTGGTGACGCTCCAGGTGGGCCGGAAGGCGTCGCCGTTCTCCACCGCCGGCCAGCACCGAGGCAAAGCTCTCGTTGGTCTTGGTGTGCAGCGTCACGGTTTCGCTGCTGCCCACCGCCAGCTTGTTGCCGGCCTCGAGGCTGGCGATCACGGGCACATGGCTGGTGCTGGTGACGAAGATCGAGTGGCTGGCCGTGTTGAAGGGCTTGGTCTCGATGGCGGCCACCTGGTCGGCGGGCAGCACCTTGAGGTTCACGGTGTAGGGCACATCCGCGAAGGGTGAGCCCCGCAGGGTGGCGAACAGGGCGAACAGGATCGGCATCTGCACCAGCAGGGGCAGGCAGCCCGCCAGGGGGCTGCCGAACTCCTTCATCAACTTGCCCAGCTCCTCTTGCTGTTTCTGGGGGTTGCTGGCGTGGCGGGCCTTGATCTCGGCCTGGCGCTTCTGCATCACCGGCTGGGCGATGCGCATGCGGCGGGCATTGCGGATCGAGCCGGCGCTGAGGGGAAACAGGGCGAGCCGGATCACCACCGTGAGGGCAATGATCGCCAGCCCGTAGCTCGGCACCAATCCGTAGAAGAAATCGAGGATCGGGAGGAGCAGGTTGTCGGAGATGTAGCCGATCACGGCGGAGGGGGCCTGGGGGTGGAGGGAGGGCGTGGCTCAGTGTGCCTGAGCAGGCCGGGGCGTTCAGGCGGCCATGCCCTTGGGGGCGGCTGGACGCCTGGCCTGACGGCGCTCCTCGATGTAGGCCTCCAGCTCGCGAAAGCGAGGCATGGAGCGCATCTCGAGCTTGGCGCCGTCGTTGAGCACCAGCACCATGTCGCCCCAGGCGCCGAAGCCGCGGGGCACGCAGCGCACCTCGCGGATCTGGCTGTACACCACCTGGGTGCGGTCGCGGCCCAGCCAGCCGCCATTCACTTCGATGCGCCGGCTGGTGATGCGGAAGCGCAGCCACAGGGCGCGCACCAGGGCCCCCACGGCAAAGGGAAGGCCGATCACGGTGAGGCCGAACAGCAGGTTGGTGATCAGGTCGCCCTTGGCCGGGCCACCTTCGTAGAACACCGTTTCGTGGATCTCGGTCCGGGGGCTCTGGAGGCTTTTGCTCATCGTCTCATGGGCGTAGTCCTGCTCGTTGCAGAAGCTGCTGCACATTCTTCCAGCAGGGCGTCGTCGCCGCGATCGGCACTGCCGGGTTTGAGGCTGAGACAGCAGCCACACCCGGGCCCTGGGGCGAGGTGAACTCCTGGCGACCAGATGGCTGTGCAGCAGGCGGCGCAGCGGTTGCGCCGCACGGACCGCTTGTGCACCTTGGAGCTGATCACCACGCCCGCAGCGCCAGGAACTGTGGGGCGTGGCCGCGGTCGGCCTTGGGTCCAGCGGCGGCTTGGCCGGATGCCAGCGCAGGGATAGGTGGGGCCGTGGAGCTGGCGGCCCCGTCGGTAGAGGGCGTCAAACACACCGCTCCCCTTGAGCCTGTGGCGGCGGGGCAGGGCCATCGGCCTCAGACAGCCAGGCGGGCGCGGCCGCGCCGGCGACGGGTGCGGATCACGCGGCGGCCGGTGTGGCTGCGCATGCGCACACGGAAACCGGACACACGCTTGCGCTTACGGCTGGTTCCTTCAAGGGTGCGCTTGGTCATGGCTCTCTGATGCTCGGCTTCGTCGCGTGGTTACTGGTGTCGGTCAACCTATCAGGCCACCTTGGGCCTCAGCTCAGTTGCTGGGCGGATCGATCTGGATCAGCCAGCTGCCGAGGTAGCCCGAAATCGGCACGTCGCCCGGGGCCTGGGCCAGGGCATTGAACTGATACATGCCCACATTGAAGGGGTTGAACAGGTTCATGTACACCCCGATGGTGTCGGTGTCCGGACACCGGGGTGTCGGGGAAGATCTCGATCGCGCCGCCGTTCGTCGGCCACTTCAATCGTGGCGGGGATGTCTCCAGGCAACGGGTGCGCGCCAGCATGCCGCCCTGCTTCATGTTGCAGAGCTTGACCCGGCTTGGGATCGATCTTGGCGTCGAAGTGTTCGGGGATCGTCGACGCTCAGCTTGAGGATCGCGGTTTTGCGGTCCTTCGGGCTGCAGCATCAGGTAGTACTCCGAGCGCTTGAGGCGCTGGGTGTTGGTCATGAAGAAGTAGAGCTTGCGGTAGTCGCGGCTGTTCTCCCAGCGGAACTCCAGCAGGCCAGGGGTGCCCTGGGCCAGGGCCGGCGGCTGCAGGGCTGCAGGGCTCAGCAGGCTCAGGCGCGCTGAGGGCGGCGGTACCGAGGCCCGCTGCCAGGGCAGGGCCAGGGGGCGGCGTGGTGGGTGAAAACCCATGGGGCCTGCTCCGATCAATCTCTCAATCCCAGCAGAGCAGACGCGGTGCTGCGGGCTGAGGTGGTCGGCGGGCTAGCTGGCGCGGTCGGGACGCAGCCGGCTCGCGCCCCGCAGATAGGGGTGGCACGGCTGGCGATCGGGATCCATCCAGGCGTGGGCCAGCAGGCGGATGCAGTGCTGCAGATCCCCCGCCACCGCCATCTGCTGGCAATCGAGCAGGGCCACGTGCTCCCAGCCTGGCCGGCGCCGGGCGATGGCGGCGGGGAAGCAGGCGTCGAGATCGGTGGTCACCGAGAAGGTCACCGAGAGCAGCTGATCTCCTTCCAGACCGTTGCGCTCCACCAGCGCCTGCATCAGTTCGGCCACGGCCTCGTCGATCGCGGCCGCCGTGTTCGCCTGGCTGGTGGTGGCCCCTCGCAGGGCTCGCAGCTCGCAGCCCGCCGCTCATGGGCGGAACAGCCACAGGGGCTGGCCGCACCAGCCCAGTTCCAGGCTGAGCAGCTGCTGCACCCGGTCCACCTGGCTGCGGCCGGGGATCAGGCCGGCGAAGCGCTTGGGCGGGGTGCCGAAGGTGATCGGGCGGGTCTTCTCCACATCCAGCCCGGCCAGCTCGGCCGCCAGGCGGCGGGCCGCCTCCTCATCCCCCAGAACGATCCACCAGACCCAGCTCCAGGGCCTGGGCCCCACTGAACACGCGTCCATCGGCGAAGGCACGCACGGCCTGGTCCTCGAGCTGGCGTCCTTCCGCCACGGCCCCCACGAACTGCTGGTAGCTGGAGTCGATCAGGCTCTGCAGCAGTTCCCGTTCCGCCTCGCTCAGGGCCCGATCCGGCGAGAGGATGTCCTTGTAGAGGCCGCTCTTCACCGTTTCGAAGCTCACGCCGATCCGCTCGAGCAGTTTCGAGAGGTTGTTGCCCCGCAGGATCACGCCGATCGAGCCGGTGATGCTGCCTGGGTTGGCCACGATCTTTTCGGCCGCCACGCCGATGTACACGCCGCCGGAGGCGGAGATGTTGCCGAAGCTGGCCACCACCCGGCAGCCCTTCTGCACGCAGCCGCAGCAGGGCCGCGTGGATCTCCTGGCTGTCGCCCACGGTGCCGCCGGGACTGTCGATCCGCAGCAGCAGGGCCGGGCACTCCCGTTGCTCCACCTGGCGCAGGGCCTTGAGCACCCTGGTGCGCGTGCCCCCGCCAATCGGGCCTTCGATGGCGATTCGCGCCATGGTGCGGCGTGTCTTGCGGCGCCAGGGCCAGACCATGGAGCTCTTGTGTAGTGGCTGGATCTTAAAAAGAAGCCCCCACCGGCCTTGAACACCGCCCCATGCCCCAGGCCCTGCGCTGGCTGCTGATGCTGTTGCCGTTTGCCCTCTGGGGCACGGCCATGGCGGCGATGCGACCCCTGCTCAGCGACGGCCGCTCCCCTGCTGGTGGCCACGCTGCGGCTGCTGCCGGCCGGGCTGCTGCTGCTGCTGGCGGCCCGGCTGCTGGGCCGCCCCCTGGCCATTCACCGCGCCGACTGGCCCTGGCTGCTCGCCTTTGCCCTGGTGGACGGCGGCCCTGTTCCAGGGGCTGCTGGCCCGGGGCCTGGTGCAGACGGGGGCCGGGCTGGGCTCGGTGCTGATCGATTCCCAGCCCCTGCTGGTGGCCCTGATGGCCCGCAGTCTGTTCGGCGAGGCGATCAACCCGGTGGGCTGGCTGGGGCTGGTGCTGGGGCTGCTGGGCATCCTCTGCCTCGGCCTGCCGGCCGCCGTGCTGCGCCACTGGTGGCTGGAAGGGCCCCTGGTGCTGGATCAGCGGGCCTGGAGCCATGGCGAGCTCTGGATGCTGGGCGCGGCGGTGGCGATGGCGGTGGGCACGGTGATCTGCCGCTACGCCGTGCGCCACAGCGACCCGGTGGCGGTCACCGGCTGGCACATGCTGCTGGGGGGGGTGCCCCTGCTGGCGCTCCACGGGGCGACCGCTGCTGGCGTCGGGTGGCCCCTGGCTGCCGGCCTGGTCGTCGCTGCAGTGGGGCCTGATGGCCTACGCCAGCCTGCTGGGCAGTGCCCTGGCCTACGGGTTGTTCTTCTGGTTTGCGAGCAGCGGTGACCTCACCGGCTTCACCGCCCTCACCTTCCTCACCCCCGTGTTTGCCGTGCTCTGTGGCGTGGTGTGGCTGCAGGAGCGGCTGTCCCCGCTGCAGTGGCTGGGGGCCGGCCTGGCGATGGTGTCGGTGCTGCTGATCAACCGCCGCCAGCAGCTCTGGGGAGGACCGCTCTGATGCGGATCCTGGTGGTGAACACCCCCGTGGGGCCCCTGGGCAGCGGCGCCGGTGGCGGCGTGGAGCTCACGGCCCTCTCCCTGGTGGCGGGGCTGTTGCAGCGTGGCCATCAGGTGATGGTGCTGGCCGCCGAGGGCTCCCGGCTGCCGCCGAGCTGCGGCGGCGCTGAGCTCTGGCTGGAGCGGGGCGAGGCCCAGCCCAGCTGCCAGCACCAGGAGCGCCTGCAGCCCGGTGCTGATCCCCGCCGATGGCCTGCTGCCCCGGCTCTGGCGGCGGGCCCTGAGCCACCAGCATCGCGCCGATCTGATCCTCAACCTCGCCTACGACTGGCTGCCGCTCTGGCTCACGCCCCACGTGCCCACGCCCCTGGTCCACCTGATCAGCATGGGATCCGTGGGCGAGGCGATGGATGCGGTGATCGCCGAGGTGGCGGCCCGGCAGTCAGCGGCGCTTCGCCTTCCACACCGCTGCCCAGGCGGCCGATTTCAGCCTGCCGCGGACCGCCGCGGCTGGTGGGCAATGGCTTCGACCTCGATCACCTACCGCTTCAATGCCCCAGCCGGAGCGCCTGCTGGGCTGGGCCGGCCGCATCGCGCCCGAGAAGGGCCTCGAGGATGCGGCGGCCGTGGCGGCCCAGCTGCAGATGCCCCTGGCGGTGTGGGGCCTGCTCCAGGATCCGGCCTATGCCCGCTGGGTGGAGAGCTCGGTGCCCCCCGGCACGCTGCAGTGGCGTGGTTTTCTGCCCACCGAGCAGCTGCAGGCCGAGCTGGGGCGCTGCGCGGTGGTGCTCAACACGCCCGAAGTGGAATGAGGCCTTCGGCAACGTGGTGGTGGAGGCCATGGCCTGTGGGGTGCCGGTGGCGGCCTATCGCCCGGGGCGGCCCGGGGGAACTGGTGCAGGAGGGGCTCAACGGCGCCCTGGCGGCGGCCGATGACCGGGCGGCCCTGGCGCTGGCCACCGAGCGGGCGCTGGGGGTGGAGCGGGCCGCCTGCCGTCGCTGGGTGGAGCGCCACTGCTCCCGGGCCGTGTTCGCCGCAGCGGATCGAGGCCTGGCTGGAGGAGGTGCTGCGGGAGGAGAGCCTGGAAGGGGGTGGAGCCCCCGATGGGCGCAGATAGGGTCGCCCCAGCGTCCTGGGCCCAGTGACCCCTGCTCCGGTTCCCACTCCCCAGCGTCGCCGGCTGCTGCTGCTCTGCCTTGGCCTGGGGGTGGTGCTGTTCCTGTGGCAGCTGGGCGGCCAGTGGCCTGGTGGATGAGACGCCGCCGCTGTTTGCCGCCTCGGCCCGGGCGATGGCCGAGGGCGGTGACTGGCTGATTCCGTGGGTCAACGGCCTGCCCCGCTACGACAAGCCGCCGCTGGTGTACTGGGGGATGGGCCTGGTCTATGCCCTGCCCGGCCAGGGGTGGTGGAACCCCCTGGGCACCTGGGCGGCCAGGCTGCCCTCGGCCCTGGCCTCGATCGGGCTGATGCTGGCCCTGGCCGACACCCTGCTGCGCTGGCCCCAGCACGGCCGCCGTGCCGCCCTGGCCGCCCTGACGGCGGCCGTGGCCTTCGCACTCTCGCCCCTGGTGCTGCTGTGGGGCCGGATTGCGGTGAGCGACGGCCTCTTTTCCGGCTTGCCTGGGCCTCGGCCTGCTGCTCTGCTGGCGCTGCTACGCCGCTGGCGGCCGCGGCTGGTGGTCGGGGTGGCTCTGGCTGGGCCTGGCGGTGCTGGCCAAGGGGCCGGTGGCGGTGCTGTTGCTCGGCCTCACCCTGCTGCTGTTCGGCTGGCTGCAGGGTGACCTGGCGCGGCTCTGGTGCCGGCTGCGGCCGCTGCCGGGCCTGGCGATCACGGCGGCCCTGAGCCTGCCCTGGTATGGCCTGGCCCTGGCGGTGGAGGGGGAGCCGTTCTGGCGCAGCTTCTTCGGCTACCACAACCTGCAGCGCTTCACGGCGGTGGTGAACAACCACCTCCAGCCCTGGTGGTTTTTCGGGCCGGTGCTGCTGCTGGCCAGCCTGCCCTGGAGCCCCGTGCTGCTGCTGGGCCTGCTGCAGGGCCTAGGGGCCCGGCGCCCTGGCGCTGGCGCCGGGTCCGGTGGCGCCGCTGCCGCCGGCGCTGTCGCTGCAGCGCTACAGCGCCTGCTGGCTGCTGGCGGTGCTGCTGTTCTTCACCCTGGCGGCCACCAAGCTGCCCAGCTACTGGTTGCCGGCCACGCCAGCGGCCGGGGTGCTGGTCGCCCTGGCGGCCCAGCGGGCCCGGGCGACGCGCTGGGCTGGGGTTGGGTTGCAGCCACCACGGTGCTGCTGAGCCTGGTGATGGCCCTTGTTTTCGCCGCCGCCCCCCTGTGGTTGCCCCTGGTGATCACGCCGGAGATGCCATCGCTGCCCCAGGAGCTGCTGGATTCGCGCCTGCTGGCCCTCGCCGCCGGCTGCTACGGCGTCGCCGCCCTGGGAGGGGCGCTGCTGTGGTGGCGGCGTCAGCCGCTGCTGGGGCTGGCGGCGCTGCAGGTGCCGCTGCTGCTGTTCGTGCCGCTGGTGCTGCTGCCCAGCTGGCAGCTGGGGGATCGGCTGCGGGGCCTGCCGGTGCGGGCCATGGCCGGGCCGTGGGGCACGCACCAGACGCCCGCCCAGCCCCTGGCCATGGTGGGCATGTTGAAGCCCTCGCTGCACTACTACAGCCGCCGCGTGGTGATCTACGAGGGGGCCCCGGCCTCGGGGCTGGTGAACCTGGCCGATCGCCTGGCGCCGGGAGCGCCGCCGGGGTCAGGAGCCGAGTGGGGTCGAGCAGCAGCCCACGCTGCTGCTGGTGATCGATGCCGACACGGCCGAGCGGCCCCACTGGCGCGATCTGCAGCCCGAGGTGCTGGCCTCCGCCGGGATCTATCGGCTCTGGCGCCTGGATCGCCAGCGCCTGGAGCGCCGTGCCGCGCAGCTGCGTGCCGCCGGCCTGGGGCCCGACTGGCAGGACCCGCGGCCCGAGCGCTACTGAGCGCTGTGCCGGCGGGGCTGTCGGCGAGGACCTGACGGCGGCAGAAGCTGCAGCTGCCCCAGCGGGCCATCTCGCCGGCTGGGGCAGGGCAGTGGCAGGCGGGGCAGGAGGCCATGCCGTGCACGTCCACCCGACTGGGATGGAGGGCCCAGGTGCCTGCCGTCTCCTCAGCGGCCAGCTCAGGCTTGATGGCTGGATGGTGCTGGGTGACGCGCACCTCCCGCACGGCAAAGCCGGCGGCCCGCAGGCTGCCGAGCAGCTGGTGGCGGTTGTACTGCAGGGCCTGGAGCCAGGGGCCGGGGGCGGCTCCCACCGTGAGCACGCAGCCCTGCAGGCGCAGGGGGCGGCAGTGGGGGGCCAGCTGGGGACCGGCCAGGGTCGGCCAGCGCTGCCACAGGGCCCCCAGGTTGCCCTGGCGTTGCCACTGCTGCTGCAGCGTGTCGAGGCACTGGGCCAGGGCCGTGGCCGGCGGGTGTCTGGCCGGCACCATCACCGTGATGCTGCCGATGCGGCGCTGACCCATGGCCGGGGCGGTGCCGCGGCCCCGCTGTCGCTGCGACCCTGCCATGCCGCCAACCAGATCCTGCCCCATTCTGAGTCCTGAGCGCGTTGGTGCTGCTCCGATCAGACGCGGGTGACGTTCATGGCTAGCCTCTGGCCTTGCCCCCAGCTGCGCCATGGGCTTCTTTGATCGCCTCAGCCGACTGCTCCGTGCCAACGCCAATGCGGCGATGGGCGGCCATGGAGGATCCGTCCAAGATCCTCGATCAGTCGGTCGCGGACATGCAGTCCGATCTGGTCAAGCTGCGCCAGGCAGTGGCCACGGCGATCGCCAGCCAGAAGCGCATCGCAAAACCAGGCCGAGCAGGCTGAAGCCCAGGCCAAGACCTGGTATGAGCGCGCCGAACTGGCGCTGCAAGAAAGGGGAGGACGATCTGGCCCGCGAGGCCCTGGCCCGCCGCAAGACCTACGACGACACCGCCACCGCGCTCAACACCCAGCTGCAGAGCCAGGCCGGCCAGGTGGAGCAGCTCAAGCAGAGCCTGGTGTAGCTGGAGAGCAAGATCGCCGAGGCCAAAACCAAAAAGGACATGCTCAAGGCGCGGGCCCAGGCGGCCCAGGCCCAGGAGCAGCTGCAGAGCGCCGTGGGCAATCTCGGCACCAACAGCTCGATGGCGGCCTTCGAGCGCATGGAGGAGAAGGTGCAGAGCCTCGAGGCCCGCAGCCAGGCCGCCGCGGAGCTGGCCGGTGCAGATCTCGAGAGCCAGTTCGCGGCCCTTGAAGGTGCTCCGGAGGTGGACGATGAACTGGCCGCCCTGAAGAACCGGCTCTCTGGCGCCGCCGCCCTGCCGCGGCTCTGCCCTGCCGCAGGAGAGGCCGTGTCGAGCCGGTGAAGGTGGAAGAGGTGGATGCCGAGCTCGAGGAGCTGAAGCGCTCGATCGACAAGCTCTGAATCGCTTCTCTTCTGCCCTGCCGGCCATGGGCCGGTCGCAGCAGGCGTGCCCTACCTTGAGTTCCTCCCCCTGCTGTTGCCGTGTCTGCTGCCGTGTCTGTTGTCCATCTCACCGATGCCAACTTCCAGGCTGAGGTGACCGCCTGCAGCAGACGCCGGTGCTGGTGGATGTCTGGGCCGAGTGGTGTGGCCCCTGCCGCCTGATGGCGCCGATGATGGATTGGGCCGCCGGTGAGTATGCCGGCCGCCTGGTGGTGGGCAAGCTCGAGGCAGACCCCAACCCCGACGGCCGCGATCAGATGGGCAGATTCAGGGGCTGCCCACCCTGGTGATGTTCAAGACGGGCCAGGAAGTGGCTCGCCATGAAGGCGCCATGGCCAAGCCCCAGCTCAAGGCTTTCCTGGATGCCCATCTCTGAGCCGTTGCCGGCCCTGCACCTCTCGGATCGGGTTCGCGGCTCGGCAGCGGTGTGTTCGCGCGCAACGATCAGCGCAAACAGGCCTACGCGGGCGCATGCGGCTCAGGCCGGCCTGCCCCCCCTGCTCGATCTCTCGCTCGGCTCCACCGACTCTGCAGCCGCCGGAGGCGGCGATCGCGGCGATCCGCGAGCAGCTGGGCCGGCCTGAAAGTGCGGCCTACTGCCTGCATGCCGCCACCCTGCCGTTCCGGGAGGCTGTGGCCGCCTGGGCTCAGCGCCGCTTTGGGGTGGCGGTGGATCCGGAGCGGGAGGTGCTCCTGCTGGTCGGTTCGCAGGAGGGCACGGCCCACCTGCCTCTGGCGGTGCTCAATCCGGGCGATGCCGCCCTGCTGCTGGATCCCTACTACCCCTCCCACCTGGGGGGCCTGCAGCCTGGCCTCCGCCGAGCCGCAGTTGTTGACGCTCGATCCGGCCAGCGGCTGGCGGCCGGATTTCGAGCAGCTCGCCGCCAGCCAGTGGGAGGCCCTGAAGCTGATGGTGCTGGGCTTCCCCCACAACCCCACCGCCACCACCGGCGAGCAGGCCTGGGTGGATGCGGCGCTGAGCGGGCCCTGCGCCATGACATGGTGCTGGCCCACGACAACCCCTACGTGGATCTGGCGCTCGAGGGCGAGGCCCCGGCCCTGCTGCGCCACCCGGGCTGGCGCAGCTGCGGCATCGAGTTCTTTCTCCCTCTCCAAGGGCTGGTGCCTGGGGGGCTATCGGCTGGCCTTCGCGATCGGTGCTGAGTCGGCTGATCACGGCCCTGCGCCAGCTCAAGGGGGTGGTGGATTTCAACCAGTCCCTCGCGCTGCAGGCCGGGGCGATTGCGGCCCTGGAGCAGGCCCCCCACTGGCCGGCGCAGCTCGGGCCGGATCTACCGGCAGCGGCGCGATCGCATGGCCGTGGCCCTGGAGGCAGGTGGGCTGGCCGGTGCGGCGCCCATCGATGGCCCTCTACCTCTGGCTGGCGCTGCCGCCGCAAGGCAGGGCCAGCAGGGCGAGGATTCCGAAGCCTTCTGTGCCGCCCTGCTGCAGGCCACCGGGGTGGCCCTCACCCCCGGCAACGGCTTTGGCCCCGGCGGCGAGGGCTGGGCCCGCCTGGCCCTGGTGCACCCCACGGAACAGCTGCAGCAGGGCGCCGCCCGCATCGGCGCCTGGCTGGCCGCCGGGGCGCCCCGGTGAGCGGCTGGCAGATCCGGCGGCTGCCGGTGTGCGCCAGCACCGAGTGGGAGCTGGATCGCTGGCTGCGCCACAGCCCCCCCGGCCCCCAGGGCCCCGATCCGTGCGGGCCGTGCTGGCCCAGCGGCAGCGCCACGGCCAGGGGCAGCGGGGGCGGCCGTGGGTGCTCCCGCTGGCGGGGTGTGGCTCAGTGCCGCCTTCCCCTGGCCTGGGGAGGCGCACGCGGCGCGGCCAGCCTGCCCCTGGCTCTGGCCGTGGGCCTGGCCTGGAGCTGGAAGCCCTGGGTCTGCCGGTGCAGATCAAGTGGCCGAACGATCTGCTGGTGGACGGCCGCAAGCTGGCGGGCCTGCTGCCGCGCCTGCGCTGGCGGGGGGGGCGCCTGCTCTGGGCCCAGGTCGGGATCGGCCTCAACGGCACCAACCGGGTGCCGCCCGGGGCGGTCTCGCGTGGCTCAGGCCCTGGCCCGGCCAGGGGGGCGTCTGGGTCCAGGCGCCGGCCGCTGGCATCCCCAGGCCTGCCCCAGGCGACTGGAGGCCAGGGTGTGGAGCGCCCTCAGCTGGGCCATCGCCCAGGCAGGTGCCGGGGAACTGGTGCGGTTCCAGGCCGAACAGCGGCTCTGGCAGCCGCCCCAGGGGGTGCTGGTGGGGGAGGAGCGGTGGCAGGTGGCCGGTCTGGAGCTGGATGGCCGCCTGCGGCTGCAGAGGGGTGCGGCCCGCACCTGGCTCAGCCGCAGCTTCTGAGCCTGTCGCCCCCGCGACGGCATGGGCAGCGGCATCTCGTCGGTTCACGGGTGAGAATGGGGCCTCCCGGCTGCCCTGGGATCCCCAACGCCTGCGCTGACGCTCCCTCCCACTGCCTGCTCTGATCCGCTCCATGGCACGACTGTTCCACCTCCATCTCCTTCCCGCCGCCCTGGTGACGGGTGGGACCCTGATCGGGCTGGTGGGCCTGGGGGTCGCCCAGGAGCGCCCCCCCGCCGATGCGCCAGCGCCGGTGCCGCCGCCCCAGGCCTCCACGGCTGCCGAGGCTTCTGCTCCTGCTGCTGCGGCGCTGACCCTCGAGCCGGGCAACCGTTGCGCCCCCCGCGCACGCCCGCTGCCGCGGCCCCGGCCCCCCGCTCCGTGCCCCCTGCCTCAGCCCGGGACTCCCGGCCACCGGCCAGCTTCGACACCTCCCTCGATGCCCTGGTGCGCGACGGCGTTGTCACCCAGGCGGAGCGGGACCGGGTGCGCTCCGGCAGCCGCGCCATCCCCTTCAACAGCCCGGCGAATGTCCAGGCCTGCAGCAGCGGCGCCCTCTCGACCCAGGAGTGCCGCCGGGGCGTGGTGGTGCGGGGCTGGGGCCGCCCTGGCAGCGCCAGCTCGGACCCTGGTGGTCTCTTCGGCGGCGCCGAGAACGGCATGGTCGGCCCTGGGCAACAGCTGATCGCCGGCGCCCCGCTCACCACGCCGCTCACGGTGCCCGTGGCGGCCCTGCTGGCCGGCGGTGGCGGCGGCTTCCGCCTCGCCGATGTGTTCGCGGTCACGCCCCGCCCCTCGCCGATCGGCGGCAACGGCAACCGCCGCCTGCTGTTTCCCCTGATCGGCTCGGCCGTCACCAGCAGCGGCTTCGGCTTCCGCATGCACCCCGTGCTCGGCAGCTGGCTGATGCACGCCGGCCGCGACCTGGCGGCACCGGAGGGCACCCCCGTGGTGGCCGCCCTCAGCGGCCAGGTGGTCAGCAGCGGCGTGGCAGGCGGCTACGGGCTGGCCATCGAGATCGAGCACGAGCGGCCCAGGCGGCGCACGCTCTACGGCCACCTCAGCGAGCTGTACGTGAAGCCCGGCGATCGGGTGCGCCAGGGGGAGGTGATCGGCCGGGTGGGCAGCACGGGCCTCAGCACCGGCCCCCACCTGCATTTCGAGCTGCGGCTGCCCGGCGATGGCGGCTGGATGGCGGTCGATCCCGGCGATCTCGACCCCGGCCAGGCGGCTGGCGGCAGCGATGCCATCGCCCTGTTGATGGGCCAGCTGCTGCAGAGCCTGGAGCGGCCCATCGCGCCCCTGGCCCCTGCCCCACCGGCGGGCTAGCGGGCGGCCAGGGCCGGCGCCTGGGTGGTCGTCTCGGTGATCCGGCCATCGCGGAAATGGACCACCCGGTCGGCGCGGGCGGCCACGTCGTCTTCATGGGTCACCATCACCACCGTCATGCCCGCTCGCGGTGCAGTTCATCGAAAGATGGCCAGCACCTCCTCGGTGGTGCGGGAATCGAGGGCGCCGGTGGGTTCATCGGCCAGCAGCAGGGCGGGTTGGTTGATGATCGCCCGGGCGATCGCCACCCGCTGCTGCTGGCCGCCGGAGAGCTGGTTGGGCTTGTTCTGCAGGCGGTCGGCCAGCCCCACCCGTCCCAGGGCCTCCGCGGAGCGCCGCCGCCGTTCTGGGGCCGCCACGCCGGCGTACACCATCGGCAGCATCACGTTGTCCAGGGCCGAGAGCTGGGGCAGCAGGTGGAACTGCTGGAACACGAACCCCAGATCGCGGTTGCGGAGATCGGCCAGCTGGTCGTCGTTGAGCTGGTTCACCAGGGTGCCGTTGAGCCGGTAGCTGCCGGCACTGGGCCGATCCAGACAGCCCAGGATGTTCATCGCCGTGCTCTTGCCCGAACCCGAGGCCCCCATCACGGCCAGATAGTCGCCCCGGTTGACGGTGAGGCTGAGGCCATCGAGGGCCCGCACCTCGGTGTCACCTGAGCCGTAGATCTTCTCCACGGCCTCGAGTTGGGCAACGGGCACGGTCACGGCATCAACCGATGGGCAGGCGCCGTGGCGCTGGCGATGGCCTGCTGCAGGATCGGCGTGCCCACCACCGCCTCGCTGGCCCAGGTGAACAGCGGGCTGGAGAGCACCCCCCCCACCGCCGTCACGATCACACAGCCCATCAGGGCGGTGCGCAGCTCCGGCATGCCGGCAATGGACCAGGAGATTTCCGGGTAGGCCTTCACCACATCAGAAGCTTCCTGGGGCTCCTTCACCACCATCATCTTGATCACGGAGATGTAGTAGTAGATCGAGACAACGGAGGTGACCAGGCCCACCACCACCAGCAGGTATTGCTGATCGGCCCAGCCGGCGAAGAAGAGATAGATCTTGCCGAAGAAGCCCAGCATCGGCGGAATGCCACCCAGCGAAAGCAGGCAGAGGCTGAGGCCCAGGGTGATCAGCGGGTCTTTCTGATAGAGGCCTGCGTAGTCGGCAATACGGTCGCTGCCGGTGCGCAGCGAGAACAGGATGATGCAGGCGAAGGCCCCCAGGTTCATGAACAGGTAGGCCGCCATGTAGAGCACCATGGCGGCGAAGCCGTCTTCGGTGCCGCACACCAGGCCGATCATCACGAAGCCGGCCTGGCCGATCGAGCTGTAGGCCAGCATCCGCTTCATGGAGGTCTGGGCCAGGGCCACCACATTGCCCAGCACCATGCTGAGGATCGCCAGCACGGTGAACAGCAGCTTCCACTGGGCATCGAAGCTCTCGAAGCAGCCCACCAGGATGCGAAGGGCCAGGGCGAATCCTGCCGCCTTGGAACCCACCGAGAGGAAGGCCACCACAGGAGTGGGCGAGCCCTCGTACACATCCGGAGTCCACTGGTGGAAGGGCACGGCGGCGATCTTGAAGGCCACGGTGGCCAGCACGAACACCAGGGCCAGGGCAGTCACCGGCGAAGCGCTGGTCTGCAGGGCCAGGGCAACAGCATCGAGGCCGGTGGCTGCCACCGGTGAGGCCGTAGAGCAGGGAGGCGCCGTAGAGGAACACCGCCGCGGCGGCAGAACCCACCAGCAGGTATTTCAGCGCCGCCTCGGAGCTGCGCGCGTCGCGCTTCATGTAGCCCGACAGCAGATAGCTCGACACCGAGAGCGTTTCCAGCGAGATGAAGACGCTCACCAGATCGGTGGCGCCGCACAGGAACATGGCGCCCAGGGTGGCGGCCAGCAGGATGGCGGCGTATTCGCCCACCGGCGTGCCGCTGCGCTCCACGTAGCGCCAGCTCAATCAGCAGCGACAGCAGGTGGAAGCCGCCACCACGCCGCGGAAGGCGATGGCCAGATTGTCGGCCAGGAAGGAGCCGAGGAAGGAGGGCTCCAGCAGCGGGGCGTTCCACTGCAGGGCCAGCAGCACCAGGGCCCTGCCGAGGCCGGTGTAGCAGAGGGGAGGCACCCAGCGGCTGGCGGCCTGCTCGCCGGCCAGATCCACCAGCAGACAGGCGAGCAGGGCCAGCAGCACGGCCACCTCAGGGGCGATGGCGCCGGCATTGAGCTGGAGGCTGAGCCCGCCACTGCCGAACCCCGCCCCGATGGCCTGGGTGGCGGGTTGGGCCGCCTCTGCGAGCGTGGCAGCGGCCACGGCTGGGAGAGCACCGAGCAGGGAGATCACGGGGGTGATGCGGCCGATTTGGTGCCGGAACTGTAGCGGCGTTGCACCGGTTCCCTCAGCGGCGGGATGCGGTGCCGGCCGCCGATGCGATAAAGAGGGAAGCGGTCGTTCGCCTGTCTGTGGCGCACACCCTCGTCATCGTTGAGAGCCCCACGAAGGCCCGCACCATCCGTGGATTCCTGCCCAAGGACTTCCGCGTGGAGGCCTCGATGGGGCACGTGCGTGACCTGCCCAACAACGCCAGTGAGATCCCGGCCGCTCACAAGGGTGAGAAGTGGGCGAACCTCGGCGTGAACACCGCCAGCAACTTCGAGCCGCTCTACGTGGTGCCGAAGGACAAGAAAAAGGTGGTGAAGGAACTCAAGGACGCCCTCAAGGGTGCCGACCAGCTGCTGCTGGCCACGGACGAGGACCGGGAAGGGGAGAGCATCAGCTGGCACCTGCTGCAGCTGCTACAGCCCAAGGTGCCGGTCAAGCGGATGGTGTTCCACGAGATCACCAAGGACGCGATCGGTCGCGCCCTCGACGACACCCGCGAGCTCGATATGGAGCTGGTGCACGCCCAGGAAACGCGCCGGATCCTCGATCGCCTGGTGGGCTACACCCTCTCGCCCCTGCTGTGGAAGAAGGTGGCCTGGGGCCTGTCGGCGGGCCGGGTGCAGTCGGTGGCGGTGCGGCTGCTGGTGCAGCGCGAGCGGGCGCGGCGTGCCTTCCAGAGCGGCAGCTACTGGGACCTCAAGGCCCAGCTGGAGCAGGCCGGCGGCCGCTTCGAAGCCAAACTCAGCCACCTGAAGGGCGAGCGCATCGCCGGCGGCTCTGATTTCGACGAGACCACCGGTGCCCTCAAGGCCGGCAGCAGAGTGCGGCTGCTGGCCGAGGACGAGGCCCGCAGCCTGCGGGAGGCCGTGCAGGCGGCGCCCTGGCGGTGGCGGCGGTGGAGGAGAAGCCCAGCGTGCGCAAGCCGGTGGCGCCGTTCACCACCAGCACCCTGCAGCAGGAAGCCAACCGCAAGCTGCGGCTCTCGGCCCGCGAGACGATGCGCGCCGCCCAGGGGCTCTACGAGCGCGGTTTCATCACCTACATGCGCACCGACTCGGTGCATCTCAGTGACCAGGCGATTCAAGGCGGCCCGCAGCTGCGTGGCGGCCAAGTACGGGCAAGAACTACCTGAGCCCCTCAGCGCGGCAGTTCTCCACCAAGGCCCGCAATGCCCAGGAGGCCCACGAGGCGATCCGACCGGCGGGCGAGAGCTTCCGCGACCCATCCGCCACCGGCCTGGACGGCAGGGATCTGGCGCTCTATGAGCTGATCTGGAAGCGCACGGTGGCCAGCCAGATGGCCGACGCCAGGCTCACGATGCTGAGCGTGGATCTGGAGGTCGATGGCGGCAGCCTCGGCACGGCGCGCTTCCGTGCCACGCGGCAAGCGGATCGATTTCCCCGGCTTCTTCCGCGCCTACGTGGAGGGCAGCGACGATCCCGATGCGGCCCTGGAGGGCCAGGAGGTGCTGCTGCCCGCCCTGACGGTGGGCGATAGCCCGGCCTGCAAGGGCGTGGAGGCCCTCGGCCACCAGACCCAGCCGCCGGCGCGCTACAGCGAAGCGGCCCTGGTGAAGATGCTGGAGAAGGAGGGCATCGGCCGCCCCTCCACCTACGCCTCGATCATCGGCACGATCGTGGATCGGGGTTACGCCACCCTCCTGAACAACGCCCTCACCCCCAGCTTCACGGCCTTCGCGGTGACGGCCCTGCTGGAGGAGCACTTCCCCGATCTGGTGGACACGAGCTTCACCGCTCGGATGGAGCAACACCCTCGATGAGATCTCCCACGGCCAGGTGGCGTGGCTGCCCTACCTCGAGGCCTTCTACAGGGGCGAGAAGGGCTCGAAACCCAGGTGCAGCAGCGCGAGGGCGACATCGACCCCGGCGTCTCGCGCACGTGGCGCTGGAGGGCCTGCCCTGCGTGGTGCGCATCGGCCGCTTCGGGGCCTACCTGGAAACCAAGCGGGTGGCCGACGACGGCACCGAGGAGCTGCTCAAGGCCACCCTGCCCCTGGAGATCACCCCCGCCGATCTCGATGCCGAGAAAGCCGAGCTGCATCCTCAAGCAGAAGGCGGATGGTCCCGAGTCCCTGGGCGAGGATCCCGGAAACCGGCGAGCAGGTGTATCTGCTGTTCGGCCAGTACGGCCCCTACGTGCAGCGGGGCCAGGTGAGCGACGACAACCCCAAACCCAAGCGCGCCTCCCTGCCCAAGGGCACCAAGCCGGAGGAGCTCAGCCTCGCCGATGCCCTGGGGCTGCTGCGCTTGCCGCGCGCACCTGGGCGACCACCCCGAGGGCGGCAAGGTGGAGGCCGGCCTGGGCCGCTTCGGGCCCTATGTGGTGCACCACAAGGGCAAGGGCGAGAAGGACTACCGCTCGCTCAAGGCCGAAGACGATGTGCTGATGGTGGGCCTCTCAGCCGCGCTCTGGAGCTGCTGGCGCAGCCCAAGCGCGGCCGCGGTGGCCGCACCGCCCTCAAGGAGCTCGGCACGCCCGAGGGCGCCGATGAGGCCGATCCAGCTGTTTGATGGTCCCTACGGCCTCTACGTGAAGCAGGGCAAGGTGAACGCCTCCCTGCCGGAGGGCACCACCGCCGACACGATCACCCTGGAGCAGGCGGTGGAGCTGCTGGCGGCCAAGGCTGCCACTGGCAAGGGCAAGGGGCCGGCAAGGCTGCAGGCAAGCCGCAGCGGCCAAGACAGCCAAGACCCAGCCCAAGGCGGCCAAGAGCCAGCACCTGCCGCGAAGAAAGCCCCCGGCCACCACCAAGACCGGCCGCCTGCGGGCCAGTGCCGTGCGGGTGATCAGCGCGGCCGACAGCTGATGCAGCGGCTGCGGCCCCATGGCCGTCGCTGGGGGCGCTGCTCGCGGCTCGGGCGCTGCTGGGCGGCTGCAGCGGCACCCCCTTTGGCGATCAGCTGTCGCGCAGCTTTTGCCCAGCCCCGCCGCGCCCGGCGAGGGCCCCGGCTGCCACGGACGCGGCCAAACCTGCCGGCACCGCGGTCCCCCACGCGGCACCTGCCACTGCAGCTCCGCCCGGCGGGGCCCAGCCCGGACGGCGGCTCAGCCAAACGCTCAGCCGGGCAGCCGCCCCTCGGGCGCCCGAGTGCCCCGGCTCCCTACCGCGTCACCATCAAGCTGCCCGCGGCCGATCCTTCCTCCCCCGCTGAAGCCGTGACCGAGGCCCTGCGGCCGGCGGGCGTGGCCTTTGAGGTGGAAACGATCGAGCGGGTGCCCGCCGCCGGAGTGCCGCTGCCCCAGCTCCCACATCGACTCCCGCACCTGCCCCGAGCCCTTCGCCCCCGCGGCGCCTGCGGCTCCGGCGACCCGCTGTGCGCTCCCCGGCCCGTCAACCGCAGCCTCAGCCGCCGCCAGGCCCGCCAGCTGATGGACACGGCCTATCTGGCCGCCGCCACGGCCCTGCTCTGGGTGGCGCTCTACTACCTGCCGGTGGGCAGTCCCCTGTTCCGGCTGGCCCTGCCCCTGCCCCTGGCCCTGCTGCAGCTGCGCCATGGCTGGCGCTGCGCCGTGGAGGGCCTGACGGTGGCCGGCGCTGCTTGCTGGTGGCCCTGATGGGCCCGATCCGCGGCCCGCTGGTGCTGTTCCCCTATGGCTTTCTGGCCCTCTGGCTGGGCTGGTGCTGGCGGCGCCGCTGTCAGCTGGTGGCTCAGCTGGGTCGGTGGGCAGCCTGATCGGCGCGGCCGGTTTCCTGGTGCGGGTGGCGGTGCTCTCGCTGCTGGTGGGGGAAAACCTCTGGGTGGTGATCACCACGGCGGCGGCCGGCTGCTCGAGCGGCTGGCGGGCTGGTGGACCTGGGGTCCGCCATCGATCTGGCCCAGGTGCAGCTGGCGGCCCTGGCTGCTGGTGCTGGTGCAGAACGCCGATCGTGGTGCTGGCCCTGCACGCGGTGGCCTACTGGATCTTTCCGCGCCTGCAGGCCCCCATCACCGAACCGCCCGCGGCTCTGCGGGCCCTGGTGGCCCTCGACCCCCTCTGACCACGCCTCGCGCGCCTGCCGGCGGCGAGCACTGGTGCGCCTGGGCGGCTGGCGACGCCACGCGCGTGCTGCTGCTGGCGGCCACCGCCACGGCCGCGGTGCCTGGCATCTCCGCCGCCGGTGCCACCCCCGCCAGTCCCGGCGCGCCACGGCGGCCGCCGATGCGGAGTTGCTGCTGCTGGGCCCTCGGGCCCCGTCCCCATGCCCTGCCGCCCCTGCCGGCGGGGGTGAGCCCGGCCCTGATCAGCCGGGTGGTGGTGGAGCAGCTGGGGCTGCTGGAGCGCCTCGGTGGTGGATCTGGGCTGCGCGGTGGCGCCGGCGGTGCCGCATCTGCGCCTGCCGGCCTGGAGGGGGCGGGGCCAGCCCGCTGCCTCAGCACGGGCCAGGCCCTGCCGCCCCAGCGGGTGCAGGCGCTGCTGGAGCGGGGCCGCCGCTGGGGCGAGCGCTGGCGCCCGACTGCCCCGCTGCTGCTGGCTGAGTGTGTGCCCGGTGGCACCACCACGGCCCTCGGCGGTGCTGCAGGGCCTGGGGGTGGCGGCGGCTGGGCTGGTGAGCGGCAGCCTGCGCGAGCGCGCCCATGCCCTCAAGGCTGAGTTGGTGCGGCTGGGCCTGGCCCGGGCGGCTCGCGGATGCCGGTGCGCCAGGTGACGGGGCTGCTCCAGACGGGGCCGGTGGCGAAGCGATCCCGTGGCGGTGCTGGCCGCGGTGGGGGATCCGATGCAGCCGTTGGCGGCCGGGCTGGTGAGGCCGCCGCCCTGGCCGCCGCGGCTGCCGGTGCTGCTGGCCGGCGGCAGCCAGATGGCGGCGGTGCTGGCCCTGGCCCTGGCCCTGGCCGGTCCGCGTGAGCGGCCAGCTCTGGCAGCCGCGTGGTCAGTGGCCACCACCGCCTGGGTGGCGGATGAGCCCGGCAGCAATCTGGCCCTGCTGCTGCGAGCGGTGGGGGAGCGCTGGCAGGTGCTGCCCCGGCTGGCCAGTGGCGAGGCTGCGCTTCTCGGCTGCAGCAGCACTGCCCTGCGCGACTACGAGCGGGGCTACGTGAAGGAGGGGGTGGGGGCCGGTGGCCTGGCCGTGCTCTGGGAGCTGGCTGGGCCGCAGCCCGGAGGCCCTGGCCGAGGCCTGTGATCAGGCCTGCCGCCAGCTGCTCGGGGTCTGACCGGCTGCAGGGGCAGGGGGGCCGGCTCCTACGGTCGGTCGATGGCCTACTCACCGGAGTCTCTCTCCCGACGCCAGCTGTTGCGCCTTGGAGTGGGCGCGGCGGCGGCCCCCTGGCTGCTCGCCGGCTGCCGCGGCTGCGCCCCAGGCCGCGGTGCTGGCGCTCACGGCCCAGGAGCTGCCGGCCGCCTGGCTCAGGGCCCTGCCGGCCGCCTGGCGGGCGCGCCAGCTGCGACGGGCCGCCCGCCGTGCTGGAGCAGGGCGGCGGCGACCCCGGTGGCGGCCCTGCTGGCCTTGAGTGATGGCTGGGCCGGCTCGGCTGAGCGCCATCGACCTGGCAGCCCTTCGAGGCACCGGAGCTGCTGGCCCGCCTGATCCCATCGGCCGGCGCCCAGCCGCCTGTTTGCGCCCGAGGGGCAGCCGGCGCTGGCCTTCCCCTGGGCTTTCACGCCCTGGGTGATCCTGCTGCGCAACCGTCCCGATCTGCTGGCGGCGCCGAGCGAGGGCTGGTCGCTGCTGCTCGATCCCAGCCTGCGCGGGCGGCTGGTGCTGCCCTCCAGCCCGCGGGTTTGCATGGCGCTGGTGGGCTCCGATCCGGAGCAGCTGCGAGCGGCTGCGGCGCCAGGCGCTCGCCTACGACGAGCGCGATGGCCTCAACCTGCTGCTCAGCGGCGATGCCGAGGCCGCGGTGCTGCCCGCCAGCCGGCTGATTCCGCTGCTGCACCGCGATCTCCGCCTGGCGGTGCTGCTGCCCGCCACTGGGGCGCCGCTCTGCTGGCAGCTGCTGCTGGGCCCACCGGCGTGCGAGCAGCACCGCGCCCCTGGCCTGGCTGGCGGACGATTGCTGGAGCCGCCGCTGCTGGATCGCCTGCTGGCCGGCCGGCTGGGTGCCGCCCCTGCCGCGGGCAGCAGCTGGAGCCGCCTGGTGCGCCGCTGCCCGGCGCCCGATCGCCAGCCTGCTGCTGCCGCCGCCGGGCCTGCTGGAGCGCTGCTGCAGCCTGCCGCCCCTCGTGCCGCCGGGCTGACGCTGCAGAGCCGCTGGGACGCAGCAGCCCTCTGGGATGCAGGCCGATGACGCCGGCTGGCTGCGCTCAACCCCAGAGCCGCCGCCGCGGTGCGGCCGCCAGGCGCCGGTGGGTGTCGGCCAGCAGATCGGGGATCGGCAGCCCGTGGGGGCAGCGGGGCAGGCAGGCGCCGCATGGCCGGCAGGCCTCGGCGTTGAGGCTCTCCCACCAGTGGCCGGCCCGGCCGATCAGGTTGTAGCGCTCCTGGGCAAAGGCGCTCCATGCCATGGCCCACGGCCAGGTTGCGCAGCCGCAGCAGCTCGGGGATCGGCACGCCGCTGGGGCAGGGCAGGCAGGCGCGGCACTGGCCGCAGCGCCTCGGCCCAGCCGCGCCGCCGCCCCTCGCTCAGCCGCCGGCGGCCCTGAGCCGCTGGCTGAGCGCTCCCGGGTGCTGGCGGCTCCGAGCTAGCGGGCCTCGCAGCTCGCCGCCTGAGCGCTGCGGCCCAGGCCAGATCGCCGGGCTGGGCAGCCCCCAGGCTCAGGGTGGAGATCCCCTGATCCAGCAGGAAGCGGTAGGCCAGCTCCAGCGGCTGGAACGGGGCGCAGTCGGCCAGCAGCTCGGGCGGCGGGGCGTAGAGCCGGCCGCCCTTGTCGGCCGGGGAGATGGCCAGCACCCCGATGCCCGGCCGCCAGGGCGGCGCGGGCGATGGGCAGACGGGTCTGGATCGAACAGGTGCAGATGCAGGCTGCAGAAGCTGAAGCGGCCGCTGGCCAGGGCCTGCTCGATCAGGGCATTGCTGCCGTGGCTGGAGAAGCCCACCTGGCCCACCAGGCCTTCCCCCAGGGCCCAGGCCAGCAGCTCGGCGCCAGGACCCTCGCAGGGCCCAGTGCCAGGTGCTCCGGCCGGTTGAGGCCGTGCACGGCCAGGTTGTGCAGCCGGGGCACCCCCAGCCGCTCCAGGATCGCCCGCAGCTGCTCCTGGCCGTCGGCCAGGTCGAGGCCGGGCAGCAGCTTTGCTGGTGATCACCAGCTGGCTGTGCGCCGCTGGATCCCGCCGCTGCCAGGGCCGCGAGGGCCTGCCCCAGGATAGCGCTCTGCCGCGCCGTAGGCCGGGGCCGTTTCCACGTGGTTGATGCCGGCGGCCAGGGCGGCGTCGAGCACCGCCTGCCATCTGGCCGGGGCTGCCGGTGGCACGCATGGTGCCCAGGCAGAAGGGGGAGACGGCCGGCCCGCGGCCGAAGGGCCGGCGCTCAGCTGGCGCTGCCGGGGGGCTCGTCATCCGGTTGCCTCCTCGTTGTTGTCCTCCAGTTCGCGCTGGGCCTGGTTGATGTGGCGCACCAGCTCGGCGGGGCTGATGCCGATCGAGGAAACGGCGGAAGTCGGCCGGCTCCTCGGCGTCGGCCTCCGCATCCACCGGGATCGAGGCATCGGCCACCACCTCTTCCAGCATCCAGATGCTGCTGCCGGTGCGCAGGGCCAGGGCGATGGCATCGCTGGGACGGGCATCGAGCTCGTGGCCCTCGCCCTCGGCGCCGCTCAGCTTCAGCACGGCCCGGAAGGTGCTGTCTTCGATGGTGTGGATGATCACCCGCTCCAGCTGCAGCCCGCCGGCCACCAGCAGGGCCAGCCATCAGGTCGTGGCTGAGGGGGCGGGCCGGGGGTCTGTCGCCTTGAGCCCCGCCATGATGTTTTGGGCCTGGGCCTGGTCGATCCAGATCGGCACCTGGCGGCGGCCGGAGGGATCGCGCAGCAGCACGATCGGGCTGCGGCTGGCCGCATCGAGGGCGATGCCGGCCACGCGCATCTCAACCATGGCCGCTGTGCCGCTGGCAGCGCCTTTGACCGATTATGGCCAGGATGGACTCGGAGCACCGCCGATGTTCACCGGACTGGTGCAGGCCACGGGCATGATCTGCAGCGCTGCCCACGGCGGCGTGCGGCTGCGCTGGGCTGCCTGCGAGGGCTGGCTGGTCCGGCCCGGGATCTGGCCCTGGGCGACAGCGTGGCCGTGGATGGGGTGTGCCTCACCGTGGCGGAGCGGTTCGGCCGATGGCTTTCGCGCCGATGTCAGTGAGGAGACCCTGGGCCGCACCACCCTGGCGGCCAAGGCCGATCGGCGCGGCAGCGCGTGAATCTCGAGCCGGCCCTGCGCCTGGCCGATCGCCTCGGCGGCCACCTGGTGAGCGGCCATGTGGATGGGCTGGGCACTGTGCTGGCGGTGGCAGCCGCAGGCGGCCTCCTGGCGGCTGGAGCTGGCCTGGCAGGATCCGGCCTACGGCCGCTACGTGTGCGACAAGGCCAGCGTGGCCGTGGATGGCATCAGCCTCACCGTGGCCGGCTGCAGTCCCGACGGCGCCCGCTTCTGGATCGCCGTGATTCCCCACACCTGGAACGGCACCACCCTGCAGGACCTGCGCGCAGGGCGATGGGGTGAACCTGGAGGCCGATCTGCTGGCCAAGTACACCGAGCGGCTGCTCGGCGGCGGCAGCCCAGCCGGCCTCGATCAGCGCCTGGCTGGCCGAGCACGGCTGGCAGGCCTAGGGTCCAGCCTCTGCGGGACGCTGTCACCATGGCCCGCTCAGCCCTGCCCGCGATGCGGCGGCCCTGCGCACCTTCACCCTCGGCGAGGGGGTGCTGATGCTGGTGCTCGGCCTGCTGGCCATGATCTTCCCCGTGGCGGCCTCCCTCTGGGTGACGGTGATGGTGGCGCTGATCTTTCTGGTGGGAGGCCTGCTGGGCTGGATCAACAACCTGATGCGGGCCCGCTTGCTGGGCCGCTGGCTGGCCTTCTGGCGGCTGGTGGTGTCCACCCTGCTGGTGGCTGCGGGCCTGTCGATGCTGTTGCAACTCGGTTCGGGCCCGGCCCAGGCCGCCGCCCCGGTCGCCACCCTGGCCCTGGCCATCGGGGTGGTGTTCGTGGTGGAGGGGTTGGTGGCCATGGGGGTGTCCCTGGCCCACCGGCGCATCCGGGGCTGGGGCTGGGGTCTGCTCAACGGGCTGGTCACCCTGGTCCTGGGCGTGACGATCCTGATGATGCCGGGCCCTGTGCTGTTGCAGGTGCTGGGGCTGCTGGTGGGCATCAGCTTCGTGTTCAGCGGCCTCGACCTGCTCAGCTTCAGCGCCAGCTTCCACGGCCCCGATCAGGGGAGCGCCGCCCAGCTCGGACCCCCCGGCAGCTGAGGTCATGGGTTCGGGGATCCGGGCTGGGCGGATCCTTCCAGGCAGACGCTGCTCAGGCGGAATCTTCGCTGGCTTCGGCCATGGGTAGATCGCCGTCATCAAGCGGCAGCAGCCGGATGGAGCGGCTGTCCTGGTGGAGTTCGATCCGGAATTCCTGGCCGGGCTCCAGCCCCAGCCGGCGGGTGTAGGCGTGGCCGATCAGCAGATTGCCGTTGCCGTGCACCCGGGTGCGGAACTCCGCCTGCCGCCCCTTGCCCGGGCCAGGCGCGGCGCCGCTGCGGCCGGTGCTGCCCTCGGGAGCGGGTAGCCCTTGGCGGCCACCAGGGCCCTATGGAAACTCTTCTTGAGCACGCGGCCGCTGGGGCCCACGTAGCCACAGGCACGGGCGATCAGGTCTTCAGGCTGGTCGCTGAGGGCCCGGGCCCTGTCGAGCAGGGCCTTGCCTTCAAGCATCCCGCCCGGACCACCGCCACTGCTGGGACTCATGGCTGGAGATCCTGGCAACAGGTGCATTACTGGGATTGTGCCCAGTCCGCAGGCTGATCGGCAACAAACCTTGGCAGCGATGGGGCTCAGAGCACGTACAGGATCCCGTAGAGCACCACCCAGATGCCGTCCACGAAGTGCCAGTAGAGCTCTGCGGCTTCCAGGCCGAAATGGTTCTCGGCGCTGATGCGACCACCGCTGCGGGTCTGCAGGGCCACGATCAGGATGCAGATCACGCCCAGGGTCACGTGCAGGCCGTGGAAGCCGGTAAGGGCATAGAAGGTGCTGGCGAAGAGGTTGTCGGTGAGGCCGAAGGGCAGGGTGAAGTATTCCACCATCTGGCCGGCCAGAAAGTGGCCCCCAGGCCGGCGGATACCAGCAACCAGGTGCGACATGCGGCCAGGCGATTGGCGCGGATCTCGCGGCCGGCGCGGTGGAAGGTGAAGCTGCTCAGCACCAGCAGCACGGTGTTGATGGTGGGCAGCAGCAGCTCGAGTTCGTAGATGCTGCCCTCGGGCAGCGGATTCACGGCTCGGAAGGTGAGGTAGGCGGCGAAGAAGCCCGCAAAGGTCATGCCATCGGCCACCAGGAAGGTGGTCAGGCCGAACATGCGCACATCGGCGTGGAGGTCGGCCTCGGAGCTGGCCTCCACGGCCATCGCAGCCGCTTCAGAGCTGCTCAGGAGCGTGCTGTCGGAGGAGTTGGTGGTGGTCATGACTGGACCTCAGGACGGGTGCCGTAGCCGTAGGGCTCGGTGACGAGGGGGGCCTCCCCTTCCAGTTCTCCACCGGCGGGGGCGAAGAGGTGAGCCATTCGGGCGTCAGGGCGTTCCAGGGGTTGTCACCCGCCGGTTCGCCGCTCCTGGCCGTGATCACCACGTTGATCAGCAGCGGCAGGATGCTGATCGCCATCATCAGGGCCCCGACGCTGCTCACCTGGTTGAGGGTGGTGAAGGCCGGGTCGTACTCCGCCACGCGCCTGGGCATGCCATTGAGGCCCAGCCAGTGCTGGGGCAGGAAGCAGAGCTGGAAGCCGATCAGGGTGAGCACGAAGTGCAGCCGACCCAGATCTTCGTTGAGCAGACGGCCCGTGAATTTTGGATACCAGTGGTAGAGCGAGGCGAAGATCACAAACACCGTGCCCCCGTAGACGATGTAGTGAAAATGGCCCACCACAAAATAGGTGTCATGAACATGGATGTCGAAGGGCACCTGGGCCAGACTGATGCCAGTGATGCCGCCGAACACGAAGTTGAGAATAAAACCACAGGAAAACAGCATCGCCGAGTTGAGGGCGATCTTGCCTCCCCAGAGGGTGGCGATCCAGTTGAAAAACTTGATGCCGGTGGGCACCGCAATGAACGAGGTGGCAATCGTGAAAAAGAGGCGCATCCAGGGGGGAGTGCCGCTGGTGAACATGTGGTGGGCCCACACAATCAGCCCCAAGACCACGATGCCCATGATGGAATACACCATGGTGGTGTAGCCGAACAGGGGCTTGCGGGCGTGCACCGGCAGGATTTCGCTCACCAGGCCGAAGGCTGGCAACACCATGATGTACACGGCCGGATGAGAGTAAAACCAGAACAGGTGCTGGTAGACCACCACATTGCCGCCCAAGGCCGGGTTGAAGAAGCCGGTGTGGGCCACGATGTCGAAACTCAGCAGGATCAACACGCCTGCCAGCACGGGGGTTGAGAGCACCACCAGTAAGCTGGTGCCCAGCATCGCCCAGCAGTACATCGGCAGCTGCATCATCTTCAGGCCAGGACGGCGCAGCTTCAGCACCGTGGCGATGAAATTGATGGCGCCGAAGATGGAGCTGCCCCCCAGCAGCAGCACACTCAGAATCCACACCACCTGGCCAGCGGCCGGGGTGGTGAGGCTGAGGGGTGGGTAGGCCGTCCAGCCAGACTGGGCGGCGGCACCCGCCAGGAAATAGCTGCTGATCAGCAGGATCCCAGCCGGTGGAATCATCCAGAAGGCCACGGCGTTGAGCCTGGGAAAGGCCATGTCCCGGGCGCCGACGTAGAAGGGGATCAGATAGTTGCCGAAGCCGCCATTGACCACGGGCACGATCCACAGAAAGATCATCACGGTGCCGTGCAGCGTGAGCACCTCGTTGTAGGTGTCACGGCTCACAAAGTCGGACATCGGACTCACCAGCTCGGTGCGGATCACACCGGCCAGCGCCCCGCCCACCAGATAGAAGGCAAAGCCGCACACCAGATACTGAAGGCCGATCACCTTGTGATCGAGGCTGAAGCTGAAATAGCGGGCCCACCCGGTGGGCTGCAGGCTCTCCTGGGGCAGTGGGCCTGGACTGGCGATCGTCATCGGCTGGAACGGTGCGGGGAAAGGGTGAGGGTCACGGTCAACAGGCCGGATCAGGTGCTCGTGGTGGGGGTGTTCTGCTCCAGCCAGGCGTCGAAGCTCTCCCGTTCATGCACCACCACGTTGGAGCGCATGCCGCCGTGGTAGGCACCACAGAGCTCGGCGCAGACGATCGGGTAGGTGCCGGCGCGCGTGGGGGTGAAGGAGAGCTGGGTGGTCTGGCCCGGAATCACATCCTGCTTGAGACGGAACTGGGGCACCCAGAAGGCGTGGATCACATCCCGGGCCTCCATGCGCAACTCCACGGGCTGACCCAGCGGCACATGCAGCTCCCCACTGGTGATGTCGCCCTGGGGGTAATGGAAGATGAAGGCAAACTGCATGGCCGTCACCTCCACCGGCAGGGTCGGGGGAACCACCCCGCTTGTAGTCGGGCCTGGCGGCGGCGCCGATGCCCCCCCAGATGCGCTCCGGGTCTGGGCCGGAGCTGTCACTGACCAGGGCGGCCCGGTCCATGCCGCCGTGGTCCATGGCGCTGTGGTCCATGGCGGCATGGTCCATGAGGGGGGCCATGCCGCCCATGCGTTCGTAGATGTCGTAGCTGTAGATACCAACGAAAAGAATCACCACCGCCGGTATGGCGGTCCAGACGATTTCCAGAGGCAGGTTGCCCTCAATGGCCACGCCATCGCTGGTGTCGCCGGCGGTGCGGCGGAATCGCACCAGGCTGTACACCAGCACGATGGTGATGCCCAGGAACAGCATGGTGCCAATGCTGAACAAAACCTTAAAAAGGGAGTCGTAGGTGGCGGCGTTGCTGCTCGCATCGAGCGGCAGCATGTTCACCCGATTGCCCACCAGGAGCCCAGTTCCCACAAGGCCAGTGGTGGCCAGGGCGGTGGTGAGGGCTGTGCGGATCTGCACGGCATTGGAAGTACTGAGGCTCAGCCTATGGGCAGGGCCGTGCCGATGCGAGCTATCGCGCCTGCATGGTTGTGATCAGCCCATCTCAGCTGGGAGTTGGTGTTGCTGCCGGCTGGCCATGTTGTGAATTGACGATGTGAGCGAATCCTCATCCCTGGCTCCCCGCACCATCGCTACCGTGCAACGACTCTGGGGCGCTTGCTCCGATGCAGACAGGCCTGAGGCCATCCCAGACGCCCGCCTCTGGGGGGCCGGACGAGGCCGAGTCGCCTCGGGTCGACCCCCTTCAGCCCGGCTCCCCTGAGGAGGAGCAGAGCCCCTGGCGGGCCGATCGTCTCGGGCCACTCACCCGTCTCAGCGGCCACCTGGTGGTGGCCGTGGTGGCGCTGGTGGTGATCGGCGGGGCCACCCGGGTCATGCAGGCCGGCCTGGCCTGCCCTGACTGGCCCCTCTGTTACGGCGTGCTGCTGCCGGGCCGGCAGATGAACCTGCAGGTGTTCCTGGAGTGGTTTCACCGGCTCGACGCCTTTGTGGTGGGGGTCGCCCTGCTGGTGATGGCCGCCGCCAGCCTGGCGGGCCGACGCCTCCTGCCAGGCTGGCTTCCCTGGGCCTCCGGCCTGGCCCTGGCGCTGGTGGCCGTGCAGGGAGGTCTTGGGGCCCTCACCGTGACCCAGCTGCTGGCCTCCTCGATGGTGACGGCTCACCTGGCTGCGGCCCTCAGCCTGCTGGCCCTGCTCAGCGGCCTGCACCAGGCTCTCAAGCTGCACCAGCAGCCCAGTGCTCCAGCTCTGGAGCGGCCCTGGCTGGGGCTCTGGGGCCTGGCGGTCTGCGCTGCCCTGGTGCTGGTGTTCTGCCAGAGCCTGCTCGGGGCCTGGATGGCCAGCCACTGGGCAGCCGATCGCTGTCTTGCTGCTGGGGACGACTGCCGCTGGCTGCTGCTGCATCGCCAGCTCGCCCCTGCCGCGGGCGGCGCCGTGCTGGCTGTGGCCGCCCTCGCCGCCTTGCGTCCTGACCTGCCGCGGTCGGCCCGCCTGCTTGCCCTCGGCGGGGCCGTGCTGGTGGTGGCCCAGGTCGTCCTGGGCGTCACCACCCTGAGGCTGTCCCTCGCCGTGCCCGCCGTGACGATCGCTCACCAGCTCGGCGCGGCCCTGCTGGTGGCCGTGCTGGCCGCCCTGCTGGGCCAGCTGCCCGGCCTTGCCGGCCGGCCTCCCTGGGCAAGACGGAGGCGGCTCAGAAGATCCTTGCAGGCTCGCGAAACATCGTCGGCGAGCTCAAAGATCGCGTCGTGGCGGTGCCAGGGCTTCCAGCGCCGGACGCAGCGGAAGCACGGCATCTGCGCGACATGATCGACGGCTACAGGGTGACCAGTCCGGAGATGATCCTGTTCGGGCGGCTGATCGACGAGGCGATCGCCTGAAGCTCGAGGCCGCGATCGGGTTGCTCGTGCTTGGGGCAAGATGGTGGGAGGCTTTCTCGGCCTGATCCGCCCTCGGGCAGGCCCTACTTTGCCGGAGCGGGCTTTTCTTCAACGAGTGGGATTACGGCCGACCAAGTGCCGAGCCTCAAGTTCAACAGCCTTAGGCCGCTGCCGGTGGGGCTGTCGAAATAGACGGCAAGGTGGCGTTCGGACAGTGCGATATGACGGACACTGGCGCCCTTCGGCAGTGCGAGGGGGACCGGCGGGGCGCTGGCTGCCGGACTGTCGATGGAGCGAGCGATGGCTGAAGGTGCCGTAGCGGCGGCATCGGCCTCGGGCGGAGGTTTGTTGACAAGGTAGATGATGCGGCCGATCACGAGTGCAAAGCCTGCCAGCAGGATGGCGCCCATGCCGATGACGGCCGCCTTGAGCATGCGAATTTGGCTATCCGAGAACATGTCGCGGGGAGCTGCATCGGCGTCAGGCTTGGCGGTGGAAGGCTCGTGTTGTGGCATTGCGGCCTCGGTTGTTTGCTACTGGTCGGCGACAGGAGGTGGCGTGGCTGCAGCGAAACTGTTGAAACGCGCCGCTCGTCGAATGTGCCGACATGTGCGAGTGCATCCTGCGATCAAAGGACTACTCGCCGCGGTCCGCACCTCAATCCGAACTCCCTCGATCCGAAAGTTGGCGCGATGACCGACACGCAGTTGCTGAGAGTGCAAGTCGCCGATGACCAAGCCGGCGAGCGGCTCGATCGCATTCTTGCAGCGAGCGTCCCCGAGCTATCCCGCTCTCGACTGCAGGCGCTGATCAAGGCGGGGGCGGTGACACTCGACGGGCGGACGATAGGTGACCCGGGAATGCGGGTCAAACCGGGCGAGATGTTCCTGATCGATGTGCCGGAGCCTACGGCCGCGCAGCCGAAGGGGGAGGCCATGGCGCTGAGCGTCGTCTACGAGGACGACCAGATCATCGTCGTGGACAAGCCTGCCGGGCTGGTGGTGCATCCGGCGGCCGGCCATGCCTCGGGAACGTTGGTGAACGCGCTGATAGCGCATTGCGGCGATAGCCTTTCGGGTATCGGCGGGGTGCGGCGGCCGGGCATCGTGCACCGTCTGGACAAGGATACGAGCGGGTTGTTGGTGGTTGCCAAGACGGATGCGGCGCACCACGACCTTTCTGATCAATTCCGGGCTCATGGCACCGATGGGCGGCTGGAACGGCGGTATCGGGCGCTGGTCTGGGGGGCGCCGATCCGGCCGCGTGGAACGGTGGATGCACCGTTGCACCGAAGCCGGGCCAACCGAACCAAGATTGCCGTTTCCGAGAGTGGCGATGCGCGCCATGCGGTGACACATTTCGAGGTGAAGGAGATTTTTCGCGATGCCAAAGGCGAGGCCCTTGCGAGCCTTGTCGAGTTGCGCCTGGAAACGGGGCGGACGCATCAGATCCGGGTGCATATGGCACATATCGGTCACCCCGTTCTCGGCGACCAGACCTATGGCGCTGGATTTGCCACACGGTCAGCGCGCCTCGACAGCGCATCGCGGTCAGCCTTGGCGCGACTTGACCGACAGGCCCTGCACGCGGCAAAATTAACCATTATGCATCCAGTTTCCCAGCGGCGGCTGGTTTTCGATAGCGCGTTGCCGGCCGACATCGAGGCTGTACTCGAGGCGCTGCAAAATGCGGACAGGCCAGATGCTGGTAGGAATTTTGATAAAAAGCAGAAGCTTAGCTCTCCGGCGACGGATCGGCGGAAGTCTGCACGTTAATATTCATGCACTGTTAATTGAGGCCCATGATCTGATGCGCGCCGCGGAACGTAACATGATAAACAAGGGGTACTGGCGGACCCCCAGGACAACCCCTCCCTAAGGGCCATCACACGATGGTGAGTGTAGGTGATGGGGACGCACGGGAACGTGCATTGTGATTGATGTTCAGCAGGGTTAGAGCATCACCTGCCTCTTGTCGCATGTCGCAACAGGAGAACGAGGCTCTGAGGGAGCAGTTGGTGGAACTCCGGTGAGGGGTAGCCCCGACTGAAGGTAAAGATGGCAACCAAGGCTCTTCCAACCATTGCTGGCGGCTCTGGCGGTCTGGCGCGGTATCTTGAGGAAATTCGCCGCTTTCCCATGCTCGAGCCAAGCGAGGAATACATGCTGGCCAAACGCTGGCAGGAGCATGAGGATCGCGACGCCGCCGATCAGCTGGTGACGTCGCATCTGCGTCTCGTCGCGCGGATCGCCATGGGCTATCGCGGTTACGGCCTGCCGATCGGCGAGGTCATCTCGGAAGGCAATGTCGGCCTGATGCAGGCGGTCAAGCGCTTCGAGCCGGACAAGGGCTTCCGCCTCGCGACCTACGCCATGTGGTGGATCCGGGCCTCGATCCAGGAGTACATCCTGCGCTCGTGGAGCCTGGTGAAAATGGGCACGACCGCCAGCGCAGAAGAAGCTGTTCTTCAACCTGCGGCGGGTCAAGGGCCAGATCCAGGCGTTCGAGGAGGGCGATCTCAAGCCCGAGCAGGTCAAGCAGATCGCGACGAAGCTCGGCGTGCCCGAGGAGGACGTCATCTCCATGAACCGGCGCTGTCGGGCGATGCGTCGCTCAATGCGCCGGTTCGCGCCGATTCCGAATCCGGCGAGTGGCAGGACTGGCTGGTCGACGACGCGCCGAACCAGGAAGAACATCTCGCCGAGAGCGAGGAGCTCGACACCGCCGCAAGGCGTATCTGGGACGGCGATGATGTGCTCAACGATCGCGAGAAGCGCATCTTCGAGGCGCGGCGTCTGCCCGAGGATCCGATAACGCTCGAGGACTTGTCGACCGAGTTCGGCGTGTCGCGCGAGCGTATCCGCCAGATCGAGGTGCGCGCCTTCGAGAAGGTGCAAAGGGCGGTGCAGAAGGCGGCGCGGGGCGACGAAGTGCCGGCCAACTGAGCCGATAGGGCCGGGTCGGAGCCCGGCGCCTCGCATCATGCGATCCAAGCGCGATATCGTGCACGCCGGCCCCGAAAGAGGCCGGCGTTTTTTGTCTGCGCCTGGCAACGAAGACGGTGGTCGGCGAAAAAAAAGCCTGCATAGGGTGGACACGCCGGTCCTCAGACGGCATACCCAACGCTGTCGTCCGATAACCAAGATTGGGTGGTCCCGACGATGCAGACATCGCGACTTCTCCGCATGGCCGTTGCGGGTGTGACTTACGGCCTTCTCACGCTGCCGCTCGGCGCAGCGGAACTCACAGGCACGCACAACGATTGGAAAACCTACCGCCATGGTAGCGGCAAGGAGCTGATGTGCTTTGCAGTGTCGCCGGCACAGGAGCAGCAGCCTTCGGGCGCTGGGCGGCAGACGCCGCACGTCTACGTGACGGCGTGGCCGAAGCAAGGCGTCAAGGCTGAGGTGAGCGTGCTGCTCGGCTTCGAAGTCAAGGCGAATACCGACATCTCGATCGAGGTGGGGGGCAATTCCTTCAAGCTGTTTGCAGATGGAGACCGGGCTTTCGTCGGCAACGGCGATGATCAGGAGCGTCTGCTCTCCGCCATGCGTCGGGGGTTGAAAATGACGATCGAGGCGACGCCTGCCAAGGGCGGCGCGTCTAAGGACGTCTACTCGCTGTCGGGGGTAACAGCGTCGGTACAAGCCATCACGACGGGTTGTTCGTGAGCGCGTAAGTGTGATCACGGGCACCACTTGCGCCGGCCGGCCACGCGGCTGATGTTGCTTCAAGGTGTGCGAACCCCTTGAAGGAGTTTTTTCCGATGCGATTGGTGCAATTGATTATTGCCGTTTTCGTGGCCGTTTCCCTGGTGCCTGCAGAAGCCGGTGCAAAGGATTGGCCATTGCCGCCGCCCGGCTATGCGTTCGAGCCAGTGGCGCCGTGCCTCGAGGATCCGGTTCGGGCTGCCAAGCCGCTGCGGCCAGGGGCGGCGGTCTACGAGGTTTGCGAGGACCAGATGAAGGTTCTGGCGCGCGGCATCGCCAAAGCCAAGGCCGACGGCAAGCTGCTGATCGTTACCATCGGCGCAACGTGGTGCCCATGGTGTGCGGCGCTGCAACGGGAGATGCCGGGCCCCGAGTTCTTCGCGCACAAGGGGGACCGGTTGGATTGGCGGGCCACGTTCCATCACATCGAGGTGGTGGTTTCGACGCTGCACAAGGGGCGAAACACGATCGTGCGCAGTGGCATGGCCACCGAGCAGTTCCTACGGGCCCGCTCCGGGGGCGTTCAGATCAAGTCGATTCCGTTCATTGTCGTGCTGGATCCGGATCAGCCGGATCGCGTGTTTGCGCGCAACAGCATGGAAATCTCGAACGTGGAGACAGGCAAGCAGGACATGGCGCTGTTCCGCAAGCTGATTTTGGAGGGGCACGATTACTTGAAGTCGTCGCCACAGAGCGCTGGCAAGTAACGGTGCGGTAATGGTGCGGTTAACAGTGTGGCGCGTGGGTTGGCCCCCGCCGGCATAAGCATTGCGCGCTTTGATGGCGTTAAACCATTAATTGCACGCAAAAAGTGCAATTAATGGTGCTGCGCGCCGGCGAAGTGCGGTTGCCGTTCCTGGCTGTAACCGCTATATGACAGGGATCCCAATATCACCCGGACCGTCTGGCGAGCCGAAGTTTCAACCGGCGGTCGTCTAAGGAAGAAGCGCCACATGAGCACCCGTGCACCATTGATGCCGAAGGCAACGGCCGTCTGGCTTGTGGAGAATACCTCGCTGAGCTTCGAGCAGATCGCTGAATTGTGCGGGCTGCACAACCTCGAGGTGAAGGGCATTGCTGACGGTGACGTCGCTCAAGGCATCAAGGGGCAAGATCCAATCTCCTCGGGGCAGCTTTCGCGCGAGGAGATCGCCCGGGGCGAGGCCAATCCGAAACATCGCCTTCGGCTGGCCGAGCCGAAATATGAGATGCCGGTGGTCAAGACCAAGAGGGGACCACGGTATACGCCGGTGTCACGCCGGCAGGATCGGCCGAACGCGGTGCTTTGGCTGCTGAGAAATCATGCCGAGCTGAAGGACAGCCAAATCATGCGGTTGGTTGGCACGACCAAGCCGACGATCGCTGCCATTCGCGAGCGGACCCATTGGAACTCGGCCAATCTGCAGCCGCAGGACCCGGTGACGCTGGGGCTGTGCTCGCAGATCGATCTCGATGCTGAGGTCAAGAAAGCGTCCAAGCGGGTGGTGGTGAGCGGCGAGCAGCCTGAGATGCCAGCCGTCGAGCGCGCGGGGACGCTGTTGCCGGCCTCGGCGACGATTGCCGGACTGGGCGATCAGCCGGGTGTCGATGATTATCCCGATGGCGATTCCGAAGCCGAGGAGCGCGGCAAGGTCGCGCGCCAGAGCGAGGAGGATCAGCGTGTTTTCGCCAAGCTGCAGCAACTTACGCGGCCGCAAGATGACGAGCAGCCGAGCGATGAGGGTCTTGGTGACGCCGACGAAGCGTCGAAAGAGGCCGAAGCAGGGGAATAGCTTGATGGCCCTGCTGGGGGGCTTGGGATGCGCTCGGGATGTCGGGCGCTGCTCGGCCGGACCCACGCGGAGACCATCAAAGGTATGCTTGGCTGGCCAGCACGGCCCCATTTCCAGTGTCTCGTTTTCAAGCGAGGAGCTGGCTGCGGCGCGGCCATGGGGCATGGCGTCCGGCTGGCAAAGGGTCGCGGCATGGATCTGCGTGCCTGATTGGCCTTGATCGGCCAGTTTGCATCGGGTAGCAGACAACTGGAGACGAGAACTCGGCGCGCCAGACTTAGGGAGATACCATGTCGGTCGATACGACAGATGGCCACCACGCCATGGATTATCCAGAGCACCTGAGGACATACAATGGTTTCCTCAAGGGTACAGTTGTGCTTTCCGTGCTGGTGGCGCTGATTCTTCTCGGCATGTTGTTCTTCCTCGTTTGACGGCCAACATTCGGTTGCCGCCTGCCTGAGATTTGGTGTCCGACACGGGAAGGACGCGTGGCCGACCTGGCTGCGCGGCCTCGATCTTTTCGATGGAGACAGCATCATGGTGACGGTAGCCGTCACACCCGAGGCCGACGGCGAAACACGCGCCGCGATTTCTCCAGAGACGATCAAGAAGCTGGCAGGCCTCGATTGCATCGTGAAGGTGGTCTCGGGCACAGGAAAGGCGTCTGGAGTTGCCGATGAAGTGCTGGCGGCGGCCGGGGCGACGATCGTAGCGAGCGCAGCCGAGGCGATTTCAGGGGCCGATTTTCTTCTGAAGGTACGGCGGCCAAGTGCTGAAGAGCTCAATCAGCTCAAGCCGGATGGGATGGCGATTGCCATGCTCAGTCCGCACGACGACCGGGAGGGGCTTGACGGCACTGGCGGCCACCGGTCGCTCGCTGTTCGCGATGGAGTTCATGCCGCGCATCACGCGGGCCCAATCGATGGACGTGCTGTCCAGTCAGTCGAACCTCGCCGGCTACAAGGCGGTGATCGATGCGGCGTCAATGCTGCATCAGGCGATGCCGATGATGATGACGGCGGCAGGCACGGTGCCGGCGGCCAAAGTGTTCATCATGGGCGTGGGCGTTGCTGGGCTGCAAGCGATCGCGACGGCACGTCGTCTCGGCGCCATCGTCTCGGCGACGGACGTCCGGCCGGCGACGAAGGAGCAGGTCGCATCGCTCGGCGCCAAGTTCATCGCCGTTGAAGACGACGAATTTCGTGAGGCGCAGACGGCGGCGGGCTACGCCAAGCCGATGTCGGAAGGCTATCAGAAGAAGCAGGCCGAGCTGGTGGCCGGCCATATCAAGGCACAGGATATCGTGATCACGACGGCGCTCATCCCGGGGCGGCCAGCGCCCCGGTTGATCACGGCGGACATGGTGAAATCCATGAAGGCCGGCGCGGTGATTGCCGATCTTGCTGCCGAGCGCGGCGGCAACTGCGAGCTCACCAAGCCCGGCGAGGTGGTCGAGGCGCACGGTGTGCAGATTTGGGGGCCGATCAATCTGGCCGGCACGCTCGCGGTCAATGCCACGGCGCTCTACGCGAAGAACCTGATCAATTTTCTCGAGACGATGTTCGATCGCACGACCAAGGAACTGGCCGTCAACTGGGACGACGATGTGGTCAAGGGCACGCTCGTCGCCAAGGGCGGGCAGATCGTGCACCCCAATCTCGTCGCCAAAGGGAGCTGACACGATGCAACGTCGTCGCGTGCTCACTGCCGTCTCCACATTCGCCACACTGGCGGCTGCTTCGCCTGCGTGGGCTGCAGGTGGGAGCGAGGTTTGCTCCGTTCGTCTATGAGCTGATGGTGTTCGCGATCGCGATCTTCGTCGGCTACTATGTGGTCTGGTCGGTGACACCGGCGCTGCACACGCCGCTGATGAGCGTCACCAACGCGATCTCGTCGGTCATCGTTGTCGGTGCGTTGCTGGCGACAGGGGTGGCGCTGGTGTCAACCGGTTCGGGGTTCGCCAAGTTCTTCGGCTTCCTGGCGCTGGTGATGGCCTCGATCAATATCTTCGGCGGCTTCCTGGTCACGCAACGCATGCTTGCGATGTACAAGAAGAAAGAAAAGCGATGATCCTTGGCCGCAAGCTGCCGCACCGCTTGGCGCCATTCCTCTTCGCTATGGTGACTTCCGGGATCATGTCGCTGATCGTGTCCGGGGTTGCGACCTTGAAGGCGTTGGGCATGCCACCGGAATTCCTCTCGCGGTGGATGGCTGCTTGGGCCAACGCTTGGCCGATCGCCTTTGCAACCCTACTGTTCGTGGCGCCGTTCGTGCGCGGTCTCGTCAGCCACATCGTCGCATCGCCGCCTGTCGCCAGTGGGCGCGGCGGAAGCAATGGAGCTTGAAGTCCATGGATCCCGCCCACCTGCTGTCAGGCGGTCTGTCGGCCGATGCCATCGCCCTGTTGTACTTGGCAGCGGGTGTGCTGTTCATCCTGGCGTTGCGAGGGCTTTCAAGCCCTGAGACGTCGAGAGCGGGCAACACCTACGGCATGGTGGGGATGCTGATCGCCATCGTCACGACGCTGGCGCAAATCCCGAGCCTTTCCAGTCCGGGCACGCTGGCGTTGATCTTCGGTGGTCTGGGCCTCGGTGCCGTCATCGGCGCGGTCACAGCCAAGCGCATCCCGATGACGGCGATGCCGGAGCTGGTGGCCGCCTTTCACTCACTGGTGGGTCTGGCGGCGGTGTTCGTGGCTGCCGGCGCGCTCTATGCGCCGGAAGCGTTCCACATCGGTACGCCCGGCAACATCAAGGCCGCCAGCCTGCTGGAGATGTCGCTCGGTGTCGCCATTGGCGCGATCACATTCACGGGTAGCGTGATTGCCTTCGCCAAACTGTCGGGGCGGATGTCGGGTAAGCCTATCACGCTGCCGTTTCGACACATCATCAACCTGGCGCTGGGACTGGCGATCATCTGGCTGATCTGGCAGTTCTGCACCTCAGGTGGCAGCACGCTGTTGTTCTGGGCGATCACGATTGCTGCCTTGGCGTTTGGTGTTCTGATCATCATCCCGATCGGCGGGGCCGACATGCCGGTCGTGGTGTCGATGCTCAATTCCTACTCGGGCTGGGCGGCGGCGGGGATCGGGTTCACGCTTGGCAATATTGCCTTGATCATCACGGGCGCGCTGGTGGGGTCGTCCGGTGCCATCCTCTCCTACATCATGTGTAAAGGCATGAACCGGGCGTTTCTGTCGGTTATTGCCGGTGGCTTCGGCGGCGAGACGGCGGGGCCTTCCGGAGAGGCTGGCGAGCAGAAGCCGGTCAAGCTCGGGGGGGCGGAGGATGCGGCCTACATCCTGAAGAATGCGCAGAAAGTGATCATCGTGCCGGGATACGGGATGGCGGTGGCACAGGCGCAGCATGCGCTGCGCGAGATGGCCGATGCGCTCAAGAAGGAAGGCGTGGAAGTGCGTTATGCCATCCATCCGGTGGCGGGACGCATGCCGGGTCACATGAACGTGCTGCTGGCCGAAGCCAACGTGCCCTACGACGAGGTGTTCGAGCTCGAGGACATCAACTCGGAGTTCTCGCAGACGGACGCGGTCTATGTGATCGGGGCCAACGACGTCGTCAATCCTGCGGCGGAAGAGGACAAGACATCACCGATCTATGGCATGCCGGTTCTGCAAGTGTGGAAGGCGGGCACGGTGCTGTTCAACAAACGCTCGCTGGCATCGGGCTATGCGGGCATCGACAATTCGGTCTTCTATCGCGACAACACCGTGATGGTGCTCGGCGATGCCAAGAAAATGACCGAAGAGATCGGCAAGGCCATGTCGCACTGACGGCTCAATCGTCGGCAAATGCCGGCGGTGGGGCAGCGGCTGGGATCGTACGGCATTGCAGGTGTGGCGATGGCGCCCACAATCGACTGCATCGATCGGGGCTTTGGCATTCGCCATGACGCGCAGGCAGAAGCGGCTGATGGTGCGGGTGGTGCTGATGGCGGCAGTGGCGACCCTGATTTTTGCCCGCTACACGTCGCCCAGATCCGTTTTCAAGACGACACCGATTGAGCGAGAAGCGCCGCAGAAGCGCCCGTGACGGGAGCTGCGGTCGCGCTCGGCATAGCCTGCGTCAAGGCGCTGGCAGGCGCCCGGGCTGCGGCTTGCAGCCAAGGCTCTTGGTGCGGCGCCGGGTTGTGCGCCTTAGGGCTGGCGACCCAATCCCATGCGATTAGCTGCGGGCTGGCCTAGTGCTTCGCGAATGCGGCCGACGTTCAAGCCCTGCGAGGTGTGGTCGGCCAGCGCGGGCGCGGTGTTGGCGGCTATCGGTCGGTCGGGCTCCAGTGCGCGCGCGAAGAGTGCCGGATCGATCGGCTCGGCGGGCAGGCGCGAAATGGCCGGCGGCGCTGGTTTGGTAGTTTTGGCATTTGCAGGGGTGAGGCGAGGTCTGACCGAGGCTCGGACGCTTGAGGTGGGCCGTGCGGCCGGGCTCGCACTTGGTACGGCGGCGCTGGGGCGAGCTTCGATGCGGCGGGGCAAGGGCGGCACGAACGCGAGGGGGCGGGCGATGCTGGTGATGCTGGCGGCCGTTGCGGGCGTTGCCGGCGACGGCTGCTCTGCCTCACGCGGCGGATCGAGCGCGGGAAGTGTTTGGGGCGACAGTTGCGCATGTGCCGACGCCATGATGTCGTGCCAAACCTGCGCGGGTAGGCCACTGCCGGTCACGTTGTTCATGGATTTGCCGTCGTCATTTCCGAACCAGACGCCAGCGACGAGATGGGCGCTGTAGCCGATGAACCAGGCATCCCGGAAGTCCTGCGTGGTGCCCGTTTTGCCGGCAACCTGATGGCGCGGCAGGGCTGCCCTCCGTCCCGTGCCGAAGACGACGGCGCCGTTGAGCATGGCGTTCATCTCGCTGACGGCCGAGCGAGCAACGATGATCTTGGGGTCTCGGGGCTGGCGCTCGAAGATGGATTGGCCATTGTCGAAGCGGATGCGGGAGATGACGTGGGGCTCGATCGCGCGTCCGCCCGCTGCAAAGACACCGTAGGCGCTTACGAGCTCGAGCAGTCCCACCTCCGAGGTTCCCAGAGCCATGGAGGCGTCGGGGCGCAGCTTCGATTGAATGCCGAGCCGCCGCGCTGCCGCCTCGACGGCGGCGCCACCGACTTCCTGTTGCAAGCGAACCGCGACGGTGTTGACGGAGCGGGCAAGCGCCTGGGCCAAGGTGATGGGACCGCGATAGCGGCCGTCGTCATTGCGTGGGCTCCATCCTTCGATGTCGATCGGCGCATCGGAAATGACGGAATTGGGATTCATGCCATGCTCAAGGGCTGCCAGATAGACGACCGGCTTGAAGGCTGAGCCCGGCTGGCGACGCGATTTGACGGCCCGATCGAATTGGCTCTCGGCAAAGGAGCGGCCGCCGACAAGGACCCGAATGCCGCCCTGGGTATCGATGACAGTCATGGCGGCCTGGTCGACGTTGTCCTTCTTGCCGCGGTTTGCGAGCGTGCGGGCGATGGCCGCTTGGGCCTGCTTCTGGAGGTTGGCGTCGATGGTGGTTTCGACAACGACCTCGCGGCGGCCGACGCTGGAAATCGGGGGCAAACGGTCAAGAACGTAGTCGACGGCATATTCCAATCCAGTCGACTGGCGGTCGGCATCTGGATCGGCAAAGCGCACGGAGTGGCGCACGGCTGCTGCGTGCGCGCCGGGGCTCAGGTAGCCGGCTTCCTGCATGGCCTGCAACACGATCCGGGCGCGGGCGCGGGCATAGCCGGGATTTGTGAAGGGCGAGTACTTGGAAGGTGCCTTCAGAAGGCCGGCGATGACAGCGGCTTCTGCGACGGTGACGCTGCGGGCGGGCTTGTCAAAGTAACGACGGGCTGCGGCCTCGACGCCGTAGGCACCGCCACCGAAATAGACGCGGTTGAGGTAGAGTTCGAGGATGTCGCGCTTGGCTAAGCGCAACTCGAGCCAGAGTGCGAGAACGAGCTCGTCGAGTTTGCGGGCGTAGGTGCGCTCGGTCGTCAGGAAGAGGTTCTTGGCGAGTTGCTGGGTGAGCGTTGATCCGCCCTGCACGGTGCGGCCTGCACGCAAGTTGGCGAAAGCTGCGCGCAGAAGGCCGCTTGGATCAAGTCCCAAGTGGGTGTGAAAGCGCCGGTCCTCGACGGAGACGACGGCGTTGACGAGGTGACGCGGCATCATGTCGAGTTTGATGAAGGCGTTCTTTTCGCCGCGGACGGCAAGCTGCGATCCATCGCGGGCGAGGATGCGAACGATCGGACCGGCCTCGTTGATGGAGAGGGCGCGAGGGTCTGGGAATTTAATGGTGTAGCGAATGAACTGGATCGAAAGCATCGCCATGAAAACGATGACGAGGAACGAACCTGCCATCAGTAGGCGACGTGGCCAGCGTCTCTTTTTGCCATGGCCGTTTGCTTCCGGCGCACTGGCCGGTGAGGTCCCTGTCTGAGTGTCGGTATCCATCGCGCCTTCGGCCACGGTGCATCCTGCAATCGCCTGTCGCTAGTGGACCTGTCCGTGGCCCACCTGCTCCCCGAATGAAGTGTTAAGGGCGAGCCTTTAATTTGCGCTTAACCTGTTGAGAATTGATCGGACGATTGGTGCTGTGCTGGCGCGGCTCTGGCTTGGGGGGCTCTGGTGATAAGCCAAAGGGCAGAGCCGGATCGTGCCTCGTGCGCCTGAGCCAGTTGCCATCGGAGCAGGGAGAGGCGAGAGTTGCGGGCACGGACCTGCAACCTCTCAGACACCGCCGGACGGAGGGCTCAATGCTCAGCTATCGCGTTACCGAATTTGGATCAGCGCTGGTTGCCCAGGAAGAGCCGACGCCGGTGCCACGGGGGCGTGAGGTGCTCATCCGCACAACGGGTTGCGGCGTTTGCCATAGCGATGTGCACCTGCACGAGGGCAGCTTCGATCTCGGCGGCGGACGCAAGGTCGACATGAGCCGCAGCGTCGGCCTGCCGCGGACGCTCGGGCATGAGATCGTGGGTGAAGTGGCCGCTGTCGGCGAGGGCGTGAAGGCAGGCGAGGCGGCTGTCGGCCAGGCGCGCGTCGTCTACCCGTGGATCGGGTGCGGGGCCTGCTCGATCTGCCAGTCGGGCGAAGAGCATTTGTGCAACAAGCCGCGGGCGCTGGGAGTCAATGCCGACGGCGGCTATGCAACCCACGTGATGGTGCCAGATCCGAAGTATCTGTTCGCTTTTGACGGTCTCGACGATGCGCTCGCGGCCACCTACGCTTGCTCGGGGCTGACGGCTTTCGGTGCGCTGAAGAAAGCCGCCGAGGCGGTCAAGGGGGGTGGGGACTTGCTGATCATCGGAGCGGGGGGCGTGGGGCTCTCGGGGGTTCGGATGGCGGAGGCGGTGACTGGTGTGAAGCCGATCGTTGCGGACGTGGATCAGACGAAGTGGGCGGCGGCGCGGGAGGCTGGAGCCAGGGAGACGATCGATCCGAAAGATCCGGAGGCCGGCAAAGCGCTCTACCGGATGACGGGTGGCGGGGTTGCGGCGGCTATCGATTTCGTCGGGGCTGCTGCCTCATTCACGTTCGGGTTCAATGCCTTGCGCAAGAGCGGACGGCTCGTGGTAGTCGGTCTCTTCGGGGGCAGCGCCAACATGGCGGTGCCGATGATTCCGCTCAAGAATGCGACCGTCATGGGCTCCTATGTGGGCAATCTCGATGACATGCGCGAACTGATGGCACTTGCCTTGAGTGGCAAAGTGCCAGGCCTGCCGATTGCAACGAAGCCACTTGGCGAAGCGGGAGCCGTGCTTTCCAACCTGGCTGCCGGAAAAATCGTCGGGCGGGTGGTATTGCGGCCCTGAACACCGTTCTCGAAATGCATGGCTGCGCCCCCGCCGCTTGGCATGATGATTGCTCCAATCCTTGGTGTGACCCGGGCCGATCGAGGCGCCCGGGATCGCGGCAGCGTCCCAGCCTGCACTCAGGCCCTGGGAGAGGATCGTCAGGAGCCAACACGTGCATGCGCTCATCGTGCCGCGGCCGATCGCCAAGGTCGCCAGCCTGTTTCGTCAACACGGACTGATCGGCGCACTGCGCCACCTGCAGGTGGTCGGGCTGCACAAGGCCCACGCGCTGCTCGATCAGGCCTTCCGGCGGGATGGTGGCGAGGATGCGACGCGGGCGAAGGTCGAACTCGCGCACCTTACCATTGCGAGCGTGCATCGTGACAGCGGCGTTCACTACCTGCCGACGCCGTGGCGGGTGTTGGACTGGCTGCACAAGGTCCTGCCGAAGCCGGACGCGGGCTGGTCATTCGTCGACCTCGGCTGCGGCAAGGGGCGGGTGCTGGTCTCGGCGGCGGCGCGCCCCTATGGCCGTGTGATTGGGGTCGAGTTCGCCCGAGAGCTGGCACAGACGGCTGCTGCCAACGTTGCGGCGGCATCGTTGCGTCGGGCTGGATCGATCGAGGTGATCGAAGGGGATGCGGCAACCTTTGCGCTGCCGTTGGCGCCGGCGTGCATATTCCTTTTCAATCCGTTCGGACCACCGGTCATCGACCAAGTGGCCGAAAACATCCAGCGCTCCTATGCGCAGGCGCCGCGGCCGCTGGTGGTCGCCTATCTCAATCCTCGGCATGGCGCGGCATTCGATGGCATGGCCGGATTTGCTCGCGTGCCGATCAAGGGGTGGGCGGCTGCGAAGTTCGCCCTGCTGAGCCCGTACCGGTTACAGCTCTATGCGACGGCGGAAGCGATGGCGTTTCTAGAGCAGGCCGAAGGGGAGGCACGGGCGTCCATCACGGACATCACGACGGCAGGGGAACGCCCGTCTCGCTGAAGGCCTTGCGCTGGCGCGCTGCCACCTGCTCCAGGTCAAAGCCGTCGATTGTCTCATTGAAAATGCGGTAATAGTTGAGCCTGGCGTCGAGGTGCAAGAAGACGCCGCCGAGGCCGATCGCGGCCCGATCCATAAAGACGAACTCGCGCGGGACTTTGACGGGGCCCTTCTGTTTCAGCGCCTCGTGGACGGTGAAGGCCTCCTTGCGGCCGTACTCGCCCGGCGTGGTCCCTTCGGCGATTGAACGGGTGCGGTCGTCGAGCAGGGGGCCATAGATGAAACGGGCCCAGATATTGAGAACCTCGATGACATCCTTGGAGAGGCCACGAAAGCCCCAGGTGTCGTAGGCGTGGACGATCAGGGCCTCGTTACCGGTCTCGAGGCCGCGATAGAGGTCGATGACGCCCTGGACGAAGCGCGGATCGAAGGTGCGCATGCAGCCGTAATCGAGCAAGTTGATGCCGCCGGGCCGGGGCGGTTCGGTGTCGTTTCCGGCATCGGCTGCGAAGACATTGTAGTTACCGAGGTGCGGGTCGCCGTGGATGACGCCGAAGTGGGAGAAGGGGTACCACCAGGCGCGGAACATGGCGCGTGCTATCTGGTTGCGGTCGGCCTCCGGCGCGGACTTGTAGTCGATCAGGCGGCGACCTTCGAGCCAGGTCATGGTGAGTAGGCGCTTGGTCGAGATGTCGGTCAGGACCTCGGGTACGCGGATCAGGGGATCGTTGCGGAAGATGAGGCCGTAGAGCGCGGTGTGGCGTGCCTCGAGTTCGTAGTCCAGCTCTTCGCGCAGGCGTTCGGAGATTTCTTTCAAGATATCGCCGGTCTCGACGGCGGGGTCCATGCGGGCGTGCACCGCGAACACCACCTTGAGTTGGGCGAGGTCGGCGGCGACGGCGGACTGCATGTCGGGGTATTGCAGTTTCACGGCCAGCTGGCGGCCATCGTGGGCCGTGGCCTTGTGCACCTGGCCGAGGGAGGCCGATGCCGATGACTGAGGCTCGAAGGAGCTGAAACGCGCTTGCCATTCGCGGCCGAGCTCGGCCAGCATGCGGCGCCGGACGAAGGCCGGCCCCATCGGGGGAGCTTGCGACTGGAGCTGGGAGAGCTCGCGCGCATATTCGGGGGGCAATGCCTCGGGAATGGTCGACAGAAGCTGGGCGGCCTTCATGATGGGGCCCTTGAGGCCTCCGAGGGCAGCCGCAAGCTCGGCCGCATTGCGCCCGCGATCCAGCTCGAGGCCGAATAACCGGCTGCCTGCAACGCGGGCGGCGACGGCGCCGACGTTGGTGCCAACCTTCACGTAGCGCGCGGCGCGGGCTGAAAACCGGTTCTGCTCTTCATCGTCGGCCACAGGTGGTCCTCTCGGGGGAACTGACTGCGGTTGATATCGTGGCGCGGCGGCGTTTCGTCCAGAGTGGGGCGATGTCGCGCTCAGCCGGCGTCGGCTCCGCTGGCTGGCCGTCAATGCCGGACCGGGGCAGGCGGGTCAATCCAGCTCAGGCAGGGTCGGCTTCAGATGGGCCCAAGGCCGTGCCTTCTCGAACAGCGCTGCGGCCTTCAACAGGCGCTGATCCTCGCCACGGCGGCCGACGAGCTGGATCGAGACCGGCAGGCCGTCAGAATGCAGGCCGGCCGGCAGGACGATCGCTGGATTGCCGGTGAGATTGAAGGGGTGGGTGTAGGGATACCAGGCGCGCCGCACGGTATCGACCTTCTGATTGCCGATGGTGATCGGCTCGAACAGGTTCTCCTCGATGGGCAGGGCGGTGCGGGTCAGCGAAGGCATGACGATGATGTCGAAGTGCTCGAACCAGGCCTGGACCTGGCGATAGAGCTTGGTGCGCAGCATCAAGGCGCGACCGACATCCTCGCCGGACATGGCGCCGCCGCGTTCCATCTGGCCGACCAGGGTCGGGCTCATGCGATCGCGCCAGACCGGCAGGAGCGGGGCAAAGCGCGCGTTCCACAACGCGGTCGAGAGTGTCAGCCAGAACGGCTCGGTGGGCTCGAGGTCGTCGGCCATGGGCTCGAGCGTGGCGCCGAGGTCGGTGAAGGCCCGGGAGGCAGCCTCGGTCATCGCCAGGACCTCGTGATCGATGACGGTGTTGGCAAGGAACGGGCGCCACGCGATGCGGAAACCCTTTAAGTCGCCCTGACCTTTGGCCGCATCGACGGAGCCTGCTGCCGACATGGCGTAAGAATGGGGGTCGGACGGGTCCCATCCGGCCATGGCCTCGAGCATGAGGGCCGTGTCCATCACGGTGCGGGTGAGGGGGGTGATGTAGCTCATGTTGGAAAAGGCATCGGGGGCGATGTCGTGGGGAATCATGCCGATCGACTGCTTGAGGCCGACGAGGCCGTTGGCCGCCGCGGGGATGCGAGTCGAGCCGCCTGCATCGGTGGCCACAGCCAGAGGCCCGACACCGGCGGCACAGGCGGCGGCCGCGCCGCCCGATGAGCCGGCTGATGTGCGGGTGGCGTCCCAGGCGTTGCGCGTACGGCCGAACAGCGGGGCTTCGGTCCAGACCATGTGGCCGAATTCAGGTGTCGTGGTCTTGGCGAACAGGATGGCGCCGGCGGCCTTCAGGCGCGCAATGCAGACCTGGTCGGCGGTGGGCACGTTGTGCTCGTGCATCAGCGAGCCAAACGTGGTGCGAACGCCAGCGGTGTTAACAAGGTCCTTGACGTGCATGGGCACGCCGTGGAGAGGACCAAGCGGCTCGCCCTTGGCCTGGCGGGCGTCGGCGTCGGCGGCATCGCGCAAGGCCTGCTCGGCGCAGATGGTGATGAAGCAGTTGAGCGTGCGCTGGGCCTTCTCGGCGCGGGCAAGCGTCGCCTGCATGGCCTCGACGGCGGAGAGCTTCTTACGGGCAATGAGGTCCGCCATCTCGGAGGCCGGCATGTAGGCGATGTCGGTGGTCGGCATGGCGAGGCTCCTTGGCGCGGGGCATGTGTCGTTGGGGCGGGGGAGCGCCGGCCGCACGAGCACAACCGGGGCCCCAGATGGCGGGGCGATGAGATCAGCCGTCGAGACGCATGGCAAGGCCGGCCTCGGCCATGAATTGCTTGGCTTCGCCAATGCTGTAGGTGCCGAAGTGGAAGATCGATGCGGCAAGTACGGCGCTGGCGTGGCCTTCACGGACGCCGGCAACGAGGTGATCGAGCGTTCCGACGCCACCAGAGGCGATGACGGGGACGGAGACACTATCGGCGACGGCGCGGGTCAACTCGATGTCGAAGCCCGTCTTGGTGCCATCCTTGTCCATCGACGTGAGAAGGATCTCGCCGGCGCCAAGGTCCACGACCTCACGGGCGTAAGCGATGGCGTCGAGGCCGGTCGGCTTGCGCCCGCCGTGAGTGAAGATCTCCCAACGCGGTGTTTCGCCGGGGGCGGAGACGCGCTTGGCGTCAATGGCAACGACGATGCATTGGGCCCCGAACTTCTCGGCGCCTTCGCCGACGAAGGCGCGTCGCGAGACGGCTGCGGTATTGATGGAAACCTTGTCAGCTCCGGCCGTCAGCAGCTTACGGATGTCGTCCAGCGTGCGGACGCCGCCGCCGACCGTGAGCGGCATGAAGCAGCGCTCTGCCGTCTGCTCGACGATGTGGAATATGGTGTCGCGGTTCTCGTGGCTCGCTGTGATGTCGAGGAAGCAAAGCTCGTCGGCGCCTGCCGCGTCATATGCGGCTGCGGCCTCCACGGGATCGCCTGCATCGATCAGGTCGACGAAACTCACGCCCTTGACGACCCGGCCGTCCTTGACATCGAGGCAGGGAATGAGGCGGACCTTCAGCATTTCTCGCAATCCCTTGTGGCGTGGCTGGCGAACCTGACTGCGGCGTCGGGGCGGTCGGCGATCTCGATGATCAGCTTTTTCAGGATCGCGTCAGCGAACTCGGCAAAGGTCGCTGCCGGGATCATGAAGGCGTTGGGGCCGCCGATGACGTTGCGCAAGTAGTGCTGATCGAGGGTCTTGTCCAGCTCAAGGATGGGAAGACCGTTTATGACGGCGCCGGCTGCGATGGCCTCGTCGCGGGCGGCGGTTGCGGGTCTGCCGCGATTGTTGCCACCGTCGCCGGACACGTCGATGACGCTGCGAACGGCTGAGAAGGGCGAGTTGGCCAGCAGCACCATGCCCTGGTCGATGGCGCCACTGATGGAAGTGCCGCCGCCGAAGAGCTGGCGCGGGGCGGCCTCGATGGCGTTGGCGGCGGCCAACATGCCGCTTCGATCGGAGATGCGCATCCAGGGCACCACCTGCGCCTGCTGCTCAGGTCCGGTCCACTGCATCATGGTGATGGCGATGGCGCCGCGTGCGCCGGACTGGATGGCCTTGAGCACGCTCGGGTGACGGAAGGCCTCGGCGTAGCCACTGCGCTGGAGATCGAAGCGCTCGGGGCTGACGCTGCCTGAGGCGTCGACAGCAAGCACCAAGCGGAGGTCGACGTCGGGCTCGGCGCGCAACGGGGCTACAAGGCTGGCAAGTCCGAGGAGTGCGAGGCCGGCACATAGGACTAGGGCCAACTGGCGAAGCCGAGGGGCCTGGCGCGGTAGATGCGGGCGCGGGGCGGCAGAGGCGACAGGTCGGGTGCCTGGCGATCGACTTCGGCATTGGGCGATAGACTGAAACATCATGCCACTCGTGGTACGCGCCTACGCGTTCTCGGTTGCGATCGCATCCCTCAAGACTTCGATCAAGCGTCGGCGAATGAGCTCGCGGCGTTGAGGCGAAGCGATTTTCTTCGACGTGAGATCGGTGACGTAGAAAGCATCGACCGCGCGCTCGCCGAAGGTCGTAATGTGGGCGGAGGTGATGTCGAGATTGAGGTCGGATAAGGCGGCGGTGACCTCGTAGAGGAGGCCTGGCCTGTCGAGACACGTCACCTCGATGACGGTGAATTGGTCGGAGATGGTGTTGTCGATCGTGACTTCGGGCTCGACAGCGAAGGCTTCGACGAGGCTCTGCTGGGTGCGGCGCTTGGCAGTCAAATTGTCGAGGCGGACCTCGCCCTTCAACAGGCGCTCGATGGTTTCGCTGATACGGCGGGCGCGGCGCTGCTCATCGTCGTCGCGGTCGAACTCGCGCTTGAGCAGGAACGTGTCGAGGGCGGCACCATCCCGGGTCGTGGCAATGTGGGCGCCAACGATGTTGGCGCCAGCGGCTGCGCATGCGCCGGCGAACAAAGACAACAGGCGGGCGTGGTTCGGGGCCAGGATGGTGAGCTCGGTGACGGCGGTGAAGCTGTCGGTGCGGAAATGGGTGGCGAAGGGGTGACCGGCGCTGCGGGCCTGCTCTGCGAGCTTGATATGCTCGAGCTGGCGGATTGTTTCGGTCTTCAGCCAGTAGTCGTCGTAGTTGTTGGCGATGAAGCGCTCGACGGCATCCGGGTTGACCTGGCCTGCCGCCTTGCGCAGCGCCGCCTTGGAGGCGGCAACGCGCTCGGAGCTTTCCGCGGTGCGGTGGCGGCCGTCGAGCAGGGGCAGCGTCTGGTGGTAGAGCGTGCGCAGGAGCTGGCCTTTCCAGCCGTTCCATGTGGTCGGACCGACGGCGCGGATGTCAGCCACGGTGAGGAGGAGCAGGAGCTTCAGGCGCTCGGCATCGCCGACGGTATCGGCAAAGTCGCGGATGGTCTTGGGGTCGGAGAGGTCTCGGCTCTGGGCAATCGTGCTCATGTCGAGATGGTGGAGGACCAGCCATGACACGAGCTCGGTCTCCTTCTCGTCGAGACCAAAGCGCGGGCACAAATGCAAGGCTTCGCGGGCGCCGGCGATGGAATGGTCCTCCTCGCGGCCCTTGGCAATGTCGTGCAGGAAGGCAGCGACATAAAGCACGCGACGGCTGCCGATCTCGTCGATGATCTTGTGGGAGAGGGGGTGGGCGTCCTGGGCCTCGCCGCGGATGATCTCAGAGACGATACCGACGGTGCGGATCAAGTGCTCGTCGACGGTGTAGTGATGATACATGTTGAACTGCATCATCGAGACGACGGCGCCGAACTCGGGGACGAAGCGACCGAGGACACCGGCTTCGTTCATGCGGCGCAGCGTCGCTGCCGGATTGCCGTCGCCGGTGAGCAGCGAGAGGAAAATGCGGTTGGCCTCGGGATCGCAGCGCAGCTCGTCGTCGATCAGGCGGAGGGACTGACGAATGAGGCGCAAGGCCGCCGGGTGGACAAAGGTGTTGGTTTCCTCGGCGTATGAGAAAAAGCGAATGAGGTTGACGGGGTCGCGCTCGAAGGTGCGGGCGTCGCCGACGTTGAGGCGGCCGTTGTCGATGCGGAAATCGGTGGTGCGGCGAATGCGGCGGCGGGTGCGCCAGCCCATCGGATCGAGAAACGCATCCATCGCGGGCGTGCGCACGAGTTGCTGCATCTCGAGGGCGGCACACAGGATGGTGGTGAGATCGCCCACGTCCTTGGCGATCAGGAAGTAGTGCTTCATGAAGCGCTCGACGGCCTTCAGGCCACCGCGATCGGCGTAGTGGAGCCGCTGCGCCAGGGTCGGCTGGCGGTCGAAGGTGAGGCGCTCCTCGGGGCGGCCCGCAAGGAAGTGCAAGTGGCAGCGCACGGTCCACAGGAAGTCTTCGCAGCGGCGGAACGTGGATTGCTCGGCCGGTGTGAAGACGGAACTCGACGCCGGATCTCCCCTGCCGATGCCACCTTGGAGGTAGCGGGAGAGCCAATGCAGCGTGTGGAGGTCGCGCAGGCCACCCTTGCCGTCCTTGATGTTGGGCTCGACGACGTAGCGCGATGCGCCGGAGCGCTTGTGGCGTTGCTCGCGTTCTTCGAGCTTGGCGGCGAAGAATTCGACTGCCGTGCCGCGGACGACTTCGTTGGCGAAGCGTTGCTCGAGTTCGGCGAGGAGGCTTGCATCGCCGTGGATGAGGCGGGAATCGAGGACCGCGGTCCGGATTGTAATGTCCGCAAGCGAGAGCCGGATGGTCTGCTCGACCGAGCGGGTGGCGTGGCCGACCTTCTGGCCCAAGTCCCACATCAACATCAACATGTATTCGATGACGCTCTCGCCCCAGGCGGTCTGCTTGTAGGGGAGGAGGAACAGGAGGTCGATGTCGGAGCCGGGAGCCAGGAGGCCGCGGCCGTAGCCGCCGGTGGCGACGATGGCCATGTGCTCGGCGTCGTCGGGGTTGTCGGAGCGGTAAACGTGGCGCGTCGTGTAGTCGTAGATCAGGCGTATCAGCTCGTCCTCGAACAGGGAGAGGCCGGATGCGCATCGCCGACCGAGGCCGGTCGTCTCAAGGTCGATCCAGGCTGCATCGCGTGAGGCGCGCAGGAGCGCTTTCAAGCGCTCGAGGATGGCGGGGCGGGCCTCGGCCGGATCGTCGCCGGCTGCGCGAAACAGTGCGGTCAGCTCGGCGCGCAAGGCGGTCGGGTCGAAGTAGGGCGCCGGCATTTCCGCGACGTCGTTCATGGGCTGGTCCGTTACCTTCTCGTCAACTGGGAGCCGGGCAAGGGCCGAGGCGGGCCTTGCGGCGGGAACCCCGACTGAAGCCCCGCCAAGACTACTCGATCGCCGGCATTTTTTGGGGGAAATGTCGTGCCCAGGGCAAAGGCGGTGGCGCGGCCGGCCTCCCGCCAGGGCTTATCAGGGGCGCTGCAGTGCGGGCAAAGGGTGCCTGGGCGGGAGGCCGCGGGAGGCCGGCTCAGCCCTTCTCGGCGCTGCGCCATCCGGCTGCTGCCGCATCCTCCTCGCTACAGAACCAGCGCTCGCCGCGCCGCTGGCGGATGCGGACGCGCTCGTAGCGGTTCGACCAGGGCAGAAGATAGACCCGTTCACCACGGGAGATCCGGCCCTTGATGGGGCAACCGTCCGGGGCGTCCTTGCGTGCTTCCTCCCAGAGGCGGGCCCGCCAGGCGTCGGGACGCTCGGGCTTGGCTGCGGCCCAGATTCCGGCACGGGCTTTTTGGGCCGCTGCCTCGGCGTCGGTGTAACCGGCCATGAAACCGCTGGTGGAAAAGGCATGGCCGCCGCGGACTATCATCTCTGCGATATCGCTGGTTCCGGCGCGGCAGGTTCCGGCTGTCATTCCGTGAGCGTCGGGCGCGCCAACCTCGCATTTGATATTCTGGCCGCGCAACAGCTTGGCGGTGGCGTCCTTGGCCGCTGCCCCGCATCGCCAACTTTTGCCATTGTCGCGCTCGCAACGCTGGCTCGGGTGGGGGGGCTCGATGCCGTCGAGGCGGATGGTGCGCTTATCGATGCGGATCAGGCCGGCGGAAAGGGCGCTGGCCCGGCCTTCGACGGTTTCCTTACTGATGAAGGGAATTGAAGGCATGCTCGGCAGCTGTTTCATGATGGAGAAACCGGACGTGACGTTGCCCATGGTGGCGATGGCGCCGGCGCCGCCTGCGGCAAGCACGACGGCGAGGCCGATGGCAATCGAACCGCGCGTTCCCAGGGCCGGCATGGCGGAGGGGAGTTGGATGCGCTTCGGGATCAGCTGCTTGTGGCCGAGGGCAATGGCGGGGGCCAGGCCCAGCAAAAGGCAGACTGCACCAATGATCATGGCGGCGGTGGTCTCCGTGTCGAGACCCTTGCCTGCCAATCCGTAGCGGGCAAGGCCGCCTGCTATCGCGATCAGGCCCGCGAGCATGAGGGGACCTGCCACCCCCGGGCGGCCGAGCACGTCGGCTGCAGCCGCCAAGCTTTTCAGCAGGGCCTGGGCGAGGTGGCCGATCAGCAAGCCGGTTAGGCCGAGGGCTGCAACTGAGATGTCGCCCAGCCAATCGAGTAGCTTTTTGGCGGCAGTGCCGGCGCGCTCGGCACCGCCGCGTGCCAGATTGCCGGCGACGGCACCGGCCTTGCGGGCGCCTGCTGCGGCCTGCTGGCCCAGCACCTCCGCCTTCTGGCGGCGGGCATTGCGGCGTAGCATGATGGTGGTGCGCACGTATTCGCGCCACTCGAATCCCTCGTCGCGCTTTTTCCAGCGAAACATCCTGGCTTCCCCCCTGGGTCGGGTGCCGGACAGGGTCGAGCAATCGAAAGGTAATTGGAGCGGGCGAAGGGGATCGAACCCTCGACCCTCACGTTGGCAACGTGATGCTCTACCGCTGAGCTACACCCGCATCCTGACCTGCGATCCGACGTGGACCGCGGCGACGTCGGGCATCTATGCCGCAAAGCGCGCTGGGATGCAAGGGGCTCGCGTCAGGATCGGGTGCGGGCGGCATCGGAGCGGTGGTGAAAATGTAATTTTATCTTTAAATCAGAGTGTTGCTGCTCTGTTGCCCAGCGATCAGGCTGTGCGACGGCTTGTTCGGGCACGCCTGGATGGTGGTCGAGTTGTGGCCTGGCCTGACAACTTGCGGAGGGACGAGTCGCGCGGCATGCAGCGTTGCTGGTCGGCCCGTGACCGCGGTCCTCGCTATTCGGCTGCGATCATGGCGCCGGTACCGTCGCCGCGGTCGGCCAGCGCGGTTTGGACGCGCTCGGATGGCGGATCGCCATAGAAGGTGGTGCGTTGCCGGGGGATGCGGCCTGCGTCCTTGATGAAGGCCTCGATATCGGCCGGGAGCATCTCTTGGCCGTGGGCAGCGCCGGCGGCGCGGGTGATGCTTTCGTTCATCAAGGTGCCGCCGACATCGTTGGCGCCGGCGCTGAGGCACGCGGTGGCGCCGTCGGTGCCGAGCTTGACCCAGGAGGCCTGGATGTTGGGGATGACGCTGTCGAGCGCGAGGCGACCAACGGCATGCATGAGAACGGCTTCGCGGAAGGTCGGGCCACGGCGTGCCTGACCGCGCAGGAAGATTGGGCTTTCCATATGAACGAACGCGAGCGGAACGAGCTCCGTGAAGCCGCCGGTGCGTTCCTGCAAGTCGTGGATGCGGATCAGGTGGCGGGCCCAATGGGCGTAGGTATCGATGTGGCCGAACATGATGGTAGCGGTGCTCTTGAGGCCAACGGCATGGGCGGCCTCCATGACGGCGATCCATTGGTCGGTTCGGATCTTGTCGGCGCACAACACGCGGCGAACCTCGTCGTCCAGGATCTCGGCGGCAGTGCCCGGCAGACTCGACAGGCCCTGCTCCTTCAGGCGGGCGAGATAGTCGGTGAGGTCGAGCCCGAGGGTTTCGGCCCCGTGCCAGACCTCGAGTGGGGAGAAGGCGTGGACGTGCATGGCAGGGGCGCCGATCTTCACCGCCTCGGTGATGGCGAGATAGGTGTTACCGGTATATTTCGGCGCGATGCCGCCCTGCAGGCAAACCTCGGTGGCGCCGCGGTCCCAAGCAGCGCGGGTGCGCTCGGCGACTTCTTCGAGCTCGAGATCGTAGGGCTTGTCGCGGGTGTTGGCGGACAGGCGTCCCTTGGAGAAGGCGCAGAATTTGCAGCCGTATGTGCAGATGTTTGTGTAGTTGATGTTGCGATTGACGATGTAGGTGACGGTGTCGCCGTGACGGGCGCGGCGCAGGGTATCGGCGGCTGCGCAGATGGCCGAGAAGTCGGCTCCCCTGGCAGCGAACAGCGCGGCAATCTCGGTCTCGCCCAAGCGTCGGCCGGCAAGGGCGCGCTCGAGGGTGTTGGCGATGGCTGGCGTGACGGCGCGGCCGGGGCGTGCGATGAGCGCGAGGTCGGAAGCGGGCGGGGGCTCAGTGGCGTTGCCGGGGGCCCAGTCGTGCTCGCGGGCGAGGCCTTCGCCGTCGACGAGGCGCAATACGGGAGACACGAGTTCCTTGGCCAACCATTTCGCCGGGGTGGTGGCGAAGGCAGGTGCGATGGCGGTGCGCTGCGACAGGGTGCGTCCGGCTTCGGACGTGGCCGCCGCGAGGCGCTCCAGATGCGGCCACGGCGCTTCCGGATTGACGTGGTCAGGTGTGATTGGCGAGACGCCGCCCCAATCGTTGATGCCGGCCCTTATGAGCTGGCCGAGAGCGGACATGTCGTGCAGGTTGGGCGGCGCCTGAAGGCTCATTGTCGGGCCAAGGATGAGGCGGGCGGCGGCGATGGTCCACAGATGCTCGTCGAGGGCGGCATCGGGGGCATCGGCCATGCGGGTCCCGGGTTTTGCCCTGAAGTTCTGGACAATAACCTCCTGGATGTGGCCATAGCGGGCGTGCAGATCGCGGATGGTGAGGAGGGCGTCGATGCGTTCGGCGCGGGTCTCGCCGATGCCGATGAGGATGCCGGTGGTGAAGGGCACGCCGGCCCGACCGGCGGCAGCAATGGCCTCGATCCGAGTGGCGGGGTCCTTGTCGGGGGAGCCGAAGTGGGGACCACCGCGCTCAGAGAGTCGGTCTGACGCCGTCTCCAGCATGATGCCTTGCGAGGCCGACACCGATTTGAAGCGGTGCGCCCAGGCTTCGTCCATGATGCCGGCGTTGATGTGCGGTAGAAGCCCGGTTTCCTTCAAGACGAGGCGGGCCATGGCTTCGAGGTACTCGAGCGTCGAGGCGTAGCCAAGGGTCGCCAGGGCCTCACGGGCGGCGCGGTAGCGCAACTCCGGCTTGTCGCCGAGGGTGAAAAGCGCCTCCTTGCAGCCCGCGGCAGCTCCAGCGCGGGCGATCTCCAGCACCTCGTCGGCGGAAAGGTAGGCAGGCGTCGCCTGCTTCGGGGTATGGGCAAAGGTGCAGTAGTGGCAGACGTCGCGGCAGAGCTTGGTCAACGGGATGAAGACTTTGCGCGAGTAGGTGACGGTGCGGCCGAAGCCCGCCAGGGTGGCAGCCTCGGCGCGGGCCATGAGGTCGGCTGAGGGGCAGTCGGCGAGTGCACGGGCCTCGCCTACGTCGAGGTGGCCGAGGGGGCCCAGACCCAGGCTTGCGTATTTCGGGCGATGCTCGAGGGCGGCGATGTCGGCGGGCAGGTCAATGTCGTGGGCGAGACCCCAGCGCTCAACCGTCCTGAGTGTGAGGCCAGACGCGGTGGCCAGGCGGTGGTGTCCCTCGAAGCTTTCGATGCCGAAGCGCGGCACGAAGGCTGCGGGCAGCGGCAGCAGCAGCGCGTTGGTGCCGTGAGATGCTGAATCCGGTGCAATGGCGCCTTCGCCGGGGCGAGCGGCGCGCAAGACGGCTTCGATGTCGGTCGGCGTTGCGAAGGGCACGTCGCCGGGGAGGACAAGGGCGCGCTCGGCACCGGCTGCCGCGGCTGCGGCTAGGCCAAAGGACAGCGACTGGTTGAGGTCGGCATCGTGGGGTTCGCCGATGGCCTCGAAACCATGGCGAGCGGTGGCGGCGGCCACATCCGGGTCGCGCGTTACGACCAGCACGCGCTCGATGGCGGGCACCAGCGCCAGGGTTGCGAGAACGTCCTCCAGCATGGCGAGCACCAGGGCGCGGCGTTGCGCGGTCCCCAACGCAGGTGCGAGGCGCTGTTTGGCTGCCTGCAACGTCTTCATCGGCACGACGGCGAAGGTTCGCGGCATGACCTCTTTGGCAAGGCGCGGGCGCGTCATGCAGTCCTCTCCTGTGCGCGGGGCCCGAGGGCGCGGCAAAAGCCCAGGGTTGCCCGGGCCAGCGCCACGCGATCGTCGAGCGAGCGCATGAGCGTGTTGGTGACGTGGGTTGGAACCTCGAGCGTCGCTGCCCGTTCGGCATCGACCACGTCGAGCACGTAGCCGTCGATCGTGTCGGCATAATGCGACACAATCGAGCCGACGTCCAACGGCAGACCGAGCTCGGCCATGATCTTGGCCGTGGGGCCCTTGATGGCGGCGCCGCCGACGAGGGGGGTGACGGCAACGCACGGCGCGGTGCGGGCAGCGAGAAGGCTGCGCCAACCTGGAATTGCCAGAAGCGGATCGATGCTGAGCCAGGGGTTGGACGGGCATATGACGATGCCTGCGAGCCCCGGGGCGGCGAGGGCTGCCGCCGCTGCTGCAGCAGGGCTCGCTTGATCGGCGCCAGCGAAGTTGATCGACTTGACGCGCGGCTCGCAACGCCGGCCGACAAAATAGGTCTGGAAGGGGAGCGTGCCCTCGTCGGTGTTGACGGTGGTGGCCACGGGATCATCGCTCATGGGGACGATGGCAGGACCTATGGCGAGGCGGTGGCGAAAGTGATCGGTAACGGCCGACAGGCTGCTGCCGGTGGCCAGCATAGAGGTGCGTAGCGCGTGGGTGGCGATATCGGCATCGCCAAGGCGAAACCAGGTCGGGCCGCCGAGCCGCGCAACGGCCTCCATGAAGGCCCAGGTCTCGCCTTCCAGGCCCCAGCCGAGTTCGCGGTTGGCGAGGCCCGCCAGAGTGTACAGGACGGTGTCGATGTCGGGCGAGATGTGAAAGCCCAGATGGGAGAAGTCGTCGCCGGTGTTGACGACAATGGTGAGGCTCTCAGGCGGGAGGACGTGAGCCAAGCCAAGCGCGAGCTTGGCGCCGCCGATGCCGCCGCACAGTGCGACCCAGGTCTCGGGGGGCGTCGGGGCGTGGCTCACCGAAACATGTCCTCGTTGCGGGTGCGGATCAGGGCCGAAGCCGGCTTTTCAGGTGCCTTGCGGGCCGGCGTGCGGACGAGAGCCGCGGGCGTGCCCTCGGCGCCTTCGCCCATGACAAGGACGGCGGCTGTGGCGATGGCGTCGGCAAACGCGGTTTCGGTGACCATCAGAACGCGGCCGTTCATGTCGGTGTCGCCACGCTGGTCGATGAGGGAAGGGATGCCGGCGGCGCCAATCGCGAGGCCGGTGGTGCCGAGTCGCCAGGCGCGGCCCACGCTGTCGGATACGACGACGCCGAGCGAAACGCCGTAGTAGCGGTCGAGCTCTGCTTTCAGACGACGGGCGCTGGCGTCTGGATCGTCGGGCAGCAGCAGGGCGGGCTCGGCCATGCCATGCGCCTCAACGTTGGACTGGTCGATACCGGCGTTGGCCATGACGAGGCCGAGCTTGTGCTCGACGACGATGACGTTGCGTTTGGCGCGCAGGACGGCTGTGGACTGGGAAAGGACGACCTCCAGCAGGCGAGGGTCCTTGCCGGTGATCTCGGCCAGCTCACGGGCCCGCGCGGACGGCGTGACGGTGGCCAGGTCGACGATGGCGCCTTCCGACTTGGAGACGATCTTCTGAGCCACGACCAGGATGTCACCGGTCGCGGGGACGAGACCTTCGCTGTGGATGGCGTCGATCAGCAACTGGGCCAGATCATCGCCCGCCTTCACGCGCGGCAAGCCGCTGAGCGGCCAGATGGACAGACCGGTCGGCGGGGCTTGCTGCATGTGGGCTCAGGCCTTCGGCTCGAAGCCGGTGATGCGGATCGAGGCGCCATCCACCTTATAGGTGCGATTGATGCCGATGATGACAGAGGTCAGGGCCTCCGCGGCTGCCGAATTGGCGAGCGGACCGGCGTGCAGGCCGCGCACGCCCAGGGCCTCGGCGAGGCGGATGGCAACCTCGCGGTCCTCCGCCTTGTCGCCAAACACCAGGACATCGCAATCGAGGGCTAGGTCGACCTGCTCGAGCTTGTGGGCTGCGACATTGTGAAAGGCGGAGACCACGCGAACGCCTTCGCCGAGGCGGGTGGCGGCGAGGACGGCGGCGCAACCTTCCGGCGGGAGCTGGACGCGGGCAACGCGCGGCGGCATGAGTGGCACGGTGGTGTCGATGAAGAGCTTGCCCTGAACCGCAGCCTTGACGTCGTCGAGGACGGCGGGGGCGGTTGCGAAGGGGACGGTGAGGATGACGACATCACCAGCAGCGGCCGCATCGCGATTGGCGAGGCCGCGGGGTTTGGGACCGGTGGCGAGAGCGGCGAGGGCTTCGGCGGCGGCCTCGGCCTTGTCGGCCGTGCGGGAGCCGATCACAAGCGAATAGCCGGCCTTGGCCCAACGTCGGGCCAGCCCGGTGCCGAGGTCTCCGGTGCCGCCTAGGATGGCAAGGGTGGGTTTGGGGTCGGACATGCGGTTCGGCCTCGATTTCTTGATGCGGAGCAGGCGTCAGCCTGCCTTGGCGCTAGCTAAGCAGTTCGGTTGCGTCGCGCCAATGGGGATGTGATGGCGAAACGGCGCGCGGCGGCTACATTGACGTACTTGCCGAAAACTCCGGCGCAGGCTCAATATCACGGACAACCCTTAGAACCCAAGGTCATGAACCATGCAGAATTCCGATCGCATCTGGTCACTTGTCGATGCCAAGCGTGAGCCATTTCAAGGGCTTGCGGATCGCGTGTGGGGCATGCCGGAGATTGCCTATACCGAGAAAAGGTCGGTGGCGGAGCATATCGCGATGCTGCATGCCGAGGGGTTCCGGGTCGAGACGGACCTGGCGGGCATTCCGACGGCGGTGATGGGGGAAGCGGGCGAAGGCGGGCCGGTGATCGCCATCCTCGGGCGAGTACGATGCACTGCCGGGGCTCAGCCAGGTGGCGGGGATTGCGGAGCCCAAACCGCTCGAGGCGGGGGGACATGGGCACGGCTGCGGGCACAATCTCCTGGGTTCGGCAGCGCTGCTGGCGGCGACGGCGGTGAAGGATCTGCTGGCCGAGCAGGGACTCAAGGGGCGGGTGCGGTACTATGGCTGCCCTGCCGAAGAGGGTGGGGCTGCCAAGGCGTTCATGGCTCGCGAAGGGCTTTTCGAGGATGTCGATATCGCCATCTCCTGGCATCCGGCGGCCTTCAACCGGGTCGATGATGCGATGTCGCTGGCCAACATGCGCATCGATTTCACATTTCATGGCCGGGCCTCGCATGCCTCGGCTTCGCCGCATCTGGGGCGCAGCGCGCTCGATGCGGTGGAGCTGATGAGCGTTGGCGTGCAGTATCTGCGCGAGCACATCCCGCAGGACAGCCGCATCCATCATGCCATCCTGGATACCGGTGGCGTAGCGCCCAACGTGGTGCAGGCGACAGCCAAGGTGCGCTTTGCGGTCCGGGCGCGCGACCTCAATGCGCTGAATGCCCTGGTGCCGAGGGTGAAGGCCGTTGCCGAGGGCGCCGCGATGATGACCGGCACCAAGGTCGAGGCCAAGGTGGTGAGCGCGGTGTCGAACCTGCTCGCGAACAGGCCGCTTTCCGAGACCATGCAGCGGGTGTTCGAGCGGTTGGGCGGGCCAGGGTTCGATGCCCAGGACAATGCATTCGCGGCCAAGATCCAGGCCACGCTCGGGCCGGACGACATTGCGTCGGCCTATCGCAAGGTCGGTGTCGAGAGCAGTCCGGAGCCGCTGTGCAACTATGTGCTGCCGCTCGACCAGAAGGGCGAGGCCATGATCGGATCGACTGATGTGGGCGATGTCAGCTGGGCGGTGCCGACGGTGCAGGCGCGGGTGGCGACGCACGCCATCGGGACGCCCGGGCATTCTTGGCAGGTGACAGCGCAGGGCAAGATGCCGGCTGCGCATAAGGGTATGGTGCATGCGGCGAAGGTGATGGCGGGGACGGCCATGGAGGCGTTGCGGGACCCGGCGCTGATCGCGACCGCCAAGGCCGAGCACCACAAGCGCACGGGCGGCAAGGGCTACCAGTGCCCGTTGCCGGCCGACGTGATGCCGCCGCTGCCTCCGCGGTCGGCCTGACAGCGGAGCGCCCTGGCGGCCGGGGCGGGAGGAAGCCTGAGGCGGCGGGCCGGAGAGCCCGCTGCTAGCGCGGTGGTCATTCGAGGCCAACCAAAGCCCGCTGACGCCGCGGCCTATTGAGCCTCGCCGACGAATGGTTTGAAGTGACGGCGGACGGTAGCCTCGGGCAAGTCCTTGGTGATGAAGACGACGCGCGAGCGGCGGTCGGTCGCCCTTCCATTCCTTCAGCGTGTCGGGGGGATAGAAGATGTGCTGCACGCCATGGACGACGAACGGATTTGGCTGATCCTTGATATTCAGGATGCCCTTCACGCGCAGTAACTTGGGGCCGTAAAGCTGGGCCAGGAGGCTCAGCGCGTTGGACATCTCCGGGCCTTCGAGCGGTTCGGCAAAGGTCAGGCAATAGGACTGGATGCCGTGCAGGTGGCCGTGATGGTGGTCGGGGTGGTCGCAGGCCTCGTCGGTGCAGTCATGGCCGTGGGCCGTTTGGTCATGGGCGTGAGCGTGATCGTGGCCGCAGTCGGGCCCACAGGCATCGCCATGGCCGTGGTCGTGGCTGGCGCCGGCGTGATGATGGCCATCATGGTCGGGCTCGAAGCGGCCGGCCGCGAGCCAGCTCTCGACATCGGTGCCGGCGAGGGCCGGCTCGTGGGCACCTAGACCAATCAACTCGGAGGGGGCGACGTCGCCCTTGACGGACTTGAGGATGGGGGCTGCCTTGTTGAGGGCGCGGACGCGGCCTTCGAGGCGGGCAAGACTGGCGCGATCGGCGAGATCGGTCTTGGTCAGGATGACGCGGTCGGCGATGGCGATCTGCTTCGACGGCTCGACCTCGGCATCGAGTTGGCCAAGGCCGTGCTCGCCGTCGACGGTGGTGACGACGCCATCGAGCTGATAGATGCGGTAGACGCGCTCCTCGGTCATGATGGTGTGCACGATCGGGGCTGGATCGGCGAGACCGGTGGTTTCGAGGACGACGCGCTTGACCGGTGGGATGTCGCCCCACAGGGAGCGGGTGTGCATGCGTTCGAGAGCCTCGACGAGGTCGCCGCGGACCTCGCAGCACACACATCCCGAAGGCAGCAGGACGGCGTCGTCGTCGATCTTCTCAACGAGGCTGTCGTCGATGCCGACCTCGCCGAACTCGTTGATGATGACGCCGGTGCCGGCCATGGCGGGATCGTCGAGGAGGCGCTTCAAGAGCGTGGTCTTACCGGAGCCGAGAAAGCCCGTGAGCACGGTCAGCGGGATGGTCTCCGGTGCGGTCTGGCCGGGGGTTCCGCCTGCTTGGCCTGTCGCATCACTCATCGGGCACTCCTCGATCTGCGGTATGGCACAGGGTATACAGCATCACCGGGCGAAGCTTCCAGGATTGTGATTGCGCGGAGCCGCCTCATTCGGAGGGATGCGATGGGTAAACGGGCCACGGCACGAGGCGGAGCCAAGGGGTCCGCGGCCAGCGATGTGCGGGCGGCGCAACGCGAAGTGCTGGAGACAGCGTTGGCGATGAGCCGGCAAGGCTTGTCGCCGGGGCGCTCGGGCAACGTCTCGCGCCGGTTCGGTAGCGGCATGGTGATCACGCCGTCGGGCATGGCTTACGATGCCATAACGCCTGACGACGTCGTCATCGTGGACTGCGACGGGACGGTGGCGACAGGGCAGCGCAAGCCGTCGAGCGAATGGCGGTTCCACCTCGACAGCTATCGGGCCCGCACCGACATCGGTGGCGTGGTGCACACGCATTCCCTGCACGCGACTGTGCTGGCGTGCGCGCACAAGGCCATTCCGGCCTTCCACTATATGGTGGCGGTGGCCGGCGGCCGCTCGATCCCGGTGGTGCCCTATGCAACTTTCGGCACGGAGGCCTTGTCGCGGCATGTGGTCAAGGGGCTCGAGACGGTCAACGCCTGCCTGATGGCCAATCACGGTCAGATCGCGGTTGGCGGCACCTGCGCGGCGGCGCTCGAACTGGCGGGCGAGGTGGAGGTGCTGGCGGAGCAGTATGTGAAGGTTCTGGCCATCGGCGGGGCGAAGCTCATAGACGATGGCGAGATGGACCGAGTGATCGCGCTGTTCAAAGGTTATGGTCAGCGTGCACAGGACAGTTGAGCGGAGCTGGATAGTGGGAGGCGGCAAGGCCAATCAAGCCAAGCCGCCGAGCAGTGAGCGTAGGCTGTCGTTGCCGCCTGTCGGGTCTCAGATCAGCTTCTTGATTTCGGCCTTCAGCGCCGGTGCCAGGTCATCGCGGGCGAGGGCATAGGCGATGTTTGCAGCGAGAAAGCCGATCTTGGAGCCGCAATCGTAGATCTTGCCGTCGAAGCGAACGGCGTGAAACGCCTGATCGGCCATCGTCGATAGTGTGATCATGGAGTCGGTGAGCTGGATCTCGCCGCCGGAGCCGCGTTCCTGGGTCTCGAGCAGCTTGAAGATTTCCGGCTGGAGAATGTAACGGCCGGTGATGTGCAGATTGGAAGGGGCGGTGCCGCGCGGCGGTTTCTCCACCATGCCAGTGATGCGGGACACCTTAGCCTTGGCGTCCTCTACGCCGACGATGCCGTAGAGGTGGGTCTGGTCCTCGGGTACGGGGGCAACGGCGATGTGATTGCCGCCGTGGGCATTGTAGGCCTCCATCATGTCGGCCATGCAGGGGCGGCCGGCGTGATGCAGCATATCGGGCAAAAGCAGGGCGAACGGCTCGTTGCCGACGATCTCGCGAGCGCACCAGACGGCATGGCCGAGGCCAAGGGGAGCCTGTTGGCGCGTGAAGCTGGTCTGGCCGGCATCCGGCAGATCGCGGCTCAGCATGTCGAGCTCGTTGCGCTTGCCGCGTTCGGCGAGCGTGCGCTCGAGTTCAAAGGAGCTATCGAAGTGGTCCTCGATGACGCCCTTGTTGCGGCCGGTGATGAATATGAAGTGCTCGATGCCGGCGGCGCGGGCCTCGTCTACAACATGCTGGATGACGGGCCGATCCACCACCGTCAGCATTTCCTTCGGCATGGCCTTGGTGGCGGGCAGAAAGCGCGTGCCCAAGCCGGCAACCGGGAAAACGGCTTTGCGGATCGGGCGGGGCTTGGTGCTCATCGGATCAGGCTCCATGCGTGCGGCGGGACGAGTGCGTTCGATCAAGCTGGCGATCGGCAGCGGTTGGACTCAGGTGGCCGCTTGATCGCCATTCATTGCGTGCGTGGCCCAGTGAATGCAAGAGTGGATGGCCAGGAGCGCCGCAGGGCTTGCAGCAGCGGGCGCTCATCGATCGGAGTTGTAGGGTGAGGGCGGGGCGCTCAGAAACACCAGATGCGGCTGCCGAGCGATGCGAGGTCGACGAGGATCGCTTCGCCGCGCACCGTGATCAAGTAGGCGGCCCCCAGGACCAGCAGGCCAATGAGGGCATAGCTCAGCCGCTGGGCGAACGGCGCCGATGTGGCGCGCGCGCCGTGAGGCTGGGCGGGCGGCGGTAGGGTGGCGCTCTGTTGGTCGTTCGGCATGGTGCTCCACGGTCTCAATTGTCGTCATCGCCGCCGAGCGGCGAAGTTGGCGCCCGCGCGATGGTCGCTCGTCTCGCGAGGTGCGCCCCTCAGCGGTCAAAGGCCCATCTTCAGGCGGCCACGGACTTGGCCGGCGCTGCCAACCTCTCGACCGGCCGTTCGCGGATCGGCAGATGGATGAGCGCTGCCAACAGGCTCAGACCAATCGAGATCATCCACATCATATCGTAGGATTTGGTCTGATCATAGAGTTTGCCTGCCATCCAGAGGCCGGTGAAAGACCCGAGCTGATGGGAGAGGAAGACGAAGCCGAACAGCATCGACATCCATTGCGGCCCGAAGAAGGTTGCGACCATGGCGCTCGTCAGAGGGACAGTGGAGAGCCAGAAGAAGCCGAGCAGGGCCGAGATGGCGATAATGGTGACAGCGTTGATGGGGAGGAACAGCAGAGCCAGGAAGGCAAAGCAGCGCATGAAGTAGATGAAGGACAGGGTCAGGCGCTTGGGCGCAAACTTGGTGGACTGGCCTGCCAGATAGGTGCCGATGATATTGGCGATGCCGACGGCGGTTAGGGCTGCAACGGCAACCGAGCCCGGAAGGCCCTTATCGGCGACAAAGGCCGGCAGGTGCACGGCGTAGAATGCAACATGAAAGCCACAAACGAAGAAACCGAAAGTCAGTAGCCAGAAGCTCGGGTGGGCAAAGGCCTCGGCTATGGCTTCGGAGAGGGTCTGCTGGCGCTCCGTGCCGACGGGCGCCTTGGGGCTGCCAGCCAGCACGGAGGCCAACGGGATGATCAGCGCAAGCGTTGCCACCATGGCAAGCAGGCTGCTCTTCCAGCCCAGCATCTCGATGAGAACGTGGACGTAGGGGAAGGCCACGAAGCCGCCGATGCCAGCTGCCATGCCGAGTGAGGCCAGGGCTTGCGGGCGCTTGTCGGGTGGGGCTGCACGGCCGACGGCGCCGACCAGGGCGGTGATACCGGTGCCACCGATGCCGATGCCGAGCAGCAGACCGCTGATGATGAGGTCGGCACCGCTCTGGGCGGTATACATCAGCCAGATGCCGGCCATGGTGGCGAGCGCCCCGCCGACCAGAACGCGCCCGGCGCCGAATCGGTCGGAGATAGCGCCCAGGGGGACACCGGCGAAACCCCATACAAGGTTGGCTATGGCCATGGCGAGCGAGAACGGCTCGCGCCCGATGTTGAGCTCGGTGGTCATGGGCTTCAGGTAGAGGCCCAAGACTTGGCGCAGGCCCATGGCGATTGCAATGATGGTGCCGGCTGCGAGGATGACCAGCCAAAGCGGCTTTGCCCGGGATGGGAGTGCCATGGAGGGATTGGTTTGCATGTCATCTTTCCGAGTGCTGGGTTATCGCGTCAGATACACGCAAAGGGTCCGTGCGGCGCATGAAATTAGCGCGCGGTTGGGTTGCAATTATCTCATGTGTTGCGGGCGCAGCAGGTGAGGCCCAGCGGCCGGCTTGCCGGCCGCTAGATCGAGGCTCGAGGTATGGCGACGGGCCTTAGGCCGCCGGATCGCCTGCCGGATCGACTGTCGCCACGCGGGCTATTCGTTGACCTGGTGGACCTCGATAACGTTGCCATCGGGGTCGTGGAACAAGATCTGCTGCCAACCCTTCATGGCCCAGGCCCCGAAATCGGAATACGGAATGCCGCGCTCTTCCAGGCGCTTTTTGAAGGCCGCGATGTCGTCGGTGCGAAAGGCGATGTGGCCTTTCTCCAGGGGGTTGATGGCCTGCTTGGTCTTGAAGCCGATCTGGAGGTCGCGCTCGGCCAAGTGGAACTCGGCGTTGCCGTCGCTGACAAAGGCGACCTTGCCGGCGTAGCCCTGGGAGGTGTCGCGGGTCTCGTTACGGCCGAGCTCCGGCTGCATATCCAACACTTCACGATAAAATGCGTCCATCGCGCCGACATTGTTGGTGGTCAGATTGAGGTGGTGCACTTTGAGCTTCAAGGTTGTCGTCCTCCGTTGCGGGTTGAGGCGGGTTGCCTGACTTTTGCCTTTGTAAGGCTTGATACGGGCGTCCGCACGGCAATTGCGCTCAGTGTTCATCTTGACGAACACGGCGTATTGCGTCCAGGCCTCTTCGCCAGCTAACGAAGGCGCATGTCGGACCCTCACAATATCTCTGAAGATGTCACTGCAACACGGCCGCGAACCGTGTTGATCTGCCATCATGATGCACCGATCGACTTGGTTGGTCTTGCCGGCTGGCTCGGGGCTGAAACCGAACTTGTCGGGATCGTGCGCATTACCGAAGATCCGGCCATGGTGTCGAAGCGGGCCAAGCGTGAACTCGGCCGCATCGGTGCGCTGCGCTTTCTCGATATGCTGGCTTTCCGGTTCTATTACCGGGCGCGGCTTGCAGCGGGGGATGAGGCTTGGGAGCGGGCTGAGACCGAGCGCCTGAGGCGGCTCTATCCCCTGCGTGGCGAAGTAGCGATCCACGAGACGGCCACTCCCAACAGTCCCGAGACCAAGGCCTTTCTCGAGGCCGTCCGCCCCGATCTCATGCTGGCGCGTTGCAAGTTCCTTCTCAAAAAGGATATTTTCTCCATTCCGCGCAGCGGCACGCTGGTTCTGCATCCTGGTGTGTGTCCCGAGTATCGCAATGCGCACGGTTGCTTCTGGGCGCTGGCGAACGACGATCTGGAGAGGGTGGGGGTAACGCTGTTGAAGGTCGATGCTGGCGTGGATACGGGGCCGGTGCATGGCTACTTCAGCTATCCGATCGACGAAGTTGGGGAGACACACATTCGCATCCAGCTGCGGTGCGTGACCGAAAACCTGACGGCGATCGGGGCAATGTTCCGGCGGATCCACGCGGGGTGCGCGCCGACAATCGATACGCGGGGGCGCGGCTCTGCGGTGTGGGGGCAGCCGTGGCTGACGAAATATATGTATTGGAAGCGCCAGGCGCGGCGGCGCGGCGCGGACAGGAGTGGATGATGACGGGCGCAGGCACCGCGATCACGTTGCTCTATCACGACACCTATCAGCGTGAGCCGGCTGAGTCCGGCTTTTTGGGCCCTGCTGCGGATCGCTACAAGCTGGCGCATGACCTGTTCGAGCGCCATCTGGACGCCATCCGGGCCGCGCAGCCGCTGGCGGTATCGTCGGTCCTCGTCGCGGCGTCGGCAGGGCCACGAATTCCATCTGGCGTTTGACGATGGCGGCGGCTCGAGCCTGGCGATTGCGGACGCGCTCGAGACGCGCTCGATGGTTGGTCATTTCTTCATTGCCACCGATTTCGTCGGCCAGCCGGGCTTTCTCGACGAAGGTCAAGTGCGGGCGTTGCATGAGCGCGGGCACGTCGTCGGCTCGCATTCGTGCTCGCATCCCGACAGCATGATGGATTTGGCCGAGGATGAGCTTCGTCGGGAATGGTCGGACAGCGTGGCGCGGCTCGCGGGCATTATCGGTGCGCCGGTGACGACCGGCTCGATTCCATGCGGCAGCTATGCAACGCGGGTGGCGGTGGCGGCGGGGGCAGCAGGCATTACGCACCTGTTCACCTCGGAGCCGACGGCGCGGCCGTGGCAGATCGACGGAGTTACGCTGATCGGTCGCTATTCGATCGTGGATACGACTGAAATCGAGGAGGTTGGCCGGCTGGCGCGGGGTGATTTCAGGGCGGCGGCGTTGCAGGCGGTGGTTTGGAATTCGAAGCGGGCGGTGCGGCGGGCGATTGGTCCGCTTTGGCATGTTGCCCGCGAGCGGGTGTTGAGACGACGGACGGGGGGCGCGCCCGGATCGCACGACACGCATCCGGACTGAGATTTGCTCAGCCGTGGGGCTCTTACGGTGGTCCGGCATCGCCGACCTCCAGCAGGCCAGGGATTGGGTCATTGCGGTGGGGTGGATTTATAAGGGCTGCAACGGCGCTTCAGGGCAGGGTTGCGGCATATGCTGCAGTAGGCCTGGTCTGGCGCGCCCCCCCGGTGCCGCGGGCATGTCGGTCAAGGCGACAGAAACAACTCGTGATTTCTGAGCGTTGCCGGCTTTTCGGCGCGTGTGGTCGATGCGAATGGGACCGCTTGGCGCATGGGTGGAGAGGCGGGACGAAAGCGCCTTGCCAACCGAGCCTGGAGCCACTATGTCTAGCGCCCTCGCAGGCAGGCGTTGTCAAAACGCGTCTGCCGCGCCGGTTCTCGTGACCGGAGCGCGCCGGTAGCTCAGCTGGATAGAGCGTCTGACTACGGATCAGAAGGTCGTGGGTTCGAAATCCTTCCCGGCGCGCCAAATTTGCAAGCATCAGCAGTGAGTTAGTTGCGGCGATAGTATTTTACCCCACAATGAAAAAGGCCGTAGCTAACCTATAGCTAACCGGCACCAGCGCCAAATTGCGGCAAAAATGCGAGCAATTTTGTTGCGCGGTTAGCTTGACTGGGCGGATTGGGGCAGGCCACGCGCCTACCCTGAGGCGTGCATTCGGGCTTGCCGGAAATCGCCAACCCGCAGCCACCTGAACACCGGCCAACCTTCGTGGCCGTGCTTCCACACGACCCAGCAGTACCGATGCGTCGCCGTGGTTGATCGGGCCAGCTCGGGCTTGCCTTCCGGCCAGCAGACCAGCTCGTCGAGGCCGTAGATGACGGCGGGCGGGTTCTGGACCCAGAGGTCATGCCGGCTCGGATGACAGAGCGAGGCGAGGTTCAGCAGCATGGCCACGTTGCCACCGGTCTCGGCGCTCAGCTCCAGCGCCTTGCGGACGAAGGCATCGCCCAATCCCCGGCCATAAGGCGGGTTGGTGACGATGTGGCGGGCCCTTGGGGCGGTCTCTCGGAGGAAATCCACACCACCCTGGCCAAAGCCGCGCTCGATGAGGTCGGTGGAGACAACCTCGTGCCCGGCCCCGGTGAGCACCTTGGAAATGTGGCCAAGCCCGCAGGCCGGCTCCCAGATGGAACCGTCGAAGGTCTCGACCGAGAGCAACGCCCAGGTCGCCTCCGGGGGCGTGGGATAAAATTCAAATGGTGCCCGCGTCGGATGCACCCGGCCATCCCGGCCGAACGGAAGGTGGGACCCGAGAAGCGCGGAGCCGCCGCCCCATCGAGCGAGCCACCGCGCCATTGGTAGCTGTCACGGAAGGATTTGGGAGGGAGATTGAGCCTCATGCGGCAACCTCCCCTTGGTCGGGCAGCGCTCGGTCGAGCAGGGCAACGATGTCATCCGGCAGGTAGCTGCGCGAATCGTCGTAGCCGAATGTGATGTGGTCGAATGGGATCTGCTCGACGCCGCCCAGCTTGATCGAGGCGATGGTCACGTTGTGGAAGCCCCAGGGCTCGACTAGCACGGTGTACCCGGCGAACCGAAGGATGTCGGCCACGTGCTCGGTCATGACCTGACCGTCGCCATCGTTGAAGCCGAACTTGTCGAAGGCTTCGGTCCAGCTCCAGTCGAGCGTGGCGTTGTTGCAGGTTCTGCAGATGGATTTAGGCATTGTCGTTGCTTTCTTGGATGTTGATGGTGACCACGGGCAGCGAGTCGAGGCACTCCGGGTCGGTCATTTCGAGGCGCCAGTGGCTGATGCCGCGCGCCAGGAGGTAGAGGTAGGTGAGGTCGTCCTCGACTTGAGATGCGCCGATGTCGGCGACCAGATCGGTGACGGCTGTGGCAGCATCCTCGTCGCCGGTCATGCTCCGGTGAAGGTCGAGACACTGCTCGGCGCGCCAGGCGCGGTGGCGGTTTGCGCTCATGGCTGCACCTCCCGGGCGGAATGCCACCGAATGCGTTCCTCACCGGTCGCGTGCTCCCAGGGGAACGGCTCGGCCTCGTAGATGCGTCGGGCGTGACGCTCAGCCTCCTCGCCGTTGGCAGCGGGCACCTGGATGAAGAAGTCGACCGTGTAGCTGCCATGAACGTCGTACTGCCGGACCGGCGGCTCGGTGGCGGGTTCCGCCTTGGCTTCGGCCTCGCGCTTGACGATGCGCATCCCCGGCGGCAGTTGGGTTGCCTCCTCGAACAGGACACCCCTGGCAATACTGGCGGCTTCTTTCGGGTTCTTAGCGGCCACGGTCACGTCGTAGGTGCCGAGGTCGGTGAGGGTGACGGTGAAGAGCTGGTTCATGACGCCACCTCCTCGACCTGGACAGTGGTGTCGTCGTCGACCTCGAAGTGCTCGGACCGGTCGCCGGCGCTCTGGAACAGCTCCCAGGCCAGCTTCTCGGCATGGATGGCATCCCGGGCCCGGACCTTAGTGGTCCAGGCCGTGATGTCCTTGATGGTGACGGTGAAGGCGCTCATCGGTCACCTCCGATCTCGTCGTTCCAGCTGTGGATGTGCAGGTGGTCCTCGCGGGCGAACTCGTCGGCAAGCCAAGCGTCGATAATGTCGCCGAGGTCCTCGTCGCTGACGCCGGTGAGGGCGTAGGGGCAGAGGCTGACCGCAAGTTTGAGGGTGTCGGGCGTGAGGCTCATTTGACGGCCTCCTGCTCGGTGAGGGTGATGGCCCGGCTGGCTCGCAGGCGCCGGAAGGACGGTTTGCGGATGGGCTTGTTGAGGGTTGATCTGTCGGCCATGATGGCGTTCTCCTGTTGGTTATTCAGGCCACACCCGTTGCGGCCTGTCGGTGGCCTATCGAGCCATCGGCCTTCAGGAGAACGGACATAGGGGAGGGGGCTCACCCGGCATCGCAGCCGGAGCGTCAGCGCAGGACCGATGTTGGGGACACCCCTTGGCCGGGCTCCGGCCGTGGCTCAGACACCCGACAGCTTGGCCGCACGGTGATGCGCTTGAACGGCAACGGGGGGACATTTGGCCGAGACGAGATGACAGGCCCATCCCACACCGAATGACGACAGAAGCGCGGGCAAAAAGGCGCTGCACCCTGTCAAGCCCCGTCGGCTCATCCGATCAACGGCGAGGCTCGACATGGTCGACGCCGACAATGCTGGCGAGACGCTCGTGCCTCGGGTGCGGGCCAGCAGGTCGGAACGCTGCCGGAGCCAAAGTTCGAGCCTCACTGCCGGCTCCGAGGTCGATGCTGACGGCCCGGCACCCAACGAACGCGGTCGGACAAGGCTCGTGGTGCGCTGACGTCCCGGATGCAGTCACTACTACCGCTCGAGCGGGCGATCGTGCTCGGTCGCATCAAGGCCAAGCCTTCGGTGGCCGCAAAGAGGCGGCCAGCCTTGACCCGCCCTGTGCGCACCGGCGTTTGCGTGCTGCGGTCGGGGCGAAAGGAAGCCTGCGGAGCAGGTCGAGCAACAGGAAGTGCCGCCAGCAAGGAAAATCGTTCCAGGTCAACGAAATGCACTTGTCTTTGCCGCAACGATTAGAGAGCGAGAGGATGGGCTCCGCAGGGGGTACGAACAAGAGGGTGGCAACGGCATTGGCGATGGCGCTTGTCAGCACTCAAGCCCTTGCCCAACGGCAGCTTCCAGAGCCTTGCTGCCGAAACCCACGAAGTCTACGGTGAGTTTTGACCCAGAGCCGAACTGTGAACGTTCTTGAAACGCTAATGATGATAGGATTGTGCTGGAACAATTCCTGGTTAAATTTTCTGACGACGGTAAGCTACGATGAAATGGTACAAATGTTCGATCCGCGGAGACAATTTTCCAGGTGAGCTGGTTGGGCAAGATCATCTGGTCGGATTCTACACCACTCGGTTTGTACAAGGTGATTCTGCTGAAGGTGCGGAACTAAAGGCTCTACAATTGTTAAAAAAGCATGAGGCTCTGCAGTTCTCTGAAGAGGTGCGCAGAGCCAGCATCGCAAGTGTCCATTTCGAAGAAATTGTCGAAGTCAGCGAGAGTGACGTCAGCGATCAGCAACCGGGCCTAAGTGTTTTTCCGATGGATGAATAGCGTCTTTGTGGCATTACTGAAACGTCTCCTCGTGGCCCTTGACGATTCGCTGCGGCCTGTCGCGATCGGATCGTAGGTATCCCTCCGGTGAGCGCCGCAGGTGCTTATGGCTTGGATTTGGGAGATGGCGCGGAGCCAGCTGCGCGCTGGTCGGCAATGATTTCTCTGAGGCATTCGATGCCGTATTCGGTGTAGGCTTGGACTTCACGATCTCCGACATCGAGGACCCAGAGACAGCCGTCCTCAGCGTCCAATCCCATCGATAGCTCGTAGAGCCATTCCTCGTCCTCGCCGAGGATTTCGGCGACGAGGCCGATGGTGAAGACGAATGGAATGCCGGCCATCGTCAGGCTGCTTGGCTGAGGGCAGCGCCTGTCACCGGCTTCCAGTTCCACGGCAGCAGCTCGTCGAGCCGAGACGCGGGATGCCCGGCAATGCGGGCTAGCACGTCAGCGAGCCAGGCTTGCGGATCGATGTCGTTCATTTTCGCCGTGACGATCAGGCTGTACATGGCGGCGGCGCGCTGCCCCCCGCGATCGGAGCCGGCGAAGAGCCACGACTTTCTTCCAAGTGCAATTCCGCGCAGCGCCCGTTCGGCGGCATTGTTCGTCTGGCAGATGCGGCCGTCGTCGAGGAAGCGCGTGAAGGCGACCCAACGCTTGAGCATGTAATCCATGGCCTTGGCAACGTCGCTACCGCGCGGGAGCTTTGGCCGTTCGTTGCGCATCCAGGCTTCGAGGTCATCGACGAGTGGCTTGCTCAGCTCCTGGCGGACGGCGCGGCGCTCCTCCGCGTGTCTGCCGTTGATGCCGCGCTCGATCTCGAACAGCCGATCCATGCGCTGCACGATCTCCAGCGCCAGCGGTGAGATCGGCGCTGGTGCTTTGCCTTCGGCCCTGCGCCGCACGCTGGCCTCGATGTCGGCGAGTGCGAAGAATGGCCGGCGCGCATGCGCCCAGCAGCCCGCTTCCAGGATCAGGCCCGGCTTGCGATCGGCGGCATACAGCTTGTTGTAGCCGGAGTAGGCGTCGGCCTGCAGAAGTCCGGTCCATCGCGCGAGATGCGCCTCGGCATGCGCACCGCCACGGTCGCGCGAGTAGTAGAACATGGCTGCCGGTGGTGCTCCGCCTTTGAACGGTCGATCATCACGCACGTAGACCCAGCATCTGCCGGTGTGGGTCTTGCCCTTCGCAAGCACGGGCACCGTGGTGTCGTCGCCGTGCAGGCGCTCGGCGGCAAAGACATGGCGCTCGAGGCGCTGGAGCAGCGGCTCGAGGGCCGCACATCCAGCCCCGACCTGATCGGCAACCGTCGAGAGCGCAAGCGGCACGCCTTCCCGGGCATAGCGATCGACCTGGCGGTTCAATGGCTGATGCTGGCCGAACTTCTCGAACAAGAGCATGGCCATGAGGTTCGGGCCCGCCCACCCTCGTGGCGTGACGTGGAACGGCGCCGGTGGCTCACTGATCCGCTCGCAATCCCGGCACGTCATCTTCTCGCGCACGTGCTGGATCACCTTCCACCGGCGCGGGATGACCTCCAGCGTCTCGGTGACCGTCTCGCCGAGCTTGCGCAAACGCGCTCCCCCGCAGCAATCGCAGGCGGTAGGGCCGGGAACGACCACGCGCTCGCGCGGGAGATGCGCGGGGAAGGGCTGCCGGGAAGGGCGCTTGCGCGTAAAGGCGACAACGTTCGTCGTCTTTGCGGCTGCCTGCTCGGCGGCGATCTCGTCCTCGGTGGCCGTCGCCTCGAGATCCTCGAGTTCCAGCTCCATCTGATCGATGAGACGCGCCGAACGCTCGGATCGAGGCCCGTAGATCTGGCGCTTGAGCTTGGCGATCTCCAGCTTCTGGCGCGCGATCGTGGCGGCATCGTCAGCGTTCCGGGCGAGCGCCGCAGCCGCAACGGCTCTGAGCGCGTCAAGATCGTCGGGAAGGTCGGGAGGCGGCAAATCCATGACCCGAAGGGAATCACAAACTGCCCCGTACTGCTCGCGGAAAGTGCCCGAAAACCAGCCTATCCTGCACGTTCCGGCCGGAATGTGTGAACTGGGTTACGCCAGTCGATCCCGTCGAGCATGTAGGCGAGCTGCGATGCCGATATGGAAACGGAGTAGCCTTCGCGGTCATTCCGATGCCCACCCGCATCCGGGCGCGCCACCGATGGCCACACGAACTTCCCGCGCTCCAGTCGCTTGGCATAAAGCGAGATGCCGAGCCCGTCGTGCCACAGGACCTTGATCAGGTCGCCGCGCTTGCCCCGAAAGACGAAGAGATCGCCGGCGAATGGATCGCGGCCGAGCGTCTCCTGCACCTGCAGGCTGAGACCGTTCATGCCGCGCCGCATGTCGGTCTTGCCCACAGCCAGCCACACGCGCACGCCCGAGGGAACCGGGATCATCGCTTCCTCAGCACATCGAGCACACGCTTCAGCGCGCGGCTGTCGAAGTCCGAGCCAACGCGGACACGGTAATCGTCGGCAAGCTCGATCTCGATTCTGTCAGAAGCAGTCGGGACGGCCGGCGCAGGCGGCGCAGCTACATCGCCTTCCGGCTCCGATGTAATGGTCACCGGCACGAGCGCCGGCGTCGCTGGCGGAGAGAGCGAGGCTGGCTGCTGGTCCGGATTGCGAAGGCGACGACGCCAACCGAAGACCTGGTTCGCGTTGACGTCGTACTGGCGCGCCACCACTGAGACCGACGCCCCCGGCAGATAAGTCGCTGCCACGATCTCGCGCTTCAGCGCTTCCGGCCAACGCTTGTTCCGCCGCCGCTTCCCGCTTGTGTCCACATCCGACATCGTGGGCACATCCTCATCTGTCCAGACCCATCAATGATGGTCCACAAACTCGGCCTTGAGCTGCCCGCCTGCAAGGCGGCGCTCACCGGAGGGAAACGATCGTAGCGGACATCGTGGGGACATGACAATCGCCGGATTGCGTCGAATTGCGTGGTCGGAACGGCGCAGCAGCGACCGGGTGGCGTCGTCGCGCAAACCTTCCTTTCTGCAACGCGGCCGACCTGGCGGTGACGGCGATCGGACGTTCGCCGAGATTGCGGGCGGCCAGCCTGACATTGGGGCGATCCGGCGCCACGATCTTTGATGTCGCAGAACCTCGTCGCGAATTCACGTCGCGCCATCGTTGGGGCACGGCAGTTCTGCAACATGAGGTGCTCACATCGAGGGCAGGAGCCTCGTCGGCAGCCGGTGGACGTGATTCAATAGGCCATGTTGATCGGCTATATGCGCGTGTCCACTGCCGACCAGTCGACGGACTTGCAGCGCGATGCCCTGACTGCGGCCGGCGTCGGGGAGCAGCACATGTATCTCGACAAGGCCTCCGGCAAGCGTGACGACCGGCCCGGGCTCGAGGCCTGCCTCAAGGCGCTGAGGGAGGGCGACACCCTTGTCGTCTGGAAACTTGACCGACTGGGCCGCAGTCTTCGGCACCTGGTGGCTACGGTCCAGGATCTTGTCGATCGGGGGATCGGATTTCGGGTCCTCACCGGGCAGGGCGCCAACATTGATACGGCAACCGCCTCCGGCAAGCTGGTCTTCGGCATCTTCGCAGCCCTCGCTGAGTTCGAGCGCGAGTTGATATCCGAACGGACCCGGGCAGGCCTGGCGGCAGCGAAGGCGCGCGGGAGGAAGGGCGGTCGCAAGTCCAAGCTCTCTGCCACGACCGTCGCCGGAGTGCGGGCTCGGCTCGCATCGGACCCTTTGCTCGACAAGCGTGCATTGGCTGCCGAACTCGGCATCCACCGCTCGACGCTCTGGCGGGCATTGGAGAGGTCGACATGAAGGCGTACCTGGAACGCGTTGACGCGGAGGCGGGAATGGCCAGGTTTTACGCAGTCGCAGTTGTGCCCACGCTGTTCGGCGCGTGGGCCGTTGTCCGAGAGTGGGGACGGATCGGGCAGGGAGGCACGGTGCGGGAGGAGGCGCGATCGTCGGAGGCAGCGGCGGTGGCGACGGCCGACGCGCATGTGGTCCGCAAGCAACGCGCCGGATATCGGTTACGAGCTGGTGATGCGGGATGACTTTCCGCTTATGATCCAGCATGATGAGTGTTAGCATGCCGACGTAGTCGGCAGCCTCGGGCCAGCTGCTGACTTGAGCACGTGCATCAATCTTAAGATTTCGATGCCCTGAAGCGGACCTGCTGGCAAATTGGTGGAACCAGGGCCTGTTCGCGTCACTAATATTTCCAGGGCTTGTGCGCGCCAATGACCTGGCATGCGAGCCGACGGTTCGTTCGGAATAATCTTGCGTTACCCAGGCGCGCGGCCCGCATGCCGGCAATTGCACCCTTGCGGCGACGGCGCCATTGATTATTGTTCGATCTTCGCCAACCGTTCAGCCCATGCCGCGAGGTCGAGTTCTGCCTCCCTCGTCTGGCCGCCGGCCCCCAGGTAGCGGTCGCGCCGCCGCGCGAAGTGGCCGTGCTTGTGGTTCTCGTTGGCCAGCGCGAACTCGGTCTGCAGGCTTTCGAGCACGCCATGCTCTGCGGTCAGTACGGCCTTCTTAGTGAGTATCAGTGTCTCGGTCGGGAACGACGCAATTCGGTTCGCCAAGTCCTCCACGAACGGACCGATTTCGTCGGCATCGAGTGCACGGTTGATGAAGCCGTAGCGCTCGGCAAGGTCGGCGTCGAAGTCCTCGCAGCCGAGCAGAATTTCGAGCGCGCGACTGCGCCCCATCAGCCGCGGTAGGCGCACTGTCGCCGTTCCTGGCGGCACGAGGCCCAACATGACCTCGGGCTGAGACAGGATCGCCTGGCCACGCGCAGCGAAGCGCATGTCCATGGCCAGCGCCGTCTCGGCACCGCCCCCCGAGCGCGCCCCTCTATCTTGGCAATGGTGATCTTCGGCATGGTGCGCAACAACTCGCGCATGACTTGGCCCTGGCCGATCCCGATCTCGTTCTTCTGCGGACCGTACCTTGATGTCGCCGTGAGCGATGAAGAACTCCGGGTTGGCACTCTGGAACACGACGACCTTAAACTCGGTCGCCTCGGCCAACCAGGGCACCAGCGCGTTGAACTCGGCGCGCATTGTGGGGTCCATCAGGTTGATCGGCGGGTGGTCGTCGGTGACCCAGGCCACTTGCCCCTTGATGCTGACTTCGAAAATCTTGAAATCTTCGGGTTTCACGTCCGCGCCCTCATACTTGGTAAGGTGGATGCGCCCATTGCGGGCGCGCCTTCGCGGCCAGCTTCGCGCTCAGCCGCGCATGCCCATTGGACGCTCTTTCCAGATGCTGGGCTCGGCTGCCGGCCGCGTGCCAACGCGCTTGAACCACGCTTGCAGGTTCTTGCAGTCGTCAGGAACGGGCTGGCCCGCTTCGCAAAGCTGGTCGATGTAGCAGTAGAGGCAGATGTCGGCGACCGTGAACCGGTTCCCCGCCAGCCACTCGCCGGTGATGAGGCCGTCGATCCAGCGCATGCCATCGCGCGCGCGCTCCTTCATCCCATCGGCAGCTTCAGGCAGGCAGCGGATGCGCGTCTTGAAGAGCTCGAGGCCCTCCGCATAGTAGAAGCCCTGCACCATCGGGTGGCAGATGTTGAGCTCGGCCCGGCGCCACCACATCCGCGTCTTGGCGCGCTCCTCGGGCGTCGAGCCGATCAGCGGCGGGCTCGGGTGCTTCTCCTCAAGATATTCCATGATGGCATAGGTCTCGCTGACGATGGACCCATCATCGAGGCCGAGCGCCGGCGTCTGGCCTGCCGGATTGAGTTTGAGATAGTCCGGCTTGCGGTTGTCCGCGGCCAGGATGTTCACCTCTTGCGTCGGAAGCTTGATGCCCTTCTCCAGCAAGTAGAAGGGCATCGAGCCCGACGCAAGAGGTGAACATCCTGGCCGCGGACAACCCGCAAGCCCGGACTATCTGGAATCCGGCAGGCCAGACGCCGGCGCTCGGCCTCGATGATGGGTCCATCGTCAGCGAGACCTATGCCATCATGGAATATCTTGAGGAGAAGCACCCCGAGCCCGCCGCTGATCGGCTCGACGCGCCAGACGCGGATGTGGTGGCGCCGGGCCGAGCTCGACGTCTCCGCCACCCGATGGTGCAGGGCTTCTACTATGCGAGGGCCTCGAGCTCTTCAAGACGCGCATCCGCTGCCTGCCTGAAGCTGCCGAATGGGATGAAGGAGCGCGCGCGCGATGGGATGCGGATCGACGGCCTCATCACCGGCGAGTGGCTGGCGGGGAACCCGTTAGCGGTCGCCGACGTCTGCCTCTACTGCTACATCGACCAGCTTTGCGAAGCGGGCCAGCCCGTTCCTGACGACTGCAAGAACCTGCAAGCGTGGTTCAGACGCATTGGCACGCCGCCCGCAGCCCGAGCCCAGCATCTGGAAAAAGCATCCAATGGGCATGCGCGGCTGAGCGCGAAGCTGGCCGCCGAAGGCGCGCCCGCAATGGGCGCATCCACTACCAAGTATGAGGGCGCGGACGTGAAACCCGAAGATTTCAAGATTTTCGAAGTCGCGTCAAGGACCGTGGCCTGGGTCACCATCGACCACCCACCATCAACCTGATGGACCCCACAATGCGCGCCGAGTTCAACGCGCTGGTGCCCTGGTTGGCCGAGGCGACCGAGTTTAAGGTCGTCGTGTTCCAGAGTGCCGACCCGGAGTTCTTCATCGCTCGCGCGACATCAAGGTGATCGGTCCGCAGAAGAACGAGATGGGACCAGCCACCAGTCATGCGCGAGTTGTTGCGCACCATGCCGAAGATCACCATTGCCAAGATAGAGGGGCGCACTCGGGGGGGCGGTGCCGAGACGGCGCTGGCCATGGACATGCGCTTCCACGTGGCCAGGCGATCCTGTCTCAGCCCGAGGTCATGTTGGGCCTCGTGCCGCCAGGAACGGCGACAGTGCGCCTACCGCGGCTGATGGGGCGCAGTCGCGCGCTCGAAATTCTGCTCGGCTGCGAGGACTTCAACGCCGACCTTGCCGAGCGCTACGGCTTCATCAACCGTGCACTCGATGCCGACGAAATCGGTCCGTTCGTGGAGGACTTGGCGAACCGAATTGCGTCGTTCCCGACCGAGACACTGATACTCACTAAGAAGCGTCATACTGACCGCAGAGTGGCGTACTCGAAAGCCTGCAGACCGAGTTCGCGCTGGCCAACGAGAACCCACAAGCGCGCCAGTTCGCGCGGCGGCGCAACCGCTACCTGGGGGCCGGCGGCCAGACGAGGAGGCAGAACTCGACCTCGCGGCATGGGCTGAACGGTTGGCTAAGATCAACGATAATCAATGGCGCCGTCGCCGCAAGGGTGCAATTGCCGGCATGCGGCCGCGCGCCTCGTGAGTGAGGGTCTCCGAACGAACCGTCGGCTCGCATGCCAGGTGATTGGCGCGCACAAGCCCTGGAAATATTAGTGACGCGAACAGGCCCTGGTTCCACCAATTTGCCAGCAGGTCCGCTTCAGGGCATCGAAATCTTAAATTAATGCGCGTGCCTCAAGTGGGCGGAACTGGCCCGAGGCTGCCGACTACGTCGGCATGCTAACACTCATATGTGGATCATAAGCGGAAAGTCATCCCGCATCGCCGGCTCCCGTAACCGATATCCCGGCGCGTTGTTTGCGGACCACATGCGCGTCGGCCGTCGGCCGCCGCCGCTGCCTCCGACGATCGCGCGTTATTCCGCACATGCCCCTCCCCTGCCCGATCCGTCCCCACTCTCGGACAACGGCCCACGCGCGGCGTGGGCACAACTGCGACTGCGTAAAACCTGGCCATTCCCGCCTTCCGCGTCAACGCGTTCCAGGTACGCCTTCATATCGACCAATGCCCACCAAGAGCGTCGAGCGGTGGATGCCGAGTTCGGCAGCCAATGCACGCTTGTCGAGCAAAGGGTCCGATGCGAGCCGACCCACACTGGCGACGGTCGTGGCAAGAGCCGGACTTTGGACCCGCCCTTCCGCCAGGCCTGCCCGGGTCCGTTCGGATATCAACTCGCGCACTCAATTGAGCGAGGGCTGCGAACATGCGAAGACCAGCTTGCCGGAGGCAGTTGGCGTTGCAAAGTGTCGCGCCCCATCCCCGGTGAGGAACCGAGGCGATCCCCCGATCGACAAGATCCTGGACCGTAGCCACCAGGTGCCGAAGACTGCGGCCGGTCGGCAAGTTTCCAGACGACAAGGGTGTCGCCCTCCCTCAGCGCCTTGAGGCAGGCCTCGAGCCCGGCCGGTCCGTCACGCTTGCCGGAGGCCTTGTCGAGGATCGTTTCCCGACACCAGCCGCCGGTCGGGCATCGCGCTGCAAGTCCGTCGACTGGTGCGCAGTGGACACGCGCATATAGCCGATCAACATGGCCTATTAAATCACGTCCACCGGCTGCCGACGAGGCTCCTGCCCTCGATGATGTGAGCACCTCATGTTGCAGAACTGCCGTGCCCCAACGATGGCGCGACGTGAATTCGCGACGAGGGGTTCTGCGACATCAAAGATCGTGGCGCCGGATCGCCCCAATGTCAGGGCTCACCGCCTGATCTCGGCGAACGTTGGATCGCCGTCACCGCCAGGTCGGCCGCGTTGCAGAAAAGGAAGGTTTGCGCGACGATGTGCCACCCGGTCGCTGCTGCGCCGTTCCGACCACGCAATTCGACACAATGCCGGCGATTGTCATGTCCCCACGATGTCCGCTACGATCGTTTCCCTCCGGTGAGCGCCGCCTTGCAGGCGGGCAGCTCAAGGCCGAGTTTGTGGACCATCATTGATGGGTCTGGACAGATGAGGATGTGCCCACGATGTCGGATGTGGACACAAGCGGGAAGCGTCGGCGGAACAAGCGTTGGCCGGAAGCGCTGAAGCGCGAGATCGTGGCAGCGACTTATCTGCCGGGCGCGTCGGTCTCAGTGGTGGCGCGCCAGTACGACGTCAACGCGAACCAGGTCTTCGGTTGGCGTCGTCGCCTTCGCAATCCGGACCAGCAGCCGGCCTCGCTCTCTCCGCCAGCGACGCCGGCGCTCGTGCCGGTGACGATTACATCGGAGCCGGAAGGCGATGTAGCTGCGCCGTCTGCGCCGGCCGTCCCGACTGCTTCCGACACGATCGAGATCGAGCTTGCCGGCGATTACCGTGTCCGCGTCGGCTCGGACTTCGACAGCCGCGCGCTGAAGCGTGTGCTCGACGTGCTGAGGAAGCGATGATCCCGGTTCCCTCGGGCGTGCGCGTGTGGCTCGCGGTGGGCAAGACCGACATGCGGCGCGGCATGAACGGTCTCAGCCTGCAGGTGCAGGAGACGCTCGGCCGCGATCCATTCGCCGGCGATCTCTTCGTCTTTCGGGGCAAGCGCGGCGACCTGATCAAGATCCTCTGGCACGACGGCCTCGGCATCTCGCTTTACGCCAAGCGACTGGAGCGCGGCCGGTTCGTGTGGCCATCGGTGGCGCGCCCGGATGCGGTGGGCATCGGAAGGACCGCGAAGGCTACTCCGTTTCCATCTCGGCATCGCAGCTCGCCTACATGCTCGACGGGATCGACTGGCGTAACCCGGTTCACACATTCCGGCCGGAACGTGCAGGATAGGCTGGTTTTCGGGCACTTTCCGCGAGCAGTACGGGGCAGTTTGTGATTCCCTTCGGGTCATGGATTCGCCGCCTCGCCGACACTTCGCCGACGACCTGACGCGCCAGAGCCGTGGCGGCTGGCGGCGCTCGCCAGGAACGCTGACGACGCGGCCACGATCGCGCGCCAGAAGCTGGAGATCGCCAAGCTGAAGCGCCAGATCTACGGCCCCCGCTCGGAGCGCACGGCGCGCCTCATCGATCAGATGGAGCTGGAGCTCGAGGACCTGGAGGCCGCGGCCACCGAGGACGAGATCGCCGCCGAGCAGGCAGCCGCCAAGACGACGAACGTTGCCGCCTTCACGCGCAAGCGCCCGTCGCGCCAGCCGTTCCCCGAGCATCTGCCGCGCGAGCGCGTCGTCGTGCCCGGCCCCACCGACTTGCGACTGCTGCGGCGGCACGCGCCTGCGGAAGCTCGGCGAGACCGTCACCGAGACGCTGGAGGTCATCCCGCGCCAGTGGAAGGTGATCCAGCACGTGCGCGAGAAGATGACGTGCCGGGACTGCGAGAAGATCTCCGAGCCGCCAGCGCCGTTCCACGTCACGCCACGAGGTTGGGCCGGGCCCGAACCTCATGGCGATGCTGCTGTTCGAGAAGTTCGGCCAGCATCAGCCGTTGAACCGCCAGGCCGAGCGCTATGCCCGGGAAGGTGTGCCGCTTGCGCTCTCGACGCTGGCCGATCAGGTCGGCGCTGGATGCGCGGCGCTGGAGCCGCTGCTCAAGCGCCTCGAGGCGCCATGTCTTCGCGGCCGAGCGGCTGCACGGTGACGACACCACGGTGCCGGTGCTGGCGAAGGGCAAGACCCACACCGGCAGATGCTGGGTCTACGTCCGCGACGATCGACCGTTCGAAGGCCGCGCACCACCGGCGGCCATGTTCTACTACTCGCGCGATCGCGGCGGCGCGCACGCCGAGGAACATCTGGCGCGATGGCGCGGCCTGCTGCAGGCCGACGCCTACTCCGGCTACAACAAGCTGTATGCCGCCGATCGCAACGCCGGGCCTGATCCTGGAGGCGGCCTGCTGGGCGCATGCGCGCCGGCCGTTCTTCGCGCTCGCCGATATCGAGGCCAGCGCGCGGCGCAAGGCCGAGGGCAAAGCACCAGCACCGATCTCGCCGCTGGCGCTGGAGATCGTGCAGCGCATCGATCGCCTGTTCGAGATCGAGCGCGACATCAACGGCAGAGAGCGCCGAGGAGCGCCGTGCCGTCCGCCAGGAGCTGAGCGGGCCACTCGTCGATGAGCTCGAAGCCTGGATGCGCGCCGAGCGGCCGAAGCTCTCGCGCGGCAGCGATCGTCGCCAAGGCGATGGATTACATGCTGAAGCGCTGGCCCGCGTTCACGCGCTTCCTCGACGACGGCCGCGTCTGCCTGTCGAACAATGCCGCCGAACGGGCGCTGCGCGGAATTGCACTTGGAAGAAAGTCGTGGCTGTTCGCCGGCTCCGATCGCGGCGGCCAGCGCGCCGCCGCCATGTACAGCCTGATCGTCACGGCCAAGATGAACGACATCGATCCGCAGGCCTGGCTCGCCGACGTGCTCGCCCGCATCGCCGAGCATCCCGCGTCCCGGCTCGACGAGCTGCTGCCGTGGAACTGGAAGCCGTGCAGGCGCTGCCGTCAGCCGGGCAGCCTGACGATGGCCGGCATCCCATTCGTCTTCACCATCGCCCTCGTCGCCGAGATCCTCGGCGAGGACGAGGACTGGCTCTACGAGCTATCGATGGGATTGGACCCCGAGGACGGCTGTCTCTGGGTCCTCGATGTCGGCGATCGTGAAGTCCAGGCCTACACCGAATACGGCATCGAATGCCTCAGAGAGATCATTGCCGACCAACGCGCCGCTGGCTCCGCGCCATCTCCCAAATCCAAGCCATAGCCACCTGCGGTGCTCACCGGAGGGATACCTACGATCCGATCAGGCCGCAGCAAATCGTCAAGGGCCACGAGGAGACGTTTCAGTAATGCCACAAAGACGCTATTCATCCATCGGAAAAACACTTAGGCCCGGTTGCTGATCGCTGACGTCACTCTCGCTGACTTCGACAATTTCTTCGAAATGGACACTTGCGATGCTGGCTCTGCGCACCTCTTCAGAGAACTGCAGAGCCTCATGCTTTTTTAACAATTGTAGAGCCTTTAGTTCCGCACCTTCAGCAAGAATCACCTTGTACAAACCGAGTGGTGTAGAATCCGACCAGATGATCTTGCCCAACCAGCTCACCTGGAAAATTGTCTCCGCGGATCGAACATTTGTACCATTTCATCGTAGCTTACCGTCGTCAGAAAATTTAACCAGGAATTGTTCCAGCACAATCCTATCATCATTAGCGTTTCAAGAACGTTCACAGTTCGGCTCTGGGTCAAAACTCACCGTAGACTTCGTGGGTTTCGGCAGCAAGGCTCTGGAAGCTGCCGTTGGGCAAGGGCTTGAGTGCTGACAAGCGCCATCGCCAATGCCGTTGCCACCCTCTTGTTCGTACCCCCTGCGGAGCCCATCCTCTCGCTCTCTAATCGTTGCGGCAAAGACAAGTGCATTTCGTTGACCTGGAACGATTTTCCTTGCTGGCGGCACTTCCTGTTGCTCGACCTGCTCCGCAGGCTTCCTTTCGCCCCGACCGCAGCACGCAAACGCCGGTGCGCACAGGGCGGGTCAAGGCTGGCCGCCTCTTTGCGGCCACCGAAGGCTTGGCCTTGATGCGACCGAGCACGATCGCCCGCTCGAGCGGTAGTAGTGACTGCATCCGGGACGTCAGCGCACCACGAGCCTTGTCCGACCGCGTTCGTTGGGTGCCGGGCCGTCAGCATCGACCTCGGAGCCGGCAGTGAGGCTCGAACTTTGGCTCCGGCAGCGTTCCGACCTGCTCGGCCCACCCGAGGCACGAGCGTCTCGCCAGCATTGTCGGCGTCGACCATGTCGAGCCTCGCCGTTGATCGGATGAGCCGACGGGGCTTGACAGGGTGCAGCGCCTTTTTGCCCGCGCTTCTGTCGTCATTCGGTGTGGGATGGGCCTGTCATCTCGTCTCGGCCAAATGTCCCCCCGTTGCCGTTCAAGCGCATCACCGTGCGGCCAAGCTGTCGGGTGTCTGAGCCACGGCCGGAGCCCGGCCAAGGGGTGTCCCCAACCTCGGTCCTGCGCGACGCTCGGCTGCGAGGCCGGGTGAGCCCCCTCCCCTATGTCCGGTCTCCTGAAGGCCGATGGCTCGATAGGCCACCGACAGGCCGCAACGGGTGTGGCCTGAATAACCAACGGGAGATCGCCATCATGGCATCGACAGATCAACCCTCAACAAACCATCCGCAAACCGTCCTTCCGGCGCCTGCGAGCCAGCCGGGCCATCACCCTCACCGAGCAGGAGGCCGTCAAATGAGCCTCACGCCCAACACCCTCGAACTTGCGGTCAGCCTCTGCCCCTACGCCCTCACCGGCGTCAGCGACGAGGACCTCGGCGACATTATCGACGCTTGGCTTGCCGACGAGTTCGCCCGCGAGGACCACCTGCACATCCACAGCTGGAACGACGAGATCGGAGGTGACCGATGAGCGCCTTCACCGTCACCATCAAGGACATCACGGCCTGGACCACTAAGGTCCGGGCCCGGGATGCCATCCATGCCGAGAAGCTGGCCTGGGAGCTGTTCCAGAGCGCCGGCGACCGGTCCGAGCACTTCGAGGTCGACGACGACACCACTGTCCAGGTCGAGGAGGTGGCGTCATGAACCAGCTCTTCACCGTCACCCTCACCGACCTCGGCACCTACGACGTGATCGTGGCCGCTAGAGAACCCGAAAGAAGCCGCCAGTATTGCCAGGGGTGTCCTGTTCGAGGAGGCAACCCAACTGCCGCCGGGGATGCGCATCGTCAAGCGCGAGGCCGAAGCCAAGGCGGAACCCGCCACCGAGCCGCCGGTCCGGCAGTACGACGTTCATGGCAGCTACACGGTCGACTTCTTCATTCGGGTGCCCGCTGCCAACGGCGAGGAGGCTGAGCGTCACGCGCGTCGCATTTACGCGGCCGAGCCGTTCCCCTGGGAGCACGCGACCGGTGAGGAACGTATTCGGTGGCATTCCGCCCGGGAGGTGCAGCCATGAGCGCAACCGCCACCGCGCCTGGCGCGCCGAGCAGTGTCTCGACCTTCACCGGAGCATGACCGGCGACGAGGATGCTGCCACAGCCGTCACCGATCTGGTCGCCGACATCGGGCATCTCTAAGTCGAGGACGACCTCACCTACCTCTACCTCCTGGCGCGCGGCATCAGCCACTGGCGCCTCGAAATGACCGACCCGGACTGCCTCGACTCGCTGCCCGTGGTCACCATCAACATCCAAGAAAGCAACGACAATGCCTAAATCCATCTGCAGAACCTGCAACAACGCCACGCTCGACTGGAGCTGGACCGAAGCCTTCGACAAGTTCGGCTTCAACGATGGCGACGGTCAGGTCATGACCGAGCACGTGGCCGACATCCTTCGGTTCGCCGGGTACACCGTGCTGGTCGAGCCCTGGGGCTTCCACAACGTGACCATCGCCTCGATCAAGCTGGGCGGCGTCGAGCAGATCCCATTCGACCACATCACATTCGGCTACGACGAGATTCGCGCAGCTACCTGCCGGATGACATCGTTGCCCTGCTCGACCGAGCGCTGCCCGACCAAGGGGGAGGCTGCCGCATGAGGCTCAATCTCCCTCCCAAATCCTTCCGTGACAGCTACCAATGGCGCGGTGGCTCGTCTCGATGGGGCGGCGGCTCCGCGCTTCACGGGCCACCTTCCGTTCGGCCGGGATGGCCGGTGCATCCGACGCGGGCACCATTTGAATTTTATCCTCGCAAGGGCCTCGCCTTTGGCATCGCGAAAAATCTCCTTCACCTCGAAATGTGTCACCGCATGGCGCGCATCGCCACTCTCGGAAACGGCAATCTTGGTTCGGTTGGCCCGGCTTCGGTGCAACGGTGCATCCACCGTTCCACGCGGCCGGATCGGCGCCCCCCAGACCAGCGCCCGATACCGCCGTTCCAGCCGCCCATCGGTGCCATGAGCCCGGAATTGATCAGAAAGGTCGTGGTGCGCCGCATCCGTCTTGGCAACCACCAACAACCCGCTCGTATCCTTGTCCAGACGGTGCACGATGCCCGGCCGCCGCACCCCGCCGATACCCGAAAGGCTATCGCCGCAATGCGCTATCAGCGCGTTCACCAACGTTCCCGAGGCATGGCCGGCCGCCGGATGCACCACCAGCCCGGCAGGCTTGTCCACGACGATGATCTGGTCGTCCTCGTAGACGACGCTCAGCGCCATGGCCTCCCCCTTCGGCTGCGCGGCCGTAGGCTCCGGCACATCGATCAGGAACATCTCGCCCGGTTTGACCCGCATTCCCGGGTCACCTATCGTCCGCCCGTCGAGTGTCACCGCCCCCGCCTTGATCAGCGCCTGCAGTCGAGAGCGGGATAGCTCGGGGACGCTCGCTGCAAGAATGCGATCGAGCCGCTCGCCGGCTTGGTCATCGGCGACTTGCACTCTCAGCAACTGCGTGTCGGTCATCGCGCCAACTTTCGGATCGAGGGAGTTCGGATTGAGGTGCGGACCGCGGCGAGTAGTCCTTTGATCGCAGGATGCACTCGCACATGTCGGCACATTCGACGAGCGGCGCGTTTCAACAGTTTCGCTGCAGCCACGCCACCTCCTGTCGCCGACCAGTAGCAAACAACCGAGGCCGCAATGCCACAACACGAGCCTTCCACCGCCAAGCCTGACGCCGATGCAGCTCCCCGCGACATGTTCTCGGATAGCCAAATTCGCATGCTCAAGGCGGCCGTCATCGGCATGGGCGCCATCCTGCTGGCAGGCTTTGCACTCGTGATCGGCCGCATCATCTACCTTGTCAACAAACCTCCGCCCGAGGCCGATGCCGCCGCTACGGCACCTTCAGCCATCGCTCGCTCCATCGACAGTCCGGCAGCCAGCGCCCCGCCGGTCCCCCTCGCACTGCCGAAGGGCGCCAGTGTCCGTCATATCGCACTGTCCGAACGCCACCTTGCCGTCTATTTCGACAGCCCCACCGGCAGCGGCCTAAGGCTGTTGAACTTGAGGCTCGGCACTTGGTCGGCCGTAATCCCACTCGTTGAAGAAAAGCCCGCTCCGGCAAAGTAGGGCCTGCCCGAGGGCGGATCAGGCCGAGAAAGCCTCCCACCATCTTGCCCCAAGCACGAGCAACCCGATCGCGGCCTCGAGCTTCAGGCGATCGCCTCGTCGATCAGCCGCCCGAACAGGATCATCTCCGGACTGGTCACCCTGTAGCCGTCGATCATGTCGCGCAGATGCCGTGCTTCCGCTGCGTCCGGCGCTGGAAGCCCTGGCACCGCCACGACGCGATCTTTGAGCTCGCCGACGATGTTTCGCGAGCCTGCAAGGATCTTCTGAGCCGCCTCCGTCTTGCCCGCACCATTGAAGTGCGGCTTCAGCACCACGGCGAGATGCGCCAGCAGACCCGGCCAATGTGCCAGCATGCGATAGAGCCCCGGCACGAAAGCCGTCTCGCCCTGCCCCGAGCGGAAACAGGCGAGCAACGCTGCTTCCCCAGCCCCGAGCCGGCCCGCATCGAGCATCGCAGGTGGCGGCGGCAACAGTGGCGGCGCAATCCACGCCCCCTCTCCCGCTACTGCCCCTTGCCCATTGCTGTCCCGTGCCCCGCCCTCCAGAAGCACATCTGCGATCAGCCCGCCGAACACCAGATTGACGGGTGCTACGCGCGTGAAACTCTGTGCAATCGCCTTGATAGTGGCAACGTCGCCGTCCCCGACACCCCAGACCCTGAGCGCCTCCCGTGGAATCGCATCGAGCGCTGGCAGGCTCACCTGCTGCGCGGCCGTCCAGGCCATCTCCTGCGCTCGACCTGAACGGAACGCCGGCGCCACACTGCCCCACGCCCATTCGAGCACGCCTGGCCGCGTCGCGAGGTGGCGATGGATCGACGACACGTACGGTGTCGCATAAAGCTGCCGGATCTCTGCAAAAATAGCAGCGATTTCACCCCTCGCCTGAGCTTCCGGCAGTTCCGTCAGCATGTACGCTCTCCCATTTTGCAACCTCGCGCTGCGGGGCTCGCCCCGATCAACTCCGGCCGGTACTCGAAATGCATGGTGTCGAAGTGATGCCAGCGTCCCCCCCAAATGAAGCCGTGACGTTCGAACACATCGACGATTTCGCGCGGAACGCTGTTGCGCCACGTCTTGGCGCCCGACGCATCGGACTTCACCCAGCGCCAATAGTCGGCCCGTTTGAGCGCGATGTCGATGGCAATGCCATAGCCGTGTGCACTGGGCCTCTGCGTCCCCGCGATCACCCTGCACGCGTATGTCCCCGCAGCAGGCCTGAGAAACACGTCGAAGCGTTCCGGCAGGCGTTCGAGGTCCACGCTCACCGCCTGCAGCCGATCTGCGACGCCGTTGATGCCCGTCACCCGCAGTCGCTGCCCCCCCTTGGACGGCAGCCAGGCGACATCCCGAAGGTGTGGTTCCACCTCGCCTTTACGGCAATCGCCATACATGCGTTTAAAGAAAGCGGTGTTGCGCGCGCGCCCTGGATCAGCGCCAGCCGGCGGCGCCATCAGCGCCTCCTTCACGGGGTAGCGCCATCGGAACATGTCAACAACATCGCCAGCAGCAATGGCTTCACCATCCGTTTTCTGGAACCGCCCATCCTCGAGCGGCATCCTGAAGCCGTCGCGCCAATGCAGCGAAGTGGCATCTCCCCCGACCAAGAAGTCGGGATAGGCCGCCACCAGTCGGGTGACGACCTCCGCCGGCCGGAGACTCTCCTCGGCCAGCGCCCGATCAGGCAATGCCGCCAACGCCAATCCCAAGCCGGCGCCCAGCGCAAACTGGCGAACCAACATCATGCGGACCACGTCCTTCTGGCCGGTCCCGTGAACCGCCGGAACAGGTCGACTACATCGCATTCCAGAGATAGTGCCTCTTCGCGTGCCAGCATGAAGCTATGCTTTACGTAAAGCCCTGCCATCCTTAGAATGCATGCCAAGTATCGTCCAGCCGACGGCCTGTTGCGCCGTGCACGGTCGCTATGATGCACCGGGCACAAGAAAGCCAGGTCTCTGGAGAACATTGCTTTGGGAAGTCCTGGTTCTGGACCTCCGGACGGTCATGATCGGCCTGATCCGGAGGGCTACAGCAAAAGCTATCATGTTCGTGGCGCGGTTCCATCCTACGGCGCGCTCGATCTTGGCACCAACAATTGCCGGCTCCTCGTGGCCAGGCCGTCGCGCCGCGGATTCCTGGTCGTCGATGCCTTTTCCCGAATCATTAGGTTGGGCGAGGGCGTTTCCCAGACTGGTCGTCTGTCGGACGAGGCCATGTCGCGCACCTTCGACGCCTTGCGCATCTGCTCGACCAAGCTCGCCCGCGCCCAGGTCTCGCGCGCCCGCCTGGTTGCGACCGAAGCCTGCCGCATCGCCGACAACGGCATCGAGTTTCTCGCCCGTGTCCGCACCGAACTCGGCCTCAACATCGAGCTGTTGACCCCAGAGGCCGAGGCCCGCCTTGCCGTCGCAGGCTGCGCCGCCCTCCTCGATGGCCGCTCTGACCTTGCCCTCGTCTTCGACATCGGCGGCGGCTCTTCCGAGCTCATTTGGCTGGACCTCTCCAACCGCAATGGCGCCTGGCGCCGCTCCCTTGCCGACCGCATCGAGGCCCAGAGCTGCATTACGGCCTGGTCCTCGCTGCCCGTTGGCGTCGTCACCCTCGCCGAGCGCTTCGGCGGCCGCCACGTTACCGCCGAAGATTTCGAGGCCATGGTCCAGCATGTGACCGATCTCCTGGCACCCTTCGAGGCCCGCTTCCGCTTCCGCGATCGTATCGCCAACCGCCCCGCCCATATGCTCGGCACCTCGGGAACTGTCACCACCGTTGCCGGCATCCACCTGGGTCTCAAGCGCTATGACCGCTCCCGTGTCGACGGCTGCTGGATGAGCACTGCCGATGCTCGCGCCGTCACCGATCGCCTGATTGCCTACTCCTATGAGCAGCGCGTCGCCGAGCCTTGCATCGGCCGCGATCGGGCCGATCTGGTCCTCGCGGGCTGCGCCATTCTCGAAGCCATGTTGAGGATGTGGCCCTGCGACACCTTGCGCGTCGCCGATCGTGGCCTCAGAGAAGGCATCCTCGCATCACTGATGGCCGAGGACGGCCACATGCGCTCCGGCCGCCGCAAGCCGCAAGACAGGGACGTACGATGACCACCGGCGGAAAGCGCGGCAACGACGGTAAGCCAGCCGGGAAAGCAGGCGCCAGATCCTCCAAGACCTCCGCCGCCCAGCGCGCCTTTGGCGGCACGCGCCACATGGGCCAGCGCCTCAAAACTGCCCGCAGCCGCACTGCATCCTCCCAGCGATGGCTCGAGCGTCAGCTCAACGATCCCTACGTCGCCGCCGCCAAGAACGACGGCTGGCGCTCGCGCGCAGCCTTCAAGCTGATCGAGATCGACGACAAGCACGGCTTCCTCAAGCCAGGCGGCGGCGTCGTCGATCTGGGAGCGGCCCCCGGCGGCTGGTCGCAGGTCGCAGCCCAGCGCGTCGGCTCCGTCGAGGCGTCCGCTGCTGAAGCCGAGACCCCGGATGCCGAAGCCGGCAGCAACCCTCGGCCGGCGTCAAAAGGCGGCCAGGTCGTCGCCATCGACTATCTCGCGTTCGATCCGATCCCCGGTGTCACCATTCTGCAGCTCGACTTCATGGACGAGACCGCACCGGCTCGCCTGCGCAGCCTGCTGCGCAACGGTCGCGCCGACGTCGTCCTCTCCGACATGGCAGCCCCCACCACTGGGCATAAATCGACCGACCACCTGCGCATCATGGGGCTCGCAGAGGCCGCACTGGCCTTTGCCCTTGAAGTCCTCAATCCTGGCGGCGCATTCCTGTGCAAGGTCTTCCAGGGCGGCTCCGAGCGCGAGTTGCTGGCCGAGCTGAAACAGCGCTTCCGCACCGTCCGCCACATCAAGCCCCCCGCCAGCCGCGCCGACAGCGCCGAGCTCTACGTCCTCGCCACCGGCTTTCGCGGCTAGGCGCCCATGTGGCGCATCTGGGCCGCCGCCCTCTTCTGGGGACTGAACTGGCCGGTCATCAAGGTGCTGCTCACCGGCGCCGGCCCCTGGACTTTGCGCGCGGCCGGGCTCACCGGCGGCACCATCCTCCTCGCCATCGCAACCCTGGCCTCCGGCCAATCCCTGAAATTGGCCCGCAAGGACTGGCCGGCCATCTTCGCTGCCGGCCTGCTCACGGTTGCCGCCTTCAACATCCTCTCAGTTTTCGCCCAGCTGACAATGACGGCGTCCCGGGCAGCCATTTTCACCTACACCATGCCGCTCTGGTCGGTACTCTTTGCCCGCATCGTCCTGGGCGAGCCGATTGATCGCCTCCGGGCCGCAGCGCTGGCACTCGGCGCCACTGGCATCGCCCTGCTGGCCGAGCCGTTCCGCGCCAACCTGCAGCAGGGCGACATCCCCCTTGCGCTCGGTTTTGTCCTTGGTGCCGCCATCTCCTGGGCTGCCGGTACGGTACTCCTCAAGTGGGCCCGACCCCAAGGTACCCCCCTCGCCCTAACCACATGGCAGTTCGCTGTCGGCGCGGTTGCCGCCAGCCTCGGCTTATGGCTGTTCGAGACGCCCCATCTGGAGTTGCACCGCCCGCTCATAGCCTTGGCCCTCGTCTACAACATCGTTTTCCCCCAGGCCGCCGCCTACGCCCTCTGGTTCGCGCTGATGGCCCGCGTTCCCGCCTCGACGGCAGCCCTCGGCACCCTCCTTGTCCCAGTGACCGCTGTCATTTCCTCAAGCCTCTGGCTGGGGGAGCGCCTGACCACCCTTGATTGGGCGGGGTTCGGGCTGATTTTGACAGCCATCGGCCTCGACCAGGGGCTGCGCGGCTCCCGCCACCGCTGAAACGGGCGGCGGCCGTGCACAACTTGCATGACCACCCCGCGCCCAGGCATCTTCCCTGCGTCACGACCATCTGCTAGTTGAGGCGATGGCGAGTCGTCACAATCCGAGCCTCTGCAAATCGCACCCGGCCCTTGCGGGTCTGCGGGCGGCATGGGCTATCCGGACGTCAGCCATACGATGGCATTGAAGGAGACCATGGCATGCGCCCTCGCTCGTCCCTCATCGCGCCCGACGTCGGGTTGACGTTTGACGACGTGCTTCTGGTCCCAGGCGGCTCAGAAGTGCTTCCCGGCAGCACCAACGTCGCCTCGCGCGTCACCAAGGAGATCGCGGTCAATATCCCGATCCTTTCGTCCGCGATGGATACCGTCACCGAGGGGCGGCTGGCGATTGCCGTCGCCCAGGCCGGCGGCATTGGCGTCATCCATCGCAATCTTGAACCCGAGCAGCAGGCCGAGCAGGTCGCCAAGGTCAAGAAATTCGAATCCGGCATGGTGATCAATCCCGTCACCATCCATCCCGATGCCACCCTCTCCGATGCCTTCGAGCTTATGAAGCAACATAAGATCTCCGGCATCCCGGTGGTCGAAGCCGCCCGCAACGGCCACAAGGACGGCAAACTCGTCGGTATATTGACCAACCGCGACGTCCGATTTGCCGACAATCCGGATCAGCCGATCTCCGAGCTGATGACCAAGGAGCGCCTGATTACCGTCCGCGCTGGCGTCGGCCGCGAAGAGGCCAGGCGCCTTCTCCACCAGAACCGTATCGAGAAACTGCTGGTGGTCGACAACGATTACCACTGCGTCGGCCTCATCACCGTCAAGGACATGGAGAAGGCCGAGAACCATCCGCACGCCTGCAAGGATGAACAGGGCCGCCTGCGCGTCGCTGCCGCCACGACCGTCGGCAACGACGGCTTCGAGCGTACCGAGCGCCTCATGGACGCCGGCTGCGACTTGATCGTCGTCGACACCGCCCACGGTCACTCCTCCCGCGTCATCGAGGCCGTGGCCCGCATCAAAAAGCTCTCGAACCGCGTCCAGGTCGCTGCCGGCAACGTCGCCACGGCAGAGGCCACCAAGGCGTTGATCGATGCAGGCGCCGATGCCGTCAAGGTCGGCATCGGCCCAGGCTCCATCTGCACCACCCGCATCGTGGCCGGCGTCGGCGTCCCCCAGCTCACGGCCATCATGAATTCGGTCGAGGAAGCCCAAAAGCACGGCGTCCCCATCATCGCCGACGGCGGCATCCGCTTTTCCGGTGACATCGCCAAGGCCATCGCCGCCGGCGCCGGCTGCGTCATGGTGGGCTCCCTCCTGGCCGGCACCGACGAAAGTCCGGGCGAGACCTACCTGTTCCAGGGCCGCACCTATAAGGCCTACCGCGGCATGGGCTCGGTCGGCGCCATGGCGCGCGGCTCGGCTGACCGCTATTTCCAGCAGGAGGTCAAGGACCAACTCAAGCTCGTGCCCGAGGGCATCGAAGGCCAGGTGCCCTACAAGGGCCCCGTTGGCCACGTCTTGCATCAGCTCGTCGGCGGCCTGCGCGCCGGCATGGGCTATGTCGGCGCCCGCGACCTCGACGAGCTTCAGTCCAAGGCCCGCTTCATCCGCATCTCGCCCTCCGCCGTTCGCGAAAGCCACCCCCACGGCGTCCTGATCACCCGCGAGGCCCCGAACTACCAGGGCAACGGCTGAATTGATTAAGCATGGTTGCGCCACCCGGACACGAAAGCTCCGCCCGCGCTTGCGACTGCCCCGGAATTCGTTATAGAAGATCAAAAAGGGCTCTGGCCTCGTGCCGGGGCCCTTTTCTCGTTTTGAAGCCATCCGGAACGGCCGAGCCTCGGTGATGGAGCGAAACAGGGCGCGCACGCGCATCGACAGGCGCAGCCCGGCGAAAGGCATGTCATGGCGAACGTCGCGGTGATCGGCGCCCAATGGGGCGACGAGGGCAAAGGCAAGATCGTCGATTGGCTATCGGAGCGTGCTGACATCGTCGTCCGCTTCCAGGGCGGCCACAACGCGGGCCACACCCTCGTTATCAATGGCGTCACCTACAAGTTGTCGCTGCTCCCGTCCGGCCTCGTCCGGAAAGGCAAGATGTCGATCATCGGCAATGGCGTCGTCGTTGATCCCTGGCATCTCGTAAGCGAAATCGACGGCTTGCGTGCTCAGGGCGTGGACGTCTCCCCGGAGAACCTCAAGGTCGCCGACAACGCGGTCCTGATCCTCCCCCTGCACCGCGAACTCGACCAGCTCCGCGAACAGGCGGCAGGCGGCCAGAAGATCGGCACCACCGGGCGAGGCATTGGTCCCGCCTATGAGGACAAGGTCGGCCGCCGTGCTATCCGCGTCCAGGACCTTCGCAAGCTCGATAACCTCGGCCCCAAGATCGACCGCCTTCTCGTGCACCACAATGCCCTTCGCCGCGGCCTCGGCGAGCCGGAAATCTCGAAATCCGATCTGCTGGCCATGCTGAGCGAGATCGCCCCGAAGATCATTCCCTACATCGACACAGTCTGGGACACGCTCGACCAGGCGCGCCGCATGGGCAAGCGCATCCTGTTCGAAGGCGCCCAGGGAGCGCTCCTCGACATCGATCATCGGCACCTATCCCTTCGTCACCTCGTCGAACACCGTCGCAGCCCAGGCCGCGACCGGCTCCGGCATGGGACCTGGTGCGATCGGCTACGTCCTCGGCCTCGCCAAGGCCTACACCACCCGCGTCGGCTCCGGCCCATTCCCGACGGAGTTGCTCGACGCCGATGGACAACCCGATGAGATCGGCAGAGCTGCTGGGTGAGCGCGGCAAGGAATTCGGCGTTGTCACTGGGCGCAAGCGGCGTTGCGGTTGGCTCGATGCGGTCCTGCTCCGTCAGATGGTGAAGGTCTCGGGCATCAACGGCATCGCCCTGACCAAGCTCGACGTCCTCGATCCGCTGAAAGAGCTGAAGATCTGCGTCGCCTACGAGCTCGACGGCCAGCGCATCGAACGCCTGCCCGCCGGCATGAATCAGCAGGCGCGCGTCAAGCCGATCTACGAAACACTGGAAGGCTGGAACGATTCGACAGCCGGCAAGCGCTCTTGGGTTGGACTACCAGCCCAGGCAATCAAATACGTCAAACGGATCGAGGAGCTGATCGAGTGCCCTGTGGCGCTTCTGTCGACCAGTCCCGAGCGAGACGACACCATCCTCGTCCACGACCCGTTCTCTGACTGAAATCGCAACGAGAGCCTGATCGGCTGAGGTGGAAGCACCTTCGCTTCCACCGAGGGCGTGAATAAGTCTCTCAAACGATAGGCGAGCCCGATCGGTTGAGGCGGATGCATCCTCGCGCCCACAGAAAACGTGAATCAGCCCCAGATCAATAGCCTAGAGCGCGCTCAGCCAAACGCCCCGATCCCATCTCAAATGAACCACTCCAGGCTCGGCGCAATCAGCGTCTTTGCCTGCGCGATCGCGAATGGTCACGCCATGTGAGAATGGCGAATTATACGGCAACGTTGTCCGTGGTCAGCCGCACAGTCGCCGCCTGTTCTTGCGGCTGGGCGACTGGCAGAACCACGATGAAGGTCGCACCCTCTCCTGGCCGTCCATCGGCATCGATGGTTCCGTGATGGCGTTCGACGATCTTGCGACAGGTCGCAAGACCGACACCGGTGCCCTCGTACTCGAGGCGCCCGTGCAGGCGCTGGAAGATCTTGAAGATCTGCTCCTTGTATTGATTGTCGAAGCCGATGCCGTTGTCGGCGAGCTTCAGCACGATCGACGAGACCATCTGCGAGCCAACCGGGACAGCGTCTCCAGGCTCACATGTGATGGTGATGACGGGCTTGACGTCCGCCTTGCTGAACTTCAGCGCATTTGAAAGAAGGTTCTGGAGCAACTGACGCATCTGCGTCGCATCCGCTTCGATCGTCGGCAGATCGCCCAGCCCGGATCTCACCCTGGCGTCTCGTCGAGCCGCACCTGCAGGTCCGAAAGCACCACGTCGAGTTCAGCCGCAAGATCGACCTTGGCAAACGGCTTGACCTTGGTCGACACGCGCGAATAGCCGAGCAGGTCGTTGATCAGCCTGCGCATGCGGCCCGCGGCGTCCTGCATGCGCTCGATGAACATCCGCCCGTCATCCGGCAGCTCCTGACCGTATTTGCGCGCCAGGCGGTCACCGAAGGCCTCGATCTTGCGCAACGGCTCCTGCAGATCGTGGCTCGCCACATACGCAAAGTCCTGCAACTCGCTGTTCGAGCGCTCGAGCTTCTGCGTGTACTCCCGCATCTGCCTCTGACTCTGCTCGAGCTCGGTGATGTCCTGGTAGGTCGCAATCGAGCCGCCCTCTGGCAACGGCTCGTTCATGACGGCGATCACCCGACCATCGCGCAGATGCTGCTTGATCGTCGTGCGGCGGTTGAGACGGTTCGGATCAGGCCGTTCCGCCAGGGCCCTCTGCCCCTCCTCCTCGGTGTAGTTCCTGAGGCTGACCGAGTATTCCATGATCTCGCGCAGCTTGATCCCGGGTTTCACCACTTCCGGCGAAAAACCGTACATGTCGAGATAGCGCCGGTTGCAAACGATCAGCCGCTGATCCTTGTCGAACATGCACAGGCCCTGGATCATGTTGTTCAGGGCCGCGTCGAAATGCCGGTTTTTCGCGTGAAGCTGTTGCGAGATACGCAGCAGATCGAATTCCCGGTGCTTCATCTCGGTGATATCCGAGCGAATACCGACGGTACCCCCATCCGGCGTGCGCTTTTCGTTGACCAGGATCCAGCGGCCATCGCTCAACTGCATCTCGTAGGGTTCGGTCGGATTGCGCCGCTGGCGAACCCGCAACGCAATGTAGTCCTCCGGCGCCATGCCATTCAGGACGAACATGCCCCGCCGCAAGCCCTCCCTGAGCATGTCCTGGAATGAGATCCCCGGCACGATGATGTCGGCTATGCCCGACTTCAGATCGACATAACGCCGGTTATAGGCCAGCAGCCGGTCTTGAGGATCGTAGAGCGCGAAGCCATCGGCCATGACATCGAGTGCGTGCATCATCCTGGTGCGCGCAGCCTCGGCAATCTGGGCGAACTGGGCATTGAGATCATTGCGTCTCGCGCGCTTCGAGCTCCCTGGCCGTCTCCACCACTGCGCCACTTTCAAGACGCTGGCGACGCACCTCCACATGCTTTCCCGAAGGCGCTTGATAGCGGAAAGTCACGCCAACGCCCGGCTTCAGGCGGGCAATTGCCGTCTCCACGACGCGCTCGAAAGTAGCGGGGTCTCCACCCTGCCGCTCGAGCGTCTTGACGATCAGCGCCCTGAGACTGGCCCCGCGCTTCACATCCTCGGCAGCATAGCCGCACAGCGATCGATAGACGTCATTGCAGGCCATCAGGCTCAGCGTGGCATCGAATAGCGCCAGTCCGACATTCGTTCCGGACATCAGGGCAGCAATATCGACATCGCCCGCCGGGGAATCTACCGAACTCGTAATTTCCGGAGATATTCGACGCTCCGATTGCCGCAACGTTGAGCCGGCCAGACTCCATGACGCACTTCCCCCATTAGGTACTCGGACGCCCCACAATTACCCCAATCGACTAAAATGTCGTTATCACCAAAGATCGATGGAGAATATTATGTTTTTGTTTACCAGATTATTCAGGTTGATTTAGGGAAATGCTGCAATGTTACCTCAAGAGAAACCGCGTATGGGTTCATCTCCAGCTCAGCGTACGGGAGCGAGTTTTGAGTATCATGAGTGTCTTGAAAGAAGAGCGCACGCTTGCCGTGCTAGTTCTCGCGAGCGGCATTTTCGTCGGCCTTGCAGCTCCCGGCATCGCAGACTCATTGCGCCCCTGGGCGCTCACCGCGCTGTTTTTCGTCAGCGTCTTCTCCTTCATCCCCTTCGCAAACCTGCCCACCTCAACTCTCTTCGCGCCCGATCGCGAGGTCGCTCACGTCATTTGCTGGCAGCAGATAATCCTGCCGTGCATCACCATCGCCGCGGGCGTTGTCGCTCGTCTCCCCGACAACGTCATCATTTTGATGATCGTGACCGTATGCTCCGGCTCACTGTTCTCCTCGCCGGCCCTTGCGGAGATCCTCGGACCTCGACCAGAAGCGTGCGCTCCAGGGCATGATGCTCTCGACCCTGTTCACGCCGCTCTCGCTGTTCGCGTTCCTCACCATCTTTCATGGCACGCAGGCCAACCTCGACATTGCCGCCTTCGGCATGCGGACCCTGATCTTTCTGGTAGTTCCCTTTGCAATTCTCGTTGCCTGGCGTGCCGTGAGCCTGAGGCTCGGCGCCCGCGACACCCGCCGGATCGCCTCAGCCTCCCGCTGGGCCACAATCGCAGCACTCCTTGTTTTCGGCACCGGCTTGATGAGCTCGGTCTCCGACAAGCTGGCCAGTGACCCCGCCCGCGTCCTCTTCCTCGTCGCCCTGACCACAGCCCTGTGCATCATCATGATGGTCCTCACCATCATCGTGATGCATCGCCTCGGGAGTTCGGCCGCCTTGACGGGATCAGTCCTGGCCGCCTTCCGCAATATCGGCCTCGGCTTTGCCCTTGTGGGCGACGCCATCGGCGAAGACCTGGCCGTCTACGCCGGCGTCTCACTGCTTCCCATGTTCATCGCCCCGCTCGTGATGAGGCTGGTGATGCTCTCCACTGAAAAGCGCGCATCGAGCATCAGAAATCTCTTGCCCGACGAGCTACTCGACGCCCGCTGAGAACACCACTCCAAGGCACCAACGTCTCCACCCGATCCCTCATCGCCCCTCGCGATCGCCATTCAAATACCGCCGGCAATCCGGTCGGAAAAGTAAAGCAGGACCTGACAGTGAAACAGGCAGTCGACAACAGCCCCATCGCCGCCGCATCGCCGGCAATGGCCGACGGCATTTCCACTTCTGGCGCGACGGCAGCGCCGGCAAGCCCTAGCCCTGCATCACCCTGGCGTTACCTGGCAACAACCGTCGCGGTTGCCGCTGCCGGCCTTGGCCTCATCGCCAGCGCCAACCTCGCCTACGCCCCCGAAATGTATAATTCGCGCTACATGGCATCCGTCGCCAACGCGCTGGCGGAAGGCGAGAACTACGCAGTCTTCGACCTCAACATCAACATCCGCGAATTGCGAAACGAGCACATCAAGCGCCTGCCCCAAAGACCGGAACTTGTCATTCTGGGTGCCAGCCAGTGGCAGGAAGCTGGCCACGACCTGATCGCCAAGCGCGGCTACTACAATGCCCACGTCCATCGCGACTACTACGAGGACATGCTCGGCATGGTCGAGATGTTCTCCCGCCACGATCGCCTGCCTAAACACATGGTGATCACCGTCCGCGATCGCCTGTTCACACCACTGGCCAAGCGCACCGACTACCTGTGGCTGCCGATCCTTCCGTATTACAGAGCCATGGCCAAGCGCCTGTCGCTCGAGGCACACGCCGTCTGGGAAACCAGCCCGAACTCAGCGCCCGCGCGAACTCTTGTCACTACCGATGATGCTCGACAACATCACGCGCTGGCACAATGCCTCCGACTGGCCGTATCCGACTGCGGCCGCCTCCCATGACACGCTGGATATCCTCCGGCCCGATGGCTCCATTCATTGGTCGAAGTCCCACCAGGCGGTGTTCACCCGCGCTCGTGCCAAACGGCTAGCGCTCGAGCACGCGGAAGCGGCAAAATCCAATCCGCCTGAGATCGACCCCGAAGGCGTCGAAGCCCTCGACCGGCTCCTCGCCTATCTCGCCATCCGTGGCGTCAAAGTCCATCTCGCCCACCCGCCCTTCAATCCGATATTTTTCGATGCCGTCAAGGGCACGGCCTACATGGATGGCCTCGAGCAGGTGAAGCAGGTCACGCAGGAGCTTGCCTTTCGCCACAAGCTCGATGTCGTCGGCAGTTTCGATCCTTCGGCTCTGGGCTGCACATCGGACATGTTCATCGACGCCGAGCACTCCCAGGCCTCTTGCCTGACGAGCCTCCTCGCCGACGTCTCGAACAGCATCGACCTTCCACTGCCTCACCTGGATGGTGTGTCCGACCCTCAACTCTCGAGCCGCGAGCGCCGCTCTCGACGCGTCATGATGGCCACTGGCTGGCTCGTCGACGAAACCGCTGCAAGTCCCTCCCGCCTGCGCATGTTGTCGACGTCCCTGATTCAATCCGACAACGCAACCGCAACCGATCGACATCTCGAGCAGCAGAAGCGGCCGGAACCATTTGGCAAGGCCGCCGCCCAGGTCGATCAAGGCAAACGAAAAGCGCGCTGAAGCATCAGCTCAATCGGAAACTCAACGCACGAAGCGAAGCCCACCATGGTCTTTCATTCCTATCAGTTCATCTTCGGCTTTCTGCCCTTGGTCTACCTGGGGTACCTGGCTGCGCATCGCCTTGGCGGTTGGACCTGCGCGTTCCGTTTCCTGGCCGTCGCCTCGCTTGTCTTCTACGGACTCTTCAGCCCCAGACTGACACTTGTTCTGGCGGCCTCAGTGATTGCCAACTACTACATCGGCAACGTCATTCGGAACTATCGCCAACAGCCCGAGCGGGCATGGCAGCTGCTCCTGGGGGCCATCGCGCTCAACATCCTCGCGCTCGGCTACTTCAAGTATTCCAACTTCCTGATCGACATCGCCAACGCCCTCGCCGGTAGCGAGACCGCGCACATCCGTCTTCTCGTTCCCGTCGGTGTCTCCTTCTTCACCTTCGTCCAGATCGGTTACCTCGTTGAGGTCTACAATGGTCAGGTCGAGCGGCCGGGCTTCGAACGCTACGCCATCTTTGCAGGCTTCTTTCCCTGCGTGACGGCGGGCCCCCTCGTCCTGCAGCGCGAAATGCTCGATCAGATGCAGAACCGGACCGACAGTCCCTTCAGCCCTGATCGCATCGCTATCGGCCTGACCATGTTCACCATTGGCCTCTTCAAGAAGGTCGTACTGGCCGATTCAATCGCCCCATTTGCCGATCAGGTCTTCAATGGCGCAGCAGGTGGCGCGGGCTTGTCGGCCGCAACGGCCTGGCTCGGCGCCCTCGCCTACGCGCTGCAGCTCTATTTCGACTTCTCCGGCTACTCCGACATGGCGCTCGGCCTGGGCATCATCTTCGGCCTCAAACTGCCGCTGAACTTCGACAGCCCCTTCAAGGCCACCAGCATCAGCGATTTCTGGCGTCGTTGGCACATTACAATGACGCGCTTCTTCACGACCTACGTTTTCTCTCCGCTCGCCATGAACGGGATGCGCCGTGCCGTCGGCCAGCGCAAGGGACCGGTCGAGAAATTCCTCCTCACCGGAGGCATACCCGCCGTCATCACTTTCTTGGTCGCCGGCATCTGGCACGGCGCCGGCTGGACTTTCGTCGTCTACGGCCTCCTCCACGGCTGCGCCATCGCGGTCAACATCGCCTGGCGAGAGGCGCGCCGTCCCGAGCTGCCCCCAGTCTTGGGTTGGCTGCTCACTATGAGCGTCGTCGTAACCGGCCTCGTCATCTTCCGCGCACCCAACCTCGAGACCGCCGGCGTCGTACTTGGTCACATGTGGATGCCGGGCTTCGGCGCAGGCGCCGCTGCCGCCGCCGAGATCGTAACGATCGACAAGCGTATGGCGCTGTCCATGGTCGTGCTGCTTGGATCGATTGTGCTCCTCATGCCGAACAGCCAGCAGATCATGCATCGCAACTGGATCAGCTCGGATGCCATGCCTGCAACGGTTCGCGCCGCAGCCGGCCTTCTGCGCTGGCGCCCGAGTTTCTCGGTCGCCGTCGCCCTTGGCACCACGCTCTCCCTCGCCATCGGCTCGATCGGCGCCGCCACATCATTCGTCTACTACCAGTTCTGAGGACCAGTCGAACATGAACATCCACGTCCCCCCGACCCAGGAAATCGCCATCGGCTTGAGCCGCGAGGTCGATACCGAGATCGCATCCGACATCGAAAAAGAGTCGGTGTTCGTCTCTCCCCACATCGAGCGTATCCGCATCGAAGCCGACATGAAGACTGCACGCGTACACCTTCGCGCCGGCGCTCCGGTCGACGAGAGCGTCGACAAATCGCGTCGCTTCCTCGACGTCATGGTACGGCAAGTCTCGGGCTTCGAGATCAAGGTCTTCATCGAGACCAAACGACGTGACACCGCCCCCTACCAGACCGGCGTCAATCCCGGCCTGATCGAGCGTGGCTGGCTGCACGACTATGGCAAGGGCCAGGTCGCCTACCAGGGCCCCGTGCTGAAGCTCGCACGCCTCTTGAACACCAAGGCCGCCGAGCTCTACGCCCAGGCATTTGCCGCCGAAGACGGCCACTTTCCCGCACTCGTCGATGCCGACACCCTGCACAAGTGTGGCTACTTCGACTCCCATCCCAATGCCGTAACATTTGTCGGCAACATGCTCGAGGACTTCGATGCCATCGAGGAGTTTCGCCGCGCCAATTCATGCTCCGAAGGTGCTCTGCTCCCGCCCCATCAGCACATCCACGTCGATGGAATGTGTCTGAACCCGGCAGCCTGCTTTCCTTGCTATCCGACACTCACGGGCAAATCCTTCGAGCAGGGACGCGCCTACACCTGGCTTGGTCGCGTGTTCCGCTACGAATCTCGCAACATCTCCGGCCTGGATCGCCTCTACGAGTTCAACGTTCGCGAACTCGTATTCGTCGGCAGCGACGAGTACGTGCGTGATTGCCGGCGCAAGTCTCTTCAGGTTGTCGAATCCCTTGCCACCTACTTCGACCTGGATTGCCGAATCCAGACCGCTACCGACCCGTTCTTCGCCACCGTCTCAGCCGCCAAGAAGTTCTGGCAGGCCGCCCAGGAGGTCAAGAACGAGATCAAGATCCCGGTCATCGGCGCCGACGGTGAAACCAAATACATGGCCTGCGGCTCGATCAACCTGCACGGCAACTTCTTCGGTCGTCGCTTCGAGTTCACCGACGCCACCGGCGAGGCCGCACAGACCGGCTGCGTCGGCCTTGGCATCGAACGCTGGGTACTGGCCGCCTTCACTCAACACGGCTTCGATCCCGCCCGCTGGCCCGAGGCTGTGCGTCGCGAGATCTTCTGAACGAAACCTTAACAATCTCGATCAAAACGGAAAGGGCAACTAGCATGAAATTCTATGAAATCGTTGGCAATATCCTCGGCGTCGAGCCCACCACGCTCAACGAGCAGTCGAATGCGACCAACGTCCCCCAGTGGGATTCTCTGCGTCACATCGAGGTGATCTTCGCCATCGAAAGCGCCTACCAGGTCCGCTTCACGATGCCCGAAATCGCTTCGCTGCGGAACCTTGGCGACATGCGCGAGCTGCTTGCGACCAAGAATGTGGTGCTCGATGAGGTCAATTCGGACCGCCGCGTGGCTTGATCGCCGTCAGGAGAATTGGGGTGATGGCTGACCATAGAAATCGGCAACCCCGGGGGAGAGTAGAATGAAGGACACGACATCAATCTCGATCCTGATCGCGGACGACGACGCCGACGATCGCATGCTGATCGAGGACGCCTTCCGTGAGAGCCGGTTGTCGAACCCATTGCATTTCGTCGAGAACGGCGAGGAGCTGCTTCAGTTCCTCCGCGGTGAGGCAAAATTCGAGCATCGCAAGAATATCAAGTTGCCACGCCTGATCCTCCTTGATCTCAACATGCCCAAGATGGATGGCCGCACTGCGCTCAAGCACCTCAAGGCCGACCCCGAGTTGCGTCGGATTCCTGTGGTCGTGTTGACGACGTCGAAAACCGAGGAGGACATCCTTCGCACCTACGACCTAGGCGTCAGCTCCTTCATCACCAAGCCCGTCACGTTTCACGGCCTGGTCGAAGTTGTGCGCGCCCTCAACAGCTACTGGATTGAGATCGTCGAGTTGCCCGCCTGAGCGGCGCGTCAACGGGTGATTCTGTGGAGGCTTGATCGTGCGGAAGTCTGACAACGCTAAGGATGTTTATGTCCTTTTGGTCGAGGACGACCGCGACGACTTCTATCTGACGCAGGATCTCCTCCAGCGCATCGAGCGCGAGCGCTATTGGGTCGTGTGGGCCGGCTCTTTCGATCGCGCCAAACTGGAGCTGCATGAGCGCCGGTTTGACGTCGTGCTTGTCGATTATCGAATTGGCGAACGGACCGGCCTCGACTTCATTGCCGAGGTCGGGCCAAGGTATCCACAGACGCCGATGATCCTGCTGACCGGATTGTCTGACCCCGACATCGATTTTGCAGCCGAGAAGGCGGGCGCGGCCGACTATCTCGTCAAGGATGGGCTTACCGAAGCGCTTCTCGACCGGTCGATCCGATATGCCCGCCAAAGCGCCCAGCGCCGCGCCCTTCTAGATAGCGTTCTCTCGCACGCCGGCACCGGCATGATCGGCCTTGATGCCCATGGCCTGCCAATCATCTGGAACAGGAAGGCCCTTGAGGCCTTGAGCCTCGAGAAGATCCCGGCCGCCAAATTGAGCGCAGCCACGGTCGCCTCTTCCCTGCGCGAGCTCCTCGATGCCGACGGCGGTACGACAGAGTTTTCCCATGAGAACGGTCGCACTTACGAGCTCAGCCTGAGCCGCATGAAGGACGGCGGCGGCGTCGCCGTTCTGCACGACATCACCATGCGGGCCAACGCCGAGCAGAACCTCCGCCAGGCAGTGGAGCAGGCCGAGCGGGCCAATCTCGCCAAATCGAGCTTCCTGGCAACGATGAGCCATGAGCTGAGGACGCCGCTGAACGGTATCCTCGGCATGACCCGTGTTCTCGAAGGAACCCCTCTCGACGACGTCCAGAAGGAAGGGATCGACGTCATAAAGGGATCCGGCACGACACTCCTGAAGATCATCAATGATATTCTTGACCTGTCCAAGATCGAAGCTGGCCGCATGGAGTTGGAGCGCCTGCCGCTGTCGATCCCCGAGCTCGTCGACGAGGTCGTTCGCCTGTTGAGCCCCAACGCTCAGGAAAAGGGGATCGAACTCGCCGCATTCGTTGACCCGACATCAACCTCGAGCTTCGTTGGTGATCCACTGCGCCTGAAGCAGGTGCTCACCAACCTCGTCGGCAACGCCATCAAGTTCACCAGCACAGGCTCCGTCACGGTCGTCGTCGACCAGACTAGCGACGAGTCGTCATCTGCCAAGCCCAGCTTGCGCTTCAGCATCATCGATACCGGCATCGGCATCCCCGAGGACAAGCTCAAGGGCTTGTTCGTCAAGTTCTCCCAGGTCGACGCCTCGACCACGCGCGAATTTGGTGGCACTGGCCTCGGCCTCGCACTTTGCAAGGAGCTCGTCGGCCTGATGGGCGGCGAGATCACGTGCGTGTCGCTTCCCAGCCACGGCAGCACCTTCAGCTTCAAGCTCCCGCTCGATGCGGAAAATTCGGCCGTCGTCCAGGCCCGCCGCGCCGCCGTGCAAAGGTTCGGTGCCCGGCTCCTGCTGGCCGGCGCCACCGACGGCATTGCCGGCATCCTCGGCTGCTATGCCCAGGCCATCTCCGCCGATGTCGTCTGCTGCAATGACGTCCACTCGGTCCGCAACGCCCTCGTCGACGCACCTTATGATCTCGTCATCGTCGACGGCCGCAACGGATCCAGCGGCGCACGGGAAACACTTTCGCTCCTGCGCCAGACCGCCGGATCAGCGCATCGGATCTTCGTCTTGGAGGGAACTCCAGGCCAAGGCCAGAGCATCGATGCTACCGAGAACGAGATCCTGGCGAGGCCATTCGTACGCGGCACCTTCGACAAGATCTTGAAGCGCCTCCAGGATGAAAGCTCCTCGAGTGGCGCCCAGCCCAAGGCCGATTCCGCAAAGTCGGACAGCCGGCGCCTGCGCATCCTGATGGCCGAGGATAACCTCGCCAATCAACGCGTGGCGACCGCGCTGCTCAAGTCTGCCGGCTTTTCCGTCGATATCGTCGGCAACGGTCGCCTGGCGGTCGAGCGTGCGACCGTCAGCTCCTTCGACATCGTCCTGATGGACGTGCAGATGCCGCTGCTCGATGGTCTCTCCGCCACGCGCCAGATCCGAAAGCTCCCCAACATGCTGTCGACCCCGATCGTCGGCCTGACTGCTGGCGCCCTCGAGGACGATCGTCAAAAATGCCTCGAGGCAGGCATGAATGACTACCTTTCGAAACCTGTGGATTGGGACAAGCTTCTCGACCTTCTCAACTCGATCGAGCGCGAGCTCTATGGTGCCGCGGCCTGATCCGCACCCATCCCCAGCCTGAACCCCGCATGCAAAAAGGGGCCGTCGATACCGGCCCCTTTTCTGCAATTCCGGTTGAATGTGCTCAGGCTTTGCGCAAACTCACGTTTGCAACGGCTCAGTTGCAAGTCCGCGAACGGCGAACCCTCTAGCGTCTGGAGTTCGTATAGCGCGAGGACCGCGCACTCCGCCGCACGGCCTTGCGATTTGAGCTGACCGAGGGCTTAGCGACTGGAGCGTCGGCCACCGCGCCATGCGCCATCAGGCCTTTGCTCGCCATCCACGCCTGCACCTTGGCTGCAATCAGATCAGAATTCGTATCCATCATCGGCATGTGCGTGTTGCCTTTGATTCCGAGCGCCGGCAGATCCATCCACGTCGACGACACACCTTTCGAGACCATGGCATCATGGTACGGGCGCACACCCTTGACGTGATCGATCCAAGTCGGATTGGTATCGATGAAATCCCCCCAGACCCAAAGGTGTGGCGTGTCCTTCAGTCGGCTAACTTCCGGATGATCGGGCGTCGGCGCAAACGCAGGCTCCACCGCCACCAGCGCTTTCACCTTGTCAGGAAATGTCAGTGCGGCGCGGAATGCGAACAATCCGGCCTGGCCGTGCGCCATGATCACGCACGGACAAACCCGCTGTACCAGTTGGTTGTAGGCTGCCTGCGTCGCATCCCCGGTCACCGCCCAGCGGGCCGCCATCTGCATCTGCACGGTATCGAAGGCGTCGATCGGGAATTTCACGCCCGGATTGGCCGTCCGCTCAACCGGGTTCGTTCGATATCCCCCCGGAGGTCCGATCCGGAAGATCTCCCAACCGTCGCGCTTGTCGCGAAAGATCGCATCGCTCTTGTAGATTTCGGGGCGTGAATGCGTTGCCCGCCCCCGCTCAACAGCATCCGAGACGTAGACCGAATGCCCGCTCTTGAGAAAGAACTGCATCCAGCCGGGGTTCCCGTCCGGCTTGGTTTCCCAGGACGCACCGGTGATACCGCCCGTGTGCCACATCAGCAGCGGATAGCGCGCTGCCGGCCGCGACAGGCGGACGAACTGGGCATACATCTGGCCGGTATGGTAGTCGCCGTTCGGATTGATCTTGATCGGCGCGCCACCCGGGACATTGATCTCCTGCTCAGCCAGCCCCGACAGTGTAACCGGATGCCCGCCAACATAGAGCGAGCCGATTTCCGCGACATCGTAGGCTTGCGCCAGGGACATTGGCGCCACAAGAGCAGCAGCCGCAATGAGGGGCTTGAGAATCCGGGCGCAATGCATCGATCCGTCCTTGCTAAGGTGACGCCTTATTGGGCAATCGATAATTAACCGTGTGGGGGTAACCAAATCCTTAATTGGCCGAGACCTGTTGTTCGAATATGGCCCGTGCTCAACCCGCAGGCGTGAAATGACCTGCCATTTTCTTGGCCCCACCCCGCACACCGCGTCCGATCGCCGCCAGTCCGCGCCGGATGCCGGCCTGCCCGAGAACACCAAACGCCAGCAGAAGGGGAACGAACCAGATCGATGCCCCAAGCAAGGCCAGCACGGCGCCGACGGCCCACAGGATGGCCAGCAGGTGCTCCATCAACCCGATCACCTTGGACTGCGCGTGCCGCCTGAGCATGCCGCGCCGATTGCCGGGCATCGGATGCCAGAGATTGAGAAGTGCCGTGGAGACGCTCGCCCCGATCGAGAAGACCAGCGCCACGAAGGCAGACCTTGGCGACGCCAGGTACAGCCCTGACAGAGGCACGCTGGCAATAGCCAGTAGCGGCAGTGCGATTGCAGACAACTTGGCCGCATCGACGGTCGCTGGCCGCACCGGCGCCGTTGCAATGAGTTCCGGCGCGTCCTCGCCTGACACGGCAAGCCACGCCAGTGATGCCGCCACCTGCGCCGCAATCACGATGATGGCTGGCGTCAACGCCAGCGCCGTCGGCATCGAGCCCGATTTTACCAGCACCAGTGCAAGCGGTATCGTGTAGACGATTTGCAATCCGAGTTGCGCAAAGAGGCTGGGATCGCGCAGCAGCAGCCGCCACTCTTTGCGCTGCAGCGAGCGCGCCGCGCCGGAGCGGAACGGCTTGACCCTGCGGGGACCCGTCCGCCTCTCGGCCGAAGGCGAACCAGCCGCCTCCAGGCAAGCCATCGCGAACTTGTCGCCGAGCGTCCAGATGGCAGCCCCGAGCAATCCGATCGCAACGATCGCCATCGTCATCATCGCAAGCGGTTCAGCCAGCAGGGCTTCAACAGGCAGCCAAACGATCTGGCTCAATAGACTTCCTGAACCTGTCTCTTCCGGCGACAACGCCCTGGTCAGCCCATCACGCATGCTTTCCGGCAACAGGGCAACCAACTGCACCCCAAGCACGAACGAGCCGCCGATCAGTGCGCCGCCAAGGTGCGCATAGGTCCGCGCCCTACGCGGCCCGAAGGAATAGAAGAGCGCAATCGTCGTCAGCAACGCCAGTGCAGTCGCTGCCAAGGCCAGGCTCGCGAGCGTGGGATAGAACGCCAGCCAGTGCGCGCCATAGCGCCAGGCCCCGACATTCGCCACTGGCAGAGCCAGCATGGCGACCGAGCCAAGTGACGACAGCGAGATCGCCATAGCCTTGGCGCCCAGGACTTTCCGCGGTGACAACGGCGAGCCGAGAAGCAGATCGAGGTCGCCCCGGTCATAGAGAGTCCGCGTCGCCTGGAACAGCCCTTGCGCCGCCATCCAGCTGGCAACACAGATCAGGAAGGCGCCAAGTCCCACGCGCACCTCAGGAGTGGTCTCCTCTCCAGCGAGATAGCCCGCCAGATGCGGAATGACCGGCCACGCCAACGCATGCAGCAACAACGCGCCGACGCAGACTACACCGATGGCAGCCCCCGTCGAGGCGCCACCGAACATGCCGACGAACCGTCGCCAGTTCAAGCGCAGGTCATGGACGACCAGCCACGCAAATGAGCCCCGCCGCGCAATCCGTGTCATGCCGCCGCCACGTCCGGCCGCGTCAGTGAGAGGAATACGTCTTCCAAGGTCGAGTGATCACGGCCGGCTGCGGTTTTCAGTTGCGAGAATGTGCCCTCGGCAATGAGCCTGCCGCCATCGACGATCCCGATCCGCCCCGCAAGCCGCTCCGCCACCTCCAGGATATGCGTCGTCAGCACGATCGTCGCGCCCGCCTTGACCCGCGCCATCAGCAGGTCCTTGACTTGGCGCGCGATGCCAGCGTCGATGCCGGTGAGCGGCTCGTCCAGCATGATCAGCCGAGGATCGTGAATGAGCGCCCCGGCAAGCGCCACCTTCTGCTTCATGCCGCGCGAAAACCCTTCGCAGCGAGAATGCGCATGTGGCCCGAGATCCAGGACCTCGATCAACTCCTCCGCCCGACGCTCCGCAACTCGCGCATCGACGTCCCAAAGCCCGGCGATGAACTCGAGGTACTCGAGCGGCGTCAACTTGTCATAAAGCATTGGCTCGTCAGGCAGCCACGCCGTCACGCGGCGCGCGCCAATCGGGTCAGCCAGCGCGTCGATGCCAAAAATTGAAATGGCGCCGTGATCGGGCTTCAGTAGCCCCGCCACCATGCGCAAGGTTGTCGTCTTGCCGGCGCCGTTGGGCCCAAGCAGGGCGTAGAACTCTCCCGGCCTCAGCGCCAGGTCGATCCCCGCGACAGCCTGCTTGCCACCAAACGACTTCACAACATGGCTGAGCTTGAGCCCGAGAACCTCCGTCAAGGTCGACACAGGACCCGCGTCCGCACTGCCATCGTCATTCATCATCGCCACTGCACTCACGCTGGAAGGAAAACACTGCTCCAGCCTCGATAGTTATCCTGCGTCACTTGCCAGCGCGTTAAATTGAACATCGTAAATATAGGTGGATAGCCAGCAGCCGCAACTGGCGGAGCGCGCTCACATAGCCGGAGCGTTCGAGTTGCGCATGCCCGATATTTATTTCTTGTCGCCGGCCACGGGCGCACTCGCCTCCTTGCCAAATCCCAGGACCGCCATATCCGGCGACGAGCTGTTGTGCCGCGACACCCCGGTCCTCCCGGCCCACAAATGCGTAACCCGGCTCCCCTTGAAGCTCAGTACCGGCTCTTCCCGCCAACCCTTGGCCTCAGGTTCCCGCACACCGACCCGCGCCACATCGTTATTGAACTCTGTAACGTACATCGATCGCAACGCCGCGAATGGAACCCCGGCGATCGGCTTGTCGAAGCCCACATCCAGTGCGTGCCGGTTCTGGTCGACGGTCGTCATGGTCAGGCTAGCCCTACCCCCGCGCACGAAATCCAGCGAGAACGTCCGTGTCTTCGGATCGAAAGCGATTTCCTTCAGCTTCACCAGCGGCCTTCCATCCACCTCGACAGGCCCGACCAGGAATGACGTCCCGAACGCCGTCGGCGCCCGCCCTTCTGGCGCCAGTGGCCGCGCCCGCCAGTACCCGTCCTGCGGATACATCACCAGCACCTCTTCCCCGCCCATCGGCCGGATCATCCAGACCTGGATCAGGTGCAGTCCGCTCTCGACCCTGTCGCCGATGCGCACCGTGGCCGTGGCCGGTCGCCAGTACGTAGGCATGGTCCAGCCCACCACCCACAACGCCGGCTCCTCGTAGAGCGTACGCCGGGTTGGCGCTTTTACATCGCTCACATGCACCGGATCTCCCGACATGTCGCACGCCGTCCAATCCGGCTCGAAACTGTCGCGTTGCAGCATCCCGATATAGGCGGGATGCGCGGCCTCGATCCGGAAGCGGCGAACCTCCGGCGAGGAAAAGCTGAGCGTGACGTTGTCCTTCTCAGCGCACAAGACCGGCTCAGACCCATTCGCCACATCGACGGCCAGCGGCGCCGGACCACTTGCACCGGCCGAGGGAGCCGCCGCCGCCAGCAGCAATTGGCCCAACGCAACAGCGATTGAAAGGCGATACATGACAGGTAGTCTCCTCATGCGTGCGCGGCCCCGGCCGCGCACCGCATCAGCCACCAGATTTGAGCGCGCACAAGGCAAATCGTTGAATTTGCCCCTGACAACTCGCCGCCTCACGCGACTTGGCACCTGGCACCATCAGGCCGGACGTGCCGCCGACGCGAAATAGTTGACGTCCGTATCGGCGGCCAACTGCCAGCGGTCACCGAGCGGATCATAGATCAGGCCTTCAAAAGCGACATTTCGCAGCCCGGCCTGCACCATGAAATCCGCCATTTCATCGGGCGTCACGAACCGATCCCAGCGGTGCGTCCCGGCCGGCAGCCACTGCAGAATATATTCCGCCCCCACGATCGCCAATGCCCAGGCCTTAAACGTGCGATTGATTGTCGAGGTTACCAATAGACCCCCAGGCCGCACTAGGCTGGCCACCACGCCGATGAAAGCACGGGGGTCGGGCACGTGCTCGACCACCTCGAGACAGGTAACTACATCGAACTTGACGAACTCGGCTGCAAGTTGCTCAGCAGTCGTCGCGCGGTAGTCGATCGCCAGCTCCTGCTCCCTCGCATGGGCGATGGCGGCCGCGATGTTATCGGCTGCTGGGTCGATCCCGGTCACAACCGCACCAAGCCGCGCCAACGGCTCTGCCACCAGCCCGCCGCCGCAACCGATATCGAGGATTCCTAACCCTTTGAGCGGGCGGAGCGCGCCTACCACATCGCGGCCGAAATGGCGAGCGATCGTATCCCTGAGGTAACCCATCCGCGCCGGTGACAGCCTGTGCAGCGGTGCGAACTTGCCCGCGCGGTCCCACCATTCGTCCGCAATGCGCCCGAAGCGCTCGACTTCGGCGGGATCGAGCGTCTGGCCCGGCTTCACGCGGCTGTCTTGTTCCATCGACATGATCAGCATTGGCTGCAAGACGCTGGCCTGTGTCAACCCGGTCCTGGCACGGCTCGACTTCTCGGACGGCCGAAGCCATCTATTTTCGCCAGCGATCCACGATGGTGCCGAGTATGCCGCGCGGCATATAGATGATGAACAGGATCAGCAAGAGCCCATAGATCATCATGTCGAGGGCCAGTGCCCTTTGTCCAAGCAACCCTTGAAGCGTCTCTGACCCCTGCACGCCGACCCTAAGGAACTCCGACAGCAATTGGGTGAACACCGCCCCGAATGTAGGCCCGAGCAACGTCCACAGCCCGCCGGCGATGCACGCGAACACGATATTCAGCGACAGGCTCAGCCCCGCAATCGTGTCCGGCCCGATATACATTTGATACTGGCCGTAGATGGCGCCGCCAAAAGCGCTCATGCCCGCCGACAGTGCGGTGATCTTGAGTTTCTCCCGCGTCACATCGATTCCCACGGACGCCGCCGCATCCTCGTCCTGCGAGGCTGCATCCAGCGCATAACGGTCCATGCTGCGATCCACCAGCAGCCACACCACCAGCCCGACGATCCAAATCCCGAGCGCGATGTAATAGGCCAGGAAGCGATCCGGCTCGAACTGCACTGCATAGAGCGAGAGGCCACCGTCGAACCGCCTCGGTTGGGTGCCGAGCGAGCCGCCGGTGTAGTCGCGCAACCCCACGATCAGCAGCCGGACGAGTTCGGTGAACGCCAGCGTCAGCAGGGCGAAGTAGTGCCCGGTAATGCGCAGCGCAAAGCAGGGGTATCCCACCAGCAACCCTGCCAATGCCGCCACGGCCACGGCAATGGGAATGCCCAGCCACGGCGTAAGCCCTGCGTAATTCCAAAGCAGCACCGTCACATAGGCGCCAATCCCCGTGAACGCGCCGTGCCCGAGCGACGTCAGCCCGAACCGGCCCATCAGCGACCAAGACGTATAGATGAAGGCCCACAACAGGATCTGGATGGCCAGGTGCAGGTAGTATTTTTCCAATTCCGCATACCCCGTCCGAATGAGGAACGGCAGTATGAACAGAAGGCCGAGACCGACGACCCAACCGATGCGCGAGCGGCTCATGACTTGCCTCCGAAGAGGCCCTGCGGCCTGATGAAGATCGCGATCATGAAGAACAGGAACGCGACCGCATAGCCCCACTCCGTATGCAGGCAGGACGAGCCAATGGTAATGAACTGACTGATGATGAAGGCTGCAACGAAACCACCGACCATGTTGCCGAGACCGCCGAGCACACAGATCATGAAGATCAGCGGTCCGAACTGAAGGCCGATCTGCGGGTAGATATCGTACTGCAGCACCATCAGCGATGCCGCCAATCCGGCGAGCCCGCCGCCGATCGCCGATGTCGCCAGATACACCTTCTTGGCGTCAACGCCCATCAGCGGCATGATCTGGCGATCTTGCGCGATCGCCCGGATCGCAGTGCCGATATAGGTCCGTGTCAGAAACAGCCACAGACAGAGCATCGCCACGATCGAAACTCCGAATGCTGCGATCCGGCTCCACGAGAAGCTCATGTCGGCGACCAGCACCGAGCCCAGCCTGACGCCGACATTCTGGAACTCGACGCCGAATGCCATCGTCGCGGCGGCCTGCAAAAAGAACAACACACCCCCCGTCGCCAGCAACTGGTTGATCGGCGCCTGATCGAGCACCGGCCTGATGATCAGGACATGCAGCAACAGCCCGCACACCGCCACGATCGCCATCCCGATCAGACACGCGGCGAGAAATGGCATCCCCAGGCTCTTGTGCGCCCAGAAAATCCCGTACATGCCCACCATCACCAGCTCGGCATAGCAGATCCAGACAACGTCGATGACGCCGAACACAAGGTTGAGCCCGAGCGCCAGAAGCGCAAGCAGCCCAGCCAACAGAAATCCATTGAGCAACGCTTCGACAAAGAAGATGTCGAGCGAGCAGTCGAGAGTTGGAAGAATTGCGAGCATTCCTGTTCCTCGGTGGGATGCAATCGTCACATCAAGCGGTTGACTAGATCCCCATGTAGGCCTGTCGAATTCGATCGCTGGCAAGCAGCTCAGCCGAGGTGCCCGACGTTTCAATCCGGCCGACCTCGAGCAGGTAGGCGCGATCCGCCACCTTCAGCACCTGCCTCACGTTCTGCTCGACGATGAGAACCGTGTAGCCCTCGGTGCGGATCTGCCTGACGAGATCGAACACCTGCTGCACGATCACCGGCGCCAATCCCATGGAAGGCTCATCGAGCAGAATGAGTTTCGGTCGGCTCATGAGGGCCCGCCCGATGGCACACATCTGTTGCTCGCCACCCGACATCGTACCGGCCAGCTGATTGCGGCGTTCCTTGAGGCGGGGAAACAGGCCATAGACGTAGTCGACCCGCTCTGCGAAATGTGCCCGCGCAGATGGGATGTACGCACCCATCTTCAGGTTGTCCTCGACGGTCAGCCTCGGAAACAGTCGCCGGCTTTCCGGCACATGCGCTATGCCCGTCTCGATGATCTTGTGCGGCGGCGTCGCACGCAGATCCTGCCCTTCCATCCGCATCGCGCCACTCGTTGACGGCAGCAATCCGGAGATGACACGCAGAAGCGTGGTCTTGCCGGCGCCATTGGCACCGATTACGGCCACCGCCTCTCCTGCATTGACCGACATTGAGACATCGAACAGCGCCTGAAAGCCTTTGTAACCCGCACTGATTGAATCGAGCTCGAGCACTTCGTTTCTCTCTCCTCCGCCAACTCGGCCCGATGATCCGCCCTCAGGCCGCTTCCTCGCTGCCGAGATAGACTTCGATCACACGCTTGTCGGCCTGCGCATCCGCCGGCTTGCCGTCGAAGATTTTCTCGCCATGATCCAGCACCACCACCCTGTCCACCACACGCATCAAGACGCCCATGATGTGCTCGACCCAAACGATCGTGATGCCTCGCTCCTCGCGAATGCGGTTGAGCAGATCGGCCGCCTGGTCCATTTCCGAATGATCCAAGCCATTGAGGCTTTCATCCGCCAGCAGCAGCCGCGGCTGCGTCGCAAGCGCCCTTGCCAACTCCAGCTTCTTCAACGCCGCCGCTCCGAGCCCGTCCGTCGTCGACTTGGCATCCGTAGGCAACCCGACGAGGCCCAGCGCCTCTTCCGCCTGTCGCCAGCATTGCTCGCGCGTCACTTTGGCGTTCTGCCCGAACCACGCCGACAGGGCGACATTCTCGAGCAATGTCAAATTATGGAATGGACGCGGGATCTGATACGTCCGACCAACACCCTTGTGGCAGACCTGGTTGGCGGTCAGGTTTCCAATCTCCTGTCCATTCAGCCGCACGCTGCCGGCCGTCAACGGATACATGCCGGCGATGCAATTGAAGGTCGTGCTTTTGCCGGACCCATTGGGGCCGATGAGCCCAAGGATCTCACCTTCCTCGACTTCGAAAGACACGTTGCTGACGGCGGTGAAGCCACCAAACTTTTTGGTCAGACCGGAGACTTCGAGCATGGCCATGGGGCCGTCACTTTCCCTGGCAGGTTGAACAGGAATTGGCTGTCCTGGCAGCACGCATTTGCCCTGCCGGAGTCCCGAGTACAGGACCCCGGCAAAACAGGCCCTTCAAGCAACGGGGTGGGCTACTGGGCGTAGGCATGCCCCTTCGGCAGCGGCAGCACGGGCTCCTGGACCGCCACTTCCTTGGGGAACACCACCTTGGTATTGCCGTCGACATACTGCATCACGACAGGAAAGGCGCGCTCGTTCTGCCCCGCGAGTTCTGATCCCGGCGGGAAGAACTTTGCACCGTAGCCTTGCAGCGTACCCCCGACCGGGATGTCGGTTTCCATGGCGGCCTTACGCAGCGCTTCTGAATCGATGCCCCCATGCTTCTTGATCGCCCGCGGCAGCACGTCCGAAAGGAAGATCCACGTGTTGTTGAAGCCCATCGAAACGTGCGCCGTCACGACATTCGCCTTGGTCTCCTTCTTATAGCGATTGACCATCTCGTCGATCAGCTTGCCCGCGTCTGCCACCTTGAGTTGCTTGGGGTCGAGCAGCGTCGATGACACCGAGTCGATGTTGAAGATCAAATTGGAGTCCTTGCCAAACGTTGCCGCCAGCTTGTCGTACTGCCCGTAGCCAGCGCCATGACCGATCAACGCTTTCCACTTGAGACCAGCCTCCTTCGACTGGCGCAGGAAAAGCGTGATGTCCGGGTTGTAGCCGGTATGCAGGATGACATCGGCCCTCGCCCGGCGCAGCTTTGTGATCATCGGCGAGAGATCGGTCGAGGTCGCTGCATATCCCTCCTTGTGCACGATCTTGATCCCGTGCTTGGCGCAACGGGTCTCATTGGTCTTGGCCACGCCGACGCCGTAGGGCCCATCCTCGTGAATGATGGCGACCTTGAGATCCTTGGGCTCGATGCCGAACTTCGACTTGGAATAGGCATTCAGCATGTCGCACGATGCCTCGCCGAACTGGTCGGAATGCACGTGGCTGCGGAACACATACTTCAGGTTCTTGTTGCGGAACACAGCCGACGAGATACATACCGTCGCCCACCAGAATTTCTTCGCCGCATCGACTTTGGCCGACAGCGGAACACAATGCGCCGATGAGTACACCCCCATCAGCATGTCGACCTTCTGCTCGTTGATGAGGCGCTCGGCCTCGTTCACGGCAACATCGGCCTTCGATTGCGCATCCGCAAACACGGGCACGATCTTGTAGCCCTCGACGCCGCCGCGCTCATTCATGATTTCAATGGCGTATTTCGAGCCTAGCGAGGCCGCGATCGACCCGCCGCCGGCGAACGGACCCGTTTGATCGAAGATCAAGCCGATTTTGAGTTCTTTTTGCTGCGCGACGGCTGGCGCAAGTCCCATGATCGCCGCCGTGACAAGGCCGAGCGCTGTAGCAAACGGGCGTACTATCGACATCAAAGCTTACCTCCCTGACGTGACTGCCTCCCCGTTGACCGGGAAAGCGCGTGATCGGCTCTGCCTGAAGTTCAGCCGACAGGCACTCAGAGTGCGAGACGAAATCAGCTGCGTCAATATTCTCGGTAGCGGCACACCGAAAACGGCAGGCCTACACGCCACCACGGCGAGCATCAGGGCCCTTGTAGTTGGCGCGGCAACGACGGCAGCACCGATCGGCGTGATCTGCTGCCGCCTGCGCCTGCTGCCGGCAACCATACCTGAACGACACATGCTTGCGCCGCACGTCGGCTGCTACCATGTTTCCGAGGCGCAGGTCCCAGCCGATTACGGGCCTGCCCACAGGGCTCCGACGCCCTCTGTCGCCAACAGACGTGTCACACCTCAACCCCCGAATGGCACTCCCCAATGCCTCGCCAAACCGCCAAGCCAGCCGTGCGCACTGCGAGCCTCGTCCGCGCGCTGCTCGTTGCACTGATGGTGCTATTCGCCCAAGCTCCCCCGGCCGCAGCCCAAGCCTGCTCATCGGATTCCCAGTGTTTCGATTTCGGACGCCCCCGGACCTACTGCAGCGGCAATACGCTCGTCACCAAGCAGTCCATCTGCTCTGGCACATGCCGGTCGGTCGAGATCTCCCGTGTGCCCTGCCCCGGCCCCTGCGTGGCCGACCGCTGCGTTGGCGGCGCCAATCGCTCAGGGCCTATCGACCCGCCATCGGGTTCGAGGCGCCCGGTCGGCGTCTGCGCCAAGCTTTGCATCTGCAAAGGCAAGCGCTTGACCTATGGCCTCGGCTACGCGAAACGCCAAGAGGATTGCCAGCGGCGCAGCGTCGACTGCGTCTACGGCTGCAGCTGCGATGAAGAACCTCGCTGTCTGAAAAAAGGCGAGGTCTGACTGCGCCAGTCTCGCCCCCACCACAAAGCGACGACAACTGCCATTACATCGAAGGGCACGACGTGAGCCAGAATAGCGATCGCCACGTCTTCTACTTTCCCGATATCGCGGAGATGCCCGTTCCCCCGGGCCATCGCTTTCCCGCCAGCAAGTATCGTCTCTTGCGCGAACAGGTGCTTCGCGAGGGCATCCTCTCGTCCAGCCAGTTGCGGCCTTCGCCGCCAGCCACCCGCGAGTTGATCTTGGCCGCCCATTCCCCGGTTTATGTCGATAGTGTCATCGCGGGCACACTCGGGGCCGACCACATCCGCCGCATCGGCCTACCCTGGAGCGAAACCCTGCTTCACCGTTCCCTCGCAACCGTCGGCGGCGCATTGGCCGCCGCGCGTTCCGCTCTCCGGCACGGCGTCTCCGGCCAACTCGCTGGCGGCACTCATCACGCTCATCGCGATTTTGGTGCCGGCTTCTGCGTCTTCAACGACCTTGCCGTCACCGCCATCACGCTTCTGGCCGAGGCGGCGATCACGCGGATTGCCGTCCTCGATCTCGACGTCCACCAAGGCGATGGCAACGCAGCGATCCTCGTCGGCAATCCCGGCGTACTGGTTGTGAGCATGCAGGGCGAGCGCAATTTTCCCTTCCGCCGTGTCCCATCCGATATCGATGTCGAACTGGCCGACAACACGGGCGATAAGGCCTACCTCGAAGCCCTTGCCGACGTATTGCCGGCAATCGAAGAGTACCGCCCGGAATTGCTGCTCTATCTCTCCGGCGCCGATGCCCTGGCCGAGGATCGTCTCGGCCGTCTCGCCCTCACCCACGACGGCCTCGCCGAGCGCGACCGCCTGGTCCTTGAGATGTGTCGCCGCCGCGCCATACCCGTGTCTATCGCCATCGGCGGAGGTTACGCCGACCCGATATCGGCAAGCGTCACGGGCTATGCCAACACCTTCCGCACGGCGCGCGAGGTGTTCCGGTTCTGAGACACATGCAGCCCGCCGGGGTCATGCGCGCAGCACCCGGACGCAGGCACAGCTCACCCGTCGTAGCCCTCGATCACGACGACGTCGCCCACCGAGTACTTGTCGCGAACGGCAGCGGCGGCCTGATATTCCGGGCTCTCGTAGCAGGCGAGCGCTGTCGCATAGTCTTTAAACTCCAACACGACGTGACGGCCCCGGGCCTTGCCAGCCTTCACTGCATTCTGCCCGCCGCGCACCAGGAACTTCGCGCCATACTTGGCGAACGCCTTGGCGTTGAGCGCGACATACTCCTTGTACCCTTCCGGGTCGTTCACATCCACATGCGCAATCCAGTAGCCTTTTGCCATTCGCGTCATCCTCCATGCTGGTCTTCTCACCGCTGATGCGGCTCCTTCGGGTAGACTTCAGCGCTTCAGCGCCCCCCGATCAGATCTGTGAATTGCCGCGCTGCTGCCGCGGGATCGATTGCCGTAGAGATCGGCCGGCCGACGACCAGATGCGTTGCGCCCTGCGCGATCGCCTTCTCTGGGGTCATGACACGGGCCTGATCGCCCGCTTCCCCTCCCGGCAACCGGATGCCCGGAGTCACGATAAGGAAATCCGGGCCGACAGCCTCCCGCACCAACGCCGCTTCCTGCCCCGATGCAATGACGCCGTCGAACCCCGCCTCCTTCGCCAGGCCCGCCCGGTGCACCACCAGGTCCGCCGGGCCTCGCCCGCTGATGCCTTGCTCTTCGAGATCGGCCTTGTCGAGCGAGGTCAGCACCGTCACGGCAAGCAGCTTCAGCCCTGCCCCGCCGCGCCCGCGGACCGCCGCATCGAGCGTCTTGCGATCATGGCCGTGCACGGTGAGATAGTCGAGACCCAATCCTGCGATGTTGGCTGCCGCCTTCTCCACCGTGTTGGCGATATCCAGCAGCTTCATATCGAGGAACACATCCCGCCCGCCAGCCTTGAGCCCCTGGGCGAACTCGAGGCCGCCGCCGAACAGCAACTCGAGCCCGATCTTGTAGCACTGAGCTTCATCGCCGAGGCGTTGCACCAGCGCTTGCGCCCGAGACACGTCCGGAACATCGAGCGCCACGAACATCCGACTGCGGGCCGCTTGCATCGTCGTCATGCCGATTTATCCCCCCCGCGCATCACGTATGAGGCGCGCGCAAGCTTCTGCACGACACTCTTGAGCAGTTCCATTTGCGACTTCTCTTTCAGGTGCCCGCCCTCCTCGAACGCCTCGCCCGCCCGGGCCACCACGATCTGCTCGGGTAGGACCATCGCCCCAAGGCCCAGTTCGAGTGTCTGCCTCGTAATCGTCAGACCCCGGATGCCGCCGAATGCGCCTGGCGCCGCAGAGCCGAGCGCAAACACCCGCGACTTGAAGACGGCCAGCGGAGCCTCCCCTTCCGGGCGAATCCGGCTGATCCAGTCGAAGGTGTTCTTCAGCAGCGGCGCGATCGACGCGTTGTACTCGGGCGACGCGACGAAGACGCCATGATGCACTTCAAGCAACGCTTTGAGCTTGTGCGCGTTGTCGGGCGGTCCGTCGTTGGCTTCGAGATCGCCGTCGTAGATCGGCATCGGATAATCGCCAAGGTCGGCGAATGTTGCGGCAATCCCGTTGGCCTCGGCAACATCGTGGGCAAGACGGGCCAACCGCTTGTTGAGTGATCCTTCGCGGGCAGAGCCAGCGAAGAACAGCAGTCTCGTCGAGTGAGGCATGAATAGTGCTCTTATCCGTCGCTTGGTTTCGTCGAATGGCTTGCCTTGGGTTTAGTCGACGCCATCGCCCCTGGCCAGCGCGGAGAGCCGAACGGGGGTTGCCAGGGCGCGCCGGCCACCGCAAAAGTGCAGACGACCTGACACCGCTCCCACTGGAAGCGCAAAGCCATGACACAACGAAATGCCTGCCTGCAGCGAGCCGACGCGTTCTGCAAATTGATGGGCCTGAGAGTTCCCGGTTCTCATGGCCCCGATGGCAGGCGCCTGCCCCGCTTCCCTCGCGATTGCCGTGGGCCAGGCTGGCGGCATGGGAGCCTGCGGCGCCCTGCTCTTTGGCCCCGACCAGATCCGTCAGTGGGCGAGCGAGGTGCGTGCCGCCAGCAACGGCGCCTTTCAGCTCAACCTGTGGATCCCTGATCCCGCTCCCGCGCGCGACGCCGCCAAGGAGGCAAGCCTGCGCGAGTTCCTTGCGGCCTGGGGGCCGCCAGTCCCACCTGAGGCTGGCGACGTCACCCCCGCTGACTTCCAGGCCCAGTGCGAAGCACTCCTCGAAGCCGGCCCCGCGGTCATTTCCTCGATCATGGGCGTCTACCCCGATGCCTTCGTGCAACGCATGAAGCAGCAGGGCATCAAGTGGATGTGCAATGTAACCACCGTGGCCGAAGCCCGCACCGCCGTCGAGGCCGGCGCAGATATCATCGTCGCCCAGGGCATGGAGGCCGGCGGACATCGCGGGTCATTCGAACCTGACCGACCGGACACGGCCATGATCGGCTTGTTCGCCCTCTTGCCAGCCATCGTCGATGCCATTGGCCACGAGATACCGGTGGTGGCGACCGGCGGCATTGGCGACGGCCGCACGATGGCCGCAGCCCTCATGCTTGGAGCCTCCGCCGTCCAGATCGGCACCGGTCTGTTGCGCACCCCGGAAGCCAAACTGGCGCCAGCCTGGGCGGATGGCATCGCCCGCGCCCAGCCCGAGGACACCCTCCCGACCCGCGCCTTCTCGGGCCGCCTCGGCCGCGCCTTGGCAACCGGGTATGCCCATGCAGCCGCAAGCCCAGATGCGCCGCAACCAGCACCCTATCCCGTCCAGCGTGGCCTGACGGCCGCCATGCGCGACGCCGGCACGAAAGCCGGCGACCTCGACCGCATGCAGGCCTGGGCAGGGCAAGCGGCTCGGCTTGCATCGACCGAGCCCGCGGCCGATTACGTGCAGCGCATTTGGCAGGAGGCACGCGCGCTCCTCGCCTGAGCAGGTGTCGGAAACGCAGAGTCGCTTCAGTCTTTCAGTAGACTCCCAAAGCAGGCGTCCAAAACGCCACGCGAGCCTTACGCCTCCAGAACCTCGATCAACGCCTGATTGTAGGCTGCCGGCTGCTCGTACATCACCCAATGCCCCGCATCCGGCACCGTGCGCGTGACCAGCTCGGGATGGCCTTGGCGAATGGCGTCGTAACGCGCCTCGACGGAAGGCCACGCCGTCTGGTCCTCTGCCCCCCATACCGCCTTCACGGGCACCTGCACCTCCGGCAGGAACTGCGCGATCTCCGGGATCCGAGCGAACGGGCGGGACCGGAACCGCGCCTGCCGGATATTCTCCGATTGCAGGTAGATCGCCAGATCATCGATTCGCGACGGCTCTTTAAACATGAGGATCTCGAGTAGCCCCCGGTGTACTTCGAGCCGCTCCTCTTCGCTCATGCCTTCCAGCTCACGTGGCATCTCCTTGCCCGGCCCCTGCGGCAAGCCGAGCGCAGCAGCCCCCGTCAGCGTGAAATCTGCAACGTGATCTTGCAGATGCACCATCGCATGCGTCGACACATGCGCGCCGAAAGAGAACGCCACCACATGCGCGCGCCGTTCTTTCGGAATGAGTGCCTTGATGCCAAGCGCCAGCACTGTGCCGGCAGTGGCCGGTATCTGCGGCACCGGTGGCATGTCGCTCTTGCCGAGCCCTGCGATATCGACGGCAAAAATCTCGAACTGGTCCTTGAGCCCGACCACTTGCTTGATCCAGTGTGTCCACGAGCCCGACCCGCCATGCACCAGCACCAGCGGCCGGCCTTTCCCCCACCGGTGCCACACCAGATCGCCTTCCCCGCACGGCGTCCGCAATTCTTCGGCATCCGCCATGATGGCATCGACGATGCCTTGCGGCGTCTTGCCTGAATTGAGCAAAGGCTCGAGGGGATCATTCGGGGTCATGGCATTCCATTTTGCATGCTGAAGGGTTGACGGCCATTATTCCTGGAGGCGGACGCCCGGATCAAGCACCTGCGTGATCCGATCTCATCCAACCCGAGAAAATGATCATGAAACCAGTCGAGCCCACCACTGCCAGCGCCGAAGTGAAAGCCGTTTTCGATGACATCATGGCTTCCAGAAACGTCAATGACGTCAATAATTTCTGGAAGTATCTCGCCAACGAGCCGCGCATGCTGCGCCACACCTGGGAGAGCCTGAAAGAGATCATGGCTCCCGGTGCCCTCGATCCCCTGGTCAAGGAACTCGTATACGTGGCCGTCTCGGTTACAAATAACTGCGACTACTGCATGGCCTCGCACACTGCGGCCGCCCGCGCCAAGGGCGCCACCGAGGCCCAGATCAACGAACTCTATGCCGTCGTCGCCCTTGCCAACATGACCAACCGTCTGGCGAATGCCTACAAAGTCCCGGTCGATGAGGCGTTCAAGGAAAGAGATTAGACGACAAAGCGGTGCAAAGTGGCCGAAACCCGGCTTGTTGCCATGGGATTGCCGCGCTACGAGCCTATTGTCGTGCAAGAGTATGATACGAATGGGACCTGCGGCCAAAGTCCCGTTGTGGTAAGATTACAAGCCGAGGCTGGTGTGAACGATTGCTTGCGCGCAGGGGTGCGGCTTCAGGCGAACGGCGAGGGCGGGAAAACGGTCAGGCATGTCGGAAAACACGCACGCGAATGAATGGTACCTCGCTCGTGATGGACAGCAGCACGGCCCGGTTAGTGATGCCGAGCTGCAGAAGATCATTGAGCTGGGTTATCTGAAGCCGACCGACCTGGTCTGGCGGCAAGGCTGGCCTGACTGGAAGCCAGCCACAGCAGTGCTGCCCGCGCCTAGTGCCCCGAAGCCAAACGTCCCGGCCCCGCCCCCCCCGGCAGATCCCCGACAATCTGAGAGGCCAGCTCCCCAGGCGCCGCGTGGCCCTGCTCCCGACCGCGCCGCCGGTCACCCGCGTCCAGAAGCTGCACGCCATCCTCAAGGTGGCGCTCCTACCGCTGCCCAGTCTGCCCCCGCTCCGCATGTACGCCTCGATGCGCCGGAGCCGGCATCTGCGAGGCGATCAGGCCACCCAGAAGCGGATCCGAATTTCGGCCGCGCTGCGCCGGCCGGCCCACGCCCTCAATTCGCTCCGGCGACAGATGCGCCGGGACCCGGTGCCGCACCTCGATGGCAGGCGCAAAGCGATCCCGGCGCTCCTCAGCCGCGTATGCCCGCGCCGGCTCCACAAATGCCCTCTGCCGCCGGCAGGCCAGACGGTGTATCTTCACTTCCGTCTCCTGATTACGACGTACCCGCCGACCTCGACGAGGAGCGTGGCGGATTTCCGTGGCGCACGGCCATCGTCCTTGTGATTCTCGCCGCGATGGGTAGCGGTGCCTACGCCATGTACCGCTCGGGAAAACTCGCTTCCCTGCCGTTCCTCGGTGCGCCGGGAGAGTCTGCCGTTCCCGTGGTTGCAGCGCCACGGTCTCCCCCTGTCGTCCAGAGCACCGCACCGACGAGCGTCGCCAGCGCGCCCGCGCCTGCTGGCGTCAGCACAGTCGAGGCACATCTTCAGAATTCGCCCTTGTGGGTTCTTCTTCGTCGCGAGTTTCCGGACTGGTACAGCGGCAAGCTCGACACGGTGCGCACCCAAACCGTGGAAGGTAGGGAGCCGCGAGAAATCTCGGCCAATATGCTCCGCGAGGTCGTCAACTTGCGCCGCCAGCAGAGCGCACCGGCCCTCGCCGCCAGCCCTCAGCGCCTGCGGGCCATTGCCTCGGCCTTCGTCGACAACCTCAATCGGCTGAAGCAGCACAGCACGGCCGCCTGCTACGGCTTCATTTCCCAGGGCGAGACCAGTCCCAACGTGATCAACGTCCCCGCCAAGGAAATCCAGGCAGGTATCGACGTCCAACTCCGGAACATCTTCGAGGCCGTTGCCGAAGGCCGCAAGTCTCCGACGAAACACGCCTCGCCCAAGCGCGAGGATTATGACGCCCTGACCGCGGAACTGGCCAAGCGCGGCTGGAACACGGCAGACCTCCAGATGTTCGCCAATGCCAAAGCGCTTGAGCGCGCGCCCCCCGAGAAGGTTTGCCAAATGGTCAACGACTGGTTCTCCGCCCAGTTGGCCATCAAGGACGCTGACACGCAGACGCGTCTCCTGAGTGAAGCATTGAAGCCCATCGTCGCCGGTTGAAGAGGATCGCGACGCGATTGGCCCGCCGTCACTCGATTTCGAAATACCCGATCGCTCCCAGTCCCCCCGGAATGGCGAGCAGCATGGCGGTCGCAAACCAAACGGCATGCGACACCACCGGCGAGCCATCGCCGCCACGTAGCCGTTCGTAGATCCGCGCCGGCACACCCGCCAACGCCAGGCTCATGACGGCAATGAACACCCCGTTGAGGTAAAACGAAAAATCACCGCGGCGCAGCACGCCCGGCAGCATCGGCACGAAATAGAACATTACCGAATCGAAAAGCGGCGACGTCGTTAGCCCATTCAGCATCGAAGACAAGAGCGCCCCCCCTGCCAGGACCAGACTGGCCGGTCGCACCGCGATCATCTCGTTGATCCCCATGAAGCCTCACACGTGCGATCAATTGATCAGGCTGAGCCGCATCCCCGCGGCCGTACAGGCCACGTACCAGACGATACGCAACGCCATCAGCCATCCGAGTGCGACAATCGCAAGGGCGCCGCCGCCGACAACACGGGGCGTGATCCCGCGAACAGCCCCGAGCACCGGCCGCGCGGCTCGGTCGACCACACGTAGAACACGTGTTCCCCGAAGCCCTACCGGCAAAACGTCAGCAACCAAACGCCCAAGCACGACCACGCAGAGCACGGCCAAAAGCGCATCAGGAATATGATAGTACCAATGCGCCAACCAGTCGTTCACAGGCAAAGCTGCCCCCTAGTTTGAACAATGGATCGATGAGAATGCTGGCACCGTCTGCCGCAACCGATGCATGACCCGCTTCACACCGGCGACGTGGGGTCCGCGTCAGATCCCCAGCACCCGGCAGACCAATGATGCCACCCCGAACGCGAGCCCGGCACTGGCCGCCTGCATAGCAAAGCGCAGATAGAGCTCGCGCAACACGCGTGCAATCAAGACCTGCGCAATCGCCGCCTGTGGCCGTTCGTCCGGCTTCAGCATGCCCCAGACCTCGGTCCGCTTGTGTGGCCGGCGCGCAGCCATCCCCCCCTTCGCCAACAAAATGACCGCAATGGCAATCGCCAATGCACCCGACACCAAGAAGGCAATAGCCAACCCGGCAGGTGAAACCCCGATGAATAGCAGGCCGACGGCGAGCGCCGCAAAGGCACAACCCCGCGCCACGGATATCTCGGCCTTGCGTTCGATGGTGTCCAGCACGGGGACCTTCACCCGGAAAGTTGAGCTGGTAATTTAGTCGCTCGCCCCAGTCAGCGATAGTCTCGGATTTCTCTCACTGGCGTGTTTGATGCAGCCAGCGGGCAACTTCGCTTTCCAACGGGAAAGAGAGCATTCCCATCACCGAGTAGCCGAGTAGCCAGGGCATCACGTAGAAGCGAAACATATAGAAAAACCAGGCCACATAGAGCGGCACCACGAGGTCGACCAGGAAGCTCGGCGTCAAAGGGCGGAACAGCTTGATCAGCGGATCAGTCACTCTGACGAAGAATTTCATGAAAAAGAACTGGGAGTTCACCGGCAGGAAGAGATTCATGGCCGATCGCCCGATCAGCGTCCACATGACCATGCCCAACACATAGTCGAGCACCAGCGCCCACCCCGGAATGCCAGTCGTCATCGCTTCGATCCATTATTGTACCTGATTTGAGGTCAAAACCCGGAACCGCAGTCCGGTGAGCCCAGCAGAAGGGGCGGAACACTTTGTTCCGCCCCCACTGGCAACTCGAACGCCTGACGTTTCAGTGCGTCTGGCTGAGGATCGTCTCGCCGCTCGGCACGCGAACCTCATCGACCATCCGTTGCACCTCGTCATCAGGTGCAGGTGTCATCAGTGTTACCACCACCATGGCCACGAGACTGACGGCCATGCCGACGATGCCGAAGCGTAGATGATCGATGCCCCAGATGGGTGCGTTGCCGAGGGCAAACACCCAGTAGAGGTAGAGGGTGCCTGCACCGAACCCACAGATCATTCCCGCTAGGGCACCTGCTGTGTTCGCCCGTTTCCACCACACCCCGAGCACAAGAGGCCAGAACAGCCCCGAGCAGGCAAAGCAGAACGCCCAGGCGACCGCACCGAGAATTCCGGTCAGCCGCAAGGATGCGACGGCCGCACCGGCCGCACCGATCACGATCAGCAACACACGAGCCACGATCAGTCGAACCCGCGTATCAGCTTTCGGGTCGATGATCTTATAGTAGAGGTCATGGCTCAAAGCGTTGGCGATGGCGAGCAACAGGCCGTCCGCCGTGGACATTGCTGCCGCCATGCCACCCGCCGCCACGAGGCCGGAGATGACGTACGGCAAGCCCGCGATTTCAGGTGTCGCCAGCACGACGATATCCGGCCGCATCATGAACTCATTGATTTGCAGGATACCATCAGAGTTGAAGTCCATCACTTTCAAGTAGCCGACCGCACTCCAGTTCTTCACCCACTCCAGCGCCTGGATGTCAGCAATTTTCTTACCGAACACACTGGTCGCAAGAGAAGGATCGAGCAACTGCAGCTTGGTCAGCGTGGCCAGCGCCGGCGCCGTGAAGTACAGGAGGAAGATGAACAACAGCGACCATGCCACTGACCGGCGGGCATCTCTGACCGACGGCGTCGTGAAGTAGCGCATCAGAATGTGCGGCAATGATGCCGTCCCACACATCATGCACGCGACCAGTGTAGCAAACTGCCACGCCCCCAACCCGTCAACTGGTGCATTGTGCAGGGTCGTCAACGCCGACACCCCCGGGAACGACTGCGGCGGCTTCAAGACCCCCACCTGCAGCGTCTTCTCGAGCACCTCGAGCTTATGCACCGCGTCTCCGTAGGTGAAGTGCGGAACAAGCCCGAAGCCTTGCTTGTTTGACATCCACACGACCGGGACGATGTAGGCGATGATCAGCACGATGTACTGCGCCACCTGTGTCCAAGTCACCGCCCGCATGCCACCCAGCATCGAGCAGAGCAGAATGCCGAGCAGACCGAACCAGATCCCGGCCCCAAACGAGATGCCCAGCGCCCGCGACGCGATCGTTCCTGTGGCGTTAATCTGGGCCGTCACATAGGTGAACGACGCCACCACCAGAATAACCACCGCCACGAAGCGCGCGAAGTTGCCGCCATACCGCGTGCCAATGAAATCTGGCACCGTGTAGCAGCCGAACTTTCTCAGGTACGGCGCCATCAACGAAGACACCAGCACATAGCCGCCGGTCCATCCGACCACGAACGCCAAGTAGGGATGGCCTCCGAAGTAGATACCTCCCGCCATCGCGACAAACGAGGCGCCGGACATCCAGTCAGCCGCCGTTGCCATACCATTGAAAAGGGCCGGAACTTCTCGTCCGGCCACATAGTAGGCATCTACCTCCATCGTCCGCGACAACCAACCAATCGCCGCATAAATGAATATTGTGAACCCAACGAACAGCAAGCCGATGGTCTTGGCCGAAACACCGAATTTTTCGAAGACCGCCATCAACAGGACGAAGATGAGAAAGCCGCCGGTATAAAGACCGTAGATTCGCGGCAGATCGTCGACAAAACGCTTTTTTGTCGTTTGTGCCACATAAACCTCCTATTGCTGTCCCGTTTCACGCTCGTAGGCGTCGTCGATACCGTCCTGCAACCAATTTTGAACGAAGATCAAAACGACGAACACGAAGAGCGAGCCTTGCGCCGCCATGTAGTAACCCAACGGGAAGCCCAGGAACGTGCTCTGATTCAGCGAACTCGCGTACCAGTGCACCACAAACGCAAAAACGAACCAAATTGCCAACACGACAGCGGTGAGCCAAAACGTTTTGCTCCAATGGCGCCGCTGTGCCTCTCTCTTGGCATCAGCCATAATTGCCCTCCTCACCCTACGTTCCATCCATGCGTTTTTTTCGTCCGGCCTGACGCGCAGCCCGGCAATCGCCGGCAAAACGCCTTACAGCGTGTTGCCAACGATCAATGCTACAGTAGCCATGCGCGAACTTGACGCAATTCAAAAAAAGCATCGTAACGACCATATAGACGGAGACGGCTACGTCTTAGCCGCCACCCTCCGCCAGCTCACTGCAAATTTGCACACGCGGTGTCCGTAGTGGCGCCGGTCGGAATTCAGGAGCTTGCGTGAAATCGCAAATAAAAGAATTCTTCAATGGAATTAAGAGCGTAGCCGAGGCGATTGCAACCGCGCGCCTGGACCGGCGCCAATTGGAAACGATGACGCGACTGGCTGAGTTTAACGCGTCCCGTGCGGCTTATGTGGCACAAACGTCACTTTACGGCTATCTCAAAACACGCATGGGGACCCGATATGTCGAATTGTTCCAGGACGACACCTATGTGTCGTCGATCAATCAGGCGAAGTGGCGGGTGTTTGCAGCCTGTCTCGAAGATCTGACGATCTATACGTCTGCCATCGTAGAGGTTTCGGGAGGCCTCGCCCCCCGTGCGACGCCCGACTTCGCTTTGGCCTCCTTCCGCGCTTCCCTCGCCTCGGCCACCAGCGCGGACACGACCCACCTGATTGGCGCAGACGCCGTAGACCGTTTCGCGGCCCGCGCAAATCTAACCTCCTTTGCCTCGGCCCATCAGGGCGAAACGGCTTTTGGACGCAGCCCCGAAGTGCTCGTCGAGGCCGCTCCGATAATCGAGGATTTCAAGATGCTGGATGCCGAGATCGTCAAGAACTCGATGCGATTTCGTTGGCAGGACGTGCGCCGCCAGGTGGCGAGAAGGCTCGACGCAGCAGCCCTCGCAAACGAATGGCAAGCACGCGCATGAGCGAGCAAGTTCCTCAAAAGCCGCCCGTGCCCCCCAAGCTGCCCTTGGCTTATGGCGAGTTCATCGGCCTACTCGCCTGGCTGATGGCAATGACGGCGCTGTCGATCGACATCATGCTGCCGGCCTTGCCGGCCATCGCCAAGACCTTTGCCATCACCAACGAAAACGATCGCCAACTCATTGTCGCCGCCTATCTGGTTGGCATGGCCGCTGGCCAGCTCGTCTGGGGCCACATCTCCGATCGCATCGGACGCCGCCCGCCGCTGCTCGCTGGTCTCGCGATCTATACCCTCTGCGCCCTCGCCGCTTTGCTGGCACCGACCTTCCAGAGCCTGATCTTTGCCCGAGTCCTCCAGGGCTTCGGCGGCGCTGCCGCACGAACCCTCGGCACCGCCATCGTCCGCGACGTCTTCGCCGGCCGCGAGATGGCCCGCATCATGTCCTTCGTCATGATGGTTTTCATCATGGTCCCGGTCCTCGCTCCCGCAGTTGGACAGGGCCTTCTCTTCTACGGCGACTGGCGCTGGTGCTTTATGGCGCTGGTAATTTCCGGACTGGTTGCCATGATGTGGGTCGCCATCCGCCTCCCGGAAACCTGGCTGACGAAGGGGCCCTCGGCCCGGCCGTCCGTCAGTCTCGCGACATCGGTGCGCACCGTCATCGGCAATCCCGTCACCCGCGCCTACGGCCTCGCCGCCGGCCTCACGTTCGGCTGCCTGGTCAGCTACATCACCAGCGCCCAGCAGATCTTCGTCGACGTCTATGATCTCGGCAGCCTGTTCCCGCTGGCTTTCGGCGGCATTGCAGCCTCCATGGCAGTAGCCGCGTTCACCAATTCCCAACTGGTCCTCCGCCTTGGCATGCGTCGGCTGTCGCACCTGGCGCTGGTTGCTTTTGTGATTGTCAGCTCAACCCTTGCTGCATTGTCCCTCATCGGCAAGCCGCCCCTTCCCGTCGTCCTCGCCTGCCTCGCCATGTGCTTCTATCTGTTCGCTATCATCCAAGCGAACTTCAACGCCATCGCCATGCACCCGATCGGCCATGTCGCCGGCATGGGCTCCTCCATGCTTGGCGCCTTCGTCACCTTCTGTGGTGTCATGCTCGGTGGCGCCATCGGCCGCAGCTTCAACGGCACCGTGCTGCCCCTTGCACTGGGTTTCGCACTCCTCGGCAGCTGTGCTTTAGTGGTGGTATTCCTGCTCGAAGGACGCCGTGGAATGTTTCGCGGCGAATAGAGCGCATGCGCGCGGCCAGTCCGCTCTCAAGAAGGACGACCAACATGAAAGCAGCCGTAATCGGCGCCAATGGCGTGGAGATCAGGGACGTCGACCAGCCCAAGCCTGGCCCTGAGCAGGTGCTCGTTCGCGTCCGCGCTGCCGGCCTCAATCGTGCCGACCTCATCATGGCCTCGGGCCGCATGCACGGCGCCTCTGGCGGCGCAGGCACCATCCTCGGCCTCGAGTTCGCAGGTGAGGTTGCCGAGGTCGGCCAGCGCGTCATCAGCGTCAAGCCTGGCGATCGCGTGATGTGCTCGGGCGCCGCCGCCTATGCCGAATACGCCGTCGCCGACATGGGCCGCGTGCAGAAGATTCCCGCCAACAACATGACATTTCCTCAGGCAGCCACCCTCCCGGTTGCCTTGCAGACGATGCACAATGCCGTCGTCACCGCCGGCCGCCTCAAGGCCGGCGAAAGTGTCCTGATCCAGGGCGCCAGCTCCGGCGTCGGCCTCGTCGGCCTACAGATTGCCAAGGCCAAGGGCGCTGCCCTCGTCATCGGCTCGTCGACCAACGCCGACCGGCGTGACCGATTGAAAGAGTTTGGCGCCGACCTTGCCATCGATTCCAAGGACCCCGCTTGGCACGAGCAGGTGCTGGAGGCGGCGGGCGGCAAAGGTGTCCACCTCATTGTCGATCAGATATCGGGCTACGTCGCGAACCAGAACTTGAAGGCCACCGCCATCCTCGGCCGCATCGTCAATGTCGGTAGGCTCGGCGGATTTCACGGCGACTTCGACTTCGATCTGCATGCAGCCCGCCGCATCGACTACATCGGCGTCACCTTTCGCACCCGCTCGGTCGAAGAGGTCAGGGAAATCAACCGGCTCATGCGAGAGGATATCTGGCCTGATGTCGAGGCTGGCCGCATCGCCTTGCCCATTGACCGCACCTATCCATTGGACAAGGCTGCCGAGGCCCTGGCCCACATGAAAGCCAATGCCCACTTCGGCAAGATCGTGCTGGAGGCCTGAGCACGATCCGCTCCTGATGGGGCGTCTGCCAGAGGCGAGGTCAACAGGCGTCCCGTCATCCAATTATTGAGGCACCAGTACACGATGCGTGTGATCACCCAGATCCCGAACAACGACCTCAAGGCCGCCCAGCAGATTGCCGAAATCGCCGAGCGGGCGGGCTTCGATTTTGTCATTACGGCCGAGAACGCCCATGGCCCTTTTCTGCCGCTGGCCGCCGCCGCACTGGTGACGTCCCGTATCCAGCTTGGCACCGCGGTTGCCATGGCCTTCCCCCGCTCCCCCACCATCATGGCCCACAACGCCTGGGATCTGCATAAGGCCTCCAACGGGCGATTTTATCTTGGACTGGGAGCCCAGGTGAAGCAGCACAACGAGCGCCGCTTCGGCATTCCTTGGACGCCCCCCGCGCCCCGTATGCGCGACTATATCGCCGCCGTCCGCGCCGTCTGGCACGCCTGGGAAACCGAAACGCCACTCGATTTCCACTCCGACACCTACGATCTTACATTGATGACGCCGAATTTCTCGCCGCGTCCAACCGGCCTGGCACAGATCCCCATTTCGATCGCAGCGGTCGGCCCCGCAATGCTGAAACTGGGCGGCGAAGTCGCCGACGGCGTCCGCCTCCACCCCTTCTCCACCCGGCGCTATCTCGATGAGGTCTCCATTGCCCGGATCTCCGAGGGCCTCGCCAAATCCGGCCGCCAGCGCCAGAACGTCGAGGTCATCGCCGGAGGATACGGCTTCATCGGCACCGGCCCGACCCCGGAGGCCGTGGCCAAGGCGCGGGCCTATGTGCGCTTCCGCATCGGCTTCTATTGCTCCACCCGAGCCTATTGGGATGTATTGCGGCTGCACGATCTGGTTTGGCTCGGAGAAAAGGTTAATCCCCTGCCACGTGAAAACCGCTGGAGCGAGCTTGCCGAGCAGATTCCGGAGGAGCTGATCGACCTTTTCGCAACCGTCACGAGCTATGAAGCGCTGCCCGAGGCGATCGCCAAGCGCTACGGCGGCTCCGCCGATACGGTGCTCTTGCAAATCGGCCCCGACGAGGACGCCGAACGCCTCGCGCGCTGCGTGTCCGAAATCCAGAAGATCCCGGCACCATTCCAGGCTTTCAAGGCAAAGGTTGCATAGGTTGGGCAGCCTGGACTGACGCTATCAGTCCCGCAGGCAGGGTGTCGACAAGCGGCCCTGTTTCGGTTATCAAGCGGCCTTCTATCCAACCCGAACCTGGGTGAGCCTGCCTTTGACAGGCCAGCACGAGCTGCAATGCCGCGCGAATGCCGGCACCGCAGGTCCTCTGCACCATGATGTGAAGACCAAGGACTAACAACAATGAACATCATCGAAGAACTCGAGCGCGAGCAGATCCGAGCCGTGCTCACGAAGCGCGGCGTGCCAGAATTCGCCCCCGGCGACACGCTCCGCGTCACGGTCAAGGTCACCGATGGCGACGCAACGCCAGCCAAGGGGCGCAAGCCCGTAGCCGCCAAGACGCAATCCTTCCGCCTCCAGGCCTACGAAGGCGTCTGCATCGCTCGGGCTGGATCTGGACTGCAACGAGAGCTTCACCGTCCGCAAGATTTCTTACGGCGAGGGCGTCGAGCGCGTTTTCCCGATCTATTCTCCGATCGTTGCCGAGATCGAGGTTCTGCGGCGCGGCAAGGTGCGCCGCGCCAAGCTCTATTATCTGCGTGGCCGTCGCGGCAAGGCCGCACGCATCGTCGAGCGCACGGACGCCCGTGCCCGGCGCCTGGCCGCAGGCCTGGAAAGGCTTCAAGAAGCCCAAGGGCGAGCCCGATGACCTGACGAAGATTGATGGCATCTCGCCGGAAGTCGCAGCACGCCTCATCCAGCTCAATTGCACCAAGTACGAGCAGATCGCCAACTTCTCCGACGAGGACATCGCCAACGTCGATGAAGCGCTCCACTTGGAAGGCGCCATCGAGAAGGGCGACTGGGTCGGCAAGGCCCAGCGCTTGATGGCCGAGAGCACGGCCGGCGAGGCAACAGCCGAGGGCGAGCCCGCCTGAGTCTGGCGTCGCCACCAGGCAGGGCGCCAGCCGGAGCTACAAATGCCGGGCCACTGATCGGCCCGGCATTTTTCGTTTCTGTGCTCCCGCCTGAGCAACACGCAAGCCGAACCGGCATCGCCGCCTCACTGAGATTTGAGGTTTTCCTCTCGCGAAAAAGTGGCCGGTTTGCCGCAATATCCGCGCCCCAGCGGCCGCCATTGCATTGCCACTGACGAGGATTGCTCTACATTGGGCTTCAAGTCAGTCGCCAGCCGGGCCCAGAACGCCAATGTCCAATCTCGACTACAGCCACACCATCCAGCAGCGCGAAGGCAAGGCCAAGATTCATGGCCCCGAGGCCTTTGCCGGCATGCGCGTTGCTGGCCAACTGGCCGCATCGGCTTTGGATATGCTCGTTCCCTACGTCGTCCCCGGCGTCTCCACAGAGCGCCTCGATGATTTGATCTACCAGTTCGCCATCGACCATGGCGCGCTGCCCGCGACGCTGAACTACCGCGGCTACACGCATTCCTCCTGCATGTCCGTCAATCATGTCGTCTGCCACGGCATTCCGAGCCCCAAGCCACTGCGTGAAGGCGACATCGTCAACATCGATGTCACCCTGATCGTCGACGGCTGGCATGGCGACACCAGCCGCATGTTCACCATCGGCCAAGTCTCGCGGCGAGCAGAACGATTGATCGACGTCACCTTCGAGGCGCTTCATAGGGGCATTGCCGCCGTCAAGCCGGGCGCAACCACCGGCCATATCGGCGCAGCCATCCAGGAATTCGCCGAAGCCGAGCGATGCAGTGTTGTCCGCGACTTCTGTGGCCATGGTTTGGGCCGCGTCTTCCATGACCGGCCGAATATCCTTCACTACGGTGAAGCCGGCGATGGTGTGCTCCTCGAGCCGGGCATGCTGTTCACGATCGAGCCGATGATCAACCTTGGCAAGGCCTCGGTGAAGATCCTACCGGATGGGTGGACGGCCGTTACGCGCGATCGTGAACTGTCTGCCCAGTTCGAGCATACCGTCGGCGTGACGGAAGACGGATGTGAGGTTTTCACATTTTCGCCCGCTGGCCTGCATCGGCCACCCTATGCTCCTCCAATGACGTGAGCCTATCTCATGGGGGGCGAGAGCAATCGAAAGAGGCCTGGCAAGATTGGCAGTCGGCCACTCGAGCAGGTTGACGACGATCCCCAACACTCGTTTTTCGCCGATGGTCAAGAACCGGCCAGGCGAGAGAACACCACGCCGCCCGATGACAAGAGCGGCCACCGCCAGCGACTCCGAGACCGCTTTCGTACCGGTGGGCCTGAGGCCCTTGCCGATTACGAGATCCTTGAAATGGTGCTGTTCGGGGCTTTCCCGCGCGTCGACACCAAGCCGATCGCTAAGCGCCTGCTGAGCAAGTTTCGCTCCTTCGCGGAAGTGGTCAACGCACCCGAAGAACGGTTGCGTGAGGTGGAAGGTGTCGGACAGCGCGCCGTCGACGAGATCAAGCTTGTGCGTGCCGCAGCCTTGCGCTTGATGCAGGACCAGATCGTCGGCCGCGAGGTTCTTGGCACCTGGACTGCTGTGCTCGACTATTGCCGCGCGGCACAAGGCTTTCTGGATCGCGAGGCGTTCCGCATCCTGTTTCTGGACAAGAAGAACAGGTTGATCGCCGACGAGGTGCAGCAGGTCGGCACAGTCGACCACACGCCCGTCTACGTGCGCGAGGTGGTCAAGCGCGCGCTGGAGCTATCGTCGACCGCGCTGATCCTCGTCCACAACCACCCCTCGGGAGATCCGACTCCCTCCTCCGCCGACATCGAAATGACCCGGATGATCGTCGCCGCCGCAAAACCGCTCGGCGTGACAATTCACGACCACATCATCGTTGGCCGCTCGGGCCACGCCAGCTTGCGCGGTTTGAAGCTGATGTAATCGCGCCGCCGCAACTTCTTGAGGCAACGAGGGCGGAGCAACGCGCCGTGAAGGTAGCCAAACCACGCCACAACGGGGCCCCCTCCGCCATGCCCCTCCGCGCCACCAACTCAGATGCAGTCGGCAGCAAACAGGACGCAGCGTGACGGCTCATCTTGTTGGCGGCCCCAGGCGATCCCTTAATCCGTGCATGTGCCGACGCGCCAGCGCCAGCATGCCGATGGTCCGTCCAACCACATCCGCTTTTTGGCGACGCTGCTTGAGATAGGTGAGCAAGACCAGACGCGCCGTCATCGGCGGCATCCGACTGCCACCACCCCCGGCACTGGCGGCAACGGTCGATTTAAAAGTCTCAGGCAACAGGCTGGCGAAGCCTTGTACACGTCGCCGCACGATGACCGCATCACTCTTCAAGGCTTCCCGCGAAGCACGCGCCTTGGCGATACCGTCCGCTGCCTCGATCGACGACACGCCATAGTTCAGTGTCGCCGCGAAACTGTCCGCATAATCCCGCCAAGTATCAATGTGCCGGCTGCTGACCGCCTTGCTCAACTGCTCGAGCAGTTCGTCGTCCGTGGCAAGTCGCTCCAACGCGGCGCTCAGTGCATCGACATCGGTCATGTCAACCGTAAGGCACCCACCGCCCGCCGCCAGCTCGCTCATCACACCCTTGTCGTGACAAAGGCAAGGCCGCCCCATCCAGATGCTTTCCAGAATCGGCAATCCGAACCCTTCGACCAGCGAAGGATAGGCGATGAAACGCGCGCGCCCGAACGCCTCCACGATCTCTTCGTCACTAAGGAAGCCCTTCCACGTGATCGCAGGATCGGCGGCGCAGCAGTCCTCTACGAATTCCGCAAGCTCCGGCGCTCCGCCATAGCGATTGCCGATCAATGTCAGCTTCAGATCGAGTTCCGGCCGGCGCTCCCTCAAGTTACTGAAGGCCTTCAACAGACGGCGATGATTCTTGCGCGGTTCGATCGTCGATAAACAGAGAATCTCGATGGGTTCGCGCCTGCGATCCAGTCCCATCTTTCCCCGCACCGTATTGACAACCGACTTGCCGTCCACGGCCACGGGCGTGGCCATGTCGATCATCTCCGCAGCCTCGCGACGTACCGTCCTCGCCTTTTGGCGGTCGTGATTTCCGAATTGCCCGGGCAACCAGATCACACTGCATTGCTGCGGCGCCTTGAGATCGTTTTGCTTGAGATGAACCATGTAGTCGTCCATCGTCGTCTGCGAGATCGACACCAGCGTATCGACCCCCGTGAGCCCGACGAGGTAATCCGGGAAATCCGCGCTGATCTTTGGATCGCAGAACTCCGGGTGATTGACGGGAATGAGGTCATAGAGGACGGCTGCCGTCTTGAGCCCCCGTTGCTTGGCCCACGCGATCCGATGTTGCGCGTGACCATCCATCGGAATCTCTGCGATCAACATCGTCGCATCGTGACGGTGCAAAGCCGGCATCCAGTCGAGCAAGAGCCCCGGCGTCTGACCATCCGGCCCATCGGCATTCACATCCGACAAGCGGTCTCTTGGACCACCATATGCCGAGAGGAATGCCTGCCGGGTGCGATCGAGGAGCCGGTAGTCCCGCCTGTCCACATCCCACCAAACGAAGACGATATCGACTGCACAGTGCTCCTGCAGCCCTGCCAGCAATCGCCGCGTCACGCGCGTCACCCCGGTGTTGGCCGGATCACGAGAACAATTCGACACATCGGCAATCAGCAGCGGCCGCCGAGATTCAGAACTTCTTGGAGCCGTCGCCCCAACGACTTCCTTCAGTTCCGCAATGTAGGATCGCGCAGCCGCAGCCCAGGTGAATTCCTCCTTCGAGGACCAAGCCGTAAGGCTCTTCCCAACCGCTTGCGGCAAGCCAACATCCAGGATCTTGAGCAGCTTTTCCCCGATTTCCTCTTGGCTCGACGAGAGGCACCACGGATGACAGACGACCTCGGGATGCGCACCGGCGTTGTACGCCAGCACCGGCCGCCCCGCCCGCTGCATCTCGCCGAGCGGCAAGTTGAAGCCCTCCCAGAGCGACACCGAGATACCCGCATCCGCAATCGACATCAGCTCGCACAGCGCCGCATCGCTCACCGAGCCGATGCAGTCGACAGTCTTGGCCTGGTCCCAAGGCAACGTCACGCCGCTCCCATCATCCAGGATCAACAGTCTCGCGGTCGGCTTGTGCTTCAGCACGTGACGGTGAATTTCGAGCGCGCTGTGGGAGTTCTTGTACCCCTGCTTTTCGAACCGCCCGAGATTGAGAATGAGGCCCGCGCCATCAGCTGCATGCCCGCGCAGGCGCTCTATCAAGCTTTTCTCGTCCTGGGCAGTCGCTTCATCTGGAGAAAATATCGACGCGTCGAAGTGGTCGACGCCGAGTCGCACGACGCGCACGCCATCATGCGAACCCCGATCCACTAAGGTCTGCGTTTCGCATATGAATGAACTGATCGGAAGCACCCGCGTGAAGTGCGGCAACGCCGCACTGCGGGCCCGGCGCACGGCTTGCTGAACCGGCAGCATCTCCTGCGGATAACCGTCGTGTGGCACGGCACCTGCATCGATGAAAACGGTCGGCACTCCGCGCGCTTCGCCCACGAGTGCCGCATTGAAGAACGGCCATCCCCCGCTGACCACGACATCGATCGGCGATGTCGCCTTGCGCGCATCGATGAGCTTGCCCAGTGCGTCACTTGCTGACCGCTCCAGACCGAAAAAGTCCGCGCCGTAACTCGGATCGAAAAGATGCACCCTCCCTTCGAACATCTTCTTGACCGCATCGTCGCATCGAAAGCACAGCAGCTGGACATCATGCCCCTCTGCCAGCAAGGCCTTCGCCAGCATCAGCAGTATGCGATCGACACCGAAACGGAAAATCAGCCGCTCGTTGCACAACAACACTTTGAGAGGAGCCACAACGACATTCCTTCGGTAGTAAGGCTTTGAGCTTGGCCTATTGGATTCCGTTCCGCACAGTCGCAAGCGTGAGCGAGTAGCTCTTGGCGCTGGAGAGCATCGCGAAGGCGTCTCTGGCAAAAGGCGCAGCGTCACTCATCGGTTTCTCGAGCACCACCGAGCGCGCCACGCTCCTGAGCGCGACCACCACCTCGAGTGGTTCTTTGACCACGATCACGTCCGGGGACGCCGTTTCAAGCCATCCAGCGGCCGCATGCACAGACGATACGATGATCGTCATTCCAAGACGTAAGGCGCGCCGTATCAGCTCTTCGTCCCCACTCTCGGCCCAGACCCACAACGCCGAGGCTTGCGACCACAGATTTGAATCCGCCCAAGCTGCCGCAACGAGACGCATCCGGCTGAGTTCGCCTTCGACGAGTGCCAGGTTGTTCACCAGGCTTGAAACCGGCAGCGTCGGCCATCCACCGCCGCAAATGACGATCGGATGCCCGGCCCCGGCTCCAGCCTCCTTCCGATGACCTTCACAAAGGGCACGGTAGTCGGCCTCATAGGCGTCGCAACTGGCGCTCTGGCTGAGTTCACCACGCCTCTGCAGATTGTGCTGCCGATGCGCTGTGACCGAAGCAGGGTCCGCGATATAGCCGATCATCGCCGCTGCCAGGGCATCAGCACTTCTCGGTGTGATCAGCCTGCCTCCGCGCCCGTCGTGCACCATGTCGACGCTGCCGCCGTGCGCCGTAGCAATCTGCGCCATGCCCGCAGCAATCGATTCCAGCAGCACCACCGGTTCGTTCTCGGGCCAGATCGACGGCAGAACCAGCACATCGTGCTCGCTCAGCAACTGCGGCATGAGAGATTGCGGTACTTTGCCGAGGAATTCGACGTTGGCGCGCCCTTCGCGCTCGAGAGCCTCTTCAAGCCAGGGCCGCAGGTGCCCGTCGCCAAGAATGGAGAGCTGCCACTTCCCGTCGAGTTCGCTACGCGCGGCAATCCTGGCAACGGCATCCATCAGCTCCAGCAGCCCTTTATGCTCGCCGAGGTACCCGACGAACATGAAGCGCACAGGCCCATCGATGCGATTTTTGGGCTCACCAAATCGAGCGATATCGATCCCGTTCGATCGCACGACGATTCTGCCCCCTCCCACACCGGCGACGGCATAGGCGTCGGCCAACGCCTGGCTGGGTGAAACCAGCCGATCGGCTTGCGACAGGCACCAGGCAATATAATCGCGCCGCAGGCGCGTTGGTTGAGCGGTGCCCGTTTCCGTCACCACGTGCGACAGGCAGCGCTCGCAATCATCATGATCCGCGCACGTTCGATTGTCAGCATTGATCCGTGTCTGCTTGAGGCAGAACCCCCAATAGTCGTGCAGCGTGACAATCACCGGCACACCGAGCGACTTTGCCCGCGGTATGACGTTTGCCCCCAGACCCATCACGTTGTGACAGTGGACGACATCCGGCGCTTCCTGCCGGATGACGGCCTCCAGATGTCGCTCGCAATCACCCCAATGGAACGACAGTGACGGATCGAGCGAGCGCACAACGGTTCGATGGACGGCCACACCATCCACGTCGTCGAGATCAAGCCCCCCATGGCGTTCACCGGGCTTAGGTTGCCGGCCCGCAAACACGCAGACCTCATGGCCACGACTGATCATGTCGAGGACATGTCGATGCGCCACAATCTCAGCTCCCCCGACACTGTCGGGAGGATAGAAATTACTCACAACAAGTATGCGCATCTCCCCACTCCGCACTGAACGCCGACAACGATCGCCGCCGATGTTTGCTCAAGTCGAACCAGCAGGCGACACGGCCGCACTGGCGCCCTTTCCTTTCACCACGAGTTCGCCGGCGCGTGGCGCCGGCGACAGATAGACTAACGCAACCCCGCCACGAAGTTGGCCCTCCTCGCTCGCATTGCATGATGGCCTCCCGGGCAGAAAATCCAGATCGACACCATGCACATGCGGATTGGCAGCCCAGCTCACCGAACACAAAGCGTCCCGGCAAGCCCGCTCGCCCGCCTTCCAGATCACGACGACAAATGGCACCATTGGGCGATAGCCGAGCACGAGTCCGATGGCATCGCGGATTTCGCTCTGCGCTCCATCTCCCGCCATCACGATGAGATCCAGCGGCTCTCCCGCTACGTCGAACTCATTGAAAATGGAAGGTAGCTCATGAGCAAGCGGCCCGAAGTTGACCCTCAGGTCCCGCGCCACATTCTTCCCAAGATTTTTGTCGCCATGCGATTGAATTGCATAGGCATGCAGACAATAGTCGTTCGACAGTGGCCAACCAGTCACGCCCGCCATATTGATTTCGAGAGCGACACGAGGCTTCAAACGCTCGAAAAGCCCCTCCAGCATCAAAGCCTCCGCCGCCACGATCCCACCGCACGATGGATGCTCCCGCGCGAACAGGTCGTTAGTCAGAAACTCTGCATGTCTGGCTGCAGCCCTGCCGTGTGGCAGGCTTGACGTCTCGAGTACACCGCCCAGCGACGACGCTCGAGCATGGCCCGCTGCCTGCGCCCTTTGGCCTCCCTGAGAGAGCACTGACCGTAACCGCGACAAGAAACGCCGCGGCGTAAACCGGCGTCGCTCCCAGGCCGCAAAAACGTCCGCCGTTTCAGCACGAAGTTGCCGCATGTTCGAAAGCACGGCCTCCATGCTGCCGCGCAATTCTCGCTGAGCAACGCTGCTGGCGATAAGCGCCTGGCGTTGTGCATCGATCGCAGCTTCCAGCGCCGCCACACGCTTGCGCTCGACATCCAATGCCGCCGCGCTTTCTGCGCGTGCACCGGCCAGCTCTTCCCGCAGCCTGCCAACCTCGCCCACCCGCTCCGCCAAAGCCACGTCCCGCGCGCCAAGATCGCTGACTGCCTGTTCGAGCGCTCCGCTCAATTGGTGCGTCTGCTGTTGCAGTGCCCCGATCTCCGCATCGCGCGTACTCACCACAGCTTGGCTGCTGGCAAGGTCGCCACTGATGATCCGTCGGTTTTCTTCGACTGCTCTCAGCTTCTCGATATAGACAGCCCCAAAGGTCGGCGCCGAGCTTGCCGTATCATTGAAGGCGAATCCGTCCCAAAGGTTCGGACCGGGCCCAAAAACGGCTTTCAGTTGAGGCCTTGTGTTGTGGACATAGAATCGATTGAGACCATCGAAATAAACGAAGTCGTAGCCACGCTCCGTGACCAGCCGTTCCCATTGCTCGTGCGAAGGAATTTCACTTAGCGGCAGCGTGCTTTCGACGACGACGATCCAAGGCCGGCACTCCGCATCGCCCCAACTGGCGATAACATCCTGCTCCATGCCTTCCACGTCGATTTTCAGCCAATGCACATCCCTGTCCGATGCCTTCTCGAAAACATCGGCCAGCCTAACCGCCTCCGCGATAATGGCTTCCCCCGGCCAACCGTTAGCCATGTGCTCGCGACCGATGTCCTGATCACCGGTCGTCAGTCCGGAGCTGCCGATCTGCAAAAGCTCCACTGGCCCCGAGCGCGTTGTGACAGCCGCTTGCACGACGATCTCGTCGGGTCGTCCCTCGCGCAGCTTGGCTGCCATCTCCGGCATAGGCTCGACGTGCAGTCCACGCCAGCCACGCTCGTAGAACAGGAGGCTGACTGAATCGATGATCGGATGATGCGCCCCAACGTCGATGTAGAAACCGCGCTCTACGCCCTTGAGCGCCCGCCACAGTATGACATCTTCGAAATTCTGCGCGTGAGAGACCATCATGTTCCCTAGCCCTCAGGAAACAAAGACGTCTCACGTTTGTTGCGGCTGATCTTCGGCAACACCACGTCTCGGTCTTCAGGTAGCAGGCCCGCCACAATCAGCCCATCGCCCGCAAAAGATTCCTCGACCTTGAAATCAGCATAGATCGTGGCGCCGATCTTCTTCAGTTCGTCTACCACGTCTTCGTGCGTCGTCGCAGATCCGGAGATGGACTTGTGATGCGTCGACAGGAAGACGAAACGAACTGAGCCGTCATGCGCCGCATCACCCATCGAGCGAACCAGATCGAGCTCGCCCCCCTGGATATCGGCATGCAGCACCTCGATGGGTCGTCCATCCGTCAAATCCAGAATTCCACGCATATCCAGCATCGGCAGTTCTCTAGGCTGCAAGCTGCTTTCAACGAGGGCCGAGTGCCCCGTCTTAGGTTCCCCGCCGATCCAGGCTTCGAAGAACCGCATCCTGTCGGACAAACCGTTGAGGCGCGCATTCTCTTTGCCAACCGCCACGTTTACAGGATCCGGCTCGATGCACAGCGCCGTCGAGCCCTTTACCTCTTTGAGGTACCACATGGAGTAGTACGCCCAGTACGACCCCAGCTCAACAAACAGCGTTCCAGGGCGGGCCTTCTCGACCAGACTGTGGAAAAGATACTCCTCTTGCGGCTCATGGTGGCCTTTGAGCTGCTCGATGATCTTCGCCATCCACGACCCGTAGTAGCCGCCGGACACCACTTTCAGGCCGTTGTGCATGACCTGGTATGCAGCCCCATCCTCGACAATCGTTTGGCCGGCGCGCTGGTGCTTTTCAATGCCATCGCAATCGCGACACGACGTGGTCATCGCCACCCGCGACGAGTTCTCGTCATCATCGTCACGCTTGACCGTGAAGCTTGCATTGAGCCGGCTCGTGCCAACGAAGTAGTCCCCCGTGAGATTGACCACGTCGAACACGATGGCGTTGTCCACCCATTCGTAGTTGGCGGACATGTGCGTCTCGGAATCGGTGAGTGCATAGGTGATCGAGTATGAGCCGGGCCCCAGATCGCAGTCGATATCGACGTCGAACTCAATCCGTTCCCCGCTCCTCGCCATCTCCACTTGCTGGCCTGTGTGGTGCGTGTTCGTACCCCACACGATATGGCCGGTGCGATCACGAACGAGAATACCGAGCACCAGTCCCGGGAGATCGGCATTGACGTTGACTTCGACGACCAGCCGGATTTTCTGCCGAACCTGCGCAAGATAAACGTCCTTGCCGGTTGCGGCGTCGATCAACCGGGCCGTGGCCACGACGGCATCGAACGTGCCAGATCGCGTCCAACTCCACCCGCCCTTGCTGCGGCGCTGCTCGATCGAGAGCTTGGCGTTTTCCTTCTCCGCAATCATGGCGTTGTAGTAGTCGATGACTTCGTCGGGCGCGCCATCCTTCGCAACCCGGCCCTTGTCGATGAGGATGCAGCGATCGCAGAGTGTGCGCACGTCGGCCATGGAGTGCGTCACCAGGACGATCGTCGTGCCTTCCTTGCGGAATTGGCGAATACGATTGAAGCTCTTGTGCTGGAAATAGCTGTCGCCAACGGACAAGACCTCATCCACGATCAACACGTCCGGTCGCATGGCCGTTGCAAGCGCGAAGGCAACGCGTGCTTGCATGCCGCTGGAGTATGTCCGCAGTGGCTGATCGAAATGCTCTCCGATCTCAGCAAAGGCCTCGATCTCCGGCAACATGGCTTGCATCTGCTCAGGTGAATGGCCAAGCAGGCCACCTGAGTGGAGGACGTTCGTACGGCCGCTGAACTCAGGATTGAAGCCCAGGCCGAGCTCCAGGATGGCGCTGATGCGCCCGTTCATACCGATGGTACCTTCGGTCTGGCGAACAGTCCCAGTGATCAGTTTCAGGATCGTGCTCTTGCCCGCACCGTTCTGGCCAATCAGCGCAACCGACTCGCCCCTCGAAAGCGAGAACGTTATATGGCGTGCAGCCCAGAACTCCGCCTGCGCCGGCACAGGCGCACCGAACCAGCGAGCGAAGCGCTGCAAGTTGGACCGGTACGTCGAGTAGCATTTCCCGACGTTTTGAACATTCAGCAACACTTCGCTCATAGCGCGTCCACGAGTTCAGGACTTGCCCGGCGGAAAACGAACAGCGATAGCAGAATCAGCACCACCGCAAACAGGCTCGGATAAATCAGCGTCACCATGTTCGGCGCTCGCCCGTAGAGCATGACATCCTGGTAGAGAACCGCAATCGATGTCATGGGGTTGAGATGCACGAAACTCCTCACCGCAGAGGGGAGCGCATTGAGCTGATAGACGATCGGTGTCATCCAGAACATCAACTGGAAAACCACTGTCATGACTTGCCCGACGTCTCGCGCAAAAACATTGAAAATGCCAAGCAGGATGCCACAACCGAACGCGCACCCGGCAGCCAGCAGCATGCCCAGCGGCAAGTACACCCACGCCGTCGATGGAAAGTGGCCGAAAAACAAGAACACGATCACGATCGCCACCAGCAACAGCAGATGATTGACGAGGGCCCCGCCGAGCACGATGACGGGCAGTGCAATGCGCGGGAATGCGATCTTTTTCATTGTATTCCCGTATTCGACGAAGATCGTCAGGCAGCGGCTGGCAATTTCGTGAAAAAGGCCCCACGCCGCAAGCCCCGCCATCAGGTAGATCGCGAAGGCTGCCTTGTTCTCCACCGGCCCGAGCCGGGCCTGGAGCACGTTCGACAGCACGAGTGCAAAGATTGTCGCCATCGCCAAGGGATGGAGAATGAACCAAGCAGCACCGAATTTTGATCTCGCAAAGCGGGACCTGAATTCGCCTGAAATGGCAGCGATGATAAAGTGGCGGAAGCGCCAAATCGCAGTGATCATGTGCCCCCAACTCTGCAGTCCGGCCGAAACATCGAGCGCCCGGCACCGTTCGGAAAAGGTTCTATGCGAACGATAGACGGGAGGCCAGCGGGTAGGATGCCGCGGCCTCGTGGCGGGCGCTGTCCATCATCGCAATCGCCCGAGACTCACATTGCTTTTCGCCCGTCAATCCTTCGCCTCGCAACCCGGCAGCATCTGCTCGCCACCCGCCCAGCCAACGGAAATCAACCCGCCGATGCTGGGACTAGCGAGCCTGGAAATTTGAAACGCGAGCCATCGGGCCCATACTGACGCAACGACCAATCCGGCGCCTACAGCCGTCGCCCCTACGTTTCGCGCGATTGCCATCGATTCCACCGGAGTTCAAGGCGGGATGCGCTGCTCAAGGCATTTTGGCGATGCCCTTGTGTCCTTCCTAACGCGCCAACAAGCCTGCCGTAGGTGCGCACGCGCTTGTCAAGACACCGGTCGCTTCGGGACGGCAACCTGGAGATGCAAAACTCGGTTTCCGCCGGCCCCAGTAACGAATAAGGCCAGAGCCCTGTCAGGGCTCTGGCCTTATCGAACACCATCCAATAAATCTCGTCGCGACGCTTGGCGCTACTGCGCCGCGGGCTTGGCGCCCCGGATGCCTGTTCCGGGAGGCGTGGCACCTGGCAATTGCCACAACACGTTGGCGCCTTGCTCCCCACCCATGAAGGTTGTCGGGAAATCCCCGCCCCACTTCTCGATCTTCCGGTATTCGACAACCAGCGGGTTCTGAGCAAGCGCCGCCCCGAGAATGCGGACGGCCTCCGCCTGCGCCTCGCCTTGTACTTTGATCTCGTAGGCGCGGCCGTCGGCACGCGCCTTGTCGGCATCGCGCTGTGCCATGGCCGTCTGCGTCACCTGGGTGGTCGTCAGCTTCTGGCGCTCGAGCACGAAACGCTCCGTTTCCGCTTGCTCGCGGGCGACCTGCTTGTCGCGAATGGCCTTGGTATATTCTGGGGGGAAGCCGATGTTGACCACCGAGAAGCCCGTGATCTGGATATCGTCGGGCATACGCGCCGCAAACGCTTGTTGCGACTTGTCACGATATTCCGTGCGTTTGCGCAGCAGATCGTTGACCGTGTAACCACTGGTCACGCCTTTGACGGCGTCGTTCAGGCGCGGCTGGATGATCCGCGCTTCGAATTGCGCCAGCGAGCCAAACTGGATGTAGAGATCCTTGACGTTGTTGCGCTTCACCAGCCAGTTCACAGTGACCGTGATCGGCAGCTCCAGAGGATCCTGGGAAGCAGCAGCCAGCTCCTTCGTGAACGCGCGCTCACGCACCTCCATTTCCTCAACCGTATCAGCATAAGGAATTTTCACATGCAGGCCGGGGTCGACCACGTCGACCACATTACCGAAGCGTTTGACGATGCCGACATGACCCGCATCGATCCGGTAAATTCCCATCCAGAAAATCGACAGCGCAAAAATCGCCAGCAATGCCAACGCCGTGGCGCCGATGCCGAAAGCCGGCAGACGGGATGGCCCACCCCCCGACGGTAGCTGAATGGTAGGCTTCATGAGAAAGTCTCCTCAAGCTTGGCGTGAGCAGTCATGTGCTTGTGCGAGCAACACGCGCTCAAGATCATCATGGCGCAGCAAAAGATGGCGCGCGGATATTGAATTGATACTAATCCACGAATGTTACGTATTGATTTATAAGCGTCTTTGACTGGAACGCAATGTCAGATTGCATGTACGCCTGCGGAGCTACCTCATGTCCGGAACGATAACATGTGCTTCCTGGCTGTTGGCAAAGAGCGCCTCGACCAGCCGGGAGCGCCGCTCCAGCACCGCCCTTTGGTTGATATAGCCCTTGTCGGTCAACTCTCCCGCTCCGAGCGATGCTGGCTCGACCAGCAGCAGGGCCCGCGCAACCCGCGTTGAGCTGCCCCTGGCCTGGCGGTTGTATCCCACCAGCCCCTGCCGCACCCGGCTGCTGATCTCGGGGTGCCGAACGAGCTCGGCGACATCTACCCCGCTTCCACCAACAACGGCCCTCATTGCCGCCGCATTGGGAAACAGCAGAAGCCCGATGTCATCGCGGTCATGTCCTGCCACCACGCAGTCGTCGATCAGCGGCGACAAGTGCGCAACGACTGCAGTCCGCAATGGCCCGACATTGACCCACGTCCCAGTCAGCAGCTTGAAGCTTTCTGCGATCCTGCCATCGAATACGAGCCCCAGCTCCGGCCGGGCCGGATCGACCAGACGAACTGCGTCCCCCGACCTGAGCCAGCCCTCTGCGTCGAAAGCCTCTTGTGTTGCCGCTGCATTTCGAAAGTAGCCAGGAGTGATGTTGGCACCCTTGCAGCGGATTTCCAGGCGTCCATCTACAGGCGCCAGCTTGATGGCGCAGCCCGGCACAGGCACGCCAATATTGCCGGGCCGGTCCAGCGGAAAATGCGCCGACGTGGCGAGCGGCGCTGTCTCTGTCGAACCCCAACTCGTCGTCATCGCCACATGTTCGCCGCGCGCCCGCGCCGACAACTCGGCCATTCCCTCCCACAGCGGTTGCGGTAGCGACGCCCCCGAATAGAACATCAACCGCAACTGGTCGAAGAAACTCAACTGCAGTGCCTCGTCCTGTTCCAGGGCCGCAAGCAGCATCGCATACCCCCTTGGCACGCTGAAATAGACCGTCGGTGAAGCCGCCTTCAGGTTAGCGATTGTCCGTTCCATCATGCCGGGCAACGGGCGACCCTCATCAATCAGCATGAAGCCGCCGGTACGCAGGATGAGGCCAAGATTGTGGTTGCCGCCGAAGGTGTGGCTCCATGGAAGCCAATCCACTAGCTGCAGCGGGCCATCTTCGAGAAACGGCCAGATCACGGCCAGACTGTCCTGGCTGTGCAACAGCATGTCGTGCGTATTGATGACGCCCTTCGGAATGCCCGTCGAGCCGGAAGTAAAAAGCACTTTGGCCAAGCCAGTGTTGTCGAAATCAAGCGGCCCAACGATCGGTGCTGCATCTTCCAGCGCTGCGAATGGGGTCACCAGTCGTCCATCCGCTTCGCCAGCGCCAACGACCAGCTCGACGTCCTCCACCAGCCGATGCTGCAACGCCACCCGATAGCGCGCGGGATCGTCGACAAAAATCATCTGCGGCTTGACGAGGTCGAGGATGTGCCCCCAGCGCGACGAACTCTCACCAAGCCGCGCGTAGGCCGTGGAGACTGGCGCCACCGGCAGCCCCGCCGCCATCGCGCCGAACATGAAGAGTGCGTGGTCGATCCCATTTTCGGCAACGATCACGATTGGCGTGGTGCGATCGAGCTGACGCTCCGCCAAGCTGCCTGCGATCGACGCTGCCCGTCGCCACGACTGACCGTATGTGACTTGCCGCAACTCGCCCCCCGCGTCTCGCTCGGCAAGAAAAGGCCGGTCGGGAGCCCGCTCCGCCCAGAACAAGAGCCAATCAGTCAAGCGGCGGATGCCGGGAGCTGGTTTCGTTGCCAACTTCGAGCGCAGGATGGTCGAGCCATCGGCGCGATAGTGTGCCTGCAAGTCAGGGCGAGCGAACAAAGACGCGGCAGATCGGGACGCCTTGAGATCGTCAACGGTCATCAATGACTATCCATCGTTGCAAGAAGTCTGAAAGGCCAAAGCCGAGGGCGCGAGGCTCATGCGGTCTCACGCTCAACGCAAAGAAGGGGCGCGATGGGCTTCACCTCTTGGGCGGGCCCCGATCGCCATTTTTCATCGGGCGCTCGTCCAGCCGCTCGAATTCACCTTCGATGACCGGCCCGCCACCATCATCCCCCCTCCGCGCCTCGCCTCCCGCATCGCGGGGCTCATAGGTTTCATACGTGGTATGACTGCTCCTGACCTCGAAATCGCCAAAGGCGCTGCGGGTGAACCACTTTGCTGCCAACGCGCGGATCGGGGGAACCAGCAGAGCGAGGCCCACGGTATCGGCAATGAAGCCCGGCGTGACGAGCAGGAGCCCCGCAAACGCCAGCAGCGCGCCTTCGAGCATGGCCGCCACCGGTGGCTCGCCCTTGAGCATTGCCTCTTGCACGCGAAATGCGGAAGCAAGCCCACTCCGCGCCAGCACCGAAGCGCCGATCATGAATGTGCCGATGACGATACCGAACGCCGGCCAGAAACCGATCCACTGGCCGATCTTTATCAGCACGGCGAGCTCGAGCAACGGTACCGCGATTAGAACGATGAGCAGCACCATGGTCATGACAAGGCCCCCATCGCGCCATAGCCTCCCCATTTGCCGGCCCTCGAGATTGGCCACGCACCGCAGCACACACTGGCGGCGGCCGGTGACAGATCGCCCCGTTTGGAACGCATGCCACGAACTGCGCCCCGCGCCTTGTCAGTCAAGCCGATCCGCTCCTGGGCGTCCACGTGCACCATATGGCCACCGTGACGCTGCCCTTGCGCCGTTTCGCGGATACCGTTCGCGATGGCATGACAAGCGCCATTCGAGCGGCACGATCCAGCAGCCAACGACCTTACCCCCACTCACATGCCCCCAGCCACTCGAAAACGCCCCCACCACGAACGACTACGCAACTGCCCCCCTCATGGGATCGTGCATGGATTGCTCGAGCATTGGGTTGGTCAGCCCGCGCAACAGCCATGGCCGGTGCCGCGCACAGGGGCGCGTGAGATTGGCGCATGCGCGAATGGTTGGAGTTGCACCTGCGACATCATGCTTCCCCCAGCATCGGCAACGGACCATGACCCGTTTTGAACCACAAGGGGAAAGGCTCTTTTGACCTGACCGGACCTGGCGCCAGCTCATCACTTGGATTCGTCCCCTCGATGCCCTACATTTGCCACGACGGGCCGATGCGTATGTGAGGGCGACCTGCGCGCGAGTTGCCTGGAAGCAATTCTGGCGTCCGACAACCTGATCTACATGTGGAGCGAGCCCCGCCGAGGGCGAGAATGTGCCGAGCAGATCATCAGGGTTTCCGCTCGCGACCACCGCTTGGAAAGCAGCAAAGAGCATGAACGGCCCAATCGACATTTTCACAGTTCTGCTGATCGTTATGGCGCTTGTGATCGTTTTTCGCCTGCGCAGCGTGCTCGGTCGTAAGAGTCACGAGGATGATGCCCGTGTCGAGCGCTACAAGGCGGAGCAGCGTGCCCGCGCAGCCACGGCCCAGGCACAGGAAAAGGTTGTCGCCCTGCCGCGCCACGAGTCCCACGACGATGACCAGCAGCCGCAAAGGCCCGGTGAAGCCGCCCCCAACGTCGAGGCAAAGGTCAAGACGCTTGCCTCCGGCAACCCCCCGCTGGAAGAGGGCTTGATGGCGATCGCCCGCGCCGACCGAGGCTTCGATCCCGACCATTTCATTGGCGGCGCACGCCAAGCCTACGAGATGATCGTCACCGCATTTGCCGAAGGCAACCGCAAGACCTTGAAAAACCTTCTGAGCAAAGAAGTTTTCGAGGGTTTCTCCGCCGCGATTGGCGAGCGCGAGGCCCGCGGCGATCTCATCGACCAGAGTTTCGTTGGCATCAGCAAGGCCGAGATCGTAGAGGCCGAATTGAAGGCCAGCCAGTCGCAGCTCACCGTCCGCTTCGTGAGTGAGTTGATCTCGGCGACGCGGGATCGCAACGGTGGCGTCATTTCCGGCGATCCCAAGCGGATCAAGGAAGTGGTGGACATCTGGACGTTCGCCCGCGACGCGAGTTCTCGTGACCCGAACTGGAAATTGATCGCGACCCAGGCACCAAACTGACGCTTATAGCCTCGCGCCCTGCAGTATGGCGGGCTTGCGCCACCGATCCATCCGTTAGCGTATCAACTAGCTGCACGAGGACCGCTCTGCTCGACTAGCCGCTGACCTCGTGGGGACAAGGCGCGGCGATGGACCAGAAGCGACGCAATGCGAAGTTCACGGCCGAGGGGACCAACGGCGTGGGAAATGGCCGAGCCATCGACAGCGGAAGGCCACGATGGCAACGCGCCAAAAAACAGGCGCTGAGCCTGGCTCTGAGCGTCATAATGGCGCCCGGCATCCTCCACGCCCAGCACGCCCCAGCCCCCAAAGACACGCCCAGGACCGCAACAGTGGCGCCGACCAACAAGTCCCAACCATCGTCCTCGCAAGCTCCCGCCATGGAGAGCACCCGCAAGGCAGGTATTCATTACGACCCAGTCGCCTTCAGCGAGCTCCCAGGCTGGGAGAACGATGACCACTTGGCCGGCTTCAAGGCGTTCCTGGCATCCTGCCCGCGCGTCCTGCAGTTCTCCAAGGCCCCGGCCCAAAAGGCTGGTCGCGGCAGGACACCTCCCGAGCTGTTCGAAGCCTGCAAGGCAGCGCTTGCCCTGCCCGCAAAGGTGAAGCGGACCGAGGCACGGGCCTTCATCGAGCAATACTTCCGCCCGCACCGCATCGCCCACCAGAACTTCGAGGGCCTTCTGACGGGATACTATGAGCCCCTGCTCGACGGCTCCCGTGAGCGTCAGGGCACATTTCAGACGCCCGTGCTCAAGCGCCCGCCAGATCTCGTGACCCTCGTCAGCGAAACCTCCACCAAGCGCGCTCCAACCGGCCCCACGCACGCGCGTGCCACCGCCTCCGGCAACCTGCCCTTTGCCTCACGCGCCGAGATCGATGCCGGTGCACTCGACGGTCGAAGTCTCGAGATTCTTTACCTCGAAAGCCCCGTCGATCTGTTCTTCTTGCAGATCCAGGGTGCCGGGCGCATCCGCCTCCCGGATGGCTCGATCGTCCGCGTCAGCTACGACGGCAAGAATGGCCATCCCTATACGTCGATTGGCCAGCACCTGATCGACAAGGGCATCGTCGCCGCCAACAAGATGTCGATGGGCGCACTTGGACGCTGGCTGAAATCCGATCCCGATCGCGCCCGCAAGATCATGAACTTGAACGCATCTTACGTCTTCTTCCGCGAGATGCCGGCCGATCATGACGGTCCTCCCGGCGCTATCGGCGTCCCCCTCGTCGCCGGCCGCTCACTCGCTGTCGACCCCTCTTTCCACGCGCTCGGAAGCCCGGTTTACGTCGCCGTCCCCACTTTGTATGCAGCCGGCGCCAAAGCCCCGTTTCAGCGCCTGATGGTCGCCCACGACGTCGGAGCGGCGATCAAGGGCCCAGAGCGTGGCGACATATTTTTCGGCTCCGGCAGCAACGCCGCCAAGACGGCTGGCAAGGTTCGCCACCCCGGCAATCTCTTCATGTTTCTGGCCAAGCCCCAGCCGGCCGCGACCGGCATCGTAACATCGAGCCCCCGGCCATCGGGCAAGCGACCCAAATGAAACCTGCCAATCGACCGGCAGGCAGGCGCAGCCCGCCCAATGCCGAAACCCTGCCCGAGGACGACCGGGAGATCTGGTCCCGGGTGTCCCAATCGGTCTCCCCGTTAAAGGCGGCAAAGCCCCGCGTCCCCGACGTCGAGCCGCCAGCGCCGCCACCTCGCAGCCACCAACGACTGCCTCCGGGCAACACCCGCGCCAATCCGCCCCCGCCTGACGCCAACAGCCCGACCGCTGCGGGCCCCAAACGACGCCACCCACCGACATCCGCCCCACCGCAACTGAAATCACCCCGGCAGCCAGCACTCCCAGCAGCGCCCGCCGTCTTCGATCGCCGCCACGCCCGACGGATCGCCAAAGGTGATATCGAGATCGAGGCCCGGCTCGATTTGCATGGGCTGACCCAGAGCGCTGCCCACGACCGGCTGGTGGGTTTCCTCTCGCGAGCCGCAGCAAGCGGCTTGCGAACCGTCCTGGTCATTACCGGAAAGGGGGGAAGTTGGCGCCGCGCCGGAAGTGGCGACCTGCACCGCGCCGGCGATATCGACACCGGCGTCTTACGCCGGAATGTCCCCCGATGGCTGGCCGAACCGGCCTTGAAAGCTATCATCACGACCCATGGAACGGCAGCCCGCCATCACGGTGGCGATGGCGCCTTCTACATCCAATTGCGCCGACGGCGACCTTCCGGCGCTTGAAGTTCCCGCCCGAATGGCGCACCACACCCTCCGACGACCCATCGTCCCTCGACAACCACCCGACCTGAGCAAAGGACCTCGCCCGATGATGCGGCAGGCATACGATTGGATGATGCGGATGGCAGGGCACCGAAAGGCTGCGCATGCCCTGTTCTGGGTGTCGTTTGTCGAGAGTTCGGTCTTTCCCTTGCCCCCCGACATCATGCTGGTTCCCATGGTGCTGGCCCAGCGCGCCAAGGCCTGGTTCCTGGCCACCATCTGCACCATTGGATCGGTCTTGGGTGGGATTGCCGGCTATGCCATCGGCTATCTGCTTCTCGAGTACGTGGGCCAGCCGGTTCTGGCCTTCTACGGCATGTCCGGCAAGTTCGACGAAGCGGCCAAGCTGTTCAATGAATGGGGCGCCTTGATTCTCATTGCCAAGGGCTGGACTCCCTTTCCTTACAAAGTCTTGACGATTTTTGCCGGCGCCGCGCATATGAACATCTGGGCCTTTATCGGCGCCAGCATCGTCGCCCGCTCCATGCGTTTTTTTCTGGTCGCAGGCCTACTCTACTGGTTCGGCGAGCCCATTCGCGAATTTATCGAGCGGCGCTTGAGCTTGGTGACGACCATTTTCCTGGTATTCCTGGTCGGCGGGTTCGTGGCCATCCGATATCTGATCTAAGTCACGGCCACGAGTAGCCTGCGAGGATCCATGCCGCACGACAAGACCATCACCCGCAGCCCCGCCTATCAGGCGGGCGGATTGGCTCTCGCACTTGCACTGGCCGCGATTTTGGGAGCGCTGTTCTTCGAATACGTCGTCAAGCTCGCCCCCTGCCCCCTCTGCCTGCAGCAGCGGTGGGCCTATTACGTCGGCGTTCCCGCACTCTTTGTTGCCCTGGTGATGCTGTCGGCTGATCGCCGCAAAGCGGCGGCTTTGCTCTTTTTTGCGGTCTCGATTGCATTCCTGGCAAATGCCGGACTCGGCGTCTATCACTCTGGTGTTGAATGGAAATTCTGGCCGGGCCCCGACACATGCAGCCCGCCCCCCGGTCAATTGCAGCCAATCGGCAAGGACCTGCTGGCAAACTTGTCCAAGGCGCGCGTCATTCGTTGCGACGAGGCAACCTGGCGCTTCCTGGGCCTTTCGCTCGCCGGTTGGAACGTCATTGCGTCCTTCGTCATATTCACCGCCGCATTGCAGGCCGCATTTGCGTCCGTCGCGCCACGGCCCTCGCCCTAAATAAGAGTTATCCACAGACTGGTGCGAGAGGTCTGATTCCGGCCCAACCCCCCAGAAATCGGGCGTTTGCGTGCGCGATCGCGGCAGCATGAACAGCCGTCAAGCAAAATACCACCACTTGCCCTCGATTGCGTCTATTCGTGGCCACAAAGTAACGGTTTATTAACCATCGTTCGAGGCGGACAGAGTATCGCTCCGACCTCGAAGCCGAAGGAGGCAGTGGATGGTTGAGAACTCGCGTAGCCCCCGCAGGCCAATCGTATCGCGTAAGTCTGGTCAGTTCCCGGGTGAAGTTTTGTTCAAGCGTAGCGTACAGGCGTCGAAGTTGGAGGCGAAACCATCCACCTCTGCCTCACCCAGTCAGGCGTACGAGTATCCAGTTGTGTCGCAGCGTCCCGCCCAGTCGGCATGTTCCCAGTTGCGTCGCGTCGGTCCTGGGCTTTGCGTCGAGAGCCCGCGTCAAGTTCTGCGCAGTGGGCTGTCGGCCCATCGGTTCAAGGTGATGTCCGGTAAGGTTTTGCGTGGCCGGCAACGCCTGACGAGTTCACCATCTGGTGTGCGTATGCACGGCGTCGAGCGGTTCGAGTACAGCTCGCGTGTGAGCAGGCTCAGTAGAGTTGCGTTGGTCGCTCGAGCGTCTGTCGAGCAAGAGTCAGTCGCGTGTCAGGCCCCCTCGTTTGCGTACCGATCTGTATCCCCCCGCGTTGTGTCTGTAGCGTCAGTCACGTTCAGTCCCAGTCCTGGTAGCCGAGCGTACAACTGAAGGGAGCCTCGCCATGTCATCGGTCGCCAAAGCGCCAGCCCCCAAATTGCGCCAACCGAGCGATGAACCGGCCGCCTGGCGGTCGATCGGCGAGGCAGCCCTTCAAGTCCTAGGTAGCGTTGCGTTGAAGAGTGGTGCGGCGTCTGAGCACTCCCCGTCCCCCAGTCGCGTTGAAGTGCGGTGTCTTGCGGCCTGAGGCCGCGTCACCATCATCGAACTGGACGGGCCAAGCCCGTCCCAAGAGAAGGCAAGCGCTCTGAACACGAGCATCCAGCGGTTGCAAAAGGCGGCATTTGAGCCCGGTCTCGCGTCATGCTGCCAAAGTGTTCGGAGCGCTTGCCCCAGTTCATCCTTCAGTTCACGCGCGCGTCACTAGTCCAACGCAACGAGGCCCCCAAATGATCATCCCCCTGCAGTCAGCAACGAGCCAAACGATGCGTGAAAGTGCCCCCACCTACATCGATCCAGCCGCATGGCAGCAGTCGCTTGGCCTATCACGCCAGATCTGCGCCCGCATTTTCCGCGACGGAGGCACACCGGGCCAGGCCCTTGAGGCTGTCGGTCTCGCCGCCCGCAAGGACGTCACCTGGGACAAGGCGGTCGAACTCGTCGCCGAGGCCATGTCCCACACCACCATGCGCCGCGCGGCCTGAAGGTGGCATCAATCGGCAACCATTGAGCGGGCGGCAGAGGCCGCCCGCTGAGAACCGTACCGACCCGGCGACAGATCGGACATGGTCAGCCTTGCGACCCTTTGAGCAGGTGCCCCGTCGGCGTGGCAAAGCCCTGCATCGTGCGGATGCGCTTTTCGAGCCACCAGCCGTATTCCTGCCCCCACTCCTCGAACCGCGTATTGAGCCCGAGATCATGAGCCCAGTGCAGGGCAATGTTCGGGTTGAACTGCGCCTGACGGCCAACCGCGATCAGGTCGGCGTGCCCCTCTTGTAGGATCGCCTCAGCCTGCTCGGCGCCGAGAATGAGCCCGACAGCCATCGTATTGATGCCTGACTCGGCTTTCGCACGCGCTGCAAACGGCACCTGGAACCCAGGCGACCGCGTCACCGGCGCCGCCGTCGCAGAGGCCATCAGCCCGCCAGATGAGCAGTCGAGCACGTCCACGCCGCGCGCCTTTAGTTCGCGCGCAAGCACGACCGTGTCGTCCATGTTCCAGCCCTCCGCCGTGCCGTCAACCGACGACACCCGGAAGAACAGCGGCGTCGAGTTCGGAATCGCCGCACGCACGGCTTCCGTCACCTCGAGCGCGAACCGCATGCGACCCTTGATGTCGCCGCCATAGCCGTCGTTGCGCGTGTTCGAGACCGGCGACAGGAACGAGGCCAGCAGGTAGCCGTGCGCACCGTGGATCTCCACCACCTCGAAACCCACCCGCACCGCACGCTTGGCCGCCGCCGCGAATGCGCCAACGAGGTCGGTGATCTCCGAAGCCGAGAGCTGATGCGGCGTCGGCCAGTCCTCACTGATCGGTGTCGTCGTCGGCGCGACCGGCTGCCAGCGCGAGCGCCCTTGCCGCACTTCCTTGTCCGACAGCGGCCCATTGCCTTCCATTGCCGACTGCATCCCGGCCTTGCGACCGGCATGCGCCAGCTGGATCGCCGGAACCGCGCCCTCTTCCTTGATGAGTTCGATCAGTGGCTTGTAGGATTGTGCCTGGGCCTCGTTATAGATGCAAAGGTCCATGTCGCTGACCTTGCCGCGCGGCTCGATGGCCGACGCTTCCGTCATCACAATGCCAAATCCGCCAAGCGCGTACTTGCCGAGGTGGACCGTGTGGAACGGCCCGCACAACCCCTCCCGCGAGCGGTAGTGCACCATCGGCGCCAAACACAGCCGGTTCTTGAAAGTGACCCCACGAATAGTGAGGGGCTGGAACAGTAACGGCCGTGCAGCGCCATCGCGCGATGAAGCGTGTTGCATGACGGATCTCCTCGGTGGATTGCAGTAACGTGATGCCGGATTGTCGGCCAGATCATCGCCCAAGTAGACGACGACGCCGCAACGCCGACAAGTGGGCAACGAGGTCGCGGCAGCAACAGGCCCCTTAGGGCCACGCTGATCGGAGCTATCGCTTCGTTTGCTGGGCGCGCTTGAAGGCGTCCGCGAAGGCATTACCGGGCTCGGGCGAGGCCCCGCCTGACCCGCCGCCGGTTTGGCGTGGAGGCGCTGCCTGTGCCGGTCCACTACGCGGCGCGCCGCCGCCGGCCCGGCCGCCGCCTGACGCCAAAGCGCCAGCTTGCCCGCTGCGCTCGATTGCACCCGACCGCATGGTGAGTGCAATCCGCTTGCGCGCCACGTCCACGTCCTTCACCCGTACCGCCACGATGTCGCCGGCCTTCACCACCTCGTGCGGGTCCCGCACGAACCGGTCCGCCATCTCCGAGATATGAACAAGCCCATCCTGGTGCACGCCGATATCGACGAACGCCCCGAAGTTGGTGACGTTGGTCACCACCCCTTCGAGCTTCATGTCGGGTTTGAGGTCGGTGATCTTCTCGACGCCATCCTGGAACGTTGCCGTCTTGAATTCGGGCCGGGGATCACGCCCGGGCTTCTCGAGTTCCGAGAGGATGTCGGTGATCGTCGGGACACCGAATTGACCGTCCGCGAATTCCGCAGGCTTGAGCACCCGCAGGAACGCCCCGTCGCCGATCATGGCTTTCACCGGCCGCTTGGTCCGTTCGGCGATCTTCTCGACGAGATCATAGGCCTCCGGATGCACGGCCGAGGCATCGAGCGGATTCCGGGCGTTCATGATGCGCAGAAAGCCTGCTGCCTGCTCGAACGTCTTCGGCCCCAGTCGCGGCACCTTCTTCAAGGCAGCCCGGCTCTTGAACGCACCATTGTCGTTGCGGAACGCGACGATGTTGTCGGCAAGCGTCTTGTTGAGCCCCGATATCCGCGCCAGCAACGGTGCCGAAGCCATGTTCACATCGACCCCCACCGAGTTCACGCAGTCCTCGACCACCGCATCGAGGGACCGCGCCAGCGCCGGCTGGTCGACATCGTGCTGATATTGCCCGACCCCGATCGCCTTGGGCTCGATCTTGACCAACTCCGCCAGCGGATCCTGCAGCCGCCGTGCAATCGACACCGCCCCACGGAGCGACACGTCGAGATCGGGAAACTCGTTGGCGGCGAGCTCCGAGGCCGAATAGACCGAAGCCCCCGCCTCCGACACCATCACCTTGGTGATCTTGGCATCCGGCAGCTTCTTCGTCAGGTCGATCACCAGCCTGTCGGTCTCCCGGCTCGCCGTGCCGTTGCCAATGGCCACGATCTCCACCTTGTGCTTGAGGCACAGGCTCCCGAGTTGCGCCAGCGAGCCCTGCCAGTCGTTGCGCGGCTCGTGCGGATAGATGGTGGCAGTGTCGAGCAGCTTGCCCGTGGCGTCGACCACGGCCACCTTACAGCCCGTGCGAATCCCTGGATCGAGACCGAGCGTCACCCGCGGTCCGGCCGGCGCCGCCAGCAGCAGGTCTTTGAGGTTGCGCGAGAACACCTTGATCGCCTCGCCGTCCGATTGCTCCTTGAGCCTGGTCAGCAGATCGACTGCAAGCCCGATGTGCAATCGCGCCTTCCAGGCGAGCCGCACGCCATCACCAAGCCATTTGTCGGCCGCCCGCCCCTGGTCGGAAAACCCCATGGCAACCCGGATCTTGCCCTCGGCAGGATGCACTTTGCTGTCGCCCGGCGGCACATCGAGCTCCAGATCAAGAATGCCTTCGTTGCGCCCTCGCAGCAGCGCCAGCGCACGATGCGAAGGAATCTCGCGCACCTTCTGCTGGAAGTCGAAGTAGTCGGAGAACTTGGCGCCTTCGGCTTCCTTGCCCTTCGCCACCTTGGACGAGATGATCCCGTCGCTCCAAAGCCATTCGCGCAGCCGGCCCACCAGATCCGCCGTCTCCCCAATCCGCTCCATCAGGATCGCGCGCGCACCGTCGAGCGCCGCTTTTGCGTCACCGACGCCCTTGTCAGCGCTGACATAGGCTGCTGCCTCGGTCTCAGGTATGCGCCTGGGGTCGCCAACCAGCGCATCGAGCAGCGGCTCGAGCCCCGCCTCGCGCGCAATCTGCGCCTTCGTGCGCCGCTTGGGCTTGAACGGCTGATAGAGGTCTTCGAGCTCGACCTTGGTCTCGGCCGCACCAACCGCGCGCGCCAAGTCCGCAGTGAGCTTTCCCTGTTCCTCGATGCTCTTCAGGACGGTCGCCCGCCGATCCTCCAGCTCGCGCAGATACCCGAGCCGCTCTTCGAGTCGACGCAACTGCGTGTCGTCGAGCCCACCGGTCCGCTCTTTGCGATAGCGCGCAATGAACGGCACCGTCGATCCCTCGCCCAGCAATGCCACCGCCGCGGAAACCTGCGCTGCCCCGACCGACAACTCTCGCGCGATCTGATTGATGATCTTGTCCATGCACCCCACCGCATTGGGCCCGGGCATCGCTCACGTGAACGGAACTCCAGGCTTGACGCTGCTTTAGAGCCTGATCGACCGAGGTGGAAGCACCCTTGCTTCGACCGTAGACGACAATCAGCCTCTCGAAAGGAACCGATTACGCACGTGCGCCCGAGCGCTCGTCTACACCTGAAGCAGGCGCGCTCAAGGAAGAATCGAGCCGGCAAGCTAGCATTCCATCGGCGCTCAATGAAGCCGCCACAATCCCCACCGACCGGCGACAAGCCATTTGCCAGCCCAGTGCGCCACGACGTCACGCACCACGATCCGGCAGTGAACATCAACGCCGCACGTGCCCTCAAACAGGAAAGCCGGCGCAAAGCGCCGGCCATGCTCATGTCATCTCAACTGGGCCCGTCAGTGGCTGGCGGACTTTCCCCATACCTGCTCGAGCCGCGCATCGCGCCGGCACCCCGTCCGGTACCACTTATAGCGGAATGGGTTTTTCGTGTAGTAGTCCTGGTGATAGTCCTCGGCCGCCGTGAACGCCTTGGCATCCCTGATTTCGGTGGCGATCGGATCCTTCAACGGCCCTGACTTGGCAAGTTCCGCCTTGGAGGCATCCGCGATTCTGCGTTGCTCGGGCGTGTGCACGAATATCGCCGTGTGATAGGGCTCACCCCGATCGCAGAACTGACCGCCCGCGTCATAGGGATCGATCGTCTTCCAGAAATGCGCGACGAGTTTATCGTAGCTCACTTTCTTCGGATCGAACGTGACCTGCACCACCTCAAGATGCCCCGTATTTCCAACCGAAACCTGCTTGTAGGTGGGATTGGCAAGCGTCCCACCCATGTATCCTGAAGTCGTCGCCAACACGCCGTCGATCTTGTCGAAATCGGATTCCACACACCAGAAGCATCCGCCCGCAAAGGTCGCGATCTCGGAGCCAGGTGGCGCAGGCACCGTTGTCGGCGATTGCGCCACGACTACGCCACGAGCCAGTAACAGTGCTGAAACCGCAGCTACGAGAGCAGCGAAAACGAGTGTTCTACGTGCAGCCATGCCGACGCCTCCCTTCGGACCCGGTGTCAAGACTTGCTGGAGGACTTGGCCTCTCCATCTTTGGCAGGTTCCGCCTTCGGCTCGAATTTGAGCGATACGCCGTTCATGCAGTAGCGCTGACCGGTCGGCGCCGGCCCATCGGGAAAGACGTGGCCCAGATGTCCGCCGCACGTGGCGCAATGCACCTCCGTGCGCGTCATGAAGAAGCTGCGATCGGTCGTCGTGCCCACCGCGTTCTCGACCGGCTTGAAGAAGCTCGGCCAACCCGTACCACTGTCGAATTTGGTATCTGAGCTGAACAGGAGCGTGCCGCACCCCGCACAATGGTATTCGCCACCCTCATAAACCTTGTCGAGCGGGCTCGAGAAGGCACGCTCCGTGCCATGCTCGCGAAGCACGTAGAACTGCTCCTTCGTAAGGATCTTCTTCCACTCTTCGTTACTTTTCGTCACGGGGAACTTTCCTTTCGCGATATCGCCGGCCCAGGCCTGGTTGAATGACGCAGCCGCGGTGACGGTCACCGAGGCAGCAGCGATTGTGAAGGCGCGGCGGGTAAACATAAGGCGTGCTCCATCCATCGTCGTCTGAAATAGTCCCTCAGGCCCGGAAGGGAAAGACCGCGCCGCTACGCCTCCGCCAAAGCGGGACAAGCTGGCATGGGTCTCGACCCGCGAGCCTCTTTCAGTTTTGGATATAGAAACTGTCGCTACAAATACGAAATCACGACTGCTCACATTTGCTCGATCCGGCCCTTCGCCCGCACCGGCAGCCTCGCAGGCCCAGTACCGCGCGCCGCCAGCAAGCCATGCCCCTCCCGGCCCAACCGCTCGAGTTCGCCCCGCGCCCAGTCCGCCGCCGAGCGCAGCAGCTCCGAGTGCCGCCCCCAGTCCAGGATGCCCATATCCTCCGGTAGCGGCGGCACCAGCAGCAGGTCGTCCTCCGTCAGATGATTGGCAAAGGCCTGGCGGTTGGCCAGCAGGCTGCGCATCAGCACGGCCCCGAGACTGGGCGCGTCGGGCAGAGGCTCGCCCCCAAACGGCAGCACCATGCGCCGCATGAGGGCCATCCGTCCTGGCAACGCGTCGTAGTTGACATCGAAGCGCTTGAGATGGGGAACCTCGAAGGCCAGAACGATATTCGGCCCCGCCTTGATATCGCACATCGCTTGCACCGGCACGTTCTCGACGAGCGCCCCGTCGACCAGCATCTGGCCATCTTCCGTGTAGCAGGGCGGCAGCAGCGCCGGTATCGAACCCGAGGCGCGAATGGCCGCCCACAGGCTGCCGCTGCGGTGACAATGCAGGCCGTACCGTGAAAGGTTGGTCGAAACGGCAAAGAACGGAATCCACAGATCCTCGATGTCGATTCCACCGAAATAGCGTGCCAGTAGCTGATCGAATCGCTTGTGATCGAGGATCGAATAGCGAGGCCAAGTGTAGCGCCGCAGTGCCCGTTGCGTGATGAAGATGTCATGCACAGCCCGGTCGATCTCCTCGGGCTCGAGCCCCATGGCAAAGGCGGCGGCCATGGCACTTCCCCCCGACGTGCCCCCCATGATGTCGATGGTGACACCGGACTCCACCAGCGCCTCATAGAGGCCCGCGTGCGCGGCACAAAAGGCGCCACCGCCACAGGCGACGAGCCCTACCGCGCGGCCGGTGAGAAAACGCACGAGCCGCGCCATGTCGGCACTGTCACCCAAAGTCGCGTGATGATGCATGCCAATCTGGCGCGCGGCGAGCCAGTGGCGCGTGCCCCGGGGCTGGACCCGCCGCGGATGCAGCAACACGAGCTTCTGCTGGCCGGCACCAACCAGCGAGGCCGCAAACGCTTCGAGCCCGTTTTCGGCCACCGGCGCATCGGCATGACGCGGGGCAAACCCAACCCTGAGCACCAGATCTGCCTGGCGAATGGCCTTTTCCGTCCAGTCCGTGAGCATTGCATCGGCATCGTAGATGACGGTGTCGTGTGCACTCTCGAGCGCATTGAGCGCCAACGTCGCAGCACTTCCGCCAAGATCGCCGACGCCGATGATTGAAGCCACGTTGGCGCTGCTGAGAACGATCGAGCGGCCGGTGGCCGCCAGTGCTGCGGCCAGCTCCTCGGTGAAGCGTCCCGGTACGGGTTCGGGGCCGGCTCGTATGACGGCGATGGTGCGCGGCGCCGCATGCTGTGCCGCTGCCGATCGCCCTGCCGTCTGATCCGCCAGCCGGCGTGCGAGCGCCGCAGTCAAGGCGCCCCAGATCGTCGGCGAACTCTGGCACAGCCGGTCGAAATCGGCCCGCTCCAGCCGCACCACCAGGCTGTCACGGACGGCAGTGACGGTCGCTGTGCGCAATCCCCCAGCGAGAAAGGCGATCTCACCGATGGGTGAGCCGGGACCGATCTCCGCAATCGCCCCCTGGCGCCCGTCGACAGTTACTTCGAACCGCCCGGAGTCCACGATGTAGAGGGCCCGCGATTCCTCCCCCTGGCGAACAAGAATCTCGCCCCTTTTCAGCGACCGCCGCTCGAATTCAGCCTCCAGCCGCCCCCGGTCGACATCGCTGAGGTCGGCAAAAATTCCGACATTCGAGAGACTAGACGTTGGGGCGGCGGTGGACATCGATGGGCGGTCTTCCATCCCGGGAATTGGTGCAAGCGGGCCAAGCAGAGGAGGCTAGCGCCTGGGATATGCCGCGCCAAGCCGGCACGCACGACCTGCACGCCGTCCATGATGGCCCCACTGTGGACAGTGCAAGCCTATGCGAAGGCCGTGCCATCAGGCAAAACCGCTATTTTCCCTTAGAGCTGGGCAATTTGGCCCGCCACCCTCCACCGGCCTGCCCCATGGCCTCGCCAACCTCGAACAAGGCGCGCTGATAGCGGGTATCGAAGGCGCCATTGCGCTCTACGGCGAAGGAATTCGGGATGGAAACAACGTTAAAGTCCGCGCCGCTCTCCCGCGCCTGTTCAGAGATCCGGTAGAGATCCCCGCTGTCGTGCGCCTTGATCAATGTGCTGATCGCGCGTGCTCCGATGGCGATAGCGCTGGCTTTGACCGGCTGGAATTCGGGCGTCGTCTTCGAGTTCATGATGATATAGATGTGCCGCTTGGGCGGCCGCACGTAGAGATGGTCGAGGGCGCTGAGCTTGAGTTGCAGCGGCGCCACGAAAACGTCACGCGTCGTGCCGCCATCGACATGCATTTCCTCGACACGACGCCCATCGACGTCGACCTCGATGCTGACCGGCGGAAAGGCGCCGGGGATCGCAGCCGAGGCCATGATGATATCCCGGAAGAGGTCGAGCCGGCGCGCATGCCGGCTGGCGGCAATCTCGCCCATGTTCCAGTACACCGGCCGCTGGGCGTCGAGATTGGTCGTGCCAATCAACAGCAAACGCCCCTTAGCGTATTCGCCGGCCACTGCGCGCAGCAGCCGGGGCGTGACGTGAGCTTCGACCAGCTTCCGCAGTTTCGAGGTGTCGGCAAACGCGGGACTTCCGAATATGGCCGGCAGGATCTGCGCCGTGATCAGCTCGTCCGTGCCATAGCTCGTCCAGATTTCCTCGAGTTGATAGTCTGAGCCCGAGCCGAGGAAAGCAAAAGGCGCGATGATCGACCCGGCGGAGACCCCCGTCACGACGTCGAACCGTGGTCTCTTCCCGCTTTTCGACCAGCCCTTGAGCAGACCAGCACCGAATGCACCATCCGGCCCGCCACCTGAAAGCGCGAGGATATAGACCTGCGGCGTTCCATTGACGATTCGCGCCGACGCGGCCAGACGCTTCAAAACGGGGAACCGCGTCGCGACGCTGCTTCCCAGTCCCGGCGGAGCCTCATCGCCCCAGATACGTGCACCGGGAATGCCGGGCACGACGGCGCGTTCCGCAGCCTCCCCGTTCAACGGTGTATTGCGAGGCAGCGAGCCCGCGCAGCCAGACACGATCAATGCCAGCGCCAGCACCAGATAGACCCGGCGCAAGCCAACACGGAACGGGCGGCGACATGTGCGGACGCGAAACATCGTTGAACCGTAAGGATGGAAGCAGGAACTGGACGCGTTGGCGCTCTTTCTATGGCGAAATCGACATCGCCGATAGCCGATCAGACGTCGGCGCGCCACCTATTCCAGTGCGCATTGAGCCATTTTTGCCACACACGACTTGGGAGCGTCCGGCCCCGACCTACACGTCGGCATACCGCGCCAGTGTATCGCGCCATCGCAGCGCGTCTTCCGGGGTCGCAATGACGGTTGCAAGCCCCCCCATCTGCGAAACCGGAACGAGCACTCGCGTAACGCCCCTTGCCGCCAGCGCCGGTAGCTCCTCGAGCGAGTCGGGTAGGCTGACCGTGAATTCGAGTGCATTGGGATCTCGGCCAGCCTTGCCTGCTTCCTCCCGCGCGATGTCGAACAGCTCTTGCGGCGCCCCCCGCGCCGGGAAGAAGCCATCACCGAGCCGCCCCGCACGCCGGGCCGCCGCCTTGGAATGGCCTCCGACAATCAGCGGGATCTGGCCGTGCACCGGCTGCGGACGGCAGTAGGTGTCCTTGAACGCGACGAACTCGCCATCGAACGATGGCTTTTCCGCACCCCACAATTCACGCATCGCCAGCATGTATTCATCAGTCCGCCGGCCACGGTCCTCGAACGGCACGCCGAGCGCATCGAACTCCTCCTTGAGCCAGCCGACGCCGATCCCGAGCAGAACACGCCCGCCTGAGAGGTGATCGAGCGTCGCCACCTGCTTCGCCACCACCACAGGATTGTGCTGCGGTAGGATCATGATGCCGGTGGCGAGCTTCACCCTCCGCGTCGCCGCCGCCACGTAGGCCATCCAGATCAGCGGATCGGGAAGCAGGAAGTCATCCTTGCCGCCGGCCATCTTGCCGCTGGCAGCGTACGGGTAGGTCGACTGGTAGGCGGCCGGCACAACCGTGTGCTCCACCGTCCACATCGACTCGAATCCAGCCTCCTCCGCGGCCTGCGCCAACGCCACCGCCTTGGTCGGATCGACATAGTCGCCCGTGTTGCAGTACCTCAAGCCGAATTTCATCGCTCACACCTCAGCCTTCAACCGCCTGAGCCCCTTAGTGGCCCGAGCTGAATCATCCGCCCAGCTCCACATGGCGTGTTGCCCACGCCAATCGAGGCCAGTATCGTTCGCCCCTTCGTCTAACGGAAGCCTTGTTTGCCCGCCAAAAAAACTTGATCGCAAACACAGGCTGGCGGCTTCCGGCGCGGGTGGGAACGGACATGATTGCAGACAGGATTTTGGCCGATATCGACGCGGCCGCAAAGCGCAGGGATTTTGCAAGCTGCCAGACCTCGATCGAGACCTTGATCGAGCTGTGGCAGGATGCCGACGAGCCCCGCTTGCCCGCGGCCGCCGCCGTACCCGTTGCCAAGGCGCTTCGCGGCCAGCGCCAGTTCAAATCGGTGATTGCACTCTCCGAAGCCTGGCAGCACCTGCCGCTGCAAGATGATCCCCCCGCGCAGGATCTTTTTCTCTACCGCAGTCAGGCCTTGATTGAAGAAGGGCTGCTCGACCAGGCCATCGACGAGATGCGCGCCCGCATCAATGACTTCGCTCCCGGCAGCCATCAGCACGCCGAAGCCTGGGGTCGCCTCGGCCGGGCCTTTAAGCAGCGCTATGTCGACGCCAAGGGCGCCGGCGATTGCGCCACCCTGTTGCAAGCGATTGGCGCCTACGCCGAGATCGCCCGGCGAAACGGCAATGAAGAAACCGATCTCACCCGCTACCACTGGCACGAGGTCAACCTGATCGCGCTCACGGCCCGCGCCGAAATGGACGGCTGCGACCCGGGCCACGACCTCGATTCCGCAACTTGGGCGCGCGGCTTGGCCGACCGCCTCGAGGCCAACATCGACACCAGTCCTCGCGATCTCATGTGGAAGCTCGCCAGCCTGGGCGAATGCTACGTCGCCATGGCCCAGTATGCCCGAGCGGGCGAAGTCTACCGGCGCTATCTGGCCCACCCCGACATGGAGCTCTTCGAGTGCACCGCATCCCTGCGCCAGCTCGAGGAGGTCTGGCGACTGGGCGGCAGCAGCGGCACGCCGGACAATCCCGAAGCAGCAGCGTTGCTCAAGGCCCTACGCGAGCGCATCGACGCGCTGGCGGCAGAGCGCCTCCATGGCGACACCCCGGCAAGCACCGTTGGCCTCACAGCCGCCGAGTCCTCCCGCCTCGAACGCTTTGATCGTAACGCGCCCGCCACCTCCAGTGCCCGCCTGCCTTCACGGCCCATCGGCTTCACCCGCATCCACACCATGGCCCGCCGACTGCGGGCCGTCACGCTGATCCGCGACCGCCTCGACCATTGGATCTACGGGACCGGCTTCTTCGTGCGCGGCAGTGAGTTGGCGCCATGGCTCGGCGACGACGCCTACATGCTGACCAACGCCCATGTCCTCGGTCGGACGGATGCCCGCGCACTGCCGATCGACGACGCCATGCTCGACATTTGGGACGAGAACACGGGCCGGATGCGCCATTACCCCCTCGATCACGCCGAGATCGCCTGGGAATCGCGAGAGCTCGATGCAACGCTCGTACGCCTCGCCGCCGCACCCGCGTCGCTCGAATGCATGCCAATCGCCGAGCCCGCCGCCATGGCGCGCACATTGGACGAGTTGCCCGCAGCCCGCCGGCGCTGCATTTTCGTCGGCGCCATGCTCGGCCAACAGGTCGGCACCGACTTCATCCCATGCACAATCGAGGACATCGGTTGGCGATCACCCGAGCCTGGCGCTCCCGTCTACATCTATCATCGCTCCCGCACCGAGCCGGGCAGCTCCGGCAGCCCGATTCTCGATCTCGACTACAACGTCGTCGGCCTGCACCGCGCCGGCGGCTCCGAGGGCAAGACCCGCACCGGCCTGCCCCCGCTCAATGGCTTCACCCACAACGTCTTCGCCGAGGAAGCCGTCTCACTACTCTCCATCAAGCAGGCACTGGAGGCATCCGGCCACAAAGCAGCAGCCGAACGCGCAGAACACGTTGAAACCGATGACGAGCCCGACCTGCCGGGTGAGGACGAGGCCCTGTCGCTCTACTTCGAATACGACGAGGAGAACTCCAGGGCCTTCGAGCCGGTCCTGCGCGAACGCCCGGGGCACAATCAGGAGCGCGCTTTTCGCGAGACCTGCGAATGGTTCCTCGTCGACGCTGCAAGCTCGATTTTCAGCAGCCGCCGCTTTGCCGCCGCCCGTCGCATCAAGGAGCGTGGCAAGCACCGCTTCATCGCAGCATCCGACGGCGATTCCTGGTTCCAGTTCCCGATCCCCGGCGTCCCCGACGTGATCGATCACCTCTCGACCGCCAATCCCGTCTTCTGTCACGCCATGGCCGGCAATCAGCTCGCCGAGGTCTCGGGGCAGGTGCACCAGCGCGTGCTGAAGAGCATCGAGCAGTTCGATCCCGACATCGTTTTGCTGAGCGGCGGTGGCAACGATGTGCTGGGCGACGGCAGGCTGACGGTGCATGTCGCCGATTTCGATCCGAGCCGCGGACCAAAGCAACACATCACGCCTGCACTCGATACTTCGCTCGACATGATCATGCACCATTACCGAAACGTCGTCACAGCATGTCTCGGAAAGAAGCCGTCGCTGCGCCTGTTCCTGCACGGCTACGACTGGGCGCTCCCCCGCGAAGGCGGGCGCATCCTCTGGAAGCCGCTCAAACAGATCCGCCGTATCGAGGACATCACATTCCAAAGGGCGATCATCAAGGAGATCGTCAGCCGGTTGAATGCCAGGCTGCAGACGCTCGAGGACGAATTCAAGGGGCACGTCCACTTCGTCGATTGCCGCGGCGCGGTTGGCTCCAACTATCGCTCCTGGTACGACGAGATCCACCCCAAGGGCGAAGGTTTCAGACGGGTCGCGCATCGCTTTGATCAGCGCATCGGCGAAGTGCTCGGACGTTAGGCGATCCATTGGGCAGGTGGCCGAGCCGCAACAATGCGATGATAGGCTCAAATAATGCGAAATACCCTGGCAAGTCGCGAGGCAGCACGGCAGATGCCGCGCCAGAAAATCGGGGCTTGCACTCGCCGCTCACATGCCTATGGTCTATTGGACACGTCGGGTGAATATCCTGAACCAAAAGGAGAAATCACATGCGGACGATAATCGGCACTGTGCTGCTGACGGCAGGACTTGTGCTCGCTTCGCCTTCAACGGGCGAGGCAGCTGGCATCGCCGGACCAGCCGTCGCAGAACAGACGGCAGCCCAGCGGGCAACCTCGACATTGATCGAAAAAGTCCACTCGCGCCGTTATCGCAAGCGCCATTGGCGCCGGCCGCACGTCTACTTCAATTACGGCTGGGGACCACGCTACTACAGCTACTACCGGCCTTATTACGAGCGGCGCTATTACAGCCGCCCGATTCGTCGCCACTACAGCCATCGCCATTACCGCCACCGCCACTATCGCCGGCATTGGTAAGCAGCGGATCGAGCGTGCTGGCTCGTCGTTGAGACGAGACGTCAGATGACCTCTTCGGTCTTGTCGTCCGTCTCGCCGAACCGGCGCAACGTCGCAGGGCGCGTGCCCTTGTAGAGGGCTTCGAGCCCAGGCGAGATCAGCGCATTCTCGCGCTCGAAGAGGGAGCGGCCTTCAAGGTCGCTCTCGACCAGGAACGGGCCGAAGCGCTCGACATCCATTACCCAGATCGCCTGCGCGATACCGACCTCCTCCAGCCAGTGCGCAGCAACCACCTTCTTGATTCCACGCCCGAGCAACGCGCCCGTGCCGTAGCCAACCGTCGTCAGATAGATCGCGCCATGCGGCACGAAGCTTTGGCGATAGATCTCGCTCGACATGCCGCCCTTGCCAATGATCACGTTGCAGCCAGACCGCTCGAGCCATCCGTCGATCCACTTGGCGAACCGGAACGAGGCCGTGGCTGTCACCGCGCCAACCGTCAACTCCCCATTGGGTCCGACGCTTGCGGCAGGCGAGCAGTGGAACGAGGCCGTGCCGATGGCATCGGGTACGTTGTAGCTCTCCTCGACCGCCCGCTTGTAGACGCCCTCACGCGCCGTATGCACCCGGCCCGACAGGTAAACGACGTTGCCGATTTCCAGCTTCGCCAGGTCTTCGCGGCTCGCCGGCAATTTCAGATCGATGGTTTTCAGTTTGCTCATGGGTTCTCGCTCGCATTCGCTGCCAACGTAGTTCGTCACTGCCCGACAATCCAGCCCACCTCGCGCGATTGCGTGCATCATGCCACGACCTGAGGCATCGGGGATAAGTCTCCCGCGAGCCTCGCGAAACATCGCCAACGGAGAAATTGACCACGACGGCCGTCCCGGTATGGTCAGGGCCAATTGGAGACGCGCCGCGGGAGAGAGGCATGCAGATACTCGACGTGATCGAGAACGCCCAGTCGGGCAGGGCCATGGCCAATTTGGCGGCGACCTTCGGCATCAGCGAGGATGAGGCCCGCGCCGTGACCGAGGCAGCGCTCCCCCATCTGGCCGTCGCCCTCGAGCGCAATACGCTGTCACGCGGCGGCTTGGCCGACATCGTTCGTGCCCTCGGCGACGGCCATCACGAAGCCATCCTCGAGCGTCCCGACACCTGGAGCGACCCCCGCGTTGCAGCCGATGGAGCGGCGATCCTGGCCCACATCCTCGGCAGCGACCACAAGGGACGCACCTTGGCCGCCCGGACTTCACGGGCAACGGGCATCGGCGGCGGCATCATCGAAGCACTGTTGCCAATCCTCGCCCAGTTACTGATGGGCGCAATCTCCAAGTACATGCGCGGCGGACTAGGCGATGTCCTCTCCAAGCTTCCCATTCCCGGCTCACCCGGTGGCACAGGCACCAGTCACGACACCGGCGGCACAATGCCGGATCGCCGCTCGCCCGGTGGTTTCGACCTGCCCCGGGACGAGCTGCCGCCCGCTGGCGGGTTTCCAATGCCGCCGATGCCCTCCGACGGGCCATTCTCGCAAAGGCGTGACGATTCCCGTAGCTCACCCGGTGACTTCGACCTGCCGGCCCCGACGAACGGCCGCGATGCAACCACCGGCACCGCTCCGCCCCCCGCCGGTGGCTATCGCTTGCCACGCTATGAGGTGCCAGGATCAGAAGGTTCGAGTGAAACAGGCGGCAACTGGGGCACGCCTGGCGGTGACACGGGCGGCTTTCCGCTGCCGCTACCCGGTCGCAACCCGCCCCAGGACAATCCTTACGGCGATCTCTCCGACATTCTGCGCCGACGTGGCAACGCACCCGCACCTGACGGCGGCGGCAGCCTGTGGAGCGTGGTCCGAAATGGCCTTGGCGGCCTGCTCGGTTTCGGCGGCAGCGGCCTCTTCGGCTGGCTCGTGCGACTGGCAGTCCTCAAACTCGGCTGGCCATTGCTCCGCCGCGTGATCTTTGGGCGCTGAGCCGCACCACTACCGACCCCTCACCTGCCGGCAAGGCCGTGCCTCCACTTGGCAGCTCCAGCTGCTACCCGATGGCGAGCAGCGCACCGATTTGCTGGCTGCAAGACTGAAGCGCCCCCAGGCCGCCCCGTACTCGAAGCCGGTGAAGTCCTGCCACGATTGGATCGCTGCGCGCTCGGCCGCCCGTCGTGACGATTGACCGCCGCTGTTGCCGGTATGGAAATGATCCGCAAAGCACAGCCGGTTGCCGACGCGCACCTGGCTATGCAGGTCACTGAGCCCTTGCGCAGTGGCTTGCCCGCCGGCCATCACACCAAGTCCGGCCGCCAGAACGCACGCGCCAAATATTTGCTTGAGCGCCATCTCTGCCTCTTCGCCTGCTGCTTTCTAGTCCTCGAATCGCTCATGCCTGATTTGCGCGATCGCAGACTAGTCTTGACGATGCCGCAGGCTGCATTTTGGCAGCCGGGAATTGCACATTTACCTCAGTAATTTGCCTTTACTCGGCTGGCGCAGAACGCAGTCAGCGCTTGACGATCAGCTTCTCGAGCGCCGTCCGCATACGAACCGGAATAGGCACCGGCCGCTGGCTCACCCGGTCGACAAAGACATGCACGAAATGACCTTCCGCACGCGCCGCAGTTTCACCCGGATCGCTCGAAAAGAGACCAATCTCATAGCGCACGGACGAGGTCCCGAGGCGTCCGACCCTCAGTCCCCCGTCGATGAGGTCTGGATAAGCGAACGACTTGTGGTAGCGGCACAGGGATTCGACGGCGAGCCCGATGATGGCCCCTCCGCGAAAGTCGAGCCCGCCTTCATCGATCAGGTAGCGATTGATGAGGGTGTCGAAGTAGGAATAGTAGACCACGTTGTTGACGTGACCGTAGACGTCGTTGTCCATCCAGCGAGTGGCGATGGGCAGGAAGTGACGATAGTCGGCACGCGTGCCGATCGGGGGACGTTCAGCGCTCATGGAACTCTCTTTGACGTGATGGTGTGCAGCCCGCAGGCCTGCAGCGACCGACCGAGCCGGATGTTACCGACACCCGCGCAGTCCGTCATCCCGCACAGGCAGGCCGCGAGGCGATCTCCACCCCGCGGCCCGCAGACGCCTTTTTTGGTGCGCTCTCGATCTCTCGGCAACGGGTAGGGCCCAAAGCTCACGCATTGCCAGCCCCGACCCGCTTGCCTCACTTCGCGGCGACGACCGAGATTTCGACCAGGATTGCGGGATCGGCAAGCTTCGCCTCGATGCAGGCGCGCCCCGGCAGGTTCTGCCCACCGGTCCACTCGGTCCAGGCCACGTTCATCTTGTCCCTGAGGCGGATATCCGGAACCCAGATCGTCGCCGAGATGACCTTCGATTTGTCGGTGCCGCACAACTTGAGCAGCCGGTCGATCTCTTTCAGCACGTCACGCGTCTGTGCGGTGACATCCTGATTTGTGTTGTCCGGCGTGACGCCAGCCGTGAAGACGAATCCGTTCGCCTCGACAACTTTCGACAAAATGCCTTTGGATTCGTGACGAGTAATGGCCATTGGGGGGTTCCTCCAGTGTTGAACTGCCGCCAAGTCTTAGCACGAGTATCCCGCCGGAAAAGACCTCCCCGATGTCAGCGCGCGATGAGACGCCAGGATGCGCCCGCTGCCGCGAGGCTTTGCCGCCCCGTTCTTTCGCCGCCGCCATGCTAGACCGACAGGGGCTCTTTTTCCGGTCGGAACGCAGTAACGGCCCGTGACAAGGTGTCGGCAAGCGCGGTGGCGCAGGTCAGCCTAGGCGCAAAGTGCAGATAAACCGCCAAATGTCGCGGTGACCCGCAGGTTTGCCCGGGATTGGCACGGAAATCCAAGGGCTGGCCTCCGACCGGTCGAGCGGCTATTCCTCCGTGCAGAACGGTTCGAATGTGCCTGACGGACCGACCGGCAAGCGAATCCGGTAGCCCGCCGAACGCGGGGGGACGAAAAGAGGGGCGAGCGATGGTAAGGCGAGGGCGCACGCTCTATCGAGCAGTATGGCGGCTGATCGACGACGGCGGCTTCTCCATGGCGAGCGCCGTCGCCTACTCGTTCCTGCTTTCCGTTTTTCCGTTCTGCATTTTTTTGGGCGCGCTGGCCGGCACCATTGGCGGCCGCGAGCTTGCGGCCCAGGCCGTTGCCCAGCTTTTCGAGATGGTGCCGGAGACGGTGGCGCAGGCCCTGGCACCCGAGGTCGAGAAGGTCATGGGTCACAGTCAATACAAGCTGCTGACCTTGGGCGCCGCCGTTGCACTGTTCTTCGCAACCAGCGCCATCGAGAGCTTGCGGGCGGCCCTAAACGTCGCCTACGGCATCAAGGAGGGCCGCTCCCTGCTCTGGTGCTATACGCAGTCGATTTTTTTCGTCTTCGCAACTGCAGCCGGCATGCTCGCCATTGCCTGGGGCGTGGTCGTGGGCCCCGCACTGGTGGCCGCGCGCAACTGGACGCCTGCGATCTGGCTGCTCGACCACGGCCTTCTCTCGCCAGCCTCCCGCTACACCATCGTCGGCGCGATCACGCTGGCACAGCTTCTGGCCTATCACCTGTGGCTTGCCGCTGGCCGGCGCAGCCTGTGGGACGTCTGGCCAGGTGCGCTGCTTTCGGTTGTGCTGTGGATCGCCGCCGCCTGGATCTATTCATGGTGGCTGACCGTCAGCGACTATTCGATCTTCTACGCCGGACTGACGCAACTGTTCACGGCGCTGATCTTCTTCCAGGTGTCCGGCCTGATCATGATTCTGGGAGCTGAGTACAATCGCGCCCTTGCCGAGGAGCGGGCCGGCAACTGATCATGATAACCAACAGTACCCAATCCCTGATCCGACCGAGCTGCCCCGCACCAGGAGTGCCCCTGCCATGAGCTACACTCAGATCGCCTACGAGGTCGACGACAAGATTGCCCGCCTCTCCCACAACCGCCCGGCCATGCGCAATGCAGAAAGCCAGGAACTCCTGGCAGAGCTGGATGATGCCGTTCGCGCCGCCACCGCCGACCCCAAGGTTCACGTCCTCGTCTTCGATGCCAAGGGCGATCATTTCTCCGCCGGCCACGACCTCAAGCAGGGCGCCGCCCAGCGCGCCAATTTCACGGTCGAACAGCGTTGGGCCTACGAAGAACTCTACTATCTCGAATACGCCCTGCGCATCTGGGATTGCCCGAAGCCCACCATCGCCTCCGTCCAGGGCGCCTGCATCGCGGGTGGGTTCATGGTGGCCAACATGTGCGACCTGATCGTCGCCGCCGACGACGCGTTCTTCTCCGACCCCGTCTGCCACACGCTCGGTGCAGCAGCCGTCGAGGTCCTGATCCACCCCTGGGTCATGGGCGCCCGCAAGGCCAAGGAGATGTTGTTCATGGGCGGCCGCATGACCGCTGAGGAAGCCTACCGGATCGGCATGGTCAACAAGGTTGTGCCGCGGGCTGAACTCGAAACCACCACCATGGCCATGGCCCGCCATATTGCCAAGGCCGAGCCCTTCGCCCTGAAGCTCGTCAAACGCTCGATCAACCGCAGCCTCGACGCCCAGGGCCTGCGCACGGCCTTGCATGCCCACTTCGACACCCATCAGCTGAGCCATGTCACCGAGGCCTTCAAGGCCGCCCGCGACCGCGGCCTCGCCAACGCCATCGCCATCGCCAAGGCGAAGGAATAGCGAAGCGCCGGGCACCATGGCATGCAAATCGGGTGAGACAGATGGAGCCAAGTCTATGACGCGCGAAAGCGGGGCCGACGCAGCCTCGAAACCGCCAACCAACAGGTCGAGCCGGCTGCTGACAGATCCACTCGGCGTGATCAACATTGGCCTCTCGGGTTTCGGTGACGACCTCGCCGCGCGTGGCATCGAAGCCGTGCATGTCGACTGGGCACCGCCGGCATCAGGCGATCCTGTCCTCGCCCGAATCTTGAACCGGCTCGATGGCAACCCGTCCCCCGTCTCCAGCGGCAAGACCACGATCGCCAAACGCATCGCTGCAGCCAACACCGAGGCGCTCGAACGCATGCTGCAAGGCGATCCTTGGCTCGTCGACGTCGTCCCCGCCGCCACCGTTCTGCCTCGTATTGCCGATCGCCATATCCTGCATGCCGGCCCCCCGATTGATTGGGAGCGCATGTGCGGGCCGATGCGCGGTGCCATCACCGGCATCGCCGTCTACGAGGGCTGGGCGGCCGATTTGGCCGAGGCCGAACGCATGGCCGATGCCGGCGCCTTTCACCTCGAGCCCAACCACCATCACGACTGCGTCGGCCCCATGACCGGCATGACGACAAGATCGCAAATGCTGCTGGTGGTGGAGAACCGGGCCTTCGGCAACCGAGCCTACTGCGCCATCAACGAAGGCCTGGGCAAGGTCATGCGCTTCGGCGGCAACGATGCCGAGGTGCTGGCCCGCATCCGCTGGCTGACGAGCGAACTGGGTCCGCTGCTCGGTGCAGCGTTGCGCGAGATGGGCGGCATCGCCCTCAAGCCCTTGATCGCCCGCGGCCTTGCCATGGGCGACGAGATGCATCAGCGCAACGTCGCCTGTTCCTCCTTGTTGCTTCGTCAGCTCGCCCCGGCCATGGCCCGCGTCGCCCCCGATACCGACCGCTTGGCCAAGGCCCTGACCTTCATCGCCGCCAACGACCAGTTCCACCTCAACGTCGCCATGGCCATGGGCAAGGCCATCATGGATCCCGTCGCCGGCATCGAGAGCGCGAGCGTCGTCACCGCGATGTGTCGCAACGGCACCGACTTCGGCATCCGTGTTTCCGCAACCGGCGACCGCTGGTTCACGGCACCAGTCGAGATGCCCCAAGGCCTCTATTTTCCGGGCTACAGCCAGGCCGACGCCAATCCCGACATGGGCGATTCAGCGATCGTGGAAACCATCGGGCTCGGTGGATTTGCCATGGCCGCGGCTCCGGCCGTGGTTGGCTTCGTCGGCGCCGGCAACGCATCCGAGGCCGCCGTCTTCACCCGACGCATGGGCGAGATCACGCTAGCCCGCAATCCGGAATGGTCCATCCCTGCCATCGATCATGAAGGCGTGCCGACCGGCATCGATATCCGCCGCGTCGTCGAGACCGGCATCATGCCGACCATCAACACCGGCATCGCCCATCGCAAGCCCGGCATCGGCCAGGTCGGTGCAGGTGTCGTCAACGCCCCGCGCAATTGCTTCACCGAGGCCCTGGTGGCCTTTGCCAAGACCATGGGGGTCGCATGAGCGTCGTCGTCAACGAGATCCTCGCCGGCCACTACCTTGACAGCGTCGCCCTGATGCGGATCGCCGAGACGGTGCGCACTCAACCCGGCGTCGAGGAATGCGGACTGATGATGGCAACGCCGGCCAATCGGCGCATTCTAGCTGATGCGGCCGTACTGGCGCCGACATCGCAGCCAGCAGGCCCCGGCGACTTGATCATCGCCATCCGCGCCACCAATCAAGATCTTGCCGAGAAGGCGCTGGCCGAAGCCCGCCGCCAGCTCTCCAAGCCCCGGGGAACAACGGGCAGCGGCGAGCGACATCGCCACGCACCACGCACCATTGCTTCGGCCTACGCCCATTTCCCAACCGCCAATCTGGTTCTGATCTCCGTTCCCGGCACTTTCGCCGCAGCCGAAGCCGCAAAGGCCATCGGAGCCGGCCTTTCCGTCATGATGTTCTCCGACAATGTCGCCATCGAGGACGAGGTGGCACTGAAACGCCAGGCCGCTGAAAACGGCGTGCTGCTTATGGGCCCCGATTGCGGCACCGCCATCATCGGCGGCGTCCCGCTCGCCTTTGCCAACGAAGTCGCGCGCGGTGACATCGCCATAATCGGCGCCTCCGGCACCGGCATACAGGAGGTCACCACCTTGATCTCCAACGCCGGCGGCGGCATCAGTCATGCCATCGGCACCGGCGGACGCGATCTCTCGCGCGAGGTCGGCGCCTTGACGACTCTAGCCGCCATCGACCTCCTCGACGCCGATCCCGCGACCCGGCACATCGTCCTGATCTCGAAGCCGCCCGCCGTCGAGGTCGCCCGTCGCGTCCTGGCGCGTGTCGCCCAATCGGCAAAGCCGTTCACCATCTGCTTCCTGGGTACCTCGGATTTACAGGTCCCAGCCAACGCCCGTCTGGCTGGCACGCTGGAAGACGCTGCTCTCCTTGCGATGGGAAAAGTCCCGCAAGTGCACGCGCTCGCCGCTCTGGCAAAGGACAGCGCCACCATCCGTGGATTATTTTCCGGCGGCACGCTCGCAGCCGAGGCGCAAGTGATCTTGCGTCAGGCCGGCGTGGCAGTGGCGTCCAACGCACCGATTGCCGGCGCCAAGCCTACCCCCGATTCGGCAGCCGGCGGCCATGTCATCATCGATCTCGGCGACGATGCCTTCACAGTCGGCCGGCCGCATCCGATGATCGAGCCCGCCATCCGCGACACATTTCTCGACCAGGCGCTCGACGACCCCGCCTGCGCCGTCGTCCTGCTGGATTGCGTGATCGGCCACGGCAGCCACCCCGATCCCGCCGGCCATCTCGCGCGCCATTTGCAATCCCGCGCCTCCCGCGGTGCGACTGTCATCGCCTCGGTCACCGGAACCGATCGCGATCCCCAACAGCGCGCGGTGCAGATGAGCCGCCTTGCCGCCGCCGGCATCGAGGTCGCAGAGTCCAACGCTGCCGCGACCCGCCTGGCCCTCACACGCCTCGGCCAGTCGCGCCGACGCAAAGCGCCATGACCGTGCACCACGCCCGAACCGACTGCGCACCGAGGCCATTGTCGTGATCGCCGCCGGACCACAAATCGGCGTCCCCATCGCCACATGCGGACCGATCGCCCGCGCCGTCCTCGCCGACCCCGGCGAGGTCCGCGTCATCGCCGCCTTCGAGCGATGCTGCTATCTCGCCTGTCCGCGCGGCATTGTTTGCATCGGCGCCGACGGCATCGGCCATGGCCCGATCAACGTCGAAATCGTACTGACCCGACCCTGGTCGACGCTCGGCATCAACGAGGACGCCATAGGCCTATCCGGCGACGGTCGCATTGCCATCGAGGACCGCTTGACCTTCGACGCCACCGCTGGCGCCACCTGGCATCCCCCGGCCATGACCGCGTTTTCGCCGCCGGAAACGGTAGCCGGCCTCGCAGCCTTGCGTGCCGGAGCTGCGGGCCGCATCCCCGGTGATGGCCTGGCAAGCCTGGCCTTTGCCCCGCTCGACACGAAAGCCAACCGCACCGCCAGGGCCGCGGCCGAACCCGTTCGCGCACTATCCGAGGCGCTGGCCGGCACGCTCCCGCCATCGGCGCGCCGCCAACAGTTGACCAGGGCCGCAACTCTGCTGCTCGGTCTAGGCCCAGGCTTCACCCCATCGGGCGACGATCTGCTCGGCGGCGTCATGCTGGCGCTGACGGCAACCGGCCGCGAAAGCATCCGCGACGGCCTCTGGCTCGCGATCGAGCCCGAGCTCGGCGACTTGACGACGCCGCCAAGCGCGATGCACCTCTCTGCCGCCGCCGACGGCATGGCCGTCGAGCCGGTACACGTTCTCCTGAATGCCATTCTGCTGGGCGAGCCGACGGCAGTCGCCCAGCATCTTGATGCCGCCGTTGAACTAGGCCACACGTCGGGTTGGGATATCGTCGCCGGGCTCACGATCGCGCTGACCGCGCTCACCAGCACCTGAGCCGTCCGACAGCGCCTGCTACTTCGCCGGCACCCCGACATTGTCGATCAGCCGCGTCTTGCCGAGCCAGGCCGCAGCCAGCACCCGACCGGACCGACCCTCGCCGTGTCGCCAGGGCGTGAGTGTCTCCCCATCGCGCACGGCGATATAGTCCACCTGTCCGAAACCGGCCTTGCTCAGCGCCTCGTGACCGGCCGCGATCGCCGCGTCCTGCCGGCCGACCCGCGCTGCTGCCGCCACATCGCGAATGACGTCGTGGATCACCACCGCACGCTTGCGCTCGTCCGCCGAGAGGTAGCGATTGCGCGACGACATCGCCAACCCGTCAGCCTCGCGCACGGTCGCCCCGCCGACGATCTCCAGCGGCAGGTCGAGGTCACGCACCATCTGCCGGATCACGCACAACTGCTGATAATCCTTCTCGCCGAACACGGCGACGTCGGCCCCCACTTGCGTGAACAGCTTGCAGCACACCGTCGCAACGCCACCGAAAAAGTGCGGCCGGAACTCTGTCTCGAGCCCCTCTGCCGCCCCGGCAGGCACAACGCGCGTGGCAAACCCTTCGGGGTACATGACGTCCGGCGTCGGCGCCCAAACCACATCGCAGTCCACCGTCGCCAGCTTGCGGCAATCGTCCTCGAACGTCCGTGGGTACTTTGAGAAATCCTCGTTCGGCGCAAACTGCGTAGGGTTGACGAAGATCGATGTCACCGTCCGCCGGCAGCGCGACCGCCCCAACCGGATCAGCGATAGGTGCCCCTCGTGCAGAGCCCCCATGGTTGGCACCAGCGCCGCAGCCTCGCCGGCCTGTCGCCAGCCCGCCACCCGGCGGCGCAGCGCACTCAGCGTCGAGATGACCTCGGGACCGTTCGCGGACACTTCATCCCTCCTTCTTCGCACCCCCATCAACCCGGGGGCGGGGACATGAAGCACGCATTGTGACCACGTCAAGGCGGATTTTACCTATATTATTCACGGGGCAACGGCTCATAGGAGGCTTCCGGATCGCTGAGCGTCATCAGCCGACCGGCCCCGAGCCGCGCAAACCGCAGCAACAGCGTCCGACGCCTGGCGCCGGAGAGGCGATGTTCGGGCGGCTCACGAACGATTTCGCCACCGTATCTGTCCGCCAGCAGCAACCCCGTATCGTCAGGCAACATCTCGACCGGGAAATCCGGCGCCACCGCAAACAGGAAGCGGTCGCACCACTCCAGGTACTCCGGCCATTTGCCATCGGCGCGAAAATCCTCGAGCGACGACTTGATCTCTACGATCCAGATCCAGCCCTTGTCGTCGACCGCCATCAGGTCCGCCCGGCGCCCCGTGGCAAGGCTGACCTCGGGCAAGCTTCTGAAGCCGCGCAGCGCCAGTGCTCGCGTGGCGCCACGGGCGATGTCACGCGCTTTTTCCGACTGCCGCCCGTCGACGAGGCCCTCCGGTGGTCCGCTGACAGATTTCACCACATCCAGCTCCCTGTTGTTGGCGTTGGCGCCACCGGTCATAAATCTGCCTTGCCGACAGCCACAGTCTATGCTGCCACATCCGAACCCGGGAACACTCCCAGTCCCCGGCTTGCCTGCTATGCGCGCCCCAACCCGAGACAATTGACGTTACCGCGCCAAGCCGGTCAGATGCAGCTTGCCTATCCTGTCCAATGCCCCAGCGGGCCAGCAACAAGGGAGAGCAGATGTTCTTCAAGCGCACTCAGCAGGGCGCCACGCCGCCGGTCGACTCCGAGGTGACCACACGGGCCCCCGCCCCCGAGCCACTCTCCGTCAATGAGCTGCGCCGAACCGTCGATCCGCAAACACTCGGCTTCGAGACCACCGCCGCCCTGCAGCCGATCACTGGCCTCATCGGCCAGGATCGCGCCTTGAAGGCCATACAGTTCGGCGCCAACATGGCCGCCCACGATTTCAATATTTTCGTGCTTGGCCCCGCAGCATCCGGCAAGCGTACCGCCGTCAAGCAATACCTCGATCGCAAGGCCGAGACTGGTCATACGCCCTCCGACTGGGTCTATGTGAACAACTTCGAGGACCCCAATCGCCCGCGCGCCCTGAGATTGCCGCCGGGCCGCGCCCGTCCGCTCGCGCGCGGCATGATTTCCGTCATCGACGAGCTGCGCAACACGCTACCCACCGTCTTCGAGGGCGACGACTACCAGGCCCGCCGCCGGGCCATCGACCAGGAGTTCCGCTCGGGCCAGGAGGAAGCCTTCGAGGAGTTGAACAAAAAGGCCCAGACACACAACATCGCCATCGTGCGCACGCCCACGGGCTTCGTTATGGCTCCAACCCACGAAGGCAAGATCGTCAAGCCCGAGGTCTTCAACACCCTGCCCGAGGGCATGCGCAAGGAGGTCGAGGGCCGCATCGAGGAGCTGCAGAAGGAACTCGAGCAGATTCTCGAAAGTATGCCAAAGAGCGAGAAGAACCGCCGCGGCAAGTTGAGCGAGCTCAATACCGAAGTGGCCGCCGTCGCCGTGCACGAGGCCCTCGACGATCTGGCCGCCGCCTATGCCGGTGAAGTCGCCGTCCAGGAGTACCTCGAGGCCGCCGGCAAGGACCTCGTCCGCAACGTCGGCCTGTTCCTCGTCGCCAGCAACGAGGAAAGCGAGATCGTCAAGCAGCCGGCCGACACCGCCCGCGATCCCCGCTTCCGCCGCTACATGGTCAACGTCATGGTCGGCGACGGCGACACCCCTGCCAACGGCGCTCCCATCGCCGAGGAGCATAATCCGACATTCGGCAACGTCATCGGCCGCATCGAGCACATCGCCCAGATGGGCGCGCTCGTCACCGACTTCCTGCTCATCAAGCCGGGCGCCCTGCATCGCGCCAACGGCGGCTATCTTCTGGTCGATGCCCGCAAGCTCCTTCTGTCCCCATTTGCCTGGGAGGCCCTGAAGCGGGCGCTCAAGTCGCGCGAGGTCCGCATCGAGCAGCCCTCCGAGATGGCGGGCCTCATGTCCACCCAGTCGCTCGATCCCGAACCCATTCCCCTGAACGTCAAGGTGGTGCTGTTCGGTGACCGCGAACTCTATTACCTCCTGAGTCAGCACGACCCCGATTTCGCGGGCCTCTTCAAGGTCCAGGCCGACTTCGACGATTCGATCGCCCGCTCGGCCGAGAACGATCAATCCTACGCCCGCCTCATCGCCTCGATCGTCGACGAGCACAACCTGAAGCCGGCCGACGCTGGAGCCGTCGCCCGGCTGATCGAGGAAGGCGCCCGCCTCGCAGACGACCGCGAGAAACTCTCGATCGAAATCGGCCGCATCGCCGATATCGTCCGCGAGGCCGATTACTGGGCGACCGAGCTTGGTCGCGAGGTTATCACGCGTGAGGCCGTCAATCGCGCCATCGACGAAAGCGTGCAGCGCGCCGACCGCATGCGCGACAAGGCCCAGGAGACGATCGGCCGCGAGATCGTTCTGGTCGACACCGAGGGCGCCAAAGTCGGTCAGATCAACGGCCTGGCCGTGCTCCAGCTCGGCAACTTCGCCTTCGGTCGTCCGAGCCGCATCACTGCCCGCGCCCGCATGGGCCAGGGCCGCGTCCTCGACATCGAGCGCGAGGCCAAGCTCGGCGGTCCCCTGCACACCAAGGGCGTCATGATTCTGTGGGGTTACCTCGCAGGTCTCTACGCCCAGGACGTACCATTGGCCCTCGCCGCCAGCCTCGTCTTCGAGCAGTCCTACGGCGGTGTCGACGGTGATAGCGCCTCCTCAGCCGAGCTCTATGCCCTGCTGTCCGCGCTCGCCGAGGTCGCGATCGACCAGTCGTACGCCGTCACAGGCTCGGTCAACCAATGGGGCGAGGTCCAGGCCATCGGCGGCGTCAACGAGAAGATCGAGGGCTTTTTCGATGTCTGCAATGGCCGCGGCCTGACCGGTCGCCAGGGCGTTCTCATCCCCCAGTCCAACGTCCAGCACCTGATGCTGCGCGAGGACGTGGTCGAAGCCGTCAAGGCCGGGAAATTCTCGGTCCACGGCGTCAGCACCATCGACCAGGGCATCGAGATATTGACCGGCGTCAAGGCAGGCGAGCGCAACAATGAGGGACGTTTCCCCGTCGGCACCATCAACCGGCTGGTGGAGGACAAGCTGCGTGCCTTTGCCGAGCGCGGCCGAGCTTTCGCCGCACGTCCCGGAGGAGGCGACAACGGAAAGGCCACCTCATGAGTGAGCTCAGCGCCGACGTGCCGCAAGATCGCAGGCGCGTCCTCCTGCAACTGCGACTTGGGCGGCCGCGGCCGGTGGCTCTGAAAGCGGCCATCCTCGTTGCGCGTGCCTTCCACTCCGAGCTCGAAAGCATGATTGTCGAGGACTTCGACCCTTCTCGACATTGCGGGCCTCCCCTTCGCGCGCGAGATCTCGCTGACCGGCCGCCAATCCCGCCCGCTGTCCACCGACGCCATCGAACGGCAGATGCGCCAAGCCGCAGCCGCCATGATGCGCGAGATCGAGTTGCTCGCTCGCAACGCTGAGGTCTCCGTTCGCCGCACCATCGTCAGGTGCGAGCCCATCGACGCCCTGGCAGCCGCTTGCGCCGAGTGTGGCCCATCCCATGTCATCGCGCTTGCCGAGCCGCTGACGGGCGCCGACGCTGAGCTTCTGCGCCGCCTTTTCAGGACGTTGCCGCCTGGCACCGGCCTTCTCGCCATCGGCCCGACAGCAAGCCGCTCGACCGGTCCGATCGTTGGTGTCGTCGATGACATCGATCAATTCGAGCCGGTGCTGCGCGCTGCACGGCTGCTGTTCGACGCCTCCTCTGTGGCGAGCTTCACCATCCTGATGGCAGCCGAATCCGACGCCGAGGCCGACGTGATGGAGCAACAGGCCCGCCTGGCGCTCGGCAGCGATGATGCCGTCGAGATCGTCCATGCCCGCGTTCTTCCGAACGCCCCGGCGATGGTGGCTGAGTTGCTGCGGCGCTTGAACGCGGGCTTCATCGTCAGTCACTTCGGCGGCATCATCGTGCCGCCCGACGGCGACCTCCGCGAGCTCATTTCGCTGCTGCAATGCCCATTGCTGCTGATCCGCTGAGCCGGCTCGGCTACCACCAATCCCGCTGCCAACCGGCGCTCGCCCGGTCGGGCCCATGGCGCCGCACGGCCATTGTCAAACCGCCGGCGGCACCATGCGCAGCGCTTCGAGAAACGACTTCCGCCACATCGCGACGCTGTTGCGCTTGACCCGGGCAAGCAACGCCGAATGTCGCTCCTGGCGTTCGCCGAGCGGCATGCTCAACGCCTGGAAAAGCGCATCGGCCACCTCGTCCGTGTCGTAGGGATTGACCAACACCGCCTCGATCAGATCTTCCGCCGCGCCCGCGAATTTCGACAGCACCAGCGTCCCCGGGTTCTCCGGGTTCTGTGCCGCCACGAACTCTTTTGCCACCAGGTTCATGCCGTCCCTGAGCGGCGTGACCAGACCGACCTGGCTGCCGCGGAACAATGCGGCCAGCGTCGCCCGCGGCAACGCCCGATGGATGTAGCGCACAGGCGTCCAATCGACATCGGCAAACTCGCCGTTGATGGCGCCAGAAAGGCGCTCGAGCTCTTCCCGGATTTCCGCATAAGCCTCCACGTCCTCGCGTGTCGGCGGCGCAATCTGCATGAACGTCACGCCCTTTTGCATGCTTTCATGGCGCTCGAGCAACCGACGGAAGGCGCGCATGCGGTCGGGCAATCCTTTCGTGTAGTCGAGACGGTCGACGCCCAGAACCAGCATGTTGGCCATGTCGCGCCGCTGCAGGCGCGCGATCAGCACATCGGCTTCCTTGGTCCGCGCCATCTCGAAGATCGAATCTGCATCGATCCCGATCGGGAACGACCGCGCCACAATCGTCTTTCCGAAACAGCTTACTCGCTCGCCGTCCAAAACCTCGCCGCCCAGTTGATCGATCACGTACCGCCGGAAATTGCTGGCATCGCCCTCGGTCTGGAATCCAACGACATCGTAGGCGAAGAACGCACGCGCCAGTTCGTCATGCGACGGCACCGCGAGGAAGATGTCGGGCGGCGGGAACGGGATATGCAGGAAGAAACCGATCCGTTGCTTGACCTCGATCTGGCGCAACTCGTGGGCGAGCGGGATTAGGTGATAATCGTGAACCCACACCAGATCTTCAGGCTCCAGAAGCGCCGCCAGCTGCGTCGCCATGCGCTTGTTGACGCTGCGATAGCCCTCGAGATAGCCGGACTGATAGCGCCCGAGATCCAGCCGGTAGTGGAAGATCGGCCACAGCACCTTGTTCGAGAAGCCGAGATAGTAGTCCTCGTATTCCCTTCGTGTGAGCGGCACCGTCGCCGTACGCACGTTCTCCTGTTGCGCCAGCTTGAGCCCGCTCGCAGCCCCATCCTCGACAATCGTTCCGTCCCAGCCGAACCAGACGCCCCGCCCTTCCTGCAATGCCTCGCCGAGAGCCACCGCAAGCCCCCCCGACTGCACCGCCTTCTCGAGATCAGCGACACGATTGGACGCAACAATGAGACGGCTCATATCGTCGACTCCCAAGACTTGGACAGACGTACGGCACCGTTGATGATGCCCACCATCGAATATGTCTGCGGAAAGTTGCCCCACGCCTCTCCGGTTGCAAAGTCCGTATCCTCAGACATCAAGCCCGAGGGAGCCCGCGCCGCCAGCAAAGCCTCGAAGATTTCGCGCGCCTCCTCCACCCGGCCGATACGCGCCAGCGCATCCACCCGCCAGAACGCGCAGACATTGAACGCGGTCTCCGGCGCCCCGAAATCATCCGCCTCTTCGTAGCGCATCATGAAGGGCCCGCGCGCCAGCGTACGCTCCATCGCATCCACGGTAGCAATAAACCTTGGATCGCTTGGCGCCAGCATGCCGACCTCGCTCATGAGCAGGACGCTGGCATCGAGATAGGTTCCGCCAAAGCTCTCGACGAACGCCTGCCGCTTGTCGGACCACGACCGTTCCAGCACGGCCGCCTTGATCTTGTCGGCGCGTTCGCGCCAGAAACGTGCTCGGTCGCCAAGTCCCATGTGCACCGCAATTTTCGCCAGCCTGTCGCATCCGGCCCAGCTCATGATTGCCGACGACGTATGCGGCCGCATGCGCGTCCTCAGTTCCCACATTCCCGCGTCCGGCTGATCGTGCAGCGCGAAGGCCTGGTCACCGAGCACTTCGAGCCGGCGGAATTCCTCGAGCCCCGCCGTCATGTAGAGCCGGCGATCGAAAAAGGCCTGGGCTGCGCCGAGAATGATGTTGCCGTAGGTGTCGTGCTGGTGCTGCTCGAACGCCTGATTGCCCGCGCGCACCGGCCCCATGCCGCGATAGCCCGGCAGCTCCGTGATGATCCTCTCCGTGAGCTCGGTCTCGAGCCCGATGCCGAGGACGGGTTGGATATGATTGGAGCGGCCGGCCGCCACGACATTCATGAGCCAGCGAAAATAAAGTTCCAGCGTACCAACCGCCGACAGCGAGTTGAGCGCCCGCACCACGAAGAAGGCATCCCTCACCCAGCAGAACCGGTAGTCCCAGTTGCGCCCCGATCCCGCCGCCTCGGGAATACTCGTCGTCATCGCCGCGACCACCGCACCCGTCGGCTCGTAGCTGCACATTTTAAGTGTGATCGCCGCCCGGATCACCGCTTCCTGCCACTCCAGCGGCACGGCCAGCCGATGCACCCACGTCGTCCAGTAGTTGAGCGTACGCTTCTCGTAGTCGGCAGCCGTCTCCGCCACCCCGTCGCTCAGCGTCTCGTCGGGGCCGAAGATCAGGTTGATCGGCGTGTCGAGCAGGAACGGCGTGCCGGCCACGATATAGTCGACCGGGGCATCCGTGGTCAGGCGCAACGTCTGATGCGGACCACTGTAGCGTATACTGTTGGAGCCTGAAGTGACCGTAGCTTCCCGGCGGCCGAAATCGAAGTTCGGCGCGATTTTCACCGTGATCCGCGGACTGCCGCTGAGCGGTCGCACCCTTCGAACCAGAGTTTGCGGCCGATAACTGCGCTCCCGCCACTTGAATCGCGGCGCGAAGTCGATGATCTCGATCGACCCACTCTCACCTTCGAGCACCGTGCACACCACCGCCGAGTTCGGCAGATATGATTGTCGGCACGACTGCAATCCCTCGAGCGCGATCTCGAAGGCGCCGTCACCATCCGGCCGCCCGTTGCGCCGGCCGAGAAGGGCATGAAACACCGGATCGCCATCAAAGCGCGGAAAGCAGCCCCAAACGATCCGCCCACGCTTGTCGATGAGCGCGCTCACCGAACAATTTCCGATCAATGCGAGGTCGAGGCTCGCCGAAGTGTCGACCAAAAGGCCCTCCTATCGTTGCATCTTGCTGACGGCCTCGAGCCATCCGAGAAACGATCCCGTATCGGCGAGTCGATAGCCAGCGCGCGTTTCTCCCACCCCCACCTTGATCGAGATCCCATGCCGCTGGTTGACGACCCGGAACGCGTCTTCATCCGTCAAGTCGTCGCCCGCGAAAACCGGGCGCCGGCCGGCAAAGGGCGCCTCGGCCATGAATGCCGCCACAGCCGAGCCCTTGTCGGCGCCGTCAGCGCGCGCTTCCACCACCATTTTTCCTTGCAGAAGAACGATGTTGGGCCCGAGCCCCGCCACCTTTTCCATGGCCGCGAGGCAGATCCGCTCGCAATCCGGTCGCGACCGGTAGTGCAGCGCGATCGAGCTTGATTTGCGTTCGACTAGCAGACCCGGATTGGCCTTGGCTATCGCGTCCAGATCCGCCTGCGCGGCCTCCAGGAACGCGGCGTCCGCACTTTGGGCATATACCACCCCCAGCGCATCACGGCGATGGAGGCCGTGCACGCCGGCAACCGGCAGCCGCAACGGCGCGATGAATCCATCGATCGCCTCGATTTCGCGGCCCGTCACAATCGCAACAGCCCCGCCCGTCGCCTCCTTGAGGCGCTCGAGCGCCGCGCGCGTCTCACCGGAAAGTCGCACAGCATCGGGATGCGGCGCGATCTCGACCAGGGTCCCGTCGAAGTCGAGAAAGAAGGCGACCTCGTCGAGGTCCAGGAAAGAGGGTGGCTGCATCATTACTCGACTGCGCTGGAAGTGTGTCGCGATGGCATCATGCCATCGCCGCACGCCATTCCGGTGGACATGAGGCGGCGCCAGCCGGCGCTTCAAACCCAATGACGACTGAGTGCGAATCGCCGCTGATCATGTGCAATTTATTGTTTATACTCCAATTTTCCAACCGCCCGCGACAATTTCCGCGTTCGACAGGCCTCTCGCATGGCAATGATCCGCAGGCCCTCACATGAATTGATGCCCATCACACGATCGCCATCCCAAGCCACTAGTCTTCGCTATTGATCCGAACCCACCGCGTCCTGGCCACTGGCCGGTCATGGCGAGGCATATCAGCCGTACTCCGTCATGCGGCTACCTGGAGTGCGTCAACGGCCTTCGGGCATTAGACTAGCGCCGCGACCAGCAACACCGGATGCTCTACGATCACAACTGACCACAATCGCATGCCCCGGTCGAAGGAAGAGCATGGCTTCCGTAAGCACATTCACTCAAGAAAAGTCTCCCGCAAAGCCCGGCAGCGCCGCCCCTGGCCGTGACCGTGAGGGCACGACGAGCACGCCACCTGCCGCCTCGCCCCCTCCCGCGCCGCAGCGTTACCGTTGGCGGACGATCGCCACCGCTGCTGCGATCGTGCTGCTTCTCGCGCTGGCTTGGTGGAGATTCACAGTCGGCGTCAAGGTCCAGACCGCCGCCGTCACAACGGGCGATGCCGCCGCCGTAGTCTACGCCACAGGAGTGGTCGAGCCCGTGCATTGGGCCAAGGTGGCGGCACTCCAGCGCAAGCGCATCGTCGAGTTGTGCCGCTGCGAAGGCCAGGCGGTGAAGCAGGGACAGATTCTCGCCCGCCTCGACGATGCCGAGGAGCGCGCCATGCTGACCGAGCTCACCGCCCGCCTTAAGCGCTACGAGGAGGACGCCGAACGCCTGAAGGCCCTGGTCGAACGCAATGTCACCGCCCGGACCACCTACGATGAGAAGCTGACCCAGGTCCGCGAGCAGCAGTCCCGAGTTGCCGCCCAGCGAGATCGCATTGCCAACCTCTCGCTACGCGCACCGATGGACGGCATCGTCCTGCGTCGCGACGGCGAGGTTGGCGAGATCGCAGGCACCGGCGTCAACGACGTGCTCCTATGGGTCGGCGACCCAACGCCCCTGCGCGTCATCGCCGAGGTCAACGAGGAGGACATCGGCAAGGTGAAGGTTGGCCAGAAGACCTTGCTGCGCCATGAAGGCAGCCCCGGCGTCCCGCTGTCCTCCACCGTCGCCAGCATCACGCCGAAGGGTGATCCCCAAACCAAGACCTTCCGCGTTTATCTCGAGCTGCCCGACGACAGCCCCTTGCGCATCGGCATGAGCGTCGAAGCCAACATCGTGATCGCCGAAGCCAAGGGCGCGCTGCTCGTGCCGAGCGAAGCCATCGGCAATGGCGCCACCGTCCAGGTCGCAGCCGGCGGCATCCTCTCGCATCGCAAGGTGGAAACCGGCATCCGCGGCACCCGCCTCACCGAGATCCGCAAGGGCGTCCAGGCAGGCGAGCGCGTCGTCACCCCCTTCCGCACCGAACTTGCCGACGGCGCCCGCATCACCGCCTCCACCGAGGCCGCCACCAAATGAAGCTCATTCTCGATATCGCCTTTACCCACGTCTTCACCCGCGTCCGCCAGACGCTGGTCGGCATGGTCGGCGTCGCCATGGGTGTCGGCTTCTCCGTCATGATGGCTTCGCTGATGGAGGGCTCACAACGCGATTTCGTCACTCAGCTCGTGGATAGCCTGCCCCACATCACGGTCAGCGACGAACGGCGCAATCCGCCGCGCCAGCCCGCCGAGGATGCCTACGCCGCTGTCCAGTTCATGGGGCTGCGAACGCCCGTCACCCGCCCTGGCATCAAGAACCCCTATGCCATCATGGCCTCGCTCGAAGGTTGGCTGAGCGGTGCTGCTGCCCCCTCCGTTGTCTCCCGCGCCGTCATCCGCTATGCCGGCCGCGATACCGCCGCCAGCGTCACTGGCATCGACCCGCGCCGCGAGCGCTCCGTGTCGAAGCTGCCGACCCAGATCCGCCAGGGTACGCTCGAGGCCCTCTACAAATCGTCGAACGCCATCATTCTCGGCGACAAGCTCGCGACTAAGATCGGCGCCCGAGTCGGCAACACCATCACGCTGGTGTCGGGCACCGGACAGGTCCTATCGTGCACCGTCGTCGCCCTGCTCCATTCCGGCATCAGTCAGACCGACGAGATCCCAGGCCTACACCCTGATCAAGACGGCGCAGATCCTCGCCTCCCAGACCGGCCTCGTGAATGCCATCCGCATCCGCACGACCGACATACTGGCGGCCCGCACCGTCGCCCAGCGCATCGAGTCCCAAACCGGCTACAAGGCCGTTTCCTGGCAGGAAGCCAACGAGGACCTCCTGTCCGCCTTCCAGATCCGCAACTTCATCATGTACACGGTGGTCGGCGCCATCCTGCTCGTCGCCTCGTTTGGCACCTACAATATCATCTCGACCATCACCCACGAGAAGACCCGCGACATCGCCATCCTGAAGTCCCTTGGCTTCACCGAGGCGACCGTCCGCTCGATCTTCCTGGTCGAATCGCTGCTGATCGGTTTCGCAGGGACCTGCCTTGGCTGGTTGCTCGGCTACATCCTCTGCCTGATGCTCGGCTCGGTCGAGTTCAAGAGCCCGTTCATGGACGCGACCACCCTACCCCTCTACTACACGCCCCTCCACTACGCCCTGGCCGGCGCCGTCGCCATGACCGCGTCCGCCATCGCGGGCTACCTCCCCGCGCGCAAGGCGGCAAGCGTCCACCCCGTCGAGATCATCCGGGGGGCCTCATGACCGATGCGCCCCCAACCGATGCACGAAACACCACCACACCAGATCGACTCCCGCCCACCGATACCCCGCCCGACCGCAACCCCGCCGGCGAAGCTCGCCCCCTCATCGAGTTGCGCAAGGTCACCAAGACCATCGGCGACGGCGTGCTGACGACACTCGTCGCCGATATCGACCTCATCATCCGCTCCGGCGAGTTCGTCGCCGTCACCGGACCTTCGGGATCCGGCAAGAGTTCGTTGCTCTACCTGCTCGGCCTACTCGACATTCCAACCGCCGGCGAAGTCCTCGTCGAGAACACCTCCGTCAACCGCCTGAGTGAAGCAGAGCGCGCCCATATCCGCCTCGCCACGATCGGTTTCGTCTTCCAGTTCCATTTCCTGCTGCCCGAGTTCAGCGCGTTGGCCAACGTCATGCTGCCCATGCGCGCCCTCGGCCGCATGCCGGACCATGCCATGCGCGCTCGCGCCAAGGCGCTGCTCGACTCGCTCGGCCTTGCCGATCACGCCCACAAGCTCCCCGGCCAAATGTCCGGTGGCCAGCGCCAGCGCGTCGCCATCGCCCGTGCCCTTGCCAACGAGCCGCATGTGATCTTGGCAGACGAGCCCACCGGCAACCTCGACACGGCCTCGAGCGAGCAAGTGCTGTCGATCTTCCGCCGCCTTGTCGACGACACCGGTCGCGCCATCGTCATGGTCACCCACGACCTCGACCTGGCGAGTCGTGCCGACCGGCATGTGCGGATCGTTGACGGGCGCATCGAATAGCCGGCGCCTTGAGGTGGCTTTGTCGGAGAGCAGCCGCGGACCTACTTCGCCGGGATAAGCTCACCCCACAGGTCGTATTCGTCGGCGTGCATGATTCGCGCCCTCACCATATCCCCAGCCGCCAGCTCGGTCTCGCCGTTGAGGAACACCGAGCCGTCGATCTCCGGCGCATCCCACGCCGAGCGCCCGATTGCGCCCTCCTCGTCCACCTCGTCGATCAGCACGTCGATCTCGCGCCCGACCCGCGCCTGCATGATCGACTGCGACACCTTCTGCTGCGCCGACATGAAGCGGTGCCAGCGCTCCTCCTTGACCTCTTCGGGCACTGCCCCCGGCAGGTCGTTGGCCACAGCACCGTCGACCGGCTCGTATTTGAAGCAGCCGACACGGGCGAGGCGTGCCTCGGCCACGAAGTCGAGCAGCGTCTCGAAATCCCGTTCCGTCTCGCCCGGAAACCCGACGATGAACGTCGAGCGCAGCGCGAGGTCCGGCACCGCCCGCCGCCAACCCTCGAGGCGCTTCAGCGTCTTGTCCTGATGCGCCGGCCGTCGCATGGCCTTGAGCACGGCAGGTGAAGCATGCTGGAACGGGATATCGAGGTAGGGCAGCACCTTGCCTTCTGCCATCAGCGGCAGGATCTCGTCGACATGCGGATAGGGATAGACGTAGTGCAACCGCACCCAGGCACCGAGCGAGCCGAGCGCCTCGGCAAGCTCGAAGAAGCGCGCCTTCATCGCCGCCCCCTTCCAGAGGCTTTCCGCATATTTGATGTCGAGCCCGTAGGCCGACGTATCCTGGCTGATGACCAGCAGCTCCTTCACCCCGGCTTTGACCAGCCGCTCGGCCTCGGTCATGACATGCGCGGCCGGACGCGAGGCGAGCTTGCCCCGGATCGCCGGAATGATGCAGAACGTGCACGCGTTGTTGCAGCCTTCCGAAATCTTCAAATAGGCATAGTGGCGTGGCGTCAGCCGCAACCCTTCCGGCGGCACCAGATCCACATAAGGGTCGTGCAGCGGCGGCACGGCGTCGTGCACAGCCGCCATCACAGCTTCGTACTGGTGCGGTCCCGTCACCGCCAGGACCCCGGGATAAGCGCCGATGATCTTGTCCTTCTCGACGCCGAGACAGCCGGTAACGATCACCCGTCCGTTCTCTGCCAGCGCCTCTCCAATGGCCGCCAGGCTTTCTTCCTTTGCCGAGTTGAGGAACCCGCAGGTGTTGACGATCACTGCGTCCGCACCCTTGTAGTCGGCACTCATCTCGTAGCCTTCAGCCCTGAGCCGGGTCACGATCCGCTCGCTGTCGACCAGCGCCTTCGGGCACCCAAGCGACACGATGCCGATCCGCGGCGCCGCCGCCACGCCGCTCTTGGCCGCGCGTCGGACCTTGGGCGCAGCCTTGGGCGGACCGGAGCGCCGGCCTGCGGGTTCAGCCTTGGCGGGTGTTTTTGCAGCGGGTGACTTGGACATGGCCGCGCTTGTAGCTCGGGTGGCCGCCTCTAGCAATTGCGGAAAGTGCGGACGACACGCTGGCCGGCACACAGTCACTGGACCGCAAGGCTTCGACCATGACGCTCGAGCCGCAACGCCCAGCCCACCGACGCCGTCCAGGCCCGCACGACCGAAAGTCGGCGAGGCAAGCCACGATGAAGCGGAAAGAGGGAAGGAAGCACCGTACACTCCCGCTAAGGCACGGCACTTCCTTCCCGGCGCCATTCCCGCGAAGGAGTGGCACCAATTTCGTCCATGAGCAGCCTTCGGACTTGCCATTCCTGCCAAGCCCAAGCGGCAAACTCTACCCTATTCCCCGGCTAAGACGCACAGCTCGCCGACTTCGAGGGCTCGCACTCAGTTTCGAGTACGAGTTCAAGGTCAGCAGAATTCGGCGATCAGCCCAAAATCTTTGATCGGGCCCAGAGGCTAACTCCGGGGAAAAAGGCTCCATTGGATCACGTGCTGGAATGGCAGCGGCCAGTGCATTTCGGCGATCTCGCCGCCGGGTAAACCTGCCCGCGCACAGCGATTTTCGCTACCGGCCCCTGCCATGCCGTCAGTTGTTCGCCGCCGACGTTGAAGCGTTCGGCACCGACCAGATATCCGTTTTGATCAAATTGCTAGGTTGCTCATTCTCGGTTGCATCCGCCTCTGCTTTGGCAGGGGTAGCCGCAACATTGCAAACAATGTTCCCACTCAACCGGGCGCCGGTCTGCATGGCAAAAGTCTGGTAGCTGATCTCGCCGGAAACCTCTCCGGTTGCCTCGATCTGCAGGTGCTCGTGCACAATCAGCGTGCCCTCGAAAACACCATGGATTTCAGCGCGATCGGTCTGCACCGTGCCTTTTATGCCGCCGCCTTCGCGCACGATCATCATCTCAGCAACGACATCGCCTTGCAGCACCCCGTGGATATCCAGCTTACGGCAATCCCCGATCGTGCCGTGCACTGTTGTGCCCTTGCCGATCACCACCAGCCCCTCCGCAAGGGCCGATGAGCTGTCGACAGGGACGTCTTTGTTTCGTGTTGAAGTGGTCACATGCGATGGCAGTGCTGGCGCAGAATTCGGCAACTCCGGAGGTGCGCTCCCATGCGATTGAGCGAGCTCGTCGAAGTTGGGACGACGCGTAAACATACCACAATCCTTTTTGGTGAAATCCGCCGCTATTCGGGAACCCTCAGAGCTGTCGCAGAATTTTCATCCGACAGTCGTATTTTTCCCGCCCTCAACATCAAATCAATAGCGACAACAAACAAAAGTCCACACAAATATTCATCATAAATCTACGCCAAACAGATTGCCGACAATCAGATACAGGAAAAACACACAATTTGTATCAATCTAAAATTGCACTACTTTGTTCTTTCTTTTTGGTGGAATTAATTTGGAGACAGTCGCAGTTCTTCAACTTTGTAGCTCGAGCAGACTAGGCATCCTCCGCTCGAGCTACCGGTCTTGCTAACGACCACTGCGCCTCACGCCGAGCGCGCTTTGCCTTCTGGAGCCGACAGCGGCAATCCCAGCATGACCCGGCGTTTTAGCCAAGCCGACGGCCGATAGCGTGGCTCCTTGTAGAACGCCTGCAGCCGCTCGAGGATGAAGCAAATCCGCTTCGGTCCGATCCTGTCGCCCCATTCGATCGGCCCATAGGGATAGCCAAGACCAAGCTTGGCACCCTTGTCGATATCTTCGGGGCTACCGACGCCGCGTTGCGCCACGTTGCAGCCGACATTAACGATTGCAGCAACTGCACGTTGCGCAACAAAGCCGGGGCTGTCGTTGATTACGATCACTGACTGACCGTCAGCAGCCATCATCGCGTGCGCCATGTCACGGTATTCTGGTGCCGTCGCCGGCGACACCATCACTGTCCGTGGTCCCTTGAGGCCGAACAGCACGTCGACGGCCACGGTTCGCGCCCCGTCGAGTTTGAGCTCAGCCACCGCGGTCGTCACGTCGTAGCCGATGGGCGTCAGCACGATCAGTGCATCTTTCGAGGGCGAAGAGCCGCCTTCAAGATCGAAGCCTTGGGCTTTGAGATAGGCGAGGAACGGCTCTTGTAGATCCTGGTTGTGGTCGGAGGGGCGCACCCACACCGATTTCGGACGCCGGGAGGGCACGGCCTGATGCTCGGGCTCGACTTTCTTGCCGTCCTTGTAGCTGTACCACCCGGAGCCCGTCTTCTGCCCATAAAGTCCCCCGGCAGCCCTGAGCGCCATCAGCGGCGAGGGCGCATACGCCGGCTCGTGGAAGAACTGCTCGTACATCGACGCCATTGCAGCGTTGCCGATATCGATCCCGACCATGTCCGAAAGCGTGAACGGTCCCATGCGAAAGCCCGGTGCGCCCGTCAGGATCCGATCGATTTCGTCATGCGTTGCAATACCTTCCTGCAGGATTCGCTGCGTCTCCGGCCCCAGCCCGCGGCCGATGTGGTTGACCAGAAACCCGGGGCTGTCGACGCAAAGCACCGGCTCACGCGTCATCCGCCGACCGATTGTCATCAGCGCTTCATTCACCCAATCCGCGGTCTTGAGTCCGGGGATGACCTCCACCAGCCGCATCAGCGGTACCGGATTGAAGAAGTGCATACCCGCGCATCGCTCAGGATGCTTGGTCCGCGCCGCTATCGCCGTCACCGGCAGGGACGACGTGTTCGAGGCCAGGATGACGTTCGGCCCGCAGATCGCATCCAGCCGTTCGAACAGATCCTGCTTGATGTCGAGACGCTCGAATACGGCCTCGACCACCACGTCCGCCTTGGCCACGTCCTCGAGGCTCTGCGCCACCGAGATCCGGTCAGCCGCCGCCTTGGCGTCCTCCGGCGACATCTGCCCCTTTTCGACATTCCGCTCCAGCATCTTGGCGGAAAAGTCCTTTGCGGCCTGGGCACCACCTGCCTTTTCGTCGTACGCGATCACCTTCATGCCGCCCGCAGCGGACACCTGGACGATTCCGCGCCCCATCGTGCCCGTGCCGATCACGGCAACGGTAAGATCCTTCTTGTTGGCATCGAAGCTCATGCGGCGCCCTCCCTTTGCATGTGTATGGCGGCATTGGATGTTGATCTCTTGAAGTGAGCCGGAAGGTAGGCCGCACCACCGCGCCCTGCAACTGGCGGCTGGCGCCGCCGCCGGCCTGCCGCTATCGTGTTGTCGAAATTGACGAATCGCCAAACAGCAAACGAGCTGCCGATCCACCGATGTCCCGCCAAACCCAAGGCCCCGAGATCGAGCGGCTGATCCAGCTCCTCGCCCGCCTGCCGGGCCTCGGTCCCCGCTCCGCGCGAAAAGCCGCACTGACACTGTTGAAGCGGCGCGCCGACCTGCTCGAGCCGTTGGCCAAGGCCATGACCGAAGCCGCCAGCCGGCTTCACGCCTGCCCCGAGTGCGGCAACATCGACACGATTGTGCCATGCACCATTTGCCAGGACGAGCGGCGCGACCCCACCCTCATTGTCGTCGTCGAGGAAATCGGCGACCTCTGGGCCCTTGAGAGGGCTGGCGTCATCGCCGGGCGCTATCACATCCTCGGCGGCCATCTATCCCCTCTCGACGGCATCGGCCCTGAGCGCCTTAACATCCCCCGCTTGATCGAGCGCGCCGTGCCGCCCGTCAAGGAAGTCCTGCTGGCGCTCAACGCAACCGTCGAGGGCCAGTCGACGGCGCACTACCTGCGTCAGCAGTTGGCGGCGGCAGGCGTCGCCGTCTCCGTCCTCCAGCAAGGCGTTCCCGTTGGCGGCGAGCTCGACTACCTCGACGAAGGCACCCTGGCAGCAGCCGTCAAGGCGCGCCGCAACTTGTAGGCCCGCGGCGCCGTTAAAGTGCAACGCTGGAGTTGCACCGCGCGCCTGCCCCATCACGTCTAGCTTCGACGCTTGATCCTGGTCTTCCGCCCTGCCCCCAGTCCATGGCGGGTTTTCTCCCAGTGATAGGGCCGGGTCGTCAGCTCGGCGAGCGCTCGAAATCCCGCCCAAGAAACAAACAGCCAGTAGATCGGCATCACCAGGACGCCGGGAAGCAGCCGTGCCCGCCCCCGCCGAACAGTCGCGACGGCCGCCGTCAGCATCGGCGCCGCAATCCCGACAAGAAACGACACCCACATCCCCCACCAGAGCCAGGATTGCGCCGCCCCCCAGGGCTCACCCGAAATGAGGCCGAGCGCCGCCGAGCCTGCGGCCAGGAAGAGGAATATCGGATACACCAGCGCTGACAACAGCACGCCACCCATCACGGTCTGCACCCCCAGGAACCGCCACAGTCCAAGCTCCGCCAACAGCCGGCCGGGCTCTCGCATGTGCACCAGCCAGGTTTGCATCCACCCCTTCAACCATCGCCGCCTCTGGCCAAGCCAGATTGCCCGACGGTTGGGCGCCTCTTCCCATGTCGTCGAGGCAAGTGTCGCCGTGTGATAGCCCGAGCGGGCAAGCCGGATCCCGAGATCCGCATCTTCGGTTACGTTGTAGGGGTCCCACCCACCGACCGCCCGCAGATGCGCCGTCCGGAAGTGATTGGACGTCCCCCCGAGCGGGATTGGCCACCCGATCCGCTCCAGCGTCGGCAACAGTCCGTCGAACAATGCGGCATATTCAAGTGTGAACTGCCGAGTGAAAAAGCTGCTGAAGGCATTGTCGACATTGAGCCGCGCCTGCAGGCACGCAAGCTTTGGACCGGACCGGCGAAAGCGGACCGCCGCCAAGTGCAGCTGGTCCGGCTCCGGACGATCCTCGGCATCGAACACCACCACCAGCTCGCTCCTGACATCCGTGAATGCGTAGTTCAGCGCCTTAGGCTTCGTGCGCGGTCCCCCGCTCGGCACTACGACCACCCGCATGTGCGACGGCAGCCTGATGCCGCTGAGAGCCCGCTGCGTTGCCGCATCGCGCGCCTCGATCACCAGGATGATGTCGAGCAGGTCCGGCGGATAGTCCAACTTCGTGAGATTGCCGACCAGGCTCGGCAGTACGGCCGCCTCGTCATAAAGCGGCACCATCACCGCATAGGTCGGCAACGCCGATAGCGCGCCCGACGGCGACAACTTAAGCCGCCGGCCCGCAGACGCCGGCCGCCGCATCAATTCGACGGCCGCCAGCACGCGCAGCACTGTGCCGGCGAGAAAAAAGGGCAGCAGCAGCGCGCCCTCGATCAACAGCGTCACCGATTGATCAAAGATGAGGCCGAACGCGCCACCGAACGCCGCCAACAGCAGCGCTGGCCATAGCCACCCCGGCGCCGGCCCCCGCGCCGACAGCTTCGGTGCCCGCAGCCAAAGCCCGCGAATAGCCTCCGTCAGGCGCGCATCGGTATTGCGACGAGTTCGCAGCCGGCTGACGGTTTGCCGGCCACGGCCCTGCACACGAAGGCCCGGCGCGCGTAATCGGTCTATTGACAAGCCTTCCCCCCCGTGAGACCGGCAAGTCGAGCGTTGCGTGAAGCACTGGCCCAGAATTGACCAACCAGCTTCGGGACCTGCCGGCACATGACAATCGAATTGAACAAGCCCGTCATGACACTACGCCGCCTGACGATCCGTGCAAGATCTGTTCTGCAGATTTCGCTGATTTCGGTCGCCATCGCTCTATCAGCGGTAGCCAGCCTTCCGGGCGTCATCCCGCAGGCCGTCGCGCAAGTCGGTAGCCTCGAGGAATCGGCGCCGCCCCGCCGCGTCGCCATCCGCTTCACCACCGACAGCGACTATCCCCCGTTCCACTACTATGACGAGGATGGCGTCCTGACCGGCTTCAACGTCGACATCGCCCGCGCGATCTGCCTGGAGCTGACGGTTACTTGCGATATCCAGGTCCGCCGCTGGGAGGACCTGCTCCCGGCGCTACGGCGTGGCGACACCGATGCGCTGATCGCCTCCCATGCCATCACGCCAGCCCTGATCACGGAGTTCGACGTCACCGACCGCTACTACTTTACGCCGGCCCGCTTCGTTGGTCGTCGCGGTGGCAAGGTTCCCGCCAACGCCACCCCGGAAACCCTCGAAGGGCGCCGCATCGGCGTCGTTAAGGGCAGTGCCCATGAGGCCTACCTCAAGACATTTTTCCACAACAGCGCCATCGTCCAGTTCGAGACCGGCGAGCTGGCGCGCGATGCGTTGCGAACCGGCAGCGACATCGACGTCATCTTTGGCGACGGCATCAGCCTGACGTTCTGGATCAACGGCACGCTCTCGCGCGCCTGCTGCGAGCTGAAGGGCGGCCCCTACTACGAGCCGAAGTTCTTCGGAGACGGCGTCGGCATCGTGATCCAACGCAAGGATCCCCAGTTGAAGATCCTCATCAATCAGGCGCTACAACGACTGCGCCAAAGCGGCCGCTACGAGGAATTGCTCCTGCGCTATTTTCCCAATCGGCTGTTCTGACGTTTGCGTTTCCCGGCGCGCTGCCGCCTCCTATGATCTTCCGACCCGGCGAAACACTCTTCACGTCGGGCAGCCACCGCACAAGAGGACGGCCCACATGAAGACGGTTCAGATCGGCGACGTCACCATCACCTCGATCATCGAGCGAGACGGCCCGTGGCGGCGTCCCGTCGACATGTTTCCCTCCTACGACCATGAGGTCGGCCGCCGCCATTTGGCTTCCCTCGAGCCCGAGATGTTCGACGTTGCATCCGGCCTGATGTGCATTACATATCAAACGTTTGTGGTCAAAACCCCCAGGCATCTGGTGCTGGTCGACACCTGCACCGGCGAAGACAAGGGCTACCCCGCCCCCTTCGATTTTCCCAAGCACCCATGGCTGGAGAACTTCAAGGCGGCAGGCCTCTCCTTCGAGGACATCACGCACGTTTTTTGCACCCATCTCCATATCGATCACACCGGCTGGAACACCCGCCTCGTCAATGGCCGATGGGTGCCTACCTTCCCGAACGCCAAGTACATCTTCCACAAGGACGAATACGCCTATTGGGAAGCCGCCACTAAGGAAGGAAAGAATCCACCGGGCAACGTGTGGACCTATAACTGCAGGCCGATCGTGGAGGCCGGACAGGCCTTGCTCGTCGACAACACCTACGAGCTCGATGACACTTTCTCGCTTACTCCCACGCCCGGTCACAGCCCGCGCCACGTCTGCGTCAACATCCAGTCCAAAGGTCAGCGCGCCGTCGTCACCGGTGACATGATGCACCATGCCCTACAATGCCGCGAGCCCGAATGGTCGACGATCTTCGATGTCGACAGGGCCGAGGCTGCCCAATCCCGACGCGCATTCCTAGGCCGCGTCGCCGACACCTCGACCCTGCTCTTGCCGATCCACTTCCCCTCGCCGACCGTCGGCCGCATCACGCCCTACGGCAATGGCTTCGATTACAAGTTCGTGCGCTAACCCTTGCAGCCAGCCGCTGACGGCACCGCGGGAGGGCGAACGCAGATCCCCTCCTGCAGACCTTTCGTCAGGTCGCCACGAACCGGTTCCGTGCCGGCCGCAGTCCGAGGTTCTCCCGCAGCGTCCGACCATCGTACGCCCGTCGCATCAGCCCGCGCCGTTGCAGTTCCGGCGTCAACAGCTCGACGAAATCTTCGCATCCCCCAGGCAGGTGCGTCGGCGTGATGTTGAATCCATCGCAGGCATGGCTCTCGAACCAGTCCTCCATCACATCGGCGATGTCCGCCGCCGTGCCGATGAGGCAGAACCCACCCTTTCCAGCAACATCTTGATAAAGATCACGAATAGTTGGCTGCTCCCGTTCCACCCGCTCGACCAGGTTACGCGCGATGCTACGGATGCTGCTCGAATCCAACACGCCCGATGGCACGGGGGCATCGAGGTCGTGGCCCGACAGATCGCCGAAGGCACCGCTCAACCGGTTGAGCCCGACCAGTGGATCCAGCAGCGCCTGCAATTGATCGAACTTGGCCTGGGCCTCTGCCCGGCTCCGCCCGACCACCGGCCGCAGCGCCGGCAGAATCCTCATGTCGTCGCCCGCCCGGCCGAACTTGCCGAGCCGCCCCTTGAGATCGGCATAGAACGTCTGCGCCACGCCTTTCGAGCCATGCACAGCATAGACGAGGTCCGCTGTGGCCGCGGCAAGCTCCCGCCCCTGCTCCGAAGCGCCCGCCTGCACGATCACTGGATGCCCCTGCGGCGGTCGCGCCACGTTGAGCGGCCCGCGCACATTGAAGTAGCGGCCCTTGTGATCAAGCACATGCGCCTTGCGTTCGTCGAGGAAAACGCCGCTGGCCTTGTCGAACGGAAACGCGTCGTCCTCCCAGCTGTCCCACAATCCTTTGACCACATCCACGAACTCGGCTGCCCGCCCGTAGCGCGTGTCGTAGTCGAGTTGCTCCGTCCGTCCGAAGTTCGCCGCCTCAGCGTCCGACCAGGACGTGACCACGTTCCAACCCGCCCGGCCATTGCTGATCCAGTCCAGGCTCGCGAACTTGCGGGCGATATTGTAGGGCTCGTTGTAGGTGGTGGATGCCGTTGTCACCAAGCCGATGTGGCGCGTCACCACAGCTAACGCCGGCAGCAAGGTCAACGGCTCCATCTCGACGATCTCGTAGCCCGATCGCGCCCGCGCCCCCTTCGGCACATCGCGTTCGCGCACCCCGATGCCGTCCGCGAAGAAAATCAGATCGCAAAAGCCGCGCTCGGCGGCCCTGGCGCTCTGGGCGTAGTGCTCGAACCGCAACGTACCGTCCGCCGGGACATCAGGGTGGCGCCAGGCCGCCGGATGATACCCGAGCCCCCGGATGGACATTCCGATCAGCATTCGTCCTCGGGACATGGCAACGCACTCGCAAGGATTGAGGAAGCCTGCACGTTCGTCTGACGAGGCTATCATGGGGCAAGCCGGCGCCAGGAATAAAGCACCGCGTTACACCGAGCGCGCCCGCACCAACTCAATCGGACCCGCGCCGCACTTCAAGCGGAGATCAGAAGCGGCCGCCGGCCGCCAGAACGGCCAGCGCCACCAGTGCCAGCGCCCCAACCCAGAGCGCAAGCCGTCCCGAGCGGTTCCCCCGCGACTCCGCGCGCGCAAGCCGCCCGATCGAAGCTTCGTCGAGCCGCACCCCCGAACGGGCCATGCTGGCAAGCGCCCCCATCACCCGCTCCGCGTCCGCCATCAATTCCGGTGCCTGCCCCAGCAGCTTGCCGAGCTCGCCCGCCCCCGCTTGCGCGTCCTTGAGCGCGCCCGCCGGGCCAAGGTTGGCCTCTACCCACTCCTTCGCGATCGGCTCGGCCGCCGTCCAGATGTCGAGGCTCGGGTCCAGCCCTCGCGCCACGCCTTCCACCACAACCATCGTCTTCTGCAGGTTCACGAGCTCCGGCCGGGTCTCCATGTCGAAGACTTCCGTATAGGCGAACAGCTGCCCGAGCAGGTCCGCCATCGAGATCTCTTCCGCCGTCCGCCCATGGATCGGCTCCCCGATTGCCCGCAGCGCCTGCGCGAACACTTCCACCGGGTGATGCGGCGGCACATATCCCGCCCAGAAATGCACCTCCGCAGCCCGCCGATAGTCGCGCGTGATCAGGCCATGCAGGATCTCGGCGAGAAACCGTCGCTCCTTGGCACCAAGCCTGCCCATGATGCCGAAATCGACCGCCACCACGTTGCTTTGCGCATCGACCAGCAGGTTTCCCTGATGCATGTCGGCATGAAAGAAACCGTCCCGCATCGCATGTCGCAGGAACGAGCGCAGCACGGTAAGGCCAAGCGCCCTGAGATCGTGGCCCTCGGCAGCAAGCCGGTCCCGGTTGGCAATTGGAATGCCGTCGATCCACTCGACCGTCAGCACCCGCCGCGCCGTCCGTCGCCAGTCGACCGTCGGCACCCGGAAGGCCCCGCTCTCCAGCCCCCTGTCGCCGGCGATGTTCTCGGCCATTTCCGACATCGCCGCCGCCTCGAGCCTGAGATCCATTTCGAGCTCGGTCGTCGCCTTCAACGTGTCCACCACCGCCACCGGACGCAAGCGGCGCGATGGCGCGTGCAGCCGCTCGATCATCCGCGCGGCAAAATAATAGCTCTCGAGGTCGTGCCGAAAGCGCCGCTCGATGCCCGGCCTGAGAATCTTGACCGCGACTTGGCTCTCGCTGCCATCGGGGTTGCGGATACGCGCCTTATGCACCTGCGCGATGGAGGCCGCCGCAACGGGTGGTCCGAGTTCGAGATAGTGGTCTTCGAGACGCCCGCCGAGCTGCTCCTCGATGGCCCGACGCGCTTCGCCCATGGAGAACGGCTCCAGCCGGTCCTGAAGGTGCGCCAGGTCCTGCGCCATCTCCGGCCCGATCAGATCCTGACGCGTCGCGAGGAACTGGCCGAGCTTGATGTAGGAAGGCCCGAGTTTCGAGAGCGCCGTAGCTGCCCGTCGGTTGCGCGGGACGCGGGCGCGAAACGGCCAACTGAGCAGGCTGATTGGCAACACCAGCGCCCGCGCCAGATACAGCACCGTCGGTGCCTTGACGCCCTTTGGCACGAACCGCACACCGTAGCGCGCCAGCGTGAGGCCGGCGCGGCCGAGGCGGACCATATTGAGCAGGGCATTGGCCAAAATGACGGATTCCGCGAGAAGAGCTTCAGGGCTGGTGCTGGCGACATCGAGTATCGGCCAAGCGCCGGTATAGCAGCACTGCTTTCGCGATAAACGCGTTAACTTGCCGTTTCCCCCAGTCCGGCCGTGGACGTGTCGAACCGGAACCCCGCCCCCTGGGGCGAAACTGGACCGCGTTGGAGCAGCAATTGCTGCCGCCCATGTGGCACCGCAAGGCTCGTTGAAGTCCATACTCCCAATCTCGCACCGCCAATCTCTAGGCTGCGAGCCCCCTTTCCCCTACCATCGTCTCGAATAGTCCGCCCGCTGCCGGACGCCAGCGATCGGCTACATTACGAAATACATGACTTGAGAGGTGCGAGATGCGGGACTATCTGGCTTGGCGCTTGGCATTCGGCATTACGACGCCGTCGACCAACACCGTCGTGCAACCCGAGTACGACGATATGCGCCCGCCAGGCGTCACTAATCACATTGCCCGCATGGTTATCGCCGACAATCCTGTCAACTCCGACGCCGATTTCGAACGCCAGCTCGAAGCCATCGACGCGTCCTTGGAAGATGCCGTCGCCCGGGTCATGGATGCCAAGCCGAACGCCTTCATTCTCGGCATATCCGCACTCTCCGTGTGGGGCGGCACCGTCGAGTGGGGCGAGGATCTCAAGCGGCGCGTGCGCAAGGTAGCCGGCGCCGATATCCCTGTGACGATTGCCTCCGACGCCGTCGTTGCCGGCCTCAAGGCCCATGGCATCAAGAAGCGCATCGCCGTCATGGAGCCCTACTATCCCTGTATCGAGCCCCGCCTCAAGGGCGTGCTCGGTGCCCATGGCTACGAGATCGTGCGCTTCTGCCACATGCGCGGACGTAGCCCGGCATCCTATTCCATCCTCACCGCCAAGGACATGATCGACGCCGCCAAATCCATCGATGGCGACGATGTCGAGGCCTTGGTCGCCTTCGGTGCGAATCTGCCCTTCGCCAAGCTCGCCGACGAGGCTGAGCGCTGGCTCGGCAAGCCGGTGCTCCAGATCAATGCAACCACCTATTGGCACGCGTTGCGAACAGCTGGCATTACGGACAAGATCTACGGCTGGGGCCAATTGCTGGCGCGCTACTGAAGCGCTGCGATCACGAAGGAAACGGGCATGACACAACCGCATCTCAATGGCGACGGCCACCGCGCGCGCATCGGCATCGTCATCCCAAGCGTCAACACGGTCATGGAACCTTGGGCAACCCGCATCGCACCCAAAGGCGTAAGCCTCCACTTCTCCCGCATGTATATTCCGGCCGAAACAACGGCCGAGACGTTGATCGAGATGGACCGCACTGATGGCAAATCGGCCTTGCGCCAGCTCTCCAGCATCTTTCCACATGCAATGGCCTATGGCTGCACTGCCTCCAGCATCGTCCAGGGCCTCGGCTACGATGCCCATCTGAGATCTGAGATCGTAGACCACTACGGCATGCCTGCGACCACCGCTGCCCATGCCATCATCAGCGCATTGAAGGCCGTCGGCGCGAGCAAACGCATCTCCATCGTCTCGCCCTATCCGGCCAATGTTGATGAAGCCGAGCATCGCTACTTCGAGTCGGCGGGCTTCGAGGTATTGGGTGGCGCCTTCCTCGGCATCTCCGACGGTTTTCGCCTGGCGGAACCCGAGCCCGAGACATTATTGGATCTCGGATTACGCGGCTGCGACCCGGCCGCCGAAGCCCTCGTGATCTCTTGCCTCAATACGCGCTCCCATACCGTGATTGCGGCCCTCGAGGAGAAGCTCGCCAAGCCGGTTATCACGTCGACCCAGGCAACCCTTTGGCATGCGCTGCGCCTCGCCGGTATCGACGATTCCATTCCGGGTTTCGGCCGGTTGCTGGAGAAGCATTGACGGCGCGCGCCTATCGTCTACTTGGCGTTTCCTTGGATGAGGCTGCAAATGCGCGCCTTGCTAATGAAAATCACGCGAAGGCGGAATGACCCGGGCATCGCGCGGATGGCCGGCCTGCCGGTTTGGCTGCCACCTCGGATGAGAAGCTGAGCGTGCTGAGCCCGGATCGGGATTGACCACCTCGTCGGCGTTGGCAATTGGGATGGGCATGGGAACATTCATGTCGCGGTCCTCCATCAGTGTCGCGAGCAGATCGCTGCGATCCTCGATCCGGCTCGAGACCACATGGATGATATCCTCGTGGCGTTGAACCCTGCCCCGGACGAGCATCACCCGAGCCGTCATGATCTCCACCCGGAAACGCTCGAGCGTTTTCGGCCACACCACGACGTTGGCAATCCCCGTCTCATCTTCGAGCGTCATGAAAACAACCCCCTTGGCCGAACCCGGCCTCTGGCGGACCAGAACTACCCCAGCAACGCCGACCCAGGCGCCGTTCCGCGCTGACCGCAAGTCCGCACACGCCATCACACGCTGTTGCGAGAGCCCCGACCTGAGAAAACTCATGGGGTGAGCTTTCAGCGACAACCTCAAGGTCTGGTAATCATTGACCACATGCTCCGATAGCGGCATGACAGGCAGCTCGACCACAGGCTCTTCTCCGGTCTCCGCAGTCGCATTCCATGCAAACAAGGGCAGCGGCCTGTCATCCTGGAGGCCCTTGATCGCCCATAGCGCTTGCCGCCTGTCGAGACCTAGCGAGCGCATGGCATCGCCGCTGGCCAGTCGCTCGAGATTGGCAAGACTGAGACCCGAGCGCCGCTGCAGATCCAGCACATCCTCGAAGGCACGCCACGCTCCTGAAGCGGGGGGAGCCGGCCCGCGTGCTGCAACGATTGCTGCCGCCGCCACCTCGGAGAAACCATCGATCTGTCTGAACCCTAGACGCAAGGCCGGCCCCTGCCCACTCTCCCCGGCCTCCAATGTCGCATCCCACTCCGAGTAGCAGACATCCACCTCCCGCACCTCAACCCCGTGCGCCCGCGCATCTCCCACGATTTGTGCCGGCGCATAAAAGCCCATCGGTTGCGAGTTCAAAAGAGCGGCCGCAAAGGCCGCCGGATGATGGCACTTGAGCCAGGACGAAACATAAACGAGGTGTGCAAAGCTTGCCGCATGGCTCTCGGGAAAACCGTATTCGCCAAAGCCCTTGATTTGATTGAAGCAGCGTTCCGCAAACGCGCGGCCATAACCGCGGCCCACCATGGCCTCGACCATCTTTTCCTCCAGCCGGCCAATCGTTCCCCGCCGGCGAAACGTCGCCATCGCCTTCCTGAGCTCGTTGACTTCGGCATCCGAAAACCGGGCGGCCTCCATGGCGATCCGCATGGCCTGCTCCTGGAACAGCGGCACCCCCAGGGTCTTGCCGAGTATGCGCTTGAGCTCATCAGCTTCGCCATGCCTTGGATCGGGCGCCGGATAAACCACCGGCTCGTGACCGGAGCGCCGTCGCAGGTAGGGATGCACCATGTCCCCCTGGATTGGACCGGGCCTGACGATCGCCACCTCGATCACCAGATCGTAGAAACAACGCGGTTTCAGCCGTGGCAGCATGTTCATCTGCGCCCGGCTCTCGACCTGAAACACGCCGATCGAGTCGGCGCGGCACAGCATGTCGTAGACCTCCTCGTCCTCGCGCGGCACCGAAGCAAGGCTCAACCTGCGGCCCTCGTGACGCCCGATCAAATCGAAAGCCTTGCGAATGCAGGTGAGCATGCCCAGCGCAAGCACATCCACCTTGAGAAGGCCAAGCGTTGCCAGATCATCCTTGTCCCACTCGATAAAGGTCCGGTCGGCCATAGCGGCGTTGCCGACTGGAACCATCTCGATAAGAGGGCCACGCGTCAGAACGAACCCACCGACATGCTGGGAAAGATGACGAGGAAAGCCCGTCAATTCGCCGGCAAGCTCCAAAGTCCGCGCCAGAAATGGATCGCCTGGATCCAGACCGCTGCCGCGCACATGAGCCTCCGCCAACACACCGTCTGAATGCGAGCCCCACACCATCCCCGCCAGCGCGCCAACCGTATCGAGCGACAGCCCCATGACTTTGCCGACGTCGCGCAGAGCCGAGCGCGAACGGTAGGAGATCACTGTGGCGGCCAAGCCTGCCCGGTCCCGGCCATAGCGGGCGTAGATGTACTGAATGACTTCTTCGCGCCGCTCATGCTCGAAATCGACGTCGATATCGGGAGGTTCCCGGCGTTCGGGACTGACGAAGCGCTCGAACAGGAGGTCGACCTCCGTCGGGTTCACAGCCGTGATGCCGAGACAGTAGCAGACAACCGAGTTGGCAGCCGATCCCCGCCCTTGCGCAAGAATCCCACGCGAACGCGCAAACGCGACGATGTCATGAACAGTCAGAAAGTATGGCGCATAGCCGAGTTGCGCGATGAGACCCAACTCGCGCTCGAGCGTGCCAGAAACCGTGGCCGGAACCCCATCTGGAAATCGCTGCGCTGCCCCCTCCCGCGCCAGCGTCGAAAGGTGGTTTTGCGGTGTCACGCCGGCTGGAACGGGTTCGTCCGGATACTCATAGACGAGTTCGTCGAGTGAAAACCGGCAAGCGTCGACAATCTCTGTCGTGCGGGCAAGCGCCTTCTCGTAACCGGCGAAGAGGCGCTCCAGTTGTCGTGGCGACTTGAGGTGACGCTCTGCGTTCCGCGAGAGGATAAGGCCAGCTTCGGACAGTGTCGTCCCCGCCCGAATGCAGCTGAGCACATCTTGCAACGGGCGCCGGTGGGGCGCGTGATAAAGCACATCTCCGATAGCGACAAGCAACAGCCCCGTCCGTCGGGCGAGACAGTCGAGAGCCTGTAGCCGAGCACAATCATCGCCGCAGTAGGCGTGCCTAGCCGCAAGATAGAGCGCGCAATCAAGCGCAAGCGCATCCTTGATACGGCGCAACTCCCCCTCGAACCCGCCATCGGCCATCCCACAGTCTGGCACGCGTGCCGAAGCTGCAGTGCTGCCCGCATCGCGCGCCATAAGCGGCTCCCTCCAGGCCCCGGCTCTGCCTGTGCGCCCATCGAGCCGGATGACCTCGCCACGCTCATCGCCGGCAGCCGGTTGCAGCGCCTCCCGCCAGTCCCAGTCCTCGGGCGGAAGCACGATCACGACCTGCCCCCCGACATGCGCGGCCACATCGGAGAGGCGCAGGTGACAAGCCCCTTTGAGGGCGCGTCCCTGGCCAAGCGAGAGCAGACGGCAAAGCCGCCCCCAGCCATCCCGGTCCCGTGGATAGCAGATCAGCGAAGGGCCATCCTCGAGCACGAGCCGGGCTCCAACCAGCAAGCGCAACCCCACCTCCTTGGCGGCAGCATGCGCCCGCACCACGCCGGCGACCGTATTGCGATCGGCAATCCCCAGCGCTGAAAGCCCGAGGGCCTTGGCCTGGGCAACCAGCTCGTCTGGATGCGATCCCCCTTCCAGAAAGGAGAAATTGCTGATCGCCCCCAACTCCGCGGGAGCCTGCATCCCATTCTGCAGCTTCATGTTCCGCCTCACGCAAACCTCAGCCAAACAGTCCATGCATGAACCAGCGCGGCCCTGACCCTAGTGCCCCCTCCTGCATCAACAGCCCTCCCTCATCCTCTCCCGTCTCCTCCACATAGAGGCCTTCACGAAACACCCAGTAGCGCCCCCCAGTCGTATCCTCGAGACGGTAATAGTCGCGCGTTCGTGCTGCAGGCAGACACGACGCTTGCCCCTCGCCCGGCGCCTTGAGCTGACGCCACCACTCCGGTGCAATCCGCTCAGGACCTTCACTGCGAACGATGCGCCTGGCGAGGCGTCGCCACACGAAGTGCTGCGGCGCGCCCTCCGGAACCTCGGCAATGACCGTGATCGGTTCTGGAGGCGAGAGCAGCAAGGGAGGCCGCGGTGGCCCCCGACAGACGGGCGGCTCCTGCGCTTCATCCTGATCGACAACCGAACGCCATCCGCCTGCAAGCTCAGGTACATGGCTGGCATGGGCGACGAAGCCGAGGACGCGGCCCGGCCCGAGCCTATTGACCAGCCGGTCGACCAGGCCAGCCGCAGATGCCACACGTCCATGCCCGGATTCAGCCCCCGTACCCAGATCCGCCTGGCTGGCATCCAGCCGGCCAAGCTCCCGAGCTTCGAGCGTAACGACATCGATGCCAAACCCGGCATCGAGCACCGCAATCTTTTCGGCCATCAGCCTCTGGATATGTTGGGGATCGCGATTGGCCGCGCGTGTACCGACCACCGCTTCGGCCACCGTGCCATCCGTACGATACAGCAGCAGACGAAATCGCCTGGCGCCGAGGCCTTGCCCACCGAGCCGATCCGTCAAGTGTCGCGTCAGCTGCTCGAGAGCTTGTTGCAGCCCCTCCGTCGTAATCAGAGGCTCGGGGAAATCGAGACGGCTCGACGCCTCCGGCAGGGGATTGAGGGGACGCAAAGGCTCAGCCAGGATCCCCAGCGCTTGATCGAGACGCAGCAGCACGCTGGCGGCGCCTGTTTGCGCAGCCCGTCGTTCACCACCCCTGAGGGCATCGCGGAAACGCGCGGCGAGAGCCGCACGAGGCACTCCGTAGAGCTGGCCCACCCGTTTCAGGCCGAGCCTCACCAGCAGGCGAGTGCTCTGCTCCTCCAGGCGCAGCGCAGCAACTGGAAGATCGCGCAGCGCCGCTTTTGTCTGAGTGGCTTCAGCGATGGCAAAGGCGTCTCCCGACTGGCGGCCGGCCGCAAAACGAGCCAGCGCATGAGCGGCACCAACAGTATCGCCAAGCCCGACACGCCCCGTGAAACCGAAAGCCCGCAAGCGCTGAACCAGATCGAGACACAGCTCCCTTTCACCGCCGAAAAGACGAGCCACCCCCGTCACGTCGATCAGGGCCCCATCATAGCCGTCGCTGTTGTGGCAAGGCCCATAACGACCAAGCCAGCGCGCCAGCATCACCAGCTGACCGTGATCCCTCGCAAGCTCTGCAGGGCGGGTGAAGAGATGCGGCAAGGCTGCCCGCGCATCGGCAAGGGAGGTACCGACTAGAAGACCGGCAACCGACGCAGCAGCATTGACGGCACTGAGCGTCAGGCCTCTTGGACCTGCCATCACCAGCGCTGCAGGTCGGTCATCCGGCATGCTGCGGGGCGACTGGCGCTGCAGCCGCTCGATCGGCCAAGCCGGCAGCCATACGGAAACGATGCGAGACATCACACCACTCAAGCTCCAAAGAAGTTCCCTCACGCGCCCCAAAACCACCCCTGTAGCGCTCGAGGACGACGCCCAGTCGAGGCTTGCCCGGCGCTTTACGATCGAAGGGATGGGGCGCACTCGCCAGACGTCGCAGGCGCAGGCGTGCCCTGGCCGAGGCAGTCGGCAGGCTTGCCGGATGCGTGATCACAAGGGCCGGCGTTTCCATCTTCCCGGCCGCAAGGCTCAACCGCCGCCCGGCCGTCAGGTCCACCTCGTCGAGAACCCCGATCGCCAGCGATACGGCACCCGAGCGCACCCCCTCCTCGAGAGCTCCAGAGAACCTCTGATTTTCTGGCAACCTCGACCACGATCAAACAAGCAGGTGAGAGACCCAGATGAGCAAGACCAGCCCCATGCAGGCCACCATGCTCGCCACTCGCCCCCGCCGAAACGCACCACAGCACAGGGCGCGGCGGCGTTGCCGGGCTTGCTTCGCTTAAACGGCGCCGAACGGCGAGAGCAGCGGCAAAAGCAAGCACTCCCGGCCAGTCTCCATGCGCAGCCGGCTTCAGTTCGTGCAGGGCGGCACAATCGAGCCGGCCATCCGGCAGAGCCAAATCGAACGCCGGCTCCCCGAGCGTCCATTCCCCTGCACAAACGGCGTCACTCGAGAAAGATCGTGCGGCGGCAACCGGTTGAGAAAAGAATGATTTTCTCGGGGGCGAACCGGTTGCCACCGCACCACGGGGAACAGGGGACGCATGGACGGACCGATACAACCGGCCAGACCTACCGCGCTCGAGCCGACGAATATCTGCACGCAGGCCTTCGATGAGACTTTGCCTGGGCATCACCTCGCCAACCGGAGGGGCCGAGGTGGCAGATCCGGGGAAGAGATCCACCACCTCGTCTTGGGGGGACATCGAACGCTGAACGCCACGAGCCGAACACGGGACACAACACGTACACGACAGAACGGATCGCCCAGCTTCGCGATCGGATAACGCAGACCTTCCTGGACCGGCGTGGTACGTCATGCCGTCGCTGACTGACCTCCCGGCCACAGGAGAATGGGCTATGTCCGGGACGACCTTGGGCACGTGACACACTCCTTGAAAGCACGGACTGCATGACAGGCTTAAACAGCAGAGCCCTCAAATGTTCACGATATGATCTTTTTACGCCACCACCCCTCCATCGTCAACACAAAAAGAGAACAAAAGAGGAATTTATTGCCACGTCGGCATCCGCAGCCATTGGCTGGCCGGCAGCCAATCCTGTCATCGGGGCAAGGTCCACAGACGCGAGCACACGCCAAGGGGCGCTGAGGCTTGAACAGCGCACGCGAAGCTTCACGCCTCCACCGCGCCCTACCGGCCCCACGCCAGCCTCAACCGGCCAACCCTGTTGGTTGATCGAACCCTATTCTTCGAGCACCCTAAGCAGATACTTGCCGTAGTCCGATGCCGACAGCCTCTCTCCGAGCTGGGCAAACTGATCGCGCCCGATAAAGCCCATCCGATAGGCGATCTCTTCAGGGCACGAGATCCTGTACCCCTGGCGCTTCTCCAGCGCCTGCACGAAATTCGCAGCTTCGTTCAAGCTGTCCGGCGTCCCCGTGTCGAGCCAGGCATAACCACGCCCCATCCGCTCCACATTCAGTTCACCCGACGCCAGATAGGCGGCATTGACATCGGTGATCTCCAGCTCGCCTCTGGCCGAAGGTTTCAGCGAGGCCGCAATCTCGACCACGCGCCGGTCATAAAAATAGAGCCCGGTGACAGCCCACCGCGACTTCGGCTGCTTCGGTTTTTCCTCGAGCGACACCGCCCGTCCCGCTTCGTCGAACGCGACCACCCCATACCGCTCGGGATCGGTCACATGGTAGGCAAACACCGTCGCACCGCTCGCGCGCGCGCGCGCAGCCTTCATCATCTCCGGCAAACCGTGCCCGTAGAAGATGTTGTCACCGAGAATCAAAGCCGAGGATTGATCGCCGACGAAATCGGCCCCGATGATGTAGGCCTGCGCCAATCCACCCGGGTTCGGCTGCTCGGCATAGCTGAGCTTGAGCCCCCAGCCGCCCCCATCGCCAAGCAGCCGTCGGTAATTAGGCAGGTCGTCGGGAGTAGAGATGAGCAGGATCTCCCGAATGCCGGCCAGCATCAACGTCGCCAGCGGATAATAGATCATGGGTTTGTCGTAGACCGGAAGCAGCTGCTTCGAAGCCATCAGCGTCATTGGATAGAGCCGCGTCCCGCGTCCCCCGGCCAGGATGATCCCCTTCATGACACTCTCCGCTTCCTCAATACCCAGATCGCCGTAAAGCTCGCCACCGAATGCCATCGACCATCAACGCGACACCGGTGCGGCCCGCTATCTTACGCCCTTGGCCTCATCGCCCAGCTTGCCCTGCCCCAGCAAGCCCAGGCGCTCGCCCCCATATCCTTGCTTGAGCGGCTGCCACCAGCTTTCATGCCCGAGATACCAGCGCACAGTCTTCTCGATACCGCTCTGGAAATCTTCCTGCGCCCGCCAGCCAAGCTCCGTCTCGAGCCAACTCGCGTCGATCGCATACCGCCGGTCGTGCCCAGGCCTGTCCGTCACGAATTTTATAAGCCGTCGATGCGGCGCCCCGGTCGGCCTGAGCTTATCCATCAGACCGCAGATGTGCTCGACCACGCCGAGGTTGGTCTGCTCATTGCGCCCGCCGACATTGTATTTCTCGCCGAGCCGGCCGTGACGCAGGATCGTCCACAACGCCCGCACGTGGTCGTCCACATAGAGCCAGTCGCGAATATTCTGTCCATCGCCATAGACCGGCAGATCCTTGCCCTCGAGCGCATTCAGGATCGTCAACGGGATCAGCTTTTCCGGAAACTGATAGGGCCCGTAATTGTTCGAGCAGTTGGAGATCAATGCCGGAAAGCCATAGGTCCGGTGCCAGGCCGTCACCAGGTGATCGGAGGCAGCCTTGCTGGCCGAGTAGGGCGAGCTTGGATCATAAGGTGTGTCCTCCCGGAAGAGCCCGTCCTCACCGAGCGAGCCGTACACCTCGTCGGTCGAAACATGCAGCATGCGAAAGCCACCGCGCGCCTGCTCTCCTAGCCGCTCCCAGTAGCCGCGTGCCGCCTGCAATAATGTATAGGTCCCGATGATGTTGGTATCGATAAAGGCATCTGACCCGGTTATCGAGCGATCGACGTGGCTCTCGGCGGCAAGGTGCACAATGGCGTCTGGTTTGAAGGCATCGAGCGCATTGTCGAGGGCACTTCGGTCGCAGATGTCGAGCTGCTCGAACCGATAGCGCTCATGTTCCGCGACAGGCGCCACCAATTCGAGATTGGCGGCATATGTCAGCTTGTCGATATTGAGGACCGTGACACCAGCCTCGGCCACGAGAGAGCGACAAACGGCCGATCCGATGAAACCGGCCCCTCCTGTGACGATCACCCTCATAAGCGCTCCCCTGCCGCAGTGAACCCGCCGCCGCCCACATCCTCGACGATCGCCCCTAAAGCAAAATCGTCAGGGAAACGTAAAGTCGTTCTCGATCTCGCCGAGCAACGGCAACCGACGGTCCTTGTCGGAGAGCACCACGCCATCCGCAGGAACCGGCCAGTCGATGGCGAGCGCCGGATCGCTCCACAAGATGCCGCGATCGCACTCTGGTGCATAGTAGTCCGTCACCTTGTAGATCACTTCCGTATTCGCCTCCAACGTGCAGAACCCGTGGGCGAAGCCGGCCGGCACCCAAAGTTGCTGCCAATTCTGCGCCGACAACGTCACCGCTACGTGCTGGCCAAAACTGGGCGAGCCCTTCCGAATGTCGACGGCGACATCGAGTATGGCCCCGCGCGCAACCCTGATAAGCTTGCTTTGCGCATGCGGCGGCGCCTGAAAATGCAGGCCGCGTACGACGCCCACATCGACCGACAACGAGTGATTGTCTTGCACGAAAGGCGGTAGCACCAGCCCCTCTCGCTCGAGCGCCCGGGCATTGAAGGTCTCGGAGAAGAAGCCTCGGTGATCGCGGAAAATCGATGGCTCGATCAGCTTCACGTCGCCAATCGCTAGCTCTGTGACCTTCATAGCTCTCACCTCGTCGCAACCAGCGCGCCAATCCTCACTACGGTCACCGCTTGCAACCTGCTCGAATTGCAGCGTCCTTCGAACGCCCCCGATAACACAAATTCTCAAACGCAGCTTCAGCCACCCCGGTGCGACCCAACGACCGCCCGCACCACCCCGAAACGCGGTCAGCCCAAGCGGCGTCGACTTGGCAATACCAAAGTCATCGCCGTCATGCTGTCAGCCCTTTCGCTTCACCGTGCCGACAACGACACGCGAGGCATCAGGCCCCTTGCGCACCTTGATCGGAGCCTCTCCAGCCCACACGATCATGTCAGCGGAAACGCCCGCGAACGCCGCGTTGATCGCCGAGACGTGGTCAGCCGCAAGTTTTCCGACGACCGGCTGTGACGCGGTGAACGTCCGGCTCGCGAGAACATTACCCGAGCGTTCGGAAACGAGCTTCGCCTGCAACGTCACTCGCGCCACGCTTCCTGTCGGAGTCAGATCGACCTGGAACGCCTGCAACGACGCCGAGAGACTAAGCTCCGAATTGACCTTGTCGCGGCCATTGCTAATCGCACGAAAGCGATCCGATGCCGACAACGCCTGGATCAGTCTCGATTGCACCAGAACCGGCAATCGGTCGCTCCACGATGCACCCGCCAGATAGCTGATCTCACCACTCTGGTGATGCACGACCACCCTGTCGCCATCGAGCGCACGAGACGCCGATGGCTCGTTCACCAGCAACTGCAGATCGTGACGGGCGGCCACAGCGCCGACCACCGGCGCCACCGCAGCAACGCTGCCCAGTTCGTAGGTCTTGGCGGTGTTCGAGGTCGCATCGATCCCGGCAGTGGCGCAGCCTCCAATCAGCAACCCCACACCCAACGAGAGGCCCATGCCGCATCTCGCAAATTTTGTGGTCATCGCAACTCCCATTCTTCAACCGCTCTCGAACGCATGCCACGCCACCCAGCCGCTAGCGCTCAGTTCGGCTTGTATTCGCGCACCGACGTATCGCCCCAGATCAGGCTCTTGGGATCACGTTCGAACCGTATGACCAGCCGATCTAGGCTCTGCGCCGCACGTCGGCCATCCTTGGCCAGCAACTCGATCTCTTGCAGGCTGCGACGCGCCACCACCGCCAGTTGGTCGGCATTTCCGCCAATGGTCCGGTCGAGCTTCTCGGCCGCCCCGCGCAACGCAACCAGAGCCTTCTGCGCCTGATTGACGATCGACTTGTCGCCATTGAAGAGATCGCCGTCGACCTTGCCGATCATGCCGTTCAACTGCTGGGCCGACGTCCGAAAGTTGTCGGTGATCGCGCGCATGTTCTGCAGCGTCGCCCCGAACTGGTCCTTGTTGGCGGCAAGCACGTCGGTGAAGGCCTTCATCCCCGTCATGGATTCACGCAGCAGTTTCTCGTTGCTGGTCACGAGATCGTTCAGCCGCACGAAAAGGCTGTTCACATTGGCAAGAATCTCCGGCATCGCATCCATCAGCGAGCCGGCCATGACCGGCTTGGCCGCGATCTCGGCCGGTGCCCCCGGGGTAGCCGCCGTCAGCACTGGTGAGGCTGGATCTCCAGCACTGATCTGCACAGCCGAAAGGCCGGTGATTCCAACCTGCGTGAGACTGGCCTGCAAGTCGACGCGCACCGGCACACCCTTCTGCAAGCGCAGGCCAACCGCCACTTTCCGGCTGTCGGCGGCGTAAATCTTGATGTTTTCGACCGTACCGACCTTGATGCCGTTGAACAGCACGTTCGAACCGGGCGCCAAGCCCGCGACCGAGCCTCCGAAGAGAACGGTGTAGGGCTCACCCGCGCCGCCTAGCCCACGGTCGACGGACCAGCGCACGAACCCCAGCCCCGCCAGCACGAGAGCAATGGCGAACAGTCCGACGACCAGATGATGTGCCCGGGTTTCCATACTTTTCCTTTACGAGATGGCCATCCCGGCCATCGGTCCGAGCCGCCGCCCCCGCTCGCCCTGGAAGTAGTCCTTGATCCAGGGATGCGAGGGCGCTAGTCTGCAGTGCGGCGGGCGATCCTGTCTGGTAGATGCGCTTTTCCGCCAGCACCGCCACGCGATCGCAAATCGCAAACAGGCTGTCGAGGTCGTGCGTGACCATGTAGACGGTCAGGCCGAGCGTACGCTGCAGCCGACGGATCAGATCGTCGAAAGCTGTCGCGCCGATCGGATCGAGCCCCGCAGTCGGCTCGTCCAGGAACACAATCTCCGGATCAAGCGCCAGCGCTCGCGCCAACCCCGCCCGTTTTGCGCATGCCACCGGACAGCTCCGACGGCAGCTTGTGGGCGGCAACCGGCGGCAGGCCGACCATCGCCAGCTTCAGGTGCGCAAGCTCGTCCATCGTCGCGCGCGACAGCGACAGGTGCTCGCGCATGGGAACCTGGATGTTCTGCAGCACCGTCAACGCGCCGAACAACGCACCATCCTGGAACAGGATCGCCCCACCGTCGCTCGATGCTCGCGCGCGCCTGCGCCGGCAGCCGCTCCATATTCTGCCCGAACACTTCGATGCGCCCACCCTGATAGGACTCGAGCCCCGTGATGCAGCGCAACAGCACCGACTTCCCCTGCCCGGACCCGCCGACCACACCGAGTACTTCTCCGCGAACGAGATCGAGATCGAGGCCGTCATAGAGCGACTTGGCGCCCGAACCTTTTGACGATTCCACGCACGCGAATGACCGCGTCGTTTGGCGCCTCGTCCTGCGTGAGCGCCGGCTCGACAAGCCGGTCCATGATCTCAGTCATGGCGCTAAACTCCTATCGACACGAGGAACATGGCGAACAGGGCGCCGAGCACGATGACCAGGAAGATGGCTTTCACCACCGCAGCCGTGACGTGGCGCCCGAGCGACTCCGCACTGCCCGCGACCTTGAGCCCCTCCGAGCACCCGATCAGCCCGATCACCAGCGCCGCAAATGGCGTCTTGATCATGCCGGCAAGGAAATGCCGCGGCTCGGCTGCCGCCTGGATGCGCTCGAGAAAGGTCGGCAAGCGACTGATCGAGATAGAACACTGCGACCGCACCGCCACCAGCCAGGCACATCATGTCGCCGACGAACGTCAGCAGCGGCAACGCGATCAGCAGCGCCATGCATGCGCGGCACCACCAGTGTCTCGACGGGATCGATGCCCATCGTCCGCATCGCCGCGATTTCCTCGCGCATCTTCATCGAGCCGATCTCGGCCGTGAAGGCCGACGCCGATCGGCCCGCCACCATGACGGCCGTCAGCAGCACACCCGATTTCGCGCAGTGCCAGCACCGCCAGCATGCTCGCCGCATAGGGCTCGGCGCCGTAGGTCGCAAGCTGCAGCGCACCCTGCTGCATGACGACAGCGCCGATCAGGAAGCAGATCAGCGCGATGATCGGTGCAGCCCGGAGCCCCGCATGCTCCAGATGGTGGGCGAAGGCAGTCCAGCGGAACCGCGCCTGCCACGTCAATGTGCGGGCGAGTGCAGTCAGGAAGACACCGAGAAAACCCGCGATATCAACTACCTCGCGGCCTGCCGCAGCGGCCCGCGCTACACCTTGACGTAACGAATGGGATAGCCGCGGCGCCCCGCCCTGCTCATCGCGCTCGACCGCACCGCTCCGCGCAACTTCATCGACCAGCGCCTGGTACTCCGGCCTGAGACCGACAACCGTCGCCTCGCAACCCCGCGCAGCAAGCGTCCGGCTCACGCGATCGACAAGCCAGGCCCCCGCTGTATCGAGGCCACTCAGTCCCGTGAAATCGAGCTGCGCCTGCGCCGGCAGCCGCCTTTCTGAGAGGGGAACCAATTTTGCAAAACGCGCCTCGAGTGCCGCCAGCGACGAGATGGTCCAGGCGCCATGGGCCGACAGGCGCATACCCTCTGCATCACCGCCCCGGTTGAAGCTAGGTGCAGCGTGTGCAGGAACAGTATGCCCAGTCATCGCCGAGGTCACATGAAGTCCGATCGTTATTGAAGTGGCAAGAGTGACAGAGCTTGAACCAACAGCACATTTTCCGAGTCGAGGCCAAACTTGCCCGCACCTCGTCCACCGGCTTCTGCCGTGCTTCCAAAATCCCCTCGAATCGGTTATAATATCACAATGGACAACAGAGCCGGCATTATCCGCCCGCATATGCTTGCGACGGCGGCGTTTTTTTGGCTTGGCATCTCCGTTCCAGCCACCGCGCGGACGCTCGCCTTCGATATCGACGTCGGCCTCGGTGTCGCGCTGAAACCCGCTTGGGAGGGTGCCGGTCGCCACGACGTTGGCGCCTACCCGATCTTCAAGCTGCATGCCCTGAACCTCTTGGGCCTGATCAATATCTCCGGGCCCGAGGCAGGCTTCTCCGTTTCTCCGTCATTTGGCCTGACGGCTGAGCGCAAAGCCTCATCTGATCCAATTCTGCGTGGCCTCGGCGATGTCGATCGCGCCTTCGAGGTGGGCCCCCGGCTGAGCTACCGCTGGCAGCATGCTCGCGCCTTCCTCGAGTTACGCCATGGCTTTGGCGGTCATGACGGCTGGGTCGGCCAGCTCGGCGCCGACGTCATCTGGCAGGCTGCCACCAACCTCAGTATCGAGGCCGGGCCGCGGCTTGGATTTGCCGACGACGCCTATATGCAGACCTATTTCGCAATAACGCCGCAGCAAGCGGCCGCGTCGGGTTATCAAACACACGCTGCCGACGCCGGCATCAAGAACGCCGGCCTCAAAGTCGAAGCGCGCTATCAGCTCTCCAACCGGTGGGCGATGGTGGGTAAGCTCGAATACCAGCGCTTGATCGGTGACGCCGGCGATTCTCCGATTGTCACCGCGGGTTCCCCCGACCAGCTCACGGTTGGCCTGGGTCTCACCACCCGCCTGCAATGGTCATCGCAGCGCTAGCCTGATGCGCTGAAGTGGAAGCACACTCGCTTCCGCAGCAGACGTGAATCAAGCTCTGCAGCAAAGCGAACGCGTAACAGTTATGCGCGGTTCTCCGGCAATTGCACCGCGGAACAAGACGAACCCCATCGCCAATTCCACCAGACTGCGCATGCGAAAAGCCCGCCACCGCGGCCCGCCGCTTGGCGGCGCCCCTTGCGGTGAGCGAAGCGCTGCCCATTGGCAGCGCGAGACGCGCCGTGAGCGAGAAAAACCTAATAATTCCACTCGACACCGATCCCCAGCTTGCTGTTGCCATCGCTGCCCGCCTCGCCGCGGGCCTTGACATGCTTGGTGATGTCGAGGTCGATGACCACACGGCTGGCGTTGGTGCCGACGTTCTGCTGCACCCCGACATAGAGCTGGTCACTGAGATTGCTGCCGGCCGAAACCGCCGCATTCCCCTTCGCATCTGTCGTGACATCAAGCCGGTCGACACCGATCGACTTGCGCAACCCGTCGATCATGCCAGGCCCACTCGTCAGGCCACCGAGCCGGTCGACTTCGGTCGCAAGCTGCGCAATCTGCAAGGGGGATAGCCGCGTCAACGCCTTGTTGAACAACAACCGGGCCAGGATCTCATCCTCAGGCAGGCTTGGCGATGAGGCGAAACTGAGTTTGGGAGCCGAAGCCCGACCCGCAAGCATCACCGAAATCGTCACACCATCGGCTTCGCTGGTGGCTTCCAGATCGAGCACTGGATCGAGTTGGCCGGCAAACCCGATGGTGCCTCGCGATAGCGCCAGACGGCGCCCGAGCAAAGTCATGCTGCCTCGCCTCAGCCGGAATTGTCCGTTTGCCAGCGGCTTTGCCGATGACCCCGTCAAATGCAGATCGCCACTCAACTCTGCATCCACCCCCCGTCCCCGAACAAAGAACTGGCCAGGCGAAACCACCTTGACGTCGATCCCGACGGCAACTTCCGGCCCGTCGCGCACCTCGGCGTCGTCAAGGCCAAGCGTCTGGCGCGCATCCGGCGACAGCCCCACATGCCTGATGTCGAGATCGGCGATCGAGCGCGGCAATTGCTCGGGGATCGTCACATCGACACGACCAAGCCTGAGCGTGCCGCTCACCGACGGCGATCGCGCCAGCGGCCCCGTGATATCGACACCACCATCGACCAGTCCCGCCAACATGGTCTTGTCGTCGAAGCGAACGTCCTTGGCCTCGATACGCAGCGAGGCCGGTAAGCCGCGTTCGGGATCCAGATCGACTTGACCGCGACCTGTGATACGCCCGCCCGAGCGGGTCAGCGCTTCCAACTTGTCGATCGCGATGCCGTCGCCGACGAGCCGTGCCGCCAATCGGATATCATGCAAACGAAGTCCGGTCGCATCATCCTTGATGCTGCCACCTTCAAGACCAATCGAGCCCGCAAGCGCCGGTCGTGCCAGCGCTCCCGAGGCCGCCACTTGCACACGCACTAGACCGGTGCCCCGCGTTCCTCGCTCGGCCAGAGGCGCCAGCAGCGCGGCGAGTGGCACATCACCCTTGCCGCGCATATCGAGGGCATTGGCTTGGCCGGGGCGCACTTGCCCGTTGAATCCAAAGTTCAGGCCGTCTCGGCCACTGACCTTGCCTGTTGCAATAAGTGTATTCGCCGCCCAGTTGCCTTGCGCAGCAATGACGACAGGCGCGATCCCAGCCTGCTGCAGGCTGCTGGCGCTCGCATCCGTCCAGGTGAGGTCATAGCCCAAGCGCGGCATCGACGCCGGCCCACTGACACCGATCCGTCCGCCGAGCTTCCCCGCAAGCCCGAGTTCCGGCGCCAGCACTCCGATGACGCGCGCAGGCAGTGCCGCAATCTCGATCCGCAATTGACTGTCACGGTCCGAAGCCTGGCCCGTGATCGCGATCCGGCCGCCATCTGCGGCAAGTTCGATGCCGTCCGTTCGCACCGTGCGGGTCGCCGTGTCGAGCATCATCTTGGCCGACCGCGTCAGACGCAGCGCCGCACCCGACCAGTTGACTTCGCCTTGCGTCGCCGAAACCTCCACCGCATTGCTGCGCGCCACAGCCCTCGCCACGAGGCTTAGCGTTCCCTGTGCCGCGCGCGCATCAAGCCTCGCCGTGATCCCATCCTCGCCAGTCCGGCGCGTCATCTCGAGGGTCGTCCGCGAAAGTGCGAGTTCACCGAGAACAGCTCTCCTGAGCGTCAGATTGGAGGTCAGGTTGCCCGTTCCAAGCGAACCGTCCAGCGCGCCCGAGAGATCCATCCCCTCGATCCTAACCCGGTCGGCAACAACACCACTGGCTTGACCTGTGAGTTGCAGTACCTTGCGCCCGCCGCGAGACACACTTGCAATTTTCACGGAGCCTTGGCCGCGGAGAGGTAGCCCCGCCATGCGTGAGAAATCTTCCAGCGCCGCAAGCTTGGCTTGCAGTTCTCCCGACACCAAGCCACCGGGTTCGACCTTGAGGCCGCCCGTGATTCGGTTGCGTCCAAAACCGATGTCGACATTCGAAACTTGCGGCAGGCCGCCTGCGGCAAGACCAAGCGAGAATTGACCCGCCCCTCTGAGACCGTCGTGACCGAGATCGACGGCAATCTTCGCCATCGGCGCGTCAGTCGTCCCCGACAGGTCCGCCGTGACCGTCGCAGGATCGATCCGCCGCTCGCGCCATGTCAAGGTCTGCCCCGCTAGCACCAGCCGGCCATCAATGCGCCTGCCAGATGTCTCAAGGTCCCCTTTGAGATGCAGCCCCCCGCCCACGTGCATGCGCGCGCGCTCGAGTTCCGCCACCGTGACGTCGAGTGACAGCTTCGCGCCCGCTGTTCCTGCCGTACCGGCAAAGTTGCCGGCAAGACCTTGCCCCGAAAGCCTTCCCTCCCCGAGCGTCACGCTGCCGTCAGCACGGACTCCGACATCGGCAGCAAGCTTCGCCCCGCTCTTGATCAACTCGTCGAGTGCACCGATCCCGGTCTTGCCATTCTCGAGCAAAGCCTCGATGCGCCCGCTCGATGCCCCCCCGTCGACACTGGCCCGCCCCCGTGCCTCCACGATCAGACGCCCACCGAGCGCCTGCCCCGCAAGATCCGAGAACGCTGCAAGATCGCTGATCGTGCAGCGCGCCTCCCCCTCCACTTGACCGCCTTTCACAAGGCCGCTCGCAACCGCGCTCAACGCCCCTGCCGTCACGGTCAATCGCTCGACGACCACGCGATCGGTTGTGCTGTGCCCCAGAAGTTTTGCCGCGACACTGGACCCCACAGCACGGCTGATGGCGGGATCGCTGGCATTGATACCTTCGCCGACGACCTCGAGTTGCCCGTTGTCGACCACAGCCCACGTCTTGTCGAACGGCGCCGGCTGGAAGCCCGAGCCCGACATCACGAGTCGCGCCATCCTGACTTGCGCACTTGCCAGTTCGCTGGCCTCCGCGCTGAAACGAACCGACCTGTCGGCAGCCTTCGCCTCGAGCACAACGCGCGCCATCCCTTTGCGGAGCACCACTGCCTCTCCGCCAAACGGCAGCCGCACCACGCCGCCATCATCGCGTCCGAGCGCCAGCGTCGCCTCTCCGTGCACGAACCGCCGGCCGAGGTCGGCCACACCTGTCACCTCGAGCCGCAGCGCCTCGGATGTCACCAGGCCTTCCCTGACCACCAAATGTTCGGTCTCGGTGTAGTGGCCGGCCAGGCGCACGGTCACCCGGCCGGCGGCGAGGTCGCGCACCCCCGCCGGTGCGAGTGCTGCCGGCTCACCATGCAACGCAAGCGAAAACGCATGTCCCTTGTCCTGCAGGCCAATTGTGATCTCGCCGTCGAGCCGCGCCCGCGGTCCGCCATCGATCGCCACCACGCCGCGCCAGTCGTCGAGCCCACCATCACCCCTGACGGACGCCGACATCGCCGGACGGTCGGGAAGTTGCAGCACCGCTGCGAGCAGACCGTCAGGCGCCTCGTTTGCAGAAATATCGAGCCTGAGCCGTCGCCGAGCCGGCGCGAAATGCACTTGCGCCTTGGCCACTCCGTCGCGGCCATCGATACGCATAACCGCGATGTCGGCTTCAAGACCCTCTTCGGGGTTCGCCGCTTGCACACGCGCCGTGGCCTTGAGGCGCGCAGGCATTCCTAGAACTTCGGCCGCGAGGTGCAGATCATCGACACGCGCCTCTCCGAGCGTCATCGGCAAGACTTCCACAAGGGAACGACCGGACGTCTGATGCCGCGAGCCTACCGACGGCGGCACATCCGGCTGGCGTCGCATGTGCGCCTTCTCGACGATCAGTTTCGCAACCTCGATTCGCCCCAGCACCGCCGCAAGCGGCCGCCACCGATATGAGACGCCCTCGAGTCTGAGCCAGACCCCACGCGCATCACCGACCTCGATCCACGCCAGTCGGCCGGCCGAAAACAGCGAACCCTCGAATCCGCCGATCACAACACGCGCACCCGGCGCAGACGCCAAGCGAGCCGCAGTATCCAGCAGCAGCCTCTGGCCGGGCCCCGTGGCCAACGTCAAAACCGTCAGCACCAGCCCGCACACGAAAATCGCGCCGGTCCACGCCGCATATCTGGCAAACCGCGCCCTCATCAGAACGCCTGCCCGAGACCGACATAGAAGGCGACAGACGACCAGCCGATGTCATCTTCGACAGGCACCGCGACATCAAGCCGGATCGGGCCAAGCCCCGTGTAGTAACGTAAGCCGACGCCTGCGCCGACTTTAAACTCTGAAGTAGCCGACCAGTCGCCGTCGGTAACACTCGCCGCATCGACGAATGGCACCAGGCCGATTGTTGGCGTCAACCGCAACCGCAGTTCACCGCTGGCTTCGATGAGTGTGCTGCCGCCAACGGCGCCTCCCTCGATCGTCGGCGCGATCGAGCGATAGGCATAGCCGCGCACCGAGCCGCCCCCGCCGGCATAGAGGCGTTGGCTCGGCAGAATATCCGCACTATCAGCGCCGAAGATGCCCGCGACGCCGAGGCGACCGGCCAGCACCGCCCGCTCCGAGCCACCGAACGCCCAATAACCGCTGACACCTGCCCGCGTCGTCAGGAATCCCAGGCCTTCGCTGAAATCGTAAGTTGGCTCGATTCCCACCAGCGCCCGCCATCCGGCCGTGGCATCGAGCCTGTTGTTGCGCCGGTCTTCGATCAACTCGCCAGGCAAGCTCACTGTCGCGTCCGTCCGTGTGCCTGCGACGTCATCTTCCCGCGCCACCAGGCTCGCCACGAACAAGCTGCCGGTCCGCGTCTCGCTGAAGCGGCGGACCATGCCTAGTTTTGCCTTCAGAGACTGGCTTTCATACGTCTCCGGCCGTTCCTTTACCGCCCCGATTTCAGCGTGAAAGTCGGTATCCACATCGAACGCCGCCGGCTTCGTCAGCGCTGCCTTGGCGAAGTATTGCAATCCCGGCAGGCCACCGTTTCCGATCTGGGAAACGCCCCCTTCGATGCGCAGCTTTTCCGAAGCACCAAACAGGTTGCGATGGCCCCAGTAGGCCTGCACTTCACCGCCATCCAGCGTCGACATCGCAGCCGAGGCGCCGAAGAAGCGTTGCTTTCGCTCCGTGATCGCCAACGTGATCGGAATGCCGCCCTGCCCATCCAGGCTGTCCCCTGGCACCACCCGGACGCTCTCTATCGCCTCCAGCTTGCGCAGTCGCTCGCCCGCCTTCGCCAAATCGCGCGCGCTGTAGTCGCGTCCCGGAGTGAGCCTGCTGTAGCGGGCGACCAGATCCGGCGACAGATCCGAAGCCCCCGTCACGTTCACCCAGCCATAGGTGGCAGCAGGTCCAGGATCAATGGCCAGGTCCACGTCGATCACCTGACGCTCATGGTCGGCTGCAACGTCCTTGCGCACCAGCCGCGCCAAAGGATGGCCCGCGATCCGCCAGTCCTCGACCAGCCGCTCCATCGCACGCACGACTACGCCAGATCTCGCCGTGCGCCCGGAGACCAGACCGTAGGCCGCAGGCTCCGACAACGCTGGCTTTGTCTCTCCGGCCGTTTGCACCGTGATCCGGCCGAAGCTGAACACCGGGCCCGTCTCGATCTCGATCCGAACCGGCACCGGATCAGCAGTCACGCCAGCGCTATCATCCCGCGCGACGTCGCGGCCGCGAGCGGCCTGCGGAACAACCTCTTTTCCAGCAACCAGGATACGGATCCGGCCGCCGTAGTAGCCCTGTTCGTAAAGCGCAGCCCGCAATGTCTTCTCATCGCCCCGCGCCCGCGCCGTGAGAGTCGCGAGATCGCCGACCAGTTTTGCTGCACCACCAGCCAGCACCGAGGTCTCGCGCAACCCCGCCTGCAATGACGCAGCCCCCGACGTCACCACCAGCTCCACGGCATAACGAATCGCGGCTTCGCCTACGTCCCCTGCCGGCCTCGCTCCGCCATCAACGAGTGCTGCCAGAGGCGGCACCTGCGCAAGCACCACCGTCCCCGACGCCGACGGCGCCAAGGCTACAAACAATGCCGCACAGATGTAGCAACGATAAGACAAACAGCCCCGCTGTCGACCAGTGGCCTTGTCCCCTCGACGCAAACATGAGACTGAACCCGTTCGAAGACCCAAATCACGCACACTGATTCGCTCGGGCCAGGATACCCCGACCGCCCACGTTTCGTGGCATGAGTTTTCAGTCGACAGCCATTCACGAGGTCCACAGCGGGCTTCCGGCACCAACGCCGCGACAGCAAGAAAACTTCGGCTGCTTCGAGCGCCTGCTGCACCGCGGTTGCGCCATCACACTTGCCCTGTCCAGGACAACGATTGGCGGATGGTGAGTGATTCGAACGAGCGGCATAAGCAATTGAAAAATATGTGGTTATAAAAACATTTTTAAAGCTCGTCACACCACGCGTCCCGACAAATACGCGCGAACTAGCTCGAACTAGCGAACGTGAGCCCAACCGTGACGCCACCAGCGAGGATGGCGAGACGGGCTTCGGTTCTGAGATCCTTGACCTCGTCCGAGGTCGCCTCCCGAACACAATCGCCGGCGAGCCGCTTTTTGCCAGCCTCCAGAAAGTCCTTCGACCAGCGATAGTAGAGGTTCTGGTTGATGCCTTTCTTGCGGCACAACTCAGCGACTGTCTCCTCGCCACGCAGGCCGTCGAGCACAATGCGGATCTTCTCCTCAACAGAAAACTTGCGGCGGGTTGCTCTGTGGATAGCCCGGACAGTCTTTTCTGCGTTGCCCGGACGGCGCTCTTTCCTGTCGGTCATCCTCTCCCTCCTAGGCGCTACGATGAACCGGAGACCTTCTCTTAGACAATCACCTCAAACTGTCCCGTGAGTGCTGACGGGGAACATCTGCGCTCTACCGGGTCACCGGCGCCGAACAGCCGCTGCTCCTACTCCATGGCGGTGTCAGCAGCAATGCGCAGTGGCTTGAGGTCGAGCGCTACCTCGCTGGGCCACTGAAGTGCATTGTCCCGGACCTGCTTGGCTGCGGCGGCGCGTCGGCATGGGACGCGCGGATCGCAGAGGTTTTGCGCGACGTATTACCTGCCGCACCATTCCACATAATCCAGGGCGTCGGTCACATGTCACCTCTGACCCATCCAGAGGCGATCGCTCGGATCATCGATGGCCACCTCGAACGACGGCAATAGTTTTGCTGGCGCGATTGAACCCGTAATGCCGGCCTTTTGCGGTTCCGTGCCTGCCACAGGTACAGCCTGCACATTGTCCGTGAGACTCGAATTGCGGCTGGCGCAATCATCGAGGCCACTGGAGAGGCGAACGTAACAGCTCATCCCCGACGGATCGGAAGGCTAGGAACCGCGAGAATTGCCCGGCAGTTTGCTTTTGGCGTCGCACCATCGTGCTGACGTCAAGGTCGTTGCCAAAGCGAGCCGTGATGCGGCCAAGGCCGCTACCATCGATGCCGAGTTGGGAATTTCCCAAGCCTTCGGCACTTACGAGGCGCTGCTCTCGGCTCCGCACATCGACGCAACCAATGTTCCGCTGCCCAACACCATACACGCGGAGTGGGCGATCAAGGCTACGGACGCTGGAAAGCGCGTCCTTTGCGAGAAACCACAGGCGATGTCGCTGGCCGAGGCCAAATCGATGTTCGCTGCCGCGCGACGCAACGGCGAGCACCTTGTCGAAGCCTATCCCTACCTCTCTCAGCCGACGACCCTGAAGGCGCGGGAAGAGGCGCGTGGGGGATCGAGGGCTGCATCGGCCATGTCCTTTTTCCCCGCCGTTTTGGTGACGCGGGGTTTTGGAAAACAATACCGGGGCGCGGTGCGACACACGTTTTCCGGCTGAGATGCTGACTTGGGTTGGGTGATGCATTGAGCTTTCGTGTCGAGGCCTCGTGGGGCTGCTGGTCAGCCGGGAAACAAAGCAAAGTGAGAGCCGCACCGCTTCGGACAGCATCGTTCCCCCCGCCGTCACTGGACGGCAGGGCGCGAAAATCAAACTCGGGGCGCGGTGCAGCTCGACCTCGCTTTGGCATTTGGATTGGGATGCGGCCGGGCCGCACCGCTGCGCGTGACGGGAGTGGGCTCCCTTTACAGACGGCTGAGGCTGCGGACCGCCGCGCATCCGTTTTGAACGGCGGCCGTTACGACTGTCCCCGTGGCCACTCACGACCGCACGGAAACGGCATCCTCGCCGGGCGATGGCTGAGTACCGCCACACCTATCCGACGCGCATCCGTCCCGCCCAGAATTCCCAGCTCGAGTTCCGGGGCCCCGGCGTGAGACGGATGCCGGGAGTGTAGGCACAGGCAGAGGGGGCGGGGATAAGTTTGTTGCTGGCGTTTGCCGACGCTCACGGGTCACACCGTCATCGCCTCTGCGCGACTGAAGCACGTCAGCGTGGCGAGGTGGCTTGGAGGGCGGGATTTATGCAGGAGCAGTCATCCGGCGTTACAGCGTTAACCGGATCGCCGGCGTTGGCGACGATGTCTGCAGCCGGTGCTGGTCTTGCCGTCGCGGGAGAGCCCCTGATGCGTGCAAGTGCCCCATCTCTGCCGCAGTCTTGGATACGGCGGCGCCTTGCGCTCTTCCTCGAGAAGACGAAACCGCCTGGCGCGCCCGTCGAGCTACGACCATCAAGCCGCCTTCGAGAATGCCGGGGCGATGTCGCGCATGAAGCGCTCCATTTGCTCGATCACCATACGGTGCGGCTTGCCGCCGACATTGAAGTACAAAATGACCTCCTCGATGCCGGCTGCCTCGACACGGCGTAGCGTCTCGATGATCCGCTCAGGGGGGCCCAGCAGGATCGACTTGTCGGAGAGGTTCTCCTTGCGCATGCCGGCCAGGATTTCGTTGATCCGTTGGAAGTAGGCCATGGTCGGCGGCGTCTTGCCGGGCTCCTGCACGAAGGCCGGTTTCACCGCATTCTCGAAGTAGCGCATCATCGTCTCGCGGCCGAAGTCATCCTCGGCGGGCGTGTCGGCAATGTGGATGAAATAGCTGGACTTGGCGCGGCCCGGCGTCTTGCCATGCTGCGCGCACGCTTCCCGGTACGCCACCACGGCTTGGGCCAATCCGCCAAAGGTAATCTCGGCCGCGAAGGGCGCGAAGATGATGTCGAGGCCCAACCGGCCAGCGATCTCCAACGAGGACTTCGAGAAGCACGCCATGTAGAACGGCAACGGCCGCTGGATCGGGCGCGGCGTCAGCGTCATCTCGGGAATATCGAAGAAACGGCCTTTGTGACTAAATGTCGGCGCGGGTCCCCATGCCTTCAGCAGTATCTCCGTGCTCTCGTCCAAGAGCTCGAGCGAATTCATGTACTCGGCGCCGAATGGGACATACTCGCGCCGGTCGTAGCCTCGGCCGGCAGCGAAATCGACACGCCCGCCGGAGAGCAGATCCAATGTCGCCCAGTCCTCGGCGACCCGGAGCGGATGATGCAGCGGCAGCACCGAGACCGCTGGCGCGAGGCGGATAGTCTTCGTCACCGGCACGATGGAGGCCAGTAGCATGTGCGGGCAAGAGTTGACGCCGAGCGAGTCGAAATGATGCTCGCCGATCCAGGCTGAGTGATAGCCAAGCCGGTCGGAGGCGATCGCCTGCTCGCGAATATCGAGAATGAACTGCTCCGCCGTTCGGCCCAGTTGCGGATAGCGATTGTCAGAAAGCGTGAAGTAACCGAACTTCATGGGATTATCCTTTTATCAAGCCCGCGCGCGCTCTTCGTAGTAGCCAAGCTTTTCCTGTAGTGGCGCGTCGTGGATCCGAATGAGGAAGGCGGCATCCGCACCGACCGCTTGATGCTCGATCTCGGCGAAGGGCGGCGCGGAGAACGTGTCCTTCGGGCCCCAGGCGTGCCGAATGCCGTTGATCATCGACGTGCCGGAGCCCGAGATGACGTGGAACACAGCGCTTGCAGATCGCAGCGCCGGCTGTTCGATTGTACTTGGTCGCAACATCATGGCCGTGAAGCCCATGATCGACAGGCAGGACTTCGCCTGTTTCCGGATTGACGTAGTCGAGCTCGACGGCGCTATCAGCGTGCTCGGCAAGCTTGCGCAGTGCTTCCTCCGTGCGTGCCCAGGGATAGCGCATCATCGGAAACGCCGGAGCAGGCCGGTCTCGCCGACGCGGCGGCAGCAGGCCGGCGGCGCGGTATTCCACCTCAGACGGATCGGGCCGGTTGCGTGGCTTCTGCAATGGCGCCTCGATGGCGTAAGAGCCTTCGAGATAGACGAGCAGCGGCAAGTCCAGGGCGTCGAGCCAGATCACCGGCTCCTTGCCATCGTGACCGTGGTCGTGCCAGCAGCCGCTCGGCGTCAGGATCAGGTCGCCCGGATGCATCGGCAGCTTCTCACCGTCGACGACCGTGAACGCGCCCTCGCCCTCGACGACGATGCGCGCGGCGCTCGGCGTATGCTTGTGCGCGGGCGCCGCTTCGCCTGGCAAAAGGAGCTGGAGGCCGACATAGATTGTCGACGTCGCCTGCATGGCGCCGGGTCCGCGGCCGGGATCGACGAGAAAGAGCACGCGCCGCTCGGCCTTCTCGACGGGCGTCAACTCGCCGGCGCGCAAGACCAGCGGCCGGATGGCGTCGTAACGCCAGATCCCCGAGCGCGTGACCGGACGTGGCGCATTGTGCGGCAGCAGGATGCGCATCTGCGGCCAGAGCGGTGCGACACCCGCGTGCCCCATGGCATCACGGTAATCCTGGGGCAAGCTGCCTGTAAGCGCCGGAGCAATAATCCCTCACTGAAGCGGCCGAGATTTTCCGGTTGCGCCGGAGTAAAAATCCGTCAGCGGATAGCCCTTTGCCGCGTTTGGCAGAGGGCGGGGGATGAAGGGCGTGGAACTATATGGACGGGTTCGCCATGCGGTGCGGATTGAGGGACTGAGCCATCGCGAGACGGCACGGCGGTTCGGGATTGACCCTCGGACGGTCGCGCAAGATGATGAAGTTCTCGGTGCCGCCGGGTTACGTGCGCAAGAAGCCGCCGGCGAGGCCGAAGCTTGATCCCTTTATCGGATGATCGACGGATTCTCGGGGACGACAAGTCACGTCCGAAGAAGCAGCAGCATACGGCGAAGCGGATTTTCGAGCGGCTTCGGGACGAGTACGGCTTCACCGGCGGCATCACGATCGTGAAGGATTACGTGGCCGGCGTGGCGGCAGCGGGCGCAGGAGATGTTCGTGCCGCTGGCGCATCCGCCGGGTCATGCTCAGGTGGACTTTGGTGAAGCGATGGCGATCATCGGTGGCGTCGAGCGCAAGATCCACTTCTTCGCCTTTGACCTGCCGCACTCGCGATGCCTGCTTTGTGGTGGCTATCCGGCAGAGACGACGGAAGCCTTCTGCGACGGTCACGTTCGGGCGTTCGCGTTCTTCGGCGGCGTGCCGCAGTCGATCCTGTATGACAACACCAAGATCGCGGTGGCGCGCATCCTCGGTGACGGTAAGCGGCAACGCACACGGGTGTTCACCGAGCTGCAATCGCATTATCTGTTCGAGGATCGGTTCGGCCGACCCGGCAAGGGCAACGACAAGGGCAAGGTCGAAGGGCTGGTCGGCTATGCGCGCCGGAACTTCCTGGTGCCGATCCCGGTGTTCGAGAGCTTCGAGGCGCTGAACGCCCATCTGCTGGACTGCTGCCGCCGGCATGGCTGACCGCCTGCGCGGCCATGACGAGACGATCGGCGAGCGGCTGGAGCGCGATCTGGCCGCGTTCCAGACGCCGCTGCCGGCGCCTTACGACGCCTGCGAGAAGGTGGCCACGCGCGTCTCCTCGCTGTCGCTGGTGCGCTACCGGCTCAACGACTACTCGGTGCCGACGAGCTACGGCCACCGCGATGTGCTTGTCCGCGGTTACGTCCACGAGGTGGTGATCTCATGCGGCGCGGAGGTGATCGCACGTCATCCGCGCTCCTACGAGCGCGAGGACTTCGTCTTCGATCCGCTGCACTACCTGGCGCTGATCGAGCAGAAGATCAACGCGCTCGACCAGGCTGCGCCGCTGGCCGGCTGGGAGTTGCCGGAGGAGTTCGCCACGCTGCGCCGTCTTCTGGAAGCCCGCATGGGCAAGCAGGGCAAGCGCGAGTTCGTCCAGGTTCTGCGGCTGATGGAGACGTTTCGCGTCGACGAGGTCGCTGCCGCGGTGCGCGACGCCATCGCGCGCGGCGCCATCGGCTTCGATGCCGTCAAGCACCTGGTGCTGTGCCGGATCGAACGGCGACCGCCGCGCCTCGACATGACGGTCTATCCGTATCTGCCGAAGGCGACCGTGGCGACGACGTCGGCCAGGACGTACCTGGGCCTGCTGCCGGGGGCGGCATCATGACCGAGACGCCCCAGCTTCTGCTCGCGCATCACCTCAAGGCGCTCAAGCTGCCGACATTCCTGCGCGAGTACGACAAGCTCGCCCGGCAGTGCGCCGCCGAGGGCGTCGACCATCCCCGCTATCTGCTGCGCCTGGCCGAACTGGAGCTGATCGACCGCGAACGGCGCATGGTCGAGCGCCGGATCAAGGAGGCGAGGTTCCCGGCCGTGAAGAGCCTCGACAGCTTCGACTTCGCCGGCATTGCCCTCGCTCAACAAGACGCTGGTGCTGGAGCTTGCGCGCTCGGAGTACGTCGACCGCCGGGAGAACATCATCGCGGTCGGCAACTCCGGCACCGGCAAGACCCACATCGGTCTCGGGCTCGGTCTGGCGGCCTGCCAGAAGGGCTTGTCGGTCGGCTTCACCACCGCCGCGGCCCTGGTCCACGAACTGCTCGAGGCCCGCGACGAGAAGCGGCTGCTGCGCCTGCAGCGCCAGCTCGCCGGCTACAAGCTCCTGATCATCGACGAACTCGGCTATGTGCCGCTGTCGCAGACCGGCGCCGAGCTGCTGTTCGAGGTGTTCAGCCAGCGCTACGAGCGCGGCTCAACCATCGTCACCTCCAACCTGCCGTTCGACGAATGGACCAGCGTGTTCGGCTCCGAGCGGCTGACCGGCGCGCTGCTCGACCGGCTGACCCATCACGTCCATATCCTGGAAATGAACGGCGACAGCTACAGGCTCACCCAATCCAAGCGCCGAGTGCCGCAAGACCAAAGCCGACGCTCCGCCGAGCAGACGAGCAGGGCTGAAAAAGACGACGCGAACGCAAGAAGGCCCCCGCGCGCGGGGGCCTTCTTGCGGTCAAGCCTGACGGATTATTACTCCGGCCAGCCGATGCAATTTTTCTCCGGCGTTGACAATCGCGGCTATCTCGCCAACGTCGATGAAAAGTATGTGGTCACGACCAAGCTATTCGAGCTGGCGCATCTCAACCCGCCGACCCATCGCCTCCTCGTCGAGGCGGTTCCAATCATGCAACGATTGTCGAGCGAGTTGGATCAGTCCTGCCACTTGACGGTCTACAACCAGGGCCGCCAGATCGTCATCGCGAAGGTCGATTCACCGAGCGGCATGGGCTTCAGTGTTCGCGTCGGCGCCGAACTCGACGTTATGGTCTCAGCGTCTGGGCGCGTCCTTTTGGCATTCCAGGAGGACGAGACGCGAAAGCTACGCATCGAGGAATCGGTCCAGCGACGCCCCGATCACGCCGATGCCCAGATCAACGTGACGCTAGAAACCGTGAAGGCGCGTGGTTTCGAGTTCGATCCCGAGCGCACAAGTTCGCGGCCTCTATGCCGTTGCATTTCCGATCCTCGATAGGCAGAGCCACGCCATCGCTGCGCTGACGGTCCCCTACGCGGAGCGGATCGACCAGATCCATCGCAAGTCGATCGTCACCGTCGAAGAGTTACTCGGCGCCTCTGCACGCACATTGACGGCGCGCGTAGGTGGGGCGTCGCCGACGAGATAGTCGATAGGACGCTCTTGCGCAGAATCCTCACCGAAAGCGGACCCGATTTCAGCAGCTTCAAACAGGCTCCAAAACCGACGAAATTGGCCCTCTTCGACGCTGCGCCGTGCCGCAGCTTGACAGACGGTATCGTGTCCACCGCGCAACCGATTGCTGGTGGCCACACCGACGGTCGCTTACGGGTGATGTCCAGGAGTGAACGGAGCGACGTTCAACGCGGCCCTTGACCCGAAGCGGCTGTGAGCAGATGCAGCATCACGTGCCGTTGCGGCGGTCGCGGCGATCGAGATAACGGTAGTACTCGCCTACTACTGGCAAGAACCACGGATTGCCTCGGTACAATGGGACCGGCACACCTGGAAAATCGATATTGCTGTACGCACAATCGGTTTGTCCTTCTTGCAGAATGCGCCGGGCAACCTGCCGGCCGAGATAGGGCATCATCGCGACGCCACTGCCATTGCATCCCGTGCAAAAGTGCAACCCATCTTCCTGGCCCATATGCGGCAGGGAATCCGTCGTCATGGCAACGAAGCCTGACCATGAGTGGGTGATGCGGGTGCCTTTCAATTGTGGCCATCGATCCGTCATCATTCGGTACAGCAGGCTTGCACTGACGTCAGGTGGCACGTCTTGAAAACGAGCGCGGCCGCCATACATGACGCGACGGTCGCCCGGCAGCATGCGGTAATAGCTCGTGATCCGCGGTGTCTCCGAGATTGTACGGCCGTTCGGAATGAGTTCGCGTGCAAGATCTTCCGGCAATTCTTCGGTGGCAATGATCTGGCTCGAAATCGGTACGATGCGGCGACGAAGCTTTGGCGTGAGAGTACCCGTATAGCCATTGGTGGCAATGACTACGTGCTCTGCTCGACAATGACCGCGGCTGGTTTTGATCCTGAAATCATGGTCCGCGCCATTGATCGCCTCGACTTTGGTGTGGGCGCACAAGGTGACGCCGGCGCGATTGCAGGCATCAAGCAAGCCTTTGTGGAAGAGCGATGGGTGCAACTTGCCGGCGTGCTTGATGACCATCCCGCCATGGTAAAAATCGCTGCCAATTTCAGAACGCTGCTCTTCGCGCGGGATTACAGATGCATCGAGACCGATGTGCTCATTCAGGAATTCGGCTTTTTTGAACAGACCGGGAAAATGGGCTTTTGAAAAAGCGCCAACGAAGCGACCACGGCGTTCGTAGTGGCATTCGATACCCTCTCGCTCAATCAAGGATTGAACGAACTCGAACGCGGCCAGGCTTTCGGTCATCAGGCCGACGATCGTTTTCTGGTGACCATTGGCAAGTGTCTGTTGACCGGGCCCACCTGACAGTCCCTTACCGATGTTGATGCCGGCACTGACACCACCGCCATTGCGACTGCTGGCGCCTTCGCCGAACGCCATCGCGTCAACAACAGTTGCCGTCCGGCCCGCCCGAGCGAGTTCGAGAGCAGCCGACAATCCGGCATAGCCGCTACCGACGATCAAGACCTCGGTAGTTGCAGGTAGATCTGTTGAATACTGCGTTCCGGGACGAGCGGCTTCCCACCAGTAAGGCTCGCGCTTGTAGTCGGGATGGAAAATGGATTGGTCAATTTTCATGAGATTTCACCAGTTGTGAGGACTTGAGGCATGCTCCAGGCAACGAGTTCCTCGAGGGCTGCCGATAAATCTATCAAGCGCTGTTCGGTGAACCAGGGAGCGACCGCTTGTATTCCGGTCGGTAGACCATCGGGCGTGTGACCGGCTGGAATCGAGATCGCTGGGTGGCCTGTAAGGTTGAATGGTGCTGGATAATTATACCAATGCGCGCGCATCGGGCCAGCAACGATGCCATTGATCGTGATCGGTTCATAAGCCGTATGACCAATGCGCGGTGGCGGCGCACTGACGCAAGGCGTCAACAAAAGATCCGCCTTTTCGAATACGTCTTCGGTTTGACGATAGAGCGCAGCCCGTTGCATTGGTGCCTGTTGCAGGGCGCGCAATTCCAGCGTCTCGCTTTCAGCAATGGCGATACGCAACGTGGGATCCATGGCGTCGCGCTGTTCCTCGGAAAAGTGGGCCATGCGCGCGGCTAAAGGACCTCGAATCATGACGCGGGCCACTTCGTTGCCCCAGTCTTCGCGACCGTCACTGCGTGTAACAATGGCGCCTTCTCGTTGAAGAATATCGAGGACGTTTTCCATCGCTGCGGCGACGCCGTTATCGAGGTGTTCATTCCCCAACCGCGGCTTGTAATGGACGCGCAAACCACGCAGCACTGCAGATGGCCTGGATGGCATGACACATGGTGGATAGCGGACTGATCGGGTCCACGGATCGCCAGGGTGCTCACCACTCATGACGTTTAGCATGGTGACCAAGTCGGCTGTCGTTCGTGTCATCGCGCCGATCAGGCTAAATGTACCAAACAAATCTGCGCCGTCTTCATTGGGAATGCGGCCATGCGTTGCTTTCAGACCCAGGACACCGCAGCAGCTCGCCGGAATACGAGATGAGCCCGCGCCATCTGTGGTTACGGCCAATGGACCAAGACCGGCAGCGACGGCGACCGCCGCCCCACCGCTCGAGCCGCCGCAGGAGAACTCGGTGTTCCAGGGGTTGCGTGTTGGTCCATACCGCGGGCTGTCGGTGATAGCTTTATGGGCGAACTCAGGCGTGGTCGTCTTGCCAATCAAAATTGCACCGGCGTCTTTCAGGCGGGCGACAGCAACGGCATCATGGTCTGAAATGGTCCCGGCCATGAGACGAGAACCAAAGGCGGTCTCCAGGCCTTTCGCGTGAACAAGATCCTTTACCGAGAAAGGTATCCCATGCAGTGGTCCAATTTTACTGCCGCTTGTCCGTGCTCTATCAGCGTCGCGAGCAGCCTGCCGGGCGCCATCCTCGTCGATGAGCGCAAAGGCGTTCAGTGACCGTTGCGTTTCCGCGCATCGCGTCAACACCGCATCCATGACCGTTTCGGCAGTTAAGGAGCCGTCGCGCAATAGGGTTGATAGTTCATGAGCTGAGAGGCAGCAGATGTCGTTGGTGTCCATAGTCAACTATACCGTCTCCGAATTCTTCCCGTGAATTGACGATATATCACAGCAGCTGCGAAGCCGGCGTCTTTCACAATGTTTGTGCGTTGCAGCATTGCGGATGGCAGTGACGATAGCTGCTGGCCCTCATCGACGCTGCGCTGCGCCGAAGCGAGGCGGACGGTATCGTGTCCACCGCATCGCCGATTGCTGGTGACCACGCCGACGGTCGCTGTCGGGTGCTGTCCGGGAGTGCACTGAGCGACGCGCAAGGCGGCCCTTGACCCGAAGCTGCAGTAGAGAACTCGAGTTTGGCTTCTGCCATACGCGCAACGAGACCAAAGAAGCCGCCATCGAAAGTTGCGTGCTGGAGTGGCATTTTTCGACGAAGGTTGGGCTTACACTGCTCACTCCGCAGACATCGGCTCAGCATCAAGTCATCCGTGCGGTCTTAGGATCAGTGCGCGCGATGTCGTTTGGATCAGCCGGTTTTGCTCGAAAGACACTCGATCGACCCTTGTACGATCGCCAGAACGACGACGCGCGGTCACTGGCAAAAAGCTGGTCTCACCTCGTGGCCGGAACGGGTCCGGGCAGTTGAGGTTGCGAGGCTCTCCGCGGTGTACTCGTGCATGAGGATGACCCGATCCACCGGATAGGCCGCTTTATAGGCGGCTACCTTGGCTGGGAAGATGAGCTGTCCAGCCAAGCTGCGGTCTGCGGTTCCGACTTCGTCCCTGCTCGTCATCACAAGGGCGCCAATATCTTCCGGCAGCGGCAGCGGGGGCTCGAAATCTATGCCGAGCGACGCGACTGCGCTCTTCGATGCGACCGCCGCCACGGCCACGTCGCAGTCGTGAGCGAGCGAGCCCACGATGCCGGCGGGCCAGATTGGAGCGCCGGATGGCTCACGGCCGATCGGGGCGTTCGGATGGGCAAGGCTCGTCAGAAGACCGCGCGCAAGGTGGCGCACCGCCCCGCTGGCACGGCGTGCGAGGGGATCGCGTGTGCTCCCCATCCGCTGTTCCTCTGGCATCAGGCGCCTCGTCGAGATGGAGGCACAGCTGGTCGGCCGTGTCGCACGGAATGGTTGGCTGTGGGACGATCACTGGCTGCGTCTCCGACGGAAGAGGCGCAGGCGGGCTATCATCTCCCCATCATCGTCCGTCCCTTCATCGACGAATCCGGCGGATTGATAGAGGCGACGGGCGCCCTCGTTCTGCGGCATGTAGCCGACGAGGACATCGTGCACATGACCCAGCGCCCGGATCTCGTCGAGCAACGCAGCAAGCGCAGCACGGCCGTAGCCGCGTCCCTGCTCCCTGCGATCGATCATGAAGCGATAGAGCAACGCCTCGTCGCCGTTGCTCGCGTCATACATCAGGAAGCCGATGACTCGGCCGTCCAACGTAACAGCCCGCGGCCTGGCGTCCTTGTCCCGCCTGGCCTCCCTGAGCGAGTAGGCATTGTCGGCAAGAAAGTCCCGTTGTTCCTCGGCAAGCTCGAGCGCCAGGACAGCCGCTCTGTTGCCCGCCGATACGGGTGCGAGGCGTATCCTCGGGCCGTGAGCCGCATCGCCTAGGGACTCTTCGGCGCGCCCCTCCCGACGAAGCTGCCGCCGGGGCCTACGGGCCATGGTCACCCCGCGCTCGCCGTTGTGCCCGCGTTGCTCACCGGCACGAGCACGCGATGCAGCTTCGCCGGATTGCCGCGCCATGCGGTACGAGGCTCGATGGCCTCTCCCTTCATGACGAATGCATCCGTGTCGACTGTGGCCCCTTCGCCCACCACGACGCCGTAGTGCACGAAGGCCGACGGCGCGAGCGAGGCGCCGTTTCCGATCCTGATCCAGTCGGACTTGAAGGCGCCCTCCTCGAGGGAGTGCGGTTGCATCACGCAGCCCTCGTTGAGGGTGACATCGTCACCGATCTCCAGGAGCGAGCGTTCCGTAATGATGCTGCCGCCGTCATACACCCGTCGTCCAACCTTAACCCCGAGCATCCGCAAGATCAGCGGCCTGAAAGGGGTGCCAATGAAGAATGACATGATCGGCGTATCGGAGAGTTTCCAGTGCCGTTCGTGAAACCAGAAATACGGATCGTAAATCGTGGCAATGCGCGCTTCCAGACGCTTGAAGCCCGTGCTCGCGCGCTCGACAAACGCATAGTAGATGCTTCCCCCCACGGTCATGGCAGCGAGCGCGACAAACAGTGATGCAGCTCCCCATTCGCTATAATAGTTGAGCGCCCGGTCCCACATAACGAGCGTCGCGAACAGTGCGAACCAGTGGACGGCCAGGAACAGCGCCACCGTAATGGCGTTGTGCAAGTTCTTGCGACGTAGCCGCCTTTGCTGCTCAACCGGATCGACTGAGGCCAGTAGGCGACTGTCTCGTTCAACGATCCTGGGGATCTCGAATGCCGGTGATCCAAGCAATCCGACGTTCTCCCGGATCGGGCCCTCGATCGGGATCATGACTTTGGTGCCAAGCAGACAATTGGCGCCGATGCGCGCATCCGGTGGGAAATAGATGTTGTTGCCGAGATAGCTCCGCTCGCCGACCCTAGTATGCTCGAGGCGGAATGCGGTGGCGGACTTGTGCATATTGATCATCGACAGGCCGTCCGACACCATCGTCCCGCTGCCGATCTCGCAGTACAGCGGATTGTCATGCTGCTGGTTCGTGCCGAAGTTGGAGCCGGTTTGGTGCACCTGATTTAAGTTCCAGCCGAGGGCACGAATGTAGTGCACGGCCGCCGAGCTGTCACCGAAGATCAGGTTTAGATACCGGTTGTTGCTGCTTCGCGACACGACCGTCTGTAGCCAGTGATTGGTGCTATAGATGGAATAGGTCCGCCCCTCGCCCAGGAACGGCCGCAGCAGGCGCGGTACCAGCACGGCGGCGAGCAGCAGCAGCAAAAGACCTCCGAACATGCCGATGGTGGCGTCTCTCGCCAACAGGTGGATCGTCTCTTCCAGGTCGTCGCTGCGCCATTGCCAGTAGCTCAGCAACAGAAGCGGCAGCGGCACTACGACCGTTAACAGGCCGACAATCTGGATGCCCTCATAGACAACGCGGCGTAGCCGCGAGCACGGCAGGTTGGTGACCTTGCAGTAGTCGGCAGTTGTCGGCATGCCAGGAGAGCCGTGCCAGCGCTCGCCGGGTGGAATCCTCTGTCCGGTCTGCAGTGACGAGGAATGGCCGAGCTGCGACCCGTCGCCAACTTCGGTCTTGATGTCGAGTACGCTCGCCTCCCCGACAAGCACATCACGGCCGATCCGCACCGGCCCCGTGTGGATATAGCCCGCCTCGGCGCGAAAACCGAGCACAGTGGAATCCTTCCGCAGTATGGTGTTGTCACCGATCGTTATCAGATCCGTGCATACAGGCACGGAACGACATTCGATCACCGTGTTGTGGCCGAGCTTCGCGCCCAGAAGCTTGAGGTAAAGACTGTAAAGTGGGCTGCCTTTGAACATTACGGCTGGCGAGCTGCGGATCAGCGTCATCACCATCCAAAAGCAGAAGTAGCGCCACCCCCAGATCGGAAAGCTCTCCTCCTTCCATTTGCCGATGATGACCCATTTCCCCACGATTGAAAGCGCTGACCAGCCGAAGAAGAAGGCAATAGCAAGCACGGCGCTCCGGGCGTAGAGCCAGACCGGCTCGTCGAGCATCTCGTTGACCCAGTTGAGCCCGAAATTGAGGCACCACAGCAATACGAGGCTATGGAGACTATAGAATACCAGCTGTGCCGCGCCGCACGTCCAGTACGCGAGATTGGATGCCCGGTGCGTCGGCTGCGGATCGGTAATGGTTGCCGCCACTGCGGATTGACGCTGCAGATGCGCGGCGAGCTTGGCGGCACTCGGATTGAGATAGATGTCCCGCATCGACGCTGTGCCCCAGCCCTGCCTCATGCGCAATCGAGCGCACAGCCGGGCCATCAACAGCGAACTGGCTCCGAGGTCGTCGAAGAAGTGGCCTTCAACGGAAATGGCGTCACGCTTGAGCACGTCGCGGAGCGCCCCCACGATGAAATTTTCCGCATCGTCGCGCGCTGCCACCACAAGAGTCTCGCCGCCTAACCCCTTTGTCGTGGGCGCAGGAAGCTGGCGCAGGTCGACTTTGTCGGAAACCGTCATGGGCAGGACGGGCAGCTCTTCGAGATAGCTCGGCACCATGTACTCGGGGAGACGCAGTTTCAGCTCGCGGGCGATTTCGGCCCGTGACAAGGGGGGAGCGTCGCTGCGTAGCGCATAATAGGCGACCAGCTCCAGCCGATCCGGATCGGGTTGCCAGGTCGTCACCACCGCCTGTCCGATGGACGTTTGCTCGAGCAGAACCGCTTCGATCTCGCCGAGCTCGATGCGATGGCCACGGATCTTGACCTGGGTGTCGACGCGACCGTGGTATTCGATGTCTCCGTCCGCATTCAGCCGTCCAAGGTCGCCGGTCCGGTAGATCCGTCGTGATGGATTGTTCGGCAAATCGAGAAAATCGGGGATGAATTTCTGCTCGGTAAGGTCTGGCCGGTTGAGGTAGCCTGAGGCCAGTCCGATACCGGCGATCCCGATCTCTCCGAGTTCGCCGACATCGGCCAGCTCCGCCTTGTCGGGATTGAGGATGGCGATCGAGTAGCTCGGCAGCGGTCGGCCGATAGTGACAGGCTTGTCCGGCTTAAGGACGCCCATAGTCGCTGTGACTGTCGCCTCGGTCGGACCGTAGGTATTGAGCATCGTCAGTCCCGGGCGCGACCAGCGCACGACGAGATTGTGCGAGCAGGCCTCTCCGCCCACCAGGATCAGCCGCAGGTTCGGCACGTCGCTTTCGATCGAGGACAGCAATGTCGGGCTGCAGGCCAGGCATGTGACAGAGTTGTCGCGGAGGAAGTCTGCCAGGTCTTCACCGATCAGGGCCTGATCGCCAGGTGCCGGCACCAGAGTGGCCCCCCCAACGAAGGGCACCCAGATTTCCTCCACCGAGAAGTCGAAGGCGATCGTCATGCCCTGATAAACTAGGTCACCCGGTCGGTAGCCATAGCTTTTGGCGGCAACCCGGACGAAATTGCAGATGCTGGGGTGCTGGATGACGACGCCCTTGGGCCGGCCCGTCGTTCCCGACGTGTAGAGGATGTAGCATGCCTCGCCAGTGTCCGTGACCTGATCGCTCGCGGGCAAGGGAGCCGCCGACATCGTATCGAGCTGTTTTTCCGTCTCATCGAGAAACAGCAGGGGAACGGAAAACTGCAGCATCCTTTCCCGGTAGACAGATGTCGAAATCAGCATGCCGAGGCCGGCATCCTCGATGATGAAAGCGATCCTCTGCGCGGGAAATGCGACGGCCAGCGGCACGTAGGCAGCGCCCGCTTTCAAGACTGCGAGCATGGCCACATAGGTTTCGGCCGAGCGGTTGAGTAGCAAGCCGACACGGGCGCCGGGCTTGACGCCCTGTTTGATCAGGAGGCGGGCGAGCTGATTGGCTCGCGAGTCGATCTGCTCGTAAGACCAAGTTTGCCCTCCCGAGATTACAGCCGGTCTCGCTCCAAAGCGCCGGGCAAGTTGCTCGAAGAGATTGTTGAGTTGGTCATCAGGCGATCCCAAATCGGTTGGTGCCTCACCGATTTGCAATTGCTGCCGCAGCTGCCTGAGATCCGCAGCGCGGTTCGTTTCGCCAGTGCCACTAGCGATGCCTTTATCGGCCTGGATCGTCTCAGCCTCAGCCTCCACACCACCGGCTCCGCTCAAGCCAGCGGCGTTGCCCTCGTGCATCATCCTACCTCAGCCATGACATCCAGGCGCTCAGATCGAGCGAACCGTTGATCTGCAGTATGTTGAAGTAGTCAATGCGCTTGCCGATTTTGCAGCCGGCTCGTGTTCCGCTGTTCCAACGCTCAGGACGGGAGTGACCAATCGACCGATTTGTAGTATTTCGCTTGGTTAAGACGAATTGCGGCGACATTAAAGAGGAATTTTCGTAGGATTTTCGCAGGTGGAGGAAAGTCCTGTGACGGAGGGTTGAGTCCACCATGCGTACTTGTTGTGTCCGAGGCGCTTCGGATTAACTTGGCGTTGGGGGGACGCGATCGATGCGAAGTAAATCAGCTTCTGCGGCGGCAGTCGCAGTCATTGCTGGAGCATGGTTGGCATGTGCTGGCGCGGTCGCCGAAGAGGTGGAGTGGCTCAACCGGGCTTTTTTCCCCAAGGACACAACCCCGAAGGTAGCCCAACCCAAGGCCCGCGATGATCGTAATAGCCCGGCCCCAAGGGGCGCACCTCGAGCCCAACCAGCGACCCTCATCGGTGATCATTTCTCACCGGCAGGCCACGGGCGGTGGCAGTGGGTGGTCACCAGGCTCGAATGGACGGCAGCCGACGAGACCGAGTTCGGCAGATTCCTATTTCACATTGGCGAGAGCAATTGCAAGACGGTTCACGAATGCCTGACGTCGCCGGTCTCCAACCCAGCTTACCACGCAACCAATCCGCCTGGCATGCAGTTCGTGGCGGACTGCGCCGACCTGCCTTTCATGCTCAGGGCCTATTTTGCCTGGAAGAATGGCCTCCCCTTTTCGTTCTCGACGGCCGTCGGCTATCGAAACCAAAGCAGGTCGGGTCGATCGAGATCCCACCTTTTACAGGTCGCGGGCCGGTATCATGTCACCCCGCCAGGCCCTGATCCGCGTCAAGTGTTCAATGAAGTGCTTCGCGTCTCAACTGCTCATTTCAGGTTTCCACTCGACTACAATGGACAGATGCTCCCCGACCATTATGCGGTCGATATCACACGATCCAGCATTAAGGCGGGAACTGTCATCTTCGATGCGCTTGGCCACATTAATATCGTCTACAAAGTCACCGAAGACGGATTGATCCATTACATTGACGGCAATCCCGACAATTCAATTTCGCGTGGCGTGTTTGGAAGCGATATCGACCGCGCAGGACCTGAAACTGGCGCCGGCTTCCTGCGCTGGCGACCGCAGAAGTTGGTCGGTGCCCGAAAAGGCAGTGACGGCAGGCTGCATGGCGGCAAGCTGGTGCTTGCGCGAAATGAGGAGCTGCCGGACTGGTCCGACGTGCAATACTTCGGTACGGGTCCCGATCGCCATAACGACTGGCGCAAGGCCCGCTTCCACCTCGATGACGAGGAGGTCGATTACTATGCATTTGTGCGTTTGCGATTGGCCCCTGAAGGGCTACCGCTTCGATCCTGCAGCAGAGGTGTTGCAGCGTGTCCGCTCGATTTGCTTGGAGTTGAACCAGCGCGTCGATGCAGTCAATGTCGCTGTCCGTGCTGGCATGCCATTGCGACCGCAGCCCCCGCGCCTCCCAGAGAACATCTACGTCACGCAAGGCGACTGGGAAACATATGCCACACCGTCTCGGGACGCGCGATTGAAGCTGCTGTTCATAAACCTGCGAGAGGATATCAAGCGCTTCATCGCCATGCAGGCTAGTGGTGGAAGACATCTCAATTACAGCGGACTCAATCTCAAGGCAGACTTGAAGCAGGCCTATGAGAGCGAGAGCAATGCCTGTGCCATTACTTATACGAGGACCGACGGTTCGCCCGTGACCCTGTCGTTTGGTGAGATCAAAAAAAGACTATTCCTTATGTCGTTCGATCCTCATCACTGCATCGAACGTCGCTGGGGCGCCTCATCTCCCGAGGAGTTAAGCACCTGCCCGACCGACAAGCTCAAGACGGAATGGTACAAGGCCCAGCAGCGACTGCGCAATCAGACCGTGCGGACGATCGGAGATCGCATGAATTTCACGCTGGAGGATCTGCGGAAACAGGCACGCGACAGCTCCGAGGAAGTTGGCGACGACGAGGCTCCGATAATAGAAGTCGCTTCCCTGCTGGGGCATGAGAATTAGGCCAGGTAATGATATTTGCGATGGCCTCGCTCTCCAATCGCACAAGCTTCGAACTCCGACGAGCGCTGACGTACCAGCCCAATCGCACGAAGATCATCGGCTGCCGAAACAGGATCCGCCACCGTACAGTCTCACCATGTCGCCCAACACGACAGCCCCATTCCCGCTGACCCTGCCCCCAAGGGGTACTCACTCATAAGTTAGTCTTGTTCGCGGTTCGTTCTCGTTGAGCTCGTTGCAAACTCTGCCGGCGTGACGGACAGAGCGGAACAGGTGCTCGTTGAGGCACTCGTCCCGCAGCCCACCGATGAAGCCCTCGGCAAAGGCGTTCTGCACCGGCTTGCCCGGCGCTTATCGAGTGCGTCACCGCAGCGGTAAGCAGCGCTTGTCCACGCCGGAGGCTCACTGCTTTCATCCGATCGCGCGCGCCGCCGCTGCTATCAGCGCTTTGGCTCCGTCAGCAATCAGGTTCCCCGACGCGCCAGTCAAAGCCGTGCGCACGTCATCCAACAGTGATTTGATCCGCGAGCTTTTTGGCGACCGGCTACACGCTTCTGACTTAAACGCATCTAGCGCGTCACGAAGCGACTGCCTCTCGGCGCCCATCGCGACGAAATTGTCGAAAGAATCCTCAAGCTGGTTGACCAACGATTTCAGGCTTTCCTTAAGACTCGGTCGTAAGCGTCACGTCACGTGCCGTTTGATCGACACCAAGATTGCCTGCGAAGTTGCCGATTGTCCCGATGTTGATTGTCGTCATGGTCCGTTTTGCTTGTGTCTTCTCTTCTGGCGTGAAAGACAATCCCTCTCCCATTACCCCCTGCGTCTCCATTTTGATTGACCAATCTAGCACCATGTTGCGAACGGTTTCAGGGATGCCGAACACCTGGCCCCGGCTCAGCTTGATGACGGCGCGGGTCGTCGGAAAGTCGATGAGCTTGTTTAGTTCGATTATCAAACCGGGCGGCAACGGAAGATCAAGTGTGCCGCGTGTATGGCCCGCAAGTAAGTCAACCAGACTCCCGATTGATTGCTGAACCGGCACGGCACTGATGATCTCCAAAAGGCGTTCATCATCAGAGTAGATCGGCACCCATCCATTGTATGGATTCCACGCCGCAGGCTGCCCATGGAGCCTACGGTATTCAGGGACTTCGCCCCGATACCCGTTCAATTCATCGGTGACCCACGTCTCAAGCTCTCCTAGTTGCAGCTTCGCTGCGGCGAGCTTGACCTTGCGCAGCGTTGCATCAATCGGAGCTAGCTGATCGGCCGCATACCTTTGGATTTCTTCGATTAAGCCGCTCACGGTCTAATCCTTTGAAGCACCATGCCCGATCTTGCCGACCAAAGCTTACATGATTCGAACATGCGTCGCGGTGACGGTTCATGGCCGACGTCGTTGGTAGGCCCGATGGGCAACGAGTTGGGCAACAATTCGACCCTCAAGTGTGCAACATTAAAATATTGAACGATGCTAAAGAATTGAAATATAAGTTGATATATGTGGCGGATGGGGAGGGATTCGAACCCCCGGTGAGCTTGCACCCACGCCGGTTTTCAAGACCGGTGCCTTAAACCACTCGGCCACCCATCCAATGGCGACGCTCAGAACTGCTGGCAACCCATGGTTCTGGCCGCTGCCTCCGGCGTCGGCGATCGCGCGCCAGCCACCCGACCAGCAAGGACGGCAAAATCCCGCTGAGGCCCGCAACGCCGGCTTGCCACCGGTCGTTTAGCGCCCCCACGCCCGGGCGACAAGCCGCTCGTTGCAAAATCGCGTTGGCCCCTGACACAGCATACCGAAACTCTGCCACAATAGCCCCATCCCAAGCCGCATGCGCTTTTGGGTGCGCCAGAGGATACGCGGCTGAACAATGCAAACCAGGTCGAGGTAGCTCATGCGCATCGCAGTGGCGGGTTTTCAGCACGAGACCAACACGTTTGCGCCGCTGAAGGCCGATTATCGGGCCTTCCAGGAAGCCAAGAGCTTCCCTCCCCTGGTAACGGGTCGCGAGATGCTACGCCACGTCGAAGGCAAGAAGCTGCCGGTGGCAGGCGCCATCGAGGTGCTGCGCCAGGCCGACGCCGAGATCGTACCGCTGCTCTGGTGCATGGCGACCCCCTCGGCCCATGTCACCGAGGACGCCTACGAGCGCATTACGACCGACATCCTCGCCCGCCTCGCAGCAGCCGGTCCCGTCGACGGCCTCCTCCTCGAGCTCCACGGTGCCATGGTTGCGGAACATGTCGATGATGGCGAAGGCGAGCTGCTGAAGCGCCTGCGTCAGCGCTTTGGCCCCTCCTTGCCGATCGCCGTACCTCTCGACCTCCACGCCAATGTGACCCCCGAAATGGTCCGCCACGCCGACTACCTCGACATGTATCGCCACTACCCCCACATCGACATGGCCGATACCGGCGCCCGCGCCGCGCGTGGGCTCCTGCGCATTATCCAGTCTGGCAAGCGCCCGGCCAAAGCCTTCCGGCAACTGGATTTTCTCATTCCGATCAACGGCGGCTGCACCGAGTTCGGCCCGGCCAAGGACATCTATTTGAATGTCATGCCGGATCTGGAGCGGCAAACTCCCGGCCTGTGGGGCATCGCCTTTGCGTCGGGCTTCCCGCACGCCGATTTCGCCGATTGCGGACCGAGCGTGATGGCCTACGCCGACACCCAGGCGGCGGCCGATGCCACAGCCGACGCATTGGCGAGCCTCATTGCGCGCCGCGAGAGCGAGTTTCTCCCCGAGTTCTACGACGCGCCCCAAGCCGTGGCCCGCGCCCTCGCGCTTGCCGCCGACGCCGCCAAGCCGGTCGTGATCTCCGATACCCAGGACAATCCAGGCGGCGGTGGACCGGGCGATACCACTGGCGTTCTCCGCGCCCTGCTGAAAGCCGGCGCCAAGGGGAGTGTCATCGGCGCGATCATCGACCCCGAGACCGCAGCCGCGGCCCACGCCGCTGGCGAAGGCGCGGTCGCAGATTTCGCTATCGGTGGCAAGCGTCTCCCCGGCGACAGCCCCGTCGAGACGAAGGCTCGTGTCGTCCGCGCGCGCTCTGACGGCTGGACCGCAGTCGGCGCCATGAAGGCCGGCATGCCCGTCGATCTGGGCCTGACTGCGCTCCTCGAGCTGCAACCGCAAGGCGTGCTCGTCGCAGTGGCCTCGCGCACAGCCCAGACGATCGACAGCTCGATCTTCCGCCATCTGGGCCTCGAGCCGGAAACCCTGCCCCTCATCGTCGTCAAGAGCTCAGTGCATTTCCGCGCCGATTTCGGCCCGATGGCACACGCCATCGTCGTTGCCAAGGCACCCGGCCCAGTCGCCATCGACCACACCGAGCTGGCCTATCGCAAACTGCGCCCCGCCCTCCGCATCATGCCTCGATCGGCACGCTCTGCCCCGTAAATAACGACCTCGACGCTTTGGAGGTGCCCGATTTCACTGCAGGTTGAACAAGCATCGTTCGCAATCCGCCGGAACTTTCCTGCTGCCATGGCTTGACGTCTGTGGCCGCATCGGCACAGTGGAACCAGTGATCTTTTGGCGCTGCGCGTCTGCAGTGCCGAGAGGTGCTCAAAGGGAGATGAGTTGATGAAGTGGACCTATAAAATCGCCTTCAGTGCGGCACTGCTAGCCGCGTCGGCCGTTGGCGCGGCAGCTCAGACGACGCTAAAGTTCGTGCCGCATTCCGATCTCAAGATCGTCGATCCGATCTGGACGACGGCCTACATATCCCGCAATCACGGCTACATGATTTACGACACGCTGTTCGCCATGGACGCGAACGGCAAGGTCCAGCCGCAGATGGTCGGCAAGTACGACGTGTCGGCCGACAGTCTCACCCACACCATGGTGCTGCGCGACGGCCTGACCTGGCACGATGGCGCCCCTGTCACGGCCGAGGACTGCGTCGCCTCGATCAATCGCTGGGGCAAGAAGGACGCCATGGGCCAGAAGCTCATGAGCTTCGTCGAGAGCCTCACCGCGAAAGACGCCAAGACCATCGAGTTGAAGCTGAAGTCGCCGACGGGCCTCGTCACCCTCGCGCTCGGCAAGCCGTCCTCGAACGTGCCGTTCATGATGCCGAAGCGGGTCGCCGATACGCCACCGAACGAGCAGATCAAGGACTTCACGGGTTCCGGCCCGTTCGTTTTCGCCAAGGACGAATGGAAGCCCGGTTCCAAGATCGTCTACAAGAAGTTCGACAAGTACGTGCCGCGCTCCGAGCCCGCTTCGGGGCTGGCCGGCGGCAAGGTGGTCAAGGTCGACACAGTCGAGTGGCTGCCGATCCGCGACCACCAGCAGGCCGTCAATGCGCTGATCGCTGGCGAGGTCGATTACATCGAGAATCCGCCGCACGATCTCTATCCGCTGATGAAAAAGGACCCCAACGTCGGCTTCACCAACTGGAATCCGGCGGGCAATCAGTTTACCTTCCGCTTCAACATGCTGCACAAGCCGTTCGACAACCCGAAGATCCGCCAGGCCGTGCTCTACGCGCTTAACCAGGAGGATTTCGTCAAGGCAGTGGTCGGCAGCCCCGAGTACTACAAGCTCTGCAAGGCGCTGTTCGTCTGCGGCATGCCCTTCGAGACCGACGCCCACATGGAAGGGCTGCTCGAATCGAACTTGAAGAAGGCGCGTGAGCTGTTGAAGGAAGCCGGCTACGACGGCACGCCGGTCGTGCTCATGCACTCGACCGATCTCGCCGTGCTGACCAACCTGGCGCCGGTTGCCAAGTCACTCATGGAAAAGGTCGGCTTCAAGGTCGACATGCAGTCGATGGACTGGCAGACGCTGGTGGCCCGGCGATCCAAGAAGGATGCAGCCGAATGAACGGCGGCTGGTCTGCCTTCATTACGTCCTGGACTGCGGGCGATCTTTTCAATCCAGTCGCCCACGCCTTCATCAATGCCGGCTGCGACAAGGCGCTGTTCGGCTGGCCGTGTGACGAACAGATCCAGAAGCTGCGCGATGATTTCGCCAAGGCCTTGTCGCTAGATGACCAGAAGAAGATCGTCGAGGCAATGCAGAAGCGTTGGGTCGAGTATCCGACGCATGTTCACCTCGGCCAGTGGTTCAACATGGGCTTCCATCGCAAGAACGTGTCGGGGATCATTCCGGCAGGTGTCCCGGTGCTCTGGAACATCGACAAGAAGTAGTACCGGGACGCGGGCCGTCCTTGCGGCGGACGCGGCGACTTGCCTCGGCATTTAAACTTAGCCGCCCCCTTCATCTGCCATATCGCATGAGTGCGCGCGGCAACGGCGCGCCGCTACTCCGTCAACGCTTCGACCAGGATGCCCGATGGCCGGCTACCTACTCAAACGTATTGCTGCAGCCATCCCTGTGATGCTGATCGTTGCGGTGCTCGTATTCTTGATGCTGCGGTTGAACCCCGCCGATCCCGCAGCCATCATCGCCGGCGACTTCGCCAATGACCAGCAGATCGCCGAGATCCGCGAGAAGCTCGGCCTCGACCAGCCCATTGTCAGTCAGTTCGTCCGCTGGATCGGCAATATGGCCAAGGGCGATTTCGGCGAGTCGTTCTTCTACAAGAAGAAGGTCGCCGCCCTCATCGTCGAGCGCTTCGAACCGACCGTGGCTCTCTCGCTCTTGACCATTGTACTCACCGTCCTGATCGCCGTGCCGCTCGGAACGCTTGCCGCCTACACGCAGGGCAGCTGGATCGACCGGATCGTCATGGGCTTTTCCGTTCTCGGCTTCTCGGTGCCCGTGTTCGTGGTCGGCTACGTCCTCATCTATGTCTTTGCCGTCCGGCTCGATTGGCTACCCGTGCAGGGCTACCAGTACATCGGTCAGGGCTTTGGTGGCTGGCTGCAGCGCCTGGTCCTTCCGGCCCTGACGCTGTCGATCGTCTTCGTCGCGCTGATCGCGCGCATGACGCGCACCAGCGTGCTCGAGGTCCTACATGAGGATTACATCCGCACGGCCCGCGCCAAGGGCCAGTCCGAGGTCAAGGTGCTCGTGCGGCACGCGCTGGCCAACGCCGCCGTGCCCATCCTGACCGTCATCGGCCTCACCTTCGCCACCCTGATCGGCGGCGTCGTCGTTACCGAGTCCGTCTACACCCTGCCGGGCCTCGGCCTGCTCACCGTCGATGCCGTCCTCGCCCGCGACTACCCGACCATCCAGGCCGTCATCCTGCTGTTCTCGTTGGCCTACGTGCTCGTCAATCTGGCCGTCGACGTCGCCTACACGCTGTTCGACCCGAGGATCCGCTACTGATGGCCATCGCCGACACAACGCCGCTGCGCTCGCGCCCGTCGATCTGGAGCCAGCTCGCCCGCAATTCGAGCGTGCTGATCGGCGGCTTCCTGGTTGCCTTGATGATCGGCCTGGGCGCACTCGCCCCCGTGCTAGGCACCCGCGACCCCGCCGAGATCAACCCCTCCGTGCGGAACAAGGAGCCGGGCTTTAGCGCAACCATTCGCGACGATGAAGGCAAGAAGGTCCCGGTCGCCTACCGCTTTGGCACCGACAGCCTCGGCCGCGATGTCTACAGCCGGGTCGTCTACGGCGCCCGCGTCTCCCTTATCGTCGGCCTCACCGTCTCGCTGATCTCCATATCGATCGGTCTGCTGATCGGCCTGGTCGCAGGCTACGTCCGCTGGCTGGACGGCATAATCATGCGTTTCATGGATGGACTGATGGCAATTCCAGCGATCCTTCTTGCGATCGGCCTGGTCTCGGTCTTCCGAGCCGGTCTGCTCGCTGTGATCGCGGCGATTGTCGTGCCGGAAGTGCCCCGCGTCGTACGCCTCGTGCGCTCGATCGTGCTGTCGATCCGCGAGGAGCCCTATGTCGAGAGCGCAATCACGGTCGGCACCCCGACGCCGACCCTGGTCTTCCGCCACGTGCTACCTAACACCATCGCTCCCCTGATCGTGCAGGGCACCTTCATTTGCGCCGCCGCCATCCTGATCGAGGCGATCCTCTCCTTCCTCGGCATCGGCATCCCGCCGGAAACGCCCACCTGGGGCAACATCATGGCCGAGGGTCGCACCTACTTCCGCATCCTTCCCCACAACATCCTCTACCCCGGCGCCTTCCTTGCCATCACCGTTCTTGGCGTCAACATGCTCGGCGATGGCCTCAGAGACGTGCTCGACCCGAAGATGGAGAGGCGTTTCTGATATGACCAAAGACCGCAACTCCAAGTCCGCGCCGATCCTGTCGATCGACAACGTCTCAGTGTCCCTGCCGAGGGGCGGCGACCGTCCACACGCCATCGAGAACGTCTCGTTCTCGGTCGGCCGTGGCGAAATCCTGTGCGTGGTCGGTGAATCGGGCTCGGGCAAGTCCGTCACCGCCCAGGCGATCATGGGCCTGTTGCCGAAGGGCCAGCTAACCCTGACCAGCGGCTCGATCAAGCTCGAAGGCGAGGAGCTCACCACCCTCTCGCCAGCCGAGTTGCGCGCTCGTCGCGGCGCCCGCATGTCGATGATCTTCCAGGAGCCGATGACGGCCCTCAATCCGGTCGAGCGGATCGGCGTCCAGATCGGCGAGGTCCTAGAGATCCACACTTCGCTTTCGCCGTCCGAGCGTCGTCAGAAGGTGATCGAGGTGATGGAGGCCGTCCAGCTTCCCGACGTCACCCAGCTCGTCGATGCCTTTCCCCACCAACTCTCCGGCGGCCAGCGCCAGCGCGTCATGATCGCAGCAGCCCTCGTCCTCGATCCGGTCCTGCTCATCGCCGACGAGCCCACCACCGCACTCGATGTCACGACGCAGGCGCAAATCCTCAAGCTGGTCGCCGAGTTGCAGGAGCGCCACGGCACCGGCGTGCTGTTCATAACGCACGATTTCGGCGTCGTCGCCGAGATCGCTCATCGCGTCGTCGTCATGCAAGGCGGACGCGTCGTCGAATCCGGCACCCGCGACGAGATCCTGTTCGCCCCCCGCGAAGACTACACCAAGATGCTCATGTCATCGGTGCCGAGCCTCGAGCCGCCCAAGCGCAGCCCCAAGACCAGCCAGGTGGCGCTGTCGACCGAGCGCCTCTCGAAAACCTACCGCTCGGCGGGCTTCCTGCTCGGCGGCGGCCGCACCGTCAAGGCCGCCGAAGACGTCACCATCGAGGTGCGACGCGGCGAGACCCTGGGCATCGTCGGCGAATCCGGCTCGGGCAAGACCACGGTCGCTCGCTGCATCGCCCGCCTGATCGAGCCGACCGCGGGCGCCGTGCGCATCGGCGACCTCGATATCGCCCACCTGCCCGAGCGCCATCTTCGCCCCCACCGCAAGGCCGTCCAGATCGTCTTCCAGGACCCCAACCGCTCGCTCAATCCGCGCCGCACTGTCGGCGCCTCCATCATCGAAGGACCCGTCAATTTCGGCGAAAGCCACGCCAGCGCCGTGACGCGTGCCGGCAACCTGATGCAGCTCGTTGGCCTCGCACCCGACGCGCTCGACCGCTACCCGCATCAGTTCTCAGGCGGCCAGCGCCAACGCATCGCCATCGCCCGCGCGCTCGCCATGGAGCCGAGCATCCTGATCGCCGACGAGGCCGTCTCCGCGCTCGACGTCTCGGTCCAGGCCCAGGTGCTGCGCCTGCTTGACGACGTCCGCAAGCGTTTCGACCTGGCGGTACTTTTCATCACCCACGACCTGCGTGTCGCCGCCCAGATCTGCGACCGCATCGCCGTCATGCAGAACGGCGTCGTCGTGGAGACCGGCGCCACCGGCGAGATCTTCGCCAATCCTCAGCACCCCTATACGCACGCCCTGTTTGCAGCAGCTCCCGGCCGCGGCGTGCGCTTCGGCGAGGCACTGGGCGCCGAGCAGACCTGACCGAAGCAAAGGGTGCCGAAAAGCACCATCCGCTTCTGAATAGGCCCGCCCTCTCCAGTCCCGCCGCCAGCTATTGCGCGCCGGGTTCCGGCACCAGCGACCGCTCGACCAGCCGAGCAAACAACGTCGAACCGAACGGAATGGTCTCGTCGTTGAAGTCGTAGCGGTCGTTGTGGACCGGGGCGCTTTTCTCACCATTGCCGAGATTGATGTAGGCGCCGGGCACCTTCTCCAGCATGAACGCGAAGTCCTCCGACGCCGAGGCCGGTGGCTTGTCGCGCTCGAGCGCGCCTTCGCCGACGAGCTCCGCCGCTGTATCCGCGATCGCTTGCGTCGGCCCCGACGCATTGACCAGCGGCGCAAAGATCAGCCGCCAATCAACGCTGGCTTCAGCGCCAAGGCCTTCGGCAACGCCTTTCGCGACGCGCTTCAATCCGACCTCGATCTGCGACAGCGTCTCCCGCTTCATGGCCCGCACCGTGCCGCCCATGCGTGCCCGTTCCGGGATCACGTTGTAGGCATCGCCGCCGTCGATCTTGGTGATGCTGAGCACCCCCATGTCACCCGGCGTCAGGTTGCGCGACACCACCGTCTGCAGCGCTGTCGCGATGTGGCAGGCGGCCACCACCGGATCGACGGCCGCATTCGGCCGCGCACCGTGTGCCCCGCGCCCTTTCACCGTGATGTCGAAGAACGCGCCGCCAGCCATCGCCGTCCCCGGCGTGATCGAGAAGTGGCCGACCGGCGCCCCCGGACGGTTGTGCAGCCCATAAAGCTCGTCGGACGGGAAGCGCTCCAGCAGGCCATCCTCGAGCATCGCCAGCGCGCCGCCCATACCCTCTTCGCCAGGCTGGAAGATGAAATTCACTGTGCCGTTGAACTTCCGCGTCTCTGCCAGATAGCGCGCCGCGCCGAGCAGCATGGTGGTGTGGCCGTCGTGCCCACAGGCATGTTGCACGCCCGGCGTATTGCTCTTGTAGGCGACCCCTGTCGCCTCGTGGATCGGCAGCGCATCCATATCCGCCCTGAGCCCGATCGACCGCGGCCCATTGCCCGACCGCAGAACACCGACCACCGCGGCCCCGTTGACGAGGCGATGCACTTCGATACCCCAGGACTCGAGCAGCCCCGCCACCACCTCCGCCGTGCGATGCGTTTCAAGCCCGAGCTCGGGATGCGCGTGGATGTCCCGGCGGATTTTTGTCAGCTCATCGTGATAGCTCCGCACGCGCTCGAGAGCGTCGTTGGCAGCAGGCGTCTCGGCCATGCTTTCCTCCTGCATCTGTGGGCCCGTCCCCGACTTGGGGGCACCGGCTGTTGATTTAAATCCGGGCAAGCGCGGCTCTTGCCCCGCCCCCAGCCGTTGTCATCTCACCGACGATAGCACGCCTTGCACGCCCGCCATCAGCAGGGCGTGGTCCGGCCCCGTCGCCAACATGTTGAAGCCAAGCCGCTTGTACTGCTTGGCCCAGTTCGCATCCGAAGCCATGAAGCCGAGCCCCTTCTTGTGCCGCCGCCCTGCCGCCACCACGCGCTTGACCGCGTTGATGTAGAGCGGGTTATCGAACTGGCCGGGGATGCCCAGGAAATTGGTGAGGTCGAAGTGCCCGACCCACAGCACGTCGATACCGTCAGTCGCCGCGATCTCGTCCACCGCTTCGAGCCCCCGCTCGGTTTCGATCTGCGCGATCACCAGATTGCGGGCATCCGCCGTCCGCATCTTTGCCAGCGGGTCGCCCCCAGCATAATCGTCGTGCGCAAAGCCGAATGCGGCTCCCCGCCGGCCCTTGGGCGGATAGTGCGTCGCCTCTGCAATCGCACGCGCCTCCTCCCCGCTATTCACCATCGGCACCATCACGCCTTGGCAGCCGATGTCCAGCGCCCGAGCCAGGAAGTGATATTCGCCACGTGGCACACGTACCATCGGCGTGATCGCCAGTCCCCGGCAGTGGGCCACTTGCGCCTTGATCGTCTCGAGTGAAACGCCCGTGTGCTCCATGTCGTAGATCACATACTCGGCGCCGGCGTGCACCAGAACCTGCGCCATGCCCGGCGAAAAGAACTCGAACACCATGGCGCCGAGAACCTGCTCGCCGGCAACAACGCGTTGACGTAGTGATTTTCGGGCCATGCCATCCCCTCCCGGTCGCACCATCGATCGAATGCTGGCCGCAGCATCGGGCCTTGTCCGCCTGCCCGGCCAGCGCGTGATGCCAAGACAGTTACCGACCGGAAGCACTGAGGCAAGTCGCAACCGCAACAGCCGTCGAGAACATCCAACATCCGCGCTGGCGCCGCATGGCGTGGCGGACCACAATCACCCCGTAGCGGTCGGCAGCCTTGGCTAGCCGGCCTCCCCCGGCGCCGCGTGACGAGGTGACACCCCATGCAACGCATCAGACTGTCAGAGAATTTCCGTGCGGCGTTCTACGGCCCATTCTACGCCACCCTGGAACTCGGCTACTTCGCCGACGAAGGCCTCGAGGTCGAGCTAGTGAACTCGGCAACCCCAGGATCGGCAACATCAGGCCTCGTGGATGGCAGCCTGGATGTGAGCTGGGGCGGGCCGATGCGGGTGATGAAAGACCGCAACGAGGCCCATGGCGTTGGCCTCACCGCATTCTGCGAGGTTGTCCGACGCGATCCGTTCTACCTCGTCGCACGGCCAGATCTCGCAGCGTTCAAGCTACAAGACCTAGCCAGCCTGCGCTTTGCCTCCGTATCCGAAGTGCCAACCCCCTGGCTCTGCCTACAGCACGACCTGCGTGAGCTTGGCCTCGATCCCGCACGCATCGACCGGGTCGCTGATCGCACCATGGACGCCAATCTCGCAGCGCTGAGGCAAGGCACCCTCGACATCGCCCAGGTGTTCGAGCCCTTCGCCACCCGTGCCGAGCGCGAAGGCACGGGCCGCGTCGTGCACGCCGCGAGCGCGCGCGGCGAGACCTCCTACACCACCCTGCTCGCCACCCGCGATGGCATCGCCCGTCGCCGCGACGCGTTTGCCGGCATGACCCGGGCCATCGGCCGCATGCAGGCCTGGCTCGCTAACGAGGGTGCGCGGGAATTGTCGCGCATCGTTGCCCCCTACTATCCCCAGGTGCCCACAGAGGATCTCGAGCACGCCTACCGGCGATACCAGCAGGCAGGGCTCTGGGCGACCGATACGACGGTCTCCAGGATCGGTTTCGACCGCCTCGCCCAAAGCCTCAAATCCGGTGGCTTCATCGCCACGATTCCCGCCTATGACGATTGCGTCGTCAATTTCACCTGATCTACCGCAACGGCCTTGCTCGGCAAGGCGCTGGACCCGGCCGCCGCCAGCGGCTACGAGGCCCACATGGCAGAACTGATCCACCCGACGCCAGCCGCCAGCAGCGGTTGGTGGTGGGAAATGCGTACGCTCTTCGCGTTGAGCTGGCCGCTGGCACTTGCCAATGTGGCCCAGATCGCCATGAGCGTGACGGACGTCGTCATGATGGGTCGTCTTGGCCCCGATACGGTCGCGGCAGGCTCCCTCGGGACCAATCTTTTCTTCATCGCCCTGATCCTCGGCATCGGCCTCCTCAATGCCGTCTCGCCCATGATCGCGCGCATTCTCGGCCGTGCCCCGACGGCGCGTCGCAGTGTGGCCCACACCGTGCAGCAGTCGATCTGGACTGCTGTCATTCTTGCGATTCCCGCCTGGTTGATCCTGTGGCAGGCGGAGGCGATCCTGCGCGCCATCGGCCAAGACGCGACCTTGTCGCGCGAGGCCGGGCGCTACATAGCGGCGCTGCAGTGGTCGCTGCTGCCGATCTGGATCTATCTGATCCTGCGCGCTTTCATGGCCACGCTAGAGCGCCCGTTCTGGGGTCTTGTCCTGGCCATCGCAGGCATCGCGCTTAACGCTGCCGGCAACTGGTGCCTGATGCTGGGCCAATGCGGCATGCCCGGGCTGGGCATTGTCGGATCGGGGCTCGCCACCCTTGCGGCAAGCACGGTTATGGCCGTCGGCATGATCCTGGTCATGCTCCTCGACCCGACCTTTCGCGCCTACCGCGTGTTCACGGGCCTGCTCAAGGCCAACATGCGCCGCCTGGCTGAGATCTGGCGCCTGGGCCTCCCGATGGCAGCAACGCTGCTGTTCGAGATGACGGTCTTCAGCGCCGCCGTTTTCCTGATGGGCCTGATCGGTACCGCCGAGCTCGCCGCCCATGCCATCGCCATCCAGGTCGCCTCGTTGACGTTCATGGTGCCACTTGGCATCGGACAGGCCGCAACCGTGCGCGTTGGCCTAGCCTTCGGTGCCGGCGATGCTGACGCCATTCGCCGGGCCGGATGGAGCGCCTTCGCGCTGGCCACGGCCTTCATGTCGGCCATGGCCCTGATCATGTTTCTGGTCCCGGAGACCCTGATCGCCCTGTTCCTCGACCTCAGCAAGCCCGGCAATGACAAGGTTGTCCAGGCAGCCGTCACCTTTTTGTTCCTGGCCGCCATTTTCCAGATCGCCGATGGCGCCCAGGCCGTTGGAGGCGGCATGCTGCGCGGCCTGCACGATACCCGTGTCCCCATGCTGTTCGCGCTGGCCGGCTACTGGGGCATCGGCCTGCCACTCGGCGCAGGGCTGGCATTCAAGGCCGGTCTCGGCGGCGTCGGCATCTGGATCGGGTTGGCCGGCGGACTGGCCGTCGTTGCCCTGTTGATGATGGCCAGATGGTCGGCCCGCCATCGCCTGGGCCTAGTCCCCGCGTCGCGCTAGGCCCTCGTCCTCTAAAGCACATGCCTCAAGCGCGCTCGGACTAGCCAATTGCGCTTGCCAGCAGGCCCCGAAGATTGGAACCTTGCCTCACACAAGCCGGATGGGCGTAGCAACGGGAAGGCCAAATGCAGCGAGCAGCACTGAAGGGGCTCAAGGTCCTCGATCTCACCACCACGATTGCAGGACCCCACTGCACGCGCCTGATGGCCGATATCGGTGCCGAAGTGACCAAGATCGAAGGGCCCGAGGGCGACATGATGCGCTCTCGCCCGCCGCTTCGCGCCAATGCTTCGACAAGCTTCGGCCAGCTCAACGCCGGCAAGCGCTCTGTCGTCCTCGATCTCAAGGACAAGGCAGCCCAGAAGGCCGCGCTCGCGCTGGCCGCCAAGGCCGACGTCGTCGTCGAGAACTACCGACCCGGCGTGACGAAGCGCCTCGGCCTCGATTACGCCGCCGTCTCTGCCGTCAACCCCCGCGTCGTCTATTGCTCGATCTCGGGTTACGGCCAGACCGGCCCCTCCGCCGAGCTTGCCGCCTACGCCCCGGTCATTCATGCCGCCTCCGGCTTCGATCTCGCCCACATGGCCTACCAGCCCGGACGCACCCAGCCCGACAATTGCGGCATCTACATCGCCGACGTCCTGACCGGCACCTATGCTTTCGGCGCCATCATGGCAGCCATCAATCAGCGCAACGCAACCGGCGAAGGCCAGCACCTCGACGTCTCCATGCTGGAAAGCATGCTGACCCTGACGCTGACCGAAATGCAGGCGGCGCAGTTCACCTTGCCCCCGCCCCCGAAGCGCCCGATCTTCAGCCCCGTGGAAACCAAGGACGGCTACATCCACATCGCCATCGCCAGCGAGCGAACCTTCCAGGGAGTGGCCGAAGCCGCTGGTCGCCGCGATTGGCTGACCGATCCCCGCTTTGCCAAGTACATGGATAGGCGCGGCAACTGGGCTGAGCTCATGGACGAGTTCGAGGCGTGGTCACGGACCTTGACCAGCAAGGAGGTATTGGCCTCGCTGGAGCGCAATGCGGTACCAGCATCCGCCTACCGCACCGTCGCCGAGGTCGTGAAGGACCCCCAGCTCGCACACCGCGAAGCTTTCGCCGTGGTCGAGGACAAGGGTGGCAGCTTCAAGGCGCTCAATCCGCCGTTCCGCATGTCCCGCTCGGCGACCAGGGCCGGCGGTTTCGCAGCAGCCCTCGGCGAGCACACCAGCGAGGCCTTGGCCGAAGCCGGATTGTCGCCGGACGAGATCGCAGCGCTGACAGGCAAGCCCAAAGCCTGAAGCTTACCATCAGCGACCTGGAACGCAGTGGCGCACAGGTCCAAACGCCGCCGCCACCTCAGTCGTAGCTGAGCAGCGTGTCGACCACGAGATCGATCAGCTCGCGGCTTCGCACCTCGACGGCCACCAGCGCGTTGGCGTCTGACGGTTGACTAGCCAGACCTCCCACACCCGTCGGCAACGTGCACACCGTCATGCCGCGGGTGTGCCGCCCCGCAAGCTCGATCTCGACCCGCGCCCGCACGGCGTCGATCAGGCGATCGTCGACATAGGGCACGATGGCGCACACATCGTGCATCGGTGCGACCACCGCCCCGCGCCGTTCCCGCTGCCGAGCCAGGTAGAAGTCGAGCAGGTCGCCGACCACGCCACCGACCTTGCGACCCGACGCTTTCAGGCGCCCGATGTCGGCGCCATCGACGCCGGTTCTCCGGGTGATGTTGAGCCCGACCATACGGATCGCAATGCCGCTGTGGAAAACGGCCCACGCCGCTTCCGGATCACAGTGGATGTTGAACTCGGCAGCCGGCGTCACGTTGCCCCGCTCGGTCGAGCCGCCCATCATCGTGATTTCCCTGAGCCAGCGCTTGAGGCGAGGCTCACGCCGCAGCGCCAGTGCCACATTCGTCTGTGGCCCGATCGCAGCCAGCACCAGCTCACCCTGGTGCTGTCGCGCCGTCTCGATGATGAAGTCGACGGCGTGGATCTCGCTGACCGCCCGCTTAGGCTCCCCGAGGTCCGCTCCATCGAGACCGCGCGCACCGTGAACGGCGGCACTCTCCGCACGCACTTGCGCCAGCGGCTCGTCGGCACCGGCGGCAACCGGCACATCGAGTCCGCCGAGCTCAACGAGGCAAAGTGCGTTGCGGGTGACGTTCTCCAGGCTGTTGTTGCCGGCAACCGTCGTGATGCCGACAAGATCCAGATGCCGATGCGCAAACAGCAGCGCCACCGCATCGTCGTGGCCCGGATCGCAGTCGATCAACATCTTGGTACGGCTCATGTCGCTGTTCCTTGCCAACGCGGCGGCGGCAGCTCGCCGAGCCGCGCATCGACGTCGGCGGCCGTGGGATAGCTGGCCTGGGCCCCAAGCCCGAGACAGGCGAGGCTGCCCGCAACGATGGCGCGCCCGATGGCGTCGGGCAATTCAAGTCCCCGCGCCAGCGCGGCTGCGAGATTGCCGACGAAACAATCGCCCGCCCCCGTCGTGTCGACGGGCGTCACCGGCAACGCAGCGAAGGTCCAGACTTCCCCCCCGCGACAGGCGACCGCGCCATCGGCACCCAGAGTGATGATGACGGTCGAGTGGAGCGCCGCCTCGATCGCTTTGGCATGAGCTTCGGCCTTATCGCCGACACCTTGCCCGCCCTTCGGCAAGTTGCAGATCAGCGTTGCCGCCTCGTGCTCGTTCACAACGAGAATATCAACCCCGCGCAACGCATCGATCGCCAACGCGCGCGCCGGCGCCAAATTCAGGATGATCCGCGCCCCAGCCTGCTTGCCGACCGCAATAGCACCGGCAACCTCGTCCGGCGGTATCTCCATCTGCAGCACGAGCAGCCCGCCCTTCGCAAGTCCGGCCGGATCGAGTTGTCCCGCCGTTACCAGGCCATTGGCGCCCGAGGCGACTGCAATCGCATTGCGCCCGCCCCGATCGACGAATATCGATGCAAGCCCGGTCGGCGCATCACCATCGCCAAGCCCACTGACATCGACCCCCGCGCGTACCAGATCAGCCCGAGCCCGCTCGCCGAAAGCATCCCGACCGACGCGTCCGACGAAACGCACAACGCTGCCAGCACGCGCCGCCGCAACCGCCTGATTGGCCCCCTTTCCGCCGAGCGCCGAGAGAGCCTTCGGTGTCAGTACGGTCTCCCCCGCCCCCGGCAACGCCTCGAGCGGAAATGTCAGGTCGATGTTGATCGATCCGAGGACCGTGATCATGCCGCAGCCTCCCCGGCATCCTCCAGGATCATGGCAGCCGCTTTTTCCCCGATCATGATCGACGGAGCATTGGTGTTGCCAGCAACGACTGACGGCATGATCGAGGCATCGGCGACCCTGAGCCCACCTATGCCGTGCACTTTCAAGCGCGGATCGACGACGGTATTGCTGCCCGTCCCCATCGCGCAACTGCTGGTCGGATGGTGGTTTGTTACACCCGTCTCCCGTACGAAGGCCTCGAGGTCGTCGTCGCCGTGCGCCTTGCCACCCGGAACGATTTCCTCAACCGCCAGCGCCCGCATCGCCGGCTGCCCGGCAATGGCGCGTGCGAGCTTCACCCCCGCCACCATGGCCCGCATGTCGTAGTCGGAGCCGAGAAAACCGAACGTGATCTGCGGCGCCGCCAAAGGATCCGGCCCAGCAAGTCGAACGGTCCCCCGCCCGTCCGGCGCGAGATGCACCGGCCCAAGTGTAAAGCCCGGGAACGGATGCGGAATCACCCGGTCCTTCGAACGCTCCTTGGTACTCCACTCCAGCATATTGATCTGGATGTCGGGGCGCTCGAGCCGTGGATCAGACCGTGCGAACACCCCGCCGCGAATACCGTTGATGGCCATCGGTCCGTCCCGCATCAGCCCATAGCGCAGCGCCGCCATGATCTTGCGCGGCCAACTGTTCTCGAGATCGTTCAGCGTCACCGGCCTGGCGCACCGCCACATCAGATAGATGCCGAAATGGTCGTGCAGGTTCGAGCCCACGGCCGGCAGGTCGTGCACGACCTCGACGCCCATGTCCCTCAAATGCGCCGCCGGTCCAACGCCCGACAGTTGCAGCAGCTGCGGCGAACCATACGCGCCACCACTTACGATCACCTCGCCTGAGGCTCTGGCGCGCTTCGGTCCGCTCGGCGAGCGGTACTCGATCCCGACAGCCCGCTTTCCTTCGAACGCGATCCGCGTCGCCTGACACCCCGGGCGCACCACCAGGTTGGGCCTGCCGCGAGCAGGTGCGAGATACGCCTTGGCGCTGCTCCAACGCCGGTTCCCGCCTGTCGTCGTCTGATAGTATCCAACGCCCTCCTGCTCCGCCCCGTTGAAATCATCGTTGCGCGGCAACCCCAGCGCCTCGGCCGCGGCAATCATGGCATCGACGAGCTCCGACCGCGACGGTGTATCGGAGACGTTGAGCGGTCCGCCGACGCCGTGCAGGTCGCTTGCCCCCCGCGCTTGGTTCTCCGCCTTCTTGAAGTAGGGCAGCACGCCCTGCCAATCCCAACCCACGCAACCGCGTTGACGCCACTCATCGTAGTCGCGCGCATGCCCCCGCATGTAGACCATGCCATTGATCGACGAGGTGCCACCCAGTGTCTTGCCACGCGGCACGTAGATCCGGCGATTGTTGAGCTGGCCCTGTGGCGCGCTCTCGAACTTCCAATTGACGCGTTCATCGACGTACGTTTTGGCAAAACCGAGCGGAATATGGATCCACGGGCTCTTGTCAGCTGGGCCAGCTTCGAGCAGCAGCACACGATGCCGCCCATTCTCGCTGAGCCGCGCCGCCACCGCCGCCCCCGCCGAGCCGGCCCCCGTCACGATGAAGTCGAAAGCCTCGTCTGCCTCGGACATGCCCGCCACCCCGCTTTGCCTGCCAACCTGGTTTCGATCCTCCACGGACCGCTCGCCAAGGGTAGACGTCGCTGGTCCCCAGCCGCAACTGCCCGTCGCCACCAAGCTACCAAACAGAAAGGGCCCCCAGCAGGGAGCCCTTCGCAGTGTCGTGATGAAGTCGGCCGAAGGTCAGGCGACCACACCGAACGTGCCGGCGCCACCAGAGATGTAGTTGCCGGCAAGAACGGTCCCGCTGCCATTGGGATTCATGATCCAGTCGACGACCGTGCCACCGTTCTGCAGGGCCACATCGGCAAAGCCATCGCCATTGTAGTCGCCCGTCGCAACGACGTTCCAGCCCGCGACGCCAGCGCCGATGACATTGCCCGCTGTCGCAACACCACCCGTCACCAGCCAGTCGACAACCGTGCCGCCGTTTTGCAGCACCACGTCGGAACGACCGTCGCCATTGAAGTCGCCCGTGCCGACCACATTCCAACCCGCGGTACCGCTGCCCATGACGACACCGCCGGCATTGAGCCCGTTCTGCATGAACCAGGTCACCTTGGTTCCAAAGCCGTCGTCGAGAAGCACATCGCTGTCGCCGTCGCCATCGAAGTCGCCGGCGCCGACGACGTTCCAGCCCGAAACACCCGAACCGATGACGGCGCCGCCCACGTTGACGCCGTTCTGCATGTACCAAGCGACCACTGTGCCGCCATTCTGCAGAATGACGTCATAGTCGCCGTCGTTGTCGAGATCGCCAGTGGCCTTCACGGTCCACCCCGGCACTCCCGAGCCGATGACAGCGCCGCCGGCATTCGCTCCGTTCTGCATGTACCAGGCAACGACCGTGCCGCCATTCTGCATGATGATGTCTGCATCGCCGTCGCCATCGATGTCACCCGTATCCATGGCTGTCCAGCCCGTCACACCGGCTCCGACGAGGGTGCCAGAAACAGGCACGCTATTTTGCATCGTCCAGGCGACTACCGTGCCGCCGCTCTGCAGCAGCAGGTCCGACGTCGCTCCCGTGTCGTTGCCGTAGCCGAAATTGAAGTTCGACTTCGACTGGCGAAGCGTGAAGGTGCCGTTTGCGAATTGTGCCAACTCGACGGTCTGCAGAAAGCCGTCGTTGGAGCTGCCCGTTCGATCCACTGTCCAGCCGTTATTGCTCTGACTGGTTCGCTTCAGCGTAACGTCGCCGTTGAGTGTGAGCCCGGTCCGGATGTACGTGTCCGTATTGGCGCCGCCGAAGATATTGTGGGCGTTTGCACCGTTCGTGCGGAAAATATCGTTTCCAGCGTTGCCGTAGACCCAGATCTGCTCTCCGGTCGGAGGTAACGCGGTCGGCAGCGTCACGTCGTCAACACCACTGCCGCCGGCGTAGTAGGTCATCATCGAGTTGTATTGAGAGATGTTGTCGGTCTCGCCACGAACGGACGAGAATTGACCGGAACTCATGTTGATCGTCTGAGTGCCGGAGTAGGCCGTGGAACTCAGGCCGACCCAGCCATCCGGCGAGTACATCGTGAACGATCGGTTGAAGGCATTCGTGTTGCCGAAGTTGTGTCCTGCACCTGACACCGATGCGGCATCACCATAATAGTGCAGGCCATCACTCGAGGGAGCGCCGTACTTATCTTGCAGCGCCAGGATATCCGCCTGCTGCAGGCCCGTGACGTAGGCAAATGAGCCGTTGAGACCCGCGTACGTGTTCTCGTTCTGGTCGAAATACGACATGATCGACAACTGCCACGAATCGTTATCGTAGACGTTGTCGACGCCGTATGTGGCCGAGCCATTGTAGGCGCCCTGGTGACCGAGACCCAGCGCGTGGCCGATCTCGTGGATGTAGGTCTGGTAGTAGTAGTTGTCGTAGAGCGCGTTGGCATTCCAGCTCGCCCAGTTGTCCTGGATCGTGACCGTCGCGCTGGTGATCGTACCGTTTGAGCCGCTGAAATTGGCAAATGCGCCGCCAGAGGCCGGCGAGGAAAACGTGATGTTGGCCGCTCCAGCCGTCTCCGTGAACGTGAGGTTCGCCACTCGCGAAAACGTAGCGAACGCCTGCCGCGCCCAGGTCTGCTGTTCTGACGAGAGCCCCGTCACGTTATATGAAATGTTCGTAATGCCCCACTTCCAATTGAAGTTGGAGCCATTGAAGGCCCAGTAGCCCTGCTTCAGGTAGTCGGCGAGCTGTTGCGTGGTTCCGACCGGCTGCCCGGCCGTGAGGTCGGCCGAAGCCGACGCGCCAGTGGCCCCGCCCGATGTCTCATCACCGAATGTGGTGATCGAAACGTCTCCCGGTTGTGCGGCGACGGTGCTCGCATCGAGAGTTGTTCCGCCACCCACAACAGGAATGGCAACATCTCCGGCCGGGCCGAGACCGCCCGAACCCTGGGCCTGGCCACCGCTCAGTGAGGTGAGCTCGACAGCCATGCCCTCGCTGGCTCCGCCAATCGCTGCCGCAAAACTGTCCGGCCCAATGCCGGATTGGTCCTGGTTCCAATATTCGTTGAATGAGACGGGGGCGTTCGACATTTCAAAACCTCGACGAATGAGCAGGCGTATTGACTTTGCGGCGCACACAAATTTGGCGATCAGCGCTCTTGCAACCTGCCCGTACCGAACAATTGTCCTAGCTACGACCCAGGGCGCATCAACAGCGCATCGCGTGTGCTCGCCAAAAAACAGCTTCCAGCCAGCACTTAACAAATCATAGCAAACTTAACATTGAACCACTATCAACTTGCCGTAACCGCACTGCGAACTCGGCGACCTAGGCGGGTATGATCAGCCATCGGCACACCCCCCAATTGAAAGCTGTTGGCGCTTGAAACGAGCTGCGCAACAAGTGGTTGATCAGTACATTCATCGACTGGAAGCCATACGCACAACTGTCATGCAGCCCGAAGAAGGATTCCGAGAAATGTCAGTTGACGGCGAAGCGGAGGCCTCCACCGGCCCCTTCATTCATCAACTGCAACCCACCTGGGGAGATTCCGACCCCGCCCGCATGATCTATACGGGCCGCTTCCCCGATTTCGCGCTGCGGGCAATCGATGCCTGGATGCTGGAGCACGTTGGCGTCGACTTCTACCGCTTGAACGTCGATTGGGGATTGGGGACACCATTTGTCCACCTCGAGTGCGATTTCCGCTCGCCGGCAACCCCGCGCGATCTTCTCATGCTGACCGTTTGGGTCGAGAAGGTGGGCACGACCTCGCTCGCCTTTCGCGTGGCCTGCACCATCGCGGAAGATGCAAGATTATGCTTCGAGGGTCGGTTCGTTTGCGTTTGCGTCGACGGCAACGCCCAGTATCAGGCCGGTGCCCGCCCCATACCGTTAGATCCCCGCATACGCGCGGCAGCCGTCCGCTACCAGGAACGCCACCCACCACCGGCCCCCGCGCAGTGAACTCGACAACACCTCGGACGGACCCATCAACCACTCTACCCTGAAATTTCCGATCGCAGGCACCTTGCGTTAGTCTCCATCGAGACCCCAAGGCCGCTGTCAATCGCAGAACCCGCCCAGCCTCAAACCCTCAGGGCCGCGCCACCCGCCCCAATCCCGGAATGCCATGCATGAGCCCGCCGATCATCGCAGCGACCGACTTGAACACATTCTACGATCAAAGCCACATCCTGCGCGGTGTCACGTTGAACCTGGGCGCCGGCGAAACCCTGGGCCTCATGGGGCGCAACGGCATGGGCAAGACGACGCTCGTCCGAACCATCATGGGTCTTGTCCGCCCGCGCTCCGGCACCGTTCGAATTGCCGGCGAGGACGTGACCCGCGACGCCCCCTATCGCATCGCTCAACGAGGCATCGCCTATGTACCGGAGGGGCGAGGCATCTTCGCCAGCCTCTCAGTCAGGGAAAACCTGGAGATTGCCGCCCGCCCGGGCGTCGACGGCCTGCGGGCCTGGACCCTCGACCGCGTTCTGGAACTCTTCCCCCGACTGGCCCAGCGTTATTCCAACCGCGGCAATCAGCTCTCAGGCGGTGAGCAACAGATGCTGGCCATCTCGCGCGCTCTCGTCACGAACCCCCAAGTCCTCATCCTGGACGAGGCGACCGAGGGCCTTGCCCCCCTCGTGCGCGACGAAATCTGGCGGACCATCCGCCTCGTACGCGACAGCGCCATTGCCACCCTTGTAATCGATAAGACCGTCTCCGAGGTCGCAGCCGTCGCCGACCGCGTGGCCATCCTGGTCAAGGGCGAGATCGCCTTCGAGGGCAAACCGGATGTCTTGATGCAGGACCCCGACCTTCTGCACAGGCACCTGGGCGTATAGCGCTTGCGATCACTCGGTAGAGAAAAGAGAATGCGCCGGGAGGACGTTGCATGACCAGCCAGGATCACGACCATAACTGGACGCCGCCGACCGGGCCTTATAATGCGGCAACCGACATGGTGGATCGCAACGTCGCCGAAGGTCATGGCGATAAGCTCGCCTTCGTCGATCCCACACAAAGCTTGAGCTATGGCCAGTTGGCGGCTCAGTGCAATCGCTTCGCCAACGTCCTGCCCAAGCTCGGCATCGCCCGCGAGCACCGTATTGCGCTGATCATGCTCGACACCTGCGACATGCCGGTAGCGTTCTGGGGAGCGATAAAGGCGGGCGTCGTCCCAATTCCCATTAACACCCTGCTGCCGGCCGAAGCCTGGGAGTACATGATCGAGGACAGCCGGGCGATCGCCGTCGTCATATCGGCAGCCCTCCTCGAGCGCGCCCGCCCGGCATTGCACGCCATCGCGTCGAGGCGGCACCTGCATGTCATCGTCTCCGGCGGCCCAGCCGGAGAGGGCACGCTCGATTTCGCCGACCTCCTGGCACATGCGAGCCCCGAGGCCGCCGCGGCCGCCACCCATGCCGACGAGGTCGCCTTCTGGCTCTACTCCTCAGGTTCGACCGGAGCGCCCAAAGGCACCCGCCACATCCATTCGAGCCCGATGGCAACGGCCAAGCTTTTTGCCCAGGCCGTGCTCGGTTTCTCCGCCGACGACGTCGTCTTCTCCGCGGCGAAATTGTTCTTTGCCTACGGCCTGGGCAACGCCATGTCGTTTCCGATGTCGGTCGGCGCGACCGCTGTTCTTCTTCCCGACCGGCCGACACCCGAATCCGTCGCGGCGATCATGCGCACGCACAATCCAACGATCTTCTGCGGCGTGCCGACGTTGTTTGCAGCCATGTTGGCAAGCCCAGGCCTGTCCCCAGGCGCCGGCTCCGCGCGCTTGCGGCTGAGCACCTCGGCCGGCGAAGCGTTGCCCGAGGATATCGGCAACCGTTGGCAGGCCATCGTCGGCTCCGAGATCATCGACGGCATCGGCTCCACCGAGATGCTGCACATCTTCGTCTCCAACCGGCCGGGCAATGTCCGCTACGGCACGTCGGGAACGCCGGTGCCGGGCTACGCAGCCCGCCTGCTGGACGACGAGGGCGTGCCCGCGTCCAAAGGCGAAATCGCAGAGCTCGTCATCCGCGGACCGTCGGCCGCCGACGGCTACTGGCTGCAGCGCGACAAATCCAAACGCACCTTCCGCGGGGAATGGACCTATACCGGCGACAAATATCGGATCGACGAGGACGGCTACTATGTCTACTGCGGCCGCACCGACGACATGTTCAAGGTCTCCGGTATCTGGGTCTCTCCCTTCGAGGTCGAGAGCGCCCTCATCACCCACCCCGCCGTGCTCGAGGCCGCGATCGTCGGCAAGGAGGACTCCGACGGCCTATTGAAGCCCAAGGCGTTCGTCGTCTTGAAGCCTGGCGTTGCCGGCGATGACCGCCTGTTCGAGGCGATCAAGGAGCACGTCAAGGCCACGGCAGGGCCATGGAAGTATCCACGCTGGATCGAGGTGCGCGACGAGTTGCCGAAGACCGCCACCGGCAAGATCCAGCGCTTCAAACTGCGCTAGGACTGATCGAGCCTAGGTCCGCCCGGTCAGCGCCCGCGATTGCCGAGGCGCTCCCGCGCGATGATCATCTTCATGATCTGCGCCGTGCCGTCACCGATCTCGAGCCCCATCACATCGCGCAATCTTTGCTGATGCGGCAGATCCAACGACCAGCCGTAATGGCCATGCGTCAACAAGCATTGGTGGATCACGTCGACCGCCGACTTCGGCGCCAGCCATTTGCACATGGCGGCTTCTGCCGTATGCGCCAAGCCGGCATCCTTCAGTCTGAGTGTGTGATAGCAGAGCTGCCGCGCCGCACTGAGGATCGTGTCCGCCTCGGCCAGCGGAAACGTCACGCCCTGGTTGCGTGCAATCGGTCCCCCGAAGGCCTGCCGCTCCTGGATGTAGGCCCAGCTTTCTTCGAGCGAGGCCTGCGCGGCGCCGAGCACCTGCAGCCCGATCAGCGCCCGGCTGAAGTCGAAGCCCTGCATCACCTGGATGAAGCCAGCCCCCTCGTCGGCGAGGCGCGAGCTCTCCGGCACAATCACATCATCGAAGAAGATCGAGCAGCGCCCGACCGCATGACTGCCGAGATCGCGGTAGCGCTGCGTCGTGATCCCCGGCGCGTTCATCGGCACCAGGAAGGCGCTGACACCGCGCGCCTTCGCTTCGACCGGCCCGGTCCGCGCAAACAGCACGACGGCATCCGACTGGTCGGCCATGCTGATCGAGGATTTCTCGCCGCGCAGGATATAGCGGTTGCCGTCCTTGCGCGCGGCAAGAATAAGGTTGGCGGCATCAGAGCCCCCGCGCGGTTCCGTCAACCCGAGGCTCAGGATCACCTCGCCCGCCACCAGTCTCGCCAGCCATTCCTCGGCAAGCGCCGGTGCCCCGTGCGCCGAGATGATCTTGCCGTTGAGCGATGCCAGCAATTGCACGTAGGCGACGTTGACATCGCCGTGCCCGATCGCTTCCAGGATCAGCCCGCTCGTCAGGCTCGGGAGGCCAAGCCCGCCCTGAGCCTCCGGTAGCTCCGGAGCGATCAGCCCGAGCTGCCCCATCTCCCGCACAAGCGCCCGGTCGATCCTCGCCTCCGCCTCGCGCCGCATATAGCCGGGCGCCACCCGTTCACGCGAGAAACGCCAAGCGGTCTCCTGGATCGATCGCAGATCGTCGTTGAGTAAAGGGTCCATGTCGTGATCTCCGACCATCGTTGAGCCATGCACTGGCGACATCTCGGCCCTCCGCAGCAGGCGCGCACGGCTTTGCCGCAAAGACCTTGCAATCCCTCTCCGCCCGGGCACCGAGCCACCTTAGCCATGTTTCGGCGCGTGTTTTCAAGCCTGAAGAAGCCATCGAGCAAGCTTCCATACCGTCACCCCAAGGACTACACTTGCGCCAAATCGAACGTGGACGGGACGCGAAAATGGATCGGGCAGGCGAGATCGAGCTCCTGAAAAAGCTGCTCAACTACATCGACACGGGCACCACTGCGCTGGCGCCGGAAATCTGGCAGAACCCGGTCGACGCCTACACCTGTCCGGAGCGCCACAAGGCAGAGGAGCAGGCCCTCTTCCGCAGACGTCCGCTGGTCATGGGGTTGTCATGCGATTGGCCCAAGGCCGGCGCTTGGCGCACGGACGACTACGCTGGAGTGCCGATCCTCATCGTCCGCGCCAACGACGGCAAGCTCCGCGCCTTCCTCAATGTCTGCCGCCATCGCGGCGCCAAAGTTGCACAGGGCTGCGGCAACAGTGCCACTTTTACCTGCCCCTACCACGGCTGGACCTACGGCGCCGACGGCCGCCTGCGCGGCCTGCCCGAGGAGCACACGTCCTTTCCAGATGTCCGCCCGAACCGCCAGGGGCTGACCCCCCTTCCCCTTGCCGAGAAATACGGCATGGTCTGGGTATTGCCGACACCTGCACTGGGCGGCAAGCCTGCAACCGATCTTGACATCGACCTTTGGCTCGGCGGCATGGGAGCAGACCTCGCCCACTGGCGTCTCGATAGCTATCATTTCCACGCCAAGCACGTGCAGTACGAGGAAATGAACTGGAAGATCCTCGTCGATACCTTCCATGAGAGCTATCACTTCGGCTTCCTGCACAAGACCTCACTCGATGGCATCCTGGTCCACAACGTCAGCGACTTCGAGCCCTTTGCCGAGAACTTTCGCCTGACCTACGGACGCCCCAAGCTCTCCCGCCTGCGCGAAACGCCTGAGAGCCAGTGGGACCTGATGTGGAATACGGCGATCGTCTATTCCTTGTTCGCCAACACGGTGCTCGTACCGCAAGGCGATCATATGGAGCTGTTCCGGATCTTCCCGGTCGATGGCCGCACCGATCGCGCGTTGATGGAGACGTCGCTCTACATTCCAAAACCGGTCGAGAACGAGGAGGAGAAGCGCCACTGGGACGCCAACCTCGATCTCGCCGTCAAGGTCATCACCACCGAGGATTTCCCGGCCGGGCGATCCATGCAGATCGGCTTCGGCTCCGGCGCGCAGTCGCACACGGTCTACGGCCGCAACGAGCTAGGCCTAATGCACTACCACCAGTCCGTCCGAAAGGCCCTGGGTCTGCCCCAGGACACGGCCCCGACAGCGGCCAGCCAGGCGGCGGAATAGCACGGCCGCGGCTTGCCCTGCAGGAGTGGGGGGCCTCGGATCCAGCCCCCGCGCGATAGCGAACATGAAAGCCCGGAGCACACCGATGCCACCACGCCCGCAACCCTTCACGCTACGCATCCCCGATGCCGACATCGCCGACCTGAAGCTCCGCCTCGAGCGCACAAGGCTGCCCGACCGCGCGCCCGGCGCAGCATGGGCCTATGGCGCCGACGTCACCTATATGACCGAGCTGCTCGGCTATTGGCGCACAGCTTTTGACTGGCGCGCCCAGGAGGCGAAGCTCAACGCTTTTCCCCAATACAAAGTCCCCTTGCACGATATCGACGTGCACTTCCTGCACGTCCCCGGCAACGGTCCGGCGCCAAAACCGCTGCTGTTGATGCACGGCTGGCCCGGCTCTGTCTTCGAGTTCATGGAGATCATTCCCCGCCTCACCGACCCCGCCCGCTTCGGCGGCAACCCGGATGACGCATTCACCGTGATCGCGCCGTCACTGCCAGGCTACGGCCTGTCGTTCCGGCCCGACCAGACACGGTTCGGTATCGCCGCCATCGCCGACTGCTTTGCCGACCTCATGGTCGACGTGCTGGGCTACCGAAAATTTGCAGCCCAAGGCGGTGACTGGGGCGCCTTCACCTGCTCGGCCATGGGCGTGCGTCACGCCGACAAGCTCGCCGGCATTCACCTCAATATGCTCTCGATCAATCCAGGCCAGCCTCCCCCATCATCCCCGACCGAGGCTGAGAAGAAATACCTGGAGGAAGTCCGCCAGTGGGCACGCGAAGAGACAGGCTACATCCAGATACAAGGAACCCGGCCACAAACTTTGGCCTTTGCCTTGAGTGATTCACCAGCCGGTCTCGCCGCCTGGATCGCCGAAAAGTTTCACGTCTGGACCGACCACGACGGCAACTTCGAAAACGCCATCGACCGCGACCACCTGCTCGCCAACATCTCGCTCTACTGGTTCACCGGAGCCATCGGGTCATCGTTCTGGCCCTACTACGACCGCTTGCATGGACCCTGGCCCATACCCGACGGCAAGACCGTCGACATCCCGACGGGCTACGCGGCATTTCCACGCGAGATCCGCCGCCCCCCGCGTTCCATTGCCGAAAGGACCTACACCGACATCCGCCAGTGGACGGAGATGAAAAAAGGCGGCCACTTCGCTGCCATGGAGCAGCCGGCAGCGCTTGCCGGCGACATCCAGAGCTTCTTCCGGCCGCTACGGTCAGAGTTCTAAGCCGCACACAGCTCAGGCCATGTAGAGACCGCCGTTGGCGTGCACCACCTCGCCCGTGATGAAACGCGCCCGCTCCGAGGCCAGGAACACGATCACGTCGGCGATGTCCTCAGGCTGCGCCATCGCGCCGAGCGGCACCAGCCGGGACTGCTCCGCCATCTCCATCTCGCTGAACTGATAGCGCGGCTGCGCCGTGTCGGTGATCCCTGGCGCGACGGCGTTGACGCGGATGCCGTGCGCAGCAAGCGCCAGCGCCATCGAACGCGTCATCCCGATCACACCGGCCTTGCTCGCCGAATAGTGCACGCCGAGCTGATGCCCCCTCACCGATGAGGAGGAGAGGTTGACGATGGCCCCTTTTTGCCCGGACGCCACCAGTTGCTTGGCAAATTCCTGTGCCACCAGGAAGCTGCCTTTCAGGTTGATCCCGAGTACGTGGTCCCATTCGGCCTCGGCAAGATCCAGGAAGCGGGAACGCGGGAACACGCCAGCATTATTGACGAGAACGCGAAGCGGACCCAGTTTTCCCGCAGCCTCCTCCACCATCGAGCGCGCTTCGCCAGCCGCGCCGACATTGCCCTGAACCAGCACGGCCTTGCCGCCGATCTTCTCGACGTCGCCAGCCACGCGCTCTGCAGCCGCCTGGTCATCGAGCCAGTTTATGGCAACACTCGCGCCGGCTTTCGCCAGCGCCAGCGCCACCGATCGTCCGATACCTTGCTGCGCGCCAGTCACCAGCGCCGCCTGACCCTGCAGTTCCATGACGTCGTCCTGGCCTCCTCAATGCGCAGCCACCTCAACGAAAAACGCCTTCAGCCATCAGTTCGTTCTGACAGCCTGCCAGGTGTCGTCGAGCGCCGCCTTCATGCGCCGGTGCATCTCGTGCACCTCGCCTTCCGAAATCACCAGCGGCGGCGAAAACGCGATCCGGTTACCGATCACACGCAATAGCAGTCCGTGCTTGCGGGCATGAGCGCCGAGTGTGGTCATGACACCGGCTTCGCTCGGGTACATCTCCCGCGTCGCCTTGTTCTTCACCACCTCCACCGCGCCGATCAGCCCCGTCCCGCACCACTCGCCGATCAGCGGGTGATCGCCGAGCGCCTTCAGCCCGGCGAGGAACGCCGGCTCGACGCGCCTGACATGACCGATGAGATCCATCTCGTCGTAGATCTTGAGCGTCTCCAGTGCCACCGCTGTCGTCACGGGATGGCCAGCATAGGTATAGCCATGCGCAAAATGGCCGACCTTGTCGCTCTCGACCATCAGCGCCTGGAACACGCGCTCGTTCATCAGCAGCGCCGAGATCGGCTGAAGCCCCGCCGACAGCGCCTTCGCGCACGAGATCATGTCGGGTTCGAGATTGTAGGTCTGGCTGCCCCACATGTTGCCGGTGCGGCCAAAACCGCAGATGACTTCGTCTGCAACGAACAGGATGTCGTACTTTTTCAGGACAGCCTGGATCTTCTCGAAATAACCCTTGGGTGGCAGCACTGCGCCGCCGGCGCCCATCACAGGCTCTGCCCAGAAGGCCGCAATCGTCTCAGGCCCTTCCTCGATGATGAGGTTTTCCAGCGCATCCGCCATGCGTTGCGAGAACGCCTCTTCCGTCTCGCCATCGAGCTGATTGCGATAGTAGTGCGGGAACTCGGTGTGTCGGAAGGCATCGAACGGCAGTCCCGACTCCTGGTGCATGTCCGGTTTGCCGGAGATGCTGGCCGCAGCGCAGGTGGAGCCGTGATAGCCCATCTTGCGTCCGATGATCTTGCGCCGCTCCGGCTTGCCCATCGCGTGCCAGTAGTACCAGGCGACCTTCACCGCCGTGTCGTTGGCCTCCGATCCCGAGCATTGGAAGAACACTTTCGACATCGCCACCGGCGCCATTTCCAGCAGCTTGGCAGCAAGCTCGATCGCCGTCTCGTTCGAAGCGTGCCGGTAGATGTGATAGTAGCCGACCTTCGTCATCTGCTCGTAGGCGACCTGCGCTAACCGCTCGACGCCGAAACCAAGCGAGGCGCACCACAGCCCAGCCGCCGCCTCGAGAAACTCCCGGCCATCCTCGTCGTAGACAAATATGCCCTTGCCCCGCGTGATGATCGTCGGTCCGACCTCCAGATGGGTCCGCAGATTGGACTGTGGATGCACCAAGCTGGCGACATCAAGGGCATGCAGGCTGTTTGGAATTTGTGACATGGGGCGGGGGCTCCGCTGGCAAGGTGGCGGGATCAATCCTGAGCAACAGCCAAAATAGAACAGGCCGCAAAGCCTCAGGCAACGAGTTTCCTCCAAGGGGCATCTGGCCGAAACGGCGCATGGTCCGACCACGCGACCCAATCAGCACTTGCGCCCTCGCCATCACTGCGCTTGCCTTGGTGCCACTGAAGCCTGCGGAGCTGCGCCGTCATGAAAATCGTCGAGATAAATGCCTACCCGAGTTCTTTTCCAATGCCCAAGGACCTCGACGTCACCGTCGGCATTGGCCGCATGGTCAAGCGCGACACCGTCATCGTCGAGGTGAAAACGTCAGGCGGCCTCGTCGGTTATGGCGAATCCCATCACGGCCGCGCACCCGGCGCCGTTGCCCGGTTGATCGAAACCACCCTCCGCCAGCTCGTCACCGGCATGGATGCCTCCGACGTCGTCGGCGTCTGGGCCAAGATCTATAAGATGCAGCTCGGCAGCCACGGCATGGGCGCGGGCACCGCCCTTGCCATGAGCGGCATCGACATGGCGCTGTGGGACATCCGGGCCAAGGCCTGCGGCTGGCCGCTATACAAGCTGCTGGGCGGCGCTTCGAAACCAATTCCCGCCTACGCCGGCGGCGTTTCCCTGGGCTACCAGCCGCCGCCTTCCCTGGTCGACGAAATCCGCCCGCATGTCGAGCAGGGCTACAAGGCCGTCAAGCTTCGCGTCGGCGACACCCCCGCCCGCGACATTGCCCGCGCCAAGGCTGTCCGCAAGGCCTACGGTGACGACCTCGTCATTCTCTCCGACGCCAATACCGGTTGCACAGTCGAGGATGCGCGACGCCTGATCCCCGGGCTCGACGACGCCGGTGTCGCCTGGCTCGAAGAGCCATTCCCGGCCCACGACCACCGCAGCTATCGCATCGCCCGCGGCTTTGGCGCAATCCCCCTGGCAGCCGGTGAGAACCACTACACCCGCTTCGAATTCAATCGCCTGATCGAGGACGGCATTATCACGATTGTGCAGCCCGATCTCTCCAAGACCGGCGGCATCACCGAAGGCCTGCGCATTGCAGCCCTCGCCTCGGCCTGGAAGTTGCCGATCAATCCACACACGTCGATCTCCGCCCTCAACATGGCCGCTACCATCCATTTCCTGGCAGCCATCGACAATCCCGGCTACTTCGAGGCCGACATCTCCAAGGTGAACCCCTACCGCGAACAGTTGGGCTCCAGACCCTACGAGGTCGACGCCAATGGCAACGTCTTCCCGCTGGAGCGTCCAGGCATCGGCGTCGAGGTTGACATGGACTTCGTGAGAAGGCACCCGGTGATCGAAGGCCCGAGCTACGTCTGAGCGCGCGCCGGCCACCGCGTCAGGCCTGAAGACAGCAATGCCCGCACACCCACTCCGCAACAACGACGGCAAGGCCCACCCATGACGACACGGACGAACCCCGCCGCATTCGATTGTATCGTCGTCGGCAGCGGCATCGCAGGCTTGTCGGCCGCCATCACCGCCCACCAGGCTGGCGCCCGTGTCGTCATCCTCGAACGCTCCCCGCCCGAGGATCGCGGCGGCAATACACGCTGGACCGAGGCCTTCCTGCGCCTCAAGAGCGAGACCGAGGTCGCCGACGACTTCATCGACCATTTCGCCCACAACGCCGGCCATCACCTGGACCCCGAGATCGTCTCTGAAACAGGCGGCGATTTCGCGAGCCGCTCCCCGATCACCAAGGCCCTGGGCTTCACCGACCCGGACCTGATCGCCCGCTTCGCCGACGATTCACCCGCGGCCATCGCCTGGCTCAAGACCTTCGGCGTGCGCTTCGAGCCATTGCCACTCTACTTCATCACCACATCGACCACGCGTCTCGGCACGGTCGGCGGCGGCCTCGCCATGATCGAGGCACTCGGCGCCTGGGCGGACTGCGAACGGTATCGACACCCTCTATCGCACCACGGCGCGCCACTTGCTGCAGGACGAGGACGGCAACGTCATCGGCCTGGAGGCCGTCGGGCCAGCCAACAAGCGCGATCGTTCTGCATGCCCCGTCAGTCATCCTGGCTTGTGGTGGCTTCGAGGGAAACCCCGAGATGCTCGCCCGCTATCTCGGCCCGACCTCCCGCTACATCAGGCCAGTCGCACGCGGCGGCTACCACAACCGCGGCGAGGGTATCGAGATGGCACTGTCCGTCGGCGCCGCCCCCGCAGGCGACTACACCCGGTTTCATGCCGAGCCCCTCGACCCGCGCTCCGGCGCACCCGAGCCCGTGGTCATGATCTTCAACTATGGCGTCCTCGTCGACACAAAGGGCCGGCGCTTTACCGACGAGGCCCCATCCTCGGCCGATGCCACCTATGAGGCGGTCACGCGCATCATCGGCGAGCAGCCGGACGGTATCGCCTGGCTGATCCTCGACGCCCGCCTCGACACTATTGCCAATTGGAAACGCGCCGTGCGCTCCGACCAGCCGCCCATCGAGGCCCCCTCGGTCGAAGCACTTGCTGCCAAGATCGGCGTGCCCGCGGCCGAGTTGCAGGAAACGATCTGCGCCTTCAACGCCGCCTGCCCAGAAGGCGAGGCCTTCAGCCCCGAAAAGCCCGATGCCGTCGCCACCCGACCGGGGGTGACACCCCGCAAATCCAATTGGGCCTTCCCGATCGCACAGGCGCCGTACCGGGCCTATCCGATCATCTGCGGAAATTGCTTCACATTCGGCGGCATCAAGGTCGATACGAGCGCCCGCGTTCTCAACCGAGACGGCGAGCCGATCACCGGTCTCTACGCCGCTGGCGAGACCATCGGCCTTTATTGGGGTACCTACACGGGCGCCACCAGCGTGCTGCGCGGCGCCGTCTTCGGCCGCATCGCCGGCGCGGCCGCCGCAGCAGCGCGCGGAGATGCGACCTGAAACTGATTTCTCCACAATCCAAGGCGACCGACCATGCAGCAGAATAAGCTCCCGGCCGTTTTCATGCGCGGCGGCACGTCGAAGGCCATCGTCCTGCACGCGCGTGATCTTCCCGCCGACCGCAACGCCTGGGAGCCAATCTTCCTATCGCTCATGGGCTCGCCCGACCCCAGCATGCGCCAGCTCGACGGCATGGGCGGCGGCGTCTCTTCCTTGTCCAAGGTCTGCGTCATCGGCCCACCGACCCATCCCGACGCCGACGTCGACTACACCTTCGCCCAGGTTCGCATCGACCGCGCCCATGTCGACTACGGCAGCAATTGCGGAAACATGTCGTCGGCGATCGGCCCATTTGCCGTGGACGAAGGACTGGTCGCAAAACCGAACGGCAGCGAGGCAACCGTCCGCATCCACAACACCAACACGCGCAAGATCATTGTCAGCCGCTTCCCCATGGATGGCGATGCAGCAGCCGTTGACGGCGACATGACGGTCGACGGCGTCGCTGGCACAGGCGCCCCTATCCGGCTGGAGTTTCTCGCGCCCGGCGGCGCCCGCACGGGCCGTCTCCTGCCCGTCAGGCAAACCCTCCGATGTCCTGGAAGTCGACGGTCTCGGCCCCATTCCCGCAAGCATGATCGACGCCGCCAACCCAGTGCGTCTACGTGCCTGCCGCCGCCATCGGCGCCCGCGCAACCGAGATGCCTGCTGAAATCGAGCAGGACAAGCGCCTGACGGGCATGCTCGAATCCATCAGGCGGGCAGCCTCCGTCGCCATGGCCATCGCCCCCGACCTCGAAACGGCCGGAACCCTCAGCGCCCCCTTCATCGCCTTCGTTGCTCCGCCGACCGCCATGACCACGCTCTCAGGTCGCGCCCTCGAGCCCGGCGACATGGATATCGCCGTCCGCGTCATCTCGAACGGCCAACCGCACCGCGCCACACCTTTGACGGCAGCCCTCAACCTTTCGGTTGCCACCCGCATCTCCGGGTCGATCCCCAACGAAATGGCACGCGGCCTGCCCCCTAAGGCGAGCCGTATCCGCATCGGCCACCCCTCCGGTTTGATCGAGGTCGATGCCAAGGTCTCGCCAGGCGCCAACGGCGCCGAGCCTCACGCCGAATATGCCGCCGTCTACCGCACCGCCCGCCGTCTGTTCGAGGGACGCGTCCTCTATCGGGGGTGAATAGCGCAATTGGCGAGGCCTGAACCAGCCCGCCTCACACCACCACCGGCTGCACCGCCTGTTGGCCGACGCCGAACACGCGCCGGTAGCGCTCGATCTCCTCGCGGGGCCCGACCGCCTTCGTTGGATTGTCGGAAAGTTTGACAGCAGGCCGGCCCTCGACGCTCACGACCTTGCACACGATCGAGAACGGATCGAGCCGGCTGTCCTTGTCGAGCCCGCGGAAATCGTTGGTGAGCAGCGTCCCCCAGCCGAAGCCCAGCCGTATCCGCCGATGGAAGTGGGCGTGCAGCTTCTCGATCAGGTCGACGTCGAGGCCATCGGAAAAGATCGCTAGCTTTTCTGCAGGATTCTGTCCGCGCCGCCGCCACCAGTCGATGGCCAGTTCGCCACCTGCGATCGGATCCCCGGAATCGACCCGGATCCCCGTCCAGTGATCGATCCAGCCGGGTGCACCGGCAAGAAATCCGCTCGTTCCATAGGTATCCGGCAGGATCACCCTTAGATTGCCTTCATAGTCGTCCTGCCAGTCCGCCAGCACTTCGTAGGGCGCAGACGCCAGCGCCTGGTCGTCATCGGCCAACGCCGCATAGACCATCGGCAGTTCATGCGCATTGGTGCCGATCGCCTCGACCTCGCGACGCATGGCAATCAAGCAATTGGAGGTGCCGAGGAACGATGTCCCGAGCCCTTCGTGCATGGCTTGCACACACCAGTCCTGCCACAGGAAGCTATGCCGCCGTCGCGTTCCGAAATCGGCGATCCGAAGCTGCTCCAGCGCTTTCAGCCGTTGGATCTTCTCCCACACCCGCGCCATGGCCCGCGCATAAAGGATCTGCAGCTCGAACTTTCCCATGCCTTGCGTGACGGCGCGCGAGTAGAGCTCCATGATCACCGCCAGCGCCGGGATCTCCCACATCGTCGTCTCGATCCACGGCCCCTCGAACGTCAGCTCGTACTGGTCGCCGCGGACTTCGAGGTGATAGGGCGGAAAGCGGAAATTCTCGAGCCACGCCACGAACTCTGGCGCGAACATCTGCCTCTTGCCGTAGAACATGTTGCCCCTGAGCCAGGTTGACTCGCCCCGGCTGAGAGACAGCGTGCGGATATGATCGAGATGCTCCTTGAGCGCGCCCTTGTCGATGAGCTTGGCGAGTGGCACATGCGATGATCGGTTGATGATCCCGAACGTCACGCGAACGTCTCGGTGCCGCCGGAAAATCGTCTGCGCCATGAGAAGCTTGTAGAAGTCGGTGTCGAGCACCGAACGCACGATCGGGTCGATCTTCCAATTGTGATTGTAGACGCGCGTGGCGATGTCGGTCATACGCTGGCTCTGCTTGGCTCGGCGCCACTCCCGGCAACGCCACCTGGAATGCAGGATCGGTCCTGCTCTGCAAGGTCAGCCTAGAGCCTGATCGGCTGAGGTGGAAGCTCTCTTGCTTCCAGTTCAGGCGTGAATCAGCCTTTGCAGAAACAATCCGAACACAGATCTGCAAGTCTGGAACAGCTTTTGCGTCCGCCGAGCACGCCAAACCTGCTCAAGGCCAGAATGCTGGTTTCCATTGATTTCGCAAAACGGCAGAGCCCGCCCCGCCTTTGCCAGAGGCAAGGCGGCAGCGGGCCGATGAAGGAAATTCCCGGCTGGTGTTCTAGTTGGGCTTCGAAGTCGGTGCCACCACCTGGCTTGTATCAGCCGTCTGGGTTCCGCCAGGCACCAACGAGGGCACCTCGGCGGGCGCCACGGCGACAACCGGTGTCTCTACCGCCGCCACTGCAGCAACCGTGCGATCACCCGCTTGCGCTGGCGCCGCGGCCACCGGCTTGTCAGGTGCCGCAGCCGCGTGGTGATCACCGAAATCACAGGCGGTAGCAGGAAGCATCATCAGGGCGGAAATGGCGGTGGCGAGTGACGTGACCTTCAGGGCTTTCATAGGAAGCTCCTTTCCATGTCGAGGCACCGACGGGCATCGTGAACGGCGCGAAGGCGTTTCAGTGGCCAGCGCCGCGAGGCAGTCTGGCACGAGTGACCGGACGACGAGATCACATCATGGTGAATGCGCCCTTCGCTGGCCGCTGTGCCCAATGCAAATCGGCCGCTGCGGTCACCCGCAACGGCCGATCTCTTCTTGATGCAGTTGGCAGCAGGTGGCCTTAGACGGACTTAGAAGTCCATGCCGCCCATGCCACCCATACCGCCCATGCCACCCATACCGCCCATGCCGCCGGGCATGCCGCCCATGCCGCCGGCGTCGGACTGCGGTGCATCAGCGATCATGGCCTCCGTGGTGATCAGCAGGCCGGCCACCGAAGCGGCATCCTGCAAGGCGCAGCGCACGACCTTGGCGGGATCGATCACACCAGAAGCGACCAGATCAACGTATTGGTTGGTCTGTGCGTTGAACCCGTAGCTGTACTTCGAGTTTTCCAGGATCTTGCCGGCAATGACGGCGCCGTCCTCACCTGCATTCTGATAGATCTGGCGCGCCGGTGCCTGCAGGGCCCGCCGCACGATATTGATGCCGACCTTCTGGTCCGCATTCTTGCCGTTCATGCCATCCAGCGCCTTGATCGCGCGCAGCAGCGCCACGCCGCCGCCCGGCACGATGCCTTCCTCGACCGCCGCCCGCGTTGCCGCCAGCGCATCGTCGACGCGGTCCTTGCGCTCCTTGACCTCGATCTCGGTGGCACCACCAACCTTGATCACGGCGACGCCGCCGGCAAGCTTGGCCTGGCGCTCCTGCAGCTTCTCGCGATCGTAGTCCGAAGTCGTCGCCTCGACCTGCGTCTTGATCTGCTCGACTCGCGCAGCAATGTTCGCCTTCTTGCCGGCGCCATCGACAATGGTCGTGTTCTCTTTATCGATCCGCACCCGCTTGCACTTGCCGAGCATGTCGATCGTGACACTTTCTAGCTTGATGCCCAGGTCCTCGGAGATGACGGTGCCGCCGGTCAGGATGGCGAGATCTTCAAGCATCGCCTTGCGTCGGTCACCGAACCCCGGTGCCTTGACGGCAGCAACTTTCAGCCCGCCACGCAGCTTGTTCACGACCAGCGTCGCCAGCGCCTCACCCTCGACTTCCTCGGCAATGATCAGCAAGGGCCTTTGCGTCTGCACGACCGCCTCGAGCAACGGCAGCATCGGCTGCAGGCCGGCAAGCTTCTGCTCGTGGATCAGGATGAATGGGTCTTCCATCTCCGTGATCATCTTGTCGGCGTTGGTGATGAAGTAGGGCGAGATATAGCCCCGGTCGAACTGCATGCCCTCGACAATGTCGAGCTCGGTTTCGAGGCTCTTGGCCTCCTCGACCGTGATCACCCCGCCATTGCCGACCTTCTTCATCGCCTGCGCAATCAGCTTGCCGATTTCCGCATCACCATTGGCCGAGATGGTGCCGACCTGCGCGATCTCTTCGTTGGAGGTGACCTTCTTGGCTTTGGCAGCCAGCTCGGCCACGACAGCGGCAACAGCCGCATCGACGCCGCGCTTGAGATCCATCGGGTTGGAACCCGCCGCCACCGACTTGGCGCCTTCGCGAACGATCGCCTGGGCGAGAACCGTTGCCGTCGTCGTGCCATCACCGGCCTGGTCTGCCGTCTTCGAGGCCACTTCGCGCACCATCTGCGCGCCCATGTTCTCGAACTTGTCCTCGAGCTCGATCTCTTTGGCGACCGTGACGCCGTCCTTGGTGATCCGCGGTGCGCCGAAGCTCTTCTCGAGCACGACATTGCGGCCCTTCGGCCCGAGCGTGACTTTCACGGCATTGGCGAGAATGTCGACGCCGCGCAACATGCGCTCGCGAGCATCCTGGGAAAACCTGACGTCCTTGGCTGCCATGGGGGCTGATCTCCGAATTGGTTTGGGATGGGGATGGAAAGAATTTTGCGCTTGCTTCGTGAGGCTTGGCCGTTACGCCACCAGTCGAGCGATTTTCATCGGTCGAGATCTGGCAACGCCAAACTCCCAACAATGCTGCGCAACGAGGGTGTCTTCAGGTGTTGGGTCGCATCGCGGGTCTAGGCAGCAGAGCTGACCGAGGCCGCTCCATCGAGAACGCCGAGGATGTCGCTTTCCTTCATGATCACCAGTTCCTCGCCTTCGACCTTCACTTCGGTGCCCGACCACTTGCCGAACAGAACCCGGTCGCCTGCCTTGATCGTCAACGCGACCCGGTTGCCTTTCTCGTCGATTCCACCAGGTCCGGTGGCGACCACTTCGCCCTGCACCGGCTTCTCCTGTGCTGAATCGGGAATAAGGATGCCGCCTGCCGTCCGCGCTTCGTTCTCGATGCGCCTGACGACAACGCGATCATGTAGGGGTCGAAATTTCATTCAGTTTCACCTTGTGCTCGTCCGGTGGCCGGGACGTGTGATTAAGGCCTTAGCAAATTGCACCGCATATGCAGCGCACGCCGCCTTGCATCGAATTGATGCTGCGCCCGGTCAGGTCCGTTTGCGTATATGTTGCCATGCTTTAGCAGTGTCAAGGCATGAGTGCTAAAGCATGGGTCTTGGTTGACGCGCAACGGCAAGCCAAGAAGTGACCGCCCGCTGGTATAAACACATGAAAATACGGATTTTTATCAACCCGCATCTGACGCTGATCGGAGCCTGAGCCAACTCCCGGTTGCGCCTGCAATTTTCGCAGTGCCAAGTCTCAGCCAGCCAAAGTGCGGACGTGATAGTGGCCAACGACAGCAAAGCCTGCGCCGCGATAGAGGGCGACGGCGCCGAAATTATCGACTTCGGTTTGCAGATAGATCCGGCGCACCCCGCTCTCCGCAGCCCCCCGCTCGATGGCTTTGAGGATGGCGCGTGCCGCGCCCGTCCGCCGGGCACTGATCGTCGTTGCCATGCATTGCACGGAGGCAAGCGTCCCGTCGACGACTGACAGGCCGCTCGCGATCACGGTGCCCGAACGCAGGCAGGCAAAAAAGCTGCGCGGTCGGGGCACGCCGCCAATCAATTGTGGCGCCACCGCCCGCCGGCTTTCACTGAGACCGCTGAGATAAACCGACATCCACTCATCAGACCGCGTATCGAGACGCACAACCGACAGTCCCGGAGCCGGCAGCACGCGATCGGCAACTGGCTCGACCCACTTTGCCATTGTCAGATGATCCCCACCCCTCTCCCATCCGGCCTGCGCCAGCCGATGATCGAGATCGCCCGGCACCGAGACGTCGGTCACGGTGAAACGCGCAACGGCACCCCGCCCGCGATAGAAGGCCGCCACTTCGGCGATCGACTGATCGACATCGCGCCCCCGGTAGGCGAGCGCCGAAACCGTATTGGCCCGAACCGAGCCCCCCGATGAAAGTCGCACCAACCATCCGTCGATCTCGACCGCCTCCAACGCCGGCCAACTCCTCACCGCCGCTCCCTCGATGGCGGCAAGCCCGACATTGTCATCCTCCAACGTGGCGGTCATCCATGCACCCCCGACATCCGCAACGCCGCCAGCAACTGTCCCCCGGCCTGCCGGCTGGATTGAGCGACCCGCCCGGCTTCGATATGCCCCGCCACCACGCCTGCCAAACCGGACTCGCGGCCGAGCGCCTGCACCAGGATGCGGAGCATGACCGAACGCTCCAGATCCTGTCGCACACCCAGCGCTTGCCCGATCGCCTCGGCGCTGCCCCCATCCTCCAGAAGAATGTTGAAGGCATGCCGCCCCGCCAGATAGTCGGCGATGATCTCATGCGCAAACCGCACCCGACCCGTTTCGCCACCAGCCCGGAAGAACGCAAACTGCACGATCGCCAGCAACACCCGCGGCTCGAGATCCGGCACCAGCCCAACGTCAAGGTAGGCGGCAGCCAACGCCTCGATCTCGTCGCGCGTGAGACCATTGACTTCGTTCGGAAAGGCCGAACGCGTTCGCATGACATGCGCCATGCCCTCGATCAGCTCGACCAGCCGCTCCCGGCCGATCCTCGTCAGCGCCTCGAGCAGCCGCTCGCGTTGCGCCGCGGCCTGGAACCTCTCGACCCCCCAATCCTCGACCAACTCGGCCATGTCGATGAAGGTTTCCGCGCCGGAAAAGACGTCCCAGCCGAAGCCGAATTCTCCGCTGGCGAGTTTCTCCTGCTCCCTGTCGATAAGTCCGTCGACCGCCCGCTCAAGCAGTTCAAGCTCACCAAGCGGTCCGGAGGTCGTACCCAGGCCCAAGTCAAGCATGAGCGAACAGTAGTAGGGCAACGTCGCAAGTTCAGCGAAGGCTGGCTCGCCATCGATCGCCGCCAGGAAGTCCTGGACCTGCTGATCCGGCCTCCCAAATCCGCTCTCCAGCACGCGCAACCGCGCCAGCGCCTCCTGCTGCACGCGCCCCCACCGCGCCAATTCGTAGAGGCGAACCCGCCCGCTCCCCATATTGCGCTCGATCAGACCCGAAAGCGCATTGGAGGATGTGAGCAGGCTGTCGCGCGCTGCAATCAGCATGTGGGCGTGGGCATCCGACGCCAGTCCGGCTTCGAGAGCGGCAACGAAATCCGTCTCGCCCGCAAAGAATTCGTCGAGCCCATCGAACATCCACAGCGTGAAGCCTTCGCGGTTGAGGAACCGCATGAGCGGTAGACCCGTTGCAGCTCCCGCCTGCGTGCCGCCCACCGCCTCGAGCAGACCATCCAGCGACGAGATGCGGCTATCACGGATGTGCTCGGGCAGAAATGCGATCGGCCGCATTGCCGACCGCTGGTGGCGCTTGGCCTCGAGGAACCGTTCGTGCAGGGAAGCGAACAGCGCAGCGAAGAGATGCGACTTGCCTGCACCCGCGTTGCCGACCAGGATCGTCAGTCCCGGCTTGGTGTCGTCCCCGCCGAGCTCGTCCAGAAGGTGCTCGAACAGATCCTCGCCATACCCGAAGCCCCCGGCATCGCCACCGAGCTCCGACAGCGTTTCGTAGGGTTGCGGGACACGTCCCTCGGCGAGCTGGCGGCCATGGCGATGAAAGCGCCGGAAGACGTCGCTGGCGCCACTTCCCCCGCCTTCGCCAAAGGCGCCGTCCCCATCGTCTGTCTTGTAGGCAATGTCGAAGAACTGCACGGGAACCCGGATCCGGACCCCCGCCGCATGCGCCAACTGCCTGAAGGTTGTTGAGAGGCCGCCAAGCGTGGGTGTCACGAAGAAGCCGAGGCTGCTCTCGTCCAGCACGTCCTTGGCGACCTCGAAGTCTGCGAGCAGCGATGCCGTCTCGGGCTGCACGCCGTGCTCGGGATCGGCGAACCAAATGAGCCGTCGTTCGACGCGGCCGTCTGCCGACATCCTCTCGCCCTTCAGGCAATGGCCGGCTGGCTTGTCGACCTCGAACCCCTCGGCAACAAGCAGCCCCTCGATCAGCCCACCAAGCCCCCGTGCCCCCATGCCAAGGCCTCCCCAACGATTAGTCGAGAAAACGCTACAGACCACACCGGCCAAGCTCATGCCCACAAAAGCATCGCCGCATCTGGGGCGCTCGAGCCGCCCACCCAGCCTGCGTCGATGGGGATGTGGCGAGCGTCAGCCCTTCTCGCGCATCAGTCGCGCCTTGGTGCGCTGCCATTCCCTCTTCTTGATGTCCTCGCGCTTGTCGTGGAACTTCTTACCCTGTGCCAGCGCCAGCTTCAGCTTGGCCCGACCGCGCTCGTTGAAATAGATCTCCAGCGGCACCATGGTCATGCCCTGCCGCTCCACAGCAATCCTGAGCTTGTGGATCTCGCGCGCTTTCAGCAGCAGCTGGCGCGGGCGCCGCGGATCGTGCTGGAAGAATTCGCCGGCGTTCTTGTACTCGGGGATGTAGGCGTTGATCAGCATGATGCCGCCTCCTTCCGAAGAGGCATAGCTTTCCGCGATATTGGCCTGCCCCGCCCTCAACGCCTTGACTTCCGTACCCTTGAGCGCGATTCCGGCCTCCCAGGTGTCCTCCACCCGGAACTCGTACCGGGCCCGCCGGTTCTCCGCGACGATTTTGTGATTGCTTGCAGCTTTGGCCACGGTCATGTCCTCAAGGCGAAGCAGCAACTGCCTCGCAACGTTGTTGGCGTTATTAGCTCTATTCGACCGGCAGGCAACATCGCCGACGTCGCCCTCCGTTATCGACTAGGGGCGACGCGCCAGACAGCACCTCGCCCGATCCACCCAGGAACCCTGACATGTCCCTCGAAGCCTCGGCCATCAAGACCCTCGAATCCGTCACCACGGCTACTATTACCACTATTCTGCTCAAAAAAGGGCTGCGCAACGTCTGGTTGCGCGGCACCAGCCCGCTCAAGGCGCGGGGAACGCGCAAGGCCGGCAAGGCCTTCACCCTCCGCTTCGTGCCCGCCCGCGAGGATATGGCGACGCCCGCGTCCTGGTCCTCCCCCACCTCGACCCGTGCCGCAATCGAGGCCATGCCGGAGGGTGTCATCGCTGTAGCCGACGCCATGAGTGTCACCGATGCCGGCATTTTCGGCGATATCCTCTGCGCCCGGATGGTCAAACGCGGCGTCGCCGGCCTCGTCACTGACGGCGTCGTGCGCGACCTCGCAGGCGTCAACGCCACCGGCTTGCCCGTCTGGTGCCGTGGCGCCGCCGCCCCCCCGTCCGTCGCCGGCTTGACCTTTGTCGGCTGGCAGCAGCCCATCGCCTGCGGCGGCGTCGCCGTATTTCCCGATGACATCATTGTCGCCGACGACGATGGCGCCGTGGTTATTCCGGCAGCGCTCCTCGACGAGGTACTGGCCACCGCCCCGGAACAGGAGCGCATGGAGGGCTGGACCATGGACGAGATCGGTCGCGGCGCGCCGCTCACCGGTCTCTATCCCATGAACGCCGAGACCAAGGCCCGCTACGACAAGTCGAAATGAAGCATGCAACCAATCACCCGCCCGCACGTTGAGCAAGCACGACAGTCTTCGGTCACTCACGGCCGGCGCTGTCGCGCCTCTGCCACGTCGTCGATCGCAATGCACGCGCACGGGCATAAATTCTGCGTAAAGTCGACCATTTGCCGATAGTGGTCCTCAGGCGTTTCAAGTAACGAACGACAATCTTAGAAGCAGCCCCTTGCGGGCATAGTTTGCGGGCGGGGCTACACCTGTGCGCGCGAAAGCGTATGCGCCTGAAGGCGAGAGTAGACTGGGCGCCAGCCTGACCCCGGGCTTGCCGGACCCCTCGGCCAACCCATCAGATCGAGCATCAGCCGATCGGCTGCCGCCGCAAAACCGGTCACTTCTGGCCGTGCTGGGTGCGTGTGTCAAAAGCCGGCTGCTGAAGGCGCTTCTCGCATCGAAGGCTGGCCCCGGCATCCTGCTGTTTGCTGCCGCCATCTTCGTCATCCTGATCGGCAACATGACTGGCCAAGTATGGTTGAATTCGTGGAACGGCAAATTCTTCGATGCGGTTGGCCGCAAAGACGGTGCCGCAATCCTCACCAACCTTCAGATGTTCGCCGTCATCGTCACGTTCCTCCTGAGCATGGTCGTCGCCCAGACCTGGTTGCATGAAACGCTGAAGGTGAAGTTGCGTGCCTGGCTGACCAACGAGCTGCTCGACCATTGGCTGGTCCCCGCTCGCGCCTATCGGCTGGGTTTGAGTGGCGACCTCGGCGCCAATCCAGACCAGCGCATGCAAGAGGATGCCCGCAACCTCAGCGAGCTCTCGACAGACCTGGGCGTCGGCCTGTTGCAGGCCCTGATGCAGCTCGTCTGCTTCATCGGCGTGTTGTGGGCGCTATCGCCGACGCTCGCCTTCAAGCTTGCCGGCTATGATGTCGCCATCCCCGGCTACATGGTCTGGTCGGCGCTGGCCTACGCGCTGGTGGGCTCGGGCCTCACCTGGCTGGTCGGCCGCCCCCTCGTCAACCTCAACAGCGAAACCTATCAGCGCGAAGCTGAGCTGCGCTTCGCCATGGTTCGCGCCAGCGAAAGTTCGGAGAGCATTGCCTTGTTCGGAGGCGAGGCCGACGAGCGGCGCACCATCGACGATGCCTTTTCCGCCACTCTTGCCATGCGCCGCCGCATCGCCGACGCCACCGCCAAGCTCACCTGGATCACGTCGGGCTATGGCTGGCTTGCCCTTGTTGTGCCTATCGTCGTGGCCTTGCCGGCCTATCTCGGCAGCAATCTCACCCTTGGCGGCCTGATGATGGTGGTCGGCGCCTTTGGTCAGGTGCAGGCCTCGCTGCGCTGGTTCGTCGACAACTTCGCCAAGATCGCCGACTGGCGTGCAGCCCTCGGGCGGGTCACGGCATTCCACGAAGCCTTGCTGACCCTCGACACCGCCACCCAGGTGGACGACACCATCACCCAGGAGGAGCACACCGAAGGCCACTTGGTTTTCGAGAACCTGAGCATCCACCTGGCCGACGGCAGCGTCATCGTGGCCGATGCGACGGCTGAGATCAGGCCTGGCGAACGCGTGCTGCTGACCGGCGAGTTCGGCTCGGGCAAGAGCACGCTGTTCCGTGCCGTTGCGGGCATCTGGCCGTGGGGTACCGGCCGCATCGTCGGGCCGAAGCGCGCCGACATGATGTTCCTGCCGCAGCGCCCCTACCTGCCCTTGGGGACCCTGCGCGAAGCCTTGTGCTATCCGGCCTCGGCTGACGTCATCTCCGACGACGTCGTCCACGAGGTCATGGACGCCATCGGCCTTGCCGATTTCATCGACCAGCTCGACCGGCGCGAACGCTGGGACCAGCAGCTCTCTCTTGGCCAACAGCAGCGGGTTGCCTTCGGCCGCCTGCTCATCCACAAGCCCACGTGGATCTTCCTCGATGAAGCCACAAGCGCCCTCGACCGCGAAAGCCAGACCCACGTCATGTCGATGATCATCGATAGGCTTCCCGGCGCGAGCATCCTGTCGATCGCGCACCGTCGCGGCCTCGAACAGTTCCACCAGCGCACCATTCACCTGCTGGTAACAAAGGATGGCGCCAAGCTCGCTCGCCCGCCGGGCAGCGGGGCGCTACTCTCCCACGCGACCTATTGGGAGCGACTGGCGTCTTGGACGTCGCACCTGCGAAGAAAGTCAACGTAGCGAGGTCTGCTCTGATGCAGGCGACAAGACGCGATGTCTACGCCCCTGCAGAGCGCAATACGTTTCCCAACCCGGCGCGAGGCCCGCGAACCACGCACATCCCGGTGAGACGCGTGGTCAAGCGCCCCGGTGGATTTTGACGTACTCGAAATCGCCGGGCTTGCTGTCGATGCCAATCTTCGGCGCCGCAATCCAAGGCGCATACTTGCCGCGATCCCAGCACGGCTGCATCAGCGAGGCGATGTAATCTCCGTCCGCCTTGGAAGGCAGCCACTGGTCGCGCATTTTCGCCCATTGCTCGGCAGTGAGCAGCTTGCCGTCGGGCGAGGCCTCAATCTCTTTGAACTCGCCGATTGCCCGGTTGAAGGCCACCGACGGCAGCGCCAGCGCGAACTTGATGCCCGCCTTCTCGATGATCCGGTTCCAACGCGACACACCGCCCTGGCAGTCCTTGGTGTAGTCGTCTCTGAGCCGCATGTTGATCGCCGTCAGCGCCGGCTCCTCGACGGTACGGATCTCGTTGCCGACCATCTTCAGCACCGGATAGGTGGCGGCGGTGAGTTGGTGATCATCTTCGATGCGGGTTTCCATGAACCGGCCCTTGAGGCCGGCGTTGAAGAAGTTGGCCGCATTGGTCGAGACTTCCGACCCGAACAAGTCCAGCGACAACGAATAATGCAGGTTCGCCTTCTTCTGGATCGTCGGCAGGTCGATGACTCCGAGCGCACGGATCCTCGCAGTATCGTAGGGATCGTCGATGCCGGCCGCCTTCATGGCCTCGCACGTCCGCTCGATCACCCGCCCGACACCCGTCTCGCCGACGAACATGTGATGCGCTTCTTCCGTCAGCATGAAGCGGCAGGTGCGCGACATCGGATCGAACCCCGACTGCGCCAGCGACTCGAGCTGCATCTTGCCGTCACGGTCGGTAAAGAAGGTGAACATGAAGAACGACAGCCAGTCCGGCGTCTCTTCGTTGAACGCACCGAGCATCCGCGGCTTGTCGGGATCGCCAGAGCGCCGCTCCAGCAGTCCCTGCGCCTCCTCGCGGCCATCGCGGCCGAAATATTTCTGCAGCAGGTAGACCATGGCCCACAGGTGCCGGCCTTCCTCGACGTTGACCTGGAACAGGTTGCGCATGTCATAGAGCGACGGCGCCGTCTTGCCGAGGAACCGCTGCTGCTCGACGCTTGCTGGCTCGGTATCGCCCTGGATCACCACCAGCCGGCGCAACATGGCGCGGTACTCGCCCGGCACCTCCTGCCACGCCTTCTCGCCCTTGTGCGCTCCGAAGTTGACCCGCCGATCCTCGTCGCCTGGCGCCAGCAGGATGCCCCAACGGTATTCGGGCATCTTGACGTAGTCGAACTTGGCCCAGCCCTTCGGATCGATCGATACGGCCGTCCTCAAATACACGTCAGAGGTCTGAAAGCCCTCCGGCCCCATCGTCATCCACCAGTCGATATACCCCGGATGCCATTGCTCCAGCGCCTTCAGCACGCGGCTGTCGTCGGCCAGATTGACGTTGTTCGGGATCTTGGTGGAGTAATCGACGTAGGTGGTGTCGGCCATTTATATACTCGTGCGGGAAGCCTGATGCGGCGGCCGCGGGTCGGCCAAAGCGCGCAACATAAGTCATCTGTAGCATAATATATCAGATCTAGCGGCCCGGTGGTGTCAATAATTCCCCGTCATTAATCATGCCCGGCAGATCGCCCGCACCGCCTCCCGGCAGGTAGCGAGCTCGCCCTCCGCAACAGCGGCGATCGTGACCTCCGGCCGGTGCGCTAGGAGGGCTTCAAGCCCTCGCCCCCCCGCACCTTCGATCGTCGATCGAAACGCCATGGCTGCGCTTGCCAGCACCACCACCTCCACCCCGAGCACCCGCCCGGCGCCATTCTGCCCGGCTTCGCCAAAGAGGCGCGCCGCCTCCGCCGCCAACCGGCCGGCAGCCCTGGCTCGCCCCATGCGCAATTTGAGGCAGCCGTTGGCAAGTTGGATGAGGCCGGCCAACGTCTGTCGTTCCCGGCTGTTGGGCGCACATCTGAGCCAAACCGGCTCCCAGACCTCGTGCGCCTCCCAGAAGTAGCCGAATTCATAGAGTGCAAGGCCACACAGGTAGTCTCGCGCCCGAAGCCACGTCAGCGCATCGACCGGATCACGATCGCCACATCTGAGCGGCCTCAGCCTCGTGGCTGAGCCCGCCTCTCCCTGCCCCGGCACATACGGCTCGCGCCATGTTTGCGACTGCGCCAATCCCAATCCTCGCCACCCCTGGCTTCAGGCCGGCGGCGCCACGATCACGTCCTCGTAGGCGTGCCGCCGGGTGATCTGATTGTTGTAGAGGAAGATGTCGTTGATCGCCTCCCACGCCTCGCGCGTGATCTCCACATGCGCCGACCAGTTGCCGAGCGTCTGGTAGGTGGCGATGGTTTTCGTCAGCGCCTCCGGTGCGATTCCGGGAAAGAAACTCGCCTCAGCCTGGGCGATCTCCGCAGCAGGCGCCTCCCGAACCCACGCCCTGGCCTTACGATACGCGCGCATGAACCGCCGCGCGGCATCCGTCTTCAGCCATTCAGGCGTAGCCGCAAGGCTCGAGAAGGCGCACGGCCCGATTGCCTTGCCGACGCTGGCGACGATGTGGCCGGCACCATCGTGCTCGAGTTGCTGGGGCGCCGGCCCCTGCATCGAGATGAAGTCGCCCTCGCCGGCGCGGAAAGCCGGGTCCATCGCATCCGCCGCCTTATTCAGCGCCACGATGTCGGCATAGTCGAGTCCGCTTTTGTGGAGCGCATACTTGAACATGAAGAGCGGCTGCCCGCCGAGATCCAGGATGATCTTGCGGCCTCTGAGCTTGTCCCAGGTGAAGCCTCGATCCTCCGCCCGGCCGACCAGGAAAAAGCCATCCATCTCGTTTATCTGCGCAAAGTGGACGGCGGGCGGCCTTTGCCCCTTCTCGAGCGGCCCCAGACCCTGGCTCGGCGCCGACTGCGCGACCTGCACGCTGCCCGCCACCAGCCCCTCGATCGCCGAGCGTCCAGGCTTCGAGACCGCATAGGTCGGCGCAAAGCCCTCATCCCTAAGAAATCCGCCCGCAATGGTCGCGATCAGAGGACTGTAGAACGCCGAAAATCGTGTGAACTCGAGATGGATGGGTTCAGACATGCTTGCGCTCCTTCCATGGTCTGCGCGGGCATCGCCCCGCCCGCCCGGCCGCTACGCAGACGCCGCCGCAACGCAACGCCCAATGTCGCCGTTTCCGCGTCTACCGCAAGCGCCGCTGCCAGCACCTGCCGGCAGCCTACCACGCGATCTCCAGGATCTCGCGCACATCGCCAGCCGACAGGATCGGCCTCGGGTTGATCCGCACCGGCTTGTAGACCAGCGCCCGCCTCGCGATCTCGTCGAGCTTGTCGCGCGTGATACCGACATCGCGCAGCGAGGTCGGCTGGTCTAGGCCGGCAATGAGCCCCTTGACCAGCGTGCCCGCGGGCGTCTCCGACGACCCCATCGCTGCCGACAGCGCCTTCTGCCGCTCCCCGTTCACGGCCGCATTCCAAGTCAGCACCGCTGGCAACATGACGCACGATGTATGCCCGTGCGGCACCCCGAACGTCGCCCCCAGCGCATAGCCTATCCCATGGCTCGCCCCCGAGCCCACGCCCGCCACCGACGGTTGGATCGACTGCCACATGCCGAATTGCGCCTCGAGCCTGGCCGCGAGATCCTGGGGCCGCGCCTTGATCTCCGGCAAGGCCCGGTACAGCAGCCGCAGTCCCTGCAAAGAAGCGGCCTCCGTCGCCGGATTGGCCTTCGGATTGCAGTAGCTTTCCACCGCATGATCGACGGCGCGAATGCCCGTTGCAAACAGCAGCCATGGCGGTGTGTCGAGTGTCGCTGCCGGATCGAGAATGACTGAGCGCGGCGCCATGAGCCGATGCAGGAAGGACTGCTTCGTATTGCTCGCACTAAGTGTAATTCCCGCGGTCGGCGTGAATTCGGAGGCCGATAGCGTCGTCGATACCGCGATCATCCGAATGGGGTCTTGCGGCGGCTCTATTCGGCGACCCTCCGCGACATCGATGCCCGAGCGATAGGGTTCCATCGCATCGGTATCCTCGAGGCCGAGCCACAGGCACATGGCCATCGCCTTGGTTGCATCGATCACCGAGCCGCCGCCGATGGCCACCAGCAGATCGGCCTTCGCTGCCCGTGCCTTGGCCGCGCCCGCGATCACGTCTTCCCGCGGACTGTGCGAGGCGATTTCGCTGTGCACGCCGACACACAACTCGCCGAGCGCCCGCTGCGCCCGCTGCAGCGGCCCATTCGAGAGCTTCGCCAGCGACCGCGTCGAGGTGAGGAAGAGGCGCGAGGCGCCATAGCGTTTGGCCTCTGCTCTGATCGCCTCCTCCAGCGGCTCGCCGAAGACGATCCGCTCGCTGGCCGGAATGTTGACATGGCCGTGCATCAATTCCAGGCGCTGATCAGGCATCAGTCAGATCTCCTCGATACCGAGCCCGGCACGGCTCGCGGGCGGAGTTTGCCGGCAGACCGGCATCGATGGCAATGCTGTCAGCGCACAAGGCTTGACACCGCCTCCCATCGCCGTGCGAAAGCACCGCACATGAACTACCGACACGCCTTTCATGCCGGCAACTTCGCCGACGTCGTCAAGCACGCCGTCCTGGCGCTGGTGATCGAGCATCTGAAACTGAAACCGAAGCCGTTTCGGGTAATCGACACCCACGCCGGCCCTGGCCGCTATCGCCTCGACGGGCCCGAAGCGCTGCGCACGCTCGAGTGGCATCATGGCATCGGCCGCCTGATCGGCCCCGCGGCGGCACCATTGCCACCCGAAGTGGCGACCCTGCTGGCTCCTTACCTCGATGTGATCAGCCAATTGAACCCCGATGGCGAGCTTGCCGTTTATCCAGGCAGCCCGTTGCTGGCAGCGCATCTCATGCGGGCCGACGACCGCCTGGTCGCCAACGAGCTGCATCCCGACGATGCCCGCCAGCTCGTGCAGGGACTGGGGCGCGATCCCCGCACCCGTATCCTCGAGCGCGACGGCTGGCAGGTCCTCAAGGCCAGCCTGCCTCCCCGCGAGCGCCGCGGCGTCGTGTTGATCGATCCCCCCTTTGAGGTCGCCGGCGAAACAGCCCGCCTGGTGAGCGCACTCGACGAAGGCCTGAAGCGGTTCCAGACCGGCACTTATCTGCTCTGGTTTCCACTGAAGGAGCGCGCCACCTTCGCCGAGCTGCAGGCCGCATTGGCCGGCATCGAACTCGAGCGCGTGCTCTGGGTGGAGATCGACGTCGGCGCACCACCGGAAAGGCCGACGGCGCTGTCGGCCTCGGGTCTCGCCATCCTCAATCCGCCGTTTCGTCTCCAAGAGCAGTTGACCATCCTGCTGCCATTCCTGGCCGAGCGTCTGGCGCGACATGGCACCGGCCGCTGGAAATTATTCGATCCCCGCCCCTATCACATCGCGAGCACAAACGCCGGGTGAGGCGACACGCAATCGTGAATCGCAAATGGGCTTGCAGGACCAGCATCGCTTGATCGATAATTCTCGTGCCCAGGGTGAATGATATTTGGCTCTCGTGTTGCCATGTGTTGCATCACGTATATGAAGACCGAAGCCCCCGCGCGTGTCGCTCCGCGTCGAGCAGAAGCGTGCGCCACAGCTCCGACGTCGCCCTGGGACAGCTCAGGAGACCCCGCATGCGGCAGATCGGAATCGTAAAGTTTTTCAACAAGACCAAAGGCTTTGGGTTCATCAAGCCCGAGCAGGGCGGCAATGACGTCTTCGTCCACGTGACTGCCGTCGAACGCTCAGGTCTCGATACCCTCGATGAAGGCATGCGGGTTTCCTTCGACACCGAGCCCGACAAGCATGGCAAAGGGCCAAAGGCCGTCAACTTGAAGGAAGAGGCCTGAAGTCTAGCGACTGGCCGCCCCGTCGAACCGCTTCTACGCGCGTCTTGCAACTTCACCGACGCAGCGACTGCCTCCGCAGCGCCGACTCGGTTTGACGGTGCGCGGCGGCCCGCTGCCGCGCCTATCCATTCCAGCACGGCACCGTCACCTCGCAGGCGAGCCGCGGCTAGACGCTTCAGGCGAGCGTAAGGCGCACGCCCGCCGCCTCACACCAACGCAGCCGATCTACTTGGCGAACATCTTCCGCAGGATACCGATGATCACCATGACCACACCGCCACCAACGCCGCCGCCGGCCACCTGACTGACGATCGACCCGATATCGAGCCCACCGCCCGCGGCGCCGACGCCCAGCACACTCTGCAGGACCTGTCCGCCGACACCTCCGCCGACGATGCCCGCCAGTGTATTCCCAAGCGTCCCGAGGCTCATGTTCTTGAGTAGCGATCCGGCAATGTTGCCGCCCACGCCACCGCTGATCAGTTGAATAAGGAGGCTGGTGATATCCATCGTGCGTCTCCATTCCGAACACAGTTCCGGCTGTGACAAGGACAGCCGTCGGAAAGTTTACCCCAGTTCGGCGAAACGTTGTGCAGCCCCTGTGGAAAAGCCATGCTGAAACGATCCATAACCCGGCTTTCGTGCCCTTTCGGTGACATGAAATGCGCAATTCCGGCCGCAACGAGACGCCGATGAACACTTTATTCACGACCTGCGGTATTAGCTGGTCCAGTCGATCCTCGGAGAGGGCAGTTTCATGAAGTATGGATTGGTGTGTGCAATGGCGGCTGCCATTGCGATGGCAGGCGTGGTCGCCGCGACCCCGGTAACGGCTGCTGAAAAGGACAAGAAGTCGTCCTATCGCAAAGCCGGCAAGGTACGAGCCGGCGGTTACTCCTACGACTATTCCGACACCATCAACACCTACGGCGATTCTCGCTCGCTTTACGGCTCTACCCAGTCGTTTCGTGATCCGATGCTCGATCGCCAGACCAACGCCGGTCCCTTCGACCATGGCTTCTTCTTTGAATCCGGCAACGCCCCGCGCGGCGGCAATTCGCCGTATATGAACTGAGCTGAATTGGTCTCGTCTCAGGCGCACGCGGCATCAGGGATCGCGAGCAATCTGCTCTGACGAGAAAACAACGAACCCAAAGCCGCGCCGGAGCTGTCTCCAGGCGCGGCTTTTTCATATCTGCTCAGACGATGCGCCGGATCTTCGACTGGATTGTACGGCTGCGCTGCAATTTGACACCAGCAGCCACCCAAAGTGCGCGCCCCCGAATCTTCCCCACTGGCCGAGCCATCCGATCGCCGCTATAGGAATTTGAGAGTTTTGGGGCGTCGAAATGAGAGCGCACGATAGTCGTGCGCCAGAGCGTCGAGGTGGAGCGATGACACGTATTCTGGGCCACGGAGCGCGCCTGCTGACTGCAGCACTTCTTGCAACCGGTCTGCTGGGCGCGGCGGCTTCGGTGGCCGACGCCAAGTGCGTCAGACTGGCGTTCGAGGTCAATGATTACGGCAAGGAAGGCCCGACCAAGGACGCCAAGGCCTTGCTCGACAAGCATATCGCCAAATGGACCGCCGACCGCGGCATCACCCGCTACTCCAAGGGCAAGAAGTCGGTGAACTGCAAGCTGTTCCTCGACTTCGGTTTCTTCGACGAGCACACCTGCAAGGCCGAAGCGACGGTGTGCTGGTCCCCTGGCTCCGGCAACACGGCGAAGCCCGCACCAGCCAAGACCCAGGGCAGCAAGCCTCAGCAGACTGCGCCTGCAGCCAGGCAAAAGGCCGCCAGCAACACCACGATGACAACGACGCGATAGAGCGCCTGGGGTCGGGTCGGGTCAGGTCAGGTCAGGTCAGGTCAGGTCGGGGGATGACATCGTTTTCCCGGCCAAGAACAAGGCTAAAGCAGCCGCTGGCTATCGGCTTTCCAGCGCACAATGAGCGCCGAGGAACGCCGAGACGGCATCCGCCGCCTGCGCCAGATTGCCTTTGCGCGTGAAGCCGGAGTTGCCCCGCGGCCCGAAATCGTGATCGCCATCGCCAATCCAGGCAAACTCGATGACCGATGAAAGGGCATAGCCCTCGACCTCGTCCCCGAACCCGAACGGATCTCGGTCTCCCTGCACGATCAGTGCCGGACAGGAGAGCTCGGCGAGATGCGCCGTCCGGATTTTCTCGGGCTTGCCTGGCGGATGAAACGGATAGCCGAGGCACACCAGCGCCTGCGCCGCCCCGCCCGTGAAGAGAGCATCGGCCACCATGCTGGCGACCCGCCCGCCCATCGATTTACCGCCGATCGCAAGCGCCTTGGGACCGGCGCTCCCAGCCTCGGCGGCCAGCAGACTCGCGCGCCGCCCCGACCGCCGCGCAGATATTCCCCGGTAAGCGTATCCGCCCGCGGCGGCGGACGTCGCTTGCCGCCACTCCGCCGCTGCGCCATGTAGTTGAATTCGAACCGCAGGGTTCGCACACCGCGCTCGGCTAGCAACGCCGCCATTTCCGCGAGGAAACGCGTCTCCATGCCGGCGCCCGCGCCATGCGCCAGCAGCAGTGTGTGCTCAGCGCCATCAGGGCCGCTATCGAGAAAATCCACGCATTGCCGCTCAGGCCTTGCCGTCGGAAAAGCGTCCGTCCCGCCAGGCCAGCGCCGCCTTCAGCCCCTCGGTCTTGCGGATGCGCTGGAACTCGGCCTTTTCCGCACTTGGAGTGGCGTTCAGGATCACATCGATATCGAGCGACGCCCGTGAGCGCCTCCCGCATGCCCATGATCTCGTAGGTGCGGTTCATCGCCCGCTTGGTGAAGAACACCGATGGCCCCGCCGCCGCCGCGATATCGAGCCCCATGCGCCGGCCGGCCTCCAGCAGCTCGTCACCGGCCACGACATGATTGACGATGCCGATCTCGGCCGCGCGCGCCGCATCCATCTTGTCGTTGCCGGTCAGCAGCATCTCCTTTGCGTGCTTCGGTAGCACCGCCCACGGCAACAGCATGGCGACGATGCCCGTGCCGAACCGAACCTCCGGTTCACCGAACCGCGTCCCCTCCGCTGCAATCGTGATATCGCAAGCCAGCGCCACCTCGAAGGCGCCCGCCATGCAGAAGCCGTGCACCAGCGCGATGGTCGGCTTCGGACAGTCCCAGAACGCCATGATGAAATCGAATTGGCGCTCCATCTGCCGCCGGACCTGCTCGACGCGTCGCCATGTCCCGCTCGGCCGCGCCTTCATGTCGAAGCCGGCCGAGAACGCTCGTCCGTTGCCGCGCGACCAGAATGCAGCGCACCTCGTCGTCCTGCCCGAGGTCTGAAAGCGCAGCCACGCACTCGTCCATGGCCTCGTTGTGGAACGCGTTGAGCACCTGCGGCCGGTTGAACGCGAGCGTCGCCAGCGGCCCGTCGCGCAAGACTTCGATGTGCTGATAGCTCATAGCCGCCTCAGCCCTTGGCCATCGCGACCACCCGCGCCAGCATGGCGCTGTCCGCCCGCGCCAGCTCTTCCACGATCGAGAAATGGTCGGCGCCCGGCACGATCACGCATTCGGCCTTGACGCCGGCCCGGCTCCACGCCGCCGCGATCTCGAGGCTCTGGCGAATGAATTCCTGCGATTCCTCGCCCGCCGCCGCCGCAACGAACGTCCGCTCCTTGGCGGCGCCGGCCACGCAACGGACTGGCGGCTCTCGGCCTTGGCTGCATCGAGTTTCAGCGCCTCGTTGAGGCTGGTGGCAACCAGCGGCTCCAGGTCGAATACGCCCGAGAGCGCATAGGCAGCCTTCACGAGATCCGCCGGCACGCCGCCGACCTTCCACCAGTCCGTCGCCAGCATCGCAGCCGCCAGATGTCCGCCGGCCGAATGCCCGACCACGACCGGCCGCTGCTTGGTCTTTTCCCACAGCGTCTTGAGGCACTGACGAAGCTCACTCACGATATCGATGACGCCGACCGACGGGACACAGCGAGTAGGACGGGATCGCCACCGCAATGCCGCGAGCGTTCAACTCCTTGGCCAGGAACGCGTACATCTTGCGGTCGCCGCGTTGCCAGTAGCCGCCATGGATATAGACGACGAGCGGCGTGTTGCCGCCGGCGCTTTTCGGGCGGAAGAGATCGTATTTATGGCGTGGCCCCGAGCCGTAGCCTTGGTCGACCTCGCCCTTCACTTGGCCGACGTAGGCCTCCGACTGCGCCGTCCAGCGCGCCTGCATCTCGCCGTGCCCGGGAACCCGACGGCGGTTGTCGTACTCGGCCTCGAGATCGACTGCGGCCATGGCGTGTCTCCTGCTTCATCGCGTTGCGCCGGACACCTTCCGGCGCCCGGTAATGAAGCCTACGCGACTGCCCCCGCTCCGAAAGCAGGCAACCATTCGCGCGACATATCCTGCATCACCGTCCCCGGCCCGCCCGACCGCCCGCCGCATTGGCGAGCGCTCTCAGTCGATCACGACGAGGTCGATTGGCCCTTCGGTCCCCGCCACACGGCGCTGCGGCAGCTGCCGCAATCCGGCCCGGGGTTGATAGCCCTGGACCCGCGCCAGCGCGAGGCGTGCGCCGTCGCAAGACCCCGTGTCCGCTCCACCTTGTTGTGCTTTTCAAGCTTGGCAGCGAGGTTCACGGCTTCCCCGATCACCGTGTATTCGAGCCGGTCCTCCGCGCCGACCACGGCGAATACCACCGGGCCCGCCGCGACCGCGCCGTTGACGCTGAGACGTTCCCCGCCATGCGCCGCCACATCTCCGCCTCGCCAGTCTCCGCTGGCCGCAAGCACGTCCTCGAGTGCCGACCGATCGCATCGGCCGCCGGGCGGCGCACTGGCGTGCACCGCCCCGAACGTCACCATGATCCCGTCCCCCATGAACTTGTCGACGATGCCGTTGTGACGCCGCACGATCGGAATGACGCGCGCATGCAGCCTTGTCAGCACATCCACGACACGCCCTGGGGCGAAAGGCGGGTGGAAAGCCCTGTGAAGCCGCGGATGTCCAGCATCAGCACCGCCGCCTCCCGCTCGTGCGCGAGCCCGGCATTGACCTCGTCCTCGGCGCTCGTCACGCGTGTCGGAAACACCCTGCGCCGAAAAACCGCCTGAGATCGGCCACCGCCGCCTCATTGCGGATCGCATCGCACGAACAGCCGCCGTCCCCGCGCGACCGCCAGCGCCGAGCACGCCCGTCACCAGTAGCAGTGTCGCCACCTTGTCGACTTCCGCGCCGAGCAGCACCCGGCTTTGGTTGAGATGCTCGGCAAACGACCGCGTGATGACGCCAGGCTCGACTTGACGCCACCACCGCCACGACCAGTCCGATCCACCCGAGCACCGCCGCGACGCCGGCGACCAGCACGTAGCGCGCATCGAACCGCAGCACGCGCACGGCAATGAACACGAACAGATAGACGAACGTCGGCACTTTCAGCGAGAACGCCGCCGGCTGCCCGTATTGGTCATGGAACGACCAGATCAGCCCGATCAACAAGGCCACGTCGGCCAGGATCGAAGCCAACAGCGCACTGCCCGGCAACGGCCCTCGATAGGCGAGCGCCAGCCGACCGACGGTGAACACGAGGTAGACCGCCGAGCGCCAGCGGTACCGGCTCCAACAGCACCTCATCCATCGGTGCATCACTCGGTCGCGGCGCCACCGCAAACAGCAGACCGAACAGACCGACCACGCCGAGTTGCACCCACCCGATCAGCCGCTCGCTTTCGACCTCCTGCGCCTCGACCAGTCGCCGCACCCGTAACGGCAGCTTCGGCGTTACCGGCGAGCGAAACGCCCGGAGGCGGGAAATCAGCAGGGCGACGTCAGACATCGGCATCCTCCCATGCCCCCCGCGACGGCTGGCGCCGCAGGCAGCACTGTGTAGTTCCACGCCCGCCCGGTCTCCGCTCGGGAGTTTGCCGACCATCGCCCTCGATGCAAGGACGATCACGATTATCCTTGTCCCGTGAGCGTCGAAGCTGTCCATTCACGCCCAATCAATTCGCCGCAAGGAGCCGCCGATGCCCCTCCTCGTCAGCAATGCCGAACCGTTCATCACCCTGGTCACCATCGACAATCAGCCAAAGCGCAACGCAATGCCACGCCAGATGCTGGCTGAGATGGCTGACCTGTGGGATCGATTGGCAACCGACCGCGCCTGCCGGGCCGTCGTCGTCACCGGTGCGGGCGAGAAGGCGTTCTGCGCCGGAGCCGACATCGGCGGCGACCTCACCGCCGATCCCGACACCGCCATCAGTCATCAACAAGGCCCTGCTCAAGACCCACGTCTTCCCGAAGCCCATCATAGCAGCCGTCAATGGCGATTGCGCCGGCGGCGGCGTCGAACTGCTGCTGGCAACCGACATTCGCGGCGCTGCTCCCTCCGCTCGATTTGGCCTGCCCGAGGTGCGCTACGCGATCTATCCCTTCGGCGGCGCCGCCATCAAACTGATCCAGCAGATTGGCCACGTCCACGCCATGGACCTGATCATGACCGGCCGTCTCGTCGGCGCCGAGGAAGCCTGTCGACTAGGTCTCGTCAACGAGGTCGTCGGGCAAGGCTCGGCCCTCGACTGGGCCATCGCCAAGGCGCGCCTGATCTGCCGCCAATAGCCCCGCGGCCGTGCAGGCCGTCAAGACCCAGATCGCCTCGACCATCGCCGATCACGCCCGCTCCAGGGAGGCCATGGACCAGCAGCTCGGCGACCGCGTCCGCGCCAGCGACGACTTCAAGGAAGGCATCGCAGCGTTTCTTGAAAAGCGCATTCCGAAGTATTGATGGGGCACGGCACCGCGCAAGGATCGCAATCGCAGTGCCTGCGTCCGAAGTACCACCCCCTCTGCCTGCTGGACCTGGATCATGAGCACGATCACGGCTGACGTTGTCATCATCGGCGGTGCCGCGGTTGGCAGCGCCATCGCCTACTTCCTCAAGCGCGACGGTTTCAAGGGCCGCGTCTGCGTCGTCGAGATGGACCCGAGCTATCAGTGGTGCGCCAGCGGCCGGGCCGTCGCAGGCATCCGCCAGCAGTTCTCGACGCCGGAAAACATCCGCCTCTCCCAGTTCGGTGTCGGCTTCTACAAGGGCATCAAGGCCGAGTTCGGTGTCGACGCCGACATCTCGTTCCGCGAGCGCGGCTACATGGTGATGGCAAGCCCCGAAGGCCGCGCCACGCTCGAAGCCAACGTCGCCTGCAGAATAGCCTCGGCGCCGACATCGAGCTGCTCGAGCCCGACGAGATCAAGCGCCGCTTTCCCTGGCTCTCGATCGAGGGGCTGGGTGCCGCCGGCTGGGGCCGCAGCGGCGAAGGCTGGGTCGACCCGGCCTCGCTGGTGCAGTTGATGCGCAAGGGCGCCATCGCCCACGGCGTCACTTACGTCCACGACAAGGTTGTCGGCATCGAGACCAGGGCCGGCCGCATCGAGGGCGTGCAGCTCGAGAATGGCAGACACCATCGCCACCGGCACCATCGTCTGCGCTGCCGGATGGCACTCGGCCAAGGTCGCCGCAATGGCCGGCCTCGATCTTCCCGTCCGCCCGCGCAAGCGCCTCATCTTCGTCGTCGATTGCCCGACACCGTTGCCCGGAGCCGGCCTGATGATCGACCCGACCGGTTTCTTCTTTCGCCCCGAAGGTCGCTATTACTTGACCGGTATTTCACCCACCGAGGACAACGATCCCGACGCCGAGGATTTCGACATCGATCACACCATGTTCGAGAACGACATCTGGCCGGGGCTCGCAGCCCGCGTTCCCGCCATGGAAACCTTGAAGGTGCAGAACGCCTGGTGCTGCCACTACGACGTCTCCACCCTCGACCACAACGCCATCCTGGGCTGCCACCCCGAGCAACCCTCGTTCGTCCTCGCCTGCGGTTTTTCAGGTCACGGCCTGCAGCACTCGCCGGGCGTCGGCCGCGCCATCGCCGAACTTCTGATCCACCGCCGCTATCGCACCATCGACCTCGCCCGCTTTGGCTTCGATCGCATCGCGGCAGGCAAGCCGCTGCGCGAATCCAACGTCTACTGAGCCACGACGACGGCATCGGAGTAGCCCATGGCCCGCATCCTCGCCATCTCGTCGCAGGTCGCCCGCGGTCACGTGGGTTTGTCGGCGATGCTGCCGGTTCTGCAGGCCCTCGGCCACGACGTCGTGGCCCTGCCCACGATCCTGCTGTCGAACCATCCGGGCCACGCCCATGTGGCTGGCGAGCGCATCGGTCCTGATCTGCTGCGACGCATGCTCGATGCGCTCGAGGCCAACGGCTGGCTCGCCGAGATCACGGCCGTTGTGACCGGTTACCTGCCGAGCCCCGAGCATGTGGCCTTCGCGGCCGAAGCCGTTTCACGCATCAAGCTGGCCAATCCTCTGGCGACCTTCACCTGCGATGCGGTGCTGGGTGACACGCCCAAAGGCCTCTACATCGCCGAGCCCGCAGCCGCAGCCATCCGCGACCGGCTCCTGCCATTGGCCGATGTCTTGAAGATGAACCGCTTCGAGGCCGAATGGCTGAGCGGCTTGCCCATTGGCACTCTGTATGAGGCCGTGGCCATCGCCCGCGCGGCCGGCTGGCGCGAAGCTGTCGTCACCTCTGTTCCCGTGCACGAACGCCAAGAGCTCGCGAACATCCGCATCGTATCAGGCGAGCGTTCTGGCTCCATCAACGTCGCCGCCCGACGCGAAGTGCCCAAAGGCACCGGCGACCTGCTGGCAGGCCTCCTCGTCGGCTATCGCGCCTTGGACACGTCGTTGCCCGAGCGGGACTTCGAGCAGGCCGTCGCTGGCGTTGATCTCGTCATTCGGCAAAGCACGGGACACGATGAGCTTCAGCTCGTCGGCGTGTTGCAGGAGCTGTCACGGTGACCCCGCCGACTTGGGTCGCAGGCGTCGACGGCTGCCCGGCGGGATGGCTGCTGGTGCTCCGCGCTGTCAATAACGATGCAGCCCCGATCGCCCGCATCGTCGCCACGTTCGCTGAGATCCTGGATGCCCCGGAAGCCCCCGGCGTCATCGCCATCGATATGCCGATCGGCCTGCCCGATCGCGTCGGCATCGGCGGTCGCCTCCCCGACATCGAAGCCCGCAAAGTGCTGGGCGAACGCCGCTCCTCGGTCTTCGCTGTCCCCGCGCGCCAGGCCGTCATGCAGGTCGACTACCGCGCCGCCTGCGCCGTCGCGCTGGCCAACTCCGATCCCCCGCGTAAGGTCGCCAAGCAGACCTTCAATCTCTTCCCCCGCATCCGCGAGATCGATCGCCTCATGACGCCGGAGTTGCAAAACCGCGTCGTCGAGTGCCATCCCGAAGTGGCATTCTGGGCCATGAATGGCGACCAGCCCCTAGACCTCGCCAAGAAGGTCAAGTCTCGCCCCAACCCGCCCGGCCTGGACCTGCGCCGAGCGCTGCTCATTCGTCACGGATTTCCCGAGCAGTTTTTACGCGACACCACCTTTCGCGCCGCCGCTGCCGGCCCTGACGATTTTCTCGATGCCTGCGCCTGCGCCTGGTCGGCCGCGCGCGTACTGGCAGGCAAGGCCCACACGTTCCCCCAAACACCGCCGCGCGACGCCAAAGGCCTGCGCCAGGAGATCAAAGCCTAGTGTGGCGCCTTGGAAGTCCGCTTCATTCGTTCGGCACGCTCTGAAAGCGGACTTCCAAGCATGACGCCACACTAAGCCAATGTTTTTGCTAATGTCCCTTTTGACCGCAAAGTCCGTTTAAAGCCTGCCGAGCAATGAGGCGGACTTTGCGGTCGGGACACTAGCTATCTCTCGCCTCAGAGCGCCACCATCTCGTCCTGCAGGCGACGCACGCGCACGATGTCGGAGCCAGCCGGCAGCTCGACCGCCCCGTACGTGATCAGGCTGCCCTTGGGGATCGGACTTGCGATCCTGGCGCCTTGCGCCAGTCCGATCGGTAACGCGCCCTGCTCGCGCGCATGCCCAGCCGTCAACGAGAACCCACGATACTCGTATTCGCCGATCCGACCGAGCGTTTCCCCGACCTTGAGATCGCGCTTGGCGATACAGCCGACCTCGGCCACCGGCCGCGCCAGGGCGTGCATGTGGCTTTCCCCGTGCAGTACGGCCGCCGCCGCCGACAGCGGCACCTCGAGGCTGGTCAGGTGGTATGGCCGGTAGAAGCTGTAGTAAGGCCCTTCGCCCAGATGCAGGTCGTTCATCCGCTCCCGCAACCGCGGATGACGCATCTCCGCCACACAGAACACGCCCGGCGCTACGTCCTTGGCGAGCGTGTAGTCGACGCAACCGCGCCGCGACAGCAGCCCACCATCCTCCTTCGGACAGAAATAATTCTGCAGCTCGTCGCGCGGCGCCACCGGTCCGTGCATGCCCGGTACATCTGGAACGAGACCCGTCGCATTGGCGATCGCCACCATCTCGACCATGGTCTTCGTGCCGTCGACGAATTCCACAAGCATGCGTGGGTTCATGTTGCGCCGCTCAGCCTCCGCCCGGTAGTCGTCCGGCGTCGCATCGACGTTGAAGGCGTTGTTCTTGCCCTTGCCGGCCGCAATCACCGGATAGCCGAGTGCCCGCACGAAGCGGATGAGTTCCATGGTCGACGACGGCTCGTCGCCGGCGCCGATCGTATAGACGACGCCCGCCCGTCGCGCAGCCTCGGCGAGATAGGCGCCGACCGTCACGTCAGCCTCGACGTTCATCATCACGATGTGCTTGCCGGCCCCGATGGCCGTCAGGGCCACGCGGGCACCTGCATTGGGATTGCCCGTGGCATCGATCACCACGTCCACGGCCTCGGCCCGGCAAATGAGCTCCGGGTTATCGACCGCCGCAAGCCGTCCCTGCGCGATCGCCGTCCCGACGTCCATGGCTGAAGTGGCAATCCGCGGCGCCCGGCAGTCGATCCGCGCCATCGCAATCGCCGCCTCGATCCGCTCTGGCCGTGAATCGCAGGCTGCCACCACCTCGATACCGCGCATGAGCGCGATCTGGACGAGCAGATCCGTTCCCATTTGGCCTGCGCCGATCAGCCCGACGCGCACCGGACGGCCCAGCTTTTCGGCATGTTCCAGGGCTTCTGCGAGCGGCATGCGCCGTCCGTCGCCTTTGGCGTCGATCGCCCCGTCCTCGGCCATTCAACCTCCCGTCGCCCGTCTCGGCATTTAAATCCGACGAAACACCTCAGGCTTCTTCCCGTCAACCGGCAACGGAAAGCCAATTGGTCGCTGAGACCTGCCTGACCGCCACCGCCCCGCCATCGACCGCTGAGTCGGACAGACTGCAGGATGCGCGGCAGCGCCGATTGCGCTCAGGCCGCCTCGATCCGCCGCAACGCCGCTTCGAGCTGCTGCCCGCGCGCCTCCCAATCGGCCTGCCGCTCGCGCAGCTCCTCGACCACGTCCTCCGGCGCCCGCGACATGAACTGCGGATTGCCGAGCCGATCGGTGACCTTCTTGATCTCGGCGTTGACCTTGGCGACTTCCTTGGCGATCCGCGCCCGCTCCGCCTTCATGTCGATGATACCGGCGAGCGGCAATGCGATCGTGCTGCCATCGACCACGATCTGTGCCGAGCCAGCAGGCGAAGTGTCGGCGAACGAGATGGCTTCGAGCCGCGCCAGCCGCACGATCGTCTCCTGGTGACGTCCGGCGCGATCTTGCAGGACCTCCGGCGCACCGACGATTACCAGCGGCACCTTGGCGCCGGCCGGCACGTTCATTTCCGAGCGAACCGACCGGACGCCTGAAACAAGGCGCACGACCCAGCCGATCTCCGCATCTGCCTGCTCATCGCCAAGCCCAGACAGCTGTGGCCACGACGCCAGTGCCAGCATGCTCTCCCGCGCCTCGCCCTGCTCGCCAGTCTGCGCCCAGAGCTCCTCGGTGATGAAGGGCATGAACGGGTGCAGCAACGGCAGGATCTGGTCCAGCACCCACGCCGTCATGGCGCGCGTCTCGGCCTTCGCAGCCTCGTCCGTCCCGGCCAGGATCGGCTTGATCAGCTCGAGATACCAGTCGCAATAGGTACCCCACACGAACTCATAGATGGCGCCCGCCGCCTCGTTGAACTTGAAGGCCTCGATCGCTGCCGTGACGGCGCCTGCCGCCCGCTGCGTCTCACCCGCGATCCAGCGATTGACCGAGTGACGCACCGTTGCCGGGTCGAAGCCGGGTGTCCGCCGGCACTCGTTCATCTCGCCGAACCGAGCCGCATTCCAAAGCTTGGTCGCGAAATTGCGATACCCCTCGACCCGCGCGATATCGAGCTTGACGTCACGCCCCTGCGTGGTGAGCGCCGCCAGCGTGAACCGCAGCGCGTCTGTCCCATAAGGCTTGATACCCTGCGGATAGGCCTGCTTTGTCAACCGCTCGACCCGCTTGGCATCCTCGGCCGCCAGCCCCGCCACACGCTTGCCAACCAGCGCCTCGAGCTCGATGCCGTCGATGATGTCCAAGGGGTCCATCACGTTACCCTTGGTCTTCGACATCTTCTGGCCCTGCTCGTCGCGAACGAGGCCATGGATATAGACGTCGCGGAACGGCACCTCCTGCATGAACTGGATGCCGCTCATCATCATGCGCGCAACCCAGAAGAAGATGATGTCGAAGCCCGTCACCAGGGTGCTGGTCGGATAGAAGCGGGCAAGTTCCTTGGTCTGCTCGGGCCAGCCCAGTGTCGAGAACGGCCACAACGCCGAGGAAAACCACGTGTCGAGCACATCCTCGTCACGCGTCAGGACGACCCGGCTTCCGTAGTGGCGCTCCGCCGCGCCAAGCGCCACGTTTTCCGTCTCCGCGACGAAGACCTCGCCGTCCGGCCCATACCACGCCGGAATCTGATGCCCCCACCATAACTGCCGTGAGATGCACCACGGTTGGATGCCTTCCAGCCAGCGGAAATAATCGGCGGCATATTTCTCCGGCACAAAGCGCGTCTTGCCCTCGCGCACGGCGGCAAGCGCCGGCTTGGCCAGCGTCGCAGCGTCGACATACCATTGATCGGTCAACCACGGCTCGACGATGGCATCGCCCCGCTGCGCATGCGGCACGGCATGCGTCGTGACCTCGATCCGCTCCAGCAGATCCTCCGCCACGAGATCCGCCACCACCTGCTTGCGCGCCTCGAACCGGTCGAGCCCACGATACACGCCGGGCACGGCATCGTTGAGCATCCCCTTGGCGTCGAGGATATTGATCACCTCGAGCCCGGCCCGCTTGCCCACGTCCCAGTCGTTGAAGTCGTGCGCCGGCGTGATCTTGACCGCGCCCGTGCCTTTCTCCGGATCGGCATAGGTATCGCCGACGACAGGGATCTCACGACCGGTGAGCGGCAGCACCACGTTACGGCCGATCAGGTGCTTGAGCCGCTCGTTCTCGGGATGGACCGCAACGCCGGTATCCCCGAGCATGGTCTCGGGCCGCGTCGTACCGACCACCAGGTAGGTCGCCGGATTGGTCGCATCGTAGGCGACACCGGCCAGCGGATAGCGAATGAAGTACATGTGCCCGGAAGGATCGCGGTCCAGCACCTTGTTGAGCGCTGCGGCACTGAACCCAACCTCGTCGCCGTCCTTGTCGACCTGCCCCCGCGACCACTTGTACGAGCCCGTATGCTCGCGCTGCTCGACCTCGAGATCCGAGACCGCCGACTGGAAAGCGGGGTCCCAGTTGACCAACCGCTTGTCCTTGTAGATCAGTCCCGCCTTGTAGAGATCGACGAAAACCTTGATGACGGCTTTCGAGAGCCCTTCGTCCATGGTGAAGCGCTCGCGCGACCAATCGCACGATGCCCCGAGCCGCTTGAGCTGATTGGTGATTGTCCCGCCGGACTGGGCTTTCCATTCCCAGACCTTTTCCAGGAACTTTTCGCGACCGAGCGACTTGTAGTCGATCTGGCGCTCCGCTAGCTGCCGGCTCACCACCAGCTGCGTGGCGATGCCGGCATGGTCCGTCCCGGGCTGCCACAGCACGTCCTTGCCGCGCATGCGCTCGAACCGGCAGAGCACATCCTGCAGCGTATTGTTAAGGGCATGGCCCATATGCAGCGACCCCGTCACGTTCGGCGGCGGGATCACGATGCAATAGGTCTCCGCGCCCGCCCGATCCGGCCGGGCGGCCTTGAATGCCTCTGCCTGCTCCCAACCGGCGCTGATGCGCGGCTCGATCTGGGCGGGCTGATAGGTCTTCTCCAGCATGTTGAAGGCTCTGGTCAAAAAAGAAAATTGGCCCGGCGTTGGTACGCGCGGGCCTTGACGACGTCAACCTGACTGAGCGCGGCTTGGCCCCGCGCCGGGGGCTGACGTCAATGCTTCGGCTGGTCGAGCTTGCTTTTGACCGACGATGCCAGCTCGATCCTGAGCGCCTTCTCGACCATGCGGGGCATGTTGTCGTCGAGCCATTGCCGGATCATCGGCCGAAGCAGGTCCACAACGGTATCCTCGAGCGTACGCACCGCCCCGGCCTGCGCCACTGTCGGCGCCACATCGCCCGGCACCCCGGCTCGCACCGCCCGCCCACGATCACCGAGCACGGTGGGCTTGCCAACAGCCGCCGCCACGCCGACCTCGTAGGTCGGCACGTCCACTGGGAGCGTCGTCCCCGCAGCAGGAGAAGGCGCCGCATCCGGCTTCGCATCCGGCACCGAAATCCGCGTACTCCCCATGCCGCCGGAACCGCCAAAGGCAGCAGCGACACCCTGTCCGGGCGACGCCAATGGTGCAGGCGGCGCCACAGACTTGTCGCTCAGGCCGGTTTGTCCCGCCGCAGCATCCTTCAGAATCGTCGCCGCCGACGCCACTGGCTCGGCCTTCGCAACCGTTTCGGCCTTTCCGGTCGCCTCGGTCTTCGCATCGACCGTAGCCTCGGACTTAGGCGCCCCGACGACCGCTTTTTCCTCGCCGGGCAAGGACGGCATCTTCGGCAAATCGGCGAACTCGAGTGGCAGCTCTGCATCCGACGGCAATGCCGCCGTTGGATCTTTCGCTGCCATAGGCGCCGACGCCTTGTGGTCATCGCCACCATGACCCGCCGACGACGGGCCCGTTTCCATGGCCTTGGTCTCGGACTTCGGCGCAGCAGCCGGGGCCGTCGAGGGTGCGGGAGCGGAATCCTTCATGGCCGACGCCGCCGATGCGTCTTTAGCATCAGCCTTGCCCGTCATGGCATCTCGTGTGTTTGCGAGCCGCGTTGGCTCCGCCGGAGTCGGCACCGGCGCCGGAGTGGAGATCCCGGCCGCAGCAGCAGCCTGCCGAACACGCTCGGGCAGACGCGGCTCTATCGCCCGGCGCTCACTGGTGCGCCCCACATCGTCATCCAACGGGCGACGTGGCACTACAGCACCAAGATCCCCGGTTATCGTCGACCGGCCGGACGCCCCATTGCCAGGCGCCTCTACCCCGTCCGGCCGTCGCCCCAGCGCCGCATTGGCGCCGGCAAAAAAGGGCCGCGGTGCAGGCTCTTTCGCTGGCGACGTTGGTGTCGGTGCGGGCTCCGACCCTGCCGTCGTCCGACTGGCTGCCGCGCCGTCGGCCTGCGCCATCGGCGGCTTCATCTCGTCCAGCTTGGCGGTCGCGCCACCAGCGCCATCGACCTTGGCCGCACCACCTTGCTGCCCGGCACTGGCAGCGCCATCGGACTTCCGCGTCCCCGGGAACAACCAGGAAGGCACGTCCCGCCCGATCGTCGGACCGCTTGTCTGCTCAACGCCGGCAGGCGAAGGCTTTTGCGGCTCGCTGTCCGCCATATCGAGAATATCGTCGATATCCGACTTCTTGTCGTCTCCATCGCCTGAGCTGCCATTGGAGCTGGCGGCAGTTGTCGCAGGCTCCGTTTTGGCACTTGGGCCAGGCCAGCCCGGTCGCGGGCTCGCGGCTCCGGCGCCCTTGCCACCCGCTGCACCAGGAGCAGGCTCGTCGGCGATGATCTTGCGAATCGATGCAAGAATCTCATCCATGCTCGGCTCAGGTGCTTTTTCCGCTTGCGCCATTCGCGACTTCCTCCCCGCCACCAACGCCGAACGCCCCACAGGTTCGGCGAATCTTCAAACCGGATTGAGAATTTACCTCGTACTATGTCAAATCAGCGAAGCCGACGAGGTTCAATACCTATTATCCCCGGAATTGCGGCAACCTTGCGTATCCCTCTCGAAACTTGTCGCGCTGTCGGCCAAACCTATTCAGGGATCATCAAGAAGCGGCGTAACGACCTGCAGCACAACGAAAAACCGCGCCATCGAGGCGCGGTTTTCGCATTGAGATCTGTGTCTTGCTCTCAGATCTCCGCCGCAGCCTTCGACTGCGGCAGCCACCATTCGATCACTTCATCGATTCGTGGCGCGAACCATGCGTCTCCCACATGTCGAGCTTCTCGCGATGCCCGTCGCGGTGCGTGATCGAGATTCCCCACCATTTGCGCCGCACTTCCCGGTAGTGAACCTCAGGATCGTAGGCGAGTTCTGTGGCCCCAAGCTCGGCAATTGTCAGTCGACCGACCGACGCCATCAGAGCGTAGGCAGCAACCACCAGATTGCGCTTGGTCGTCACGAGAGACACCTGCGCATTCAGAGCTTCTTGCTCGGCGTTGAGAACGTCCAGCAGCGTGCGCTGCCCAACCCGCTCTTCTTCGCGGACGCCGGTCAGCGCCGTGCGGGTAGCGTCAACCTGCGCCTGATCCGATTGCAGCTGGGCCTTTGCCGCCGTCAAGGCCGACCACGCGCTGATGGTAGTAGCCTTGGCCTCGGTACGTGCCTGCTCGATCTGCTGGATGCGGCTCACGTGTGTATGCTTGGCAGCCCGAACCCGGGCACGGACATCGCCCGCCTCGTAGAGCGGCACGTCAAGCACCCCGCGCACCGTCGAGGTCTCAGTCTCGTCGACCGTCACGCTGGTGTCGTAGCGATGCGAGTAGCTGGCGTCGAGCCGCACAGTTGGCAGCAACTCACCCCAGATCAGGTCCACGTTGTGGCGTGCGCCCTGCTCGGTGTAGAGAGCTCCAACAACGGTCGGCGCTTCGCGCAACGTGATGTCGACAGCCTCTGAAAGCGACTTCGGCAACAACCGATAAGGCGGCTTTTGATCAGACAACCGGTTCGGCGGGTGCCCCACCGTCCGTTCGAAGTTGGCACGGCTGGTCTTGAGGTTGGCGCGCGCCAGATCGAGCTGCGACACTGCAGCAGCGCGCCGCGCCTCGGCCTGGGCAACGTCGGTCCGGGTAACTTCGCCAACCGAGAACCGGTCTCGTGTCGCCTTCAGCTCGCGCGACAGCACCTCGACGTTGTTCTCGCGCAGCTTGAGGATGGCTTGATCCCGCACCACGTCCATATAGCTCGTGACGGCCTCGAGCAGGACAGATTGCTCCACATTACGCAGCGTCTCGCGCCCGGCGCGCACGGTCGATTCGGCGACACGCACCCCGTTCAGGGTCCGAAATCCGCTGAAGATCGGCTGCGTCGCATTGATCGCGTAGCCTTTGGGGTGCGTCTCACCATTGGTGCCGCCGCCAGCCCCACCTGGCTTGCTGTCGGTGCGGTTGTAGCCGATGTCCGCCGTGCCAGAGACCCGAGGCCGATAGCCCGAATGCGCCCGGGCGACGTCTTCATCGGTCGCCCGCTGCCGAGCCCGCTCTGCGTCCAGCCGCGGATTATATTTGTATGCCGATGCAGCCGCGTCCCGCAGAGATTCTGCATTGGCGGCGCTTGCCATGATCAGCCCGATCGCGATGCCTGCGCCGAAAACCATTGCGCGCGCGGCATTGCTGCGATCCGGCATCATTCCGGCAATTTGTCGTTCGCTTGTCATGCCCCCGCCATCGGTCAATGAGATTGCGGTGCCCCCTGCACCCTGACGCAATACAACGACCTTTAAGGGGGCTACACCGATTCGCCGAGCCGCCCCAACCCCACTTTCGAGGTTCATTGCGTGCCAACACACATTCGTCTGGTTTTCGATGCAGGCGTGTCACTTTGAGCACGGTTTTGGCGCACTGCAGACCACTGACGGAAAGGGAATCGTGTTGCGGCTGAAACGACTAACAAATCCTTAACGTCACAGGACAGGACCGCATCGCGCCAGGCGACCGCCATCACCGCCAGGTCAGCGCAGGAAAGCTCGGTTTGTGATGTCGTAGGCTGGCCAAGCCGCACGAAGCGGGGGCGCTGCCGCACTCAGCGTCATGCGCTCGGCAAGCGCTATCGCTCAGCGCGGGAAGCGCCGCGAGCGCGACCTCAGTCTGTCATCTAGAAAACGAATTCGGCCTTACGCTCGAAACCCGGCAGTACTCGCGCCTCGGCATCGAACAAGACGCGCCGGTCATAGTTCATGCCGTACCGCTGCCAGACTGCGGCCTTGCCGACCCCACCATCATCGACGATCGCCACCAGCTTACCGCCATCCTTGAGCTGGTCGAGCAGATGCACCGGCGCCGCCGAAATTTTTCCACCAACCAGGATCGAATCGTAAGGGCCATGCCGGGTCAGGCCTTCAGCCAAAGGCCCAGCTTCGATGCGGGCATTTTCGAGGCCCACCGAGGACAAGGTCTCTTGCGCCTGTGCCATTAGCCCTGCATCGCATTCGAGGCCGATCGCCTGCCGGCACATGTGCGCAAGGATCGCCGTCGAGTAACCCGTCGCAGGACCGACATCGAGCACCAGCGCATTGGTTTCGACCACCAGCGCCTGGATCATCTTGGCCAGCGTGCGTGGTGCCAGCAGTGCCCGCGCGGGTCGCACACCCGATTTGCTGACGATAATGTCGCCGTCCATGTAGGCCACCGGTTGGCGGTCGCTCGGCACGAACTTTTCGCGGGCAACGGCAAGCATGGCGCGGGCGATGCGCCGGTCGGTGACGTCGTTGGGACGCACCTGCGAATCGACCATGATCTTTCGCTGGATGGCGCTGTCCATTGCTAGCCTCTTGCCTGCATCGAGCCTCCACCGGGCTCACTCGTCGAGGACGAATAGTGTCTAAAGCACGCCCCTGGCAAGTGGCTCGACACTCCTCGCCTCGTTTCCCCCCCTCGCAATCGGCCGTTTGCCGAGAAAAACCAGCCATCAGCCGGTGTGTTCGGCGTAGGCCCCGAGGTTAGCCGGGCAATAAGGAGGCAGGAAGTCGATTGCCTAGAGTGAACACCCTGTGATACACCGCCCTGCTTCCAGAGTTTGTCGATTGGGAACATTTGGTCAGGCGCGCTTCTTGCTAGCCACCCTATCGACTCTGGACGGCCACGTGGCGGAGTGGTTACGCAGCGGACTGCAAATCCGTTTACATCGGTTCGAACCCGGTCGTGGCCTCCAATGATATCCTGGGTTGCACTGCCACCCGAGCACGCGACACCCGCCGAATCAAAAACGCTGGCCTCAAGGCCGCTAACTGTAGGCAGGACGCCTGCATGTGCCACACCACAATGGGATGGCGTCGCGCGCCAGCGGCTCATGAAATGCCATTGAGCGCAGCACCTTCAGTGTCGCGAGATTGTTACCATTGACTTGTGCAGTGCAGCATGAGATAAGGCCGTATCGCTCGGATCAGTAGCGATTATCGGCGCTCCGCAAGCGTGAAGGGACGGAGCAGATACCCGGCAGCACACATGCCACGGGTCTCCGGTCTCCCGGTTGAGCGCCCTGAAACCATCCAAACATCACCGGCCGCCCGGGACACGCGGGGCGCCATCAGAACCGAGGCCATACGGCCATGCCTTGCGATCGCTCGGCATGCTTAGCCGCTGATGGCCGCACGTAGAAAGAACTCTTCACTTGACACTTTTCACAGATCTCGGCCTCGCAAGCCCACTCTTGAGCGCGCTCGAAGCCGAAGGCTACCTTCAGCCCACGCCAATTCAGGCCAAGGCCATTCCGCCCCTTCTCGAAGGCAGCGACTTGCTTGGCATCGCCCAGACCGGCACCGGCAAGACCGCGGCTTTTGCTCTCCCGATCCTCCAGCGCCTTGCCGCCGACGATACGGTTGCTGCCCGCAATTGCTGCCGCGCGCTCGTCCTCGCGCCAACCCGTGAGCTCGCCTCGCAGATCGCCGAGAGCTTCCGCACCTACGGCCGTCATCTGACCTTGAAGGTTGCCGTCGTCTTCGGCGGCGTCAGCCATCGTCCGCAGATCGACGCCCTCCAGCGCGGCGTCGACGTGCTGGTTGCCACGCCCGGCCGCCTCATCGACCACATGATGGAACGCAACGTCAGTCTGGGCTCGACCAGCATCTTCGTTCTCGACGAAGCCGACCAGATGCTGGACCTGGGTTTCCTTCCCGCCATCCGGCGTATCGTCAAGACACTGCCCCGCCAACGTCAGAACCTGTTCTTCTCGGCCACCATGCCGACTGACATTGCCAGCCTGGCGGACGATCTCCTGCGCGATCCCGTTCGCGTCGCCGTAGCCCGCGTCGGCACCGCTGCCGAGAAGGTGGCGCAGCGCGTCATCCATATCGACCAGCGTCGCAAGGGTGCCCTGCTGGCCGAGCTGCTGGCGGACAAGGCCATGCAGCGCACACTCGTCTTCACCCGCACCAAGCGTGGAGCCGACAAGCTCTCGCGCTATCTCGAGGAAACCGGCACGGTCAGCGCAGCCATTCACGGCAACAAGAGCCAGCGCCAGCGCGAAATGGCCTTGGAGGCCTTCCGTGATGGCAAGTGCCGTGTCCTCGTTGCCACCGACATCGCCGCCCGCGGCATCGATATCGACGGCGTCTCCCATGTCGTCAACTTCGACTTGCCCGAAGTTCCCGATGCCTACGTTCATCGCATCGGCCGCACCGCGCGCGCCGGCGCCGAAGGTCAGGCCGTCGCCTTCTGTGATCCCGAGGAGCGGGGCCTGCTCCGCGCCATCGAGCGGCTGATCCGGCAGACCATTCCGGCCGAGGACCGCCGCAACGACGAGAGCCTCGTCGCACAGCAGAGCGCTCCCGGTCGCGCACGCGGCTCATCGGGCCGCGATCGCAATCGCCAGCCGGGCCGGCCATCGCCCAATCGCTCTTTCAACCCCGCCGAACGCGACCGCGAGGCCGCACCCTATCGTGACCGCAGCGACGATCGCACCTCCCAGCGCCCCCGCGGCGACAAGCCGAGAGGCGCGCCACGCGATGGCGAGCAGGACCGCCGCAATGGCGCAAGGCCTGATCAGTCGCGTCATCGCAACGGGCAGCGCCGGCCCGAGCACGCGCAGGCATCGCCTGGTTCTCGCGATCGCGCCCCTGATCGCGATCGCAGCGACTCCAGCCTTGGCCACGTGGCGTTCCTTGCCGAGCGCCCCCGCACCCCACAGGATCGCAAACGCTCACCGGCCTCGAACGGTGGCGCCAACGCTGCGCGTGCCCCCCATCGCGGTCGCGACGACCAGCACACCGGCGACTTCAGGGCAAAGCGCGGCGCCAGCGAACGCAATGGTGGACGCCAGGGCCGCCTGAGCCGCGAGCCCGCCTGAGCCGCCTACATCGGTCGTGACCGGCCTCCGGTCGCGACCGGCAAAGGTGATCCACACCGGATTGCCCTCCGCCCTGTGACGCGGGCGCGTCACAGGTTGTCGCCATCACCCGTGCCGGCGAACGACGATCGCCGCCGCACCTGGAACGAAGCGAGTTGAGCCATGGCCCGTATGAAACCCAAGGCGAAATCCGAAGTCATCCTGTTTGACATCACCTATGACGACGGCAGCCAATCCTCCAACCGGCGCGTGCCCGCTGATCTCGTTGGCGGCCTCGAAGGTGACGCGCCAGCCGAGGCCTATCTTCGCGAACTCGAGCGCGAGATCACCGAGCGCTCCGGCCGTCCCCGGCCACAGATCAAGTCCATCGAACGCGTCAAGCGTCGCTGATACCTGCGCATCGCAGTGCATGCAAAAGCCCCGCTCCGCCGCATCCGGCGCCCTCGTGCGCCGAACGCAGGTCGGCATCCGAAGTCGCAACGCATGGAAGGCGCAGCGCGATACGCGCCGTGAGCGCATAGTCTCAGCGCGGTACGCGCCGTGAGCGAAAACACTGATTTTCCTACCCCTGCGCCAGTTCCAACAGCACACCCGAAGCCTGTGCCGGCGCCACCTTGACCACCTTGTCAGCGACGATCGCCGCTTTGCCGCCGACGGCCTTCGCCGCAGCCTTGGCATCGTGAACGGTGAGCGCGATCGTCACCGCGCCTTCATCCGGTACGCCATCGAGCGACACACCTGGATGGCGGGCAGCTAACGTCGCCCGATCGAGAAACACGAAGTCCCCGCGCCCTGATCCGGTTTCGACCCTGAGCCCCCCGTCGCCAAGCCTCTCCGGTTCGCGATCGATGAGCCGCCCCATGTGCGCCGCAGCGGCTGCCGGATTGGGCGACAGCATCTCCACCCGGTCGATCCGGTAGGCCGTGTTTGCATGCCTCTTGAGTTCAGGGATCCACACATGCTCCCGCGTCAGGTGCTGGCACGCAAACACGCGGAGCCCGCCTGGCCGCTCCTCTATCGGCCACACGAACGTGCGAAACGTGGCTTCCACCTTGCGCCCATCAGGCAGGTCGACCGGCCGCCCGAAATCGTAGGGCCCCAGCGCCGCAAAGCCGCGCGCCTTGAGCTCCGCAACTCCGTCGTCGGCATCGGTGCCGGTGAAGGCGGCGCGCTCGACACCCTCCCCGCGCCGCGCCAGGAACGCCCGCCCCGGAGCATTCCGCTCGGTCTCCGCAACGACGCCGATGAGCTCGAGATAGTCGTGCTCCAGCATGATCGTATGGTTGGCCGTGCCCATCGCCTCGGAATGTAGTCCCCGCGGCGACACCGTGAACCCGAGTTCCGACCAGCGCATTGCGCCTTCCGCCAGGCTGCGAACCATGACGACGACGTGGTCGAGGCCGATGATCGATCGCATGGGCATGGCAAACCTCCTGGACTGGGGCGTGGGTGCCTCGCAAGGCAGGCACCATCTCGGCCCCACGAGAGCAGAGCAAAATAGCACCCGTCAACCGGCGATCACCGGCCATCGTCCACCAACAAAGCTGTCGAGATATGTCAATCCGGCGCGTTCAGCCGCGCCGTCCGAGGAACGCACCACCGCCATGCCCGGTTCCTTGGCCGACCTCACGCCTTCGGCGAATGCCCGGCCAGCGCTTTGCGCCCGAGTTGCCCGATCGTCTCGGCGAGACTGAGCACCACGAACCTCGGCGCCAGCACCAGATAGCGCCGCCACAGCCGGCGCGGCTCTGAGGCGAGCCGGTGCAGCCATTCGAGGCCGTTTTCGCGCATCCAGCGTGGCGCACGCTCGATCCGCCCGGTGTGGAAATCGAACGCCGCGCCGACGCCGATCACGACCTGCCCCTTGAGACCGGCTTGGTTTTCCAGCATCCAGATCTCCTGCTTCGGGCAGCCGAGACCCACCCAGACGATATCGGCCCCAGACGCATTGATGCGGGCGATATCGGTTTTCTTCTCCTCCGCGCTCAACGCGCGGAACGGCGGGCAATGCGTGCCCGCGATGTTGATGTCGGGATAATCTCGTTGAAGCCGCTCAGCCAGGCGTCCTGCCACACCCTCGGCGCCACCGTAGAAATAGTGCGACCACCCTTCGCGCTCGGAACGCTCGCAAACTGCACTAAGCAGGTCCGGTCCTGGCACCCGCGACAGGCGCTTCTCCCCGCGCAACCGGGCCACCCAAACCAGCGGCGTCCCATCGGCCGTGACCATGTCCGCGCCCTTGAGCGCGCTCATATGCTTGGCATCGTCCTGGGCCCGCATGACGGAGTGCACGTCGCAGGCACAAACATAGCGTGACGGCCCGACCGTTCCCCTGCGGGCAGCGATCCATCCGGCGATGGTGGCAACCGCGCCACCTCTGTCCACCAAGCTGACGGGAACACCCAGAAATCTCGAGACGACCGTGCTGACCCGCGACACTTGCCATGCTTACCCCTGACACTCGACCGCCGGCGCTCGCGCCAGCGAAGTCCACAACGTAACCGACCAGCAATACGGCCAGCTGGCTATATCCGGAATCCAAACATCTGTGAACGAATTTCTAACTATTTGAGACCGTTCCAGCCGTTGAGCCAATCAGCGTGGTAAGCCGCGCACCGCCCGCTCCGGGGCCAGCCACCGCCAACTTTTCGCCATCCTTGACCCCAATCTGCGCCGTCCGTTCGTTTCTCGCACCGGCCTCGGTCGCAAGATTCCTGCCAGCCCCGCCGTCCCACTCCAGGACCATGCCCAAGGCCCCAGCCTCACCTCGTCGCCCGCCCAGATCTCCGGAACATTAACGTTATGTTTCAGTACGCTCCATATCGGCCCGCGATTTGCAAGTCCGCGCTGGACAATGGGGACGGCTTCACCGCCGATGTGGATGACGCATGCGAGACCTGAGAATGCAGACGATGAACGCGAAACTGGACGAGAACGGCCAGGCAATGGCCGCCAATCGGCGAGAAGCGCCGTTGATCCGCCCAGCCGCGGTGATCGAGGCGTTGTGGCGTCGCAAGTTCACCATTCTCGCTACTATGCTGGCTGCAGCCATCCTCGGCGGCCTCGTCTGGGCCGTTCTGCCCCGCACCTACACGTCCGCGACACAGATCCTGATCGACCCGCGCGGCTTGCGAGTCCTGGAAAAGGACATCACGCCCCAGGCCCGCGAGGCCGATCAGAGCATTTCCGTCATCGAGAGCGAAATGCGTTTTATGGCGTCCGACCTCGTCCTCAATCGGGTTGTCGAGCGCCTGTCACTGCAGAAATCCAAGCCCTTGCTGGGCAATGACGCCGCCAGTGACGGCTCCGCCACCGGCAGCGACAGCGCCATCGGCCAATCGATCGAAGCGCTCCGGTCGACCCTCCGCCGCCTTCTCGGCCGAGCCGAAACGGAGCGCTTGAAGCCGTCCCAGCTCGCGCTCATTGCGCTGCAAAAGGCGATCCGCGTTTCGCGCCAGCCGAACACCTACGTCGTCGACGTCGAGGTCAAGACCAAGGATCGCGGCCTCTCGGTCGAAATCGCCGACACAATCGCCAGCGAATATGTGACGGCGCGCTTCTCGAGCCGAGGCCAGACCTCGCAGCGCGCCTCCGAAGCCATCACCTCCCGCCTCGAGGAGCTTGCCCGGCAGGTGCGCGAGGCCGACAACGCCGTCGAACGCTACAAGTCGAGTGAGGGCCTTGTCAGCGCCCAGGGCCGCCTGCTGACCGAGCAGCGCATGGGCGAGCTGAGCACCCAACTACAGGTCGCACGCGGCGAAACCGTCCGCGCCGAGGCCCGCATGGCCGAATTGCAGGCGCTCCGCCGAGGTGGCGACGGCACCGAGGCGACTGTCGAGGCACTGCAGTCGGCGACCCTTGAGCGGCTGCGCTCCAACTACGCCGCCGTCCGCCAGCGCGAGGCCTCACTGGCAGCTCAGCTCCTCCCCTCCCATCCCGTCATGCGCCAGGTCCGCCAGGAGATGCAGGCCGCGCGTTCCAGCATCGACGCTGAACTCGACCGCATCGCCAGCACCGTTCGCACTGCTCTCGAGCGCGCCAAGGCGACCGAGAAGGCCCTGTCGGCCCAGCTAGACGACATGAAGGCCCGCACCATGGGCGAAAGCCGCGCCCAGATCGAGTTGCGCGAGCTCGAACGCCAGGCCGAGACCGCACGCTCTCTCTACCAATCCTTCCTCACCCGCTCCCGCGAGCTCGACGAGCAGCGCCGCATCGACCCCAATTCCGCAGTCATCCTGGCCACCGCAGAGCCCGCGCGCGCCCCAAATGGGCCGGGCCTGCTGCCCTTGCTGGCGGCCGCCAGTCTGGGTGGATTGGGACTGGGCGCGGCGGCAGCCCTCAGGCGCGACCACCGCGACCCCGTCATCCGCAGCGCCATGCAGCTCGAGCCCCTCACCGGCACGCGCGCCCTATTGTCCGTTCCGCTGCCCCGCCGTCACGGCCTGACCCGGCTGATCCGTGGCGGCCGGCGATCAGCCGACGAAGTCCCCATCGCCGCCAACGCCGAGAGCCCGACCGCAATTGCCACCGAGCGGCTGCTGCGCCAGCTCTCCGCAAGCGCTCCCGCCAAGGGCCCCCTTCTCGCGCTGGTGACGGCCGCCGAAAGCGCCCAGGGCAAGGCAGCGATCGCTTTGAATCTCAGCCTTGGCCGGCGCCCGTGCCGGCGAAAGCGTGTTGTTGATCGACGCCGACCGCCACGATCACGCGATCACCCGCGTTGCAGCAGGCGAAGCCAAGCCGGGCCTCGCCGAGGTCGTCAATGGCACCACGCCATTCCAGACCGCTGTCATCCACCGCCAGGGCCCGCCCCACGACATCTTGCCCGCCGGCAAGCTCGCCGACTTCTCACCTCGCCGCCTCAAGCTCGAACGCCTGGGCGAGACGCTCTTGGGCGGCCTCGAGGCTTATGACCTCGTCGTCGTCGACGCCAGTATCGCCGGCCACGATCGCCTGACCCAGGAGCTGGCCGCACGGGCCGACAGCGTCGTGCTTGTCGCAGCCCAGAGCAGCGGCCACAGGGATGCCCTCGACGAGGCTACCGACTGGTTGTCCGCCGCCACGCCAGCACCCATCCATTTTGTGCTCGTGACCGGCCACTGAAACCGCTAGGCCTGAGCCGCGCCCTGGGCTTAGGTCCGCTGGCAGCAATCCCCGTCCACCAGCAACGATGCGGAACCACGAAGCCGCGGCAAGGTCTCGATGATGAGCGGTGAACGTGAGGGGCTAGGCCGTCGGAGCATCACGGCCATGTTGTGGGGAACGGGTGGCAGTGTGCTGCGCATTCTCCTGCAGGTCGTCTCCCAGATCGTGCTGGCCCGTCTCCTCGGTCCCGAGCTCTACGGCCTCTTTGCCGTGGCCCTCGTCGTCGTCCTCCTGTCCAGCTTGTTCGCCGATGTCGGCCTCGCCTACGGCCTCATCCAGAAGCCCACCGTCAGCACCGACGACATCCGTTTCGTGAGCACCTGGCAGATCGTCATGGGCCTCGTCATGACCGTGGTGGTGTTGCTCGCAGCACCCTGGGTCGCCAGCGCCTACAGCGATCCCCGCCTGCTACCGGCCGTCGCCGTCTTGTCGCTGAGTTGTCTCATAAACGCTTCGGCGGCGACGTCGGGAGCCCTCCTGCGGCGCGACCTCGACTTCAAGACCCTCAACATCGCCGCCGTCGTCAGCTACGCCATCGGCTTTTTTGCCGTCGGCATTCCCATGGCCTGGGCCGGCTCCGGCGTCATGTCCCTGGTCGCTGCCTACCTGACCCAAGCCTCGGTCATGGCAGCCATCCAGTACTGGCGCACGCGCCATGCCGTTCGCCCGCTCTTCTGGCAGCCCGATGCGCCAGCCATGCTGGATTTCGGCGCCACCGTACTGGCGACCAATCTTCTCAACTGGGCCATGAATGGCATCGACCGGGCCATTGTCGGTTCGTGGTTGAGCCTCTCGGCGGCCGGCCTCTACGCCACCGCCTACAACCTCATTTACACGCCACTGATGACCGTGCTGGCCCTTCTCCAGTCGGTCTTCTATTCCGCAAGCTCCAAGGTGCAGGACGATCCGGCCCAGCTTCGCCGCGGCCTCACCGCCCTCTTCGGCGCCGTGGCCATGTTCATTGCGCCCGTCTTTGCAGGCATGGCAGCCGTTGGCGAGACCATCATCTTGGCATTCTACGGCACCAAGTGGGCCGGCGGTGGCACGGTTCTCACGCCGCTCTCTCTGGCCATGCCCGTCTACCTGGCCATGGGCCTCGCCATCCCCGTGCTCTGGGCCTCTGGCGCCACCCGCAAGGAGTTCCTGCTGCAGTTGCCCGTGGCCATTGTCTGGGTTGCCGTCCTGTGGGCCGTCGCTCGCATGGGATCGCTCACCGCCTTGAGCTGGGCCGTCTTCGCCCTGTTCCTCGTGCGCGCGACCGTCATCATCGGTGCCACGCTTCGCCAGGTAGGCCTCGCCCCCTCGGCAGTTTTTGCCGCTTGTCGTCCAGGCCTCGCGATCACGGTGTTCGTCGGCGCGGCAGCATGGGCAACCGACCGCGGCTTTACCAACCTGGCGCACATCACCCACCCCCAGTTTCTGCTCGCACTCGACGTCGCGGTGTGTGGACTGGCGCTCGCAATCGGCCTGCGCCTCTTCGGCCGCATGCTCGGCGACGAACTGCGCCAGCTCCTACATCAGCTTGCCGACCGCCTCCCCGGTGGTCATGGGCCCCGCCTGCTCAGGCTCCTAATGCGGATTTGAGCGGACATACCCACCCACCGCTTTGCGTCTGGCCGCAGCACGCTGCCCGCTGAGCGCCAACCCCGACCGCGCAGATGCCGATACGAGAACCGCGAACGTGAGCACGTGCATGAAAGTATCGCTCACCAGCAGGCTACCGAGCTGCAGCGGCACCTCGCTGATCATGCGGATCATGATGAGCGCCACCAGCGCCGGCGCCAGTCCGCCCGTGGCATCCGCCGTCTTGATCGCTTGCCGCACCAGCACAGCCACATAGACCACGAGCCCCGCTGCCGCCGTCAGCCCGCCGACGCTCAGCGCCTGCATCACCTGGTTGTGGGCATGCGCGGCAAACGACATACCGATGGCGTCCCTGAATTCCGCTTCCCAAGCGGCGAGGCCATAGCCGAACACCGGGTTGGCCGCGAACGTCTCGAGCGCTACGTTCCAAATATGACTGCGCCCCGTCACGATGTCCTGCGAGGACTCCGTCAACCCTCCGGTCTGCGCCACCCGCGCCGGATCGCCCGACACCAGCACCACCATGAACATCACCAGCGCCGCCGCCGCCAACCCGCCCGCCGCCAGCACCAACCCCGGTGACGGCCTGAGTGAAAAGTACCCGTTCCGCAGCACGTCCCGACGGTAAAGCCAAAGCGCCGGCACGATCACCATGGTCGCCGCCCACGTCGTTTGCGATTGCGCGAGCACCACCACGAGTCCCGCCGAAGTCATCGCCGCCACCTGGAGCCAGCGCCGCGCATACGGCTTCACGATCGCCAGCATGATCAGGATCAGAGCCATCGGCGCGATCGTATTGGGGCCCGCACTGAGGCCCCAGAACCGGAACGGAACCAGCGGCAACCGCAGCTCCTCCCGGTAGGCCCGAAGCGTGTACTCCGGCAGCACCAGTGACACCGCCAGCGAAAACGCCATGAACGCGAACAGGCCATCGCGCGACACCCGCGCCACATCGTCGGCAATCTCGCCTTGCAGGAGGAACAGCGCCATGAACAGCATCAACACGTAGTAGATCGAGTGCGGGATTCCGGAGATATGGCCCATCACGCCGGGGGCCAGCACATTGGTCCCGAAATAGAAGGCGAAGGCCCCAGCCATCGCCAGCGCCGTTCCGCTCCGTGCCGCGCCAAGCTCCACCACACCGCGCGACGCGATGATGAACGCCAGCACCAGGACCGCCCCGAACGACGACAGCCGCAGGATCCAGCCTGCCAACGCCGAAGGTTCGAGCACTTCGAGCGAGGCGAAGCTATCGAGGTTGCGCCCTGTGAGTAGCACGCCCAGCGCCGGCACCAGGATCATCAGCGCCAGGACGAGGACGAGCCCCCACCGGCCGGCAAGTCGGATCACAGTGTCGCCGCGTTGCCCCGCAGCCAGCCGCCCCGGCATGCCGCGCGCCGTCTGCGCCCGGCCCTGGCCAACCCGGCTCAAGCCCGCCCGCCCGACGCTGCCATTGCGATCATGCCGCCGTCTTTCTCTCATGCGCCCGTGCCTGCCAGCCTTCAACGTCCACGCTCAAATTGTCCGAAAAGCCGGGTTCGATGGCAGTCCGCTGACGACTGCGGCGTACTCTGCCTTTGGCGAACGAGCCTCGCCTCGCGGCCGGCAGCGTCCGGACACACCATATCGGTTAAAGCCCCTGCAATCTCCATGCCTTGCCTTGGATACCTTAATCGCATGACAGGCCTGCTGGATCGCACGACGTGGTCGCTCACGGTCCGATATGATGCTATAGCCCGCCCGGCCCCGGACAACCTTGTTGTGCCGTAGGCGTCGGTATGCGGAAAGGACAGCGTCCCCGGTCCGGGCGCGCTGTGGGCCTGCCCGCATGACGCGTGAAGAATTCGCAGTCAAGTCATGCCCCCGAAAGGTCTCAACTTATGAAACCACGCGCCCTGATTACCGGAGTGACCGGCCAGGATGGCGCCTACCTCGCCGAGTTGCTCCTGCAAAAAGGCTACGAGGTCCATGGCTTGAAGCGTCGCTCTTCCTCCTTCAACACAGCGCGCGTCGATCATCTCTACCAGGACCCCCACGCTGACGACGTCGCCTTCCGCATGCACTACGGCGACATGACGGATTCGACCAACCTCATCCGCCTCGTCCAGCAGATCCAGCCGACCGAGATCTACAATCTCGCGGCCCAAAGCCACGTCGCCGTCTCGTTCGAGAGCCCGGAGTACACGGCCAACGCCGACGGTATCGGCGTCCTCCGACTGCTCGAGGCGATCCGCATCCTCGGCCTCGAGAAGACCACGCGCTTCTACCAGGCCTCAACTTCCGAACTCTACGGCCTCGTCCAGGAGGTCCCCCAGCGCGAGACGACCCCGTTCTATCCCCGCTCGCCCTATGCCGTTGCCAAGCTCTACGGCTACTGGATCACGGTGAACTACCGGGAAGCCTATGGCATGCATGCCTCGAACGGCATCCTGTTCAATCACGAGAGCCCGATCCGCGGCGAAACCTTCGTCACCCGCAAGATCACCCGCGCCGTCGCCCGTATCGACGCCGGCCTCGAGCGCTGCCTCTATCTCGGCAACCTCGACGCCCAGCGCGACTGGGGCCATGCCCGCGACTATGTCGAGGGCATGTGGATGATCATGCAGCAGGACACCCCCGACGACTATGTTCTGGCCACTGGCGAGACCCACACCGTCCGCAAGTTCGTAGAGCTGGCATTCGATCACCTCGGTCGCCGCATCGAATGGCAAGGCAAAGGCGTCGACGAAATCGGCATTTGCCCAAAATCTGGCGAGACCGTCGTCAGGATCGACCCCCGCTATTTCCGCCCAACCGAAGTCGAGCTTCTCATCGGCGACAACGGCAAGGCGCGCCAGAAATTGGGTTGGAGCCCGCGCACGACATTGGCTGGACTGGTCACAGAGATGATGACCTCCGATGTCGCGCAGGCACGCAAGGAGATTGCCAGTGCCTAAAGAGATCTATTCCCTCAAAGGTAAGCGCGTTTTTGTCGCCGGCCATCGCGGTATGGTCGGCAGCGCCATCGCCCGGCGCCTCGTACGGGAGAACTGCGAGATCATTACGGTCTCCCGTTCTGAGCTCGATCTCACCAATCAGGCCCAGACCACCGATTGGATGGCCAAGAACAGGCCAGAAGCCATCTTCATGGCGGCCGCCAAGGTCGGCGGCATTCACGCCAACAACACCATGCGCGCCGAGTTCATCTACGAGAACCTGACGATCGCGACCAGCATCGTCCACTCGGCTCATTTGAGCGGCATCGAGAAGATGCTGTTCCTGGGCTCGACTTGCATCTATCCCCGTCTCGCCCCCCAGCCGCTGTCCGAAGACTCTCTCCTTACCGGCCCCCTCGAGCCAACCAACGAGCCCTACGCCATCGCCAAGATCGCCGGCATCAAACTGTGCGAGGCCTATCGCGACCAGTACGGCTCCGATTTCATCTCGGTGATGCCGACCAACCTCTATGGCCCCGGCGACAACTACCACCCCGAGCACAGCCACGTCGTCGCAGCCCTGATCCGCCGTTTCCACGAGGCCAAGGTCTCAGCCGCCCCCGAGGTCGTCGTCTGGGGCACAGGCAAGCCGCGCCGCGAGTTCCTCTATGTCGACGACATGGCCGACGCCTGCGTCCACCTCATGAAGACCTATTCCGGCAAGGGCATCGTCAACATCGGCACCGGCGAGGACATCGCCATCGCCGAGTTCGCCCGCGTCGTGGCCAAGGTCGTGGGCTATGAGGGCCGCATCGCCTACGACACCTCCAAGCCCGATGGCACCCCGCGAAAGCTCGTCGACGTCACCCGCCTCAACGGCCTCGGCTGGAAAGCCACCACCTCCCTCGAGGACGGCTTGCGGCTTGCCTACCAGGATTTCCAGGCCGGCGGCGGCAAGACCACCGGACGGTGATCGGCCACGGCCCTCGCGAGGCGAAAAGTACTCAGGAGCCTTCCGTCCACCTCCTAGTGTGGCCCGCCCCTTGTGAGAAGGCGGGCCAACTGCACGCCCTCCCCCTCGGCGGACGAATGCCGCCGGTTCCGGTTGATCTCCAGGGCCACCCCGCTTAGGTTCGCGCATCCAAACCCCTGGGGTGTTCCCGGGGCCAGAGCGAGCCCGAAAGAATGCGACCTTCCAAGCGCCAGCCAGACGAGCTGCGCCGCGTCTCCATCGACCGTGCAGTCTCCATGCACGCCGAGGGATCCTGCCTGATCAAGTTCGGCAACACCCACGTGCTGTGCACCGCCAGCCTCGAGGAGCGGATACCGCCCTGGCTGAAGGGGCAGGGTCGCGGCTGGGTCACGGCCGAGTACGCCATGCTGCCCCGCGCCACCAGTCAGCGCACCCGCCGCGAGGTCACCCAGGGCAAGCCTTCGGGCCGCACCCAGGAGATCCAGCGCCTGGTCGGCCGGGCGCTGCGCGCCGTCGTCGACCTCCAGAAGCTCGGCGAGCGCCAGATCAGCATCGACTGCGATGTCATCCAGGCCGATGGTGGCACCCGCACCGCCGCCATCACCGGCTCCTGGGTCGCCCTCTATGATTGTATCCAGTGGATGCATCAGCGCGACATGGTCGGCACCGACGTCATCCGTGACCAGGTCGCTGCCGTCTCTTGCGGCCTCTACAAGGGCACGCCCGTTCTCGACCTCGACTATCCCGAGGACTCCAACGCCGACGCCGACGCCAATTTCGTCATGACCGGCGCTGGCGGCCTCGTCGAGGTGCAAGGAACCGCCGAGACCACGGCCTTCACCGAGGAAGACTTCCACGCCCTCATGGCTCTCGCCAAGAAGGGCATCGGTGAACTCGTGGCGCTGCAGAAGCTGACCGTGACCTGATCGGCGCGCCACGAGCCGGTTGTCGCCCCGCGCAGCCGGCCCGGCCCGCCGACGGAGCTGGCCATGACCGACCATCCCGGGCAAGCCCTGCAAGCCCGCGGGCGTGCTGGAAACGATGCTCTACGCCCGCGATCTCGCGGCGACCGAGATCTTCTGGCGCGATGTGTTGGGCCTCGAGCCGTTCCACACGCTGCCCGGTCGCCAGATCTTCTACCGCTGCGGCAACCAGGTGGTGCTGATCTTCAATCCCGACGCAACCGAGCCTGCCGCCCAAGGCCGGCGCCCTTCCCGTGCCGCCGCATGGCGCCATCGGCGACGGCCACATCTGCTTCCGCGCCTCGGCTGACGAGCTGGACCTGTGGCGCGAACGCCTCGAAGCTGCCGGCGTTGCCATCGAGGCGGACTTCATCTGGCCGGCATCCGGCGGCCGTTCCATCTACTTCCGCGATCCCGCCGGCAACTGCCTCGAGTTCGCCGAGCCCAAAATCTGGGGATTGACCTGATGCGCAAGCTCCAAAGCGGCACCCGCCTTGTCGTAGCCAGCCACAATCCCGGCAAGCTTCGCGAGATCGACGATCTCGTTCGCCCCTATGGTCTGGAAACGGCCTCGGCCGGCGCACTGGGCGTCAGCGAGCCCGAGGAAACCGAGACCACCTTCGCCGGCAACGCGCGGCTGAAGGCGCTGCATTCCGCCCGCGCCACCGGCCTTCCGGCTCTGTCCGACGATTCAGGCCTCGAGGTGGAAGCCCTCGGCGGTGATCCCGGCGTCTATTCGGCGCGATGGGCTGGTCCAACCAAGGACTTCGCCCTCGCCATGACGAAAGTCCGCGCAGCCCTCGATCAGAGGGACGCCTGGCAGGCCGCCGAAGGTCCCCGCGCCAACTTCACAGCCGCCCTGTGCCTCGCCTGGCCCGATGGCGAAACCCAGGTATTCGAAGGCAAGGTTTTCGGTCGTCTCGTGTGGCCGCCACGCGGTGACATGGGTTTTGGCTACGACCCCATGTTTCTGGCCGACGGCCAAACCTTGACCTTCGGCGAAATGCAGCCTGCGAGAAAGCACGCCATCTCCCACCGCGCCCGCGCCTTCAAGCTGTTCGTGGAGGCCTGCCTTGACGCCAACGCGAGCTGACGCGATCGAGCCCTCGGCCCGGCAGGCACCATCGCAGCGACCGGCTGGCGGCGATCCAGGTTTCGCAGCCTATATCCACTGGCCGTTCTGCGCCCAGAAATGTCCCTACTGCGACTTCAACAGTCATGTCCGTCATGGCGGCTGGGACGAGCCCGCCTACCTCGACGCCTATCTCCGCGAGCTCGCGAGCCTGGCCCGCCGCATCGCTCACGCGCGCCCACTCGACAGCATTTTCTTTGGCGGCGGCACGCCCTCCCTCATGCAGCCCGCCACCGTTGCGGCCCTGATCGATGCCCTGGAGCGCACCTTTGGCCTGAGCCCCGACTGCGAGATCACCCTCGAGGCCAATCCCGGCAGCGTCGAGGCCGGCCGCTTCCGTGGCTATCGCGCAGCCGGCGTCAACCGCATCTCGATCGGCATCCAGGCGCTCGACGATAAGGCTCTGAGAAAACTCGGCCGCATCCACACCGCCGCCGAGGCCCTGAAGGCACTCGACATCGCCAAGGCCACCTTCGAACGCATCTCGTTCGATCTGATCTATGCCCGCCCGGGCATGACGCCGGCCGTCTGGGAGGCCGAGCTTGCGCGCGCACTGGCGCTGCAGGCCGGCCACCTCTCCCTCTACCAGCTCACCATCGAGGACGGTACGCCCTTCGCCAACCTGCACCGCGCCGGCAAGCTCATCGTCCCCGAGCCCGAGGTCGCCGATGCGCTCTACGCTCTCACACAGGACATGTGCCAGGCAGCGGGCTTGCCGGCCTATGAGATTTCGAACCACGCCACACCCGGCAATGAGAGCCGCCACAATCTCGTCTACTGGCGCTACGGCAGCTATCTCGGCCTCGGCCCAGGCGCCCATGGCCGTGAGCTACGCCACGACGGGCGCTACGCCACAGTCGCCGAGCGCACGCCGGAAAGCTGGCTCGCCAAGGTCCGGGACACCGGAGACGGCACGATCGAGGCGACACGGCTGAGCACGGCCGAGCAGGCCGACGAGCTATTGCTGATGGGTTTGCGACTGGCCGAGGGCATTGACCTCGCACATCTCGCAGCCGTTGGTGGCGTGACACCCGATCCAGCGGTCGTCGCCCGCCTCGTCTCGTTCGGCATGCTCGAGCAGCCAGAGCTTGCACGCCAGCGGCTGATCGCCACCACCGCCGGCCGATTCGTCTTGAACGAGGTCGTGCGGCAGATCGCACTTGCCCTGGTGCCTGCGCCGGCTACTGTCAGGCCCGCTTCCTGACCGTGCTGCGTCCTACTCAACCTTGTACTTGCGCAGCTCGCGCACGAGGCTGGTCAGTTTTTCCGACACCTCGACGCCCGTCTCGACGATCACCTTGATCGTCGCCCGGTTCTGGATCAGCTTGTTGAGCCGGTCCTGCTGCTCGCCGAACCCGTAGAATAGCTGCTCTGGCGCGGTGATCTCACCATCCTCGATCGCACTCATCACATCGAATGCATTCTGCGATGCCAGCACCAGCATCGAGGCGATGTCGTTCATGAGTTGGTGATAGGCCCGCGCCATGGGCTGATCGATGCGCGGACCGCACACGCCAAATTTGAGTGGCGCGCCGGATGCCGGACTATCGCCCTGGTAGAGACTGGGATTGCGTTGCAGGCGACGGAACACCTCCTGCAGCCCCATACAGCAGGATTCGAGATCCCTCAGCGCCACACCGGCCTTGCGCCGCGCCCGTGCGCGATCAGCGGTCCGCTCTTGCCCGACCCAATTGATAGCGGCGATCGACGCAATTGCTCCCAGCGCTGAAAGGGCTGGCAACACCGCCGCCAACGGATCTGGCGCAATTCGACTGTCGCTCTCGCTCGCCTGGTCGACCTTCTGCTGCATTGTGCTGTCCACCCGGTTTGCCCAAGGCTACGCCCTCGACCGGCCCGCACGACCAGCGAATCGAAGCCATTCGATCTCAACCATGCCACAACCGGCCAACCGCAATTGAGGCACAAGCTGCTCGCCCGCCAGTTTTCCACGATCAATCCGGCACGCTTCTTTCACATGCTATGCGGCCGGTCTAGCGACTGAGTAGCGGTGCGGCCGGCTCCCAGCAGGGGAGACGCAACGTGCCACGAATACCTCTAGCCCTTTTCAACCGTCTGCCGTTCGATCTCGTAATGCTCATCCAGACCAATCGCGTCCTCGATCTCCTTGCGAATACGCACGGCATCGTCGTTGGAAAGCCCGGTATAGGCGCCAGTGGCCCTAAGCTCCGCCAGCGCCTTCTTCTGCACGTCGAACGCCGGTAACATCATCAGCTGCGCTTCGATGATCGCGACGTATCCCATTTGCTTGAGGTCACTGGCGCTGAAGATCGGCCGGCCATCCCGGTTTCCCCGGCTCATGACGTAGACCAGAGGCACCCGGCAAACTTTCGGCGCCCGTTCCGCTTCCGCCATATCACGCGGAAACAGCAGCCCCAGGTCCGCGCCCGCGTCAGCCGCCCGGTTAATCCGGTCCGCCGCCACGTCGAGCCCGAACTCGCGGCAACTGTCCGTCCGCGCGATCATCACGAAATCGGGGTCCAGCCGGTCGCGCTCGCGGCAGCCATAGCGCACCTTGTCGGCAAACTCCTGCGGACTGATCTCGTGCACCTGGTAGGTGTGGTAGTGCGCCCGCTTCGGATAGATCTGGTCCTCGAGATGGATGCCTGCAATGCCTGCGTGAATGAACTCGCGCACGGTTCGCATCGTGTGCAGCGGATCGCCCCAGCCGGCGCCGGCATCCACCACCATCGGAATGTCGACGACCCGCGCCGCTGCTGCCGCCATCGCGATCTGCTCGGTCATCGTCAGCATGGGCTCGCTGATGGCACTCGCCGCCCCGCATACGTAACCGCCCGAATAAACCGCCTCGAATCCGGCCTGCTCCACCAGCCGCGCGCCAAGCGCATCGTAGACCGACGGCATGTGCAGGAACGTCCCCGCCTTCAGCAACGCGCGCAGTCTGGCACTTTTCGAAATCGTCATGACCGACCTTTCCCGTTCCACCGCGACCATCGTGTTGACCTAAGGTCAGTCGGGGACACCAACGCGCGCAAGGTTCGATTTCAAACACGCCCGCGCCAACCCCATCGATCGAAACGCCACTGAGACGGTCTCCCCTCCGCCGGCGACTGGTAAAGGCTGGCTAAACCGGCCTACACTGCCCCGATCCCGCGCGACGACAAGGATGGCAATCTCATGAAACTCGGCATGCTCTGTGGCTACTCGGGCCGCCGCCTCGAACTCCCCATGGACACCATCCGCCATGCCGAAACGCTCGGCTACGCCAGCGTATGGACCTCCGAGGCCTATGGTTCCGACGCCGTCACGCCTGCCACCTGGATCCTCGCCCACACCAGCCGCATCAAGGTCGGCACCGCAATCATGCAGATGCCCGGCCGCACGCCGGCCATGGCCGCCATGACTGCCATGAGCCTCGCCCAGCTCTCGGGCAATCGCTTCATCGTCGGCCTCGGCGCCTCGGGCCCCCAGGTGGTCGAAGGCTGGCACGGCGTGCCCTACGGCCGCCCCGTCACTCGCCTCAAGGAATACACCCGCATCATGCGCCAGATCTTCGCGCGCGAAGGCGATCTTTCGTTTCAAGGCAAGGAATACCAGATCCCCTATGCTGGCCCCGGCGCCACCGGCCTCGGCAAGCCGCTCAAATCCATCCTCCATTGCGAAGCGCCGATCCCGATCTACGGGGCTACCATCACGCCCGCAGGCGTCGAGGCTGCAGCCGAGGTAGCCGACGGCTTTTTCCCCGTCTGGATGGATCCCGACCAGTACGATGTCTTCGCCGAGCCCATCGCCAAGGGCTTCGCCGCCGCCGGCAATGGCAAGTCGCTCGCCAATTTCGACATCGCCCCTTTCATCACCGTCGTCGTCGGTGACGATGTCGCCGCCTGCATGCAACCGATCCGCCAGAACATGGCGCTCTACATTGGCGGCATGGGCGCGCGCGGCAAGAACTTCTACAACGACTACGCGACCCGCCTGGGCTTCGGCGAGGCCGCTGCCAAGATCCAGGATCTCTATCTTTCCGGCAAGAAGGCCGAGGCCGCCGCCGCGGTTCCCGAGGCCTTGATCGACGCCTGCCACCTTGTTGGTCCTCCGGCCCGCATCAAGGACCGCGCCCAACGCTGGCTGGCGGCCGGCAAGCGTGGCCATGTCGGCTCGATGCTGATCGGCGGCAAGGACGCAACCGCCCTGCAGGTGGTGGCCGAAGCCGTGCTGTAGTCCTGCGCGGAGCAGGCGCCGCGCATGCGCCCGTTGCCCCCGGAGCCTCTCTACGCGTAGCATTCGCCTCGACAGCCGGACCCGCCGGCCACTCACGCAAATGCCAACCCAACGAGGCTCCCCATGAACAGGCTGGACGGCAAGGTCGCACTCATCTCCGGCGCCGCGCGCGGCATTGGCGCCGCCTCGGCCAAGCTCATGGCCGAGGCCGGTGCCGCCGTCATCGTCGGCGATGTTCTTGCCGACAAGGCCAGGGACACCGTCAAGGAGATCGAGGCTGCCGGCGGCAAGGCCCAGTTTGTACCTCTCGACGTCACCTCGGAGAAGGACTGGACGGCTGCCGTTGCCGCCGCCACCAAGGCCCACGGCAAGCTCGACATCCTCGTCAACAACGCCGGCCTCTTTCTCGGCCGCGACTTCGAGGAGGTCACCCTCGACGAATGGCACAAGCTCGTCTCCGTCAACCTCACCGGCGTCTGGCTTGGCACCAAGCTGTGCACCGCGGCGCTGAAGGAGGCCGGCGCCAAGTCGAAACACGGCAGCGCCATCGTCAATCTGGCCTCGGTCGCCGGCATCGTCGGCTCCCAGCTCGACCCCCTCTATTCCATGACCAAGGGCGGCGTCACGCTCTTCACCAAGTCGACGGCATTGGCCTACGGCCGCAAGGGCTACAAGATCCGCGTCAATTCCATCCATCCCGGCGTGATCGAGACCGACATGGGCGCCCAGACCTTCGTCGCCCGCGCCACTCAGACCGGCACCAACGACACCGAGGCGGCCCGCACGGTTGCCCTCAAGTCGCACCCCATCGGCCGCCTCGGCCACCCCGACGATATCGCCAACGGCATCTGCTTCCTGGCTTCCGACGATGCAGGCTTCATGACCGGCGCCGGTCTGGTCGTGGATGGCGGCCTCACCGCGCAGTAACGAGCTAGGCACCCACGCGCGAACCGGCCGGCTCCGCGCAGCGGAGTCGGTTCGCGCCACTAAGATCTCTCACGCGCCTCCCGGCCCGCTCCCAGCAGGCGGGTCGGGAGGCGCCACGAAAATGGACACACAGGCAATGGATTTCGGACTGCATCTGGGAACCCGTGGCGCCGCTGCCAGCCCCGACAATCTCGTCGAGATCGCCCAGCACGCCGACAAGCTCGGTCTCAAATACCTGGGCTTTTCCGACCACGTCGTCATCGCCCGATCGATCGACAGCCGTTACCCCTATAACGAGAGCGGCGATTGGCCCGGCGTCGCCACCGGCTTCTGCCTCGAGCAGCTCTCATGCCTCGCCTACGCCGCCGCCATTACCCGCAACATCCGCCTTCTCACCTCGGTGATGGTGATCCCCCACCGCCCCGCGGTCCTCACGGCCAAGACGCTCGCCACCATCGACGTCCTCTCCAAGGGCCGTGTCACCGTCGGCGTGGGCGTCGGTTGGCTCGCCGAAGAGATGGCAGCACTCGCCTCCCCGCCCTATGCCCGTCGCGGCGCCGCATCCAACGAGTTCATCCGCGCCTTCCGCACGCTGTGGACCGAGCAAAACCCCACCTTCTCCGGCGAGTTCGTCGCGTTCGACAACATCATGTTCGAGCCCAAGCCCGTCCAGCGTTCGGGCCCACCGATATGGGTCGGTGGCGAAGGCCTCGCCGCACGAAAGCGCGCAGCCAGTCTCGGCGACGGCTGGTACCCGACCATTCGCAATCCCGCAGAGCCGCTCGACGACCCCGCCCGCTTCAAGGCGAGCCTCGCCGACGTCCACGCCCACTGCCGCTCGGCCGGCCGCGATCCCTCGAGCCTCGACGTCGCCATCTTCGCACCCAACTACGCCCTCGGTGCGCAGCAGGAGAACCGCGAGGGCCGCCGCATGACCTTCACCGGCTCCGCCGACGAGATCGCAGCCGACGCCCGCGCCTTCGCCGACGCCGGCGTTCGCCACATCAACATCGGCTTTGAATCGAACGACCTCGCCGAGGCCAAGGACAAGATCGAGGCGCTGGTCCGCGACGTCATCCCCAAGGTGGGGTGACGCCACGGCGCCGACGACCTCGCAGTCCCGCCCCCAAGGCGCTCGCCGCCTTAACAGAGGATTAACCAGAGCCGAGCCTAGTTTCCCCAAAGCCGCCACGGGACGACGGATGCGCACCTGCCACGCGTTGCCGCAAGACGATGCGATCACTTGCGGCCAAGGAAAGATGCGGTTTCATGGCACGGTTCTCGTGGTTTTCGGCGCTGCTCGCCCTGATTGTCACAACGTCTCCAAGCCAGGCCCAGACCCTGCGCGAATGGCTCGCAGCCAGACGTGATCGCACCGCAACCAGTGAGACGCAGCCAAACCCAAAGGCCACGCAACGCAACGCCCGGGAGTTCGCCTACGGCCCTGATCGTCTCCAGAAGCTCGATTTTTGGCCTGCCCGAGCCCCAAACGCCCCACTGGTGGTTTTCGCCCATGGCGGAGGCTGGAAACGCGGTGACAAGAGCAACGCCACAGGCCGCTACATGGCCTCACATCTGGCCGGCTTGGGCTATGCGTTGGCTTCGCTCAACTATCGCCTGGTTCCCGCGGTTCGCGTTGAAGATCAAGCCGCCGATGTCGCCTTGGCCTTGGCCTGGCTGAAAGCGAATGCCAAAACGCTCGGCGTCGATCCCGGCCGGATCGTGCTCATGGGCCATAGCGCCGGCGCCCACCTCGCCGCCCTGGTCGGGACCGACGAACGCTACCTGCGTGCTGCAGGCCTAGGCTTCGCAGATCTCAAGGGCATCATTCCCCTCGATGGCGCAGCCTACGACGTCCCCCGCCAGTTGGCTGACGGCCACCGCATCATGCAACAGACTTACGCCCAGGCCTTCGGCAGTGATGCGAGGCGACAGCAGGCCTTGTCGCCGACCTTTCAGGCCGCGCCCCCCAACGCACCGGCCTTCCTGATCCTTCATGTCGACCGCGAGGACGCCAAGCGCCAGTCGGCGGCGCTAGCTTCTGCCCTGCGCGCTGCCGGAACCGCCGTCGAGTTGCACGCCATCGAAGGCAAGGGCCTGCGTGGACACATCGCGATCAATCGCTCGCTCGGAGACCCCGCCTATCCCGCGACACCGATCCTCGATGGCTGGCTGTCGCGTGCTTTTGCCCGTTGAGGCCACGGCATCGACGCGCCGCCAACCAGCACGCCCGCGACCACGTCACTGCGTTGCCGAGACGCTGCCGGTCGAGGCCCCTGATGTCACGCTTTTCGGTCGGTCGACAGCGAGGTCGGCGAGGCCCGCACCAACCCACATCGAAAGCAGCGCCACCCACGCCGTCAGCGCCATGATCGATCCCCCCGTCACGCCTGCACCGACGGCACATCCCCCGGCCAGCATCGACCCGAACCCCATCAGCACGGCGCCGATGATATAGCGCGGCAGGGGCGTCGCGTCCGTGAACGTCTGGATTTCGACCTCGCCCGCCAGCAAGGCCGAGGCCAGAGATCCCGCGAACACACCCGGCACCAGGCCGAGACCAAACGAGTACGGCACGTCGGGCTGTGCAATCAGCACCATCAGCGTGTCGGCCGAGGGGCCGGTGAACGTCACGCTTTCCACCGCGACGACGTCGAAGGCGTAGCCTGCAATCAGTGATGTCGACCACCAGCCGAGCACGACTGCACCGCCCACACACGCCCCTGCCACGGTCTGCGCGATCGAGAGCCGGTGCCGTGCCACAAGCAAGACCGCAATCGCCATCGTGACGATACCGAGCACGAGCCCTGCCCCCGCCGGCAGATGTAGGTTCAAGTTGCGAGCATGCGCCGAAACGCTCCACAATTCAGACAGTCGCAGCCGCAGCGGCGATAGCACGCCCGAAAGTGCCGCTTGCGCTGTCACGGTCAGGATCAAGCCGCTGACCAGCGCCCGCAAGTTGCCGGTTGCCGACAGCACCAGCAGCCGGCTCGCACATCCGCGCGCCAGGATCATGCCCACGCCGAACAAGAGCCCACCGAGAATGGCCCCGGAGAGCGTACCCGTCGCCGTCAGTTGCCGGATGCGACCGGCATCGATCGAGCCAGTCGTCATCAGCAATTGCGTGCCCGCAAGCGCAGTGCCGAAAACCAGCAACCAGATCGCTGTGCGCGGCCCCAGCGCCCGCCCCAGTTGCAGCTCGCGACCGATCGTGCCGCGCCAGAATTCGACGGTGGCGGCCCTCAGGCAGAATTGGCTGCGCTGAGCCGCAAAACCGAAGAGCAGACCGACAAGCAAACCGGCCAGCGCCACACCGGCCTTGTCACCTATGCCCTCGAGCAGTTGACTGAAATTCAAGGCGCAGCCCCGCATTCCCACGACATGACAACCCGGAAGCCCGGCCGATGCCGCCACCGAAGTCTTGGAGCTGAGGCTTAACGCCTATCGCCCCGCCCGCGTTGAACTGAATCAATCCATGGTCCGCCAGCGCGCGTTTGCCGCATATCGCCGGCGATGACAGCGAGCCGGGAGTGACGGCGCAGACCTAGCCGAGCGACACCAGGCAGGCCCGAAGCCGGCACACGTCAATCCAACACCGACGATGCACTCAATGAACTCTCAGTGGCCGCAGCCTAGGTCGCAGCGCCGCCCCATCTTTGAGGATTCAGGCGTGTACCGACGCCATTGCGCCAGTACGGCCTTATGCTAACCTTTGATTACTCCATCCACTGCCAAGATTTTCTTCGGTTACACCGACAACAAGAAATTCGATCCGCAAAAACAAGCGGCGACATAGTGAGAGGAACCCCATGTCCAAAGTTTTGACCACGGCGCTTCTTGGGTTATTGGCCACGCTCATCCAGGTCACGCCTACGCTGGCAGCCCGCGTTACGCTCAAGTATGCGCATTGCTGCCCGCCCGATCAGGCCTACGGCATTTACGCCCATAAGTTCGCCGAGCGCGTCAAGGCGAACTCGAATGGCGAGATCGTTGTCGAGGTACTCGACGGCGGCGTCATGGGTACAGAGCAAGCCATCGCGCAGAAGGTCCAGCTCGGCGTCGTACAGTTGGCCGGCGTCACCTCCAACAATGTCGCCCAGCTCGCACCATCGCTCAACGTCCTCGTCCTGCCTTACATGAACGCCAATCTCGATGAGCTGACGGGCAAAGGCGGACTGCTCCGCTCGGGTCCCTACCGCGACGCCCTCAATCAGCGCGTCATCAAGGAATCCGGCAGCCTTCGCGTCGTCGGCGGCTACACCAACAATTTCCGGCGAATCTTCACTAAGAAGGCCTGCGTCGACAAGGTTGAAGACCTCAAGGGTCTCAAGATCCGCGCGCCCAAGAATCCGGTCATGACGGCCATGTGGGAGTCCTGGGGCGTCTCGACCTATCCCATTGCTTGGGGCGAAACGTTCGGCGCCGTCGCACAAGGCGTCGTCGACGCTTTCGATAGTCCGACCGACGTTATTCTGAAGATGGGTTTCTATCAGCACATAAAATACATTACCGAGGTGAATTACCTCCCACTCGCCGCCGTTGTCATCGCCAATGAGCCCTGGCTGGCGAAATTGTCGAAGGCCGACCAGGAAATCATCTTGAAAAGCACGGAGGAAACCGACGTCCTTCATGCCCAATGGGTGAAAGATTCCGAAGCTGACATCAGGAAGGCGCTCATCGAAAAACATGGCGTCAAGTTCTGCACGCCTAGAGATACGGCAGTTTGGCAAAAGCGCGCTCAAGACGCCTGGCCGAAACTTTACTCGCTGGTCGGCGGCGGCAAGGACTGGGTCGACGCCACCCTCGAATACAAGAAGACAGGCAAGATCAAGTAGCGACAACGCCCAGCCGGGTGATCGTGGGGAACTCCACGGTTCGCCCGGCTCCGACTGATCCGACCATTAGGGGTCTCCGTGAGCCGCTACTTCGACGATCTCGAGAAGATCGTCGCCAACGTCAGCTTGGCGGCGCTCGTCCTCATTCTCGCGGCACAAGTTGTGTTCCGCTACATCCTCAACATTGGCCTGACATGGAGCGAGGAGATATCCCGCTTCTGTTTCATCTGGTTCGTCTACATTTCCGCAAGCCTCGCCGCCCAAAAGGGCACCCACATCCGCGTCACGGTCCTCACCCCCTGGATCCCGGGCGGCCAGCGCGCGAGCCTCCTGATCGCCGACATGATCTGGATCGCATTTAACGTCGCCGTCGTGATTGCGGGCCTCCAGCTCATGTTGCAGGTCTCTCGTCACCCCGTGTACTCGACGACCCTTTTCCTGCCCATGGTCTACGTCTACGCCATCATACCCCTCGCCCACGCCCTCATGATCATCCGGATTATGCAGCGCCAATGGAATGCCTGGCGCACGGGCACGTCCGTGCTCCCTGAAGCCAGCGGCAGCAGCGAAGGTGACGCATGATCTTTGTCCTCGTCTTTCTCGCTTGCCTGTTCCTCGGCGTGCCGATCTTCGCAACCCTCGGCGTTCCCTCCCTGATCGAGTTGCTGTCGTCACCGGTTCCCCTCAGCGCAATGGCGCACAGCCTGTTCGAGGGCGTCGACAATTTCCCCCTGCTCGCCATTCCCTGCTTCGTTCTGGCTGGCGCAATCATGACGCGGGCAGGCATTACCCGTGACATCATTGATGTCATGCGCCAGTTGGTAGGCGGAGCTCACGGCGGCCTGGCGATCGTCACCATCCTGTCGTGCATGTTCTTCGCGGCCATCTCCGGTTCGGGTCCCGGCACCGTCGCCGCCATCGGTTCGTTGATGATCCCGGCAATGGTCGAGGACGGCTACCGCAAGGATTTTGCCGCCGCCGTTGCGTCCTCGGGAGGCACGCTCGGCATCCTCATCCCGCCCAGCAATCCCATGATCGTGTATGGCGTGCTCGCCAGTGTCTCGATCGGGGACCTGTTCATTTCAGGCGTCGTCCCCGGCCTCCTGATGGGCGCTGCCCTCATGTTGACGGCCTACATTCTGTCGCGCCGCGCCGGCTACAAGGGCCAACCCCGCACGTTCGACAATTCGGAGTTCATGCAGACCCTGCGGCAATCGAAGTATTCTCTCGCCACGCCACTGGTGGTACTCGGCGGCATCTACGCAGGCATATTCACGCCCGTTGAAGCTTCTGTTGTCGCCGTCGCCTACGCACTGCTCATCGGCATCGTCGTCAAGCGCACGATCGGTCCGAGCCAGATCTGGGCCGCCTTGTCGGAAGCCAGCACGATCTGTGGTGGCCTGGTTTTGATCATGGGAACGGCCATTTTCTTTGGCGAATTCATGGCGCTCAATCAGATCCCGCAGAAGATCGCTGCTTTCCTGCTGACACTGACATCCGACAAGACCGTGATGCTGCTCATTCTCTCGGGCCTGCTCATCGCTCTTGGCACCTTCATGGAGACCTTGTCCACCGTCATCATCCTGACGCCGATCCTGCTACCGCTCGTCAAAACCCTTGGCGTCGACCCCATCCATTTCGGCATCCTGCTGGTCGTCACCAGCGAGATCGGCTTCCTCACTCCGCCTTTGGGCGCCAATCTGTTTGTCGCGTGCGGCATCTCCGGCCTGACACTGGAGCAGGTCTCCCGTAGCGTCCTGCCGTTCATCGCAGCCATCTGCATCATGCTGTTATTGCTGATCTTCTTCCCCCGCATCAGCACCTTCATCGTCAGTTGACCGAGGCCACCCCGTGCCCTGCCTGGAACCTTACTCCGTCACCCGGTGCCGCGTGCCCGCAGGTGGCGGCGCTTCCGGTGGCCCCGCGAAGCACTGCGCGATGGCCATCCACGCGCGCGCCGTCTCGCCTTCGATCTTGAGCCCGGTATCGGCGACGTTGCGCACCTGTGTCACGACCTGGCAGAACTCGACCGCCGTCCCAGATACAGCGCCCGATGCCGATGCCTCGTTCCACTGCCACGTTGCCCCGCTCGGTGCCGTCAAGGTGACGCGCGGCGGCGGCCCCGGCGGCTCGAGTCCGCGATTGACGAACGTCCACCCGAATGTGCGCACACCGATCACGGCGATATTCTCGAGCCGGTCCGTCGGTACGCGCTCGGCGCCGAGCACATCGTAGACGTCTTGCCCGTGCGCCCACACCTCCATCTGCCGCGCCGTGGCGAACATCTTGACGCCCATGTCCGGCCCTGACCAAGTCAGCCGGGCGTCAGGGCCGAGCTTCGACAAGGCGTCGGCAAGCCGCCCCGCGTCCTCCCTCCAGGCTGCCAGCAGAGTGGGACCGCCGAGATGCCCGAATTGCAGTCGCGCATCGTCACGCGCGGTGACCCCGCCTTCACGGCGCTTGCGTCGCTCCGCCTGCTGCGCCGCAAACGTCTCCGGCCCTGCGATGCTCGCAAGACCCATGTGATCGCCCTGGTGCAGATGCCGCACCAGATCGTTGATCGTATAGCCCTTGAATTGCGTCTCTTGTTGCCAGTCGGCAGGGGCAAGCGGCTCTAGCAGTCCGGCCAGCTCCGCTACTTCAGTGCGAAAATCCTCGATTTGCTTCACTGGAAATCCCTTTCCGCAGCCCTGCCGCAGCCCCTGGATGATCGAAAGACAATCGGCGGCAAGCGCGCATGCGCCCCGCCTATACCCTTAAGCCGCCTTGAACCCGGCATCGATGTCCTTGGTGAACCGTAGCCCCAGTCCGGGCGTCGAAGGCACCGTCATCATGCCTTTCACCGGCACCACCGGATTGTCGAACATCCTCATCGTCCACGGCATGTATTCGACGATCTCACCATTGGGGATCGCAGCGATCAGATGCACATGAACCTCCGGGATGAGATGCGACACCACGGGAATGTTGAACGCTTCCGCCATGCCGGCAACCTTGCTCCATTGCGTGATGCCACCGACGCGGACGAGATCAATCATGGCGATATCGACCGAGCGCATCTCCAGCATCTGCCGGAACGGCTCGATCCCCCATACATATTCGCCGCCTGCAACGGGCATCTTGAGGTTGCGCGTCACCTCGGCGAGCCCCTGGAAATCATCCGCCCGCGAAACGTCTTCCAGCCAGCGCAGATTGTACTCCTCGATGCGGTTCCCGATACTGATCGCCTGCCATGTCGTCCAACGCTGGTTGATGTCGCACATCAACTGGATGTCCGGACCGATCGCCTCCCGCAGGACCTTGATCCGGTTGACCTCGATCTCAGGCGTCGTGTGCCCCGGCAATGCGAGCTGGGTCTTCATCGCGCCCCAGCCCCTCTCGACAAGTCGCCGCCCCGCCGTCACCACCTGGTCGAGCGTGAACTGTCGCATCAGCGCGCCCGAGGCATAGGCCGGCACAACATCGCGGTGCCCGCCGAGCAACTTGCTCACCGACACCCCGAGCACCTTCGCCCGGATATCCCAGAGCGCCGTGTCGATCGCCGAGATCGCCAGCGTGAACACGCCCGCCGTCCCCGACATGCCCGCCGCATCCCTGAGCTTGCCATGGATGCGCTCGACGTGGGCGCAGTCCTCGCCCTTCACCAGCGCGCCCAGATCCTCGACCGCTTGCCGCAACGCCTTCGTCATCGCGCCGCCGAAGAACGTGACGCCAATGCCTTCCGTACCGTCCGCCGCAGCCAGCTTGACCAAGACGAAATCACGTTTCGCGCCCGCCACCTGCGGGCCATCGGCCAAGGGCTCGTCCGCGGGCAGCTGCACGATCTGTGTCATGACGTGGGTGATCTTCATGTCGACTCGCTCCTTGCGCGGACAGGGGAATGCCTATCGTCGCCAATGCCCGGCTCACCCGTCAACGCCAACTTGCCGCCGAGCCGCTTGCCGCCCGTCAGTCCCGCCAGACATCCTCGAGATACTGCCGCCAGCGCTTCTCCCCGACCAAGCAATCGTAGGCCGGTGGTTGCGGTGCAAGCTGCGCCGGAACCAGACGCGGTTCGTCGCGAACAGCATCCGCGATCTCGAGCAGCAGCTTGCGCCGGATGCCCTCTGCGAAATTGTTGCGATCGTTGACTGCCAGCATGAACGAGCCCGGACCGCCGATCACGCAGTTCGCATAGTAGCGATCGAGATCAGGCAGATCGAAGTACCCATAGCGCCCGCCACCGCTCCGCTTGAGTTGAATGGCGAGGCCATTGATAACGATGCCCTTGGCCAGCACCTCTCGGCGCGCTTCGAGCACCGGCAGCCCCGCGTTGTTGGGCCCGTCCCCCGAAACATCGATTACACGTCGCACCGCCGCAACGCCCGCGTTCTCGATCATATCAGCCGCCGTTACGAGCGCCGTAGAGATCGACGTCATCCGCTCCCGTTGGATGGGTTGGCTGGCAAGAGCCACGGCAAAGGATTCGGCTTCCACCGCCGACCCGATCACCTGCCAGTCCAACGTCACCGTCTGTGCATGCACGCCCGCCCACTCCAGGTAGGCGACGGCAATCCGGCCATGAACGCCCGAGGCGATAGCCTTGAGGACGTCGGGATGCCGGAACGCGGCAACGTAGCCGTCCCGCTGCAGGCGCTGCTCGTCCGGATCCATCGACAATGACACATCGACGGCGAGCACCAGCGCCACATCCACCTGCGTGCCGCCTTGCGCCATGCACCGCAAAGCCGAAGTCTGCACCAGCAGCATCGCGGCCAGTGCGACAGCCAGAGCTTTGCAGTACGCGCCACCCATTGCCCGTTCCCTTCAGTGCTCTTCGAGCAGACGCCCATAGCCCGCGATTTTGTCGGTAATGCCCTTGGCCCTCAACGCGTGCCAGTAGGTCGCCGTGTTGATGGCGATCACCGGCTTGCCGAGCCACAGCTCGGCCGCTGCCGCAAGTCGCACCATGGAGAGGTTAGTGCCGACCTGGATCAGTGCGTCCACATCATCGCCGTCGAGCTTGCGCAGCGCATCCCGGCATTGCGCCGTCGTGGCATGCGCAATCCCGACCCACGAACGGCATTCGAGCGCGATGTCACGCACCGTAGTGAACCCCCGGTCGCCGAAATAGCGCTTCACCTCGTCGTTCATCACCGGCCAGTAGGGCGTCAGCAAGCCGATCCGCTTGATGCCGCCATAGGCCTCCAGCGCCGCCGCCATGGCGTGACTGCCCACCGAAACTTTCAGCCCAGAATGCCCTTCGATTTTGTCGACGAACGCTTCCGCCCCTTTCAGGCCCCCGAAAAACGACAGCGCCGAAATCCCCATGATCAGGTAATCCGGCTCCGCCGTCATCACCCGGTCGATCGACGCCAGCACGTTATCGCCGATCCGGTCGACGCCTGCCCGAAATGTCTCGTTGGAAAGCGCGGCCGCATTCGGAGTGTGGATCCGGCTGTAGTGATTGGTGACGCCGAACGGCCTGAAGTCGTCGAAATCAGGCTGCACGATGGTGTTGGTCGATGGCGCCATCACGCCGAACTTGCAGCGAAACCCCAGGGCATCGGGCATCGTCGCCTCCTAGCGTAGCGGCCTCGCCGGGCACGAGGCCACGCCGCGTGCAGCCTGGCCACATCCGGTCACATCAGGTCCTTTACGGCCGCGATATAGTCGTGCATCGCCGCCATGTGGTCGTCCATACCGCGCCCGGCGATCCGCTTGTGCGGCCCGCGCGCATAGGTCGAGTTGAGCGTCACGTGCGTGACGCCGAGCGCCTTCCAGCCCTCGAAAGCCCGCCGCCAGTCCTCCGGCCCCTTCCCATCGGCTGTCGAGACCCAAACTTCGATACCGATCTTGGCGGGGTCGCGGCCGGCCTCCTTGGTATATTGGCGGAGCTTGGCGAAGGCCGCCTCGGCTTCCGAGCCCTGCGCATGCGCCAGCATGATCCACCCATCGCCCCATTTGGCGATCCGCCGCAGCACCACGTCCTCATGCCCGCCAAGCCAAAGTGGCACCGTCCGCAATTGCGGCAGCGGATTGATCCCTGCGTCGCTGATCGTGTGCCATTGCCCCTTGAACGTGACATGCGCCTCGGCCCAAAGCGCCTTCATCACCTCGAGCTGCTCTTCCGATCGCTTGCCGCGGTCCTTGAAGTTCTCGCCCAGCGCCTCGAATTCCACCGCATTCCAACCGATCCCGACGCCGAGCCGGAACCGCCCGCGTGAGAGCACGTCGAGCGAAGCCGCCTGTTTCGCCACCAGCGCCGTCTGCCGCTGCGCCAGGATCAGCACCTGCGTCGAGAAGCCGACGCTTTGCGTCACGCCAGAGAGAAAGCCGAACAGCACGAACGGGTCATGGAACAGATCGGCCGACGTGTTGCGGTTGCCCCAGTCCGGCCGGCTCGCCACGTTCGCCCCGAGCACGTGGTCGGGCGCCCCCAGATGATCGTAGCCAAGGCCCTCGGCAGCCTGCGCGAAATCCCGAACCACCGCCGGGTCGCCGCCGATGTCGATCAAGGGCAATGTGACGCCGAGCTTCATTCGATCGGTCCTCCGGGTCGGCCACGCTGCGCCATAGAGTGAACCGCCTACCGCCCTCCGGCAAGCCTCCTTGCACAATCCGCCAGACGCACCTGATCGAACGCTTGCCTAGTTTCATCACCTCGACGATCCGTCCCCAACTCCAGCCATCCACTTTCGATGCCGCCGCTCAGCGCCAGCTGTTTGTCCATTGTCACCAATCGCGCTAGTGTCCGGTCGAACGTCCCCCCACGGCCCAAATGCGAGCACCACACCATGAACACCCTGCCGATTGTCGATATGTCAGGTGTACGCGAGCGTAACGCCGACGCCATGGCCCGTGCCGCCGCCGACATCCACAAGGCCTTCACCACGGTTGGCTTCCTCTATATCGCCAACCACGGATTGCCCGATGCCGTCGTCACCAACGCGCTGAGCGAGGCCCAGGGCTTCTTCCGCCAGCCGGTCGAGAAGAAGCGCGAGGTCGCCATCAACAAACGCCATCGCGGCTTCAACGCCCTCGGTGACGCCTTGATGTATGAGGCCACCAAGCCCGACTACAAGGAATTCTACACCATCGGCCTGGAGTTGCCGGAGGACGACGCCGATGTCGTGGCAGGTGAGCCCCTGCGCGGCCCCAACAATTGGCCGGCCGAGCGCCCTGGCCTGCGAAGCGCGCTCACAGCCTACTACGACGAGATCGGCCGCTGCGGCGCCGACCTGCTCGGCTGCGTCGCCGTGTCGTTGAACCGCGCACCCGATTTCTTCGCCGACAAGTATCGCAAGCGCCTGCAGCGCACTCAGATCATCTATTACCCGCCCCACCCCAATCGCGCCGATCCCGATCAGTTCGGCCTTGCACCGCATACCGATTTCGGTTGCGTCACCCTGCTATGGCAGGACGACAGTGGCGGCCTCGAGGTGCTCGAGCGCAGCTCCGGAAACTGGATCGCCGCCCGCCCCATTGCCGGCACGCTCGTCGTCAATGTCGGTGATCTACTGGCCCGCTGGACCAACGATCTCTATGCCTCGACCCCGCACCGCGTCATCAACCGCTCCGGCCACGAGCGCTTTTCCATAGCCACCTTTTACGATCCCGACTTCAAGGCTGTCGTCGACCCCCGCCAGCTCGGTGTCTCCCAAGCCGACTGCCGCTACGAGCCCACCACGTCAGGCGCTCACATCCTCGGCCGCATCGAGCGGTCGTTCGGCTACCGCAAGCAGCTTGCAGGCTCCAAAGCCTGAGCCCGCCCACCGCGACAATGGCAACAAGAGCGGCGAACATTCCGCCGCTCAATTCGCTTTTTCAGCCTCGACCGGATCAGCCAGCCTAATCGTCCAGCTACTCTGGCCCTGCGTATCGACTTCCATGAAGCCGGCCTGCTTTAAACCGCGCTTCTCGCAGTCGCCGCTCTTGCGGATTGTGAACGGCTTGTCCGACATGCAAAGCTGCGTCGAGCCGGCCCATTCCCCGCCACGGTCATAGTCGATTGCATGCACATAGAAGAGCCGGCTGGGCAGCTTACCCTTGAGCAGCGTCTCGCAGGTCTGGCCAGCAATGGTCCACCACCCCTCAGTGGTCCAGCTACTGCCCTCCTGGTAGCCCAGAACCACGCCGATCCGCCCCGCCGTGGTGTTGCAAAGCTTGAGGTCCGCCGCTGCCGGCAACGCCTGGAGCGCCAGCGCCCCGAGCACCATCAAAGCCCCGCCTGCTGCGCTCCGCATGGAACTGCGCCTCATGGCCCCTTGCCTCATGCACCCGCCCTCTCGTCCTCGCCTTGGCTGGCGACCCCGGGATCGATCAGGATCGCCCGGAAATCGTTGACATTCGTATGCGTCGGGCCCTGCACGATGAGCCCGCCGGACCGCTCGAAGAACGTTGTTGCATCGTTCCGCTCAAGCGCCTCGCGCGCCTCCAGGCCCCCGGCCCGCCCCGCCTCCACCGTCGTCCCATCGACGATCGCACCAGCCGGATCCGTCACCTGCCCGCCACCGCCGTCAATGCCGTCAGTATCCGCCGCAAGTACGGCAATACCTTGCCGGCCCTCGATGCCGATGGCCAGAGCCAGCGCATATTCCTGCGCCCGCCCGCCCCGACCATCCCGGTTGCGCACGGTCACCTCGAGTTCACCGCCGGAAAGGATAGCCGTCCGCTCGCCACGACCAAGCGCCTCGATCGCCAGGTGCGCATGCGCCCGCGCAACGTCCCGCGCCTCGCCGGTCACCTCGTCCCCGAGATCCACCACCCGATAGCCCGCCGCTCGAGCCTCCGCCGCCGCCGCATCGAGCGCCCCGCGCGGTGTGGCAATGATGTTATAGCGGCTGCGCCTAAACGCCGGATGCCCTGGTTTCGGCGTCTCGTTGGCGTCCGCTTCCAGCGCCGCGCGCACGCCGGCCGGAACATCGAGACCAAGACGAACCATGGCCGGCTCCAGCTTAGCCAGCACGGCCCGCGCGTCCGCCAACGTGCTCGGATCAGGCACTGTCGGGCCCGAACCGATCGTTGCGGGATCATCGCCCGGCACATCCGAGATGGCGAGCGTGATGAGCTCTCCCGCGCCGCCAGCAGCCAGCGCCAGCCGCCCACCTTTGATGCGCGACAGGTGCCGGCGCACCACGTTCATCTGGTGGATGTCTGCACCCGATTTGAGCAGGCCCCGCGTCAGCGCCGTTTTGGCGTCGATATCGATCCCCAGTGGTGCCGCCCACAGCGCTGAGGCCCCGCCCGAGAGCAGCACCAGCACCGTATCCTCACGCGTGGCCTGCCCGGCCAGCGCCAACGCCTGGTGGGCCGCCGCCACGCTGGCCGCATCCGGCGAGGGATGGCGCGCCTCGGCAAGTGTGAACCCCTCCGGCCAAGTTGTCCGAAGTGTCGCCGCATAGCCGTGCGGCGGCGTAAAGCATCCGATCACCCGGTCCGCCCCCGGCCCGCCTTGGTAGTGCTGCCAGGCGACCTGCCCCATGGCCGCCGCCGCCTTGCCGACACCGAGCACGATCAGTCGCCCCCGTGCCGGCACGCCGGGCAGATGAGGCTTGAGGCAGCCCGCCGGGTGGGCCGCATGCACGGCTGCCGCATACAGCGCTCGCAACAACGCCTTTTGTTCGCTCACGTCGCCCTGCCAAATCCCAGATGACTCACTCATGTGGCCTGCTTCGCCAGGCCCCGCACTTGCCACACCCCCTATAGTATCTTATCCGCATATCGACCATACGCCGCACCGGCTCCCGCATCCAACCGCGAGCAAGAACGCCCCCCACCATGGCCGACATCCAGCCATCCGGCACCGAAAGCCATGAGATTTTGCAAGGTCGTACCGATGGCGGCCTGCTCATACTGTGCGATCACGCCAGCAACTGGCTGCCAGACGCCTACGGCACGCTCGGCCTCGACCCGGCGCAGCTCAAGCGCCACATCGCCTATGACATCGGCGCTGCCGCTCTGACCCGTGGCCTCTCCGCCCGCCTGCGTGCCCCAACCGTCATGTCCCGCTTCTCGCGGCTTTTGATCGACCCCAACCGCGGCGACGACGACCCGACCCTCATCATGCGGCTCTCCGACGGCGCCGTTGTCCCCGGCAACCGCCATCTCGATGACGCCGAGCGCCAGCGCCGGATCAAGCGCTTCTGGAGGCCTTACCACCAGGCCATCGATCACGTCATCGACGCCGCTACGGCGACCGGCCACCCGCCCGCCATCCTCTCCATCCACAGCTTCACCGAGAGCTGGAAAGGCGTGCCGCGCCCCTGGCACGTCGGCATTCTCTGGGAGCGCGATCCGCGCCTCGCCCTGCCCATGCTGGAGGCCTTCCGGGCCGAGCACGATCTGATCGTCGGCGAGAACGAGCCCTACCCCGGCAGCTACGAAGGCGATTGCTGCTGGCAACACGCCGCCAAGCGCGGCCTGCCCTGGGTGGTGCTCGAAATCCGCCAGGATCTCATCCGCGACGCCCCCGGCCAGGCCCGATGGGTGGACCGGATCGCCCGCATCGTTGAAAGTCTATCCCAGAGACCCGATTTGAATATTGCAGGGCCAAGCGAGCCCACCCCCCGATAACGACCCCAAACAGGGAGCACCGCCCATGCCGTCATCCGACAATCTCGACCAGAAGACCAAGACCGAGCTCGAGGCCGCCGCATTCCGCCGTCTCGTCGAGCATCTGCGCAATCGCACTGACGTGCAGAACATAGACATGATGAATCTTGCGGGCTTCTGCCGGAATTGCCTGTCGAACTGGTATCAGGAGGCCGCCGGCACCGCCGGTCACGCCCTGAGCAAGGACGAGGCCCGCGAAATCGTCTACGGCATGCCCTACGCCGACTGGCGCGCCAAATATCAGACCGAGGCCTCTCCCGACCAGAAGGCTGCCTTCGAGGTCAATCGGCCGAAGGATCACTGATACTCTGAAGTGAGGCGCTTCTGCCCCTTCAGCGGCGCGCCAAGGTCCAGCCCTGTTGGCCTGCTTGCAGACTAAGTCCTCGCTGCGCCAGCGCACCGGCAAGGCGCTCGGCGCCGCCGGGATAGCTGAGCGCCACCCGCGCACCGCGCGGTGACAGCCCCAGCACCTCGAACCGCGTGACCTCCGGCGTCTGCGACAGCTCCCGGCTGATCGCTTGCCACTCCGTCATGCCATTGAAAAGCACCGAGATCGTCAGTGCCCCGTCGCCACCTGCGGTCGGTGTCACCGTGCCCCACGGCGAGCTTGGCTGTGCCCTATCGAATCCCCCCGCAAAACTCCCAGCCGGCGCCGCCGCTGCGGGACCCTGACGATCGCCGCCACCGCGCACGTTGATGGCTTTCCAGCGCCCTTCCAGGATCGCCAGCGAGATAACCGCCGCCAACTCCGCTGTATAGGCGAGATCATAGCCATCGAGCTTGTAGCTGCGCTTCAGGTAGATCGACTGCACGCCGTCGCGCCCGACAAGAACCACCTTGATCTTCTTGAGGTCCAATTCCGCCTCGAGCACCGCCACCAACACGGTCGGCGTCTGGTATTCGCCTTCGAGCGTACGCAGGTAACTGAGATCGCCTTCCGCCAGTTTCCGGATGGTGTCGTCATGCACCTCGCGTTTCAGCGGTTTGAGCACCGCTGGCGTCAGCGAGTTGGCAAGGTCCAGCGCCTTCCAGGCATAGAGCCACGTGTCCGATCCCGCCGCATCTGCGAACGTTTGCGGCAGCTTGCCCTTCAGCTCCGCCGGAATCCGATAGGCCGGCACGATCGTGATTTTCGGTGCTTGACGGTCCAGGTAAGGGATGCCTTGCTGATCCAGCAACCGGCGCACAGGGTCGGGCGCAAAAACGAAGTCGTAGCTGGCGATATATTCTGTCGAGCTGTTGCGCTCCGAGCGAACGGCAAAGCTGTCGATCAGGTTGGTCGTATTGACGCCCTTGAGTTTGACGAGCGAGCGATAGGCCGTCACCGGCACTAGCCGCTTCAGCAGCGAGCGGAAGGCCGCCTGCTGCCCGTCGGCAATTGCCCGCTCTTTCGCAGCCACGGCGTCCGCAGCACTCGCCTGCACCGGGTAGTTGCCGACCGCGAAGACGTTTTCAGCGCGTGCGTCGGCTGGCCCCAACACCAGTCCCGCCAGAACCCCGAGCAGGGCTGCAACCACGCTCGACCCAGTCCCGCCACAGCTCACAAGCTTGTCCCAGCTATCTCCAAAGTTCGCCATCTCGCCCCATCCCTCGAGTCCCGCGCGTGCCACACCCTTGCCGTGCCAATCGGGCGGAAATTGGAGGGCCGCCCCCCCTTGATCCCGAGGCCGATCGCAAGTCATCGGCAAAGCTTTGCGTGCGATCAATGCCGGCGTAACCGCAATTGAATCCTCTGCAGACAGGATTCAGTCACCAAAACAACACGCTGGAGCACGCTCGATGTCCAGTTGGCCTTCCCATCGCTTGGCAAGGACCTCTAGGCTGTTGCAGGGCCGCACAAAGGCATGTCACTAAGGCCCCCATGCAAATCATCGCCCAGAGACACTCATGACCGAGCCTGGCCCGAAGCGCAACGACACCGTGTCCTATGCCGACGCGGGCGTCTCCATTCATGCGGGCAACGCCCTCGTTCATGCCATCAAGCCACTGGTGAAGGCCACCCGCCGTCCCGGCGCAGATGCCGACCTCGGTGGTTTCGGCGGATTGTTCGACCTCAAGGCCACGGGCTATCGCGATCCGATCCTCGTCGCCGCCAACGACGGCGTCGGTACCAAGCTGAAGATCGCCATCGAAACGGGCCTCCATGACACCATCGGTATCGATCTCGTTGCCATGTCGGTCAACGACCTTGTCGTGCAAGGCGCCGAGCCGCTGTTCTTCCTGGATTATTTTGCCTGCGGCAAACTCGACGTCGAGACCGCCCGCCGCGTTGTGGCCGGCATTGCCGACGGATGTCGCGAAGCCGGTTGCGCCTTGATTGGCGGCGAGACCGCAGAAATGCCCGGCATGTACCAGCCCGGCGACTACGACCTTGCAGGTTTTGCCGTTGGTGCCGTCGAACGTGGCGAGATCCTCCCCCGCGCCGATATAGCAGCCGGCGACGTCCTCATTGGTCTGCCGTCGTCCGGCGTGCATTCGAACGGCTATTCCCTCGTCCGCAAGTTGGTCGAGAAGGAAGCGCTCGACTGGTCTTCTGCCCCACCTTTCGAGTCCACCGCCACGACGCTCGCAGAGGCCCTGCTGACGCCGACACGCCTCTACGTCCGCCCGCTGCTGTCTGCCATTCGCGCCACCGGCGGTAGCGGGCCAGCAGGCGCCGTTAAGGCCCTGAGCCACATCACCGGCGGCGGTCTGTCCGAAAACCTGCCACGCATCCTGCCCTCGGGCCTGGCCGCCCACGTCGGCCTTGCCAGCCTCCCCATTCCACCAGTGTTTGGTTGGTTGAAGGCGGTATCCGGCCTCGACGACAGCGCAATGCTGCACACCTTCAATTGCGGTGTCGGCATGGTGATCGTCACCACCGGGTCGGATGCCCAGCGCCTGATGAAGGTCTTGGTCGATGCGGGAGAAACCCCCTTCATGCTGGGGGCTGTAGAGCAAGGCCGCGGCGTCATGTCGGAGGCCAAAGGCAAGGGACTTGCCGAGGCGGTCCGCTATTCCGGCTCCCTTGCATGTTGATGGTGAGCGTTGTCCCGCGGCGATGACGTTCCCAACCCCCGCCACTCAGCGCTGACTGGTCTTTACGTTTCGATTGCGCAACGCGACACCGGGAAGCTGGGCGTCTTCCGCCTGTGCCGCCCTGAGTTTGTTAATGCCGATCGCGGCCCCCGTGAACTGCTGCGCCCACAACAGTGACGCGGTAGCAACCGTCGGCCGGAAGCGCAGCACCGGCGCGCTGTCGGGATGATCGAGCACCTCGACCGTCTGCCCGACATCATGCGCCACCAGCTCGTGCATCACCGGCTGCTTTTCGCTCAAGGTCATGTAGGGCGCAATCGGAAACGGCCTGTAGCTCAGCTCCTCCGGATGTTCCTCGTCGTAGGCTGGCGCTGCGATCCAGCCACCCATCGCAAAGCGGTTGATGTCCGACATCGTGCTGTTGGCGAGAGCGTTGCCGTCGATAGCTGCCACCCGCCGCTCGCCGGCGCCGCCGTCCACGACCTGACCGACCAGTCCGGACGGAGCCGGCAGGCCCGTACTTGCCAGGCTCGGCATAGTGCGTCCAGCAGGCCGGCGCGCTGCCAGCTTCGGACCGGCGACGAGCTGCGGGATCGATCCCATGCTCGCGAGGCTCGCCAGCTCGCTCAGCCGTAACCTGTCATTGGCGGATGGTGCCATCGGCGCGGCGAGGCGGGCTGGCAGCACAGCAGGCCTAGAGCGCTCGACCAACGTCGGCTCTGCCGGCCGAATGTCATGCGGCAAGGCCGCGATCCTCGTCGTCTCCGGAGCACTGCGGCGCCGGGCGTCGGCAACGGCAACACCACCACGTCCCGACTGGCGCTCCTCGAGGAACATGGCCACTTGCTGCGCCATCGCCTTATTGCCGGACTGCGCCACCCGCACATCCTCACGCGTGATCGAGCCCCCGGTCGCAGGTAGGTGCTGTGTCGAGCCGGACGGAAACAGTAGCGCCAGTTCCTGGCGCGGCAACCGCGGCCAGCTCCGCACCCTGTCTGTATCCACGTGCACGAATGGGATCGCAGAGGTCGGATAGTAGCCGACGCCACCCCGCTCCTGGATCAACGCCGAGTAGCGCAGCTTCTTGATCGGCACATCAGGAAAATGGATGTCGGCGGCTTTGCCGAGGATATGCCGGCTCTGACTCGCCTGGCCGCCGACCGTCTTGCGCAGCATGTTGTTTGTCTTGGCCGACCGATAACCCGAAATCAGGTGCACCGGCTCCTGCGATCCAAGCTCGCGGTGCAGTTGCCAGATGAGGTCGACCAGTTCGGGATCCATGCGCGTCGGCTCGTTCTCCCGATAATCGCGCATGATGTGATTGATTTTTTCAAGGCCTGCAGCGTCGAACTTGCCGCCGCGCTTGTAGACGGCCGTCACCGTCTCCTTGGTGTGAATATTGTAGATCGCAATCGACCGGTCGCCTTCCCGGGCAAGGCCCGTGCTGGCGATTCCGGCGGAGATCAAAAGCGCGGCGACACCCGCGCAGGCCATCAGCCTGAAGCGACGCGAATACACGTGAGACCCCCTGCACAGCCGGCCCAAATGGCCCCAATCGCTGCGGTCCATAAGCTCCCGTTTCCCCCGGAACCGCTCCACCCGAACGGCACGTCATCGGCGGACACCAAGCCAACGGATATGGTTAACCCGGCATCGTTAACACTTCGTAAGCATCATTTGTGAACACACCGCGACCTGACTGCGGCCAAACCGGGGCAGCCAATCGCCTCCATCGCCATCGACAGCTGTTGACCGCCTCCCCCGCCCGCCATCACAGTGTCCTGCCGTCTTGAGCAACGGCAGCGAGGCGGGAACCCGACAACCATGGCAACAACTGCAACTGAAGTCCGCCTCAGGCCCCGCTCTGCGCTCGCCGCCGCCACCATCCTGGGTCTGCCCCTTGGTTCGATCTACGCCTACAGCGTCTTCCTGGCTCCCCTTGAGCAGCTGCTGTCAGCCAATCGCTCGGAGCTGGCCTCGGTGTTCGGCATATCCGTGATCTTTTTCACCCTCGGCATGAACCTGGTGCCGCGCTTGTTCGGGCGTATCCCCGTTCCCGCCATCATCCTGCTCGCCGTCGGACTGGCTTCGGGCGGCGTCGCCCTCGCCTCCTTCGCCCGCACCTTCACCGAGCTGGCGATCGGCTATGGCGTGCTCTTCGCCTTTGGCGGCGGCCTTGCCTACGTCGCAGCCCAGCAGTCGGTCAACGCGTCCCCGCTCTCCCGACCCGGCCTCGTCAATGGCTACCTCGTAAGCCTGTTCCCTCTCGGCGCCATGATTGCCGCCCCGGCCTTCGGCTGGTCCATCGATCGCTTCGGCATCCGACCGACGCTGCAGGGCCTGGCGCTCACCGTCGCCATCACCGGCATCGCCGCCGCCGCCCTGATGGCCCAGTCCGGCGTCCGTCTCGGCCTGCCCGGAACCGGTTCTGCCGCCTTATCAGGCGCCGACCGGTCCGCCACCCGCGCTGTCTTCTGGCAGCTCTTCTTCGTATTTCTACTGGCGGCCACCGCCGGCCTCATGGTGCTGAGCCAGGCTGCCGGCATGCTGACGGCCTACGGCGCCGCCAAACCCGCGGCCCTCGCAGCCACCACCGGCATCACGGCGGCCATCGCCGCCGCCCGCATCGCCGGTGGCTGGCTGACCGACCGCTTCCCCATCCCCTTCGTCGCCGGCGCCGCCCATGCCATCGCGCTTGTCGGAGGCATCACACTTACCGTGGTCCCTACCGCCGAGATGGCCATCCCCACCCTCGGCCTCATCGGCATCGGCTACGGCCTCGTCTCCGGCGTCGCAGCCGGCGCCATCGCCGCCTACTGGCCGAAGGCCGAGTTCGGCCGCACCGCCAGCCGCATCTACATCGCCTGGTGCATCGCGGCTCTCGCGCTACCCATCGCCGCCGCCCGCCTCTACGACCTCTCCGGCAACTACAAGACCGCCATCATCCTCGCGGCCGCCGCCAATTTCGCGGGCCTTCTCGTCGGCCTCTCGCTTCCACGCCGCCCATACAATCGCTAACCTCATGACAGCGAAAGCGCAGGTTTGAAGCCGCTGGCTGAAACCACCACCGCACCCGCATCCCGGACTAGTGCCGGGACTAGCTGCTCGGAAGGATAGCGGACAGTCCGAGGCAGGCAGGGACGATCGAGCTTGAACCGAAGCTATCTGTCTGATTTCCCATGAGCCGGCAGCTCTACATTGGTCAGCAGAAGCCAAGGGTCGGCGCTATGCCAGCGGGAAAACTGCCCGATGCTCCCGAAGGTGATGGCACTGCGCGGTCGGTCGCGCCTACAGATCGCTAGCAAACAGCTTCGAGTGCAGTGCCGGACCGGTCGGCCGGCCGGTTGGAGAGCCGCCCTCGGGCTCAAGGCTCACGCCAAATGTCGCCTGCTTGATGTTGGCCGGATCGAAGGCCTGCAACGTCGCCTGTGTCGTCGGGGCGCCTTTCGTGACGAGCCCCAGCGATCTGGGCACGCCACCCGTCTCAGCTGACACGATCCACAGCTGGTACGTCTTGCCGCTCGGGGCGGAGGCAGTGACCGGTCGTACCGACAGCACGCGGCGCTCGAGATCCAGCGTCATGACAAATGCCGGCCTGACGTCGCCCTGCTGGAAAACGGCAACGAACTGTTGGGCCTCGGTAGTGGTACGCGTGAACTCCCTCAGGCCGATGGCGATGACGAGGCATGCAGCGGCCGCCGCCATGGCTCCGGATACGCGACGCCAACGCTGCACGCGCTGCTCGAGAGATACGATCGTCGCAGTGTCGTTCGCGCCGATGGCGCCGGCGGTAGCAGTGGCGGCATTGTCCAGCCTGCCAGTCCGAGCCTCGATGCGGGCCAAGAGATCGGCCGGGGGGGCGACCGATGGGCCAAGGACGGCAAGCGGCCCGAAGCGCCGCTCCCACTGTGCTATCGCCGCTTCGAGCGCCGGCTCGCGCTGGCGCCGGGCCGCGACGCTCGTGCGTTCCGCAGCGTCGAGAGTACCGAGTACATACTCGGCAGCTAGCGCATCGATGTCCTCTCTCTCGGTCATTGGCCCATGCATTCTCTGAGTTGACCTATGCTGCGGTGCAGCCAAGTCTTGATGGTTCCCGTCGGACAGCCAAATCGTTGACCGAGAGTTCTCACGGCTTTCCCCATGGAAATAGGCCAAAAGGATCATTTCCTTTCTATCGGGTTCGAGAGCCTCGAGGCAGTCGAGCAGCCGCTGTGCATCCTCGGAATCGGTCAGTTGTTTCAGGGCATCCGGTCCCTCGTCCGCAACCCGTTCCGCCGCTTCCGCATCGCCGGTGTCGATCGGCGTCGCACGCCTTACGAGGTCGAGCGATCTGTTCCTCACGATTGTCGCCATCCAACTGATCACGGAGCCTTTCGAGACATCATACGTATCGGCGCGCTGCATCACGGCAACATACGCCTCCTGCACCACCTCCTCGGCGAGATCCCTACGCTTCAAGATGCGCAAGGCCGTGCCGAAGAGCTTGGCCGATGTCGCTGCATAGAGGTCCGCGAAGGCCGCACTGTCCTTCGCGGCGACACGCGACATCAGCGCTGCAAGGTCCGCCGCTGTGGTCGATGACATGATCGCAAATTTGTCCTTTGCCGTGGGCATTCCCCAACACACGTAACCTTGCGACGATGGTCGTGATGCCCCTGCCATGCTCCGACGATTGGCACTTCGCGCGCAAGACAGCTTGTAACGCTCAGACCGACAGGTGCCAATCGCCCAATGGGTGCCAGGGGTGGCACTAGTCCGGATACTACGAGGGGGGCTGGTCGGGTCTGAAGGGGCGCGAGTGCCGCATCGCGCGCAACTAGCGCCCCCACACAATCATGGCATCATCGCCTTGTTGTCTTCGATCCCCGGAAAGATCTACTCGGAGATGAGGACCGCCAGCACCTCGCTGGTGTCTACCGGCTCGGCGCGGGCGAAGGCGTGATTGGCACGGGCCCCGGTCGCGACCACGATCGCGGCAATCAAGGTTGTCGACAGAACGAGTGCCTTGAGTTGAAACATCTTTGTCCTCCGTTGTCAGGAGAGATCACCAGATCATCCTCCGGGCCGGAGCAAGGCATCGGCTTGGCAACGGCCCGGCTTATCCTGCGAAAATTGCGTTCGTTAAGGATCAAGGCGCGCCTTTCTGCAGGGTGCCGAATACGCCGTCGGTCCGGGGAGCGGTGCGATCTAGATCCGTGAAAACCGAGCGCGGCGCCGTCTGGTCGATCGTGGTGAAAATGCCCTGCGAGCGAGGGGCTGTGCGGCCGAGTTCGGTGAATATTTCGGCGCTCGCGGTAGTGATCTGCAGCATGGCTGCGGCGAATACGGCGATGGTGATGGTTTTGGCGCTATACATGTTCGTCTCCATTTGGCCCTTGTTTCTGGTCGCTTTCGAAACAGCTTCAATCGCGATCATGCTGCAAGTACGGAGTGGGAGCGCCCCGGTTTCAAATTGGCCCGAAATATTCGTCCAAGCCTGTTCACGAGAACGTGAGCAGTTGCCCGGCAGCGCGTCCGTTCGGAACGCTCATGAGCGGCGAAAAGGTCAAGCGGCGCTGATATGGCCGGCGGATTTCCGGTTCCGGCGAATTTCGATGCGGCCGGCGAAAATGACCAGACAAATCTGAAACCATTGCCTCCCGGTCCCGTACCTTCTGCAGGCTCGCTTGTGAGCCGGAACCTGAGGAAAGGACCTCCGATGTTTGATTGGAACATCTCGAAGCGAAACACCTCCCGCCTCGGCATGGCCATCGCTGTCGCCACCGGGATCGGGCTCGCGACTGCCACCGCAGGCGTAGCCCGTGAGAATCCGAAGGTCGGTGGCGCACCGATGTATGCGACCAAGAACATCATCGAGAACGCGGTCAACTCGAAGGATCACACGACGCTCGTTGCGGCCGTGAAAGCTGCTGGTCTGGTCGAGACATTGTCCGGCAACGGCCCGTTCACGGTCTTCGCGCCGACCAATGCGGCGTTCGCCAAGTTGCCGAAAGGCACGGTTGAAAACCTGCTCAAGCCTGAGAACAAGGACAAACTCGTCAAGATCCTTACCTACCACGTGCTCAGCGGCAAGGCTCCGTCGAGCGCTGCGATTACGAAAATGACGAAGGACGACAACAATGTGCACCCGGTGAAGACGGTGTCGGGTCACGAGTTCACGACCATGATCGACGCTGGCAAGCTCAAGATCAAGGACGAGAGCGGCAACGTCGCTACTGTCACGATTGCCGATGTCAAGCAATCGAACGGCGTGATCCACGTCATCGATACCGTGCTGCTTCCCAAATGACGACGGCTGCCGGCGGCCAGCAGCATTCTACGATTGAATTGGCCGCACAGATCCCCGCCTGGCGCGCTCCGCTGGGTGGGTAAGCGGGGCGAAGGGTCGCCATAACAGGCGGCCCTTCGGATAGCTGCTGAGCGGTCGATGGAGCTCATCCGCTTTCGCAAAGAGCGGAATGTACGCCCTACAGCGAGGACGTTCAGTCTGGCCCGATGTCCTCGCAGCTCCTCCTGACGCGATGATCGTCTGCAGAACGAGGCCGGAGGGGTAAGCGCCGCCCATGCCATCGCGCTTGTCGGAGGCATCACACTTGCCGTGGTGCCTACCGCCGAGATGGCCATCCCCGCCCTTGGCCTCATCGGCATCGGCTCCGGCGCTCACCATCGCCGCAGACCGCCTCTACGATCTCTCCGGCAACGACAAGACTGCCATCATCCTCGCGGCCGCCGCCAATTTTGCAGGCCTTCTCGTCGGCCTCTCGCTTCCACGCCGCCCTCACAATCGCTAACCTCATCGCAACGGAGGCCGCAAGTGCGACGCCGCCGGCCGAAATCACATTTCCGCCCGCCACGAGGAGGATCCCGCATGAGCCGCATCTACGGCGAAGTCCGCCAGCTTGGTTACGTCGTCCACGACATCGAGGCCGCCATGCGCCACTGGATCGAGGTGTTGGGCGTCGGCCCCTGGTTCTATATCGAGCGCCTCCCCGTCACCGATTTCCGCTATCGTGGCGCGCCCTCCGAACCCGACGTCTCGATCGCGCTCGCCAACTCCGGCCGCGCCCAGATCGAGCTGATCCAGCAACGCAACGCCGCCCCATCGATGTACATCGACTTCCTGAAGGAAGGCCCCGAAGGCCTGCAGCACGTCAGCACCTGGCCGGTCGACTACGACGCAACGCTGGCCCGCGCCCTCGCCGCCGGCCACACCATCGGACAGCAGGGCCAGTCCAACCGCGGCCCCTTCGCCTACATGGAAACCCAGCGCGGCCACCGCGGCACCGTCATGGAGATCGCCGCCTACACGCCGACCCGCAAGGCCCAGTTCGACGCCATCGAGCGCGCCGCCATCGACTGGGACGGCACCAACCCCATCCGCACCCGCATCCCCACGTAGACCGAGACCAGCCTCAGTCACCCAACCAACACCACGGCAAAGCCACTTCCGAGAGCGCAAAATGGAAGCGCTGCGTCATGGGCCAGGAGGAGACGAGTGCGTATATGTCGTCTACGACGTCAGCAATTCCGAGCAGCGGAACTATTCTTGTCAGCCGATAATCACCGCCCTTTCTGCCGCGATCATGGATCGGGAAACGTACCTTCGGGAAGCGTGCTCATATCGATCCACTCGATGCTGGTCGGCAACTGGCCTTCGGTTGCCATGAACTCCTTGACCGCCTCCCAGGCCTTGGCGAACGGAATGTAGAGCCCGATGGGCATGGGGTCGTCATGCAGCGTCCTGACCCAATCCTTGATCCTGGACATGTCGCCCTTCGAGGCAAAAGCGATGTGCTGCTCGGGCCCTCCTTGACGCTCATAGATCATGAGAACGCCGTGCTCGGGATTACCCCACATGCTAAGCACAATATCCTTCCGACCATGAAAGCGCGGAAGGTGTTCGGTGCCTTCGACACCAATGAGATCGAGGCCGCCACTGTCATTGCCCGAGTTCGGGAACCAGCCTTCCTGAGGGGGAGGTTGTGTGAAATAGGGCTCCAGGTAGTCGAGAGACGGCCAGCCGTCTCCCCGATACTTGTGGAAGTAGGCGTGCTTCTTCATCGGCTCGGTCCCGTTATCCAAACACCGTCGCGCATGATCCAGGCGACCCCATCACTGTCGACAATCCGAACACTGGGATTGCCAAGCTGTTACCCGATCAATGGCAACACTCGCTCGCAACGGAAGCAAAGTTCGCGATCCACCCGCATCTCGATCGACCGGCCGGCGAGGGAGCCTCCATTCATGTTGGCAGCCCGGATCAGCGCGTTGGCTTCTGCGTGGAAGAGGGCATCGTTGGGAAAGCGGCCGAGATGGTGTGTCGACATGACGTTGGGATATAGCTCGGAGAGGCGGCCCCGCAAAGCTCGCGCAGCCATCTCATCCGATACCGTGTAACCGGGTGAGTTTCCATTGACGCCAAACACGGGCTCGCCGTCGACCTCGGCATAGGCGACGGTGCCATCGGCCTTGTTCGCAGCAATGTCGTTGGCGGTGTCCGGCATCCCGATCAGCGAGCGGTAGGTGCGGATGGCCTCGGTTGGTGAAACCGAAGACGGACTCGTGCCGCCTCCGGAGCGTGGCGCATCCAGCGGCGGTCCTTGATTGTCACCGAAGCGGGCGCGTGTGAGTTCGACAAGACGGTTCTCGGCCTCGCGCCGATTGAACTCGGAGCGACGGATCTGGCTTTCGATGTTGTTCGGGTCGGAGAAACTCGGTCGGGGCGACCAGGTTGGATCAAGTCTGCGGACACGTGCGATGCTGGCCTCGGCGCGCGCGCTGGCGATGGCATAGCGGATCGATTGGCCGGGCGTTGCCTGCAGCAGGCGACCATGGATGCGCGTAGGCACGAAGATCCGCCCACGTGCGCCGACCTGCGTGACAGTGCCACCGCTGCCGTCACCACTCCATTGTCCGCCGCCGGGTTGACCGGCTGGCACGCGGAGTTGTCCAGGATTGAAGCCGGCCTTGGCGGCCAGGGCAGCAAGCCGGCGCAGGCCCAGCCAAAATCGCAATGCCGCCAACTCGCATTTGATCTCGAGCAGGCCTGCGCGCACTCTGCGAAGCGATACGGCGTACTCGAACGGCGTCACGGTCATCCTCGGTCAAACTTTCCTACGCCTCATGATGAGGCCGTCGGGAGCGACGGGGATAACTTCGTCTGCTGGGTGAAGTGGTTGGATTTCCGAGAGGGGAATGGCTGTTGCAGACCGGTTCTGCTGGTCCGTTCATGCCGGTCCAAGGGGACGTCGTTTGGTCAGCTTGGGATAAGCGAGCTTCGTCGTTTCCGGGTCAACCAGAGCCAATCGCGACTGGCGTCCGTCGGCAGAACCACCTCCAACTGCGGACATGATCGATTGCCCCGTTGGCCCGGTCAATGCCTGAGCAGCCAATAGCCGCCCTCGCACAACCTCGCCCAACGAAAAAACCCGCCGGACGCGACCATTCGGCGGGCTTGATCGTGACGGGCGCGGACTCCGGCCTCACCCCTTCGCGTGCACCGCTTCGGGCGCAACGGCGGAGCCACCGGTTGAGACAGGCCGCAGCGGCGCGTTTTCGCCGGACCGCCCGTAGGCGAATTCCTCGCCGTTGAGATCTATCGCCGGGAACTCGTCCTTCTCGCGCCAATAGTCCTGCGTGTGCTGCCACTCGCGCTTGTCCCCGCGCTTGGGCAGCAGGTGCATGCTGCGCATCAGGTAGCCCGGATTGAAATTCTCCGGATCGATCCAGTCGAGCAGAGGCATGTCCTTGTCCTCCTCCCGCAACCGCACCACCACCCGCTTGGCTCCAATGCCTTTCATGTGATTGAGCAGCCGGCACACGAAATCGCCGATGAGATCCGAGCGCAGCGTCCAACTCGCGCGGAAATACCCGAACACCCACGCCATGTTCGGCACGCCCGTGAACATCATGCCCCGATAATTCACCGTGTTGGCGAAATCGACCGGCTGGCCGTCCACTTCAAAAGCGATGTCGCCGAGTACATTGAGCTTGAAGCCTGTCGCCGCGATGATGATGTCGGCTTCAAGTTCGCGCCCCGACTTCAGCAGAATGCCCTTTTCCGTAAACCGCTCGATCTCATCCGTCACCACCGAGGCCTTTCCGGACGCAATCCCCTGGAACAGGTCGCCATCCGGAATGAAGGCGATACGCTGCCGCCACGGTCGGTAGCTCGGCGTGAAATGCGTGTCGATGTCGTAGTCGGTGCCTAGATACTTGCGCACATCGGCAAGCAGGTCGCGCTTCACCTTCTCAGGCTCGTCGAAGCAGCGCTCCGTGAATACCGCCTGATCGTGCAGGATCTGCTTCCTCGCGATCTCGTGGATCCACTCTTCCTTAATATGCAGCCGGCGCAGGTGCTCGGCGATTTCAATGGCATTGCGCCCGGTCCGGAAGAACGTCGGCGAGCGCTGCAGCATGGTGATGTGAGCCACATCCTCCGCCATTGCCGGCAACACCGTCGCCGCCGTGGCCCCCGAGCCGATCAGCACGACGCGCTTGCCCTTGTAGTCGAGATCCTCGGGCCACTCCTCCGTGTGAACGATCGGCCCCTTGAACTTATCCATCCCGGGCCAGTCCGGCATGTAGCCGTCGTTGTGGCGATAATAGCCTTGGCACATGTAGAGGAAATTGGCCGTGAAATGCGCAGCGTCGCCCGTCTCAGTGTTCGCAGCAGCGATATGCCAGAGGTTTTCCGAACTCGACCACCGCGCCGTATGGATCTTGTGCTTGTAGCGAATATGCCGCGCCAGATCGTTATCCTCGATCACCTCGCCCATGTAGGTGAGGATCTCTTCAGCCGTTGCGATCGGCGGCCCCGTCCACGGCTTGAAGCGATAGCCGAAGGTGTGCAGGTCACTGTCGGAACGGATGCCCGGATACTTGTGCGACCACCATGTGCCGCCAAATGTTTCCAGCGCCTCCAGCACGACGAATGTCGTTCCCGGGCACTGCTGTGTCAGATGGTATGCGCCGCCGACCCCGGAGATGCCGGCACCGACAATCAAAACGTCAAAATGCTCGGGACTGGCTGCCGCCTTCGGCGAATTCGTCGATCCGTCCATGACCTCACCTCGATATCTCGTCTCGCACATCTCAGCGTGCATGATTGCAGGCGCCGGGCATGATGCAAGCCTCAAAGCTGCAGTGCGGCACCTTTTTGAAGCGGATGGATAAGCCTGGAACGCTTCGCTCCCGCCCGCACGACCTGGATCAAAAGAGCCTCAGTCGACGATAAACAGCTTGGCGCCATCGGGCCCCGTCCGCGAGCGATGCGGCTCTGCACCATCGGCCACCTGATAGCTCTGCCCCGGCAGCAGGGTGACGCGGCGCCCGTCGGCCAGTTCTGTCTCGAGCCGACCATCGAGCACCAGCAGGATATGCCCCTTTTCGCACCAGTGGTCGGCCAGATAGTTCGCCGAGTACTCGACCATCCGCACTCTGATCGGCCCGAAAGTGCGGGTCCTCCAAGTCGCCATGCCGGTCTCGCCCTTGTGCTCGGTCCGATCGACTTGCGCCCAGTCCGTGGTGCCGAAGGGAATGTCTTGCATCTGCATCGAAGTGCTCCCGGTCCCGGTTCATTCTTGCGCCCGAGGTTGGCACGCGTTCCAACCTTAACGCTCGCCGTCCGATCCCGGCGCCGACGGTGGCCGACCGGTCTCGCTCGCCTCGTCTTCGTCATCCGTCGTGCCGCCGGGGATGAAATAATTGCCGCCCATCCAGCGCGCCAGATCCACATCCGCACACCGCTTCGAGCAGAACGGGCGGTAACTGGCCGCCCCGGGTCCCGGCAGATCGGGCAGCGCCCGTGGTCATTGGCCGGCGTCAGTCCGCCGATGCGTTCCCGCTTCGCCATGAGAGTCCTATTCCGGCTCGGCTTCTCCAGCCTTCAGCCAATTGAAATGGATGGGAAAGCCCTCGCCGAGCAGCATTGCTGTGACCTCCGTCAGCGGCAATCCCACCACGTTCGTGTACGATCCTGAAAGCTTCTGCACGAAACACCCGGCAATCCCCTGGATCGCATAGGCACCCGCTTTCCCCCGCCATTCCCGAGACGCCAGATAGCTCTGCAGGTCCTCCTTGGACAAGCGCTTGAAGCGAACCCGCGTCTCCACAACTTTCAGGCGCACCTTATCATCCGGTGTGATCAGGGCTAAGCCGGTGAGCACCCTATGCGAGCGCCCCGAAAGTCGCAGCAGCATCGCCAGCGCCTCGTCGACAGTATTGGGTTTGCCGAAAATGCTACGCCCGTGGCTCACCACGGTATCGGCCCCGAGCACGTAGGATTCGGCAAGGTCCTTGTCGTTGGCGATCAGGTCTCGCGCCGCTTCCGCCTTCGCACGTGCCAGGCGTGTCACGTAGCTACGCGGCATCTCCGCCCGCTTCGGCGTCTCGTCGAGCGACGCCGGCCTGAGCGCATCGGGCTCGACGCCGATCTGCGACAACAGCATAAGCCTTCTCGGACTGGCACTGGCAAGCACGAGCTGAGGCTTGAGGTCTTGTCGCCGTCCAACCGGCTTCGTTCTGGCCCTTGTTTGGCGCAGAGTTTCCCGGTTCGGCAGCACGGAGCGGCCGAAAACACCGAAAACACCAGGCTTCGATGCGCTCATGTCTGGGCAGTCCCCTCGTTCCAGCCGGCCACCACAGTCCTCGCGGCCGGCCTTCGGCCGGAACATGCCAAGCCGCGCCCGCCGCAATCAAGCAGTTTTCACCGCCAATATACACCGGCCACTCGCACCTTTCCCCATTATCCCTGCCGATAGAAGGCTCGCAGCGGTCCCGCCGCTGGGCTAGATTGCCCGCCTGACATTTGGCCCGCAGGCCACCATCTAATCCACACGAGCCCAGGAGATCCCTCGCCGATGACTGCCAAAACACCCCGCATGCCGCCGCTAGCCGATGACAAGATGACGCCCGAGCAGAAAAAAGCCGTCGCCGACATCGTCTCGGGCCCGCGCGGCCATCTGGTGGGCCCATTCATTCCCCTCATGCGTAGCCCCGAATTCATGGGCCGCCTGCAGCGCACGGGCGAGTACCTGCGCTTCAATTCCGCATTCGAGCCGCGCCTCTCAGAGCTGGCCATCCTCATTACCGCCCGCCTATGGACGCAGAACTTCGAGTGGCACCACCACCGCCCCATCGCCGAGAAGGCCGGCCTGAAGTCCGCCGTCATCGATGCCATCGCCGAGGGCCGCCGCCCCGATGCCATGGCCACCGACGAGGCCGTCATTTACGATTTTCTCGATGAACTCGGCCGCAACCGCACGGTGTCTGACCCGACCTATCAGCGCACGGTCAAGGCCTTCGGCGAGAACGGCGTCATCGACCTCATCGGCATTCACGGCTATTACAGCCTCCTCGCCATGGTGCTCAACGTCACCCAGGCGCCTTTGCCGGACGCGGCCAAGCCCGGTCTCGCCCCGCTTCCCTGACCGGCGTGCCACGCCAGCCAACGCCAACAACGAACCTTGATGGTCACCCGAAATGCCCCCTACCGTTGCTATTGTCGGCCGACCCAACGTCGGCAAATCAACGCTGTTCAACCGGCTCACAGGCCGGCGCACGGCGCTGGTCTCCGACATGCCCGGCCTGACCCGTGATCGCAAGGAGGGCATAGCTACGCTCGGCGGCAACGACGTTGTCATCGTCGATACGGCAGGCCTGGAGGAATCCCCTCCCGAGACGATTTCGGCTCGCATGCGCACCCAGAGCGAGATCGCGGTCGCCAACGCCGATCTCGTGCTGTTCGTGATCGATGCCCGCGCAGGCGTCACGCCGGCCGACAAGACCTTCGCGGAAATTGCCCGCCGCGCGTCCGGCAAGATTCTGCTGGTTGCCAACAAGTGCGAAGGCAAGGCCGGCTCCGGCGGCTTCTACGAAGCCTATGAGCTGGGCCTAGGAGAGCCTGTTGCCATCTCTGCCGAGCACGGCGAGGGCCTGAGCGACCTCGAATCCGAGATGCTCGAGGCGCTGGAGCTCGCGCCCATCGCCAAACCGAGAAGCCGCAGGCGCACCCGTCGCGATACGGCCGAAGCCCGGATCGCTTCCGATAAGGCGGGTGCAGCAGGCGCCGATGCCGATGCACCACTCGACGCAGCACGCCAGGACGATGGCGAACGCGACGCCACCGAGATCGACGACGTTGACGCCGCCTCCGACCCTTCGCGCCCCATTCGCGTTGCCATCGTCGGTCGGCCCAATGCGGGCAAATCCACCCTCGTCAATACCCTTCTCGGCGAGGAGCGCATGATCACCGGCCCCGAGCCCGGTCTCACCCGTGACTCGGTCTCGACCGACACGGCTTGGGCGGGTCGCGCCATCCGCCTGTTCGACACTGCCGGCCTGCGCCGCAAGGCCCGGGTCGACGACCTCGCCGAGAAGCTTTCCGCGAGCGACGCCATCCGCGCCATTCGTTTCGCCGAGGTCGTCGTCCTCCTCATCGATGCCAATCGCCCGTTCGAGCAGCAGGATCTCGTGATCGCCAACCGCGTCGTCGATGAGGGGCGCGCCTTCGTCATTGCTGTCAACAAGTGGGACGAGGTCACCGAGCCGCAGAAAGTACTGAAGGACCTGCGTGAAACCGCAACGGAGAAATTCGCAGGCGCTGCCGGCGTCGCCCTCGTTCCGGTCTCCGCGCTGTCAGGCCGTGGCGTCGACAAGCTGATGAAAGCCGTCATCGAGGCCTACGATATTTGGAACCGCCGGGTCCCCACAGCGGCCTTGAATCGCTGGCTGGACGAAGCCTTGACCCGCCATTCCCCGCCCGCCTCCAGTGGCCGCCGCATCCGCATCCGCTACGTCACGCAACCATCAAGTCGTCCGCCGACCTTCGTTGCCTTCTGCTCCAAACCAACCGATTTGCCTCAGGCCTACATTCGATACTTGGTGAACAGCCTGCGCGAAGCCTTTGATCTTCCGGGAACGCCGATCCGCTTTGCTCTGCGCAAGGGTGCCAACCCCTATGCCGACCGTCGCTGACGGGCCGTTGCAGGCCCACAACAGCCGTTTCCTGGAACGTTAGCAGGGCCTCCGGCACAACTGGTCCGCCCCCCTCCAACAGCGCTATGGTCCAACAAAATCGCGCGGCAGGGGGGCCACAGTAATGACCGAATTCAAATACCTGTTTTCAAGTTTTCTTGTGCTGGCCGTTGCGGCAGCACTGGCGACTGTTTCGGCATCCGATCTCGCCGCCAAAGAGAAATCGAAGCAGCGCGTCTACACCTACCCGCCAGAGGTCGAGGAGCAGTGCTCCGACGATTATTTCCGTCATTGCTCACCCTACGCCCTTGGCTCGACCGAGCTGAGGCGTTGCATGGAGGCGAAGGGCGGCGACCTCGAGCCAAATTGCCGACAGGCCTTGAAGGACGCCGGCTACGTTCGCTCAAGCCGCAGATAGCTTTTGCGCATCCAAAGCGCCTACGATCGACCGGCAAGCGACGATGTCGTTGTCTCTGCGCCCTGCCGCGTGCTGGAATAGTCCGAGCATACAGAAATTAATGGCGAAGGATGCACAATGAAGCTCGGACTCCTGCTGCGCTACAGCGGCGATCTCGGCGGCCCTAACACGGATCTGGTTCTAGAGGCGGAAAAGCTCGGTTATGAATCCGTCTGGCAGGGCGAGTCCTACGGCATCGACAGCGTCACGCCGATTACCTGGACGCTGGCCCGCACCTCCCGCATCAAGGCCGGCACCGGTATCATGCAGATCCCGGCCCGCACCCCCGCGTGCACGGCCATGACCGCCATGACGCTCGCCGCCATGTCCAATGGCCGATTTCATCTCGGGCTCGGCCCGTCCGGCCCACAGGTGATCGAGGGCTGGCATGGCGTGCCCTATGGCAAGCCGTTGGCGCGGATGAAGGAATACATCGAGATCGTCCGCAAGATCATGGCTCGCGAGCAGGCCCTTGAGCACAAGAGCGAACACTACGAGATCCCCTACGCCGGCCCCGGCGCCAGCGGTCTTGGCAAGCCGCTGAAAACAATCCTCAAACCTAATCCCGACATCAAGATCTACACCGCCGCCATCGCCCCAGCGGGTTTACGCACGGCGGGCGAGGTCGCCGACGGTGTCCAGCCGATCTTCATGAGCCCTGAAAAATCCGATTTGATCACCGCCCCGGTGCTGGAAGGCATGGCCAAGGCCGGCCATCCGCAAAGCCTGGCGAACTTTGACATTACCCCGTTCGTCAAGGTCTCCATGGGCGACGATCTCGAAAAGTGCCGTGACGCCTTGCGACCCGAATTGGCGCTCTATATCGGCGGCATGGGCGCCCGCGAAAAGAATTTCTACAACGATTACGCCAAGCGCCTCGGCTACGAGGACGCTGCCGTGGAGATCCAGGATGCGTTCCTGGGTGGCCGACGCAAGGACGCCATGGCAGCCGTACCCGACAAAATGATCGATGAATTGGCCCTCGTCGGTAACGCCGACCGCGTGAAGGGCCGTCTCAAGGAATGGAAGGCCGCAGCAGCCGGCAACAAGATCGGCACGATGCTGCTGTCGGGCGCCAATGCCGACGTCTTGCGACTGGCGGCAGAAGCCGTCGCCTGACATCCCTGCGCAAGACCTATGACGTGCGCAGGTCCCTCCTGCCCGATTCGGGCGGGTGCGGGCCCCATCATGGCGATAAGCCGGGGCCGGGCTTCTCGCAGCGATTGCAGGGCCCCGTGCACGCAATCAGGGATTGACGAACGGAGTATTGCAACTAAAGACTGCGCAGTCCGTTCGGTGAAGCCGCTGTGCAGCCCGCCAGCGTCACCGTGCACCCAAACCATGGCAGCCCGCCGCGCCTGCAACGAGGTCAGCTCGATGACACTGGACCAGTGCTTGTTTCCCAATGTCCCCCTCGATAACTGGCAGATGATGCAGTGGGAGCGGATCGCCCTGACTGGCGTCTTGTCGCAAATGCGCCCCCGCCTCGCCCTCGAGGTCGGCGTCTACTATGGCGGCAGCCTGACATTGACCAGCGCCTTTGCCGGCCAGGTCTGCGCCATCGACATCGACCCTGAGGTGCGCGGCCGCTTCCCCGTCCCCCCCAACGTCGAGTTGGTCATTGGCGACTCGACGAGCCAGATCCCCCGTCTCCTCGCCCAATTCGCAGCTGCGGCAACACCCCTCGAATTCGTCCTGATCGACGCCGATCATTCATCACGAGGCGTCAAGCGGGACATCGAGTTGGTGCTGCAATATCGCCCTAGCTCAACCATGGTGGTCATGGTCCACGACTCCGGTAATCCAGACTGCCGCGCCGGCATCCGCTCCGCCGAATGGACGGCCAATCCTAACGTCCACAGCGTCGATCTGGATTTCGTCCCCGGCCAGATCATCGAGCACTCCGTTGTCGACGGGCGCGGTGAATGTTGGGGCGGCCTCGCGATCGCCTACCTCGAGCCAACCGTCCGGGACGGCCCCCTCGAGATCCGCGAAAGCGCCCGCAGCTCGATCGCAGCCATTCACAAGGCCTGCCGCAATTAGCCTCAAACAGCGGCCGCAAAATCGCAATTGCGGCACCCCCCAACCAAGCAAGGGCCGGTTTCGGCACTGGACAAGCCTGCCGCGTTCAGCAATTGAGCGTTGAGAAATTGCCGACCAACACCACATTGTCGGCGGCATCAACAGCAGGATAACGGCCATGTCCCTCCTTCCCGAACACTTGCGTGACAGCTATCGCCGCTTCCGCTTTCGTCATTTCGCCCCCAACCAGCACCGCTACGAGGAATTGGCGGAACGCGGCCAGGCGCCCGAAGTGATGATCGTCTCCTGCTGTGACAGCCGGGTCGATCCAGAGACGATCTTCTCGGCCATGCCGGGCGAGTTGTTCGTCGTCCGCAACGTAGCCAATCTGGTGCCGCCCTTTGAGACCAGCGGCAAGTATCACGGCGTCTCCGCCGCGCTCGAGTTTGCCGCCCTCAATCTCAGGGTGCGCCACATCATGGTGATCGGCCACTCCGGTTGTGGTGGCATCCGCACCTGCCTGGAACGCGATGCCGCACGCCAGACGGAAGCCCAGTTCATCACCAATTGGATGTCCATGTTGGACGAAGCCCGCGACGGCGTCCGCCGCGATTTTAGCGGCCGCCCAGTCAGCGAGATGGCGACCGAGCTTGAGCGCGCTGGTGTCAAGACATCGCTGGCCAACCTGCGAACCTTCCCCTGCATCCAGACGCTGGAAGGCCGCGGCCGCATTTCCCTCCACGGCGCTCACTTCGACATTTCGACCGGCGCCCTGACAGTCCTAAACCAGGGAACCGGTGCATTCGTCGAGGTATGAGCCCTCCACCCGACTGCACTAGCCAGCACACACTCCGCCCTTTGCACAGGGTGGCGGCCGTGGCCTTGGAGAAAACAAATATGGCGAGCACTTCCAGCATCCACGCCCGCTTCACGAGCCACAACGGCCAGCAGCTGTCCGCCCGCATCGACCTGCCCGCTGGACCACTGCGCGCCATGGCACTGTTTGCGCATTGCTTCACTTGCACCAAGGACAATCTGGCAGCCCGCCGCATAGCCTCGGGCCTCGCCACCGCCGGCATCGGCGTCATGCGCTTCGACTTCACTGGCCTCGGTGCCTCCGAGGGCGACTTCGCCAACACCAACTTCTCATCCAACGTCGACGATCTCGTCGCCGCCGCCGACTACCTCCGCGACACCTACGATGCGCCCGCAGTTCTTATCGGCCACTCGCTCGGCGGTGCTGCTGTCCTCGTCGCTGCCAGCCGCATTCCGGAGGCCAAAGCCGTCGTCACCATTGCCGCACCCGCCGATGTCGGCGAGGTCCTTCGTCATTTCGGCAGCTCTCTCGATGAAATCCGCGACCGCGGCGAAGCCCGTGTCACCCTGGCCGACCAGAAATTCACTCTGCGTCGCCAGTTCGTAGAGGATGCCGAAAGCCAGAAGCTCGCCGATCACATTCACCGTCTCGATCGTGCCCTCCTGGTCATGCATGCGCCCTTCGATCAGGTCGTCGGCATCGACAATGCCTCGCGCATTTTTCTCGCAGCCCGCCATCCTAAGAGCTTCGTCTCTCTCGACGATGCCGATCACCTGCTCTCGGGCGCAGATGCAGCCGGCTACGCCGCCGGCGTCATCGTCGCATGGGCCGAGCGCTACATACCTCACCTGCCCGCAGCCGACGCCGGGCACGATCATGTCCTCGTCCGCGAGACCGGCAATGGCCGCTTCCAGAACATTGCCGTCTCCGGCCGCCATCGCCTTCTCGCCGACGAGCCAAGGTCCGTCGGCGGTCTCGACAGCGGGCCGAGCCCCTACGATTACCTATCGATCGCCTTGGGCGCCTGCACCGCAATGACACTGCGCATCTACGCCGAGCACAAGAAGATCGATCTGGGTCGTATTTCCGTCGAGGTACGCCACGGCAAGGTCACGGCTGACCATTGCGACGATTGCGGCGAAGTCGCCAAGGGCCGCCACGGCAAGATCGACCGTTTCGAGCGTATCGTCAGGATCGAAGGCAATGTCGACCCGGCGATGGCCGACAAGGTCGTCGAAATCGCCGGCAAGTGTCCCGTACATCGCACACTCGAGCACACCTCCGCCGTCGTCACCAGCTACGAGCACGACTGAATCACACACCCGCTGCGCAGCTGCACATGCCGCGGCTGCTCCAGCAGGTGTCAATCAGCCGTGGCTGCTTCGATCAGCCAACCGCTGAGCACCGCCGCAGCGTCCAGGAAATCTGCGATTTCCATGGCCTCATAGGGGTTGTGACTGCCATTTGCATTGCGCACGAACAGCATGCAAGACGGCACACCCGCGACCGTGAAGGTGGCGGTGTCGTGTGAAGCCGGGCTCGCCAGTGGCATCGTCGCAATGCCGAGCGCACCGGCAGACGCCGTAAGCCTAGTCATCAGGGCTGGATCTGACGGCGCCACATCGGCAGAGGCACGTGCGCCGAGATCGATCCTCACGCCGCGCCGCGCCTCAATCTCTTTCGTGAGCGCCAGAACCCGCCCCTCGAGCTCGGCCAGGTGTCCCCGGTCATAGGCCCGCACATCCAGGCTGAGCGTCATCAACCCCGCAACCTTTGTCAGCGCGTGCTCGGCCGGATCGGTGCCGAAACGCCCAATCGTGAAAGCCATCGGCCGGCCCGCCGCATCCTCGCTTTTCCAGATTTCGTCCAGTCCCAAAGCGAACTCGCTGGCTGCCAGCACGGCGTCGCGTCGAAAGCGCCGTGGCAGACCCACGTGCGCCATCTCGCCGTGAACCTTGATTTCGGGATATCGGAAATTTCCGGGAACCCCCGTACCGACGGCAACCGATTTGCCGGCTTCGATCAACTGCGGCGCTTGCTCGATGTGCACCTCGACCCAGGCCCGGATGTCTTCGGCCCTGAGCGACGCCACCCCCGCCTCGACCGCCGCGACGTCAGCCCCACATTCGGCCATGTGCTCGGCCAACGCCCGCCCGGTATCGGTGCGTGGCGCCGCCAGCGCCCCGTCCGGCAGCACGCCGAACGCCGAGCGCGAGCCGATGTAGGACACCTGGAACCAGACGCTTTCCTCTGCCCGGATCGCCATCGTGGTGACATCACACTTGGGCGTGAGGCCGAGTTTATCCATCACCCGCATGGCAACAAGCCCGGCAACCACACCGGCAGCCCCGTCGAAATTGCCACCGTTGCCGACGGAGTCGAGATGCGAGCCCATCATCAGGCGCGGCCCGGCCCTGTCCCGCCCCGCTCGCGTCATGAACAAGTTGGCCGCGTGATCATACTTGCGCTCGAGCCCCATCGCCTGCGCGCGAGCCTCGATCACCCGGTACCCGAACTGCTCGCCGGCCCCGTAGGTATCCCGCGTGACCCCAGGCCCAACCTTGTCGAGGCTGCCCGCCCTGAGCTCGTCGAAGAGGTCACCGACCCACTTTTCCTCGCCACGAACGGCGGCAAGTATCTCGGCGCTGGCAGGCATCCCGGCAATCCCCACGGCTCAGTTGGCAAATGGGCCGGCGCTGAGCCGGCCCAAGGGTATTCTACTTCGCCAGTGCGGGCTCGCGGCCTTTGACCATTGGCGCCCGGTCCGGCTCGCTCGTCCGCTTGGGCGGCGTCGGCTCGATCAGACCTTCTTCCACGGCCTTGATCTGCTGCGCCAGATAGCGCGAGTAGATCCGCACATGCGGCAGCCCGCCACCGACGAACCACAGGCCCTGCTGCGGCGTCCGCCGCCACATGTTCTTGAGCTCGCCATCCTCGCCGAAGTCCCAGACCTCGCCGATCCGGTCGGCGATCTCGTCGCCCATGAAGTGACGCACGACGTCCTGCTGGTTCTTGTAGCCCGTCGCCGCCACGATCACGTCGGCCTCGACCACCCGGCCGTCCTTCATCTTCAGGCCTTCCGGCACCACCCGCTCGATATCTTGGTGATGCTCGATCTTGATCTTGCCATCGATGATCAGATCCGAGCAGCCGACGTTGAAATAGTAGCCGCCGCCACGCGTCAGGTATTTCATCTGGAAGCCCGTATTGCCCGGGTTTCCGTTGTCGAGGCGGAAACCGCGCGACCTGAGCCCATCGAGCAGATCCTTGTCGCCCGCTTCGCACGCTTTCGCCGTGAGCTCATAGCCACGCCTCAACACCGGCAGAGGCGAGGCCGTCGCGATCATGTCGCAATCCTCGGTGCTCGTGCCCTCCGTGTAGAGGTCGTAGACCCTCTGCGCTTCCCTCAGGCTCACGATCAGTGTCTTGGCACGCTGCACCATGGTGGTGTCGACGCCGCTGACACACAGGTCGTGCGCAACGTCATGCCCGCTGTTGCCGGTGCCAAGCACAATGCCCTTCTTACCCTTCCACTTGTGGCCCGAGTCGTAGTGCGCCGAGTGCATGAGATCACCCTTGAACGTCTCGATCCCCGGCAGGTCCGGCATGATCGGCACGGCGCTGACGCCCGTTGCAAAAATCACATGACGGGGCTTCAGCTTGCGCATGGTCCCGTCGGCGCGCTTGACGTCGAGCGTCCAGGTCTTTGTTTTTTCGTCGAAGGAGCCGCTCTTGAACTCCGTCGAGTTCCAGATGTTGATCTCCATCGTGTCGGCGTAGAACTCGAGCCAGTTCGCGATCTTGTCGCGCGGAATGTAGACGGGATAGTTGGCCGGAAATGGCATGTACGGCAGGTGATCGACGAACACTTCGTTGTGCAGCGTCAGATTATGATAGCGCTTGCGCCAGGCATCCCCAACGCGCTCGTGCTTGTCGAGAACGAGCGTATCCACGCCGAGGATGTTGAGACACGCGGCAATGCCGAGGCCCGACTGGCTGCCGCCGACGACAACCACGGCCGGCTCACGATCTTCATACGCGACGGTTTTGATCCGGTGATCCATCCAGTTCTCGCCACCGAAACCGCCGGACCATTCCTCGCCCCGCGGACGGCGCGATCCAATCCGTTCCTCATGGCCCCGGATCTCGTCGAGGGCCGTCATCAACACCCAGGCCTTGAGGTCCGGCCCGCCGTCAGGATCTGGAATGAGGCGAAGGACGCCGCTGGCGTTGCCCACTGCCGTCTCGAACGAGATCAGCGCTTCGATGGTCCTTGTCCCGGCCCGCGCCACCACCCGCGGCGGTGTTCTCCCGGCTGCGATCTGGAATTTGCGGGGCTGCATCGCCGGCAGTGTCCGCTTCAACTGAGCTTCGATGGCCTTGCGGCCGCTCACCGTCTCGATATGCCAGGTGAAGGCCACCAGGTCTCGCCAGTGGCTATCTGATGCAAAAAGGTCGACCGCCGCCTGCACGTTTCCCGCCCCGACAGCCGCCTCGAAGCTGCCCAGCCAGGCCGCAGTCGCCTCGATCGGATTGCGTGCATCCAGGTTTGTTGCCTTGGTCATCGATGGAGCCTCCTCATTGCACGGGCACGTTCGTCCCTGCGGGGCCGCGCCGGCCCGCTCAACATAATCGAAGTTGCTATCGTCCCGAAAACCATATGTCCAGACAAGTGCGGCACAACGCCTAATGGCGGTCCGGTTCGACTTTGACCTGCATCAAGGTGGTGCGCCTGGGCGGGACACCGCACTCCGACATCCCGCCGCGACGAGCAAATCTTAACCAGTGCCCGTACTGTCTTCCTCGTCCTCGCCGATGCTGGCAGGCCGAACACCGACGATCTTGGCGTCCGGAAACGCCTCCAGCAACGAGGCCAGCGCCGGATGCGCTTTCAGGGCTTCGAGCTCGGCAGCCTCCCTGGCCCGTCGCACTTCGCCGATCGGTGGTTCGCCCCGCCCCCGGCCTAAAGCCACCACCCAGCGCCGCCCGGTCCACTTGTTGAGCTTTTCCCTGAGATCGTTCGCAAGCTCGGCCGGCGCGCCAGCCAACAGGGAGATTTCAATCGAGCCCTGGGGGTCGAAGCGGATCAGACTGACATGTTCTTCCAGATGCACACTGAGCCGGGCATCTCGCCGCTTGCCGGCGATCGCAACCACCTCCTCGAACGAGCGGGGATCATCGAACCCCAGCACGACGGCAGGAATGACCTCAGGATCTTCCTCATCGAACTCCGGCGCCTCACCGTCATCGGCGCCGTAGTCATCGAGGCTGCTCGGTAACGGCGGCTCATCGGCAGCGTTCGCTGCGGGGCGTGTCAATGGCGGTCGCGGATGTGGCCGTTCGCCAGTTGCAGGCTCGCCGCCGTCACCCCGTTGTGGCCGCGACGGGTCACTACCCATCCCCTCAGTCGCCTGTGGTCGGACGGCTTGATTGAGCGGCCCGCGCGCCTCCCGCGCGCCCTCCGCCCTCGCCTCGCCTGGCGATGCTGCCTCCCGGCGTGCGCCACCACTGCCGAGCCGACGGATGATGTCCTCAGGTGCCGGCAGATCCGCAGCATGCGCTATTCGGATGAGCACCATCTCAGCCGCAGAGAGCGCATTCGGCGCGCGCCCCGCTTCCTCATGACCTTTGAGCAGCATCGACCAGGCACGCGACAGAACCGCCACCGGCAGCTTCCCGGCAAGTTCACCAGCCCGGCGTTTTTCTTCCCCCGACAATCCTTCGCCGGCCGCCGCTTCACCCGCAACCTTGATCCGCGTGGCGATGTGCACGCCTTCACCCAGGTCGGCCAGCGTTTGTATGGGATCGGCGCCGTCATGGTTCAAAGCCGCAAGGCTCGCCAGGGCGCCCGCCGCATCACCCTTGAACACCAGCTCGAGCAGATCGAACAGCCGGCCGCGATCGGCAAGCCCGAGCATCGCCCTGACGTCAGCCTCGCTGACCTTGCCCGACCCCATCGCAATCGCCTGGTCGAGCACCGAAAGTCCGTCGCGCACGGAGCCTCCGGCGGCCCGTGCGATGAGCCCCAGCGCTTCCGGCTCCGCCTCCGCGCCTTCCTTCTCCACGATTCCTTGGAAGTGGCGGGCGAGCACAGGCACGTCGACGCGCCTGAGATCGAACCGTTGGCAACGCGACAGCACCGTTACCGGCACCCTTCGGATCTCTGTGGTTGCGAAGATGAATTTGACATGCGGCGGTGGTTCCTCCAGCGTCTTCAGAAGAGCGTTGAACGCGCCCTTCGAGAGCATGTGGACCTCGTCGATGATGAATACCTTGTAGCGCGCCACCAGCGGCTTATAGCGCGCGCTCTCGATGATCTCGCGAATGTTGTCGACGCCAGTGTTTGACGCCGCGTCCATCTCGATTACATCCGGATGCCGGCTTTCAATGATCTCCCGGCAGTGTCGTCCAGGCTCGGCAAGATCCACCGAAGGACCCTCGCGCCCGTCTTCGCCGACATAATTCAGCGCCCGGGCCAGAATCCGCGCTGTCGTCGTTTTTCCAACACCGCGGACCCCGGTCAGCATGTACGCCTGCGCGATCCGCTCGCTCGCAAAAGCATTGCGCAGCGTCGTCACCATCGCGGACTGACCGATCAGATCCTCGAATGTTTGTGGCCGGTACTTCCGGGCAAGCACCACATAACCTTGTGCCGCCGGCGGCACATCGCCGAAAAGCCCAGGGCCGTCCATGCCTGCGCTGTCGCCGTCCTCACTCATGGATCTGCTCCAGCCCTCGCCTGCCAATCCGTTCCAGCATGGACCCTGGCTTAGGGAAGCGCCAGCCGCTGCTCACCTCTTGCCGGACGCCACCGCGTCCATCACGCTGATCGAGGCAAAGGCGTTGCTATCAATGACGGGATTTGCAAGGCCCAGACCACCGAGAGAATCGGTGTCCGCACAGCCTCTGCCAGCGCTCAACACCTCCGGCTCGACATCGCGCAAGTGCCGCGCCTGAGGTCGAGCCCGCTTCATCAGACGGCATGAGAGGCTGGCGACGACCCGAATCCTGATCGTTAGGGCTGCTTCCTTCCGGACCTGACCCGGTTGGCGAGGGACGCGTCCGCCACCAACCTCCCGGCCCCTACTTAAGCGAGCCTGACCGGGGGTGCAAGCTGCCTGTGGGATCCCGTGGCCTCCCTCTGCTCCGAAGAGCCCGATGACGTATCCAATATTGCGCGACGCCCGCGCCTGTGCTTCCGTTCCGCCCCTGCCGGGAGGAGCCAAACATGCCGACACTAGCTGCAACTGCCCTTCTTGACCGTGTCAGCGGCAAGCGGCCGGACAAGGATTGGGTCGATGCCCATCTGGCTTCGCCCACGGCCCGCATTCTGCCCTTGTGCGATCTCAAGCCCGTGATCGAGCCGGGCCCCGACCAAACCAGCGCAAAGCTGCGCTGGCTGACGCGCCACGAGGCGACGCAACTCGATCTGCCCGAGGATCGTGCGCTTTTCCTGGGTCTCACCCGCGAGGATGGCATTCCGCATTTTGCCATCGCCATCACCGAGCACGAAGCCCAGCGTCTGTCTGGTGCCGCCCAGTTTCTGCGCCCTGCGGTCGATCTAAGGTCACTCTCCATGCAGGGCGTGCTCAGTCCCGAAGAGCAGTCGTTGGCCGGCAAGGCCCGAGCCCTGGCCCAGTGGCATGAGAACGCCGGATTCTGTGGCAAGTGCGGCGCGCCCTCGCGTCTGATGGACGGCGGCTGGCGCCGTAAATGCACGGGTTGCGGCATCGATCATTTCCCGCGCACCGATCCTGTCGTCATCATGCTGGTGACCGACGGCGAGCGCTGCATCATGGCGCATGAGTACCGTTACGCGAACAAGATGTGGTCGACGCTGGCAGGCTTCCTCGAGCCCGGCGAGGACATCGAGCACGCCGTGCGTCGCGAGGTGCTGGAGGAGACCAACATCAAGGTCGGACGCGTCGATTATGTGCGTAGCCAGCCCTGGCCATTCCCCCATTCGCTGATGCTCGGCTGCATCGCCCACGCCGAGACAACCGACATCACCGTCGACAAGAACGAACTCGCCGAGGCCCGCTGGTTCACCCGCGACGAGGCAAAGGCCATGCTCGAGGGCACCCATCCCGAGGGCCTCACTGCCCCCGGCAAGCACGCCATTGCCCACATCCTCGTGAAGGCGTTCGTCGAGGGCAGAACGGGGTGACGGCGAGCGGCCTTGCGAAGCCGCCACACCGAACAAAACCTGACGCCGAGCCCATCTGCACAGCCATGATGGGGCTCGACTGCGGCAGCATGGGCACACCCCAGGACCCCATTGGGCGTCGCAATGAGCACAAGGTGGATTCTGCCCCCCACAATTGCTCTAACCATAGCCGGCCTCGGACGGAGATTGAGGACCGCCGGTTGGCTGTATTTCGCCAGGACCGAATTTTCCTCGGCCATGTTCTCGTCGGCCGGGTATTGGCCGAGCAAGCACCCGGGCCGCCATTCCTCGGTCGCTTGCAAGCGTGTGTGGAGGGGCAGTGCGTCAGCTGGCACTATTGATGTTGGGGCTCTTGGTGGCCCTCGGGATTGCGATCACCGTCGCAATCTCCTTCCTCGATCTGCCTAGCGCCACGCTTCGCATCGCAACAGGCGCCAGCGCCGGCGCCTACACCAAGCTCGCCGAGACCTGGAAGGACGAGCTGCGCCAGTACGGCGTCACGCTGGTGTTGACGGAGGACGAAGGCGCCGCAGCCCGAAACGGTGTGCTACGCCGCGAGGTCGAGGCGGCCTTTATCGTCGGCGGCTATTCGACCAGCCAGAAGTACTTTTCATATGGCAAGCACTCCGTCATCTCGAACGAGAAGACTTTGCGCTCGCTGGGTCGCATGTTCGACGAGCCGCTGTGGGTTTATTACCGCCGCCCGAACGTCCCCATCGACGGCCTTCAGGCCTTCAAGGGCAAACGCATTTCACTCGGCACGGAAGGCTCCGGGCGTTCCAAGATCGTGTCGATGATCTTGCACGCCAACGGCATCACCGAGCCATCCGGAACTGCAACATTCAGTTACGAGGATTTCCCGAGTGATGCCGAGCCGCTGATCAAGCCGATGAACGCGCCGGATGCCGTCGACGTCGCGTTCCTGATCCTGCCGAGCGACAATCAAACGGTCAAAGATCTGCTCTCCAACCCCAACGACATCCTCCTGATGAGCTTCAAGGATCTGGCTGGAGCCTATACCTCCAAGTTTCCCTTTTTCTCGGCCGTCACCATGGACAAGGGCGCCTTCCAGCTTGACCCGGTTATCATCCCCAGTGCCCAGATCACCCTGCTCAACACGGCGCCGGCCCTCGTCGTCCACCAGGATTTGCATCCGGTCCTGGCAACACTCCTGACGCATGTCACGGTGGTTAAGCCGAAATCGCCCGTCGATCCCGCCACCGGCTATCCCGTGATGTTTTTCAAGGCCGGCAAGTACCCCCACCTCGACGATCCCGAGTACGAGGTGCACACCGCCTCGACGGCCTATTACAAATCCGGCGAGTTGCCTGTCTTGTTGCAAAATCTTGGCCGCTTCAACGCGCGTCACGGCGTCCCGTTCTGGGTGACGGCCGTGATCGCCCAGCACGGCACCAAGATCGTCCTGCTCGCCATCCCCATATTCACCGTTCTCATTCCGTTAAGTCGCGCCATTCCAACCGTCTATGCCTGGATCATTCGGCGCCGCTTGCTGGCCTGGTACGATCGCCTTAAGGCGTTGGAGAAAACACTCGACCACGCCGATACGACACCAACGCAGATATTCATGGCGACCCGGGAACTGGAGCAAATCGATCAGGCCGTCAGTGCGCTTAGGATCCCCCGCCAGTTCTCGAACCAGTTGTACGAGCTGCGCAGCCACATAAATCTCGTGCAGCAACGCTTAAGTCTGCGCCCCACCCGCGAGCCGCGCAATCAATGGACCTGACACTGCCCGCGCCACGGTCAGCTCAGCCGTGGCGCTTCACCTCACCAACCAGCCCCCAACTTGCCTACAAGGCCGCCGTCGTGACCGCGCTCAGGCTTGGGTAGACTCACGTTCGCAACAGATCTTCGGTTTTGGGCTGCTGCCGATCGGCCATTCTGCCGAACCGTGTCGCCGGCTTCGCGGCTGGCGTCTGGTGCGCGTCGAGGAAGGCCGAAATGATGCGTTTGACCGCGCTACGTTTGACGTGGCGACCATCGGTGAGGAAAACATCTTCCATCATGGCGAACTCGTAGGACGGCCAGTAGGTCACCCGCTCGTTCACCCGGCAGATCTCGTTCGCCACCGCACGCAACGTTGTCTTGCTCGCCATATTGGCAACGACGACGTCGTTGTCGGTCCAGGTCCTTCCCAGAGCAACCGGTGAAACAGTCAGCACGATGCGCGCGTGCGGGAATGCGTCGGAAAGTCGGCGGATGGTCGCAGCGACGTTGTCGTAATTCTCCTGAAATGTTGAGGGATGGAAATCCACGAAGGCCTGGGTCTCGTCAGCCTCCGACACCGCCGGCACACAGACATGATGCGCACCGCCCTTGGCCCGCCAGCATTCCGTGAGGCCAAGCGTAATGATGATCACGTCCGCCGTCCTCAAACCCTCGTCAATGCAGCGGCCGACCTTGCGGCTGAGATCGATCAATGCATCGCGATCCCGGGCAAACATCTTGCGCCTGTAGGGATCGCAGTGGACCTGCCTCCATCCCTTCTCCCGGCCGAACCTGTGCTGCTCGAGCCTCCAGAAATGATCGGGGTTCCACTCCCCGCCATCGATCGCCCGCTCGAGCTCCTGCCGGATGGTGAACGTATCGTAGTGATTGACGTCCTCACGATAAGGGAGCCCGCAGGGCTGCTGCCGGGCAGGATCGAAGTCGATATCCCGGTACTTCGGATAGACATCGAAACCCAGGGCACGCAGAGCAGCCCTCACTTCGACAGCAAAACAACTACCGATTGCAAAAACCTTGGTCTCTCCGGGCGTCATCAGCGGGCGATGTGACACCGTTATCCGCCGACCTCGTCTGGAGTCGCTCCATTGAGAGTTGATTTCGCGAGAAATTTCAAACTCGGATCGTTTGGCAGGCCAAAAGCGAGAAATCATCCCCACCCCCTCAATACAATCCAGGGTATGTGAAGTGAAGGCATGCAGAATGTCAACCTTAGATTGCATATAATTGCCCAATCCAACTGCGAATTGGATCGCTGCCGGGCCTACCGCGATCATCCGAGTCCAAGTGCGCGTCCGCTACGGCTCGCGGCCCGGTCCTCCCCGCTCATGCAAATGACGACGGCCTGTTGGCTGCCGACGCCGACTGATCGGCACTGGCCGAGCCCACCTCGATTGCGCAACAATTGGCGCCAGCCCAACACGAGAAACCGGAACCAGCCCATGCACACACGCCAAGCCGTCCACTTCTACTCCGAAGGCCTGAAGCTTTCCGGCGATCTCTACCTGCCTGAGAACTTGAAGCCCGGTGAGCAGCGCGCCGGCATCGTGCTGTGCCACGGCTATACCGGCGTGAAGGATCTTTACCTGCCCGACAACGCCCGCGTCCTCAATGACGCCGGCTACGTCGTCTTGACGTTCGACTACAAAGGCTGGGGCGCGAGCGAAGGCACGCGCAGCCGCCTCGCCCCCTTGAGCCGTGTCGCCGATGTCCAGGCCGCAATGACCTTCCTCGGCTTGCAGGCAGGCGTCGATGAGGACCGGCTCGGCATCTACGGCACCAGCTATGGCGGCGCCACGGTAGTGTGGACCGCCGCCGTCGATCCTCGGGTCAAATGCGTAGTCTCCTGTGTCGGCATCGGTAACGGCCGCCGCTGGATGCGCTCGGTCCGCCGTCCCGACGAGTGGGTCGACCTCCTGGCCCGCTCCAAGAAGGACCGCGAGACCCGCGTTCTGACCGGCAAGTCCGAATATGTGGCTCGCGAGGAGGTGCTCCTGCCCGATCGCCAGTCGGCCGAGTTGGCCGCCGCCGCCCGCAAGAACAATCCGAACGCGGTCGGCACCATCCCCCTCGAATACATCGACGAGACGCTCGAGTTCCACCCCGAATGGGTCGTCGACAAGATCGCCCCGCGCCCGCTGCTCCTGATCACCACCGACGATGACCGACTGGTCCCGCCTGAGGAGTCGGAGGCCCTCTACGCCAAGGCCGGCGAGCCCAAGAAATTGGTCACGCTGAAGGGGTGGGGGCATTACGAAGTCTACACCGGCCGCGCGTTCGACGAGGTGATGGCCGAGACCGTAGCCTGGTACCAACACCATTTGCCCGCTCGCGCCTGATTGGCATTCGGCCCGCAGGGCCAGCCAAAAATCAAAACGATCGTTCACAACCCACGCGAGGGAGGATACGGCAACCCATGACCAACAAACCACTCGAAGGCAAAGTTGCACTTGTGACGGGTGCGGCGGGTGGCCTCGGCCAGGCGATACTCCAAGGCCTGCTTGACGCCGGCGCCCAGGTGATGGCCGCCGACATCAACCATCAGGGGCTCGTCGCCTTGAAGGCCGCGAACACGACATCCGCCAACGCCCTCGATACCATCCAGCTCGACATTTCCGTGCAGCAGGCATGCGAAAAAGCCGTGGCCGACACCGAGAAGGCATTCGGCAGAATCGACATCCTCATCAATAACGGTGCGTTGGGAATGGGCGTCATTCGCGATGACCATTTCACGCATCTGGTCGCCATCGACGAGATCGACCCCGCCATCTGGGATCAGATGGTCCGCGTCAATCTGAACGGCGCCTGGTACCTCACGCGCGCCGTCGTCCCCGGCATGAAGGCTCGCCGGTCCGGCCGCATCATCAACGTCACCACCAGCATGTTCACAATGCTGCGCGGCAAGTTCCATCCATACGGACCATCCAAGGCCGCGCTCGAAGCCATGTCAGCCGGCCATGCCCAGGAATTCGAGCCGGACGGCATTACCGTCAACGTCGTCGTGCCAGGCGGTCCGGCCGACACGGCCATGGTACCCCAAGCGTCGGGCCTCAAGCGCGGCGACTTGATTCCACCCTCTGCCATGGCCGGCCCGATCGTTTGGCTATGCTCCGACGCCGCAGCGGACGTCACCGGCAATCGCTATGTCGCAGCCGAATGGAAGCCGGACCGCACCCTCGAGGAAAACAGGCGCGCAGCCGAGAGTCCGGCCGGCTGGCCAAGCCTAGCCCAGGCCCCGGTCTGGCCCGGTGGCAAACCCTGAGAATTGGCGAATTGATCACCGCTAGGCCTTGGCACGGACGGCGGCATCTCGTGTGCCGCCGTCGCTTGAGGCTCAGCGCTTCAGAAGTGCCTTGGTCGCCTCGATCACTTTGGTGGGCGTGATGCCGAAGTGCTCGTAGAGTTTGCCCGCCGGCGCCGAGGCGCCAAAACCTGCCATGCCGATGAACCGGTCGTCAGGCCGCAGCCATTCCCGCCAGCCCTGCTCGACCCCGGCCTCGATGGCGATACGCGGCGTATCGCCGAGAACCGTCGCCCGATAAGCAGCCTCCTGCCTGCGAAACAGCTCGAAGCTCGGCATCGAAACCACCGCCGCCGCAACACCATCCTTGGCCAGCGCCTCCGCGGCCGTAACCGCCAGCCCCACTTCCGAGCCCGTCGCCAGCAGCGTCACGTCGCGCTTGCCGGCTTCCGCCCCCCAAATGACATAGCCGCCTTTCCCCGACATGTTCTCCGCTTGTGGCTTGGTGCGCAGATTGCGCACGCCCTGCCGCGTCAAGGCCAGGATCGACGGCGTATCCCCTGACGCGATCGCCAGTTCCCAGCACTCAGCCGTCTCCACGCCGTCAGCCGGCCGGAACACGTAGCAGATTCGGAATGGCCCTCAACGCCGCCAAATGCTCGACCGGCTGATGCGTCGGCCCATCCTCGCCAAGCCCGATGGAATCGTGCGTCATGACGTAGATGACCCTGATACCCATCAGCGCCGACAACCGGATCGACGGCCGACAATAGTCGGTGAACGCCATGAATGTGCCGCCGTACGGGATCACCCCGCCATGCAGCGACATGCCGTTCATGGCCGCCGCCATCGCATGCTCGCGCACACCGTAGTGGATGTAGCTGCCTTTGAAGTCTCCGGGCCCGATCACACCTTGCGATTTCGCCTTGGTATTGTTCGAGCCCGTCAGATCCGCCGAGCCTCCGACCAACGCCGGGCAGGCTTCCGCCAGCCTGTTGATCGTGAGTTCCGACCAAACCCTGGTCGCTTTTTCCGAAGTCTCGGCCTCGGCCGCAGCCTTGGCCGCCGCGATGGCTGCCGCAATAGCCTCTTTCACAGCGCCCGCCGGATGTGCCAGCGCCTCGCGCCGTGCTGGCTCGAGCTTCGCAAAGCCCGCCTCCCAGGCCTCGCGGGTCTTTGCGCCTCGCGCACCCGCCGCCTTCCAGGCTGCCGCAACCGTCGCCGGGATCTCGAACGGCCCATGCGCCCAACCGATACGCTCCCGCGCGCCCTTGATCTCGTCAGCTCCCAGCGGCGAGCCATGCGACGATGCCTTGCCCTCTTTGGTCGGTGCACCAAATCCGATCCGCGTCTTGCACGCGATCAGCCAAGGCTTGGTGGCATCCGCCTTCGCCGCGGCGAGTGCCCTCGAGACGGCCGCCGCATCATGGCCATCGACCGACGCCGTCGCCCAGCCCGAAGCCTTGAAACGGGCAATCTGATCCTCGCTCGTCGCCAGGCTCGTCGGCCCATCGATCGAAATGCCGTTGTCGTCGAACAGCACGATCAGTTTGCCGAGCTTCAAGTGCCCAGCGAGCGAAATGGCTTCCTGGCTGATGCCCTCCATGAGGCAACCGTCGCCAGCGATCACCCAGGTATTGTGATTGATGATGTCGTCACCGTAGCGCGCATTGAGGATGCGCTCGGCCAGCGCCATGCCCACGGCATTGCCAAGTCCCTGCCCCAGTGGCCCCGTCGTCGTCTCGATCCCCGGCGCGTGACCGAATTCAGGGTGTCCCGCCGTCTTGGCGCCGAGTTGCCTGAAATTGCGGATCTCCTGCATCGTCATGCCGGGCGTACCCGTCAGATGCAGCAGCGCATAAAGCAGCATCGAGCCATGTCCGGCCGACAGCACGAACCGGTCCCGATCCGGCCAGTCCGGACGGGCCGCGTCATACTTCATGTGGTCGCCAAAGAGTACGGTCGCAACATCGGCCATGCCCATCGGCATGCCCGGGTGGCCCGACTTGGCAGCCTCGACCGCATCCATGGCCAGCGCCCGCACGGCGTTTGCCATATCTTTCTGGGAAACGGATTTGTCAGCGTTCACAGCGAGCCCTCGACTATCGCGCAAAAGTACCCGCGCAGACGAAGTTGCCGGGCTGGCGACAGCATTAAAGCCGTTTCTGCGTAGCGTCCACCCAAGCCAGTGACTCCGTGGAAAAGCAGGGCTCAAATGGCCTTACGATGCTGACCGCTTTCAACTGCGCAGACGTTGCGAGACCACCAGTGACGCTGGCGATCCCTGGCCATGGGCCGGAACTGGATGACGGCCTGATGCCGCGGTCTGGAAGTCCGCTGCGCTCTGATCGCAAACTCCGCAAACGGACATCCAAGTATGACGCCCCACTAAACTAATGTTTTTGAGGGAGCTTTGGGTCGCAAAGTTCGCGCTGAGGCTCTCGAGGAATGACATGGACTTTGCGGTTCAGGCACTAGCTCCTGCCGCCAGCAGCGCTCGGGCACAACGAGAACGCCTGTGCCAGCGCCCCTTGGCGATCGTCGAACTCGCCGACCGCCTCCCCACCCTGCGCATGATTGCGGATGAAGCTCTCCGCCAATCCCTGTTCGCGCCCATCGATCACCTGCAACGCCGTGTACCGGAGCTCGGTGCCAACCATGTGGCGGATCAGCACGTTGCGCTTGCCCCCGTAGCTGGCTGTGAAGACTTTGCAGCTCACTTGAGCCTGTTCGATCCTGGGAGGCGGGCGAGGCACGGGAACCGGTGGTGGCACACCAAGACTGGCAACTGAAGCCCTGCTGGACAGGCCCTCGGCAGCTTGCCGCACGCGCGTGGTCGGACGATCCGGAGAGGCCCTCACACCAGCGACCGAGGCCATCAATGCCTTCCGCTGAGCAATCTCGCGCGCTTCCTCGACCCCATCGCGTCCCGAGCAATATTGTTTCTGAAACCGATCGGCAATGAACGCAATCGAGCGGGCATAACGCCGGTCGACGGCCCATCTTCCGGCCAAATCGCGAAACGTCACAGGCCGCCCAAGGCGCCGTGATCTCGAAATGATGTCGGCCTGCTTTTCACGCGTCCGTCGCGCCACCGGGTTGTCGACGATATCTCCGGAATAGGCAATCAGGTGCTGCAATTGACCGACCACTCCGGTCGACACGTCAGGAAAGCTGTCACCCGGCACTCCGCCGCCTGTCGTGCCGATACCGGCAAAGTTGTTCTGCCGCGGACTGACGTCACCCTTGCCCGCATTGTTCTTGAAGATCAAATAATTGGTCTCGATGACCATCTGATAGAATGCATAATCCCAGCGCACACCCATGCGTTCGCCGTGCAGACGGTAATAGCCGGCGATCGATTGGAACTTGGCGTCGAGACGTGGATTTCCATCGCGCAGGAACTGTTGCATCCGCTTAGGCGTGACACAGGCAGGCACCTGATTGCTGGCCGACAACCTGATCTGCGGCAGCGACTGCGCAAGCGCACCTGGAACCGTCGCAACCCAAATCGCTGTTACTGCCGTCATCGCTGCAAGCGACGGCCGGCCGCAACGCACAGCCGCGCGAGTGCCACGCCTGCTCGTCCTATCCACCGCGGAAATCTGCTTCATCCGCCTCAGATCCTCAACTCCACTCAACCGACCAAGCCGCGTCGCGAATCCGATCCAATTGGGCTCACGCACAAACGACAGTCACGCCGGGATGGCCTCGCCGCATCGATATGCAGCCACGCGATGGCAGTTTTGGGGAGCCTGCCGATCCCGTTGGCGCACCCGCTCCGCGCCAGCCCAACCTCAATACCTATTTTTCCGGGCACAACTCGAAAGCCTTGTCGAGCGCCTGGGTCTGGGTCGCGAACTCACCTGCAATCTCGCCACCCTTGGCGTAGGCGGCGATATAGGCTTCTGCCTCGCGCTTCTCCAGGCCCTCATTCACGTCAAGCACGGTGTAATCCGTGCCCTTTTCCGATTTCACGCGGATGATCAAGGCCTTGAGCCCCCCATAGCTCGCAGTCCAAACACGACAGCCCGCGGGTTTCGTTCCGGCAACTTTTGGGATTTCAGCCTTCGCCAGATTCCCCGCAGCCGACGCTGTCACGAATTTCGAGGTCTTGGCCGTGGTTGGGGCCTGCGTCGCGTTGAAACCGGCCCCGCTTGCAGGTGGCATTTGCGGAGCTGTTGTGTCGACCGTACCCGAGGGCGCATTCAGCAGGCTGTAGCTTGGCGTTGCCGCCTTGGCCAATCCAGTCGCACCGAGGCCAGTCATCCGGTTGTCACCAGTGGCTTTGCCGTCCTCGATCGCCCGTCGCGCGAGGAGGTCGCCGCTGACCTTCGGCGCAATCACGGCGTCAGCCGCTGCCAACTGCTTTGCCGGCGCGATGCCGCGCGCTTCAGCGACCCATTCGGGATTGGGATCAGCCCCATTGCAGAAATCATCCTGGAATTTACGCTCAAGCGCCTTGAGCCCGGCCACGTAATCGGAGCCCGGGGCCCACTTCTTCGCCAGATGCGCAAACGTTACGCGCCCGCGCGCCTTTTTCTTCATTGAGGACAGGATGCCCCATTCCTGCACCTTCCGCGTGCGCTCCGCCACAGGGTTGTCGACCGTCTCGCCCGCGTAGAGCAGGACGTGTTGGAGATGTGCAAGCACGCCAGTCTTGACGTCGGGGAAACTCTCGCCCGGGTTCCCGCGGCCGGTCGCGCCAAGGCCTGCGAAATTGTTCTGCGACGGGCTCACGTCGCCCCGCCGCCCACCATTCCCGCGGTAGGTCAGATAGCCGGTTTCAAGAACCATCTGGTAGAACGTGTAGTCCCACCTGAGCCCGAGCTCTTCGCCGCGCCTCATGTATTCGACGGCGATCTTGGCAAACCGCGGATCAAGCCGATCGTTGCGCGCGGTGAGAAAAGCCGTCAGGCGGCCGGGCGTGACGCAGGCCGGCACCGGGTTCGAGGCTGACACCTTGATTTCCGGGACATCGGCCGAAAAAGCAGCCGCAGGAGCGAGAAATAAACCGGCAGCGACGCCAAGGGAAATTCGACGCTTCATTGGACCCCCAACAGTTCTGCGCAGCAATTCCACGGACGTGGGACGCATCTGCACTCGTCTTTGACTAATCCGTTAACCTTAACAGCTCGTTAAGCTGTCATCCCCCGCGCCTGATCCTGTTTCCCGCAAGTTTCGGGCACCAATAGGGCACCGATGCGGAGAAATGTGGCGGACTGGCAATGGTTTGATCTTCAGCGTCGGTGCGCAGCCGGTGAGCGATCGAAAACATCTTCGATAATTTCACTGCAATATTGGGCGCTTGAGCCTCTGGCCCATCAACTGATCGTCAGGGCTGGCGTGATGCCTGCTCGCGAACGATTGCAATACCCACGGCCCGGCAACCGGAAATAATATCGGGCTTGTCGATCCGCACCCGCACACGGGCGACCCGCCGATCGCTCAATGTCGCTTCCGCAATGCGTTCAGCCAGCGTCTCGATCAGGTTGAAGTGCGTCCCATCCACGAGGCGGCGGCAGTGCTCGACAATCGTGCCGTAGTCTAGCACCTGGTCGAGCCGATCGGATTTGCCGTCGTAGTCGTCCTCGACCGCCAACGTCACCGAGACCAAGATCCTCTGTTCATAGCGTCGCTCGACCTCGAAGATGCCGACGCTCGCCAGCAATTCGAGACCCTCGACAAACACCAAACGCCGCCTGCTCCCAAAAGGGTCGCCCGAAAAATCGTCGTCGCGCTCAAGCGTCGCCATGGGTCCTCGTTTCGTGCTGCTCGCAAACCTGCGACCTCGGCGGTTCAGCCGACATGGTTGCGTGACAAGTGCTGCCCGGCATCGACAGCAATCATCTGCCCCGTCAGCGACGGCGCATCGAGAATGAAGCGGACGGCCTGAGCGATCTCTTCCGGCGCAACCGCCCGCCCAAGCAAGGTCGATTTCACTTCGGCGTCAAACGCCGCATCCGTCTGCAGAACGCTGCGCAGCACGGGCCCCGGCCCGACGCCGTTGACACGGATACCCGGCGCCAACGATAGAGCCAGTAGTTTTGTTGCCGCGTAGAGCCCCTCTTTGCCGATGGCATAGGATAACAGTCCGGGCAGTGGTTGCAGCACCCTTTGATCGATCACATTGACGATGTTCGCAACGCCATCACCGGGCACCTGCCGGGCAAATGCCTGTGCTAGAAACACCGGCGCTCGTAGATTGACCGCCAGCTGCTTGTCCCAAATGTCCCCACTTAAAGTCGCAATGTCGTCGTCGATGAAGGTGGACGCATTGTTCACCAGGCAACTGAGCGCTCCGAGTTCGCGAGAACATGCAGAGATCAATGCGGCGCAAGCCTCCACCTGCGAGAGATCTCCAGCCAGAGCCACTGCACGCCGGCCCAGCGCCTTGATCTCATCCACGACCATCCGGGCTTCATCCTCGGCCGACGCGTAGTGCACACCGACGTCCCAGCCATGACGCGCCAGATCGAGAGCGATCGCCCGCCCGATGCGGCGACCGGCCCCGGTAACGAGTGCAGTTCCGCGCTCTCCTCTCGCCGCCATTGATCCCCTGTACTCTGCTGTTTGCTGCCGGTCCTTGCCCCGAAGCCTGACCCTAGTCGAATGGTCTCGATCATGTCAGCTCGATTGCGTCCAACCGACTACACCTTGCATAGCGAACCATATGGCAATTGAGCAATTGCGCCTGCAATAGGCACCACTTCCGCCGATCGCCCGGCAGATCAGTCGAGGCTGCTTGAAGTCAACCTGACTCCTTTTTCAGCACATTTGTGATCGCGCCCGAAGTTGGCGACCTCTGAATGCCTGTTTTATTGGCAATCGAAGCCCGCAATTCGAGCATGCACGGTCGAATGTCGCCATCTTGCAACATATTGGAATCAAGACCTATTTGCCCGTTTCTTGATCTTGTTAATACCGCCCCCGATAGCCGAAACTCAACTCAGAATAGAAGATTCGCGGCTCCGACGGGGCCATGCATGGTGAGGGGAACATGAGCAGAAATAGCGTCGGCCGCCTGTTGGCGATGGTATCGGGGTTTGCAATCAGCGGTCTCGCAACGGCCGCGATGGCCGATGGTTATGACAAAGGCAGCCTCAAGGACGCGCCAGAGGCAGAGCCCAAGCGAGAACTCCAGTTCTCCGCCAACTTTGCAATCACCAGCGACTACGTGTTCCGCGGCTTTTCCCAGTCCGCCTCGCGTCCGGCCGTCCAGGCCGGCGTCGACGCCACCTACAAGTGGTTCTATATCGGCGCATGGGGATCGTTGATCGACTTCGGTCGGATCGGCAATAAGGACGTAGCCCACCAGGAGATCGACTACTACGCCGGCATCAAGCCCGTGCTCGGCCCGGTGACACTCGACCTGGGCGTTATCTACTACACCTATCCCAATGCCTTCGATCCTGGCGCCGAACTCGACTATGTCGAATTGAAGTTTGGCGGCAGCATGAGCCCCTGGAAGGACGCCTCGGTTGGCGTAACATTCTTCTATTCCCCGGAATACACCGGCAAGACTGGCGATGTTTGGACCGTTGAGGGCACGTTCTCGCAAGCCTTCGCGCCCGTCCGCAATGTCACTCCGAGCGTCAGTGCTACGCTTGGCTACCAGAGCGGCGACACGCTGGCCTACCAGGTCGTGTTCGGCAACGGTGCTGACAACTACCTCTACTGGAACGTCGGTTTGGGCCTTGGCTTCGGCGACAACTTCTCGCTCGATTTCCGCTACTGGGACACCGACATCAAGAACGACAACGCCGTAGCCGGCTTTGCCGATGGCTTCTGCTCAGCGCGCCTGTTCGGCTGTGACGAACGCTTCGTCGCCACTGCCAAGGTGACATTCTAAGCGACAGCACAAGGACTTGTTCCGGGTTTAGTAGATGAAGCAAGCCGGTCCGGACTTCCCGGACCGGCTTTTTGCTTGCGCGCCCCGCCCTTCACCTCGTTTTCGGCCCCTATCGCCACTCGCTCGACAACGTGCCAACCTGAGCCGAATGTCCACAACCAGCCGTACGATCGACGACAAGGACCGATATGACTGACACCGCCATCGATCCCGTAGACTTCGAGCTCTTCAAGAACGCCATCTTCTCCATTGCCGACGAGATGGCCCTGACCGTCTTCCGCACCACCTATTCAGCCGTCCTCAAGGACAACATGGACTATTCGACCGGATTCGCCGATGGCGCCGGCCGCCTCGCTGCCCAGGGCCTCACCCTGCCCGGCCATCTGGGCTCCACCCCGACCGCGCTCGAGGCGGTCATGCGCCACTACGGCGACGACATGGCGCAGGGCGACGTTTTCATCATGAACGATCCCTTTGACGGCGGCATGCACCTGCCCGACATCTTCATCTTCAAGCCGCTCTACCACGCCGGCGAGCGCCTCGCCTTTGCCTGCACCGTCTGCCACCACACCGATGTTGGCGGTCGCGTCGCTGGCTCGAACGCGTCCGAACTCCACGGAAATCTATGCCGAGGGCCTGCGCATCGCGCCCATGAAGCTTTACGACAAGGGCGTACTCAACAAGACCATCATGACTTTCATCGAGAAGAACGTGCGCGTGCCGGTCATGGTCCAAGGCGATTTGAGGGCACAGCTCGCCGCCTGCCACATTGCCGAGCAGCAGTTCGCCGAGATCGTCGCAAAATGGGGCCCAGAGCAGACCAGGCGTATGCTCAATGAGACCATCGACTACTCCGAGCGCCTCACCCGTGCCGCCTTGCAGGAGTTGCCCGATGGCGAGTGGAGCTTTGAGGACTGGATCGACGACGACGGCATCGACGTCGGCAAGCCGATCCGCCTCTTCGTCACCCTGCGCAAGACGGGTGATCACATGGTGGTCGATTGGACCGGCACCAGCCCCCAGGTTCGCGGCGCCATCAACAATACACTGTCTTATACGAAGTCCGCCTCCTACACCGGCGTGCGCTCCGTTCTGCCCCAGGGCATTCCCAACAACGAGGGCGTCTTCCGCGCCATCGAGGTGATCTGCCCGCCGGGCACGATCGGTCACGGCGTCCTTCCCGCAGCGTGCGCCGCACGCGGCCTCACCGGCTTCCGCATGGTCGACTGCATGTATGGGGCGCTGGCCATGATGCTGCCCGATAAGGTCAAGGCCGCCGGCGACGGCGGCAATTCAGGAATCTCCATCGGCGGCTACGACAAGGACCGCAAGCCCTTCGTCTACGTCGAGTTCACCTGCGGGGCCTGGGGGGCCAGGCCGTGGGCCGACGGCCTGAACGGCAACAGCCACATGTTTGCCAACCAGTCCTGCCCTTCGGCAGAGGTCATCGAGGCCGAGCAGCCCGTCTCCGTCCTGGCCTACGAGTTCGTCTCCGATCGCGCTGGCGCTGGAAAGTTCCGTGGCGGCGTACCGTTCAAGCGGGCCTACCGCTTCAACGAGGAAGCAGCCCAGCTTTCTGTCCGCTCCGACCGCAAGACCCATCGCCCCTTTGGCCTCTATGGCGGCAGCCCCGGGCAACCCTCCGAGAACCACCTCAATCCCGCAGCCGAGAACCGGCCGATGCCCTCGAAGGTGACCATGGACATCAAGCGCGGCGACGTCTTCCAACACACGCACCCCGGTGGTGCCGGCTGGGGCGACCCACTCGAACGCGACCCCGCCATGGTCCTGAAGGATGTCCGTAACGAGTTCCTGTCCCCGGAGAAGGCCAAGGCCGATTATGGCGTCATCATCTCGACCGCCACTTGGAGCGTCGACGTGGAGGCCACCAAAGCCTGCCAGGATGAAATTCGCCGCCTGCGCGCCTGGAAGGAAGTCCCAAAGGTGCAATGGCACGATCCCATTCCGTCTGCCCCCATTGCGCCCAAGGCCGCGGAGTAACACCCGATGACATCTCCCATTACCTACCGCGTCGGCGTTGACATCGGCGGCACCTTCACTGACATCGTCCTGCTGGGTGCCGACGGCACCATTCACACCAAGAAGATTTCATCCAGCGTCGAGAATTACGCCACTGCCATTGTCGAGGGCCTTGACCAGGTGTTCGCAGAGAACGGTCTCGCCGGCTCCCACATTGACGAGATCCGACACGGCACCACCGTCGCCTCTAACGCCATCCTCGAGCAGAAGGGAGCTACAGTCGGCCTCATCACCACCAAGGGGTTCCGCGACGCCCTCGAGATCCGCACGCTCCGTATGCCCCGCCTCTACGACATCGCCTGGGAAAAGCCCCCGCCCCTCGTCGAGCGCTACCTCCGCCGCGTCGTCGACGAGCGCATCGACGGCCGCGGTGGCATCGAGCGCCCGCTTGATCTCGCTGATGCCGAGCGCCAGGTCGAGGCCCTGCTGGCGGAGGACGTCGAGGCCATCGCCGTCTGCCTCATCAATTCGTTTGCAAACCCCGTTCACGAACTTGCCATCAAGGACATCATCACCCGCAAGGCGCCGTTCCTGCCCTACTCGATCTCCTACGAGGTCCTGCCCGAGATCAAGGAGTATGAGCGCACTTCGACGACGGTGATCAACGCCTATGTCATGCCCATCGTCGCGACCTACCTCAAGGCACTACGCCAGGGGCTCGACGCCGCCGGCATTCCCGCGCGCCTGCTCCTCATGCAATCGAACGGCGGCCTGACCACCGACCGGGCAGCCGCCGAAAAGCCGATGAACATCATCGAATCCGGCCCCGCCGGAGGCGTCGTCGGCGCCGGCAAGCTCGCCGAGGCCAAGGGTCTCGCCAAGATCATCACCTTCGACATGGGTGGCACCACCGCCAAGGCTTCCATGGTCGAGGCCGGTCACGTCATGCGTGCCCAGGAGCAGTCCGTCGGCGCTGGCATCATGGCAGGTTCGCGACTTCTCACGGGCGCCGGCTATGTCTGCAAGGTACCGGCCATCGACCTGGCCGAGATCGGCGCCGGCGGTGGCAGTCACGTCTGGATAGACAAGGGCGGCGCCCTGCAGATAGGCCCCGAAAGCGCCGGCGCCAAGCCCGGCCCCGTCTGCTACGACGCGGGCGGCACCATCCCAACCGTCACCGACGCCAACGTCGTCCTAGGCTACATCAATCCGGACCACCTAGTCGGCGGTGCCCTCAAGCTCAATGCCGCCCGCGCCCGCGATACCCTCGCCCGTGACGTCGCTCGCCCGCTGGGCCTCACGGTCGAGCAGGCAGCCCTTGGTGCCCACCGCATCGCCGCCTCGAACATGATCCGCGCCATCCGTGCCGTCTCGACCGAGCGCGGCCGCGATCCCCGGGAGTTCACGCTCTTCGCCTTCGGCGGCAATGGCCCGTTGTTCGCATGCGGTCTGGCCGACGCCCTCGGCATGAAGCGCATCGTCGTGCCGCCATCGGCAGGCCTTTTCTCGTCCTTCGGCCTCCTGTACGCCGACGTCGAGCACCACTTCTCCAGGACGTTCCGTCGCCAGCTCCGCGGCTCTGACCTTGCCGCCATCGATCAGGCTTGGCGCGAACTCGCCAACGATGCCCGCAGTCAACTCGAGATCGAGGGTTTCGCAGGCGATCGGGCAAGCGTGACGCGCTCTGCAGCGATGCACTACGTCGGCCAGAGTTTCGAGCTGGTCGTGCCCGTCCCCGATGGCCCGATCGACGAGGCGCTCGCGCGGCGCCTTGAGGAAGCTTTCGGCGAGGAGCACGAGCGTGTCTATGGTCACCGGGCGGGCCCCGACGAGCCGGTCGAGCTGGTCTCCATCCAGGTCGTTGGCCGCGGCCTGCGCGAAGGGCCAGGCGTACCTGAGCGCCTCCACCCTTCGCGGGCCGAGCCCGAGCCTGGAGCCGCCCGCCGGGCCTATTTCGGCGAGCCGCATGGTTGGATCGAAACCCGCATCTGCCGGCGCTCGGATCTCGCAACCCCTGTCACCGGCCCAGCCATCATCGAGGAATACGATTCCACGACAGTGATTACACCCGGCGCAACGGCAAGGCTCGATGCAGGTGGCAACATCGTCATTGAACTTCCCTGATCCGGCCGAAGCGCCGATGGCGCCCCAGTCGAGCGTGCCCCAAACGCTTGGCAGGCGGCGCCACATCGCGCTAACCTGCCGACCGATCCTGCCCCACCACCAAGGAGCGCCGCGCGCCCATGCCCCGCATTACAATCTCCGTAAACGGCTCTGCGCGCACCGTCGATGTGCCGGATACCCAACTGCTGTCGTCGCTTCTGCGCGACACTCTGCGCCTGACGGGCACGCACATCGGCTGCGACACGAGCCAATGCGGCGCCTGCACGGTCCACGTCGACGGCGTGTCGGTGAAGAGCTGCACCATGCTGGCCGTCGAGGCGGACGGCGCCAGCATCACCACCATCGAGGGCCTGGCCAAAGGTGACGCCTTGCACCCAATGCAGGCCGCTTTCCGCGACCATCATGGCCTCCAATGCGGCTTCTGCACCCCGGGCATGATCATGGCAGGCGTTGCCTTTGCCGATCGCAATCCAAACCCGACCGAAGCCGAGGTTCGCGAAAGCCTGGAAGGCAACCTGTGCCGCTGCACCGGCTACCAGAACATCGTTGAAGCCATCCTGGCCGGCACCAAGGCCATCCACGACGCTAGGAGCCGCAGCTGATGAACCCCTTCACGTTTCACAAGGCTTCGAGCGTCGACGCGGCCGCGAAAAGCGTTGCCGCGGCAAGCGAGGGTAAGTACCTGGCCGGCGGCCAAACCCTGATCCCAGTCTTGAAGCAGCGCCTTGCAGCCCCCAGCGACCTCGTCTCTCTCGCCGGCATCGACGGCCTGGCCGGCATCACGGCAACGCCTGACAAGATCACCATCGGCGCCATGACCCGCCACGCCACGGTTGCAGCCTCCGATGATGTACGCCGCACAATTCCCGCCCTGGCCGAGTTGGCTGGCGGCATCGGCGACCCCCATGTCCGCAACCGCGGCACGCTCGGCGGATCCGTCGCCAACAACGACCCCGCAGCCGATTATCCCGCGGCCGTCCTCGGACTTGCTGCCACGGTCGTCACCAACAAGCGCCGCATCGCCGCCGACGATTTTTTTCAGGGTCTCTTCACCACGGCTCTGGAGGACGGCGAACTCATAACGGCCATCGAGTTCCCAATCCCCGAGCGCGCCGGCTACGTGAAATTTCCTCACCCCGCATCACGCTATTGCTTGGTTGGCGTCATGGTTGCCAAGACGGCCGACGGCATCCGCGTCGCCGTCACCGGAGCTGGCGAGGGTGGCGTGTTCCGTGCGGCACCTCTCGAACAGGCCCTTGCGAAGAATTTCGCAGCCGACGCCATCGCCGCCATCAAGCTACCCCAGGACGGCATGATGACCGACATCCACGCCGGCGGCGCCTATCGCGCCCACCTCATCGGGGTTCTCGCCCGCCGCGCCATCGCCAAGGCCAAATAAAAATCATCGACGCGCTGGCGACCCGCAGCCGGCAAGGGATGAGCCAGCGCGGTCAATGGCGCCCCCGCTTTCGCCTTACCACTCGCCGAACCGGTACCCGCGCGCGCGCGCGCCGCCGGTGACGCGCCGGATATAGTCGTGCGTCACTGTGGTGCGTGTCTTTCGGCCGAGTGCCCAGGAAAACAACCGCGCCCGCATCTCCTCGAGCACAGCCATATGCGCGGCACTTTCGCCGAGATCGTTGAGCTCGTTGGGATCCGCGTCGAGATCGAACAGTTGCGGCCTGAAGCGCTCGAAGTGCACATATTTCCAACGCGCGGTGCGAACCATGAAGCCGCGCGCCTCATCCACGTCCAGGTCCAGCGTCTTGCGCGCATGGCGGAGCGCGAAGTCACTGTCGCAGAACACAGCCTCCCGCCACCCAACCACCTCGGTCGCCTCGAGTAGCGGCGCGATCGACCGCCCCTCGAGGCGGTGCGGCTCCGCTTCGCCGCCCGCCCAAGCGAGAAACGTCGGCGCCAGATCGATCGCTTCCACGAGCTCGGCGATCGCCCGGCCGCGGGTCGCATCGGCCTGCGTCCTCGGATCGACGACGATCATCGGAATTCGCACGATCTCCTCGTGAAAGAGATCCTTCTCGCCAAGCCAATGATCGCCCAGATAGTCGCCGTGATCCGACGTCACCACGATGATCGTGTTGTCGATTTCGCCCGCGGCCTCCAGGTGGTCGATCAACCGGCCGACATGGGCGTCGAACTGCGTGATGAGACCCATGTAGGTCGGGATCACCGTCTCGCGAACCTCTTGGCGCGAGAAATGTAAGCTTTCATCGTGCTGCATGAAGGCGGCGATCACCGGATGCGGTGCCGCACGCTCGGCCTCGCTGCGGTTGGCCGCGATCACATGCTCCGGCCCGTACATGTCGTGATAGGGCGCCGGCGCGATGTAGGGCCAGTGCGGCTTGATGTAGGAGACATGCAGGCACCACGGCGCCCCACCCTTTGCCTGCCGCATGAAGTCCAACGCCCGGTCGGTCATATAGGCCGTCTCCGAGTGCTCCTCCTTGACCCGGGCCGGCCGCCGGGCATTGCGCATGGCCCACCCCGACAGCACTTCACCGTTGTCGCCCTCGACCGAGTTCGCCCACTCGTGCCAGGGATTGAGCCCGGGATAGCCGAGTTGGCGAAGCCATTGGTTATAGGCAGGATCGGCGCCGGCCAGTTCCCCCCCGACCTCGGGATGCAGACCGTCGTCGCGCTCGAACGGCTCGAAACCGCATTGCCAGTAGGGCAGCCCTGGGTTGGTGCCGGGATCGATACCGAGCCGCGCCATCAATTCAAGGTCGGGCTTGAAATGCGTTTTGCCGACCAGCACCGTCCGGTACCCGAGCGGCCGCAGGTAGTCGCCGATCGTCTTTTCGTCGATGCGTAGCGGAAAGTTATTGTAGGTCGCCCCATGCGTGATGTTGTAGCGCCCCGAATAGAAGCACATCCGCGATCCACCACACACCGGCGATTGAATGAACGCCCGCGTCAACTGCACGCCTCGTCGAGCCAGCCGGTCGAGGTTCGGCGTCTTGATCCACGGGTGCCCGGCCACGCCGAGATAATCCCAGCGCAGCTGATCCGCCATGATGAACAGAATGTTTGGCTGACCGCTCATGGTCGGCTCCAGTGTTGGAGGGGCTCAAGATGAAGCGGACGGGCCCAATCGCCCGCCCGCCAAGACAGTGTTGCCGGATTTGTTTGGCATCGGGCCTAATTGAGATGCTTCTCCCGATAGGCCTCCCAGTACGCCACCCACTCCTTTTCAGAATCGAATTTTTCTTTCTTCTCGGCCTTCTCGGCAACGATCTTGGTGAACTCTTCGTTGGCCTTGTCCCAGGCTTCACGTGCCGCCTGCAGCCGCGCCAACCGCTTGTCGTGCCAGTCTTGCGCTTCCTTCGTCCAGTATCCCTTTTCCTTGGCATACTTGATCGCACCGTCATGCCAGGGCGCATCGGCTGGCGGCAGGATCGCGCGCTTCGCCTCCCAATGCGGCGTGCTCGCCGTCGTGTTCTTGTACATGTCGTAGGTCATGTCGATCGCTTTGACGAGATTGTAGACCTCGTCGACCGGCGTCTTGGCGTAAGTGGTGATCACCGGATACCGGAAGCCGATCAGCCAGGCCGGGTTCTTCTCTGAGAGCGCGGCCCCCGTGGTCTCCTTATAAGGCGCCATGAAGCTCAGAAGCTTCTTGATGCCGTCCCAGCCCTTCGTGTTTGCGGGATCGAAATTCGGCCAGAACAGACCACGCGGCGAGGCCTCGATCTGTCGCATATTCGAAGAAGAGGTGGCAGAGATCATGGCATCAAGTTGATTGGCGATGATGGCATCCTTCATCGCGCCATAGCTGCCGAACCACACCACCTGCACATCCTTCTGCGACAACCCGGCGAAAGCCAGCGCCGCGTCGTTCTTGGAGTTGACCGATGGATTGCCTTTCACATAGCCGAGGCGCTTGCCCTTCATGTCCCCGATCGTCTTGATGTTGGCGTCCTTGGCCGTCGCTAGCCCCGTCGAGGCTGGCCGCCCCATCAGGATGCGAATGTCCTGTGGCCCCCACGATTGTGCCGCGAAATCGTAGGTACCCTCCGCAGCAAAGAACGCTTCGCTGGCGAGGAAGCCATACCGCACTTTGCCTGTCAGCATCGGCAGCATGCGCCCGATCGAAGTGCCTGCCGGCACGATCCTGATGCGGGTCTTGAACTTTGTCTGCAAGGCATTGGCGATGCCTGATGCCTCCGCGTGGCCCGCCGAACCCAGATCGTATGAGCTCCAGACCATTCCGCTTGGCAACTTGACGTCTTGCGCCCAGAGCGGACCTGATGACCAGATTAGTCCTATTGCTGCAATAACCAGAGCACTTGTCCCTGCTTTTCTCATCGTAGATTCCTCCATATAAAACGTCCCTGTTTTATTATGAAATTTATCGGGACCGTTGTTATATTCGGCCGCAATCGCGACTGATGTCCATGGCAAATGCGATCGCCGCCGCCAGTCTGTCATGGCGTCGTCGAAACACCCCGAACTGGAGATTTGAGACTTGAGCGACGAGAGCGCTGAACATGCGCAGCAGCCCTGGCGTGCAACCATTCTGACGATTTTCCCCGAGATGTTCCCGGGCCCGCTCGGGATTTCGCTGTGCGGCCAGGCCTTGCGAGACGGGCTCTGGCAGCTCGATTGTGTCAATCTTCGCGCCTTCGGTTTGGGACGTCATCGTCAGGTCGACGACACGCCCGCCGGCGGCGGCGCCGGCATGGTCATGCGCGCCGATGTCCTGGCCCCCGCCATAGATCGCGCCTGCGCCGAGTCCACTGGCTCCCCATTGATCTATCTCTCCCCACGCGGCGAACCTTTCACACAGGCGATTGCCAAGGAGCTCGCCGCAGGTCCCGGCCTCATCCTGCTGGCCGGCCGGTTCGAGGGCATCGATCAGCGCATCATCGATACCCGCCCCGTGCGCGAGATTTCGATCGGCGACTATGTCCTCTCGGGCGGCGAGCTTGCCGCCATGGTCCTTCTCGACGCCTGTCTCCGCCTGCTGCCCGGAGTGTTAGGGGCCGAGGCCTCCCTCACCGAGGAAAGCTTCGAAAGTGGCCTCCTCGAGTACCCGCAATATACGCGCCCCCGGGACTTCGAAGGCCACGCTATTCCCGATGTCCTGCTCTCCGGTGACCATGCCCGCATCGCCCGCTGGCGACGCGCCGAGGCCGAGCGCATCACCCGCACCCGCCGGCCGGACCTGGCCCGCGCGCTTGCGCCGGTCAAGCCTTGATCGAGCCTCACGGAAACCATCGGCAATCGCGCCTGTTGCCACGAGCAATTCTCGTATATCATTCCGCCACGACATGCCCCTTGCAAGAGGCCCCCTCATGGCAATCGATACAGCCGCCGATGGTCGCGTTCGCGTCTATTGGCACCCTGGTTGAACCAGCTGCTTGCGCACCAAGGAGTTCCTTGGCAAACACGGCATTGACTTCCTCTCCCGCAACGTTCTCGAAGACAAGGACGCCTGGGACGAGTTGAAGCCCTTCGGACTGAGATCGGTCCCGGTCGTCACCCGCGGCAAGGCCTGGGCGAACGGCCAGATCCTTCGCGATGTCGCTGACCTCGTTGAAATCGACCTCGGCGAGCAAACCATGCTGGCGCCGAAGGAGCTTGTCCGGCGCATCGACCTCATCCTCGACGCCGAGCAGCGCCTGTTCGGGCAGATGCCTGAGGACAGGATGCAGGGTGAGGTGCCCGGACGTCCGCGCACCTTCGCCAATCTGGCCTGGCACACCTTCAACGTCGTCGATGCCTGGCTCGAGCATGAGGTCGACGGTATCGCTCTCGTCAACGGCGCCTATGCGCGCAACGCACCGGCAGACCGCGCAGCCAAGGCCGACATCCTGGCATACGGCGCCGATGTCCAACGCCGCTTCAAGGCTTGGTGGGAGACACAAGGCCAGCACACCGACTTCGACGAGCCTGCCGAGACCTACTACGGCGAGCAGTCCAAGCACGACTTCCTCGAGCGCACGACATGGCATTCCGGCCAGCATTGTCGCCAGATGGCCATGATCCTCGAGACGTTCGTCGGTGTTGCCCCTTCAAACCCGCTTCCGGACTCGACCTGGGTTGGATTGCCGATGCCAGAAAAAGTATGGGACGACGAGAAACCCATCAGCTAAGGCGTAAGTCGGCCTCAGCCGGTAAGTGGCCTGGATGCAATTGTATGCCCTGGAGGCGGCGATCCGCCAGCCAGGGCACACATGATGCGGCGGCTTGCCAGTCTTGAATGCATCAAAACCGCCAGCTATAACCCGCCGCGAGTGGAGGGTGGCGCTAGGCCACCCCGCAAATCTTCGACAATTGAACCATTTGCCACACGAGGAGCCTCATGGCGGTCGAGCGCACGTTTTCCATCATCAAGCCGGACGCCACTAGGCGGAACCTGACCGGAGCCATCAACGCGGTCATCGAGAAGGCCGGCCTGCGCATCGTCGCCCAGAAGCGCGTGCTGTGGACCAAGGCCCAGGCCGAAAAGTTCTATGAGGAGCACAAGGCCCGCCCCTTCTACGGCGAACTCGTCACATTCATGACATCAGGCCCAATCGTGCTCCAGGTCCTGGAAGGCGACAACGCCATCGCCAAGTATCGCGAAGTGATGGGCGCAACCGATCCGGCCGAGGCTGCAGTCGGCACTATCCGTAAGGAATTTGCCGTCTCAAAGGGCGAGAATTCTACCCACGGCTCAGATAGCCCCGCCGCCGCCGATCGTGAGATCGCCATGAACTTCCGTCTCGACGAAATCGTCGGCTGACGACGGTAGAGCCGCGGTGGGGCGTTCTGCGCCCGCTGCGGCACCGCCCAGGGCTCCAGCAGGCGACAGCGCAAGCGGCAGGACGGCAACCGGCCACCTGTCGCACGCGTCCTGGCCCGCGAGGGAGGAGGAACCACATGCCGAGCCTCGCCCGAGCCACACGTTTTTCGCCAGCGCAAATGCTCCTGGCCGCGCTCCTCGCAACATGCGCCATGCAGTCATTTGCTGGACCAGCCGTGGCACAGCGCCGCGAAATACCTCCCTCCCGCGAGGCCGTGCGCTATTCCTTCGCCCCGATCGTCAAGCGGGCCGCACCGGCCGTCGTCAACATCTTCGTGCGCGGCCGTGTCCAGGTCCGCTCCCCGTTCGATGACCCATTCTTCCGCCAGTTCTTCGGCGAGCGCTTCAATATGCCCCGCGAGCGCACCCAGTCCTCGCTCGGCTCCGGCGTTATCGTCTCTCCCGATGGTGTCGTCGTTACCAATACCCACGTCATCAAGATCGGCGGCAAGGCCGAGATACGCCTGGTGCTATCGGACAAGCGCGAGTTCGATGCCAAAATCCTGCTGCAGGATGAGAAGACTGACATCACCGTGCTCCGCATTGTCGGAGGCAACGGCCCGTTTCCCTTCCTCCAGTTCGACAATTCCGATGACCTCGAGGTCGGCGACCAGGTGCTCGCCATCGGCAATCCCTTCGGCGTCGGCCAGACCGTCACCAGCGGCATCGTCTCGGCCTTGGCACGCTCCGAAATCGGCAAGTCCGACCAGCAGGTCTTCATCCAGACCGACGCTGCCATCAATCCCGGCAATTCCGGCGGCGCCCTGGTCGACATGACCGGCAGCCTGATCGGCATCAACACCGCGATCTACTCGCGTTCCGGAGGTTCGCACGGTATCGGCTTCGCCATCCCGTCGAACCTCGTGCGCATTTGGGTCGACAGCGCCGTCACCGGTCGCAAGATCGAGCGTCCCTGGCTCGGTGCCCGCCTCGACACCGTAACGCGCGACATCGCCGACGCGTTGAACCTGGAACGCGCCACCGGCGCCGCCGTCATGCGCGTCCACCCAGCAAGCCCCGCCGCCGCCGCCCGTCTCCAGCCCGGCGACGTCATCGTTGGCGTCGACGGCGTCGAAACCGCCGATGCCCGTGCCGTCAACTATCGCCTGACCACCATCGGCGTCGGCAAGCGGGCCTCCCTGGACGTCATACGCGATCGCCGGCGCATCAAGCTCGATCTGGCGGTCGAGCCCGCCCCGCGCCCGACCAAAGGCGACATCCGAAACCTGACCGGTCAGCACCCGCTGGACGGCGCCCGTGTCGTCAATCTCTACCCGCCCCTCGCCGACGAGTTGGGCCTCGAGGATACAGAAGGCGTCGTCATCGTCGAGGTGAGCGCAAACTCGGTCGCCGAGCGTCTAGGCTTTCGCCCTGGCGACGTAATCGCCTCCGTCGGCGATGTTGGCATAAGTAGCGTCGAGCAGCTCGAGCCCATGCTCCAAGGCCGCCGCCGCCTCTGGCAGATGTCCGTCAAACGCGGCGGCCGCCTCCTTCAATTGCAGGTGCCGGGCTAAGCGCCAGTGGCCGATTCCAATCGGGATTCGAGCAGCCGGGCAAATCGGCCCACCACACTGCCATTGCACCTCCGCGCAATTGCTCCCTACACTTGCTCAACTGCTCCCGAACAGCTCGCCCCCGCGGAGGCTCCCCATGCGCCAGATGGTTCTCGTTGGTTTCCTGCAGGCCCAGAATTGCTCGAACTTCGCTGGCTCCTGGCGTCATCCCGATAGTCGCCTCGACTTCATGAGCCCCGAGTTCTACGCCCACATCGCCAAGGTGCTGGAAGCCGGCAAGTTTCAGCTGGCCTTCTTCGACGACCGCCTCGGGATGCCCGAGTTCCATGGCGGCCGCTTTGCCGAGGCCATCGAGAACGGCATCCGCTGCGTCAAGATGGACCCTATCGCCTGCCTCATGCCGATGGCCATGGCGACGAGCCGCATGGGTCTGGGTGCTACTTACTCCGTCACGTACTACCAACCGTTTCACGTCGCCCGCATGTTCCAGACCCTCGACCACATGACCAAGGGCCGCGCCGCCTGGAATGTGGTCACCTCAATGAACGATATCGAGGCGATGAATATGGGCCGCCCCGGCGCCCCGCCGCATGACGACCGCTATGACCGCGCTGACGAGTTCATGGAGATCGTGCACGGACATTGGAACACCTGGGCCGATGACGCGCTGATTGTCGACCGCAGCACCAATCGCTTTGCCGACGCCAGCAAGGTCGCCCGCGTCGATTACAAAGGCGAACACTTCTCATCCCGTGGCCCCTTCACGGTCCCGCGCACCCCCCAGGGCAACCCCGTCGTCATCCAGGCCGGCCAGTCCGGTCGCGGCCGCCAGTTCGCCGCCCGCTGGGGCGAGGTCATCTTCACCTCTAACCCCGTCCGCGAGGACGCCGCGAAGAACTACGCTGAGATGAAGGCCAATACCGCCAAGCTCGGCCGCAATCCCGATCACCTCAAGACGGCCCACCTGTGTCACCCGATCGTCGCCGAAACCCGCGCCGAGGCCGAAGACAAGCGCGCCTTCATCGAGACCCTGCCGCTCGAGGTAGACAGCCTCATGCTGCTCTCGGAAAACAACAACTACGACTTTGGCGCCAAGCCCATCGACGAGCCGTTCACGCAGGCAGAGCTCGAACTCGATGTCTGGCACCCAGGGTGGCAAGGACCGGGTCATCAAGACGCTTGCCGGCAAGCGCATGCCCACCCCGCGCGACTTCATCGACATCACCCGCCGCGGCAAGCTCCCCCATCCCTGGGTCGGCACGCCGAAAGAGGTGGCCGACATCATGGAGGAATGGTTCACCACACCAGCTTGCGACGGCTTTGTCATCGGCGCGCCGTGCGTACCTGGCTCCTATGAGGACGTCGTCCGCCTGCTGGTGCCCGAGCTGCAGCGCCGCGGCCTTTTCCACACCGACTACGCCGGCGCCACCTTGCGCGAGAACCTGGGTCTCCCGCGCCCCGTCGTGTCCCGGGGATAGGGCAGGCGACGCCAAGGCACGCCTCGCTCCCGCGACGGGCCCATCGACCAACCTGCAACCTCAGAACACGAATTCCGGGCCTTCGATGTACCTGAATTTCTCCAACGCATCGGGGTGCAGGGTGAAACCAAGGCCGGGGCGCTGAGGGGCGTGGACAGTGCCGTCGGCGCGAATGTCGAAGGGCTCAGAAAGCAGCTCCCACATCATCGGCATATAGCCCTGCGTGACTTCCAGGATGTGGCAGTTGGGTTGCGACATCGCCACATGCATTGACGCCGCGAACAGAATGCCGCTGCCCCAGGCATGCGGGGCAAGGCGCACGCCATGCGTCGACGTCAGCGCGGCGATGCGGCGAATCTCGGTCATGCCGCCGGCGCGCGCCACATCGGGCTGCGCGATATCGAGTGCGCGCTTCTCGAGCAGATCCTGGAAATCGAAGCGCGTGAACTCGCGCTCGCCCGAGGCGATCGGAATCGTAGTGGCACGGCGCACTTCTGCTTGTCCCGCGTGATCGTCAGGTGATACCGGCTCCTCGAACCAGGCTATGTCGTAGGGCTCGAGCGCCTTGGCGAGCTTTATGGCAACCGCCACCTCCAGCGACCCGTGCGCATCCACCATCAACTCGACATTCGGACCGATGCCACGTCGCGCTGCTGCCACGCGCTTGACGCACTTCTCGATCGAAAAGCCATCCCGTCCAACCACGCGCATCTTGCAGGCGGTGAAGCCCTTGGCCGCATAGCCCCCGAGTTCAGCCTCGGCCTCCTCGCCCGGTGCCCAGCCACCCGACGCATAGCCGCGGACCGAGGACCGCACTGCCCCGAGTGCCTGGTAGAGCGGCACCCCCAGCGCCTGCGCCTTCACGTCCCAAACCGCGATATCCACGCCGGCAATGGCCTCCATCGCCATGCCACGCCGACGGCTCTCGTCCGCCTGCGTCACACCCCGCTCCAACGCCGGTTTGGCGCGCGAGCCGTTGTACATCTTCTCGAAGATGAGCTCCGAGAACATCGGATCCTCACCCACAACCTCGCCGGCCAACTCGTGCTCCACGATCGCCTTGACCACGGGCGGGCTGCCGAGTGCCGCACCGAGGCCGGTGAGGCCCGTGTCCGTCTCGATCCGGATCAGCGTAGCGTCGCTCTTCACCTTGGTGCCCAGATCCGTCCGATGTTGCTTGTCGGGCGGCACGCGGGCCGACATGGGTGTCGCTGTCACTCTGGTAATCTTCATGGGGCTGTTCCCTGCCGGCCGGTGGATTGTTGCGCTCACGTGTGATTGAACAATACCATCGGCCGAACGTCGATAGCCGTGGAAAGGCAGAACACGCGACATGCCCTTCATCGAAGTCAATGGCGCTGCGTTGCGCTACAATCTGACCCGCGCCAGCGCGCCTGCCGACGCCCCCACGTTGGTCCTCGTCCATGAAATGGGCGGCACGCTGGAAAGTTGGGACGATGTGCTTCCCACCCTCGCCAACGGCCGCAATGTCCTGTGCTACGACACCCGTGGCGCCGGCCTCTCCGAAAAGCTCCGCGGTACCGGTTCCATCGATCAGATGGCCGACGACATCGCAGCCTTGCTTGAGGGCCTCGCAATCACTGGCAAGGTGGCCGTCGCCGGCATTGCCGTTGGCGGCGCCATCGCCATTCACTTTGCCGCCCGCCACGCCAGCCGTACAGCGGCCCTCATTCCCATGAGTCCCGCCGTCGGCATGCCACCGGAGAGACGGACGGCCACCGCAGCCGCGGCTGACGCCATGGAGGCGAACGGCGTTCGCGCCACCATCGACGCCAGCATGGGGCCAACCTACCCGCCCGTCCTGCGCACCGATATGGCCCGCTACGATCGCGTCAAGGCCCAGCGCCTCGGCAATGACCCGGCAAGCTATGCCGCCATTTACCGTATGCTCAACACCATGGATCTATTGGCTGACTATCCGAAGATCACCTGTCCCACCCTCATTATCGCCGGCCGCCATGACGGCCTGCGCCCGCCAGCCATCGTGGAGCCGTTGGCCAGCCTCATCACCGGCGCCAAGGTCGCGGTCCTCGATACCGGCCATTTCATGTCCCAGCAGACGCCAGAACTCGTCGCCGCCACCATGCTGCGCTTCCTGGAGGAGGCCGGTTGCTGAGCCCGCCGGCAGCAGGCAGAACTCGGTCGACGGCCCGGCGCAGGTCGCAATTGCGCATTTTGCGGAGGGCCCGAAACGTTCCGGAAATGGTTACGCTTTAGGCCGCGGTATAGCGAGAGAATGGGTACAGGGCTGATGGCGCGTCGTTAGTGCCTCGTAATGGCCATGGCCCTGCTGGCTCTCGGCATCTCGGCATGGTTGACAATGGCCAGGGTATCCGGTCGCGACGAGAAGACGTCCGCCTCGAGAGCGCGCATTCAGGATCAGGCCAACGACTTCACGCGACGATTGAGGGCGCGCTCGGATCTCATCGAGACTTGCGAGAAGACGCGCTGCAATCGGCCGAGACACTATGGAAACGACCGTTTCTGCGAGGATAAATATCCAATCGCACCAGATTCGACGTTGGAAAGCCTGCCGAAGAAATAACGGCTATGGGTTCGCTCAGCCCCATTCAGGAGAGGTTCGATGCGCGCCGGTCGTGGCACATTGCGCCACACTCACCGGTCGGCCCTGGAAGGGCGTTGCCATGCCCCCCCAATCCGCCCTCTTCCCCCCGGTTGCCTTCGCCGGCGAACGCGTCACAATGGCGGCCGATCCATTATCCGCTCCCGCAACGCGCTCCGGAGGCACGACGCAGAACCCATGGCCATCAACAAGATCGTTCAATCGCTGGCCGATGCTATGGCCGGCATAAAGGACGGCTCCACCGTCCTCCTCGGCGGCTTCGGTGCCGTCGGCCAGCCCAACCAGCTCCTTGACGCGCTCACCGAACACGGCGCCAAGGACCTCACCGTCGTCGCCAACAACGCCGGCACCGGCCGCACCGGGCTGGCAGGCCTGATGGCGGCCGGTTGCGTCCGCAAGATCATTTGCTCGTTCCCGCGCTCGGCCGGCTCCGTGGTGTTCGAGGAGTTGCAGGCGGCCGGCAAGCTCGAGCTGGAACTCGTCGCCCAGGGCACGCTCGCCGAGCGCATCCGCGCCGCCGGCGCCGGCATCCCGGCCTTTTTCACCGCCACCGCCTACGGCACCTACATCGGCGAGGGCAAGGAGGTCCGGGAATACAAGGGCCGCAAGTACATCCTCGAGGAGGCTATCAAGGCCGACGTCGCCCTCGTCGAGGCCTGGCAGGCCGACCGCTGGGGCAACCTGCGCTATCGCACCAGCGCCCGGAACTTCAATCCGGTGATGGCCACCGCGGCCGACCTCACAATCGTCCAGTCCCAGCACATCTTGGAGCTGGGCGAGATGGGCCCCGACGACATCCACACGCCCGGCATCTACGTCGACCGCGTCGTGCACATCCCTTATGGCGACCCGCCCCCGGCAGCCCCGCTCGCCGACTAGCCTGACACATCCTGCATTTCGAGGAAACGACCATGACCGCAACCGCCGCCGCAACTACCACCGCCGACAACGTCCGCGGCTGGAGCCGCAAGCAGATGGCCAACCGCCTCGCCGACGACATCCCCGAGGGCTGGTACGTCAACCTCGGCATCGGCATCCCTCTTATGGTGGGCGACTTCATTCCGAATGACCGCGAGGTCATCCTGCAGTCCGAGAATGGCATTCTCGGTATGGGGCCGCTGCAGACGAAGCGGACCTACGATCCCTGGATTGTCAACGCCGGCAAGCAGAACGTGACCCTCCGCACAGGCGCCTCCATCGTCCACCACGCCGACAGCTTCGCCATGATCCGCGGCGGCCATCTCGATCTGTGCGTACTCGGCTCGTTCGAGGTCGCTGCGAACGGCGATTTCGCCAACTGGACGACCTCATTGAAATCCGTGCCGGCCGTCGGCGGCGCCATGGACCTCGCAGTCGGCGCCAAGCGCATCTGGCTGATCATGGAGCACACCTCGAAAGACGGTAAGCCGCGCCTGCTCGAGACATGCGTCATGCCCTTGACCGCTCCAGGTGTGGTCAAGCGCGTCTACACTAATCTCGCCGTTGTCGATATCACCGAGCGCGGCTTCGAGTTAGTTGAGATGAATCCAGAAATCACTTTCGACGCTTTGCAGGCGCGAACAGGCGCCAAACTGCACCGCAAGCCCTGACCGACGGCTTGAGGCGGGAGCTGGATCGGTCCACCACCGCCTCAGGTCGCTTTCGGCGGTTCGGTTTCGTCCGTCTTTGGGCGCGCAGTACCAAAGGTACGTCGCGCGCCCAGCTTGACGATCTCTACTGTCGCTTCATCGGCCGGCTCGAGGTGACGGCCGGCCAAAACGCGCTCCGAGCCCTCAATCTCCAACGAAGGCCGAGCGGCAGTCGCCGTCTCGCCGCGCGATCGTTCGACAGGCAGAGGCTGCATCTGGTGCGCAATCGCCGATGCCCGTGCGCCAATGGCTCTGGGCCGAATGATCTCCACGTCAGCCTCGTCCTCGACCACGCCCCGCAATTCATCAGCCTCTTCGTAGAACCCTTTGGAAGCATGAAGGGGCAACGAGGTTTCGTCGGGTTGGTCATCGGCCTCGCGGTGTGATTGAGGTGGGCGCGGCGAAGCCGGCGCCACGGCATCATCGACAAGACGCGCGCTGCCAGCCAGCGGATCGGCAGGAGGCGTGGTCTTTTCCGGCTGCCGCTCTAGTGCGCCTCGCGCGATCTGGGCAGGCTGCACTTCGATAGAGGGCGGGCGATCGCTGACCGGCGGCTCTTCATGCCGGCTGGACGCCACCGCATCGGCCGGGCTGCTATCCTGAGCTGCTTCTGCCCTTCGCGACGCTAAGACCGACCGCGATGCAACCTCTGACTTGGAGCGGTCTGGCCGCTCTGGCGCTATCGACCGAATCCGATTGAGGATCGCGCTGACATTGTCGCTGATTTCGGGGACTGCGGCCCGGCCCGCACCATCTGTCGGCCTCTCGCCACGCTCCTCGGCTGACAGCACCACCCCAGTCCGGCCGGCCCCTGAAGCCCCGCGACCTCCACGTCCCTCCACGCGCTCGATGCGAAACTGATCCTCGCTGGGGACAACACCAGCGGCGATCAGAGCCTCGATCGACGCCTCCAGCCCTTCGAGCTGCCGCCAGTTGGCGACCCTTTCGTCTAAAGCTCTCGTAAGCCGTTTCTTCAGCTCATTGTCCGAGACGGCTTCCAGTCCCTCCCCGGCAGCCTCCCGCGCAAGGAGTTGGCGCATAGCGGCCCAGGCCGGATCGGCGTCGAGTTGCGCTGCCAGTTCTGCGCGCGCAGTCTGCAAGAGACCAAGCGCCAACGCGGTCCGGTCAGCTTCTGCGCTCATGGGCTCAGACCTCCACGACGTTTCCACCCCCGTCACCCGGCCCGCGTCGGCCAGTGACCATGGCCGCCACGTGCCCCGATGGTACGCCAAAAACGAGTTTACGCCATTCACTCGGACAGTGAACCCGTCAATTGAGGATTTCCGAAGTACGGGCGGCACTTAGGCCACGATCGAATTCCACATTCCCGCCGAGCCGCCCGTCCTCCCCCTGACTCTGCCGTCTTCGGCCCATCCTGACGCCATCGGCAACGGTGTGGCCGAACCAGGACGCGCATCAACCACCATTTCCGCCCCACACCTTGCCGATCCCTCGAACCAGGATCATTGCGGCGCTTGTCCTGTCGAGCTATCAAAACACCAGCCACATCTTAATCCTGAGGAATGCGACATGGCCGGCAGCGCGCCCAAGACCCTCTACGACAAGATTTTCGAGGACCACATCGTCGAGCGCCGCGACGACGGAACCTGCGTCCTCTACATCGATCGTCATCTCGTCCACGAGGTGACATCCCCACAGGCATTCGAAGGCCTCCGCCTGGCCGGCCGCAAGGTCCGCGCCCCCGCCAAGACACTTGCCGTCGTCGACCACAATATTGCGACCTCCGACCGTAGCGCCGGCATCAAGGAGGAGGACAGCCGCATCCAGGTCGAGACACTTGCAGCCAACGTCAAAGAATTCGGCATCGAGTATTACAACGAACTCGATCCGCGCCAGGGCATCGTTCACGTCATCGGCCCCGAGCAGGGCTTCACCCTCCCCGGCACCACGATCGTCTGCGGTGATAGCCACACCTCCACCCATGGCGCCTTCGGCGCCCTCGCGCACGGCATCGGCACCTCCGAGGTCGAGCACGTGCTGGCCACCCAGACGCTTCTGCAGCGCAAAGCCAAGAATATGCGCGTCAATGTCGACGGGAAGCCGACCAAGGGCGTCGGCCCCAAGGACATCGTGCTGGCGATCATCGGAAAAATCGGCACGGCGGGCGGCACCGGCTACGTCATTGAGTACGCCGGCCAGGCCATCCGTGATCTTTCCATGGAAGGCCGCATGACCGTCTGCAACATGTCGATCGAAGGCGGCGCGCGCGCTGGCATGATCGCCGCTGACGACAAGACCTTCGCCTATCTGAAAGGCCGGCCCAAATCGCCACAGGGCGCCGCCTGGGATCAAGCCCTCCGCTACTGGGAAACACTGCAGACCGACGACGACGCCTTCTTTGACACCACCATCACGCTCGATGCTGGCAACCTGCCGCCGCTCGTCACCTGGGGCACCAGCCCGGAGCAGGTCACCACGATCGACGGTACCACGCCCGACCCTTCCAAAATCGAGGACGAATCCAGGCGCGCCTCTGTGATCCGCGCACTGGAGTACATGGGCCTCGAGGCCAACACCAAGATGACTGATGTCGGCATCGACGTGGCCTGGATCGGCTCGTGCACGAACGGCCGTATCGAGGACATTCGTCAGGTGGCCGAGGTGGTGAAAGGCAAGAAGATCTCGCCTCGTCTCGCCTACGCCCATGTCGTTCCAGGCTCCGGCCTGGTGAAGCTGCAGGCCGAGCAGGAAGGCCTCGACAAGATCCTGAAGGCAGCCGGCTTCGACTGGCGCGAGCCCGGTTGCTCCATGTGCCTCGGCATGAACCCGGACCAGCTCAAGCCCGGCCAGCGTTGCGCCTCCACCTCGAACCGCAATTTCGAGGGCCGCCAGGGCTACAAGGGTCGCACACACCTGGTGTCACCAGCCATGGCCGCTGCTGCCGCCATCGCAGGTCACTTCGTCGACGTGCGCACGCTCGGCTGATAAGCGCCGCGCACTGACCGTTGCGCTGCAGGCGGCGGGGCTCGGTTGTAGCGCACGACAACGCAGCAGGGCGGATTGGCGCCCTGCTCGCAGCACTGGTCGGACAGCCCCAGCCATGCCCGACCGACCGGCCGGCCTGACGCTCCCCTGTCGACGCCGGCCCCCATCCATGCCACCAATTGAAGCATGCGGCAGGCGCCGCCCCGCGCCAGCGGTTAGTCAGTCACGGGAGTTGCAGGATGCGCGTCGGCATCGAGGTAGGCGGCACGTTTACGGATCTCGTCGCCATCGGACCTGACGGCATTCGCGTCACCAAGGTGCCGAGCGTGCCCAGGTCTCCCGACGAAGGCGCCTTCAACGCCCTCATCGCCAGCGGCCTCGCCATTTCGACATCGACCGACCTGGCTCACGGTTCGACGGTCGCCACCAACGCCGTGCTCGAGCGCAAGGGCTTTCCCACGGCTTTCATCACCACGAAAGGCTTTCGCGACATCCTGCCCTGCAGCGCCACGGCCGCGCCAGCATCTACGACCTCGAGTACAAGAAGCCGGTCCGCCGTCGTCACCCGAGCCGGCAGCTTCGAGGTCGCAGAACGCATTCTGGCCGACGGCAGCGTCGACGACGGCCATCGACCTCGCCGACGTCCAAACGCGAGCTTGATCCCGGCGCTGAGCGCCGGCAAGTTACGAAGCGGTCGCCATTTGCCTGCTCAACGCCTACATCAATCCCGCCCACGAGATCGCGCGTCCGGGACCTTCTGGCAAAGGCACTGCCCGATCTCCACGTCACCATCTCGTCCGAGATCACGCGCGAGTTCCGCGAATTCGAGCGCGCCTCGACCACCACGCTCTCGGCCTACGTGCAGCCGGTCATCGACCGCTACATCTCGCGCTTCGCGCAATCGTCTGCACGAGGCCGGCTTCACGGGCCGCTTCTCCGTGATGCAGTCGAACGGCGGCCGGCTGCCGGCCGAAGCCATGCGCGCCAACGCCATCAATGCGCTGCTCTCGGGCCCGGCGGCCGGTGTCATGGGCGCCGTCCGCCAGACCGGCGCGCTCGGGCTACCAGAACCTCATCACGCTCGACATCGGCGGCACCTCGACCGACGTGTGCGTGGTGACAGGTGGCGCGCCCCAGCTGACCCAGGAGTTCCAGCTCGACGGCCTGCCGATCCGCATTCCGCTGCTCGACATCAACACCATCGGCGCCGGCGGCGGCTCCATCGTGTGGGTCGACGATGGCGGCATGCTGCGCGTTGGCCCGCACTCGGCCGGCGCCGAGCCCGGCCCCGCCTGCTATGGCCGCGGCGGCACCGAGCCCACGCTGACCGACGCCCACGTCATCCGCGGCACGGTGCGGCCCGAGGCCTTCCTCGGCGGGCGCATGGCAGATCGACCGCGGACGCCGCGGAACGCGCGCTTGGCACCGATCGCCAAGCGCTTCGACATGACATTGGAAGCCGCCGCCGACAGCGCCGTCGCGCTCGCCAACGCCAACATCGTGCGCGCCATCCAGCTCATCTCGACGGAGCGCGGCCACGATCCGCGTGACTATGTGCTCGTGCCCTATCGGCGGCGCAGGTCCCCTGCACGCAGCCCAGGTCGCGGCGGATCTCGGCATCGAGACGATCGTGGTCCCTCCAGTCCGCCGGCATCATCTCGGCCTACGGCCTTATCGCCTCCGACTTCGTGCTGTTCGAAAGCCTCACCCGGCGCGCGCGCGCCGACGATACCGCAGCCGATGTCCTGCGCGAGGTCTTCGCCACGATGCGCGATCGCTGCCTCGCCCGTGCCGATGAAAGCGGCCTCGGCCGGCAAGGTGAACTTGACGTTCACCGCCGACATGCGTTTCGTCGGCCAGGCCTTCGAGGTCCCGGTGGTCTTCGACGACGAAGGAAATCAAGCGCATGACGGCTGCACGGCGTTCGCGCGCGTTTTGCCGACGCCCACCACCGGATGTTCTTCTTCGGCGGCGAGGCCGACAAGCCGATCGAGTTCGTCTCGTTCCGCATGGGCCTCGCAGCTGCCTCTGAAGGACTTGCCGCTGCTGGCCGAGACGGAAGCGCCCATCGACGAAGCAGCAGTCCATCCGACTCTACGACAATCGTGCATTGGCAGGACGGCCAGCTCAAGAGCCGCGCAGCCTTGAAACTGCGCGACCGCGTTCCCGGCCCGGCGCTGCTCGAAGACCCGACATCGACGCTCTACGTGCCGGCCGGCTGGCAGGCCCGTCGCGACGCCAACGACAACACAATCCTGGAGCGGAAATAAAGCCATGCAGGAGCGTGCAGGACAAACAAAGCGCCGATCGAGCCGCAACGGTCAGCCCTCGGCTATCAGTCCCACCAAGGCAACGTCGCGATCGAAATCGCGATCGGCGCCATTCGACCCCGTCGACTATGCCGTCATCTCCCAGGCGCTGATCGCCGTTGCGCGCGAGATGGGAACGAAGCTCATCCGTTCGTCCTACTCCAACATCGTGCGCGAGGCCCAGGACGCCTCCGCGGCCCTCTTCGACAAGACCGGCAACGTCGTCGCCCAGGCCGAGCTGATCCCGATGCAGCTCGGGCAGCATGTCGGAGATCTTCCGCGCCTGCGCCGAGCGTGTCGCCGGTCGAGCGAGCTGCAGTCCCGGCGATTTCTACATCAACAACGACCCCTACGGCGGCGGCCAGCACCTGCAGGACGTGTTCATCTTCACGCCGATCTTCTTCGACGGCGAAGCTCGTCGCCTTCGCCGGCACGGTCGCGCACCATCTCGATCTCGGCGGCGGCAATCCCGGCATGACGCCCGATGCCGTCGACGTGCACGCCGAAGGCATCATCATCCCGCCCTCGCGCTACACCTACGATGCGCGACTGGAACGGCGGCCCGCTCGAGCGCCTGGTCGCCGCCAACGTCCGCGTACCCGTCGCAGACGATCGGCGACTTCTATGCCCAGTTCGCGGCCAACGCGATCGGCGAGCGCGCGCATGACGGAGCTGTGCCAGCGCTACGGCGCGCAACGGTCGCGCGCCGCCATGGACGAGCTGATGGACTATTCCGAGCGTCGCTTCCGCGCCGCGCTCGCCGCCATACCCGACGGCACCTAGTACGGCGAGGACGCCGTCGACGACGACGGCCTCACCGATACGCCGCTCACTCGTCAAGGCGACGGTCACCAAGCACGGGAGAGGCGATCTCGGTCGACTTCACCGGCACCTGCGCGCAGGTGCGGACGCAACCTCAACTGTCCCTGGGCGTCGACCGTCTCGGCCACGCTGGCGGCCATCAAGTCGGCACTCACCAGCCCGGATATCCCGTTCAACGAAGGCGTTCAAGCGGCCGGTCACGGTCACCGCGCCGAAGGGCTGCCTGGTCAATCCGAACTATCCGGCGCCGGTGCGCGCGCGCATGCTCCCCGCCTATCGCTGCTTCGACGCGGTGCTGAAAGCGCTCGCCCAGGTCGTGCCCGGACAAGGTCATCGCCAGCGGCAACGATGCGACGCACTCGCTCGCGATCTCGCATCTCGGCGACAAGCGGTACCGCGTCTATCTCGAAATCTATGGCGGCGGCTTCGGCGCCGGACCCGCGTTCGACGGCTGCGATGCCGTCGACAGTCGCGCTGTCCAACTGCACCAACACGCCGGTCGAGGCCACCGACATGGACTTCGAGCACTTCCGCATCGTCGGCTACGGCCTCATTCCCGACACGGGCGGCGCCGGCCGACATCGCGGCGGCCTCGGTCTCTTCCGCCGCTTCGAGATTCTCAAGGACGACACGAACTTCGCCAGCTACACCGATCGCGTGCGCATCGCGCCTTAGGGCCTCTTCGGCGGTAAGGACGGCAGCCACGACGCGCATCGAGATCGAGCGTGACGGCAAGGTCATCACGCTGCCGAGCAAGGACCGCGTCGATCTCAAGAAGGGCGACATTTCCTGACCCTCTATACGTCAGGCGGCGGCGGCTACGGCGAGGCCGGCCGACCGCGATCCGTGGCTCGTCGTAGCGCGAGACGTCGCCGAAGGGTTTATTTCGCCAGCCTCCGCCAAACATGATATCGGCTGGAAAGGAAAGCCCTCATGAGGAAAGAGGACCTCCGCCTCGTCACCGGAACCGGAAATTTTACCGACGACACCGAGATGCCCGGCGCGCTGTGGGCAGCCTTCGTCCGCTCACCCCATGCCCATGCCGTCATTGGTGCCTTTGACACCGCCGGCGCCATGGCGGTCCCTACCGCCCGGCTCGTGATCACGGGTGCCGACTGGCAGGCGCGCGGGCTTTGGCGCCATCCCTGTCCAGCGCCGCCTGACGGATACGGACGGCAATCCGCCGCGCGAAGCACCCTGGCCGGTGCTCGCCCACGATCGCGCCCGTCATGTCGGCATGCCGGTCGCGGTCTGCGTCGCAGAGACCAGGGAAGCGGCCGAGGCCATGGCGCTCGCCGTCGACGTCGAATGGCAACCGCTGGCCGCTGCCCCATCCATTCGTCAGGCACTCGCCAGCGATGCGCCCGCCATCTGGGCCACGCGCGCCCGGCAACATCGCCTTCCAATGGACCCTCGGCGATCGCGCCGCCACGGAGGTGGCATTCGCAAAAGCCGCCCACGTCGTCGAAGCCCATCGCGTCAGCCAACGCCTCGTCATCGTACCGATGGAGCCACGCGCTGCCGTCGCCGGCTATGATGCTGACGCCAGGACTTACCGCCTCCACACCGGCAACCAGGGCATGGCTATCGTCCGCGACCAGGCAGCGCGAAGCACTCGGCATCGACAAACACGCGCTGGTCGTCACCTCGCGCGACGTCGGTGGCGGCTTCGGCATCCGCAGCGGCAGCTATCCCGAATACCCAGCCCTGCTGCATGCAGCCCGCCTCGCAGGCGCTCCCGTTCGCTGGACTGCCACCCGCTCGGAAGCCTTCGTCTCCGACGCCCAGGCCCGCGACTCCGAGATGGCCGGCCGCCTTGCTCTCGACGCCGAAGGTCGCTTCCTCGCCTTGTCCGTCGACACCCGTGTCGCCATGGGCGCTTGCATGCACCACACCGGCTATTTCATTGCCACCGCAAACCTGTCGCGGTGCCTGCCGGGTCCCTACCGCATCCCAGCCGTCCACTCCGCCGTAACGTGCGTCTTCACCAACACCGTCCCGACCGCCCCCTACCGCGGCGCCGGCCGCCCTGAAGCGGCCTACATCGTGGAAAGCCTGGTGGAGGCCGCGGCCGCGAAACTCGGTCTCGAGTCCGTCGAAATTCGTCGCCGCAATCTCCTCTGCCCGCAGGACATGCCTCACACCACCGCGGTTGGCATGCGCTATTGCTCGGGCGATTTTCCGGGCCTCCTCGACAAGGCACTGGCTGCCGCCGATTGGGGTGGCATCGAGCAGCGCAAGGCGAGAGCCCGCGCCGATGGCCGTTTCCGGGGCGCCGGCATCGCCATGTTTGTCGAAATCTCCGGCGGCGTGCCGAACGAGCGGGCCAAAATGCGCCTCGCCCCAGGCGGCATTGTCCATGTCCGCACCACGCTCGGCGCCACCGGGCAAGGTCATGAGACGATTTTCGCCATGCTCGCGGACGAGCAGCTCGGCATCGGCATCGACCAGATCTTGGTCGCCCAGGGCGACAGCACAGGCTTCGAGGATGGCGGCGGCGCCTCCGCCTCACGCTCTACCCAGATGGCGGGTCTCGCCATCCGCGCCACCGGCCTCAAGTTGATCGAGGCCGTAAAATCCCGTGCCGCCGAGCACTTCGGTGTCGCCAGCGATACCGTGCACTACGAAGCCGGCCGCTTGTCCGTGCCAGGAACCAATCACGCCCTTGGCCTAGCCGACCTCGTCAGCGACGAGCACGACGCTATCGACGTCGAGGCACGCATCGAATCCGAGCCCACATGGCCCTCCGGGTGTCACATCGCCGAGGTGGAGGTCGATACGGAAACCGGCAAGGTAAGAGTAGATGCGTTCGCCGCCGTCGACGATTGCGGTCGCGTCATTCACCACGAAATGGCTGAAGGCCAGGTTCACGGCGCCCTCGCCCAGGGCTTCGGACAGGCCTTGATGGAGCACGGGGCCTACGACCAGGAGAGCGGCCAGCTCGTCTCCGGATCGCTGATGGACTATGCCCTGCCCCGCGCCCGTGACCTGCCCAAGTTCAACTCCATCCTGGCCCCATCACCCGCAACCTCCAATGTGCTTGGCGTCAAGGGCGTTGGCGAAAGCGGAACGGTCGGGCCACTGCCAGCCATCATGAATGCGATCCGCGACGCCCTGTCCCCCCTCGGGGTCACCGACATCGAAATGCCGGCAACACCCGCCCGCATATGGGCGGCCATCGAGAAGGCGCGCGCGAAGACTTAAATCCCTCTGCACCCATCTCTGCCAACGAGGCGGTATGAGGAGGCATGGCGTCGGCGCAGCCTCCCCCGCGAGGCTTATCCGCGGATCTCGCCGCCCGTCGCTTTGCCGACCTCGGCAACGATCTTTTTCGCCACCGCGTCGATCTCGTCGTCTGTCAACGTCTTCACCGTCGGTGTCATCGTCACGGCAATGGCCAGCGACTTTTGATCCGCTGCGAGGCTTCCTCCCTCGAACACGTCGAACACTTCGACCCCGGTGATCAGCGCCTTGTCGGCTTTCTCGGCCGCTCGCACCACATCGCCGGCTGCCACTTCCTTTTTCAGGACGAAAGCGAAATCGCGCGTCACCGGCAGCAGATCGCTGGCCGCCAACGCAGGCTTTGCGCGACTCTTGCGTCGCTCAGCCGGCAAGGCGTCAAGGAACACCTCGAAGGCCGCAGCGGCCCCCGAGACATCCATCAGCTTCAGCGTCGATGGGTGCAGTTCGCCGAAATGGCCAAGCACGACTTTCGGGCCGAGCCTGAACGTCCCCGATCGGCCCGGGTGATACCAGGCCGGTGCATCGCGCGTCACTTGCGCCTTGCTCGCATCGAAACCGAGTGCCGTCAGCATGGCCACCAGATCCGCCTTGACGTCGAAGATACCGGCAGGCGTAGCTCCGCCTTGCCAATGCCGACCTGAGCCAAGCAATCCTGCCGCACCGGCCCGCACCCCGGCAGCAACCATCATCTGGTCTTTCTCGCCGTCTCCTCGGTAAGCCTGGCCGACCTCGAACAGGGCAATATCGCCAAACCCGCGATTGTGATTGCGATGCACCGCCGCCAGCAGACCCGGCAGCAGCCCTGGCCGCATGGTCGTCATTTCAGAGGAGATCGGATTGGCAAGTTGCAGCGCTTCGCCCCCGCCGCCGAAATGCACTGCTTCCTCGTCCTTGATGAACGACCACGTCACCGCCTCGACAAGCCCCGCGCCGCAAGGCTGCGCCGCGCCCGTCGCACGCGTCGCTGACCGCTCGTCAGGGTTGCGCGGGTAACGCCTCCCGTGAGTCTCTGGCAACGGTTCCGAGGCGATCGATTCCAGGCCCGCAATGCGTGCCACTTCTTCCACCAGATCGGCAGCCCCATGCACATCCGGCCGCCAGCTCGGTGCCGTAACCTGGTACGTCGGCCCGGATCCCTGGATCACGAAGCCGAGCGCCTCAAGCGTTCTCCTGATTTCGGCATCCGGCAGCTTGATGCCCATCAGCTTCTCGACGCGCGAGAATGCGAAGTCGACGGTGAAAGACACAATTGGCGGCTTGCCGGCGACTTTCCGCCGTGACGGCGCGCCGCCCGCAACCTCCATCATCATCGCCGTTGCCAGGTCGAGGCCGGGCTCCACGAACGCAGGATCAACGCCCCGCTCGAATTTGTAACGCGCATCCGTCTGAACATTGGCCTTCCGCCCGGTGGCCGCGGTGCGTACGGGATCAAAATAGGCGCATTCGATAAGGATATTGCGGGTCGTCTCGGTGGACCCGGTATCCTCACCGCCGAGGATACCGCCGAATCCCAGCACCGCCCGGTCGTCGGCGATCACGCACATCGTCTCGTCGCAAGCATAGGCCTTGCCGTTGAGACCCAGGAATTCCTCTCCCGCGCGCCCCAGCCGGGCCCGAATCGCCCCGACCAGCTTATCCGCGTCATAGACGTGCAGCGGGCGACCGCGGTCGATGGAGATGTAGTTGGTCACATCGACCACGGCATTGATCGGCTTTTGCCCGATGGCCTTCAATCGCTTCTGCATCCACGTTGGCGAGGGACCATTCTTGATGCCTTTGATATAGCGGCCGGCAAAACATGGGCACGCCGTGGCATCATCACCCGGGAACTCGAGACGGATATCGACCGGACAGTCGAAGTCCCCCTCCACACCCTCGATGCTGCGTTCGGCCTTCAATTGTCCGAGCCCCGCTGCAGCCAGGTCCCGCGCCACGCCGCGCACGCCAGTGCAATCAGGACGGTTCGGCGTCAGCTTGATCTCGATCACGGGATCCGAGAGCCCCAGCACGTCCACATAGCGCCGCCCGACGCTACCCGCCAACGCCTGGTCGAGATCGACGATGCCGTCGTGATCCTCGGAAAGCTGCATCTCCCGCTCGGACAGCATCATCCCGTTCGACACAACGCCGCGCACCGGTTTCTTCTCGAGCGTGATGCCGGTGCCTGGAATGTGCGCACCAAGCGGCGCAAACACGCCCACCAAGCCAACCCTCGCATTCGGCGCCCCGCACACCACCTCGACCGGTGCTTTTCCGGCTTCGATCTCGACTTGCAGCACCTGCAGCTTGTCGGCATTGGGATGCCGTTTCGCCTCGAGCACGCGCGCGATGGTGAACACACCGAGCTTCTCCGACATATCCTCGATGGCTTCGACCTCTAGGCCGATCTGGTCAAGCATCTTGTGTATCTCGCCGACCGTCGCCTCGGTCTCGAGGTGATCCTTTAGCCAGGAAAGCGTGAATTTCATGGGAACTGTCTCGGTCGCAGCAGCGCCCCGGGATGGTTGAATCCCCCGGATCCGCATTCAGTTGTTCTCGCCGAGTTGTCTAAAGGGGCTTGGCCTCGGAGCCAAGCAGCAAAGCCGCAGACTGCCCCAAAGAGCAATAAAGACCGCCGTTCAGTTCCAGATCATCACAACGAGGCAGACACGCCGGTCCCCGCGGCTCGCCCCCTACATGAACCCCTCGTCGCCATTGCCGAGCAGAATCCGCCCAACCGCCTCGAAATGCGCCCCCCGCGATTGAATCTGCTGGGATAGGGTATGGATGTCCCTAAATCGGCGTTCGAACGGGCTGCCCGGAAAAATCGCACTGACGCCGGCGGTCTTGTAGACCATATCAGCCACTTCGATGGATGCCTGGATCGCATTGGCTGAAACCAGCCGCACCCGGCCGCGATCCTCAATGTCAATCGCATCCCACGCGCCGGCGCCGGCATGGATCTCGTCCAACACGCCTTTAAGATAGGCTGATGCCGCTCCGAGCTTGGCCTCTGCCTTGGCAATATCGCCCTGCACCTGGGCCTGGTCTGCCAATCGTGGCTGCCCCCGTGGTGTCTTCGTGAGCGCCAGTTGCACGAGTTCGGCAAGCATTTCGCGTGCCAACCCAACGGCAACGCCTGCCACCCCGACGGCATAGAGACCTTGCATCGTGAAGGCATAAAGTGGCCCTGGCACGCGCCGGCCTGCCGGATCTTCCCGCGTACCCGAGAATGCCTCAGCGACGAAGACATCCGTCACGGTGTAGCTGTCCGACGCCGTGCCTTTGAGGCCGATCGTATGCCAAGTATCGAGCAACTTTGCCTGAGAGACGGGGAACAGTACGGTTCGCACTGTCGGCCGTCCCCATGCGTTGAGCCTGAGCGTGCCGTTGTCTTCCTCGACCAGCGCATGCGCTCCCATCCAGTTGGCCTGCCGCGAGCCGCTGGCGAAATCCCATCGACCGTTGACCAGATAGCCACCGTCGACCGCCTTCAGCCGGCACGCATTCGGCGGTCCCCAGGCAATCAAAGTACGTCCACCAGCAAAGATATGGGCGGCGGTCTCCGGCTGCAGGTGCGGCGCAATCAAGGCCGCACTATTGGCAACGAACATGTTCCACGCCACCGAGCCGTCGTGACGCGCCACCTCCGCAACAGCGTCGAAATAGTCGCTTGGGTGCGCCTCGGCACCGCCCAAGGACTTCGGCAGCAAAAGGTGCAGCAGCCCCGACCCAAAGAGCTGGCTCAACAGCGGCTCGGGGATACGTCGCGTCTGCTCCACTGTATCGGCGGCTTGGCGAATAGCCGGCCCAAGCTCGGCAGCCGTTGCCAACGGTCCGTCTATCTGCGACGCACCGCCAGATAGCGCTGCCAACCTCGCTCGACCGGCCATCAGCCGTCTCCCTTATTCAGCCGCCGGCAGCATCCACGCCGATCCCTCATGGCCTTGCGCATAGACGCGGTTGGATTGAGCCGGATTGCGGTTGACATGCTCGCGGGCATAGAGCGGATGGCGCATCGACCTGACTTCGTGCTCCAGCTTGAACAGCACGGCCCCGGACGCCGGGTCAATAATGTCCTCGAAGCGGTATTGATGCTGGTCGCTTTCCTCACTGATCAGATTGCGCTCGAGCAGCCGATTGTAGGGCCCCGAGAAGTCCGCCAGATAGACCGCGATATGATGACCGTCGAAGGCCGGTGCGTTGGCCGCCGCTGCACTCTCGCGGAAGACCAGCTTCTGATCCGGACCGACCCCGGCCCAAGCTGCTTTGGCGCCGCTCGCCTCCGTGATGCCGGAGCTCGTGGCGATGATCTCCCGGTAGAACCTCTGGATGCCATCGGCAGTACCAACCGGCACATCCAGCTCCACATAGGGCATGCCGAGCCTGAATGGGCCGAAAGCCTCGGACGGCTCGTGCACTCGGATCCGGTTGCCCCAGGGACATGTGGCCTCGACGCACCCATTGGCCTCCTTGAAGGAAAATTTCGTCCCCGCCAGCGGTTCGCGAACAGCCTCGAGACGCTGCAGTAGCGCCCCGCGATTGGGAATGACCAGACCGGTTACGCCACGCAGAACCTGTGGACCGCCAGACGGGAGGTGAAACTGGCTCCGGCCCGACGTTCACCCACATGTTGGTGACGCCGGTCATCAGGTAGGGATCGCGGGTCAGGCCCAGGCCCGCCACGTAGAACAAGGTCGCAAGGCGTTGATCGGGTACGGTAATATTGACGTGCTCGAGCATGACGATATTGCCGAGATCCTCCACCGAGCGATCGAAATTACGGGCTTTGGAACCGCGCGGGTTCGGCGGCGGGAAACGTTTGGCCTGGACTTGCATGATCACCAACCTCCACAGGAGCATGGTCGAAGGACACCACGTCTATCCTCGCGCAAGTCGACGGCTCCCGTCAAAAGGTGTTCGCCATCAGGCGACCCAATCAGCCCACCCAGGGGTGGATTTCGTGACAGAAGCCGCCACCAAGGCCAAGGCACCGGCTCTTTGACTTAATGCCCGATTGCCCCAATCCGGAAACAACCTAGGATGTCGCCAAGCCCGCCCTCGAATGGCAATGCGCCAGGGCCCGGTCCATCACGATCGTCGACTGCGACACGGATCGGCCCAAGCGGGGCGAAATGAGGCTTGAACCACCTGAAGCCGGGAGAATGATGACATGCGAGCTATCGGATTGCTTGAGCATGGTGGTCCAGACGTACTCCGGCTCCTCGACGTGCCTGAGGTTCATGCCGGTCCGGGCGAGGTGCGCATTCGGGTCCAAGCCGCCGCCGTCAACCCAACCGACACCCTTGCCCGCAACGGTGCACGTGCCGAGCAACAGAAGGTGGACCCGCCACCCTACGTGCCAGGCATGGATATTGCGGGCATCGTCGACGAGGTCGGCCCAGGCATCGCAACAGGAATCGGCGTTGGTGACCAGGTGATGGGGCTGGTTGTACCCAAGGGCAGCCATGGGGGCTACCGCGAGCAGATCGTACTGAAGGCACGCTCCGTCGTCCGCACACCCGCCGGAAGTACATCGGTCGAAGCCTGCACCTTGCCGATGAACGGCCTGACAGCGCGCCTCTCGCTGGACATCCTGAAGCTCGAGCCTGGCAAGACATTGGCCGTTACCGGTGCTGCCGGCGCCTATGGCGGCTACGTCATTCAGCTCGCCAAGAACGAAGGCCTGACAGTGATCGCCGATGCCTCGCAAGCCGACCATGCCTTGGTCAAAAGCCTCGGCGCCGACATCGTCGTGCCGCGCGGCAACGACGTTGCCCAACACATCCGCCAACATTTCCCGCAAGGCGTCGACGCCCTAGCAGATGGCGCCGTGCTGAACGAGCGCGTAGTCCCCGCCGTTCGCGATGGCGGAGCTTTTACCGCCGTCCGCGGTTTCGAAGGAACGCCCGAGCGCGGCATCCGGTTTCAGCCGACCTGGGTAAGAAGCTATGATGGTGAATTCGAAAAGCTCGATCGCTTGCGCGAGTTGGCAGAGGCCGGAATCCTCACATTGCGCGTCGCAGACACCTACCCGGCCGCAAAGGCTGCAGACACCCATCGTCGCCTTGAGGCAGGTGGCACCCGCGGCCGTCTCGTCATCACGTTCTGATACCATCCAGCAGTGCAGGCGACCCTTCTTGATCGACGCCAACTCAGCTCCAGCACCCGACGCGGCTTGATCATCGAAGGCAGGAACTGAGCCACCAAGGCCCCGGTAGCGGGCCCAACGCGAGGAAGACACCATGAGTATCGCAGACCCCAACAAGACCATTCTGACGGGCGAAAACCCCTTCATCCGCCTTTCGCTCAAGGACGGCGACCCCAATTCGACCGACGCCAGCTTCTGGCGCATCGTGTTCTCGCCGGCCGGGCCAGGCCATGTCCTCTATATCAAGAGCGAGCTGACAGACGACAAGTGGCGGATCTACTCCGACAATATCGCCATGGCACGCTGGCTGCAGGGCTCCGTCCAGGGAATGTTGAACCCCGAAACCGCTGATACCGAGATACCCGTCGTCGACGCTGCGTTCGAGAAGGAAGGCGACCCCCGCTACTTCTGGACGGAGCACATTACCACGACCGAAGAAGACATTGCGCTGACGTGGCACGACATCGGTGATCCCCTCATGCTGCACACGCAGCCGAACCAGATCCCCGGACGCAGGTATGGCCTCAACACCATCCTGATCCCTGCACTCGGCGCGCGCCTCGTCTGCAATGGCGTCCAGGCCAAGGGCAAACCCTGGAAGCGCGAACGCGAAGGCCGCCCGTTCTCGACCTGCGCACTCGCCTTTTCCGAGAGCTGGACCGAACCTCGCTAAATCACCCCCGACTGAGGTGACGGCGATGGCGCGCGCGGTAACCTCACGCGCCATCGCCGGTCAGCTTAAGGCCCCTGTCATGACGCACGACATCACGAGGCACTACACCAGCGACGCCATCGCCGAGCGTATTCTGGTGGCAGCTCGCAGCCGCTTGCCCCCGGATACTCCACTGACGCCCGACATATTGGCTCCGGCAGATCAACTGCATAGCCGCGGCCTGGCAGCCACCCGCGAGCTTGCCGAGATGCTCGCCCCTCTGCCCGGTGAGCGTATCCTGGATATCGGGTGCGGCATCGGCGGGCCGGCTCGCTGGATCGCATCACACTACAACTGCAACGTCACGGGCATCGACCTCACTCCCGCCTTTTGCGAGGCAGCCGAAAGGCTCAACGTCGCAACGGGTCTAGCAGACCGCGTGACGATTGTGGTCGCCAGCGCGCTGTCCTTGCCCTTTCCCGACCAAACGTTCGACCGGGCCTGGTCGCACAACGTAGTCATGAATATATCCGACAAGCGCGCTTTCCTCTGTGAAGCCTGGCGCGTGCTCAAGCCCGGCGGACTGCTGGCGCTCATGAACCTGACGGCGGGTCCTGGAGGCACACCGCACTATCCCACGCCTTGGGCTGCAACCGCCGAATCGAGCTTCCTGGCCACGCTCGATGAGACCCGGGCCGATCTTCTGGCCACAAATTTCGAGATCCTTCACTTTGAGGACAACACCGACCGTACCCGCGGCGCCAGACGGGCGCGTACCGCCAGCCTGATCGCAGCCAGCCCAACTGAACTTGGAACGCACCTGGTCATGGGCCCCGCCATCAAGGAATATCAGGAAAATTCGATCCGCAATGATCAGGAGAACCGGGTCCGGGCGATGGCAGCTCTGGTGAGGCGGCCGGGTTGAGCACCGACCACTAAGGGCCGGACCTCATGGGCCGACGATCAAAGATCGCGCTCCCAGGTCTCACTCACGAGATCCTGTCCGAACCCCTGGTAGGGCTCGGACGCCACCATCACGAAGCCGAGGTTCTGGTAGAGCTTCCGCGCCGGCACCAACACATCGTTGGTCCACAGCGTCATCCGCCGATAGCCTGCAGCACACGCAAAATCCATGCACGATTGAACGAGCATCCGGCCGAGACCCGTTCCCCGCATGGTGGGCTCCACATAGACCAACCGCAGCTTCGCGACGCCAGGTGCTCCGCCTGCGACCACGAACGCCGATCCAACGATTACGCCACCAGCATCGGCAATTCTGCAGCAGTCTTGTGCCGGATCGAAACCCTCGATGAATTCGCCCGCCACCTTGGCGACCAGCACTTCGAACGTCCAATCCCAGCCGTACTCTGCCTTGTAGAGCGCGCCGTGCCGGTGAACGACCCAGCCGATGTCACCGGGCGCAGGATCGCGCAACCGGAGCCCGGCCAGACGATCATCAGGCGCAGAAGGCATGTTTTTTCAGCACCCTCTCGGCCGACGCGGGAAACTTGGCCAGTTTAGCCTCCGGCCTGATCGGCCGCTTGACCAGCTCGCCGCCGCAGTTGGGACACACTCCGCCCGGCAGCTTGCGCCCCACGCAGTCGCGACAAAACGTGCATTCGAATGAGCAGATCATCGCCTCCGAAGACCCTGGCGGCAGATCGCGGTCGCAACATTCGCAGTTGGGCTTGAGCTTCAACATGACGACGGATCCTCCTTGCCCTTGAGTTCGATTTCCAGGAACGAACACGCCTCGGACATCAGGTTTTTGACATTGTGGTGCACGCCGGCCTCTCGGAAGTAGGGCGCCTTCTCCGACATGCCGGCCTCCACACTGCTTCCATCGGCAAGCTCGACACGCACGCGGCAATCCCCATAGGGCACGATCACGTAGTCGAGCGCATGGCGATGCCAACCCGTCTCACCACCTGCCGGCAGAGTATAGCGCACGATGCGGACCCGCGGACCGTCGTCCACTACCTCTGCCACATCCACATGATCGCAGGTCATCACGCATCTTCCCTCGTTGGTAACGCGCTGTCCTTGATCTGCTGTCTCATCGCCCGGGCAATGGCAACCTCGCCCCAGCCGCCGCGCCATGCCAGCATGCGCGCTGCCTCCATTCGGTCGGCAACCGACTTGTTCTGCCCGAGCTTTGTCGAAGCTTCGATGGTCTCCACCTCGACTTCGATCGCAACGATCGCACGCAGCATCGCTTCGATCTTCTTCGGCGTCACCTTGCTCGTGCTCCAGGGCTTCTTTGGCGAAAGACGCTCTTCGAAATGCAGGCTCATGCGCTCGACGTGCTCGAGCGTGCGGTCAGACGGCAACGCGCGGGCGACACCAACCGCGTGCGCCGCCTGATAGTTCCACGTCGGAACCTGGTCCGCCGACGTATACCAGTCCGGAGAAATGTAGGCGTCCGGCCCCGACACCGCGATCAGTACCCGCGGATTGCGCGCGATGACCTCATGCAAAGGATTAGGCCGGGCGACGTGAAACTCGATTGTCCGGCTTCCCCCGCCCGCAGGGAGTCGGACCAGTAGTGGCACTTGCGAAGCAAGGGGCTGTCCTCCTTCGTGCGCGACGACGGTCCCGAAACCACGCTCGGCAATATAGCCCCACGCGGCATCTTCTTCGGTCTTGAAGGCGGGATTGACGTACATGTTGGGCCTCTCGGGTTTGCTCCGGAGGCGGTGCCCATCATGCAGCGCCGCTCCGAGGCTGGCGCAGCGCTTTGAAGATGCTGTCTTGGGGTGACGAGTGGATCAGACAACAACCGGCGCCGCGCGGGCTTTCACCCAACGGTTTTTGCGGCAAGCTCGTGTTGCGAGGTCGATCATGACAAAATGGCTAGTGCTTCGCCCCGGCGTCGTCAAGCCTCAATCGACAGCCAAGCGCGGTGTTTCCACTCGTGGGAGGCCGTTCCGTATCCATCAATACCAGCTCGATGCCAGCCCTTCGAAGAAGGCATGCGCACCGACGCGAAGGTTACCGACCGAGTAGCCTCCCTCCTGCACCACCACGATCGGATATCGCAGGGTGCCAAGTCGCCGACCGATCCGATCGAGCCCTCGGGTTGTAAGTGAAAACGATCCGGTCGGGTCGCCCCGCATGATGTCGAAGCCCAGCGCCACCACGAGAAACCTGGGGTCGAATTTGCGCGCGGCAGCGATCGCCTCTTCCAGAACCTCGATGTAGCGCTCGTCGTCGACCGGCGGATCGAGCGGCCAGTTGCGGTTGAACCCTTTTCCCACGCCGTCGCCACGCTCATCGGCGTACCCGGAGAAATTGGGATAGGCATGGCTCGGATGGCCATGAATCGAAAGCGTCAGCACATCGTTGCGTTCGTAGAAGATGTCCTGCGCCCCGTTGCCATGGTGATAGTCGATGTCGAGCAACGCCACCTTGCCGCGCCGTGACAGGTAATGCGCGGCAATGGCCGCATTGTTGAGGAAGCAAAACCCACCGTAGATCCGACGCTCCGCATGATGCCCGGGCGGCCGGCATAACGCATAGGCAAACCGCTCCCCTTCGGCCACCAGCCGGGCCGCAGTCAGCGCCACATCCACGGAATGGCGGGCCGCCGGCCAAACATTGCGCGTCAGCGGCGTGAATGTATCTGCGCAGTAGTAACCGGCCCGGTCTTCGAGCGCCCGCGGAATACGGTCAGGTCGCCGAATCGGAAATACTTCCGGATAAATGATAGCCTTCTCGTCGAGCCGCCGCGACATGGCCTTGAGGTAGTCGACCAGATGCACATCGTGCACCGCTGTCACATGCTCATCCGAAAAGTGCCGCGCAGCCACCCGTTCGAACGCTAGTCCTTCGAGCCCCCGAAGGATCTGGCGCACCCGCACGGGCCTCTCGACATAGCCGCGCTCGCGCAGGTGGTGGATGACGTGAAGCTCGGCCGCCACCACCTTCAACGGCGCGATGTACTTGCCGCGGCTGGGCCGTGCCGCAGCACGCTTGCCGGCAAGCGGTTCAATGGCAACGGGATCCGTTTCGAACGACCCGACGATCTGCCCAACGAAGGGATCGTCGGCATCGAAGCCATACTGCTCGACAAGTATGAATCGCACGCTGCGTCGCGCATCGCGTCGCGCCAGTCGCGGCCTGCGCCCGAGCGGATCATAGAGCAGCGTTGTCAGATAGCCTTCGTTGCGCGGATTGGCCTCCACGTCCCATAATGTTCCCGTCACTTTTTGCACGTCGTAACGCGCATAGAAGCGCAGGCGCTGCCGGTTGACGGCCAGCCGGGACTGGTCCTTCAGCTTGCCCGCCTCGGCTGGTGGCACATCCAGCAGCATGCCGCGCGCGCCTTTGGCCGCCAGCACCTCTCGCAGGGCCTCATAGAGCGCTGTGCCGATCCCGCGCGCAGGCGTGCGCGGATCGCTGGCGATGTACTGCAGGTAGGCGAACTCGATCTCTGGAAAATAGTAGGCGAAGGCGAATCCCGTGACCCGTCCACGCCTGTTCGTCGAGATCACTAGAACTGGATCGAAGCCAACCCGCTTTCGCTCCCGGATCACCCGTCCGATCTGCTCGATACCTTCCGGCTCATGCGGGAAGGCCGCATTGAACATGGCAACCACTTCCGAAAAACGCTGCTCGTCCGCCTCCGACGCTAGATCGAATATCCGCCGAAACCGGATCATGCCTGTCCCCCTCGCGCAATGCATCCATGCCCGCCAATCCAGGCCTATCCCAACTGAGGCTCCCGCCGATAATCCTTGTCAACGCCAAAGTCACAACGGACAGGCGGCACCGGCTGATGCGTCAATTGACAAGTTGACCTCCCATCCAGCGTCCTCTTCTTAGCGCTCTGTTGGCTTCCGCCAGCAACCGCGCCGTACCGCACGACATTCAGGAGAACCGCGTGCCCGAGATCGACCAGCCGCCGCCCCGGTCGCAATACTCCGTGCGCACCTTTGTCCTCCTCGCTCTGGCAGCCTTCTCAAGCTCGATCAATCTGCGCGTCTGCGATCCCCTGCTGCCTCAGATCGCCTCCGACTTTGACGTGACGGTTGGCCGGGCATCCACGATCGTCGCAGCATTTGCCGTCGGTTACGGCCTCCTACAGTTGCTCTTCGGCCCGGTCGGAGATCGCTACGGCAAATATCGCATCGCCGCTTTGACGTCGCTTGCAACTGGCGTTGCGACCGCACTCTGCGCGCAGTCTGCTAGCCTGGACGGCCTTGTTGCTGCCCGCTTCCTGGCTGGCGCCTGCGCCGCTGCCCCAATCCCCCTGGCCTTCGCCTGGATCGGCGATGCCGTGCCATTCGAGCGTCGCCAGGCTGTGCTCGCGCGATTTCTCACAGCCCAGATCAGCGGCATCGTTCTGGGTCAGGCCGCAGGTGGCGCCCTTGGCGACCTTCTGGGATGGAGGGCCGTATTCGTTATGGTAGCGGCTTGTCACGTCATTGCCGGTATGGCGATGCTGATCGAGTTGAAACTCAACCCGGCCGGCCAGCCACCTGGCGCCGTCAGGCGGACGGGTTTCGGCGATGTCATCGCTGCCATGCTCGGGCTGCTCGCACGTCCTTGGGTTCGCGTCATGTTGGCCTCCGTATTCATCGAAGGTTTCGCCTTCTACGGCGCCTTTGCCTACATCGGCGCCGATCTCCACCATCGCTTCGGCCTCGGATTTTCTGTTATCGGCGCCGCAATGGCGGTCTTCGGCCTCGGCGCCATCAGCTACTCGCTCACCGCAAGGCGTCTGTTGGCGGCGCTCGGCGAGCGCGGCCTCGCCACCAGCGGCGGCGCCATCCTCTGCCTGTCCTATGCCGCCTTGGCATTCGCGCCTGAGGCCATTCTGGTACCGCCCATCATGGTTGGCCTAGGCCTTGGCTTCTACATGATCCACAACACGCTGCAGACCAACGCTACGCAAATGGCCCCGGAATCCCGAGGCCTTGGCGTCTCCTTGTTCGCATTGGCACTTTTCCTCGGCCAATCGCTGGGCGTTTTCCTGGCAGCCCCCATCGTCGATCGCTGGCACACCCCGACAATCTACCTGATCGCTGCCGTCATCTTGCCGGCAATCGCCGTTTGGTTCCAAGCCATGCTGAAGGCTCGGCCCTCGGCCAATAGCTAAGCCTTCGCCTCTCGTGACAGTCGGAAGTCGCAGCACTGAGTTGCAAAAAGCAAATCGGCTGGCAAGAAGGTCTAGACCAGCCGATTCTCCAATCTTAAACGGCGCCATGATCACGAGCGCAAGTCGGCTATCCCCGACGCGGGGCTACCCTGTCGCCGAGGGCGCATCGCTGCGATCCGCGGTGAGTTTGCCAACCACGAACCCCGCCGTCACCAAGACAGCGCCGGCGATATCGGTATAGAGCCCTGGCACCAGCAGACAGGCCGCCGCAGCCAGCAGCAACCCACGTGCCACCATGCTGATTCGGCCTACGCCATGCAGGAAACCCTCGAACGCGCAGGCCATCAGGAACACCGAGATCAACGCGGTGCTGACGTTGTGCACGATGGCCAATGTCTCCCCGCGCAGGATCAACGTCGGATTGAGAACGAACAGGAACGGCAGGATGAAGTTGATCAAACCCAGCCGCATGGACAGGAATCCCGTCTGCATCGGTTGCGAACCGGCAATCGTTGACGCCGCAATTGCCCCCAGAGCCACCGGTGGCGTGATGTAGCTGAGAACGCCCCAATACAGGATGAACAGGTGGCTCGCCACCGGATCGAGGCCGGCATTGATCATGGCCGGGCCCATAACGACCGCAAGGAAGATGTAGCAAGCCGACACCGTCATGCCCATGCCGAGGATAAACGATGTCACAGCGCCGAAGAACAGCAGCAGATAGATATTGCCACCTGCAAATTGCACCAGTTCCCGAGAGAACGCACCACCGACACCCGTATACGACAGCGCACCGACGATGAGACCGATACCCGCGAGAATACCGACGATGTTGGTGACGTTCTTGACGCCGTCGTCCAGCATGTGAACCAAGCGCCCGAAGTGGAATTGGTTCACCCCGGTGATCCAGCCGTTGATGATGCTGGTCACGAGCAGCACTAGCGTCGCATAGAACGGCGCATGTGACTCATTGCCCACCCACACCAGCATGTAGATCAGCAGGATCAGCGAAAACAGATAGTGCCAGCCCACCTTGACCACAGGCCAGAGCGCCGGAATCTCGTTGGCCGGTTGGCCCTTGAGCCCGTTCCGCGCGGCATAGCAGTCTGCCTGGATCAGCAGCGCGATGTAGAACATCAGCGCTGGCACGGTGGCGGCGACCATAACAGTCGCATACGAGATGTTGAGGTACTCGGCCATGATGAAGGCCACCGCCCCCATGACGGGCGGCATCAGCGCTCCACCAGTCGAGGCGCAGGCCTCGACCGCCGCCGCATACTGTGGTGGGTAGCCGACCCGTTTCATGGTCGGGATAGTCAACTGCCCGGTGGTCACCACGTTGGAGATGACGCTGCCCGACAATGATCCGAACAGGCCCGAAGACAGGATCGCCACCTTGGCCGGCCCCCCTCGCGCCCGCCCCATCAGAGCGGTAGCAAACGTCATGAAGAACTCGCCGCCTCCGGTCGCGACCAAGGCAGAACCAAACAGCAGGAAGCCGATCAGCAGCCCTGCAACCGTGCGCATCGGCACACCGATGATGCTTTCGGTTCCGAGTGCGTGTTGCCGCACGAACTCGTCGACCGGGCTTGACGGTCCCCACAGGAAACCTGGCATGGAGTCGGCAAACAGCGGATAGAGAAAAAAGAAGAGACAGATCAAAAACAGCAGCGGCCCACCCACCCGGCGCATGGATTCAAGCACAAGCAGGCAAACGATGCCGGCCGTTATCGTCGCTGATGTTGGCGCCAGAATATCCCAGCCTTCTTGAACAATCCGCTCGCCATTCAACGATAGGTATCCCATCGCTCCGATAGAAATGACGAACAGTATCCAGTCGAACCAAGCTGGGCTGCCTTCGCTATGAGAATGAGTCGGATAGACGAGTACAATCTCCAGCACCAACAGCCCGATGACAAGCGCGGCCAATGCCAAGTCTATCGGCTTGAGGTTACCCCAACCTCCTTGCATCATTACGGTTCCGTGCCAGCCCACGTAGCCGATCGCAAGAACAGCAACCGCAAACACGATCCACTCAAATATTCCAGGAGTGCTTTTGTCGTGCGCCGGATAAACGAGATACACGAGCGAAAGGAAAATGCCGGTCAAGAGATAATAATAGGAAGTGTCAATGAGCAGAATGTTCATGCCGAACTGAAGATTGAACAGGCGGTTGATGTTCAAAAGAATGCCGGCCAACCCCAGCCCCATCACCAGCCAGAGTGTGAATCCGGAAAGTCGCCGCTCACTCGGGCCTTCCGCAATCATCGGTTTGTCCGCCGCCACGTCGCTCATGTTTCCACTCGGGTTAGCTGGGCGCCAGCGCGTTGCCGCCGGCTGATCTGTCCATAGCCGCTGTTACGTACGGTCGTCCCCGGCGTTCTGCGCCGAGGCATGTCGCCAAGTACGGCTCACCGCAATCGTGCGTGAAAGGAAATTCGCCCTCTGGGTGCTTCACCGCGGCAACGAGATTTGTTGTTGCCAACGACAGGTCCGCGCCACGATCATCAAGGGCTCCGGGAAGCAACGATCGCTTGGACCGTCGACTTCCCGGCATTGTCGGACTGAATACACTTAGTTCTTGAGATTCTTCTCGATATAGGCGTCCCAGAACCCGGGCCATTCCGTTTCAGCCGAGAACTTCTCTTTCTTTTCTGCCTTCTCGGCTACCACCTTGTCGAATTCGGCCTGAGCCTTGTCCCAGCCTTCACGCACTTTCTGTAGGCGCGCAAGCCGCTTGTCGTGCCATTCCTGGGCTTCCTTGGTCCAGTAGCCCTTCTCCTTGGCATACTTGATTGCGCCTTCGTGGAACGGGGCATCAGCTGGCGGCAGGATCGATCGCTTGACTTCCCAGTTCACAGAGCTGGCTGTCGTCGTCTTGAAGAGATCGAAAGACTGGTCGATCGCCTTCACGAGGTTGTAGACCTCATCAGTTGACGTCGAGGCATAGGTCGTGATCATCGGATAGCGATAACCGATCAGCCAGACCGGATTCTTCTCCGACAACGCTGCGCCCTTGGTTTCTTTGAAGGGCTCTGCGAAGCTCACCACATCGGTGATGGCCTTCCAGCCTGCCTTGTTGGCCGGATCGAACGGCGGCCAGATGAGACCACGCGGCGAAGACTCGAGCTGCCGCATGTTGGCAGAAGTCGGCACAGAGCCGAACGCATCGAGCTGATTAGCCAGCACCGCGTCCTTCATGGCGCCGTAGCTGCCGAACCAGACGACCTCGATATCTTTCCGGGTCAGTCCGCCAAACGCGATGTAGGCATCGTTCTTCACGTTGACCGACGGATTGCCTTTGACATAGCCAACCCGCTTGCCCTTCAGGTCTGCGATCTGCTTGACACCGGTATCCTTGGCCACGGACATGCCGACCGACGCGGGCCGGCCGAGCACGATCCGAACATCCTGTGGTCCCCACGACGCCACACCGAAATCATAGGTGCCTTCGGCTGCGAAGTAGGCCTCGTTGGCGAGGAAGCCATACTTAACTTTGCCGGTGAGCATCGGCAGCATGCGACCGATCGACGTCCCAGCGGGAACGATGCGGATACGGGTCTTGAATTTGGTCTGCAGGGCGTTCGCGATACCCGATGCCTCAGCATAGCCGCTTGAGCCGAGATCGTAAGCGCTCCACACCATGGATGGCGGCAGCTTCACGTCTTGCGCCAGTGCCGACTGGCCGGTCCACGCAACAAATGACAACGCTACGGCGCCACCTACGGCACCGTACGAATTGAACAACTTCATGGAAGCTCCCTTCATTTTTTTGAACGACAGCACGCGATCAGCATGTGATCTCGCCTGCCCGTCCACCCCATGGTGCCAATTTAAGCCACTTCGGACAACCCCAAATCCGGGTTGCCACTGCACCAGGCCGCCTTGCCACGAGACGAGCGGAGCACCAGCCGGACTATCAACCTTGCGACCAGCACCTGCAAAAAACTGGGGTTTCGCCCCCGCAGAAGGCCACTCCGACCTTAACCATCCCCAAGAATTGCTCTATGAATACTGCGCTGCACAACGCTTGTCGGCAAAAGCCTCGCCGCTAGCTCCAACGATCAGCAAGAACCTCGTCGCAACCCAGAACGAGGCAGCACGCTGCGCCCGTCACGAAGGACCCTCTAATGTCGCGCAACGAGAAGAACCTGATGTTTCTCCGCACTTCGTTCCTGAACGGGGTGAATGCTGCCTACGTCGAGCAAATGCAGGAGCGATACGAACATAATCCTGGCTCAGTCACAGATGAATGGCGCTTGTTTTTCCAAGGCTTGCACGAAGAGCAGGCCCGCGCCCCGGACTCTGGCCACGACGGCAACCGCCCATCCTGGGGCCGGGACCTCGCCGACATGACACAGTCGAGCGAATTGATCTCCGCCCTGACCGCCGACTACGAGAGCAACGAGCACGATATTCGCTCGAAGATCAGCCAGCGCGCCCACAGCCACGGCGTGGAACTATCGCCGGCCGCCTCTTTTCGCGCCACCCAGGACAGCCTGCGCGCCTTGATGCTGATCCGCGCCTACCGCGTCATGGGCCACCTCGTGGCCGATCTCGACCCCCTCGGCCTCGTCGATCGCAAGCGCCACGAGGAGCTGAAACCAGAAACCTACGGCTTTACGGAAGCCGATCTCGACCGACCGATCTTCATCGATAACGTATTGGGTCTCGAAACCGCCACCATCCGCCAGATCCTTCGCATTCTCCGCCGCACCTATTGCCGCCACATCGGCGTCGAGTTCATGCACATCACCAGCCCTGCCCAGAAGCGCTGGATCCAGGAACGCATTGAGGGTGAAAGCAAAGACATCCGCTTCACCGAAGAGGGCAAGCGGGCAATCCTCAACAAGCTGATCGAGGCGGAAGGCTTCGAGAAGTTCTGCGACGTCAAGTATACGGGTACGAAGCGTTTTGGCCTTGATGGCGGCGAATCCCTAGTTCCCGCCCTCGAGCAGATCATCAAGCGCGGCGGCCAGCTCGGCTTGAAAGAGATCGTCTTCGGCATGGCCCACCGCGGCCGCCTCAATGTGCTTGCCAATGTCATGTCGAAGCCCCTTCGAGCCATATTCAACGAGTTCAAGGGCGGCTCCTTCAAGCCCGACGATGTCGAAGGCTCGGGCGACGTCAAGTACCACCTGGGTGCGTCCTCGGATCGCGAGTTCGACCACAACAAAGTCCACATGTCGCTGACGGCCAACCCTTCGCATCTGGAGATCGTCGATCCCGTCGTGTTGGGTAAGGTTCGCGCCAAGCAGGACCAGCTCGGCTGCAAGCCTGGCTACCGTGAACCGGTCCTGCCCCTGCTCATCCACGGCGATGCAGCCTTTGCCGGCCAGGGCGTGGTTGCTGAAAGCCTGGGGCTTTCGAGCCTCACGGGCCACCGCACCGGCGGCTCCATCCATTTCATCATCAACAACCAGATCGGCTTCACCACCAATCCGCGCTATTCGCGATCCTCACCCTACTGCACCGATGTCGCCAAGATGGTCGAGGCGCCGATATTCCACGTCAATGCCGACAATCCCGAAGCCGTCGTGCACGTCGCCAAGATCGCCATCGAATTCCGCATGCGCTTCCAGAAGCCGGTCGTCATCGACATGGTTTGCTATCGCCGCTACGGCCACAACGAATCGGACGAGCCGTCGTTCACGCAGCCGATCATGTATCGCAAGATCAAGGCGCATCCGTTGACCTCCGACATCTACGCCAAGCGCTTGATCGAAGAGGACGTCATTACCGCTTCCCAACTCGACCAGCTGCGCGCCGACTACCGCTTGCGGCTCGATGAAGAGATGGTTGCAGCGGAAAGCTATAAGCCGAACAAGGCCGACTGGCTCGACGGTCGCTGGGCCGGCGTGGGATTTGCCGAGGACGATGCCCGCCGCGGCAACACAGGTGTCGATCTCGATATCCTCCGCGACGTCGGCCGGCGCATCACGACTCTCCCCCAGGACTTCAACGCCCACCGCACCATCATCCGCCTGATCGAGCGCCGCCGCGAAATGGTCGAATCGGGCCAGGGCATCGACTGGGCCATGGCCGAGCACCTGGCGTTCGGCACCATCATGCAGGAGCGCTACCCCGTCCGCCTGTCGGGCCAGGACGTCGAGCGCGGCACCTTTTCCCAGCGCCACTCTGTCCTCTACGACCAGGAAACCGAGCGCCGCTTCACTCCCCTCCGGCACATCTCCCCTGATCAGGGACGCTTCGAGGTCATCAACTCCATGCTGTCCGAGGAAGCCGTCCTCGGATTCGAGTACGGTTACTCGCTCGCCGAGCCCAATTGCCTTGTCATGTGGGAAGCCCAATTCGGCGATTTCGCCAACGGTGCCCAGGTCATCTTCGACCAATTCCTGTCGTCCGGTGAGCGCAAATGGCTGCGCATGTCGGGCCTCGTCTGCCTCCTGCCTCACGGTTATGAAGGCCAGGGACCAGAACATTCCTCCGCACGTCTCGAGCGCTACCTGCAGTCGTCGGCCGAGGACAATTGGCAGGTCGCCAACTGCACGACGCCGGCCAATTACTTCCACATCCTCCGCCGCCAGCTACACCGGAAGTTCAGGAAACCCTTGATCCTGATGACTCCCAAGTCCCTTCTGCGCCACAAGCGCGTCATCTCCCGCCTCGACGAGATGGGCCCCGACACGACATTCCATCGTGTGCTCTGGGATGATGCCCAGCTCAACCGCGGGGAAAAAATCGTCCTCAAGCGTGACGACATGATCCGCCGTGTCGTGCTGTGCACCGGCAAGGTCTACTATGACCTGTTCGAGGCCCGAGAGGCCGCCGGCATCGATGACGTCTATCTGATGCGCGTCGAGCAACTCTATCCGTTTCCCGCCCGCGCCCTCATCGCGGAATTGCAGCGCTTCCCCAATGCCGAGATCGTCTGGGCACAGGAGGAGCCGCGCAACATGGGCGCCTGGTCCTTTATCGAGCACAATCTCGAATGGGTTCTCGACCATTCCGGCACACGCTCGAAACGCCCCCGTTATGTCGGCCGACCGGCATCGGCTGCAACGGCCACGGGATTGGCGTCGAAGCATGCCAGCGAACAGAAAGCTTTGTGCGATCAGGCATTGGCAAAGGCCGACTAGCGCGCATCTCCGATCAATCGCGCACAGGGCCGTGGCGCCTCGTGCCAAGCAAATCCATTGACCACCGCGGGAGCCAAGATGGCCATCGAGATCAAAGTTCCAACCCTCGGCGAATCCGTCACCGAGGCCACTGTCGCCAAATGGTTGAAGAAGCCGGGCGACACGGTCGCCATCGACGAGCCCGTCGTCGAGCTCGAAACGGACAAAGTATCCGTCGAGGTCCCCGCCCCGGTCGCCGGCGTAATGGGAGAAATTGCCGTCGGAGAAGGTGAAACCGTAGCCGTCGGTTCAATCCTCGGCAGGATCAAGGAAGGTGCCGGAGCGGCAGCGATCAGCGCCACGCCATCGCCTGAGCCCGCAAAATCTGCCTCGACCGCCGCAGCAGGCAGCAGCGCTGAAAAGTCCTCGCCTCCCTCTCCTGCTGCTCGCAAGATCCTCGAGGAGAAAGGCATCGCCCCGGAGACGGTCGATGGCTCAGGCCGCCGCGGACAGGTCCTCAAAGAGGATGCCATGGCAGCAGGCAGGCCCGCGGCAACGGCGCCTACGGCGAAGCCCGCAACATCCAACGCACCGACGCTCTATGTACCCCAGGCGCCAGCCGACCTGTCGCCCGCCCAGCTTCGTGCTCCGTCTCTTCCCAATGACTCCGCCCGCGAAGAACGCGTGCGCATGACGCGCCTGCGCCAGACCATTGCCCGCCGCCTGAAGGACGCGCAGAGCAACGCTGCCATGCTCACGACGTTCAACGACGTCGACATGTCGGCAGTCATGGCCATGCGCAACCAGTACAAGGATCTGTTCGAGCGCCGCCATGGCACCAAGCTCGGCTTCATGGGCTTCTTCGTGAAGGCCTGCCTCACCGCGCTCCGCGAGATCCCCGCCGTCAATGCCGAAATCGACGGCACCGACATCATCTACAAGAATTACTATCACATCGGCGTTGCCGTTGGCACCGACAAGGGCCTGGTCGTCCCCGTCGTGCGCGAGGCCGACCGCATGAGCCTCGCCGAGATCGAGATGGTCATTTCCGATTTCGGCAAGCGCGCCCGCGACGGCAAGCTCGGCATCGACGAGATGCAGGGCGGCACGTTCACCATCTCCAACGGTGGCGTCTACGGTTCGATGCTCTCGACGCCCATTCTCAATGCACCGCAATCGGGTATTCTCGGCATGCACCGCATCGAGGAGCGCCCCGTAGTGCGTGACGGCCAAATCGTCGCCAGGCCCATGATGTATCTGGCCTTGAGCTACGACCATCGTATCGTCGATGGCAAGGAGGCCGTCACCTTCCTTGTCCGCGTCAAGGAATGCCTCGAGGATCCCCAGCGCTTCTTCCTGGAGCTGTGAACGCGCAAGCTCATGGCCGCCCCCTCGATCCCTTCCGCCACCCTCGGCCAATCGGCGCGCCTCCATCTCCATCTGGATTGAATCGATCATGACCACCACTTATGACCTCGTCATCATCGGCACCGGGCCTGGCGGCTACGTGTGCGCCATCCGCGCCGCCCAGCTCGGCCTGAAGGTAGCGGTGGTCGAGAAGCGCGCCACCCACGGCGGCACTTGCGCCAATGTCGGCTGCATCCCATCAAAAGCGCTCCTGCATGCCAGCGAATTGTACGAAGAAGCTGCCCACGGCTTCGCGTCCATGGGTATCAAAGTCACCCCCGAGCTTGATCTGTCGCGCATGCTCGCCTTCAAGGACGAAGGCGTTGCAAGCAACGTGGCGGGCGTCGCCTACCTTCTGAAAAAGAACAAAGTCGATGTTGTTTTCGGTACGGGCCGCATCGCCAGCCCCGGCAAGGTTGACGTCGCCTTGAATGCTGGCGGCAACACCGAGCTCTCGACAAAGTCGATCGCCATCGCCACCGGCTCGGATGTCGCCCGTCTCCCGGGCATCGAGATCGACGAACAGCAGGTGGTCTCTTCGACGGGTGCTCTCAAGCTCGCAAAGGTGCCGAAAAAGCTGCTAGTCGTCGGCGCCGGCGTCATCGGCCTGGAATTGGGATCTGTCTGGCGTCGCATCGGCGCGGAAGTCACCGTCATCGAATATCTGGACCGCATCTTGCAGGGTATGGACGGTGAGTTGGCCAAGCAGTTCCAGCGCATGCTCGAAAAGCAAGGCATGAAGTTCCACCTTGGGCACAAGGTAACCGGCATCACCAAGGACGCGACAGGCTGCGCCGTCACAGTAGAGCCCGCAGCCGGCGGCACGGCCGATACCATCTCGGCCGGCGTCGTTCTCGTCGCCATCGGCCGAACTCCCTATACTGAGGGCCTTGGCCTAGATGATCTCGGCGTCAAGAGAGATGACCGAAAGCGCATCCAGGTCGATGCCCACTTTGCCACCAACGTCCCGGGCATCTACGCCATCGGCGACGTCATTGCGGGCCCGATGCTCGCACATAAAGCCGAGGACGAGGGCTTGGCACTCGCCGAACGTCTTGCCGGTCAGGCCGGCCACGTCAACTACGCCGTCATCCCAAGCGTGGTCTACACGAGGCCTGAAGTCGCCTCCGTCGGCCAGACCGAGGAGGAGCTAAAGGCAGCAGGCCGTGCCTACCGCGTCGGCAAGTTTCCGTTCACGGCCAATGGTCGCGCCAAGGTCAATCGTGCGGCGGAAGGCTTCGCCAAAGTCTTGGCCGACGCCGAAACCGACCGCGTGATTGGCGTTCACGTCGTCGGCCCGCAGGCCGGTGAGCTGATTGCTGAAGCCGCTATCCTGATGGAGTTCGCAGGCTCCGCCGAGGATCTCGCCCGAACCTGCCATGCCCATCCGACACTGGCCGAGGCCTTGAAGGAAGCAGCACTCGCCGTCGACAAGCGCGCAATTCACATGTGAAAATGGCGGACACCCGATCAGTGTCCGTCAACTGGCGTTGCATGCCGTCGTAGTCCCACCGCCCTTTCGAGCAGAGCCTCTACGCACCGGCTTTGGTCAGCGCGCCAAGTTGGTCGCCACTGAGCTTGACCTCGGCGCATTTGAGAATATCGGAAAGCTGCGCCGTCGTCGTCGCGCTGGCGATCGGCGCCGCAATTGCTGGCTGCGCCAGCAGCCACGCCAATGCGACCTGGGCTTGCGTCGCCCCTGTCGCTGCCGCCACATCGTCGAGCGCCTTGAGAACACTGAGCCCGCGGGCATTGAGGTATTTGCCGGCCCCAGCACTGCGCGCCCGCCCTTTGAGGTCGGCTTCCGAGCGATACTTTCCAGTCAGAAATCCGCTCGCCAGCGAGTAGTAGGGCACCACGCCGATCCCTTCCTTGACGCAGAGATCCTGCACGTCGCCTTCGAATTCGCCACGCTCGACCAGGCTGTAGTTGGGCTGCAGCGTTTCATACCGGGGGATGCCAGCCTTGGCGCTGGCATCGAGCGACGCCTTCAGTCGCCCCGCACTGAAATTCGACGCGCCGACGACACGCACCTTGCCCGCCTTCACCAGCTGGGCATGGGCTTCCATCGTTTCCTCGACGGGCGTCGATGGATCGTCCCGGTGCGACTGGTAGAGGTCGATGTGGTCCGTCTGCAAGCGCCTGAGTAAGTCCTCGACGGCCCCGATGATGTAGGCCTTGGCAAGCCCCTTCTTGTCGGGAGCCATCTCCAGGCCGCACTTCGTTGCCAGCACCACCTTGCCGCGATTGCCTCGTGCCTTGAACCAATTGCCAATGATAGTTTCGCTCTCGCCGCCCTTGTTGCCGGCAGCCCAGCGCGAATAGACGTCAGCCGTATCGACGCAATTGAAGCCGGCATCGACGAACGCATCGAGCAGCGCGAACGACTGCTTCTCATCCACCGTCCAGCCGAACACATTGCCGCCGAAGATCAGCGGAGCGATTTTGATGCCGCTACGCCCGAGCTGACGCAGTTCCATGACTTGCCTCTCCAAGGTCCGAGTGTTCAGGTGATTGCAGCACGCTAGGCTCGCCTCAGTCCAGTGAAGACCTTACGCCTCTTTCGAAGCTGCGGTTGCGGTAAGGCGCCCGGATTAGCTCCGCGCGGCCTCGGCCGCTTTTCGGATCGCGAGAATGTTGCGGCCATAGGCCTCTGGCGCTTCCACCGAGCCGCCCTTGAAAGCCGCCGACCCTGCAACGAGCACGTCCGCACCCGCCGCTACGACGCCACCGGCCGTCTCCGCCGTCACCCCGCCATCGATCTCGATATAAATCGGCCGGTTTCCGATCATCGCCCGCAACCGTCGAACCTTCTCGACCTGCGAGTGGATGAACGTCTGCCCGCCGAAACCGGGATTGACCGTCATCACGCAAACGAGATCGACGAGGTCGAGCACGTGTGCGATTGCGCTTTCATGCGTTGCCGGGTTGAGCGCCACTCCCGCCTTTTTCCCAAGTCCACGCACCGTCTGCAGCGAGCGATGCAAATGAGGACCGGCTTCGGCGTGCACTGTCAGAATATCTGCGCCCGCTTTTGCAAACGCTTCCAGATAGGGATCCACGGGAGCCACCATCAGATGCACGTCCATCACCGTCTTGATGTGCGGCCTGAGCGCTGCACACATCGCCGGCCCGAACGTAATGTTGGGCACGAAATGTCCGTCCATGACGTCCACATGCACCCAGTCGGCACCTTGCGCTTCCACCGCGCGGCACTCCGCGCCGAAGTTCGCGAAATCCGCAGCTAGGATCGACGGTGCAATACGAATCGGCAGGTTCGCTCGGCTCATCATCTGGGTCCCGGATTGCGCCGCCAGGCGTCGCCTACAGCCACTTCAACGCTGCCAAGGCGCATGCCGCCCATCCGCTCGACGGAGTACAGACGCGCCCACCGCCCTATCGCGCTCAGTGTCGGCCGTGGCAGTGCTTGTATTTCTTGCCCGAACCACACGGGCACTTGTCGTTCCGCGCAACGCGCCCCCATGTCGACGGGTCGTTTGGATCAACGGCCCCGGCCCCTTTGCGGGATTTGACGGGCGCGACCCGTGGCTCCGCCGTGTCTGGCTCCATGGCCACACGCCCGCTGACGACAGCATCGGCAAGCTCGAACTCGTCCTCGCCCGTCATCGGATTGATGTGATGCGCGTGCATTTCCGGAAGTGGCTCGTGCGCTTCGTTCGGTAGCGGCTCGTCAGCCGAGAAATTGAGCCCCATCAGCTGGCTCGTCACCGCCTCCCGCAGCTCCGCCAGCATGCTCTCGAACAACTGGAAGGCCTCCGACTTGTACTCGTTCAGCGGATCGCGCTGCGCATAGCCTCGCAGATGGATGACCTGCCGCAGATGCTCGAGCGTCACCAGATGCTCGCGCCACAAATGATCTAGCGTCTGCAACAACACCGACTTCTCGATGTCCTTGAGCCGCAGCTTACCCACCACGGCCGGATCCTTGCTCGGAGCGGCATCGATCGCTTCGACCAGCCCTCGAGCATCGAAATATTGTCGCAGGAACGAAAACCCGATGCCGTCTGCCTGCTCGTAGGCTTCATCGAGGCTGTCGGCATTGATCGAGATTTCGCTGCGGTTCGCATCCAGGATGGCCCGACCGAGCGCGGTCAGCCCCTCCTGTGTCGGCTCCTTCAGCAGCTGCTCCTTGAGCTTCGGCTCGCTTTCCACGAACGCCAGCATGCCCTGCGCACCCTCGTAGTTGCGCAGGATTTCCCCTCCCAGTTCGGCAGCCTTCGCATTGGCCGCCTCGCCGATCGCCTTGTTGAGGCGCTCTCGGATCTCTTCGTCGGCAATGCCTTCCTCGCCGGCCCAGGCATTGACAGGAATATCAAGTCCGAAGACGCGTTTGATATTGGTCTCGAGCCCTTCGATGTCCCACTGCTCGGCATAGGCGTTCTCGGGAATATGCGTCGCCACCATCTCGGCCACCAACTGATGGCGCATGTCCTCGATCGTTTCCGACACGTCCTCCGTCGCCATGATGTCGAGCCGCTGCTCGAAAATAACCTTGCGCTGGTCATTCATGACATCGTCGTACTTGAGGACCTGTTTTCGGCCCTCGAAATTGCGGTCTTCGACCTTCTTCTGCGCGTTCTCCAAAGCCTTGTTGATCCACGGATGGATGATCGCCTCACCCTCTTGGAGTCCGAATTTCTGCAGCATGCCGTCGATCCGGTCGGCAGCGAAGATCCGCATCAGGTCGTCTTCGAGGGAAAGGTAGAACTTGGTCCGACCCGGGTCACCCTGCCGGCCGGAGCGTCCGCGCAGCTGATTGTCGATCCGCCGGCTTTCGTGCCGCTCTGTGCCCATGACATAGAGCCCGCCGGGCAGCGTCGCGGTCTTGGCCGCCTTGCCGTTCTTTGCAGGCGCCAGCTCAACCAGCTCCGAGGCCTGCATCACAACGGCCTTGTCGCGTTCGATCTCCGAGCGAATTTCGGCCTTGCGCTTCGCAATCTCGCTTTCCGTCGGCGGATTGCCAGCCTTCTCGCACACCTGAACCCACTCGTTGACCCGGAAATCCACATTACCACCGAGCTGAATATCGGTGCCGCGTCCCGCCATGTTGGTGGCGATCGTCACGGCGCCGGGCACGCCAGCCTGGGCGATGATCTGGGCTTCCTGCTCGTGGAAGCGCGCATTGAGCACCTGATGCTTGATGCCTTTTTCCTTCAGCAACTCCGAAAGCGTCTCGCTCTTCTCGATCGAAACCGTACCAACCAGCACCGGCTGCTTGCGCTCCTGGGCGGCCACGATGTCGCGGATGATGGCGTCCCACTTCTCGCGGGCCGTCCGGTAGACTTCGTCGTCGAGATCCGCGCGTGCGACCGGCACGTTCGTCGGGATCTCGATCACCTCCAGGCGATAGATATCCATAAACTCGTTGGCTTCCGTGGCAGCCGTGCCCGTCATGCCGGAGAGCTTCTCGTAGAGCCGAAAGAAGTTCTGGAAAGTGATCGAGGCGAGCGTCTGGTTCTCGGGCTGGATCTCGACGGCTTCCTTGGCCTCAAGCGCCTGGTGCAGGCCCTCCGAATACCGCCGCCCCTGCATCATGCGGCCCGTGAACTCGTCAATGATGACGACCTGGTTGTCCTTGACGATGTAGTCCTTGTCGCGCTGGAACATCTTGTGGGCCTTGACGGCCTGGTTCACGTGATGGACCAGAGAAACGTTTTCGACGTCATAGAGCGCATGCCCCTCGAGCAATCCGGCTTCCTCGAGCAATTCCTCGATGCGGACACTGCCGGCTTCCGTCATCGCCACTTGTCGCTGCTTTTCGTCGAGATCCACCAGCCCTTGCGTCTTCAAAGCCTCTTTCAGCTCCTCGCGCGTCAGCGTCTTGGTGAGCTCGGCTTCGAGCTTGTTGTGCTCCTCAACCATCTTGCGCACATAGCCATCGACCTGGACGTAGAGGTCGGCCTTGTCCTCGACGGGGCCGGAAATGATCAGCGGCGTCCGGGCCTCGTCGATGAGGATCGAATCGACCTCGTCCACAATCGCGAAATAGTGCCCTGCCAACTCTGCCGGTCGGCCGCCGAATTGCACCATCTCATGGGCGCTCATCTTCATGTTGTCGCGCAGGTAATCGAAACCGAACTCATTGTTCGTGCCGTACACGATGTCCGAGGCATACTGCGCACGCCGTTGCTCGTCATCGAGCTCGTGCAGGATGCATCCGACCGAGAGCCCGAGGAAACGGAACACCGTCCCCATCCATTCCGAATCGCGCCGGGCCAGATAGTCGTTGACGGTAACGATGTGCACGCCACGGCCGGTCAGCGCATTCAGATAAGCAGGCAACGTCGCAACCAGCGTCTTGCCTTCGCCCGTCTTCATCTCGGCGATCCGCCCCTCGTGGAGCACCATGCCGCCGATCAGCTGCACGTCGAAGTGTCGCATGCCTAGCGAGCGACGCGCGCCTTCACGCACTGTAGCAAACGCCGGTACCAGCAGGCTGTCGAGCGCTGTCCCGGCCGCGATCTGTTCGCGGAACTGTGCTGTCCGCCCTTTCAGCTCGGTGTCGGAAAGTGCCTTGAGCTCATCCTCCAACGCATTGATCGCTTCAATGCGTGGCGTATAGCTTTTCAGTCTTCGATCGTTGGAAGAGCCAAAAATCTTCGTCGCAATCGAGCCGATCGACAGCATGGAGAGTGGCCTCAGGTCAAAATGCCCGCTCCCGAGTCCCGGGACGGGCTCAGCGCCCTTGGCGGCGCGTTCATGTTCTGCTCCTCCGCCGGAGGTCCTAGCGCGCAAGTGACACGACCCATCATGCGAGGGTGGGTCACCCTATGCTCAAAAACGTCCGCGGCGAGCCGGCCAAGCCGGTCCGCAACAGATAAGAGCCGCAACCTTCTCTGTCAACGCAACCACCGGCGGCAAAAGCGAACGAACGATAAACACTCGATCCCCTCAACAGGCCGGCGACAACGGGTCCGTGGCCACCCCAGACCGTTGCCCCAATTCGGCCATCTCGCCGGGTGTCATCTCGGCGTTCGGCGGCCTGAGCTGATCTGGCACTTGGCCGATAGCGAACACCCGTGTACCACCCAGCCGGCGTGACCGCGTCGACGCCGCCGGCACCACTTGGCGCGTAGACTTGGCTGCAGGAGCTAGCGCTCGAGCACCTGGCGTCGCGTTTGCCTGACTGAAATCAAGCTAAACATTCGAGGGACTGTCTCGGTGAAAAGAATTCAGCAAACCACTGCCCGACGCCTGTTCTGGACGCTCTCGCTATTGGCCGCTGCCCTGGCGGCAACCCCGCCCGCAGCCCTTGCCCAGGACGCGCCCGTCGTGGCCAAGGTCAACGGCCGCGCCATCACCGAGGCTGATATTCGGCTGGCTGAAAGCGAGATCGGCTCCGATCTCGGATCGCTCCCCCCCGGCCAGCGCCGCCGTGTCCTTGTCGAGTACCTGATCGAGAACATGCTGTTCGCCGAGGCGGGCGAGACCGCCAAACTCGGGACGCACAAGACGTATGACGAGCGCCAGCGCTATTGGCAGCGCCGGGCCATGCGGGACACTTATTTCGAGGAAACCATCAAGTCCTCCGTCACCGAGGCTGACGCTCGCAAGTTCTACGATGCGGAAATCGCCAAAGCCGCGCCGCGAGAGGAAGTTCGTGCCCGCCACATCCTGGTCGAAACCGAGGAAACGGCGAAAGAGATCTTCGAGAAGATCGCCCATGGCGCCGAGTTTGCCGACATGGCCCGCCAGTTCTCGAAAGACCCGGGCTCAAAGGAGGACGGTGGCAACCTCGGCTTCTTCGGTCGCGGACGCATGGTGCCGCAATTCGAGGAGGCAGCCTTCAAGCTCGCCAAGGGCGAAGTCTCGCTGCCGGTCAAAAGCCAGTTCGGCTGGCATCTGATCAAGGTCGAGGAGAAACGCGACCGCGGAGCGCCCCCCTTCGAGCAGATCAAAGACCGCCTGATCGCTTCCCTGATACACCGTCGAGCCCAGCAGATCGGCAGCGAGTTGCGCCAAAAAGCCAAGCTCGAAATCCTCGATCCTGCATTGAAGGCTCAGGTGGAGAAGGAGAATGCGATCAAGCCGGCGCCAGCCGACGCAGCCCCAAAGCAATAGCCAGCCGCATCTGGCTTGGGGCTATGGATGTCCGGCCCTGAATTTGGACCGGACATCCACGACTGAAATCGCAAGTGCCTACCCGAACATGGCGTCCGTCATCGCCAATTGAACGGGCTCGGCTTGTCCAGCTGCGGCAGCCTCGATCCGACCAGCCGCTGCCGTTGCCCGCGGCAGCATCATCGCCAGCACATGGCGCGCGGTCATCATGAGACCGTCGAAGAAGGCCGCCTCGCCCCCGTCCGACGGCGCACGCTTGGCGGCCGCAACGCGCGCCTGCTCGAGCCACATCCACATCAATACTGTCGCCCCGATCAGCTCCATATAGTCGCTGGCCTGCCCGAGCGCCTGCCGCGTGCCAGCCACCCTGCCGGTTTCTGCAAGCCTGGCTGTAGCCGTGACCACGGCATCAATTGCGTGCTCGAGCCCAGACGCCAAGTCGTCGAGCTGCATGGCCCGGCCGAGCCTTGCCGTCTGGCGCACCCGATCGCGGAACAGCACGACCGCCCGCCCCCCGTCTAGCGTCGCCTTGCGCCCGAGCAGATCGAGAGCCTGGATACCGTTCGTACCTTCGTGGATTGGATTGAGCCGGTTGTCCCGGTAGTGCTGCTCAAGCGGATGGTCGCGTGTATAGCCCGCCCCCCCGAGAACTTGCATGGCGTTGTAGTTCGCAGTCAGACATTCCTCCGAAAACCATGCCTTGAAGACGGGCGTCAAAAAGTCGAGCAGCAGCGCCGCATCGTCGCGCTCCCGGCCGTCACCTGACGCGCGCTTGAGGTCAGCGAGCCTGGCCAGATAGAGGGCAAGCGCGATACCGCCCTCGGCCGCGGCTTTCTGCTGGAGCAGCATCCGGCGCACATCCGCATGCTCGATCAACCGGATCTGGGGCGATGCAGGGTCTTTGGAATCGGGATGGCGACCTTGCAGACGGTCGCGCGCATAGGCCAGACAATACTGATAACCAGCGCTCGCATGCGCGACCGCCCCCATCGCCACCCCGATCCGCGCCTCGTTCATCATCGTGAACATTGCAGCAAGCCCCTTGCCGGGCTCGCCAACGATCTCTCCGATTGTCTCTCCGTCGTCGCCGACACTGAGGATCGTGTTGACGGTGCCGCGCTGCCCCATCTTGTGGTTGAGGCCTGCCAGCGCCACGTGGTTCCATGCGGTCGCCCGACCGGCAGCATCGAGACGCTTGCGCGGCACGGTGAACAATGAGATCCCTCTGACGCCCTGCGGTGCCCCCTCGATCCTCGCCAGCATCAAGTGCACGATGTTGTCGCCGATCTCATGCTCACCCCCCGAGATCCACATCTTCGTGCCCTTGAGCGCATAGCGCCCGTCTGCCAGCGGGCGTGCCGCGGTGGTGATGTCGCCGAGCGACGAGCCGGCATGCGGCTCCGACAAAGCCATCGTGCCGTGAATCCGACCCTCGAGCAGCGGCTGCATATAGCGCTGCCTCTGCTCGTCGCTGCCATGATGAGCGAGCAGCTCCGCCGCACTCATCGACAGCATCGCATAGTTGGCGATCGAGATATTGGCCGCCTGGAACCAGAGAAAGGCTGCATTGCCATATGTCCGCGGCAACCCGAGGCCGCCGTCGCTCACCATCGCGGTCATTGCGGGAAAGCCGGCCTCCCGGAACACCTCAAGCGCACGCTCGACGGCTTCAGGCAACACGACACGGCCATTTTCCAGCTTCGGCTCGTTGGCATCGAGCAGCCCGTAGGATGGCAGGAATTGCTCCCGTGCCACCCTCTCGGCTGCATCCACGATTGCCAGGGCACTCCCGGTGTCATGGCCAGAAAACGCCTCGAGCGCGAGCAGCTCCGGGGCCTCTAAGACATCCTCGAGCACGAACAGCAGGTGACGTCGATCGATGAGACTGGTCATGCTACCTCGCTCAACCCGGCGGCCGGCAAGAAGCCGCTCCCTCGAATGCAGCGCCCCGCAGCGTCTGGCGCACGGCGCAGGCCGTACAATTGTTTTCTCTCACCGTATACTGCCGCCGCTGGTAGGACGACGGCCCCACAAACATGTCCTTGATACTGGGAATGGGATCGCACTGATCCGCCTGCCCGACGTGATGCACGACCACATCCCGCGTGAATGTCGACAATTGCCACCCGAGCGGCAAACGGAAATCTTCATGGTTGAGCACCAGAAAGCGCACCCCGCCCGGCCTGCACTTTTCCGATTGGCTCGCCTTGCCGCAGTTGTAGCCGCGCTGCAGGAACATCCTGTAGGAGGCCATTCCCGCGCGCTGTACCCGGGCCGACAACATCGCCGATACCGGTGACAACAGTTCGCCACGCAATCCGGAATCGCGAGAAGCCTGATTGAGCTGGTAGCCGCTGATCACCAATGGATGGAACTCGATCCAAGGCTCGCCTCGCAAGGATGGGGGCCGCTGACCCGGTGGCAACTCGAACGCAGCCAGATCGATCATCATATCGGAGAGCGTATCGACACCGGAATTCTCGAAGATCCCCCCGTCCAGCAGGCGCAGTTTCGGCCGTCCGTCCGGCAACGCCACCGAGGCTGCCGGCATCAGCCAGGGAAAGCGCGAGGAGAGGCCGATCGCCGTCGCCAGAGTTACATCGCCGCCGCTCGCACTTTCCTTGCCGCCGGCAAGGGCATCGTGGAAATCCTGCAGCGCGGAGTATTCGCCCGGCACGTTATTGGCGATCACGAACGGCGCCAGAACCGTCCGGTAGCCAACATCGACGTTGGTCGTATTGAGGACGAGCGCCGGCGCCCTGTCCGTTGGCCTCCAGGTCTCGAGGAACAGCTTCGAGAACGGCCGGCAACCCTCGCCGATGCAAACCGGCCGCGTCCGTTTCCAAACCTCGTCGAGAGTGGCATCGAACGCCCGCGAACGATCCAGCGCTGCGATCGGAAACGGGAGCAGGCGCTGCGGGAAGTCCGTAAACAGCCCCGCCGCAACCACAGGCGCCAGATAGTCTTGTGTGACCAGCGCTCGCACTTGCGCCTCGAGACCGCCTTGACCCCCAGTCCGACGACCGCTGCCACAGGGATCGCCACCGACGATCTCATCCGCGCTAACTTGCGGCGTGCCGGCGAGCAATGTGGTGAACATCGCGCCACCAAAACTGCCGCCCGAAACACCACTGATCGCAAAGGTGTGCTGGGCAAATGCGGCGCAACCATCCTGCAGACGGGCAAGACCGGTGGCCGCAAAGTCGGCCGCATAGAGGCCTCCGCCCGCCGCCGTCACCAGGAATACGGGATAGGGCTTACCCTGCCGCTCGTAAAAGGCCCGGTCGGCCCGCGCCTGGTACCAGTCAAGGAACGCCTCGCGTAGTACCGGGCGCCGCCCCGCGATGTCGCTCTTGGCAACACTGACCGCATGGTTGTCATTGCAGTCGGCGAGCGATAGCAGCGCCGCATAAACGGCAATCACCGGAATGACAGGCACGCCGAAACGCTGCGCAACGATGCTTAGACCCGTCGCGAAATACGAAAAGACGATGATGAAGAGGCAGAACAGCGCCGGCGTACCAAGCGTCCAGGCGGCATTGACACTCATGCCTGCGCTCAAAGGCGCGGCAAACAGCGTCACGAGTCCCACGCTGAAGGTGATCATCGTAAGCACGGCCGGCGTCGAGAACAGCCACCGATTGGCCTCTGAATATTTGCTGCGCCGCCGCCCCGCCGTTCGCAAATAGGCGAACAAGACCAGGGCTGCGGCAATGAAGAAGAAGAACCCCGCCATATATTTGAGGTTGAGAGCCGCATCGACCTGTCGCGGCGCCGATGGCGAGGCCAAAACATCGAATGGCAGCTTGTGCACCTCACCGGCAGCAAGCAGCAACCCGGTCCCCGCGCCAAGCGGGATCAGCGCCCCGCACAACCGTGGCAGCCATCGCAAAGCCGCGCCGCGCGCCGATGGCGATGCGATGTAATCACGGGCAAAGAGCAACGTCAGATTGCGTGCGAAGATCCAGTTCAAGACGCCCGCCAGCGTCGCTCCGATCCAACTGAGATCGATAGGTGCCAGGTGCAGCCGCTGCCACGCCCATTGCAGTACCGTCGGCCAACTTTGCGTCTCGGGCGAGGCCGCTTGGAACGCGTAATCCCGGGCAAATAGCCGATAGATTTCGCGGGTTTGATCCGGCAGTGCCAAGGCCAGCGCGGCAAGGAATCCAACCATCAACGGCGCAATGACGATCGACAGCGCCTCGACCAGATGGCGGGCCTGTGTCGCCTGTGCCGGACTAAGCAGGCGTGGTGGCTCTGCGTTTGCAAGTGCCATGCAAAACCTTTCTCACCAACGTCGGCACTCCGCACCAAAGGCATTCCACCGGCGCAGATTTTCGTCGAACCCACATTGGCAGTGTGGCGCTGATACATTCTGCACACGAGATAGCACGCCAGGTCCGCGATGCAGTTGGCTTCAAAAAGCCTTCAACAGGCAAAATGCTCACAGCTACAGGAGCTTGCCGCGTAGCCATTCCGACACCGTGGGGAGGCGCATCACCGCATCGTCGACAGATCTTCAGGGCCTGCCGCCTCCGCACCTTCACGCCGCGACCAGTCGCCCGACCACATCGAGCAACAACGCAATGTCTTCTGGCCGCGACAGCCGATGGTCGCCCTCCGGCACCGCTTCGACCTCGATCCAATCCCCGTCGCAATGAGCGGCAAGATCGAGCGTATGCTCCCAGGGCACATCAGGATCCTGCAGACCATGCAGCACGACCACGGGCCGCCCGGGGTTGAATTGCGCTTCCCCGATCAGATGCTTGCGCCCCTCCTCGATGAGTTCGCGCGTAATCGGATAAGGCCCATCGCCATAACTTGAAGGCCGCAGGTAAACTCCAGCCTCCATCACCTCTTGCCGGATGCGCTCCGGAAAACGCGCCCACATCAAGCGTTCCGTCATGTCCCAGGCTGGCGCAATCAAGACCAGCGCCTTGATGCGGCGTGCCTCCGCCGGCGCCTCTGACATGAGCGCCCGCAAAAGCAACAGCGCCAGATACCCCCCCATGCTCGAACCGACCAGGACCTGTTCGCCATGCGTGCGTCCCAGGAACACGGCACGCACCTCATCGAGCCAGCGACCGATGCTGCCGTCCTCGATCCGCCCGCCGGACTGGCCATGGCCGGAATAGTCGAGCCGCGTCATGGCTATGCCGCGCTGGCGAGCCCAAGCTGCAAGCGCCGAAACTTTGGTGCTCGTCATCTCCGACTTGAAACCCGGCAACCACATGACGCCAGGGCTGGATTGACCGCCGGCGCCTCCCGCTTCACAGATGCAGGCGATGCGGCGGCAATCGGCGCCATGGCCAACCGTGAGAAATTCAGCTTCCGCTGTCGCCATGGATCACAACTCCCTATCGCATGCGAGGCCGGCCTTGCGCGCCAGGCGCCCGACCATACTGCAGATCATCCCTCGACTCGACACGGGTGGTGCCGAGCTCTCGGCCATCGAGATCACCGAGGCACTCGTCGCGGCTGGCGCCCGGGCGATCGTTGCCACCGAAGGCGGTCGGCTGGCCGAACGCATCACCGAGCTCGGCGGCGAACTTCTGCACATGCATGCCGCAACCAAGAACCCACTGCAGATCGCAGCCAACGCCCGCCACTTGGTCCGTTTGGTGCAACGAGAGGAAGTGGACCTGCTCCATGCCCGCTCACGTGCCCCCGCCTGGAGCGCCCTATTGGCTGCAAGACGCACCGCCATACCCTTCGTCACGACCTACCACGGCGCCTACGGCGAAAAGAGCAGCGCCAAGCGGCTCTATAACAGCGTCATGGCCCGTGCCGACCGCGTGATCGCCAACTCGCACTACACCGCAGCACTCATTCAACAGCGCTACCGCACACCGACAAGCCGCATTCGCGTCATCCATCGCGGCGTCGATCTCGCAAAATTCGACCCCCAGGCGATTGCCCCCGAACGGTTGGCCGACCTGTGCCGGCAATGGCGCGTGGCAGCCGGCGAACGCATCATCCTCCAGCCGGCTCGCCTCACCAGCTGGAAGGGCCAACGCGTCCTGCTCGACGCAGTTGCCCGGCTATCGGCCGCACAGGATCCCGACATTCGCCTAAAGGTTGTATTTGCCGGCGACGATCAAGGTCGCACAGGCTATGCCGATGAGCTCGCGCGTCGCGCGAGGGATTTGGGACTGGGATCAGTCGTCCATTTCGCCGGTCATGTCGACGATATGCCGGCAGCATTCGCCGCCGCCGACGTTGCCGTCGTCGCCTCCGTCGAGCCCGAAGCCTTTGGGCGCACCGCCACAGAAGCCCAGGCCATGGGATGCCCCGTCATCGCAACGCGCATCGGCGCGCCGCCAGAAACGGTTGTCGACGCAAATACGATCGACCCGGCAGAAGCCACGGGCTGGCTGGTCCCGCCCGCCGATCCAGATGCCCTGAGCCGTGCCCTCGCCGCTGCCCTCAGCCTCGACGAACCCTCCAGAAGCAGCCTCCGCGCCCGCGCACGGGCCCATATCGCCGGCCGCTTCACCGTCCGCGCGATGCAACTGGCGACCCTCGCCGTCTACGACGAACTCCTCCAGGTCGGCTTAGCCCCCCACTTTTCCAACACAAGGAACCAGTAAATAGGTTGGAAACGAATGAAGGTGCATCTTGACTTCGCCGTTGCACATGCCAAATTCTTGCCGCATGCGTCGAGGTGCCGCGATTGCAGCTACCTCCTACTTCTGTGAGGCAGGAGGCGGCGCATTCGCCGATCTTACGCGGTGATATAAATTGATCGCCATGCCTGATACTGTGAGCAACGACGCCTGAATGAACTTCAACAGCTAACGGAGAGCGAACATCCGCCGTCCAATGCGAGCCGCGCCTGAGCGCGAGCAAACTGGTCCAAGGACTAATGAGAACATCCGCGTACGTGAGTTGCGGGTGATTGACGAAGATGGCAACAATCTGGGCGTTTTGCCGAGGCTAGAAGCCCTGAGCAAAGCCATCGACGCCGGTTTGGACCTGGTTGAAGTGTCGCCGGAAGCCAATCCGCCTGTAGCCAAGATCATGGACTACGGCAAATACAAGTACCAAGAGCAAAAGAAGGCTGCCGAGGCACGCAAGAAGCAGAAGATCGTCGAGGTCAAGGAAATCAAGATGCGCCCGGCGATCGATGACCACGACTACGAGACGAAGTTGAAGGCCATGCGCCGGTTTTTCGAGGAAGGCGACAAGGTCAAGGTCTCTTTGCGGTTCCGTGGTCGCGAAATGGCCCACACTGAGTTGGGCATGCAAGTGCTGCAGCGCGTCAAGTCCGACACCGTGGAAGTGGCCAAGGTTGAGTACGAGCCAAAATTCGAAGGCCGCAACCAGATGATCATGATCCTGGCGCCCAAGTAATCGGCAACTCTCGCCTGGAGGATTTGTCCTCCTGGCGCTCCTATTGAAACCGCATTTTCCCCACCAAGCGAACCGCCCGCACGCCGGGCGGTTTTCACGACGTGCATTGTTTGCGAGCGAAGTCTTGAGCCAAATCTGGCCTTCGCACGATGCCCGCCAGCAGCTACGATGCACATCGCCTGATGACCCGCACCTTGGCGCCAAGCCCCGAATGGTTGATCGAGCCGCCCATAAGGAAGAGCGATGCTGCGCAATGAGCCTTACTGGTGGACGGCTGCCCCGCCAGCCATCCTGCCACAAAAAACCGTCGCCGCTCGCTGCGATGTCGTCGTTGTCGGCGCCGGCTACACGGGCCTGTCCGCCGCCTTGACGCTCGCCCGCGCCGGTCGCTCGGTCCAAGTGTTCGACCGCCAGCGTCCCGGCGAAGGTGCTTCGACCCGCAATGGTGGAATTGCCAGTGGCAGCCTGCGCCACAGCTACGCCGAGCACGAGCGCCGCTTTGGCACCGAGCGCGCCAAGGCCATTGAGCTCGAGGCCAAGGCCGCGCGGGAAGATCTTGCCCGCTTCATCGCGGATGAAGCGATCGATTGCGATTTCCAAATGACGGGCCGCTTCACGGGAGCTTCGACCCCCGCGGATTATGAAAGCCTGGCGCGCGAGGCTGAGCGGCTGAAGCGCAGCCTCGGCATCGAGGTCTACGCCGTCCCCAAATCCGAGCAACGCCGCGAGTTGGGCACGGACTTCTACAGCGGCGGCCTCGTTCGCAAGGACATTGGCGGCCTCCACCCGGCCAAGTTTCATGCAGGATTGTTGCAGCGCGCCGAGCAGGCCGGCGCCGTCGTGCACGGCGAAACCGCCGTTCTGGGCGTTACCGCCGATGGCACCGGCTACGAGGTGGAAACCGCTCGTGGCCGCGTCAAGGCCGCCTACGTCATCACCGGCACCAACGGCTACGCCGACAAATCAGATCCCTGGCTACGCCGGCGCATGGTCCCGGTCCGCAGCCGCATCATCGCCACGGCACCGCTGTCCGACAACCTCATGCGCGAGCTATGCCCGAAGGGATACATGCTGAGCGAAACGCGGGCGCTGCACTACTACTACCGCCCATCGCCTGATGGCCGCCGCATTCTCTTCGGCGGGCGCGACGGCACCATCGCCGGCGATCCCGCTTGGCCGACCGAAAGCTTGCGCCGCGCCATGGTCGACATCTTCCCCGTTCTCGACGACGTCGAACTCACCCACAGCTGGTTCGGCCACGTCGCCATGAACCGCGACTTCATCCCGCGAATTTTTTCCAAGGATGGCGTGCGCTATGCAGCGGGCTACTGCGGCTCGGGGGTCGTGTGGGCCCGATGGGCCGGTGCCAAGGCCGCCCAACAAATCCTGGGTCTGCCCGAAGGTCAGTCCGCCATGGATTTCCGCCCCCCGAAACCGGTTCCCCTCTATAATGGTACGCCGTGGTTCATGCCGGCCGTTTTCGCCTGGTTTTCGGCCAAGGATCGCATGAACCACCCACGCCCGCGCAACAAACAGAAGTCGAAAGCAGCCCAAGGCAACATCGCCGATCGAGGCTGATCAAGGTACCATGCAGGCGACCAATTCATCTGTTTCGAGCGTCGGCGCGTGGCAGCTTTACCTGCGCGCGCTTTCAATGCTCAAAAGCGAGACCGGGCTTGCTGCAGCGCTGATCGTGTCCGGCATGGCGATCGCCATTATCCAGGTGATTGAGCAGCAGTTGTTCGGTCGCGTGGTCGATGCGCTGGCAAAAGGTGGCGAAGCCTACCAGATCATCGCCATGTGGGCAGGCCTGGGTCTGATCGGCATCATCGCCAGCGTGGTGGTCGCCGTGGCGGCTGACAGGCTATCCCATCGTCAGCGCCTGGCCGGCATGGGCAACGCCTTCGAGCAGGCCATTACCCTGCCGATCAGCTACCACGCCCGCACCGGCTCCGGGGCCGTGGTCAGATCGATCCTTGCCGGCACTGATGCCCTCTTCTGGCTATGGCTGTCGTTCCTGCGCGAGCAGCTCACCGCGCTCATTGGCGTCGCCTATCTGATCCCTGTCGCAATCGCGATGGACTGGCGCATGACGTCTATTCTGGGCGTCCTGGCCGTCGTCTACCTGTTTATCAATATTTTCGTCGTCGGCCGCACCAGCACCGGCCAGGCGACGGTCGAGGGCTATCACACCAACGTCTACGGTCAGGTCGGCGATGTCCTGGGCAACGTCACCGTTGTCCAGTCGTTTGCCCGCCACAGCCTCGAGATGCGCGCCATGCGCGACATCATGACCAGACTGCTGGCCGCACAATATCCCGTGCTGACCTGGTGGGGACTGCTCACCGTCCTGACAAGATCAGCCGCAACCATCGCCCTGCTTCTGGTGTTCTCCCTTGGCGCATACCTTGCCTCGCTGGGCGAGATCACTGTTGGCGAAATCGTGACCTTCGCGGGCTTCGCACAGTTGCTCATCATGAAGCTGGACCAGATTTCAGCCTTCGTTGTCCGCGTCAATCAGCAGGCCCCAACGTTGAAGACGTTCTTCGACCTGCTCGACGCCCGCGCCGACGTCATCGAACGCCCTAACGCGCGGAGCCTCGAAAACGTCAGAGGAGAAGTCGTCTTCGACAACGTCAATTTCCGCTATGGTCCCGGCGCCCAGGGCGTTTTCGAAATCGACATCACAGCTCGCCCCGGAGAAACGATTGCCCTGGTCGGCCCCACCGGCTCGGGTAAGACGACGACTTTGGCCCTCCTCCAGCGCATTCGCGAGGTCAATTCCGGCCGCATCCGCATCGATGGCCACGACATCACCGACGTGACGCTGAGTTCCCTCCGCCAGTCGATCGCCGTCGTTTTCCAGGAGGCGGGCCTCTTCAATCGGACCATCGCCGAGAACATCCGCATCGGCAAACCGGACGCCACCGACGCCGAAGTCGAGCGCGCCGCCCGCCTCGCCGAAGCCCATGACTTCATCATGCGCAAGCCCGCCGGCTATCAGTTCGTGATCGGCGAACGCGGCGCCCAGCTCTCGGGCGGCGAGCGCCAACGTATCGCGATTGCCCGTGCCATCCTCAAGGACGCCCCGATCCTCATCCTGGACGAGGCCACCAGCGCCCTGGATTCCGAAACCGAAGGCAAGATCAAGCGCGCGCTCGACGCTCTGCGCCAGGGCCGCACCACTTTTATCATCGCCCATCGCCTTTCGACCGTCGCCGACGCCGATACCATCCTCGTGCTGAACGAAGGCCGCATTGTCGAGCGAGGTCGCTTCAGCGATCTGGTCAAATTGGGAGGCCTCTTCTCGCGGCTGGTGAAAGAGGGTGGCTTCACCGCACCCGAGGACGATGAATAGGCGAAAAACCGAATCATCAATCCGACGGTCGGCGGCTCAGATAAATGCCCGCCGCACATGACAGCGCGCCATTAATGAACGCCTTTCCAGTAAGTTAATCAGTCGTTAACATTAGATTTCTAGCCTGATCGCCAGTTCGAAACTGATTCGAATTCCCTTTCGGCGGACCGGCATGATCATCGAGAAACTCGCCACCTTGGCCCTATTGGCCTCGACCAAGACCGGCACGGTTCTAGCCTTTGCCGTCTCCGGCATCGCGTTTCCGACCTCGAAGGCCAAACGCCCGCGCACGATGGGAGCAGGACGCCGGCTGATCCATCGCAGCCTCGCCAATGAGCAGGCAATTACGATCCCTGAAAGCCGCCTCACCCTCGAAGATCAATGGGCCCGCCTCAGCGCAACGTCCAGCCATTGCGACGGCCTCACCACCCTGCTCCAAGGCCAGCAACGCGATGCCGAAAGTGCGGTCCAGGATGCTGCGTTAGCGTTGCAGGCCTTACAGGCAGACCTGGCCGGGATAGATCGCCTACGCCCGAATTTCTAGCCTTGAACACAGATGAGCCCTGTTGTGCGCACCAGGTTTGAGCAGGACATGGCGCATTGGCTCCAACACACCAAACGCTGATCAAGGCAGGATGAGGCCCCGCTCCTTGAGATGGGCCAGAACCAGCGTGACCGTGGCTACGCTGATGAGGGTCGATACGGCTACCGCCGCTGATACCGGTGCGACCGCCTTGTCGTATCGCGCAGCAAAGATGAAGGCGTTCGCTCCAACTGGCATCGCAACGTAGATGACCAGAGCCCCCGCCCACAATGGTGGCAAAGCGAAGACCTCAGTCGCCAGCCAGAATGCAAACGCCGGATAGGCCAGCAACTTCAGAATACAAAGCGCGGCAACACTACCAAGCTCGCCCTTGATCGGATACTGCGACAGCGACATACCCAGCGCAAACAGCGAAACCGGAATGGCAGCGCCTGCCATCAGGTCGATTAGTTTCTTGGGCGCCTCCGGCAAGTCGATCCCGCCCGCGCGCCAGGCAAGCCCGAGCCCGAGCGCAATGATGAGCGGGTTGGTGCCGATGTCGCGCAGCACACCGCCAAGGCCGTCTAGAACGCCCTTACCCGGCTCCGGCCGCACCACCCCCATGTGCACGGTGCCGATGATCCATAGCAGGACGGTCTCGCACGTCGCCAGAAACGCCATGGGCGTCGCAGCCTCCGGTCCAAGCGCGAGCAGGATCAACGGAAATCCCAGCATGACGCCATTCGAGAAACAGGCGCCCATGGCAATGGCCGGCGCCTCCGATTCCGGCCGCCGCAAAATGGCGAGGGATATGATCGAGGCAGCGATCCAGGTGGCAGTGATGCCGGCGACGTATGTTGCTGCCAACCAGAGAGGCGAGACGGGCACTGGCCCCACATTCGCCATGGCCCGAAAGAGCAGCGCCGGCATCGCCACCTTGTAGCCGAATGCCGCGAGCAGCCTCGCCGCGCCCGGATCGATATAACGCGACTTTGAGGCGATGAGCCCGAGCGCGATGATCGCGAAGACAGGGGCGATCAGGAGGACGATAGCCAACATGCCGGCTAGAACCCGTATCGCGACCAGATAGCCCTCTGCTCCACCGCCGAGATCATCTCCTCGGCAATATGCCCGCCGACAACTGAGGCCGGATCCCCGAATGGAAAGGTATCGCCAAATGCCATGCGAGGCTTGAGCAGACGGCTCAGCAATCCGCCACCGGCAGGTGATACCAGTTTCAGGCGGACGTTGTCCCCATGCACGGCCCGCATTTTCGAGCGCATATCGTCGATGCCGTCGACAAGACCAAGTTCGCGCGCTTTGCCAGCAGCCCAGAAGGCTCCGGTAAATAGGTCCTCGTCAGCCGCGGGAAGCTTGCCGGCCCGCCGTTCCCTCACGATCGCAATGAAGGCTTCGTGCACATCCTTCTGCACCGCCTTCAGGCGCTCCACGTCCTCGGCATTTTCCGCCTTGAACGGATCGAGAAAACTCTTCGACCGGCCGCTGGTGTAGATCCGGCGCTCGATGCCGAGTTTGTCGATCGCCTTGTCCAATCCGAACGAGGCCGAGATCACCCCTATCGAACCGATGATTGATGAAGGATCGGCGTAGATTTCGTCTCCTGCCAGCGCCAGGAAATAGCCGCCCGAAGCCGCCACATCCTCGCAGAACACATACACCCGCTTTTTGCGTTCCGCTGCCAACTGCCGCACACGCTTGTAGATGAGATGCGACTGCGCCGGAGAGCCACCCGGCGAATTGATGGAGATCGCCACGGATGGCAGTTTTGACATGGAGAACGCACGCTCGATCACGCTGGCAGTCGTGGCGAGTGAAACACCCGGCTTCAGCGGTGTCGCCATGCCGATCGGCCCGACGAAGCGAATGACCGGAACGACCGGCTTGCGCTGCAACCATTTCATTGAGGTGCTCTCTTTGGTTCTCGTTAGTGCAGGACCTCGGCCGCGGAACTGCTGGTCAGCGACACCTGCCCGATCAGCGATGTTTGCCCGGCCATCAACCACAACTCAATCGCCGAATTCACACCCGATGCCTGAGCCATGGCCGCACGCTTTCAGTAGCGGCATCATCCTGCCGTCCCCGAACGGAGATCTCGTGGCCTCACGCCCGAGGCGCTCACAACATCAACGACCGCCCAGCTCTCGCGTTCCCCCGTGGCATCCTGCCTATCCCACGCTGCCGGCCAGATCACAACCCGCCATTGACGCCGATCCGGACACGCCTGTAATCTGATATATCAGATTGTCGCGCCGCTTTTGTCGATCCCCACCGACATGCCCAGCCGCACCAGCAACGCGAAAAGCTGCCGCCGAACTGGCCAAAAGCCGAGGAAGAGCAAAGATGATTACTGAACGCCAGAAGTCGTTCCGCCAGGAATACCGGTCGCGCATCATGGGCTTCTACGATGGCTACCTCCACATCGTCATCATCTATGCGATGGGTGCGGCGGCGTTCTACATCTACTTTCAGCACCTGACCACGCCGAGCTGGCTCGAGCTGCTGGCCATTCCCTGCACATTCATGTTCACAAACCTGTTCGAGTGGTGGGTGCACAAATACATTATGCATCGCCCGATCAACGTGAAGGGCCTGCGCGCCGTCTACGAGCGCCACACCCTCAATCATCACCAGTTCTTCACCGACGAGGAAATGCGCTTCCGCGATCACAAGGATTGGCGCGTGACCGTTTTCCCCCCGTATGCACTCGTCGTCTTCATCCTGATGTCGATCCCTGGTGGCATCATCCTCGGCAACATTTTCACCCCGAACGTCGGCTGGCTGTTCATGATGACGACCACCGGCATGTACCTGCTTTACGAGTTCATGCACTTCTGCTGCCACGTCGAGGAGAACTGGTTTGTCAGGAATTGCCCCTTCGTCAACACTCTGCGCCGCCACCATACCGCCCATCACAACGCGCGCCTGATGATGGAAAGCAATATGAACCTGACGTTTCCGATTGCGGACTGGTTCTTCGGCACGTCCGACCTGGATCGTGGGCTCCTCGGCCACCTCTTCAACGGCTACGACACGACGCACCTGAAGAAGAACCTGCGTGGCACACCGAAACGACCCGACGTCGCCGCAGCAGAGCCGATGGGAAACTACTGAGCCGATAAGCCGAGAACGCACCCCATTGCGCAAAGGCACCGCAACATGCCCAACGATGTCAAAGCCATCCTCTCAGTCGTCACGCTGATCGTCGGCGTTGCCGCTGCCTACTGGGAGGACTCGATCAACAATGGCCACCTGTTCTGGTTGGTGATCGGCTTCGCCGTCTTCGCCGTCATTGCCATGTGGGTGTTTCCCGAGGCCCAGACCAAGAAAAGCGACATGGCAAAAAAGTCCTGAACTGGGGCGACGGTTGAGACATCCGCTTTGTGTCGCCGGCGGCGCACAGCGCCGAACGCCAGGCACCACGCGCCCGCCCTCATCCGCCGACCGCCGGACACGACCGGAATATCCTGGGTGGGCCCGCAGATGCGCCGGAGAGGAAGGCTCAATCGGACCGATTGACTTGTGAGGCCGTCCGTCTATCCTGCGATCTTCGCCGTTATAGGCTGGCGGAAGAGATCGGATGGCGAGCTTAACGCCCTCGTACATCCGGCGCCGAAGGAGCAACCGCCCCGGAAACTCTCAGGCAAAAGGACCGCCGGCCGATGGCACTCTGGAAAGCAGCAGCGCCGACAAGGCACTGCTCACCGAAGGGGTAAGGTTGGAATTTTGCTGGCACGTCGCCGTAGTCACGGCACGGTTGCGCAAGTGGGCAACTGAAGGGCCAGGCGAATTTCCCGCTCAAATCTCTCAGGTCCCGTGACAGAGGGGGCTTCCGCTCATGCGCAATTCCGCGCGTGGCCGAGAAGCCGTCTTGGGACATGACCGATGAGCGCGCCGAGCCCGTCTGCCGCAGACCACAAGCGCACACCTCTCTACGAGACGCATGTCGCAGCCGGTGCCAAAATGGTGCCGTTTGCGGGCTACGAGATGCCCGTGCAATATCCGATGGGCGTTCTCAAGGAGCATCTTTGGACCCGGCAGCATGCGGGCCTTTTCGACGTCGCCCACATGGGATTGTGCTTTCTCCAGGGCCCCGACCACGCCACCACGGCACGCGCGCTCGAGACCCTCGTCCCCGCCGACATCCAGAGCCTCAATCCCGGCCAGCAGCGCTATACACAGTTGCTGAGGCCCGACGGTGGCATCCTCGATGACCTCATGGTGACGCGGTCGCCCGGCCCCGTCGAGAACGGCAATCTCGTGCTTGTGGTCAATGCCGCCTGCAAGGACGCCGATTTCGCGCACATTCGCAGCAACCTCCCCGACGCCGTCAAACTGTTTGTAACGGACAGGCGCGCCCTGCTTGCCTTGCAGGGCCCCGAGGCCGCGACAGTGCTCTCCCGCCACATCCCCGGCATCGCCGAACTGGCCTTCATGACCGGCACTTTCGCGACGTTGCTCGGCCAGACCGTATTCGTCACCCGCTCCGGCTACACCGGCGAGGACGGATTTGAAATCGCCGTCCCCGATACCGACGCTGCCGCCATCTGGCAAACCCTGGTCGCCAATCCCGAAGTCGAGCCGATCGGCCTTGGCGCACGCGACTCTCTGCGTCTCGAGGCCGGCCTCTGCCTTTACGGCCACGACATCGACACCACCACGTCGCCAATCGAAGCCGGACTCGCCTGGTCGATTCAGAAGCGCCGCCGTCTGCCCGATGCGTTTCCCGGCGCCGATCGGATTCTCCGCGAGCTGGCCGACGGCCCCTCCCGACGACGCGTCGGCATCAAGCCCGAGGGCCGCGCGCCAGCGCGTGAAGGAACTGAAATCCTGTCGGCCGGCGGCGAGGCAATTGGACGGATCACGTCGGGTGGCTTCGGGCCGACCGCCAACGGCCCCATCGCCATGGGATACGTCGCAAGCGCACATGCTGGCATCGGCACAAAAGTGCAGCTTGTCGTGCGCGGCAAGCCGTTGCCCGCCGATGTGGTGGCACTGCCATTCGTCCCACACCGTTATCACCGGCCAACCAAGTCGTGAGTGCTTGAAACCATCTTCCACAACGCAACCCCGAGTGCATTGGAACGATTGAACGGAGCCCCGAAATGCCTGTCGTCAAGTTCACGAAAGAGCACGAATGGATCAGCATCGACGGCGATCTCGCCACCATCGGCATCACCGCACACGCGGCCGAGCAGTTGGGCGATGTCGTGTTCGTTGAAACGCCGGAAGTCGGCCGCAAGGTCACCGCCGGCGAGGCCTGCGCCGTGGTCGAGAGCGTCAAGGCCGCCTCCGACATCTACGCTCCCGTCTCTGGCGAAATCGTCGAGGCCAACGCCGATCTTGCAGGCCACCCGGCAGGCGTCAACGAGGCACCCGAAGCAGCCGGCTGGTTCTTCAAGCTAAAGCTCACCAACCCGGGCGAGCTCGACGCGCTCATGGATCGCGCCGCCTACGATCAGTACGTCAAGGACAACACCTGACGCCGAGCGATCGTTCAGCAAGCGCCCGCCAACAGCATCGGAATCGCAACACATGCGTTACCTTCCGCTCACCGACGCCGACCGCCAGGAGATGCTGAGCCGCATCGGCGTCGGCACCATCGACGATCTTTTCGTCTCCGTGCCGGGCGCAAAACTTCTGCGCGAACTCCCAGATCTGCCCCGTACCATGGGCGAGCTCGAAGTCGAGCGTGAGTTGTCGCGCCTTGCCGCCCGCAATGTCGCAGCCGGCTCCGTGCCGTTCTTCATCGGCGGCGGCGCTTACCGCCATCACGTCCCGGCAACCGTCGATCACTTGATTCAGCGCTCCGAGTTCCTGACCAGCTACACGCCCTACCAGCCGGAAATCACCCAGGGCACGCTGCAGGTCCTGTTCGAGTTCCAGACGCAGGTTGCCAATCTCACCGGCATGGATGTCGCCAACGCCTCCATGTACGACGGCTCCACCGGAACGGCCGAGGCGGTGCTCATGGCGCACCGCATCACGCGCCGGAAGAAGGCCGTGCTTTCAGGCGGCCTCCATCCCCAGTACGCTGATGTCATCCGCACGCTCGCCCACTTCGGTGGTTCCGCCGTCACGACCCTGCCACCCGATCCCCAGGCGCTTGAGGACATAGCCGCCGCCATCGATGACGACACCTCGTGCGTCGTAGTCCAATACCCCGATTTCTTCGGCAACATCGCAGACCTCACGCCGATTGCCGAGGCCGCCCACGCCAAAGGCGCGCTGCTGATTGCCGTCGTGACCGAGGTCGTCGCCCTCGGCCTCATCAAATCTCCAGGTGAAATGGGTGCCGACATAGTCGCTGCCGAAGGCCAGTCCATCGGCAATGGGCTCAACTTCGGTGGCCCCTACGTCGGCCTCTTCGCGACTCGAGACAAGTATGTGCGCCAGATGCCGGGCCGCCTTGCCGGCGAGACGGTCGACGCACAAGGCCGTCGCGGTTTCGTGCTGACATTGTCGACACGCGAGCAGCATATTCGCCGAGAGAAGGCGACGAGCAACATCTGCACGAACTCCGGGCTGTGCGCCCTGGCATTCTCCATCCATATGACGCTTCTTGGCGAAAGTGGCCTTCAAAAGCTCGCGCGCATCAATCACGCCAACGCCTGCGATCTGGCGGAACGGCTGGCCTCCATCGACAGCCTGAAACTCTTGAACGCTTCCTTCTTCAATGAGTTCACAGTGCGCTTGCCGGCAGATGCCGCGACTGTCGTCGAGAAACTTGCGCAAAAGGGCATCCTGGCTGGCGTTCCCGCTTCCCGATTGCTCCCCGACGAGGCGGATCTCGCCAACCTGTTGGTCGTCGCCTCCACCGAGATCAACACCGATGCCGACCGAGAGGCATTCGTGCGAGGATTGAAGGAGGTCCTATGATTGTGAGGGACTGGACAATGCCCCTCGACGACGAGGATCGCGGCATATTGGCGGAAGTCCATCGACGGTTTTCGCAGTGCTGCGCCAGCCTGCGCGAGTGCGACAGCGACATCGATGCCGCCGCGAAAGCGCTCGCTCAGCATCTGGGCCAGATCTCGACGCGCAATTTGCCACCACCCGCACAGGTTCTTTGGGCTGACCGCGTCGCGCGTCCACTGAAGGTCGATCCCGCCAAGCCGTTGCCCCAGCGTGCGCTCACGGGGATGCGCTCCTGGCCTGCAGCCCGCATGACCGAGCTGCTCGAGGCACTGACCGAGATCGACGAGGTCCTGGAGGAGGCCGAGAATGAGGCCGACCACGAGGCCATCTACGTCGAGATTTCACGCACCTATTCCTGATCCGCCCCACCCGCGCGAGTGAGCTTACTCGCGCATCGGAGAAAATGATGAGCCAGCAGCAGCTATTGTTCGATCTTCGCGATGGCGTCGGCGTCGTCACGCTGAACCGGCCCGAGGTGATGAACGCTTTCGGGGGCACGATGCGAGAGGACCTGTTGGCCCTGCTCCAACGCGCCAGCGCCGATCCGGCCGTCCGCTGCATCGTCATCACCGGTGCCGGTACCGCATTCTGCGCTGGTGGCGACATTGCCAGCATGGCCGAATTGCAGGCCCGCAACGATGCCGCGCCGGTCACCGAGCGCATGCGCATCGGCGCCGAAGTCGTCGAGCTGATCCGCGCCATGCCGAAACCTGTCGTCGCCGCCATCAATGGCGCGGCCGCCGGCGCCGGCATGAACATGGCTCTCGCCTGCGATATGCGGCTGGCAGCCCAAAGCGCCCGCTTCTCTGAAAGCTTCGTCAAGATCGGTCTCGTCCCGGACTGGGGCGGCAGCTTCTTGCTGACCCGCCTGGTTGGCACGGCCAAGGCCATGGAGCTGATGATGACCGGCGACCGCTTCGATGCAGCCGAAGCCCACCGCCTCGGCATCGTCAATCGTGTCATCCCCGACGCAACCTTCCGCGACGAGGTGATGAAGTTCGCAACCGCTCTTGCAAGAGGGCCGTCGTCGACCCTCGCCCGCATCAAGGCAGCCATCCAGCTCGGTGCGTCCGGCACGGTCTCACAAACCATGCAATTCGAGACCACCGCCCAGGAAGAGATGTTCCTCTCCGACAACGCCCGCGAAGGCATGCGCGCGTTCCTGGAGAAGCGCCATCCGAAATTCACGTGAGCAGCGGTCCATGAGGAGTTGACGCATGGCAACGCCGACCACACCGCCGCGATCCCCTGCGATGCAGGCCGTGACGGCATTTCTCGAGGACATCGCAGCACACGGCGAGACGTCTGACTGCATCGCGAGCGCAGCGGCAAGCTCTCTGACGGGCATCACCACGTCGTCTCTGCCACCTGAGGGCCATCCGCTTTGGCGCGATCTGGCCCGCCGCCTCAAAGCTCCCGCTGATCGCCCCCTGCCGGAGCGCGCGGTCGAGGCCATGCGCTCATGGCCCAACGCCCGTGGCGCCGAGATCATCGATCTCGTCCGCCGCCTTCACGCCGTCCTCCAGCAACGCGAAAACGAGCACTGGGAAGACGAGATCCGCGACAAACTCAGGCACAACTACCTATGAAAGTGACGGATACCCGCATGGCCATGAATACCCAGGGACGTCCCACCGCACCTTCGGCGCCGGCTGATGAGCCATCCCAGCAAACCACCTTCACCGGCAATCGCGGCCTTGATCACGAGGAGCCGCTGCTCTTCGAGATCGGTCGCGCCGACAATAGCGGCGTCGATCTGCCAGCGCCGAAAAAGACGCCGAGCCGCCTCAGGGGATTGGAGCGCACGTCGCCGATCGGCCTTCCAGGCCTGAGCGAGCCCGAAACGGTGCGCCACTACGTGCGTTTGTCCGCCAGGAACTATGCGATCGACTCGGGGCTCTATCCACTCGGCTCCTGCACCATGAAACACAACCCGCGTCTCAACGAGAAGTTGGCGCGACTACCGGGCTTTGCCGACCTCCATCCTTTGAGCCCGCAATCCACCACCCAAGGCGCGCTCATGTTGATGCAGGTCCTGGCCGGCTACCTGATGGAGCTGACAGGCACGCACGCAGTTGCACTCTCCCCCAAGGCCGGCGCCCACGGCGAGTTGTGCGGCATGCTGGCGATCAAGGCGGCGCACGAAGCCAAGGGCTCGAAACGCAACATCGTACTGGTGCCGGACTCGGCCCACGGCACCAATCCAGCCACCGCAGCCTTCATGGGCTACCAGGTCCGGTCCGTCCCCGCCCGCGACGACGGCACCGTCTCCGCCGAGGCCGTCAGGGCAGCCCTGGGACCCGACGTCGCCGCGATCATGCTGACCAATCCGAACACATGCGGCCTGTTCGAGCGCGAGGTGGTTGAGATCGCCGCCGCCGTGCACGAGGCCGGGGCCTATTTCTACTGCGATGGCGCCAACTTCAACGCCATCGTCGGCAAGGTTCGCCCTGGCGATCTCGGCATCGACGCAATGCACATCAACTTGCACAAGACGTTCTCGACGCCGCACGGAGGCGGCGGTCCGGGCTCAGGTCCGGTTGTCCTGTCGCAAGCGCTGGCACCCTACGCCCCCGTGCCGTTCGTCGTCCGCAACGGCGACCGCCTGGAAATGGTCGAGCACACCATGACGGCTTCCAACGGCGCGGCGCCGTTGGGCCGACTGACCGCGTTTCATGGCCAGATGGGCATGTTCGTGCGGTCGTTGGCCTACATGATGAGCCACGGCTCCGACGGCATGCGGCAGGCATCCGAGGACGCGGTGCTGTCCGCCAACTACATCCGCGCCGGCCTGCGCGACATCATGAGCCAGCCCTTCGGCGATCAGCCTTGCATGCACGAGGTGCTGTTCGACGACAGCTGGCTCAAAGATTCTGGCGTCACCACGCTTGATTTCGCAAAGGCCATGATCGACGAAGGGTTTCACCCCATGACCATGTATTTCCCATTGGTCGTGCACGGCGCCATGTTGATCGAGCCGACGGAATCGGAATCGAAGCAATCCCTCGATCAGTTCGTCGACACGCTGCGCGATCTGGCTCGCGAGGCCACCCAGAACAACGACAAATCCCGCTTCAAGCAGGCGCCGAGACTGGCGCCCCGCCGCCGCCTCGACGAGACCAAGGCCGCCCGCGAGCCGCGTTTGCGTTGGCGGCCACCAGCCGTCAGGCAGGCTGCGGAGTAGAAGGGGCTGACCCAAGCGGCGACTGGGACCTCAGGCGGCGCTTGAACCTCTCGAAACCGCCCTGGACTCGCTTGCGATCAGGCCTATGTCACGGGCATGCGGATGTTCTGGTAACCCTTCTCGGCGCGGCTCGCGAGCTTCGCCGGATCGGTACCGGGCCGCTCGGAGGGAGCAGCAAACTGCACGCCGAGCACCTGCGCGCCATCCGGACCCGCAACCAGCACCATCGCCGGATCGTCCGGCTCGACGCGAACGATCGACCGCTCGGGCAGCACCCTGCCATCGGCGACCAGCGAGCCCGCGCAGATCAGATAGAACTGACCCTTGCCATCCGCTGGCAAGCCATCGGCCCTCGCATTGGCCCCGAGCCGGATCCCGACCGCATCGACGCCATCGTCCTGCCGAGGCATCAGCGGCTCGCGCGTCACCTGACCTTCCGCCGGCAAGCCGCCCTCGAGGTCGAACACCCCTTCGATGTTGCGCCCCGCACGCCCCGGCATGCTCTCCTTGTTGCCGGGCATCGCCCAGAAACCGCCGCTGGCGATGTTGCGCAGCGTGAAGAACGACAGCCCCTGGTCGTTGGCGATAATGGGACCGTAGGGCGTGAAGGCGTCGGCATATTGGAACGTGATGGGCCGGACCTTCTTCTTGCCGATACGGCCATCGCCGTCGACCACAACCTGGAACTGGTCGACGTCGTGGAAATGCGGCTCGATTCGCGCCCCGGCAAACGGCCGCACCACCAGGAACGCCTGCGATGACACGTCGAGCTGGCCGGGTTCACCGATATAGCCATGCCGCTCGCCGGTGCCACCGGCAACCTTCACCTCCCTGACCCGCGCTTCGGATCTGGCAACCACATGCATGGCAATCCCTCCGGTCACGGGCCAGCAAGACCCAGGTCGTGCCGCATTTTGGTCCCCACGCCGCGCCTCGCGCAAGTGGGCAAGCCAAGCGATCGGGAAAATCTACCGCGCAGACAGGGCAGAAATCTGCAATGTCTCGGTTTGGAGGTCCGCTTCATGCTCTTGGAATGATCGCAAAGCGGCCTTCCAATCATGACGCCACACTGAGCCAATGTTTCCGCATTGAGCCTGCCGAGGCATCATATGAACCCTGCTTTACGGCCCCTGGCCGCCGCCTACATTTGATCGAAATCGATCACCACCCTCTCGGTGTCCGGCCGCGCCTGGCAAGCGAGTAGGAACCCCTGCTCGAGTTCCCACGGTTCCAGGCTGTAGTTGACCGCCATCGTGGCCTTGCCCTCGATCAGCTTCGCGCGACAGGTCGAGCACATGCCGCCCTTGCACGAGTAGGGCGCCCTGACACCCTGGCGCAGAGCCGCATCGACGATAGCCTCGCCGGCTGCCACCTCGAACCGGTGACGATTGCCGTCGATGATCGCAACCACCTCAGCATGGCGAGCCAGCGCGCTACGCTGTGACGGAGGGGCCGGCGCCTGCTGGCTCTGCTCGCCCGCTCCTGCACCCTGGCGATAAGCGCCGCCCCCGGCGGCGAAGAATTCATGATGCACCCGCTCCCGACCCATGCCGAGAGCGAACAGCGCATTACGAACATCGCGGATCATGCTCCCGGGCCCGCACAGGAAGGCATGATCGACATCGTCGACTTGAAAAACATGGCGGGCGAAAGCCGTGACTTTAGCCTGATCGATGCGCCCCTCCAGCAGCGGCGTATCACTCTCCTCGTTCCGCGACAGCACATGCACCAGCGTGAAGCGCTCGAGAAACCGGTCTTTGAGATCTTCCAGGCGCTGGCGGAAGATGATGCTCTCCGCGTCCCGGTTGCCATAGATCAGCGTGAAGCGCACATCGGGCTGCCGCAGCAGGGCGTGCTCGGCCATCGCCATGATCGGCGTGATGCCGGCTCCACCCGCGAACGCCAGCACATGCCCCCGCGCGCCAGGCGGCTCCGGCAGCACAAAACGCCCAGCCGGCGGCATGCTCTCGATGATTGCCCCTGGCATCACCTCGGCGTTGGCCCAGCAAGAGAACGCGCCTCCCTCGATGCGCTTGATCGCAATGCTGAGCAGGCCATCGTCGGGGCCTGAACAGATCGAATAGGTGCGCCGGACTTCCTCTCCGCCCAGCAGTGCTCGCAGTGCCAGGTGCTGGCCGGGCCTGTAGCGAAACGCTTCGCCATGAGCGGCCGGCACCTTAAAGCCGATCACAACAGCGTCCGCCGTGTCGCGTTGAACCGTTGCAACGGTGAGCGGAATGAAATCATGCATGTGAACGCTCCTGCCGTTGATCCACGGGGATGTCGACCGCAGCTGCGCGCAGCTCAAGCCTGCTCGAGCCCACGCCAGCCAGCCCCACCAAAGGACAACTGAAACCCTTCTACAGGCACTTGAAGGCGTCGAATGGCTCTTGGCAAGCCTCGCATCGCCACAGCGATTTGCAAGGCGTAGAGCCGAACTCGGAGATCAATGAGGTCTCCGACGACCCGCATCTGGGACACGTCATCTCCTGCGATCCGAATAGCAAAGCCCGTTTTCCGGCAGCTTTCGTCGGCGGGGCGATGCCGTACGCCCGGAGCTTGCGCCGCCCCTCCTCGCTGATGTCGTCCGTGCTCCACGCGGGAGAAAGGACCGTCTCCACGCGCACGCCCGCAACAGCACTGCGCGCCAGCGCGGCTTCAACGTCCGATCGGATGGTAACCGTCGCCGGACACCCGCTGTATGTCGGTGTCAAACGCACGACGATGTCACCACCGCACCGTTCCACACCCCTTAAGATGCCGAGGTCGGCGAGCGTCACGGCCGGAATTTCGGGGTCTGGAACGGCCGAGACCACACAACGCACGCGCTGCAGCTCAGCGTCTTCATCGTGCCCCGGCCCATCGTCCGTCAAGCCTCGTTCCTGCTTTGGGCACATGCCGGCTTCTCCCGATCACGCTGCTCCGTCACCTCCCCCCGAACTCTGCCAAGCCGGCGGATCAGTGACAAGTCCGCATGGCTCACCTGGGATCGGCCCGCAAGAGCAATGCGAATCCACGCTCTACACTCTGGCCGTTCCGCCCCGCGCACCTTGCTGCGGGTCAAATGCCCTGACACCATGGCTCGGGCCGCCCACCCCGCGCTAAGTCCCCTCCAGGATCAGCGGAGCGTCTGGAACGTCGCCCTTGCTCAATCGCAAACCGATGGCGGCAAGCCCTGGTGGACGCACAAGATCCGTTGTTTCGGCCAATCGCCCGAGCGTCCACCAATCGAGATCACTCATCCATCGCTTGTCACCTTCGAGCCATCCACTCGTATCGAGGCTGCTCGACGCCGCCCGCGCGAAGAAGAAGTGCTCGATGGTATGAATGCGCCACCCCTTCCAGGCGAAGGTGATGTCGCGGATCGCCACTAACGGCAGCGGCGCTCGCGCAACGATGCCCGTTTCTTCGACAAGCTCCCGGCGCGCCGCCGTTTCGGGCAGCTCTCCAGCCTCGATCCCCCCGCCGGGCACCGCCCAGAATCCCGTCGCATCCGGTCGCCGGACCGGATCCACAGACTGCCCGAGATTGGCACGGAACAGCAGGATCCGGTCGCTCGGGTCAAGAACGATGACCCGGGCCGTCGGCCGCTCCTTGATCGGCAGGCCCCCGCTCATGCGACGCCGCGTCCACCGACATCGGCCCGCGTGCCGCCACGTGGGAAGACCGGCCTCGGTAGCTCGAGCACACCACGCAGCACTTGCTCCGAACCATGCTGCCGTAGCACCCGCCCGCAGGAGCGGACATGCGCCGCAAGCTCGATGGCACAAGGCCGCCAAGGCGATGCCGCGTCGGTTCCACCTGCCCGATAGACATGCTCGAGCAGGGCGGCGACCAGCCTGTCCTCCGCTTCTCGCACTCCTTCGCCCCCGCCTTCGTTCGCGATTGGGTCTTCGATCCAAGGCCCGTAGTCGGCAACGCGCTCGTTCAACGCACCCGATAGCCGAGGCACCCGCCGCGCGACACCGTCGTCCCCAATGCCGATCTGTCGGAACGCATCGTCGAGGTCACCGACCAGCCGCTCCAAAAGCAATTGGCCAAGCCGCTGTCCTTCCCGCCCTTCGCGCTTCAAACGGTCGAGAACAATGACCATCACCAGCAGAATCATTTCCAGCCGGCTGTTCATTGTGTCCGTTACGCCACAGTGCTCGTAAAACGCCGGAAGCCGAGAATGCGCCACAATGCGCTCGTAAAGATCGCTCGCGATGTGCCTACGCCTTGACCGTGCCTTCAGCCAGCCGAGCATGCTGTTGCATCATCCTGATGAGCCGGCACTGATGCACATGTTGAGGAGCACACAGCGCCTGTTGTGTTGCCGCTGCCTTCGGGCTAGTGGCTGAATAGTGGAGTTCAAGGTCGATTCTCCATGAGGTATATCGCCTTGGCGCAAAGGGCACCAGCTCACCGCTCGAATGCAGAGCGCAAGCGCCCTGGCGCCCGAGGCACACCTCAGGAGAGCAAACGAGAGATTGGGAAGGCACATGCTGGTGGACAAATATCGTTCACGTGTTCCGTACCAAATCGCTGCTGACCGAGGCGGCGCAGGTGCAGCCCGGGTCCGTGGCCGCCTGATGTTGTCCGCGGCAGCAGTCGCGGCCCTGTCGTTCACGATCGGATGTTCCTCCACCACCATAAAGCACGGCCATCACCTCCGCGATTCAGACCTGCAGCAGGTTCAGCCGGGCATGGGTGAGGATTCCGTCCGCATGGCTCTTGGCACACCCGACACCACATCGGCGCTGCCTGGCGGCAACGCCTACTATTACATTTCGAGCGTCAACAAACAGACGGCCTTCTTCAAACCCGAAGAGGTCGATCGCAAGGTAATCGCGGTCTATTTCAATCAGGTCGGCAGCGTCTCTCAAGTTGCCAATTACGGCATGAAGGATGGCCGGGTGTTCGATTACGCCAAGAACGAGACGCCCGCCTACATGCGCGACAAGTCTTTCATCTCCAAATTCTTCCGAGGTATCGGCCCGAAGCAGAAGTTGCTGGACGATTAGTCCGCCACAGGTACGCCCGGTCAGACCGCCAAGGTAAAGTGGCCAACCCTCTCGAGGCTCAGCTATGAGGGGCACGCGCCACAAGCTGTCACCCACTCAAAAAGTAACGGGCCCTCGCGGGCCCGTTCTTGTTTCATGAAACCTGCAGAAAACGACCGGGCAGTGATCAGCTGCCGAAACGCCGCTGCCACCAGCCGCGCCGCTGCGGGCGAGGCTCTTCGTCGGGCTGCACCGTTTGAGCCGGCGACGGCTCAGGCTCCGGTTGCGGCGCTGGTTCAGCGGCAGCAACATCTTCGTAATAGTGGCCGTTACTCGCCGCCGGCGCCGGTGTGACGGCTTCGGAAGGCGCTTGCGGCACCTCCTGCGACCAACCATGCGAGGTGGCTTCGGGCATAGCCTCGGCAAGCGGCCGCTCCGGTTCCGCCTCGACTGGTGCAACCGGTTGCGGGGCCTTGATCTTGATCGGCGCGGCCACCGGAGCGGCCACCATCGGCTTCAAGGCCACGACAGCCTCACCACCGACAGGTTTCGAACCGGACGTGTCCCGAGCCCCGCCGTCGCCAACATCCCTGTCGTGAGAGCCGCGGCGGCGATTGGACCCTTGTGCCGCGATATCGCCGGCAACTCCCCGCGCAACGTCTTCAGCAAGGTGCACCGCGTCATCCGAGGCTGAGAGTGTTGCCTCGCCTTCGACCACTTCCACTATGCTCGAGCGCCTGACAGCCCGCCGCCCCCGGCCGGAAATGAGCGCGTCGTCAGTCGCGGCAATCGGCTGTTCTGCACCAGGGCGTGCGATTTCGGCAATGCCCCACTCGTGACGATCGGGATCGTCGAGGCTCGGCTGCGCATCACCCTCGCCTTGCTCCCGCCGCCGGGACCTGCCGCCACGTCGGCCCCTGCGCCGCCCGCGTTTGCCGTTACGCTCGCCGTCCTCACGCGGTCCGCTCGCACCGACTTCTTCGACCTCCCGCTCCTCTTCGTCGTCACCATCTCCACCGACAGTTGTGACCGAAGCGGTTTGATCATCATGGTCGGCATGGTGATCATGATCGTGATCATGCCCGTTCGAGTGTGAGGCGCTGACATTCTCGCGGCTGTCATCAACGTCACGATCTCTCTTGCCGCGGCGACGCCGGCGGCGCTTTCCGCGCTGACCTTGATCGCCTTCCGACGAGTTCCTCTGACGCCTGGCTGGCGACCTCTTCCTCTGCTTCCTCCTGGACCTCGTCGTCCTCGCTGACTTCTGCGTCGCGATCGAAACCCCATTCCATGCTGACGGCCGCTGGCGCTGTCCGGGCCTGCGTCACCGGCGCGGCAAAGCGTTCGATGGCAAAGTTAGCGCCATGCATCCGGTCGCTCGCTTCTACGCGGACGAGCACCCCATACCGCCGCTCCATCTCGACGATGAAAGCGCGCTTGTGGTTCAGGATGTAGAGGGCGACTTCCGCCGTTGTGCTCGCGACCAGGGAGGTCGATTGCTTGACGAGGTGGTCTTCGAGCGCGCGCAACACCGCCAAGGCCACCAACTCGATCGATCGGATGATGCCGGTTCCCTGGCAATGCGGGCACTGCGAGGTCGACCCCTCGAGAACACCGGCCCGCAGGCGCTGGCGCGACATCTCGAGCAGGCCGAAATGCGAGATCCGCCCGACCTGGATGCGCGCCCGGTCATGCCGCAAGGCATCCTTGAGACGCCGCTCCACGGTCCGGTTGTTACGCTTCTCCTCCATGTCGATGAAATCGACCACGATCAGGCCCGCGAGATCGCGAAGCTTGAGTTGCCGTGCAATTTCCTCGGCAGCCTCGAGGTTGGTGTTGAGTGCCGTCTCCTCGATCGAGAACTCGCGCGTGGACTTGCCCGAGTTGACGTCGACAGAGACCAGGGCCTCCGTCTGGTTGATGACGATGTAGCCGCCCGACCTCAACGTCACGTAAGGGCTGAACAGAGCATTCAACTGTCGTTCGACACCGTAACGCGCAAACAGCGGCTCGGGATCGCGGTGGCCGACTACATGCCCGCCGCTGCCCGGCATCAGCATTTCCATGAAGTCTTGCGCTTCACGGTGCGCCGCAGCTCCCGCAACGACGATATTGTCGAAGTCCTTCGAGTAGAGGTCGCGGATCGCCCGCTTTATGATGCTGCCTTCCTCGTAGACGAGGCAGGGCGCGGTCGAGGAGAGCGTGACTTCGCGCACACTTTCCCAAAGTCGCAGCAGATACTCGTAGTCCCGCTTGACCTCCTGCTTCGTGCGCGCCGCACCAGCCGTACGGATGATCAGCCCCATGCCCTCCGGCACGTCGAGATCCTCGGCGATGGCCTTGAGCCGCTTGCGATCCTGCGGCTGCGTGATCTTGCGCGAAATACCGCCGCCCCGGCCCGTGTTCGGCATCAGCACGGTATAGCGACCCGCCAGTGAGATGTAGGTGGTCAGCGCAGCGCCTTTGTTGCCCCGCTCCTCCTTGACGACCTGCACCAGCATGATCTGGCGACGCTTGATGACTTCCTGGATCTTGTACTGGCGCGCGCGCCGGCGAGGGCGCTCGGGCAACTCCTCAAGCGCATCGTCGTCAGTGCCGACCTGCTCGACCTGGTCCTCGTCGCTGCCATTGGCATCGGCGCCGTCCTCGTCGTCATCGCGGTCGATCGAATCTGCATCGCCCTCGATGTCGACGTCGGCCTCATAGACCTCGGCCTCGGCCTCGGCCTCGTCTTCGATCTCGTCATGGTCTGACATGTCGGACGTTGACGTGGCCTGCGTATCGGCCGGAAGTGCAGTGGCGGTGACACCCCGGGGCATCGCCGGCACCGGCGGAGCAACCATTGGGCGAAGCCCGGACTGCGGCTCCGAGTGAGCCTCTGCTTCCCCATGCTGGGGCTCCGACCGAAGGCTGTCATCCGGGCCGCCGTGCATCAGCGCCGTGGCCTCGCGACGACCATCCTGATCGCCCTCATGATCGTCCCTGGAGCCGGCAACCGACGGCTGCGCGCCCGTGCCCGAACGCTCCCCACGCACCCGGCGCCGACGCCTCGGCCCACGCGAACGGGCCCGCGCATCCGCCTCTTCCTCGGCCGCCGCTTCCGCTTCGGCCTCTTCCTGCTTCAGCGCTTCCCGATCGGCTACGGGGATCTGGTAATAGTCGGGGTGGATCTCGTTGAAGGCGAGGAAACCGTGCCGATTCCCGCCGTAGTCGACGAACGCGGCCTGCAGAGAGGGCTCGACCCGCGTCACCTTCGCCAGATAGATATTGCCTCGGAGCAGCTTTCGCGCCGCTAACTCGAAATCGAAGTCCTCTACCCGGCCGTTCCTGACTGCCACCACCCAAGTCTCCTCGGGGTGGGTGGCATCGATAAGCATTCTATTCTTTTCCATCGATGTTCGTTCCTGCCGCAGTCCCAAAGCGGCCATGGGTCTCGGGCTGTGGGGCCTTCGGCCCCGTGAGCACCTTGGACTGCGTGCTGATTGTAGAAGGTTGAATTGGTATGGAGCGACATCGCCATCGCGGGAGCGCTGCCAGACGCCTGCTTAGCCGGCGATGCGAGTTGCATGCCGAACCAAGCCAAGTCTGCCCCGGCAGTGTGCCGGGCTTCAGCGCTCAATCTGTCGCTCCGCTGGTTCATGCGATCCTGCTTGCGCAAGCTTCCAATGCTTGCGTGTGGTCCGCCGCATGGGGCAAACCGGGGTCAAAGTCGGCGAGCAGGCGCAAACAAGAGCCGACAGCTCCCATTCGGCCGTCTCTGCCAAGGTTCTGGCCTATCCGTTCGGCAGGTCTTCCACCTTGGCGCGAATTCATTGCGCACCTACACCCATCGACTGCCTTTTGCACCTGTCTTCAAAAACAATCAGGAAGACAGGGCGCCATTGGGCTTTCGCGCATGGCTGCAGCGTCAGGAACATGCTGATCCGCTACCGCTGCACAAGACCATTACCTTTAACCCAGGCACGTGCGGCAGGCGCTAGAGCGCTGAACAACCGCGACACAAGAGTTGCAGGCGAGGCGCGCTCCAACGGCAGATGAGCAGGCACGACGAGGCACGCACTGGACATTAGGGGTAGCACACGATTATGGCAAGGCCGTAGAGTAGGCAATGCCACGAGCTGCCCCTACACGCCATGGAGCACCCGAATCAGGAAACGAGTGGTTAACGCCCTGAATTAGCGCCACAATACTGTGCTGATTAGGAAGGCGGGGCATCGCGCAAACTGAGGGTACGTCAAAAGGTGGAGACCGGGGGAGTGATCTCGACAAGGCCAGTCGTTGCCGGCCGTGCCCGGATCGTGGCCCTTTGCCTCCTGGCGTTTAGCGTCCTGGCGGCAACCACGGCGGCAGCTCAGCAAGGCGGGGCATCATCCGATGGCACCGCAACGGGTTGGGGTGCAGCGACAGTCGTCAAACCGACATCACCTCCTAAGCGCCGCCCAGCGCAGTCCGCACCAGCCAACGAAACCGCCAAGAGCCCCGATAGCCTTGATCGGCCATCGGCAGGCGTAGCCCCCGCCCCCACAGGCCGTCGGGCCGCATTGTCGAAATCGCATGCACCGGCGGTTTTGCGGATCGTCACTACCGGCGATCGCACTGCTGGCCGTATTGCCATCGAGTTGACCGCATCCGTCCCCGTTGCAGCCCGCCCGATCGCCAACCCGCCGCGCATCATCGTCGACCTGCCTGAGACCACGTTCCGCATCCCCCCTGAAGCTGGCCAAACCGCCAAGGGCCTCGTCGCAGGCTTTCGCTTTGGCCTCATCGAGGCCGGCAAGTCGCGCATCGTCTTCGATACGCAAGGTCCAGTTGACGTCGTCAAGGCCGAAATCAAAGGGCCGCTCGCCCAAGGTCGCTGGCAGCTGCTGATCGACCTTGAACCGACCACGGCCTCGAAATTGGCGGCCCGGGAAAAGGCCGATGTCGCTGGCGCCCTCAAACCATCGATCGTAGCCGCGCCACCGCCCCCTCGCCCAGGCACGACTAGGCCAGTGATCGTCGTCGATGCCGGCCACGGCGGTATCGATCCAGGCGCAACCGGCACGAAATTCAAGGAGAAGGATGTCGTGCTCGCAGTCGCCCGCCAACTGCGCCGACGCCTGATCACAACAGCCCGATATGACGTGGTCATGACTCGGGCGAGCGACGTCTTCATCTCACTCGACGATCGCGTCGACGTTTCGCGGCGAACCCAGGCAGACCTGTTCGTCTCGATTCACGCGGACTCCCTGCCCGCCTCCGAGAACACGGCCAGCGTCCGCGGCGCCACGATCTACACCCTCTCCGATCGAGCCAGCGACGCCTTCGCTGCCCGCATGGCGGAAAAAGAGAACGCCGTCGACCTGTTGGCCGGCCTCTCAGCGACGACAACCAGTAACGATGATGTCCGCGCCATACTCGTCGACCTCATGCGTCGTGAGACCGCGACATTCTCCTCGGCCTTCAGGGATGTTCTCGTCAAAAGCCTGCGACCGCACATCAGGCTGGCAGGCGACCCCTATCGCTCAGGCCCCTTCAAGGTACTGAAGCAGGCAGGATCACCTTCCGTGCTGGTCGAGCTTGGCTACATGAGTAATCCGACCGACGAGCGCCTCATGGTCACCGCCGGCTGGCAACAAAAGGTTGCAGAGGCGATCGTACAGGCAATCGACCAGTACTTCGCCACCCACCAGCACGGACAGCGCTGAGGCGAGGGGACATCCGGCTTCGCCGTGATCAACCAGGCACGCTGGGCCACATCGCCGATTGACCCCGCCCAATGCGCAAGAGAACAATGGGCCGAACCGTCCCCACCGTCTGGTGTCCCCAATCCAGGCGCCTCTCGGGGGCCTGCGGCCCCGCCATTGCCTCGCCGCCGACACTGGAGACTGAACGCCATGAATTTGTCCCGCATCATGCAATCGGTCGCGCGGGCCATGCCGAACCGTCCGGCCATCTCGGATCCCCAGGAGACCCTGAGCTACGGCAGCTTCGAAACCCAGGCAGCCGCCATCGCAGGCGCATTGCGGAGCGTTCACGGCCTCAAAGCAGGCGATCGCGTCGGCATCTGGATGGAAAACTGCGCTGAGCTCTTCCCAGTCATGTTCGGGGTCTGGCGGGCAGGTCTCACGGCCGTCCCGATCAACAACAAGCTCCACCCGAAGGAGCTGCAGTGGATTCTGGAGAATTCGAACGCCAGGCTCTGTGTCGTCACCCCTGATCTCGCCGAAAAGCTTGGCGATCTGCCGCCCACAGCGAACCTTCCTACCATCATCGCCACAGGCACCCGCGATTACCGTAATCTCCTGGAAGGAGACCCCGTTCATCTAGCCCCCGCCGAACCGGACGCCGAAGCCTGGCTCTTTTATACGAGTGGCACGACGGGACGCCCTAAGGGGGCCGTCCTAACTCATCGCAATCTGCTCTTCATGCTGCACGCCTACTACGCCGACATCGACCATTTGGGACCCGACGACACCACCCTTCATGCGGCCCCGATGACCCATGGTTCCGGACTTCTACGGCCTGGCCTTCATTCTCAAAGGCGGCCACAACGTCGTCGTCCCCGGTTCCTTCGAGCCGGAGCGGATCTTCGCAGCGCTGAAGGACTATCGGAACGTCTCGTTCTTTGCCGCGCCGACAATGGTCTCCCGCCTCATCAATCACCCGCTGGCCGGCACCGCCGACACCCGCAACCTCAAGACCATCACCTACGGCGGCGCGCCCATGTACCTCTCCGACCTCAAGCGCTCGCTCGAAATCTTCGGGCCCAAGCTCTTCCAGGTCTACGGCCAGGGCGAAAGCCCCATGACGATCACAGGCCTTGCCAAGGACATGCACGTCGCTGACGGCCGTCTGGCAAGCGATGACGTGCTCATGAGCACGGGCTTTGCCCGGACGGGTTGCGCAGTCCGCGTCGTCGACGACGCCGGGCGCGATCTGCCCTTGGGAGAGATCGGTGAAATCATCACCCGCAGCGACTGTGTCATGACGGGCTACTGGCAGAACCCGGAGGCCAACGCCAAGTCGCTCCGCGACGGCTGGCTATGGACCGGCGACATGGGTAGCCTCGATGCGTCGGGCTTCCTCACCCTCAAGGACCGCTCCAAGGACATGATCATCTCCGGCGGCTCCAATATCTACCCGCGCGAGATCGAGGAGGTCCTGCTCACTCACCCCGGCGTGCTCGAATGTGCCGTCGTCTCCCGACCGCACGCCGATTGGGGCGAGGAAGTGATCGCCTTCGTCGTCCCCCATGCGGGCCACAGCGTCACGACCGCCGACCTCGACCGCCTCTGCCTCGACAACATCGCCCGCTTCAAGCGCCCCAAGGGTTACCGCATCGTCGACACCCTGCCTAAGAACAACTACGGCAAGATCCTCAAGACCGACCTGCGCGAAAAGCTGAAGGCGGAAGGCTAGGACCACCATGAACTTCGACTTCCCCGACGACATGAAGGCCCTGCGCGACGAGGCGCAGAAGTTCCTTGCCGATCGCTGCCCACGCACCGTGCCCCGGCGCATCCTCGATAGTGATGAGCCCTACGACAAGGGACTGTGGCAGGAGATGGCAGCCCTCGGCTGGGTCGGCGCATCGGTGCCCGAACAGTACGGCGGCGTCGGCCTCGGCCATCTCGCCGTTTGCGTGCTGGCGGAAGAACTGGGCCGGGCACTGGCGCCCGTGCCCTACGCCTCGACCGTCTATGGTGCCACCGAAGCGCTCATGGTGGCAGGCTCCGAGGACCAAAAGCAGCGCTACCTGCCATCACTCGCCAGTGGCCAACGCATCGCAACCCTGGCTTTGGCCGAACGCCCCGGCGCCCAGGATTTCGTCGCGCCGCAGGTTCGCCTCGCCAGCGACGGCCGCCTGACAGGAACCAAGCTCGCGGTCCCCGATGGCGATATCGCTGACGTGGCCGTCGTCACCGCCAGCGACCCGACCCGGGGCGCCACATTGGCAATCGTCGACCTGGCGGGCCCAGGCGTCACGCGCACAACTGTCAAGACATTCGACCCCACCCGCAGCCACGCCAATATCAGCTTCGAAGGCGCCAGCGCCGAACCCCTCGCCCACGGCCGCGGCGAAAGCACGATACGACGCGTCATCGATCGTGCCGCCATCATGCTGGCCTTCGAACAGTTGGGAGGCGCGGAAGCCGCCCTTTACATGGCCCGCGACTACGCGCTCGAGCGGTATGCGTTCGGCCGCCCCATCGGTTCGTTCCAGGCGATCAAGCACAAGCTCGCCGACATCTACGCCTCCGTCGAAATCGCCCGGTCTAACGCCTACTACGGCGCCTGGGCGCTCTCGACGAACGCCGCCGAGTTGCCGATCGCCGCCTCGGTGGCCCGCATATCGGCTTCCGATGCCGGCTGGATCGCCGCGAAGGAGAACGTTCAGACCCACGGCGGCATGGGCTACACGTGGGAAGGTGACGCCCACCTCTTCTACCGCCGCGCCAAGTTGCTGGGCCTTACCCTCGGCTCGCCTCGTGAGTGGAAACAGCGCCTCGTCCGCGAGCTCAAGGCGTCCAACACCTCTGCCGTCCCGGCAGCCGGCTGACCCCGGCGCCCAAGACCGTTTTCCAGGAGCCCCCTGATGGACTTTTCCGATTCCCCCGAAGAAGCCGCCTACCGCGCAAAGGCCCGCGCCTTCCTCGAAGCCAATGCCGAGCGCCGCCAACCGGGCGAGGTGGCGGGCTACCGCCGCGGCCAGGACGAACCCGGCGCACTCGAAGCCGCCAAGGCCTTCCAGAAAAAGAAATACGAGGCAGGTTTCGCTGGCATCACCTGGCCGAAGGAGTGGTCCGGCCAGGGCGCAACGCCGATCGAGCAGGTCATCTACAATCAAGAGGAGGCCAAGTACCGGGTCGTCACCGACTTCTTCACGCTGGGCCTCGGCATGTGCGTGCCGACCATCTGCACCTGGGGCACCCAGGCCCAGCGCGACCGCTTCGCAGTACCTGCCCTCAAGGGCGACGAGGTCTGGTGCCAGTGGTTCTCCGAGCCTGCTGGCGGCTCCGATCTCGCCGCATTGCGCACCCGAGCTGAGCGCGACGGCGACGACTGGGTGATCAACGGCCAGAAGATCTGGACCTCAGGCGCACAGTATTCCGATTTTGGCGTTCTGGTGGCGCGTTCAGATTTCGCCGCCCCCAAACACAAGGGGCTGACCTACTTCTATCTCTCGACCAAGACGCCCGGCATCGATATCCAGCCCATCCGGCAGATCTCCGGCTCCCGGCACTTCAATCAGGTCTTTTTCAACGACGTCCGCATCCCCGACAGCCAGCGCCTCGGCCCGGTCGGCGACGGCTGGAAAGTGGCCATCACCACTCTCATGAACGAGCGCTTCATCATCTCCGACAGCATCGGTCCCGATGTCGATGAGCTGATCACCCTGGCCCGCTCCGTCTACACCGAAAACGGTCTCGCCATTGACGACCCGGCCGTCGCCGAGCGGATTGCAGAATTCTATGTCCGCACCCAGGGCGTGCGCTTCACCAAATTCCGCTCCATGACCGAGCTCTCTCGTGGCGAGACGCCGGGGCCACAATCCTCCATCACCAAGCTTATTGCTGCCCCAAAGCTGCAGGAGATCACAAGCTACGGCCTCGACCTCCTTGGCATGACCGGCCCCGTCGCCGAAGCCGACATGCCCCTCAAGGGCATTTTCGAGGAAGCTCTGCTCTATTCACCCGCCATGCGCATCGCCGGCGGCACCGATGAAATCCTGCGCAACATCATTGCCGAACGCGTCCTGAAGCTCCCAGCCGATGTCCGGCTCGACAAGGACGTGCCCTTTACCGAGGTCCCGACCGGTAGTCGACGGTCGTAGACCGTCAAGCCCACCGTTAAGGCAACGCAAACCATGACACGCACAAAAAGTCGTTGGCATTCAATAGGCGACGACGATGAAAGGATTGGGGTCCCCAACCGCAACAGCAAAACCTGTCGCTCGCCTATTGCGCTTCGGCAAATGGAACCCAACATCATGTGCGCGGCAACCCGCCCCTCAGGAGATTTTTCATGACGCCCGAAGAACGGCAGTTGATCTCGGAACTGTTTGATCGCATGCGCTCAAACGGCGCCGTCGACAAGGATCGCGATGCCGAGAGCTTCATCAACCAGTCAGCCCGCCAGACTCCGGACGCCGCATACCTTCTCGTCCAGTCAGTGCTGGCCCAGGAACATTACCTGCAGCAGGCGGCTGCCCGCATCGAGGACCTCGAGGCCCAGACGCGGGAGCTCGAAGACCAGATCGCCCAAATGCAGCAGGCCCAGTCCACGCAGCGCAACTCTGGTGGCAGTTTCCTCGGCGGCATTTTCGGCGGTGGCTCCCGCCAGCCCGAGCCTCAACAGCCAGCGCGCGCCGCGGGCTCCGTTCCCGCATTCGGCCGTCGCCCGGCAGCGTCATCCGGCAGCTTCGGCCAGCCCGGATCACCCTGGGGCCAGCAGTCCGGCCAGGCACGTGCTTCCGGTGGTTTCGGCCAGCCCGCCGCCCAGCCCGGCTACGGCCAGCCTCAGCCCGCCGCCCAGTCTGGCGGACCGAGCTTCATGCGCTCGGCTCTAACGACAGCAGCCGGCGTCGCAGGCGGCATGCTGGCTGCCAATGCCATCTCCGGCATGCTCAAGGGCGACTCGTCGGCCAACGCCGCCGGTCACAATCCATCGACGCCTGCCGGCAGCGAATCGTCTCCCTTCGAGGTCAACAATGATGCCGATCGCCAGAGCGCGCTCGACCATCAGCAAGACCTCGCCCAGGACGCCGAGTTCGAGCAAGAGCAATTGGCGTCGAACGACGATGACGGCGGCGACTGGGGTGGCAGCGACGACAGCGAGTACTGATCGCCACACGGTAGTACCTGCCGCTGGTGGGCATTGATCAGAATGAGGCGCGCCAAACCCGTGCAATCGGTTGGCGCGCCTTTGTATTTGGCGTGGCCACAACCCTGGCACCCATCTAGCAAGGGATGTGCACTGGCCTGCCGTGTCTGGTTGAGAACATCGGCCCCGATCAAGTCCCGCCCTTCGTGTTCCAGCCGACCGTATCCTTGTCGAGGAACAAATTGGGTTTGAGGAACATCGAAAGAACGAGGCATCCATTGGGCGAATGGGCATCGTGCCGGTTGCCGGCCGGCCGCCAGACGAAATTGCCCGCCGTTGCTTCCCCCTCGTCGTCCTTGAGTGAACCTTCGAGGATCCAGGACTGCTCGATCGCCACGTGCTCGTGGTACGGCAGCTTGGCGCCCGGTTCGAACCGGAACAGCCCGGTCACCAGACCGCTCTCCTTGTCCTCTACCAGCACCTTCATCTTGACGCCGGCAAAACGCGTCTCCTGCCAAGGCAATTCATCCACCTTTAGGTAGCGCGAGGCCAGCGGCTGCAGTGGCGCGTCTGACTTGAGGAAAGGCGTTTCGGCAACCATCATGATCTCCGCGCGTGTCTGGCGTTCTTTGATCGCCGAAGGTTTCACCGCTTGGGCAGTGTGTCAAACGGACTCGGCATGTCGAAGGAAGGCTTTTCTTTGATCGCTGATTGTGTCACTCGCAGCGAAGCTACCCGTCCGCCAGTACTAAGGAGAAGAAGAGATGACTGCTGCTGCCACCGAGGCACTCGTGCGCCGGTATTACGAGGCGTTCAACAACGGTGACACTGCTGGCATGCTGGCCTGCGTTGCCGACGACGTCGCCCATGACGTCAATCAGGGCATGAGGCGTCCTGGCAAGGACGCCTTCAAGATCTTCCTGGCGCACATGGAGCGCTGCTACAAGGAGCGTCTCGAGAACATCACCATAATGGTATCTACAGACGGCCGCCGCGCCGCCGCGGAGTTCAACGTTGAGGGTACCTATCTCGAGACCGACGAAGGACTGCCCGAGGCCAAAGGCCAAACCTACGTCCTGCCCGCAGGCACATTCTTCGCCATAGAGAACGCCAAACTCGCACGCATCACCACTTACTATAACCTCACGGACTGGTTGATGCAGGTGACGGCAGACGCATCGTGATCGGGAAAGGTCGATCCAATGGCTGTGCGGGTTGAACCATTGACGGGTGATCAATTGAAGGCGGCATTACCCGAGATTGCGCGCTTGCGCATCGAGGTCTTCCGCGACTGGCCATATCTCTATGATGGCAGCTACGAATATGAGCGGGACTATTTCGCCCGCTTCGCGGAAAGCGACGGCGCCATCGCTGCAGCAGCCATCGATGGCGACAGGATCGTCGGCGCCGCCACGGCAACGCGCATGGGCGGCCACGCCGATGGCTTTGAAAAACCCTTCCTCAATGCCGGCTATGACATCTCGCGCATCTTTTATTTTGGCGAATCCGTGCTCTTGCGGGCCTATCGCGGACGCGGGCTCGGCCACCGTTTCTTTGACGAGCGAGAACGCCACGCCCGCACCTTTTCCGGTATCGAGCAGGCGGCTTTCTGCTCGGTGGTCAGGCCGTCGCATCATCCCGCGAGACCGCCTGACTACAATCCGCTCGACAATTTTTGGAAAAAGAGAGGCTACCGGCTTTTACCGGACATGATCGCCTCGTTCACGTGGCAGGACATCGGCGATGCCGACGAAACCGCCAAGCCGATGCAGTACTGGATCAAGGATCTCTAGGGACAGGATCGCTCCGGCCCTCGCCGTTGAGGTGTGTTGCACCTGGGCCCACCGGGATGCCGGCGACGGCAGCAGTAAGGCACAAGGCCCAATCCACGACACTTGCCAAATAATGTATCGATAGATACAAAATAAGATCCACAATCGAGGACTGCTTCATGGCCCACATCCACGACATCCCCCAAGGGACACGCGACGCCATACTGGCATTGGATATCGAGACCCCGAGCAGCAATCCGTTCGTGGCGGGTCCACCCCTCAATCAACGACGTGTCGCCATCGTCTCCTCGGCTGCGCTGCACGCCAGCAACGAGCCGCCCTTTCTCCACGGCACTCCCGAGTTCCGTGAGCTCAAGTCATCGCTCCCGGTGGCCGACATTCGCATGAGCCACGTCTCGATCAACTACGATCGCCAGGGTTTCCAGCGTGACGTCAACATCGCCTACCCGATCGACAGACTGAACGAGCTGGCCCAGGAAGGTATCATCGGTGCGGTATCGGATACGCACTATGCCGTCATGGGCTCGACCGATCCAAAAACCATGACCGAGACCGTAGAAGCCCTGCTGGCCCGCTTCAGGCGTGACCGCATCGACGCCGTGCTGTTCTCGCCTGTTTGACCGTTCTGCACGCGCGCCGTGAGCGCGCTCGCCCATCAGATTGAAGGCCATGGCATCCCGACGACGGTTGTCGGACTGGTTCGCCCCCACCTCGAGAAGTCCAGGCCGCCGCGCGCCGTCTTCGTTCCCTTCCAACTTGGCCGCCCATTCGGCGAGCCGAACGACAAGGCCATGCAGCGTCGGGTGCTGATGGCAGCCCTTTCCCTCCTCGAACGGTCGGATGGCCCGGTGATCCTGGAGGATTTTCAGGAAGAAGCACCCGGCCGCAATGACACCCCCGGCTGGCGGCCACCATTCGCCTTACCGCCTCCGGCGCGTCCCGCCGCCGACGACCAGGCCGGCTGGTCTGCTGCGCTAGCGAGCGAAATGACCTTGATCGGCCCGCACTATGCCCGGGCCGCGACCGAGCGCGGGCGCACAACCGTTGGCATTTCCGGCCAGCCGCCGGAAGCATGGCCGGCCTATGCGGCAAAGTTCCTGGGCAACGATCTGCCACCGCCGCCGCTGGGGTTGCCGACCTCGGCCGTAGCCCTGCGCTTCCTCTGCGACGACCTGAAGGCGTGGTACGCCGAGGCTGCCATGGGGTCAGGCCCTGGGCCATCGAGCCGTCAGCTTGATCAATGGTTCTGGCGTGAAACCGTGGCTGGCGCTTTGGTTCAGGCCCTGCGCAAGGCCGGCATGGCGAGCGAGGTCAATGCCTTGAAGACAGTGGCCGGTCGCTTCTTCGTCCCGGCCCCATACGTCGAAGCCTGAGCGCCATTCCTCTGCCGTCCCGGGCGCGCCGTCTGGCGCCTCCGGGACGCGCAGCGGTCCGAGTGCGCACGCGCGCAGCCGCAAGTGGCGCCTCTGCGGAGCCAACGAGCAAATAGAACTGTGGCGTGCGTATAAACTTGGTGCCCCGGGAGGGACTCGAACCCCCACACCCTTGCGGATATCAGATTTTGAGTTTGACGCGTCTACCGTTCCGCCACCGGGGCCGGCAACCGGCGGAACCGGCTGCAATCGAGGGCGGGACCATGCCCGACCGCCCCGGTACGGTCAAGAAGCCAAATGGCGGAATTCGAGCTTGTAGGCATCTAGACCACCCGATTGATATGTCGGGCACGCAGCCGGCCATGGTGAAAATCGAAAGGCCGCGATATCAGCGCCCGTATGCCTAAGGTGTGCAGCACGCGGCGAACAACGCGAGGCCTCCAATCAGCGATTTCCCGGCCAAGACGAGTTGCATGAGCGCCAACGCCGGGATCGCCGTATTGACTGTGCATGACGCCGCGCTCGAGTTTCCTTCCAGTCGCCTGTTGCCCCCACCCGCAACACGCCGTAGACAGCGCCGCTGAAGCCCATGGCGGCATGCCCGGCATGCGAACGCCGCGGAATCATGTCGCCACCCACGCGAGGAGCATCACCCAATGGCCAAGGAACAGTCAGGCAAGACCGACAAGCAACTCCTCCACCTCGTTTTCGGAGGCGAACTCAAATCCATCGACGACGTCGAGTTCGCCGACCTGAGCAAGCTGGACATCGTCGGCATGTATCCGAATTACGCGGAGGCGCGCAAAGCCTGGAAAGCAGCAGCCCAGCGCACCGTCGACAGCGCCCAGACCCGCTATTTCATCGTCCATCTCCATCGCCTTCTGGAGCCCGACAAGGACGGTGAATAGGAACGCCTGAGCGTTCCGAGCAGCCGAGTTCCTATCGTACCCGCCAACACTTCGCCGCGTCTTCGTCGACAACCCGCCTTAAGTCCGCACTATCTCTGACGGTCGTTACCCATGGCTACGCACGACACCACCGCCGCTGCGGTAAGGAGCGCCCATGAGACGGCCGACCGAGCCACTATCGCGACGCGATCTGATCAAGCTTTACGGACTGGGGGCATTGTTCCTCCAGCCCGTTCTGGCAAGCATGGCCTACGCGGCCGAGACGCCCTTTCACAAGGCCCCCCGCTACATCCATTTCTTCAAGGGCGGCGCGTTTTATCCAAGCCGGACCAATCCGCAGACGCTGACTGATCTATCCAATACGCCGATTGCGCCCTTGGCCCCTCACGCCAGCGACATCATCCTCTTCAAGGGCATGAACATCCACGGCGGCAGCCCCAAGAGCGACGGCTACAAGGAAGAGCACGCCGCCGGCGTCTACGGATGCGCCACCGGCAACCGCTACAAGTACTATAAGAACGACGCCTATTTCGCCTACACCGACAACGAGTTCGATCGACGTCCGCATCGCCGACCACTACCGAACGCGACCGGATATGAAGGACGTCCCACTCGCTAGCCTCCACATTGGCGCTGGCGCCCATTCAGACGCCGACAGCGTCGGCATCGGCAATCGGTTCATCTCGTTCCGCAAGCGCCGCAAGGGGGACACCCGCTACGCCAACGCCGTCGAGCCGATCCAGGATTTCGGGCCAGGTCTACGACCTGCTCATGCGCCACGCTGCCCGCTTGTGCGCTGCAGGCTCCAACCGGCCGCAAACGACGCGCGCAGACGTCAATGCAGCACTCGCCCGTCGCTCGCGACTCATCGATTTCATCCTCGCCGACATCAAGGACGCCAAACGCCAGTTGGGCCTCGATACCGAGCACGCCAGGAAGCTCGACGGCCTTCTGGAAAGCTGGAGCGAGACGGAGAAGGGCGCGCGCAACACCGCCGCCCCGGCCACAGCCCAGGCCGCAATGAAGTCCTGTCCCACGATCGCGCGGCCCAACGGCAACGGCGCCCACAAGAAGAACCTCGACGAGCTCTCCCCCGTCCATGACCAGATGATCGCCATGATCAAGCTCGCCTTCGAGCTGGACCTGACGCGTGTCGTGGCCTTCACGCTCTCGGGAGGCTCCAGCGGCCAGACATGGCCGAGCCAAGGCATACACCGCGCCCATCATTCCCTCGAGCACAGCGGCGACGTCAAATCCCTGGTCAAGATCGACACCTACTACGCCGAGAAATTCGCAGGCCTCCTCAAGTCCCTCAAATCGGTAGATGACGGCAACGGCAAGACGGCGCTCAACAACAGCTCCGTTTTCCTCGGCATGGAATGCTGGTCGAACAGCTCGAGCGGCCACTATCTCACCAACATCCCCTTCGTCCTCGCAGGCCAGGGCGGCGATCGATTCAAAACCGGACGGATCGTCGATGCCCGAGGCCGCAACAACAACGACATCCACGTCTCCTGCCTGCGGGCCGCGGGTATCGAAACCAATACCTTTGGCCTCGAAAACCTGTGCCAGGGACCGATCGTGTGACCGAGAGCATGGCGGCCGGACAACAGAAACGACTTCAGTCCACATCCGGGGCGCGTCGCCGGGCGGGTCGATGGCTCGCAGCCGCCGCGTCAGCCGCAAGCCTTCTCCTGGCAGTTCCTTGGCCGGCCGCCGCCCGCGTCGCACCATCACCGATCGACGCCGCATTGCTGCAAACTGACCCGGCCCTCTACGCCATCGCCCGCAGCTACTTCCCGACCGATGACTACCGGATTGCCCCGAAACGCGTCTTCCGCCTGACCCGCGATCAGCTCGACGTCACCGTCCGCGCCTTGTTGCCGGGCTACGTCAAGCGGTCGATCAAGACGTCGATGCCGCGCGACCCGCTGCAGACAAACTACGAATATGCGGAGATCCTGAGCTTCAATGCGGCGAATCTGGCGCCACTCACGACGTGGATCGGCGAGATTGCCTCAAGCGTACGCGAGCGCCCGCAAGGCGTCATCGACTGCCCACCGGCAACGGCATCGGGCCCCTGTCATGTCGAGGCGGCAACCCGGTTCATCGCCCGCGCCTTCCGCGGCGACATCGACCAGGCGCGCCAGCAACGCATCGTCGAGTTCTACGCAGCCGGCATCACCAAGGTCGGCTTCGCCCAGGCCACCGCAGACCTCGTCGAAGTCACGCTGAGCTCGCCAGGCTTCCTCTTTCGCAAGGAGCTGGACGTCGATGGCGCCTCCGGCCTCACCCCAGTCCAGCGCCTCCAGGCCCTGACCTACACGCTGGCCGACGCCCCACCCGAGAGCCTGAAGCTCACCTCGGCCAAAGCCACCGAATACTTCGCGAGCCCGCAATCGACCGCAGAGACCGTCAAGGTGGTGCTGGCGCACCCTGAGACCCGCCAGAAGCTCGTCCGCTTCGTCCGCGCCTGGCTCGAGATCAAGGAACCCAGCGAGTTCACAATCTCCAAGAAACTCTTTCCCGAGTTCAACGACGCGCTGGCCGAGGCCATGGTGGCGGAGGCCAATCGTTTTCTGACAGCCGTGCTCGGCAGCGAGAGACCACGCCTGCGCGACCTCACCCAGGCCCGCCAGTCGTTTCCATCGAACGCCCTCGAAGCGATCTACGCCACCAAGATTGGGAGCCCCGACGGCAGCCAGCCGACGCTACTCGACCCGCGCCAGCGACTTCGGGGTTTTCTCCCTGCCAGCCGTCCTCGCCTCCCATTCCGGCCCGACCGACACCAGGCCGATCAAGCGAGGTACATTCTGGGTGCGCAAGGCCATGTGCATGGAAATGGGTGCCGTTCCCCAAGGTCTCGACATCTCGCTAAAGGACATCGGCCCGTCCACAGAACGCCGCCGGATCGAGAACTCGACGCAGCTCCCAGCTTGCGCCGGCTGCCACAAGTTGATCGACCCCCTGGGCTTCTTCCAGGAGCATTACGACCCGCTGGGTCGATGGCGCACGACCGACAATGGCTTCCCCGTCGACGCCAGCATGAAGCTGCAGGGCCTCGATGAAGGCCCCCTCGCGACCAGTGGCCCCGTCGAGGCGCTGAAGGCCCTGACCGGCTCGGCCATGCTCAAGCAGTGCTTCGTCCGTCAGCTCTTCAGGTTCTACATGGGCCGCCAGGAAGAGCCTGCCGACGATCCCCTCTTGCGCCGAATGTTCTTCCATTTCGCACTTGAGGACAGCCAGGACATCCTGCAACTCCTTGAGACCATGGCTAGTTCCGAGCGCATCGCCCGCCGCGAATAAGCGGGCACAATGGTCGGAGACCAGCAGCCTCCCCGCATCCCCTGGCAAATCGCAAAGCCGCCCGAAACGGCGCCATGAGAGAGATCATATTGGCCCGCGTGCCGATTAAGGCATAAACTCAGCGGCGACTGCCGCCACCGGAGCGAGGCCCATGTCCACAACCCCTTTCCGACCGCGCGACTGGGAAAGCCAACCCAAGTCGATTGACCCAGGCTACAAGTCGACCGTATTCCGGGCGCCCAAGAAGCCGCTCATTCCCATCAAGCAGTCGCTGAGCGAGCTGACAGGACCCGTCTACGGACACGACAGCCTGGCCGATAACGACGGTGATCTCACCCTTAACGCCCGCAAGGGCGGCGAACCCATCGGCGAGCGCATCGTCGTCACCGGTCGCGTCCAGGACGAGAACGGCCGTCCCGTCGCCAACACCTTGATCGAGATCTGGCAAGCCAACGCCGCCGGCCGCTACATCCACGTCAACGACCAGCACGATGCCCCCGTCGACCCAAATTTCTTCGGAACCGGCCGCGTCGTTACCGATGGCGATGGCCACTATAAGTTCCATACGGTGCGCCCCGGCGCCTATCCGTTCGCAGCCAATGGCGACAACGCCTGGCGCCCGCCCCACATTCACTTGTCGCTTTTCGGTCCGAGTATCGCCACCCGCCTCGTCACCCAGATGTTCTTCCCCGGCGACCCCCTGCTTTCGCAGGATCCGATTTTCATGGGCGTACCGGCCGGCGCCCGCGATCGCCTCGTGGCCGCGTTCGACATGGCGGCCACTGAACCCAATTGGGCACTTGGCTATCGCTACGACATCGTCCTGCGCGGTCGCAAGGAAACACCGATGGTCGACTAGAGGCTGATCGGCCGAGACGGACGCATCCGCGCTTCCGCCGGAAGCGGCAATCAGTCTCTGAATTGAGAGTTTTGAGCCCGTGCGCATCGCAGCTCAATGAGCCCGTATGAAGCCAACGCGCTCCAGGAGAGCCGGATCACATGACGCTGAAACAGACCCCGTCCCAAACCGCAGGCCCGTTCTTCCACTACATTCTGACGCCCCAGCAGTCGGGATACGACTACCAGGGCATCGCAGGCGCAGCCGTCGCCGACGAAAGCGTGCCTGGCAACCGTATTCGGGTCACCGGCACCATCATCGACGGCCAGGGCAACCCCCTTCCCGACGCGCTGGTCGAGCTCTGGCAGGCCGACGATCAGGGCCGCTACGCCCATCCAGCCGACACCCGGTCCTCCAATGCCGCCTTCAAAGGCTTCGGTCGCTGCGCGTCCGATGACAAGGGTGTGTTCACCTTCGACACGGTCAAACCGGGCGCTATCGGCGACGGCCAGGCCCCCCACCTCACCTTGATCATCTTCGCCCGCGGCGGCCAGAACCACCTCTACACCCGCGTTTACTTTGAGGACGAAGCCCCGGCTAACGCCCGCGACCCCGTCTTGGCAAGCGTGCCCGACGAGCGCCGGCCGACGTTGCTTGCTCGCAAAGACGGCCAAAACTACCGCTTCGACATCCGCCTCCAGGGAGAGAACGAGACCGTCTTCTTCGACGTCTGATCGGCGCTCGCAGCACCTCTTTCTCTCCCCGCGACAACGGGCATGGCTTGCGGTTATTGTGCCGCCATCCCGTGCACCGCCGAGTGCGGACCAACCAGGAGAGAATGATGGATACCGGCACTCCCAAGATGATCGCCAAGAAGGAAGGCGGCATCGGCTGGATGATTTTCAACCAGCCTGAGAAGCGCAATGCCGTGGCCTTCGAGATGTGGACGGCAATTCCACGGATCATCGAGGCTTTTGAAGCGGATCCGGAAGTCCGCGGCATCGTCATCACCGGCGCCGGTGACAAGGCGTTCGTCTCGGGCGCCGACATCTCCGAGTTCGAGAAGCTGCGCTCCAAGCCCGAGGACGTGAAGGTCTACAACGACGCTGGCGATCGTGCCGCCGAAGTCATCCAGGCGGCGACCAAGCCCACCATCGCCATGATCCGGGGCATCTGCATTGGCGGCGGCCTTGGCATGGCCCTCAACACCGACATTCGGATCTGCTCGGACGACAGTGTGTTTGCCGTTCCGGCAGCCCGCCTCGGCCTCGGCTACCGCTACGGCGGCATGAAGCGCCTGGTCGACGTGGTAGGGCCGTCCTATGCCAAAGAGATCTTCTTCACCGCCCGCAAATTCACGCCCGCCGAAGCCCTCCAGATGGGTCTCGTCAACCGCGTCGTGCCAGTGGCCAACCTCGAATCCTATGTCAAGGACTACACCGGCCGCATCGCAGAGAACGCGCCGCTGACGATGAAGACCGCCAAGATGGCGATCGATGCCGTCACCAGTGATGAATCGAAGCGTAACCTCAAGGCCGTCAACGACATGGTCAATGTCTGCTTCGGCAGCGAGGACTACATTGAAGGCCGCCGAGCCTTCATGGAAAAGCGCAAGCCGCAGTTCAAGGGACGCTGATCGGACAGCCGGACCGGAGCGCGTGGTGAGGCGGCCGAAACGATCGCCTCACCAATCGACAGCAATGCCCACCCAAGATCACAGAGGCCGTTGCGCCCACTCGGCCGCCCGCACGCCGATGACCTCGCTGATCGATTTGTGGCCATTGACCCGCGCATAGTCTGCGAGATGCCGCTTGATCCGCGGAATGAGTTCCGCTCCCTCGTAGATCAGACCGGTGTAGAGCTGGATAAGCGAGGCTCCGGCCTCGAGCTTGGCAAGCGCTGTCGCCCCCGAATCCACGCCACCAATGCCGATCAAAGGCACCTTGCCGCTCGTTGCCACGTAGACCCGCGCCAGCATTGCGGTAGACCGTTGGAATAGCGGCCTCCCGGAAAGTCCGCCGGCCTCACGTCCACCGGTGACGTCGCTCAGGCCATCGCGCGCCAGCGTCGTATTGGAAACGGCGATCAGATCGACCCGGTGCGCAAGCAGCCGCTCCGCAATCGATGGCACATCCTCTTCGGCAATGTCCGGCGCAATTTTGACCACGATGGGTACCCGCTTGCCGCCCGCCGCGACCCGCTCTTGGCGACCAGCCATCACTCGCGACAACAGCTCATCGAGCGCTGCCGGCGCCTGTAGGTCGCGAAGCCCCGGCGTGTTGGGCGAAGAGATGTTCACTGTGAAATAGTCGGCAACGTCATAGAATGTCTGCAACCCCGCCACGTAGTCGCCTGTACGGTCGGCAGTATCCTTGTTGGCCCCGATATTCACGCCGACCAGGCCGACCTTTCCAGCACGCTTGCGGGCTTCGAGTTTGGCGAGTGCCGCACCATGCCCCTGATTGTTGAAGCCAAGCCGGTTGATCACGGCACGGTCGCGGATGAGGCGAAATACGCGCGGCTTCGGGTTCCCCTCCTGTGCCAGCGGCGTCACCGTCCCGATCTCGGCAAAGCCGCATCCCATCGCGAGTACGGCATCCGGAACCCGGGCATCCTTGTCGAACCCCGCAGCAATCCCGATCGGATTGGGAAACGACAGCCCGGCAATCACCTGAGTCAGGCAGGGCGCATCCGTCGAGGTATCGCGCGGGTGCAAGCCACGCTCTAGCGCCTCGATGCTCAAGGAATGCGCCCGCTCGGGATCGAACGCCAGCAGGGCGGGACGGGCCAGATCGAACAATTGATTGAGCATCACTTGAGCCCCTCCGGAAGGCGGTGCCGGCCATCTGGTCCAACGTCGAGGTCGAACTCGGAAACGGCGAGCGTGGGATCGAGAACACCATAAACGTGCGGAAACAGCCGGCCATCGCGCGACGGCTCCCACTTCAACCCCTCAGCCAGGCGAGCCGCATCGAACCCGACCAGGACAAGATCAGGGAGGCCGGCGAAATGCCGCGCCAGTGTGCCTTCGAGCTGGTCGCCGGTCGACAGGTGGATGAAGCCATCCCGCGCATCGTCCGGCGAGCCTGTATAGCGCCCCACCCGCTTGGCTTCCAGCCAGTCTGCCCGTGCCAGCACCTTGTAGACCAGGCGTTCCATCGCCGCTCCCCAGATTGTCAACGCCCGCGCATCCAGTTGCATGGACATCACGAGATCGAATGGCTCCTTCCCTCGAGCCGGCCACCATAAGGCCGTCGCGTCCAATTGCACGCTTCTTGCTATCAGGCCGACACAACGATGGCAGCCAACCCTGGCCAAGCCAGCAGAGAAGCTCGGCTGGTTTGGTCTCAGTTGCTGCAGTTGCCGATGGCAAAGCGCGTCGGAAAACAGATCCTCGTCCGATCATCTTGAAACAGCGCGTTTCAAATCCGGACAAGTCTGAGGGAAAGAGCGATGCGGGATCAATCAACGCCACTCACTCACGAGTGGATATGGACGGCGATCGACACGATCGCGCGACGTCAGGGTTTGACCCCCTCCGCATTGGCCCGCATCGCGGGTCTCGACGCCACCGCTTTCAATCGGTCGAAGCGTTTCACGACGGAAGGCCGCCCCCGTTGGCCGAGCACCGAAAGCATCGCCAAGGTACTTGAAGCCACCAAAACCAGTCTGGACGATTTTGCCGCGATCCAGCTCGCCGACAAGCTGGAGATCTCCTTTGACGAGGGCGAGGAGGGCAAAGTCGCCGGCGTCGTCATCGTCGGTGAGGTCAGGGATGCGTCCGTCGCCAACTGGGCACCCGAAATCAGCGAAGCCCGTGGCAGGACCCGAAAGAGTGACAGTCGGCGGCGATATGCATTGGCGGTCGCTGATGGCAGCCTGGAACCCGTCTACAGCCGGGGCAATACGCTAGTCGTTTCCGAGGCTGCAGCGCCACGCGACGGTGACAGAGTGCTCGTTAAACCGGCAGGCATGCGGGTCTTGCCGCGTTTGCTTGTCCGCAGCTCCCCGACCGAGTTCGAGTTCGACCGGTTCGGCAGCACACGCGATGCCATGGCCATAAAACGGCAACACATTGACTGGATGGCGCGGATCGTATTGGTTCGCCAATAAATGGTGTTTTCTTCAGATTGAAGACGGTCTTGGCATCGCCACTTCACCGTGTTACCGATCCTCGAATTGCCGCTGTCGGGGACACAACGGCCATTGCGGCAACAGCAATAGAACCGGCAGGAACACGGCGGGATCTATACTGAGATCCGCCGTCAAATCCGGTGTGGGTGAAGCACGGCCGACCAAGCCGAAGGCAACGGGCTTGCATCCTGTCACGCCATACAAGTATCGGACACGCGCGTCATGAGTACGCCGTTTGCAGCACAGGCTGTTACGATCGGGAGTTTGTTGAGCGGCGACTACGCGTTGCGCGTGCCCGTATTCCAGCGTGACTATGCCTGGACCGTAGTCGAGGCCGGTCAGCTTCTCGATGACGTGCTGGCCGCCCTTCAGATTGGCGAAACTGGAAATGACGCGGAGCAGTCGGACTACTTCATAGGCGCCATTGTCCTTCTTCAATCCTCCGAGCCCCCGGACGCGAACGCCGCTGGCGCCGGAGTCCCCGAGCCCAGGCACGATATCATCGACGGGCTGCAGAGAATCATCACGCTGACGATTCTCATGGCCGTCGCCCGTGACCTGTGCGCCCAATCCCCCGCAGTCGCCGCCCGAGCCGCCGGCGCCGTCGCTGGCCACCCTGCCGACAACCTCGAGCAGGCCGAGCCCAGGCTGCGCGTTCAAGAAGAGATCCAGCCCTACTTCTGGAGTTATGTTCAGCGACCGGCCGCTTCGGCCGAGATGCCCGACAACGACGAGTTCACCCCGACCGAGCAATGCCTACTGGATGTGCGTGAATTGTTCATCGAGAGACTTCTCAATGAGCCAACTCACATCCTCGACCAACTCGTCACCTTCCTACTCGACCGCTGCTATTGCGCCCTGATCACCACGCGCAGCATCGATCGGTCACATCAGATTTTCTCCGTCCTGAACGATCGCGGCAGGCCATTGGGTCGAAGCGACATTCTCAAGGCCCAGATCCTAGGCGCCATCCCTGGCGAGCAGCGCCAGCACTACAGCAACGTCTGGCGCGACCTCGAGCGGCGCATGGGCGGATCGCTCGATAGCCTCCTGTCGCACATTCGAACCATCGAAGGTCGCTCGCGCAACCGCATCATCCATGACATCCGCGCGATCGTGGACCAGTGCGGGGGGCCCGCGGCATTTATCGAAAAACTACTGGAGCCATGCGGCGCGATCCTGGAATCCATCCAGATGATCGCCCAGGGCAATTCACTCAGCCCCGCCAGCCCGGCCGCGAATTTGTCGACTGCAGCGCGCCAGCACATAGCCTATCTCGATTGGCTCGGTACAACCGACTGGGTCGCCCCGCTGGTCCTCTGGTGGCGCAAGGTCGATGGTGAGCCTTTGGCTCTAGAGACGTTCTTGTCCCGCCTCGATCGCTTCGCCTATAGCCTCCGCCTTCTCGGTGTCGGCGCTGACAAACGCACCACCCGCTACCAGACCATCCTCGACGCCATCAGAGCCGATAATTTGCCCGACAAGGGCGGCCCGCTCGACATCACCCGCGATGAGGAGCGCCTCGTTGTCTACAACTTGCGCAACATCCATGCCCGCAACCAATTGACCTGCAAACTGCTGCTCCTGCGCCTCAACGACGCGCTGGCCGGCTCGCCTCAGCGTCTGGACGCATCCGACCTGACCGTCGAGCACATTCTGCCGCAAAAGATTCCGCGCAAGAGCCTCTGGCGCGACTGGTTTCCAGATGCCGACGAGCGTGCCCGCTGCACACAGTCCATCGGCAACCTCGCCCTGGTCCCGCGATCCGTCAACGAACGCGCGCGCAACCTGGAGTTCGGGCAGAAGAAGGAGATCTTTTTCGCCCACGGCGCCATGCCCCACATCACCAGGGACATCGCTGACCGCCTGACGTGGCATCCGGCCGACGTTCAAGAGAGGGAATCCAGGCTCTTCGACATGCTGGAGGAGCTTTGGCAGATCACACCGCCGCAGAACCGAAATCAGCGCCCACAGACTGCGAAAGTTCTGGTCCAAGCGCGCCAAGGCAATGTGGCCGTAGCCGAACCCGCCTCGCCGACGCTGCGCCTCAAGGTCGGTGGCTCCGATTGATCAGCACCAGTTCCATCTGTGGTTGAAACTATTATTACCGAATAGCCTCTCTGACGACGCTCCACCCATTCACTCTTGCAGTTATATAACGATCCATGGACGGGCCATGGAGTGAGCGAGTGAGACCGCCAATCGACGGCAGTGGAATGACTGTCGGACAGCTTCTGAGCGCAGGCCCACAGCTCGTCGTGCCCTACTTCCAGCGCGGCTATGCCTGGCAGCGCGAGAACGTCGAGCGCCTCCTGGCAGACGTGTCCCATCACGCTGACGGCAATGGCGAGGACAACTGGTACCCGCTGGGCGCAATCATCCTGGCCAAGACCAGCCAGCATGACCATTTGATCATTGCCGACGGTCAGCAGCGCTTGGTCACACTGACAATTCTGCTGGCGGTACTGCGTGATCTCTCGAACGACGCCGACTTGACCCACCGTCTCGACCGCTGCGTCAACGCCCCTTCGGGCGTGCCATGCCTGCAGCCCCACGAGCCCCTGCGCGAGCAGTTGATGGCGTATGTCCAGCGATCTGGTGCGACCCGAACGACCCCGCCCGAGCCACATTGGGAGCTGTCTCCGAGTATCGAGTCGATCCTCGACAATCGCGATTGGGTAGCCCAGAAGCTGGCATCCCTCGCCGAGCCCGACAGGAACCGCCTGGCCGAGTTCCTCCTCGATCGAACCTACCTGGCGGTCATGACGGTCGAGAGCGAAGCCGTCGCCCGTCTGCTCTTCGCGACCATGCACGAGACCGGCATTCGCCCGCAGACCACGGATCTCATCAAGTCACAGATCTTGGGCCGCCTGTCTGGCGAGGCCCGGGATCATGCCCAGTCCGTCTGGGAGCGCTACGAAAGCCATCTCGGACACCAGCGACTGGAAGGCCTGCTCCTCGGCCTCGCCTCGATCAAATCACGCCACACCATACGCGACCGGGTCGACCTCGCTCTCTCCAGCGCATTCGACCTCTCGACCACCGAGACGACCGAGGAGTTCGTCTTCGAGCACTTCAAGCCGATGGGCAAGATCCTGATCGACATCGTCTCCGCCCAGCACGGTCCGAACCAGGAACCTGGACCGCTGATGCGCCGCATGCAGTACCTGGGGTGGGTCGTCAGGCACGATACCTGGCAGCTGCCCGCCCTCCATTGGCTCTCCCGCCACCCCTATGACTCGCCTCGAACATTGACGTTTTTCAAGCGCCTCGAAGCCCTGGCATGGATCCAGATGATCCGTGGCGAAGACGTCCAGCGCCGCGACCGGCGCTACCTCAGCCTGCTCGAAGACATCGACCAGGATCGCGCGCTCGAACCCGCCAATGCACTCGAGGTGACGCCGTCAGAGATCGACCAGGCGATCCAGGTGTTGACCGGCCCGACTTTCTTCAAGCGGACCTACAAGCTCTTCCTGCTCTTGCGTCTGAATGCGATCTACGAAGGTGAGAGCCACGTCCAACTCGCACCCGAAGCCACCGTCGAGCACATTTACCCGCAACGCCCGGATCGGAAGAGCCGATGGCAGGAGGATTTCCGAAGCGCACAAGGCAGCGCCCAGGCCAGCCATGAACTCGGAAACTTGACCCTGCTCACCGAGCAGGAGCAGAACCTCGCCCGAAACGCGGAGTTCTCCGAAAAGCGCCAAGTCTATGCCGAAAGCACCTTTGCGATGTCCCGCAAGTTGACCGCCTACGACACTTGGCGCCCGGCCGACATAAGCGCTCGCACACAACAGATGGTGAGCGACTTGCTTGTTTCGTTCGGCCTGAAATGACCGCCCGCACGAGCACGCGACGCCAAGGACGCAAGCGCCAGGTTAGCTGGCGATATATTGGCCGCCGTTGGCATCGAGGCAGGCCCCGGTAATGAAGCCGGCGTCATCAGCCGCCAGAAACGTCACGCATCGAGCGATCTCGTCGGCAGTACCCAGTCGGCCGACAGGGATGAAGGGCAGGATCTTGGTTTCGAGCACGTCCTTCGGCACCGCCGCCACCATTTCGGTGTTGATATAGCCGGGCGCAATGACATTGCAGGTGATGTTCTTGGCCGCGCCCTCGAGCGCCACCGCTTTCGTTAGCCCAAGAAGGCCTGCCTTTGCCGCAGCGTAATTGGCCTGACCGAATTGTCCCTTACGCCCGTTGATCGACGAGATGTTGACGATCCGGCCGAAGTTCCGCGCCCTCATACCTTCGATCACGAGGCGGGTCATGTTGTAGGCGCTGTCGAGATTGGTGCGAATGACCTCGCTCCACTGGTGCTGCGCCATGCGATGCAGCGGTGCGTCACGCGTGATGCCGGCGTTATTGACCAACACGTCGATGGCCCCGACCTCCCGCGTAATGGCAGCCACAGCCTGTTCGCAGGCGGCATAGTCGCCGACGTCGAACTTGTAGACGGGAATGCCATAGGCAGCCTGGAAGCGGTGGGCGGCCTCGTCGTTACCCGCATAGGTTGCCGCGACGCGGTATCCTTTGCGGCGAAGCGCAGTGGAAATGGCCTCACCAATCCCTCGAGTGCCACCAGTAACGACTGCAACGCGGGCCATACTCAAATCTCCCCCATCGACGCTGGGCTTAGGAAAATTTCACTGTCGTGCAACGACCACATTGCATAACGCGCAGCCGGCACCCTGCCCGACCGCGCGATTTTTCTCCCGCCATGGTTAACCCGCGGCCCCACCGCCTGGCACCGATCGCGAGGCAGCGTCAGTCGCGCTCGAGGCACATGGCTATACCCATGCCGCCACCGATGCACAACGTGGCCAGCCCCTTCTTGGCGTCGCGCCGCTGCATTTCGTAGAGCAGCGTGGTGAGCACGCGCGCACCCGAAGCGCCGATCGGGTGCCCGATCGCGATCGCGCCGCCGTTGACGTTGACTTTGCTGGTGTCCCAGCCGAGCCCTTTGTTGACAGCACACGCCTGCGCCGCAAACGCCTCGTTGGCCTCGATCAAATCGAGATCGTCGACGGTCCAACCGGCCTTCTCGAGAGCCATTTTCGACGCCGGAATGGGCCCAGTGCCCATGATGGAAGGATCGACGCCGGCGTTGGCCCAGGACACGATGCGCGCCAGCGGCTTAATCCCCCGGCGCGTAGCCTCGGCCGCCGTCATCAGCACCACAGCGGCAGCTCCATCATTGATGCCGGAGGCGTTGGCGGCGGTGACGGATCCAGTCTTGGGATCGAACGCGGGACGCAGCTTCGAGATGCCTTCCAGAGTGACGCCGTCCTTGATGTACTCGTCATCTGCAACCACCGTTTCGCCGCGACGTGTCTTGATCACGACAGGCACAATCTCGTCCTTGAAGCGACCGGATTTCTTGGCGGCCTCGGCCTTGTTTTGTGATGCAACAGCGAACTTGTCCTGCTCATCGCGCGTGATCTGCCACTGGCGCGCCACGTTCTCCGCCGTGGTGCCCATGTGATAGCCATTGAAAGCGTCCCACAGGCCGTCCTTGATCATGGTGTCGATCATGGCGGCATCGCCCATCTTGTTGGCTTCCCGCAGATGCATCGCGTGCGGCGCCTGGCTCATGCTCTCCTGACCTCCAGCGATAACGATGCTGGCTCCATCCAGAACCTGCTGGGCCCCGAGCGCGACCGCGCGCAGACCCGAGCCGCACAGCTGGTTCATGCCCCACGCCGGCGCATCGACCGGAATGCCTGCCGCGATCGAAGCCTGACGGGCTGGGTTCTGGCCGGCAGCGGCCGTGAGGATCTGCCCCATGATGACTTCCTTGACGTCCCCCGCCTCGACGTTGGCCCGCTGCAGGGCTGCCTCGATGGCGACCTTGCCAAGCTCATGGGCGGGCAAGCTGGCGAGCGCGCCGTTGAACGAGCCGACCGGGGTGCGCGCTGCACTTGCGATGACGATCGTCTTTTCCGGGTTCATGGTGGTTCACTCCTCGGGGGATCGCAGGGTTCATTCGGGTCGCTGCAACGTCAGCGGTTCGTCTGGAATTGGCGTACTTCTAAGGCCGGCCGCAACGCCAAACCTTGTCGCTGCCATATTGAGCCGAGCCTGCTGAGGCATAGAGCCTTTTCTATCTGGCGGCAACGGCTTGCCTGTTATGAACCAATAGCCGGAGGGTGACGGTCGCAGCGCCGAAGCAATGTTTCGCATTTGCCGTCGATGTGGTATCATTTCGCAGGTGCGGTAAAGAATGGCGGTTGTCCACGATGCTCAATAAAGCCGAGTCGTCTAACGACAAGAAGGAGCCGGTCGTCGTCAAGAAGTACGCCAACCGCCGGCTGTATAACACTGAGACGAGCACGTACGTTACGCTCGATGACTTGGCCGCGATGGTACGAGCCGAACGCGATTTCATCGTTTACGACGCCAAGACGGGCGAGGATCTCACGCACTCGGTTCTGACGCAGATCATCGTCGACCAGGAGAGTAAAGCGGGAACACAAACGTTGTTGCCGGTTCCGTTCCTCCGCCAGCTCATCCGCTTTTACGGCGATACCATGGAACGCATGGTGCCGAGCTACCTGCAGGTCAGCCTCGAGACGCTGGCAAAGGAGCAGGAACGCTTTCGCAAGCAATTTGCTTCGGCTTTCACCCCTCAAGGCGCTTTCGAGGCCTATCAGGAACAGGCCCGAAAGAACCTTGTCATGTTCGAACAGGCCATGTCGGTTTTCACGCCATTTTCACAAGGCAAGGACGCGCCGGCCCCAGGCGCCGCGCCCGACAGCGCGCAACCTGCAGCCGAACATCCCAACCAATCTGCGGGCGGCGACATGGCTGGTGGCGAGCGCTATCGCTCAGCGAGCGACCTTGACGAGCTCAAAGCCCAGCTGGCGGCCATGCAGGCCCAGCTTGAAAAACTCTCCGGCGGTCCAGGCAAAAGCTGAGCCGATCTACGGCCGCGGCCTGATAGTGGCGAAGGCGGCACTGCCAGAATATGCAGCCGGAATGGATGGCCCCAATCGGCTGATCCTGCGGTGTGTGCTGCAACATCCAGCCGGACGATCCCCCAAGATAACCCCTAGCTTACCGCCCCCGCGCGTAATGTTCGCGCGCCTGCCGTGCATGGCGAGTGGCCAATGCAGCCGCAGCCCTGTATGGGTGGCCATGGCGGTGCGCTTGAATTCGCCACATTTTGCAATCACGTGGAATGACGGCAGGTAACCGGCCGGCCCATCGAAGACCTGGTAAAGGTGAAAGAGATCGACGTGTTATGAATGCGCTGCAAGCAATCGTACTGTGGGGCGTGGTGGCGGTCGCAACATCGGTGACGGCTGGCATTGTTGCGGCGTCGAAAAATCGCGATCATTCATGGTGGGCTGCGTGGTGTTTCGTATTCCCGCCGATGATCGTGTTTCTGTTTTTGCTCGGCCACAACACCGGGGCACGCCCCCGACGCCCGTCGATGGACGAGGAAGACCGGCAGGCGGATGGCGAACACTTCTGACAGTGGTCACTCACCCCGCGTGCCCGGCACCACATGAACCCCAACCGCAACCTGCTATTCCTCAGGCTGGGCCAATCTCGTCGCTTCACGCTGTTTCGGACATGACGCCCGCGGCAACGGACGCAGCGACGACGATACGCTTGGCTGTCAGCCGCTTTCCTGCTCGCAGCCGCTCAGTGTCCGGCAGAATATCAAGGCTCGGCCAGCGGCCCGTAATCAGGGTCCGTGCATAGCCGTTGGCAAAGCCGTGACGCCGCAGCGCGGCGGCGGCGGTATGATGATCATACCCCAGGCGATGGGTCGAAAGGACGACACCGCCCGCACCAGGCGTCACGAGGCCGTACCAGACATCGGCGGTGCCGTCGTTGGCCGGCATGCCGATGACGCCAGGATTGAACCAGGTTTGCTTGCGAAGCCGAGAAATGAACGGCAGGCCACAGTGCCCAGCCAGCACGATATCGGCATCGCCGCCGGCAAAACGAACCTCCTCCTCGAGTGCTTGGCGGTCGGAGGCAAAGACCCAACGACTGATAGCCTGCACCCCGCCGTGGATCACCCTGAGCTTCAGGCCGGCATAGCTGAAGGTCAGCGTCAACGGAAGGTTCGCCATCCAGGATCGCGTAGTCTGCGAGATGCTGCGAGCGGCAAACGGATACCAGCCCTTGGCAAGCAGATCACAGATGCTCCCGACTTCGAAATTGCAGGCGCAATCGGCAGCGCCAGCCGCCAGCTGCTGCTCGCAATTGCCCTGGATGACGTGACAGCCCCAATCCGCGATCGCCGCAGCCGTCTCCTGGGGCGCCGCACAATAGGCAATGACGTCGCCGGTACAAATTACATGGTCGGGCGGTATGCCAAGGCTGTCGGCCACCTGCATCACGGCATGTGTCGCCTGCAGGTTTGAGTACGGTCCGCCGAAGACGAGAAGTGGGCTCGTTGGCTCGAGCTCGATCATGACTGTTGCGCTCCCTGCGATCTGGTGCACACCGATAGACGCATCGCGCACCGGGCTCAATGAGCGCCGTGATCAACAAGTTGGGAGGAAGGCTGCCGGTGAGGCCGAACGCAGGGCTATCGATGCGGGACGAGGCGCGAGAACGCGGTGGCTGTACATCGTAGGGAAAGCACGCATAGCACAGGTAGATTGAAAACCTGGCCCAGCGACGAGGTATTGGAATCTTGCGGGCCCAGGCACGGCGGCAGGAATGAGGGGGAAGGGGAAGGGCTCCAGGCACCGGGATGATAAGGCCGGCGCTCTCCGGCCATCCTGTTACCCGATCGAACCAGTCTTGCTTGTGTCTTCCGCGACCCTGCTGCCGCTCATCAATGTCGCCCCGATCAACTCCAGCTGCAGTTGCGCCCGTTCCGCGTCGCTTTGGCCGAGGACGTGCAGATGGACCTCGTTGGCTCCGAGCCGCGCGCCTTCAAGGCGGATACGGGCCAAGTTGAGACTTGCTGAATCTTGGTTCGTGCGCTGTGTCGCCAGCACGGTACGCGACCCATCCGTGTCCAGATTGACCAGCAGGTACGTTGCTGAATCTGGCGCCGGGCAACTGATCAATGGGTAGGCCACGACCGGGAGCGCGCGCCCTGAAAGACAACGCCAGGCAAAAAGGCGCGGTGCGCCCACGCCTCGCCGCCGAGCCTCCTCGTCAGGCAGAAGGCCGAGACCGCAATCCAATCTGACTTCGTGCCCCACTGTCACCTACCCTCAAGACTCGCGCTGAAATCCAACGTGATGACCATCCCCGAACTCCCCCGCCCCGAGCGGGCATCGATAGGGCCGCAGCGTGCAGCCCCTTGTGGCCAATCGCGCTAGCCCCTGTGACATCGAGCGCGACGACGAACCAACCACGAAGCTTTGCCAGCGATCCCGGCAACGGCGAGATGCACGCCCCCCCGGCCTGCACCTTGCCTGCCAAACCAGCTGCCACCCTCGACCCTCGGGCCGAACAATACGCCTGTGACACCCGACTGCGCACGAGCGCCATGCTATCCCAGCTATGGAACTGTGACGGTGTTTTGGTACGAAACAGTTAATTGCTAGCCCTGCTGGCGGTCGAAAAACGTCGCCACTAGCACTGCTCTGGACCTCGATCGCTCGAGCCACACTGCCACGCGCCAAACCACCTGATCACCGCCCGACACCTCAGCTCCCCGACACCGCTTTGCACCCCGCCCCGATCCGACCGCCTCACCCACAGTGGGAATAGCCGCAGTCCCGGCAAACATGACAACCGCCTTCCAGCACCAACGCGCCAACACCGCATTTCGGACACCGCTTCGCCCTGCGCCTCGGATCGCCCGCCCCCCGGTCGCGATGACCGAGCCCGCCATCTCCATCCACCAAAGCAGCACCACTGCCCACGCCCGTATCCGCAGTAAGCGGCCCCTGCAGGAAACCGATCGCAATCAGGTGGTCTTCGATCACGCCGCCAATGGCCGCCAGCAGGCTCGGGACGTACCGCCCTCCCATCCACTGTCCACCCTGCGGGTCGAACACCGCCTTCAACTCTTCCACCACGAACGAAACGTCCCCCCCACGCCGGAAAACAGCGCTGATCATCCGCGTCAACGCGACCGTCCAGGCGTAATGCTCGAGGTTCTTGGTGTTGATGAAGATCTCGAACGGACGCCGCCGCCCATCCCGCTCGATATCGTTGATGGTCACATAGATGGCATGCTCGCTGCTGGCCCACTTGAGCTTGTAGGTAAAGCCCGCCAGCACAGGTTCACGCTCCAGCGGACGCGCCATGTAGACCACGCCGGCGCTGTCATGCGACGCCCCGCGCCCACCAACGCTCGGCCCCATCGACGCATCCGGCAAGGTTGGGCCTGGCCCTGGCTCGCCATCCGGAGCAGCGGACGGAAGTGATGCGGCGGGCTTTGCCTTGTCGGTTTCGCTCGAGACCAGAACCGAGCCCGTAATCGCATTTGGACGGAATGTCGTGCAGCCCTTCAGGCCCATGTCGTAGGCCTGGAAATAGATGTCCCGGAAAGCTTCGAACGAGATCTCCTCCGGACAATTGACCGTCTTGGAAATCGAGCTGTCGACGTGACCTTGTACAGCCGCCTGCATGGCGAGATGATCACGCGGCGCGAGGTCTCGCATCGTCATCAATGTTGCCGGCAGCTGGGCATCGGCCCCCTTGAGATGGCGAAACATCCGGTAGCCATGGTCTTCCACCAGTTCGGTCCGGTACCCTTCCCCATCTTCGCGAACCCGTCGTTGATAGGCATGATCGAATACTGGCTCGATGCCACTGGAAACATTGCCAGCCAGCAATGAGATCGTGCCCGTCGGCGCAATCGACGTCAGACAGCCGTTCCGGATGCCGTGGCGCGAGATTTGGGCACGCACATCCTCGTCGAGGCGCACGATGTTGGGTGCGGCGAGGAACGGAGCGGACTCGAACCTGGGGAACGCACCTTTCTCCTCGGCAAGCCCTGTACTTGCGAGATAGGCGTGCCGCTCGATCAACGCCATCCACCGCGCCGCCAGCTTCTGCGCCTCGGCGCTACCGTAGCCGACCCCGAGCATGGCCAGCGCATTGCCGAGCCCCGTCACGCCGAGGCCGATGCGGCGCTTCGCCAAGGCCTCCTTTCGCTGGGCCTCGAGCGGATACGCCGAGACGTCGATCATGTTGTCGAGGAACCTGACCGCAACCGGCACGATGCGGGCGAGCCGCGCCTCATCAAACGTTGCGCCAGACTCGAACGGCCTGACGACCAGGCGGGCAAGGTTGATCGATCCCAGAAGGCAGGCGCCGTAAGGTGGCAATGGCTGCTCGCCGCACGGATTGGTCGCCGAAATCGTCTCGCAGTACGACAGGTTGTTGCGAGCGTTGATCCGATCGATGAAAATGACGCCCGGTTCCGCGTAGGCATACGTGGCCCGCATGATGCGCTCCCACAGCGCCCGCGCCGGCATCACCGACTTGACCTCGCCGCCAAAGCGCAAAGGCCACGGCTTGTCCTCGCGCACCGCCTCAATGAAGGCGTCGGTCACAAGCACAGAGATATTGAAGTTGCGAAGCCGTCCAGGCTCGCTCTTGGCATCGATAAAGGCCTCGATGTCCGGATGATCGCACCGAAGCGTCCCCATCATCGCACCGCGACGCTGACCAGCCGACATGATGGTGCGGCACATCGCGTCCCACACGTCCATGAAGCTGACCGGCCCGGACGCCCCTGCGCCGACGCTGCGCACCAGCATGCCCGCGGGCCGCAAGGGCGAGAAGTCGTGACCGATGCCGCCGCCACGCTGCATCGTCAGCGCGGCTTCCTTCACATGTTCGAAGATAGAGCCCAGATCGTCCTCGATCTGCCCCATCACGAAGCAGTTGAACAGAGTGACGTCCCGACCGCTCCCAGCCCCGGCAATGATCCTGCCAGCCGGCAGGAACACCAGTTCGCGCATCACATCGAAAAATGTGTCCGACCACGTCTGCCGACCTTCGTCAGTTTCTACCGACGCGCCGGCACGCGCCACCCGGCGCCATGTGTCCTCGAGCGTTCGATCGATCGGCTCACCATTAGCCGTCTTCAATCGGTACTTTGCGTCCCAGATCTGCATCGAGATCGGTGGCAAAGGCAAAGCCGACGGATTCAAGGGATCACGCATGACGGGACCGCACGCTGTCTTCCAAAACATCTACCTGTCAACATACCACTTCAGCCCCAGAAGTCAACGAAAGTTCCACCAATGTTCTGTTTTTGATCTTTGCGATCGCTAACCAGCATCGAGCTCTGGTTGCGTGCTGTCGGGTAGCCATGACTGGCGTCGGCCGAGGCTCGACTGCACCGCCTAATTCGCCGGCGCAGAGGCACTCACCCGCTCGGAGGCTTCCACGATCAAGCGAGCCGACGCGGCCTCGATCGCGCCCTCGATCCTGCGCCGCGCCTCGGCACGGGGCAGTTCCGGCGGCACCGGGGCAAGCAGTTCGACCACGATCGTCCCCGGCCGCAGTCGCGTGCTGTTGCGCGGCCAGAACAGACCCGAGTTGAGGGCCAGCGGCACCGCAGGCACCTTCAATGCTTCGTAGAGAGCCACATATCCAGGCTTGTAGTCTGGCTGAGCGCCCGGCTCGCGCCGCGTGCCTTCAGCAAAGATCAGGATTTCCCGCCCTTCGCCAACCTTGGTCTTGGCTTCGCTGATCATGGCCTTGAGGGCGACGGCCGCCCGATCGCGCCGAACCAGAATGTGCTCGAACTTGACGCAGAACCAGCCATAGAGCGGGATGCGCGCCAGCTCCGCCTTCAATACGATCGCCGGATCCTTGAAGAGGGGGATGAGCGCGAACGTATCCCAGGCGGACTGATGCTTGGCAACGATCAACGCCGGCCCGTCCGGCAGGTGCTCTTGCCCGCGAACCTCCATGCGAATACCGCAGATGACTTTGAGCAACCAAAGCGACACCAACGCATGCAGCTTCAATCCCTGCATCGCCCATCGCCTCGGCCCGACCAGGAGCCAGATCCCGAACAGCATCATGAGGGCAGTCACCGCATAGAAGGCAACGGTGAAAACCAGCGACCGGAGCGCAATCATTTGACGGCCCCGACCGTGCGATTGAACTCATCGGGCTTGCGCCGCGGCGGCGGCGCTTGCGGGGCCTCGGCAGGTCCATGCTGCGACCCAACCAGCCTCTCGAGCCCCAGCCGCGCCGTGGCGCCCAGAAACTTGACGTACTCTGACGCCAGCAACCTGGCGGTTGGCCGGTGTTTCCACCAGGCATCCAAGTGAATGCTGCGCCCCGGCCGAACCGGATAGGCAATGAGCTGCATGTTCGGCATCGCCCGCTTGAACTCGATGATGCTGCGCGGCAGATGATAGCTCGAGGTGACCACCAGCAGAGTGCGGTAGCCGTGCCCCTCGGCCCAGCCTCGCGCCTCATCGGCGTTGCCGCCAGTGTTGAGCGCCACCCGCCCGAGATCGACGCAGCAGCGAACCAGCTCGTGGCGCTCATCGAGGTGCCGCTTGAGTTCGGACGGCACTCGCGTCGCCACGTTCACCCCGGAAATCAAAAGGCGTCGACCGCGCCCTTCAGCCATCAGTCGCATGCCCGTCGAGATACGCTCTTCATCCCCGGTCAACACGACGATGGCGTCGCCTCGGGGCGCAGGATCGGGCTTCAGCCGGCCAATCGCATTGGCGAACACGACGAAGCCCAAGCCACCCGTCAGGACGGCAATCAAGCCCAATCCGACCAATGATTTCAGCAGCCGACCCATCCAGGCGTGCTCCACCTCCTCTTGATGGACCAACTTTGGCGACTCAAGTGTGATTCTACCACACACGGCCGCACGTTAGACGTAAGCTCGCAGCCGCAGCAGAAGCAAGCGCGCACGCGCGCCATGGTGGACAAACGACCAATTTGGCGCGCCTACGATGCACGACCAAGCCTGCTCGTGCCATGCTCTACGCCACTAGGGTGGTGCCGGCAGGCGGGCTGGCGCCTTCCCCACCGGCTACCCCGGACCTGCAGGCCCACCGGGATCCAGCGACACGAGGGGTGACGGTTTACAGGGAAAATGCACTAGGCGGTGATGGACTGGACTGAGCAGCTTTTCAACTATTGCGAGCGCGGGCGCGACGCCACACTCACGGCTGAGCCCTTCAATGCCGCCTCCAATGCCGCTTTCATCCTCGTGGTCGTCGCCGCGACGCTGAAGTTGCGCAGACATGCCAGCGCAACTCAGATGGAAGCAGGCCAATTTTGGCTTCTGTCAGGCCTCCTCGCCTTGGCCGCAGTCGTCGGCCTGGGCAGCTTCCTCTTCCACACCCACGCCACGCGGTGGGCCCTGCTGGCCGACGTGATCCCGATCACCGCCTTCATGCTGATCTACCTGGTCTTCGCGCTACGCGTTTTCCTGAACTTGGAATGGCGTCCTATTGCATTGATAGCAATTACATTTCTTCTAGCAGAGCTTCTCGCCTCCAGCCTTCATTGCAGCCCATCGATCGCAATCGGCATCGCCACGGTCCCGACCAAGGCCCTGGCACCCTGCTTCAATGGTTCGCTCGGCTACGTACCCGCCCTCGCCATGCTCATCGTGGTCGCCATCGCAGCGCGCGCCCGCGGCATCGACACCAGGCGATTGCAATGGGCAGCCGCCATCTTCGCGCTGGCGCTGGCCCTGCGCACGCTTGACCTCTCATTTTGCAGCAACACCCTCTTGTTCGGACGCCCGCGCGGCACCCACGCACTCTGGCACGTCCTGATTGCACTAGTGGTGTATATGCTCTTCATGGCCGCACTTGAGCGACACGCCCCATACGGCCGTGGACCACGCCATCCGCCGACTTGACAGCCCCACGCCTTCCCGCGCATCGCTGCATGCGCAACGAAATGATGTCGCCGCAGCCGTCCAGGACGGGCATTCCCGGCGCCGAAGACCATAGGACAAACGCCATGCCGACCAACGTCACGCCAGCCAAGGCAGACCGCAAGCGCCTGATCGAGATCATCAAGGCTCTATCTGTCGAGACTGGCCGTGTGTTCAAGTTGGCGTCGGGCCGTGAGTCGGACTTCTACTGCAACCTGAAACCCACCATGCTGGACCCGGAAGGCGCCTATCTGCTTGGCGCCTTGATTGGCGAGGCGTTGTCCGGCGATCCCCCCGATCTCGTTGGCGGCCTCGAGATCGGCGCGGTCCCGCTTGCCACCGCCACTGCAGCGGTCGGCCATGCCCGGGGCCAACCGCTGCGCGCCTTCTTCGTCCGTAAGCAGGCCAAGGGTCACGGCACCCAGAGCCTCGTCGAAGGCCTGCAGCGAGGCGAAACACTGGCCGGCAAGCGTATCGTCGTTCTGGAGGACGTCACGACCACGGGAGGCTCGTCGCTGAAGGCGATCGAAGCGATCAAGGCCGAAGGCGGCCTCGTCGTGAAGGTGCTGACGGTCGTCGATCGCCAGGAGGGCGCAGTCGCCGCGTTCGAAGCCGCAGGCGTGCCCTTTGCCGCCCTCGTGACCGCCGCCGAACTCCGGTGATTTACCTTTCAGCGACCACGCAGCATCCGACAAGTTCCGCCGCGCCTCAGCACAGTACTGGCAATATCGGTTGCCCCTGGGCTATCGTCGGATCGACACGCAAACGACGCTAACCGCGTTGACTTCATCGCGACGCGCAATTGCAGGCTGTATGGGCGAAACGGCATGGCGGTAACTGCCAAGGATGCGCTTACAAAGCTTGCATTTTGGGCCGATGCATTGACCGACCACGAGGCCGAGCGTGCGCTGCGCGGGATCACTGAGCGCCACTATCCGGCCGGCAGCTATATTTGCCATCGTGGCGACCGTCTCGACCAGTGGACAGGCGTCGTCACCGGCCTCGTCAAGATCGGCGCCATTTCCGCCAGCGGCAAGGCCATCACTTTTGCCGGCATCGGCTCGGGCGGCTGGCTCGGTGAAGGCTCGGTGCTGAAGGACGAGCCCCGCAAATACGATCTCGTCGCACTGCGCGACACCCACCTGGCGTTAATGAGCCGCCAGACCTTCCTCTGGTTGTTCGAGCACAGCGTCGGCTTCAACCGCTTCCTGGTCCGTCAGTTGAACGAGCGCATGGGCCAGTTCATTGCAACCATCGAGCACGACAGGTTGCATGACCCGACGGCGCGCGTGGCAAGGAACATCGCCTGGCTGTTCAATCCAGTGCTCTATCCAGGCGTCGGCAATCACATCGAGATTACCCAGGAAGAGCTGGCGCTGCTGGCGGGCGTCTCGCGTCAGGCCATCGGGCGGGGCTTGCGCATTCTGGAGGACGCTGGCCTCATTCGGGTCGAACGAGGCGGCCTCGCAGTCTATGACATCGATCGCCTGAGCCACTATGAAGGCGACTGACATCCGAGCCCCAGCGGGCGAGACGTCGCTACAGTCGATCACGGGCTACGTTATCCATCGCAAGCCTACCATATTCGGCTGGTCTTGTCTGTCCAGCGCCAAGTTGAGCAAAACCGCCTTTCGCGTATAAGTAGGTGTCACATGGCCGCCTCCGCCCCCATCGAGGTCGGTGGAAGGGATATCGGAAAAGGGGCGATGATTGAGCGTTGAAGATGCCGCATCGTTAGTGTCTTTCACGCAGCTGTGACACCGTCGCGAGCCGACATGGGCTTAAGACCAGGACCATGAAAGACGACACGCGCAAGCGGACCGTACCGGGCGAGCCCCGACCCGCCGCGCAAAAAGATCGTCGACCAAAGAGAACACGGCGCCCCTATTGGGCGCGCGATCGGAAGGAACGACCAAGTGACGTCCAGTCCATCGGACTCCAGTTTCGATACCGTCCCGAAACTGCTGCTGCGCAACGCCAAAATTTTTGCTGACCGCCCGGCCTTCCGCGAGAAGGACTTGGGGATCTGGCAAACCTGGACGTGGAGCGAGGTGCTCGAGGAGGTGCGTGCCCTGGCACTCGGCCTGCAAAGCCTCGGCCTGAACAAGGGCGATACCGTCGCCATCATCGGCGACAACCGCCCCCATCTCTACTGGACCTTCACGGCGGCCCAGAGCCTCGGTGCCATTCCTGTTCCCTTGTACCAGGACTCCGTCGCCGATGAGATGGCCTACGTCCTCGAGCACGCCGAGGTGCGCTTTGCTGTCGTCGAGGACCAGGAGCAAGCAGATAAAGTCCTCTCGATCGCCGATCGCCTGCCGAAATTCGAGACTCTGATTTACGAGGACCCGCGCGGCATCGAGGATTACGAGGAAGCCAACCTGCACAAGCTGGCCGACGTACAGGCCGCCGGACGCCGGATTGTGAAAGAGAACACGCAAGCGGCAGAAGCCTGGCTCGCCGCAGTCAAGGCCGGAAGCGGGTCGGATGTGTGCGGAATTTTCTACACGTCCGGCACTACGGGCCGCCCCAAAGGCGTGATGTTGACGCAAGACAACGTGGTTATCTCCGGCCGAAACGGCAACGCCTTCGACCATTTCACGCCGAACGATACCATGATCGCCTACCTGCCCATGGCCTGGGTCGGTGATCACATTTTTTCCTACGGTCAGGCCTTTTCCGGCGCCCTCACCGTGTGCTGCCCGGAAAGTCCCGAGACTGCCAATGAGGACCGGCGCGAGATTGGACCCACCTATTTCTTCGCTCCGCCCCGCGTCTTTGAGAACATGCTGACCCAGATCATGGTCCGCATGGAGGATGCCAGCGCCGTTAAGAAAGCGATTTTTCACTACTTCCTGAAAGTCGCACGCCGCTCCGGCGAGAAGCTCCTGGATGGCAGGCCCGTCTCGTTGATGGACAGGCTGCTCTACGGTCTCGGCAACATCCTGGTCTACGGCCCCCTGCGCAATCGCATCGGCTTTTCCAATCTGCGATTGGCCTATACCGCCGGCGAGGCGATCGGGCCCGAGCTGTTCTCGTTCTTCCGCTCGCTCGGCATCAACTTGAAGCAGCTCTACGGCCAGACCGAAGCGAGCGTCTACATCACCATTCAGCCCGATGGCGAAGTCTATCCTGAGACCGTCGGCAAGCCCGCGCCCGACGTCGACATTCGCATCGAGGACGGCACTGGCGAGGTCCTCTTCAAGAGCCCAGGCGTGTTCCTGAAGTATTTCAAGAACGACGAGGCCACCGCCTCGACCAAGACCGCCGACGGCTGGGTGAGAACGGGTGATGCAGGCTTCTTCGACGCCAACGGTCATCTGCGCATCATCGATCGCGCCAAGGATGTCGGCCGCCTCAACGACGGCTCCTTGTTCTCCCCGAAATACGTCGAGAACCGGCTCAAGTTCTATCCGGAAATCAAGGAGGCGGTGGTCTTCGGGCACGGCCGCGACTTCGCCACCGCCTTCATCAACATCGACCTCGTCAGCGTCGGCAACTGGGCGGAGCGCAACAACATCATCTACGCCAGCTATCAGGAGCTTGCCGGCCATCCCGAGATCCTGAAGATCGTCACGGCGCGCATCCAGGAATTGAACGAGGCACTCGCCGGCGAGCCGCTCGTCGCCAGCTCCCAAATTCATCGCTTCCTGATCCTGCACAAGGAACTCGATGCCGACGACGGCGAGCTCACGCGAACGCAGAAAGTCCGACGCTCCTTCATCGCCGACCGCTACGAACCGCTGATCAGCGCCCTTTATGATGGCTCCAAGCAGGCCAGCATTTCAGTCGAAGTGACATTCGAGGACGGGCGCAAGGGCAAGATCGAGGGCGATATGGCCATCGTTGACGTGAAGACATTTCCCGCCGCCAAGTCCGCCGTCCAGGAGGCCGCCGAATGAGCACCAAGAGCTCGATGCCCCTGGCCAATGTGGCTGTCCGCCAGCCAGCCGACGGCGCCAGCGGTGCAACCGCAACACTCCCGAGCGCGGCACCACCCGTGGGCCAGGACACCTCCGAACGCCAGGACCGCATCGGCGAAGTACTTCTATCCGTCGACAATGTTTCGTTGGCCTTTGGCGGCGTCAAGGCGATCTCCGATGTCTCCTTCGACATCCGCAAGGGTGAGATCCGCGCCATCATCGGCCCGAACGGCGCCGGCAAGACGTCGATGCTCAACGTCATCAACGGCTTCTATTTTCCCCAGCAAGGCAGCATCACCTACAAGGGCCAGCGCCGTCATGAGATGCGGCCCTATTTTGCCGCCACCTCCGGCATATCGCGCACCTTCCAGAACGTCGCCCTGTTCAAGGGAATGTCGACACTCGACAACATGATGGCAGGCCGCACCCTGAAGATGCAGCGCGGCCTCTTTTGGCAGGCTTTGCGCAAGGGCCCGGCCGAGCAGGAGGAGATCCGCAACCGCGAGGTCGTCGAGCGCTTGATCGATTTCCTCGAGATCCAGCACATCCGCAAGCAGCCGGTGGGCAAGCTGCCCTATGGCTTGCAGAAGCGGGTCGAGCTTGGCCGCGCCCTCGCCATGGAACCCGAGTTGCTTCTCCTCGACGAGCCGATGGCCGGCATGAACCTCGAGGAGAAGGAGGACATGAGCCGCTTCGTGCTCACGGTCAACCAGCACCTCGGCACCACGATCGCGTTGATCGAGCACGATATGGGCGTCGTCATGGACCTCTCCGACCGCGTCGTGGTGCTCGAATACGGTCGCAAGATCGCCGACGGCACGCCCGACGAAGTCAAGTCCGACCCCAAGGTGATCGACGCCTATCTCGGCGTCTCGCATTAATCCGCCCGCAGCAAAGCTCCCGCCAGGAAAGTCCACGCCCCCATGTCGAGCCTTGCCCTCCCCGGTGGTATCGGTGCCGTATTTGCAGCGGTTATGTTCTTCCTTTTGAAGGGCGACCGCAGAACAAGCATCGACACTGCCGTACACATTTTCTTGTCGATCGTGCTCGCCACCTTCGTCGGATTTCTTGCCACCCGCGCCGCAGCCAACCCCGGCGGCTTCATCGAGATCCTCGTCGGCGGCCTCCTTTCGGGCGTTCTCTACTCGCTTGTCGCATTGGGGTTCGTGCTGATCTTCAAGGCATCGGGCGTCTTCAACTACGCTCAGGGCGCCATGGTGCTGGTGGCAGGCCTCGCCCTTGTCCGGTCGCTTGACTTCCTGACCGGCCACGGCGTCGCTAATTTCGCTGCCATTCCCCTGGCGATACTCTTTTCGGGCGCCGTCATGGCGCTCTGCGCCTTTGTCATCGAGAAGTGGGTCCTGCGGCCTCTGCTCAACCAGGATGGCTTGATCCTGTTCATGGCCACCATCGGCGCCACCTTCGCACTCGAAGGCCTGTCGCAGATGGTCTTCGGCTCCGACGTCTATCCCCTGCGCCTGTTCCCGACCGATGCCATGATCCTCTTCCAGGGCGCCTTCCCCGGCGGCATCCTCGTCAACAAGCTCGACGTCTGGGGCGGATTGATCGCAGGCATTCTGGTGGCCGGCCTGGCCGCCTTCTTCCAGTACACCAAGACCGGACGCGCCTTGCGCGCCGTCGCCGATGACCACGCCGCAGCCCAGTCGGTCGGCATCCCCATCTCCTGGATCTGGTTTGTCGTCTGGCTCGTCGCCGGCCTGGTTGCCCTGGTCGCGGCCACGGTTTGGGGCACCAAGCTCGGCGTCCAGTTCTCGATCACCTTCCTCGCTTTGAAGGCGCTGCCGGTGCTCATCATTGGCGGCTTTACATCCGTCCCCGGAGCCATCGTCGGCGGCCTCATCGTCGGCGCCGGCGAGAAGCTCGCAGAACTCTATCTGGGCGAGCTCATCGGCGGCGGCATCGAATATTGGTTCGCCTACGTTCTCGCTCTCGCGGTCCTGCTAGTCAGGCCTCAGGGAATCTTCGGCGAGAAGATCATCGAACGCATCTGAACGCGCACCGCAAGGAAGTTGCCCCGTGCTCTATCGCGAAACCGGTCAGTTCAAGACCACCTACTCCGACGACATGGCGATCTTCCCGATCAGGCAGGATCGCACCGCGATCTTCCTGCTGCTGGCGGTGGCGTATGTCGCCATCCCGGCGATGGCCCATTTCGGCATCTGGCCGTTCTCCAGCGAATATCTCCTGCGCGCCATCCTGCTTCCGTTCCTGATCCTGTCGCTCGCAGCGATCGGCGTGAACATCCTGATCGGCTATTGCGGGCAGATCTCGCTCGGCTCCGGCGCCTTCATGGCCATCGGCGCCTACATGGCCTACAAGTTCGCGAACGGCATCGGCGAGATCGGCCTGCCGCCGTTGCCCGTGCTCCTTTCGATCCTTCTGGGCGGCTTGTGCTCGGCTGTGGTCGGCATCCTCTTCGGCATCCCCTCGCTGCGCATCAAGGGCTTGTATCTTGCCGTCGCAACGCTTGCCGCACAGTTTTTCTTCGATTGGGTGTTCCTACGCGTCCAATGGTTCACCAATTACATCCCCTCGGGTTCCGTCAGCGCCCCACAGCTGAATTTCTTTGGCTACCGGGTCAACGAGCCCATCGAGCGCTACATGCTCTGTCTCATCTTCGTCACCATCTTCGCGTTGATCGCAAAGAACCTCGTGCGCGGCAACATCGGTAGGCAGTGGATGGCGATCCGCGACATGGACATCGCAGCCGAACTCATGGGCATCCGTCCGTTCTTCGCCAAGCTTTCGGCGTTTGCTGTTTCCTCCTTCATCGTCGGCATTGCCGGCGCCTTGTGGGCCTTCGTCTACCTCGGCTCCTGGGAACCGTTGGCCTTCTCCATCGACCAGTCGCTGCAGTTGCTGTTCATGGTCATCATCGGCGGCCTCGGCTCGATCATGGGCTCGTTCCTGGGCGCCGGTTTCATCCTGATCGTCCCGATCATGCTGAACCTGATCCCTTCCGAGCTCGGCATTCCACTTTCGACCGAGACCATCTCGCATCTGGAATTCATCATCTTCGGCTCCTTGATCTGCCTGTTGCTGATTAAGGAACCGCACGGATTTGCCCGCCTCATCAGCTTGATGAAGGAGAAGTTGAGGCTGTGGCCGTTCCCCTATTGATGATGCCCGACGTCGGGGCGCGCCAGCGGCGCGGTACGTCCCGACGCACAACAATCAAGCCCGCATTCGAGCCGCTCCGGCCGACCAGCCGGAGCAACCACGAAGAGGAGGAAGAACAGACATGATGAGGAAATTTATCGGCGCGTCGGCCATCCTGGCCGCTGGCTTGGTGTCATCCATGCCGGCTCAAGCCGAAGGTGAGCAGTTCATACCCGTGTTGTCCTACCGGACCGGCGCCTACGCCGTGAACGGCGTGCCGTTCGCCAACGGCACACTCGACTATTTTGAGCTGCTCAATGCCCGCGACGGCGGCATCAACGGCGTCAAGATCGTCTACGAGGAGTGCGAAACCGGCTACGCCACGGCCAAGGGCGTGGAGTGCTACGAGCGGCTCAAAAGCAAGGGCACCACTGGCGCAGCCTACGTCTCTCCGCTCTCGACCGGCATCACCTTCGCCCTGACCGAGAAGGCCCCCGGCGACAAGATCCCGCTCCTGACCATGGGCTATGGCCGCTCCGAGAGCCGCAACGGCGCTGTCTTCGACTGGAACTTCATCGCCCTCGGCAGCTATTGGACCGGTGCCGAGGTGGCAGTCCAGCACATCGCCAAGGAGATGGGCGGCAAGGACAAGCTCAAGGGCAAGAAGATCAGCCTCGTCTATCACGACAGCCCCTACGGCAAGGAGCCGATCATTGCCCTCGAGGCCTTGGCCGCGAAGTACGGCTTCACCTACAAGGGCATCCCTGTCACCCACCCGGGCGTCGAGCAGAAGTCACAGTGGCTCTCGATCCGCCAGGACCGTCCCGACTACGTCCTGCTCTGGGGCTGGGGCGTCATGAACGGCACCGCCATCAAGGAGGCCGCCGCAGTGGCCTACCCGCGCGAGAAGATCATCGGCATCTGGTGGTCGGGCGCAGAGCCTGACGTTGCACCGGCAGGTGACGGCGCCAAGGGCTACAAGGCGCTCATGCTGCAGCATCCGGCCGGCGAGTTCGGCGTGCACGCAGCGATCAAGAAGTCCCTCGGTGACAAGGCCCACGGCAAGGACGACTTTGCCCAGGTGCTCTACAATCGAGGCCTGATGAACTCGTTCATCGGTACCGAGGCAATCCGCACGGCCCAGGCCAAGTTTGGCAAGAAGCCGCTGACCGGTGAGCAGGTGAAGTGGGGCTTCGAACACCTCGACATCACCGAGGCGCGCATCAAGGAAGCCGGCTTCGATGGCATGATGAAGCCGCTGAAGCTGTCGTGTGCCGATCACCAGGGTGCCGACCAGGCTCGCGTCCAGCAGTGGGACGGCAAGGCCTGGAAGGTGATCTCCGACTGGTACACGGCCGATCGCTCGGTCCTCGACAAGCTGGTCGCGGAGCAGTCTGCCAAGTACGCCGCAGAAAAGAAGATCACGCCGCGCGATTGCTCCAAGGAGCAGTAAGCGACTGATCGGGCCTGGCGACCGGGTGCTTGAACAAAGCGCTCGCCGCCGGGCCACTCGGCTTTCGACCCGCCCCAACGCTCTCAATCGGTGATTTCTCGATGTCCACGGCTGCAGTTGAGACCGCTTCCGCCCCGATCCTCAAGGTCAACAACATCGAGGCCATCTACGACCACGTCATTCTCGTACTGAAAGGCGTCTCTCTCGAGGTGCCCAAGGGCGGCATCGTGGCGTTGCTCGGTGCCAACGGTGCCGGCAAGACCACCACTTTGCGCTCGATCTCCAACTTGCTGAAGGCCGAACGTGGCGAGGTCACCAAGGGCTCGATCTCGTTCAAGGGCGAGCGCATCGACCGCCTCACCCCCAACGACCTCGTCAAACGCGGCTGCATCCAAGTCATGGAAGGTCGCCATTGCTTCGGCCATCTCACCATCGAGGAGAACCTGCTGACAGGCGCTTTCACGCGCCGTGACGGCAAGGCCGCCACAATGCGCTCCCTCGATCGAGTCTATGCATATTTTCCGCGCTTGAAGGAGCGCCGCACCTCCCAGGCAGGCTACACCTCCGGCGGCGAGCAGCAGATGTGCGCCATCGGCCGCGCCCTGATGGCCGACCCCACCATGGTCTTGCTCGACGAGCCCTCGATGGGCCTCGCCCCACAGATCGTCGAACAGATTTTCGAGATCGTGAAAGACATCAACGAACGTGATGGCGTCTCGTTCCTGCTCGCCGAGCAGAACACCAACATGGCGCTGAAATACTCCAACTACGGCTACATTCTCGAGAACGGCCGCATTGTTCTCGATGGCACCGCAGCCGCCCTGTCAGAAAACGCCGACGTCAAGGAATTCTATCTCGGCACTGCGGGTGATGGCCGCAAGAGCTTCCGCGACGTCAAGCACTACAAGCGCCGCAAGCGCTGGCTGGCCTGACCGGACGCCCGTGGTGCCTAGATTTGTGCCGACAAGCTCGAACGGGAACAAAGCGCCGGACCGCAAGCCGAGCGGAGCGATCCGGGCCAATGCCAAACCTCACACGCGCCGTTCGCGCGGCCCGGACAGATGGCGCTTTGCGCGAGCCAGAACCGGGCCTTTCGGCACGGCTCGCACGGCAGGCCCCGAACCCACGAGCAGCATGCCCGCAAGCGTCAGCACGCCAGCCGTCAACAGCAGCGCGAGTACGAAAGGCTCCTCGCTGCGCGCAATGCCCGTGCCACCCGGTCCCATGACGTTGACCGTTGAATACATGGCGAGAAGAACCAGACTTGTACCGCTCACGACAAAGGCTCCTTTTGGAAGACGACGTCCGTATTGCCATCTCATTCGCGTTGTCAGCAGATTTAGCACGCATTGCCATGGTCCTGCTTGGAAACATGAAATGAGCATTGACAATGTCTTACCAGCCGTATCAGTGCCGATCGCAGCAATTGAAATGCGTGGTCGGGCAAGCCCGATGACCACGTGACACCTCAAGGGGAGGCAGCGATGACCGCCACGTATTTTGACCAGCTCGAGACCAGGTCTCCCGATGCCAGGGAAACCTCCCAGTTCGCGCTGCTGCCCGGCTTCATCGAGCAGGCCAAAGCGACCTGCCCGGGCTGGAAAGAGCACCTGGCAGCGGTGAATGCGGCAGACGTCACCTCACGCAAGGCCTTGAGCAAGTTGCCGATCCTGCGCAAGGCGTCGCTCAAGGACCTGCAGGCCAATCGCCCGCCCTACGGCGGCTTTGCCACGACCGAGCCTGGCAGGCTCGGTCGGGTCTTCATGTCCCCCGGACCGATTTTCGAGCCTGAGGGCCTCGGCCACGATTGGTGGCGGTCCGCCCGCGCGCTTTACGCCATGGGCATCCGCTCGTCTGACATCGTGCACAACACCTTCGCCTATCACCTCACCCCCGGCGGCTGGATCCTCGACGCCGGCGCCCGCGCGCTCGGTTGTACGGTCATCGCCGCCGGCCCCGGCAATACCGAGCAGCAACTGGAAGCAATCGAACGGTTGCGCCCGACGGTCTATGTCGGCGTGCCCGATTACTTGAAGATCCTGATGGACAAGGCAGTCGACGCCGGCCGCGACCTCTCCTCGATCACCAAGGCAATGGTCGGCGGCGGCGCCCTGTTCCCCTCCCTGCGCCAGGAATACGGCACCCGGGGCGTGGCCGTGTTCCAATGCTACGCAACGGCAGATGTCGGCCTCATCGCCTACGAGAGCCCGGGCCCGGACGGCAGCGTCGAGGGCATGATCATCGACGAGGGCGTCATCGTGGAAATCGTCCGGCCAGGCACCGGCGATCCCGTTCCCGATGGTGAAGTCGGCGAAATCGTCGTGACCGTGTTCAATCGCGATTACCCGATGATCCGGTTTGCAACGGGCGACCTTTCTGCCGTGCTTGAAGGCCCGAGCCCGTGCGGACGCACCAACATGCGCATCAAGGGCTGGCTGGGCCGCGCTGATCAGACCACCAAGGTCCGCGGCATGTTCGTCCACCCCGAACAGGTTGCAGAGATCGCCACCCGCCATCCCGAGCTGGGCCGACTGCGCCTGGTCGTCGCCCGTTCCGGCGAGCAGGACGTCATGACCCTGAAGGTCGAGGCCGCCGGCAACACGGAAGGATTGGCCGAAAAGCTCGCCGAGACAGTGCAGGCAGCGACCAAGTTGCGCGCCACAGTCGAGATCGTACCGCCGGGAACCCTGCCCAACGATGGCAAGGTCATCGCTGATGAGCGAACCTACGGCTGAGCGCAGTGCTAGAGCCTGGTCGCCGGAGGTGGAAGCATCCTCGCTTTCATCGAAGGCGTTAATCAGGCTCTAAATCAATGAGCTGGAACGCGCCCAGCCAAGGCGCCCGAGTTCATGTCAAACGAGCGCGCTCTGGAGGCGCCAGCCCGCCTTTGCCTCTACGCATGCGCTGATCGGGGCGCTCGCCCCCTTGCGCCAAGCTGCGACCTTGCGCAACCTGACAGCCCCGGCGCAACTGCCGACCGTGGTTCGGCTTGGCGCCGAACACCGGGCACGCTCGATGGAGGCCGAAGATGCCAGCCTATGTCATTGCCGAGGTCGATGTGAAAGACGCAGAGGCCTACAAGCTCTATGCCGACAAGGCACCGGGCGTAACACGACCGGCCGGCGGCAGATACCTCGCCCGCGCCGGCAAGGTCGAATGCCTCGAGGGCACACCACCCAAATCGCGCGTCGTCGTCATCGAATTCGAGACCATGCAGGCCGCCCGCGACTTCTACTATGGCAAGGCCTACCAGCAGATCATCCCCCTGCGCCAGGCTGCCAGTGAAGGGCGTCTCTTCCTGGTCGAGGGCGCAGACTGAGGCCCTCCGCCCGCACACGACTCCCATCCACACTCGACGCTCGACGCCCGGCGTCTTGGCACTCGGACATACGCGCTGCGAGCCCGGTGTCCGCTGCTACTAGCCCGCGCCGCCTACTTGGCTTTCTGAGGTGGCTTCTTGCCGGCACCGCCATCCGCCTCGACTGAGGCGGCCTGCGCTTCCCCGGCCGCCCGCACACGCTGCAGCGCCTCTGAGATCCGCACACTATCCAGGTCGTCCTTGTGGATGACATCGACCGCTCCCGCCTTGACCAGCATCGAACGCCGAGAGCGGTCGACCGCGCCGCTGACCACCACGATCGGCCCCTCGTAGCCACACCGCCGCAGGAACGGAATCGTGTGCGTCGCGTTGTCGTTGGGCTTCAGATAGTCGTCGAGAAACACGACCTCTGGCTGCCGCTCGATCACAGCATCGAGCGCGCTGCCGAGCGTGCGCGCCCGGCGCACCTGGATGGAGTAGCCGAACATGATGTGCAGTGTGGCCTTCAGATGATCGGCATCGAAGTTCTCGTCCTCAACAATCAGGATATCGTCGAACGCGGGTCCACCCATCCGGGACTTCGTGAGATCGGCTTTTTTGGCCAGAAAATTTCCGCCGGTCGATCGCTTCATACCCAACTCCTTCCGGTCGCCCGCACACTGCAGACGACAACATTCAATGCCGCTGTCAGCCGTCGACAGCGATCGCCTTTGGCCACACGATTCGAAATGTCGTACCACGGGATTTCGCAGGCTCCGATCGCAACTCGACCGATCCTCCGCACCGTTCCGTGATCCGCTTCACGAGCGAAAGCCCGATTCCAGCCCCCTCGGCTTCGTCAACAGCACTGGCCTGCTTGAACGGTTCGAACACGGCCTTGTGCCACTCCGGCGCGATACCCGGCCCATCGTCGATGACCAGAAATTCGAGCGCCTCGCCAAGATCCTCGCAGCGCAGCGTGACCTTCCCCTCGTCCCGGTCGTGATGCTTGATGGCATTGTCCACCAGATTGCGCAGCACCACGTCGAGCGGCTCGGCCAACGTCATGATCCTCGGCCACACGCCTTCGATCAAAATCGAAAACCCGCTCTCGTCACCTGCCGCCTCCGCAATCTCGCGTGCAAGCTCCGCCGTTTCGATTTCGCTCAGGGCCTCGCTCTTGCGCCCGATCCGCGCATAGTCGAGCAGTCCCGTCAGCATCGCGCTCATCCGTCGAGACCGCGTGATAACCTTCACGAGGTGCTCACTGGCAGCCTCGCCGTCGCCTGCTGCAATCGAAGCCTGCGCATCCGTCGCCGCATACCGCAGTCCACGCAGCGGCGACTTGAGGTCGTGCGAGATCACATAGGCAAATTCCTGCAGATCCCGGTTGGCAATCGCCAACTCGCGATTGGTTCGGCGGATCACCTCGGCTTGCGCCGCAACCTCCGCCTCGGCCATGCGCCGAAGCCGGCTTTCCGCCAGGAAGGCGCGCTCTACGTTGGTGCGGTTGGCCGCACGGGAAACCAGCAGCACGAAGCGCCGCTCGCTTGCCATCCAGAACAGCACCAGGTTCAAGCGAGCCGAATCCTCTTCGCGATCATGCATCTTGACGCTCGGCAACGACAGCATCTCGCCCGGCGTATCCTTCAGCGCTGCGATGTCCTCCTCGAAGCCGACGAACGCTGCAACACTCACCGAGATCGGCCGGTCGACGATGAAGGACTTAACCAGCGCGCCGAACCGGCCGCACACCGAGAGGCTTTCATCGATCCATACGAGGCCGAATATGCCGAGCTCCGCCATCGCCTCGGCCGTCGAGACGAGGAGTCGGATCGGCTCCCCCTTGCTCTCAGGATTCGCGTCGAAGGATGGCATCTGCAGTCTCGATGAATGCGCTATCCACGTTTTGCGACGTCAACGCACTGGTCCAGATTTTGAGTTGGCGCGCCCGCCGTAGCTCCTCGGGCAGCAGCGCGTCCTTAGCGTCCGCGACAAGATCGACTTTGTTGAAGGCGAACGTGAACGGCCGCGCCGGCATCGACTCGGAAAAACCCTCCGCAAGCTTGACCATTTGATCGAGTGTCGTCGGCCGCGTGATGTCGCCGACGATCAGCGCCCCCGACGTACCCTTGGCATAGGCATGACTGAAGATGCTGGTGCCATAGCTGCCATCAGTATCCCAGATCACCAATTCGAGCGCCTGATCCTTGCCCTTGCCGATCCCCTGGACCTGGTAGCGATAAAGATCCACTCCCATGGTCGCCAGATAATCGGACGGCAGCTCGTCCATCACGAACCTGCGCACCAGCGACGTCTTGCCAACCCCGATCTCGCCGAGAATGAGGATCTTCTTGGAGATCATCGCCTTACCCTGCGCTCGCCGGCATACCCGATCTCGAACTCGACCCGGCGGTTGCTGCTGCCGGGCCCCGAATCCGGCGCGACATTGACGCCGCCGAGGCGACCGATCGCAACCAGACGCTCCGGCGCCACACCGCGCGCCAATAGATCGCCAACCACCTTCTGCGCACGAGCGGCAGATAGCGGCGAGTTGCGCGTGGCTGGCCCAGCTTCGTCCGTGTAACCGACGACCCTAATCAGCAAATCTGTATCCCTGATCAGCGCCGCAAGAGCGTCGAGCGTGCCTGCCGCCGCCGCAGCATCGCGATATTCCGTGTCGTTCTCGAAGAACACGGCATGCCGGATGACAAAAGCTCTGAGCTTGGCGTCTGCTGTTTCGGGCTTCGGGCCGAACGCGCGGAGCTGGCGCTCAAGGTCAGCGATCCGCTGCTCGAGGCGCGTGTCCAGCGCCGCCACTTGCTCGCTCGCCCGACGTTCCATTTCGCTCGCCCGACGCTCGGCCTCGCTGGCTCGCCGGTCAACCGCGACGGTCTGCTCGCGCACATCCTTGATCGAGCGCGCCAGCGGCGCCACGTTGCGCCGTTGCTCGAGAGCCGTAACCAGGATCAAGAGACGGTCAGCGATATGCGCCGCCGCATCAGCAGCCTCCGTCGCATCTCGCGGCGGCACCACCCCCGCCTCGGCCTGCACGCCTGAGATCTTGGCGACCCGCTCGCCGGCGTCTCGCAGGCCGTTCACGACCGCAGAAAGCCCCTCGAACAACTTGCCCTCCGAGGCCAGCGCCTCGTTATTTGCCGGCATGAGGCTTTGCGCTGAACTGGCAGCCTGTAACGCCGCTTGCGCCGCGGCACGATCCTCGGGTCGCACCAATCGCTGCAAGGACGCCGACAAATCCACGACCAGCGTCCCGATCCGCAGCCGCGCCCGCTCGAGAGCGCGATGCAAGCCCTCGCGGCTCAACCGCGCTTCGACGTCCGATTTCGGAAGAACACTCACCTCCGGCGTCAACGCCACCGTAGGGGCGAGCCCTTTGAGGCGGCCCAATAGCGCCCGTCGCGTCACATCGTCCGGCACCAATCCGGTGACCCACATCCGCTGCGCGCCCCGCTCCACATGCACCCGCACGGGATAGCCGGAAAGCGACGAGATGCCGGCGAGAGCCTCATCGGCCCGTCGCTGCAGGGAAGCCGTAACCATGGACATGTAGAGGTGCCACCCAGCGAACGCCAGCAGCGGCAGCGCGATGCACCACAACAGGATCTTCACCAGCCTGAAGCTGGATTTCGGTGCCATCTCGGCAATCTTTTCGCCGGCGCCCGTTTCCAGTTCTGTCGCCAGCTCGTCAAGCAGGCGCTGATGTTCCCGCGCGTGCTGCGCAGTCGCCGAATCCGCGTCCAGCCCCTGCGTCTGCTGCTCGATCGCCTGATGCTGCGCCAATACCTTGATGAACGCATCGTCGATCAGTTGCTCGATCGCCTCTGGCGCTGTCCCGCTACATTTCGCAGCCAGCAAGTGCGACGGGCCACCCCTGATGTAAATGCGGTGATCATCGAGATCGAGGGTCCGCAGGCTTTCCCTGTCGCTCTCGAAGGCCTCTTCGGCAAAGGCCGTGATGGCCGTCAGAAAGCCGCTCACAAGCGTGTCGCGATTGTTGCCGGGCTGCGCCGCCCCCGCCACGTCCCCAGGAGACCGCGATTGCGGCAACGCCGCACCATCGCCGCCATCGCGCACCCAATGATGGATAAGCTCGCCCGAGCCTCGCCGAATGAGAAAAATCTCATTCACGTCAAGACTTCTGGGTTTCGGCCAGCGCCAGTTCCGCCATCGGCCGGCCCGTCGTCACGCTGCGAAACCACAGTGCCACCCGGTTTTGGCTCAGTCCCAATTCCAGCCGACGGTTGATCTGCTGCATCATGTCGCGAACAGCGCTCGCCACGTAGCGGCGCACCATGTCGCCCATGCGGGGATACATGACCGAGGCGATCTGATCCTGCATCTGCGGCGAGCGCATCTCCGCCCGCAACGTCCGCAGCACCATCGGTGCCATCGCCCCCGCCAACTCGTTGTGCCGGGCGACTTCCGCCTCGATCAACGCGCCGTCGAGGACCTCGGCAACGCTACGCTGCAGTTTTTCCTCGCTGCCAACCCTCTGATGCAACGCCTCGATGCGCGTCGCCAACGCATCGAGCTCCCGGCTTTCCTGATCGAAAAGCAGCTCTTTCAGTCGGGTGACGGTTTCTCGGGACATCGAGCGATGCGTCATATCTCGCCTGGACCAGGAGCTTCAGACCGATGAGGAGCTTGGAAACCGTGTGACGTGCGCGGGCGGAGCACGGCCGTCCCACGCGTGATCCCCACGATCAGCCCTCACCGTCGCCGATTTTGCCGATCTGCTCCCCTAGCGCCACGACTTGGCGCGAAAGCTCGTCGAACGACCTCCGCCGCTCGGACACCATATCGCCTGACAGCACGTTCAATTGCGCCTGAATGGCGTCCAGCTTGCGATGCAAACCCTGCTCGAGTTCGCGCACACGCGCCTCGATGAGTGCCAGGCGCTGATCGCTGTCGCGCTTGAACTGACCGAACAACAGCTCGCGGATCTGGTGCATTTTGTCATCGAACGGCTCCAAGAGCTCGTTGCCGTTCTGCAAATCACCATAAGGATGCTTGTTCATTGCGCTAGCCGCACCTCGACGCGATACTCAACTGACGACAACCGCCGAAGCGGCGTGGCCCCGCTAGTATGACAGCCACTATATCGCTATCTACAGAACATTTGAATTTCTAATTACTACATCATCCGATATCGACTTGGGAGATTCTATGTTGCCAATACGCAAACAGTTTGCGTCCGCAACAATGCAAACACAACCTCTATGCGCTATCGTCCGGACCACCACAACCTAGAGAACATCAAGACAAGCGCCCATCGAACGCCGAAAGCACCCGACAAACATAGCTGGAGCCGAACGGAAACGCCACCACTGCTCTAGGTTGCATGTCACCCATTGGCCAGTTGGCACAGAGGCGCGACAAGCACACCTCCGCCGGCAATCACATCGGCTTAACCGCGTCCCCGGCGACTGAGGAGATACAGCGCCTCGACGAGGTGGCTAGACGGTTCCTGCCTTCTTCAGCGCCGCAATATCCTCCGCCGACATCTTCAAGACGGATTCGAGAACTTCGTCTGTGTGCTGGCCGAGCAGGGGCGGCGGGATGTTGTGCTCGATCGGCGTTTCGGAGAAACGCATCGGGCTGCGCACCAGCGCCACCTTACCCGCCGTCGGATGCGCAATTTCGACCTTGATGCCGCGCGCCACGACCTGCGGGTTCTCGAACACCTCTTTCAGCGTGTTGATCGGCCCGCATGGCACACCGGCCTTCTCCAGCGCCTCGACCCACTCAGCGGTCGTACGCGTCTGCATGAGCTCGTCGAGGATCGGATCCAGCTCTTCGCGGTTGTTAACCCGCGCTGCATTGGTCGAGAACCGCGGGTCGGTTTTCAACGCCGGCTGTTCGAGCAGATCGCACAATCGGTTGAACAGGTTGTCGTTGCCGCAGGCGAGAATGATCGCACCATCTTTCGTTGGTACCGACTGATAGGGCACGATGTTGGGATGCGTGTTGCCGACCCGGACCGGCGCTTCGCCCGTCACCAGGTAGTTGGCGCCCTGGTTGGCGAGGAAACCCACCTGCGTATCGAGCAGCGCCATATCGATATGCTGGCCCTTGCCCGTCCGCTCGCGGTTGGCAATGGCTGCCGTCACCGCAATCGTCGAGTACATCCCCGTCATGATGTCGACCACGGGAACGCCGGCGCGCTGAGGGCCGCCACCGGGCTTGTGGTCGCGCTCGCCTGTTACGCTCATGAACCCGCCCATGCCCTGGATCATGAAGTCATAGCCCGGTTTCGGCGCATAGGGCCCGGTTTGCCCGAACCCCGTGATCGAGCAGTAGATGATGCCCGGATTGATGGCCTTGATGTCCTCGTAGCCCAACCCCTTGCTGGCAAGGTCCCCGACCTTGAAGTTCTCCAGAAACACGTCCGCCGTCTTCGCCAGCTCCTTGATCAGCTTGGCGCCGGCCTCGCTGGCGATATCGATCGTGATCGATTTCTTGCCGCGGTTGGCACACAAATAGTAGCCGGCCTCGGTCGTATCGTTGCCGTTGGCATCCTTGGCCCAGGGCGGTCCGAAGGCCCGGCTGTCATCTCCCTTTTTCGGCCGCTCGACCTTGATCACCTCGGCGCCGAGGTCGGCAAGGTTCTGCGCGCACCATGGCCCCGCGAGCACGCGGGTGAGATCGAGCACGCGGATATGCGTCAGCGGACCGGCCATGGTTGTTTCCTCTTGCGCGACAGGTTGTTCGGGTGCTGGAAAGCGGTCATATAGCGCCGCAGAAGGCCACGCAAGGTCAAGCGGCACGCTTCGGTGCTGGGCGAAATCGGCGCGATCCCGCCCTCGGCCATGCCGCAGCCCGTGCAGACCTCAATGGAATGACCACCCGGTCAGACCAACTGGCCTAGAGGCACCTACTTTGCCGCTTCTTTGACGAGACTGTCCAGCAACTCCGTCAGCTTGGCATTCACATCCCGCATGCGCTTCGATGGCGTGGCAACTGGCAGGCGATAGCCCATGACCACCTTGCCGGGCTCGGCAGCAAGCTCATAGACGAATAGGGCAATCGGGCAGTTGGCGATACTGAAGGGCGTGGCGCTGACGGCCTCGTGGGTCAGTTTTGATGGACAGAATTGCATATACTCTGCGTTGAGGTAGGGCGACTTCGCCCCGCTCCCCGAGACGCTGCCCGCCGCATCAGCCGTACGTTCAAGCATCTTGTTGAAATGACCGACATAATCGATCACGAAGCCACGATTGATGATGGCATCCTTGAGGTCGTCGCGGACATTCTCGAATTTGCCGGTCTTGGTATGCACCCGGTATCCCAGTCCGTCTTCTGCGCTGACAGCGCTCAACGGCGCCATGCCGAGGCATGCCATTACGATGAGGGCCATAACGAAGGGTCGCTTGATCGGTTTCATGGGCTCGCCTCTCCTCCAGTTGCTGATCCAACGACGGCGGACATCTTGGCGTCGAGGCCACCGCTCCCCGCAAGGGCGTAGATTTCGAATACTCCCTCGCGCCGGCCTCAGGCTTGATACCGGTCAACGCACCGCTCATCCAGGCGGTCCCACGCCGCCTCGCGCCTTGACAATCCAGCGCCCCCCGCATTCTCTCGCCCCATAACACATGCGACGGGAGCAAGCAGTCATGGCCGGGGCCACTTCGGGTAAGCGTAACGCGATGAAGATCGCCGTCATTGCCGGCGACGGCATCGGCAATGAGGTCGTGCCGGAAGGCATCAAGGTGCTCGAGGCCGTCGGCCGCAAGTACGATCTGTCCTTCCAATGGGACACCTTCGACTGGTCCTGCGAGGTATTCAAGAAGACCGGCAAGATGATGCCCGATGACGGCCTCGACCAGATCCGCAACCATGACGCGATCTTCCTCGGCGCCGTCGGCTTCCCGGGCGTGCCCGACCACGTCTCGCTGTGGGGCCTGCTGATCCCGATCCGCCGCGAGTTCCAGCAGTACATCAACCTGCGCCCCGTGCGCCTGTTCGAGGGCGTCCAGTGCCCGCTCGTCGGCCGCAAGCCCGGCGACATCGACTACTGGGTCGTGCGCGAGAACAACGAGGGCGAGTATTCCTCGGTCGGCGGTCGCATGTACGAAGGCACCGACTACGAGATGGCGGTGCAGCAGGCGATCTTCTCCAAGCGCGGCTGCGACCGCGTCATGCGCTATGCCTTCGAGCTGGCAGCATCTCGCCAGCGCAACGAGGTGGCCTCCGCCACCAAGTCCAACGGCATCTCGATCTCGATGCCCTATTGGGACGAGCGCTTCGCGGCGATCGCCAAGGAGTACCCGAAGGCCAAGACCAGCCAGTACCACATCGACATCCTGACCGCGCACCTGGTGCGCAACCCCCATTGGTTCGACGTCATCGTCGGCTCCAACCTGTTCGGCGACATCCTCTCCGATCTCGGCCCCGCAACCACCGGCACGATTGCTATCGCGCCCGGCGGCAATATCAACCCCGAGCGCGACTTCCCCTCCATGTTCGAGCCCGTGCACGGCTCGGCGCCGGATATCGCCGGCCAGGGCATCTCCAATCCGATCGGCCAGATCTGGTCGGGCGCCATGATGCTCGAGCACCTCGGCCACAAGCAGGCCGCCGACGACATCGTCAGGGCCATCGAGACGCTCTTCAAGTCGACGGACGTGCGCACCCGCGACATGGGCGGCAAGGCCATGTGCACCGAGCTCGGCGACGCCATCGTCGAGCTGGTGAAGGCGGGCTGAAGCGGAGAGCAGGGCTAAAGCTCGTGACCTCATGTTCAAGGCGCCCGCGCGCTATAAGGTCCGGCCAGACCGCCAGATGAGCGTCTCAATCGGGGCGTTGCCGATAACTCGGCAGTGCCTCGAAGCGCCATGCATCCCATGCCTCAGAATTCGATTGCATAGCAGGGAGGCCGTAGGTTGGGTTAGCCGGCCGGGGTGGTGCAAGGGGCCGCAAGCCGCGAACCGGCGTAACCCAACACCGCCGGACTTAGTCGGATTCGCCCAGGTTGGGTGGCGCGCGGCGCGAAAGCCAGCGCGAGCCCTTCTCCCCATCGCCACGCTAACCCAACCTACGCCCGATGTTCGCCAATCCCAGGCGGTGCCAGCATCACGCCCCCTTCTCAACGCCGCCCCGCCTATGCCCTAATGTGCGGGTGGGCCGCGGCAGGCGGCGCCGGGGCGGGCGGGAGCGACATCTACGATGAGCGACACACAGCGGTGGTGGCGAACGCCGGCAGGACGCTTGGTCGTCACCGTCTGCGCCGCCCAGGTGCTCGTCCAGCTCGGCGCCTTTTTCTGGCCGGCGCTGCTGCCGGGCTTCCTCCAGCGCTGGAACCTGACCAACAGCGAAGCCGGCTGGATCACCTCCGCGTTCTATCTGGCCTACATGCTGTCGGTGCCGGTCCTCGTCACGCTGACCGACCGCATCGACCCAAAGCGCATCTATCTCCTGGGCGTCGCCGCCACGATCGCAGGACACGCAGCCTTCGCCCTGCTCGCCAGCGACTTCTGGACGGCATTCGGCGCGCGCGCATTGGCAGGCTTCGGTTGGGCCGGCACCTACATGACCGGCCTCAAACTTCTCGCCGACGAAGTCGATGCGAAGATGATGTCGCGCGCAACGGCGGGCCACGCCGCCAGCATCGGCGTCTCGGGCTCGCTGAGCTTCGTCACGGCCGACCTGATCGCAGCACTTGCCGGCTGGCAGTCGGCATTCGCCATCGCAGCCATCACCGCGGCCATGGCCTGGCTCATGGTGTTCGTCGGCGTCCCGGCCAAGACGACCCCGCAGGCAAAGCCCGCTGATGGCGGCGGCCTCTTCAGCTTCATGCCCGTCTTCCGCAACCGCTCGGCCATGGCCTACGCCGTGGCCTATTGCATCCACACCCTCGAAATGAACGCATTGCGCGGCTGGGGCGTGGCCTTCCTCGGCTACGTCGCAGCATCCACCGGCGCCGGCACCGGCGTCCTCTCGCCGACCGTCGTCGTCACCGCCTTGGGGCTGCTCGGCACCTTCGCCAGCGTCACCGGCAACGAAATGGCCATCAAGCTCGGCCGCAGACGACTGGTGATGCTGGCCATGCTGGGCTCGATCCTGGTCGCCCTCTCGCTCGGCTGGCTCGGCACGCTCTCCTACTGGCTGGCCGTCGCCATGCTGATGCTCTACGGCGTCGTCGTCTGGCTCGATTCCTCCTCCCTCACGGCAGGCGCCGCTGGCACGGCTGACCCGGCCCGCCGCGGCGCCACCCTCGCCGTCCACTCGATGCTGGGCTATGCCGGGGGCTTCGTCGGCCCGCTCATGGTCGGCATCGTGCTCGACGCCTCCGGCGGCATGTCGCGCGCCGGCTGGACCTCGGCCTTCGCAGCCATCGCCGGCCTGATGGCGCTGGCCCTGGTCGCCTTCGCCATCATGCGCCCCCGCGACCTTGCCGGCGACCGCTCGTCCACCCCAAACCCCGCTCCGCCTTCCCGCACCTGACAAGACCTGTCAAAGTGCCCGCGGACAGAATGACGAACGGAGACCCCGCGTGCTTCTTGGTTGTATCGCTGACGATCTCACAGGCGCGACAGACCTCGCCATCATGCTCACGCGCGCCGGCATGCGCACGCTCCAGATCATGGAGGTGCCGAAGCCCGATGACGCGGCACTTGGGGCCTATGACGCCATCGTCGTCGCCCTGAAGACCCGCACTTGCCCCGTGGATGAAGCCATCGCCCTGTCGCTCGCCAGCGCCGAGGCATTGAAGGCGCTCGGCGCCCGCCAGCTCTATTTCAAGTATTGCTCGACGTTCAATTCGACCCCCCAGGGCAACATCAGGCCCGGTCGCCGAGGCTCTGCTGGCGCATCTCGGCGCCAAACTCGCCATCGTCTGTCCGGCCTTCCCGACCAACAAGCGCACCGTCTACATGGGCAACCTCTTTGTCGGCGACGTACCGCTGGCCGAGAGCCCGATGAAGGACCACCCGCTCACCCCCATGCGCGACAGCAATCTCGTGCGCGTCATGCAGGCCCAATCGAAGGGCAAGGTCGGCCTCGTTCCCTACGGCGTCGTGGCCGAAGGCCGCGCTGCCATCGCCAAGGCCTTCGCAGCAGCGCAAGACCGCGACGAGCGCTTCGTCGTTGTCGATTGCCTCACCGACCGCGACCTGATCGAGATGGGCGCCGCCGCAGCCGACATGCCGGTCGTGACCGCAGGCTCGGGCGTGGCTCTTGGCCTGCCGCAGAACTTCATCGCCAAGGGCCTGATGAAGAAGGCCGCCGCGCCGGCCAGCATGGCCGCACCGAAGGGGCGCGCCGCCATCCTGGCCGGTTCGTGCTCGGAGGCCACGCGCGGTCAGATCGCGAAAGCCAAGGCCGCGGGGCTGGCCTCATTCGAGGTCGATCCCCTGGCGCTCGCCGCCGGCCAGCAGTCTGCCGAGACGATCATCACCTGGTGCAAGACGCAAGCGGCCGACAAACCGTTCCTCGTCTATTCGAGCGCCGATCCCGCAACGGTCAAGACCATCCAGGCCAAGCTCGGCCGCGAGGAAGCCGGCACCCTCGTCGAGCGTACGCTGGCGGCCGTCGCCCGGGCCTTGGTGACGGGCGGCATCACGCGCCTGATCGTCGCCGGCGGGGAAACCTCGGGCGCGGTTGTCAACGGACTCGGCGTCACGACACTCGAGATCGGACCGGAGATCGACCCCGGGGTGCCCTGGACCAAGGCGGTCGGCCACGACCTTGTGCTGGCACTCAAGTCCGGCAACTTCGGCGCGCCGGATTTCTTCGTGAAGGCGTGGCAAAAACTGACATAAATAGGGGCGGGCTCGGGAGGGCCTCCTTCCCAAGCGGATGCGGGCGGCAGCCCGCTCGCGCCGCCGGCGCGAACAGGAGACAAGCATGAGCGCTGAAGCAAAGCTCGCCGAAGAGATCTGCCGTATTGGCGCCTCGCTCTTCAACCGCGGCCTGACGCACGGCTCGACGGGCAACATCTCGGCAACGCTCCCTGACGGCGGTTGGCTTATGACACCCACCGGCTCATCGCTCGGCACGCTCGATCCCGCGCGCCTCTCCCGCCTCGAAGCGAACGGTCGCCACATCGGCGGCGACAAGCCGACCAAGGAAGCCTTCCTGCACACCTGCATGTATCGCGAGCGGCCGAAGTCCGGCGCCGTCGTGCACCTGCACTCGACGCATTCCGTGGCCGTCTCCTGCCTCGACGGCATCGATTGCGCAAACTGCCTTCCCCCCATCACCGCCTACTACGCCATGCGCATCGGCACGTTGCCGCTCGTGCCCTATTTCCCACCGGGCGACGAAGCTCTCGCCGAGGCGGTGGCCAAACTCGCCGGCAAGCACCACGCCGTGCTGCTCGCCAATCACGGCCCCGTCGTTGCTGGAAGCTCGCTCACCGCTGCCCAGGACGCCATCGAGGAACTCGAGGAAACCGCCAAGCTCTACCTCATGCTGCGCCACGACAAGGTCCGCGCGCTGACGCCCGAGCAGGTGGCGGACTTGCAGAAGCGGTTCGGATAGGCGCCGATGACGGCCACGCTCTACTTTGCCTACGGCTCGAATATGCTGCACGCGCGCCTAGCCGCCCGTTGCCCCTCGGCGCGACCGCTTTTTGTCGCCCACGTGCCCGGCTGGGATATCGATTTCTCCAAGCGCGGCCAGGATCTGTCCGGCAAGGCCACGCTCGCGCGCGCCAGCCATCCCGGCGCAATCGCCTACGGTGTCGTCTTCGAGGTTGCCAACAGCGAAATGCCCGACCTCGACCGCTTCGAAGGACGCGGCAACGGCTACGAGCGTGACGATGCATTCACGGTCGTCAGGCCCGGCACGGTAGAAGGCATCGTCACCAACACCTACATCGCCACGCCCACCGCCGTCGATCCGAGCCTGAAGCCTTTTGACTGGTACCACGCCCTGGTCCTCGCCGGCGCTCGACAGAACCATCTGCCCGCAACAGTGATCGAGCGCCTCCAGAGCCAATCCAGCCTGCCCGACCCCCAACCCGACCGCCCCCAACGCCTCGAAGCCCTGCGCGTTCTGAAACTCTCAGGCTGCGACGACCGTTGAGCACCAACAGCCCCGCGACCGCACCGAAGCGGGCGCAGACGGGCGTGGTTATGCAGGAGCGGACGTTGGGCGATGCGGGATTGACTGCGCGGCCAAGGCCAAAGAGCATGTCCATTGCTGGGGGTGATCTTGCCGAAGTCGATGAGCACCCGGTACGTGCAATTGACCCACTGCAAGCGAAGCACTTTTTGTTCCTCTGGAGGACGGTAACCCTGAGCAAGCGGACTCCCACGCAACCATCGGAACGCTTCATGTCGGGACAGGGCTTGGAATGAAGCTCAGCACTGTCACACCGACCTCGTCGGCCGTCGGCCCATTGATCGGAGCGCTCGCTGCAGTAGCGATTTGGGGGGCATCGCCATTCGCGACCGCCATCGCCGGACGCGGCATTCCCGCCGAGCTGATCGCAGGGCTCAGAACCGTACTTGCGGGCGTGATCCTGCTACCGCTCTTTGCGAGGTTCCGTGACACTTTTCCGGCGGGCTGGCACGCCCGGTCTGAATTGATCGCAGGAGCCGTCTTCGGCTTCGCGATCTACCCGCTCGTCTTGAGCATTGGCGTCTTGAAAACATCGGTCACGCACGCCTCGATCATACTTGCTGCAGCTCCGATCTTTACGGGACTTCTGACATTCCTCATCACGCGCCAGTGGCCGAAGCCGCTTTGGTGGATCGGAAGCGCCGTCGCCCTTGGCGGGATCGCGATCCTGATGACGTGGCGAGGAGTGTCGAATAGCGGCAACTCGGCGACACTCTGGGGCGACACGCTCGTCCTTATCTCTGTGCTCTGTGCGAGTATCGGTTATGTGTATGGCGGGCGCAGCGCTGGCCGGATGGGCCAATGGCCCGCGACAGCGTGGTCGATCGTCATCGGTGCGCTCGTGTTCGCGCCCTTTGTCGTTCCAGCAGCACTGGCCTTCAAATGGTCAGCGACGACGTCGACGGAGTTGCTCGCCGTAGGTTTTCTGGTCGTGTTCGTCACGATTGCGGGTTACGCACTCTGGTTTCGGGCGCTTGCCGATGCTGGTGCCGCCAGAATAGCGCCGCTACAGTTCCTGCAGCCAATCGTGGGAACTGCACTTGCCATTGCGTTTCTCGGAGAGCCGCTGCGCCTTGGCGCCTTCGTAGCCGTTGTTCTGATCATTCTTGGCGTATGGCTGACGCGGCGGGCATAGACTTCCGGTGCCCAACTGCCATCTGACGCAGCGCTGGAACGATCAGCACCATCGCTAGGCGGTCGCTCCTGTCCCATGACGTCGCGCGCCGGTTTTCCGCTTTCGGGTCCACCTCTGCCATGGCCATGCACGCGCGATAGAGCCGCCCCCGGCAGCCGGTCAATGTTCGCTCCCTCCGCATCCCGTCGCTGCACCAAGTCGCTTCGCGAACGGGCGGCTGGGGCCTTCGTTGCATGTTGCGGCTCCCTTGCGCGAGCCAGCCGCAACGCCCGTGAACCAACACATGCAACGGGCAGTCTGGAGGGTGTCCCTCCAGCGGGGTGCGGGGGCTCGTGTCCTTGCCGCAAAGTTCGTCACAAGTCTCGGCGGGCTCCAAGCGAACTTTGCGATCAAACGGACACGAGCAAAACCATCTGCTCAGTGTGGCGTTGTGCTTGGAAAGCCGCTTACCGCGCCTGCCGAAACGATGAAGCGGATTTCCAAGCCGCCACACTGGCCCCGCTCGCGCCGCGAGGCGCGACCCTGCCAAAACCACAAAGCCCAACCAGAAACTTATCCCCGCCCCTCAGGCCGCGCATAAACTCCCTGGCATCCGTCTCACGCCGGGGCCCCGGAACTCGAGCTGGGAATTCTGGGCGGGACGGATGCGCGTCGGATAGGTGTGGCGGTACTCAGCCATCGCCGAAGGCGGACGCAGCCGGGTGGCCGTCGCGAGACGCCCTGTACCGGCGAAGGCCCACCGATCAAAAACGGATGCGCGGGGGTCTGCGTTGCCAACCGTCCGTAAAGGGGGACCACCCCCGTTATGCGTGGCAGGGCGGTTTCGGCCGCATCCAAATCCAATTGCAAAGAGTGAGGTCGAACCGCTCTGCGCCCCGGTTGATGTTCACGGCCCTGCTGTCCGGAGACCGCGGGTAGGAAAGGTGTTGGTCATGAGCGGAGTGTCCACGCGCTTCTTCACGCGCGAACCGGCTCCCCCCCCATACGCGCCTTCCGGCCGGCTCCCCGCAGGGGAGTCGGAAGGCGCCACTAAGAAACCGGAGTCGCAACGCGCAACTAAAAACAAAGTCGGAAGGCGTCACTAAAAAACCGAAAGCGCCACTAAGAAGCCCAATATTGACGCCGCCGCCCATTCGTGGCCGTTTGCGGCCAGGAATTGCCACACAAGCCAAGCGAGAACAGACATGTCCAACGCCATCGACCTGAAAAACCGCATCGCCGTCGTCACGGGAGGCGCCCAGGGGATCGGCCGCGCCGCCACCGAGCGCTTCGTCGCCTCTGGCGCCAAGGTCGCGATCTGGGACTTCGACACCAAGCTCGCCGAGAAGACGGCCAAGGAAATCGGCCCGGCCGTAAAGACCTACGCCTGCGATGTCGGCGATTACAGCTCGATCGAGAAGGCGCGCGACGCCACCCTGAAGGACTTTGGGCGCATCGACATCCTCCTGAACAATGCCGGTGTCGCCGGCGCCAACGCCACCACCTGGGACACAACGGTCGAGGAATGGCGCCGCGTGATGCGCATCAACCTGGACGGGCCCTTCCTGTGCTGCAAGGCCGTCGTGCCCGGCATGATCGCGCAGAATTACGGCCGCATCGTCAACATCGCCTCGATCGCCGGCAAGGAAGGCAACCCCAACGCGGCGCATTATTCAGCCTCCAAGGCCGGCGTCATCGGCCTGACGAAATCGCTGGCGAAGGAGACCGCGGACAAGAACATCGCCGTCAACGCCATCACCCCGGCAGCCGCAAAGACCGCGATCTTCGACCAGATCACGCAGGCCCACATCGACTTCATGCTGTCGAAAATCCCCCGCGGGCGCTTCGTCACGGTGGACGAGGTGGCAGCGTTGATCGCATTCGCTGCCAGCGAGGATTGCTCGTTCACGACCGGCTCGATCCTCGACATCTCGGGCGGCCGCGCGACGTACTGAGCGAGTGGCGCCAGTCGCAGCGCAACCGGTGAGAGGAGGGCAGTCAGCGCCCCCTCGCCGGCGAGGCCCGCCACGCCCGGTCGACACGCACGGCAAGGCCGCCGATGATCGCCGCCCAGACGACCAGCATCACGAACGATAGCAGCGCCGACGACTGGCGAAAGAGTAGCGCCGAAACAGCCGTCGCGGCCATCAGCGCGTATGCCCATAAGGCGAGGCGTCGATGGCTCCAGCCCATCCGAATGAGACGCTGGTAGTAGTGTGAGCGGTGCGCCTGGAACGGGTTCTCGCGATGGATGAGGCGCTTGGCGAGCGTGAGCCCGCTGTCGACGATAAAGGTCGAGAACACCAGCGCCGGAAACCAGAACGGCCACACGCCCCGCTGCCAACCGACGACACCGAGCGCGGCTGCGGCGAACCCGAGCGGGATCGAGCCGGCATCGCCGAGAAAAATTCGCGCCGAGCCGAAATTCCACACCAGGAAGCCCGCAGCGGCCCCGGCCACTGCCGCAGCCACCAGCGCCAGATCCATGCTGCCGTGGCTGCCGGCAGCAAGCGCATAGGCGCCGAACCCGATGACAGCCATGCCGCCCGCCAGCCCGTTCGATCCGTCCATGAAATTGTAGAGATTGGCCGACCACACCAGCCCGATCGCCAGCAGCGGCCAAAGCCAGAGCGTATAGGGTCCGGTCCACGCGAGAAAGACGAGCCCGATGGCGAGTTGCACGCCGAAGCGCACGGGCACAGGCAGCCCGCTCACATCATCGACGACGAATACCGCCGCCAGCACCGCCATCGCAACCACCAGCGCAGCCGGACCACCGCCCATCACCAGAACGGTCGCCACAGCCGCCAGCATCAGCCCTACGCCACCGGTCCGCGGCACCGGCATCGTGTGCAGCGACCGGTCGTTGGGGATGTCGAGCACAAGATGCGCCAGCATCTCGCTGGCCGCCAGCCGGACGAGACCCAACGCGATCAGGAACGCCAGCAGTGTCGCCAGCATGATCATGGCCAACGCGCCCCCCTCAAGACAAGGCCGCCGGAAATGATCCAGCGGCCCAGCGTAGTCGAAGTCGAAAACACGATCGATGACGAACATCGACCGCGCCATGGAGGGAGATCAATCCCAGTCGTTCTCCGAGCGCCGCTCTTTGCGCTCGCCCCGGTCGCGCCGCTGCGGACGCGCGCCGCGGCCCTCGCCCGGCGGACTGTCGTTGAAATCACCACCGCCGAGGAACTCAGGCGCAGCAGACCGCGGCGGACCACGATCTCCACCCCGATCCCGATCGCCACCGCGATCGCCTCTGCCACCGCGATCACCGCCACGATCACGGCGACCGCCGCCGCCCCCGTGGCCACCGCCACCGCCGCCGCCGCCACGATCGTCATCAACCGCACCGGGGATCTCGGCACCCGTCTTCTGATCGACGATCTTCATCGACAGCCGCACCTTGCCGCGATCGTCGAAGCCGAGCAGCTTGACGTAGACCTCCTGGCCTTCCTTGACGACCTCGCCGACCGTTGCCGGACGGCCCTGCGTCAGTTGCGAGATGTGGACCAGACCGTCCTTCGGGCCGAAGAAGTTCACGAACGCGCCGAACTCCATGATCTTGACGACCTTGCCCTTGTAGATCTGGCCGACCTCGGGCTCCGACGTGATGCCCGTGGATGCGCTTCAGCGCGGCATCGATCGACTCACGCTTGGACGCGGCGATCTTCACCGTGCCGTCGTCCTGGATGTCGACCTTGGCGCCCGATTCCGCAACGATCTCGCGGATCACCGAGCCGCCCGAACCGATCACTTCGCGGATCTTGTCGACCGGGATCTTGATCGTCTCGATCCGCGGCGCATGCTCGCCGAGCTCGGCGCGCGGCCATGTTGATGGACTTCGCCATCTCGCCCAGGATGTGCAGGCGGCCCTTGTTCGCCTGGTCCAGCGCCACCCGCATGATCTCTTCGGTAATGCCGGTGATCTTGATGTCCATCTGCAGCGACGTCACACCACGATCGGTGCCGGCCACCTTGAAGTCCATGTCGCCCAGATGATCCTCGTCGCCGAGAATGTCGGAGAGCACCGCGAAATCGTTGCCTTCCTTGATCAGGCCCATGGCGATGCCGGCGACGGGCGCCTTCAGCGGCACGCCCGCATCCATCATCGCCAGCGAGGAGCCGCACACGGTCGCCATCGACGAGGAGCCGTTCGATTCCGTGATCTCGGAGACGACGCGGATCGTGTAGGGGAACTCCTCCTTCGTGGGCAACAGCGGCCGCACCGCACGCCAGGCGAGCTTGCCGTGACCGATCTCGCGCCGACCGGGCGAGCCCATACGGCCCGTCTCGCCGACCGAGTAGGGCGGGAAGTTGTAGTGCAGCAGGAAGCGCTCTTTGCGCGTGCCTTCGAGCGCGTCGATGAACTGCTCGTCGTCGCCGGTGCCGAGCGTCGCCACCACCAGCGCCTGCGTCTCGCCGCGCGTGAACAGCGCCGAGCCGTGGGCGCGCGGCAGCACCTGCACCTGCGACGAGATCGGCCGCACCGTCACCAGGTCGCGCCCGTCGATGCGCTTGCCGGTCCGGATGATGTCGCCGCGCACGACGTCAGCCTCGAGCGCCTTGAACACGCCAGCCAGCTGCACCTGCTGCTCCGAGCCGGCATCCGCAGGCAGCATCGCCTCGAAAGCCTTCTTCTTGGCGGCATCGACCAGCTCGTGGCGCTGCTGCTTGCCCGGAACCTGGAACGCGGCCGACAGGTCGGCGCCGATCAGATCCTTCATCCTCGACTTGAGGTCGCTGACGTCTGGCGGCGTGAAGTTCCACGGCTCCTTGGCGGCCTTCTCGGCGAGTCGGATGATGGCGTCGATCACCGGCTGGAAGCCCCGTTGGCCGAACATCACGGCTTCGAGCATCCGCGATTCCGAAAGCTCCTGCGCTTCCAATTCGACCATCATGACGGCATCGTTCGTGCCCGCGATGACGAGATCGAGCTCGCTGTTGGCCATCTCGTCCATCAGCGGATTGAGCACCAGCTCATCGTCGACCATGCCAACGCGAGCAGCGCCGATCGGCCCGAGGAACGGCAGGCCCGACAGCGTCAGCGCTGCCGACGCAGCGACCATGGCCAGGATGTCGGGATCGTTCTCCATGTCGAACGACAGCACGGTCACGACGACCTGCGTCTCGTTCTTGAAGCCTTCGACGAACAACGGGCGGATCGGACGGTCGATCAGGCGCGAGGTCAGCGTCTCCTTCTCGGATGGCCGGCCTTCGCGCTTGAAGAAGCCGCCGGGGATCTTGCCCGCGGCATAGGTCTTCTCCTGGTAGTTGACGGTCAGCGGGAAGAAATCGATCCCCGGCTTGACACTCTTGGCTGCAACCACGGTCGCCAGGACGCTGGTCTCGCCATACTGCGCCACCACGGCGGCATCCGCCTGCCGTGCCATGCGCCCGGTCTCCAGGCGCAGCTTGCGGCCGCCCCACTCGATTTCTTCGCTGTGTATCTCGAACATGTCGTTTCTCAGGTCTCGCGTTTTCGCTCGCTCGCGGTGTCTTTCGACTGCCAGGCTCTGTCGCCTGGTGCCAGCCGGAACGCCTTCAGCGCCGCGCCCCATGGTGAGGGGCGGCGCAATTAGGGTTTGCGTGTTTTGTAGCTCGGAGCAGTCGGTGCCCCTCTCAGCCGGCCATTAACGGCGCAGCTCGAGACGCTCGATAATCTTCTGATAGCGGGCCTCGTCCTTGGCCTTGACGTAATCCAACAGTTGGCGACGCTTGCTCACCATCTTGAGCAGGCCGCGACGGGAGTGGTTGTCTTTCTTGTGCGCCTTGAAGTGATCGGAAAGCCCATTGATGCGGGCAGTCAGAAGTGCGATCTGCACCTCCGGCGAGCCGGTATCGCCGTCTTTCGTGGCAAAGTCTTTTACGATCTCGGTCTTGCGCTCAATCGTCAGCGACATCGGGTGTTCCTCTCTTGTTCTCGGGGTGAAGCTTGCCAGACACGTATGAGCGCGCCTTTCAGCTATCGTTGCGGCCTGAGCCAGGATGTCGTCCAGCAGGGTCGCCAAAGTGGCTGCAGCACTGATCTTGAGCGCCACATCACTGGCCGGGGTTATACACGAAACAGGCTGGCGAGCGAGCGAAAATTGGCCGTCCGCCAGCCTCTCGACAACCTCAGGGGCGGTAACTGAAAACCCGAACCGGCACCAGTTCGCCCTTCTCGAGCTGGCAGATGGCGATCAACGTGCCCTTGGCCACCGCAAAGGCCTCCCCGGAAATGATCGGCGCATCGCGCCCCCGCATCAGCACCGACTGCCCGCGGGCAAGCCGTGCGGCATCCGGCGGCGTCACCGCAACCTCCAGCAGATCCGACAGCGCCAATTCGATCGGTTGCAGCAGACGCGCTAGCTCGACGCCGCCATCCTCGGCATCATGCGCCGCCTCGAGCTCCTCGACGGTAACCGCACTTTCGACATCGAAAGCCGCAACCCGTGTGCGCCGGAGCTGCGTCACATGCCCAAGGCAGCCGAGCTGGCGGCCCATGTCGCGGGCGAGCGCCCGGACGTAGGTGCCGCGTCCGCATTGCGCTTCGAACACGGAGGTTTCGGCATCCGGCATCGCCACGAGATCCAGCCGGTCGATCACCACGGGCCGCGGCTCGAGCTTCACCTGCTCTCCCGACCTCGCCAAATCATAGGCGCGTTCGCCTTGGATCTTGATTGCCGAGAACTGCGGCGGGGTCTGCAGGATCTCCCCGTGAAATCCCGGCAGGATCGCCTCGATCTCCTCGAGCGTCGGACGCTTGTCCGACGTCTCCGTAACCCGCCCCTCGGCATCGTCCGTATCGGTCTCGACGCCCCAGCGCACCGTGAATTCGTAGGCCTTCACCCCATCGACGGCATAGGGAACGGTCTTGGTGGCCTCCCCGAGCGCTATCGGCAGCACGCCGGTCGCCAGCGGATCGAGCGTGCCCGCGTGCCCGGCCTTCTGGGCCTGGAACAGCCAGCGCACCTTGCCCACAGCCTGCGTCGACGTCATGCCGACCGGCTTGTCGAGAATGATCCAGCCGTTGATCGGATTACCTTTTTTTCGGCGCGCCATGCTTTGCTCTGTGTTCCCTCTCCCCGTTCGCTGCACTCGAGCGCGGAGAGGGTTGGGGTGAAGGGCGGCAACGAGGCTTGGAGCGAATGACCGCCACCCAGCCCCTACCCTCGCTCCACGCCAGTGCAACGCATGGAGGAAGGAAGAAATCACTGTTTCCCGGTGTCCTGCTTGACCTTCGGGCTCGCCAGCAATTCGTCGATGCGGCTCCCTTCCTCGAAGGAATCGTCCTCCCGGAAGCGAAGATCCGGCGCATACTTGAGGTTCACGGCAACCGCCACCTCGCCGCGGATGTAGCGCTTGTTGCGCTCGAGGGCGGCAAGCACCGGCTTCACGTCCTTGGCGCCGAGCGGCATGATGAACACGGTGGCAAGCTTGAGGTCCGGCGACATCCGCACTTCCGGCACCGAGATCACGTGCTTCGCCAGCACGTCGTCGTGAATGTCGCCTCGCGACAGCATGTCGGCCAGCTTGTGGCGCACCAGTTCGCCCACCCGAAGCTGGCGCTGTGAAGGTCCTGCTGCCGGAGCCGCGCCGGCCCGGGAATTGCGTCGTGCCATGAATCTCGTTCTGCAGCGGAGTCGAACCGCGACAGCCTCTCGGTTAAATGCGCGCAACCTCCGTCAAGAGGGAGGCCGGTTGGAGCACGGCAGCGCGCTAGGCAAGGCCGCTTCATCGCCCCGAACCGCGCCAGCGTCAACCGGTTTTGCGCATGCAGCCCCCAAACAATCTTCGCAAGCTGATCATCGCGACCGGGCAACCAAGCCCCGTAGGGAGCGCTCGACTTGTCGCACGATGACATCCGGCCCGCGCGGTCGTTGCCTGCTCAATGTGGTCGCCGGCCCAACATATGAACCATCAGAACCACATCATGGTCCACGCCAGCGAACCTCAACCCTGACGGCTCCAAACCATAGGATACGAAACCCATCCTCCGGTAGAACCGCTCGGCCCGCTTGTTGTCGGAATTGACACAAAGATGCACCTGCTCGACCACCTGGCGCGCATCGCAGAGCAAGTGTCGGACGAGTATGTCCGCTGCCCCGCTACCGCGCGCTTCCGCCAGGACATACATGCCCCCAAGCAAACCGCGGTGAGCAAGGTTGGCAGCCCTCTGGCGCCAGAAGCCCGCCATCCCAACGACTCGATCGGCACAGAACACACCATACGGCGGGTCATTCACGATCCAGTTTTGCCAGAATGCTGCTGGCCGCCCTGCGTCCTGCTCGTAGCCCGCGCCGAAAGCCTCCGGCGTATCCCGTAATGCAGTGAGGCGGAGCTGCCGTAGCAACTCCGCCTCATCGTAAGCGAACCGTCGAGCGGTGTAGCACTGCGCCATGGCGGCCTACGCCTCAGAGCGAACGGGCAATCGTCTCCACCTGGAAGCACTCGATCTCGTCGTCCTCGCGGATGTCCTGGTAGTTGGCGAACGCCATGCCGCATTCCTGGCCGACGGGCACTTCTTTCACATCGTCCTTGAAGCGCTTGAGGATCGACAGCGTACCTTCGTGGATGACCGTGCGGTCGCGCAGCAGACGCACCTTGGCGCCGCGCTCGACCTTGCCCTCGGTCACGATGCAGCCGGCAACCTTGCCCTGCTTCGAGATGTCGAACACCTTCTTGATGGTGGCGTAGCCGAGGAAGTTCTCCTTCGTCGTCGGTGCCAGCAGGCCGGACATCGCCGCCTTAACCTGATCGACGAGATCGTAGATGATCGAGTAGTAGCGAACCTCGATCCCGATGCTGTCGGCAAGCTGCTTCGCCTGCACGTTGGCGCGCACGTTGAAGGCGAGAATGATCGCCTTCGAGGCCTGCGCCAGCGACACGTCGGACTCCGTCACCTGGCCAACGCCCGAATGGACGATACGTGCCATCACCTCGTCGGTGCCGAGCTTGGCCAGCGAGCCGATGATGGCCTCGACCGAGCCTTGCACGTCGCCCTTGATGACCAGCGGGAATTCTTTCCGCCCGGCATCCTTGAGCTGCTGCATCATGCCTTCGAGCGTGCGTGCCGTACCGGCCTGGCCCAGCGCCTCGCGCCGCTTCCTGACACGGTAGTCGGTGATTTCGCGTGCCCGCGCCTCGTTCTCGACGACAGCGAACTGATCGCCCGCCTCCGGCGCCGAGTCGAAGCCCAGCACCTCCACCGGAACCGACGGGCCTGCCGAGACGGCAGGCTTGCCCTGGTCGTCGAGCAGCGCTCTCACACGGCCCCACGATGAGCCGGCAACGATGATGTCGCCAACCTTCAGCGTACCGCGCTGCACCAGCAGCGTGCCGACCGGACCACGCCCGCGCTCGAGCTTGGCCTCGATCACGAAGCCGTCCGCCGATCGCTCGGGATTGGCCTTCAGCTCCAGCAGTTCGGCCTGCAGGTTGATCGAACTCGAGAAGCTGGTCGATACCGGTCTTCTTCAAGGCCGATACCGGCACGTCGATCGTCTCGCCGCCCATGCTTTCGACCACGATCTCGTGCTGCAACAGGTCGGTCCGCACGCGCGTCGGATCGACGCCGGGCTTATCCATCTTGTTGACCGCAACGATGATCGGCACTCCCGCCGCCTTGGCGTGATTGATGGCCTCGACGGTTTGCGGCATGACGCCGTCGTCGGCTGCCACCACGAGCACCACGATATCCGTCACCTTGGCGCCGCGCGCACGCATGGCAGTGAAGGCTTCATGGCCCGGCGTATCGATGAACGTGATCTTTTGACCGTTCTTCGCCACCTGATAGGCGCCGATATGCTGCGTGATGCCGCCCGCCTCGCCGGTCGCCACATTGGCTTCGCGAATGGCGTCGAGCAGCGACGTCTTGCCGTGGTCGACGTGGCCCATGATCGTCACCACCGGAGCCCGCGGACTCGAGGTTCTGCTCGTCGTCCTGCGCACCGATGAAGCCTTCTTCGACGTCGGCTTCCGACACGCGCCGCACCGTGTGTCCGAACTCGGTCACGATCAGCTCGGCCGTATCGGCGTCGATCACGTCGTTGATCTTGTGCATCGCACCCTGCTTCATGAGCAGGCGGATCACGTCGACGGCCTTTTCCGACATCCGGTTGGCCAGTTCTTGGATCGTGATGACCTCGGGAATGATCACTTCGCGCACGATCTTCTCGCGCGACTGCTGCACCCCGCTCGCCCGTCGCGCATCGCGCTCGCGCTTGCGGCGCAGCGATGCCAGCGAACGTTCGCGCTGCTCCTCGTTGAGCAGCTTGTCGACGGTCGAGCCGTCCGCGCTCGCGCCGGTCGTCGCCCTTGACGGGCGCCCTTGGCGCCTTGGGACCGCCCGGCCCCGCTTTGCGCTTGGTCTCTTCTTCTTCGATTTCCGTACCGCGTCGACGCGCACCGGCGATGGTCGCGCCGGTCAGCATGTTGACCGGAGCAGCGGCAGCAGCCGGCGTCACCGGGCGCATCGCGCCCACGGCCCTGGCCCGCACCACCGTCACGAGCAGGCGGACGCCCCGACTGCGGGCGGCGCCCACCAGCAGGCCCGGCTTCACCAGCCGGCGCGGCCGGAGCAGCAGGAACCGCTGGCTCGCCAGCCGGCGAACCGGCTCGTGGCGCCGTCGCGGCCTGTTCGCCAGCCGGCGTCGCGACATCGGAGGCAGGCCGCGCAGCCTCGGCAACGGCGCGCGCTTCCTCTTCCTGACGCTGCGCTTCGGCTTCCAGCCGCAGCCTCTCGGCTTCCTTCTCCTGCTCGATACGCCGCTGCTCGGCCTCCTCGGCCTGCCGCTTCGCCTCTTCCTCCTGGCGCTTTCGCTCCAGCAGGACGGCCTGGATCCGATTGGCTTCCTCGCCGGACGAGAGCCCGCGCGCACCCCCCGCACCACCACGCTGCGCACCGCCCGCCGGCTCGCCCGCCACTGGCGGCAGCTCCGCCGCCTGCCTGCTCGCCGGGAACCTGGATCTTTCGGGTCTTCTTGCGCTCGACCACGACCACGTTCTTGCGACCGTGGCTGAAGTTCTGCTGCACGTGCCCCGAATGCTCGGTGCGCTGAGAGCTGACCGGCTTGCGGCCCCCTCCCTGTCTACGGTCGGTGGTTTCCTTGGTTTCGCTCATGCCTATTCCGTGCTGGATGTCCTATGCGGCGGCCGCTCCGCCTCGACGTGAAATGGCGCCCGATAGCGCGCCAAGCGCCGGGCCTCGGTCAGGAAATGTTTCGCAGCGCCGCCTGATCTCAAGGCAGCATGTACCACATTCTGCCGCCCTAACGCCAAGCTCAATTCAGCAGAAGTGAGATCAACTATGATTTTCGGCTCTTTGCCGCCGTCTTTACCCTGGCCCAGAGCCTCGCTCACCGCCCGCATCTTGCCGTCGAGTTTGCCGGCGCCATCGGCTGCCGCCTCCGCTGCATGCAGCAGGATATGAGCTTCGCCGCGTGCGATCACGGCCTCGACTTTGGCAAATCCCGCAACCACCAGGCCGGCCTTGTTGGCCAGGCTCAGTGATTGGATCACGCGTCGCGCCAGCAGGGCTTCAACCTGCTCGGCCAATGCCTCGCCGACAACCACCGGAGCCTTCAGGCTGCGCGCGAACGCACCTTGTCTCACGGCCTTCTCGACGATTCCTCGGCTGCCCGTCACCCAAACGCCGCGGCCGGGAAGCCTGTTGGCAAGATCGGGCACGATCTGCCCGTCCGGCCCCCGCACGAAGCGGATCAGCTCGGCAGGCGACAACACCTCGCGCGTGACCGCACAGGTCCGCTCGGGCTCGTGGCCCTTGGCCACCTCCCTGTCGCCGTAACCTGTCGCCAATCGCCGCGCCATGTGCTGTGTCTTGCCTCCAACATCGTTACTGTGCCTGGGCGGCAGCTTCGCCGTCGCCCACCGCCACGCCATCTTCAGCCATTTCGGCCTCTTCCACGACCGGCGGAGCGATGTCCTCCGGCGTCAACCAGCCGGCCGCCACGCGTGCCTGCAGGATCAGCTCTTCCGCATCCGAGCGGGCGATCCCGATCCCTTCCAGGATCCCGGCATGACGCACCGGCTCGGCGTCCTTCTCCTTCTTGCGCTCGGTCCAGCCGAGCAGCTCGTCGGTCGAGCAGTCGGCCAGATCCTCGACCGTCTTGATACCGTTCTCGCCGAAGGCCACCAGCATCACCGAGGTCACGCCCGGCACCTCGGCCACCGCATCCTCGACGCCGAGCTCGCGGCGGCGCGCATCGCGCTCGGCCTCCACGCGTTGCAGGTACTCCTGCGCCTGACTCTGGATCGCGACCGCGCTTTCGTCGGTGAAGCCCTCGATCTGCGCGATCTCGGCCGGATCGACGAACGCTACTTCCTCGACCGAGTCGAAGCCTTCCGTCGCCAGCAGCTGCGCGATCAGCTCGTCGCAATCGAGCTTGTCCATGAACATCTGCGTACGCTCGGTGAATTCCTTCTGCCGGCGCTCGCTCTCTTCCGTCTCGGTCAGGATGTCGATGTCCCAGCCCGTAAGCTGAGACGCCAGCCGCACGTTCTGCCCGCGGCGGCCGATGGCGAGCGACAACTGGCGCTCGTCGACCACCACCTCGATGCGGTTGGTATCCTCGTCGAGCACCACCTTGGACACTTCTGCCGGCGCCAGCGCGTTGACGATGAACGTCGCCGCATCGTCGCTCCACTGGATGATGTCGATCTTCTCGCCCTGCAGCTCATTGACTACGGCCTGCACGCGCTGGCCGCGCATGCCGACGCAGGCGCCGACCGGATCCACCGAGCCATCCTTCGAGATCACCGCAATCTTGGCTCGTGAGCCGGGGTCGCGGGCCACCGACTTGATCTCGACGACGCCGTCGTAGATTTCAGGCACTTCCATCGCGAACAGCTTGGCCATGAATTCGGGCTTGGCGCGCGAAAGGAAGATCTGCGGCCCCCGCTGCTCCCGGCGCACGTCATGGACGTAGGCGCGCACGCGATCGCCAAGGCGCACATTTTCCCGCGGGATCATCTCGTCGCGCCGGATGATTCCTTCCGCACGCGCCAGATCGACGATCACGTTGCCGTACTCGACCCGCTTGACCACGCCATTGACGATCTCGCCGATGCGATCCTTGAACTCGTCGAACTGGCGGTCGCGCTCGGCCTCACGCACCTTCTGGAAGATCACCTGCTTGGCGTTCTGCGCCGCCACCCGGCCGAAATCCAGCGGCGGCAGCGTTTCGGTGATCTCTTGCCCGACCTCTGCGTCGGCCATCTTGCGCTTGGCGTCTTCGAGCAGGATCTGCTGGCTTTCGTTCTCGACCTCCTCGACGACGGTCATGACCCGCGTCAGGCGTGTCTCCCCGCTCTTCGGATCGATCGCGCAGCGGATGTCGTTTTCCTGGCCATAGCGCTGCTTGGCAGCTTTCTGGATCGCGTCTTCCATGGCCTGGATGACGATTTTGCGGTCGATCGACTTTTCACGCGCAACCGCGTCCGCGATCTGCAGCAACTCGAGACGATTTGCGCTGACGCCTGCCTGAGCCATGCTTTGGCACCTTCCTGTCGCTCGGTCTTTGAAACCAATTCGTCCAACTGATCAGTGGTCGCGGCCACCATTGTCCGGCCGCCCACCTTTATCACCCTTGCGCCCCGCCTTGCGATCGCCGCCAGGCCGCTTGCCGCGCTCGCGCGCGCCACGACCAGCCTTGCCCGCTGCGGCTCGCGCCACGCCCTCTGCCGGCGCACCCTCTGCATCGGAGGCCACTGCCTCACCGTCCTCCAGAGCGTCCGGCTGGCCGCTCTGCTGCATCATTTGCTTGGTCCGGCGCAGCGATTCACGCACCAGATCATCCGTCAGCATCAAGCGCGCCTCGTCGACCAGCGCCAGCGGCAAACCCAGAACCTGCAGGCCGGCATCCTTGCCAAGATCGACCTCGATCCTGATCTCGCCGTCCTCGAAACCTTCAAGCACCCCGCGGAACCGGCGACGCCCGTCGATCAGCTCCTTCATCTCGATCTTCGCCTCGAAGCCGGCCCACTGATTGAAGTCGCTCGGCCGCACCAATGGGCGATCGATTCCCGGCGACGAAATCTGCAGCCGGTAGCTCCCCGCTACCGGATCGTGCACGTCCAGCACAGGCGAAAGCCCAAGCGACACTGCGCGGCAATCCTCTATCGTCATGGTTCCATCGGGCCGCTCCGCCATGATCTCCACGATCATGCCTTGGCCCTGCAGAATCCGCACCAGAACGAGCCTGTATCCCATGCCAACCAGAACCGGCTCAGCTAACGCGGCAATGCCAGCGGCCGCACCGGTTTCCTGGATGAAGCGAGCCTCGGTATCTGGCGCGCTCACTATGTCCGTCCTGTCGGAAAATGCCATGAGTTCCAGCTCTTCGATGTCCCAAAACAAAAAGAGCGGATCCTGAGGACCCACTCTCAGAGTTGAGATGATCATGAGCAACAACATACTACGGAACGCCACAATCAATTGCAAGCGATCCATCACATAAAATTGTCGTTTCGAGCCCCTTGACGTGATCCGGCCTGCGGCGAGGCCGATCCTGCGCCGAGATCAGCTTTCGCGTTAATCATATTGGGCCGGAGATGCCGAAGCCAGACGCCGTTTCAGCAGACCGGTTGGCCGGCACAACCTACGTGGCAATCACCCGGGCCAATACCGCGTCGATGCGGCCTCATCCCCGCCGGACGAACGTCAGGTAACAGCACCGCCGCCCTTCGCGAACGGCCTTGGCCTCATAACGGGTCGCAGGCCAGTCGTCGGGCCGCACCCGCCAGTCCGCAGGCCGGATCGCTGTCCAGTCGAACCTCGGTTCGCCGCCGAGTGCCATCAGAATAGTGCGGGCGTAATCGCCAATGTCGGTTGCGATCCTGAGCTCGCCGCCACTCTTGAGCACACGGGCCAGCATCGCCACCAAATGCCCGTTGATCAGTCGCCGCTTGAGGTGCCGCTTCTTCGGCCAGGGATCGGGAAACAGAATGAAAACCCGTGACAGCGAGCCGTCCGGCAACCATCTGAGCAGCCCGCGCACATCATCGCCATGAACGAGAATGTTGCCGAGCCCTTCGTCCTCGATCGCAGTCAGCACCTTGACGATGCCATCCTCGAACGGCTCCGCCCCGATCAAACCGACGTCCGGATGCGCCCGCGCCTGCCACAGCAGATGCTCGCCGCCACCAAACCCGATCTCCAGCCACAGCTCGCGCAGAGGCCTGTCGAAGGTCTCCAGCGGATTTGTGCGCGCCGGCTCGGCAAGCCTAGGCGATACGGCAGGCAGAAGCTCCGCCATGAGCCGCTCCTGGCGCGGCGACAGCTTTCGCCCACGCCTCCGGCCGTAGGAGCGCAGCTCCAAAGATGGATCAGATGGCACGTCGTCCTCGCTCATCCTACCGGCCCCTGTCACCTACTGTTGGGACGCACATCGGACGCACAGTCAATGCCTCGCCGCCGACAGCCGTCCCCGCTCCGTTTCGTCTCACCGACAAAGCAAAACGGCCACCCGAAGGCGGCCGTCCGGCAGAGTAAGACAGATCCCGCCCGCTCAGCCGCGGTGCATCGCACAAATCTTGTTGCCGCAGGGATCGCGCAGATAGGCGAGATAGAGCTTACCCGCAGCGCCTTCACGCCAACCCGGTGGATCCTCGATCGACTTGCCGCCGTTGGCCACCCCGGCATCGTGGAAGGCCTTCACCTTCTCGGGGCTGTCAGCGGCAAAGCCGATGGTGCCGCCATTGGCATGGCACGCATCCTGCCCGTCGATAGGATTGGTGAGGCCGAACATGCCCGTCTTGGTGCGGTAGAAGACCCGCCCCCTCGGGTCGGACTTACCTTCCGGGATGCCTAGCGCCCCCAGAACGGCATCGTAGAACTTCTTCGAGGCGGAAACATCGTTGGCCCCGACGAACACATGCGAGAACATTCAACACTCTCCCACGAGATGAACAAGCGCCCGACCTAAATGGCCACCGAGCGACCGGCTTGACCGGTGCCGGTGGCCCAAGCCGCTCAGGCGCCGACGGCCTTCTTGATCGCATCGGCCAGATCGGTGCGCTCCCACGAGAAGCCACCGTCGGCTTCCGGCGCCCGGCCGAAATGCCCATAAGCCGCCGTACGCTTGTAGATCGGCTTGTTGAGCTGCAGCTTGCGACGGATGTTGGTTGGCCGCATCGGGAACAGCTCCGCCAGAACGTCCTCCAGCCGCGCGTCGAGATCCTTGCCGTGCTGGCTCGAACCCTGCGTGTCGACCAGCAGCGACATCGGCTCCGGCCGCCCGATGGCGTAGGCCACCTGGATCATGCAGCGCTCGGCGATACCGGAAGCGACCACGTTCTTGGCCAGATAGCGCGCCGCATAGGCAGCAGACCGATCGACCTTGGTCGGGTCCTTGCCGGAGAAAGCGCCGCCACCATGCGGAGCATAGCCGCCATAGGTGTCGACGATGATCTTGCGGCCGGTGAGACCGCAATCGCCATCAGGACCGCCCACCACGAAATTGCCGGTCGGATTGACGAGGAAGTCGGCGCCTGACTTCGGCATCCAACCCTTCGGCAAGGCCGATGCGACAGCATCGCCGATCATTTCCTTCACCATCTCCGGCGTGTAGTCGCGCCCCTGCGCATTGGCTTGCATGTGCTGCGTCGACACCACAACCTTCTCGCAGCCGATCGCCTTGCCATCCTCGTAGCGCACCGTCACCTGGCTCTTGGCGTCCGGCAACAGGTCGCCGAGCTTGCCTGAGCGGCGCTGATCCGATAGCACTTTCAAGATCTTATGCGAGAAATAGATCGGCGCCGGCATGTACGAGCCCTTCTCGTACACTTCGCTTTCCGTGCAGGCGAAACCGAACATCATGCCCTGGTCGCCGGCACCTTCTTCGCCCTGGCGCTCGTCGACGCCCATGGCAATATCCGCCGACTGGCCATGCAGCAGAACCTCGATATCCGCTCCATGGAAAGAGAAGCCGACTTGATCGTATCCGATGTCCTTGATCACGCCGCGCGCGATGTCGCTGATCATGCCGCGGTCGACCACCCACTCGTTCTGTCCGGCGAACTGGTGGCTGGCAAACTTGCGAAACAAGGGCGCTTGTCCCCGGGCTTCGCCGGCGATGACGACCTTGTTCGTCGTGGTCAGCGTCTCGCAGCCGAGCCTGGTGTTGATAGCGCTGTTGTCGGCGATGCCGAGCTTCACATCATTCTCGAGAAATGCGTCTAGGATGGCGTCGGAGATCTGATCGCTGACCTTGTCCGGGTGCCCTTCAGAGACGGACTCGCTGGTGAAAAGGAACGACTTGCGGGCCACGTACTTCTCCTTCGGCGGTTTGTGGGTCTATCGAGCCGTGTGTTTGCAGCTTTCCCGCCCGGGGGTCAAGGCGAGCAAGCCCAAAACAACGGTAGAATTGATGATGATGAGCGAGCGATCGGCGCCGATCAGCTCACCGGCAACTCGTCGCTGACACCCGCCAGCGAACGCACGAGTTCAAGGATTGCACGCCGCGATTTCGGGTCCGTGATCCGTGAAAATGCCTTGTTCAGCTCCAGTCCTTCCCGCGTGTTCAGGAAGTCGAGAATTTGGCTGTCCGCCGAACTCTCGGCGAAGCCCGCGGTCGGCTGAACCCGAGCCTCCATAGCGGGCGCGTCCTGGAAAAAGAAGTCGATTGGAACGCCGAGCACAACAGAGAGATCGTACAAGCGGCTGGCGCCGATCCGATTGACGCCTTTTTCGTATTTCTGCACTTGCTGGAAGGTCAATCCCAGGCGCTCACCGAGCTTTTCCTGGCTGATCCCCAGCAGCATTCTCCGTAGACGCACACGACCACCAACATGTGCATCGATCGGATTTGCCCGGCGAGAGCCTTTCTCGTCGTTGTCGAATTCCTGCATTTGATTTTGATCCACCTGCACGTCGCGGCAAATGTCAGGCGCTCAGCTCCGCCTCAACCGCTATCGTCGCAATTTCTAGGTGCATTGTTCCTAGTCGTCAATCGAACGACAAAGGTTAAATCGCGCGACACACGCAAAGGTTGAATTAATAATAAACACACCTGTTTCCAGGCTGGAGTGAAGATATTTCTCTGCGGCAAAACGCCTTTCTGGCTCAGACAACGAGGCGCAGTGCCATTTATTCGAGCGAGTCCTGACGACGCAGCAGCACGAAACCGGCAAGCACCATCACCATCAACCAGAACATTCCATCACCAAAACGCGAATATATTGTCGGCTCGGACGCTTTCGGCATTGCGCCGTCAATAACGCCGATTTCATTCTGGCCGAGGCGCTGCACCACCTGCCCCCTTGCATCGACGATCGCCGAAATGCCGTTGTTGGCGGAACGGATCAACGCCAGCCCCTCCTCCACTGCGCGCACCCGCGCTTGGTGGAAATGCTGATGCGGCCCGATCGTGACCCCGAACCACCCGTCGTTCGTGAGATTGAGCAGCGCCTTCGGTCGCTCCGAACCCTGCACGACGGCGCCTGGAAAGATCGCCTCGTAGCAGATCAGCGGTCCGAGCACTGGCACTCCGCCAACGCTGAGCAAGGGCCGCGGCACAACGCCGATGTTGAATCCGCCGCGGATCCGCGTCAACTGCTCGAGGCCGATGGCCTCCAACGTGGATTGCAGGGGCAGATATTCGCCAAAGGGCACGAGATGGATCTTGTCGTAGACCTGCAGCAGTTTCCCCCCTTCCCCCAGCATGGCGATGCTGTTGAAGACCCGCTGGCGCCTCCCTCCCGCCTCGCCGTCCACCGTGGCCTCGACCCTGAGAACGCCGGCCGCCAGGTAGCCGCGTTCGGGAATAATGCCGCCAAGTGCCGCCAGCACATCCGGTAGCTCGAGCGGCCGAAACGGCATCGCCGCTTCCGGCCACACGATCACCTGCACGTCACCCGTTTTGGGACCGCCATCTTTGGCAGCGCTGCGCGACAGTTCCAGGTGCCGCTCGAAATTCCGCCTCTGGAATGGCGCTTGCCATTTCTCTGCCTGGGGAATGCTGGCCTGAACGATGCGCAGGTGCACGCCGTCCACCACGCCCGCCCCCGGCGCTGCCAGCCGCAGCCCGCCCCACACGGCCAGCACCGCCAGCGGCAGAGCGCTCAGCACCGCCGACACGATCAGCGCGCCGCGCCGCTCACCCGTGCTGCTCCCGTCGCAGAACGCCACCACCGGCAGCCCTGCCGCAACGATCACCACCACCGTCAGCCCATAGATTCCGAGCACGGAGGCCCCTTGCATGAGGGCATCTGGCGCGGTCAGCGCATACCCCAGCACATTCCACGGAAAACCGGTGAGCACATGCCCGCGCAGCCATTCGGCAAGCGACAACGTCAACGCCAGCACCAGCACCCGCGGCCATCCGGGCAACCAAAGCCGACTGGCGGCCGCTGCAGCACCCGCCCAGAACAGCGCCAGCCCGGCCGGCATCACGGTCACCGCCACCGGCAGCAGAATGGCGAACTTCTCGGCCTCGACGAGAAAAGCAGCGCCGATCCAGTAGAGGCCCACCAGAAAGAAACCGAAGCCGAACCACCACCCGAGGACGCCCGCCCGAAAGGCCGCCCGAGGTCCCCCGTCCCGCAACACGGCATCGATCAGCCAGACCAGAACCGGCAGCGTCAGGAACAGCACCGGCCACGCAAAGAACGGCGCAAAGGCCAACACCGAAACGGCCCCCGCCGTCAGCGCCAGAAGCCGCCGCTGCCACCGGCCAAGCGCATGCACCTTCGCCGAGAGCCCGCACGAATTGCTCAATGGTTCTTTCCCCACACTTTGCCGGCGCCAACTGCATCGCAAGGCCCATACCCGCCGCCCCAAGCGATACCGGGTCCCTTTGGCAACCCGCAGGCACGTTGACGCCAAGCCAATATCAGAACCCAGTCGGGCGCTTAAGGCTTTGTCGTTTTACGCACAGCCGATGCCCGCCGCGGCCGGCCTGTCGTCGGGGCAACCGCAGAAGCCTTTCTCCGGGGAGGTTTCGCATTGGGCACCGGCGCCATCGCCGTCGCGACGATATCCTGCACATAGGCCGGTAGATCGAAGGCCGCGCCATGACCGCGCGGCGTCCAGTAGCGCGTCTTCACCCCGCGCTTTGCCTGCCGCCGGGCGAGCTTCTTGCCGCTGATTTCGAGATGGCGCCCGGCGTCCGAGGCCCAGTTGAGTGCAAATGGCCCACCGAAGTAGCAGGGCTGCGTGCACAGATACGGCGCCACCGTGCCGAACAATTGCAAAAGCGCCCGCGTCGTCTCTTCAAGGTGGCCGGGCGCCAGGAACGGCAGTCCGTTCTGCGTGACGAAGATGCCGCCATCGGCCAGCGCACGCTTGCAGTCGGCAAAGAACTGCGGCGTGTGCAGCACCGCCGACGGCCCGATCGGTTCCGAGGAATCGACGATGATCGCATCGAACCGCTCGGTCGTTTCCGCGACATACTTGAGGCCATCCGCAATCAGCAACTCGGTGCGCGGATCGTCGAAGGCTCCAGCCGCGATCTCGGGATAGTACTTGAGCGACAGATCCACGACCGAGCGGTCGATCTCGACCAGCGTCGCCTTCTCGACCGAGGGATGCTTGAGCACTTCGCGCAGCACGCCACCGTCCCCGCCGCCGATGACCAGCACGCGGCGCGGCGATTTCAACGCCATCAGCGGCACGTGCGCCATCATCTCATGGTAGACGAACTCGTCAGAGGTCGTGAGCTGGCAAACGCCATCCAGCATCAACACGCGACCCCACGTTTCGTTGTCGAAGATCACGAGATGCTGGTGGTCGGTTTTGACCTCGTGCAGCACGTCCTTCGCAGCCAGGCGAACGCGCCAGTGCGGATGGAAGGTTTCTTCAATCCAGATGGTGGACTTCGTCATTTGCCTCTTACCTACGCCAAGGTGTTGCACAGGCGGCGGGTTGGAGCGGCCATGGCACCCAACGGCCCCACCATTCACAAGCACGAGTAGATGTCATCGTCCACACACGTACTGACCATGTGATGACAAAACAGCCGGTGAGCCCACCTTTTGGGGCCGTTACACCGAGACAGAGAGATCGCTTGGCCCACACATCGCATTCACAGCGCACGCGCCTTGCCAGCGCTATAGCCGCCGGAGCAAACGGAGCTGTCGCGGTTCATGCTGCGAGCGCCGAGACAATCAGCTATGGCGCGCGTCGTCGGGCAGACGGCCCAGACCACCGACAGGCCAATGGATCTTCTTCGGCAAGCTCCGCACGGGCGGCACATATTGGCTTGTCGACCGATAGTAGTGGCAGACCGAGCCGTTCAACACGCAATCGGGATAGTACATGTACTGACGCAACCCCGCGCGGCTGAGAAATCCATCACCGGCATGGATCACCGGCTTGTAGCGGGTCGCGAGTTGAGCGGCACAGGCCCCGGTAATCAGATAGGCAGCCGCCGACCCCGTATGCGCCCGGTCATCATAGAGCGTGCCCGCCAGGGGCTGGCGCGGTCGGCCGTTGTTTGTGAACGAGTTGAGATAGACGACATCCCACCCACTGGGCAGGCCGGCCATGTCCACTTTTTCCAGGCGCGAGGGCACGAACAGCACGTCGTCCTCGATGATCAAGGCGGCATCCTGGCCCCGACTAGCGATCAGCTCGTAGCAGCGGCCGTGCTTCAGCGAGCACGAAACCTCTCCGGGTGAGAGGGGCCGACCATGATGCGATCGCGCGGCCGCCTCGTCGTAGCTGCCCATGGCTTCGATTTCAGCCAGACTGAGGCCGGTCTCGGGGACAGCCTCGACGAACTCCACCGACCCGAAGCCAAGAGTGTCGAGCTGGCCCTCGACAATCCGCCGCCGGCGCCGTTCCTGACGCTGGGTAATGCAGTAGACTGGGAGATTCAGCATCGCCGCGTTTCGCAGCGGACGGGTTGGCCAATAGTCGAACCAACCGAATACGATATTCCGCGCCGTCGCGGGCCCCTTCCTGAGGATAGCGCCCGCTTTTCCGACAAGACCTTGATACCCCATGACCCAGAACTCACCCCCACGCCCACCGGAGGTGCCCCCACTAACAAACGACACGCCCCCATATCGGGGCCGTTACAACATATAAACCATAATGTTGCCTTTGTCGACGCCGAATTAACGTTAATGAATATGAGGCAAATAATTGATATTAAAAATGAAAAACGCGCCCGACCGTCTTGGTCGGGCGCGTCGCATTAATCATGGGGCCGGTCGGATCTTCGCCGGCAGCTGGATCAGGCCGCAACCTTCTCCCGCTTCGGAAGGCGAACCGGCTGCTTGCGATCGGCACCGAGCTGCCATTTGACCTGCTCGAGCTCCTCTCCGCGCTTGTGCTCCCTGACGGCCACCTCGGAAGCCCCGAACGCTTCCTTCAGTACGTCGATGGCGAGATGAGGCTTGGCCTCACCGCACATGAAGACGTCGAGCGCCGCGTAATCGGCCTCGGGCCAGCTATGAATGGAGATATGGCTCTCAGACAGCACTGCCACCCCCGACACGCCTCCATTCGGCGTGAAGTGATGGAGATGCATGTGCAAAAGAGTTGCACCTGCCACGTCAACACAACGCTTCAGCGTCCGCTCGATGTGCCTGATATCATCAAGCCGGCGGGCGCCGAACAAATCGATGATGAGATGCGTTCCCGCAAACCTCACACCATCGCGCTCTATGAAGAAGTCCTTGCGGTCTTCTTCGGTCTCGTGCGCGATGTGCGCGCTGTTCTCAGATAGATCTTCCTTTTGGGCGGTGCTTGAACGAGTCAAGTCCATCCCCAATTGGAAGAGGGTGTCATTGTAGGCCATATGACCCTCCCCAACCAGTAGACAGATTGTGACCCGCCCGCTCCTTACCTTTGGGGTTTGGGGAATAGTCCTTGACCTTAAGGGCAGGTGGTCGAACGGCACGGGGGATATGAGGCCTATTGCCCCCCTACGCAAGGATAAAATGTGCCATCAGGGCAAAAAAATCTCTATTTGGCTTCGTGACTTGATTCTCCGTGCTCCCAATCGCGCGGAAGCATTGCCAAAGGGTAAATACTTGCCGTGTCGCAGGCGCCGCCGTGACCCCGCCAGGCATCGCGGCAGCACCTCACCGCGACAGGAACTGCTTGAGAAAATCTTTCGCTTTTTCAATCTTCTTTTCGGCTTTAGGCCCGTCGCCGAGCACGCTGCGGAGCGCTCCATCCACATTCCCGTCCCGAAGTTGCCTCACGGCCTCCTGCGCTTGTGGCGAATTTAGCGCACCCTGCAGATCGGGGATGACCTTCGGTGCGTCCCAGGGGCCGGCGACCCGCACCGGTATCTCGATGCCGCCGCCGACGACTTTCGGCTTGAGGTTCAGATCGAGATTTGTGTCGACGATATTGATCAACCCTGCCCCACTGGCGTGCAGGCTCGGGCTGTCGAGCTTGAGATCACGCGTTCGCGCCACGCCGTTGGCGATCTCGAACGAAGCCGAGAACAGGTTGAACGGCGTGCGCGCGTCGGCAATGCGCTCGGTCGAGGGCATCTCCCCCCGCCGCAGATTGGCCAGCAGCGCCTCCGCATTCCAGCCGACCAGCGCCCCCTCGCTTGCCTTGATCTCCGCCCGACCGGCGAGGGTGGACACCAGATCGCGTTCGCTGTGCCCCCGCGCGCTCAGCGTCGCCACCGCGCGCCCGCGCCCTTCGACCAGGTCGATCCCGAAGGCCTTGAGTAACGGCGCTAGCGTCACCCCGTCCGCCGACAGGTTGACGCCAACCGCCAGGTCCTTGCCGCGCCCATCGACATTGGCCAACAGGCGCGCCTTGCCACCGGCGATTTCGCCATCGCTGGCTGTGGTCCTTAGCAGCCCCGCCTTGAGGTCCACCGCCAGCTTCACGTTTTGCGCAGCTACCCCGCGCCACCGCGCGTCGGTAATTAGAAAACGCCCGTCGAGATCGAGCAGCCGCAATGCCGTGACGTCGATCGCCTCGACGTCCCACTGGTTCCCGGCCCGCTGGCGGAACCCCCGCACCTGCGCCCCGCCGTTGCCCTTTGGCGGCATCACGCTGCGCTTCAGGAGATCGTCGATCGATGTCGGAGCGCCCCCGCTTGCGCCCGAGGGCACGGACGCTGCAGGCGCTGCGAAGCGACCGGCGGCCCCGCCATCATTGCTCCCCGCCGCCAGTCCGACACCAGCTTCCGAGAGCTTGTCGAGATCCAGGCCCGCGATGGTGAGATCCGCCGTGACCACCGGCCGTTTGTCGCCGAGCTTGGCGCTGAGACTGCCATCGGCGCGCGTCGTGCCGAGCCCGAGCCTCGCTGACGAGAGCGAGACCTCGGACGCCGATGCTCTGAGCTTGCCGTCGACGCTGAGCCCTCCGACGGCCTCGAGGCCGCTGATGGGCAGACCGGCCAGGCGCAGCAGATCTGTCACCGACTGGGCCTGCACCCCGACAGTGCCATCCGCACCCGGCTCCGCGCCAACCACCAGTGACCCACTGTAGTGCGTCTTGATCGTTGCCCCGTCGAGCCTGACATCGACCCGCAGCGGTTGCTCTGCCAACAACGCCTGCATTGTGTCGACGTGCCCATCGAGCGCGATGCGCTGCCCCGCGAGCAGGAAATCACCCTTGGCCGCGAGCCGGCCACCAATGTGCGGCAGCGACAGCCGCATGTTGACGCCGCCGAAATCGTGCGCAACGCCCGTCCGCTGGTCGATGTAGTGCAGCCGCCCGTCACTGATCCTGACGTCGGCCAGAGTGAGGCCCTCGAGGCCGAGACCACTGCCCGCCTTCGATGCGGAGCGCGGCGGCGAAGCATGACGCGCAAAATCCTTGAGCTCCGGCGGCAGGCTTTCGGCATCGTTCGCGCGCCCGGTGCTTGCCTGGGCATATCGGGTGAGCGCCCCCCCGGCGCCCGCATCCGCGAAATCCCAGCTCCGCCTGCCCTTCTCGTCGACGCGCAACTCGACGACCGGCCGGCGCAGAACGAGATGCCGCACCTGAACCTCGCGCAGAACGAACGGCAGCAGCGCAATCTGCACATCCAGGCCTTCGGCCTTGATCAAGGGCGCCCCGCCCATGCTGGGTGGCGCCGACAAAGTCACATCCGAGAGCGTCACCCCCAGCCCCGAGGCGACCGAAAGCCCGGCCGCACCAATGGTGAGCTTCCGCCCCGTCTGCCGTTCCACCTCCGCAATCAGGCGATCGCGCACCAGATCCGTCGGCGGAAATGCCACCAGCAGGCCGACGCCGGCACCGAAGGCCAGCAACAGGATCACAAGGCTCTTGAGCAGGAAGCGCCCCAATCCGCCTCGCCGACGCACGCGCGGCACCTCTCGGCCGGCCATGCTCCGTGATGCCCGCGGCGCCACGGCTCCCTCAGGATAGGCGCCCCGGTACGCCGAAGGATGCGGCGGCTGCGGTGGTGGCAGACCACGTTCCCGCGCATGGGTCTCGCGATGCGGCCTCACATGCCCCAAATCAGGCGGTGGCCGCTGGCTCCTGTCGTTCGGCATGGGTCTCGATTTGGCTGGCGGACAAGGTCGAACAAGTCGTGCGAACGCACACGCGGCTTCAAGCAGCAATTGTAGCCGAAATTGGCTCGGAACTGTGGCCTCGCTTCAAGACCTGGTGGAAAACTCAAATACGCATTGGCAAATCGGCCACCTGTGCGCCGTCGCGCCGTCGCCCAACACCGCCCCTTCCGCCAACAGCGGCGGCACGTTCGCCAACCCGCCTTTGCTTCCCCCTGTCTTTACGCCGCATTTCCGCGCATCATCGACCACCAGCCATGCATCGGATCGGAAGGAAGATCGTGCCCGCGAAATCCAGCGCGTCTGCAAAATCCGCCAGCAAGTCCAAGCAGCGCCGCCAAGTTGGCAATTGGCCATCGCCGATTACCGCCCGCGACCTCACGCGAGGCGCGCGCCGCTTCGGCCACATCCAGGGTGACGGCGCCTTCGTCTATTGGACCGAGGGCCGGCCCGAGGAAAAGGGTCGTCAGGTCGTCGTCCGCGCCAGGCCCGACAGCAAAGTCGGAGCCAGGCCAGAGGACTTGCTACCCGCCCCGTTCTCCGCCCGCTCGCGCGTGCACGAGTATGGCGGCGCCGAATTCCTGGTGGCAGCCGGCACGCTCTATTTCGTCAACGCTGACGACCAGGACATCTGGCAGCTCGACCTGCAATCCCCTGCTTCACGTCCCCACCGCCTCACGACGAACCCAGCTATGCGGTTCGCCGACATGATTTTGGACCCCGCCAACGACCGCCTGATCGCCGTTGCCGAGCGCCACGCCTCAGCGAACGCCCACGCAGCCCCTGACAACCTGCTGGCGGCGATCCCGCTCTCGGGCCCCCTCACGGGTGAAGCGATGCCACTCGTCACCGGCCGGGATTTCTACGCGTTTCCCCGTCTCTCGCCCAATGGCCGCCAGCTCGCATTCCTTGGCTGGGACTTGCCCGACATGCCCTGGGACCAGTCGGCCCTGTATCTCGCGCCTGTGACGGCTGATGGTGCCGTCGGCCGCCCCAAGTGCATTGCTGGTGGCAAGGGCGCGGCGGCCATGCAGCCCGCATGGCTCGATGAGGCTCGCCTGCTGTTCCTCTCCGATGTCTCGGGTTTCGGTAATCTGCATTTGTGGGAAAACGGCGAAGTCCGCGAGTTGACTCGCCTCAAGGCAGAGCTGGGCCAGCCAATGTGGGTCCTCGGCGCCCGCACGTTCGTCGTCGAAGGCGCGGACCGGGTGACAGCAACCGCCACAATCGAGTCCAGCCCCTCCCTCGTCACCGTCACCGGCATCGACGCGCGCCGGCCCACAATCGAGGTCCGCGCGGCGCCGGTGGCCGCTCTCGGCAACCTCACCGCCTACGACGGCGGGCTCGCAGCCGGCATCGGACGCCCCAAGGCCTCTCCAGCCCTGGCGGCATTCCTCAATCGCCGCAAGAGCCCGGTGATCCTGAAGCAGTCGAGCGATCTGGCCCTGGCGGCCAAGGGCCTCTCCGTTGGCCGCACGGTGGCCTTCCGCGGCGGCGACCGCAAGACCACGTTCGCCCAGTTCTACCCACCCGCCAGCGCCACCGAGCGACTGCCGAACGGCGTTTTGCCGCCCGCCCTGGTGTTGGCCCATGGCGGCCCGACCGCTTCGGCGGGACGCGGTCTGGCGCTGCGCGTCCAGTACTACACATCCCGCGGTTTTGCCGTCCTCGACGTCGACTATGCCGGCTCGACCGGCTACGGCCGCAGCTATCGCGAGCGCCTGGATGGACAGTGGGGCATTGCCGACGTCGCCGACTGCGCAGCCGGCGCCCGTTTTCTCGCAAGCGATGGCCTCGCCGATCCCACTCGCATCGCCATCGCAGGTGGCAGCGCCGGCGGCTACACGGTGTTGATGGCGCTCGCCACGACCAAAGCCTTCGCGGCAGGCTCGAGCCACTACGGCATCTCGGATCTGTCGCTGCTGATGGAGGACACCCACAAGTTCGAGTCGGGCTATCTGCACCGCCTTCTCGGCACCACGCCGAAGAGCTGGCGCAAGACCTGCGAGGCCCGCTCGCCAAAGAACCTCGTCGAGACGATGTCCGCGCCACTGATCCTGTTCCAGGGCCTCGACGACAAGGTGGTGCCGCCGGCCCAGTCCCGCCTCATCCACGAGAGCCAGAAGGCCAGAGGCATCGCCACCGAGCTCTACGAGTTCGAAGGCGAGTCCCATGGCTTCCGGCAAGCCTCCACCATCGAGACCGTGGCCAAGGCCGAACTGGCGTTTCTGCAGAGGGCCTTTGGCATTCGTTAGACGAGACAAGCCATGCGAAACAGCAGACTTTGCGCTTGAACAATCTAGCGCGAATTGCCCGCCCCTGGGGTGCGCCAGCACTCACGGTTCTACTGCTGTCGGTCGCTCAGATCGGCAACTGGCTCACCGCGCCCCGCAACTGAATCGGAAGCAACGGGCTCTACCAGCAGCACCACCTGTTGCACGCCGATGATCCTGACGGCGCAGCCGGCGCCACAATCCGCGCCTTCCGCCGTCCAGATCCCGTCCCCGACGCGCACCCGGCCGCGCCCGTCGCAAATCGCATCCACCACCACTGCTGTCCGCCCGACGAGTTGCTCGCCCCGCCGGTTGAGCGCGGGCTGATCCGTGACCGAGAGGCTCGGGTTGGCCCAGATGAAATCGATCACCAGGTCGCAGACGATGATCGCAGCCCCGCCGGCGATCAGCCACCAGCCGTTGGCGGAGCCGTTCTCGTCGGCGCGCAGGATTTGCCCGAGCCCGATCAGCGCGACCACGATCCCGATCAGCGGGAGAACCAGGCTGATGGAGGCCAGGACCCAGGCGAGCGGGCTCGGATCTCCATCATTTGCCCGAAAGCGCAGCCTCAATCGCCAACGCGGCATCAACGAGCCTCCGCCGGTCCGAACCAATCCCGCTTGCGACGGCTCACGCCCGCCCGTCGCCAAATGCACTCCGCACCATCGCCGGGTACCGCGATCCCAGTGTCAACGCGCGAACCACGAACAGCAACATGAAACTCGCCCACAGCCCATGATTGCCGAACGACTTGGCCAGAAGATGATAGGCCAGAAGATAGACGAGGATGCTGACAACCATCATGTTGCGCATGTCGCGGGTGCGTGTCGCGCCTGTGAAGATGCCGTCGAGCTGGAAGATCCACACGCCCAGCAACGGCGACAACGCCACCCACGGCAGATAGATTAGCGCGGCGGCCTGCACCGCTTCGCTCTTGGCGCTGAAAGCGATCGTCGCTGGTCCGATGAACCAGATCACCAGGGCGCACAATCCAGCGAATATCGCAGCCCAAAAGGTCGACAACAGCACCGAGCGGTCGAACGCCCCGCGGTCCTGCGCGCCAACCGCACGTCCCACCAGCGCCTCCGCTGCAAACGCGAAACCGTCGATCAGATAGATCGCGATCATCATGATCGAGTAGAGCAGCGCGTTGGCCGCCAGCGTCACGTCACCGGCTTTCGCCCCTTCCGAAGTGAACACGATCAATGCCGCATAACCCGTCAGCGACCGCACCAGAAGATCGCCGTTGATGGAGAGCGCGCGCCGCGTCTTTCGCCAATCGATGCTGTCGCTGATCGGTGCACGCGCGCCGAGCCTGCCCGCAATTGCGACGGCGACACCAAGCCCCGCCACCGCCGCTGCGTATTCAGCGATCACCGCCGCCCACGCCACACCGGCGACCCCCAGACCGAGCCACAGCCCGAGCACCAGCGCCAGGCCGATGTTGAGCAGGTTGAGAAACAGTTGCAGGGCGAACGCAACGCCCGCCCGTCCAAGCCCGATGTACCAGCCGAGCAGCGCGAAGTTGACGAGCCCTGCCGGCGCCGCCCAGATACGGATGTCGTAGTAGGTCGAGGCTGCCGCCAGCACCTTTTCCGAGCCGCCGGTCAGCCAGAACGCCAGCCCTTTGACCATACCCTGCGCCACCACCAGTCCGGCGCCGATGCCAACAGCAAGCACCAGCGCACGCAGCAGGTGGCCAGCAATCTCGCGACCTTGGCCGGCGCCGAGCGCCTGCGCGGTAAGCCCCGTCGTCCCCATCCTCAAGAACGAGAACGTCCAGTAGAGCATGTTGAAGATGACGGCACCGATCGCCACGCCGCCCATCAGGTGGGCTGCACCGAGTTGCCCGATCACCGCGGTGTCGATGAAGCCGATCAGCGGCACGGTGGCGTTGGAAAGCGTGATCGGTAGCGCAATCACCAGCACATCGCGGTGGCCGACCCGCAATGCTGATTTTCGGGCTTCGACCGAAGCTGTCTCACTCACTCGCGCTTGTCGCGGCTACCGCCGAACGCCCCCAGCAACCGCGCGATGATCCAGATCGGGATCACGACCACGGCGCCGATCAGGAAGTAGCCGAAGGCCGTCTCGAAGATGCCGAACCCCAGATATGAGATACGGTGGATCAGCCGTTGCAGGTGGTAGAGGATGTTGCCCGGGTGAATACCCAGCGCCGACATCACGATGCCCACGATCACGGACAACACGATCAGGCGGAGGATCACGCCCAGCGGATTGCCACCGAAGAGCCTGTCCCTGTCCATGCCAAGCCGGTCCTTTCGACGGGTCCGCCGGACCGCCCCATGGAGTCGCGCCCGGATGAGTTGTAGATTGCCGGCAACGGTCGTCGCCCGACGTCCCGATAGCATGTTTGCCCGATCGAGGCGATATGCCTGCCGCAAAGGATCCGGACCGACGGCATGGCGTCGAAAACAACCAGCGCCCGCCCGAAGAAGCGCAGCCCGGCCGTGTCCCGCGCCGGCACCCGCGCCAGGGCACCGGCAAAGGCCAAGTCAGAGGCAAAGGCGCCCGCCGGAGCCGTAATGCTCCCGCCACCGGTCGCCCGCTGGTTCGCCGCGCGAAACTGGACACCCAGGCCCCATCAGCTGGCTTTGCTGGCCCAGGCCGCTGCCCGCCGCTCCAGCCTGCTGATCGCACCGACGGGCGCCGGCAAGACGTTGGCGGGTTTCCTGCCAAGCCTCGTCGCCGCAGCCCACAAAGACCAGACTCCATCACCCATCGCCGGAGCGGGCCTCAAGACACTCTACATCTCGCCCCTGAAAGCGCTGGCCGTCGATATCGCCCGCAACCTCACCGGCCCCGTCAGCGAGATGGCCCTCCCCCTCCGCATCGAAACCCGCACCGGCGACACTCCGCAATCCAAGCGCGCACGCCAACGCCTTCGCCCTCCCGAGATCCTTCTCACCACACCTGAGCAGCTCGCCCTTCTGATCGCCGGCGAGGATGCAGCCTACGTCTTCGCCGACCTCGACACCGTCATCCTCGACGAGTTGCATGCCCTGGTGCCCTCCAAGCGCGGCGACCTTCTGGCCCTCGGCCTCGCCCGCCTGCGCACGCTGGCCCCGGGTCTCGTCCTGACCGGCCTTTCTGCAACCGTCGCCCGTCCCTCGGAGCTGCGCGCCTGGATCGAGCCGCAAACGGCGCCCGCAACCACCGTCCACCTCGCCGATGTGATTTCCGTCGATGGCGGCGCCCGTCCGAACGTCACCATCCTCGAGACCGAGAGTCCGCTGCCCTGGGCCAGCCACTCCGCCCGCTATGCCGTCCGCGAAGTGCTGGCAGCCATCGCCCGCCACCGCCTCACCATCGTGTTCGTCAACACGCGCCTCCAGGCCGAGCTCATGTTCCACGAGCTCTGGCGCGCCAACGACGACGTCCTGCCGATCGCCCTCCATCATGGCTCGCTCGACGTGGCCCAGCGCCGCAAGGTCGAGGCCGCCATGACTGCCGGCAAGCTGCGCGCCGTCGTCGCCACTTCCACCCTCGATCTCGGCCTCGACTGGGGCGACGTCGATCTCGTCATCCACATCGGCGCGCCGAAAGGGGCAAGCCGCCTCCTGCAGCGCATCGGCCGTTCCAATCACCGCTTCGACGAGCCCTCCCGCGCCCTGCTCGTGCCGGCCAACCGCTTCGAGGTGCTCGAGTGCCGCGCCGCCCTCGAAGCCGCCGAGGCCGGCGCCCAGGATGCCGTTGTCGATCGCCAGGGCGGCCTTGATGTCCTCGCCCAGCACATCCTCGGCTCCGCCTGCGCCGGCCTGTTCGCTCCCCGCGCCCTCTTCGACGAGGTTGCGACCGCGCTGCCCTACGCAGCCCTTGATTTCGAGCGCTTCGAGCGCGTGATCGATCTCGTCGCCACCGGTGGCTATGCGCTCAAGGCCTACGAGCGCTTCGCCAAGCTGCGCCCGACCGGCGACGGCCGCCTGCGCCTCTCCCACCCGCGTTTGGCGCAGCAGTACCGCATCAACGTCGGTACCATCATCGAAAGCCCCATGCTCAAGGTCCGGCTCGTCAAGAGCCGTGGCAGTGCAAGTCGGGCCCGCCCCACACCCACTTATGGCGGCCGTATTCTGGGCGAGATCGACGAGTGGTTCGCCGGCGAGCTCACGCCTGGCGATGCCTTCGTCCTCGGCGGCGAGACGCTGCGCCTCGAAGGCCTCCGCGACAACGAGGTGATTGTCACCCGGGCCACCGCTGCCGATCCGATCGTCCCGAGCTATCCCGGTGGCCGCTTTCCTCTCTCCACGCACCTGGCCGAACGTGTCCGACTAATGCTCTCCGATCCCGTGCGCTGGCGCCGCCTGCCCGGCCCCGTCGCCCAATGGCTCGAACTGCAGGAGCGCTACTCGCTGTTGCCCGGCCCCGACGAGATCCTGATCGAAACGTTCCCGCGGGCGAGCCGCTTCCATCTCACCGCCTATCCCTTCGAGGGCCGGCTCGCCCACCAGACGCTCGGCATGCTGCTCACGCGCCGCCTCGCCCGCCTCGGCGCTCGCCCCTTGGGCTTTCTCGCCAACGACTACGCCATCGCCATCTGGGGCTTGTCGGACCTATCCGCCATGATTGCTTCCGGCGCCATCGATCTCGCCAGCCTCTTCGAGGAGGACATGCTCGGCGACGATCTCGACCTGTGGCTTGCCGAAACCAGCCTGATGCGGCGCACCTTCCGCCACTGCGCGATGATCGCCGGTCTGGTCGAGCGCCGTCACCCCGGCAAGGAGAAGTCCGGCCGCCAGCTCACCGTATCGGCCGATCTCGTCTACGAGGTCCTGCGCCGCCACGATCCCGGCCACATCCTGCTCGAAGCCGCCTACCAGGATGCGGCAACTGGCCTGCTGGATATTCGCAGGCTCGGCGCATTTCTGACCCGCATCAAGGGTAGGATACGCCACATTGCCCTCGATCAAGTCTCGCCGCTGGCCGTCCCGCTGATGCTGGAAATGGGGCGCGAAGCGGTTGGCGGCGATGCCCGCGAGACCCTGCTGCGCGAAGCCGCGGAAGCCTTGCTGCAGGAAGCCGCAGGCAATGTCGCAGGGCAATGAAGCACAACGGTTGGACGGCTGGGGACGGGTGACAATGCGGGGTAATTCAGGTGCTGCGGCAGCCACTCCGGAGAGCGCGGCGTTTGCGCACCAGACCGTCACGCTCACAGGCGCGACTTTGCTGGCCGACAGCTCCGGCGCCTTGTGGTGGCCCTCAGAGCGCACCCTGATCGTTGCCGACCTGCACCTCGAGAAGGCCTCGGCCCACGCCCGGCGCGGCATCATGCTGCCGCCCTACGACAGCCGCGACACCCTCGATCGCCTCGACGCCGTCATCGGGCGGTGGCGCCCGCGCACCGTGATCGCCTTGGGCGATAGCCTGCACGACATCGCCGCCCGCCAGCGCATGATGCCCGAGACGGCAGCCACCATTGCCCGCCTACAGCGGCAGCGCGCCTGGATTTGGATCACCGGCAACCACGACCCAGCGATTGCGCCGGACCTGGGTGGTGAGGTTTGTGCCGAGGCGCAGATCGGCGGACTGGAACTCAGGCATGAGCCGCTGGCAACCGCAACTGGCACCGAGATCGCTGGCCATCTGCATCCTGCAGCCCGCGTCGCCCTCAAGGGCAGCGTGCTGCGCCGCCGCTGCTTCGTCTGCGACGACCGCCGTCTCGTGCTGCCGGCTTTCGGCACCTTCACCGGCGGCCTCAATGTCCTCGACGAGGCTTTCGCGCCTCTGATCGAACCATCGCAGCGGCGCATCTACATGCTCGGCGGTTCCGGCGTCTATCCGATCGACAACACCATCCTGCAGCCGGACTGATAGGTGCGAGCGGACAGCATCGGTCAAATCCGCCAAGCACCAACTCCGCCGTCACCCGACCAACAGCGCCTTGCCGACCACTTGCCGGTCGATAATCAGCTTCAAGGCGTCCGAGGCATCCGCGAGCGGCAGGGCATGCGAGTGGTAGGGACGAATGCGCCCCGCCGCCAGCCAGCCGACCAGCGCATCGAGATTGCGCTGCGCCCACGCCGGGTCATGCTTGGCCAGCCCACCGATCGTGAAACCGATCACCTCGGCATCCTTGACCAGCAGGTGATTGGTCTTGGCAAGACCAGGACGCCCGCCCGTGAAGCCGACGATCAGGATCCGCCCGAACGGCGCCACGCAGCGCATCGACTGGTCGAAGACATCGCCGCCGACGGGATCGAAGATCACGTCCGCGCCCTTGCCCCCGGTCAGCGCCAGGACCTCGTCACGAAATCCGTCGCTGTAGTCGACGACGTGATCGGCACCAAGCTCCTTGCATACCTCGAGCCGCTCGGCACTACGCGCCGTTGCGATCACGCGCGCGCCCATCAGCTTGCCCATATCGACCGTCGCCAACCCGACGCCGCCCGCAGCACCGTGCACTAGCAGCGTTTCGCCGGGCCGCAGCCGACCGCGCTGCAAGGCGTAGTAGGCCGTCATGTAGTTGGAGCGGAATGCCGCCGCCGCCTCGAAGGCCACATGCCCCGGCAGCTTCACGACACTATCGGCTGGCTGCACCGTTTCCTCGGCAAACCCACCCGAGCACAACACCCGGTCCCCGACAGCGAGGCCCGAAACACCGGCGCCGAGCTCGACGATCTCGCCAGCCGCCTCTCCACCCGGGATGAACGGCGGCTCGGTCTTGACATGATACTGGCCGGCAATCCTCAGCACGTCCGTGTAGCTGACGCCGCGCGCCCACAGCCGCACCTTGACCTCGCCCGGTCCCGGCACCGGCGACGGCACATCCTTCACCACAAGGCTCTCCGGCCCACCATAGGCCTCGCACATCACGACTTGCATGGCAGCTCTTCTCCGTCAGGCATCCTATGGGAAATGAAAGCGCGCGAGCGGTCGCTTGGCTTCACCGTCGCGTCAACAGAAACACCGCCTTCTCGCCGAGCAGGTTGTGCAGCGTCAGCGGCAGCCACGTCCCGAGCTGGCTACCCGAGGCATTGAAGGCGACCTTGGTCTCGACCCGCGCATCCACCTCCCGGCACAGATCGACGAAATCGCGGATCGTGCACAGGTGGCCATCGGGGCTGTCGTACCAGGCCTCGGGCAGGTTCACTGTGGTCGGCATCCGGCCCGTCACCAGCAGTTGCGAGCGGATCCACCAGTGTCCGAAGTTCGGAAACGACACGATCGCATGCTCGCCGATCCGCAGCAGGTTCTCGAGCACCGGCTTCGGCCGCCGCGTCGCCTGGATCGTCAGCGACAGGATCGCGTAGTCGAAGGCATAGTCGGGATACTTGTCGAGATCGCGGTCGGCATCGCCCTGGATCACCGAGAGCCCGCGCGCCACGCAGGCGTTCACACGCTCCCGCGACACCTCGATGCCGCGTCCATCGACATTCTTCGTCTCCGTCAGAAGCTGCAACAGCGCGCCGTCGCCACAACCGATGTCGAGCACGCGCGCGCCGGGCGACACCATGTCGGCAATCAGCAGATGGTCGACCCGGTGCCCTTTGAGTGACTCTTGTGTCGAAACGGGCTTGTTGCCGGCGAGCATGGCTTGGATCTCCGATCCCGTTCAGTTGGTCCCGACGATGCCGCGCTTGCGCGACGCCGCACCGAGAAAGCCGCGCACCGTCGCAAACAGCTCCGGCTCATCCAGCAGGAAGGCATCGTGGCCCTTGTCGCTTTCGACTTCGACGAACGACACGTTGGCGGCGACCGCATTCAGCGCCTGCACGATCTCCCGGCTCTCCCGCGTCGGATAGAGCCAGTCGGAGGTGAAGGAGACGACACAGAACCGTGTCTGCGTGCCCTTAAAGGCGTTGGCGAGCTTGCCGCCGTTGTCCGCAGCGAGATCGAAGTAATCCATCGCACGCGTGATGTAGAGATAGCTGTTGGCATCGAACCGGTCGACGAAGGTCGAGCCCTGGTGCCGGAGGTAGCTCTCAACCTGGAAATCGGCGCTGAACGAGAATGTTTTGGCCGAGCGATCCTGCAGGCTGCGGCCGAATTTGCGTTCCAGCGCTTCCTCCGAGAGATACGTGATGTGCGCCGCCATCCGCGCCACGGCAAGCCCCCGCCGCGGCACCTTGTTGGCCTCGACATAGCGCCCGCCCGACCACTCCGGATCGGCCATCACCGCCTGCCGGCCAACCTCGTGGAAGGCGATGTTCTGCGCCGAGTGCCAGGCCGCCGTTGCAATCGGTATCGCCGTGTAGACGCGATCCTTGAAGCGCGATGCCCAGTCCAGCACCTGCATGCCGCCCATCGAGCCGCCGATCACCGAGAACAACTGTGTAATGCCCAGATGATCAACCAGTCGCGCTTGCGCCTTCACCATGTCGCCGATGGTGATCACCGGAAAGTCGAGCCCGTAGGGCTTACCGGTAGCAGGGTTGGTGGAAGCCGGCCCCGTTGAGCCGAGACAACCACCGAGGATATTGGCGCTTATGACGAAGAAGCGATCGGTATCGATCGGCTTTCCCGGACCGATCATGATCTCCCACCAGCCCGGCCGTTGCGTCACCGGATGCTTGTCGGCCACATACTGGTCACCCGTCAGCGCATGGCACACCAGCACCGCGTTCGACTTGTCGGCGTTGAGCGTTCCATACGTGTTGTAGGCGACCTGGAATGGCGACAGCACTTGGCCGCAGTCGAGCTCCAGCCCCTTGTCCTCGAACCGCACCACCCGGCTCGACGGATGGTCGATCTCGCTGGAGCGCGCAAGTGGCCGCTCGGGGCTATGCTCCAACACCACGTCGTTGGCCCGCGCTTTGCGGCCGTCGTCGATACCAGGCACTTGCTCGGACATGGAGCGCCTCCGGTAGCCGCCGGCCCATCGCCGGTCAGCCAAACAGAAAACCCGGCCGGACCGTCCGCCATTTCTGGCCGGGACGGACCCATGACCGGGTCGCGCTCGCGGCCTTTTTAGCGAGTTGTTTAACGTGGCTGCAAGCCGGCCGGCCAAATCACCACGGATAGACTTTCCAACTAGGCCCAACCCGCCCTACTGTCAAGTTGCTGATGGCAGAGGCCTCGCAGCTCCGGACCGCATTTGGCTGAGAACCAGCCTCGATTGGACTGCCCGGCCACCGCGGCAAGCAACAGCGATCTACGGCAGTTGGCGCAACCGTGCCGCAATCGCATCCGGCCCCGCTGCATGCGTGAAGTGCGTGATGTACTTTCCATCCGGCCCCATCAGATAGATCAGGGCGGAATGATCATAGGTGAACCCAGCCGTCGACTTGGGATCCTCCACCTTCTTGTAGTACACGCGATACGCCTTCGCCGCCGCGGCGATATCCTCCGCCGTGCCGCTAAGCCCGACGAGCCGCGGATGGAAGCTTTTCACGTATTCGCCCAGCTGCTTGGGCGTATCGCGCTCGTGATCGACAGAAACCAGGATCGGCACCACTTTATCTGCCTTCGGCCCAGCCATTTCGAGCGCCGACGACATCACCTGCAGACCCGACGGGCAGATATCCGGGCAGTAGGTGAAACCGAACATCACCAGCATGTAACGGCCGAGGAAATCCTTCTCCGTGACCCGCCGGCCCTCCTGATTGATGAGCGAGAAATGGCCGCCAATCAGAGCTTGTCCAACGCTACGCGCGTTGGGCAGGAACTTGCTGCGCAAGTCCGGCAGCGCCAGCACCGCAATGAGCCCGCCGAGCACGAAGGCCAGCACCGCAATAATCGCCAGGCGATAACGCATCAGTTCCAGTTCCTCGCATATCAGACCGCCTGCACCCCTTCATTCGCCCATCTGCACGAGCGAGCCGGCACGGCGCGCCACTTCGAGCAGGTGGCGAAACACCCAGAACCCGCCAGCCAGATAGACCAGATTGAGCCCGAATGCGACCACCATGGCCTGGCCGTCGAAACGACCCTCCAGCACCAATGATCGTAGCCCCTCGAACACATGCGTCGGCGGCAACACCAGCGCCAGCGGCTGCAGCCACTGCGGCAGCGTCGACAAAGGGTAATAGACGCACACCAGCGGCAACAGCACGAACACGATGAGCCAAGCGAGGCTCTCCGCCCCGAGCCCCCATCGGATCACCGCCCCCACCGCCAGAAACCCGAGCGCCCAGCTCGTCATCACGAGGTTGGCAAAGAACACCGCGAACGCGAGGCCGAGCGAAAACGCGTTGAAACCGAAGAACACGTCGGCCAGCACCATCACCGGCACCATGGCAACCGACAGCTTGACCAGGCTCACCACCATCAGCGCCAGCCCCATCTCCCAGGCGCGCAGCGGACTCATCATGAGATGTCCGAGGTTGCGCGACCACACCTCCTCGAGGAACGTCGTCGAGAAGCCGAGTTGGCTGCGCACCAGGATGTCCCACAGCAACACCCCGCCGATGAAGATCCCGGCGGCCTTGCCCGCCAGGCTCGTGGTCTGCGCCAGGTGTTTCTGCAGGAACCCCCACATGATCATCTGCACCAGGGGCCAGTAGATCAGCTCGGCCGTGCGCGGCCACGACGAACGGATCACATACCAGTACCGAAGCACCAGCCCCGACACCCGTCGCGCCGAGGCAGCGGCCCCCCGCTGGCTCTTGAGATGCACACCACCCGCCTGTCTCATCGCCGCCCCCGCCACGTCTGCTTGCCCGGCGTCATCGCTTGGCCTCCCCCTCCATGTCGGCCATGCCGTCGCTGCCGCGGCGCGCAATTGCCAGGAACGTCTCTTCGAGATTGGCCCGTCCGAAGCGCGCCACCAGCGCCTGGGGCGACTCGTCGGCGATGATCGTGCCCCGCTCAAGCATGATCACGCGACTGGCCAGCCGCTCCACCTCGGCCATGTTGTGCGAGGCGAGCACCACGGTCGCCTCCTGCTCCCGCGCATAGGTCTCGATGTTCGACCTCACCCAGTCCGCCGTGTCGGGATCGAGAGACGCCGTCGGCTCATCGAGCAGCAGAACTTCCGGCTGGTTGATCAGGGCCTTGGCAAGTGACACCCGCGTTTTCTGCCCCGCCGACAGCTTGCCGTAGGGCCGGTCAAGTAGCTCCGTCAGTCTGAGCTCGCCAGCAACGTCGCCGATCCGTCGAGCCAACCCCGCCACCCCATATATGCGACCGAACACCTCGAGGTTCTGCTGCACCGTCAGCCGCATGGGGATGTCGGTATAGGGGCTCTCGAAGTTGATCCGGTGCAACACGCTGTGGCGGTCGCGCGCCATGTCCGCACCAAGCACGCGCACGCTGCCCGAAGTCGCCACCACCAGCCCCATCAGCATCGCGATCGTCGTCGTCTTGCCCGCTCCATTGCCGCCAAGCAGCGCCGTGATCGTGCCCGGCATCAGCGCGAATGAGATGCCGTCTACGGCAACGACGCCGCCATAGACCTTGCGTAAGTCGCGCACCTCTATGGCCGGCCGACCCTGGTCGCCATGTTCTGTATTTGCCGCCATGGAATGGATGGGCTCCGGGCTCGCTCCCTTGAGGTCGCCGCACTGTGGTGCAACGAGCCGTGCGCAGCAAGCCCTGCTGCACAAGCCCAGCATAGATCGCTTGCCGAGCCGCGCCCATGCAATCAGATTGACCGCCGGGAGGACATGAAATGGCAACGGCAATAGACGGCGGCAGGTTGGTCTCCGAGATCGCGACGGCATCGGTCGGAATTGGCGAGGCGAGCCGCCTCCGGATGCAGACCATTATCCGCCTGCGCTGGATCGGCGTCGGCGGTCAGCTCTTCACCGTCGCCGCGGCTCACTGGTGGTTCGGTTTCGATTTCCCGGTCGGCTGGTGCCTGGCCTTGATCGCAGCCTCGGCCTGGCTCAACGTCTACCTCCGCATCGGCTATCCCGGCCGCCACCGCCTGAGCCAGGGTTTCGCCACTGCCCTGCTCGCCTACGATGCCGCCGAGCTGGCTGGCCTCCTCTACCTGACTGGTGGACTGACCAATCCGTTTGCCTTCCTGATCGTCGCCCCGGTTACGGTGTCGGCAGCGACCCTGCCGGCCGTCAACACCATGGCGCTTGGTGTTCTCTCCCTGCTCGCCTCGACAGCCCTGATCTTCTGGCACTTACCGTTGCCCTGGTGGCCGGGAGCGAATTTGACGCTGCCTGTGCTCTACCAGCTCGGCACCCTCGCCTCGATCGGCTCAGGCATGGTCTTCCTCGCCCTATATGCCGGTCGCCTTACAAAGGAATCACGCCAGATGTCGGCGGCATTGGCGGCCACAGAGCTGGTCCTTGCCCGCGAGCAGAAACTGCACGCCCTCGACGGTCTCGCCGCCGCAGCAGCCCATGAGCTTGGAACACCGCTGGCGACCATCGTTCTCATTACCAAGGAGCTGGAGAGCTCCAAGCACAAGTGGCCGGAGATCGCCGACGACATCGAGCTGCTCCGCAGCCAGGCTGCGCGCTGCCGCGAGATCTTGCGCACGCTGACCCGCAGCCCCGGCGCGCAGGACGATCCCCACCACGTCAGCCTGCCGGTCACCCAGCTGCTGCAGGAAGCAGCCATGCCTCACGCCAACCCGGTGATCAAGCTCGAGATCAGCGCCCACCCGCTGGAACCGCAGTCCGACACATCGAACCGCGAGCCGATCGCGATCCGGCGCCCCGGAGTCATTTACGGGCTGAGCAACATCGTTGAGAACGCGGCCGACTTCGCCCAGTCCAAGGTCGAGGTGCAGGCGCGCTGGACCGACCGCGAGCTCGTCATCACCATTGCCGACGACGGCCCGGGCTTCGCCCCCGACATCATCGACACGCTGGGCGAGCCGTATGTCACCACCCGCCCGAGCGGCAAGCGCCTGGGCCGGAGCGGCAACGAGGCTTCAGGCCTCGGCCTTGGCTTTTTCATCGCAAAGACGCTGCTTGAGCGCTCCGGCGCTCGCATAGCCCTTGAGAACCGCCTCGCACCGGCTCATGGCGCAGTCGTTCGCATCTCCTGGCCGCGCACAGCCTTCGACCTGGTGCCGTCGCCATCAGATCAGGCCGATCACGACGCGGCATCCGCCTACGCTTGAAGCCGCGGACCATGAGAGGTGTCGGCTGCCATGAGGCACCCCGTCGCCGGTTCGGTTGTGCCAGCGAATGCTCCGCTGGCACACGACTACCCGATACCGGCCTACCGCCCCGCGCGCGCCCGGCGACCGGAGCCAGCCTTGCGCCGGACGCCAACCGGCTTGCGTGCAACGCTACGAGGCCGCGCAGCCGCCTTAGCTCTCGGGCGCTTGACGGCAGCCTTCTTCGTGGCCGCTCGCTTTCCCGCTGCTGCCTTGGCGCCGGCTGCAGGCTTCGCCGCGCTCTTCTTTGCTTTTACAGCCTTGACGGCCTTCTTACGCGGCGCCGCCGACTTGGCGCTTTCCCGCATCATGCCGTTGAGCCGCTTCTGCATCTCTTTGGGCTCGACCGTCTCGAGCCGCGTGTGGATCGACCACACATGCCCGAACGGATCGACGATCTGGCCGACGCGATCGCCGTAGAACTGATCCGCAACCTTCATGCGGACTTTCGCCCCCGCCTTCGTGGCCTTGGCGACCGCCTTGTCGACGTCGTCGACATAGAGAGCCAGCGACACACTCGTGCCTTTTAGCGATTTCGGCCCTACCGCCTTGTTATCGGGAAATTCGTCGGACAGCATGAACACTGCGCCTCCGATCGACATTTCGGCGTGACCGACCTTGTTCGCCATCTTGAGCCGATAGCTCTCCGTTGCGCCCAGGGCTTTCTTGTAGAATTTGATTGCAGCAGCGGCATCGCGAACACGCAGATACGGCATCACTGCCTGGTAGCCGCGCGGCACGGCACTCGTTGACTTGACCATGGCATCCAGTTCCTTGACGTCTGTTATCCCGCTCGCGAGGCCTTGCGGCCTTTACCAAACTTACACGTTTTCTCCCGTTACGTCGGTTGACTTCATCTCTAAGCTTAATCTGCTTGATCAAGCTGCGCGCTGCAATCCCGTTATATCGCTCGCATTCCGGTTCCGGCATTTGCCTCCCGATGCAGCAGACGGAGGAGCGCGCGCAGGAACCAACCCGAAAACGACCTACTCTGTGGCGCTCGTGCAGCCCTTGAGTTCAACGTTTGATGGCGACACGAGCGCGAGCCGCGTATCAATCTTCAAGCACATGACACAGGCAAAGTGCGGCGACTGCTGACGCCTGTTCGGACAATTAGAGCGCAGAATCGCTGCCAATCAAAACCGGGATGCTCGTGCACGCCACATGAAGCCAACCAGATCCAACAGCAAAGCTCTCGACCCCAACGTCCTCGCAGCCATCCGATGGATGACCGTGGCGCTGTTTGCATTCACCGCGATTGCCATCACCGGGCGCGCCGCCACCAAGGGTCTGTCCACGCTCGACATCATGTTCTACCGAAGCTGGCTTGGCGTAGCGATCCTCGCCATTGCCTGCTACGCCAGCGGCAGCAGCGTCGTCGCTCTGCGTACCCGCCAATTGCCCCTGCTCACGCTCCGCGCCTTCGTCCACTTCATTGCGCAATGGGGATGGCTGTCGGCACTGGCATTGATCCCGCTGGCGCAACTGTTCTCGATCGAGTTCACCGCACCGCTTTGGACGGCGCTGCTCGCCCCGCTCGTCCTCGGCGAGCGCATGACCGCCACACGCCTGGCAGCCGCCGCACTGGGCTTCATCGGCATCCTGCTGGTCGTTCGCCCCGACAGCCTGTCGCTCGGCGCCGGCACGATCTATGCCTTCGTCGCAGCGTTCGGCTTCGCCTTCCACTATCTCGCCACCAAGCACCTGACCCGCGGCGACAGCGCCTTTCTCATCCTATTCTACACTCACGCGATGCAGGCGGTGATGGCCACCGTCATGGTGGCCGGCTCGCTGAAGGTGCCTGACCCCACGACCGCGGGCTGGGTGTTGGCGCTGACGGTCTTCGGATTGTTCGCCCACTACGCGCTGACCAAGGCCTTCTCCCTTGCCGACGCCATCATCGTCGCACCCATGGACTTCCTGCGCCTGCCCTTGGCGGCAACCGTCGGCATTCTTCTCTATGCCGAGCCTCTCGATCCGATGCTCACCATCGGCGCGGCCGTCATCGTTGCTGGCAACTTCCTCAACCTCTGGGGCGAGCGCCGCAAGCGGGCCGTGAGCCCGATGCCGGGCCAGCAAACACCGGCTGCCGTCACACGGTCATGAATCGCGAATGGAGCGTATCGGGCAGCCCCGCGCCCCATGCCGCCGCCGACAAAAATGGCGGGGCAACCGGGCCCCGCCATGACGTATTCGAAAAGCACAATGGCGCCCGCGTTACACCCGCTCGATCACCATCGCGATGCCCTGGCCGACGCCGATGCACATCGATACCAGCGCTCGCTTGCCACCCGTGCGCTCGAGCTGGCGCAGCGCCGTGAGCGCGATCCGCGAACCTGACGCACCGAGTGGATGCCCGATGGCGATCGCCCCGCCGTTGGGATTGATTCGCGCATCGTCGAACGCCAGATTGAGCCCCTTGGCACAAGCCAGAACTTGCGCTGCGAAGGCTTCGTTGATCTCGATGACGTCCATGTCCTTGAGCTCGAGGCCGGCACGCTCGAGCGCTTTCTTGGCGGCCGGCACCGGCCCGAAGCCCATGGTCCTCGGCGCCACGCCGGCAACGCCCGTCGCGATGATGCGACCACGCGGCTTCACGCCCGCCTTGTCGCCGGCATCCCGGCTTGCCACGATCAACGCGCCCGCGCCGTCGTTGATGCCGGACGCATTACCGGCCGTCGTCACGCCATCCTTGAAGATCGTACGCAACTTGCTCAAGCTCGCCAGGTTGGTCTCGGGCCTGGGATGCTCGTCCTCACTGACGATTGTAGGTTCGCCACCGCGCTTGGCAGCCGGCACCGTGACGGCCAATAGCTCGTCCTTGAAGAACCCGGCCTTGCGCGCCGCCTCGTACCTCAGTTGCGAACCGAGCGCATAGGCGTCGCAATCCTCCCGGCTCAACTGGAAGTCGCGAGCGAGGTTGTCCGCCGTCTGGGGCATGGTGTCGTCGCCGAACTCGCTCTCGATCCTCGGGTTGGGAAAGCGCGCGCCGAGCGAGGCCACATACGATTCGATCCGCTTCGGAAATGCGCCTTCGGCCCGTCCGACGACGAATGGCGCCCGTGTCATGCTCTCTACACCGGCCGAGACGACCACGTCGGCCTCGCCGCAGGTGATGGCATGCGCGGCCGTCACCAGCGCATTCATGCCCGAGCCGCATAGCCGGTTGATCGTATTGGCCGGCACCTCGATCGGCAGCCCTGCCAGCAACATCGCGTGCCGGGCGACATTTCGGCTGTCCTCGCCGGCTTGGCTGACGCAGCCGACATGCACATCGTCGATGCTCTCGGGATTGAACCCGGAGCGCCCGACCACAGTCTTGATCACGTCGGCCAGCATGTCGTCCGGCCGCACCCGCGACAGCGCGCCGTCCTGGCGTCCGAAGGGCGTCCTCGCGCCATCATAGATATAGGCTTCGAGCATGGTGGTCTCCTTCCCGAGTTGGCCCCGTCAGGGGTCCGTTTCTATGCCGCCGGCACCGGGGCGCCGGCCGCTTGAGATTGGTGTGCCCAACACTGCCCGATCCCGCACGGCGAGGCTAGTGGCCGAAACGCAAGCTTCGTTTGTTTCCGTAACAGGCTCCAAACGACCGTTGCAATCAAGGGGACACGAGCGATGTGATGAGCTGAGCGGGGCACCATGCCAACTGGCCCGCCGCCAATGGCGGGCCCGACCGCCGGCAGGCCGGCATCGCCCTAGGCCAAGCCCAAACCGGCATTCCCGCCGACCGGCTTTGAATGTCGGCCGACTGCCCCTATCTTAAAGCCAACGAGGCAATCAGGTTGCAGGATGACGGAAGGTGTCAGCACCACTAGAGGACGATACGACGACGGCAAGGCTCGTGGTCAACGGCCAGACGATGCCAACAACGGCGGCAACGCTGGCGGCCCTGATCGATGAACTCGGCTATGGCGGCCAGAAGGTCGCCACCGCCCTGAACGGCGAGTTCATCCCTGCCCGCGCCCGCGCCGAGACGAGGCTCCAGGCCGACGACCGCATCGAGATCGTCGCTCCGCGCCAGGGCGGTTAGCCGGCCGGAGTGACCCAGGCCGGGCTGGCAGGGCAGGCTACGCCGTGCTTGCAACCCTGCCCTGTCCGGTCATGATCCCGGCAGGACACGCCCCCGCCCGACCTGTTAGTATTGTCCTGCATCCAAGATAACCAAAACCGGGATGGCAGCCCTACCATCCTGCCGCAACAGCCGAATGGGGTGCCCCGCGCATGCTCGACAAGACCGCTTCCCCTCACATGAGCAAAGCTTTCACGCCCTATGGCGTCGAGCTTGCCTCGCGCCTGTTGCTGGGCACGGCACAATATCCCTCCCCGCAAATCCTCGCCGATGCCATCAAGGCCTCGGGCACGGCCCTCGTCACGGTTTCTTTGCGCCGCGAGGCCGCCAGGGCCAAGGGCGGAGAGCGTTTCTGGGAGATGATCAAGGCGCTCGGTGTCCGCGTCCTGCCAAACACTGCCGGCTGCCGCACGCCAAAGGAGGCGATCGCCACCGCTCAGATGGCGCGCGAGCTGTTCGAGACCGACTGGGTGAAGCTCGAGGTCATCGCCAATGACGACACCCTCCAGCCTGACGTGTTCGGGCTTGTCGAGGCTGCAGGCGTGCTGAGCCGCGACGGCTTCAAGGTCTTTCCCTATACCACCGAGGATCTCGGCGTCGCTGAGCGCCTGTTGGGTGTCGGCTGCGAGCTGCTGATGCCGTGGGGAGCACCGATCGGCACCGGGCGCGGCCTTGCGAACCCCTACGCCCTGCGCACGCTGCGCAACTATTTCCCGGCCGTTCCCCTCGTGGTCGACGCCGGCATCGGCGCGCCCAGTCACGCCGCCCTCGCCATGGAGATGGGCTATGACGCCATCCTCCTGAACACCGCCGTTGCCAAGGCCGGCGATCCCGTCGCCATGGCTCGTGCCTTCGCAGGCGCCATCGACGCCGGCCGCGAGGCCTACCGCTCAGGCCTCATGGAAACCCGCGACATGGCGGCCCCCTCGACGCCGGTCGCCGGCACGCCCTTCTTCGAATTCGAGGACAAACGCTGATGCCGCGCCCGCTGCTCGACGTCTTCTATCCGATCGTGCCGGACCTGGACTGGCTGAACCGGCTGGTTCCCCTGGGCGTGCGCACTATCCAGTTGCGCCTTAAAGACGCCTCTGAGGGCGAAGTGCACCGCCAGATCGCGGCAAGCCTTGCCACCTGCCGGGCGCACGGCTGCCAACTCATCGTCAACGATTACTGGCAGACTGCCATCGATCTTGGCGCCGATTTCGTCCACCTCGGCCAAGAGGACCTCGAAACCGCCGATGTGGCGGCGCTCAAGGCGTCCGGCATCCGCCTGGGGCTCTCGACCCACAGCCCCGAGGAGTTGCAGATCGCATTGGCCGTCAAGCCGGACTATGTGGCGCTCGGGCCGATCTATGAGACCAAGCTCAAGGCTATGAAATGGGGGCCCCAGGGGCTCGACCGCATCACCGACTGGAAGCGCCGGATCGGCGCCATCCCCCTCTGCGCCATTGGCGGCATCACGCCAGAGCGCGCGCCGGGCGTGGTCGCCGCAGGCGCCGACAGTGTCGCTGTGATCACCGATTTCTTCACCCATCCCGAGCCCGAGGCCCGGGTCAAGAGCTGGCTCGCCTGGGCCAGAAGCGTGGAAAAATCGGCCTGACCGCCACTTGATTGTGACACGACGACGTTGAAGGTTGGCCGCTCTTCCCCAGGAGTGCCATGGCCTACAGATTCAGATTGAAGGAGCCACTCGAGTCCGGCATGCGCCGCATTGCCGGCGAGCAGCTCGACGCCGCCCTCAAAGCCCGCCCCCTCGACGACACCGCGCTCGCCAGCTGGGTTCATGAGACCCGCAAGGGCTTGAAGCGCATCCGCGCCTTGCTGCGTCTGGTTCAGACCGGCCTCGATATTGCCGAACGCCGGGCTCTGAACGCCGAGCTGCGCCGCATCGGCCGCCTGCTCTCCCCCTTGCGCGATCGCCACGTACTCGCCTCCACTGTCCAGACCTTGACCGCCGAGAGCCCCGCCCCCCACCTCGCGCGCGCTGCCAATTGGTTACAGAAAAAGCTGATCTTGGAGCCGGGCCTACCCCACTTGCCCCTCGATCCCGGCGACGCCCTCTCCGACGAGGAACGGATATCGGCAGCACTTGAAAGCCTCGAGGCAGCACATGAGCGCCTGCAGCAAGTGAGAGCCAAGGGCCGCCTGGTCGACGTGGCAGCCGAAGGCCTCGCCAAATCTCACCGGACAGCACGGCGGGCACTCGCGATCGCCGAGGACACCCGCACCGATGAGGCCATGCACGACTTGCGCAAGGCACTGCAGACGTCCTGGCGTCACGCCAAGTTGCTGGCCGCTGCGTGGCCCGAGGTCGCAGAGATCCGGATCGCGACTGCGCGCGAGGTATCGCAAGTGCTGGGCACCGTGCAAGACTTGGCCGTGCTGGCCGCCGTCGCAACCAAGAGCGCCACCACGCCCCGCGAAGCCGATCACGCGGCAACGCTCGGCGCCGCTGCCGACGAGCGCCAGAAACACTTGTACGCCCAGGCTTTTCCCTTGGCCGACCGCCTCCTGGCACTCCCCCCCTCGCTCGTCGCCGACGAGTTCACGGCCTGCTGGCGCGCCTCCGTCCGCCAGGCTCGCGAAAAGAAGCGTGTCGCCGCCGCTGCCAGGACGACAACGGCACGCCGCCAGAAAACAACAAAACCGAAGAACAACGACTGACACGAGGCCATCACCCCGCCTCGCGACAATCCGGCCACCGAACGCGCTAGCCTTCGACGCCCGATCGGGTCTAGAAGTGTGCAAACAAGGCGCTGCGGCCGAGAACGCAAGCGCCGGCTGGGGGAGGCGGGATGTGATCGGAATGAGGCGGTTGCCGGTGGCCGCAGGTTGTGCGTTGCTGTCCATGGCTTTTGGACACGTGCCGTCTCCTGCCGTTTCCCAGACCACGCCCGCCACACCGACGCCACCGCCCATCTCGACCCCCGCGCAGCCTCCCATCATCACCGGCACGCCGAAACTACCCCCCTTCGACCTCGAGAAATCGCTCCAGCTGGCGCGCCAGACGGTCAAGATCTTCGGCGAGCGCTTGAAGAGCGATCTTACCTCAGCCATCAAGACGGATGGCGTGGCCAATGCTGTGGGCCTTTGCCAGACGCTCTCCCCGGACATCCCCACCGGCCTTTCCGACGAAACCGGCTTCGAGATCTCCCGCACCTCTCTCAAGCTGCGCAATCCGGAGAATGCCGCGGGACCATGGGAGCTCGGTGTTCTCAAGAAATTCGAGGAGCAGGTCGCCAAGGGCGGCGACGCGGCCCGCCTCGAGCATTTCGAAATCGTGATCACGCCGGAAGGCGACAAGCTGTTTCGCTACATGAAGAGCATCGCAGTCACCGATCTCTGCTTGTCCTGCCACGGCACCAACCTCAAGCCCGACGTCAAGGCCGAGCTGAGCCGCTATTATCCCGACGACAAGGCCAAGGATTATAACCTCGGCGAGTTGCGCGGCGCCTTCTCCCTCGTCAGACTGGTGAACGAGTAGCCGGCACCACGGCCCCCGCAGGCTTCCTGGCCGAAGCCGGCAGCGGCCAAACCACGAATTGTGAGGCGAGATGGCAGACCTGAAAAACTTCGGCCTGGACGTCGGCATTTATGGCGGCCTGGCGCGGCCGGACGTCATCCTGGAACTCGCCCGCTTCGCCGAGGAACGCGACTTCGGCTCGATCTGGGTCGCAGACCACGTAGCCTTTCCCGTCACCTTCAAGTCCGCCTACCCCTACGCCCGTGAGGGGGATTTCCCCGCCCGCCTCGACGATCCGCTGATGGAGCCCATTGCAACCATCGGTGTACTGGTCGGCGCCACCAGCCGCATCCGCATCGGCACCGCCGTCCTGGTCATGCCGCACCGCCACCCCTTGCTGCTCGCTCGCATGCTCGTCACGCTCGACCAGTTCTCCGGCGGCCGTATCATCCTGGGCGCCGGCGTCGGCTGGCTCGAGGAAGAGTTCAAGGCACTCGGCTTCGATGATTTCGCCCGCCGCGGCAAGGCGACGGACGAAGCCATCGAGATTTTCAAGGCAATCGCGGCCGGCGGCGAGGTCGGCTATCAGGGCCAAGTCTACGCCTTCGATCCCGTCATCTCCGCCCCGGGCTCGCTCCAGCGGCCCCACCCTCCGGTCTTGATCGGCGGCGTTGCCGATCCAGCCTTGCGCCGCGTGGCAAGGCTGGGCGATGGCTGGCTTGCTGTGTCGATGGGCCCCGACCTGCTGGCCGAGCGCCTGCAGCGCCTGCGCCAGCTGACCGGCGAAGCAGGTCGCCGCTTCGAGGACCTCACGCTGGCCTTCAAGGCCTTCATCAACATCGGCGAGCCGCGCGCCGGCCGCTATGGCGATCGCGAACCGGGCACCGGCACCGCCGAGCAGATCATCGACGACATGAAGCGCCTGCGCGATCAGGGGTTCAAGGAGATCGTGGTGCGCTCGCGCGGCGGCACGCTCGAGGAGACGCGCGTCCAGATCGATCGCTTCGTCAACGACATCGCCGCCAAGGTTTGACCCGCGCGCCACGCTCGATGCTCAACCACGTCCGATCCCGATAACAGTGGGTGCTCTGGAAGGCACGGTATTCCTGATCGGCACACACATGCCGGCCGGCATCTATCACGCGTTGGCAGCGCCTCCGCACCGCATCCGCTGCATTTCCAGCGCCATGATGATCAAGGTCGCCCAGATCGCGAAGGCTGCCATGAACCACGGTTGCCACAACCCCCAGCTCAGCGCGCCGAGTATGGCCGTCGAGACGAAGCTGGCATAGAGGTAGGGCTGCACGTCTTCGGGCAGGCGCCGGAAAAGATTGAGCACGACAAGGCCGATTGCGAGCAGAAACAGCGCGCCGATGGCGCCGAGTTCGTACCATGTCTGCATGTAGATGTTGTGGCTGTGGCGCCCCGTGCGCAGCGGATAGGGGTGGTCCTTGGGCCATTCGGCTTTGGCGGCAGCTTCCAAGTCCAGCGTCTTCGTTGATTTGACGCCTACCCCGAGCAGCGGCGCATCGCGCACCTTGGCCGCCGTCACCCCCCACAGAACGATGCGATTGCGCCCGGTCTTCGGGATCCACGTAGCCTTGTAGAGCCCCGCCGAATAGCTCCCTGCCGCGATCGGCACCACCAGGATGGTCGCTGCCACCCAGGCGACAAGCACCAGGGCCCGCATCACCTTGGGAACGTAGGTCATGGCAACGAACGTGATCGAGGCCGCCACCAACGCGATCATCGAAGTCTCGTGCTGTGAGTGGAACACGGCTGCCGCCGTCAGCACGAACACGCCCGCCGCCACAAGTCGCGCGGACCGCGGTGCGAAGCTGTCGCGCGTCATCAGGAAGAACGGCCACAGCATCAGTGACAGCATGGCGACGTTGCGGTTGAGGACGTACTGGCCAATCTCCTGCACCCAACCATCGTCGACGGCGATATGCTTTTTGGCCGGCCGCAGCATCGGCAGAACGGAGACGACAAACCGCTTGATCGGCTGCTCGAACACCAACTCGATAGCGAGGAACACCGCTCCCGCAACCACGCACCACACGATCACCTGGCGCAAGCGGGCGAGTGTGCGATCGTCGAGAACCTTGAAGGCCTGCCTCGCAAGCACGAGCACGACGACGATGAGCCAGTAGAAACCGACCTTCGCATAGGCATCGGCTTTGTCCGCAGACCAACCGGCATTGATGATCAGGTACAGTCCCAACCCGCCGAGAATCGTCTCGAGAAGGCCGAACCGGCGGGACCGCTCGAGGCGGCCGGCGAACGCAACGGCGAGGATCGGGGGCACCGTCATCAGCGCCAGCAGCCCCGGCGTCGCACGCGGGGACACCATCGCGACCAGAACCGCGACCGCGGCCAGGATGGGCACCATGGCCACGAGCCTGTCCGATTTCCCTGCGAACGATGGCAGTGTTCTATCGTCGTGCAAGTGGATATCGCCCCTGAATTCTGAGACCATAAGGCTGAGCAGAACCGCCGTGCCGGTCAAGCATAGACCCGGCACGGGATTGGCGGGGATCAGACCGCAAGCCGGATAGAGCCTTCAGCGCGCAGAGTCGAACGAATGGCAAAAACTGTGCCCACCGCAATGACTGCCGGCAACATGAGCCCGCCACATGTTGCCTCATGGCGATGTTGCCGATGTCGCTACCCCCGGGCTATCGACAATGCGAGATAGGACACTAGCGACGATGCAAGCTTATACCTAGTGCATCGCCGTCGCATGGGTGGAGACGAACCGTGCTCAATCACAGCCTTTTCAACAGCGACGAGATCCTGACAGGCCTCAAGCCCTGGGTGCTCGTCGAGAGCCCAACCAGTCACGTCGAGGGCGTAAACAGGATGATGGACCTGGTCGCCACCGATCTGGCGCGGCTGGGCGCCACAATCGAGCGAACGCCGGGCGAACCGGGTTATGGCGATATCGTCGTCGGCCGCTTCGGCGGTCGCGAGCCGACCAATTCGTCGGGTATTCTCATACTGTCCCACCTCGACACCGTTCATCTGGTCGGCACCTTGGATGGCCGCCTGCCGCTGCGGCGCGATGGTGACCGCTATTTCGGCCCTGGCATCTATGACATGAAGGGCGGCGTCAGGATCGCGGTGCACGCACTCGAGATGCTGGCAAGAGCTGGCGTCTCCCCGTCGCTTCCCGTGTCGTTCATGCTGGTGCCCGATGAGGAGGTCGGCAGCCCCACCTCGCGCGAGCGCATCGAGGCAGAGGCGCGGCGGCACAAGTACGTGCTGGTCACCGAGCCCTGCAAGAATGGCGTCATCGTCACCGGCCGCTACGCCTTCCAGCGCTATTGGATCACCGTCACCGGTCGCCCAGCCCATGCCGGCGCCAACAATCGCCAGGGCCGCAGCGCCATCCGCGCCATGGCCCGCCTGATCGAGCGCATCGAAGGCATGACCGACTTCGACCGCGGCATGACGTTCTCGGTCGGCACGATCTCCGGTGGTACGTTCGTCAACGTGATGCCGATCGAATGCCGCGCCCAGGTCCTCACCGTCGCCCCCACCGCCGCCATTTTCGACGAGGTTGTCGAACTCATGCGCGGCCTCGAAACCGAGGACGACGGCATCCGCGTCGCAGTAACGCAGGGCCCCGTCCGCCCGCTCTGGCAGCCCCACCGCGAGACCATGGCGCTGTTCGAGAAAGCCCACGGCCTTGCCGCCGAGATCGGTTTTGAGCTGCGCCACGGCTCGTTTGGCGGCGGCAGTGACGGCAATTTCACCGGCGCCCTCGGCGTTGCAACCCTCGATGGCCTCGGTGTCGATGGCGCCGGCGCCCACACCTTCGAGGAGCACCTTCTGGTCTCCTCCCTGGTCCCGCGCTGCCGCCTGTTTGCCGAGCTGCTCGCCTCTCTCAAGTGAGCGGGTCCGAGATCACGAACAGCACCAGGCCCTGAGGCATTTCGCAGGCAAAAAACATTAACGCCAGCAATATAGAATGTTGGCGTGCAGGCAGGTTCTCCGCGCGCTTGGCAAATTCCGCGCCTGCGGGCCGCCTCGTTGCGGCCCCACTAGCGGTGGGCGCAGGCCTTCACCCGGGCAGCATAGCACGCACCGCAAGCCTAAATCAGCCCGCTCCGCGCCAATCTGACCGGCGCATTAAGACAGCAGAAACTATAGAGATATGAATAATTTCTATTAAAGGTTTCATTCACGACAAACGTGTTTCATGGCCTCCAACCCATCGTTCCCGGGCGCAAGTGAGGCGTAGACAGATGACAAGTCCCAGCAACGCGAAGACGGCTGCCAGGCGACCGTCCCCAGGCGGCATAATCGCCCGATGGAAGGCCGATGTCGAAGGCGTCACCGCCATCGAATTCGCAATGGTTGCCACGCCCTTCCTGATGATGTTGTTCGGAATTATCGGCGTTGGTCTCTACTTTTTCACGACCTTCACCCTCGAGAACGCGGTCGAGCAGGCCTCGCGTTTGCTGCGCACCGGCCAGGCCCAGACCGCCGGCATGAGCTCCGCAGCCTTCAAGACCCAGGTTTGCGAGTTCGTTCCCGGCCACATCGATTGCGCAGGCAAGGTCCAGGTCAACGTTCTGAGCTTCGCCGATACGACCAACATCACGCCCGCGAGCCTGCCGAGGTGCCTTGACAATACCGGCTCTTTGTCCGGCGCTGCCCAGTACACGCCCGGTGGCGCCAGCCAGGTCGTGCTGGTTTGGGCATGTTACGAATGGGAGCTCGCCGGCAAGATCCCCTTCATCAAGCTCGGCGACATGTCCAATGGTTCGCGCTTGATCCAGGCGACCACCGTATTCCGCTCCGAACCCTTCAATTAATGCCCGCAAGGCGCCGGGCCGAGCCCGGCCGCCGCGGCCCACGAAATCCCTCAAGGAGCCATCCCATGCTCGGCAAGATCCACGCTGCAAAAGCCTACATCAAGGCCCGTGCCTTGAACCTGACCGGACGCCTGAGCACCGACACCGGCGGCATGGCCGCCGTCGAGTTCGCCATGATCGTGCCGATCATGTTCTTCCTCTTCGTCGGCGCTGTCGAGTTCAGCCAGGCGCTGACCGTCGACCGCCGCGTCACCCAGTCCGCCTCCTCGACCGCCGACTTGATCGCCCGCGCACCGAGCCAAGGCCTGTCCCAGACCCAGGTCGACAACGAGCTCAAGATCATCGAGCAGCTGATCGAGCCCTACGACCTCACCGCGCTGACTGTGAAGATCATTTCGGTCAAGGCCAAGCCTGACCCAACCAATCCCGCCGCCGTCACCTACGAGGTCGACTGGTCGCGTGATAACCACGGCGGCACGCCCTACGCCCGCCTTGCACCCTACGCCGACATCCCCAACGGCCTTCTCGTCGCTGGCGAGAGCGTCATTGTCGCCGAGGCCAAGTACAACTATACGCCGCTGATCTTCAACTACTTCATCGATGCGGCATTCGATCTCGAGGAGAAGTTCTACTTGAAGCCGCGTAACGCCAGCTGCGTCCACCTGCAGCCCATCAATTGCGTTACCGGCGGCAACCTCTGAGCAGCACGGGATCACCTGACGCCTTCTGAAGGCCCCACCGTCCCGACCGGACGGGCGGGGCCTTGGCTTTTGGCACTGGGATCTCCGGGAAAACTGTTTCGTTGCATCGTGACGTCAAGGCCATTGCACAAACCACCACGGCAACAATAAACTGTACGTCGGTCACCACTTTATCGATTGGTTAACCTCATGGGTCGTCGCTCAACGCATACGCCCGAGCAGCTCCGCCAGCTCATCCTCGATGCCGCCCAGTCCATCATCGAGGCCAATGGCCTGGCCGGCCTGTCCGCACGCGAAATTGCACGCCGCATCGGCTACTCGCCGGGCACTATTTACAATATGTTTCAGAACCTTGACGACGTCGTGCTGCACATCGAAGCCCGCGTTCTCGATGCCCTCGACGAGCGCCTCGTCAAGGCGCTGGAGGAAGGCGCGCCGGAGGACAAGGTGTCCCGTCTGGCGGAAAACTATCTGACCTTCACCCACGAGCATCCCAAGCTCTGGAACCTGCTTTTCGAGCACTACATGCCGACCGACAGCCAGACCCCGGCTTGGTACCAGCAGAAGCTCGAGGTGCTGATGGGCCGCGTCGAGACCGCCATGGCCCCGCTGTTCCCGCCCGAAGCCACGCTCGAACGCCAGCGGGCCGCCCGCGTCTTGTGGGCCGGCGTGCACGGCATCACGTCCTTGGCCACCGCCAACAAGCTGTCCAATGTGACCAGCGAGGCGGCAAGCCTTCTGGTGCGCGACCTCATTCACAACTACCTCACCGGCATCGCCGCCAACGCTGCCAAGGCTTGAGAGCCGGTGCCCATGTCGCAAACCCAGCCCGACCCCGGCTCGATCGTGCTCTACGGCAGCTTCACGTCGAGCTCGTCTTACAAGCCGATGCTCTACCTGGCACTCTCGGGGATGGCGTTCTCGTTCCGCACCGTCAACCTCAAGAACGGCGTCCAGCGTGAAGCGCCCTATCTGCAGGTCAATCGCTACGGACAAGTGCCGGCGCTCCGTCATCAGGGCCTGACGATCGTCCAATCGAACGTCATCCTCGACTATCTCGCCCGCACCACCGGCCACTTCGAGGGCGCGACCGAGCAACAGCGCTGGACGGCGCGCGAATGGCTCTCCTGGGAGTCCGACGCCATCACCAACGTCGCCAAGGTCCGCCATTTCTCGCGCTTCCGCGAGGTCGATCCCGCGGTCAAGGACCACTTCCGTGGGCCTGCCGAGGCGGCCTTGTCGTTTGTCGATAATGCCCTTGCAGGTCGCCAGTGGCTGGTCGGTGACGCCTGCACGATCGCGGATATCGGCTGCTGGGGCCGCATGGTCTTCATGGCCGAAGGCGGCTTCGATATCACCCGCTGGCCGAACATCGTCGCCTGGTCGGATCGCTTGAAGGCAATGCCGGGCTTTGCCCTGCCTTATGACCTGATCCCGAAGAAGGACACCGAGTTCGCGCCCGCCCGCACGATCCAGTCATAACCGGCCGACGCCACTTCGTCGTCGTCAGCGAGACAGGCTCAAGGCGTTTTCGCTGGCCCGATCGTACCCGTCGTGATCGGGCTCGCACCACCCTGGCCGGGATCGACGGTGACCATCGGTTTGGCTGAGTTGGTCTCGCGCCCCGCGACGCTGGACGGCGCGAAGCGCTTCATCAGGGCCGTCTGGTCGATCAGGCCGAACCACTTGTCGCGCGGCAGCATCCGCTCCTTCAGCCCCGACCACAAGGCTGGCGACGTGATGCCGTCGACGAACGGCTTGGTTGGCGGCGTAAGCAGGAAGGCCGCCACCGTGCACACCGCCATTACTGCCGAATGCCCGATATGCTTGCCGTCCCAAAGCTTCAGCGCCGTCCCGAACGATGCCTTGATCCGCCGGTCGGCCACGTCCACGCTGTAGATCTCATCCAGCGTCAGATGCACCAGATAACCGACGAACATGAAGCCCGCGGCAAGCCAAGCCACGCCCTCGTGCCGACCGAGCAGGTAGCGATAGGCGATCGCCGTTGCAAACGCGAAGAATACCGCCGCCAGGATCGAGTGGAAGATGCCGCGGTGATACGACAGCCGGTGAAAGATGGCGTGCACCACGTACAGTATGAAGGCGAACGTCCCCCCCGCCAGAATCCACAGCTCAGCGATCGACAGCTTACCCGCCCAAAGGAACAGCGACACGAACGAAAAGAAGGACGCCAGCCCGAAGAACATCGCTCGCCCCGGCCGTGAGTCCTTGAGGTCGATGTCCGGCAGTACGCTGCCCACCACCCCGGCTGCGGCAACCACAATCAGACTTTCAGGCCCAACTACGTTCGCCGCCAGTGTCAAGGTTGCGAGACCGCCGCTGACCAGCGTCCCGAAGGCGAGGTGGGTCGGAAAATTGGCCATGTCTGAAGTCTCCCGCGCCGTCGTGCATGCCTTTGGCCTTGGCAGACCGTGATTCGGCCGCCCATGTGAATTGAACAACTGTCGAATTCTGTTGAAAACACCGCGACGCCGAGCCCGCTGGCACGGCAGCGCAACGGCGTTCCCGCCCGGCAAGCCAAGGCTCTCCGCGCCGGAAGCCACCCCGGGCAGATCAAGCCCGAGCGAGCAAATTGCCGCCGGCTGGCAGTTGGGCGTATAACCCCCGTTCGGGCTTCAGTGCCTCATTGAACCAAGATCGGCTCAACAGCCCACAGCAAGGCGCGACCAGAGCAGCCATGGCATCCATACCCAAGGAAAAACTCGACCGCTTGGTCGCGCGCTGGCAGACGATCCAGGCCGAGCTCGCCTCGGGCCCGCCGCAGGCGAAGTTTGTCGCCCTGTCCAAGGAATTTTCCGACCTCGACCCCATCGTCTCGACCATCAACGCTCTGCGCCGCGCCGAGGCCGAGGCCAGCGATCTCGCAGCCCTCGCTAAGGATTCGTCTGCCGACCGCGAGATGATCGAGATGGCGGAATCGGAGCGCGAGGCTCTCGAGCCCCGCATCGAGGAGCTGGAGCACAAACTGCGCCTGCAGCTCTTGCCGAAGGACTCCGCCGACGAGAAGAGCGCGATACTGGAAGTCCGCGCTGGCACCGGCGGCGACGAAGCGGCGCTCTTTGCCGCCGACCTCTTCCGCATGTATTCGCGCTACGCCGAGCTCAAGGGCTGGAAGGTCGAGGTCATCTCCATCTCGGACAACGACCTCGGCGGCTACAAGGAGGTCACCGCCTCGATCAGCGGCAAAGGCGTTTTCGCCCGCCTCAAATTCGAATCCGGCGTCCACCGCGTCCAGCGCGTGCCCGAGACCGAAGGCTCCGGCCGGATCCACACCTCGGCCGCAACCGTCGCCGTCCTGCCCGAAGCCGAGGACGTCGATCTCGAACTCAAGGACGAGGACCTCCGCATCGACCGCATGCGCGCCGGCGGCGCCGGCGGCCAGCACGTCAACAAGACGGAATCCGCCATCCGCATCACGCACCTGCCGACCGGCATCATGGTCGTCTCCGCAGAGAAGTCCCAGCACCAGAACTTGCGTTTGGCCATGCAGGTGCTGCGCTCGCGCCTCTACGAGATGCAGCGCCAGAAAGCCGCCGACGAGCGCGCTCTCGCCCGCAAGGAGCAGGTCGGCTCCGGCGACCGCTCACAGCGCATCCGCACCTACAATTTCCCCCAGGGCCGCGTCACCGACCACCGCATCAACCTGACGCTCCATAAGCTCGATGCCCTTCTTGAAGGCAGCGCGCTCGACGAGCTGATCGATGCCCTCATCACCGACCACCAGACTAACCAGCTCGCCGCCATGGAGGCGAAAGTCCCCGCTCGATGACCCCCGTCACGGCCAACAGTCCCACAACCAGCCCTGCCGGCTCGGCCTCGCCTGGCGCCGCGGCGTTGGCTCGCTTCACGGGCCCCGCCGCCACCCCGCCCGTGACCGTCGCAGAGGCCCTCGCCATCCTCTCCGAAGCATTTCGCGAAGCCGGATTGGACACCCCCGGCCTCGATGCCCGCCGCCTTGTCGCCGGCACACTCGGCCTCGACGATGTCCACCTGCTACGCGCGCCGGAAACGGTGGTGGCCGACACCAGCCGCCACGCGCTTTTGACCGCGGCTCGCCGGCGGCTGGCCCGCGAGCCGGTCTCCCGCATTCTTGCCATCCGTCATTTCCATGGCCTGGCACTGGAGATCGGCCCCGCAACCCTCGACCCCCGCCCCGACACCGAGACACTGGTCGACGGCGTGCTCGCCCTCGTGGCCGAAGGCCGCGTCCCCGGTGGCGCCGCGCCCCGCATCCTCGATCTGGGCACCGGCACCGGCGCCATCCTGATTGCCTTGCTCGCCGCCCTGCCTGAGGCTCGCGGCACCGGCACCGACCGCAGCCCCGAAGCGCTCGAGATCGCCCGGCGCAACGCCACACGGCACGCACTGGCTGACCGTGCCACGTTCCTGCAATCGGACTGGCTCGACGCCGTCACCGGCCAGTTCGACCTCATCGTTTCCAATCCCCCCTACATCGCCTCGGGCGATATCGCCGCCCTCGATCCCGAAGTCCGCGATCACGACCCCCATCTGGCGCTTGATGGTGGCCAGATCCGGCCTCGAGGCCTACGCGGTCATCGCCGAGGGGCTCGCAGACACGCTCGCCCCTGGCGGCTGGATTGCGGTCGAGTTCGGTGCCGGCCAGCACGATGATGTGGCCGCCTTGCTGCGCCGGTATGCGGCCGGCCGCGAGCTGATGCCCGAGCCATATTGGCTGGACCTGTCCCAAACGCCACGCTGTGTTGCCGCCAAGGCACTGCGATAGGAAAAGGCCGTGGTCGGTCGGCCCTGCATTCACCATGACCAAAAAAACACTTGGAATTGGCGTTCATTCACGCTAGCGTCCTGTCAGCAATTAGTGCGACAGCGCGCCTGCTTGATTGGTCGTGGAGCCAAATTCGAGCCTCAGTGCAGCGCAGAAACCAGGAAAAAGTGCTGGAGAAGGTCAGGCGAGTGTGCATGCCCGCGTCAATGCGGGAGCGGCAGTGCCACCTTTTTCGCGCAACGTGATCCAAAGATTGGCGAGGCCTGGGTAGGCTATCGCCAAGCCTGAGAACGGTCAGATTTTCGATGTCGGCCGTTCCTCTGCGTAAGCTGCGGAGTTTGAGCTGGAACGTCGGACTAGCCCGCCGGTTGATCGGGGCCGCCAAGGCCCTGTCATCGTATCGTGCAATGTCCAAATCGCCGTTCTGGCCGGAAAGCGCCAACGCAAGACGCATGAAGGCATCACGAGGTTTGCGTGGATTTGCCCCACGGTGGGGCTGGTTTGCGCGCGCGCAACGAACGTCAAATGTGAGATCGGGAGCCCATGAGGCAGGGACAGCAGCATCGCCGTGGACGCGGTCGCAACAATAACCAGAACAATAACAATCAGCACAACAATCATCAGCGCAAAGGCCAGAACCCGCTGACGCGGAGCTTCGAGTTCAACGGCCCTGACGTAAAGGTGCGAGGCACGCCCGCCCACGTCGCCGAAAAATACCTGCAGCTCGCACGCGATGCGCAGTCGTCAGGTGATCACGTCCTGGCTGAGAACTACCTGCAGCACGCCGAGCATTACAACCGGATCATTCTCGCCTTCCGCGAGCAGCAGACTCAGCAATCCGGCGACACCTCGAACGGCCAAGGTCGTCAATTCGGCCAGTCCCGCCATGAGAGTCACGGCGACGGCGACGATATGTCGGCGGGCGAGACGGTCGGCCAGGCTCATGACGATCCGGCTTTGGGCGACCAGCCCCCGATCGTTCGTCACGCCCACGATCAGCCGGTCCTCGATGACCAGCGCCCTCAACGCAATGGCGAGCACCATCCGCGCTATCGCGATCGCGAGCGCCCGCACCGCCAGGAGCGCCAGGAGGGCTACGATCGCCCCGAGCGCCCCGAGCGCAACTTCGATCGCCAGCGCGAGCGCCCCCATTACGCCCAGCGCGACACCGATCAGCCGATGCCGGAACCGCGTGCCCCCCGGCCGATGGACGTCGAGGCCGACCCGATCGAGATGAAGCCCGCTGTCAGCGAAGAGGCCGCCCCCCAACGTCCGGCGCGCGCTCCGCGCGGCGAGGGTCCCCGCCGTCGCGAACGCTACGGCAGCATGGGCGCTGATCAGCCCGAGTTCCTGCGTCGTCCGGTCCGCCGCACGCGGCGTGATGCCGATGCCGATACTGGTGCCGAGGCGCCGGTCGGCCAGGGCGACGACACGCCCGCAGAGTGACCCGCACCGTGACCGATGCGCGGTCCTGGAAGCCGGCAGGCCTTGCCCTGCTCGAGACCGAAGGCTTCGACGACTATCAGTTGCTCGACAGTGGAGCCGGCCGAAAGCTCGAGCGCTTTGCCGACATCATTGTCGATCGACCGGAGCCGCAGGCGCTATGGCGTCCGCGGCTGCCGACCGAGACATGGCAGCAGGCCCACGCCGTTTTCTCTGGCGACGGCGAGGATGAATTGGGACGCTGGCGCACCGACCGTCCCGTCCCCGAGACGTGGCCGATCAGGGTCGATGCCATCACGCTGCTCGGCCGCTTGAGCGCCTTCCGCCATCTGGGGCTGTTCCCCGAGCAACTGCCGCATTGGCGTTGGATGAGCCAAAGCCTCTCGTCCCTGCGCGCGACGTTGGGCGACGAGCGCCCCCGCGTGCTCAACCTGTTTGCCTACACTGGCGCAGCGTCCCTGATCGCGGCGCACGCCGGCGCCGAGGTCGCCCACATCGATGGCTCCAAGAAGGCCATTGCCTGGGCACGAGAGAACCAGTCGGCGTCCGGATTGTCCGATGCCCCCATCCGCTGGCTGCTCGAGGATGCCCGCAAGTTCGCCGCGCGCGAGGTCAGGCGCGGCCGCAGTTACCATGTCATCCTGATCGACCCGCCGAAGTTCGGTCGCGGCCCGGGCGGCGAGGTCTGGGAACTGTTCGATCACCTGCCGGCCTTACTCACCGACTGCGTCGCTCTGCTAGATAAGCGCGCGGCTCACATGGTGCTGACCTCCTACGCCATTCGCGCGTCGGCCCTCTCGATAGCCCAACTCGCAGCCGACCGCTTGGAGCAGCGGCCGGGATCGATCGAGGTCGGCGAGCTCGCCATCCGCGCCCGCAACGGCGGCTGGGCCGTGCCGACGTCCCAGTTCGTGCGCTGGTCGAGCCATGTCGGCTGAGCACACCAGGCGCCACGCACCTGCTCCGCCCGGCGACGTCAGGGAGCCGCGCACCATCACCAGCTTGCAGAACGACACCGTCAAGCTGATCCGCTCCCTGGACATGCGCAAGGCGCGCCGCGAAACCGGACTGTTCGTGGCGGAAGGCGCAGCCGTCCTCATCACCGCCCGCGACCATGGTTGGCACCCCCGCATGCTGGTGACCGGCCCCGACGCCGCCAACGCCACTGCCACCCCGGAATTGGCCCGCTGGGCCGGCGGCTCCAATGCCGATCACCTCGAAGTCAACGCAGCCGTCCTCGAGAAGCTCGCAGCCAAGGACAATCCGCAATCGGTCATGGCCGTGTTCGAGCAGCGCTTTGCCGAGCTACCGCAAGCAGCCGACCTGGCGCCAGCCGCCATGCAGGACCGGTTGCCGCCACTCTGGATCGCGCTCGAGGAGATCCGCGATCCCGGCAACCTCGGCACCATCCTGCGCACCGCCGACGCGGCCGGTGCGACAGGCATCGTACTGGTCGGCAACACCTGCGACCCCTATTCGCGAGAAGCCGTTCGCGCCAGCATGGGCTCGATCTTTGCCGTCCCCATCGCCCGCACCGATCTTGGCGGCTTGCGCGATCTCGCAGCCGCATGGCCGGGCGCCGTCGTCGGCACGCATCTCGCAGGCAGCAGCGACTACCGCGCAGCCGACTACCGCCCACCGGTACTTCTGGTCATGGGCAATGAAGGCGCGGGCCTCTCCGAGGCAGCAGCCGGCATGTGCACCGATCTGGTTCGCATCCCCATGGCCGGCAAGCTCGATTCCCTCAATCTCGCCGTCGCAACTGCGCTCATGCTGTACGAGATCCGGCGCGACGTCCTCAAGGCCTGAGAAGCGTCCAACCGAACCACACAACGCTCACATCCGAGCCAGTACGCGGTCCAGCAGAACATCCGGCAGCAACCGCTTGAGCGCGAACGCCCCCTTGGTCATGACGCCGATCCGGTAGCGCGCCCGTGGCCGCGGCGCCTCGAGCGCGTGCACCAGCTGCTTCACCACCGCCTCCGGACCGAGCTTGAATGGGCTGCCCTTGCCGGACTGCATCTGCGAAAGCCGCCGCTCGTAGGATTCCCGATGCGGCGAGCGCTGCATTTCCACATGCGACGTGAAGCTTGAAACCGTCGTCGCCAGAAAATGCGTCTCGATCGGCCCCGGCTCGAGGAGCGACACATGGATGCCCGCCGGCTTGAGCTCGACGCGGAGCGAATCGGAGAGCGCCTCCAGCGCATACTTCGAGGCGGAATAGGCGCCCCGGAACGGCCCGCTGACAAAGCCCAGAACCGACGAGCACATTACGATCCGGCCCCGCCCTTCGCGCCGCATCGCCGGCACGATCCGCCGCGTCAGCTCGTGGGCGGCAACCACGTTGACCTCGAACTGGTCGCGCAGCACGCTACCCGGCAGGTCCTCGACGGCACCGATCACGCCATAGGCCGCATTGTTGTAGAGCGCATGAAGCTTGCCGTCCGTGCGTCGCAGAGCCTCGTCCGCGCACTTGGCAATCGAGCTTTCGTCTCTGAGCTCCAGCGCCAGCGCCTCGAGACCGTGCTCACGCTCGAGCCTCTCGAGATCTTCCGGTCGCCGAGCCGTCGCCAGCACCCGCCAGCCCTTGGCCCGCAACGTCCGGGCAGCAGCAAGACCGATGCCCGTCGAGCAACCGGTAATGAGGATCGATTTCTGGTCTGAAGTCATCGCCGCTCGCTCATCACGTCTCTTTCGACAGCCTCGATAGCCTTGCCGCCAGCCCCACGCAACCAACCAGCAGCACGCCGCGGCTCTTCGCCCCCATTCCCCGGCAAGGACGCACGGCCGGGCAGACTGCAAAGGTTTGCTCACGGGAGTGGGTGAAAATCGGGGTCCGGAGAGGTCTTCACGCACTCATCGATGTGTTGGCTCGTCTTGCATGGGCCGAGAGACTGGCCGGGAAATAAAAATCGTTTGCCCCGATAGGACCCTCCGAAACGATCGGCTAACGTCCTCCCATGACGAGCAGGTTCGGTGGCCGAGTGCGCCCCGACCTTTGCCAGGGGAGCCAGATGACAGTCACCTACACGCCGAGCGATCCGACCGTCCGCGCCAATCCTTATCCGCAGTTTGCCCGCCTCCGCGAGGCCGATCCGGTCCACTGGAGTCCGTCCCTCAAGTCGTGGATCCTCACCGGCTATGGTGACGTCGCCCGCGCGCTCGCCTCCGCCGATACGATGTCCCCCGACCGCCTCACGCCCTTCTACGCGAGCCTGCGCGAGCCCAACCGCACCACCCTCGCCGAGGCCATGCGCTACCTCTCGCTCTGGATCGTGTTCCGCGACCCGCCCAGCCACACCCGCCTGCGGGCCCTCGTCACCAAGGCCTTCCTTCCCGGCACGATCAACGGCTTTCGACCCGAGATCGAGCGGCTGACCGAGCAACTCATCGACGGACTCGCGAGCGGCGGCCCCGGCGAGATCGACATCGTCGGCGCCTTCACCATGCAGCTTCCCGCACGCGTCATCATGACCGTCATGGGCGTGCCGGAGAGGCACCTCGCCGACATCAAGTTCTGGTCGGACGACATCATGGCCTTCTTGTTCTCCGCCCGCGAGATTGCCGACAAGTACGAGCGTGCAGCCCGCGGCGCCCGCGCCATGGCGGCACTGTTCCGCGGCCTCATCGCCGAGCGGCGCGCCACTCCCGGCGACGATCTCCTGAGCCTGCTCATCACCGCCCGCGACCAAGGTGACAGCCTGACCGAGGACGAGTTGGTGGCGACCGCCATGCTCCTCCTCTTCGCGGGGCACGAGACCACCACCAACCTGCTGTCGAACTCGATCCTGATGCTTCTGCGCGACGATGCCGCGCGCGAACGGTTTATCGCCGAGCCCGAACATTCAGGCCGGGCCATCGAGGAGTTCTTGCGCTTCGATGGACCGTCGAACTCGATGTCGCGCGTCGTCCGCGTCGCTCACGAGGTCGGCGGCAAGGAGCTGAAGGAGGGCGACCGCGTCTTTGCCATGATCAACGCCGCCAACCGCGATCCCCGCCATTTCTCGGATCCCGAAAACCTCGACCTCGCTCGCGAGCCCAATCGCCACCTGACCTTCGGCCAGGGCCCTCACTTCTGCATCGGTGCCATGCTGGCGCGCCTCGAAGCCCGCATCGCCCTGCCACGCCTGTTCCAGCGCTTTCCCGACATGCAGTTGGGTTCAGCCGAACCGCAATGGCACGACAGCCTCGTCGCCCGCGGACTGAGCACGCTGCCCGTGCGCCCGGGTGTCGCCGCCTGAGCATCTCGGCACCGGCCGGAGCCCGAACGCAAAACGGCCGCCGGATCACTCCGACGGCCGCGTCTCTTGCTAACTGCCCAGCGGGATGACCGTTACTTGCTTTCGTTCGCCATCGTCTGTCCGGTGAGCACCCAGGCCTTGCCGTCGAAACGCGCAAGCTGCACGCTCTGCAGCGGATAGAAGTCCGTCGGGCTGGTGTTGACCTTGATGCCTGGCAACAGCAACGGGATCTCTACACCCTTCAGGTTGGCCACCTGCTTCATGATATTGGCGCGCGTCAGCTCGTTGCCGGCCTGCTTCAACGCCTGGATCATGGTGTGCGTTACGGCAAAGCCGTAGGTGTGGTTGTTGTCGTTGAGATCGCCGTTGGGCATGTATTTTGCCATGAACGCCTTGAACTCTTTGACGTCAGAAGAATCGGCCCACTGGGGATCGGTGACCACCTTCAGGTACTGCGCTGTCAGCAGGCCTGTTGAAGCTTCGAGACCTGCCGGCTTCAGCACCGAGCCGATCGAGATCGACACGTTGGTGATGTAGCGCGCCGGATTCCAGCCGATTTCAGCCGCCTTCTTGATGCTCTGCGCGGCGTGCTTGGGCCCAGCCACGATAAAGAACACGTTGGCGCCCGTGCCCTTGAGCTGGATGATCTGGCTGTCCACCGTCGGGTCGGTCGCCTCGTAGGTTGCAACCTTCACGATCTTGCTCTCGTTGGCCTTGCCAAGCCCGGCCTTGAAGCCATCGAGATTGTCGCGACCGAAATCATCATTCTGCATGATGATCGCGATCTTCGGATCCTTGACGTTGGCAAGGATGTGCTTGGCGTAGATGCCGGCTTCCGTCGCATAGTCGGGCTGCCAGCCCATGGTCCAGGGGAAGCTCTTCGGCTGCCCCCACTTCGACGCGCCCGTCGCCACGAACACATGTGGGATTTTCTTGGCGTTGACGTATTTGTGGATGGCCGAGTTGGTCGGCGTTCCCAGTGTATTGAACAGCAAGAGAACCTGATCTTCCTCGGTCAGCTTGCGCACCATCTCCAGCGTTTTCGCCGGCACATAGCCGTCGTCATAGGTGATGAAGTTGATCTTGCGCCCGTTGATGCCGCCCTTGTCATTGACCATCTTGAATACGGCTTCAATGGTCTTACCGATCTGCCCGTAGGACGACAGGTTGCCCTGATACGGGTTGGTGTGGCCGATCTTGATCTCTGTGTCGGTGGCGCCGGCGTCGTATTTTTTCTGCGCCATCGCTGGCGCCGCCAGCATGGCAAGCGCCGCACCCGCAGCACCCGCACGCAGGGCCCAAAGTCTTGTCGTTGTCATGCAGACCTACTCCTTCTTACAATACCACGCATCAGGCGTGGCATCCGTTGGAACGCAACGATCGAAAGCGGCGTTTCTCCGCCTCTAGCTGCCTCGTGGACCGGTCAATTTCCGCCACATCGACACCACCCCACCGGCAATCCCTGTCGGCATCAGATACATCAGAGCTATCAGCAGGATGCCATAGATCGTCCATGGCTCCAGCTCGATCGGCAGATGCACGGAATTCGAAATCGCTTTCGTCAGCGCGTCGGCATACTTCTCGATCACCTGCACGAAGATGCCGCCGATGACGGCGCCTGGCAGCGTCGCAATGCCACCGACAACAGCGCCGACCAGCAGCGCAATCGAAAGCTCGAAGCGGAAACTGTCCGGGGCAACGAATTCGAAGATGGTCGCGTGCAGCGCACCGGCAACGCCAGTGAACAGCGCCGAGATGCCGAACGTTATGGTCTTGATCCGGGCATTGTCTATGCCCATGGTTTCCGCCGCCATTCCGTGATCGCGGATCGCCATCATTGCCCGCCCGATGCGGCTATCGATGAGATTGCGCGCCAGCCAGAACATCAGCACGGCAACCCCGAGCACCACCAGATACATCCACTGATCCGGCGTGATCGGCAGCCCGAACGGCGCATCGGGCTTGATCAGGTTGATACCCTGCACACCGCCGGTCAGCCCTTCGATATGCCGGTATTTCAGCATCTGCGGCACCGCGATCGCCAAACCAAACGTCGCCAGCGCCAGATAATGCCCCTCGAGCCTCAAGGCCGGAAACCCGAACAGGAAGCCGATAATGAATGCTGCGATCGCTCCACCGGGAATAGTCAGCCAATAGGGCAGCCCCGCATGCTCGATCAGCACCGCCGCCGTATAGGCGCCGACGGCAAAGAAAGCCCCGTGCCCGAGCGAAATCTGGCCATTGAAGCCGGTCAACAGGTTGAGTCCCAGCACAGCAATGGAAAACACCATCATCAGCGACAGCTGCAGATAACTGAAGCTGCTGATCAACCCGGTCATCTTCGTGAACACCGGCAACAGCGCCAGTGCGACGATGGCAAGGATCACCAGCGGGCTCGTCCTCGCCCGACGGCGCGGCACACTGCCGGCGGTCATGGCAGAATTCTGAGTGGCAGACACCATGACCTCACACCCTCTTCACTGTGACATGACCAAAAAGGCCACTCGGCTTCAGCATCAGCACGGTGATGACGATGATGAGAGCCACGGTCAGCTTTTCGCCACTGCCGATAATGTAGACGCCGCTCGCCCGCTCCATCAGGTTGCCGAAATAGGCAACGAGATTCTCGAGTACGCCGACGATGAACCCGCCGGCGGCAGCCCCTCCCGGATTGTTGATGCCGCCCACGAGTGCGCCCGCAAACCCATACAGCAGAATGCCGGCCATCATGTTGGGCTCGAGATAGACCACCGGCGCCACCATCGCGCCGGCAACCGCGCCGACCGCGGCGGCCAAGCCCCACCCAAGCGACAGCATCCAATCCACTGGAACACCGGCGAGCCGGGCAGAGACGGGGTTTTGTGCAGCGGCCCGCATCGCAAGGCCCAATGGCGTGAAACGGAAAAACGAGAACAACGCCAGCAGCAACACCAGCGTCACCACGATCATGCCGATCTGGTGCGAGCCGATGATGCTGGAACCGGCAAACGCCACGTTTGGAAACGGTGACGGAAATGTCTTGATCGTGTGCGTCCAGATCGCCCCGGCAAGCGAATGGAAGATTGCCAGCAGTCCGATGAACACCACCACGACCGACAGCAGCGGCGCGCTATGCAGCGGTCGCAGGATGATGCGCTCGATCAGCACCCCCGCAACGAAGGACACCACCACGGCTATCGCCAGTGACGGCCAGAACCCGATCCCCGTCTGATTGAGCGCCCAGGCAACGTAGGTGGCAAACATCGCCATCTCGCCCTGCGCGAAGTTCAGATGATCCGTCGAAACGAAAATCATGACGAGCGCCAGCGCCACCAGCGCGTAGATCGCACCATTCGCCAGCCCCGCAGCCACCTGCTGGATGAATTGCTCCATGTCGTCCTCAGTAGCCGAGATAAGATTTGCGGATTTGCTCGTCGCTCTTCACCGTCGAGGAAGAGCCCGACATCACGATCCGCCCGGTCTCCAGCACATAGGCCTGGCTGGCGAGATCGAGCGCCAGGGCTGCATTCTGCTCGACCAGAAGCATCGATACGCCCGCTTCCTGGTTGATCCGCCGCATGATCCGGAAGATCTCCTGTACGATCAGCGGCGCCAGCCCGAACGACGGCTCGTCGAGGAGCATCAGGCGTGGCCGCAGCATCAACGCCCGGCTGATCGCCAGCATCTGCTGCTCGCCCCCCGACAGCGTGCCGGCCTGCTGGTCGATCCGCTCGGCAAGCCGCGGGAAGTAGCTGAGCACCATCTCCCGGTCACGTTGCACTTCCGGACCTGACCCTCGGGTATAGGCGGCGATCCGCAGGTTCTCGTCGACCGACAGCGATGTGAACGTGCCGCGCCCCTCCGGCACATGGGCAACCCCGAGCTTGACGATCTTCTCGGTCGCCATCCCCTGTACGGATTTGCCGTCGACCTTCACCTCGCCGCTCGTGCGCACCATGTTGCATAGCGCCCTGAGCGTGGTCGTCTTGCCCGCGCCGTTGGCCCCGAGCAGCGCGGTGATGCCGCCCGACTCCAGCTCGAAATCAATGCCGTGCAACGCCTCCGACTGTCCGTAGAAGGCGCGCAATCCCTTTACCTCGAGGATCTTCGTCACGCTGTGGTCTCCCCGGTCCCGAGGTAGGCCCGAATGACGTCCGGGTCGCGTTGCACCTCCGCCGGCGTCCCCTCGGCGATCTTCTTGCCGAAATCGATGGCGACAACCTTGTCCGACACCGACATCACCAGGCTCATATGATGCTCCACCAGCAGGATGGTGACGTTCTGCGCATCCCGCACCCGCCGGATCTGCACTTCGAGCGTCTCCACCTCCTCGTGGTTGAGCCCGGCCGCCGGCTCGTCGAGCAGCAGTAGCTTCGGGCTGGAGCCCAGCGCACGCGCCAGCTCGACCCGCTTGCGGATCGGAAACGGCAGCGGTCCCGCGGGCATGTCCGTAAAGGCTTCGAGGTCCATGAAGGCGATCAGGTCCCGGGCGCGCGCCTCGACCTTCTGCTCGTCCTCGAGGGTGCCCGACAACCTGAGCGCGGAAGCGATGAAGCCCGCATGGCTCTGGCTGTGACAGCCGACCTTGACGTTGTCGAGCACACTCAACCGGTCGAACAGCGCCACGTTCTGGAAGGTTCGCCCGAGACCCAGCGTCGCGATTTTGTGGCGTGGCTGGCTCAGCAGCGACTGCCCCTCGAACAGAATGTCGCCCTGGCTTGGCACGTACAGCCGTGACAAACAATTGAACAGCGTCGTTTTGCCTGCACCGTTCGGCCCGATCAACCCGGCGATCTGCCCGGCATCGATATCGAACGTAATTCCATCCAGCGCGACGATGCCGCCAAAACGCACGGTCACATCACGCACCGACAACAGCGAAGGGCCAGCCGCCCCAGCGCTTGGTGTCGGAGTCATTGACTCCGCCATGAACCGTTCCACTCCCTCAGAGACGCGTCGCCATGATGCCGGTGCCCCGGTCTTCTAACCCATGCCGTCGCGGTAAGTACGTCTCCGAGCTTGCCGGTTTCTTGGCTATTGGTCCAGTATCCAATTACAATCGACGCCCAAGGAAATGGGTCGCGAAAGGGAGCGCATGGCACCAAAATTCAAGCTGGCCATCGGCGGCCTCGGCGCCATTGGCTTGGCCGTTGCCCGCCGCATCGACGCCGGCGAGCTGCCAGGAATATCGTTGACCGCCGTCTCTGCCCGAGACATCGAGGCCGCACGCCAGCGCGTCGCGGGGTTTCGCAGCCCGCCGGCGATCGTGCCGCTCTCCGAACTCGCCGGACACGGTGACATCGTCCTGGAATCGGTCCCTGCCCGCCATTTCGCCGAGATTGCCGAGCCCGCCATAGCAGCCGGGCGCATCTTTGTGCCCTTGTCGGTTGGCCAGCTTCTCACACACATGCATCTGGTCGAAGAGGCCGCCGCCACAGGCGCACGCATCCTTGTCCCGACCGGAGCCCTCCTGGGCCTCGATGCCGTCCGCGCCGTCGCCGAGGGCCGGGTCGAGAGCGTCCGCATCACCACCCGCAAACCCCCGGGCGGCCTGAAGGGCGCCCCTCACCTCGCAGCCAACGGCATTTCAGTTGATGGACTGCAGTCCGCTCTGCGGGTCTTCGAAGGCTCTGCCCGTGAGGCCATCAAGGGCTTCCCCGCCAACGTCAACGTCGCGGTCGCCCTCTCGCTGGCCGGCATCGGGCCGGACCGCACCCGCATCGAGATCTGGGCCGACCCTGCCGTCGACCGTAACGTCCACACCATAGAGGTGAAATCCGATAGCTCCGACTTCACCATGACCATCGCCAACATCCCCTCGGAGGAAAACCCGGCAACCGGCAAGGTGACGGCATTGTCGGCTATTGCAGCCCTGCGGCGCCTCACCGCCCCACTTGTGGTCGGCAGCTGACCCGTTGGATTTTGGACGATCCCTCGACCTCAGGCAGGCTCGAACTCACACTCCCGCATCCGGCCGCCACACCTTGCGCTTCAGGGCCTTGTAGGCCTCGATCCCCTGCGGGTAGCTGACCAGCTCCATCGCCAGTCCCCAAGGGCTGCGGAAGTAGAGCCAGGTCATGCCGGCACTGGGCCCTTCCGTCATCTCGACCGGGCCGCTTTCGATTTTGCAGTCATGCCCCTTGAGCGCCGCGAGCGCCGCTTCCATGTCGTCGACATAGAAGGCCACGTGAAACCCCGACGTCGCCCCCGCTGTCTGCGGCCGCGCGCCATCGCTGCCGACCATCAGCTCGAACATCTCGATCACCGGCCCGTTGGCCACCTGCACGACCCGCAGCTTGTGGATGCGTTGCCCGAGCGGTCGCACGAGATGTGCGGCCATCCAGTCGTCGGGATTGGGCAGCGGACCGATGTCATAGAGCGGTTCCGCCCCGAGCACATCGACCAGGAATTCAGTTGCCACATTGAGATCGGGCACGATGAGGCCGATATGGTCGATGCCGGCCAGTCCAGGCAGCGGGGCGGGAAGTGGCATGGTCTGCTCCATCCGGGAATCACACGTCCCAGCGATTATATCATTCTCCAGCGCGACAATAATTCGCCTCAATCGACATATACTCACGCCGCGCTCAAGGTTGCCCCGTGTCCGGGCTTTTAGCCCCGGCTGGCGCATATCGCTCTGCGGTGGTGTGTTCCGCGGCCTTAGGCTCCCGCGATTGTAGCTCATTGGTAGAGCACCGGACTGGATCCGGAGGTAGGGGGTTCGATTCCCTTCAATTGCTCCTCGCGGCTAGCTCAATGGTAGAGCATCAGATGAGAACTCTGAGGGTCGTGGGTTCGACTCCCACGTCGTGAACCATGTGCCTGATAAGCACACTCGGTTTGGGACCGACTGAAAACTGGGAAGCCGGCTTCTTCCTCGGCCTTGGCCATCAAAGCCGGATCGGTCGTGTGGCGGGTTCGCCCAAAACGCGGCGGTGAACGTCGAGAAGGTCGGGCAGCGCCGGTAGGCGCTCTGAGGCCGTGCAGATACCGCGCCAGGAACGGCGGTCCAAACTCTGCTACCGGCGGTGACGCCTTCGGGCGGGCATCGGACGCAGCAGGACGCGGATCACCCGGATTGTCGCTCAAGCACGGCCCCGTGCCCCCCGCGTGGGGCGGAAGCCGGTGACCCTTCGGTCGCTTGTCGATCGAGTGGTCGCTGTTTGATTGCATGAATGAAGAGATTTCTTGGAGCAGGACGATGAAGCCCTTTCGCTTTCTGACAGTGATCGTCAAGGACGACGAGCGTGCATTCCTCACGCGCGACGGCCGCTTCGTGCGCCTGCTTGGACCGGGCCGGTTCTCCGAGTTCGATCCCTTCGACCGCCTCAAGGCCGAGGTGGTCAAGGTGGTGCGCACCGAGATCCCGGTCGAGCGGGCATTGCTGATCGAGAAGACGCAACCGGAGATCGCGGCCCAGCACTTCGAAATGCTGCAGACGACGGCGACCGAGGTCGCGATCGTCTCACTCGACGGCGAGCCCAAGTTTCTGGTGCCGCCCTCGACCACGCGTGCCTTCTGGAAGTCGCTGACCCTGGTCGAGATCGAGCGGATCGACACCGCAGCCAGCCTGCGGGTCGAGAAGCGCCACCTCGATCGCCTCGACCTCGCGCGCTCGACCATCGTCGTGCATGCGACGGTGGAAGCCCACGAGGCGGGCCTGCTGTTCATCGACGGCGTGCTGAAGGAGCGCCTCGCCCCCGGCCGGCACGCTTTCTGGAACGTCGGCCGTCAGGTCAAGATCCAGAAGGTGGACCTGCGTCCGCAGCCGATCGAGGTGACGGCCCAGGAGATCCTGACCAAGGATCGCATCTCGGTCCGTGTCACGCTGACGGCCTTCTACCGGATCGCCGATCCGGAGAAGGCGGCGGTGGCCTCGGCCGACGTTGCCAACACGCTCTACCGGCTCGTGCAGTTCGCGATCCGGGAGGCGGTGGCAACACGGACGCTGGACGACATCCTGGCAGCCCGCGACACCATCGATCAGGAGGTGCGAACCTTCGTGACCGAGCGGGCCCGCGAGCTTGGTGCTGAGGTCGGTGAGATCGGCGTCAAAGACGTCATCCTGCCGGGTGACGTGCGCGAGCTCCTGAACAAGGTCGTCGAGGCCGAGCGAGTGGCAAAGGCCAACCTGATCCGCCGGCAGGAGGAGACAGCAGCCACGCGCTCGCTGTTGAACACGGCCCGGCTGATGGAGGACAACCCCCTCCTCCTGAAGCTCAAGGAGCTCGAGGCGCTCGAGCGCCTGGTCGAGAAGGTCGGCAACATCGAGCTGGTCACCGGCTCGGGTTCCGGCGGCCTCGGCGCGCTGCTGACCAAGCTCTATAGGTTGGGTCCTGACGACAACCAGGACTCCCGGACGAGCTGACGACAACGCCATGACCAATCCAAAGGTTGGTCATGGCACATCCCACTGACTTGCCCTCGCGGCCTGATCGGCGCATATTGCGCTGCAGCATGCCGATCGCGAGGCACCCATGACCGACGGCACACGGACCCCAACGATCACCGCGCTTTACCGTTATCCCGTAAAGGGCCTGTCGCCCGAGCGCATGGATCGGGTGACGCTCGACGTCGGCGCCACCATGCCGTGCGATCGCGCCTACGCCATCGAGAATGGCCCGGGCCGCTTCGATCCCGACCACCCCCGCCATCTGGCCAAGATCAATTTCCTCATGCTGATGCGCGACGAGCGGCTCGCCACGCTCGAAACGCATTTCGACGATGCGACCACGACGCTGACCATTCTGCGCGATGGCAAGCAGGTGTCCCGCGGCAACCTCGCGACACCGATCGGCCGCCAGCTGATCGAGCAGTTCCTGGGCGCCTACATGAAGGGCGCACTGCGCGGCGCTCCAAAGATCGTCTCGGCTGAAGGCCACAGCTTCTCCGATGTCGCAGCCAAATGCCTGCACATCGTCAATCTGGCATCGCTGGCCGAACTCGAGCGCGCTCTCGGCCGCAAAATCGACCCGCTACGTTTCCGCCCCAACCTGATTATGAGCGGCATACCCGCCTGGGAGGAATTCCAGTGGCTCGGAAAGGGCCTGACCGCCGGCACGGTCGGCTTGAAGGTGTTCCACCGCACCCAGCGCTGCGACGCCACCAACGTCGATCCGAAGACCGGCCAGCGCGACCTCGCCATCCCCTCAATCCTGCAACGCACCTGGGGCCACACCGACTTCGGCGTCTACGCCAAGGTGACGGCGGCAGGTGACATTGCCGAGGGCGACGCGGTGGCAATTGGCTAGATTGCGGCTGCAGACTACGACCGGCGCCTACCCGCCGAGAATGCCGTCGAGGTTCTGAATGATCGCGTAGAGAATGATGGCGCACGCGATGATCACAATCGCCCACGTGAAGAACTGAAACGCCACCGCGCCAGCGCCCAGGACAATGCCCCCGGCCGCAGGACGCCAGGCCTCTCTTCGAACGAAGCCCGCAGCGCCGGCAACGAGCGCCAATCCGGCAAGCCCCGCCGCAACCAGCTTGAGTATGCGGTCACTGTCCCAGGCGGCGGGAGCCGGCGGGGGAGGTGGAAGTCCTTTCAGCTTTCGAACGGCAGCCAGACGAATGTCAGCCGCAACCTCGCCGACTGTGATCGCGACGCGCTGCTGGGGCGCAAACGGCCCGACCCAGAAATGCATGAGCACCAGCAACAGGCCAGCCGCCCCGAAGGCGAAACTCGCCCACCCCATGATGGGGCGGGACTGGATTGCACTGCTGCTCGACATTGAAAACCCCAATTCAAATAGCCGCCGCGACATGGCCCCGTGCAGTGCAGTGGAGTGCAGTGCAGAACAAGCCAGGCGTCCGCGATGCAGCGCATCGACCGCTTCAGCCGCGCTTTTGCCGCTCGCGACTTGCACGACTTGCCGCTGCCTTCCGCGGCCGTTTGGCCTTCGCAGTGACTTCACCTGCCGTTCCCGTCGACCCGAAACCGCCAGTCCCGCGTTCAGTCACGGACACCGCCTCCGCCTCCACCAGTAGAGCTTGACTGACCGGCGCCACGACGAGTTGCGCAATGCGCTCGCCTCGCGTCACATCGAACGGCTCCTGCCCGAGATTGACAAGGATGACCCCGACCTCGCCCCTGTAGTCGGCATCGATCGTGCCGGGACTGTTGAGCACCGTTATCCCGTGCTTGAGCGCAAGGCCGGAGCGCGGACGCACTTGCGCCTCGAAGCCGGATGGCAACTCCACGATGAGCCCGGTCGGAATCAAGGCGCGCGCTCCAGGCGATAAATGCACCGGCGCGTCATTGGCCACCGCCGCCACCAGATCCATTCCCGCCGCATCCCCCGTCGCATAGTGGGGCAGCGCGATGCCCTCGGCATGCGCAAGACGCACCAGCTTGACCGTGACACGGCCCTTTTTCGCTCCCCCTGCCATCAAGCCGACGCCGTCGTCTCGGCGAGATGCCGCGCGGCACGCTCCATCAGCGCATCCGCCACAGCTTGCTTATCCATCTCAGGCCAGCTTTCCACGCCCTTGCCCGTCACCAGATGCACCGCGTTGCGGTCCCCGCCCATGATGCCGGTTTCGGGGCTGACGTCGTTGGCAACGATCCAGTCGCAGCCCTTCGACTTGAGCTTCTTTTGAGCGAAGGCAACGACCTGCTCGGTCTCGGCCGCAAACCCGATCACCAGCGGCGGACGCCGGCCTGGCGCCGCGTGCGCGATCGTCTTCAGGATGTCCGGGTTCTCGACCAGCTCGAGCTTGGGCGTGCGTGCCTTGCCGTCCTTCTTGATCTTTTCCGCCGTCGCGTTGGCAACCCGCCAGTCGGCAACCGCAGCGGCAAAGATCGCGCAATCGGCGGGCAGCGCTGCCTCCACCGCCGCTAGCATCTGCTGCGCCAACTCGATCTTCACAACCGTGACGCCAGCGGGATCCTTGAGGTTGGTCGGCCCCGCCACCAGCGTCACCCGTGCACCCAAGGCCGCAGCCGCAGCCGCAATCGCATAGCCCTGCTTTCCCGACGAACGGTTGGCGATATAGCGCACGGGATCGATCGGCTCATGCGTTGGCCCCGAGGTGATCAGCACATGCCGCCCATCGAGCAATTGCCCGGTACCGGTCCCACCAGCGCCCCGGCCAACGGCTTGCCCCAGCATCCGCTCGATCGCGCCAAGGATCTCCGACGGCTCCGCCATCCGGCCTGGTCCGGCCTCGCCCCGCTCCGCCATTTCGCCGACATTGGGCCCGACCATGGCAATGCCATCGCCAGCCAGCGCAGCAACATTCCGCTGCGTCGCCGGGTGCCGCCACATGAATGGGTTCATCGCCGGCGCCACCAGTACGGGCTTGTCGGTCGCCAGCAGTACCGCTGTCGCCAGATCGTCGGCATGTCCACCAGCCATGCGCGCCATCAGGTTGGCCGTGGCTGGTGCCACGACGATCAAATCCGCTTCGCGGGAGAGGCGGATGTGGCCGATCTCGCGCTCGTCATCGAGGCTGAAGAGATCCTGGAAAACCCGGTCCCCGGTGAGCGCACCGACCGACAGCGGCGTCACGAACTCCGCTGCAGCCTTGGTCATGACGGCGCGCACCCGAATTCCCTTTTCCCGGGCGCGCCGAATGAGCTCCAGGCACTTGTAGGCGGCGATGCCGCCGCCGATGATGAGCACAATGCGCTTTTCCGACATGCCCTCGTCTCGCATGGATTGTCTGGCCCGAACGAAGATCCGACAGCCGTTGGCAAACACTGACGCCCCCGGACCCGACGGATCGCACGGCCCGATATTCACCTTGAAGTTAGCATGTCTCGTGCCGCGAGGCACCGCCAAGCCTGGGAAACGACTAACCACACCTTGCCGCTCCGGCTGGCGCCTTCGCACGCTGGCCCCTGGAGGCGGGCACACAGCCGACCCGGCCAGCGCGTTGCATCTCCATCCCGGGGAAACCAGTGTCGCGAAAGCTCCCCATCCCGTCATCCAACAGTGCTAGTGAGGCGTAGCGCCTTAGTTGACCGATGGTGCGGCGAGGTTTCAGTCAACTAAGGCGCGACAAACGCCTCACTAAGCCAATGTTGTTGCTAGTGTTCCGATTCTGACATTTGCATCCCGGTTCGGCTAGGCTGCAAGCAAATGTCAGAACCATCAGGAACACTAGCAAGTATATGTTTCTAGTGTAGCTTTTGCGCCTGGCGTTTGGTTGCGAGCCAAGCCGCAACCGGGTACCAAACGTCAGGCGCGCTACACTAGTGGCTCTTGTGTCGCGCCTAAATCTTGAGGAGTCGCGGCCAGGGTGCGATTTAGGCGCGACGAGCCACTAGAGCATCCTGCGACGCGAGGATCATCCGCCCGATGGAACGCCACACGCCAGCCGTTCGCTTCCACACCTCACTCGACGAAGTCGGGGCTGAGGACTGGGACCGGCTGTTCCCCGGCGAGCCGGAGGATTGGGCCTTCTATCGCGCCATCGAGGCAAGCCCGCCGGAAAACTTCACCCTTGGCGCCATCACGGTTGCCGACGAGGCCGGTGCCGTGCTGGCGGCAGCACCTCTCTTCAAGGTCGACTATCGCCTCGACACACCGTTCCAGGGCCGCCTGCGCCAAATCGCCGACTGGCTTCACGCCCGCAAACCCGGCCTGACCAGCATCGGCGTCCTGGGCCTGGGCTCGCCCTTGTCCGACAATTGCAGCCTGGGCTTTGCGCCCGCGCTCCCGCTGGCCGACCGGCTCGACATCGTGCGCTTGATGCTCACAGCCCTGGCCGGCCGCGCCTCTGAGGAGCGCGCCAACATCATGGCCGTCAAGAGCCTCGGCGCCGAGGCCAAGTTTCTGGGCCCTGTGCTGGCCGAAGCCGGATATGGCGAGGTGACGAGCGTCCCCGTCGCCACACTTAACGTCGAGCACGCCTCCCTCGACGCCTATCTGAAAAGCCTCAAGCGCCAGCATCGCCACTACTTTCGCAACAAGCTGAAGACGCTGCCGCAACTGCGGATCGAGTTCCGCCACTCCGCATCAGGCCTCGAGGACGAGCTGGTCGCGCTCTACGAAGCAACGCTCGCCCAGTCCGGCGTCTCCTACGGAGACTTCGACAGGATCGGCCCCGGCTATTTCGAATCCTTTCTCGCCTACCAGGGCGAGCGCGCCCGCCTGATGCTGTTCTGGCACGGCGACACGCTCGTCTCCTTCCACCTCTTTCACGCCGGCACCCGGCGCATCATCTCCAATAAGATGGGCATGCGCTATCCCGAGGCCCGCGACCTCAATCTCTATTTCCTCAACTGGCTGGAAATCATCGACTTCGCCTGCAAGCACCAGGTTCCCGAGATCGAGATGGGCGCAACCACTTACAAGGCCAAGCTATTGTTTGGCAGCCACCTGGAGCGGCGCTACCTGCACTTCCGCTTCCGCCGTGACATCACCAATCGGCTGGCCCGTCCGTTCCACCGCTTTTTCGACTTCGAGCGCAATGATGGCGAGTTGCAGGCGCTGGCAGCCGAAGGCCCCCTGCCCGGCCTCGACAATGAAAGGACTACGAGACCATGAGCCCGATCGCCTGGCTACTGCTCGGCGCCATGCTGGTGTTCGACACCACATCCCACCTGCTGCTGAAGGCATCGTCCGCACGCGCGGAAAGGGACACGCGCGACATGCACTTCCTGCGCCGCCTCGTCCGCATCCCGATCTTCTGGCTCGCCATCGCAGCCTTCCTTGCCATGATGGTCACCTGGATCGGTTTCTATTCCCACGTCCCCCTGGCCCAGGGCGTCATGACCGGCTGCATCACCATCGCCGGCGTCATGCTCGGCGGCCGCATCTTCTTCAATGAGAAGATCACGCCCGCACGTGCCATCTCGGCCCTGCTGATCGCCGTGGGCGTCCTCCTCGTCGGCTGGGAGCAGACATGAAGCGGCTGATCATCCTGGGCTTCCTGGCCCTGCTCGTCATCGACACCACCCAGCAGGTCCTGGCCAAGTTCGCTGGCGACCTGACCGGGCCCCTCGAGTTCTCGTGGGACTGGCTGCGCGCGCTCGGCCGCCAGCACATCCTCTATGCCCTTCTGGGCCTCTATCTCGCAGCCTTCTTCGTTTACTCCTGGCTGCTGCGTCACGCCCCCGTCGGTCCGTCCTACGCCGCCCTTCACGGCCACGTCGTCACCACCTTCCTCATTTCGATCGTTTTCCTAGGCGAGCGCCTCACTCTGCTGCAGCTCGGCGGATGTGGCCTGATTGTTGCGGGGATCGTTCTTCTGGCGGTGACGGAGAAGCTGTAGTGGGTGGCACTGCTGCCGCCTGCGCCGCTTTCGGAGCCGACCTTTTGAAGAGAAGCGCAAACGGTATGGCCAGCGCAGCCACAATCGTGAACAGGCCAAACGCGTTGATGTACGCGATCACGGCGGCTTGCCGGTTGATCTCACGGCCGATGCGCGCGAGCCCCCCCGTTGTCTCGGCATCCCATCCACCCATCACCCAGGGCAGCGACAGCGCCGGGTTGAACGGATTGATGGCCTCCACCAGCCGCGCATAGTTGGCGCCGCTCGAGGCCACGATCTCCGCGATCGTGATCGAGATGAACAGGCTCGATGCGATGTTGCGCAACAGGTGGAACACGCCGAGCGCCTCCGGCCGGAGCTTCGGCTCCAGATCCGAGAACGTGGCGATCGACAACGGCACGAACACGATGCCGATGCACATCCCCTGCACGATGCCGTTGATCGCAAGCTCCAGCGGCGTCACGTCGAGATTGATCCAAGTGAGCCACACCCCGCACAGCGCCAGCAGCAGGAAGCCCGTCCCCATGCTGATCCGCGGATCGATCCTCTCGATCCACATCGCCGCGAAAAAGCCGATCAAACCGCCAACGCCCCGGCTTCCGATAACCCAGCCGACCAGCGCATCGGGATAGCCCGCATGCTGGCGCAGCAACGTCGGCAACACCACCATCGGCGTGAACGCCAGCATACCGAACGCCGACACCACGATGTAGCCGAGCACCAGGTTGCGGTTGAACAGCAGCCTGAGATTGAGGAACGGCTGCTCGGTGGTGAGGCTGTGGCTGATGAACACGTAGAAGCTGAGCACAGCCATTGAGGCCGCCACGACAAGCTGCTGGGATTCGAACCAGTCAAGCCGCGGCCCCCGCGCCAGCAGGTATTGCAGGCAGCCGATCGCGATCGAGAGCGACAGGAACCCGACCCAATCGAAACCGATCGGCTTCGGCTTGCGGTCCTTAGGCAGCAGCAGGTAGAGGCCAGCAAACGAGATCATGCTGATCGGCACCAGCATGTGGAACGCCCACCGCCAGCCGAAGTCCTCGGCAAGCTGCCCGGCGAACGCCGGCCCGATGATCGGCCCGAGGATGGTTCCCATGCCGTTGATGCCCATCACGAAGCGATGCCGCTCCTTGGGATAGATGTCGAGCAGGATGGATTGCGCCAGCGGCACTGTCGGCGCCCCGATCGCGCCCTGCACGATCCGCCAGAAGATGAGTGTTTCGAGCGACGGCGCCGTCCCGCACATCAGCGTTGAGAAAATGAACCCTGCAACGCAGGTGACCATCGTCCGCCGCCGTCCGAAGCGCGCGACCAGCCATCCCGTCATCGGCGTAGCGATGGCAATCGCCAGGATGTTGAAGGTGATGATCCACGACACTTCGTCTGGCGTCGCCGACATTGAGCCCTGGATCTGCGGCAGCACGGTCGACACCACCAGGATCGTCGTGAAGTAGAGCGTCACCGTGAACATGTTCGACACGAGAATGCCCGCCCTGTGCAGGGGCGTAAGTTCGGGCGTGTCGTCGGCAGTGCTCATCGGGGGCATTTCCAGTGGACGAGTTACCATGCTTGCACCGTGCCCTGGCATTTGCCTAGGGCGTGGGGAGCCAGCTCAGCCCCGCGACGGCCGTCAGACGCACTGGAACTGAGATGAAGCAACGATTTGAGGCCGCCGATCCATCGATCGAATACGTGCCAATCTGCCTCGTCTGCAAGACCTGTCCTGCCAGCGGGTTTCACATGCCGCGCCGCATAACCCCGTCCGTTGCAGGCAAACGCCGTTTACCATGCTGCCGCCCAGCGCAGGATGCCACGTCCCGTCGAGCTAGTATCAGGTTATTGACAATCTCGCCGAACCGCCGGCCCCATTGCGCTGGTGCCAACCGGGATCGCCACAGAAACGTGACTGGCGCCGGGACCAATGCATTGCTTCAAGTCCGACCTTCGCCTCCCTCTCGATCACCGCCAACCCGACCGGGTCGACTGACAGGACACGCCCCATCCATGCCGCAGGTCACTATCGAGGAAACCAAACGTATCGTCGGTGAAATGCTGGCTGCACATTTGCCGGTCGGTTGGGGTTACCAGGTTCGCCACCGGCATCGCTCGGACCAGGCTGCGGGTGACGACGACTCGCCCAACGACCTGAGCTGGCGCATTTGGCGCCCCGAGGACGTCGGCGATGCACTCCGCTATTACCGCCTCGAGCTCGTCGGCTCATCCAGCAACGAGTTCGTCATTACCCACGGCAACGCCGACACCGGCATTTTTCCCATGCCCGAAACGGCGACCGTCTTCACCACCTGGACGGCCGGCAGCGCCCTTGCGGCCATCGTCGCAGGTGAGGGTCGCCACACACCCAATCGCTACGGCCAGAAGTAGCGCCAAGGGTTGCATCCGCGCCCATCCGCCAGGCGTAGACCCAGCCCGACTCCCGGCTGTAGCCTCGACCGGTCTCGCGCGGCCGATAGCGAATAGCTTCCGGCGGTGGCGAAAAATTGCGCCCGCACCCCGTCATGCCCCGCGCCGCGTTCAATCAAATGCAAGATTTCGCAAGTACGCTGCGGTAATCTTAATGGTAACCGGAGTCTTGCGTCCATGGATGCCGCCGCTCTCGGCCAGAGCATTGCTCGGCAGCTCGCAGCCCGTCGTGACAGTCGCGCCGCCCTGTTCATGTTCGCTGGCACACTGTTTCTATCGGCCATGCTGCTGTTCTCGGTACAGCCCATGTTCGCACGCATGGTATTGCCCCGGCTCGGCGGCTCGCCGTCCGTGTGGGCCGTCTCCATGTGCTTCTTCCAGGCGGCCCTCCTCGCAGGCTACGGCTACGCCCACCTGCTCAACACCTGGGCGCCCCCGCGCTGGACACCCGCCATTCACCTCACAGTCATGGGACTGGCCGCCGTCATGCTGCCAGTAGGCCTTCCGATCTGGTGGGCCGAGCCCCCGGCTGGTGACGCCTACATGTGGCTGATCGCGACGCTTGGCGTCGGCGTCGGCCTGCCGTTCTTCGCCATCTCCGCCAACGCGCCGCTGATCCAGGCCTGGTTTGCGCGCTCCGGCCATTCCCACGCCAGCGATCCCTACTTCCTCTATGGCGCCTCCAATCTAGGCAGCCTTGCAGCACTGCTGTCCTATCCCTTACTGGTCGAGCCCGCAGCCGGCCTCGCCACGCAGGCGGGCTGGTGGTCAGCCGGCTTCTTCGCCCTGGCGCTCGGCATCGTCGCCTGCGGCCTGATGATGGCGGCCAACGCGGCCTCTCACGCCCACGCCGTATCCGCCGCCGAAGCCGCAGCGCCAGCCGCAGCCTCCGCGCACGCTCCGACATGGTCCAAGCGCCTGGTCTGGATCGGCCTCGCGGCTGTACCCTCCGGCCTGCTCGTCGCCTTCACCAGCTACCTCACCACTGATATCGCCTCGGCCCCGTTCCTCTGGGTCCTGCCGTTGGCAGCCTTCCTCGCCACCTTCATCCTGGTCTTCTGCGAAACCCCGCGCATCCCCCACAAGATCGTGCTGGCCCTACAGCCGGCTCTGGTTGCAGGCGTCCTCTATGGTCTGGCAACGCCCGGCAACAACGGTTGGCTGATCGCCATGGTCTGTGGCACCGGCGCCTTCCTGGTGACCACGCTGGTCGCCCACCGCGAGCTCTATGAGCAGCGCCCCGGCCCCGCCCATTTGACCGAGTTCTACCTTTGGATGTCCTTCGGCGGCGTGCTCGGCGGCATGTTTGCAGCCCTCCTCGCCCCGCAGCTCTTCTCCACCATATGGGAATTCCCCGTCCTTCTCGTCCTTGGCATGGCCTGCCGCCCCGGCATCATGGGCCGCAGCGCCAACCCCAAAGAGGTGCAGGAGCTTGGCCTGATCGCGCTGGCCAGCGTCGGCGGACTAGTTGCCGTCGATTGGGCCATGAGCAACGGCCTGCTGATCGCAACGACACTGCCGCGCTTCATGTTCCTGATGGGCTTTGGCGCCCTGGCGATCTTCGCTTGGAAGAAGCCGATGACACAGCTTGTCGCGACGGCCGTCATGGCAGCGACTCTCGCCATCCTCCCCTCGGCTATGAACCGGGGCAACGCCGAGCGCAGCTTCTTTGGTGTCCACCGCGTCGCCATCACCAACGACGGCGAGTTCCGTGTCCTGACGCATGGCACCACGATCCACGGCGCCGAGCGCTTGTTCGATTCAGCAACCGGCGCCCGCCTGACCGACCCGTTGCCGGCCACCTACTATCACCCGCAAGGCCCCATGGCCCTCGGCGTCGATGTCGTGCGCAAACTCAAGGCCACTTCGGGCCAGCCGCTCAACGTCGCCATCGTCGGCCTCGGCGCCGGCTCGATGGCCTGCTACAGCCGCGCGAACGAGGCCTGGCGCTTCTACGAGATCGACCCCGTCGTCGTCCGCATCGCCCGCGATCCCTCGCGGTTCACCTTCCTGCACCGCTGCCGGCCAAACGCCGACGTCGTCATCGGCGACGCCCGCCTGACACTGGCCAAGGCTGAGAACGCAAAGCTCGACTACCTGATCGTCGACGCGTTCTCCTCCGATGCCGTCCCCGTTCATTTGCTGACTGTCGAGGCCGTCAAGCTCTACCTCGACAAGCTGGCCCCCGGCGGGTTGCTGGCGATGCACGTCTCCAACCGGCACCTCGACCTGCGTGCCGTCGTCGCCTCGGTAGTGGCCCAGATTCCCGGAGCCAGGACCGTCCTCGCCGACGACCGTACGCCGAGCCGCGGACTAGATGCAGCCCAAAGCCACGTCGTCTTCATCACCAAGACCGATGCGACCCTGGCCGAGGTCCGCAAGCTGCCCTTCATCACCGCCATGCCGGATGCCAAGGGCCGCCCCTGGACCGATGACTATTCCGACATCCTCGGAGCCATCCTGGCCCGCAAGGACTGACTAAGAGTGGCGGCGCGCGGGCTCAATGATTGCCCGCCGTCGCATTCAACCCCCGGGGCTCCAGTCCTGGCCAGCCTCTGCAAAGAAGCACGATCAATCGCCTTGCCCTCGAAGCAGGCGCCGGATAGTGCTCGCCCATGCGCATCGAATATCATCGAACCCTGATCGCCGACCGGATCCGCGTCGCAGCCTTCCATGAGGCCCTCGCCAAGGTCATCGTCAAGGGCAAGACCACCGTGGCCGACATCGGCACCGGCACCGGCCTGCTGGCTTTTCTCGCAGCCGGCCTTGGCGCCCGCAAGGTCTATGCCTACGAGGCCGCCGAGATCGGCGCCGTCGCCGAGCGCCTCAAGCGCCTCAACCGCATGCGCCAGGTCGAGCTCATACCGGGCCGCTCTACGGAGATCATAGATCCTCCGAGGGTCGACGTCGTCGTAAGCGAAACGCTTGGCAACTTCGCGCTGGAGGAGTTCCTGGTCGAGACCATGAACGACGCCCGCGCTCGATACCTGAAGCCTGGCGGCGTGCTCATACCGGGCCGGGTTCGTCAGATGATCTGTCCAGTCGTTGCCCCGCGCCTGCGTGACGAGCTCACCGCCTGGGACCGGGTCGGCTACGGCCTCGATCTTTCGCCGGCACGCGACATGAGCCTCAACAATGTCTACATCCGCACTCACCGGCCCGATGAGTTGATGGATGGCGGCAAGTCGGCCGTGTGCTGGGATGATCTCGACTTCCACAAGAAGAATCGCCTCTCACGCAGCGGCGAGCACCGCTGGCAGGTAAAGACGAAGCAGGAGGTGTACGGCGTGTGCGTGTGGTGGACGGCCGACCTTGCCGAAGGCGTCGAGTTGACCACCAGCCCCCTTGCCCCGCCGACCCATTGGGAGCAGCTCTTTTTCCCGGCTCTCACCCCGCTGCGACTAGCCCCCGGCGAGAGCCTTGTTGCCACCCTGCGCTCGCGTTCCTCCGAGGACGCCGGAACCGACATGGCCTGGACCTATGCTGTAGAAGCACGCGACGGCAAGCAACGCGATCGTCAGGCCCTGAGCCTCGACAAAGGCTTCCTGCCATGAGGCGTGCGCCCGTCTCTCGATGCAACGCTCCCGTGCATTCGAGGCAACGCCATCCAAGTAAAGGTTGAGCCTGCAGCACCGTCCGCTAGAAGAATTTGCATGAGCGAGGCGGAATCGACAAAAAGCGGCCTGACACCGTGGCAGCGCGCCATGGTCCTCGTCTGCGTGGTCATGGCAACCACGCTCTATTCGACCACCATTCTCATCGTCTCCACCGTGCTCCCCCAGATGCAGGGCTCCATGTCTGCCACCGCGGACGAGGTCTCCTGGGTCATCACCTTCAACATCCTCGCGACCGCCATTGTCACTCCTATGACCGGCTGGCTCTCGGGCCGCTTCGGCTTGAAGAGCGTGATGGTCTGGTCGATCGCGGGCTTCACCCTCACCACCTTGATGTGCGGCTTGTCGCACTCGTTGGAAGAACTGGTGGTGTGGCGCATCCTTCAAGGCGCTTTCGGCGCGCCCTCGACCCCGCTTGCCCAGTCGATCCTGCTCGACACCTATCCCAAGCGCCAGCACGCCATGGTGCTTGGCCTGTTCGGCTTCGGCGTGGTGATCGGTCCTGTCATCGGCCCAACTCTCGGCGGCTACATGGCCGAGGAGTACACATGGCGCTACGCCTTCTACGCGATCGTGCCGGTCGGCGTCGTGGCCGTGGCCGGCCTGCGCGTGTTCCTGCCGCCGGACGGCGCCCACGTAAATCGGCCACTGGACTGGACCGGCTTCCTGGCGCTCTCGACGGCGCTGGCAGCCATCCAGCTCGTGCTCTCGCGCGGCCAGCGCCTCGACTGGCTGGAATTCAACCGAGATTCGCATCGAGATCCTGGTCGCCATACTGGCCATCTGGGTGTTCATTTCCCACGTCATGACGGCCCGACAGCCGTTCCTCGACCCCCGTCACCTCCTCAATCGCAACTATGCCATCGGTCTCTTGCTGGTGTTCCTCTATGGCATGTTGAACTTCACACCCGTGGTACTGCTGCCTCCCCTGCTCAAGGCCCACGCTCATTTCCCGGAATCGATCGTCGGCGAGATCGTCGCCAGCCGCGGTGTCGGCGGTTGCATCGGTTTTCTCATCGCGGGCTTTGCCAACCGCATCGACCCGCGCCTCAGCATGATGACAGGCTTCGGCATGCTGTTGGTTGCCGGCGCCTGGCTGATGCAGATGGATTTCAACGTCCAGCCCATCACGTTGATGGCCAATGCCGCCTTGCAGGGCCTCGCCATCGGCGCCATCTGGGTGCCGCTCACCGTGATGACGTTTGCCACCATTGCCGAGAAGGATCGCGCCGAGACGTCGCGCCGTCTTCCATCTGCTGCGCAACCTGGGCTCCAGCTTCTTCATCTCCGTGTGCGTGGCCGAGATCGTCCGCTCCACAGGCGTCAACTACAGCCGCATGATCGAGGGCATCTCGCCCTTCAACCCGTCGCTGGCCCTGCCATGGGTTGTCGGCGCCTGGGATCACAATTCGCTCGCCGGCCTGCAACGCATCGCCAACGAGGTCTCGCGCCAGTCTGCGCTGATTGCCTACCTCAACGCCTTCGGCCTATTCACAGCCGCCTGCGCCATCACCATTCCGCTGATCCTGCTGATGGGAGCAGGCAAGCCCAAGGCCTCGACCTGAGCCGTCCGAGTCTGGCCAGAGCACCCTGCGATCGCCTTGACACCACATAGGCCCGATCCGCCACCTCGAGCCACCGGTTTCAGTCCAGGACGCATTAACGGCCACTTGCCGACCGTGTCATTTCGAGACAGCAGGCAGATCCCGCACCACGCCGTCCACGCCAGAACGCCATCCCCGAGCCAAGGCCGATCCCCGCCGGCCTCCGCTTTTGGCACGCAATGGTCTGGCTTCAATCTTGCTTTTCCTCACCTGCCGCCAACTGGCGGAGCGCGTTGACACGTGCCGGCGAGCTTCGGCATCCACGATTGGCGAATGAGAAAAATGCAACAAACCAAGGCAATGGCGAACAACTGGCACCCGGACGAGGACACCACCCCGACGCCGGGCGACGTTGCCGAAATGGCGATTGTGCTGGAAGGCCGCCATGGGACGTTCGCTGCCGAAGTGGCCGAGTTCTTCTCGAGCTTCCACTCCCTGCATGGCGACGCTGGGCGCTGTTGGGCCTGGGCGGGCGTCGCCGAGACCATCCGCCAACGCGAGCGCGATCGATCCACCGTACGCTAACGATTGCCGACTAGACTGGCCCTACCTGTCCCCTTCCCGGTTCAGGCACTGAGAAGGCACGCTGATGTCGACGACCCAGGACGCCGCGCCGGTGGTTGTCACACGTTTCGGTGGCAATCTGCTCCCGCGCCTTGGCGCCTTCATTCGCCGTCAGACGGCGGCGGATGAGGAGGGCGGACGCGTGCGCCGCGGCGCCGCCTCGGCATTCCTCGTCCGTGTCGCCAGCGCCGGCCTCCTCTACCTCTCCCAGATCGTGCTCGCCCGCTGGATGGGTAGCTTCGAGTACGGCGTCTACATCGCCATCTGGACCTGGGTGCTGGTACTCGGCGGCCTCTGCAATCTAGGCCTCCCTACCCTCATGATCCGGCTCGTGCCCGAACATCGCGAACGCGGCGAGACCGACGCGCTGCGCGGCTTGTTGCTGTTCGGCCGCCTGCTGCCCTTTGTTGTCGCCAGCGCCGTAGCAGCCATCGGCATGCTGGTTCTGGTCTTCGCCGGACACCTCGTCGCCAATGCCTACCTCGTCCCCGCGATCGTGGCCCTGTTGTGCGTGCCGCTGATCACCTTGAGCGACGTCCACGACGGCATCGGTCGCGGTCGCGGCTGGATGATGACAGCGTTGCTGCCCCCCTATGTGCTGCGCCCGTTGCTGGTGCTGCTGGCTATGCTGGTGGCACACACCATCGGCTGGCCGATGTCGGCCTCCACCGCAGCCGGCGCTGCCGTTGTTGGCAGCTGGCTCGCCACCGGTCTCCAATCCGCGATGCTATGGCACCGCTTGCGCCGCGAGCTGCCCCCCGGTCCGCGCAGCCGGCCATCGGGTTGGTGGCTTGGCACCTCGCTGCCGCTGCTTGCGATCACCTTTTCCGAGATCCTGCTCCAGAACACCGACATCCTCGTCGTCAGCCACAACCTCGGCCCAAGTCAGGTCGCGATTTATTTCGCCGCCGCCAAGACCATGAGCCTGGTGCTGTTCGTCCACTACGCCGTTGGCAGCGCCATGGCCGGCCGGTTTGCTGCCCTCAATGCACGCGGCGACAAGGAGGGCCTCACCGCCGCCATCCGCCAGGCCGTCAACTGGACATTCTGGCCATCCCTGGCAGCCGCCGCCGGCATTCTGACCCTGGGCCAGCCCCTGCTCTGGTTGTTCGGCCCGCAATTCGTGTCAGGCTACCCCGTCATGCTGGTGCTGGTTGCGGGCTTCCTGTGCCGCGCAGCAGCCGGACCATCCGAATTGCTGCTCAACATGCTGGGCCAGCAGCGTGCCGCCGCCATGGCAGCCGTCACCATCGCCGTCATCAACATCGCGCTCAACCTGATCCTCACGCCCTACTTTGGATTGATGGGGGCAGCTAGCGCAACCGCCACTTCCCTGATGGCTGGATCAATACTCAACACCATGATTGCACAGAAGAAATTAGGCCTTTCAATCGCCATTTGGAGCAATGTTCGCGCCCCCGCGATCGCCTGAGGCGAGCGTCTGCCATCCCCTGTGGCATATTGTGATTTGCCGAAGCAACCTTGAGCCACCAGATTGAGCTTGTGAGTGAGCAATCTGTGAAAGGCATCTGCAATGACGCGAACAACCCTCATTGGCGCACTGGCAGCCCTGTCGCTGGCAACAGCGTCAGCAACCGCCATCGCTTCGGATGTCGTCACGCGCAAGGATGACAAGACCATCGTCAAGGCGCCGACCACCAACGTCACCGTGGATGAGCGAACCGGCGCCACCCGCGTCAAGGTCCGCGCGTCCGAGACCCGTGTCGACGTCGACACCGATCGCGGCCTCGTGCGCATCCGCGTGCCCTACTTCAACGGCGATATTCGCTGGTAAGGCAGATACTGCGGCAGAGCGTGGCCCCGATGCCGCCTCTGCCGCACCCCATGCGCACGAGAGCGCCAGGCGCCATGCGAGCCGGTCCAGCCGCAAGCTGCGGCCTAGTAACAAAATGACGAAAAGGTTTGGCTGGGGCGCTAGGATTCGAACCTAGGAATGGCGGTACCAAAAACCGCTGCCTTACCACTTGGCTACGCCCCAATGGCGGCGGACCATATCTTGCTGTTCCCCGCTTCGCAATGGCCGGCGAAACACAATTGGCAACCCGCTATCGTCGCAGGCGAAAGAGCGACCGCGGTCGCCTGCACCAAGGCCGTCGTTGGCCCTCCTGTACGGGACAATCGCCGGCCCGGCCGCGAACATAGGCACCATCTTCGACGAGGGCCGCTCCAGCACCAATTGCGGCGAAAATTCGAACACAACTCCGACCCGTATGCGGGGTTAACAACGGCGCGCCGGAATACATGCACATGCAAGGCCGAGAGCGTCCAGCAACCGTCTGTTTAATATGACTTTTCCAGAGCCCTGTATTTGTCGTGGATGAACTGAACAGTGCGCTGAAATATTTCTTGCCTGCGGCATTTATGTCTCGTCAATGTTAGTATAGTGTAATGCGAATGGTTCATGTTGCTAGGTAGTCGGGCCTGCAGGTGATGAACCATCGAAGGTTTGTAGCAATGAGCATAGACAAACTTTATCGGGCGGCCGAGGCAGCAGGTTTCGCGATGGCGACGCCGGATGACGACACCGCGATTTCTTCCTCTCAAATCGAGACGCAGGCCGAGGTAGGCACGTCACGGGCCGTCGCCCTGATCGCCCCCCGCGGGTCTGCTGACACGGCTCCCGCGTCCTGGACCGCCATGACCACATGGCTGCGTGAGCACTTGCCGGTCGTCGGCGGACGCGCACCAGCCTGAGCGCTGGCTGATCGACGATGACCGCGCTGCACCAGGACCGGGGCAGCGTATGAAAGCGCGCTCGCAACTGGCCGCCGCGAGCAGGCCGCTGAGTTTGGCGAAAAAATCACGCGCAAGAGACCCCTCGCTGCGTGGCATTGCGTCGACAACGAGCAGTCCTGCGCTCCATTTTCCACTCCGACATCGATGCGAGCGCCCGGCACATCCTTGTTGGGTGGCATCGCAATTCCATTGCTCGGCAAAACGCCATAGGATGGAACGTAGCCGCCGCCCCACGTGACACATGAGCCCTGCGAGGCAACGCCAGCCCGATGACGTCATCAAGCCCCGCAATTCCCTCCGTCGATGAAATCCTCCGCGCCCCCGCCATCGAAGCCGCAGCGGCGAGCCACGGCCACCAGGCAACCGTAGGTGCAATCCGCCACGCTCTCGATGACTACCGGCGCCATGTCCGCGCCGGCAACGTCGTACCGCTTGCACGCCCCGATGCCGTCACCGCCCTGGCCGCGACGGCAGCATCGGCACTGTCAGCTGCCGCCGCACCGCGCCTGCGCCGCGTCTTCAACCTCACCGGCACCGTGCTGCACACCAATCTGGGCCGAGCCGTGCTGCCTGAGGTAGCCATCGAAGCCGCGATCGCGGCCATGCGCCACCCGGCAGCCCTCGAGTTCGACGTCGAAAGCGGCGGCCGGGGTGAGCGCGACAACGCGATCAGGCCGCTGTTGCTCGAACTCACGGGCGCAGAGGACGCCATCGCCGTCAACAACAATGCCGCAGCCGTCATGCTGGTTCTCAACACGCTCGGCGGCGGCCGCGAAACCATCCTCTCGCGCGGCGAATTGATCGAGATCGGCGGCGCCTTCCGCATGCCCGATATCATGGCGCGCGCCGGCACCCGGCTGGTGGAGGTCGGCACCACAAACCGCACCCACCTCAAGGATTATGAGGCAGCCATCGGTCCCGACACTGGCCTGCTGATGAAGGTGCACACTTCCAACTACCTGGTCCAGGGGTTCACCGCCGAGGTGCCGGCAACGGCACTGGCCCGTTTGGCAGCCGAAAAAAGCATTCCCTTCGTCGACGACCTGGGCTCCGGCACCCTCGTTGATCTCACCCGCTGGGGCCTGAAGCGCGAGCGCACCGTCACCGATGCCGTCACCGACGGCGCCGACATCGTCACCTTTTCCGGCGACAAGCTGCTGGGCGGCGCGCAGGCGGGTTTCATCGTCGGCCGCCGCGATCTCGTTCAGCGCTGCGCACGCAATCCCATGAAGCGCGCCATGCGCCTCGACAAGGTCCGTCTCGCCGCCCTCGAGTCCACATTGCGCCTCTATCGCAATCCCGACCAGTTGGCCCGCCACCTCCCGACCCTCGCCCTGCTGACCCGGCGCCCCGAAGACATGATGCCGCTGGCGCAAGCGCTGGCCGATCCTGTCCGCTCAGCCGTCGGACCGGCATTCACGGTCGAGATCGTGTCCTGTGCGAGCCAGATCGGCTCCGGCGCACTGCCGCTCGAAACGCTGCCGAGCCTCGGCCTCGCGATCACACCGAGCGAGCGCAAGGCCGCGGGCGCCAGCGTCACGGCGCTGGCAGCAGCGTTCCGCCGCCTGCCCATCCCGGTCATCGGCCGCATCGACAAGGGCGCCTTGATTCTGGACCTGCGCTGCCTCGACGACGCCGCAGCCTTCACCTCGGGCCTGGAGCGCTTCGAGGCAACCACGCAGTCAGATCAATCCTGACGATAGTCACCTCCCCCTTGCCCCTTGCGCACACCCCGCGACAAGGCTGATAAACTCCACCGACAGGTCGAAGTGCCAGGAGCCACCGCTGCGCGAGATCCGCTGATCCTCGCGCGAGGCGTGCCCAGCTGAGGAAGGATCACGCGAATGAGCCGCTACCACGAGATCTACGCCGCATGGCAGAAGGATCCCGAGGCCTATTGGGGCGAGGCTGCACGCGAGATTGACTGGATCAATCACTGGGACCGCGTCTTCGATCCCGACGCCGGCGAATACGGCCGCTGGTTCACCGGCGCCGAATGCAACACCGCCTACAATTGCCTCGACCGGCATGTGCTGCATGGCCGCGGCGACCAGAAGGCCTTGATCTACGACAGCCCCGTCACCGACGCGAGCCGCGCCTACACCTACGCTGAGCTGACCGAGGAAGTCGCGACCTTCGCCGGCGTGCTGCAGGAGCTTGGCGTCAAGAAGGGCGACCGCGTCATCGTCTACATGCCGATGGTGCCGGAGGCGGCAATTGCCATGCTGGCTTGCGCCCGCATCGGTGCCATCCACTCGGTGGTCTTCGGCGGCTTTGCCGCCAACGAGCTTGCGACACGCATCGACGACTGCAAGCCAGTCGCCATCGTCACCGCCAGTTGCGGTATCGAGACCGCCCGCGTCATTCCCTACAAGCCATTGCTCGATCGCGCCATCGAGCTTGCCGCCCACAAGGTCGACTTCACAGTCCTCCTGCAGCGCCCGCAAGCCGAAGCCTCGATGATCCCTGCTCGCGATCACGACTGGGTCCGGTCCGTTGAGCAGGCCAAGGCGCGTGGGCTCAAGGCCAAATGCGTGCCCGTCGCCGCCACCGACCCCCTCTACATCCTCTACACCTCAGGCACCACCGGCTCCCCCAAGGGCGTGATCCGCGACAACGGCGGCCACATGGTGGCCCTGAAGTGGACCATGAAGAACCACTACGGCATCGATCCCGGCGAGGTCTTCTGGGCCGCCTCCGACGTCGGCTGGGTCGTCGGCCACAGCTACATCGTCTACGCCCCGCTCCTGCACGGCGCGACCACCGTGCTCTATGAGGGCAAGCCCGTCGGCACGCCTGATGCCGGCGCCTTCTGGCGCGTGATCTCAGAACACCGCGTCGCCGCCATGTTCACCGCGCCCACCGCCTTCCGCGCCATCAAGAAGGACGACCCCCAGGGCGAATTCATCAAGCGCTACGACCTGCACGCCTTCCGCACGCTGTTCCTCGCCGGCGAACGCGCCGATCCCGAAACCATCAAATGGGCCGAGCAGCATCTCAAGGTGCCCGTGATCGACCATTGGTGGCAGACCGAGACTGGTTGGGCGATCGCCGGCAACCCGGTGGGTCTCGGCCAGTTGCCGGTCAAATACGGTTCGCCGTCGGTGCCGATGCCGGGCTTCGAGCTGCATTGCCTCGACGAGAAGGGAGTGGCTTTGGCGCCCGGCCAGCAGGGCACGCTTGCGATCAAGCTGCCGCTGCCGCCTTCAAGCCTGCCGACCTTGTGGGGCAACGACGAACGCTTCCGCAAGAGCTATCTCGCCGACTTCAAGGGCTACTACACCACCTCCGATGCCGGTTATATCGACGAGGACGGCTACATCTTCGTCATGGCCCGTACCGACGACGTCATCAACGTCGCCGGCCATCGCTTGTCTACCGGCCAGATGGAGGAGGTCGTTGCCCGCCACAAGGACATCGGCGAATGCGCCGTCGTCGGCATCGCAGACGAGTTGAAGGGCCAGCTCCCCGCAGGCTTCATCGTGCTCAATTCCGGTGTCAATCGCGATGCCCGCGAGATCGAGGCCGAGGTCGTCAAGCTGGTCCGCGACGAGATTGGCCCAGTGGCGGCGTTCAAGCAGGTCATGACAGTCAAGCGCCTGCCCAAGACCCGGTCGGGCAAGATCCTGCGCGGCACCATGCGCGCCATCGCCGATAGCGAGCCATGGAAGATGCCGGCGACGATCGACGACACCGCCACCCTCGACGAGATCACCGAAGCCTTGAAGGCTCGCGGTCTCGCCAAGGAATTGAAGGGCCCAACCACCTGAGGCAACCCGATCGGTAGTGATTGCACACGAAAAATCCCCGGAGCCGACCCGCTCCGGGGATTTTCTTTTAAGCCGCGACCGATGTGGGCAAAGACCAGTTGACGGCAGTCGCACCAACAGGCGCAACCGCCATCCGCCTAGAGTTGCCGGAGCTTGGGATCGAGAGCGTCGCGCACCGCATCGCCGAACAGGTTGAAGCCGAACACGGCAAGCGTGATTGCCAGCCCTGGATAGATGGCAACCCACGGCGCACTCTCAGCATACTCCTCGGCCCCACCGCGCAACATCAAGCCCCAGGCTGGCGTCGGCTCCTGCACACCAAGTCCAAGATAGGAGAGCGAGGCTTCGATCAGGATCGCCTGGCCGACCGACGCCGTGAAGATGATCAGATAAGGCGCCATCACGTTTGGCACCATGTGCCGCAGAATGATGCGAGCATGGCTGAAACCCTGCGCCCGCGCCGCATCAACATACGGAATTTCGCGGATCGCCAGCGCGCTCGCACGCACAACGCGCGCACAACGAGGAATGAACGGGATGGTGATCGCCACGATCACCTTCCAGGTGTCGCTGATCGGGAGCGCTTTGCCGATCGACACGACGGCCAGCGCCAGGATGATCAGCGGGAAGGCCATCAGCACGTCCATGATGCGCTGGAAGATCAGGTCGAACTTGCCACCGAAGTAGGCGCTCGTCACACCCAGCACCAGCCCGAGCGAGGCTCCGACGAATGCCGACACGAAGCCAACCAGAAGTGCCGTTCGTGCGCCGTAAATGATGCGCGTGAACAGATCCCGGCCATACTGGTCCGTTCCGAGAAAGTGCTCGCCATCCGGCGGCGATAGCATCGCGCCGAAATCGTTGAGCGTCGGGTCATGCTTTGTGATCACGTTGGCGAAGATCGCCATCACGATCATGACGATGACAACCAGCGCGCCTGCTGTCCCCAGAGGGTTCTTACGTGCGAACTTTCCTATCGTCGTCAGAAAGGAATCACGCAGCCGAATGGTGTCTGGTGTTGCGGTATCTTGTGCCGTAGCCATGAGGGGTGTCCTGTCCTCTATCAGCGCGTATACCGGATGCGGGGATCGAGCCACGCATACCAGAGATCGACAAAGAAGTTCGTGAAGGCAAAGATCACGACCACCAGCATGACCAGCGACTGCGTCATGTTGTAATCCTGATTTTCGACCGACTCGACGAACAGCTTTCCGATACCGTTCAGGTTGAAGACCTGCTCGGTCACCACAAGGCCGCCCATCAGGAAGGCGAACTCGATGCCAATGATGGTGATAACCGGCAGCAGAGCGTTTCGCAGGGCATGGCGGCGAATGACAAGGCTTTCCCAAACGCCCTTTGCACGAGCCGTCCGCACATAGTCTTCGCGCAGCACCTCGAGCACGGCCGAACGCGTCATGCGCGTTGCCACCGCCGAGTATCGGTAGCCTGTAGCCAGCGCCGGCCAGATCAGCATCGACAAATTATACCAGGGATCGACCCAGATCGGCCGATAGGTAATAGGTGGCATCCACGATTGGCCCCACCATGACTTGGTGAAAATCAGGATACCAAGGATGATCAGGATGCCGAGCCAGAACGAGGGGATAGCGATACCTGCGATGGAAAACGTGCGCACGGTATAGTCGACCCACGTATCCTGCTTGACGGCAGCAAGCGTACCGAGCGGGATGGCGATCAGGATGGAGACGATCGTCGCCATGATGGCAACCTGCAGCGAAAGCTGGAAGCGCAGTGCCACCTCGTCGAAGATCGGCTGTCCGGTCCACATCGACTTGCCGAAATCGCCGACGACGAAGCCCGAGATGAATTCCCAGAATTGGGCAAGCAATGGCTTCTCTAGACCAAGATCGATCCTGCACTGACGAACGGCATCGAGGTCGATATTGCCCCCCGTACCGGCAATCCTAAGGTAGCAGATGTCGCCCGGTATGGCGCGCATCAGCAGGAAAACCAGGACGGCCGCACCGAAAACCGTGGGTATCATCAACAGCAGGCGCTTGATGACATACTGCAGCATTTTCTGTTTTCCGACGTGATGACAAGAAATTGAAAGCGTGAAGGCAACTGAGAGCGCCGCACAACAAAGGTGCAGCGCTCTCTTGTGTCATGCAGCCGGTTAGCCCTTGTCGATCCACAGGCCTGAAAGGTCCTGATTCAGATAGTGGCTCGGTGTGATCTTCCACCCCTTCAGGTAGCTCCGGTGGGGATTGATCTTGTACCACCAGAAGAGGTGCAGGTTGGTGGCCTTCTCATCCATGACGCGCATGATGTACTGCTTCATGAGCTTCTTCTGCTCAGCCTCATCATCGGTCGCGACCATGGTGTCGTAGATCTTCTCGGTTTCCTTATCCTCGAACCGGCCATACTGCTGCGACGACCGTGACGACGGCAGGTAGTAGGACACGTCCAACAGCGGGTTCACGATCGACTGGCAGTTGGCCGTGATGCCAACCTCGAAGTCGCCGGACCGAAGCCCGGCAAACCAACCGGCTGTCGCTTCGTTGCGCATCTTGGCGGTGATGCCGACCTTCTTCCACTGGTCGATCAGCCAGGTACCGACGATCGTGTACGGCTGGTCGGTGTTGCGGTTGAGGAACGTGAACGAGAGGTTCTCTGCACCGGCCTCCTTCAGCAGGCGCCGCGCCTCGGCACGGGACTTCTCGATGTCCGGCCAGTACCCGGCAACCTTCTCGAGCTCGGCTTTGTCCAGGCCCAGAGGATGGCCCGGGAAGACGATGCTGGCAGCAGTCTTCACGATAGCGATCTTGGAGAGATCCTTCGAGCCCTGCCACCGATCGAGCGCCAGCGTCATGGCGCGCCTGACGCGCGGATCGTCGAACGGCTTCTTCGCCTGGTTCGGCGTCACGATGATACCGCAGTTCCAGTCGCTCTCCTGGACGGTGATATCCTTGCCGAGTGCCTTGACGAGGTCATCCCGGCTCTTCGGCGGGAAGCCGCGGAACTCGATGGCTGCCTGGTCGCCACGAATAGCCTGCACGCGCAGCGACTGCTTCTTGGCGAAGATCGCTTCGAAGCCGTCGAGATAGGGCTTGCCCTTGTGATAGTAGTCCTTGTTGGCCTTGCCCGTGATGCGGGCGCCAGCTTCGCGCTTATCGAACACGAACGGCCCGGAGCCGACGACATTGGCCTCGTACCACTTCTGGTCCTTGTCGAGCTTGGACTTGGAATAGATGAAGTTGTACGGGTTGGCGACGACCGGAATGAACGCGCCCGTCGCATACTTCAACTTGAAGACGACGGTCTCGTCATCGGTTGCAGAGACGCTGTCGAGCATCGCCCACATGCTCTTGCGGCCGCTGATGATGCCCTCGGGCGGATTGGCGATCCGCGAGAAGCTCGCCGCAACGTCCTTCGCCGTGAGCGGCTCACCATCGTGGAACTTGACGCCCTTGCGGATCTTGAAGGTGTAGGTCTTGCCGCCGTCCGTGGGTTTCGGCATCGCTGTGCACAGGTCGCACACGAAGTCGGTGAGCGAGGCCGGATTGTCTGGATTGACACGAACCAGCACGCTGTAGAATGGCGCGATCGGATGGATCAGCGCGAACGTCGTTTCCTTGTGGCCGTCGAAGCTCGGCGGCTCCGCAGGCACCACGAATTTCAGAATGCCGCCCTTCTTGGGCTCAGCCTGGGCCGTCTGGGGTGCTGCAACGGCAAGTCCTGCCGCCGCCGCGATCCCCATGACCGCTCCGAATGATCTCAATTTCATGCGTAGTTCTCCCTATTCTGGCTACATGAGGTTTTTGTCTGGCCGGCGCTCTTGCGTCGCCTGGCGCTTTCGGCCTCCCATCAAGACCGGATCGAAGTTCATGGTGCTCAATTGACCCGCTCGAGAGGAGCACACAATGGTCAGTTGAAGTTGCAAGCGCCCGAGCCTGCGATGTCCTGGTCATCAAGTGAGATCACAATCCGCCAGGGGCGGTCACATGATGGAGTCCGAGGATCGGCCAACCGCAATCGGTGAAGATGAACCGATTGGGCAAAGTGCAAACGGTTAATGCACCGAGCGAATGCTGGTCATGTGGTCGGAACCTCCCAGTTCACGCGCGAAACGGATCTTGGATTGGTCGCTGCTTCAGCCGTCGCGCACGACCGAGCTGCGTTTGAAGGCGCAATTATGCAGAGAATTCCCGAGCGGGCAAGCCTTTAGGCCCTGACTGCGCGGTGTATGTGCCCTCAAGCGTTGGGCTTGAGGTAGTGGCGCTCGTCCCCCATCCAACCGACACCGGCTGGCACCGTGTAATAGAATTCCGCGACCATCGCCTTGAAAAGCCAGCCATTGGCCGAGCGTTGATAGATGTCGTCATATCGGCCGGAGACGAGATAGCTGACGCCCGCGCGCCCGTAGCGCGCCTCGAGATAGGATTTGCCTGTCCCGCTGTCGCCGTCGATCTCGACGAGGTGACTGTGGATGTACTGCTTGATGAAGAACCGCTCGCGCTCACCCATGCCGCGAAAGCCGCGATCAATGGCCTCCCGCCCTTCATAGCGCGCGAGGTAGCCGAGCTCGACGATCGCGTCATCGGTGAAAAGCGCCACGATATCGCCGTAGCGACCGTCGTTGATGGCCGCGTGATATCGGTTGCGCAAGGTGCGAACGGCATCGATATCCTCGAGACGGCGAATGCGGGCCTCGAGGGCGACGAGATCAGTCATGAAAGGGTACTCCGGCAAATCTCACAATGGCGCCCGCATCCTGGCCCCGCTCAACGGCAGATTCAATGGCGGCCCGTTCGGCGCGCCGGCCTGCTCCGCGAGCTGCTCGTCGAGATAGCGCCGAGTCGTATCGTAGGGCGAAATATCCACCTCCCAGAATCCGTCGAATGGGTCGGCGATGTCGAGCAGCAGCAGGATGATGAAGGACGAGAACACCGTCAGAAGGAAAATGATGGTGTAGTTGTGCGAGATCTTCTCCGCCGGATCGACGAAGAACGTCATGATCATGGAGAGCGACATCACCGCCAGCATGACCACGAGATAGCCGGGGACGCGATAGTTCGTGAGAGCGATGCGCTCGGCCCGGATCGCCGAAAGCTCGTTCATGCTCTTCATGACTTCGCCAAGTGCGATCCGGTCGTTCTCATCCTCGCACTCGAGACGGGCAATGAGTTTGACAGACATCGACAGGCGCCGGGCACTGTCGTCGACGGTCTTGCGTGGATCGCGGAATGTCGCCCCGAGGTAGTCGCGGAAAAGTTGACGCAGCTTTCCGATCGTATCGACGTTCTGCGGCGTGCCCTGCATGTAGATCAGGAAATCCGAGATCGCGCGGATCTTGTCGGTTTCCGTAGTGATCGCCTTGAAGAGATGGTCGAAGGATTCGATCGCCTTCACGAGAACCAGGGCCGTCGTCACCGCGTAGAGGGTGGCCATCACGGCAAAGAACTGCTCGGCCGTATTGCCATTGACGGGGATCGTCCAGATGTTGGCCTTGAGCCACGGGACGGTGTGCGACCAGCGATAGGCCTCAACCATGACCACGCCGAGCACGATCGGCAGTACCACCCGCCAGAACACGCCGAGCGCATAACGACCGCCGATCAGCCAGACTCCGATCGAAGCCACCACTGGAGCCAGGATGATGTATGTCGGCAAGTGATAGAAGGCGGCCATCCCGCTGGCGCTCAGGCTAACCAATGCCGCCAGCAGGAGGGTCACGACCAATTGCATGCCTACCTCCCGATCAAGGCTTGCTGACGAACGCGCCCTGCGCCCCGCGCGGCTTTTCTAGGCTTCAGCAAGGCTTGCGATCAGTGCGCCCTGGTTGACTTGCGCGCCCTCCGCCGCCGTAACGGAGGCGATTGTTCCATCACGCGCCGCATGCAACACGTGCTCCATCTTCATCGCTTCCACGACGGCGATCCGGTCACCTTTGACGACGCTGTCGCCGGCCTTGACGAACACGCGCGCCACCTTGCCGTTGATCGGCGCGCGCACGAGATCGCCGGCGTGCCCGTCATCGACATCGTCGGCATCGAAACGCACCCGGCTCACCACCACCTGCTCGCCCTTGAAGAGCAGATAGAGGTCATCGCCACAGTCGAAACGGTAGTGCTCGCGCTCAGTTGAGTTTTCTGCTCCATCGCCGCCGCCGTCTTCCACTTCGGGAAATGGCGCGCCTGGCCGCCAGGCGAGCGTCACGCGCTCGAGTTTGCCGTCGACCATGAGCGGCACCGGCACGCGCCGTTGCGCCCCGAGCTGGAACCCGTCGGTTGTCGACCACGGCCCACGTCCTGCATCCTCCTTCGACAGGCGCTCTGCAGCGAGAAACATGAACGCCCGCACGCCGGTCAACTGCTCGCCCCGCGTCACCCGGCGGCTGGCGAGCGTATCCATCTTGCGCCCGATCAGACCTGTATCCATGTGCCCCTTGCGCATGTCGTCATCGTCGAGCAGGCGGGACAAGAAGGGAATGTTCGTCCTGGGCCCGGCAATCGAAAACGTATCGAGCCCGCCACGCAGGTACCTGATCGCAGCCTCGCGATTGCTGCCACTCACGATCAGCTTGGCGATCATGCTGTCGTAGAAGGGCGAGATCGCATCCCCCGCGACAACGCCGCTTTCGAGCCGCATCTCGTCGCTTCGGCGCGGCACGAAGGCTTCGATCCGTCCGATGCTCGGCATGAAATCGGCAGACGGGTCCTCGGCGCAGATCCGCACCTCGATCGCATGCCCGCTCATCGTGATCTCGTCCTGCGCGAGCGGCAGTGTCTCGCCCGAGGCGACTCGCAACTGCCACTCGACGAGATCGAGGTCGGTGATCTCCTCGGTCACGGGATGCTCGACCTGCAGGCGCGTGTTCATCTCGATGAAGTACCACTTGGCATCCGCGCCGAGCGCCGCATGTTGGTGCGCATCCGAAGGCGCAACCGATGGCCCACCCCCATCGACCAGGAATTCGACCGTGCCGGCGCCTTCGTAGCCAACGGCCTTGGCAAGCTTCACCGCCGCCCCGCACATCTTCTCGCGCAACTCAGGGCTCATGCCCGGCGCCGGCGCTTCCTCGATGACTTTCTGGTTGCGCCGCTGAAGTGTGCAGTCGCGCTCGAACATGTGCACCGCGTTGCCATGGGCATCGCCGAACACCTGCACCTCGATGTGCCGAGGCCGCTCCACCACCTTCTCGATCAGCACGCGCGCATCGCCGAAGGCGCCCTGCGCTTCACGCTGTGCCGAAGCCAGCAACTCCGGCAGCTCAGCCTCGGACGAAACCAGCCGCATGCCGCGCCCGCCGCCGCCGGAGACGGCCTTGATCATGACGGGATAGCCGATCTTCTTGGCTTCAGTCGCCAGCGTCTTGGCATCTTGCGCTTGCCCCTGATACCCGGGCACCACCGGCACGCCGGCTTTGAGCGCCACGTCCTTGGCCGCAGCCTTGCTGCCGAGCGCGCGCATGGCGGCTGGCGACGGACCGATGAACTTGAGGCCGGCCTTGCCGACGTCCTCGGCAAAGTCGGCGTTCTCGGCGAGAAACCCGTAGCCGGGGTGAATGCCCTCCGCGCCCGTTGCCTTGGCGGCGGCAATGATCTTATCGCCCCTGAGGTAGCTGTCGGTTGAGGGCGACGGACCGATGTGCACGGCCTCATCGGCCTCTCGGACATGCAGCGCACGGGCATCGGCATCGGAGTAGACGGCCACCGTCCCCACCCCCAGCCGCTTGGCCGTCCGGATGATCCGCCTGGCGATCTCGCCGCGATTGGCAATCAGGATTTTGCGCAGCATGGGACCCGTGAGTTGAATGTGAAACGTGACGGCGATGCTAGCCCGCCAAACCGCCGATGAGGAGCACCGCGCCTCAGCTTAAGCCTTTTCGCAGCGCTGGCCGGGAACGCGTGCCGGCCGAACGACAATCGCCTGCGCGCGCCGCCGAACGACAGCCCCTCGGGGAGGGTACCGGCGATCGTTATGCCAAAGCAACGGCACGCACGCCACACCGACTTGTCTTGCATCGCGGCTCGGCTATTGTGCGCTGCAACAGGAACGGGAGATCAAGCCATGGCGGCGAGCGGTTTCGAGGCACATGACAAGGCGTTGGCGGCAGCGGAGCGGGTCTTGGCGCTGGCCAAGTCCGGCGTTGCCGAAGCCCAGGCCAAGGCAGCCTCGCGCGATGAGGGCCAGCACGCCCTGCATGGCCTTGCCTGGCTCGCAACCTACGTCGAAGCCTTGCGCCAGATGCTCGGCTGGACCAAGCGGCTCGCCGATGAAGGCCGCCTATCCGACATGGAGCGGCTACTGACGGACGCAGCCTTCGGCGAATACCTGGCCCAGATCGCGGGCGGCATTCCGATGAGCCAACTGGAGACCGTGCGCCTCGGCCAGATGGGCGTCGGCGCCGGTGACGTCGCGCGCTTCATGGCCGATCCTGCCGTCGCCGAGCTGATCGACCGCGGCACCAGCGACGCCCTGAAGGCGCGCATCGCCCGATTGATCGCCGACCAACCCGCAGTCACCACCTTCGGCGATTCCGGCCTCGACGAGACCCACGCCGCCATGCGCGAGGAAATGCGCAGGTTTGCCGCCGACAAGGTCCTGCCGCACGCCCACGACTGGCACCTCAAGAATGATTACATCCCGATGGATGTCATTGCCGAGATGAGCGCAATGGGCGTCTTCGGCCTCACCATCCCCGAGGACCAAGGCGGTTTGGGGCTTGGCAAGGAAGCCATGTGCCTCGTCTCCGAAGAGCTCTCGCGCGGCTATATCGGCGTTGGCTCTCTCGGCACGCGCTCCGAGATCGCCGGCGAGCTGATCCTCCAGAACGGCACCGAGGCGCAGAAGAAGAAGTACCTGAAGGCCATCGCCACCGGCGAGATCATCCCGACCGCCGTTTTCACCGAGCCCAACACCGGCTCCGACCTGGCTTCCCTGCGCACCCGCGCCGAACGCCACGGCGATGTCTACAAGGTCTACGGCCAGAAGACCTGGATCACCCACCCCGTCCGCGCCGACATGATGACCCTGCTGGTGCGCACCAACCCCAACGAGAAGGGCTATCGCGGGCTCTCCATGCTGCTCGCGGAAAAGCCGCGCGGCACCGACCAAAACCCGTTCCCCGCCGAAGGCATGACCGGCGGCGAGATCGAGGTGCTCGGCTATCGCGGCATGAAGGAGTTCGATATTTCCTTCGATGGCTTCGAGGTGCCAGCATCCCAGCTTCTTGGCGGCGAGGAAGGCCAAGGCTTCAAGCAGTTGATGGCAACCTTCGAGTCGGCCCGCATCCAGACCGCAGCCCGCGCCGTCGGCGTCGCCCAGTCGGCCATGGATCTGGGCCTCAAATACGCCCTCGAGCGCCAGCAGTTCGGAAAAGCGATCTACGCCTTCCCGCGCGTATCGAACAAGATCGTCATGATGGCTGTCGAAACCATGGTCGCCCGCCAGATCACCTACTTTGCAGCCCGCGAGAAGGACGAAGGTCGCCGCTGTGACCTCGAGGCCGGCATGGCAAAGCTGTTGGCAGCCCGCATCGCCTGGGCCAACGCCGACAACGCACTGCAGATCCACGGTGGCAACGGTTTCGCCCTGGAATACCCGATCTCGCGCGTCCTTTGCGACGCCCGCATTCTCAACATCTTCGAGGGCGCCGGCGAGATCCAGGCCCAGGTCATCGCGCGCCGGTTGCTGGAAGGCGCCAACTGAGGCCAAGAGCCAAACCGGGTTGTGACGGAGCTGTGCGTGGCATGGCTGACGGCCCGTTGGCGGGAGGTGTGGGTTGCCACCCCCCTGCCATCGGGTTAGCCTCCGCGCGCACAAGGTAAATTTGTAGCAACTCGCAAGGTCTGCCCACACTATCGAGAGAGGACAGCGCGCTGAGTTCCGTATAGCGCGGGATTTTTTAAAGGCGCGCTGTATTGCGCCATGACCACAAGTGACGACAAGCCCGAGAAGAACGAGGCCGTATCTCGCCTTCAGCATTCATTCACGCGGGGAACCCCCGATGAGTTGCGCCGTGTTTATGACGGCTGGGCCAACGAATACGAGAAGAATCTGGTCGAAGACTTGGGCTATCACGCCCCAGAACTCGTGGCCGAAGCCGCCACTCGCTTCTTTTCCGGCCTGGACGCCCCGTTGCTCGACATCGGCTGCGGCACCGGCCTGACGGGAATTGCCGTCCGGCGCCATGGCGACTGGCCCCTGCACGGCCTCGACATCAGCCCCGAGATGCTCGAGATCGCGCGCCAGAAGGGCATCTACGACAAGCTGATGCTGGCCGACCTCAACCAGACGCTGGCAATCCCCGACAACACCTACGCCGGCGCCATTTCGTCTGGCACCTTTACCGTTGGACACGTCCAGGCCGAGGCGCTGGCCGAGATTTCGCGGGTGCTGGCCCCCGGCGCACCATTTGCCTTCACCGTCCACTCCGACATCTGGGAGACGAGCGGCTTCCCAGACACCATCGAGCGCCTGGAAGCGGAGAAACGCATCGAGCTGGTCGAAAAGGAGGAAAAGCACCACCTTTCCGAATTGCCCGACAAGACAAGCTTCATTTGCGTCGCGGTCGCCAGGTAGGCCGTCACCGGGAAAGGCACGGAGGCCGCCTGCTGCACAGGCTGGTCGACCGTGCGCCATGTCCTGTTGTGGTCGGAATCGGCTACCCCGGGCCGGCCCAGGGTTGCTGCAATGGCCACGTCGTGCTTCAAGGCCTAGTATACCCACAGATCAACGCTTGAGCAGATGAGTTGTCTGGTCGGAGCGCGTTGTGGCAACCCCTCGGGACCTGATGCATCGATCAAGTCATGTTCCGATCTTCACTGAGGATAATAGGAAATTGACTGAAAAATTGCTGGAAACAGCCGAAGAATTGTCGCGCGTGGCCTTTGGTTTCATGGCGTCGAAGGCACTGTTTGCTGGTCTTCACATCGACTTGTTCTCGAAACTGTCCGACGGCGCCAAGTCGATTGCCGACATCGCCCGCGAAACCAAGGTGCCCGTCAACCGCATCACCACCCTGGTGACCGCCCTGAACGCCATCGGCGCCCTCGACAAACAGGGTAACGCCTACGCCAATTCGCCTGCCGCCGAGCACTTCCTGGTCAAGGGCGCCCGCTACGACTTCGGCGACTATCTGCGCTACCAGATCGACAAGCAGATGTACCCATTCCTGCTCCAGCTCAACAACGTCATGGACGGCACCCTCAACCCGGACGCCGTCAACTCCTACGAGCGCTGGATGAACGACAGTGGCGAGGCCTCGCTCTACAGCGAATCGCAGCACGCAGGCTCCCTTGGGCCAGGTCGCACGCTCGCCCGCGCCGTCGACCTCTCCAAGGCCAAGTCGCTGCTCGACATCGGCGGCGGTACAGGCGCCATGACCGTTAGCCTGTGCAACGCCTATCCCGACCTCGAAGCCACCATCATCGATTTTCCCAACGTCGCCGAGATCGGCTGGCGCTTCATTACCGAGGCCCAGTTGATCAATCGCGTCCGTTATATCCCGGGCAATGCACTGGAAGCCCAATGGCCGACCGGCCAGGACGCAGCCCTGATGTCGTATCTCTTGAGCGGCGTCCCCGGCGAGCGCATCCCGGAGCTGTTCGCCCGCGCGCATACCTCGCTGAGCCCCGGCGGCATCCTGATGGTCCATGATTTCATGGTCGAGGCCGACCGCACCGGCCCCGCGCTCGCAGCCCTCTGGCAGCTTCAGCATCTGGCCTTCACCCCCTCGGCTCGCTCGCTCTCTGCGGAGTGGTTGGGGGAAGCCATGACCAAGGCGGGTTTCGAGGGCGTCGAGCGCCAGGAACTCATCCCAGGCATGACCAAACTGGTCATAGGCCGCAAAGCCGCCTGATCGCAATCAGGCGCTCCTTCCGCGCAACGGTTGGCGCAGCTGCGCCCTTCCGTTGCGCCATTGCCGGTAGCGGCCGCCCCCCGGCGCCGCTGCCGATCCCGGTCGCACGCCAACGCAACCAGCGTTGCATTCGCAAACCACGCCGGATAACTGAAGGCGCCCGAACCTCTTCCGTTGGCTCGCGAAGCCGCCGGCCACCTTTTACGGGCTGGTGTCTCGACCTCGAGTTTCAATGGCCGCCCCCATGCCAGTGCACAGTTCAAGTTCAACAACCAAGGTCTGACCATGCAAGACTTCCAGGCCGTGTTGGACGACATTCACCGGGAACTCGCTGAGCGAACCGATCGCGGCCGTGTTGCCGATTACATTCCCGAACTCGCCAAGAGCGACATTTCCAAGTTTGGCATAGCGGTCGCGACCATCGACGGGCGCACCTACGCCGCCGGCGATGCCGCCGAGCCGTTCTCGATCCAGAGCATCTCCAAGGTCTTCGTCCTGACGCTGGCGCTCGGCAAGATTGGTAATGCCCTGTGGCTCCGTGTTGGCCGCGAACCCTCCGGTACGGCCTTCAACTCCATCGTGCAGCTGGAAAGCGAGAAGGGCGTCCCCCGCAATCCCTTCATCAATGCCGGCGCCATCGTCCTGGCCGACGTGGTCCTGGCGGGCCACCAGCCGAAGGAGACCATTGGCGAGATCCTGCGCTTCATCCGTGGCCTGGCCGGCGACGACGACATCTTCATCGACCATGATGTGGCGCGCTCGGAGACCGAGACGGGTTTCCGCAACGCCGCGCTCGCCAACTACATGCGGGCCTTCGGCAACCTTCACCATCCCGTCGAGCAGACGCTCGGTGTCTATTTCCACCAGTGCGCCATCGCCATGAGCTGCCAGCAATTGGCGCGCGCCGGCCTCTATCTCGCGAATGGCGGCATCAATCCCTTGAACGGCGTGGTCGTCATTCCACGCGCCCGCGCCCGCCGCATCAACGCCATCATGCTGACTTGCGGCCATTACGATGGCTCGGGCGAGTTCGCTTTCAGCGTTGGCCTCCCGGGCAAAAGTGGCGTGGCCGGTGGCATCCTCGCCATTGCCCCGGGCCAGGCAGCAATAGCGGTTTGGTCACCCGGCCTCGACACCATTGGCAATTCCAGGATCGGCAGCATGGCCATGGAAATGCTGGTCGCCCGAACAGGTTGGAATGTCTTCGGCCTGTAATCATGAGCCCAGCGCGCCGAGCGGCCCGCCCGACCAGCTGAGGCCGCAGCGGCAATCGGCGGCTGGCCTCGCAAGCCCGGACGGCCTAACGTCTCGTGACAATTTGCCGATCGGCAGGTCGCCCCGCGCCGGCCGCTGCCGCAAGCACAGTCGAACCTCCCTGTCGCAGGATCAAATAACCATGCAGCCCATGAAACTCCGCACCGCGTTCGAGACGATCTCGCTCGAGATCGGCGCTGACAAGGTCGGCCTCGTCACCCTGAACCGTCCCGAGGTCAGGAACGCCATGAACACGCAGATGATGACCGATCTGCGCGATTGCTTCATGCAGTTCTATATCGACCCCAACGTCGCGGCCTGCCTGGTCATCACCGGTACCGGCGACCAGGCCTTCTGCTCGGGCGGCGACCTCAAGGAGCGCCGCGGCATGTCCGACGAGACCTGGCGCCAGCAGCACGCCATCATCGAGCAGATGGTGCACGCCATCCACCAGTGCCCGATCCCCATCATCGCGGCAATCAATGGCGCGGCCTATGCCGGCGGCATGGAAATCGCGCTCGCCTGCGACTTCGTCTATGCGGCAGACCACGCCAAGTTTGCCCTGACCGAAGTCACGCTCGGCATCATGCCGGGAGCGGCCGGCACGCAGAACCTGCCGCGCGCCGTAGGCGTCCGCCGGGCCAAGGAGATCATCCTCACCGGCACGCCGTTCGCCGCCGCCGACGCTCTCGCCTGGGGTATGGTAAATAAGGTCGTGCCCGGCCCCGAATTGCAGGACGCCGTGATGGCCACGGCCCGCAAGATCGCCGCCAACGCACCCGTTTCGATCCGCCAGGCCAAGAAATCCATGGACCGCGCCACCGAGGTCGACCGCAACACCGGCTACGCCTTCGAGATCGAGGCCTACAACCGAACCGTGGTAACCCAGGATCGCCAGGAGGGCATCAACGCCTTCAACGAGAAGCGCAAGCCCGTGTATAAGGGGCAGTAGGATAAGGCTCGAGCTGGGACCCAACCGATGAAGAACCCTGATGTGATCGTGCGCGAGGTCGGCCTGCGGGACGGCCTGCAACTCGTCAAATCCTTTGTGCCGACCGAGACTAAACTGAAGTGGGCGCGTGCCGTCGCTGCAGCCGGCGTGCCGGAGATCGAGATCACCAATTTCGTACCGGCCAAGGTGATCGCCCAGTTCGCCGATGCAGCCGAGGTGGCGACCGCCGCGCTCTCCATTTCCGGCCCCAAGATCGTAGCGCTCGCGCCCAACCGCAAGGGCGCGGAGAACATGCTGCGCGCCGGCATCCGCAACATCAATTTCGTGCTCTCCGTATCCGAGGAGCACAACCTCGCCAACGTCAGGAAGACGGTTGATCAGTCCTTCGCCGAGTTCGAGAACGTGGTGGCGCTGCGCTCTGAAAACCCGGACTGGAAGAACGTCACCATCCAAGGCTGCATCGCCACGTCCTTCGGTTGCACCATCAAGGGCAAGGTCGATCCCGACGACGTCCTGAAGTGCGTCGACCGCTATCTTTCCCTTGGCGCCGACGAAGTGACGCTCGCAGATACGGTGGGCTACGCCGCCCCGAGCGAGATCGCCAACCTGTTCCATCACACCCTACAGATGGCGGCCGGCAAGCCCGTCTATGCCCACTTCCACGACACCCGCGGGCTGGGCCTCGCCAATGTCTACGCCGCCCTCGAAGCCGGCGTCCGCGCTTTCGACGCCTCCACGGGCGGCCTCGGCGGCTGTCCGTTCGCACCCGGCGCTTCCGGCAACATCGTCATGGAGGATCTCGTCTTCATGCTCGAGAAGGAAGGCCTGAAGACCGGCGTCGACCTCGAGAAGTACCGCGCCGCGCGCGAGATCGCCGAGGCAACCCTGCCGAACGAGAAGTTCTACGGCACCATTTTGAACGTGGGCTTCCCCAAGGGCTTCACCCCGCCCTCTCAGCTCGAAGCGGCGGAGTAGAGGAAAGGTCCATCGCCGGCACCACCGGCGCCACCGAACGAAAAAGGGTCTGCCTCAAGCGGCAGGCCCTTTTTTCTTGGCGCGCGGCTCCTCCGCGGGAAGCGTGCTCGGGCGAAGCCTCGCTCAAACACCAACGTGGTAGCCTTTGCGTTTGCCCCGGCCCCGCACTACCATTCGTTTTTCAACCGGAGGAATGAGCCATGGGAAATTGCCTCGTCGTCGTTCAGTTCGAATTGCCAAAGCGCACTGAGGAGCAGGCCATCAAGAGCGGCACCTCGACCGCCCCCATCTACCGCGGCCTCGGCGCCAAAGGACTGATCCGAAAAGATTATCTCAACGGCGACGCCGGCACCGGCGGTGTCTATCTCTGGGAGAGCAGGGCCGCGGCCGAGGCCTGGTTCACCGAGGAGCGGATGGCTGATCTCACCAAGCGCTTCGGCGCCCGCCCGCGCCTGACCTGGTACGATACACACGTCACAGTCGACAATGTGAAGGGCGAGACGCGCGTCAACGGCAAGGCGATCGAAGAGGTCGCCTGAGGCCAAGCACGCGGACGAGCCGGCCGCGGTGGAAATGCCGCCGGCTCTCCCGTACCGTGCCACCGATCGCATCCGCGATCAGTCGAAACCCACGTAGCGCACCACGTTGGCCACATCCTCGCGCTCGCTCACGAGCGTGTTCTCGATGGCGTTCGGGTCGGCATAGCCAAGGCTCATGCCCGATACCAACTCCTGGTCGGCCGGAATGCCAAGGTGCTTGAAGACCGGCTCCTGATACGGGATCCAGGCCGCCTGCGGGCAGGTGTCGAGACCGAGCCCCTTGGCCGCCAGCATGATCGTCTGCAGGTACATGCCCGCATCCGCCCAGCTCCCCTTGCCAAGATAGGCATCGGTCGTCACGAACACGCCCACCGGCGCATCGAAGAACAGGAAATTACGCGCCGCCTGCCGCGCGCTGCCTTCCCGGTCGCCCTTGGGAACGCCAACGAGATTATAGAGCGACCAGCCGACGGCCCGCCGCCGGTCGCGATGCAAATCGGTCCATTTCGGCGGGTAATAATCGTAGTCCTCGTACTTCTTTCCGCCGCCACTGCGCACGAGTTGCAGCACGTCGTCGGTGATCGCCTGCTTGACCGCTCCCGTACACACGTAGACGTGCCACGGCTGGGTATTGGTGCCGCTCGGCGAGCGCTGCGAGATCTCCAGCAGCTTTGCGATCGTCTCCTTCGCAACTGGATCGGGTTTGAAGGCCCGGATCGAGCGGCGGTTTTGAATGGCATCGATAACGTTCATGCGGTCTCCCAGCCAGTCGGCGGCGCAGTGGCGGGCCGTAGTTTCGGCCCAAGTCCTTCTTCTCTACCCGATCTCCGTGCAATGGCCACCCCGCAGAGCGATCGGGTGGGCGAAAGTCTGGCGCCAGGCGGAAAGCTGCGCAAGACTGACTGAACCGATCGCAATGCCCGCGTGGCCGATCGCCGGCCGGATCGGGGACATCCAGGCCGCCTGAGCGCAGAAAGCGAGACCGCATGGCTTTCGAACTGGGAATATTCGAGGAATTCTGGCGTCGCGCCGGCCAGACCGAGGCCGGCGCGTTTCACGATGCGTTTGCCCAGCTCGACATGGCCGAGAAGTCGGGCATCGATGTCGCCTGGCTTGCCGAGTTGCACGTCAACCCCAGTCGGTCAGTCTTGGCAGCCCCTCTCAATATCGCCAGTGCCTTCGCCGCCTGTTCGCAGCGCATCAAGATCGGCATCGCCGTGCAGGTGCTGCCGCTGTGCCATCCCCTGCGCCTTGCCGAGGAGATCGCCACCGTCGATCACGTCAGTGGCGGCCGCCTCATTTTCGGTGTCGGCCGCTCCGGCTTTGCCCGAACCTATGAGGCCTACGGCATCCCCTATGGCGAGAGCCGCGAGCGCTTTGCCGAGGTTCTTGAGATCCTGCAAACCGCCTTCACCAATGAGCGATTCAGCTATCAGGGCCGTTTCCACAGCTTCAAGGATGTCCACCTGACACCGAAGCCGTTGCAGAAGCCCTACCCGGAAATCCGCGTTGCCGCCTCGGCCTACGAGACCTATCCGCAGATCGGCCAGCAGGGCTACCCGATTCTGATCGCCGTGCGTCAGGGTGAGCTGGCCGAACTCAGCCCCCACATTGCCGCCTACCAGCAGGCATGGAAAAAAGCCGGCCATCCCGGGCGCGGCCGTCTCTATCTGCGCATCCCTGTGTTTGTCGGAGACACGGCAGAAGGCGCCCGCGCCGACGCCGAGCACTCGATCATGACCTTCTATCGCGAGCTTGGCGCCCAGATCGAAAAATCGGCCGCCGCGGCCGGTGTCGATGATGGCGCCAGCCGTGGTGCACGTGGCGCTGCCATGCAGTCGGTCACATGGGAGCAGGCACTGCGCGAAAAAGTGGTCGTCGGCTCGCCCGCCGAGGTCGCAGACCGGCTCGCCGAATTGAAAGAGACGCTCGGCATCGACGGCATCCTGGCAGAGCCCAACTGCGGCGGCCTCATCCCGCACGACAAGGTCGTGGCATCCCTGCGTCGCCTCGGCGAGGAGGTCGCACCGAAGCTGCGTTAGATCGCCCGCCAAACACGAAACAAGCGAAGGGAGCGAGACCATGGAGAGCGCACTGCAACGCCTCATCGACAAGGACGCCATCCGCGACCTGATGGCCCGTTACGCCCGCGGCGTCGACCGCGGCGACTGGGACGCGGTGCGCGACACCTATCACGCGGACGCCTACGACGATCACGGCGACTACAAGGGCGGGCTCGACGGCTTCATCCAATTCGGCAAGGAGCGGACAGGTGGCGCCACGCAGGTGATGCACTTCCTCGGCCAATGCCTGATCGAGTTCGCCACACCGACGCTGGCGCTGGCCGAGACCTATTTCTTCACGGCTCACACGCTCGGACCCGAGGGCCGCAAAGCCTACGGCGCAGGCGGCAATGGCCCCGTGCAGATCTCGCAATACGGCCGCTACGTCGACAAGGTCGAGAAGCGCGGCGACGGCCAATGGCGCATCGCCCACCGCATCGTGGTGTTCGAGGCAAACCGCCTCGCACTGGGCGAAGTGCCGCCCCTCAAACCCGACTGGGCGGGAGGCACCCGCGATAAAGCCGATCCAATATTCAAGATGCGGACGGAATTGGGCCTCGGTTGAGGCGCCAGGCAGCAGCGGAAGAACGTTGCCCCGTCGTGGCGATGGCGCCCGCAAGCGGCTCGACGCGCTCGTCATCCCCGTGGATGCCCACACCCTCGAGTGGGCGGAGGATCGCTGACGGTCGACGAGCAGTCGCGCGCATTGCTGCGGGCCTCAGCCTCGGCTGCCGGGTTATTGGGCCGAATGTTCATTTTGCCGAATAGGCCGCCCGATCGTCCCCCTTGCACCGGCCCGCCGGGGCTTCTATCCAGTTGCCAAACCACCTGATGCCGCCAGTCCGAGGAGCCCCCGATGTCCGACGAGAACCTGACCATGCCGCTGGAGCAGCAGTGGGGCGAGATCCGCGATGGCGTCCGCGCCGTCTGCCAGAAGTTCCCCAACGATTACTGGGTGAAGCTGGACCACGCCGCCGAATACCCGACCGAATTCGTTAATGCGCTGACCGAGGCAGGCTACCTCGGCTGCCTGATCCCCGAGGAATTCGGCGGCTCGGGCCTGCCGCTCTCGGCCGGCTGCGCCGTCCTCGAGACCATCCACGAGATGGGCTGCAACGCCGGCGCCTGCCACGCCCAGATGTACACCATGGGCACCGTGCTCCGACACGGCAGCGACGAGCAGAAGCGCAAATACCTGCCCGAGATCGCCTCAGGCAAGCTGCGCCTGCAGGCCTTCGGCGTCACCGAGCCGACGACAGGCTCCGACACCACCCAGCTCAAGACGCGGGCCGAGAAGAAGGGCAACAAGTACATCGTCAACGGCCAGAAGGTGTGGACCAGCCGGGTGATGCAGTCGGACCTGATGCTGCTTCTGGCGCGCACCACGCCTGTCGATCAGGTCAAGCGCCGCACTGATGGGCTCTCCGTGTTCCTTGTCGATCTACGCGAAGCCAAGGGTCGCGGCGTCGAGATGAAGAAGATCGACGCCATGATCAATCACAACACCTGCGAGGTCTTCTTCGACAACCTCGAGGTGCCGCCAGACGCGCTCGTCGGCGAGGAAGGCCAGGGCTTCCGCTACATCCTCTCCAGCATGAACGCCGAGCGTTTGCTGATCTCGGCAGAGTGCATCGGTGACGGCAAATACTTCATCAACCGCGCCACCGAGTACGCCAAGGAGCGCGTCGTCTTCGGCAACCCGATCGGCAAGAACCAGGGCGTGCAGTTCCCGATCGCACGAGCCTATGCCGAACTGGTCGCCGCCGAATTGCTGGTCGCCAAGGGTGCCGCCCTGTTCGAAGCCGGCAAGGACTGTGGCGCCGAGGCCAACATGGGCAAGATGCTGGCAGCCGAAGCCGCCTGGCACGCGGGCGAAGCCTGCATGCAGACCTTCGGCGGATTCGCCTATGCCCGCGAGTACGGTATCGAGCGCAAGTGGCGGGAATCCCGCCTCTACCAGACGGCACCGATCTCGACCAACATGGTACTGGCGTTCGTCGGCCAGAACATCCTGGGGCTGCCGCGCAGCTATTGAGCCAGCTCACGCCCGAGCGGCACGGGCGCCGGCGACGCGATTCCGGCGCCCCCTATTGCGCGACCTTGCGGATCTCTGCCTTGCACCCGAGCAGGCCCGCAAGCGCGGAAAACCGGCGATGCAGCCGCTCACCCTCCAGGTGATGGTGGGCTGGCGGCAACATCAACACCAGCGTATCGCCCTGATACGAGATCGGCGTCTCGTCGATCGTCCCGGGCATACCGATCGACAGCATGTGAGCGGCGCGGATCGCGGCACCGAGCACGCGGGCCCGACGATAGAGCCGCCCCGGCAGCAGTGCCTTGAGGCGTTTTGAAAACTCGTCTTCAGCGTCAGTCCCTTCGCCAACGCCGACATGGCGGAAGTAGACGGTGAGCGCGAGAAAGATCCGACCGGCATGATCGATGCCGTTGAGCGCGGCGTGTGCAATGACGTTGAGGCTTTGCTCGCCGCGGTAATCCGGCATCGCCCGCCAGCCAATGTCGGACAGCAGGCAGGCGGCATGTCGCAGCCGTTTGTCCTCCGCTGTTTCCTTGGGCCCCGGTGCCTCGAACAATCGGTCTGTCCAAACGCCGAGCTCCCGCGCGTGCTGCAGCGAGCGCGAACGCCGCTTGGCATAGTCCTCGGCGAACGAAACCAGCGGATCCTTCTGCCGTTCCGCTTCCGACAGCAGGGAATAAAGCAACCCCTCGCGAATGCCGAACACCGAGAACACGATCTCGGACGGCTCCATGCGCCGCACCAGCCGCTCCATCAAAAGCGTACCGAACGGCAGCACTTCGCGGCGCACCCGGCTGACCCCTGCGCCCCCCTTGATGTCGGTGATCTTCTTCGCCTTGCGCACCTTGTCGGCAAGGTCCAGCACATCCGTCGGCGTCAGCTTGTAGCCATGCATGACTCGGAGTGGATAGTTGCTCATCGCCATGTGCAGCTTGCCGAGCGCTCGCCACGCCCCACCCACGGCAAAGAACGTGCGGCCCTTGCCGCCCGAGAGCCAGGCTACCTTGGCGAGTTGTTCGTCAATGATCTTGAGGGCTTTGTCGGTCTTGTTGTCGGCCTCGTCCAGCAGCCTGAGGCCGCCCAGTGGCAGCGTCACCGCCGCCCGTCGCCGGCCATCGGCAATATCCACCAGCTCGAGACTGCCACCCCCGAGGTCGCCGGCAATTCCGTTCGGCTTGAGGAACCCCATCTCGATTCCGAACGCCGCAAGCTCGGCCTCCCGCTCACCCGACAGCACCTGGATGGGAAAACCGAGTACCCGCTGCGCGGCGTCGATGAAAGCCGGGCCGTTCTGCGCTTCCCGCACGGCAGCCGTCGCGATGGCGCGGACGTTTTTCACCCTGAGATTGCGAACGACACCCTTGAAGCGGCCAAGCGCCTGTACGGCCCGCTGCACGCCTTCCTCGCTGAGCCGTCCTGTGCTTGCGAGATTGCGCCCGAGTCCGCACGGAACTTTCTCGTTGAAGAGCGGCACGGGGCTGCGGATCGCCCCTTCATAAACGACCAGTCGGACCGAATGAGAGCCGATATCGATGACCGCGATGGGCTCAAGCCCACTGAAAGCCTCACGCTCGCCGTTGAAACTCGTGAAATCCGGCACGCCGGCACACCTCTCAGCTTTTACCGCGAATGGCAACGCGCGGCGGAACACTGCCAGCGAGCGATTGCCCCCGCCCCGACAGGCTGGGATTGGTCATGAAGTAGGTATGCGCATTGAAGGGTTCCTCACCCTCAGCCGGCGTGATGCGGCTGCAGGAGCCGTCCGCCAGCACACGCCAGCTCTGCTGATTGTCTTTCAGGTTGGCAACCATGATCTGATCGAGGATCTGCTCGTGAACGGTGGCGTTTTGGATCGGCAGCATGGCCTCGACCCTGCGGTCCAGGTTGCGTGGCATCATGTCTGCGGAACTGATGTAGACCAGCGCACGTCGGTCGGGAAGCCCATAACCGTTGCCGAAACAGTAGATCCGCCCATGTTCGAGAAAGCGGCCGATAATGCTCTTGACACGGATATTTTCCGATAGCCCGGGAACACCGGGCTTCAGGCAGCAGATGCCGCGCACCACGAGATCGATCTGCACACCGGCACCACTGGCAGCATAGAGCGCATCGATCACCTGGCCATCGACCAGCGAGTTCATCTTGGCCCAGACTTGGCCCGGCCGCCCGGCCTTGACATGCTGCGCTTCGGCCCCGATCGCATCGATCATGCGCTGGCGGATGCCATGCGGGCTCGCCGCCATCACCTCGAGATCTGCGGGCTCGGCGTAACCGGTGACGAAGTTGAAGATGCGGGTGGCGTCGCGCGCGATGCCCGCATCGGCGGTGAAGAAGGAGAGGTCGGTATAGATCCGCGCCGTCTGCGGATGGTAGTTGCCGGTGCCGATATGGCAGTAGCAGACGAGATCGTTGCCTTGCCGGCGCACCACCTGCCCGAGCTTGGCGTGGGTCTTGAGTTCGATGAAGCCGTAGACGACGTGTACGCCGGCGCTTTCGAGGTCCTTGGCCCAGCGGATGTTGGCCTCCTCGTCGAACCGTGCCTTGAGCTCGACGACGGCGGTGACCGACTTCCCCGCCTCCGCTGCCTCCTTCAATGCCTTGACGATCGGACTGTCCGTCGAGGTCCGGTAGAGCGTCCACTTGATCGCCATCACGTCCGGGTCTTGTGCCGCCTGCCGCAGAAACTGCACGACCACGTCGAACGACTCGTAGGGATGATGGACGACGATGTCCTTGGCCGAGATCGCAGCGAAGCAATCGCCCTTGTACTCGCGGATACGCTCGGGAAAGCGAATGTTGAAGGGCTTGAACACCAACTCCGGTCGGTCGTTGACGATGAGCTGCGTGAGGTCGGCCAGCCCCAGCATCTGCTCCTTGATGAAGATGCTGCCCTCAGTCTCGACGGCATGCAGCTGCGCAATCACGAATTCCCTGAGCTCGACCGGCATCGACGCTTCGATTTCGAGCCGGATCACCGAGCCGCGCTTGCGCCGCTTGAGTGCGCTCTCGAAGAACCGAACGAGGTCTTCGGCCTCTTCCTCGACTTCGATATCGCTGTCGCGCAGAACCCGGAAGGCCCCGTGGCGCGTGGCCCGGTAGCCTGGAAACAGCAGGCCGATGAAGTAGACGATGATCTGCTCGATCGCCAGAAAGCGGATGGGCTCCTTCGCGCCGCCGACGGCATCGCCACTGTCGGTCGCCGGCAACCGGATGAAGCGCTTGAGCTGCGACGGTATGGGCAGCAGCGCGTGCATCTGCTCGCCGCCTTTTGCTCGCTCCAGCTCGAGCCCAATGCTGAATCCCTTGTTCGGGATGAAGGGGAAGGGATGCACGGGGTCGACGGCGATCGGCGTCAGCACCGGAAAGATCTGCGCCAGGAAATAGGATTTCGAGCCAGTCCAGCTCGCCGGTGCTCAATTGGCTCGGCTGTACGAGCTCGATGCCGGCTTCCGACATCAGCCCCTTGAGCGTGAGCCAGGTGTCCTGCTGCCGCGCCACCAGCCCGCCGACGAACTGATGAATGGCGGCCAGTTGCTGCTCTGGCGTCAGCCCGTCTTGGCTGACGCTGCGAACCGTATTGGCGACCTGCCCCTGCAGTCCCGCAACGCGGACCATGTAGAACTCGTCGAGGTTCGATGCCGAGATCGACAGGAACCGGAGCCGTTCGAGCACCGGATGGCGCTGGTTATCGGCCTCCTCCAACACCCGCGAATTGAACTGCAGCCACGACAGCTCGCGATTGTTGAAGCGACTGCCGCCACCGGCACTGGCAACGGACGTTGTGACAACGGCTTGGCTTTTGCGGCTTTGGGCGCGGTTCCGAGACTTTGCGATGGCCTGGGGGCGGGCCGGGACAGACAAGGTGGCACCTCCGTCATAAGCGGACGCTGAACGCGCCTTGCGCGTCCTTTTTGCCGGTGCGCTAGGGTGCGCTTTCTGCGCCTTTTGCGCCACCGGCGTCCTGGACTTTCGCGTAACAGCCATGCGCGTCCCCTCGTGAGCGACCGAACCGCCAATCGCCTCGGGCCGAATCGCATGCAGTGCCGGGCACTGGCAGATGTCGATCGTCCCCATGACAACTGGATGTCGGATTGTGGCCCTCCAGGAGAACTGGTCCGATTCTACTTAACAACGATTTAACGGCCAAGCCCTACGACACGCAAAGGTGGCAACGCTGAAAAAATCAACCAGAACATCATTGGATGAGTTGCATCGGCCGGCCTGCAACCGCCCGCCCACAACCTCAAACCGCGCTGCGGCTGGCGGCCACCAGCACCTCAGCCGCCAGCGTCCGCGTCACCTTGCGCCGCGACGCCAGTGCCCGCCGGTCGATGGCCTCGACCAGGGTCGCTGCCGCCGCCATCGAGCGCTCCATGTGGTCCACCAGATAGGCGATGACCTGCGGCTCCACCGCCAACTGGCGGTCCGTGAAATGCTTGACCAGCACCGCGCTGAGGAGACCGTCGTCCGGCGCCGCGATCTCGACCATCACAGCCGCCCGCAAGCGCGATCGCAGATCCGGCAACCGCACGTCCAGATCGCCGGCCGCCCGCGTGGACGTCATCAGCAGGCTGGTGCGCGTCTCGCGGGCAAGGTTCAGGAGGTGAAACAGCCCGGCCTCCTCGCCGATCCCCTGGTCGATGTCCTCGACCACCAGGTTGCCGCCACCGCGGACCGCGTCGGCAATGGTCGCCTCGCAAAGCGCCCGCGCCTGCAGGAACCGGGCATGCGAGCGATGCTGCCACACGTGCGCAAGGTGAGTTTTGCCTGAGCGTTGCGGACCAACGACGAGTGCGGCAGGCGCCGGCCAATCCGGCCAGCTATCGATCAAGGCGACGGCCGCAGCGTTCGAGCCTCCGACAAGAAAGTCCTCAGCCCCAAGCGCTGTACGAAATCCCAGATCGAGGATCAGTTGGTTGGACTCTGCCATGGCCATCAGGACTGTGGTCCCCTTTGCGAAACCGGCGCGCCGACAGACTCGCCCGTCCCACCGCGATAGATCGAGCTTTCGAGATAACGGTCGCGCGCGAACCGCACCACCACCGCAAGCGCCGCCGTTACCGGCACCGCCACCAGCGTGCCCACCATGCCGAACAGCGTGCTGAACACGATCAGCGCAAAAATCAGCCACACGGGATGCAGACCGACCCTCTGGCCGACGATCATCGGTGACAGCACCGCGGAATCGAACCCCATGCCAATACCGTAGACAACGCCCACCTTGATCGCCAGCGACAGGTCCGGCCACGCCTGCGAGATCGCAACCAGCAGCGCCGTGATCAAGCCCAGCAGCCAGCCGACAATCGGCACGAACGCCATGATCCCCGTGGCCAAGCCGATCACCAGCCCGTACTTGAGCCCGATAAATGACAATCCGATGGCATAGAACACCCCGAGAATGATGCAGATCGTACCCTGCCCGCGCACGAAGGCGCTCACGGCCTGATCTATCCCGGCAGCGATCGTGCGCACCGTCTGCGCATGATCGCGCGGCAGCCAGCTATCGATCCGCGCCAGCACAGTGTGCCAATCCTTGAGCAAGTAGAAGGCGACGATCGGCGTCACCAGCAGCAGCGAGATCAGGTTGAATGCGGCAAGCCCGTGGCTGACGATGTTCTGCGCGAAACTGGCGATCATCCCCGAGGAGCTTCGCATCACCTCGTCGATCGCCTGCTTGATCCCGGCCTTCAGTCCCGGAAACTGGTCCCCGAACCGTTGCTCAGCCCACTGCTCCAGCGCGAGTTGCGCCCGCTCCAGATCGCCCGGCAGCGTCTGCGCGAGCTGCGTCAGTTGCCCCACGGCCAACGGCACCAGGAAGAACATCGTGGCGAATACGGCAACGCTGGCAAGCCCAAGGATGACGACCGTTGCCAGCGCCCGCCCAAGCCCCATCCGCTCCAGGGCATCGGCGACGGGATTGAGGAAATAAGCGAGCACCGCCCCCATCACGAACGGCAGCAGCACCTGTCCGAGCAGTGCGATCGCGGCGATGATGAACGCCAGCGCGCCAAACCAGAACCAGACCTGTCGCTTTTCCCCCATGGGATCCCCCGTCCTCGCATCGGTGCGGCCATACTGAGAGCCGCTCTTTAGCTCAACCAACCTGCGCACAGGAGACGCCGGGCTCGATTTTGCCACATGACACGGCCCTGGCTCCATGCCTATGCACGAAGCACCGCCATCCCCGTCATCCACATGGCGACGATCGCAAACCGCGTTACGAGCATAGACAGAACAACTCGGCCGCACAGTGACGGATATGCCTCCGCCGGCACCAACCAAGACCTCACCGCCCTTGCCATCCGCCACCCGCTGCGTGACGATGGATCTTCCGTCGCCAAACCAACCGGGAGTGCGAGCGCTTGAACGCCGAAAATCTTTCGAAAGCAGAGCGCCTGCTGTCCCTCCTCGACCACCTGGGATTGGCATCCGTCCATTTCGCGACCCAAATGCCGCTCGACATCTCCGAGGTGGCGACCGCCGCACCTGAGCGCATCGCCGGCCTCGTCCTTCTGGTCCCCACGCGCCTCGATCCCGATCCCTTCGCAGCCATAGCCCGGCGCATCATGGTCGTCTCCGGCGACCGCGGCCAGATCCAACAGGCGATCGATCGTGCCCTGCCCGCCATGAATGGGCCCCAAAAGCACGTCATCGCCAACTATGAGGCGACCGGCTGGTCCGACATCGCCCGCGAGCACGCCGACGCACTGGTTGCCGCCATGACCGAGTTCCTCAAGACCGTGGAGCCCGCCGCCACCACCCCGCCCTCCGGCAGCGCCAGCGCGCCCGCCACCGGCAGCCACGCCGGCATCACCTACCGCATTTCGGGTGCCGGCCCCGCACTGATCCTCTCGCCGTTCTTCCTCGCACCCTCCCAGTGGGACCCCGTCGAAACCAGGCTCGCCCAAGATTTCACGGTGATCCGCATCGGCGGCGCCCAGGTCGGCGGCGTCGCAGCCCTGGAGGATCGCGCCCGCGGCCCAAGCTACCGCTCGATGATGGCCAACCTCGCGGAGATCGCCGGCGCCCGTGCCGACCAGGCGATCCTCGACGTCGGTTGCGGCTCTGGCGCCCTCTCGCGACTGCTTGCCAGCCGGCTCGGCAATTCAGCCCGCATCGATGCCGTCGACGTCAACGGCTACCTGATGGCGGAAGGCGACGCCCTCGCCCACGCCGAAGGCCTTGGCGGTCGCGTCCGCTTTCACACCGGCAGCGCCGAGGAACTACCCTTTCCCGACGCCACCTTCGATTGCGTGCTCTCCGTCACCGTGCTCGAGGAATGCGACGCTGAACGCGCGATCGGCGAGATGATCCGCGTGGCCCGGCCGGGAGGCCGCATCGGCATCATCGTGAGGGCCATCGACATGCCCCAGTGGTGGAGCATGGACCTCGGCCCCGCCATTGCCGAGCGTGCCAACAAGCCACCGCCGTCCATCGCCAAGGCGGGAGTGGCGGATAAGCGGCTCTACGCCATGATGCGCCGGGCGGGCCTGCAGGATCTGGTGATCTTCCCCCAGCTCGTCACCTTGGATCGCCCCGGCGGCACCATCTGGCGCTATCGCGAGGATCACGTCCTCTCCCAGCTCGATGCAGCCGAGCGGACCCGATGGCAGCAACTCTCCAAGGCAGCGGCAGCCACCACCGGCAACGTCCAGGCACACCCCATGCACTGCGCCGTCGGCACCAAACCCGCAAGGTGAACCCGCCAGCACGCTCGACTGCGCCAGCCCGACGATCACGACCACGTCGGTGCGAGAACGGATCGCAGCGTCGTCGGTCATCGCCGACCGCGCCCCCATCGCGCCATCAGCACGACGGCCGCGGCGGCACCCAGATCACAGCGAGGACGACGAGCACGCTGTTGGCGTAGTCGAGCGGCAATGCTGAGGGGTCCCCCGGGCGACGACCGAAATCCCCGCCACAGCGGGTAGCTGAAGAGCACGACCAGCGCCGAGAGCGCGAGCGTGCCTCGGACCGGCCCTCGTGAACGAGGTGGAGCAACCACCCCACGAGGGCACCCACGGCGATGACGATCGGCACGACCAGCAGGTCGTGCACCAGGAGCGTGCCGAGCACCCAGCGCACCAGCAGGGCAGGTTTGGTGTTGCCCTCGTTGTCGTAGACCCACACGCCGAACGCCATGACGAGCCACCCCACACCGGCGGCCACCCAGAACGCTCCGCCCCGGGGACGGTCGTCGTTCACCGTGTCGTCGCCGAGCCCGATCGGCGCGGCTCATTGGACCTCGACCTGGTGGACCCACTTCGTCTGCATGACGCCCGGTCGGTTGGGACCGATGAGTCGGACGGGGGCCGTGGTCGGGGTGCAGGTGCTCGCCGTCGACCTCGAGTGCCAGGAGGGTGTCGTCGGAGGCCTGCTCGCCGTTGATGTCGGACTGGCCGTAGAGGCCGCTCCTCTTCCATCGAGCGGACGGTGACCTCCGCACCGCTCGGCGGCGCCGGCGTCGACCAGCAGGTCATGCAGGCGAACGCCTCGCCATCGGGCGTTCGACGCGCTCCCACCCCTCGACACAGGCGATCGGCAGGGTGGCCTCGTGCTGGGGCATGGAGCGGAGTTGGGTCGAGCGCTCACACGACTCGGTGGCGACCGCGCCGGTGACCACCAGGCGATAAGCCGCGCGATGGCCGGGCCGGACGCCGCGTCGCGCGGCGGTGCCGTTGACGGGGAAGCCCTGCGGGCCGATGCTCGGGCCGGCGGGGAGCGAGCAGGGCCAGGCTGCTCGAGCGGCCGGATGGTCTGGCCGACCGTGACGGCGGTGAGCCGCACGGCGAGGCCAGTCCGACCTGAGCACGAGAAACCGTCGTCGGCTCGCGTCCGGCTCGGCGATCTCGATGGGTCAGCTCGTCGGCGGGTGATGGGCCGGGCGGTAGGCACCGGCACTCACGTCGTCGAGCGCGACCGGCGGGCCACCGGACAGCTTGGCTCCGACGTGCACGATCATCGCCCCGATGTGATCCATGCCACCCAGCAGTGACACGCGGGGAAGAAGAGCGGCATCGGGTACCAGAGGTCACGTTCGGTACCCGGCCACAGCTCGAACAGCGCCGCCGGCCGACGAGGGGCACCAGGCTGAGCGCTCGGGAGCACATGAGCGGGCGAGGCGCACGGCGGCCAGCGGAACAGGTGCGGGTAGACGACCCAGAGCTTGGCCAGCAGCAGGGGGATCGACGGCGATGCCGGTGGCGACGTGCAGGCCCTGGGTGAACCGGTAGAGCCCGCTGGCTGGCCGGGAAGGTGAACCACGAGGGGGGATGCTGGGCGAGATGCGAGTAGATGCCGGTGAGGAAGCAGACGCGTGAACGGCCACGCCGAGCGACGATGCCGAGGATGGCAGCCGTCCGCTCGTACCGTCGGGGGTCGGTCTCCACGGTCACGTCGGCTGACCTGCGAACTCAGTCTGACTCGCGAACGCAGTCTGACTCGCTAACGCAGGCTGACTCGCGAACTCTGGCACCTCGACCAGTCGGCGGCGGCCCAGATCGAACACGGCTCGTTGCGAGTTCGCTCGGGCAAGGGCCATCGGCGGAACCAACTGCTCGGGCACGACCGTGACCAGGTCGAGCCAGACGTGGTCGGTGCGGGGATCGATCCAACCGCCGAGGTGCACGCTCCCTCCGTCGAGATCGGCCCGTCGCGCCGCCAACCAGCGGGCGATCTCCTCGGCTCGCCACGCCGACAGCGGGCACGACAACCCGAGTCCGGGTGCCGCACACACGGCGACGCCCCGCTCGATGGGTTGGCCGGTCCGGTGATGGAGGGTGAAGCCGCCCGCCGACACCAGACAGTGGTAGAGGCGCGCCACGACGTCGCTCGCTGATCCCATCGGGGGGACAACGATCGACCAGGCAGATCAGTTCCGGGGTGGCCGCGGCCACGTTGTTGACGCGGACCATGGTGGAGCCCTCTTCGACGGCAACCTCGAGATCGGCGCTCATCCCGATCGAACGCACGGGCAGGCCGAGCTCGTCGGCCAAGCCGACGAGCAGGCGAAATCCCTGACGAGCATCCTCGGGAGCACCCAGCGGGCCGACCCCCATCAGCCCCTGCACGTCGAGGCCCAACTCACGACCGTGGGCCACCAGCTGCGGGGCTCGGGCCGGCGCGTAGCCACCCTTTTGCTCCTCGTCGCTCAGCGCTAACTGGCACGAGCACCGTTGCTCCGGGGCTCCGGCGGGCGATGCGCCGCCAACTCCGGTCGGTCGACGCTCTGCCAGACCGCGGTCGAGGGGCGAGCGATCGACCGCACCTTGTTGCGCTGCAGCCGGCCGATGAAGTGCCAACGTGGAGCGGACTCAACTGCTTCGAGCCGACCAGCTTTGTCCACCAGCTCCTGCGCGGTAGTTCTCGCCCAGATCGTCGAGGCCGGCGTCGAGCGCGACCCGAACCGCTTCGGCCCCGAAGCCCTTGGTGACGGCCACGATGCGCACGTCGTGCCCGCCAGCGTGGGCGATGCGCGGCTCCAGCGCGTCGATGTCGTGGCCGACGACGACCGGATCGAACTGCGGCTCAACCATCGACGACCGGCTCGTCGATCCACACGACCATCGCGTGTCGCCCCTCGTCGTGGCGTGCCCGATGCGAGTAGAGGTCGGCACCACCGCACGCCGTGCACCGGTCGGCGGACTCCACGAGTGCCACCCCCGCCCGGCCCAGCGTGCCGGCGACGGCCATGGGCAGATCGAGCGCGGGCGCACCGCTCGAGGTGCGGCCGACGATCGCCCCACCCGTCTGCGCCCGCAGCAGGTCGAGCTCGTCCACCCCGAACTCGTAGCACTCCGGATGGATGCACGGACCGAGGCAGGCCTCGATGTCGACTGCGCCGAGCGATCGCATGTCGGCCACCGCTCGCTCGATCACTCCAGCCGCCACACCCCGCCAGCCCGCATGCACCACGGCGACAACCCCCTGGCGCGGCACCAGGGCCACCGGCGCGCAGTCGGCCACGTTGACCGACAGCACCACATCGGCCCGGGTGGTCACCAGGCCGTCGGCCTCGCTGCCTGTGCCGCTGCCGGTGGTCGTCACCGACGGTCGCGAACCTCGCCGCCGTGAACCTGACGCAGCCATACGGATGGCCGGTCGACCAGCGCCCGCCGCCGCAGCTCGAGGACGGCGGGGTCGAGCGCCACCGCGAAGTCGCCGTCGAGCCGAGTGGTGAAGCCCACGCGCGGCTGTCGCCCCTCCGTCGAGAGAGGACGTCCACAGATCGATCACCAGGCGGCTACGGCGTCGACTGAGCCGGCGTCACTTCAGGAACGACGGCACATCGAAATCGTCGTCGTCGTCACCCAGACCGAGGTCGTCGTCGTCCTCGCCGAAGATGTCGGCGACCTCGCGGCTCTGCGTCGTCGACCCTCCGCCTCCGCTGTCGGTGGACAACGTGGTGGCTTTCGGCCGCTCTTCGTAGCGATCGAATCCTGCGGCGATGACCGTGACCCGGACCTCGTCGCCCATGGCGTCGTCGATCACGGCGCCGAAGATGATGTTGGCGTCGGGATGAGCGACCGAGTGGATGACCTCGGCGGCGTCGTTCACCTCGAGCAGGCCGAGGTCGGAGCCGCCGGAGATGTTGAGCAGGATGCCGCGGGCGCCCTCGATGGAGGTCTCGAGCAGCGGGCTGGAGATGGCGGCCCGTGCGGCGGCTGAGACGCGCGGCCTTCGCCGGAACCGTAGCCGATGCCCATCAAGGCGGAGCCGGCGTCGGACATGATCATGCGAACGTCGGCGAAGTCGGTGTTGATGAGACCCGGCGTGGTGATGAGGTCGGTGATGCCCTGCACGCCCTGCAGCAGGATCTCGTCGGCCATGCTTGAAGGCGTTGAGCATCGACGTCTTCTCGTCGGCGACGGTGAGCAGGCGGTCGTTGGGGATGACGATCTGGGTGTCGACCTTCTCCTTCAGCTGCTGGATGCCCTGTTCGGCCTGCACCGAACGCCGCCGGCCCTCGAACGCTGAAGGGCCGGGTGACCACGCCGATGGTCAAGGCGCCTCCGGCCTTGGCGATCTCGGCGATCACCGGGGCGGCGCCGGTGCCGGTGCCGCCCCCTTCGCCGGCGGTGATGAAGACCATGTCGGCGCCGGCCAGCGCCTCGCCAGATCTCGCCTGCGTGCTCCTCGGCGGCCTGCGCGCCCGACCTCGGGGTCGCTCCCGGCGCCGAGGCCACGGGTGAGCTCGCGGCCGATGTCGAGCTTCACGTCGGCGTCGCTCATCAGCAACGCCTGGGCGTCGGTGTTGACGGCGATGAACTCGACGCCCTTGCAACCCGGCGTCGATCATCCGGTTGATGGCGTTGACGCCACCGCCACCGACGCCGACGACCTTGATGACCGCCAGATAGTTCTGCGGATTCGGCCATTTCTCTGCCTACCGTTTCCCACGATCTCACGGCAGCCGTCGCGGAACGGCGACGCCGTCCAGGGCAGGCCGCAACCGTCGATCGTACCGATCAGATTCGAGGTGGTCAAACACCTTCGGTGTCGCTGATGGCATCGGTGATGCGGGCGGGGCCCGACTGCGCTGTCGATCGCTCGAGTGGCTCTCGTTTCACCAGTGGGCGCCGAGGGACCCGCACGTCGATGACTCGCACGCATGCTGGTCGACCGCGGCGAGCACCGTTTCGAGGGCCGGAGTTTCATCGTACCGGTCGGCGCCCGAGGCCCCGCGACATCGTCGCCGAGCAGCAACTCGACGTCGGCGGAGACGAACCGCAGCCCGCCGACCCGGCTCAACAGGGCCGGGGTCATCGGGCCAGCACGCTCAGCGCGCCGCGGTCGGCCGGCAGCTGCATCCGCCGCGGCGGCACCGCGCCCGGTGCCTTCGAGCGGTTTCAGGCCCCGGTTCCGGTTGCTCGCCGCGACGAGGTGGCCGGTGGCGTCGATGGCCAGCTGACCGCCGTCCGTTGCACCTGGGCGATCGCTCGGCGTTCCACCACGGTGATGCGAACACGGTGCCGGCCAGCTCGCGACACCCTGCGGCCGCGACCCACGGCAGGCGAACGCTTCGATCCTGCCGGCGGCGCCGTCGGTGTCGATGTCGGTGAGCTGATGCCGGGGCGATGCCGCTGGCGGCGATGATGGCGTCGGCTGATCGTGGGCCGAGCCGGTGACGGCGATGGGTCGACGTCGAAGGCGTTCGAACGGGTCAGCCCGAGCAGCCGACGACGACCCAGCACGATGACCCAGCCGGCCAGCGAGGCCGGCGCCGGCGTCGCCGGCCTTGGTGCACGCACGCCGCTCGACGGGCGCGATCGAGGATCGACGGGGTCGATCGGCCTCGGGGGGTGCGTCGCTGATCATCGTCGGCGGGTTCATATCGCCCCCGACCCGGCGGACGTCCGGGGCGGCGAACCCGACGAGGCGGGTCTCAGGATGCAGCAGCGGCCCGCCCGAGGCGAGCACGCGGGCACGGATCTCGCCCATGAGGGCGAACACGTCGTCGGCGCGGCCGCCCGGGTCGACCTGGATGAAGTTGGCGTGTTTGGTGGACACGGAGGCACTGCGGTGGCGCAGGCCCTTGCAGCCGGCCGCGTCGATGAGCCGGCCGGCGGAATCGCCGGGCGGGTTGGTGAACACCGAGCCGGCGTTGGCTCCCCCGGGCTGGTTGGCGCGCCGCCAGGCGACGATGTCGGCGATGAGCGCCTCGGAGGCGGCGGGTCACCTCGTCGAAGCTGTAGTTCGGCCCGCAGCACGACCTGCGACGCGTGCAACGCCGAGGATCGGTAGCCCAGCCGCAGCTCGGCCGCTGGCACCCACGCACTGGGCCGGGTGCGGCGCAGGTCGCGGACCTCCGCGAGGAGCGATGCCGCCATGTCCGAACCGTGGCCGCCCGCGTTCATGACCACCGCGCCGCCGATGGAGCCGGGTACGCCGACGGCCCATTCGAAGCCTGACAGCGCCGCCGCTGCGGTCCGGCGGGCCACGACGGGCAGCGCTGCGCCGGCGCCGGCCACGACCCGATCGCCGCGAACGTCGATGGCGCTGAAGGATTCGCCGAGCGCGATGGCGACGCCGTCGAAGCCGTCGTCGGCGACGAGCACGTTCGACCCCCGCCCGATGACCATCGTCGGGACCCTGCGAGATGGGCAGCCAGCTCATCGAGCTCGGCGCTGGACTCCACGGTCACCAGCACCGCGGCGCGGCCGCCGACCCGGTAGGTGGTGCCGGGCCCAACGGTTCGTCTCGGCGCGCGTTCGCCGAATCGGGCCAGCACCGCCCACAGCTCCGGCGAGCTGCCCGCCGCCGGCGTCGCCGGTCGGGTGGTCATCGTCACCGTTCCCGCCCGGCCAGCAGCGACTGGATCTCGTCGGGCAGCGACGTCAGATCGCCCGCGCCCAGCGTCACGCAGCAATCGCCGGGGCGAAGGGTGTCGAGGAGGTAGTCGACCACGTCGCGGTGGTGCGGCAGGTAGGCCAGCGGGCGCCACGGATGGGCGTCGAGGACGGCGTTGGCCACAAGCTTGCCGCTGACTCCGGGACGGGGTGCCTCTCCGGCCGCGTACACGTCGGTCACCACGATCAGGTCGGCGTCGACGAACGAATCGCGCGAAATCGGCCCACAGCGCTTCCACCCGGCTGTAGCGGTGCGGTTGGAACACGGCGACGACCCGGTCCCAGCCGGCGGAACGCACCGCGGCCAGCGCTGCGGCTACCTCGGCGGGCAGGTGGGCGTAGTCGTCGATGAACGTGACGCCACCGACCTCGCCGCGGAACTGCAGGCGCCGGGCCACGCCGGCGAATCGGCCGAGCGCGCGCGCGGCGGCATCGAACGGTGCGCCCAGTTCCAGGGCGCAGGCGGTGGCGGCGGTGGCGTTGGCGGCGTTGTGCAATCCGGCGATCGGCAGGCGAAGTGGCCAGCGGTCACGGCCGCGGATCGCACGTTCCAGGAGACCCGCGTGCGGAGGCACCGCGTCGACGATCGGTAGTCGGCTCGTTCGCGCCGAAGGTGACGATCCGGTCGTGTTGGGCGGCGGCGGCGGCGGCGAGCGCGGCGCCGTCGACGCCGTCGATGCCGATGACGACGGGTCCGTCGGGCCGACCGTGAAGCGCTCGAAGGCCTGGCGCACGGCGTCGTAGCTGCCGTAGTGATCGAGATGGTCGGCCTCGACGTTGGTGACGATGGCGGCCTTGGCGTCCAGCGCCAGGAACGTGCCGTCGCTCTCGTCGGCCTCCACGACGAAGTGCTCGCCCTCATCCCAGGCGGCGCCGGTCCCGATCTCGTTGAGATCGCCGCCGATCAGGAACGACGGGCGCAGGCCCGCTTCGACGAGGATCAACGCCAGCATGGAAGAGGTGGTCGTCTTGCCGTGCGTGCCCGCCACCGCCACGGTCGCTCGCAGGCGGCACAGGGCGGCGAGCATGTCGGCTCGGCGCAGCACGGGGAGACCCGACTCGTGGGCCCGGACCACCTCGGGGTTGCGTCCGGTATGGCGGTGGAGATCTGCACGTACTCGAGCCCGTCGGCCAGGTTGTCGGGCGGTGACCGACGGCGACATCGACACCCATGGCCCGCAGCCTGGCCAACCCGGCCGACTCCTTCATGTCGCTGCCCGAGACGCGATGGCCCATACCGGCAGCCGCGGCGATGGCACTCATGCCGGCGCCGACCACATGGATCGACGTGGGGATGCTCAGGTCGATCGTGCGCGCTCGGCCACAGCATGCTCCTCGATGAGGTCGGCCACCGCGCCGCCGCGTCGGGATGCCTCAGCTCGGCGGCCGCCGTGCTCATCCTGGCCCGACGCTCGGGATCGGCGAGCAGCGGTTCGAGCTCGCCGAACGACGCGGGCGCCGTCGAGCTCTCCGTCGGCGAGCCGCCGCACCGACCCCGACCAGGGCACGGGCGTTGGCGGTCTGGTGATCGCGGGGCGCTATGGGCAAGGGGACGAGCAGGGCCGGTAAGGCGACCTCGGCCAGCTCGGCCACAGTCGAGCCGCCGGCCCGACACACCGCCACATCGGCAGCGAGCAACAGATCGTCCATGTGGTCTTCGTAGCGCACCGCCCGGTAGGCGATGCCGTCGACGGGCAACTCGAACGGCTCGGCGACGATCTGGTCGTCATCGCGGCTGCCCACGACGTGGTGCACCGCGATCGGCACGGTCTCGCCACTGCTGCACGGCGGCGCGACGGCCTGGTTGATCCGCCGGGCGCCGAGTGAGCCGCTGAACACCGCCAACACGGTGCGACCGGGCGGCAGATCGAGGGCGGCCCGGGCAGCGTACGCGGCGAGCACCGGTAGCCGCTCCAGCGGCCAGCACCTCGGGCCGGACCGGATTGCCCGTGACCACCCGGCGAGGGAGATCGGTCTCCGGGAACGGGACGGCCGCGGCCTTGGCGAACAGCCCGGCGGAGGCGGTTGGCAGCCCGCGCGGGCGTTCTGCTCGAGCACGACCATCGGCACCCGCCACAGCACGGCGCCGATGACACCCGGCACGCTCGCGAACCCGCCGAGCACCACCATCACCTGCGGCCGCAGATGACGCACGACGCTACACCGCGGACCACCCCGCGCACCAGGCCAGCGCCGCGGCGAGGTTCTCGATGGTGAAGCGGCGCTGGATGCCCCGACCGGGAAGGGCATGGATGCCGAACCCCCACTGCTCGACGAGCCGCCGGTCGAGATCGCCCTCGCTGGCGAGGAAGGTGATCGACGCCGGTGGGTGGCCCCGCTCGACGAGCGTGTTGGCCACCACCAGGCCGGGCAACAGGTGCCCGGCTGTGCCACCACCGGCGAACATCGCGAAGATGCCTGAGCTCGTGATCGGCTCCACCCCGTCACCTGTGGGTGGTCATGCTCGGGCCTGGCGCGCGATGTTGAGCAGCAGACCCGACACGGCCATCAACACGAGCAGCGACGAGCCGCCGAACGACACGAACGGGAGCGGCACTCCGGTTATGGGGAGCGCACCCACGACCGCGCCGATGTTGACGAACGCCTGCACGAGGATCCACGTGGTGATGCCCGCCGCGAGCAACATGCCGAGCCGATCGGGTGCCCGCAACGCGACGCGGATGCCGAGCACGCCGAAGGCGACGAAGAGCGCCACCACGGTGAGCCCGCCCACGAGCCCGAGCTCCTCGCTGATGACGGCGAAGATGAAGTCGGTGTGCGGGAAGGGCAGGAACCCCCATTTGGCCCGCCCCTCGCCCAGACCGACGCCGACCAGCCCGCCGTTCGCGATGCTCACCTGCGACTGGATGGT
>CAVXGT010000021.1:0-104980 GCA_963761475.1 uncultured Alphaproteobacteria bacterium
TTCCACCGCCAAGTCCACCAAACAGATAGAGCCTTTTCCATTGATCACTTCTGAGGCATGGTGGCTACCGACCAGGGGGCGCATGGCCGGTTCCGGGAAATCAGGCCCTGGCCCGAACCTAAATCATAGACCAGGTGGCATTACTGCCTTCTCCAACGATGTAAAGCAAATCCCCGATCACACCAGCTGCGACCTCGCCAAGTGCCACAGGCGTCGATGCAAACTGGAACCCCAGGATTCATCAAGATCAAGGACATACGCGTCGTCGCTACTACCGCCTCCGACCATATAGAATCTCTCATCGATCTCAACGCTGATCGGTGATTGAACAGCGGCCGCGGCCGGCGGAAGCAGCGTCCACGTATCGGTTGGCGGATCGTACATGAATACGGTATCGGTAGACATCGAGTTCTGCGTGACTCCCGTTACCACAAACATGCGTCCGCCAGTGGTGAAAGTGGAAGCGGTTATGTGTCCAATCTCGACAGGAAGACTCGCGACCTGTATCCAGACGTCGCTTACCGGGTCGTATCGGTGGACGAGGTCTGAGTTGCCGGTCAACTCGTTTGCTTCGAATTGTCCACCCACCGCATACAGGTAGGAATCCAGAGCGGCAGCCGCCATGTGGTTGCGCAGGATTTGGTAAATCGGCGAGACGTGACCAACTGCTGCCGTCGTCGCCGAGACCATCGGTTGAGCCAAGGTCGAGCACCCAAGTGTGAGGTTGGTCCACGGTCGAGCTTACGCTTCCTTGTTGCCGCGTTGCACCGCCAAAATAGTAGAGTTTCCTACCTAGAATCGCGGCACCTCCTCCACCCCGGTCCTCCGGCAAACTAGTGCCAGCGCTCCAATTGTCGGCGATCGTATCGTAGATCCAAACCTGGTCGGTACTACCGCCGGGATGATTTCCGACGTAGCCTCCTAGAATATAGATCTTGGTGCCATCGACCACGTGCGAAGCGTGAGTCAGTGGAGTCGGCGACATCGGCGATTGGCGCCCAGGTGTTGGCGGTGGGATCGTAAACGGTTCCCTGAGTCGTAACTTGGAGAGTACCATTAACGAACCCTCCGAACATGTAGATTTTTCCATCGACGGCCGCGCCCTGTCCCTCGTACTGTGGATAGGGCGCGGCGGCCAGCGGTTCCCACAGGGCAAGCCGAGTCTGTTCGCTGGCCGCGCGGACGCTGAACTGGACCGTGTAATCTGGCCCAACAACTCCGCTACCGTCGATTCCGCCGTAAGGTGTAACGACCAGCGTATGAGCACCAGAAGTGCCGAACCACGTCCAACCATCGCCGGGCAGGTTGTCCACATCCACAACGACTCCGTCGAGTGCATATCGAACGCTTGACACGTCTCCCGTGAACGACGGTTCGAAACGAAGGTCCGTGGTGGAAAGGACACCAAGATCGTAGAAGGAATCAGCAGCGGCGACGGCAGGTGGAACGTTTCCGCGGATTTCACCCATCGGAAATGCCTCAGTGTGGACGTTGATGTACGCCTGTCCGTTACTGAGCGCGTCAGCGCCTCCGCGAGTGTTGGTGTTGGGTTGCTTCCGCCGTGTGTATGACTGCTGAGATTGACCGAACCGGTGATCGTATCACCTCGACGGTTCACTCCAGAATTGATAACCTCGTCAACGTTGGAAAAGACGTCGAAGATGTGATCCAGGTTGCTTTCGCCCGCGTTGGCTGGACCATGAATGTGGATATTGGTCAGGTCCGAGGTAAGGCCTTCGTAAGTGATGATGTAGTTGAGTAAGTTCGTGGACGCGTCGTAGAAGAAATTCGCGGTTCCCGTCGCGGGGCTGCCGGTCGTTCCATCGGTCGCACCGGGAAAGTTGTTAACTTGGTCCTGTGAGATTGGTATCGGCGCCCACTGGATATCACTTGGATCAAGAGGATGCTCGGTCAATGTATCCAAGGATGGACCGCTGCTGACATTGAAAACATCGAGAGACGTAATCAACCCGCCTGAGGCAGGCAGCACGGTGACAGATCGTTCGTCCCCGACAATCCCGACCCCATTGTCGGCAGTCAGACGCAGCACATACACCCCCGGTTCGCTGAAGCTGGCGGTTGTATCAACGCCGTAGGGATCGGCAAAGCTGACCTGGGCTGGGCCGCTAACAAGATTCCATACAGTCCGAAGTGGAACACTATTGTCACTCTCGTCGATAACTTCGGCGTCCAGAATGGTGCTGGCCGCTGGACCGTTTAGCACCGCGTCTGGTCCTGCGTCCACCAGGGGTGCGGATACACCGCCGAGCTGAATGATCTCGATCCCGTTGACCAGCGGGTTCTCCACCCCATGCAGGAACTCGATATCAATGAAACCGTCACTGACCGTGAGGGTGTTGGAGATCATTGCGCCGACAAGATGGCCAAACTGACCAGAGAGATCGACATTGTCCAAATTGGCAGGCACCTGGCCTTCGATCGACACGTCAAAGACGCGTTCGCCCGGATCATTGCTGCCATTCCACCCGTTGCCCATGTAGAGACGCACTTCGTAGAGGCCCACAGCTGGCACCGGGAAAGACCAAGACATCTCCGGCGCCGTACCACCATCCCAACGTTCCGTGTCGAAGATCCCTCCCGGCGTTGTCGATGGTACCGTGCTACCCGGTTCCACCGCCGAAAAACCACCCACCTTGTTATTGCCCGGTTCGACGAGATAAAGGCTGTTACCGGTGGCCGTATCAGCCGTCCAGTTCGGACCACCGTCGATCGCAGCGATTTCCGATCCGCCCGCGTTGACCCGGTAAAGTGTTGCCGCGCTATCATCATCATCGTCTTGGATCGTGATCGTCGCCGAAGACGTGCCGAGTTGAGCGTTCGAACTCACGCCGATCAGGTTGAACGTGAAGGATTCATCAAGCTCCTGCTCGGTGTCCGGAAGGATGTCAATCAGAATCGTTGTATCCGAGGAACTGCCTGCTATTACGACCGTGCCCGTGTAGATCCCCGTCTGCGGGTCATAGGTGCCCGGCGGGTACGCGTAGTCGAGTTCCGGGAGTGCCTCGCCGGGCAGCGGGACGATCTCGAACGTGACCTGCACCGTCTCATCGGCCGCGACCGTCACATCGGTCAACAGCGATACCTGCACTTGACCTGATCCCTCCGAGACCGCGACCGAACCGCTGACAATCGATACCGTTGGCTTAACGCCTACCGTAATCGTTGCGGTCGAATCGTCGTCTTCACCATCCGAATCGTTACCGGGAATCGAATCCGGGTCTGCCACGTCCGAAGCCAAGACCTGGGCGTAGTTCGAATAGATCCCGTTGCTGATCACGTCCGCAGTGATGTCGAGAGTGACGCTACCCAAAGCGGGCACCGTCCCCACCGTCCAGATCCCAGTGGTCCAATCATAGGCACCGCCACTGTTATCGCTGACGTAAACAAGACCAGACGGCAGCAGGTCCTCCACCGAGACCCCGCTCGCGTCCGACGGGCCTAAGTTGTCCAACGTTAGCGATATCGTAATCGTATCGCTAACCAGGGGAGTCGAATCAGAGAGAGACTGGGTCAACGACAAGTCCGCCGTCGGTGTGTCATCATCCAATATCGTGACGGTAGTGCTGACGTCGGTACCAAGCACCGCGTTGTTGCTGACGCTCAGGATGTTAACCGTGAACGCTTCGTCCAACTCTTCGATCGTGTCCGGAAGAATCGCGATGCCGAGTGAAACCGATGAACTGTTTCCCGCGATCACCAAAGTGTCGGTGTAGGTGCCCGTCTGGACAACGTACGTGGCACTGGTCGAAAGATACTCGTAGTCCTCCTGTGGCGTCGCGGTGCCACGTACGATCTCAAAGGTCACCGACACCGTCTCACCGGCCGGCACCAAAACGTCGGTTTCCAGAGACAGCAAAGCCTCAGCCGGAGCTTCACTCACCACCAGCGGGCCTCCGACAAGCGATACCGTGGGATCCGACGGCGTGCCACCGCCGAGCTGAATGATCTCGATCCCGTTGACCAGCGGGTTCTCCACCCCATGCAGGAACTCGATATCAATGAAACCGTCACTGACCGTGAGGGTGTTGGAGATCATTGCGCCGACAAGATGGCCAAACTGACCAGAGAGATCGACATTGTCCAAATTGGCAGGCACCTGGCCTTCGATCGACACGTCAAAGACGCGTTCGCCCGGATCATTGCTGCCATTCCACCCGTTGCCCATGTAGAGACGCACTTCGTAGAGGCCCACAGCTGGCACCGGGAAAGACCAAGACATCTCCGGCGCCGTACCACCATCCCAACGTTCCGTGTCGAAGATCCCTCCCGGCGTTGTCGATGGTACCGTGCTACCCGGTTCCACCGCCGAAAAACCACCCACCTTGTTATTGCCCGGTTCGACGAGATAAAGGCTGTTACCGGTGGCCGTATCAGCCGTCCAGTTCGGACCACCGTCGATCGCAGCGATTTCCGATCCGCCCGCGTTGACCCGGTAAAGTGTTGCCGCGCTATCATCATCATCGTCTTGGATCGTGATCGTCGCCGAAGACGTGCCGAGTTGAGCGTTCGAACTCACGCCGATCAGGTTGAACGTGAAGGATTCATCAAGCTCCTGCTCGGTGTCCGGAAGGATGTCAATCAGAATCGTTGTATCCGAGGAACTGCCTGCTATTACGACCGTGCCCGTGTAGATCCCCGTCTGCGGGTCATAGGTGCCCGGCGGGTACGCGTAGTCGAGTTCCGGGAGTGCCTCGCCGGGCAGCGGGACGATCTCGAACGTGACCTGCACCGTCTCATCGGCCGCGACCGTCACATCGGTCAACAGCGATACCTGCACTTGACCTGATCCCTCCGAGACCGCGACCGAACCGCTGACAATCGATACCGTTGGCTTAACGCCTACCGTAATCGTTGCGGTCGAATCGTCGTCTTCACCATCCGAATCGTTACCGGGAATCGAATCCGGGTCTGCCACGTCCGAAGCCAAGACCTGGGCGTAGTTCGAATAGATCCCGTTGCTGATCACGTCCGCAGTGATGTCGAGAGTGACGCTACCCAAAGCGGGCACCGTCCCCACCGTCCAGATCCCAGTGGTCCAATCATAGGCACCGCCACTGTTATCGCTGACGTAAACAAGACCAGACGGCAGCAGGTCCTCCACCGAGACCCCGCTCGCGTCCGACGGGCCTAAGTTGTCCAACGTTAGCGATATCGTAATCGTATCGCTAACCAGGGGAGTCGAATCAGAGAGAGACTGGGTCAACGACAAGTCCGCCGTCGGTGTGTCATCATCCAATATCGTGACGGTAGTGCTGACGTCGGTACCAAGCACCGCGTTGTTGCTGACGCTCAGGATGTTAACCGTGAACGCTTCGTCCAACTCTTCGATCGTGTCCGGAAGAATCGCGATGCCGAGTGAAACCGATGAACTGTTTCCCGCGATCACCAAAGTGTCGGTGTAGGTGCCCGTCTGGACAACGTACGTGGCACTGGTCGAAAGATACTCGTAGTCCTCCTGTGGCGTCGCGGTGCCACGTACGATCTCAAAGGTCACCGACACCGTCTCACCGGCCGGCACCAAAACGTCGGTTTCCAGAGACAGCAAAGCCTCAGCCGGAGCTTCACTCACCACCAGCGGGCCTCCGACAAGCGATACCGTGGGATCCGACGGCGTGCCACCGCCGAGCTGAATGATCTCGATCCCGTTGACCAGCGGGTTCTCCACCCCATGCAGGAACTCGATATCAATGAAACCGTCACTGACCGTGAGGGTGTTGGAGATCATTGCGCCGACAAGATGGCCAAACTGACCAGAGAGATCGACATTGTCCAAATTGGCAGGCACCTGGCCTTCGATCGACACGTCAAAGACGCGTTCGCCCGGATCATTGCTGCCATTCCACCCGTTGCCCATGTAGAGACGCACTTCGTAGAGGCCCACAGCTGGCACCGGGAAAGACCAAGACATCTCCGGCGCCGTACCACCATCCCAACGTTCCGTGTCGAAGATCCCTCCCGGCGTTGTCGATGGTACCGTGCTACCCGGTTCCACCGCCGAAAAACCACCCACCTTGTTATTGCCCGGTTCGACGAGATAAAGGCTGTTACCGGTGGCCGTATCAGCCGTCCAGTTCGGACCACCGTCGATCGCAGCGATTTCCGATCCGCCCGCGTTGACCCGGTAAAGTGTTGTGCCCGTCTGACCGGGTGAATCATTGTCCGCGATCGTGACGACCCCCGTACCATCAACAATCGTTGCATTGACTGGATTCGTTAGGTTAATGGTGAAGAATTCACTGCCTTCGATGCTGGAGTCTTCCAAGATCTGAACCGTGATGGTTTGAGCTTGCCCCGTCGCGAACGAGAGAGTTCCAATATTGGGAGCGAAATCACTACCTGCAGTCGCGCTACCATCGCTGGTTGCATAATCAACCGTTACTGAGCTGTTTGGTTCTGACAGAGTAACGAATACCTCTGCAATACCGCCCCCCTCATTGACAGTGACACTTTCAATGTTCAGCTGAGGGACGGTGGGAGCAGCGTCGTCATCAGTAACATCGAGCGTTGCACTACCGTCGAGGAACCCCGCGGCGATACCGGTGATGGTCGATGTTTGCGTCCCATCAACGTCAGCGTCATCCACGGCCGTGATAGTGAAGGTCTCGAAGGCTTGACCTGCCGCAATGGTCACGCTGGTCGGAACAGTTGCCTCGGTTGAGTCGCTACTAAAGAGGTTGACTGTTAACGCTGCAGTCGTATCTCCGGTTCGAGTAACCGTTGCAGTTGTAGAACCGCCATTCTCGGAAATACTTGTGGCATCGATGCTAAGGATCAACGCATCAGGACTTGGATTGCCTGAGTCCAAGGTTACTTGAATTTGCTTCACTGCATAGTCATCAGAGCTGGTATTAGACAGGACACCCAAGACAAACTGGTTCCCCACCGCAGCGAAAGAAGAGATGTCGTGTTTGAGATTGCTGGGATCGGTTGAGGCGTTTCGGGAGATCAGCTCAACTCCACCAACGTCAAGAGTCCAGTCATCATCACCGTTGCCATTACCGAACGATATGGTTTGAATCTTGACTCTTGAATCACCCAAGACGCTGAGAATGAGCTCCTCGTAATCACCGGTACCATCGTTGGCCCCGTCGATTCCGTTACCATCAATCTGATTAGCGAAGATCATATTGGAGCCTGCGAGGTCGGATGCACCCGCAACTCCCAAGCCAAACTTTGTTTGAGTCACGTCGACTGTCTGCACCGTGCCAGTCTCCTGACCCGTCAGCGGATCAACCAGGAGTTCTCTGGCCGTTGCCACCAAAGTGATGCCTGACTGAGTGAAGGAGAAACTAGGCCGAATGTCGAATTTCGACGGGTCGAACTGGTTAGCAGTGCCAGTAAAGTCAAAGGTAATGAGATTGCTGGGCAGACTTGTACCGTCATCCTCTATGATGGTTCCGATGGCCGTGCCATCTGTAATCACGGCACCGGACGCATTGGTAATGTTGACCGTAAACGTTTCATTGCCCTCAATCGCAATATCATCGATTATCGGCACTTCGATGGTCGTCGAGAGCTGACCCGCGACAATGGTGCGGCTACCACTGATGCTCTCGTAGTCTTCCGCGTTCAACTTAGTCCCAGCTGTACCGTTAGCGGTACTAAAGTCGAAACTTATGCTTGAGCCCGCGGGTTGAGAGAGGCTCACGGTAAAGACCGCTGCACCCGCGTCTTCATCAACGAAAACATCATCGATGGACAAAGCAGGAGTTGTACCCGTTGCAGACAACTCAATCTCGTCGAAGATCGCCTGAAAAGCTTCGGTGCCCCCAGACTGTCCCAAGTTCGTCGAATAGAGTCCGACGGCTAGTCCCGAGAACTGCCCACCCACCGTGTAGATTACCGAGAATCGCATCAAGTACCGCCGTGCCAGCTAGCGAAATTGCCGCAGCGCTTACCGTTTGTGGTGCCGAAAGCGTCTCGTAGGTAATGGTCGGCGTCGCGGTCTGAGCCGCCAAATCGACCTCCAATTCGAAGAAGATCTTCCGATTGTCGGTCGGCTGAACATCGAAGAGCCCAGGAGCCTGAATCAGGCTTGTTGCAATTGGAACATCATTATCTTCAAGAATGACTTTCAACTCCTCCGCCCCGCCTTTGGCTGCGACGATCTTGATGAAATTGCTTTGATCGCCAGTGCCGAGGTAGCCTCCGATCTGCTGATCAGGTCCCGTCAATCCCCCATCACCGGCTGCTACCGAGGAACCGGGGTTGAAAACACCCCATTTAACGTTCAGTTTCTCGACCGCGGGCGAAAGCGAGACCCCAGTGTGGAACAGGTATTCGCCGGTATTGCCGGTACCGGAAGCGTCCCCATTCGAGACGGATTCGACCACCGTGGTTCCGCCCCCGGCCGCTGTGATGAACTTCACGTTGTCGAGCTTGATGTCCTGACCCGGCAACGCCGATGGCTCTTGGAAGAACTGCTCAAAATCGGTGAGCCCCGTCGATCATCACACCGGTGAGCCCGCCGCCATAACCATTTAGACCGGGGAGATTGTCATCCTGGTTCGGATCAAAGTCCCAAAGCAGCGTTTGGCCAGGGAGGATGGTCACGGAACCTCCGTTGTCGGGATCTCGAATGAAGGGATCGTCGACATTGAGGATGCCGTCATCGTCGAAGTCAGGATCATCTGGCAACGTGATATCGGATGGAATGAACGCTTTAACGAAATCACCACCGATCTCGGCCACCCATACCGTTTCGTTTGGGCCCATGGTCACATCGAGCGGCGTCGATAAACCGGTGAGACCGTCGATCGTGCTATAGCTCGCGACGGATCCGTCAGCGTTGAGATCAAGACGTCCAATATTCCCATTGAATTGGGCGACGAGAAGGTCGCCTTTGAGTTCACCATTGAACGCGTCACCCGTGAACTCTACTAGACCGTTGCTCGACGAGCCGATCGTCACAATCGCGCTCTGCTTTCCGCACTGCCATGGGGCACGCGGATTCCGCTTTGCTGTAGTCTCGCGGGATCGGCCGTGAACTTACTGGGGTCGATTATGAACCCGGGCTGTATATTCACTGGAGAGGGGACCCTCGCAGCGAGACTCGGAACGCTGTTCGGTGTTATCGAAGCGTCGGGGTTACCAATATCGTCGTACACCGTCCACGCGAGATCCTGGTTTGATCTTGCGGGATTTGGATGCCCATAATAGCCGCCATCCTCAATGAGAAAGAGTGGCTCCGGATCACCTAAGCCGCCATCGTTGGGTAAGCTTGTAGCTTCGCCGTCGACGATGATTGGATCACCGCCCAGGTTGCTATTGGAACCGTTGTCGACAGTGTAGAGATGACCAAGCTCCGTCATCACAAGGTCGTAGTGATTCCGGAATCCATCGGCAACGATGCGAATGGGTGCGTCAGCGGGAAGGATGGCCATGTTCAGGCCGTCATTTCCGCCCCAAGGGCCGGCGACGTCCATGCCATCGGCATCTTCCCGCACACCATCATTCGGCACGGAAGGGTCGTCCAAAGTCGGCAAGTCATAGACATATAACCGCGACAACGCGGTGCCCTGGGGCCCCTCGCCCGCGTTTGGATCAACGAGCGCGGGGCGACTGTTGATGTCGACCAAGTCGATCTCGAGAACGGTTCCGGACAGCGCATACTCGCCCGTGTACGAAAAGTACTGTGACCCGGCGCTCCGTTATTAGTATTGCCTCCGACCGCAATTAGCAGCTTCGTACCATCAGCGGACAATAGCATCCCGTTGTTGGAGTGGTTCTCCTCCGAACGGGGCAGTCCACGAACGAGATCCAGAGTCTCCCACTGCGAACCCGTCCATGTGACTCGCGTGATCACACCCGAGTTTGTATCCAGATTCTTGTCACCCGTATTCGATATCCGAGGATCGCTGGAACTGACGTAGAGCACCGGGTTCGCTGCTGTACCGGCAGCAACGAGACCGGTTACCTGCCTGGAAGTCTTGCTCGGACGGTTTCCATCATCGTCGTGGTTAGCTATTGAATTGACGACCTCAGCACCACCGGGCAGCGTCAACGTTTCTTCCGCTGTCGGAACATACTTTCCGCCGCTCGAGTTGATCGTAAAGGCCTTGATCGTTCCGTTCTGCTGTGCAACGTACAACCGGTTGTCTGGGCCAAATTCCAGTGACGTCGGATTGCTGAGAACTCCTGGCCCGCCAAGTTGACCAACGGGTCCGAAACTGACTGCCAAGAGGCGTCGATCTTCGAGATTCTCAAGTCCACGACTTAAAGCCCTACGTCGATTGCCGCTGCTCAGAGAACGATTTCTTGAAAGAGCATGTTTTCGCCGCCGACTAAACATTACTTAACATCCTTAAACCATCCGTAAAAAAACAACAGTCTCCCTGGGGACCCAGGAGATTAAGAGTTGCTTGACCAAGAAACGCGGACTCAGCAACATTCATTGCAAGTCTCAGTAACCAAACGACCAGTAACGCGTCTTCAAGATGCCTGGAAAGCGTGAGAGGAAACTAGGCAGCCAAGTTCGTTTTTCACTCGGCAAGGAATCGATCTTGGTCGATCTCGCAAACGATCATTCCTCTTCCGTTCAACATCGATGGCGGGCTCCACCACTGCCGCGGGTGCCGCTTCCGTGGGCGGCATGTATTGCTTACTACGCGATCTTTGCACGGTAGAGAAACAATTGCATGAACACCGTGCAATTTCAACACGTGTATCGCATTCAAAACAAATCATCGAAACAAGAGCCGGTTTCTCTTTTCGCATCAGTCGCTGCAGGCGAATGGATAAGGTGCGGGTCAAACCTACTTCGCAAGGCGCTCGGTGCGTTTCCACTCACGCATGGGCCGAAATGGCATGGCCAGGTACATCGTCAACTTGCTTGCCACGTATCTGGGGATGTAAGCGATGTCGGCGATCGAAAGCGAATTTCGGCCAAATCGCAACCAACATACGGCGAGCCCCAGTGTTGCTAACCCCATCGCCGCAGTGCTAACGAACAGAGGCACCGGATCGTCTCGCAGTAGGTAATCCGCAAGCAACAGCGACATGACCAAAGTGGCAGCCATTGCCAACAGCGAAAGGGGTGGCACCAGCAGGTCCAGGAACGACGCCAAGGCCAGCGGCCTGCCGGTTAATCCCTTCAGCAGGAGACGCGGCAGCATGTTCACCATCTGACCGAGATAGCCATGCTCCCAACGCGTTCGCTGCTGGCGCGATGCGGCTTCCGACTCGGGAAAATCGCTCTCGACCAGCGCCCGCTCACAGAAACCGGGGCGCTGCCCCTTGCACCACCAGGTCGAGCCCCAGTTTGAGATCTTCCACGATCTCCGGCGTCCCTAGTTCCAAACTCCGAGCGACATCCTTTGGGAACGCCATCCCGCTGCCGGTCAGTGGCACCGGAAGCCGAAACCGCTCAGTCCGCGGGGTCGAACCCAGTTCTTCACCAAGAAAGCAAATTCCGACACGCGTTTCCCAGGGCCCGACGATGCCGGGGCACATCAGGTAACGGGCCTGAAAGGGACGTCCCTGCCCGCTGGTGGCGCACACCAGATGATCAAGTGATCCCGCTGCGAATCGGCAGTCGGCATCCAGGATCACGACCACCTGCGGGAAGTCCTTGTCGGACTCCTTCAAGTGCAGAACACCCGCTTCCAACGCAAAGCCCTTGCCGCGCCGTGTGGAGTCTCGGCGGACGACCATTTCCGCACCATGCTCGCGGCCGATGTCTTCCGTCCGGTCGGTGCAATTGTCAGCGACAACGACAAGTCGGTCGCCCGGCGACAATTGGGACTTGACGTCGGCTAGCGTGGCTGCCAACCCGGACTCCTCGTTATGCGCAGGGATCAGCACGGCACAAGACGTGCGTTCGCCGAGTTGCTGCCGCCTCGAGGGCAGCGGCGCTGCGAAACACTCCACCGCCAAAACGATCAACGGCACGGCTGTCAGCAACGCAATCGTGGTTACCAGGAATGTCAACATCGAGATTCAGCTGCTCTTGAAGATCCAATTGACGAGTAATCGGAGCAGCCGGTCGCTGCAAAGGCCCTCGTCTCGGAAGGAACGATCGCGCCGACGACAACTGAGGATTGCGGTCGATTACTCAACAACTTCTGCAGTGCTCGTGTAACTCTTCGGACACAGTCGCCTCCAGAGACGCCTGACTCGGTAGCGACTCGCCGCGCAAGGTGGCCGCGAACAGCTGATGGAGCTTGGAAGCCTCGCGGTCGGCACTGTGCAGTCGTTCGACAACCAACCGGCCAGCTTGTCCCATTCGCTGTATCTCTTCGACGGATGCCTCAGCCGCGGCGCATCGCGTCGCACAGGGAGTCGACGTCTGCTGGCGGAACCAACCAGCCGTGCACACGGTCTTGGATTAACTCCGGGATGCCCGCCAACCGGGTCGCTATGACAGGACGCCGCAATGCCAGCGATTCCATGAAGACCACCGGCAGTCCCTCCGCAAAGCTCGGCAAGACGAGGGCGCGAGAGTCCTCCAGCTGTTCCCGTACCTCCGTTCCTGTCGTCCAGCCATGCAAAGTCACTTGGTCATGCAGATTGCGCGACGAACAAACTCTTCAATGACAGTGCGATATTCGCCGTCCCCAATCAGGTGCAGTTCCACCCGAAGCCCTTGGTCTCGGAGTCGCTCAACCGCCTGCAATAGGATGAGATGACCTTTCTCGGGACAGAGCCTTCCGACACAAACAAACCTGGGAGACCGAGGGGGTAATCGTGACTCTCTCTGCAGAAAGGCGTCGCTCACGCCGCAGTGAACTACTCGCAACTTCATCCATGATTCAGGCTGCGTAAAGGCCATGCATTGGCTCAAGCAGAAACGCGTGATACAGGCCGTGAATGCGGATCGATGAACCTTGTCTCCCAGTGCCCAGGCTCGCGGATGGAAGAAGATACCGGGACCGTGTATCGTCAAACTGTAGCTGATCCCCGAAATCTCGGCCGCGGCCATCGCCACCGTCGCAGAGTTTTCACCGATATGGTTATGGACATGCTGGATCCCCGCTGCGCAGATGCCTCGCGAGGCCGGCTGCCTCTACCAGATACGCGACTTGGCGGACACGATTGCCGAATCCGGGTGGATGGCTGGTAAACATTCTGAATGCCGCCCGCAAAAAACGTGCGGGCGCAGGCGGAGGAACTGTATTCCGGCCATCCAGATCGGCCGAACCCGTCCGTCGCCAAGCAGGTAGACGGTTGCTCTGGGATTCATTGCGCAGTTGGTCGCTGACGAGTTGCACGGGATCTGGACGTCGAATCGCAAAGGACGTGATCTTGACCCCTTGATTACGAAGCGATTGGATCTCATCGCGGATGAACGTGTCGGATGCTCGAGGATAGCAGCTGGTCAGATAGGCGACAGCTTCGGATTCATACATGCACCACCTCCGAATCCCGCGTTGAGCTAAACGCAGCATCGTGCACTGTCGGCTCCACTTCATGGGTGCCGCAAGGAAGCCTCCGCGTAGCCGATCGACGGTTGCCATCCGATTGTTCGTGTCAGGTGCCGGTGGTCGAAACGCCCCGGCTTGAAGCGAGCCCTGAATCGAAGTGGTATCAGAACTCCAGGCAATTTGCCCCCTGGACCAAAAAGCAGTCGGCTGACCCCCTTCGCCAAAAACGCGGACGCCAATCCCAGCTGGTAGGGCACGGGGACTCGAGTTCCCGGCTGACCCGATCGATGTAGGTAGTCGCCCGCGAATCGCCACGCCGTCGGACTCTCGTCATCCACGACGTTGAACGTTTGACCGATCGCGTCGGGATTGGTGGCAGCGGCCACAACGCACTCGGCGCAGTTATCAACGTAGGTTAATGGCAGTTTTCGCGACCGGACCAATGACTGCAATGTACTTGCCGACCGAGTCGCCGATTCCGACGCACCAAGCCTGTCCCGGCCCCCAAATGAAACCGGGACGAAGGATCGTCAGTTGCCACCGGTGACGATCGGCGTACTGGCGGACGAGTCGCTCCTGCCACATCTTGGCGATCGCGTAGCCATCCCGCTCGTACAGCCTGTCCGACTCCAAAGGAGCCGTTTCGTCGAGTCGATGTCGTGCCCGTCGCCAGTCGTAAACGGAAAAACTGCTGACCAAGAGCAGGCGGCGCCGCGTGTTGATTTCGCCATCGCCTCAAGCAGTTTTTCCGTCCCGACAACCGTCGATGCGAACTGCTCCTCCGGCGTTCCCGACACAGCCGCCGCGAGGTGGACCAGCCCGTCCACTCCCTCGAGCGCTTCTGCAAGGTTCGGACAGCGGCGCAGATCGCCGCGGAAGACATCGACACGGTCGGCCCACGCAACCCGGCTCAGATCGGAGGCAGGCCTCACCATGGCGCGGACCTGCTCGCCCTGGTTCAACAACTTCGTCACAACGCGGCTGCCGAGGAATCCGCCGGCGCCAGTCACCAACCACTTCATGATCGTGCCTCCGAGCTGGCCAGAGCTTGAACGAACCGCTGGGTGGCATCCACGTCGGCCATGTTCACGGGCAGGTCGCTTCCCGTCGAGAGAGCACCGTAGAGCCGCCGCACCAGTTCGAATAGGCCGTCATAACTCGCGGGGCCACCAGAGAGTTTCCGCACCAGCGACTGGCAGGCACTTCGACCCGCCTCGCAACCTTCCTGCAGCCCATTTACTAAATGCATCAACGGTCCAGGACCGCCCCGGAGCCGAACCGAACTAATCCGGTTCTCTAACAGATTAATGCGAGACTGCATTTTCGTTCCGTAGACGGTCAACCAGAATCCATCCGGTTGACTGTTACTGCTGAAGGTCAACACCGCTGTCGCTCGTTCGCCTTCCACCTGGGCGCGAAACTCATCATGAGGAAGAAGCGAATCCTGATCTCGCTTCCACCAGGTTGTTGAAACCCTTTGATGCCTGCCGATGAATGCGGTTGCCAAATATGCCATGTGTGGCAAGAAGTCGTGAATCGCTCCGCCGGAGAGGTCAAGCGTTTCGTGCCTCAGATTTGGATCCGAAAAGACAGAGCCCGAGAGGTTCAGGCAGAAGGTGACATCGACATGAACCACATCCCCGAAACTTCCCGTGTCAATGAGATCGACGAGCTTTCTTACGGGCCGATTGAACAGATAGTTATGATCTTCAATTACCCACCGCTGGACGTCCTCGGCCTGCGAACGCAAGCCCACCCAGTCGTCCCAGGTTGGCGTGATGGGCTTCTCTACCAAGACATGCGACCCACTTCGCAGTGCATCAAGGGCTAAGCCCAGGTGCGAAGAGATCGGTGTGGTGACATGGGTCACATCGGGCGAGATGTCATCGAGCATCTGACGGTGATTCGTATACCATCGCTCGATTCCGAACTCCTCGGCGACGGATTGAGCTACCGCAGGCGAAAGGTCACAGATCGCCGCCAGCTCGACCTCGGGTGTGGCCTGGACGGCTCGTGCGTGGAAACGCGAGATGTAGCCCGCTCCGATAATGACAGCTTTCATCTCCGCCTGGTGCCCTCTACGTCGCGCATTTCACAGTTCGTCCCGTTCATCCGCGAGCGTTCACGGTTTGGCGACTCGGTACCACCCCCGCCGATTTATATTCCAGCAACCTGCTACGACGGCCAGTAAGTCGACGAACATGGAACTGCAGGATGCCCTTCAATTCAGCAAATTTCCCGAGCATGTTGAACGCGGCGTACTCCCATCGCGTCCCAGTCGGCCAGTGTGAAATCCTCGGATGCCGTGAAACGCGAAAGATCTGGAACGGATAGATCAGCAGCAAAATCAGTCCCCAACCGTGAGTCACAACGGCAACCGCGATGATTGCGAGCGGCAATAGTCCAGCCCAAACGAGACTGGAACGCGTCGGTTTCACCCAATGTCGGGTTGGCCCGCGTCCGTGCAGGAAACTTCCTTCCGCGTACGCGTGACCCCCGCGTACCGTCCGCTTCCACCACTGTCGAAAGCGGGTCATGTCGGCGTCATGCAGCGTCATCTCCGCATCGACTCTCCGAATTTTCCAACCGGCCAGACGCAGACGCACGCACAACTCCGGTTCTTCTCCCGCGATCAAATCGTCTCTGTAGCTGCCCACTTCGTTCAATGCGGTGACACGGAACATCGCATCTCCACCGCAAGCCTCCGCCAAACCTACGGGCGTATCCCATTCCACATCGCATAGCCGATTGTAGACCGACGCTTCCGGGTACCGCTCGCGGCGCCGGCCACAGACAACCGCCAGCGTCATGTCCTGCCGGAGTTCGGCAACGGCACGTTCCAGCCATCCATCGGTGACTCGGCAATCCCCGTCGACAAACTGCACAAACGCGCAATCAGGCCACAGCGTCAGCGCCCGCTGCAGCCCGCTATTTCTGGCGCACGACGCAGTGAACGGCAAACTCGGATCGAGCTCGACAATCTCGGCTCCCAGCCCTCGGGCCATCTCGACACTTTCGTCGATGGAACCGGAATCGACGTATACGATCCGCCCGCCGAGCGCAGACAACGATTGAAGGCAGTCATGCAGTCGTTGCCCCTCGTTACGTCCAATCACGACAATCGCAAGCGAATCCGCGATCTCATCCATCAGAAACATCATTCAACAAAAAAACACATCACAAGAGGATTCCAAGCTTGCAGATACCCGCTCACGTCGTGGGATGAACACTTTCCAGCTTCCGCTCCTGAACCTCGCCATCGCTGACATAAACGACTCGGTCGCAAATTTCCAACGTGGATAATCGATGTGCGATCATGATCATGGTGAGCTGGCCATGCAGACGCTCGAGGCACTCCATGAACGCTGCTTCGGTCTGTTGATCTAACGCACTGGTCGCTTCATCGAGAATGAGCACGTCGGGCTGGCGATAAAGTGCGCGAGCCAGAGCTACCCTTTGCCTTTGGCCACCACTCAACCGTACTCCGCGATCACCCACTTGCGTTTGCAAGCCTTCAGGCAAGCCGCTCACCCAGGAATCGAGCTGTGCAGTGATACAGACTTGCCGGACCCTCTTGTGATCCACGTCTTCGATGGAAACTCCAAACGCGATATTTCGCTCAAGAGTATCATCGATCAAAAAGATCTCTTGTGGAACATAGGCAACAATCTCCCGCCACGACTGCACGTTCCCGCTACCAAGCGGCACCCCGTCAACGAGGATCTTTCCGCGAGTGGGAGGCAGAAGTCCTAGAATAACGTCAACGAACGTCGACTTGCCCGCCCCGGAAGGCCCACAAATTCCGAGACACGAATTCTTCTTTATCACGAGAGAAACGTTGCGAAGTGTGTCTACATCAGAGTTTGGATAACGGTAGCAAAGGCGGTCCACTTTGATGTCACGCTTAAGCCCTAGTGAGCACGTGTTTGCTTTCACATGCTCTCCTTCCGACTTAGGACCGGAACCGGACAACATGCGGTCTTGCCACAATTCCAACTCCAACTCTTCGACTGTGTGCCAGTTAGTCGACAGGCAAGTGGCACTAAAATAAATAAACTGCAAGGCGGGAAGGATTCGATAGGCGGCGAAGGCCAGGAATCCGAGCGTTGGGAGAAGACTCTCCACACTCTGCCCACTCCCAATTGAGACCAAGGATAGGGTCACCATCGTCGCTAACGCGACTGTTTCCATCAGGTACTTTGGGGCCCTTTGCAAAATCGGTATTCGTGCCAGACATTCGGCACGCTTCACCGCGTTCGCGCGGTAGCGACCGGCGAAGTAGGGCTCCGCATTACTCGTCAGTACTACCTTGTATCCAAAGAGCAACTCCTGCGCGGCCCCCATGGTCTCCCGACCGGTTATACCCATCAAGGAACTGAGTGCAGCACGTCTTGGCGCCAAAATTCGATAGGTCAGTGCGTAACCCGCTAATATGCCGGATGCCGCCAGTAAGGTAAGGAAAGGGGAGACTGTCAGCATTAGTAGCAAAAGAAAGATGACAAGCAGTACTCGGCTAAACAACTCCATCACAGGCAGCAGCACCAAGCCTGAGAATCGCTCTGTATTCACCTGTAGATTGTTGAGGATCACGCTCGAATTCCGTCTGGCAAACTGGTCGTATGGCGTGGCCACAAGAGCGACAAGAATTCGATTACGAAGGTCAAGACCGACTTGCTGAGAATAGCTTGCGCGAGACCTGTCGGCTGCAATATTGACGACACAGCAGAAGACGTTTAGAGCGACAAGAGCTATGCCGAAACCTATCAGCAGAGATCGGTCATCCAGCGACGCGAGCGTGGCAAGCGGACCGAGTCCGGCAAAGACTCCTCGAAGGGCATCAGGGGACGTTGCGGCCGCGATAAACGGGCCGATCGAAGCCACCCCAATCACTTGGACGAGTGACTGGCACAGGGATATCGAAAACGCCTTTGTCAGCTTGCCTCGTCCAGACGGGGCAACCAGACGGTAGATTCGCTCAATCGCTGAGATCCGTGACGAAAGCCGGTTGCTCGAGCTTCCGCGCGGATGGGTGCGATCAGTTTCGATGGTCAAAGCTTTCTCCCTCGATTCCTTCAACGGACATTGCGAGCCCCGCGACGACCTCCCATTCAATTGCAGGCGATGCAACGAGATCGCTCATCAAGCTCTCCGGCGAGGGAGCCCTGGGCTCAGCCATTCGCTTCCACTCGCTTCGTGGCCCAGTGTTTCCAGCAGATCATCGGGAAGTAAACCGCATCAAGCGCGTAGCGTTTGGCGAGGCGTCGCGGGTTGGTAGCGAGGCGATGCAACCATTCCATTCGCATCGATTGCATCCAGCGCCGGGCGCGAACCTGCTCGCCCGCCAGGAAGTCGATCGTGGCGCCAATGCCGAGCGCAACGGGAACTCGCAACAAAGTCTTGTGGCTGGTTAACCAGAGTTCCTGCTTGGGAAAACCCAAGCCAACAATCAAAATGTCGGGACGACTGTCGCTAATCTGGCGGCATATCAAGCGGTTCGCTTCGTCGTCGTTTTCAAACCCTAACGGTGGGCTGAGTGTGCCGACCACTTGGGCCGATGGCCAACACGCATGGATCGATTCAGCCGCTCGCTCTGGCACACCCGGCTTGCCTCCCAAAAGGAACAGGCGTAGCGGCTCCGAACGTGAATCGAAATCGCGACAAAGAGCAGGGAGCAAATCCGATCCTGGCACACGTTGTGGCAACGGTTTGCCGTACACCTTGGACATCGTGACCAGCGGCCAACCATCGGCGAGTGCCATGCTGGATGCCTGATAGACGGGCTGCAGTTCCGGCCGCCGATGCAGCTGCACGATGTGATCAAGATTGGGCGTCACCACCAACTTGCAGTCGCGCTCCGAGTCATCAATCCAGCCCCGGATGCGGACAACCGCCTCCGCCATCGTGATCGGATCGATGTCAATCGACCACAGGCGGTGAGGTCGCCGAACCCGTGCCGGCGCAGCTGAAGATTCGCTAGAAGTGAGGGAAACAGACACGCCGGACATGGCCCTTTGCAGGGCGCGGCTTTCAGGAAGGAGGGTCAGCTAGGAAAGCTGGGAGGGTTTGCTTGAGGTGGGATGCTCTGGCTCCGCTGGGAGCCTAACTTTGGGGGCCTCGGCCCTGGCAAATGCTGAGGCCCCTGTTTGCGACCGCTGGATGCAGTCGACCCCCAAATACTGTCACGGCTGCAACGGATCAAACGTTCACCAACGTCGTTTTTTGGCAGGCCGCACACGATGCCACATCGGCAGGCAGAGCTTTGGGTTTCCCGATGCAACCGAATATCTCGGCGCAGACTTCGTCCACGTCGGTGACACCGTTATTCTTCGCCTTTTCGCCTAATTTCAGGAACCAAGCGGCTCGCCCAAGACGCTGTCGGAACGAACTAGCGGTGCTGGATTCCACCCCCGTTTGATCCACATTCAGCTGATCCCAAACACCCCTTTCGAGGTAATCTCTGGGCGTATCGACAGAATTCGCAAAACTATCGCAAACCACCCAAACCAACTGATTTGACGTGGAAGATACCCCCCCTCTCGTCCCCTTGCAAGCGAATTGCTTGCAAAAGGCATCCTGTTCAGGGCCCCCAAGGCGACGGCGGCGTGACCCTTTCATTTAGGGGAAAAGGCTTCGCCGTTTGATCTCGCGGAAACCGAACTACAAGGGCGATTAGGACTCCCAAATTGGTCCTGTCGAGCTACTCAAGAAGGACAGGCGGCGATCGTGCGGCATAACGGCGCACGCTGAGATCGCGACCTCGAAGCGGATGCGAGCAAGGCTTTTGGAGCGCGATGTGGATGAAGCGTGACGCGCCAACCAAGAACGGCGATCATTGTCCTGCAAGACGGTGCATCGGCGTTTCTGAGCGTCTCGTTCGTTGATGCCAGGGGCATCCGAATTGTCGCCAGCCACCTTCCGGTCGTGGCGAACCAAGAGGCCACGATCGCGGAGCAAGTTGCGATCGATAGGGTTCGCGCGTCCAGATCGCTGTCCAGATTCGCTGTCCAGATTCGCTGTCCAGATTCGCTGTCCAGATTCGCTGTCCGACAAGCCAAGGGCAGGCTTAAGTAAGGGCAGGCGGCCGCGCCCTCACCCCTGCTGCCACGAGAGGCCCGCGGTTTTGCGATTGGCGTCGCTCCCTCGCTCGTGACAATTCGTGCCGCCCGACTCTACGAACGGACGGCGAAGCGGTCCGCTTAGCGAAGTTTGCGTTGGCCGGCGGGCTCAACAACGAGTGCTTCTCGAACCACGTCAACCGATTCGCGAATGTAACTTTCGTCGGAAGTCGACGATTTCGCTTCAATCGGTGCGATTGCCAGAGACTCATCCTGTTCCGGCGCGTTGAGGATTGCCTGAAAGTCAACGTTCTCAGCACCAACCGGAATGGGCTCGCAACAAGGCACTTCCAGTGCGCAGCATTCAGGTTCTCGTGGATTGAGCACGCGCCAAGACGTACGGACATACCCGTAGTTACTACAATCGACTCCCTTTGGCGGAACGCATTGATCGTGGGGAAACGGATCAGCCATCACGACTGGATCGCACATGTCCGCGATGCCACATCGACCTTCCGGTTTGTGACAGCACCCAGCGATTGCGATCGCCGTAGAGGCCAGAAGCGGAAGCAACAAGACTCGGCGAGTTGTAACGCCGCGATCGGTCTCGATCAGATTGAATGCGGAAGCCATGGAAAACCACCTTGTTTTCTTGTAAGTGTCGGTCAGCCGACGGCTGAACGGAGTTCTGTTGACTTGTACGTGCTGTTGTTCGTGATTTGTGAGACTTCGTGTCTCGTACGATGGCCTTCCAAGGCCGTCGTACGTCTTGAAAGGTAATCAGAATCCGCCACCGAATCCGCCGCTGTTTCCATTGAAGCGATCGAAGTAAACGAGTCGCTGTACGGCGTTGGTCATCAGGATGACCAGGCCAGTGACTCGTTCGACCGGAGCAATTTTCTTGGCGAGTTGATTGTCATAGGCAACCATGCAATCCTCCGCCACGAAAACACGATCTCCGGGCAAGATTTGGTAGTTGGTTCTCACGTCGCCGCGTTTGGACACCGCTTGCCAATCGACGGGCAGGATTTGATCGCCTCCCTGCAGGTTTCGGCCCGGACGGGCAACCCACATCGTCTTCGATGAAACAGCGCTGAGCCCTTCGACATTGCTGATCGCATCCAAGACGGTTTCGTTGCCGGTGCAGGGAAAGCGTGTGACTTGATCACCGAGGCCGCCACCCTCGGAAATGACGTAATAGAACTTGCTGTTGAAGGCGAACACATCGACCGCAACTTTGGGCGCGTCGAGGTATTGCATCAGGTGTGATTCGATGGCGGCAGAGGCCTGAGGTATGCTCAATCCGGCGACTCGCACTTGACCATAGACTCCGAGGCTGACGGTTCCGTCGGGTCGGACCAAGTGCTCGCCCGCGATTTGCTGAAGCAATTCCAGCTGCACGATGTCGACCGAAATCATGGGATTGGCATAGGTTTCAGCGACGCTTGCCAGGATGGCTTTCCTCGCTTCCTCCACGGTTTTTCCCTTGACCGGAACGCTGTCAAACATCGGTCCCAGCGGGACACTCCCGGAGGGATCGATCGCGACCGTCCCCTGGAAGATCGGCTCGTTGGTGCTGCTCACGATCTGTACCGCCAGCTGGTCGAGCGATTGCAAGGCGTACGGCTGTTTTGGCAGCAATCGAAGCGCGTCAATTGTCAAGATATCCGGTGGCTCGATGATGTATTCGGGCACCATCGCCTTACAGAGTTCTCGAGGAACATCGGCAGGTTGCGAGACAAGCGGAACCGGCTGCTTCTTGTGCAGTGAATGACAGCCTGTGCAGCACAGGACCACCGCGAGCCATCCAAAGAGGTCAATTCGTGAACGCATCGGAGACGCTACCTGTCTGTTCGCTTCACGATGAGAAAGAAGCCAACAAAGCGTCTGACGACGTTGGATCCATCCATCGCACTGATATTGAAAGTGGACGCGGCACACCATCGCCATGTCCGAGTTGCTGTTATCGCTTGCATCGGAATCATGCGGCTGTCTCTCAACCGCATTTGCCGGGACGACGGTTTTGCCACTCGTTCGGACCACGACACGTTATACTTGCAGTAACGCGCGGGCAAATTGTGCGCACGGGTCCAAGTCGGCGATCACGACAATTCGTGGATTCGTGCAAGCCTGTCGGCGTATTCGGTCGATCTCGAGATTACAGCTTCGAGCTAACGACTGGCTCGACCTGATCGTTGAGGCGACAGATTCATGTTGACGAAAGAATGTGATTCGGCGTTACCGTGCCGTTTTGGCGAAAGAATGCGGTTAGGTAAAGAGTTTGGACAGTTGATGAAAAACGCCAAGATTAGGTGAAGGGGAGTACGACCCGATGAGAGTCTCAGTCGCATCATTTCTTTCAACAGGTCGAATTGTCGCCCTGATTGGGATTCTTATCGTTGGAGTCATGCTTGCATCGAATGCTTCGGCACAACGGCGATCTCAGTGGCAATATCAACCGTCTAGCCCAACCATGTCGCCTTACTTGAACCTGTTGCAGACCAACTTTGGCCCCGTCCCAAACTACTTTTCCTTGGTGCGGCCACAGTTGCAGCAGCAGTCATTCAATCGCCAGGTTGAAGCGGATCAGCGGTCGCAGGCGCTCAGAATCCAGACGCTCTCCGAAGAAGCCGCTCCCTCTGCTCCCATCTCTCGGACCGGGAAGGCAGGTGGCTTCATGGATTACCTGCACTACTTTCCACCGCGACAAACCCGCGTCCCGCGACGCTAGCGCGAGAGCCGAGGGCGTGACGGATGGCTGATTTGATGAGAGCGGTGAGACGCTTTCGACCGGCTAGCTAGCTTTCCACCAGGTCCCACCGCAGTCGGCTCACGACGGAATCGGCGATTTCGACCTGGACCATTTTCACCTTTCTCGTGGGCGGCAAACGATTGTCGACGATCGCTCCGACGATCGTAGCTCGCGTTTACGCAACGATCGGCGGAGCGATCGGCGACTATGTCATGTTTCAGAATGCTCTAATCGACAAGTCGTTGAGCGATCCGGCGTTGACCGCAATCTAGGGAAGCTCCGGACCAAATCGTCGCGATCAGCATGGATGAGACGGGACGTTGGAAATGCTAGCTAAGCAGGGATTCCAGCCTGCACAATCGTTCCATGCTCCCACCAACGCTCTCTCGGACAGCGCTGCGCTCGCTCGGAAATCGGTGCGGTGCGAAGGCAGTTTTCGGGGACCGGGTCGCCGCGGACGGTCTCAGAACGTCGACCAAACCAGTCCCAGAAACCTCTCGATCGACCGTTGCATCGGCGTCGCAGTGGGGTTGGCCCGCTGGTCAGCCCCGCGCGTGAGTATCTTCCAGGGTAACTGCTAGCAATCGCTCCGTGAGGCTCGGCGGACGGTCGATGGCTTGCGGGGGTTCTCTGAATTTTTGCTATGAATCCCGGCCACTTCAGGGGTGAACTGAACGCCACTACACCCCCCCTCTGGCGACTTAACAGCCAGTATCTGGAATAAATGCGGCCAATAGGTCGCCTGCCCGATTTAAACAGTTTGCAACAATTACACAATTTGCTACCCTCCTGTGGCTTGAACGGAATCGGGCAGGGGGGTACGAGCATCCACTTCAGTTGAGGTACGAAATAAGTGCAATGAATGCTCTGACGTCAATTCGAGGGGAGATCGCTGAGCCCGACCACGCGTCGGGTTCGCCTGCCGCCGCTTCTGAGCCGCGAGACAGCACCAGTTTGTCAGTCGCCAAGCCACAGATCGGCTCCATGAGCCGTCAGACGCTTGTTTCCGTGGTGACTCCTGATGGAATGATCCTCTCAATTCCGTTGGTGGATTGGGAAGAGACGAGTCAGGCAATTGATTCCGCGAGCTATTTGACGCTGAAGCGGTTGATGGACGTGGTTGGATCGGCGATCGGTTTGGTTGTTTTGAGTCCACTCGTTCTGTTGGCGATGTTGCTGGTGTGGCTGGAGGATGGTGGTCCGGTCGTTTTTCGCCAAACCCGTGTGGGACTGCATGGCAATCGATTCCAGATTTACAAGATTCGGTCGATGGTGAAGAACGCCGAACACCGCCTTGAGGAGGTAGCGTCCTTAAACAAGCACGCGGATCAGCGCACGTTCAAAGCCGAAAACGACCCGCGCATTCTTCGAGTGGGAAGGTTACTGCGGAAGTACAGCATCGATGAATTTCCACAACTGGTGAACGTCCTGAAGGGGGAGATGAGCATGGTTGGTCCTCGCCCTCCGCTTCCACGGGAAGTCGACCTTTACGAGCCTGCCGATTACGTTCGACTGGCAGTGAAACCGGGGCTGACCTGCTACTGGCAGGTGTCTGGCCGTGGCACGATCGAGTTCAAGGGTCAGGTGGAATTGGACCGCAAGTACATTCATGAAGCCTCAACATTCGTTGACATCACTCTGATCGCCAAAACGTTTCCGGCCATGTTCAAAGGCGTAGGTGCCCACTGATGCATTCCTGTCGCAATGTTCATCGATTTCGGACGCACACACACGCAAGCCTGCAGGCACGTCGTCTGTTGACTTCTACTACTTCCATCCGTAAAGGAGAAACGCCTATGGGGAAAACTTTCGCAGTCGCGACCGTGATGGTTGCGCTGCTCTGCTGTTCGCCGGTCAACGCCGGGTTCACTAACAACTCGGGGAATCCCACGAGTGTGATTGACCTGGGCACCAGCGAAGGCACCTTCCGAATCAACTCGTTGACGGACAGCGGTCAATTGAAGACGACTGCCAACAGCGTCATTGATCCTGCCTCGGCAGACAGTTACTCGGAAGTGTTTAGCGGAGAATTCAACGCCTACTGGGTGAGGACGCGGGACTACACCTGCGGGATCGACTTCGACGTCGTGTTCGATGCTCCCATTCTTGGAATCGTTGCGACCAACGCTTTCCGATTGAATGGCATTGGACCAGTCGGGGTTGACCTCATGGCGGCGTTCACGAGTGCGACGGGGATTCCAAGTTTTGGTGGCAACACCAACCTGGGTCTCGAGATCCTGCCGTTCAACCCACAGAATCCAGACACTTTAACAGTGGACGGAAATCGGGTGTTTGGCATGGTGCATTCGCCGCCTGAGAACTTCATGGTCCTGACCGGCATCTCCGGCTCGGGATCTGGAGTGGTAGGGGTACCTGAGCCCGCAACGATGACAGTCTGGGGTCTCCTCGGATTGGTGTCATCGGGCGCCGGCTACCGTCGCCTTCGGCGGAAATCCGCTACATGAAAATGTCGCGTCTGTCGTGTTGTAGACCGCTGCATCACGAAGGTTTCGCAATCGACCCCGCTTGGGTGCAAACTCCCGGCGGGGTTTTTTTTGTCGCATCCCACCACTCTGGTGGCTTGCAGGATCTGCGATCACTGGCAAAGTGGAAAGAGTCTGATTAGCGTTAAACGCCACTTTGTCATCGCCGGCGTGCTAATTGTTAGCGAAGACGCCTCCATTGGTAGCTTTACGATCGGCGATACTGGATTGCAGGCTTCTATGACGGGACTTGCGAAATTCGAAGGATTGCAGTCTCACGCGAATGATATGACAACGCAGCAAACAGAACCCGGCACGAAGCGGACAACCAGCGGGTTGTCGTTCGCGATTGCGATCGTGGTCGCGATTCTTCTTGGGCTGATCGCCTATGGGGAGACGCTCGCGCGAGCTGCCGAGATCTGGGGCAGCAATGCTGACGAGCAGCACGGCTTCCTGGTGATTCCAATCACGTTACTGCTCCTGTACTTGCGCCGGTCGGAGTTCCCTTCCGGGGCAGCTCGACTCGATCCCTACGGGCTGTCGCTGATTGCGGTTTCCGCCGGCATGAAAATCTTCAGCGAGCACTATCTTCGACCTTGGATGGACATGTGGTCGTTGCCGATTTGGATCGCTGGAGTGGTCTGGCTCATTGGCGGAATGAAGATTCTCCGCTGGGCCGCACCGGTACTTGGGTTTCTGTTTTTCATGGCTCCGCTTCCGGGTCAGCTTCAAACCGCCGCCGGCTATCCATTGCAGGTGATTGCCGCCAACGGAGCCGGATGGACACTGCAGGCGTTGGGGCAACCTGGTTTCATTGCGGGAACCACGATTCTGCTTGGGGATCACGTCTTAGATGTGGAGCACGCGTGCGCAGGGTTGCGCATGTTTAAAGGCATGTTCGCCGTCGCCTTCGCATGGTCGCTGTTCTGTCGCTACCACTGGCCACGTTTTCTCTTCACCATGGCGATTGCGCCACTGATCGCGATTCTGGTCAACATTCTGAGAATTGTCGTCACGGGACTTCTGTTTCAGTGGGCGGGAACCGAATCGGCGGAAACGTTCGCCCACGATTGGGCTGGCGTCTTGATGATCCCGTCGGGAGCATTGATTTTCTTCCTGGTTCAAAGCCTCGCGGATCGTCTGATCGATTGGAATCGCGAGCGTCCAGAGCGCCGATTGGTAACGGCGATGGTAGCTGTGATGGCGTGCCTGGCGATTGGCGCCGGCGGTTATGCAATGCATGCACAGCAACAACGGCGGACAATCGGATTGGTTCTCGCACAAGCACGCGAGCTCGGCCGCAGTGAGCAGAATGCTGACCAAGTCCAGGCAGTCGAGTTCTACGAGCGATACCTGTCGCTGCGGGAGACCGACGCGGAAGCGATTTCTGAACTAGCCCAACTCAACGAGCGAATGGGTGGCGAGCGAGAGGAGATTGCAGCCCGCCTGTATGACCTTGCTTGGCGCCAGGATTCAAGCCGCCAGACCGATGCGGTTCGCGAGTTGATGTTGCTGCAACGTTTCGAAAGCTGGCAACGTCTGTGGAACCGCTCGAATGAGATGGTGCCGAGTCTTTCCGGGGACGCCCGCTCGATCGCCATGCGATTTCGGACGGCGGCGATCGGTAAGTTGACTCAGTATTCCTCGATCGGCTCCGACTTGGACAAGGCATTTCGTGCCTGTCGCGAGGGAGTCCAGGAGGATTCCGGTCATTTCGAGCACATGTGGCAACTGGCGATCCTGACTCGGTCACACCCCGAACAGTGGCATGAAGCGGACGCGATCCCGTCAGCCAACCCGATCGTCGACCACCAAGCCGATGCGAGACATCCGGCAAGCACAGGATCAGGCTCCGATTCAACCTCAGGAGTCGGCGTTCAAAAAACGCTTGCGTCCGAACTGTCGGGCGGCTTGACCAGTGCCGACGAAAAAGCGATTTCGATTGTTGATCGGAGCATCGCCGAGCATCCACGAGAGCCGCGACCCTTGCTGTATCGAGTCGCCTTGCTTGAGTCCGCTTTGACGCAGGTCCGCGATGAGTCACAACGCAACCAAATTGATCGCGTCGCATCGGAATCGCTTGACAAGGCGATCTGGCTGATAGAACAGGGTCCCACCGCCGCCGCCAAGCCCACCCGTGTCGGCAGCGATCTGCGACACGCCGATCAAGCCGTCAAGTCATCCACGGACGATTTTCAGGCAACCGCTGCGATCGCCTATCAAATGGCTGGTGAGCGAGCGCTTTATCGGGGCCGATTCGCCAAGGCAAGAGAAGATCTTCTTCACTCTCAACAGCTCAATCCAGCGAACCACCGAATCTATTTAGCACTGTCGCGTACGATTCCAGCAGATGCACGGGAAGAGCGTATCGAACTGTTCGAACAAGCGGTGGAGCAGTGTGGCGGTGCTGAGTTGACGTTGCTGTTGCCTCTGGCAGAATCGTACATGTCTGTCGGGCGTCAAGCTGATGCGGCAGCGATCCTTGAGCCGCTTGAACGTCGGCTTGCCTCGACTAGAACCGAACGACCGCGGTCGAGTGGAGTTGATGCTCGCATCAACCCGTGCCAGCGGGCTCGCGGCGCAGCAGCGAAATCGCGAGGCAACTAAATTGCTGGCCGCTTCCCTTCGCAGCCCAACCGTCGTCTCACAGCGTCGTAACTTCGCTGGATTGTTTGCGCGAGGCCCAGTTCCAGCTCGGCAATCTGTATCAGACCCTCGGGCAGGATGCGGCTTCTGCTGCGGCCTTCCGCGAAGGTGGGCGAATGGATCCGGAGTCTCCGATCTGGCATCTCGATGCGGGGCGGGCTTACGAAGCGACGGGTAATCTCGCCGAGGCACTCAAGCATTATCAGCGGGCCGCGCTCACCATCGGCCAACAAGAACCCGCTGTCTACCTCGCTGTCGCGCGCGTGCTGCTCAAGCAACAGCGGGAGTTGCCGAAGCCGAAGCGCGAAGTCAAGACTGCCCGGGCGATGATTGGACGGGCAACAGAGCTAGGAGCCGAGATCGGATTGGCAACGTCGATGCTGGCCGAGACTTACGTGGTGGAGGAGGATCTCGACGCCGCGATGCGTGTGCTCGATCTTCAGCTCCAAGAAACACCCGATGTGCCGCTATTGCGCTTCAGTCGTGCGATGGTCGTTCAATTATTGGGCAACGTCGACGCCGCGATCGAAGAGTCACAGCGGTACGAGAAGAGTGGAGCCACAGCGGCGGAAGGCTTGCTGTTGAGAGTCTTGATCTATCAGCGTGCCGGCCAGTTTGATGCCGCAGCAAACGCCATCACGGAGACCTCACACGATCTCAGCGACGATGAGTTGAAGGCCGGGCGCACGCAACTGGTAATCGGCATGCTTGCCGAAGGAAGAATTGACGAGGGAGCTTCGCAATTGAAGCAGTTGGCGGATCGTTATCCCGTCGATTTTTCGGTTCAGCGGCTTGCAGCCGACGTCTTTTCCGACTTGCGGATGGATGATGCAGTGGAGACGGCGGAACGGAACCTGCGAGAACTGGAGGGGAGTGAGGGCACGACGTGGCGCGCGGTCCGCGCCGAGCGGTTATTGCGAATTGCCAAGACAACCCAGGAGACCAGCCGATCCCGAATTCTGATTGGTGAGGCAACCGAACTGATTGGTCAACTGCAGCGGATTCTGCCGGATTGGCCCGAGACCTTTCGCCTGCAGGGACAACTCGCCGAGAACCTCGGGCGGTGGCCCGAAGCACTGGCCGCCTACCAATCCGCGTGGTCAGTCGGCGCGCAAGATGCCGAATTGGCGAGTCTGATCCTGAACGCATTGAATCGGTCCGGCCAAAGCAAGAAAGTTGCGGACTTCGTCTCTCAGCTCGAAGTCCTGGTTCCCCAGTCGACTTCTCTGTTCGACCGCGCGATGCCTGAATATGTACGTGGCAACCGTGCTGATTTTGTCCTTCAACTGGCCCGGCGTTGGACCGACGAGGATCCAACGTCGGACAATCTCGTGCGGACTGGCGCAAACACTGATGGCAATCGCTGGAAGTGGTCACGTCCCCGCCACTGACGAAGTCAAACAGGCTGTCGCGCAGACGATCGCCGAAGCCGAGGACGCGTTGGCGATTGCCATTGAGAAAGATGCCACGAACCTGGACGCCTGGATTGCGATCTTTCAGCTCTACGCCGTCATTCAAGGTGATCGTCCCGCGTGCCCTCGAAAGACTTCGACAATTATCGGACCAGTTGTCCATCGAACCCCTGCAGAAATCGTTCGTGCTTGCACAGGCATATGCGGCAATTGGTGAAGACGCACGGGCGGGTGAGCTGTTTGACGCCTCCGTCCGACTCGCGGAGCAGGCCTCACCGGAAGTCCGACAAAAGGTGTTATTGACAGCGATCGGATTCTTGGCCTCGCGGCGAATCGAGGAAGCCATCGCCCTTTGCCATCGACTGACTCGTGAGAGCCCTGGCAATGCGTTGGCCGAGCAATACCTGATCCGCTTGCTGGCAATGCAACACACGAGCACGGCGGTCAGCGAAGCGATCATGCTCCAGCGGAAACGACTCGCCGCCGGTCCTTCAGCGGATGTGGAGCAGACGCGAATGCTCGCCAGGCTACTCGCAACGCGAGCCGAACTCGATCAATCTTCCCCGCGAGATCGAACGGAAGCGATCGCTCTTCTGGAGGGCATCAGCCCGCGTACTGCGACCGACGCCGGGATGATCGCCGAGTTCTACGCCGGCAACGATCAAACCCTTCAGGCTTTCAACTTCTATCGCGAGAACTTGAGATTGGAGTTGCCAACTCCGGAGCGGCTCATCCGGTTCCTCGATTTTTGGAATGATGCCTATGCCTCGGGCGGCAGTTATCGTCCAATCGCCGACCAGTACCTGGAAGAGTTGGCAACGTACCCCAACGCCGCTTCCGATTGGCTCCGCCTGAGACTGGACCGCCTTGAACTGGAAGAAGCTGCGCTGGCGTATCCGCCGGATGAGGAAGAACCAGTTGCGGAGCTTGCCCGAGTCGAATCCAAAGCGTCCGGCGACAGGTGATGCGACCGCGACTGAGCAGAAACTTCTGGACCGTTTCATCGAGCTCTTCCTCCATGAATCAAGCAATCCGGATTTCGAGAATGCTGCCATCGAAATGCTGGAAGGGTTGTCAGCTGCCAATCGAAGCGATTTGATTCCTGAGGCACTGCCGCGGCTCAGTGGGGCCACGCATCAACCAAACTTGCTCGCCCGCGCCGTTGCGGTCGCCATCCTACGGCTAGCCGGTGATTCCGAGTCGGTGCAGGTGCTGGTCGATGAGGCCCAAAAACTATTCGGGCCCGATTCCGATCAGCCCGCCGAAACACTTGTCTTGCTCGGTGATGCGATGTACGTCGCGGAACTCCCCGATCTCGCGGTGCCCTACTACCGCAAGGCGATCGAGCGATCACCCGCTAACATCGACGCGCTGAACAATCTAGCGATCGTGCTCACCGAATGTGATCCGAGCAACGAAGAGTCGCGGAAACTCGTTGAGCAAGTGGTAGGGATGGAACCTGAGAATGCGGAGCGTCGCGATACGATGCTCGTGATCGCCATTGCTGCAGGAGGACTGGAAGACGGCGGACAGGATCGCGGACAGCCTGGCTTCGGAATACACTGGCACCATCCTGATTGCACCGTGCCTATCTGCGACTCAAGCGGGGAACTTGAGCGAGGCGCGCGAATTATTTGAGCGCGCACGAGACGACAATGTTGCAGGTAAGCTGATCGCACCAGTAGACACACGGATGTTCGACGCTCTTTCGAAGCAGATTCGTCTCGCAGAGAACTCGCGTGGGCGAGGAGCTTCATCCATGAGGAACGAACTCTGATGCGTCTTATGATTGCTCTTGTCGGGATGACCGTCTTCACTCTTGTGCCGGCCGCATACCAGTATTCCGTGCGCAACCAGGAGCCAGCGGATTTCGCGACGCTGGTCGCTCAACTGGACGGGGTCGAACTGTGTCCCGAACAATGGGAAATGCGGGAAGCGATTTATGAGTTCGGTGATGAGTGGCAAGAGCGGCTCGGACTCCACCACTCATCGTACGGTCGACTTAACGACGCCGGAAGGTAGTCGGATGACCGTGTTGGTGATGCTCAGCGAAACCGGCGAGCAACTCTATCACACGCCCGAGGCCTGTTATGCCGCCCACGGATGTGAGATTCGCGATGACGTCGAGACGCTGAAGTTGCAAGGGGAAGCGAAAGGCGAGGTGCGTGCGGTTCAAGTCATGTTCCGGGAGTTTGCCGGCGAACTGAGTCGTACAGCGGCGTATGCCTTCTGGGTGTCGCCAAATTGGACATCCCCACCTCGAGCCTCAATCTTGAATCAAATGGGACGCGAACCGTTCCTGCTGAAGGTCCAGCTGTTGCTTGAAGATGCCAAACCCGGCGAGGCCCAAACCCAGCAACTCATCAACCAGTACCTGGAGTTTCTTGCAAAGCAGTTGATCGCAGCCGGTATCACGTAAGACAGAGGCTGACGAAGTGGAAACGCGACCGCTTCGTGCTGGAACCGAGGCTCGACGACCTTCGGCGAGCCTGTCCGAGGCTCGCCAATCATGCAGCAGCAAAGTGTGGGGGTCCGGGCTTGGAAAGGCGAATCCGGTAGCGACGACAGGCGATGCCCAGGGATAACCAGGCGACACCGAGGGATGTCAATGCGAAGCGTCAATCTGGTGGGCATCATTCGGCCCCGCCCTCGCCCTAACGGCCCACCCAAGTCGGCAATCGCCGCCCTAGGCAGAAACCACTCCGGAATCCCCGCTAGGGGCCTGCTAAATGCTAGCGGATGGGGTTAACATAATCAGGCCTCGTTGTGCTGCAGGGCAAGCAGGGCAAACCAGTGACAGTAGGCAACTATCGTCCCCAGCGAATGGCTTTGGGGTTATTTGGCGTCTCGCGATCCCAGCGAGGAACGGAACTCACTTCGGACGCGCAAACGACAAGTCGGAGTGGACGGGATGAATCACCTGATTAACAGCAATTCCTATGATGGTTCGACCAGCGATATGCTGGGCGGAGATTTCATGACCACCGCGCCGGAAGAGCGGGCGGCCGAGCGACGCGGAGCATCGACAGAATCGCTGAGGAAGCGATGGTGGTACTATTTGCTTGTGACGTTGTTGGCAGGCTTGCCGGCTATTGGGTGGCTTCGGAATTTGGCAGTTACAAATACGTCGCTGCGACACAAGTTCGGGTCACCGATTTGCCCTATCCTCCGGGAGTGCGATACTTCCAACCGCCCAAGATTAGTGATTTCCTACGCTATCTTGGCCACCCGCAAGTACTGGTGCGACTCCGCGACCGCTTCGGGATCGTTCCAACACCGGACAGCCAACCGCTATTCGAAGACGAATTCGACCGAAAGACCGAGGTGTTGACGTTGACGGTCGACGCAAGAGACGGCGGCGGAGGCGGCGGACGTGGTCAATGAGGTCATCGCTGCCTCGATCGCGCAGTCGACAAAAGACCGTGAGATGTTCTTGAGAAACTCGCTTGGCTTCTACAACGGCTTGATTGGCGAGGCGGAGGCCGACGCGGCTTCGAAACGTCAAGCGAAGATCGATCGGCTGGAAGCACTCCGTGATCGATTTTCGATCGACCCGGATGACGAAATCGAGTTCGAGGAAGTCAGCGAAATGATTCGCGGACTGCGCAACCATGTCGCCATGCTTGGGCTGGAGTTGAAGGACGCCGATCGGCTGGAAAGTTTCCTGACGTGCGGACGAGAAGTTGATCGTTGCTCGAATCAAGAAAGAGCTGATCGAGTCTTACCGCGACGAACTGGAGAGTGCCGCGAGGCCATTCACCGCAACCTCCGCGCAGGCGAAGACGCTCGCCGAACGCGGACTCGAACTGCAAGAAATGGGGAAGCGTGAATTCGCAACCGCTGACGAGCTCGGTACGTTCATGCGTGATGTCGGTCAGGTCCTGCAGATCCGACGTGGAAATCCCTGCGGACTATTCGCAGAAACTAGACCAGATCCGCGAGCAACTGTACGACCTTGAGAATCGTCGTCGCGTGCTTCCGCAAGCAATCGACGATGCCAAGCAGTCGCTCGCGGAGGCTACCGAAGTCGGGCCGGCATGGAGATCTCCAAGCTGCTCGATTTCGAAAACACTCCGGAGTCGCTTGAATTGAACGTCACAGATTGAACGAGCGGAGACCAAGGTCGATCAGCTCGCGGCGGCGATCGACTGGGTGAAGGGCATGCTGTCGCTGGAACAACCGGCGTTCGAACAACTGACCATCGCAACGGCGGAGACGGCGGTTCCGGACGGGAATCATAAGAAGCTGTTCGTTGCCGTTTTTGGTTTGGTCGGACTGTTGCTTGGTATGCCGATGCTGATCTACGACGTGTTTCGTTCCGACGTCACACCGTCGGGCCGACTGGGTCAGGAGTTTGGCCTGCCAACGATGTCGGCCCAAGAGATTCAGGGTCGCTCGTTCAAGAAGTCGGCATTGGAATCGCATGATCCGGAGTTGCGGTTGTTGGCCAATCGGATTCAACAATCGGCACGAGAGGCCCGCGGTTCCGTTGTGCTCTTTAGCAGTTTGTCGGACGATGTTTCCACCGATGAATTGACCAGGACGATTGCCGGTTGCCTCGCAGCGCGCGAAGAAAAGGTGCTGATCATCGATCTTGAATCCATCGATCAAAATCGAAAGGGCAAGCGGGGCAGCCGGCGTTGCCAGCGGGAAAGGTCGCCGGAAACGGCAAGTCGCACCCAGCGGCAAATGGGAACGGTCATGCTCAAGAAACCGGCGTGTCGCAGCTCGACGAAAAAGTTGGACTCGCGATGGCGTTGTCCGGCGCAACCAAGGATGTCGGAGACGTGCTGATCGAGCGTGACGACAGTGGCGTCGATCGACTGAGCCTGGGACCTGGTGAACTCCCGGTCGAGGCCTTTGCTTCACCGATGATGTCGAGGCTACTCGATCGGTATCGCAATGAGTACTCACTGGTGCTCTTGAGCGGGCCGCCCGCCAAGCATCTCGCGGACTTGCAGGTCCTGTCCGCCCAATGTGACGGCACGATGTTTGTCGCGCCCAGTCGCGGACAGATTCCGACAACCGCTCGTCGCACGATCATGGACCTGACGCACCATCACGTCCCGATCATGGGCATCGTCGAAGTGCCGAGCTAGGTGCGGCGCGGTTGCCGAGCAGCCGGGTCTTCCGGAATGTCTGTCTCGGAGATACAGTCTACGGTTATCGAAATGTCTGTCTCGGCGAGACAGACCTACGGTAGCGTATCGACGTCTCGGCTAGAACAGCCGATTCATCCCGTTCAGGGCGGCGACTCGGTAGGCCTCGGCCATCGTTGGGTAATTGAACGTCGTCTCGATGAAGTAATTCATCGAATTGCGATCGCCCGGCTGACTCATGATCGCTTGTCCGATGTGGATGATCTCCGAGGCGTTGGCACCGAAGCAGTGCACCCCGAGGATCTCCAGCGTTTCGCGATGGAACAGAAGCTTCAGCATGCCGACGGTTTGGTCGGTGATCTGAGCTCGCGCCAGAGCTCTTGAATTGCGCCTGACCGACTTCGTAGGGAACACAGGCGGCCGTGAGATCACGCTCGGTTTTGCCGACCGAACTGATTTCGGGACTTGTGTAGATCCCCGTGGGAATGTCGTGGACTCGCAGGTTGCCGTCGGCTTCACCCATCAAATGCATCGCCGCGGCACGTCCCTGGGTGTAGGCGGCGCTGGCGAGCGCGGGCGGACCGATCACGTCGCCGACGGCATAGATGTGTGGGATCGTTGTCTGAAAGTGTTCATCGACATCGACCTGTCCACGGCTGTTGGGCGTGAGGTTGACGTTCTCCAACCCCAAGTCTTCCGTGTTGCCGCTGCGACCATTGGCCCAGAGCAGAACATCGGTCTTGACCTGCTTGCCGCTCTTCAGATGCACGATCACGCCGTCGTCATCGCCCTCGATCCGTTCCATCGACTCGTTGTGGCGGATGATCACACCCTGGTCGCGGAGATGATACGAAAGCGCGTCGATGATCTCGTCGTCCAGAAACTCCAACAACTTCGAACGGGTGTTGATCAAGTTGATTTTGATTCCCAGGTTGCGAAACATCGATGCGTACTCGACCCCAATCACGCCGGCACCATAGATGCTCATCGAGGACGGACGATGATCCATCCCCAGCACGGTGTCGCTGTCGAAGATCCTTGGATGAGAGAAATCAACGGCACTGGGACGATAGGGTCGAGATCCGGTGGCGATCACAAAGTACTTGGCTCGAATCGGATCGTCCCCGTCGATCGAAACGGAGTGCTCGTCGACGAAACTTGCTTCACCGCGATAGATGGGCACGTTGTTGCGATCGTAGAACGATTGCCGCATCGTCACCTGACGGCCGATGATCGTTTGCGTTCCACGTTTGAGTTGTTCGAGGGTCGGCGTCGCGTGCACCCCGAGCTCTCGGAAGCGTGGGATTTTTCAGCACGTTCATCGTACTGGTGATCGCGTACCGGAGTGCCTTGCTCGGAATCGTCCCCCAATGGGTGCAGCCACCGCCGATTTGACGATACCTTTCGGCCACAGCGACCCGCATGCCGCCTTTGGCTGCCTGCATGGCAGCACCCTTCACCCCCAGGGCCGGTCCCGATCACAAATAGGTCGTAGTCGAACTTCGAATCGCTCATTATGCTGTTTCTTCGCTGTGTCCTACGTTCCTCGTCCATCAACTGGTTTTTGCAATGTTACTCGCCTGCGTCCAGACCGATATCACGTTCGCCAACGTTGACGCCAATCTTCAGCGGGTCTTGCAGTGGATTGAACAAGCAGGTGAAGCGGGTGCCGATCTCGTCGTGCTCCCAGAGTGTATGTTGAGCGGTTACGCCTATGACAGCCGCGACGAGGCATTGGAACACGCGATCGGCCTGGATGATCCGCGTTTTGGCGAACTCGCGAAGGCGGCCGCGATGCACGATTTGCATCTGACGCTCGGATTTCTGGAGCGTTCCGCCGACAGGTTGTTCAACGCATCCGCCTTGATCGGTCCGACCGGGATCGTCGGAAATTACCGAAAAGTTCACTTGCCCCATTTAGGGATCGATCGGTTTGTGGATCGTGGCGACATTCCCTTCCAGGTCCACCAAGCCGGTGACGTGCGCGTCGGACTTGCTATCTGTTACGACAGTTCCTTTCCGGAACCGATGCGACTGTTGGCCTTGCAAGGCGCCGACGTGATCGCCTTGGGAACCAATTGGCCATTTGGGGCACAGCGAACCGCGGAGGTCGTTCCGCCGGCTCGAAGCATGGAGAATCACCTGTTCTTTGTCGCAGCCAATCGAATTGGCGAGGAAAACGGCTTCGACGTTTTGCGGCCGCAGCTCGATTTGTGGTCCCGACGGTGTCGTGCTGGCTGCAACCGACAGCGACGACGCGGTCATGTTGTTGGCAGAAATTGATCCGGCCCAAGCACGCGAACAAACGAATCGAAAGAGTTCCTGGAAAGCACGTGATTCATCGCTTCAACGACCGGCGTCCCGAGTTCTACAGCCAAATCGCTGACCCTTGGCCACGAGAAGAGCAGGGCAGTTAAACGCCATCCTAACATCGACACGACGGGGATGACGCGGCAGTCGGCCGTACGTCAACCGTTTCAGGCCGGCCCGGTTGCCCAAGTACTGGTCCATCCATCTTGAAAATGCTCTAACGCGAACCCTCGGTACGTTGTTCCGAACGAGCAGGGCTCAGAATCGCCGCGGTTCGATCTCTCGCAAGAATCGCCTGCTCCATGTAGTCGGTTCGCCCCAGATCATCGATGGTCACTCGGCTTGGATAGTACTCGTTGATTGCCTGTCGAAGTTCTGTGTCAACGCGTTCGTTCCACAACCGGTGGGAGGGAAGCGAATCCAACTCCTCGAAGCGCAGCGGGATCCGCAGCCGCAAACATGCCGGGCCGCCACCTCCATTCATGCTTTGCCCCAAATCGACGAAGTGGACTTTCGAGAACAGCCCTTGAGCTTGCCAGCGACGGACCAATCGGAGCGTTTGCGGATTCTGTTCAACTTCAACCGGGCATAGGATCACACGCTCGCTATCGGTGGCTCCGCGAACCGAAAGGATCTGACTGTTGAACAGATAAGTCCCGACCGCTGCGTCGAGCGACAGGGACGACTCATCGACCACAATCCGATTCAGCCTCTTTCCGGTTCTCTGATGGAATGACCGGCCAATCCGGTGGAATGTTTCGTCAGGTGCCTGGAACGCCAACTCGTGATGGATCAGCAGTTCATGATGGCTCATCGCGACAACATCGTTGTGGAACGCGCCCGCGTCGATCGCTCTCGGATTCTGTTGGAGGTAAAACGCAATCGAGGGGTCCAAACGGTGTTGTCTGACGACGGCTTGGGATGCGGCAAGCGTTTGCCGTGGCCAATAGCGTGTCGGCAGAGGATCGCCATCCCCATAGACAAACAGGTGAACACCGGGACCTTGCTCGGAGGCCAAACGCATGTGGTTGGCAGCACCTTCGTCTCGCAGCGCGGCACCGCCGGGCAGCGGAGCAAAGCACTGAAACGTACCGGGCAGCGTCTGGCGGAGTTCTTCCATCGTCTCATCCGGCTCAATCGCTCGATGCACGCTGGCGTTCAGGTTGGCGATAGTCAAACAAGTGGATCCGTGCGCACGATCACAGCCTGGAGTCACCGTTGCGGCGTTGGCTGTCCACATTGCCGAACAACTCATGGCGGCAGACAACAACTCCGGTGATTGCTCACGCCACCGGCTCAGCACTTCGGAGTCGTTGCCATCAAACCCAAGTGCCCGCAAAAAACCGAGATGTGGTCGCTGCTGCGGCGGCAGGATCAATTGAGGCACTCCCAAGCTCGCAACCAGCCGCATCTTGTCCAATCCTTGCAGCGCGGCGGCGGCCGGATTGGAAGCCTGGCCACCATGACTTTGGGACGCGATGTTGCCAACGCCAAGTCCGCCGAAATGGTGCGTCGGCCCCACGATTCGATCGAGTTGTGCTTCAAGCCAGCTCATTGCGTGACATCCCAAGGATCTTTCTGAGCCAGAGCACCACGCTCGATGCAAGCCACCGGGTCACCGCAGAAGTCGATGGCATAGAATCCCGCGGGGCGATGGTTTCCACTGTCGCCCAGGCCACCAAACGGCATGGTTCCCGCAGCACCCGTGGTCGATGTGTTCCAATTCACGACTCCCGCTTTGACGTCCTCGACAAACCTCTCAAACATCTCTCGGGTACCTCCCAGCAACGAGGCGGCGAGCCCATAAGTCGTTTGTGCTGCGGCCCGCAGCGCCTGATCGAACGAATCAACTCGTTGAATGACGAGCAGGGGGGCAAACCACTCTAGCTGGCCCATCACTTCGGTCGCCTCCTGAGTGAGGGCCGACGCATCCAGGACGGCTGGATAGACGAGGTTCTCAAATTCGCGTTCGACTCGGAATGGGATCATCGGCTGGCAGCCAAGTTCGATCAGTTGGTTGTAGGTCTCGAGCAGACGACGCGCGGCAGACGCCGAGATCAACGGGCCAAGATGCGGTGCGGGATCGCTACCCGGCATGCCGGGACGGAGTTCTCGGGTGCGACGCAGCAGAGCTTCGAGCTGACGATCCGTTGAGCCGCTATTGATGAAGATCGCGCGGCGGGCACAGGTACATCGCTGTCCGGACGAAACAAAGGCAGCAAAGGAAACGACGGAGGCCACGTCGTCGGGCGACGCGTCGTCTGCCACAACGATTGGGTTATTGCCGCCAAGCTCTAACGCCAAGACAACGTCGAATCGACCGGCAAGTTGCCGATGAATTGCCCGTCCTGCCTCTCGACTGCCCGTCAGAAATACGCCCGACACCAAAGGGGAATCAATCGCCGCGACCGCCGTCTGCACGCCGCCGGGAATCAACTGCAACACCCCATCGGGCAGCCCCGCATGACGCCACGCTTCGAGCATCCAGAACCCGATCGCCGTGGCTTGATCACTTGGCTTGAAGATCACGGTGTTTCCGGCGAGAAGCGAGGGAATGATCTGGCCCCCGGGCAGGTGCAGAGGAAAGTTGAAAGGCCCCAGGACAACGACGACACCTAACGGCTGGTGGCGTACTCGGCGGACCACGCTGACCTCGGCATTGCCCGACGGCACGGCCTCCATGGATTCGCTGACAACGTGCGTCGACTGGCGCTGTTGCACTGCCTGGATCGACAGTTCCACCTTGGCGATCGCTGCGCCCACCTCGGCACTGGCATCCCAGGCGAGTTTTCCGACTTCCAGCGTCAGCAGCTCGGCCAAAGCCTGACGGTTTTCCTGAAGGTAGTGTCCGTAACGTCGCACAATTTCAAAGCGTTGATCGATCGGCATCCGCGACCACGAGGCATGGGCGGTCGACGCAGCTTGCATGGCGACATCGATCTCGCTCTCGGTCGCTGCCCTGCCAGACCAGACCACTTCACCGCTGACGGGGCTGATGCTTGCCAGTTTCGTTGCCATTTTCTCGTTTCCCGGGGCCAGCGGAAGTTTCTTGACCTAGCGTTTGAAGGAGGGGAATCCGCGCAATCCCACTGACTGTGAACCTCACACGCTAGCCATGGTTTCAATCAGCTTGAATAGGCGTTTCGAGTCCCGCGGCTAGCTTCTGAGGTTCACGTGGATCGCCAAAGTAGGTGCCATCGGGAGGACGTCCCACCGTCCAACCTTCCTCCATCCTATCCGTCGGAGTCGACCGAGATGAAACGATACGGGAAATGCGGCTTTTCGCTGCTGGAAGTAATCGCCGCCACGGTGATTCTGGCCGTGGTCGCGGCAGCCACCGTCGCCACCGTCGCTCCGATGCGGGCCAAGAGTGTTGACAGGCTCGCCGATCAGGAAGTTGCGACCCTCAACGCAATGGCCCAGACCTATTACCTGGAAAAAGGCGAGTATCCTGCGAATCTGGATGCCCTTGTTGGGGCTGGTTACATCGCCGATGCGACAACCGCGGACAAGTCACGGTTTCAGAAACTGACTCGCGATTACAACTATTCACCAACCACGGGTGTTTTCTCGAAGAAGTAGGCCGTTCCCGCTCTTCGCGTCCCGTCGCCGGGGCCAGCGTCAGGCTCAAACACCAATCCTCATCGGTCGCGATCACTCGGCCGACAAATCGAGCAGCTCAACCTTTCGAAAGTGCACGGGATGGCTTTCGGATTGCAATGAAATCGTTCCTTCGCTCAGCATCAGTGATCCATTCTTCTCGCTGAGCTCCTTCGCGTGATCGTCACGTGGATCCAATTGCGGCTCGTTGTATTCCAGTACGACCTCACCGTCGAGGATGTGTCGAATCACTTGGTTGCCTCGAACTTCGACTTCGGCAGTCACCCACTGGGGACCGTGATACGTCTTCGAATGCGACTTGGTGCAGTGGGCGGTGATCAGCTTGCCATCCATCACGACATTCGTACCGGGAGTGCAGAGGTTCGAAGTCGTTCTCTCCGTTTCGCCGTCGCCACCGAGCAGTTGGACTTCGATGGAGACGGGAAAGTCCTGGTCTTTCGCCATCGTCTCGGGCTTTTCTCCGTGAAGCATCATACCGCTGTTGCGAACCGCCCAACCGGGGCCGCCTTTGCACTGTTCGTCCACGAATCGGTACTCGACTCGAAGCCGATAGTGTGAAAAGGAATCCTTGTAGAACAGGTGGCCGAACGTCTCATTGAATTCGTCGTAGGCGTCGTAGCCAACTTTCAGAATTCCGTCCTCCACACGAAACGTGTTGGCAAAATTGTCGCCCAGCTCGTGATAGCGGATCTTGGGAGTCCAACCATCAAGATTCTTCCCATTGAAAAGTTGAATCCATTCCCCGCTGGCCGGCTCCTGTGAGATTGCACGGGGTGCCAGCATCGGCGAAACGACCAACAACAAGACGACAAGGTGCCAGCGGATCATGAACTCTCAACTCAAAGCAAGATTGGAACGAGGACCAACAAGACGTGACATCAAGTTGCGGAGGACGCCATTCTACACGGTTTCCAGGCGGCCGTACCAGAGTCCGGATGAAGTCGGTGAATCCCAGTACGATAGGCTTCCAAGCACGTCGACTTCCCACCGTCGGTATGGGGCGACCGTCTGAAACGCCTCTTGTGCGACGTTCTCGCCCCAGACGTCTCGCATTCACAGAACGACTACAATCGCGGCTGACCTGTCGGCGCGACCGCACGCTTGGCCATCCACACCGGAGCTCACGAGGGATACCAATCATGATTTTTGCAACCCGCTGCTGGAACGGCTGGCGTGGGCTTCGCTTGAACCTGCTGGCATCGTGCTTGTTCGGCGTGCTGCCCAGTTTCGTGTGCAGCGCGGAGAACCAGGAATCCGCTGACAACGGCGGCATCCTTTGCACCTGCGATCGTCATCGAGCAAAACGGGATCGAGTTTTCTCTCGTCGCCGAACATCCCGACGTCGCCACGCCCACGGGAATCGACGTGGATCAACAGGGGGCGGTTTGGGTCATCGCCAACCATACCCACTTTCGCCCGGACAACTACAAAGGTCCCGAGCATGACCAGGTCCTTGTCTTTCACCCCGACGGGCAGCGATCGGTTTTCTACGACAAGACCGACGCGTCGATGGATCTCGAACTCGGACCCGACGGCTGGGTTTATGTTGCCCAGCGAGACAGGATCTTGCGAATCCGAGACACCGATGACGACGGACGCGGGGACATCGAGGAAACGATCGCCAGCCTCGATACCGAGGCGAACTACCCGCACAACGGCTTGAGTGGATTGACATGGACCAACGACGGCGACTTGATTTTTGCCCTTGGTGAAAACTACGCAAAGCCGTGGACGCTGACCGGCGTCGACGGCACCGAGGTGCGTGGTTCCGGTGAAGGAGGTATTTTTCTTTGCGATGCTCGTGGTGGGTCGCTCGCATCGAATCGCCCAGGGCTTTTGGAATCCATTCGGAGTCTGTATCCGCCGGATGGCACGATGTTCGCCGCTGAGAACGATCCGGGGTCGCGACCCCCTTGTCGATTGCTGCACATCGTCCCCGGCGGTGACTACGGATATCAACGGCGATACGGAAATGCTTCCTATCATCCGTTCGTTTGCTGGAATGGTGAGTTGCCGGGACATTGCCGATGCTGCACGCAGTGGGAGAGGCGCCGTGCGGAATCGCGTCGCTCGGTAATGGATTGATTGTTCCGTCGTGGACAGAACATCGCGTTGACTTCTATCCGCTGCGCCGCCAAGGAGCATCGTTCACGAACCGAGCGGGTCACGCTGTTCGCGGCGGCGATTATTTTCGACCGACCTGCATCGCGGCCGAATCGGCGACCACGTTTTATTTGGCCGACTGGGTCTTTGGTTCTTACGAACTTGCACGGAAAAGGTCGTATCTGGCGATTGACCATCGATCCGCAGGCCGCGGATTGGCTTGGCGAGATGACACTGGAACCGCCAATGAGGCGGCAAAGCTTGCGGAGTCACTTCGCAATGGCGGATCTGAGTTTTCGCGTGGACGAACTCTTCAAGTTATGCCGCGACCGTGACCCGTTCTTACGATCGGCCGCGATCGATTCGCTTGCGACGCGAGTACGTTCGGATAGCCCGCGACGACTCGCGGCCACCAACCGACAAGACCTCAAAACGAGGATCTCGTCTCGTTGCTTCTCGCACAACGAAAAGCCAATCCTCGCGACGAGGCAGCAGTCGGTTCTTTTTCAACCATCCCAGCCACGATGTGCAGTTCGAGGCAATGCGATGGATTGCGGACTCGGACTTGACCAGCTTTCTTCCCGCGTCCGCCAAAGACTTGTCGATCCGAATCTCGATTATCGTCTGTTCGAAGCCGCATTGGCGACGTCGAATGTCCTGTCGGGAACACCGGAACTCGGTGTGTCCGATCCCAAGATGCTAGTTCGACCTGGTTAGGAGCTCGGAGACGTCCAATCGCATTCGTGCCTTTGCGCTGCGATTGCTCGACCCACGACCTCCAAGTTCTCGCCCACGCTGTGGCGGGAATTGTTGAAAGCCGGTGATCAGCAAGTTGTGTCGGAGTTGATTCGATCCGTCGCGATGGTGGGGATCTCCGCAGGCCAAGGGATTCTTGTTAGAGATCGTTGCCAAGGACGAGCCTTTCCGAGTCGATCCGGGCCGATGCACTGTCGGGCCTGTCGGGTGCCGAGGGCGGAGTCATTGCCGATCTTGATCGCGAATGCCGAATCCGACAGCCCCGCGATCCGCGAGGAAGCCCTCCGCAGTCTTCGATTTGCAGCACTGAGCGAATCGGACGTGGAACGAGTTGGCAAGATCGCCGCGAAGTATCCCGATTCGGCGGATCTGGTTCAGGCGGCAATCGATCCGACCAGTCTTCAACAGTCTCGGCCCGTTACCCACCGATCTCGAGACCTGGCGGCATCGTCTGGAAGACGTTTCGGCGGCGTCGATCTGGAGGCGGGACGCCGTATTTTCCATCACGGCGGCAGTTGGCACCTGCAGCAAGTGTCATCGACATTCCGGGCGGGGCAGTGACCTGGGGCCCGACCTGTCAGCGATCTCTAGGTTGGCGATCGCGATCGGTTCTCGTGCTCTGCTCCAACCGAGTCGCGACGTCGACCCCCAATACCACCCACGCATGCTGGTCACCGACGACGGTCGAGTGTTTACAGGAATCTTGTTACGTGACGGAGGGGGTGGCAGTGAGTTTTATCGCGACAACCTCGGTCGCGAGCAATTGTTCAAGACGGACGAGATCGTGCAACGGAAGGAATTGAGCACATCGATGATGCCCGACGGATTAGTCGAGTTGCTGACCGGATCGAGAAGTCCGGGATGTACTGGCATTCATCGACAAGGCTCGGGAAACCGATCTCGTTGCCACAGCGACCAGCCCCTGGCTCGGCAGTTGGTGGCTCGACTTCGACGACGGATACGGCGGATGGCTGGAGGTCCAGCAGGAAGGCGGCCAATACAAGGCGCAACTGCTTTGGCGCGTCGGGTCCGCTCGGCCTGTCGAAATCGCATCGATCAGCGATCAAAAGCTCGTCCTGAAGCGAGAACGTCAGGGACAGCTTTCCCAGTACATTGCGTCGATCGAAGGGGAAACGATCCGAATCAAACTTGTGGGGGGCGATGAGCAGGCGACGCTTGGACGATGCCCGCCGATGCCGCCTCGTCCCGACTTAACGAAGGTACGGTTCGGGGATCGGATCGACTTGTTCAACGGCCGTGATCTGAGCGGATGGAAGTTGCAACCCGTCGATGCCAAGAATGGTTGGCGGGTCTCCGACGGCCAGCTGATCAATGAAACCCCCAAGACGGACTTCAGGCGCGTACGGTCAGTACGGCAATCTTCGCACCGACGCGATCTTTGGCGATTGCCAATTGCATGTCGAATTCAACGTCGGCAGCAAGTGCAACAGCGGAATCTATGTGGCGCGGACTTTACGAAGCTCAAGTGGTGGATCGCGACAGCCCGATGCAGGGAATCAGCGGTCCCGGAGCAATCTTTGGAAGAATCGAGCCGTCACACAACGCGGGTCTGCCGGGCGACCAGTGGCAAAGCTACGACATAATCCTGGTCGATCGCCACCTGACCGTGCGGCTCAATGACCAAACGGTGATCGACAACCAGCCGGTCGCCGGATGCACTGGGGGATCCCTTTTTGGCGATGTTTCCCGCGACGGTCCGGTCTATTTGCAGGGAGATCACACCAGCGTTCGCTATCGGAATCTGTGGATCCGGCGAGACTTCTGCCGTAACCCGGTAAGCTCGCAGGGTGGATCGAATAGCGACACAGCGACACGGACCTAACAGGGGAGATCAGCAATCCGTTCGGAGATGCCGGATCGCCGCGACGGAAGCCGCTCGGCGACTTCACACCTATCCCTTCGACTCTTCTGCTCGCTGCATGGCGTCGAGCACAAGCTTCAGTTGATTGCGTGCGCGACTCAGACGACTGCGGACGGTACCGATTGAGATTTCGAGAATCTCCGCGATATCTTCGTAGGAATAATCATCCATTTCTCGCAGAACAAGAATGGAGCGATGATCTTCGGAGAGGGCTGCCAGGGCCTCGCGTACCATCGCGACCCGCTCACGCTGCAGCATCGGCTCATCGACCGCATCCCCTTGGTAGGCGACTTCCAGCCCGTTGTTCTCGCGCCATTGATCCAGCGAGATGCGGACCCGTTTTCGGCGTCTGCGGGTGAGCGCACTGTTGAAGGCGATTCGGTAAAGCCAGGTAAAGAACTGACTGTTTCGCTGGAATGTGTCCAGCTTCGTGAAGGCGCGAATGAACGCCTCCTGGACCACTTCCTCCGCCTCGTCCGGCGACCCGGTGATCTGCAGCATGGAAGCAAACAATCGATCCTGGTTCGCCTCCACCAACTGGGTGAACGCACTACGATCCCCTCGCAAGGCTCGATCGATCAGCTGAGTCTCTTCGCTCACGAGGGGGGCTTTCAGATGCAAACTTTTCGGCGGACAGCGGCGTTGGTGGTGGGCGGCGTTCCGCTGCGGACAGCAATCACTAGTCTAACACCGCTGACGCTGCTTCGTACCAGCGCCGCGAATCTGAATGCGGGGCCCCGCGAGGGTCAGCAAGAGGAGCCGGCACCGCGATTTCACGCGGTTCGGTGGCAAGCGAATCGGCGATGGCGCTAATTCAGTTCGCCGCCCGCCGAATTCCCACTGAGATGACGTTGCAGGTACGTCGCCCGCTCCACGTTTCGGTCGGACGAACCGAGCAGCCGTCCCTGCAGTTTCTGCAGGTGGGCGGGCTGTGTGTGAATGAACAGTTTGTTGATCGTTCCGACTGGCACATCACTGATCAGCCCAAGATTGACGCCCATCCGCACCTTGGACAGGTAGTGCATCGTCTCTTCACTGCTGATCTTCTTGGCGGTGCTGAGGATTCCCAGCGCCCGACTGACGTCATCGTGCAAGTCCTGTCTGGCCTTGCTGGACGAGGAAGTCGCGGGCTTTGCGTTCGTATTCAATGATCCGGGGCACGACATTGTCGCCGACCAAAGCGACCAGATCCTCCTCGCGATGTCCGAGCGTGATCTGATTGCTGACCTGGTAAAAATCGCCGGTGTACTGCGATCCTTCTCCGTACAATCCGCGAACGGTGACATTGATCCGTTGCATGCTCCGAAAGACCTTCTCGATCTGCCTGGTGATGACCAGGGCAGGCAGATGCAGCATGACGCTCACGCGAAGTCCCGTGCCCACGTTGGTGGGACAGGCGGTCAGGTAGCCGAAGCGAGGATGGAAGGCATACAGAATCGACGCCTCCAACAGGTCGTCCAACGCGTTGATCCGCTTCCAGGCAGATTGTAAATCCAATCCGCTGTGCATCACCTGGATACGGAGATGATCCTCTTCATTGACCATCACGCTGTACTGTTCGCTCGGATCAATGGCGACCGCACGCGCACCGTCGGCATCGGCAATCTCGCGGCTGATCAATTGCCGCTCGACCAGAAACTGTCGATCGATTTCGGGGAGCTGTTCGATGTCGACATAGCGGACATCGCCCCATCCCTCGATCGCATCCATCTTTGCCCGCACGGTCCGCTCAATGCTCACCCGATCCTCGTCACTACAACGACGGATGAACGGAAAATCGGCGAGGTTACGAGCCAAGCGAATGCGGCTGCTAATCACGATGTCCGATTCGGGACCGGTCCCGCGCATCCACTCGCCGCTTCGCTGAGCGAACTCACTAAAGTCAGAGACCCGTTTCACTGTTCGCCTACTCCCTGGTCCGACTCATCCGATACGCTGCCTGACTCTTCAATGCGGCGAAGCTCGTCACGAATCTCCAACGCCCGTTCGTAGTCTTCCCGCTCAACCGCTTCTTCCATTTCCCGTCGCAGTTGGATCATTTGCGCTTGGGAATCGGCGGCGGCCGCACGCCGCGGTCGCTTTCCACAGTGTTCGACCGCATCGTGAATGTTGTTCAGCAGCGGAATCAAATCGGTTGCGAAATGGGTGTAGTCGTAAGGGCAACCCAGTCGACCGGTGTTACGGAACTCGAAAAAGCTAATGCCGCAGACAGGACACTCCTTCTGGTCAAGCTCCGCCAATTCTTTCTTCGTTTGGCCGAGATTCAATTGTTTCGCCAGGGCTCCAGCGATGGAAGCGGCTGGGCTTGGCCCCCCTTTTTGCAAGAACCCTCGGGCATGCTCTTCACACAAATGCATCACCTGCGAGCCGGTCGGTTCGGTAAGCTCGGTGATGTGAAAGGTGGCCGGCTTTTCGCAATATTGACATTTCATGTTCGGTTCCAATGACCGTAATCACCGTAAATCCAGTCATCTCAAGGAGTAAGCGGCCCTGCGAAGGGATTCTATCGCTGGCCCATGGACTGTCAACGTAAGGCTTGCTCGAGGGGTTGTCCCCTACACGTCTCGATATTCTCGGTCGAAACTATGGGTTGAGCGCCGAACCCCCGGGCGGCCGAGGCCATTCCCTCCTGTGACCGAATCACTTTCTCGATGCACATCCCTGAATCCCAGCAGTTTGCCTCGCTCGCCGTGGAACACGACTTTGTTCCGGTGTATCGACGGCTCCTCAGCGACGCACTGACCCCCGTCACGGCCTTTCAACTGCTCGACGACGGCGGGCCGGCGTGTTTGTTCGAAAGTGTGATCGGGGGCGAGAAGGTTGGGCGATACAGTTTTCTTGCCGCTTCGCCGGTCCGACGGTTCGCCGCCACGCGGGAGCGAATCGAGATCACGGAATTGCCGCAGGGGACGGTCACACGCAGCGAGGCGACGGATCCACTGGACGCGTTCCGATCCAACTTTCACTTTCGAGTCGCTGCCGTTGATGGTTTGCCTCCGTTTGTGGGCGGCGCAATTGGGTACGCCGGCTACGACGTCGTGCGTTACGTCGAGCATCTTCCCAATGCGCCGGAGGACGACCGCGGCCTGCCGGATCTGGACTTCGCCTTCTATCACACGCTGTGCGTGTTCGATCATGTTGCCAAGACAATCACGATCGTGGCACTCGCCGATTGCCGCGAAGTCTCCAACCCATCCGAAGCTGCCGCCGCCTATGAACGCGTCAAGGCAGCCGTCGACGCGACCGTCAAGAAACTCAGCGCTCCCGCTTCGCGCAACCCTTCCGAGTGGAACCCGGATGTCTGGAAAGAACAGATTGCTCGCCACCCACTTTCCGTCACGTCCAATTTCACGCGAGAGTCGTTCGAAGACGCGGTGCGGCAGTGTGTGGAATACATCCGAGCCGGCGATATTTTCCAAGTCGTCCCCAGCCAAAGACTCTCGGTCAAGACCGAGGTCGATCCGTTCGAAATCTATCGTTCCCTGCGGGTCGTCAATCCCAGCCCATTCATGTTCTACGTCAGAACTCCTGACTGTGAACTGGTCGGATGCTCGCCAGAGATCATGTGCCGCGTCGCCGACCGAACCGTCACGGTTCGACCGTTGGCGGGGACCCGGCGCCGGGGTGCGACCGCAAGGGAGGATAAAGCACTCGAACAGGAACTGCTGGCAGATCCCAAGGAACGGGCCGAACACGTGATGCTGGTCGACCTTGGCCGCAATGACGTCGGCCGGATTGCCCAGTTCGGCTCCATCGAACTGACCGAAGTCATGGTCGTTGAACGCTACAGCCACGTGATGCACATCAGCAGCGAAGTGCAGGGAAAGCTGCGCGAAGGCCTCGACGCCTTCGACGCCCTCAAAGCCTGTCTTCCGGCGGGAACCGTCTCCGGTGCCCCCAAGGTTCGCGCCATGGAGATCATCGATGCGATCGAGCCGCATCGCCGCGGACCCTACGGCGGAGCGGTTGGCTACATCGATTACCGAGGCAACATGGATACGTGCATCGCGCTGCGGACCATGGTCGTCAACGACGGCACCGTGCACGTCCAGGCCGGTTGTGGTGTCGTCGCCGACAGCGACCCAACGGCCGAGTATGAGGAAACGCTGAACAAGGCGCGGGCCCTGATCTCCGCCATCGAATTGACAGTCCAGCGGGTCAGCAAATGAAAAACCAATGGTAGGGCACGCTCCGTGTGCCAGTTCTTGACCGTCGAACGAAGCCGTCAGGCGGAGCCTAACCTACGACTGTCAGGCGGAGCCTAACCTACGACTGTCAGGCGGAGCCTAACTACGGGCTACCGCGCTCGGTTCCAACCGCCGTTGACGTTGATCGTCTGGCCGGTGACAAAGGTATTGTTGGGGTCCGCCAAATAGACGACGGCCTTCGCCACGTCATCGGGATCTCCCCAACGACACATCAAGGACTGAGCCTTGGCACGATCGTTCCAGTAATCACCCGCGTCGTTGCCCCAGGCGGTGCGAATCCAACCCGGGGCGACCGTGTTGACACGCAGGATCGGCGCCACGCTTTGGGCCAGGCTGGCAGCGTAGGCCATGATCGCCGCTTTGACCGTGCCAAACATTTGTCCGGCATCCCCATCCATTCCTTCGGGAGCCTGATCCCATCCCAGAAAGATAATGGAGGAGGGTGGCGAGGCCTGCTGCTGCAACAGTCGTGGCACTGCGAGCCTGCAAAGTGCGATCGTCCCGAGCACGTCCACATCGACCAACTGTTGCAACTTCTGCTCGAATTCGAGAGACGCCGCGTCACCGGTCAACACGTCGGCCCCCGCATTGTTGACCCACACGGTGATCTCACCCAAGCGTTCAAAGGCCGTATCGACCAGCCGCTTACGATCGTCCGCCTGACGAAGATCCGCTGCCAGGATCGTCGCCTCACAGCCTCGCTCCTTGACCAGCTCCGCGGTTTCTTCAGCGCCCGATTGATTCTCTCGGTAGTGCACCAGCAGGGAATCGACGCCCGCTTCCGCCAAGGCGATCGCGATCGCACGACCGATGCCGCTCGAGCCGCCGGTGACGACTGCGGTTTGTTGATTGGGCCAACGTGTCACGATTGCATTGAATTCAAAAGCGGACGGTTACTGTTTCTCATATTCCTTCAGGAACCCGACAAATTCTCGTCGATGGTGCTGCTCGTCGGCCAGCAGGGTGATGCACATGTCTTGGGTGACGAAATCGTAACCGTCACAAAGCCGGATGATCTTCTCGTATTGGGCGATCGCTGCCTCCTCCGCATCGATGACCCCTTTGATGACGGTGACCACGTCGGTGGCGTCAGCCGGCGGCTGCAACGACTGTTGGGCAGCCTGGAAGTCGTTACTGCCGGGAACCCGTCCGTCGATGGTTTTGATGCGGTCGGCGATCTGCGAGGCGTGCTGGAGTTCGGCCTGCACGTCCGCTGCGAGCGACTTCTTGATTTCCTCGGCACGAACCCCGTCCAAATTCACGCTGTTGGCAAGGTAGTTGATCACCGTTTCGAGTTCCATCCAATAGGAAGCGATCAGCTCCTTCACGATTGCTCGGGTCTTGTCTCGATCTTGCATGCTGGATGACCTCAACTGGAATGAAAACAAGCAGTATCTCGATTCATGTTGCTCCACGTTACCGAGCTGGTTACCGAGCGAATAGGCCCCGAGAACCGCTCCATTTGGGGGGAAAGTCCAGGTCGCCAGGAGATCGGTCGCGGTAGGGGCGACGACCCCAGCGAGGGCTTCTTGGCAGGGATCCTGCCGCAGGGCATCCTCGGGACAGGCGCCCCCTTGCCGGTTTTGCCTGACAATGGCTACTCTGCATAGCGGAATGAAGGGTGGGCGAAGCGGCAGGAACCCATGTTCACCCGTCCTCCCGGCGTCAATCGAGTCCCAGGTTGAGTAGAATCCGGGTTGATTAGAATCCGGGTGGGATGGATCAGAGTGATTCCTTAGCGGAACGAGAGAAGCATGTCAGAATCGAAAACCGTGGCGAAGGCTGAGATTGAGCAACAGCTTGGGGAACTGGAGCAGCGAATTGCCGACGTCGACGTCGATGTGGCCGAAACCGAAGAATGGCTTGCCTCGCTTGACTACGTGCTCAAGAGCAAGGGCCCGGACCGTGTCCGCTTCCTGATCGATCAATTGCGGGATCGGGCAGCCGGAGAGGGGATTCAATCGGCCGAGGACACCAGCACTCCCTACGTCAACACGATTCCTTTGAAGGACCAGCCGCCCTTTCCCGGCAACCGCGAACTTGAGCGGCGAATCAAGTCGATCGTCCGCTGGAACGCAATGGCGATGGTCGTTCGGGCCAACAAGCGGGGCGGTGGCGTTGGCGGGCACATCAGTACCTTTGCGTCCAGCGCGACACTCTACGAGATTGGCTACAACCACTTTTTCAAGGGTCGTGGGGAGGATGGTTACTCGGGAGACGCCATTTATTTCCAAGGCCATGCCTCACCCGGGATGTACAGTCGAGCCTTCCTGGAGAGTCGGCTGAGTGAGGAAAACCTCGAAAACTTCCGCCGCGAGTTGCAGCCGGTTCGAGGTTTGTCCAGCTACCCCCATCCCTACCTGATGCCCGATTTCTGGGAGTACCCCACCGTCTCGATGGGGCTCGGTCCGATCATGTCGATCTATCAAGCGAGGTTCAACGAGTACCTTCGCGATCGTGGGCTGAAAGATACGTCCGGCCGCCGCGTTTGGGCATTTCTCGGGGATGGCGAATGTGATGAACCCGAGACACTGGGAGCCATCGGCTTGGCGGCCCGCGAAAAACTGGACAACCTGATCTTCGTGATCAACTGCAACTTGCAACGTCTCGACGGACCCGTTCGCGGGAACGGCAAGATCATTCAGGAGCTCGAATCGATCTTCCGCGGCGCTGGCTGGAACGTGATCAAAGTGATCTGGGGAGACGACTGGGATCACCTGCTTGCCAAGGACACCACCGGGCTCCTGGCCAAACGCATGAACGAAGTGGTCGACGGCCAGTACCAGAAGTACACCGGGATGCCGGGCAGCTACATCCGCGAACACTTCTTTGGCAAGTATCCCGAGTTGCTCAAGCTGGTGGAAAACTACAGCGACGAAAAGCTCGAGAAAATGCGCCGCGGCGGGCACGACCCGGAAAAGGTGTACGCCGCCTACAAGATGGCCACGGAGCTCAAGAACGGCAAGCCAACGGTGATTTTGGCCAAGACGGTCAAGGGCTACGGTCTGGGCGAAGCCGGTGAGGGACGCAACGTCGCCCACAACCAGAAAAAGATGAACGAAGAAGAGCTGCTGGAGTTCCGGACGCGGTTCGGCATCCCGATCAGCGACGAAGAGGTGGGGGAGGCGCCGTTTTACAAGCCGCCTGCCAACAGCCAGGAAATCAAGTACCTGGGAGAGCGGCGCAAGGCGTTGGGCGGCCCGCTACCCAGCCGTCCCACCAATCACCCAACGATGGACGTTCCAACGCTCGACGATTACCGCAAGGTGATCACCAAGCTCGAGAACAAGAATATCAGCACCACGTTTGCCGTCGTACAAACGCTTGATCGCGCTTGTGCCGCGACAAGAAAATCGGCAAGCACATGGTCCCCATCGTTCCCGACGAGTCCCGCACGTTTGGGATGGAGGGGATGTTCCGCCAGTTCGGCATTTACGCACATGCCGGCCAGCTATATGAGCCGGTCGATTCCGAGCAGATCACCTATTACAAGGAAGCTCAAGACGGGCAGATCCTTGAAGAGGGAATCACCGAAGCGGGCTCGATGAGCAGCTTCAACGCGGCTGGAACCGCGTACAGCCTGCACGGCATCAACATGATTCCGTTCTACATCTACTACACGCATGTTTGGCTTCCAGCGGATCGGAGACTTGATCTGGGCAGCCGCTGACATGCGTGCCAAAGGCTTCCTGATCGGGGCGACCGCCGGTCGAACGACGCTCAACGGCGAAGGGCTGCAGCACCAGGATGGACACAGTCTGCTCAACGCAATTGCCTTTCCAACCGTTCGGTCCTACGACCCGGCGTTCGCCTATGAAGTGGTCGTGATCATCATGGAGGGCATCAAACGGATGTACGAGGATGGCGAAGACTGCATCTATTACTTGATGAGCGAAAACGAGCCGTACGACCATCCGGCAATGCCCGAAGGTTGCGAAGAAGGCATCATCAAGGGGATGTACCGATTCCGTAGTCGGGACGTCGAAGGGGCTCGCGCCCGTGTGCAATTGTTTGGTAGCGGCGCGATTCTGAATTGCGTCTTGAACGCGCAGGAGCTGTTGGCCGAAAAGTACGGTGTCGCCAGCGACGTTTGGAGCGTGACCAGTTATACGCAATTGCGTCGCGAAGCCGGCGCATGCAATCGCTGGAACATGCTGCATCCCACGGAGCAACCGCGCAAGAGCTACCTCGAGAAGGTGCTGGAGGGAGTCGAAGGCCCCTTCATCGCCGCAAGCGACTACGTTCGCACCTTGGCCGAGCAATTGACGCCCTGGATCCCCGGCGATTATTACGTGCTGGGAACCGACGGACTTGGCCGCAGCGAAACGCGAGAAGCACTCCGACGCCACTTCGAAGTGGATGCCGAATCGATCACCATTGCGACGCTGAGTCGATTGGTCAAAACAGGCGTACTGCAACCCAAGGATGTCCAGGACGCGATCAGTGAACTGGGATACGACGCTGAAAAGCCCGATCCCTACTTCGCTTAGAGAATTTGCCTAAACATGTGGGCAGCGCGACGGATGTCGACGCGGCCGGCCTTTCCTTCCTCAACGCCTACTGACGATTAATCCATCGCATGACTACCGAAGTAAAACTACCCGATCTTGGTGACGGCATCGAATCTGGTGACGTGCTGGAAGTCTTTGTGGGTGTCGGTGACGTGATCCAGAAAGGACAGGACATCATCGAGATGGAAACCGACAAGGCGACCGTCACCGTCCCCGCCTCGGTGGGCGGAAAAGTCGTCAAGGTGCTGGTCAGCGAAGGGGACACGGTTCCAATCAACGGAACACTGCTGGAGGTTGAAGCGGCCGAGGGCACGGGCCCGCACCAACGCCGGCGCAGGAATCCCGGGCAGCCGCCGAACCGCAGGAAGCAAGCGCGCCGGTGGCCGACGCCGAGCCACCCGCGCCGCGACAAACAACACCGACGCCGCCCCCTGCTCCCCAGCCTCCTCCGGCAACCACACCCCCGCCCAGGCCGGCCGCTCCAGCCGCCAGCTCGCCGCCGCCAGCGACCGCGCCCCCCAACCGACCGCTCAGGACTCTTCGTTGGTGATCCCGGCGGGACCGGCGATCCGACGATTCGCCCGCGAAGTTGGCGTCGATTTGAGTCGCGTCGCCGGCTCGGGCGAGAATGGGCGGATCACTCGTGAAGACGTCTTGTCGGTCGTCCGTTCCTCCAGTCAATCCGCTCGGGTCGCGCCACCGGCCGCAACCCCGGCTCCCTCCGCCGCGCCAACCACCGCATCTCAGCCCGCAGCTCAGCCCGCCGCTACGGTCACGCCCGGCGCCGCAGACACCGACGACTACGGACCGGTGCACGTCGAGCGGATGAGCAAGATCCGCAAGACAATCGCCAACCAGATGCATGTCAGTTGGTCGAGCGTCCCGCGCGTCACCAATTTTGATGACGCGGACATCACCGACCTGGAACATCTGCGTCAATCCAGCAAGGAAGACTATGCCGCGCAAGGGCTGAAGCTAACCACGATGCCGTTTTTGATCAAAGCGGTGGCGACCTCGCTTCGACATCATCCTGCGGTCAACGCGATCATCGATCAGCAGAATGAGCAAATCGTCTACAAGGATTACGTCAACATCGGCATTGCGGTCGACACCGACCGAGGCTTGGTGGTGCCCGTCATGAAGAATGCGGACGCCATGGGTATTCCCGAAATCACCCGGGCGCTCGCGGAAACAGCCGGCAAAGTTCGCGGCGGCAATTTCGGCGTCAACGAATTGCGTGGCGGAACCTTCACGATCAGCAATCTTGGCGCCATCGGCGGCCAGTATTCGACCCCGATCGTGAATGTCCCAGAGGTCGCGATCTTACTGGTCGGACGCAGCCGTAAACTGCCGGTCGTGATGCCGGATGACTCAATCAAACCGCGTCTCATGATGCCGCTGAGCCTGTCCTATGACCATCGATTGGTCGACGGCGCAACCGCAGCAAGATTCCTCAACGACGTGATTGGCTATCTCGAAGCTCCCAGTCGGTTGTTGCTCGCTCTCTAGATCGATCGCGAGGCGGCTCGACATGGCTTGGTTCGCAACCGAGACCCCGAGGACAAGCGCTATCTGAAGCTCTTCGCCGAGGGCTACCCCTACCACTTGCTCGGCCTCTTCCCGACCAACCTGCATCTGCTCGGCCTCGATCGCGGCTCGCCCGAGGAGGCGTTGTTCCTGCTGGGCACCGATCAGCTGGGCCGGGATTTCTGGTCGCGCCTGGTGCTGGCCACCCGGACCTCGCTGTTCATCGGGCTCGCCGGTGTCGCCATCTCGCTCTTCCTGGGCGTGCTGCTCGGCGGCATCTCCGGCATGTATGGCGGGTGGATCGACACGGTGATCCAGCGGATCATCGAGATCCTCCGCTCGATCCCGACGATCCCCTTGTGGATGGGCCTGGCCGCAGCACTGCCGCCGACCTGGAGCGTGCTCCAGGTCTATCTGGCGATCACCGTGATCATCTCGCTGATCGGCTGGACCGAGCTTGGCGCGGGTGGTGCGCGGCCGCTTTCTGTCGCTGCGCGAGGAGGATTTCGTCATGGCGGCCGAGCTCGCCGGCGCCTCGCAGCTGCGCATCATCTTCCGCCACATGGTGCCCTCCTTCCTCTCGCCACATCATCGCCGCCGTCAGCCTGGCGCTGCCGGCGATGATCATCAGCGAGACGACGCTCTCCTTCCTCGGGCTCGGCCTGCGGCCGCCGGCGATCAGCTGGGGCGTGCTCCTGCAGGACGCCCAGAACATCCAGGCGCTTGGCCATCGCCCCCTGGCTGCTGATCGCCGCGGTCCCGGTGATCGTCGTCATCCTCGCCTTCAATTTCCTCGGCGACGGGCTTCGGGACGCAGCCGACCCCTATGGTTGAGCCGATCCTCTCTGTCCGTGAGCTGTGCACCTGGTTTCACCAGGACGAGGGTGTCGTGCGCGCCGTGGATGGGGCGTCGTTCGACCTCGAGCCCGGCCGCACGCTCGGCATCGTCGGCGAGATCGGGCTGCGGCAAGAGCGTGACGGCCCGCTCGATCCTGCGGATCGTCGAGCGTCCGGGCCGGGTCGAGAGCGGCGAGATCCTGCTGCGGCGGCCCGACGGCAGCGTGGTCGATCTGGTCAAGCTCGACGGGCAGGGCCGCGAGATGCGCGCGATCCGCGGCGGCGAGATCGGCTACGTCTTCCAGGAGCCGATGAGCTCGCTCTCCTCCTTCCATACCATCGGCAATCAGCTGATCGAGGCGATCCGCCTGCATTCGAGCCTGAGCAAGAAGGCGGCCCGGTCACGTGCCGCCGAGCTCCTGGCCCTGGTCGGCATCCCGCGTCCGGTCGAGCGGGTCGACAGCTACTCGTTCGAGCTATCAGGCGGCTTGCGCCAGCGGGTGATGATCGCCCTCGCACTCGCTGCCGAGCCGCGCATCCTGATCGCCGACGAGCCGACCACGGCGCTTGATGTGACCACCCAGGCGCAGATCCTCGACCTCTTGCGCAAGCTGCAGGCGGAGCAGGGGCTGGCCGTCATTCTTATCACCCACGACATGGGCGTGATCGCCGAGATGACGGACGACGTCGTCGTCATGTATCTCGGCCGTGACGTCGAGCAGGGGCCGGTCGAGACGATCTTCCACGACCCGGCCCACCCCTACACCCGCTCGCTCCTGCAATCGATCCCGAGCGTCCTGGCCGAGCCGCGCTCCCGCCTGCGGACCATCGAGGGCTCGATCCCGCATCCCTACAACCGACCGGACGGCTGCCCCTTCAACCCGCGCTGTGTGGACGCGATGCCCGGACGCTGCGACCGCCTGTTCCCAGCGCCGAGCCGGCTCGGTGCCCGGCATGCGGTCAGCTGCTTCCTCTACGATGAGGCGTCTGAAGCGGCGGGCGTGGCCGGGACACTGGAGCGCACCGAGTGACGGCCGCGAACGGTGTGCCGGAGACGATCCTCGAGGTCGAGGGGCTGAAGAAGTGGTTTCCGATCAGCCGCGGCCTGCTGCGTCGGGTGGTGGGCCATGTTCGTGCCGTCGACGACGTCACCTTCTCGATCAAGCGTGGCGAGACCCTGTCGCTGGTCGGTGAATCCGGTTGCGGCAAGACGACGACCTCACGCTGCATCCTGCGGGCCCTGACGCCGACCGATGGGTCGATCCGCTTTCGCACCGAGGACGGCAACCAGGTCGATGTCGCCAAAGTGCCGAAGTCCGGGCTCAGGCCGCTCAGGCGGCAGATGCAGATGATCTTCCAGGACCCGTTCTCGTCCTTGAACCCGCGCATGACCATCACCGACATCATCGCCGAGCCGCTGCTGGTCAATGGCGTCACCGACCTCGAGGCGCGGCGCCGTCGGGTGCGCGAACTGCTCGATCTGGTGCAGCTCCCCGCCGCCTACATGAATCGCTTCCCGCATGCCTTCTCGGGTGGGCAGCGGCAACGCATCGGCATCGCCCGGGCGCTCGCCCTCAACCCGGCGCTGATCGTCGCCGACGAGCCGGTCTCGGCGCTCGACGTCTCGGTCCAGGCGCAGGTGGTGAACCTGCTGCTTGATTTGCAGGACCGGCTCAAGCTCTCCTATCTGTTTGTCGCCCACGACCTATCGGTGGTGAAGCATGTCAGCGATCGCGTCGCCGTCATGTATGTCGGCAAGATCGTCGAGCTGGCCCCGACGGCGCAGCTCTTCGCCCGGCCGCGGCACCCCTACACCGAGGCGCTGCTCTCCGCCGTCCCGGTGCCAGATCCGCGGCGGCGGAGCGGGCGGATCGTGCCTTTGGGCGAGGTCGCCGATCCGGCCAACCCGCCCTCCGGCTGCCATTTCCACCCGCGTTGCCGCTACGCCGTCGAGCGCTGCCGTGTCGAGACGCCGGCATTGCGGGCGATGGCGGATGGCCACCTTACCCGCTGCCACCTGGCCGAGGAGCTAACCCTGGCCAGTGTGCAGGAAGGGCATTCACCGGCTTCCCCCTGAACCCTTGGAGACCCCGTCGATGGCGGCGAGCGCACCGCATGTCTTCTTCGAGCCCAAGATCCCGGACCATGATCCGGGGCTTTATGCCGTCGAGCGCATCGACGACGGCGTGCCGGCGGCCGAAGCCGCTGATGCGCTCTCCCGGTTTCGCGAGGACGGCTACCTCATGGTCCGCGGCCTGCTGAGCGAGGCGGAGGTGGCGGCGGCCAGGGCCGAGCTCGAGGCGATGGCGCAGAGCGACGCGCCGGATTGCTGGGGCATCTGGTACGAAGGCGCGCTGCGCGACCACCTCACCCTCGATCCGAGCCTCGATCGCGAGATCGACGGCCGTGTCGGCGGGGTCGGCTTCGCGCCGGGCCAGGAGAGTGACCGCCTGCCCGACGTCGAGCCCACCTTGCGCGCTCGCTATGTCCGGAAGTTCATGGGCTTCGTCCGCCGGCAGCAGGCGCTGGGCGCGCTGGCGCGGCATCCAGCGCTCCTGGCCATCGTCGAGCCGCTGGTGGCGGGCCCGGCCGAGCTGTTTCAGGACATGGCGCTGGTCAAGCCGGCCCGTGGCCGGGAGAAGCCCTGGCACCAGGACCACGCCTATTTCAACCTGGCGCTCGAGACACCGATCGTCGGCGTCTGGATCCCCATGGGCGAGGTGACGCCGGAGAACGGCTGCATGCACATGCTGGCCGGCGGCCACAAGGCCGGGCCGCGGCTCCATTTCAAGCGCCGCGACTGGCAGATCTGCGACACCGATGTCGAGCTTGACCGCCGGGTCGCCGTGCCGATGCAGGCGGGCGACGTGCTCTTCTTCGACGGCAAGATCCCGCACGGCACGCCGATCAACCGGACCGACAGCTTTCGCTGGGCGGTGCAGTACCACTATCGCCCGGCCGCGGCCATTGCGGTCGAGGATGCGGACCGACTCGCTGCCTTCGGCAGCGAGGGCAAGAACGTCACCTGCTGAGGCGAGGCGAAATGGCCAAGCAACGCGTCCTCGTCGTCGAATGCCAGCAGGAGGTCTCGTCCTTCAATCCAGTGCCCAGCGGCTACGAAGACTTCCAGATCCGCCGGGGCCCGGAGCTGTTCGCCGAGCGGCGTGGCACGGGCACCTATGTCGGCGGCGCGCTCGAGGTCCTGGAAGCGGCACAGGAGCTGGATCTCGTGCCGGTCTACGGCGCCTTCGCCTGCAGCGCCGGCGAGCTGTCGGCCGCGGGCTACGCGCGGCTGCGCGACGAGCTGCTCGGGGCGCTGGAGGCCGCCGCCGCGGATGGTGTCGATGCCGTCTACTGGGCGCTGCACGGTGCAATGGGGGCCGAGGGCGAGCTCGATCCGGAAGGTGATCTGCTCGAGCGCGCACGGGTCATGCTCGGGCCCGACGTGCCCTTCGTCATGTCGCTCGACCTGCACGGCATTCTGACCGCACGCATGCTGCGCCAAGCGCCTGGGCTCGCCACGCTGCACACCTACCCGCATGTCGATCTCGCCGACACCGGTAAGAGGGCGGCGCGGCTGCTGCTGCAGGTGCTGCGCGACGGCGCCCGGCCGACGACGGCGCGGCTCCGCCTGCCGATGCTCGTCAGGGGCGACGAGTGCATCACCGAGACCGGCATCTACGGCCAGTACATCCGCCGGGCCAAGGCGATCGAGGCCGAGCCCGGCGTGCTCGCGGCAACGCTGATGATCGGCAACCCGTTCACCGACGTGCCCGAGCTGTGCTGCCAGGCTGTCGTGGTGACCGACAGCGATGCCGAACTCGCCGAGCGACACGTCAGCAGCACTGGCCCATGGCTTCTTCGAACACCGCGCCGAGATCCAGGCGAAGCTGATGAGCCTGGACGAGGCGATCGACGGTGCGAAACGGCTCGACGGCACGGTGATCTTCACCGATGCGGCGGATGCCACAAGCTCTGGCGCCACGGGCGACAGCAACCTGGTCATCAAGGGCCTGCTCGACCACGGCTACCGCGGGCGCATCCTCGCACCGCTCACCGACGCGCCGGCGGTGGCGCGTGCCTTCGAGCTCGGTGTGGGTGGCGCGGGCTCGTTCACGGTCGGCGGCAGCCTCGATCCACGGTTTGAGCCGCTCGCGATCGAGGGCCGGGTCGCCATGCTGTCGGATGGCCGCTACACGCTGGAAAGCTGGCAGACGCCGGAGATCGGCGGGCGCTGCGCCGTCATCGAGGCGGACAACCTGACGCTGGTGATGACCAGCAGGCCCGTACAGCTCTTCGACCGCTCGCTTTTCCTGGCGCATGGCCGCGACCCCCGCACCTTCGACCTCGTCGTCGTCAAGTCGCCGCATACCCAACCCCAGTTCTTCGAGGCCTACGCGACGGCCAATTTCAACGTCGACGTTGCCGGCTCGACCAGCGCCAACCTGCCGACTCTGGGTCACAAGCGCTGTGCTAGGCCGATCTATCCGCTGGAGCTGGATACGAGCTTCACGCCCAGCGTCGAGATCTACGGCTAGCTGGTTCGACTGCGCCCCGACGCTCGCACATCCGGCGGGATCGGACGGGCGGTTGCCGGATCGCCGGCCAGCGCCTGCTCGAGCGCATGGGCGACACCGAGCACAAAGCGATCGGCGCCGCGGCGGCCGGCGATCTGGATGCCGAAGGGCAGGCCCAGCCGGTCGAGGCCGCAGGGAATGACGCAGATCGGATGGCCGGTAAGAGTCAGGCCGTAGCTGAGCGCCAGCCAGTGGAAATAGGTGCGCAGGCCCTGGCCATCGATCGCGTCGACGTAGAGCTGCTCCCAGGGAAACGGCGAGACCGCGGCGGCCGGGCAGATCAGGACATCGTAGTCCGCGAGGAAGGCCTGGAAGGCGCGGTAGATGCGCGTCTGGTTGGCGTGGGCGCGGGCGAAGTCGGCCAGATCGTAGCTCAGGGCCTGCTCGATGTTGGCGATGATGTTGGGGCCGAGCTGGTCCGGTGTCTCCCGGTAGCGCGTGCCGTGCTGCGCGAGGAAGTTGGCGCCGCGGATGACCTCGAAGGCGTCGTCGGCGCCCTGCATGTCGGGGTCGGCGGTGGTGCAGGATCTGAAGCTGCCGGAGAAGGCAGCGACCCGTTCGCGAAAGACGGCGCGAATGTCTGCCGAAAGGGGTGCGAAGCCCAGATCCTCGCTGACCGCGACGTCGAGCGTCGCGAGGTCGACCGCTTGCGGGAACGCGAACGAGCCGGGATCGACCGGGCCGGCCAGCGGGTCGCGGCTGTCATCGGAGACCATCGCCTGAAGCAGCAGGGCGGTGTCGGCGACCGTCCGGCCCATGGGACCCAGGACCGAGATCGGCGTCCAACCCAGGCCGCGGCGCTCGGACGGAACCAAGCCTGGTGACGGGCGGAAGCCGACGACGCCGCAGAAGGCCGCTGGCGTGCGCAGCGAGCCGCCGGTGTCGGAGCCGGTCGCCAGCGGCAGCATCGAGGTGGCGAGCGCCACGGCGGAGCCACCCGACGAGCCGCCGCAGGTGCGGGTGGGATCGAACGGATTGCCGGTGGCGCCGTAGACGGGGTTGCGGGTGTTGGCACCGGCACCCCATTCCGGGACGTTGGTCTTGCCGACCACGATCGCTCCCGCGGCACGCACCGCGGCCACCGTGCGCTCGTCCGCCGCCGGCACGTGATCGGCGAAGAGCGGCGAGCCGAAGGTGGTGCGCAAGCCCCCGGTCAGCTGCAGGTCCTTGATGCCGATCGGCAGGCCGTGCAGCGGGCCGAGCGCGTCGCCGGCGAGCACCGCTGCCTCGGCCTGCTTGGCCTCGGCGCGGGCCCGGTCGATGCAGGTGGCGGTGATGGCGTTCAGCGTTGGGTTCACCGCCTCGATGCGTCCGAGGCAGGAGTTGAGCAGGGCCACCGGCGAGATCTCCTTCGTGCCGATGCGCTGGCGGAGTTCGGTGGCGGGAAGGTCGCAAAGCTGTGGCTGGGCCATGATGCCGGCGGCTCCGATCAAGAGAAGGTCTGATGCCGCTCGACGTCCGGCCATTCGATCGGGTCGAGCGGCCAGAGTGGCCGGCGCACGTGCCGGTAACCGGCGGTGTGGTAGTCGCTGGGATAAACGCCGGGGCAGGCGACGTAGACGATCTTGTCGCTGATCGCGGCGAAGCCCTGGTAGAAGTGGTTGGTCGACTTGATGGCGAGGATTTTCTTGGCCGCCGCGTCGATCCCCTGATTGGTGAAGATCGTGGGCTCGAAGGCCTGGGTGCGGTGACTGTTGAGGATCACCTCGATGCCGCCGACCTCGATCACCGCCGACGGGCCGAGAGCGACCTCGGCCTCGCGAAAGCTTTGCTTTGCCTTCTCGAAGACACCCTTGACCAGCACCTCGGCATCGATCGGATCGCCGATGCCGGCCGCCGACTTGCCGCCGAAGCGCAAGGGCAGCCTCGCACCTTCGCCGGCAGCCCGGCAGACCCGGACCGCCATCGGGTCCCAGATCGTGGCGAAGGCGGCATCCTCGACGCCGGCAGCCAGCATGGCTTTCAAGAGCACGGTATTGTCGCCCGGCACGCCGCCGCCCGGATTGCCCCAGACGTCGGCGAGCACGACAGGCCGATGCGGCGACGCCATGGCTTCCGCCAGGGCTTCCTCTGGCGTGGCGAGGGGGCCGAAATGCCGGCCGCGATTGGCGAACAGCTCCTGGGCCAACGCCTTGGCGACGGCGTGGCCATGGGCATGGTCGCGATCGACCGTGACCACGACCTTGGTGCCCATCTCCGGCACGTCGCCGGCGCGAAAGCCGTGGACGATGGAGATGTTCAAGAGCTTCGGATCAGTGCTCTGCAGGTCGCTCACCTTGGCGATGAAGCTCTGCATCGGCTCGCGCGAGGTCGGCAGCACATCGATCATCCGGCAGTCGTAGACTGCGAGCCGTGGCTCGATCTCGCCGTCGAGCGCGCGTCGCACGAGGCCCAGCAGCTCTTCCGCCCGCTCGTAGAAATCGACATGCGGGAACTGCTTGTAGAAGACCGCGATGTCGAGTGCCTGCGCCATCTCGGCCGTGAAATGGCAGTGTGGGTCGAGCTCGGCCGCGAGCAGTGTGTCGCTGCCGATCAAGGCGCGGGCGCGACTTAGAATGTCGCCCTCGCAATCCGGATAGCCATGCGCGACCATGGCACCGTGCAGCCCCAGCACGACCGCATCCAGCGGCATGGCGGCTGCCATCTGACCGAGGATCTCGTCGCGCAAGCCTTCGTAGGCTGCACGGTTCAGCGTGCCGCCCGGCGCGGCGCTGGCCGTCGTGCCCTCGATCAGCGTCCAGCCGGCAGCGCCCGCCAGTCGCCGCGCGGCGATGATCGGCCCGGTGACGATGGTCGGCCGGTCGGGGTGCTCGCCGGGGCGGGCGAGTAGCTGCTCGCGAAAGCTCTCGAGGTCGGTGGGCAGGGGCGAGAAGGTGTTGGTCTCGGTCGCGAAGGCGGCGGTGAAGACGCGGGTCATGCCGGGATGCTCACAAGTTTCGCGGATGGGCAGGCCTCCATGACTTGACACGTCCCGTCCGTGCACTCCAACATTGATTATACGAAAACTGGTTCGATGAGGCGAAAGTCGCCGGGGCTGTCCAGGCCCGAGAAACGTTAGCGGGGAACGAGATGCCGAGAAGAGAGACGATGAAGCAGCTCCGTCGCAGGGCGCGCTTGATGGGCGGTGCCGCGACTTTGCTGGTCGCCCTGAGCCTGGGAGCGCCGGCTTTCGCGCAAGGAACGCTCAACGTCGCGATCAGTGACGAGCCACCGCATCTCGACACGCAGATGACGACGGCGACGCTGACGACGCTCGTCAATCTGAACATGATGGAAACGCTCTACGCGTTCAACGCGGACAACGAGGCCGTGCCGCTGCTGGTGGCGAGCGAGGCCATGAGCGACGACGGGCTGACTGCCGTGCTGACGCTGCGCGACGATGTGATGTTCCACAACGGCGAGCCGATGATGGCCGACGACGTCGTGGCCTCGCTCGAGCGCTGGGGCGAATACGGTGGCCGTGGCAAGCTCTTCTTCGACAAGGTTTCAAGCGTCGAGGCCACCGGTGATCACGAGGTCACGATCACCTTCGCCGACGTGTTCGGCCCGTGGAAGAACCTGCTCGCCTTCGTCAATGGCGGACCGGCCATCTATCCGGCCGAGACCATGGAAGCTGCCGGCGGTGAGCCGCTGGCGCCGGACGCCATCATCGGCACCGGACCCTTCATGTTCGGCGAGTGGCGGCCCAATCGCTACATCGAGCTGGTCAAGTTCGACGACTACGCCCCGCACCCCGATCCGGCGAGCGGCTACGCCGGCGGTCACGAGGCGCTGGTCGACGCCGTGCGCTTCGTCGCCGTGCCCGATGTCGGCACGCGGGTGAGCGGCGTGCAGGCGGGCGACTACGACTATGCCGAACGCATCACCGGTGACCTCTTCGCCGATCTCGAGGCCGACCCGAGCGTCGAGACGATCAAGCACGGCTCGCCGACCATGCCGCTGCTGTTCTTCAACAGTGCCGAGGGCATCTTCAAGGACAACTACGCGCTGCGCCGTGCCATGCTCGCCTCGCTGACACCGGCCGATGCCATGGCGATCGCCGGCGGGCCCGAAGAGCTGTGGGACGCGCAAGGCTCGTTCTATCCCGAGGGGCACGTCTGGTACACGGATGGCGGTCTCGAGTCCTTCCCGGTAACCGGTGACCCGGAGAAGGCCAGGCAGATGGCGGAGGAAGCCGGCTACGCCGGCGAGCCGATCCGCTTCATGCTCACCACGTCCTATCCTGAGATGTACGACACGGGCAGCGTCTCGGTGCAGCAGATGGAGGCGGCCGGCTTCAACATCGACCTGCAGATCTACGATTGGCCCACCGTGGTCAATCGGCGGGGCGACACGGCGCTCTGGGACATCTTCGTTACCACCCATGGTGCCGTGCCCGATCCGAGCCTGTTCACCTTCCTCAACGACAACTACCCGGGCTGGTGGACCTCGCCTGAGAAGAAGGAGCTCGAGGCCAAGTTCATCGGCACCACCGACATCGACGAGCGCAAGGCCATCTGGCACGACATCCAGGCCTTGGCCTACGAGCAGGTGCCGGTGATCAAGCCGGGCGACATCTACCTTTACGACATCCATTCGCCCGCGCTCGATGGGCTGCCGGACCAACTCCTCATCTGGCCCGCCTTTTACGGCGTCAGCAAAGGTTGATCAGCAGGGCCCCGCGTCGAGCGACGCGGGGCCCATCGTTTCCGGCGCGACCTTGGGGGCGGCAACGGCAGTAGATGGGCACAGTCGTTCTCAAGCGCCTGTTGAGCGCCATTCCGACGCTCGCCATTGCGTCTATCCTCGTCTTCTCCTTCATCCATCTGATCCCCGGCGACCCCGCCTCGATCATGCTCGGCGACATGGCCGACATGGAGGAGATCGAGGCGCTGCGCCGAGCAGATGGGCCTCGATCGGCCGATCTGGGAGCAGTACCTCCGCTGGTTGGGCAACGCGCTCCAGGGCGATCTCGGCAACTCGATCTACTTTCAAGAGCCGGTCTTGTCGGTGATCGGGGAGGGCGCCGAGACAAGCCTGTTCCTGGCGCTTTTCACCATGGTGCTGATCGTGCTGATCGGCATTCCGGCCGGCATCGTCTCGGCAACCTTTCACGGCACCAAGACGGACCAGGCAGTCTCCGGCCTCGCCATGCTCTTCGCTTCCGTGCCGACCTTCTGGCTCGGGCTCTACCTCATCTTCACCTTCGCCGTCGGCTTCGGGCTCCTGCCCACCTCGGGCTTTCCGTCGGTCATCGAGAGCGGCGATCTCAGCAACTTCAAGTACCTCATCCTGCCGGCGATCACCCTGGCAGCACCCAACTCGGCCCTGGTCGTTCGCCTGGTTCGCGCCGGGATGCTGGACACGATGCGCGAGGATTACGTGCGCACGGCGCGCTCGAAGGGCCTCTCCGAATGGGCCGTGATCCTCAAGCACGTGTTCAGGAATGCGCTGGTCGGCGTCGTCGCCACGCTTGGCTTCACCTTTGTGGGCCTGGTCTCTGAGGCCGTCGTCACCGAGACGGTCTTCGCGCTCCCCGGCATCGGCCGGCTGGTCGTCCAGTCGATCATGCGGCGCGACTACCCGGTCATCCAGGGCATCATCCTCGTCGTCGTCGTTTTCTACATCCTCATCAACCTGATCGTTGATCTCACCACCACGCGCCTCGATCCCAGAATGAAGGCGCAATAGGGCCGCGATGCGGGCAGTGCTCCAATTCCTGAAGCCGTTCGCCGACCGCAAGATAGCGGCCGTCGGCCTGCTGTTCATTTTTATCATGCTGGTCTGCGCCCTGCTGGCACCCTGGATCGCGCCCTTCGATCCGAGCGCCATCGACGCCCACGGCCGGCTCAGCCCGCCCAGCGCCGAGCACTGGTTCGGCACCGACCACAACGGCCGGGATCTGTTCTCGCGGGTTATCTATGGCGCGCGCATGGCGTTGCTCACCGGCACGGGCGTCGTCGTCATAGCACTCGTCTTCGGTGTTCTGCTGGGCACGCTCTCCGCGTATTTTCCCAGAGCTCGGCCTCGTTCTGATGCGCTTCGTCGACGTGCTGATGGGCATCCCGGCACTGCTCCTGGCGCTGGCCTTCGTCGTCATTCTCGGCAAGGGGCTCTTCAACTCGATGATCGCGGTGGGGGCGATCTACGTCACCACGACCGCGCGCATCACCTACGGGCTCAGCCGCAAGATCGTCGCCGAGACCTATATCGAGGCGATCACCTCGCTAGGCGCCAGTGATCTGCGCATCCTCTGGCGCCATGTCCTGCCCAACCTGTTGTCACCCTTGATGGTGCAGGCGACCTTCATCTTCGCCTTCGCGCAGCTCTCGGCGGCCTCGCTCGACTTCCTCGGTCTCGGACTGCCGCCCGACATTCCCAGCTGGGGCAACATGGTGGCCGAGACGCGGCGCTACATCACGCGCGCACCCTGGCTGCTAATGTTCCCGGGTGCCGCGATCATCCTCACCGTCTTCTCGCTCAATCTTGTGGGCGACGTGCTGCGCGATCGCCTGGACCCACGCTTCAAGGATGACCTGACCAAGTGGTAGAGGTGCCCGCCACAGCCCGGCCGCTGCTCGCGGTCGAAGACCTGACGGTGGAGATCCGCTCCGACCGCGGCACGTTCTGCCCGATCGAGCAGGTCAGTTTCGAGCTTGCCGAAGGTGAGGTCCTGGGTCTGGTCGGCGAATCCGGTTGCGGCAAGAGCATGACCGCGCTCGCCATCATGGGGCTCCTGCCGCAGCCGGTGGCGCGGATCGGCAAGGGCAGCATCGGCTTCGAAGGGCGTCGATCTGGTCAGCCTGCCCGAGAAGGGACGTCGCCGGCTGCGCGGTGATCGGATGGGCATGATCTTCCAGGAGCCGATGACCTCGCTCAATCCGGTCTATCGGATCGGCGATCAGTTGGTCGAGGCGCTGCTCACGCATCGTTCGATGACCAACAGCCAGGCCCGCAACGAAGCGCTCGACATGCTGGAGCTGGTCGGCATCTCGGCGGCCCGGCAGCGCATCGACGCCTATCCGCATGAGCTGTCCGGCGGCATGCGGCAGCGGGTGATGATCGCGATGGCGCTGATCTGCCGGCCGAAGCTGCTCATCGCCGACGAGCCGACCACGGCGCTCGACGTCTCGACCCAGGCGCAGATCCTCGATCTGCTCATGTCGCTCCGCCAGGAGCTCGGCATGGCGGTCTTGATGATCACCCATGATCTGGGCGTGATCGCCGAGATCGCCGACCGGGTTGCCGTCATGTACGCGGGCCGGATCGTCGAGGATGCCGACGTCTTTCGCCTGTTCGAGGCGCCCCGGCATCCCTATACCCACGCCCTGATGCGCTCGATCCCGCGGCCGGACCTCGAGCAGGAGCGGCTGCTGACCATAGAGGGCACGGTCGCCTCGCCGTTGAGCCGGCCATCGGGCTGCAGCTTCCGTGACCGCTGCGACAGGGCGCGCCCGGCCTGCGCCGAGGCCGTGCCGATGCTCGAGCAGCTCGAGAGCGGCCATCGTGCCCGCTGCTTCTTTCCGGTCGCCGAGACAGAGGTGGCGGTGTCATGAGCCCGCTGCTCGAAGTCGAGGATCTCAAGACCTGGTTTCCCTTGCGCTCGCCCATTCTGCGCCGGACGGTGGCCCAGGTGCGCGCGGTCGACGGGGTCAGCCTAATCGTCGAGGCCGGGCCGCACGCTGGGGCTGGTCGGCGAGTCCGGTTGTGGCAAGTCGACCCTGGGACGGACCATCGCGCGGCTGATCGAGCCGACCGGCGGCCGGATCAAGGTCGATGGCGAGGATGTCACGAACTGGCGCGGCCGCGACTTGATGCGGCTGCGGCGGCGCGTCCAGGTCGTCTTCCAGGATCCCTATGCCTCGCTCAACCCCCGGATCCGGATCGGCGATGCCGTCGGCGAGGCGCTCGACATTCACGGCCTGAGCAAGAGCCGCGCCGAGCGCCGGGACAAGGTGGTCGCCATCCTCGAGAAGGTCGGGCTGACGACCGAGGCGATGGACCGCTTCCCGCACGAGTTCTCGGGCGGCCAGCGGCAGCGGGTCGGCATCGCCCGGGCGCTGGTGCTCAATCCCGAGCTGCTCGTCGCCGACGAGCCGGTCTCGGCGCTCGACGTCTCGGTGCAGGCCCAGGTCATCAACCTGATGCGCGACCTGCAGCGCGAGTTCGGCCTGGGCTATCTCTTCATCGCCCACGACCTCTCGGTGGTCCGGCACATCAGCGACCAGGTGGCGATCATGTATCTGGGCCGCATCGTCGAGCGCGGGCCGACCCGGCAGCTCTTCGAGCACCCGCTGCATCCCTACACGCAAGGTCTGCTGGCCTCGGTGCCGATCCCCGACCCGACCCGCCGGCGGACGGGCCGGGCACCGCTCAGGGGCGGGCTGCCGAGCCCGATCTCACCGCCCACTGGCTGCGCGTTTCATCCACGCTGTCCACATGCGACGGACATCTGCCGGAGCCAAGCGCCAGAGCTCGATCGGTATGCCGATGGGCACGAGGCCGCCTGCCATCACACGCTGGAGATCGAGCGGTTGGGCAACGCCGCGACGGCACCTGCGGAGCCGGCTTGAGCCGTGGAACCTACTGAAATGACCGCTCGGACGACAGGCGCTTAGCTGCCGTCGCCTTGGCCGTCGTCCTCCCGTTCCTGGGAGCGCGCCTTGGCCAGCTCGACGAGTGTTTGGTTATGGCCGGCACTCGGGCTGTAGCAGACATTGAGCATCAGCGCGTCCTCGTCGCCCTGTGCCAGGAACGCGTGCGCCATGGTGCTGTCCAGATACATCGCATCGCCGGTGGCGAGTGCGGTTGGCGCGTAGTGCTCGGTGTGGACCTCGACCGGCCCGCGCAGGACATAGATGAATTCCTCGCCCGAATGGCGGCTCATCTGGCTGAACTCGACCATGGAGCGGGCGCGGATGGTGATCAGGATCGGCACCATCGCTTTCTGCGACAGCTCGGTCGAGAGGTAGCGGTAGTCATAGTTCGGCGTCTCGATCAGCATCTCGTCGCCGGGGCGGGTGACGCTCCGGCGGGCCGTCACCTGCCCCGGCTGCCGGTCCGGTGCCACCGGCTCGGCGTCGAAGAAGACCCCGATATCGACCTCGAGGCCTTCGCTGAGCTGGACCAGCTTGTCGTAGGTGAGCGAGAGCTGGCCGTTCTCGACCTTTGACAGCGTCGAGACGCTTACCCCGGTGCGCAGGCTGACGTCGGCGAGGCTGATGCCCAGCCCGCTCCTGATCGTCCGGAGCGCCCGGCCGAGCCTCGCCCGCGCCGGGCGCTCGGACTCAGGCCGCGGCGCCACGCGCTTCAATCGGCCAAAGGTCGACGACGTCATCGCCGCGCACGCAGACGTAGTAGTCATGCAGATTGAGTGTCGGATCGCAGTGCGGGACCATCCATGTCGTGAGCTCGCCGAGCGCCACCTGGCGGCCAGCGCCCTCGAGGCTCAGCCGGCCGAACTCATCGCCGAAGCGGCCATAGGCCGATCCGGGCGTGGGTCCGTCGACCAAGAGGGGCATCGGCCCGTCCAGCGAGAAGCTCTTCGAGCCGGCATCGATGGTGGCAAAGTCCGGCTGCTGCCGGCTGACGACGCGGCTAGCGACGAATAGGGCCGGGATGAACCTGCGGCCACCATCCGCCTTCTGCTCGATGCCGTCGTAGATGACGTCCGAGAAAATATAGGAGCCGACCTGCAAGTCGGTGAAGAGACCCGGTTCGTGGTCGAAATCATGCGTGCCGGTGCCGCTGCCGGTGACGATCTTGCAGGGATGACCGCTTTCGGCCAGGGCATCGCGGACCCGGGCGAGCGCCTCGAGCCCGGCATGCGATGCCGCGCGACGCTCCGCGTAGCTCTTGATCGACTGGACGTGCCCGGCATAGCCCTGAATGCCGAGCAACGACAATGCCGGCGAGGCGTCGATCGCCGCCGCAAGCGTCATGGCCGCTTGCGGGCTCGTCACCCCGAAGCGGTGGGTGCCGACATCGACGTCGATCAAGAGCTTGAGGTGTTGGCCGGCATGTGTCGCGGCCGCGGCGAGCTGGGCGACGTTCGCCACGTCGTCCACCACCAGCATCAGCTCCTCGACCGACGCATTGAGGGCGAGCAGCCGCTCGATCTTGGCGCTGCCGATGACCGGCGAGGTCAGGAGCAGGCGATCGAGCCCGTTCTCGCCCATCGCCTCGGCCTCGCCCAGCTTGGCGCAACACAGGCCGACGGCGCCCGCGGCCATCTGCGCCCGACCGATCGCTGCGCATTTGTGCGTCTTCGCGTGCGGGCGCAGCCCGATGCCGCGGCTCCGCGCCAGCTCGTGCACGACCTTCAGGTTTTGCTCGAAGGCATCGAGATCAAGGACGAGCGCCGGCGTATCGATATGGCGGCGCCCGCCCGGGCGGCCGACCAGCGCCGCGTTGCCGCTGCCGCGGGTCACGATGCGATCTCGTCATTGGGCCACCAGCTGCCGCCCGTGACGATGCCGTGGCAGACCAGGCCCTCGCTTGCCTCCATGGTCTCGCCGACGCAATCGGCATGGATGAACTTGCCCCGCTTCAGCTCGAGGATCGAGGCGTCGCCGACGGCACCCACGGCGAGGCTGCCGAGATCGCTGCGGCCGACCGTCGCTGCCGGACGCTGGGTTACTGTCTGGATGACGTCGGCGAGCGGCATGCCGAGCGCCATGAACTTCGACATGCATTGCAGCAGATCGAAGGCCGGCCCGTCGACGCAGAGCGTGTGCACGTCACTGGAGATGACGTCGGGGCGGAAGCCCTGCTCGAGCATGGCGTTCGCCGTCTCGAAGCCGAGCGAGCCGAGGCCGTGGCCGATGTCGAAGACGACGCCGCGCTTGCGCGCGCTGTGCACGTCCGCGCGGATCGTGCGATCGCCGTGCACCGGCGCATTGGGGAAGGGCCTGAAGCAGTGGGTGATCACGTCGCCCTTGCGCAGGTGGTCGATGACCTCGTGGCGCCCCGGCGCCCGGGAAATCGAGGTGCGTCATCAACGGCAGCTGCAGCTTGTCGGCGGCATCGAGGGCGGCATTGAAGGGCCCGGCGCCGGCTGCACCGCTGGTGCCCTGGCCGATGCGCACCTTCATCCCGACAATGCGGTCGGGATGATCCCGGGCGCAGGCGACGGCCTCGCGTGGGCTGCAGCAGGCGAACGTCCAGGTTCTCGCCAACCATGACGGTCTTCGAGAAGGCGAAGATGCCGGCGAACGAGATGTTGAGGTAGGCAAGAATCCGGACCCGCGACCGCTCCATGACGTGGTGGCGGAATCCCAGAAAGTTGCCGGGCCCGGAGCTGCCGGCATCGATGAACGTCGTGGTGCCGCTGCGCCTGGCGATCCGGTCGGCATCCACGCCCAGGGACGTGCCGCCCCAATAGACATGAGTGTGCAGGTCGATCAGCCCGGGCGTGACGATCCTGCCGGCGACGTCGATCGTCGACTGCGCCTTGTCCGCCGGAATATCCGCATCCATCGCTGCGACCTTGCCGCCGGCGAAGGCCACGTCCGCAATGCGGTCGACATTGCGGCCCGGATCCAAGACTCGGCCGCCCTTCAAAACGAGATCGAACAAATGCCACTCCCGAGGCGACGCGCCTCTCCATCGGTTCCCGGGCTCCAACCCGTCCTCGAGTGTTTACGATACGAAACGGGCTGAGAAAACAGCTTTCGCAGCCTAGCCCGTGGGCCCGGACGGCCAGGTTCGACGGTCGGGATCGGCGGGCCGGTGCTCAGGCCGACGCCGGCACGGCCGCCAGCTCGGTGCGCGCGATGCGCCGCGCGATCTTGAAGATACCGTCGAGGATCTCGAGCAGTTCGATCTCCCGCACATAGCTTCGAATCGATGGCTCGGTGCCGCCGGGAACCAGGCCGAAGCGCTCACGGCTGATCTGATTGGCGAGATCGGTCACGCCGTGCTTCATATTGCGAACGGTCGCGGCAAGCTCGTGATCGTCGTTCATGACGGCGGTCATCGCCTCGCGCAGCGCCCGCCTGACCTCGGTGTGGTAGGCGGTGATCCGCCTCGCCGCCTCCGGCTTGACGACGATTCGCTCGTCGATGCGCTTGCGTGCCGATGTGGTCACGTCGGTGGCAATGCGGTCGGCCAGATGCTCGAGGTCATTGGTGACGGCGACCAGCTGCAACAGCTTTTGCGCATGCTCCTCGCTCAGCGAGGTCGCCGAGATGCGGCCCAGATACCCGATCAGGGCACGGTGCAGCCGGTCGACCGGCTTGTCCATCGCCTCGATGTCGAGCAGCGCCTGCCGCGAGCCGGACAAGGCCGCCGGCAAGGCGCGGTCGAGCATCTCGCCGACATAGTCGCCCATGCGGCCGATCTCGCGGCGGGCGCTGTCGAGCGCCATTGCCGGCGTCGACATCAGGTTGTCATCGAGGAATTTCGGCGTCAGCGGCGCATCGGTACCGAGCGGCCGGTCGGGCACCAGCCACTCGACTAGCCGGGCGATCTGCGCGGTGAAGGGCAAGAACAGCAGCGTGTTGACGACGTTGAAGATGGTATGCGCGTTCGCCACCTGGCGCGGCGCCTCGGCGGCGGCCCGCAACGCGCCGGGAACCGCTTCGGCCGCCGGCGAGATGGCGCGCACGAACTCGGCGAGCTGCGGAATGAAGCCGATCCAGATCGCCACGCCGGCGACATTGAAGAGCACGTGGACGACGGCAGCCCGCACCGCCTCGCGTGGCTTGCCGATCACCGCCAGTCCGGCCGTGGCGCACGTGCCGATATTGGCGCCGAGCGCCACGGCGATGGCCGTCTCGAGGGTCATCACGCCCTGGCCGGCGAGCACGATCACAATGCCGGTTGTTGCGGCCGAGGACTGAATAACGGCGGTGAAGGCCATGCCGGCGAGCGCGCCGGCGATCGGGTTGGAGAGGGTCGCGATGAAGTCGATGAACGGTGGATAGGCGCGGAGCGGTGCCATGGCGGCGCTCATCAACCCCATGCCATAGAAGACGAGGCCGGCACCGAGCAGCATGCGGCCATATTCCCGTGTCGTCTCGCCTTTGGGGACGAACGCCACGAGGAAACCGAGCGCGATCATTGGCAAGGCGAAACGGGTGACGCTGAAGGCGAGGATCTGGGCGGTGACCGTGCTGCCGATATTGGCACCCATGATCACGGCGACGCTCTGCGCCATCGACATCAGGCCGGCGGAGATGAAGCCGACCAGAATGACCGTGGTCACCGACGACGAGTTGACGACGCCTGTGACGAACGCGCCGACCGCGACGCCGAGCACGCGGTTGCTGGTCATCCGGCCGAGCAGATCCTTGAGGTGGTCGCCAGCGGCGCGCTTGAGCGCCACCGTCATCAGGTCCATGCCGAAGAGGAACAGGGCGAGGCCGCCAAACAGCCCGGTCCAGAGCGCGAACTGGTCGAGCTCGATGCTCACGTCGCAGGACCGCCCGCCCGCTTGACCACCGTCACGGGCATTTCGGCGATTTGGACCACGCGCTCGGCCACCGAGCCCAGGAGGATATGCGGCAGGCCGGTCCGCCCACGGCTGCCGATCACGATCAGATCCGCGCCGATCTCGCTCGCGACCTCGACGACCCGGCCGGCTGGCAGGCCCGGCACGAGCCGGGTCTCGAGCGATTGCAGCATCGCCCGCTCTGGATGCCGGCTGCGGACCTCGTCCAGAAACGTCTGCAGCATTGCCTCGGCGGCTTCGGTAAGCGGCTGTGGCCAGTCGTTGCCCAGACGGCGATAGAAGCCGGGGCTCGCCGCTGGATCGTGGACAACGTGCAGCAGGACGAGATGGGCGCCCGTCAGCTGTGCCTGGTCGCAGGCCCAGAGCAAGGCGGCCTCGGAGTTCGGGCGAGAAGTCGACGGCGCAAAGGACGGTGCCGGACACGGGGTTCATCGGCTCGAGCTTGGGCTGTGGATCATGGCAGCATCGCGCCGCGCAGCATGAAGTAGAGCATCGCAGCGACCAGGGCCGTGGCGGGCACGGTGATCAGCCATGCGGCGGCGATCCGAAACAGCAGCGTCCGCTTGACCAGCTCGATCCGGTGGATGTTGCGCAGCCCCTTGCGCTCCTTCTTGTGCAGCGTGCCGAGGCCGGACTGGCGCTTCATCTCGAGCAGCATCTGGCTGCGCTCGGGGACGCTCGCGGCGTTGAACCGCTCCAGGAAGACGTCAACCGCCGCCGCGTCCTCGTTCGAATGATGCTCGCGGATCTCGTCGATCATCCGCGCATAGCTGACCTTGAGATACTCGCGCAGGAAACCGACCCCGAAGACGCCGCCGACGGCGATATGGGTCGAGCTGACCGGCAGACCGAGCTGCGAGGCGATGATCACGGTGATGGCTGCCGAAAGCGCCACGCAAAAGGCGCGTGCCCGGTCGAGCTCGGTGATCTCCGAGCCGACGGTCCGGATCAGCTTCGGCCCGAACAGCGCGAGGCCGAGAGAGATGCCGATGGCGCCGACCAGCATGACCCAGAGCGGGATGCCGGCCTTGGCCGTGATCCCGCCCGAGGTGACGGCCTCGTTGATCGCGGCAAGGGGACCCACGGCATTCGCCACGTCGTTGGCGCCATGGGCAAAGCTCAGAAGTGCGGCGGCGAAGATCAGCGGGATCGTGAACAGATCGTTGATGCCGTCCTTGGTGTTGTCGATCCTGGCGCCGGCACGCTGGACGTAGGATCGCATGACGAACCAAACGATCCCGGCGACCACGACGCCGAAGATGGCGGCGGTGAGAAAGGACATGCTCCAGAGGTGCTTGAGGCCCTTGAGCAGCAGGTAGGTGGTGAACGACCAGGCCATCAGCGCGATCAGCAGGGGCACCGTGCGCGTGGCGGCGGCCAGCAGGTCGGCTTGATAGGTGATCGTTCGCTTGATGAGGTAAAGGAAGCCGGCGGCAATCGCCCCGCCGAGCACGGGCGAGATGACCCAGGACGCGGCGATCCGGCCGACCTCGGCCCAGTCGGCGATGCCCCAGCCGCCGGCCGCAATGCCGGCACCAAGCACGCCGCCGACGATCGCGTGGGTCGTCGAGACCGGGGCGCCGAGCGCGGTCGCGAGGTTGAGCCAAAGGGCCGCCGCCAGCAGGGCCCCGGTCATCAACCAGATGAAGCTGCTCGTGTCCGCGATCAGCGCCGGGTCGATGATGCCGTTCTTGATCGTGCTGACGACGTCGCCGCCGGCGATCAGCGCACCGCCGGCCTCGAAGAAGGCGGCGATGAGGATGGCACCGGTGAGCGTGATGGCATGCGAGCCGACCGCCGGGCCGACATTGTTCGCGACGTCGTTGGCACCGATGTTCAGGGCCATGTAGCCGCCGATCATCGCTGCCGCGACCAGGAGCAGGCCATGCGGCCCCTGGGCGCCGCGGGACACGGCGAACAGCATGATGACGATGACGAAGAGCACCGCCGTGCCAAACCGGAACAGCTCCTCGCGATTTACGAGAAGCGCGTCCTCCAGCTTTCGGACATTGGGGATGCCGCTTGCCATGGCCCTGATTCCTCATCGCGGCGCGAGCAACCGCTGACGGAGGCCGCCGCTTGTCACAGTTCTCTCGCGAAACTGTCACACAAGTGCAGCACGGAAGCGGTCGCGCGGATTTGCGATAGATCAAATGCCGCCGATTCTTTTTTGCGAACGCGATGTGGGTCGCCCGTTCGCCGGCACGAATGCCATGCTTGGTCGCTCGTGCGGGTGGCGCCAGCAGCAGACGCGGGCTAGTCCGCGCGGCTGTTGATCTTGCTGATCTCGGCGGGTGCCAGCTCGAACTGGGCTTGCGCCTCGGCGAGCACACTATCGTCGAGCGTCGGCGCGCGGAGATCGACGCCGCGGCTGAGGCGCTTGACGATCTCGGTCATCGCCGCGATTCGGGCGTGCTTCTTGTCCTCGGCGGGGATGACGCACCATGGCGCGTTGGCGGTCGAGGTCCGCGCCAGCATGTCCTCGGTCGCCTTGACGTAGTCGTCCCAGCGGCGGCGGTTGCGGAAATCGTCATAGGTCAGCTTCCAGCGCTTCATCGGGTCGTGCAGCCGGGAATGGAAGCGCTTGAGCTGCTCGTCGGCGGAAATGTGGAAGAAGAGCTTGACCAGCCGGGTGCTGTCATCGGTCAGCATCCGCTCGAAATCATTGATCTCACGATAGCCGGCCTTCCAGCGGTCGACCGGCGTCAATTGCTCGACACGTTCCACCAAGACGCGGCCGTACCATGAGCGATCGAAGACGGTTATCGCACCGGTCGGCGGTAGTCGCTCCATGAAGCGCAGGAAATAGTGGCGGGCCAGATAGTAGTTTCGGGGCGCGCCGATCGGCCAGACCTTGAAGCTGCGCGGGTCCATTGCGATCGAGATCCGGCGGATCGTGCCGCCCTTGCCGGCGGCGTCCCAGCCTTCGAACACGATCACCGCGGATTTGTCCGAGAACAGATAAGCCTGCTGGATCTTGGCCAGCTGCTTTTGCAGCTTGTCGAGCTTCTTCAAGTACACGTCCGTGCGAAGCTTTAGGCTCAAGTCGACGTCGGCAAGCCTGAGCTTGCTCGTTTTTTGCGCCATTGTAGCTCCTAGCTTCTGGCGATTGATCCGGCGACGGTAACACGGGGTGACAGCAGACAACAAATGGGCCGTGAGGCGAAGCGCGTGCCGGCCCGCCGCCGATCGAAAGCGCGCTAGAGCCAGCGCCGCCTTATGTGGCCCTTGAAGCTGTCGAGCATGACCGCGAGCAGCATCAGGCCGCCGCGGATGACCTGCATGTAGCAGGCATCGAGGCCCATGACGTTGATCGCGGTGTCGATGGTGGACAGCAGCAGCACGCCGGCGAACACGCCTGACAGCCGACCGACGCCGCCCTTGAGGGAGACGCCGCCGATGACGACGGCGGCGAACACCTCGAACAGCATGCCGAGCCCCGAGATTGGGGGTGGCACCATTGGTTCGGGAAGCGAGAAGGAAGCCCGCGAACGCGGCCAGCACGCCGGAAAGGATGAAGACGGCGAAGAGGGTCCGCTGGACGTCGATGCCGGCGCGGAATGGCGCCGTCTGGTTGCCGCCGACGAGGTAGACGTAGCGGCCGAAGCGGGTGCGCGTAAGCAGAACGCTGAACACGAGATAGGCGATGATCAAAATGACGATCAGCAGCGACACGCCAAAGACGCTGATGGCGGCCACGCCCCTGAAGCTGTCGGGCAGACCGTAGATCGAGCGGCCGCCGGTGAGGATCAGGCCGAGCCCGCGGATCGAGATGTAGGTGGCGAGCGTGACGATGAAGGCGTTGATGCCGAGCCGGACCACGAGATAGGCGTTGAAGGCGCCGGCCGCGGCGCCGAAAGCCAGACAGGCAAAGAAAACGAGGATGGTGGGTGCGCCGAGCCCGCCCGCCGATGCACTCGTTGCGGCCAGCCAGGCGCCGAGCATGGCGGAGAACGCCATTACCGATTCGACCGAGAGGTCCATGTGGCCGGCGATGATGCAGAAGGCGAGGCCGATCGCGAGAATGCCGACGAAGGTCGCGTGCTGCAGGATGTTGAGGAAGATGCCGATCTGAAAAAACCGGTCGATCGAGAGCGAGCAGACGATGAGGATGACGGCGAGAATGCCCCAGACCAGGTGGTCGAGCACGAACTCGATCAGCCTGGGCGGCAGGCCGGATCTCACCGCCTGCCCCGGCCGCGTCTCGTCAGCTTGCATGGTCCTTCCCGCCCGCACGAAAGGTGCCGGACGGCAGATCGACCATCCGGCACCCTGTTCAGCGAAAGCTCTCTACTCGACCACCGTCACCGGATCGGTGGGCGGCGTCAGGTTGCCCCAGAAACGGGTGTCGTCGACGTTCTCCGGCGTGATGGCAGCCCCCGGCACCTTCAGGTCGGGGCCCCATTCCTCGATGGTCAGCTCGCCCGCGAGACCGATGACGTCGTAGGTGCCGGGCTCGAGCGGCTCGCCCCTGAGGATCTTCGGCATGAACATGGCGAGGCCGTAGATCTGGGCGTAGAGCGGCTGCTCGACCTCGACCTGCTGCCAGCCGGCGCGGATGTTGTCGAGACCGACCGGGGCACCGTTGGAGGCCATCATCATGATCTCGCCCGGCTCCTTGCCCTTGGCCTCCATGATGGCGACGATCGGCACGGTCAGATGGGCCGCATGGGCGAAGACGAGGTCGATATCCGGGTTGACCAGCAGCTGGTCCTCGAAGATCCGCCCGGCGTTGGTGGCTTCCCACTGCATCGCAGCCTTGGTCTGATGATCTCGACGTCGGGCGCCTCGGCGGCCATCACCTCCTCGAAGCCCTGCTGGATGTCGAGCGTGTAGTTGTCACCCGGGTCGCCGAGGATCTGCAGGACCGTGCCTTGCACGGCACCGTGCTTCTCGTCGAGCAGGCGGATCGCCTCACGCGGCGGCGGTGCGGCCGATCTCGACGGTGCCGGCGACCGAGGTCAGGTCGAACTCGGTGGTGCGGATCTGCCGATCGTAGTTCACCACCTTGATGCCGGCGGCGCGCGCCTTCTCGATGCCGGGCACGATGGCGTCGAAGTCGACGGCGTTCATGATGATCGCGTCGGGCTCGAGCGCGATGATGTCCTCGAGCTGGTTGAGCTGCAGATCGGCCCGGTTCTGCGCATCGAGCGAGATCACCTCGTAGCCCATGCCGCCGAAGACGTTCTCGATCGCGGCCTGGCTCTCGGTCTGGAACTCGTCGAGGAGCGTCGGGATCATGTAGTAGATGGTGCCCTGCTCCTGGGCCTGCGCGGCGGTCGTGATGGCGGCGAGACCCATGGCGGTGGCGGCCAGAAGACCGATGCGGCGGCGTGTGAGCTGCATAACGTGCTTTCCCCCGTTATTCTTGCGACAGGTCGGTTATCGGCCAAGCGGCGCCCGATGCAAAGGGCTTAGGCGGCGAGCTCGCCGGTGATCAGCGCCACGATCTCCTCGGCCGTGGCGTTGCCCAGGCGCCGCTCGCCGGTCACCCGGCCGTGGCGCATGACGATGGCGCGATCGGCGACATGAAAGGCGTGCAGCACGTTGTGGGTGATCACCAGCACCGCCACACCCTGGTCGCGGATCCGCTGAATCATCTCGAGCCCGCGCCGCGTCTGCTCGACGCCGAGCGCCGCGAAAGGTTCGTCGAGCAGCACCAGCCGACCGCCCCAGTGGACGAAGCGGCAGAGCTCGATCGCTTGCCGCTGGCCGCCGGACAGATGCTCGACGGTTGTCCGCACGTCCGGAATATGGGTGCCGATGTCGCGCAGCGCCTGCTCGGTCTCGGCCTGCATCGCCGGTTCGTCGAGCAGCGGCACGCCGAGCACGCGGCGGACCTTCTCGCGGCCCATGAAGAAGTTCGCCACCGTGTCGACGTTCGGGCAGAGCGACAGATCCTGGTAGACCGTCTCGACGCCGCGCGCCTTGGCATCGGCCGGGCTTTCCAGGACGACCGGCTCGCCCTCGAACAGCAGCCGGCCGGAGGTCGGCTGGAAGGTGCCCGAGATGATCTTGATCAAGGTCGACTTGCCGGCGCCGTTGTCGCCCAAGAGCGCCACCACCTCGCCCGGGCAGACCTCGAAGCTGACCTCGTCCAGCGCCTGCACGGCGCCGAACCGCTTGCTGATCTTGTCGACGCGGAGGAAAGCGCGCTGCTCGTCAGGCATGTCATTGGTCCCGGCGTTCGGATGAGATCCTGCCTCTAGCTACACCAACCAGCCGGTCCTCGTCTCACTCTCTGGGCCCGTCTTGCGGGGCCGGGTGGCGCCGCTGTTGTCGCAATCCTCGCCTTGGGCACGGTTGCCCGCATGCGGATCGTTCACTATCCATCGATCAAGGGTCCGAGCGGTCGGCGATGCAGCTTCGGGGCAGCTCTGAGAAAGGATGTCGAGGCGATGTCGGAAGCCAACAAGCAGGTCGTTCGCCGCTTGCTCGAGGAGGTTTGGGGGCGGGGCAACCTCGCCGTCCTGCCCGATCTAATCGCTGCCGAGTGCATCGGCCATATTGCGACCGCCGGATCGAGAATTGAGGGGCTCGAGCAATACCGTCAGTTCGTTGCCGGCTATCAGGCACTCTTCGGGGCCGCCACATTCTCGATCGAGGACCAAGTGGCTGAAGGCGATCGGGTGGCGACGCGCTGGACGATCCGAATGGAAGCGGCGTTGGACGCCGACGAGGCGATGCCGCAGGCGGCCGACGGCATGAGCTTTCACCGTCTTGCCGACGGCAAGGTCGTCGAGACCTGGGACAGCTGGGACGTTCTTGCCTCGAGCCAGCCTGATGAGGGCGGCGATATCATGGAGCGGCTCTCGCTCAACATCTGACCGCGTTTGAAGCAGAGGACTGAATGACCACAGCGTCGCCTACTGTCCTGACCGAAGCCGAGGCCTGTGTCGATGCGATCATCAAGCGGGTCGGGCGCGAGCTCGTCGTCGGCGCGCCGCTCGGCCTCGGCAAGGCAACGCATGTCCTAAACGCCCTCTATCGCCGAGCGGTCGCCGATTCGTCGCTGTCCTTGCGCATCGTGACCGGGCTGTCGCTCGGGCGCCCGCCGATGCAGAGCGACATCGAGAAGCGTTTTGCCGGGCCGATCATCGAGCGGGTGTTCGGTGACTATCCCGAGCTCGCCTATGTCGCGGCCTACAAGCGCAACGCGCTGCCGCCCAACGTCACGGTCACCGAGTTCTACATGCAGGCCGGCGCCTTCCTCAACAATCCGACGGCGCAGGTCCATTACATCAGCAGCAACTACACGCATGTCGGCCGGGACATGATCCTGCAGGGGGTGAACGTCTTCGCCCAGGCGGTGGCCAAGCGTGTGGCGGGCGGCGAGACGGTCTACAGCCTGAGCTCGAACTCGGATTCCCTCGACTTGTTTCCGTTGCTGCGCGACGCGGAGGCAGCGGGGCGGAAGGTGGCGCTGGTGGCGCAGGTGAACACCAAGCTGCCGTTCATGCCACGCGACGCCGCCGTGCCGGCCGATACGTTCGACATCGTGCTCGATGACCGCTCGCTCGATCATGACCTGTTGTCGACGCCGAACGGTCCCGTCGCCACGGCCGACTACATGATCGGGCTGGCAGCCAGCGGCCTGATCAAGGATGGCGGCACGGTGCAGATCGGCATCGGCTCGCTGGGCGACGCCATCGCCTACGCGCTCTGCCTCCGCCACCAGCAGAACGCCACCTACCGAGAGGCGCTGCGGGCGTCCGGGCTGCTCGACGCGTTCGCTGCCGAGATCGACCAGGAAGGCGGAACGGGGCCGTTCGAGCAGGGGCTCTACGGCGCCACCGAGATGTTCGCCGACTGCTTTCGGCATCTCTACGACGCCGGCATTCTCAAGCGTGAGGTCTATGACGACGTCACGGTGCAGCGGCTCGTCAATGACGGCAAGATCGCCAGTGCCGTGACGCCGGCGACGCTCACCGCACTCGCCGAGGCCGGTGCTATCGAGAACCCGCTCCGGGCCTCCGACGTGGCGTTCCTGCAGCGTATCGGTGTCTTCAAAGGCGATGTGGCGCTCGAGGCCGGCGAGCTGCGGACCCCGTCGGCCAGGCGGATCGCACCTGATCTCGACGATCCGAAGAGCCGGGCCGTGATCGATACCGAGTGCCTGGGCGAGCGTCTGGCCGACGGCTCGGTCCTGCATGCCGGGTTCTTCATTGGACCTCGGGCGATGTACGACATGCTGCGGGGCCTCGGCGATGCCGAGCTGCAGAAGTTCAATATGACGGGCATCTGCTTCGTCAACCAGCTCTACAACAACGATCCGCTGGCCTCGCTGCAGCGCCACCATGCGCGGTTCGTGAACACGACGATGAAGATGACGCTCGGGGGTGCTGCGTGCTCGGACGGGCTCGACACCCTGCAGGTGGTGAGCGGGGTCGGTGGCCAGTACAATTTCGTCGCCATGGCCCACGCCCTGCCGGGCGCACGGTCGATCTTGATGTTGCGCAGCACGCGCAGCAAGGGCGGGACGGTCGCCTCCAACATCGTCTGGAACTACGGGCACACGACGATCCCCCGTCATTTGCGGGATATCGTGATCACCGAGTACGGCATCGCCGATCTACGCGGCCGGCAGGATCATGAGGTCATCCAGGCGCTCTTGTGCATCGCCGATTCGCGCTTCCAGGACGAGCTGCTTGCGCAGGCCGTCGCCAACGGCAAGCTCGAGCCGGACTACCGGATTCCGGACCGGTTTCGAGACAACACGCCAGCTAGGCTCGAGCGCACGCTCGACGCCTTTCGCGCGCGGGGCCTCTTTCCGACTTTCCCGTTCGGCACCGATCTCACCGCCGAGGAGCAGGTGCTGGGCCGTATCCTCAAGGGACTCAAGGCGCGCATGGCACGCCGCCTCGGCGTCGCCGGGATCGTCAAGGACGTGGTCGGCAGCTCGAGCAGCATCCCTCCTGCCGGTCGGCCCTACCTCGCCCGGCTCGGCCTCGAGCACCCGGCGTCTCTGCGCGAGACCATGCTGCAGCGCGTGGTGATCGCCGAGCTGCGCCAGGGTGGCTACATCTAGGCGCTCCTGTCCAAGCGGTTCGCGCGCCTAGGGCGCAAAGCGCCGGGCGCCCTCGGAGTTGTATGGCTTGAGCGCTTTCGGCCCGAACCGGAGCAGCCATGGCTTCGCACCCTTGCGAACCAGCAGACCAGCTTGATCGAGCTCAGCCGGAATGCGGCTCGGCACGGATTGTGGATGGCGGGTGATGAAGCGCAGCGCGCTCGGCGCACGCAGGAAGAGCCCGCGGAGATCCTCTTTCGGCACGCTCTTCATCCAGGGTTCGGTTGTATCCAGAGCCGCCTCGGGCAGCTTCTCGAGATTGAGGCCGTCGGTCTCGCCGCGATCGACCAGCCGCCTTGCCGCAAGCAGCACCGTGTAGCGGGCGAGCGCGGCACAGGACCGCACCAGGGTCTGGTAGGTCAGCTCCTGGTTGCCGAGCGCTGGCGCGTCGATAGTCGGGCGCTCGGAATCCTCGATCCGGCGCCGCAGCTCCTTCCAGTCGGCTTCCAACGTGGCGTCGCTCGCCGCGCCCGGCGGCGCCTTCTCGAGCCAGGTGCTCTCCGCCTTGTCGAGCAGCTGAGCCATGGTGTGGCGGGCTGCGCTGTCGCCGAGCACGAGCGCCACCTTGAGCAGCTCGAAGGCGCCGCTCCGGCCGCCGGGCAGCTGCAGCCGGTAGCTGAACCACTCATAGCCCTCGAGAACGTCCTCGAGATAACGCTGCGCGCCAGCGTAGGCACGCAGGCTGAGATCGAAACCGTCACCCATGGCCTTGATGAAGCTGAAGCCGTCGTCCTTGAAGCGCCAGGGCTCCCAGCTCAGGATCAGATCGTCGATGCGGGCGTCCGCACCCGCCGGCGAGCCGTCCAGGGTCAGCAGCAGCGGTCGGCGGTCCGGGTCGAAGACGAAGCGAAGATGACCGTGCTGGACCGGGCCGGTCCGGCCGCCCGGGGCGAGCGGGACCAGGGTGAACTCGACATGGTCGATGCAATCGAGCGGCATGCGGACGGTGTGCAGGACCGTCGTTCGCTCGAGCGGATTGCCGCCGTAATTGACGTTGCGCAGGATGGCGTAGGGATCTTCGCCCTCGAGCTTGCTCGAGCGCCACTCGACCAGAACCGGCACCCGCGACGCCAGATGGCCGCTGGGCAAGAGATCCCGATTGGTGCGCCACCTGACGACCTGGTCGTGGTCCTCCGCCCAGGAACGCAGCTGGGCTGCCGAGAGGGTGCGAAAGGCTTCGGTGGCGCGATCGGCGGTGCTCATGGGATGACCCGGTAGGCTGAAAGGCGGACGTGGCGCAGTCTAGGCACGCCCCGGTCCTTGTCGAGGTCGACCGGCGCGGCGGCCGTCTCATGCGAGCGGTGCCGCTTACGGACGTCCATCATTTGTGTCCGCCCGGTCGACCAGGGCCAGCAGGCCCTTTAGGAGCGCCGTCGGGCTCGGTGGGCAGCCGGGGATGTGGAGATCGACGGGCACGACGGCCGCGACGCCGCCAACGATCGCGTAGCTGCCGGCGAAGCAGCCGCCATCGCGGGCGCAGTCACCGACCGCCACCACCCATTTCGGCGCCGGTGTGGCTGCGTAGGTTCGCTCCAGCGCCTCGCGCATGTTCCGGGTCACCGGGCCGGTGACCATCAGCACGTCGGCGTGGCGGGGGGAGGCCACGAAGTGCAGGCCGAAGCGTTCGAGATCGTAATAGGGATTGCCCAGCGCCTGGATCTCCAGCTCGCAGCCATTGCACGAGCCGGCGTCGACCTGGCGGATGGCGAGGCTGCGGCCGAGACGGCGCCTGGCCCTTTGCTCGAAGGCAAGGCCGAGCTCCTCGGTCGCCGCCTCGCTCGCCGTTGGTGCTGTCTCGGTTAATGGTCGGCGGAGCATGCCCTCGATCAGCAGCCTGCGCATGTCTTGACGCCTCTATAGGTCGTGCCCGGCATAGGAGCAGTTGAAGGATTTGTTGCAGAGCGGGAAGTCGGCGATGATGTTGTCTTCGATCACCGCCTCGAGCAGCGGCCACTGGAACCAGGACGGATCGCGGAGGTGGCAGCGCCTGATCCGGCCCTGGGCATCGAGCGCCAGCCAGACCAGGATGTCACCGCGAAAGCTTTCGACCAGCCCCAGCCCCTCGCGCGGCTCGTGCGAACTCGGCAGCGGTGCCTGGACGGAGCCTTCGGGCAGGTCCTCGACGAGCTGGCGGAGAAGGGCCAGGCTCGCCTCGACCTCGCGAATGCGAATCCAGACCCTGGCGTTGACGTCGCCGTCGTCGCGCACCGGCACCTGGAACACGAGGCGGTCGTAGGGTGCATAGGAGAGGTCACGGCGGACGTCGAAATCGCGGCCGGAGGCGCGCCCGACAGGGCCGCCAGCACCAAAGCGGAGGGCAAGGTCGGCGCGGAGCACGCCCGTCTGCACCGTCCGGTCGAGCAGCGATGCGGTGTTGTCGTAGAGGTCGACCAGGGCCGGAAACTTGCCGCCGATCTCGTCCAGGAGATGGCGGAGCGCCGCCTTGCCCGGCTCGTCCAGGTCACAGGCCACGCCACCCGGGACGATCCGGTCGCGCATGAAGCGGTGGCCGAAGCAGGTATCGGCCGTGCGCAACACCTGCTCGCGCAGCACGCTGCAATGGGCCAGCATTATCGCGAAGGCGGCATCGTTGCAGATCGCGCCGATATCGCCGAGGTGGTTGGCGAGGCGCTCCAGCTCCGCCATCAGCGCCCGCAAGCGCGAGCGCGCGCTCGGGCACCCTTGCGTCGAGCGCGGCCTCGGCGGCCTGGGCGAAGGCCCAGCCATAGGCGACGGTGCTGTCGCCCGATGTCCGGCCGGCGAGGGTCGCACCCTCGGTGAGCGCCGCGCCCTGCATCAGCCGGTCGATACCCTTGTGGACATAGCCCAGGCGCGCCTCAAGACGGACGACGGTCTCGCCTTGGGCGGTGAAGCGAAAATGGCCGGGCTCGATGATGCCGGCATGCACGGGGCCGACCGGCACCTGGTGCAAGCTGTCGCCTAGAGCCGGCAGGAACGGGTAGGCCTGTGGCTCTCGATTGGCCGCCTCGGTCGCGGCGCCGAGCGGGTGGGTGAGGGCCCAGCGTCCGTGGTCGAGCCAAGGCCGCTGGTCCTCGGCGCCCTCTGGAACCAGGCCGAAGAGGTCGGTGATCGTTCGCTCCAGCCGCTGCGCCGGTGGATGCAGCCGGGCGATCGAGGGAAAGCCGCGGCTATGGTGCGCGAGGCTGACGACGCCGATCCGCCAGGTCCTGGGCTCGAGCAGGGCAAGATGCACGTCGGCGGAATCCGCCCAGAGGCTGAGCAGGGTCAGGGCGCCTCGCGACAGGGCGTCAGCGGCCTCTTGCCAGCCGCGCTCGTCGACGACCTGGCGTGGCATCGGGCCGCGGCGCGCGGTGCCTGGTGGCAGGAGGCTCAGGATGGAGGGTGCCGGCATCGCGCGGTCAGCCGAGCAGCCGGGCGACCGTCTGAAACCAGACGACCATCGGCTGTGGCAGATGGATGCCGGCAAGCAGCACCAGCGCCAGATGCAGATAGAGCGGTGCGAGCGAGCCTTGCGCCGGCGCCAGTCGCTCGCCTGGGTCACCGAACAGAAAGCCGGTGAGGCGAAGCAGCAGGGCGCCGAGGGCAATCAGCAGGCCCAGCACCAGGACGAGCGCCAGCGCCGGGATGCGGGCGAAGCTCGAGGTGACGAGCAGGAATTCGCTCATGAAGATCCCGGACGGCGGCATGCCGGCGATCGCGAGCACGCCGACCGCGAGGCCCCAGCCGAGGGCCGGGTGGCTCTGGGTCAGGCCCCGGATCTCGCTGATCTGCTGCGTTCCCTTGATCTGCGCGATGTTGCCCACGGCGAAGAAGATCGCGGACTTGGTCAGGCTGTGCATCACCATGTGCAGGAGCCCCGCGAAATTGGCGAGCGGGCCGCCCATGCCGAAGGCGAAGACGATGATGCCCATGTGCTCGATCGACGAGTAGGCGAACAAACGCTTGATGTCGCGGCGGCGGTAGAGCATCAGCGCCGCGAAGACGAGCGACAGCAGCCCGAGACCGATCATCAACGGCCCGGGCGGCAGGGTGCCAGGGTTTGCTGCCATCAGCATCTTGAAGCGCAGGAGGGCGTAGAGCGCCACGTTGAGCAGCAGTCCTGAAAGCACGGCCGAGATCGGCGTGGGGCCTTCGGCATGGGCGTCGGGCAGCCACGCATGCAATGGCGCGATGCCGACCTTAGTGCCGTAGCCGAGCAGCAGGAAGACGAAGGCCACGTTCAACATGGCCGGATCGAAGTCCGACGCGCTGGCGAGCAGGCTGGTCCAGACCATCGCCGCCTCGCCTTCTCCCAGCACCGGCTGGGCGGCCATGTAAATGAGGATGGTGCCGAAGAGGGCGAGTGCGATGCCGACACTGCCGAGGATGAAGTACTTCCACGCCGCCTCCAGGGCCTCGTGGGTCCGGTAGATTCCGACCATCAGGACGGTGCTCAGCGTCGCCAGCTCGATCGCGACCCACATCAGGCCGATGTTGTTGGAGACCAGCGCCAGGTTCATGCCGAACATCATCAACTGGTACATGGAGTGGTAGAAGCGGAGGTTGGCCGGCGTCAGGCGCCCAGTCTCCAGCTCATGGCCGATGTAGCTTGCCGAGAAGAAGGCGGCGGTGCAGCCGACGAAGCAATTCAAGACGATGAAGACGATGTTGAGCTCGTCGACCAGGAGGAAGCTGCCGGGCGCGGGGCGCTCGATCACCAGCAGCGCCAGGGCCGCGAGCAGGGTCGAGAGGCTGGCCGCAAGATTGATGCGGGCGCCCAGACGGTAACCAGGCACGAGCGCCAAGAGCGCCGCTGCCAGGGCCGGGATGAGGAGTATGGCCGTCACCGGGTCGGCCTCCGTGCCGCTCATCGCCGCTCCCCGCGGAACGCATCGAGGGCGCTGACGTCGACCGTGTCGAACCGCTCGCGAATCCGAAACAGGAAGACGCCCACGACGATCATCGCGATGAGCACCGAGAAAGCGACGCTGATCTCGACCACGAACGGCATGCCCTGGGCGCCGGCCGCGGCGAGGATCAGGCCATTCTCTAGCGACATGAAGCCGACGACCTGGCTGACGGCGTTGCGGCGCGTCACCATCATCAACAACCCGAGGAGGATCACCGAGAGGGCGAAGGCGAGATCCTCGCGGGCCAGCGGGTTCTCGGCCGATGCCGTGAGTTGGAGCATCAAGACGATCGAAAGCGTCACGAGCCCGATGCCGGCGAGCATCGTGAGGCCGACGCCAACGACGGTCTCGACCTCGCGGTGAATGCCCAGGCGCTGCACGATCCGGTGCAGCGCCCAGGGAACGGCGATCGACTTGAAGATGAGCGCAATCAATGCGGTGACGAAGAGGTGATTGGCGTCCTGGATGTATGCCTGCCAACCGACCGCGGCCGCGAGCACGACCGCGTGCAGCGCGAAGACGTTGAGCAGCGCGTAGAGCCGGTCCTGGTAGATCATCATGAAGCTGACCAGCACGAGGCCGCCGGCCAGAAGATGGGCGATGTCGAACTCGATGGCGTTCATCAGAGACTGCGCGACACGAAGAGCAGAAGCGTCCCGAGTAGGCCGAGCATCAGGGCGACGCCGAGGAAATCCGGGACGCGGAAGACCCGCATCTTGGCGATTGCGGTCTCGAAGACGGCGAGCAGCACGCCACTCGCGACGAGCTTGCCGCAGAACAGGCCGAAGGCGATCAGGTGGGCGGCGACGCCGTCCCCCTGGCGCGCGATGCCCCAGGGCAGGAAGATGCAGCCGATCAACGCCACGTAGAGCAGCAGCTTGAGCGCCGCGGCGAGCTCGATCATGGCCAAATGACGGCCCGAGTATTCCAGCACCATGGCCTCGTGGACCATGGTCAGTTCGAGATGGGTGGCGGGATTGTCGACCGGGATGCGGGCGTTCTCGGCGATCGCCACGATGACCAGCGCGATCACCGCCATCCCGAGCGACACGCGAAGACCGATACCGGGCGAGAGCATGGCCTCGGAGACATACGAGAGTTGGGTCGTTCCAGCGACCAGCGCCACGGTGAAGACGGTGAGCAGCATGGCCGGCTCAGCCAGCACGCCAATCATCATCTCGCGGCTGGCGCCGATGCCGCCGAAGCTGGTGCCGACATCCATCCCGGCCAGCGCCAGGAAGAAGCGGGCGCTGGCGAGCAGCGCCACGATGGCGATGAGGTCGGCGGTCCAGCTGAACGGCAGGCCGATGGCGAAGGTCGGCACCAGAGCCGCCGCGACCCAGGTCGCGGCGAAGATGACATAGGGCGAGACCCGAAACAGCCACGAGGCGTTTTCGGCGAGCACGACTTCCTTGCGCAGCAGCCGGAGGATGTCGCGATAGGGCTGGATCAGGGCCGCGCCGCGCCGTCGGGTCAGCCGCGCCTTCGTCTTGCGCACGATGCCGACGAGGCCGGGTGCCAGCGCCAGAACCACCAGCATCTGGAGGCCTTGAACGAGAATGCCGAGCATCAGCCCCACACCGCCAGGCCAACGAGGAGGAGGATGAGCGACAGGAAGACGAGGCCGAGATAGCGGCGGATCGTCAGGAATTGCAGTCCGTTCAAGCGGATGGCGAGCGCTACCGTCGCGCGAGCGATCGGCAGGTAGACGCCTTGCCAGGCGAGGTCGACCTCGTGCCGGCGGTGGTGCGCGGCGCGCAGCTCGCCCGGCGCCGGCATGTCGACCGTCTCGCGCGCTTGCATCAAGGTCGTGCCCAGCACGCGGCGCAAGGGCTGCGCGAAGCTGCCCTCGCCATACTGCGTCAGCGGATTGGCCTGGGGAAAGCCGCAATCCCAGGCAGGCGAGCGGCGGACCGCGCGCGACGCGTAGCGGTGCACGAGCCAGGCGGCGAGCGAGCCGCTGCCGGCGATGAACAGCAGCACCAAAAAACCGTTGTAGGTGCTGCGCGCCGCAGCAACCGGCACGAGCGTGAGCCATGGCTCGCCGAGCTGCGGCGCCAGCCGGCCCTCGAGCATCGCCTGGACCGCAGGAGCCATGAGGTCGAGCACCGGCCCCGGTGCCACGCCGACGGCAACGCACAGGCCGGCGAGCACCGTCATGGCTGCGAGCGAGTGGCGATCGACCTCGCGCAACTCGGCGGCCGCCGCCGTTCGGGCCCGGCCCAGGAAGGCGACGCCGTAAAAGCGCACGAAGCATGCCGCGGCCAGGGCCGCCGCCAGCGCCAGCATGCAGCCCGCTGCCGGGACAACCAGCTGCAACGCGGACTGGGGCAGCGCGGGACTCTGCAGCACGGCCTGAAAAAGCAGCCATTCGGAGACGAAGCCGTTGAGCGGCGGCAGTGCCGAGATGGCGGCGACGCCGACCAACATCAGCGCCGCGGTCTTCGGCATGCGGTGGATCAGCCCGCCGAGCCCGTCGAGGTCGCGGCGTCCGGTTGCGGTCAGCACGGCGCCGGCACCCATGAAGAGCAGGCTCTTGAAAAGCATGTGGTTGAGGATGTGCAGGAGCGCGGCGCTGAAGGCGAGGGCGCCCAGCACCGGCATCCCATTGGCGCGGAACGCCAGGGCGAGCCCGAGTGCGGCGAAGATCACGCCGATGTTCTCGATGGTCGAGTAGGCGAGCACCCGCTTGGTGTCGCCGTCCATGGTCGCGAAGAGGATGCCGAGCACCGCCGTGGCGGCGCCGAGGAGGAGGACGGCCGGGCTCGTCCATTCGGGAACGGGTCCCAGCAGGTCGAAGGCGACGCGGATGAAGCCGTAGACCGCGACCTTGGTCATGACGCCGCTCATCAGTGCCGAGACATGGCTGGGGGCGGCCGGGTGGGCCAGCGGCAGCCAGACGTGGAGCGGCACCAGGCCGGCCTTCGAGCCGGTTCCAATGAGCACTAGAATGACGATGAGCGCGGCCGTGGCGGGGCTGCGCTCGATCAGGCGCATGGCGGCAAACGCGTAGTCGCCGCCGGCGCCGGCGAGCAGCCCGAAGGCGAGCAGCAGCGTCATCGTGCCGAAGCTCGCCATCACCAGATAGACGAAGCCCGCCTGCCGCGTCTCCGCCGCGCGATGGCTCGCGAGGACCAGAGCCCAGGACAAGAGCGACATGACCTCCCAGCAGAGCAGGAAGGTGAAGGCGTCGGCGGCGAGCAGCACGAGCGCCATGGCACCGAGGAAGGCCGGGTAGAACGGCAGCACGCGCTGCGGCTCCCGCTCGTGCCGGCCATAGCCGATTGCATAGAGGCTGGTCAGCGCACCGCCAAGCCCGAGCACCACGAGAAAAAAGGCGGCGAGCGCATCGAGGCGCAGGTGGGCGCCGAGCCAGGGCAGGCCGAGCGGCAGCACGACAGAGGTGGCCGGAGCGCGGAGCAGGAGAGCCAAGAGCCCGGTCAGCAGGATGACGGCCGAGAGCGCCCCGGACGCCGAGTAGCCGATGGTCGCGATTGCGCGATGCCGCCTGGCTGCCAGGATTGCCGGCGCCAGGGCGAGCAGGGCCGCAGCAGCGATCGCGGCGATCTCAACCGTCGGCATCGCCTCTTCCGGTGCCGTGTAAGTCCGGGCGCTCGACGTCGCTCGCCGGGGCTGTGGCTTTCAGGCGGACCCCGCGTCCGCCGGTCGTGCTGGCAGCGCCTTCGGCGATCAGCTCGATGCCGGCCCGGTCGAGCGCCTCGACGATGCGTGTCAGGCTCTCGATGACGCCCCGCACGGTGCCGCGGCTGGCCTCCATCCGCTGGACGGTCGGCACCGACACGCCGGCCAGCTCGGCCAGCGTCTTCTGGTCGATGCCGAGCAGGGCCCGTGCCGCGCGCAGCTGCGCCGCCGTGATCATCCAGGGTTCCTTTGGGAGATCAGGACTCCTGTCTAGGTGGTGCGCATTGATTGCTCAAGCATCATTTCTGCCGGCTCTGATCACGCACGCCCATCATGGCCGTCATCCGGATAGAGCAGCTTCGCCTCGATGCGCGTGTCAGGCGAGCAGCGGATCGTCCTGGAAGAGCTCGCTGACGATGGCATTGAAGCAGGTGTTCTCCGCTTCCTCCTGGTCGCCCCAATAGCGGCCATGGGCGCGGAACCCACCGAGCACGAGGACATCGAGCAAGGTCAGCGAGGCGCTCACCTGGCCGGCCTGAAAAATGTGGTTGGTGGGCGTGTGGCCTGCATCTGCCGACGTCTCTTCGACCACGCTATCCGGCTTCTCGTCCGCGTTGTCGTCGCGGAAATTCGAGCCGAAGACGTCGAGTGGTGCGTAGACGTTCAGCCAGCCGGATGGTGCTCCGTCGATGCCCCGTCGATTTTCCGCATAGCCCGGCCACATGGCGCGTACCGCATCGAACGGGCAGCCGATGGTGACCAGACCCTTGACCATGGCGAGGCGCGGCTCGGGCAGCGTTCCGTGTGGAAAGAGCGTGTCGAGGGCGATCAGCGAGCCGAAGCTGTTGGCGATCACATCGACCCGTCGATAGGTGTCGCCGGCCTCGGCAATGTGCTCGATCAGGTCGGCGAGATGGCCGGTGAGCGCGGGGCGCTGGCGGCCGACGCGGAGATAGGCGAAGGCGGAGATCGTGGCGGCGCCCGCCTGCTCGAGCCGGGCGCGGATGGCCGGCACCGTGGCGCTGGCGCCGAGCGCCAGGACGAGCAGGCCGCCGATCACCGGCGACGCGGCGTCCCACCAGCCGCCAGCCATGCCGAGCCGGGCGCCGAGCTCGAGGCCGAAGAGCGAGTCGATGGCGACGACGACGCCGAGGAAGAGCAGCCAGACATAGCCGACCAGCATCAGCAGCCAGAGCGCGCCGAAGACCAGCTGGAGCTTCGCCATCAAGCTCTTGCCGCGCCGATGCCGGTACGTGGCGAGCGCCAGGAGAAGGCTGCTGAGCACGACCCAGCTAGCCTCGAGCCAGCGGCGCAGCGCGGTCGCCTCGAGATGCGGCCGCAGCAATGTCGGTGCGTAGTCGAGCTCGAACAGATCGACAGCCGGTGTTTCCTGGCCGTTCTCGCTGCGGACGATGGTCGCGCGCCGCACCTTGCCGGCCTTGCCGCGGTCGATCTCCTCGATCCGCTCGGCCGTGCTGAAGCGGGCGGAAGGCGAGGTGGCCCGACGGTCGAGGGCATAGGCCATCCGGCGTGCCACGGCGTCGACGGCGGTATTCGGCGAGGCGTAGAGGCCGGGTACCCAAATGACCGCGATCCGCGATGCAGTGACGGCAGCGCGTTCGGGCAGGCTCGCCGAATCCTGCTCGAGATTGCGACTGTCGGCACCAGGCAATACGGCTTCGGCCATCGATCAACGCTCCCAGGCTGGCGATCCAAATGACAGGTTGGGAGTCGAATAGTACTTTATTCCTACAAATGAGGCAACGCTATGGTTGATTGTTATTCTGATAAAAAGCCTCAAATTGGCGTCGACGCGGGCGTCCGTATCGTGATCGCCGGCCGCGACGGGTGGAAGGGCAGATGGCCGGCGCGCCGCGGCGCCGGGCTCAGCTCGGCGCCAGACGCCAGCGCACGCCGAGGCGGCTCAGCCCGGCATTCAGTGATGGCCGCAGCTCATCGAGCAACGGGTGGCGGGCCAGGACCAGGCCCATGAGCCAGCCGCCAATCGCGCCACAGCCGGCGAGGAAACCCATGGCGATGGAGAGGCGAAAATCGAACCCTCCGATGGCGATGAGCGCCAGGGGAAAGACAGCGGCACTGCCGGCCGCGATGGCACCGTGGCGGAGCGCCTGAACGAGCTCGCGCCAGGTAAAGCCGACGGCGGCCCGGACGAAGCGAAAGGCCACGTATACCTGCAAGGCGAGGCAGGCCGACATGGCAATTGCCGTGGCATGCAGGCCCCAGAGTGAGGCGATCGTGATCAGGAAAAAGGAGGGCGGCAGGGATATGAGGCTGGCGATCAGCGTGTCCTTGACGCGTCCCGTGGCGACGAGGCTCGGATAGGTCAGCATGGCGGCGAACATGAAGGCATAGCCGACCGCAAGCAGACGCAACAGGTCCGCGACGGCGAGCCACTTCGAGCCGAGCAGCACCGCCACGATCGGGTCGGCCAGTAGGATGAGGCAGACGACGAACGGCAGCTGCACGGTGAACCCGAGCCCGGCGGCGCTGAGAAAGGTTTCCTTGAGCGCCCGGTTGTCCCGCACACGCTCGGCGAAGACCGGCAGGATCACCGGCTGGATCGCGCTCATCACCAGCTGGTCCTGGATTTGGCAGAGCTGCATGGCACGGTTCATGAGGCCCGTCGCCTCGAAGCCGAGCACTCGGCCGAGGAGAAGCTGCGGGTACAGGTTGTAGAGAACATTGAGCCCAGCGGTGGCGGATGCCCAGCCTCCGAAAGCGAGCATGGCGCGCGAGCGCTTGAGGGACGGGCGGTAGATCTCGAGGCTTGGACCGACCAGCGTCGCCGCCAGAGCCGTGGCCGTGTGGCCGGCGACCATGCCGCCGATCGGGCTGAGATAGCCGAAGCCGAGAAGTGCCATGGCAACCGCGGTGACCAGCTGCGCCAGCGCTCCGGCGACGGTCGTCAGGGCCACTCGGTCGAACTGCATGTCGCGACGCAGCATGGCAAGCGGCGGCACGCTGAAGGGCGTGCAGAAGAAGCTGAGCGCGGCGAGCCAAAGGCCGGTTGCGACCCGATCGTCGGCGTAGAAGTGGGCCAATGGCTCGGCGGCGAGAAGAACGATCGCCGCCATCGTCAGTGCGAGCAGGATCGAGAGTGTAAAGGCGGTGCGGAGATCGCCGGTCGACACCTCCCTCGATTGGATGAGGTAGGAGCCGATGCCGAACTCGCGGGTCGCCTCGAACATGACCGTGACAGCGGCGCCGATGGCGTAGATGCCGAAGTCTTCGGGCGCCAGCAGGCGCGCCAGCACCGCCAATGTGACGAGATTGAGCGCCATCGCCGCGTATCGATCGGCGAAACGAGAAAACGACGGAGCGGTGAAGGTTCGGCATCAGTCGCGTTTCTCCTAAGCCTGTTCGATCACTTCGGCATGATCGAGGTTCCGGACCCGTCGATATCGAGGCGAGATTCTGGCTCGCCCACTGGTCCGAAGGCGAGATCCCGAGGTCGGGTTCAGGCTCTGAGCCTGCGGCCGACGCGACAAGCCAGCCAGGCACGCAGGATCAGCCTTTCCGCCGAGAAGGACCGAAAGCTCTCCAGGAGTCCGGTATGGCAGAACTCGCGCAGGAACTTGAAGCGATCGCGGATCGGGAGCGAGCGCAGATTGAGGCAGAGCAGCTGGTTCATCTCGCCTTGCCAGGCGTGCGTGGCGGCGAGCCAAGCGTCGAACGAGCTGAAGCACGGCTGCTCCGCGAGCACGGCGGGTTGCGGACCAGCGGAAACGGTGCGGGCCTTGTCGTAGACCCTCTCCAGGGCCGCGCGCCATTCGTCGTCCGAATGGGTATCGCGTATCTCCTGACGGGTAGCATTGCCGAGGGCTGAGCGGCGTTCGGGATCTCGGGCCAGCGCCGCCAGTTCCGCCCCGAGCTCTTCCGGGCTGCGATGTCTGATGAGAGAGCTCGCGACGCCGGGCATGTCGCAATCCAGGACCGATAGCGCATCCCCACAGACAATTCGGCTGATGACAGGGTTGCCGAGCATGCCGCCTTCGAGCAAGGACGTGTTCGAGACGAACGGAAACGAGTCGACGTAGATGTCCGATGCCTCGAAGAATACCCTCGTCTCGCCTGTTCGGGGCAGAACCCTGAGCCGATCGGCGAATTCATCCGTGACATCGGCCCAATCCTGCCGCGGCCCGGCGCCGACCAGCAGCACAACGGCATTGCCATGCTCTCTCAGGAAAGGCACGAAGCAATCGATGTAGCGTTGCCCGGCGACATCGCGGTATTTTCCGGGGCGGGCGACCGATGCGACGACGAGCGCGTCGTCAGGAATACCGAGCGCTTGCTTTGCCGCGGCCCGCGGCAACTTTCGCTCGGTGAAATCGAGAGGAATAGGCAGCAGGCAATTGCGCTCGCGCTCGACGCCGCGGCGATCGATCGCCAGCCCCATGCCGGCGGCACGAAGCGAGATGACGAGATAACTAGTGTGCATGCTGAGCCAGAAGGCGTGGTGTGCATGGTCGAGCAACGCTGTTGTTGGCCGCCAAGCGCGGTCGGCAAAGGACAGAGCCGCGATCGGATCGTCGGGATAGGTGTGCAGGACGAGCAGATCGAACCCGCCCGCCAGATCACGGAGCGTTCTCGCTCTTGCCAACTGGCCACCGACCGTCTCGCCGATGTAGTGAACCGCGCCGCCGCGACGGGCGACAAGGTCCTTCAGCTCATCCGGAATGCGCTGTCGCTGGTTCGTCAAGGCAACGGAATGCTGGCGCCTGTGATCGTCCTCCAGCCAGCGGATCAGCATCTTGGTGAGGCCACCGATATCCAGGGCCTCCGTCACGACGTGCAAGACGTGCTGGACACCGTCGCGTGACACCCGCCGCGGCGCCGGATAAACCCGGCGCGGCATGCCAGCGGCCGCGATCCTGGCCAAGAGCTCCTCGGCCGGCGGCTCGTAAACAGTCCGGTATGGCGGCCATTCGTCAGATTGACGGCAATTCTGAGGTAGCCGATGGCCGCCTCGAGCTTGCCCTGCTGGAACAGTGACTCCGCTTCATCGTGACCTTGCCCCGTGTGGGTGGTCCGCGAGCTAGTTTAGTTCAGGACCATCGAGGAGGGGTTCATGGCGAGGAAGCGGCACACGGCCGAGGAGATCATCGGCAAGCTGCGTGAAGCCGAGGTGCTGATCGCGCAGGGCAAGACGGTTGCGGAGGCAGCTCGAGCGATCGGCGTGACCGAGCAAAGCTACTTTCGCTGGCGCAAGGAGTATGGCGGGCTGAAGCTGGACCAGGCCCGGCGTCTGAAGGAACTGGAGCGCGAGAATGGGCGGCTTCGCAGGGCGGTAGCGGATCTGACGCTCGATAAGCTCATTCTGAAGGAAGCAGCGTCGGGAAGTTACTGAGCCCCGCTCGTTGCCGGCGCTGTGTGGAACATGTGACGGACGCCTTGCAGGTTTCCGAACGTCGGGCGTGCAAGGCTCTCGGACAACACCGTTCGACCCAGCGCAAACCGCCCATGCCTGCCGATGACGAAGCGGCCCTGACGGCCGACATCATCGCGTTGGCTGCCTGTTATGGCCGCTATGGTTATCGCCGGATCACCGCTCTGCTCCGGCAGGCGGGCTGGACGGTGAATGCCAAACGGGTCGAACGGATCTGGCGGCGAGAGGGGCTGAAAGTACCCGCCCGGCAACCCAAGCGTGGCCGGCTATGGCTCAATGACGGCTCATGCACGCGTCTGCGCCCAGCTCATCCGGGACACGTGTGGGCCTACGACTTTGTCGAGGATCGCACCCATGATGGCCGGAAATTCCGCATGCTGACGGTCGTCGACGAATTCAGCCGCGAGTGCTTGGCGATCACCGTCGCACGGCGGCTCGAACAGCGATGATGTGCTGGCGACCCTGACCGGGCTGTTTGCCGAGCGCGGGCCGCCGGTCCATATCCGCTCCGATCAGGGGCCGGAGTTCATCGCCCACGCGGTTCGCAACTGGCTGGGCAAGCTCGGCGTCAAGACGCTCTACATCGAGAAGGCCAGCCCCTGGGAGAACGGCTACAACAACTCGTTCAATGGCAAGCTCCGCGACGAGCTGCTAAATGTCGAAGTCTTCTATTCGCTGGCCGAGGCCAAGGTACTGATCGAGGCGTGGCGCCGCCACTACAATACCCGACGCCCGCATAGCAGCCTGGGCTATCGGCCACCGGCGCCGGAAACAATCAGCCCACCAAGCCGGTCGTCCGGCTCCGCTACGCTCCGCCTCCCGACCGGCTTGGCAGAAGGACCGACGCTACACTAACATTCACCCCGGACCACCAATGCGGGGCAGGTCATGTCTCTCATCGGTGGTGGTCGAGGCCGTTCGCCTGATTTGTGCCGGGGAGCTCTTCGCGCCGCTGAGCGCCTTGCTCGCGGGACGCGAGCTCGATGGGGAGCGACACGACGTCCAGCGTGAGGACCGCGGCCGATTTCCGCCACGCCAGGTGCAGATCCTCAGATGCCTGCGCAAGGGCATGGCCAACAAGCAGATCGCCTACGAGCTCGGTATGAGCGAGGGCACCGTGAAGGTGCACATCCGGCGGCTGATGCAAAAGCTGGAAGTGGCGAACCGCACCCAGATCGTCGTCCGCACCCAGGAGATGTTCGAGCACGCCTGAAGTCGAGGACGCGGCCTCTGAATTAGCGGACCCGTCCGGCGCTGCGACCGCGTCCGGCTCGGTCATGCCGAAACGAGGCTGGAGCTGGAGGCCATGTCGCCGCGCTTGCTTCATGGTGGCAAACGATGCTTGATCCGGCCATGTCGGCCGTCCTTCCTGACCAACGCCTTGAGCCCGCTTACCTCGCTCGCCTCAACCCGGACCAGCGGGCAGCGGTGCTGCATGGCGATGGCCAAGTGGCGGGTCCGCTGCTGATCATCGCCGGCGCCGGCTCGGGCAAGACCAACACGCTGGCGCACCGCGTCGCTCACCTGCTGGTCGAGGGAGCGGATCCGCGGCGCATTCTGCTCATGACGTTCTCGAGGCGGGCCGCGGTCGAGATGACCCGCCGCGTCTCGCGCATCGCGGCCGAGGTGATGGGCGACAGGGCGCGGTTGATGACCGATGCCTTGGCCTGGGCCGGGACATTCCATGCCATGGGTGCGCGCATGCTGCGTGACCATGCACCCGAGATCGGCCTGGAGCCCGCTTTTACGATCCACGATCGCGAGGATTCGGCCGACCTGATGAACCTCGTCCGGCACCAGCTCGAGCTGTCCGGCACGGAGAGCCGGTTTCCCACCAAGGCCACCTGCCTCGCCATCTACTCGCGCGTGGTCAACGCGCGAGCACCGCTGGCCGAGGTGCTCGCTACGAGCTTCCCCTGGTGCGCTGGCTGGGCCGCGGAGCTGACCCGGCTCTTTGCCGGCTACGTGGAGGCGAAGCAGGCCGGCAACGTCTTGGACTACGACGACCTCCTCCTCTATTGGGCGGAGATGGCGAGCGAGCCGTCGCTGGCCGCGGCGATGAGCGCGCGCTTCGACCACATTCTGGTCGACGAGTACCAGGACACCAACCGGCTGCAGGCGGCGATCCTCGCGGCGCTGAAGCCGGACGGCAAGGGCCTGACGGTGGTCGGCGACGACGCCCAATCGATCTATTCGTTCCGTGCCGCTGAGGTGCGCAACATTCTCGACTTCCCGGACCAGTTCCAGCCGCCGGCCAAAATCGTGAAGCTTGAGCGCAACTACCGCTCGACGCAGCCGCTGCTCGAGGCCGCCAATGCGGTGATCGGCCAGGCCGCCGAGCGCTTTCGCAAGAACCTGTGGAGCGAGCGTGCCTCGGCCCAGCTGCCACGCGTCGTCGCCGTGCGCGACGAGACGCAGCAGGCGGACTATGTCTGCAGCACCGTGCTCGACGCGCGGGAGTCGGGCATCGCGCTGAAGAGCCAGGCCGTGCTCTTTCGCACCGCCCACCATAGCGGCCCGTTGGAGATCGAGCTCACCCGGCGAAACATTCCCTTCGTCAAGTTCGGCGGGCTAAAGTTCCTCGAAGCCGCGCATGTCAAGGACGTGCTGGCGGTGCTCCGCTTCGCCCAGAACCCGCGCGATCGCGTAGCCGGGTTTCGGGTCCTGCAGCTGCTGCCGGGCATCGGCCCGGCAACCGCGGACGCGATCATCGAGGCGATGGCGGGCAGCTTCGATCCGATCATGGCCTTGCCCGGTTGCCGGGTGCCGAGCCGGGCGGCGGCGGATTGGCCTGGCTTCGTCACGCTCTACACCAGGCTCCGAAGCGGCAGTGGCGGGTGGCCCGGCGATTTCGGCGCGGTCCGCCTCTGGTACGAGCCGCATCTCGACCGCCTGCACGAGGACGCAGAGCTGCGTCGCGCCGATCTGGTCCAGCTCGAGGCAATGGCCGCCGGCTTCGGCTCGCGCGAGGGCTTTCTAACGGATCTCACGCTCGATCCGCCGGACGCGACCAGCGATCGGGCAGGGGTGCCGCTGCTCGACGAGGATTACCTGATCCTATCGACGATCCACTCTGCGAAGGGCCAGGAATGGACCCAGGTCTTCGTGCTCAACTGTGTCGACGGCTGCATCCCGTCCGATCTTGCCACCGGCAGCCGGGACGAGATCGAGGAGGAGCGCCGCCTGCTCTACGTGGCGATGACCAGGGCAAAGGATCACCTGCACCTGCTCACGCCCCAGCGCTTCTATACGCATGGCCAGCCCAGCCGTGGCGACCGCCATGTCTATGCGGCGCGCACGCGCTTCGTTCCGGATACGATCCTCGATCGCTTCGAGCGCGCCAGCTGGCCGCCGCCGGCGGCAAGCGATCGGGCGTCCGCGGTGACACCCGGCATGCGCACCGACGTCAAGGCGCGGATGCGCAACATGTGGAGCTGAGGGTCGATTTCGGGCGGCGGTAGCGCTGCGGCGGCCGCCCGATGGAAGCCGCTCAGTCCTCGACGATCGACCAGCCGTCGCCCGGATCATAGGCATCGATCGCCACCGCCAGCTCCTCGGTCTCCTCGCCGAGATCAGCCTCGTAGAGGTCGCCCAGATGATTGACCATGAAGGTCATGATGCCGGAGTTGCCGTAGTCGGCCGGCCAGGCGAGGAGGCCGTAGCCGGTCAGCAGGCGGCCATTGACCATGTAGTCGTAGGCACCGCCCGGCGCCGCGTCGCCTTGCTTGGTCAGGATCTTGAAATTGTAGCCGTAATAGGGCTCGCCGGATTCGTAGTAGGCCAGGTAGTCGGCCTCGCTGGCGGCGAGCGGGCCGAGCGGGCTCGGCGGCTCGTCGGCGGCGGTGGGCCAGAACAGGCCGTCCCGCTGGCCTTCGCTGCTGATCAGGCGCTGGGCGAATTGCAGGACGCCGTCATCGTTGTAGTCGGCCGCAGAATAGAGCTGCTGGGCTTCGACATAGGCGCGGGCGGCGGTGATGACCGCGAGCTCGTTCTCGCCGATCCGCCGGTCGATGATCTCCTCGAGCCCGGCCTCGGTGTCGAAGAACCAGCCTTCGGCGCTGCGCGCGAGTGGGATCGGCATCGGCCAGCCGGCCCGGCCGAGCAGCACCTCGTAGGTGTCGGGCGTTTCGCCGGGGGCCACCAGCAGCGCTTCGGCTGCGGCGTTGCGTGCCGCATCGAGCGTCTGGCGAACCGTCGCCGGGTCGCCGCCGATCAGCTCGTCTCGATACGCGTTGCCCAGGAGTTCGAGCAGCTGACCTGAGTCGGCGGGCGCGAACAGCGCCTCGCGGAAGGCCTCGAGCGCTGCCTCGGGATCGGCGAATGTCGGCTGTTGCGCCAGCGCCGACCCGCCAGCCAGCAAGCTGCCCGCCAGACTAGCGGCCAAGGTCAAGTTTCGAAATTTGCTCATCGATGCACTCCTCAACCGCGCTTCTTGCCGCGGCTCTTCTTGCCGCGATCGGATTTTGCCTTGGCCTTCTGCTTACCGCCCTTCTTCGCACCCAACGCCTTCTTGCCACCGCCGCCACCTCGCTGGGCGAGCTGGCGCTGCGGTGCCTGGCCGCGCTTCACCGCTGCCTTCTCGCGGCTCTGCTTGCCGCGGCTCGCGTCCTTCTTGGTCTGGCTCGGCTGCTTGACGTTGGCGACGGCGCCCTTCTTCTGCTTGGGTGCCTTCAGGGCCGGAGCCGAGCGGTCGTTTCGGTTCTCGACTTTGGCCGGGCGGTCACGGTCGCGCTGCGGCAGGCTGATGTCGCGACTCTGGTCACGCTGGCGGCCCGTGTCGCGGCGCTTGCTCGGCAGTGCTGCTACCTGCGCGTCGCGGTCACGTCGCTCGGAGCGGCTGCGATTGCGGTTGTTGCCGTCGGCGCGATCGCGACGGTCACGCAGGTCCTGGTTGACGCGCTTCTTGGTGTCTCGATCGAGGTTCAGCCGGTCGCCGCTGCCGCCTACGACGATGGTGCTGTCCTCGATGTTGATGTCGTTGCGGCGGTTATTGTCGCCGCCGCCATTATTATTATTGTTGTTGTTGTCGTCATCGAAGATGGCGTAGCCGAGCAGGCCGCCGACCGCTGCGCCGCCGAGGAAGGTTCCCGCCGTTCCCCAGAACGAGCTCGACGGTTGGGCGTACGCGACCGGCGGCGGAGGGGCGGCATAGACTGGCGGTTGGGCGTAGGTTGGTGCGGCGGGTGCATAGCTCGAGGCGTAGGGGTCGACCGGGGCGGATTGGACGTACTCGGTCGCCGGCTCGACGTATTCGGCCTCGGCTACAACCTCATCGTCGATGGCGGCGGCCTCACTCGCCGCCTGCTCGCGGGCTGCCACCTCGGCTTCTCTCGCGGCGAGGTCGGCCTCACGTTGGGCCATTGCTGCTTCCCGCTCGGCGACGTCACTGTCGCCCTCGACAGCCGCTTCGCCACTCGCTGCCTCTTCGACAATGGCAGCCTCTTCAGCGGTAGCTTCCGGCGCCGGCGCGTCGGCCAGCGGCTCGAGCGATGCGAGCAGTGCGACGCCGTCATACTCGGGGATCGCGACCAGCTCTTCTGTGGTCGGCCGGATCTGCACGATCCCTTCCTCGACGATCACCTCCTGGACGTCGTTGCTGGCCAGCACGCCCATGGCAAAGGCGCCCTGGCGGAGGTCCTGGATGGCATCCTGGACTGCCTCCAGCTCGTCATAGACGGCATCGCCCATGGCCTCGGTCCAGTCGAGATGGTCGTTCATCTCGGCCAGCGTGGAGGGGTAGTTGAGGAGGGCGTAGAGTGATGGGTCCCAATCCTGGGAAGGCTCCAGCGTCTGGTCTTCCTGATAGCGCTGGATGAACCGGTCGGCCTGGACGACGTCGACCGGGAAGAGCGATGCCTGCAGGATGACGGCGAGCAGCGGGTCGGGATAGAGCGCCACCGGTGCCACGAGCGCTCGGATCTCGTCGTTGACGATCAGGGTTTCGGTCGTCTCCCCGGTCGCCAATGGCTCGTCAGTGGGAGCGATGGCTGCGTCGTCTTGCGCCGCGAGCGGCGTCGCCACGAACAAGAGCGCGGCAATCAACAATGCGGGCCATTCGCTAGGCAGCATCAGTCTTTTCGGGACCATTATCACCTCCACTACTGCATTAGGCTCTCGTCGGTCTCGCGCCATGTGCAGCGTTCGGCCACGATCGGCGCCACGTTTGGCGTGCCGGCACCCTGAGCCATCAATGCACCGACCCGCTCATCGGGGCCGTAGCCGATATGCGCGCCGAGCGGGTTGGCGACCTCGCCGAGCCCCAGAAAGGAATTCACCGCCGCCACGTTGATCGTAACGTTCGTGACACTCGGGCAAAGCCGCGACTCGATGTATTTGTCCGCGAACTGATCCGGCACCGGGTAGCTCATCAGGTCGTTCGGGTCGGAAAAGGCGATGATCCGTGTTTGCTCCAGGAAGCGCCCGGGCTTCGTGGGGGTTGGCCCGCAATACGCTTCGGTCTGCCCCACAACTTGCTGGCCCTCGCGTCCCGCCTCGAGCAGCGGCAGCTGGTTGGACAGCATGAAAACCTGGAGATCGCTCTGGGCGAGTTCGTCGGCGAACTCCGTGAGCTTCGGATCGGTGCGAATCGGCAGATCGGCCATGCCCTGTAACGCATCGAGCGTCACCCGGCTGCCGAGGCTGTGGGTGATGATCACCAGGTCGTCAACGCCGAGCCGGCTGCCGAACGCGGCGAGGCTCGGCCCACACGCTGTATTCTCGGTGAGTTCCGGCAGCTCCCCCCAGCTTTCGGATGCCATCCAGCAAACCGACTGAGTGACCGAGGCCAGGATCGGCCCCCGCTTTGCTCCAGCATAAGCCAGAGGGTCAGGGGCAATATCATTGACGAAGGTGCGCATCGCCTGATTCACCGCCGCGCGACGCAGGACGTAGTCCTGCTCCTTGTCGAAGGCGAGCAGATCCTTGTCCGACTGCGTAATCGGCGACCAGGTCAGTTCGTAGAACAAGAGGTCGCGCCGATGCGCCGTATCGACGAGGCGCGAGATATTGATCTCACCCAGGTCTTGCTCAGGAAATCCCGGGTGTGCGATCACGATCCGTTTCGGTCTCGGCGCTCGGGTCTCTAGACCGAGCGAGCTTGCGAGGTTGTTGCGCAGCGCGGTCCCGTCTCCCGGCACATGGGTCCCGATACCGTGCACGTAGAGAACCTTGACCTCGGGTCGGCCGGTTTCGCCTTCGCTGAACGGCGGCAAGCGATCCTGGGCCTCGAGAAAAGGCTCGATGCCAGGGAATGGACGGCCCTCAACCTCGCAGCTGCGCGTATCCTCGGCGGGTTCGCTCGAGCCCTCCAGCACCGCCTGGGTAACGCCGCGGCCGAAGCTCTCGCATCCCGCGAGTGCCAGGGCGGTGAGCAACACCGCTACAACAGGCAAATTCCTCGC
>CAVXGT010000022.1:0-124400 GCA_963761475.1 uncultured Alphaproteobacteria bacterium
TGCCGCACAAGCCAAAGTCGCTGGCCAACCGTTCCCCGCACACGCGGGGCTGAACCGGGGCGATACGCAGAACGCCAGCGCCGAGCGGCCGTTCCCCGCACACGCGGGGATGAACCGCCAGCAATGACAGAGGGCGAAAGGCGCGGATCCGTTCCCCGCACACGCGGGGATGAACCGGTCTCAACAATGCCGAGGTCACTGGGAATGCCCGTTCCCCGCACACGCGGGGATGAACCGTAGGGATTGCGCACTCGGAGCCAAGAGCAGCCCCGTTCCCCGCACACGCGGGGATGAACCGTGACCACGCTAGCATGGTCAAGGGGTACGATCCCGTTCCCCGCACACGCGGGGCTGAACCGGCATGGCGAAGGGCACGCCGCCCGATCTGTGACCGTTCCCCGCACACGCGGGGCTGAACCGCGACGTGACTACGACTGCCTCAGCCGTACCCGTTCCCCGCACACGCGGGGATGAACCGATCGGATCAATGCACGACTGTCACGCCCCGTTCCCCGCACACGCGGGGATGAACCGCTCGACGGCTTGCAGCGCATGTCGTGGCATGCTTCCGTTCCCCGCACACGCGGGGCTGAACCGGACGCACGGCGATCGGCCTAGCACGAGCGCGGACCGACCCGTTCCCCGCACACGCGGGGATGAACCGTCATGCATGCGGCCGACAAGCTCGAGCTGATCGGCCCGTTCCCCGCACACGCGGGGATGAACCGCCTGTCGACGCCGACGCTGCCGAGCTGCTGCCCGTTCCCCGCACACGCGGGGCTGAACCGCCGCGGTCAGCTCCGGACATGGTCGAGCCGTACCCGTTCCCCGCACACGCGGGGATGAACCGGCCTGACATGATCGCCGATGAGCGAGCCCGTTCCCCGCACACGCGGGGATGAACCGGCCAGGACTGGGCGTTCAGCGTACGTCCGTTCCCCGCACACGCGGGGATGAACCGGCCAGTGTCCGCAGCGTCGACCGCTCGAGGCTCGATCTGCCCGTTCCCCGCACACGCGGGGCTGAACCGTGCACTCGATCCGGCGTCAAGTCCAAGCCGCGGCTCGTCGCCGTTCCCCGCACACGCGGGGCTGAACCGGCCCGCTGAGACCGACGCCGGCCACGCCAGCCCGTTCCCCGCACACGCGGGGCTGAACCGGCCACTGAGGAGCCGAAGCGCAGATGCGTGCCGCCCGTTCCCCGCACACGCGGGGCTGAACCGCCGCTCAGCCGCCCGAGCTGGCGATCGTACCGTCGCAGCTCCGTTCCCCGCACACGCGGGGCTGAACCGCGCACTGGCTACGTTCGCCGTGCGCTCGAGCGCCCCGTTCCCCGCACACGCGGGGCTGAACCGCTCGCTGAGCGGTCGATGCCGATTGCCGTGCGCGCACCCGTTCCCCGCACACGCGGGGCTGAACCGGCCCGGAATGCGCGAGCGCCGCCGACATTGAGCTGCGCCGTTCCCCGCACACGCGGGGCTGAACCGGCTGGCCATCAGGAACTGCTTACAGATCAGCCGATGACCGTTCCCCGCACACGCGGGGCTGAACCGCCGACGTGAATCCTGATCGTACATGCGGCTCGCACCGTTCCCCGCACACGCGGGGCTGAACCGCAGCTCGTGGCGATCCGTCAGATGCTGCAGACCCGTTCCCCGCACACGCGGGGCTGAACCGGCGGCGCCGCGATACTCGGGCCATGGGGCTGCGACCGTTCCCCGCACACGCGGGGCTGAACCGTTACCACAGTTGGCGACGCTTGCAGCGCTGTCGTGCCGTTCCCCGCACACGCGGGGCTGAACCGCGATGCTGACGCCGGCGCGAATGGCAGCGATGCCGTTCCCCGCACACGCGGGGCTGAACCTGATGTCGAGACTTATCCACCGCTTGAGAGTAGCGACCCTTGCGATCGCGCAGAGCGCGTGAGGGGGCCGCCAAACAACCTGAGAGATCTAAAACGGCTCGTGCGAAAGGGTTTGACTGTGGCAGAAATCGTCAGTATATTCTGAGAATAACTGACGATAATGGGCGATATGCCATGCAAACACAGGCCAAATCCGGTAAAGAACGCCTGCCCGCTCTGGCCTATTTGCGCACCTCGTCAGCCGCCAACGTCGGAGCCGACAAGGACTCGACAAGCGCCAGGCTGAAGCCATCCAAAGCTTCGCCGAGCGCAATGGCTACGAGGTTGTCGATACCTTCTACGACGCCGCCGTTTCTGGTGCCGACGCCCTGGAGGCGCGACCCGGCTTCGCGGCGATGATGGAGCGCATCGCTGGCAATGGCGTGCGCGTCATCCTGGTCGAGACCGCAAACCGCTTCGCGCGTGATTTGATGATCCAAGAGGTCGGGCATGCCCGCCTGCGCGAACTCGGCATCACCCTGATCGCGGTCGACAGTCCGAACTCCTTCGTCGACGACACGCCGACGGCCACCCTGATCCGGCAGGTGCTCGGTGCCGTGGCGCAGTTCGACAAGGCCATGACCGTGGCAAAGCTCAAGGGTGCGCGTGATCGCAAGAGCGCCGCTGCCGGTCGGCGCATCGAAGGGCGAAAACCGCACCTGGTGGCGACGCCCGAGGCTGTGGCATTGGCCAAGCGCCTCTATCGAAAGAATCCGAGGACAGGAGAGCGGCGCTCGCTCGGGACATCGCCGCGGCGCTGGAGGCGGCAGGTCACGTCAACGAACGCGGAAAGCCCTATCACCCCCAGAGCGTCAAAGACATGGTCACGCGTCCAACGCGATAGCGGTGGCGCAGCGCGAGACGTTGCAGTTCACACGAGGAGGTCAGCATGCATCTGCGCCGCATCGATCCGGATCGCAACATGAAGCGGTACTACTGCCTGAGTGTGCAGCCGACTTTGTTCGGCGAGTGGGTGTTGCTGCGGGAATGGGGTCGGATCGGTAGCGCCGGTCGGGTCGTATCAACCCGCTACGCTGCAGAACATCAGGCCGCCGCCGCCCTGGCGGCGCAGCTCAAAGCGAAGCGTCGCCACGGCTACATGCAGCTCACCGTTCCATATGGGGAGCGTTGACGCGAAGGGTCCGAGACCGACCGTCGGCGGGTCTTCGGCCTTGGGCCAATTGCTGCCATCGCCGTCACGCCGATGGTAGGCTTGAAGGTTGTCCGGTTCACACCGCCTTCGACAACCGTTGCTCCCTGCGCTTAGCGAGGAATTCGTGCCCGGAAGCCCGTAGGCCAGCGATCGCCCCCAGGTAGTCGCGCTCCTCGCGATTTTGACTAAGTTTTGACTTCGCCAAAGTCTTTCGGACCTTGATGCGGAAACCGACGACGTTACTGAGCATCTGCTGCATGTAGTCGCCCGGAGCGTTAGCCATACGCCAAGCGTCCTTGCCGTTCAGTCGACGCTCGTGGTTGCGTGTCAGCAGCCCCACCGCCGCTCTCTTTGCGTGCTCGTCGTGCTGGAAGGTGATCTCACCGTAGGCATGTACGACCTGGTAATTCCAAGTCGGAACATGCCGATGATGCTCGGGCTTGGTGGGATAGAAGTTCGGTGAGACATGGGCGTCGTCTCCACGAAAGATCGCCAACACCTCATGACCATCGGCGACCGTTCGGTGCATGTCATTGGCAAGGGCCACGTGACCGATCAGCGTGCCATCCGGCGCAGCAAGCAAGGGGATGTGATTGGCAATGGCTCTGTTCGGCCATCTTGTTGAGGGATGGTTGGCCTGTCGGGTGTTGACGGGAGCCAGGGATGAAAGCCGCGCAGTTCCAGAAGCTTATCGAGCAGCTCGGCGAATTGTCGCCTGAGCAGCGTGAGGCGCTGGCCAAGGCTCTGGCCGGCGGCAGCGAGGCGGCCGAGACTGTGGCGCTGATCGAGGCCCGGTTCGCGGAGAAGGCAACGTGCCCGCACTGCCAGGGCGAGGGACAGAAGTGGGGCTACGCTGCTGGGCTGAGGCGGTATCGCTGCCGGTCCTGCAAGACGAGTTTCAATGCGTTGACCAAGACGCCGCTGGCGTTCTTGAAGAAGCGCGACAAGCTGGCCGCCTACGGTCAGGCTATGGTGGACGGCCTGTCGCTGCGCAAGGCTGCCAAGCGCGTCGGCATCAATCTGGGCACGGCCTTCGACTGGCGTCATCGCCTGCTGAAGGGTCCGGCCAAGGCCAAACCGGCGAAACTGGACGGCGTCGTGGAGGCCGATGAGACCTACTTCCTGGAGTCGGCGAAAGGCTCCCGCAAATTAAAGCGCAAGCCTCGCAAACGCGGCGGGAAAGCCAGCCAGCGCGGACTTTCGCACGAACAGATCCCGGTGATGGTCACGCGGGATCGCTCCGGGGCGACGCTCACCGAGGTGCTGTCCGACACGACGGCAAACAGCATCGCCAAGGTGCTCGATCCGGTCGTCGCCAAGGACGCAGCCCTGGTCTCCGACGGGGCCAAGGCCTATCGCACCTTCGCCAATGCGACCGACCGCCTCCACATCGCGCTGGTGACCAGCGCCGGCGAATACACGTGGGGCACCTATCACATCCAGAACGTCAACGCCTACACCAGCGGCCTCAAGGGGTGGATGGCCCGCTTCAAGGGCGTGGCGACCGAATACCTGCCGAACTATCTCGGCTGGCACCGCAAGCTCGAACGCGAGGGCGCCGGCTTCACGCGCATCGCATGCATTGCAGCCGCTCTGGCATGAGCTTCAACAACACCGCATTACAGAGCCTAGTCCCTCGGCAGTTTGGGCCACGATGCACGCAAGGGGGGCTGCCTCCATAATGGCGCTGATTTCGTCCGAACTGGTTTCCTGGAAGTGAGGCGGGATGTACATGCAGTGGTTCCGTGCAAGCTGGGAGACGGCCAGCTTAGCAACAACTGTTCGTTCCTACGGGTCACCGACGCACCATAGAAGTCGGGCCCGCGCGCGCCGCGACTTCTTGATCACCGGGACGTGGGGCTCGATGTTCTTCTCGTCGACCAGGAAGTGCAGGTTCGGCGCTGATCCATAGGCGGTATCGGCGACGAGCCACTCCGGCTTGATACCAAATGTCGCCTCGGTGCGTTCGATCATCGTTTGTGACGCGCCGACTTCGGCCTGGCGAATGGCGCGCGACGCCTCGACATCCATGATGATGCCGAACTTCACATCGATGAGATAGTTGTCGGCATAGGCGAAGAACGCCGCGTTCCTGAGTGCGCCGGTCCACTGTGCCGCCGGATCGGCTGGCGCAACGAACTTCGGCACCACGTCGCTGGCGGCGCCCCAGGCTGGGTTGTCGAGATTGGCGAGATAATCTTGGACGGCGCGTTCGACGGTCGCGGGATCAATGTCGCGGCTCCACTCGTTGCCGGGCGTCGATCCGCACTTGTTGGCGTCGGCTGCGATCAGGCTGGCGTCGACCGCAAAGCCTTTGCCGCCGACGAGGTTAGCTTTGATGCAGGCCGCAACGACGAGTTCGAACACTTGGCGAAAGACATCGTGCTTGCGGAAGCGTTCGTTGCGAGCGCGCGTGAATGCCGAGTGATCGGGAATCCTGTCCTCGATGCCGAGGCCGCAAAACCAGCGGTAAGCGAGGTTCACCTGCACCTCACGGCACAGCGCGCGCTCCGAGCGGATCGCGAACACGTAGCCCAGGATGAGCATCCGGATCATCAACTCCGGATCAATCGACGGCCTACCGGTGTGGGAATAGTGCGGCGCCAGCTCGGTGCGCGCCCACGCGAGGTCGAGAACCGCCGCAAACCGCCGGACCTGATGATCGTCCGGGACCACCGCTTCCAGGTCGAACGCATAGAACAGTTGGCCCTGCTCACTCTTGCGCCGCCCCATCATCGAACCGCTCCGTCGAGCGGCTGCCGTTTCAGCAGACGGAATCACGGTTCGCACCGCCTCTCAAGCTAGTTTTTCAACAAAATCGGCCATCAAGAGACATCGTGCCCGAACGCTTTCCAATTTAGTTTTTCGGTCGCTTATGGAGGAGCTGCACCCATTGATTTGCTTACGCGATGCATCCCATTGGTGCCGGTCGATCACATTCGCCCAATGTCTTGCCGATAACACCCGCCGCCGGAAGCAGGCTCGATCGTCCGCCAGCCCTGTCCGCCAGCTGTGTTGTCTTGACTTGGTCGGCGGCGGTGGCATCAATGCGCGAGAGCTTCACTGGTGAACAGGACGTCTGGGCCATGGCAAACAAGGGGTATTGGGTCTTCCAAATGGATGTCTCAAATCCTGATGGCTACAAAGCCTACCAGGATGCGGCCGGGCCAGTAGTCGCCAGATATGGTGGACGTTTCGTTACACGCGGAGGACGCAGCGCGGTGGTGGAGGGCAGCATGCCCGGCCGTACGGTAATTCTGGAGTTCACGGACTACGAAACGGCTGTCGCCTGCTGGAACTCTCCCGAGTACGTGCACGCGAAATCGCTGCGAGCTGCTCACGCCAATGGGAATGTAGTGATTATTGAAGGCTACGACGGACAGCAGGACCACTGAACGTCTGCAGCAATGAACCAACGGCAAGCGGGCTCTTGCTCATAGTCACCGCCTCGCGTCGGTGAAGCTGGTTTGCGAACAGCATGCCCAGAAGGGATAGCGAACCAGAACCACCGACCCAATTCAACTAGTGGGGTGAGTTTGGTCCTCTTCATGTCGCGGGTGTAATTGGGAGGAAAAACGTATGAAGTCGCCAAGGTCGCGACTATCGCATCGGGGAAAAGTTGGTCGGAAGAAGAATTCTATTTTGCTGCCGCTCAATGAAGGAGAGCGCCTTGGGTAGGAAGGCCAACCATTCCGGGTCGGCGTATAGTGCCAGACGACGTCTCGCGCGGTCGTCGAGGCTATCAAAGCGCCACATATGGACTATCTGGTTGAGTAGCCCGAACTCGGATGTAAACCATCCGACCGGGTCGCCAAGATGGCGCCGGTGAGCTTGGTATCCTTCGCGTTCGTACACACCCAGAAGTGCTGGAATTTGACCGGGACGTATGGTGTACGTTCTCTCTTCGAGGATCATCGCTCGCCTCCTCCGGGCATTTGACTACATCAGCGAACGGTCTAAACGATCCTATTAGCATGGCCAGCCCAGTAACGCTCGCGCAGCACTCGCTTGTAGAGCTTGCCGGTAGGCAGGCGTGGCAGTTCGATTTCAAAGTCGACCGAGCGGGGGCACTTGATGTGGGCCAAGTGTTCGCGGCAGAAAGCGATAAGTTCGTCGGCAATGGCCGAACCAGCCTCGACCCCCGGCATGAGCTGGACTACCGCCTTCACCTCCTCGCCCAGGTCAGCATTAGGGGCGCCGAATACGGCGGCATCAGCGACCATGGGATGGGTGATAAGCAGATTTTCGCACTCCTGCGGATAGATATTCACGCCGCCTGAGATGATCATAAATGTGGATCGATCGGTCAGGTAGAGAAAGCCGTCTTCGTCCACATAGCCGACGTCGCCGACGGTGCAGAGCTTGCCATCGGCAGAACGCGCTGCGGCAGTACTTTCGGCATCGCTGAGATATTCGAATTGCGTACCAGGCTCGAACCACAACTCGCCGATCGAGCCCGTTGGAACAGGCCGCATCTCCTCATCGCGAACATGCAACTTGCCGAACAGAACACGGCCAACCGTTCCTCTGTGTGCTAGCCACTCGGCGCTGTCACAGGCAGCGAAACCCAGAGCCTCCGTCGAACCGTAGTACTCGTGGATGATGGGTCCCCACCAGTCGATCATTTGTTCTTTGACCGGTATTGGACAAGGCGCAGCGGCATGAAAGGCAGCCTCCAGAGACGAAATGTCATAGCCACGCCGCACGGCTTCCGGCAATTTTAGCATGCGCGAGAACATGGTCGGTACGAGTTGGCACTGAGCGACCTTGAAGACCTCAACGAGACGGAGGAAGTGCTCGGGATCGAAGCGTTCCATGATGACCACGGTGCCGCCGTTGCGGATGACGAGGCTGACAGCGGCCTGCGGAGCCGAATGATAAAGTGGCGCCGGCGAGAGAAAGACGAGGCCCTCCCGAATGCGCCAGAGCTGGGTGAGGAATGCGCGCACAGGAAGCTGCTGTGATGGGGGCTGGTCAGGAAGCGGTCGCAAAATGCCTTTGGGCTTGCCCGTCGTTCCGGACGAGTAGAGCATGGGGGTGCCAAGCCGCTCGTCGGGAATGGGCAATGTCGAGAAGACTGCGGCGGCTTCATCAAGAATTCCGCACGCGATCTCCGTGCCCCGGGCCGTCGGCAATCAAGCACAGCTCGATGCGCGGGCATTCCCTAATAGCAGCAAGAGCCACTTCGCGCCCGGCTTCGGAGGCAATCAGCACCCGCGACTGGCTGTTGTTGAGGATGTAGGCGAGTTCCTCCGCTTTCAGGTAAGAGTTTATCGGTGTGTAGTAGAGCCCCGCCCGCGTGCCGGCCACACAGCTTTCCAGGTAGCGTGCATTGTTCTCCATGAAGATCGAGAAGTGATCCAGGGGCATTAGACCTTGGGCACGAAGGAGATGTGCGAGCCGATTGGATCGCGCCTCGAGCTCAGCATAGGTCACAGCCTGGCCCGTGTTAGCCATGATGAAAGCCGGTTGGTTTGCGCGCTCGATGGCATGCTTGCCTGGATACATGAGCGTCCCTCGCATAAACCGAATTCGGCAACTTTTGGCGAGCCGAAAACTCACAAACTAGCGGCTCACGATGTGGCAATGCCCCGTGGGATTTCCATCCAATGGGCCTTAGACTTGGTCCATATGTGCCGATTTAGCCTAAACCAATTTGGGTCGTCGAAAGCACCCCCCGACACGGCGTGTTGCTCAGGTCGACGTTCCGCCGTTAAGCCAACGCTACTACCGCAACTGGAGCAAAATTCCAGCTTTAGCCAGCGACCACTTTCATCAGATTTTTGCTCAAAAACCGATGGCGGATTCCCCGAAAACTGCACGTTTGCGCTTGCGAAAAACACCTCGATGGCAAATGCGCTACCCGTTCTCTTCTGGCAGGCGGTGCAATGGCAAACGAACGCTTCGATCGGAAGTCCGTGCGTCCTGAATCTAACGGCACCGCACAAACAGCCGCCATCATGAATCTCGGTCATCGGCGAACATCCCCAACCGCTATCAACGCAAACATTCCACGGATCGCGCGTCCCGACAATGGGTTGTATGATGTTCAGCTATTGTGAAGGGTTCCGGATACCGGCCCGTCGCAAGCCTATCCACGCACACCGGGGCCGGTGTCCGGAAGCCTCCAGGGAAGGAACCCGCGAGAGGGTGGGCACACGACAGTGCCGCGCGCTATGGGGATTTGACGGTCACGATCGGCGCAGCGAGCGCGGGTGGGCGCTGAGGTTGGGACGGATCGGCCAGACTGGGCGACACGATGCGGCGCCCGAGAGCGATTGCGACGGCGAGAATGACGTCCGACAGCGACTGCCGAGCGCCTCGGCACCTCACGCGATGGGGTTTCGGACAAGCGCCATCGCGCCCGGTACGTGACCAGCGGCAGAGTTGATCGAAGTTGCGGTGATCGACGTGGGCGGCGGCGCTCATGACGTGTCGGCCCTGGGTCCGGCGCGCGATGGCTGGCCGTGAGGTCTTGGCCGGCAGACGCCTTCGAAGGTCTCGATGATGATCATGCGGGCGCCGCAGCAGGGGCACGGGCGTGGCGACACGGCCGGCGCATCGGCGGGGTCGGCGCGACGGAGATCATCGTCGGTCGGATCGATGGTCTTTACGCGCAGCAGTGTGCGGGCTTTGGCGAGGTTGGCCTCGCGCTGGCCGTTCGCCAACAGTCCGTAATGGCGGATGCGGTGCAGGCCTTTCGGCAGGACGTGGATCAGGAACCGACGGATGAACTCGTGCGGGTGGACCGTCATCGTCTTGTAGCGGCCGGGGCCGTCGATCCGGTAGTCCTTGACCTTGAACGTGACGCTGCTGGCGTCGGCCTTGATCAGGCGCCGGTTCGAGATCGCGACGCGGTGCGTGTAGCGGGCGAGATAGGCGAGCACGGCCTGCGGGCCCCCGAACGGTCGCTTGGCGTAGACGTGCCAGCGCTTGGCTTTGAGCGGTTCCAGATGGGTTGCGAATACGGTTGCGTCGGCGAGCAATGCCAGATCATTGAAGAAGTCGAGGCGGCCGGCCTTGTGCGCGACGATAAGCGCCTCGATCATGCGCCGGCGGAACAGCGCCGAGAGCACCTTCACGGGCAGCAGGAACCTGGCGCTCGCCCTGATCCACTTCGATCCATCGGGCGATACACCACCACCGGGCACGATCATATGCACGTGCGGGTGGTGCATCAGGGCGCTGCCCCAGGTGTGCAGCACTGAGGTGATCGCAATCCTGGCGCCGAGATGTTCGGGGTCAGCCGCGATCGTCAACATCACGTCTGCCGCGACCTTCATCAGCAGGTCGTAGACCACGGCTTTGTTCTGGTAGGCGATATCGGCGATCTCAGCCGGCAACGAGAACACGACATGGAAGTACGGCACGGGAAGCAGCTCGGCCTCCCGTGCTTCGAGCCATTCGCGCGCGGCTGAGCCCTGGCACTTGCCGCAATGCCTGTTGCGGCAAGAGTTATAGGCAATGACGGTGTGACCGCACGCACTGTCCTCGCAGCGCGCAACGTGTCCACCGAGGGCCGCCGTGCGGCAGTTCTCGATGGCGTTCATCACCTTGAACTGCTCGTGACTGACATGGCCGCGATTGGCCTCACGCCAAGCGGAGCCGTGATCGCGGAAGATGTCCGCGATCTCCAGAGCTGTTCGAGACACGGGCGCCGCCGGCTACGGCGCGCCCTTCTTCGGCTTCAACTGGGGCAATGGCTTCAACGGCGACAACCGGTCGAGTGGGCTCTCGACTTCGCGCAGAACCTTGCTCGCCACGTGCGCGTAGCGCGCCGTCGTATCCAACTTGGAATGTCCGAGAGCCACTTGGATCACGCGGATATCGACGCCGGCCTCCAGCATGTGCGTGGCGAAAGAGTGCCGCAATGTGTGCGGCGAGACACGCTTCTCGATGCCGACGGCTGCAGCCGTCTCGACGACGGCGCGATAGATCTGCTTCGACGTGATCGGCAGCAGCGGATCGCGGCCGGGGAACAGCCACGTGGTCGGCTGCCCGATCAGCCACCATTCCTCAAGCAACTTCAGGAGCCGCGGCGACAGCATGCCGTTGCGATCCTTCTGCCCCTTGCCTTGCTCGATGCGCAGAACCATGCGCGCGCGGTCGATGTCGGCGACGCGCAGGTTGACGACTTCCGACACGCGTAGTCCGGCCCCATAGGCCACCGCGAGCGCGGTCTTGTCCCTCGCGCCGCGCGCGCCTTCGAGCAGCAGCAACACTTCTTCCGGCGTCAGTACAACCGGCAGCTTCTGCGGCTGCTTCACGATCCGCAGGAAGCGCGCCATGTCCGGCCGATCACAGGTCGTCGTGAAGAAGAAGCGCAGCGCCGCCGTCGTGCCGTTCATCGTCGGCGGCTGCACGCCGGCCTCGCGCTGGTGCACCTGATAGGCGCGCAAGTCCTCGCCGGTCGCCGTATCGGGCGCGCGGCCGAGGAAGATTGTGAAGTTCTTAACGTGACGGATGTAGTCGCTTTGCGTCTTCTCGCCGAAACCGCGGATCGTCATGTCTTCGATCATGCGGCGGCGCTGAGGGCTGATGGGCTTGGACGTCATGGGAAGCTCTCGCTCCTGAGGTTGAGGTTGCTAACCCCTTGATCCTCAAGACGGGACGCTTCCCATCCCGTTACCGTGCCGCCGCGCACCCATCAGGCACGGCCTATCGCCTCAACACTCTCCCGCGAGAGCGGGTTCGTTCGATGGCCCTGACCGACTTAGCGCGGCAGTGCAGCAAGTCGGCAGCTATCTGGCCCATTGCGTCGGCATTCTGCGGTCGGGTCAGCGACGGTCGGTATCGAGGGTACTCCGGAAGCTGATTGAATGATGGTCAAGTCTCCCGGTGCCCGCTGCGGAAATCGGGCTTACTTCCACAGTGCCGTGCTTTTGCTCGCCGTTGGGGGCGACAACTGGGCGAGTACCTTCTTCAAGACTGGCGCCTTTGGTTATTGCGTGAGGACTGCAGCGATGGCGGCGAGGGCGTCGACGCGGCGGTAGTGGATAGGGGACATGGCGTCGAGCGTCGCGAGCGCATCACCGACCTTGCCTGACTTCGCCTGGGCGGCGGCAACGAGGCTTAGCGGATAGCCACGATCCAAAGTCGAGGTTATGGCAAGCGCGGCGGCCTTGGCGGCGCCGAGGCGACCCGCATTGATCTCCTGCCCGACGAGTGATCTCAGAACTGCATCGCGAGCGATACTATCGGTGATGGCCTCCGCTGCCGCGGTGGCATCGCCGCCAACGAGCCGGACACGCGTCATCGCCGCCGTCGCTATCGCCCCAGAGAGGTAAGGCCCATCGACGTTGCCAGCCGCCTTGTCCATTCGATCCAGCGAGAATGCGACCCGGTCGACGAGGCCCGCGCCAGCTTCACTCTCGGCGATATGGGCGTAAAGGAAGGGCTTCGCCGCCGGCCGACCCTCGTCGGCGGCCTGCGTGGCGAGATCGTATGCCGCTTCAGCCTCAGCCCGTCGACCCGACTTCACCTCGACGGCGCCAATCGCCGTCGCGACTCTAACGCGCGGCCAGTCGCCGCTCATGTTGTGCACGAGTGTAACAGCCTCGGCCACCAAGCCTGCCTCGGCGAGGCCGACGCCGACCACTTCGAGGAACGTGTCTCGCGATCCTTGATCCTTGAAGCTGCGAGCCACTTCGGCCGCGCGCTCCAGCGTCACGCGCGCCTCCACCGCGCCGCCTGCCGCCGCTTGCGCCAAGGCAACGTCGCGCAGGTCATATATGGTCCAGACTGGACTACCCTGGACCGAAGTGATCAATAACGCGTCCCGAAGCAGTACGAGCGCCAGGTTAGGCCGCTTCACCGACAACTCTCTCGCAGCATCGATAAGACCGTGCAGCCGCCAGTGCGGCGATGTGATGGCGCGCACCATCGCAACTGCTTCGTCGGTCTCGCCCGAGCGGATCATGGCAGTCGCAATGCGCCGAATGGCGAAATCGCCCGCCCGGCCTGCGCCGTGCGCGAGCTGGAACGCCAGTCCGATTTTCGCCTTCGCTGACGCGACGTCTCCCTTCGCGGCGAGCGCTTCGGCAAGCGTCGCCTCTGCCACCGCACGCCAGCCGGGATTTTGGATCGCCCGCACCGCCTGTTCCGCCTCGGGGAAGCGCTCTGCCTCAGCGAGGGCAGCGGCAAGTCGCATCCGCACGACCAGACTATCGCCTTCCTGGCGCAGCGAAGCCGACAGAGCAATCGCGTCCTCGAAGCGCCGACCCTCTGTGAGTACTCGCACGATCGTGTCGAGCCCCTCGGCACGTGAAGTAAGCTGACCAAGAGACCGCACGCTGCGCATCGCCTCCCCAAGCACACAGGCGCGGTTTGGGGCTGCCTTGCAAGCGGCCCAGGCAAGGTCCGGCGCCTGCGCAAAAGCAGGAGGTCCAGCAAGGGTCAAAGCAGTCAAAAGACACAGCCGAATTGCCAACATTATCCATCCTCCGGCGACATTGGAACTGGACCTCGGCCTGGCAAACCGCGCCCAGACGAACTCAACGTCCCAAGACGGAAAACCTACGTTATTGAACCTGCTTTGCATTTCGGCCGCGTTGGCCAGTCTCGAAAATGAGAACGGAAGCGGTCGCGGGTGACAAGCTGCCATACCCGCCGAGACCTCTCAAAAGCCAGGCAATTGCGGTGCACATTTTGATTTTCGCCGTGTCCAGCAATTTTGCAACATAGGTGTTGAGCCTCGGCACTAAGTTCGTAGCGGGTCAGAACTCACCGTGAGCCACCAGTGCCAACGACGGTCGGACCAGTCCGAACAGCGGACACCTGGTTCTGTGCTTAGCCGAGGTCGCTTGGTCTGGGGAACAAGCCTCGCACGGGCATCAGGTGCGCCCCACCCGAGCCCGTTCCCGCCCAACTGGGCCAGGGTTCGTCGGGGTCATGCCTAGAGACTTGTCATGCCATTGCGGTAAGCTGGCCGGACTACGTGGTAGCGACCGCCTAGGAGGATGGTATGCCCAACCACCTGGATCGCATGATGATCACCAACGCGCAGATGACGCGATGGCACCACGCCGCATCGCGTCTCGGTGATGGCGGATTGGAGCTGCGTAGCGAGCTGGAGAATTTGGCCCGCGACCCAACCCGCCACATGCTGCTGCTTGCCGCGAACGCGGCCCGTCATGCGGGGCGGCTATCGATCGGCGTCCGGGCCGAACTCGGCGACGCCGTTGCGACGGAGCTGGAGGAAGCGGCCGAGGGCAACCCGAGTGTCTGACGCGAAGCCTCGCAGCACCTATGAAGGCCCACCGGCGACGCTTGCCGATCATGCCGCCCAGGGTTTCCGCTTAAAGCCGAGGTGCCGCCGCTGTTGGCATGAGGGCATGGCGATGACGCCCCAGGAACTCGCCGAGCGCTACCACGTGCCCATGACGACCTCACACCCCGCGATTGAGAAGCGCCTTGTCTGTGTCGAGAGTGGGGAGCGGGCAGGGTACCTGCAGATCGAGAACCCAGCCGTGACGGGGCGGGGGCAAGAGAAAGACGCGCCGCCGAGATAACGCCTCGCCTCAAGCAACGCGCCGCAGTCTGTGGCTCAATGAGCGCGTTGGCCCAACAGCACCGGACCCGGAGCCCTGAAGCGCAACTTGGCCCAACTAGACAAGCCGACACGATACGAGCATCCCGCGCGCTAGATGCCGCTTGGCTGAGTGAGGGCATTGCGCAGTTATTCAGTCTCCGGCTTTTTGTCGGGGCGCCTCACGATCCGGACCTCCCGGAACTCCGACTCGAGCGCCTCCTCGAGGTCGATAAGGTCCTTCGGTAGCGGCATGCCGAATGCCCTAAGCTCTTGCAGCTTGGCGTGAACCTGCTGTGCGAGCTCATGCTTGTCGGCGGGCTCGTTCTGCATTTCGGTGAGCAGGATGCCGATCTCTGCCTTGAGCCGTTCGAACGCCATGTAACTTCTCCTCTCGGCAGCTTATCCTTGACACTAGGAATCCGGTTGCCCTGACCCTTGTAGCCCGGCGGATCCAACAGTTGGTCTAGGGGGGGCGGATAACGTAGCAGAATTATGAGGTGAGCCCACCCGGACGCTGGTAGGTCTTAAATCGCTTTCGGTCATGCCAAGGGATTAACCGCCAACGGAGCGCCAGAGAAACCATCCCTTCCAGCCGGGGTGTGCGATGGGCGCATGTCTGCCAAGTCCTTTCGAGACCGTATCGGGGCTGCTGCGGAAGCTGGCGCGGCAGAGCGCGCGAAGCTCATAGAGGTGCTTTATGCGTGAGGCGGTGTCCGCCCGGCTCAAATTGAGCAGCTCCCAGTGCGTCTCGCGTGACCAGCCCCCATCGAGTGGTCCAGATCGAATGTTAGTTCATGGGTGGCCTCCTTGCCAGGGCGAGCGTGGCCGCTGGAGCTCCTGCGTGTAGCGCAGGCGGCCACGCGGTGAGGCCGGGCACGAACACCTCCGGAGCTGGTGGCCGGTATCCCAACGCGGCGTGCGGGCGGACCTGATTGTAATGCTGCCGCCAGCTCTCGATGATGATCCGCGCTTCATTCAGCGAGTAGAAGATCTCACCATTCAAGAGTTCGTCCCTCATCCGCGCATTGAACGACTCGATGTACCCGTTCTCCCATGGGCTTCCCGGCGCGATGTAGGCCGTCCTGGCGCCGACCGCCGCAATCCACTCCTGGACCGCCTTGGCGACGAACTCCGGGCCGTAGCACATCGGGAACTTGGATGACGGAGGCCCTGACCGCCTGCGGCGCCTCATTACGCAGGCGGGCGGTCAGGGCCGGGCCGCAGATCTCTAAAGTGAAGGTGTCGAATCCACACTTTGGAGAAGCCCGACCATGACCTTGAGAGAGCCTACGTCGCCGGAAGCCGTTCTGGTAGCCATCGACGTCTCGAAGCTTCGTAACGACGTCCTGATCGAGATTCCAGGCAAGACCAGGCGACGGCACCTTGTCGTACCCAACACCAAGCCGGAACACGACCGCTTCGTCGAACTGCTGCGCGGCTTGGACAAGCCTGTCGTTGCCGGCTTCGAGGCGACTGGGAACTATCATCGCCCCTTGGCCTTTCGATTGCTGGAGGAAGGCATCGCACTCAGACTGGTGTCCTCCGTCGCGCTGGCCCGTACGCGAGAGGCACTGCACAACGGCTGGGACAAGAACGATCCCAAGGATGCCCAGGTCATCCTGCACATGCTCAGGATCGGTGCCACGCAGACTTACCTCGACCCGATCCAAGCTGGCATCAACGACATCCAGGAGCTGTCGAAGACGCACGAGATCGATATCGAAGGCCAAGACCGAACTCTGGCATCGGCTGCTGACACACTACCTGCCGCTTTACTTCCCCGAGGTTGCACGCTTCGCCGGCAACTCCCGCAGCGATTGGTTCCTGGCTTTCCTCGAACAGTTCCCGACGCCTGCCAGCATCACGGCGCATGCCAAGGACGGGTTTATCGAAGCGGCCTGGGACGTGGTCGGCAAGAAGGTCTCGAAAGCCCGATTGCTGGGCGATATCTACGAGACCGCCCAGTCGTCGATTGGCCTGCCTGTCGCGATGGATAGCTCTGCCGTAGCCATGTTCCAGTTGGTCATTGCCGAAGGACGCAGTCTGATCCGGCAACGAGATGAGATCGAGAGGCAGGCACACGCTGCCCTTGGCAACAACGCCGACTATCAACGCCTGCGCCAGCTTCCCGGGATCGGACCTATCCACGCAATGACGATCCTGGCAGAAGCTGGCGATCTGCGACGGTTCCGTCATCACCGGCAGTTCCTGAAGTTCTGCGGCCTCGACTTGGCCACGCATCAGTCCGGCCAGTTTCGGGGGCAGACGAAGTTGTCGAAGTTCGGCAATGCGCGGCTGCGGCGTACATTCTGGATGGCAGCGCAGGTGGCGATCCGCCAACGCGACAACAGCTTCAGAGCCAATTTCGAGCGCTACATCGCCAAGGATCACGATAATCCCGATCTCAGGCGCAAAGCGCTGACAGCCGTTACCGCCAAGATGGCGCGCACAGCTCATGCCGTCATCAAGACCGGTACCGATTATCGCCCCTTCATCGAAGGGCCGATACCAAGCGGGAGAACCTCTATCCGTACGGGCCGTGAGGGCGCTTCGGCAACTCTGTAGATAATGCTCGGGTCTTCCGCTTGGAATTGCATCTCGTGTTGAGGACGGTGAGGGCCAATGTACCGCGTCAAGGACCCTGTGTTCGCTATGGCTGAGAGCTACTTTCTTGACGGCGGAAGCCGCTTGGATGACGTTGACGTAAGTTCGCTGGCCCCGGTCAGTGAAGAGAGATCTGTTGCCCCTCTGAAGGCCAATGTTCCCAACGTAGGACGTTGTCCGACCGGATGTGTCCCGGCACACCGCGCAGGATGAAGAGGTCGGACAGCACGTCGATCACATCGATGGACTTCAACCGCCTCGATACCCGGATCGCCAGGCATTCGTGGGTGAACTCGTCGACCACGTTGAGCATGCGGTATTTTCGACCATCGTGCGTGCGATCTTCCACGAAGTCGTAGGACCACACGTGGTCACGGTGTTCGGCCCGCAACCGCACGCACGAGCCATCGGCCAGCCATAACCGGCCACGCTTGGGTCGTTTCGCTGGCACCTTCAGCCCCTCTTGCCGCCAGATCCGTTCGACACGCTTGTCGTTGACCACCCAGCCAGGCCAGGCTCTCAGCAGCTCCGCGATCTTGCGATAGCCGTAGCGGCCGTATTGCCGGGCGAGCGCCACGATGTCGGCCGTCAGTGCAGCCTCGTCGTCGCGTCCCCTCGGTGTCTTGCGCTGTGTCGAACGGTGCTGGCCGAGCGCCTTGCAAGCCCGGCGCTCGGAGACGGCAAGTGTGCGTCGGACGTGCTCGATGGTGGCACGCCGACGCGCGGGGCTTATCAGTTTCCCTTGGCAGCCTCTTGCAGAATGAGCTTGTCGAGCGTCAGGTCGGACACGGCTCGTCTCAACCGCGCGTTCTCCTGCTCAAGCTCCTTGAGGCGCTTGACCTGGTCCGTCTTCAGCCCGCCGTACTCCTGCTTCCAACGGTAGTACGTCACCTCGGTCACGCCAATAGATCGGATCGCGTCAGCGACAGACTTCCCTTGCGCTACTAAAACGTCCACCTGCCGAAGCTTCGTGACGATCTCCTCGGGCTTGTGTCTCTGACCGTTTTACAATCACCCGGATGCAGCGGAAGTGGCGGATGATACGAACATCACGCACAGTCCTCCTCATCATCGCCGTCGCGGTCACTGCCTTATGGCTAGAGACGTTGATGCGGGTCGTCTGCGATCGCATGTCGCGGATCGCACAGGTTCTCGCCAACGCTGACCTGGCCACAGGGTTGCATTGCTGACGCAGCACGTAAGGGAGATAGAGAGGTAGCTTTGTCGGGAGCTGCAGACCGCGGATACGACTAACGGTGGTGGTCGGACGCACTGAGGAACCGAAACACCTGGAGATGCGGATTGAGCATGAGGCTAAATATGATTTTGCTGCTCGGCGCGGCTTTGCAGATTAGCGATTGCAAGGCCGACAGCTACCCCGAAGTTCGCGGTCACACCATTGAGGAGAGCGGTAGGACTCAGCCTTGGCCCATGGAGGTTTCAGCGCGCCGGGCGTCTACAGCAAAACGACGCAGCGCGCTGCGAACGCGGACTGCTGGCCGTCGTCAAACCCCCATTGACGATCGCGACGACTTACGAAATCTCCCTGGCGCTGCATTCGTCCCCCGCGGCGTTAATTTCAAATTGAGGCACCGCCTGTGCGCCGACCAATTTGACTAATGTGCAGCCATTGCGAACACTTATTCTTTTGTCCTGTCGGGCTCACAACTGACAGGACCTGCGAGAAATACATCGTGGAACTCGGAGCCGACGCGCGGGCGCGTCAGAACGCACTGATCTCGAAGGGCAAGCCACCCACAAGACGATCCTGAAGGCGCGATTGTCGACCAGTCAGCTTTCTTAATTGAACTCTTTGTTGGGGCCAATGTTGGGGCCAAATGATCTAACTCAGAAGTAACTATTTGAAATATATACATAAATTGTTTATAGTTGGCGGAGGAGGCAGGAGTTCGAACCCACCAAGAGCCGTCTTGCGACCCTCTCCGGATTTGAAGTCCGGATGGCCCACCGGGACCAATTCTCCTCCATCTGCGCGGCGCTGCGTAGCCTGGATATCGTCGGACGAGACTTAGCGCACCGATGCTGACATCGATCAGACGGTTGCGGCTCGCTGTCAAGGGGCTGCTCTAGAGGCACGGACAGCAAGACGGCGCTCGGCGGGCAGATCATGCTCGGAGCGACAAGGTCCTCAATCAGCGTCTGGAGCCCGTCGTCATCCAGTTGATGACGTCAATCCGAATGGAAAACATACCGCCAGGGTCCCGCAGCAACGCGGCGTTTACCGTGTCTGCTGGCGACCTCGCGCACCGACGGCCTGTTGGAGGCCGTTCACATTGCTGGTGCGGGATGCATTGGGTAGCTTTCGGTGTGGCTCGCGCTCAACCCGGCGATCGAACTCCATCCAACGCCAAGGACCCACCAACGCCAAGGACCCACCAACGTCATGACCCATCGCTTCGAGCAAGACTTGGCGCCCAATCCCGCCAACTACCAACCGCTAACGCCACTTTCTCTGCTGGCGCGCGCCGCCCGGATCTGGCCGACGCACACGGCCGTCATTCACGGAAGTAGCGCTCAGTCATATAGCGACTTCTACGAGCGTTGCTGCAAACTCGCATCCGCTTTGTCCAAGAGGGGCGTCGGTCCAGGCGATACCGTGTCCGTGATGCTGCCCAATGTGCCGGCCATGCTGGAAGCGCACTACGGCGTGGCGATGACGGGAGCCGTGCTGCACTCTATGAACACCCGGCTCGATGCTGCCATCATTGCATTCCAGCTCGACCACGCCCAGTCCAAGGTCCTGATCACTGATCGCGAATTCGCGCCGGTGATGAAAGAGGCTCTTTCGATCGCGCAATCAACTCCGCTGATCATCGACTACGACGACAGGGAGTTTCCGCAATCGGGCGCACGTCTTGGCGCCGACGACTATGAGGCCTTCGTTCTATCGGGAGACGAGGCTTTCGCCTGGCGCATGCCTGAGAACGAATGGGAAGCGATCGGTCTCAACTACACGTCGGGCACTACCGGCAACCCCAAGGGCGTCGTCGTCCATCACCGGGGAGCGGCGCTGATGTGCTACGCTAATATCATTGCCGCGGGCATGGGACGCCACCCGATCTACCTATGGACGTTACCCATGTTCCACTGCAACGGGTGGGCGTTTCCATGGACGCTTTCGGCGGTTGGCGGCACGCACGTGTGCTTGCGATGGGTTCGCGCCAAGGCCATCTATGACGCCATCGGCAATCACGGGGTCTCGCATATGTGCGGCGCGCCGATCGTCATGTCCACCATGCTGAATGCTCCGGATGAGGAAAAGCGGCCGCTCCCCCACAGGGTCGATTTCATTACGGCAGGGGCGGCGCCCCCGGAGGCAGTGCTGGCGCGCATGGCCGATGCCGGTTTCAACGTGACCCACGTCTACGGCCTGACGGAGGTGTATGGACCGTCGGTGGTCAATGTGTGGAAAGAAGAATGGGAGCGGCTGGATGCGGAGGCGCGCGCAGGGCTCAAAGCCCGCCAGGGGGTCGCATACACGGCGCTGGAAGGTCTCGCGGTGATGGATCCCCAGACCATGGAACCTGTCGCAGCCGACGGTGAGACCATGGGCGAGGTCATGATGCGTGGCAACATCGTGATGAAGGGGTACCTCAAAAACAAGGTCGCCACTGATGAGGCCTTTGCAGGCGGATGGTTTCATACCGGCGATCTCGGCGTAATGCATCCCGACGGCTATATCCAATTGAAGGACCGCTCGAAGGACATCATCATCTCCGGCGGAGAAAACATCTCGTCGATCGAGGTGGAGGACGTGCTCTACAAGCACCCGGCGGTGGCCCATTGCGCCGTCGTTGCCAAACCCGACGAAAAGTGGGGCGAGACACCCTGCGCATTCATCGAACTCAGGCCCGGCGCCAGCGCAACTGAAGAGGATATCCTGGCATGGTGCCGGGAGCGGCTGGCCCGCTATAAATGTCCCCGCGAAATCGTCTTTGCCGAGATCCCCAAAACTTCCACCGGAAAGATCCAGAAGTTCCAGTTGCGACAACAGCTCAGGGACGCCTGACAGGTGCCGAAGCCTGTCGGTAGGGCCAGCTTCCTAGCCAACGCCCATGCTTGGCCCGGGCGCCTGCCTCCATCCAGATGAGTGGCGAATGAACGCCGCACTCAGCCTTCATTCATCGGCCGGGCCCTAGTCAATTCGGCCCGTCACGCATAGTGCGTGATGCTCGATGCCTCGAAAGGCTTACTCGCATGAAGTACATCACCGTTGCTGCGCTGATGCTGCTTTCCACCTCCACCGCCTTCGCCCAGGCCACCCAGCCCAACGCCAAGTCCGCCGCGCCGGCTGCCCCCGTGACCTGCAAAGCCCAGGCTGCTGGCAAAAAGCTTGCCGGCGCAGCCCTGACCGCCTTCATGAAGAAGTGCGAAAAGGACGCCACCGCCTCCTGTGCTTCGACTGCAAGCAAGCAGAAGCTGGCTGGCGCCGCCAAGGCCAGCTTCTCCAAGAAGTGCGTGACCGAGGCTGTAGGCAACTAACGGTACCTTGGGCAGATTCTCTAGCCGTGCACGAGTGGGTCGTCCAATCACGTTGGACGACCCATCGTCGTTTGACGGACGCGTTCAGGGTCAGGAAACGCGCCCCGCGCCATCTTGAAACATCGCCGCAAAGACCGTAACCGGCCGTTAGGGACTTGAAGGATATTCAGACCCGTGTAATCAAGCGTGACTGTGAGAGCGGGCGTAGGTCTACTGTGCGTTCCGCCTGTGTCGATGGGGACGACATGCTGACTTTCCAAACTCCGTCCTGCCGCGGATCGGCGTTGCGAGCTGGCGCGGTTTACTTGATGTTGGCGCTTGCCTCCGGATCCCTTGCTGCAGCCTTATCCGGACAGGCAGCCGCACAATCCTCCAGAAGCCAGGACGAGGAATTCGGCGAGGGCCTCGAACCGTTTGAGGCTCAGGGACCCCTGATTGCGGTCGTCTCACTGCGCAACCAGAAGATCAATGTTTGGGACCGCAATGGACACGTGGCCGCGTCCCGGGTTTCGACCGGGCGTAAGGGTCACGAAACACCCGAAGGCGTTTTTTCAATTATCGAACGCAAGGTGGAGCACAATTCCAACCTCTACGACGATGCCGAAATGCCCTTCATGCAGCGCATCACGTGGTCGGGCGTGGCGCTGCACGAAGGCCATGTGCCGAACTACCGCGCATCGCACGGGTGCATCAGGCTGCCGAACGAGTTCGCTGAACGGTTATTCCGGACAACCAGTATCGCCACCCGAGTCGTGATCGTTTCACACGACACGCAGCCTCTTGCCATTTCACATCCAGTATTGCCGCAGCCCGGAATGCCCCTGCCGATGACGCCAATGCCACCCGCCGACGGTGGCAGAGATGACGACGCGGCGGGCTCAGCAGACGCGATGGTGGGCACAACGGGCGGTACCCTCGTGCCAACGGCCGCCCATTCCACACTACCGAGGCTTGTAGACCTGCGGCGAGAGCGGGAAGAGCTGAAAATCAGGCTTGGCCAGACGTTCGGAAAGCTGAGGGAACTCAATCGTAGCGTTCGTCCGCTCATGATTGCCGCCAACCGTGCCGAGGCGACAGCAGACAAGGCTGACAAAAGGGTCAAGGATACGACCGAATGGGTCCGGGACACACGTGAAGCCTTCGAGCGCGCCCAGGACAACCAAAAGGAAAATACTCTCTGGAACAAACACATAGAAGCTTTGATGGCACTGGCTTGGGTCAAGGGTGAGGCCGCCCAGGCCAGAGAACGCGCGGCCGAGAAAATGGCGGCTGCACTCTCAGCCAAGGATGCTGCGGAGGCGCTCGAAGCTGAGCGCACGCGCATGGTCAATCGCCGGGCCAAATTGTGGCGTCAATCCCAACCGGTCACGATCCTCGTATCCCGGGAGACGGCCAAGATCTATGTTCGTCGCGCCTTTCATCCTGTTCTGGAAGTACCTGCCATCATAAAAAACGACAGTTCACCCATCGGGACGCATGTCTTTACCGCACTCGAAAGCGAAGGAGAGGATGGCAAGCTGTCTTGGCGCGGGCTGACGCTCGAAATGCCGGGCGGAGGCGCACCTCCCGCGTTGGAGGACGACGAGGATGAGCGGAAGGGTCGGAAGCGTGGATCGCGGAATGCGGGCAGCGGCAGCTCGGATCCTCTGGTCGCGGCCCGCGTCGCACTTGACCGGATCGAGTTGACCTCCGAGGTGCTCGCCAAGGTCATTCCTTCACTTCAGCCCGGCTCAACCGTCATCGTTTCTGATCTCGGCCCGAGCATCGAGACCGGCCCAGGAACGGACATCGTTGTCCAGACCAAAGGGGAGGAAGCTGCCGCCGCCAACATCGCCAAGTGGCTTGCCAAGCAGAAGGCTGAGCGCCTGGCGGAGGACGACGGCTCTTGGCGATCGGGCGGCTCCTCACAGCGTCGCCGGACCGGCGATTGGCAGAGGTGGTGAGAAAAAGGCCTACTCTGCCACAGTGTTGTCGACGTAGCCTGCCGGACCCAACCGGTCACGCGGATCTTATTTCTGTTTTTTCCTCAGGCCGTCCCAATAAGCCAGCCGCTTCCTGATCTCGCGTTCGAAACCGCGCTCGGGGGGCGTGTAGAAGGTCGGGCGCTCCGTCAGCTCGTCGGGGAAATAGTTCTGCCCTGAAAAGCCTTCCTCGGTACCGTGATCATAGGCATAGCCGGCACCATAGCCCTCTTCACGCATCAGCTTGGTCGGCGCATTGAGAATGTGCTTGGGCGGGGACAGGCTACCGTGCTGCTTGGCAGCGCGCATTGCCGCATTATAAGCCATGTACGCCGCGTTGGACTTGGGCGCCGTGGCGACGTAGATGACGGCCTGAGCCAGGGCCAATTCGCCCTCCGGACTGCCAAGAAAATCATAGACATCCTTGGCGGCCAACGCCTGCACAACGGCATTGGGGTCTGCCATGCCGATATCCTCGATCGCCATCCGCACGATGCGACGCGCCAGGAACAGACGGTCCTCGCCACCGTCCAGCATGCGCGCCAGCCAATAGAGCGCAGCATCGGGATCAGACCCGCGCACTGCCTTATGCAATGCGGAGATCAAGTTGTAATGTCCATCCCGGCTCTTGTCGTACAGGGGGGCACGACGCTGCACCAATGTAGCCAGGGCCTCGCGGTCGAGAGCATCGCGTCCTTGCGGGACGGCTGAATAAACCTCTTCAGCCAGATTGAGCGCGGTCCGTCCGTCACCATCGGCCATTGCAATAAGGGCTTCGCGCGCAGCAGCCTGAAGTGGCAGCGCACGCCCCTCTGCAGCCTCTGCACGCCGCAAAAGCTCAATCAACGCCACTTCGTCATGGCGGCGCAGGACGAGAACGGTTGCGCGTGAGAGGACAGCTGCGTTCAGCTCGAACGATGGATTTTCGGTGGTCGCGCCGACCAGCGTAATGGTGGCATCTTCCATCACAGGAAGGAAGCTATCCTGCTGCGCTCGGTTGAAGCGATGGATCTCGTCCACAAACAACAACGTACCACGTCCGGTGCTGCGGCGTGCGCGGGCGCGATCGAAGCACTTCTTGAGGTCTTGCACGCCCGAGAAGATGGCCGAGATCTGCTCGAGCTCCAGCCCCACTTCACTCGCCAACAACCTGGCAATGGTGGTCTTCCCGGTTCCCGGTGGCCCCCAGAGAATGAGGCTCGGCAAGCGGCCGGACTTCAGCAATCGCGTCAGCGTACCCTCGGGACCGACAAGGTGAGCCTGACCGACTACCTCGCCCAGGCGCAGCGGCCTCAACCGATCCGCCAGCGGTCGGCGAACAGCATCCTCCAGGCCCGCTGCTTCAAACAGATTGGTCATGTGCCATAGCTAGCATGACAGACAGGACGTTGCATCAATGGCCTCGCACGGCATTGACAGCAAGCCAGGCAAACACCGGGTGGTTTCGAGCCGCAAAATGGCCTTGAAACGCCTTCAAATTCCTGACCTACACTGCTGCGGGTGTTCGCAGATTTGCCGCAATAAGAGCCAGGGAGCCCTACCACACGATGGCATTGGCGCGAGATTTGCGATTTTCCGGATGTACGCGGCAACAGGCGGCGCGATGCTTGGCGTGGCTCAGATCAGGGCTGGTGCTTGCGATCGCCTGTGGCATCGCAGCTATCGGTTTGCCTTCGCGGCCTTCAGCGGCCGCAGGCGACCTCGCGTTCTCTTTGTTTCTGGCCGACCTGCGGCGAGACGCGCTTGGCTCAGGCGTTTCAGCAACCACTTTCGATCGAGAAACGAGGGGCTTGGAGCCTGACTTGAGTCTGCCGGACCTGATTGTCCCGGGTCGGGCGGATCCTGGATCCAAGGGGCAAGCCGAATTCACTGTTGCCCCTGGCGACTATGTGTCGGCGAAGCGTATTGCCAAATTGGCCACAGAGGGCCAGAGCCTGAAGCGGAAGTACAAGGACGTACTTGCCGCTGTTGAAGGACGGGTCGGCGTCGATGGTGCGGCAGTGCTCGCCATATGGGGCCGCGAGACGGCCTTCGGCTCCTATCAGGCGAAGCATGATGCGATCCGCGTATTGGCAACGCAGGCCTTCACGGGACGGCGCAAGGATCTCTTCCGAGCCGAGCTTATTGCCGCCCTGCGACTGATCGATCAGGGGCGCCTCAAGCGTTCAGAAATGCGTGCATCGTGGGCCGGAGCGATGGGGCTCACGCAGTTCATGCCATCGGAATTCTTTTCGTCGGCGATCGATCTCGACGGTGATGGCCGCATCGACCTCTATCGCTCGACCGGCGACGCCTTGGGCTCGTCTGCAAATCAGCTCAAGCAGAAGGGATGGGTCAAGGGCCTGCCCTGGGGCATCGAGGTGCTGACTGGCCCCAAGGTTGACTGCGCCAACGAAGGCCCGCTCAACGAGCGCCCAATAGCGGAATGGGTCCGTCTCGGCGTGAAACGGGCTGATGGGAAGGCCTTCGACAAGTCTCTTTCGACGGCCGTTGCCTATCTGATGTCGCCATCAGGTACCTATGGTCCGCAATTTCTCGTCACCAATAACTTCAAAGTGTTTCGAGCCTACAACACGTCCGACCTCTATGCCTTGTTCGTCGGTCATCTGGCCGACCGCATCGCCGGCGGCGACGACTTTCGGACTGGGTGGGCCCAAATCCGACAGCTGCCCCCGAAGGGCATAGCCGAGATACAGAGCCGCCTCAAAGCTGCGGGACACAGGATCGACAAGGTGGACGGACGGATCGGCTCTGAAACGCGTCTCAGAATTGGGCTTTATCAGCGAGCTTCTGGCCTCAAAGTGGACTGCTGGCCAAGCAACAGCCTGTTGGAGGCTATGCAGAGGGGGAAGCCATAATGAGCCGGCGATCGCCTGGCAGGCGAGCAGAGCCGATGCAATGGGCTTCGGCGCGTGGCCTTGTCGCGTTGTTGGCGGTCGGCTGCGGCTTCTTGGCCACGGGCGTCGCAAACTCGGCCGACCGTACGGCGCCTCGGGTTAACACAGTGACAATCGCCAGAACCGTACCAGGTTCCCCGACTGAAACGAGGAGTGGGGCGCAATCCACATCCTCCGGCTTGCTGGCAGAGAACCATTCCGCGTTCCTTGCCGAACTCAAGACCGACGCCCTCAAGGCCGGCGTGTCGACGCCCACTTTTGACCGGGCTCTCGCTGGGATTGTAATCGACTCCAGCATCCTGGATTTGCTGGCAAGCCAGCCAGAGCACGGGATGGCACCTTGGGACTACATGGCGCGACTGGCTTCCCCACAGCGCATTGGCGATGGCGGGATCGAACTCCAACGACACAAGGCGACGCTCAACTCGGTCGAGCAAAAAACTGGTGTCGATCGTCACGTGGTCGTGGCCATCTGGGGGGTCGAGTCCAGTTACGGGCGACTTCCCGGCACGCGGCCTGTCATTCGTTCACTTGCCACCCTTGCGGTCGCCGATCAGCGCCGGCCGGCATTCTGGCGCAAAGAGCTCTTGGCGGCGCTCATCATTCTCGAACGCGGCGACATCACGCCCGATGCGATGACGGGTTCGTGGGCTGGTGCCATGGGGCACACACAATTCATGCCGACAAGTTTCCTCGCTGAAGCTGTCGACCATGATGGTGACGGGCGGCGCGATATCTGGAGCTCGGTGCCGGATGCACTTGCATCGACGGCGACCTATCTGCAGCGGGCGGGATGGCGGTCGGGAACTAGCTGGGGGGCCGAGGTGGTGCTGCCAGCAGGCTTCGACTATGGGCGCGCTCCGCCAGACCTCATGCGGCCAGCACAGTCCTGGCGTGAAATGGGCATCGAACTCCCGTTCGGGCGAATCTGGCCCCCGGGGCTGGACGAGAGCGCATTGCTGTTGCCAGCCGGCATGCATGGACCTGCATTTCTCGTCACCAGCAATTTCAAAGCCATCCTGCGCTACAACAACGCTACGGCCTACGCATTGGCGGTCGGCCATCTCGCTGACCGATTGGCTGGTGCGCCCGAACTGGCTCAGCCGTGGCCGACGGATGATCCGCCGCTGGCTCGTATGGAGCGTCGCGAGTTGCAGGCCCGGCTCTCGGCCCTAGGCCTCGATGTGGGGCCGATCGACGGTGTGGTTGGAGGTTTGACCCGGCGAGCAGTGAGGACCTGGCAGCGCCAAAGGGGGCTTGCGGAGGACGGATGGCCCGGCCAGCGCTTGCTCGATCAATTGCGCGTGGCGTCCGACGAATTCCGGTAAGATAATACGTCAACGCGTTTCTTGGGCAGGCCATCGACAGCAGCCGAATTCGCTGCACCCATTCACAGCCAGCGCCAGAAAACTCACGGCCGCAACCTTCCGAATGCATTCCGTTAGCCTGCAATCCCAGGCTTCACTGACACGTCCTTCGCTGCGGGATGCATCACCAATCCGGGTTCATGGGCTTGCGGTGCCGTATCGTGGCCGCTAATTGTGCCCTACGCCAGATCTGAACGGCAGCGCGGGATCCAAATGATCGAGCTCCTCGGCTTCATCAGCTATCTCATCACCCTCTACACCTACATCGTCATAGCCGGCGTGGTCATGAGTTGGCTGATCGGCTTCAACGTCATCAACCTCCACAATCCGGTCGTGCGAACGCTCTGGGATGCAGTCAACGCTGTGACCGAGCCACTGCTTCGCCCCATCCGCCGGTTCATCAATCGCATGCTGCCGGATTTGAGAGGGATCGACATATCGCCGATCTTTCTTCTGCTCGCGTGCTATTTCGTGCAATCGGTCGTTATTCCCAATATTGCCAAACTGTTCCTGTGACGGCTCAGGGCCACCCCTGGCGGCGTCACGCATCCGGCCTTGTGGTGCGGGTGCGGGTGACGCCCAAGGCCCAGCGCGACAGCATTGACGGCATAGAAGCAACCTCAGATGGTCCAGCACTCAAAGTACGGGTGCGGGCCGTGCCCGCCGACGGTGCCGCGAATGCGGCCGTCGTCAAGCTCGTGGCCGAGTGGCTCGGCGTTGCGAAGAGTACGGCGACCTTGCTATCCGGTGCGAAATCTCGCGTGAAATCAGTTCTGATCTCAGGTGACGGCGCTTGCCTGGAAGCTTTGGCCGGGAAGCGGCGTCCTGGTCCGTAACAGCAACGCCCGTCCAGCGGGCACTTCACGCTTTCGCTCGACCAACTCCGGCAAATTAGTTGTAGCAACCGCTCGGCTTGCGCCGACAATGGTGCGGTTCAGATTGTTGCAGGTCGATTGCCTGGAAGGGGACATGTGGTGCTATGATTTCCGCCATCGAGCTGCTCATGTCGGCCGGCCGCATGTGATGCTTTGGCACGATAGAGAGCGCACCCATATCCTTGTCCCGGCAATCGAGAACCCACCATGAGTGCAGACCAATTTGTGACCGATGCGATGGTCGATGCTTTCCTGCGCGACGGCGTGGTCTTCATACCTGGTCTACTCAGGAAGCACGTTGCAGACCTCGCTGACGACGTCGAGGCCAATATCGCCAACCCGAGCCCGCTCAACCGGGCCTACCAGCCGGAAGACGGTTCAGCTCCGTTCTTCCAGGACTACTGCAATTGGCAGCAGTACCCGGCCTATCGGGCGGCAATTACCGACAGCGTCATGGCCGAGTGCGCGGCACGCCTGATGCAGTCGAGAACAGCACGTATTTTCCACGAACACGTCCTGGTCAAAGAGCCCGGCAATTCCATGAAGACGCCATGGCATCAGGACCAACCGTACTATCTCGTCGACGGGCGCCAATCAGTCAGTTTATGGATACCACTCGACCCGGTGCCGCGCGCGGTGTCGGTCGAGTACGTGGCGGGCTCGCATAAATGGGGTCGCGCGTTTCGACCCCAGCGCTTCGATGGCACCGCACTTTATCTGGGCGACTCCAGCGAAATCGTGCCGGATGTCGAAGCTCGACGCGAAGATTGGCCCGTGGTCGGGTTCGAGATGGCGCCAGGCGATGCGGTGGCCTTCGACTTCAGAACGCTGCACGGCGCGCCGGCCAACTTCACGTCCAATCGGCGCCGCGCGATATCATTTCGATGGGTCGGAGACGATGCGCGATTTGCCAAGCGCAAGGGGCGGACCTCGCCACCTTTCCCCGCGCTCTCGTTCGAAGATGGTGCGCCGTTCGAAGGCCCAGATTTTCCGGTGATCTGGCCGAGGGGATGACACAAACCTCTGGAATTGCCGGCACCAGTCCGCGCCAGTGGCTCATTCTCGTGATGGTCCAGCTTTGCACCATGCTGTTTGGCATGACCATTACGCTGGCCAATGTCGTTCTCCCACAAATCAAGGGAACGATGTCGGCAACGCCCGAGCAGATCGCATGGGTGGTAACGTTCAATCTGGTGGCGACTGCGATTTCTACGCTGCTTACCGGCTGGCTGGCGCGCCGTCTCGGCTGGCGCAATGTAATGGTCTTTTCTGTGGCCGGGCTTACGGTGTTCTCCCTGCTTTGCGGCGTGGCCAGCAGCCTCGAGATGCTTGTTGTCTTTCGCATCGGCCAAGGCCTGTTCGGCGCTCCCATCATGCCGATGGGGCAGGCGATCCTTTTAGCAACCTTCCCGCGCCATCTGCATCCGCTCGTGATGATGCTCTGGGGCATTGGAGGGGTCATTGGCCCCGTCACGGGTCCCGTCCTCGGCAGCCTCATCAGTGAGGCCAGCAACTGGCGCGGCGCCTTCTTCATGGTGGTGCCGCCTGGCGCACTTGCGACCTTGATTGCCTGGCTGGCGCTCAAGGACCATAATGATCGGGGGCCGTCCAATCTCGACTGGACAGGCTTCGTATCCTTAAGTCTTGCGATCGGCGCGGCCCAGATCATGCTCGACAGGGGGCATCGGCTCGACTGGTTCCAGTCAAACGAGATCCTGATCGAAGCCATGATTGCCGTGATTGCGTTCTGGGTCTTCATCAGTCACAGCCTCACGGCCAAAAAACCGTTCTTTGACCTCGCTATCCTGCTCGACCGGAACTTCTCGGTTGGGCTCGGCCTGGTTCTCGTGCTGGGGATGCTGAGTTTTACACCAATGGTCCTGTTTCCGGGCCTCCTGCATGACCTCAGGGGCTACCCCGATGGTGCGATCGGCATGCTGCTCGCCGGGCGTGGGTTCGGAAATTGGGCATGCTTTCTGATCATCGTTCCGATGACCAAATACTATCCGCGGCTCACGGTTGCCATAGGGCTTGCGGCGCAGGCGATATCCGGTTTCGCGATGGCGCAGCTCGACATCAACCTGACGCAGGAGCTGGTGTTCTGGACAAACTTCGTGCAGGGTTTCGGGTTCGGCTTGGCGTTTACACCGCTCTCGGTTCTGACCTTTGCAACACTGCCTGTGCAGAAGATGACCGAGGGGATGTCGATCTATCACCTCGTCCGTAATTTCGGCTCGTCGATCTTCATCTCGCTCTCGGTCCTCCTGCTCGTGCGCTCGACGGCTGAGAACTACGCCGGTCTTAGCGAGATTGTGACGCACTTCAACAAGACGCTGGCGTTACCGGAGGCGGTTGGGCTTTGGAATACGGCTACGCCGCGCGGACTCCTGAGCCTGGCGGGCGAGATCCAGCGGCAGGCCGCCATGATCGGCTACATCAACGCATTTTACCTGTTCGCCATTACGGCGGCCATATCGGTGCCCTTTGCCTGGGCCATGCGCGTGCCACCGAAGGCTTGAGCACGCGCCACTGGAAGGCGAAATGGTTGGATGGCGTCAATCTGGGTTGTTGAGTTGCAGGCGGTGGCACCCTAACACTGCGCGTCAGATCAACAAACCGAGGTGCCCCCCGTGACCGAGCTCATCGACAAATTGCGGCGCAACATGCCCGGCTTCATGAAGCTGCTCGGCGTCGAACTGGTCAGCGTGACGACAGATCGGGTTGAAGCGCGGATGCTGGCGCGCGACGACCTGGACAATAGCGCAGGCGTGCTGCACGGCGGCGCCTATATGAGCTTCGCCGACTATCTGGGAGCGGTGGGAACAATCATCAACCTACCGAAGGGCGCCGGCACGACGACCATGGAAAGCAAGACGAACTTCTTCCGCCCTATTCGGATTGGCGGGATTGTCACAGGGGTGACGACCCCGTTGCATAAAGGCCGGCGGACAATGGTGTGGCAGACGCGGCTCGCCGACAAGGACGACAAGCTGCTGGCGATGGTGACGCAGACACAGATGGTGATTCCGAAAGAGAGCTGATCGCGCCTCTTGCAGCTACCATCGTTAGTTGCCGCGAACACCAGATCTACGAGGGCTGCGAGCTGCCATCCAACTCGGCCGCAGCATAGGCTAAAGCCAACCGACCGGTTTTCATTGCACGATGCGCCAAAGTCTGGATTTTGACCTATGCGGGCGGAACGGCCCGCTGCCTATTCTGCTGCAGCCTTTCGCGACGTCGAGCCGGCTTTCTTAACAGGTGTCTTCTTGCGCGCGGTCGCACCGCCTTTCGAGGCCGCTGCCCCGCCGGCCGCTCCTTTGGTTGCAGTCGACTTGGCGGCTGTTGTCTTGGGCTTGGCTTTGGCAGCACCGCGGGGCGACTTCTTTTTGCCGCCTCCCTTCGCCGCACGCTCGGCCAAGAGCGCCATGGCTTCCTCGAGATCAACCTCGGTCGGCTCCTTGCCACCGGGAACGTTGGCATTGATGCCATTCCACGTGATGTAGGGGCCGTAGCGACCGTTCAGCACCTCGATCTTGCCGTTGCCTTCGGGATGGTCGCCAAGGTCCTTGAGCACTTCGCGCTGACGCGCCCGGCCGAAGCGACTGCCTTTGCCAGCTACTTTTTCAGCCAGAACGGTGACAGCGCGATTGAGACCGATCGAAAACACGTCCTCGATGCTCTCAACATTGGCGTATGTCTTTGCGTGCTGGACATAGGGTCCGTAGCGGCCGAGGCCCGCCAAGATCATGTCGCCGGTTTCAGGGTGTGGGCCAACCTCACGGGGCAGCGACAATAGCTTGAGCGCATACTCAAGATCGACATCGGCAGGGTCGACGCCTTTGGGGATCGAGGATCGCTTCGGCTTCTCGTCCTTGGACTGGGCTTCGCCCAATTGCAAATAGGTGCCGAAACGGCCGGTGCGGACGGTAACTTCCTCACCGGATTCCGGATCCAGGCCGAGAACCTTGCCATCGACCAGGCTCCCGTCGCCTGCATCGCCGGACTGGCTCAACTGCCGGGTATAGCGGCAGGGGTTTTCCTCGTTGCCGTAGTTGCTGCAGCCGACGAACGCACCGCTGCGCCCGGAAATCTTCAGGGACAGCTGGCCCAGGCCGCACTTCGGACAAATGCGAGGATTGGCGCCGTCGCCCTTATCGGGAAAAATGTGGGGTCCCAGGAGGTCGTTCAACGCGTCCAGAACCTCGGAGACCTTGAGTTCCTTGGTCTCGTTCACGGCGCCCATGAATTCGCGCCAGAACTCGCGCAGCACGTCCTTCCAGGCCAGCTTGTGATCGGAGATGAGGTCCAGCTTCTCCTCGAGGCTGGCCGTGAAATCGTACTCGACGTAGCGGCGGAAAAAGCTTTCGAGGAAAGCCGTCACCAGGCGACCGCGATCCTCAGGAACCAGGCGCTTCTTGTCTGTACGCACATAGCTTCGCTCCTGGAGAACGGCGAGCGTGGAAGCGTAGGTAGAGGGCCTGCCGATGCCCAGCTCCTCCATGCGCTTGACGAGGGTCGCCTCCGTGAAACGTGGCGGCGGCTGTGTGAAATGCTGGTTGGTCTCGATTGCCCGCTCCTTGACCAACTCACCCTCGGCGAGAGCCGGCAAGCGGTTGCCATCCTCGTCCTCGCCAGCGGTGTCCTCCTTGCCCTTGTCGATCGTGCGCTGGCGGTCGTCGCGACCCTCTTCGTAGAGCTTGAGGAAACCATCGAACTGGATCACGGAGCCAGAAGCGCGGAAGGTGTACTTCTTGCCGTCGGCGCCGGGTACTTCGACGTCGGCGGTGGTTTGCTCGACATCTGCCGACGCCATCTGGCTCGCCACCGATCGCTTCCATATCAAGTCGTAAAGGCGGGCCTCATCGGGCTTAAGGAAGCGTCGGACTTCCTCTGGTTTCCGGCTGACGTCGGTCGGGCGGATGGCCTCGTGGGCTTCTTGCGCGTTCTTGGCGCGGGCCTTGTACTCTCGCACGAAGGGCGCAACGTAACGCTTGCCGAAGTCCGCCTCGATCTGGCGGCGAATGACCGTGACAGCTTCGGGAATAATGGTGACGCCGTCCGTTCGCATATAGGTAATCAGGCCCACGGTTTCGCCACCGAGGTCAACGCCTTCGTAGAGCCGCTGGGCAACCTGCATGGTTTGCTTGGCCGTGAACCCGAGGCGGCGCGAGGCGTCCATCTGCAAGGTCGACGTCGAGAATGGAGGGTAGGGATTGCGTTTGCGGGCCTGCTTCTCGACCGACTTGATCGTAAAGGCTCGGCCGCTCACCGCAGCCTTGATGGCGGAGGCAGAGGCCTCGTCCTTGATACCGAGACGATCGAGGCGACTGTCGCCAATGGCGTTGAGACGGGCCTCGAACGCTTCGCCCTTGGCCGAGGCCAGCTGGGCAACGATGGTCCAATACTCATCGGTCCGAAACTTCTCAATCTCGAGTTCACGGTCGCATATCAGGCGTAGGGCAACAGACTGGACCCTGCCAGCCGATCGCGTGCCCGGCAGCTTGCGCCACAGCACGGGCGAAAGCGTGAACCCAACGAGGTAATCGAGGGCGCGGCGGGCCAGATACGCTTCGACGAGGGGCGCATCGATCTCGCGCGGGGCCTTCATGGCATCGAGCACCGCCTGCTTGGTGACGGCGTTAAAGGTGACGCGCTCGACTGGAACGCCCTTTTTCAAGGCCTTCTTTTCGTTCAACAACTCCAGAATATGCCACGAGATCGCTTCGCCCTCGCGATCAGGGTCAGTGGCGAGAATCAGCTTGTCGGCCTTGCGCACGGCTTCGGTGATTTCGCGCATGACCTTGCGCGACCGATCCTCATCGGATGCCCAATGCATGGCAAAGTCATTGTCCGGCTCGACGGAACCATCCTTGGACGGCAAGTCGCGCACATGGCCGTAGCTGGCAATCACCTTGAAGCCTGAGCCAAGGTACTTGTTGATAGCTTTGGCCTTTGCGGCAGATTCGACGATTACAACGTTCATGGATGCCCGCTTGCTTGGGTGAGAATCGTCACTTCGGGACGAGGCGAAGTGATGTCCAGCTCTGTCGCTGGCGGTGCGCTATCGCGTCAGCATATGGTTGACGCTGACGAGCGTGTCAAACCATGAGTTGGTTGCATCTATTGGCGACTGATTACTTAAGATTGCAAAACCTCTTCAGATCGCTTATGTCTGTCACCTGACATATTGCATAACCGATCGTGAGACGGGAGGCGATTGATGGACGTGCGTCGGGTTGGGGACAAACATTCAAACTACGACATGGGCGATCATGTCAGCTCAACCAGCGGGGGGATTGGCATGCAACTGCAGGCTGACAGGGCCAGCTACTTCGACTATCTCGCCGGGATGATCAGCGAACTCAAGGCTCTTGCCCAACAGGGCCGGAGTGAGACATTGGAAGACATACTCGAGATTGCAAGGCGCGAGGCGGTGCGGGAAAAAAATCGGCAGTAGTTTTCTGCTTTACTCGCTACCGTAGCGCGTGTGCCGGTCTACTCGGCGCCAGTCGACAGCATTACTCGGCACTTACTGGGGTTTGAGTGACACCAACTGGGCGCCATGTTGCTCGATGCGCCCGGAGAGCGCCAGCTCGAGAAGCGCTGCCGACACAACGTGGACCGGCAAGCCCGAAGCTCTCGAAACCTCGTCCACGGTGATCGGCGCGGGCCCAAGTACGGCGGCTACAGCTTCCAGAAAGTCGAGTTCAGTGGGTTGAACTAAGCTGGGCCTAGCCACGGGCGCCGCCTGGCTCTCTGACGAAGGCAGGTGCTCGCCGCTATATCCGCTGCTGGCAAACTCTGCCGTCGCCGGGCCGCTGTCGATGCCAATCGAGGATCGCGACGCGGGAAACCGGGTGGGGCCGCCAGCCTCCTGGAAAGGGCCCGAGGCGGACATGCTATCGTGGACGAGCGGGCGCAGCTCGACGATGACATCTTCCGGGCTCAACACCATGGTTGCGCCGTCCCTGATCAGGCGGTTGGGTCCAATTGCTCGCGGATCCAATGGATGGCCGGGCACAGCCATGACGAGGCGCCCCTGCTCAGCGGCGGCCTGGGCAGTGATCAAGCTACCGGAGCGGGCAGCGGCCTCCACAACGATAACGCCCAGGGACACACCTGAGATGATCCGATTGCGGCGCGGAAAATCCTGCCCTCTAGGCCGGAACCCCGGTGGCATCTCGCTCAACAAACAACCCTTTTCGGCAATTGCTGCCTGCAGACGGTCGTTCTCGGGCGGATAGACGTGATCAACTCCACCAGCGAGCACGGCGACCGTTCCCGTCGAGATTGCGGTTTGATGTGCAGCGGTGTCGATCCCCCTGGCCAGTCCGGAAACAACAACGTAGCCCTCTTCTCCGAGACGGCTCGCAATCAGGCGGGTCATGCGGCTCCCTGCTGCGGAGCCGTTCCTGGCGCCGACCATGGCGACCATGGGTGCTTGAAGCAGCTCGACCCGGCCTTTGACGTAGATGAGGGGCGGCGGAATCGCCAAATGCGCCAGCGCGCTCGGGTAACCCGGCTCGACGGTGAACAATGGTATCGCGCCGGCCCGGCTCGCCGCTTCGAGCTCAGCTTCGGCACGGGACTGCGAGAAAATTGCCAAAGGCCTGCCGGATCTGGTTCTGCGGGCCAGGTCTGGCAGGGCATCCAAAGCGTTGCGAGCGCCACCGAAACGATTGATCAACTCGCGAAACGTGACGGGACCGACGTTTTCCGAGCGGATAAGGCGCAGACAGGCTATGCGCTCGGCCTCGCCGAGGACGGCTATGGGCAACGGCCCTGGAGCATAGCTGTGGTGCTGGTGATTATCCTTTGGCACCGATGCGCGTCTCCGTGCCTTCGACCAACCTCTTGATGTTTTCGCGATGCTTCCAATAGAGCACCGACGACATGATTGCGGCGACCGGCGCCACAAGGGGCGCGCCGCTCACCAGGAGAAAGACGAAGACGACGAATGTGGCCACCAGTGCCGACAGCGACGAGTACTTGGTGAACCAAGCCGTTATCAGCCAGACGGCAGCGAAGACGAGCGCGGCGGGCCATGCCACGCCGACCAGCACTCCGATGTAGGTGGCGACGCCTTTGCCACCTTTGAAATCCCAGCCATACAGGGAAGATGTGGCCAAGGAAGGCGCCAAGGCCGCCAAAGAGGCCCGCGGCATAGGCAATGGCCTGGCCCTTGGCGGACGCGATCACCAGGCCGCCGGAAGGCTGCGGGCCGGTCAGCACTTCGATACCGCCGGCCATCCGGACGCCGATCCACCAACCCAAGAACACCGCAAGCGTGCCCTTCAAGCAATCGAGCAGCAAAGTCAGCGCGGCAAGCTTCTTGTTGCCTGTCCGCAGCACATTGGTCGCGCCGATGTTGCCAGAGCCGATGGCGCGTACATCTCCCAGGCCGGCTGCCCGTGTCAGGAGTAGTCCGAACGGGATGGCGCCGACCAAGTAGCCAGCAGCCAATGCCAGAAGAAGTGAAGTTATCGACATGGGCCGCTCATGCGAGTTGGATCCTTTCCCGCGCGGCGGCGGGTCTGATCCCGCATCTCAAACGAGCCGCTCGGATACACCGTATTGGTAGACCGTACGTCCGGCAACCATGGTCCTGAGCACGCGTCCCTGCATCTTCTGCTCATCGAACGGTGAGTTCTTGGAACGGGCACGCAGGAGGTCACGGTCGACGACCCAAGGCGAATTCAGATCAATCAGCGCCAAGTCGGCCGGAGCCCCCTTTGCGAGACGACCGGATGGAAGGTCCAAAAGCTTCGCAGGGTTTATCGTCAGTGCTTTCAGCAGCGGCAACAGCGCAACGTCACCGCTGTGGTAGAGGCGCAGGGCCGCAGGCACCAAAGTCTCCAAACCGATTGCACCATCGGCAGCCTCGGCAAAGGGGCGGCGCTTGACATCAGCGTCCTGCGGATCGTGGCTGGAGACGACAATATCGATATCGCCGGCCGCCAAACCGCGCACAAGGGCTGCTCGATCCTCTTCTGCCCGCAGTGGTGGGCGCACCTTATAGAAGGTGCGGTAGGGGCCGATGTCGTTCTCGTTCAGTGTCAAATGATTGATCGACACGCCGCAGGTCACAGGCAACTTGTGCGCCTTGGCTCGACGCACGATGTCAAGGCTCTCCGCGCAAGAAATGGTGGCCGCGTGATAGCTGCCACCGGTCATCTCCACGAGGCGCACATCCCGTTCGAGGACGATCACCTCGGCGAGCTTGTGGACACCCGGCAAGCCAAGCCGCGTCGACGGCTCGCCGGAGTTCATGGCGGCATTCTCAGAGAGGTAGGGATCCTCGGTGTGGTGGACGACCAAGGCATCAAAGTCGCGGGCGTAGAGCAAGACGTTGCGCATGACGCGCGTGTTGGCAATTGACGACTTGCCGTTGGTGAAGGCGACAGCGCCTGCACGCTGCAAGAGGCCGATCTCGGCCATTTCCTCGCCTTTCAGGCCCCGCGTTGCTGCCGCCATGATGCAGACGTTGACAATAGCCCGCTCGCGCGCGCGGCGCTGGACGTAGTCGACGAGGGCCACCTGGTCGATCACGGGTTCGGTGTCCGGCATGCAAACGATCGTCGTGACCCCACCGGCTGCTGCGGCGAAGCTTGCCGTTTTCAGCGTTTCGCGGTGCTCCTGGCCGGGATCACCAGTAAAGACCTGGGCATCGATCAATCCCGGTGACAGGACGTGGCCCTGGCAATCGACGACGGCCGCCCCCGCAGGCGCATTGCGGCGCAAATGGCTGCCGATATCGGCGATGACACCATCTTCCACAAGGACGCCGCCAGGCTCGTCGCGTCCGGATTCCGGATCGACCAGTCGCGCGTTGATGAGGACCGTCGCGCCTGCTGCCTCGGTCGGTTGAATTGCTCGCTTCATCGCTGCCTCAATGGTTCGGCAGACGCCGTGCCAGCGCCTCGAGAACCGCCATGCGGACGGCCACACCCATCTCCACCTGGTCACGAATGACGCTGCGAGAATGGTCAGCGATCGGGGAGGCGATCTCAACGCCGCGGTTCATGGGTCCTGGATGCATGATGAGTGCATCGGGCCGAGCCACCGCCAACTTGTCATGATCGAGACCGAAGAAATGGTAATACTCCCGGGTCGACGGAACGTAGTTCCCCTGCATGCGTTCGCGCTGCAGGCGTAGCATCATGACGATGTCGGCGTCTTCCAGGCCCTTCCACATATCGGTGAAAACCTCTGCGCCCAGCCGCTCGATGCCGGTTGGCAACAAAGTCGAGGGCGCCACGAGGCGCACACGTGCACCCAGTGCGTTCAGAACGAAGATGTTGGAGCGGGCCACTCGACTGTGCAGGATATCGCCGCAGATGGCCACAGTTAGTCCAGCCAGCCGTCCCTTTGCCCGGCGAATGGTCAACGCATCAAGGAGTGCCTGCGTGGGATGCTCGTGAGCGCCGTCGCCGGCATTGATGACGGAGCAGTCGACCTTTTGCGACAAGAGCTCGACGGCGCCTGCCGCAAAGTGGCGGACGACGATGATGTCGGGCCGCATCGCGTTGAGCGTCATCGCTGTATCGATGAGGGTCTCGCCCTTCTGGACTGAGGACGTCGAGACGTTCATATTCATGACGTCGGCGCCAAGGCGCTTGCCGGCCAGCTCGAACGAAGCCTGGGTTCTGGTCGATGCCTCGAAGAAGAGGTTGATCAGTGTACGTCCGCGCAACGTATCGCGCTTTTTGGTGATCTGGCGGTTTTGCTCGGCGGCCGTATCGGCAAGGTCGAGCAAAGATGTGATCTCGCCCGCCGAAAGCCCCTCACATGTGAGGAGGTTGCGGCGCGAGAACAGCAACGTGGCTGGTTCAGCGGTGCTCATTAAAGTGGTGCTCTTAGACCTTGGCGGGGCGGCTGGCAAGGCCCGTGGGGCAACGGCCGGCAGTTTTGCATCGCATTCGGTGCGTTCGGCCAATGTGTGGCACATTTGAGCCAATTACCGGCCACGGCTGCGCTGGCAGGTTGGCACTCAGGCAACTTCCATCTGCGGCGCCTGCTCGCGCACTGCGCCGCGGTCGGCCCGCGCCAGAAATTCATTGATGGCCAGGATTGTCGGGCGATCCCGGAGCAGTGGCGCATGACCCTGCTGCTTCACCGTGTGGGCGACAAGGTCCGGTAGGCGCAAACACATGTCGCTCAACGTGTCCTTTGACAAGATGTCCGAGAGCTCCCCGCGAATGGCCATGGTGGGGTATCGCCTCAGGGCGTCGAATTGCGGCCAGAGTTCGGGGATCGGGCCGTCGAGCACAGAGATGGCCTTGGCCAGCTTCGGATCGTACGAGTGCATCGGCCGATCGTGGCCATCGCTGAACCAATTGCGGGCGATATCAGCCCAGTGCTCTGCCGGGACGGCTGGAAAGAACTTGTGGTTGATACCGCGCACGAGCTCGGTTGCACGCTCCCATGTTGGTGGCAGCGGCACCCGACCGACATAGGCCACCATGCGCACCAAGCCTTCGCGCTCGATCACCGGACCAATGTCGTTGAGGACGACGGCACCAATGGCGGTCGGACGCAAGCAGGCCATCAGCATCGCGATCAGTCCTCCACGCTGCGTGCCGATGACGGCCACGTCGTGCAAACCAGCGATGGTGAGGAGATCGAGAGCGTCGAAAAGTTCAGCCTGAAGGTTGTAGTTGCGCCAATTGGAATCATAGTCCGAGCGTCCGCGACCGCGATAGTCGACGACCAGAACGTCGCGCGACGTGGGGTTATCGGGGTTCGACAGCGCGGTTGCGAGAACATGGAATTCACGCGAATTGGCGGTCAGGCTCGGCAGGCAGAGGACGGAGCGGCGGCGCGAGGCGGGGGCCGGGTAGTATCGGGCGTGAAGGCGCAGGCCATCCTCGGAGGTAAAGAAGATGTCATGCCAATTCTGTGTGCGCTGCTCGGTCGTCATGAGCTTTCTGAGCCTCGTCGCCCGGACACTCCAAGCCCCCGGCCGCCTGCGTGGCATGCCCGCAATCTCGGCTCAAGGCAAGTGGATGCGTCGGCTTGGCCACAGCCTGATATTCACCTCCACGAGAAAAAAGACTGGAGGCTAGGCGGCAGCAAGGCATGCGCGCTTTCGCACAAAACGAGAGCCCGACAGATCATCTCTGCCGGGCCCACGGGATTTGGATGACTGCGTTCAAGACGCGCGTCGACGTTATGGCGCCGAATGCTGCAGATCCTTGAACTGATCGGCGTTCGGAGCTGTCGTGGCAATGTCGTCGAAAGGCTGGCGGGGGGCCGAACCGCCGATTTCGTCGAACGGCGAGCGAGGAGCTGTGTCGGTGATCTGGCCAAAGGCAGAATTGGGCGCGGTGGCCGACAGGTCGGAAAACACCGTCTGGCTGGCGGCGCTGGCTGCTCCGGCGAACAGACTCAATGCGAGAAGGCTTGCGGCGATGGTCTTCATGGGAGTGCTCCTTGGTTCGGTCAAAATGGCATTCTTCGTTAGCGATCTGATTGACCGGGTTGACCCGGTGCGTCGCCTCGATGACAGGCATATGGGAGGCGCTTGCGGGGCGAACAGAGGCCCTCACGCATCGGTTACAGATGGTGATCGATCCTCTCGGCGGCGTGATGCGGCTTGAAGGCGCCGTGTCTTGCTTAGTTGCTGCGAGAGGGCTGCCAGCGGCGCTGATGGGTCGGGTTGTGGGATTGCAAACGGTGTCGCGTTGCATCCACGCCTAGCGCACGAAGCGCAGCGTTTGTTTCCCGGGTAGGGGCCATCTTCGGTCAAATCATCGAGGAAATCTGGTGGAGAGGGCTGGATTCGAACCAGCGTAGGCGAAGCCAACGGATTTACAGTCCGTCCCCTTTAGCCACTCGGGCACCTCTCCATCCAAGCCGACGGCAGCGCCTTAGGCGCCCTGCCGACCCGTGCACATTACCAGAGCAGGCCGCTTGGCGCATTGGCCCGGCCCGGCAATCGTGCGCCACGGTTTATGCGGAGCCGCCTGCCGGGTGTCAACCGGCAAACGCCCAAAAACAGCACGCTGAGTCGGTGCCAGGGCCAGCAAATAGCCGGACACCGGTATCGATCATCGGATCAATTCACCTCACCGGTCAAAGCCTTGGCCAGAAGACGCCGCATGCCCTGCAGCCACCGGTCGGGGTCGGTTGCCTTGCGTTGCATATAGGCTTTCACCTCCTGATGCGGCAGGATCAGGAATGTTTCAGCTGCCATGGTTTCGACGACGCATTGGGCCACCTGCTCCGGCGTGGAGACACCGTCGAGACCGGCTGTCTTGACGCCCGGGCGGCGATACATGGGCGTGTCGACTGCCTGCGGACAGAGGACGGACACACGAATGCCACGCCCGCCATACTGGATCGATAGATGCTCGGCGAATGCCACGGCTGCATGCTTGGTCACTCCATAGGTCGCGGAACCTACGGATGCCAGCAGGCCAGCGGCGGATGCGGTGCTGACGATGTAGCCGCTGCCGCGCTCCAGCATCCCCGGAACGACGGCGCGGGCAGCGTAGACGTGCGCCATGACGTTGACGCGCCAGCTGGTTTCCCAATCGGTGTCGGGCGAATTCTCGTGCCCGCGGATGGAGACACCAGCGTTGGAAAAGAAAACGTCGACCGGCCCGAAGCGGTCGCGTGCGCTGGCAACGAGGGTTTTAACGTCAGCCTCACAGGCTACATCGCAGGTCACGGCAAGACCGCCAATCTCCTTTGCCACTGCCTCGAGCGCGCTGCGCTGGCTGTCGAGATCAGCAACGACAACGCCTTTCGCACCTTCAGCTGCAAAGCGGCGGGCGAGGGCGGCACCAATGCCGCTTGCCGCGCCGGTGACGATAATATGCTTGTCCTTGAGTTGCATGCGGTCTGCCTTGTTTCCTTGATGTTCCTGCACTGCCAGCCACGTGCCGACTTTGGCGCTCGATCCAGCGCTCAATGCGATCACCATGAGCCGGGTGTTGCAATGGCAATCTGATGCGAATGCTGCCGGGACGGCATAATTGGCGGGCGGCGATGGCTCGACAGGACACCTGCCTGTCACTTAGTTTGGGCGAGAGACCAAATTCAGAATCATCCCTGCGCTTAGCCAGGAGTCGCAAGCCATGGCCCGCCTCGAAGCCCGCAACGACAATCATGACGGCAAATTGCCGGTCACCATCTACTCGGATGTGATCTGCCCCTGGTGCTACATCGGCAAGAAGCGCTTCGAGACGGCGTTGCAGGAGCCTGGAATGCCGACCGACGTGGCGATCAGCTGGCGGCCATTCGAGCTCAATCCGGATATGCCGGAAGGCGGCATGGAACGGGCGGAATACCGGGTCCGCAAATTTGGGGCTGAAAAGGCTGGCCAGCTTGATCGCCAAATGGCCGAGGTGGGTCGCGAGGCCGGCATTTCCTTCGCCTTCGACAAGATGACGCGCACGCCGAACACGCGGCTGGCCCACCGGCTGATCTGGCAGGCCGAGCGCGAGGGTCGAGAAGCGCAAAACCGCACGGTCGACCTGTTGTTCAAGGCCTATTTCGAGGATGGGCGGGACATCGGCGACAAGGCGGAGCTACTGGACGTGGCCGACGCGGCGCAACTCGATGCAATGGGTGCCCGGCGCGCACTCGAGGACGAGGCCATTCTGGATGCCGTTCTCGATCTTGAGGATGCCGGCATTCGCATGGGGATCCGCGGCGTGCCGTTCTTTTTGCTGATCAACAAGTACGCGATCTCGGGCGCACAGCCGCCGGAATTGTGGCGGGACGCATTGCCGAAGATCGTGGCCGAGGCCAGATCCCAGGCCTGAGCAGCTTTGAGAGCAGCGATGGCACGAGGTTCTGCGGCGACCCGAGCAAGCGGGGGGGCCCTGCAAATAAGCCAGCGGCGAGCCAGACATTTGTGGCTCAAGGCCCAACGCCTCGATCAGGCGATGCCGTTCGGGAGCGGCTCGAGAGCCACGAGGCTGGCGATCGAGCATCTCGGCTACGTGCAGATCGATACCATCAACGTCATCGAACGCTGCCACCACCATATCCTGTTCACCCGAATTCCCGACTACCGCCGAGACCATCTGGAAGAGCTGCAAAGCCGCGAAAAGTCGGTTTTCGAATATTGGACACATGCGCTCTCATACGTGCCGACGCGGGATCTTCGCTACTACTTGCCGGCGATGCAGCGCCATCGCCGATGGCCAGATCAGCGGTTCGCAAAAGTCGAGAAGGAACAGGTGCGAAAGGTCATGTCGCGTATCCGTCGCGAAGGACCGCTGACGATCCGCGATATCGACGACGATGTACTCGTTGAAAAAGACCATGCGTGGGCCAGCCGAAAGCCGTCAAAACGCGCCTTGCAGATGGCCTTCTATTCGGGCGACGTGACCGTGAATGCCCGGATCGGCATGCTCAAGAGCTATGAGCTGACGGAGCGGCACTTCGACTGGGATCGGCGACCTCGGCCAGCGTCGGAGCGACAGGTTCTGGACTATCTGCTGGACCGAGCCCTCACGGCGCAGGGGCTCGTGAGCCTCAATTCGGTTTGCTATCTGGACGCCCAGCGAAAAGGCGCGGTGCGGGCCCTGATCGAGAGTCGCGTTCGCCGCCGCGAGCTGCTCGCCGTCACTGTCGAAGGCGATGAAAAGGAAGACTACTGGGCCAAACCCAGCACCATGGACGAACCAGACGGGCTCGGAGAACCGCTGATCCGCCTGCTTTCGCCATTCGATCCGCTTGTGATACAGCGCCGGCGCCTCAAAGCGCTATTCGGCTACGAGCACCTCTTCGAGGCCTACGTGCCCAAAGCCAAACGCGTACTTGGCTATTTTGCACTGCCCGTTCTGGTCGGCGACGAGATCGTTGCCGCGATCGACCTCAAAACAGACCGGGCGGGCAAGACGGTCGCAATCCAGAAATGGACGTGGACGGGTGGGCGGCAAGCCCGCGCCTTCAAGCAAGCAATCGAAGCTGAACTCGACCGGTTCAGTCGCTTCCAGTTGGCTTGAGGCCGAACCTATTTCGCCTCTCGAGGTGCTCGCGAAAAACGAAAGGGCAGCCGTTTGGCTGCCCTCATAGCTTCGTTGGATGTGGGTTTACGGCTCAGGTGGTCCTGCGAGGCCGCACCGGATGTCAGTAGAGGGCCACTGGATTGCCAGGCGAGCCCGTCCCGCCCTTCATCTTGAGCGGCGACCAGACGAACAGGAACTCATAGGCCTTGTCGGCCACAAGCTGTGTCAAGTCGAGGTTCTCGAGGTTCCAGATGCCCCGCTTCGTCTGAAGCTTGATATGACATTCAAAGGGTTGAGGCGTCTCGCCCCCCGCCCCTTTGCCGACGGCTTCGGTTGCCCACGTATCGGAGCCGGTCAGGATTATCTTGCGCTCGGCCATATACTCGCAGGCCGAGATGCCGAAGCCCGGCTCGCCAGAGTTGAAGAGCTTGACGCGCCGCGCCTTCTCGTCTGCATCGTATTTGTCCCAATCCTTGGGATGCCAGATGTCGCCGTGCCCCGTGTGCAGGAAGACGCAGTCGCCCACACCGATCGGCGATATCCCCTGGCGCTTCACCATCTCCTCGACGTCCTTGGCGGTGATGATGCCGGGATCAGATGGGCTATTCTCCTTGGGGATCGGCAGTTGATTGCCACGATAGGCGACGGCGTCAAGGAGAACGCCTCGGCAGACAAAACCTTTCTGCGCGACATGCTCTACGCCAAGGTCGCCGACGCCGGCAGAGCTCACGCCTTTGTCATGCATGAAGCGGCCGTTGTAGAAGAACTGGCCTTTCGAGGTGATCACGCCGATATGACCAGGTCCGTCGAACTGCGTGCCGATCTGTCCGAGCTCGGTGGCGACGTACTCATCGTTATAGACGAGTTGCTGATTGCCGAACGGTCCGCCTGTAGGGCGACCGGGAATGACAAGCTTCCAGCTCCGTGTGCCAAATGCCGGAGCATCGGACGCGTAGACCTTGCCGAGTGTGGCGACCTTGCCCTTCTTGACGAGCCCGGCAGCCTTGAGAACAATCTCGGGCGTGGTGCGGTTGACGGCACCGAGTTTATCGTCCGCGCCCCACTCGCTTGGCGCCCAATTGCCAGTCAGCGGCTCGTCGTTGACCTTTTGCGCGTGCGCGATGCCAGCCATCGAGGCGACTGCCAGCGCCGTGGTGGCTAAACCAATGCACTTGAACATGGGCGTCCTCCGTTACGTTTCGCTTTTAACTTTTCTAATCGGCGAATTGTAGGCCTGAATGGAGGGGTAATGGCAAGCCCCTGAAACCCGACCTTAAGGTGCAGCACACAGCAAGCTTTCGAGATCGCCAATGTTTGCGACGGTGTCGAGACGATCGATCTTGTCGATCAGGGTGTCGATCTCGCCAAGCGAGAGGGGATGCAGGGCTGCCCGCGCATTGGCGCGAAATTTCGAAAGATGCGCGGCGCGGGACAATGGGTTTGCCGGACTGCCCAACATGGTTTCGATCCGAGCACGATGGTCGCCACCGTCGTGCATGGTGGCTGCCACCTCGACGGGCGTAAGTGCGTTGGGGTCGCCGGCATCGGCGACTACCACTTCCATGCGGTTAGCCAGTTCTGCCGTTTTCTGGTCAGCGTAGATTGCAGGATTGAAGTCATCACGGGACAAGGTGCCGGTCAGCAAAGCGCGGGCCGCGACGAAGCGGGCACACAAGCGGGCGTAGTTGATGTCCATGGCAGATTTGAACGGCCGGCCGACCAAATGGTTCACCAGGGGAGGAACGATGAGTTTCACCCACGCAACACGGCTTGGATCGAAGCCCGGACGTTGCCGTATCTCGAGGCACCCGTCCAAGACGCCATGGGTTGCACGACCTGATGGAAAAGGTTTGTGTGCCAGTTCGGTGACCCGCCACTCCCGGCCAAGACTCTGGGCGAGCGACGAAGGGTCGCCGGCCGCCTCGATGAGGCGGAAATAGCCGAAAGGCCCTTCGAGAACGTTGAGGGGGCCATCGAAACCTTCGGCTGCCAAATCGCATGCGAAGACAGCATTGCGGGCATTGAAGCCCATCTGCATGGCGAGCAGCATAGACCCTTCCGTGTGCGCCTGCATCGTGCCTGATACCTGCCCGTAGACGAGAGAAAAGGCGTTGACGACGGTCGCCTGATCAAATTGCAGGAGGCTCGACAATGCGGCTGTGGCACCGAACGCACCAGCCGTTGCTGGCCGAAAGAAGCGCAAGCCGGTCTGCGCAGCGAGGCCAAGCCCGGCCGCAATGTCGACGCCGACCGTGGCGGCGAGAATGAGATCGCGGCCGTTGATGCTGCTCCGCCGGGATGCGCCTGACATGGCAACTGACAGCACCGCCGTCATGGCATGGACGACCGCCTTCTCGTGGACGCAATCGAACTCCGAGCAGTGGGTCTGGTAAGCGTTGCACATGGCCGCGGCTGGAGCCGGCAAGCGTGCGCCATTTCCCCATACGCCGACGCTAGATCCAACGTCGACGCTCCCCCAGCGGCGCTGCGCTTCGACGAGAGCCGGTGCTCGAGGACCACTGCTGCCGGCCAAGCCAACGCCGAAACTGTCCAGAATGAATGTCTTGGCCGCAGTTACGGCCGCCGGCGGCAGGTCTTCGTAGCGCGTGTGGGCGACGTGAGATGCAAAGGATTGGATGGCGTCCATCAGTTTGATGGCGGCGCCACACCGAATGCCGTCGCCGCCGCTCCTTTCTTTAGCTTCGTCGAACTCGAATAGCAGTTTCAGGCAGCGTCTGCCTGGGCCACGGTCATCGAATCGCCAGCAACGGTGGTCCGTCGCATATCGCGTGGCTGGCTCTGGTCGTAACGACGTGCGCGATGCAGAACCTGGCGATTGTCCCAAATGACCAGATCGTGCAGCCGCCATTTGTGGCTATAGACGAATTTCGGTTGAGTCGCGTGATCGGTTAAGTCGCGGAGGATCAGCCGCGCCTCAGGCATCGAGTGGCCAAGGATGCCGCCTGCATGCGACGACAAATAAAGCGATTTCCGGCCGGTTACGGGATGGGTGCGGACCAGGCGCTGACGCACGGGCCTGAACATGGCCTTCTCCTCGTCCGTATAGTCGAGAAAGCCCAGGGATCCTCGCGAATACATGAGCGAATGCTCGCAGATCATCGGCTCAATTTCAGCCTTTGTGGCTGCGTCCAGGTCATCATAGGCAGCGCGCATGTCGGCGAATTCGGTGTTGCCACCGATCGGGTTGACGATGCGGGCGGACAGCAGCGAATACTTGGCGGGAATGGCGCGGAACGAGGAATCGGAGTGCCACAGCATGTTGCCGAGGTTGAAGAGGTGCTGACGGCTGTCCTTGGGCAGGGGCTTGCCGTCCTTGCCCAGGTTCGAGACGTCGTTCATGCCATCCGACAGCCGCTTGTCTTTGTCTTTCGTGATGTTGCCGCCGCGGGCGTTCTCGATCTCGCCGAAATTGCGAGTGAAGGCCATCTGCTGCTCATCCGAGAGCTGCTGATCGTGGAAGACTAGGACGGCGTATTTGTCCATGCCGGCCTCAATGGCCGAAACTTCCTGCTGAGTGAGCGGCTTGGTCAAATCAACACCGCTCACCTCGCCGGCAAATACGGGCGTCAATTGACGGAACTGAATGGCCATGGCGTCCTCCTAGAAGCTGCTTTACGTGCCGGCGCCGGCCAGGTGTGGCGCAGCGCATGTGACGAACTCTGCGATCAGGGCCCTAGCGGTCCGGTTCCGACATTTGCCTCCCTTAGCGGCAGGCCGCTCTGCAAATACCGGACCCATTCAACCCGACATCAAAGCCTTGAACCCATTGCGATTTGTAGTTTGACCTTTGATGGCGGCACAAGCGGCAGCTGGGTATCAAACGTCAAACTCGCTACGCTAGGCTAGGCCAACGCAGGCGAACTGAAAAGTCCGGACATTCAACCTGGCGCGCAACATTCAACTGATGGCCGGGTCCGATAGCAGCAAACTGCCTAGGGCCGCATCAACGCGGCAGGTTGCATCAGAACCTTGGCCCTACCTTCCGCGACCGGAAAAGCCGCCGACCGTGTCGAGGGCCGACCAGTTCGCCTGAAAGAGCGAGAGCGCCACCAACAACATCCAGATGTTGGTCGGCAACGCGTACCAGATGCACAAGGCTGTCACCGCAAGACCAAGTCCGGCAACGATCCTGATCGACCAGGCAGGACCGATCAGCCGACCAAGCAGCGCCTCCAGCGTCCGTCCGCCATCCAAGGGAAAAGACGGCAGAAGGTTGAAGATCATGAGATACAGGTTGATCAGCGACAGGCTGAGCATAGCCGTGCCCAGCGCCGGCTTGCCGAGCGACAGGGCTTCAATGGCCAGCGCGTGAAACCCGTGCCACAAGCCGAAATTTACTGCTGGCCCTGCCAGATAGATGAACGCTCGTGCGAGGACGGAGCCTGGAAGAGACGTAGCAAACCTCGCGATCCCACCAAGCCCGCCCACTTCGATTTCGGCGGTCCTGACACCGAACACGCGAGCCGCCACCATATGTCCCACCTCGTGCAGCAGGATTGAAGCGAGGATGCCGATGATAATCAGGATTCCAACTGAAAAGTCCTGAGAATTGCCCGATGTGAAGTAGCGGTGACCGAATATGATCAGGATCAGCACGAGGATCATATCAAGGAAGATCGGCACTCCGCCAATGCGGCCGAGTTCGAGCCTGGTGTTCATGTAGGCGCCTGCCTTTCCGATGGCCTAGATCGACAAGCCATACATCAATACCGTGCCATCATATACGACGGCAGTACCCTCATAACCGCATTGCCGGGTTGGGGGAGGGGCGTCGGGCTTGCCGCGGACTCGTGAGGCTGGGCGCCTTTTCCGATGTTCTTAAGTCCCTGAATTATGAACCTCTTGAACGTCGATAGTAGGCCAGAATCCAGACTCGCACGGCGCTCGACAGGCCGCTTTCGCCGCGCTGCTCGTCAATAGATCGAACGACCCGGGCGAGTGGCTGCTTCTCAGCGCGCGAAATGTCACGGAGGGCGTCCCAGAAGGGTGCCTCCAATGAAATCGAAGTTCGGTGTCCGCCGATCGTGAACGATCGCTTAAGTGGTCTTGCCATCTGATTGGAAACGCTTTGCTTTGGCTGGATGACGCGTGGCGACGACAGGTCACAACCTGATCAGTCGTCGTTGTCGGTCTTGGCGCCCTCGCGCCAATGACCATCAATCACTCTTGCCTCGCGTTCGCGTTCGGCTTCATCAAGGCGCCGGTCGGCCTTGCTGCGACCAAATCTTTTTCTATTGCGGTCAGCTTCCGCCTCTTTGTCAGCACGAAGTCGCTTTTTTCGAGCCCGTCGCAGGTTAACAATTTCGGCTGCCATGGCGTCATTCCAGCAACTGCAAGGGTGCATCATCTCCCACGCAAGACGTGTGCTGGTGTCATGACACGATCCGCATGCTTGGCCAAGATGGACGACTTGCTTCCGGCCATGCAGGCTGGCATGAAGGGCATTCTCGCGGAAAAGGACGCAGCAAGAGGAGATTTGGAGATCGAGCTGATCGACGCGGGCGGATGATGGGCAAGTCAACGCGGGTCGGCACCTCAACCCGTTTGAGAGCCTATGGCCGCATCGGGTGCAAATTGTTGGCAGCCAGTGCGCGTGCAATGGCTCCCGAGTTCATTTCAACTCCCTGGCACATGGCCGTATTTTTGTGGCCCGGCGCATGCAGAGTATGTCGCGGCAGGTTGTTTGATGACATTCGTTTCCGTCTAAAGGAGTTTACGATGCCGTTCGCCTATCTGAGGAGCGCTGGACGTGACTGATCAGGGCAAAGGCCACGTTACGTCAGACGGTCGGGCGGAGTGGTCTCGTACGGGCACGGATTGGCCTATTGTTGCTGGAAATCGTGGTATCGATAGGGGGCCAGCGGAGCAAGTTGCAGTCGTCGAGGGCAGCGGGCTGGACTTGTGGCCGCCTGCGCGACCAAGCCCATCAACACCGACGGCGCGGCGTGCCAAAGGCCTGCAATGACTTCGGTTCAAGACTTCAACTCGACTGGCGGGATGAGACCTAAAATCGCGTTCATCTATCTTGGGCGAAGTCCCGCGTTCAGCGGGTTCGTGCTGGAACTCGCAGAGGCCATCAAGCGCAGAGCCGATGTGGATGCCCTATTCATCGTAGCCGACCGGACTCAGCTGTGTGCAGGGCTTGGAGACGCCGGCGTTGCTATCGAACCCGTGGAGACCTTCTATCAGCGCAATCTTGCTCATGTCACTTTCGGCTTCATCGGCGCCCGGCGGAGGATCCTGCGTCTCCTTGGAGAGCTGAGGCCGGCGGCAGTCGTGACGCTGATGCCACACATCTGGTCGCCGTTGCTAACGCCGCAGATCAAACGACTTGGCATTCGATATTCGACTATCGTTCACGATGCCGAGCCTCATCCAGGTGATCCTACGGCGCGCGTAACGCGATGGCTGGTGACAGACGCGCGATATGCCGATGTCGTCTTCACCCTTAGCCAGGCCGTGAAACGGCAGCTCGCTGGGCAGGGCACCGTCCATGGCGGCAAGCTCAGCCAGTTGTTCCATCCCGATCTAACTTCGGGAGGGCATGCGGTTAGGCGCAAACTGGATCCCAGCCAGCCCTTCCGGTTACTGTTTTTCGGCCGGATCATGGCCTACAAAGGGCTCGACGTTTTGATCGATGCGGTCAAAATTCTGCGCGCACAGGGCACCAGGGTCGACCTTGGCGTTGCCGGGGTAGGAAATCTCGAGGACCTTGGTGGCCGTCTTGGCGAGATTGGCGCAGAGGTTGCCAACCGATGGCTGCCAGCGGAGGATGTGAGGGACTTATTATCTCGGCACGACGCCATGGCGTGTTCGCACGTGGAGGCCAGTCAATCCGGCGTCGCGGCGCTTGCTTTCGGCAACGCGATGCCCGTGATCGCGATGCCGGTTGGGGGGATCGCTGAACAGGTGATCGACGGACAAACCGGCGTTATGGCAGGTCAAGTGTCTGCGACTGCGCTCGCCCAAGCCATAAAACGCATCATGGAGGAGCCCGGCCTCTACGAGCACATCAATTCAAATCTGATGCAGACGGCGTCGGAGCGATCGATGGACCGCTTCCTGGCGGACATGCTGGGGAGTTTGGGCGAACTGGCAGCTAAGGCCTAGACGCCCTAGTCCGGCGCAGCCGTCGATCGGGATCACCGCATCATGGCGCAGAACTGCCCTTCGCCGAGCAAGGCGCCGAATGAGCTATGCGTGCGGCGCGCTCTTTACCCGAGGCAATCGAACCAGACGGATGCGGGGCGCATTGCAAAGAAGTCAATTAAGCTTTGAGCCCTGCGAACAGCCTACTGCATGGTGAGTGGGAGAGCGGAAGAGATGTCGGCGCCAAGTGAACTCAAGCGGATTGTGCACCGACACATCTGGAAGCGGATTCCCCGCAGTGTCCGCCGACGCGCACTGATCTCGGCTTCAACCGCACTCGCTCCGGCACCTGACCAGGATGCGCTCGCGTGCGAACCTTACATCGTGGCCGGGTTCTTAACAGCCGCGTCAGGCCTCGGGGCGTCGGCACGGCTGTGTGCGGATGCCTTGCGCCAGGCCGGTCGGACAGTCCTTGGTATCGATCTCTCCCAACGCTTTCGCCAGAACGATGCAGCCATCGACTTTGCAATAGAGGACGGGCGCCGGCACGAGGGACCGGGTACGCTGATCGTTCATGTCAACGCGCCTTTTCTGCCGCTGGCGCTCTGGGCGATCGGCCGGCGTGTGTTGCGCAAAAAGCATGTGGCAGCCTATTGGGCGTGGGAATTGCCGAGCGTACCAAGGGAATGGCGCGCCGGTGTCCCCCGTGCACACACGATCATCGTTCCCAGCCGGTTCACAGCCGAAGCCATCGCACCAATTGCTCCACACAACCCGCCGAGAGTTCTCGGCCACCCCGTGGCGCTTCGCTCCCAGGTCACGGCACACCGACCTGGGGACGATGACACTTTTACGGCGCTTTGCGTGTTCAACATGGCGTCGGGCTACTCGCGCAAGAACCCGACAGCGGCGCTCACCGCTTTCGGCAACGCCTTCGGTGATGATGCGAACGTGCGGCTGGTCGTCAAAACACTCAATGCCGACACCTATCCGGCAGGTGCCGCGGAGTTGCGTGAGCGCGCGGCAAAATCGAAAAATATTGTAGTCGACGAGCGCAACCTCGCTGAAGGGGAACTCGCCACGCTCTACGCGTCGGCGGACGCGATCTTGTCATTGCATCGCTCTGAGGGGTTTGGGTTGGCGATTGCGGAGGGCATGCTGGCCGGCAAACCCGTGATTGCCACCGACTGGTCGGGAAATACGGATTTCCTGAATGTGTCCAATGGGTTTCCGGTCGGCTACAAGATGATCGACAGTTTCGATCCGCAAGGGGAATACGACCAGCCGGGGGTGCAATGGGCAGATCCCGACGTGGACGAAGCGGCCCATCATTTGCTGCGCCTTCGCGGCGACCGATCCCTTAGAGAGGCGATCGGCGTTGCCGCCCGAGCCGACGCTTTGAGACTTTTTGCTGGCGACACCTATGTCGACGGACTTGAAACTGCCCTCGGTGCCGGCCGGATCGAGGCGCTACCGTAACGTTGAAACCCGTGTCATCCAGGTGAAGACAATCGCCCCAAAAACCTATGATGGAGCCGCCTGGGCACTGAAGCGCGGTCGGTCAAAGCCGACGCGGTCGGTAGTCCTCGTGGGCGAAACTTGCGAAGGGGCTGACGTAAGGGTCTGCCAATCCCCACCGGCCCCACTTGCCGATATAGATGGATGTCTCGCGTGACAGGCGGCGGAGTTTGGCCGGTGAAGCGTCAAGCCCGCGGCTCGTCGACTCCCGATGGATCAGGCGCGCGTGCGGCGTAAACAGGTTTCGCAAGCCGGCCTCGCGAACCCGCAGGCAGAAGTCTACGTCGTTTAGGGTCACCGGCAGGTCTTCGGCAAAGCCCCCGACGGCATCGAAAACGCTGGTCTTGACTGCAAGGCAAGCGGCCGTGACGGCTGAAACCTCACGTGCGACCTGCAATCTTCCGGCCTCGGGATCCGCATCCTGGGGGGCGAATCGGAATGCGTGGCCAGCCCCGCCATTGATGCCGAGCATGACACCTGCGTGCTGGACGGTGCCATCGGGATAGAGGAGGAGTGCCCCCACACAACCAATGTCGGGACGCATGGCCTCGGCCACCATCTCGGCCAACCAATCGTCATCCAACGCTTCGACGTCATCATTGAGCAAGAGCAAGACATTGCCGCTTGCCGCCGCGCGGCCGAGATTGATGAGCCTGGAGAAATTGAACGGCTCATGGACTTGGACGACCCTGGCTCGGCCTTCCGCCGCGAGCTTCACCAGCAGCCTTGCCTGCTCGTCGCTTTCGGCACCGTTGTCGATGACGATCAGTTCGGCTTCGATGCCTATTGCCCTTTCGACGCTGCGACAGGCCGCCTCGAGCATGACCGGATTATCTTTGGTGGGAACGAGGACGGAGACCCTGACGTCGGCCGGCAACGTGCGCTTCACCATGCGACGGGACGTATTGCTCACAGGCGTTACACGCGCTTGCTGACCGAGAAGCGCTTGCAGGAGACTTGCTGTTGCCGCCAGTTGCTCCGTGTCGCTGTTGTGGCAGGTCTCGCTGCCATCGTGGAACAGCACTCGCGGAACATGCACTATATTGCTGCCTCCCGGCGCCGCGAGAGTTCTGGTCCATGAGCATCGCAAAGCCTGCACAGTGCCCGCTGCCCGAACCTGCCGTGTCGCACTTGCCGAAATGCTCCAGGTTGAAACCCAATGGCTGTGCGACGTAGTCGTGGGCCATTGCGTAGTCTGGGCTCCAGGACGGCTTGAAGACTGGCGCAACGCGCTGGCCGGAGGGATCGAGGTGGTCATGGTCAGCGTAGGCGCCGACGGCGCCAGGGTGGCGGGCGAGCGCCAATGCCAGGCAGCCGGCCGCCAATGGATGGAACCGGCCGGGCCGATCCAGGGCCACGGCCATCGTTGCCCCTCGAGCACGACCGATTTCGCCGATCGCGCCGAGCGGCAAATCCGCCTGCCTGGACATTTCGAGGTTAGTGTGTGCTGCGATCAGTTGCCCCAGCCGATCCGTTACCAACCGTTCATTGCACTTGCCCACGGTCAGCAAATGGACCTCTGTGCGGTAGCCCGTGGACAATGATGCAATCAGGTCTTCGAGGGCGTCGGTCGGCTCATTCCAATGTGTGAGGATCGCAAGAACTGAAAAGTGCTTGCTCAAGGCAACTCGATCGATTTCGGCCCGAAGCCTGTCGATCTCCTCCGGACTTTCGAAGGCTTGTTGCCAACGCCGATAATCAAATGGCGCCTCGGCCACATGCCCACGGCCCGAAAACACCAAGTTGCCACCACCCTGAAACACCTGCCGTGCCTTGGCCAGCAGGACGGTAGGCCGGGTCAGATGTCGCAACGCGGCGCGGGCTGCATGCCCGGCGGTATCGACGAGGGAAACGGGCTTGGCCGAGGCATTAAAGGTGGCATCCGGTGGAGCCGGAAAGACCTCAATCCAAGCGCTTCGTGCCGCTGCCCTCAAAGACAGCACGACACGGTATCGGTTTCCGCCCATGTAGTCCAAAGGAGCCATCACGCCAGCTTCGGCCCGGTCCTCGAACTGCACATGGAGCGTTGCGAAGCATGGCGTCGATGCCAAAAGCTCCACCTCATTGAGGCCGGGAGTGAGCGATTTTTGGGCAATCTCGATGCAGCGGCGCGGACCTAGCCAAAGATCTTGAGACGACGCGTTGTCGCGGGCGCCCGATTGCCTCGCTGCTGTCTCAACCATGACCGGGCCCCGTTTTGCCGGCATTGCAACAGTGGGCTGCTCCAAACGAACGCAATGTTCCACGCCACGCGGCGCGGTCCGGTCGTACCGGCCGTTGCTGCCATTCCTGAACCGGTTGGAAAGCCAATACCATCGGGCATATGTAGTATGCGGGCGCGCTCTTGATCAACGGCGGCGAATCCCGATTGGTGTTGCTCTTTCGGAGGCTTTGGCATCGCACGCGGTGCCAGGGGCGCTGCTGCGACCATTTTCTGGCGGTCGCCTGATAGCCGCCGGCAGGCATAGGGAGCGATGACGAGCATCAGGCTCGCCACCTTCGGCAGGCAGGGGCTTCCAGCCTGCATCGAACCGCGGGACGAAGAAGGAGCTGCAGATGCGAACCAGCCTGTTCGTCGGCCTCGTTGTCCTGGGGGTCGCTGGCGGATTCGGTGCCGTCGCGGGTCTGTTGTCGGTTGGCCGTGTGGACCAAAGTCCACTGGACATCACGGCCTCGTTGCAGGCTGACAAGGCCTGGATCGCAAATCTTGGAAAGGGATGGGGCTATACAAGTAGGCGCGGGACTGTGCTCGAAGCAGCCGTCGCCACGCTCGACTTGCCACTTGGCTCAGTCGATGGCGTCGACACGGTGTTGGACATCACGGCACTGCCGAATTCCGATGGCGCTGGCTCCCACCTCAGCGTCAAAGCCAATGGATTCGATGTGGGTGCGTGGAAGGTCCAGGCGCCAAGTTCAAAGCGCCTGGTGCTGCCGGCGGTCGCGCTGCAAGGTCAGAGGCAACTGCGTATCGAGTTTACCGCCAGCAAGCCTGGCTCGTTGCTGATACGGGAACTCAGGCTGCGCGATACAAGACTGCTGACTGATTTCGCGGGCCATATCGATACTTGCCAAGGCGGCGAAGTCAGCGGGTGGGCCCGTGCGGGGTTGCACCCATCGCCGGTCACGGTCCGGCGCGGCGGCAAGCCCGCGCTGACATTCATTCCAAACACTCATCGTCCCGATCTCAGCCGCATTTCGGCAACCGGCGATATTGGCTTCAAGGTCCAGTTGCAGCCGCCAGTCCAGAGGGGTGAAAGCGTCGAGCTGTATTTTCCGGATGGCCGACCGCTGAAGGGCGCTACCTGCAAGCCCTGAATTGCGGACCAACTTGGTTGCCATCGTTGATCTGCTGCGCGAGGGGTGGGGTCGAGGCTGCCGGGCTCAAGGACCTCTCGCGTTGGGTTTGCGTTACGACGAGGGGACTGTTGGCGAGCAGCCCAGGCTTGACGACAGCAGGCGGTACGGCGACGCTCTGGGTGGAACGACGTTTCCAACCGACGATGCGGAACACAATTGCCATGCGAATCGAAACGCTGCTGCCACTGGGCAAGCTCGACCCTGGCCTGAGGGCCTCGGACATGCCCCTCGACATCGCTTGCGTGGCAGCGGACGCCCGCCTTGTGGAGGAGCTGGGATTTGACGGCCTAGCCGTCGAGGAGACCAAGGACGATCCTTATCAAGTGATGGCCCTGGCCGCCTCGACGACCAGTCGCATTCGGTTGACGACGGCAATTGCGATGGCGTTTCCACGGGCACCTGCGACGACAGCGATGTCGGCGTGGTCGCTTGCAAAGCTATCGAAAGGGCGCTTTGTCCTGGGCCTCGGCAGTCAAGTACGTGGCCATATCATTCGTCGATTCGGCCTGCAGTTTCATCCGGTCGGGCCATGGATGCGTGACTATGTCCTCGCGGTGCGCGCCGTGTGGCGCTGCTGGCAGGAGCGGGTTCCCCTCGACTATCAGGGCAGCCACTACAAATTGAGCTTGATGGTGCCGCTGTTCGATCCCGGCCCGATCGATCATCCGGACATTCCTATCCATATCGCGGCCGTCAATCCGGTCATGTGCCGGGTCGCTGGAGAGGTGGCCGATGGTCTGCGCCCACATCCGGTTTGCACGCCCCGCTATATCCGAGAGGTCATGCTGCCTGCCGCGGCGGAAGGCGCGCGGCGGGCGGGACGCGATGTGGCGGCCCTCAGTGTGGCCATGAAGCCGCTCATCTGCACCGCGCCCGACAAGGGGACGCTGGAGAAGCGCATCGCCGATGTGCGGGCGCGCGTCGCATTCTACTGCTCGACACCTGCCTACCGGGCCACGTTCGAATTGCACGGACTTGGTGCACTCGCTGACGAGATGGCCATTCTGTCAAAAGCTCAACGCTGGGAAGACATGCCCGGCCGCATCAGCGATGACGTCCTGCACACCTATGCCACGGTGGGCACCTACGACGAGATCGGTTCGAAGCTCGTGCAGCGCTATGGCGGACTGGTCTCGGACATTGAATTCTCCATTCCGTGCGCGACGGCTGGAGAGCAGGCCACAATGCGTCAACTGTTGGATCAACTCCGCAAAGAGCGTGGCGCTTCCTGACGCCCTCGCTTGCGTGGTCGGGCAGCATCGACAGTCCATAGCGCAGGTTCTGCTCGCCTCCCACAAGCGCGCCGCGTGATCAGACCGAAACGGGCTCCGCGAGAAACACGGGAATGCGGCGGCTGGTCCGGGCCTGATACTCTTCGTAGGGCGGGTAGGCGGCAACCGCCAACGCCCATAATCTGGCGCGCTCGGTCTCGTCGGCGACCTCGCGAACGCGCATGGGCTGCACGACCGTCTCGTCGCGCAATTCAATATCTGGATTGGCGCGGAGATTGTGGACCCAAACCGGATCCTTCGGGGCGCCGCCGACGGAGGCAACAAGAACATAGCTTCTGCCGTCGCGCACCCGCATCAACGGCGTCTTGCGAATTGCTCCGGTCTTGTTGCCCTTGTGTGTGAACAGGATGCAGGGGAGGCCCGTGTCACGCAGCGTGGTGCCTTTCGTGCCGCCACTCGATTCATAGAGCTCAACCTGCTCGCGAACCCAATCCCTCGGGCTTGGAATATAGGTGCTCATGATGTCTGCTCCCGATTGCCAAAATAGCCATGCGCGCAGCCTACATGATCAGCGCATCGGCTCACAGGGGCTGCGTGGCGTTTGATGCAAGCCCGGGCACAGCTCGTGCACAGACTGCCTCAATCATGCGCTCGACCCAACGTCCGGGTGATGCCATTCTGCTTGAGCGCAGCCGCTTGCAGTGGGATCGCTTCCTTAAATGCGAGAGCACTCTAGGTTGTTGTTTTGGAGCCTGAATTGTAGCTGCGATAGGAGCGTGGATGCTTCGATCTCAGCCGATCAGACTCTCACGGAAACTTGCGCACTACTCAGGGATCTCGTTCATGGCACGTAAACCCAAGGTCGCCGTCATCGGCACGGGCGGCACAATCACCTCGCTCTCTGGCATCGGCCCACTGGATCTCTTCGAGTACACCTCGTCGGGACGCATGATGGAAGCCGATGAAATGGTCGAGCGGTTCAAGGAGGCTCGCGAGGTCGCCGATATTATTGCGATCAAGTTCAAGGCAATCCCTTCGACGGCGATGGCGTTCACGGAATGGAAAGCCGTCGTCGAGGCTGCCGACAAGGCGGTCCGCGATTATCCAGATCTTGACGGCATCGTCGTGCTGCACGGCACGGCAACACTGGAGGAAACGGCTTATGCCCTGCATCTGACGGCCAAGGTATCAGTGCCGATCGTGCTGGTGGGTGCGCAACGGCCGGCATCCGCACTTTCAGGCGATGCGGGCCTCAATCTGGTGAATGCCGTTCGCGTGGCCGGACACCCAGCCTCGCGCGGGCTTGGCGTGCTGGTCTGCCTGAACGACGAGATCCAGTCGGCGCGAGAGGTCACGAAAACATCAACGGCTCGATTGCAAACTTTCCGGTCACCAGACTTCGGTGTGCTCGGGCATGCCGATGGTGACGCCATCGCCTATTATCGCCATCCACTGCGCCGCCACGCGCCCGACACTGAATTCGATATTCGCGGGCTCGCAGGACTGCCACGCGTCGACATCGCAATGAGCTATGCCGGCAACGACGGTGAGGCCACGCGCGCGTTTGTCAAAGCCGGCGCCAAAGGCATCGTGCTCGCGGCTTTCGCGCCAGGTTTGCTCTCGCCCGCCGAAATGGTGGCCGCCAAGGCCGCGGTCGAGGCCGGCGTAGTGGTGGTCGCCTCGTCACGCGCCGGCTCGGGCCGCGTGTTCCATCCCGCCAAGAACCGTGACGCAGGTCTGCTTGCTGCCGACAACCTCACACCGCAGAAGGCGCGCATCCTGTTGTCTCTGGCTCTGACGCAGACCAGCGACAGAGCCGAAATCGCGCGCATGTTCGCCACGTATTGAGAACTGCGGGGCCGAAGGCGTGTGGCGTCGGCCACCGTCACATGGCTAACCTCAGGCAACTGGTGGCGACGCCGGTCGGCCGACGCTTGAATACTGGAAGCCCAGGCGCGCCATCTCGTCCGGCCGATAGATGTTGCGCAGGTCCACGACGACGGGAGACTTGAGCAGGCCTTTCACGCGCTTCAAATCCAAGGCGCGAAACTGGTTCCACTCCGTGACGATCACCATCGCGTCGGCCCCTTCGATGCAGGCGTAGGGATCCTCTGACAGCACCAGGCCGGGCATCAGTTCGCGGGCACCCTCCATTCCTTCGGGATCGAAGCCGCGAACAGTTGCTCCTGCGTCCTCAAGGGCTGTGACGATGGAAATCGAAGGGGCCTCGCGCATGTCGTCGGTGTTGGGTTTGAAGGTGAGGCCCAGCAGGGCAATGGTCTTGTCCCTGACCGAGCCGCCGCAGGCCTGCATCACCTTGCGCGCCATGGCCCGTTTGCGCTGATCATTAACGGCGGCGACGGCTTCCACAAGCCGCAGCGGGCTCGCGTGGTCCTGCGCCGTCTTGATGAGGGCCAGCGTGTCTTTTGGAAAGCAGGATCCGCCATAGCCCGGTCCGGCGTGCAGGAACTTGGAGCCGATGCGATTGTCGAGGCCTATGCCGCGGGCCACTTCCTGAACATTGGCGCCCACCTCCTCGCAAAGGTCGGCCATCTCGTTGATGAACGTGATCTTCGTGGCGAGGAAGGCATTGGCGGCATACTTGATCAATTCGGAGGTGCGACGCGAGGTGAACATGATCGGCGGCTGATTGAGATAAAGGGGCCGGTAGACCTCGGACATAGCCTCGCGGGAGGCGGCGTCGTTGCAACCGATCACGATCCGGTCCGGCCGCTTGAAGTCCTCGATCGCCGAGCCTTCGCGCAGGAATTCGGGGTTCGAGGCGACATGAATCGCCAGTTCGGGTCTGGCCTTACGCACGATGCGCTCGACTTCGTCGCCTGTGCCGACCGGCACAGTTGATTTCGTTGCAACCACAAGCGGCGCCCGCGCGGCGGTCGCGACATCACGAGCCGCCTGATAGATGAACGATAAGTCCGCGTGGCCGTCGCCGCGGCGCGAGGGCGTGCCGACAGCCAGGAAGGCAACGTCTGCATCCGCGACGGCCTGCTCGAGATCGGCGCTGAATCTCAATCGGCCGGCGGCGCGATTCTGAGCGACCAGATGTTCGAGGCCCGGCTCGTAAATTGGCATCTCGCCAGCGTCAAGGCGAGCGACCTTGGCGGCATCATTGTCGACGCAGATAACGTCATGGCCAAAATCGGCAAAGCACGCGCCAGAGACCAGGCCGACATAACCCGAACCGACAATGACCAGCTTCATGTGAGTGCTCTCCTCTCATTCAATGCCGCGGAATATCCACGCGGCGCTTCATCGTATGACTTCCAACGGATCAAGCGTGGGCACTGGCGGCCCCCCCAAAAAAACACTACCGGAAACGCGTGTTTCCGGTAGTGCCATAGGTGCATTGCTCGCCGCTCGCGGCGATCGCTTCACACGGCCTGCGCGCGGCGCCCAAGGCGTCAGGCGGACGCGGCGGCGGGCGCACTGTCCTGAGTGCGCGCCTTCTGAATTTCCCGCTTGAGCTTAAAACAGCGGTCCGAGAGATCATCGCGTGACGCCTTCAGCAAAAAGGCATCCAGGCCTCCGCGATGCTCAACCGAACGCAAAGCATGGGCACTGATGCGAAGCCGGACGCGACGCTTCAGGGTCTCGCTCATCAGCGTTACGTCGACCAGATTCGGCCGGAACGTCCTCTTCGTCTTGTTTTCTGCGTGGCTCCGCAACTGGCCAGACATGGGCAACTTGCCCGTCAACTCACACCGCCTCGTCATCGTCTTCTCCTCGCAGATCCTGTTCGCCGGGCCCCAACGTCATGCCTGCGCACGTCGTCGTTTGGGGCCGCATTAGCGGGAAACACCGTTAACAAACCGACCGATCGACACAGCCGGAATTTCTGTCGCATGTATAAGAACCGCACCACGATCTCGTCAACCAGCAGACGCCCCATGCGCCAGAACTGACTGTATCGCGTGGCGTCCGCCGCCGGCTTGCGAAAACGACCCTCTGGCAGAGGCGCCAAAAAGCTTCACCGGCTACTTGCGTGCAGCAGCAATTACCCCCTCGATCTCGCGCGACACGTCGCCTATGGGCGCCATGCCATCGATGGATTTCAAGCTGCCTTTGCAGAAGTAGTAACCGATCAACGGCGAGGTATCCCGGTAATAAGCCATCATACGCGTGGTCACCGTCTCGGCGTTGTCGTCGGCGCGGCGCGTAAATTCCTTTCCCTGGCAAACATCGCAGACGCCCGCGGTCTTGGGCTTCTTGAAGGCATCGTGATAGCCTTCGCCACATTTCGCACAGGTGTAACGGCCAACAATGCGCTCTATCAACCGATTGTAGTCCACCTTCAACTCGATAACGGCATCCAACTTCCTGCTTTTCCTAGCGAGCATGGTGTCGAGGGCAGCTGCCTGGGTCAGCGTGCGCGGGAAGCCGTCGAGGATGAAGCCTGACGCGCAGTCAGGTTGATCGATACGGTCCGAGATGATGTTGATCACGACCTCATCTGGCACCAACTCGCCCTTTTCCATGATCGCCTTGGCTTTAATGCCGACGGGTGTTCCAGCCTTGACGGCTGCGCGCAGCATGTCGCCGGTGGAGAGCTGCACCAAGCCATGGCGGCTCTCGATCTCTTTGGCCTGCGTACCTTTACCGGCTCCCGGCGGCCCCAGAAGTATCAAATTCATGCCACCGTCTCCCTAGCGCCGACCACCACGGCTCGCACCTCTGAGCTTCGCCTTCTTGATCAGGCCCTCATACTGCTGGGCAATCAAATGGCTCTGCACCTGGGCGACAGTGTCCATGGTGACGCTGACCGCAATCATGATCGTGGTACCGCCGAGGTAGAGGGGCACCGCCCAATAGGCGATCATCAGCTCGGGCAGTACGCACACCAGCGCAAGATAACTGGCGCCGAGGACCGTGATGCGGGTCAGTACATAGTCGATGTACTCGGCGGTCTTTGCGCCAGGGCGAATGCCGGGAATGAAGCCGCCGTACTTTCGCAAATTATCTGCGGTCTCACTGGCGTTGACGACAATGCTCACCCAGAAGAACGCGAAAAACATGATCAGTGCGACGTAGGTGAGGAGATAGACGGGCTGTCCACGGCCGAGGAGGGCCACGAAATTTGTCAGCCATTCCGGGCCTGCCTGGCCTGAACTCATGAACTGGGCTGCCGTGATCGGAAGTCCGAGCAGCGAGGTTGCGAAGATCGGTGGGATGACGCCGGACGAGTTCAGTTTCAGAGGCAAGTGCGAAGCTTCGCCCTGGAACATCCGGTTGCCGACCTGGCGCTTCGGATACTGGATCAGCAGACGTCGCTGCGCACGCTCCATGGCGACAATGGCGACCACCGTGGCAAGCATGACGATCAGGAGGAGAATGAGGATCTCCGGCCTCAGGCCACCTGTGCGAGAGAGTTCGAAAAGGCCGGCAAGAGCGCCCGGCAGGCCGGCTACAATGCCGACAAAGATGATCAATGACGGGCCATTGCCAACGCCGCGCTGCGTTATCTGCTCGCCGAGCCAGAGGAGCAGCATAGTACCGCCGACCAAGGTAATGACGGTCGAAATGCGGAAGAACCAGCCTGTCTCATAAACAACGCCCTGCCATTCAAGGCCCAGAGCAATGCCGTAGGCCTGAAACGCAGCCAGCGCCACCGTAAGATAGCGCGTGTACTGGTTCATCTGCTTGCGGCCAGCCTCGCCCTCTTTCTTGAGCGCGGCCAACGATGGCAGAATCGAGCCCATCAGCTGCATGATGATGGAGGCCGAGATGTAGGGCATAATGTTCAGCGCGAACACCGCCATACGCTCGATCGCCCCGCCCGAAAACAGGTTGATCATGCCGAGTATGCCACTCGACGTGCGCTGGAAGATCTCGGCGTAGCTGTCCGGATTGATGCCCGGCACCGGAATAAAGGTGCCAAGTCGGAAGACGAGGAGTGCCGCCAGTGTGAACCAGATTCGCTTCTTCAGTTCCTCGGCTTTGGCGAAAGCGCCAAAGTTGAGGTTGGCGGCGAGTTGCTCGGCAGCGGAAACCATTTTGGCCCAGGCTCCTTCGGGCGATGCGGCGGCTTGGCGAAGAAATCGGCTGCCAAGGCGCGCACGGCCGGATCGTTAGTATGCGAGGCACTCGATAGCGTGCAGCAACTTGAACTCGTCTAACATGGCGATTTCATTGCTCGGTGACAACAGCCAGTCGGCCGGCTCCACGTGTCAGCCAAGACTGTGGTGCATCACTCGTCTTCGCCACCCTTCTTCTTGGTGGTCTTGGCCTTCTTGGCTGCCGTCTTGGCCCGCTTGGCCTCGTCGGCCTCGAGCACCTTGACCTCGATCAGCTCGATGGAGCCGCCAGCCTGCTCGATAGCATGGCGCGCAGTCGCCGTCACATGATCGACCTTGAGCGACAGCTTGACCTTCAGCTCACCTTCGCCCAGCACGCGCACACCATCCAGGGGGCGGCGCAAAATGCCAGAAGACACCAAGGTGGCGACGTCGATGGTCTTGCCGGCATCGATGCGACCCGTATCGACCGCGGCCTGCAAGGTGCCGACGTTGACCTCGTTCATGTCGCGGCGATTACGAGATGTGAAGCCACGCTTCGGCAGACGCCGATAGAGCGGCATCTGGCCGCCTTCGAAACCACCGATCGCAACGCCAGAACGCGCCGTCTGGCCCTTGCCGCCGCGGCCGCCGGTCTTGCCAACACCCGAACCGATGCCGCGACCGATCCTCAAGCGGCTCTTGCGGGCCCCCGCCTTGTCTTTGATATCGTTGAGCCGCATGGGCCTTCACTCCTTGTCAAGCTCGAGACGCGTGATCAGGGCCGGACCGTCCGGCCACTCCGCGCTGCCCGGCACTCGGGCCGGCTGCGCGTACGTCCCGGCTATTTCTCCTCGACGATGCGAACCAAATGCTGGACGCTCTTGATCATGCCACGGATCGCAGGCGTATCAGGCAGCGTGCGCCGGCGGCGGATCTTGTTCAATCCAAGCCCCTTAAGCGTCTGCGTTTGCACCTCGGGCCGCCGAATGGCGCTGCGCACCTGCTCGACGGTCACTGTCTTGCCTGTCGGCACGTTTGCGTTTGCCATGTCTCAATCTTTCCGAATTCGAATGTTGCAGCCTGCCGATGCGCCTGGTCGCCGCCGGCAACCGAGCCCGATGGCCCGGTTGCGGCTGACGCGTGGATGCATCAAGCCTGCTCGGACTGGGCCTCACCGCCGACTTCGCCTGCCATATCGCGACGGCGAGCAACGATCTCAGAGACCTTCTTGCCGCGACGCGCAGCAACTGCCCTCGGGTTCTCCTGGGCCTTCAGCGCGTCGAAGGTGGCGCGCACCATGTTGTAGGGGTTGGAGGAGCCCATCGACTTTGCGACCACATCGCGGACGCCAAGCATCTCGAACACAGCGCGCATTGGACCGCCGGCGATGATGCCGGTTCCGGGAGGGGCAGCGCGGAGCGTCACCTTGCCTGCGCCGTGATGGCCGACGCTATCATGGTGCAACGTCCGCTTGTCGCGCATGGGGACACGGACCAGCGCCCGACGGGCCGCCTCGGTGGCCTTGCGAATTGCCTCCGGCACTTCCCGCGCCTTGCCATGGCCGAAGCCGACCTGACCTGCCTGGTCACCTACAACCACGAGGGCTGCGAAACCGAAACGCTTGCCGCCCTTGACCACTTTGGCAACGCGGTTAAGCGCGACCAACTTGTCGAGGAAATCGCTCTTGCGGTCATCGTCGCGATCGCGGTCTCTAGAAGGATTACGTGCCACGTGGCGGTCCTCTCTCACATCTCGCTTCGGCCGGCCATCAGCTACCGAGCGTCATCGTCATTGGTCTTCGATCAGCTTGACGCGGACACCAGAGGTTTCCGCGCTTTATCCTTTGGTTGCCGCCGGCAAGTCGAGCCGGCACCCCCTGCTGCGAACCTAGAAATTCAAGCCGCCCTCGCGGGCGGCGTCGGCCAACGCCTTGACCCGGCCATGATACTTGTAGGCGCCGCGGTCGAAGACGACCTCGCGGATGCCGGCCTGAGAGGCCCGCTCGGCGATCAGCTTGCCGACGATGGCCGCTGCTGCCTTGTCGGCCCCCTTTGGCAGGGTCGCTTTCAGCTCCTTGTCGATCGATGACGCCGCGGCAATGGTCTTGCCGGCCTTGTCGTCGATGAGCTGGGCATAGATGTGCTTCGATGAGCGATAAACGGACAGCCGCGGGCGATCCGAGGCCACCTTTTTCAACGCTCTGCGCACGCGGGCGCGCCGCTGCTGGAACTGCTTGTCGTGGGCGCTCATGGCCGCTCCTCGCTCACTTCTTCTTGCCTTCCTTGCGCAGGATGTATTCGCCTTCGTAGCGCACGCCCTTACCCTGATAGGGCTCTGGCTTGCGATACGCGCGCAATTCAGCTGCAACTTGGCCGACCTGCTGCTTGTCGATGCCTGAAATGCGGATGATGGTATCCTTTTTCGGGCCGTCGAGCTGGATCGAAATCCCCTGCGGGATCTTGTAGATGATGTCGTGGCTGAATCCGAGCTGCATCTGCAGATCCTTGCCCTTCATCTGGGCACGGAAGCCGACACCGTGGATTTCGAGCGAACGGTCGTAACCCTTGACGACGCCAACCATGAGGTTGTCGATCTGAGTGCGCGACATGCCCCACATAGCGCGGGACGACTTGGATTCGTCGCGCGGCGTCACCTGAATGCCATCGCTGCCCTGCTCAACCTTCAATACCTCAGGCACAACGAATTTCAGCTCGCCCTTCGGTCCTTTGACCTTGATCTCCTGGCCAGAGATCGTCGCCTGTACGTTGGCGGGAACCGGGACCGGCCTCTTTCCAATTCGCGACATCGCTAACGTCCTTGATCGCTTGAGCTTGCGCTCGGTCTCGTCAATTTCTGGTCGGTTACCAGTTGGTCGGCAGCCCCGCACCTGATCGCGCAGGACGACCTCCATCGGCTCGCCGCCCGGCGCCGTCTTAGAAGACGGAGCAGAGCACCTCGCCGCCTACATTCTCATCACGGGCCCGGGTGTCCGACATGACGCCCTTCGGCGTCGAGACGATCGACACGCCCAGACCATTGGCCACGGACGGCAGCTCGCGCATGGGCTTGTAGACCCGGCGTCCCGGCGTGGACACCCGCTTGATGTCGCGTATGGCAGGCTGACCGTTGTTGTATTTCAACTCGATCTCGAACTCGCTGACACCGGCGCGGTGATCAACCCGAGCATAGCCGCGGATATAACCTTCTTCCTGCAGCACGTCGAGCACGCGGCCACGCAAATTCGACGCCGGCGTCGACACCTTGGGGCGGCGGCGCTGTTGGGCGTTGCGGATGCGGGTCAGCATATCGCCGAGCGGATCGTTCATCGACATTCGTGCAATCCTCTTACCAGCTCGACTTCACCATGCCAGGGATCAGGCCCTGGCTCGCCAGCTCGCGGAGCTGGTTACGGCAGACCTTGAGCTTGCGGTAGTAGCCGCGGGAACGGCCGGTGATCTCGCAGCGATTGCGGATCCGGGTCTTCGACGAATTGCGCGGCAGTTGCGACAACTTGATGCGCGCCTGAAAGCGCAGCTCGGGGGGCTGCTTCTCGTCCTCGGCAATTTCCTTCAGCCGGGAGCGCTTGTCGGCATACTGCTGAACGAGGCGGCGACGCCGCTCGTTCTTTTCCATGGAACTCTTCTTCGCCATCTGGTCCTCCAAGACCCACTTATCAGAAGCGGCGTGGCTGCGGTATGCAGCCCGACGCAAACGAGGTTAGGCCCTAGCTGCGGAACGGGAAATTGAACGCCTTGAGGAGCTCGCGCGCCTCGTCGTCGTTCTTGGCCGAGGTGCAGACGATGACGTCCATGCCCCAGGTCTCATCGATCTTGTCGTAGTCGATCTCGTAGAACACGGTGTGCTCACGCAGACCGAACGCGAAATTGCCGCGCGAATCGAAGCTCTTCGGGTTCAAGCCGCGGAAGTCCTTGACCCGCGGGAGAGCCAGCGTCACCAGTCGGTCCAGGAACTCATACATCCGGTCGCCGCGCAGCGTCACCTTGGCGCCAAGCGCCATGTTCTCGCGCACCTTGTAGGTGGCGATCGACTTACGGGCGCGTGTGATCACCGGCCTTTGACCTGAGATCAGCGCGAGGTCGCCAGCGGCATTCTCCACCTTCTTGCGATCGGCCACTGCCTCGCCGATACCCATATTGAGCACGATCTTCTCAAGGCGGGGGATCTGCATCGGGTTCTTGTATTCGAACTTCGTCCGCATGGCTTCACGTACGACTTTGTCGTAGTGGTCCTTCATGCGCGGACGATAGTCGGCCGGACGCGGCGCGGCGGGCGCCTTGGCGACCTTCGCTTCTCCGCCCCGGTTGCGACGCTTGTCGCCGCCACCCTTGCCGTCCCCTTTTGGGTTTCCTTTTTCGGCCATGATCAGCTCGCCTTGTCTGGAATGATCTCGCCCGAGCGCTTGGCGAAGCGCACCTTCTTGCCGTCCTCAAGCGTGCGGAAACCGACACGCGTCGGTTTGCCGTCCTTTGGATCTTCAAGGGCAAGATTGGACAACTGAATTGGGCCTTCCTTGGAGATGATGCCACCTTCCTCGGCGCCCTGCGGCTTCTGGTGACGACGCACGATGTTGACGCCGCGCACCAATGCGCGCCCTTCCTTCGGGCGCACCTCGATCACTTCACCATGCTTGCCCTTGTCGCGACCGGCCAGCACGATGACGTGGTCACCCTTCTTGATTTTCTTTGCCGCCATTACAGCACCTCCGGGGCCAGTGACATGATCTTGACGTGCCGTCTGGCGCGCAACTCGCGAGTGACGGGGCCAAAGATACGGGTGCCAATGGGGTCGCCGGTGTTATTCACCAGAACGGCTGCGTTGCGATCGAAGCGGATCAGCGAGCCATCCGGGCGACGGACACCCTTGGCGGTGCGCACGATCACGGCCTTCATCACCTGACCTTTTTTCACGCGGCCACGCGGAATCGCTTCCTTGACGCTGACCACAATGGTGTCGCCGATGGTCGCGTACTTGCGCTTCGAGCCGCCCAGCACCTTGATACACTGGACCCGCCGCGCGCCCGAATTGTCGGCTACGTCCAGGTTCGTTTCCATCTGGATCATGGTGCGATCCCTCGTTCCCTTTTCAGAAGGCGCGAGCCGCTGCCTGCGGCCTGCCTCCAACCCACATCACCTTGCCAACGTGCGTCAGTGCCACTCGGCTCCGGCATAAACCGAAGCCTGGCGGCCGACTTCAGGTCGGCTGCTTTGTCACTACCCACCGCTTCAAGCGCGAAATCGGCGGACATTCCTCGATCCACACCTTGTCACCAACCTTGGAAGCGCTTGCTTCATCGTGAGCGTGGTACTTCTTCGACCGGCGAACGGTCTTCTTGAACAGCGGATGAGTGAAGCGCCGCTCCACCTCGACGACGACCGTCTTGGGGTTCTTGTCGGACACCACGACGCCTTGCAGGATGCGCTTGGGCATGGACCTCTTTCCTCGTAACCGTTGCTCAGCCCTGCGGGCCGGTCGCACGCTTCTGGCGCGCCATTGTCATGACCCGCGCGATATCACGTCTGACGACGCGCACGCGCGCGGTGTTCTCAAGCTGCCCTGACGCGCGCTGGAAGCGCAGGTTGAACTGCTCCTTCTTGAGCTTGACGAGCTCCTCATCAAGCTGATCGGCGGTGAGGCCTTTAAATCTTTCTGTCAAACTCGCCATTGCCCTCAAACTCTCCTTGCTGGGGCTCAAGACCGGGCTCGAAGCCGCGCAGCCTAGAGCAACCGTGTCACGATGCGGGTCTTGATCGGAAGCTTTTCAGCCCCAAGCTGGAGGGCTTCACGCGCGATCCGCTCGCTGACGCCGTCCAACTCGAAGATGATGCGGCCTGGCTTGACACGCGCGACCCAGAGTTCCGGCGAGCCCTTGCCGGAGCCCATTCGGACTTCGGCTGGCTTCTTGGAGACCGGCACATCGGGAAAGATGCGGATCCAAACGCGACCGGCGCGGCGCATGTGGCGCGTAATTGCCCGTCGTGCCGCCTCGATCTGGCGCGCGGTCAATCGTTCAGGCTCCATGGCCTTGAGACCAAACGAGCCCAGATTGAGCAGCGTTCCACCCTTGGCTGCGCCATGGATCCGGCCCTTGAAGGCCTTCCTGTATTTTGTGCGCTTCGGTTGCAGCATCGATCCTAGATCCTTGAAACTCTCGGCCTCGGCGAGACGCGTTCAGCGTCTGCGCGCCTATTCAGCCCGTTCCTCGCGGTCGCGATCCCTGTCGCGATCACGTCCGCCGCGACCGCCACGATCGCCATCGCGACGCTGGCGACCACCACCGCCGCCGCCGCCACCACCGCCGCTTTCTTGCGCCTCGGTTGCCCGGCGCTCGGAGGCCATCGGGTCATGCTCCATGATCTCGCCCTTGAAGATCCAGACCTTGATGCCGATGACGCCGTATGCCGTCTTGGCCAAGCCGTAACCGAAATCAATGTCGGCGCGGAGCGTGTGCAAAGGGACGCGCCCTTCGTGGTACTTTTCGATGCGCGCAATCTCGGCACCACCGAGACGGCCTGACACGACGATCTTGATGCCCAAGGCGCCCAGACGCATGGCCGACTGAATCGAGCGCTTCATGGCCCGGCGGAAAGCGACGCGACGCTCGAGCTGCTGGGCGATGGTCTCGGCCACCAGCGTGGCGTCGATCTCGGGCTTCCTGAGTTCGACAATGTTGAGGTGCACCTCGGACGAGGTCAGCTTAGCGAGTTGGCCCCGCAGCTTCTCGATGTCGGCGCCCTTCTTGCCGATCAGGATGCCGGGCCGGGCGGAATGCACGGTGACGCGGCACTTGCGATGCGGGCGCTCGATGATGACCTTGGCAATGCCGGCCTGACGCTGCTGGGCCAGAATGTGCCGACGGATAGCCATGTCCTCGTGGAGTAGCCTGCCGTACTCGGCCCTACCGGCGAACCAGCGGCTGTCCCACGTGCGATTGATGCCGACCCTGAGGCCTACGGGATTGACCTTATGACCCATTACTCGCGCTCCTCTTGGGTGGCGGAGACTTCGCGCACGACCACGGTGATCTCGGCGAATGGCTTGAAGATCCGCGCGCCGCGGCCTCGACCGCGAGCATGGAAGCGCTTCAGCACCATGTTCTTGCCGACCCAGGCCTCGCTGACGACGAGATCGTTGACGTCAAGCTGATGATTGTTCTCGGCGTTTGCGACTGCGCTCATCAGGCACTTCCTGACATCGATCGCGATGCGCTTGCGCGAGAATTCCAGCTCAGCCAGCGCCTGCTCCACCTTCTTGCCGCGGATCGAAGCGGCGACAAGGTTGAGCTTCTGCGGCGAAACCCGGAGATTGCGCGTGATGGCCTGGGCCTCGTTCTCGGCCAGCCGGCGTTGCTGCTTGGGCTTGCCCATTGTTACTTCCTCGCCGCTTTCTTATCGCCGCTGTGGCCAGCGAAGGTGCGGGTCGGCGAGAACTCACCGAACTTGTGCCCCACCATATCCTCGCTGACGATCACCGGGATGTGCTTGTGACCGTTGTAGACCCCGAAGGTGAGGCCCACGAATTGCGGCAGGATCGTCGAGCGCCGGGACCAGATCCGGATCACCTCGTTACGGCCGGACGCGCGCACCTTCTCTGCCTTCTTAAGCAGGTGGGCGTCGATGAACGGACCTTTCCAGACCGAGCGTGCCACGTGTCGTTCTCCTTGCGTCCCGAGCTTACTTGCCGCGCTTGCGGACGATGTACTTGTCTGTCGTCTTGTTCGTGCGGGTCTTGTAACCCTTGGTCGGCTTGCCCCAGGGTGTCGCCCAGTGCTTGCCGCCCTTTGTACGTCCACCATTGGGGTGGTCGACCGGGTTCATCGCGATCGACCGCACAGTAGGGCGACGGCCCAACCAGCGCGTGCGACCTGCCTTGCCCACCGAGATATTGCCGTGGTCGGGGTTCGATACGGCACCGATCGTGGCCATGCATTCCTGGCGCACACGGCGGGTCTCGCCCGACGACAACTTCAAGATGGCCCAACCGGAGTCGCGTCCTACGAGCTGCACATAGGCGCCGGCTGACCGTGCCATCTGACCGCCCCGACCGGGCTTCATCTCGACGTTATGAACGATCGAGCCCACGGGCATGGAGGCGAGCGGCATCGCGTTACCGGGCTTGACGTCCACCTTGTCGCCCGAGATCACAGTATCACCTACGGCCAGACGCTGAGGCGCGAGGATATAGGACTGCTGTCCGTCCTCGTACTTGATCAGCGCGATGAAAGCCGTGCGGTTGGGGTCGTACTCCAAGCGCTCGACAGTCGCCGGCATGTCGTGCTTGCGACGGCGGAAATCGACCAAGCGATAGGACTGCTTGTGGCCACCACCAATGTGACGACTGGTGATACGGCCGTGATGGTTGCGACCGCCGGTCTTGGCCTTGCCTTCGACAAGAACCTTGACGGGACCGCCCTTCCACAGATTGGAACGATCGACAATCACCAGCTGCCGGAGGCCGGGCGACGTCGGTCTGAAAGTCTTGAGCGCCATGCCTGCTCTCCTATAGGCCCGTGGTCACGTCGATGGTCTGGCCGTCCTCGAGGGTGACGATGGCCTTCTTGACGTCGCCCTGGAGCGCCGTGATCCCACGGAACGTCTTCTTCTTGCCCTTGCGGACGAGCGTATTGACCGCCTTGACCTTGACGCCAAACAGCTGCTCGACGGCCGCCTTGATGTCCGGCTTGGTGGCGCCGCGCGCGACGTTGAAGATGACCTGGCTCAACTCGGATGCCAGAGTCGCCTTCTCCGTGATCACGGGCGAGCGAATGATGTCGTAGGCCTTGAGTGCCTTGCTCATGACGCGCTGGCCTCCTTCGTTGCCTTGGTGGCCGGGGCGTTGAAACGTGCCTCGATTGCCTCCACCGCCGCCTTGGTCAGGACCAGTTTGCGGCGACGAAGGATGTCGTAGACGTTAATCCCCTGCACTGGCAGGACATCAATGTTCGGAATGTTGCGAGCTGCGCGCACAAAACCAGGCTCGAGCTCGGCACCATCAATGAAAAGAGCGTTGGTGAGGCCCAAACGCTCGAAGCGTCCGATCAAGGCTTTCGTCTTGCCGTCGCCAGCTTCGGCCTTGTCCAGAACAACCAGCTCGCCAGCCTTGGCCTTGGCCGACAAGGCATGGCGCAGAGCCAGGGCGCGGACCTTCTTGGGAAGATCGAATGAATGGTCGCGCGGCTTGGGGCCGAACACCTTGCCACCGCCGCGAAACTGCGGCGCTGACTTGTCGCCGTGACGGGCGCCACCGGTGCCCTTCTGCTTGTACATCTTCTTGCCGGTGACCGAGACCTCGGAACGATCCTGGACGTGATGCGTGCCGGCTCGCCGCTTGGCGAGCTGCCAACGCACCATGCGCTGCAGGATGTCAGGCCTGGGATCGAGATTGAAGATCTTGTCGTCCAGGTCAACGGAGCCGGCCAGGCTCGCGTCGAGCGTCGTGATATCGGCGCGCATCAGCCTTGCTCCTTGCTCTCGGCGGCGTCACCGGGGCCTGCATCAGCAGCCGGCGCGGCACCTGCACGGGACTTGAAAGCGCCAGGACGCGGAGCGTCCTTGGGAAGCGGACGCTTGACGGCATCACGCACCAGCACCCAGGCTCCCTTGACCCCGGGTACGGCGCCGCGGATCAGCACCAGTCCACGGTCGACGTCGGTGGCCACCACCTCGAGATTCTGGGTGGTGACACGCTCGGCGCCCATGTGGCCGGCCATCTTCTTGCCTTTGAAGACCTTGCCCGGGTCCTGCCGCTGGCCGGTCGAGCCGTGGCTTCGGTGAGTCACGGACACGCCGTGGGTGGCGCGAAGGCCGCCGAAGTTCCAGCGCTTCATCGCGCCCTGGAAGCCTTTGCCCTGGTTGGTGCCGGTGACATCTACGCGCTGGCCCTTGACGAAGTGGTCCGCCGTGATGGTGGCACCCACCTCGATCAGATTGTCGGGACTGACGCGGAATTCGGCAATGCGCCGCTTCGGCTCGATCTCGACACGGGCAAAGCGCTCACGCTCCGGTTTGGAGACACGCGAGGGCTTGCGCTTGCCGGCACCAAGTTGCAGGGCCGTATAGCCATTCTTGTCCTCGGTGCGGTGGGCAACCACCTGCACATTGTCGAGGCGGAGCACCGTCACGGGGACGTGCTCACCCTGGTCTGTGAAGATGCGGGTCATGCCGATCTTCTGAGCAATCACACCGGAACGCATGTTTTGCATTCCCTTTCCCTATTTGGCGTGCCGCTGCGCCTATTCGGAGCGCCACGGAGCAGCCGGAACGGTCCTCTTAGAGCTTAATCTCGACATCAACGCCGGCGGCGAGGTCGAGCTTCATGAGCGCATCGACCGTCTGCGGCGTCGGGTCGACAATATCGAGCATGCGCTTGTGAGTGCGCATCTCGAACTGCTCCCGGCTCTTCTTGTCGACGTGCGGCGAGCGATTGACGGTGAAACGCTCGATTCGCGTCGGCAGCGGGATCGGCCCGCGCACCTCGGCGCCCGTGCGCTTGGCCGTATTCGACGATTTCCCGCGTCGAGGCATCGAGAACACGATGATCGAACGCTTTCAATCGAATGCGGATGTTCTGCCCGTTCATCGGTCGGCTCCCGCCTCAACTCTGTCGTTGCCAACACTCAACACGTGCCGGCTGCTTCGTTTTCCGAGCCGCCCAGAGGGCCGCTCAACTCGTGCGGCGTCGGCACACGATGCGCCTTCGCCAAATGAAGAGGCGCCCGGCTCGTCTCGGGCGCCCTTGTTGTGTGCCTTCAGCTATTCGACGATCTTGGTGACGACGCCGGCACCCACCGTGCGGCCGCCCTCACGGATGGCGAAGCGAACCTTCTCCTCCATCGCGATCGGCTGGATCAGCTCAACGGCAAACTCCGCATTGTCGCCGGGCATAACCATCTCGGTGCCCTCTTTCAGCGTCACAACACCCGTCACGTCCGTCGTGCGGAAGTAGAACTGAGGACGGTAGTTGTTGAAGAACGGCGTATGGCGACCGCCCTCGTCCTTCGTCAGGATGTAGGCCTCGGCCATGAACTTCTTGTGCGGCTTCACAGAACCCGGCTTGCACAGCACCTGGCCGCGCTCAACAGCTTCCTTGTCGATGCCGCGCAGCAGACAGCCAACGTTGTCGCCAGCCTCGCCCAAATCAAGAAGCTTGCGGAACATCTCCACGCCCGTCACCGTCGTCTTCATCGTGTCCTTAAGACCCACGATCTCGGCTTCCTCGCCAACCTTGATCTTGCCACGCTCAATGCGGCCCGTAACAACCGTCCCGCGCCCGGAGATCGAGAACACGTCCTCGATCGGCATCAGGAACGGCTGGTCAACAGCGCGCTCAGGAAGCGGAATGTAGGTATCCAACGCCTCGTAGAGCTTGATGATCGCCTCGTCGGCAAGAGGACCCTTCTCGCCGTTCAGCGCCTTGATCGCAGCGCCCCGGATCACAGGAACGTCGTCGCCTGGGAACTGGTACTGCTTCAGAAGCTCGCGAACCTCTAGCTCGACAAGATCAAGCAATTCCTCGTCGTCGACCACATCGCACTTGTTCAGGAAAACAACAATGTAGGGAACGCCAACCTGGCGCGCCAAAAGGATGTGCTCGCGCGTCTGAGGCATCGGACCGTCAACGGCCGAAACAACAAGGATCGCGCCGTCCATCTGCGCAGCGCCCGTGATCATGTTCTTCACGTAGTCAGCGTGCCCAGGGCAATCAACGTGCGCGTAGTGACGGTTCTCAGTCGCATACTCAACGTGGCTCGTCGCAATCGTCAGGATCTTCGTCGGATCCCGACGACCCTGGCTCTCAGAAGCCTTCGCAACCTCGTCGTACGCGATCGCTGTCTTCGTCCAACCACGATCCGCCGAAACCTTCGTCAAGGCAGCCGTCAACGTCGTCTTGCCGTGGTCAACGTGGCCGATCGTGCCTACGTTGCAATGCGGCTTGGTGCGATCGAACTTTTCCTTGGCCATCGTCGGCTCTCCTCAGTCTCTTGACTTATGCGGGATCGGCACGCCGACCCCATTTCCAATCCCTGCGCCACCGGCACCTTGAAGATTTGCCGCCTGGTGGAGCGTTTCCTGTTTCCGGTCTAAACGAACTTCGCCTTGACCTCGTCTGCGACGTTGCGCGGGACTTCGGCGTAATGGGCGAACTGCATAGTGTAGGACGCGCGCCCCTGGCTCATCGAGCGCAGCTGGCTAACGTAGCCAAACATATTTGCGAGCGGCACGAATGCCCTCACGACGGTGGCGTTGCCACGCATTTCCTGGTTACGGATCTGACCGCGGCGGCTGTTGATGTCACCGATGACACCGCCGACAAAGTCACCCGGCGTCACGACTTCGACATCCATCACCGGCTCAAGCAGCTTGAGGCCGGCCTTGGCACAGCCTTCCTTCATGGCCTGGCGCGCCGCAATTTCGAATGCGATCGCCGACGAGTCTACCTCGTGATACGCGCCGTCGAACAGCGCGACCTTGATGTCGACCATCGGGAAGCCGATCAGGACGCCCTGCTCCCAAATCGAGTTCACGCCCTTCTCAACGCCGGGGATGAACTCCTTCGGCACCACGCCACCGACGATCTCGGTTGTGAACTCGTTGCCCTTGCCGGTCTCATTCGGCTCAATGCGAAACTTGACGCGCGCAAACTGACCGGTACCACCCGTCTGCTTCTTGTGGGTGTAATCGATCTCGGTGGCGCGGCTCAGCGTCTCACGGTAAGCGACCTGCGGCGCACCAACATCGACCTCGATGTTGTGCGGCGGCCGCCGCATGATGTCGACCTTGATGTCGAGGTGCAGCTCGCCCATGCCCTTGAGGATCGTCTCGCCGGACTCGGGATCGACCGAGACGCGGAATGACGGATCCTCGACAGAAAGCATGTGCAGGACTGTCGCCATCTTTTCCTGGTCGCCCTTGGTTTTGGGCTCGACCTTCATCTCGATCACCGGATTGGGGAATTCCATCTTTTCCAGGATGACCGGCTTCTGGGGGTCGCACAGCGTTTCACCGGTGCGCGTGTCCTTCAGGCCTGCCAGGGCGACGATATCGCCTGCGAAGGCCTCATCGATCGGCTTCCTATCGTCGGCATGCATCTCATAGATCATACCTACCCGCTCCTTCTTGTCGCGGGTCGTCTGCGCCAGCGCCATGCCCTTCTCGAGCTTGCCTGAGTAGATGCGGCAGAACGTTATGGAGCCAACGTGCGGGAATGACATGATCTTGAAGGCGATCATCGACAACGGATCGGTGTCGAGGGGACGACGTTCCGTCTCCTCGCCGGTCTTTGCGTCGATGCACTTGTAGGCTTCTCGATCCGACGGGGCCGGCAGAAAATCCACGACGGCGTCGAGCAGTTGTTGAACGCCCTTATGCTTGAAAGCAGAACCGCACATCATCGGATAGAAAGTTCCGGTGATGGTCGCCTTGCGCAGCAGGCGGCGCAACGTCGGCGCATCAGGCTCCTCACCATCGAGATACGATGCCATAACATCATCGTCCATCTCGACGGCGGCCTCGATCATCGCTGAACGATACTCGGTGGCCTTGTCGACCAGATCGGCAGGAATGTCCTGCTCAGTGAATTTGGCATCCTTGCCGTCGCCATCCCACACGATTGCCTTCATCGTGATCAAGTCGATCACGCCGGCGAAATCGGCGTCCGCGCCAATCGGCAACTGGATCGGCACGGCGCGAGCGCCGAGCTTCTCCTTGATGTCGTCGAGGCACATGTAGAAGTCAGCGCCGGTCTTGTCCATTTTGTTGGAAAAGATGATCCGGGGCACGGCGTACTTGTCGCCCTGGCGCCAAACCGTTTCGGTCTGGGGCTCGACACCCTGGTTGGAATCGAGCACGACGACGGCACCGTCGAGCACGCGCAGCGAGCGCTCCACCTCGATGGTGAAATCGACGTGGCCTGGAGTGTCGATGATATTCAAGCGATGCGTCTTGCCGCTGCGGTCGGGCCAGAAGCAGGTGGTCGCGGCAGACGTAATGGTAATGCCGCGCTCGGACTCCTGATCCATGAAATCCATGGTCGCGGCGCCGTCGTGGACCTCGCCAATCTTGTGGCTCTTGCCGGTGTAATAGAGGATACGCTCAGTCGTCGTCGTCTTCCCGGCATCAATGTGGGCCATGATGCCGAAGTTGCGATAGTCCTCAATTTTGTATTCACGGGCCATAGGTCTTGCCTCGTCTTGAGTGGCACCTAGCTGTCAATAGCCACTGCGCCGTCTTCGTGCTTCGGTGGCTCCACTACCGCCCACCGCGCGGATGCCCCTCGGGGGCTTACCAGCGATAGTGCGAGAAGGCGCGGTTGGCCTCGGCCATCTTGTGCGTGTCTTCGCGCTTCTTGACTGCGGTGCCGCGATTGTTCGCGGCATCGAGAAGCTCGGCCGACAGGCGCTCCTCCATCGTGTTCTCGTTACGACCGCGCGCGGCCGTGATCAGCCAACGAATGGCCAACGCCTGCCGACGCTCGGTGCGCACCTCGACCGGCACCTGATAGGTTGCGCCACCCACTCGACGGGAACGCACCTCGACAGCCGGCATCACGTTCTCGAGAGCCTGATGGAACAACGGCACGGGGTCGGACTTGGCCCGATCCTGAATGCGGTCAAGAGCGCCGTAGAGGATGTTTTCCGCTACGGATTTCTTACCCTCGTACATGATCGAGTTCATGAACTTGGAAATGACCAGGTCGTTGAACTTCGGATCGGGGTTGATCGTCCGCTTTTGTGCCCTGTGCCGCCGAGACATCGCTTAAACTCCCTAGAGGTTCGCTTCGCACCTATTGCCGGATCGCCATTTCTTGGCGCCATCCAGAGGCCGACCTGCGCCCTCGAATTCCAGTCCTCATCCGACCGCCAGACACCTGGACTGGCCGGAAACCCGTTGGCCCTGCCGCATGACGCGGCAACGACCGATCGCCCTCTTACTTCGGACGCTTGGCGCCGTACTTGGAGCGGCGCTGGCGGCGGTTTGCGACGCCCTGCGTGTCGAGCACGCCGCGAATGATGTGGTAGCGCACGCCGGGAAGGTCCTTCACGCGGCCACCGCGGATCATCACGACCGAGTGCTCCTGCAGGTTGTGGCCCTCGCCCGGAATGTAGCCGATGACTTCAAAGCCGTTCGTCAGGCGCACCTTCGCGACCTTGCGAAGCGCCGAGTTCGGCTTCTTCGGTGTCGTCGTATAGACGCGCGTGCACACCCCGCGCTTTTGCGGGCAAGCCTCCATAGCGGGAACCTTGTTCCGCTCTTTCGGCCTAATGCGGGGCTTCCGGATCAACTGCTGTATCGTCGGCATTCGCCCTGTCCACCTCGGTCGCGCCGCACATCCTCAGCGCGGCGTGCGCCAAAACCAACCGAGCCAAGCTGCTCTTTCGAGAGCCCGGCTCCGCGTGCCAGAGGACCGCGCGCCCTTTACGAGCACTGCGGTCATGGTCCCGAATTGTCCTCTGCTTGGAGACGGCAGCGTTTAGGACGGTTCTCAGCGCAAAACGGCGCCAGAGGCCTACAGCCAACCGTGAGAGTTGGCGCAACCTATAGAGTTCCACCGCAAAGGTCAACACAACCCAGGCCGATGGTGCAAAAAAAACACGTCTCGATCGACGCTGCGGAATCGGATCGGGAAAAGGACGATTGCGCGCGCAACCAAACTTGGCGGGCTGGCTGTCGGGTCGCGCCAATCGTGGCCGCCGCCTGCGCAAAAACGGCCACCCAAGGGTGGCCGTTTTTCGTTTTGCTGCCGTGACTCGATCCCGTTTAGGGCGGATTCTTACTCGGCGGCCTCTTCGGTCGTGCGGCGGCGGCGGCGCACCGGCGCTCCGTCGCCATCGGCCGGACCGGCGAGCGACTGATCCGGCTCCGGCTCGAGCCTGCTCCTTGGCGATCAGATCGTCGCGCTTGCCAGCGATCTTGCGCAGCTCCCGCAGCATGCCGCCGGTGCCGGCCGGAATCAGACGGCCGACGATGACGTTCTCCTTGAGGCCGTCGAGCGTGTCGGCCTTGCCGTTGACGGCGGCGTCGGTAAGGACGCGCGTCGTCTCCTGGAAGGAGGCGGCCGAGATGAAGGAGTCGGTCTGCAGGGAGGCCTTGGTGATGCCGAGCAGGACGGGCTTGCCCGAAGCCGGGCGCTTGCCCGCCTTCTCGAGCACCAGGTTGCGGTGGTCCATCTCGATGCGGTCGATCTGCTCGCCCTTGAGGAAGTCACTGTCGCCTGCGTCCTCGATCTCGACCTTCTGGAGCATCTGGCGGACGATGACCTCGATGTGCTTATCGTTGATCGTCACGCCCTGGAGGCGGTAGACGTCCTGGATCTCCTTGATCAGGTAGCGGGCCAGCTCCTCGACGCCCTTGATAGCAAGGATGTCGTGGGGTGCGGGGTGGCCGTCGTAGACGAAGTCGCCCTTCTCGATGTGGTCGCCATGCTGCACGGCGAGGCTCTTGCCGCGCGGAATCAGGTACTCGACCGGCGAAAGGCTCTCGTCGTCGGGCTTGATGGCGACACGCTGCTTGTTCTTGTAGTCCTTGCCGAACTCGACGGTGCCGGAGACCTCGGCGATGATGGCGTGGTCCTTCGGGCGACGCGCCTCGAACAGCTCGGCAACGCGCGGCAGACCGCCCGGTGATGTCGCCGGTCTTGGCAGATGCCACGGGAACGCGCGCCAGCACGTCGCCAGCCTTGACCTCGGCGCCGCTGTCGACGGACAGCACGGCCTCGACCGGCAACAGGTAGCGGGCATCGCCGCCGCGCTGCAGCTTGATCGCCTTGCCGCCCTTCTTGTCCTTGACGACGACGGCGGGCTTCAGGTCGCTGCCGCGCGGGCTGGCACGCCAGTCCATGACGACACGGTTGGTGGTGCCCTTGACCTCGTCGGTCTGCTCCTTGACCGAGATGCCGTCGACCATGTCCTCGAAGTCGACGACGCCGTCGACCTCGGTGAGGACCGGGCGGGTGTAGGGATCCCACTGGGCCAGGCGCGTGCCGCGCTTGACCTCGTCGCCGTCGTCTACGTGAAGGCGGGCGCCGTAGACGATCTTGTGGGTCGCCAGTTCCTTGCCACCCTGGTCGACGATGACGATGGCCATGTTGCGGCCCATGGCGACCAGACGACCCTGGCTGTCACGCACCATGTTGCGGTTGCGGATCGAGACGTGACCGTTGAAGTTCGAGTCGATGAACGACTGATCAACGGTCTGGGCGACGCCACCGATATGGAACGTGCGCATGGTCAACTGCGTGCCCGGCTCGCCGATCGACTGGGCGGCGATGACGCCGACGGCTTCGCCGATGTTGACGATGGTGCCACGGGCGAGGTCGCGACCGTAGCACTTGGCGCAGACGCTGGTCTCGGTCTCACAGGTCAGCACCGAGCGGATGCGGACCTCCTGCACCTGGGCTTTCTCGATGGCCTCGACGTGGGCTTCCTCGATCAGTTGGCCGACGGGGACGATGACCTCGCGCGTGACGGGGTCGATGACGTCCTCCGCGGCCGTGCGGCCGAGGACACGCGCGGACAACGCCACGATCACGGTACCGGCGTCGACCACGGCCTGCACATTGAGGCCCTGATCGGTGCCGCAATCGACCTCGGTGATGATGCAGTCCTGGGCCACGTCGACGAGGCGGCGGGTCAGGTAGCCCGAGTTGGCCGTCTTGAGCGCCGTGTCGGCCAGGCCCTTACGGGCGCCGTGCGTCGAGTTGAAGTACTCGAGCACGCTCAGGCCTTCCTTGAAGTTCGAGATGATCGGCGTCTCGATGATCTCGCCCGACGGCTTGGTCATCAGGCCGCGCATGCCGGCCAACTGCTTCATCTGGGTCGGCGAGCCGCGGGCACCGGAGTGGCTCATCATGTAGATCGAGTTGATCGGCTTCTCGCGGCCCGTCGCCTCGTCGATATGCGAGGCGGAGATGCGATCCATCATCTCCTTGGCGATCAGATCCGTGCACTTCGACCAAGCATCGACCACCTTGTTGTACTTCTCAAGCTGGGTGATGAGGCCGTCGTTGTACTGCGTCTCGAACTCGCGGACGAGCTCGGTCGTCTCCGCCACGAACTTCTCCTTCGTGTCGGGGATGAGCATGTCGTCCTTGCCGAACGAAATGCCGGCCTTGAAGGCGTGGTAGAAGCCCAACCCCATGACACGATCGCAGAAGATGACCGTCTCCTTCTGGCCGCAGTTGCGGTAGACGGCGTCGATCAGGCCGGAGATGGCCTTCTTGGTGAGCAGCGTGTTGACCAGGGAGAAGCGGACACCCGGGGTGCGGGGCAGCAACTCGCCAAGCAACATGCGGCCCGGCGTGGTCTCGACGACCTCGGTGTGCTCGGCGCCGTCCATATCGACATTGGTCACCCGGCCCTTGACCTTGGCGTGGAGGGTGACCGAGCCGGACGCCAATGCGTGATGCACCTCGGCGATGGAGCCGAGAAGCATGCCCTGACCGGGCTCGTTCTCACGCAGCAGCGAGACATAGTAGAGGCCGAGCACGATGTCCTGCGACGGCACGATGATCGGTGAACCGTTGGCCGGATGCAGGATGTTGTTGGTCGACATCATGAGGACGCGAGCTTCGAGCTGCGCCTCGAGCGAGAGCGGCACGTGCACGGCCATCTGGTCGCCGTCGAAGTCGGCGTTGAAGGCAGCGCAGACCAGCGGATGCAGCTGGATGGCCTTGCCCTCGATCAGGGTTGGCTCGAACGCCTGGATGCCCAAACGGTGCAGGGTAGGCGCACGATTGAGTAGAACGGGATGCTCGCGGATGACCTCGTCGAGGACGTCCCAAACCTCGCCCTTCTCCTTCTCGACCAGCTTCTTCGCCTGCTTGACCGTGGCGGCCTGACCCAACGTCTGGAGGCGGGCGTAGATGAACGGCTTGAAGAGTTCGAGTGCCATCTTCTTCGGCAAGCCGCACTGGTGCAGCTTGAGCTCGGGACCGACGACGATGACCGAGCGGCCGGAGTAGTCAACGCGCTTGCCGAGCAGGTTCTGGCGGAAGCGGCCCTGCTTGCCCTTCAACATGTCGGCCAGCGACTTCAGCGGACGCTTGTTGGCGCCGGTAATGACGCGGCCGCGACGGCCGTTGTCGAACAGGGCGTCGACGGCTTCCTGCAGCATCCGCTTCTCGTTGCGGATGATGATGTCAGGCGCACGCAGGTCGATCAGGCGCTTCAGCCGGTTGTTGCGGTTGATGACGCGGCGATAGAGGTCGTTGAGATCGGACGTGGCGAAGCGGCCGCCGTCGAGCGGCACCAGCGGGCGCAACTCGGGCGGGATGACCGGCACGTGGGTTAGGATCATCCATTCGGGCCGGTTGCCCGACTCGATGAATGCCTCGATGACCTTGAGGCGCTTGGCGAGCTTCTTGGGCTTGAGCTCGGTGGTCGCCTCGGCGATCTCACGTCGCAGGTCCTCGCGGATCTGCTCCAAGTCCATGCCCGTCAGGAACTCGCGGATGGCCTCGGCGCCGATACCGGCAGTGAAGCTGTCCTGGCCGTGCTCTTCGATGGCCTCAATGTACTGCTCCTCGGACAGGAGCTGCTTTTCCTTGAACGGCGAGATGCCCGGCTCAATGACGATGTAGTTCTCGAAATAGAGCACGCGCTCGAGGTCCTTGAGCGTCATGTCGAGCAGCAGGCCGATGCGGCTCGGCAGCGACTTCAGGAACCAGATGTGGGCGACGGGGGCTGCCAGCTCGATATGGCCCATGCGCTCGCGGCGGACCTTGGCGAGGGTCACCTCGACGCCGCACTTCTCGCAGATAAGGCCCTTGTACTTCATGCGCTTGTACTTGCCGCACAAGCACTCGTAGTCCTTGATGGGTCCGAAGATGCGCGCGCAGAAGAGGCCGTCACGCTCGGGCTTGAACGTGCGATAGTTGATGGTCTCGGGCTTCTTGATCTCGCCGAACGACCAGGACGCGATGTCCTCAGGGCTGGCGATCGAGATGCGGATCTGATCGAAGGTCGGAATCTGGACCTGGGGCTTGAAGATATTGGTGATCTCGTTCATCGGCTCTCTCCGTAATGGGGGCGCCTCTTGCGTCCAGGACACTTGCGGCCTATGGCGGCCGCACTGCTCATGATGCCGGACGCTCGCGGCGGCGCGAGCGTCCGGAATTTCGTCTACTCGGCGGCAGCAGGCGGCAATTGCGGCCGCGGCTCACCCAGCGGATCGCCACCTTCGTCCTCGATCGGCGGTGGTAGCTCCGAATTGACCAGCTCGACGTTCAGACCAAGGGCACGCATTTCCTTGACCAGCACGTTGAAGCTCTCGGGGATGCCGGCCTCGAAGGTGTCGTCGCCGCGGACGATGGCTTCGTAGACCTTCGTGCGGCCAGCGACGTCGTCCGACTTGACGGTCAACATCTCCTGCAGCGTGTAGGCCGCGCCGTAGGCTTCGAGGGCCCAAACCTCCATTTCGCCGAATCGCTGGCCGCCGAACTGGGCCTTGCCACCGAGCGGCTGCTGGGTGACGAGGCTGTAGGGACCGATCGAGCGGGCGTGGATCTTGTCGTCGACGAGGTGGTGCAGCTTGAGGACGTACTTGTAGCCGACCGTCACCTTTCGGTCGAACGGCTCGCCCGTACGTCCATCGAACAGCGTCACCTGGCCCGACGAATCGAACCCGGCGTGTTTCAGCATCTCGACGATGTCCGGCTCGCGGGCGCCATCGAAGACCGGCGTGGCAATGGGGACGCCGTTGCGCATCTGGCGGGCAAGCGCGATTTTCTCGCTGTCCGTCAGGTCGTCGACCTCCTTGTTGCCGGCATAAATCCGCGACAGGGTCTGCTGCACGGCCTTTGCCTCGCCTGAAGCATGGTACTGCTCCAGGGCCTGATCGATGGCGCGACCAAGTCCGCGACATGCCCAACCGAGGTGGGTCTCGAGGATCTGGCCGACGTTCATGCGGCTCGGCACGCCCAGCGGGTTCAACACGACGTCGACGTGGGTGCCATCCTCGAGGAAGGGCATGTCCTCGCAGGGCACGATCATGGAGACCACGCCCTTGTTGCCATGGCGGCCGGCCATCTTGTCGCCCGGCTGGATCTTGCGCTTCACGGCGACGAAGACCTTGACCATCTTCATGACGCCAGGGGGCAGCTCGTCACCGCGCTGGAGCTTGTCGACCTTGTCCACGAAGCGGCGCTCGAGGCCCTTCTTGGCCTCCTCGTACTGCTTCTGAATGGCCTCGACCGCCGCCATCGCGCGCTCGTCCTTGAGACCGATCTCCCACCACTGGCTGCGGGGGATGTCGTCGAGGATAGCGTCGTCGATGTTGGTGCCCTTGCGGGCGCCGCGCGGTCCCTTGGCGACCTCCTGGCCCATCAGGGCGTCCTTGAGACGGCCATAGACGTTGCGGTCAAGGATCTGGAGCTCGTCGTCGCGGTCCTTGGCGAGACGCTCGATCTCCTCGCGCTCGATCGCCATGGCGCGCTCGTCCTTGTCGACGCCGTGACGGTTGAAGACGCGTACCTCGACGATGGTGCCTGCGACGCCCGGGGGCAGACGCAGGGAGGTGTCGCGGACGTCAGAGGCCTTCTCGCCGAAGATGGCGCGCAGGAGCTTCTCCTCCGGCGTCATCGGGCTTTCACCCTTCGGCGTGATCTTGCCGACGAGGATGTCGCCCGGCTGCACCTCGGCACCGATGTAGACGATGCCGGCTTCGTCGAGGTTCTTCAGCGCTTCTTCCGAGACGTTCGGGATGTCGCGCGTGATCTCCTCGGGGCCAAGCTTGGTGTCACGGGCCATCACCTCGAACTCTTCGATGTGAATCGAGGTGAAGATATCCTCGCGAGACGACACGCTCGGAGAGCAGGATCGAGTCCTCGAAATTGTAGCCCATCCACGGCATGAAGGCGACGAGCACGTTCTTGCCGAGCGCCAGATCACCCAGATCCGTCGACGGTCCGTCAGCGATGATTTCGCCGGCGTTGACGCGATCACCGACATTCACCAGCGGGCGCTGGTTGATGCAGGTGTTCTGGTTCGAGCGCTGGAACTTGCGCAGGCGATAGATGTCGACGCCCGGCTTGGAGGGGTCGGTCTCCTCGGTAGCACGCACGACGATACGGGTGGCGTCGACCTGGTCGACGACGCCCGTACGGCGAGCAGCGATGGCAGCACCAGAGTCGCGGGCGACCACCTCCTCCATGCCAGTGCCGACGAGCGGCGCCTCGGCGCGGATCAGCGGCACGGCCTGACGCTGCATGTTCGAGCCCATCAGGGCGCGGTTGGCGTCGTCGTTCTCGAGGAACGGGATCAGGGCCGCTGCCACGGACACGAGCTGCTTGGGAGAGACGTCGATATAGTCGACGCGGTCGGCGGGAACCAGGAACACGTCACCGTTGTGGCGGATGGTGATCAGGTCCTCGAGAAGTCGTCCCTGGGCGTCGACATCGGCATTGGCCTGGGCGACGTGGTGGCGCATCTCCTCCATAGCCGAGAGGTAATTGACCTCGTCGGTCAGGTGGCCGTCCTTGACGCGCCGGTAGGGGCTCTCGATGAAGCCGTACTTGTTGACGCGCGCGAAGGTCGCGAGCGAGTTGATCAGGCCGATGTTGGGGCCTTCCGGCGTTTCGATCGGGCAGATCCGGCCATAGTGGGTCGGATGCACGTCGCGAACCTCGAAGCCGGCGCGCTCACGGGTGAGGCCACCTGGTCCAAGTGCCGACAAGCGCCGCTTGTGGGTGATCTCGGAGAGCGGGTTGGTCTGGTCCATGAACTGAGAGAGCTGCGAGGAACCGAAGAATTCGCGCACGGCGGCAGCCGCCGGCTTGGCGTTGATCAGGTCCTGCGGCATGACCGTGTCGATATCGACCGAGCTCATGCGCTCCTTGATGGCGCGCTCCATGCGCAAGAGTCCGATGCGGTACTGGTTCTCCATCAACTCGCCGACAGAACGCACGCGGCGATTGCCGAGATGATCGATGTCGTCGATGTCGCCCTTGCTGTCGCGCAGATCGACGAGGGTCTTGACGACAGCGAGGATGTCCTCCTTGCGCAGCACGCGGACGGTGTCCTCGCACTTGAGGTCGAGACGCATGTTCATCTTGACGCGACCGACGGCGGACAGGTCGTAGCGCTCGGAGTCGAACAGCAGGCCATGGAACAGGGCTTCGCCCGCTTCCAGAGTCGGCGGCTCTCCAGGACGCATGACCCGGTAGATGTCGAGCAGGGCTTCCTCGCGGTTTGAGCTCTTGTCGACGTTGAGGGTGTTGCGGATGTAGCCGCCGATGCTGACGTGATCGATGTCGAGGATCGGGAAATTCTTGGTGCCGACCTCCTCGAGCAGTGCGATCAGCTTGGCGTCGATCTCGTCGCCGGCCTCGCCATAGATGCGGCCATCCTCGAGATTGACGATGTCCTCGGCCAGATACTTGCCGGTGAGCTCCTCGGTGCCGACCAGGATGTCCTTGAGGCCGGATTCGGCAAGCTCGCGGGCGCGGCGGGCCGCGACCTTCTCGCCAGCCTTGAGAACAACCTCGCCGGAGCGTGAATCAACGACGTCCGTCATCGGCGTCGTGCCGCGCATCTTCTCGGCGCGGTAGGGCATGGTCCAGCCGCCCTTGACGCGCTTGACCGGGATGTTGTCGTAGAAGGTCTCGAGGATTTCCTCGTCGTTGAGACCGAGGGCATACAGCAGCGTGGTGACCGGGAGCTTGCGCTTCCTGTCGATGCGGACATAGACGATGTCCTTGGCGTCGAACTCGAAGTCGAGCCAGGAGCCGCGATAGGGGATGATGCGGGCTGCGAACAGCAGCTTGCCAGAGGCATGGGTGCGGCCGCGATCATGGTCGAAGAAGACGCCCGGCGACCGGTGCATCTGCGAGACGATGACGCGCTCGGTGCCGTTGATGACGAAGGTGCCGTTCGATGTCATGAACGGCATGTCGCCCATGTAGACGTCCTGCTCCTTGACGTCCTTGATCGAGCGCGAGCCCGTCTCCTCGTTCACATCGAACACGATCAGGCGCAGCTTGACCTTGAGCGGCGCGGCATAGGTCATGTCGCGCTGCTGGCATTCCTCGACGTCGAACTTGGGCGCTTCGAACTCGTAGCGAACGAACTCGAGCGTCGACTTGCCGGCGAAATCGGAAATCGGGAAGACCGACTTGAACACGGCCTGCAGGCCCGTTTCCGGGCGTCCGCCAACCGGTTCCCTGACCATGAGGAAGTCGTCGTAGGAGCTCTTCTGCACCTCGATCAGGTTCGGCATGGTCGCAACCTCGCCGATGGAGCCGAATTTCCTGCGGATGCGCTTCCTGCCGGTGAACGTGTGAGCCATGTCCACTCCTTCCTTGAGGGAGGGAGTAGGGAGTAGGGGAAGGGAAGTGGCGATGAGCCGTCTCCCTGTCCTCGAACCTCTCTACTCGCGTTAAATTTCGCTTCGCCTGACGGCTTCCCGAACGCCCGATGGCGGGCCTTGGGGAAGCCGTAAGTGATGTCGGTGCGGGAAGTGGCAGAGGGAGCCGAGCTTTCAGCCCGGCTCCTTCATGCCGGCTTCCCGTGCCGTATCGATGTCTTACTTCACTTCAACCTGAGCACCGGCGTCCTCAAGCTGCTTCTTGAACTTCTGAGCGTCGTCCTTGGAGACGCCCTCCTTGACGGCCTTGCCGCCGGCCTCGACGAGATCCTTCGCCTCTTTCAGGCCGAGCCCGGTGATGGCGCGAACCTCTTTGATGACGTTGATCTTCTTGTCGCCAGCGGCGAGCAGGACAACCGTGAACTCGGTCTGCTCCTCGACCGGGGCAGCGGCGGCGGCGCCGGCGCCCGGAGCGGCAACGGCGACGGCTGCGGCTGCAGCGGAGACGCCCCACTTGTCCTCGAGCATCTTGATGAGCTCGGCGGCCTCGATGATGGTGAGCTGGGAGAGATCGTCTGCGATCTTGGAAAGGTCTGCCATTTTGTTACCTGTCGATTTGTAGCTTTGGTCGGTTCATTTGGTTTGGTCGTCGGGCGAAGCGGCGAACCGCCCCATCCGGATCCGAGCGCCAGTGGCTCAGCGCCTTCAGCGATGGCGAAGGGGCTATGCGGCCTGGCTCTCCTTGTCGATCCGTGCCTTGACGAGACGTGCAAGCGCGCTGCCTGGCTCGTTCAACGTGCGCACAAGCTTGGCCGCCGGTGCCTGGATGACACCGAGGATCATGCCTCTGAGCTCGTCGAGCGACGGCAAGTCGGCCAGCGCCTGGATACCCTTGGCATCGAGGACGGTCTTGCCCATCGCACCGCCGAGGATGACAAGCTTGTCATTGTCCTTAGCGTAGGCGACGGCCGTCTTCGCCGCGGCGATCGGGTCCTTCGAATAGGCCAGAATGGTCGGGCCCTTCAGAAGGTCCTTGATGCCTTCGGCGTCGGTGCCGTTGAGTGCCAGCGCAGCCAACTTGTTCTTGGCCACCTTTACCGTGCCTCCCGCCGCCTTGACGCGGCTGCGGAACTCGGCAGATTGGGCAGCCACGAGGCCGTCGTTGCGCGCCACGACGATCACGCCCGTGTCCTGAAACACGCCGTGAAGCAGCGTGACGAGCTCACGTTTCGCGGCTCTGTCCACGTTTCACTACTCCCTCAATTGCGAGGCGGCCCAAACGCGGGCGCCCTGCTGGGTTGCACCATGCCGCACCCGACCGCGGCCATCCTGGCCATGATCCTGACGCAGCAGCTCGGTTCCTGTCCGCCCGCGCCGAACGATGGCACGGTGCGACCCGAAGAGGCTCAAACCGACCTTCGATACCCGGCGCGAACGCCAAGTGCCAAAGCCAATTCCGTCTCCCGTCTCCTGCAGGCCCAAACGGTTCAAGCCGACCTCGGGGGCCGGCACCTGCAGTCTCGGACAGGTTGCGACAAACCGGCGGCTGCCGGCTTGCCACACCGGAGCCACAAGGACCCCGGATTGCGTTGGCACTGCGCGATGCATCGCGTGACCTTCCGGCCAATCTCTGCGTGCTTCGCCCGTGCCCACTGTTCTCGTCACCTCGATCGTTCGCGCCGCGCTACCGAGCCCTGGTCGAGCGTCCGGCAGCGCGCCGCATGGATGTTGCCTCAGGCCTGCGCGGTGGCGCTGACCACTGATGAGCTGTCGACCCTGACACCCGGCCCTTGGCTGGAGGTCAGCGACACCTTCTTGACGTAGGTGCCCTTGGCGCCCGGCGGTCTGGCGCGCACGACGGCATCGACGAAGGCCTTGATGTTTTCGACCAGCGCCGCGTCATTGAAGCTGGCCTTGCCGACACCGGCATGGATGACGCCGGCTTTCTCGACGCGGAACTCGACGGCGCCGCCCTTGGCGCCAGCGACGGCAGTGGCAACGTCCATTGTGACGGTGCCGACGCGCGGGTTCGGCATCAGGCCGCGGGGGCCCAAAATCTTACCGAGGCGGCCGACCAGACCCATCATGTCGGGCGTGGCGATGCAGCGATCGAAGTTGATCACGCCCTTCTGGACCTGCTCAACGAGATCCTCGGCACCGACGACATCGGCGCCGGCGGCCTTGGCCTCCTCGGCCTTGGCGCCACGGGCGAAGACGCCAACGCGCAGGGTCCGGCCCGAGCCGTTCGGCAGCAGGCAGACGCCACGCACGAGCTGGTCGGCGTGCTTGGGATCGACGCCAAGGTTCATGGCGATCTCGATGGTCTCATCGAACTTCGCCTTGGCGCAGGACTTGACAACCTTGACGGCCTCCTCGATCGGGTAGGCCTTGTTGACGTCGACCTGCTCACGAAGAGCTGCGAGGCGCTTGCCGCCGGCGAGACGGGTCTGCTTGATCTTCTCTGGTGCGATTGCCATAGCTCTCTTACTCCACCACCGTGAGGCCCATCGAGCGGGCGGAGCCGGCGAGGGTGCGGGCTGCGGCCTCGATATCGCCGGTGTTCATGTCCTTGAGCTTGGTCTGGGCGATCTCGCGGAGTTGCGCCATGGTGACCTGACCCGCAACGAGGCGACCCGGCTCCTTCGAGCCAGACCCCGGCTTGCCTGTCGGCTTCATGCCCGCGGCCTTCTTGATCAAGAAGGTGGCCGGCGGCATGCGCATCTCGAACGTGAAGGACCGGTCGGAGTAGACGGTGATCTTCACGGGTATGGGCGTACCCTGCTCCATGTCCTTGGTCTTGGCGTTGAAGGCCTTGCAGAACTCCATGATGTTTACGCCGCGCTGACCCAGCGCCGGGCCGATAGGCGGCGCCGGGTTGGCAGCGCCGGCGGGCACCTGCAGGTTGATAAAGCCGTCGATCTTCTTTGCCATCTGTTTCCCCTGGCCACACTCAGTGACCTGGTTGGCGGGGAGTTGCCTCCCCAGGGTTAGCGGTCAACGGGCTGGCGGCCCTCCCGCACTGACTGCGTCACTGCCCGGCGAACCCGGGCCTTGACGCTTCGAAACGCGGGGCCGACCGAAGCGATCGGCGCCGCGCAAACTGCACTGCCGGGGCTAGCCCGCTATTTTCTCCACCTGGCCGAACTCGAGATCGACCCGGGTGGCACGGCCGAAGATCATGACCGCGACCTTAAGGCGGGCACGCTCCTCGTCGACCTCCTCGACCTGGCCGCTGAACGAAGCGAACGGCCCATCGGACACCTTGACCTGCTCGCCCACTTCGTAGGTGACCGACGGCTTGGGACGCTCGACGCCCTCCTGCACCTGATTAAGGATGCGCTTGGCCTCGTCCTCCGAGATCGGCACCGCCTTATTGTCGGAGCCCAGAAAGCCCGTCACCTTCGGCGTGTTCTTGATCAGCAAGAACGCCTGGTCGGTCATTTCCATCTTGACCAGCACATAGCTCGGAAAGAGCTTGCGCTCGGCGTGCACCTTGCGGCCACGGCGAACCTCGATCACATCCTCGGACGGCACCAGCACCTCCTCGAAGAGATGCTCAAGATTTGCCGCCTTGGCGCGCTCCTTGATCTGCTCCGCCACCTTCTTCTCGAAATTCGAGTAGGCGTGCACGATGTACCAGCGCTTCGCCATCCGGGCCTCTTCTCCAGCCTGTTCTGGCAGGCGCTGCCGCACCTGCCACATCCGTCAGATCAATCGCCCGCCTGTCATCCGCAATGGATAAACCGGAAGCATCGTCGCTCACACAATCACTCGCGCCCGGACGCTCAGCGCCCGACCCCCATCACCCACTTGACAACCGTTCCGATGGCCAAGTCGGACAGGGTGAAAAAAATCGCAGCCAGGGTCACCATGAACAGCACCATGGCCGAGGTGATCCAGATCTCTTTCCAGGTCGGCCAAGTGACCTTGGCCACCTCCTGGCGGACCTCCTGAACGAACTCGAATGGATTGATTGCCATCTGCACCTATCCTCAAGGCCATCGGCGCGCAGAGCGCGGCACGTGAGGCCATGTCAACGTTCATTCAGCCCGCAGGCCGCACACACCAGCCGCCGAACTGCGCTCGAGCCCTGGGCTGCCGCACACACTGGCAGGGGTGGAGGGGCTCGAACCCCCAACCTTCGGTTTTGGAGACCGACGCTCTACCAATTGAGCTACACCCCTTCAGGCACGCACAGAGCGACCGCGTCCAACCCATTGATTGCGAACGGCTGCTTGCACAAGCAAACGCCCGTCAACCGATAAATCCGGCGCTGCGGCGTCACGGCTTCCGCCAAGCGACATCGCTACCGGACCTCGTTTTTCAGGCTGTTCGAGCGCCCCTTATAGTGCGCGATGGCATGGTGCACAAGCAAAAAGCAACAATAAAATCTTGACAGCGGCATCGAACCCAGAATCAGGCTGGGCCTGGGGAAATATCCTGCGATGTATGGCCATGTGAGCACAGTTAGTGTGGCTCAACTACAACGGCCGTTCCGTAAGCCAGCACTTCTGTAACACCGGCATTGATCTCGTTAGCATCGTACCTGAGCGCCAATATGGCATTCCCGCCAAGTTCCCGAGCATGAGCAAGAAGAAGCTCGTGGGCATCAGCCCGGGCGTCCTCGGCGAGCTTGGTGTAGATGGTGATATTTCCACCCTTGATTGTCTGCAGGAAGGCACCGAGGCCCGCCACGATGTTACGTGATCGCACGACGACACCGCGGGCGATGCCGATGTGGCGCACAATGCGGTATCCGGCAAGGTCGTTGGTGGTGGTGACGAGCATGGCCAGAAATCACCTTAACGTATTGCTCTCAATCACAAATAAAAACGGCAACCGGTTGCCCTCGAGCATCCGGCTGCCTGCTCAAGGCGTGCCTTCAGCTATTCGACGATCTTGGTGACGACGCCGGCACCCACCGTGCGGCCGCCCTCACGGATGGCGAAGCGAACCTTCTCCTCCATCGCGATCGGCTGGATCAGCTCAACGGCAAACTCCGCATTGTCGCCGGGCATAACCATCTCGGTGCCCTCTTTCAGCGTCACAACACCCGTCACGTCCGTCGTGCGGAAGTAGAACTGAGGACGGTAGTTGTTGAAGAACGGCGTGTGGCGACCGCCCTCGTCCTTCGTCAGGATGTAGGCCTCGGCCATGAACTTCTTGTGCGGCTTCACAGAACCCGGCTTGCACAGCACCTGGCCGCGCTCAACAGCTTCCTTGTCGATGCCGCGCAGCAGACAGCCAACGTTGTCGCCAGCCTCGCCCGAATCAAGAAGCTTGCGGAACATCTCCACGCCCGTCACCGTCGTCTTCATCGTGTCCTTAAGACCCACGATCTCGGCTTCCTCGCCAACCTTGATCTTGCCACGCTCAATGCGGCCCGTAACAACCGTCCCGCGCCCGGAGATCGAGAACACGTCCTCGATCGGCATCAGGAACGGCTGGTCAACAGCGCGCTCAGGAAGCGGAATGTAGGTATCCAACGCCTCGTAGAGCTTGATGATCGCCTCGTCGGCAAGAGGACCCTTCTCGCCGTTCAGCGCCTTGATCGCAGCGCCCCGGATCACAGGAACGTCGTCGCCTGGGAACTGGTACTGCTTCAGAAGCTCGCGAACCTCTAGCTCGACAAGATCAAGCAATTCCTCGTCGTCGACCACATCGCACTTGTTCAGGAAAACAACAATGTAGGGAACGCCAACCTGGCGCGCCAAAAGGATGTGCTCGCGCGTCTGAGGCATCGGACCGTCAACGGCCGAAACAACAAGGATCGCGCCGTCCATCTGCGCAGCGCCCGTGATCATGTTCTTCACGTAGTCAGCGTGCCCAGGGCAATCAACGTGCGCGTAGTGACGGTTCTCAGTCGCATACTCAACGTGGCTCGTCGCAATCGTCAGGATCTTCGTCGGATCCCGACGACCCTGGCTCTCAGAAGCCTTCGCAACCTCGTCGTACGCGATCGCTGTCTTCGTCCAACCACGATCCGCCGAAACCTTCGTCAAGGCAGCCGTCAACGTCGTCTTGCCGTGGTCAACGTGGCCGATCGTGCCTACGTTGCAATGCGGCTTGGTGCGATCGAACTTTTCCTTGGCCATGGCGACGCCCTTCCTTCTCCTGCCTCAAGCGAGAACTCCTTGGAGGGGCTGGGATAGGGCGCTTTCGCTTCTGCTTCAAGGGCGAATTTCAGGGCGGCCTCGACCGGCATTGGAGAGGCGTCCCGGCAGCGGGCCCGCCCGATGTCATCGACAACGGCCGAGCGAGGCCTGGTCGGGATCAGCCTATCCGGCGACTTCAGCTGCTTCGGCGAGCGCGTTGAGGCGGGCGGAGGCCACCGAAAGGCGCGCCACGCTCATCTCGGTGCCGGCGGCAATGTCCTGCAACTCGGTGCAGGTTCGCAGCACGACACCGCCGACGCCCTGCAGCCAGGGCAGGACGTCGGCTGCGCCCGCAATGGGTTGGCGGGCCAGACATGCGACAGTCAGGCGACGCAAGCTATTGGCCATACCGGCACGAGCTCCCGCCACTGCCATGCGCTCGTAGTCGTCGGTCGCCGCAATCTCGGCGCTGCGCAGCGCGAGGCGATCGACGCCGAGGATTTCCGACAATGCGAGATGGCAGCGCGCTGCCGTGACGACGTCGGTGCCGGCCCGACGCGCCGTGCCGACGATGGCTGGCACCTGCTGGAGGAGCGGCAAGGTCGCGAGGTCGCCAGCCAGTTCCGCCGGCACGCCGCGGGCTGCGAAGTCGGCCGACTGTTGGCGTATGCGCGCGGAGAGCTGGACCGGGGCCACGTCGCCTGCCGCAGCAGCGACTGCCTCGACGCCTGCGGAATAGGCGTCGATGGTCGAGCCCAGCGGCTGGCTGGCGGCGCCATCACCCAGGACGTCGCCGGTGGCGATGGCGAGGGCTGCCCGGACGTGCTCGTAGATGTCGAGTTGCAGCTCACCGGGGATCTTGGCGTCCAAAGCGTCGATGCGACGCCACAGGTCGGCAAGGCCCAGCGCGCCGCGGGCCGCCATGAAGGCAAACGCCACCTGGGCGAGCGGGCGGGCCGTGGCCTCGGCCAATACCATAGGTACGTGCGGGCCCAACCGATTTACGACGCCGTTGGTGAGCGTGGTGGCGATGATCTCGCGCCTCAAGTGATGGCGAGCGATATCTTCGGCAAACCGCTCGCGCAGCGCCTGTGGGAAATAGCCTTTCAGGAGGTGGGCGAGATGCGGATCGTCCGGCGCATCACTGGCGAGTAAGTCGGCCAGAAGGGCGATCTTGGTGTAGCTCATGACGACGGCCAACTCGGGCCGGGTCAGGGGCTTAGCCGTGCGGGCACGCTCGGCGAGCGTATTGGGGCCTGGCAGGGATTCGAGCCTGCGGTCGATCAGACCGCGCGTCTCAAGGACGGAGATCAGGCGCCCCAGAGCGCCCATGTCGCGAGCAGCGCCGCGCTCGGCCAGGCTCAGCGCCAGGGATTGCTGGTGGTTGTTGCGCAGAACGGCTGCTGCGACGTCATCGGTCATGGCGGCAAGCAGGTCGTTGCGGGCTGCGACCTCGAGGCGGCCGGTGGCGATCGCTGGGCCCAGCGCGATCTTGATGTTGACCTCCTGATCGGAGGTGTTGACGCCGGCCGAGTTGTCGATGAAATCGGTGTTAAGCCGGACGCCGCGCCCGGCGGCCTCGATGCGGCCGCGCTGGGTCATGCCGAGATTGGCCCCCTCGCCAACGACGCGAGTCCTGAGCGCGGTGGCGTCGATACGGATGGCGTCGTTGGCGCGATCACCGGCGTCGGCATCGATCTCGCCGCTGGCGCGCACATAAGTGCCGATACCGCCGAACCACAGCAGATCGACCTCGGCGCGGAGAATAGCGCGCATGAGGTCGGAGGGCGCCAGCTCGGTGGCGTCTACGCCGAGGACCGAACGGACCTGCGGCGACAGGGGAATCGATTTGGCGGAACGAGGAAAGACTCCACCCCCTGGTGACAGCTTGGCGGCATCATAGTCGGCCCAACTGGAGCGGGGGAGATCGAACAAGCGGCGACGCTCGGCAAGGCTGACGGTGGGGTCGGGATCGGGGTCGAGGAAGATGTGGCGGTGGTCGAAGGCAGCCAGCAGGCGCGTTGCCGGCGAGAGCAACATGCCGTTGCCGAAAACGTCCCCGGACATATCTCCAACGCCGACAACCGTGAAGGGCTCCGTCTGGATGTCGCGATCGAGCTCGCGGAAATGGCGCTTGACGCATTCCCAGGCGCCGCGCGCCGTGATGCCCATGCCCTTGTGGTCATATCCCGCCGAGCCGCCGGAGGCGAAAGCATCGCCCAGCCAGAAACCGCGCTCGACAGCAATCGCATTGGCAATATCGGAAAAGGTCGCCGTGCCCTTATCGGCTGCGACGACGAGGTAGGGGTCGTCGCCATCGTGGCGCACGACACGCTCGGGCGGCACGATAACGCCCTCCACGACATTGTCGGTAATTTCGAGCATGGCGGTGACAAAGGCCGAGTAGGCGGCGATGCCTTCGGCCTGGATGTCCTCGCGCGAGCCACCCCGTGGCAGACACTTGGGGTAAAAGCCACCCTTGGCGCCGGCGGGCACGATGACGGCGTTCTTGACTTGCTGCGCCTTGGCGAGACCGAGCACTTCGGTGCGGTAGTCCTGGGCACGATCGGACCAACGTATGCCGCCGCGCGCAATCGGTGCGAAACGCAGGTGAACACCCTCGAGGCGCGGGCTTGCAACGTAGATCTCGCGATAAGGACGGGGCGCGGGTGCTAATTCGAGCTGCTGGCCGTCGAGCTTGAAGGCCAGGGCGGCCGGCGGTCTGCCGTCGGCGGAACACTGGTAGAAGTTGGTTCTCACCGTTGCCGTCAGAACCGAGAGCATCTGGCGGATGATGCGATCCTCGTCGAGACTTTCGACGCCGGCCAGCGCCTCCTCGGTGCGCTCGAGGATAGGCACCTCGGCCTGATCGCGCTCGGCGCCCGTGATCGCCAGATCGGGGTCGAAGCGGACCTTGAAGAGCTCGACGAGGTCACGGACGACGTTGGGATGGCGGGCCAGAGTCTCGGCGATATAGCGAGGCCCGAAACTCGATCCAAGTTGGCGCAGATAAGCGGCACCTGCCCGCACAACCGATACCTCGCGCCAGCCGAGGCCCGCCGCCATGACCAGCCGGTTGAACGAGTCGTTCTCGGCATCGCCATCGAGGACAGCCAGAAAGGCTGCCTCGAGGCGCGGGTCGAGGGTTGCGTCGGTGACAAACGCCTGGCTGAGCTGCATTTCCAGCAGCATCTCGTGCATGACGACCCGCCGGGTGCGCCCCTGCAGGCGTGGATTGAGCTCCCACGTCCGCTCCTCGATGACCGTGAACCCGAGGTTCTCCATGACGGGCACACGCACGGACAGGTGGATCGGCCCGTCCAAACGGTAGATCGCGGCTCTCACCTGATTGCCGGGTCCGTCCGCGGGGGCGTAGAAATCGATGCCGACGGGCAGTTCGTCGCTCAGCCGCTCGATGCGCTCGATGTCCTCGATGGCACGCTCGGCCGTGAACAGCTCGGAGTAGCCGGCGGGGAAGGCGTCGGCATAGGCCACGGACAGACGGCCTGCATCCTCGGAGTGGCGGCCAAGAGTGGCGCGCAACTTGTCGCTCCAGGTCTGAACGATGGCCGCGATGTCAGCTTCGAGCTCAGCGGCGGAGACAGACGGCAAGGTCCCCGTGCGCTTGGCGACGATGAAATGCACGCGCACCAGGGGACCGTCGGTGAAGTGGGGGTAGTAGGCGGCGATGTAGCCACCGAAGCGTTCGGCCAGCAGCTCGCCGATGCGCTCGCGGACATCGGTCGAGAATCGGTCCCTCGGCACATAGACCAGGGCCGACACGAAGCGATCGAAACTGTCGTGGCGGGTGAAGACCCTGACACGGGGGCGCAAGTCGAGATCGAGGATGCCGGCAGCCCAGGCGGTCAGATCGTCGACGCCGATCTGGAACAGCTCATCACGCGGGAAGGTCTCAAGGACATTGACCAGGGCCTTGCCGGCGTGGCTGTCGCCCGGCAAGGCGAGGCGGCGTAGAACTTCCTCGGCTTTGCGCCGGAGGACCGGGATGGTGCGCGGGGAATGGGTGTAGGCCGACGACGTGAAGAGGCCGACGATGCGAAGCTCGCCCGTCACGGCGCCGTCGGGGTTGTAGTGCTTGATGCCGATGTAGTCCATGTGGACGCGGCGATGAACGCGGCTAAAGACGTTGGCCTTGGCGATGATGATGGGGTCGGGGGAGAGAAAGAATTGGCGCACCTCCGGCGTCAGGGCGACGAGCTTGGCGCCACGGCGAAGGACGTGGACGTCGGGATCGCGCAGCAAGCCAAGGCCGCCGTCCTCACTGGTGACCAGCTCGGCCGTGGCAGGGTCGCCGTCGAGGCGGAAGTCACGGGCTCCGAGGAATGTGAAATGGCCCTCGACGAGCCAGGCGAGGAAGCTCAACTGCTCGGTCAGGATGGCACGGTCCACTGGCACATTGGCATGCGCAAGCTCTTCGATCGCCTTGCCGAGACGCAGCATCATCGCCTTCCAGTCGGTAACGACCATCCGCACCTCGTCAAGGATGGCGGAGGCGGCTGCCGCCAGCTCGTCGCGACGGGGCATGGTCATGGCGACGCCAGCCTGGGGGGCGATGTGGACGGCGATGTAGCTCTCCTGGCGGCCATCGCCCCAGGACGCGTCCGGCATGGCATCGATGCGGCGGAGCGCGCCGTCCGCATCGCGCTGCATCTTGTAGAGGGGATGGAAGACATGGCGCGCCTCCAGGCCACGCGCCTGGACCTCGGCCAAAAGGCTGTCGATGAGAAACGGCATGTCATCGTTGACGATCTCGAGGACAATGCCGTTGGCGACCATGGGCGAAGGACGGGTCGAGACCTTGTGGCGGGCGGGCTCGCGCCGGGCGATGGCGGCGAGCGCTGCGCGCACTTCGTCGGCAAGCAAGTGGGGATCGGTTTCAGCCAGGCTGGTGGCATCGGCCGAGGCCAAGACTTGGTGAGCGAAAAGATCGACGCCGGGTACTGCGGAGGCGACATCGCCCAGGAACGACATCACCTGACGATGGGCCTGGCTCAAGGTTTGTTCAGTCGTCATCGGCATAGGCGGCCGTCCCCCGGCGCTGGCGTTGCGGTATTGCGCGTCCATGACTGCGGCTCAGCTGGATGAAAAGAGTAGGCTGCCTCGGGACGAAGCGAAGTCGCCTGCTCCACCTCGTGGCAACGCCTTGCTGCGGCTCGAGCCGCTGCAGGTCCGACGCGGCCAACCGCAAGCCGTCAGCCTCGCCCGGTGTCGACAGGCAAGGAGCACCCGGACATCCAGAGCGACACGTGGCCTGATCATCCGAATTGCCGAGCAGGCGCATGATCACAGCTCATTGGCGCATGTTCAATGCACGATTTGATGACATGTTTCCCAGCATGACGATAGCGCGAACCATCCGTTAACGGCGATAGGCCATTGTAGGGGCACCAGGGGAGATGGTGCAGGGCCGACGGGCCTGCGTGCACAGGTGGCGGGGATCAGTCGACGTGAATGAAGCACTCGAGACACACATGCTGCGCTTGATCGGCGCTGGCATGGCCGTGATGACAATTGACCTCGCCGATCCCCCTGCCGCGCTGATCGAGAATGGAGAGCAGCTCATCGAGCATCTCATCAAATTCGGCGAAAGCGGAATTGGAGAGGCGGCGCTCGACGCCGCGGTGACGCTGTGGAGCGACTGGCGAACAACCGGGTTGCCGGCCGCCGTCGCCATCACGCATGTGCAGGCGCTGCCGGGCCTGCTGGCGCGCTACCGTCCGAGCCGACATCGCATGATCGAGCTCACCCATGGCGAATTGGCCGTTGCCGGCTCTGCGATCGGTGAACACGTCGATGCAATCCGGATGGCGGCCTTCATCGTAACGCAGGCGCAAGCCACCGGCGACCTGTCGAAGGCTCAGCTGTCGCGGCAGATCACCTTCTACCTGATCGAGCGGCTGTTCACGATCCTGGCGCCACATCGCAGTGTGCTCTGGCCGCTGCGGCTCCCGATGCGCAAACTATACGACCACGTGCGGCTGGCACCTCAGGCTCAGGCGCCTGGCCGGACAGTCACCGCGACGCCTGGCGAGACCACGGCGCCGTTGGCGTCGATCGCCTAAGCGTACCGCTGTTGCGGCCTCCCCGAAGGGCTCATGCTACAGACGTGACGCCTGGAGCATGAGCGGGTGTTGCAGACCGTGAGGCCTTGAAAGCGGCGTGTCAGCCGTGTACGCTACCAAGTTCCGGGCCGATTTGCTTTTTCAGCTCGTCTAGCTCATCCTTTAGGTGGGCGTCCGCATTGACAGACTTCTCGATCTTGCGGATCGCATGCAGCACAGTTGTATGGTCTCTTCCACCGAATTTCCGGCCGATTTCAGGCAATGAACGTGCCGTCATCTGCTTGGCAAGGTACATGCCGATCTGGCGCGGCCAGACCACGGAACGGTGCCGGCGCTGGGAGAGCAGATCGCCCCGCGAGACGCCGTAGTGACGCGAGACAGTGCGCAGGATGTCCTCGATGCGGATACGGCGCGTGTCGCCGTTGGCCATGAGGTCACGGAGGATGATTTCCGTGCCCTCAAGGGTGATGGGCGTGCGCATGAGCTGCCACTGCGCATAGAGGCGGGTGACGGCACCTTCGAGCTCGCGGCCGCTTTCGGTGAGCTTCTCGGCAATCAATTCGATGACGTCGCGCGACATCTCGAAGGAGGGGTCCATCGTGCGCTTCTCAAGGACGCGACGCTCGACGATGCCGATCCGCAGGCCGTGGTCGAGAGAGCCGATCTCGGTGACCAAGCCGCGCTGGAGGCGGGAACGCATGCGATCATTCATGCGCAGGAGCTGGGCGGGGGGCCTTGCCGAGGCCACCACGACCTGACGGCCGCTATCCAGCAGCGTATTGATGATGTGATCGAATTCCATCTCGGTCTTTTCACCGGTCATGAATTCGAGGTCATCGATCAGAAGCATGTCGATGGCCCGGAAGCGCTCCTTGAAGGCCATGGCGTCCTGGGCCTTGATGGCCTCGACGAACGAGAAGCGGAACCGCTCGGCCGTGAGATAGAGCACCTTGGCATGAGGCGTGCGGCGACGCGCTTCCCAGGCGATGGCGTGCAGGAGATGCGACTTGCCGTGGCCGACACTGGAGTGAATGAAGAGCGGGTTGAAGCCTCGCTGCTCGGCAAACACGGTTTCGGCGACCTGCTGGGCGCCAGCATGCGCCATCCGGTTGGCCGGACCGACGACAAAGCTCTCGAAAGTGCAGCGCGGATCGAGGGGAGAGCCCTCGAGACCGTTGACGAGCGTGCGCTGACCGGCCTGGGGCGACGGGGCACCGCCGATCGGCTGGGCGCCCGCCTCATTGAAACCCATGGGCGCTGCGTTGGACGTGGCAACGCTCGCACGCTGCATGACAGCCGGCGTTGCGATGCGGGCGCTCGGCTCGCGCAAGGCCACCTCGACGCGCTCGACGCCGGTGAACTCAAGTGCAGCGCAGGCGAGCAACGCCTCGGAGTAGTGCGTCTGAATCCAGTTCCTGAGGAACTTGACGGGCACGCTGACGCGCAGCACCTTGCCGTCGAAACCGTCAATCTCAAGGGCGCCAAACCAGCTCGAATAGACGTCGTCGCCAAGTCGTGCCTTCAGGGCAGCCTTCAATTTCTGTCCGCTTTGCGGTGACAAGGGCGTGGCCAGTTGCCTGTCGCCGGCAGCATCGGTTGGCGCAGACGTTGCTGCTGCGTTCATATGGTCGCTACCAGCGGTCACAGCCTCAGACGCCGGCTTCTGCGCTCCACGCCCCAAAAGGCGCGGATCGTCATTCTTGTCTTCAATCATGTCAGTTCCCCGCAACTAAACTGTTTGCGATCCAGCACCCTCATGCTTGGACCGTTCGGCGCACCGGCTCCGCCGCCGGCACAACCTCAAATTCCGCCCAACGCAACACCTCCCTTCGGCGGAACGCTCAACCTTGGACCCAAGGCAGGCCCTCAGCCTTCCAACCACTCAGGCTGCCGCGATGGCGCGTCGCGTCGAGAGGTCCCTCAAACCCCTCGGCAGCATTGAAACATCGCGTGTAGCCAGCATTCAGCATGGCTTGCGCGGCCGACAGGCTGCGCGCGCCAGAGCGGCAGATGAAGTAGAGTTCGGCATCCTTGCCGACGCCGGCCTTTGACAGCACAGCGCTCAACTGATCCACGAACCCTGCATTCAGTCTGTTGTCGGGAAACTCCAGCCATTCCACCGTCAGCACCATTTTGCCAATCGGCGTCAGGTCGGGAAGCCCGACATAGTTCCATTCTGCTCGTGTCCGCACATCGATCAGAATGGATTGCTCGACATCTGCCAGGCGCTGCCACACGACGCGCACCGGCACATTCTCCGCAACTGGAACTTGATGAGACGTCACTCACACTTCTCCTGATGGCGCTAGCCATGCACGGCCCGGAGAGGGCCCAGTACACAGGCCTTGAAACCTCATGCCCACAGGCCTCGACCTGGATCGAGGCGACACGACGCGGGTTACGCACAACTCAGGACACTTGTGGAGATTTCGGCGAGGGATCGACGACTACGCGACTGATCCAGCCTGGCACGCGAGCCCAGCACCGAGAACGGCACCGGGTCGAGGGAATTGCCCTCACCCACGAGGATTTGTTTACCGATCGTTAACCATCAGGGCAAGCGATAAGCAAATCAGTTGAGGGAACGGGCGGTCGCGCCATGTGGCGTCTCGACGCTACCCCGGGAGGCTGTTGAGGAACCGGCTTCTGTGGACAAGTTGCTTGAATCCACAACGGAAATGGAGTGCGGGGCTTGCAAAGAAAAGGGCGCCGAAAATTGGCGCCCCTGAATTATGTTTTGACTTGCCATGCAATTTGGAGCGGATCTCTACGCTCAAGGATCGATGTCACGAGACCGTATTAACTCCCTCAAAAACCTTGGCTTGTCTGCTGGTGGTGCGAAGAAGGGGAAGAGGTGGGCGTGGAGTCCAGAACACGAACACGGTCCCAGGCGCCCAATTCGATCAAGCGGAGGCGCCGCCGCTATTTTGATCCAGGGCCTTGACGCGCTTTGCCAGGCGCGAAACCTTCCGCGAGGCGGTGCGCTTGTGCAAAATGCCCTTCTGGGCGGACCGCATCAACGCCGGCTCGGCGGCCTTCAAAGCGGCAGCGGCGACACCCTGATCACCGGACGCCAGCGCTTCCTCGACGCCACGGACAAGCGTGCGCATCTGAGAGCGGCGGCTCTTGTTGACCTCAGTGCGGCGGATCGTGACCCGCGCCGCGCGCTTGGCCGACTTGGTATTGGCCATTCCTGGCTCCCTTGCTGGTATGAACCTTGCGTTCCCTGAAACGGTAAAGCGGCGGTTGCCGACGCTGATGTGCCAATACGGCACGCGCAGCCAGCGATCACCGATCAAACAGAACTACCGCCCCCGGCTTCGGCCAAGGGCGGCGCTTCTAGGCCCCGTATAGCGCGGGCGGCCACCAGCGGTCAACGACAGGCCTCACAATCCTGAGGGAGTAACGACAAATGACGTCAAATTTCTACGAAACCCTGGAGGAAAAAGCCGTCCCCCTGCCGCCTGAGCGCTCGACTGGGCTGGTCCTGGCCGCCGCCGCCGCGATCGCGACGATGGTGTGGTGGCGGTCGGTGCCGACTGTTGCCGCCGCCGGATTGGGGAGCGCCCTGGTGCTCGCGAGCCTGGCGATCCTCGCGCCGAAGGTGCTCAGGCCGCTCAACATCGCCTGGATGGGCCTCGCGACGCTGATGGGCAAAATCGTCGGCCCGGTTGTCATGGCCGTCATGTACCTCGCAGCCATCGTGCCTTTCGGCTTGGCCATGCAATGCCGCTCCGATCCGCTGCGCCGTCGGCCAGCCAAAGCCGGCGAGAGCTATTGGATCGTGCCCGAGGTTTCGTTCGGGCCAGCAGACATGACACGCCAGTTCTGAGGGAAGGCAGAACTTTCGCCAGATCCTCCCCGAACGTCAATTTAGACCGGAACCCAACATGCTGCCGCTCGCCAAAGAACTCATCGCCTACATGTCCGTGCGCCGGAAATGGTGGCTGGCGCCCGTGATCGTCACGCTCGGCGTGGTCGGTGGGGCGCTGGTGCTGGCCCAGGGCTCGGCCATCGCGCCCTTCATCTACACAGTCTTCTAAGACAACTTTCGCCTGCCTCTGCGACCAACCGCAGTGGCCGACGCGCCAACTGGAGCCACGCCTCGCATGCGTATTCTTGGTCTTTCCGCCTACTATCACGACAGCGCCGCTGCCTTGCTGGTCGACGGGCGCCCAGTCGCTGCCGCCCAGGAGGAGCGCTTCACGCGGCGCAAACACGACGAGCGGTTCCCGACCCAGGCGATCGGGTACTGCCTGGACGCCGGTGGCCTGTCGCTCGAAGACGTCGATAAAATCGTCTTTTTCGAGAAGCCATTGCTCAAATTCGAACGGCTGCTCGAAACGTACCTTGCCAATGCCCCGTACGGCTTCACTCAGTTCGCCCGGGCGATGCCGATCTGGCTCAAGGACAAGCTCTACCAGAAGTCGCACATCGCCAACGAGCTCAAGGCGTTTTCGGGCGGTAGGGATCCGAGCGACAAGCTGCTGTTTGCCGAACATCACCAGAGCCACGCGGCCTCGGCGTTCTTTCCGTCTCCGTTCGAGGAGGCGGTGGTGTTGACCATGGACGGCGTCGGCGAGTGGGCAACAACGTCGGTTGCGATCGGGCGAGGCAACCGTCTCGACACGGTGCGCGAGATCCGCTGGCCGCATTCACTCGGCCTGCTCTATTCGGCCTTCACCTACTACACCGGCTTCAAGGTCAATTCCGGCGAATACAAGGTGATGGGCCTTGCTCCCTACGGCGAGCCGCGGTTCAAGGATCTCATTCTCGACAACCTGATCGACCTCAGACCCGACGGCAGCTTCTGGCTCGACCAGAGCTATTTCAACTACACGACCGGCCTGACGATGACGTCACGCAAGTTCCACGAGTTGTTCGGCGGGCCGCCGCGGGCGCCGGAGGCGGAACTTGGGCAGCGCGAGATGGATCTGGCAGCGTCGATCCAGGCGGTGACCGAGGAGATCATGCTGCGGGTGACGCGGGACTTGGCGCGCACGTACAAGATCTCGAACCTGTGCCTCGCCGGCGGGGTGGCGCTCAACTGCGTGGCCAACGGCAAAGTCCTGCGGGACGGCAGCTTCGAAAAGGTCTGGGTGCAGCCGGCAGCGGGCGATGCGGGCGGCGCATTGGGTGCCGCCTATGCCGCCTACCACCTGCACGAAGGCAAGCCCAGAACCGTCACGGGGAGCGCGGACGCCATGGCCGGCTCGTATCTGGGGCCTGCGTATGGCCAAGACGACATCGAAGCGCGGCTCGCGCGCAGTGGCGCTGTGTTTTCGGTCAGCGACGAGACGACCATGCTCGGGCGGACCGTCGATGCGCTCGAGCGCGGGGATGCCGTCGGCTGGTTCCAGGGTCGCATGGAGTTCGGGCCACGGGCGCTTGGCGGACGCTCCATACTTGGCGATCCGCGCAATCCCGAGATGCAGCGCACCTTGAACCTGAAGATCAAGTATCGCGAGAGCTTCCGACCGTTCGCACCTTCGGTCATGGCCGAAGCGGCGGCGGATTGGTTCGAGATCGATCAACCGTCGCCCTACATGCTGATGGTGGCCAACGTGCGCGAGCATCATCGCCGGGCGATGAGCGCAGACGAGCAAGCGCGCTTCGGCATCGACAAGCTCAATGTGCCGCGGTCATCGGTGCCGGCGATCACCCACGTCGACTACTCGGCGCGGATCCAGACGGTGCATCAGGAGACCAATCCCCGCTACCATGCATTGCTCGGCGCGTTCCAGGCGCGCACGGGCTGTCCGATGCTGGTCAATACGAGCTTCAACGTGCGCGGTGAGCCGATCGTGGCGACGCCGGAGGATGCGTTCCGGTGCTTCATGGGCACGGAAATGGAAACGCTGGTGATCGGCAACTGTACGCTTGCCAAGAACGAGCAGAACCCCGCCCTTGCCGAGGACTACAAGCACAGGTTCGCCCTGGACTGAGGCGCACGCGGCGGATGGTCCAACGGATCAGCCCTGTCATGAAACACAAAAACAAAACGGGCGCCTGCTGCAGGCGCCCGTTGGCATTTTCGATTTGTGGTTGCGTCTCGCGAGTACGTCGGCCAAGTCAAAGCCAGCCGCACGTCGGCCCACGCCAGACTTACTGATTGACGGCGAGAACGGAGTGCACTGGCCGCTTCGGCCTACGCGTAACCTTGCTTGCCGACCGCTTGTCCGTGCGGCGCTTGACCTTACGGTAAGTGCGATTGCCGGGACGACGACGCTCGCTGTCGGTTACGGCAGCCGGCGCGCCGCCACCCCCGAACTTGTTCCAGGTCACAACCACCTTGGCGCCGACGTTGACACGCGGGTAGAGGTCCAGAACGTCCTTGTTGTACATGCGGATGCAGCCCTTGGAGACGGCCGAACCGATGGTCCAAGGGGCGTCGGTGCCATGGATGCGATAGGTCGAGGAGCCCAGGTAAAGGGCGCGCACACCTAGAGGGTTCATCGGATGCCCGCCCGGCACCCAGCGCGGCAGCCGCGGGTTCTCGCGGATCATGGTCGGCGTCGGCGTCCAGGACGGATTGATCCGCTTTTGGGAGACGCTGGTGACCCCCGACCAACGGCTCTGCTCGCGCGGAATGGCGATCGGATAGCTCAGGGCAACACCACGCTGCGTAATGAAGTAGAGGCGGCGGTCACCAAAGCTCACGATCACCTGGCCAGGTGAATACTGATTGCTGAAGCGCACGGTCTGACGGCCGGCGCCCCCTGTCTCGGTCGAACCACCCCCCCAGAGCCAGCCGGAGTCCTGCGCCTCGGCTGTCGGCATGGCCAAGGTCAGGGAGGCAAAGAGAGCCGCCCCGAGCAGCGCTGAACGAAGTATTCCGCGATCCATCATATTCCGACTCCGTTTGGTGTGCTCATGGTACCCGTTGTCCTTCGGGCAACCGTTTTACCGAAATCGACCTGCCACGGCCGCTAACGGCTTCATGTCTCAGGGTTCGCGGTCATTCCACCCGCAGGTGTCATTCTTCCGCGCTTCCCAACTCTCGCCATCAGCCAAGTCAATCTCAGCCGAATGCGCCCCAGTTCAGAAGCCATGCTTTTGTTCGCCGTGCCGCACAGCAACCCGAGGCGAGAGTTCCACAGCTTTCTAAACAGTTCGTTTACATTTGTGGCGCGGACGTTCCGCTTTAGTGACTGTTCGGCCACACACGCCCCGATGTTTCAACGCTGCGCCGACCTACGGCTCAACGTCAGATGGAGGTGCCCTCGCTTGCGGTGCGCAAATTGGTTTACCCACCGCCTTGACCGCAGCCAGCCATTCGCACCGAACCACTGGACGCTCGCTACTCCTCGTCTTCGCGTTACCCATTGTGTTGTGAGGGATAGTGGGCAGCACTCGCCCCCGACGCAACCATGATCGGGCCAAAAAAGCCATGCTTTGGACGAATTTGCCGCGATTGCGGCGGCACTGTGGAGAACGGGCCACGAAATTCGGGCCAGGCGCGGGTGGCTACCGGAATGCTCATCCTGAGTGTTTCGAGCTGGCAGAGAAGTATGTGCGCCAAGCCCAAACGGAGAACGACTGCGCTTTTCCGACGTGCTCGACCACGCGGTAAAACGGCCGTCGTTGGCGGATGGGCCAAGCGGCGATCGAGGACGCCGGCGAGGGTCTTAGCGAGGTGGCGTTGCGGACGGGCCACGTTGGCTGGAGCCTCTTCCATTCACGATTGCTGCTGCATCCGCAGCAACCCCTGATTGCTTCACGCCTCCGGGAAGTTGTGCTTGTTAATCTTTAATGTGCCCAGGGATGAAGAATAATTCGCTTCGGGCGTGCACTAGAAACCGGCACGAGACTCCCCAATGTCACTTGACCAGTTGTTCTTTCCAAATGTTCCACTTGAAAACTGGCAGATGATGCAGTGGGAACGGATCGCCCTCGTCGGCGTCCTGTCGCAGCTCAAACCGAAATTGGCACTGGAGGTCGGCGTCTACTATGGCGGCAGCCTCGCGCTCACCAGTCAGTTTGTCGACAAAATATACGCGATCGACATCGATCCCGGCATTATCGGGCGCTTTGAGAAACCCAAGAATGCCGAGCTGATCGTTGGAAACTCGGTCGTGGAGATACCGAAACTGCTCGAACAAATCGATCGGGCCGGGACGCCGCTGGAGTTCGTCTTCATCGATGCGGACCATTCCGCCCAAGGCGTGCGCCGCGATATCGAGTTGGTGCTCAAGTATACGCCCAAAACCAACATGGTGATCATGATCCACGACTCGGGCAATCCGGCGTGCAGGGCAGGTATACGCAGCGCCAACTGGGTCGGGAATGCGCACGTGCAAAGCGTCGATCTCGATTTCGTGCCTGGCCAGATCATCGAGCATTCCGTTGTCAACGGCGTTGGCGAGTGCTGGGGCGGGTTAGCAATCGCCTACCTTTCCAAGGAGGCCCGGCCCGGACCTCTGCAGATCATCGAGAGCGCGCGCAGCAGCATTGGCGCGATCCACAAAGCCTGCAATTACGCACCGTGATGCGCGGGCAAACCTGCTGCCCAATTACGCATTAAGCCGATGCCCGGTTGGATTGGCGAGCTTCGGCGAGCAAGACATCAGTGATCGGCGAGGCCTTGGTCGCGTGGCAGTGCCGGCGGCGCTCCAAGCGCCCATCGACATGCTTCGGCCGCCAAGCCGGGACCGTTCTGCCCGCCTTGACAAGTTATGCGACGAGACTTTCGGACAGATTTAAAGGAGCCAGCCTGGTGAGTTCAACATCAAGCACTGTTGCCTCAGCGTTGGATAGCATGTCGACCCGCGAGGACGGGCTTTACGGCGCTTTCGAGAACCTGCCGGCGATCAGTCAGGCCGGGCACAACCGGCGTTGCGAATTGCTGGATCGACTGAATATCGGGGACGTCCGCTCAAAAGCGGTCGTTGATTTCGGAATGGGGGCGTGGGCATTCGGCGCTGTCTATCCCAAGCTCCATAATTGCGCGCGCGCCATCGGCATGGATATCTCGCCTGCCGCGATCGAGGTTTCGAAAAAGATCGTGGCGGATTCGCAACCTGCCTATGCGTCGCATTTCGAGACCTACCAGTCAGATGGCATGCAATTGCCTCTGCCCGACAACAGCGTCGATCTCTTTTTTTCGGGGGAAAGCATCGAGCATATTCGCTTCCCTCCGCAATTCCTTTCGGAAATCTACCGCATTCTGAAAGACGACGGGCAGCTTGTGGTTACGACTCCGAACCGGGAAGCGATCAAATACAAGGAAATTGGCGAAGAATATTGTACGAGCCCCGAGCACTTCTGGCTGTTCAACCACAAAGAGCTGGTGGACATGCTGCAGGAGTTTTTCGTCATCGAGGAGCAGTACGGTTTCAACGGGACATTCGGCAGCCATGAGGAAGACCGCGAGATAAAGGACATGGCGGCGGCCGTCGAGTGGAGTCGCAAGTTCGAAAACGAACCGCACCTCGCCTCCGGCATGGTGATGCGGCTGAAAAAGAAGTCAGGGGTCGACTTCCACTACCAGGTCACGGATATCGGCGCCGACAGCACCACGATCACGGGTTGCGACACCTATCTGCCACTCGAATTCGGGCTCAAGGGCCTGGCGATGGACAACAAGGGGCAGTCCGTGGCGATCCGACGTCCGGCCAGCGATGGTTTCGTGATGCGGTGCTGGTGCCACAGGTGGAGTGGCATTGCGCATGTCACGCGGCACGGCGTGCGGCAAGACTTCGACCTCTATGCCTATGTGCCGGGCTGGCGGCAGTGGCGGTCGGATGATGCCACCTCGGCCGACGAAACCATTACGATCAGGCCTTCCGAGACCCGGAACAGCAGGGCTCTTGCCAACCAGGTGATCTACTTCGAGGCTTTCACCTGGGATCGGCTCAGGCGCGAAGACAATAAACGGGTCGCGCCGCCAGCCGTGGCCAGCCCGCAGGCCTTGCAGGGCTTTCAGGAGGTCCAAGACAGCTTCCTTGCCGAAAATCTGGAGCAACCCGCAGCGCAGCTTCCACTGCCGCCATTGCATCGGGCCGGTTACGGATTTGGTCGCTACCAGGTATTCGTGACAACGTCCGTGTTCCTGTGGTTCAGCCCGACGGAGGGCAATCTCAGCGGGCCGTGGCCGCCGCTCGGCGGTCGCAGCAGTTGGACCGGCAAGAAGGCGTTCTGGGTCGAGCAGATCAAGGACATGATGGTTGCCAACATCGATGCCATCTACCTGCATTGCATCGACCTGTTCCAGGAGCAGCGGGTCGAATTCTTCAAGGCCTATGCTGAGTTGCGCAGCCTGGGATGGGATGTACCCAAAATTGCGCCGTTCCTCGACCCATTTGGTCTTTGGCGGGAAAGCCCGATCGATGTCGCCACCGAGGCCGGCAAGGACGAGTTCACTCGGCCCTACATCGAATTCTACCGGCAATACTTCGAGCACAATACCGATCCACATGCCGCCAGCTATCTGCTGACGGTCGACGGCCGGCTGACGATCACCACCTGGTGGGTGTTTTCGCTGCTGCGCAACCTGGAGAACTTCAGGCGTGAGGACGTGGCCTCGCGGCTGGCGCGGGCATTCGGCAAGAAACTGCCGCAACTCGACATCGGCCTTTACGTCGCCTCGACGTCGCTCATCGATCCGGACCTGCCATTCACGGACGAGCGCATGGTGATGTTCTCGGGCTACTCCTATGCGCTGCACAGCGTGCATCAAGGGGTGGACGTCTGGCATGTCCAGGCCGGCTACTGGGATCAGAACATTCGGACACCCGGCTACTTCCTGCCGCGAAACGGCGGGCAGAACTATCGGCTCGCCTGGGAAGCGGTGGTGTCCAACATGCCCAACCTGCATCGCGTCTACGTGGAGAGCTGGAACGAGTACGACGAGGGCTCGGGCATCTACGCGGCCGATCCGAACGGCTTGTTCGTCAATCCTGCGATGCACAGCAATTCGGATTCATTCTCAGACACCAACGATCCCTATGAATACATCCTCACGACATGGCGCGGGGCGAGCCGTGTCAACGGGCGCAAGGATCTTGCCGCCAGCGTGCTGTTCGGGAGCGGCAAGACCAGCGCAGACCCCGACAAAACCGATGTTGCGGTCGTTGTGGTCAACGAGGGCAATGCACGGTGGGCGAACGGCCAGGGTTATGCGCTGCAAGTACAAGCGGCGTCCGGAGATGTCATCGCCCGGGTCGAACTTCGCGACGGCGCGCCGGCCAATGCGGGTTCCGAGAGGGGAATCGCCAGAGGCCAAGCCACGATCTTCACTGCACGATTGGCGAACGAATCGGTTCGAGGCCAAGGAGTGACGGTGACCATGACAAAGGATGCAGAGGCATTCAGTGCACCTCTGCAGCTCAACATCGAGCCAATCAAAGGGAGAGCGTGAGGAATGGACATCAATTCGATCAATTGGTTCCATCAAATTGAACTCGGCAACGGTGTCGTGACGCCCGGCATCGACAAGACCAGAGAGAAAATCGGGCATCTGCACTTTCCGGACATGACCGGGAAGACGGTGCTCGACATCGGCTCCTGGAATGGCGCCATGTGCTTCGAAGCCGAACGGCTGGGCGCCAAGCGCGTGCTGGCAACCGACCATTATTGCTGGGGCGGCGACGGACAGGGGCGGCTCGGTTTCGAGTGGGCGCGGGAGGCGCTGAAAAGCAAGGTCGAGGACAAGCATATCAAGGTGGAGGACATTTCACCGGAGACGGTCGGCACCTTCGATATCGTGCTGTTCCTCGGCGTTCTCTACCATGCTCCAGACCCGCTGGGATATCTCGCCAAGGTACGTTCCGTGTGCAAGGAAATGGCCATCATCGAAACCCTGGTCGATGGGTTGGACATTCCCAAGCCGGCCTTGATCTTCTACGAGGGCGCCACGATGAACAACGATCCCTCGAACTTCTTCGGCCCCAATCAACTCGCCTGCGAAGCCATGATCAGGGAGGTTGGGTTTTCACGCGTCGAGAAGGTGAGCGACTTCTTCGGCAACCGGATGGCGTTTCACGCCTACGTGTAGAGCGGCCAAGTCAAAGAGGGCACGCCGCCACTTTAGCTGAAATTGCGCCGGGTATGACGGTCAGACGTGTCGCTGCGGGGGTGGGACCATCATGTACTGCTCGCATTCCGGGCAGCAATAGGCGGCAGGCTCGGCGCGCCCAACGTCGGTCGGGACTGGGACCATCCTGTCGTCGGGCGGCACGCAGACGTGCTCGGCAACGATCCGGCCCAGAAGGGCGGACCACCACGACGCGCCAGAGTTGGCGGCAGGCAGGCCGTGGGATCTATCATGGACGGGTATGGTCTTGAAGAGCACCTGATCGTCCTTCCGGCATTCGACGCCTGCCAACCCTAGGCCGTGATGACTTAATGAATTGCTAAGCCCGCCCGCCCCTCCATTTTGGGGCGGGTACTGTAATGCCGATGGCTGATCTGGGCAGGCGCTCATGGCTTCTGTCTCACGGTCGACCTTCGGTTTGGCGGCGTGCCGCTAGGGGCAGAATTGCGTCGCGGATTGAACGAGGCCGTCGGCTGGCGCAGGATCCTGCGGCTCGCACGACGGCTCACCGCCATGGCTTGCTCCTGATGGCCCAGCGCTATCGCGGCTCGAGTATCAGGGGCGCGCAAGTGCTGAGCGCTCATCAAATCGTGAGCCCCATCTTGGCCGCGAGGTATGCGGTGAGGTCTGCGACCTCGCCGGCGGTCAGTGCACGCGGCACAAAGACAACCTCGTAGATGCGGCCGGCATACTCGTAGCTTCCATGGTTGTTGGCGCCGATTTCGTTCATGGCCCAGGTCGTGAAGCCTCCGAGCGTGGTGCCGGACTGCGCGCCGTTGAAGTACGTCGTCATGGTGCCGGCGCTGCAATTGACGATCGAGACGTGATCGGCCGTGGCAGCCGCAGTGGCAGCCGCTCCCTGATGAAGAACGGCGGCACCGCGCACGGTCGGGCTGGTCGCCGTCGCCGCGTTGTCGCCGACGAAGTTGCTCACGTCCAAGCCCGCAATCACCGAGTCGGTCAGCGTTGCTGCCGCCTTCCTCGAAGCCCAGGCAATCGACCAGTTGCCACCCGTCAGCGTCTGCGTGCCGGCGATGATGTCCAGCCAGTGGCTCGCATTGAAGGTGCCCCAGCCGTGTGAGCCATCCGTGCCGTAGGTCGGCCGGTTGCCAGAGGTCACCTGCTGCGTGTGCCGGGTATTGCCCGACTTGTCGTGCATCGCGGCAATGGCCTGCCCGTTGGCGCTGACGGGCGTCGTGGCCGCCGTGTCGGTGAACATGGCGGCCGTGTCGGCGAAGTCGAACCAGGCGAAGGGCGACAGGTCGGCCGGGCTGAACGATCCCCCGCCGATGGTGTAGGCGGCGCTGGCAATGGCGCTGTTCGTTGCCCCGGCCTTGACGGCGAGTGCCTTGAGCGTCGTCGTCGCCGCCACGTTGATCGGCGCGCTGTAGACCGGCGAGCCCGTGGTCGGGTCGTTGCCGTCCGTGGTGTAGTGGATCGTGGCCCCCGCCGTGGCGCAGGAGATGGCAACCGATTGTGCGCTGGCATAGGTGCCGGCGGCCGGCGCGAAGGTCGGCGTGGCCACATTGATGGTGTAGGCGGCGCTGGCAATGGCGCTGTTCGTGGAGCCGGCCTTGACGGCGAGCGCTTTGAGCGTCGTCGTCGCGGCGATGTTGATCGGCGCAGAGTAGACCGGCGAGCTCGTGGTCGGGTCGTTGCCGTCCGTGGTGTAGTGGATCGTGGCGCCCGCCGTGGCGCAGGAGATAGCAACCGATTGTGCACTGGTATAAGTGCCGGCGGCCGGCGCGAAGGTCGGCGTGGCAACCGTTGTGTTGATGGTGTAGGCGGCGCTGGCAATGGCGCTATTCGTGGAGCCGACCTTGACGGCGAGCGCTTTGAGCGTCGTCGTCGCGGCGATGTTGATCGGCGCAGAGTAGACCGGCGAGCTCGTGGTCGGGTCGTTGCCGTCCGTGGTGTAGTGGATGGTGGCGCCCGCCGTGGCACAGGAGATAGCAACCGATTGTGCACTGGTATAAGTGCCGGCGCCCGGCGCGAAGGTCGGCGTGGCAACCGTCGTGCCGATGGTGTAGGCGGCGGCCGTGGCCCCCGATGGATCGAACCCGGACTTCACCGCGATAGCCCTGAGCGTACCCGAGGCCGTCACCGGCACCGCGCCGATGGCGACCGGCGAAGTCAGGTCCGGCGTCGTGCCGTTGGTGGTGTAGCGCTTGGCGGCGCCCGCCGTGGCGCTCGAGATCGTCACGGATTGGGCCGAGCCATAGGTGCCGGCCGGCGGTGCGAAGCTCGGCGCAGCTGCTGCCTGGCCGCCATAGGGCTGGATCGCCTGGATCTTACCGGCGAGATATTGAGCCTGTGCGCTGCCGCCGGCGGTGTTCAGGTGCAGGCCGTCCGAGAGGTACGTTGCGGCCGTCGTGTGATTGACGGGGGACTCGGCCGCCGCATCGACCAGATAGGCGCCGACCACGGCCGCCACGTCGCGAATCGCCTGATTGAACTGCGCGAGCGTGTTGCCGTTACCGTTGGGGGTGTCCCAATCGGGATTGCCGCCCTCGTTGGTCTCGTAGTGCGTGAACATCGCGAGGATGCGTTGCGGATCGGCGGCGAGCACGGCCGTCGCGCCCGACAGCAGCGCGCCATAGAAGGTGGTGGTGGCGGTGTCGCCGAGGGCGCCGAGCGGCACGCTATGGCGGAAATCGTTGATGAAGCCGTCGAAGGTGACGAGATCGGTGCCGGCCGGGATTTGCGCGATGCGGTCATAGATGCCGCTGTTGGCCTGTCCAGTCGTCAGGTCGCGACCGGAGAAACCGAGATTGGTCAGCGTCGTGCCCAGGAGCGTGTTGAGCGGCGCCGTGTAGAAGCCCTGAGACGTGATCGACGAGCCGAGGGCGGCCCAGGTCAAGCCGGCATAGGGGCCTTGCCCGCTACCGCCGAAGCCCGCCGTGAAGCTGACCAGGCGCAGCTTGAGTGCGCCGGCGATGTTGACGGCCTCGAACACGAGGAGGTCGGCGCTGCCGGCAGCGGTCGAAAGCGTAGGCGGGCCTGCTGCGCCGAAGTCGAAGGCGCCGAAACCGGCGGTCGCCCACGTCAGGAGGCGGCTGCCGGTGGCGTCCTGAATGACCCAGAGGTGATAGGGCGCGCCCTCGACAGCGTTCGACACCGCAGCAACCGCCCGGTTGCCGGCGAGCGTCACCTTGGCCTTGCCGCCAGCGCTGCAGTCCCAGGCAATGCTGGCGCCGTCCGCGAGGGTCTGCAGGGTCGTCGCGGCTTGGTTGGCCCTCATCGTCTTGGGAAACTGCACATTGCCGGTCGTGCGATCGAGCACCAAAGCCTCGTACCAAGTGGCGCCGTCGCCCGAGACCTTGAAATGGAAGTCGTCGTCGCCGGCGAGACCCATCTCGGCCCGGCCGGAAAAGTTGGTCTGGAACAGCGTGCTTGCCGTGTCGGCGGGCGCGGCCTTGTTGATCTTGAGTTGCAGGCCGCCCGTTCCGGGGGTGACGTCGTCGTGGCTCAGCAGCACGGCGTCGGATTTCAGGGCCAGCCGGTTGGTGGCATCGGCTGCGGCGTTGATGCCCAGCAGTGCCGGCGCAAGTGGCAGATAACGGGCGTCGCCACGGACCTCAGTGAGGTAGTGGGGGTGGTCGTCGTCGCCAAGCCCAATCAGGGCGCCATGGTCGCTGACGCCACCCGAGCCGGTAGCGGCATCGGCCCAAGCCGTGCCGTTCCAAGCGACCAGACGCGCTTCGGCGACGATCCAGGCGAGCCAGCCGACGACAGGTGTGTAGAGCACCCATGCGCCATCCTGGAAGGCGGCCATGCGGCCTTCACCGCCAGCCCACTCGCCAGTTGCGGGGGCGGCCACGATGTGGCGCTGGCCCTCGGCAGGGTTTGGCGGCGGCGCGACCAGCGTCCGATCGAGCACCGACAACTGGACGATGGCATCGAGCGCGCGAATGGCCTCGTTGTGGGTCACGTGCTTCTGGGCCTGGGCGGCCAGAATGTAGGGCAGGGCGAGGTTCGGCGTCTGGTCCATGGCAGCTCTCGTTATTTCGCTGCCGATAGCCTAACCGCGTGCGCACCGACGGGGATAAGTTCGCCGGTCGGACGTTCTGGAGTGCTCTAAAAGGGGGCGCGTGAAGGTGCACAACGGCAGAACCCGCCCAGGGCGGGCCGGGCTGGCGCATGGCGCGCCAACTCCGGCAGAGGCTTCCACGAGGACGAGGGCGCGGTGCCTCTCAGGCGCCCTTGGCCTGACGGAGCCTTCTGTTCACCGCGCATGTGACGGCGATCAGGGAGGCGGAGACGATGTTCTGACTGCGCCCGATGCCGTGCAACCGCTGGCCATCGACCTCGGCTTCCACGAACGCAATGGCGGTGGCGTTCGAGCCGCTGCCGACGGAATGCTCGGCGTAGCTGAAGACGTTGACCTTGAGGCCGCTGGCCTTGGAGATGGCGTCGACGAACGCGTCGATCGGTCCATTGCCATTGCCGACGATCGTGATCTCCTCGCCATTGTGGCGCATCGTTGCCGTGAGCTGGCGAACTTCGGAGGCATGGCTGCCGACCCGCATGATGTGCTCGACGAACTCGTAGGGCTGGTTTGCGGAGAGATACTCTTTGTCGAATGCCGCCCAAATGTCGGCTGCCGTCTGCTCGCGACCAGTGGCGTCGGAGTTCTCCTGGACGACGCCGGAGAACTCGACCTGGAGGGATCGCGGCAACTGAATGCCGAACTCGGTCTCCATGATGTAGGAGATGCCGCCCTTGCCGGACTGCGAATTGATGCGGATGACGGCCTCGTAGCTGGCGCCGACATCGGCCGGATCGATCGGCAGATAGGGGACGTCCCAGATGGCGCTGTTCGACTTCGACAGAGCCTTGAGGCCCTTGTTGATCGCGTCCTGGTGGCTGCCGGAAAAGGCCGTGAAGACGAGTTCGCCGGCATAGGGATGACGGGGGTGCACGGGGAGCTGGTTGCAATACTCGACCGTAGCGCGCAGCTCGCGCATGTTGTGCATGTCGAGCTGGGCGTCCACGCCCTGGCTCACCATGTTCATCGCCAGCGTGATGATATCGACGTTGCCGGTGCGCTCGCCGTTGCCAAAGAGCGTACCTTCGATGCGCTCGGCGCCGGCCATGAGGCCGAGCTCGGCGGCGGCCACGCCCGTGCCGCGGTCGTTGTGGGGGTGCAGCGACAGAATGAGGCTGTCGCGGCGCGAGAAGTTGCGATGCATCCACTCGATCTGGTCGGCGTAGACATTGGGGGTGGCCACCTCAACGGTCGCCGGCAGGTTGATGATGGTCTTGTTGTCGGGGGTCGGCTGCCACACGTCCATGACGGCCTCGCAGATCTCCAGGGCATACGGCAGCTCGGTCTGCGTAAAGCTCTCAGGCGAATACTCGAAGACGACGCGGGTGCCGGGCACCTCCGTTTGAGCGAGATCCTTGATGAGCCGGGCGCCCGATTCCGCGATGTTTGTGATGCCGGGCCGGTCCAAGCCGAACACGACGCGACGCTGTGTAGTCGAGGTCGAGTTGTAGAGATGGACGATGGCCTGCCGACTTCCCTTGATCGCCTCGAAGGTTCGACGGATCAGCTCTTCGCGGGACTGGGTGAGGACCTGGATGACGACGTCGTCGGGGATGAGGTTCTGCTCGATGATCAGGCGGCAGAAGGCGAAGTCGGTCTCTGAAGCGGAGGGAAAGCCGACCTCGATCTCTTTGAAGCCCATCTTGCAGAGCGCCTTGAACATGCGCAGCTTGCGTTCGGGGCCCATGGGCTCGATCAGCGCCTGATTGCCGTCGCGCAGATCGACCGAGCACCAGGTGGGCGGCGCCGTGATGAGCTTGGATGGCCAGGTCCGGTCGGGCAGGCTAATCGGGGTAAAGGGCTTGTACTTCTCGATGGGCATAGACGTCATTGGACGGACTTTCGCGAATGGATTCGTTTGGTCGGCTCGACAGCGACAACCCAGGAATTCCGGCGACACTCGCGGGCGCTGGGGCCACGTCGAAGGTTGCGCGCTTCGAGGCGAGCCTCGTGCAGCACCCGGCTGCAAATCCAAAGGGAGGGGCTGTGCTTAGATCCCAGTGCCTGGCAGACGCCAAGCGTCACCCGACGCAATCAATGCGCCGGGTCGATAAGTCGAAGGCTCAGGAGCCCGAATGAGGATCTGCGTATCATGACTTCACATGATAATTGACGCCGTTGAGGTATGCAAGCGGCAACAAGCGCACTCGCTCCCCGGGAGACACGCTTGGCGCAACGACCATGGCGCGGAGCGATCGGTTAACAGGGTGCTCGCTGGCGCAACGCATGACTCATTGGGTGTGGTCGCTCGAACGGCCAAGGGTGAAGGTCGGTGATCAGGCCACGCCAGCGGCGCGGGCCTTGTCGGCCAGGTATTTGCGGCCGTCGAGCATCTGCTCGATCGTGCCCCAGCCGCAGGTGTAGGGGCCGCGATAGCCAGCTCCCTCGATCAAACGGAACATCTCGAGAAAATCGACGGTTCCGGTGCCTGGATGCATATGGATCTCGTAGAGACCGTTGTTGTCGGCAACGCGGACCTCGCCGCAAAGCTGCATGTCCATGCGCTCGACCCAGCCCTTGATGCCGAGAGAATCATAGTGGGCATGGTTGATTGTGAACGACCACTTGAGGTTCGGCGAAGATAGCTGGCGGAGGAAATCCTGCGTCTCTTCGAGCGTGTCGGGCATGTAGTGCACCTCGGCCCGCTCGGGTTCGCCGTTCAGGTTCTCGAGGAGGAGCTGGACGCCGGATTTTTCAGCGAGCTTCACCGTCCGCGCTAGCCTCGCGAGGGCGGCGGCTTTGCGCATTGCGGCATCGGAGGTGAAATTGTAGCCGCCATGCACGATCACCCATTTGGCCCTGAGGCGCGCTGCGAGCGCCACGTAGGCTGCGAGGTACTGATCGGTGGCATCACGCAGGATCGGCGAGACCTCGGCGACATTGACGGCGGACAGCGTGTGCAACGCGATCGACACGCCGGTTGAAGAACAGGCGTCGAGCACACGCTTGCAGCGCGCATCGTCGAAGCTTTCAAGGGCGTTGGGCGCGATGTCGGTCTGCACGTCGATCGCCTTGACGCCGTGCCGGCCGGCCCAGGCGATTGCGTCCTCTGCCGGCAACTTGCATCCGACGTCGATGCCGATGCGATCGATGAATGGCATGTGCGCTCGTTCCTGGTAGTGGCGGGGCATGATGGCGTAGCCGCCGGCGCTTGTCAGCTCCGAGGCGCGGATTGCCCCATGGGCCCGCGCCAAGCCGACGCGCGCGTCGCCCACAACGGATTGGGTACGGCAGCTCGCTTGCGGCTTACCGACAGCGCTGGAAATTGACGGGTGGCTTGTCGAAGCGGGCTCGCGGCACGACAAGGTGCTGCCAAACCGGAGACAGAGTGGTGGAGCCGAGGGGAGAGGCTCCCTGGCCATCTAGTGCATTGATCTTCCGTCATTATTTGCACTGCTACGGTTGATGCACCGTAGCACAAAATCGTGCAGCTTCGACTACTTTTCTTCCACGGTATCATATCGGCTGCTGGGCATGGCAGAAGCCGATAGGTCGGCGAGTGCCGTCGCCCTTACCCCGGGTGAGCAAAGAGGCTCAAGGGCGGGCGGCGACCGCAACGGAACTTTACTGATCCGCTGCAAGATCGCGGAACCGCATGGCGGTTGGTTCCGAACGAGCACTGGATTCATTGGCTCTGCTTGCGATCTTCGCGCAATCCAGCTTTGCGTAATCCTTCGAGATAGTGTTCCAACGAACTCCTTTCTCGGTAGTAATAAAGATGTTCCCGAGCGAACTCGACGCTAAACTTGGGATTGTGGAGCAGCAACTCCTCAACTATTTTCCGCGCCTCTTCTTTTGCGCCGCCGTGCCCAAGTGCGGATGCCAAATGGGAATATGCCCAGTACTTTGCATGGCGCTTTTGCACTGCTTCCCGACCACAATCGATGGCCTTGTCGTATTCATGGAGCTCGATGTAAGCCGCCGCGCGAATTCCGAAGAAGGCCCAGACATTGGCGTCATGTGGACTCAGTGCATAAGCCATCTCCAATAACGGGATCGCCTTCCTTGGCTGTCCTCCATAAGTATAGGTGAATCCCAGCGCATGATAGGCGTCCGCGAGGCTCGGGTTCAGCCGGACCGCAAATTCCAGCGCCGAGATTGCTCTCTCATATTTGAACTGAATGGAATTAATTCTCCCCAGGACAAAATGCGAAAATGCGTCCTGATCATCCAACACCACCGCCTTTTCAGCTAGTTTGAGTGCCTCATGGAGCTCTCGCTCTGGAGACTTCTGAATAACCATCGGTCACATTGTAGAACTTCACGTATGCGAGAGCCGCATACGCCCGGCCAAAGCCATCATCGCTATCAATCGCGTTTTGCAGCCAGATTGATGCTTCTCTCAGATCCTTTGCAGAATGCTTGTAAAAATGCCATATCCCTTTGATGTGCATTTGCCACGCGTTGAGATTTGATGACCTGCTTGTTTGCGCGCGCTGCCACTCGGCCTTCTCAAGTTCGGGCGTCAGGCTGGCCGCTACACGCCGCGTTATATCGTCCTGCAGATCAAAAATATCCTTAAGCTCACCATCATAGCGTTCCGTCCATAACTGCGCATTTGTAAGCAAGTCCACGAGATGAGCGGTTACCCTAATGCGAGTGCCTGCCTTGCGAACGCTGCCTTCAAGCAGATAGCCAGCGTTAAGCTGGCGCCCAATTTCGGTGGTCGCCACAGTTTGATCTCTGAAAGCAAAAGATGAGTTTCGAGAAACAGTTGCTAGCCATCGAAAGCGTGAAAGCGCAGTAATAATATCTTCTGTTATTCCATCGGCGAAAAACTGTTCATTGTTATTGCTTGAGATATTCTTGAAGGGCAGGACAGCGATAGACGGTCTTGTTCCTGAGATCGTCGTTTGATGATCACGGTACTGTCGGGCACGAACGTTAAGCTGTCCTGCTTGATCCTCACCACGTACTGCTGTCGTTTTGGCGCCAGAGCTGCGAAATGTCTCCGCCAATCTCATGGTTTCGTCGTCTGGTGCCGTTCCTAGTTCGGCTTTCAAGAGCTTCTGGTGCTCAGCAAACCATCTCAGTGCTTCTGCACGCCTGCCGAGGCGGTGGAGGCTGATCATGACCAGTCGACATAGATCGTCGCGAAATGGTTCAACCGCACTCCCTCGGCGAGCGAATGATAGGGCACGATCTATGGAACCGCATTGTAGACTGCGCTCTGCAAGATCGTGCAGCGCATCAACAAGCGACTCTCTGACCCGTCGGCGGCCCCCGTCCAACCAAGTCTCGAAGCTGGGCTCATTGATGGAAAGTCCCGACAGCAGGTCGCCTCTCCACAAGTCGACCATCTTGGCGAGAGACCCGGGCGTGTTTCTCGCCTTGAGCCGAACGAATTCGGAATAATCGCTCGTCCATCCTGTTTCGGCCAATCCGATCTCCGTGCCCTCGACCACAATAAGCTCGAAGCCCACTGTCGCGCGAAGCTTGGATATCGCCTGACGTAGACTTTGGCGTGCCTGGGTTTCAAAGCTCCTCCCCCACAGCAGGTCCTGCAACCTCTCTCGCGGTTGTCGCGCTGGCCCTTCACAGGCAAGGTAGGTCAGTAAGGCAATCTGCTTTGCCGACGAGACTTTGATATCTCGCCCCCCTCTCCGGAGACGGAATGCGCCTAGCAGTTCAACGGAAAGCATGCCTGTGACCTGTCGATCTACGCCCTGCGCATGGGGTTAAATCCTGCAGCAAGCTGGTATTCACAGAATTTTCACAGCAATACATATCGCAGCCCCACTGGCAAGTGGGGTCCTGCTGCGACCAGCGGAGACTACCAAGCTTCCGCCCCTCTTGCGTCAGCCGCGGGTGGGATCGCCGCCCTGGGCAACGCTGATAGAGCCCTGCCTCAAGGCGGCCGTTGATCAATCGCCAGTTCAGCACCCACGTTCACGTCAACCTCGGCATATTCACCCACAATTCACAACGGATAGCGGGCGCATTACGCATCTTTTCCCGCAGCATGAGTAGCCTCTCGTTGTCAGAACCCGAGCGCATGACTTTCGCTTGAGATGTCTTGGCAAAGAAGATTCTGAGAGGCTTGAAATCACCATGAACGAAGAGAACAAACGAGATGTCAGCGCTCGTTCGCAGGGTAGGCATCGCAGGCGCCTGTTGTCTGTTCTGGCCGGCGTATTGACCGCCGGCGCTGTCTGCCAGCCGACATCGGCCAGTACCCTCGATGATAAGATCATCACACAGCTGCTGCAGGATAAGACCTGGCACATCAATTGGGCGGCCTGCATGGGCGGCTTTGACGGTTGCCGAACGTTCTGGAACTGGAAGAAGGACGGATCTGTCTGCGCTCGGGCCATAGGTGCCAACCGGGACGACAAGTGTGCGGACGACGGTAAGTGGCGCATTGAAAACGGCAACCTGTGCTGGAACCTCACTTGGTTTGGTGGTGGGGAAGGTTACAAATCGGTCTGCATTGAGATTGAGAAGTCGAGTACTGGTCTATACGAAACCAAGCGCGTTGGCGGTATTGGAATAAAGTTCTTTGAATTCAGCGTTGTTCCATAAGTTCGTCTCGCCACAAATATAATGAATTACCCAACAGTTGGGAGGCTACCATGAAAAGATTAGCTATAGGATTATGCTTGCTGTTCGGCATCGATGCCGCGAGCGCAGCCACGCCCCTAGTGGGTGTGGATTGGATCAAGGCTCACTCCTGTGATGCCGATGTACGGGTGCTGGACATCCGGAGTCGGATAGACGGCGGCTCCAAGGCCGCCTATGTCGCCGGGCACGTGCCGTGCGCAGTGTACAGCGACTATATGGCAGCAGGCTGGAGCAGCGTGGTCGACAAGGTTCCTGGCCAAATCTCGCCAACGTCGAAACTTGAGAAACTCATCGGTGATCTCGGAATAGACAACAAAACCCATGTCGTCATCTATCACGCCGGCAAGAGCGCCCTCGATGCGGGCAGTGCGACGCGCGTCTACTGGACCTTCAAGGTACTCGGTCATGACAACGTCTCGCTCCTAGACGGTGGTTGGGCGGCGTATCTAGGCGACCCGAAAGCGCCGAAGAACACTATCGAGAACGGCGAAAACTCTCCAAAACCGAAGGCTTTTAAGGCGAACCTTCGCAAGGATATGATTGCGAACAAAGCGGAAGTCGCTGCGCTGATCGGCAAGCCTGTTCCCTTGATCGACATGCGCCCGCCAGACCAGTTCGTCGGAGTAAACCGACATCCCAAGGCAGCGCGCAACGGCACCATCCCGGGTGCATCAAACCTTCCGGAAAGCTGGGTAACCGAAAACAATGGTGGTCGATTTCGTTCGACGCAGACCCTGAAATCACTCTATGCGTCCGCGTCAGTGCCGACCAGCGGCGAGCAGGTGTATTTCTGCAACTCCGGCCACTGGGGGTCACTTGGCTGGTTCGTGGCAAGCGAGCTCTTGGGCAACAAAAACGCGAAAGTCTACGATGGATCCATGATCGAGTGGTCCGCCGATAAATCGCTGCCGGTGGCCCAGCAGGTCAAGCTAGACTAACTGTGAAGATGCAAGAGGTTGTCCATTCGATCCGATTAGCGCAGCTGATGCTGCCAAACCTCCGTCATTCGCAGGGATCGAACCGAATGGACACCCACAACAACGCCCGCCGATGCGTTCCAAATCCTGCGCGGCCCCCTAAATAGGGGGACGGTGCAGGCTTGACCTTTAAGTCCTCGTTGCTTGGGTTTTCCGGTCATGAGATCGGTTAGTGATGGATTCTACGATCATGGACCAACAGGCCGATCACGTTGGAGCAGCTTCGTCGACGACAGTGTCGGCTCAACTCCCCCGGAGCTGCCATGGTGCCGGGCGCTTGCGTGGCCATCGCGATGTCTC
>CAVXGT010000023.1:0-51182 GCA_963761475.1 uncultured Alphaproteobacteria bacterium
GATGCGCGGGCGCGGATGAATTCGGCAAGGTCGCGAACGTAGAAGTTGTCCTCGGTGCCGGGACGCACGCGGCGGCGGTCGCGCAACAGTGCTTCGATCGCGGTCTTGGCGTCGGCAAGTTCCTGAGCCTCGCCAATCTTGACATGCAGGGAACCGACCTGGTTGGGCTGGACGGCGGAGCGCCCGACGATGCGGCCCCGACCGGTCGTCAATGGGATCATGACCGTATCGTCCTGGTCGCGGCCATAGCCGCTCTGGCCCTTGGCGCCGAGCGTGCCGACGACCTTGAAGGGCACGTTGCGCGATGCGAATGGTCTTGCCGACCGGGTCTGGCCTGGCCGAACAGTTCGCGCACGACGGTGGCGCCGAGCAGGGCGACGCGCCGAGCAGGCGCGGATCGTCGGCGGGCGGTGATGACTGCGGCCCTGGTCGATCTCCCAGGCGCGCACCTCGATGTAGTCGGCATGGACGGCCTGGACCGTGGTGATCCAGTTGGCGCTGCCGTTGATCAACGGGTACGCATGCCGGCGAGCCGGCCGGAGATGCCGACCACGCCGGGCACCTGCGTGCGGATTGCCGCCATGTCGCTTTCGGTGAGCGGCAGGCTGGTGCCGCCGCCGCTGCGCCGTCCGCTGAGGCGCGCAGAGCCGGGCGATACGATCAGCAGGTTGGTGCCGAAACTTGCGATGCGTGCGTCGACGGCACTGCGCGCGCCCTGCCCGACAGCGACCATGACGATCACTGAGGCGACGCCGATGATGATGCCCAGCGCGGTGAGGACACTGCGCAGTTTGTTGGAGCGCAGCGCGACGAGCGCGATCTTGAAACTGTCCCAGAGCTGCCTCATGCCGGCTCGCCGGTGACTGGCTGACGGTTTTGGCGTGGACTGCGCGTCTTCGACGATCTTGCCGTCGCGGAAGGTTATCTGCCGGTCGGCGTAGGCGGCGACTTCGTTTTCGTGGGTGACGATGATGACTGTAATGCCGTTCTCCCGGTTGAGGCGAACGAACAGCTTCATGATCTCGACGGTGGTTGCGGAATCGAGGGCGCCGGTCGGCTCGTCGGCGAGCAGGATCTGCGGGCGAATTGACGAGGGCGCGGGCGATGGCGACGCGCTGTTGCTGGCCGCCGGAGAGCTGACTCGGATGATGGTCCATGCGATCGGATAGTTCGACTTCCGCGAGACGGGCCGCGCACGCGCTCGTCGGCGTCGCTTGGGCCGCGGGCGGGCGTAGGTGAGCGGCAGCATCACGTTGTGGTAGGCCGACGGTGCGCGGCATCAGGTTGAATTGCTGGAACACGAAGCCGATCGTGCGGCCGCGCAGGTCGGCGAGTGCATCGCTCGACAAGCCCGCTACATCGCGGCCGCCCAGTTCGAGGTGCCCCTGGTTGGCACATCGAGTGCGCCGATCAGGTTCATCATGGTCGATTTGCCGGAGCCCGAGGGGCCCATGATGGCGACGAATTCGCCAGTGCGATTTCGAAAGAGACGCCGTCGAGCGCGCGCACCGTCTGCTCGCCGAGCTGGTACGTCTTGGGAACGTCGCGGGCGCGGATGAGGACAGCTCAGCCGCGGCGTCAGGCGAGCGGATCGCCGGTCTTTCAGCGTGTTGCGGCCGATGCTGCTTATCGGTTGACGTCGCGTTCATTCAGCGCTTCCGGACCTGGCGAACGATGACGTTGCTCGCCATCGTCAGACGGCCGCGCTTGATCTCGACGTAATTGTCGTCGCCGATGCCGATCTGGACGCTGCGCCGCTCCGGCGTTGCCATCGGCACCGAGTGACCCAGACTGTGGCGCGCGCGTACTGGCTTGCGGCCCTTTCTGCCAGTTGATGAACGCCGGCAACTGCTCGTCGGCGCAGGACGCTTTTGACGAGCTTCGCAAAGCGCGCCGGAAACAGTTCCCGGCGCTGGGCGCGATCACCGTCGTCGTCTCCGTCACCGGTGGTATTCGCGCTCTCGATTTCGCGCGGAAATTGCCTTGAGGCCGGTTCTGCACTTTGCGACCTGTTCATCGGATAAGCGAGGCGCTTTTTGCAGCCTTTCGAGGCGCCTGTTTCCAGATTGTGCGGCGCGGTCGCCCTGACCGCTGCGGGGCCGGCAGTAGGCGGCCTGCGGCGGGGTTGAAACGCAAGGCTTCTGCCGGCAGGCGCATTGCGTTGGGGATGTCGGGCGGTCTCGATTTCGACGTTGGCGGTCATGCCGGGGAACAGTTTGCGGTCCTCGTTGGCTGCCTCGACGATGATCGGTGTAGGTGACGACGTTCTGGAGCTCGGTTGCCGCGAGCCGAACCTGGGTGACGGTGCCGTTGAAGGTCTTGTTCGGATAGGCATCGACGGTGAAGGTCGCCGGGTTGCCTTGCGATATGCTGCCGACATCGGCCTCGTTGACTTGCGCTTCGATGCGGATGCGGCCAAGGTCCTGTGCGATCTTGAACAGTTCCGGTGCCTGCAGGCTGGCGGCCACGGTCTGGCCCTGGTCGATGGTGCGTGAAATGATCGTGCCGTCGATCGGCGCGCGGATTTCGGTGCGCTCGAGATCGATCTCGGCCTGCCGCAAGGCCTGCGTTCTTCTGGGCGACAGTTGCGGTTGCGACGGTGATCTGGGCGGTTGCGACTGCAAGGTCGGACTTTGCGACGGCGAGATCCTTCTCGGCCGATCCAAGGCTGCTCGGGCCGCAATGCCACGGTCGGAAAGCCGTTGCTGGCGGGCGATGTTCTGTTCGGCAAGTCGCAGGATTGCTTCGGCCTTGGCCAGCGCGGCTTTCTGATGAACGAGCGTAGCGTTGGCGGCGGCGAGATCGGCGCGGGCTTGTTCGACTTTCACTGCGAAAGTCTTTGGATCGATGATGGCGAGAACGTTCGCCTTGCTTAACTTCCGTGTTGAAATCGGCGCGCAGTTCAATGACTTGGCCGGAAAGCTGGGAGCCGACCTGAACGGTCACCAGCGCCCGCACAGGGCCCGATGTCGCGATCGTTTTGCGGATGACGCCACGCGTGACCGCGCGTGTCTCGTAGAGTTTGCCACGGTCGGTATCGGCGCGTGAGACGTAGTACCAGGCGCCGCCGCCGACGATCGCGACGAGGCATACCGCAACGAACGTGCTTCGCCCAAGAAGGCTCATATCCTGCCAGACCCCATTGCATCATGCCTTGCCGACGGTGCCGATTAGAGCCTAACGGATAGGAAAGGCAAGATCCGTCGTTCGGTGGGGCCGCGACAATGGAGTTGACCAGTGGGCGACTGCTCCGGTTTTCACTCGATCAGGGCCGTTCCTCGATCCGATAATCGATCTCGCCGAAGGCCCATGATCGGGACCAGGACTTGTTCGTGGCCTGGCCTTCGTCCATGGCCTGGCCGATCATGTCGAGCAGATTAGCAACGTAGGCAGGCCGCACGAGGCCCTTGGTTCTCGCGCGCGCCCATTGCATCTTCTGAAGCGCTTCGGTACCGAAGATCTCGGGCACGACCAGTGCAATCAACCGGTTGTCGCCAGCGGGCGGGTTTACTTGAAAGGCTCCGTGCCGCACTTCCGGAAACAAAACCGCCCGGCCGGCCGGCAAGAGGAGCCCGTACGGTTTGGTGCCGTCGGTGGGATGAAGGTGCGATATCTGTCCTTTGGCGTTCATTTCCAGTAATACAAGGACGCCGGCGGCCTCGCTCTCGAACCTGAATCGGGTTCGCTGCCCGGTGATCAACGGCACGTCATTTCGCGTGGCCTGACGCGTATTCTCATCGATGATGGCGATCTTGATGCGCTTGCCGCCGCTTGCCTTGTCGAAAAGGCGGCGGATCTCGTCGAACGCGGCCAGGGCAAATGTTCGCTGCGCCTCGATGTCTGAGGCGGTCAGGACGTCGTCCGGTGAGACTGCCTGGTCGAAGATGGCGCCGAGGGCTGACCTGTCGTCGCGCAGTTCCTGCGGTGACCGGTCATCGACCGGTTCGGCGACGATCGCCTTGGCACCTTTTGTCGTGGCCAGGGGCGGTGTTCCTCCGATTTTTGCCCGGAGCCACGGCGCAAAATGAGAAATGCGCGTATAGACGCCATAGCTGCGCGCTTCGGCACAGGTGCCAGCGCCGTAGCTCGTGATGCCGACCTGGTAGGGGCAGCCCTTTTTGTCGAATGCGACCAGTGGGCCGCCGCTGTCGCCCTGGCAGGTATCTTTGCGCTCCGCTTCGTGACCGGCGCAAAGCTGGGTCTTGCCGCTGGCATCAGCGGCGCTATGGCGGTTTGCGCAGCGGCCGCTGGGAACCGCGGGAAGGTGAACCTCGCGAAGGACGTCCGATCCTGCCGCAAATTTCCGAGGAGGTTCGGCTGGGTACAGGCTGAAGCGGTTTTGCCGGCTTTGGTGGCCGAACCCTGCGACCATGTAGATGGAGCTTTGCAGACTTTCGACGGGATCAGTTGCGGCGGAGACCGACAGCCGCGCGGGCTTGATGTTCAATGGCTTGTCGAGCTTCAGGAGTGCGATGTCATTGCGGTTGGTATCGTGATCGTAGTCGAAGTGCCGGTAGGTCCGGATCACGTTGCGGACATTGCCGGCCGAAAGGCTGGCCTTCAGTTGGGCAGTGCCGGCTACGACCTGGATGATCTTGCGACCTGCCAGTCCGGTCCAGTTGCCTTGCTTGATGTCTGACCAGGAAAGGTCGGTTCGACAGCGCTTGTTGGGGCCGCTGGTGCAGCGAATGCCGGCGTCTGCGATGCAGTGGGCGGCGGTCAGCACCCACATCGGCGAGATCAGAGTGCCGCCGCAAAAATATACGGATTTGTCGTCATCGAGGCCGTGGGCGCGCAACGCGACCTGGCCGGGCCAGTGCGCGAGTTTGGCCTGCCAACCCCCAACCACTTTCGCGCGGGCCGCCTTGCGCAGGCCGGGACAACTTTCGCTGCCGACCTCTGTCGCTTTTGCGTTGGAGGCGGTGATGACGCACAGAGCCGTCAGAACGGTTAATATTTTTCGCAAGCCTGTAACTCCGTCAATATTCGGCAATGATGCGCTCATTCCGGTCGTTTGGCGCAGTAAAGAGGATCGAAACAGCGGGTAACATTTATTTGGATCACGTCTGTCAGCCAGCGTATAACGCTTGGCGTGATCAACGAATATACGCCGCCTTTCCCGCAGGTGCCGGAATTGCTCGTAGCGCGAGACGTCACGGCGGCGAGCAGGAACCTTTTCGAGCGGGTCACTTCGATGAAAGCGGGGCCGCCACTATCGCCGCCGCAGGTATCGCGTTCGAGACCAGCGTCGATCAACACCATCTCCTTGCCAGGTGCGCAATTGTTGGCTGCTGGATCATTGCACAGCCGGTCGGCAATCGTCACGTCGACCTGGCGTTTGACCCGGCTGGAGTTCCAGTCGAACAAGGCAATTGCTCCGTAGCCAACCAGCCGCAGCTTGAAGGTGGAACTTGCCATGATCATTATCGGATCGGCGATTTGCGCCGGGAGAACTTCTTCCGAAAAATCCGGCGGGGCGTCGAAGTAGAACACTGCGAGATCACGGCCGCGTACGTTGCTCAAGGATTTCGGGTGAGCGACTGTGCAGTAGTCGGGATGCTGTAGCCGATAATCGGTCAATGCGAAGGTGCCCTTGCCTTTTTCCTTGAGGTTGCGGGCGAACTTCACGCGGACATCGAGCAGTTGTTGTTGCTCGTTCGTGAAAGCGCAGACGCAGTGAGCCGCGGAAAGAAGCGCCCTTCCACCGAGGTAGGTTGCCGTGCAGATCGGGCCATTTTCGGGGTCGCTATAGAGCAGGGCAACGCTTTCATGGTCACCCGTGCCGACTTCGACGCCGCCCGAAATGCGCGGCTTTTCTCTCAGCAACCGGTCGATTTCGGTCGACGTCGGCGTCTATTGCGCGTTGAGAAATCGGGTCACGGTCGACCTGGAGCGTTCGTTTTGCACGCACGAAGTTGCGCTTTCTCGGAAGACTTGTCGGATCAATGTCGCGGGTGCCGGCCATGCGGCGGCGGCTCAGTTCATCGAGGTTGGCGCGAATGATGGAATAGTAGGCTGTGCTGCCCGGAACGGCGTGGCGTCTGGCGAACTTTCTTAAATCGCTTGCGAAGCCCGTGATCGAGTCCGGGATGGCGCCGTTTTGCGCGGACGCGGGGAGCGGCAGTACCGCGAGCAGGCAGGCAACGCTGGCCGCCAATGATGCCAGAAGCCGGGTTGAATAGGACATGCCGCGCTCCTCAACTCGAACCGGTCGTGTTGCTGCAGAACTGATTGCACATCGTTTCGCTGTTACCGGGGTGCGAAGATGCGCAGTCGAGTTTGCAGATGCATGTGCGCCGGCATTGGATTTCTGTGCCGGAGAAATCAAAGACATGAACCTTCGCAGCGGTTTGTTCCCGGTCGATACACGACGTGATGCACATGCGGTAGCTGGCGACGAGCGGAGCGGGGAAGCTTGCTTTTGCATGGCCGTCAGGGGCAGGTTTCGACGTCGTTGATTGTTGCTGCGGTGGTGGCGCCGGTTGCGCTCCTTGCTTCTCGCCATGAGTGCGCGGGCTCTCCGATTTGTGCCAAGCCGCAACTTTGCCGGCCGGGCGGGCCGCAGGGTTGCTTGTGCGTTTCTGACGTCGGGTTCGTTTCTGGCTTCGGGAGTGCTGGTGATCCGAAGCGTTCTGTCCCTGGACTATCGCGGCGTGTCGTGGATCGGAGCGGCCGTAGTGGTCCGCGGCACAGCCGGCCATGGCGAGGGCCGCCAAGAATAGAGCGGCAAGATGAATACGCATGATAATTACTCAAACCGCGCGCAGGTCACTTAATCGTGCCTGCACGCCGCTCCGCCTCACCAAATTGTGGCGTTGTCCCCGGCTGTCGATCGGAGCCCTGGATTTTCCGGATAACAGCGCCACACCCATAAGTTCGCGGTTTTAGAAGACCCCTGGTGGAACATATCGTCAAGGCGGGAGAGAGTTTGAGCCGCGTTGGGCTCAAGGGTGTGGCAGCGTCGATACAGACTGCCACGACGGAGCGATCAGCGTGCAGGCGTTAACGATCGGTTCTCGGGTCGATGTCCATAGCGGCTCGGAAGCCGATCGTCGGTGTCGAGAAGCTCGATCTGCGCCCACGCCTGAGGGAGGCTGATATGTTGGCGCTGGGCGCCCGCCAGGACGCGCCGCGCAATGTCCGGAGGCAGTTCGGCGAGGCGTTGCGCGCGGATGCATCCTCGGGCAGGTCTGATCCTTCGTCCGAATAGCAATCCCTGACCCATTCGCTGACGCCGCCCGCCATATCGTAGAGGCCGAAACCGTTGGGTTCGTCGCGCCCGACCCTCGGGGCTTGTCGGACGTAACCGTCGTCGCAGCCATCGCGTACGAGCCCAAGAGATACAGTCGCCTTCTTTGCTCTGACACAGACGTAGCCGGATTGTGCATGAGTTGGGCGGTCCTGATCGTCCGAGGTCCTCGTCCCCCCACGGGAGGCGTATTCCCATTCAGCTTCGGTGAGCAACCGGTACGGTTTCCCGGTTTTGTCCTTCAGCCAGTGCACGTAGGCCATTGCCTGTTGCCAAGTGATGTTGGTGACGGCGCGCGCGGTGCGCCCAAGACCATTATCTGAGGGTTCGTGACTGGCGCAGCCGCCGCCCTTGGCGCAGGCGTCGTATTGCGCGAACGTGATCTCGTGCCTGCTGACTAGAAATGGTCGTGCGATCGTGATCGTCCGTTTCGATCCATCGATGGATTTGATGTCGAAGCTTCCGGGCGGCAACTCGACCATGTCCGGGCAAAGGATATCTTCAGCACAGTGGCCGGGTGCAAGCGCCTTTTGATGGAGGTCGCGTTCCCGCTGTGTCAGAGCCGGTGCGGATTTCATCGCCAGCAGAGGGGGTGACGGCGACGGCGCATTCGTTCCGATTGGCACTTTCGGAGCGCTTGCCGGTTTGAGGAAGTAGAAATCTTCCAGCAGACCGTCGCGGACCCATGGCATCTGCTTGCCGCCGGTTTGATTGAGGACATAGCGCCGGACGCGGCGGAGGGCGAGGATCGCGGGCAGTTGCGAGGTCGAGAGCTGATCGGCGAGGCTCGTCGAGAAGTGTGGGCCGTCGATGGCGACATTGCCGGGCTGGGTCGCGAACACGATCATCATGCTGGCCACTGAAGGCGGCGGCACGAGGCCTTTGGTGCCGCCCTTTGCGCCGGGCGAGAAGGCGACGTTGCGGCAGGCGTCGATCACAACGAAGTTGGTCACTCGCAGGCGCTTCAGCGGGTTCACGACCGAACTGAGCGAAACAGCGGACGACTCGGCGTCGTCGGCGGATTTTATCGGGGGACGCACGGGCAGCAGGTAATTTTCCGCGCCATCGCCTTCAGACAGGGCGACCCCGTGGCCGGAGTAATAGAAGAAGCCAATCGGAATTTCGCCGGCATCTCGGGACTTGTGAAGCCGGCGCCGATAGGTTCGGAGGGCGCGGTAGAATTCGGGCCGATCGACGTCCTTGTGATGTTCGATGTCGCCGGCATCGAAGCCGGTCCTGATGAGGGCCTGCCGAATGCGCTTGCCGTCCTCGTGCGGCTCGTTCAGTCGTCCAGCTTCTTTCGTGTAGGCTTGATTGGTGACGATGAGCGCGACGCGGCGCTCCTTGTTCGGCCGATCAAGGGAGGGGCTCGATAGAGAGTGAGAGGAACGTGATTGAGCGTGCGCCGATGGGGATTGGTCCAGCGCTAATGACATAGAAATGACGAGGGCTGCACATATCACGATACTCAGCCGGATCGCGGTTGACACGACACCATCTCCCGGTAGTTTTGCTCAACACATCTAATATGATTTCATTGGATTATTGATAGTCGGTGCCCGTCGGCATCGCAAGTTCAGTCAGATTGAGAGCGGGCATGGCGGATCAGTCCATTACGCAGTTGGCGATTGAGGCTGTGGGCGAAGACCAGCCGTGCAGTGACTGGAAACTCAAAACGCAACAGCATATTGCCCGTCTTGGGACGGGAAGCGAGCGGCTGGCGCAGGTGCTGTTGTCGGCGCCGGTCCAGTCCGTAATGCAGCGCTACGAGGCTTCCGACGAGGCTGCGATTAAGGCGCAGACGAGCTACAAGAGCGTACTCTGGACGCGGGCGGCCGTTGTCATCGGGCTGGCCGCGGCGCTCGCTGCGATCTTCATCCTCGGGAACTTTCTCGTGGCGATGCTGCTGGGAGCGTTCGGTGGCATAGTTCTGGTCGCGACGCTGTTTCTGAAGCGTCGGTCGTTCGAAGATTGGTGGAAGAACCGGCACGAGGCGGAACTGCGCCGGGTCCGGCTGTTCGATCTGGTTTTCGAGGATCCGAAGCAGGCCGCGAGCCAGGTAGGCACCGGCCTCGACATACTGCCGCTGCAGCTCGAGTATTTCCGCCGATATCAGCTCGACGTGCAGTTGCGGTACTACTGCGAGCGAGCCGAAAAGCTTAGAAGGGGGAACACGGGTGTCATCCGAGGTACCTTACTGATTTTCGTCTTATCAGCAATCGGTTACGGCGCTATCGCGCTGATCGGCCTTGTCAGTATCTGGGAGGAGACCAGTCCCAACCTTCCGGTCTGGCTCGAGTGGGCGGCTCAATTCGACGAAGTTGGCATGCGGGGTTATATGCCTGTTCTGCTCGCGCTGGCGGTGCTCGCGCTGGCGGTGTTCGCTGTGCTCACCGGAATACGGATGATCGGAAGGGAAGCCCGGCTGGCGGAGGAATACGCAAAGATGTGCGAACGGCTGCAAAAGTTTGCTGCGCACGATCTAGCCTTGGCGCGTGCCGCCGCTGCTGACGGGGATGCGGAGGCTGTGGACGCGTTCGTGCGCAAGGTGCACGCCCTGATGGTGAAAGAGCACGTCACAACGGTAATCGTGTTCAAAGGGACAGATCCGGACATTACCGCGCTGGCGCCATATAGATCGCATCCCTGAGGCGTGCTCGGGGCAGACGGAACCGGTGGCGCTAGTCGTGTGGCGGGGCTGGTCAGCGTCTGTCCGGACGGAATGACGTTCGGCGCCGCCAAGCCGGTCGCTTATTCGGCCGGCTGCCGCGTGCTGCCCAGAACGGCTTCCGCGGCCTTCATCTCACTTTCGAGGCGTTGTTCGGCGTCGTTGCGCGGGCGGACGAGGCGAGCGAGCAGGGTATAAATCGCAGGCGTCAGGAACAGCGTGAATACCGCCGCCATGCCGAGCCCACCGAATATCACCCAGCCTATCGATGCGCGCGCTTCAGCGCCGGGACCGCCGCCGAAGATCAGCGGCAGACCAGCGAGCACGGTCGAGACCATTGTCATAATAATCGGTCGGACGCGGATGATGGCGGCGTTGCGCGTTGCGGCATCGACGTCCTGGCCTTCTTCGCGCAATTGATCGGCAAACTCGACCATCAGGATCGAATTTTTCGCCATGATGCCTATGAGCATGAGGACGCCGATTTGTGAATAGATGTTGATCGTCGTCCCGGTCAGGGCGAGTGCGAATATGGCTGCGCAGACGCCGAAGGGAATTGTCAATAGCACGACCGACGCGCTCATCAGGCTTTCGAACTGTGCGACCAGCACCAGGAATACGATGATGGTTGCGACGATGAACGTGATGTGGAGTTCGGACGATGTCTCGTTGAGCGTTGCCGCCTGACGTAGGAAGAGCAGTCCGACACCTGGGGCCAACGACTTGTTTGGAGACCCGCTCGATCGCGCGGACGCCGTCACGCAACGAGTAACCGTCAGCGGTATCAGCGAAAATCTCGACAGCGCGGCTCTGGCCATGGCGATCCAGTTCAGCCGGCACGCCGCGTTCGTTGAATGAGATGAGATGGGCCAGTGACACCATCGTATCGCCGTCGCCGCGAACGTACAGACTTCTCAGATCGGACGGCGACGAAACTGCGCCACTTGTGGCTTGCAGCATGATCGGGACTTTGCGGTCGCCGATCGTGATTTCGCTGACTTCCGTCTTGTCGACCAGCGACTTCAGAGTTTCCGACAATTCATCGATGTTCACACCGAGGGATGACGCGCGGCGGCGGTCGATGACGACCGCGAGCTGAGGCTGGGTCTCGCGGAACTCGACTCGGAAATTGTGGACCTCGGGAGCGTCCCTGTCGAGGCGATCGACGAGTTCGCGCGCCTGCTTTGCAAGGACGCCGTAGTCGCTGCCGGTCAGCGCGAACCGAATGCCGCGGCCGGCGCCGCGCAGGCCGAGGCTGTTGCCGCCGTAGGTGCGTGCGCGTGCGCCGGGCAGCTTGGCTAGCTCCTTGCGCAGTTCCGTTTCCAGCTTCTGCTGGGTGATCTGCCGTTCTGACCAGGGTATCAACGGCGCCAACAGATATCCACGGTTGACATCGTAGCGGCCCGAGATGGTGAACAAGTCCTTGACCAGGCCATCGCCGAGCAGTGGCGCCATTATTTTTTCCACGCGCTCGACCTGGCGGTCGGTGTATTGCAGGCCGACACCGTCCGGCCCGACAAGCCAAACGGTGAGCATGCCGCGGTCTTCTGGAGGCAGCAATTCTTCGCCGAGCTTGGGGTAGGTAATTGCAGCACCGACGACGGCAAGGCAACAGACCGCCGCGAATACGATCGGCGCCTGGAGGACGCGATCGAGTAGCCTGATGTAGAGCGCTTCGAGGCGCTCGCCGATACGTTCGAAAAACCTGAGCTTCAGAATGCCACCGCCGGTGCTCATGAAACGACCGGCGAGCATCGGCACCAGCGTCAGTGCCACGAACGACGATATGCCTACCGTCACGGCTAATACGAAACCGAATTCACGGAATAGCCGGCCGGCGTCGGATGGCAGGAAGGAAATCGGCACGAAGACGCAAATCAAGGTGGCGGTTGTCGCGATCACGGCGAAAAACACTTGGCGGGTGCCGATAACGGCGGCAGCCTGTGGCTCGATGCCCTGAGCGCGTAGGCGTTGGATGTTTTCAAGAACCACGATCGAATCGTCGACGACGAGCCCGGCCGCCAGGACGAGCGCGAGCAGCGTCACGAGATTGACGGAGAAGCCTAACAGCCAAATCGCAGCGACGGTGCCGATCAGGGCAACCGGGATTGCGACGGCGGGAATGAGTGCGGTTCGAAGTTGGCCGATGAAAATTGCGATCACGGCGACGACGATCAAGACGGCAAGGGCAAGCGAGAGCAGCACTTCGCGTATCGCCCCCTCGACAAAAAGCGAGTCGTCGCTGGTGGTCAATATTTCTACATCTTTGATGCGCTCGTTGAGCTGGGCGACGACCTGCTTGACGGCGGTTGCGATCTGAACAGTGTTGGACTTTGCCTGGCGGATGATGCCGAGGTTGATGACCTCGCGGCCGTTGAGGCGGACGATACTGATCTGCTCTTTCGGTGCGAAAAACACGTCAGCGACATCACCGATACGAACGTCGCCCTTGATGATCAGGCGCTTTAGGGCTTCAGGTGACCGGGCTGAAGCGTCGGCTCTAACCAGCACGGCCTGTTCGTCGGTCTTGAAGCTGCCTGCGGGAACATCGCGGTTGGCGCTTTTCAGGACCCTGGCGACATCCGACACGGCGAGCTGGTAGCTCGCAAGTCGCAGGGGGTCGATCTGGACGCGGATGACGCGTTCCCGGTCGCCGAATTTGGTAACGTCGGCAATGCCATCGATGGCGATCAATTTCGGGATGATTTGATCGTCGAGAATGCGGCTCAGCTCTTCGATCGGGTAGCGTGAACTCGAAACGGATAAGCGCAAGATGGGATCGGCGTCGGCGTCGGCCTTGATAACGGTGATGTTTTCGACGCCGGTCGGCAGTTCACGAGCGGCGCGGCTTACGGCCTCGCGGACATCGTTTGCCGCGTCCATCAAATCGACGTTCGGTGCAAATGTAAGGTGAATGCGGAAGTTATCTTCTTCGCTCGATGAACGAACGCTCTTGATGCCATTAACGCGGGCAACGGCTCCTTCGACGACGCTGGTGATCTCGGCATCGATCGATTCTGGCGTGCCGCCGGGGTAGTTGGCCCGGACAGATACGACCGGGCGGTCGATGTCCGGCAGTTCGCGGACTTCGACGCCTAGGATGGCGCTGATCCCGGCAACGATGATGAGCAGGTTCAGTACCGCCGCCAGGTATGGACGGCGGACGCTCATGCCCGGCAGATCGTTGGCGTGGAAAGCCATTTACTCCTCTTTGGGGGCCTCTGGCCCATGTCGTACGCGGGCCTTCGCCCCAACTTCTGCGAGAGCCTTTGGCCCTTGGTCAGTTCACTTTGGCGTCAATACCGGAGCGCGGCGCCTGCTCGCCCGGCCGCTCCACATCAGCAACCTCGATCCGACGGCCGTTGCGCAGGCGCTGGACGCCTTCGACGACAATCCGATCTCCCGGCCGAATGTCGCCGTCAATCAATACGGAATTGCTGTCGCGGCGGACAATGCTGACTGGCACGCGTTGAGCGCTGTCGCCTTTCGCGAGCCAGACGTAGTTACCGCTATGGCTGAACTGCAACGCCAGGTCGGGGATCTTCGGATGCGATTTTCCGGGCAGGTTGAGGTCGACTGAAAATGACATGCCGGGTCGCAGGAGGTCGTCCGGGTTGGGGACTTCGGCGCGTATGACAATGGTTCGGCGGGTCGGATGCACCCGGCTGTCGATCGCACTCAGGATGCCTGCAAAGCGGCGATCGCCAAAGCCCGGAGTGCGTACTTCGACTTTCATGCCGCGCTCGAGACGGGGCAAATATTGCTCCGGTACGTCGAACTCGACGGTCAGCCTGGAACGATCGTCAAGTGTGACGAGCGCTGTTGTCGGGGCAACCCTGTCGCCGACGTCAACATTCGAAATGCCGACAATGCCTTCAAACGGTGCACGTATCGTGTGATCTGTCAGGCTTACCTGTGCCGCCTTGAGTTCGACGGCGGCCTGGTCGGCGACAGTGGTGGCATCCTCGACGTGCGCCTCGGATTGGACGTTTCTGCGACGCAATTGATCGGCGCGGCTGAGGAGCCGCTTCGCGCCTTCGAGTTTCGATCGTGCCATATCGATCGCGAGTTGGGCCTGACGGTCGTCCAACTCGATGATCTTGTCATTAGCTGATACGCGATCGCCGGCGCGCGTCCACACCTTGCAAATCTCTCCCGATACCGCTGGATAGAGCGTGACGTGACGGATGGCGCGGGCGGTGCCAATGCCCGAAAATACCAAGTCGTTGCGTCCTGCCCCGACGGTTTGCACGACGACCGGAACCGCTTCCTTCCGGGCGCCGCCTCTTGAGCCCCGCCCGGCGCGTTGGGCTTCAGGCTGCGTCGTTCCGAGCACTGACGCGAGCGCATCCGTGACGTGCGCGCGCCCAAGCCAGAGGCCGGCGCCGGCCGCGAGAATGGCAATGGCAATCATTGCTTGGGTTACGAGCGATAGTGGCCTTCGCATCAAGAGGGCTCCAACGGAGTAGAACTTTTGCGCTTCACGATCAGTGGGCAAGCATGAAACACACTAAACATTAAATACTGCATATCAGGGAAATTGTCTGAAAGTGAGGCTCGGATCTGCAACTTACCGTGCGGAGGAAGGCGGGACCGGGGGACGGGCAAGCGACCGGGCCATTGGACCGCTCCGCCGGAGAGCATGGCCGGGGGTTTGATGCTGGTAATCAAGCCGAGCGGAGCGTGCTCGCGGGTGCTGCGTTATCAGTTCAATGGCCGACGTCGGGACATGGGATTAGGTCCCCATCCGGAAGTCACACTGGAGATGGCGCGTCAGAAGGCGGTTGAAGCAGCATTGGCACTCAGTCTCAAGGACAAGGCAGAAGCCGCTTATGCTCGGGGCGATCTTTCCGCCAAGAGGCGGGAACTCATGCGGTCGGAACTGCTCGCTTTGGCCTGCGCCGACCGATAGGTGAAGATGGAAGCGTGACTGCCTCACTGTCTTCCTTGGCCGCGCTGGGCGATGTCGCAACTGTGAGGCACGGCGGATGAGCATGCGGAGCCGTGCGATGATCACACTTGAGCTCAAAGTCGTTTTTGACGAAAGCACCAGCGCGAGCCCTGGCGACATCAGCTATGCGGGGAAAGCTGGCATCCGCGGCCAGAAGAACATTTCTAGATCGCTCAAGTTGTGAAGAATGGTCGCCGACCCGGAAGCGGACACAGGTGGAGGCCGCATACCACAGGAAGTCACGGCAGCAATGATCAAATACCGGAAGCAGGAGCTCTTGTCCGGCCAACCCAGTTCTATCCCTTTAGAAACGCGTCCCATGTCGGCTCGGGCCCGAAACGCTCAACGAGGAAGTCGATGAGCACCCTGGTTTTTGCCGCCAAGTATTTGTTGGGTGCATAAAGCGCGTAAATGCCGAGTTCTGTTGGGGGATACTCAGGCAGGATCACTTGCAGACGACCGCCGCGGATATCTTCACCGACCAGGAAAGTTGGTAGTTTTGTGATGCCCTGACCGGAAAGTGCGGCATCGCGCAAAGCATCGCCATTGTTGGAGCAGAGGCGGGAATTGATCGGAACGCTCAGTGTCTTGCCATCGTGCGTTAGCTACCAACGTTGTAACACGGTCGTGTGGCCGTAGTTCAGGCACACGTGGTTGGCGAGATCGTTTGGCGTTTCAGGTCTGCCATGGGTAGAGATGTATTCCGTAGACGCTGCCAGCACGCGTCGACCGGGTCCGAGTTTACGAGCGATCAGAACTCGAATCTGCGAGTTCGGCAATCCTTATGGTCACGTCGAACCCTTCTTCGATAGGATCGACAATTCGATCATTCAGTAGCAGTTCGATTTTGAGATCCGGGTAAGCTGCCATGAAGTCGGCAATAGCTCTATTGACATGCAGCACGCCAAAAGACATTGGCGCGTTGAGCTTTAATGTTCCTTTGGGTTCATCGTGAAGCCGGGAGACCTGAAGTTCGGTTTCCTCGATGTCGGCCAGTATGGCGAGGCAACGTTCGTAGTAGGCTAGGCCTGCCTCGGTGGCGCTGACTTTGCGCGTTGTGCGATCCAGCAAGCGTGCGCCGAGGATCTGCTCAAGTTCAATCACACCCTTGCTGACGGCAGACCTCGTTAGCCCCAGCTGCCTACCAGCCTCGGCGTAGCTTCCTAAAGAAACCACTTTCGTAAAGGCAAGCATGGCGTTGAGCTTGTCCATTTCATTGTATCCATTTTGGATGCAGACTGGGCACAATTAAGCAGATTGCGCAATTCCCGTCACTGTCCCAGTTTTACTCCAGAACGCAACGGCCGGATGGCCAGAGCAACTGGAGGACAAGATGAACCGCCCCGGGTTTGTCGGAGGCTCCAACTCTTGAGAGACTGGAGCTATGACGAATCAAAAGAAAACATCGCCAAGATATTCGCCCGAGGTGCGTGACCGCGCCGTGCGGATGGTTTTCGATCAAACCGGCGAACACCCGTCGCAGTGGGCAGCGATCGAGTCCATTGCTGCCAAGATCGGCTGCGCGGCACAAACGCTGTCCACCTGGGTAAAGCAGGCTGAGCGCGATCAAGGTCTCAAGCCCGGGCCAACCAGCGAACAGCGCGAGCGACTGAAACAGCTTGAGCGGGAGAACCGCGAGTTGCGCCAGGCGAACGAGATCCTGCGTAAAGCGTCGGCCTATTTTGCGCAGGCGGAGCTCGACCGCCGGTCCAAGACATGATCAGTTTTGTCGATGAGTACCGGTCAGCGTTTGGGGTCGAGCCGATCTGCAAGGTGTTGCTGATCGCCCCGTCAACCTATCACTGTCATGCGCACCGCCGCGCCAACCCGGATACGGCACCTGCCCGGGTCAAACGCGATGCTGCGTTGAAGCTTGAGATCGAAAGGGTTTTCAATGAGAACTTTGGCGTCTACGGCGTGCGCAAGGTCTGGCGGCAACTGCTGCGCGAAGGCTTTGATGTTGCCCGCTGCACGATTGAGCGGCTCATGAAGAACATGGGTTTGCAAGGAGTTATCCGTGGCAAACGGCAGCGCACGACGGTGCCAGATAAATCCGCGCCCTGCCCGCTTGACCACGTCAACCGACAGTTCCGGTCGCCGCGTCCGAATGCGTTGTGGGTCTCTGACTTTACATACGTTTCGACATGGACCGGCTTCGTCTACGTTGCTTTCATCATCGACGCCTATGCCCGCAGGATCGTCGGCTGGCGCGTCAGCCGCACGGCACATGCCGGCTTTGTGCTCGATGCGCTGGAGCAGGCCATTCATGATCGAAAACCACTTTTGAACGCCAGCCTCGTCCACCACTCGGATCGTGGTGTGCAGTACGTCTCGATCAAATACACCGAGCGCCTCGCTGAGGCTGGCCTCGTGCCATCCGTTGGCAGTGTTGGCGACAGTTATGACAACGCTCTGGCCGAGACGATCAACGGGCTTTACAAAGCTGAGGTCATCTATCGGTGTGGGCCCTGGAAATCAATTGAGGCCGTTGAGTTCGCAACGCTAGAATGGGTCGACTGGTTCAACAACCGGCGCTTGCTTTCGTCGATCGGCAATATGCCGCCCGCCGAAGCAGAAGCCAACTACTACGCCAGCATGGAGGAGCTGAAGATCGCCGCCTGACTCAAATAAACCAGCCTCCGGGAAAACCGGGGCGGTTCAAGATGGCACTGACACTCAGACGTGCAGAAGAACGTGGGGGAGCCAATCTCGGATGGCTCGAACTTGAAACACACTTTTTCGTTCGGTCACTACTTCGATCCAAAACATGTCGGGTTCGGCCCGCTGCGTGTGATCAACGAAGACCGCGTCGCCCCCGGTGGCGGGTTCCCGACCCATCCGCGCAGCGACATGGAGATTATCTCCTACGTCATTGAGGGTGCGTTGGAGCATCGCGACAGCCTTGGTACGGGCTCGGTCATCAAACCAGGTGACATCCAGCGTATGACCGCCGGAACCGGCGTGCGTCACAGCGAATACAACGCTTCAAAAATCGACCCCGTGCATTTCCTGCAGATCTGGATCGTGCCTGAGCGCGTGGGGCTCGACCCCTCATACGAACAGACCACCTTTCTTCAGGATGACAAGCAAGGCCAGCTTCGACTCGTAGGGTCGCGTGATGGTCGTGAAGGTTCAATTACGATCCATCAGGACGTCGCTCTCTACGCCAGTGTCCTCGATGGAGGAAATGCCGTTCGCCACGAGTTGGCAGCAGGCCGTGGCGCCTGGGTTCAGGTCGTGCGCGGCAGCATGCAGATCAATGGAAGAACACTCTCGGCAGGTGACGGCGCATCGATCGTGGTGCCCGGTATCGTCGAACTGAAAGGGACGGATAGCACGGCAGAGGCTCTGCTTTTCGACCTGCCCTACTGACGCATGACGCTACTTTCGAAATAAGGAGAGAGACAATGGCAACGACGACAATCGACACGTCGAACAAGATCACCGAGCGCAGTTTCTCCACTCTGAATACCGAAGCACTGTCCTGGGCTCTGGTCCGCGTCTCGGCAGGCCTGATCCTGGTTCCGCACGGCGCACAAAAGCTGTTCGGCTGGTTCGGTGGTGGTGGATTGAGCGGTACCGCACAATTCTTCGAGCAGAGTCTTGCCCTTTATCCGGGACTGCTGTTCGCCGGCCTTGCCGGTGTCACGGAGTTGTTCGGTGGATTGTTACTGGCGCTTGGCCTGCTGACGCGGCTGTCAGCTGCGGCTGTTGTCGCCCTAATGGGCTACGCGGCGTTCATCGTGCACTGGGGCAACGGCTTCTTCTGGACGGCCGGTGGTTACGAGTACCCGCTGCTCTGGGGCCTGGTAGCGCTCGCGCTTGTCATCCGCGGCGGTGGCGCACTCTCTCTCGATAAGACAATCGGCTGGAAATACTAGAACTCACCCCAACGCATGAGGCGATTATCATGGGTAAGGAAAAACTCCAGGTTCTGACACCTGAAAACTCTCAGCTGATCTTCATTGATCACCAACCGCAGATGGCATTCGGCGTTCAATCCATCGATCGCCAGACCTTGAAGAACAACGTTGTTGCGTTGGCCAAATCGGCCAAGGTCTTCCAGATCCCGACGATCATAACAACCGTCGAAACGGATAGCTTCTCGGGTCATACCTATCCGGAACTGCTTTCGGTGTTCCCTGAGGCGCCACTGCTCGAGCGGACGTCGATGAATTCCTGGGATGACCAGAAGGTTCGCGATGCATTGGCGAAGGGCGCAGCGGAAGGACGCAAGAAGATCGTCGTGTCCGGTCTATGGACCGAAGTGTGCAATCTGACATTCGCGCTCTCGGCAATGCATGACACCGACTACGAGATCTACATGGTGGCTGACGCGTCAGGAGGTACATCGACGGAAGCCCATGACTACGCAATGCAACGCATGGTCCAAGCTGGCGTGGTGCCGGTCACTTGGCAGCAAGTGCTGCTCGAATGGCAACGCGACTGGGCTCGCAAGGATACCTACGATGCCACCATCGCGATCGTTCAGGAGCATTCCGGTGCCTACGGCATGGGTGTCGATTACGCCTACACCATGGTCCATAAGGCGCCCGAGCGCGCCGGTCACGGCCCGCGTCTCGATCCTGTGCCGACTGCTTGATCGCGACAGCCATGGCACTGCGTCCGGAACTCAGGTTCCGGGCGCGGAGAGGATAGCAAATTGCAAAAAGGCATCCGATTGCTGCTAGCCAACGGTGACTTGCCGCATGTGCGGCACTACCTGGGCAGTGCGTTCTCGAACGAACGAACAGCACAGCAAACGTAACCAACCGATACACACCAGAAAGGACGCAACCATGAGCCACCACCTGCAGCACACGCCTCGACGTGCTCAAGCCAAAACTGTCCAGTCGATGTCCATCCACGAACCGCCATGCACGACAACAGGCACGATCTCCCGCGCCACGGAAGAAGGGGAAGATTGAGCGCTTACGCAGAAGATGACGCCGCCATCACCCTGCTGCTGCCCTGGAACGTCGCCGCCACCGACGCATGGCGTCGGCCAACGCGAGCCGCGATGTCAATCCTGCACTCGATCACCGGGGGATCGAGCGCTTACGATCAACTTGCATGCAGAAATTCTGCTACGGGAAATTTTGCTCTTCAACTACCCATTGAGATTTTCAGGTTCGTCACAGTCTGGCGCCCTGCATCGGTCGTTGTGACGACTGTCACGGCTCTACACACCGACCCTGTTTCTGGCTCGAAAGATCGATCGCATTCCCAGCCGGTTCCAGAATAATTGAGGTGCGCATTCTTAGGAACATCGACTGCGATGCACGCCTCGTCTTTGGCTGCGAAGCCACGCTCACACGCCCAACCGCGTCCGTAACTGTCGTCTGCGAGATAACCGTTCGCCGGCACCTGCACGGGCAAACAGTCGTCCTTGACCTGTACATAACCGCGATGGCACTTCCACCTGTCGCCGTATGATACGAGATAACCGTGCGCCGGGACATTGATCGCCACACATTTCTCGTCCCGTTCCACAAACCCTCGGCGGCATTCCCACACGGGGCCATAGGAACTCTTCGGTCGAAACGCATTCGGCGGCACCTGGATGAGCGAGCAGCGACCATCAATTTCGCGATACCCCCGCACGCATTCCCAGCCACTGCCATAGGATTTCTCAACGGCATTTCGGGGAATGCTCGTTGATCGTTCCTTCGTCATCGCCGTTTCGGATGAGATCATCGCCAATGCCAGAAGGAGGATCGTCGCAGGCGATCGCAATATCGACCAATAAGAAGGGTCTTTCATTTTCATTCCTTATGTAAAGCTGGCACGCGCCGCTCATATCGATTGGGCCGGATGCGGGCTTGCCAGCGAGCAGCAACCGGTCGTGAAGGACAATCTAATTAAATTCGAGATTGCTCTGGGGCGAGGCCGCGCAGCAAGGTCGCCGCCAAATCAAAAATTATGCGCTGTGATTGTGCACGCATGCGAGCCCGACTTGCTTCTACGGTAGACTTTTTCGGCGATGTCATGGATGCGAGCGAGTGACTTATCAAATTCCGTAAGGAACTCGTGCTCGGTATTATTGAGACTTGGGTTCAAGGTCTTTAGAGCCGCAGTTTCCAGAAAGAACGCTATTTCCATGGCGCCATCGTATCCCCAAAACCGAACATACTTGTTTTGCTTGTCAAAACTACGTGCGGGGTTCGGGAAATTGAGAGCCATGGCATTTCCTTTCGATAATTCATCGACGTGCAAACTCTATTAAAGGACCAGATCCGACTACGTACCGGCCACAATAATCTCAGCGCAAGCTCTTGCGACGCCGCTGCTGATTTCTACTGTTCCGGGCATTTTTGCCCATCCACCCTTTTCTATAAACGCCGTTTGTTCCCAAGCACTCTTTGACTTAAGTGCTGCCAACTGATCGGTTTGATCTGCACCGTCCTTGAAGTTCCGAGCGCATATAGGAGCCAACACGGAGACGACCGCCGCAGTGGAGCGGGTTTTCGCGAGCGACTCTGCTTTGCTTGAGGTCATCCAGCCGCCGATCGTGAATCCCGCGGCGGTACTGATGATCGCACCTGCTATCGCACCGATGAGTGGAGCCTTGATTTTTTGTAAAATGGTCATTGTCAAATGTCTTTCTTGTTGCATTGGTCAGTGGCCCGCTCATTCGGGCCCAATGGATGCTTAACTTCGTGGTAAGCACGACTTACGCGGTAGCCCGTCAGGAATGGATAAAGCCTCATGCGGCCTGGATCTCATCTGTCCAAACGCGGAAGCCTTCCAGGGTATTGGGACCGAAAGTTGTGACCATGGCGACATCGGCGGCATCACGCCCCCGAGCTATGAGCACACGGCCTTTTTTGGGTACGTTGTTACGAGGGTCGAAAGTGTGCCACTGACCATCAAGATAGGCCTCAAACCAGGCGGCAAAGTCCCCGGCGGGCAGTGGTGGTGGTGTCCCTATATCGCTCAGATAGCCTGTGCAGTATCTTGCAGGTATGTTCAGTGCCCGGCAAAATCCAATAGCAAGATGCGCGTAGTCGCGGCAGACACCGACACGTTCGGTGTATGCACTTGCCGCTGTGCGCGTTGCGCGAGCCTGGGCGTAATTGAAAGCGATGTGTTGATGGACGAAGTCACAAATGGCTTGCACTCGGCTCCAGCCCGGCTTGGCTTTGCCGAAGAGTTCCCAACTCAAATCGAGTAGTTCATCGCTCTCGCAGAAACGGCTCGGTCGCACATATTCGAGGACCTCGTCTGGTATGTAAGCAATCGGAATCTGGGCAGCACCGATATTGATCGGATCAGCGTCGCCGGAATCCCGGATAATCGCGTTCGTTGAAATGCGCACGACACCGGCCGGCGCGATCAGGCGGCTGCACCAATTTCCGAAACCGTCCCGGTAACCGGTTGTTGGTGCAGAAGGGTCAGTAACAACATGATCGGGCGCCTCAAGATCGCTCACGCGACTATGATGGACATTGAGCAGAAGCAGACAAGGTGTCGGTTGAGGGAATTTATAATCGAATTCGTAACCGATTCGAATTTTCACGAATTTCTCGCTGACCCATGATGGCGATTGCATAACACGCCATATCTTATTTAGTGTCGGCTGCACCGGATTATAAGGGTTGACTCTCAAATATTGCAGTAACCGCACGCCGGCCGGCAACGGCTGGCCCGATGATCCGCGTCTACGAGCAGCACCGACCACAGTTCCATGCAGGACTTCGTCCAGCAACGATTGCACCGCAATGCCACTTGTAGATCGCCTAAGGCGACCCCATGTCAATGGTGCGAATGGCACTCCCTAGAAGCAAGTGCCAAGAGCTTGCTTTCTCAAAAATTCAGCCATCTGGCCTCGCTATGTGCGGGGTGCGGCCGCTTGGAGTAACTCAATATGAAATTCCGTCCCCTTCACGATCGCGTGGTCGTCAAGCGTGCTGACCAGGAAACCAAGACATCCGGCGGGATTATCATCCCGGACACAGCCGGCGAAAAACCGCAGCAGGCAAGGTCATTGCTGTGGGCCCCGGCAACCGGGACGAAGCCGGCAAATTCTGTCCCGTCGGATCTCAAGAAGGGCGACCAAGTCCTCTTTGGCCAATGGTCCGGCACCGAGATCAAGATCGACGGTGACGAGCTGCTCATCATGAAGGAAAGCGACATCATGGGTGTGCTCGACAGCAAGTATCCCGTTTTCGCGACTCCTGAACCGTTCCGATCACAAATTCTCTCATTTCACGACTGGATCCTGCAAATGACTGCCAAGCAGGTCAAGTTCTCCCGTGACGTTCGCGACCGTATGATGGAAGGTGTCGATGTCCTCGCCAACGCTGTGAAGGTGACGCTCGGCCCGAAAGGCCGCAACGTCATCATCGCCAAGAGCTATGGCGCGCCACGCACGACAAAAGACGGCGTCACCGTTGCCAAGGAAATCGAGCTTGAGGACAAGTTCGAGAACATGGGCGCGCAGATGGTGCGCGAAGTTGCCCAGAAGACGAACGACATGGCCGGCGACGGCACCACCACCGCCACGGTTCTTGCGCATGCGATCCTGCGCGAAGGCATGAAGTCTGTTGCGGCGGGCATGAACCCGATGGATCTCAAGCGCGGCATCGAGAAGGCCGTCGCCCAGGTCGTCGAGGAAATTCAAAAACGATCGAAGAAGGTGCAGGCGTCGGCTGAGATCGCCCAGGTCGGCACGGTGGCGGCCAACGGCGAAGCCGAGATTGGCGACATGATCGCCAAGGCAATGCAGAAGGTCGGCAACGAAGGCGTCATCACGGTCGAGGAAGCCAAGTGGCCGCGAAAGCGAGCTGGAAATCGTCGAGGGCATGCAGTTCGACCGCGGCTACCTGTCGCCGTATTTCATTACCAACGCTGAAAAAATGACCGTCGAGATGGAGGAGCCCTACATCCTCATCCATGAAAAAAAGCTTGGCAGCCTGAAGGACCTGTTGCCCGTGCTTGAAGCGATTGTCCAGACAGGCAAGCCGCTGCTGATCATCGCCGAAGACATCGAGGGTGAGGCGCTGGCGACGCTGGTCGTCAACAAGCTTCGTGGCGGCCTGAAAGTCGCCGCCGTCAAAGCGCCAGGCTTCGGCGATCGCCGCAAGGCGGTTCTGGAAGATATCGCCGTGCTGACTAGTGGTAGCGTGATCAGCGAAGAACTCGGCATAAAATTGGAAAGTGTCACGCTCGAAATGCTCGGCAGAGTCCAAGCGTGTGTCGATCACGAAGGACGCCACCACAGTGATTGACGGTTCCGGCAAGAAGAAGAACATCGAAGCCCGGATCAGCCAGATCAAATCTCAGATCGAAGAGACGACATCGGACTACGACAAGGAAAAGCTGCAGGAGCGTTTGGCCAAACTTGCAGGTGGTGTTGCCATCATCAAGGTCGGTGGCTCGACCGAGATCGAAGTCAAAGAACGCAAGGATCGTGTCGATGATGCGCTCAATGCAACACGGGCAGCGGTCGAAGAAGGTATTGTGCCGGGCGGTGGTGTCATGCTGTTGAAGGCAACCAAGGCGATCACCGTCAAAGGCGACAATCCCGACCAGGACGCCGGGATCAATATCGTCAGGCGGGCACTGCAGGCACCGATCCGCCAGATCGCCGACAATGCTGGCATTGAAGGATCGATTGTGGTCGGCAAGGTCATGGAAGGCCGATCGAATTCGTTCGGCTACGACGCCCAGGCAGACGAATACTGCGACATGATCGAGAGGGGTATCATCGACCCGGCCAAGGTGGTGCGCATCGCGCTTCAGGATGCCGCTTCCATTGCCGGCCTGATGATTACGACAGAGGCTGGCGTGGCCGATGTGCAGCCGGACGGCGACGCGCATGCCGGTCATGACCACGGTGGCGGCATGGGCGGTATGATGTAATTCGCCGCCACTGCTGGTTGAATTCTAAGGCGTCGCGTTTTCCATCTATCAGGAGGTGATGACATGACCATTCGAACGACAACGAAGACGATGGTATTCAGGCGACCATTCCATATTGCCTGGATTGATCACGCGTTTCCATCGGGATCATACGAAGTCGTCACCGAAGAGGAGCAACTCGACGGCATTTCGTTTCTCGCCTATCGCCGTTTGCAGACTTACATTTATCGCCAATCGACAGGTAATCGGAAGGGTCTTGAGCCGACATACGATGTCGATCCTGAAGATCTTGCTGCAGCATTTGCGCGAGATGTGATGGAGCAGGAACTACCGGCATGAACAACCGCCTACATCTATTGACGGTGTAAGACCACGCCAGACGCATGGACGATACTACCGAGCAGTCCAAAACCGCTATCAAGCTAGGAAGACAGATGTCTAAAGGCAACAATAGACGCGGCAATAAAGAGGCGAAAAAGCCAAAGCAGGTGAAGCCAAAAGTGCTCGCCACGTCGAATTCCAACTTGGGAAAATCATCGATTGAAGTTGCTGGAAAGAAAATAAAATAGACACATGCCAGGTAGGGTCGCGCGATGGCCATTTGCGATGACCGAGTCATTCTGCACCTCCTTCGTAAGTGCCTGGAAACATTGAGAGCTGATTTTCTGGAGTTGCTCGACACGGGCGACCTTTTCGCTTCAGTGCGGCGACGACCTGCTCGCTCGCGAGATCGGCGGCGCAGATCTGGTGCGGCGCGTCTGGTATGATTTGCTTGCTCGCCAAAACGCCTGCCTTGATCAGCTTGCGCACTTGATGATGGCTGACGCCAAGTCTTGCCGCCGCATCGCGCATCGTCAGCCACTCGCCATTCTTCTCGGCCGAGAGGTAGCCGTGGATACCGTTGACCCGGCGTATCGACCCGACACGGTGCGCCGTCCAGGTCTTGCCTTGCCCGGTCGGCAAGCCCATCCGATTGAGCGACGCGGCGATATGCTCGTCAGACCAACGACCAGCCATGCTGCTCATCACGGCCAGGGCCTTCTCGGGCGTGGTGCAACCGTGCTCGCCGGTTTTGGGCTTCTTGACGCGCAACTCGGAATGCTGACCGCCCTTCCAGTGAATGACGAGAACGATCTCGCCAGCTGCCGTGTCGACGTCGGCGATGATCTCGGTGATCAGGGCCCGCACTAGGCGTTGGCGCGTTCGCATCGTCGTGGTCGGCGCCTTCCATGTCGCGGACAGGTCTCCGGCCAGACCTGCGAAATCGGGTTGGGCAACGTCAGCATCCGCCGTTCTCATGGCGTTCAGCCGCTGTCGACACGCCTCAACTCGCTGAAGTGCTCCTTCCCATGCCTTCTCCAGTTGCGCCGCAATGAGGCGATTGTCTGGATCGCAAGCAGCGTAGCGACGTTCCGCCAGCGCTGCATCATACTTTGCCTGACTCAACTCCATCTCGGCGATGCGCTGCCGATCATGTGCTTCGTCTCTCAGCATACGCTCGGCCTCCTTCGATGCCTCGATCGCAATCGGCGTCACGGCGCGCAACATCTCGGCGGCTATTGTCTCGTCAATATGTTTGCCGCCCATCCTGAAGCAGCGCTTGTGGCCCAATTGCAGGTTTGGACTCTCGCACCCGTAGACCGGCCGCGGATAGCGCCCGGTATAGGTGACTTTGAGCTTGCGACCGCAGCGGGCACAACAGATGAGACCGGCGAGCAGCGCCCGGCCGCCTCGTCCCGACTTCGTGTCACCGACTTTGCCATAGGCGTTGCCCGCGAGCACGGCCTGATTGCGCACGTACTCCGCCCATCCGATGTAGCCCTCGTGGTGATCCTTGATGAAAACCTCCCAGGCCTCCATGGGCTTGCGGTGGCCATAGCTCTTGCGCGCACGGCCATCGACGATCTCTGTACGCTTTTCGCTCTTGCCGTACGCGTAGACGCCAGCATAGAAGGGGTTCTTCAGAATCGCGATGACGTTACGATATCGGATCAGCCGCCAATCGAACGATGTCAACGTTCTACCGTCCGTCGGATACGGAAAGTGAATGCCCTCCGCCGCCATCCACAGCAACACCTGGCGGGCGCTGCCCAGCTCGCGAAACTTGCTGAATACGAGATGGATCACCTCCTGCAGCCGGCGATCCGGGTCGAGCGTGAGGCCGACGTGTCGGTCCCAGGAGTAACCGATCGGGACCGAGAGCCGCAGCTCGCCGCGTCTTGCCTTCGATCGGGCCGCCTCGTACATGCGGGAGCGGATGATGCCTAGCTCGAACTCGGAGATGCTGCCCTTCATGCCGAGCAGCAGGCGATCATTGGGACGACACGGGTCATACACGCCATCGAGGTCGATGACGCGGGCATCGACCAGACCGCACAACTCCAGGAGATGATGCCAGTCGCGGCCGTTGCGTGCGAGGCGCGAGGCATCGAGACACAGTACGGCCCCGACCTGGCCCGCACACAAGGCAGCAACGAGGCGATCGAAGCCGGGCCGCGCGACGGTGCCGCTCGCAGATCGGCCGAGATCGTCGTCGATGACCTCCACGTTGGCGAACCCGCGCCGGCGCGCGACCTCGACCAACTCGTATTGGCGCCTCTGGCTCTCCAGATTCGACTGCACTTGCTGCGGCGTCGACTGGCGCACGTAGACCACGGCCTTGCGCTGTAGCAGCGGCGCGGGAAGGAGGGCGTCATTCGTGGTCATCGCCGGCCTCCCGTGTTGCCACCCGGGCTGCTTCCAGCAGCAGATGCACCAGCGACAGTAGGGCTGCTTGTCGTTCCGTCGGTGTCATGCCTTGCAGTCTTGCGTCGTCGAGAACGAGGTCGAGTTGGTGCGGGGTTGTTGCAAGCGGATGTCGTCTTCGCGTGAGCGTTATCAGCGATCCCATGACGGGCCTCCTTGTTGACAGCGGTGCCGTCCGCAGAAGAGAGCCGCGATTCGATGGCCGTCAGAAGCTCATGCAAAGACGAAAGCGCAGCCAGAGAGACTTGCGGCGCTCCGACCTTGAAGCCGGCGCAATAGACCGGATCGAGCTTCCACGCCGGCAGGATCGTCACGACGCCCGGTGTCAACTCGACGTGAACGAACTCGCCCGATGCACGCCGCTCGCCCTGAATGCGACGCGCGCTCCGCCCGTAAAGCGGGTGCCATCGATAGTGGATCACGACATCCTGCCCGATATGGGCAGAATGACTGTGCGATTGCTCTTGGCCGCAAATCGTGGCTGTTCGCCGGCTCCGATCGCGGTGGTGAGCGCACTGCGGCCATGTACAGCCTGGTCGTCACCGCAAAAATGAACGACATCGATCCGCAGGCCTGGCTCGCCGACGTGCTCGCCCGCATCGCCGAGCATCCAGCCTCACAGCTCGACGACCTCCTGCCGTGGAACTGGCGGCCTGACGCTACCGCAGTCAGCCGGGCAGCCTGAAGTCACCGCCCCTGCGGTGCTCGCCGGATGCTTACGTTCGCACTGACGTGGTCCCGGTTGTCCGAACAGCAAATCCGCTTCGCTAATTGGATCGTCTGCCGGAGGTAGGCTGTGGTAAATGCTGATCGCGATGTCGTTGCGTCGGAGCACGATCTAACTTCGGTAGGGGCTTGACGGGGTGCCAGCCACGGGGGGGCCCTTCGGCGCACTAGGCGTCACTGAGCAATTGTCGATGGTCCATCAATCAGCGCAGTCACCGCACGGATCATCGACGAAACGAGCGGCGCCATCCCGCCGCATTTTGCCGACACTAGGGGCGCTGCTGGACTTCACTACCGTGTTGAACATCCACCGATACGATCGCTCAAAGACGGTATGGAATGGAACGACCGTCGGCTCTTCGACAAAAGCTTCCGAAGCCACTTTGTCGGACGTGCTGGAATAATCAGCTCCTGCATCGGGCGGTTGTCAGGTCGAACACGAACCAAGGCTATGCCACGCGCGGATTGCGGCGACGGTTTCGCTCCAATCGATTTAGGCGGCATGAGAAACCCCGATGGGCTAGAGGGTCCATCGTGATTGGAAGAGTTCGGTTAACAAATCGTTAACCTGGGTTCGCGACTAGATCGCGAAGCTCTCTTCTTCTTCCCCTTCTTGATTTCTGCAACCATCCACAACGGCATCCGCCCACGACCGGACCAGGTTTGCGATGGATCCTTCGGGTTGGCGAATTTCGGTGCGATCCTGCCAGATGACTTTCGGCCGGCCTTGCCACCAAAAGCTCAGACACATCAAAACCTGAGGTTGCAGCCATGTCAGCGATTTTTGCTTTAAGTGCTGCCGCTCTTCTGCCTGCCTTTGGATCATTGCAGCGTCAATCTTATTCTTCAGTGTCAAAAGTTGCTGATAACTCAACTTGTTCAGTTCGGCACTCGTCATTTATTTGGGCTTCCATCTTATTTGTTAAGGGCGCTTGTATAGCACCATAGCCCAGCAAACCAAAACTCGTTTCGATTTGAATGATTTACGAAACCGCCCATTGCGATTCTCGGCTTATTTGACGTCTCTTGATGGCTGGTCGCTCCGCGTACCCCTCGTGGCTGTATATCGCCCTTTTCCCCGGCTATTGAGCAGCGGCGGGAGCAATCGATATGTAACGGGCCGTTGGATTTCTGAGGAGCCTTGGCGTCACCACGACACACGGGCACACAATCAAGCGGCGAGCGGTGGCACGAGGTTCAATATCGCATCAATAACAACGTCGTCGGCTCTCGGAGGACGCCAACAAACAGCCCGAACCCTCAAGAGACAGGTGCATCTCCGTAGGACAAAGTCCGTATCTTATTCTTCCTGATATACTAGACCGCGTCATAAGCCTGGGAACAAGCGGCGCCGAGCAACGTTGCTCTCCCCTTGAGATCATTGCTGACCCGGTTTCACCCCCAGCGCAGAATAAAGCACGGCAATACAGTTCTCGAGATCTTTCAGCCTCGCGCGCGCAGCAACATCACCTGGACGTTTGGTGAGGTCATCCAGCACCGTGGCTCTCTGTAACTTGAGGCGGTCAAGCACGTCGCTTCTTATAGCTGTCAGATCTTCGCTCATCGTTTGCGCCAATCCATAGCATCGCGTCGGCAACCTGGCCGACTGTGACACCGTAGCGGTGTCCACTGCGAATGTCGCGGATTAACGAAAGTTAATGATAGCAATTGTTTCAGAGATCAAATCAAACACGCATAAAATGTGATTGCAATTTAATCCAAAAACCGATCGAACCGATCAAATAGTTGGCATCTTTTTCATTGGATGCTCACGAGATTGCACCACTGTCGGAGCAGCTCCGGTTTGTTCGCCCACGTCTCAAGGAGCGTAGCCAGCCACCACCCAAGGCCTCGTGTGCTCTTGCCTGGTGGTGGCTGGGATCTACCACCAGTTTGCAGCGCCAAATTGCGTCACACACCGAACTGCTCCTCTGCTCCGCCCCCATAGAACTGCCATCCTGCGCCCAGCGCCTTCGGGAATTGATACTGGCCGCCCCCGGTGATGGCCACAACTGTGCAGGCGGAAGATCGAGCGCTGGATTTGGTTGTCTACAATGGCATGCTTCACGACCTCGATCTCGGGCACGAGTCAAGCCAAATGCGATCCGGTCGCCGTCCAAATGCTTCGGTTTTCGCCACGCTTAGCATCTCGATGCTTCTCGCTTTGCGACGTAACCGCTTCCCCGATCCCCTATGCGGCGAGGCTTGACGTCTTCCGGAAGTTCCAGGGCATGAGGTCTTCGATGGCGCTCATCGGATGGCCGTCGAGGATCACACGCAGGGTTTCTGTGATGTAATCGACCGGGTTCACGTCGCTCATCTTGCAGGTAGCGATCAGCGAGGCGAGCATCGCCCAGTTGTCCGCGCCGACCTCGTGCCCGGCGAAGAGTGCGTTTTTCCTGGTCAGGGCTATGGGGCGGATCTGGTTTTCGACCGGGTTGGTATCGAGTTCGAGCTGCCCGTCGTCGAGGAACCGCGTCAGGCCCGGCCAGATCCCGAGCGTGTAGCGAATGTCCTCGGCCAGTTTCGAGGCCTGCGGTATGCGCGAGAGCTGCCCCTCGAGCCATGGCCGGAAGGCGGCGATGATTGGCGCGGCCAGCTCCTGTCGTGCGACCAGACGGATCTCAGGCGCGCAGCCGCGGACAGATTTTTCGATGGCGTAGAGCCCGGCGATTTGGCGCAGCGCTTCCTCGGCGATCGGCGAGCCGTCACTTTCCAGCCGCTTCACGAAGCGTCGGCGCACATGCGTCCAGCAGTGCACCAGGCGCCACGGCCCGCCTGGCCGTTCCAGCGCTGCCGCTGCGTCATAAGCCTGATAGCCGTCGCATTGCAGGAATCGCCCGCGATAGCCGTCGAGGAAGCGGAGCGCATGTACGCCGCCGCGGCCCGAGGCATAATGGAACATCACAATGGGCGGTCCGGTCCCGCCGTGGCCTCGGTCATCCGAGACGATGGCCCAGAACCAACCGGTCTTTGTCGTCTTTCGCCCTGGATCCAGCACCGGTGCGCGCGTCTCGTCCATGAAGATCCGGTCGGCCACCTTCAGGTGGGACCGCATCTGCTCGACAATCGGCTTGAGATGGAAGCAGGCGCGGCCGACCCAGTTGCCCAAGGTCGCGCGATCGAGACGGATCCCCTGCCGCTTGTAGATCTCGGCCTGACGATAGAACGGCAGGTGATCGCCAAACTTCGAGACGATGACTTGCGCGATCAGCGCCTCGGTCGGCAGCCCGCCAGGAACGATGTGCTCGGGGGCATGCGCTTGGACCACGACACCTGAACAGCGACGGCACGCGTAGCGCGGGCGGCGCGTGACCAGAACGCGCAACTGTGCCGGCACGATGTCGAGCCGCTCGGAGACATCCTCGCCGATCTTCGCCATCTCTCCGCAGCCGCAGGGACAAAGCGTGCTCTCTGGCTCGACAACCCGCTCGATCCGCGGCAAGTGCTTGGGCAGACGCCCACGGTTCCGCATCGCCTGCTGTGCACCGACTTCACCATTACCGTTCAGAGCCCGACGCGCTTTTTCCTGTGCCGCTTCCAGGAGGCCCTGGGCGATCTCGATATCCTCGAGGGGCAGGTTGAACTGATCGGCGTCGAGTTTCTCGGACGTACGTCCGAACTTGTCTCGCCTGAGCTCGCCAATCAGGCTTTCCAGCCGCCGTTGGGCCTCCTGGGCATCCGCCAGCGCGGCCTCGGTCTCGGCGAGACGCGCTCTCAGGCGGGCATTTTCTTCGGCGAGATCGGCATCGGACATGCCCGGAATGATGCCTCGGCGCCGGCCCCGACACCATCGCAGACGCTTCGCCCGAGTCCTTCCGCCGCACCTATCCGGCGACCTGCGGGCGTCGCTCTCGCTCTGGCCGGACGAGACGCCAGTCCACCCCTTCGAACAGGGCCGAGAACTGCGCCGGCGACATCTTCATCACCCCGTCCTGCACCTGCGGCCAGACGAACTTCGCCCCGTCGAGCCGCTTGTAAACCAGCACCATACCGGTGCCGTCCCAGATCACGATCTTGATCCTGTCGGCGCGCTTGGCGCGGAACACGAAGGCCGCTCCGCTGAACGGATCGAGCCCGAAGCGTTCCTGCACGACCAGCGCCAGCCCGTCCATTCCCTTGCGGAAGTCCACTGGCCGGATCGCCACATAGACCCGCAATTGTCCGTGCGGTGCGATCATGCCGACGCCGCCCGCACGGCACGGATCACCCGGACAAGCTGGGCTTCGCCCACATCGGCACCGACCCGAACCGTGACCCCAACCACCAACAACTCGATGCTGTCAGCTGCCTCCGCTCGCTTCGGCTTTTGTGCGAGAGAGGCTTCCGGGAGAGCCGTCTCGACGACGAGCGCGGCAAAGGCCGGCTCAGACATCGCCTCTTCCGGCACCGCCAGCTCTCCTGCACGAAGCTTCCGGCGCCAGTCATAGACCTGCCAACGGGTCACGCCGTACCGACGCGCAACATCCGCCACCTTGACGCCAGGCACCAAGCTCTCCGCCGCAATCCGTGCACGCTCCTGGGGGCTGCGAACACGCCGACCCGTGCGCCCTTCGATGACCTCGAGCCGACCGGCAAACCCGTCCGTCGAGCCGTCCAAATAGCCGTCCATTTTGACGTCCCATGTTCAATAGACACAGCAACATCATTCGCACGGCATCACGGCCTCATGACAGGAGGGGATCGGGTGAGCGCTTACGGTGGAGCTGTTCGCGCATCGATTTGCTGAACGCGGCGATTTTTCTGTCATCGACGGCAATTGCTACCTGATTTGTCCCCTGCGCCAGCGTCAGTGCTGACTGGGCACGCTCGCGCTCTGCCTTCAGTGCTGTGATCCGATCCTTCAGAATATCATCCATGTCTGCCAAGCCATTTTCAACCATCTTGTAAAGCCGACGCAAACGCTCGTCGGCATCAGCCGCGCTGGCGGCCAGCTGCTGGATTCGGATTTCGACGGCAGCGCTCTTTTCCGCTCGGCGGGCAGCCAGGGCTCCAAGGTGAGCTTTGAGCCGTTCTGGATCGAACAGCCGCTCGATCAGTTGTGTGGTGACAAGCTTGTCGAGCTTTTCCAGGTTGATTGAGCGCCCCTTGCAAACAGACTTGCCTTTTCTGGCGCTGGTCGAGCACGAGTAATATTTATGGACCTTGCCTGTTTTCGATGTGCCGGTCCGCAGTGTCATCGCGCCAGCGCATGTGGCACAGGTTGCCAAGCCGGTTAGCAGGATTGGGCCGGAAACGACCCATGGTGGCGTGACCCGAGGATTCCGTTCTTTCAACTGTTTCTGCACCTGCGCGAATATCTGCGCGTCTATGATGATCGGTGATACGAGGCTGATGTGTTCGGCGGTCGGCTTGCGCCGGCCCGTTTTCGACTCCGACACATTGAAGGCTTAGCGCCCAGCGTAGATGGCTGTAAGCACCGCTGCAATATTCGGCCAGTGAAGCGGCGGCGTAGTGCCGTTCGCGCCGGAGTAATATCCGGCCACTGGATAGACTGAGGTTTTCCGAAATCAGGAGGGCCTTAGCGGGGATGTTTGCCGTGGAGATATATGCGGCGGTTCGTGATTTGTTTTAGTTCAGGGTAACAGTCGGCGCGAAGCCGCTCGGGTGTTCGGCGTGAGTCGGGACACGATCAAGAAGATGTGCAGTTATTCGGCGCCGCCGGGTTATCGGCGCAAGGGGCCTCCGGTGCGCCCTAAGCTGGATGCGTTTACTGATTTTATCGATGCGATCCTGAAGGCCGACAGCCAAACGCCGCGCAAACAGCGCCACACCGCGAAGCGGATCTTCGAGCGTCTTCGTGACGAGCACGGCTTTACCGGCCGCGTCACGATCGTGACGGACTATGTTCGGGAAGCTCGCCAGCGCACGGCTGAGAAGTTCGTGCCGCTCTCCCATCCGCCGGGTCATGCTCAGGTTGATTTTGGCGAGGCGATCGGCGTGATTGGCGGCGTTCGTCGCAAGCTGCATGTGTTTTTCATGATCCTGCCCTACTCGGACGCGTTCTGTCACCGGGCGTTGAATACTCCCTGATTGTGGGCATCGAAAATTCCCTAGCTGGCTCTTTTGCCTGACAGGGTGGGGCGAGCCCCACCCTGTCAGGCGCTTCGCCGCGATCCACCATTGGCGTCCGAACTGATTCGGACGGGGGTGGCGCGGATGATCCAGCTTTGAGACCTCATCGTGATATTGGACCTTCATCGACAAGGCCTGTCGATCAGCGCCATTGCCCGGCGCACTGGCCGTGACCCCAAGACGGTCAGGAAGTACATCGAGCGTGGCCTGGAGCCACCGGCTTACAGTCCGCGGCAGGCGGGCAGACCGAGCAAGCTGGCGCCCTATCTCGATTACCTTCGCGCGCGCGTCGCCGCTTTCCCGGAACTCAGCGCCGTTCGGCTCAATCGTGAGATCCGCGAACAGGGTTACACCGGGGCCTACACGGCGGTGAAACGGTTCGTCGCCGCGAACAGGCCCGATCATGGGCCAAAGCCCTTCGAGGTGCGCTTCGAGACGCCTGCCGGCCAACAGGCCCAGGTCGACTTTGCACGCTTCGTGACCGAGTTCGCCGACGATCCCGGCGTGACCCGGATCGTCTGGTTGTTCTCGCTCGTTCTCGGCCATTCCCGCTTCATCTTCGCCCGCTTTGTCATGCATCAGGATCTGCAGACGCTGTTGCGCTGTCACATGCAGGCGTTCGCGGCGATTGGCGGCGTCCCAATCGAGATACTCTACGACCGCATGAAGACGGCGGTGACCGGTGAGGATGACGAAGGCCACATCGTGTACAACCGCTCGCTGCTGGCCTTGGCCCAGCATTACGGCTTTCTGCCCAAGGCGTGCCGGCCATATCGCGCCAAAACCAAGGGAAAAGTGGAGCGTCCGTTCAGCTATATCCGTCAGGACTTCTTCCTCGCCCGCACGTTCCGTAACCTCGATGATCTCAACGACCAGCTAGCCGATTGGCTAGCAAGCATCGCTAACGTCCGCGTCCACGGCACGACGCAGAAGGTTGTTGCGGAGGCATTCGCCGCCGAGCAAAGCGAACTGCAATGTCTGCCGGCGGCACCGTTCGATGCGCTTCTCAGGCTCGAACGCCGCGTCAGCCACGACGGCTTGGTCTCGATCGGCGGCAACTACTACTCCGTCCCCGATCGTACTCGCCGGGTTGTCGAGGTGCACCAGTTGCCCGACATCATCCGCATTCTGGATCAAGGTCGGCTCGTCGCCGTGCATCCCGTGCTCGAAGGGCGAAGGCGAACGCGTGTCGCACCCGAGCATCGACAGGGGCGTTTGCCCGTTCGGTCCGGTCCTGCCCAGCCAAGCGCGGTTATCGACCGGTCCGGTGATCATGTTCAGCGCCGTCCACTCGATGTCTATCAGGCAATCGGTGATCGCCTCGCGACAGTGGGGGGCTTGAGATGAGCATCCACACCAACCCGTCCCTGCTCGACAGCATCAAGAATAGCCTGGTCGCACTGAAGATGCCGCGTGCACTCGAACTGCTTGACACCACCGTGCGGCGGATCGAGCAAGGTGAGATCGACGCGATCGAGGCTCTCGATCAGTTGCTCATCGAAGAACTGACGCTGCGTGACAACCGCCGCATCAAGACGTCTCTCATGATGGCGCGGCTCTCCGCAGTCAAAACCCTTGCCGGCTTCGACTTCACCTTCCAACCCTCGCTCGACCGTAATCGCATCCTGGCGCTGGCAGAGCTCAAGTTCATCGAACGCGCCGAGGTCGTGCATCTGCTCGGGCCGCCCGGAACCGGCAAGAGCCACCTCGCAACCGCACTCGCGGTCGAAGCCGTGAAGGCGGGCAAGAGCGTCGCATTCTCGACGCTGGCCGACATTATTGCCTCGTTGGTCAAGGCCGAACGCGAAGGACAGCTCAAAGAGCGCATCCGCTTCCTGGCTCGCGCTTCGCTCCTCGTCGTCGACGAGATCGGATACCTGCCGGTAACACCGGGTGGTGGCAACCTGTTCTTCCAGCTCGTCAACGCCCGCTACGAGAAGGGTGCCATGATCCTGACATCCAACCGAGGCTTTGCCGAATGGGGAGAGGTGTTCGGCGATCATGTCGTCGCCACGGCCCTTTTAGACCGCCTCCTCCACCACGCTATCGTCATCCAGATCGAGGGCTCGAGCTATCGCCTTCGCCAGCATGCCGATCTCGTGCCGGAAAACGTTCGCGCAAGACCATCCATCAACCCGCCGCAGCAAACCAAACGGCGCGGCCGCCAACCAGGAAACAAGCCGTCCGATCTTGAAAACGGCTGATCCCCGCAAGCCCTCAACCACCGCCAACTAGGGAAAATTGAAAGCCCACATTCGCGGAAAGTTCAGGGCCCATTGACACCGGCAAGTCATCTTCTCGCGCACGTGCTGGACGACCTTCCACTGACGCGGGATCACCTCCAGCGTCTCGGTGACGGTCTCGCCGAGCTTGCGTAGACGACTGCCGCCGCAGCAGTCGCACGTGGCCGGGCCGGGGACGATCCGGCGCTCGCGCGGAAGGTGCTCGGGGAACGGCTGGCGCGACGGTCGTTTGCGCGTGAACGCCGCGACAGTCGTCGCCTTGTCGGCGGCAAGCTCAGCGGCGATCTCATCCTCGGTGGCGGTGGCTTCGAGATCCTCGAGCTCCAGCTCCATCTGGTCGATCAGCCGCGCGGTGCGCTCCGAGCGCGCGCCGTAAATCTGCCGCTTGAGCTTGGCGATCTCGAGCTTCTGGCGGGCAATAGTGGCCGCGTCGTCGGCATTCTTGGCACGGGCCAGTGCAAGCTCGGCTTCGGTTTCGGCGGCACGGGCGCGCTCGGCGTCCAGCGCCGTCTTCAGTGCCTCTATGTCGGTCGGCGAATCCATGACTTCAGAGAATCACAACCCGTCGCCTGTCGCCCCTGTAAAACGCCGTTATCCCGCACGTTGCGGGCGGAATGTGTGAACCGGGTTACGCCAGTCGATCCCGTCGAGCATATAGGCGAGCTGTGCCGCCGAAATGGTAACGCTGCCGCCCGTCGCCGATGGCCACACGAAGCGTCCGCGCTCCAGCCGCTTGGCATAGAGCGACAGCCCGAGCCCGTCGTGCCAGAGGATCTTGATCATATCGCCGCGCCGGCCCCGGAAAACGAAAAGATCCCCGGCGAACGGATCGCGCCCGAGCGTCTCCTGCACCTGCAGCGACAGCCCGTTCATGCCGCGTCGCATGTCGGTCTTGCCCGTTGCCAACCACACGCGCACACCCGACGGCACCGGGATCATCGCCGCCTCAGAAGATCGAGAACGCGCCGGAGCGCTCGGGCATCGAAGCCCGAGCCGACACGGACGCGGCAGTCGCCGGAGACCTCGATCTCGATGGTGTCCGAACCACCTGCCCCGGATGGCGTAACCGCCTCCGGCTCGGGGGATGGCGAGATCGTCACCGGCACCAGCGCAGGCGTCGAAGAGGTCGGCGACACAGCGGGCTGCTCGACCAGATCCCGATATCGGCGGCGCCACATGAACACCTGGTTCGCGTTAACGTCGTAACGACGCGCCACGACCGACACCGAGGCGCCGGGCGCAAGCGATGCCGCCACGATCTCGCGCTTCAGCGCCTCCGGCCATCGCTTGTTCCGCCGACGCTTGCCCTCACTTGTGTCCATATCCGACATTGTGGACACATCCTCGCCTGACCGCCACACAAGCCCAGAGACTCGGCGATCACCGACAACAAAACAAGGCGGCGCTCACCGGAGGAAGACGATGAAGCCGGAAAAAACGACCGGTGCCGGACTCTGCGCGTGCGGCCGGGTAACCGAAACGGCGATACTCCTTTCGTCCGGTATCGAGACTCTGGCACCCGGTCAGGCTGCACTTCATTTGGCGATTATCTTCCTGACCTGGCCAACCGGGTCAGCGAGAAGGTCTTCGTGATGGTGCCGATGTCCTGATCGATTATCTTTGTGGGTGGGCGGTTCAAGCTCTGTCCCGGGCTCCAAGTCCGACAAGCACTCGCTACGGCAAGTCAGTGGGCGCGGGGGGAGGGCCCCGTTCCTGAGCCTGGCTCGCGCTCGCGAGCCTGCCTTTCAAGAGCCTGCAGGTCGGTTTTCCCGGTCCCCAAGAGCGGCATCTCGTCGATGAAGTAGATATGGCGCGGATGGGAATACGCGGGTCCGCGTGTCATGTAGTAGTCAATGAGTTCCTTCTCGCCGAGCTTCGACCCGACGTTGCGCACGACGAAGGCCACCGGAACCTGGCCCTTCACCTCGTGGGGGACGGGAACGACACAGACGTCCCGCACTTCCGGATGAGTGGCGAGGATGTTCTCGACTTCGGCCGGGAAGACGTTCTCGCCTCCCACTTGCATCTGGTCATCGACGCGCCCCCTGAAGGTGTACCAGCCGTCGGGGTCGCACGCCACGATATCCCCGGTATAGACCCAGCCGTCCCGGAAGCGCTCCGCCTGGGCGTCCGGCCGGTTGTAATAGCCGAGGGCGTTGCACTCGCTCCGCACGACAAGTTCCCCCGCCTCTCCCTGTGGCAAAATGTTCCCGTCGGAGTCGATGACCTTGCACTCGAAGCCCGGAAGAGCGGGACCGATCGTGCCCAGCTTGTTTCGGCCGCGTGGGTTCATGGTGATGATGGGCCCAGAACTCCGTCAGCCCGTACCCTTCGATCACATCGACACCAGGCAAGGTCTGGACCAGTTCGTCGAGAAGCGCGCGTGTCATGGGAGCAGACCCCACTGCGATGAACTCGAGGCTGGAGACATCCACGTGCGTTCTTTGTCGCGCGGCATCCAGAACCAGCTTGTACGTGGCCGGTACACCGGTGGTGTAGGTGCAGCCGTGCGTCTCAATCGCATCAATCACGCGCTCCGCGTCGAACTCCTTGAGAATGACCACCGAGCCGCCCTGGCTCAGGCACGGGAGGAGCCCCGCGCCAGTGGCGTTCATGTGGAAGAGCGGCGTCGACAACAAGACTCGTGAGTTCTCGTCGATCCGGTTGGACTCCGCCAGGAGCTGAGCGTTACGCAGTAAGCCACGGTGCGCGAGAAGACCCCCTTGGGCCGTCCGGTCGAGCCCGAGGTGTACGCCTGGATGCAGACGTCGCTGCCGGCCGACCCATGATCGCAGCGTTCGGGCGAAGCTGAGGCCAGCCAGTCCTCATAGCTTCGAAGCGGACCCCGGTCGGCATCGACGACGATACCGACCTCGGCAACCCCGTCGGCCAGGCAGGCGAGGACGGATTCGGCCATCCCGGCACTGCCGAAGACAATGCGAACTCCCGCAGTCTCGCGCCAGATCGATGTGCTGCGGCGGCGGGAACTTGAAGTTGACCGGGACCGCTACGGCGCCGGCCCTGACGATACCGAGCAGGACTTCGGGGAAGCGGATGTCGTTCTCGAAGATGACGAGGACGCGCTCGGACCGCTCGACGCCGAGCGAGATCAGCCCATTGGCGACCCGATTGATGCGCTGCTCGAGCTCTGCATACGTCATCGACCGCTCGCCCTGGATGAGGGCGACCCGCTGCGGGTCCAGGGATAGACCGGTGTCGCACAGCCGCGCGAGGCTGGGCGCGTCGTCATCGAACTTATTCGTCATCCCCATATTCGTCGTCTCCATTTCAATCGCCCAAAACCACGCCGAGGCCTTGTGCGCCAAGTCGAGTCTAGGCAATAAGTAATAATGAGGTCAACCTTGTCAAAGGTGGAGCAATTCTGGGCCAGTTTTGGACTGCACCCCTAGACCATCATGTCCGCTGGGGATACGGGTCACCGAGTAGGTGACCCGTCCCGACGTGTCGACTAAGGCGCGGAAGCGCAACGGAAGTTGCTTCGCCTGAGCGAGGCCTATCCCCAGACACGAGGAGCGGATCATGACGAAGACTACCATTTTTGTTGGCCTGGACGTCCACAAGAAGACGATCGCAGTGGCGACGGTTGCGGCCGAGGCGTCAGCGTCGGTGCAGTTTTTCGGCACTATTGCCAACACGCCCGAGGCTATCAGATCGATGTTGAGGAAGGTCAGCAAGGGTGGCCAGAAGCTGCATCTAACCTATGAGGCTGGACCGTTGGGCTACAACCTCTATCGGCTGTCGACGGGGCTGGGGCATCGCTGCGATGTAGTGGCGCCATCGCTGATCCCGAGGAAGGCCGGCGACAAGATTAAGACCGATCGCCGCGATGCCATGATGCTCGCCCAGTTGCTTCGAGCAGGTCAGCTGACCGAGGTGTGGGTTCCCGACGAGGCCCATGAGGCCATGCGGGATCTGGTGCGCATGCGGGCACAGGCGACCAAGGACCAGCGCAAGACGCGCCAGCAGCTGCTGAGCTTCCTGCTGCGGCACGGCCGCACCTTCGATGGCGCGCACTGGACCAAGGCTCACCGCCGCTGGCTTGGCGAGTTGACGTTCGCACATGCTGCGCAGCATCTCGTTCTGGAGGAGCTGCTGGCCAGGATCGAGCGGGCCGAAGAGCTGTGCGATCGACTGAAGCAGGCGATCATCGAACTGGTGCCATCATGGACATTGGCCCCGGTGGTTGCTGCCGTGCAGGCACTCAGGGGCGTGTCGATCCTAGTGGCTGCGACTGTCGTGGCCGAGGTCGGCAACTTCACCCGCTTCGAGAGCCCGCGCCAGCTGATGGCGTATCTGGGCCTGAACCCGTCAGAACATTCGAGCGGCGCCACCATCAAGCGTGGCGCCATCACCAAGACCGGCAACAGCCTGGCGCGGACATGTCTAGTTGAAGCGGCTTGGACCTATCGGCACCCGGCCCGCGTGACGCAGATCATTCGCGAGCGGCTCAAGGGCCTGCCGGAGCCAATCCGTGCCATCGCCTGGAAGGCCCAGGTGCGGCTCGCATCGCGCTATCGCAAGCTGATCGCAGCCGGCAAACCGGCACCAAAGGCGATCGTGGCCGTGGCTCGAGAGCTGGTCGGCTTCATCTGGGCTATCGCAAGGCTGGTCGAGCCGAAGGCGGCGGTCATGGATGCGCACAAGCCGACCTGACGTGTGCAACGAGCAACCAATAAAAGAAGGGATCTGATGAGCTGAGATATCGGTGTCCAACGCGGGCGGCAGGGCGTGGAGGGTGGGGAGCCCTCGCGTTCACGGGTTTGAAGCAGGTGCCGAGTTCGGCAGTGCTGACACGACAGCCCACGCTCGATAGCTAGACAGAGGCAGCCCCGCGACGAACCCTGGTCATGCGGTACCCAATCCGCGGATAAGAGCCGGATCAACCGTCGTCTGTTCGACCTGTCGCCTGCTTTGGGCATCGATCAAAATGCAGTGCCGCGCAAGCGGTTAGAAGACGCGCGCCTCGACGTTGACAGAGCGGACATAAGAGCCTGAACTTCTCCCACATATGAGGACCATCGGGGCTCCGACTCAGAGAAAGTGCTTCTGCGACAAAGACTTCATCCTCGCAGGAGTGATCCCCGATGCCGACAGAGTGTATCCAGACCGAACTTGATTTGGGAAGGTCCGGCGGACGCAAACTTGTGGGTGCCTTCGATGGCGGCGCGATCACGTCGAATGGCGGTGTGGCGCTGCTCGCCGGTGCCGACCGGAAGCTGGGACTGGCCGAGCGGCTGGCGGGCTGCTTTACCGATCTGCGTGTCGCCGACGCCATCACGCACACGCTTCCTGATCTGCTTCGCCAGCGCATTTTCGGCTTGGCGCTCGGCTACGAAGATCTCATCGACCACGACGCGCTCCGGCACGATCCGGCGCTCGCTGCCGTTATCGACAGGCCGGGCGGGGCGTTGGCCGGCAAGTCGACGCTCAACCGGTTGGAGCATGCAGGCAAGATTGGTCAGGACCGCCATCACAAGCTCGACCACGACCCAGACGCCATCGAGCGCCTGTTCGTCGATCTGTTTCTGGAAGCTCATCGCGAGCCGCCGATCCGCATTGTCATTGACCTCGATGCCACCGACGATCCGCTGCACGGCGAACAGGAAGGGCGGCACTTCCACGGCTACTATGACTGCTACTGCTATCTGCCGCTTTACATCTTCTGCGGCCGGCACTTGCTGGCGGCCAAGCTCAGATCCTCGGCGGGCGACGCCGCTGACGGTGCAACACAGGAGGTCGCCCGCATCATTGCCCACATCCGCCAGCACTGGCCAACAACCACCATTGTCGTCCGTGCCGATAGCGGCTTTTGCCGCGACGATCTCATGAGCTGGTGCGAGACGAACGGCGTGCAGTACGTGCTCGGGCTTGGAAAGATCGCGCGGCTCATAGCCCAGATTGCGCCCGAGATGAAGGTCGCCAAACGAAAGGCCGGACGGACCGGGCAGCCGGCTCGCATGTTCGCCGACTTTCAATATCGCACACGCAAGAGCTGGTCGGCGGAGCGCCGGGTCATCGGCAAGGCGGAGTTCACCACCGGCGGATCCAATCCGCGTTTCATCGTCACCAATATCCATCCAGCATACGGCTCGCCACGCTTTCTCTACGAGACAGTCTACTGCCAACGCGGCGAGATGGAGAACCGGCTGAAGGAGTGCCAGGGCGATCTGTTCGCTGACCGCACGCCGACACCGACCATGCGGGCGAACCAGCTCAGGCTCTGGTTATCATCGCTCGCGTATGTCCTGATGTGCGCAGTGCGCCGCATCGGCCTGGCCGGCACCAAACTGGCGCGGGCCACCTGCGGCACCATCCGGCTCGCGCTCCTCAAGCTTGGCGCCCGCGTCACCATCTCGGTCCGGCGCGTCAAGCTCGCGTTCGCGTCGAGCTGTCCGACGGCCGACCTCTTCGCTATCGCTGCCCGACGATTATGCACCTGAGGCCATGAAGGCCGCGCAACCCGGGGATCAACAACAGAGGAACAGAACCGAGCCAACGCTCCGCCAACCGGTGGAAATGACGATGCTCGTCTCGCCTACGACCGCAGACCATGGCGACCTCACGCCCCCTGCGATCCATGCTCATCAGCCATCCTGGGAGAAAGCCGGGCTAGGATCAACCCAATTGCAAAGCATGCGGACGCAAGGAACGAACGGCAGCCTGAGTATCTTGATATCGTGGCCATACCGGTAGAAAATTCACAGCCATACTTCGATCATAGTCGAGAGAGCTGTCAGGAAGGAAAGATTGTCTCTCGGATCAGGGCTATTCCCCGGAAAGTTGTTTCGCCGCTTCCCGAAGATATCCCGGCATCAAGTCGGGAGCGAGATTCACCGGGGAGGTGGCAAAATGTTCGTCCACGCTGACCCACTGCTCGTCCTTATTTCGGTATTCGATCAAGCTGATCGAAGGATCGATCGCATAGGGCAATTCGCGCACCACCCGCCTCTCTCCACTTGAGCGGTCTTGACTGATTGGAATTCGCTTTTTCAAGGAGTTCTTATCCGACATACCCCAAGTAGGTCGATGTAAGCCGGCAGAACCCATCAAGAAAGAAGAGGATTGAAGCAAGAAGGCCCCCGATATCGGGGGCCTTCTTGCTTGTCGTCCGTGATGTACTTTTGCTCCGGCCAACCGCTTCAAAATTACTCCGGCGTTGACAAAAGTTGTTATTTCTTTTCTTGCCGTTTCTATTTAATGGAATTTTTGTAGATCACGCCGTCTTTCATAATAATGACGAAGTTCTTTTCCGGGTCGGCGATCAAGTCGATGTTCTCGAGCGGATTGCCGTCGACCAGAAGCAGGTCGGCATAGGCACCCTCCCGAACCACACCGTTGTCACCGGGATAGGGATCGCGCGGCCCGGAACGCTTGAAGATCTCGTAATTCTGGCTGGTCGCAATCTTCAGCACTTCCCAGGGCTTGTAATAGCGGGCGAGCTTCGCCAACTGCGCCCCCTGACGCGCGGCGAGCGCGGGTGAACCCTGACTGTCAGTGCCGAACCCGAAGAGCAGGTCGTATTTCTTCGCTAACGCGAAGGCTGTATCAGTTCCAGAGATCAGCAATTGGTACTTTTGTTCCGCAAACGAGCCGGCAGGCAACGGGATCGCATCCTCGTCGTTATAGAAGGGCTGCAGGCAGACCGAAGTATTCGTCTCCTTCATCAGTTGGGCGGTTTCCTCGTCAATCATCTGGCCATGCTCGACATTCCGGACACCGCCGCGGATCGCGTTCTGGATCGCCTTTGCGGTGTAGGCGTGAACCGTCACGTAGGTGCCCCAGTTCTGCGCCACTTCGACCGCCGCCGCGATTTCCTCGACGGTGTATTGCGAGACGTCCAGCGGATCCGAGGGCGAGGCGACCCCGCCGCCACCCATCAGCTTGATGAAGGCCGCTCCCCGCATCAGGTTCTCGCGCACGCGCTGCAGGACTTGCGCCTTGCCGTCTGCGATGGCGACCGAACCCATCCTTTCCTGCGGGGTAAGATCCCTTGAATAGCTCTGAGGTATATCAATCGTTTGACGGAAATCTGCATGGCCCGACGTTTGGGAGATCATCGACCCCGCAGCGTACATCCGGGGACCAACGTACATACCCTCGTCGATCACCGACTTTAGATCGAAGACATTGCCGCCCATGTCCCTGATCGAGGTGAAGCCCCGCATAAGCGTCTTTTCCGCCCCAAGGGCCGCCACAAGGTTCAGCTTGCCCTCACCAAGCGCGAACGCGTTGCCACTAAAATTGGCTGCCATGCTGTGCCAGTGGCAGTCTGTCAGGCCAGGCATCAGCGTCCGGCCGCCACCGTCGATCACGGTGCCGCCCGCGATGGCCAAGCGGTTTGGTCGACACCGCGGTGATCTTGTTGCCCGTCACCACGACATTGGCGTTTTTGATCAGGGCTTCGTTCACACCGTCAAAGACGTTGACGTTTGTGAACAGGATCGGCCCGGAGGCGTCCTGAGCAGCGGCCGGCAGGCCGAAGCTGACCGCGACGGCAAGCGCCGCCGTCAAGGTCTTTAGGTTCAGTCTTTTCATTTGATTGCTCCGATTGGCTTTGCAGAGGGTATGTCCTGCAGAGGTCATTCCTCTGAACCGATATTTCCCAAGTGGCCTGCCATTTGACGCCAAATGCGCCTGTTTCTGGCGCCTGATCAAGTGTTTCGTGCTCCGAAGCCCTGCTGCAATCGTCAAAGCGCCCGAATGTGGGTTGATTGGACCGCAAACCCGGGCGATCCCTGCACGGCGGCCCCGTTCTTCAGCACGGCGGACAAACCTGTCGTGCCGCTTTCGTTCTGCTTGGGTCGGGGGCGCGGTCACGCGCATAGCGTCGGCACCCGCAATCGGTGAATAGCGGCAAGGATGGCCCTGACCATTGGGCCGGTCACCGCGACCTCGGCCAACTGAAAAGTGATGGCGCGGGCGTGGCGTACGACGCGGGCGCCCATCTTGATCAGCTTGAGCTGCAAGCTGGTCAGCGACCAATCGGCCATGGCCTCGGGTAATTCGATGCAGCGCAGGAACTTGGCCAGATTGTAGGCCAGCGCATGCAGTTGCAGCCGGACCTCGTTGTCGCGGAACCGCTTGCAGGATAACCGCGTCCAGCGGAAGGCATATTTGCCTTCCTTGATGTGCTGCTCCGCGGTGCCGCGCTGATTGTAGAACCACACCACCCAATCCGGCTCCATCGGCAGGTTGGTGACGATGAAGCCGACACGGGGGAAGAGCTCGCCCGGATGCCATTCGACCTTGGCAATCACCCGGCGCTCGTCCTCCCAGCTCTGAGCCTGATACTGGAAATCCTCGTAGAACCGCTTGACCTTTGTCTGCGAGGGGTGGCCGACCGGCCGGGTCAGCCGGTGCGCGATCTTCTCGCGCAACACGGCATTCGCGGGCAGACGGATGGCGTAGAAATAGCCCGCCTCTTCCAGACGCTGATAGATCGCCGGGTTGGCATAGGCGGCATCGGCACGGAAGAAGCGCATGATATCACGTTCGGCATATCGGGCGATCACCGGGTCCAGAACTTCCTGCCAGCCATCGGCACTGTGGACGTTGCCATTGCGCAGGGCGCAGCGTTCCAGCATGCCGAACTGGTTGAACAGAAAGTTCGGGTGGTAGCAGGTGCAGTCGAAATGCCCGTTCCAGGCAGAACCTTCCTGATCACCGTAGGTCGGACTGACGGAGCTATCCATGTGCAGCACGATATACTTCAGCCCGTTGCGATCATGGAAGCGGTCGATCCATTGCCCGTTCAGATCGGCCAGCGCTTCCCGGTTCTCGGGCGCGGCCAGAGTCTCGGTCTCGAATCGCCCCATCTGCGAGGCTGAGGCCGCTTGTGCATCGACGGCACGGCCACCTACGATCTGGCGCATTACCGGATCAAGGGAAAGGCGCTCGGCGTCGTTGACATCCTCATGTCCCGCCAGTCGCCCGAACACGGATTGCCGGAACAGCCCGTCAAGCCGATGGACCGTGTTCTTGCCGCGACGGGTATCACGCAATGCCGCTGACGCCAGATCGGACAGCCTGAGCGCGTCATCGAGTTCTCGCATCAGCAGAAGGCCGCCGTCAGAACTGATCTGCGTGCCACGAAATTCCAGCCGCACACGAGGGTCGAAACTCACCCGATCTGCCCGCTGCGAGCCCGCACCCTCTGGGTGATCCATAATTCGCCACCTTCAGCCCAATTAACATGCTGAAATATACCACATTACCTGCCGTCAAAGGCGCTCAAAATGCGAATTACTTGGGGAATGCGGGCTTATCCGACACTGCCCTTCCGTTCGGTGAGCATGTATTTGTAGTCGGCTATTTTGAATACCTCGCTGTTGAGTTGGAATTGTGTTTACTTCGGGCTTAACTTTTGAGTTCGACATCGGGGCTCGGTATCAGCCCCAGGCCGTCGAAACCGAAGATGATCAACTGCACAGCGAGCGCGCAGAGCAACAGTCCAACGACGCGCAATACGATCTTGAGAATTTCGGGCGGAATTTTTGCAAAGATTCGATCTGCAGCCAGCAGGAAGCCGAGGTTGAAGGCGATGACGCACAGAATGAGCGCGACGAAGATCACGGCCTGCGTCACTCCCTGAAGGGTCGCTTCTATCGCAACGATTGCCACAAGACCATGGGGAGACGCCATCAGCGGCACCGCGAGCGGAAAGCTTGCGATCTCGATTGATGGCGCAGGCGGCGGACCGTCCGACGTCGCCTCTTTGTCGTCACCGAGTATCAGCTGAAGCGCGAAGATAAACAGTATCGCACCACCTGCAATCAATAGGGCCTCGACACTGACCTTGAGGCCCGCCAGAATGCCGGCTCCGAGCAGGGCAAACATGACACAAACGACCGCGGAAATCGTAACGGTGCGAATGGCGATGGCGCGCTTCAGTTCGGCATCGGCGGACTTGGTCAGACTGAGATAGACAATCGCGGCACGTACCGGACCGATCGTTACGAACAAAAGTACAAGAATCTCTATCCAGCCCATCGATCCAGCTCTTTCCTAATTTCGGCGGCGGTGAACACCATATGTTTACCCGAGATCCCTAAGCCCGCATTCCCCAAGTAATTCGCAGTTTGAGCGCCTTTGACGGCAGGTAATGTATTATATTTCAGCATGTTAACCGACATTCCCCAAGTATCGTTCCGTGTGACGTGAGGATCGTCTGAAGCTGCTTGCTGAGCAAGTATTTTTCACCCCGAACGGCGTCTGCGGTCGCGCCAGCGGCTGGAATTGGGCGGATTGGGCCGCGTAGCTGCGGCGTCCTTGCCCGTCGACCTTGTTTTTCAGCGCGGCAGGACAGGTCTGTCTGTCGCGCTCAAAATCCTCGCCTCCGGGCCAGCAAGGCACCGGTTCGAAGCATGAGGCACCCGCCTTCGGGCGTTTCCGCAACTCTGGAGATCCTCAGAGGCAAAAGATACTTGATCCGCAGGCCTGATCAGGCGATCTTCGCGCCAGATGGCAGGCCACTTGAGGAATGTCGGATAAAACAGAGGTTCTCACATGATGCGAAATAGCGCCCCTGCCAGAAGGTATGAAAACAATTGCTTCCGACAGAAGGCTGGACTGCTAGCTGTGATTATCGCCGGCATGGTCATTCTGACTGATGCAAGTGTGGTGCTGGCCGCTGAATCAGGCATTAAACCGTTCAAGATCGAGCCATTTCCTTTGGCTCAAGTTTTCACCTTTATGTTCATTATGATAGGGCCGTTCAAAATAATTGGACCCTTTTCAAAAATGACAAAGAATGCGGATGCCGATTTCGTCCGGCAATTGGCTCTGCGGGCGACACTGTATTCGAGCCTCGCCCTCTTGTTAGCGGCCATATTGGGTGACTTCCTTCTGGGCAGGTATGGTATTCCGCTGCCAGTTTTAAGTCTTGCTGCTGGCATCATTCTTTTCCTGGTGGCGCTACTGAACATTGTCCGACAGTTCGCGCCTGTTCAGAGTGACACTGTCACTGATCCCAAACCTACAATGAGTATGGCGCTGACGCCGCTGGCTTTCCCTACGATCGTTACGCCGTATGGAATAGCAGCGCTAGTCGTTTTCCTAGCATTCTCTCAAGATCTGCAGGGTCAACTAATGATAGGAGTAGTTGTGTTGGCGATCATGATTTTGAACCTGATAGTCATGATCCTGACGCCGAAAATTCCACTACTTCTCGGTACTTTGCTGCAGATTCTCGGCGTTGTTCTTGGGGTAATCCAGGTGGCTCTGGGCCTGCAGATTGCAATTTCCTCGCTGAGGGTGCTGGAGATGGTTTGAGAAGATAGCTTTGTGGGTATGAAATTAAAGCAAGTAAGGGCACCTCGAACAATGATGTTTTCCGGTGCCGACGCAGCGCTGTCTGATTGATTTCGGCGATTTCTGCCCGCTTTCGTCGTGCGCGCGCCTCTGCTTCGTCCGCCTGTTGCCCCATCGTGAGCACTCCGGGCGGACTCCGGCTCATGCGTTTGCCATCCGCTCCAGCGTCACCAGCCGGCGCACGTTGTAGGCGAGGTTCTGCATGCCGATCTTGAGCCGGGCGCGGGCGATGCCGACTAAGTGGTCTGCCGTCAGACGTCAAGATTGCCTGAGTCTGCTCGCTGGACAAGAGCTTTTGGCCCCGAGCGGTGTCTGCGGGCGCGCAGGCTCTTGGAACTGGGCAGATCCGGCGTTGAAGCCACCGCGTTCTTGTCCGGCGGTGGTGTTTTTCAGCGCATCGGGCAGACCTGTCCTGCCGCTTTCGTTCAGTTTGGGCGTGGTACGTTGTCACGCGCATGACGGTGGCGCTCGAAGACGGCGGATTGCGGCAAGGATGGCGCGCACCATCGGACCGGACACCGCGACCTCAGCCAACTGGAAGGTGATGGCGCGAGCGTGGAGTACGACGCGCGCCCCGATCTTGATCCGCCGCGTTTGCAGACTGGTGAGCGACCAATCCGCGATCTCCTCGGGAAGGTCTGCGCCTTGCAGGAAGACGCCGAGATTGTAGGCCAGCGCGTGAAGCTGAAGGCGGACCTCGGTCTGCGCCATGCCCTTGCAGGACAGCCGCGTCCAGTTGATCGCCTGCTTGCCTTCTTTGATGTGCTGCTCGGCGGTGCCACGCTGATTGTAGAAATGGATGATCCAGTCAGGGTCCATGGGCAGGTTGGTGACGACGAAACCGACGCGGGGGAACAACTCGCCGGGATGCCACTCTACCTTGGCGATGACCCGTCTTGGTTTGTCCCAGGACGCCGCCTGATACTCGAAGTCACCGTATAGGCGACGAACGCATACCTCTCCGCTTCAATCCGGTTCAGTAAGGGACACCTTCGAATGCTCGGCATTCGTGAGTGTCTCGAATGATTTGGCGCATGGTGAGCGGTTGTCGTGAAAGCATGTTTTCGAGACATCGCGCGACGAGCCGGCCAACGCCTTTGGTCTTGCGGCGATTGTGTCGAAAGGCGTGCTCGTCGAGGTAGGACTGCAAATGCTTGTCGCTGAAAGCGCCATGATGCGTGCCGAGTAGCCAGCGCTTGAGGCCAGCTGCCGCCCAGTGGCAGAGCTGGACATGATCATCGCTTTTCCTTTCGGCTGCGCTTTGCACTTTGACGTCATGTTCCCGTGCCTTCAACGTGCATGCGTTGTAGGTGTGCCCGGACCGGCATGATGGAAGAGCTGCGACCTAAGGAACCTTTGAACAACTCGCGAAGCGTGGCACACTCGATGCGTTGATTAGAGGGGGCCTGAGATGACGCCGCTGAGCTTTGCGACGCTTGATCACCGCAATAAGAAAAAGCAGACCAAGCACGAACGGTTCTTGGGCGATATGGACGCCATCGTGCCGTGGGCGACGCTGGTTGGTTTGATCGAGCCGCACTATCCCAAGGCCGGCAAGAAACTCCTGCGCGATCTGGCGCTTGAACTCGGTGCTGTAGGTTCTGTGTTTGGGCATGGGCTTTCTCCTTGAAAGCCCGGCCTGAATAGTCCGATTCGCGATACCTCAATTGTCCACTTCTAGCCCGGCTTTCTCCCAGGATGGCTGATGAGCATGGATCGCAGGGGGCGTGAGGTCGCCATGGTCTGCGGTCGTAGGCGAGACGAGCATCGTCATTTCCACCGGTTGGCGGAGCGTTGGCTCGGTTCTGTTCCTCTGTTGTTGATCCCCGGGTTGCGGCGGCCTTCATGGCCTCAGGTGCATAATCGTCGGGCAGCGTAGCGAAGAGGTCGGCCGTCGGACAGCTCGACGCGAACGCGAGCTTGACGCGCCGGACCGAGATGGTGACGCGGGCGCCAAGCTTGAGGAGCGGCGAGCCGGATGGTGCCGCAGGTGGCCGCGCCAGTTGGTGCCGGCCAGGCCGATGCGGCGCACTGCGCACATCAGGATATACGCGAGCGATGATAACCAGAGCCTGAGTTGGTTCGCCCGCATGGTCGGTGTCGGCGTGCGGTCAGCGAACAGATCGCCCTGGCACTCCTTCAGCCGGTTCTCCATCTCGCCGCGTTGGCAGTAGACTGTCCCGTAGAGAAAGCGTGGCGAGCCGTATGCTGGATGGATATTGGTGACGATGAAACGCGGATTGGATCCGCCGGTGGCTGAACTCCGCTTTGCCGATGACCCGGCGCTCCGCCGACCAGCTCTTGCGTGTGCGATATTGAAAGTCGGCGAAG
>CAVXGT010000024.1:0-15563 GCA_963761475.1 uncultured Alphaproteobacteria bacterium
GACTACGCTCCACACAAAGGGTCATACCGGGGACGAGCCCCGGCATGACAGCGCTGGGGTGGCGGTCGCAAGTGAGCGTTTCAACTTAATCGCACTTCTTGGTATGAAACGATGTTTCCGCAATCTTCGAACCAACCAAATTTATGGTCAGGCTTGTTGTACCCTGCGACGTCCACCAGCAGGCCTCCTCTGCTCAGGCGATACCGTGAGGGATCATTGAAGGCAAAGTCACTAGAAAATCGTGCGTGTTCCCATGCAAACCTTGCAGCCCTTGGCAGGGGTTGCGCAACTAATCGAAACTCGGTCAACCGCAGCTCTGCTTGTTTGACGGGAACATTGCAGTTTTCTGCCAGAGGATCGACGTCATCAAATTGTTCGATTTCTTCAGGCAGCATCAAAAATGCGCGAGCAAAGCGGTTTGCCTGATACTCCGCGCTGGAGTTCTTATCCAAGCCGCGGCTTCGTATGTTTCCATCGATCATCCTCGGCAGCTCAGGCCCTCTGTTTGGGTGCAGAACCAAATGTCCAAGTTCGTGAACTACATCGAAGATCGCTTGTGGGTCGCCCGCAGACGCACGCGTTGTTAAACTTTCTCTTAGGAACAAGCTCTTGCGATCACCACTGACAAAAGCATTTGCTCGACCCATTGCATTGTCCGGGCGTATTTGGATATCGACTTTTGCCTGACGACGCTGATTGAATGCTCGGAGTAGCCCATTGACATCCAAGGAGGTAGTCATGAAAAAATCGTTCAGAGCCTTTCTCCAATGAGCGGCTATTTTATCAATCTCCGCGTCGGGAAGATAGGCAACAGAGGAATCGTCGATGGGGGGAATTCGGTTCATGATCTTCAACTCCTGATACTAGAACAGCCTGCAATTTTGGCCGGGTGTTTCCACCCGGCCCCTTAACTCCCCCGCCTTTAGCTGCACCCGCTCGTTGATCCACACGTGTCACACTTCAAACAGGTCCCGTTCCGAACCATCGTGAAGTTGTGGCACTCGGAGCAGGAGACGCCTTCGTAGCCACGCAGTTTGGCCTCCGAGACTTGCTGCTTGTAGAGTTCGGCCTTGCTCGGCACAGGCTCGGCCGTCACCGTCGCGCGGGCGTAGACGACTTCCGTGTCGGCCTTCAGAGCCGTGGCGCCGACGGACTGCAGCGCATCCCCGTAAAGACCCGTCACCTCTTCATGCACGTCCCGATAGGCATCGGCCGTGCCGCCGGAGGACGATGCCTGCGTGTGCGAACGCGTGGCCAGACGCACCACCGGATTGCCGCGCACGAGGCCCTTGGACACCATCTTCTGCAGGCTCTCGGGCAGGTCGAGGGCGAGCTGCTCGTCGGTCAGATCGTCGGAGGAGCCAAGACCCGTCTCACCGACGATCTCGCGCGGATCGACGTGGGCAAGGTCGTGACGGCCAAGGTAGGAGACGGCAAGCTCGCGGAAGATGTAGTCGAGGATCGACGTCGCGTTCTTGATCGTCTCGTTGCCCTGCACGAGGCCGGCCGGCTCGAAGCGGGTGAAGGTGAAGGCCTCCACGTATTCTTCCAGCGGCACGCCGTACTGGAGGCCGAGCGAGATGGCGATCGCGAAGTTGTTCATCAACGAGCGGAAGGCGGCGCCTTCCTTGTGCATGTCGATGAAGATCTCGCCGACGCGGCCGTCGTCGTACTCGCCCGTGCGCAGGTACACCTTGTGGCCGCCGACGCTAGCCTTCTGCGTGTAGCCCTTGCGGCGCGAGGGGAGCTTCTCGCGCTCGCGCGCGTCCTCGTCCTTCACGTACACCACACGCTCGACGATCTTTTGGACGACCTTCTCGGCCACCGTGGCCGCCCGCATGGCGGAGGCCGCCTGCGTCAGGGCCTCGACGGCGTCTTCCGCATCGTCGTCGTCACTGGCGAGAAGCTGCGAGTTGAGCGGCTGCGAGAGCTTGGAGCCGTCGCGGTAGAGCGCGTTGGCCTTCAGCGCGAGACGCCAGGAGAGCATGTAGCTCTGCTTGCAGTCCTCCACTGTCGCCTCGTTGGGCATGTTGATCGTCTTGGAAATCGCGCCCGAGATGAACGGCTGGGCGGCCGCCATCATCCGGATGTGACTTTCCACCGACAGGTAGCGCTTGCCCTTGCGGCCGCAGGGGTTGGCGCAGTCGAAGACGGGCAGATGCTCCGCCTTCAGGTGCGGCGCGCCCTCCAGCGTCATGGCTCCGCAGACGTGCTCGTTGGCGGCGTCGACATCCTTCTTGGAGAAGCCGAGGTGAGCAAAGATGTCGAAGGCCGGATCGTTGAGCTTCTCGGCGGGAACCTTCAGCGTGGTCTTCAGGAAGTCCTCGCCGATCACCCACTTGTTGAAGACGAATTTGATGTCGAACGCGGTGGCGAGACCGCCCTCGATCTTGGCCAGCACCTCGTCGGTGAAGCCCTTCGCCTTCAGCGTGGCGTGGTTGATCGCGGGAGCCTGCTTCAGTGAGCCGTGTCCGACCGCGTAGGCCTCGATCTCAGCGATCTGGCTCTCGCGGTAGCCCAGGCTCCGCAACGCCTCGGGAACAACCTGGTTGATGATCTTGAAGTAGCCGCCGCCCGCGAGCTTCTTGAACTTCACCAGCGCGAAGTCAGGCTCGATGCCGGTCGTGTCGCAGTCCATGACGAGGCCGATCGTGCCGGTAGGCGCGATGACGGTCGACTGGGCATTGCGGAAGCCGTTGGCGCATGCCGAGGGCGAGCGCGTCGTCCCAGGCCCTCTTGGCGGCCTCGACGAGGCGCTGGTCGGTGCAGTTGTCGTGGTCAAGCGGCACGGGCGGGATGTGGAGCGCCTCGTAGCCGTCCACTTCGCCGTAGGCGGCGCGGCGGTGGTTGCGGATGACGCGCAGCATGTCCGACTTGTTCGGCTCGTAGCCGGCGAACGGGCCGAGTTCCTTGGCCATTTCCGCCGAGGTCGCATACGAGACGCCCGTCATGATCGCCGAGATGGCGCCGCAGATGGCGCGGCCCTCTTGCGAGTCATAGGGAATGCCGGACGCCATCAGGAGGCCGCCGATGTTGGCGAAGCCCAGGCCGAGCGTGCGGTAGCGGTAGGACAGGAGCGCGATCTGCTTGGAGGGGAACTGCGCCATCAGCACCGAAATCTCGAGCACGATGGTCCACAGGCGGCAGGCGTGCTCGTAGGCTTCCGTGTCGAAGCTCTTGTCCTCGCGGCGGAACGTCATGAGGTTCATGGAGGCGAGGTTGCAGGCCGTGTCGTCGAGGAACATGTACTCCGAGCACGGGTTCGACGCGCGGATCTCGCCGGACTGCGGGCAGGTGTGCCAGTCGTTGATCGTCGTATGGAACTGGATGCCGGGGTCGGCGGACGCCCAGGCGGCGTGACCGATCAATTCCCACAGGTCGCGGGCTTTCAGGGTCTTGGTCACCTTGCCGTTCTTGCGGGCAGTCAGCGTCCAGTCGCCGTCCTCGCCGACGGCGTTGAGGAACGCGTCCGTCACGCGAACCGAGTTGTTGGAGTTCTGGCCCGACACCGTCAGGTAGGCTTCGCTATCCCAGTCGGTGTCGTAGGTGGCGAAGTCGATGTCCGAGTAGCCCTGGCGCGCGAACTGGATGACGCGATGGACATAGTTCATCGGCACCTGGTCGCGGCGGGCCTCCTTGATGGCGTCCTTGAGCTTGGGATTCTTGGCCGGCTCATAGCAGGCGTCGCCGTCCGCCTCGCAGTTCACGCAGGCGGCCATGACGGCTTTCAGGCGCTTCTGGCAGATCTTGGAGCCGGTCACGAGGGCGGCCACCTTCTGCTCCTCGCGGACCTTCCAGTTGATATACTCCTCGATGTCGGGGTGATCGACGTCGACGACGACCATCTTCGCCGCGCGCCGCGTCGTCCCCCCCGACTTGATGGCGCCAGCGGCGCGGTCGCCGATCTTCAGGAACGACATGAGGCCAGATGAACGACCGCCGCCCGAAAGCTTTTCATTGGCGCCGCGCAGCGCGGAGAAGTTGGAGCCCGTGCCCGAGCCGTACTTGAAGAGGCGCGCCTCGCGCACCCAGAGGTCCATGATGCCGTTCTCGTTGACGAGATCGTCTTCGACGGACTGGATGAAGCAGGCGTGCGGCTGGGGATGCTCGTAAGCGGACGACGAGACGGTCAGTTCGCCCGTCTGGTAATCGACGTAGTAGTGGCCCTGGCCCGGACCATCGATGCCGTAAGCCCAATGCAGTCCCGTGTTGAACCACTGCGGCGAGTTCGGCGCGGCCATCTGCATGGCGAGCATGTAGCGGTGCTCGTCGAAGAAGGCCTGGGCGTCCTCCTCCGTCGTGAAGTAGCCGCCTTTCCAGCCCCAGTAGGTCCAGGTGCCGGCCAAACGGTCGAAGACCTGGCGGGCATCACCCTCACCGCCCGTACGCTCCTTTACGGGCAGCTCGGCCAGTGCGTTTTCGTCGGCGATGGAGCGCCACAGCCACGAGGGAACCTGGGTCTCCTCGACCTTCTTCAGGCGCTTGGGCACGCCGGCCTTGCGGAAATACTTTTGAGCGAGAATGTCGGCGGCGACTTGGCTCCAGTGTTCGGGCACTTCGAAGCCTTCGAGCCGGAAGACAACCGATCCGTCGGGGTTCTTGATCTCGGACGTGGCGCGCCGGAACGCGATCTTGGCATAGGGCGACTGGCCAGCTTCCGTGAATCGCCGCGTGATCTTCATTATCTTCCCCCGTTGAGTTCGGGGCGTTCGTACGAATTACAAGTGCGACCGCCGATAGAGTGTTGGTCTTTATTCGAGTGTCTCCGACCCGCTCGAAAACCCCGTGACGCGGACGCTACAAATCTTTCAACAGCCCCCTCCGGCGCGGCCCCGATGCTTGGCCCGGATCGTCATCGCTGGCGGCAGTCGTACGTCTGCAGCGCTCCCTCAAGCGCGCAGCGGGACCCAAGCGACCGATGACTGGATGTTGTAGGCACCGAAAAAGACCGTCAAAACAGCGGTCTCACCCGGGTCGGCTCGCACTCACGATGTCTCGCGCCGATGCCCAAAAGCTGTCACGATTCGTCGAAGGCGTCACGACCTATTGGGGGTAGTAGATGCGACCGACCACTATATCTAGTGGTGTTGGCAAGTTGGGGATTGACCGGCGCAGTTATCTAGGATTCTCGGGCATTCGGCGATGGCGACGCCATCCGCGCAGCCTGTGAATTGGCGCATCAACCAACGTAAGTGGGCAGCCTCTGGTCAGGCTAGGCCAATTCCGGCCACAAAGAGTGTGGCCGATGGGCCGCGGTCCTTCGCACACTGGACAGGCGGGCTTCCGCTCCCTACACGCAAAGGAGACGACGAACCCCGATCACGAGGGCGCGATGGGCTTGTTCAAGGAAATCTTCAGCTGGTGGGGCGGCAACACGTGGGGCACCCGCTTCACGCTCTGGCGCCATGGCCGGTTCGTGGGCGAGGACGAATTCGGCAACCGTTACTACGAGCAGAAATCGGGCCGGCCGGGGCCGCTCGGGCGTCCGCGGCGCTGGGTGACCTATCCCAATATGTCCGAGGCGACCCAGGTTCCGCCCGGCTGGTATGGCTGGCTTCACTTTACGGTCGATGAGCCGCCTCAGAATGGGGCCTATACACCTCGTCCCTGGGAGAAGGCTCACGAGATGAATCCGACGGGTACCCCGGCTGCACGTCGGCCGTCCGGGTCTATTCTGACGGCCACGGCTTCGCGCCCGAAGGCCACGGGTGACTATCGGCCATGGCAGCCGGAATAGGTCTGCCGACACGATGGGGACACGATCGCTCGCCACTGTTGAGTCTCGAGCGGCCGTGTTAGTCCGGCTCGATCATTTCTTTGTGTGTCGACGAGGCCGCGGGCGCGATGACGCGAACCCGGCGACTTTCGAAATTCCAGCGGACGAAACGCCAGCGGATATGGCCAGCAAGGCGCGACATGACGGGAAGAGGGCAGGCAGCATTCTTGCTGCAGTCTTTCTTGCTGTAGCCGGTCTTCTTTGGGCGGCTCCGGCCAGCGCACAGCGGCTGGAGAATCAGGTTGCCATCTTTTCCGCCCTCGACAAGGTGACGGCCACCATCAAAAAACTCGAGGTGCCGCTCAACCAGACGATCGAATTCGGCCAGCTGAAGGTGACGCCGCGTGTCTGCTACTCGCGTCCGCCCACCGAGCAGCCCAAGACGACGTCATTCGTCGAGGTGGAGGAGGTCCAGCTCGACGGTCAGCAGAAAAAGATTTTCTCCGGCTGGATGTTCGCTGAAAGCCCAGGGCTCAATGCCGTGGAGCACCCGGTGTTCGACGTTTGGCTCACAGGCTGCGAAAAGCCGACCAATCCGGTCGCCGCCAGTGGCATTCCTCAAGCTGAGGGCGGTGACGGGAGCGATTCCGGACAGCTGGGCGATGATCTGCCTCGCCGCCGCGTGCGCCGGTAAGGACCGGCGCGCGATCTTTGCTGCAAACTTTCCGTTGCCTCAGTCTGCAAGAATCCGCGCCGCCGTCGGCGCGAAGTAAGTCAGTACGCCCGACGCGCCGGCGCGCTTGAAGGCGAGCAGGCTTTCCAGCATCACCTTGTCGGCATCGAGCCAGCCACGCTCGGCCGCAGCCATCATCATCGCGTATTCGCCCGACACCTGATAGGCGAAGGTGGGCACCTGAAACGTCTCGGACACGCGGCGCACGATATCGAGATACGGCATGCCGGGCTTCACCATCACCATGTCCGCGCCCTCGTCGATGTCGAGGGCCACCTCGCGCAGGGCTTCGTCCGTGTTGGCCGGGTCCATCTGATAGGTGCGCTTGTCGCCCTTCAAAGTGGAAGAGGACCCGACAGCATCGCGGAAGGGTCCATAGAAGGCGCTCGCATATTTGGCGGCATAGGACATGATCTGCGTGTCGCGGTGCCCGGCCTCTTCCAGCGCAGCGCGAATGGCGCCAATCCGGCCGTCCATCATGTCGGAAGGCGCAAGCACGTCGCAACCGGCCGCCACCTGATTGAGCGACTGGCGCACGAGCGCCTCGACCGTTTCGTCGTTGAGGATCTGGCCGCCGGCCACAAGGCCGTCGTGCCCGTGGCTCGTGTAAGGATCGAGTGCCACGTCCAGGATCACCCCGATGTCGATGCCGGTCTCCTTGATGGCGCGTGTCGCCCGGCAGACGAGATTGTCCGGGTTGAAGGCTTCACTGGCATCGTCCGTTCTTAGCTTCGGATCGGTATAGGGAAAGAGCGCGATCGCCGGGATGCCGAGAGAGGCCGCTTCCCGCGCGGTCGCGGTCAAGAGATCGATTGACAGCCGCTCGACGCCGGGCATCGAGGGGATGGGCTCGCGCTGATCGCGCCCCTCGATGACGAAGAGAGGCCAGATGAGATCGGATGGGGTCAGGCGGTTCTCGCAGACCAGAGCGCGCGCCCAAGGGGCGCGCCGGTTGCGGCGTGGGCGAATGTGCGGAAAACCGCCGCTCGCGAATGTCTCGATGGTCGGACTGAACGGCGGTTGGGATGGGGAGGTCATCGGGTCTCTGCATGTTGTACTGAGGGGCTGGTTTGCCAGCAGGCAAACCTTGGCGTGGCGGGCGGACGGGCGCAAGGGGGCCCGCATCAGAAGGGTTAGGGGGCGGCATCTACTCGCAGAAATTCGACCGCGAACGTGGTGCCATATCCACGTGGAAGTGGTTGCGGTGGGCGTTATTGGCTTCGGGACCGAGGGTGGTACCGAAGATCTTGCAGGCCCCTGAGTGGGCACCTTTGAGAAATTTACGCATGCGGGCCGGGGGCTGCGGCGGCTCGTCGGGGCCGCCGAGTTGTGACGGCGCAATGCCGAATTCCGCTGGCGTCTTGGGCGCAGAGGAGTCGTCGATATTCCCCGTGCTATGGACCTTCTGCGCCTTCTCTCCGTCGCGACCCCCGGAGGCCGACGAGTTTTCTGCAGCACCCACCTTCGCTGCCGATTGGGCAGCGGAAGCCGCAGCCGCCGCTGCTGCCTTCTTCGCGGCAAGTTCCCGAACGGCGATGTCGCGCCTGGTCTCGCCCCAACCCTCCAGCACCGCTGCCATCTCGCCGTTGGCGGTCAGGAACCCCCGGATGTCGAGGGCATTGGCCCGCCCATGCTCGGAAAGTTTTGTCTTCGTGCGGCCATAGGCATTGCGGCACGAGTAATCGCTCATGCTCTCGATCTTGATGAGTTCGCTCCCCAGATGCTTCTTGGCGAGCGACTGAAGATCTTTGGTGAGCCAGGTATGCAGCGCTCCCACCATGCCGCAGGTCAGGATGGGCGGCGGTGATAGCACGACCTCCGGATTCCGCCCCATGCTGACGAGGCGGACGGGCGCCGCCGCGCCGCACTCGCCCTTGCGGAATGGCGCTTCGGGGATCGCCACCACGTCGATCTTGTCGAGAATCGTCTTGCACATCGCCTTTTCGGCGGCGATCTCCTCGGCAGGCCACTCGGTCGCCTCGGGCTTCGGCTTGGACTTGGCCTCTGCCTCGGCTTTCGCATCATCCAAAGTCTTTGGCCATGCCGCCGTCGGTCGGGTTGTGGGCTTGCCCTTTTCGGCTGGAGCCGACTTCACTCCCGTCGCTCTATCCTTAGCGGGATTGCCACCCTTCACCATGCCGTCCGCCGTCGTCGTGCCATTCGGCATGGTCGTGTCTGCACGCGGAGCCGCCCGTCCCTCCGTTCGGGTGTCCCAGGCGCCGGCAGTTTTGGCGCTCTTGTCCACCACAGGAGTCGTGCCGGATGTGATTGGCTGCCCATTCGAATCCCTGGGCTTCTTGATGGGGAGGGGCACATCTTCGGCCATCGCCATCGTGACGATCGCGAATGTTGTCAGCAGTGCCGGGATGAGCCGTTGCATCTTGAGGGAAATTCCGAAGCTCGTCAGGCAAGGCGGCCCGAGATCACGCCCTAATAAGATAATCCGCGGACTTTGTTCACGCTGTTATCCAGGCTTTTTCGGGGCGTAGCTACGTGACGCCCGTGCAGAACATGCGAGGACAGTTTTCTCATTGCGGCGCGGACTGTATAGCGGTGATCCCGCAGGCACAACCGCGTGACGGGGCAAGATTGTCGTATGCGAACAAATTGTGGAAGGATGCCGCATTGCCCAAGGAGACACACAATTCCTTGCCGGCGGAGATCCGGCTCGAACAGCAAGGGTCCATGGCGCTCGTGACCCTCGATCGTCCACGCGCGCTCAACGCCCTGACGGTCAACATGCGCGCCGAACTCGAACGCTGGTTCACCGGTTTCCCGCGTGATCCGCAGGTTTATGCGGTCGTGCTGCAGTCGACCAGCCCCAAGGCCTTCTCGGCAGGCTCGGATGTGCGCGAAGTCACCGCGCTTGGCCGTACCGATCAGGAAGCCGCGCGCCAGACATTTCGTGATGAGTATGCGCTCAATTGGCGTCTGGAATGCTTCTCCAAACCAACCGTGTCGCTGATCGATGGAATGGTCATGGGGGGCGGTGTTGGTATTTCACTTTATGGGACGCACCGCGTTGCGGGAGAGGGGTATCGATTTGCGATGCCCGAGACGCGGATAGGGCTTTTTCCAGATGTCGGTGTCTGTCAGGTTTTCGCACGCATGCCGGGATCAATTGGTCAATATCTGGGATTGACGGGCCGTGGCATCGGTCGCGCTGAGGCATATGCGCTGGGTCTCGTAACTCATTGCATTCCAGCCCGTGCGTTCGACGAGATAAAGACGGGACTTGCCGAGACGATGCCGGTCGACCCGCTTCTCGATGACCGTCACGAAGACCCCGGTCCCGGCGAGCTGGAGGCTGTACGCGATGTCATTGCGCGTTGTTTCTCGGCGCCCGATGTGCCGGGAATTCTTTCCGCCCTGGAAGCCGAGCAAGGAACGCATCGCGAATGGGCAAATGAAGTTGCGGCTGAGTTGCGGTCCCATTCGCCGCTTTCTCTGGCGGTCACGCATCGTCACATCGCAACCGCGGCCCGGAAGGATTTACGCGAAGTTCTGCTTACCGATTACCGCCTCGCATGCCATTTTCTCAAGGGGCTGGACTTTTATGAAGGCGTGCGAGCTGTGGTAATCGACAAGGATGGCCGGCCGAAATGGGACCCCGCTTCCCTCGAGGCGGTTACGGCAGATCTCGTGGAGGGCTATTTCGACCCGCTGCCGGATGACAGTTGGGTATTGCCGAAACGGGAGGAAATGCAGGCATCGCGCGCCTGATGCCTATAGAGATAGATCTTTTAAACGAAAGGCGGGTAATGTTCGAAAGCTTTGCAAAAATCGTATTAAATCGCGGAGTGGCCAAAATAAAATTTAAAGAATGATTGCGCCGGACCCCCTGTTACTATTCTTTTACTATATCTATTCAGGTAACTTTTAGTTATTGCAGATAGTCTCGCCTTTGAACCGGGGTGAGCAAAAAGAACTCCGGGATTTGCGTCAAACAGGTAAGAGGCAGGGCTATGAGTTCAGTATTTGATGTACGTGCCCGCGTGCAGCTTCCGGCCCAGGAAGATCACAGCTATCAGGGCGAATACCTCCAGGCCCTGCGGCTGATCGAGCGGCTGCATCGCCTTCTGCTCGATGTCATCAAGGACGAATTTGACCGTCTCGGTGGTTCGGAACTTAACAGCGTGCAGGCTCTGCTGCTTTACAACATCGGTGACAGCGAGCTGACCGCAGGCGAGTTGAAGAGCCGGGGTTACTACCTGGGCTCCAACGTCTCCTACAATCTGAAGAAGCTCGTCGACATGGGCTACATTCACTACAAGCGCTCCGAGACGGACCGTCGGAGCGTGCGGGTGAGCCTTTCCAAGAAGGGGCTCGATGCCTGCGAAGTCGTGCAGAAGCTCTATCAGCGGCAGCTCGGCAGCATCGAGGCCGTTGGTGGCGTCGCGAGTGATGACCTGAAGGGTCTCAACAAGTCACTGATGCGACTGGAGCGCTTCTGGACGGACCAGATTCGCTACCGCCTGTAATCACGGGTCGCGCTTGGACCGTTGTTCCGGGTCAACATACAAAATACGATCAACAATTCGAGGGCCGTGGATTCAATCCGCGGCCCTCTTCGCTTGTTGCGGTCCGGGATCAGTAATTCATCCGGATTCGTCACTTACATGACACGCCCTCCGGGTCGATCTTCGGGCGCAACTTCCGCGCCGCGAGTTCGGGTTGCATCCGGGCGGCCAATATTGATCATCTGGCCGCATGTCTGCTCGCAGGTTCACCAGGCTGGAGTCCCCACCAGATTTTGTCGTTGAACGAAAACGGGGAGCGTTTCGACGTGAAGCTGAAGAAGCGCGTTCCGCGTTACTTCGCTACGTCATGGCCTGGGCGACTTCAGACGGCATCATCCGGTTCCGCCGAAATATCTATGACGCGACCGGGCCGGCGCAGACGCGCCCTTCTACGGAGGTACGAGGAGTTCCATTGCTCTTGAGGTTCCTCTGCAACACAGCGCGGCATTTTGGGCGTCGTCGGACGGCTTGACTTCGGTCAAGTGGCGCGGCGTCCGGGAATGCTTTAAGCGATCGGCCGCACCCGGTTGCCGATGGGGTGTGGAATGCCAAGATTCCAGCTCGGGGCGGCGTAAGAGTGGCTGGTTCAGCGTGGGTTCAGGTAAGCGAGAGAAAACTGCTTCTCCAACTGCGACGATGTCGCAATAACGAAAGCGGTTGATCCGGGAGTTCGAGCCAGGGCATGGTGCGGCGCAAGCGGGCGAAAAACAGCCCCGACAAGTCGAGGAAACGGTGACGATGGACTACGCGGGGCGTTTCAAAGCGGCTCTCGACCAGATCAAGAGCGAGGGGCGCTACCGGGTTTTCGCAGATCTGAAACGCGAGCGCGGTGCATTCCCTTCGGCCAAGCGATATTCCGCCGAGGGGACCCGGCCGATTACCGTCTGGTGCTCGAACGATTATCTGGGCATGGGCCAGCATCCGGCTGTACTGGCAGCCATGCACGAGGCCATCGAGATGGTTGGCGCCGGCTCGGGTGGCACGCGAAATATTTCCGGCACCACCCACTACCATGTGGAACTCGAGCACGAGATCGCCGATCTGCATGGCAAGGAAGCGGCACTCCTTTTCACGTCGGCCTACGTCGCCAACGACGCCACGCTGTCCACCTCCAGAAGCTGATCCCCGGCGTCGTTATCTTCTCCGACGAGAAGAATCACGCCTCGATGATCGAGGGCATCCGCCGTGGCGGCGGGAGAAGCAAATCTTCCGCCACAACGACATCGCCGACCTTGAAGCCAAGCTCCAGAATGCCCCGTCGACACGCCGAAGCTGATTGCCTTCGAGAGCGTCTACTCGATGGACGGGCACATTGCACCGATCGCAGCCATCTGCGGTCTGGCGAAGAAATACGGCGCCATGACCTATCTCGACGAGGTGCACGCTGTGGGCCTTTACGGTCCGCGCGGCGGCGGCATTGCCGAGCGCGACGGCGTCATGGATCGCGTGGATATTATCAACGGCACGCTCGCCAAGGGCTTCGGCGTGATGGGTGGATACATCGCGGCCTCGAGCGATATCTGCGATGCGATCCGGTCGTATGCTCCCGGCTTCATCTTCACGACTCCGTTGCCCCTGCCGTCGCGGCGGGCGCCCTGGCTCCATCCGCCATCTGAAAAGGAGTCGAATGTGAGCGCGCCCGCCACCAGGAGCGCGCCGGACTTTGAAGGCGACGGCTGAAGGCCGATAGATCCCGGTCATGGACAACCCGAGCCACATCGTCCCGTGACTGGTCGGCGATCCGGTTCACTGCAAGGCAGTGACCGACACGCTGCTGGACCTTATGGAATATTACGTGCAGCCCATCAACTATCCGACCGTGCCACGCGGCACCGAGCGCTTCCGCCTGACGCCCACGCCGCTGCACTCGGACGCCCAGATGGACGCCCTCAGTCGCGGCCCTTTCGGAACTCTGGGCGGCCTGCCCGCTCTCCCACCGCCAAACGGTGCGCCTCGCGGCCGAGTAGCCCGGAAGGGTTGGTTTTTCCCACCCAGGGGGCGTTCCGCGCTTCAAATTCCCTGCGTAGTGTCGTCGCGCAGTCGGGGGTCCGGTTGTGACCCCTGTGGGCCACGTGGTATCTCCCAACGTATGACTTTCGTCGAACGGGGGCTCTCACGGCACCTCCGGGGCGCCGTGCTTAAGAACTCCGCCGCAACCGCATCCGCTAATTAGCGAGGAAACCCCATGCTCAACGTCAAGGGCAAGAGCCCGACCGATCGCTTTTTTCAAGGCGCATTTAACCGAGACCGATCCGGAAATCGCCGCGGCCATCGCAAAGGAATTCAACCGCCAGCAGGACGAGATCGAACTGATCGCGTCCGAGAACATCGTCTCCCGCGCGGTGCTCGACGCCGCCGGCAGCGTGCTGACCAACAAGTACGCCGAAGGCTATCCGGGCAAGCGCTACTACGGTGGCTGCCAGTACGTTGACATCGTGGAAGAACTCGCCATCGAGCGGGCTAAGAAGCTTCTTCAATTGCGGCTTCGCCAACGTTCAGCCGAACTCTGGTTCGCCAGGCCAACCAGGGCGTGTTCAACGCGCTGCTCCAGCCGGGCGACACCATTCTCGGTCTGTCGCTCGCCGCAGGCGGCCACCTCACCCATGGCGCGCCCGTCAACCAGTCGGGGAAATGGTTCAAGCCCGTGCACTATGGTGTCCACCCTGAGACCCACCTCATTGATTTCGACGAGGTGCGCAAGCTCGCTCACGAGCACAAGCCCAAGCTCATTATTACGGGCGGCTCGGCCTATCCCCGCCGCATCGACTTCGCCCAGTTTCGTGCCATTGCCGATGAAATCGGTGCCTACCTGCTCGTCGACATGGCTCACTTCGCGGGTCTGGTCGGCGCCGGTCTCTATCCGAGCCCGTTCCCGCACGCCCATGTCGTCACTTCGACAACCCACCAAGACGTTGCGCGGCCCGCGCGGCGGTATCATCCTCACGAACGACGAGGCGCTCGCCAAGAAGTTCGACTGGTCTGTTCCTGGAATCCAGGGCGGTCCGCTGATGCACGTGATCGCCGGTAAGGCCGTTGCGTTCGGCGAGTGCCTCCAGCCTGACTTCAAGACCTACGTTCAGAACGTAATCGACAATGCCAAGGCGATGGGCGAAGTGCTCGTCAACTCCGGCTTCGCGCTGGTTTCCGGCGGCACGGACAGCCACCTGATCCTCGTCGATCTGCGCCCCAAGGGCCTGACGGGCAATATTTCCGAGAAGGCTCTGGGCCGTGCGCACATCACCTGTAACAAGAACGGCGTGCCGTTCAATCCGGCCAAGCCCATGGTCACCTCGGGCATCCGCCTCGGCTCTCCCGCCGGAACGACCCGCGGCTTCGGTGTGGCCGAGTTCCGCGAAGTTGGCCGCATGATCGCCGAGGTCCTCGAAGGCCTTCAACGGCGAGGAGGGCAACGGCGCCGTGGAAGAGAAGATCAAGGCCGAAGCTACGGCTCTTTGCCACCGCTTCCCGATCTACGGCTGATCGGCCGTTCACTGGCGATTTTGGGCGCCGGGCGGAGCATTATCCGCCCGGCGCTTCGCGCTTACGGGGGTATCGGGGGGCGGGGCGGGTGTGCCGAGCAGACAATGGCCCCGGGAGTGCTCGGCGTCCGGATCGTTCATCGATTCCGAGGCCCCGCCCGATGCGTTGCCCCTACTGCGGCTCAGAAAATACGAGCGTGAAGGACAGCCGTCCAACGGACGAGAATGCGTCGATCCGCCGTCGCCGTGAATGTCCAGACTGTGGCGGCCGGTTCACCACGTTCGAGCGCGTGCAGCTGCGCGAACTCGTCGTCGTTAAGCGCTCCGGGCGAAAGGTCGCCTTCGACCGTGACAAGCTCATGAAGTCGGTAACGATCGCCACGCGCAAACGCCCCATCGAGGATGATCGCATCGAGCGCATGGTGTCGGGCATCGTGCGGCAACTGGAAAGCACGGGCGACACCGAGATCCCGTCGTCGATGATCGGAGAGCGCGTGATGGAGGCCCTGCGCGGTCTCGATCCCGTGGCGTATGTGCGCTTCGCTTCGTTTACCGTGATTTCCGGGAGGCGGCCGACTTCCAGGAGGTGCTAGGCGAGATCGCCGGCAGCGATACTCTGGTGGAAAAGCTACCTCAAAAAAGGCACTGAGCATCCGCCATTGAGATGGCCAACGCTCAGTATGGCGGCAGGACCCTTGAGATTTTTCGTCGAGCGGTGGAAAGCTGTCACCAATGAGCCCGCTCCCGTCTCCTTTCGATCTGGATATGATGGCCATCGCGCTGCGCGTCGCGGCTGAGCGCGGTCTTGGCAATGTCGCCCCCAATCCGGCTGTTGGCGCGGTAATCGCCAACGCTGCGACGGGAGAGGTCATTGCGCGGGGTTGGACGCAGCCCGGGGGCCGTCCGCACGCGGAAACCGAAGCCATCCGCCGCGCAAGGGTACGGGCGCGCGGCGCGACCATGTACGTGACGCTGGAGCCGTGCGCGCATCACGGCAAGACCCCTCCGTGCGCGGACGCCATCATCGCGGCGGGCTTGAAGCGCGTCGTAGATCAGGAGTTCGGCGATCCCGACCTGCGTACGGCAGGAGAGGGCGTTGCGCGGCTGCGTTCGTC
>CAVXGT010000025.1:0-5915 GCA_963761475.1 uncultured Alphaproteobacteria bacterium
GCGGAGATACTCGTGCTTCTCCACCTGCCGCTCTTCCCAGGACAGGTAGTCCTCGGCATCGAATGGGTCTTCCTGAGCGGGGATGTTCATTGAATTCCCGGCACGTCTTTGTTGGCAAGCCGATAGGCTAGTCCCAGCCGCTCGTGATGTACAAGGCAGAAGCGGCGAGTCTCGTCGATTCCCGAGCCGAGCGGCGTCAGTTTCTCATCACGCGGGATCTGGACTTTTCGGACCTGAGACGGTTCGCGCCGGGCGACACTCAGGGTTGGGAGCGAATGCGGTGCAGGTGGCTGGCGGTGCCCCGCGTGTCGCTCAGCGGCCGGCCCTGGTGCTCCGTTGGTCACGCCGTTTGTCATGTTTGGATATCAACCAAGGAATCGTCGCGCTGACCGGGGCGCAATGCGGACTGCGCCGGAGCCGCCGTGGTATGCGCGTCTGACGGCTGGGCCGGCGGTGTTGCTGGTGGATGTCGGGTCGAGGAGCCGTAACAGGTTCCCGACACTGTCATTCGAGCTATCGCTGGGGGGGCAGAGGGTTCTCCTGAACCATGGTGCGTCGGCCTGTGGCCCGGATGATGAGCGGCCGGCCGATCGCAATTGGACGGCTGGCAGCACTGTGCGGATCGACGGAGTCGACTCAAATTCAGTCCGGGGTCGTTTTTGGGCGGCACCTCGGGCTCGGCCATTCGATATTCGAGCGGAGCAGACAGAAAACGGCTTCCGTTTATCGACCAGCCAAGACGACTCTGACCGCCCGTCGGTGCGGCCAATACACCAACGCACCTGGGAGCTAAACCCTCAGCGGTTGGTGGTGATCGACGCGATCATGGGGCAATTTGGCGAGGCCATCGCCCGCTTTTATCTCCACCCCGACGTCCAGGCTGAAGGGGAGGGGGAGCAGGGGCGCTGACGGTTACCCGACGGGCGACATGTCCGCTGGCGCGTGAGCGACGGCGAGGCGCGGCTCGTGGACGAGCGCCTGCATCCGGCGCCAGGCGTTTCTGTGGAGGGCCGGTGTCTGCAGGTTCGTTTCACCGGCAGCGCCTGCCGAACGGAGCTCGAATGGGCCCCCAAGAATCCCCACGACCACGAGCCCTGACGGCGTCGACCTCATAAACCACCCCGTGGCGGTATTCTCCGAGAGGGCAAAGGCGGCGTGGGAGATGAGCCGGGTGGCGTCGTCAATGAAGGCGATCAGGTAGATTTTGCGCCGGGTGCGATCCCCGACCAAGACGCTCGGCCCGTGCATCACATCACGCATCCACAGCTCCCCGGCCTGGGCGAAGGCGAAGCGGCGCCGCCCGGTGGAGGATGGCAGGGACAACTCTGGGGGAACCTCCGGGGACTTGCGTGCCTCGCGGATGACCAGCTGCACCGAGAGCCTGGGATTGCCCTCTTTGGTGGCCAGCAGGGCCTCGACCACGGCGGCGGGCAAGGCACGCGCTCGGCCAGACTGTCAATCCTGCTGGTTGTACCTTTGCGCCACGTCGGCAGCGTGCGTGAGGGCGTCCTGTTGGCGTGGAAAACGCTGTGGGTAACGCGCGACCAGATGCGCCGCGATGTCTCCAAAGGACGTCCGGCCGTCCATCATGGAAGGCGATTAGCGCCATTCCTCAGCTGGTCCTGACCACGCCGAGGCGCAGCCAGGATTCTGGGGAAGGATCGGTTCTGGCGCAGGTCCACAGCAAGCGATCGACCAGCGAGCGCAGCTCGAAACGGCGGTTGACGCGATACTGGGCCTCGGCCAAGTAACGTGCCCCGTACTTCTTGAAGTCAAAATGATGGTAGGTGCCGCGGATGGCGGTCTTGAGGTTGGCAATGAAGGTGTTGATCCATTCGAAGACCTCCAGGTCACTGGATTGGCGAGGGCCGACGATGATGGCCCCGTGCGCACCCACCACCGCTCCGGCAGCAGCCAAGCTTGCCAGGCCGTCGGTGACCAGGTGAACCGCCTCGTGCAGCGCCGTGCGCGCCCAGCTCGCCAGCGTCGCGCCCTTCAGATCGGCGATCGGGTCGAAGCGCACATGCTGCGGATGGCCCTCCGCGTTGAGCTCGACGGCGGCCATGAAGGGCACCTTGTTCGTCGATCCACGCCCCGGCTTGCCGGCCCGCACACCGCCGAGGTAGGCGTCATCGGCCAGCACGACCCCGGTCAGCAGCCGGCGCGATTCGCGCTCGGCCATGGCTTCCAAGAGCTTGTGTTTGACCCGCCAGGCGGTGCGGTAACACACGCCCAGATGGCGCTTCAGCGAGAGCGCGGAGAGGTTGCTCTTGTTCTGGGTGACCAGGTAGATGGCCTGGAACCACACCGTCAACGGCAGCTTGGAGGCGTGGAACAGGGTCCCGGAGCGCACCGTCGTCTGCGTTCGACAGTGCGCGCACTGCCAGTACCGGCGCCCATCGGCCAGAAACGTGGAATGCGCCGACTCGCCGCACTCCGGGCAGACGAATCCCGAAGGCCAGCGCGCCCGCACCAAGGCGACCTCGCACTGCACCTCGGTTCCAAATCGTTCGATGAGCTCGCTCAACGGCATACCAGGCTGAAACTGGATCTTGTTCTGTGGCATCGCCGAATCCTCGTTCGTGGGTGTGATGAGGATTCTGCTCCCGGTGCAGGCTCACACCGTGAGCCTGCCAGCTGAGCTACAGCGCTAATCGCCTCATGGAAAGCACGTACTGATCGATCTCCGCGGCCAGCGCCGATGGAGGGATGTATCCGGCTTCCCTTTGCTTCAACTTGTCGAGAGATAGCGGCGCGCCGTAGAAGGTGGACTGCCGGAAGCCCGCCTTGACGCGGCCGGCATCACTCGGGGAAGTGACCCGCGTGCTCCACTGCCAAACGTAGTCGTCGTCGACGAGGTCGGCTCGCAGGGCCACTGAAATGATGTCCCCCTCGCGCAACTCCACCGGCGCCTGCAGCGGGAACAATGCCTGTGCGTAGATCAGCTCCGGCTGACCGGGGGCGTTGGAGAAGCCAATACCATCGGCCAGCTCGGCGTCGAACCAGACGACAAGGCCGTGAGCCGTGCGGCCCCGCTCAGCCGTCCAGGCCAGCTCGCCGGTCACGTTCGGCTGTTCGATGGAGCGGTAGTCCAGGGTCGCCCATCGCTGGGGCGCGACCAGCAGTTGCTCTGGCTTGGCGCTGACCTTGCGCCAGGTGTTGACCACCAATGGCTGGCCGGCGCGAAGATCCAGCCCGTAGTCGTTCTGGAGCCAGGGTTCTGCATAGGGCCGGTAGAGCTTTGTGTCTTCGATCAGCGCTGCCCAAAGTAGGTCTCGACGTGGAACCAATACCCCACCCGGGGCCAGAAGGCGCCGCCGCGCATCCGCGATGGCGGAAATGTGATGTTGGAAGAGGGGGAGGACGCCCCGCAGGTCCGAGATGACGACGTCGGCCTGATCGGTCAGCGTGATCGAGCTGGAAAGCGTCTTGTGAAAAGTGATGCGATCGGCGTACCCGTTGGCTTCCGCCATCTTGCGGGCCACCTCGATGGAATCATCAGGCTCCACGGTGTGCACCCGGCCGGCCCCGAACTGGCATGCAAGCAGAGAGAAGATGCCCGTGCCGGCGCCGATGTCCAGCACCGTGCAGCCGGGCTTTACCGCCTTCCGCAACGCCTCGGAGTACGCGTCCATGCGAGGCCGGTCGTTAATCATGTCACCGTAGCTGAGGATGCGGTAGCCCTTGGGCTCACCCATGGTTCTATTCCGCGCTGCCGGAAGCGATGCCTTCTGCCCGAGGCGAACGGTGGTTGAGAATTGTGGCGCGCACCGAAGGCAGCAACGCGAAATCCCGCGGGTAGGATAGCCTGAACGCGGGCACCTGCTTCGCAACCTTGGCTGCCTTCGCCAATACCGCCGCGGCACGACGAGTATCGCTCACGTCGAGCTGGAAGGAGTTTTCGACGATTGCCATGCAGGCATCCCTAGGGGAGAGTTGGGTCAGGCTTATCGCCGGGGCCCCGGTTTCATGCACGGGCGCAAGTACATAGATGGCGGCTAGCGGCAAGGGGTCGCCCGACAAATCTTCTTCGCTCAGAACCACTCGCTGCTTGGTTGAGTAGTGGGCCATGGGCGCCAAGGTGGGCGGCTCCGGATAGAGTCCAGCCACGGAATCAGGCCAGAGGCGGAGACTCGGGTAAGTTGGCAGCGCCGTCACTTCGGCCTCGATCGGATGTAGCACCAGACCGTCGTCCGAGAGCAACAAATAGCCGGCTTTTCGGAAGCTGGCAGTGAGCGTGGATTTTCCTAAACCGGTCGCTCCGAGGAAAGCGATAGCCTCGTCGGCCACGCGAACCGCACCCGCGTGCAGAACCAACCGGCCTTGGTGGGCCAACAAGCGCGGCAACACCTGGTCGAGCAGCAGATGGCGCAGCGTTTCGTCATCCGTGCCCGGCGCTGGCCAGGCGCCGATGCGGTTCCCATCGTTGTTGATCGAGAAGTCCGCGAGGTCGCGAAAGCGGAACAGCAACTCCTCGTTCTGCCGGGCGAGAGATAGCGTCGGAGGGCCATTTTCCGTCTGCCACTCGTGAACCAACGCGGTGTTATCCCAGTCCGGCGGCGCATCAAGACGGCACCAGGCAAAGTCAGGGGTAATCAGAAAATCTCGCCCACCATCGACAAAGGGCAGCGGCAGGAACACACGCGCCACCCTCAGATTACCTTGAGGGCAACGCAATTTTGCTTGCTAGGATTTCGTCCGCCTGCGGATGGATACTGCTCCATCGACGACTCCACATACTGCATGCTGCCCGGCGCCAGGCAAGTTCCTTTGCTTGTCGCCGGTCGATTCCGAGCCAGCTAGCTTACGGCCTTCGCTTATTACCCGAACTGCTTTCTTGGGCGTTACCGCTCCCGCCCGCCGTCAACTCGCGAACGACGCCGTACATCACGAGCCGCGGCGGGTGATAGGGGCGCGTCCTTGTTTTCTGTGCTTTCGCCGTCGGTTGTTCAGTTCGAGGAGTCATGATTATTCTCCACTATTGGACAGAGATTGCGTGAGATTCAGTTTGTATTGACTGCGACGCCTGCGGCCTACCGTGGTGCGCGTCCAGCCAGGCATCAAGGTGGACCACGTCGTAGATGCGCTCGCTCTGGTCAGGATCGCCGTACTCGAAGTCTGCGTCGTCGGCTAGCCGCAGCCAATCCGGGTTCAGGAATGGCGCGAGCATATTACGGTTTGCCGTCATCTTCGTGCGCATCCCCTCCTTGACTTGCTCCATCAGCGCACGGGTGAACGCCCAACCCAGGTGCTCCTTGCCCGTGCGCCAGCGCACCGTATCGGGCAGCCGGCCGGCCATGGCCCGGCGGAGGACGACCTTGGGCCAGCCACCGCCTAGCTTCTGCTCGCCGGGCAGGGAGAGGCAGAAGGCCACGACACGCGGGTCCAAGAAAGGGTCCCGGGGCTCCACGCGCACGGCCGACGCCACGCGATTGTAGCGCTCGCGGCCTACGGTGAGGTAAGGGTGGTCAATGGATTGCCCACGTTCCATACCATAGGAAGTCGATAGCCCCGCCGAGCTATGTCCGTCCAGGGCACCCAGGCGGTCGGCTAGGCGAATGCGCTCGGCAAAACCCGGGCTGATTAAGGACTCCTGGATGTTGCGATTGACCCGCTGGTGCGCGCGGCGGGGGCCGAGCAAACGCCGGTGCAGCCGTCGCACTGGGCCGGCCGCAAGGGCCGAGCGCGCGCCGCGATACATTTCGCGCCAAGCCGGATACTCCTTTCCCCAGAAGCGCTCGGATCCGACCGCTTGACGATAGGCCGTCGGCCAGCGCCCTTGCCGGATAAGGCGGGCGATGTGGCTTCCCTCGGCGAGCATGGTGTCTCCGCCCACCCCATCCAGCAGCACCTTAAGTCCATTCCGATGCGCGGCCAGATAGACGGCCCGTACCAACGTCATGTGGTTGTCGAAC
>CAVXGT010000026.1:0-121506 GCA_963761475.1 uncultured Alphaproteobacteria bacterium
TAAATTGCCGGGTCGAAAGACAATCGGCCGGCCGGCCGCGAAAACTTTGACACCATCGCGGCCCCGTCACCGCATTACTCAGGGTGTCCCCGGCGAGACCGGCGGGTAGCGTTCGTCGACTTGCTTCACTTCCGAACGCACCACCCTGCCAGAGCTCTTTGTAAGCCTCATCCAGAGAGGGTTCCATGACGGCGAGCTGGCCCTCACTGACGATGAATTCGTGCGATTGGGAGTCTGCAGCCGGGTGGAGGGTCTTTAAGGTAGATCGGCTGTAAAATATACTATGGCCAATGAGCAGGATGGTCACCCGGCCGCGGATGACCGAGGAACCGGCCTGGTCCCAGAGGGTGAACTGTTGGGCGACGCCGGGCAGCGCGGCCGTTACCGCTTTGATCAACAACCCACCGACCTGCACGATAGGCGGTGTCGCCAATGGTGGAACGCAAACACTCGACTTCTCGAACGGCCCAAGCGCCACGATTTCGCTCGGCTCGAAAATCGCGAGTTTTGGCGCGGTCACCTGCAATGCGGCCGCCATCCTCAACCTGACCTCGCAGAACGGCGCCGCGCTCACGGGTGCCTCCGCCACGCCATCGCACCAGAACTTCTTCGACTATGTGGCGACGACCACGATCAACGGCGGCACGGTGACGCTCAGCACCTCGAGCAATCCCGCGAGTGGGGCACCCGAGAGTGCCACCGGCTCCATCACCGCGCTGTCCACGACGAATGCGCCGCTCGCCATCACGGTGACGCCACAGGGGCCCGTGAAGCCGCTCGTTGCCGGCGGCTATGCCGACGTGCTCACCTTGACGATCACACCGAACTGAACTCCGGGCGCGGGGCCGGGGCGCGCGCCACACGTCGATGTCACAGCCGCGATTGAAGCCTGCCGATCGTCTGCCGGTAGCGAGCGGTGATGGCGTCGTGACGCAGGTGCCTGCCTTGCTGCACGAGATGACGGCCAGCCGACCAGACGTCGGTAATCGTGTCGTTGCCGCCGACAAAGATGAAACTATCGAGGATGTCGTCGCCGGCTCGACCGATCAGGTCGATCGCATGGCCGTTGAGCGCCAGAAGGTCGGCTGGCGCGCCTTCTATGATTGCGCCTGGACCGCGGGCCGATGCCGTCGCGCCGCCGCGCGTGGCCGTCTCGAAGATCCGGCGGCCGGTGGAGTGGGTGGTGCTGGCGAGAACCGCGCGGCCACGATCGCGCAGGCGCTGGCCGTACTCGAGGGTGCGCAACTCCTCGACCAGGGAAATGCGGATGTTGGAATCCGAGCCGATGCCGAACCGGCCTCCAGCGCCGAGGAAGCGGGCGGCATCGAAGATGCCGTCTCCGAGGCTGGCCTCGGTGATCGGGCAGAGCCCGACGATGGCGCCGCTGGCTGCGAGCGCGCGCGTTTCGTGCGGCTCGGCCTGTGTGCAATGAATGAGGCACCAGCGCTGGTCGACACCGGCGTTTGCCAACAGCCACTCGATCGGGCGCGCGCCCAGATGGGTCTTAACCTCGTCCACCTCCGCGGCCTGCTCGGCAAGGTGCAGGTGGATCGGGGCGGCTGGCAGGAGGTCTGCGCAGAATGCGAGGTCATCGGGGGCGACGGCGCGCAACGAGTGGGGCGCTGTGCCGGTGCGGCAATCCGCGGGCAGGTGACGCACGGCGGATGCCGCACCCTCGAGCAGGCGAGCGTAAGTCTCGCGCGTCGAGCCGAAGCGGATTTGCCCCGGGCCCAGCGGACGACGATCACAACCGCCGAAGCGGTAGAGCACAGGCAGCAGCGTCAGGCCGATGCCAGTCTGCTCGGCAGCGGCTGCCATGCGGGCCGAGAGCTCGGCGATGTCGTCGTAGGGGGCGCCATCGGGTCGATGATGGATGTAGTGGAACTCGGCGACGGCGGCGTAGCCGGCTTCGAGCATTTCCATCTGGACCAGTGCTGCGATGGCCTCGAGGTCGTCGGGCGTCAATTGGTCGAGAAACTTGAACATCAGCTTGCGCCAGGTCCAGAAGGTGTCGCGCGGATCGGGCCCGCGCCGCTCGGTCATGCCGGCCATGGCACGCTGGAAGGCGTGAGAATGCAGGTTCACTGGGGCGGGAAGGAGGATGGCGTGGCGCGATCCTGCCGGCGGGGTGTCGGTTGCGAGGCGGACGATGGTGCCGTCAGGGCCGATCTCCAGATGCACACCGCTCCGCCAACCCTCAGCGGTCAGCGCCTGTTGCGCCCATAGGATCGTCATTGGCTCGCTCCCTGGCTGGTCGTAGCGTGCTGTCTCGGGGTCCGGCATCGGGCTTCAACAAGGACTGCGGCTGGCCACGAAGTCAACTTGGTAAGGCTGGGCCGCTATCGGCGTCATTCTAAATCGTGCGGAACCTGCAAGTGGCGCAGTCGGTGGGGGCGCCCGGCGCTCACGTCTTCCGCGAGGTGGGCCTGGCGCGCCGACGCGGCGTCTTGCGGGGGATGCGCGTGCGCCCTGGCGGACGAGCTCTTCCGGCGGTCTCGATCATGTGGGCACGGAACTGCTCGATGAAATCCGTCGATATCGCGGATATGCGGCGCTCGGCGCTGGTGATGATCGCCATGCGCATCTTGATCTCCGGCTTGAAGGGCACTGTCGTCACGCCTCTGTCCAGATAGTCGGCGGCCGAGAAGGGATCGACGAGCGCGATGCCGGCGCCCGCCGCGACAAGGCTGCAGGCGATCGAGTTCAATGGCGTCGTCACAACGGGTTGCTCGGTAATTCCCGCCAGCAAGTCGGAGAGGATGCGCGAGACGGTGTTGGGCTCGGCCAGGGCGATGATGCGCTCGCCTGCGAGGTCCTGCGGCCTTGCGGCGCGGTGGCCGGCAAGGCGATGGCGATTAGGCACCAGCAGCACGCTCGCCGTCTCGACGACGACGGTTCGCAAACCCGGACGATCGCGCGGTACGGAAGCGATGCCGACCTCGACCTGGCCGCTCAAGACGGCGTCGATCACAAGATGCGATGCCATGCCGTTGAGGAAGATCTTGGCGGACGGGCGCTGGCGGGTGAATTCTGCGATGAAACGGGGGAGGAAGCCGAAGGCCATGGCTGGAAGCGCGGCGACGTTGAGGAGGCCCGTCTGGCGCGACCTCAGGTCTGAGGCAAAGCTCTCGATGGCCCGCAGGCCTACAGCATACTTCTCGACCGCCTCCAGCAGCAGGGCTGCTTCGGGCGTGGCAAGGAGCTGGTTGCCGACGCGGTCGAAGAGGGCGAGGCCGGTCTGGGCCTCGAGCTCCCGAATGAGGCGGCTGACGGCCGGCTGGGTGACGCGCAGGTCGCGTGCCGCCATGGTGACGGAATTGCGCAACATGACCAGCCTGAAGGCCTCGAGCTGGCGGGGATTGAGAGCCATGCGACGTCTCCAGACGCAAGATCGCGGCAAGCCCATCCATAACCGATCTGTATCATCTATCGTTTCAATCCCGATCGACCGGATTCGATGCTTCGCGAGTAATGTCCGAAATATCAGCAATCCTTGCCTGATTCCAAGCCATAACAAATCGGCATGAGAAACAAAGGAAAGGTCATTTGCCATTGGATGGCAACGCACTAAACTGGGCAGGTTGGCGTCGCCTGTCCCGATCGGGCCGCGCTTCAGTCCGGATGAATTGCAACACTGCAGGTACGGCACAGGGAGGCTGACATGCGATTGACGGTACGATGGGCGGCAGCGGCTCTATTGGCGCTGGCTGGCGCCACTGCGCTCCAGGCGCAAGAGATGAAGTTCTGGCGGATTGGAACCGGCGGCGCCGGCGGCACGTATTTTCCGATCGGCGGCCTGATCGCCAATGCCATTTCCAATCCGCCGGGCTCGCGGCCCTGTGACAAGGGTGGCGCTTGCGGCGTCGAAGGCCTCGTCGCGATCGCGGTTTCGACCAACGCCTCCGTCGCCAACGTCAACGCCATCCAGGCGGGTCAGCTCGATGCCGGCTCTGGCGGGCGCGCAGAGCGTCGTGCAGGGCTACAAGGGCGAAGGCAAGTTCGTCGGCGCCAAGAAGGACAAGCTCCGCGATCATCGCCAACCTCTATCCCGAGGACATGCACCTTGTCGTGCCGAAGGGCACCAAGCTCAACAGCCTCAAGGATCTCGACGGCAAGCGCGTCGGCGTGGCCGCTGCCGGCTCGGGCACGCAGGTGACCGTGCGCATGATCCTCAAGCACTACAAGATCAAGGCCCAGGAGGCCGAACTCGGTCTGCCGCAGAGCACGCAGCGGCTGGCCGACGGACAGCTCGACGCGTTCTTCTATGCCGGCGGCACGCCGTTCGCGGCGCTGATCCAGCTCGGTTCGTCGAAGGGCTTCGAGCTCTACAGCTTCTCTGCCGACGAGCAGGCGACGATCAACAAGATGATCCCGTACTATGTCGAGTCGCTCATCCCCGCCGGCACCTACGAGAACATCAAGTACGACGTGAAGACCGTTGCGGTGAACGGCCAGCTGATCACGTCGGTCGATCAGCCGGAGGCGCTCGTCTACGAGGTGACGAAGGCGCTGTGGAACGACAACACGCGCAAGCCTGCTCGACAAGGGGCATTCCAAGGGCAAGGCCATCCGGCTCGAGATCGGCGCTCAAGGGCGTGCTGATCCCGCTGCATCCGGGCGCCGAGAAGTTCTACAAGGAAAAGGGCCTGGTCAAATAGCGGTTTACCGATTTCCGCTGCGGACTGGCGGAGGGGCGTCTTCTCGCCAGTGCGACTGACCTGCGCGCGTGCCTGTCATGGCAATCCGATTGCGGCAACGCGCGCTCCACTTGTTCTGCTGTCGGCTGATCGACGTTGGCGCGGAAGCGCAAGCGCTACCGACCCAGCCGGCCAGGCGCACATGGGCGAGAAGGATGCCGGGATGGCCAAGTTCGACGTCAAGGCTGCCGAGGAACTCGAACGCAAATACGATTCGAGCCTGCAGACGCGCGCCGGTCGCGCCCGTGCTCACGCACTTCGTGTTTCTCTTCTCGCTGGTTTTTGCCGCCTACCACTACATCACGGCCGGCATCGGCGTGCCCGTCGACTACTGGCACATGGGCCTACATATCTCCGGTGTCATTCTGCTCATCTTCATCAGCTTTCCGGCCTTCGGCGGAGGCGCGCACGCATGAAGTCGCGCGCGTGGGCCTGGTGGCAACCGGCGACGTTCCGATCTGGGATTGGCTGTTCATCGCTGCCGGCATCACCGGCGCGCTCTACATCGGCGTCACCTGGTACGGTTTCGACTATCAACCTTCTGGGCTGGCACCTGACGCTGCCCGAGCAGGTGATGCGGCAGGGCAACCCGGCGACGATCGACGTCGTGCTTCGGCACCGTCTTCATCATCGTCCTGCTCGAGGCCGTGCGCCGGACGCTCGGCATCATCGTGCCGATCATCATCGGCCTCTTCACCGCCTTTGCCGTGCTTCGGGCCCTATCTGCCGGTGCAGGTCGCTGCGCCATCCCGGCATCAACTGGGCGCAGTACATCAACAACATGTACTTCCCCGTCGGAGGGCATCTTCGGCGTCACGCTGTGGATCGTTTCGACGGTCGTGTTCCACTTCGTGCTGTTCGGCGTGCTGGCGCAGCGCATGGGGCTCGGCCAGTTCTTCGTCGACGTCGCAGCCGTCATCGCCGGGCGCTACACGGGCGGGCTGGCCAAGGTCAGCGTGGTGTCGTCGGCGTTCTTCGGCACCATTTCCGGCTCGTCGATCGCCAACACCGTGTCGACCGGATCGCTCGACCATTCCGAACATGAAGCGCATGGGCTATCCCGCCGCATTTCGCCGGCGGGGTCGAGGCCGCGGCAAGCGCGGGCGGGCAGATCACGCCGCCGATCATGGGGGCTGCGGCCTTCGTGATGGCGGAGTTTCTCGAGGTTCCCTACACGACGATCGTCATCGCCGCGATCGTGCCGGCGGCGATGCACTATCTGGGCGTGCTGTCGATCGTGCATTTCGAGGCCAAGCGGCTCGGCCTCAAGGGCATGCCGGCTGAAGAGATCCCGAAGATCCTCGACGTGCTGCGGACCGGTTGGCCGACGGCGATCCCGCTGGTCGTACTGATCTACGTGCTGTTCAGCGGCTACTCGCCGAACATGGCCGCCTTCTGGGGCATTACAACGGCGCTCGTCGTCGGTTTCCTCAATCCCATGCACCGGATCGGATTCGCGACGTGGCCGAGGCCTCCGTACTCGGCGTCAAGTACGCGCTGGCGGTCGGTGCGGTGTGCGCAGCCATCGGCATCGTGGTCGGCGTCGTCAATTCGACGGGGCTTGGCTTCAGGCTCGGCTTCATCGTGGCCAACAGCGCCAAGACGCTGGCGGAGGTGGTGCATCCGCTGGTCGCCTGGGTGCCGTTCACCGACGTTCACCGTCCCCAACGTGACGCTGCTCGTGTCGCTGGTGCTGATCGCGATCACCTGCATCCTGATGGGCGCCGGCCTGCCGACGACGGCGCTCTACATCATGCTGGCCACGGTCGCGCAGCCGGCGCTCGGCGCGCTCGGGGTGCCGCCGCTCGCCTCGCACCTGTTCGTGCTCTACTACGGCGTGATCTCCGAGATCACGCCACCCGTCTGCGCCTCGGCCTATGCCGCGGCGGGAATCGCCGGTGCCAACCCGTTCCGCACGGGCGTCTCGGCGTTCACGCTCGGGCATCGGCAAGCTGATGGTGCCGATGGTCTTCGTCTATTCACCGGCGATGCTGATCGTGATCCCGGAATACTTTACGTGGGCTGCCTTTCTGTCGACCGTCGGTCACATGCGCGCTCGGCGTGCTGTTGCTGGCCGTGACAGTGTCTGGCTATCTGCTTACGCCCGTGCCGACGTCGGGCGGATCGCCACGGCGGCGCGCGGGCCTGCTGATGGTGGCGCCAGGGCATGAAGAGCGATCTGCTGGCGCTGGCGTTCGCCATCCCTGTTATCGTGCAGCAGGTGCTGGCGCGACGGCGGCTCGGCGAAGGCGCTGACGGCAGGTATTTGAGCGGAGCACAGAGCGGGGCAGAACGCCATGGGCAGAGGATGTCACGATCGTTGGGGCGGGTGCGGTTGGCATTGCTTCGGCGTTGTCGCTATCTCGAACTCGGCCACCGGGTTCGGGTGCTCGATCCCGACCCGCCGGCGTCGGGGGCAAGCCATGGCAACGCCGGGGTGATCTCGCCTTGGACCTGCGTGCCGCAATCCATGCCGGGGCTTTGGCGCTCGGTGCCGAAGTGGCTGCTCGATCCTGAAGGCCCACTGGTGGTGCGCTGGCGCTATGCGGCGCAGTTCCTGCCGTGGGCGGTGAAGTTCCTGCGTGCGGGCCAGGCCGAGAAACTGCCTGCCATCGCCGATGCCATGAGCGCGCTCAACCGGCCGAACATCGACCTCTACCGACATCACCTACGCGGCACGGGGCAGGAGCATCTGGTCGCCAACTCGTGCTATGTGCACGTCTATCGCCGGGCTTCCGCGATCGACCTCAATGCGCTCGCCTGGCGCATTCGGGCCGAGCGCGGCGTGCCGATGGAGGTGGTCGATGCGGCGACCTTGCGCGAGATGGAGCCGGCGCTGTCCCGCGACTACGAGGCCGCCGTCATCCTGAGAGACCAGGCGCGCGCGCTCGATCCGGGCGGTGTCGGCAAGGCGCTTGCCGAGAAGGCGCGGCGGATGGGGGCGAATTTCGAGCGCGTAAGCGTCGAGCGTCTCGAGCCGCGGGCGGGTGGCGGGTGGCGTCTCACCTGCAACGATGGTGAGCGGGAGGCGGATCTGGTGGTGCTGGCGGCCGGCGTGTGGTCGGCACGTTTGCTGGCCTCGCTTGGCGTGCGCGTGCCGCTGGAGGCGGAGCGGGGCTATCACGTTGTGCTGCGCAATCCGGGGATCACCGTCAACAACTCGATCATGGAGACGGAACGCAAGTTCGTTGCCAGCTCCATGAGCGCGGGGGTGCGGTGCGCGGGGACGGCGGAGTTCGCGGGCATCGATGCCGCGCCCGATTATCGCCGCGCGAAGGTATTCCAGACGCTGGCGCGCCGGATGTTTCCGGGCATCAACGCAGAGGACGCGGAGGAGTGGATGGGGCGGCGGCCGTCGATGCCGGACAGTCTGCCGTGCATCGGCCCCGTGCCAGGCCAACCAGATCTGCTGGTGGCGTTCGGGCACAGCCACTACGGCTTCGGCATGGCTCCGGCGACGGGGCGCATCATCGCCAACCTCGCCAATGGCACGCCTCCCAACGTCGACCTCGCTCCCTACAGGATCGATCGCTTCGGCTGACGCAGGTTTTCGGCGGAGGCCGTTTGTCGCGGTCGATCAGTTCGAGGGAAAGGTGGCGGCGGCGAACCTTTCGGCCAGCAGATCGGGTCGTTGGTAGGGGAGCAACTCGCCGGCGTCACCGACCTGCTCGATCTTCCGGTCCCAGGTGAGCATGAGGTTGTCCCATGCGGTGCTGTCGCTCACCACGCGGAAGCTGTCCGCTACGATCTGTAGGTTGATGTCGTCGTCCGACGGTTCGCTCATGGCAAGGTGATGGCTCTCTTTTGGAGAATCGGCGCGGAATAAAGAATTGCTGGGTTCGGACGTGGCGTCATATGGCGAATGACATATGACACCAAGGTCGCGAATCACAAAAGGTGCGTACACGTCCGCATCGCATTTCGCTGGAGAGCTGAAATCTCCCCCAGCTCCTGGTTCAAGCCGTGGATCCTGCAAGTTCATACGGCCGATGCGGACGTCCTTCCCCTGCCAACGACCGGAATTGAAGACAACCGAAGCTGGTGTGTCGACCGGCGGTGCGCCACGGGGCGATGGCCATGTGTTGGGCGGCCAAATTCTGCTGACAGCCTTCCGATCGGCGACTATGGCCGTACGGCCGGCGACTTCGCTCTTGAGACCGGCCGCCCGCGACATCAGATAGGCCTCGAGAGCCAGCAGCTCAGGCGAGCCCGGTGGGAAGTTCCGCGCGCGCATGCCCGACAGACAATTGCGCAGGCGTCGATGCAGGGAGCCGAGAGTCTGCCATTCGAGGCGATACAGCGGGTAGCCGGTGGGGTGGCCCTGGGGAATGGGGATGCCGGCGAGGCGGCGGCCGGCGTTGTCGTCGTGGCAATGCGTGCAAGCGAGATTGAGCTGGCCCTGGCGGCCCATGAACAGCGCGCGACCCTGCTCTACGAGCGGGGCCAGGCGGGCATCGCTGCTCTCGATCGGCAGGCCGCGCGACTGGTATCCGACATAGGCCGAAAGCGACAGCATGGCCTTGCTCTCGAGCTGCAGCGGGTCGGCCTCCTGATGCGCGATGCGGCAGTTGTTGATCCGGCCCTCCAGATTGACAGGGGTCATGCGGGATTCATCGAAGGCCGGATAACGCACGGCTGCTCCGCGCATGCTGGTCCGCGCCTCGCCATGGCAATCGGCGCACGACTTTTTCGCGCGGCCGTCCGGCCTGCGCCAGAGGGCTTCGCCGTCGAGCACCCAGAGCAACGCCGGATTGGACGTATCGTCGTCCTGCATGGCGCGCGTGGACGGGCTCATGTCCAGGTAGGAGGAGCGGCGGGTGTCGCTTGCGGGAGGCTCACCACTGCGCGCATGTGGCGTGACTGCAATGAGCCCGGCAGTGAACAGAAGCATTGTCAACGCGGCGGCGCGCGTCGGTAGCGGGGCGCTCATGTGACCGCGATCTCCACGGTCTCCAGCAGGTGGAAGCCGTTGTCGCCCGTCCATTCGAGCTCGATACGCCCGCTTTCGGTAGCGGTCGTCGTAAAGGTGAGGAACGGGTTTGCCGCCATCGCCGGAAAGAAATCGGCCTCGAAGATGATCTCGCTGCCGTAGCGGGCGACAAAGCTCGTGATTATGTCGCGGGGAATGGGACGTCCCGCCGCCCTGTGACGGTAACCGGTTTCCATCACGTGCTGGACCAGAACCTTGATGGTGATGATCTCGCCGCGGCGGGCGGTCTTCGGCACATTGACGAGGGCGCGCGCCATCACAATGGATCCTCGAGGCAAGCGCCGATGGTCACGATGACCTCGACGGAATCGCGCCAGAAGGTGCCGTCCGACATCTGCGCGATGGCGACGACGGTTTGCGAGTTGGCCAGGCGAATCCGCGTCGAAAGCTCGGCTCGACCGGCGCGCGGGCCCAGTCGCGCACTGATGACGTTGGGCTGCGGGTTCTTTGAGTTGAAGACGTGTATGGCGCGGACGTGATCGGTTGGTGTCATAGGGCTTGAAACCGTGACGGCGCAGGGTACCGAATTGCCGTTCTCCGAAAGCGGCGGCAGCTCGAGCTTGACGCGGCCTTTGGCGACGACGGCGCCACCCGTCACCTGGCGGATCGCGGCTTCGAGTTGACCCGGGGTCGCGGCTGGCGCTGGTGCGGCGCCGAGAAGCGGCGCGGCGATGCCGCCTGCGCTGAGCGCCAGTAGATGGCGACGGCTCATGGCGGCAGGTCGGGCGTGGGGCTTCGGCATCTCACCTGTTCGGGCCATTGTCCTCTAGTCCTTCAACGTCGTCAGGTAGGCAACCACGTCCTCGATCTCGGCGGCGGTCAAGATGGGTTTGCCCGCGTAGGCGTCAGCGACCCGCTGCAGACCGTCGATGCGATAGTAAGGGGGCATGATCGTCTGCGGATTGAGACGGCTGGCATCGACGATGCGCAACCGCAACTGCGCAGCGCTGGCGCGCGTGCCCACACCTCGCAGATCGGGCGCCAGCGTGCCCTGGAGGCGCACTTCGGGGATTGGGCCGGCATGGCAGAGCAGGCACAGTCCGACCTGGCGATCGGCAACGATCGCCCGGCCGCGCGTTGGGTCACCGGGTGCCCCGGTGAGCGAGACCGCAATGCCATCGCCCGATACCACGAAGGCCTGAAGGTCCTGGGCCTGGCCGTTCGGTACCCAAAGCAAGGCTGCAAGCAAACCGCAGCGCCATCGAATTGCACGTCCCCGTTTCACCCGAAGACCTCGCTGGTGATGGTCGAGAACCAACCGTTTGCGAGCTCTGCCTCCTGCTTGCGCATCTGCAGCGGCGCATCGAGGGGGCTCGTGCCGCCCGCGCCTTTCACCTCGCGCAGCAGGCCGCCCGAGGGCTCGTAGACACCGGCAACCGAAATCCCGTAGTCGGGTGCAAGGAGGCTGTAGCACGTGTTGATCAGCTTGGGCTTTTGCGGTGCGCGACCAGCCAGGAGCGCGGTGATTGCGGCCGCGGCGACCTTGGCCTGGGCGTTGGCAGCAAATGCCGACTTTGGCATGGCGCCCGCCAGTGCCGCATCGCCGATGACGTGGACTCCGGGGATGCGCCTGGATTCGAGCGTGGCCGGATCGATCGCGCACCAGCCTGTCGCATCGGCGATGCCGGCCAGAACCGCGATACTGCCTGCCTGTTGCGGAGGTATGACGTTGGCAACTGCTGCCTTGTGGCGCCCAAAATCGGTGAAGAGCGTTCTGCTCGCGGCATCGACGCGCGTGACCTTGCCGCCTGTCGAAAGTCCGACCCATTCGAGGTGTTGAGGATAAAGAGCTTTCCAGGCCTCGGTGAACAGTCGCTGTTTGGAGAACACGTCCTTGGCGTCGAGCACGATCAGCTTCGAGCGGGGCTTGCGCGTTTTCAAGTAGTGCGCGATCAGGCTGGCGCGCTCGTAAGGCCCCGGCGGGCAGCGATAGGGGTTGTCGGGCACGGACATCATCACGGTGCCGCCGTCGTCCATGGCGTCGAGCTGGCGGCGCAACAGCTCAGTTTGCGCGCCGGCTTTCCAGGCATGCGGCATGATGCTGGCGGCGGCCTCGTCGTAGCCCGGCAACGCCCCCCAGCGCATGTCGACGCCGGGCGCCAACACCAGCCGGTCGAACCCGAGTGCGGTGCCGTCCGCCAGGATGACCAATCGCTTGGCCGTGTCGATACCGGTTGCCGTATTCAAGACAAGCCTGACGCCGGCTGCGCGCACATGATCGTAGGTGAAGGTCTGTGCCGCCATATCCCGCATTCCGGCGACGACGAGATTGCTGAACGGGCAGGCTGTGAAACGCGCGTTGGCCTCGACGAGCGTTACGTCGTGACGGGGGCTTGCGCGGGCCAGCCAGCGGGCTGCCGTTGCGCCACCAAAGCCACCACCGACAACGACGAGGCGTCGCGCAGCCTGTGCCAGCGCTGGCGATTTTGGCCATGCAGCCAGTGCGGCTGCAGCGGCGGCGGCCGAGAGCGCCTGTCGCCGGCTCGGCCGCGCTGGGCCACTCTCTTTAGCGTCATGGCCGTTGCTTTTCATACCAGCCGGCAATTGCTGCAATCTCCTCGGCGCTGAAACCCCGGGACAGCCGCGACATGATCGTCGAGGGACGTGTGCCGGCTTGGAAAGCCGCCATCGCTGCTTCGATGTCGGCGGCCTTGCGGCCAGCGAGCGGCGGCACGCTCGTCGTGGCGCTCGCAATTCGTGGATGGCAACCCAAGCACGAGACCGCACCCGGCGGCGCATCGTCGGCTCTGGCTCCGGCCGACCAGGCTGGGGCCGCCGCCGCCGCGACCATGACGAGACACAAACGGATCATGATTGCTCCACGGCGGCGGGGCCTTTTCGCGGTTCGGGCCTCGTTCCGCGTCGTCGCCTAGACGAGGCGGATGCGGTGCTGCTTCATCGGCAAAGACCGGATGCGCTTGCCGGTGGCTGCAAAGTAGGCATTGAGGACGGCGGGCGCGGCGACGGCAGATGGTCGGCTCGCCGACCCCGCCCCAGGGCTCGCCGCCATCATCGCCACCGGTGGCGGTGAGGATGGTCTCGACTTGCGGCATCTGTGCGATCCGCATGGAATCGAAACTGTCGAAGTTCGCCTCGACCATGTGGCCATCCTTGACCGTGCATGCCTGCAGGAAGGCCGCCGACAGACCGTAGACGAACGAGCCTGCGATCTGGCGGTCGACCTGGGCGGGATTGACGATGACGCCTGGATCGGTCGCGGCCACGATGCGATGCACCTTGATGGCGTTGCCGTTGTCCCGGACCGAGATTTCGGCGGCCGCGGCCACATAGCTGCCGAACGCCTTGACCTGAGCCAGCCCCCGGAAGCGGCCCTCGGCTGCGGGCTTTCCCCATTCGATCTTTTCGGCCACTGCATTGAGCACGGCCAGGTTCTTGGGATGCTTGTCCAGGAACTTTCGGCGGAAGGCGAGCGGATCAGCGCCGACCGCGTGGGCCAATTCGTCCATGAAGCATTCGAGGAAGATGCAGTTCTGGTTGGCATTCACGCCACGCCAGAAGCCTGGAAGAACATGCGGATTGCGCATGGCGTGGTCGATCAGCAGGTTCGGGATCGTGTAGCCGAAAGCATGATCGCCGTTGCCCTTGGCCAAGCCCTGGAACGCCAGCGGATCGCCGCTGCCCTGGATGCGCTGGGGCACCACCGAGGCCAGGATCGACTGGCCCGACAATCGCAGGTGGAGGCCGGTCAGATTGTTCTGCGCATCGAAGGCGCCGACGAGCTTGGCCTGCATGACCGGGTGATAGCGGCCCTGCAGCATGTCCTCCTCTCGGGTCCACAGCAGCTTGATCGGGGTGCCTGGCATCTGCTTGGCAATCAGCACGGCCTGGGTGACGAAATCAGTCATTCCCCGGCGACCGAAGCCACCGCCGAGCAGCAGCTTGTGGACATCGACCTTGTCGGCCGGAAGGCCTGACGCCTTGATGGCCGCCGCCAGCGCGCTCTCGCCGTTCTGTGTCGGGCACCACACCTCGCACTTTTCCGCCGTGTAGAGCGCCGTCGCGTTCATCGGCTCCATGGTGGCGTGATTGAGGTAGGGATAGTCGTAGACCGCTTCGACGGTCTTTGCCGCGCCTTTGATCGCGGCCTTGGCATCACCGTTGGCGTTGCCGACGAACGCTTCCGGAGCGTCCAGCCCCTCTTTCAGCAGGACGGCGATCGTTTCGCTCGAGACCTTGTCGTTCGGCGTTGGGGTCCACTCGATGTCGAGTGCGTCTAGGCCCTGCTTGGCGTGCCAGAACGTATCGGCGATGACGGCCACGGCTGTTTCGCCGACCGGCACGACGTTCTTGACGCCTTTCATGCTCTTGGTCTTCGAGGCGTCGAAGCTTCTTCACCTTGCTGCCTGTCACCGGCGCCGCCTTGATGGTGGCGACCAGCATGCCTGGGAGCTTCAGGTCGAAGCCGTAGACCTGGGCGCCGGTCACCTTGTCGACGGTATCGAGGCGCTTGAGCGGCTTGCCGGCGATTGTCCAGTCCTTGATCGGCTTTAGTGTCACGGACTTTGGCGGCGGCTACTTTTGCCGCAGCGTCCGCGACTTTGCCGTAGGTGGTGGTGCGGCCTGACAGCCTTGTGCGTGATCACGCCTTTTGCGACTGAGCATTCGGAGGCTGGCACTTTCCATTCGTCGGCTGCGGCCTGGATCAGCATCAGCCGGGCTGCGGCACCGCCTTCGCGCACATACTGATGCGAGGCGCGAATGCCGCGGCTGCCGCCGGTCGAGAAATCACCCCACACGCGCTTGCGCGCCACGTTCTGGCCGGGCGTCGGGTACTCGGTGGTGACCTTCGACCAGTCGCATTCGAGTTCCTCGGCAACGAGCTGGGCGAGGCCCGTCAGGGTGCCTTGACCCATCTCCGAGCGAGCGATGCGAATGACGACCGTGTCGTCGGGCTTGACGACGACCCAGGCGTTGACCTCGGGCGCCATCTGGGCGCCAGCGGCGGCGTCGAAGGGAAGCGCCAAGCCGAGCGTCAGGCCGGCTCCGGCCGCGGCCGCTCCGACGATAAACGCGCGTCGCGGGATTTTCAGATTGTTTGCTACGAATGCACGGGTCATGGCGCTGTTGCTCCTCACGCCTTGGCTGCTGCGTGGATGGCTTCGCGCACCTGCTGAAAGGTGCCGCAGCGGCAAATATTGGTGATGGCGGCGTCGATGTCGGCATCGGTTGGCTGCGGATTGGCCTTGAGCAGCGCGGTGACGGCCATGATCATGCCGGTCTGGCAGTAGCCGCACTGCGGCACGTCATTGTCGACCCAGGCCTGCTGCACCTTGTGCAAGGTGGCACCGGTGGCCAGGCCCTCGATGGTCGTAATCTGCTTGCCGACAGCCATGCTGGCGGGCACCACGCAGGAGCGAACCGCTTTGCCATCGATATGGACGGTGCAGGCGCCACACTGGGCTATGCCGCAGGCATACTTGGCACCCGTGAGGCCGGCTTGGTCGCGAATCACCCAGAGCAGCGGTGTGTCGGGCTCGGCGTCGAGTTCCAAGTCCTTGCCGTTGATCGTCAGACGTAGCATGGCGCACCTCGGTGCTGGTCAGGCGGTTGCGGGTCGAATGGGCCAAGTCTAGCCCTGACGACGTGGCCCGGATATGGCAATCCCGGACCGCCTGATCACATCCGATTGATGGGCCGAGCGAGAACATTGCCTACAAGTGCGACCGTCGGTCCTCCTTAGGATCGACCGCTGCCCTTGCCCGCCGTCGTTGACGCATGGCGTGCAGCAGGCTCGGCGCGAGCGATCGATCCACCGGGGGAGCTCGTTAGATCCGTGTCACGAAGCGGCGGAGGGGAGCAGGTCGCGCTAGATCATCATTTCGCTCCATCCTTCCCCTGCAGGACCTCGGTTGCCGCTGCTGTGGGGTCGACGCCAAGCTGCTCGAGCGCCTCGGCTATGCCCTGGGGAAGCTGATCGGTCAGGCCGGAGCCTTGGAGGTTGTCGAGCAGGTTCGATGGCACCCAACCTTCCGCGAGGCTGGCATCGAGACCGGCGCGCTCGAGAACCTCCGCAAGTGGCGTCTGCTCGAGGACCTCTGCCGGATTGCGCTCGGCCACGAAGTTGCCGATCAGGTCTGTGAAGCGAGACAGGTCGAACATTGAACTCTCCTATTTCAACGTTGGCGTGCGTTCAAAGTGGGCGGGGGGCGCAATTCGGTTGCAGCTCGCGGCGGATAATGACCTGGGGTTGGGCGTGGCCGTTGACCGAGCTGGAGATGGCATACCTGGGCTGGTCGTTGCTCAGCTCCAGTCGGGTGCGGACCACGAGGTCGGCGCGGTCGAGCTTGATCATCCCAGTCATGGCATTGGCCTCCATTGTCCAGGCGGAGCCGACTGCCGGCCTCCTGCCTTGACCATGAGATGGGATCATTCGGTTAATGGCGCCAATCGCTGCAGATGGCCATTTTGATCGGTTTTGACGATCACCATGGTTGTTTGGTCGGGCGTGCCTATATCGTCGTTATCGATAGAAGGGCTGAAACCATGAGGACGGGGGCGACGTGCCACATCTGCGACAGCTTGAATACCTGGTGGCTATTGCCGACACGCTGCATTTCAAGCGGGCGGCGGAGCGCTGCAACACGACTCAGCCGACCTTGAGCGAGCAATTGAAGGTGCTCGAAGACCGCCTTGGCGTGCAACTGGTCGAACGCAGCCGGTCGAAGGTGATGATGACGCCGCTCGGCAACCAGGTGGTGGATGTCGCACGGCGGATGCTCAGTGATGCGAACGAAATCCGTATGCTCGCCTCCAGCGGGGGGCGCGAGCTGGCTGGGTTGTTGCGTCTGGGGTTGCCGCCGACGATTGGGCCCTACCTGCTGCCGCACGTGCTGCCCGCGTTGCACAAGGCTTACCCCAATCTCAAGCTCTACATTCGTGAAAGCCTGCCTGTCGATTTGCCGAGGGCCTTGGAGGATGGGCGGCTCGATCTCATCATTACGCTGCTGCCGGTGACGGGGAGTGAGTTCGGCAGTGCAGCGCTGTTCCGCGAACCCTTGTTGTTGACGGTTGCCAGCGACCATCGCCTGGCGGGCGCCGGATCGGTGCGCAAGGAGGACCTCGAGGGCGAGGACATGCTGGCGCTGGGGCCCGGACATCAACTGCATGAGGCCGTACTTTCGCTCTGCACTGAATTCGGCGCTCGGCTGCGCTACGATTTCGAAGGCACCAGTCTCGATACGCTGAGAGAGATGGTGGTGATGGGCATGGGGATCACGTTCCTACCGGGTCTTTATGCCAGGCGGGAAATCGACCAGCGATCCCGGCCTCAAGACTCTGTCGATCGAGGGGCGCGCCATTTACCGTACGGTTGGCATGGTGTGGCGAAAGACCAGCGCGCGGCAAGACGACTACGAGAAACTGGCGGCGTTCTTTCGCACAGCGGGTCGCGAAAGCTTTGCCCATGTTCTAGCGGCGAACTGAGCCGGGTTTCACGGCGCAATCTGAAATTTTGCGGATTCTCGAATCACAGGATTGGGGACGATGGAAACTATTGCTGGTTTGATGCTTGCCTCCTGGTTGGGACTTCCGCTTTGGATCTGGCTCGCCTTCGTGCTGCTCGTGCTCGGGCTTCTGGCGTTGGACCTCGGTGTGTTCCATGGCGCGGCGCATGAACCCGATATCCGGGAGAGTGCGATGCTCGCCGGCATCTGCATGGCGCTCGGATTCGCCTTCTCGATCGTCATCTGGTGGCTCTATTACAGCGGATTTGCGAACTCACTCGATGAGCAGATCGCGGGGGCGCCGTCGGCTTCGAAACGGGCATGGACCGCGTGGGAGCTCTATCTCACAGGCTGGGTCATCGAGGTCACATTGGCCTTCGACAACGTGTTCGTCATGTCGATGATCTTCACATATCTCGCGATCCCGCCGCGCTACCAGCACCGCGTGCTGTTCTACGGCATCATCGGTGTCATCGTGATGCGTGCCCTCATGATCGGCGCTGGCGCTGCGCTCATCCATCAGTTCGCGTGGATCCTCTACGTCTTCTCGGCTTTCCTCATCTTGACTGGCATCAAGATGTTCATGATGGCCGACCAGAAGCCCGACATCGAAAACAACATCGTGTTGAAATGGATGCGGCGTCATCTGCGGATCACGCCGGGGATCGAGGGCCAGAACTTCATCGTGAAACGGGCTGACCCGAAGAGCGGGAAGATGGTGACCTGGGTCACGCCACTCTTCGTTGCACTCGTCTTGATCGAGATTGCCGACCTCATCTTCGCCGTGGACTCGGTGCCTGCGATTTTCGCGATCACGCAGGATCCATTCATTGTCTACACCTCGAACATCTTCGCCATCCTGGGCTTGCGGTCGCTCTATTTCGTTCTGGCGGCCATGGTGCACCGGTTCCACTACCTGAAGTACGCGCTGGCGCTCGTGCTGGTGTATGTCGGCGGCAAGGTGTTCGTGCAGCAGTTGATCGGCAAGATCCCGCCCGAAGTGAGCCTCGGGGTGACGGTGGTTCTGCTCGCCGGGGGCATTGTCTTTTCCCTACTGAGCACACGCAAGGCGGCAGGCGATCAGAAGCCGGAGGCGCAAGTCCTGATGGAGCCGCGCTCATGACCGGGCGCATGGGGTTTGTCATACCTGCCGGAGCCTTCGTGCTGGCAATTGTTGCGCTCTGGCAATGGCAAGGGCGGGAGGTGTCGCGGCCGCTCGCGGGCGCGAAGACCTGGGATTACCAGTTGCAGAAGATCGATCCTGCACGCCTTGGAGCTTCGGCGGCGGACCTCCTCGTGATCGACTACTCACGGACGGGACGCCATGACGAGGCCTTCACGCGGGACGAGGTGGCTCGTCTCAAACGGCGACCGGATGGCAGCCGGCGGCTGGTGGTTGCCTATCTCTCGGTCGGTGAGGCCGAGGAGTACAGGTACTACTGGCGGCCGGAATGGAAGACGTCGCCACCACCCTGGCTCTATACCGAGAACTGCCGCTGGCCGGGGAATCATCTTGTTCGCTATTGGATGGATGGTTGGAAAGACCTGATCTTCAGGCAAACGGAGTCCTACCTCGCACGGATTATCGCGGCTGGTTTCGATGGTGTTTATCTCGATCGTATCGATGCCTATTGGGACCTGCGTGAACGGTATCCGGACGGCAAGGAAGCGATGACCGGGTTCGTGACGGAGCTCGCTGCTCACGCACGCAAGATGAAGCCGGCTTTCCTCATCATCGCGCAGAATGCGGAGGCACTGCTGGATGCTCCAGATTACCGGGCGGCCATCGATGCGATCGCGAAAGAAGACCTCTTGCATGGCGTGAAGGGGACAGGTGTTCGCAATGACGATGCACTCATCGCCTGGAGCTTGCGTCAGCTCAACTTCTTGAAGCGGGAGGGTAAGCCCATCTTTGTGGTGGAATACCTGCAATCGCGCGAGGCAATTGAGCAAACGGCGAACGAGACGCGGTCACTGGGATTGCGCGCAACCTTCCAGACTCGTGCGCTGGATGGCAGGGATCCGCTGGACCCTCAGACGGCTAAAACGCCGTCACAAGCAACGACCGGTACGCCCGAATTCCATATCAAGCACTGCACGTGAGAAGGGACCAGAGCATTGACTGTGAAAACGCAACGACGTCCGATCGGCATTCGTGGGTGGACGTTCATATTCAAGAACGAAGCCACTGGAGGAATAATTCTGGCGGCGCTGGCGGTGCTGGCACTTGTGGTGAGCAATTCTGGCTTGTCGCACTATTACGACGCACTTCTGCGCCTGACGCTGACGGTCAAGGTTGGCGACTTTGGTCTTGAGAAGCCGCTGCTCTTGTGGATCAACGACGGCCTCATGGCGATCTTCTTCTTTCTGGTCGGGCTGGAGATCAAGCGGGAACTGGTTGAAGGCGAGTTGTCGAGCCTACGTCGGGCCTCGCTGCCAGCCATCGCGGCCCTTGGCGGCATGATCGCTCCGGCGCTGATCTATGTCGCAATCAATAATGGTGATGCGACTGCACTGCGCGGCTGGGCTATTCCTGCTGCGACGGACATCGCGTTTGCCATCGGCATCCTGGCGTTGCTGGGACCGCGGGTTCCGGTCGCGCTCAAGGTTTTCCTCCTGGCCCTCGCGATCATCGACGACCTCGGGGCGATCGTTATCATCGCACTGTTCTATACATCCTCGCTGTCCGTCACGGCGCTCGCCGTTGCAGCGACCGGCATCGCGTGGCTCGCTATACTCAATGCGCGTGGCGTGGCTCGGCTTGCACCGTATGTGCTGATCGGGTCGGTGGTGTGGTTCGCGGTGCTGAAGTCCGGCGTCCATGCCACGCTTGCCGGTGTGATCGTGGCGCTGTTCGTGCCGCTCTATGGCGAGCGGAATGGGGTCGCCGTAACGCCGCTGAAGGAGACGGAGCATTCGCTCGCACCTTGGGTGCAATTCGCGATCCTGCCGGCTTTCGCTTTTGCCAACGCGGGTGTGCCGCTGCTGAACTTGTCTGTGCAGGACCTGGTCGCACCGATACCGCTTGGCATTGCGCTCGGCTTGTTCATCGGCAAGCAGGTGGGAATCCTCGGGTTCGTCTGGGCGGGGACGCGTTTGGGTCTGGCGGAGCTGCCGGCTGGGGTGACGTGGCGGCATGTGCATGGCGTCTCGTTGCTGGCGGGGATCGGCTTCACCATGAGCCTGTTCATCGGTGGCCTTGCTTTTCCCGGTGGGGACCAGGCTGCCGCCGTACGGATCGGCGTCCTCGTCGGCTCGCTGGTCTCAGGTACATGCGGCTACCTCCTGTTGCGGTCCACGCTCGAGGCCGCTCCGGCTGAAGCGGGCGCCAAAGGATGACCTGGGGGATGCGACCGGCCGGCCAGTCATTCTTGCGCTCACGCGCCAAAGTGACTGGCCTCAGCCGGCGCATGTTTGGTGACGGGGTTGGGACGAGGGGATCACAACATGTCTGGGGCTTCGGAGGCGATTGGATTTGCGGACCGCATCCTCCAATTCGTGCGCGAAAACGAGACACTGATCGAGGTCATACTGTTTGCGGTTGCGCTGGTCGAATCCGTGATCTTCTCATCGATGTTCGTTCCGTCGACTCTCATTCTCGTCGGGATCGGCGCGATTGAGGGGGCGGCCGCGGGTCCCTTGCTGCCACTTGTTCTCGCCGCGGCCTGCGGCGCGCTTGCAGGCGACGCCATCTCGTTCGGGATCGGCAATCGCTATCGCCATTGCCTTGGCTCGATCTGGCCCCTCAGCCAGCACCCCGCGTTGATCGATCGGGCCTATGGCTTCATGGGAAAGTGGGGTGTGCTGGCCGTGGTGATCTCGAAACTCACCGGGCCATTCAGGCCGGTCGTGCCCATGCTGGCGGGCGCTTCAGGCATGCCGTTCCACAGGTTCGCCGTCGCGAGTTCCGTCTCGGCTTTGATCTGGGCGGCGCTCTTTCTTGGGCCTGCCTATTACGCTGTGCGAGCGGTGTCGGTCTGACGCCATGACCCGCGTCGCGCGTCGTTTGCCGGCTGAGGGGACCGGATCGCTGGCCTTCGAATTGAAATGACGAACAAGGGTAGCGCAATACTGCTGCATAAAAGGCTCATTCGGGCGTCCGTTGCATGCGTTGTCACACGGTCGATCGATGGCGAGGGAGATCAGCCTGGTTGATGCTTCTTCTTCAATCTCGGGTGGGAGCATTGTCGGGGGTTTTGTGGGGCGCGTAGAATTTGTGCTTGGCCAGCTCTGTTGCGCAGACATAGGCAGCGACGATGGCTAGTCCGGTTCCCAGCAAGCCAATCGGTAAAGGTATAAAGCCAAACGCAGCAGAAAGATCGCCGAGGTAGGGAATGGCAATTGCCAAGACCGCCACGGCTGCCGTCGATGACCACAACAATGTGCTGGGGCGGCTCTTCCAACACGGCATGCGTGTGCGCAGGACGAGGACCACCGCCAGCTCGGTCAAGAGCGAAACGACAAACCACATGCTCTGAAACAGCGGCTCGTGTGCCTGAAACACGTGCAGCAAAACGAAAAACGTCAAAAGATCGAACACTGTGCTGATGAGACCGAAGACAATCATGAACGACTGGATGGCGGTGACATTCCAGCGTTGCGCCGTCTCGGTCATGGCGGGATCCACATTATCCGTCGAGATCGCCACGGCAGGAAAATCCGACAGGAAATTGTTGAGCAGGATCTGCTTGGCGAGAAGGGGCAGGAACGGCACGAACAAAGTGGCGATTGCCATGCTGATCATGTTGCCGAAGTTCGCGCTGGTGGTGATTGCCACGTACTTGAGCGTGTTGGCAAACGTCTGTCGGCCGTCGATAACGCCATCCTTGAGGACGTCGAGGTTTCTCTCGAGGAGCACGATGTCTGCCGTCTCCCGGGCAACGTCGACGGCCTGGTCGACTGAAACACCGACGTCGGCTGCATGCAGTGCGGGCGCATCATTGATGCCATCCCCCATATAGGCGACGGAGTGTCCCCGATGCTGAAGTGCACGCACGATACGTTCTTTTTGCTGCGGATCGATTTCGGCGAAGACGTCGGTCACCTCGGCCAGGTGCCAGAGCGCCTCGTCACGTGTTTCATTGAGTGTCTGCCCGGTCAGCAGGCGCGACGTGTCTAGACCGATGGCGTCACCCACGTGCGCGGCCACATGGCGGTTGTCGCCGCTGATGATCTTGGTTGTGATGCCGAGCCGCCTCAAATCTTCGATGGTGTTTTTTATGCCCTCACGTAGGGGATCCAGAAACAGCAGGAATCCCTCGAAAACCATACTTGTCTCGTCCGAGCGGTCGTAATGCGACTTGGCATCGATGTGCCGGGTAGCAAGGCCCAGAACACGGAAGCCGTTATTGCCCTTGTCGCGGACGAAGGCGTCCAGTCCCAGACGGTCGCTGGCATTCAGTGCGCGCACTACGCCGGAATCTGAAATCCGGTCACAACATGCAAGTACGGCATCGCAGGCCCCCTTTGTAACGACGAGGTGGTTTGCCTTGTCATGAACGTCGGTGACTACGATTGTCAGACGCTTGCGGATGAAATCGTAGGGTATCTCGTCGATTTTCGTGATATCGCCAATGAGCAATCCCTGGCGGTCCGCATGCTCGACAATGGCGGCGTCCAGAGGGTTCTCAATTCCGGTCTCCAGTCGCGCATTGATTGCTGCCAGCCGCATGAGGGCGGGCGATGGAGAGCCGGATGGATCGACGGCACCATCAAGCTCGACGACACCCCTCGTCAATGTTCCGGTCTTGTCGGTACAGAGGATATCTATTCCGCCGAGGTTCTCAATCGCTGTCAGGCGGCGTACGAGCACGCCGCGACGGGCCATTCTCTGCGCACCTCTCGACAGAGTGACACTGACGATGGCGGGCAACAGTTCCGGCGTGAGGCCAACGGCCAGTGCGACCGCGAACAACAGGGAATCGATGAGCGGGCGATGGAGCATGAGGTTCACGGTGAACACGAACAGAACGATCACCGTCATGATCCGCGTGAGCAGATAGCCGAAATTCCTGATGCCGCGCTCGAAGTCCGTCACGGCCGCGCCCGACGAGATATTCTTGGCGATAGCCGCGAACTCGGTCTTCTCACCCGTGTGTACAACCATCATGCTTGCGGTGCCGCTGCGGACCGAAGTCCCCAGAAAGATGGCGTTGCGTCGCATTGCCAGGGGCGCATCGGCGGCTGCCACGCCCGGTGTCTTTTCGACGGGGAACGATTCACCCGTCAGCGAAGCCTCCGTCACCAGGAAGTCCCTGGCTTCCATGACGATGCCATCTGCCGGCACAAGGTTGCCGGCAGACAAGACGACGACATCTCCCGGCACGAGTTCGAAAGCGTCGGATGTGATGACATCGCCATTGCGTCGTACGCGCGCCTTCAGTGCCAGCCTCGCTCGAAGCTGTTTCACGGCCTGCGACGCGCGATATTCCTGGCTGAAACCGAGTGCCGTACTGCCGATCACGATCAAGAGGATGATGACTGCGTCGGCCCACTCCTTCAGTAGGAAAGAGATGCCGGCGCCGAAGAGCAGGATGATGACGAGAGGACTTTCGTATTGCCGCAGCAGCAAGCGCAACTGACTTTCCGCCTGCGTCGCCTGCACGCGGTTCTCACCAAATCTTGCGAGCCTCTCATCGGCTTCGCCCTGCGTCAGGCCGCTGGCTCGAGAGGCCAATGCTGCGACGACCTCGACTGCTGTTAGCGACCAGTACGACTGCATGAGCCACCTCATGGGGGCGGCGCCCCAAAGTCCGCTGCTCTAGCGCCTGGAAAAATTCATCGTCGCGCGGCTCATTGCGATGCCCTGGGTCGAGATGCTCACACTATGCGACGACTTGCCAAAGGATACTGTCATCGATCCGGTGAAGCCGCCTCCTGAGACGTTGAGTGACATGCTGCTACTGCCGACGCTGCCAGAGGCGCTACCCGACGCATTGAAGGTGCGTTCCTCCCAGCTCCCAGAAGCGCGGCTCCCCTGGATCCGTAGCTGGCTCCTGATGTGAATGGGGTTCTTTTCACTCTGGCACTGAATTGCCATCTTCAGCTCGCTGGCACCGCCCGTATAGTAGGCGTTGCAGTGGATCCCTTCGGATGACCCGTCGGTATAGGTTATGCGACCGTTGCCACTCCAATTTCCGATGAGCGACGATACGGGTGTCGCGGCATCTGCAAAGGCCATTAATCCCGGCCCGAACGTCTGCACAGCAATCGCAGCTGCAACGGCTACTTCCTTCAAGTGCGACCTGCGCTCCGAGCTCATGTCGACCTCCACGTCCTCGCGTCAAGATGCACGCAACTATCATCTGCGAAAGCGGTACATTCCTTGTTCTGGGACAATTGACCAGATGATCCGGCTTTTCAGAGGATGCTGCAGACCCAGACCACGAGCTCTGTGGCGACCTTGTTGAACGCGCCATTCAAGGCTTCAACTGCGGCCAGGGTGTCCATTTTTGTAATGGCGACGTCGGCCGAGAACGTGCTCGCACTCGTGATGTTGCCATCCTTGTCGAGAATTCTGGCTGCCATCTCGATCCTGGCCCGACGCTGTGTACCTCCTTCGATCTGGAAACGCCTGATGTCCGTGATGAGCTGGTAGTCGACCCGCTTGCCTTCGGCGGGACCGCTCAGCACGTTCAAATACCCGGCGTTTTCGAAGCTCTGGACAATGCGTGACCGGGTGAGGCGGGGCAGCATGTCGGGCCACCGCGCGTTCTCGATACTTTCCGCTTCGCCGCCCGTGAGGAGGATCTTCTCACTCTCGAAGTTTGCCAGCGCCGTTGGTTCCGGCACGAGAAGCTGGGCTTTCGGTATCGTCTTCAGCGGAGGGAAATCGCGGACCGCGACAAGATCGTAGGTGCGCACCACCGGCTTCTCGGCGCCGCCGGTCAGCCGCTCCAGCCCCGCAAGGATGCCATCGACCTTGTCGGAATTTCTTGCCAGTGCTGCGGAAAACTTATCGATGCTGGAAATCGCATTCCTGAGGGGGATCTGGTTCTCGCTCACCACCGTATCGATACGCCGTAGCACCTCGCGTCCTGCCTGGGCCAGGCTCTCGCCCGCATGCGATTGAGCGCTTAGAACGCGGGCAGACAGCGCACTCTCCGACATCAGGGGCAATGATGCGCTCCCGCCGGACAGGGCGACGGCGGGTGCGCCGGCAAGGCCCTGGAAATCGATCCCGACGATCGTGTCAGGTCTGACAGGAGCTGATTTTTCGATATTGATCTCGACGACGACGTCGCTCGGGCTTTTCGGGTCGAGCGCCAGGGCAGACACCTCTCCAACGCGGACGCCATTGAACAACACCGCCGACCCCTTGAGCAATCCGGCGACCGGGCTGTCGAACCTGATACGGTACGCAACGCGGGGTGCCAGGCCCCCGCCGGCCTCGAGCCAATAGACGAACCCGAATCCCGCCAGCATGACGGCAACGGCGAATAGCCCGATCAACGTATAACGCGCGCGGACTTCCACGATCGACCTCACGATTCTGCCGGAACCGGCTGACGACGGAAATATTGCCCTCTGCGCCCCCGGAAATAGGCCATTACCCACGGATGATCGGAAGCCAGCATCGCCTCGATGTCGCCGCTCGCAACGATCGCCCCGTTGGCGAGGACAGCAATGCGGTCACATATGGTGTGCAGGCTGGCCAGGTCGTGCGTGACCATAAATACGGTGAAGCCAAGCGTTTTCTGCAGCGTCTTGATCAGTGCATCGAAATCGCCGGCCGAGATGGGATCCAGACCCGAAGTCGGCTCGTCGAGGAACAGGATCTCCGGATCAAGCGCCAGTGCGCGGGCGAGCGCTGCGCGCTTCGTCATCCCCCCTGACAGCTCCGAGGGAAGCTTTTCGGCGTCACGAGCGTCGAGGCCAACCATGCCAAGTTTTTTCAGCGCGATCTCGTCCATCAGGTGTTGCGGCAGATCCAGGTACTCGCGCATCGGGAATTGCACATTCTGGCGCACCGTGAGCGACGAGAACATCGCCCCTTGCTGGAAGAGAACGCCCCATCGCCGCTCGATTTCGGTGCGCCTTTCTTCGCTGACAGTGGCAAGGTCTGTGTCGAGCACCGTGATTGAGCCGGACATCTTGGGCAGCAGTCCGACGATGGTTCTCATGAGCACTGTCTTGCCGCTGCCCGATCCGCCGACCAGGCCCAGGATCTCACCACGCGCGACGTCCATCGACAAATGGTCGAGGACAAGCCTACCGCCGAAGCCGACGACGAGTTCGCGTGTACTAATGACCGGTGCAGGGGGCGGCGATTGCATTGGGCTACATCCCGATCGTGGCAAAATACATGGCGAACAGCCCATCGAGTATGATTACGAGAAAGATGGATTTCACTACCGAAGTCGTGGTTTTGAGGCCCAGAGATTCAGCGCTTCCGCGGACCTTCAACCCTTCGGCGCAAGCGACGAGGCCAATGACGAGAGCCATGAAGGGCGCCTTGATCATGCCGACCTTGAAGTGCGTGATCGATATCGCTTCCCGCAATCGGGCAACGAAGATGTCAGGGTGCATGTCGCCATAGGCCCAGGCAACAAGGCCGCCTCCATACAGGGCTGCCATCATGCCGAGGAAGGTCAGTGCCGGAAGTGCGATGATCAGAGCGAGGATGCGGGGCAGGATAAGCACCGAGACCGGATCGAGGCCCATGGTCTGGAGAGCGTCGATTTCCTCTCGCATCTTCATGGAGCCGAGCTCTGCCGTATAGGAGCTGCCTGATCGGCCTGCCACCATGATCGCGACCAGAAGAACTCCGATTTCTCGCAACACCAGGATGCCGACCATGTCGACGACGTACTGGTCGGCCCCGAACTTCCGAAAATGAAAGAAGCCTTGCTGGGCGATGATGGCGCCGATCAACAATGTGATCAGTAGGATGATGGGCACCGCTTGCCATCCGACCCGGTCCAGCTGATGAACCGTCGCAGTCAGTCGAAACGAGGCTGGACGTCGCAGCACCTTGACGATTGCCTGGCAGACCGAGCCGAAGATCGTCAGAAAGCCGACGGCATCTTCGATAGCGGTTGCGGCACCATGAATGCTTCGTTGCAGCGCCCGGGCTATTCGTCCCTCGACCAAGTCCGGAAGACGGGGACTTCCTATCGCTTCGACCTTCGCTGCCAGCTCGGCGAACCTTTCAGGCAGGCCGTGCACTTCCAGCTCCGCGCCCTTGGCGCGTGCTTTCTCGCCGATTCGAGCCAGAATGCAGGCGCCATAGGTATCGAATGCGGTGACACCGCTCATGCGAATCTGAACCCTCGAGCCTGGTGAGAGCACGGCGAAAAAGCCCGAAACCCTCGTTTCCAGATCGGCAGCGTGCTCTACGGTCCAGGCCCCTGTTGCCTCGACTTCAGCTCGCCCGTCCACTGTCTTGTCGAGAAATGCGGCCCCGTTGCTCACGTGTCCGTCTGGCTCTTCGATCGCATCCATCGCGAAGGGAAACCTTCACGCGCTGCAAATGTGAACCGACCTTGGACACAATCATTGATGGGCATCAAACCCTCGGTCCAGCTGCCAAGGAGACATGAAGGAACTCGAGCCTATATTTTCGAGATGGTTGGGCTCCACCTTCGATCGGCCTGTCAGGCGCCCTCAATGCTTAGCGCAGTGTGCAACTCGTCAACGCGTTCGGCCGACGCCTTCCATTCCGCGTACCGCAGATAATTGTCAGAAAGCCAATTGAGTGCGCCAAGCACAATGGCGAATGCGGAGGTTATCTGCATGACAGCGCCGAGAGACAGTTCGCCGGAAATGAATTTCGGGGCAACGAGCAAGAGCGGCAGAATGGGCGCAAAGAAGGTATGCCCGTTCGTTAGCCACGTCACACGGCAATATTGACGGATCGCTCCACGCCAGCTTGTTGCCAGTCGGTCGAAGGCACCGACTGCCGTCTCGAAAGGTCTGGTTTCTCGATCGCGGTGTTCAGCGTTCGGCACGTCTTCGGCTGTGCTGGTCAATTCGAACAGGAACTGAGATTCCGCCTCGTTCTTTGCAGCAATTCTTGCGACGAGGGGACCACCTATGGCCCTCAGGGAGAGGGAGAGAGCCGCCGCATAGATGCACGCTGCCAATGCCAGGTAAGCCGGGATGGAGATCGACAGGCCACGAAACGAAATGACAATTGGCCCGCCAACCGAAATCAACACGCTGACGAAGACTGCTCCAAGAAGCGCCGAATTGATGAACCCAATGCTCAATTCTACGAGTGGTTCCGTGGCCAAGCGCACGTCCTGAGCGAGGCGATACTCCGGGCTTCCCGAGTGCTCGCTTTTCAACTGGAACTCGCCGCCTGTGGCCTTGCGGGACCATGCTGCAATCAGTCGGTCGGTTATCCAGCTGCGCCACTCCAACTGGAGTGTCATCGTCGCATACACCATGGATACCGCTGCCCCGGCCCCCACGCCGACCAGTACCATGAGTGCCAAGACCGCCAGCGGCAAGCCATCGCCCTCGCGATTTTCGAGCATGTCGAAGAACCAGCGATTCCACCAGTTGAGCCCAAGGTTGATCAGGAGATTTATGCCGATTAGCATCAAGCAGGCCACGGCGAGACGTCCGCCGCGCTTGCCCTCCGTTGTCGACCAGTAGAGCAGAGCCAGCTTCAAGAAGCCGAGGGCGCCGCCGCTTCGCACCGCGCCGATCGAACCGCCGCTCGTTGCCGGGCCTTTCGTCATGAAGGCTGATCCAATTCGTTTGCTGGTCTCACCAGGGCTTGTCAGGCCTCCGGCTCAACCGCCACTGGCGTTGCCGACGCTGCAGGCAGCCGCAGAACACGGGGCTTCGGGTCGGGCATCCTCCGAGTGGCAGTTAGCTTCTCTGCGCCGGGTCAAGAGTTGATCAGGGTCAATCGGTCCGGGACGGCACGGACTACACGCAAGCTTGCGTGAGTTGCTCCGGAGCTGCCGGATTCATGCCCATACGTGCAAAGTCCGGGTGATGGGCATGGCTTGATGCCGTCGGCCCACCATCCAGTGACGCCAACCTCAAATGGCTCCCGAAGAGCGAAGGTCAGAAGTCTGGCCCCGAAGCTGGCGATCGTCGATGGACCTACCGTCGACGCCACCGCGGCCGGGTTGCCACGCTGAGATCGCTGATAGTCGGCTCGGCCTTCCTAAGTCGGCATGGCTACTCGAGGTCTTGGTTCGCCGACGGGAAATGGGCCCACAAGCCGATCGCGCAGGCCCGCTGGAGCCGCTCGTCAACGCACTCGAGGATGGTACGTGCGCCAGCGTATCCTCTTGGGCTTCGCGGGGAAGAGATCATCGGTGCCGCCTCGGCCGCCGATCCGTCACGGCTGATCGGGGCGACGGATCGCGACCGCCGTTCGTGGTGCTCGGGGATGATTTGAGAACCGCCTGCCACAGGCGATACCGCCGGCAACCGTGCCAGCGGGCCATGTGGTTGATTTTGTGGTGCCGGCTGAGGGGATTGAACCCCCGACCTTCGGTTTACAAAACCGCTGCTCTACCGCTGAGCTAAGCCGGCAAAATGTGCGATCACTACGCAATGAGCCGGGCGGCGCACTGCCTCGGCTCTTTGCCCGACAGGGTGACCGGCCTGTGGCAAGGGGCCTGCCCGGCCGATCGCGCTGCCGTGCCAGCCGTTGCTGCCTCGGATTGCGTTTTAGCTTGGTGGGTCGGGCGAGGCAACATCTTGTCATCGCGGAACCATCGGGCAAACGCCGGCCTGCCGGATGGTGGTTCGCCCGGTGTTGGTTTGCGGCTCCTGGCTCTGGCAAATGTCTTTGAAACGACGCGAGAAGATATGGGGCAGCCGTGTTGACAGTGGTCGTCGTCGGGACTTCGAAGCGGCTCTGGCGCGGAGGCCTGCCGGCAATCCAGGCCGGCGACGGTTATGATGCTGGACATAGGGGGCGGGGACTTCTATAAGAGCCGGCGCTTTGGCTTTTCGCGAGGCCAATCAGTGCACGCCCAGGTAGCTCAGTTGGTAGAGCATGCGACTGAAAATCGCAGTGTCGGTGGTTCAAATCCGCCCCTGGGCACCACCTCCTCTTGATCTCGTTCACGGGTCGCCGGTCCTGCGCAGATGCGGCTGTCGCGACTAGTCACGCTCGCGCCTTGATCGCCTTCGGTGATGGGCGGGTGCCGGGTGTCGTGTGGTGATGGGGCGGCTGCTCAGTCGTCGGCAGCCCGGTCGGGGTGGCCCGTCCAGCCGTAGTCGGCAAAGGCGCGATCCTGGCTGACATAGCCGTCCGCGACGTCCTCGGCGATGGCGCGGGGATCGCGAGCTTCGGGGCTGCCATAGCCACCGGCGCCCGAAAGGCGGAAGCTCAAGATGTCGCCGCGCTTGATGGGTCGCGTTTCCTTGGAATGCAATTGCTCCGCGTTGCCGCCTTCGCTGCCGGTGACATCAGGCGGGTTGAGCAGGCTTTCGGCGCGGGCGCCGGGCTTTCCGCCGAACACCCCATAGGGTGCGAAGACGTGGCGATCGCCGAGGTGCGAGAGGGTGGCTGTCGAATTCAGCAGCTCGATATCCTTGCGTATGCCGCAGCCGCCGCGCCACTGGCCGGCACCGCCCGTGTCGGGGATGAAGGCGAAGGTATGGATGCGCACGGGGTTGTGGGTCTCGTGCACCTCGACGGGGATGTTCGAGCAGTTCATCACCGGGCTCATGCCTTCAAGACCGTCTTTGCCGAACTGGCCGCCGTAGCCCGCCAGGGAGACATCGTACATCACGAATGGACGGCCCGAGCGGTCGTCGATGCCGCCGATGTTGGGGTTCGACCAGTGCGAGAATGCGCCCATGGCGCGATGCGGCAAGGCCTTCGCCAGCGCTCCGTTGATGGTATCGAAGATGCGGATCTGCAGGATGGGGCGGCCGCCGGAGGGCGCTGGGAATTTCGGATTGAAGAAACAGCCCTCGCGGATCTTCAGCTTGATTGGCCGCATGCTGCCTTCAGTTTGCGGATCGAGCGCGTTGCAGAAGGTCTTGATGGCGAAGACCGCGTAGGCGCGGGTGTAGTTGATGTAGGAGTTGATGGCGGCGGGGACGGCGTCGGATGACCGGGAGAAATCGAACTCGACCTCGCCCTTGCCATCGAAGGTAATGTCGACGGCCATCCTGATCGGCTCGGTGCCGGGGCCGTAGTCGTCCATGTAGTCCTCGAAGCTGTAGGTGCCGGCGGGGACGGCCGACAACATCTCGCGCATGGTCGCTTCGGAGCGGGCGAGGATAGTGGCGTAGGCGCTATCGACGGTCGACGTGCCGTAGTCCTCGAACATGCGGGCCAGCCTGCCGGCGGCCGTGAGGTTGGCGGTGTGCTGGGCCAGAAGATCGCCGCGGACCTTGTCGGGCACGCGCACGTTGCCGAGGATGATGCGCATGATGTCGTCGTCGATGGTGCCTTCGCGGACGAAGCGGACCGGTAGGATGCGCAGGCCTTCCTGGTAGGCCTCGGTGACGCCGTGCACCTTTTGCGAGCCGGGGGCGGCGCCGCCCATATCGACCTGGTGGGCGGAACAGCAGACGAAGCCGACGAGGCTGCCTGAGAGGAACACCGGCATGATCTGGTAGGTGTCGGGGAAATGGCCTGCGCCAAGGAAGCTGTCGTTGAGCAGGATCGAATCGCCGGGGCGCAGCGTCTCGGGCGGAAAATAGCGGATGGCGTGCTTGGCCATGAAAGGCATGGAGCCCAGGTGGCCGGGGCTGAAGTTTCCCTGTGCGATCATGACTGCGTTCTTGTCGAAAAGGGCGGTGGCGAAATCATCGCCCTCGCGCACGCCTTCGGAAAACGCGGTGTTGCGCAGGGTGACGCCAAGCTCCTCGGCGATCGACAACACCGTCGACCAGATGACTGTGAGCGTGATGGGATCGACCGGGGCTTCTTGCTCGGCCGATGTGGCGGACGGCTCGGTGCTCATGCGCGTGCCTCCTTGGCGATATCGATGACGATGTGGCCGTCCGTGCTCATGGTGACGGTGTCGCCGGGCGGTACGACGATGGTGCAGTGGGGGTCCTCGACGATGGCCGGACCGGGGAAACGCGCGCCTTGTGCGAGGGCGGCCCGGTCGAGAATGCGGGTGGCGACGAGGCCGCCTGCTTCCGGAAACCAGGCTTGGCGATGGCGCGGGGCGGGGGCGGCTCCAATCTCTGCCTCGGTCATGCGGATGGTTCCGGCCTCCGAGGTCGGTTGGGTGGCGACAAGCGTCCAGTCGACGCCTTCGACGACGCCTTCGTCGTCAACAAACTTGTTCTTGCGCAGGTAAGCCTCGCGGAAGGCTGCGACGACCTTCGCGCCAAAGCCGTCGTCGATCGGATCGGAGGGCAGATCGACGTGGATCTCGAAGCCCTGGCCGGCATAGCGCATCTGGGCATAGCGGGACCATGTCGTTGGCGATGACTGGCCGAGCCGGCCGAGTTCGGCGCGCGCCTGACGCTCGAGTGCCTCGTAGAGCCCGGCGAGTGCAGCGATGGCGTCCTGGTGGTCCAGCCGCAGCACGCGGGTGGTGGTGACGTCGATGCGCGGCGTTGCCTGCAGCAGGCCGATGGCCGAGCCGACGCCAGCGCCATTGGGGACGATGACCGTCGGTACGCCGACGCGCCGGGCGAGGCGGGCTGCGTGCAGTGGGCCGGCGCCGCCAAAGGCGACCATGGCGTAGTTGCGGGGGTCGCGACCGCGCTCGACCGACACGAGGCGGAGGGCGTTTTCCATGTTGGTGGTGGCGATCAGGTGGATGCCCCAGGCGGCTTCCAACGTAGAAATGGCAAGGGGACGGGCGACCGCTGCCTCGATGCCGGCCTCGGCGGCGGCGTGGTCGAGCGTCATGGCGCCAGCATTGAAGCGGTCCGGTGAGATATAGCCGAGAACAACATTGGCATCCGTGATGGTCGGTTTGTCGCCACCCTTGCCGTAGCACATGGGGCCGGGTCCGGCGCCGGCGCTTTCGGGCCCGACGGCGATCATGCCGCGCTCAACGCGAGCAATGCTGCCGCCGCCTGCGCCGATCTCCAGCATCTCGATGGCGGGTACGTTGAGGGGGAGGCCGCTGCCGCGCCGGTTGCGGACGAGGTCGACCTCGAAGGTCGGCATGATCGCAGGCGTGCCGTTGTCTATGGCGCCGAGCTTGGCGGTGGTGCCGCCCATGTCGAAGGTGACGAGGTGGCTGTGGCCGAGTGCGCGTCCGACTTGGGCGCACATGAGAATGCCAGCGGCGGGGCCCGAACTCGATGATGCGCACGGGGAAATCACGCGCAATTGCGGGCGAAGCCAGGCCGCCGTTCGATTGCATGATGAGCAGCCGGCCGGGGCAGCCGAGCTCGGCCATGGCCGCTTCCAGGTGGCCCAGATAGGCGTCGACCATCGGCATCACGTAGGCGTTGGTGACGGTGGTGCTGGTGCGTTCGTACTCGCGGAACTTGGGCGAGATCTCAGAGGAGAGCGAGACGGCGATGTGGGGCGCGCGCTCGTGGAAGCGGTCGCGGATGCGCTGCTCGTGGGCGGGATTGGCGTAGGCGTGGAGCAGCGAGACGGCGACGGTGCGGCGGCCGGTAGCGTTGTGTGCATCGATTGCCGCATCGACGCTTGCCATGTCGAGGGGGGTAACGACAGAGCCGTCGGGCGCCATGCGTTCGACGACCTCGACGATATGGCGCCGCTGCACCAGCGGGCGGGGTTTGTCGATGTAGAGGTCGTAGGTCTCGTAGCGCTTCTGGCGGCCGATGATCAGGACGTCGCGGAAGCCTTGTGTCGTCACGAGGCCCGTGGGGGCGCCTTTGCGCTCGAGAACGGCGTTGGTTGCCACCGTCGTTGCATGCAGCATGGCGCCGACATCGCGACCGTTGCGGCCGGCCTCGCGCAAGACGTCCTGCAGGCCTGCGATCACGGCGCGGCTCGGATCGGCGGGCGTTGTCGGCCGCTTCAGCGTGATGGTCTGCTTGCGATCGTCATCCAACAGGACGAAATCGGTGAATGTGCCGCCGATGTCAAAGGCAATACGGATCATCAGGCTCGGGTCCTGCGGTCAAGAACTCTCGAAGGAAAGTCGATCATGAGCGGACGAGGCCTTCGCCGCCGATGATGAGCGTGGGAATGGAGCACGTTCGGTTCCTGACCGTAAAGACACGGGTGGCCGGCCGGCGACCTTCCCTTAGCTCGGAGACCTCGACTCCGGCATCTGCCATCCGCCGATGTGCGGCTTCGATATCGTTGGCGCGCCAAGCCAGGCCGCGGATCTGGTCGGGGCCATTGCCGACGCCGTCCTTCACGTTGTGGGTGATCTCGACAACGAGATTGCCGCAGACGAAAAACAGCATGCGGCTGGCGAAGGCAGGATTGGTGCGATCGAGCCGCAGGTCCAGGCCGAGGCGGCCGCCGTATAGGGCCACCGCGCGTTCCGGGTCGGGAGTGCGAATGACGACGTGGTCGAGGCCTGCGATATCGCGCGGCGGGCCGTGGCCGGGATCAGGAGGCGGCGTGTGGACTGCGGTCAACTCGATCGGGACGAAGTGGGTGGCCGACAGCGCGATGGCAGCCGTCGGCGTTTTTTCGGAGCGGGTGACAGGGAGGGCGCGGCGGGTCAGGCGACGGGAGGTGGCCTCGATGTCGGCGGTGGCGAAGGCAAGTCCGATAGGCGGTGCTGCAGCGCCGCTTCCGTGGCGGTCGGGAGGATCCGAGGTCAGGACCATCGCCACGTTGCCCAATTGAATGCGGGAGGTGGGCGGGACGCCTGGCGGAGAGGCTATCGCTGCATGGCCGAGGACGGCCTCGAGATCGCGCCTGGCGCTTTCCAGGTCCGGGACGGCGAGGGCGATGTGGTCCAAGCCCGAAATCATGAGCATGCTCCTTAGTTCCGCCGGGGCGGCCCGGCCAGCCCGCTGGCTCGGGCAAAGGTTAGGACAATTGTTCGGGCGGCGTCATCGCCTGTTTGGCCGGGGCGTGGGAGGAGGTGCCCGGCACGGTCGGAGTGTTGGGCAGGGCGGCTGCAACTTTCGTATTTCGATGCGCGAAGCTGTTGACAATGGGCCGCGGATGGAGTGTCTTGCGGCTCCTGTCCGGAGGGGGGGTGCTTTTCCGGCCGTGGGCTCTAGTGAGCCGTCGGCCGAGGGCAGCAAAATTCCTCGGCGACAGGATGAGAGTGCCCAGATGGCGGAATTGGTAGACGCACTAGCTTCAGGTGCTAGCGCTCGAAAGGGCGTGGAGGTTCGAGTCCTCTTCTGGGCACCAAACACTCTCCCGCAATGATCCCCAATTGGATATTCCTGACGACGTGGCGCGCGGTTGCAGCGACTGTCGCGTGGATATTTTCTGTCTGCTGAATGGCGGGTTTTGTTTGGCCAGCGCTCGGAAACTTTTCCCGCGTGCTGCGGCCTCGGGATGAAACTGTCATACAGGCTTCATACAGACCGGCTCTAAGGGCGTCGCGGGTGACGGTGGGTCGGCACTTGGCCGACGGGTCATCCAAACCTTAAGAGGTCGAAATGCGAAAGCATATCAAAGTATTGGCAGCTTGCAGCGTGATGGCGGTCGTGGGGATGACGCCGGCTGTGGCAGCTGACATTTCAGGTGCGGGGGCGACGTTCCCCTATCCGATCTATGCCAAGTGGGCCGATGCCTACAAGAAGGAGACCGACATCGGTCTCAACTACCAGTCGATCGGCTCCGGCGGCGGCATCAAGCAGATCAAGGCCAAGACCGTAACCTTCGGCGCCTCCGACAAGCCTCTCAAGGGCGAAGAGCTGACGGCTGCCGGCCTTGTCCAGTTCCCGATGGTGATGGGCGGCATCGTGCCCGTCATCAATGTCGATGGCATCAGCCCGGGTGGGCTCGTGCTCGACGGACCGACGCTCGCCAGCATCTTCATGGGCGAGATCAAGAGCTGGGACGATGCTGCGATCGCCAAGCTCAATGCAGGTGTGAAGCTGCCGAAGCAGGCCATTGCCGTTGTGCATCGATCGGACGGATCGGGCACGACCTACAATTTCGCCTATTACCTGGCCGAGGTCAGTGCCACCTGGAAATCCAAGGTGGGTGTCAACACGGCACTAAAGTGGCCGGTTGGCATCGGCGCCAAGGGCAACGAGGGCGTCGCCAACAACGTCGCGCAGACAAGAGGCGCGATCGGCTATGTCGAGTACGCCTACGCCAAGCAGAACAAGCTCACCCATTCCAAGATGATCAACAAGGCCGGCAAGGTGGTGGGGCCTGAGGCGGCTTCATTCCAGGCTGCAGCCGCCAACGCCAACTGGAGTTCGCAGCCGGGCTATGGCGTCATCCTGGCCAATCAGCCGGGCGACCAGTCGTGGCCGATGACGGCGGCGACCTGGATCCTCATGTACGGTCAGCCGAAGGATCCGGCGGCAAGCGCGACGGCGCTGAAGTTCTTCGCCTGGGCCTACGACAAGGGCGACAAGATGGCCGATGCTCTCGACTACGTGGCGATGCCGAATAATGTCGTCGCCGAGATCAAGAAGACGTGGGCTGCCGAGATCAAGGGCGCCGACGGCAAACCGATCTGGTCGAACTAACGGTCTGCGCTTCGCCGCCGCGGTGGGCGTGCGGTAAAGGACAGCGACACATGGCGCCGGGACATGGCATTCCAGTTCCGGCGCCAACCTTGCTGAATTACCATCGATTGCAGGCAGGCAACCGGCGTTGCCACACGAAGTTTTCACCGACTGCGTTGCCCGTGCGCCAGCGCGCTGCAACACACTTGCGAACCGGATGGAGTGCCAGCGCATGACGATGGCGGGGCGGGCGGATGGCGGAGCCGCCGAGGATCACGGGCACCAGGCAGCACTTGGCGGGCTCGCCTTCGGAGACCGGCTTTTCAAGCAGCTGTGTTTCAGTGCCGCGATCCTCGTGTTGGTGATGCTCGCAGGCGTTTTCGTCTCGCTGATCGCGGGGGCGTGGCCCGCTATCAAGGCGTTCGGCCTGCCGTTCATCTGGACCGAGGACTGGAACCCGGTGACCGATGAGTTCGGCGCGCTTGCGCCGATCTTCGGTACCATCGTCACCTCGCTGATCGCGATGCTCATCGCCGTACCGATCGGGATCGGCATTGCGGTCTTCCTCACCGAACTGTGCCCGCCGTCGCTGCGTCGCTCGATCGGTACTGCGATCGAGCTGCTGGCCGGAATCCCCAGCATCATCTACGGGATCTGGGGCCTGTTCGTGTTTGCGCCGTTCATGCAGGTCTATGTGCAGGGGCCGCTCATTGCGGCGACCGAGAACATTCCGGTGCTGTCGACGCTGTTTGCCGGTCCGCCCTATGGCATCGGCATCCTGACGTCGAGTCTGATCCTGGCGATGATGGTGCTGCCGTTCATCACGGCCGTCTGCAACGACGTCTTCAATACGGTGCCGCCGGTGCTCAAGGAGTCGGCCTACGGCCTCGGCTGCACGACGCGGGAGGTGGTCGCCAATATCGTGCTGCCCTACACGCGGACCGGTGTGATCGGCGGCTGCATGCTCGGTCTTGGCCGCGCGCTCGGCGAGACAATGGCGGTGACGTTCGTGATCGGCAATGCGCATCGCATATCGGGATCGTTGCTGGCGCCGGGGACGACGATCTCGGCGACCATTGCCAACGAGTTCACGGAAGCCGTGGGCGACCTTCACACCTCCTCGCTGATCGCGATCGGTCTGCTGCTGTTCGCGATATCCTTTGTCGTGCTCGCCATTGCCCGCTTCATGTTGAGCCGGCTGCAAACGAAACAGGGGACGTAGCCCGTGGACATCGATGTAGCCCGCTATCGTCGTCGAGGGCGCCGGAATTTCGTCACGCTGGCGTTGTGCTGGGTGGCGACGGGTGTCGGATTGAGTGTGCTGGGGATTATCCTGGGGACATTGTTCTTCAGGGGTTTCAGTGGGCTCGGGCTCAACGTCTTCACGCAGATGACACCGCCGCCGGGGAGTGATGGCGGCCTGCTCAATCCCATCATCGGCAGCCTGATCATGACGACTGTCGGCGTCGGTATCGGCACACCCATCGGCATTCTGGCGGGGACCTATCTCGCCGAGTACGGCCGCTATGGCCGGCTGGCCTCGGTGGTGCGGTTCATCAACGACATTCTCCTCAGCGCGCCCTCGATCGTGATCGGCCTTTTCGTCTATGCGATCATGGTTGCGCCGATGGGACACTTCTCCGGTCTCGCAGGTGCGGTGGCGCTGGCGATCATCGTCATCCCGATCGTCATCCGGACGACGGAAAACATGCTGATGCTGGTGCCTGACCCGCTGCGCGAGGCGGCCGCTGCACTCGGCATGCCGCAGTCGCTGGTGATCCGCAAGGTTGCCTACAAGGCTGCGCGCGCCGGTATCGTCACCGGGGTTCTGCTTGCGGTTGCGCGCGTCAGTGGCGAGACCGCTCCGCTGTTGTTCACCGCATTGAACAACCAGTTCTATTCGACCAATCTCAATGCGCCGATGGCGAGCCTCCCGGCCGTCATCTTCCAGTTCGCGCTCAGTCCCTACAAGGAGTGGCAGGAGCTCGCCTGGGTCGGCTCGCTGCTGATCACCATGGCGGTGCTGGGCTTGAGCATCGCGGCGCGCTGGATTTCCTCGGAGAAGGTACCGAAATGAACGAAGCATCGAGCGTAATGTACGCGCCTGCGCCCGTCACAGAAGCCCCTGCCAAGATCGAGCGCATCTCGATCCGCAATCTCAATTTCTATTATGGCGACCACCAGGCGCTCAAATCGATCAGCCTGCCACTTTACGACCGGCAGGTGACGGCCTTCATCGGCCCCTCCGGATGTGGCAAGTCGACGTTGCTGCGCGTTCTCAATCGCATGTACGACCTCTATCCGAACCAGCGCGCTGAAGGTGAGGTGATCTTCGAGGGGCAGAACATTCTGCTGCCGAGCCAGGATCTCAACCTGCTACGGGCGCGGATCGGCATGGTGTTCCAGAAGCCGACGCCGTTTCCGATGACGATCTACGAGAACATCGCCTTCGGCGTGCGGCTTTACGAAAAGCTCGACAAGACCGGCATGGACGAGCGGGTGGAGACTTGCCTCCGGCGTGCGGCGCTGTGGGAGGAGGTCAAGGACAAGCTCACGGCAAGCGGCCTCAGTCTTTCCGGTGGCCAGCAGCAGCGCTTGTGCATTGCGCGTACGGTTGCCATCCGGCCGAGCGTCATCCTGTTCGACGAGCCGTGCTCGGCACTCGATCCGATCTCGACCGGCAAGATCGAGGCACTTATCGAGGAGCTGAAGTGCGAATACACGATTGCCATCGTCACGCACAATATGCAGCAGGCGGCGCGCGTTTCGGCCTACACCGCCTTCATGTATCTCGGCGAATTGATCGAGCTCGGGGAGACGGCGCAGATTTTCACGAACCCGAAGGAATCACGGACGCAGGACTACATCACCGGCCGCTTCGGTTGATGGGTTCTGGAAGCCCTCAGGCGGGTTTGGCGACGTAGTCGGGCAGGTCGAGGCCGACGCCGACGAGATGGCCGAAGAGCTTGGCGATGCGCGTCCGGTCTCCCTCGGGGAGAGGCGGGCGCAGGATCGAGGCGACGTTGGATTTCAGGTGTGCGATCGAGCTCGTGCCGAACAGCACAACATCCACCCCCGGCTCGTGGCGGACGAAGCGATAGGCGGCATCGATCAGGCTCTCGGCGCCGGAGGGGTGCACCAGAAATCCGAGGGGATCGTCGCCGGTCGTCAAAGATGGCGGAATTTTTCCCTCCTCGGCCAGTTTTCTCGCCGTCTCGGCCAGCAATTGCGGCTGGGAGAAAATGTTGCGCACGACGAACATCAGCAACGTCCCGACGCCACGCTCGCGGGTGCGCGGGAAGACGACCTGGCGGGCATTCTGGTGCATGAGGTGGAAGGCGAACATGATCACCTCCCAGCAGGGATCGTCGAGCGCGCGGTCAAGCATGGTGTGGCCGGCATCGCGCGCTGCCGTCTCGGTGATGCCGAGGTGGCGAAACTTGCCCTTTTCCTTCTCCTTCAGCAGTGCCGGCACGATCTCGGAGCGGGCGGGGTCGAGGGCTGCGGGCGTAACGCCATGCAGGAGGAAGGCATCGACGTAGTCGGTGTTGAGGTTCTTCAGCGAGCGGTCGAGGCTGGCGATGACTTCGGATGCTGGCAGCACACCGCTGCCTTGGCGATCCTTGGAATGGATATGGGCCTTGGTGGAAATGACGACGTTGGCGCGTTCGGCCGGCGTGATGGCCTTGCCGAGGATCGGCTCGGTGCCATAGAGGGCGGCGGTGTCGAAATACGTGACGCCGAGGTCGAGGGCGGCGCGGACGAGCGCCACCGATTCCGCCTCGCTCTTGCCGGTGCCAAGTCCGATGCGGCTGTTGCCGCCGCATCCGAGGCCCGCGATGGAGACCTTGAGGCCAGTCTTGCCGAGTGTGGTGTATTGCATGGCCCTGCTCCGTGCTCATTTGATTTGGCCCGCATGCTACGGTGCCTGGGCCATGGGGCAAAGACCAATCCTGGCCAGGAGTCGAGCTTGCTTGACGTTTGCTGCCGCAATCCCGTCCAATGGCCTGCAAGTTCAATCGGACAGCATAGCAACGCGCGAGGAGAATCATCATGGCAGGTGCGCTGGACGGTCTCGTGGTGCTCGATCTCACGACCTTTCTGTCTGGGCCTTACGCGGCGATGATGCTGGCCGACAATGGCGCCGACGTGATCAAGATCGAGCGGCCGGGGGCTGGTGACGATGCGCGCCGCATGCCGCCGTTCGTGGAAGGCGAGAGTGCGCCGTTCATGGTGTGGAACCGCAACAAGCGATCAGTGGAGCTGGATCTCAAGTCGGCAGAAGGCAAGGCGCATCTGCTGCGACTGGTCGATGGCGCGGACATCCTGATCGAGAATTTCAGGCCGGGGACGCTCGACAAGCTGGGGCTTGGCTATGATGTGCTGAAAGTCCGCAATCCGCGGCTGATCTATGCGGCGATCTCCGGCTTTGGGCAGACCGGGCCTTATGCGCCGCGTGGCGGTTTCGACTTGATGACACAGGGCATGTCCGGGTTGATGAGCACGTGCGGACCTGCTGACGGACCGCCGCACCGGCTGCCGATCGCGATCTCCGACGTGTCGGCGGGAATGTTCATGGCATTCGGCATACTGGCGGCGGTGGAGGCGCGGCATCGGACAGGGCGGGGACAAATGGTCGAGACGTCGCTGCTCGAATCGGCGATCTCGTTCGGGGTCTACGAGGCGGCGCATTATTCGGCGCTCGGCACGAGGCCGGATCGGATCGGGCAAGCGCACCGCGGCAGCGCGCCCTACCAGTGCATCGCGGCGTCCGACGGCTATATGACGATTGGGGCGGCACAGCAGGGGTTCTGGGAGCGGCTGGCGGGCATCATCGGCCGGCCCGAGCTGGTCGAGGACGCGCGCTTCAAGACCAACGCCGACAGGGTGGCCAACAACACCGAGCTGATCGCAATCATCGAAGGCGAGATGGGAAAGAAGCCCGTGGCGCACTGGCTGGCGGCGCTGGAGGCCGCGGGCATTCCGGGCGGGCCGGTGCTCAACTACGACGAGGTGTTCACGGACCCGCATGTGCTGGCGCGCGACATGTATGTGGAGACCCGGCATCCCAAGGCCGGCGCCTTCAAGACGATCGGGGTGCCGCTCAAATTCTCGGAGACGCCAGGTGCTGTGCGGCGGCCGGCGCCGATGCTCGGCGAACACACCGCCGACGTGCTGGGCGCCCTGCCACGCGCGAAATTGGCAGGAGAATAGATCGAAAGAGGCAGGGTCGCCTGGCGGATCGTGGAAGAGCCGACGCATAAGGCGTAGGCGGCGCGCCCTCGGTTGAGGTCGCGCGCGCCAAGTTTCCATCGGTGGCGGAAGAAAGCACTCTTTCAGGCGTCGTCTCGTCTGGTCCGGCTACCACTCTGGAGGTAGGAGGGCTTAGAGCGCCAGGCAATTACGTCGTTTGGATGAACTCAGGCGTAGATCATTTTGATAGTCATACCCCCATCGATGACGAGGTTCTGTCCGGTCATGAAATCGGCCTGCTCGGCCAGGAACAGGCAAGCTTTGGCGATGTCATCGGGAACGCCAACGCGTCCGACGGGATGCTGAGACCTATCCTCGGCCGAGTGCACGGGCGTGGTGGCGCGGGCTGAGAACTGCCAGTCGCGTTTCTCGATCCAGCCGGGGCTGATGGCGTTCACGCGGATGGCGTGCGGACCCAAACTCACGGCCATGGCGTGGGTGAGGGCAACAATGGCGCCCTTCGAGGCGGCATAGGCTTCGGTGCCGGGCTCGGACATGAGGGCTCGGGTCGAGGCGATGTTGATGATGGCGCCCTTGAGCTTGCGAGCGATCATCTGGCGGGCTGTGAGCTGGCTGCAGAGCAGTGTGCCGCGAACGTTCACCGCCTGGACGCGATCGAAATCGGCCAGGGTCAGATCGAGAAACGGCGCGCTTGCTGAAATGCCGGCATTGTTGACGAGCACGGTCGGGCAACCGAGCGTGGCAATCATGCGGGAGATCCAGCGCTCGACGTCGGCTGGGACCGAGGTGTCGGCGGGCTCGTAGAGCGCCTTGACGCCCAAGGCCTCGATGCGTGCGAGGGCTTCCTCGCCGGCATCCTGGGCAGGGTCGGCAATGGAGACGGCGTAGCCAGCGCGCGCGAATGCGAGGGCTGTTGCCCGGCCAATGCCTTGGGCGCCGCCGGTAATGGCGACGACGGGGGTGGTGGCAGCCACGGGGGCTCTATCGGTTATCGTGGCCTCCTATCAATTGGCACGACGGAACCGGGATCAGACAATCCCGCGCGCTTTCAGGGCCGCGATATCCGCGCTGGTGTAGCCGAGGCCGGACAGGATGGCGTCGTTGTGCTCGCCGAGCTTCGGGGCATAACCGATCCTGGCGGGCGTTTCGGAGAATTTCCAGGGTGTGCCATGGATCTTCAGCCGCTTACCATGCTCGGGGTAATCCATCTCGGTGACGTAGCCGTTGGCGAGGACATCGGGGTCGGCTGCGGCTTCGAGCATGGTGTTGATGGGCGCAGAGACGATGTCGCCGGCGCGCAGGCGCGCCACCCAGTCGTCGCGGCTGCCGGCGGCGAACAGGCGGCCGAGCAGGTCCAGGATTTCGGCGCGCTTGGCATCGGAGTCCATGGCGACGCCGAGATGGCCGAAACCGGCTGCTGTGACCTCGTCGTAGAAGCCAAGAGCGGTCATGGCCTCCTTCCACTGATCGCGAGCGAGCTGGAATACGAAGGGGCGACCTTCGCGATCCTCGAAGGAGGCGGACATGGCCGGGCGCTCGCGGGTGCCGGCGACGCGGGCCTGGCCGATGATCGGGTCGGTGCCGCGCCACAGCGCCGTCTGGTAGGTCCACCCGAGCAGGCGGACGATACCGCCAAGGAGCGAAAGGTCGACCTTCTGGCCGACGCCGGTGGTGCGGGCGTGGGTGAGGGCTGCGAGCGCGCCGCCGAAGGCGAGGAAGGCGCAGGTCTCGTCGGCCACGGAGGCAATGCCCGTCTTCATGGGCTGGCCAGGGGTGGCGTAGGCCTGGGCGATGCCGCCGAGGGCCTGGGCCATGGAATTGGTGCCGGGGAGGTGGGCGTTGGGACCATCGGGGCCGTAGCCGGAGATCGACACGTAGACGAGCTTCGGGTTGACCTTGCGCAGGTCCTCCCAGCCGAAGCCGTTCTTCTCGGCAGCGCCCGGGCGGAAGTTCTGCCCGAAGATGTCGGCTTCCTCGATCAGTTTGTGGAGGATGCGGCGGCCGTCCTCGCTCTTGAGGTCTAGGGTGAGACTTTTGACGCCGCGATTGTTGGTCTCGAAGAACGAGCTCGGGAGGCCGGGAAGGACCGACATGGTGCGCGAGACGTCGCCGCCTTTGGGCGATTCGATCTTGATCACGTCGGCGCCCAGATCGGCCATCAGCATATAGGGGACGGTGCCGGCCTGGGCGGTGGAACAGGTGACAACCTTCACGCCCTGCAAGGGGCCGTGCGGCTCTGACATGGGGTTCCTCCTTCGAACGAAATGTGGCTCATCGGGCGGCGGCAAGGCGGGTGATCGCGTCTCGGATGTGCGGGGGCATGGCGGTCGGGCGGCGCGCATCGAGGTCGAGCTGGACGCCGGCCTGCATCATGGCGGCGAGCCGGCGGCCGTCGGGGCCAGTCATGACGTGGGTATAGCGCAGCGAAGTGTTGCCGAGATGGGTGAGTGCGGTGTGCACGTCGACGCGCTGGCCGAGGGTGGCGCCGGCCTCGAGGGATATGTCGAGCATGAAGGTGGAAAAGCCGCGGCGGTTGGCGTGCATGTATTCGCCGGTCATGCCGATCGAGGTGAGGAAGTGCATGCCGGCGCCCGAAAAGCGGTGAACGTGGTCGGAGAGCGACAAGTGGCCGGTCTCGTCGACCTCCCACGGCTTGACCCGGTCGCGGGCGGTCAGCAAGCCTGGGCTAGTCGGCAGCGGCGCGGGGGGGGGGATCTCGGGGCCGTGCCAGGCCACCTTTCGCGCGTCCAGAGCTGGCGCCAGCGCGGCGGCCATGCATGACGGCAATGTCAGTGTCTCGGCAAGCCAGGTGGCGATGCGATCATTGGCGGTGTCGACGAGGCGGTGGCCGAGCGTCACGGACGTGGCGTCCACCGCGGCGATGTTCGTCTCGATATGGAAGGCGGCGCCAGCGCGCAACTCGTGCTGGAAGAGCGTGAACAAGCGGGCGGGGCCGGCGCCTTGCGCCTTCATGAGCCGCTCGCCTTCTCCGATCAGCTCGAGATAATTGCGCGTGGCGTCAGCAAATTTCTCAAAGTAGTAGGCGATGGTGAAGTGCTCGACGATATCGCATTCCCAGGCGCTCACGACACCACGATAACTCTCGATCCAGTCGGACATTCCCGCTCCCTTTGCCTCGGATTCCGTTTTTCTGGCGTGATTACTGCCACGGCTCGGATGGCGAGGCCATTGTTTGGAGCAAAATGGTTGCGTCGGGTGGAGATGACGGCGGGAGCCGGGTCGGTGCGCACAAGAAAAAACCGGGTCCCAGTTGCCTGAGCCCGGTTCGAAGTCGTCCACCGCGATCATTGCGAACGCGGCTGAAGGCGTCAAAGGGAGGGTACGACCTTCAATAGCTGTCCGTCACAGCTGCATTAATGTTATGCAGGCGATCTTGGTTCGGCAATGTGGGCGGACGCATGTAAGATATGCGCCAAGCGCATGACGTAGTTGCCTCAATACTTCCACTGGCGGGCTTTTGTGACGACGAAATCTCGGAAAACCTGGATCTTCTTCGCCGTCCGCAATTCCTCGGGATAGACGAAATACACGGGCAATCTCGCGAATTCGTGTTCGCGGAGGACAGGCACGAAGTCCTTTTCCTCCTCCGTGAGGTAATCTGGGATCAGTCCGACGCCGATGCCGGAGCGAATGGCGTATTTGACGGCCAGCACCGTGGATGCGCGGAAGGCCGGCACGCGCGGCGGGCGGCCTTCGCGGCCGATCGTCTCCAAGTGATTGATCGTGGCCAGGTGCGCCGGGGGATGGCCCATGAACGAGACCAAGCGATGCTGGTCCAGTTCGTCGATGCTCTGGGGGGCGCCGTGCTTGCGGATGTATGTCGCCGCGGCAAAAGCGTGCACCTGCATCGAGAACAGGGGGCGGCGGATGAGGTCGCTCTGCTGCGGTTCACGGGCGGTAATGGCGACGTCGGCGACGCGCATTGAGAGATCGACAGGCTCGTCATTGAGGATCAACTCGACGCGAATGTCGGGGTAGACGTCTAGGAACTCGCGGATGCGCTGGGTGACCCACACGGCGCCCAGGCTGACGGATGAGGTGATACGCAAGTCGCCAGCCGGTTTGGTGGTGGAATCCGACAGTAGAGTTTCGGCCGTTTGCAGGCGGTTGAGGACGTCGGCGGCAGTTCGATAGAGGATGTCGCCCTGCTCGGTAAGTACGAGGCCGCGGGCATGGCGGTGGAACAGGGAGATGCCCAGGTCCTTCTCGAGGGACGACACCTGGCGACTGACGGCGGATTGGCTCATGCGCAGCGCCTCACCGGCATGGGTGAAGCTGCCAGCCTCGGCGGCGGCATGAAATATTCTGAGCTTGTCCCAGTCCATGGTGGCGGGTGCCGATCCTATTCGTTGGGGACGCGGGTCATTCCGCAGCTTCAGCGGCGTGCTGGGCCGCGATGAATTTTTCGGTTTCGAGGGCGGCCATGCAGCCCATGCCGGCGGCCGTCACGGCCTGGCGATAGACCTCGTCCTTGACGTCACCGGCGGCGAACACGCCGGGCACAGAGGTGGCGGTCGAATCCGGTTTGGTGATGATGTAGCCCGACGATTTCATGTCGAGCTGACCCTTGAACAGTTCCGTTGCCGGTGCATGGCCGATGGCAACGAACACGCCATCGATCGGGCGTTGCGTGACGGCGCCAGTCTTGATGTTCTTGAGGCGGACGCCGGTCACCGTCTTCGGATCTGCGGTGCCGGTGATCTCCTCGACGACAGTGTCCCAGACGACCTCGATCTTGGGGTTCTTGAACAGCCGGTCCTGCATGATGCGCTCAGCGCGGAAACTGTCGCGGCGATGGACGACAACGACCTTGGTTGCAAAGTTGGTGAGGAATATCGCCTCCTCGACGGCGGTGTTGCCACCGCCGACCACGACGACCTGCTTGCCGCGATAGAAGAAGCCGTCACAGGTGGCACAGGCGGAGACGCCGTGGCCCATGAAGGCCTCCTCGCTCGGCAGGCCGAGCCAGCGCGCCTGGGCGCCGGTGCACACGATCAGGCTGTCGCAGGTGTAGACGTCGCCGGAATCGCACTCGAGGCGGAACGGACGCTTGGAGAGGTCGACGGCGGTGACGTGATCCATGACGATCTCGGTGCCGACGTGCTCTGCCTGGCCCTTCATCTCTTCCATCAGCCAGGGGCCCTGGATGACCTTGGCGAAACCCGGGTAATTCTCGACCTCGGTCGTGATGGTGAGCTGACCGCCTGGCTGGATGCCCTGGATAAGCAGAGGCTTGAGCATGGCGCGGGCCGCGTAGATCGCAGCCGTATAGCCAGCCGGGCCCGAGCCCAGGATCAGGACAGAAACGTGTCTCGTCGTCGACATGGCAACTCCTGGAGCCATTCGGTGGCAGTGCACCTATGCGTTTCATGCATATGGGGCAAAGTCCCGACTCTGGCAAGTCGGGTGCGGCACAGCGTTCTTTAAATCCGCGTGCGCGACAAATTAATAGGTGTTCAATGCGGCGTTGCGCCGATTAACGGCGGCGTGGGCCATGTTTCATGGCGGCGGGACGGAAGCTGCTGCAACACAAGGCCGGCGGCTGCTGCCGGTCAGCGTAGCGCGAACGCCGTGCGTCGGGCCTTATCGGTGGGTGTCATTCGGCAAGGCTCGGCAGGACCCATGTCGGAGCAAGTGCATCAGCTTGCTCCGACCCATTCGGGGCGGTGCTCGTCGGGGTCAGCGATGAGTCCTGCGTTTTTCAGGGTGAAGCGTCTTTCCCAGGATGTGCTCGTCACGGCCGATGACGTGGGCGGTGGAGCCGACGATGAGGGGATCCGGCCCCTTGACGACGGAGCGATCCTTGTTGGGATAATCGAGGGTCGAAAGGAAATGCTGCATGGTGTTCAGGCGCGCGCGCTTCTTGTCGTCGGACTTGATGATGGTCCAGGGCGCGTCGGCGGTGTCGGTATAGAAGAACATCGCCTCCTTGGCCTCGGTATAGTCGTCCCATTTGTCGAGGGAGGCGAGGTCGATCGGCGAGAGCTTCCACTGCTTCAAAGGGTCGGTCTCGCGCGCCTTAAAGCGGCGATACTGCTCTTCGCGGGTGACTGAAAACCAGTACTTGTAGAGGCGGATGCCGGAGCGCACCAACATGCGCTCGAGGTCCGGGCACTGGCGCATGAACTCCAGGTACTCGTTTGGAGAGCTGAAGCCCATGACGCGCTCGACGCCGGCGCGATTGTACCAGGAGCGATCGAAGAAGACGATGTCGCCGGCCGAGGGCAAGTGCTCGACGTAGCGTTGGAAGTACCATTGCGTGCGCTCGCGCTCGGATGGCTTCTCGAGGGCAACGACCCGGGCGCCACGCGGGTTCAGGTGCTCCATGAAGCGCTTGATGGTACCGCCCTTGCCGGCGGCATCGCGGCCCTCGAACATCATTACGATGCGCTCGCCGACCTCCTTGATCCAGCGCTGGGCCTTGAGAAGCTCCACCTGCAACTCCAGCATGTTGGCCTCGTAGTCCTTGCTGGGCATGCGCGTCTGGTAGGGGTATTCGCCCGTCTCGAAGGCTCGCCTGATGGCGTCGGGGTCGCGGCGGCGCTGGGCAACGCTGGTGCCGCCTCGCGTGGCCTGTTGGTCCGGTGCTGCTTTCGCGGCAGCGCCGTTGGCGGGCGGCTTGCCCGCTGGCGCCGCGCCTTCGTTCGCAGACGCCTCCTCCGAGGGGGGGGCGGACGGGCGATCGGTTTCTTGATTGTTCTTTGACGCCAAAGTCTATGCCCTCCGAAACGGCGACCTCCACAGGAGGTCGGGTTATGTGACAATTTGACGACAAACGACCGGCCACCGGCCTTGATTTGGATCAAGGCCGGTGGCCGAAACACGTTTCGACCGTTAATTTTTCGTTGTTTTGCTTGTCGTTAGAGCGCTTGGCCTCAACCCAGATCCAAGTCGATCCAAGCGGGTGTGTGGTCGGAGGGCTTCTCAGTGCCGCGGGGGCTGCGATCGACGCCAGCGGCGAGCAGGCGGTCGGCGGCTTGGGGGGACAACAGTAGGTGGTCGATACGGATGCCGTTGTCCTTCTGCCAGGCGCCAGCCTGATAGTCCCAGAAGGTATATACGCCGGGGCCGGGGTCGACGGCGCGAATGGCATCGGTGAGGCCCAGGGCCAACAGGCGGCGCCAGTGGGCTCGGGATTCGGGCTGGAACAACGCATCGTCGCGCCAAACCGCTGGGTTACGTGCGTCGGCGGGTTCGGGGATGATGTTGTAGTCTCCGGCCAAAACCAACGGCTCCTCCAGGGTCAGGAGATGGCGGGCGTGGGCCTGTAGGCGCTCGAGCCAGGCGAGCTTGTAGGAGAACTTGTCGGTGCCAATCGGGTTGCCGTTTGGCAGGTAGAGGCCGCCAATTCTTACGACGCCGGCGCCGGCTGCGACGACGGCCTCGATGTAGCGGGCCTGGTGGTCGTCGGGATCGCCGGGCAAGCCCCTGGAGACGTCCTCCAGCGGCAGTTTCGAGAGAATGGCGACGCCGTTGAAGCCTTTTTGGCCGTGCACCGCGACGTTGTAGCCGAGAGCCTCGATCTCGCTCGCGGGGAAGCCCTCGTCTACGGACTTGATCTCCTGGAGGCAGACGATGTCGGGGGAGGCCAGTCGCAGCCAGGCGAGCAGGCCTTCGAGGCGCGCCTTTACGCCGTTGATGTTCCACGTGGCAATGCGCATGGCGTCGTCCGCTGTTTCAGATCGTTTCCGGGCAGGCCTTCGTTTTTGGACAACCATATCATTCGGCGGGGATTGTCCAGTGTTGGCGGTCGTAATTGCGGGGTGCGCGCGGCGCAGGTCGTGGAGATCCGTGCCGATTTGGGGTCGCCCGGGCGTAACAGGCCGTAGCATTGGGAGGATGCAGGACATGCGACAACACGACCGCATGTCCGCGATTTGCCGAAAATGTCCCTAAAATGGATATGGCTTGAACTTACTGTTTGTTAACGCCGCGTCTCTAGAGTCGTCTTGTACCGTGAGAGTGTCAGCTCCGTGCTGCGACGGCGAAATGGGTCATTGAGATGCTGATTACCTACTATCAGGACGGCTCCCGGGCGACACGGCAGTTCGCGCCTATTCTGTCGCTCTTTTTGACGTTGAACTCTCTGTTCTCGTTTTGCATCCTGTTTGCCTGGACCTACATCTCCTACATCGTCTCCGAGCCCTTGAGCTGGGCGACGTGGATGCCGATCAATCGCGGCTATGGGCTGCTCGGCGTGCTGGAATATCCGTTCGTGCTGCTGTGGCTGTTCCCGCTCATCGGGGTGGCGGGCGCGTGGACGGCGGTCAAGGCCCGCAAGACCACCCTGGCCTACTCCTTCGCGGCCATTCCGGTTGTGACGCTGCTGCTGATCTTCGGCTGGTACTACATGGCTCCGCCCGACTGGCGCTGAGACCCTGTGTTGCCAATCTGGCCCTCAATGGCGGCCTGACGCTTGCCCGAGCCGGGCGCGTCGGGCCTTTTTTGCGCATGCGGGTGCACCTGTCGATGGCGCCCAGCAACGGCCCGCCTCAGATCGAGAAGCTGGTCCCGCAGCCGCAGGCAGCCGTTGCCTGGGGGTTGTTGATCCGGAACGATGCGCCGATGAGGTCGTCGACGAAATCGATCTCGGAGCCTTCCATATAGACGACCGATACCGGGTCGATGGCGACAGTGGCGCCGTCGCGCTGGACGACGATGTCGTCGCTTTCGACGGTCCCGACCAGGTCGAACTTGTATTGGAAGCCCGAGCAGCCGCCGCCTTCGACGATGATGCGCAAGATGGGGTGCGCGGGGTCGGTTGCAGCAATCTCGCCCAGACGCGCTGCCGCCCGCTCGGACATGGTGACTTTCGGTGTCGCTTCGACGGCGGTTGTCATCTGGCTATCCTGGTCAACGGCTCGTTCGATTGCGGCGGTGATGGCAGGGCCGATTGAGCCCCTCTAGACCCGCCCGGTACCCGGCAGTCGCTCGGGAGCACTCGCCCGACTTTACGCTCGATCATTTACATAGTAGCGCCAGCGTGCTTGTCAAACCACTGTGGTCGCGAATTGTCACTGTGGTGCGTGGGAAAGCAGGAGGATGGCCCATGCTGCTAGCAGAGCCTTTCTGGAAGGCAGAGCCACGCCAGCTTGCCCCTTGGGCCCAAAAACCCGGCGAGAGCCTCGGGCGGCGGCACCAGGAGCCCGGTTGTCCGATGCGCACGCCGTTCCAGCGTGACCGTGACCGAATTGTTCATGCAACCGCTTTCAGGCGGCTCAACTACAAGACCCAGGCATTCCTGCTGCACGAGGGCGATCACTACCGCAGCCGGCTGACGCATTCGCTGGAAGTGGCTCAGATCGCGCGGGCCATCGCGCGTCAACTGGGCCTCGATGAGGACCTTGCCGAAGCGCTGGCGCTTGCGCACGACCTTGGCCACCCGCCGTTCGGGCACGCTGGCGAGCGGGCGCTGGATCGGGTGACGGTTGCCAGCGGCGGGTTCGACCATAACGCCCAAAGCCTGCGCGTGGTGACGAAGCTGGAGCGGAAATACTGGGCGTTCGACGGCCTCAACCTGACGGTTGAAAGCCTCGACGGGCTGGTCAAGCACAACGGGCCCGTCGATCCTGAGCGACATCCGCTTGTTGGGCGGGCGGTCATTGAGGCCGGGCTTGGCGATCGCATTGATCTCGGCTCACAGGGCTCGGTGGAGGCGCAGGCGGCAGCGGTGGCCGATGACATCGCCTACAACAACCATGACATCGACGATGCGCTGCGGGCAGGATTGCTGGCGTTCGAGGCGCTGGCCGATGTGCCGCTGGTCGGCCGGTTCGTGCGGGAGGTGATGGCGCGGGCCGGGGTTATGGACCGGCGCCGGGCCTTCTACGAGGTCAACAGGCGGATGATCACGGCGATGGTCGGGGATGTCGTTGCAACCTCACGCTCGCGGCTGGCAGCCGATCAGCCGGGCTCCGTCAACTGCGTCAAACGCCTCGACCGGCCGATCGTCGCCTTTTCCGAGGCGATGGCGGGTGAGCTCAAGGCCTTGCGGTCGTTCCTGTTCGCCGAGGTCTATCGCCACGAACGGCTGATGCGGCCAATGCGGCATGCCGAGGCCATTGTCGCCGACCTGTTCGAGACCTATGCCGCAGACCCCGGGCGGGTGCCGGGGGAGAGGGGAGGCGATCTCGCCGGGCTTGCCGGGGAAGGCCGCGAGAGGGCGATCTGTGATTTCATCGCTGGAATGACGGACCGGTTCGCAGTTGCAGAGCATCGTCGGCTGTTTGACGTCACCCCCGATCTCGGCTAGGCCGCCCAAACCGCAGCGATACGGCAGCCCCCGGATTTGAGGCCGCTCAGGCGCTGTCCCATTCCGAGGTGGATCATGAACGCCCTGGCGCACATCGAGGCGCGCATCAACGCAGCTCTCGTGGCAATGAAGGCCGATGGCTCGCTGCCGGCCGACATCGATATCAGCAAAGTCGACCTCGAAGCCACGCGGGATGCCGCGCACGGCGATCTCGCGTCGAATGCGGCGATGGTGCTGGCGCGGCCTGCCGGCAAGAAGCCGCGCGACATCGCCGAGCGGCTGAAGACGGCGCTCGAAGCTGATCCGTTGGTGGTGCGTGCCGAGGTCGCGGGGCCGGGCTTTCTCAACCTGACGCTGGCGCCATCGGCGTGGCAGGCGGTAATCGGGGAGATCCTGGCGGCCGAGGGGCGCTTTGCCAAAGCCGCAAGCGGTGGTGGCGAGCAGGTCAACGTCGAGTATGTCTCGGCCAATCCGACGGGCCCCATGCATGTCGGCCATTGTCGGGGTGCGGTGTTCGGTGATGCGCTCGCCAACCTGTTGGCGTATGCCGGCTGGGATGTGACGCGGGAATACTACATCAACGATGCCGGCGCGCAGGTCGACGTGTTGGCACGCTCGGCCTACCTGCGCTATCGCGAGGCCCTCGGCGAGCCGATCGGTGAGATTCCTGAGGGGCTCTATCCAGGCGACTATCTGAAGCCCGTCGGAGTGCAACTGGCTGCCACGTTCGGCAAGACGCTGCTCGACAAGCCGGAGAGCGCGTGGCTGGAGCCGGTGCGCAGCCTGGCGATCGACGCCATGCTGGCGATGATCCGGGACGACCTGGCGGCGCTCAATGTGCAGCACGACGTGTTCTTTTCCGAGCGGTCCCTGACGCAGGGCAACCGGGACGAGGTGGCGGCCACCATCGACGACCTCCGGGCCAAGGGCCTTGTGTTCGAAGGGCGGCTGGAGCGGCCCAAGGGGCACGATGCCGACGAATGGGAAGACCGCGAGCAGACGCTGTTCAAGGCCACCGATTTCGGTGACGACGTCGATCGTGCGCTGATGAAGTCCGATGGCACCTACACGTATTTCGCCGCCGACATGGCCTATCACCACAACAAGCTGTCGCGCGGGTATCGTCACCTCATCAACGTCTTCGGAGCCGATCACGCGGGCTACATCAAGCGCATGCAGGCGGCAGTGAAGGCCATGTCGGGCGGGATTGCGGATCTCGACATCAAGGTGTGTCAGCTCGTGCGCCTGTTGCGGGCGGGCGAGCCGGTCAAGATGTCGAAGCGGGCGGGTACCTTCGTGACGCTGCGCGAGGTGGTGGACGAGGTCGGGCGCGATCCCGTGCGCTTCATGATGTTGTTCCGAAAGAATGACGCGACGCTGGATTTCGACCTAGCCAAGGTCATCGAGCAGACCAAGGACAACCCTGTTTTCTATGTGCAGATGGCACATGCGCGGGCTTACTCGGTGTTTCGCAACGCATCTGAGGCGCTGAAGGGGCGTGATCTCGGATTAGCCGTGCTGCAGGGTGCCGACGTCACCCGCCTCGACGACAAGGGCGAGCTCGAGATCATGCGCAAGCTGGCGCTATGGCCGCAGGTCGTGGCAGGTGCCGCGCGGGTGCACGAGCCGCATCGGATCGCATTCTACCTGCATGAAGTCGCTTCACTTTTTCACGGGCACTGGACACGAGGCAATGATTCGCCACAATTGCGATTTATCCAGGCAGACGACCCGGAACTCACCTTGTCGCGGCTGGCCCTCGTCCGCGCTTGTGCACAGGTGATTGCGTCCGGGCTTTCAATCCTGGGGGTCGATGCGCCGGAAGAGATGCGATAATCGCGCCGAATCGGTTGCGGTGAAATTCGACGAGGGGACAGGGACAATGGCAGGGTCGAGTGGCTCGCCGCGCAGAAGCGGTCAAGTCCCACAGCATTACGAGCCGGAAAGCGAAGCGCAGGCGCGTGCACGCGAGTACGAGCACTGGATGCAAATGCAGCGTGAGCAAGCCTACAATCAGCAGGCGGGGCACGGGCAGACGACGCATGGACAGCCGGGCGGCCACGGCCAGCAGGGCGGAGGCGTCTATCCTCAACAGCCGTCCCACGACACGCAACCCTACGATCCACGCGGCCATGGCGGCGGGCATCAGGCGCCGCAATACCAAAGCTATGGCAACGACGCGCCGCAAGGACACTATCCGGCGCCGCCTGCACGTCCGGAAGGCTTTCAGGGCGGCTATGGCCAGGGTGCGCCAGCCCATGATCCGCACGGGGCGCAGCACTTCGAGCCGTACCCGACCAGCGAGGCGCAGCGCGCAGGCGGCTACGATCCTCGGCATGGCGGCTACGATCAGGGCCATTATCCGGCGCAGGTCGATCCGCGCGATCAGCTTGGTGGCTACGGCGGACCGCCAAGTCTGCCTGGCGCAGAGGCCTATCGCGGCGATGGGGCGGGTGGCTATGGGCATCCCCAAGCGGCGCCACGTAACGATCTCGGGACGTACGACTTTTCCAACTACCAGCCGGGACAAGTGCCGCCAGGCTATGGTCATCAGGACCATGGCGGGCATCAGGATGCCGGCTACCGCGAGGACTGGCAACGGGGCACGGGGCCGGCCGGTGGACATGAGCCGCGATGGGAAGAGCCTCAGCAGGCGGGCTACTGGCCGCCGCAGGCCGGTCAGCACGGCGGCCAACTTGGGGCTGGTGGACCGGCAGGCGCGCACCATTATCAGGACCCGCAGCACTTCGAGGCGGATCCCCATGATCACGATGGCTACGAGACCGATGAGGTCGAGGAGCGACGGGGGCCGAGCACGCTGGTGATCGTGGGTGCGCTGGTCGGTGCGATCGTCGCCGGCGGCGGCCTCGCCTACGCCTACAAGTCGCTCGGCGGGGGCAGCGCCAAGGGCCGGCCACCGGTGGTGAAGGCTGAAAACCAGCCTGCGCGCACCCGTCCGACCGATCCGGGCGGCAAAGTCATTCCTCACAGCGACAAGCTGGTTCTCAATCGTTCGGCCGATGGCACGCCGCCGCCAGTTCCGACGTCGCTGAAGCCGTCGGGCGACGTGTCGGCGCCGAAAAAGGTGCCGACGACCACCATCATCGTCAATGCGGACGGAACGATCGCGCCACGCGTCGATAACGGTGATGCGCCGGGAGGATCGGGTGTGCCCGGGCTTCTGATCGATGGTCTGGGGCCGCCGCCGCAATCGGCGTCTGTCGCTGCCGCGCAGGCTGCTGCGCCGCGTCTTGCGCCGCCGCCACCACCACCGCCTGCTGTGCGTCCCTCACTGCCGCCGACGAATGCGCCGAGCCGGGTGGCGGACTTGCCATTGCCGAAGGTCCAGCCGAAGAGTGCGGTGCCGCCGCGGTCGGCGCTGGGCGCAGGCGCGAACGTCGGTAATGAGGAGCCGAGGCAGCCTGCGGCACGGGCGTCGGTCGGTAGCAACGGTTACGTCGCGGTTCTCGCCTCGAAGCGAAATTGCCAGGATGCCCGAAGCGCCTTCGCCGGTCTTTTCCAAAAGTATCCGGACGTGCTGGCGGGCAAGACGCCCGATGTGAAGGAAGTCAACCTGGCGGACAAGGGGACGTGGTGCCGGCTGATCGTCGGACCTCCGGGCTCGCGTCAGGCGGCGCGCAATCTGTGTGTGGCGCTGAAGGGGCGCGGCATGACGGATTGCTGGCCTGTCGCCTACTGACCTGATGGCCCGGGTGGCGATCTCCCGGCCAGGCGCCGGCCAGCAAAGAGCGACCACCAGATGTCCCTAACCGCTGCCATCGTTGGAGTCAGCGGGCTCGAGCTAACGCGCGAGGAGACGAGCCTGTTGGCCGCTGGCAGGCCCGCCGGCCTGATCCTGTTTGCGCGCAACTGCGCCAGCGGCCAGCAGATCCAGGATCTGGTTGCCGCCTTCAAGGCTGCGGTGAGGTGCGAGCGCACGCTGGTGCTGATTGATCAGGAAGGTGGGCGGGTGCAGCGCCTAAAGCCGCCTATCGCGACGTTGCTGCCGGCGGCCGGTGCGTTCCTGGGGATGACGGGGGGCGATGTCGTCGCTGCCGCGCGCCTGGTGCGGCTTGCGGCGCAGCTGGCTGCCACCGAACTCAAGGCGCTCGGGATCAACACCAACTGTGCTCCGGTTCTGGATGTGCCTGTTGCCGGCGCGCACGACATCATCGGCAACCGAGCGTTTGCACAGTGCGCTGCGACGGTCGCGGCGCTGGGCACGGCCGCCAGCGACGGCCTGATGGCCGGCGGCGTGCTGCCGGTCATCAAACATATTCCCGGGCACGGGCGGGCCGGCGCCGACAGCCATCTGGAGTTGCCGGTCGTGAACGCGCCGCTCGACGAGCTCGAGCAAAGTGATTTCGCAGCGTTTCGATGGCTGGCGCATCTTCCGGCGGCAATGACGGCACATGTGGTCTATCCCGCCGTCGATGAATCGGCGCCGGCCAGCACCTCCGCGCGCGTCACCCGCCAGATCATCAGGGGATCGATCGGCTTTCAGGGCCTGCTGATGAGTGATGACCTGGGCATGCGGGCCTTGAGCGGTAGCTTTGGGGACCGGGCGAGGGCGGTCATCGGTGCGGGCAGCGATGTCGTGCTTCATTGCAGTGGCAACGCATGTGAGATGAACGAGGTTCTGGAAGCAACGCCCGGGCTCGCCGGGCTTTCGCTCGACCGCTACGTGCGGGCCCTGGCAGTGGCGGAGACCGAACCGATGGCGTTCGATATGCAAGCCGCGCGGGAGTGGGTGGCTCGGCTGTTGGCGATCGGTGCCTGAATCAGTGTAGGATGCGTCGTGAAAAAGCGTGGCGGCGTGCTGCTTTAGCCGGTGCGGGTTATGACGACGGAGATGGGATGCACGGCGGCGAGGATGAACCCTTGGGCTTGTCTGGCGATACGGCTGCTGCAGGCGCCGCCTCGCCGGACCAGGCGCGTTCGGGGGACGCTGCCGGCGATATGCCGCCTCGACACGCCAATGCTGCCGCTGCCACGTCTGGCTGGGGAGAGCCTTCAGATGAGGAGCGTGCGCACGGGGAGATGCTCAACGTCGACGTCGCCGGATTCGAAGGGCCGCTAGACCTGTTGTTGGCGCTGGCGCGGACGCAAAAGGTCGACATCTCGCAAATCTCAGTGTTGGCGCTGGTCGAGCAGTACCTTGCCTTCATCGGCGAGCTGCAGAAGCTGCGCCTCGAGCTTGCGGCGGACTATCTGGTGATGGCGGCGTGGCTTGCCTTCCTCAAGTCCCGCCTGCTGTTGCCCCGCGAGGAAAAGAGCGAGGAGCGGCTGTCGGCTGAGGAAGAGGCTGCACGCCTGGCGTTCCGACTGGCGCGGCTCGATGCGATGCGGGGGGCAGGCGCGCAACTGTTCACGCGAAAGCGCCTCGGGCGGGATATTTTTCCGCGCGGCATGCCCGAGGGTACGCGCACGATCCGCGAGCGCCAATTTTCGGCGGAGCTGTTCGACCTGATCAAGGCCTATGCCGACCAGAGAAAGCGCACAACGGTCAAGCGCGCGCATGTGGTGCGGCGGCGCGTGGTGTGGTCGATCAAGGATGCCCGGGTGCGGCTGGAACGCCTGGTGGGCGCGACGCAGCAGGGATCGTGGGTTCAACTCGACCTCTTCCTCGAGCAATACCTGCCGGCGCCGGAGCTCGGCCGGACAGCACTTGCGAGCTCTTTCGGCGCCACGCTCGAGATGGCGCGGGAAGGTTTGATCGAAATCCGCCAGGAGGCGGCGTTCCAGCCCCTTTTCGTTCGTCGCCGCGAGGATGACGCGCGGACTGAACGAGGGGATGGGCGTACCCAATGAGCAACGCGTTCGAGAGTGCTGCGTGATGACATCTCCTCAAGACAGGGGGAAGCGCATGGAGCCGCCCAAGCTTGGTCACCGCGTCGCCGGTGACGCGGAGCACGATGAGAGTGCGGAGAGCGTCTGCGCAGATCTGACGGGCGTCGTTGACGGCGTGCTGCAGGCTGCGGACGCCAGCGCAGATGACCATGGCAACGGTGAGCGCCCGGCAACCAAGGGACGGCCGAGCAATATCGCGTCGTTGCCGTCAGCCGACCGAGGCGAGAACCTGCGGATCGTGGAGGCGCTGCTGTTTGCGGCGTCGGAGCCGCTGGACGAAGCGTTCCTGGCCCGCCATCTCAAGGCTGGCGCCGATGTCGCGGCCCTGTTGGAGGAACTCAAGGGCTTCTATGCCGGCCGTGGCGTCAACCTCGTGCGGGTCGCCGAGAAATGGGCGTTTCGCACCGCCGAGGACCTTGGCTACCTGCTGGAGCGGCATGCAGTCGAGGAGCGGCGGCTGTCGAAGGCCGCGCTCGAGACGTTGGCGATCATCGCCTACCACCAGCCGGTGACGCGGGCAGAGATCGAGGAGATCCGCGGGGTCGAAACGTCCAAGGGGACGATCGACATCCTGCTGGAGACGGGATGGGTGCGTCCGCGCGGGCGGCGGCGAGCGCCGGGCAAGCCGCTGACCTTCGGCACGACGGAGGCCTTCCTGGATCATTTCTCGCTGCCGTCGGTCAAGGACCTGCCGGGTCTTGCCGACCTCAAGGGCGCGGGCCTGCTCGATTCGACGCTGCCCGCCGATTTCAAAGTGCCTTCGCCGAGCGATGTCGCTGCGCTTATGCCGGACGAGCTACCGCTAGAAGATCCCGCCGACAGTGCGCAAGCGGAGCTTGAGCTGGAGGAAGCGGAGGACGGAGAGGCTCCCGACGAGACGGATGGCGATGGGGACACGGGAGATGGCAAGCTGAGGGAGGACGGGGCGTGAGGGTCCGAGCCCTCACGGCGCGCATGCTGCTGGCGGTCGTGCTGCTGGTCGCTGCCAGCCTGGTCAGTCCGCTGTTTGCCCAGTCCAGCGAGATGTTCTCGTCGCTGGAGCGACCGCCAGTGCCGGCCGAAGTGGAGGCGCTGCTGGCGCGGGGCGTGCGGATCTTCGATTTCGACCTCGAGCAGACGGGCGCCGCCGCCGCCGTTGCCGCCATCAAGGCGCGGGGCGGGATGATCAGCGCCTATCACATCGGTGGCGGGGGCGGACGCGCGTGGGGCAGTGTGAAGGCCGGCGAATTCGTTCGCTACTACGATGAGCCCAAGTCGTTCCTGGCTTTGACCGAGGACGTGCGCCGCTTGGTTGGCCTCGGGGCCGACGTCATCCACTTCGACAATACTCATCGCATGAGCGGGAAACGCCTGGAGGCAGTCGCCGACGCCATCGTCGCGGGTGGCGCGGGGTTCGTCGCCAAGAACAATCCGGACAAGTGGCGCCTCGTCATGAAGCGGCGACCGGATCTCAAGCCGGCGTTTGCGCTGGTCGAGGACGCCATGTTCGACGCCGACGAGACGCAGGCGGCCTACGAACTCTTCGCCAAAGGGATTGGCGTTTATGTGGTCGGCTTCCGCAAGCCGATCGAGCCGGATGTGCCAGCCGTCACTGATGCCTATGCGGAGGCCTATGAGCGGGCGAACCCGTGGTGTCACGTCATCCTGATGGAGGACGAGCAGTTCTTCGACACCCGCAATGCGCGGTTCATCGAGTAGGCCAGTCGGCCAGGGCGTTGACCAATCGGCGTCAACCATTTTGTGCCACGGCGTAGTGATGCTATTTCGTTAGATCGATATTATATAGAATGCCCTGAAGAACCGCGTCGGACTGCGAACTCAATCGGGATGCGCCTCAACGCGCGGGTTCCGGTGTCGGACAACTCACGGAATACAACGAAAGTCTTGCGTAATGGATTTCGACGGCGGCGGGGGCATGCCGAGGACGGCGCCGGTGACGGGGCCGCCGACCGGGCGCGTGGCCGATGGCAGTGCGCGTGAGCCCAGTGGCGACGGTTCCAAAGTGGGTGGGGTTGCGGAGGGCAAGCTTCGGCCAATGGTGGCGCCGCCTATCCCGGCGCCGGCGCGCAACGTGCCGCTCCGCACTACGCCATTATCTCACGCAAGTGCCGACCAAGTGCCCGCTGCGGCGGAGATTGGTGTGCTGGCCAGTAGCGAGCGTCGCCCGCTTGCTGCGGTCATGAATGCAGATGCGGGCCTGGGGCGGGTGGTGGCTGGCATCGCGTCCGCGCGATCGGACCGTCCGCGCCGTGGTGGGGTCTCGGCCTTCATGTTGCGCTGGCTCAGGCGCTTGACGCTGCTGGTTGCGGCATTTCTCCTCGTCACGTTCGGCCTGATGGGGATCTACCGGGTCGTTGATCCGCCGGCTACGCCTGTGATGGCCGTGCGGGCACTGTTGGGTGAGCCGGTCGGGCAGCGTTGGGTGTCGCTCGATCAGATATCACCGCACCTGGTGCGTGCGGTGGTGGCCTCGGAAGATGCCCGCTTTTGCGCGCACGCGGGCGTCGATCTGGGTGAGCTCAAGGCGGCCATCGACGATACGCTCAATGGGCGGCCGCGCGGGGGCAGCACGATCACGATGCAAGTGGTGAAGAACCTGTTCCTTTGGCCAAGCCGCAGCGTGATCCGCAAGGCTATCGAAATCCCGCTGGCGTTCGTGCTCGATTTCCTTTGGCCGAAACGACGGATCCTGGAGGTTTATCTCAACATCGCAGAATGGGGGCCGGGATTGTACGGGGCGGAGGCGGCGGCGCGCTCGGTGTTCGGCAAGCCCGCGCTGCGGCTCTCGCCGGGGGAGGCGCAGCGGCTTGCGGTGTCGTTGCCCAATCCGCTGGAGCGGGATGCCGGCGATCCCGACCGGATGATGGAGCGGCTCGCCGGCCGACTGGCGCAGCGGGTGCGCTCGGGCGTCGCGCTTGGCTGCCTCAGATAGCGGAGCGAGGGCAAGGCGAAGGCGCGCTGGCGACCTGTCTCAGCCGAGCGATGCCTTCGTTGCAGGCTGGAGCAAAGATGCTTTCCCGGCAGGCGAACAGTCTCTACCATCGCGCAAGGTCAACAGCCAATCGAGATGCTGCATGCGTGGATGTTTGAAACTCATCGGTACTCTGCTTGCGTGGTCGATGATCGCGGGGGGCGGAGGGGTGATGGCCGCCGAGCCGCCGGCATTGCCGCCGGTTGCGGGTGCGATCGAGCCGCGGGTTCAGCCGATCAAGGGCGATGACGGCCTCTACCATCAGGGTTGGTTCGCGCAGACGTTTCTGGATCTCAAGGAGGATCATTCCGAGGCCAAGGCCAAAGGCAAGCGGTTTGCCGTGATCTTCGAGCAGCGTGGATGCGTCTATTGCACCAAGATGCACACCGATGTGCTCTCGCAACGCTACATCAACGACTACGTGCGCGAGAATTTCGCCATCGTGCAGCTCGACCTGTGGGGCGCGCGGGAGGTGACCGATTTCGACGGCAAGAAATTCAGCGAGAAGAAGCTCGCGGAACGCTGGGGCGTGCTGTTCACGCCGACGGTCGTTTTCTTCAAGGAGGACGTGGCCGGCCAAGCGGCGCCTTGGGGCACTCCGCTCGAAGTGGCACGGCTGCCGCTCGGGTTTGGGCCGGCGACGTTCTACGACCTGTTCACGTGGATCCGGACCAAGACCTACGAGAAGGACGTGAATTTCCAGCGGTTCCACATCGCAAGAATGGCGGAACGCGAGGCGTCGAAGGCGCAGGGCGGGAAGCCGCCCGCAAAAGAGAAACTCAACTGACATCGAGGCGCGCGGCGGTTCGATTGCGCGAAGGAGAATAGTGATGGAGCGACGCAAGCTTGGACGGACGGGACTCGAGGTGTCGCTGCTGACATTCGGCTGTGGTGCGGTCGGCGGGCTGATGACAAAGGGGGATCCGGCGGACCAAATGCGCGCGGTGCGTCGAGCGCTCGAGCTCGGCGTCAACTTCTTCGATACCGCGCCGCTCTATGGCAACGGCGCCTCGGAGACCAACGTCGGCCGCATTTTCGGCGAGCTGAAACCGGATGTCGTGCTCGGCACCAAGGTCAACATTCCGCCCGAGGGCAAGGCCGATATCGCCAAGGCCATCGACGCCTCGCTCGAGGCTAGCCTGAAGCGGCTCGGCCGGGACCATGTGGATCTGCTGCAGCTCCATAACTCGATCGTGACGGGAGTACCGGGCATTGCGCGCGACCTTACGGTCGATCAGGTGCTGGGCGAGGTGGCGCCGCACTTCGAGCGCTTGAAGGCGGCGGGCAAGATCCGATTCTGCGGCATCACGGCGATCGGCGAAACAGCGGCGCTGCATCGCGTCGTCGATTCCAAGGCGTTCGATACGGCGCAGGTCGTCTTCAACATGCTCAACCCCAGCGCGGGCGGACCGGTAACAGCCAACTATCCTGGCCAGGATTATGGGCATCTGCTGGCGCGGACGCGGGCGGCAGGCATGGGTGCGATCATCATACGGGTGCTGGCCGGAGGCGCGCTCTCGGGCAGTGAAGCGCGCCATCCGCTTGGCATGGCCGAGGTGGCGCCGATCGGGTCGGGACAGGACTACGCCGCCGACGTGGCCAGGGCTCGCCGGTTCGCGCCGGTTGCAGCCGAGGTGGGAGCCCAAGGCCCTGTCGAGATGGGGATCCGGTTCGTTGCGAGCCATCCGGATGTGTCGACGCTGCAGGTCGGCATCGCCACGGTCGACGAGTTCGAGGGCGGCGCCCAGGCGGTTCTGAAAGGCGCGCTGCCGGCGGCGGCGCTGGCCAAAATCAAGGCCGTGCAGGATGGCTTTGCCGGCGAAGCCTGAGCGGCGTGGCGCGATCAGGCCTGCCACGGCCGCCCTGAATCAGTTTGGATTGCGCGCCGCATGGGACGGGTCCTGAGGTCGTCGGGCGAGAAGCTTGCCTATTCGGAGCGGCGGGCTAGCATTGACGACATGATCCCGGCGGCGGTGGCTGCTGGCAAGGCTGGAGCGGAGCATGCAGAAAAAGACGGATAGCGGGGGTGCGCACGAGGTCGTGGCCAAGGCGCGCCAGTTGCGCGAGCTGTTGAAGGCGGCCGCGCCACGCATCGAAGAGGGGCGGGAACTGCCCGCCGATGTGCTGGCGGCGCTGCACGAGGCCCGGCTCTTCCGATTGATGCTTCCGCGTTCGCTCGGTGGCTATGAGGTCGACCTGCGAACCCACGCGGAGGTGCTGGAGCTGATCGCGAGCGGGGATGCCAGCACAGCCTGGGTGATGAGCCAGGGCTCGGGCTGCTCGATGACGGCGGCGTTTCTCGATCCCGAGCCGGCCAGGCGCTGGTTTGGCGCAGCGGATGCGGTATTGGCGTGGGGTGCGGGCATCCAGGGAAAGGCCGTGGCGGTCGATGGCGGCTACCGGGTGACGGGGACATGGACGTTTGCCAGCGGCAGCCGGCACGCGACGCTGCTCGGCGGTCACAGCTACATCTACGAGGCGGACGGATCGCGGCGCCAACATGCCGACGGCCGTCCGGTTGACCGTACGATGCTGTTCAAGCGTTCGCAAGCGAAAGTGGACGACGTGTGGGACGTGGTCGGGCTTCGGGGCACGGGCAGCGACACGTTCTCGGTGAAGGATCTGTTGGTTGCCGACTGCGACACCATCGATCGGGAAAATCCGCAGGAGTTGCGCGAGACGGGGACGCTCTACAAGTTCAACACGACGCTGGCCTATGGCGTCGGTTTCTCGGCGCTGCAGATCGGCATCGTGCGCGGCATGCTCGATGAGTTGACGGCGGTGGCGATGACCAAGACGCCGCGGGCCGCGGTGATGTCGCTACGCGAGAGCCCGGTGTTCCAGACACAGCTGGCGCAGATGGAGGCGCGCTACGCCATGGCGCGGGCTTATCTGCACCAGACGGCGGAGGACTTGTGGGGCGAGGTGGAGGCAACAGGCGACATCACGGTTGCGCAGCGTGCCCGGCTGAAACTTTGCACCTGCCATGTCATCAACCACTGCTTCGAGATCACGGTGGATGCCTATCGTGCGGCTGGCGCCACGGCGATCTTCCCGACCAACCCGTTCGAGCGGCGGATGCGTGATGCCATGACCGCTTCGCAGCAGACTCAGGGGCGCGGCACCAACTACGTCACGACCGGACGCGTGTTGCTGGGTCTCGAGCCCGAGAACATGGTCTTCCTCTGAACTGTCGGGATGCAGCGACTTCTGGTCACTTCATCGGAAACCGCCCGTTGCGTCCCCTTGCCGTTGCCATTCCTTCCGGCGCTCGCGACTGAGCGCCCCGATCACCAGAACTGGATCGCCTGATGCCACTCGCCCCGCCCGCCAGTCCCGGCATGCCGCTTGCCGATGTCGATACGCCGGCACTGCTCATCGATCTCGACGCCTTCGAGCGCAACCTCAAGCGCATGGCGGATGCTGTTGCCAAGGCAGGAGTGCGCCTTAGGCCACACGCCAAGACGCACAAATCGCCGGTGATCGGGCTGAAGCAGATGGCGCTCGGGGCGGTGGGGCTGTGCTGCCAGAAGGTCTCGGAAGCCGAGGCGATGGTGGAAGGCGGCGTGCCGGATGTGTTCGTGTCCAACGAGGTGGTTGGGCAGCGCAAGCTCGACCGGTTGGCGGGCTTGGCGCACCAGGCGCGGGTGATGGTGGCCGTCGACAACGAGGTCGCCGTGGAGGCGCTCGGGGCTGCGGCGACGCGGGCCGGTGTGACGATCCGCACGCTGGTCGAGATCGATGTCGGCGCTAACCGGTGCGGTGTGGTGCCGGGAGCGCCTGCCGTGGCGCTGGCCGAGCGGGTGGCGCGCACGCAGGGGCTCGCGTTTGGGGGGCTGCAATCCTATCACGGGCGGGCACAGCACCTGCGCAGCATCGCGGAACGCAAGGCCGCAATTGGCTCGGCGGTGGCGATGACGGGCGAGACGGTGCGGTTGCTTAAGGCAGCGGGGCTCGAGTGCGAGGTGGTTGGCGGCGCTGGTACCGGCACGTTCGAGCTCGAAGCCCAAAGCGGCGTCTACAATGAATTGCAGGCGGGTTCGTATGTGTTCATGGATGCCGACTACGCCCGCAATCTCAAGGCGGACGGTAGCCGCTTCGACACCTTCGAGCACGCGCTCTTCGTTTATGCGACCGTGATGAGCACGCCGGTTGCAGATCGGGCAGTGATCGATGCCGGCCTCAAGGCCTTCACGTTCGAGTCGGGTATGCCGGAGGTCATGGGGTTTGCCGGCGCGCTCTACGAGCGGCCGTCGGATGAGCACGGCGGTCTCAATCTTGCCGCCTGTAACGACCGGCCGAAGCTCGGCGACAAGGTGGCGCTGATCCCGCCGCACTGCGACCCGACAGTCAATCTGCACAACTGGTACGTCGGCATCCGCGGCATGGGCAGTGAAGCGGCGCGGGTCGAATGCATCTGGCCGGTGGCGGCGCGGGGCGCCGTTTTTTGATCGGCGCTAGCCCCGGTAGTGCGAGTACTGGCCCTTGGGACGATAGGTCTCGAGGTAAGCTGGCACGATCGAGGAGATAGCGTGGGGGGCGGTGATGCCGAGGCCCGCTAGCGTGCGGCCTTCCTTCTGCGCCGCCTCACTCACCACGTTGTCGGTCTTCAGCATGCGCACCTGGTCGGAGGTGATGGGGCGGAGGCCGGACGGCAGGATGGCCGTCACCATGCCCAGCAGAGAGGCCAGCCAGAACGGCATCGGCAGGTAGCGGCGTTCGCGGCCCGCGTACTCCTGGGTGCGATCGAGGAGCTGACGGAAGGTCTGCACCTCGGGGCCGCCGAGTTCATAGGCGGTGCCGGGCTTGGCGCTGCCCTGGATGCTCGCGAGCACCGCGGTTGCGACATCACCGACATAGACCGGCTGGAATCTGGTGCGTCCGCCGCCGACCAGTGGGAGGAACGGGGAATGAGCCGCCATTGCGGCAAACCGGTTGAAGAACTGATCCTCGGGGCCGAAGACAAGGGACGGCCGCAGGATGACGGCGTTGGGGAATTCGGCCAGGACGGCTGCCTCACCGGCGGCCTTGGTGCGGCCATAGCGACCGTTCGAAGCGGCGGCGGCGCCAATGGCGGATATGTGCACCAGGCGCTCGACGCCGGCGGCCTTGGCCGCCTTGGCGATGGCGCGCGGGCCGTCGATGTGGATTGCCTCGAAGGTTTGGCGGCCGGTGGAGATCGGAATGCCCACGGTGTTGACCACGGCGCGGGCACCTTCGACGGCGCGGGCCACCGAGTTCGGGATAGCGCAGATTGGCCTGGACGGCATGCACCTGGCCAACGCGCCCCATGGGCTGGAGGAAGCCCGCCAGATCGGGCCGGCGGACGGCAGCGCGCACGCGCCAGTCGGCGCGGGCCAGGGCCCTTACCGTGTGCCGGCCGACGGCGCCGGAGCCACCGAACACCGTTGCCAGATCACCATGCCCCGTCGTCTGCGCCATTGCCTCGCGCTCCTCGCCAGCTTGTTTCGTGCACCCGGTGCAGCAATACATGGGGAGCGGGCCATCCTCAAGCCGCCGCTTCTCTGCTAGCCCGCCTGCCTCTTGTGACAAAAGCGGTTTGGTCCCAGGCAGTCGGGGGTGCATCGGCCGCCGGGTGGTGCTTCTATAGTGGTCATCGATGGCCGGATGGCCAGCCAGCGACATGTCGCATGCGCCGGCGTGCCGTGGGGCCGTCCCCCTATCATCTGATTTCGCGTTGCCCGGAGACCCGCAGATGCCGTTCGAGACCCGTTTGAGCCAAGCCATGATCGATGAATTCACGGCGGCCGGGCATTGGGGCGAGGAGACCTACTACGACCTCTTCCAGAGGCAGGTGACAGCAAAGCCCGACAAAGTGGCGCTGGTCGATCGCTTTCGCCGCCTCACCTACCGGGAACTCGACGAGAATATCCGGCGCACGGCCGCCTTTCTGCGGGCGCAAGGCATCGGCCGCGGCGATGTGGTGACCATCCAACTGCCGAACCGGGCCGAATTCGCCTACGTGTTCCTGGCGCTGGAGCTGATCGGGGCGGTGGCCAACAAGATCAATCCGGACTTCCGGGCGCGCGAGGTCGGCTACATCCTGCAGTTCGCGGGCAGCCGGGCCTATGTTTGTGCCTCGTCCTTCCGGGGGCATGACTACGTGGCGATGGTGCGGGCGCTGAAGCCCGAGCTGCCGGCATTGAAGGTGATCTGCGTCGTCGACGGGCCGGCCGGCGCGGATACGGTTTCGCTGGCAGCGGGGCTTGCACAGCATTCCCCGCTCAGCGACAGCGAGCGGGTGGCCATGAGCGCTAACGAGGTGTTTCGCTTTGCCTTCACGTCGGGGACCACGGGCAATCCCAAGTGCGTGCTCCATTCCTTCAATACCACTCTGCCGGCGCTGCGCTTCAATGCACGGGACATGCAGGATACAGCCGACGACGTGTTCCTGGTCTATCTGCCGATTGGCCTCAATTGGGGGTACCTGGAGTTGATCCAGGGCCTGTCGATCGGAGCGCGCGTGGTGCTGCTCGAGCGATTCCAGGCGCGGGCGGCGCTGGAGGCCATCGAGGCCGAGCGCATCACCAAGATCTCGACAGCGCCGGCCTCGATCATCGCCATGCTCAACGATCCCGAGCTCGAGCGGTTCGATCTTTCATCGTTGCGGGTGGTCATCACGGGCGGGGCGTCGTGCCCGGTCGAGACGCTCAGGGAGTTCATGCGGCGTATGAAGGGGCGGATCATCGAGCTCTACGGCATGCTCGAGGACGGTTATCACACCTACACGCGGTTTACTGACGATCCCGAGACCGTGAACGGCACCATCGGCTCGTGCGTCGAGGGCATGGGGCTGCGGCTGCTGGATGAAGCCGGAAACGACGTGCCAGCCGGCGCGGAGGGCGAGATTGCGGCTCATGGGCCGTCCGTTCATCTCGGCTATCACAAAAATCCGGCAGCGAATGCGGAAGCGTTCACGGCCGACGGGTGGTATCGCTCGGGCGATCTTGGCGTCTTTGCCGACGATGCCGGAAACGTGCGCATCGTCGGGCGGAGCAAGGAAATCATCAACAGGGGCGGCAAGAAGTTCTTCCCGCGCGAGATCGAGGAGATCCTCTATACGCACCCCAAGGTCATGCACGCGGCGATGGTCGGGGTGAAGGACGCCCGCCTCGGCGAGCGCAACTGCCTGTGTGTGATCCCTAAGGCCGGGCAAACGGTGACGCTCGAAGAAATGGTGGGTTTCCTCAAGGGCGAGGTGTCCGACTACAAGCTGCCCGAGCGCCTGGAGATCGTAGACGAGTTGCCGTTTACGGCTACCGGCAAGCTGCAGCGGTTCGAGTTGACGCGTCGGGTGGAAGCGATGGATGCGGGGACGGGTGGCTGACGAGCTATCCAATCGTGTCAGCCACCTCGCCGCCTTAAGCCTTGGCGGCAGTGACGACCATCTCCAGAAGCACATTGGCGCCGAGGTCGGCGACACCGATGCCGGCGCGGGCAGGCATGTGGCCGTCGGCGATGTGGCGCTTCCAGACGACGTCAAAAGCTGGCTTGAGGCCGAGGTCGGCAAAGTAGATGGTGGCTTGCAAGACGTGGGAAAGATCGGAGCCGTTGGCCTTGAGGAGCTGGGTGAGCTGGCGCATGACGTCCTCGGCCTGGCCCGTCATGTCGAGGCTCAAGTCCTCCGATACGATGCCGGCGAGATATAGCGTGGCGTTGTGCTCCACGACTTCGTGCAGAATGCCGCCGTAGGGTGCGCTGCGCTTGATGGTGCTCATACTTGTCGTCTCCTTTTTAGAATGCGTTAGCGCAGGCCGCGCAACAGGCCGCCGTCGACCTGGATGGCGGTGCCAGTGATATAGCGGCCGCGAGGCGAGACCAGTAGGGCCACCATGCTGGCGATGTCATCCACCGTGCCGATGCGGCCCATGGGGATCTCGGCGATCAGTTCGGCGCGCATCTTGTCGGGGTCTTCGCCGCCGGCTGCAAACACCTTCTCGAGGCGCTGGGTCTCGATGTAGCCGGGGCAGATGGTATTGACGTTGATGTTGTGTCGGGCGACCTCGAGGGACAGCGTCTTGGCGTAGCCGATGACGCCGCCCCAGGTGGCAACCGAAAGGCCGAAGGTCGGTATCGGCTGGATCGCTGAAATGGCGGTGATGTTGAGGATCGATCCGCCGCCTCGGGCAATCATGGCGGGCACGAGGCCGCGTGCCATGCGCACGACGTACATCAGGTTCTGCTCGACGGCCTTGGCCCAGGCGATGTCATCGAAGGACGTGATGCCGCCGAGCGGGGGGGCGCCGTCGTTGTTGACGAGGATATCGGCGCCGCCCAGTGCCGCTGCAGTGTCGATCACGCGCGCGCAGTCCTCAGACCGGCGGCAATCCGCCTGCACGGGAATGATGTCGGCGCCGGTCTCTGTGCGGAGCTGGTCGGCTGCCTCGTTTAGGCCTTTCTCGCGGCGCGCGGTGATGATGACGCGGGCGCCCTCTTCGGCAAGTGTGCGCGCAATGCCGTAGCCGATGCCCATGCTGGCACCACCTACGAGCGCGGTCATGCCCTTCAATCCGAGATCCATGTCGCTCTCATGTCTTTCTTTTGTTTTCGGGCTGACAGGTGTTCCGGTCGGTGCCGCCGGGGTCGGTACAAAGGCCGTGCCGATGCGTTGCCGGCCTCAACTCATCCCGAAAACGGAGGCTGGTACCACCTACGAGCGCGGTCTTGCCCTTCAATCCGAGATCCATGGTCGTCTCACAGTTTCATGCCGATGGAATCAAAGAAGCGGTGGGCGTTCTCGTGGAACACCTTGGCCAGGATTTCCGGCGGGTAGCCTTCCGCCTTCCAGTCGCCGACGAGGCGTTCGTAGGAAAAGAGCGGGTAATCGCCGCCGAACAGGATGCGGTCCTTCAGGCGCCGGCGGATGTCGTGCTTGAGGTCGGGGGTGTGGTACTTGGGCGACCAGCCGTGCAGCTCGTACCAGATGTTGCGCTTGTGCATGAGGACGGCGATGGTCTCGGCCTGCCAGGGCCAGCCGGGGCGGGCGGCAACGATGTGCATGTCGGGATTGCGGGCGGCCACGAGGTCGAGATGGCGGGGGTGGCAGTAATCGAGAATGACGCCGTCGCCGCCAGGTAGGCCCGCACCAAGACCGGTGGTGCCGACAAACACCAACACGGGGATGCCGGCCTCGGTGCACAATTTGTAATAGGGCTCATAGAGGGGATCGGAGGCGGGCGGCGACAGGGATGCGGAAACGGCGTAGCCGAGAAAGCCGATGCGCTTGTCGATGCAGCGGCGTAACTCCTTGACGCCGTCGGGGCCGGCGCGCTCCGGATCGATGTGCACCCAGTGGCCGAGGATAACGTCGCGATGGCGCTGCTCGGTCTCGAAGGCGTAGTCGTGGAGCGCGCGCATCTCCTCCATGGGGCGGTACTTGGCGTAGCCCAGATCAAGTATGGCGCGGACGCTGGAGGCGCGGAAATAATCGGCCATCTCGGCTTCTGTGTGATAGCGCGTTTGCGAGTTCCAGGTGGCGTGCTGTTGGGCGAGCTCCTTTTCGGTCTGCAGCGGGTAGCCGCGCCGGGTGCCCCAATGGGAGTGGATGTCGATGATCTGCATGGGCGTCTCGCCAGGATGTGGCATGCCGTTGGCGGGTCTTCTCGCTGCGGCAGGCCGGCGTTGTTTCGGAGTGGCAGGCAGCCTAACAGTTTGCAGGCGGCTGTGTCCTCCCCTTGTCGGATGCGGTGATCCTGCCTAATCCTGCCTCTTGCTGGCGGCGCGGGGGTGGGGGAAGCTCGTGGTTGCCGTCCGCTGTCCAAGCCGCCCCATTGCTGCCACCGTGACCCCCGCCAGGAGATTTGCGCCATGACCGACCTTGCCCCGCTCGATCCATTCCTGTTGCCGGCAGGCGTGCGGGCGCGTCACGTCGATGGTGTCAACGGCCTCAGGATGCATCTGCTGGAAGCCGGGTTCGAGACGCCGGGGCGGCCGCTGCTGTTGTTGCTGCACGGCTTTCCGGAACTTGCCTGGTCGTGGCGCCGTGTGATGGGGCCGTTGGCGCAGGCGGGCTACCACGTGGTGGCGCCGGACCAGCGGGGTTATGGGCGGACCAGCGGATGGAGTGCTGCCTATGACCAGGATCTCAGGCCGTTTGCCATGCTCAATCTCGCCAAGGACGCGCTGGCGCTCGCTTTCGCGCTCGGCCATGGCAGCGTCGAGGCGGTCATCGGGCATGACTTCGGAGCGGCGGTGGCATCGTGGTGCGCGCTCACCCGGCCGGATGTATTCAAGCGTTGCGTGATCATGAGCGCGCCTTTCTCCGGCCCGCCGTCGCTGCCCTTCGGGGGCGGCCGGGTCGGAGCCTCGATCTCGCCCGATGCCGAGCCAAGCCGCGGTGGCGGTTCGCTGGACGAGGCGCTGGCGGCGCTGCCGCGGGCGCGCAAGCATTACCAGCGCTACTATTCGACCCGCCCCGCCAACAGCGACATGATGGACGCGCCGGAGGGCGTGCACGCCTTCCTGCGCGCCTACTTCCACCACAAGAGCGCGGACTGGGCGGAGAACAAACCGTTCCGTCTCAAGGACTGGTCGGGCGAAGAAATCGCCCGGATGCCAACCTATTACATCATGGACCGCGGGGAGACGATGGCGGAGACCGTGCGCCATCACATGCCGTCGGCAGAGCGAATCGCGGCGTGCGGTTGGCTGAGCGAGAGCGATCTCGCGGTCTATGCCAGCGAATACGGGCGCACGGGGTTCCAGGGCGGGCTCAATTGGTACCGGGCGCGCTACGAAGGGCCGCTCAACAGTGAGCTTGCTCTTTATGCCCGGCGTGCGATCGACGTGCCGTCGCTGTTCATCGCGGGTAAAAGCGACTGGGGCGTCTACCAGGTTCCCGGCGGTTTCGAACGGATGCAAACGGAAGCGTTCGCGCGCATGGCCGGCGCCCACCTCGTCGACGGCGCGGGCCATTGGGTGCAACAGGAGCAGCCCGAAGCGGTGCTCGGCCTTCTCGAGACGTTTCTCAAGACTACGGCGTAAGCTTGCCTGGAGCGCGTTGGTTTGAGCTGAAATCGGGGCGCTTGGTTGGGCGCGCTCCAGTTTATTGATTGGGAGACTGCTTCACGGCTGCGTTGGAGGCGAGGATGCCTTCGCCTCAGCCGATCAGGCTCTAGGTCTTGGCTGGGCTTTTGGGACGGCTGGCTCCGATCAAAAGGATCAACGGCAGGGTTGCGGCGCAGGCAACCGTAAAGAGCCCGAAGACGTTGACGTGGGCGATCAGCGCCGATTGGCGCGCAATCTCGTTGCCGATCTTCTGCAGGCCGGCCAACGATTCCACATCCCATGCGCCGACTACCCACGGCAGGTTGAGCGAGGGGTTCATTGGCGAAATGCCCTCGACCATGCGGCTGTAGTTGGCGCTGGTGGAGCGCACGATCTCGGCAACGCTGGCCGAGATGAAAAAGCTTGAGCCGAGATTGCGCAAGAGGTGGAAAACGGCGCTGGTCTCGGCGCGGTCGACGTCGGCGACGTTGGAGAATGTGACGACGGTGAGCGGCACCCAGAGCGTGGCGGCGGCGACGCCCTGCAGGGCGGCGTTGGCCATCAGCATGGCGGGTTGCACGTTGAGGTCCATGGTCATCAGCCATAGGCCGGCCACGATAAGCATGCTGAAGCCGGCCACCATGGTGAGACGGGGGTCGATGCGGCCTGCCATGCTGCCGATGAGGAAGCCCAGGCAGCCGCCGGCTCCTCGGCTCGCTACGATCTCGCCCACGAGCAAGTCGGGAAAATGGATGTGTGTTTTCAGCAGCGGTGGCAGCAGTACCACGGGCGTGAAATTCAGCATGCCATAAAGCGTCACCAGGATCAGGCCGATCGAGTAATTGCGGTTTAGGAAGTGGCGCGGATTGAGAAATGGGTGGGCGCTCGTCATGGTGTGGGCGAGGAACACCCAGAAGGCGACGATGGCGATCAATGTCTCGATCTGGATCTCCAGGCTGTCGAACCAGTCGAGACGCTGGCCGCGCGAGAGCACGAGCTGGGTGGCGGCCAGGGCAACAGAGAGTGCCAGGAAACCCGTCCAGTCTAGGGCGCGGGGATCTTGCGATTTGCTCGGCGGGAGGAATGTGCGCAGGCACAAGACGCCGATAATGCCAACCGGAAATACGGCATAGAAGGCGTAACGCCAGGAGTACTGCTCGGCCATGTAGCCGCCGAGCGTGGGGCCGATCACCGGGCCGATGACGACGCCGAAACCGAACAGCCCCATCGCCATGGCATGCTGGCGGCGGGGGAAGGTGTCCATCAGGATGGATTGCGCGAGTGGGGTCGAGGGGGCGCCGAGTGCGCCCTGGGCGATGCGCCAGAAGACAAGGGTCTCCAAGGTGTTGGCGAAACCGCACATCAGCGTGGCCAATGTGAAACCCGCGACGGACCAGATCATGACGTTGCGGATACCGTAGCGGCCGGTCAGCCAGCCGGTCATGGGGGTGACGATGGCCGTTGCGAGGATGTTGAAGGTCACGACCCAAGAGACTTCGTCGGCGGTCGCGGAGAAGGTGCCCTGCATTTGCGGCAGCACCGTCGAGACGATCAGGATCGTGGTGGAGTAGAGCGTCGTTGCGAGGACGACCGAGATCAGGATCAGCATCCGCCGCAGGGGCGTCAGCTCTCCTTCGGCTTTATCCTCGCCGCTCATGGACTGCTTTCACCTTCGTGATATGTCCGGACACTCATCAGCTTCTACTGGTTTCGGAGCTGTTCGCAAGAGTTCGTGCGGGAGTAATGCAACCCTCAGCGCTTAGTCGCGGGTGGGTTGTCGCGCAACAGGCCGCGAAACTTCGCAAGCTTGGTCGCCTCGTCCTCACTGAACGAGATGGTCTTGGCGAGGTGGCCGCTGGCATCCATGAGGAACATGGTGGCGGTGTGGTTGATCGTATAGCTCTCCTTGGTCGGCACCTTTTCGAAATAGACCCGATAGGCCCTGACGATGCCGGCGGTCTGCTCCGGCGTACCGACGAGGCCGATGATGCGGGTATCGAAACTCGCCAGGTAGTTTTTGAGGAGCTCTGGCGTGTCGCGCTCGGGATCGACGGAGACGAAGAGGAATTTCATCCGGTCGGCGTCGGGGCCGAGCTGCGTCATGACGTTGGCGACCTCGAGCATGGTCGTCGGGCAGACGTCGGGGCATTGGGTGAAGCCGAAGAAGATGGCGAACGGGGCGCCCTTGAGGTCGCGCTCGGTGAGTTGGCGGCCGTCGTGCGTGGTCATGACGAAGGGACCGCCGACGAGCGAGCGATAGCCGCCGCCGGTACCAAAGGCGCCGGTGAAATAGAGCGTAAGCCCCGTCATGGCGGCGATGACGACGGCGGCAGCTGCCACCGTCGTCAGGATGGATCGGGCGGACATCAGTGTTTGGCGCCGTGGCCGCCATGTCCACCATGGCCACCCGACTTCATTCCCATGGTGCCGACCTTGTAACTGACTTTGACCGTGCCGGCCTGCTTGAAGACTAGGGTGCCTTCGACCGCGTCGCCTTCCTTCAACGGCTCCTTCAGCTCCATGAACATGACATGGTAGCTGCCGGGCTTGAGTGTCACCTTCTCTCCGGGCTTGATCTCCAGGCCGTCCGGCAGCTGGCGCATGCGCATGATGTCGTTGACCACGGCCATTTCGTGGATCTCGACGGCGCCGGAGCGCACAAGTGTGCCGCCGACAAGGAAGTCACTGGTCTTGCCTGTGTTCTCGATGGTCATGAAGCCGCCGGCGACCTTGGCGGCGGCGGGAGTGGCGCGGGACCAGGGGGCCGAAATCCTGATGTCGCCGACCTTGTAGTCCTGGGCCATTGTGGCAGCGGGCGTGAGGGCCAGGAGGCAGCCGACCGCGATGGCGGCGATGGCGAGACGGCGCGCGGGCCGGCTAAAAGCAAAGTTCATTGGTGTCGTTCCATGTCGAGATCAATCACGGGAAGCTGCTCTGGCCGCGCGCAACACTCTGCAGGCGCGCATAGTGGCTATCGTCGAGCGGCTCGGTGGCGTCGGCGTATCAGGTGCGGGCGTTGGCGGGTGGTCCACGCGCCAGCCAGGCGTGAGTGCGGCCCGGCACTATGGTGGCGCTGACGGGGGGCATGTCCCAGGTGCGGACGAGCAGACGCGGCGCGACGACAGGCGGGGCGACGGGATGGAAGGCCAACGGCGGCGTGCTGAGAGGGCAGATGCCGGCGGTGCCATCGGACTCGGGCTGATGCGGCAGAGGGGCCTTTTCCACCCCAATGGAGTTGGCGCCGTTGCCCTTGCAGATGACGAGCTGGGGCAGACCAACGCCGTCGCTTGCCGGTGCCAGCATATAGCCCACCGGCACGAACGCGCGTACCGCAACTGCGATCACCAGAAGCCAGATTTTCCAGGCCGGGACGGTCACTGCCTTTTGCTCCGTTTCGGGTAACATTCTACACGGCCCGGACACGGTCTAAGTGGCTCGAATTGACGCGGCGGGGGGCCGGCGAGCCAAACTATAGGCCGGCGGCTCGGCGTGCGGCCTGCACGCTGTCGCTCTGATGGGGGAGCAGGCGCGAGGGCGGCAGGCCGGCGATGCGCTGGGCGACGGGATTGACGATACCTGCAGAGACCGCGCTCAGTTCCTCGAAGATCGGCAGTGCCAGGAAGGGAGCTGTTGGCGCGTGATAGCCGCCCTCGTGGGAGAGGACGAGACGGCCGTCGCACAGCTTGCCGGCGGCATCGAGCACGGCGCGGGTCATCCAGCGGAAATCTTCCGGGCCAAGCATCATGCGTCCGAGTGGGTCGTTGTTGCCGGCATCGAGGCCGCAAGCAACCATGATCAACTGTGGCCGGTAGCGCTCAAGCGCGGGCAGCACCACGACCTCGAAGGCTGCGCGATAGGCACCTTCGCCCGAGCCTGGTGGCAGAGGCACGTTGATGGTGGTGCCGGCGCCGGCTCCTGCGCCAGTCTGATCGACAGTGCCGCTGGCGCCCTGCGGAAAAAGGCCCTCCTGATGCAGCGAGATGGCGAGGACCTTGGGGTCCTCCCAGAAGCAGGCTTGCGTTCCGTTGCCATGATGGACGTCCCAATCGACTACGGCGATGCGTTCAAGGCCGTAGCGGGCCATGGCGTGGCGGGCGGCGATGGCAATGTTGGCGAAGACGCAAAAGCCCATGCCGCCTTCCGGCTCGGCGTGGTGGCCGGGTGGACGGGTCATGGCGTAGGCGGAGCTGGATTTTGCCTGCATGACTTGGTCGACGGCGGCGATGGTGGCGCCGGCCGACAGCAGCGCCAGGTCATAGCCGCCGGGCCCGATGAAGGCGCTGGCGCCGAGCTGGCCGCCGTAGGCTGCCGACAGAGCCTTTACATTGGCGAGGTGAGCGGGGGTGTGGACCTGCAGCACCTGGGCCTCGGTCGCGGGCTCGGGCGTGACCACGGTCATAGACCGGATCAGGCCCGTGGCGTCGAGCAGGTTCTTGATGCGGCGCTTGGCGGCCGGGCTCTCGGAAGCTTCGCCGGGCTCGATCCAGCCGCCTGCCGGCATCGGTCCGGCAAAGGCGCCCGCGTCGAACCACATGAGCTTTTCGTGCCAGACCAAGGCGGTCGTCATGGGGCTGTGCTCCTCGGGCCGTAGGTGGGCATGGACGTCATGCCAAACTCGGCTTGGGGAAGGGACCGCGAACGCGCTCGAAGGCAGCGCCGATGCGGAGCGCCAAGGGATCATCGAAGCGGCGGACAACGATCTGCAGCGATGTCGGCAAGCCTGCCGGTGTCAGGCCGATCGGTATGGCGAGCCCCGCCAGCTCCAGGTAGTTCACGAAACGGGCGTGGGTGCCATAGCTCATATCCGCCTCGTCGACATCGGCAATGGGCGGGGCTGCGTACGGTGTCGTGGGGAGGATGATGGCGTCGACAGCATCGATGACCGCCTCGAAGTCGGCAATGGCGCGCTGGCGTTGGCGACACAGGCGGACGTAGTCGGCGGCCGTGACGCCCTTGCCGCGCAGAATGCGGGCGCGGTTGCCGGGGCCAAGCTTACTGGTGGGATCGTCGGCCAGATCGCCATAAGTGGCGTAGGCTTCGGAGGCCGAGATCAGGCTGCCTATACGCTGGTAGTCGGCGAGGGGCATCGGCATGGCGCCATCGACGATGGTTGCTCCGGCCTGGCGGAGGAGATCCACGGCGCGGTCGAAGGCTGCGGCCATGTCGGGGGAAAGGTGAGGCATGTCCGCGTTGGAGAGGCGGGCGAGGCGCAGGCCCTGGACGCCGCGATGCAACCCGGGGAGGGGATCGCGGGCCTGCGTATGCAGCGTCGTTGGATCAGCGGCGTCAGGGCCCTGCATGACGGCGAGCATGCGGGCTGCGAGCTCCACCGTCTCGGTCATGGGGCCGACAGTATCCAGTGTCTCGGAGAGCGGCGTGACGCCGGACCTGGAAACGAGACCGATCGAGGTCTTGAGGCCGACGCAGCCGGACCAGGCCGCCGGCAAGCGCACGGAGCCCCCGGTATCGGTGCCGAGGCCTGCGGATACCAAGCCGGCGCCGACTAGCACGCCGGTGCCGCTAGACGAGCCGCCGGGCACGCGATGGGTTGTGAGATCCCAAGGATTGCGAGGCGTGCCCACGGTGCTGTTTATGCCCCAGCCGCCGATGGCGAACTCAACCGTGTTGGCTTTTGCCAATGGTATAGCGCCGGCGCCGCGCAAGGCGGCGACGACGGGAGCGTCTGCCGTGGCGGGGGCATTGTCGGCGCGGGTGAGGGAGCCTGAGCGGGTCGGCACGCCTGCGACATCAATGATGTCCTTCACCACGATCGGCAGCCCATGCAGCGGTCCGGCCGAGCTGCCGGCTGCTGCGAGATCGTCGCAGCGGCGGGCTTCGGCGTGGGCGGCCTCGACCAACATCACCGCGACGGCATCGAGGCGGGCGCCATGGGTCTTCAATCGCGCCAGTGCCGCCTTGACCTGACCTGTGGCGTCGTCGGTCGTCATCGGTTTCATGTCCCGCTCCTGCGTGATGGGCTTTGGCGGCATAATGTCGTGATGGCGCGCCACTGTCAGCCACCTCGTGCGGTCTTACGGGTTGGGGGATGCGGCCGTTTGCGCGGTGCTCACACCTTGAGCGGGATGGCCTTGTCGACGGCGATCTCGTCGGGGCCGACACGGCAGCGCAGGGCGATCGCCTCGACGCCGGCCTCGGTCGCGGCCTTGAACGCAGCCACATACTTCGGGTCGACATCGCCCGCCAGCGTCAGGCTTTTGGCATCGGGGCGCTGGACCAGGAAAACCATGACCGCGCGATGGCCCTCGCGGACCATGTCCGACATTTCGACCAGATGCTTGGCGCCGCGCTCGGTGACGCTGTCGGGGAATTCGGCGAGGCCCGCCTTGCGCATCATGTGCACATTCTTGACCTCGACATAGCAGGCGCCGCGCGTCGGGCATTCGAGCAGGATGTCGATGCGGCTGTTCTTGCCGTACTTCACCTCACGCCGGAGCGAGGGATAGTCCTTCAGCGGCTTGGCGAGACCTGCGGCAATCGCCTCCGACACCAGCTTGTTGGGGTGGTTGGTATTGATGCCGACGAGGTGAGGGCCGGTACCAAGATCGGCCTCGACCATCTCCCAGGTGTGCTTGTACTTGCGGGTCGGGCTGTCGGAGGTCGACAGCCACACGCGGCTGCCGGGCTCCACCAGGCCCATCATGGAGCCGGTGTTGGGACAGGTGGCGGTTACCGTCTCGCCCGTATCGAGCGTGACGTCGGCGAGGAAGCGCTTGTAGCGCTTGATCAAGCGCCCGGGGAGCAGGGGTGTCTCGAATCTCATGGAGGTCACGTTAAGCCAGTTGGCGGCTGCGACACAACGCAGAAGCGGGGGACATTGCGCCGGGCTTGTCTCGTCGCGGACAAGTGGCGCATGCTGGACACAAATGACAAGCAACGGAGGACGGTTCCCATGGACTTCAAGGGCAAGGTGGCGTTGGTGACGGGCGGCGGCAACGGCATTGGCCGGGCGACGGCGATGGGGTTTGCCGGTTACGGCGCCAAGCTTGTCGTGGTGGATCGCGACGGTGACGCTGCCAATGCGGTTGCCGGCGCCATCAAACAGAAGGGCGGCGAAGCGATCGCGGTGACGGCCGACGTCACCAAGAGCGCGGACGTTGCAGCCTATGTCAAAGCAGCGCTCGATGCGTTCGGCCGCATCGACTGCTTCCACAACAACGCCGGCATCGAAGGTCAGATCAAGCCAGTCTACGAGTACGACGAGGACGTGTTCGACACGTTGATGGCGGTGAACGTCAAGGGTGTGTTCCTCGGCCTCAAGCACGTCATGCCGGTGATGATCAAGCAGCGCGCTGGTACGGTCGTGAACACGGCCTCGATCGCGGGTTTGATGGGCTCGCCCAACATGTCGCCCTACGTGGCCTCGAAGCATGCGGTGATCGGCTTTACCAAGGCGGTGTCGGGCGAAGTGGCGGGCTACGGCATCCGAGTCAACGCCGTCTGCCCGGGCCCGGTCGAAACGCGCATGATTCAATCGGTGACGGAGATGGTCAGCCCCGGCGATGCTGCCGGCGCGGCGCAACGCTACAAGAACGCCATTCCGATCGGCCGGTTCTCGACGCCGGAGGAGATCGCCAACATGGTGCACTACCTGAGCTCCGACCTGTCGTCGGGGATAACGGGGGCGCACTTTGCGGTCGATGGCGGACGTACCGCGACGGCGGGCGCTGTGACCGTGGTCGGCAAGAGCTAAGGCCGCCGGCTGCCGGCGAGTCTGCGCTCACGAACCGGCAAAGAAGCGGTTCGGCGGGCGTGGCAGGCCGAGATTATCGCGCAACGTGGTGCCTTCGTAGGCGGTGCGGAACAGGCCACGGCGCTGCAGCTCCGGCACCACGGAGGCGCAAAAGTCCTCGAGACCGCCCGGCAGGTAGGGGAACATGATGGTGAAGCCATCGCAGGCGCCGGCATCGAGCCAGGCTTGCATCTCGTCGGCGATGGTCTGCGGGGTGCCGACCATGGCGAGGCCAGCGTAGCCGCCAAGGCGCTGGGCAAGCTCGCGGACGGTGAGGTGCTCGCGGCGTCCGAGCGCGATAGCGCGGTCGCGACCGGATTTCGACTGGTTGGAGTCCGGCAGGTTCTCGGGCAACGGCCGGTCGGGATCAAGGGTGGCTGCATCGAAGCCCAGGGCGATCGACAGCGAGCCGATGGCGTTGGCTTCATGCACGAGGCTGTCGAGCTTGGCACGCTTGGCGCGGGCTTCCTCGACGGTTTCACCGACGACGACGAAGCAGGCTGGCAGGATGCGCATGTGGTCGGGGTTGCGGCCGGCTTTGGCCATGCGTCCCTTGACGTCGCGGTAGTATTCGATGGCCGCTTCCAGGTTGCCCTGGGCGGTGAAGACGGCTTCCGCCGTTTCGGCGGCAAGCTGGCGGCCGGCATCGGAGGCACCAGCCTGCACGATCACTGGCCAACCCTGCACGGGACGCGCGATGTTCAAGGGACCGCGCACCTTGTAGTGAGGGCCCTTGTGATCGAGGCGATGCATGCGGGAGGGTTCGAGGTAGGTGCCGCTGGCCTGGTCGCGGACGAAGGCGTCGTCGGCGAAGCTGTCCCACAGGCCGGTTACGACATCGTAGAATTCGCGTGCCCGCTTATAGCGCTCGGCGTGCTCGACATGCTCATCTAGGCCGAAGTTAAGGGCTGCGTCAGGGTTCGATGTGGTGACGATGTTCCAGCCGGAGCGGCCGCCTGAGATATGGTCGAGCGAGGCGAAGCGGCGGGCGATGTGATAGGGCACGTCGAAGGTGGTGGAGCCGGTGGCGATTAGACCGATGTGGTCGGTGGCCTGCGACAGAGCTGAGAGCAATGTGAACGGCTCGAACGATGTGACGGTGTGGCTGCGCTTCAAGGCCTCGAGCGGCATGTTGAGGACGGCCAGGTGATCGGCCATGAAGAAAGCATCGAAGCAGGCGGCCTCCAGGCGCTTAATGAATGCCTTCAAGTGCTGGAAATTGAAATTGGCGTCGGGGTAGGCGCCGGGATAGCGCCAGGCGCCGGTGTGGATCGAGGCCGGCCGCATGAAGGCGGCGAGGTGGATTTGTCGGGATTGCGACATGGACTTGCTCCGGCGGCGGTCACGGTAGGACTAGTGACTAGCTGCGCTTCTACCCGCTTTGCCGGATGCGCGCGACGGGCTTGCGGCTTGCCGGCCTAGGTTCAGGCGCTTGTGTTGTTGAGGCGGCCTCTGGTTTCTTCGGCCCAGGCGGCGAAGCGGTCTTCGGCAATGGCCAGGCGCATGGCGGCCATCAGCTCCTGGTAGAAGGCGGTGTTGACCCACGATAGCAGCATGGAGCCGAGCATCTCGCCCGATTTGACGAGGTGGTGGAGGTAGGCGCGTGACCAGTCGCGGGCCGCTGGGCAGGTGCTTTCGGGATCGAGCGGGGCCAGATCCTCAGCGTGCCGGGCGTTGCGCAGGTTGATGCGGCCGTTCCAGGTGAATGCGAGGCCGTGCCGGCCGTTGCGGGTCGGCATGACGCAATCGAACATGTCAATGCCGCGGGCGACGGCGCCGATCAGATCTTCGGGCGTGCCGACGCCCATGAGATAGCGCGGCTTGGCCGTTGGCAGATGCGGTAGGGTCGCTTCGAGCGTTTCGAGCATCAGGGCCTGGCCTTCGCCGACGGCAAGTCCACCGACGGCATAACCGGCCAGGTTCATAGCGACGAGGGCTTCGGCGGAGGCTCGGCGCAGGTCGGGGTAGGTGCTGCCCTGCACAATCCCGAACAGGGCCTGGCCCGGCTTGGCGAGCGCGTCGAAGGCCGCGCGCGAACGCTCGGCCCATCGCAGCGACAGCTCCATGGCACGCTTGGCTTCGCTATGCTCGGCTGGATGTTCGATGCACTCGTCGAGCTGCATCTGGATGTCGGCGCCGAGCAGGCACTGGATCTCGATCGAGCGCTCGGGCGTGAGGAGGTGGCGGGATCCGTCGAGGTGGGATTGGAAGGCTGCGCCCTCTTCCGTGATCTTGCGGATCTTGGACAGGCTCATGACCTGGAAGCCGCCGGAATCTGTGAGGATCGGACCGTTCCAGCGCATGAAGCTGTGCAGGCCGCCGAGGCGGGCCACGCGCTCGGCGCCGGGGCGCAACATGAGGTGATAGACGTTGCCGAGGATGATGTCGGCACCAGCTTCGCGGACCTGCTCGGGGTAGAGAGCCTTGACCGTTCCCACGGTGCCGACCGGCATGAAGGCCGGCGTGCGGATTGGGCCGCGGGGCGTGGTGATGAGGCCGGTGCGGGCGAGGCTACTCGTTGCCTTGAGCTCGAACGTGAAGGCTTGGTGCATTCGAGCGTCCTCGAGGCGGCACGGGGGCGGGGGGTGACTTTTCTGCAGTCGCGTCCGCCAATAGCGGCTCGCTCGGGATGCATCAAGCGCGGAAGAGCAGGGAGGCGTCGCCATAGGAATAAAAGCGGTAGCGGCGCGCGATGGCATGGCGATAGGCGGTGCGCATGACGTCGAGGCCGGAGAAGGCCGCGACCAGCATGAACAGCGTCGAACGAGGCAGGTGGAAATTGGTGACCAGGGCGTCGGCGGCCCGGAAGCGGTAGCCGGGCGTCATGAAGATGTCGGTGTCACCGCGGAACGGCTGGATCTGCCCATAGCTGTCGGCCGCACTTTCGAGGAGGCGCAGCGCGGTGGTGCCGACGGCGACGATGCGTTTGCCGCGGGCCCTCACCTCGTTCAAGGTGGCGGCCGTGGCTGCGGTGATCTCGCCCCACTCGGCGTGCATGCGGTGGTCGGCGGTATCCTCGGCTTTGACCGGCAGAAAGGTGCCGGCGCCGACATGCAGGGTGATAACCTCGCGGGCGATGCCCCGCGTGTCGAGTGCGGTGATCAGCTCAGGCGTAAAATGCAGGGCGGCGGTGGGGGCTGCGACGGCGCCCTCGCGGGCCGCAAACATGGTCTGGTAGCTCGCGCGGTCGGCATCGTCGGGTGGGCGCTTGAGGGCGATGTAGGGGGGCAACGGCATGTCGCCCAGGGTGGCGATAGCCTCGTCCAGATAGGCGCCATGGAGCGAGAATGCCAATTCGACCTCGCCGGCTTCGAGCTTGGCCGTGACGGTGGCGGCAAGGCTGCCGGCAAGGCACACCCTGCCCTCGGCTGAAAAGATGACGCGATCTCCGACCTCGAGGCGCTTGGCGGGGCGGGCAAAGGCGCGCCAATGGCTGTCGCCAACCCGCTTGATCAGGTTGAAGGCGACGTTGGCGGTGTTGCCGTTGCGCTCGCGGGTGCCGGAGAGTGCAGCGGGGATGACCTTGGTATCGTTGACGACGAGGCAGTCGCCGGGTTGCAGCAAAGCGGGGAGGTCGATGACGGTCCGATCCTCGAGTACAGGGGCTGAAACGAACGGCGCGGTTTGCACCCGGTAAGGTGGGCGCACGACCAGAAGCCGGGCCGCATGGCGCGGCTCGGCGGGCCTCAAGGCGATGAGGTCATCGGGCAGCTCGAAATCGAATAGCTCGGTGCGCATGGGCTGGCGGCCGGTTGGTTGGCAGGCGGTATGGTGCTGGCGATGCGGGGGCTGGCGGTCGGGCTTGACGTTACGCCATCGTAGGCCACATGACGCAAGCGTGGCTGTAGGGGCAAGTGCCCGGGGCCAGCGAGGCCGTTCACTACAGCATGGCTTCCATGTCTGGAACGATGCGCTCGCGCACTTTGGTGCATGCAACCTTCGTTCCGCCCCTTCAAGCAGCCGTGAAGCGTTCCTAAATATAAACAGAACCGGCCTTTCGGGGAGGTTCAAGGGAGGAGGCTCGGTTGCCGCCTCTGCATTGGAACGGGATCACAACCCCTAGCGTTGCTTCGGGACGCGGGTGGTGGGTGGAGGATACATATGAACGTTGAAAAATATACCGACCGCGCCAAGGGTTTCATTCAGTCGGCGCAGAACCTCGCGGTGCGCGAGGGACACCAGCAGCTTTCTGCCGAGCATCTGCTCAAGGTCCTGCTCGACGACGAGGAGGGCATGGCGGCCGGCCTGATCGATCGGTCGGGCGGCGATAGCCGCAACGCTCGGATGGCCAACGAGCGGACGCTGCAGCGGCGGCCGAAGGTGTCCGGCGGGGGTGCCGGCCAAGTGTATCTGGCGCCGGAATTGGCGCGGGTTTTCGAACAGGCGGAAAAGATTGCCGACAAGGCCGGCGACAAGTTCGTTACGGTGGAGCGGTTGCTGCTGGCTTTAGCGCTGGAAGGCCAAAGCGAGGCTGCCAAGGCGTTGAAAGATGCCGGCGTGACGGCGCAGGGGCTCAATCAGGCGATCAACGAAATCCGCAAGGGCCGGACGGCGGATACGTGCCGGTGCCGAGCAGGGCTACGATGCGCTGAAGCGGTATGCACGCGATCTCACGGAGGCTGCCGCACAGGGCAAGATCGATCCGGTGATCGGGCGTGACGAGGAGATCCGGCGCACCATCCAGGTGCTGTCGCGGCGGACCAAGAACAATCCGGTGCTGATCGGCGAGCCGGGCGTTGGCAAGACGGCCATCGCCGAAGGTCTGGCGCAGCGCATCGTGAAAGGTGACGTGCCGGAAAGCCTCAAGGAAAAGAAGCTCTTGTCGCTCGACATGGGGTCGCTCATCGCGGGCGCCAAGTATCGCGGCGAGTTCGAGGAACGGCTGAAAGCGGTGCTGCAAGAGGTGACGGCGGAGGCCGGGCGGATCATCCTGTTCATCGACGAGCTGCACACCATCGTCGGCGCCGGCAAGAGCGAAGGCTCGATGGATGCCGGCAACCTGTTGAAGCCGGCACTGGCACGCGGCGAGCTGCACTGCGTCGGCGCGACCACGCTGGACGAGTATCGGAAGCACATCGAGAAGGACGCGGCGCTGGCGCGGCGGTTCCAGCCGGTGTTCGTCTCCGAGCCGACGGTCGAGGACACGATCTCGATCCTGCGCGGCCTGAAGGAGCGCTACGAGCTGCATCATGGCGTGCGGATCACGGATTCGGCGCTGGTGTCGGCGGCGGTGCTCTCGAACCGCTACATCGCCGACCGGTTCCTGCCGGACAAGGCGATCGACCTCGTCGATGAGGCTGCATCGCGGCTGAAGATGGAGATCGATTCCAAGCCCGAAGAGCTGGATCGGCTCGATCGCGAGCTGATGCAGATGAAGATCGAGCGGGAGGCCTTGAAGAAGGAGACGGATCCGGCGTCCAAGGACCGGCTGGAGAAGCTAGAAAAGGCGATTGCAGACCACGAGGAGCAGTCCCGGAGCCTGACGCAGCGTTGGGAATCGGAGAAGGGCAAGCTTGGCGATGCGCAAAAGCTGAAGGAAGAGCTCGACGGGCTGCGGACCGAACTGGCGCAGGCGCAGCGTCGCGGTGACCTCGCGCGGGCCGGCGAGATCGCTTATGGCCGGATTCCCGAGATCGAGAAGAAGCTCGCCAGCATGGAGGACGACGAGGGCAAGGCGGCGGTGATGGTGGAGGAGGCCGTGACGCCCGATCACATCGCAGGCGTGGTCTCGCGGTGGACCGGCGTGCCGGTCGATCGCATGCTCGAAGGCGAGAAGGACAAGCTCCTGCGCATGGAAGAGGCGATCGGCCGACGCGTCGTTGGCCAGGCCGAGGCCGTCAAGGCTGTGTCGACGGCGGTACGCCGTGCGCGTGCAGGCCTGCAGGACCCGAACCGGCCGATCGGCTCGTTCATGTTCCTCGGGCCGACGGGCGTCGGCAAGACCGAGCTGACGAAGGCGCTGGCGCAGTTCCTGTTCGATGACGAGGGCGCCATGGTGCGTATCGACATGTCCGAGTACATGGAGAAGCATGCCGTGGCCCGCCTGATCGGCGCGCCTCCGGGTTACGTCGGCTACGAGGAAGGCGGTGCGCTCACCGAAGCGGTGCGGCGCCGGCCCTACCAGGTGATCCTGTTCGACGAGATCGAGAAGGCACACCCGGACGTGTTCAACGTGCTGCTGCAGGTGCTCGACGACGGGCGGCTCACCGATGGCCAGGGGCGGACCGTCGATTTCAAGAACACGCTGATCATCCTCACCTCAAATATCGGGGCGGAATACCTGGTGGCGGTGAAGGACGGCGGCGACATGAAGGAGGCGCGCGAATACGTGCTTGCCGAGGTGCGGACCAAGTTCCGACCCGAGTTCTTGAACCGGCTGGATGAGATCATCGTCTTTCACCGGCTGCAGCGTTCGGAGATGGGGCGTATCGTCGACATCCAGCTTGCGCGTCTGCAGAAGCTGCTGGCGGATCGGAAGATCACACTGGAACTCGACGAGGCGGCACGGACATGGCTCGCCAACTGCAGGTTACGACCCGGCCTATGGTGCGCGTCCGTTGAAGCGGGTGATTCAGAAGGCTGTCCAGGACAAGCTTGCCGAGGAAATCCTGGCGGGCGAGATCAAGGACGGGGACCGTGTCAACCTGACTGTGCGGGATGGTGAGATCCAGATCGACAGCGCGCCGGCTCAGGCTGCGGCTTAATGGGAGTTTGAAAAGCGCCCGGGTGTCGGGCGACCACTGAAGACGGCACCGCGAGGATGGCCTCGCGGTGCCGTTTTAGCTAGGGATGAGGGCGGGCGGCGAGGCGTCATTGTTGCCCACTACAGCCGCCGCAAGATCATTATTTGCCCGCATTGCAACGGCTGGTCGCTCGATGGGCGCCCACCGAATGTTGCGATAATGCTACACTCCTGCTTTCCAAGCCGACCGCAATTTTAGCCATCCGACGCGTCTGCCGTGATCATCGTGCTTCAAGGCGTAGGCGTTCTGCATCACTTGTACGGACTGTCCTGCGGCTGTTTTCTGACCTTTGTCCCGGTCGTGTGGCTCTTGGCGAAGAGTGCTTCGTCATCGAAGTATCAACAGTGACCCGCAATGGGGTACAAGAGTGTTGACGTGTGCTATTCCATGCGACAACTTTTAGTTAATCTCGTTTTCACGCCGAGTTGGCGAGTTGGCCATCGAGGTCGGTTCGCGGGGCCCGGAGAGACAGGAAACACCGCATGCTGGTTCGACGCGAGCAGCTGTTTCTGGAAGAGCTGGCAGAACTTTTACGTCTGTGCAGCGGAGCCCAGGTGGTTTCGACGCCGAGTGGGCTCTCGATTGGCGCAGCCAATGCCGACGGTTTTGATATGGCGGTGACCGTGTTCGACGGGCAATACGTGCTGACGTTCGATCGCTGGGAAGAGACCTTCAGCGACGTCGGCTACGTCAAATCCCTGTTCGAAGCGGCCGTGCGAGGCGATGCGCGCCTGCGTGTCGATACGCTGGCCGGCAAGCGGTGGCGCTGGACGCTCGAGAGGCGACGCAACGAGGACGAGTGGATTGCCGAAAGCTCGATCGGCCATCCCATCTGGCGGTTCTGGGGCAAGCCTGAGGCGACCTTCCTTCGCAACGAATTTGAGCGCAACATCTAACAATCGAAGGCGATGAGGCGATGGCTCGATTCGCCGAGCGACGCATTGGCGCGCCCAGGTGCAGGAGCCACGGTGATGGCGCGCGAGCTTAGTTGAGCGCGAAGCCCTTGTAATTTGCGGCGGCCACAGCCGCACAGTGGTCGCGATATCTGCCGACGCCGCCGATATAGGGCATGAACACGCGGGGCTTGCCCGGGATGTTGGCGCCCATGTACCAGGAGGCGGCTGACGGGTAGAGCGTCTTGGCAGCGAGCTCGTTGACGTGCTCGACCCAACCGTCCTCGGCGGCCTCAGTCGGCTCGATGACGCGGCGTTGGTGGCGGGCCATGTGGGCGAAACAATCAGCCAGCCAGTCGACGTGCTGCTCGATCGACACCATCATGTTGCTCAGCACGGAAGGGCTGCCCGGACCGGTGATCATGAACAGGTTTGGAAAGCCCGCCGACATGAGGCCCAGGTAGGTGCGGGGGCCGGCCTCCCACTTGTCCTTCAGCGAGACAGCGTTGCGGCCACGGATGTCGATGCGGGTCAGGGTGCCGGTGATGGCGTCGAAACCGGTGGCGAACACGATGGCGTCGAATTCGAAGGCCTTGCCGCCGGCCACCAGGCCGTCAGCTGTGATGGCGTCGATGCCGGTTTCCCGGATGTCGACGAGACTGACGTTGGGGCGATTGTAGGTCTCGAAATAGTTGGTATCGGCGCAGATGCGCTTGGTGCCGATGGGATAGTCCTTCGGCGCCAGCAACTCGGCAACTGCGCTGTCGGTGACCGTCGATCGGATCTGGTTGCGCACGAACTCGGCGGCGGTGTCGTTGGCCGCCTTCGATATTGTTAGATCGTTGAACGAGGCCATGAAGGTGGTGCCGCCGGTGATCCAGCGGGCTTCGTATTGGCGTTGGCGCTGCTCGTCACTGACGGCGAGGGCCGACGTATCGTTGAAGTTCGAGAGGATGCCGTTGCGGGATTTTCGGGCGTGGGCTCGGCGGTCGGGATAGTTGGCCTTCCAGTCGTGCTCATAGTCGGCGGTCATGGGGCCATTGCGGGCGGGGATCGAATAGTTGGGCGTGCGCTGGAAGACGGTGACGTGGGCCGCATCACGGGCGATCATGGGGATGGCCTGGATGGCAGAGGAGCCGGTGCCGATGACGCCGACGCGGAGGCCGCTCAGGTCGACCCCCTCATGGGGCCAATGGCCGGTATGATAGGTAGCACCCTTGAAGCTGTCGCGGCCCTTGATATCGGGTTCGCGCGCGGTCGACAGACAGCCGGTGGCCATGACGCAGTAGCGTGCGCGCAGGGCTTCGCCGGCGTCGGTGCGCAACAGCCAGGTGCTGGTCGTCTCGTCGAAGGTGGCGCTCTCGACGCGGGTGTTGAAGGTGATGTCGCGGCGCAGATCGAAGAGGTCGGCGACGTGATTGGCGTAGCGCAGGATCTCGGGCTGAGCGGCGTAGCGTTCGGTCCAGCTCCAGTCCTGCTCCAACTCGGGCGAGAACGAATAGGAATACTGCATGCTTTCGGTATCGCAGCGGGCGCCTGGATAACGGTTCCAATACCAAGTGCCGCCGACGCCGGATCCCGCTTCCAGGATGCGGGCCGAGAGCCCCAGGCCACGCAAGCGGTGCAGCATGTACATGCCGGCGAATCCTGCGCCGACGATGACGGCATCGACCTGGGCTGGCGCCGTTTCAGGCGTGGCTGCGTTTTGCGCGGGCTTCGGCGACATGGAAGCTGTTCCTCAGGTGGGCAATGAAACCCTGCTGGCGGGGCTGCAGCGGGCGGCGATCGGGGCCTGACGGCGCATTGCGGCGGGTGCCAGCGGGTGTGACGGGTTGTCCGGACAATAAGCGCCGGCGGCCGCCAAGCGCAACTGGTCAGTCGTTCTCGGCCATCATCATGATGGCACTGCCCACGGCCAGGCTGCCGAAAGTGATCGAAAAGCCTCCGAAGAGCAGGCCAAGGGCTGCACCGGGGGCACTGGTCTCGGCGATCAGGGTGCCGAGCCCGCCGGCGTCAGCCCACAAGATGAGGCCGGCTGCGCCGCAGCCGATGGCGACACCGCCAAGCGCATTGAGGGCCAGGAACTTGATGTGGGCTGGGACTGGCATCTCACAGAACATCGATCCGCTGGCCAGCGATTGCAAGTGGGGATGCCTGCGACGCACGGCCTCGCTACGTCCCTTGTCACATTCGGGCAGGGCGACGGCAGACCGGCACAGGCTGGTCTGCCGTCGTGACAGCGCTTGTATTGGACGCGTGAACTGCGTCGGCAGGATTATGCCATGATCGCGAACGTGCCGTTGCCGCCGAGCACGTTACCGCTTTGGACGAGGCCGTTGTTCATGGTCCAGTTGACGACGATGCCGCCGGACGTGAGTGCGATATCGGCGACGCCGTCGCCGTTGTAGTCTCCGGTTGCTCCGACAGTCCACGCCTCGAGGCCGGCGCCGATCAGGTTGCCGGTGGTGGCGACGTTGTTCTGCACCAGAAGGTCGACGATGGCACCGCCGTTCTTGACGAGGACGTCGGTTGTGCCGTCGCCGTTGAAGTCACCGGTGCCGACCACCTGCCAGCCGTCGATGCCGGAGCTGAGAACGGTGCCGCCGATGTTGGCGCCATTGCGCATGTCCCAGGCAACCAAGGTGCCACCATTCTGCAGGAGAATGTCGCTGGTGCCGTCGCCGTTGAAATCGCCGGTGCCGACCACGTCCCAGCCGTCGACGCCTGCGCCAACGACGGTGCCAGAGGCTGCCACGCCGTTCTGCATGGTCCAGGCGACGACCGTGCCGCCGTTCTGCAGGACGACGTCGGTGGTGCCGTCGAGGTTGAAATCGCCGGTACCTTTCACGTCCCAGCCGTCGATGCCGGCGCCGACAAGCGTGCCGCCGGAATTGTAGCCGTCTTTCATCGTCCACTGCACGACGGTGCCGCCGTTCTGCAGGATAATGTCCGACGTGCCGTCGCCGTTGAAGTCACCGGTGCCTTCGACGGTCCAGCCGTCGACGCCGCCGCCGATCAGACGGCCTTCAATGGCCACGCTGTTCTCGACGATCCACGCAACCACAGTGCCACCCGATTGCAATACCATGTCGGAGCTGCCGGAGCCGTCATAGTTGCCGCTGTTATCCCGACCCGTCAGGTCAGTGCGCGTGGTCTCCTTGATGGCAACGTCACGGTCCGTGAAGCGCGCGACTTCCACGCCCTTCAGGGTGTCGACGAGCGATCCCGAGCCAACAATCGACGTCCATCCCGATGGCGCGTGATTGATGCTGACTTGGGTTGAGGCATAGTCAAAGTCCGCCCGGTCCCAACCGGCGCCGCCGATGATCTCATCATTGTTCGAGCCGCCGACGAGCAGGTCGTTGCCTTCGTTGCCGAGCAGTATGTCGTTGCCGTCGCCACCTGCGATCGCGTCGTTGCCTCCACCGCCCCAGAGGATGTTGGAGTTCTGGTTGCCGTTGAGGACGTCGGCAAAATACGTCCCGCCGGCGTTGTCGATGTTGACCAGTGTGTCGTTGCCGTCGCCCGTGGCCGAGCCGTTGGCGCCGTTCATGCCGAGGCTTACCGTCACGCCGGTTGGATTGTCGACGGTGCCGAAATCGACGCTTCGTGTGCCCGTAGCATTGCCAACGAACGTGTCGTTGCCTGCGCTGCCTTCCATCCAGTTCTGGTTGCCGGCGGCCTCGGTGACGGTGTTGTTGCCCTCCTCCCAGACGTAAGAGACGATGGCTCCCTCGCCACCAAGCGACAGGAATATGGTCGGCAAGCTCGCCGGCAGTCCGGTCGCGAGGGTGGTGACAACAGCTCCGCTGGCGTCGAGCAGTTGGATAGCGGTGACCGTGCCGAGGCCCGTGCCCCGCACAAAACCCGTGCCCTGGATCGAGATGTAGCGCGTCTCGGTTCCGGCAGTATTCGTCCCAACCGCGCGGATCTCGGTTGACGACCAGCTTGCAGGCCCATCGTTCATAGCCATGGTGAAGTCCCAGGCACTCATCTGGGACTGGATCTGGAAGCCGGCGTTGTAGACGGCAAATGCGTGGGCCGCCTCCATGCCGGCCGGCACGTCGATCGTCTGTTGCAGTACAGGTGTACTGCCCGAGACGTCGAACAGCTCAAGCTTGGTGATGGTGCCGCCGTCAAGGAAGCCGGTGGTCGAATCGTAAGTCAGGCCTGTGCCGGTGACCACGATTTCCATGCCATTCTGGTCGCGAACGCCGGCAACACGAAGCTCTGTCGCCGATTTGGTGATGGCCGGTCCGAATGCATCAAAATCCCACGCCATGAACACTCCCCCCTAAGATCAACTGTGTGAAAAGAACATGAGAGCGCAGAATGTCGCTGCGCTGAGTATTAGTTGAGCACATTAGGATGCGATCGAACAATGCGATGTCTGTGCAAATGTCTTGCGACAAATTGGTAAACGGCAGGCTGAAGAGCGTCGGTTGATTGCCGGGCCAAATGGCTCACGCGATTGTCGAATAGGGGACGCAGCGCCTCAGCCTAGCCTAGTCAGCCGGGTGACCGGCCGGCGCCCTGCTACCATGGCCGGAGGCGATTTCAGCGGCGCGATAGTGTTCTCTCAGGACGGCACCTTGAGTACTCCCTTGCCGACCAGTTCGGCAACCGTGATCGATGGCACTCCGGCCTCTCGTAACACCTCCTCAGTGTGCTCGCCGAGGAGCGGCGTGACGCGGCCTAGGGTCGGCGCGGTGTCGGTAAACTGCACCGAGCGCCATTGCACGCGGAGCTTGCCGACGACGGGGTGTTGGCGCTCTGCAATCAGGCCATTGGCCTCGGCGTGCGGGCTCTCGATGAAGATCTCGGCATGGCCTTCCGGCGCCTCGTTGGCGGGTACGGACTTGGCGGCCAGGGCTGCCAGTACATCGTTGCAGCGCCGGCCTGCCAGCGCCTCGGACAGCTCGCGGGCGATTGGGGCCTCGTTGGGATGGCGGCCTGAGGGCGGACGGAGGCGAGCGGCATCGGGGCGCGCAATACCGGCGATGGCGCAGACCGCATCTTGGTGTTCAGCGGTTTCGGCTACGATGTAAATCCAGCCGTCCGCCAGTTTGAACAGGCGGTGGAAGGGCCCGAGGCCCATCTGTTCCTTGTCGGCGAGCGGGCGCTCGGGTCTGTCCTTCCAGCGCGTGAACCAGGCCGAGGAGAGGACGATGCCGGCGGAGAGCAGGTTGCCGTTGACGGTCTGGGCGATGCCGGTGCGGGCGCGATGATAGAGCGCGAGGATGGTGCCGAAGGCGCCCATGGCGCCATTGGTGTAGTCCGTCGGCGCGAGCTGGGCTGGGAAGACTGGTGGATTTTCCGGGCCGCCCTGGGCGCGCGATAGGCCCATGTAGGCCTGGGCCAGAGGATCGATGCCCGGCCGCTTGGCGTAGGGGCCGGTGAAGCCGTAGCCCGTCAGATGGCACTCGATCATGCGCGGGTTGTGGCCGATGCCGATCCCCATGCGGGCGCTGGCGCCAGGGCGCATGTTGGCGAGCAGCACATCGCAGCCGGCGGCGATCGCCTGCACCATGCGGCGACCCTCGTCCTTGCCGGTATCGACGCAGACGGAGCGCTTGTTGAAATTCAGCGCATAGAAATAGGTGCGGCCGATCGGGCGGGAAATGTCGCCGGCAGGTGGCTCCAGTTTGATCACGTCGGCGCCGAGGTCGGCAAGGATGCGGCCAGCGGTCGGGCCGGCAATGAGGTTGGTGATCTCGAGGACGCGGATGCCATCGAGGGGGGAGGGTCGATGGCCGCGGGCGTGGCAGAAGTTGCGGCGGCGGAACTGGAGGGCTGCAGATCGGTGATGCCGACGGGAGCGGTGCGTGGTCCCTGGATGGCGCCGGGGGTGGCGCTCATGGCGACGGGAACACCCATCTGCACGGCGGGTCCGACGACGGGATCGGCAAGCTCCACCACCATGTTGTTGTGGCGGACCTGGGGGTCGTCGAAACTTTCAACCGCGAGGCGGGCGGGAGCGAAGGGGACGTCGGCCTCCTCGAACAGGGCGGACCACTCGGCCTGTGTGCGAGTCTTGATGGCGGCGGCGACGGCATCGCGCATCTCGGCATCGTCGGCCGGCGTGAGCGGGGCGCGGCCGGAGACCATGCGCGGCTCGGCGATCAGGTCGGTCAAGCCAAAGAGGCGGGCGGCGTTGGCAATGAAGCCTTCGTGCACGCAGCCGAGTTGCACCCATTTGCCGTCGGCGCATTCGTAGAGGCTGTAGAAGGGGGCGCTGCCGGACGGATGTGTCTGGAAGACGTGGCGCTTGATCTTCTCGCCGTCGGCCTTGGTCATGTAGAGGAGGGCGCCGGCCATGAGCGAGGTTTCGATGGCGCGGCCCCGACCGGTTGTTTCGCGGGCAAGCAGGGCTGCCGCTATGCCATTGCAGGCGAGCAGTGCCGCGCCCACGCTCGGCAGAGGGTGGACGACGTGCACTGGCGGAGGGCGAAAGCCCGGCATGCCGCCGAGGAGGCCGGTGCGGGCCATGACGAGATCGTCGACCGGTGGTTCGTCGCGCCAAGGCCCCCGCTTGCCGTAGGCGGTGATCGAGCAGGCGATGAGACGGGGAGTTTTTGCCTTGAGCGCCGGCCAGGCCAGCAGGGACTGGCGTGGGTCGGATGGTGCGAGATCCTCGAGCAGGATGTCGGCCGAGGCGATAAGGCGCGAAAGGGCATTGCGGCCGGCATCGGTGGCGAGGTCAACACGTACCGTCCGCTTGCCGCGATCCCAGACGATAAAACCACCGTCGCGAAAATCAGGCTCGCCGCCGGCTGTGAGCCGCGTGACGGCAGCCCCGTGATCCGACAGAAACATGCCCGCCATCGCCGCGGACGCCGATGTGCTGATCTCGACGACCGAGAGTCCCTCAAGTGCACCAGCCATGCTGCACATCCTCCCCGTTCAGGCGCCGATGCCGGCAATCTTCTCGACGGCGGCGCGCGTCATGCCAACCTTCTCGGCTGCAGCGATGATGTCGCCCCAAGTCGTGGTGTCGACGGGGATGCCGTCTTGCAATCGCCTGGCCTTGGTTTCGCGCTCGGGCTCGCCGGCGAGCCGGACCTTGTCGAAGCCTTCCGCCGTTGGGCCGGAGGTCACCCACTTGGTGAAGGCGTCGATCTCTTGCTGGAAATGGTCGGAGGTGCCCAGGCGCTCGGGATCGATGAGCACCGTCATCATGCCGTTGTAGACACCGGCGAGCTTGCCATCATAGGGCTTGCGCATGGTGTCACCGCCGGTCAGGGCGCCGCCGAGCAGCTCCGCGATCATGGCAAGACCGTAGCCCTTGTGCTCGCCGAAGGTGAGGATGGCGCCGAACGGGGGAACCACGGTGTAGCGGGGATCGGTGGTCGGACGGCCCTCGTTATCGATGATGGTGCCGGGCTCCAGCGGCTTGCCACGATTGTGGGCCACGCGCGTCTTGCCCTGCGCGATGCGGCTCGTTGCGAAATCGAGAATGATGGGGTCGGCGCCCTTGCGCGGCACGCCGATGCAGATCGGATTGGTGCCGAAGCGAGCGTCGCCGCCGCCCCAGGCCGCCACGATCGGGCGCGAGACGACGTTGACGAAGTGCATCGAGACGAGACCGGCGGCCACAGCCATCTCCGCCCAGCCGCCGATGCGGCCAATGTGATGGGCGTGGTAGAGGGCGGCTGCGCACAGGCCATGCTTCTTGGTGCGCTCGATCGCTATGTTCATGGCGTCGTGGCCGATGACCTGGCCGTAGCCGGCCTGGCCGTCCATGCGCACGATCGGTCCGGTGTCGAGCACGATCTTCGGAGCCTGGTTGACGGCGAGGCCACCGTCCTTGAGCGACTGGATGTAGCGGGGGATCATGCCGACGCCGTGGCTGTCGTGGCCCTTCAGGTTGGCCTCGACAAGGGTGGAGGCAACCATCCCGGCTTCGCGTTGGTTGGACCCGCCAGCGGCGACGATCGCCTCGATGGCGGCGGTCAGCTTGGGGGCGGTCATGATGATATCGTCGGCCATGGTCTCTCGGGTCCGCTGATGGAAGGTGGCGAAGCCTTGCACGGGCCACGGCGCATCTCAAGAAGGGTGTGATCGGGTGCTTGACGGTTGGTGGGAAGCGGGTACACCCCTTGGCCATGGCCGCAGAGCTTCTTGCCCTCAAAGATATCCACCTGACCTTCGGTTCGACAGCGCTGCTGGAGGGGGCGGAGCTGTCGGTTTCGCCGGGCGAGCGGATCTGCCTCGTCGGCCGTAACGGATCAGGCAAGTCGACGTTGCTCAGAATTGCGGCGGGACTGGTCGAGGCCGACCGCGGACAGCGCTTCGCGCACCCTGCGGCGCGGGTGGCGTATCTGGCGCAGGAGGCGGATCTATCCGAGTTCGAGACGACGCTCGAGGCGGTGGTGGCGCGGCTCGGGCCCGCCGACGACGAGGCGCGGGCGCGGGCGCTGCTCGGGCATCTGGGCTTCACGGGCGAGGAAGCGGCCGGGGAGCTTTCGGGGGGCGAAACGCGGCGGATCGCGATTGCGCAGGCGCTGGCGGCCTCGCCCGACGTGCTGTTGCTCGATGAGCCCACCAACCACCTGGACCTGCCGGCGATCGAGTGGCTTGAAAGCGAGATCCTGGGACTGTCGTCGGCCGTTGTGCTGATCAGCCACGACCGACGCTTCCTGGAGCGGCTGTCGCGAACGACCGTATGGCTCGACCGGGGGCGGACGTGGCGGCTCGACAAGGGGTTCTCGGCTTTCGAAGCGTGGCGTGACGAGCGTCTGGCGGAAGAGGAGAGCGAGCGGCACAAGCTCGACCGAAAGATCGCCCGCGAGAACGAGTGGATGCACGGCGGAGTGACGGCACGGCGCAAGCGTAATGTGCGACGGGTGGCGGAGCTGCAGACGATGCGCCGCGAGCGGCGGGAAGCGCGCAAAGTGCAGGGTAACGTCGTGCTCGAGGCGTCGGAAGCCTCGGCGTCGGGCAAGCTGGTGATCGAAGCCAAGGCCGTATCCAAGGCCTACGACGGACGGGCGATCGTCAGCGACTTATCGATCCGTATCGCACGCGGCGACCGGGTGGGCGTGGTCGGGCCCAATGGTGCGGGAAAGACGACGTTGATCGGCCTTTTGACAGGTGCGATCGCGCCGGATTCGGGCACCGTGCGGCTGGGGACCAGCCTCGAGGTCGTCACGCTCGATCAGCGCCGCGAGGCGTTGAGCCCGGAATGGACGATCACCGAGGCCCTCACAGGTGGCCGGGGCGATCAAGTCGTAGTCGGTGGGCGGGCGCGGCATGTGGCCAGCTACATGAAGGACTTCCTGTTCACGCCCGAGCAAATGCGGACACCTTTGAAAGTGCTTTCAGGCGGGGAGCGGGGACGGCTGATGCTGGCGCGGGCGTTGGCCAAGCCGTCGAACCTGCTGGTGCTGGACGAGCCGACGAACGACCTGGATCTCGAGACGCTCGACCTGTTGCAGGAGTTGCTCGCCGACTATGCGGGCACTGTTCTGCTGGTCAGTCACGACCGGGATTTCCTGGACCGTCTTGTGACGTCGGTCGTTGCGGCTGAAGGCGATGGCCGCTGGATCGAGTATGCGGGGGGATATGGGGACATGCTGGCGCAGCGGCGCGGGCGTGATCTCGAGCGGCAAGGCGTGGCAGCGGTCAGTGGGGCCAAGTCGGGCACAGGCAAGGGGCCGGATGCGGCCAAGTTGGCCAATTCCGGGGGATCAGCGCCTCCAAGGCGGAAACTTTCGTTCAAGGAAAAGCACGCACTTGAGAGCCTGCCGGCAGCGATGAGCGCTCTCGAGGCTGAAATGACAACCTTGACGAAGCGCTTGGAGGCACCCGATTTTTTCCAGCGCGATCCGGCCGGCTTCAGGGCATCGAGTGAGCGGCTTGCCGCGGCGCAGGCAGAGCTGGCGGGCCTGGAAGAGCAGTGGCTGGAACTCGAAATGCTCCGAGAGGAGCTCGAGCGCGGCGCATGAGTGGCGGCGCGGTAGGCCTTGCCTGGAGGATGGTCGCGGTGGGTGACGGGTCTGCGGTACAAGCGACGCGATACCAGCTACTCGCGCAACACCCGATCTAACCCACCGCGTGATCGATAGTGCATTGCGGATCTGCAGAAATCAACTTTAAAGTTGCAAATTATGCAAATTTACAACTACCGATTGCGATTCGCATTAACGGTTGTGACGCCGTGATGGCAATCGCAGGCAGAAGATTTTCTTACCTGATTGATCTAAAACGATAAAAATCGCCTTTAGAGAAGCTGCGCCATCCACAAGTTTGACACGCGGGAGCCTCGCTGGCTGCAAGAGAATCGTACCACAATTGACTCAACTAAAAGTGGAGTCAGTCATGGTAGATTCAACTGTAAAGTCCTGGTTCGCGCGAGCGGGCTCGCATCTGGCCGTCGCACTCGGCGTGTTCACTCTCGTGGCTGTGGCGAGCCTCGCCAATGCCCGCCAACCCCCTGATAAAGAAAGCCTTGGCCACGCCACTGTCTCCGGGCGGGCGGCGGCAATCGATGGCGACACGATTGCCGTTGGCGGCGTCCGTGTCCGGCTCGAGGGCATCGATGCACCGGAATCTGAGCAGACGTGCACCGATGGGCGTGGACGTGAATGGGGCTGTGGCGCAGAGGCGGGCCGGCAGTTGGCACGCATGATTGCGGGGCGGCTGGTCCAGTGTGAGGAGCGGGGGCTCGACAAGTACAAGCGCCTGCTCGGTGTGTGCCGGGCCGACGGTGTCGAGCTCAATGCGGAGATGGTTCGCCGGGGGCTCGCCTGGGCGTTCGTGCGCTATTCACGGTCGTATGTGCGCCAGGAGCAGGCAGCGCGAGCGGCGCGGGCCGGCATATGGTCCGGCGCTGCGCAGCCTGCATGGGACTATCGGGCCCAGAAGTGGAAAACGACCGAGGCCGTGGCCCCGACGGGTTGCCCCATCAAGGGCAATGTGGGGACCAACGGGCGCATCTATCACATGCCGTGGAGCCCCTGGTATCAGCGCATAAAGATGGATGCGGGCAAGGGCAAACGCTGGTTCTGCTCGGAAACGGAAGCCATCCAGGCGGGTTGGCGGCCGGTTGGGCAGCATTGAGTTTGCCGCTAGTTGGCGCCATGGCGGCAATGCCAATCGGGTCCATGGCTGCGGCTTGGGACGGAGCCGAAAACCAGCAGCCTTGATGGGGAGCCGGTAAGGCCTTCGTAATGACGCTTGGCGGTCGGTGTCGGTATTGACGCGGCATTAACCCAAGTTTGCAAGTCTGCAAGAAATGTGAGCGGCGAATGCTGCCAATTTTTTCGGTTGGAGAGCTGGGTATGGCACTGCGCAAACAAGCCGGTATTGCGGCGGTTTTCGTCACCTTGGTGGCGTTCAGTCCTGCAATGGCAGCACCGGGCGGCAACGGCAATGGCAATGGCAATGCGTTCGGCATTGGCTTTGGCAATGGGAATGGCAACGGCAACGGGAATGGTGGTGGAGGCGGTGGGGCGCCGCTGCCGGTGTTCGGTGTGACGCTGCTCGGCCAGGCAATCGGCGCGGGCGGGCTTTACTTCCTGTGGTGGCGTCGCCGGAAGACCGGCAAGGGCGCGGACGGACATTTGCCGATCGAGCGGCAGGCCGTGGCCAGCGCTGGGGCGCGCGAGTAAAATCTGAGGACTTCGAGAGTCCGGAACTCTTTCTGCATACTCAATGACACAGGCGACAGAGTGTGACTTGCGTGGCCTAGACCACTCACGGCTCGTCATGGCCTGTCTCAGCGATCAGCGTATTTGCCGAGTATGCGCCGAGCCTCGACAACGGCTGCATCGGCGATGGCGGCCTGGCCTTCCGCGGTCGGGTGGAAGGCGCCTGAATAGAGGCTTGCCAGCAGTACCTGGAACCAGCTCATCGTCTTGGATGGAATAGCTTTCTGGAGGATCGACTGGCTGACGTGGAAGTGGCCGGTCAGGAACGCGTCATTGGGCGTTCGAAACCACCGCTGGCGCGAGGCATAGGGTCGCCAGTCCGCCGGGTTATAGGGTTGCCAGGTGCCGTTGATCTTGCGCGGCAAGCGCAGGTCTTCGGCCGTCGAGATGGCATCGCGGATCCAGCCGGCGCAGATGCTGCGGCCGTTGAAGCGCTTGCGATGAGCATCGACGTAGGTCCAGCCGTGCTGGTAGCTCGACGTCTGCATGATTCTGTCGAGGCGCTGGGCGGCGCTCATGGAATCGCGCGCCTTACTCTCGGACAAGGCGAAGTCGGCGGCGACGGTCATGCCGGCGCGGCTATCAGGGCAAACAGAGCGACCGTCGTCGAGCAATGTGAGGGCCGGATAGGAGACCAGGACGATGCGGTCCTTCTCCTTCCAGGGAATGTGCAGGATGTTGTGCAGGGCCCGGTTGAGGGACTTGTAGCGATCGTCGAGGGTTGCGAGCTGCGCTTCGGCTGCGGCATAGCCGTGCACCTGCCCTATCCAGCCGCCCAGCTGCCTCAGGGTTGAGGCATCGGCGAGCACTGCGTTGGCGACCAGACGGGAAAAGCCGACATCGTTGCCGCCGATCGAGACGAGCAGGAGATCGATGCGGCGCGATTTTTCCTGATCGCACTTGCGCAACACCAGACCGCCTTGGAGATCGGGAATCTTGCCGCCGATGTGATAAGCCTCGGGCAGATCGTAGTCGCGGGCGTTGCTGGGACCACATTGCTCCTGGGCGATCGCCGAGATCTGGGAAAGATCCGGTGGTGTTGGCACCCATTCGTGGCCGCGATAGCGCAGAAACAAACCGCGGACGATCTCGGCACCGGAGCAGGCGAAGCTCGCATAGGTGACGGCACGCTTGGGGTTCTCGATCGCCAGCTGCAGCGCCACCCTGAGCTGGTGGGAGTAGAGCGAGCGATGGCAGGCCTGATCGAGCCAGCGAGGGTTGGCGTCTGTGAACAGCTTGTCGCCAATCGTGCGCCAGTCGCCGACGCGGGTCGGGTAGCCAGTCAACTCGGGCTGCTTCCTGGGATCGCCATAGTCGGCGGCACGTCCCTTCGACAGGCGAACAGGGACGTCGGGATTGCCTTCACCAGAGCCGAAGCTGTCGCCGATGCCGACAACCAGCACATCTTCGATGGCGACCAAAGTCTTGGCGATCTCGCGGCCGCCGATCTGGACCGAAACGTCAGCGCCCGAGGGGTAGGGGATATCGAGCTTGACGCTTACATCGCACGGCACGGTCAGTGCGGTGTTGCGGCCGCGGCGCGGGGCGGTCGACCAGGTGCAATCGACGCGGGCTGGATCGGGCACGCCCTTGATCTGGGCGATGATGCGATGCTGGCGGGGATGGAGGTAATCCGGCGTGGCTGCGCAGGTGTGGCGATTGCGGTTCGGGTCCCAGCAGGTCTGGTCCAGCATGGCGGCGGCCCAACCATCACGGCCGTGGCGCTCGGACAGGGCCCGTTCGGCGGACAGTATCGGTTCACGACGCTCGTCTTCGGTCAGGGATTCGAAGGTGGCGCGGTGGGTTTCGGTCAATTTCGGGTCGGTGAAAAAGCGAAACGAGTTCTCGAGGCGCCAGTCGATCTCGGGCGCGGCTGTGGGCGGAGGGGGCTGAGGGGCCGTCTCGATCATTTGGACTGGTGGCGGTGCGACTGGCGGCGGCTCGGTATATTGAGCGTCACCCTCGGCGGTGGCTACGAACGGGTGGGCCGGCAAAAGCAGTAGCAGTACCGCCATCAGCCAGGTTAAGCGGCGCGCCATCATGACGATTTTCCTTGCAGCTTCCTGCTCCAAGTTCTGGCCACCCATTGTGTCGGACGCGGGCTCTGGCGAACGATGGCCGGTTGCGGCAGCCATCGGGCGTCAGACGTGGCAACGTCCTATCATATCCGGCGCATGAGGTAAGCGAGACCGATCCGAGCCGTCCTGCTGAGCGGCGAGACCTGCGCCATGCGGTCGAGCCGTGGCTGATGCCTTAGTAGACGGAAATATGGCTCGACCATGGCAAGTGGCAGGAGGACGGCGCGCGCGGCGGGCGTGAGCGCTGGCCATGCGGCGCGGACTTTGGCGAGCTCGGTGCGGGCGATCGCCGCCAAGTCGGTGACGATCGGGCTTAAAGCGGCGTCAAGCGCGGCGGGTGGCGGTGAGGCGACCAATGCGGTCGTATCGACGCCGGCTTGTCGCAGGCGCTCGGCGGTCAAGGGGAGGCCGCCATTGTGCCAGAGCATCGGCAGGCGGGTCAGGCTGCGGGCGAGGCCGTAGGCGCGGCCGGCTGTCGTGGCCAGCTCGTTGGCGGCGGGCGTGTCAACGCCGGTCGCGGCCAATGACAGGCGAAAGGGGTGGGCCTCGGTTGCCTCCAGATATGCAAGGAGGCCTTGGTCGTCGGAGTGGAGTGCGCCGGAGAGGTCGAACTCGCGGGCCTCGATCATGGCGAGCAGCAGGCCGGTGTCGAGGTGGTGGGCACGCACGACCCCGGTCAAGGCGTCGGCAACGGGGTGGCCAGTGCGTTCGCCCGCTGGCGCCTGTTCGATGGCATCGCGCCACCATTGCAGGCGGATAGAACCCAGCATCGGCTCGCTGACCGTGGCAGGGATGCGTGCCAGCTCAGCGGCGAAAGCGGCAAGAACGGCGAGGGGCTGGCGCGCGTGGCTGGGGGCGAGGGTAGCTGCGAGGTAGCGGTCAGGCTCTGCTGCCATGGCCGCATCGCGTATGGCAGCATCCAAGGCGGTCTCCTCCGTGTCGAGCGGGGCGCGGGACTATCGCGCGGTCAGTCCACGGCAATCAGGGCCGCGGCAACGGGCCGGCCTTCGGCGATCAGGACGTTCCAGGTGCGGGCCGCGGCGCCCGTAGACATAACGTCGAGACCGATTCCGGCTTCGCGAAAGGCCTGACGGACGGCATCGACCGGCCAGCGATGCTCGGCGCCCGTGCCCAGCAGAACGAGGTCGAGGTGATGGCTGGTTTCGAGGATCGGTGCCAGGGTCGCAACGGTGAGAGTGTCCAGACCTTGTACCGGCCAGGCCTCGATGGCATCCGGCAGGCACAGGATCGAGCCCTGATGGCTCATGCCGGCAAAGCGAAAGCCGCCGTTGCCGTAGGCCTCGATCGGAACCTGTCCCGGATAGCGCCCGGTCGATGGCGGCGGCGTGGCCATTGGACAATCCTCGTCGCGGCGAACAGTGCGCCTCGCCTTGGGGGCCTGTCGGCGTCGGCTGCGCCGGTTAGGCCTTCTTTTCTGCGGCTTTGGCGCGCTCGCTGGCAGAGGCCGCAGACCAGTCGCGCTTGACGCCGATCCAAAGCAGGAACGGGGAGGCGACGAAGATGGACGACCAAGTGCCGATGACGATGCCGAACAGCATGGCAAATGAGAACCCGCGGATAACCTGGGTGCCGAAGATGTAAAGCGCAAGCACAGCAATGAAGGTGGTGGTGGCGGTCAGGACCGTGCGCGAGAGCGTCTCGTTGATGGACTGATCCATGAGCTGAGTTAGCTCGAGGCGCTTATATTTGCGCAGGTTCTCGCGAATGCGGTCGAAGACGACGACGGTGTCGTTGATCGAATAACCGGCAAGCGTGAGGACGGCTGCGACCTCCGACAGGCCAAATTCCAGGCCGAGCAAACTGAAGGCACCGAGCACGATCAAGGTGTCGTGGAGGAGGGCGAGGATGGCTGCGATGCCGAACTGCCATTCGAATCGGAACCAAATGTAGAGCAGGATGCCGACTATGGCGCAGACGACGGCGAGGATGCCGGCCTGTTTGAGCTCGTCGGAAACGGCGGCGCCGACGACCTCGGTGCGTCTGATATTGATGTCGGGCTTGAGCGCTTCCTCGACCTTCTTGACGGCCTCCTGCTGGGCCTTGTCGTCGCCGCGGCGCTCAACGCGGACGAGGGCGTCGGTCGGTTGGGCGACGCCCTGAATCTGGATATCGCCGATGTCGAGCTTGGCGAGACGGCTGCGCAGATTGCTGATGTTGATCGGGCCGGTGGTGGACTGGACCTCGAACAGGGAGCCGCCCTTGAAGTCGACACCAAAGTTCAGACCCTTTGTGAACAACAGGATCACGGACAAGACTGCCAACACCCAAGAGATTCCAATGCAGATGCGGCGGAAGCTCATGATCGGGAAGGTGGTGCCGTGCGGCCAGAAGTCGACGCCTTTGAAGAGCATGGGGATCAGGTCCTAGGGCTGGCGCAAAGAGGTCTCACAGGGGGGCTGGGATGCGCCGGGTGTTCTGGCGGCGGACCCACTCTGAGACGAGCAGCCGGGTGACGGTGAAGGCGGTGAAGACGGTGGTGAGGATGCCGATCGACAGCGTGACGGCGAAGCCGCGGATCGGGCCGGAGCCGAGCCAGAACATGACGAGTCCGGCGATCAGGGTGGTGAGGTTGGAGTCGATGATCGTGCCGAGCGCGGTCTTGAAGCCTGAATCGATGGCAGAAATCGGCGTCTTGCCATTGCGCAACTCCTCGCGGATGCGCTCGTAGATGAGAACGTTGGCGTCGACGGCCATGCCGACGGTGAGAACGAGGCCCGCGATGCCGGGCAGGGTCAAAGTCGAGCCGATGAGGCTCATGATGCCGACGATGAGCAGCAGGTTGCACAGCACGGCGATGATGGCGAAGATGCCGAAGAGGCCGTAGGCAAAGAGCATGAAGCCGATAACGCCGATGGTGCCGATGAGGGCCGCGACCTTGCCAGCCGAGATCGAGTCGGCGCCGAGCGAGGGGCCGACGGTACGTTCCTCGGCGATGGTGAGGTTCACGGGCAGCGCACCGGAGCGCAATTGGACGGCCAGGGTGTTGGCACTTTCGACAGTGAAGCGTCCGGAGATCTGGCCGGAACCGCCGAGGATCGCGGTTTGGATGACGGGCGCCGATATGACCTTGTCGTCGAGCAGAATCGCGAAGGGCTGCTGGACATGGGACTGGGTGAAGCGGCCGAACTTGCGCGCGCCCTGCTGATTGAACCGGAAATTGATGATCGGCAGGCTGGTTTGCTGATCGAAGCCGGGCTGGGCGTCGACCAGCTCCTCGCCAGCGACGACGGGGGATTCGCGCAGCAGATAGGCCGGAGCGCCGGGCTCGTCGGAAGGGTAGATGCGCCAACCGATCGGGGGACGGCCCTGGCGAGCCTCGTCGGGTGTCATCGAGGCGTGGACCTCGTGGAACGACAGCCTTGCGGTCTTGCCGATGATGTCCTTGAGCTGGCGCGTGTCACGCAAACCTGGGAACTGGACCAGGATGCGGTCACGGCCTTGGCGTACGACGCTCGATTCCGCCGTGCCGAGGGCGTTGATGCGCTTCTCGATGGTGTGGATGGCAGCGCCGGCGGCATTGGTCTGACGCTGGATCAGGCCGGCGTCAGTCGGGGTGATGACGATGGTGCCGTCGGGCGCCCGGGAGATCTCGGTGTCATTGCCGCTGGTGCCGGCGAGCGGGTTGCCGATGGTGGACTGGATCTTGCGCAATTCGCGCTGGGCTTTCTCCACCTCCTCGGGCTTCGACACGCGCACGACCACGCGATTGCCCTGCACCTGTACGCTGGAGGCGATCTTGGCATCGCTGACAAGGGTTTTGCGAGCATCGTCGCGCAGGCTTTGCAGCCAGTCCTTGCGCAACTGCTCGTTGTCCATGGCCAGCAGCAGGTGGGCGCCGCCCTGCAGGTCGAGACCGAGGCGCATCTGCTTGTGCGGCAACCAGGCCGGCCAGCCGTCAACGGTTTCCTTGGAGAGCAGGTTTGGAATCGCCAACAGCGCGCCAAGCAGAACCGTAAGCAGGATGGAGATGATCTTCCAGCGCGAAAAATGCAGCATGGGGCCTCGACCCTTCACGTTTCTGGCGGCTTGATGGTGGCGCGATCAATCGGCGCCGGCACACCGGCCCTGGTGGTGGGCCGGATCGGTCAGGAGGCGTCCTTGACGGGCTCGCCCTTGCCGCGGACCTCGGTCACGGCTCCACGGGTGACGCGGATGCGCATCTGCTCGTTGAGTTCGATCTCGAGCTCGTTCTCGCCGTCCTTGGCGCGCATGACCTTGCCAATGAAGCCGTTGCCGAGCACGACGGTGTCGCCGCGACGAACGGCGGAGATGAGTTCGCGGCGCTGCTTTTCGCGCTGCTGGTTCGGCCTGATGACGAGGAAATAGAAGATCGGGATCATCAGCGCCAAGGGAATCAGCATGCTGGTGAGTGGATCAGCGCCGGGGGCCTGGGCATAGGCGGGGGTGATAAAAAACATCGAGACGTCCTTGATGTGGTGCGACGCTACAGGGGAAGCAGTGGGCTTACCGGCATAGCAACGGCTGCAGGATGCGGCTGCCGGCACGGATTGCCGGCCGCGACATCCTCGATCCCGTCGGCTGCGCGGCGGACTATAGTGAGCGCGGCCCCTTTTGCAACATGCGTTGCGGGGCCTTCTGCACAGTTGCTGGGGATTTGGGGGCGGGCGAGGCAGGCGGCAAGGGGCGGCGGTGGGGGCCATGCGATCATGTGCGCGAGGTGACGGGGGGCGCGCAAGCGTCTATAGAGACCCGCCGGCAGAGGTTCCGGCACTGTAATTCGCCGATCTTCTAGGGAGTTCTGCCGCCGATGTCTGCCGACCCGCATCTGATCGATCGCCTCGAGCGTCTTGCAGCCGCCCTGGAGCGCATGGCGCCGCCGCCGGCGCCGGCTATCGATTTTGCCGTTGCGGAAGCGTTCGTGTGGCAGACGGCGCCCGAGGCCTTCATTCCCGTGCCCCGTGTCAACCGGCAGCCGCTGGACCTGCTCAAGGGGATCGAACGGGCTTCGGACCTGCTGCTGGAGAATACGTTACGGTTCGCCAAGGGGTTGTCGGCCAACAACGCGCTGCTTTGGGGCGCGCGCGGCATGGGAAAGTCGAGCCTCGTCAAGGCGAGCCACGCTGAAGTTCGGCGCAAGCTCAAGAAGAAACTCGACAAGGACGATCTGAAGCTCGTCGAGATCCACCGCGAGGACATCGATGCCTTGCCGCGCTGCCTCTACCATATGCGCGCCTGCGATCATCGCTTCATCGTGTTCTGCGACGATCTTTCGTTCGATCACGACGACACCTCCTACAAGTCGCTGAAGGCGGTGCTGGAGGGCGGCATCGAGGGCCGGCCCGAGAACGTGCTGTTTTACGCCACCTCCAATCGCCGGCACCTGATGCCGCGGCACATGATGGAAAACGAGCGCTCGACGGCGATCAACCCTTCAGAGGCGGTGGAGGAGAAGGTGTCGCTCTCCGACCGGTTCGGCCTGTGGCTCGGCTTCCATAATGGCTCGCAGGATCAATACATCGATATGATCCGGGGTTATGCGGCGCACTACGGGCTCAAGGTGGGGGACGACGAGCTGGTCCGTGACGCGCTCGAGTGGAGTGTGACGCGGGGCGCGCGCTCGGGTCGCGTTGCCTGGCAATTCATCCAGGACCTGGCCGGCCGTTTGGGGACACACCTCAAGGCCGATTAGGGTCGCACGCGTTGGGGCGTTCTGGCTCAGCGCTGGAGGCGTGGTGGTGCGGCTTCGTGGATGGGGCGATTGATCTCGTCGGCCCAAATCAGAATGCCGAAGACGACGACGTTGGCTGCCACCCACACCGCTAAGCCGCGATAGATGATGTTCTGCATTGTGCGGGCCTTGGTTCCGTAGCGCCCGGCGCTGATATCGCGGGCCATGTCGCGCGCAACGGATAGGTCTTTGCGATTGGCGTTGTGGCGCTGCATCAGTTGGCGCCCACCCGGCGTCTTGCCGATGTTGGTGTGGTACCAGATGCTTGCGACGATGGCGGGTAAGATCATGACTGCCATGCAGAATGCCAGATACCAGCCGCGGTTGGTGGGGTCGGCGAGCAGTGTGGCAATCGTGGTCATGGATGCTCCCGGCGGCCGTCGCGTTGCGGCCGCCATCCGGCGGTCGTTCTAGGGTGAAACGCCTGCTCCCACCTCACCTTTTGCACGACCGAACCAGGCGAAGGCTAGGCCCGCGGCCCCCAGCGCCGCCGCGATCTCGAGCAACTGGATGTGCGTGAATCCGATGAGCTTGCTGCCGGGCAACGCTAGGACGATACCGCACGCCGCGAGGAGGAATTGGCCGGGCCAGGCGAGCAGGTTGCCGTCAAGGCGGCCCACGCCCCAAAGGTAGCCTTGCAGGGCTGCGCAAATGAGGACGATGCCGGCAATTGCCGTTCCCAGAACGATGATAATCTCGCCGATTGGCCCGCGACCGATGAGCGCCGGGTTGAGGACGAAGAAGAACGGCACGAAGTAGATGATGGAGCCGAGGCGCATGGCCTCGAAGCCGGTTGTCATGGGGTTCGACTTGGCGATCGACGAGGCGGCGTAGGCGCCGAGCGCAACGGGGGGCGTGATGAATGAGATCATGCCCCAATAGAACAGGAACAAGTGAACGGCCATCTTGTCGAGGCCGTGGCTGGTGAGGGCCGGGGCCAGGGTGACGGCCAGGAACAGGTAGGCTGCCGTGACCGTCATGCCGATGCCGAGAATGAAACTCGTTATCGCCCCCATGAACAACAGCAGGAGTACGTTGTCGCCGGCAATCTGGACCAGGGCATAGGTCAGGCTGCCGATCTTACCCGAGAGCGAGAGCGCGCCGATGATCAGGCCGACGCCGGCGAGGATGGCGGCCAGCTCGGCGAAGAGGCGTCCGACGGCGACGACGAAGTCGCCGAACTTCGCCAGGTCCCATCGGTGCTTGGCGTTGAACTGGTTGATGATCAGCAAGGCGACGGTTGCATAGTAGGGCGCCTGCGCCTCGCGCTGGAGGTAGAGCAACATGATCATCAGTACGATGAAGACGGCGACGTAGTACCAGCCATCCTTCAGCGTCTGCCAAATCGAAGGCAGCTCGTCGACGGGCAGTCCCTTCATGTGGTAGCGCGCGGCATAGGCGTCGATCTGCATGAATAGACCGAGATAATAGAGGACCGAGGGGAAGATTGCCGCGACCACGATCTCGGAATAGGGCGCATCGATGAAGGTCGCCATGACGAAGGCGGTGGCGCCCATGACGGGCGGCATCAAAACGCCGCCGGTGGAGGCGCAGGCCTCGACGCCGCCTGCATAGGCCGGCCTGAAGCCCACGCGTTTCATGGCCGGGATGGTCAGCACGCCGGTCGTGAGAACGTTGGTGATGACGCTGCCGGACATCGAGCCCATCAGGCCGGACGAGAAGATCGCCACCTTGGCCGGGCCGCCGCGATGGTGGCCGAGCATCGAGAAGGCGAGGTTGAGGAAGAAGGCGCCACCGCCCGTCATCTGCAAGGCGACACCGAACACGAGGAAGCCGATGACAAGGTTGGCAAAGGCGTTCATCGGGATGCCGAGGACGCTTTCGGTGCCGAAGATGTGGAAGCCGGCCGTCACCTCGGGGGCGACGGACTGGCCGCGGAGGACGCCCGGCATCCAGCCGGCAACAATCGGATAGATCGAAACGATCAGGCAGATGGCGAAGATGGCCGTGCCACCGGCGCGGCGCAGGGCTTCAAGGACCAGGCCCCACATCACGAACGAGAGCGCCTTGGCATGCAGGGGGGCTGCATATTCCCAACCCTCGTTCAGCATGTCGTCGCCGCGGATCGAGAAGTAGATGGGGATGGCGAAGGCCATGGCTGCCGACGCGATGTCGAGCCAGCCGGTGCTGTCTCGCCCCTTGCTGCTCGCTGGATAGACGAGAAAGACGACCGGCAGCAGCAGGGCGATCATGATGTAGAAATACTGGGTCTCGAGGGGGACCCAGGTGCCAAGGATCGGGCCCAGCCCGAAGATCAGATAGGCCGAAAGACCGACAGAGCAAACGGCCGACAGCGCCACGAAGGCGCGGGCGAGCGAAGTCAAAGTTCGTTGGCTCGAGAGTTCCGCAGCGGTCGCAATTTTCTCGCCTTCGCTGACATCGATTGCCATCGGACCGGCCCTTCAGGGGAGTTCAAGAGGGGAATGCGCGTGCGCCGGCTAGACGCTTTGCAAATGGCCGGCGCACGTCGCCTGTGCAGGGAGCACGATCAGTTGAACACGACTTCCATGCCAGCCTTGCTCAGCGCTGCAGCGCGAGCCTTGGTCCAGCCGTCTGCGAACTTGTCGCCGGCTTCAGGCTTGGCGATGTAGTCCTTCCAAGCCGTAGCAAGTACATCCTGGCGCTTGACGAGAGCGGCGTTGTTGGCGTCGTGATCAGCTGTCCAGACGCCCTTCTCCTTGAAGTACTTGACAGAGCCTGGATGGAACGGGAACTTGAACGTGAAGGTCTGGGACTTGAGCTGATAGCCGTCCATGCCCGGGCCACCGTCCTTGAAGTCGGCATAGTTCTCCATCACGGCCTTGGTCAGACCGTAGACCAGTTCATCGGGCGAATCCTTGGTCGCGACAAAGATGGGATACGGGACGTTGGCGCCCTCGTAGGGCAATTTTCCCTTATAGCCGGGAATGGCAAGCTCGACCTTGGAGGGGATCCACCACGGTGTGATTTTCTGGGCGCGTTCCCAGCCGGCCTTGTCACTATGGGGCAGCGGCGGGAAGAACAAGCCTTCAGGCGAGGACACGAGCTGGGCGAATTTGCTCGATACGGTGGAGCCCCAGGCCGCATCTGCCTGGCCGTTGATGACGGCATCGATCGACTGGCCCCAGCCTGGGACCTCGATTTTCTGGACGTCATTCCAGGTCAGCCCGCCGAAAGCGAGGAAGGCTTCCATGTTGCGATTGAGGGCCGGTGCTCCCTTCACCCAGGTCAGACGCTTGCCCTTGAGGTCTGCTGGCGTCTTGACGCCCGACTTCTCGGACGCGGCGAGCGTCTGGCCGTTGCGACCGTTGTTATTGAAGATGTTGTAGACGGGCTGGGGGCCCCACGTCTTCTCGGCGAACATCAGCACGCCTTCCTGCGCGTAGTAGGCGGCGATGCCGCAAGCGCAGATCTTGGACTGGCCGACCCGCAGCGGCGTCATGCGCGACACGTCGTTCTTGCCGGGAATGATGCGGACTTCCGTATTGTAGCGCTTCTTCAGCATATTGCCGATGGCAACCGATTGCGTGTAACCGGAAGAACCGCTCTCGTAGGCTGTCCACGAGATCTGGCTCGGCAACTTGACGTCGGCGGCCGAAGCTTGGCCGGGCAAGCACGCGAGCATGAGCGTGCTCGCTACGAGCGAAATCGATGTCCTCATTAGGTCGTTCTCCCTGGATGACCGCGGTTCCGGTCAATGCAAACCACTTATTGTGACGGGCGCTTCATCGTCGCCTCGGTCGTCATCAATGTTGCAATGCCGTCATACGTTGTCAAACGGAGAAGCTTTGGTTTGCGGACTGGGTGTGGAGCGCCAATACCTGTTGGCGGGGTGGTTTCTCAGCGGCCTTTGACGTCCCAGAAATCGCCGCGGAAATAGAGAAGCGGCTGGGCGTCCTCGCGGAAGCGGCCGTCCTTGACCTCGCCGATGAAAATCGAGTGGGTCTTGAACTCGTGCTCGTCGACGAGCTTGCAGTCGAGGGTGGCGAGCGAGCCTTTCAAGGCGGGGGCGCCGGTCTCGAGGGTTTCCCAGGCGTCTTTGTCGAAGCGCGCTTCGCCTTCAACGAGCTTAGTGGAGAAGCGCTTGGCGAGATCGTGGTGGTCCTGGGCCAGCAGGTTAACGGCGAAGCACTTGCACGAGCGGATCGGGGCGTGGGCGCTGGCGTTGCGGTTGACACAAATGAGAACGGTTGGCGGCGTGTCGGAGAGCGAGCACATGGCGGTCGCCGTCAGCCCCGTGCGATTGCCGGGCTCACCGACGGTGATGATGGTCACCGCGCCGGCCTGATGGCGCATGAGGTTCTTGAACTTGTTGGCGTCCATGGTGCGCGGCCTCCTCGGGGCGTCAGGCGTCCGGCCTGTCAGCCGGGCGCCTTCTCAATCAATCGGTCCCTTAGGCTAGCCGCTCAGGCGCCAAGCTTCCAGTCGCCGATTTGGGCCTTGGGCAGGCCCAGGTTGTCGCGCAGCGTGGCGCCCTTGTAGTCCTTCTGGTGCAGGCCGCGGCGCTGCAGCTCGGGGACGACGAGGCGGACGAAGTCCTCGTAGCCGCCGGGCAAGTGAGTGGCGGCGATGACAAAGCCGTCGCAGCAGGTGTTGTGCCATTCCTCGAGGCCGTCGGCGATCTGCTTCGGCGTGCCGACGAAGCGGGGGAACTCGCGGACGGTGCCGCGGCTCGAAAAATCGACGAAGTCCCGGATGGTCGGGTTCTGCTTGCCGGATAGCGCGACGACGCGATCGACGATGCCGCGGAGGCCGGAGATGTTGGCCATCTCCTCGGTGGAAAAGGAGCTGTCCATGGGCTTGGAGTAGAAGTCGAAGTTCAGCGCCTCGGAGAGCAGCGCCAGGCTGTCGACAGGCTTGGCCAGCTTGTCGATGACGGCCATCTTGTCCTCGGCCATCGACTGGGTTTCGCCTGCGACCACGTAGATGGCGGGGGCAACGGCGACGGAGGCGGGATCACGGCCGCAGTCGGCGACCATCTTCTTGAAGTTGTCGTAGGTCTTCTTGCCGATCTCGAGGTTCGGGAGGACCCAGAAGACGAGTTCGCCCCAGCGGGCGGAAAAGAGTTGGCCGCGGCCGGACTGGCCGGCCTGGATGAGCACCGGGCGGCCCTGGGCCGAGCGCGGCACGGTGAAGGGCCCCTTGGACTTGAAGAACTTGCCCTTGTGGTCGAGGCGATGGACCTTCTCACGGTCGGCGAAGTGGCCGGTTTCCTTGTCGATCTGGATGGCGTCGTCTTCCCAGGTGTCCCAGTGGCCGAGCACGACCTCCATGAATTCGTCGGCGACGTCGTAGCGCTCATCGTGGCCCATGTGGCTGTCGGCGCCCATGTTGTGGGCTTCCGAATTGTTGAGCGACGTGACGACGTTCCAGGCGGCGCGGCCACCGGTCATGATGTCGAGGGTGGCCATCACGCGGGCGACGTGGAAGGGCTGGAAGTAAGTGGTCGAATAGGTGGAGCCGAGGCCCAGTTGGCGGGTCGCCATGCCCATGCAGGCGAGGATCGTGACGGGGTCCATCTTGACGACGCGGGCGCCGTTGCGAACGGCCTCGCGGTGGTCGTTGCCGAGGATGTCCGGCATGGCCAGGCGATCATCGAAGAAGCACATCTGGAATTTGCCGTCCTCCAGGGTGCGGGCGATGCGGGTGAAATAGTCGGGCCCCAGGAAGTCGGAGACCGACTCGGGGTGGCGCCAGGAGCCAATGTAGTTCGAGCAGTTCTGGGCCTGCATGAAGCCGATCAGGGTCATTTCACGCTGTTTTGCCATCGGGCGGGTTCCTTGCGAACGGTCTGGTCCGTGTGCGGTCGGGGTGAGGGCGCGGGCATTTCGGTCAGGGTTGGTCCATTGCCGGTCCGCAGTGCGCCTGCCGGCTGATGCGGCGGCGCCGTCTGGGTCTTATTTGTCCGGACATACTGGATAGCGCCTTTCTTTCCCGCCGTCATCCGGGTGGGCTTGCCTGCGCTGAAAGGTGGCGTCAACCAGTCAGATCAAGCTGGGCGAGGAAAGTGGATGGTTGGCTGGACAGTGGGCATGGGTTGCGCTATATTTCTGTCATGACAGAAATAACAATCAAGAAACCTCCCATGCCCGCCGCCGTCGAGCGGTTTGTGCTGCATTGGGGTGAGATGGGTACGGTCTGGGGCGTGAACCGTTCGATCGGCCAGATCCATGCGCTGCTCTATCTGTCGGGCCGACCGCTGACGGCGGAGGACATCGCCGAGACGCTATCGCTGGCGCGCTCGAATGTGTCGAACTCGCTCAAGGAGCTGCTCGGGTGGAACCTGATCCGCCGCGTGCAGGTGCTCGGCGATCGGCGCGACTTCTTCGAGGCGGAAGCGGACCTGTGGGAGATGGTGACGCGGATCGCGGAGGGCCGAAAAGAGCGAGAGCTGGACCCGACAGCGGCCATGTTGCGCACGTGCATGGCAGAGGCGCAGTCGGACCAGTTCATGGATCCAAAGGCGAAGGAACGGATCGCGGCAATGCTGGGCTTTGTCGAGATGATCGACAAGTGGGCGGTGGACATGCGGCGGGTGCCGCGCGCCAAGCTCGGGCTGTTGATGCGCCTCGGTAGCGCCATCCTGCGGTTTGTGCCGGCGCGGGCCGATCCAGGTGGAGATGGCGAGGCGGAGCGCGGTTTGGCGAAAGACACCGAGGATGGGCGATAGCAGCCCTTTTTTTGAATGGATGTTTCTGTCATGACAGAAATAATTGATCATAATGGACTCCGAGGTCTGCATCGCCTGGCCGTTCGGACGGGTGAAAGCGCGGTTGCGCCGCGGGCGCGTGGTGCCAAGGCCGGTGCTGGGCAGGCGTCGGACGTGCAGCGTGGCAAGTCGGGGCGCTGCGAGCCGACGCGGGGGGCAGGGGCGGCGCACGCACCTGGGGCTGCACGAGATGGCGGCGAAGACGACCGGTTTCGCCGCCTGCTCGGACCGACGCAGTGGATGAGGCTGCCGCCATCGGTTCGGGCGAGGTTTTCAAAGCCGGTCGCCGAGGGAGGCATGCGGCTCTATCGCGGCTCGGTTGTCGAGACGCGGCTCAGCCGGATCGGCGTGATTGTAGCCGGCTTGGCGCGGGTGCTCGGGGGGCCGCTGCCCGATCAGGACGGCGCGCGGGGGCCGGCCAGCGTGCTGGTCACGGAAAGCGCGGTGCTTGGCGGGCAGATCTGGACGCGCACCTACACGCGGCCGGGACGGTTTCCGCAGACCATCAACTCGGTGAAGCGCTTCAGCGGGCCGACCGGACTCGAAGAGTATTTGGGTTTCGGCCTCGTCATGCGCCTGGTGCTGGCCGTCGAGGGTGGCGACCTCGTGTTCCGCAGCGCCGGCTACGACGTGATGGTCGGCGGGTGGCGCGTGGCGCTGCCCGGATGGCTCTCGCCGGGCGTGTGCACGATCACGCATCGGGATCTTGGCGCGAGGCGGTTCGCCTTCTTGCTGGAGCTTTGCCATCCGCTGTTCGGCCGGTTGGCGCATCAAACAGCCGTGTTCGAGGAGGTTGGGTCATGAGTGACGTACTTGTCAGTGTTTTGCTGGCGCTGCAGATCGCGATGGGCGCGTTCGATACGCTTTATCATCACGAGATGAGCGAACGTTTGGCGTGGCGGGCAACGGCTGCCCGGGAGCTCAGGCTGCATGCGGTGCGCAACGGTTTCTACGCCGTGCTGTTCCTGCTGGCGGCGTGGACGGAGCCGAAGGGATTGATTGCAGCGCTGGTGCTCGGCGTGCTGGTGGTCGAGCTCGTGATTACGCTTACGGACTTCGTCGAGGAGGACCTGACACGGCGGCTGCCGGCGAGCGAACGCATCACGCATACGCTGCTGGCCGTCAACTATGGGGCCATCCTGGCCTTCATCGGCCCGATGTTGTGGCAGTGGACAGGTGAGGCCTCCGGTCTCGGCGTAGTGGGGCGCGGCTGGCTCAGTGCGCTGCTGACGGTGGCGGGCGTGGCGGTCGGCGTGTTTGGCGTCCGGGATTGGCTGGCGGCGGGGCGTGCGCCGCGGCTGGTGCTGCCTCCTGCGGCGGATCTGGTGGACTCACTTTCTCCGCGGCAGAGGATCGTGATCACGGGGGCCACGGGGTTCATCGGCGCGCGGCTCGTCTCGGCGCTGGCCGAAGCGGGGCACGAGGTGATCGCGTTGGTGCGGTCACGGGAGAAGGCGGCGGGGCTCGCGGCACCTATCCGGCTGATCGAGCGGCTCGACCAGATCCATTCGGATGAGAAGATCGACGCCATTGTAAATCTGGCGGGTGCGGCCATTGCCGACCGGCCCTGGACACGGCGCAACCGGCACCGGATCGCGCGTTCAAGACTGAAAATGGCGCGGGATGTCGAGCGTCTGGTCGGGCGGCTTGGGCGGGCGCCGGGCGTGGTGGTGACGGCCAGCGCCATCGGCTTTTATGGCGAGGGCGGTGAGGAGCAATTCAGCGAGGCGGATCGCGTGTCGCGGGAGCAGGCGCAGAGCTTCTCCCACCGGCTGTGTGCCGCGGTGGAGGCGGCGGCCGGCCGGTTGCGGGGGCGGGGCGTCAGGGTGGTTGCACTGCGGATCGGGCTGGTGCTGGATCACGAAGGCGGCATGCTGGCGCGTATGTTGCCGGCATTCGACCTAGGACTTGGCGGCCGGATCGGCAATGGGCGGCAGTGGATGAGCTGGATCAGTCGGACCGATGTGGTGCGGCTCATTGCGCATGCGATCGCAACGCCCGACCTCGAAGGCGCGCTCAATGCGACAGCACCGACGCCGGTGCGCAACGCGGAGTTCACGGCAGCGCTGGGCAAGGCGCTCGGTCGGCCGGCCGTTCTGTGGATCCCGGCCTGGCCAATTCGAATGGTGCTCGGGCAAATGGGGCGCGAGATCCTGCTCGGCAGCCAGCGGGTGCTGCCGGCCAAGGCGCTCGGCAGCGGGTTCCGTTTTCGGCACCGAATTCTGGATGCTGCGCTGGCGGAGGCGGTCGGTGGCGCGGCTGCACCTCGGCGGTTACCTCTCGATGGGCGCTCCGCCACGCCAAGTCGCCTTGCCGGGGCGGTGAAATGAAGCCGATGAGCGAGAGTAGACAGCCCGGAGTGGAGCAAAGTGATCCGGTTGCGGTTGCGATCTCAGCCCGTCAGGGAGAAGCGGGTGTCATGACACAGTCGCGGGCAGGGATGGTGATCTGGCATGTGATCGCAGGTGGCGGGGCGCTTGCCTATGCCTACGCGGTGTCGCGGACGCGACATGTCACCAACGGCTTGCAATTCGTCTCGCCAGTGTTGGTCGTGCTTGGCATTCACGTGCTGGTGCTGGCGAGCGGGGGCACACTTTTCAGGCCGGGCGATGGTCGGCTCGCGTCGGCGGACGGTCGGGACGACACTGGGGCTTGTCGGGGGGCTGGCGCTGGCGGCGGTGTTCGCGCCGATGCCGGCGGATGCGGCGGCGGACCCAATCAGCGGCTTCCTTTCAGTGCTTGCCTGCCTGTTCGTGCTGGCGATCGTGCTGGCGGTGACGGCGACAGTGGTGCTCCTGATCGGTTATGCGGCCTACTGGTTGGTGCGCGGGGGATGGGGGCTGGCCCGGCGCGTGTTCGGCATCGAGTTGCCCGGCGGCGGGGGACGGCTCAACGATGCGAGCGTGCTGGTGGTGGCGGGTCTCGCCGTCGGGGCCGCAAGCCTCGAAGGGGTGTCGGCGGCGTTGACGTTTCCTGAGCGCGATACGGTGGCCTCGACGGTCGAGATCGGGGCGCCGCAAGAGGCGGTTTGGGCCGCGATCGGCAAAGCTTCGTCGACGGCGCTGGAGCTTCCGACCCTGCTCCGGCTGATCCCGCGGCCGACCCATGTCCAGGATGGCGGCGCTGCCCTCGGCTCGCGGCGGGTCGTGCATTTCAAAGGTCGCGAGGGAGAGGGCGACCTCGTTCTCGAGGTGACGAGCCGCTCGGGCCAGTCGATCACGTGGACGGCGGTTTCCGACAGCACGCCGATGCGCGGGTGGGCCAAGCCGCGCACCGTCACCTATACCGTCGCGGCGGCACCGGAGAGGGACGGCAGCAGGCTGACAGTCAGCGCCGTCTATGACCGGAAACTGGCGCCGGCCTGGTTCTTCAGACCGAATATGCAGATGACGTCGACTGAGGTTGTTGACGTGTTGGCGCGGGATAAAAAGGAGCGGGCCGAGCAGCTTGCCCGACCCTGATCCGGTTGGCGGGGCTGGGCGAAACTTCAGCCGGGAACACTGATCAGGTCCGCGTTTTCCCAACTCGGCGGCCAAAATCTTGGCGCCGGCGGCTGGCCTTGGCGCCGCCATCAAACCGGGGCAATCGCAGGGCGATGCGTCGTCCAGTTGTCGGCTACTTGCAGCGCCGGCCTTGCCAGGGCCGCAGAATGGCGGCAAGTGAGAGGGAGTTGGCAGACCGCTCCCTATCCCTAGCAGACGTGGAACCTCGCCCGTGCAGATGCATTCGTCCGCAGAACTTCTGATCGAACTCTTCTCCGAGGAGATCCCGGCCCGCATGCAGGGGCGTGCGGCCGAGGACCTGCAGCGGCTAGTGGTCGACGGGCTGGCGGGCAAAGGCCTCAAGGTCGGCAAGGCGATGGCGTTCGCTACGCCGAGGCGGCTGGCGCTTGTGGTGGCCGACGTGCCGAGGATGTCACCTGCCGTTTCCGACGAGCGCAAAGGGCCACGCGTCGGCGCACCGGAGAAGGCGATCGAAGGCTTTCTCAAAAGCGCCGGCCTCGCCTCTATCGACCAGGCGCAGGTGGTCGAAGATGGCAAGAAGGGCAGCTACTACGTGGCGCGGATCGATCGGCCGGGCCAGCCGGCTGCAACCCTGATCGGGGATGTGCTCGGCGAGGTGCTGGCCAAATTTCCCTGGCCCAAGTCGCAGCGCTGGGGCAGCGGCAACTTCCACTGGGTCAGGCCGCTGCATTCCATCATCTGCCTCTATGGCGGCGAGGTGGTGGCGATGCGGGCTGGTGGTGTCGAGAGCGGGCGGACGACACGGGGGCACAGGTTCCACGGCAATGCGCCGTTCGAGGTGGCGGATTTCGAGGACTACGGCACCAAGCTCAACGCGGCAAAGGTGCTGCTGCCGGCAAGTGAGCGGGTGGAGATGATCCGCGAGCAGGCGACGGCACTAGCGGCGAAGGCCGGGCTGGCACTGGTGGAGGACGAGGCACTGCTGCAGGAAAACGCCGGGCTCACCGAATGGCCGATGGTGCTCATGGGCACGTTCGAGGAGGCCTTCCTGGAGGTTCCTGCGGAGTGCCTGATGACGTCGATGCGGGCCCACCAGAAGTGCTTCTCGCTGCGGTCTCCTAAGAGCGGCAAGCTTGCCAACCGGTTCCTGCTGGTATCGAACCTGGTGGCGGCCGACGGCGGCACGGAGATTATCAAGGGCAACGAGAAAGTGATCCGGGCGCGGCTTTCCGATGCGCGCTTTTTCTGGACGCAGGATCTCAAGAAGAAGCTCGAGCCGATGCGCCAGGAGCTCGGCGGCATCACGTTCCACGAGAAGCTCGGCAGCCAGGCGGAGCGGGTGGAGCGGATCACGGAGCTGGCGCGGCAGATCGCGGGAAGTGTCGATGCGGAGCCGGAGCTGGCGGGGCGGGCGGCGCAACTGTGCAAGGCGGATCTGGTGTCCGGCATGGTTGGCGAATTCCCGGAGCTGCAAGGCCTGATGGGGCGTTACTATGCGCTCGCCGAGCACATGAACCCGAAGATCGCGGCCGCGCTCGAGGAGCACTACAAGCCGCGCGGGGCAGGCGATGCGGTGCCTGCCGCGCCGGTCTCCGTAGCCGTGGCGCTGGCCGACAAGCTCGATGCCCTCGTGGGGTTCTGGGCGATCGACGAGAAGCCGACGGGCTCGGGCGACCCCTACCAATTGCGCCGGGCGGCGCTCGGCATCATCCGGATCATTCTCGACAACGATCTGCGGGTGCCTCTCGGGCCGCTGATCAAGGCGCAGGCCCGGCGGGTCGGTGTGAGCCTGCTGCGCGGCCTGCGCGATGATCTTTCGCAAGCCGAGATCGAGCGGATTGAGCTGGCGACGGGCGATCTCATCTCGTTCTTTGCCGACCGGCTGAAAGTGCATCTGCGGGAAAAAGGCGCTCGCCACGACCTGATCGACGCGGTTTTCGCGCTCGGGGGGCAGGATGACATCGCGCTGATTGTCAAGCGGGTGGAAGCGCTGGCTGCCTTCCTCGACAGTGACGATGGCGCAAACCTGCTGGCCGGTGCGCGGCGGGCGGCCAACATCCTTGGCATCGAGGAAAAGAAAGAGAAGCGCTCGTTCGAGGGCAGCTACGACATCAAGTTGCTCAAGGACAACGAGGAGCTGGCGCTGGCGGCGGCGATCGAAAGCGCGAGGCAAGACACGGTCGCGGCGATCAACGTCGAGAATTTCGCCGGCGCGATGAATGCGCTTGCCGATCTGCGCGCGCCGGTGGACCTGTTCTTCGAGAAAGTGACTGTGAATGTGCCCGACGCGGCGCTGCGCGAGAACCGGCTGAAGCTGCTCTCGGAGATCCGGCGGGTGACGCTGACGGTCGCTGATTTCTCGCGTATCGCGGGCTGAGCCCGCGCTCAGGCGCCGTCGATGGTGGTGATGCGTCTCAGACGTCGCCGGACATGATGCGCGTTATGTTGGCAGCGCTCATGTCGGCCCAGGCTTTCGCCAAAGTGCCGCCCGGCACAGTCGGCGCGTCGATGGCGCGGCAGGCGTCTTCGACGACGATGGTTTCCAGGCCAAATCGACGGGCGTCCAGAGCCGTCCAGGCGACGCAGAAATCGGTGGCGAGGCCTGCAACGTAGGCGCGCGTGAAGCCGCGCTCACGGAGGTAGCCGGCAAGGCCGGTCGGCGTCTTGCGGTCGGCCTCGAGGAAGCCTGAATAGCTGTCGACGTCGCCTCGATAGCCCTTGCGCACGATCGCTTCGGCATGGGGCACCGCGAGAGCGGCGTGGAAGGCTGCGCCGTCGGTGCCTTGAATGCAGTGGTCGGGCCATAGCACTTGGGGACCATAGGGCAGATCGATCACCTCGAAGGGGGTCTTGCCAGGGTGGGAGCTGGCGAACGAAATGTGGCCGGCTGGATGCCAGTCCTGGGTCAGGACGACTGACGTGAAGCGGGTCGCGAGGCGATTGATGACGGGCACGACCGCGTCGCCGTCGGCGACGGCCAGCGCGCCACCGGGGCAAAAATCGTTCTGGACATCGACGACGATGAGGACGGCGCTGGAGGTTGCCATTATCTTCTCCTGCGAGGGATGCTTGCCTGAAGCTGCGCCTAGCGTGCGCGGCCGTGGCGAGGGCGCCAGGGGTAGGACAACATGGCCCAAACGATGATGAGGGGTCCAGGCCTCGGACGGGGCAGGGCAGCTTGGCGCCGCGTGGAGGCATGGAGCCGGGGGCTGGCTGACGTGCTGGTGCCGCCGGTCTGTCTCGGCTGTCACGCCCGGATTGCCTCGCACGATGCGGTTTGTCCGGATTGCTGGCGGCAGATCACCTTCATCCGCGCGCCGCTGTGCGACCGTCTCGGACTGCCCTTGCCGTTCGGTGGCGCGGGGCCGCTGATCTCGGCTGCTGCGGCGGCCGATCCGCCGGTCTGGGGGCGGGCACGGGCGGTCGGCCTCTACGAGCGCGGAGGGGTGTTGGCGCGCATGATCGGGCAGATGAAATACGCCGACCGGCACGATGCGCGGCGGTTGCTCGGACGCCTGTTGCGGGAGGCGGGCTGCGACCTGCTCGCGGACGCGGACCTGATCGTGCCGGTGCCGCTGGCACGCTGGCGGCTGGTGCGCCGGCAATTCAACCAGTCCGCCATTCTGGCCGACGAGGTGGCGCGGCTCTCGGGGGTGGCGGCGGATCCGTTCGTGCTGATGAAGACGCGGGCGACGCGGCCGCAAGTCGAGCTCAGGGGGCAGCAGCGCCGGGAGAACGTGCGCGGCGCGTTCAGGGTTCGCGGGCGGCACGCGCAGCGGGTGGCGGGGCGGCGCGTGGTGCTGCTCGACGACGTCATGACGACGGGGGCGACGCTCGAGGCGTCGACGCGGGCGCTGTTGCAGGCGGAGGCGGGACGAGTTGATGTGCTTGTCGTTGGCCTAGCGCCGCCGCCGCCGAGTGCAGCTTGAAAACCAGCTTTGGGCGTTCAATTTTAGGACTTGTGGCGTCCCAGGGCCAGAGTTGGGCTTGCTGAGGGGTGCGACTACCAGTATCCAGCGGGATGCAGGATCCGTTTTTTCAACAGCAATCCAGGAGCGCTGCGGTGGCGAAGATAATTGTCTACTCGTCGGACTATTGCCCCTACTGCATGATGGCGAAGCGGCTGCTGAACAAAAAGGGCGTCGCCTTCGAGGAGATCTCGGTGGACGGCAAGCCGGATGTGCGTCGGGAGATGACGGCGCGGGCCGGGGGGCGGACGTCAGTGCCGCAGATTTGGATCGGCGACGTGCATGTGGGGGGCTCGGACGACCTGCATGCGCTGGATCGGGCCGGTAAGCTCGATCCCATGCTCGCCGAGTGATGGCTGGCGGGGCGTCATTGTTTTGAGCGCCGACTGGCCGATGCCGGCAATCGCCGCATCTACAAGTCGGTCGGAATGGCAGCGAAAGGGGGAAATCCGCACGTAATTGGTTCGGTTTTTCATGCCATTGCTTGAATTCGTCGAGGCGAGATGCCAGCTTTCAGTGATGTCATGAGCGGTCGATCGCGACCGCACAGAGCTTGGAGGACGAGCAGTCGATGATCCGCTACCGGTTGGTTTGCAAGT
>CAVXGT010000027.1:0-96680 GCA_963761475.1 uncultured Alphaproteobacteria bacterium
TCTTGGTCGTGTGAAAACGCGATTTGGCGGGCCGGAATGCTGCAGGGCACACTCAATCTACCCGAATCCGGGGAGTTTGAAAAATCTGTTCCTCCGAGGCGATCTCGGGGCGACAGCGGGCTTGTCATGCCGATCTGAGGGCGGCGAACCAGGTCATGTAGGGCGCAGTCGTCCCCGTTCTACGCCCGGACCGCCTCCATCATCCTCTCGACGCCGACGATGTTTATGACGCGCGTGAGGTTGTAGCCGAGGACGCAAAGCGCCATCTCGGTCGCGACCTTCGGCAGCGTCTTGCACAAGAAGTGCGTCGCCCCCATACGCATCTTGAGAGTGCCGAACGGATGCTCGACCACCTCGCGCCGCGTGCGCATGGCATCGGGATTTCGATCGAGTCGCTCCTGCGCGGCCTCGAGCACGTGCTCGTGCTCCCAGCGGGTGATGCGGCGCTCGTTACCGGTCGTGCACCGGGCTTTCAACGGACACGTGCGGCAGGCATTGGTCCAGTAGCGCCGCAGGTTCTGGCCGTTTTCCTCGCTCGTATACCGAAAGCCGAGCTTTTCTCCCGCCGGGCAGCGATAAACATCCTCGACTTCCAGATAGACGAAATCCTGCTTGCCGAAACGGCCTGCCGCTTTGGCGCCCGACGTCGAGGGCTTTGGCAGCGTCACGGTGATGCCGGCGTCGTCGCACGCCTTGATCTCCTCGCCGTGATAGTAGCCGCGATCGGCAACGGCCTCGAGGTTCTCGACGCCGAGAACCTCTTTTGCGGCCTTGGCGGCGTTGGCAAGTTGTGAGCGATCCGAGCCCACATTCGTCACCTCGTGGTGGACGATCAGGTGGTGCTCTGTCTCGACCGCGGTCTGCACGTTGTAGCCGACGACGCCGGAGCCACGCCCGCTCGTCGCCATCGAGCGGCTGTCGGGATCGGTGAGCGAAATCTGCTCGTCGGGCGAGGCCAGCATCTGCCGCTCGATCGCGTCGAGCTTTTCCATCTCCTCGTGCAGTTTCCCGAGCTTGTCCTTGAGCCGAATTCGTTTCAGCGCGATGACCTCGGTGTGTTCCTGGAGATCGGCGGTGTCGAGCTGCGAGAGATAGCGCGAGACGCTCTCCTCCAGTTGTTTCCGGCGGCGCTCCACTTTCGCTTTCGTGAAATTCCTGTCGCGGTTATTGACGGCCTTGAACTTCGAGCCGTCGATGGCGACACTGGCTTTGTTGAGCAAGCCGAGCTTGCGGCAGACCTCCATGAACCGGGCGCACACGTTTTTGATTGCCGCGCCGTTGTCCTTGCGGAAATCGGCGATGGTCTTGAAGTCCGGCGCCAACCGACGGAGCAACCACATCACTTCGAGATTGCGGCCGGCCTCGCGCTCGAGCCGCCGGCTCGAATGGACGCGGTTGAGATAGCCGTAGACGTAGAGCTTCAGGTGCACCGACGGATGATAGGCGGGCCGGCCGGTCTCGGCGGCATCAACGCCTGCGAACCCGAGTTCCCTCAGATCCAGCCCGTCGACGAAGGCATCGATGAAGCGAACAGGATTGCTCTCGTCGACCCAGTCATCGAGGCATTCCGGCAACAACGTCGTCTGCGCCCGATCTGCCCCTTCGATGAAACCAGCCATCACGTCCCCCACCAATTCAGCAGGAGAATCATATCACTTTTCGATTCGCCGAGGACTTTTCACACAACCAGGGTCACTCGCACGCATCACGGGCTCTCGTGCGACGGCAGGACCGCCCCATCTGCGGACATCGGCGGCTGCTCAACCCGCACTGTCAACGCCTGACCGGCCAATGACCGCTCCCATATAATTCCACCCCTCAACCTTTTTTCCCCTCAACCTCCTTTGCTGCCATCTCCCTCGCCACCCGCAGGTTTCTCTTCGACCCCCAGCGCGTCCGCAAGCCGCGCTTTCGCCGAGCCCGGTCGCAACGGTTTCGGCTGGCTCTCATGCGGTGCCCAACCGGTGAGCGTGATGATCTCGAAGGTGGCGCGCACCCGCCCGTCCGGCCGGGCATGCCGCTCGGCGTAGATTTCTGCAGCCCGCATCAGCGTGGCGCGCCGCGTGAATGTCGTCTTGCGCTGGGCGAGCATGTTGTTCCAGCCCATGTGGCGCAGGTCCCGCATCAGATCGAAGGCGCTCGCATAGCCAACCTCCAGCGCATCGCTGTCGGCGACCGGAAGGGCAAGGCCGGCGCGCTGCAGCAGCCCGCCGAGGTCGCGCACGTCCGCGAACGGCGCAACGCGCGGCGAAACACCACCCTCGACCTCGCTTTCCGCGACCAGCATCGCGTCGCGCAACTCGTGCAGAGTGCGCCCGCCGAGCAGCGTCACCAGCAGCAGCCCGTCGGGCTTGAGCGCATGGCGCAGTTGCAGCAGTGTGCCCGGAAGATCGTTGACGAGCTGCAGCGCCAGGCAGGAAACGGCAAGGTCGATCGATCCGGTCTTGAAGGCCAGCGCCTCCTCATCGACGACGACGCTGAAGCCCGCCGCATCCGCGAGCAGCCCATCCGCCGTGTCGGCATCGATCACCGTCGTCGTGCCGGCAAGGCGTCGCAGGTGCGGCGCCAGCACCGCCCGCCCGCCGCCGAGATTGAGCACCACCGGAAACTGCCGTTGGATGAGGCTCAGCCGGTCGAGCATGTCCTCGCCCGCGTGCTGGAACAGGAAATCGCTATCCCCGCCGAGGCCAGCCGCGCGCAGCCGCCGCCGCGTCAGCAGCTCCCGGTCGAAGATGCGGTGGCTCTCGCTGCTCATCGCCGGTGCCGTCTTTCTGAGGTCTGTCGCCTATCCGCGGTCATCACCTCAAATGCCGCGTCCGCCGGCAACATCGATGATGTTCCCCGTGGTGTAGGCCGAGGCCTCCGACATCAGCCAGAGAACGGCTTCGGCCACGTCTTCAGCCGTCCCCGCCCGGCCCATCGGTACCGTCCCCATCAGCCGGCTGACCCGGCCCGGCTCGCCGGCGCTGGCATGGATCTCGGTGTCGATCAGGCCCGGCCGCACCGCGTTGACCCGCACGCCCTCAGCCGCCAGCTCCTTGGCCATACCGATCGTCAGTGTTTCCAGTGCGCCCTTGGTGGCGCCGTAGTCGGTGCACTCGAAGGCGCCGCCGAGTTTGGCCCCCATCGACGACATGTTGACGATGGCGCCGCCCTTGCCGCCGAGCCTGGTCGACATCCGCCGCGCGGCCTCCTGCGCCGCGATATACGCGCCCTTGAAGTTGACCGCGATCATGCGATCGAGCTGATCCTCGCTGATGTCGACGAATTTCTGATGCGGACACAAGATCCCTGCGTTGTTGAAGAACGCGTCGAGCCGGCCGAGCTTGTCGTCGCATTCCCGGAACATCCGGCGAACCTCGTCTGACGAGCCCACGTCCGCCTTGATCAGAATGGCCTTGCGCCCCGCTTTCGTGACGCTGTCGGCGACACTGCGCGCAGCAGTTTCGTTGCTCGCGTAGTTGATCGCCACATCATAACCCCGCTCGGCAGCGCGCCGGGCCGTCGCCGCGCCGATGCCGCGCGAAGCCCCCGTGATCAGCAGCGTCTTGGCCATCCTTGTCTCCGCTTGGTTCATGCAATGGTCTGGTTGTTTCGGGCAACCTAGTGTTCCGGCTCTGACATTTGCATCACATCGCGGCTAGACCCGGGGCAAATGTCAGAGCCACGAGGAACACTAGCAAGCATATGTTTCCAGTGCAGCTTTTGCATCTGACGTTTGGTCACGAGCCCACCGGCAAGTGGGTGCCGAATGTCAGATGCGCTGCACTAGGGCCAGATCGGCTGAGGTGGAATCACCCTCGCTTCCACCGGTGACGTGAATCAGTCTCTGAAATAACAAGCCAGATCGCGATTTCGCAAGAACGCCCGACTCCGATTGAAGCAACCGCGCTCCAAGCCCTTGGCCGCTGGATTTCAGCCAGAAAGTCATGCCCCGGCAGACCCAACCCAGACGGTTCCGGGGGCGGTGAATAGCGGGGACACCACCACCCCCGCCGCCAAGTCCCAGCCTCAAGATGCTACTCTTGCGCCAAACCGCAGCGATTCGAGCCGAGACCGCCATGTCCGAGACCCACCCCGCCGTCCGTTTCGTGCACCTGAAGGTGCACTCGGCCTATTCGCTGCTCGAGGGCGCGCTCCCGATCCCCCGACTGGCCAAGCTGGCCGAGGCCCACCAGATGCCGGCGATCGGCCTCACCGACAGCGGCAACATGTTCGGCGCGCTCGAATTCTCCGACAAGCTCGCTGGCGCCGGCATTCAGCCCATCGTCGGCGTGGCGCTACGCGTCGATTTCCACGATATCGTCGACCGCAAGCTCGCCAACCTCAAGCCCGTGGGCGGCGAGCCCGCGCGCCCGGCGGGACCCGTGGCCTTGTTGGCGCGCACGGAGCCGGGCTATGCCAATCTAGCCAAGCTCAACAGCCGAGCCTTCCTCAAGACCGGCGACACCGAGCCCCCCCACGTCAAGATCGAGGACCTCGCGGAACGGTCGGAGGGCGTGATCGCCATGACCGGCGGGCCGGACGGGCCGATCGATTCCGCGTTGGCTGAGGGGCAGGAGGATCTGGCCCGGGCGCGCCTGCAACGCCTCAAGGACATTTTTGGCAGTGCCCTCTACGTCGAGATCCAGCGCCATGGCACGCCCACCGAAGCCAACGTCGAGCCGACGCTGCTGCAACTCGCTTACGAGCTCGAGCTGCCTCTTGTTGCCACCAACGAATGCTATTTCGCGACCCCCGGCGACCACGAAGCGCACGATGCGCTGATCTGCATCGCCGAAGGTCGCTACGTCAGCGAGGACGACCGGCGCAAATTGACCGCCGAGCACTACTTCAAGAGCGCCGACGAAATGGTGGCCCTCTTCGCCGATCTTCCCGAGGCGATCGCCAACACCGTCGAGATCGCCAAGCTCTGCGCCTATCGCCCGCGCGGCCGCAAACCGATCCTGCCGGCCTTCGTCTCGACCACCGACGGCGCCACCGAGGAGGAACGCCAGGCAGCCGAGGCGGCCGAGCTCAAGCGCCAGGCCTCGGAGGGCCTCGCAAGGCGTCTCGAGGCCTGCCCGTTGGCGCCCGGCTTCACCCGCGAGGACTACGACAAGCGTCTCGACTACGAGGTCGGCGTCATCACCCAGATGAAGTTCCCGGGCTACTTCCTGATCGTTTCCGACTTCATCAAATGGTCGAAGTCGAACGGCATCCCGGTCGGTCCCGGCCGTGGGTCCGGCGCTGGCTCCCTCGTCGCCTGGGCCTTGACCATCACCGATCTCGACCCCCTCCGGTTCGGCCTGCTGTTCGAGCGCTTCCTCAATCCCGAGCGCGTCTCGATGCCGGACTTCGACATCGATTTTTGCCAGGACCGGCGCGACGAGGTCATCCGCTACGTCCAGAAGAAATACGGCGAGGACCGGGTGGCGCAGATCATCACCCACGGCAAGTTGCAGGCCCGCGCCGTGCTGCGCGACGTCGGCCGCGTCCTCCAGATGCCCTACGGCCAGGTCGACAAGCTCTGCAAGCTCGTGCCGAACAATCCGGCTAATCCGGTGACGTTGCGCGAGGCCATCGACAGCGAACCCAAGCTGCAGGAAGCAAGCGACGAGGATCCGGTCGTCGCCCATCTGCTCGAGATCTCGCAGAAGCTCGAAGGTCTCTACCGCCACGCCTCCACCCACGCTGCCGGCATGGTGATCGGCGATCGGCCGCTCGACGAACTCGTGCCGATGTACCGCGATCCCAAGTCGAATTTCCCGATCACCCAGTTCAACTGGAAAATGGTCGAGGCTGCCGGCCTCGTGAAGTTCGACTTCCTGGGCCTCAAGACGCTCACCGTGCTCGAAAAGGCCGTCGCCCTGATCAAGCGCGTGCGCGGCATCGACATCGATCTGCCGGCGCTCGAGATTGCCGGCGACGACCCGAAAGTCCTGGCCGCCTACGAGCTGCTGGCCAAGGCGGACACCGTCGGCGTCTTCCAGTTGGAATCGACCGGCATGCGCGAGAGCCTCAAACGCCTCAAGCCCGACCGCTTCGAGGACATCATCGCCATGGTGGCGCTCTATCGCCCGGGCCCGATGGACAACATCCCGACCTACATCAACCGCAAGCACGGCGACGAGCCGATCGAGTACCCCCACGAGCTGATCCGCCCGATTCTCGAGGAAACCTACGGCGTCATCATCTATCAGGAGCAGGTCATCCAGATCGCCCAGGTGATGGGCGGCTATTCGCTGGGCCAGGCCGACCTGTTGCGGCGCGCCATGGGCAAGAAGGACAAGAACGAGATGGCCCGCCAGCAGGCGCGGTTCGTCGAGGGCGCGATGGCCAACGGCGTCAAGAAGGAGGACGCAACCTACATCTTCGAGCTGGTCGACAAGTTCGCAGGCTACGGCTTCAACAAGAGCCACGCCGCCGCCTACGCGCTCGTCAGCTACCACACCGCCTACCTCAAGGCGAACTACCGCGAGGAGTTCATCGCCGCGTCCATGACCCTCGACATGGCCAACACCGACAAGCTCGCCTCCTTCGCCGCCGAGGCCCGCCGCTCCGGCATCCAGGTGGCGCCGCCGTGCGTCAACCTCTCCCAGGTGGAGTTCTCCGTCGAGCCGCCCCCCGCCGAGGCCGCACCCGCCGGCGGCAATGGCGTCGGCCACAAGGAGGCCAGGCCCGCTGCCCGCAGGCAAGGCCGCATCCGCTACGCCCTTGCCGGCCTCAAGAACGTCGGCGCCGGCGCCGTCTCGACCATTGTCGCCGAGCGCGAGCGCTCGGGCCCCTTCAAGAGCCTTGCCGATTTCGCCGCCCGCTTCGATCCCAAGGTCGTCAACAAGCGCGCACTCGAGATGCTTGCCATGTCCGGCGCCTTCGACGGCCTCGAGCCGAGCCGCGCGGCTGTCCACGGCAACGCCGACACCATGGTTGGCGTGGCGCAGCGCCTGGGCTCCGACAAGGCCTCGGGCATTACCGACATGTTCGGTGCCACCGAAGGCCCCCGCCTCGACCTGCGGCAGGTGAAACCTTGGACGCCCATGGAAAAACTGCAGAACGAGTTTGCCGGTATCGGATTCTATCTGTCCGGCCATCCCCTCGACCAGTACAGCAAGATCCTGCCGAAGCTCGGCGTCACTCGCTACGCTGACTTCGAGGCCAAGGCAGGCCTCACCCTGACATCAGGCCGCCTCGCCGCCATCGTGGTCTCAGCCCGGGAGCGCCGCTCCCAGAAGGGCAACAAGTTCGCCTTCGCCATGTTTTCCGATGCCACCGGCAACTTCGAGGCCGTCGTGTTCTCAGATACGCTCGCGCGCTGCCGCGACCTGCTGGAGCCCGGCACCCCCGTGATTGTTTCGGTCGAGGCCGAGCGCGACGGCGACACCGTCAAGATGCGCGTGAACGCCATCGATGCGCTCGATGCCGCGGCCATGAACGTCAATCGCGGCCTGCGCATCGTGCTCGACGGCCGCCGCATTACGACGACGTCCAAGCCGCTCGCTGAGATCAAGTCGCTGCTCAAGCCGGGCGGCAAGGGCGAGGTCAAGTTGCAGCTCGAGGTCGCCGGTGTGCCGGGTGTTGCCGGTGGCCGCGAGATCGAGATCGTGCTCCCCGGCCGCTATGAGATTGGGGCAGCCGAGCGCGGCCAGTTGTCGACCGTTGCCGGCGTCATCGACGTCGTCGAAGTCTGAAGCCGCTCACGGTGGCGCATTCATCGGCTTAGGCCGACGCGTCACCCTGGCATCATCCGACCGCGATTGAGGATGCCGCCGGGATCGAAGATGGCCTTGAGCTTGGCGGTCAGCTTGGCAAGGCCCGGCTCCAGCGGTTGGAACACGTCGGTCGCAGCCCGTACCGATGCGTCGGCCCGGATCAGCGTGGCATGCCCGCCGTGTGCAGCGATCACGCGGCGAATGTCGGCAGCGCCCGCATCGGACGTCGGCAGCACCTCCGCCCAGATCAGTCCGCCCGCCCAATCGTAGAACGCATTCGATGTCATGAATCCGGAGATGCCCGCCATCACTTTCGGCCCCGCCTGCGGCGACGTCGAGATCCGCCACAATGGCGCGTTCGATCCCTGCAGCACCGACAACTGGCGAAGCTCGTCCCAGAACGACAGCAAATCCTCGTTGCCGAGCACATGCACGTCGCCATAGAGCTTGAGCTCGTCACTGAGCCGCCCCGTGCGGTAGGCAATCGACGTCGAGAAGTTCTCGATCCTGACCGCCGTGACGGCCTGGTGCTCGCTCTTGAGCCCCTCGTGCCACAGCCGCTCAGCCATTGCCTTTTGCAAGTGCACGGCGCCGCTCACTTCATAGGGCGTCATCATGGCAGTCGTCAGCGCCTCGATCGCGATGCTGTCCTCGAGGCCGAGCAGGATCAACGTCGCCGTCTCCTCCGGTCGCGGCATCACCTTGAACGTGGCCTCCGTCAGCACCGCCAGCGTGCCCCAGCTTCCAGCCAGCATGCGCGCCAGATCGAGGCCCGTGACGTTCTTCATCACGCGCCCGCCCGACCGGAACGCGACACCTTCCCCCGAGATCGCCGTCACGCCCAGCAGGTGATCCCGACCCGCGCCGACGGCAATCCGCCGCGCGCCGGAAAAGTTCAACGCGAAGAGCGAGCCCACCGTCCCCTGGCCAGGCTCGTGCCCGATCACCGCCGGCAGGTCCACCGGCTCGAACGCCAGCATCTGGTTCTGGCTCGCGAGATCGGCTTCGATCCGTCCGAGCGGCGTTCCCGCCCGCGCCGACATCACAAGCTCCGACGGCTCGTAGAGACGCACGCCCGTCAGCGACGTCGTCGTCAGCGCCACCGCGTGCTGCGTCGGCCGGCCGAGATCGCGCTTGCTGCCTGTCCCGATGATTTCGATCGGCGTCGCGCTCTTCGTGGCCTCCACGAGTGATCGCTGCAACTCCCACTCGGTGGCGGGTCTCAATAGGCTCTGGTTCTGCAACTTGTGCGCTCCTGGGCTCAGGATCAGGCCGACGCGCGGCCGTCGAGCGGAAACACCTTGGCCGGGTTCAGCAGCCAGTGCGGGTCGAACGCACTCTTGACCTTCATCTGCAACGCCAGCTCGGCCTCGTTGAACTGGAACGGCATCAGATCGCGCTTCTCGATGCCAACGCCGTGCTCTCCGGTCAGGCACCCCCCAACATCGACGCACAACTTCAGGATATCGGCACCGGCCTGCTCCGCCTTGATCATCTCTTCCCGGTTGTTGGCATCGTAGAGGATGAGCGGATGCAGGTTGCCGTCGCCGGCGTGGAAGATGTTGGCCACCCGCAGCCCATAGCTGGCGCAGATCTCGGAGATACGCACCAGCACGTCGGGCAGGCTCTTCAGCGGGATCGTGCCATCCATGCAGTAATAGTCGGAGATCCGTCCGATAGCGCCGAACGCCGATTTCCGCCCCCGCCAGATCGCGGCGCTCTGCTCCTCGCTCTCGCTCATGCGCACGCATGCCGGCGCCAGCGGTTCGACGATCTCGACGATGCGACCGAGCAGCGCCGAGATCTCCTCTGGGCTGCCCTCGACCTCGATGATCAGCAATGCATCGACGTCGAGCGGATAGCCGGCCTTGGCGAACGCTTCGCAGACTTCGATCGCCGGCTTGTCCATGAACTCCATGGCGACCGGGATGATGCCGGCGCCGATGATGGCCGAGACCGCGCGCCCCGCCGCTTCGCTCGAATCGAACCCGAGCATCAGCGGCCGCGCGCCCTCGGCTTGCCGCAGGATGCGCACCGTCGCCTCCGTCACCACGCCGAGCTGCCCCTCCGATCCCACCAGCAGCGCCAGCAGGTCGTAGCCCGGCTGGTCCAGATGGTCGCCGCCGATCTCCACGACCTCGCCGTCCGACATCACCACCTTGAGGCCCAGCACGTTGTTGGTTGTGACGCCGTACTTGAGACAATGCGCCCCGCCCGAGTTCATGGCGATGTTGCCGCCGAGCGAGCAGGCGAGCTGGCTCGAGGGATCGGGCGCATAGAAGAAGTTGCGGCTTGAGACGGCGGCGCTGATACCGAGATTGGTAATGCCGACCTCGACCCGAGCGATGCGGTTGGCGTAGTCGACCGCCAGCACCTTGTTGAGGCGCGATAGCCCGAGCACGATCGAGTCGGCGGTCGGCAATGCCCCCCCGCACAGCGACGTGCCGGCCCCCCGTGGGATCACCTTGATCTTGTTCTCGTGGCAGTAGGCCATGACCTTCGACACGTCACTGGTGCTGCGCGCCAGAACCACGGCAAGCGGCATGCAGCGGTAGGCGGTGAGCGCATCGGTCTCGAAGGCACGCCGGCCATCGGCGTCGGCAATCACGGCTTCGCTGCTAACGAGCCTCGCCAGGTCGCGCACGATCACGTCGCGGCGCTGCAGAATGCCCTGGTCCGGCTCGGGCATGGCAATCATGGTCATGGGGCGGCTCGGCTTTCTCTTGGGACTGGAGTGCGGCATGGCAGGCTTTGGTTGAGGCGAGCGTTCGTTCAACCAGAACTTGTTTTGACGGGTGGCTTGTTCCAGAATGAGGGAGGATTTACCACGTACGGGAACAAGACTATTCCATTAGCCCGGTGATGGGAGACACACTCACGCCACCAGGCCGAACAATTAACAGATCGGAGAAAGTCCTGATGTTCCCACGACGCAAATCACGTGAGGAGTCGACTGTGACAGCAATCACCGATCTTGAAATTTTCGCACGAGTGGCGCGCACCGGCAATATGTCTGCTGCCGGCCGTGAGATGGGTTTGTCGCCCGCAGTCGTATCGAAGCGCGTCAGCCTGCTTGAGGATCGCCTCAACACGCGTCTCTTCCAGCGCACCACGCGTCAGTTGACGCTGACCGAGACTGGTGAGGGCTACTTCAAGCGTGTCGTCGACATCCTGAACCTGATCGAAGAGGCGGAGAATTTCGTCAATCGACGCAATACGACGCCACGCGGCCTGCTCAAGGTGACGGCGCCGACGTCGTTCAGCCGCCTGCACATCGCGCCATTCCTGCCGACCTTCCTCGAGAAGTATCCCGAGATCGAGCTCGAGTTCCACCTCACCGACAATTTCGTCGACATCATCCGTGACGGCTTCGACCTGGCGATCCGCATTGGCGAATTGCAGGACAGCTCGCTCGTGCAACGCAAGCTCGCCGCCGACACCCGTGTCATCTGCGCCAGCCCGAAGTATCTCGAAACGTGCGAGATGGGGCCGCCGAAGTCCCTGGCCGACCTCGACTTCCACAATTGCCTGTCCGCCGGCGCCCAGGATGTCTGGCGTCTGGAGGGCCCCGACGGCCATCACCAGCTCCGCGTCCGCGGCAATATCCGATCGAACTCCCTCGAGTTCATGCGCGAGGCCCTGATGTCCGGCCTCGGCCTCGGCCTGCGCTCCGTGTGGGACATCGGCGAGGAGCTGAGAAGCGGCGAGCTGCAGGTCGTCCTGCCCGAATATCGCGGCTCGTCCAACGTCGCCATCTACGCCGTCTACCCCTGCCGCGACTTCATGCCCGAGAAGGTCAACGTCTTCATCGAGTACCTGGCCTCGCTCTACGGCTCCGACCCCTACTGGAACAACGGTCTGGATCTGGCGGCACTCGTTTCCGGCAAGGCATCGAAGAAGCCGTCAGCCGCCGCGCGTCGCACGCCGGGCCTTGCCAAGCCCGCAGCTTCGGACGAAGGCGCGCTGCCGGCCCGCTAAGCCTCGGCCATGCACGAGTAACGGGCGCCGTCTGCCTCAGCCGGCGCCCGTCTCTGTTTTGGGGTGTTTCAGCGTCGTCGCGCGTTTCGCGACTGCGCCGGCCTCGACAACACCGCCACCGCCTCCAGGTGCGTCGAGTAGAGGAACTGGTCGATGCCGACGGCCTTTTCGAGCCTGTAGCCGCCGTCGACCAGAATGCGCAGATCCCGCGCCAGCGTCACTGGATTGCAAGACACCGCGACGACAGTGCGCACGTTCGACCTGGCGAGGCTTTCGGCCTGGGCCTTGGCACCGGCGCGGGGGGGATCGAATACGATCGCATCGAACCGGGCGAGCTCGTTTGGCGACAACGGATCGCGATAGAGGTCGCGCGCCGTGGCCACGATCGGCTTCAGGCCGGAAGCATGTCGTGCAGCCTCGACTAATGCGCCAACGAGCGAGGCGTCACTGTCGAAACCCTCGACGCGGGCGTGCCGCGCCACTCCAAGCGTGAACGCGCCGAGCCCGCAAAAGAGGTCGGCCACACGCCGTGCCTTCGCCGCCGCCACCGCGTCGCTCACGAGCGCGGCCATGGCCGCTTCCGCCTCTGCCGTCGCCTGCATGAAGGCGCCAGGAGGCGGCACCACGTCGACACCGGCAACCGTGATCACCGGCTTGGCGCGCAAAACCACCGGCTCGCCCTCGATCGTGAGGCGCACGATCCGGCCCTCGCCCGCAATCTGCGCAAGTTCCCCGGAGACGCGCACGGGGTGCCCCGCCTTGGCGCCGGTTTCGGTGATGGCGACGTCGAGCCCGTTGGCGCAGTCGAGCACCGCCACCCGGCAGGTCACGTCCCGGCGACACACCAGTGCTGCGATGGCGCGCAGGTGCGGCAGCGCCGCAACGATGCTGGTCCGCAGAACGGCGCAGTCGGCAAGGTCGACCAGGTCATGACTGCGATGCCCGTGAAACCCCAGTTGTGTCCCCGCTCCGGTCTTGGTGGCACTGAAGACCGCGCGCCGACGCGTGGCAAGCGCCACGCTGATGCAGGGGCCAATTACCCCGTCACCGTCCGATGTGAGCTTAAGCCGCTCCAGCGCATGCTTGAGCTTCTGCGCTTTCCAGGCGGCATAGTAGGCGTCAGACATGTGCTGCACCTGGCAGCCCCCGCAATCGGCGGCATGCGGACACAGCGCCACCGCCCGGCGCGCTTCGCTCGCCCGTGTCGTTACCGCGATCGAACCGTCCGCCAGCCGCCGCACCTCGTCGCCCGGTAGCGCCCCCCCGACATAGGCGATCGGCCCCGAACCATCGCGCCCGGCAGGCGCGACGATGCCGTCGCCTTCCTCGCCGTTACCGATCACCTCGAGGCTCTCCCCGCTAGCCATTGCGCACCGCTCCCATCAAGAACTCGACGTTGCCGTCACCGCCCGTGATCGGCGAGGCCACAGTTCCGAGCGTCACCCAGTCGTGCTGCCCGCCCATCCAATTCACCACCGCCTCGACCGCAGCGGTCTGCACTGCGCCATCGCGGATCACGCCGTGGCGCGGAATGTCGGCGCGGGGGGCTTCGAATTGCGGCTTGATCAAGGCCACCAGCCAGCATCCCGGCGCCGCTAACGCCAGCGCCGCAGGCAGCACTTTCGTGAGTGAAATGAAGCTCACATCGGCAACCAGCGCGGTGACGGGCTGCGCTATCTGCGTCGCCGTCAGCTCGCGCGCATCCTGGCTCTCGAGCGAGATTACCCGTGGATCGGCGGCAATCCGTGGATGCAATTGCCCCCGCCCGTTGTCGACCGCATAGACTTGGGCGGCGCCGGCAGCCAGCAGCGTCTCCGTGAACCCCCCGGTCGAGGCCCCGAGATCGACGCCAACCCGGCCCGCTGGTGAAAAACCGAAATGCGCCAGTCCGTGCCTGAGTTTGAGTGCCCCTCGCGACACATAGTCCGCGGGGCCGCCCGTGATCGCGACCTCGTCTCGACAGCCGACCATCAGCGCAGGCTTCTCTGCCACCCGTCCGCCGACGGTGACGACGCCCCGCAACACGAGGTCACGTGCGCGCGCCCGCGTTTCAACGAGGCCGCGAGACACCATTGCAAGATCGAGGCGTTGTCGGTTCTCCACGGGAGCTACTACAACCAAATTGTTGATGATCATTCCGCCCACCCGCAGGCGGTGGCCGAGGGCCTGATCATGCTAGCAGAGATTGTCCTGAAATGCGCTGGCGGGGCGGGGCCGGAGGCGTCGATCCTCGCCCCGGAGATCTGCCGGAGGCGCAAAAAAAAGCCCCGGCAAACTGGCGCCGGGGCACATTCCTGTGTCCGCTTGGGGGGATGGGACGCGGAGAAACAGGTACGCATTTACTGGTATTGAAAGTAGACGAGGCGCGTGCGCTAAGTCGATCCCCAACTGAGGCTTGCGTGTGTGCGCGAATCAGCCTGTGGATAACTCACGTTGCGCATAACGCCCACACACGCCACCGCCGGAACCGCCAATCTGCGCTCAGACCTCGTTGGCCTGAACGCTACGCCCCAGCGTGGCCAGCACCGTCCGCACGATGCCATCGGCATTGAGACCCGACCGTTCGTACATCCGCTCAGGCTTGTCGTGGTCGATGAACACGTCCGGCAGCACCATCGGCCGCACTTTCAGGCCGCGGTCGAGGTGGCCGGCCTGTGCCAGATGGTGCAGGACATGGCTCGAGAAGCCGCCGATCGAGCCCTCTTCGATGGTCACCAGCACTTCGTGCTCGCGCGCCAACCGGTCGATCAGCGCCGTATCGAGCGGCTTCATGAAGCGCGCGTCCGCCACCGTGGTCGACAATCCGAAGGCCGCGAGCTTCTCGGCCGCCTTGAGGCTTTCGGCGAGGCGCGTGCCGAGCGACAGGATGGCGATCGCGCTGCCCTCGCGGACGATCCGCCCCCGCCCGATCTCCAGCGGCACGCCCTCTGCCGGCATGTCGATGCCGACGCCTTCGCCGCGCGGGTAGCGGAAGGCCGATGGCCGGTCGTCGATCGCGACGGCCGTTGCCACCATGTGTTTGAGCTCGGCTTCGTCGGCCGCGGCCATGATCACGATGTCCGGCAGGCATCCAAGGTAGGCGAGATCGAACGAGCCGGCGTGCGTGGGGCCGTCGGCACCGACCAGGCCCGCCCGGTCGAGCGCGAACCGCACCGGCAGGCGCTGGATCGCCACGTCGTGCACGATCTGATCGTAGGCGCGCTGCAGGAACGTCGAATAGATCGCAACGAACGGCTTGAAGCCTTCGGTCGCCAGCCCTGCGGCAAAGGTCACGCCGTGCTGCTCGGCGATGCCAACGTCGAACGTCCGGTCCGGAAATGCCTTTCCGAAGAGGTCGAGCCCGGTGCCGGACGGCATGGCGGCCGTCACCGCGACGATCTTGTCGTCCTTGCGCGCCTCCGCGATCAGGCTGTCGGCGAACACCCGCGTATAGCTCGGCGCGTTGGCCTTGGGCTTGGCCTGGGCGCCGGTTATGACGTCGAATGCGTTGACGCCGTGATACTTGTCGGCCGAAGCCTCCGCCGGCCCATAGCCCTTGCCCTTCTTGGTGACGACGTGCAGCAGGATCGGTCCCTTGCGCGCGTCCCGTACGTTCTTGAGCACCGGCAGCAGGATGGACAGATCGTGCCCGTCGATCGGGCCGACATAGTAGAAGCCGAGCTCCTCGAACCACGCCCCGCCTTGCCACAGGTGGCGTGTGTATTCCTCGACCCGCGCCGCCCGCCGTTCCCAGTTCTTGGGCAGGCGCTTGGCGAGCTGCTTTACCGATTTCGCGGATCTGCAGATAGGTCCCCGAGGACGAGATCCGCGCCAGGTAGTTCGATAGCGCGCCGACCGGCGGCGCGATCGACATGTCGTTGTCGTTGAGGATGACGAGAAGGCGCTCGTTGCGCACGCCCGCGTTGTTCATGGCCTCGTAGGCCATGCCCGCGCTCATCGCACCATCGCCGATCACCGCACACGACGTTGTTGTCGCGCCCGTCGAGATCGCGCGCCACGGCCATGCCGAGCCCAGCCGAGATCGAGGTCGACGAGTGCGCCGCCCCGAACGGGTCGTATTCGCTCTCCGCCCGCTTCGTGAAGCCGGACAGGCCACCGCCCTGCCTGCAGGGTGCGGATGCGATCGCGGCGCCCGGTCAGGATCTTGTGCGGATAGGCCTGGTGCCCGACGTCCCAGATCAGCCGGTCCCGTGGCGTGTCGAAGACGTAGTGCAGCGCCACCGTCAGCTCGACGACGCCGAGACCCGCGCCAAGATGCCCGCCGGTCACCGACACCGCATCGATGGTCTCCTGCCGCAACTCGTCGGCAAGGCTGATCAGGTCCTTCTCCGGCAAGCGCCTGAGATCATCCGGTGTATGAACGCGGTCGAGCAGTGGAGTGGAGATGTTTTTTGTCATGTCGCAACGCAGTCTACGGGCTTGTGAGGCCAGGGGCCCACGGCAGGCCCGGGCCCTTGCGGGCTTGTGGATACGGGCTCCCTGGCATTCTCAGGATCATGTCCGTACCGGAATCAAGCAGTCGGCACGAGCACAAAGACCAAAAGAAAAACCAGAAATTCAAATGTGTTGGTGCCAACGATTGGCTGTCGGCGCATACCCCGTGGTCCTGACCACGACGCCACAACACGATCATTGGCTACATTAGGCCTTTGCAGCGCCGACTGATAGCCCGAAAAAGCGGTCGTTTCATGCCCAAACCGCCGGGCGCCGGCAATTTTCCCCGCACACTCCGGCGCATTGGCGGTTTCTGGCGGTCCTGGGCGGCAGCCCCCCGTCAGCGCCCGTCGCCTTCGGCCTCGAAGGCCTCCGCCGATTTGGGGGTGCCATCCGGGCCGAAAGCCAGACGCTCGACCTTGGCTTCGGCCTGCTTCAGCAACTTGTCGCAGTGCGCCTTCAAGGCATCGCCCCGCTCGTAGATCGCAATCGATTCCTCGAGTTCGACATCGCCCCGTTCAAGCCGGCCAACGATCGACTCGAGCTCTTTCAGGGCGCGCTCGAACGAGAGTTCGCCGATATCGGCGAACCGGTTGGCCTGTCGATCGGACTGCGGCATAGGAAATTCCTTCTGGTCACGGGACTTCGGCCAGCGTCCATTGCCGACCCGGCGCGCCCATTGTTCGTTGCAGGGGTCTTCAGCTCCCGCCGGCTTCCATCAGCACTTTGACGTGCGCGCCGACGGACCGTCCAAGTGCTGCGAGATCATACCCGCCCTCCAGCATTGACACGAGCCGGCCGCCGGCATGGCGTTCGGCAGCTTCGGCAAGCTTCTCGCTGGCCCAGGCAAAATCGCTTTCATCAAGCTCCAGGTTAGCCAGCGGATCGTCGCGGTGCGCATCGAAACCGGCCGACACCAGGATCAGGTCGGGGCCGAAGTTGGCAAGCGCCGGCAGGATGCGCGATTCGAAGGCGTCACGAAACGCTTCGCCCCCATCGCCTGGCCGCAGGGGAGCATTGAAGATGTTGCCGACGCCGGTTTCCCCGAGCGCCCCGGTTCCCGGGTAGAGCGGCATCTGGTGCGTCGACCCCAGGAACAAGTTCTTGTTGTCCCAGAATATATCCTGCGTGCCATTGCCATGGTGAACGTCGAAGTCGACGACCGCGACACGTTCGAGCCCGTGGCGATCGCGTGCGTAGTGTGCGGCAATCGCAATACTGTTGAAAAAGCAGAACCCCATCGCCCGCTGGCCCTCCGCATGATGGCCGGGTGGCCGGACCTGGCAAAAGGCGTTGCGGGCTCGCCCGGCGATGACTTCGTCCACCGCCAGCAGGCCGGCGCCGACGGCCCGCAGTGCGGCTTCCAGGCTGCCAGCCGACATCACAGTGTCCGGATCGAACCGGACGGCGCCGTGCTGTGCCTTCTCGCCGGCGCCGACAACGAGGTCGTAGAAGGCTTGGCCGTGGACGGCTGCGATCCGCTCGCTTTGCATCCTCCCGCACCGGCGCCTCGCGTCGCTGCAGGCTGGAGAATTCGGCCCGTTGCAGCACGCCATCGATCGCCCGCATGCGCTCGCTGCGCTCGGGATGACCGGGACCGGTATCGTGCTTGGCAAAGCAGGAGTGGGTGATCAGCAGCGTCGTCATGCCTGGCCCTCGGATGGATCGGTCACGTCTGCGTGGCATTCTAGCCGCAACTGGGCTGGTATCGCCATCGTGATGCCAATTTGATCGGTCTGGCCGTTGAACTCCACGCCCCTCAGTTACGACTACTCTATCAATGTGAGCATTATTTGGTGGATGGCCATGCGATATTCATGCGCGACGATCTCGATCAAGGTGGCGGCCGTTCTCGCGGCGAGCCTGACGGCGCTGAGCTGGGGCGCAGCCCCACAAGTCGCCGCCGAGGGCCTGTCTCTCGAAGGGTCGTGGAGTGGCGGCGGGCGGATCGTCTTCCCGTCCGGCGAGAGCGAGAGGGCCCGTTGCCGTGCCCAGTTCCATCGTCAAGGCGGGGAAAGCTTCGGTATGAGCGCGGTATGCGCGACGGCTTCGGCCCGCGTCCAGCAGAACGCGCAGATCACCCGTATCTCAGCCAACCGCTTCCGCGGTGAATTCCATAACAGCGAATATGGGCTCTCAGGCTCGATTCGCATCGTCGTTCGCGGCAACAACATCGACGCCTCGCTGTCGGGCGGTGGCGGCTCGGCCCAATTCAGCCTCAGCCGCTGACGCGCACCGGATCCCCGCTGTTGCCGGCGGCGAGCAGGGCATCGATCAGCCGGTGCACTGCCAGTGCAGTACGGCCGCTGACGCGCGGCATGCCGGATCCCGGCAGGCATTCCAGGAAGTCGGCCCAGGCGGCGCGATGATAGTCGTGCGGGAATGACATCGGATCGGCGCCAGTACCGCCTTCCGAGCCATCCGCGCTGATCGTCTCCCGGGTGCCATCGTCGAGTGCGACGGCCAGTGACGTGCCGGCAAGCACCGCCGAACCAGTCGTGCCGGCAATCTCGATCCGCTCGGCAAACCCTGGATAGGCGGCCGTGGTCGCCTCGATCACGCCGAGAGCGCCCGAGGCGAAGCTGACACCGGCCACCACCATGTCCTCGCACTCCATTCGGTGGACTGGCGAAGTCGCGGAAAATCCGCGGACCTCGTGGACGGGCCCGGCCAGAGACAGCATCAGGTCCAACGTGTGGATCGCCTGCGTCATCAGAACGCCCCCGCCATCGCGCGCACGCGTCCCCCGTCCCGGCTCATCGTAGTAGCTCTGCGGCCGCCATAGCCGGATCGACGTCGAGCAGTTGATGATCCGGCCAAGCCGGCCTTCGTCGAGGTAGCCGCGCAATCGCTCGCCCGCGGGGCGAAAGCGGTGCTGGAGCATCACGGCGAGCTTGACGCCGGCAGCCTCCGTCGTCTCGACCAGCGCTTCAGCCCGCGCGGTTGTGATCTCCAGCGGCTTTTCGAGCAGGATGTGCTTGCCGGCCGCAGCCGCACGCTGCACCAGCTCGAGGTGCGTGTTGGGCGGTGTCAGGATGCCGATCGCAGCAATGCTCGGGTCGGCGAGCAAACTATCCAGGCTGTCGGTCGTTGGCAGCCCGTATTGCGCTGAAAACGCAGCCCGTCTTTGGGCACTCGGGGCAAACGCGCCGGCAACCGCGCACCGACCTTCGACCTGGAGGTCGCGTAGGGCCTTGGCGTGCGGGCCAACTGCCATGCCCAAGCCGATCAGTCCCACCCGTGCCGTCATCGGTTTGCTCTCCCTGCCAGTTCGACCCGTTGCGCCTCAGTGGCGAAGTTTCACACCAACCCCACCCCGTCGATCGTCTTTTCGGCGGTGTGCGCCACGAGGCCGCGCCGCAGCATCGCCGCCCACGCCTCCTCGGCCGTGTCGACGACGTCGAACAGCTCGAGGTCCTCCGCATTGATCGTGCCGTACGCGACCAGCGCCTCGAAATTGATCACGTTCGACCAGAACGCGCGGTTGAACAGCACCACCGGCATCTTCGGCGCCTTGTGGGTCTGCTGTAGCGTCAGCACCTCGAACAGCTCGTCGAAGGTGCCGAAGCCGCCGGGAAACACGGCGAGCGCATTGGCACGCAGCGCCAGGTGCATCTTGCGCATCGCGAAATAATGGAAACGGAAGGTGAGCTCCGGCGTCGAATACCCGTTCGGCTCCTGCTCGGCCGGCAGCGTGATGTTGAAGCCGATGCTGGGCGCACCGGCCTCCGTTGCGCCGCGATTGGCCGCCTCCATGATGCCGGGCCCGCCGCCGGTGGCGATGACGTTGTCGCGGCCCGCCGCCTTGTCGTGCAGCGCCCCGCCTTCCTCCGACACCAGCCGGCCGAACCGCCGCGCCACTTCGTACCAATGGGCGAGGTCGATATCGGGTTTGGCTTGCCGGCTCGCGCCTCGGCCCTTGGCGGGACGTGCCTGGGCTTCGACCTGCTCGGGCGAAGGCACTCGCGCACTCCCGAATACCACGATCGTCGAGCGGATGCCCCAGTCGCGCAGCAGCAGCTCTGCCTTGCCGTACTCCATGGCAAAGCGCAGCGCCCGCATCTCGTCACGCAGAAGGAAATCGGTGTCCTCGACAGCGAGGCGATAGCTGGGCGATGCCAGCTGTGCGCTGGGCTTGGGCATCGAGCGGTCCTTTGCTCATGTGCGGGCAGTCGGCGAGCTACCTCGCCGCGGCCCTGTTGTGGGCGGGCCTCAGCGGCCGGTGATGCGATCGACCTCGGCCAGGTCCTCGCCCGTCAGCTGCCAGGAGGCGGCCTTGACGTTGGCTGCGACCTGGTCGGCCGAGGTGGCGCCCGCGATCACGCTCGAGATGTTGGGCCGCGCCAGCAGCCAGGAGAAGGCGAGATCCAACAGCGAGTGCCCTCGCTCTTTTGCAAACGCCGAAAGCGCCTCCGTCACCTGCCAGTTGCGATCGTTGAGATACTTGTCAGCCCACCGCTGCGTCTCGGTGAGACGGGCGCCTTGCGGCATGGCGTTCCGGCTGTATTTGCCCGTCAGAAGCCCGCACGCCAGCGGGAAGTACGGCAACAGCCCGAGCCCGTAGCGCTGCATCATCGGCATCAGCTCCTTGTCCGCATCCCGGATCAGAAGGCTGTACTCGTCCTGGCACGAGACGAAACTGTTGAGGTTGTGCCGCCGTGCCGTTTCCTGCGCCTCGACCACCATCCAGGCCGGATGGTTGGAAAGGCCGATGTAGCGCACTTTGCCGGCCCGCACGAGATCGTCCAGCGCCCTGAGCGTCTCCTCGATTGGCGTCAGCGGATCCACCTGGTGCACCTGGTAGAGATCGATGTAGTCCGTCTGCAATCGCTTTAGACTGCCCTCGACCGCGCTCATGATGTAGCGCCGCGACGCCCCCTTGAGCTTGCCCGCGTCGTCCATCTGCATGCCGCACTTGGTGGCCAGCACGATTTTCTGCCGCTTGCCTCCTTTCAGCACCTCGCCCATCGCGGTCTCCGAGCCGCCGCGATTGGAATACATGTCGGCGGTATCGAAGAACGTGATGCCGAGGTCGATCGCCTTGTCGATCACCTGGCCGGTCTCCTTGGTGCCGATCCGTCCGCCGAAATTGTTGCAGCCGATGCCGACGACGGAAACGCGCAGGCCCGAATTGCCGAGATTACGTTCTTGCATGGGGGATCTTTCGTGACAGGTGGCTTGGAATCGGGAGCTGCCGGGGCGGCACTTCGGGGCTTGCCCGCAAGGCACGTGGCGCTCCCGCCGGACCGGCGCCCGGGGAGGCCTGCAACACTAGCGGAGTTGGCCTGCCCGGGCCAGAGAGCGTTGCGTAGGGCTTCGATGCTCCGTTGGCCAAGGCGCCAGCGCCGATAGCCGCCCGATTCCGTCGACGGGTTGCCAGAATGCACCACGTCGCCGCGCGTAATGCTCCCAGCCTCGCATTTTGGCCGCTGCGGTCTACAGCGCGTCCCGCGCTTGATCTAATCTCCGCCCCGAGGCGAGCCGCAGGGGAAGCGTGCGCAAGGCGCGTAGCGCTTCCATCTTGGAGCCGCATAGTCGACCGCGTACCCGAGGGGCTCGTTGATGGCGAATGTTGCACCCGAATACTGGTTTCTCGAGTCCGACAGGACGCCACGCCAACCCCACTTTACGACCGGCAATCAGGTCGCAGCCCTTGTCGACGGCAAGGGCTACATGGCCGACCTCAGCCATACCCTGAAGGTCTGCGACGGCTCCCTTCTGATCTCGGGCTGGCGCGTCACGGCGAGCCAGATCCTCGATCCCGTGCTCCAGGGTGGCGCGCCGACAGGCGAGAGTTTTCTGGACCTCGTCGCCGATGCTGCCCGGCGCGGCTGCAGTGTCCGCGCCCTGCTGTTCAACGTGCCGGGCACCCGGGCACCCGGACCGTTCCGCCTGTGGCACGCCAAGGACAACTACGAGTTCGCCAAGGCGGTCAACACCATGGGCGGCGAGGCCATCCTCGATAGCCGCCTCGCCAAGGTGCCGGCCTCCGCCCACCATCAGAAGTTCATCGTCGCCACCTCGAAGACCGGTGGCAGCTCCGTCGCTTATGTCGGCGGCATCGACGTCTGCCTCGACCGCTGGGATCTCGCGGCCCACGACGGCCGACCCGAGCGTCAGCAGGACGGCCTCGCGATCGGCGAACTCGAGACCCACACCGCCAGCCAGCCCGCCTGGCACGACATCCAGGTCCGCGTCGAGGGCCCCGCGGTCGGCCAGATCTGGCAGGCTTTTCGCGACCGGTGGAACGACCCCCGCCCACCCAACGACGACCACAGGTTGGCTGAATTCCGTGGCCGGACCCCGATCACCGAGGGCCCGCCGCTCGTCAATGCCTTGGGCTCCCTAGCCGTCCAGGTCAATCAGACCATGCCGGCCGGCGCTTTCCCCCAAACGGGTGGACCGGGTGAAGCCACCATCGCCGAGGCCCATCAAGCCGCCATCGACCGCGCCGAGCACTATATCTACATCGAGGACCAGTACGTTTGGCCCTGTGCCCTTGTCGAGCGCCTGGAGCTGGCCCTGGCCCGCGGCGTGCGCGTGCTGATGGTCGTTGCCCGCGACTACGACGCCCCGGGCCTGTCCGTCATCGCCAAGCGCTTGCGCCTGCAGGTGGCCGAGCGCCTGCGTCGCGCCGGCGGCGACCATTTCCGCATGTTCCATCTCGAGCGCCGTGACGCCAAGCAGATCTACGTCCACTCCAAGGTTATGATCATCGACGACTGTTATGTCTCGGTCGGCTCCGCCAATTTCAACGCCCGCAGCCTCACGAACGACACCGAATTGCAGCTCGGCATCGTCGACCAGGAGCTGGTTGAGACCGAGATTGACGGCGAGGTCCAGGCCGTCTGTCGTTTTGCCCACGACCTGCGGCGCGAGTTGTGGGCCGAGCACCTCGAGCTCGATGCAGCGCTCCTGCGCGATCCCATCGCCGCCATCGAAACCTATTGGGCGCGCGCCCCGATTGCGCCGAGCCTGCGTGCCCATCCCCACGACATCATGCCCGGTCTCATGTTCATCGATCCGATCGCGGAGTTCGTGACGACACTGATCACCGAGCGCATGGTCGACATTCCCTTGATCGAGCTGCCGCCCGGCGTCGACGAACGCGAGACCGTCAAACTCGCGGTTGACACGGCATTGCGCGGGCCGCACGCCGCCTTGCTTCTGAAATTCCTGGAAGAGTTGCTCAACCCTGACTTGGCGCCTGCGCTGGCGTCACTTCCTGAGTGGCTGCGCTCGATACCCCAGCGCCTTTTCCGCCACGAGGCCCCAGCCGAGCCGCCCAAGCCATCCGAACTCGACGCCATCGGCGAGCAGATCCTGGAACGCCTGCGCCGGCGCCAGCTGCCGCAAATGGTCGACTGGATCGATCCGGGTCTCCTGGTCCGCATCGCCATTCGCGATATGATTTCCGGAACCATCGGCCAGTACGCCGACCAGCGCCTGATGCAGGCCGCATCCGACGTCGTTGCCTCCGAGGCCGAGCTTGCCGCCCGCTACGACTACAGCGATGCCAACGCCAAGGAAGCCCACAAGCGCCTGTCGGTGGACCACGAGGGTGCCGTGTGGGTGGACTACGTCGCCGACCTCGGCGATGGCTTCGAAGCCACTTACGCTATCGCCCATCTCCTCGCCTACGACCGCCTCGCCGTGCGCCAGCCCCATGCTGCCAACGCCATGACTGAGCTGCCCGCCGGTGAGATCCTCGTCATGGGCGGCGACCAGGCCTACCCGCAGGCCACCACCAAGGAGTACGAGGATCGGCTCGTCACTCCCTACAACCTGGCGCTGACCACGCAGACCCCCAAGCGCAAGCTGTTCGCCATTCCCGGCAACCACGACTGGTACGACGGCCTCAACGCCTTCTCCAGCCTCTTCACCTCGGCGCGAGACCGCATCTCCGGCGGTATCGGCCGCAAGATCGGCGGCTGGCGCAGCTACCAGCATCGCAGCTACTTCGCGATCAAGCTGCCCCACAACTGGTGGATCTGGGGCCCCGACATCCAGTTGGGCGGTACCCTCGATGATCCCCAGCGCGACTATTTCGACATCATCTCTGACCACACCCAGCCCGGCGACAAGGTCATCATCTGCCTCGCCGAGCCGAGTTGGCACCACGATAACTACGACAACCTGCACGAGATCTCGATGCTCGCGCGCAAGAACGGCGCCAAGGTCTGCGCCGTCATCGCTGGCGATTGGCATCACTATTCCCGCTACACCAGCAACGACCTCGGCGTGCAGTTTATCACCTGCGGTGGTGGCGGCGCCTTTGCCCACGCCACGCATCAGTTGAAGGGGCGTTTGGACCTGCATTGGGTCGAAGTTGCCGACGCCGATCATCGCATCGCCGACCCCCAAGATCCCCTCGAGTTCAATCGCATGGAGCAGCGCATCGTCAAACCGAGCGACCAGGTCGATTTCACCATGCGTGACTACGAGCTGTCCGCGGCAAGCGGCCGCGCCGCCAGCAAGGGGGCCGGCTGGCGCGGGCGGGCCAAGGCAGAGCGCGGCGGGGAGCTCGTGCGCCGCCTCGTGTCCTACCGCTACCACGCGCCGCGCATCTATCCCTCGAAGATGACGAGCCGCCTCCTTAGTCTGAAGAACCTTTTTCTGCCCTTCCGCAACCGCAAGTTCGCTGTTTTCGTTGGCTTGATCTATTTCATCTACGCTTGGGCCTTCGAGGTTGCCGCCCCCGACGTCGACGTCAAGAAATGGACCGCTGAAGGCGCTCAAGCGACCGCGGGGGGAGCCGTGAAGGTCATAAATGGCTTGCTCTTCGAGACCATCAGTCCGGCGCGCGTGCTGGCCGCGATCAAGAACAGTCCCTTGTTCTTTTTCATGTTGCTCGGGTTGTGGGTCGGCCTCATTCAATATGTCGAACTGGGTGCAGGCCTCATGCGCGCAGTCGGCCGGTTCATCCTGGGCACGCTGCATTTCATCAGCCACTTGACCGCGCTGCTCATCGTGAGCCTGCTGGCATTTGCACCAAGTGCGCTGTTTGCCGCCCTGCCGGCAGTCATTGCGGTCCGCCCTGGGGCTTCAGTTCCCGCCAAATTTTGCCGCCGTCTTCAGTGAGGCCTGGCTCCTGCTTACCTATGCCGTCGTCACGATTATGGTCGGTGGCTTCGTCGGCGCCGCCATCATGGGCTGCTACTGGACGCTCACCAGCCTGCTCTTCAACCTGCATTGCGGCGATGCGTTCGGCGCCCTGATGATCAAGGACTACAAGCATTTCCTGCGCATGCGCTTCGAGCCGGACCGTGTCACCATCTACCCGATTGCCATTAACAAGGTCCCGGGGCGGCGCGGCTGGCGCGTCCCGACGGCAGCCGAGCGCAAGGCGGTTGCTTCCCAGCTCGTGCCGAAACGTTCGCTCGATCCCCACTTGATCGAGGCGCCGATCGTCATTGAGGCGGGCAAGGTCCGGCGCTAGTCCACCCGTCGGCCCGGCAGGTGGGAACCGCACCGGACCAGCGGTCGGCTCCAGGTCGGCCGCCCGGCGCGGCCGATACCGGATGCTGCGTCGGTTCGGGGGCGGATAGAGAGACTATCTCGCCATTCCCCATCATAGCGGCTATGCAGTCGCCATCGGCGCGCGCGACGCTGCCGTGCACCAGCCCTTGAGGAGTTGGCCCATGACCAGAAGTGTCCTCGGCATTGTCGGCGGCAGCGGACTTTACGATCTCCCCGCCTTCGAGAATCCCCAGTGGAAGCGGGTGGTCTCGCCGTTCGGTATGCCCTCCGATGACATCCTTCACGCTGAAGTCGAAGGCCTGCCGGTGCGCTTCCTGCCGCGCCACGGCCGCGGCCACCGCGTGCCCCCCTCGGCCATCAACTACCGCGCCAATATCGACGCTCTCAAGCGGACAGGCGTCACGGACCTGGTCTCGGTCTCGGCCTGCGGATCGCTGAAGGCGGAATATCCTCCTGGCCACTTCGTTCTGGTCGACCAGTTCATCGACCGCACCTTTGCCCGGGAAAAGAGCTTTTTCGGGCCCGGTCTCGTGGCGCATGTCTCGGTTGCCGATCCCGTGAGCCCGGCGCTCTGCGACCTGATCGAGCGAGCGGCGCATGACGAGCACATCTCCATGACCCGCGGCGGTACGTACTTGGTGATGGAGGGCCCTCAGTTCTCCACGCGCGCCGAATCCAACCTCTACCGGTCCTGGGGCTGTGACGTCATCGGCATGACCAACATGCCCGAGGCCAAGCTCGCGCGCGAAGCTGAAATGAGCTATGCAACCATCGCCATGGTCACGGATTATGATTGCTGGCACGAGGACCACGCGGAAGTCGACGTGGCGGCCGTGATCCGGGTCCTCACCGAGAACGTCGCCAAGGGCCAGCGTCTGGTGACCCGGCTGGCGCGGAGCTTCCCCAAGGAGCATCCCCGCTGTCCCGTGGGCTCCGATCGGGCGCTGGATGTGGCCATCATCACGCCACCCGAGGCGCGTGACCCCGAAATGGTCGCCAAGCTGGATGCTGTAGCAGGCCGCGTGCTGGCCGCCCGCTGACGCGACAGATTGGCCGGCCCGTTGAAGCTGAAACGCGCGCAACTAGATCTGACTGTCATGAGCAAGCTCGAAATCATTACCATCCCCGATCCCATCCTGAGGAAGGTCGCAGACCCCGTCGAGCGGGTCGACGACAGCTTGCGCAGGCTCGCCGACGACATGCTGGAAACCATGTACGAGGCGCCCGGCATCGGCTTGGCCGCGCCTCAGGTCGGCGTCTCCCGCCGGCTGGTCGTGCTCGATGTGTCTGAGAAGGACGGCGAGAAGAATCCGCTGGTGCTGATCAATCCGCAGATCGTGAGCCTCGGCGAGGAGCGCCGTGTCTACGAGGAGGGGTGCCTGTCGATCCCCGAGGTGAAGGTCGAGATCGAGCGTCCGGCCACGCTGACGGTGCGCTACCTCGACCGCAACGCCAAGCCGTCGGAGCTGTCGGCGGAGGGCCTGCTGGCAACGGCGATCCAGCACGAGATCGACCATTTGGAGGGCCGCCTGATCATCGACTTTCTCTCGCGCCTGAAGCGCGACATGATCGTGCGCCGCTTCCGCAAGCAGGCCCGGGGCGAAGCCTGAGCCGGCCTCAAGGCGCCGGCCGGGTGGTGAGGGTGGTCGTCGCGCGCCACCGACAGTCTGCCGCGACGCCTGAGCGCTACGCCACCAATGGAGGCCCCCTCAATGCTGCGCATCGTCTTCATGGGGACGCCAGATTTCGCGGTGCCGACGCTGTCCGAGATCATGGCCGCGGGCCACGAGGTCGCCGCCGTCTACACCCAGCCCCCCCGGCCCGCCGGTCGCGGCATGGACCTGCGCCCCTCACCGGTGCATCGCCACGCAGAGGCAGCGGGCTTGCCCGTTCTGACGCCAAAGAGCTTGAAGGGGGAGGGCGAGCAGGCAGCGTTTCGGGCCCATGAGGCCGACGTCGCCGTCGTCGTGGCCTATGGCCTGCTACTGCCGAAGCCAATCCTGGAGGCGCCGCGCCACGGCTGCCTTAACTTGCACGGTTCAGCGCTGCCGCGCTGGCGGGGAGCAGCCCCCATCCAGCGCGCCATCATGGCGGGCGATACGCACACCGCCGTGATGGTGATGCGCATGGACGAAGGCCTCGACACTGGCCCGATTTGCTTGGCCGAGCGCATCGCCATTCCACCTGACATGACGGCCGGCGCGTTGCATGACGAGATGATGGTGCGCGGCGCAAGCCTGATGGTGCGGGCTCTGGCGGCCCTCGAGCGCGACAGCCTGCAGGCAACGGTGCAGCCGGCCGTCGGCGTCACCTACGCCGCCAAGATCGACAAGGCCGAGACACGCATCGATTTCTCGCGAGCCGCCAGCGAGGTCCACGATCACATCCGCGCCCTCTCGCCGTTTCCCGGCGCTTGGCTCGAGGCGGGACCGGCCGGAAAGCGCGAGCGCATCAAGGTGCTGCGCGCGGCTCCCGCCGAAGGTGAGGGGAGGCCTGCAGCACTGCTCGATCCCTCAGGCCCCGTAATCGCCTGCGGCAAGGGCGCCATCCGCCTCCTCGAGGTCCAGCGTGCCGGCCGCAAGCCGATGTCGGGCGCCGAGCTGGTGCGCGGCTTCGATCTTGGCGAGATAACTTGATCGGGGAGGCGCTCGTGCGCATCGCGACGTTCAATCTGGAAAACCTCGATGATCCCGTGGCGCCGCGTGCGGGCGTGTTGCGTCCGGCGCTCGAGCGCCTGGAGGCGGACATTCTCTGCCTGCAGGAGGTCAATGGCCAGCACGTGCCCGGCCAGAAGGCGCGGACGCTGAAGGCGCTCGACGATCTCCTCGCCGGCACCCGCTATGAGGGCTTTCACCGCTCCGCCACCGTGAGCCGCAGCCGCGCCAGCGGCCCCTCCGACGTGCACAACCTCGTCACCCTCACACGCTACCCGGTGCGTGCCGAGCGCCAACTCCTCCACGACCTGATGCCGCCTGTCGAGGTGGCGCTGCTGGCGGCCGATCCACCTGCGCCGGACAAAGTTGCGATCCGTTTCGAACGCCCGGTCCTCGTCACTGAGCTCGATGTCGGTGGCGAGCCGCTGACCATCGTCAACGTCCACTTTCGCGCGCCGATCGCCTCCGCCATCCCCGGCCAGAAGACGGGCCCCTATAGCTGGAAGCGGGTCGATGCCTGGGCCGAAGGCTATTACCTCTCGGGTCTGAAGCGGATCGGGCAGGCGCTCGAGGTGCGCCGTTTGGTGGATCAGATCTTCGACGCTGATGCCTCCGCGAAGGTCCTCGTCACCGGCGACTTCAATGCCGAAATACACGACACCACGATGCGGCTCCTCAAGGGGGGATCCGAGGATACCGGCAACGGCGATCTGGCAGACCGCTCCTTGGTCGTTCTCGATCGTGCCGTCGAAGCTTCGCGCCGGTTCAGCGTCGTCCATCACGGCCGCCCCCAGATGCTCGACCACATGCTGGCCTCCCACGCCCTCTATGGTCGCTTCCGCTCGATCGAGGTCCACAACGAGGCTCTGGGCGACGAGGCGATCGGCTGGGCCAAGGCGGTAGGCGTCGCAGGCTCTTATCATGCAGCCGTCGTCGCCGCCTTTTCCGACTGAGGCCCGGGTTGCTTGCCCTGGCAACGCCGAGCCGGCCGCTGTCCTTCGCGAAAAGGGCGGGCTAGGCTCTGACGAAATGAGTCTAGCAGCGGGAGCGGATCGACCATGCACACCGGCAATTGGCGGGCGCGAAACCAAGCCGAGTTCGCCTGCGAGAAGCAGCCTGTCGCAGGCGCAAACGGCATCGTTGTCACCAATCACCCCCTTGGCACGGCGGCGGGCGCCGAATTGCTGGCGGCGGGTGGCAACGCGGTTGACGCCGCCGTGGCAGCCTTGCTGGCGCTGACCGTCGTCGAGCCGATGATGGTGGGTTTGATTGGCGGCGGCATGATGCACATTCGCACGCCCGACGGCCATCACACCGTCATCGACGGCCAGAGCCAGGCGCCGGCAGCCGCCACCCCCGACATGTTCGAGCCCGTCTCTGATGATCTGGCAACCCGCCTCGAGGTGGTCGGTCGCAAGAACGCCGCCGGCGTGCTGGCGACTGCGACGGCCGGCAACCTGCCGACCTGGGCCATGGCGCTCGCCGAGCACGGGCGTTTGGCCTTGGCCGACGTGATCGGCCCAGCCATTCGTCATGCCGAGCGGGGCTTCATTGTCACGGACTATCTGAGCGAGTGCACCGCCGAGGCAGCACACGATCTGGCGCGCGACCCAACCATCGCGAGGCTGTTCTTGCCGGAGGGCGAGCCCGTCAAGAGGGGGGCGAGGTTGGTCCAGGCGGACTATGCCGAAACCTTGAAAGCAATTGCCCGCGACGGGGCGGCGGCTCTGCACGGCGGCGCCGTCGGCCGCCGCGTTGCCGATTTCATGGCTAGGAGCGGTGGAATTCTCTCCCTGGCCGATCTCGCAGACTACCGGCCGATCGTGCGCGAGCCCGTGCGCGGAACATTCCGCAACACCACCATCGTCGGACCACCGCCGCCAGCGTCAGGCGGCGTGCACGTCATCCAGATGCTCAACATCCTCGAAGGTTACGATCTCGCGCGAGCGGGCTTCGCCAGCGCTGACGCGATTCACGCCATGGCCGAGGCGATCAAGATCGCCTTTGTCGACCGCGACGCGGCAACCGGCGATCCAGCCTTTCTCGATGTGCCCGTCGCCAGGCTCCTGGACAAGGCTTACGCAGCCGAGCGCCGCGCTGAAATTGATCCCGTGCGTGCCCAGTCCTGGCAGGCAGGGGTAACGCCGGCACTGAAGGCGACCCGGGAATCGCCTCATACAACCCATGTCACCGTCGTCGATCGGGACGGTGGCGTCGTCGTCGCGACCCACACCATCAATAGCCTGTTTGGCGCCCGCTATATCGTCGGCGACACCGGCATGATCGCCAACAACTACATGTACCTCTACGACCCCCACCCTGGCCGGGCCCTGTCGATCGTGCCCGGCAAGCGGGTGCCGACCTCGATGTCACCGATAATGGGGCTCGAGGGCGGCGAAGTCGCCTTCGCGCTGGGCCTGACCGGTGGGGTGCGCATCTTTCCCGTTGCCATGCAAGCCGTCCTCAACCTCGTCGAGTATCGCATGAGCCTTCAGGAGGCGGTCGAGGCGCCGCGGGTGTGGACCCAAGGTGGCGCGCTGGAACTGGAGACGGGGATTTCGCACGCCGTTGCTCAGGAATTGAGTGCGCGCGGCCACGACACGGTCATGACCCGGCATTTGGGGGGCGGCATGTGCGCAGTCCGCCGTCTCGACGCCGACATGTGGCAGGGCGCGGCCTGCTGGCGGGCCGACGGCATGGCGATGGCGCTGGGTGGAGGGATGGCGCGCTATGGCGTGCGGTTCTGGCCCGAGCAGCGGCGGGGCTGAGTGCGCCGCGCAGGCGCCGGCGAAACAAGAATTAACAATATATATTAGTATCTTGTGAGCGTGGTTCCGACACGGGAAAGCACGTTCTGAACACGAGAAAGTTTCCGACAGTTGAACGATCGTGGCTGGCCTCAAGCTCCACCATATAGTAGGGTCTTCGTGACATTATGTGTGATTGTTCGCCCGCAGGCTGCCCTGTTGACGGGGACCCTGCCGAAGTTTGCGGGCAGTGATGTAGCTAGAGGACTTGATTTCCAAACGGGCGACGTTTGGCTGGGTTTCAGAGGGAACCATGGATTATCGCGAGGTTCTGCCCAGAGATACGTTTCTCGATGGCAAGTACCGCATCGAGCGGGTGCTTGGCGCGGGTGGCTTCGGCATCACCTACGAGGCCGTGGATATCGGCCTCGATATGCCCGTCGCCATCAAAGAGTATTATCCGACCGAGTTCGCTCTGCGCGACCAGACGCAGACCGTCCGCCCGCGTTCTGAAAAGCACAAGCAGGTCTTTGATCACCTGAAGACCAGTTTCCTCCGCGAAGCCCAAACGCTCGCGCAGTTCGATGATCCCGCCATCGTCCGCGTCATCAGCGTCTTCTCCTCGCATGGCACCGCCTACATGGTCATGCGCTATGAGGTCGGGCCGAATTTGAAGGCGTGGCTGGCGCAGCTCGGCCGTCCCCCCACCCAGGGCGAGCTCGACCGCATCCTGGTGAACCTGCTGCGCGCCCTGGAAGTCATGCACGGGCGCGATTTCCTGCATCGCGACATTGCAACCGACAATATCATCCTGCGATCCGACGGCGATCCGGTACTGCTTGATTTCGGTTCTTCGCGCCGCGTCGTGGCCGAGACCACGGGCACGCTGACCGGCGTCGTCAAGCAAGGCTTTTCCCCGCCCGAGCAGTATTCGGTCGACAGCAAGGGGCAGGGCCCCTGGACCGATATCTATGCTCTCGCCGCCACGCTCTATCGTTGCGTCACCGGCAAGATGCCGCCGGAGGGTACGACCCGCATGCTCGAGGACGACTATGTCCCAGCACGCGATGCGGCGCAGAGTAGCTACCGTTCGACCTTCCTCGACGCCATCGACTGGGCGCTGAACGTCTACCCGAAGGACCGACCCCAGAACGTCGGCGACTGGCGTGCGGCCTTGTTCGAGGGAACCGGCCTGGAGATGGACGGCATCTTCAGTACCCCCAACGGCATCACCAGTGATCCGTTGGTGGTCATTGGCGACGACCGGGCGCCCAACTCCCGCCAGACAGGCCCTGCATCCTCGCCTCGGTCATTCTCACGTCAGACCGGCGGTAGGCCTTCCGCACCGCTAGCCTCGGACTTTCGCGCGAGCAGGCCCAGCACGCCAGCGCCAGCCCGGCAGGGCTCAATCGCCTCATCCACGCCTCTGGCCGATGTTACACCGGCTCCCCGGCGCGGCATCGCCACCCGCATCGCAGTCGCGGCCGTGATTTTGACGGTCGGTTCGTTCGCCATGATCGCTGTCGGCAGCGAGAGTGCAAGCGTCGGCATGCGCCAACTCGTCGGCCGCCTGTTTGGCGGTGGAGGCGCAGCGACCGTTGGCATCGATGCCGGCTCCACGACACCGCCACGGGCCGAAGCGGACAGGCAGGCGGCACAGCGGGTGGCGCTCGAGGCGCAGAACCGCGCCGCGCGGGAGGAGGCAGCCCGGAGGCAGGCGGCAGCCGAGGCAGCCGCGCGCCAGCGCCAACAGCAAGCGGCCCAGGCCGAAGCGGAAAAAAGGAAGGCGGCAGAGGCGGCAGAACGTCAACGTCTGGCAGCCTTGGAGGAGGCGGAACGTCGCCAACAGGCCGCAGCGGAGGCCGAGCGCCAGCGCCTGGCGGCGGCAGCAGCGGCGGAAACGAAGCGCCGGGCGGATGCGGAAGCTGAACGCCGGCGCCAAGCTGAATTGGCAGCGGCCGCGGCAGCAGCAGCCGCGGCTGAGGCTGAAAAGAAGCGGCAGGCGGAAGCGGCCTCGCGTCGCCAGCGCCGGGCTCAGGTGCTGACCTCGAACCAGCAACAGGATTTCGTGCGCGAGATCCAGTTGTTCCTGCGAGAGCACAATTGTTATTCGGGTGAGGTGACGGGCAAGGCCGATGATGTGAAGGCTGGCCTTGAGACATTGCGCCAGAACGATGCCAGCGCGCCAACCGTCGATCTCGTGAAGTCGACGCTGGGCGAGGCCGAGGATTGGCTCGACTGGATGGAGCAGCACAAAAAGCGACTGTGCCCGGGCCCGTCGCCTGAGGAGTTGCGCGCCCGCGAACGCGCCAAGCAGCTCGAAGCCGAGCGTGAGCGCAAACTCGAAGAGCAGAACGCCGCCCGCGAGGAAGAAAAGAAGCGCCAGCGCGAAGCAGCACTCCAGCGTCAGCGCGACGAGGAGCGCGAGGCGCGTGAGGAGGAAAAGCGTCGCCAGCGTGAGGCCGCCCGCCGGCGCGAGCGCGAGGAAGAGCAGGCCGCAGCGCGAGAGGAAGCCCGCCAGCAGCGGCGCGAAGCTGCGGCCCGACGCTCTCGCAGCAGCAACGACGGCAATAGTGGCGGCAGTAACCGCCGATCGAGCGGCGGTGGAGGTGGTGGCGGCGTGACCATTCGGGTGCCGTCATTCTAATGGCACCCGAAACTTATCCGGGGACAGCCGGGCACTGCCCGATCGTCGCCCGTTTGTTGACATAGTGGTTGTCCTGCGGCGAGCCTGAGGCCCGGCGGAATGGAACGACGGGCGGGTTTGCCCAAAGCGGTGGAATGCATTGGACTGCGGCGTCAGTGGCCACGCCGACGATTGGCCCGACACTGAGGAATGGCAACGATGAGCAAGTATCTCTCAGTTTTGTCGTGCGTCGCGATGGTGGTCGTTGGCTCGGCGTCGCTGGCGCGCGCTCAATCGACCGGCGACGGCGGCGCTGGACTGGAACGCAATCAGATCACCAAAACCAAACCCGCAGACTATGTGGCGACGCAGCCGGCGGCTTCACCCGCGCCGACCGGTTCTGCAAGGGCCGCAGCTCAGTCGGCAACCGCGCACGAGCCGGCCACAGCCGCCAAGAATGCGGCATCGGCCACGCTGTCGCCGACAAAGTCGGGTGAGACCGAGCGCACCGCATCGACAGTCAAATCAACCCACGCGACCGGCGTCGTCTCGGCCAAATCTGAAGATGACATAAAGCCCGTTGTACGCCGCAAGCGGCAGGTCGAGAGGCCGTCCGATGCCTACCGCAAGCCAGAGCGCGCGGATGTGGAACGGCGAAGCGAGCCACGTCAGAGCACCCGCTACAATCTCGGGCGGTTCTGGCCACCTGTGTTTTGATCGAAAGCGACGGTCGAGACTTTGAAAGCGCGGGCGCCGTCATGGCGGCCACAGCAAGCACCCATTAATCCGGCTTGTCGACGATTTCGGCAACACGTCGGGCTTCCTCGGGTGTCAACGGCCGGTCCCGCGTGGTGTCGGCCGCAGGCGCGCGTCGTGACAGATGGCGGTAGGCGGCCATGCCGCCGACGCCGAGCAAAAGCAGCGGCGCCAGCCACAGCAGCAGCGTTCCCGTTGAAAGCGGCGGTTGCAGCAGCACGAATTCGCCAAAACGCGTCACCAGATAGTCCCGCACCTGTCGGTCACTGTCGCCCGCCTTCAAGCGCTCGCGCACGATGATCCTGAGGTCGCGCGCGAGCGGAGCGTTCGAATCGTCGATCGATTGATTTTGGCAGACCAGACATCGCAATCCCGCCGAGATACCCCGCGCCCTGGCCTCGAGTGCCGGATCGGCAAGGACCTCGTCCGGCTGCACGGCGCGGGCACCAACTGCAGCACCCCACATCGAAGCCATCACGATTGCCGCCACCAACACGGATCGGCGAGCGCGACGCAAGCAGCTGTCAGCTTTGAGTGTCATGTCCTTCACGAGAACCTTTTCCGCTGAGCACCTTCGTCGATCATCCCGCCGCGACGGCCTTGGAATTTCGCTTGCGCACTGGCGCGCCGACCCGCAAGCGCCGATCGCTGAGTGACAGGCCACCACCGATGAACATGACGACGGCACCGAGCCAGATCAGGCGAACCAGGGGATTGAAATAGAGCCGGACGGCATATCCGCCAGCCCCTTGCGCGTCACCGAGTACGGCATAGAGGTCGCCGCTCCAGCGCGCGTAGATCCCAGCCTCCGTGGTCGGCTGGCGTGGCGCCACATAGAGGCGTTTCGACGGGTGAAGCGTCGTGATGAGCGCGCCGCCACGGCTGACCTCCATGCGCCCGATCTCTTCACTGTAGTTGGGGCCTTGGGCCTGCTGCGTGCCACGGAAGGTCAAGGTGAAGCCCGCGATCTCCGCACTATCTCCGTTCTTCATGGCGACGATGCGCTCGCTTTGCCACGCCGTGGTGCCGACGATGCCGACGACCATCATGCCGACCCCGAAATGCGCAAGCGCACCCCCCCACGCCGAACGGGGCAGATTGCGCAATCGGCGCGCCACCTCTGCAAATGGGGCTTTGCCGATCCGGGCCCGAAACAGGATCTCGCTCGCAGCACCCGCCATCACCCAAACGCCAAGCGCCAGCCCGACCGGCGCCAGCCACGGCCCGCGTCTAACGACGGCAAGGGCCACGATGGCCGCAAGCAGGGCGATCCCGGCAGCAGCCATTAAGCGTTCCGCAGCAGCGCTGAGATCGCCGCGCTTCCAGCCAAGGAAAGCACCGAACGGCAACGCCAAAAGCAGCGGCACCATCAACGGCCCGAACGTCATGTTGAAATATGGCGCCCCGACCGAGATCTTGGAGCCGTTGATCGCCTCGAGCGCCAGCGGATAGAGGGTGCCGATCAGAACTGTTCCCGTAGCCGTGGCGAGCAGCAAGTTATTGAGCACGAGGCTGCCTTCACGCGAGATTGCCGAGAAGAGGCCGCCCTGGCGCAGCGCGCCCGCCCGCAGCGCAAACAGCGACAAAGCTCCGCCCGTGAACAGCATCATGATGCCGAGGATGAAAACGCCGCGCTTGGGATCGACGGCGAAGGCGTGCACTGACGACAGCACACCGGAGCGCACCAGGAAGGTGCCCATCAGCGACAGCGAGAAGGTGAGGATGGCGAGCAGTATCGTCCACACCTTGAGCGATTCCCGCTTTTCCATAACCACGGCCGAATGCAATAGCGCCGTGCCCGCGAGCCACGGCATGAAGCTCGCGTTCTCGACCGGATCCCAGAACCACCAGCCGCCCCAGCCGAGCTCGTAATAGGCCCACCACGACCCCATGGCGATGCCGAGAGTGAGGCACATCCAGGCCGCAAGCGTCCAGGGCCTCACCCAGCGCGCCCACGCCGCATCCGTCCGCCCTTCGATCAACGCGGCGACCGCAAACGAGAAGGCCATCGAGAAACCGACATAGCCGGCGTAGAGGAACGGGGGATGGAAGGCGAGAGCTGGGTCCTGGAGGATCGGGTTGAGGCCCCGCCCTTCGAGTGGTGCTGGCACCAGCCGCTCGAACGGGTTGGACGTGAGCAGGATGAAGACCAGAAAGGCGAGCGAGATGGAGGCCTGCGTCGACAGCACGTTGGCTCGCAGGCGAACCGGCAGATAGCCTCCAAACAGCGCCACGGCTGCGCCGAAGGCTGCGAGGATCAGCACCCAAAGCACCATCGAGCCTTCGTGATTGCCCCAAACGCCCGAGATCCGATAGAGCAGCGGCTTTGCCGAGTGCGAGTTGTTCCAAACGTTCAGAACCGAGAAATCGCTCGCCACATAGGCATCCATCAGGGCGAGGAATGCCAGCAATACCAGCACCAGCGTGGCCAGCGCCGCGGGCTCTGCAACCGACATCAGCCGACGGTCGCCCGTCCACGCCCCCCAGGCCGGCAGTGCCACCTGCACCACCGAGACGAGGAGCGCAAGAATGAGTGCGAAATGGCCGATTTCGATGAACATGGTGCGTCCTCATTCCGGGGCGGGGACGGCGTCGCGTGACGCCATCCACCAGATGCCCCGCCATTAGTTCTTGGGAACGGAGGTGGCAGGGGCGACCACGCCGGCAGGGTGGCGTGCGCCCTCGCCGAGCTTTACGCCCTTCTCCTTGAGGGCCTTGGCAACCTCCGGCGGCATGTAGGTTTCGTCGTGCTTGGCGAGCACGCTGTCGGCAATGAACCGGCCGTCGGTCCCAAGCCGCCCCTCGGCAACCACGCCCTGTCCTTCGCGGAAGAGATCCGGCAGAACTCCACGATACGTCACTGGAACGGTCTTGAGTGTGTCGGTCACCGAAAACTGGACATCGAGACCCTGCCCGCGCTTGACACTGCCGTCGGCGACCAGTCCCCCAAGCCGGAACCGTTGATTGGCCGCTGGTGCGTTTTCGGCGAGATCGCTCGGGGTCTTGAAGTAGGTGATGGTGCCGCTGAGGGCGAACAGCACGAGCCCAACGGCAATGCCGAGCACGCCGAGACCGGCTGCAATCAGTGTGGCGCGACGTTGTTTTCTGGTCATGGCGCGATTCTCATGCTTGTCAGGAGCCGAGGCCCAGGTTGCGGGCCAGCGCCGTCAGCTCCGATAGCGACTGGGGCTCGTCGGCAAACACTTTGCGGGCACGCCCGAGCGCGGCGATTGCGTCCTCCTTCCGCCCCATCACCATATAGGCGCGAACGAGGCGCTGCCACCCGGCGAGGTCGCGACCGTCCTTTTCGAGTCGGGCGGCGAGGCCGGCTACCATCGAGGCGATCATGGCCTCCCTGTCGGCAGTGGTCATGGTCTCGGCTGCGGCGACGTCCGCCTGCGTTGGTCCGCGAGGCGAAGCGGGGAGCTGTCCGGCGACCGGTGGAGCCCCATCGGGTTTGGCCGTCTCAGCCTGCGGCCCGGTAGGTGTTGCCCCGCCAACGGCCGCGATCCGTTGCTCGAGCATCACCCGCCACGGCGCATCGCCAGGCGAGCCGGCCAGCAGCGCCTCGTAGTCGGATTTGGCGCCGGCAAGGTCGCCGTCGAGCTCTTTGGCATGCGCCAGCCAGAAGCGGGCTTGCACATGCTGCGGATCGATCTTCAAAATCTTGGAAAGGGCCTGCCGCGCGTCCGGCGGCACCTGGCCATCGTTGGCCAGCATGGAGGCCTCGGCCAGGCCAGAAAGCCGCTTGACGCTTTCGCCATTGAGCGCGATCGCACGCTGGTAGGCATGGACTGCGTCGCTGTAGCGCGCGATCTGCAGGTAGACGGGCGCGATCACCTCCCAGCCCTGGGCATCATCGGGCTTCAGGCGCAAGCGCTCCTCGACGGCGCCCACCAGTTTGGCGAGCTGCGGCGCAACCTCGCCAGCAGAGGGGGGCGCCCGGTCATCGCGCCGCTCGGCGAAGGGTTGGGCGGGAACACCGGGTGCGCCGTTGGAGATGTAGGCGGCAATGGCTGCCACTGGAAGCAGCACGCAAAGGCCGGCAGCCACCAATTTGGCGCGGCCTGAAACCCGAGGAATGGCGGAACCCGCTGCGGCTGCCGCCTGCGTCTGCGCGCCAGCGTCGCCTTGAGAGCGGCCACCAGATTCGAGCGTCTCGGCGGCAGCCAGCAATCGACGGCCGATCTCTGCCCGGGCAAGCTCGGCCTCATCTGGCGCGATCAGGCCTCGCTGCAGATCGGCGTCGATCTCTTGCAGCTGATCCCGATAGACCGCTTGCGCACCGTCGTTAACCCCGAACCGCTGCGGCGCCTCTTGCTGCACGAGCGGGCGCACGATCACCGCGAGCACGCCGGCCGAAAGCAGCGCAAATACCAACCAAAGAAGCATTGCCGCTCCCGGACCGATCCACTTTCCTGAACCTTTAGGGTTGGCAGGCGGTTATGGCAAGGTCGCGGCGCTGCGGTAACGCATTGTGTCGCGGCGGCAAGTGACGCAGGCGCACGGTATTGTCGGCGGCGGCCAAGCCGCCGACAGGAGCGTCATCGTAACTTCCGATCAGGAAACGTTCTGCCAGGTGCCATCGCCGTTTCGGCAAGCCGTGCCGCGCATCACCTGTGAGCGACCATCGATGAAGATTGTGTGCGTGTAGTCGCGGCAGTCCGATGACCCTCGACGGTACGATTCCATCGGAATGATCTCGCCATAGCGGCCGTTGTCCGGATTCTGCCAGCGCACCGGCCGGCCGGATGGTCCCCGCTCGAAGGCGTCGTACTCTGCGCGTTGCGCCAGCAGCCGGTCCTGGCGATCCATCGATCGGCCGATTTCGCTGCCGACGATGCCACCGACCACAGCGCCAACGATGCTACCGGCAACGCGGCCATTGCCTCGTCCGACGGAGTTGCCAAGGATGCCGCCCGCGACAGCGCCGACCACAAGGCCGCTATCGGCTTTGCTCGGCCCTTCCGGACCGCACCCGACAATAGTCGAGGCAATTACGAGTAGTCCCACAGCAGTCCCCAGCGCTTTGCGCATGGTGATCGGCCCCCATGTCCCAGATAACGGTGGGTTAGGTATGCACCAGCCCCATCCGACACGGCAAGGGCAAGTTCCTTGACACGCATTGCGCGCAGTGGAAACCGCCCTGCCGGTCTCGAGAAACTGAGGTTTGATTCGGGCGGAACTGGGGCCGCAGGCTGCAGGACCGTTCAGGTCGACGGCAGCTCCAGGCGGGCACTGAGGCCACCGAGTTCGGATGCTTCGAGCGTGAAGGAACCACGATAGGTCTGCGCGAGATCGGCGACGATCGAATGGCCGAGGCCGGAGCCGGGCTTCGATTCATCGAGCCTGCGACCACGCTTGATGCCTTGCGCACGCTGCTCGGCCGTCAACCCCGGTCCGTCGTCGTCGACGGCGATCATGAGGCGTCGCCCCTCTCCATTGCCCGTGGCCCCATTGTGGGTGCGGACCTCGAGCCTCACGGCGGATTTGGCCCATTTGCAGGCGTTGTCGGCGAGATTGCCGAGCATCTCCTCGAGGTCCTGCTTCTCGCCCTGGAACCGCGAATCGGCAGGGCAGTCGACGACGATGTCGAGTTGACGTTCCTGGTAGATGCGTTCGAGCGCCCGGGTGATGGACTGGGCAACGGGTTTGACGTCGGTCACGCGGCCGATGGCTCCGGCATGAGCGGCCATTCGGGCCCGATCGAGATAGTGTTGCACCTGGTCGCGCATGACTTCGGCCTGCTCGCCGACCTTGCGCGCCGACGGCGAGGCGTCGCCCGCAACCTCGTTCGTGATGACGGCAAGAGGCGTCTTCAGGGCATGCGCGAGATTGCCGACCTGGGTACGCGCCCGCTCGATGATGTTGTGGTTGGACGCCATCAGGGCGTTGAGCTCGGTCTGCAGGGGCTCGATCTCGGCTGGCAGTACACCTTCGAGACGCTGGGCTTCGCCGGAGCGGATGGCGGCCAGTCGCCGTTCGATCGCATGCAGCGGCCGCAGCCCATAGCGCACCTGCAGGAATGTGGAGAGCACCAGGCCAAGTCCTGCCAGCGCCAGCGAGAATGCCAAGGGCACCCGGAACTCGGCAATCCGCGTTTCGGCAAACTCCAGGTTGCCGCCGACCAGGAAGGAATAGAAACGCGGGTTCTCGTCGTCGCCGCCATTGTAGAGGGTTTCGGCAATCCGCAGCGGCTCGCCTGCCGGCCCCTTCGTGTCTTTCCAGATGATGTTGTTGATATCGGGCTTGCCGCTCTCGCTCGACGGCAGCACGAGTTGATCGCTGGTCAGCGACGCGGAAACCAGGCGCTTTCCCGGACTGGGGCCGAGCGGCGTGATCTGCCAGTACCAGCCGGAGTGTGCGAGCTCGAACAGCGGCTCGCCGACGTTGCGCGGCACCTTGGGCTCGGGGGCGTTGTGGTCCGTGGCAAAGGCGATGTTGAGCGTTAGCAACTGGCTCAGCCGGGCATCGAAGCTTTTGTAGATGTCCTGGCGGTGCACCCAGTCGATCATGAAGCCGGCCAACGGCAACACCAGCACGGCCCAAACGGCCGCGGTGCGAAACAGCCTGAAGGCGAGCGAATTAAGCTTCATCCTGTTCCGGCGAAAGGCGATAGCCGAGACCCCGAACCGTCTTGATCAGGTAGGGCGGGATCTTTTTCCTGAGCCGTCCGACGAACACTTCGATGGTGTTGCTGTCGCGATCGAAGTCCTGCTCGTAGAGGTGCTCCACCAGCTCTGTCCGCGAAACGACGCGGCCATTGTGATGCAGCAGATAGGCGAGCAACCGGTACTCGTGTGAGGTGAGCTTGACAGGCTGGCCGTCCAGCGTCACCCGCGCGGTCTTGGTATCGAGCCGCAGCGGCCCGCATTCGATCTCGGCGCGGGCATGGCCAGTCGCACGGCGCACCTGGGCGCGGATGCGAGCCAGTAGCTCCTCCATGTGGAAGGGCTTGGCAACATAGTCGTCGGCCCCGGCATCCATGCCGGCCACCTTGTCGCTCCACCGGTCACGCGCCGTCAGGATGATGACGTGCATGTTCCGGTCCGCACGGCGCCATTGCTCGAGCACCGAGATGCCGTCCATCTTCGGCAGCCCGATATCCAGCACGACGACGTCATAGGGCTCGGTCTCGCCGAGGAAGTAGCCTTCCTCGCCGTCCATGGCCTTGTCGACCGCATAGCCGGCGTCCATCAGCGCCGCCACCAGCTGCCGGTTGAGATCGGGATCGTCCTCGACGACAAGAACGCGCAATGCTGTGATCCTCTGCGAGCCGATGCGAACAGCCGCTCCTGGCCCGACCGAGGGGGCTGGCCTGGAATGACGACGGGATCATAGCGGCAAATCTTGGCGTTGTCGCGATTGCCAAGCGGCACCTCCCCGGGATGCGCGAAACCGGTCAGTGGGTGGCGGTGCCGGCACTGACGGTCGTGTTGCGAAGCCGACCGTCGGCCGACCGTAGCACCAGCCGGTAGATGAAGGCGCCCTGGCTCTGGCAGAGCGTGATCCGAACCACCTCGGCGCCGAGCTGGTCGCGGGCCTGGCCCAGAACGTCGCGGGCCGTGCGAAGGCCCTCACGCGTGACGACGGGCGCAGCATCCGACCAGTCGGCAAAGCACTGCGTTGCGGCAGGCGCGGATTGGGGGACGGCGAGCATCATGCCGATCGCAGCGAGCGGACTGAGAAGGACGGACATGAGGAAAGAACGGGCCATGGCTACTCCAGGCCACCGACACTAGCCGTTTGGCACTGAACCCAGGATGAATGGCGAGGGCGGCGTAGCTCGGCAAGCCAAGGTCGCTGGAACGGTCACAGGCGAACCTGAATGGGTCGCCGGGCAAGGGGGGTGCGGGCCCGGGCCCGTCCGCCGATCGCCATGACCGTGCCGAGCAGCCCACCGATTGCCTGGAAGAGAGCCAACGTCTCATTGCCCAGCCGTTCGACCAGCTCCGGCGAGGCCTCAAGGCCAAAGACGCCGAGCAGAGTGGGAAGAACTGTGGTGAAGGCGGAGATCGCCACGCCCCAGATGGTGAGCGACTGGCCCCACCATTTCGCAGGAGTGCCCTGAGGCGACGGGGGCAGGCGGGTCGTCTCGAAATCGGCAATCGGGTCGGAGGCCATGGTTGATTGGTCCTTTCTGTCTGGGGTGAGGGTGGGAGCAGACGTCTCGGCAACTGACCGAGCGGGTGGCGAGGCAGAGAGCGTGCGGGCCTGCTCCAGCGCCGCATCCACCCGATTGAGCCAGCCGCGCCCGAAGCGCCAGAAATGTCCGAGTGAGCGGTAGTGATGCCGCCGGGCGGCGGCATAGCGGGCCAACACGACGTCGATCGGCTGGCTCAATGCGGCCCCGAGCGTGACAGGGCCGATCTCGCCGTCGATCGCGACGCCGAGGGCCTCTTGCAGGAGCCGGGCGGCTCCCGTCAGCCCCTGATTGACCGAGGCATCGAAATGGAAATGGGCGAGCGCTGGAGGCAGCTTTTCGCACCGAGCGGGGCGCCAGTAGCGCTGCAGGTAGATGCGTTCGACGACATCGTTGCCGATGACGCGCAGCTCCGACTTGAGGCGAGCCACGGTCTCTGCCGTCACCGTCTCGCCTCGCTCGCGTGCGTAGACGCCGAGCGTGATGCCCTTGTTCGTAGGCCCCCCGGGATCGTAGGGATCCTCGCTCCAACCACCCTCGAAGGCGAGCACGCGAGAGAGCGACCAGGAGAACCCAGCCGCACCTGGCTGCCGAGAGGGCGGCGCAGCGGTGGTCGGCTGAGGCCGGCGCAGTCCGATCAGGCGGGAGCGCTCGAAGCGGGCAACCGTGACCGCATTGGATTGGTTGCCCCCGAGCAGAAAGACGGAATCACCGCTAGCGCCGACCAGAAAGCCCACATGGCCGGCCGCAGGATTGTTTCCCCGCGTCAGCACGGCGAGCGCGCCGGGGCTGTCGCAATCGACGGCCTCGCCCCAGGTGAGGTAGGACCGGGCGCGCAGCGAGCCCGTCGAGGCGATGCCTGCGCGTTCGAGACAGGCGCCGACGAATGCCGCACACCACGGCGTCTCGTCATCGTCGACATTGCCGTGTCCGACGCGATCGAAGTAGGCGGCAATGCGCGGATTGGTTGGCCGGCCGGCAATTTCGCGCTGGCCGAGCTCGGCCCAGGCATGGGCCATCCAGTCCGGCTGCCTGGGGGCTCCGGTGGTCATGAGCGTGTCCTTGTTGGGGCGGGTGCCAGCCGGCCGATCAGACCGTGGCGATCCGCGCGATGCCGCGGCCGATCTGGCCACTGAGCTGGCAGACCCGGAGTGTGACGCTTGACTGCAAGGCGCCGAAATCGGCGATCTGCTGGGCGGCGCTGTAGATCATGGTCGGGCTGGATGCGGAAAGCGTGCGCACGACATTGGCACCGGAGAGGATGTCGACCTCGTAGGCCTCGCTATCCTCACCCAAGGGGACGTCGGCAAGCGCCCAGGAATCCCCACCCGTCCGCGTCCGGCGAACCCAACTCACGATGACGTCGCCACCAACCCGCCTGGCGCGGATGTGCACCGGGCTCAAGGGCATGAGGCCCCGGCCGTGGAAGGTGTGAATGCTGCTCTCGTAGCTGGCATCGCCGATGTCGCGGCTGGAGGGGCCATAGCGCCAGTTGAGCGCGAGCCCCAACGCGCCATGCTCGAGGGCGACGGGGGTCACGGCCTGGTCGAGCAGGACGAAACGAGCGCCAGCAGGGACGGTGGCCTGGATGGCGTCGTCGGTTCCTCCCTGCGCGCGGAGCAGTCGTGAAAGGTCGTAGGTTTGCGGGCCGACCAGCGTCGCCGATTGGAACTGCAGCACCTCCCAGACACCGTCCGGCGTCTCGATGGCAGCAGCATTGGCGCCGGCAAGGAGCGCCAGCTCGGTCGTGGCAGCGAGCGTGCCGACGTCGAGCTCCACCCGGATCGTGTTGGCGAGGTCGAACCGGCCTTCCGGTCCTCGAGGCAGCGGATCGAGCGTCAGCCCCGTGGTGGCACTGCGCCCAACGACCGCCCCCAACGTGAATCCGGAATCCTCTGGCGATCTGTAGAACGCAGCGCCCCCAGGCCATGGCGAGCGGGCGGCAGCAACATAGCCCGCCAGAGGGTCTTCGTTCCCCGTCAGTAGCGGCAGATCGAGGAACACGCCCAGCACGGGTCCGATGGTCGGCCGCCCCGTCGGCGCGATTTCGCGCCCGACACCCGGCGCATGCGCATAGATCTCCGGGTCGATCGCCTGGGCTTCGATCTCGCGCGCGCCATGATCGCCAATGCCCGTGATCCGCATCAGGTAATTGTGTTCGCCGCGCGAGACGGCGACGACGTCGCCGGGCTCGAGTGCCATGGCGGACGGCGGCATCGTGAAGCGCCCACGCTCGCGCGCAGACCACGTCTCGAACAGCCACGTATCGGCAACCTGACTTGCCTGCAGTTGCTCCATCACCAGAGGCAGTTGTGCATCGGCGATCCGGCCCGAAGCGCCGGTCAGCTTGCGCGAGGCGGCGACACCCTGCCGGTAGTCGGCCTCGGCGACCGAGAACGCGATCCGCGCCTGTGCCGGAAGATCTGTCTCTTGTGCCCGTGTCAGCGTCAGTAGCGGCGCGCCGGGTTTGGTCTCGACCAGTTGATCAGCGCCAAACCCGGCCACGGGACCTCTGGCACCACGATGCTGCAGTCGAATGCGGCTACCGGCCTCAATAGTGTCGAGGAAATAGGCGAGCTCGAGTGGGCTGATCGCCTCGCGCGCCGACATCGGCCGCTCGATCACGAGCCCAGTGACGATGCCGTCGACCGCCGTCGTGTCGTGATCGGCAAAACCATAGTCTTCAAGCAGGCGAGCCGTGACGACATCGAGCGGTTGGCCGGCGATGCGCCCGTTGAGCCAATGGCCGAGCTGCCAGTTCTCCGCATCACCCCACACGGCGCGGTTGGAGGGAAATGCCGGATAGGGGCGCGCGTCCCAGGCGTAGACATGGATGTGGTCGATCGTGAGCATCGGACCGCCGTAGACGGCCGAGACCGGATTGGCGCCTGCGATGTAGCCGGGGTGGTCGGCATCGAAGGCCTCGACGAAAGACTGCAGGTAGCGCCGTTGCATCAGGTCGTCGCGGGTGCCGCGCGAGTAGTAGGGCAGCGCCGATTCCGAGCTTTTCGGATCGACAAAGACGTTCGGTTGGTTGGCCCCCTTGTCGATTGCCGGGCAGCCGATCTCGGTGAGCCAGATGGGTTTCGATTGCGCCACCCAGGCCGTCGGCGTTGCCTGCTCGACCCCACCCGGCCGGTCATGATGGACATTGGACCACCACGAGCGCACGTCCTTGAAGCGGAACACCCAGGGCTTTCCAGCGGATCCATCCGTGATCGGCGTGCGGATCTGCTGGTCGCGATCGGCCTGCGAGGCGTAGTACCAGTCATAGCCTTCGCCGGCGAACGAAGTTGCCCTTGAGATAGGCGAGATCGTAGGGCGAGCGAACGCCGGCCAAGGCATCGAGATGGTTGGCACCATCGCGCCAGTCGGCCAGCGGCCAGTAGCAGTCGATGGCGATGGCGTCGATGTCGGGCGAGGCCCAGAGCGGATCGAGGTGGAAATGCACGTCACCCGATGCCGTCACCGGCGTGGTGGCCGAAGTACTCCGACCAGTCGGCAGCGTAGGTGACCTTGGTGGCGGGCCCGACGATGGCCTTGACGTCGGCCGCCAGGGCGGCAAGCGCCGCAACGAACGGGTAGCTGGAGACGGCTGACCGCACTTGCGTGAGCCCGCGCAACTCCGAGCCGATAACGAAGGCATCGACGCCACCGGCTGCAACGGCAAGGCTCGCGTAGTGCAAGACCATGCGCCGCAACGACCACTCGGCAGGCCCGGAATAGGTGACGGTGTCGCCGGAGACGGCAAAGTGCACGGGCGCTGCCGTACCGACGAGGCTGGCGATCTGGCTGCAGCCGCAGCCGTCTTGTCGGGCGATCCGGGCTGGCCCGGCGCCGGATCGACCGTGATGCGGCCGCGCCAGGGATAGACGGGCTGGCCGGATTGACCAGAGTAGGGATCGGGCAGCGCGTTGCCGTCTGCAATGTCCATCAGGATGAAGGGCGTGAGCACGACCTTGTGCCCGCGCGACTTGAGGTCGCCGATGGCGGCGATCACGCTCTGGTCGCTCGGCGTGCCGCCGTAGGCTGGTTTCCCATCCCGCTCGGACACGACGGTTGCGTTCGCTCGGGTGAGACCGGCGACAGACCACTGCAGCGGGCTCGTCGCCTTCTGCGCCCGGTCGACGCAAGGCCGGATCAGGCAGTGGCCGGCGCGTAGATCGTTCCCGAACCAGCTCACCACCAATGACGTTGAGCGGGCGTTGGGCAACGTCTCGTCGAGCTGGTCGACGGCCACGTCCCAGTCCGTGCCGCCCCTGAGCGTGTGCGTGTTCTCGGGCGTGGTGGCAGAAGAGCCCGTGCGACGGTCGACCGGCGTCGGCGCGTAGGCGAACTCGCCCGAGCCCGGGATCATGACGACGCCGCGGATCGCACCCTCGAAACTGTCGACCGAACGCAAGACCTCGAATGAGAGCTGCGGCAGGCGATTGCCGAACTTGGCGAGCGCCATGCGCTCGAACACGATATAGGCGACACCGCGATAGGCGGGCGCGTTCTCCGCGCCGAGGCTGGCGACGATCAGGCTGTCGGCCTGCTGGTCCTCACCGCCGTGGTGCACCCGGTAGTCGTAGAGCGAGAGATCAAGCTCCTCGCCGTTGGCCCACACCCGTTGCAGGCTTGTGATCGCGCCCTCGCACAGCGCCACGGCAAAACTGCCGAAATAGCGGTAGTCCGTGCGTGTGGTGCCGCCGCCGCTGCCGCCGCCACCCTTCGAAGATCCCCCGGCCGTCTGGGTGACGGCTTCCTCCTCGATCTCGCGGGCCCAGATTACCTGGCCGCCGAGACGCGCCCGCCCGTAGAGGCGCGCGATCGGTGCCCCTTCCGTCGAGGCGGTGACCGTAAGATCGGTCAAACGTGGGCCGCTGACGGAACGCGCCTGGCCAGAGGTGCCGAACAGGGCCTGGTCGACGTAGCTGCCGGCCAGCGCGCCGACTTGCGATCCGATCAGCGCGCCTGAAATGGTGGCGCCGAGCAGCGTGATGCCGGAGGGCAGCAGGGCACCGCCGACAGCGGCACCGGCGACAGTGAGAGCGAGGGTTGCCATCAGTCTATGCGTCCTGGAAAGGCAAAGGCGGCAGCAATGCGCCGCCGCCACCATGCGAGCAGCGGCACTTCCGCAGCCGGACCGCCTTCGCTGGCATGGATGAGGGTGAGTGCGCCGTCGGGCTCTGACGCGGCGATGACCCCGGTGTGCTTGGCAAGCGCGCGCGTCCGGTAGCGGAACACGGCGACGTCGCCAGGGCCGATCGCGGCCGGATCGATTTCGACCAGATGGCGCCGCGCCGCAGCCAGTAGCGTCTCGTGGCCGCCGGCCTCCGCCCAGTCGCGGGTATAGGGGCCGGCCTCCTCGGCCTCGATCCCATAGAGATCACGCCACACGCCGCGTACGAGACCGACGCAATCCGCGCCGATCTGACAGTGGCTGGCTTGATGATGATAAGGCGTGCCAACCCAGCGACGGCCGGCATCGACCACGTCACGGCGGTAAAGCGGCCGGTCGGTTCGCATGGTGAACTCCGTGGTGTGCGATCGATCACCGGCGACCGGGTGCGGCCAGGAAATCGTTGCCGGGCATGTGCGGGAAGCCGCGATGGTTGGTTGTGTTGGCGAACTTGGCGCGGCAGGTATCGAGGCGCTTGTCGCAACCGGCAACGATGTCGAAGGCGTCGCCAGGGCTGATCGGCGCGCCGGGCGCTTGCCAAAGTTCGATGCGGACGTGCGTGGAGGCAAGGGCGTGACGCTTGATCTCGCGGGCCCGCCCCGCGTTGGCGCCAGACGTGAAGGTGAGCAGGCCCCGCGTGAACCAGCCGTCGGCAAACGTCGGGAGCGACGCGGTCGTGAGCTGGCGGTCGCTCTCGCCGGCGACAACGACACCGCTGGCGCGATAGGCCGGATTGGAGAGATCTACGCGGCAGCGGGCATCGCCGAGATCGGCGTCGCAGGCGAGCTGGAACACGCGGCCCTGCGTCTGGCCGAGGTAGTGGGCAAGCCCGCGAACCTCCGCCGCAAACGTCGTGCCGGTGCGCCGAACCTCGCCGAGTGAGCCGCCTCGCACGAGAACGTGCACCTGCGGGTTTGACCAATCGACACGGAAGATTTCAATGCCGGCATCGTCGAGATCACCAGCGCCGAGGGCTGTCTCGCTCAGCCGGTCCGAGACCAGGGCGCTCTCGACCTCGAGGTTGTCGACGGCAAGGCCGACGCTTGAGCGGATCTCGCTGGCGGTGAAGCCGGAGGCGGCCTCGAACAGTGTACCGTCGAAAAAGAGGTCGCGATCGTGGTCGGTGAAACCCAGGGCCGCGCCCGTACTCGGCGTGATCCGCCAGCACCAGCACAGCGTCGTGGCGCCTGACGCCAGGCTGTCGATGAGTGGCGAGGGTAAGGTCTTCATGGCATGGCCTCGATACGCACGGCGCAGGGCGTCAAGCGTCAACCCGCCCGGCTGGGCGAGGCGGCGGCGCGAACCCGGACCGTGGGGGGGTGGCGACTACAGGCGGATTTCGACGATCGGGATCGAAGGGATGGCCCCATGCCGGAAGCCGGCAAGATTGACCTCGAGCTTGTCGGTGTCGAACCGCACGGGCACGTCGAAGGCGAAGCCGGCCGTGACGTTGGCGCCAGCGGTCGGAACGTGGCCGGGCCGGAACGTCACCAGGCCCGACGTGGTGTCGACGTCGAAGTCGCCTCCCTCCGCCGCAGGCAGGCCGTCGACGGCCACCAGTACGCTGCCGGCAACCGGTTTCGCGATGGGCCGGTCGTAGGGCGCATAAAGCCCGCCGTAGCGCTTGATCAGCGGGAAGCTTGCGGTCGCCCCATCACCTGTTCCGATCTGCTGGTCGCCGGCATGGGCCTCCTGCTCGGGTGGACATGACTTCCAGTCCGCCTGATCTTTCCACCGGAACCCGTAGAGCCGGCCCCGGCGTTCCTCGAAGAATGCGATTACGGCATTGAGGTCATCGAGTGATCGCAGGCCGTAGCCGGCATTGTAGCTGCGTCGCGCATCGGCCCACCGGGCGTTGCGCTCTTCGAAGCCGGAGCCGAGCACGACGACGTCGGTCCGCCGCTCCGGCCCGCCCGTGGCGCCGCGCGAGATTGCGGTTGGAAAGCGGGTTTCGTGAAAGGACATGATACGGCCTGCAATCTGCGGAGTTGGCGCGAGCGCTTGCTGTGGTCAGAGGTTGCGCTGGCCCTGGGCGACGGCGCGGCTGAGCATGGCCGCAAGCTGCGTCTCGGAGCGCCGGAAGCTGTCCGCATCCGGCGTGGTGATGTTGAAGACGATTGATGACGCGGCCGGAGGGCTTGGCGCATGGGCCAGGCCGGCGCCGGAGAGGCGCGCGGGCGAGGGGTCTTGACCGCCGCCGAGCGTCACCGGAAAGCCCGGAGGCTGGGCCAGCGCGCCGCTCGACGTGAACGCCTGTGTGCCGCCAAGCCCACCGGAAACGAGGCCGGTAACGGCGTTTCCCAGCAGCGAGGAAAGCGGCTTGAAGGCGGCCGTGACCGCTATCTTCGAGAGGTTGAGCGCCAGCGAGCGAAGCACGTCGCCGACGCTCTTGCCCTGCACCGCCAATCCGATGAAGGCCGTCGACAGTGCGTTTCCGAATTGATTGGCTTGCCGCGCCGAGATCGCAAGGTCCGCGTTGAACTGTTGCTGGGTCGCGACCAGTCGATCGAGATTGGCGGCAGCCACCGCCGCATCGTCGCCGAGGCCGGCAATCGGGGATTGCCCGGGTATGTCGTGTGTGTTGGCCATGAGGTCTCCTTCAGTCGACAGCGGCGGGCTTGTCGGGATAACGCTGCATCAGTGCCGCGAGACCCGGCCGGCTGATCGGGCCGGCGCCCGCAGCACGGCCAGCAACGCCCCGAATGGCAGCGGCGAGCTCAGGTAGCGTCATCGCCCAGAACACCGCCGGCGCCATGCGCAGCCTGCCAAGTCCGACCGCCATCACCTCGCCCCAGGGAAAGGGGCCGGTGCCGGGTCGACCTCGCCCTTGGCCATCGGCGCCGTGGACTCCGATACGACCTTGCCGCTGGTGCCGAACGTCGCCGCCAGCAAGCGCGCAACGATGTCGACGAAACCCGCAACGCCGTTCTCGGTTTGCATGCGCCCGACCGCGGCATCAGCCACGTCATTGCCCGCTCCCCGCAGTCCCGCGCCGATGATGCGGATCGCATCGCGCGCGGCGAGCCGTCCCGTCGCGAAGCGGTTGGCGAGCGCCAGCATGTCCTCGTCGCCGAACCCGGCTTCGAGCTCGGCCAGCGCGCCGAGAGTGAGGCAAAGGGTCTTCGGTTGGCCGTCGAGGATGGCCTCGATCTCGCCGCGGTGAAGGTTGGGCATGGGGGAACTCCGGGTGAGCGGCCATTTCGGCAAAGGCATGCAGGGAGGACAGTGGACGGCGGCGTCAGGCTGCCGTGAAGATGAGCGCACCGGCCGACGCCAGCGCCACATCGAAGGCGACCTCGGCGTCATGGCGTCCCGACAGCTCGAAAGCCGTGATCTGGAACGGGCCTTGGATGGTCCCGAAGTCCGGCACGATGATCTGCCAGTCGCGGATGGCACCGTCGAACACGGTTTGGCGGATGATCTCGTCGGAGGCCTGATCCTTGAAGATTCCGGTTCCGGCAATACGGGCGCTGCGCATCCCGGCCCCGGCGAGCAGTTCGCGCCAGAGCCCGGCCGACTCCGAATGCGTGATGTCGACGGTTTCTGTGTTGAAAGCGATCGAGCGCGAGCGGAGGCCGGCAACGGTGGCGAATGTGCCGACGCCGTCGGCATCGACCTTGAGAAGCAGGTCCTTGCCTTTCTGGGCTGCCATGGTCTGGGTCTTTCGTCTTGCAGGAGTTGGAGAAGAGCCCGATGCCGTCGCGGCGTGGCGGGCAAGGGGGCGGTGGCGCTCAGATGGTCTCGGTCACGGCGCGGAGCCGCACGATGCCGTGGTACGTGACGCCGTCGGTCTCGCGACGCGCCTCCGACAGCACATGGCGCAGATTGACGAGGCGGTGGCCGTCGAGCGTCAACGGCTGGTCGTCGAGCGCGGTTTCGATCGATGCCATGATGTCCTGCACCTGGGCCCGACCGCCGGCGCGCGACCACACATGCAATGTGAGCAGGTGCTCATGCCCGTCGTCGGTGCCCGTGCTCCAGTCGAGGACACTTGACTGACCGAGCGTGAGGTAGGGAAACGGCGTCCGTTGCGGGACGTCGTCATAGATGTGCGAGCCGCCGAGTTGGGAAAGGAGCGCGGCGTTGGTGGTGAGTGCGGCATAGATCGCCTGCTGCAGGGACCAGCTTGCGGTTGCCATGGCTCAAGCTCCCTCGTCGGTAGTGTCAGAGGCTCGGTGCTGCGATCCCGTGCTGAAGTTCGCGCCGGAGTTCCTGGTGGCCTCGGGCTTGCGACGAACGTGGGCAGCGCGATGGTATCCGAGTTGCCGGGCGGCCATTGCGAGGCTGTCGATCGCAATGGCTGTGGCAAAGCGCTTGACCAGCGCGAGGAAAAGGCTGGCAAAGGCGCTCACAGTTGCTCCTCCCGGCACAGGCACAGAAGAATGCGCCCGCGCTCGTCGATGCTGCGAACAGCCAGGATCTCGAACATGCGCTGCGCCTGGCGCAAGCGCATCGCCGGCACGACGTCGCCCCGATGACGCATGACGATCTCGTGCGTGATGTGTCCTGATACCTGCTCGCCCGTTACCACCTCGCTGCCCGAGACGGGACGGATGCCAGCCCAAAGCGAGCCGACCGCCTGCCAGGTAACGATGCTGCCCCCGCCGCCATCAGTGGTGCGCTGAGCCGCCTCCAGCACGAGGCGATGGCGCATGACGCCGATGCGTACCGGTTTCACAGCCGCCTCCGCCGATAGGGCGCCAGCAGCTCAGAGACCATCGCGGGAATGGCATTCGAGCTGCCCCCGATCTCGACCGGCTCGCGGTTCTCGTACCAATGCGCCACCAGCAGCAGCAGCGCGTGACGGATCGGCGCCGGCACATCGCCGGGCTGCACGCCGAACCCCGCGGTGAGCGCGATCTCGATGCCGTTGACAGGCCGGCCCGGGTACGGGCGGGCGGTGTCGGCGAGCGTCACTAAGCGCGGGGGCAGGCCACTGCCGTCGAGGTAGAAGCCGGCGGTATCGAGCGATTGGCTCGCGCCATTAGCCGACCAGACCCGAATGGCGGTGATGGCGCCAACCGGGCTCAGTGGCAGCAACACCCGGCCGGTCTTCGGCCACCGGTCGAGAAAATAGGACCAGCTCTGCGCGATGAGGGCCAGCCCGAGAGCGGCCTCGATGTGCAGGCGCGAAGTGACGACGAGGCTTTGGATGAGAGCATCCTCGGCCGTGCTGTCGACACGCAGGTGGGCTTTCGCCTCGGCCAGGCTCACCGGTTCGACGGCAGGCCCGCTCGTCATGACGAGGGACATGAACGCTCCTTGCGGATCCATGGGAAAAGGGGAGGGGCGGGGGTGCCAGGGATGCGTCGGCAACCCCCGCCCGCAGCCACCGGTCAGGCTCGAGTGGCCGGTGGCGAGAGTGAGGCCGCATCGTGCGGGCGTAGGCGCGCACGATGGTGGCCCGACATTAGCAATGAGCGCCCGACGCGGAGGTGCGCCGGGACGGTTAGCTTCAGGCCGCGAACTTGAGGAGCTTGATCGCCGCGAAGTCCTGCACGCCGCCGCCCACACGCTTTGTCGTGTAGAACAGCACGTAAGGCTTGGAGGAGTAGGGATCGCGCAGGATGCGGATGCCGACCCGGTCGACCACCAGATAGCCGCGGCGGAAATCACCGAATGCAATCGCGGTCGCATCGGCGGCGATGTCCGGCATGTCCTCGCATTCGGCAATGCCATGGCCGAGCAGCGTCGGCATCTCGCCGGGAGCTGCAGCCGGCTGCCAGATGTAGTTGCCGTCGGCGTCCTTGAACTTGCGGATGGCAGCTTCGGTGGCGCGGTTCATGACGAAGTGCGCGTTGGCCCGGTAGCCCGCCTTAACGGCGTAGGCGAGATCGATCAGCACATCCGTCGGGTTCGACGCGGGGAATGCACCGGCAGCGCCCGTGTTAATGACGCCGACGTTGCCCCAGGTCCAGGAGGCGTCGGCCACCTGCGGGTAGCCGAGGAACCCCTTGGGCTTGTTGACGCCGTCGCCATTGACGAACGCAGCACCTTCCTGCTCGGCAAAGGCAACCCGCACCTCCTCGGCAACCCACGCGTCGATGTCGACGGCAGCATCGTCCAGCAACGCCGAGGACGCCGCGGGCATGGCATAGAGCTCCATGGTCGGGAAGGTGAGCTCGGCCAACGTCGGCGACGACGTCTCGGGGCGTGCCGCAGTTTCACCGACCCAGCCCGTGCCCGGCCCCGTCACCGAATAGGGCTTCTTGAAGACATTGCCCGAGACCTGCCTGACGCCAGCGATGGCGCGAATGGGCGAGATGTCCTTGAGCGCCATGTTGACGGTGCGCTCGGTCTCTTCAGGCACGAGGTAGCCACCGTCGGCGCCGGAGCCGGCGGAAAGTGCCTTGGCCTCGAGCGACAGGAAGCCTTGCGCGTCGCCCTTGCGGATGTAGCTGTTGAAGGCCGATTTGTGGGCTGAAACAACCTGGCTTGCGATTGGCGATGGGTCCGCGCCCAGATGCGGACGACGCGATTTCAAGGTGATCTCGTCGATGCGGCGGGTGTTGGCGTCGATGGCCGCGTTGATGCGCTCCAGTTGCTCGAGCGTCAGCACATCGGCGGCACCGCGCGTCTCGATCTCGGCCAGGCGGCGGTCGTTCTCGGCCTTGAAGGCCTCGAAGGCTCGGAGCGTATCGACGTGGGTCTCGGCGGCACCATTGCCGGCGACCTTGGTCTCGAAGTCGTTGGTGTCCATGAAGTCTCCTCGTTGGGTTTGCTGGACTTGAGGGTTGGCGGGAAACGTGAGGGGACGTGCGCGCTGCCGTCCCGCGCAGGCTGCGGCATCGCGCGACGCAGGCCGCAAGGCAGCGCGCCACGCGGGAGGCGGGCGGAAGCTTGAGGGCCGGCGACAGGTCTTGGTGGTGTTGTGCGCGGGCTTGGCGCAGGCGAGGCAGCGGGTCCGAGGATGGCTGCAACAGTGCGTTCAATCGGTCACACGCGGGGAATGAGGGCTTCCTGCATGAGGGCGAGCAGCGCCCGCTCGCCGGCAAGCTCAGCCGAGCGGGCCGTGGGCGAGCGGGGACGGTCGAGCGCGAGGCGTGCTCGCATGCGGCGCGCAAGAGCCGCGATTTCGTGGGGGAGGCTTGCGTCGCGTGTTGCGAGAGCAGGTGTGTCGCCCTGTGCGCCCACGCGGTGGATGCGCGCGCCGGTCAGCATGGGGAAGGTGACGACAGAGATCTCCCAAAGATCGACACGTGCGATAAGTCGCAGCCGGCGGATGGGATCACGCCGGGCCGAGACGACACGGAAGCCGATCGAAAGCCCGTCCAGCGCACCGGCACGCATCAGCGCGAGGACTTCGCGGGCTCGGGCGACGTCGGTGGCGAGGCGGCCGCGCACGTGGAGGCCGCGTCGGTCCTCGCGGATCTCCTCCCACACCCCGATGGGCTCCTCCGGCTTGTGCTGGAAGAGGAGGCGGATGCCGCCGGCACCTTTGGCGCGAAGGCTGTCGCGGAATGCGCCGGGCAGCATGATGTCGCGGCCCTGGTCGGCAACGTGGAAGAGCGAGGCGTAGCCCTCGAAGGTGCCGTCGAGGCCTGTGAATTTGAGTGTGGGCGCGCGCGTCAGCGTGCGCGCCTCGGTCGAGGTGAGCATGTCGGGCTCCAGGAGTGGAGGAAAGGCTATGGTGGTATCGCTCGACGAGCGGGCCGCCTGCCCCGCACCCCGGCCGGGAGCGCGGCTACCTAACCCTCAGATTTCTTGTTGGGTGCGGTCGGAGGCGTCGGGGATTGGGCTGGTAGTGCGCGGAGGCCCATAGCGCTTCGCGCTCGTCGGCAAGCGCGGGCAGCGTGTCGATGTCGATGTATTCGCCTGTGAGGTTGCCGTCGCGCGCCGTGTAGGCGGTGGCCCTGGAAGGCTTATGAATTGTTCGGCCGCCACCATTGATAACCCCGCGCTACAAGGATGGCCTCGGACATTTGTCTGCCTTCAGGCGTGAGGTAAATCTCCGGGATGCTCGTACTCGGCAGGATCCCATCTTTGAGGGTCCAAATATTCCTTCGATTATCGAAGCGGAACCAGCGCTGCAATTCAGCATTCAGATTTGGGCTTTCCCGAGGCTCCAATTCCTTGCTCGTCCGTCGCCCGAAAGCTGACATGCCAAGTGTTATCAAGCCTCGATCCATCAAGAGGCTGAGCAATTCTTTGAAGCCTTCCACCTCGGCCTCAGCGCCACCGGGCTCTATAATAGTGTTGAGCATAGCAAACACGTTTTCCTGACCAGCTTCTTCGAGTTCCGAGAGGATCCTCTGAGCATATTCGTTCAACAGTGTCACTGCACGCGACCTTTCCATATTTCAGTCTTTGACCGGGATTGGAATGTGAATTCCCCAGCGCTGATCGCTTGCGGCCCTGTACCGATAGTAGTAATCAAAAAATGCTTGCTCGGTGGATCGCTCCGCCATCGCACATCTGGTCGCTCCATTATGCGCACTTGCTCACCGGTATTGGGGTTCTCGTAGAACAGTCCAGCCGCACGGGTTGCCTCGCTCAACCGGAACCCCCGACCATAAAGCTCCTTGGCCAGTCTGCTTACGCCCCAGGTCGGGTTGGCGCCAGGTAGTGCGTCGCGCGTGATCTCCGCAAGGCGGGAGCGAGCCGCGTCACGGACCTACTCCTGATGACGAATATTGCCCTCGACGTCGCCGCGAGGGAAGACGCTCTGCGGTTCGCGCCACGTGGGATCGATCTGTCGGAGAGTATCGACAGCCGTTCGGGTCTGACTTGTAAGATCGACAAGGTATTGCTCGCGGGCCCGCGAAGCACCACTGGCACGCGGGCGTCACATCTGGGCAGCATCAACAGTGGTGCCATCAGGCGTGCGGCCAATAACATCGCCGGCACCGTCCGTGGTGGCGAAGCGGCCAAGCGCGTCGCGGTTGGGATTGAATTTGGTCGTGGCATTGGTTTCGGAATCGGGGGCCGGAGAAAAGCCTGCCAATTCGCGCTTTTCCTCGGTCGTGAGGAACGAGGTTTTCTCGAGGGCCGACCATAGCGCTTCGCGTTCACCGGCAAGCGCCGGGAGCGTGTCGATGTCGATGTGCAAAGTAACCGGATCGCTGTAGGCGGGTGCGAGCCAGTGCGAGAGTTCGGCAGCGACGCGCTCGACCAGCGGCAGCACGGTCGAGCGCCAGAAGGTGCGCTGGGCTTCGGCGAGGTTGGCGTAGGTGTTGTCACCGGGAATGCCGAGCAGCATCGGTGGCACGCCGAGCGCCAGCGCAATCTCGCGGGCGGCGGTGTGGCGGGCCTCGATGAAGTCCATGTCTTTGGGGGACAGCGACATCGCCTTCCAGTCGAGACCGCCCTCAAGCAACAGCGGCCGGCCTGCATTGGTGGAGCCTTGGAAGCCGGACTTCGAGTTCGGCCTTGAGGCGCTCGATCTGCTCGCCCGAAAGGTTGCCGTCGCGGGCGGTGTAGACGATGGCCCCGGAGGGGCGCGCCGAGTTGTCGAGCAGCGCCTTGTTCCACTTCGACGCGGTGTTGTGCAGGTCGATGGCGCTGGCGGCGGCCTCGAGTGGCGAGAGGCCGTAGTGATCGTTCGTCGGGTGGAAGAGCTTGACGTGATGGACGCGGCGCACGCCAGGCTGGGCCTCGCTCGCAATACGCACCGTGCGGGCCCCGACGGTGTAGTCGAAGGCCTCGGGCCATCCGTCCGCGCCGGGCACGACTTTGATGCGGTCGGGGCGCAGAAGATGCAACTCCCGGACTTGCTCATCGACACTGACGGCCTCGACGTAGGCGTTGCCGGAGACGAGCAGGTAGCCCACCAGGGCCTGCATGAACTCGGGCCAGGCCTGATGTGGGTTGGGACGGCGCAGCAGGTCTTTCAGCGGATGCTGCTCGATCTCGATGTCGCCGTCATAGGTAAGCAACGGCATGTGGGCGGCACATTCCGCGATCATCCGGACGCAGCGATAGACGATGGCATTCTGCATGAAGCCTTCGTTGGCGAAGGCGGTGTAGTCGCGCGGTGTCCACACGGGGCGGCGCAGATGCTCGAAGGCGATCAGCGGGCCAGCGGCGGAGGCTTTTTGCGAAGGCGCAGTCATGGGGTGCGTTTCGGATGTCCGCGCTGCGCCCGCCATGGGGACGCGCCCGAGAGCGCGGGGCGAGAGAAGCTGGGAGACGGACGCGGCAAGGCGCGCGCCGAGAGTGGCTGCGGCGGTGGGCATGCGATGATCCTGTGGCTTGGTCGGCGATCGTGAGGCGCGCACGGCGCGCCATGGGGACCAGTCCCCATGCCCCGGGCGAGGGGACACCCCTCGCGCTCCCCGTTTATTGTGTGGGAGATAGAAGAGTGGGGGCGTTAGAGGCGGCGGATGACGGGGTTGCGGGTGGTTGTCAGCATCAACTCGGTGAGCGCCCACACCAGCGCATCGACACGGTCGGGCGAGCGCCCTTCTGAAAGACCCTCAGGCCCGAAATCGCACATCTGGTTTTCGAGCGCCGGAAACTCTCCGACATGGACGACGCGGTTCTCGGCATAGAGCGCAGCGATGGGCTCCGCCCGGGCGAACTTACCCCTGGAGGCATGTACTTTTTTAACAGGGGCGTTGGGATCGACCGAGCGGATGACGTTGACGACGAGATCGCCGCCCTGGTTGGCCTCCGCAACGATGCGGTCGGCCTGGAAGTCGCGGTAGGCGGCGATGACGGCGCGGGCCCAGGTGGCGGGATCGCGCCCCTGCAGCGAGCGGTCTGCGAGGACGTAGGCCCGGTTGTCGGGGCCGAGGCCGCCAACGACGATGCCGCAGGTGTCTGCGTTCTCGGTTGCGGTAACGGGTGGGTCGACGGCGACCACGATGCGTGACAACTCCGGCGCGATGCGGGTGCGGGCCTCGACCAGCCACTTGCGTTGCCAAAGGCTGTCCGGCCGCTCCGTGATGACCTCGCCGTCGAGTTCCTGGCGACCGAGAGCGGTGCCGGCATAGATGCGCGTGACCTCGGCGATGAAGGCTGGCGCGAGGTTGGCGGCGTTGTCGACCGTGCGGGCCCGGGTGACGGCGGTCGCTTCATCGGCGATGATGCCTTTCATGAGCTTGGTGGCCCGCGGCGTGGTCGTGACGGCCTGGCGCGGCAGGGCGCCGAGACGAAGGCCGAACTGCAGCATGTCCCAGGCGCGGTTGCCCCGTTTCCAGCGGCCGATCTCGTCGCACCAGGCCGCATCGAACTGCGGGCCGCGCAAACCTTCCGGGTCTTCCGCCGAATAGAACTGGGCGATGGCGCCGTTGGGCCAGACGAGTTGGCCGCGCGAGATTTCAAGGTGCGGGCGCTCAGCTGCCGGATGCACCGACATCAGACCCGACACGCCTTCGATCATGACCGCGCGAACGTGCGCCTGGGTCGGGCCGACAAGAGCGATGCGACGCGCCGCCGGCTCGCCGGGCCAGAGCCCGAGCGCAATGGCGCGCACCCACTCGGCCCCAGCGCGCGTTTTACCGGAGCCCCGTCCCGCCGAGCAGCAGCCACGTGCGCCAGGCGTTGCCATTGGCGGCATGGAGCGGCGGCAACTGGTCGTCGCGCGCCCACAGTTGCCAATCGTAGGCGACCAGGCGGGCCAACGCGTCGTCTCCAAGCGTATCACGCAGTGCCGCCTCACGCGCTGCGGCCGGCAGCTTCGACAAGGCGTGAAAGGCGCTCCGCAAGCTCGCGGCGGCAGCGCTCCGCCTCGTCGGCAAGATCGGTAGCGGGTTGGGTTGTGCCGCGGCTTCGGCTGGAGGAGGCAACGCCAGTTTCCATCTCCGTGATTTTCTCAAGGTTGTCGATCAAGGCACCGATGGCGCGGGTCTCGCGCTCGTGGTCGGTCGCCGGTGTCACGTCGTTTTCGGCAAGGTCCTTGCTCATGCGGCGCTCCAGTTGCTCCAGTTTCATGTCGATCGCGCCAACCAGCCGTTCGAGCAACTGGCGGCGAGGATTGTGGGGGCGGGCGCCGCTGGGGGCGGCTGGCGAAGTGTCTGATGCAGTGACCGTATCCGGCGCAGCGGTGGGGTTTGCAGCCTCGGCCCGAGATGAGGGCTTGGCGCCTTTCGGTCTGCGCGGCGGCGGAAAGGGCCGGGGATTTGCGCGGCGCCATTTCTCACGCCGCCTCCGATTGTCGAAGTCCCGGGCGGAGATGCCGGCAGCGGCGCAAATCTCGGTAACCGGGTCCTGGCTGGTCTCGTAGCGGTGACGGATCGCCGCCCAGTCGGGCGGAGTGCCTTGCGTCATGTCTGCTCCTGGAGAAGGCGGCTCGGTGGGCTTCATCGGCCGGGTGCCTGAAGCACCGTGCGAACGCGGCTGGCGTCGGCAGCGGGCTGGCAGTCCTTCAGCGAGGAGAGCGGGAACGCGACGGGGCGGCTGCAGCAGATTTGATCCGCCGGGGCGCTCGCCCAACTGTCGCGTTATACCTGAAAACTACACAATGACCGTCACGCTGTCAAATGGAAATGCAGTACAAACAAGAAAAATGTGCAAGGAAACAAAGTATACGAGAATATATATTCTGGCTGAATGCATGGTATCACAAGTAAATGGCGCGGGGATAACTTTGACGTTGCGCCCGGGCGTCACGCTTTCGGCGACGCCCACCCCCCGACTGACCAGGCAGCGCCAGCGCGGCGCCGACCGTCTGCTCAAAGTGAGCCCGTCATGCCGCCATCGACGTAGAGCACATGGCCGGTGACGAAGCTTGCAGCGTCGGACGCGAGATAAACGGCGGCGCCCACGAGCTCGTCCACCTTGCCCCATCGCCCGAGCGGCGCGCGGCCGGCAATCCAGCTCGAGAATGCCGGGTCCGCAACGAGTGCGGCGTTGAGCTCGGTCTCGAAGTAGCCTGGCCCGATGCCGTTGACGCGGATGCCATGGCGGCCCCAGTCGACGGCCATGCCCTTGGTGAGCATCTTCACGCCACCCTTGGCGGCGGTGTAGGGCACGACAGTGGCGCGGCCGAGCTCGCTCATGACCGAGCAGATGTTGATGATCGATCCCCTCTTGCGCGGGATCATGTGCCGCGCCACCGCCTTCGAGACATAGAACAGGCTGTCGAGGTTGGTGGCGATGACCTCGCGCCAGGTCTCGTCGGCGATCTCCTCGAGCGGCGCGCGGCGTTGGATGCCCGCATTGTTGATGAGGATGTCGATGGCGCCGACTTCGGCCTCGATCTGAGCGATTGCGCGCGCGGCCCCCTGGCTGTCGGTCACGTCGAACACGGCGCCGAAAGCCTTGCCGCCATCGGCCTTGATGGAGCTGACGACGGCCTCGACCTTGGCTGGCGTGCGGCCGTTGATGACGACGGTGGCGCCAGCGCCGGAAAGCCCTCGCGCCAGCGCCTCGCCGATGCCAGCCGACGAGCCGGTGACGAGGGCCACGCGGCCGTCGAGCTTGAAAAGGTCCAGGGGGGATGCCATCGGATGTGCTCGCTGAGTTCGAGGGAGTGGGCGTGAGGCCATGGCAAGCGCCGGGCGCATGCTGTAAGTGCTGCAATAGCGTTCCCGGGCAAAACTGCCAACCATCGAGGACCTGCCATGCGCGCCGTCGTCATCCACGCCCCCCACGATCTACGGATCGATAGCGCCGAGAGCCGCGCACCGGGACCCGGTGAAGTCGAGATCGCCCTCGAGGCCGGCGGCATCTGCGGCTCCGACCTGCACTACTACCATGCCGGCGGTTTCGGCACCGTGCGCATCCGCCAGCCGATGGTGCTCGGCCATGAGGTGGCGGGTCGTGTCGCAAGGTGTGGCAGCGGGGTCGAGGGACTTGCCCTCGGCACCCGCGTTGCCGTCAGTCCGAGCCGGCCGTGCAATGCCTGCCGCTATTGCCTCGAAGGCCGCCAGATGCATTGCCTCGACATGCGCTTCTACGGCAGTGCGATGCGCTTTCCCCATGTGCAGGGCGCGTTCCAGGAGGTGCTGGTGGCCGATGCCGGCCAGTGTCATCCCGTGCCCGAGACGTTGTCGGCAGGTGAGGCTGCCATGGCCGAGCCGCTGGCGGTGGCGCTGCATGCCGTGCGTCAGGCCGGCCCCATGCTCGGCAAACGTGTCATCATCACGGGCTCGGGCCCGATTGGTGCGCTGTGCGCTCTGGCAGCGCGCCGAGCCGGGGCCCTCGAGATCGTCATGACCGATGTCTCGGACGCGCCGGCAGCCCTGATGCTGCGTCTCGGCGCCGACCGCTTCGTCAACGTCACGACCAGCGACGATGCCATGGTCGCCTATGCCACCGATAAAGGCAGTTTCGATTGCGCGCTCGAAGCCTCCGGCAATCAGCGCGCGCTCGCCGGATTGCTGGACGTGGTGCGGCCGAAGGGGCGCATCGTGCAGGTGGGACTGGGCGGCGAGATGACGGTGCCGATGAATACGGTGGTGGCGAAAGAGCTCGAGCTGCACGGCACGTTCCGCTTCCACGAGGAGTTTGCCCTCGCGGTCGCAGCCCTGTCGCGTGGCCAGATCGACGTGCGCCCGCTGATCACCGCGACCATGCCGTTCACCGAGGCCAAGGCCGCCTTCGAGCTGGCCTCCGACCGGACGCAGGCGATGAAGGTGCAATTGGCGTTTGCCGGCTGACGACGGCGCGTCACTGCCGACCGACAGCAACCTGACGCAGCCAGCACGCCACCAGGCCGCTAGTGTTCCGGTTCTGACATTTGCTTCCCGGTTCGGCTAGGCTCTGAGCCAATGTCAGAACCATTTGGAACACTGGCAACTCTATGTTCCTAGTGTAGCTTTGGCACCTGAAGTTTGGTCGCTAGCCAAGCCGCAGGCGGTTGCCAAACGTCTGGTGCGCTACACTAGGCCTTGAGAACCACTAGCGCATCGGCGGCGCGCACGCCCTCGCCCTTGGCACCGACGAAGACGGGATTGATGTCCATCTCCTTGAGCCGGTCTCCGAGCCCGGCCGCCATGCGGGACACATCGACCAGCATCTGTGCGAGCGCATCCTTGTCGGCCGCCGGCTTGCCGCGGTAGCCGTCGAAAATCTTGGCCGCCCTGAGTTCGCCGATCATGTCGTGCGCGGTTGCGAGATCGAAGGGCGCGATGCGGAAGGTGACGTCCTTCAGAACCTCGGTGAGAATGCCCCCGAGGCCGAGCACGACCGACGGTCCGAAGCCCTCGTCGTTGACGACGCCGATCAGCGCTTCGAGGCCCGATGCCATCTCGGAGACCAGCACGCCATCGATGTTCGCGCCAGCCTTGTACGCCCGCCCGCTGGCAATCACCTCGGCGGCGGCGGCATCAAGATCCCCGGCTCCGATGCCGAGCTTGACGCCGCCGGCTTCCGTCTTGTGGGCGATGTCGCGCGACACGATCTTGACTGCGAACGGTCCATTGAGGCCACGGGTGGCCGCCGCCATGTCGCCGCCGACCGGCACCAGGACTTCGGACGTCACCGGCACGCCATAGGCTTTGAGGATCGCCTTGCTCTCCGCCTCCGACAGCGTCACGTCGCCAGCGGGAAGCCTCACGCTCGAGGGCATCGGTGCAGGCGCCGGCATCGTGCGTGGCAGCAGGCGACGGCGATCCTCGGCAAACCTGGCAAGCGTGGCCGCAGCCTTGGCGCCGCGCGCTGGCGTCGGCAGGAACGGCACGCCCGCGTCCGTGAAGATCTTCCAGGCGTCTTCCGAGCGCGACCGGCGTCCCGACCACACGACCTGCACTGGTTTTGTAGTCTTGGCGGCCGCAGCCGCAATCGCAATGGCGCAGTTCTTGGCCCCCTCGCCAGGGAGCGAAGCCAGCAGCAGCGACAACTGGTCGATGCCGGGATCGGCGAGCACGACGTCGAGCGTGCGGGTGAAGAGGTCGGGCTGGTTGATGACGGAGGCGGTGGTGTCGGCGGGATTGTCGGCCGAGCCGAACGCCGGGATGATCTCGCCGAGCGCCTTGACGGTGTCGGCTGAGAAGCTCGGCAGGCTGAGGCCCTCTTTGACGGCCCGGTCGGCGAACACGATGCCCGATCCTCCGGAAATCGAGAGCACGCCGATCGAGCGGCCCGCCGGCCAGCGTTGGGCGGCAGCGACCTTGGCGAAATCGGAAATCTCCTCGACGTCCTGGGTCTCGATCAGGCCGGATTGGCGGAAGGCGGCTCGGTAGAGATCGTAATTGCCGGTCATGTTGGCGGTGTGCGAGGCCGCAGCCTTGGTGCCGGCCTCGGTCTGCGCGCCCTTCCAGATCAGCACGGGCTTGCCTGCCGCAAGCGATTTGCGCCCGACGTCGAGCAGCGCTCGGGCATCGGGTGTGCCTTCCATGTAGGCGAAGGCAAGGCTGGTGCCGGGATCGTCGAGGAAGTCGGCCAACAGCTCGGGCATGGTGATGTTGGTTTCGTTGCCGGTCGAAACCACATGGCGAAAGCCGATGCCCTGCGCTTCAGCAAGATTGACCACGGCATAGCCGAAGCCGCCGGACTGGAACGCGCAGGAGACCGACCCCTTGGTCAGCTCCGGCTCGTTGGCGATGGAGCCGAACACGCACCACATCCGCGACGGCGTCGACAAGGCGCCCTGGCAGTTGGGGCCGATCGCGCGCACGTTGCTTTCCACGCAGGCCTTCTGCAAGTCCTCCTCGAGCTTGCGCCCTTCAGGCCCGCCTTCACGGAAACCGGCGGTGAGGATGATGGCGAACGGGATCTTGGCGGCGCCGAGATCGCGGATGGCGGCCGGAACGCTCGGCGCGGGAACAGCGACGACGGCAAGGTCGACCGCTTCGCCGATGGCGGCGGCCGATGGGTAGCACTTGCGCCCGTGCAACTCCTCGTAGCGCGGATTGACGAGATACACTGGCCCCTTGTAGCCGGCGTTGACGAGCGCCTGGATCGGCTGGCCGGAAATGCGCGCCAGATCGCGCGAGGCGCCGATGACGGCGATGGCCTTGGGCGAATAGAGCCGCGCGAAGGCGCTGGTGTCGGACATGGGCGCGTTTCCTCAGGAGCGGTGCATTGCAAGAGCGATGTCTGATGGACGGGCATCAGGCACGGTGACGTCGAACGCGCAAATGGCACCACCAAATCGAGCCAAAAGCAATGGGCGCCCCGAAGGACGCCCATGCGTTCATGAGATCGGTGAGGGGACGCGCTTACGTCGGGTCCCAGGAGAAGACGTCTGCCGAGCGGTCGTTCGGCGTCATCGAGGCCTTCATGGCCGGCAGCGCGACGTCGGCGATCTTCTGCGGCGTCCACCCGGACTCCGAGTGCACCGATCGGATCGGTCGGTGCTGCGAGAACAAGAAAAGCTCGTGCATGCGCGCGGCCATGACCTGGCCGGTGACTTCTTTGGCCAGATCCGAAACGAGGAAGATGGCAAGCGGCGCAATCTTGTCCGGCGTCATTTTCTGGATTTTTTCGACCCGCGCCTTCTGCTCGGGCGTGTCGGTCGGAATGGTTCCGATCATGCGGCTCCAGGCGAACGGCGAGACGCAGTTGGAGCGCACATTGAAACGCGCCATGTCCAACGCAATGCCCTTCGACAATCCGACGATTCCGAGCTTGGCGGCGGCGTAGTTGGCCTGCCCGAAATTGCCGATCAGGCCGGACGTCGAGGTGAAGTGCACGAAGGCGCCGGATTCCTGCTCCTTGAAATGGTTGGCCGCGGCCCGGCTGACGTAGAAGGCGCCGTTGAGGTGGACGTCGATGACCTGCCGCCAGTCCTCGATCGACATCCGGTGAAAGATGCGGTCGCGCAGGATGCCGGCGTTGTTGATGACGGCATCGATGCGTCCGAAATGATCGATCGCCGTCTGCACGATGCGCTGGGCTGCGGCGGGGTCGGCGACGCTGTCATAGGAGGCGACGGCCTGCCCGCCGGCTTTAACGATCGTCTCCACCACTTCGGCTGCCGGAGCCTGGCTCGCCCCGCCTTCGCCATCGACCGAACCGCCGAGGTCGTTGACTACGACCTTGGCGCCTTCCTTGGCGCCGAGAATGGCCATTTCACGCCCGATTCCGCGCCCGGCGCCCGTGACCAGGAGCACCTTGCCGTCCATGCAACCCATGAAATTCTCTCCGTGTGTGTTCTGCTCGTTGCCGATGCCTGCAAGCTCGCACGCCCTTGCCGACACCGTCAAACTTGCCCACCACCGCGCCGCCAATGCCGGGAGGCGCCACGTCCTCTCCAATAACTGGCGCTTGATCTTGACGCGAAGACCGTTGCACGCTGACGTGCCTGGATAGGCCAATGGCTGGACGCGGACGGGGGCAAAACCCGCCTCGATTGAATGATCCGGCCGATATTGAGGAACGCATCGAGGAGTATTCGTTATGGGTGTTGGGCGTTGGGCGGCACAGGCAGGACTGGCCGCAACGGTGGCGATTGGCGCGGTGACGACTGCGGCGGCAGCAGCAGAAAAGTTAATCTTCGCGACCTACTTTTCCGAGGTCTACTCGGCGAGCAAGACAGCCATCTGGATGATGGACGAAATCGAGAAGCGCAGCGGCGGCGAGATCAAATTCGAAAAATACTGGTCGAGTTCACTGCTGAAGGCGCCGGACCTGTTTCCGGGTCTGCGCAGCGGCGCTGCCGACATCGTCATCGGCGCTCCTCACGGCTACAACGTGCGGGAGTATCCGCTCGCCAACGTCGTCATGCCCTTCATGACCACCCGCGGCGATGCTCTGACCTTGGCCTGGCGCGACCTCTACAAAAACAACGCGACCTTCCGTAAGGAATTCGAGAGCAAGGGCGCCAAAGTGCTGTTCTCGATGGCTTGGGCTGAGAACACCGTGTGGTCGAAGAAGCAGATCGCCAAGGTGGATGACCTCAAGGGTCTCAAGATCCGCGCCGTGCCGACCATCTCCGACGCTTTGCAGAAACTCGGCGCCACGCCCGTCGCCTTGACGTGGCCGGATGCGCTCGAGGGCCTGCAGCGCGGCGTCGTCGATGGCCTGGCCTCGGCCCCCTTTGATTCAGCCGTCCATGGCGGCGCCCACGAGGTCGCCAAGTTCGGCACCAATCTCGGCGGCACCGGCATCTTCGCCACGGCCACCTTCGGCATGAGCCTCGACCGCTACAAGAAGCTCTCCGAGAAGCATCGCAAGATCATCGACGACGTCTCGGCCGAGGCCCCGGCCAACGCCATCGTCGCCATCGACAAGAGCGTAGAGGCCGCGGCCGACAAGCTCTGCGCCTACAAGGAGAAGATCGTCATCAGCTTCTTCTCGCCCGAGGAAACGGCCAAGGTGAAGAAGCTCGCAGCCGACACCATGCAAGCCGATTGGCTCAAGCGCGCCAAGAACGAGGCCAAGGTCGATGGCAAGCCGATGCTGGACGAGTTCCTCGGCTACGTGCGCAACTACGAGAAGACGGCGACCTACGTGCCGGGCTTCGAGCGCTATCTGAAGAAGTGCGGCAAGAAGTGACCACGCGCTGACAAAAGCGCACGCGCCACGACCAGCCGGTCCCGCGGGGGCCGGGAAGGTCGTGGCCGCGCCGAAGGTTCACCAACCCTGCAGTCCAGATTGAGGCGGGCTCAAGCCATGCTGACCCTTGTGGAGCGCTTCGAAAACTTCCTGATCCGGCTGGGTGTGATCAGTGGTTTTGCGACCCTCCTCATCACGCTGATCGTGGTGATCGACGTTGCCGGCCGCGCCTTTTTTAACTCGCCTTTGCACAGCGGCGTCGAGATCAGCGAGTTGCTGCTGGTGACGCTCGTCTTTCTCGGGCTGAGTGCCGCCCAGCAGCAGCGCCAGAACTTCGCCCTCGAAATAGTCACGCGTCATCTGCCGCCCCGCCTGCAGACCCTGATCGAGATGATCGGTTACATCCTCTGCCTGGCCATCGTCGTGCTGCTTGCTTGGCCGAGTACGAAGCAGGCCTTTGCCGCCTTCGAGCGCGGCGAAGCAGGTTTCGGCATCGTTGCGTTTCCGATCTGGCCGGCGCGGTTCGTGCTGGCCGTGGGGCTGTGGCTGTTGGCGTTGCAGTTTCTCTGCGACATCTACCGTTTGGCGACCGGCACCGCGCGTCCGATCGGCCCACAGTCTGAAACGAAGGGACTGGAGTAATGTTCGGCGAACTCGGACCGGGCCTCGGCGTGATCGGGCTCCTGCTGTTCCTACTCATCTGCCGCTTGCCCATCGCCTTCGCGCTGGCGGGCTCCGGCGTTGTCGGACTGATGTGGGCGCGCCCCTGGCGGGCAGTCGAATACCTGCTCTCCACCTTCGCCTACAGCACTACCGCCAACTTCGCCTACATCGTGCTGCCGTTGTTCCTGTTCATGGGGCAGATGGCATTCTCCGCTGGCCTCTCCCGCCACGCCTTCGAGGCCGGACAGAAATGGCTTGGCCGTATCCCCGGCGGTCTTGCTGCAGCGACCGTGTTCGGCTGTGCGGCCTTCTCCACCATTTGCGGCTCGAGCGTGGCGACGGCCTCGACCATGGCCCGCGTGGCGCTGCCTGAGATGATGCGCCAGGGCTACATGCCGCGCCTCGCAGCAGGCTGCGTCGCAGCCGGCGGCACTCTCGGCGTCCTGATCCCGCCGAGCGGCATCCTCGTGGTCTACTCGATCATTACCGAGGTCTCGCTCGTCAAGCTGTTCGTTGCAGCGTTCGTGCCGGGCGTGCTGACGGCTGTCATCTACATTCTCGGCATCTACGTCTGGGTCAAGCTGAAGCCTGAATTGTCACCGACGCTGACCCAAGTGGAGGCGCCGTCCTGGCGCGAGAAGTTTGCAGCCCTCGGCCAGACCTGGGAGCTGCTGGTGCTCTTCTTCGCCGTCATGGGCACCATCTACCTGGGTGTTGCCACCCCGACCGAGGCTGCGGCCATGGGCGCGTTCTTTTCGCTGCTGACGGTTTTGCGCCGCCCCAATCGCAAGGCCAACGTTCTCGAGGGGTTGCGCGAGACTGGCACGGCGACATGCTCGATCTTCGCGCTGGTGATCGGCGCCGGATTGTTCAGCCTGGGCCTCTCCACGACGCAGTTGCCGACCAAACTCGCGGCCATGGTGACGGACCTGCAGTTGTCCCAGACCGTCATGCTCCTGATCATCCTGGTCCCCTACCTGATCCTCGGCTGTTTCGTCGACGGCCTCTCCATGATCCTGATCACCATGCCGATCGTGTTCCCGATCATTCTCAACATCAAGGTCGACGGCGTGCTGTTCGGCCTCCTCGTCACCAAGGCAGTCGAAATCGGCGCCATCACGCCACCCGTCGGCCTCAACGTCTTCGTCGTCAAGAGTATGGCGCCCGATATAGACTTGAAGGAGATCTTCCTCGGCTGCATTCCGTTCGTGCTGATGGAATTGTTCATCGTCGGCCTGCTGATCGCGTTCCCGCAAATCGCGCTGTTCGCGGTCGGGGATTGAGGCGGCACCGCCGCCCCCGCCCCCTCCCGCGCGTTGCGGCCGGCTCTCCGCAGGGGAGTCGCAACGCGCCACGAGAGAAAAGTCTCAATGCGGCATTAGGACAACGCCTTCCGGCCGGCTCCCCGCCCCCTCCCGCGCGTTGCGGCCGGCTCTCCGCAGGGGAGTCGCAACGCGCCACTAAAAAGCTCCTGCACTACTGCGCGGGCTTGAGCCGGATCGACACGCGGTCGGCGCGACCTTGCGCATCAACCACCGAGATGCTGGCAAATCCGGTGCCGGTTGGTTGCCACACCGCCTGCCGGCTATCCGGCGCGCTCTCGAGCGGCCTGCCGTCCACGAGCCAGGTCAACGGCAGCTTGCCGCCCTCGGCCTTGAGCACGATCTCCTCCTTGGCGGCGGCCTCGCGCGCCGTCTCCAGCATCGCCTTGTCCGGCGGGAAGGCGATGGCGACGCTTGCCCCGTCGCCCGATTGCGCGCCGTCGTTGAAGCGCTGCAAGGGCAGGGGCAAATCGCTGTTCGAGACCCGCCGCACGCCGTCGGGCGCACGGGCAAGCGGCACCGGGCGATCCGAGAGGCGGGCAAAGGCATCGAACAGCAGCGGGGCAGCCGAGCCATGTCCCGTAAGGCCCGCCGTCGCGGTGCCATCGGGCCGCCCGACCCAGGCGACGATGACATGCCGCCCATCGAACCCGGCGGCCCAGGCATCGCGATAGCCGTAGGATGTGCCGGTCTTGAAGGCGATGCGATAGCCCTTGGCATTGGCCGGCGGCGGCGCGCCTTTGAGGATGTTGCCGACATACCAGGCGGCGACCGGTGACATCAGGCGTGCGACGGGCCGGGGCGGGGAGGTCGTTGAGCTGTCACTTCGGTTGTAGGCGAGGGGGATCGCTTCGCCGCCCCGTGCCAGTGCCGTGTAGAGGGTGGCGAGATCGCGCAAGGTCAGGCCCGCGCCGCCGAGCGCGATCGCCAGCGACGGCTCGGCATCGTCGGGCAGTCGCAGCCGGCCGCCGGCGCGGTTGAGGCGGGCGGCGAGCCGTAGGGGACCAACCTCCGACAAAACCTTCACCGCGGGAATGTTGAGCGACATCGCCAATGCCTCGCGGACGGTCACCGTGCCGTGGAAGTCCTGGTCGAAATTGGCAGGCGTATAGCGGCCGAAGCGTGCCGGACGGTCTTCGATGTGGGTCTCGGGATGCGCGATGCCGCGTTCGAAAGCGAGGCCATAGACGAACGGCTTCAGCGTCGAGCCGGGCGAGCGAACCGCCTCCGTCATGTCGATGGCGCCGAGGCGGCCGGCGTCGAGGTATCCGGCCGATCCGACCAGCGAAACAACCTCGCCCGTCGCGTGATCGATGGCGATCAGGGCGGCGGACAGATGAGCGCCAAGACGGATGGCGTGCTCGCGCGCGAGACGTTCGAGCTGGCCCTGCTTTACGCGGTCGATGGTCAGCCGGTGCTCGGCTGCGCCGGGGTTGGCGGCGACCCAGGCTTCCGCCAGGTGCGGCGCCAGTTGCGGGAAGGGGCGACGCTTGCGCGGCACCGGCGCGCGGCGTGCCTCCTGAGCCTCGGCCTGGGTGATGACGCCGGCCGCGGCCGCCCGATCGAGCACCCGGTTGCGTGCACGCCGCGCAGCGTTGGGTGAGCGATCGGGCCGGCGCGCGGCCGGCGATTGGGGTATGGCGACCAGCAACGCCCGCTCGGCAACCGAGAGGCGCAACGGCTCCTTGCCGAAATAGGCGAGGGATGCAGCCCGCACACCTTCGAGATTGCCCCCGAAGGGCGCGAGGCGCAGATAGAGATCGAGGATCTCGCGTTTCGAGAGGCGCCGCTCCAGCGCCAGTGCCGTCAGCGCCTGATCGAGCTTGGTGGCGAGCCCGCGCGGCTCGCGGGCGGCAAGCAGTCGGGCCACCTGCATGGTGAGTGTCGAGGCGCCCGAGACGATGCGGCCATGGCGCAGAAGCTGTCCCGCAGCCCGCAATGTAGCGACCGGATCGACGCCCGGATGGCTGTAGAACCGGCCATCCTCGTAGGCGATCAGCATCTGGAGATAGCGCGGGTCGATGCTGTCGACTGAGGCCGGCAGCCGCCACAAGCCGTCCGGCGTCGTGAACGCGCGCAACAGGTGGTCGTTGCGATCGAGCACGGTGACGGAAAGGGCGTCGGCGCGGGTGAGGTCCGGGCTCGTACGCACGACGGCAACGGCAAGGCCGACAATGGCGAGCCCGATGCCCAGGAGGATGGCGGAGCAAGCGAAAACGGCTCGGCGCTTGACGCTGGCGAGAAACGATGCGCGGGGCCGACCGGCATCATGAGTGGCGCCGCGGTGAGGGGTTTCCCTTCTTCCGCGACGCCCTGCCGCTCCACTTCGGAGCGCTCCCTCCGACTTGGGCCGATCCAGGTCTCCCTCCCCGCGATCAGCTTGCATCGCATTTGCACACGGGCCGGCGGCGGAATGATGACCACCCCGTTTGCAGCCGAAGAAAAACTGGTTCAACGCGGGCCCCATGATCGGCCGATCCTTCGACGAATTGACTGCCGCTCGTGGCAGCATCCGGTGGGGTGCGCTGCGCGGCCTTGCAGCCTGTCGCGCACCCCCAGCCCTCAGTTCTGACCGGCGACGGTGAGCCGGCCCGCGTCGGTGCGTGCGAAACGCTCCGGCGCGTACATGTCCTCGACGGTGGCGGCCGGATGCACGTAGCTCCCGGGTGTCACCGCGCGCACGATGTAGGCGATGCTGGCCGTGACGGCGTCGGCGTTTGTGCCGGCAGGCTGGCGCTCGCCGAAGAACGAGAACGCGGCAACGACCCTGTCATCGCGGAAGTCGGTGTGCTGTGGCGCCCGTCCCCGTTGCAGCCAGGCGAGGGACTTGACGTCGCCACTGTCGATGAGGCGGGGGTTCTCGACCTCGAGGCCGGCCGGCAACCTGTCGACCACCAGGATGCGCCCGCCGGGCTTGTCACCCTTGATGGTGACGACGGCAACGAGACGTGTGTTCTGCTGAACCGTTGCCGGGCCGGGTCCGGAAGCTGCGAGGTCGACCTTGGTGCCCTCGAGCGTGTAGTAGGCGCGTTCGATGGTAAAGCCCTTGGCAACAGCGGGTTCCGGCGTCAACGAGGCGCCCGAGACCGAGACCACCGCATCGACCGCGCTAGTGCCGGTGTTGGCGACCACCTGATCGCCTTTCGCGAGATCGGAGGGTAGCAGCAGGCGCGTGAGCTCGCCCTGCAGCGGCACGCCGCCGACGGTGAGCCGTGTCGCCTTGGCCTCCTCGGCCATGGCGCGGGCAGCGAGCAGCATCCACGCCTGCTCCTGTGTCGAGGTGTGCGTGCGCTTGGCGAAAGCCGCCGCCAGCACACGCGCAAGGTCGGCCTGGCGGGGGGCAAGCATGCGGGTTTCAGCCGCCAACGTCAGGATGCCCGCGCCATCGCGTACCAGCGAGCCGTAGTCGTCACGGGCTCCAGTCTCGCTTCCCGATTTGTGCTGGCCTTCGAGATCGCCCAGGGCCGCATTGAACGCGCGTTCGGCCCGGACCCGGTCGCCGAGCATGGCGAGGGCTGCACCCAGTTGTGCCTTGGCGAGTGGCGTCGCGAACCTGTCGAGGCGTGCATCCACGTAGTAGCGCAGATCCCCGATCGGTGCCTTGCCGCTACGCGCCAGAACATAGAGCCCGTAGGCCCGGTCCTCGCCGCCGCGCGTGAAGTCCTGGGCGTAGGCGAGGTGGTTGGCGAGCCGGTCGAGCGCCTGCGAGAGCGTCTCGGCGCGGACCGCAAAACCCTGCTCCTTGGCCCGCATCAGGAAGTCCGTGACGTAGGCCGTGAGCCACAGGTCGCCGTCGCCGGGTCCCCAGATGCCGAACGCCCCGCTCGAGTCCTGCATGTCGCCGAGCCGGTCGATGGCCTTGGCGATGCGGGCCTTGATCTCGGCCGCCTCCGCCATGCCGAGGCCGCGGGCGAGATCGCTCAGATAGAGCAGCGGCAGCGCCCGGCTGGTGGTCTGCTCGGCACAGCCGTAGGGATAGCGGTCGAGCTCCCCGAGCAATCCCGCCACATCGAAGGCTGCCGTCGGCCCGACCGTCAGCGAGAGGCGCGCGCTCGACGGGATCAAGTCGTGGAACAGGTCCTTCGACACCGTCAGGCTTTGCCCCGGTGCCAGAGCACTCACCGTCGAGCGGCGGATGCCGGTGGCCGGCGCCGTCACCGAGAGCGCCAATTGCCGGCGAACCTCGATGCCATCGGGACCGCTGACGCGGACCGCATAGGTGGTCAGGCCAAGCCCTGATGGTTTCAGTGTCACCCGGTGCTGGCGCCGCTCGCCAACCTTGAGCGCCAGCTCCTGGCCGCCGAGGCTTTGGCTGGCGCCGCCGGCCGCAAGCGCTTCGATGGCAACCCGGTAGCCGGCCTCCGGTCCGTCGATGTTGTGCACGTCGATCGAAAGACGGGCTTCATCGCCAAGCGTGAGGAAACGCGGTGCCGAAGCCGTCAAGGCGACCCGGTCGCGCACGATCACCTCGTGTGCTGCCGAGCCAACTTTGTCCCGGCTCCACGCCACCGCCATCACGCGCACCTGCCCGTTGAAGTCGGGCATGTCGAAGGTGGTTGTGGCGCGGCCGTCGGCGCCGACCTTGACGAGGCCCGAAAACAGCGCCAACGGTTTCTCGACCGGCGGACTGCCCTCAGCACTCATGCCGCCGTTGCCGTCGCCACCCGACCGCATGCGTCCGCGCTCAGCACGCATGCCGTCGATGAGGCGACCGTAGAGATCGCGCATCTCGACGCCGAGCCGGCGCTGGGCATAGAACCAGCCTTCGGGCGCGGGCGCTTTGTAGCCGGTGAGCGAGAGGATGCCGACGTCTACGGCAGCGATGGTGACGCGCGCGTCCTCGCCGGGGCTGAGCCCTGAGATCTTGACGGGAACCGCGAGAGGTTTGCCCGGCAACGCCTTCTCCGGCAGCTCCAGTCTGAGCCCGAGCGTCTTGGGTGCAGCGTCGAGGCCCAGCCAGGCAATGCCGACGGCTCGGCTCGGCATGCGCTTGGCGCCTTCGTCGAGCGACCGGTAGAGCGTCACCGCCACGTAGGCGCCGGGCATCCAAGCATCATCGACGGGCAGTGAAACCTCGCTTCCCCCTTTGCCGACGTCGACCTCGCGGGTGGTGGCAACGCCGTCGCCGAGCACGGCGATCAAGGCGCGACCCGCTTCGCGCGAGGTGATCTTTACCCGCGCCGTTTCGCCAGCCGAGTAGGCGGACTTGTCCAGCGCCACGTCGAGCACTTCGGGGCTGTCGATGGCATCGCCGGCCGACCAGCCTGACTGAAACTGGACGCTTGAGCGCAGGCCTGCCGCACTCGCTACCTCGAGCCGATACCGGCCCCACTCGGGCTTGAAGGCGATGCGAGCGGGGCTCGTGCCCGTAACCTTGACCTCGCCGGTGCTCATGCGTCGCGTCGTCGTGATCGCCTCGTAGCGCCAGGCGCCGTCATGAGCATACCACTGCCAGCGCTGGTCGAGACGCACGATCTCCCATTTGAGCGACTGTCCGTCGATCGCCTTGCCGGCCGCGTCGATGGCGACGACGTCGAACTGCGCCTCGTCCCCCTCGCCGAGCTTGTCGTCACTGAAGAGCGGCTTGATGCCGATCCGTGCTGTCCCCGTTTCGACCGGCAAAACCAGGCGGCGCTCGATGGCCCGCCCGGCAGCCTCGCGCAACCGCACCAGCACGCTGGCCTCCAGCGGCGTTGCCGTCGTCTTGATGGTCGGCAGTGTGACAGCGATCCTGGCGCGTCCATCCTTGTCCGTGGCGCCTAGGTTTTCGAGCGCGGCCCGCACCTGCGGGAACGTCTCGCCGGCAATGCCGAAGCGATAGCCCGCGTATCCAGGCACCCCATGCTGGGCCGCCCGCACGATGACTTCGCCCTCGATGCCGAGTTCTGCCGCCGGCGGTCCGTAGAGATAGCGCCCGTTGAGCCCGATTGAGCCGGCAGCCGTGGTCTTGAGCGTCTTGGCTTCCGCCTCGAGTGTCATGGCCAGTCGCTCCGGAACGAAATCCTCGACCAGAAAGGCGGTCTCGGCCAGCGCCGGCGATTTGGGATCGGCATGGAGCCGCGCCCGCCACGTGCCGCTCATGGCGCCGTTGGCAAGTGCTAGGTCGTGGACGCGTCCGCCGAGCCCCTGATCGGCAAGCCCGATGCGGCGATGCTCGACACCGTCCGGTCGGGTCACGATCAGCGTCGCCGCCACATCCGAGGCGAGGCCCTTATTGGTGCGCACGAGGCCTGTCAGGTGCACGGTCTCGCCGGGACGATAGACGCCGCGCTCGGCATAGAGGAAGCCGTCGAGCGGACCCGGTGCGGCGCGTCCCTTGACGCCGCGATCGGAAAGATCGAAGGCGGCGCCGGCAAGATCGAGCAGAGCATAGTCGCCCTGACCTTCCGCGATCAGCAGTCGCGGGCTGAGCGAGCCTTCGCCCTTGAGTAATCCGGCATCGAAATGTACCCGGCCTGCCGTGTCGGAGGTGGCTGAGCCCAGCACCTCGTTGTTGCGCGCAACCAGCCGCACTTTGACGCCGCCGACAGCCGTGGTGGCCGCCAGCGAACGCACGAAACCGTCGAGGCCGCCGGGCCCCGTGAATGCGGTGAGGCCGAGATCGGAAATGACGAACCACTGCGCCGCACGCTTGAGGCGCATATTGCCGCCTGACTTGGCGTCGATCTCGGCGGCGACGATATAGACGCCGGGCTTCGGATCCTTGAGCGCCTCGCTCACCGGAATGGCCGTGGTGACGTCCTCGTTCAGTCGCGATCCCACATCGAGCGTGCCCGTCCAAACGCGTTGCGCGCTCTTCTCCCGCACCTGGTCGAGGTCCCAGCTCTCGAGCCCTTTGAGGAAACCGTCACTGCCGGCCGCAAGTCCAAGGCTGCGATCGGCTACGCGATAGATCTCGACATTGAGCGAGCCGGTGTTGACGGTGGTGACGGGAATGCCCTGCTGGCCGCGGCTCGGGAGCACGTAGGCGCGCCCCTGCAGTCGCACCGAGGGCTGCCGGTCGCGCACGTAGACGGCAATCTCCGAGCCCTTCGCCAGGCTCTCTCCGCTTGCAGCATTGAGCCCGGCTCGCACCTGCATGGCGTAGCGCTGGCCGTGCTTGAGGCCATCGACGCACATCTGGTTGCCCTCGCCGGTGAGGCTTTCAGGCTCGCGCCCGTCGAGCGTGGCAAAGCGCGCGAGGCTCTCCGGCGATGCCTTGGCGAGCGGCTCCGAGAAGTTCACGCACAACCGCGGCGCCGCTGCATCTGAATCGATCTTATAGTCGATCACCCGGAAGCCGTGCTCGGCACGCAGTTGCGCCAGGCGCGCTTCCCGCTCCGGCGTCGCAGTGAGCGCCACGGCAGCCTTCATCGCGGCAATGGCCGGTTGCCACATCGACCGCCGCGTCAGCGCTTCTGCCAGCACGGCGAGTGCGCCCGCCCGTCCGGCTGCATCGCTCGCGGTCTGATAGGCGCGCCACGCCGCACCCGATGCGCTCGACGGAAGTTCGTAGCGTTCGGCGGGCCGGCTCGGATCGGCAGCCACGCCGAGGAAGGCCTGCGCCAGCCCGAGCCAGGCGGCATGGTCGGCCCCGTCCTGTGCTGCTGCGAGTGATAGCGCCCGCACCGCCGCCCGGAAATCCTGTGCCTCCTCGAGGTGCTTCAAGCCCGTCTCGCGCCAGTTGCCGCCACCGGCAGCGAGCGCCCGTTTGCCCGCTTCACTGTCGCGCAAGCTAGCAATCGTACGCGCCAGCTTCGCGCCATCCTGGGTGACGATCTGGTGCGAGAACGCCGCTTCGCTGCGGAGCACCTCGGGCTGTTGCGCCGAGCTTTGGACCGGCACCAGGCCTAGTCCGAGGGTGAGGGCGAGGGCAGCGCGCTTCAAAACCATCATGTGAGCCGATCCCAACAGTTGCGCGTTATCGTTCGAGGTGACGTGACCCTGAGTGAGCCAGGGCGACATGACCATTTCGGGGCAAAACTGATTTTGCTCAGGGAAAGGCAATGCTTCGAGCCCCGTGACGAGCGGCAATCGGCAATCCCAGCGCCATCCGGCAAGTTTCGGCAACTTCGTCGGCCACCCGAACACCGGCAGCCGCCATGTTTGCGCCTCAAAGGCTGGCGCGGACCAGGCCCGCAGCCGACGCCTCACGAAAAAGGGCGCCCGCAGTGGGGCGCCCTTCGTGGCATCGCGAACATGGGGCCAACGCCTATTCAGCCGCACGCTTCTTCAGGTCCTCGGCGAGGCGCTGCTTTGCGACTTCCTTGCCGCGGTCGAACTCCTCGCGCCGACGCTGGATTTCCTCGGGCGAAAGCTGGTCGACATTGGAATAGTCGAGTTTCCACTTGCCGTCGTCGTTCCAGCGGATCGGGTTCTGCACGGTCGTGCGCGGGCTGACGGCGCTGGCCAGCAGCTTGAGCGCAAGCTCCAGTGTCGCCTGTTGCGAGGCCCTGTCGCCCGGCTTCCCGGCCGGATTGCCGAGCGGGAAATCGGAGAACAGGAAACGTGCCACGCCAGCGTGCTCGACGATGTCTTTGGCGCAGCCCATCACAACGGTGGGGATGCCGGCTGCTTCGATGGTGCGAGCTGCCAGACTCACGGTCTGGTGACACACCGGTCAATTACCCGCGATGACAACGCCATCGGCCCGGTCCTCCTTGACCCGGGCGAGCAATTCCTGCGCGTCGACCTCGAGGGTCGTCTTGTGGCTGCGATTAGTGGGCGCGCCGTGAAAGCGCGGTGCGACCTTGCCGATGAGACCGCGGGCAGCGGCTTCACGCAAGGCTGGCAACGGGAACCAGCTGTTGGAATCCGTCGCCGTCGTGTGCTTGCGGTCGATGCCAATGTGGCTGACCCTGAGGTCGTGGTCTTCGGCGCTGTCGCCGGAATAGACGGTGTAGAATTTTGCGGCGCTGTTGTAGGGCGCGCCCGGTCCCTGGTCGCCGGCCTCCGGCCGATAGGGCGCTGCCGTCGTGATCAGCGCGATCGTGGCTTCGCCCAAAGGCTTGGTCATGGGCGTGAACGGCACATCCCGATAGTGCGCCCACCGGTAAGGCGCACCGTAGCCGAGCGTCTGATAGTAGGTCCGGATACGGTGCATATAGGGGATCGGCGCATCGTAGTCCGGCGCGAAGCCGAACTCCTCGTCGCTAGGTGAAGTCAATGGGGCCTCCTTGGGCAGCCGTCTCTACAACCTGGGTGCCTTATTGTCCCGGTGTTCGCCAGTGAATGCAAGCGGCGGGCAGAGGCGTAGTCCCGCATTGAAACCTTTTGCGGCAACCCGGGGCCATGCCTCAGATGTTGTGGCAGGCGACCACATGGCCGTTGCCGAAATCTCGGCTTGGCGGCGGATCGGTCTCGCAATTGGGCGTTGCCAGTGGGCAGCGCTTGCACAGCCGGCACCCTGGCGGCGGATCGATCGGCGTCGCCACTTCTCCAGTGAGCATCAGTCTCGGCGGCGGGCTCTTCGGGTCGGCAACCGGCACGGCCGCCATCAGCGCCTGCGTGTAGGGATGGCGCGGATTGGAAAAGATCTCTGCAACCGGCCCCGTCTCGACGATTTTGCCGACGTACATGACGGCGACCCGATCTGAGATGTGGCGGATGACGCTGAGGTCGTGGGCGATGAAAAGATAGGTGAGCCCGAGCTTCTCCTGCAGTTCCCGAAAGAGGTTCAGGATCTGCGCCTGGATCGACACGTCGAGCGCAGAGACTGGTTCGTCGCCGATCACCAGATCCGGCTCGACGGCAAGCGCGCGTGCGATCGCGATACGCTGGCGCTGGCCACCGGAGAACTCGTGGGGATAGCGATCGATGTGCTCGCGCCCGAGGCCGACCAGATTGAGAAGCTCCAGCACGCGTGTGCGCCGTTCGGCCCACCCGGTCGCGATTTTGTGCACAACCAGCGGCCGCTCCAGGATCTGCATGATCGTCTTGCGAGGGTTGAGCGAGGAATACGGGTCCTGGAACACCAACTGCAACTTTTTGCGGGCTCCAAGCATGTTGCGCCGGTCCAGCGCCAGCAAATCCTCGCCGTCGAGCGACACGGCGCCGGAGGTGGGCTCGATCAACCGCGTGATGAGGCGACCGGTCGTGGACTTGCCGCAACCGGATTCACCGACCAATCCCAGCGTCTCCCCGCGGCCGATCTCGAAGCTGATATCGTCGACCGCCTTCAGCGTGCGCGTCTTGCCGACGAGCCGCGATACCGGGTCGTTGTTGAGCGTGAAGTATTTGGTGAGCTTGGAGACGGTGAGAAGGGGCTGTTGCATGGGGGCGCCACCTTGAAGAGCCGGCATATGCATCATTGCATGTCGAGGAGATGGCAGGCGGCGAGATGACCCGGCGCGATCTCCTTGAGGACGGGGATTTCCACGCGGCAACGATCCATGGCGTGGGCGCAGCGCGGGTTGAACTTGCACCCCTTCGGCGGGTCCAGCATGTTGCACACCGTGCCGTCGATCGGCGTCAGGTAGCGCTGCTGGGCATCGAGGCGCGGGATCGAGTTCAGCAGGCCTACCGTGTAGGGATGCTGCGGATTGGCGAAGATCTCATCCTTGCTGCCCATCTCGACCAGGTGCGAGGCATACATCACACCGATCTTGTCGCACGCATGCGCCACGACGCCGAGATTGTGCGTGATGAATAGCAGCGACATGCCGAAGCGCTCGATCATCGACCGGATCAGCTCCAGGATGGTCGCCTGGATGGTGACGTCGAGTGCCGTCGTCGGTTCGTCGGCGATCAGGAAGGTCGGATCGCAGCTGAGAGCCATCGCCAGCATCACGCGCTGGCGCATGCCGCCTGAGAACTCGTGCACGTAGTTGTCGATACGCGATCGCGCGGAAGGAATGCCAACGAGCGCCAGCAAGTCGCCGGCCCGCTCCCGGGCCTGGGCCCGTGTCATGCCGAGATTGGTGCGCAGCACGTCCGTGATCTGGTCGCCCACCGTATAGACCGGGTTGAGCGCGCTCATCGGCTCCTGGAACACCATGGCGATCTTGTTGCCACGCAGCGCCCGTATGCCCTCGGCGTCGAGCTTCAGGATGTCCTGTCCCTCGAACACCACCTTGCCGTTCGGAATTTCGCCAGGCGGCGTCGGGATCAGCTTCATGATGGCCCTGGCCGTCACTGTCTTGCCCGAGCCGGATTCGCCGACGAGCCCGAACGTCTCCCCGCGATTGATACGGAAAGAAACGCCGTTGACCGCCGTCAGCGTGCCGCGCTTCAAGTGAAAGCGCACGGTCAGATCGTCGACCGAAAGGATCTCGTCTGCCATTGTTTTTATCACTCCCTGGCCCCCAGAATGCGGGGTCCGGAGCAAGGTGTCAGCAAAAAAGTGAGCGCTTGCCGCACTAGTCGTGCCGGAGGCTGGGCTCGCCCGCTCATGCGGACCTGCCATTGCTCAGGAAGTTGATCATCCGCTCGTTCGCAAGCTTGGGCACCTCGAAATGCACGAAGTGGCCGGCGTCTTCCGCCTTCTCGAGCGTCACGGTCTCGAAGTAGTCGTCGAGCTTGTCGGTGAAAGCGAATTTGAGGACGGGATCGTGCGCCCCCCAAAGCATGTAGGTCGGGGCTCGGATCTTGGCGACTCCAAGCGCACCCTCCTGCATCATTCGCCGGCGCAGGCGCGAGACGCCGATGTACCAGTCGAATCCACCCTGGATGTTGTCGTTGGCGAGGAAGTTTTCCACCCACTCGTCGAGATAGGGCGTGAAGGCCTCCTTCTGGTGGCACCAGTGCGTGAGGAAATGCTCAAAGTAGATGCGGGCGGCCTCCGGCGACGATCCGACCAGGCGCGCGGCAAAGTCCTTCTGGTGGAACTGCTGGTACCAGGTTTCCGGAAAGTGGCTCCACTCGCCCCAGCGCTGGCCGATGCCCGGATAGGCGCAGTTGAAGAAGAACAGCCTGTCGACCCGCTCCGGCCAGGCCAGCGCGAATTGCTGCGCGACGAACGAGCCCACATCGTGCGAGACGATGGCGACCCGCTCGAGGTCGAGCGTGTCGATGAGGTCGCGCAGGTCCTTTGCCATCACCTGTGGCGGCGTGCCCTCCGGGCTGCGGGCCACGTTCCGCCGCGTATTCCCGAACCCGCGCAGGTCCGGCGCGATGCAGTCGAAATGGTCCGCGAGCACCGGCAGGTTGTGAAGCCACGACCGCTTCCACTCCGGCCAACCATGCAGGAACACCACCGGCGCGCCGGAACCTGCGCGCACATAGCTGATGGAAAGCTCCGCGGTTTCCGCCATAGTTCCGTGCCACTCGACGTTCACGGGCGTTTCTCCCTGGCTCCGATGCTGCCGTCGCAAAGTGTCCTATGGACCCGTCATGACCTCAATTGAAAACGCCGCACCCCGCGCCAGACGACGCCGCATCGCAGCCTGCGCCGGACTGGTGGCCGTGTTGTGCCTTGGTGCTCTGCCGGCAAGGGCGGGCGATCTTGCGGCGCAATGTTGGAGCCCGGCCGCGCTCGCCGGCCGCATCGAGGAAAAGCCACCCCGTCGCGGCGGCTCGGCAAGCAGCCAGCAGGCACCACAGGTGCGCCTGGCCGCCTTCGCGCCTGTGCCAGCCGCCATGCGCGGCGCCATCCGGCGGGTTCGCCTACCCAAGGGCCAGAAGCTGGTGGCGCTCACTTTCGACTTCTGCGAGCAGCCGGGCGAGGTCGCGGGCTACGATGGTGCCATCGTCGACTACCTCCGCGCCAATGACCTCCGCGCCACCTTCTTTGCCGGGGGCAAATGGCTGGTGAGCCACGCCGAGCGGGCCGAGCAGTTGCTGGCCGATGCCCGCTTCGAGATGGCAAGCCACGGCTGGGCCCATCGCAACGTCCGCGGCCTCGACGCCGTCTCGCTCGCAGCCGAGGTTGTGGGCCCCCAGCGCGCCTACGAGCAGACCCGTGCCCGCTTCGCCGACCGCCGCTGCGTGGCAGCCGACCCCGCCGCCATGAGCCGCATCCCCAAACGACTGTCGCTCTATCGTTTTCCCTACGGGGCCTGCAATCCGGCAGCCCTCGACGCCCTCGCCGCAAACGGCCTGCTCGCCGTGCAGTGGGACGTCTCCTCCGGCGATGCGTCCAAAGCCACGTCGCCCGATGCCATCGTGCGTAACGTCTTGGGCAGCGTTCGTCCGGGCTCGATCGTCCTCATGCATGCCAACGGGCGCGGCTACAATACTGCCGTAGCCTTGGCCAAGCTGGTGCCGCAACTCCGGGCGCGGGGCTACCGGTTGGTGACGGTCGGCGAGTTGCTGGCATCGGGCACGCCCGAGATCACGCCCACCTGCTATGATCACCGCCCCGGCGACACCGATCGCTATGACAAGCTCTTCCAGCGTCCCAAGGGAGCGCCGCGTGCAACCGTCAACTGAGGCCCACCGTCCCTTCTACCGGGAGCGCTTCGAGATCGGCCCCGACAGACAGGCGGCTCCCGTTTTGCTCGACGCCTTGCAACCGGACGAGGCCAGCCGTCTCGGCTCCGCCTTCGCTTCGATGGAGCCGTGGCGTTCCTATCGCTTGAGCGCCGCCGACCTCGCCACCTTCTTTGCCAGGCGCGAGGAGGGCGTCGTGCGTCACGCCATCCGTTCCGACGGCGAGCTTGCGGGCGTCGTCATCGTTCGGCCGGCCTGGCTGCATGGCCCCTATCTCTGGTTCGTCGGCTTAACCGCGGCCTATCAATCCCGCGGTATCGGCGGCTGCGTCCTGACATGGCTCGAGGCCGAGGCGCGGTCAGCCGGCGCGCGCAACCTCTGGCTCTGCGTCTCCGAGATCAACGTCCGCGCCCGCGCCCGCTACGAGCGCGAAGGGTTCAGCCTCGCCGGTGACCTCGAAGGCCTCACCGCCGATCACATGAACGAGCACTTGATGCGCAAGCAGTTGCGCCCCATCACCTGACGCAGATCATTCCCAGGCCCGCCCGCAACCGGAACCCTGCCATCAGCCGAGCCCGTCCCGTGTTCAAAGAGCAGGAGGCATGATGATCGCCCTCGACGAGCGCCAGCCGCTGGCAGCGCTGGAGGTCCTGGTCCTCGACACCGAGACCACCGGCCTCGACTTGCGCCACGCCCGGATCATCCAGATTGCCGCCGTGCGCGGTAAGGGCGGAACAATCGAGGCTGAGCCGGCGATCGACGCGCTGATCGATCCGGGCGTGCCAATTCCCTCGCAAAGCACGGCCATCCACGGCATCGCCGATGCCGACGTCCGAGGCAAGCCACCGTTCCCGGCCAACGCCCAACCTCTCGCGGAGGTCATGGCAGGCCGCGTCGTCGTCGGCCACTCCATCGGCTTCGATCTGGCAGCTCTCGAGCGCGAGCATGCCTTGGCGGGCGTGCCGTGGTCCGAGCCGCCGTCCCTCGATGTGCGGGCGCTGGCGCGGATCGCAGCGCCCGAGCGCGGCGACCTCTCGCTTGACGACCTCTGCGCTTGGCTCGGCGTCGTCATCGAAGGTCGCCATACCGCGCGTGGCGATACCTTTGCGACAGCCGAGGTCTGGACCCGCCTGCTGCCGCTTTTGCGCGCCAAGGGCGTTCGCACGCTCGCCGAGGCGAAGGCCGCGGTTGCCCGTCAGGCCGATGAGCGTGCCCGCGCCCAGGGCAACTTGTCAGCCTCCCGCCAGCCCGCGCCCGTGGCGTCCGACCGGCCCCCGCTCGTCATCGATTCCTACGCCTATCGCCACCGCGTGGCCGACGTCATGAGCACGCCGCCGCATTTCATCGACGGCGCCGAAACGGTTGCGGCCGCCATGCGCCTGCTCCTGGAAAAATCCATCAGCTCGGTGTTTGTCGGCGAAGCCGGTGGCGCCATCGGCATTGCCACCGAGCGCGATCTCCTGCGTGCGATCGCCAACGACGGCGCTGATGCTCTCGATCAACCCGTCGAGGCCTTCACAAGCGGCCCCCTGCAGGGCCTTGCGGAGGACGAATTCGTCTACCGCGCCATCGGCCGGATGCAGCGCCTGGGTATTCGCCATCTCGCAGTCTGGAGTGCGGAAGGCGAAGTTGTCGGTGCTCTCACACCCCGCAATCTACTCCGCGATCGAGCCATGCAGGCGATTGTCATCGGCGATGCCCTGGCGACGGCGAGCGATGCAGGCGACCTCGCGGCGGCCTGGGGCGAGGCCGCCGGCATGGCCGGTGCCCTGCGTCGCGAAGGCACAGCCGCTCACGAGGTGGCCGACGTCATCAGCGCGGAGATCCGCACCATGACGGCCCGCGCAGCCGAAATGGCCGAAGCGCACATGCAGCGAGAGGGCAGGGGAGCGCCGCCCCGTCCCTATGCCGTGCTGGTACTCGGCTCGGCTGGCCGCGGTGAAAGTCTGCTCGCCGCCGACCAGGACAACGCCATCGTCTATGCTGGCAATGATGAGGCCGCCACCGACCAGTGGTTCGCTGCCTTCGCCCGCCACATGAACGATATCCTCGATGCCGCCGGCATTGCGCTGTGCAAGGGCGGCGTCATGGCCTGCAACGCGCCCTGGCGCCACACGGTCGACGGCTGGCACGCGCTCATCGCCACCTGGCTCGCCCGCCAGTCGCCCGACGATCTGCTCAACGTCGATATCTTCTTCGATGCACGCCCCGTCCACGGCGACCTGAAGCTCGGCCGGGACCTTGTCACCCACGCCTGGGAGCAGGCAGCAAACAATCCCACATTCCTCATGATGCTGACCCGCCTGGCAGGCCGCTGGCGCTCACCGCTCAATTGGCTTGGCAGCTTCAAGCAGGTCGATGGCCGCGTCGATCTGAAGAAGGGCGGCCTGCTACCGATCTTCACCGCCGCCCGCGTGCTGGCCTTGCGCCATCGTGTGCTGGCGTCCTCGACGCGGCAGAGATTGTCCGGCCTGATGGCGCTGGGCAAGGGGTCGGCCAACGACTTCGACTCGGTGATCGAAGCCCACGAACTCCTGCTCGCCGCCGTCCTCGATCAGCAGGTGCGCGATGCTGGCCACGGCGTGTCGTTGTCGCCAAGGGTCGCCATGGCGGAGCTTTCCGCGCCTGAGAAGCGTCGGCTGCGCGGTGCGATTGGCGGCGTCGAGACCGCGATCGCCCTGGTCAACGAGGGTCGCCTCTGAGCTCAGGCGTGGCGGCCAGCAGCGCCCGCGGGCCTTTTTGGTGGGTGCGCTGAGTTTTGACAGCCATCAATGAATGAGGCGCTGCCGATCGGGCATCATTACCGTTAGTGAGCCGCGCAGGTCCAAAAGGGACCACGCGCTCCGCGGCCGTCGACGCTGCACCCAGACCAAACCATCTTCGAGTTCAGCGGGAGGCGATCGCACCGCCGGTCCGTGGCAATGCGGACCGCCATTCGAGTTCGGAGTGAAGACCATGGCTGACAAACCCCAAACCACCACCGACGTCGCCCGTACCGATGCCGAGCCGGTCCGTCATCGCGTCGAGCTGTTCGACGCGATGCGCCACGATCTCGAGCGTGTCTTTGACCGCTTCGAGCGCGGCTGGCCCTTCTTCGCCAGGAACGGCGCTGGAGGCTCATCCATGTCGGGCGGCGTGATGGATGCCGCCCTCGACGTGCGCGATGAGGGCAACCGTATCGTGATCGAGGCCGACCTTCCGGGCATCGATGAGAAGGATGTCCAGGTGACGCTCAATGATGGCGTGCTGACGATCAAGGGCGAGCGCAAATCCGAGCACGAGGAGAAGAAGGACGCCTACCACATCGCCGAGCGCTCCTTCGGTCGGTTCGAGCGCTCGCTCAGGCTGCCGCAAACCATCGATGAGAACGCCATCGAGGCGACGTTCGAGAAGGGTGTCCTGCACGTCGTGGCGCCGAAGCGCGCCGATGCCGTCAAGAGCCAGCGTCAGATCGCGATCAAGTCCGCCTGACGCCCGCCGTGGGCCGTCCAGGCAACGGACGCGACAGGCGCCGGCGTGTGGGGCTGGTCGGCCGGGTGCTCGATGTGCCCGGCCGTTGTCTCAGAAGGACGGCACCCGGATGGTTGGCCCTCGGCCGCCGCCGCCACCGCCATCATTGTCGCGCTGGCGTCGCGCCGGCGGGTCGCGCCGGGCTGGCGGATCGGGCCTCGCAACTCGGCGACGAGCTGGAGGATCCTCGCGCGGGGTCGCACGACGCTGGCTGCGTGCGGGCGGATCGTCGGGTTCGGGCTTGGCCACTTGGGGCCGCGAAGCCGGCGGCACCGACACCGGCGCATCCGGCGAGCACAGTTGCCCACGCGTGCTCCGCAGCCAGTCGAGCCAGATCTCATAGTCGTCCGCCGTGGCACTCGCGATATCAAGCTTCGGCGCATCCTGGCGCTGTCGCGTCAGTTGCTCGAGGCTGCGCCGCGCCGCATCCGCATCCCCATTGACGTCACCGCTATGGCAGGCGCGCGCCTTGAGTTCGCGTTGCACATCGCTGACGAGAGACGCGCGCAGTGTGTCGGTCATCGCCGGCACCGGCAGCGTTGCGGGCAATTTGGTCTCGCCAAGGGCCGCCATCTTCACGGGCGATGAGAGACCGTTGAGGATCATCGGCACCTGCGCGCCGCGCGAGCGTTGGAAGGTTTCCCAGCGTAGCTTGCTGGCAAACACATTCCAGTCGAAGTCCTGATGGCTGACGACGCTGGTTAGCGTGTTCGAGAACACGTTGGCATCGCCGAGCCTCAGGTCGGAGCTGGCCGAGTTCGCCGCCGCGATCAGCAGGCCCGGTCGCGCCTTGAATTTGGAGAGCGTGAACGAGCGGTCGTCGCGGCTCCCGACCAATGTGGCGGCGACCTGGTCCGGCGAATTCGGATCGATCAGCAGCACGTTGGCCTTTGAGGCGGTGAGCAGGGCCTCGATCTCCGCCACCGCCACGGCCATGTCGGTCATCTCCCGGCCACGCGCCTGGTCGGGCGCCAGCAGCAGGTTGCGGCCGTTGGCGTTGATAGCTGGACCCTTGAAGTAGAACACAGCCACTTCCGCGGCCTTGGCTTCTTTACCGAACGCGGCGATCAGGCGGCGCAACTCGGCAGCATCACGGGCCTTGGCCAGTGTAACGCCGTAGCTCAGCCGCTCCAGCGAGCGGGCGAACAGGGCAACCTTGTCGCCCTTGGCCGCAGCGCTGCCGGCCTCGGCCTCGTTGTCGATGACCAGTGCCACATGCGAGCGGGCCACGGCCGGCAGCGATCCGGCGAGCCAAACGCTCAGCAGCGTCATCAATGTCAAAAGCCGGCGGGCCATCGCGTCCATGTTCCTCGTCATCGTGTTGAGGTGCAACTATAGCAGGCCTTGCCCGCCATCGAAATACGTCCATGCCATCAATCAGTTGAACAAATTCGCTGATTTCATCACATTGGAGTGATCATCGTTCAGAAATGGGGCATTGATCAGGTCCGCGATCCTATGGACGCGCCTCCACCTGCCAGACCCTGAGTTGGCCGTCCTCGCTTGCCCCCGTCAAGGTCTTGCCATCATCGCTGAACACCAATGACCGCACCGGGCTGTCTGGTCCGTCGATTGTTTGTGCAACTTCACCCGATCCGACCCGCCACACCACGATCCGTCCCCCATCGCCGCCGCCCGCCACCAGCCGGTTGTCGGCGGAAAAGGTGATGGCGCGTACGTGCCGATCGTGGCCGGCAAGCTTTCGGGTTTCACTGCCGTCTGCCCAGTTCCACAGTCTTACCGTGCCGTCGGCGCTGGCGCTGGCGGCGACCTTGGTATCCGGCGAGACGGCCACGGCATAGACCCAGTCGGAGTGGCCCTTCAGCGTCACGGTCTTGCTGGTGTTGCCGCCGTTGGCCGGTTGCCAGCCTTCGATGGCAAACGGCGTATCGCCATCAGCGAGCGCCACCGCGATCGTGCGACCGTCGCTCACCACGTCGCCGGCTGTCACCTGCCGGTCTGAGGCCCCCGCGCTCCGCAGCAGCATCTGCCCCTGGCCCGGTTCTATGATGCTCCAGCTGCCGTTCGCATGCACGGCCAGCAGGCGCGTCGGCGACCGGTAGCCGAGCCCCATCACGGGCGAGATTACACTGTCGAGCTTGTGGCGCTGCTTGCCCGTCGCGCTCTCCCAGATGCGGATCTCGCCGTTCCACGCCCCGGTTGCGAAGAAATCGCGATCTTTCGACACGGCCACCGCCGCGATCGCATCGGCATGCGGCGCGTCGATCGGCCTGGCCGCACCTGACCCGTTGTCCCAAACCACCAGCCGACCATCGGCGCCGCCGGCAATCACCATATTGGCCGTCACACCCAGGCTCTGGGCAAAATGACCCGTGCCGGTCGTGGCGTTGGAGAAAGCCGCAGCTCGCAGCGGCTTGGCCACCGGCCGGCTCGTGACCGCCGGCGTCTGCGGCGTGGCGGGCGGACGCTGCAGCGAAGCGAGCCTCTGCGACTCAGCCGCTTTGGCGATCCGCTCGGCTTCGGCTTTGGCAGCCCGCTGAGCCTCCTCCCGGGCCGTCTGCTCGGCGACCGCACGCGCCGCTGCCCGATCGGCCGCCTCTTTGGCCTTCTGTTGAGCCGCCTGGCGGGCCTCGCGCTCTGCCGCCAGTTGCGCAATGCGTTCAGCCAGTTCCTTGGCCCGCTGTTCGGCTTGCTCTTTGGCGCGTCGCTGGGCTTCCTCGCGGGCCGTCTTCTCGGCCTCGACGCGAGCGAGGCGGTCGGCCTCTTCCTTGGCGCGTCGCTGGGCTTCCTCGCGGGCCTTTTTCTCGGCCTCGATGCGTGCGAGGCGGTCGGCCTCTTCCTTGGCGCGTCGCTGGGCTTCCTCGCGGGCCGTCTTCTCGGCCTCGATGCGTGCGAGGCGGTCGGCCTCTTCCTTGGCGCGTCGCTGGGCTTCCTCGCGGGCCTTTTTCTCGGCCTCGACGCGAGCGATCCTGTCGGCCTCTTCCTTGGCGCGTCGCTGGGCTTCCTCGCGGGCCTTTTTCTCGGCCTCGACGCGAGCGATCCTGTCGGCTTCTTCCTTGGCGCGTCGCTGGGCTTCCTCGCGGGCCTTTTTCTCGGCCTCGACGCGAGCGATCCTGTCGGCTTCTTCCTTGGCGCGTCGCTGGGCTTCCTCGCGGGCCTTTTTCTCGGCCTCGACGCGTGCGATCCTGTCGGCTTCTTCCTTGGCGCGTCGTTGGGCTTCTTCGCGGGCCTTTTTCTCGGCCTCGACGCGTGCGATCCTGTCGGCCTCTTCCTTGGCGCGTCGCTGGGCCTCCTCGCGGGCCTTCCTCTCGGCCTCGACGCGTACGATCCGGTCGGCTTCTTCCTTGGCACGGCGCTCGGCATCGGATTGCCCAAGCCGCTCAGGCGACAACGTAATCGGCGGTCCGACGGTGCCGAGGCCACCCGAGCCGCCGCCAGAAGGCGTCTGGTTGCTCCCCCCTGCGTCGATCGCCCACAGCATGCCGCCGCCGACCAGCACCACGCCTGCAATCATGGCCAGAATGCCGGTCGGCGAACGTGCGAGCTCGCCCGCTCGCGACCCGATCGGCAGCGATGGGCGCGTCTGCGCGTTGATATCGTCGGCTCCACTCGGGAGCCTTGCGCCCGGCGGGCCGCTGGAGGGTGTCGACGGGCGCGACGAGGACGTTGGGCTCGAGCGCGGTTGCGAGAGGCGGCCCGAGGCAGGCACCGAAGGCGTGCTGTTCGGCTGCGACTGCCGGGGTTGCGAGCGCGCCGACGAGATCGGCACTGCCGGGTCCAATCCCGGCATGCCCACAACGTAGGTTCCTGGCGGATCCACGGCGACGCTGTCGTCGGTGCCGAAGAACAGCAGGTCCCGCCATTCTCTGACGGATTGGGGCCTGTCCTTGGGCCTCAAGCTCATGGCGGCGTCGATGCCGGCAAGGAAGCCATGCCGATAGCCTGGCCGCGCGCACTCGGTTGCCGGCAGCAGGCCGTCGTCGAGCATCCGGGCGGTGGCCTCCGTCGGCACTTTGCCTGTGACGGCGAGATAGAGCGTCGCCCCCATGGCGTAGACGTCGGTCCACGGCCCCTGCACCCGGACGTCGCTCGAATACTGCTCCTGCGGCGAGTAGCCTTGTTTGACCACGCCCGTCAGTGTGCCGCTCATGTCGGAATAGACGCGCCGCGATGCGCCGAAATCGAGCAGCACGGGGCTGCCGTCGGCCCTGACGATGATGTTGTCTGGCGCGATGTCGCGATGCAGGAAGTCCGCGCGGTGCATCGCCTCGAGCGCATCGAGCAGCGGCCAGACGAGCTGGTCGAGCTCGCCCTGGGTCGGCTGCCTGCCGAGTTCCTGCAGCCATGCCTTGAGGCTCGAGCCGCTCTCGTACTTCATGACCATGTAGGCCGTGCCGTGCGACTCGAACACGCTGATCACACGCACGATGGACGGGTGGTCGAACTGGGCGAGCGTGCGCGCCTCGCGCAGGAAGCTGGCGCGCAAGCGGTCGAACAGCTGGCGGTCGTTCTCGGTGCGCGGACGCACGCTCATGGAGGCGTCGCGCATGCCGAACTGGGCGGGATAGTATTCCTTGATCGCCACCGGCGCCGCGAGGCCGATATCGAAGGCCTGGTAGGTAATACCGAACCCGCCGGCGCCGATCACACGATCGACGCGGTACTTGCGGTCCAGCATCGTTCCAGTCTGCAATACCTCGCGGTAATCCATAATCCCAGCTCGTTAGGGACAACCGCTCCTGCGCTTGCCGTCCCCGCCAATATCCTTGGTCCCGCCGGCCTCATCGGCCATTCGGACACTTGCGCATGCGCAACATACCCCATCCCCGTCAACAGGACGTGTCATCGCCGCATGAATCGTCACGTCCCAATATAGACCGCCAACCAGCGGCACGCGAATGGTTTGAACCCGTATTCAGCCTGCATAGGCGGCACTTATCGCCTCTTCTTAGATTGAGGTGTACGAGATGCGCCTGCAAGGTGGGCGCCCGCACTGGCCCGGGGCAGGGCTGCCGCCAGGGCTCCGACGGGGGGGCCGCAAGTCGCGGGTGGGGGAGGGGGCGGCGCCAGCGTCCCGATTGAGGGGGATCAAGGGCAAGCCCCCTGCAGCCGGCCCATTGTCGCCCAAGCAGCGGCGCGCCGGGCAGGCGAAGCAGACAAGGAGACACGGCCATGGGCTACAAATCGATCCTCGTGCATATCAACGATCCCCGCCGGGCCGTATCCCTGATCGGCGCCGCCAAGGCCCTTGGCGGAGGGAGCGGCGCCCACGTCACCGCGCTGCATGTCCTGCCGCATCTGCCGAGTTACGGCGCCAACGCCTTTGGCGTCGGTGCAATCGAGGCGGGGCTCGTTGCCTTCCGCCAGCACGCAGCCAATGTCCGCGAGGCCGTCGAGGCCGAGGCGAAATCGCAGGGCGTGGCCGTCGACTTCAACCTGTTCGATCCCGGCGAGGCCAGTGTCGGCGACTGCGTGCTCGACCATGCCCGTGTGGCCGACATCGTCGTGGCCGGCCAGCGGGACGCGTCCTTCGACTACCACCGCCTCCTCGACGTGCCCGACCGTCTGGTGCTCGACGCCGGCCGCCCCGTCCTGATGGTGCCCCACGCCGGCCGTTTCCCGGTGATCGGCAAGCGCATCACCATTGCCTGGAACGGCCGCCGCGAGGTCGCTCGCGCCGTCTTCGACGCCCTTCCGATCCTCAAGGCCGCCGATCGCGTCCGCGTGGTCTGGGTAAATCCGCAAGCCGAGCCTGCCAAGTCCGGTGATTTGCCGGGTGCTGACATCGCCACCACCTTGGCCCGTCATGGCGTCAAGTGCGAGACGGCGACGGCAGTGGGCAGCGACATTGCCGCCGCCGATGTGATTTTGTCCGGCCTGACGGACGACGGCACGGACATGCTGGTGATGGGCGCCTGGGGCCATTCGCGCCTGCACGAGCGCGTCTTCGGCGGTTTCACGCGCTCGATCTTCGAGCACATGACCGTGCCGACCCTGCTCTCGCACTAGGGTTTCCCCTCACCGCCTCCCGGCCGGCTCCCCGCAGGGGATTCGGGCGGCGCGACGAACCCCCGCCTCCCGGCCGGCTCCCCGCAGGGGATTTGGGCGGCGCGACGAACCCCCGCCTCCCGGCCGGCTCCCCGCAGGGGATTTGGGCGGCGCGACGAACCCCCGCCTCCCGGCCGGCTCCCCGCAGGGGATTTGGGCGGCGCGACGAACCCCCGCCTCCCGGCCGGCTCCCCGCAGGGGATTTGGGCGGCGCGACGAACCCCCGCCTCCCGGCCGGCTCCCCACAGGGGATGCGGGCGGCGCGACGAACCCCCGCCTCCCGGCCGGCTCCCCGCAGGGGAGTCGGGAGGCGCGACGAAGATATTTCCCGAGGCGCCACCAACAACCCAGATCATCCGAACAGTAGATCCATAAACAGCAGGCCGAGACAGGTGAGCACGCCGATGATCGGCACACCGATCGGAACGGTCAGGCTGGCCGGTGGCTCCGTCTCGCGCAACTTGATGGCGAGCAGCGAAACATTGACGGCCGAAAAGATCACCAGCATCACGCGGCTGGTCATGTCCGCCAGCCTGTCGATCGGCACCGCCAACGCCAACACCAGCACCACGAGGATGACACAGATGGTGGCGATCATCGGCGTATGTGTGAACCGGTTCACCCGCCCGAGCACTTTCGGCAGCACGCCCTGATTGGAGAGCCCGTAGAGCACCCGCGATGACATCACCATCTGCACGATGACGCCGTTGACCGTGGCGATGACGCCGATGGTGGCGAGTATCGCCGGCGAGGCCCCGGTGAGGCGCTGGAAGGCGAGGCTCAGGGGCGCGCTGCTGGCCGCAAGGTCGGCATCCGAGAGCGTCCGCAGCACCACCCACACGACCAGCACATAGAGCAGCGTGCTCACCACCAGTGTGATGGCGATGGCGAGTGGCATGGTACGCTCGGGCCGGCGCACCTCCTCGATGACGTTCACCATGCCCTCGAAGCCGATGAAGGCGAAAAAAGCGATCATGGTGGCGCCGAGGATGCCCTGCCAGGTCCCGGAAGCGCCGAGGTCGGATACGGCCAGTGGAAGGTCTGCCAGCATCTCCGGGTGCTGCCAGAGCCCCGCAAAGATGACGGTGAGCAGCCCCCCGATCTCGATCAGCGTCATGATGGCGGCGATGCCGACGGCCTCCCGGATGCCCCATATCGCCACCCCGCCCATCACCAGCACCACCGCTGCCACCAGCACCGGCTGCGACACCGGCAGCAGCACGCTGAGATACCCGGCGGCCCCACGGCTGATCGCGGCAGCCGATACCACGCCCGCCACCACCACCAGTATGCCTGTGGCGAGCGCTGCCCATCGCGTGCCGAGTCCGGCCTGTACGTAGGCGGCTTCTCCGGCACTGACCGGATAGCGCCCTGCCAGTTCGGCAAAGCTTGCGGCCGTAAAGGCCATGACGCCAGCTGCGATCAGAAATGCCAGCGGCGCATGCACGCCGGCCCGCAGGCCGGCCGCCCCCACCAGCACGTAGATCCCCGCGCCGACCGTGACGCCGACGCCGTAGCACACGAGTAAGGCCAGCCCCAGAAGTCCGGTTGAGTTTCACCGGCTCGCCGTCCAGCCCGCCGATGTCTGCCTGTGCACTCTGTGAAGGCTCTGTCACCGGCATCCGGCCTCTCATTGCGGGTTTGAAATCGCAAGGCCACACGTGTGGTCGCGCGCCCCACGGTTGCAAGACCTAGCGAACTCCGCCCAGGCCAAGGTTGACACGTGTCAATTCGGCTAGCTCAAGTCAATGCGATTGAGCAATGAGTTGGTATTGTCAGGCTAGGCCGTTGCCGTCCGCGTTATGTTACCATCAGGCAACCGGCGAGCGGCACTCGAGGCAAAGGGTACCAACCTCCTTGCGCGCTGGTCCACCAGAAGGGACGAATTGGATGACTGCCCAGGCAATGAACAAAACCGAAGCCGAGCGCCTTCTGCGCCACGTGCACCTGGAGCTGGCCCGCGATCACCAGCACCCCCACGGCAGCTCCCGCCATCGCTACGAGATGGTTGTTCCTCTCGACAAGGACGGCCACATCGTTGCCGAGGCCTGGCGCGTTATTCGCGACCGTTGCCGCGTGCGCCGCGTTGGCGAGGACGGCTCGAGCGAGGTCGGCCATGTCGTCCACAAGCGCGGCGGTGCCTGGGCTTTCCATTACGACATCCACGGCGACGTCGCCAATGACGAGGCGGGCTACAGGCTCGACGAGCACAAGTTCGTGCCCGGTGAATATGTATCCATCCGCGAGCAGGACGGCGTCATGCGCACCTTCCTGGTGAAGGCGGTTGTCGAGCTCGACTGAGGCGGACGCAACTCCGCGTTCACCAAAGCCGCCAAAGGGTCTCCGCAAGCCAAGGCGCCAGCGCGGCCATATCGCGCTGCGTCCGCGCGCGTCAAGCAAGCCTGTGTCGAGATCGTCGCGCCGGCCTGCGCGGCGGGGACGCCATCATCCCCGTTGCACGGTCGGGCCATCGACGGCGCAAGATCAGCCCCCGCTACGCCATCAAGCCACCGCGAGCCGCGCGACGATCGCACCCTGGATGGCCATCACGCCGAGCCAGTGTCCGGCATCGATCAAGGTCAGGGTAGGCTTCTGCATCTGGAACTGATGATTGACGACGAGCGTCGTCGCGATGAATCCGAGCCAGATCAGGAAACCCGTGATCAGCCCGTTGCCGACACTGGCCGTCACGCCGGACCGCACCAGGTGCAGCATCACGCCGGCAAGCATCCAGGCCATCACGAATTGCGCGATGAAGGTGATCACGAATGGCTTGGGGGAGGGCCCGCCGTCGCCCTTGATCATGTCCTCGGTGAGATTGGCAGCCGCCATCCACTGTTTCGACAGGAGGCCGTACCACACCCCTCCGAAGATGAAGCTCGCCGCAGCGGCTAGCAGCACGGCCCACATGTGGAGACCTGAAAAGAGCTGCATGGTTCCCTCCCCCATCCGGTCATCTCGGCTCCAGCCGCGCGATGACCCGCATCGGCCGGAAATTGCCGCGATCATAGCCCATATTGCCGCCCGTGTGACGCCCCGCCGCGCGAGTCTGTCGTGTCCACGGGCGCAACCACGGGGGAGGCCGCTGAGGGCGCCTGCCGGCGCATTCTCAGCCTGCCAATCATGGACCGGCGCGGTGCTGTTTTCGCAGTTGCACAGCTGCTGAATAGACGTGATGGTCTGCCCTTTGATCAGAACGACGAGAACCGTTTCGCCAGTTTCATCGAATCCATTGGTGTGATTTTTGAAACACTGGAGGACCTGAGCAGCATCAAACCTGGAGCGGGAATTGATAAATAATGCCTGATACACATGCACAAATCCGTCGACTCGCCGAACGCTACTTTGGCATGGAATTACCGGAAGACTCTCTCCGTGAGTTCGAAATATGCGAGATTTCCGGTGGCGACTGAGTTCTCCACCAAGGCGAAGGCAGTTGCCTTCTCTTGTTTGGTACGTGGCCGCCTACATGTTTTGAGAGAAAATTCCGAACTGGTCCCCCCCAAGCTCCTCGGTGAAGTCGTTCCTGGTGAAAGCGTTGGTGAGGTGGGTCTCTTAAGCGGGGAAAAACGAAGCGCCAGCATCCGGGCTATCCGGGACAGCCTGTTGATTAAAATAAGCCGCAGTTCATTTGAGCGCTTATCTGTCAGTCACCCCGCACTGATCATGAAACTCGCATCACATGTCGCCGGCTTGTTGCAGCAAAGCCATACCGGTACCGCATCGGCAGCGGCCAGAAAGCTCAGCAGCATAGCCCTGATACCACTTGCTGCCAACAACCGGTCTGCAGATTTCTGTCTTGAACTGGCTGAAAGCCTGGGAACCTTCGGCCAGACACTGACCCTGTCGGATGAAAACGTTCTCGATAAAGGAGCGCCAACAGGGGGCTACAATGATCGGGAAGGCATATCTGAAGCTTTGCAATTTTGGGTTCATCAACAGGAAACCCAGAATCGTTTTTTGATATACCAGTGTGATGGTAATGACAGTGCCTGGACCCGTTTTGCCATGCGTCAATCTGACCTGGTGGTATTCATCGCCAACGCACAGGACGATTCAACCCTGACCGGCTGGGAAAAACGCCTGCGTGTTGGAAAAGGCGTGGCCACCGGCAGACAGGCCCTGGTGTTGTTACAGCCAGCATCCGCAACGGTAATCACTGGAACTGCCCAATGGCTGAAAGAACGACGGGCCGATTTTCATTTACATGTGCGGGCTGACAAACCAGATGATATTCAACGGGTGGCACGGGTCATCTCGGGTAATGCGTTGGGTCTTGTACTGGGAGGTGGTGGTGCACGGGGCTTTGCCCACCTTGGTGTATACAAGGCAATACTGGATCTTGGTATCACGATAGACTGGGTTGGTGGCGCGAGTATCGGCTCGATTTTTGCAGCACCCATCGCTTCGGACTGGGATTATGACAAGGCCTACACGATCGCCAGACATAGCTTTGTAAAAGTCAAGCCGTTCAGCGATTACACTCTGCCCATCGTCGCGTTAATACGTGGTCGAAGAATGGAACGTGAGTTAAATGCCAACCAGAATATCCAAATCGAAGACATGCCAATACCCTATTTCTGCGTATCCAGTATCCTCGATAGTGGCGAACTCAGTGTGCACGAGTCGGGTCCATTGGCTAAATTTCTACGTGCCAGTGCAGCATTGCCGGGCGTAATACCACCGGCGGTGATCAACAGACGCCTGCATATCGACGGAGCGGTCTTAAATTGCCTGCCGGTGGACATCATGTTGCAAAAACCCGTAGGTCAAATCATCGCCGTTGATCTCTCTTCACACAAATCCTATGAGGTGGATTACCCGGCCATTCCG
>CAVXGT010000028.1:0-21884 GCA_963761475.1 uncultured Alphaproteobacteria bacterium
CTGGCGACGATCCGCGAGAGGCTCGCACCCGGCACCGAGATAGAGCTGTGGTTCCAGGATGAAGCGCGGGTCGGCCAGAAGAACCTGATCACCCGGCGCTGGGCACGGCGCGGCACCCGGCCCTCGGCGCCCCGCGACCAGCGCACCAAATGGGCCTACATCTTCGGGGCCATCTGCCCGAAGAAGGGCAAGGGCGCCGGGCTGGTCATGCCCTGGGCCGACACCCCGGCGATGCAGGCGCATCTGAATGAGATCAGCGCCGCCGTCGACACCGGCGCCCACGCCGTCGTCATCCTCGACCAGGCCGGATGGCACATGTCCACCAAGCTCGACATCCCCGACAATATCACCCTGATGCCGCTCCCGCCGCGCTCGCCGGAGCTGAACCCGGTCGAGAACGTCTGGCAATACATCCGCGACAACTGGCTCTCAAACCGGATCTTCCAGTCCTATGACGACATCGTCGCGTTCTGCTGCGAAGCCTGGAACAAGCTCATCGACCGGCCTTGGAAGATCATCTCCATCGGAATGCGCGAATGGGCCCATGGGTCATGATCAATGCAAGCTGGTATTAGAGCCTGATTCAAAAGTTCATGCGATCTGCCAGTAGGTTGCGAGCCTGCGGGTCATGATCTTGATGCTGGCGATGAAGGTCCATGCGGTTGAGCTTCCGATGGATTTCTCCCAATCCTTGGCCAGTCTGCGGCAGCGACCGAGCCAGGCGAAGGTGCGTTCGACGACCCAGCGGCGCGGCAAGACCTCGAACCCCTTGGCGGTGTCGGAACGCCTGATGACCTCGATGGTCCAGTCGCCGTGGCCGTCGAGCGCGGCCCTCAGTTTGTCGCCCGCGTAGCCGCTATCCGCAAAGACGTGGCGCAGCCAGGGGAAGCGGGAACGGATCGCCCGCAGCACCTCCGGTGCGCCATCGCGGTCCTGGATATCGGCGGCATGGATCACGGCGAACAGCATCAGGCCGAGCGTGTCGGTGACGGTGAGACCTTGAACGCCACCGGTCCGAGAGAAAGGTCGAACGCGCTTGCGCCCCGTGACCTTCTTGCCCGCGTCGTATCCGCAAACCCCGCCGCTTTCGGTGGTTTTCACCGACTGCGAGTCGATCACACCGGCCGTCGGGCTCGCCTCCCGGCCTTCCAGCTCGCGCGTGCTGGCAACCAGCAGGTGGTTGATCGTCTGCCATAGGCCGTTGTCGCGCCAGGCATAGAAATAGCTCCGAACGGTCGAGACCGGAGGGAAGTCCCGCGGCAGCATCTGCCATTGGCAGCCGCTGATCGCGATATAGAGGATGGCGTCCGCAACCGCCCGCAGGTTTGTCGTCCTCGGGCGGCCGCCACGCTTCGCGGGCGGCAGCAGAGGCGCGATCAACGCCCATTCGCGATCCGTCATATCGCTTGGATACCCGGCGCCATCACGGCTATGCTGCTTGCGAGCGATATCGTCCCAGGGCATTAGATCCTCCATCTTCTCGACAAAGACGGTGAATCACAACCCGATGATATCGCTCAACAACTTTTAAATCCGGCTCTAAGAGAGGGGAGCGGCCATTTCGTCCGCACCTCGGCAAATTGCGGGTGCCGCAGCGAAGGTAGTGCCCCAAGGGATGGTGTATGAGCGCCGGCCTTCGGAAAGGCTCGGTCTCGATCAGGCGGCCACGGCTGGCAGCCTGTGGCGGTGTCAGAGGAAATCGGCTTGAGCCGACTTTCTGTGGATCGTACCGTTCCGGGATGATCAAACCGAGCCCGTTCCGTTACTTCAAGACCAGCCCAGAAATCATCCGCCTGGCGGTGATGATGTACATCCGCTTTCCACTGTCGCTCCGAAACGTCGAGGACCTGCTGCACGAGCGAGGCATCGACATCTGCCACGAGACGGTCCGGTTCTGGTGGCACAGGTTCGGCGCATTGTTCGCGGCAGAGATCCGGAAGCGGCGTGTCGAGGGCATGCGGTCGAGCAATTGGCGGTGGCACCTGGACGAGGTGCTCGTGAAGATAAATGGCGAACGGCACTACCTGTGGCGAGCCGTAGATCATGAAGGCGCGGTCCTCGAGAGCTTCGTGACGAAGACACGAGACAAGAAATCGGCATTGAAATTCCTCAGGAAATCCCTGAGGCGGCGTGGCCCTGCCCAGGTGATCGTCACCGACAGGCTGCGCTCCTATGGCGCGGCCCTGCGCGAACTCGGCATCAGCGACAAACAGGCAACGGGTCGCTGGGCCAACAATCGCGCCGAGAATTCCCACCAACCGTTCCGAAGGCGGGAACGCGCGATGCTCCGGTTTCGTCGGATGCGAACGTTGCAGAAATTCGCCGCTGTTCACTCTTCCGTCCATAACCACTTTAATCAGGAACGCAGCCTCTCCAACCGGGAAATCTTCAAGCTCAACCGGAACGCCGCTCTCAACGAGTGGCGTCAGGTCGGTGCGGCCTGAACTTCGACGTTCTCGGGCAAACTGAGACTGGTTCGAATTAGTCTGCCAGCACCACTTCACGCGCTCGCCTACAACCTCGCCAACTTCCTGCGCACGCTGGCGACGCCTGAGGGGATCGAGACATGGTCGCTGACCTCGCTGCGCGAGCGGTTGATCAAGACCGGCGCCCGGCTTGTCCGCCACGCCCGCTACGCCCTCTTCCAGTTCGCCGAGGCTGCGCTGCCCCGGTCGGTCTTCGCGGGCATCATTGCGCTGATCAACGGCCTGCGCGGGCCGCCGGTCGCAATGGTGTCTGTATGATCGGGACTACTGCAAGATCGTCGGTACGCAACGCTGGTGACGGGAAAGGTGCGTCCAGAACTCGCCAAAATCACTCTTCTCGCCGCGCCGGATCGCAGACGACGCGCTTCGCGGGCTCGTTGTCAACCATCCGGCAGCCCAAACGGGCGCACTTTGGCTTGACCGGTATGCCTGCCTGCGCCAACCTGTCCTCAGGGAGCTCAAATGGGAAATCCCGTTTAATAGGTCATTCGTCGCTCTCGCCGCCACCTTCATCTTGCTCAAATCCGTCCACACGGCCTAGCATATGGGGTCTTTGGTCCGCCGCAGGCCCGGATCAACAGTCAATGGATATCTATGGAGGCGAGCCGAGTCTTCCATGTGGACGCTATTTGGTACAGCCGCTGGAGCGGGCATATTTATGGCCGTGGCGAAGATGACGAAAGGGTATTGCTTTGGCGGATTGACCGCGGTCCTCTCAATTATCTCAATCATATGCGGATTCGTTTTTGGAGTTTTGGAATTCAGTGCGGCTTTTCTAGAGATTTTTACTGGAATGAAAGCTTCGAGCGCTGAAGAATGGCATATTCGAGTGGCGGCCTTCCTGTTCTCTCTCTTGGTGGTCGTTATACCAGGAACCATGATCATTCTTTTTCAAAAGAAAAGATAATCGTTCAATATCTCTATACCTACACCACCCACCACCCTCATTCTTTCGTTACGATCAATGCTATCGCCTTATCCCATATCAAATAGCTGGACACCCGCAAAAACCTGGCCGCTTTCGCCGACCTGTGATTCACTCATCCGAACGGGACATGGAGGGGGACCATGGAGCAGCGGAGCCTTTTCGGCCTTTCGGAGCATCTCGAGGCGCCGAGCGCGCATGGCGACCCGCTGGAGGTGCTTGACCCTGGAGAACCGCCTGCTCAAAAAAAGCATGATCGGGGATGGGGAGGCCGGAGAATGAGATATCCCGCCTCCGAGAAGCTCGAGATCATCCGCACGGTCGAAGCCTCGCACCTGCCGGTGAAGCGGACGCTCGCCCGGCTCGGTATCCCGAGCGGCACCTATTACGATTGGTATGCCCGCTGGGTCGAAGGCGGGATCGACGCGCTGACCGACCGCTCGCCGCGTCCCGGATCAGTCTGGAACCGCATCCCGGATGATGTCCGCGAAGCCTTCGTCGAGTTCGCGCTCGACCATGAGGACCTGACGCCTCGGGAGCTGGCGATCAGATACACCGACGAGAAGCGGTACTTTGTGTCGGAATCCTCAGCTTACCGCATCCTCAAGGCCGAAGACCTGATCGCGGCTCCGGCCCATGTGGTGATCCGCGCGGCGGATGAGTTCAGGGACAAGACCACCCGCCCCAACGAGCTCTGGCAGACCGACTTCACCTACCTCAAGGTCATCGGCTGGGGCTGGTTCTATCTCAGCACCATCCTCGACGACTACAGCCGCGTTCGGCGTGGCCTCGAACCGGTGGCGGCTCACGCCTCACCGTCGCCTGGAAGCTTTGCACGAGCATGAAGGCCGGCGACGTCACAGACACGCTGGAGCTGGCGCTCGAAGCCTCCGGCTGCGCCCATGCGATGGTCGTTCAACGGCCGAGGCTGCTCAGCGACAACGGCTCGTCCTACGTTGCTGCCGACCTGGCCGACTACCTCGAGGACAAAGGCATGGATCATGTCAGGGGCGCACCGCACCACCCACAGACCCAGGGCAAGATCGAACGCTGGCACCAGACCATGAAGAACCGCGTCCTGCTCGAGAACTACTTCCTGCCCGGCGACCTGGAACGGCAGATCGACGCCTTCGTAGACCACTACAACAGCCGCCGATACCACGAGAGCCTCGGCACCTGACCCCCGCCGACGTCTACCACGGCCGTGGAGCTCAAATCCTGAAGATGAGAGAGGAGATCAAGGAACAGACAATCCGCAGACGCCGCTTGCAGCACCAATCCGCTGCCGCCTAAACTGAAACAGAAATCGGGCCAGAGCCTCCGTTACGAAAGCACCACCCCTCTCCGGAAAACTCTGACGACGGACAGACCACCGATCCGTCTGCCCCTGCGCCGTGTGCCTGAAACACGTTCTTGGCCAAATCCAGGCCGATGATGCTAACCTCTCCTATGGACGCTCTCCTTCGTAGCGGTGCTTCAACACCCGCTACCTTGGCACATCGATGCCGCCGGGGGGCGTCCACCCCATCGCTTACTCTGAACATTGGCCGGAGCGCGATCGACACTCTACGATCGGGACGGCGCGGGCTCCCCCGCGCCGCTGAACAGCCCGGCCTGCAGAACAATGCCCAGGATGATCAGAACTCGATCAGTTTCTGCCCTGGTCCTTACTGATCTGATCGTAGATCAAACCACCCGTCGCGCCGGCGATGGCGCCAACGGCCGCACCTTTGCCCGCACTTCCGGTCATCGCGCCGATGGCAAGCCCGGAAAGAGCGCCAATGCCGGCACCACTTACGGTGCGCTCCGTTGTTTTCTGGTCCGTACCTGCGCATCCAGCCATGAGGAGGCCAGCCAGCAGGACGACTATCGTTCGTCTCATCGATTCATCTCCTGTCCGATGTGGTCCCGGTCGGGTTCACGAGCACGGGAAGATTTCCTGGGCGGCGCGGACGAGACCCGGAAGGGCCACCATTTCCATTGCGCCATCGGCTGCTTTCGCCCAGTCGACGAATAGCTGCCGCGTTTCACCGGGGCTCACCTCACGCCCCGGGCAGGAGACCGGTTTCACGTCGAAACGCTCGTCCGCCAAGAGCGCATCGTAGAACTGGTCGATCCCGCGGAGCCATCCGTAGCAAAAGCCGACTGCATATTTGCCGACGTCGGACTCTTCGGGCTCTGAACAAAGAGCCACGAGGTCGCCTACGGTCCGCGCCTCAAAAGTTTCCGTCGTCACTCCTCCCGCACCGGCGCTCGTGGTGGCGAGGAGAAGAACAGCGAGCGATGCTTTCAGTCTCATGAGTACATTCCTTTCGACGGATGCTCCAAATGGATACGCGATATCGTCGAGGTTGCCGAGTACCGCGATTCGCACATTGATCAGAATCAAGAGAGATCAGGCGGAGCAATACTACAAGGATGGCAGGGTTCGGTGCTGGATCGAAGCGGGCAGGCGCGGTCCGCGCTCGATCGAAGGTATGATCGAAACGGCTCAGAGGTCTTAACGAGTGCGTCGCCAAGGGCTGGCGGTGCCGAGGGCGGTTCAATAGCTTAAATGCCAAAGCCGCGGCACCAACAGCGAAGTTGAGCAGAGATGATAGGGCAACTGACCATACGCCTCTCCGTGCGGTTCGTGAAACTGGCACTGCTCGGCATTGCGACCACGCTGATCATCGCAATCGTCGGCGCCGTCGTTTATCTCGAGCACACCTCGAATCTGAAGCTCTGGCACGAGCCGGTGCTCGATGGCGAGTTCACGGAAGAAGCACATCTGTCGATCTTCGGCGACTATCTGGCGCTGGAGGATCGGTTGTTCCGCCAACTGGATAGCCGCGTCGTCGATGCCCTTGCTCCGGGCGAGCGAAGCCCGATCAGCCGTTTCACTGGGGGCAGCCTGTCTGATCCCGGAATTTGGCCTCGGAACTGGAACCGCAGTTACATCCTCGACAAGGCCGAGCCTCGAGCCGTTTTCCTGCTGATCCATGGCATGTCCAACTCACCATACAGCCTCCGGAACCTTGCAGAGACACTGCATGGGGCGGGGGCGGCGGTTATAGGTCTCAGGCTGCCCGGCCATGGCACCATCCCCGCCGGCCTCCTGGACGTGACCTGGCGCGACATGGCCGAGGCGGTCAAGCTCGCAGTTGCCGAGGCGAAGCGGATGGCGGGGCCTTCGGCGCCAGTCTACCTCGTCGGCTATTCCATCGGCGGCGCGCTGTCGGTTCATCATGCCCTTGAGGCCCTCCAGGGCGAGGCTGAGCCAATCGATGGCCTTATCCTGATCTCTCCCGCGATTGGCCTGACGCCGTTGGCCGGGCTCGCAGCCGTTCAGGCCGGGATGGGCCACCTGCTGGGCCTGCGAGCGCTGGCCTGGAACTCGATCACACTCGAATATGACCCGTTCAAATATGGCTCTTTCGCAATTAACGCAGCACGACAATCCTATCTCGTAACCGAGGAGATCAAGGCCGACATCTCCCGGCTCAAAGCCAACGGGCTGTTGTCCGGGATGCCGCCGATCCTCGCATTCCAGTCGATAATCGACGCGACCGTATCGTCACGGGCCGTGATCGAAAGCTTGTTCCGGATGCTCACTCCTGGTCCCTATGAGCTGGTCTTATTCGACGTGAACCGCAGTAGCGCCGCCATCAATCTGTTGAGTAGCGATCCGGGCGGCGACGTCGAAAAGCTGCTGGTCGAGGGTGGCCTTGGCTTCACGCTCTCGCTCGTGACCAACACGGACCCCTCTAGGACCAAGGTCACAATGCGCAGTCGCGCCCCCGCAGATCTGGAGCCACAGCAAACTCCGATTGGGCTTGACTGGCCCAATGGTGTCTACTCGCTGTCTCATGTGGCATTGCCGTTCCCGGTGTGGGATCCCCTCTATGGTGACGGCCGGGCGGCGGACAGTCCTGGGATCCAGCTCGGCAATCTGTCGCTACGCGGCGAAAAAGGTGGGGTCGTTGTCTCTCCGGGCGACATGCTGAGGCTGCGGTGGAACCCGTTCTATCCCTATCTCGAGCAGCGCGTTCTGGACTTTGCGGGCCTCAGTGTGCCGGCCACGCAATAAAGTGCGTTCGAGGCTTCCATTGGCTGCGCCAATGTCAAGGTCGGGTCTTGCTGGGGCGCCCGTCACCACAACGCGATCCGCCAGCACAGCGCCCTCGACTATGCTCTGAGCCAAAGGGCAGACAAGCGGATCGAGGAGATCTTCGGCTGGCTCAAGACCATCGGTAAGCGCTTCGCCGGTCCCCTCCTTCTGTGAAGCGGTTCTGCTGTGCGAGTGATGTCGCTGTGTCTGTTGATCATGGGACGTCAAGATGGACGGCTATTTGGACGGCTCGAGCGAAGGGTTCGCCGGTCGGCTCGAGGTGATCGAAGGTCGCACGGGTCGGCGTCTCCGGCGCCCGGAGGAGCGCGCGCGGTGTCCGTCGTCAGAGTGTGGATTGGCGTGGAATAAGGCCCCCCTGAGCGGGGTGATCGGCGTCCAAACGGGACCCCGTGACGTGAGGGTCCATTGTGTTAGGCGGCAGCGGATTGGTGCTGCAAGCGGCGTCTGCGGATTGTCTGCTGCTTGATCTCCTCTCTCATCTTCAGGATTTGAGCTCCACGGCCGTGGTAGACGTCGGCGGGGGTCAGGTGCCGAGGCTCTCGTGGTATCGGCGGCTGTTGTAGTGGTCTACGAAGGCGTCGATCTGCCGTTCCAGGTCGCCGGGCAGGAAGTAGTTCTCGAGCAGGACGCGGTTCTTCATGGTCTGGTGCCAGCGTTCGATCTTGCCCTGGGTCTGTGGGTGGTGCGGGGCGCCCCTGACATGATCCATGCCTTTGTCCTCGAGGTAGTCGGCCAGGTCGGCAGCAACGTAGGACGAGCCGTTGTCGCTGAGCAGCCTCGGCCGTTGAACGACCATCGCATGGGCGCAGCCGGAGGCTTCGAGCGCCAGCTCCAGCGTGTCTGTGACGTCGCCGGCCTTCATGCTCGTGCAAAGCTTCCAGGCGACGGTGAGGCGTGAGCCGCCACCGGTTCGAGGCCACGCCGAACGCGGCTGTAGTCGTCGAGGATGGTGCTGAGATAGAACCAGCCCCAGCCGATGACCTTGAGGTAGGTGAAGTCGGTCTGCCAGAGCTCGTTGGGGCGGGTGGTCTTGTCCCTGAATTCATCCGCCGCGCGGATCACCACATGGGCCGGAGCCGCGATCAGGTCTTCGGCCTTGAGGATGCGGTAAGCTGAGGATTCCGACACAAAGTACCGCTTCTCGTCGGTGTATCTGATCGCCAGCTCCCGAGGCGTCAGGTCCTCATGGTCGAGCGCGAACTCGACGAAGGCTTCGCGGACATCATCCGGGATGCGGTTCCAGACTGATCCGGGACGCGGCGAGCGGTCGGTCAGCGCGTCGATCCCGCCTTCGACCCAGCGGGCATACCAATCGTAATAGGTGCCGCTCGGGATACCGAGCCGGGCGAGCGTCCGCTTCACCGGCAGGTGCGAGGCTTCGACCGTGCGGATGATCTCGAGCTTCTCGGAGGCGGGATATCTCATTCTCCGGCCTCCCCATCCCCGATCATGCTTTTTTTGAGCAGGCGGTTCTCCAGGGTCAGCTCCGCGACAACTTCCTTCAAAGCCGCCGCCTCAGATCGCAGTTCCTTGACCTCGGGCGATGTCGCCTGACGCGCCGTGTCACCCGCAAGCCGGCCCTTGCCAGCTTCCAGGAACTCCTTCGACCAGGAATAGTACAGGCTCTCGGCGATGCCCTCGCGGCGGCACAGGGCGGCGATGCTCTCCTCGCCACGCAGACCCGCTAGCACGATGCGGATCTTCTCCTCGGCCGAGTAATGCTTGCGGGTCTTCCGCTTGATGCCCCTGACCAGCTTGTCGGCGGCATCCTTCGATGTTCCGGATTTCTGTCTCATCTTCGCTCCATATTGGCTTCGATGAACCAGAAATCCTCCGTTGCTCAAACCCCTAAATCTCTCCGGCAGGCGCTGACGTCAGACACCGCACAGCGCCCTTGGCTATCGCCCACCGGCGCCGGAAACCATCGTCCCGATGGACCAGAGGCCCGTCATGCACTAACAATTTCCGTGGACCACCCAGTGGGGGCTCTCCAACGGTCGGAGTGCTTGGCGCTGTGGTACTCTATACCTGTTGGTTGTTGCAACCTAACGCACTTGCGGCTCAACAGGTTTGACCAGAACCGGTTCCAAAAAGATCACCGTTTCTTTCTGGCAACCTACCAAGATTATACGGGGAATTGCAGTACCATCAATTTCCGACCACGATGATTGCGGTGCTGGCGACCAACTCTTGTAGTCTGGTACCCGCACTCTTATGATCAAAACGACTGTGTTGGTTCATGCCATTGCCCAGCAATTGAACAACCTCAGGCGACCCCGCGAATTTTGAATGGCTTCCTGAACTGGAGTCGTCTATTTCGGTCAGGTCAATCGCAGTCACGCCAAGATCAACCAATTCCACCGCGTTTGCCGCTCCTACTCGAGGAACACCGCCGCCAATAATTCGAGAAAAAGCAAGCGCCCTGTCATCTTCCGATAACAAAACGTAGAAATTCGCAAGATTGTCACCAATAACTGCCATATGGGTTCTGAACAGATCCATGTCGATATCCGGTGATGCCAACACGACATTCTGCAATTTTCCGGATTTGTTGAGTTTGTTGTCTTTAACAGCATCACGAATGGCTTCCATAGTCAGAAACCCCCCCATAGAATGGGCTAAAATGTCATAATTTTCAACCTGAGTTCGCAGCAAAATCGAATTTATTTCGGCAAGGAAGCCTCTTGCGACAAGTGTACTGTTCAGATCATAGACATACCGCGACAGCTTTCCTGCAGATGCCCAGTCAAAAAGCATAACAACTCCCTCATAGCCGCTGTCATTAACGAACTGGGCTAACCTGAGCACGGCGTCGCTGGTTGTGTTGTTATACCCGTGAACAAAAACCAGAAGGTCTCGTTCACCTTTCGGTCGTTTCGCGAGTTCAGCATTCACAGCAGATATGAATGCCTGGTCGGTTGCATAGACCGTTGGATCCACCACGGCGAATTCTGTGCGTGGATCAGGTGGCATTTGAACGGCCCGCTCAAGCTTGCCAATAACATGTGTCGGCGGAATCGAAACTTCTACTGAGGCAAGCCCAACTGTCGATGCGCGCCGTTCGGAGAAGAGAGCCCCCGTCTTATCAGTCGTCTTCCGGGTCGACGCAATAAAGATTTTTTCTCTGGTTGCTCCTTCCACATACGCTGAAGGGACTTGCACGTTATCAATGCCAATCACGTTCCGATCAGCAGCACAGCCAACAAGCATACTTGTGAGCAAAAGCAGCCCCGCTGCCTGTGCAAGACGACGGGCCAATAATTGCATATTTTTCATCTTCGTTAGGCACCTTACGATTTCTGGCTCAGTACGTTCCTGAGCAATATGCCCGTTTTTGTCCAGTGAAGAGTGAATTAAGGTATAATGAGACCTTTGCGCGGATGGTGATTTTCCGAGACCCTTCAGTGAGTTGGCATCTCGGCGCCATCGTTGAGCGCCGCGCATCGCCCCGTGGACGGGGCGTTCAGGCCGGGTTCAGGATGTTGAGTGTTCGCTTGAGGTTGTAGGCGATGGCGGTGAGGTGGGTCTGCAGGCGGGCTTTGGCGAGGCCGCGCCATCGCATGCGGCGGAACCCGTAGGAACGTTTCCAGGTTCCGAAGATTGTGGATCGGCGTGCAATGTTGGCTCTGACGCAGGTTTGGTGCACCGGGTCATGCGACGCAGAGCAGCCTCGCGCGAAGGAGATCGAGGTTTGCGCGGCCGTACATTTGTCGTTTGACCAGCTTGAGCTTGGTGATCTGGCCTTCGGTCTGGCCATTCGACCATGGTTCTTCGATGGCGGCAGCTATGGCGGATTGGTCGTCGGCGATGCCCTTGGCGAAGCTGGAGATAGAGCTTGCTGCCGCATCCGCGAGCCAGAGATCGAGTACCTTTGGGTCCTGCTTTCGGATCAGGCTCTGGAAACGATCGACCAGGTCACGAGCCGCGACGAGGCCGGGGACGGCGTGCTCGACGGCGGCCACCGTCTCGAGCTCGCTGCGCGACAGCCGATCGCGGGCGAGAGTCATCATCCGCGCGAGCGAGCGCGCGCTCGGGCATCCGCGCGGAACACCGGCTACTTCGTCCCGGCGGCGGCGCGTCGCCCACTCGGTCACCACGCGCAACGATCCTGGAAAGCCCCGGGTCCGCAGCCGCCGCCAGAGTTCGGCGCCGTTGCGACACCCGCCCTCCCATTCGGCGGCGAGCCATTCGAGATGCGGCTCGAGCAGGCTCGCCCTGGGACAGAAGGGCTCGGCGCGACCGCCCCGCACGATGTCGCGCACGACCTTTCGTGCGCGCCCGGTGCGGCGGACAACCTCCTTGATCGGCACACCCGCCTCATGGAGTTGCAACACGGCAGCGTCGGCCGCGACGCGCTGCCGCCAGCCTTCATACTGCGCCCGTTCCGCCGCTGTCAGGACCGCGGGATCAATCGGCTGACTGCCGATCGCCTTGCGGATGTCGGGCATCGAGCGACGCACCGCTGCGAGGAACGCCGCGCTGGCGTTCTCCATCAGATGCCAGCGGTCGGAGACCTGCCGTGCCTCCGGCCGGCCCTGTACCGCCGCCGGGCCGTAGCCACCACCACGGTCACGGGCGATGAGTTCGATCGTGGGCCTCGCCGCCAGCCAGGCCTGCACTGTCGCCATCTCACGGTCGGGAAGCACATCGATGATCCGCCGCCGCTCGAGATCGCAGACGACCGTGCCATAGCGATGGCCCTTGCGCCATGCCCAGTCGTCGATGCCGATCACCCTGGGCGGCAGGGTAACTCCGGCCGCACGATCGCGAACAACGCGAAGGAGCGTGTCCTTGCTCACCGGCAGGAGCAGGCGGACGGCGGTCCTCTGGCCTGGCCGTCCGCCGAGCGCAACACCGATATGATGGACGATGCCCTCGAGCCGTTCGGTCCTGCGTCCAAACGGACGCACCACCGATGGATCGAGCCGCTCGGCGAAGATCCGCTGCGTGCATTCGGCCCAGGTGCAGCGAAATCGCCGCACCTGAACACGCAGCTGCACGCGCCGGCCATGCGCCGGGAGATCGGCGAGAAGGCGTTCGTAGCGGCTATGGATCGATCGCGACGCCCCACCGCACCGGGGACAGATGGCCGACTTCGATGGTGGCCGGACGAATACCAATAATCCGCCTGGCTCGACCTCAACACGATCAACCACCAATCCCACAGGCACCATCGTGCCCATGCCCGCTCGTCTCGACATGATGTTGCTCCTCCAAGGGAAACCGCAACATCTGGCAATCCAAATGCATCAAGATTGAGTCAGAGCCAAGATTGAACGCCGATCTGGGGTCAGGATTGAACGCCGATTGACATTCACCCCTCACAGTGCCCCTGCGTTGGCTCGGTCAGAGATGAACGGCTGGCCCAGTAACTCGGACGTCTCGACAAAATGCAACACGGCGCGCCCGTCCGCATCCGTCATGATCAGCCCGGTACCGTAGGCTTTGTGCCGCCCGTTTGACTGCTCTGCTCCCTGGAAACTGGGCCGCTCTTTCCTGGAAAATCCGCTACTAGTTTCGGAGGCCGGGAGAGGAGTGAAAACGGATGACGGCATCGAGGTTTTCGGAGGCGCAAAAGGCGTTTGTGCTGCGCCAGGCGGAGGAGGGTGAGCCAGAAATCCTCCGTTACGCAGTCACGTCAATTTGGCCCACAGGCGCTGACGGGGGACAGAGCCGGCCCTGCTGAGCCGCTCGATGAACATCAGTCCACTCGCGGTGTTTGTCGGCATCTTCGCCGGAGGCGCCCTGTGGGGGATCGTCGGCGCGCTGATCGTCGTGCCGGTTCTCGCGATCTGCATCATCGTGTTCGGGCACATTCCGTCCATGCGGTCGGTCGCGGTCCCGCTGTCCAGCGACGGACGGGTGGAGACTGGCTGATCGCCCCTCCGCCGGCAGAGCGGCGCTAGTCGCTAAGCCTGGACAGCCGGGTTGCGCGTCAGGGTCGCGGCCGGCGGTTCGCCATAGATCGCCGCATAAGCTGCGGCGAACCGTCCCCCGTTTGTGAAGCCGAGCGAGAGCGAAACGTCCTTGACCGACCGCGGCGGATCTACCGTGTCGAGCAGTCGTTCCCGCGCGAAGCTGAGCCGTTGGGCGCGCAGGTAGGCCATCGGCGATGTTCCGTGAACCTCGACGAAGCACTTGTGCAGCCAGGCCTTGCCGACGCCGCCAGCAGCGCACAGGTCGGCGAGGGTCGCCGGTTTGGGGTGCCTCGCGTCGATCATACGCTTCGCTCGTCGCACCACCGCCATCGCATCGACAGTCCCGGGGTCGCGAAACGTCGCCCAGACGTCTTGCTCCATGAGCAGCAACGCCATGGCGGTGATCAGTTCGGCCTCTGCGGCCTCGGGCAATACGCGCCGGCCATTCGGTAGAATGCATTCCGCCGGGCCGCGAAGAATTCCGAGTGCGGCGGCCCGAACCGCACGTCCCATGGGACTTGCGAGGGTCACCCGGTGATCGAGATCGCGTGGATTGGCTTGAGCGGAGCCCGACAGGGCTTCGCATACCGCCTGCAGCCGCGCCCTGCGCAAGCCTATCGCCAGCGTGTGGCGCTCCTGCCCGACCGTTGCGTACCCGTCCGACCGACCGGAGATCATCAACTCGTTTTGGCGGACTTCCCGCCCATTGAAGATAAAGTCGCCGCGCCACGTACACGGCGCGAAAAACATGCACCATGTCGGGTCGACCACGAGATGCGCGGCGTATCTCGGACCGAACTGCAACTCATGGACGATACAATCGCGACCGCAGACCATGACGGACTTGAAAGAAGCATCGCCGCTGCCAAGCTGGACCATCTCCTGCTCGAGCACCGGCACGTCCCGCGCGAGCGCCGCAAGCGTCGGCACCTGCATCGGCCTGGCGCATTCGCGCCCTACGCCAGCCGTACTGTCTGTCGGCCAACGTGACCCCACTGGAGTCCCCTCCAGTTTGCGCCACTTCCGAGTGGGAAAAGTGTACATCGATTAACCTTCTGTGGCAGCACTGCCCCCTTTATTATCGACTCATTACGCGGCAGCCTATCGGCCGGATCACTTGCCATGGGATTTTCTGCACGCAGACGGCACGGCCGTGGGCAGAAATTCGTGTCGGGATTGAGGAAGGCCGACTTGGAGGGAAGCATCCGGGTCGTCGAGGAAAGGTCGCCCGATCCGGCGGCTGGTTTCCGATTGAGTATGGAGGCGTTCATCATGACTACGAGACCAGCCCGCGCGCGCTTGGCCCACATGGGGCTGTTCACTGCGTTGTCCCTGTCGGCAACCATGGTGTATGCGCAGGATCAGCCTGTGCCTGCGAAGTCGACTGACGCGATCGCGCGCGAGCTCGCCAACCCCAACAACTCGCTGGCGAGCCTTACCTTCAAGAACCAGTACCGTTGGTACACCGGCGACCTTCCCGGGGCCGACAGCCAAGAAAACTACACGCTCCTCTTCCAGCCGGTCTTTCCATTCTCGATGCCGGAGCCCGAGAGCGGCGGTAAGGCCAACTTCTTCGTCCGCCCGGCGTTCCCGCTGGTGGTCGATCAGCCCGTTCCTTCGTCGACCGGTTTCGACGGCGTCACTGCCTTCGGCGACATAGGGTTCGACGTCGGTTATGGCGTCACCGAGCCCAACGGCTTTCTCTGGGCCATCGGCATGGTCGGCACGCTGCCGACCGCCACCGACAGCGACATCGCCGGCAAACAGCTTCGGCTCGGACCAGAGGCGCTGGTCGCGCAGTTCGAGGACTGGGGCCTCTACGGGCTGTTCCCGAGCCATCAGTGGAACGTCGCGGGTTGGGGCGACAGCGACTACAACGTGTCGCAGTTGCAGGCGGTCCTGAAGTTCCTGCCCGGGGGCGGCTGGTCCTACGGCAGCTCCCCGATCATGAATTACGACTGGCGGTCCGACGACTGGACGATCCCGCTGAACTTGACCGTGAGCAAGACCACGCAGATCGGCGGCCTGCCTGTCAAGCTGGAGGTCGAGCTGAACTACTACGTCGAGCAGCCCGACGCCTTCGGGCCGCAGTGGATGATCGGCTTCAACATCACGCCGGTCGTGTCGAACTTCGTCGAATCCTGGATCCGGCGATGAAGCCACGGCCGGCATCGTGCGCCCCCGCGGCACGCCGGCGCGCGCATGGCTGCACGTCGAGACGTCGGACGCCCGGCGCATGGCTCGCGGTCGAGCGCGGCGGACGCTGGTTCTACATCCGCGCCGACGACCTCGACACCCGCATCAGCTTCGCCCTGCTCAACGCGATCTTCGCCTCGGTCGTCGGCGAGGCACCGGGCGGGAAGCCGCTGCTGACACTGCCGGTGAGATGACGTGTGTCCGACGCATGTTAAAGAACGCAGATACAAGGCGATCTGCACTGCCACAGGAGAGATGAAGGCATGAAAAAAGAACACATCAAGACCGCAATACTACTTGGGGGCCTGATGGTAGCCTCGACAGCGGTCGCGCAGGACTACGACCTTGTCATCAGCAACGGCAGGGTCATCGACCCGGAAACGCTGTACGACGATATCGCCAATGTCGGCATCACGGACGGCCGGATCGTCGCCATCAGCAAGGATCCGCTGTTGGGTGCGGAGACCGTGGATGCCACCGGCCACATCGTGGCGCCGGGTTTCATCGACACGCATTTCCACTTTCAGATGCCGGTCGGCTATTCCCTCGGGTTGCGCGACGGGTTGACCACCAGCATGGATTTCGAGATGGGCTGTGCGGGATCCTATATGGCGCAATGGTACGAAGATCGTGCCGGCGTGACCGGGGCCAACTATGGCTGCGCGGTCAGCCACGAATTTGCCCGCGCGATGGTGATCGACGGGTCAGACGGCGATTACCTGAAAGACGGCCCCATTGCCGCTTTGACAACCCGGACGAAAACAGGCTGGAGCGTGACGCGCCCGACCCTGGAACAGGGCAACGCGATTCTCGAAGAGATTGACAAGGGCCTGCAGGCTGGCGCCCCCGGCATCGGCAGCACCGTGGGCTACATGAGAGAGGGCGTCTCTTCACGCGAGATGTTCGAGGTGCAGAAAGTCGCGGCACGCTATGGCCGCCCGACCGGCGCCCATACACGCTATACGCTCGGCACCGACACGGCCGAGAATAACGGCGCGCAGGAACTCGTTGCCAACGCCCTGGCGCTTGGCGCCCCGGCGATCGTGCTGCACTTCAACAACGACGGCTGGCAGCTTGCACACGAGATGATTATCAAGCTTCAGGAACAGGGCCACAACATCTGGGGTGAAGTCTATCCCTACGCTGCAGGTTCCACCACGATCAATGCCGAGTTCCTGGAGCCTGAGAGCTGGATCGACTATTTTGGCAAACGCTATGAAGATACCATGCTCGATCCGGTCACGGGTGAGTACTATACTTTGGAGACCTACAAGGCCACCGTCGCATCCGAACCGACCAGGCCGATCGTCATCTTCAAGCAGCCCGAAGAAAACCAGGCGAAGTGGCTGACACTGAAGGGCGTGACCATGGCCAGCGATGCGGTTGGTGCCACGCCGTACGACGCCCCGTGGGATTACCCGCTGGAGCAGTTGGGTGGCACGCATCCGCGCACGGCTGGTGCCCGAGGCGCTACGATCAGGCTCGGTCGGGAAAACAACATCCCGATGATGCAGCTGATGTCGATCCTCAGCTACAACGCTGCCAAGCATCTGGGCGATATCGGCCTGAAATCCATGCAAGAACGCGGCCGCATCCAGACTGGCATGGTTGCCGATATCGTGGTCTTTGACCCCGAACTCTTCACGGACAATTCAACCTATGAAAAGGGCAATATCCCTTCGACGGGCATGAAAGCCGTGATCGTCAACGGTCAGGTCACTGTGCGTGACGATGTGCTGCTTCCTGTCTTCGCTGGTCAGCCGATCCGGTTTGACCCCGAAGACAAGCCGCGCTTCGAGCCGATCTCGGAAGAGGCGTGGAATGCCGAATTCTCGACCGGTATGCCTTTGCCATCTGACTTCACGGGTGCCTTTCCCCAGAAAGTCGAAAACTGATGGTGAGAAACCTGAGCAAGGAGGCGAGAACATGCGGTTTCTGACCTCTGTCTTTGTGGCGGCCATATTGGCCGCCACTCAAGCGACGGCAGAACCGGAAGCCATCGAGTTTTCCGACTTGGCGGATCCGCTCGCCGTTGCCTTTGAAGACCCCTACGCAGCCATGGGGGTCGACATGCTGAGCGAATTGAAAGTACTGGTTCAGTCGGACGAGAAGCTCGCCGGCACTGATCTTGATGAGGAGACACGGACGCGTCTGGAGGCTCGCCGCGCTGCTGCGCAGGACAAGCTCGAGGCGAATGGTCACGATGTAGATGTGTTGCTGGAGCAACGCTGGGACGTCGCCAAGAAGCGGCAGAATGCCCGCATGGCGCAAAACCCGATTTTCGATGGGGTTGAGGTTTCGATCTCTGGCTACATCATTCCCGGGCCGAAAGCGGCGGACGGCAGCGGCTTTGGCTATCTGGTTCCTCAGGTCGGAATGTGTAGTCACCTTCCGCCGCCACCGCCAAATCAACTCGTCAGGGTCAGACTACGCGCGGATCAACAGGTCGAGTCCTTGTATCTACCCGTTCGGGTGTCGGGGCTGCTGCGCGTCGAGCCAAGCGATGAGACCATATTCGTCCTCGACGGGGACTCGCGCATGCTGAGTGGCTGGACCTTGGATGCCGAAACCGTCGATTTCCCGGAAGGGTGAGGCCGGAATGGTCGGACCTTCACCCCGTAGCTTGAAAATTGTTGGCGAAACCGGGCGGCGCTGCCTTCGCGCAGCAAGACGAAATCTGCGATGACGCATCCAAGATCGTCCTCCACCGAATGCCAAAGCGATCAATAGAAGCCAAAATCTGAAAGGATCTACCAATGAAGAAGCAAAGACATCTACTGGCCGGGATCCTCTTGATGGGTGTCATGTGGGCTGTGCCGACCTTGGCGCAAGACTATGATCTTGTGATCAACAACGGCCGGGTCATGGACCCCGAGACCAACTTTGATGGCGTGCGCAACGTCGGGATAAAGGATGGGAAGATTGCTGCGATCACCGAGGACGTGATCGAGGGCAAAGAGACCATCGACGCCAGTGGTCACGTTGTGGCCCCGGGCTTTATCGAGGGGCACCAGCACGCAACCGATCCGTTCAGTCGCAAGGTAAATTTGCGGGATGGCCTGACCACCCAGATGGATTTCGAAGCAGGCGCCGGCGATATCGCGAAATGGTATGCAGAGGCCGAGGGTAAAACCCAGGCCAACTACGGTATGGTCGTGCTCGCAACTCTTGCCCGTGGATTGGTGCTGGACGGTCCTGAAGTAGTGGCTGGTGCCAATGACATGGGCGGCCTGTTCCCTATGGTGGGTCGCGCCGCCGCAAAGGCTGCGGAAGAAGGACGCAAGCCAGGCTGGACTGCCACCTTGCCCAATAAAGAGCAGATGACTGAGATCATGAGTATCGTCGATGAAGGCCTTCGCCAAGGCGCCTTGGGCGTGGGCGTTCCAGTCGGCTATATGACCACGGGCGTTACTCAATACGAATTGTATAAATACCAGGAGTTGGCATCAAAATACGGTCGTGTTTCGAATGCGCATGTCCGCTTTGCGGGTGTCAGACCTCCCACCGGAGGATTATTGGGTGTTCAGGAAATGCTGGCCAATGCCATGGTTTTGGATGCACCTTTCCTGGCTTCACACCTGAACAGCAACATGGATTGGGAGTACACGATCCCGCTCATCAACGACGCAAGAGAAAAGCGAGGGGCCAAAGTATGGGGTGAGGTTTACCCCTATGCAGCGGGCGGTACCGTTGCTTCGACAGATATTCTCACAGAGTCGAGCATGGCCCAGATGAATATAACCTATTCGGACGTCTCCAACCTTGACGGCACGCGTTGGGATAGGGAGATGTATGAGGACGTTCGCAAGAATGATCCGGGCAGAACGATTCTGATTTTCAACAACTCCCCTGAGGACATCGCCAAATGGATGGCTATGCCTGGAGTTGTCGTCGTCTCAGACGGTATGGCCATCGTCGACGAAAATGGCGACTACTACCCTTGGGATGCCCCTTACGAAGGCAAGTCGGTTCACCCGCGTAGTGCAGGTACCCGCGCCAAGGTGCTGCGCATGGTGCGTGAAGATAAGAACATGACTTTGATGGAAGCCATTTCCAAGATGAGCTACCTGCACGCCAAGTACTTTGATGAGCTGGGCGGCATTAGCCAGTTCAGGACCAAGGGTCGGGTGCAGGTGGGTGCCGATGCAGACATCGTCGTCTTCAACCCGGACACGGTCACTGACAACAGCACTTACGAGCCAGGCATGGGTGCATTGCCCTCTACCGGCATTCCCTACGTGTTGGTGAACGGTGTCGTGGTGGTGAAAGATTCCGTGGTTCAAGAGGTCTTTCCGGGCAAGCCTATTCGTTTCCCGGTGCAGGAGAAGGGTCGGCTGGACCAGATTACTATCGAACCCAGGGAATTTGACCCGAACCAGTGAGTCATACCCGGTGAAGGAAATTGACAAAAGTTACTTCACGACACTTGCAGGCATGAGGAGAAGAGAAATGAGTATGAAATGGACGCGCGTATTGGCAACGAGCCTCGTTTTGTGTGCGTTGACCCCGTCGGGAAGCTTCGCGCAAGACTATGATCTTGTGATCAACAACGGCCGCGTCATGGACCCGGAAACGCTGTATGACGATGTCGCCAATGTCGGCATCAAGGACGGCCGCATTGTTGCGATCACCAAAGATGCAATCACGGGTGCCGAGACGGTGGATGCGACCGGCCATATCGTGGGGCCGGGCTTCATCGATACGCACTTCCACTGGCAGGCACCGCTCGGCTACGCCCTCGGGCTGCGCGACGGGCTGACCAGCGCCATGGATATCGAACTCGGCTGTCCAGGGACGTTCATTGCAAAATGGTACGAGGCCCGCGCCGGTGTCACCCAGGCCAACTATGGCTGCGGGTCCAGCCACGAATCTGCCCGCGCTATGGTGATCGACGGCAAGTTGAGCGATGAGATCTACATGAGAGGCCCCATGGCCGTCATGGAGTCCCGAAAGAAAAATGGCTGGAGCCTCAATCGCGCAACCCTCGAGCAGGGCAACGAGATTCTCGAGATCATCGACAAGGGCCTTCAGGATGGCGCGCTCGGCGTCGCCAGCACCTTGGGGTACATGCGCGATGGCGTGACGACGCGCGAGATGTTCGAGGTGCAGAAAGTCGGGGCGCGCTATGGCCGTTTGACCGGCGCACACACCCGCTTCACCCCTGACAACGACGTCATGGAGAACCTCGGCCAGCAGGAACTCCTCCTCAATGCGGTGGCCCTGGGTGCGCCGGCCATCGCTCTGCACTTCAACAACCCCGGTTGGCAGTTGACGACCGAACTGCTGTCCCGCCTTCGGGATGCGGGGCACAATGTTTGGGGCGAAGTCTATCCCTATACTGGCGGCACGACCTTTTTGAATGCGGGCTTTTTGGCACCGGACAACTGGGTCGAGAGACTGGGCAACAGCTATGAGGATACCCTGCAAGATCCGATCACCGGTGATTTCTATGACCTGGACAGATACAACGCTGACATGAAATCCGATCCGACCAAGCTGATCATTCTCTACAAGATGCCGGAGGAAGACCTGGTGCCATGGCTGACGCTCAAGGGCGTGACCGTGGCCAGCGACTCGGTTACCGCCGAGCCGATTTTTGGCCCGTGGGATTTCCCGTTTGACCAGCTGGGCGCCTCCCATCCCCGCACCTCTGGCACGCGTAGTATTTCATTGCGGTTGGGACGGGAAAACAACATCCCGATGATGCAGCTGTTGTCGATCCTCAGCTACAACGCGGCCAAACATCTGGGCGATACGGGTCTGAAGGCGATGCAGGAGCGTGGCCGTATACAGACCGGGATGGTTGCAGATATCGTGGTGTTTGACCCCGAACTTGTCACCGACAATTCGACCTATCGAAATGCCACTGTCCCGTCGACGGGCTACAAGGCCGTGATCGTCAACGGTCAGGTCACCGTGCGTGACGACGAGCTACTTGGTGTTTTTGCCGGTCAGCCGATCCGGTTTGAACCCGAGGCCAAGCCGCGCTTCGAGCCGGTCTCGGCAGAGGCGTGGAAAGCCGAGTTCACGACGGCGACGCCCGAAGTCACGCCCATCTTTCCGGCGAACGGCGGAAACTGAGCCTGACGCGCTGAGGCAAGGGGAGGCGGGATCATGCGGCTTTTGATCTCCGTCTTCTTGGCTGCATATTCGCGCAAGTCTGGCCCGCGCGGCGCCGCGCGTCACGCTTTTTCAGCATCGAACGGGACATTCCCAAACCTCGTCTCACAAAAGGAGAGGCAGAATAT
>CAVXGT010000029.1:0-9141 GCA_963761475.1 uncultured Alphaproteobacteria bacterium
GTTAGACTCCACAAGTCAACCACGCCCTAGCCTGCCGCCATGTCTGCTGCGCAGCCTCAAGCCAATGCCCTGTCGGTCGCCGTCTATCGCACCCTCATGGCCTGCTCGCTCGGTGTGGCGGCCACCGCCTTGGTCTTCTTCACCATTGGCCTCGCCGATGGATCAGTGTCTTCGTTCAACATTGGTCTTTGGCTAGCGCTGCTTGGCGGCCTGGCCGCAATAGTCTGGGCGGGCCACGCTCTTCGAGGCATCGGCAAGCTCGGTCTGGCAATCGCAGTGCTGGCCGTTGCAGCCGTACCTGGAATCGTCGGCTGCCTCTTCCTCGTGCTTGTACTCGTCACCAATTCACGCTGGAATTGAGCGAGCCAATGCCATCACAAACTCTTGTTCGTCTGCCTCACTCCGGACCTCTTGGCCCAGGCACTCGGCAAGGATCTCGACCAATCCTCGACTGGAGGGTGGGGTCTAACATGTCGGTCAGCCGGACGCGCCGGTTCATGGCTTCTACATGGCGAGCGTTATCGCGGCGCGCCGATTCGCGGCTTCTGTTTGGCGGGCAGCGGTACGGCGCGCCGGTTACCTTTCTCGTTAGGCGTCACATACCCATATGCGCTCACTGCTCCGAATCGCCGTCGTCCTGCTAGCAGCCATCGGTGCGGCAAGCTTGCTCAACCCGTCTGCCGAAAGGCATCGCACGAAGATCAAGGAAGCGGTTGCCGAGCGCAGCCAGTTGGCGGCACTGCTGCGTCTTGGCGACCTGACTGCGTTTGCGTCTAGCTATCACTCACTCATCGTCGCCTCGTACACCACAGCCAACGACAAGGTGCTCTCTGTTGGAGTATTTGGGGTGGTGGTGGTCCTCGAGCCATCCGAGTAAGTGCCATGACGCTCTTGGCTGTATACACCACCGTTGCGAGCATGGAAGACGCTCGCCGCCTTGCGGACGTTGCGCTTGCAGAGCGCTTGGCGGCGTGCGTGCAGCCGTCGGCGACGGAGAGTCACTTCCGCTGGAGTGGCCATGCCCAAGGGGAGGAGGAGGCACGTCTGCTCTTCAAGACCGAGGCCAGCAGGCACCGCGAGCTCGAGCGCTGCCTGCGAGAGCATCACCCATACGAACTGCCTGCAACCTTTGCGCTTGCTGTCGCCGAAGCCAGCGCGCGCTATGCGGCATCGGTGGAGCAAGAGGTATCTCCGCCTGGCAAGGTTGCGAAGTGACATCTGACACTTCGCTCAAGCAGAGCGCCAACGGCATGTCGCCTGGCCTGCAAGGCACTCAGGTTATCGTGGCGCTACGCGGGCCATGCACCACGCCGCTGTCGCCCCGCTTAGCTCAAACGTTCGGCGTCAGCGAGTTGCTTGCCAGCGAGGTTGTTTCATGACTGACATCCCGCACACAGGAACGCCGCTTCTATACACGGGATTTTGCCTGCTCGTCATCGCGTTGCTCGCCGTAGATTTCGTGCTGCTGCGCACACAGGGAAGTCACAAAGTCTCGGTGAAAGAGGCGGCATGGTGGTCAGTCGCGTGGTTTGCGGCAGCCGGCGCCTTCGGTGCCTGGTTTTGGTGGCATCTCAACGGTCAGTTTGGAGCGGAGATCGCTGGTCGAAAGACTCTGGAATACGCAACCGGCTATCTCATCGAAAAGGGTCTCGCGATAGAGAATGTGTTTGTCTGGATCACGATCTTCACCTACTTCTCGATACCACCCGAGTTTCAGAAGCGTGTGCTTCTTTGGGGGGTTGTCGGCGCAATCCTCATGCGCGCCGTGCTCATCTACCTCGGAGCCCTCCTGATTCAGCAGTTCTCATGGATCTTCTATGTATTCGGTGCGTTTCTGGTTATCACTGGCATCAAGATGTTCCTGTTCACTGGCCAGAAAAGCGACCTTGGCTCCAACCCGCTGTTGCGGTGGCTCCGAAGCCACTTGCGGATTACCAACGACCTGCATGGCGAACGGTTCTGGGTGATCGAGAACGGCAAGCAGGCTCTCACGCCCCTTTTCCTGGTCCTCGTGCTGGTCGAGGTGACCGACCTCATCTTCGCCGCAGACAGCATTCCGGCCATCTTCGCCGTGACGAGCGACCCCTTCATTGTCTTTACTGCGAATACGTTCGCGATCCTTGGGTTACGCGCCATGTACTTCTTGCTGTCCGATATGGCCGACCGCTTTCACCTGCTGGGATACGGCCTCGCCGCGATCGTCACACTGGTTGGTGTGAAGATGCTGATCATGGATCTCTTCAAGGTCCCCATACTCTGGATGCTTGGCACCGTGGGGGGCGTACTGCTCCTGTCCATAGTGGCGAGCCTGCTCCTGCAACCCGCCGATCGCTCTATGGGAGCACCGAAACAGTGAAAGAGGGTGGGCTGACGCCGAACAAGCTTTTGCAGCGGACGCGCCGCAAGCGGCGCGCCGCTGAAGGGCGGCGCAGGCCTCGTGTAGACCCACACAATTCGAGAGACTCATGTTTGATCACGTCGTGTTCGGAGTCAGCGACTATGCGGCGAGCAAGGCGTTTTTCCTCAAGGCACTCGAACCGCTCGGCGTAGTTGTTGTCTCGGAGGGGCCGCTCGGCGTCGAGCTTTGCCGCCCAGAGAGCAAATCTTCACTGTGCATCCGCCGAATCGAGGAGAAGGCCACGCATCTCCACTTGGCCTTCACGGCCGAGAATCGCCGGCAAGTCGAAGATTTCTACCGCGCGGCTCTTGAGGCAGGGGGCACGGACAATGGAGCGCCTGGTCTGCGCCCGCAGTACCACGCGAACTACTTCGCAGCTTTCGTCATTGGTCCGGACGGGCACAACATCGAAGTGGTTTGCCATGAACCCGAGGCCTAACCTCTCGGTCAGCGCGAACGCCCGCCGGCGGGGCTTCGCCAGCGCCGCAGTCGCCGGTTACCTTACACGTTAGGCGCCTCGGACGATGCCGCCTGCGTTAGGGCTTGTTTGGCCATCCGCTGAGTATCTATCGGGCTACGTCGCCGCGCTTGAACGCGGATGGTCCGCCGACAATGTGCGCGGAAAGGTGGCCGCGGACGAGGAACTCGCAAAGATTAGAAGTGACAGCGCGGCATTTCTCGCCAGCCTTGTGGACCGCGAAGCGAAGGGCGACCCTGTCACACTCCCTGATGGATCGAAAGTCGCCCGACTCCCTGGTTATCGACGATGGCTGTGGGACGGCGAGTTCTGTGGCGCGATTGGCTTTCGCTGGCAGCGCGGAACGGAGGCGCTGCCTCCGCATTGTCTCGGCCACATTGGGTACGCTGTCGTCCCTTGGAAGCAACGCCGAGGCTATGCGACTCGCGCGTTGCATCTACTGCTTGCTGAAGCGAGCTTGGAGGGGTTGTGCTATGTCGAGATCACAACAGACCCGGAAAACATCCCCTCGCAGCGGGTGATCGATGCCAATGGCGGCAGGCTTGTCGAGCGTTTCACCAAGCCAGAACAGTTTGGCGGAACTGTCGGCCTGCGCTACCGTATCGCCCTCGATGGCGGTACCTAACCTTTCGGTCAACCGGACGCCGGCCGGCGCCGCAGGTCATGGCGGGCGTTTCGTCGGCGCCGGGTACCTTATTCGTCAGGCCGCAGGCAGGCGTTGCCCGCGAGCGTCAAGAGTCTTTCCCACACTTTTGTGAGGTCGCTATGATTGGTTACATAACACTCGGCACTAATGATCTTGAGCGTGCCAGGACGTTCTACGACGCTCTGCTCTCTGAGATGGGCGTGAAGAGACTGATGGAGTTTGGTGACCGTGGCTCGGGTTGGGCAGCCAGCCTAGACCAGCCGATGCTGTGCGTCTTCAAGCCCTACGATGGCCGCCCAGCTACCGTCGGGAACGGTGTGATGGCAGGCATATCCGCGGATTCCCGCGAGACTGTCGACAGAATGCACAAGAGAGCTCTGGAACTCGGAGGCACCGACGAAGGCAGACCTGGTCTCCGAGATGTAGGAGGTGAGGGGTTCTATGCGGCCTACTTCCGCGACCTGGACGGCAACAAGCTCGATGTCTATTGCTACGGCTAAGTACAGACGGCGGCCTAACAACTCATTCAAGCCGACACCGCTGCGCGGCGCGGCTAAATTCGGGCGTTGGGCATCAGCAGCGTGCACTCTGCGCGCCCGACCCATGGCAGCCGGTCAAGCGTAGACTTATTGCTCCGTTGCTCATTGGCGCGAGGATGGCATGGGTCACCTCCAACGCAGGCAGTTCCTGACTACTGCCGGTGCGCTCCTGATCGTGCCGCTCACCTCCGGCGCGCAGTCGACAGGAAAGGTCCACCGAATCGGGTATCTCGCCGGCGGCTCCGCAGCGAGTTCCCGCCAGTTCCCGGATGCTTTCCGACAGGCGTTGCGCGAGCTCGGGTGGGTCGAAGGCCAAAACATCATCATCGACTATCGATTTGCGGAGGGTCGACTCGACCAGCTACCCACACTCGCGGCCGAGCTGGTCCGGCTCAAGGTGGACGTGATTCTGGCCGCGCCTTCGCCTTCGGCCGCAGCCGCCAAGAACGCCACGGCGACAATTCCCATCGTCATGAGCGGCGTCGGCTTTCCCGTTGAGCTCGGCTTCGTCGCGAGCCTTTCGCGCCCGGGCGGGAACATCACCGGAGTGGCCTTCAGCGCCGGCTCGGAAATTTTCGGCAAGGGGCTGGAGCTGCTCAAGGAGATCGCCCCCGACCTGCAGCGCGTAGCTGTTCTGTCGAACCCGGGCAATCCGGGACACGCGCTCGCGATAGTAAACGCCAAGGACGTCGCGCGGTCGCTGCGATTGCAGCTATTGATCACCGAGGCACGCGATCGCGATGGGATCGACGCGGCCTTTGGGGCGATGACGAAGGAGCGCGTGTCGGCGCTCTTGGTGGTTACAGACCCCGTGTTTCTTGCACAGCGTTCACAGATCGCGGCGCTGGCGGCCGAGAACCGGCGGCCGGCCGTATTCACGATCAGGGATTTTGTCGATGCCGGTGGCCTCATGTCTTACGGGCCGAGCCTCGTGGCTCAGTACCGGCGGGCGGCGGTTTTCGTCGACAAGATCCTGAGGGGCGCCACTCCGGGCGAACTGCCCGTCGAGCAGCCGGCCGTGTTCGAACTGGTGATCAATGTCAGGGCGGCAAAGGCGCTCGGCCTGGCGATCCCGCCGTCGCTCCTGCTGAGAGCGGACCACGTCATCAAGTGATTTCATGGCGCCCAACCCGGCGTTCGAGCGGACGTCCCGCAATCGGGCCGCCGCTCCACTTGCGCGTTCGGCATCAGACGGGCCGCGGCCCAGAGGCGTGGAAGAATGGCGGCCTTCTTCCGAATGACAAAACCCTCGCCCGACCGCCGTTGATACTTCACTCACCAAAGGAGCAGGAACATGGCCACTTACGTCGTTCTCGCCAGTTTCACGGACCAGGGGATCCGCAGTGTCAAGGACTCACCGGACCGACTCGCAGCGTTCAGGGCGATGGTCGAGAAACTCGGGATCACGATGAAGAGCGTCCACTACACCGTGGGGGCTTACGACATCGTCACCGTCGTCGAAGGGTCCGACGAGGCCCTAACGTCCGCGCTCCTGAAGCTCGGCTCCCTCGGCAACATTCGAACGCAAACGATGCGCGCCTTCTCCCCCGAGGAAATGAAGACGATCATCAGCAAGATGCCGTGAACTGACGCCGAACCAGCCCAGGCAGCGGCCGCGTTCCGGCGGGCTTCGCCCGCCTGCGCGGGCCGCTGACGGGTGACGTTAGGCCGCAGATCTGCGAGTGCGCAGGCATCTGCAGATGTGCGTTGGCCAATGGCAGGTACCTACAGCACCGGAGACCGAGCATGAACCGGCCCAGCGACGACGCGATTTCGGCGATGATTCCGTTGCCTGAAGGCTACCGTGCCGAGCGTCTGATCGCGTTCGAGCGGATGCGTCGGTACGGCGCCTCTTCCTTTCGAGCATCGGTGGCGGTGCACCGCTCAACTCAGTCGTTATAACTCTCATTAGAAACTCCGAGGAGCAAACGTGTCACCAAAACCATTCGTGGTGCAGCCAGAGGACCGTGCAGATCCGCTGCATGTCGTCGCCAGCGACAAGATCTGGGTGCTTGCTTCGAAGACAGAAACCCAAGGATACGAGGTCTTCCTGCAGGAGGCGCTTCCCGGCTCCGGTCCCCGGTCACACTCGCATGATTGGGATGAGGCATTTTTTGTCATCGAAGGTGATCTCACGTTCAGCATTAACGGAGAGAAGATGACGGCAAAGGCAGGAACATTCGTTCACCTTCCTGCCGGCACGTTGCATGAGTTCAAGATCGGAGCGACCGGAGCCAGAATGATTTCGATAACGGGGGCTGGCAGTAAGGCTTCCTCGCTATTTTCGGAACTGGCAGCAGAGAACGCAAAAGACTCGCCCAGCCAAAAAACTCTGATCGAAATCATTGCAAGGAACGGCATGCATATCACGTTAGGCGAAAACGACGTTGATGAAGGCGACCGTTGACAAGCGCTTGCAGACCGACCAAATGTTTGCTGCGCGCGCATCTGGCCGCTGATGCGAGGCGATGGGCATCCTGTCACGCGTAACGTGGCGGATCACACCTGGGCCTGTGATTCGGAGCTTCAAGCACGAGGGGCTCGCCCGCTTCGTTGAAGCGGGCTCGAAGTCCGGGATTCAGGCGCAGCATGCCGAGCCTGTCGATTACGGGGACTATCACTGAGGTTTACTGCCATGCGCATGCACAATCCTCGTCATCCTGGCGCGATCCTCGAGTCATTGTGCCTCGCCCCCCCGGGACTTGCCTTCGCGGCCGCTGCCGGGGCCCTTGGGGTGAGGCGAAAGACGCTGTCCGCAATTCCCGATGGTCGTGCTGGCATCAGCCCCGAAATCGCCGTGCGCCTTTCGATTGCGTTCGGAACGGCTGCCGAAAGCCGGCTCAATCGGCAAACCCGGTATGCCCTTTGGCATGCGGAGCGACTTCGCAAGCAGCTCCGGGTGACGCGGCGAGCGGCGTAGCGATGCCCAGGCCGGCGGTCAACCGGACGCGGCAATTGATGACGCCTGTCTGGCGAACATCCGGCCGGCGAGCCGGTCACTTTACTGGTTCGGGCGCACAATTCACAATTCGACCATGGCCCCATATGAATTCACCTGCGACAAGAAGCGTCTCGATGTGGAGGCGATTCACGGTTTTCTCTCACAGTCGTATTGGTCGGCCGGCATTTCGCGCGCCATTGTCGAGCGAGCGATTGCCAATTCCCTGTGCTTTGGCGTCCTCCATCACGGTCAGCAAGTGGGTTTTGCTCGCGTTGTAACGGACAGGGCAACCTTCGCCTACCTCTCAGATGTTTACATCCTGAACGGGCATCGAGGCAAAGGCCTTTCGCGGCGGCTCATGGAGCAAATCATTCAACACCCGGAGCTTCAGGGACTCCGACGTATGTTGCTCGCCACTCGCGACGCGCACGCTTTGTATGCGAAGTTTGGTTTCAAGCCGCTTGCTGCTCCGGCTCACATCATGGAGATTCATGATCCGGACGCCTACGCCGGCAGTTCCAAGAATGCGCGCTAATCACACGGTCAACCGGACGCGCCGGTCACCTTGCTCGGTGGGCGGTTGAATGGAACTGTGTCCGCACTGCCGGAAGGAACTCGATCCTCAGTTTCACTTCGTCCGCGGATCTTTGCTCGAGCTGCCGCACTCCTTGCTTGGCTGGGAGCGGCCGAAGGCAAGGCGGGCTCGCAAGTTCACTGTGCGCTGTCCGCATTGCTCTCAGTCTTACGTCAGTCACACTTTGCGCAGGTTTGGGTTCATCACGTACGGCAACTATGTCTATGTAGTCGCTCTCATTTGCTTTGCGGCGATCGCCATCTTGTTTCTGGCGCAGCCCCGCCGCTGAGACCACAGGTGCCACGGCCCAACCCTTCACTGCACCTGATGTGCTGCGGCTGGCTTCGCCAGCCGCCGCCCGCAGGTGAACTCAAACGCCGGACGTCAACTCCTCAACACGTTCCGGGGCAGCTTGCATGGTGATTAAAGTGTGTCTGGCGGGTGCAACCGGTTGGGCCGGCTCCGAGCTTGCGCGTTCGATTGCCACAACCGCCGACCTTAGCCTTGTCGCGGCCGTCTCACGCAAGAACGCCGGCCGTGTCCTGGGCGAGGTGCTGGGGGAGCCGCGCCTGACCTGTGGCGTCTACGCCTCGGCCACGGAAGGACTTGCTGCGCCCTGCGACATCTTCGTCGAATACACCAAACCGGATAGCGCCAAGACGAACATCCTGACCGCACTCGAACGCGGCACACACGTGGTGGTGGGTACTTCGGGTCTTACTGATGGCGATTTCGCGGAGATCGACGTCCTTGCACGCAAGCAGCGTCGCGGCGTCCTCGCCTGTGGCAACTTTGCCTTGACAGCCGTGTTGCTGCAAAAGTTTGCCGAAGCTGCCGCCAGGCTCATCCCCCAATGGGAAATAATCGACTACGCGCACGACGACAAGGTCGATGCGCCGAGCGGCACGGCTCGCGAACTCGCCGTTCGCTTGTCGAAAGTGCGGCATCCCGAGCCTACGGTCCCGGTGGATCGGACGGTGGGCCCTCGAGAAGCCCGAGGCGCTACCGTATCGGCGTCTCAAATTCACTCCGTTCGTCTGCCCGGTTACGTGATCAGTGCCGAGATCATCTTTGGAATGCCGGATCAACGACTGACCATCCGTCACGACGCAGGGAACAGCGCTCGCCCATACGTCGATGGGGCGCTGCTCGCGATTCGGAAGGCATCGACGCTGGTTGGCGTCCACCGCGGTCTGGACTCCGTGCTCGATCTCTGAGCGCCTGCCATGGTTGACTAGCGATGATGGCGCCCGACCACGCGTTCAGCCGGACCCGGCGGCCCGGGCCTTATTTCCCGCGTTCGTCGGTGACGGCGGGCGGGCTAACTCGGACGTCAGGCCGCAGCGATCGATACCCCCTACGATGATGCGATTCGGAATCGGCTTGCTCTACGCCATCGGCGGATATCTGGTCGCGGCGGTGGCAGGATACTTTCTTATCGGACAGTTCTCGCCCAACACTCACGATCGCTCCGTTGAGGCCGCAGTGACCGGTGCGTTCGTGATCGGCCCGCTTGGCGCCGCGGCGGCCTTCGTCGTCGGCTTCATTCGCGGGCGTTAGGCTGC
>CAVXGT010000030.1:0-31285 GCA_963761475.1 uncultured Alphaproteobacteria bacterium
TGGGTGGTGTGTTCACTCGGTTGATCGAGCGTAACACCACGATCCCGACCAAGAAGAGCCAGGTGTTCTCCACGGCGGAGGATGGTCAGCGCGCGGTCACGATCAACGTGTTCCAGGGCGAGCGCGAGATGGCGCAGGACAACAAGCATCTCGGCCGCTTCGACCTCGACGGGATTCCGCCGGCGCCGCGTGGCGTGCCGCAGATCGAGGTGACGTTCGATATTGATGCCAACGGCATCGTGCACGTCTCTGCCAAGGACAAGAAGACCGGCAAGGAGCAGTCGATCCGCATCCAGGCGTCGGGTGGTCTGTCCGATGCCGAGATCGAAAAGATGCAGCAGGAGGCCGAGGCGCATAAGGAAGAGGACCAGAAGCGCCGCGAGCTGGTGGAAGCCCGCAACCATGCGGACCATTTCATCTCCCAGGTTGAAAAGGACCTGAAGGAGCACGGCGACAAGGTCTCGGCAGAGGACAAGACCGCTATCGAGACGGCGCTGACGGGCTTGAAGGACGCCAATGGTGGTGATGATGCCGAGCGCATCAAGGAAGCGACCAATGCCTTGATGCAGGCGACCATGAAGCTCGGCGAGGCGATCTACGGCGCCGACAAGGCCGGGGCAGCGGACGGCGAAGGTCCGGATGGCGGCGGCTCTGGTCCGTCAGGTGGCGGCGGGCGCAAGGACGAGAACGTCGTCGATGCCGACTTCGAGGAAGTAAAAGACGACAAGAAGAAGTCCGCATAAAGCCTCAGCGCATGATACGCGTGGCTATTCACTTCCCGGCCGCATTCAGTCAGCCCGACACACAGTCGGGCGCTGGTGCGGCTGGGTGTAGCGTATTGGCAACCCCCGTATACGTTAATCAGGCAGCATGGGCTCCGAAACGTGAGCTGCATGCTAAAGGCTGTGCGGGGATTGCATGTTTAGCACTCGCCAACCGAGGCGCGCCGGAGTTCGAGCCGCTCGGCAAGGGTTGAGGATCGCGGGCCATGGCTAAACGTGACTACTACGAGGTACTGGGGGTGGCGCGCGGCGCTTCGGAACAGGAGCTGAAAAGCGCGTTCCGGAAGCTTGCGAAGGAACTGCATCCTGATCGCAATCCCGGTGATGGCAAGGCCGAGCAGAATTTCAAAGAGCTCAACGAGGCCTACGAGGCGCTGAAGGATCCGAACAAGCGGGCGGCGTACGATCAATTCGGCCATGCGGCGTTCGAAGGCGGGCGGGGGCCTGGAGGCGCCGGCGGATTCGGGCCGGATTTCGCCTCGTCGATGTCCGACATATTCGACGACTTGTTCGGCGAGTTCATGGGCGGGCGACGTGGCGGCGGCGGGCGTGGTCGACATGGGCGCGAGCGCGGCGCTGACATTCGCTACAACATGGATATCTCGCTTGCGGAGGCCTATGCCGGCAAGCAGGCGACGATCAAGGTGCCGACGACAGTCGGTTGCGAAACATGCTCTGGCACCGGCGCCAAGCCGGGAACGCGGCCGTCGCAGTGCCCGACCTGCCAGGGTCAGGGCAAAGTGCGGGCGAGCCAGGGCTTTTTCACCATCGAACGGGTATGTCCGGGCTGCCATGGACGCGGCGAGTTCATTGAAGACCCGTGCACGGGTTGCCAGGGTGCGGGGCGGGTGACCAAGGAGCGCACGCTACAGGTCTCGATCCCCGCCGGCGTCGAGGATGGGACGCGCATCCGGCTTGCTGGAGAAGGCGAAGCCGGCCTCAGGGGGGGGCCGACGGGCGATCTCTACATTTTCCTCTCGATCAAGCCGCACGAGTTCTTCCAGCGCGATGGCGCAGACGTTTTCTGCCGAGTGCCGATTGCGATGACAACGGCGGCGCTCGGGGGCTCAATCGACGTGCCGCTGCTGGATCAAAGCCGCGTCGCAGTTTCCATCCCTGCGGGGTCGGAGACCGGCAAGCAGTTCCGGATCAAGGGCAAGGGCATGCCCGTGCTGCGCTCGAACGCGAAGGGTGACATGTACATCCAGGTCGAGGTCGAGACGCCGAAGAACCTGACCAAGCGTCAGCGTGAGCTACTCGCCGAGTTCGAGAAAGAGAGCCACAAGGAGACCAGTCCGGCTTCGTCGGGCTTCTTCTCGCGGATGCGAGAGTTTTTCGAGGGCAAGGGGGCCTGAGGCCCAGCCCTTGGACCGAATTGAGGTGGCGCTGTCGCCGTAACCCTGTCCGATTTCCTGCGGAACATTGAGGCCGAGTGGCGCCACCGACTGGGATGATGTGTGCGTTGCGAAATCCTCCTCGTCTCGTATGACATTGAAAAATATTTATTTTCTTCAGCTCCCTCTCAATTGCTTCCTTGGGGCTGTCGCTTTCACCGAGCCGGCGGCTTGGCTGCCTGCTCCGCGCGCAATTCGCTCGAGCTCCAGCCTCCATTCCTGACCTATCCAAGCGCCCGCCGCACGGACGGCGCGATGACAGTGGTCAGCGCTCACGCAGTTGTGAATAATTATCGGAACGAACCGTATTGATTTAAGTGCTGACCCGGCAGATACTGACCGCAGTTCAGTCAACAAGCCGGGCGGTGCGCAGGACTTTCAGTCCGAGGTCGATCGCCCCTGAAGTTAGGGAGCAAGTGCCATGATGGAGATCGTCTACGGTCCGGTTGTACTGGAATGCCTGCGGCAGAGCGCGATGTTCGGCGCCTTGTTCGCCATCTTGTGGCCAATGCTCATGAGGCGGTTCGCTGGCTCAAACATGGCCAGCAAGGCGGCGTATTTCGGCGTGGGTTTGATTGGGACGAGCGCATACGGCCTTGCGCACCTCGTGACGGTGTGTGCAGCGGACGGCTTTCCGCCGCGGATCATCCAGTCGACCGGTTTGGCACTGCTGATCGTTGGGCTGAGCGGGATCGTGCTGCTTGTTGGTCAGCGCCGGCATGCGGTCGCTTAAACCCTGCTTTCTCGCGGTGGGTGGGCCAGAAAGCGCTCACGCTTTGCCGGATTGCAGAAGCTTCAGGCGATAGAGGGCATCGAGGGCGGCCTTGGGCGTGAGGTCGTCGGGGTTGAGGTCGGCTAAGGCCTTATCGAGTTCACTCGGCTCGCGGCCGACCGTGGTCATGGATTTCGGGCGAACGGCTGCGAAGAGCGGCAGCTCATCGAGGCTTGAGGCGCTGCTCGCAGGCGCCGGATTGATGCCGTTCGGGCTTTTGGCATCGCTCTTTTCGAGCACGGCCAGGACCTCTCCTGCGCGATCGATGACGACTTTCGGCAGTCCTGCCAGCTTGGCAACCTGGATGCCGTAGCTGCGGTCGGCGGCCCCCTTCTTGACCTTGTGCAAGAACACGATCTCGTCGTGCCATTCCTTGACATCGACGGTGGCGTTGGCGACGTCGGGAAGGCGGCCGGCAAGCGCGGTCAGCTCGTGATAGTGGGTGGCGAAGAGGGCGCGGCAGCGATTGACCTCATGCAGGTGCTCGACAGTGGCCCATGCGATCGAGAGACCGTCGAAAGTCGCTGTGCCGCGGCCGATTTCGTCGAGGATCACCAGGCTGCGATCGGTTGCCTGATTGAGGATGCCGGCTGTTTCGACCATCTCGACCATGAAGGTGGAACGGCCGCGCGCCAGGTCGTCTGAGGCGCCGACGCGGCTGAACAGACGGTCGACGATACCGATGGTGGCCTGGCGCGCGGGAACAAACGATCCCATCTGGGCAAGCACGACAATCAGCGCATTCTGGCGCAGGAAGGTGGACTTTCCGGCCATGTTCGGTCCGGTGACAAGCCAGATGCGGCCGTCTGCGGTTTCATCAAGACCAGGCGGGCGGGGGTTGCCGCGCGTGGTGTGTTCGGGCGGGGACAGGCCGAGCTGGCCCAGGACGCAGTCGTTCTCGACGAAAGGGCCTGCCTTCTGCGCCTTCAATGCCTGCTCGACGACGGGGTGGCGGCCGCCTCGGATCTCGAAGTTGCTAGTGTCCTCCAGGTCAGGGCGGACATAACCTTCCCGTTCGGCAAGTTCGGCGAGGCCTGCGAGACAATCCAAGTCTGCAAGGGCTGCCGCCAGATCGCCCAGTTGCTGGCGAGCGGCAGCGATGGCCGCCTCGAGTTCGGCAAAAACCTCCAGTTCGATGGCGAGCGCGCGGTCGGCGGCGGATGCGATGCGGCCCTCGATCTCTTCCAGCTCCGGCGTGGTGAAGCGCACGGCGTTGGCCATGGTCTGGCGATGGCGGAAGGTCTCAGACAGTGGTGGCGACAGCAGCGGCTTGGCGTTGAGGGCGGTGGTCTCGATGAAGAAGCCCAGGATGTTGTTGTGGCGGACCTTCAGCGTCTTGATGCCGGTTGTCTCGACGTAGCCGGCTTCCAGTGTCGCCATGACGCGGCGGCTGTCGTCACGCAACTGAAGGGCCTCGTCGAGGTCGCTACGGTAGCTCGGGCGGATGAAGCCGCCGTCGCGCTTCTGGTGGCCCGGCTCGTCGACCAGTGCTGCGGCGAGTTTCTCGCCCAGGCTTTGGGGCACGTTTTTCGCCCGCGTGGCGATATCGGCGAGGATTGCCGGCAGGCCGATGGCGCCGGACGCGCGGTCGAGCAGCGTCGCAATGGCGGTCGCGGCGGCAAGGCCGTCCCGGATCAGGCCCTGGTCCTTCGGGGTGCCGCGGCCGAGTGTGATGCGCGAGACAGCGCGCGCGATGTCCGGCGCCTCCTTCAAGGCTTGCCGGATATCCTCGCGCAGTGTGGCATCGTCGAGCAGGAAAGCCGTGGCGTCGAGGCGGGCGGTGACCTGGCGCAGATCGCGCAATGGGCTTGCCAAGCGGGCGGCAAGCTCGCGGGCGCCGGGGCCAGTGACGGTCCGATCGATGGCTGCCAGCAGGCTGCCTTCTCGGGCACCGGACGTCGAGCGCAGCAGTTCGAGACTGTTGCGGCTGGCGGCATCGATCACGAGCGTGCTGGCCGGGCCCGACCGGCGGGGGGGACGCAAGGCAGGCTTGGCGCCGATCTGGGTGAGGTCGACATAGCGCAGCAGTGCGCCGGCGGCTGCGAGCTCGGACCGGGTGAATTCGCCGAAGCCACCGAGTTCGGCAACGCCCAACCGCTCCTTCATGATGCGGTCACCAGCGAGGCTGTCAAAGAAGGCGCCGGCGACCGGGGTCACGGCGGCGCCTGATATCCGAAGCGCCTGTGCCAGGGCAGGCTCGTCGCGGGCTGCGTCTGCAACCAGCAGCTCTTGCGGTGCGAGGCGGACAAGCTCGCCTGGGAGGTCTGTTTCGGAGGTTGCACCGATCTCGAACTCGCCGGTTGAGATGTCGACGGAGGCGAGTGCGTAGCTCGGTTCCGATGGCGCTGGTCGGATGGCGGCGGAGGTTGTTGGCATACGGAAAACGGCGGTCAGGTAATTTCGGGCCTTGGCGTCGAGCAGGCTGTCCTCGGTGAGCGTGCCGGGAGTGACTAGGCGGACCACGTCGCGGCGGACGACGGCCTTGGATCCGCGCTTTCGTGCTTCTGCTGGGTCTTCGAGCTGCTCGCAAACGGCGACGCGGAAGCCTTTGCGGATGAGTCGCTGGAGATACTCGTCGGCGCGCACCACGGGCACACCGCACATCGGGATATCTTTGCCAAGGTGCTTGCCGCGTTTGGTGAGCACGATGCCGAGCGCCTGCGAGGCGATGACCGCGTCCTCGAAAAACAGCTCGTAGAAATCGCCCATGCGATACCAGAGTATACAATCGGGATTGGCGGTCTTGATCTCCAGGAACTGGGCCATGGACGGGGTCACGCCGGGAGCTGCCGGCGAGCGCGGCGCTGCGGCGTCGTGTGGCGATCGGTCTGTTGCCCCTTCGTGAGGGGATGTTTGTTGGGGAGTGTCGTCTGATTGGTCGGGGCCGGCAGTACGCAGCACTGCGTCACCTGCGCGGTCGTGATCGAGTGGCTTCCTCCCCCGCGCCATGTGTGCTCCCTTTTGCCCTGCTGCTGCTGTCCGGGACAGCGTTTGCGACGTCAGCCATAGCGGAGAGATAGGCGAAGTGGAACCCGGCGGCGTGCCGCGCGGTGGATATGGCTCGATCAGGCGATGGTGACGACGATGGTCCCCGATGAGCGGACCACGGCCTCAGCGCCAGGCGGGACGACCAGCGTCGAGGTGTCTTCCTCGATCAGGGCCGGGCCGGCAATGGTGGCGCCAGACGCCAAGCTCATTCGATCGACGACAAGGGTGTCGTGAGGGGAGGCATGCCCGGGAAAGCGGACCTGGCGGCGTGAAGAAGGCGAAGGCGGCGGCGCGCCAGCCGTCGCGCCCTGAGGGGTCGTGCTGGTCGTGGCGTCGAGCACCGGAGCCGTGACGGAGACGCGAATGGAGATGAACTCGATGGCGACATTCGGCGGCGTACGAGCGAACTTCTGGCGATAGGCATGCTCGAAGGCCTCGGTGAGGCGCTGGCGCCATTGCGTGGCATCACCAGAATTGAAGGGGCCGGCCGGAAGGGGCACCACAAGGTCGAAGCCTTGGCCGACGAAGCGTCCGTCGGCGAGGCGCGAGACGGTCGCGCGGGCCGCTTCGACCCCGGTTTCGGCGACCAGTTGGAGGGCGCGCTGCTCGAGGCCGCGGAACGCGGTTTCCAAGGCGGCGAGGTCGCCGTTGGCCAGGCGAAAACCGATGGTCGCGACGCGGTCGATGCGTGCCGGCGCCATGATCAGACCAAGCGCCGAGGCAACGCCGGCGTTGGGCGGGCAAATGACGCGGGACGCGCCGAGCTTGGCGGCAAGGGCTGCAGCGTGCACCGGTCCGCCGCCGCCGGTCGCCAGCACGGCATAGTTGCGAGGATCGCGGCCACGCTCGGCGATGTGCACGCGGGCTGCTGCCGTCATGCTTTCGTTGACGACATCGCGGATGCCGGCTCCCAGGGCGTCAACCGAAAGACGAAGGGGCTCGGCAAGCTGCGCTAGAGCGGTTTCGCTGGCGGCAAGGTCGAGCGGAATGGTGCCGCCGGCAAAGGTTTCGGCGTTGAGGATGCCTAGCCGCAGGTTGGCATCGGTGACCGTTGGAGCGTTGCCGCCGCGACCGTAGGCGGCGGGGCCAGGCTCGGAGCCCGCGCTTTCCGGGCCGACCTTCAAGAGGCCGATTTCGTCGGCGCGTGCAATCGAGCCGCCACCGGCGCCAATCTCGATCAATTCGACGGTTGAAATCCGAATGGGGAGGCCGCTGCCTTCTGCAAAGCGCTTCTGTCTGGCGGCCTCAAACGCATAGGCGACGAGCGGTGCGCCGTTCTCGACGAGCGCAAGCTTGGCCGTCGTTCCGCCCATGTCGAAGGCGAGGAGGTGAGGCTCGCCTTCCAGGCCGCCATAGTAGCCGGCAACGAGTGCGCCGGCGGCGGGACCGGATTCGAGGAGCTCGACGGGGACGCGCATGGCCTCTGCCGCATGGGTGAGGCCACCGTTCGACAGCATGAGCAAAAGTGGTGCGGTAAGTCCCAGGTTTTTGAGCTGGCGTTCGAGCGCGCCGATATATGAGGCGGCCAGCGGTTTGACATAGGCGTTGGCGACGGCTGTCGACAGGCGCTCGTATTCGCGAATCTCGGCTGCGACCTCATGCGAGGTGGTGACGGCGACACCGGGGTGGCGACGGGCAACGATGGCGGCGGCGGCAATCTCATGGGCGGGATTGGCGTAGGCGTGCAGAAAGCCAACGGCAATCGACGTGGCGCCCATGGCGACGAGTTGGTCGGCCACCTGTGCGACCTCATCGGTTGCCAGGGGCGTATGGACGGTGGCGTCGGCACGCATTCGCTCGGTGACCTCCAAGCGCATGTTGCGGGCGACAAGAGGGGTCGGCGTTTCAATAGCAATGTCGTAGAGCTCGTACTTGCGCTCGCGGCCAATCTCCAGTGTGTCGCGAAAGCCGCGCGTGGTGATCAGGCCTGTCGTGGCGCCGCGACGCTCGATCAGGGCGTTGGTGAAGAGGGTGGTGGCATGGACGACGCGGCCGATGCCGTCGGCGGGCAGCTGGTGGGTTTCCAGGAGCTTGCGGGTGCCAGCAATGACCGCCTCGGAGGGATCCCCGTGGGTGGTTAGGACTTTCAGGGCATGCTGGCGGCCGGTTGCATGATCGAGATGGACAACGTCTGTGAAGGTGCCGCCGATGTCGATGCCAAGCGAGGCGGTGCCCGGCCTGGTGGCACTGGCTTTCGTGGTCATGCTCTCTCCAACTGCACTCTAGCTTGCGGTCGCTTGGCAAGGGCGGCGGCCCAAGGCCCTGCACCTGGAGGGCCCGTGCCGTTTGCCGCGCGTCGCCTTCGCGCCTCGACTGCGTCTCGGCTCCTCGCCGAGACTGATGCCTTGCCTGCGGCGCCAGATCCTGATCTCTCGGTTTGATCCTTGGCCAAGAGTAGAGCCGACGCGCTCGAAGTGGAAAGTGCTAATCGCACAGACTGGGGGCATGCGGGCCCTCACGGTGCGAGGCCAGAATGCGATGTGTCCGATCGGTCCCGGTTGTGCGCAGCGATGTTTGCTTCCTGCAGGGCTGATCGACGCGGGGGCTGGCGGCTATAGTTTCAGTGTGACGGTGCAAGGCTCGAACTTGAACTTTTTCTTGAAACGGCGAAGGTTCGGAGTGGCGCCGAAAAATTTGTCGTAGATGTAATATTTGACGTTGGGGTAGGCCGTGTAGGCTTCGTTTGCCATGCCAGCGATGAGCAGGGGTACGACGGCGTCGGACTTGTAGCTGTCATGGCCGAAGATGGTGGTGATGAACATGGCCTCGCCGGCCACCAATGTGGCCGCGTAGGCCACCAGCTTGTCGTCCTTGAGCACGCCGAAGTAGGCGTAATCGTGCACGTTCGTGGTCGATGGCGGATCAGTTACGGGGTCCGGGTCCTTGGCCAGGAACTCCTTCTGCATCGGTCCCTGGCGCACAGGCGTCGAGCGGTGGATCTCGCCGGCGTCGGCGATATAGCGATTGAAATCGATGCGCTGGAACAGGTAGCCGCTGCGCTGCGCCTTCTTGATGTTGCGACGGGCCGAACCCTCGATGGCCATGAAGTAATCGTCGTAGGAGGCTGGCAGGCGATTGGTTGCGACGCCGTATTTGAAGAATGGAACAAGCGGAAATTTCGGGTGAAGGCGCGTGCATTGACGGTGAAATTTGGTGATCACGTCAGCAAAAAAAGGATGGTTGCCCTCGGTCGCGGGCAACATCAAATCGATCGCTACTTGTGGGCCGAAAAGTCCCTCGCGAACGTCGCTCCAAGTGCTGCGCAAATCCATCTCAGGACGCATCCCCGATCACAAACTTGCCGGATGATACGCCAAATTCCAATTTTCCAATCGATCGCAGCATTGGGTAATTGCTCTGCGCTGTGTCGATGTAGAATTTGCGGGTGCCGCGCGCAATCATGTAGTTCATGGCGGCACGGATGGCTGCGGTCGCCAAGCCGCGTCCGCGCATGGCCTCATCGGTCCACACCGTGCCAATCACGACGGCATCATCCTCGACGGGGTAGTCGCGGCAGAAGCCGATGGCCAAGGTGCCGAAACCGACGATGCGACCCTGGTCGATGAGGATGTAGCAGGGGCGCCGGCGGCTGAACGATTTGGCGAATTGCTTGATGGCGCCGGCGCCCTGGTAGGCCAGCATATAATGGGCGTGGCGGATGAAGGCCAAAGGTGTGTCGATGACGGCAAAGCCCGGGAGGACGCCGCCGTCGAACGGGCGATCGCGGAGCTGGGAGAAAATGTACCAGCTTTCGCCGACCAGGCGGCCGTCCGGCGTTCTTTTTAGGGGCGTGGCCTGGCGTTTGCCACTGTCGATGATACCGTGGCGCGATGGCGCGACGGAACCATCGATAATCGCTGAACCACCGCGCGGATTTCCGACGACTGACATGGAGTGAGACTGAACCTTTCCCTCGCCCGAAAGCTGTGGGGACAATAGGCAGTTCACAGTTCTTCATACAATAGATCAATCCTTGCCAAGTCGGCGTTTGGTAAATGTCAGGGGGTAACATTTACCATTAATATCATGAGGATGGGGTTTTTTCGTGGAAGCCAACTTGTGATGATTGTCGGACAACTGCTCGGGAGGAGCGCGCGATGACGGACACAACCATTACGGCGATCAGGACGACGCTCATTCGGGTGCCCTGGGCCGGTGTGCCGCCGGCCAACGGCATCATGCCGCCGGCTGCCCGGGAGCTGCTGGTGCTCGAGATCGAGACCAAGGGCGGCCTCGTGGGGATGGGGTATGTGCAGCCGCTCGCCGGCGGCCTCGAGACATTGGATGCGTGCCTCAAGGAAGTGATCGCGCCGATCGTCATCGGACGGGATGCCACGGAAACGGAAGGCATCTGGCAGGCGATCTGGAAGGGCACCTACTGGATCGGACGAATGGGTGTTGCGATCTTCTGCCAATCGGCCGTCGATATTGCGTTGTGGGATATTGTGGGCAAGCGCGCGGGTTTGCCGCTCTACCGGCTTTGGGGGAAGTCGCGCGACCACGTGGAAGCCTATGGCTCGGGATGTTGGCGCGGGCTTGGTCGTGACGGGATGATCGAGCGGGCGCGCCAGTTCACTCATGAGGGATTTCGCGCCATCAAGATGCAGGCGGCGCATATCCGCCCGTGGCGCGAAGATGTGAAGAACGTGCATGCGATGCGGGATGCACTCGGTCCGGATGTCGAAATCATGATCGACGTCAACATGGGATGGACGGCCGACACCGCAATCCAGGCGGGCCATCACTTCGATGAAGCCGACATCTACTGGATGGAAGAGCCAGTGGTGTGCGAGGACTTCGCCGGCTATCAGCGGGTCGCCGCGGCGCTGAAGACGCGGGTTGTCGGCGGCGAGACGCACTACACGCGCTTCGATATGCGGCCATTCTTCACGACACCGTCGACGCCGATCCTGCAGCCCGATCCGATGCGCGGCGGACTGACCGAGCTGCGCAAGATCGCGGCCGTCGCCGACACCTGGGGGATCGCAATTGCGCCGCATCTCTTCCATGAGCTCGTCGTGCACGTGCTGTGCTCGATCCCCAATGCAAATTACCTCGAGTACATGGACTGGAACAACGACCTGTGGGTGAAGCCCGCGGTGCCGGTCGCCGGCATGCTGAAGCCTTCGGAAGAGCCAGGTCACGGCTTGGCGTTCAAGCCGGAGGTGCTCAGGAGCCATCGGGTCGGCGGATTCGAGGTGGCGGGGGCTTGATCTGGACCGGGGAGGCTAACTCGGTTCTCCCTCTGTGCAGACGTGTAGCGCTCACACGTGGATCCGTGTGCAGTGCATGGTGTGCTGTAGGCGGTGCTCCAAGGGCGGATGGTGGCAGATCTTGCGGTGTGGTCAGAGGGCCGCTGCGGCCTATCCGATTGTTTTTAAATTTTTATTTCCTACGATCGACTGGCTTGGTCGTGACATGAGTGGTAATTTGTTATGGTACTGACAATGTGTGGTCACATTACTGAATGCTCGCATTGCCTCTATTGGCGAGCGGACTGATGCATGGAGGTGTGGATGCCCCGGCAACCTCATTCGCCAAACGGCGGCGCGCTTTGGCAGGCCATCGCCGAATTCGATATCGATGGGGGGCAGCGCTGCGAGCTCACCTTTGCCGAAAGGCTGTCGCGTGAGCAGTCGTGGTCGGCTGCCTACACGGCGCGGGCGATTGCAGAATACAAGCGTTTCATGTTCCTTGCCGTCACGGCGGGGCATCCGGTGTCACCGTCGGAAGAGGTGGATGGCGTATGGCATCTGCATCTGACCTATACGCGGAGCTACTGGCAGCGCTTTTGCGGGCAAACGCTCGGCACTGACATGCATCACGATCCGACCCGTGGCGGGAGCGAAGAAGCAGCCAAGCACCAGGACATGTATGCCCAGACGCTCGCTCGTTACCGGGAGGTGTTCGGGGAGGCTCCGCCCGAGGACATCTGGCCGCCGACCGAAAGGCGGTTCGCGGGCCGTCCGGCCTGGCGGATGGAGGTTGGCGCCCGGGCCGCCATCATTGCGGCCATCGCGCTCATCGCTGTGTTGGCGGCAACGGTGCACAGCCTTGCGGCGTGGCCATTCGATCTCGAAGGGATGTCGTTTTTTGGTGTGCTGGTTCCGGCGCTGGTCTTGGCGTTGCTTGCCGGGCTGTTGGTTCGATTCGTGTTGAGGGGAACGCAGGACGCGGGCGGTACTACGCATGCGAAACAGCCTCTCGATTGGGCGGAGGCAGCCTTTCTGGCCGGTGGACCGCCGCGTTTGGCGGCTGCAGCGATTGCTCGGCTGGTCGCTGTGGGTGCTGCGACAATCGACGCGAGGGGCACTCTGGTGGCGGGTCAATCCTCACCCACTGGGCTCAGTCCGGTCGAGGAAGCCGCCTACGGCATGCTGCCGTTCAAGAAGGGCAGTGGCGCACAGCGGGTCCGCGAGATGCAGAGGTTGAACAATCGGGTGGATGGCGCTTTTGCGCCGAGATACCGCAGTTTGGTCGAGCGTGGGCTGGCGCTTGCGCCAGGGCAAGCCTGGAGGGCGAGCAAGTTGGCGCTTGCGCCGTTTGCTGCAGTGCTGCTGGGCCTGGGGCTGCCCCGCCTGATATTCGGATGGAGTTCGGGAAAACCCGTTGCCTATCTGGTGTTGGTCCTGATCGGCGCGATCTTTTTGGGATGGCTCTTGTTTTTCGGCCTGGCCCCCAATGCCTATGCCAGCCGGGCGGGGGAGGCGGCGTTGAAGCGTGCAAAGTCTGCAACCAACAGGTTCGCTGATGTGCAGATTGGATCGGCGCAGGACGGCGATGCAGGTGCGATGCTGGTGGCGCTCTTCGGGCCAGCGGTTCTCGCGGGTAGCGCGATGGTGGCACTGCACGACTGGCTGCCGCGGCCGGCTGCTGCTTCAGGTTCCAGCGGCTGCGCGACTGCAACGGGTTGTGGAAGTGGCGGGGGCGGCGGGGGCGGGTGCAGTGGCTGCGGGGGAGGCGGCGGCAACTAGCTAGCCGCCTCGTGTGCTCATAGTCCGCTATAGGCCGCGGCGCCGACAATGGGGCCGGTATTGCCGACCTGGAGCAGGACGGCGCAAAGTGTGTTGTCGGGGCTTGCGATCGCTGCGCGCGGCAGAGTCAGCGTGTTCGGCTTTCCCGCCCACATGCCAACCGGGCTCATTTCGCGAACCACGTTGTAGTATTTGACAGTCTTGCCGCGGTTCTCGCCCTTGGCGATCTTGACCTCGACCACGCGCTGCACCATCACCAACCAGATCGTTGCCTCCGCAAGCTTGCTGCCTTCCGGGGCGTTGCCGGTTTCAATGAAGAGATGGTCCTTGTCGGCTCGGACTTTGACCGGGATTCGCTCATGCGCCAGTTCCGTGGCGGTGGAGGCGATGGCGGATTCGATCGCCTGATCAGAGCTGCCGATGGTGTGCGTGCGACCGGAGACGACCATTTGCGGCGTGTAGACGCGACCGTCGCCGCGCTGACGGGCATACTGGCGCTGGCGGTCGGAAAACTTCGGGTTGGCGAGCGTGTCCTTCCAGCCAAGATAGTCCCAATAGTCGACCGGGAAACTCAGCGCCAGGACGTCCTTGCGGGCGGTGTACTTCTCCATCAGGGCATCGGCCGGCGGGCACGAGGAGCAGCCCTGGCTGGTGTAGAGCTCGAGCACCGCCTTGATCGGACCTTCGCCTGCGGGTGTACCCTTCGCTCCCTGCGCCGACGCTGGCGACATGTGGCCGCCCAGGACGAGCGAGCCCAATATTGCGGCACCGGCGGCTAAGGTCGACGAAAGCTGGCGCATGTCGGCTTGATCTCTCAAAGGTTTACGTACACTGCTGGCCCAAGGCCGAGCGGTACTTTGTTGTCACCGTATATCGCGGCTACAGACTTCAAATGCCACTCACGAATGGGTGAGACGGGCCCGTGGTCAGATCTTGGAGCCGCCGGGCCGGCCTTTGACACGCGAACGGGCCGGCAAATTGCCGGCCCGTTGCGATTCCAGCGTTACTGGTGTGCGTCGGATCAGGCGGCAGCGGCTAGATTGCGCAGCACGTAGGGCAGGATGCCGCCGTGGCGGTAGTAGCTCAGCTCGTCCTCGGTATCGATACGGCAGAGGGTGGTGATGTTGCGGGTGGTGCCGTCGGCGTAGGTGATCTCGACCGTTACGTCCTGGCGGGGCTTGAGGTCAGCTAGGCCCACGATGTTGACGACCTCGCCGCCCTTAAGGTCGAGGTCGGCCATGGTCATGCCGTCCTTCAGCACCAGGGGCAGGACGCCCATGCCGACCAGGTTTGAGCGGTGGATGCGCTCGAAACTCTGGGCGACAACGGTACGGACGCCGAGGAGGCGGGTGCCCTTGGCGGCCCAGTCGCGGCTCGAGCCCGTGCCGTACTCGCGTCCGGCAAAGATGACGAGCGGCGTGCCCTCCTCCTTGTACTTCATGGCGGCATCGAAGATGGAGAGCATCTCGCCGGTGGGCACGTGGAACGTGTAGCCACCCTCCTGACCGCCCATCATCAGGTTCTTGATGCGGATGTTGGCAAACGTTCCCCGCATCATGACGTTGTGATTGCCACGCCGGGCGCCATACGAGTTGAAGTCGTTGGGGCGGACCTGGCGCTCGATCAAGTAGTTGCCGGCGGGGCCATCTCGCTTGATCGAGCCGGCGGGGGAAATGTGGTCGGTGGTGATGCTGTCACCGAACATGCCGAGCACGCGGGCGTTGACGACATCCTCGACGGGCGTTGGCTCGAGGCCCATGCCCTCGAAGTAGGGTGGGTTCGCGACGTAAGTGGAGCCGGTGTTCCAGACGTAGGTGAGGCTCGAACGTGCGCGTCCCATCGCCTGCCATTTCTCGTCGCCTTGGAAGACGTCGGAGTAGCGCTTTGCGAAGGTATCCGGTGTGACGTTGGCGCGGACCATATCGGCGATCTCAGCCGTCGAGGGCCAGATATCCTTGAGGTAGACGTCCTGGCCGTCAGAGCCCTTGCCGAGCGGCTCGGTCGTCAGATCGAGGTTCATGGTGCCGGCGATGGCGTAGGCGACGACCAGAGGCGGGGAGGCCAGGTAGTTGGCCTTCACCTCGGCGTGGACACGGCCTTCGAAGTTCCGGTTTCCGGAAAGCACGGCGGCGGCGACCAAATTGCCGTCGTGGATGGCTTTCGAGACCTGCTCCGGCAAGGGGCCGGAGTTACCGATGCAGACCGTGCAGCCGTAGCCGGTGAGATTGAAGCCCATGGCGTCGAGCTCGGGTGTCAGGCCGGCCTTGTCGAGGTAGTCGGTGACGACCTGGGACCCCGGCGCAAACGAGGTTTTCACCCACGGCTTGACGCTAAGGCCTTTGGCGCGGGCATTGCGTGCGACGAGACCGGCGGCGATCAGCACCGACGGGTTCGAGGTGTTGGTGCACGAGGTGATGGCCGCAATGGCGATGTCGCCGTCGCCGAACTCGTAGTCGTGGCCTTCGACCTGGACCTTGCGGCCGGGGGCGGCACCCTTGACGATCTCACCGGCCGACTTGGCGAAACCGGCCTTGGCGTCGGCCAGGAGGACGCGGTCCTGCGGGCGCTTGGGACCGGCGAGCGAGGGCTCGACGGTGGAGATGTCGAGTTCGAGGACGTCGGTGAAGACGGGTTCGTGGCCCGCTTCGCGCCACATGCCCTGGGCCTTGGCGTAGGATTCGACGAGGGCAACGCGGTCGGCGGCGCGGCCAGTGGCGGTCAGATACTTGATGGTGTCGCCGTCGACGGGGAAGAATCCGCAGGTGGCGCCGTACTCTGGAGCCATGTTCGCAATCGTCGCGCGATCCTCGAGAGAGAGGTGATCGAGGCCGTCGCCGAAGAACTCGACGAACTTCTCGACGACGCCGCGCTTACGCAGCATCTGGGTGACGGTGAGGACCAGGTCGGTTGCCGTGATGCCTTCCTTGAGGCGGCCCTTCAGGCGGAAGCCGATCACCTCAGGGATGACCATGGCGACAGGCTGTCCGAGCATGGCGGCCTCGGCTTCGATGCCACCGACGCCCCAGCCGAGGACGGCCAGGCCGTTGACCATGGTGGTGTGGCTATCGGTTCCGATGCAGGTGTCGGGGAAAGCCTGGGTGACGCGGCCGACATCCTTGGTCCACACGGTCTGGGCGAGATATTCGAGATTGACCTGGTGGCAGATGCCGGTGCCGGGGGGCACGACCTTGAAGTTGTTGAATGCAGAGCCGCCCCAGCGCAGGAACTCGTAGCGCTCGCGGTTGCGCTCATACTCGATGTCGACGTTCTTCTTGAAGGCGTCGGCGTTGCCGAAGTAGTCGACCTGGACGGAGTGGTCGATAACGAGGTCGACGGGCACCAGCGGATTGATCTTGGCAGGGTCGCCGCCCATGGTCTGCATGGCGTCACGCATGGCAGCGAGGTCGACGACGCAGGGCACGCCCGTGAAGTCCTGGAGGAGAACCCGCGCCGGGCGGTAGGCGATCTCGGCCTTAGAGGTCTTAGTTGTGAGCCAGGTGGCCATGGCGCGGATGTCGTCGGCCTTGACCGAACGGCCATCCTCGTGGCGCAGCAGGTTTTCGAGCAGCACCTTGAGGGAGAACGGCAGGCGGGAAATGCCTGCAAGTCCGTTGGCCTCGGCATCGGGAAGAGAGAAATACTCGTAGGACTTGCCGCCGACGGTCAGCGTCTTGCGGCAATTGAAGGTGTCGAGTGATTGGGGGGTCAAGCTCATGGCGCGCGTCTCCAGCAACCCGTGAAAAGGACCCGGGCACGCGAGTGCACGGCAAAGGCCACGCCACAAGGGCTGGCCTCCGGGCTCAACTGGGCCTTATAAGGCGCGATTGCCGGTGTCGCCAAGGGGGCACATCTCTGTGTCCCGGTTATACCGGCAGGAACAGCGCCCCCTGCGGCGCCATCGGCTGGATGGGTATGACGCTGATACTGGACAATCTGACCGTCAGGAGGGGGGAGCGGGAGATCATCTCGGGCCTGTCGTTGACGGTCGGCGCGGGGCAGGCCGTGCTGCTGAGCGGGCCCAATGGCGCGGGAAAGACGACGCTGCTGCGGGCAATTGCGGGTTTGCTGCCGATCGAGGACGGGGTGCTGCGCTTGTCGGTGGCGGCGGGACCGGACGCTAGCGAAGACGAGGTGGTCGGGGACGAGGTGGGGGAGCGATGTCACTATGTCGGTCACCTCAATGCGGTGAAAGCGCAACTGACGGTTGCCGAGAATGCTAGGTTCTGGGCCGCCTATCTCGGTGGACCGGAGGCGGGCGTTGCCGCGGCAATAGGGCGGCTGCAACTCAGTGCACTCGCCGGAATCAAGGCTGGATACCTGTCGGCTGGACAGAAGCGGCGGCTGGGTCTCGTGCGCATGCTGGTGGTGGCGCGACCGCTGTGGCTGCTGGATGAGCCGCTGGTGTCGCTGGACACGGCGAGTTAAGTGGTGCTGGCGCAGTTGATCGACACGCATGTGGCGGCCGGCGGCATGGCGATCGTGGCGACGCATCAACCGCTTGGCCTCAGGTCGGCGCGGGAGCTGCGCCTTGGCGGGGGGAGGCCCGGGGGGTGAGGGCATTCAAGGGTCTGTTGGCGCGCGATCTGCTGCTGGCGGCACGGGAAGGAGGCGCGCTCGGCACGGCGCTCGGCTTCTATCTAGTGGTGGTGGCTATGCTTCCCCTGAGCCTCGGACCGGATCTGGCACTGTTGTCGCGGATCGCGGGCGGCATCCTATGGGTGGCGTTGCTGCTGGCGGCACTGCTGTCATTGCCGCGGCTGTTCGAGACGGATCTCGAGGATGGTGCGCTCGAAGTCATGGTCACCGGGCCACTGCCGCTGGAGCTTGCGGCTGGTGCGAAAGCCTTGGCGCACTGGCTTTCGACGGGCGTCCCGCTGACCTTGCTGGCGCCACTGCTGGGCTTGATGCTGAACCTCGAGGGCGCGGCCTACCCGGCGCTGCTCGCCACCATGCTGGCCGGTACGCCGGCCATCAGTTTTATCGGTGCGATCGGGGCGGCCTTGACACTGAAGAGCCGGCGTGGCGGGCTGCTCATCGCGTTGGTGGTGCTGCCGCTCTATGTGCCGACGCTGGTGTTCGGCATTGCCGCGATGGAGGCCAGCGTGCTCGGTACCGGTGGATTTGGGCCGTCGTTCATGATCCTCTCGGCGATCTCGCTGGCGAGCCTGGTGCTCGGACCGGTGGCGGCGGCCGCGGCGATCCGACTGCAGATCGGGTGATCGGGTCGGCACCGGCGGGAGGCTGCAAGGGAAGGCTTGGCGATGATCGATCATGTTTCAGTCGGGGTTGGCGATCTCGAGCGAAGCCGCGCGTTCTACGAGGCGGTGCTTGGCGCTATCGGAATGACGTGTCTCGTCGATCGTGAGGGTACGGTGGGGTTCGGCAAGCGGTATCCGGAGCTTTGGCTCAATCATCGGCCGGGCATGGGGGCGGTGGATGCTGCGACGGGCGGGCACATCTGCCTCAGGGCGCCGAGCGAGGACGCTGTCCGGGCATTCCATGCGGCAGCCCTGCGGTTCGGTGGGGCCGACGACGGTCCTCCGGGTCCACGGGAGGCTGCCATGACCGGATATTTCGCGGCGTTCGTGCGCGATCCCGATGGCAATCGGCTGGAGGCGGCGACGTTTCCCCGTTCAGCACCGAGTGGTGGATGAGCGTTAGTGACTGAGGTGTCGGCTTTGCGGTGCTCAAAGGAGGACTGAACAATGGCGTCCGACGGGCCAGTGGCGTTGATCACGGGGGCTGCCTCCGGCATCGGCGCGGCGACAGCGCGGGCGATCGCGGGTGGTTGCCGGGCAATGGCGATCCACACACGCGGGAGCAGCGCTGAGAGCCGGCAGCGACTGGCGCTTGTGGCCGAAGCGGCGCGGGCCAGCGGCGCCGACGTCGTGACTTTGACGGGCGATCTCGCGGAGACGGGAACGGGCGGGCATCTGGTGGCGGAGACACTGCGCCACTTCGGTGGCCTCGATCATCTCGTTGCGAATGCCGGATTTGCCGACCGGCGTGGCACGGCGGAGATCGCGCGGGCGGATTTCGACCGGGCCGTCGCCACCATGGCTGGCGCGCTGCTGGAGATGGCGCAAGCGGCGCGCGGCGCGCTCGAAGCTTCGCAACAGGGGCGACTTATTTATCTCTCGTCGTTCGTCGCGCACCGTTTCGTTCCAGGCGCGATCTTTCCGGCGACGGCTGCCGCCAAGTCGGCGGGTGAGGCGCTGGTGAAGGCGCTGGCAGCGGAGTTGGCGCCGCACGGCGTCACAGTAAATGCGGTGGCGCCCGGCTACACGCGTAAGGACGGCGGGCACAGTGCGCTCAATGCCGATGCCTGGACGGCAGCCGCGAAGGCAACGCCGCTCGGCCGGATTGCAGAACCGGACGATGTTGCCGCGCTGATTGCGTTCCTACTGTCGCCTCAGGCCCGTCACATCACGGGCCAAGTGATCGCGGTCGATGGCGGGCTGTCGCTGGGGTAGGAGAGGCGTTGGGTTACGCCGGTCTTCGGTTGCCGTTTCCATCCGACTGAATGCGAGCCCTTTGCGGCTAGCCGCTTGTTTCCTCGCCATACCTGTCGACTATTGTGCCGCAAGCTGAAATGATTGCATACGTCTTGTACACAGAGCCACGCACACCTCTGTGCATCGGACTAACAACTACAACGCTCGAATACCCCCGCAACTTCTCAAAAAACGTAAGCGACTTGCTGGACCATCCGTTTATGGAGCAACACCGTTGGTTTTCCGCTAAAAATTCAGCGGAGCCAGCGTAGCGCTGCCCCGACACAATGATATGTCGATCAACAACCTTTGTCAGAATCTCCGATTTGGGAATAAACTTCATCCGCGAGAAGCAGTAGCCAGATGCATTGAGCGTCCCGAGTAGCCTTTGGACGGCGACAATGATGTTGTCAGAACCCGCTTATTGAGCGTTTTTCAGCAACCCTCGGCCGGATCCACCGATATAACGAGTAAGACCTGTCGTGTGAGCCCACCGACGCGAGGCGTCTGGCTGACGAGAGTCCGAGGGCTCGCCTTCGACCGCAAGGAGACGACCATGCCATTTGGCCTAGCAGACCCCGCTCTGCCAAGCACCGCCCCTGCCCACGGGATACCCGCGACACAAACGCCCGCGATATCGGACGCACATCAGAACCCGGAGGGTTCCCGAAAAATCCAGCCTTCGGGTGACGGTGTCGACAGCGGTGCCCGACCGGGAGCCCCGGGCTCCGCAACGACACCACGCACTCCGTCCCTAACGTTGAGGCCGCCAACCGCCAGGGGGCCCCAACTCGGCCACAAGCGGGCAGCATCCCCCGCCTCACGGTGTCGGGCCGACAGCCCCAAAAACCGGGCTTGCCAAGGCGCGTTGGCCCGACGGGCCACCGGCGCTGCGTTGATCCCGAAAACCGCCCGCGGTAAAGAGATCACGGCGAAGGCTCAGGAAACGGCAAATGAAGCGTTGGAGCGCGCTTTTCTAAGAGCCTGGAGCCCCACCTACCACGAGGCCTACCAAGCAAGCCTCAAAGATTTTTGCGGTGGTGTTGGTGCCAATGGGGTTCGTTGGGCCGAGCGTCCGATTTTTCTTCCAGAGCACCTGTTGACCCAGCTCAAGGAATCGGCCCTGGCCATCGCAGAGCAGCTGGCCAAACCCGAGTGCACGCGGTTGACAGAGGCATTTTTGCCGGAGCAGTACCGCGACGCCCGCGGCCGGGGTGAGCTTCCCAATGTCGCGGTCATCGACTTCGCCGTCGCGCGCGACGATGAAGGCCTATTGACACCGCGGCTCCTCGAGGCCCAAGCCTTCCCCACCAGTTTCGTGACGTGGTTGGGGATGGGTAAGGCTTGGGAGACAGAGCTCGGTCACATGGGGCTGAAGGGACCCTGGAGCTTCCAACCCTCAGAGCTCTCTGAAACCGAATACCTCGAGCTGATGCGCAAGACGATCCTCGGCAACCACGCGCCCGAAAACGTGGTCATGCTGGATGTGTGCCCTGAAGAACAGAAGACCTTGTTCGACTTTGGGGCCACGGCCCACTGGCTCGGGGTGAAAATCGCCGGGCTAGACGACCTCGGCCGGGACGGCGACAAGCTCTACTATGTTGACGATCAGGGCAAGAAGGTTCCGGTACACCGCATCTATAACCGGGTGGTCCCAGACGAGCTCGAGCGGGCTGACGTTGAGGCGCATTTTGGGTTCAACGAGCCCCTCGAGGTCGATGGGTCATTCACCCCGAGTGGTTCTTTATCTGGTCTAAGAGCGCTATCCCCGGCCTCGACCACCCTAGCGTGCCGCGCACATTCAGCGTCGATGATCCCCGGGCCAAGGCGCTCACCGACGAGGATCTGGCCCACTTCGTGCTCAAGCCGTACCATTCCTTCGGTGGCCATGGCGTCAACCTGTATCCCAAGCGCGCTGACCTCGACGCGCTCGAGCGCGAGGGCACGGCGGGCGCGTGGTGTCTACAGGAGAGGATCGAGTTTGCCCGCTGGATCGACCATCGGGGCCCAGGTCCAAAAGCGTGTTGTGAGCTGCGGATGTCGATGATCCGGCAAGGGGATACGTGGTCCTTTGCCCCGATCTTGGCGCGGGTCTCGCACGGAGAGATGACCAACGGCGGTTTCAACCACGAGCCATGGTCAGGCAGCACCATCGCGATGTGGCGGCCAGCGGTTGGACCAGCACCCGCTACGCTGGGGCCGCAGGCCATGCGAGCCCCGGCCATCAGATGATCGGCACCCGCGAAGACGTGGCCAAAGTCCATAAAAGGTAAATAATCAAAAAGGGAGCGGGTGGACGACCCGCAACGGCATGCGGCCCTCAGGGCTCCAGCTGTTGCGCTAGCCACTGCCAAACGCCGCGGGTCAACCGGAGCGAAGCGGTGTCAGCGGCCCATTTTTTTGCGGCGACATTGCCCGTGGGGGCCTCAGCCCGTACCGCGAAGGGGATCCCTTCGTCCCAAAGGGCCAAGAAATCCGGATGAAACTGGATTCCGAGGACGCTGGGGAAACGTTCATGGACCACAGCCTCAACGATACGACCATCGGTGGATCGCGCCGCAACGCGTAGGCCGTGTCCCAGTCGGTCAATCGCCTGATGATGGGCGCTGAACACCTCGACCTCGGCCCCGCCAGCCAGATCCTCCAGGGGCGAGTCGTCAGTGAGCTCGATGGGATGGAACACAGCCCATGCTACGCCAGGCGCGGGGTTGAGCATGAAATACGGATTGATGTGTATCTGATCCGGGGGTTGTTCCAGCATATCCTCCACTGTGTGCACGCCATAGATTTGACTCGGGATATCCTGCAGCAGGGTACCACCGGTGGCCACGTTCATGGTCTGCATACCCAAACAGATGGCGAGCACGGCAAATGTCGGGTGACGCTCCAACAGCGGTGGGTCCCCCGCTTCACGCCCGAGGAGATGATACAGCAGCGACCCTTCGTAATAGTGTCGCGTCGATGCTCGAATACCCGTGAGAAGGTGGGTCTTTTGTCCGTAGAGTACGGGTGGTAGGTCCGGTCCACCAAAGAAGACGATACCGGCGGCCTCTGCTACGAGCTCCTCGAACACCGGGGTGCAGGCATTGCGCTCAAAGAGGGTGTCGGGCTTGAGCGGGCAGGCGATCTCTTTCAAGGTCAACCAAGGAAGGTTCTTGGCGGCGATATAATCCCGCGCGCTGCTGTAGTCCTCCGTTTCATCGGTATGGATCAAGCCAACCACGCGCACCCGGGTCAAAGGCAGGATTCCTTGCTCGATGAGGAAGGACATCCGTTCCAAGACGCGTTTGCTCGGTGAGTCACCAAAAGGTCAAGCCAAGGTCCCTTGGACGCCTCGGCCGCCGCCACCTCGGCCTGGCTGCTGCCGGTGGCGCCGCCGCAGGAACCCAAAAGCCCCGCAGCCACCAAAAACACAAGTCCACTGAATATATGGTTTCCATGAAATTTTGCTATCATTTAGGATCTCCCTTTCTCCATATCGATTCGACCGAGGGCCGAGTCACGGCTCCCATGCCGTCATGCCACCATCGGTCGACTCCGCGCTGTCTTGCCAGGGGTGACTAGCGAGGCGGCCGCGCCGCCGCCGACACCGAAGCCCCGGGGCTATACCCGGTACGGCCAGGCCCATTACCATGGTCGCAGGTGTTGCCGCAAGGCTCGCCAGAGGTTGCCCATCTGATCACCGACGTTCCCCGCTTGACCTGAAGGCATCGGCCTCCAATCAGTACCGCGACCGTGAGAGGTTGTCGCATAGAGCCGATTTGGTGTCCATCGCGGTCGTCAGCGCGCGCGCCGGTCAGCGGGCAGATGATCCGTACCGCGACTGTAAAGGAGCGGCCGCGTCCGTGCCCGCCGCTCCTTTACAGTCGCGGTACTGATTGGGCCCGTCCTGCACATACAGACCACGCAAGGGCTTGGGCGGTACACTTAAAATACTTGACCGTACCTGGACGTTTGTTCAGGTCAAAAAGCGACAACCTCTCACGGTCGCGGTACTGATTGAGCCCGTCCTGCACATACAGACCAGCAGCAAACAAAGAAGAGAACATTCTCAACAGACCCGTCCGGTTGTCTGGATCGTGTTGAAATGCCTCGTATTTTACGGGGGACCCTGCGGCTGCTCTGATACTCGGTCCGGTTGACGTGTCGGCCAGGGGTCGGTAACCGTCTTCGGATGTCGTTCCCGAGCTGGGGGCGGCCAGAAAGAAAGCGCGGCTGAAACGGATCGCCAAGAATCGCGCAGCACACTGTTGGAGTGTGCCCGCGGGCGGCGTTGTCCTCGACGCTGGCCGAGACGTGAAGTTGTGAGTGGGTGGGGAAGGGCACAGCCGGTCGCCGTTTCCATTTCGGCCAGCTACGCTGTTGTGGTCAGCCCTTGGTTTCGGCCATCCCGAATTGAACCGGCATCGCTGTCATGGGCTTGAGCGTCGAAAAAGCGGCGTCCATGCCGGATCAGGAGCTCCGGAGGCTGTCGTTACCGGTCAGAATGTTTTCACCTGTCGCTGGGGTGCAAACGACCTGCGACCACCCGAGCCCCACGGAATCCGGGACGCCCCCTAGACGCCAGCCCCGGGATCAGGGTCTTCCGGCTGCTCGGGATCTTCGGGCTCTTCAGGCTCTTCGGGCTCTTCTTGATCTTCGGGAAATTGTGGATTTACGGCCGGGTCCTGATCCGCGGGCGTTTCGGGATCCACAGCCGGGTCTTGATCGGCGGGCGTTTCGGGATCCCCGACATGGTTGACGTTGTCCGGGATCGGTGGCGCATGCTCCTCAGGGGCAGGATCGACATTAACGCAACCCTCTTCACAGCAGCCGTCACCGTCGCAACCTTCCTGAGGGAACTCACAGCCGTCCTTGTCATCGCCTTGACCGCTGTTACCGTCCCAATAGCAATCGACCTTGCCACTGCGGGTATCGTCCATGTTGTCCCCAGGAAGACCGGTCGGACTGACGTTACCATTGCCGTTGCCATTGCCGTTGTTGGTGTGGTCTTTGGGGGGCTTGGGCTCTTTCGGATCTTTGACTTTCTTTTGGCCTGCTTCGTCGTTGGGCACGAAGGTCAACGGATCCGGCGTGCAAGGTAGCCCGGTGTAGGCGTTGACATAATTCCCCTCAGGGACCGATTTGCCCCCCAGGGGCGCCGCAACTCCACAACGGTAGGCTCACGGCCACCAGTCCAACCAGAAAACCCTGTTGAAATCGTTTGGTATCCTCGCGCATTTTTATCTCCTCGGCTCGTGACTGCCCTCCCATCCAAAAATTGTGCAAGGCATGTGCCAGGGCGTCATGCGCACCGCGCCAGGCGTTTCACTTGTCAGCTATCTGCGCCGCGATTTTTTGGCTCGTGCAAAAAAGTCACGTAGAACGATGAGTTACCACGCAGCCCGCGGTTTTTTGGGACATGGCACCCCCGCGGTCGCGATGGGGTGGCCGGTAGTCGCGGTGGAGACCTCAGACCCCACTTTGGGGTCATTCAACTCCGCCCGTGCGCCGCGACAAGGCGTACGTGTCCAGCCATCATCGGACCGTCTGTGCTCGTCTTGGAGCCCAATTCAAATTCCCTGGACCACCACCGTGGGGGCCAACGGCCAAGTCATCATCGATTCTGATACCGGAGCTCGAGCTCATCATCGGGCCGCAAGCGCAAGTCACTGAACTTCGCCGGCTGAGAGTCCAGAGAATCCTGACCTAGCCCCCCTCCGACCCTGCGACGGTTTCGGCGCCGCGGACCGAAAAGCGCAACACGAGGTCGGAGCCGGGGAACTTGGCGTCTAGGGTGTTGAGCTCGGAGCAGAGATGTTCCAGTACGCGAGTGCGGTGGGGGGACGCCTGCTCGCGGAGTTTTGGAGATTCGGAGCTCACCCGTTGGCGACTTCGAGATTCACCGGAGGGGTCCGAGGAAGGTGCGTACCAATTCGCGAGACTTTCGTGACGCCAACGGGGGTAGACGGGGCGAAACAGCTCTCGCAGCCCGCTCTCTGCGCGGTGAGCCGCCATGCGGAAGACGTGCATGAGGCGCCGGGTTTCTTCATGCGTCTTCTTGGGTTGGCTGCCTCCAGCGATGCTAGAGATGGGCACTTTCGCCGGCAATTGCGCGAGCCGTGCTTCGATCTGTTCAACAAGGTTGCGTTGTTCACGGATTCTCTGGCCAAGTGCGCCGTTGGCAATCTTGAAACCGTGCATCGTTGGTCGGGATGCTTCTTCATTTTCTATGGCCTGTGAACCATAGGCCGCGGTAAGCGCTTCTAGCTCAGCACGCTGACGCTCAAGCTGCTTTCGTTTTCCTTTTTTCGTTCGGGGTTGGCGACCATTCGATCCGGATCTGCGCCCTCCATCAGGTACGTTATTAACGCATCGAAGTCGCGATTCTGACCCATGTACTTCAGGAAATTCTCCTGCCCCTAGCGGCTGAACATTCGGTGGGCCAGCTCTACTGCCGTGGTTTCTCGGTCGTTCGTCACCACATTGCGTTTGCTTGCCTGTCTCGGTTCGACGGGTCACCTGGCGTAAGGCGAGACGCTTGCGCTTGTTGCGGCGGCCGTACGGTATGCGGACCTCCTCATCGGCCAACTCGTAGTCGGCCCGCTGACCATCGGTCTCCATCGCGTGTTTGTGGAAAGAGCTTGCTGGCAAATGAGGCAACGGTTTGCCCGGGGCCGCCTTGCGGTAGCTCACGAAGCGAATGCCTTCCATCTGGTTCATGTCGGCGAACAAAGCTGGACTCCAACCTTCCCGATCGAAAACCAGTGTAAGGGTCCTGCGCTCCCCGGCGTCGCGCATTTCTTGGATGAGCTCCTTCAGCACGGAGACCATGCCCTTGCGCTCACGCCCGGTGAACACGAACAGCGGATCACCGTTCGCGTCATTTGCGGTCCTAACCGTCGCAACCTCGACGTCTTGGCCTACGACCTGCCCTGAAGGGGCTCCCTGTGTCAGCTCGGACGTGCCGGCACTCGGGGTTGCGTCGGCTCCGGCTGTTGTGTGCTGGGCGACCTGCTCGACAGCCTGCCTGGCTGGCTCACACGCTCGCTCATCCTCGTCGCGTACCTCAACGCAGTCGACCGTCGATACAGTATCCCTGCCGGCGGTCTGTCCATTGGTGGCCACTGGTGGGACGCCCGGTAGTGAGAGCTGCGTTTCACGACGCTCTGCGTATCCAAGCCGCTTGAGAGCCTGACGGATGCTGGCCTCCGAGACTCCCAGGCGCTTCGCGATTCGTTGATTGGACTCGCCCGCGCGCTTTCGGCTGACGATGACCTGGTCTCTTTTGCCACCGGTTACGCGAGGACCCTTGGGACCTCGTTTTCTCGGGACGAGCGCCGAGATGCCACCGGACGGTACTTCTGCAATCTGTCTGAACACCGTGGAACGTTGAACGCCAAAACCACGCGATATCTGCTCTTTCTTGGCTACCCCAGATTCGGCCAGCTGCACCATCGCCAGCCGGGAGGCCGTTATATCGTTGGCGTCGTACGACAGGATCAATTGGTTGCGGACGAATATACCTATGCATCCATCCGTACGCTGGAGAAAACAACACGCGTTAATCTGGACACGATCGATGTCATTATATTCTATAATCTCTAGTTGATCAGCAATCACGATGGGGATATATAGGTGAAACCGAGGCCGAAGTCAAAAAAACCGTAGCAGAAATTTCTGACGTACTTGCATAGTCGTAACTTCTTGATATAATTACAAACAGTGTAGTCTGCGTCGTCCATGACGATGTTGCGTCGACGTGCAAACCCCTATGCAGAGCGGTTACTCCGTACGGCTCAGCTCAGCGCCAGCGGGAAATGTCGAGGGGAGGCGCCTCGGAAGGCATCGGGTAGGTCAGGAGTTCTGGACTCAGCATCTGGTTGCGCGTACAACAACGGTGCCCATCCAGCGCGCGCCGCGAGAATCGAATCGTCCGGCATACGGGGGCGCAAAGGGCTTGCGAGATTCGTGGCCATCACGTTACTCCCTCCCCCTGGGGCTCCATTTTGCGGGTCGCCGTCTATTCGTTGGTTGTGGCGGATTATTGTCATTTCATTCACGACCTTCCAGCAGAGATTGGCATTATCGGCTTCACCGTTGGGCCGTTCTCGAAGGTATGGCCTGAGAGGTCTGCCAGATTCTGGGTATCGGCGGTCGCGGCCAAAGGTTGTGTTTTTCTCTTTTCTCAACAGGAGGATCAGGGTCATGGGTGGTGCCAGCGGTTCGGCGATACACGTGCCAACCGGTGGCACCGATGACGGGGCTCCACGTCACGGTGAGCTGTTGATTTCCCGCTGTGACCTGGAGGCTCGTTGAGCGCTTTGGAGGCAGTGACGCTTTTGTCGGCAGCGAAGGCCTCCAAGGTGGCCGAAACCCTGTTTGTGCAACAAGGTAGGCCAAGCCTCGATTTCGCGCTACACTATCAGAGCTTCTGGTACCGACTTGGAGAGTGCGGCGTTGCACAGGTTGTTGGCAATTGGGTTTGTGCTGTTGGCTTGGGTTGGTTCTGGGAATGCCAACACCGAGGAGGCCCTTAGCTCCACACCAAGGCCACGCAGGCTTTGGCCCGCAATGATCCAAAACAGGCCATCAAGCTCCTGAAGCTCTGTCTGGTCAAAGACAAGAAACATTGCCCCTGCTTTCGCGGTTTGGGTCTTGCCTATGGCCACGCCAGAATCGAAAACCATTGGGCTGCCATTGGCTACCTGCAGCGCTACCTCGACGAATGTCCCACCGCACCCGATGCCGAGAAATATCACCGACTGTTGGCAACGCAACCACCGCGCACGCCAAAAGACCTGGATGCCTGCAATCCTGAGGATTCGGTGGTGCCTACCAACGGCCTGCCGCGACGCGTTGGTGAGACGATTCGCTACCACGTCGATATCAATGGCTTCTCGGTTGGGGTCGTTGATGTCAAGATTGAGCGCCATGGCGCCTTCGAAAAACAGACGGTCACCGAATACCGGGCTGCGTTCAACATCGATAGCATTGTCTCGACCTTTGTACCGGTCAAAGGCCGAGCCGCGGCTTTGGTTCCGGCGCAGCAATACTATCCCGTCCGCGCCATGAATCGCTATGAAGCCCACGACAAAAAGATCTCCGAGGAGTTGCTGTTCGAAAACAGGGCCGTTGGGTGACGTCGCAGCGTCAAATCGACGATAAAAAGAAACAACGTCATCGCCGTTATCCTACGCCCAGCATCGACTATCTGAGCGCGTTTTATATCCTGCGTGGCCTACCCAGAGACGCCAACGGGTGCACCGTTTTCTTCAGCTCAGGCTTGGCTCAGACGATTTGGATCACGCACGCGGGCGAGGAGCGGGTCAAGACGCCGGTAGGGCCGCAACCCGCCGACCGGTGCATCATCTCAAATACGCCCCAGAGGTCTCCAACCGCAAAATCGGCAACGCCACGATCTGGGTCGGACAAACCCCAGACCGTATTCCTTTTCGGGCCAAGGTGGAGGGCAAGAATACCCTCGATGTCACGATCCATATGTACGAGCCGGGGAAGCCGGCTGCACTCTAGTGACGACGGCCCCTTCGATGATCAAAGCAAATCGAGATACAGCGGAAAACGCTCGGTCAATTGCCGGACCTCTCGTTTGATCCCAAGGAGGTGCGCCTCGTCGTCTGGGTTTTTCCAGGGCCTGGCGATCAAGGCACCGATTTGCTCCATCTCCGGCTCCTTCATGCCGCGGGTGGTCACGGCCGGCGTGCCGATGCGGATGCCGCTGGTGACCATGCGGCTTCTCGGGTCGAACGGGATCGTGTTCTTGTTGACCGTGATGCCCGCCGCGTCCGAGGGCCTCTTCGGCGACCTTGCCGGTCATGCTCTTCGGGCCGCAGATCGACGCAGCATCAGGTGGTTGTCTGTGCCGCCGCTCACCAAGCGGAAACCGCCGCGCCAAGGGCCTCGGCGAGCGCCCTGGCGTTCTTCGAGATCTGCTCCTGGTAGGTCTTGAAAGCCGGGGCGCAGCGCCTCGCTGCAGGGCGACCGCCTTGGCTGCGATGACGTGCATCAGCGGCCCGCCCTGGATGCCCGGGAACACCCGTGTTGAGCGCCTTCGCGTATTCCTCCTTGGCCAGGATCAGGCCGCCGCGCGGACCGCGCAGCGTCTTGTGGGTGGTCGTGGTGACGTAATCCGCGTGCGGCACGGGGCTCGGGTGCACACCCGCCGCGACCAGACCCGGCGATGTGCGCCATGTCGACCATGAGCCGGGCGCCGACCTCGCGTGCGATGTCGCCGAAACGCTCGAAGTCGATGGTGCGCGGGTAGGCGCTGGCGCCGGCCACGATCAGCTTGGGCTTGTGCTCCCGGGCCAGACGCGACCAACCTCGTAGTCGATCCGCTCGGTCTCCGCGTCAACGCCGTAGGGCACGACGTTGTACAGCCGGCCCGAGAAGTTGACCGGCGAGCCGTGCGTCAGGTGGCCGCCTGCGTCGAGGTCCATCGCCAGGATGGTGTCGCCCGGCTCGAGCGCGTGCATATAGACCGCCATGTTGGCCTGGCTGCCCGAGTGCGGCTGCACGTTGGCGTAGCTCGGCGCCGAACAGCGCCTTGGCGCGCTCGCACGCCAGCTCCTCGACGACGTCGACCATGTCGCAGCCACCGTAGTAGCGCCTGCCCGGCAACGCCTTCGGCGTACTTGTTGGTGAGGACGGTGCCGACCGCCTCGAGCACCGGCGCGGCTGACGAAGTTCTCGCTCGCGATCAGCTCGAGCCCATACTCCTGCCGCTCAGTTTCGCCGATGATGGCGGCATAGATCTCAGGGTCGACGTTCGCGGAGGTGGTCGAGGGTCATGCTGTCTCCTTCTCCAGGGCACCGAGCTTTGCCACGCGGCGCGCGTGGCGGCCACCCTCGAACGGGGTGTCGGCAAACGTGTCCGGGATGGAAAGCGCGAGATCCCTACACCCACCACCCGCTCGCCCGAGGCAAAGCACGTTGGCGTCGTTGTGCGCTCGGGTCATTCGCGCCGCGTACTCGGTGGCACACACCGCTGCGCGAATCCGGCGTAGCGGTTGGCTGCCATGCTCATGCCGACGCCAGTGCCACATACCAACACACCCCGCTGGGCCTCGGCCCCGAGCGATCGCCTCCGCCACCATGGCGGCGAAGTGTGGGTAGTCGACCGACTCCGGACTATCGGTGCCGAGGTCATCGACCTCGTTGCCCCGCGTGCAGGTGCTCGCCAGCGCTGTCCTCAGCGTAATGCCCGCGTGGTCAGAACCAATCGCAATTCGCACGCTCAGCTCGGTGGGCGTTGATGTAGGTTACGGCGTCGCCCACGGTGCGAATGCTCTCCGCCTCTTCGTCTGGGATCTCGAAGCCGAACTCGTCTTCCATCGCGACGACTAGCTCGACGATATCGAGAGAATCCGCGCCGAGATCGTCCACAAAGGTTTTGTCCAGCGCGATCTCAGATTCATCGATCCCCAATTGACGGACAATGAGTGCGGTGACTTTGGCTGCAATGGCTTGTTGTTCGGCCATCGTACTCCCCAGGATCTCGTTGGATACACCGTTGATTGTTAACGCGGATTCTCATACCAGAATGGCCCGGCCCGCGCCAGGCCCTTTCGAAAAACCAAAAGACGAGGTTGGCGATGCGAGCATGGCCACTCCACTTACCCGTGCTATCGTTTTTCCGCCTCGCCGGTCATGGGTACGAAACGAACCGGAAATGATTCCTGGATTTCGAAGCGGTCGCCACGCCGAACGCGCAGCTCGAGCACTTGGTTGCCATTGGGGCCCACAGGAATCACCAAGCGCCCACCATCTTTGAGCTGAACCAAAAGCGGCTGGGGCACTTGTTTCGGCGCCGCGGTCACCACGATGGCATCAAACGGGGCTGCTCGGGCCAACCCGAATAGCCATCCCCATGGCGGCGCCC
>CAVXGT010000031.1:0-7754 GCA_963761475.1 uncultured Alphaproteobacteria bacterium
TGTAAGCCGACGGCCGTCCTCGCCCCTCTGATATCCAATCGGCCCTCACGACATCGCCGCCAAGAGGGCAAGGGGAAGCCATATGCCCGTCGCCGCAACCCGCCGCTCTACTGTGACTTCGGCTTCAAGCCATCCACCATAGGTGGCTTGGTGAAATCGACGATCGGCGCCTGTGGGCTCGTTCCGCTGCTGGCTGGCGGTGCTAGTCCCGGCGGCGGACCAGACGGAAGATTGGGCGGTACGCCGATGCCGGGAAATCCGCTCGAAGCCGGTCCGCTGCCGGCGCCCGGGATCTGCGGCGTGGGAATCCCAAGTCCTGGCGGCGAGCCGATCGGCGGCAGCCCAGGAATTCCGGGAAAGCCGGGCAAACCCGGAATGCCCGGTATACCACCTGCCGGCATCTGGATCTGCGTGTCCCCGGACTGCGGCGCAGCGGGCGCCTTCTTGTAGTGCATCACCATGCCAGGAAAGGTGATGACGAGACCGACCATGATGCACTGGATGATCACGAACGGTATCGCGCCCCAATAGATCTGCCCCGTCGTCACCGGTTCCGTCATCTTGCCCGTAATCTTGTCGGCATAGGCGTGCCGCGGCGCCACCGATCGCAGATAGAACAGCGCAAACCCGAACGGCGGATGCATAAAGCTCGTCTGCATGTTGACGGCAAGAATGACGCCGAACCAGATGAGGTCGATGCCGAGCTTCTCAGCCACCGGCCCGAGCAGCGGGATCACGATGAAGGCCAACTCGAAGAAGTCGAGGAAGAAGGCCAGCAGGAACACCATCACGTTGACGACGATCAGGAACCCGACCTCCCCACCCGGCAGCGACGTCAGCAGATGCTCCACCCAGATGTGCCCGTTCACCCCGTAGAACGTCAGCGAGAAGATGCGCGCACCCACCAGAATGAAGACCACGAACGCCGAGAGCTTCGCCGTCGCCTCGATCGCCGAGCGCAGCATCTCGAAATTGAAGCGCGCCGGGTTGTTGTCGAGCCATCGCTTGAACAACGCCAGCAGGATCGCGCCGGATGCTCCCATCGCGCCGCCTTCCGTCGGCGTAGCGATGCCGATGAAGATCGTGCCCAGCACCAGGAAGATCAGGAACAGCGGCGGCACCATCACGAACGTGACCTGTTGCGCCAGCTGCGACAGAAACCGCAGTCCTGTCACCTTGTGCAGCACCCAGTTCACAATCGAGATCGCAAACGCGATGCTGATCGAAACCGCCATGCACAAGATCACGAAATCGGCGCCTTTGTAGGTCGTTCCCCGCATCATTCCATAGCCGATAACCGACGACACGCCCATTAGCAGCGTCAGCGAAAAGAGGCCTCGATCGTCGTCGCCATCGAACACCCGCCGCACGCCCGCAAAACCGAGCAGACCAGCGACCACCAGCGGCAGAACTGTGCCGCCTAACCAAAGGAGGCCATCCGTCGAGAACATCGCTTTAGGTGGTGCCAGTGCAGCCACAGAGCCGCCGGAGAAACGCCACGCGAGATAGCCAGCAAGCACCCCGACGCCAAAACCGCTGATCCTCGCCAGCCCGGCAGAGAACGTCTTGCTCGGCTCCCGGAACCCCACCGCCTCTGGCGGTAGCCCCGGCGCCGTCGCCGGAAAGAACGTCGCCGAAATGAAGATCCACGAGGCATAGAGGCAGGCGAGCACCATGCCAGGTACGAACGCGCCTTCATACATGTCGCCGACCGATCGTCCGAGCTGGTCCGCCATCACGATCAGCACCAGCGACGGTGGGATGATCTGCGCCAGTGTTCCAGAAGCAGCGATGACGCCCGAGGCGAGCCGACGATCGTAGCCGTACCGCAGCATGATCGGCAGCGAGATCAGCCCCATCGAAATCACCGAAGCTGCAACCACACCCGTCGTCGCCGCCAGCAGCGCGCCGACGAAAACCACCGCATAGGCAAGGCCGCCGCGAATGGTGCCGAACAGTTGCCCGATGGTGTCCAGCAGATCTTCCGCCATCCCCGACCGCTCGAGAATGAGCCCCATTAGCGTGAAGAACGGGATCGCCAGCAGCACCTCGTTGTTCATCACCCCGTAGATGCGTTCAGGTAGCGATTGCAGCAGCGGCCACGATAGGGAAATCGCTCCATTGGAGAGCGGCGCCAGCTCGACCCCCACGATGAAGAACACCATGCCACAGGCCGCCAGCGAGAACGCGACGGGGTAGCCGAGCAGCAGGAAGACAACAAGTGCCAAGAACATGATCGGCGCCATGTTCTGCGCGATGAAGGCAGCCATCAGCAGGCTCTCCAGAGTGACCTTGAGTTGATCGTGGGATCGGATGCCGTCACCGGCGCTGCGCCTCTTCGGCTATGACCTGCTTCAGCCGCTCAGCCTCGAGCTCCGCTGCGGCCCCATGGCCTTCTTCGAGCAGTGGGTCATCTATCAACCCCTGCATCACCGCAGTGCGCTTGATGAGCTGCGAAAGTCCCTGCGCCAACAGGAGCCCAAAGCCGAGCAGCACCAGGAATTTCGACGGATAGACCGGCAGTCCGCCCGCATTGGCTGATTGCTCGTTTTGCAGCCAGGAGCGAATGACGAAAGGATACGCCGTGTAGACCATTATCAAGGCGGTCGGGATCAGGAACAGCAGGTGACCGATATATTCGATCACGCTCCGTGCCCGTCGCGGCAGCAGGCTCGACACAATGTCGATCCGGATATGCTCGTTATGAATGAGCGTCCATGGCGCACACAGCAGAAACACCGCGCCAAACAGGATCCATTGCGCTTCCAGCCACGAGTTTGACGACATGTCGAGCGTCTTACGCACGATGGCGTTGGCGGTGCTGATCACCACCGCGATCAGCAGTCCCCAGGCAACGATCCGGCCTATCCTGATGTTAATGGCGTCGATGGCGCGGCTTATTGGCAGCAACGGCCGTACCAGCAGCCAAACAACGACGGCAAGCAGTGCAAAGGCTGCAAGGCCGTAGGCAAGCAATTGTAAATTGGACACGTTTCGATCTTCCCGTTCGGAAGCACACTCAACTGAACATCCCGGTCCCGGGATATCGAGTGATCAACTGCTATATTGAGTGATTTCTTGCAGCGCAATTGAACCGCTTTCGCCGAGGCGAAGGCTTTCAAAAACTGTTTACGTCCGTCAACAGTTAACGATCTGAAGACCGTTGAAAAAACGGACCAAAACCATCCCCTGAAAACGGCCCGCCACTTACGTAAACATGTCGTAAAAAACACACTGCATTCGCGTCGAACGGTCGCAGCAAGCAATTCACGCTACCGCAAACGGTATTCCACCGGACCTACGGCGCCCACAAGGACGCCCTGGATCATGCGTTTCGGCCTCGAACCGGCAGGGCAATCGGAGAAAGCTCGTCATGCGCGCGGCCAGCCCAATCGAGCGTCTCCACCTTGTCCTCCGCCCGCCGTTGCGCAGCCTCCAGCCCGTTGGCCGCCTTGGTCATGTCGATGGTCACCGTGCGCCCGTCATCCACTACCTGCCGACCGTCGATGAACACTTGCCGGACGGCACGCTCGGCAGCGGTATAGATCAGGCTCCGCAGCGGATCGCGCAGCGGTCGCATCGCGGCGTGTGCGAGATCGACCAGCACCACGTCGGCCTTGGCGCCAACCGCCAGCCGGCCGATATCCGTACGGCCGAGCGCATTCGCACCACCGATCGTCGCGGCGTGAAAACCCTGCGCCGTGCTGACGTCTTCCGGCGATCCGGCCACGATGCGCGAGGTATAGAGCGCGCTTCTGAGCTCCTCGAGCATGTTGTGCGGAAACGTGTCGGTCCCGATCCCGAGATTAAGCCCCCGCCTCAGATAACCGCCGAAGGTCTGCAACGCGATCCCGCGCCTGAGGAATACCGTCGGGCAGTGCGCAACGCTGGTACCGCTCTCCAGCAAGACGCCGAGATCGTCGCAGCGCGGCCAATGCGTATCGCTGTGATGGTCGAGGAAGATGCCGTGCCCGATGATGGTGTCAGGCGACAACGCGCCGATCGAGGCCAGCCATTGGATCGGCGTCTTGCCGTGCCGGCGCGTCATTTCGTGGAATTCCGCCACCGACTGCGCCGCGTGGATCTGCATCTTCAAGCCCCGCGCCCTTGCCGCGGCCAAGCTGGCCTGGATCAGCTCCGGCGTGCAGGTATCGATCTGCGATGGTGCAATCATGCCGCCGAGGCGGCCGCTCGCATGCTGGCCCGCCGCGTCCACGATCTCCAGCGCCGCAGCCATCGCCTTCGTCCCGGCGGCCTCGTCCCACTCGTATTTCACGCTATGGCCGTTGTCCGTATACCAACGGGCCGAACGGTACATCGGCGCCAGAATGCCCCTGAGCCCGCTTTCCGCCATCGCCTCGAGCCAGCCGTCCCAGGCAACCGACAGGTCGACAAGCGTGGTCACGCCGGAGCGCATCAACTCGCCCCACGCCACCCGCGCGGCATACGGCACACCTTCCCCGTCCGGCCGGAACACCGGCATGACTTCATAGAGCCCGGAATTGTAGAGGCGCGGCGAGCCGAGTTCGTCGTTCCAGCCCTTGTTCATCGGCTCGGACGCGGGATGGGCGTGAATATCGACCAGGCCCGGCATCACCAGCATGCCCCGGCCGTCGATCTCCTCCCGCGCCGAACCCTGATGGCGCTCCCCGACCGTCACCAGCTCGTTGCCTCGGAACGCCACATCAGTGTCCTTGAGATAGACGTGGGCGTCGCGCGCCGCATCGTAGGCGACGACCCAGCTGGCATTGCGGATGACGGTTGTCATGGCAGGCACTCCCAGTGCACCGGATGGTGCCTCAACCTATCACCCCCCCGCGCTGGCTTGCATCCCCTGATGCCGCCCCAGGATCCGCGCCGCTACTGGCTCCGCGAAGGGATCTGCTGCATCGATCCATTGCCGAAACCATAGCTCCAGCATCACAAGTGCCCAGATCCGATAGCCTTGCCGCTCGCCGGACCGATGCCGCTGCAGCAGTTGCTCGAGCGCATCCTGCTTGAAAAGGCCCCGTGCCCCAAGCCGGCCACCCAGTAGAACGTCGGCCACCCGCTCGCCCAGCTCCTCCACCACCCAACGGTCGATCGGCACCGCAAATCCCATCTTCGGCCGGTAAAGCAGCTCACGCGGCAAATAGGGTTCCATCGCACGCTTCAGCAGACCCTTCGGTTCCGCACCCGGAAATCGCTGCAGCTCGGCCAGCCCTGCAGCCCAGGTCATCAGCGTCGGATCGAGAAAGGGCGCCCGTGTCTCAAGGCCATGTGCCAAACTGGCGATATCCACCTTCACCAGCAGATCGTCGGGCAGATACGTGTGCGCGTCCGCCCACGCCGCCGCCAGCGGCAGGCTCTCTACTGCATCGAGCCACGGCTCCAGCCTGTCGAGCGCCGACCGTTGCAACAGGGACTGCAGGTCCCGGCCATAGAGCTGGCGCTTCTCCGCATCGTCGAAATAGGCAACGAACGGCGCATACCGCTGGCTTCGCCCGGCCCCGAGCCCGCGCCCCGCCCTCCTTACCCGCCGCATCAGCCGCACCCGGTCGACCGCATCGGGAAGCGCGGCCAGCGCTGTCCCAACCGCTCTGGCCATCGGCCGGGGCAGCCGCTCCGCCCACGCCAGCCGCCGCAGCGCCAGATATCGTTCATAGCCGAGGAAACTCTCATCCCCCCCATCGCCCGTCAGCACCACCTTCACATGCTTGCGCGCAATCCGCGACACGAGGTACGTCGGAACGGCCGAAGAGTTGGCGAACGGCTCGTCGAAATGAAACACGAGATCGTCCAGCACGCCGCCGACGTCGGCCTGCACCTCGAGCTCCTCATGCCGCGTGCCGTATCTCTCGGCCACCATCCGCGCATACGCCCGCTCGTCCTTCGATTTGTCATCGAAGCCTATGGTGAAGGTTCGCACCGGTGCGCTGCTCACCCGCGCCATCATTGCCACCACCGCCGAGCTGTCGACACCGCCGGAGAGGAACGCCCCGATCGGCACATCCGACACCATCCTGAGCCGCGTCGCCTCGCCAAGATGGCGCACCAATTCATCCCTCGCTTCGGCTTCCTGCAGCACCTTGAGCCCCTGCGGCTCCGGCAGCGACCAATACCGCTCGAGTTTGAGCTTGCCGCCACGCTCGAGCACGCCGACATGCCCACCCGGCAGCTTTTCAAGACCTCGAAACGCCGACATCTCCGAAGGCACGTACTGGTAGGTTAGGTACGCATCGATCGCCGTCAGGTCAGCCGCGCGCGCCATGCCTGGAAAGGCCAGCACCGATTTGGCTTCGCTACCGAACACGAACGTGCTGCCGGCATACCCGAACACCAGCGGCTTCTTGCCGAGCGGATCGCGCATCACCACCAGCCGGTCGCGCTCACCGTCATAGGCGCGATCGCAAACATCCCCGCCAGCCGGCGCGCCACGCCGCAGCCCCTCGCCCGATAACCTTCCAGAGTAACTTCCCGTATCGGACCGGGTCCGGAAGGTGTGACCTCTGCCTGCAAGCTCGGCCCGCAACTCCCGGAAATTGTAGATCTCGCCGTTGAACACCACGGCCAACTTGCCCGTGCCATCGAGCATCGGCTGGTTCGCTGCCTCCGACGTATCGATGATCGACAGCCGCGCATGCGCCAGCGTCACGCCCGCGCCGACATGCAGCCCCATCGCATCTGGACCGCGGTGACGGATCGTGGCGATCTGCCGGGCAGCGATCGCAGCGCTACTTGCTTCCGGCCTGCTAACCCGGCTCGCCATGTCGAAAAAGCCGGCCAGTCCGCACATGTAATGCCTGCCCTTCTAGTCCCGCCGCATCCCAGACGCCTGGGGCGCGAACCCGGGCGCCATCAAAGTTCGCATCCCGTCGGGGCTGCCCGTCTGTGCTGGCTCAGCCGGTCAGCCTCATACCTTGTAGTAGCCGCGGAACCACTGCACGAAACGCTCGATCCCGACCTCGATCGGCGTCGACGGCCTAAAGCCCGTATCTCGCACCAGCGCATCGATGTCGGCATAGGTGTCCGGCACATCGCCCGCCTGCATCGGCAGCATCCGCTTCTGCGCAGTTCGCCCGAGCGAGGTTTCGAGGCAGGCGATCATATGCATCAACTCGACAGGCTGGTTGTTGCCGATGTTGTAGATCCGGTAGGGCGCAGAAGACGTTGCAGGTTTGGGATCGGCCCCGCTCCAGCCCGGATCGGGCGCAGCTACGCGGTCGAGCGTGCGCACAACGCCTTCCACGATGTCGTCGATGTAGGTGAAGTCACGGCTGTGCCGGCCATTGTTGAAAACGTCGATCGGCTCGCCTTCTGAGAATGCGTTCCGAGAACAGGAACAACGCCATGTCCGGTCGTCCCCCAGGGCCCGTAAACCGTGAAAAATCGCAAGCCGGTCGTGGGTATCCTGTAGAGGTGCGAATAGGAGTGAGCCATCAGCTCGTTCGCCTTCTTGCTCGCGGCATAGAGGCTCACGGGATGATCGACCGACTGGCTCCACCGAGAACGGCATCGCGGTGTTGGCGCCGTAAACGGACGACGACGACGCATAGACGAGATGCTCGATCGCCATGATGCCTGCAGCCCTTCAAGTATATTGAGGAAGCCGGTGAGGTTGGAATCGGCATAGGCGTGCGGGTTTGTCGACCGCGTAGCGCACCCCGGCCTGCGCCGCCAAATGCACCACCCGCTGCGGACCGGCCTCGCGGAAAACCCGCTCCATCCCCTCTCGGTCGGCGAGATCGACCCGCTCGAACCTGTAGCCGGACAAC
>CAVXGT010000032.1:0-119029 GCA_963761475.1 uncultured Alphaproteobacteria bacterium
GGACGGCGGCAAGCTGCGCCGGCGATCCCAGCGGATTGGCATGCGATGAGAAATCCGGCTCGGCCAGCCACGTCAGCCCGAGCGCTGGCTTCCGCGGACCTGCAACAATGTCGTCGACCATCCGTTGCGCCATGACGCGGTCGCCTGCGGGATCGACGGTGAGCTGGCTTGCATCCCAATCCGATATTGCAGCCCGTCCGGGACCGTAGGATCCGACCCGGTGATAGACGGTGCCGTGTCCATCGGGGTCATGCGCATAGGCGGCCCCAGGCGACACGTTGGCGTAGATGATGGCGCCGCCGTGCCCCTTGACCCGCTCGGCCAGTGTTGGCATGGCGAGGGACCGACCCGTGACGGCCCGCTTGTGCTGCAGGAAATTCGGATCGCCCGCATCGTGCGCCACCAGCCGTCCGTTCTCCAGAAGCGCCGTGCTATTGCCGGCAAGCTCGTGACGCGCCGGAAAGCAACCGGTCGCCATCGACGACGACACCACCCGGGTAGCGGATGGAAACACCGAGCGGTGCGCGGCGAAGCTCTCAGCCCTGCCGGCCAGGCGCAGCAGATTGGGCGTGAGGTCGGGTCTGATCATATCCCGCCTGAGGCCGTCGAGGACCAGGATCAAGGCGCGGCGCATGCAGGGCTCCCTTCTCTATCGTCTCATGCTGGCGGAGGTCGGGTTTCGGATGCCAGCATGATCCGCGCGCGGTCCGCCCGTCAATCACGCCCGCCGAGTGCCGCAATCACGCTCTCTTTGAGCGCGTCGATTGCCGGTGTCCAATGCGCCTTCCGACTGGCAACCAGATTGGCTTCGGATTTGAGAATGATGCCGTCGTCGAGAACCCGCAGCCCGTTTGCCCGCAGCGTCGATCCGGTCGATGTAATATCGACGATCAGCTCGGCAAGTCCGGCGGCAGGAGCCCCTTCTGTCGCCCCGAGGCTCTCCACGATCCGGTACATCGTGACAGTATCGACCGAGCGTCCACTCTCCCCGTAGCGGTGGCCGGAGAAATGCATTCGTGTCAGCGTTCGGTATTTGGTCGCAACCCGCATCCGCGTGCCGTGCCGGCGCCGGTACAGCATGGCCGCTTCTTCGAGGTCCGACATGGTCGAGACGTCGAGCCAGAACTCCGGCACCGCCACCACCACGTCGGCATGCCCGAATCCAAGCCGCTTCAGGAACTCGACGTCGTTGTCGGCGTCAGGCATCAGCTCGCGCACCAGGTCTTCGCCGGTGATCCCGACATGCACCTCGCCCTTGCGCAGCAGGTCCGCAATCTCCGACGCTGACACGAACGCCACCTCGACGTTTGCGAGGCCCTTGAGCTCGCCGCGATACCCGCGCTCGTTCCCCGTTCTGGCCAGCGTCAGCCCGCCCGTCTCGAACGCGGCCTGCACATCTTCCATCAGCCGTCCTTTGGACGGCACGGCTAGGATCAGCTTGTCATTGACGCCGTCGTTCATGGCCGGCCTCCGCGCACCGCGAGCAGCAGGCGGTCGGCATGGATGGCCGCGCCGACAGCGGCAATCGACTGTCCGCTACTGATCGTCTCCACCAGCTTGTCGTAGCGCCCGCCGCCCGCAATCGGCGTCTCTTCCGTGAGCGACGGCGACAGGATCTCGAACACGAACCCGGTGTAGTACTCGAACTGTCGCCCAAAACCGCCCGAGAATGGCGCCTCCGAAATGTCGACCCCCTCCTGCGCTGCCAGTTTGAGGCGGCCATCGAACTGCACCAGCGCCGGCTCGATGTCGACATCGGTGCCTTTGAGCAGGCTCGTGATGTTGGACGTCACCTCCTTGGCCGGTGCGCTGAGCTTCACGTACGCATCGAGCAGCAGGGCCGCGCGAGGATTGAGCGGCGGTGATTTCAGATCGGCCGCCAGACCTTCCAGCTGCCATGCGATTTCGTCGAGCGTTCTGGTGCCCACCACCGATAGCCCGCGCGCCTCGATATGCCGCTCAAGCGCGGCCACCGCATCGCCGTGCCGGATGGTGCCGCTGCGCGCCGCCTCGATCGCCTGAAACAGGGGTTCCGCCAGCGCCCGGCCGAATTCCTCGGGCTTCATCAGTTTCTGCAGTTGGCGCCGGAACGCAGCGGGATGGCGCACATGATGGCGCAGTTGCTCCCGCCAGCGCGTCGGCATCGCCACGCCTTCCAGCAGGGCATCGAAGATCCCGAGATCACCCACGCGCACATCGAATGCCCTGAGCCCGGCGGCCCGGATCGACTCGACGGTCAGCGCCAGGATTTCCGCCTCAGCTTTCGGCGCGCTCGGCGGCGCGAAATACTCGATCCCCGCCTGCCGGAACTCGCGAGGCCGCGCGATGTTGTCGTCCGCCCGTTGATAGCGAAACACCACGCCATTGTAGGAGTACCGCTGTGAATCACCGTTGCCGCCGCTGCGGTCCAGATAGAGTTGCGCTGTGGGGATGGTGAGATCCGGCCTGAGGCAAAGCTCCCGCCCGTCCGGATCCGTGAACACGTAGGTCCTGGCGCGCAGATCTTCACCCAGCAGATCGAGAAACAGCGATGCCGGCTGGATCACTGGCGGCTGGATCGGCTCGAACCCCGCCCGCGCGAAGATCGATGTGATGATGGTGTCCTGCTGCCCGAGCGCCTCGATCCACCGCGACGAGCGCGTCAGGTCAACGTCCCTTGTGTCGCCGTGCGCCACGCTTCACGCTCCGCCGTGCCGCGCGAGCATCTCGCGCACCGCTTCCACCAGTTGGCCCCGGCCAATCGACATCTGCGCCGGCCGCGCCGCCTTCCATTCCGCGTTGTCCTTGATGGCCTTCGCGGCCTTCGCGCCCTCGATGAGGTCCTTGATCTGCAGTTCGCCCTTTGCGCGCTCGTCCGAGCCCTCGATCACCACCACGGGCGCGCTGCGCCGGTCGGCATATTTCATCTGCGCCTTCATGCCGGATGTGCCGAGATACATTTCTGCACGAATGCCCGCCGACCGCAGTTCGTGCGCGATCGCCTGGTAGCCAGCGAGCTCCGCCTTGTCCATCACCAGCACGACGACGGGTCCGAGCGGCGGCGCCTCTTCAGCAGCGCGCGCCTTCAGCGCCGCCGCCAGCCGCGACACGCCGAGCGAGAATCCGGTCGCCGGCACGCGTTCGCCCGTGAACCGCGCCACCAGGTCGTCATACCGCCCACCGCCGCCGACCGAGCCGAACCGCACGACCTGCCCGTCCTCGTTCTTGACCTCGAACGTCAGCTCCGCCTCGAACACCGGCCCGGTGTAGTAGTCGAGCCCGCGCACGACGCTCGGGTCGAAGGCGATGCTGTCGGCGCCACGGCCGCCCGCGCGCACCAGCGCCTCGATGGCCGAGAGCTCGGCAAGTCCCTCACGCGCCCGCGCGCTGGCCTCGACCAGCGGCTGCACCCGTCCGACGAGATCATCGCCGCTGGCACCTGCTCCGGCATCCAGGAACCTGCAGATCGTGTCGATCGGCCCGCTTGCGAGACCGGCGCCCTCGGTGTAGTCGCCGCTTTCATCACGTCGTCCCTTGCCCAGCAGCGCCGACACGCCCTCGACGCCGAATTTGTCGAATTTGTCCATCGCCCGGAGCACGGTCAGGCGCCGCGCGCCATCGCTCTCCGCCGCTGGATCGATCCCTGCAATCTCCAGCAGACCATCCAGCACCTTGCGGTTGTTGAGCTTGATCCGGAAGTCGTCAATGCCGAGCCTGCTGATCACGTCCGCCATCAGCAGGCAGGCTTCCGCGTCCGCCGCCACGTTGTCCGTGCCGACCGTATCGGCATCGCACTGGAGAAATTGCCGGAACCGCCCCGGCCCCGGCTTCTCGTTGCGCCACACCGGTCCGATGGCATAGCGCCTGTAGGGCCGCGGCAGCCGTTGCATGTTCTCGGCCACATGCCGGGCGAGCGGCGCCGTCAGGTCGTAGCGCAGGCTCAGCCACTGCTCGTCGTCGTCCTGCAGCGAAAACACGCCGGCATTCGGCCGGTCTTGGTCGGGCAGGAACTTTCCGAGCGCATCGGTGAATTCGAAGGCGGGCGTGTCCAGCGGCTCATAGCCGTAGAGCTCGTAGACCTCGCGGATCGTGGAGAGCATTCGATTTATCAGGCGCAGGTCTTCGCCCGACTGGTCCGCAAACCCCTTCGGCAACCGGGCATCGGGTCGGTTATCGTCTTTGCGGTTTGCCATGGCGTGCTTGTTTCCGTTCATTCTTGCCATTCACCAGGCGCCAGCACGCCATCTGGCGGCCCCGCCGATGTCCCTGCCGGTTGATTGCCAAAACAGGGCTCACCCAGCGCCCGGCCGTGCACAGCGCTCAAGCCTTATAGACCAGCCCGGCAACCGGGGGAAACCTTCCCAAGACGCGCTGTTAACCCGCTCCGGTGCCGCGCCCCCGATACTCAGACCACGGTGACCACCGGCCGGCAACCAAGCCCTCGAGCGCCGCCAACGTGTCGGGTAGGTGACAAAACACGGGGGCTTGTGCGGTGATGTCCGACGGCGGCGGCGTATACGCCACCGCTGCAAACGCACCCAGCACCGTACCCGGCGTCACGTCGACCACCTTCAATTCCGTCGCCGCAGCCGGCGATCCCTGTGCCGGCGCTGCGATCCGCCCGCGAGCACCGATCCGGCCGAGCAGCGAGGAAATGCCTTCACCTGTGGCCTTGGCGACGGCCTCGAGCCGAACCCACGCCTGCAGGAAGCGCGCATCCGCGTCCACATCGGCCCCATCGACGATGGGCAGCGCCACGCCGCCGGCAATGGCTTCCGCCGCCGCCTCCAGCAGGGCCCGCCGGTCAGCGTTGATCCGCACGACCCGCGCAAACTCGAGGTCGACCCCGATCGGCCCCCCGCAGGCCAGGCCGATCATGGCCGCCGTCTCACAGTGCGCCAGGCTGAACGACAGCGGCGGATGTCCAGCAGCACCTGCTTCGGCCTCTTTGGCTAGTCGCGGTTTGCCCTGTGCTTCGATCTCGAAAGGCAGCCGTGCACCATCCGGCCCGATTGCGCCTGCCAGCAAGGCCCGGAGGGCGATGTGCGCAAGCCGTTTGTGTTGTTCGCCGGTCGCCTGGCCGGCCTCCGCCATGGCATCCGGCATGAGCCGGAAGTGGGCTTGAACCTCCTCAAGCGCCGCCGCCGCCGCCACGAGATCGACCAGCCAGACGACCGGCCGCGCCTGGCCGGCCACCTGTTCTGGCCGTAGGCCGGTTATCACGCGGTCCGTCGGGCGCGCGAGCTGACGCCGCGCGTCAAGCTCTTGAGCTCCGCAGCACCCGCGTCGGGATCCAGTAGAGCCCGGCACGCCACCAGTTCGTCGATCACCTTGCGCAGGAATTCCGACCGGTCGACGGCCTTCGCAGCCGCTTTTCCGCGTTTGCCGGTCCGTGCGGCCGCTTCACTGGCTTTCGGCGCATCCGACATCGATGCCGCAGCCGGGGCATCGTCATCGGCCGTCTTCAACTTGACCGCCTCGACACCCTGCTCGCGCAGGATTTTCTGCACGCCCTTGATCGTGTAGCCGTCCTTGTGCAGCAACTGGCGGATGCCGCGCAGCAACTCCATATCCTCGGGCCGGTAGTAGCGTCGCCCGCCACCACGCTTCATCGGCCGGATTTGGTTGAACTTGACCTCCCAGAAGCGGAGGACGTGCTTTTGAATTCCGAGATCATCAGCGACCTCGCTAATGGTGCGAAAAGCTTCCGCTGCCTTGGCCATGATCTATCATCCGCTGCTCAAATTATCGAGGCTCAGGCTCGGAATGGGCTTTGGCACCCGTTCCGGCCTGCAAGCAAGAACGCCTGCATAAGCAATTATTCGCCTTGGCGGCCGCGCGAGCGACCACTGTTGATACGCGATTTCATAATATTGCTGGCACGAAAAACGAGGACGCGGCGTGGCGTAATCGGCACTTCTTCACCGGTCTTCGGGTTGCGGCCGATACGTTCGCCTTTTTGCCTGACCCCGAATGAGCCGAACGATGAAAGCTTCACGCCTTCCCCGGTCGCCAGTGCACTCGAGATTTCGCCAAGCACCAACTCGACGAGATCCTGGGACTCGTTACGCGGCAGACCGATCTTCCGCACCAGCGCCTCGGATAGATCCGCGCGCGTCAGTGTCTTGCCACCCATGATACTCGCCTCCCCTTGGATACCCTCTCGCCGGGATGCTAGCCGCCGATGCCGCCCCGGTCAATGGGGGTATCGTGGCAAGACCATGAAACCTAATAGAAAAACTGAGCGTAATAAACGGTGCCCCACTTCGCCGAAAGTGGCGGGTGCTCACGGTTTCCGCCACGCTCGACGCCAACGATGCGTTTTAGGGAAAACGAGCAAAAACGCAGGCCCATCGTGGCACCAAGGGCCGCTGCACCTGAATTTGGTGTTGCGGTTGCCACAAGCCCTTACCAGCGCGCCAGCACCGCGCCCCAGGTCAGTCCGCCGCCCATGGCCTCCATCAGCACCAGGTCGCCTTCCTTCACCCTGTGCTGCTCGACGGCTTCGTTGAGCGCCAGCGGAATCGAGGCAGCCGACGTGTTGCCGTGCTTGGCCAGCGTCATCATGATTTTCGACGGGTCGATGCCGAGCTTTCGGGCGATGCCGTCCAGGATTCGCTGGTTGGCCTGATGCGGCACGAAGAGATCGATTTCGTCGGGCGAATAGCCCGTCATCACCAGCGTTTCCTCGATCACGCCTGAAATCTTCTGCACGGCGTGCCGGAACACCTCGCGACCATTCATCCTCAGCATTCCGGTGGTCTTCGTCGAGCCTGGACCGCCATCCACGTAGAGCAGGTCCTCAAAGCGCCCATCGGATCGGATCTGCGAGGCCAGGATGCCTCGATCCTCCCGCGTGCCGCGCTGCGGCTGCGCTTCCAGCACCACCGCGCCGGCGCCGTCGCCGAACAGCACGCACGTCGTCCGGTCCGACCAGTCGAGAATCCGCGAGAATGTCTCCGCCCCGATCACGATGGCTCGCTTGAATTGCCCCGTCTTGAGGAAGTTGTCGGCGGTCGCCATGGCGTAGGTGAAGCCCGAGCACACGGCCTGGATGTCGAAGGCCGCGCCTTTGGAGATGCCGAGGCCGGCCTGGATCTTGACGGCCGTTGCCGGAAACGTCCGGTCGGGCGTTGCCGTCGCGCAGATGACGAGATCGATCTCGACTGGATCGATGCCCGAGCGGACCAGCGCCTGGCGGGCCGCGGCAATGCCGAGATCGCTGGTGTACTCGTCGTCGGCGGCGATGTGCCGCTGCCTGATACCCGTGCGCTCCACGATCCATTCGTCCGTGGTGTCAACAATGCTAGCCATGTCGTCGTTGGTCAGCACCCGCTTGGGAAGGTAGGCGCCTACACCACGGATGACGGATCGATTGACGGCCACGTCCTCACCTCGCTCACCGAGAGACTTCTGCATCAGTTTATCGTTACCCAACTCGTGACGGTATAGGCCGCGGGGGACTACTGCTCGCCGGCCACCAGGGCCGAAGCGCAGACCTTATGACGGTACGGCTCTGCTCGCCACGTCGGTGGTCAGCCATGGTAACCCGCACCCGCATCACGGCTGCATTGCCCCCTTGACCGGCCCCACCTCAACCCGACCCGTTTCCGATAGAAGCCTCGAGCTTGCCCGCGATAGCGGCGATGTCGGCTGCAATCCGATCGATGATCTTGTTGTCAGCCATCTCGTACCCGAGATCGACCGCGCTGGCAAAACCCAGTGCATCCGTACCGCCGTGGCTCTTGATAACAATGCCGTTCAGGCCGAGGAACGTGCCCCCGTTCACCCGTCGAGGATCCATCTTGGCCTTGAGGATATTGAAGCCACCCTTGGCCAGCAGCGCCCCGACCTTGGTCACCAGCGAGCGGCGTCATCGCATCCCGCAGATAGGTGCCGATCTGCCGCGCCGTGCCCTCGGCTGTCTTGAGCGCGATATTCCCCGCAAAACCTTCGACGACCACGACGTCGACCACCCCCTGGCCGATCTGGTCGCCCTCGATGAATCCTCGGTAGTCGATGGGCAGGCCGAGGTCGGATTGCTTGAGCCAGGTGTGCGCCTGGCGAACCTCTTCGTTGCCCTTGATCTCCTCGACGCCGACGTTGAGTAACCCGACACGGGGGCGCTCGAGGTTGAAATGCGCCCGCGCCATCGCTGCCCCCATCAGCGCGTAATCCACCAGTTGGTGGGCGCTGGCGCCGATGTTCGAGCCCACGTCCAGCACGATCGATGCCCGCTGGATGGTCGGCCACTGTGCCGCGATCGCAGGCCTCTCGATGCCGGGCATCGGCCTCAGGATGAGCCGCGACAGCGCCATCAGCGCGCCCGTGTTGCCGGCCGAGACGGCAGCACCCGCCTCCCCGTTCTTCACCGCCTCGATGGCAAGCCACATGCTCGAGCCCTTGCCGCGCCGGAGCGCCTGGCTGGGCTTGTCCTGCATGCCGATGGCAAGGTCCGTGTGAACCACTCGGGCGCGCTTCGCGAGGCTGGCCTCTTGCGCGAGGCAGGCGTCGATCCGCGCCTTGTCGCCGAACAGCATGAAGCTCAAGCCGGGATTGCGGGCAAGCGACAACGCCGCGCCCGGCACAACGACTTCCGGTCCATGGTCGCCGCCCATGGCATCGAGGGCGAGTGTCTGCGGCCCTGCCATTCTACAAATGTCCAAACGGCTCCTGCCGCACAAGCCCACGGGACTTGCCGCTGCGGAGCTCCCCCAATTCCCAAGACGGCGCAAAATAGCCGTTCGCCAGCCCAAGACAATCATAATCGCCGTTTGGCCGGCAATGAGTCGGGCATCGACTAATGGAGCACATCTGACGTTTTGTACCCACGCATGGCTGGTCACTCAGTCAAACGTCAGATGCAAATATACCCTGGAATCATTGTGTTGGTAGTTCTGATGCGGTGCCGGAATTTGTGCGCGAGCAAGCGGCTCTGGGAAACGAGTGCCGGAACCGGCACGCCAGACCTAGAGGCCGCCTTGCTATTCGCTCTCACCTTGCCGTTTTAGGCGCGCGAGTTCGGCGAAAGGCCCTGAATTGCCCTCGCTGTTGCCCGCTTCGGTTTGCTCCAGTGCCACATCCGGATGCCTGGGAAACGGGTCGAGGTTCGTCACCAGCTCCTCGTAGAGCACCCGTCCGAGGTTGATCTCGCCGTTTTCGATGATGTCCGTATCCTGCTCCTCGAGCAGGCTTTCAGTCACCTCCAGCCGCAACTCGATTGGCTGGGCGTCCGCCGGTGCGAATTCGATGTCGAGCGGCGTGTAAATCGTCCCTTCGACAGGCTCGAGCGAAACGACACAGGCCTGCGTGACCGCAGCCTTCATGGTGCCGGCCAGGCGATAGCGTCCGCCGCTGCGCGCAGTTATCCGGCCGCTGATCTTGAGCTGTTGGATCGCAAGGATGTCCAGGTCCCCCGCCAGCTGCTGGAGTGCGTCCTGCTCGAATGCGCGGTCGATCACCAACCCGCCTCGAGGAATGTCCCGGACCGCAATAATCCAATCCAGACTGGTCATGGGGTGCTGCTCCGGCTGGGTGCGAGGTGAAGGCGGCATCTGCGATATAGGTAGGGCAACCAAAAATTGCGCCCAAATGGCACTTTCTCAAAACAAAAGCGGGCTGGGAAGGCCCAGCCCGCTGTTTGTGGTTTGGTTCTGGGAAGCCAGGTCCGGGCCCCTGGCCTAGTCCCAGACTTAAACCGCTTCCTTGAGCTCCTTGGCGGCGCGGAACGCGACCTTCTTGGAGGCTTTGATCTTGATCTGCTCGCCGGTGGCGGGGTTGCGGCCCATACGTGCCGGCCGCTTCTTCACCTGCAGGATGCCGAGGCCGCCGATGCGGATACGGGCGCCCTTCTTGAGGTGGCCGGTGATCATGTCGATCGTCTGCGAGAGGATCTCGTTGGCCTGCTTCTTCGGCAGGTTGTGAGCCTCCGAAATGGCGTTGCCGAGATGGCGCAGCGTGACCGTGTCACCCTTGCCGACCTTGGCAGCCTTGGCCGCGGGCTTGGCGGCGGCCTTGACGGCCTTGACGGCTTTCACTGCCTTGGCGGGCTTCGCAGCGGCTTTCGCCGGCTTGGCGGCCTTGGCGGCTTTCGTTGATTTCAGAGCCTTTGCGGCGACTTTCGCTTGCATTGCTATTTCCTATCTGAGTGTGAGGGGGTGAACCGTTTGATTAGCAATCAAAACATGGCCTTGAAGCTGTACGTAATTCGAATCAGGCCTTTCCCAAAGTGGAAAATCGAATATTTGCGTGATGAATCCGAGGGTTGTGATTAGAAAGCCACGTTTTTCCCTGCAAAATGGGCTATTTCTTTGATTTTGCGCTTTTGTCATCCATTTCCCGCCGTCCTTGCCGCTCGGGCGAAACGGCAGCAGGGCGTCGAAAACTCTATGGTTTAGCGGTTATTTCGACGTTTCCGAGGCCTTCGAGGGTGAACTTGAAATGCTCGCCCGGCGCAATCGGCAGCGTCGCAACCACGCTCCCGGTGATCACCACTTGCCCGCCTTCCAGTGGCCTGCCGCGGTCGGCTGCGAGGTTGACGCACCATGCCAAGGCCCCCATCGGGTCGTCGGTGCGGCCTTCCTTGACCCCGCCCGGCATCTCCAGCCGACCCTTGAGCCCATCGAGCTCCAGCGACGCCGGCACCTTGACCGGCTGGCCGAGTACGATGCCTGCGTTCCAGGCGTTGTCGGCGATCAGCGTGGTGGGGCGCGTTTCCTTGTAGACGGCATTGCGGTCCTCGATCAGCTCGAACGCCGGCATCACCTCCGTGATCTCCGCCCGAACCTCCTCGCGCGTCCACGGCTCCGCCTTCTTCGAGAGCGTCCTCCCGACCCTGACCGCTAGCTCGAACTCCGTCACCACATGCATGTAGCGGTCGAGTTTCAATATGTGGGGCGAGGTGTGCACGTTCTTCGCGTAGATCATGCCGCCGCAAGGATGATTGATCCCCATCAGCTCCTGCATGACCTTGGTCGTGACCGCGATCTTGAGGCCAGCCACCGGTCCGTGGAGGGGCTCCCACAGCTTGCGCAGCGCTTCCTGCACGCCATACGCGTCGTCGATGCCGGGCGGCTCCAGCGGTCCCGACAGATTCTGGTAGGCCTGCCGCTTGGCATGGGCGTCCGCGATGAAACGCGCGGCTGCCGACGGATCGAAGGTGTTCTGGCTCATGGGACTAACTCGCTAACACTGGACGCGCCTGGGGCGATTGCGATGCGGCGCGCCGACCGAGCCGCCATGGCCCCCGTCGGCGTCCGCTCGCTTTCCGTGCCGCCTTAGGCTGTCAACCGCTCCATCTCTTTCACGATCGCAGCGCCCATCTCCGTCGTGCCGACCTTGCGCATGTTGGGCTGCATGATGTCGGCAGTCCGATAGCCCTGCTCCAGCGTACCCGCGATCGCCTTGTCGATCAGATCCGCTTCTTTCACCATGTCGCATGAGTAGCGCAGCGCCATCCCGAACGATGCGATCTCCGCGATCGGATTGGCGATGCCCTGTCCGGCGATGTCCGGAGCGCTGCCATGGATCGGCTCGTAGAGTGCCTTGGCCTTGCCAGTCTTCGGATCACTCGCGCCGAGCGACGCCGACGGCAGCATGCCGAGCGAGCCCGCCAGCATCGCGGCCTCGTCCGACAGCATGTCGCCGAACAGGTTGTCGCACACGATCACATCGAACTGCTTGGGATTGCGAACCAGCTGCATGGCGCAGGCATCGGCGAGAATGTGGTGCAGCTCCACATCCTTGAACTCCCTCGCGTGCAGTGCTGTCACCACCTGGTTCCACAGCACGCCGGTGCGCATCACGTTGCGCTTCTCGGCCGAATGCACCTTGTTGCCACGCTTGCGCGCCAGCTCGAAGGCCGCCCGCGCGATCCGCTCGATCTCCGATGTCGTATAGATCGTCGTGTCGACCGCGCGCTTCTGGCCGTCCTCCAGCGTCACGATTTCCTTGGGCTCGCCGAAGTAGGTGCCGCCCGTGAGCTCGCGCAGGATCAGGATATCGAGCCCCTCGACCAGTTCGCGCTTGAGACTCGAGGCCTCCGCCAGCGCCGGATAACAGATGGCAGGCCTGAGGTTGGCGAACAGATCAAGCTCTTTGCGCAGGCGCAGCAGCCCGGCCTCGGGACGGATCTCATAGGCGACCTTGTCCCACTTCGGTCCGCCGACCGAGCCGAACACGATCGCATCGGCGGCCTTGGCTTTCGCCAGCACCTCTTCGGTGAGCGGCGTGCCATGCTTGTCGATCGAGCATCCGCCGCACAGCGCGCTTTCGGTTTTGAACTCGGCGCCGGTCTTCTTGGCAAGAAAGGCCACCACCCGCTCGACTTCGACCATTACCTCTGGGCCGATACCATCGCCGGGGAGCATGAGAAGGTTGTGCGTGGCCATGTGCGATACTCGTCCTCGTCCGTTGTCACAGATCCGTTGCAGATGCTGATTGCTCTAGACAACGCAATCCGGGCTTGCAAGTCGCAATCGACCTTAAAAACACACGGAAAGGCCCGTTCGGCGGGCATTTCTTGCGTCCGAGTGCTTTCGGACGTTCGCTGGGCCGCATCTGGCGGCACGATCGGCGACTTTGGGCGGCAAGGCTCGGCGGCGTTATGGTGGCGCTGGAACGCACCAAGTGAGCGGCGCCGACCCCGCGTCCTCGAGGCGCTATGCACCGCCAACTTTGACATCGCGCCGCGAAGCGCCGATAGGTTTGGCAACGCTTCCTGGGAGCAGTCCGTGGCCGATAGCGCAAGACCAACGAAAGGCCTGCCCGGCGCGCCAGACCCTCGCGCGCTCGCCGCGGCCCCGATTGTCGACTGGCCATCAGGTGTCGAGGCCACGGGCGAGTATCAAGCCGCGATCGACTACCTGTTGACCGGCGATGGCCACCTCTTCGTCACCGGTCGCGCGGGTACTGGCAAGTCGACGCTGCTGCGGGCGCTGCCGCAGTTGATCGCCGAGGAGATGGTGATTGTCGCGCCCACCGGCCTTGCCGCGGTCAACGTCGGCGGCCAGACCATCCACTCGTTCTTCGGCTTGCCCCCGCGCCTCGTCGGCCCCGACGACATTCGCCGCAGCCGCAACGGCTCCGTCATGCGCAAGCTCAAGCTCCTCGTCATCGACGAGGTCTCCATGGTCCGCTCCGACCTGATGTGGGCCATCGACCAGTCGTTGCGCGTCAATCGGGGCCGCGCCCGCGAGCCTTTCGGCGGCGTCCGGCTCGTTATGTTCGGCGACTTGCATCAGTTGCCGCCGGTTGTCCAGGAGGGCGAGGTCGCCGAGCACCTCGAGACGCGCCACGGCGGCCCCTTCTTCTTCTCCGTCGACGCGCTGGGCGAGGGCGTAGGCACGCAGCGGCTGGAGCTTACCCAGGTCTTCCGCCAGCGCGACGAGGCCTTGCTCGATGTCCTCAATGCCATCCGCGAGGGCGACCCATCCGCAACCGAGCTCGAAATCCTCAATGCCCGCGTCTCTCCGATCAGGACGCTGGGCGAAGGCGACCCCTTCGTTATCCTCACCCCCACTAACGCCGCGGCCCACCGCATCAACTCGGCGTTCCTCAGCGCCTTGCCTGGCGCCGCCAAGACCTACGCGGCAAGCGTCACCGGCGAATTCTCGCAAGGCGCCCAGCCGACCGAGATGACGCTCACACTCAAGGTTGGCGCCAAGATCATCATGTTGCGCAACGACGCCGACCGGCGCTGGGTCAATGGCACCATCGCCCGCGTGACGCGCCTGGAGGCCGACAGCATCTGGGTCGATGTCGACGGTAAGGAATACGAGATTGAACCGGTGGCCTGGGAGTCTCGCCGCTACGCCTACGACCAGACCGAGCAGAAGATCGTTGAGACGATAGCCGGTACCTTCAAGCAATTGCCCGTCCGCCTTGCCTGGGCGCTCACCATCCACAAAAGCCAGGGCCTCACGCTCGACAAGGTCTATATTGACCTCGGCCGCGGCACCTTCGCGCACGGCCAGGCCTACGTCGCTCTATCCCGCTGCCGCTCTCTCGAGGGCCTCTCGCTGGCCCGCCCGCTCCGCCCGAGCGACATCCTGTTCGACACTGCCGTGCTCGGCTACCGCGAGCGGTTTCCGTCGCTCGTGTAAATGCAACCAAAAAATGAGGCAAATATCGTGCGGCGCACCATTATACGTGGGCGGATTGCGCAAAAATTTGCTCATCCAGATCCAGTTTAAAGGAATTATGTGCATTGCAACAATTCATGTTGCAATGCACAATAAAATCGACTACATACTTCCTTGCAAGCGCTGAGGCGCTGTCCCAATTCGCATCCTGCCCCCGGAGCCCATGTCATGAACGACGCATTCACCCGCCAGACCGAGCAGTTCTTCAACGCCGCCAAGGAAGCCCGCATGCCGGAGAACGTCCAGGCCATGATGGTCGACGGCGTCGCCAAGACCCGTGAAGTCTACGAGAAGGCATCGGCCGCGGCGCAGGATCAGGCCAAGGTCGCCGAGGAAGTCATGCTCGCTGGCCAGGCCGGCGCCCGTACCATCGGCACCAAGCTGATCGAGAACACGGTCATGAACGCCGACGCAGCCTTCAGTGCTGCCCAGGCCATGGCCCAGGCTCGCACGCTGCCCGAGGTTGCCCGGGTCCAGGCTGAGTTCATGCAGAAGCAGATGGCCATTGCCACCGCCCAGTCGCGCGAGCTTTTCGAGCTGTCGACCCGCATCGCCCAGCAGACCATGCAGGTAATGAACGTCGCTGCCACCAAGTCGTTCGAGCAGATGAAGAAGGGCGGCCTCTGAGCCCCCGCTGCCTGAGCTGAGGTGAAGAATTGCAGCGGTCCGGTGCCAGCTTGGCGTCGGGCCGTTGTCTGTTGGACCCCCGGCAGGGCCCGGCCAAGCCAGGCGGCACGGCCAGGCCCTGCCGCCGCCGCGCCAAATCGTCAAATCACTATCCAGCGGGCCACATCGCGCTTGCCTCCGTCCGGTGAGTTCCCTATACGGGTGCTGCGCTGCTCCCTTCGTCTAGCGGTTAGGACGTCAGCCTCTCACGTTGAAAACAGGGGTTCGATTCCCCTAGGGAGCGCCATTCTCAATTCATTCGGTCCGGGCTGAGCCTCTCGGCATTTGGCTCGGCGTCGCCGCGCTTAAAGGCCACGCGCGCCTTTGACCCGCTAAAGCTCCAGCCGTGTCATCATCAGCCCCGGCTCGCCGTCCTCGGGCGCGATCTCCATGCCGAGGTCCCGGCCGAGATCGAGCATGCGGTTGTTCTCCGCCAGCACCAGTCCGAACAGGCGCTTGAGGCCGCGATCGCGCGCATGCGCAATCAGCTTCGTCATGAGGATGCGCCCCAGCCCGTGCCCGGTGACGTCGCTCCGCACGATCACGGCATACTCCGCCGCCACGTTGTCAGGATCGGCCGCCAGCCGCGCCACTCCGAAGATCTCGCCGCCCCCGTTGGGTCCGAGCCCGGTCAGCACCAGCGCCATCTCCCGATCGTAGTTGATCTGCGTGAACCGACCCGCCAGCACGTGATCGAGCGACTTGAGCGGCGCGTGGAAGCGCAGCCGGATATCTTCCGCCGAAAGCTTGGAGAAGGCCGCGACCAGGCTGGGTTCGTCCTCGGCGCGGATCGGCCGGATCATGAACCGCCGCCCGTCCGCTACCGTCACGATCTGCTCGAGTTCCTTCGGGTACGGCTTGATCGCGAGCCGCGAATGCGCATGTCCCTCGGCCTTGCCGACCCTGATGCGGGCATCGAGCGCGATCACGCCGTCGGCGTCCGCCAGCAATGGGTTGATGTCGAGTTCCTTGATTTCAGCAAAGTCGATCACCAGCTGCGACACCTTCACCAGCGTGGCCGTGATGCCCGCGAGATCGGCAGGGGGCCGGTCGCGATAGCCCTTCAGCAACCGGTGGATGCGCGTGCGGCCCATCAGCTCTTGCGCAAGCTTGGCGTTGAGCGGCGGCAACTCCATCGCGGTGTCGGCCATCACTTCCACGCCCGTCCCGCCCTGCCCGAACATGATGGCGGGTCCGAACAGGCGGTCCTCGCTCATGCCGACCAGCAGCTCGTGCGCGCCGGGACGTCGGACCATCGCCTCCACCGTGAAGCCGTGCAGCACCGCGTCCGGCCGCTTTTCCCGGGCACGCGCCAGCATGGCCAGGCCCGCCGCCTCGACGGCCTCGGGCGTTTCAAGATCGAGCACCACGCCGCCGATGTCCGATTTATGCAGGATGTCCCGAGATCGGATCTTGAGGGCCACAGCGCAGCCCATCGACGTCTGGGCAGCGGCAGCCTCGACCGGCGAAAGCGCCACCATCGCGGCCGGTGATGCGATGCCGCAGGCCCGCAGCACGTCCCGGCATTCCAGGCTGTCGAGCCATTCCCGCCCCTCGGCCAGCGCCACGGCGATCACGCGGGCCACCGCTTGCGTGTCGGGTTCGAACGTCTCTGCCAGCGACGGCGGCGTTGCCGAAAGCGCCTCCTGGTTGCGGTGGTACTTCACGAGATGCATGAATGCCCGGACACCGGAGGCAGGTGTCTCGTAGGCGGCAACGCCCGCTTGCGCCAGTAGCTCCCGGCTTGGCTCCGCAGCCCGCCCTCCGAGCCAAGCGGCCAGGATCGGTTTGCCGGCCTCCGCGCGCGCCTTTGCCACCACGCGGGCGGGTTCGATGCTCGCCATGATCGCCGTCGGGCAATTCAGCACCAGCACCGCATCGACGCTGCTGTCGCTGAGCAGGATGTCGAGCGAGGCCTGGTAGCGCTCTGCTCCCGCATCGCCGATGATGTCCACCGGATTGCCGTGCGACCAGGTCTTCGGCAGCACCGCCTCGAGCGCCGCAATCGATTGGGGCGACAGCGCCGCCAGTCGCCCGCCCTGCTCGATCAAGGCGTCGGTCGCCAGCACGCCGGCCCCGCCGCCGTTGGTGAGTATGGCGAGCCGCTCGCCGGTGAGGCGGCCAAGCCGGCTGAGTGTTTCTGCAGCCTCGAACAGTTCGTAGAGCTCGGTAACGCGCAACAGCCCCGCCCTGCGGAACGCGGCGTCGTAGACCTGATCGGAACCCGCAAGCGCTCCAGTGTGCGAGGCAGCAGCCTTGGCCCCCTCCGCGAACCGCCCCGCCTTGATCACGATCACCGGTTTGGCGCGCGCCGCAGCCCGTGCTGCCGACATGAACTTGCGGGCGTGCGTCACCGCCTCGACATAGAGCAGGATGGATTTCGCCTTGGGATCGCGGGCGAGATAATCCAGCGTGTCGCCGAAATCCACGTCGGCCATGTCGCCGAGCGTGACCACATGCGAGAAGCCGATGCCGCGGCTCGCAGCCCAGTCGATCACGGCCGTCGCCACTGCACCCGATTGCGTGAGAAAGCCGATGTTGCCGGCGAGTGCCGGTGTGCCGGCAAAGCTCGCGTTGAGGCCGGCATGCGGCATGATGATGCCAAGGCAATTGGGCCCGACGATCCGGAAGATGTAGGGTTGGGCTGCATCCAGCATGGCCTGTCGCAGGTGGAGCCCCTGGGAGTGGCCGCCCTCGCCGAACCCGGCTGTCAACACCACTGCTGCGCGCGTCCCTTTTTCCGCGAGCTGCGCGATGAGCCCGGGCACCGTCTCCGGCGGTGTTGCGATTACGGCCAGGTCAGGCGCAAACGGCAACGCCGAAGGCGTTGGAAAGCATGCCAGACCATGCACCGTCGACCGCTTCGGGTTGACGGCATGGATCGGGCCGGCAAGTCCACCGTTGATGATGTTTTGCGTGAGCACGGAGCCGACTGAGCCGGGCGTTTCACTGGCCCCGATGACGGCGACAGACTTGGGCGCGAATACGAAGTCGAGATTTCGAATGGTCATGGCCTGGCACCGGTTTCGCTGCAGCGGAAGGGGCATGCTGCTGCCCACGCCGTCTCGCATAACGCCTTGAGCTTACGCTTTTATGGCGTGCCTTCGCGCCCGCGCCATTGCGATGCATCAGTCGCGCGAGAGCCCGGAATGCCAAGCGGCGCACGAGAGGTTGTCTCGCGCGCCGCTGAATGCTCGAGGCCGCTCGGCCGCTTTACTCTTTCGGCAGCGGCGCTGGCCGGAAGCCCATGATCTTCTCGAACCGGTCCGAGTACTTGGGCCAGGCCTCCGGATTGATGAGCCGCGGCGGCACCTTGCCGTCGATGATGTCGATCCACTGGTCGGCCGACACAACCGACACGTTCGCCATCGCCTCGTGCGTGATGCCGGCGTTGTGCGGCGATACGATCACGTTCTCGAACGCGAACAACGGGTGATCTGTGGGCGGCGGCTCGTCCACGAACACGTCGAGCCCTGCCCCCGAAATCAGCTCCTCTTTGAGCGCCCGCTCGATGTCGGCTTCGCTATAGGTGCCGCCGCGCGATGTATTGATGAAATAGGCCGATCGCTTCATCGCCTTGAACTGCGCGTAGCTCATCAGGTTGCGCGAGCTGTCGTTCAGCGGCGTGTGCATCGTCAAGTAGTCGGCCTTGGCCAGAAGCTCGTCCAGCTCCACCTTGCGTGCGCCCTTGGCGGCGATCTTCTCGGCCGACAGGAACGGATCGTAAGCCAGCACCGTCATCTTGAAGAGCCCCGCGCAAAGCTCGGCCACCCGCCCGCCGATATTGCCGATGCCGACCACGCCGACTGTCTTGCCAAGCAGGTCATTGCCCGCATAGTGGAAACGCTCGAGGTTCTGCTCGCGTCGCATTGCGGCGTTCGACTGGGCAATCTTCTTCGACAGTGCAAGCATCAACCCCAGCGCATGCTCCGCCACGGCCTCCTTGTTGGCGCCTGACTGGTTGCAGACGATGATCCCGGCTTCATTGCAGTCTGCAATGTTGATCGTATCGTAGCCGGCCCCGAGCGAGCACACCGCCAGCAGGTTTGGCGATTTTGCAAACAGCGCCTTGTCAGCGAACCACGGCGCCTTCAACTCCGTCCGCCCGCTGGTGTGATAGCAGTGCGCGCCAGCCATGTCGGCCCACGCTGCCGCGCTGGTATCCTCCATATCGCGCCGGAACATGTTGATGTCGGGTCTCAGTTCTTTCACGCGCTTGGCCGTAGGGTCCATGCGATAGTGAAAGTAGATGATACGCTTGGTGTTTTCTGCCATGGGGCGTCGTTCCCTCGGGGGCGTTCGATTGCTCTTCAGATTGGAATGCCGGCCCGGACGGGCGGCCCATGGCCAAGCATAGCATCATGATTTGTGCAGATTGAACGGGAAATAGCTGGCGGCAGGGCGTTGTCGCTGGCCACGCCGCGCATGGGGCCATGCCGCAATCGGGAAGCTAGAGCCTTGCCTCGGCCCGCATTGGAGACGAAGGCTGCTGCGTGCACGCCCGCAACTGAGTCGCGATCGCAATTGACGTGGGCCCCCGAAACCCGGAGAAGTGCCGTGTCGTCTTTTGAACGCCGCCAGTCGGCCCCCCAGAAGAATAGTGCCGCCGAGGCCCCAAAGCATGACGTTGAAGTCATGAAGACGCGAGGCAATGACCCCATGGTCGGGGTTTTCTGGGTGACGTTGGCCATGGCGCTGTTCGCCGGTCTCGCCGCGTCCTCGCGCTATGCCATGACAATGGGCCTCCATCCCCTGCAGGTGGCCTTCCTCAGGTTCGCCTCGGCGCTGATCCTCATGCTGCCTCTGCTGCTGTGGCGGGGCGCCTCTCTCGTCCGGTCGGCTGCCCCCAAGCTCTACGTCATTCGCGCATCTATCAGCCTTTTCTCGATGACATGCTGGTTCTGGGCCATCTCGCTCATTCCACTGGGCGAGCTCACCGCCATCGGCTTCCTGTCGCCGCTGTTCGGCACGTTGGCCGCGGTCCTGTTCCTGGGCGAGAAGGTCCGCGCGCGCCGCATCACTGCACTCGCCGTCGGCTTCGTCGGCGCCATGATCATGCTGCGGCCGGGCCTCTCGCCATTTGGCCTCGGCCAAGGCATGGCGCTCTTTTCCGCGCTGACCGGCGGCGTCATGGCCGTGCTCCTGAAGCAGCTCTCTGGCCATGACGATCCCGACAAGATCGTATTCCTGACCACGGCCATCATGACGCCGCTCGCGCTCGTTCCAGCGTTGTTCGTTTGGCAGCCGCTGACGCTGCAGATGCTTCCCATTCTAGGCGTCGTCGGCGCCACCGGCGTGCTCGGCCACGTCTGCCTGATGCGCGGCTTCCGTGCCGCCGACGCATCCTTGGTCCTCACCTTCGAGTTCTCGCGGCTCCCCTTCGCCGTCGCGCTCGGCTTCATCCTGTTTGGCGAGTTGATCGATTACTGGACCTGGTTCGGCGCCGCCGTGATCTTCGTCTCGGCCGTCTACATCGTCCGCCGTGAGGCTGTGTTGCGCCGCGAAGGCCGCAAGCCCTGAGCCAACGCGGCCACCGACGTCCCACCCCCGCCCGGCCTTTCTTGGACGCCCGTCAACGCCGAAGCGGCGCCTTGTTTTGAGCGGCAGCTTCCTGTTCGGCCCGTCGCGCCAGGTACGTCACGCGCTCGCGGTGGAGAAGATAGATTCCTGAGGCCACCACGATCGCCGCGCCCGCCAGCGTCCATCGGTCCGGCGCCTGCCCGAATACGAAATACCCGCCCGCCGTGTGTGTGATCAGGCCCAGATAGATGAACGGCGCCAGCGTCGACGCCGGCGCATGCCGATAGGCGATGATGAAGATGTAGTGGCCAAGTCCGCCCCAGAACCCCATCGAGATCAGTAGCGCCCAGATCAGCGGGCCCTGTGGCCATTCCCAGTCGACGAGCGCCAGCGGTCCCATGAAGAATGTGCCGGCCAACAACGAGTAGAACAGCGTCACTTCCGGCGGATCGTAGCTCGCCAGATACCGCGTCAGCAGCATGAAGCCCGAATAGCAAAGCATCGAGCCGAAGGCCAGTATCAGCGCCGGCTCGAACGCTGCCACGCCGGGCCGCACCACTACCAGGATGCCGGAAAAGCCGACGGCGATGGCAACCATACGCCGCCAGCCCACCCACTCCCCGAGGAATGGACCGGCCATGAGCGCCACCACGAACGGCGCCAGGAAATAGATGGTCTGGGTCTGGTCCAGTCGCAAATGCCTGAGCGCCAGGAAATTCAGCAGCGTAGAGAACAGCATCAGCGTTGACCGCGCCAGTTGCTGCCGTGGCCGCCGCGTAATCAGCAGGCGTGGCACCGCCACCGCGCCCACCACGAACGCGATCAGGAAGAACTGGCTGACGAACCTGAGCCATACAACCTGTGTCACCGGCAGCTTCGCCACCGACGCCATGTATTTGGCCGTCGTGTCGAGACACGAGAACAGCGCCAGCGCCACCAGCATCAGTCCGATGCCTTTGAGCGCGTTGGGTGTCTGTGTCGGCGGTCGGTTCCGGGGCGGTGCCGTTCGCGTCATCAGGGTGCGGGTTCTCGTTGGGCGCGAACAGGTCGCGACGTGCAGACCGGCTGGCCGAGTTGGGATACGCAAACGCAGATCACTCACAGCAAGCCAACGAGCCTACATCATCGCGGCATCCGGCAATGTGACATTGCCTCTGCGTCTGCCGCATGCCAGCCCGGACTAAAGCGCGGCCAACTTGCTGTTCCTTACGTCGCTCACCAGCATCGAACCCGGCGCGTGCGTGATCGCGATCTCCGGCGCGATCGTGGCAATGACCGCCTGTGGGGTGACGCCGCACGCCCAGAACACCGGCAGCTCGTCTGCGCCCACTGGCACCGCATCGCCATAGTCGGGCCGCGCGATATCGGTGATGCCGATCAGGTGTGGCAACCCCAGATGCACGGGCGCACCATGCACGGAGGGAAAGCGCGACGTGATCTGCACGGCGCGAATCGCATCGGCCGGTTTCAGCGGCCGCATCGACACCACCATCGGCCCCCGGAAAGGCCCAGCCGGCTGGCAGGCGATGTTGGTCCGGTACATCGGCACGTTGACGCCGCAGGTCATGTGCCGGAGCTCGAGACCGTCTTCCAGCAGCGCTTCCTCGAACGAGAACGAGCACCCGAGCACGAACGCCACCAGATCGTCCCGCCAGTGCTCGCGGATATCGGCCGTCTCGGCGACCAACTCGCCCCGCCGCCAAACCCGGTATTTCGGGATGTCCGTCCGAATGTCGAGATCGGCGCCGAGCTCGGGAATGGTCGGATCGCCGGGCTTGGGCGACATGCCGATCAGTGGGCACGGCTTCGGGTTGAGCTGACAAAAGCGCAGGAAGTCGGCCGCCAGCTCCTTCGGCAGGATCGCAAGGTTCCCCTGCACGAAGCCATTGGCAAAGCCATGCGTGTAGCCGGTGTAGGCGCCTTTTCGGAACAGCCGCCGGGCCTCGGCGCCATTGCGGGCCTGGGCCTGCAAGGCACCGACGTCGTTGCTCCCCGAGCCCGCCACCGGGCTGCTGTCCTGCGGTGCCATGTCCTCGTCTCCTTGTGTCCGCTCACGCGGCGATCGGCCTGCCCTCGCCCACCAGTGTAACCCGATGCATGACGCGGCGCACGTTGACGTTGTCGAATGGTTCCACCGAATGCATCGTGCAGCGGTTGTCCCACATGATGACGTCGTCCTTGGCCCAGACGTGCCTGTAGACGTACTTGTCGTTGATCGCGTGCCTGATGAGCTGATCGAGCAGCCGCCTTCCCTCCGCGTCGGCCATGCCCTCGACTGCCGCCATCGTGTGCGGCGACAGGAACATGCTGCGCTTGCCGGTCACTGGATGCACTTGCACCAGCGGGTGGCGAACCGGCGGCAGGGCGTCGTAGCGGCCCTTGTCCTGCTTGGCCGCAAGCTCCTTCGACTGCTTGATGATGAAGTCGTGGTCGTGGATCACCCATTGGCCTTCGATCCGCCGCTTCATCTCCGGTTCGAGGTCGTCGTAGGCAGCATACATGTTGGCAAACAGCGTATTGCCCCCCGCCGTGGTCGTCTCGATGCCGTGCAGGATCGAGCCCTTGGACGGCACCTCCCGGAACGAGCTGTCGGTATGCCAGAGCCATGACAGGTTGATGTACTGCCACGCCGTTTCCTTGGCCGGAATGATGTTGCCCGCTTCGTCCACGTTCGACACCCGGTAGATCTCTGGCTGGCTCTTCGAGCGATGCGCCAGCGACGGGTGGATTTCCAGATCGCCGAACCTTCGGCCGAATGCGACGTGCGCCGCATCGCTGATCGCCTGGCTGGGGAAGACCATAAGCAGATGCGTCATCCAAAGCTCGTGCAACGCCTCGAATGTGGCGTCATCCAGCGGTCGGCCGAGATCGACGCCGCGCACCTCCACGCCAATCAGGGGATGGCGCTTGCTGACATTGAGGCCGGCTTTGGCCGCAGCTCCAGTCATACCCACTCTCCTCCATAGCCAGGCCTCGCCAGCATAGCCGGCCTGCCAGCCACGGCAATGTGCAGCCTTAAACTTAATCGCCTGGATTGAGCCGACACTTGAGCTTCCCCCAGACCATGCCACAATGCCTCCATTGCCATCGGACAACGTCGGCAGCCAGGGATCCGGGCCGGGAGAAACACATGCTCGACATCATCATCAAGGGTGGAGACGTCGTGACGCCTGAAGGCGTCGTCAAGGCGGACGTCGGCATCAAGGGCGAGCGCATTGCTCTCGTCGCAGCGCCGGGAATGGTGAGTTCCCAGAGCGCCGTCCGCGTCATCGATGCCAGCGGCAAGATCGTCATGCCCGGCGGCGTCGATCCGCATGTTCACATGGCGCATCCCTTTGCTGTTCCCGGCGGTGGCGAGCTGTTTACGCGCGGCCCGGACCACGTCGGCATGGCGGCCCTCTACGGCGGCACGACGACCCTCATCGATTTCGCCTATATCCCCTCCGACGGCAGCGTTGAGGCCGGCATCCAATCCCGCGACCGGCAGTTCTCCGGCATCGCTAGCTGCGACTATGCCTACCACCTGATGCTGCATTCCGAGCCGGCGCACACTCTGATGGGCGAGCTCGCCGAGGCCATCGAGGCCGGTTACCCGACCGTCAAGATCTTCATGACCAACATCTGGCCGCAGCGCCAGGGCCGCATGGTCGATCTCGGCGACATGTGGGAGGTCTTCAAGGTCCTCGCCCACACCGGCGGTCTAGGCGTCATCCACGCCGAGGACAACGACCTCGTCATGCACATGTACGCCAAGCTCATTCGCGAAGGCCGCACGGGCTTCGAGAACCTGTCCGAGGTCCACAGCCAGCTGTCCGAGGACATCTCCTTCCGCCGCGTCATCCGCTTGGCCGAAAGCGTGCCGGGCTGCGCGCTCTACATGATGCACGTGTCCGCCGCCACCGGCGTTGCCGCCATTCGCGAGGCGCGCGCCAAGGGCCTGCCGATCTACGGCGAGAGCCTGCACCAGTACATGCTCTACACCGACGAGGACTACAAACGCCCCAACGGCCAGATCTATCACACCTACCCTTCTCTCAAGTCGAAGGCGGACCAGCGGGAACTCTGGAGCGGCACGCGTGATGGCGCCATCAATTGCGTCGCAACCGACGACCTCTGCTGCACCCTCAAGGAAAAAACCATGGGGAACCGCATTGATGACACCACCGGCGGCAACTCCGGCGTCGAGCCCCGCCTTGCCGTGATGTACACCGAGATGGTGGTCAAGCGCGGCTACTCCCTGCGCGAATATGTCGATCTCGTCTCCACCAACGCTGCAAAGATCATGGGTCTTTACCCGCGCAAGGGCGCCATCGCCTCGGGCAGTGACGCCGACGTCACCATTCTCGATCCGGCCCGCCGCGGCCAGATCCGTGCGGGCGATCTCCACCAGACCGACTACACCCCCTGGGAAGGCCACGACCTCTTTGCCTGGCCCGTGCTCACCATGCTGCGCGGCCAAGTCAAGGTCGAGAACGGCAAGTACATCGGCAAGCCCGGCGATGGCCAGTATCTCAAGCGCAAGATCCCGCGCGCCCTGATCGAGAGGCCCGGCCTTTGACGGCAGTCGGCAACTCCACCCCGCGAGGCGGCGCCGAGGCCACGGATCAGGCCGTGCTCGCGCTCGTGCGCACAAGTCTGGGGCTCTGGCGCGTCGATGCCACCATCGGTCGTAACGAGGCAGGCAGGATCGTGATCGCAGCTCCAGGCCTCGACGTCGAGATCAGCCGCGCGCCGCCTGAGCTGCCGTTCCGCTGGCTGATCGAGGTCGGGGGTCGCCAGCGCCCGGCCTCGTCCGTTGCAGGCCTGATGCGCAACTTGCGCATGCTCCTAGAGCCGCAGTTCCGACCGGCCCGCGCCCGCATCGCGTCACTAACGCCGCCCCCGGCAGCGTCGTGATCCCCGTCACGATCCTCACCGGCTTTCTTGGCAGCGGCAAGACCACCTTGCTCGCCCACCTCCTTCGCGACCCCGCCTTGGCGCGAACCGCCGTCATCATCAACGAGTTCGGCGATGTTGGCATCGATCACGACTTGGTCGCCGCCAGCGAAGAGAGCGTTGTGGCGCTCGAGACCGGCTGCCTATGCTGCACCATCCGCGGCGATCTCGAGGCGACCATGGCCGATCTCCTGGCCCGCCGCGCCGCCGGCAGCTTGCCGCCATTCGAGCGCATCGTGATCGAAACCAGCGGGCTCGCCGATCCGGCCCCGATCCTCAACGCCGTCATGTCCGAGACGGCACGCGGCTCGGGCATCCGCCTCGCCAACGTCGTCACCACGGTCGATGCGGTGACAGGACCGGCAACCCTTGCCCGCGAGCCCCAGTCGGCGAGGCAGGTCGCCATTGCCGATCAGCTCGTCCTGACGAAAACCGATCTCCTGGAGGCCGACGCCGCCCACGTCCTGGCCGAGATGCGTCGCCTCAATCCCCATGCGCCGATCCTTGTGGCATCCCATGGCCGCATCGATGCAACCGCGCTCTTGCTGTCCCAGAAGGCCGGTCCCGCCGAGCTTTCCCCCGAGCTCACGGCCTGGCTCGCCGACGAGCGCCGCCCCGAGCGCCCGCCGCTCCACGAGGCCGACATCGCCGCCATCGTCGTCAGGCGCACGCAGCCGCTACCGGCAATCGTATTGACCCTGTTTCTCGAGGCGCTGGCCGATCATTGCGGTGAGCAGCTTCTGCGCATGAAGGGCCTCGTCAGCGTGGCCGAGCATCCGGAGGCACCAGCCGTCGTGCATGGCGTCCAGCATGTTTTTCATGAGCCGCAATGGCTCGAGGGCTGGCCAGGCGAAGACCGCAGCACGCGCCTCGTCTTCATTGGCCGCGGCCTGTCGGGCCTGTGGATCGAGCAGCTTCTCGATGCGCTCGAGGCGGAGGTGGCCGAACTCGCCAACGCCGGCCCTCGACGGTGAGTCGCGTCACGCGGGCTTGAAAATGCTCGTATCCAGCGGCCGCACCGCACCCATCCAGATCGCATGCCGCGTATGATCCGCAAGCTCGTCGCCGGTCTCCGGATGCACCAGCACGTTGAGCCCGTCACGGTGCGTCGCCAGCCACCCGATCACATCGCCGATCTTCTCTGGTCCGAACGCCAGCTGGCAACTCCAGTCGGGATGCGGCCCCACCGGCTTCTCGTGCACCCGGCCCATCGTCAGCCCGAACTTCTGGCTCGCATCGGCGCACAGCGCTCTCGCCTTCTCGACCGTTCCCGCGTCGAAATAAACGTGCGCGTGCCAGCCCTTGATGTCAGCGGCCATCGGTTTCTCCCTTGATCCTCAAGTACGCTCGACGATCACCATCCCGCGTTGCCTGTCGGTCATATAGATCAGCCCGCGGTCGTCAACGGTGACATCGTTCGAGGACACACGCTCGCAGCCCGCGGGCACGTCCGGCATGTACCAGGCCACCTCGCGCGGCGAGTGCGGATTGGCGACGTCGATGATCCGTAGACCATGCGAAAACCAGGCGAACGGGATCTCCGTTCCCGTCACCTTCTCGCACGGCTGGTGGCAGCCTGTCATGGTCGGCTGCGGCCGTCCCTCGATGCCCTCGACCTGGAAACTGCCGACCGGCACCGGATGGTGTTCGTCGGTGATGTCCACCATCCACATGAACGCCGGCACCTCGTCGCCCTGCCGCACCACGTCCTCGTCGGCCACCACCATGTAGCGCCGCCCGTTGATGGCGAACGGCATCGGTAGCGCCGTATGCGTCGGACAATGATAGGGCGGCGACCAGTCGAGCTGGCTGATGAGTTTCGGCTTGGCGATGTCCTCGATATCCAGGATGACGAAACCGCCGAGCCAGTAGCTGGTGTAGAGACGGTTGCCCATCCGCAAGGGGTGATGGCAGCGGTGGTCATTGCGCGCCCATGTCGGTGTCTCGCCACCGCCGGTCCATTGCCCGGGCATCCACCAGCGGCCTGCCTCTTTGGGTCGCGCCGGATCGGCGAGATCCATGATCAGCACGATCGTGCCGACATAGCCGTCCATCGTCGCTGACATGTAGACGTAACGCTGGTCCATATCGAACCGGTGGCAGCCCTGACCCGTCGTCTCCCACCGTGAAATCAGTTTCGGCGCAGCCGGCTTGGAGATGTCATAGACCCCGAAGCCCGTTTTGAAATCGGCCGGCACCGGGTTCTTGTCGGCGCCATTGCGCTCGTGGTTCACCACCATGATGTCGCCAGCGACGCGAACCTTGTGGCTGTGCGTACCGGGCGGCATGGCGATCTGCGCCAGCGTCTTCGGGTTCTTGGGATCGCGCACATCGACGATGGAGGTGCCGTTCGGCGCTCGCATGTGGCCGAGAAATGCCAGCCCGTTCTCGACCACGACCTGCCCGGCGCCCGCGCAATCGAACGCTGCGACCTCTTTTAGTCCGTGACCACGGCCCATGTTCTGGCCTCCTACTCGCCCGGCCCGGGTTTGGCCGGCACCCTGCTGCTTATTCTGCAGTCATCTCGAGCATTCTGTCACGCATCGCCCGCCGTTACCTGGGCCGGCGGGTCCGCGCCCGCTCCGGCTCGTAAGCCGATCGGGGCGGACCGCGGGCAGCCGGGACTGGCCAAAATAGCTTTGAAGCGATATGCCGTCGGTCGATCGCAGACCATCGGAGCGAATGAGATCATGCTGCTGCTGAAGTCCCTCGTGCTTCCGATGATGGTGCTTGCGAGCCTGCTCCTTGCCCCGTCTTGGGCCGCAGCGCAGGTCGACGCCATCACGGCGGACGCGGCCCACAAGGGCGCTCTCGCTAATGAGGTCGTGCTGATCGACATCCGTTCGCCCCCCGAGTGGAAGCAGACCGGCGTCCCGAAGTCGGCCCACGCCATCACCATGCACCAAAAGCGCGACGACCTCCTGGCAGCTCTGGCAACCGCGACAGGCGGATCGAAGTCCCGCCCCATCGCCCTCATCTGCGCCACGGGTAGCCGCTCGAGCTTCCTCAGCGGTTGGCTGCGCTCGCAGGGCTACACGGCCATTTCCGATGTTGCCGAGGGCGTCATGGGCGGCCGCAACGGCAAAGGCTGGCTCAAATCCGGCCTGCCCATGCGCCAGTGGACACCCGAAAAGACGGCGCCGGAAATCCCCTGACGGTGGGCCGACGGCCGGGCAGGTGCCTGAGCCGCGAAACGCCGTGGCCTTCTCGAATTGGAAACGGCGCCGAGGTTTCCCACGACGCCGTCAAATCCAAGTGACCCGCTCAGGCGCGCCCTACCTGAAGCGCGCGTTGACCGACTCGAGTGCCTTCGATCCAGGGCAAAGTTCCGACATCGGCAGTGCATTCATCGGCCGGTCGTCCGAGTTGAGCACGTCGTGCAGGTCGTTGCCGCTCTCGTTGACGTAGAGCAGGCCGGTCGCCACCTGACCCTTGGTAGCGTTCCTGCGGATCGTCATGATCGCTTCGTCCGGGTCGCGGAAGTCATGGCCGCCGTCGAGCTTGTTCAGCAGCAGCCGGGACCCGTCGTGCAGCGTCACGGCCGCCGTCGTGCCAGCCTCGTAGCTGACCGTGATCTCTTCTTTCGGCTCGATGAAGTCGAGCTTGTTTTCAGATGCCATGTTGTGCGCGCGCACATAGTCGAAGCTCTTGGTCGACGCCGGGTGATTGTTGAACGTCACGCACGGGCTGATCACGTCGAGGAAGGCGAAGCCCTTGTAGCTGATCGCTGCCTTGATCAACGGGATGAGTTGGCGCTTGTCGCCCGAGAACGAGCGCGCCACGAAACCGGCACCGAGCTGGATCGCCATCTGGCACAGGTCGATCGCGTCGAACGGATTGGCCTCGCCCTTCTTAGACGGCGACGACTTGTCGTTGGTGGCCGAAAACTGCCCCTTGGTGAGGCCGTAGCAGCCGTTGTTCATGACAATATAGCTCATGTTGAGCTTGCGTCGCACCGCGTGCGCGAACTGGCCGAACCCGATCGACGCTGTGTCGCCGTCACCGGAGACGCCGACATAGACGAGGTCGCGGTTGGCCATATTGGCGCCCGTCGTCACCGAGGGCATGCGGCCGTGCACGCTGTTGAAGCCGTGACTGCGGCCGAGGAAATAGGTCGGCGTCTTCGACGAGCAGCCGATACCTGAAAGCTTCGCCACCCGGTGCGCGGGCAGGTCGAGCTCGTAGCACGCTTCGATGATCGCAGCCGTGATCGAATCGTGCCCGCAGCCCGCGCACATCGTCGACATCGACGCTTCATAGTCGCGATGCGTCAGCCCGAGTGCGTTCTTCGGCAGGGCGGGATGATGGGCAACCGGCTTGGTGATGTACGTCATTGGTCAATCCGTTTGTCTTGCGGGAGTCGGCCGAGCGGTGCGTGCAGCGGCTTATTCAGCCGCCGCGGCCTTTGCCGGCCTCAACTGCTTGAGCACTGCACCGCGAACGAATTCAGCCGTCATCGGTGTGCCGTCGTAGTTCAGCGTTGCGATCAGCTTGTCGCCGGGTATATCCGCTTCCACCATCAGCAGGTGGCGCATCTGCGCATCCCGGTTTTGCTCGACAACGAAGATCTGGTCATGCGCCGCACAGAACGCCTTGACCTCCTCGCTGAACGGAAACGCCTTCAGCCGTAGCGAATTCACTTTGACGCCATCCCGCTCCAGATAGTCGAGCGCCTCGAGCACCGCCGGCCGGTTGGCGCCGAAATAGATGAGGCCAACCTTGCTCTGCGGGTCCGCCGTCCGTACTTCGGGCTTGGGAGCGATTGCCGCGGCAGTGTCGAACTTGCGCTTGATGCGGTCGAGGACGCGGGCATGGATGGTGCCATCCTCGGTGTAGCGCGCGTTCTCGTCGTGGCTGGTGCCGCGCGTGAAGTAGCTGCCCATCGTCGGATGCGTGCCCGGCAGTGTCCGGTAGGGGATGCCGTCACCATCGACGTCCTGGTAGCGTCCCCAGGGGATGCCTTTGTCCTTGGCAAACGATTCAAGCGAAGCTGCGTCGAGCACCTTGCCGCGATCCATAACCCGGCTATCGTCCCACTCGAACGGGTCGGTCATCCAGTCGTTCATGCCGATGTCGAGGTCCGACATCACCATGACGGGCGTCTGCAGCCGCTCGGCCAGGTCGAACGCGTCGGCGCTCATCGAGAAGCATTCCGTCGGGTTCGCCGGGAACAACAGCACGTGTTTGGTGTCGCCGTGGCTGGCATAGGCGCATGAGATGATGTCCGGTTGCCCCGTCCGCGTCGGCATACCGGTCGACGGCCCACCGCGCTGGATATTGTAGAGCACAACCGGAATCTCGGCGAAGTAGGCGAGTCCGAGGAATTCGCTCATCAGCGAGATCCCGGGCCCTGACGTCGCCGTGAATGAGCGGGCGCCGTTCCAAGCTCCGCCAATGGCCACGCCGATCGCTGCAAGCTCGTCCTCGGCCTGTACGATCGCATAGAGGCGCTTGCCGTCCTTGCCGACGCGGAAGCGGCGGGCATGCTTCTCGAAGCCTTCCGCAAGCGACGTCGATGGCGTGATCGGATACCACGCACACACCGTCGCCCCGGCATAGACCGCACCAAGTCCGGCGGCCTCGTTGCCGGTGACCATGATCTTGCCCTTGGCACCCTCGGCGTGGCGGACACTGATCGACAGCGGACAGTTGAAGTTGGCCTGTGCGTACTCCCGGCCCATGTTGACGGCCAGCATGTTGGCCGCCAGCAGCTTTTCCTTGCCCTTCAGCTGGTCGGCGATCACGCCCTCCAGCACCTTCAGATCCATGTCCAGCAACGCCGTCAGTGCGCCGACATAGACCATGTTCTTGAACAGTTGGCGCTGCCGAACATCTTTCCATGTCTTGGCGCAGATCTCGGCGATCGGCAGGCCCAGCACGGTGATGTCGCTGCGCTGCCACAGGCGCGGCATCGTCGAATCGTAGAGCAGCCAGCCGCCCGGCACCACTTCCGCCACGTCATTGGCGTAGGTCTGCGGGTTCATGGCGACCATCATGTCGATGCCGTCGCGCCGCGCGGTATAGCCCGCCTCGGACACGCGAACTTCATACCAGGTCGGTAGCCCCTGGATGTTCGACGGGAAGATGTTCTTCGGGCTGACCGGTATGCCCATGCGAAACAGGGTCTTGGCGAAGATCGTGTTGGCCGAGGCGCTGCCGGAGCCGTTCACGGTCGCAAACTTGATGACAAAGTCGTTTATGCCGCTCATGCCAGTGAAACCTTCGTTTGCTCCGGCGTTGTGCCTCGAACTTGGTGTAGGGATGTCGCCACTGCAACCATCGTCCCGCGATGCTCCGCTCACTCGATTAACAGGTCAACCGCCTCAAGCCGAGATATAGGCGCTGTGGTGGTTGAGGGTAGCCTTGGAGGCTTGCGCCTCCGCATAGAAGAATTTCTGCATGTCCCAGGCGCCGGTCGGGCAGCGCTCGGCGCAAAGCCCGCAGTGCAGGCACACATCCTCGTCCTTGGCCATGATCCGGCCGGTCTTCAACGCTTCAGAGACGTAGAGATCCTGGCTCTCGTTGCTGGCCGGCACTCTGAGCGCCGCCCTGAGCGCCGGTTCGGCATCATTGTCGATGAAGTTGATGCAGTCGACCGGGCAGATGTCCATGCACGCGTCGCACTCGATGCAGAGCGAGCCTGTGAATACTGTCTGCACGTCACAGTTGAGGCAGCGCTCGGCCTCGCGCATCGCGAGCTTGTCGTCGAATCCGAGCTCGACCTCGATCTTGAGGTTGCGGATGGACGTCTTGAGGTCGGCATGTGGCACCGACGTCCGGTTATGGGCATCGTAGTCGTTGTCGTACGACCACTCGTGGATCCCCATCTTCTGCGATACCAGCGTGAAGCCCGGCTCGGGCCGGTCTGCCAGCGACCGCCCGTTACAGTGCGCATCGATCGAGATCGCGGCCTGATGGCCATGCGCCACCGCCCATATGATGTTCTCTGGTCCCCAGGCCGCATCGCCGCCGAAGAAGACGCCGGGCCGGGTCGACATGAACGTGGTGCGGTCGACCTTGGGCATGTCCCATTCGCCGAATTCCAGGCCGATGTCCCGCTCGATCCAGGGGAAGGCGTTGTCCTGGCCGATGGCCATCAGCACGTCGTCGCACTCGATCGTGACCAACTCGCCCGAGGGCTCGAGCTTTGGCCGTCCGCGGCTGTCGATGCCCTTTTCCACCATCTTCTCGAACACCACGCCGGCAAGCTTGCCGGCCTTGATGACGAACGACTTGGGGGCGTGGTTCTCGAGGATCGGGATGCCCTCGTGCACGGCATCTTTGATTTCCCAGTCCGAAGCTTTCATGACCTTGCGCGGCGAACGCACCGTCACCGTCACCGCTTCCGCGCCGAGCCGCAGCGCCGTCCGGCAGCAGTCCATTGCCGTGTTGCCGCCACCGATCACCACCACCTTCTTGCCGATCTTCTCGACGTGGCCGAACGCGACGGACGTAAGGAAGTCGATGCCGATGTGGATGTTGGCCGACGCCTCGGCCCGGCCGGGAATGTCGAGATCCTTTCCGCGCGGGGCACCGGTCCCGACGAAAACGGCGTCGTATCCCTCGTCCAGAAGAGACTTCAAGCTCTTGATCTCGTGACCAAAACGCGTCTCGACGCCGAGTGCTGTGATGCGGTCGACTTCTTCGTCCAGAACCTCTGCCGGCAATCGGAACGATGGGATGTTCGTCCGCATCAGGCCGCCGCCCATCGGGTCCTTTTCATAGAGGACGCATTGATAGCCGAGCGGCAGCAGGTCACGCGCCACGCTGAGCGACGCCGGCCCCGCCCCGATCAGCGCCACGCGCTTGCCGTTCTTCTTCGTCGGCACCTCGGGCAGGAAATTGCTGATGTCGCCCTTGTAGTCGGCTGCAACGCGCTTCAGGCGACAGATCGCAACCGGTTCGGCGTTCTTGACCGTCGGGTCTTTGGCGCTGGCTTCGTTGCTGGTTTGCAGCCGGCCCCGCCGGCAGGCGGGCTCGCACGGACGATCGCAAACGCGGCCAAGTACGCCCGGGAAGACGTTCGATTCCCAGTTCAACATGTAGGCGGCGGCGTAGCGGCCCTGCGCGATTAACCGGATGTATTCCGGCACCGGCGTGTGCGCGGGACAAGCCCACTGGCAGTCCACCACCTTGTGAAAATACTGGGGATTGGAGATGTCCGTAGGGGCCGTGCGCCCTCGGGCCCGCGCTGCAACGTCGCTCGCCTGCATTACGCTTGCTTCCTTGGATATGTTCTTGGCGCTTTTGGCACCACTTAAGGCCTCTCCGCCGCGCGCGGTCCCGAATGCGCCCGATAACAAACATTGCCGACGTTTCGGGCCATGGCCACCCCTCGCTGGAGGTGGATCGCCCACGCGGCAACCTAGTCTATCGGCCAATTGGAACGTGCGGCAACGAAATGTGTTGTGGCAGAGCACAAAGCATACGAAGGAGCCGATTAAAGCCATCACCGCACACAGTCGCGCTCAAACGGTTGGCAGGTAACGTGTCAACAAGGTGACGTCAACCGGCCAATTTTTCAGCCATTAAGGCAAAAAACCGGGCGAGCCGCGCGATTCACGGGGGCGGCCACTGTTCGCCTGAGCGGGGCAATCGCCGTTAACCGCCTTAAACCCCTTGATCCCAGTCGGAATTTACCCTCACTGTCGCCGACAACTTGTCGCCATCGGCATGCGCCAAACAGTCTTGTTGCAGCCCGGCCACGCAAACCTTAACAAGCGAATCATGGCACGCACCGCCAATCTCACCGAGCGTCTCGCCAATCCCACGCGTTTTCTGGCTCTCTCAGCCAGGCTTTTGCCGTGGATATCTCTGTTGGCTGTTGCGCTGATCCTGGTTGGCCTAGTTCTGGGCTTCAACGCGCCCCCGGACTATCAGCAGGGCCATACCGTCAAGATCATGTTCATTCACGTCCCCTGCGCCTGGTTGGCGATGGCGACATACCTGTTGATTGCGGTCTCCAGTGCCGGGCTGCTGATCTTCCGCCATCCGCTGGCCGATGTATCCGCTAAGGCTGCCGCTCCCATTGGTGCGGCTTTCACGTTGCTGGCGCTGATCACCGGCTCGTTGTGGGGCAAGCCCATGTGGGGCACCTATTGGGTCTGGGATGCGCGGCTGACATCCGTCTTGATCCTGTTTTTCCTCTATCTCGGATTGATCGCGCTGCGCTCGTCCATGGACGATGAGGCCTTGGCCTCCAAGTCCACGGCGCTGCTCGCCCTGGTCGGCGTCGTCATCTTGCCGGTCATCAAGTTCTCGGTTGACTGGTGGTACACGCTCCACCAGCCCTCCACCCGTTTCACGGCCACCCTCGATCCGGTCTTCCGAACGCCGCTGCTGGTGATGGCAGCAGGTTTCACAGTGCTGTTGATTGCGCTCCACATGAAAGCCATGCGCAACGAGATCTACCGCCGCCGCGTCAAGGCGCTGACCCTTCGTGCCGTCGAGCGCGCCAGCCGCGAGGCCGTCGCCCCTCAGACCGCAGTGACGGAGTAGTTGCCATGGATCTGGGTCCGCACGCCTCGTTCATCTGGATCTGCTATGCCGTCGTCGGATTGGTCGTGGCCGGCCTGGTCGGCTACCTGGCAGCCGATGGTGCCCGCCTCCGCCGGGAGCTCGCCGACCTCGAGGCGCAAGCCGGCGGCCGTCACGCAGCGTCCCATCAGACCGAAAGCCAGTCATGACCGATGCGATGTCCCAAGGCACCGGTTCGCCGCCGCCAGCCGGCAGCACGCGAGCAGGTGGCGACACAACGCCGACCGCGCCGAGACGAGGCGTAGCAATCCTTATTCCCGTCGTGATCTTCGCAGCCCTGGCCGGGCTGTTCCTGGTCGCGTTGCGCAAGGGCGATCCCTCGAAAATTCCCTCGGCCCTGATCGGCAAGCCGGCTCCCGCCGTCACGCTAGCGCCCGTACCGGGCCTCACCCAGGCGGGCAAGCCCATGCCCGGTTTCTCGACGTCCGATCTGGCGGCTTCAGGCAAGCCGGTCGTCGTCAATTTCTGGGCATCCTGGTGCCTGCCGTGCGTCGAGGAGCATCCGCAATTGACAGCCTTGGCCCGGCAAGCCGGCGTCGCCGTCTTCGGCGTCAACCAGAAGGACGATCCCGCCAACGCCACCCGGTTCCTGGCCCGCCACGGCAACCCGTACACCGCCGTCGGCGCCGACCCCAACGGCCGCGCCGCCATCGAGTGGGGCGTCTACGGCACGCCAGAGACCTTCGTCGTCGATGGAAAGGGGATCATCGTCTACAAGCACGTCGGTCCCATCGGCGAGGAGGCACTGCGCCAGCAGATACTTCCGGCCCTGAAAAAGGCGGCAGGCGGCTAGTTCGGGGGTTCGGTTGAAGCGCAATTGAGACGCCGTCCGCCGTCACCCCCGAGCCGCGCGATGGCGCAGCCCTCACCGCCCGCAGCTCGTCTCAGCGTTTGGCCTCGATGGCGATCTCCACCAGGTGCGGCTTGCCCGAGGCAAACGCGGCCTTCAGCGCCGGTCCGATCTCGTCGCCTGCCGCCACGCGCGTCCCAGCGACGCCCATGCCCGCCGCCATCTCGACGAAGCCGAGTTGCGGCCCGCCAAGATCCATGTGCGCATAGGGCTCCTGCGACGTGATGCCGAACCGCTCCCGGTAGACGTCGATGTTGTGCTTCAGCACGCGGTATTCGCGGTTGGCCAGGATCACGAACACGATCGGCAGGTCGACATGCGCCGCCGTCCACAGCGCCTGGATCGCATACATCGATGAGCCGTCGCCCGAGATGCACACCACTGGCCGGCCCGGCTCGGCAACACTGACGCCGAGCGCGCCGGCAATACCCTGTCCGATGCCGCCACCCTTGGCGCCGAAGTAGTCGCCGGGCCCCTTGCTGGCGATGGTGCGGGCAAGATCGATGGAGGCGGTGATCGATTCATCCACCACGATAGCGTTGGACGGCATCGCATCGCGTATTTCCGCCATCACACGCGGCATCGCGATCGGCACGCGCGTCCAGGCCCTTTCCGCGCGCGTCTTCTGCACCAGCTCTTCTTTCGCCTTGAGTTCGGCAAGCTCGAGATTGCGGGCCTTGGCGCCAGCCGCCAGCTTGCTTCCCCCCTCCGCCTTCACGGCAGCGACGAGCCGCCCCAGGGCATCCTTGAGGCAGCCGATGACGCCGAGGTCCGGTGCAACGCCATAGGCGAGCCGCTCCGGCCATGCCTCGATCTGCGCCACCTTCGCACCCTCGGGAAACGGGCTGGTCGGGGCAAACCACACATCCTCGAAGAACGAGCCGCCGACCAGCAGCACGGCGTCGGCCCGCCCGAGCGCCTTCTGGATACTGGCCGCATCGAGCGGCAATCCGAGGCGGGCGGAGGCGTGCGCACTTGGAAACGATGACTGGAGCTTCAGACCTTCCGACCACACCGATGCCCCGATCGTCTCGGCCAGCGCCACCAGCGCCTCGACCCCGCCGCCCCGTGCCACGTCGTCGCCGGCAACGATCACCGGCCGCTCCGCGTTGCCGAGCAAGCGTGCAACCGCATCGATCCCCTCTTGGTCGGCGCAAGCCGCACGATGGAGGGCGGCAGGTGCAACCGGAGCCCCCGTCGTCTCCTGCTCCATCACGTCGATCGGCAGGGCCACGAACACCGGCCCCGGCGCGCCATCGTGCGCCACCTTGAAGGCGCGGCGCAGCACCGGCCCCATTTCGTCCGCCCGCTCGACCTGCACCGACCATTTGGTCACCGGCGCCGCCATCGCCACGAGATCGTGGCCCAGCACCGGGTTGTTGAGCCTCAGCCGCGTATCCTGCTGTCCGGCCGTGATCACCATCGGCGACGAGGCCCGGAGTGCGCCGTACATCATGCCGATGGCATTGCCGAGCCCCGGCGCCACATGCAGTGAAACCACGCCCGTCTTGCCCGAGGCCTGCGCATAGTAGCTCGCTGCGCAAAGTGCGATGCTTTCCTGCAGCGTCGTCACATAGCGGATCGAGGGGTAGGCGGCCAAGCTGTCGAGCAACGGGCTTTCCGTCGTGCCGGGGTTGCCGAATATCCGCTCGACACCGTGCCGAACGAGCGTTTCCATGAAAACCTGACGGCCGCGCATTGTTTGTGTCTCCTGCGGTGAAACCCGGGTTGGCGGATGCTATGAGCGAATGCGATGCTGGTGAGCCGACCGCGATATCCGGCCTGCAATGAGCCGGCCATTGAACCTGATCGCCCCTGTGCGCCAAGGATGACTGAAAATGCTGGAACCGCAACGCCATCTCTTCGACATCCCTCGTGAGATCGCCTATTTCAACGCCGCCGGCTGGAGCCCGATCCCCAAGGCCGTCGCCGCGGCAGGCCAAGCCGGCGCCCTGCGCAAGGCCCATCCCTGGGAGCTCACGCCGGAGTTCATGCAGGGTCAGTACGAGCGTGCCCGCAAGGCATCGGCCCGCGTCATCAACGCCGCGCCGGACGACGTCGCCCTCATTCCCTCGGTCGCCTACGGCATCGCTACTGCAGCCAAGGTGCTGCCGGTCCCGGCGGGCGCCCGCGTTCTCGTCATGGCCGACGACCACTCTTCGCCAGTTCTCGAATGGATGAGCCGCGCCGAGGCCGGTGGCTTCACCGTCGAGACCATCGCCAAGCCCGCCGACGGCGATTGGACGGAGGCCACGATCGCTGCCATCGCCCGCAAGGGCGCGCCGCCGCTCGCCGTCGTGTCGATGTCGAACGTGCATTGGTCCGACGGCGGCCTCATCGACATGGATCGCGTCGCCCCCGCCGTACGCGCCGAAGGTGCAGCACTCATTATCGATGCCACCCACGCCGCCGGCATCCTCGATCTCGATGTCACCCGCATCGATCCCGATTTCATGGTGTTTCCCACCTACAAGTGGCTGCTCGGGCCCTACGGACGGGCGTTTCTCTACGCAGCCAAACGCCATCAGACCGGCACGCCCTTGGAGCAGACGAGCTATGGCCGCCGCGGCGTCAACGCCGAGCAGGACGTCTACCTGAAGGACATGCGCTACGTCGAAAGCGCACGGCGCTATGACATGGCCGAGCGCGACCACTTCATCTCCCTCGAGATGGCGGCTGTGGGTATCGAGACGGTCGACGGGCTCGGTCGCGCCAAGGTCGAAGCCCGCCTGCGCACGCTGACCGACGAGATCGCCCAGGGCCTCGCGCAACTCGGCAACAAGGTGTCTCTGCCCGACCCGCGCCTGCGCGCCCCGCACGTCATGAGTGTCGGCTTCCCCGGCGGCATGCCGGCCGACCTGATCGCGCGTCTCGCCGCCGACAATGTCTATGCCGCCCCGCGCATCGGCCGCCTGCGCATTTCACCGCACGTCTACAACGACAGCCACGACGTCGGAGCCCTCGTCGCCGCCCTCGCCAAGGCGCTCGACTGATCCCGCGATCAAGTGGCTGGCTCGGCGTAGTCGACCGCCATCAGGTAGAGCCCGCGCGACGGCGCCAGCACGCCGCAGCGATTGCGGTCGCGCGCCTCCAGCGCCGCCAGCATGTCGCTGGGCTGCCACTTGCCCTCTCCCACATGCTTCAAGCTGCCGGCGAGCGAGCGCACCTGATGATGCAGGAATGATCGAGCGGAGGCCTCGATGCGGATTTCATCGCCGAAGCGCGCGACCGACAGCCGGTCGAGCGTCTTGACCGGAGAGGCGGCCTGGCAGCCGGCGGCCCTGAAGGTGGTGAAATCGTGCCGGCCGAGCATCATCTGGGCGGCCTCGGCCATGGCGTCCGCATCGAGCGCATGGCGAACCCACCATACCCTGTCGCGCTCGAGCGCCGGCGGCGCGTTGCGGGTGAGGATGCGGTAGAGGTAGTGCCGGCCGGTCGCTGAGAAACGCGCATCGAAGTCGGCTGCCGCGATGACGGCATCGAGCACCACGATCGGATCGGGCTTGAGGTGGTAGTTGAGCGCCTCGCGCACCTTGAAAGGCTCCCAGCTCCGCGCCAGGTCGAAATGCGCCACCTGCCCGCGCGCGTGCACGCCGGAATCCGTTCTCCCCGCCCCGCGCACCGTCACGGTCTCCCCTGAGAACTTGGCGATCGCCTCGGCGAGCCGCCCCTGAACCGTGCGCCGCTCGGCCTGCGTCTGCCAGCCGACAAACGGTGTGCCGTCGTATTCGATCAGGATGCGGTAGCGGGGCATGGGCGGGCCTGGCTGATGCGATGAAGCCGCGCTTCAGGGATTCGGAGGAGCGGGGTTTAGCAAGGCAATAGGCGAGGCGAGGCACTCGAACAACCCCGCAGCCGGTTTGGCGGTAAAGTCGCGGGGGCGCACTTGGCCATCGTTACCGACCCGCTCGTCATCGCCACCCAGCAATGGCATATCTCCACCAATCCCGAGCCCGACCGAGGTACACCATGCCGTTCTCACCTGATACCCGCGTCAACCTCGACCGCTTCTGGTCGACCATCGAAGCGTCAGCCGAAATCGGCAAAGGCCGGCCCGGCGGCCTCTCGCGCCTGACCCTCACCGACTCCGACCGCCAGATGCGGGACCTCTTCGTGACTTGGTGCAAGGCGGCTGGCCTCGCCGTCGAGATCGACGAGATCGGCAACATCTTCGCGCGCCGCGCTGGTCGCGACGACACGCTGCCGCCAGTCCTTATCGGCAGCCACCTCGACACCCAGATCAACGGCGGTCGCTTCGACGGCATCGCCGGTGTCCTCGGCGGCCTCGAGGTGGTCCGCAGCCTCGATCAAGCCGGCCATGTCACCAAGCGGCCGATCACGATCGTCAATTGGACCAATGAGGAAGGCGCGCGGTTTTCGCCGCCGATGGTCGCCTCGGGCTGCTTCGTCGGCAAGTACGACCTCGAATGGGTGCGCAACCTCGTTGCCGACGATGGCCCGCGTTTCGCCGATGAGGTCGAGCGCATCGGCTACAAGGGGCAGCACCCCTGCCGCGCCGGCGACATTGACGCCTACTTCGAGCTGCACATCGAGCAGGGGCCGATCCTCGACATCGAGCGTCGCCAGGTCGGCATCGTCACCGCCGGCTACCCGAGCCACGGCATGCGCGTCCGCTTCGACGGCGAAACCGCCCACACCGGTCCAACGCCGATGGATCGCCGCCACAACGCGTTGATAGCCGGCGCCCGTTGGCTCACGGCCGTCGACGATATCGGCTGGGATTTCGCAGTCGGCGACGGCAAGGCGACCGGCTCACGTCTGGCCGCCTGGCCCAACAAGCCCGGTATTCTCTCGGATACGGCCCAGGCCATTGCCGACGTCCGCCACCCCGACCCGGTGGCAGCCCGCGTCATGGCCGAGAAGATGCGCCGCGCTGCCCATGCCAGCGCCGCCATGGCCGGCTGTACCCTGGAAGTCGAGGACGAGTGGTTCTGGGGCGGCGACATCTTTGACAAGACCTTGGTCGACGCCTTGCGCCAACAGGCGGCCCGCATGGGCTTTAATTGGCGCGATATCCAGTCCCAGGCCGGCCACGACGCCTATTTTCTTGCCACCCATTGTCCAACCGCCATGATCTTCACGCCGTGCCGCGATGGCATCACGCACAACAACCGCGAGAGCTGCGAGCCCGCGGATTTCCTGGCGGGCCTGAATATCCTCCTGCATGCAGCCGTCGAGCGCGCCGACCGCTGACGCGACCAAAGCAAACAGCCGGTCGGAAGGACCGGCTGCTCGTGGGCGATGTGAAGTCTGCTGGTGCCGGCGATCAGCGCCGGCCGCCATCAAATCCGCCGCCGCGATGCGGGTGCGGCCGGTGCCCCTTGCCGCGTCGGTAGGTGCCGACGATGGCGGGTGAATCGCTCGAGGCGCTGGCGGAGGCGTTGGCGCCGCTGCCGTAGTTGTAATTGTAGTTGTGCGACACCGAGCGACGTTCCTCGATGCCGAGATTGAGCGGCGTCGCGCCGCCCGGATTGATGATCACGCGGTCGTGCGACGGCAGCGGCCGGAACACGCGCACACCCTCCTCGAGCGTGACGGTGGCGCCGTAGAACGGCCGCGTCTCGATGCGCGTGGTGACGGGGGACTGGGCGTGGGCTGCAACCGGCGCTGCGACGAGCGCGGCGAGTATCGTGAGGGCGGCGAAACGCATGACGGCTGAACTCCGGGAAAAGCGTGGTCTCCCCTGGACACTAAGCCGTTCGGCCGGCAAGCCCGAAATCAACCGAAATTAAACCTTAATCGCGCTTTTTTTTCACCGACGCCGCGGCTCAGCCGATCGGCGTGCCTTCAACGCTGTACGGCCACCCCGCGATGCCGCCGTCGAGCACATGCGCTTCGAGCCCTGCCTGCCGCATCAGGAACGCTGCGGCCTTGGCGCGCCGCCCCGTCCGGCAGTAGGTGATGTAGGTCCGGGACCGATCGAGCCCCCGCACCCGCTCCCGGATCTGCTCCAAAGGGATCAACCGGGAACGCGGCAGCCGCCACAATTCCCATTCGTGCTCGGTCCGGCAATCGATGAATTCAGCCGCGCCTCTGTCGATCAGGGTCTGCGCGCCATGCGCCGTTAGCTCGCTGATCAGCCCGGGCCGCACCAACTGGTCGAAATCCTGTTTGGCAATTCGCAGCAACCGGCCGTCTGACACCATCCGAACCGTGGCGTTGCGCGCGACGCCCTGCAACAATGCTTCCTCGCCGAACGAGGCTCCCACCGGCAGGCGCGCCACCTGTACGCCGCGCCGCACCACCTCGGCCTGCCCGGCTTCGATGACGTAGAAATAGTCTCCCGCCTGCCCTTCAAGCACCACATCCTCGCCAGAGGCGACGGACCAGGTTTGCATGGCTTCCGCGCAGCGCACGACTTGGTCGAACGACAGTTGCTTGAAGGTGGCCGACCGCATGAGGGCGGCTGCCCGCTCGCGCACAGTGTCGTCCAGGGTCGTCAGCGACAGGCTTTCCTGTCCGGCCGCGATCAGGTCGTCAAGCCGCGCCCCGTCGATCACCAGATACGTCGAAAAACGCGTCAGGCGAACCTCGGCATTTTCCGGAATGGTGTAAAGAATGGCCGGCTCCGGCGCCTTCTCGTTCGTGCTCAGGATTGCGAGATGCTCGCCCGGACCGTTCTTGGCCACCATGTGCAGCCCGCCTTCGAGCAGCACCACCAGGTCGCCGGGCTTGGCGTCGATCACCTCGGCAAGATCGCCATGCCGCACGCCGGGCTCCGCGATCAGGTCGGCCAGACCGTCTTCTGGCAGGTTCGCGAACAGACGTGTCCGCCGGAGTTTGTTGGTGACTGGCTCCATGCTGCATCGTCTCCCGGCCGGTGCCGTCGGTGCTGCGTTTGAGCGGTCGTGCTCGCTGCTCAGTCGCGCGCACTCTCGAGGCAGCACTTCTTGTGCTTCTTGCCGCTGCCGCAAGGACAAGGATCGTTGCGCCCGACCTTGGGGCCGGCCCGCTGATAGGTCACCACCGGCGCATGATGGTGGTGGCCGTGGTCGTGATGATGATGGTCGTGGCCGCAACCGCAGGCATCGCCGTGATCGTGGCTATGGCCATGGGCATGCTCATGGGGCGTAACCGTGCGCTCGGTCGCGGTCGCTGGTGCAGTGGGCAAGGTCTCGGTATTAGTCATGATGCGGCTCCTGGTTTGGCCATTTCATAGCACGGGATGGGCGCTGGCGTTACCCGTCTTCGCGACCGCCCCGGCTCGGCTGAGCACACCCCCGGCGAGGCCCCGCCCCGGAAAAAGCGCCGTGCTCCGGCAACCTTGCAAGCGGGCTTGCCCGGTCGGTTACGCCTCGGCCAGGCAGCACTTCTTGTATTTCTTGCCGCTACCACACGGGCAGGGCTCATTTCGGCCGACCTTCCGGCCGTCCCGGACCACCGGCTGGCGGCCTTCCGCGGCCAACGCCGCCTCGAAGGCGTCCTGATCTTCATCTTCTTCATCCGCTTCCGCCTCGAATTCCGAGGGGTCGGTACTGTTGAACCACGGCCAGTCACACAGCTCGTCCAGCAACTGGTCGAAAAACTCGCGCCGCATGAGTTGCTGCTCGACGTGTTCCGGGCGCTCTGTGTAGGCGGCTTCCACATCTTTGCGGCTGACGATGCTCTCATCCACCAGTCCATCGGCGAACCATTGCTGGATTGCGCCTTTGAGCGCGGCCTCCCTGGTGTCTGCCAGCGCCGACACCAGCTCCAGGCCGAAATCGTCGGTCGTCGTCCCGCGCAGCCGCTCGGCCACATCGGCGAAGTAGGAAATTACGTCCGCCCGCGGCAGTTTGCCCATCCGCGCCATGGCGTGCAGGGCTCTCAGGCAGGCGCCTCGCACCCACATGTCGGCTGCCGGGTCCTCGATGATTCCCTTCAGCGCCCCGAGATCGCCGCCCCCGTACGTCCGTGCCAGGATGGCCGGCAGGTGCTCGGTGACCACGTCGTCGAGTTGCTCCGCGGCGAGATTGGAGTCGGCCGCCATGTACGCCACGATTCGATCGAAGGCCTGCTCGTCGTGCCACAACCCCAGGAAGTAGAGAGCGAAGGTGTGCAGGAAATAGGCATGTCGCTCGCCGGGGCGCGCCAGTTCGAGGGCGTCGACTTGCTCCGGCGTGAGGTCCAGCTCGGCCAGAAACCGTGGCTTGAAGTCGTCGGGGCGCGCGGCCACCGTTGCCAGTAAGAGTGTCGGCTTGACCCCGATCTCGCAGTACGTCAGCCCGCTGATCACGTCTTCGACGGGTCGTTTGCCGCCCTCACCAAGCATTCCAAGCAGCGTCTGCCTGCCTTCGTCCGCGCGGCTCATGAGTCCCCTCGCCCGTTGGTCGTGGCCCGAACCGCCTTATAGCAGAGACGGAGCACCGCGTCGCAGCCGGCCAGGACGAGGCGAACTTCTCTTCAACAGCCGCTTTGTCCGATCTCGAGCCGCATTGCCTTGGGCGTTGTGCTGGTCTAGCAAGCGCAATCGAGGCCCGGCTGCCGGCCTCTGCCGCCCGTGGGGAGCTAAGGAACGCTCATGACCGACACCGTGCTCATCATCGACTTCGGTTCCCAGGTAACCCAGCTCATCGCGCGCCGGGTCCGCGAGGCCGGCGCCTATTCCGAGATCGTGCCCTTCAACAAGGCCGAAGAAGCCCGTGAGCGCCTCAACCCGAAGGCGGTGATCTTGTCGGGCGGACCGGCGAGCGTCACCGAGATGGGCACGCCCCGCGCCCCTGATTGGGTGTTCAAATCCGGCCTTCCCGTTCTTGGGATCTGCTATGGTGAGCAGACGATGGTGTCCCAGATGGGCGGCGGGGTCGAGGCGGGTCACCACCGCGAGTTCGGCAGAGCCGAGATCGAGGTCGTCGACGATTGTTCGCTGTTCGAGGGCGTCTGGGCGAAGGGCGAGCGCGACACGGTCTGGATGAGCCATGGCGATCGCGTAACGAAGTTGCCACCGGGCTTCCGCGTCGTCGCCGTCAGCCAGGGCGCGCCCTTCGCCGCCATCGCCGATGCCGAAGGCAAGCACTTTGCCGTCCAGTTCCACCCCGAGGTGGTCCACACGCCCCGTGGCTCTGCCCTCATCCGCAATTTCGTGCGCCGCATCGCAGGCCTGCCCGGCGACTGGAGCATGCGCCATTTCCGCTCCGCCGAGATCGAGAAGATCCGCGCCCAGGTCGGCAAGTCGAAGGTGATCTGCGGCCTCTCCGGCGGCGTCGATAGCGCCGTTGCGGCCGTCCTGGTTCACGAGGCAATAGGCGACCAGCTCACCTGCATCTTCGTCGATCATGGCCTCATGCGCCTCAACGAGGCCGAGGAGGTCGTCCGCCTGTTCCGCGGCACCTATAACATTCCACTCGTGCACGTCGACGCATCGAAGCAGTTCCTCGATGCCCTGGCCGGCGTCAGCGATCCCGAGCAAAAGCGCAAGACCATTGGTCGCCACTTCATCGAGGTCTTCGAGGCCGAGGCCAAGAAGATTGGCGGCGCGGATTTCCTGGTGCAGGGAACGCTCTATCCCGATGTTATTGAAAGCGTGTCATTCACCGGCGGACCGTCGGTCACGATCAAGTCGCACCACAATGTCGGCGGCCTGCCCGAGCGCATGAACCTGAAGCTTGTCGAACCGCTGCGCGAGCTCTTCAAGGACGAGGTCCGCGCCCTCGGTCGCGAGCTTGGATTGCCGGAAGCCTTTGTCGGCCGTCATCCCTTCCCCGGTCCGGGCCTGGCCATCCGCTGCCCGGGCGATGTCACGGTGGAGAAGATGGATATTCTGCGCAAGGCCGATGCCATCTACCTCGACGAGATCCGCAAGGCCGGCCTTTACGACGAGATCTGGCAGGCCTTCGCGGTGCTTTTGCCAGTCCGCACCGTGGGGGTCATGGGCGATGCGCGCACCTACGATAGCGTCTGCGCCCTGCGCGCTGTGACCTCGACGGACGGCATGACGGCCGACTTCTACCAGTTCCCGCACGACGTCATGGGACGCATCGCTACCCGCATCGTCAACGAGGTCAACGGCATCAACCGCGTCGTCTACGACGTCACATCCAAGCCGCCCGGCACCATCGAGTGGGAGTAGCCACGCCCCGCCCCCACTTCCGCGCCTTCCGGCCGGCTCCGCGCAGCGGAGTCGGAAGGGGCCACCAACATCCGCCTTCCGGCCGGCTCCGCGCAGCGGAGTCGGAAGGCGCCACTAAAAGCGCGCCACTTTAAAGAGGCAATCCCACGTAGCACTCTGCCAGTGCCGTTTGCGCGGCCCGCGAGCGCATCAGGAAGGCAAGCTCCGCCTCCTGCATTTCGGCCTCGAACGATCCGGGCGGATAGAGTTGGTGCAGTAGGCCGGTCATCCACCACGAGAACCGCTCCGCCTGCCACACCCGGCTGAGTGCCCTGTCTGTATAGGCCTCGAGGGCTGCCGGGCTTCCCGTTCGATAGTGGAAGACCAATGCTTCCGAGAGGTAGTGCGCGTCCGAGGCCGCAAGGTTGAGCCCCTTGGCGCCGGTCGGCGGTACGATATGCGCGGCATCGCCAGCCAGGAACAATCGGCCGAACTGCATGGGCGTTGCGACGAAGCTTCTGAGCGGAGCGATGGATTTCTCGATTGCCGGCCCCCGCGTCATCCCGGCCGTGGCCTCGGGCCCCAGGCGAATGGCGAGCTCGTTCCAAATCCGCTCATCGGGCCAGTCCTCGAGCAGTGTCTCTGGCGGGCATTGGATGTAATAGCGGCTGCGCCGCTCCGACCGCATCGAGGCGAGCGCGAAGCCGTTGGCGTGCCGGGCGTAGATGAGCTCGGCCGAGCAGGGCGGCACGTCGGCCAGGATGCCGAGCCAGCTGAACGGATAGACTTTCTCGACAGTCTTGAGCCGCGTGGAGGGGATGGCGTTTCGGCTCACGCCATGAAAGCCGTCGCACCCGGCGATGAAGTCGCAGCGCAGACGGTGCCGGCCCGAGCCGTCGGTCCAACTGAGCGCCGGGCTTTCCCCGTCGATCCCTTCGAGGGTGACTTCGCTGGCCAGCCACACGGTTCGCCGCCCCCCCTTCATGCGCCGTGAGATCAGGTCCTTGGTGACTTCGGTTTGGCCCCACACCATCACGGATCGCCCTGTCAGGGCGGCGAAGTCGATCCGAAACGCGCCGGCCTTGCCGATGATGCTGCAGCCCTCGTGCACGATCCCGAGCCGCCGCGGCCGATCGCCGACGCCGGCCCTCTCCAATAAGCCGACTGTGCCTTCCTCCAGCACGCCGGCCCGAACCCGCCCCTCTACATGAGCCCGGTCGCGCGCCTCCAGGATGACGTTGTCGATGCCGGCCGCGGCCAGCAATTCGCCCAGCAGCAGCCCGGCCGGTCCCGCACCGATGATTCCGACCTGCGTCCGCTCGCTCGAGGCCATGAAACCCTCGTGATCAAGGGCGCAATCAGACCGTCGCGATGGCGTTGGCTGGCGAGCCGACGGCACCCGGCAGGTTGAGCGGTGGCGCGGTCATCAGGAAGGTGCTGCGATTGTTTTTGCGCAGCCAGTTGGCGAGTTCGCTGAGGCGCCAGATCTCGCCCAGGTTGACACCGGTCTTGAACAGCGCGTGGTGATGCAGCGGAAGCATCACGCATTGGCCGGGCTTCGGCGGCGCATCGTACATTTCGACAGCGTAGTTGTCGGCAATCAGTGCCGACACCTTCGATTCCGAGACCCACTTGAGCAACCGGTCGTCGCGCCCGTCCAGGCCACAGCAATGTCCGTGCAGCCACTCCGGCGTCGGCTTCTTCTTGGCCTCGAAGATCAGCTCGTCGAAGCCGGTGCGGAAGCACACCATGTCGCCCGGCAGCACCTTGATGCCGTCGGCGGCGAAGATGCGCATCAGGTCGTCGTAGTCCACAGGCTTCTTGGCCCTGCCGAAGTGCGCTTCCAGGTCCACCATGACGGCGCGGCCCTGAATGCATTTGGCGGCCATGTTCTCGACGCCGAGGGCGTTCGCCGATGAGGTGCCGACGGCCGGAACCATCGTCCCTGGCACGCCGCCCGCGTCCTTGCCGTCGGTCGGTCCCAGGATCTCATGCGACAGCCGGTAGCCGTTGTAGAACACGGGCTCCGCCACCCCGTCGCCGTCCGCATCGAACAGCGCGCCCACATGCGCCAGCGTGTCCCATTGGGTCGAGTACTGCAGGTGCAGCAGCACCATGTCGTCGTTGACGACGTCCTGCATGCCCGGATGGTCCCACTCCGCCCGGTAGCCCCAGTTCGGCTTGTCGCCGCGTAGCGTCGGCCGGATCTGCGGCGGAAAGCGCCGAGGATTGAGCGCGTTGCCGCCCGGGTAGTCGAGCGGCATGGAGAGGCAGAAGGTCTGGCCGGTTTTCACTTCGGCCATGCCCTGCAGGACCTTCTCCTTGGTGATTTCATTGAGCCGACCGAGCTGGTCGTCCGGGCCATAGTCGCCCCACGTCGAGTTTTCGGGACGGTTTTTCCAGCGCGGGGTCTCGGCCATGGGTGTCCTCCTGGAGGCGGGCGTGTCGTCCCGCAATTGCTATAACCTGAACCAGCATACGCCAGCCCCCGGCCGCGGCAAGACCGACCGCTTTCTCCCCTCTTGAAATGCCTTTTGGCCGCCCTAGATAAGTGTCAGCGCAGGCCAGTTCCGGATGCGCGACGAGCTGCCGGGTTCATGAGAAGCGGCAGGCAATGAATGACCTCGCTTAATGCAAGGAGGACTGAATGCGACCTTTTGATCTCTCCCCCCTCTACCGTTCCACAGTCGGTTTCGACCGCCTCTTCCAGATGCTCGACGGAGCCCAGAGCTTCGAAGCCGAGTTCTGGCTATCCCCCATACAACATTGAGCGTGTCGCCGATAACGAGTACCGCATCTCCATGGCCGTCGCCGGCTTCGGTCAGGATGACATCAAGATTGAGGTCAAGGAGAGCGCGCTCAACGTCAAGGGCGACAAGAAGGCCGACGACAAGGAGCGCCAGTTCCTGCATCGCGGTATCGCCACCCGCGCCTTCGAGCGCCGGTTCCAGCTTGCAGACCATGTCGAGGTCAAGGGCGCCGACTTGAAGGACGGCTTGCTCCACATCGACCTAGTGCGCAACGTGCCCGAGCGCCTGAAGCCCCGCACCATTGCGATCGGCGCCGGCGCGCCGAAGCAGATCGAGGCGCAAGCCTGATGCGGCGATGACGTTTCGCCGGGCGGCTGTGAAGGCGCGGATGCTGGTAGGCCAATCGGGCAGCCGCGACTTCGCCAAGCCCACCTGACGAACGAGCGGTCCCGGTCCACCCGGGGCCGCTCCGTCATGTAGCCGCCCACGGTCTCGAGGATCAGAAAAGCTTCATTCCCGGCGGCAACGGCAGTCCGCCTGTAACGTCCTTCATGCGTTCCGCCATGGCGGCCTCGACCTTGCCACGGGCGTCCTTGTGCGCGGCAACGATCAGGTCCTCGACCATCTCGCCTTCGCCGGGCTTCATCAGGTCGGGATCGATGCGCACGCTCCGCATGTCGCCTTTGCCGTTCAGCACCACTTTGACGAGGCCGGCGCCGGCCTGGCCTTCGATCTCCATGGCCGCCATCTCTTCCTGCATGGCCTGCATCTTTTGCTGGATCTGGCCGGCCTGCTGCATCAGTTTCATCAGGTCTTTCATGGGGCACTCTCCTTAGGCTGCCACGCAGATCGGTCATGTCGGCGCGCGGGCTGATCTTTGGCTGGGAACTTACGTCACGCCACCTGCACCTGTCTTGAAAAACCAGCGATCGCAACCGCAGTTCGGCCGCGCCAGACGGACGCGGTAGGCAGCGCTTCAGTCGCCGAGAACGCTGCCTTCCCGCCGCGGATCGGCGGCGCCCTCGAGCTGCCCGTTCGCCCGCCTGACGATGACGTGCGTTCCCGAGGTCAGGCGATTGAGCTTGATCTCGTGCCCGAGCGGTTTGAGCCGCAGCGCCGTGCTGACAAGGCCGAGCGCGCTCGTCGCCTGACCGAACCCGTCGATCACGCCCCCTTGCTGTTCCTCGAGGTCGAACGGTCCGTCGCGAATGCTGCCGAAGTTGGGCAGGGCCAGCGCCGCTGCTGCATCCATCCTCCAGTCGATGAGCGCCACCAGCGATTTCAGTACATAGCCGATGATCCGGCTGCCGCCCGCCGACCCCGTGACGATCACGGGCTTGCCGTCGCCATCGAGAACGATCGTTGGCGACATCGAGCTGCGCGGCCGCTTTCCGCCCTCGACACGGTTGGCGATCAGCCGGCCATCGCCGTCGGCGGGCGAGAACGAGAAGTCGGTGAGCTCGTTGTTGAGGAGAAATCCGCCGGCCCACCGCCCGGATCCGAATCCGGCTTCGATGGTGGTCGTCATGGCAACCGCATTGCCTGCGCCATCGATAATCGAGATGTGGCTGGTTCCGTCGGCTTCGTGCGTGGCATCCCGTCCGAGCGCTTGGCGCCCTGAGCCTGGCGGTCGTCCGGGATAGCCGCGAGTGAGCGGCCGCCAATCGTGGATGAGGCCGCGGCGCTGGGCGAGATAACCAGGATCGAGCAATCCGCTCGGGATCGCAACGAAGCCGGGATCGGCGACGTACCAGTTGCGATCCGCAAAGGCGAGCCGCAGCGCTTCCGATAGGAGATGCAGCGGCCGTGGCGCCATGGCGGCCCGCGGCGTCGCCCCAAGCGGGTCGCCGCCGAGCATGCCCAGCACTTGGCCGATGGCAAGAGCGCCCGACGACGGCGGTCCCATGCCGCAGACCTTGTGCCCGCGATAGTCAACGCAAAGTGGCTCGCGCTCGATCACCCGGTAGCTCGCCAGATCTGCCAGCGTGACGGCTGCCTTGGGTTTCAGGTCGTGCGCCGCCGCTGCCACGATCTTCTGCGCCAGCGCGCCTTCGTAGAAGACGCCCGCCCCGCCCTTTGCGATGGCCTTCAGCGTCTCGGCATAGGCGGGATTGCGCAGCACATGGCCGGCCGGCCATGCCTTGCCGGCTGGATCGAAGAAATAGCCGCGCGCAGTCGCATCGAACGATTGAGGTGCCGCATTGGCAAGCAGGGCGTGGAGCCGTGGCGATACGGCAAAACCGTCTTCGGCAAGTTTGATGGCGTCGGCAAACAACTCAGGCCAAGGTCGCCGCCCGTGCTTGCGATGCACGGCTTCAAGCAGGCGCACGGTCCCCGGCACACCGATCGATAACGACGATTTGACGGCGCGACGAAAGGGCATCGGACGGCCCTTGGCGAGGAAATGCGACGGCGATGCGCCGGCAGGTGCCGTTTCGCGCCCATCGAAGGTCGCAACCTTGCGCGTCGCCGCATCGAAATGGACGAAGAAGGCGCCGCCACCGAGGCCCGACGATTGCGGCTCCACCAGCCCCAGCACGAGCTGCACGGCGATCGCCGCGTCGGTGGCCGATCCGCCCGCCCGCAGTTGCTTGAGGCCCGCTTGCGCCGCCAACGGATTGGCAGCCGCCACCATGTGGCCTCTCGCCCGCACGCTGGGCCGTGGTTGCCAGCCGGTCTCCCCCTCGGGTGCAAACAAGCTCGCCTGGGCCAGAACCGCCGCCGGTGCCGCCACCGTGACAAGCGATACCGCCGCGATCGCCGGCCACCGCCATAGTCGCCGAAGCAGAACAATCATATTGCGGGGGCGTCCATCGTGGGAGTTGCAAGAGCGAGCAAGTTTCAAGGACTTGATCGCCGTGGGCGATCCGGAAGCATTGACACTATCCCGCAATCTCCGAAAGGGACAGCACCGCCATCACAGGTCGCATCACAGCAGCGGCTCGTCATAAACGCGCTTGCCCGCCACCATCAGGCCCTTGATCGCGGCCCGGCCCGATCCGTCCACCGCGACGATGGCCGCGAGCTTGGCATCACGTGCCAGTTGCTCGATGCGACCGCCGGTCCCCTCGGGCACGAAATAGCGCTCGATGCCGTAGCGCACGCGGCGGACATCGTAGGCGAGCGCCCGCCCTTTGATGGCGACACGGTTCGGTCCGAGCCCACCAGGAAGCTGATCGCTGACCGAGACCGGCTGCCAGCTATCATCAGTTCCCTTCTCCAGGATGACGTAGAGCGACAGCCCCTTGCTCTTGACCCGCTCGCGCCAGGCCGCCGCTGTGCCCTCGGGAACGATGCCCTCGGGTAGTGCCGAGATGTCGAAGTTGAGGCGCACGAAGTCGCCTTTGAAGAGGTCGCGTGGATCGACGGGACGGATCGTGAGCACCACCTCGCGTCCGCGCGACAGCAGCAGCAGCCGGTCGACGACGAGGTATCCGAGGATGGCGCACAACACCACGCCCGCCGCCGCGATGCCGGCGAACGGATGGCCAGCCATTCGCTTGATTTTGTCTTGCGCGCTCATGTGGCGGCTCCCTCGGATCCGTGTTTCGTCGAGTGCAGGCGCACCGCCGCATAGGCCAATCCCGCAAGCATCAGCCCGGTGACCATGAAGAAGGCCGATGTGCCGAGCAGCGTGCCGATCTTCTTCAGGTAGAGCGAGAAGATCTCGATCCCGAAGGCCGCATAGGCGAGCCACAGCACGGGCCGGTTATCCGTCCGCCACGCCCACCCGAGCACGCCGATGATGGCCGCCAGCGTCAAGCCGCCAAGCATGAAGGTGTGCTTGCCCCCGTTGTCGGCAATGAATTGCAGCGCCAGCGCACCGCAGAACGCGATGGCGAAGCCATAGGCCAGCATTGTCCCCGAGATCTGGCGCCAACGGTCGATGACGTGCCCCCCAACCACGCTGAGGCCTGCGAGCCCTGCCCCGATCAAGGTGACGAGGATATGCCCGCCGAATGCCTCGGGCCGCGGGCCCACCAGATAGCCGAGCATGACGATCCAACCCGAAAGCGCCAGGGCCAGCAGATGCAGCCCGGGCTTCCAGCGTGTGATGGCAATTCCTGAAGCGACGACCGCCCAAGCCGGCAGGAAAGCCCAGTGCACCCGCGTCAAGTAGGGCGGCGATACCGTCTCCATCCCGGACCATACGCAAAATAGCACCAGCGCAGCCGCCAGCACCGGATTGGAAAGCGTGAGCAGGCCCGTCACCACGGCCCCGATACCCCACAACAGCACGGCATCCGGCGGGTGACCGTCCATGTGGTACATTTGCGCGATCAGCATGATCCCGCCACCATAGGTCGCGACCGCCCCGAGCAGTGCGGCATCGGCGAGACTGGGATAGGCCTTGCTCCGAAGCCAGCTCCCAAGTCCCAGCAGCGACCATAGCCCCGCGAAAATCAGCGCCAGCCGGGTGAGCTTCGACATCTCCTGCCAGTTGGCGGCAACGAAGCTGATGATGCCAAAACCAACCAGGACGGCGGCCAGGGTGCCGAGCACGGTTGCAAGACCGATGCCGGAGCGTCGGCTTGCGAGGTCGGCGCGGATGGCGTCGGCGCCACTGGGCGCAATCCATCCCTTCGCCTGCCAGTCCGCGATGTCCTTCAAGAGACGGTTGTGTGAATGCATCCAGTCGGGCCTCGATCGAGGTGGCAAACGCCTGAGCGCCATCGCTGGCAGCACCTTGATTCCAGCAAAGACGGCGGTCAGCTTCTGAAACGATAATCCGCTGCGCGTTCTCGCTCGAGTGTGTGCGAGCATCGCAACGGCTCTAACTGAACAACATTTAGCGTATCAATTTGGCGAAATAGCGATAGCCCGTCAATCACCGACGCCGCCGCCCGGGCGCCGCCGCCAATTCCTGTGCAACGCCGCCATCTGTCGAGTTCGGACATTCGGCACGGAAATTGCTCTGCGCACCACCTGTTACTGTTTCGTAAACGGGTGTCGCATCACATGACAATGTTGCCCGAGTTGGGGCCCTATGCCTGGGCCTCGGTGGCGCTGTTCGCGCTCACGACCGCATTCATATTGTATGTAGCCATGCAGCCGCCGAGCCCTGGCTCCCGCAGGGCCGCCTGGCTGGCCATCGCCTCGGTAGTGGCGGCCAACGGCGCTCTGATCCTGTCCTATACCGGCGAGCCCGCAATTGCCTACGAGCATCCGGGCCCCATGCCGGCAAAGCAGTCTGGCGGCCGTGGATACTTCACGTTCGAGAAGAGCGGCGAGGGTGACGCCGCTGGCGCCGACGGCAAGTCCACCGTCCTGGTATCTGCATCCGGTCCCGCGACGGGTCCTGAGCCGGCGCCCGGCACCAACACCACCATGTCCAAGAGGGTCGAGCCGGTCCATGCCATCTCGGACTGCTCGCACTGCCCCGAGTTGGTCGTCATCCAGCCGGGCAGCATCCGCATCCCGACCGCGCCCAGCGAGCGCCCATTGGCCATTGAGCAGGCCTTCGCCATCGGTCGCTACGAGGTGACGGTCGGCGAGTTCGAAGCGTTCGCCAGGGCAACCAATCGCCTTGTTGGCGTCTGCCGTGGCCAGGACACCACCGACACCAACCGGCGCCTGCCGATCGCGTGCGTCAGCGCCATGGACGCCATGGCCTACGCTGAATGGTTGACGGGCCAGACGGGCCTACCCTATCGCCTCCCGACCGAGGCCGAATGGGAGTATGCCGCCCGCGGCGGCACAGCCGACCCCTTTCTCACCGGCAGCACGCTTCCACCGGGGGGTGCAAACTTTGGACGCAGCGCCGTTCGCCCTCTGCCGGTTGGCAGCTACGATCCCAATCGCTTCGGCCTTCACGACGTGCATGGCAACGTTGCCGAGATCGTCGCGGGGTGCTGGCAACAACCGGTCTCCGAGACACGTCAGCATGCCCGCCCGAGCGTCCTTGGAACCGGCTGCCGCGAGCAAATCCTGCGTGACGGCCACGCCGGCGAGCCCGCAGCCAAGCTGGAACTCTCCGCCCGCCGCCCAATCCCGCCACTGGCACGGGAGGCAGGCGTCGGCTTTCGCATCGCCCGCGATCTGCGTTAGGGCTTGATCGGCTGAAGTGGACGCCGTCTGGCGTCCATAGAGGACACGAATTAAAATATAAAACAATAGATTAAGGAGAAGACGGGCAAGTGCGTTCGATGTCAATCGAAGCGCACGGACTGCCGGCGGCGTCCGGCAGGGAGCCGGCCAGAGCCATCCTCAATCATAGGTCAACGGCCCGTTAGCTAAACCGCACTACCATCCCTGAAGGGGCGAGCCTGCTCCATCGCAGAGAGCTAGTGTGCATATGCGTCTCGAAACCCTGTTCCACGATCTCGGCCAGTTTGCGCAACATGTCGGCCGCACGACGGCTGGCGTCCTGCTGTCGCCGTCCTCCGACTTGTCGCTGGCCTCCCTGCTGTGCGCCTTCCTCATCGCCGCACTTTGGCTCTCACGCCGTCATCTGGCGACGGGCCGGCATCTGCAACTCAAAGCGGTTGCCCGGCTGATGTTTCCACGCCGCTGGCTGCTGGCGCGATCGTCCAGCCTCGACGTCAAGCTATTGGTCTTGAATCTATTCGTTTTCGGCGCCCTGCTGGCCGGCGCCGTGATCTCTCATCGCGTCATCGCCGGCGGCATGCGAACCTTGCTCGAAGCGGGCTTCGGCACGCCTGGCCCGGCCCCGGTGCCCGATGCGCTTGCCACCGTGATCCTGACGCTGGCGTTGTTTCTCGCATACGAGCTGGCCTACTGGGTCTATCATTACCTGAGCCACATGGTCCCCTTCCTGTGGGAGATGCACAAGGTGCATCACTCGGCCGAGGTCTTGACCCCGCTCACCAACTCGCGCGTCCACCCCATCGAGAGCGTGCTGTTCCTCAACACGCTGGCGATCTTTCTCGGTGTCACCGACGCCGTTGTGCGCTGGTCGCTGGGCCGTCCCGCTGAGGTGCTCACCATCGCCAACGCCAACGCCCTCGTCGTGATCTTCACTTATCTCCTGGCCCATCTCCATCACACCCACGTCTGGATCGCCTTCACCGGTCCCCTCGGTCGCCTCTTGATCAGCCCGGCCCATCATCAGATCCACCACTCGACCAATCCCATCCACTTCAACAAGAACATGGGCAGCGTACTGGCAATCTGGGACTGGTTGTTCGGCACGCTGCATGTCCCCTCCGCCAAGCGCGAGCGCCTCACCTTCGGCATCGGCGACGGCGAGGTGACGGAGCACACGGTCACTCAGGAACTCTTGCGCCCGGTCAACGCGCTCGGCGCCGGGGCGCGCCGCCTGGCAGGCGCCGTTGCCGAGAAGCAAGAGTCCGGCAGCGTTCGGAGCTAGCACCCTACTTGGGATCTGGTTTTGTGGTAGCCGATGGCCGGTCCACACACATCGTCTGCAGGGCGCGCCACGCGCCCGCCTCCAGCGCCGGCCGAGCATCGCCGACCTGCTGCTTGGCGACCGTGTCCGCACGCTCGCGCGAGCGGGGATGTGTGCGCAGGATGTCCCAGTGTTTGCCGGTCGTGCTCTTGGTTTGCTCGCGCGCGTCTAGCCTTCGGAAGAAGTCGGCGAGCCCGGCGGTCGAGACCTTCGCCCGGATGAGGGTCGCAGTGGCCCGCGCATCGGCATCCCGCTCTGCCGCCTGCGAGTATTGCAGTTGGCTCAGCAGCAACCCGACTGTACCGAGCGTGCTGCCGCCACCCCCGGTCATCAGCTCGAAGGCGGCATAGAGCCCGACCGTCCGGATAATCGCGGTCTCCGGATGCAAGGCATCGGCATGTCCCATCTCGTGCGCCAGGACGCCGGCGATCTCGTCGGCGCTGCGCGCAGTACCAAGGATGCCCCGCGTCAGCACGATCTGGCCTCCTGGCGCGGCAAAGGCGTTGATCAGCTTCCAGTCGACGACCCTGACGCGATAGCGCGCTGCCTGTTCGCTGTCGCCAGCAAGCCTTGCCACAAGTCGGTCAAGCGCGGCTCGCCCCGCAGCCGTCTCGCACTGGCCGTGGCCCTCTGCGATCGCATCGATCACGCGCGTGCCGACGGAGCGGCGCAAACTGTCCGGTATCGCCATAGCAATGCCACGCGCAGGCGAAACGCCGCCGAGCCATAGTCCCCCGGCAATCACGGCGAGAGCCGCAACGCCAGCGAGGATCGGCCGCGTCACGCGCCAGCCGAACGCATGCCCCGTGAGGTGGGGCGCGCGTTCGGCCACGATCTTGACGAAGGTCGCATCGGTGACCAGCAGGGTGGTATCGGGTGCGAGCGAGCTCGAGAGCAGAACGTGGTCCGAGCCCCGCGTAAGCGGCGTGGCGACGGTCAGCGTCGCCCACGGCCAGATGGTCTCGGCTTGGACCCCGGTGCGAACGCTGATCCCCGGCGCATTGATCCGTACTTCGGCAGAGCGCCGCGCGGCACTTGTGCCGTCGCTGAGGCGACCCTGGAAGACCGCTTCGCTGTCGCCCATCGCCTCGCCTGTTCTGGGCTCAGAAGGCATCGACGTCGAACGCCTGCGCCAACCCTTCGCCGCGGTTGCTGGTATCGGCTGCGCCCTGTTGGATCTGCGCCACCGCAACGGTCCCCTCGATCTCGAGATGCTCGACCAGATAGCGCGCCGAGCGTGCCTGCGCGACGGGTCCGAGCAGCCCGAGTGTGAACAGGACCATCAGATAGTTGGTGAGCGCGAGCGTCACCAGCGTCCCGCCCGTGGCACTACCCTTGAAGCGCGCGCCTTCGAATGTCGTATGCTGGGCGAAGTGGTTCATCATGAGCGCGCGGTACCAAGCACTGACCACGCTGTAGAGCAGGAATCCGATCAGCGCCGTCGCGTAGAAAACCGCCATCAACGTGATGATGGTCTGCAGGTCCGGCTTGAAATCGGGCTTTGGCATGTCGAAGCCGAGCAGTCTGAAATTGACGAACGCAGCGATGGCGACAACGGCGGAAGCGATGACAACGGCGCTGAACCAGAGCACGGCAAACCGGCCATAGAGCGGTCCTGCCTTCGCATCGAAGGCAAAAGGTCGGTCGCCGAACCGCATGCCGTTGGTGATCAGGCCCTGCAGCTTCGTCGCCCGCCATGGCGACACCCAGCCGAGTGTGGCGATCATCGCCAGTCCCGTCCAGAAGTAGGTCCACGCATAGTGCCACGAGCTGCCGTCGAGTCCGCCACGAATGCCGCGCCACCGCGTCCGCGACAGCCGGTAGCGTTGCGCCCGGTGGATGCCGAAACCGATCAGGAAAAAGAACAGGCCATAGAGGATCATCTGCACGATGCTGGCCCCGGTCGACTTCGGCCCGAACGCCAGTGCCGCCACCAGCGAAACCAGGAATGCCGGCACCAGCAGCGCGCCGAGCACGACGAGAAAGCCGAGGAACAGTTCCTTGCCCGTGCCCGTGTACTGCAGCGGCTCGTGGTTGATCCGCGCCGCCGCCCAGATCCGCTGGCGCACCTCGGTGCGCCCCCAGAACCCATAGATGCCGAGCGTAATGATCTTCAGCAGGAAATTCTTGACGCTGAGCCCAACCATGGCGGGGGGCGTCACCCAGGAGAGCATCAGAGGCTCTCGCCCGTCTTGTGGTGTGCCGTGGAGTGCCGCCACGGGGTCGAACTTGTAGCCTGTGTCGCCAACACTGGAGGTCGTCATGTGAAATTGCCTTCAAATGTGGGGCCGCATTCGCGGGGCCTGACCCGCGATGCAAAAGAAATGCCGTTCAATATGCGCAACAATGATCATCTGTTTAGAATACGAACCTAGATGTGCCGCAAGCCGAGCTTGGGGACAACGCAAATGTGCGTCGTCAGGCGAGGTGGTTGATTGGCAAGCCATACTTTCTCGTGATCGCGAGCCCACAGGCGTCAGGACATCGGATCCCGGCATTCCTCGGTCGCCGGCAGCGGATCGCAAGTGCGTGACCCCGCACACGTCTTCAGGGCATCGCGCAATTCGTCCGAGTAGATGCCGTCGAGGCGGCCGCGGTAGCGCCCGGTCGCCGACAGCCCGCACTGGTAGAGTTTGATCATACGTGGTCCGCCAAGCACGACCGCCTGCTCGTAGTCGGAAAAAGCGCCGTCATGATCCCCCAGCACCTGCCGGATGTGGGCCCGCGTATCCCAGGTGTGCTCGCTTCCCGGACTGAGCTGCAGCGAACGCTCGACGTCAGGCAGGCCCTGCGCTGCCCGTCCCCACTTGAAGTAGGCCCACGCCCGGTTGTTGAGCGCCACCGCAAAGCCCGGATTGATGGCGATGGCCGCATCGTAGTCGCCGATCGCAGCCTCGTATTGGCGTTTCAAAGACAACGCCAGCGCCCGCATCGAGTAGGCTTGCGCCTTCTCGAGCTGCGTCGCCATAGGATTCTCGATGATCGCCGTGCAACCGGCAAAGCGCCGCTCGTTATCCTCGCTGAAGCACTCCGTCGCAATTTCGGCACGCGCCATCTGCACGGAAAGTCCCGCGATCAGGGCGAAAAGTATGAACTTGAGGCGCAGGGCCGACCAGTTCTTCAGCATGGATGAGCCCCGCCCAACATCGAACGCAAGTGACTAAGCCGGTTCACACAATGGCCTGCAGAATTGCGATGCCATCACACCAAATGTCTGGCTACGCGACGATGCATAGCCAAGCGGCGAAGTCATGTCACCCAATATGGCCATCACCGTGGCACGATCAAGCCGCGGTCCGATCAGGCGCCGGGACCGCGGTTCTCCGGCACGTCGATTTCGAGGTCGAGGATCAGGTAGCTCCACGACTTGCCGTGACTGTCGAGCCCGAGCGAGGTGTTGACACCGCCCTCGAGCGCATCTGACATCACGAAATTGAGCCCGTGCAGCTGGTCGAGCTCGTAGCGCTTGACGGCCCCCTGGATGAGCGCCGGAAAGGTCGCCTTGATGCGGTCGGCGGTGAGCTGTGCCTTGACCAGTGGATAATCGCCGGGATCGTAGACCCACACCGAGACATTGGACGTGTTGCCCTTGTCACCGGCGCGAGCGTGGGCGATCTCGTGGAGCTTGATGCGTCGTGTCGAAGCCGTGCTCATGCCACCAGCACCTCCACGCGCGGCCGCACACGATCGCGTGCGATCAAGGCGGAATGCGTGACGACCGATGGCGTGATCTGCCCGCGATAGCCCCCGCCTCCGGCAGGACCGCAGCACAGCAGTGATTCGACCTCCCACAGCATGGTTTCACAAGCGGCGCGGTCGGTCGTACGCAGCGCTACGCGTAGTCGAACGTCCTCGGCCTCCTGGCGGACGCCATGGGCGGTTGCATGCAGCGCATTGAGGCCGATCAGGTCGACCCGCATGGCAACGCCGGCACCGCCGATGCCGGGCTCGCGTCCAAGCCGTTCCCGGATGATGTCACCGGCCAGTTGCGCCCTGGCAGCAGCATTGGGTCCGGCATAGCTCACACCGGCTTCGCCGAGGTAGCCGCCGTCGAAACCAACGGTCACCTTGAGCTTCTCCGGCCGCTGCGAGCCGCTGGCCTTGGCGACCCGGACCCGGTCGCGCGCGTCCTCGGAAAGCTCGACGGTCGAGAAATCCGCCGTCACGTCGGGCGTCAGGTACTGGCGCGGATCGTGCACCTCGTAGAGCAGCTGTTCCTTGACGGTCCGTGGCGTCACCATGCCGCCGGCATCGGCAAGCTTGGTGATCACGGCCGAGCCGTCCGCCGCCACCTCGGCGATCGGATAGCCGCAATCGGCAAGCCGCGGCACGTCCTTGCGGCCGGGATCGGCGAAATAGCCGCCCGTGATCTGCATGCCGCATTCCATGAGGTGGCCGACCAGCGTGCCGCGCCCGAGAGCTGCCCAGTCGTCGCGAGCCCAACCATATTTGTGCACGATCGGCGACAGGAACAACGATGGGTCGGCCACCCGCCCCGTGATGATCACGTCGGCGCCGGTTTCTATCGCCGGCAGAATGGCGTCGATGCCGAGGTAGACGTTGGCGCCGGCGAGCGGCAGCCCCACCTCGTCGATGCGCTTGTCGTGATTGTCGAACAATGTCGTGTCTGGTCCAAGGAGGTCGGTGACCTCGTCGCCGAGCACGGCTGCCACCTTGAGGCCTTTGAGCCCCAGCTCCCGCGCCACCTCCACCACCACCTGCGCTGCCGCCGGCACGTTGGCGACGCCCATGTTGGTCATGATGCGCGTGCCGTTGGCCTGGCTGGCCTTGAGCACGCCGCGCATGCGGGCAGCGAGCTGCGGATTGTACCCGCGCCGGGGATCGAGCTTCCGGTCGCGATGCCCGAACGCCAATGTCCGCTCGCCGATGGTTTCGAACACCAGCCAGTCCAGCTTGCCTTTTTCCGCCAGATCCATCGCCGGTCCGAGCCGGTCGGATGAGAAGCCGGCGCCACATCCAAGTCTGAGCATTGAGGTCATTCCTCATTGGCCGCCGAGGAAATTCAGCGCGTCTGCTTTCCAGTCGCACGTCGAGGCCGACCTGTCACGCTATCGTGCGGGGTTACTTCAACACGACGCGGTAGGCGGCGTTGCCGTTGACGTTCACGGAATCTTCCCCGCGCCGGCGCTGCACATTCGAGTGCACGTTGAGCCGCTCGAGTTTGCACGACGAGGCAATGGTCGCCAACAGCACCTTGCACTCGCTGGCCGCGATCTCGTAGAGCGCACGCCGCGCGCCTTCGAGTGTTTCCCCCTGGGCCTTGGCGTCATCCGACTTCAGCGGCAGGTTGAGCCCATAGTTCACCGACACCTGGATCGACCCGTCGCTGCCCGCGCTGCCGTCCTGCGCCGGCACACGCAGGGAAAACGGCCGCGGCGACTGGGCTGATGCCGGGGCAATCGCCGCGGCGGTGGCCAGCAGGACGAGGGCAATCGGCCAACGCAGGTCGAGCATGTAGCAGTCTCCTTGATCGAGGCGGGTATGAATGATCTGTGCTCGTCGGTTAACACTACCTTGTTGGACGATTTGTGTCGCAAAGATCTGCCCGGTTGCCCTAATGCGCTATGAACGCCGCAGCATGGCGCCGGCCGCATCGCGTGCCGCTCTTAATCCGAAGCCAGCGCCCGCTCGAGGAACACAACACCCTTCTGTCCGTCCGCGGTCCACTGCTCGCCGATGCGGGTAAAGCCGAGCCGCTCGTGGAAGCGCAGCGAACCTGGATTTGGCGGCGCCAGGTTGACCTCGCACAGCATCGTGCCCCTCTGGCCTGCGAAGCGCGCGAATGCGGCCCGGTAGAGCGTGGCGCCGAGACCGCAGCCTTGGGCGCCGGAGGCAACGGCAATCCGGTCGCAATAGGCAAACGTCGGCCGCCGGCCGCTGATCCACTGGTAGTTGAGGCTCGGATAGTCGATGCCTTCCGTCATGCACAGGATGAAACCTGCCGGCGCCCCTGCAATCTCGGCAACCAGCGTAGCGGCACCAATGTCGATGAGGTGGGCAAGCTCGCTCGCCGTCACCGAGCCGACGCCGGGCGTCCCCGCATCGTTGATGCGGTGGAGCGCCGCGACGTCGCTGGCGTTGGCATCGCGTATGACCGCGCGCATGGCCGCCGACACCCGACGGCCTAAACCGGCCGATCGCCCTTTTTCACAGTCAGCGCCGCCCGGTTGTCAGCCGCCGGCAGCATCTTCGCGGGATCGCGCGTCACCACCACGTCGAGGATGGTCGGGCTCGAGGTGTTCTCGAGGCCCTCCTGGATCGCCGACTGCAGCTTCTCCGGATCCGTCACACGGATGCCGTGACAGCCGAACCCCTTGGCGATCTGTGAATAATCCATCTCGACGAGATCCGACGACTGGTAGTTTCCGGGACCATAGACGGCGTGCTGCAGCGCTTTCACATAGCCCGACGCTGCGTTGTTGAAGACGATGCCGACGAAGTTGGTGCCGAGCCGCCGCGCCGTCTCCAACTCGCCGAGGCTCATGTTGAAGCCGCCGTCACCGCACATGGTAACGACCCGCCGCTTCGGTCCGGCGGCGAGCTGCGCACCGATGCCACCCGGCACGCCGTAGCCAATCGAGGCGAAACCACGGTCAGGAAGGAAATGGCGGCCTGCGGCCTTGGTGTCGAACATCAGGCCGCCCCAGTGGCCGGCAAAGCCGCCGTCGGCAACCAGGATGCCATCCGCAGGCATCAGCTTGGTGAGCTCGTTCATGAGGCGGCCGACGTTGATCGGGCTCTCCTTGCTCTCCAGCCGGTCGGCAGCGCCGGCCCGCCATTCGGCCATGCGCTTCGGAACTTCCGCCACATAGGCGGCCCGGCTTTGCGCCGCGGCCCGGCCGTTGCCGAGGGCGGCTGCGAGATCCTCGAGCGTAAGCTTGGCGTCGCCCGCCAGCGCCACGTCGGTGCGCGTGGTCCGCCCGATCTCTGTCGGCTCGATCTCGACGTGGATGATTGGCTTGCCCGGCGGGATCAGAGCAAAACGCTTGGTGGCGATTTCGCCGAGCTTGCAGCCCACCACGATCAGGCAGTCCGAGGCCGCAATCAGCGCGTTGGCGATCCGGTCGTAGCGTCCGAAAAGACCTGCCGAATGCGAGTGATTGCAGGCGATGGCACCCTTGCCACTCATCGTGTGCGCCACCGGCACGCCATAGCTCTCGGCAAACTTGGCGAGCACGTCCCAGGCCTCCGAGATATGCACGCCGCCACCAGCCAGGATGAGCGGCCGCTCGGCCTTGGCGATCAGCGCCGCGGCCTTCTCGACCGAAGAGCCGTCTGGCCGGGTGCGCCGCGCCTGCGCCCGCAGCGTTTCCGGATCGACCCAGAAATCGGTCGCATCGAAATCGTATTCGCCATGCGCGATGTCTTCGGGAACGTCGAGCAGCACCGGGCCCGGCCGCCCGCTGGTCGCCACGGCAAAGGCGCGCCGCACATGCTCAGGCAGGCGCTTGACCACTTCGACCCGGATCACTTCCTTGACGGCGGGACGCAGGATCTCGATCTGCCGCGCCTCCTGCGTCATGTTTTTCCAGGCGTGCTCGCGATTGGCGTCGCCCGCGATGGCGAGCATCGGGATGCCGGCGTTGAGACTCTCGATGAGGCCCGTCGTCAGGTTGGTGGCCCCTGGCCCGAGCGTGCCATCGGCGACCGCCGGCCGGTTCATAACCTTGCCCCAGGCGTCGGCCGCAAAGGCGCCGCAGCGCTCGTCGTTGATCAGGTAATGCTTGAGGTTCAAGGCCCGGCAGGCCTCGTAGAACGGCAGCAACTGAAATCCGCCCATGCCGAAGATTGGGCCGCAGCCGGTCAATTTCAGCATCTCGGCGAGCGCCATACCGCCGGTCATGCGGCGAACGGAATTGGGGATCGGCTGGTTCATGGGATCGGCCTCGCTTGGGGTGGATCGGGGATCGGAGGCGACTCTACGCAATCTTTTGGGGCGCCGCCAACGCCTGCGGCGTCATGGCCCGTTTCCCGGCCTGCCTGGAATGCGTCCGGCCCGGACAGACCCCTGTTGCCGATCGAGCGCGCCCATCTGCCAAATTGTGCCGTTCAGGGGTGGAGTCTTACCGCATGGCTTGTTATCACTGAACCCGTCGAAGACCTGCTTGCATCCCGGTTTCGGGGCCGCGCCAGTGCCGCTGTGCCTGCGCCAGCAGTGTTCGCCTCGAGGCCTGAGCGCCTTGTCGCTCGTGGGCGGTGCTGCACCCGACCGATTGACGGTCCAAGCTGAAGCAGAGGGAAATCCAAAAAAATGCGGATCAATTTGACCGGCGTAGCGCTATTGGCATTGGCGATTTCGGCGACCACCATGCAGGCTACGCCCGCAGGTGCCCAGACCAGCATTCCGGCTGCCGCCACCGACATCGCGAACCGCGACGTCTGGATACTGCCGACCGCTAGGCTGCGCTTTGGTGAATCGCTGCTCTCCCGCCGCTATCTGACCAATGGCGTGCTGCCGTTGCTGGTCAAGGGGCGCGGCACATGCAGTGCGGTGGCCTGCCCGGTCACCTTCAACGGGCAGAACGTGTTCGCCCGCAGGCTGCGTGTCAGCCTCTCCGATCCCGGCGGCGGATCGCCCGCCGGCACCTGCTCGGAAGTCTCCTCGATCGACCGCTCCCTGCGCCGCGGTGATACGGGAGCGGACGTCGAGGTCCTGCAGCGCTGCTTGAACACCTTGGGCTCGAGCCTCGAGGTCGATGGCAACTACGGTCGCGGAACGCGCGAAGTTGTCCGCGATTTCCAACGCCAGCGCGGCTTGGAAGCCGACGGTGTCGTGGGTCCGGCAACGCGCAGTGAATTGGCAAAGGCGTCCTGAGGCCAATAACCTCATGAGCGCGCGCGGTCGGCGCCAAAGACGGCGCTGCGCGGTCAGGCCGTCAGCGCCACCGCCGGCACAACCACGTGCTTGATGGCGCGGCGATGGTAGGTGAAGGCAACCTGCAGGGCGCCGTCCGAGGTCTGGATCACGCTTGGGTAGGAAAGCTCGCGATTGAGCCGCTGCTCGGAGTTGTTGGTCAGGCAGTAGCCGTCGCCGGTCTCGAGATCGCGGACGATCCGCCAACTTTCGCCATCGTCGTCCGAAAGGGCGAGCGTGACGGGTGCGCGCGGCGTGCCCCAGAAAGCCTCGCGTCCGGGCGACGACTGGGTTGGGGTCGCAGGCGCGGCCGATGCAGCGGCAGTGGGTGGCACTGCCGCCTCGTCGTCCTCGATCTCGTCGTAGAGCGAGGCGCGCCGCTCGGTTGTGTCGGTCTTGGCGATGTTGTTGAACACCAGCGCGATGCGGCCGTCACCGAGCGCTGTCGCCTGGATCGACGAGTTGTTGTTGGGCAACGCGGTCGGCCGCGGTGGCGACCAGCTAAGCCCATTATCACTGGACCGGCTGAGGTAGATGTTATCGGCCCAGCGACTGCGAAAGAGCGCCAGCAATCCGCGACGGCGCGTTGGTACGATGCACATGTGCACGAGCCCGAGGCTTTCGGGCACGATGACGTCGCGCCAGGTCCGGCCTTGGTCCGAGGTGAGCTTCACGACACTGATGTCCTGGTCGCCGAGCCATTTGGTGCCGGGCGTCGTGCGGCAGAGGAAGCACGGCAGCAGCCAGTCGCCGTTGTCGAGCACCACCAGCGGCTGGCGCACGAACGTGCCGGGATCGCCAACCAGCACATCCTCCGCGCCCCAGCTCACGCCGTTGTCGCGGGAGATGCGGCGCTTGACGACGGATGTGTCCTGGTTGCCGGAATGTTGCGAGGTGTGCAGCAACCACAGGCCCCCGTCCGGTGCCGGGAATAGGATCGGATTCTGCTCCGAGCGTGCGGGGTCGTCGGAAAGGCGCTGAGGCGTGGTCCAGGCGGTGGCGCCCTTGGCCAGTCGCGACATGTGAATCGAGATGTCGCTCTTGCCTTCCTGCGTGCCACCAAACCAGACGCAGGCGAGATCGCCACCCGCCAGCTCCAGCAGGTTGGCCGCATGTGCCTGGACAGCAGGCGACGGCAGCAGAGCCTCGGACATGCCGCTGCCGTCCGCGCGCTGGCGTAGAACGCCATCGAGGCTCAGCTCATCGGTGGCTCGGTCGTTCATGCAATCCTCCGTTCAGCCCGAGCGACAATGCCGGCGCCATCGATCAGAGCGACGCGCCGCCGCACATCACCAGCGTCTGGCCCGTTATGACGGCGGCGGCCGGCGACAGCAGAAACGCGACGGTGCCCGCCACTTCCTCCGGCTGGATCAGGCGCCCGAGCGGTGGCAGCTTCGGCGCCGATGATGTGCGCGAGGGATCGCGCAGCATCGGCGTGTCAGTGGCGCCGGGAGCAACGACGTTGACGGTGATGCCACGGCCGATCAACTCGCCAGCCCACGAGCGGGCCAGGCCGATCTGCGCGGCTTTCACTGCCGCGTATTGGCTGCGGCCGGCAACGCCAAAGGCTACCCGGCTGCCGATCAGCACGATACGCCCGCCATCCCGAAGTTTCGGAGTAAGAGCAGCCGCCAGTTGCGTGGCCGCACCGACGTGCAGCCGCCACATCGCATCACCAGCCTCCAAGGACGTCTGCGTCACCGGTGCGGTCGCCATGAACCCGGCGCAGTGCACGAAAGCGTCAGCGCCAGCGATCGAGTTGGCGCACTCAGCGGTTGCCGCCACATCGGCGAGATCGCAGGCGACGTGCGTGAACCCGGCTTGCTTGATCGGTCCGGCGCGGCGCGAGATCCCGGTCACGGCAAAGCCGTCGGCCAGCGCGCGCTCGGCAATGGCGAGCCCGATGCCCGAGCTGGCGCCTGTCAGAACGAGATGCTTCGTGGCTGCCATCGGCTGATCCGTCCTCTCCGTATCGTTAGAACCAATTTGCCTTGTCCACGACGTTGCGCAACGGCTCGCCGGCAGCGAAGCGGCGGCAGTTGTCGAGGATGATGCCGAGACGGCGGTCGTCGAGGTAGGGCCCGAAGCCCGCGGTGTGCGGCGTGATGAGAACGTTGGGCGCGCGCCACAACGCGTGGTCCTTGGGCAGTGGCTCGACCTCGAAAACGTCGAGAGCGGCACCTGCGATCTCGCCCGCCATGAGTGCGGCAACGAGGTCATCGAGGCGCACGGTCATGCCGCGGCCGATGTTGATCAGGAAGGCCGAACGTTTCATGCGCTGCAGGCGGGCGCGATCGAAGAGGCCTTCGGTGGCCGGCGTATGCGGAATGGTCATGATGACGAAATCGGCCCGCGGCAGCAGATCGTCCAGCGCCTCCGCGCCGTGCATCTCGTCGACGCCGGGTGGACAATCGGTGCGCCGCGCATCGACGCCGATGATGTGCATGCCGAATGGTTTGGCAAGGCGGGCAGCCTCCGCCCCGATGCCGCCAACCCCGAGAATGAGCGCGGTCGCCTCGGGCAGATGCACGACGCCTGTATCAAGCGGGCGCGGCGCATACTCCCGGCGCATCTGCTGCGGCAGGTAGTAGTGGAGGCCCCGCGCGAAGGCCAACATGAAGGCCATGATGTGCGCGCCGATGTGATCGTTGAAGATCTCACGGAAGTTAGTGGCAACGACGGGGTGGGCGACCAGCTCGGGATAGTAGAATCCGGCCGGCGGCGCGATCTGCGGGGCCTGCAGCCAGCGCAATTTCTTGGCGGCCTTCAGCACCTCGACGGGCAGCGCCCCGAACGCCGCATCGGCCTCGGCGATGTCGCGGATAGCATCCGCGATCGTCTCGGGCTGGAGAACGCGCACCCCGGTGTCAGCGCCAGCGATACGGGCCGCCCACGCCCGTCGCGTCTCCGTCTGTGGCGGCAGCATCACCAGCGTGAAGGCGTGGTTTTTCATCGGGCCATTCCTTACCGCTTGTCGGGTGGCGGCGACGGATTCTCGGCATTACCTGCCGTGGCGCCGGCATCGACCGGATGGATGACGCCGGTCACCCAGCGCGCCATGTCTGATACGAGATAGAGCACGCCATTTCCGACATCCCATCCCGTACCCTCGGTCTGCAACAACGAGCGCTTGCGCCGCGCCTCGCGCAGCTCCTCGCTCATGCCGTTGCCGCGCGCATAGACCATGGGCGTGTAGACCATGCCGGGCGCAATGCAGTTGACGCGGATGCCTTCGCGGCCGTGATGCGCCGCCATGGCCCGTGTCATGTTGACGACGGCTCCTTTCGATGTCGGGTACATGAGGCCCGTGTGCCCGCCCTTGAGGCCGGCGACCGACGCGATGTTGACGATCGCTCCCGCGCCGAGCTTGCGCATCTCGGGGATAGCGTAACGCGCCATCAGCATCATCGAGGTGACGTTGATCTTCAGGTCGCGGTCCCAGGCCTCGATGTCGAGATCGACCGCATTGCCGCCAGTGCCGCCGACGCCGACGTTATTGACAAGGATGTCGAGCCGCCCCCATGCGCCCACCGCCTTCGCCACTGCCGCCTCGCACGACTTCGGGTCCGTCACGTCGGCCTCGATCACCATCGAGGTGCCGCCCTCCTTGTCGATCATCGCCTTGGTGGCTTCCGCGTTCTTCGGTACAGCATCGATCAGCCCGACCTTGACGCCCTCGCGCGCCATCAGGATCGCTGCTGCGCGCCCGTTGCCGATGCCATCGGCGCGCGACCCCGCCCCTGTCACGATTGCGACCTTGTCCTTCAATCCCATCTCGGGCATGAGCGTCTTCCTCGATTGCCGTATTTCGTTTCCCGTTGGCCCGCTTGCGGTCAGCGCTTGCTGCCGAGCCGTGCGCCGATCATCGTCGCGGCGAATTCTTTCGTCGATTGTCCGACCATGCCGCCGAGCTTGATCGCCGTGTCATTGACGACGGAAATGTAGCCGTCCTCCCACGTCGACCGTCCGTCGCCGATCCGCGCCGAGAAGGCCGAAACGCACGCCGCCGCGATGCCGCGCTGGTCGAGCGCCGGAAGCCGCGTCACGCCCGCGTCTTCCATGCCCCAGTCGGCGTCGTTGCAAACACAGGCATAGACCGGGTACTTGATCGCCATTTCCGGCCGCCCGCCGAGCGCGCCACCATGCGAGGCGGAGATGATGATGTGTCCGTCGTCCTCGGGCTTAACGAGGCTCATGGAATCGATCACGAACACTTTGATGCCGCCGCCGCCGGCGTCTGTCGCTTCAAACCGGGCTTCATCGATCGGCTCGGGCGCGGGCGAGGCGGAAGGGTTGGCCGCGCCCATCAGGTCCAGCGCTTCTCGGCAGCTCTGCCCGGCCTTGATCCCGAGCGACGCGGCGGTGTCGTTCACGGTCGAGATGACACCGCGCTTGACGCCATCCTCGCCTTCCCCGATCCGTGCCGACAGATGCGAGATGGCCGCCGCCGGCACGCCGAGCTTGGAGAGCAGTGCGAGGCCCGCCACGCCAGCCCGCTCGCGCCCGATGCCCGCATCGTTGAGGATCACGGCGGCAAGTCCCTTATAGGCTGCGTAGTAGGCCGCATAGATGCCGCCGTGCGAGCCGCAGTAGGCAACCTTGCCCCGGTGCTCGTCTTTGAGATGCGTGACGCTGTCGAGCACCAGCGGTCCGTTGCCAGAAGTGGTCATGGGCCGTCTCCCTCGCAAGTGATTTGGGCGCCATTGGCTGACGCCTTGAGCTTGACCAGTTAGCACATGGCGGGCGAGCCTATGCAAGATGAGCAGCGAACGGGTGACAGGGCATGTCAGTCTACGAGCATCACGTCGTCGCATTCGGACCGGGTCGGCTGAAGGAGGTCGGCGACGCCGTCGCCGGCGCGGGCAGGCAGGCTGTCGAGGCTTGCGGAGGGCAGATCTTTGGCGTTTGGAAGCCGCTGATCGGCCTCGCCTTCAACCACATCGTTTGCCTCACGGAATGGCCAGACGAAGCCGCAGCCAAGACCAACGCCGATACCGCCATCCGGTCCATCCGGGATATCGAGAAGGCCCAGCACGACATCTGGCAGCCGACGCTGAGGCCGGCGCCGGGCGCCGTGGCGCGCTCCGATCCCGGTTTCGTCACCCACCGCTGGTACGATATCCGCGAGAGCGATTTTGATCGCTTCCTGGAACTGTCCTCGGCGACGTGGGGGAATTGGGAGGGCGTCCACGACGGCGGGGTGCAGGGCCTTTGGCGCGAGCGGGCGGCCCCCGCGCCGGGCCTCGTCCGCATGCGGCTGATGGCCTGGTATCGCGATATGAGCGTCTGGGAGCGCTCGCGCCACTGGAAGGGCACCAAGGGTGCTGAAACGGCCAACCAGAACCTGGGCGCCCGTTACGACCTCACCCTCAACAGCGCGGTCTCCATCCTGCAGCCGGCAGGGTGACGGCCGCCGGCTCCCAGGCTCTTGAGCCGCGCCGTCAGTGGCCGGTCGTCATGACGCCGGTCCGGATCGAGTAGTCCACAGCAAGGCCGTAGTCTGGATCATCGTCGGAATCGATCATGAGCTGGCCGGCCTTGTTGAGCAGGCGGTGGCAGTCGCGGGACAGGTGGCGAAGCTGCACTGTCTTGCCGCGCGCTTCGTATTTCGAGGCAAGCGCCTCGATCGCTTGCAGCGCCGACTGGTCGACGACGCGGCTGTTCATGAAATCGACGATGACGACATCGGGATCATTGTTGGGGTCGAACAGCTCGTCGAAACCGGCAACGGAGCCGAAGAACAGCGGGCCTTCGATCTGGTAGAGCTTGGCCTTGTCGTCGGTAATCCGTGTCTTGGCGTGGATGCGGGTCGCGTTGTTCCACGCATAGCAGAGCGCGGAGACGATGACGCCCACGATAACGGCAATGGCAAGGTCGCTCATCACGGTGACGACAGTGACGAGCACCATCACCATGGCGTCGGTGAGGGGGATGCGCCCGAGGATGGTGATGCTTTGCCAGGCAAAGGTGCCGATCACCACCATCATCATGACGCCGACGAGTGCGGCGAGCGGGATCTGCTCGATGAGGCTCGAGGCGAACACGATGAACGTCAAAAGGAACAGCGCTGCCGAAATGCCGGAAAGGCGCATGCGACCACCGGATTTCACGTTGATCATGGACTGGCCGATCATGGCGCAGCCGCCCATGCCGCCGAAAAAGCCGGTGACGGTGTTGGCGACGCCCTGAGCGATGCATTCCTGGGAGGCGCCGCCGCGCTCTTCGGTGATCTCACCGACAAGATTGAGGGTCAGCAGGCTTTCGATTAGCCCGATGGCTGCGAGGATGACGGCATAGGGAAAGATGATCTTGAGCGTGGCGAGGTCCAGCGGCACCAGCGGCAAATGGAATTCGGGTAGCCCGCCTTTGATGGAGGCGAGGTCGCCGACACGGGGCACGTTGATGTCGAAGGCGACGACCAGGGCGGCGACGAAGGCGATTCCGGCCAACGGTGCCGGAATGGCGCTGGTGATCCTGGGCGCAAGGCGAATGATGGCCATGGTCAGGACCACCAGCCCCAGCATCACGACCAGCGGCCAACCGGTCATCCAGACCTTGACGCCGTCGGGACCGGCGACCTTGAACTGGGTCAACTGCGCCAGGAAGATCACGATCGCCAGGCCGTTGACGAACCCGAGCATGACGGGGTGCGGCACCAGACGAATGAATTTACCGAGCTTCAGTGCGCCCGCCGCGATTTGCAGGAGGCCCATCAGCACCACGGTGGCAAACAGATATTCGACACCGTGTTTGGCAACCAGCGCTACCATCACAACGGCAAGGGCACCTGTCGCGCCGGAGATCATGCCGGGCCGGCCGCCCATGACGGCGGTGATGAGGCCGACGATGAACGCGGCATAGAGGCCGACGAGGGGGTGCACGCCCGCGACGAAGGCGAACGCGACGGCTTCGGGAACCAGGGCTAGCGCCACGGTCAAGCCTGACAGGACCTCGATTTTGATCCGTTGCGGGGTGTAGCGGGCACTTTGTGCCTTCGTCCATCCTGCCAGATCGATCCGGTCGGCGAACATCGTGCGCGTGAGCTTGGTCACGTGGCTGGGCGCTCCATCTGTGAGTGTTAGCTTGGGGAGGGGACGCACATACACGAGAATTGCTGCATTGCAAAATTTTCGCTCCCGCAGTGCAGAAACGAATGGCCCCCTGATTATGGAGGCAGGCGCGTGGTCTGGGCCTGCTTCGAGCCAGGATTGGTTGCTCGCGCGCAAATGTTGGCCTCTTATGATGGCTCAGGCTTTGCAGCCGCCTCCCATCTTCAACCACCTCAGACGCTGATGACCCAGACCTCGATGATCACGGACCGCAAGCCGGTCGAGTTCGACGATTCCCTGCCGGGCGAGGTCGACGTCGTCGTCATCGGCGCCGGCGTGGCTGGCACCGCAACCGCCTATTTCCTGGCCAAGCGCGGCAGCCGGGTGCTGCTCTGCGAGAAAGGCCGTGTCGCAGGCGAGCAGTCGAGCCGCAACTGGGGCTGGGTGCGCCAGCAGGGCCGCGATTGGGCCGAATTGCCGATCATGATGGAATCAAACCGCATCTGGCGCGGCCTCGCCAAGGAAACCGGCGACGCTGACCTCACGTTCACGCCCTCGGGCTGTCTCTACCTGATCGCTACCGAGGCGCAGCAAGCCAAATACCAGGACTGGTACGAGCTGGCCGTCCGCCATCAGCTCGGCACCCGGATGTTGACCAGGGCCGAGCTCGAAGCCCGCCAGCCCGCCATCTCCGGTGAGTGGCTGGGCGCTATGGTGACGGAGAGCGACGGGCGCGCGGAACCCTTTCTCGCGGTGCCGGCGCTGGCGCGGGCCGCCCGCCGGGCTGGTGCGCTCGTCATCGAGAATTGCGCCGTCCGCACGCTCGATAGGCAAGCAGGCCGCATCGCCGGCGTGGTGACCGAGAAAGGCCGTGTGCGCGCCAGCAAGGTCGTACTCGCAGGTGGCGCCTGGTCGACGCATTTTGCGGCCAACGCCGGCCTCGACCTGCCGCAATTGGCCGTCCGGTCGACGGTCGCAAGAACTACCCCGGCGCCCGACGACTATACGTTCAACATCTCGACGCCCGGCTTGACACTACGCCGCCGTCAGGACGGCGGATATTCCGTCGCGACGGGTGATCTCGCCGAGCACTACCTGTCGCCGAACTCGTTTCGCTATCTGGCCAAGTTCCGCAATCTTCTGAAGGTCTCGGCCAAGGACGTTCGCATCAGGCTTGGCGCGCCAAAACATTATCCCGGCGCCTGGGGCACGCCACGCCGTTGGACGGGCGACGAGACGAGCCCATTCGAGCGCATGCGCGTCGTCAACCCCGAGCCGTCGCCGATCGTCGTCCAGCGCATCGAGCAGCGCCTGTCGCAGCGCTTTGCCAAGCTGGCAGGCGTCAGGATCGCCGAAGCCTGGGCCGGCATGATCGACGTGACGCCCGACGCCGTGCCGGTCCTTGGCGAGGATCATCGCCTGCCGGGCCTCTACATCGCCACCGGACTGAGCGGGCACGGCTTCGGCATCGGCCCCGCCATCGGCCGCATCATGGCCGACATCGTCTCCGGGCGCTCGGCGGGCCACGACCTCACCCGCTTCCGCTCGAACCGCTTCTTTGACGGCAGCCCGATCGTTCCCGGTCCCTACTGAAGCTGGGCAAACCCGCGTTGCTGCGCGCTGGGCGGCGCGCTCCGGGGATCGGTCTTGCCAAGAGCAGGCTTGTCGAGGTCTGATGACGCGCGATTGGCTTAGAAGGTAGCGCATCGCCACTCTGCGGAGGACGAAGACCATGGCACGCATCAGGCATATTGCGATCCAGACCCAGGACGAGGAAGCGACCAAGAATTTCTACGTCGAGAACTTCGGGCTGAAGGTGGTGGGCAAGTTGGACCGGGAGCGCATCTCCGGCTATTTCCTCACCGACGACCACATCAATCTCGCCATTCTGAACTTCAAGACTGACGTCCTGGCCGGCGAGGAGCGCGGCAAGGGCTGGAGCGGCATCCATCACATCGGCTTCCAGGTCGAAAGCCTCGAGGAGACCGCCGCCAAGCTGGAAAAGACGATGGCGAAACCCCGTGACGATATCAACGTCGCGCTGGGGCTCGGTCCGGGTGGCGCGCCGGCAGGCCATGGCAACGTCGAGGTGCGCTATATCGGACCCGACAACGTCAACTTCGACGTCTCGGAAACCGGTTGGGTTGGTACGCCGAGCAACAAGGCAAAGCCGAAGCCGGCGTAGTCCAGTCCCGCCAACGCCTGCCGCGCCCGGTCGACCTACCAGGTCGCACCGGGATGCGCCCGCGCCAGCACCTGCATCTCGGCCAACATGGGCCCGAGATGCTCGGTGTGTTGCCCGCTGCGCCCGCCGCTCTGCATATAGCGGTCGGCGGGCCGCTCGAGGCAGCCTTCCCGTAGCACATGGTCGATCGTGCGGTCCCAGGCGGGGCGAATACTGGCGCGGTCCGGCACGATCCCCGCCGCCAGCAAGGCTTGCTCGCCGGCCCCCATCTCGAACATCTCGCCGGTATAGCCCCACAAAGCTTCGAGCGCGTCGACCATGCGGCGCCGGCTGTCCTCGGTGCCATCGCCGAGCCTCACCACCCACTCCCCGGCATGGCGCACGTGGTAGGCCGTCTCCTTGACGGCCTTTGCCGCGATCTCGGCCAGGCGTGGCGCGCTGGAGCGGGCGAGCGCCTCGAAGTAGGGATGCATGAAGGCGGCATAGAGCAGTTGCCGGCCCATGGTGAAGGCGAAATCGCCGCGCGGCAGCTCGACGATCAGCAGGTTGCGGTAGGCGCTGGCGTCGCGGAAATAGGCGAGATCGTCTTCGCTGCGTCCCTTGCCTTCGACCTCACCTGCCAGCGTGTAGAAGAATTGGGCTTGCCCGATCAGGTCGAGCCCGAGGTTCGAAAGCGCGATGTCCTCCTCGAGCGTCGGCCCATGGCTCGACCACTCGGAGAGCCGATGGCCGAGCACAAGAGCATCGTCGCCAAGCGCCACCGAGTAGTCGAATGTGGAATTGGCGTCGCCCATCACATGTGCCCGACGTCATCAGGGATGTCGTAGAACGTCGGATGCCGGTAGGCCTTCGTCGCCGTCGGCTCGAACAGTTGGTCCTTATCGTTGGGATCGGACGCCACGATAGCCGACGACGGCACCACCCAGATCGACACGCTTTCACCGCGCCGCGTGTAGACGTCGCGCGCAGCTTGCACCGCCAGTGCAGCGTCGTGCGCGTGCACCGAGCCGCAATGCTTGTGCGGCAGCCCGGAACGGGCACGGATGAACACTTCCCACAAGGGTATCGGCTTCTCTGCGGACATGGACGCTCCAGTTCGATTGCGGGCGAGCCGGTCGCTGCGGGCACAGCGATCACATCATAAGGTGCAAATGCCGGGAGCGGAATACGCCAGTGGTCACAGAGGAACTGGGCTGGCTTTGGCGGCCGAACGCGGTGATCAGAAATGCTGCAGTGTGACGCGTCTTGCGGCATGGCAGGCGTGGCCAGTGCGTGCGATAAGGGCCGCAAGACGCACAGAATTCGACGCGTTTTTCCCGGATTCGGATAAGCTGCAACCAACGGTACGTCAATCATGGCCATCAAGAAGCTTCTCGTCGCCAATCGCGGCGAAATTGCCATTCGGGTCCTCAGGGCGGCCAACGAGCTCGGTATCCGCACGGTTGCGATCTACGCCTCCGAGGACAAGCTGTCGCTGCACCGGTTCAAGTCCGATGAGGCCTATCAGGTGGGCGCCGGCCACGGCCCGGTGAAGGCCTATCTCGATATCGACGACGTCATCCGCATCGCTCGCGAGGCCGGCGTCGACGCCATTCATCCAGGCTATGGCTTCCTGTCCGAAAAGCCAGAGTTTGCAGAAGCGGTCCTGGCGGCCGGCATGACCTGGATCGGTCCGCCTCCCGACGTCATGCGGGCGCTCGGCAACAAGGTGTCGGCCCGCGAGATGGCTGTTGCTGCCGGTACGCCCGTGATGCCGGCGACGGGCCCGCTGCCGGAGGATGCCGAGACCATCCGCAAACTCGCCGAGGAGGTGGGTTTTCCAGTCATGCTCAAGGCGAGCTGGGGTGGCGGTGGGCGCGGCATGCGCATCATCGAGCGGCCCGAGGATCTCATCGCCCAAGTCGAGGCTGGCCGCCGCGAGGCCGAGAGCGCCTTCGGTAATGGCGAGGTCTATCTCGAGAAGCTCGTGCGCCGCGCCCGCCACGTAGAGGTGCAGTTGCTCGGCGATCACCACGGCACGGTCGTCCATCTGTGGGAGCGTGATTGCTCGGTGCAGAGGCGCAACCAGAAGGTCGTCGAGCGGGCGCCAGCACCCTATCTCACGCAGCACCAACGCCAATCCTTGTGTGACTCCGCGCTCAAGCTGGCCCGCATGGCAGGCTACCGCAACGCCGGCACCGCCGAGTTCCTGATGGACATGGAATCGGGTGACTTCTACTTCATCGAGGTCAATCCACGCATCCAGGTCGAGCACACTGTGACCGAGGAGGTCACCGGCATCGACATCGTCAAGGCTCAGATCCGCATTGCCCAGGGCGCGCGCATCGGCACTGTCGCGGAAAGCGGCGTTCCGGCCCAGCAGCAGATCGAATTGAGTGGCCACGCCATGCAGTGCCGCATCACGACCGAGGATCCAGAGAACAGCTTCGTTCCCGACTATGGCCGGATCAGCGCCTATCGTGGCGCCACCGGCTTCGGCATTCGCCTTGATGGTGGCACCGCCTACTCCGGCGCCGTCATCACCCGCTACTACGACTCTTTGCTGGAAAAGGTCACGGTCTGGGCCCCGACACCAGAGGAGGCCATTGCCCGCATGGACCGCGCGTTGCGCGAATTCCGCATTCGTGGCGTCGCCACCAATATCGTGTTCGTCGAGAACCTGATCAATCATCCAGCCTTCAAGGCGATGAACTACTCGACCCGCTTCATTGACGAGACGCCAGAGCTGTTCGATTTCCCCAAGCGGCGGGATCGCGCCACCCGGCTCCTACGCTACATCGCCGACGTCACCGTCAACGGGCATCGCGATGTCGACGGCCGCCCAACGCCGCCGCGCCATGACCACTTGCCAGTGTTACCCCGCCTCAAGGCGTCACAGTCCACACCGCCGCAAACGGCAAAATCTGTTCTCGATGCGGATGGGCCGGCAGCCTTGTCGAATTGGATTTTGGCTCAGAAGAAGCTGCTGGTAACCGACACGACAATGCGCGATGCGCACCAGTCGCTGCTCGCAACCCGCATGCGCTCCTACGACATGCAGGCGGTAGCGCCGGCCTACGCCGCGCGCTTGCCCGGCCTTTTCTCGCTCGAGTGCTGGGGCGGCGCCACGTTCGATGTCGCCATGCGCTTCCTCGATGAATGCCCCTGGGAGCGCCTCGCAGGCCTCAGGCAGGCCATGCCAGGCCACCTCCTGCAGATGCTCTTTCGCGGCTCCAACGGCGTCGGCTACACCAGTTACCCCGACAACGTCGTCGAAAGCTTCATCAAGCGCTCGGCGGCAAGCGGCATCGACCTGTTCCGCATCTTCGACAGCCTCAACTGGGTCGAGAACATGCGGGTCGCCATTGATGCCGTAGGCGCCAGCGGCAAGATCTGCGAAGGCGCCATTTGCTACACCGGCGATCTCTTCGACAAGACCCGATCCACCTACAATCTCGACTATTACGTCGCCATGGCGCGCAAGCTGAAGGACGCAGGCGTCCACATCATCTGCATCAAGGATATGGCGGGCCTCATGAAACCCTCCGCCGCCGCCGTGCTGGTTCCCGCCATCAAGCAGGAGACCGGCCTGCCAATTCACCTCCACACCCACGACACCTCGGGCATCTCGGCCGCCAGCATCATCGCGGCTGCCGACGCTGGCGTCGATATCGTCGATGCCGCCATGGATTCGATGTCGGGCCTGACCTCCCAGCCGAACCTTGGCTCGATCGTCGAGGCCATGCGCCACTCGCCGCGTGATACCGGCCTCGACGCCTCCGCCATTCGCGAGTTCTCCGACTATTGGGAGCTGGTCCGCGATCAATACCGCGCGTTCGAGCCCGATATCAGGGCGGGCGCCTCCGAGGTCTACCTGCATGAGATGCCGGGCGGCCAGTTCACCAATCTGAAGGAGCAGGCGCGCTCGATGGGCCTCTCCGAGAAGTGGCACCAGGTGGCGCGAACCTATGCCGAGGTCAATCAGATGTTCGGCGACATCGTCAAGGTGACGCCGTCCTCCAAGACTGTGGGCGACCTTGCGCTTACAATGGTGGCCGCCGGCCTGACGCGTGCCGATGTCGAGGACCCCGCCAAAGAGATCGCGTTCCCGGAAAGCGTCGTGAGCTTCTTCGCCGGCGATCTGGGCCAGCCACCAAACGGATTTCCCAAGGCGCTGCAGCACAAGGTCCTCAAGGGTCGCAAGGCCCTGACCGACCGACCGGGCAAGGGCCTGGCCCCGGCAGACCTGCAAGCGCAGAAGCGCACCGCTGCAGAAGCTGTCGGCCGCGAGGTCTCCGAAGAGGACCTGCACTCCTATCTCATGTATCCGAAGGTCTTCGTCGACTACATGGCCCGCCGTCAGGATTTCGGGCCCGTCGCCGTCTTGCCGACGCCGGTCTATTTCTACGGCATGGCGCCTGGCGCCGAGATTGCGATCGAGCTCGAGCCCGGCAAGCAGATGCAGTTGTTGTGTCAGGCCATCGGCGAGGTCGATGAGGATGGCAATCGCCGCGTCTTCTTCGAGTTGAACGGCCAGCCGCGCTCGATCCGCGTCGCCGATCGCTCGGTCAAGAGCGAGCGGGTGGCGCACCCCAAGGCCGATCCCGCCAACGATCGCCACGTCGCAGCACCGATGCCGGGCCTCGTTTCTTCGATTGCTGTTGCCACGGGCCAGCCCGTCAAGGCCGGCGATGTCCTGCTCACCATCGAGGCGATGAAGATGGAGACCATGCTGCACGCCGAGCACGATGGAATAGTCAAGACGATCACGGCGCCGGTCGGCACCCAGATCGACGCCAAGGACCTCCTGCTCGAGTTCGAGTGAGCGTGCGCCACTGCCCGTGTTCGGGGCTGCCCGACCCGGCAGCTATTCCGCGGCCTGGCGCGCAGCCGCAACGCGCTGACGGCGCTTTTCAGCGTGCGCCGCAGCAGCCTCGCGCACCCAAAGTCCGTTGTCTTCCGATTGACGCCGATGCGCCAGCCGTTGGCGATTGCACGGGCCGTCACCGGCGATCACGCGCTTGAACTCGGCCCAGTCGATCTCCCCATAGTGCCAATGGCCGGTGTCGGCATCGAGCTTCAGGTCGGGGTCCGGAAAGGTCAGGCCGAGGAATTTGCCCTGCGGCACCGTCGCATCGACGAACTTCTGCCGCAGCTCGTCATTCGAGAAGCGCTTGATCTTCCACTTGGTTGAATTGGCCGAGTGCATGCTGTCCTTGTCGGAGGGCCCGAACATCATCAGCACCGGCCACCACCAGCGATCGAGCGCCTCTTGCGCCATCTCTTTTTGCGCAGCCGTCCCGCGGCATAGCGTCAGCATGATCTCGTAACCCTGGCGCTGGTGGAAGCTCTCTTCCTTGCACACCCGGATCATGGCGCGCGCATAAGGTCCGAACGAGCAGCGGCACAGCGGGATCTGGTTCATGATGGCCGCGCCGTCCACCAGCCAGCCGATCACGCCGATGTCCGCCCAAGAGAGCGTCGGGTAGTTGAAGATCGATGAATACTTGGCCTTGCCGGACAGCAACTGCTCGTAGAATTCCTCGCGCCGGACGCCGAGCGTCTCCGCTGCTGCGTAGAGATAAAGGCCATGTCCGGCCTCGTCCTGGATCTTGGCCAATAGCGCCGCCTTGCGCCTCAGCGACGGCGCGCGCATCAGCCAGTTGCCCTCGGGCTGCATGCCGATAACTTCCGAGTGGGCATGTTGCGAGATCTGGCGGATCAACGTCCGCCGGTAGCCCTCCGGCATCCAGTCGTTGGGCTCGATCTTGGTCTCGTCGTCGATCGCTGCCTGGAAGATCGCAATCCGGCGCGCATCTTCAGGTGTTGCGCTGGCCGGTCCCGTGTCTTTGACGTTGAGGGCTTGGCTGTACATGCGGTCCCCGTTTGCGAGCGTTGCGCCGATTGCACGTCCTTATAGCACGCTTGCGCAGGGGCGGGGATAGCCGGGGCCAAGCGATGTGACACCAGCAGTTGCCCTGAAAAGTGCAAGGGCGCGCCTGGAGGGAAAGGCGCGCCCTTGGCTTCGCTGGAGCCCTGGAGGGGGCAGGGCTCCGGCGCAACGGTATGCTCTGCGGTCAGCTCGACAACCTGAGGCTGTTGATCTCTTCGGCAATCGCCCGGAAGGCGGCGCGCAGAGCCTCGGCGTCGTTGGCGTCGTAGAACTTGGACTGGCTGCTCGCGCAGTTCTTGAGGCCCGGCTTGTCGCCGTTCGGCACCTGGAAACCGATGGTGTAGACGACGACGCCCTTGTCCTTCATGGCCGTGCACGTGTCGTCGGCGAACTTCTTGGACTTCGGTGTGTTCGAAGCGCTGTTCTTGCCGCCGACGGTATTGTAGGTGCCGTCCGTCATCAGGATCACGTATTTGGAGGTGCGCCCGTCATTGTAGGCGGCCGGCGGCGTACCGCCCCAGATCGAGGCCCAGGCCGGAGACACCAGGCCCCACGCCCAAGCAGCGCCCAGGTGACCGGCGGTCGAGCCACCGGTTGTCAGCCCATTGACTTCGCTGCGCAGCAGGGACTTGTCATTGGTCAGCCCCACAACTTCGGCCCTGTTCGGGCAGGCAGAGGCGCCCGGCAGGTCGGACTTCACGGCCAGCGCCGCATAGCCGATCGGGGCCGTTTCGGTCGCCTGCAGGGAGATGTCGCGGCGCTCGTAGACGCAGTTGTCGGCGCCGACGCGGTAGTCGCTGACTGCGCCCGCATAGGCACCGGCATTGACGCCGGCTGCGAACGGCGCGAGGCCGATCCGCACGTTGTTGGTGGAGCCGCTGTCGGGCATGAGAATGTCGAGCAGACCGTCGGTGCCGGCCACCGCATCCTTCAGGGCATCGATCTTGGTGCACGGCATGCACATGGAACCGGTCACGTCGAGCTGGATACCGATCTCGATGTCCTTGGTGTCGTAGATCGCCACGGCCGTCTTGGGAACCGAGACCTTGTCGATGCCGGCCACGTTGCCGAACAGCGTGGGCACGTCAGTGGAGATATCGAGCCGCACGGAGTTGTTCAGACGGTCGATATTGACACTGAAGCTGTTGACGACCGCGTAGTCGCCGCCGTGCCCGGCCATGTTGGCATTGAAGAACTTCTGCGCCACGTCCTGCACTTCGGCATCGCTGAGGCCAGACACCTTCAGGCCCTTTGCGGCGGCCAGTGCTGCAGCGTCGGCGGCGCTGGAAATCGAGCGCTCGGCGTGCATCACTCGTCCGAAATCGATGGCAAGGCCGGTCACCAGAACCAGCAGGAAGGCAGAAAGGCCGAAGATGATCGCGACCGTGCCTTCGGCATCGCGCCGGAAAGCAGAGCCCGTGGCGTGGATCGAGTTGGCAACGTTGGCCAGCATTGAAACATTCCCTGTGACACGTCGTCGAAGTCACGAGGGAGAGTGCAAGGCCAATGCCGGTTGACGGCACATTTGCCGGCGCGGCTGCAGGTATGAACGAAGTCCTAACGTAGACGGTGTTTTGCCTGATTTTGGCACAGCTGGCCGGGTCGACAGCAGTCCACGCGTAGGGATTTGCACATTAGGGCTGATGGGTGGTCATGCAACTTCATGCTCGTCCGCAGCGGAGAGTAAATGAAATCGCTAACTGTCAGGCTATCGTTTCGTTGTGGAACGATACCAGCGCCCGGAAGGAGTAGCAGCAACTGAGGGCAACTGTCACAAAATAGCGCATGCCGCCGGCAGTCGGCGTTCAAGGCTTGTCGCGATCTAGAAATCCGACGCGATGCCCCCGTTTTCCCAGTCCCCGTAGCGGACGGGGTCCGGCCCTTTCCGGCCACCAAGCTCCGTCTCGCGTGCGACACGCGCCGCCTCGGCTTCTTGCAACCGCCGACGTTCCGCCGCCTCGGCCAATGCCCGCTGCGCCTCGGGCGTCAGCACGCGCGGCGGCTCATCGTCCGCGCGCTCGCGCGTCGGGCTGTCCAGATTGTCCTTTTGGCTCATCCCGGCTCCTCCGGCACATGTGCACATTGCGACCTGCTCTACCATATACCATAACAGTGCCGCGCCGGATCACGCACCCGGCCACGTTTCAGGAGTGGCCATGCCCACCAACTTCGCACGGACAGCGCTGCTGCTGGGGCTTCTCACCCTCATTTTCGTCGCCATGGGCTCGGTCGTTGGCGGCCAGACCGGCGTCGTCGTTGCATTCGCCATGGCCCTGGTCATGAACATGCTGGCGCTGTGGCGCTCGGACAAGTTGGTCGTGGCCCTGCATCGCGCCCGCGAGGTCGGTCCGGCCGAAGCGCCAGGCTATTACGGTATCGTCAGCGACATGGCGGCTCGCGCCGACCTGCCGATGCCCAAGGTCTACGTCATGGACAACCCCCAGCCGAACGCGTTTGCAGCCGGCCGCAACCCGCAGTCGGCTCTGGTCTGCGCCTCGACGGGCCTGCTCGACGCTCTGTCGCCGGAGGAGGTGGCAGGTGTCGTCGCCCACGAACTCGCCCATATCCGCAATCGCGACACACTGACGATGACGGTCGCTGCAACCATCGGCGGCGCCATCTCCATGCTCGCCCAGTGGCTCCAGTTCTCGTTCCTGTTCGGTGGCCAACGGCGCAACGGCGGCAATTGGCTGATCACGCTCGTGGTGATGATCGCAGCCCCGTTCGCTGCCATGCTCGTGCAGATGGCCATCTCCCGTTCCCGAGAATACCAGGCTGATCGCCTGGGCGGCATGATCTGCGGCAATCCGTTGTGGCTGGCGTCGGCACTTTCCCGCATCCAGGCGCTCGTGCGCGGCATCCCGAACGAGACGGCCGAGCAGGTCCCGGCCATGGCTCACCTCTATATCGTCAATCCGTTGACCGGCCGCGGCTTCGACAATCTCTTTACAACCCATCCAAGCACCGACAATCGCATCGCCGAGCTGGAGCGTCTGGCCAACGAGATGGCAGCCGCCGGCACGCTTGTCGCTGGTCCAATTGCCAAACGCCAGGTTGCCTGGAATGATCGCACGGATCGTCCGCCATCGGGCGGCGCGCCGTCATCCGGACCCTGGAGCCGCCCGCGCGGGCCCTGGGGTTGAAGGCCGCAATCGTGAGCACCCCCCCGAGGCATCAGGCAGGCCCAGCCAAGAAAACGAAGAACCGCACGCCCGGTGGCAAACCGCGGCCAGGGCGAGGCATGCCTGCTAGAGGCAAGTCCGCCGGCAAGTCCGGCGAAAGGCCCGAGGCGACCCAGCAACCGGTGCTCCCAGAGCTGCCGGGCCTCGCAACCCGTCGCCTCGCAGCTCATCTGATCGGGCAGGTTGTCTCGGCCGGCCGACCCCTCGACGATGCGCTGGGTGATACCGATCGCCGTCCGCATTTGCGCGACATCGAGCCGCGCGATCGCGCCTTCGCGCACGCCATCGCCGCAACCGTCCTGCGCCGGCGCGGCTCGCTCGAGATGGTCCTGGCCACATTCATCGAGAAGCCGCTTCCGGAAACGGCCGGCATCGCGCACGCAGCGCTGCTGGCGGCCGCCGCGCAGATCCTGCTGATGGGCACGCCGGTGCATGCCGCCATCAATCTCGCCGTCGAGCAATGCCAGCGTGACCGGCAGGCCAACCGCTACGCCAAGCTCGCAAACGCGGTCCTGCGCCGCATCGCGCGCGATGGCCCGGCGTTGCTGGCGAAGGCTCAGACAACGACGCTCGACTTGCCGCCATGGCTGTACGCGCGATGGCAGGCTGCCTATGGCGAGGCCACCGCCTATGCTATCGCTACGGCAAGCCTGGCCGAGGCTCCACTCGACGTGACCGTGAAGGATCGAGCCGCGGCCTCAGAATGGGCTGGCCGCCTCGGCGGCCGCCTGCTCGCCAGCGGCTCCATCCGCCTGGCTCCGGCCCACGCCCGCGTCGAGGATCTGGCAGGCTTTGCCGAAGGCGCATGGTGGGTGCAGGACGCAGCCGCTGCGCTGCCGTGCCGCCTGCTCGGTGATGTCGCAGGCCTCGAGGTGGCCGACCTCTGCGCCGCCCCGGGCGGCAAGACGGCAGCATTGGCGGCAGCGGGGGCCCGCGTCACTGCCGTCGACCGGTCGGCTGGCAGACTGCAGCGTCTCGAGGCCAACCTCGCGCGGTTGGGCCTCGCCGAGACCGTCACGGTCGCAGTATCGGACGTTGCCGATTGGCGGCCCGAGCGCACCTTCGACGCCGTCCTTCTCGATGCGCCGTGTACCGCCACCGGCACCATCCGCCGCCATCCCGACATCCTGCACCTGAAGCGCGAAGCCGATAGCGCTCGCCTGGCTGAGCTGCAGTCACGCCTGCTCGACCGCGCCGCCGCTCTTGCAAAGCCAGCTGGCCTGCTCGTCTATTGCGTCTGCTCGCTGGAGCCCGAGGAGGGGCCGGATATCATTGCCCGTTTCCTCGCAGCCAATCCGGATTTCGCGCGCGTGCCGATCGACCCCAGCGAACTCGGCGGAGAAACCGCAACGCAGTGGCTGACGCCCGACGGCGACCTGCGCACGCTGCCTTGCCATCGGGTCACGGCCCTCGATGACCCCGAGCCGCTGTTCGGCATGGATGGGTTTTATGCAGCCCGCCTGCGCCGCCGGGCCTGAGCTGGCGGTAGGAGGCGCAGCATCGGCCCCCGCAGCGCTGGTCGTTCAGATCACGCCTTTGGCCTTGAGCGCCTTGATGTCGGCGTCGCCATAGCCGAGCGAGGTCATGACGTCGTTGGTGTGCTCGCCGAGATCCGGCGTGGCGCCGAGCACCTCCGGCTGGGGATAGCGGGACATGTTGATCGGCTGGCCAACGAGGCGCATCTCGCCGAGCTTCTTGTGGCGAACCTTGCGCGCGATGCCCAGGTGCTTGACTTGCGGCTCCTCGAACGTCTGCTTGATGTTGTTGATCGGCCCGCACGGCACGCCCGCCTTGTTGAGGGCGGCGATCCAGTGCGCCGAGGTGTTTGTCTTGGTCCGCTCGGCGAGCAGCCCGTTGAGCATTTTCCGGTTCTTGGACCGCCCGCTGCCGGTGGCGTAGTCCGCATGCTTGATGAGCTCCGGCACGCCGAGCGCGTTGCAGCATCTCTCGTAGAGATTGTCGCCGGAGGCCGCGATGTTGATGTGGCCGTCCGAGGTCGGGAACACGCCTGTGGGAATGCCCGTCGGATGGTCGTTGCCGGCCTGCGGCGGCACCTCGCCGGCGATCAGCCAGCGCGCCGCCTGGAAGTCCAACATGAAGATCTGCGCCTCGATCAACGAGGTGTGCACCCATTGGCCCTTGCCGGTGCGCTCCCGGTCGTAGAGCGCGAGCACCATCGCCTGCGCCAGCAGCAGTCCGGAGGTGAGGTCGGCAATCGGAATGCCGACGCGCACGGGTCCCTGACCCGGCAGGCCGGTGATGGACATCAGCCCGCCCATGCCCTGCGCAATCTGGTCGACGCCGGGGCGCGTGGCGTCGGGGCCCGATTGGCCGAAACCCGAGATCGAGCCGTAGATGATGCGCGGATTGACCTTGGCGCAGTTCTCGTAATCGACTTTGAGGCGGGTTTTCACGTCGGACCGCATGTTCTCGACGACGACATCGGCGTCCTTGACCAGCTTCATGAACACCGCATGCCCTTCCGGGCTCTTCAGATTAATGGTCATCGACCGCTTGTTGCGATGCAGATTCTGGAAATCGAACCCATGACGCTTGCCGCCCATGGCATCGACGTCGCTGTCGGCCGGTGGTTCCACTTTGATCACTTGCGCGCCCCAGTCGGCGAGCTGGCGCACGGCTGTCGGTCCGGCGCGATGCGCCGTGAGATCGAGCACCTTGATGTGGGAGAGCGGCAGGCTCGTCGTCATTGGGGGATCTCCTTCACGCATCGCGTCGGCCGGCCCGGCCAGCACGTGTGCCGCAATGCGGTCACGCTGGCGAGGTTAGGCTGGCATCGCCTCGGTGATCAAGCCGCACGCGTGAATTGTCCAGCAGCCCACGCGCCGCCGTGACCGGCCCAGGATGCGCCAATGGCTGGTATCGAGGCGGCAGCAATCGGGCTGGGCGGAGGGCAATCGTGGCACGTGTCGGCGGCTTTGGCCCAGTAGGCGGGCTACCATGCCCACTTGACGTGTCCACCGCCCTCCGACACATCGTCCCCAACTCTTAAGTCATCGGAGTGAAAGCCATGGATCCATCCAGCCTGCCCTATCGCCCCTGCGTGGGCGTCATGGTGCTGAACAAGGCAGGCGACGTGTGGATCGGATGCCGCGTCAACCGGCCCGACAAGGAGATGATCGGCGGCTGGTGGCAGATGCCGCAGGGTGGGATCGATGAAGGCGAGCAGCCGGCCGATGCCGCATTGCGCGAACTCGCCGAGGAAACGGGCATCCGCTCAGCCAGGATCATCGGCGAAAGCCGCGACTGGCACCCTTATGACCTGCCGCCGCACATGATGGGGCGAATCTGGGGCGGACGGTATCGCGGCCAGACGCAGCGCTGGTTTGCGCTACGCTTCACCGGCCCCGACAGCGAGATCGACCTCGAGCCCGAGGGCCACGAACCGGAGTTCGACCGGTGGCGCTGGGCGCCGATCGACGAGGTCCTGGACCTCATTGTACCCTTCAAGCGCGATGTCTACGCTCGCATCATCGACGAATTCCGCCCACTGGCCCGTTCGCAAGCATGACCCCTAGCCGTTTGCTGTGGCCTGCTCGACGAGCACAATTTCAGCCACCGCGATCCGCTCGCAGCAAAGGACATCTCTGCGTGGACATCTCGCCCCTCCCCTTCCTGCGCCTGGGCATTGCCATACTGGGCCTCAGCGTCGCCTTCGCCGTTTGGGTGGCCAACGGCGGTTGGCCGGATGGCCTGCGTTTGGCCGCAGGCATTGTCGCCGGCTTCGCCGTCATGGGGGTTGGAGAAGCGGTCGTCAGGCGGCTGCTTGCAGCGGCCAGGCCCGCGCCCGTCCAAGTTCGTGCCAGCCGCCAACCGCATTAACGACTGCGACATGCCCCCGATCGATTAGGGATCGACCAGCCCGCGTAAAACGGCCACGTTATTGTCCGCGGGGCCGCCATCGTGCATGCCTGATTTCGGCGCCAGCAGCCCCCTGCCAATTCAATCAAACCTGGAGATGGATGATGCGACCCAACAAGATCAAGCAGATGTGGCGTGACGGCAAACCCGTGACCTTGGGCTGGCTGTCCATCTCGCATGGCTTTTCGGCCGAGGTGATGGCGCGCCAGGGCTTCGACGCGCTGTGCGTCGACCTTCAGCACGGCACCTCCGAGCTCGGCGACGTCCTCCCGATGCTGCAGGCGATCTCGCAGACGGAGACCGTGCCGGTCGTGCGCGTCGCCTGGAACGAGCCGCAGACCATCATGAAGGCGCTCGATCTCGGCGCCTACGGCATCATCGTCCCGCTCGTCAACAATGCCAAGGAGGCCGCTGAGGCTGTCGCGGCATGCCGCTATCCCCCGGTTGGCATTCGGTCTTCGGGCCCAGTGCGCGCTGTGCACTACGGCGGCGCCGACTACGTCGCCAAGGCCAACGACGAGATCGTCGTGATGGCCATGATCGAGACCAAGGAAGGTATCGAGAACCTCGACGCCATCTGCGCCACGCCGGGCCTCGACGCCGTCTACATCGGTCCGGCCGACTTGTCGTTTGCCTTGGGACTGGCCCCGCGCGGCGACAATCCCGATCCCCTACATCTCGCCACCTGCGACAAGATCCTGGCCGCCGCCCACAAGCACGGCATCAAGGCCGTCATGCACTGCGCCAGTGCCGACTTTGCAGCCGGCGCCATCAAGCGTGGCTTCGACATGGTGATGCTGACGTCGGATCTCTCTTGCATGATCGCTGGCGCCAAGGCCCAGCTCGACGAGCTCAAGGCCAAGACGGCCTGAAGAGCCGCTACGGCAACGACGGCGGCATCTGGCCGATAAGACCGGCCGCTGTCGTCGCCGCCGCTGTCGTCACGCAAACCGCCAAACGGCGGTGCGCTTGATCTCGGCGTCTTCGAGTTCGCGCGTCACCGGCACGGAGTAGTGGGTGACCTCGACGAACCGCTCGCGGGGAAAGTAACTCCGCTGGGGATCGCCGACGAGTACCACCGCGCCGCTCGCGGCTGCCCGCGCGATGTAGTCGAGCACGCGCTGCGAAAGCTCGCGCTCGTAGAAGAGATCGGCCACCAGTACCAGTCCGAAGCGGGCATCCGGCGTGTCGGAGAGCAGGTCGCGCCCGCTCACACTGACGGCAACGTCGTTCGCCTCGGCGTTGAGCCGGGTCGCTTCGAGCGCCACGGCATCGACGTCGGCGGCCAGCACGTCACTGGCGCCGGCCAGCATGGCGGCAATCGCCGTTAGTCCTGAGCCGGTGCCGAGATCGAGCACGCTGCGACCGGCGGCAAGCCCGGGGTTGTCGATCAGGTATCGCGCCAACGCCTGCCCGCCCGCCCAGGCGAAGGCCCAGAACGGCGGCGGCACGTTCATCTCGCCAAGCTCCTCCTCCGTGCGCCGCCAGATCGGCAGCAATTCCTCGGCCAGGTGCAGGCGGATTTCTGGCACCAGGGGAGGGCTGAGCAGAGCCGTATTGCCGCGGATGAAGGCCGGCCAGTCCCGGATGGGTGCAGCCGTCATGCCCGCCGCGCTGACGCAGACGGCTTGCGCCGTCCGGGCTTTGCAATGGCCGTGTCGAGCCGCCAGAGCCGGGCCGTCGCCATGCCGTCGATTTCCATATCCGGCGTCAGCGCCGCCGCCATCTCGGCGATGAATTCCATGGCGACCGGCGGCCGCCGAACGCCGGGCCGGTCGGCAAACAGCACGCGCGCGCCACGGGCGGCTGCCCGCTCGAGGAACGATGTCACCCTGAGCGCCATCTCCGGCTCGTAGAAGAGTTCCCCGATCAAGATGAGGTCGGCATCGCCCCCGCCCGCCAGCACGTCGTCTCCGGTGATCGTCAGCGAAAGGCCCGCAGCCTCGGCACTGAGGCGCGAGGCGATGCCGGCCAGCGGATTGGTGTCATTGGCAACGACATGGCTGGCGCCGGCCCGCATTGCGGCAAGGCCGGTGACGCCGGAGCCCGAGCCGATATCCAGCACGCGCGCGCCCGCCACCTCCTCCGGATGATCCAGCAGCCACCGCGCGATCGCCTGTCCGCCCGGCCAGGCGAACGCCCAGAAGGGTCGCCCCAGCCCCGCCTCGTCGGCCGCCTGGAAGATCTGGTAGGGCTCCGCCGCCAGATGCAGCGCGAACTCCGGCACAAGGGCAGCGCGTTGCTGGCGGGTGTGCGCGATCACGAAATCGGTCAGGGATTGATCCATCATCGTCGGCCGATACTGGCAGGATCGAGATTGCCCATACGGCAGACCTCCCCCCACTCGTTGGCCGTGACCGGCTGCACCGAAAGACGCATCGAGGTGACGAGGCTCATGTTCGCGAGCCGCCCGTTGCCCTTGACCTCCACCAGCGTAACGGGCCGTGGCAGGGCGCATACCGCGCGCACGTCCACGCACTCCCACCGCGGATCGTCGGTCGAGCTGTCCGGATGCACGAGTGCACAAACTTCGCAGATGCCCACGATCTCCAGTCCGATGTTCGAGTGATAGAAAAAGCCGAGGTCGCCGATCGCCATCGCCCGCATGTTGTTGCGCGCGAGATAATTGCGCACCCCGTTCCACTCTTCGCCGGCCGCCCCCTTTTTCAGAAGGTCGTCCCACGAGAACACGTCCGGCTCCGACTTGAACAGCCAATAGCCCGTCGATACGATCGGCGCCGGCCCCTTGCGCGCTGCTGGCGCCTTGGCGGCCGGCCGCCCGGCTTTTTTGGTTTTGGCAGAAACCTTTGATTTGGAGGCAGTTTTCTTCTCGGCTGTCTTGGCCATACCGTCCCGGCACCCTCGTTTGCCCGTGTTGGCCTGCACCGTACTCTTTCGCGCCTGCGAAGCAAACCTCGCTCGGTTCGAAGGCGCGGAGACTGCTCGCGCGCGCTCAGTCGGGCTTGGTCAACCGCAGCGGGCTGCCTTGAGGCGGCTGCCAGCCGTAGATCCAGTCGTAGCCCGCCATAACGCGCCCGCCCGGCAGCACACGCATGGCCGCGTTGCGGGCCGCAGCAGCCAGGCCTGACAGATGGAAAATGCGATCATTACGCCGCGCTGCAGCGACCACGGCCGCAGTACGCGTTTGTCGACGCGCCTCGTAGGCGGCAAGCGCCGCGGCAACGTTGCCCTGCGCGCCGTCACGCGCAAGCTCCTCGGCAAGCACGACGGCATCTTCGAGGGCCATGGCCCCGCCTTGTGCCATGAACGGTAGCGTCGGGTGGGCGGCATCGCCGAGCAGCGTCACCCGGCCGTGCGACCAGCGCGGGAAAGGCCCCGCCTCGTAGAGTGACCACTGCCGCCATGTGTGGCCGTCACCCAGCGCCCGCGCCAGCAGCGGCGCCATTGAATCGAGATCCGCCTCCAGACGCCCGTTATCGACGGGCATCGACCAGCCTTGTTGGGCCCGGGGCTCGGTGCGCACCACCACCACGGCCAGCTCACGGCCGCCGCGGACGGGGTAATGCACCATGTGAGCATTGGGCGCCAGCCATACGCCGGTGGCGCCGGTATCGATGACGGGGTGGCCCGCCGGACAGCAGATGTCCGGCAGGTGCGAAACGTCGATCACGGTGCGCGCGGCAGTCCGCGTCGTGTAGCGGGGCGGCAGGTCCGGCGCCAGCCGTTGGCGCAGCCGCGAAAACACCCCGTCTGCCGCAATGAGCGCCATCCCCGAAACCGTCGCACCCTCGTCCGTTGTGACCACAACGCCGCTCGATGTCTCCGAAAACCCGTTGACGCCCTGTGCCAGACTGACCGTGACCAGAGCCTGCCGCTCCACCTCGGCAACAAGCACCCCCTGCAGGTCTCGGCGATGGGCCTGCCAGTAGGGCGCGCCGTGGCGTTCGGCGATCCATTGGCCAAGCGGCAGTCGCTGCACGACCCGGCCATCACGGCCATGCCGAACGGCGAGCCAGCGCGGTACGCCTGCCAGCGGGGCCAGCGCATCGGCCACGCCGATCTCACGCAATACCTTGACCGCATTGGGTGAAAGTTGAATGCCGGCGCCGGCGTCCGACCAGCTTTCGCGGCGTTCGAGAATGTGGGAAGCGATGCCACGTCGGGCCAGCGCCAACGCCGTTGCGAGCCCGCCGATGCCACCACCGGCGATCAGCACGCGATTATCGCCGGCAGGTCGATTGGCCGCTGGGCTCATGCTCGCCCCCGCGATGGTCGGTCAGTGCGCCGCGCTATCTCCCTGCACGGCGACGACGCAGCCTTTGGGCTCGGTCTCGGCCGCGGCGAGGCTATCGTCATGCACATAGAGCGTCGAGCAATACGGGCAAAGGATCTGCGTATCCCCACCCATGTCCAGGTAGACGTGAGGGTGATCGAACGGCGGCCGGGCCCCCATGCAATTGAGCTCGCGGACGCCCACCTTGATCTGCTCGACGCCATCGTCGTTGGCAAGGTGTGGGACAGCGCTCTGGGCCATAATCTCGTCTCCAGTCTCCGATAGCGTCGGCGGCACCATAACGGGCTCGCCGGTCGATTGACAGCGACCAATTGACCAACCGGCTGCGGTCCCCCACCCTGGCCGCAGCATTCGTGCGCCGTTGGCGCAAGGCCGAAGGGAGATGCTGCGATCGTGAAGCAATTCCAGTCCAACTCCACCACGCTCGCCTACCTCGACGAGGGCCAAGGCGACCCAGTGTTGCTGTTGCATGGCTTTGCCTCCAGTGTCCAGGTCAACTGGGTCGACACGGGTTGGGTGCGCCATCTGACGCGGTCTGGATATCGCGTCATCGCGATGGATCACCGGGGCCACGGCCAGTCCGAGAAACTGCACGACCCATCGCTCTATGGCGGTCCGCGCATGGCGGAGGATGCCCGGGCCTTGCTCGATCACCTCGCGATCGAGCGGGCCGATGTCATGGGCTACTCGATGGGCGCGCGCATCACGGCCTTCCTGACCCTCGCCCACCCGACCCGCGTGCGTAGCGCCATTTTCGCAGGGCTCGGTGGCAATATGGTGCGCCCGATGGCCGGCACCGGGCCGATTGCGGCGGCCTTGGAAGCGCCAAGCATCGACGACGTCAAGAACGCTACCGCCCGCACCTTCCGCGCCTTTGCCGAGCAGACACGCAGCGATCTCAAGGCGCTGGCGGCCTGCATCCGCTCCTCGCGCGACCCGTTGACGGCCGAGGCCGTGGCCAGAATCGCCTGCCCGGTGCTGGTCGCGGTCGGCAGCGACGACGTGATCGGCGGCTCGGCCGAAGCGCTGGCCGGGCTCATCCCTGGCGCCAAGGCCTTCGTCATCGAGGGCCGCGACCACATGAAGGCCGTCGGCGATCGCAGCTACAAGGAGGCTGTGACAGGTTTCCTCGCCAGCCGGCCCTGAGCCGAGTGGCCGCCGGCGCCCGACTTTGAAAGATGATTGATACTTTGAAGGATGATTGATCATGAGCGCCGAAGCCAAAGTCGGCCCGTTCAAGCCCGCCAACGACAATTTCGAGCGCTTGGTCCGCGACCTGTTCGCGCGCGGCGGCTTTGTAGCCCATGCCGGCGCCTGGTTGACCGAGGTCCGGCCGGGCCGGGTGGTGCTCGAGCTGCCATACGCCCATCGCATCGGTGAAGGCGACGGCGTTTTCCACGCCGCCGTTGTCGGCGCATTGGGCGAAAGCGCCGGCTGCCTGGCCGCGCAGACATTGGTGCCGGCCGGCACACGGGCGCGCACGCTCGAATACAAGCTCAACCTGCTGCAGCCGGCCCGTGGCCTGCTGCTGCGTGCGACGGCCGACGTCCTGTCCATCCAGTCCGGTATCGTCGTCACGCGAGCCGACATCACAGTGCTGGGTGGCGATGCCGAAGGCCTATGCGCCGCCCTGCAGTCGACCGTCGTCGAAGACGCGGCGGGCTGAGTGCTGACTGGCCGCTGCCGGCTCGTTTTGACCCCCGCATAAACGGTCCCTTAACTGGCGCCACACTAAGGTGGCCGTTGCATCGGCTCCGTCCCTGCCAAGCCGCAGCGCGGGGCCGGCTGAGACCTCAAACGGCCTGGAAAAGGCGCCGCGTCGTCGTAGCTCGTCATAGGCGTGTCAACTGTAGAACACCCGTGAACCCCGTGTTGCGACAAGGGCGCCAGAGTGCAATTGGATCTTCACAGCGTTTGGCGCCTGCACGGTGTGCTTGCTGTTGCCATCTGGCTCGCAGTAGCGGGCGCCGGCCAGGCATCGGCGCAGCAATCCGCTGACACCCGTCCAGCGGTATGGGGCACGGCCGCGGTCACGGCCGATGGCACTGGCGATTTCCAGACCACTGTCAGGCGTCAGCCGGACGATCGCGACGCCGAACCGGGGACTGCGGATCCGAACCTGCCTGCGCCGCCACTGTTCGGTCGCCCCACCGTCATCGACGGAGTCATCGCAGATCCGCCCGATCCGGTGGCCGCGCAAGACGGTATCGTCGTCGATGCCGAGCAATCCGCCCCCGTCGACGGCCTCGATCCGAGCATCGACACTCGGCCGGATAGCGAAGCGCAGGCCTTCGGCTTGCCACGCACCGACGAGGAGGCCGCCGCTGCAGCCCTCGACCTGGCGCCCGAGCCCGACCCCTTTCTCGACCGCCGCCCGGCCCGCTTCTTCCGTTTCGAGCCCTATGACCCGACCGGCATCAAGGTCGGCTCGTTCCTTCTGTTCCCCGAAGCCCAGATCGGCGTCGCCGCCACCAGCAATCTGTTCCGCACGCAATCGGATCAGAAGGGCGATGTGGCGCTCGAGACGCTGCCGAGCGCACGCCTGGTGTCGAACTGGAGCACGCACGCGCTCGAGGCGTCGCTGCGCGCCAGGCAGTCGTTCCACAACGCCTACCCCTCAGAGGACGACCGCGCCTGGGCAGCCGAAATGCGCGGCCGTCTGGACATCACCCGCCGCACCAACATCGAAGCCTTCGCCGGCCATGACGTGACACAGGACGCGCGCGGCTCCGTCAACTCGACGGCGACCAGCGCGGGCCGTCCGGACATCACCACGGATCGGGCAGGCCTCACGCTCAACCATCGCTTCAACCGGCTCTCGCTGCAGTTGCGGGGCGCGGTGGCCGACCGCATCGTCGAGCCGGTCTCCGGCGCCGCCAGCGGCGATCGCGACTACACCCAGCGCGAAAGCGCGTTGCGGGCCCAATGGGAGTTCAAGCCCACCCTCTCAGTCTTCGGCGAGATTGGCGTCGATGACCGCGACTACAAGCGGGTGGCCTCGAGCGACGGCTTGAGCCGCAACTCGTCCGGCGAGCGCTACCGGGCAGGCGTCGCCTTCGGTAACACCAGTCAGATCCTACGCGGCGAGGTGTCGGTAGGCTCGGCGCGCCAGGAGTTTGACGATGCGCGCTTGCCAACTCTCAAGGGCGTGATCGTCGACGCCAATCTCGCCTGGCGGATCTCGGGTCTGACGGCGTTGCGCCTGACCGCCCGTTCGGACCTCGGCGAGTCCACGGTCGCAGGCTCCGGCGGCGCCATCACCAGGACCGTCGGCGGCGAAGTCCGCCACGCCTTCAGGCGTCATCTCATCGGCACGGCCGGTATCGAGTATGCCCGCTCCGACTACACCGGCGTCGAACTCGTTGAGCAGACCGTGACCAGCAGCGCAGGCCTAGAGTACTACCTCAACCGCGAAATCACGCTGTTCGCCCGCTATGCCCATATCGACTTCGACACCACCAGCCTCGGCGCCGACTACAGCGTCGATGAGGTCCGCGTCGGCGTCAGGCTAAGGCGCTGAAGGATGCACCGGAGCAGCAAGGGGCCGCATTGCTGCAGCCCCCGGCGATTGAGGTTGCTCGATCGTTCGTAAAGCGGCCTTGAGGCCCCCTCAGCCCGACGTCTTGGCGTCGACCAGGCCTTCCTCCTGCGCCTTGATCTGCACAGCCAGGTATTTCGAGTAGATGCGCGCCTGCGTCAGGCTGCCGGCGATGAACCAGACGCCTTGCTGGGGCGTCGGCTGGAACATGTTGGCAAGCTCGCCGTCTTCGTTCTCGCCCCAGATCTGGCCGATCTTTTCGGCCGTGGCGTCACCCAGTGCTCGGCGCACGAGCTCGCCCTGGGGATAGTAGCCGGTACCGAGCACGATCAGGTCGGCGGGCACGATCGTGCCATCCTTCAACAGCGCGCCCTCCGGGCAGAATCGCTCGATGGTCTCGTAGTGCAGGAGCCCGATCTCGCCTTTGATCATGAGCTCGGAGCTGCCGGCGTCGAGATTGTAGCCACCCCCGCGGCGGCGATACTTCATCTGGTGGCCGGTGTCGTCCTCGCCGATGTCGTACTTGAAGCCGATCCCCTTCAAGCCCTCGATCATGTCCCTGTCGAGGTCGGTCATGCGCTTCACGGCGAGCTTATAGGCATCGATGATCAGCGGTGGTGTTGCCGCCGACGCGATGAGATCGCAATCCTCGACTGGCATGCCTTCGTCGTAGAGCGCGTAGTTGAGCTTGGCCGACGGCTCAATCGAAACCACCGTCGTCGAGCCGCGCTGCACGATCGTCGTCTCGCAGCCGAAGTGGTAGAGGTCGAGCGCGATGTCGTTGGCCGACGAGCCCGTTCCGATGATCAGCGCTTTCTTGCCCTTGTAGGGCGCGCCGCTGTCGAAGCCCTCGGAGTGCACGACGTCGCCCTTGAAATCGTCGAGTCCGGGCAGTTTCGGCACCAGCGGATAAGTCGAAACGCCGTTGGCGAACACGATGTGCCGCGGGCGCAGCACGCGCTCCGATCCGTCAGGCATCTTGAGATGAGCGTTCCAGCGCTTGGCCTCTTCATCCCACGTGCCCTTGGTGAACTCGGTCGAGGTCCAGTTGTTGATCTCCATGGCCTGGGCATAGATCTCGAACCACATGCCCAGCATATCCTTCGGGATATAGTTCGGCCACGTCGGCGGGAATGGCATGTAGGGCAAGTTGTTGACGTGGATCGAATTGTGCAATGCCAGCGAATGATAGCGCTTGCGCCAGCTGTCACCGATGCGCGGCCACTTCTCCACGACCAGCGCGTCGACGCCGACCTGGTTGAGCCGCGCCGCCATGGAAAGTCCCGCCTGCGCGCCGCCGACGATCAGCACGACCGGATCCCGGTTGTCGTAGTTCTGGGCCTTGGCGCGCACGTCCTCCCAGTTATCACCGCCGAAGTTCCGCGAGAAGGCGGCCCCTGACGGGCGTTTCTTGCCGATCTTTTCCTCGAAACCCTTGAGCTCCTCGAGCGAAGTCGAGAACACCCAGGCCTTGTGGCCCATGATCCCCGAGCCGTCGCCGGCAGCAACGAGGCGCACCACGCCTTCGCCGCGGCCAATCCGTGTCTCGAACCGGAACAGCGCCTCGATGCAATCGCGGCCAACCCGCTTGGCGCGGTGCGGCGGCGTGCGATTGGGGTTGATCTCGAACTGCGAGGCACCGACGGATGGCTGGCGTTCGACGAGGCGCCGGGCGATCGCAGCCGCCCCGACTTGAGGTTTGATGGCCCAGGTGAACGCCACCACGTCGCGCCAATGACTGTCGTCGACGAACAGCGCCGCAACCGCTTTTGCGTCACCCGTCTTGAGTGCGGCTTCGAAGGCGGCAAGCCAGCCCGAAATGGTGTCGCGGATGACCGCATTGTCGTGCGCCTTGAGACTGGCTTGGTCGATGTCGTTCATGCGTTCGCTCCCTCGTGCCGCGGGCGGGGTCAGCCCCTGGCCGCTGCTCATCGAATATATCTCGTCGTCCGGCTCGGGGGCTCGCCCCGCTCAGCCTTGCATGGTCCACAGCCGGCGATCTTGATCAGGGTCGGATTGGTCGTCCCTCGTCAGTCCTGGCGTTTCGGACCACGTCCGCATCAATTCTGCGCAGCAATTCCGATGGTGTCGACAATCCGACGGGGGTTTTGTTCTATGTTGTTGAATAAGCCTAAAAATAAGGCGAGTCCCGTCGCTGCGGCACGGTGAAAATGGCCGACGCGCCGGCGCCGGCCCCTTCGAATCGAGTTCCAACGGCTTTGGCACGATCCCCGGCGCCAAAACGCGCCTCCCAGCGCGTCCGCCAAGGCCGTCAACCGCCGGCTTAGAACACCACGACGCTGCGGATGCTCTCGCCCGCGTGCATCAGGTCGAAGCCCTTGTTGATGTCGGCAAGCGGCAGCGTGTGCGTGATCATCGGGTCGATCTGGATCTTGCCGTCCATGTACCAGTCGACGATTTTCGGCACGTCCGTGCGGCCTCTGGCGCCACCGAAGGCCGTACCCTTCCAGGTGCGCCCGGTGACCAGTTGGAAGGGCCGCGTCTTGATCTCCTGGCCCGCGCCGGCGACGCCGATGATGATCGATTCGCCCCAGCCACGATGGCTGCATTCGAGCGCTGTACGCATGACCTCGACATTGCCCGTGCAGTCGAAAGTGTAGTCGGCGCCACCGATCTGGTCCGCGCCGCGCTTGGTCATGTTGACGAGGTGGCCGACGAGATCCTTGCCCACCTCCTTCGGGTTGACGAAATGGGTCATGCCGAACTTCTCGCCCCACGCCTTCTTGTCGGGGTTGAGGTCGACGCCGATGATCATGTCGGCCCCGACGAGGCGCAGACCCTGGATCACGTTGAGGCCGATGCCGCCGAGGCCGAACACGACGGCCGTGCAACCGGGACCGGCTTTCGCCGTGTTGATGACCGCTCCGACACCCGTCGTCACGCCGCAGCCGATGTAACAGATCTTGTCGAACGGTGCGTCCTCGCGGACTTTCGCGACCGCGATCTCCGGCAGCACCGTGAAGTTCGAGAATGTCGAACAACCCATGTAGTGGAACACCGGTTTGCCATCGAGCGTGAAACGGCTCGAGCCGTCCGGCATCACGCCCTGGCCCTGCGTCGAGCGGATCGCCGTGCACAGGTTGGTCTTGCGCGACAGGCACGACGGGCACGTCCGGCATTCCGGCGTATAGAGCGGGATGACGTGATCGCCCTTCTTGACGGTCGTGACGCCCGGCCCGACGTCGACCACCACGCCCGCGCCCTCGTGTCCGAGAATGGCCGGGAAGATGCCCTCGGGATCGGCGCCGGAGAGCGTGAACTCGTCGGTATGACAGATGCCGGTGGCCTTCACTTCGACCAGCACCTCGCCAGCCTTCGGGCCTGCCAGATCGACCTCGACGATCTCGAGGGGCTTGGCCTTCTCGAAAGCGATTGCCGCGCGCGTCTTCATGCAGGCTCTCCTGATCCGGTCATCTGGTGGTGGAGGGGGAGTATCGCAGTCTCCTGCGCTCATGCAAACCCATGGCGCCCGGTTAGGTTTTTTGGGTCGCAGGCAGCGTCAGGCAGAGCCGGTTCCAACGCCGAGGGCAGCGCCGGCTTGATCGCACAATCCCAGGGTGCAGGGGCTATGCAACATTGCCCTCTCCGCGCGAACTCTTCACGGAGACAGTTTTGTGTCTGCATTATGTGTGCTTTTGCGGATACGCGCAGCGCGCCAGTAGTTTGCTGCTAAGCAGTTTTTATCAAATTCCCATAGCCAGCGGACTAATATGAAAAACGAATCAATTGCGATGTTGCGACGAGGCCACTCACGGGGCAGGGCGCACGCGAATGGCGCTTCGCGCAAAAGAAGGGGCAGGGGGGTTATGATGTTCTCACCACGTAAAGCGGAAATTCCGACCAACGCCGGTGTCGTGCACGAATTCGGGCCTGTCGTCGTCATCCAATGTAACGCCGGCGTCTTCGATCTCGGTTTCGACGCGCGCCAAGGAAGCCAACTACTCGATCATCAACGAGTGGCTGAAGATGAAGGGCGATCTCGAGAGCGAAGGCGACGTCCTGGTCAAGGGCAAGGTCTACGGCAACATCAAGTGCAACCTTTTGATCGTCGACGTCGACGCCCTGGTCGAAGGCGGCATCATCGCCGACGAGGTTGTTGTCCGGGGCCAGACCAAGGGCACCATCAACGCCAACAAGGTGCGGCTCGAGAAAACCGCCAACGTCGATAGCGAGATTTGCCACAAGACGTTTTCGGCCGAGGAAGGCGCGCGCATCAAGGGCGCTCTGCGCTTCCAGGACGATCCGCTTTCGGGCAATACCGTGACGGCGGAAGCCGCCGAATAAATCTCGCGCGGGGAAATAATAAAGGAGCGTGGCCCGGCAAACCGGTCCGCGCTCCTTTTCTATTGGTGCCCCGGGTCAAATAGCCCCGGCGTGCGCTGACTCGCACGCATGGCGATGGCCGCGAACGCGGCCCGCCGATTTCGTCGAATCCCTACGCGCTCTTGTCGCCTATGCCGGTGCCGTAGGTGGAGGGGCGTCCCTCGAAGCCGGATTTGGCGCGCTTGTTCAACCAATAGCGCAGCGGCGGCGGCACCATCTGGAAGTCGGGGTCGGCGCCGAGCTTTTGCGCGGCATCCATCGGCCAGTGCGGATTGTACATGATCTCCCGCGCGATCGCGATCAGGTCGGCGCGGCCCGACTGCAGGATGGCCTCGGCCTGGTCGGCGTGCACGATGTGGCCAACGGCCATGGTCTTGACGCCGGCCTCCTTGCGGATGCGCTCGGCATAAGGGACCTGATAGCCGTAGGTCTTGGCGCGGGCTGAATCCATCGGCGACAGACGGCCAAGCGTGCCGCCCGACGAGCAGTCGATGACATCGACACCCACTTTTTTCAACTCGGCCGACAGCCTGACGCTCTGGTCGAGGTCCCAGCCGGCATCGTCCTCGCAGGAGAGCCGCATGAATAGCGGCTTGTCGTCGGGCCAGACCGCGCGCACGGCTTCGGCAACCTCGATCGGGAAGCGCATGCGGTTCTTTTCGGAGCCGCCGTATTCGTCGCTGCGCTGGTTCGAGGCGGGCGACAGGAACTGGTGCAGCAGGTAGCCGTGGGCGGCGTGGATCTCGAGGATGTCGAAGCCACACTTGTCGGCGCGCTCGGCGGCGGCGGCCCACTTGCCGACCATGTCGGCGACCTCGTTGTGGCTGAGCGCGCGCGGCGTCGGCGAGCTATCGGACGAAGGAATGGCCGAGGGGGCGATCAGCTCCCAGTCGTCCCACTCGTAGATTTCGGGCTCGCTGCCGGTCAGCGGCTTGCCGCCTTCCCAGGGACGGGTGAGGCGCGCCTTGCGACCGGAATGGCCGAGCTGGATGCCCGGCACCGCGCCATTGGCGCGGATGAAGTCCGAGACCCGTGTCATGCCGGGGATGTATTTGTCGTCCCACAGCGCGGTGTCGCCCACGGTGCCGCAGCCGCTGCGCGCGACCTTGGTCGACTCCACCATGACGAAGCCCGCGCCGCCCGCAGCATACTTGCCCGCATTCATCAGGTGCCAGTCCGTCACGAAACCCTTGTCGGCCGCGTACTGGTGCATGGGGGCGACCACAATGCGGTTCTTGAGCGTGACAGAACGCAGCTCGATGGGCGTGAACAGGAGAGGTTGAGTCATGCCGGTATCCTTGCAGGTAATGATGATCTGACGGGTAGCAGTATGTTGCGATCGGGCACGGGCTAGAACGGCACGCCCTTGGCGGTCAGCCGTGCCTTGAGGCTGGCTTCGGCAGCCTGCAGGCGCTCCGGTTCGGTCGAGCGCAGCACCAGTACGGTGCCGAACACACGAGCTTCCCGGTTGAACGGGTAGCTGCCCATCGAGACATCGGCGAATTCCTTTTGCGTCTCGCCCAGCAGCTCCGCGATCTCGCCCTCCCCGCGCAGCAACTCGATCTCCACCGACAGCATTTTCTTGCCCGTCTTGAGCCTTGGCGTGACGCTGTCGAGCATGACGTGCATGACCGAGGGTATGCCGGCCATGACGACGACGTTTTCGAGCTTGAAGCCGGGCGCGATCGAGATGCGGTTTTCCACGATCTCGGCACCGTCGGGAATGCGCGCCATTCGCAAGCGGGCTTCCGTGGCCTCGATGCCCCGGCGCTGGAAATTCTCGATCAGCAGTTTCTTGATCTCGGGATGATGACCGATGCCGACGCCGAACGCCTTGGCGATCGAATCAGCCGTAATGTCGTCGTGCGTCGGCCCGATACCGCCTGTCGTGAAGACATAGGTGTAGCGTGAGCGCAGTGCATTGACCGCATCGACGATCTCGCCTTCCAGGTCCGACACCACCCTGACCTCCCTGAGGTCGATGCCAATGGCAGTCAAGTGATCGGCGATATAGCCGATATTCTTGTCCTTGGTTCGGCCCGACAGGATCTCGTCGCCGATCACGAGAATTGCAGCCGTCACGCGCTCCGCACGGTTCATGCGTTCCAGTCCCTCAGTGGCCGTTGGGTGAGGGGCTTCCGCCTGATCACCACCGGGCGCCATTAAAGCCCATCCGGGCTCGCCCCCTCTTTTCGGCCATTTGGGCGGTGAGCGCAATTGTCCGGACGTTGACACCCCCAAGAGCCCAATGGAATAGTTCACGGCAGCGTTGCCGAGAAACGAAGGGCCTGGCTTCACTTCAACCGCTGCAGGCACGAGCGACGCGGGAGGAAACGACAATGAAATCGTTGAAGCGTACAGGTGCAGCCGTGGCCGTAGCCATTGCTGTCGGAATGGTTGTCACGCCCTCGATGGCCCAGCAGAATATCCGCATGGCCACCAGCTGGTCGGGCGGCGTCCATCTTGAGTTGTTCGCCAAGGGCTTTGCCAAAGAGGTCGAGAAGCTGACCCAGGGCAAGGTCAAGTTCCAGGTGTTCCCGGCCGGCACCATCGGTTCGCCCCTGAAGGTCACCGAGACCGTGCAGAAGAAGATCGCGCCGGCAGGCCATCATTGGCCGGGCTATGACTGGGGCCTCGACAAGGCATCCGTCATCTTCGGCGGCTACGCAGGTTCCCCGGGTATCGAAGCCTACCTGCACTGGCTCTACGACGGTGGCGCCGCGGACCTTTGGGCGCAGTGGCGCTTGGAGAAATTCGGCGTCGTTGTCATGCCGTGCGGTTCGCATTCCGATGAAATGCACATGCACACCAACAAGCCTGTGCGCACCATTGCCGATCTCAAGGGCCTGAAATGGCGCACCGCCGGCGCTTCCGCCGAGATCGCCTCCGCGCTTGGCGCCTCGACCGTGATTCTGGCGGGCGGCGAAGTTTATCAGGCCCTGGAGCGTGGCGTGGTGGACGCGATCGAATGGGCGACGCCCTCGATCAACTATCCCCTCGGCTTCCACAAGATCGCCAAGTACATCATCCTGCCGGGTGTCCACCAGCCGGCGGCCTCTCAGGAGTGCACGTTCGACAAGGGGCTGTGGGACAAGTTCGATCCGCAGACGCAGTACCTGATCCGCACGGCCGCCCGCACGATCACGCTGAATAGCTGGATGAAGGTCAACTGGGACGATTCCGAAGCGCTCGGCAAATACAAGAAGGACGGCGTGCAGATCATTCGCGTCGACGACAGCTACCTCGAGGCTTGGAAGAAGGCCACCAAGGAGTGGGAAGACAAGTACATCGATAACGCCGGTCCCTGGTTCAAGAAGGCGCTCGAGCACAAGCGCGCGTTCGTTGAGCGTTGGGACGGCGCCAAGGCCTACCGGATGGAACTGAGGTAATCTGGCCGTCCGGCCAATCATTGCGTCGACAAGTTGCGCGGCACCCTGGGCTTGGTCCCGGGGTGCCCAAATCGCGCCCGATGAGGTCGCGCCCATTGTGCTCACGACAAATGAGATCACACTCATGAAAGCATTCGTCCGCGCCATCGACGCATTCAGCAGATTGTGTGGTGTGATCGCTGCGCTTCTGGTGGCGGCGCTCATCGTGCTCATGCTCTACGACGTCGTGGCGCGCTACGTGTTCGGCGCACCAACGCTCTGGGGCTACGACGTCAACACCTTCCTGATGGGCGCTGCGTTCATCATGTCGGTCGGCTACGCCCTCTCGCTCGACAGCCACGTCCGTGTCGACCTGCTCTTTACGCCATCGACCAAGGCCCGCCTCAACTGGGTTGATCTCATCGGCTTTGCACTTTTCATGCTCCCCGCCTCGGCGTGGATCACCTACGGCCTGTTCAACTACTTTCACGAAGCCTACCTCACCAATGAGCGATCAGGCACATCGGCTTGGAATCCGGTGCTCTGGCCGTTCCGTTTCATGCTGTTTCTGGGCTTCCTGGCGCTGACGGTCCAGCTCCTGGCTGAGGTCATCAAGCGCTTCTATGCCGTCAGCGGCAATCCAATCGGCGGCGACGGTGACAACAGCCACACGAGCGTCTGAAGTCTGCCCTTCGCCCCATCCCGGTCCAACCTTCCCGGTGCAAATGTCACCAGGCCCTTTACCCGACTGTCAGGAGACTTCATGTCCTCGCTGTGGATGTTCCCCTCCCTGATCGCCGGCATCCTGACGGGTTTCCCCGTCTCGTTCGTGATGCTGGTTCTCGCGGTGGCCTTTGGCTGGTGGACATTCGGTCCGATTGGCACGTTGCATCAGGCAGTGCTCAAGGTCGAGGAGGTCGCCACCTCGACAGTGCTGGCGGCGGTGCCCCTCTTTATCTTCATGGGGGCCATGTTCGAGGCATCCGGCATCGCCTCCCGCCTGTTTGACGCCATCCACATGTGGACCCGGCGCATTCCCGGCGGTCTCGCCATCGGCACGGTGATTATGTGCGTGATCTTCGCCGCCACCAGCGGCATCGTCGGCGCCACCGAGACGGTGGTCGGTCTGCTGGCGATCCCCGCTATGATGCGCCACAATTATTCGAAGTCGCTCATCTGCGGCACCATCTGCGCCGGCGGCTCGCTCGGCACCATCATCCCCCCATCGGTGCTCGCCGTCGTCATCGGCCCCGTCGCGGACGCCTCGGTGGGCTCCATCCTGATCGGCATGATCATCCCCGGATTGCTTCTGGCAACGGGCTACATCGTCTACATCTTCTTTCGCTGCGTCATTCGCCCCGAAGACGGCCCGCGCATCGCGGAGACCGAGCCCGCCCCGCCCCTTGGCGAGCGGATCGCCGTGACCATGAAAGTGCTGGTGCCACCTATTATCGTCATCATCTGCGTGTTGGGTTCGATGATGGCTGGCATTGCGACGCCGACAGAGGCCTCGGCCACCGGCGCACTCGGCACCGTGTTGCTGGCGGCAAGCTATGGCCGCCTGTCGTGGCCGGTCATCGTGAGCTCCACCATGCGCACGGTCCGCATCACCGCCATGATCCTGTTCATCGTGACCTGCGGCTCGATCTTTGCGGCGGTATTTGTCGGCTCGGGTGGACTGCAGGCGCTGACCGAGGTGATCGAGGCCGTAAATCTCGGTCGATGGGGGCTGTTCGCGATCGTCATGTTCATTGTCTTCCTGGCGGGCTTCATGCTCGACCCGCTGGTCATCATCCTGATGGTGGTGCCGATCGCCACGCCCCTGGTCGTCGCCGCGGGCTTCGACAAGGTCTGGTTCTGCGTCGTCTTCCTCGTCATGTTGCAGACGGCCTACCTGACCCCGCCGATGGCGCCGTCGATCTTCTACTTGAGAGGCATCGCGCCACCGGAAATCACACTCAATCAGATGTATACGGGCATCTGGCCGTTCATCGGCATCCAGGTCATCGTGGTGACGTTGATCATTATTTATCCCGATCTCGTCACCTGGCTGCCGGCCAAGCTGACTGCCCGGTGATGGCCTCTGCGGGCTCGGCCGTTGCCGCGCCCGCATTTCCGCTCCAAGATCGCAGCAGCGATCAATCCAATGGAGGCGGCAAATCATGAACTCGGCGCTCTGCAAGCGGTTCGGAATAGAGTTCCCCCTCTTCGCCTTCACCCATTGTCGCGACGTCGTCGTCGAGGTGACCAACGCCGGCGGCTTCGGCGTGCTCGGAGCAGTCGCCCACACGCCGGAAACGCTCGAGATCGATCTCGCCTGGATCGATGCCCGCATCAAGGGACCCTACGGCGTCGATCTTCTGATCCCCTCGCGCATGGAGGGCAAGGCTGGCGACCTCACCGCCGAGGATCTCGCGGCGCGCGTCCCCCCGAGCCACCGCCAGCATGTGGCGAGCCTGCTCGAGAAGCACGGCATCGACTCGTCTGATCTTTGGACCTCGAACTGGGCCCATGACTACTCCGCCAACATGCGCGAGGACGGCGCCCAGAAGCTGCTCGACGTTGCGTTCGCGCATCCGATCAAGCTGTTTGTGAATGCCTTGGGCCCGCCGCCAAAATCGGTGGTGGAGCGGTGCCGGGCTCAGGGCATTGCCATCGGTGCGCTGACTGGCGCCCGCCAGCACGCGCTCAAGAACATCGAGGCAGGCGTGGAAATACTCGTCGTCTCCGGCACCGAGGCCGGCGGGCACTGTGGAGAGATCTCGACCATGGTCGTGGTGCCCGAAGTGCTCGACGCCATCAAGGATCACCCTGACGTGCAGGTGCTGGCGGCAGGCGGCATAGCCACGGGCCGCCAGATGGCCGCCGTGATGGCGATGGGGGCAGCGGGCGCGTGGACAGGCTCGGTCTGGCTCACCACTGCAGAGGCCGAGACCATTCCAACCGTCAAGGCCAAGATGCTGGCCGCGACCTCGCGCGACACCGTGCGATCACGCAGCCGTACCGGCAAGCCAACGCGCCAGCTCAAGTCGCCCTGGACCGAGGCCTGGTCGGCGCCCGGCATGCCCGAGCCCCTGGAAATGCCGTTGCAGGGCCTGATCAGCCGGCCGGCGCTGGCCAAGGTCGACAAGCTCGCGGAATCCGGCCACGCCGGCGCCAAGGAGCTCGCCACCTATTACGTGGGCCAGGCCGTCGGCCTGATGAGCCATGAGCTCAGGGCCCGCGACGTCGTCTACGAGTTCAAACGTGATTTCGCCGAGGCCGTCGAGCGGCTTTCGGCAACTGTGGAGGACTGATGTCATGGCAGACCAGCATTCTCTCGTCATTCGCGGCGGCACGGTAATCGACGGCACAGGCCGAGAAGGCATCGAGGCAGACGTCGCGATCGACAATGGCCGCATCACCGAGGTGGGCAAGGTCGCAGGCAAAGGTGCCGAGGAAATCGACGCCAAGGGCCGCATCGTCACCCCCGGTTTCGTCGATCTGCACACCCACTACGATGCGCAAGTCACATGGTCGAGCCAGATCACGCCGTCGTCGTGGAACGGGGTCACGACCGCGGTGATCGGCAACTGCGGTGTCGGCTTCGCGCCCTGCGAGCCACACCAGCGCGACATGCTGGTCAAGCTGATGGAAGGCGTCGAGGACATTCCCGAGGTCGTGCTGACCGAAGGCCTGCCCTGGAACTGGCAGTCTTTCGAGGACTACCTGGGCGCGCTCGACGCCCGCCCCTTCGACCTCGACGTCGTCACCCAGGTGCCGCACGCCGCCTTGCGCGTCTTTGTCATGGGCGAACGAGGCGCCAACCGCGAGCCGGCGACAGCCGAGGATCGGGCCCGCATGGCGACCCTCGCCGCCGCTGGCGTGAAGGCCGGCGCGCTGGGCTTTTCCACCTCGCGCACACTCAATCACAAGACCAAGGCCGGTATCCCGATTCCGACGTTGAAAGCAGACGAGGCCGAGCTCACCGAGATTGCCGTGGCGCTCGGCAGGCTCGGGACGGGGTGGCTGCAGGTGATCTCGGACTTCGACGAGCCCGACGAGGAGATGGCTCTGCTGCGCCGCCTGGTCGAGCGATCCGGCCGGCCGATGTCCATCACCATTCTCCAGCGCGACAACCGGCCTGAGGAGTGGCGCCACCTGATGGGCCAGATCTCGGCGGCCAATCGGGCCGGCCATCGCATGTTGGGCCAGGTCCTCACCCGCCCCACGGGTATCATGCTGGGCTTCGAGATATCGCAGAACCCATTCATCGGTCGCCCGAGCTGGAATGAGATCGAGGATCTTCCCTTTGCCGCCAGGATGCAGCGTCTCGTGCAGCCGGACTTCCGCGCGCGCCTGATTTCCGAGGCGATCGAGGACGCCACGCTGATGCGTCGCCTCACCCGCTGGGATCGCATCTTCCCGCTCGGTGACCCGCCCGACTACGAGCCCAAGGCCGAGAATTCTGTCGCAGCGCAAGCCGCCCGCGAGGGACGCGAGCCGGCCGAGGTGGCCTACGACATGCTGCTCGAGAAGGGTGGCAAGGCGATCCTCTATCGCCCGCTCTCCAACTACACCTACGGCACGCTGGATACCGTGCACGACATGATGTGCCACGACAGCTCGCTGATCGGCCTCGGCGACGGTGGCGCCCACGTCGGCATTCTCTCGGACGCCAGCGCCATCACGTACATGCTGACGCATTGGACCCGCGATCGCACGCGCGGGCCGAAGCTGCCGCTGGCCTGGGCCATCAAACGGCTCACCAGCGACAACGCCAACGCCATCGGTTTGGGCGATCGCGGCGTCATACGCAAAGGCGCCAAGGCGGACATCAACGTCATCGACTATGGCCGCCTGAAGCTGCACGCGCCCGAGGTCGTCTACGATCTGCCGAGCGGCGGCCGCCGCCTCATCCAACACATCGACGGCTACGAGGCGACGGTTCTCTCGGGTGAGATCGTCAATCGTGAGGGCAAGGCCACGGGCAAGTTGCCAGGCCGCCTCGTGCGCGGCGCCCGCCCGGCCACGGCGAAACAGGCGGCGGAATAATCTTCGCCCCGATGCACGGCCTGCCAGGATCGCGCCCTAGCAGGCCTGCCGGGCGTCGGTCCCGCGCCGGGCGGCTACGCGTCGAGTTTGGCCTTGATGAATTGAGTCATGGCCCGGAACGCCTTGCCGCTGTCCGGTCCGGCGACGCGGCGGCGGACGAAGCCATGGATCATGTTGTGGGCGCGATAGAACCCGGTCTCGACACCGGCCGCGATCAGCTTGGCGGCATAGGTCACGCCGTCGTCGATCAGCGGATCGTACTCGGCCACCAGAATGTAGGCGGGCGGCAGGCCGGCGAAATCGCGCGCCACCAGCGGCGTCGCCAGCGGATCGTCTGATCGCCCAGCCATGTCCTCGCCAAGGTAGGCCTTCCAGTAGCTCCGCATGTTCGAAGTCGTCAGCCCTGGCGCCTCGCCGTTGCGCTGGTATCCGTCGTAGTCGAGGCGGTCCGTGAGACAGGGATAGATCAGTCCCTGGCAACGCAGGCGCGGCCCGCTGCTGTCGCGTGCCCACAACGCCGCCGCCGCAGCCAGGTTGCCCCCGGCGCTGTCGCCCACCACGGCAAGTCGAGAGGCGTCGACGCCGTAGGCTCCGGCATTGGCATGCACGTCGTTGAGAACGTCGAGGCAGTCGTGCAGCGCCGTCGGATACTTGTGCTCGGGCGCCAGCCGGTAGTCGACGCTGACAACTACGGCCCCGGTTTCGTCGGCCAGGCCCCAGCCGTTGGTGTCGCTGCTCTCGCAATCGCCTTTGACGAATCCGCCGCCGTGAAAATAGACGATTGCCGCCTTATCGCCGGCCACCGCCGGCGTATAGACGCGGATGGGGATGCCATGACCGTCGCGCGCGCGAACCGTTCGGTCTTCGATGGCCATGTCGGCAGGCGGTGGCTCGGCATTGGCCTTGGCATAGGCTGACCAGTTGCGGCGCTCTTCGGCGAGATCCTTTGCGGGCGGCAGCTTCGCCCGGGCCGCGATCAAGGGCGCCATCTCCGGATGCAGTTCGAAAGCCATGTCCCGTCTCCTTGCCAGTTGCCACGCATCGCCGGGAATGACAGCTCCGGCAGGCCGGCGGTCCACGCCGCCGCCCCTCCCGAGCTTCCAGGCGTCGCAGCAAGCAAAGCGGAAACTGCCGAACTGGGCAATGCTTCGCGCCGCCTGTATGATGCCCACTCATCAGGCCCCGGCCCGTGCCAAGGAGACGGTCATGTCCCTCGAAGAGCGTCCGAGCGTGTGCACGCTCGATTGTCCCGATACCTGCAGCCTGACCGTCACGGTCGACAACGGCAGGATCGCCAAGGTGCGCGGCTCCGATGCCTTGCCGCTGACGGATGGCGTGATCTGCAACAAGGTAGCGCATCACACGGTCGATTTCGTCCACGGACCAGCTCGCCTCACTCATCCCCTCCGCCGCGTCGGCCCGAAAGGATCCGGCCAGTTCGAGGCGATCTCGTGGGACGCAGGCGCTCGATCTCATTCATGCCCGCGTAACCGACGTCATCGCGAGCCATGGTCGTGAGGCCGTCATGCCGCTCAATTACGCGGGCCCCCACGGCATGCTCGCGATGGAGAGCATGTCGCTCCGCTTCTTCCACAAGCTCGGCGCCACTCAGCTCTATCGCCGCTCAATGTGTGGCGCCGTGCGCACCGAGGCCTGGGCCGGAACCTACGGCAACGCGGCCGGCATCGGCCCGGAGGCAGCAACCGACGCCAAGCTCAACGTCGTCTGGGGCAATAACGCCACCGTCGCCAACCTGCATTTGGTGCGCAACATCCGCAAATCGAAGCGCAATGGCGGCAAGCTCATCGTCGTCGATCCCCTGCGCACCAAGATCGCCGAGCAGGCCGACCTGCATCTGGCGCTACGTCCCGGCACTGACGTCGTCTTGGGCTTTGCGCTGGCAGCCGAGCTTGAACGCAAGGGCGCACATGACAAGGCTTTCATCACCGCAAACGTGCTTGGCTACGATGAGTTCATGAACGCGGCGCGCCCCTGGACGCTGGCGCTGGCGGCCGAGACTTGCGGCATTGCCGCGGCAGATATCGCGACCATGGCCGAATGGATGGCGGATGCCAATCCGCTCGTCGTCACGCTGGGTAATGGCCTCGAGCGCGGGCGCAACGGCGGCAGCGGCATTCGCGCGGCGATCGCGTTGCCCGCCCTGCTCGGCAAGTTCGACCGGCAAAGCGGATTGGTGCTCGGCGCCGGCCACGCCTTCCCCAAGACGCCGGCGAGGCTGGTACGCCCCGACCTCCTGCCGGGCCCGACACGCACGCTCGACATCATGGATATCGGCCGCCATCTGGCCGACGACGACGTCGCCCCGCCGTTGCGCGCCCTATTCATCTACAACCACAACCCCCTCGTCGTTCATGCCGACCAGAACCGCATGCGCCGAGGTCTGATGAGGGACGATGTCTTCCTGGTCGGAATCGAGCTCGCCATGACCGAGAGCATGGCGCTGTGCGATGTCGTGCTGCCGGCAGCCACCCACTTCGAGCAGTCCGATCTCTATGGCGCCTACGGTCATCATTGGCTGCAGCGCGCCGAAGCGGTGATCCCGCCCGTCGGCGAGGCGCTCCCTAACACCGAGATCTTCAGGCGGCTTGCTCAACGTTTCGGCTTTGACGAGGCCTGTTTCAAGGCAACCGACAGCGAGTTGATGGACGACGCAGTCGACGCTGGCCATCCCGCGCTCAAGGGCCGGAGGCCGAGTGAAATTCCGCTGAAGCAGCCTCTGCGCATGTCAGCACCGGATGGCGAGGCGCTCGCCCTGTTCGTCACGCACCGCCCGGCGACACCGAGCGGCAAGGTCGAGTTGGTGTCGGATCTGCTGGCGGAGCGTTGGGGACCAGGCGCCCGCATGCCCGCCTTCCGCCCGCGCGACGACAAGTACCCGCTGATGCTGATTTCGCCGGCCTCCGATGCGCGCGTCTCCTCGACGCTATTCGGCGAGGGTGGCAAGGCCGGCGAGGCGCCGCCGCTGTTGATGCATCCGGCCGATGCCGCAGCACGTGGTTTGCAGACCGGTTGCGATGTCCGCGTTCGCAATGATCTGGGCGAGGTGGTCCTGGCGCTTCAGGTGACCGACGCGGTACCCCCCGGCGTCGTGTCATCCGAGAAGGGCGCCTGGATCGCCACCAGCTCCAACGGCCAGACCATCAGCGCGCTGGTCTCGGCGGAGAAACGCGCCGACCTCGCCAAGGGCGCCTGCTACAACGACGTCGGCGTCGAAGTGGCGGCGGCGTGAGCGACGACAGGGGAAAATCGGCGTCCTGGTTCGACGCACAAATCCCGGCATTTATCGCCACGGAACCTTTTGGCCCGTGGCATGATGGCTGGGCAGGGTACGTGCAATGGTCGGGCCTGACGCAACTGAAGGAACTTGTTTCGCTCGATGCTATGCTGTGCCGAACGCTGCTCCCGGAAACCAGGGACGAATACTGGCCTCACATTGTGAACGAAGATTTCGCCTTGGACTACTTTACGAATTTGGAGTTTCTTCTAAAGCAGACGTCCGGTATCGCGCAAAAGAATATCCTGTGCGTGTTGCGAAACCCACCTGTCCATCCCATCGCGCCGACGGCCTCTGTGTCGTTCGAGTTCCTGGGCTATGATCTGGTTGAAGGCGGTGGCGGCGTCAGCGCGCTGACAAATTGCGGCGGCTTTCCCGACGTTTTTGGCAACGATGAGCTTTCGCCTGTAGGCCTCATCGCCACACGAGACCGAGCGGCCGAGATCCAACGGGATCTTGCGCGGCTGCATCCCAACGAAATTCACGCGCAATGCCACATTTGGGCGATCTTTCGCGCCCTCCCTTGATCGCTATCGATATCTGCCGTGGATCATGCGCTTGCCGTCAGCTCTTGGCCTCGCGTCCGGCAAACCACAGCATCGGATCTGACTGTCGTACGCGGGCCTCCGGAAGCCCGAGCTCGCGCCTCACGATGTTGGTGCCCTCCACCAGCGCGACGCACTTGTAGAAGGCAATGCGCCGTGACAGCCCCTCGCGCCCGAAACCGCAATCGGTGCTGATGACGAGCTGCTCTTTCGGGATGAATTCCAGCGCCTTGCGGATCAGCGCGGCGACATGCTCGGCAGGCTCCACCACCGTATCGCAGTGATTGACCACGCCGATCGCGATCTTCTTGTCGGTCTTGATGTGCTTGAAGAGCGGCAGGTCCTGGCCATCCGAGCTGGCGCATTCGATCGTCAGAACATCGCAGTTGAGCTGCAGCAAGTGCTCGAGCGCGCGCTCATAGCTCGGCACCTTCCAGTGTACGCGCTGCTGGTTGGGATTGCCCCAGCACGTGTGCACCCAGATCTCGGCGTCGACACCCGTGAGTTGCCGGTTGAAAGCCTCCGTCAGGAATTGCAGGTCTTTGTCGGTGCAGTCGGGCTGCTGCGCCCGCATATGATGCGGCGGTTCCTCGACCTGGATCAGCGGGCAACCGGCCTGGGCGACTTCGCGCAACTCCTCGTTCATGATGTCGCAAAGTTCGAGGATCATGGTCTTGTCGTCCTCGTAGTACTCGTTCCAGAGCATCGATGCGATCGCCGGCGCGCAGATCGTGCCGAACTTGACCGGCCGGTCCGTCATGCGCTGGGCCACCTGCCACAAGGCGGCATATTCCAGTGGCCCGCGCGTCAGCTTCTCGCGCACGACACCAGGTTGATAGGCCTCCTGCACCTCCCAGAGGATCTTGCCCGGCCGCAAGCCATGCCGCGACATCCACCCGCGTGAGGTGTCGCGATGGCCGCAGACGCCGCCGAGCCGCTCGATTGGATAGAAGAACCAGGATTTGCCCCCCACCGTCAGGTCGAAGCGGCTGTCGCCATCCGTGACGATGTCGAGGCCCGCGGCCTCCTGCTCGGCGATGATGCTGGCGACGGCATCGAGGTACTGCTCGCGAAAGAGCGAATCCCCGAGCGCGGACTTGAAGGAGCGGCCCGCCAAGCTGCGGTCGAACCAATGCGGCCTCGGATACGAGCCGGTGATGGTCGTGGGCAGGATCTTGTCGCGCGTAACCGTTAGCACGGCGGCCTCCGTAGAAAAGTGACGGATGACGAGTGGCGATCTGATCCCGAATATGAGGTTGAGGTCGCCAGCGATCTTCGCAACGCAGCCACTATGAGGTCAGGCGCATGCATCGCCGTCAAGCGCCGCAGGGTTATGCGATCGCATTGGCGCCACCTGCCGGTGTCGGGCGCATCAACCGCCCTGCCATTGCCGGATCGCAGCAACCGGCCAGATCAGCATGATGATGTTGAGCGTGAGATTGTCTCGGATGGCCCAGGCGAGCGCCAGTTCGACGAGCACGAACAGACCGACCGTAACGACGACCGGCAGGCGCATGGCGAGCCAGAAGCCCAGCATCATGGCCAGTATGTCACCCGTCGAATTCAGGACACTGTCGCCGAAGTAGTCCAGTGAAATGGTGGCTGCCCGATAGCGCTCGATGATGAAGGGTGTGTTCTCGAAGATCTCCCAGACCGCCTCGACGGCCGTCGCAATTCCGAGGCGCCAGCCCACCGCCAGTCTGCGGGCAAAGGCCCATGTGGCCAGATAGAAAATGAAGCCATGCAGCACGTGGGTGAACGTGTACCAGTCGGTCAGATGCTGCGAGTTCTCGGAGCTGACCACCACGCCGTGCCACAGCTTGATCGTGCCGCAGGTGCAGATCGCAACCCGTCCCATGGCCAGCAGGATGATCGCCGCCACAGCCAGCAACCCAAATGCGGCGGCAAGCTGGCGACGACTGATTTGATCCAGCATGTCATTCCCTCACCACGACCCGCGCTCTGGCATGGCGCGAGGCACAAAGGCCACGGCAAGCCGATAACCGATTTGCGCCGGTTCGGCCATCGCCTCTTGCAGGGCAAGAGTAAGTGCAGGTTTCACGGCGCACGCGTGCAAAGGCCGCGACCGCGGCCCGCCGCATTGCCGCGCCCCCCTTTGCGCCGGATGCGCTGTGGGCATCCGAAAGCGCAACGCGTCCCCTCGGCCGCGCGGTGCGCGCCGTGAGGGCAAGCAACAGCGCCTTGCGCTAGCCGATTTTGAGGAAGCTGTGCAGCAGGATCAAAATCGTCGCCAGATAAGCTAGTCCGAGGAATGCGATCACGTTGACGCGACGATTGATGCGCCCGTCATGCTCTTGCTGGGCCGCGATGGTGTCCTGGCTCATGAAAACTCCCGCCCACGATCTTTCGACGTGGCATTGAAGTCGAGCCGGCATGACCGGTGCACAAATCCGTGTAGCCGCGCATTTCTGCGCGAATATCAATCAAACGCGCCAAGACGCTTGGCGGACCGATTGGGAGTTCCGTGGATTTATGCAGAGAGTGATGCTGGCTTGACTGTGTTTTGGATCAACCAGCTGCAGCCGCCCCGACGGGCAGGCCCGCATCTCTCGCATCGCGCTCGGTCTGCTGATAAGTCGCCAGACCGGGAAACACCAGGGTCGCTGACATCCAGAGGGCCATCGACCGGAAACACCATTGTGCCCGCAGATCATTGATTTGGCAATGAAGACGGACCAGAAATCCCCCGACGCCAAGCATAAAGCGAGCATGTACCGAAGGTTAATGGGCGAAGGATTGGGCGCGGTCGAATCCCCCGGGTGTCTGAGGAGACCACATTGCGCAGGCCATTCCTCCAGCCTACCTTAAGCCAAGGTCAAAACGCTGAACCATCACCGCCGAGGTCACCGATGAAAGAGCCGAAGAAGCCAGCCGCAGCAGCTAAGGGCGGCGCCAAAGCCAATGGCACGCGCAAGCGCGTCAAGCCGTCGGAGCTGCGCTCGCGGGCCTGGTTCGACAATCCCGCCAACGCCGACATGACCGCGCTCTACCTTGAGCGGACTATGAATTTCGGGTTGACGCTCGAGGAATTGCAATCCGGCAAGCCGATCATCGGCATCGCCCAGTCCGGTTCCGACCTCTCGCCCTGCAATCGCCATCACATCTTCCTGGCCGAGCGCGTCCGCGAGGGCATCCGTGAAGCCGGCGGCATCGCCTTCGAGTTCCCGCTGCACCCGATCCAGGAGACCTGCAAGCGTCCGACCGCCGGTCTCGACCGTAATCTGGCCTACCTCGGCCTAGTCGAGGTGCTCTACGGCTATCCCCTCGATGGCGTCGTGCTGACCACCGGCTGCGACAAGACCACGCCGAGCCAGATCATGGCCGCCGCAACCGTCGACCTGCCGGCCATCGTGCTGTCGGGCGGCCCCATGCTCAACGGCTGGTTCAAGGGTGAGCGCACCGGCTCCGGCACCATTGTATGGAAGGCCCGCGAGATGATGGCGCGCGGCGAGATCGAATATAAGGAGTTCCTTGAGCTGGTGGCCTCGTCAGCTCCGTCCGCTGGCCATTGCAACACCATGGGCACCGCCTCGACCATGAACTCCCTGGCCGAGGCGCTTGGCATGTCGCTCCCCGGTTGTGCAGCAATTCCGGCGCCCTACCGCGAGCGCCAGCAAATGGCCTACGAGACCGGCAAGCGCATCGTCGAGATGGTGTGGGAGGACTTGAAGCCGTCCGACATTCTCACCCGCGCCGCCTTCGAGAACGCCATCGTCGTCAACTCGGCCATCGGTGGCTCGACCAATGCACCGATCCACCTCAACGCCATAGCGCGCCACATCGGTGTCGAGCTCGACAACGACGACTGGGAGAAGATCGGCCACGACATTCCCCTGCTGGTGAACCTGCAGCCCGCCGGCGAGTACCTGGGCGAGGAGTATCATCGCGCAGGCGGCCTTCCTGCGGTTGCAGCCGAGCTGATCGCCGAAGGCAAGATCAACAAGAAGGCCATTACTGTGAATGCCCGCACGTTCTACGAGAACAACGAGGGCAAGCTCTCGTGGGACCGCGCCGTCATCAAGGCCTACGACGAGCCGATGGTGAAGGCGGCAGGCTTCCTCAACCTCAAGGGCAACCTGTTCGACAGCGCCATCATGAAGACGTCCGTGATTTCGGATGAGTTCCGCAAGCGCTACCTGTCGAACCCGAAGGACCCCGGCGCCTTCGAGGGTCGCGCCATCGTCTTCGACGGCCCGGAGGACTACCACAAGCGCATCGACGACCCGAAGCTGGCGATCGACGGCACCAGCCTGCTGTTCATGCGCGGCGCCGGCCCGGTCGGCTACCCCGGCGCCGCCGAGGTCGTCAACATGCGCGCCCCCGACTACCTGCTGAAGAAGGGCATCACGTCGCTCCCCTGCATCGGTGACGGCCGCCAATCCGGCACCTCGGGCTCGCCGTCGATCCTCAATGCGTCGCCCGAGTCGGCAACGCCCGGCAGTGGCCTCGCCGTCCTCAAGACCGGGGATATGGTGCGGATCGATCTCAACAAGCGCACCGCCGACATCCTTATCTCCGACGAGGAGCTGGCTAAGCGCAAGGAAGCACTCGCCAAGGCTGGCGGCTACAAGTATCCCGAGAGCCAGACGCCATGGCAGGAGATCCAGCGTGACATGGTCGATGAGCTGAGCCACGGCATGGTGCTGAAGCCCGCCGTCAAATATCAGCGCATCGCCAAGACGAAGGGCATCCCGCGAGATAACCATTAGGAAGAACCGGATCGACGGTCCTGGTGCGCGAAGGGCGGCCCTTTGCTCACCAGGACCGGCGTTGCGTCACCGAGCGAGAGGAGACCGAGATGCACGAAAGCTTCATGCGCCGCGCGCTTGAAATCGCACGTGAGAGCCTCGACGATCCCGGTGCAATGCCCTACGCGGCCGTGATCGTGAAGGACGGCAAGATCGTTGGGGAAGGGCTCAACCGGGCCATCGGCAAGAGCGATCCGACTTCGCATGGCGAGGTGGAGGCGATCCGCGACGCATGCCAGAAGCTCGCCACCACCGATCTTTCCGGTTGCGACCTCTACACGACGGCCGAGCCCTGCTCGATGTGCGTCGCCACCATGCATCTCGCCGGCATCCGTCGGCTCTACTATGCGAGTGCAGCGGCCGAATCGGCCGCCTTCATGGCGCGACTGGCTTCACGCGATGCGAAATGGACCCGCCGCATCTCGGGCCCCGATCTCCGGCGCGAGGTCGGCCTGCCCATGGAGCAGCGGCAGATGCCGGCCGAAGCCGTCCTGAGCGAGGAAGCGCACGCAGTGTTCGAGGAATATGCCAAGCGGATGGGCGCCTGAGGTGCGAGTACGCGCCGACGAGTGCCGTTTGCAGACCCGCTGCGCGCTGATATATCAGAAACGGGAAATTCCCGGTCAAGACCTGCGCAGCGGAGCGGCCAGATGAAAACCTACGAAGGCAAGCGGGCATTCGACGGCCTTATCGTAACGGTCGATGGCGCACCGCTCGGCGAGCACTACGAGGTCGCGCAATTCACGACATGGGGCTTCGAGTGGACCTACGAAGGTGAGAGCCCGCAACAGCTCGCGCTGGCCATACTCTACGACCACCTTGGCGACAAAACCCGCGCCATAGGCTTGTCCGAACGTTTCATGCGACACGTCGTGGCCGACCTCGACAACGACTGGACGCTGACGTCGGCCGACGTCGACAAGGCCATCGCGGAGATCGAGGGAGCCTGAAGTCGGCGATCAGCCGGCATGTGGTGTGCAGGCCCGGATGTTAGCCGGGGAATAAGATGAGTCGTCGCCAGTTGCGAGCGCAGGGGTGTGCAGGCATGCTGAGGCTCCCTCGGCTACAACAAGGACGTGCACCCCATGAAGGTCGGCCTCTTCATCACAAACCAGCAGCACACCAGCGCCGACATGGTGCAAACCCTCAACGACCAGATCGCGATGGTGCACCACGCCCGCGATCGCGGCTGGGATAGCCTGCTGACCGGCCAGCACTACCTGAACGAAGGCAACAATAAGCAGCTGCAACTGGTGCCGTTCCTGGCGCGGCTCGCAGCAGAAGCCGGCGAGATGACCATCGGCACCGGCATCCTGCTGCTCAACCTGCACAATCCCGTCTACACCGCCGAGACCATCGCCACGCTCGACATCATCGCCCGCGGCAACTTCATCTTCGGCGTCGGCCTCGGCTATCGCGACATGGAGTTCGACGCCTTCGCCGTGCCCAAGGGCGCGCGGGTGAAGCGCTTCGAGACCTACCTCGACCTCGTCCAGCAGCTCTGGACCGGCAAGGCCGTCTCGTTCGAGGACGAGACCTGCAAGCTCGACAACGTGGTGATGAACATCCGCCCGATCCAGCAACCCGGCCCGCCGATCTGGATCGCCGCCAACAACGATCCGGCCGTCCGCCGTGCAGCCCGCCTGTCGGACGCCTGGTTCATCAATCCGCACGCCAACCTCGAGTCGATCCGCCGGATGATGGACGTCTACCGCGAGGAGCTGAAGGCCTGCGGCAAGCCGTTCCCGCTCGACCTTCCCGTCTTCAAGGAGGTGTACTGCGCCAAGGACCGGCAGACGGCGATCGAGATGGCGGCGCCCTATCTCGGCGGCAAGTACCGCGACTACGCCAAGTGGGGCCAGGACAAGGTGATGCCGGATAACGCCGATTTCTCGCGCTCGTTCGAGGAGCTGACCGAAGGCCGCTTCATTATCGGCTCGCCCGAGGATTGCTTCGAGCAGCTACGCCCCTATTGGGAGGAGCTTGGCTGTAGCCACCTCGTCGTACGCACCAATTGGGCCGGCATGCCAGCCTCCGCCTCCCTGCCATCGATGCGCCTCATCTCCGACGAGCTATTGCCCGCGCTACGCAAGGTGAAGGTGAACAGGGGGTAGGCGCCACGTTACCGAGGCAGCGGCAGACGCCCCGCGGCCGTGGCGGCGTCTGGCGATCGCGGCGGGCCGAAACAGGCAACCGGGCGCGATCGTCGAGGCCGGCGGGACCTCGAACACCGGCGAGGGAGGGTTGTCCGGTGCAGGACGTGATCCAAGCCTACGCAAGCAAAGCGCCGAGCTTGATCGAGCGCTTCAATGCGATCTCGTCTCGGGAACTCTTCGCGCCAGTCTTTGACTTGCTACCGTCGGTCGGAGTGCGCGTCGCGGATATTGGGGCGGGACCAGGGCGAGACGCGGCATGGTTGGCAAGCATGGGGCACACGGTTATCGCCGTCGAACCGGTCAAGGAATTCCGCGACTTAGGCATGGCGAGCTGCGACACGTCCCGGGTCGAGTGGCTGGATGACAGACTGCCTGAATTGGTCGAAACGCAGCGCCGTGGAGAATTCGGGTTGGTTCTGCTGTGCGCTGTTTGGCAGCATCTTGATGCAAGCCAACGCGTGGTTGCGATGAGCAGCCTGGCGAAGCTGACCGCTCCCGGTGGACGTCTCGTCATGTCGCTACGCCATGGAGAGGGCGCACCGGACCGAACCGTCTTTCCGGTCGACCCCGAGGAGACGATTGCGGAGGCATCGAAAGAGGGCCTGACGCTCGTCCGCCGGGTCAGCGCACCATCTATTCAACAGATCAACAGCGTGCGCGGTGTCACCTGGACCTGGCTCGCCTTCAGGCGCTGACAGGGCGGCGGGGCCGGGCTCTGTCGTGCGGTCAAAGTCACGGCAGAGGTGGACCCGAAAGCGGAAAACGGGCGCGTAACGTCATGGGCCAGGAGCTGTCGAACGAACTGCCGAGATCCCTGGGTATTCACGGTCGATGCTGAGGGGAGAGCTGACATAGCGTGCTGGTGGTGAGCTGCACGAACCGGTGTCA
>CAVXGT010000033.1:0-97003 GCA_963761475.1 uncultured Alphaproteobacteria bacterium
AATGGTCCCCATCGCCAACGGCCCCCTGACGCGGGGATGCCTGAAGGACTGCCGCTATCAGGATTGCACCGAGGCAGATGGTGCACAACGACGACGTGGAACTCGACCAACGGATGCCCATTCGGCATCAGGTGAAGGCGCAACCGGGATGTAACCGCTCCGGTCGCTATCGCGTAGCTGATCGATGGCAATGGGACTTTGTCAAGTGGGCTCGGCGCGTCAATCGCACTGATCACGACTGCACCCGGTGGCTCGCGACGTTGCGTTTGTGCGCGGGTCACTTGCAGCCCCGATGCCCGGAGCGAACTCCAGGGACCGAGGTCAAGCCAACATCCATTCGGATTGCCTTCCCGCTTGGAAAATCAAGGCATCATCGCATCCGTTCGTGGAGATCATCTGCGTCATGATGATGGCGACGGGACATCCAAGGAGCTTCTGTCATCGGCGCGCTGGCCTGCCCTCGGCGGAGGCCGATGGGTCACGAGGACACATCGTGGGGCAGGTTCGGAAAGTCGGTTCGGATCGCAGGCGGGGTGGCAAGTGATGAGCGGGCGCGTCGACACAGCGTCCATTTACGACCGAAAGGGAGCTTGAGCAGGCGCAGCATTGATCGCAGCGCGACCAACGTGGCGTGGAGGAAGCGGACTTGAGTGCGGCTATGCCGAGGCGCAAATGGTCGCTTCACGACTGCGTCCGCTATCTCCTGAGGGCGACCGAAGCGCAGCATCGACAGGTGGGTATTGTGACGTCTGGCAGGCCTCTAAATTGCAGGCTAAAAGTCAAGTGGATCGGTTGCTCATCGAAGGATACCGGAGATTACCTGCCGTGACCTCGCATAATGAAAATACGGGTGGCTGCCTCTGCGGGGCGGTTCGGTACGCCGTCGCCGGGGGGCTGGCTCCAGCTGGCTATTGTCATTGTTCGGACTGTCGCAAATTTACTGGCAGCGCGTTCAGCGTCACTGTTCCCGTGGCGACCGCCAACTTCAGGTTGCTGACCGGAATTACCCGAAGCTTCACGACGATTGCCCAAAGCGGCAACGCGCTGACGAGATATTTCTGCACTGAGTGCTGCTCGCCGATATTTGGCTCCTCGTCCGGGCATCCCGATCAAGTTTCAGTCACTGCGGGGTCGTTCGATGACCCGACATCAATCGTACCTGGCCATCAAGGGTGGCTTGTTTCGAGGGTTTCCTGGTCCCAAATCCCGCTTGGCATTCCGGACTTCGAGAACGGTTGGCCATCCTGACCCTGATTGTCGGATGAGTGAGATCGTTGGGTGAGTTCCAGTCCTACGACCTCAAATTGACCGAGGCTGTGACCGTATGGAGCACGTCGTGGGAAAGATGACGGAAGGCGGAGATTGCAGCAGGTGGCCCACTGACAAGATCTGATTGCAGATCGACGGAGAGGCATGACCGCAGCAGATCGATCAGAGGACGAACCTGGAACAGAACCACACGTTGCCGGGAGCAGGTCAACTAGTCTGCCCTCCAGCAACCCGCAAGTAACCTTGCCCAGACCAGTTGGCGGAGAGAGACGTCGGCGTTCCAGATCTTCGTCATGTGCCCGATCTTGTCGCCGTCGAATTGCATCAGATAGGCGTAGTCGGCCTCAACGCGTTTGTCCGTTGGTGGAACAGGTCCGCCCGGACCAGTCTGCGTTCCCGTGTAGACTGCAACGGCGACAACGGCGTTACGTTCGTTGTCTTGCGGAACTTCTTGCAGGCCTCCCTGCAATCTCCCAACCCTTTCCCGCTTCATATGCTTCGAAAAACGCTTTGGCCGTTTGCGCCATGTTCGCCAGCTTTTCTTCCTATGCATCTTCTTCAATAAGCCGGTTAGCGGACCACATCATTCAATGACTAGCCGTTCAACTGCTCAAGCCTCGCGAACTGTCGATCGTAGAACAATTCGTTCGACCTGTTACCTGCCTCGGCGCCTCCGTCAGCGCGTAGACTATATCGCCGTTCAAGAGTTCATCGTACGGCTGGGCATTGAATGGCGCGATGTAGGTGGTCTTGGCGCCGACGGCGCCGATCCACTCGCCCATGGCCTTGGCGATGAAAGCAGGGCCGAAGTCAGATCGAACGTGCCCCGGCACACTGCGCAGGATGAGTGGGCCGGACAGCACGTCGATTATGTCGAAGGTCGAACCGGGGTGCCGCTTGCTGGCTTTATTTGCCAACAGCGTTACGCACCCGATCGAGACCGTCTTCAAGGACGGCTCGGCTCGGCTCGTATCGGTTCGGGACTTGCGAGATGATCTGGGGATCGCGAAGGACTCGCATTTGATCGATCGTATCGCAAACGTCTGCCAGTTTCATTTCCACTGCCGCGATATTGCCACTCGCGACGAGACCGTGCACGTAGGCCAGATAATTCGCGTCATCCTCCGCCGTCACAGCGCGAAAATCGCGATAATAGTCGGCGTTCGGTGGTGGCGTAGTCACTCGCACGATTTCAATAGCCGCATCTGAGAGGCCGAGCGCTTCCATGCGCTCGTAACCGCCGCCGCCGGTCATCAGCGCATCGTGCAGGAGAGCCGCTTCGAGCTGATTGCGATCCGGTTGAGGGTATCGGAGGCAGAGGCGGAGTGCGACGCGGCGAAAGTGCTCGGCCCAAGGGCGGCCATTCAAGTCTGTCGCGCCAGCGTGGCGCGCGTCGAGTTCGGCAAGTATGCGCCGCCAGCCTTCATCTTCGGGTTCCAACCACATGCATTTCAACCTTGTTCGATCGAGAGCGGTTTCATGTTCGACGGCACGAGAGCGTCGAGATCAATTTCGGGAAAACCGCGATGGAGAGAGCGCGAGAACGCCAGATGTTCGGCCTCCTTTTGGTCATCCGAAGTCAGGGGCCGCGTTTCAGTTTCCCATGCAGCGAGCGCGGCATCAATGTCATCCGTCTCCCCAAGCGCCACAGCTAGCTTAACGGCATTGCGCAAACAGATGTTGGCCCCTCGCGCATGGCTCGAGGGCATCGCGTGAGCTGCATCTCCGATCAGAACTGCCCGTCCACGCACCCATGCGGGAAGCCGGATGGTGCTATAGCGGTCGACGCGCGTCTCAAGCGGTGTGAGCTCGAGAATAGGCGCAAGCATCGGAAAGGACGGCGCCCACAGTCCGATGTCGGTCGGCAGGGTCAAGCGGGCAGTATCATCGGCGGACACCATCATGACCAGATAGCAGTGATCTGGACTGCAAGGGCTGTAGAGAATGCGCAAGGGCATACCTTCATAGGACCAGAAATCCTTGCACGACTCCCAAACGCCAGTTAGCAGATTGCGGCGATCGTGGAGCGCGCGAATGAGGCCATCCTGATGAACAATCAGCTCTCGGTTGAACCCGAGCGCGGCAAATAGACGGGAGCCAACGCCATCGGCACCCACCACTAGGTCGGCGTTGCGACGACTGGTGTCCTCGAGGATGAGCGTGCCGGAGGGTTCAACATTGACCACGCGCACGTCCGTGCGGATCTCAACACCAGCATTTCGCGCCGCGTCTACAAGTAGATTATGCAGCTGCCCTCGCAGCGCCGTTCTGAAGACCCCGTTATTCTCGTGCGCACGATGAAGGTTCCCGTTGATCCATGTCTCGAAGCCGGTGGGTGCAAAGGAGCAGTGGTGAAACGCCTCGCGTTGCCCAAGTTGGTCGAGCGCCGTCAAGCCGTCGCGGGAAATGTAAAGGCCGCCGCCACCGGATCGCAATACCTCGCCGGCCTCGTGCACGACCACACGCCAACCACGCTGCCCTAGCCCTGTGGCGAGCGCCAGGCCAGCAAGCCCGGCACCGGCAATTTCGGCCGTCCTCATGAAGCGGAACTCCATTCGATTGACGCAAGCGCCGGACAAAGATCATCCTTGCGGCAACTGATTGTCGTCGAGGTGGCCATGGTCGATTTCAGGCCATTGCGCTGTCAAGCCGTCAGTCGCAGTTTAGGCGCCACCGCCAGCGGACGCCCGAACCCGGTGTCTGATCTCGAGTGTCGATGGGTCATCCAAATTGGTTGATCGTCGAGGGGTAACGGCTGGGGGGAGACTGCAGCTCAGTCCGATTTCAGACATTGTGCCACGTCGAAATGACACGAGCACGGAGTTGCTGCGCTCGGCAGTCGGATGCCGACAGCCGCGAAGCGGTCAATCCGGCACCCCGAAGCGTATAACGGCGCACTCATTCCAGTAGGATACGACGGGTGGATTTCTGAGTACGAGCGACAAGAGCGCCAGGCGCCCATCAGCGGCAGGTCAGGACGGGGATGGTGCTGTGCGTCACCACGTTTTGGGCCTGGCTGCCGAGGAGAAGTCGGGACAGCCCGCAGCGGCCGTGGGGGGCTATGGCCTTTTCGAAATCTTCGAACGGGAACGCGAAGGCCGCCTTTACCGTTATGTGGGTCGCCCAGGGTTCGGTGACGTTGATGACCGCCACCTGGTACGCCAGGGCTTTGGCCAGTGACAGACCGTGGGATAGAGCCATTGTAGCCAAGTCCGAGCCAGCGATCGTTATCAGAATGTGGCTGTACTTGCGATCACCTCGATATGAACCGCGCCGATCCTTGTTGGTATCCACCCAGCCAGACAGTACCACCCTGCATCATTGCGCGGTCGGCCGGCGGTTCTTTGGTCTGCTTGGCCAGCCGCTTCACGATTTGTCTACCAGCCGCAAGCCCACTTGTGCGTTCTCGAACGAGGTTCCGACCGTCCCTAAGAGGAGCTTTGCTGCGTCCTCCAGCCGACCGATTGCCGCGCGTTTCCCCGTCCGTCGCGCGAACTCAATGGCAGCTTCGACCTTCGGCCGCATCGAGCCCACCTCGAACTCCGCCGGGTCGAGATCGTTCGGACCAGCACTGGCGACAGACAGTGCTCTTGGCGTGCGCCAGCCAAGGTAGACACTGTCGACATCGGTCAGCAGTAGGAGGCAATCCGCATTCACCTCGCGGGCAAGCAGCGCACTGGCATGATCCTTGTCGATCACCGCTTCGATCCCGTAGAGGCGGCCATCGTCGGCGCGGGCCACAGGAATGCCACCGCCACCGACGCAGATGACGATGACACCGCGCGAGGCCAGCAGGGAGAGCACGCCTAGTCCGAGAATTGCGAGCGGCCGCGGGGAGGCCACGCCCCGGCGCCAGGCGTTGCCGTCCTTCACGATCGCCCAGCCCCGCTCGGACGCAAGATGCTGCGCTTCGCTCTCCTCGTAGATGGGGCCGATCGGCTTCGAGGGATTGGCGAATGCAGGATCCTTTGGATCGACGATAAGTTGGGAGAGGACGGAGGCTACCTCCCTTCCTGATGGCAACGCATTTCTGAGCTCCTGCTCGATCAAGTAACCCAGCATGCCTTCCGTTTCGGCGCTCAGGACATCTAGTGGCTGCTGGTTGTCGGCGGGACCCGCCGCACTTTGCAGCGCGAGGAGGCCGACCTGCGGTCCGTTGCCGTGCGTGATGAAGACTTCATTGCTGTCGGAGCAGAGTGGCGCCAGCGCCTCTACGGCGCGCCGGACGTTGGCCCGCTGATTGGCCTCAGTCAGCCGTTCACTGCGTTTGAGAAGCGCATTGCCTCCGAGTGCTACGACGATGCGCATGGGCTTAGGACCCTATGGTCGCGACGAGAACTGCCTTGATCGTGTGCATGCGGTTCTCCGCCTGGTCAAACACGATGGATGACGGCCCTTCGAACACGCCCTCGGTCACCTCCATGCATTCGATGCCGAACGTCTGGGCGATCTCCTGCCCGACGGTCGTCTCCCTGTTGTGGAATGCTGGCAGGCAGTGCATGAACTTGGCGTGCGCGTTGCCGGTCATGGCCATGACGCCTTCGGTGACGCGGTAAGGCGTGAGCAGGTCGATGCGGTCCGCCCATTTCTCCTTCGGCTCTCCCATGGAGAGCCAAACGTCGGTGTATACGAAGTCGGCGCCAGACAATGCGGTGCCGAGGTCGGTCCCGATCGAGAACATACCGTTCGCATTGGCCGCCGTCTGCTCAAGCTGCTCTGCGAACAGGCGCTCCGGCCACAGTTCCCTTGGCCCGCAGAGTCGCATATCCATTCCAAGCTTGACGGCACCATACGCCAAGCTCCGCGCTACGTTGTTGCCGACGTCGCCCATGAACACCACTGCCATATCGGAGAGATGCTTGTGGGTGAACTCGCGCATCGTCATGAAATCCGCGAGCGCCTGCGTCGGATGGGCCTCATCCGTCAGACCATTGTAGACGGGCACTCCGGAGAACTTGGCAAGGTCGCGCACCGACTTCTGGCTGTAGCCGCGAAACTCGATGGCGTCGTACATGCGGCCGAGGACCCGCGCCGTGTCCTTCATCGTTTCCTTCTGCCCGATGTGACTTCCACTCGGTCCGAGAAAGGTGACATGGGCGCCCTGATCGTAGGCCGCCACCTCGAACCCGGTTCGGGTTCGTGTGGAATCCTTCTCAAAGATGAGTGCGATGTTTCGTCCCTTCAACCGCTGCTGCTCGTTGCCAGCCAACTTGGCCGACTTCAGCTCCGCGGCAAGGCGCAACAGAAACCTGATCTCCAATGCCGAGACGTCATCGAGGCTCAATAAGCTACGGCCCTTGAGATTGATCGCCATGGAAGACCCTCCAGGATTGGGACGCCAATTGTGAGCAGGGCCGTTGATTAAGATTGCCCTACTCCTCGCTCCTGTAGAAACGTGTCGATCCGCTGTTCGAGGCGGCGCGTGTCCACCTCGGCATATTCGTAGCGGGCACGTACCACAGGCTTATCGATCGCGATGAGGCGGGCGATGTCGCTCGGAGTTCCGCTGACCACGACGTCGGCTCGTGAGCCATTGATCGTCGCCCTCAGATCGTCGAGCTGAGATTGCGAATAGCCAAGCGCTGGCAGCACCTTGCCGATATGAGGGTATTGCTTGAATGCTGCTGCGATGTGCCCGACCGCCGACTCTCTCGGTTCGACGATCTCGCCGGCACCAGCCTCGATCGCTGCCAGGTATCCCGCACCATAGCCCATGCCGCCGTGCGTGAGCGTCGGCCCGTCTTCGATGACAAGTACCCGCTGGCCTCGTACCGCGCTGGATGCATCCAAGGTAATGATCGATGCTCCGCGGATGATCTCGGCGTTGGGCGCGATGGCACGGGCGGCTTCGATGACTTGTTGAATGGCGGCTGTCGATGCCGAATTGCACTTGGCGACGATGACGACGTCGGCCATGCGCAGGACGGCCTCGCCCGGATGATGGGTGGTCTCATGTCCAGGCCGCAGCGGGTCAACCAGAACGACGTGAAGGTCCGGTCTGACGAACGGAAAGTCGTTGTTGCCGCCATCCCAGAGGATGATATCGGCTTCCTTCGCGGCAGCCTCGACGATGCGGGCATAGTCGGCACCGGCAAACACCAGCGTGCCACTGGCGAGATGCGGCTCATATTCCTCCCGCTCTTCGATCGTGCACTGGGCAGCATCCAGATCGGCGAGGCTCTCCAGCCGCTGCACGGCCTGGCGCTCGAGATGGCCGTAGGGCATCGGATGGCGGACGGCGACTACGCGAAGACCGCGCTCCTTGAGGCGTCGCGAGAGCCAGCGAGCCACCTGGGATTTTCCAACACCCGTTCGTACTGCCGAGACCGCGATGATGGGGACGCGCGCCTCCAACATGGTGCGCTTGGGTCCAAGCAGGGTGAAATCGGCTCCCGCCGCCAGCGCGATCGAAGCCTTGTGCATGACCTGGGCGTGCTCGATATCGCTGTAGGCAAAGACCACCTCGTCGATCGCCTCTCTTGTGCAGATCTCGGCCAGGTCGCGTTCGTCACGTATGGGAATGCCTTGGGGATAGCGGGGCCCGGCCAACTCGACGGGATAGCGCCGATCGGCAATCCCGGGAATCTGGGCTGCCGTGAACGACACGATTTCGCACGCCGGATCGTCGCGATAGACGACATTGAAATTGTGGAAGTCGCGGCCTGCCGCACCCATGATGACGATACGACGGGGCCCTGTTGGTGTTGTCATAGATGTCGTCCTTCTGCCATGGCCCAATGTGTCCTCCTGCAATCCTCCCGCTCCGAGCTAATGCATTCATCACGCCGGCTTGCCGTCCGCCTCGGCATAATGGGCAATGCAGTCACCCTCTCTGCCCCGGACAACGCGCCTTCCCTCCAGCGGGCCCCGAGTTTCGGTCACGATCGTGCATTGCGCCTCGGGCTCGGAGTCGATGTGGAAGTAAACAACGACCCAATCATTCGTCTTGTGGAGTTCATGCGCCCTTTGCGTGTTGGAAAAGAGCGCCGTGAATTGCCACCCGTCGCGATTCGCGTGCAGAACCGCAAGCCAGGCTTCGCCCGACGGATTGAAGCGCTTGGGAGCGATCTTGCGCAGCTCGCCCTGCGCCGCCTTCATTCGATATTCCCGATCCACCTCCAGCAGCAGCCCCACCGGCGGTCCAATGGATTGCGGCGGGCGCTGGAAGTGACGATGGCCGAGGCGGTCGGCCAGCACGCCCTTGATGGCGAGCACGCGGCGCGGACCGACGCCTGGAACCTTCTCGAGGCGGCCATCATGGGCGGCTTGCTCCAATTGTTCGAGCGTGTCGACATCGAGCTCGTTGTGAATGTGCGCGGCAAGCTCCGGCCCAATGCCTGGAATGGTTCGGAACAATTTCTCCGGCTCCAGCGCTCCCGATAATCGATCAAGTTGATTCCAGCGTCCCGTGGTTACTATTTCGACGATTGCCGTTCCGATGCCGCGACCGATGCCGGGCAATGCGACGACGCCTTTGAGGCCTTCATTGCGCACGATTTCGTCGATGGGTTTCTCGAGCTCCACGAGAGTTCTCGCCGCCAGGCGATAGGCCGCAACCCGATAGCCATCCTCGTGCTGCACCTCGAGTAGGTCGGCCATCTCTCGCAACTTGTCGGCCAATAATGCGTTGCTCGGGCTCCTCATGAGCCGGCTCCTGGAAAACCGCCGGACGACGAAAACACTGCTGCCGCCGAACCATGCGTACTGGTCATTGGCGCCATGGCCGTCGTCTCGATACCTGTCTCTCGTTTAGGCATGGGGCACCAGCACTGCCGCCCCCGTCAGGTCACCTTGGCGCAACTTCTGCAAGACTGCGTTGGCCTCGGCGAGTGGATGCGGCTCCGCTTTGATGTCGAATGGGACACGTGCAGCGAGTTCCATGAACTCTTCGCCATCTCGACGAGTTAGATTGGCGATGGATCGAATGACCCGCTCGCCCCACAGGATCTCGTAGGGCATGGAAGGGATCGGGCTCATATGGATCCCGCCGAGGACGAGGGTGCCGCCCTTGGCAAGCTGCCTGAGGCCGATCGGGACCAAATCTCCGACTGGCGCAAAGATAATCGCGGCATCGGTTTGCTCAGGTGCGGTCTCGTTCGAGCCGCCGGCCCATTCGCAACCGAGCGAACGCGCGAAGTCCTGAGCTTCGACGTCGCCGGGACGGGTGAAGGCGAAGACCCTCCGGCGCTCATGCCGCGCGATCTGGGCCACGATATGCGCGGCGGCACCAAAGCCGAAGATGGCCAGTCGCTTTGCTGCACCTGTTGCCTTCAAGGAACGATACCCGATTAGCCCAGCACACAGGAGGGGCGCGGCGTGAAGATCGTCGTAGGCCGATGGGATGCGAAAGCAGAAACTTGCGTTGGCTACGGTTTGTGTCGCGTAACCGCCGTCGATTTGATACCCAGTGAAGTCCGGCGCATCGCACAGGTTCTCGCGGCCTGACCGGCAATATGCGCAAATCCCGCAGGTGCGTCCGAGCCAAGGGATGCCAACCCGATCGCCCACTGCGAACTGAACATGGCCATCACCGACAGCAATGACGCGTCCGACAATTTCGTGTCCGGGCACGAGTGGAAGTTTGGGGCAAGGCAGGTCGCCATCAATGACGTGAAGATCGGTGCGGCAGACGGCGCACGCCGAGATTTCGACAAGCACCTGGCCTGGACCGGGATGCGGTGAAGCCCGCTCAATCAACCTCAGGGGATGGCCAGCAGCCTCTAGCACCATCGCCTTCACGGATCGACCTCACTCATACAGCCAAAATTCACAAATAGCCGCGATGGCCGCTGTCCGGGTTGACCGACATCAACGGGTTGCTCCTGCCCTTGCGAAGGGCTTTCGACGAAATTTGAAGGAGGGGGCAAGCGAGCGAGGGAGCCGCGAGCTTTGACGGCAGGCGCATGGCGATCATCGGTGCCGGCGCTGGGTGTATCCAGACCATTACCGAAGTGACGAAGTCTGCCGGCCGAGTTTCAGTCTACCTGCGGACGCCTGGATAGTCTGCGCCGCTCCACACCTCAAAGGTTGCAGCAGAAGAAGCGCGCCAGATTTGCAAGTGCTTCGCGGAGATGTTCTTCCTCATGTAGTTGGCCTCGCATTGAAGCGCCCAGACACTATGCGGGGACGAAGGCCAGGTGTGCGATGTCGTGCACGAATAGAGGGTATTGCGAGCCTGGCGAGGCTCCTGTCAGCGCCCGCATGATTTCCAAGGGCGGTGAGTGAACCAATACGGGATGGGTGGCGGCTGCATCAACTGTCGCTCGACAGGGCTTTCGAAATCGGCACCATACTGCTGAGAATTTACGCTCCGAGTTCAGCTAACCAGCGGGAATGCAGATGGACGCCGAATCCTACGACTACATCGTGACAGGTGCCGGTTCTGCAGGCTGCGCGGTGGCCGCGCGACTTTCGGAGTTGGGCCGATACCGGGTGCTCCTGCTCGAAGCCGGCCGACGCGACACCTCGCCGTGGATACACATACCCGTCGGCTACTCGAGGCTCTTTACGCACAAGACCTACAATTGGCGCTTCGAGAGCGAGCCCGTTGCCGGCTTGAATGGACGTACGTCCTATCAGCCACGCGGCAAGATGCTGGGCGGCACCTCATCGCTCAACGGCATGGTCTACATGCGCGGCACGGCAGCCGACTACGATGGCTGGCGTCAACTCGGTTGCGTCGGCTGGGACTATGACAGCGTGCTTGCGTTCTTTCGCAAGGCTGAGAACCAGGAGCGCGGCGAGGACAAGTTCCATGGGGTTGGGGGCCCGCTCAACGTCACCGACGCGCATTATCGCCACGAGATCATCGACGCGGTGATCGAGGCTGCCGTGCAGGCCGGCATACCTCGCAACTCCGATTTCAACGGCGCCACGCAGGAGGGTGTCGGATATTATCAGGCAACGGTCGGGAAGGGGCGGCGATGGAGTAGCGCCACCGCCTACCTGAAGCCTGCCCGGAGCCGGCGCAATCTTGTCGTCAAGCCGAATGCGCACGCGAGGCGCATCATTCTCGATCAAGGGCGCGCGGTTGGCGTCGAATACCTGACGCCACGGGGCGTGGCGACGGCTACCGCCAGGGGCGAGGTCATCGTCTCGGGCGGTGTCTACGGCTCACCGCAACTGCTGCTGTTGTCCGGCATCGGCCCGGGTTCGCATCTCAAGGAGGTGGGGATCGAGGTGGCGCATGACCTCAAGCCGGTTGGCGCCAACCTGCATGACCATTTCAACTCCTACGTTGCCTGGCGCTCGACGAAGACGGGCACCTTCAACGAGATCCATCGTTCTCCGTTGCGCCAACTCGCTGCCGGCGCGAAATACCTGTTGGGCCGGGAGGGGCCGATGACGGCGATCGGCACTCACGCTGGTATCCTGACGCGCACCGATCCGCGCTTCGACCGTCCGGATCTGCAGATCAACTCCTACCTCTGGTCCATAGAAAGCCGCGATCACACCGGCATGCACCCTCACAAATTTCCCGGTTTCTCCATGTCACCGGTGCACTTGCGTCCCGAGGGGCGCGGTCGAGTGAGCCTGAAGAGCCAAGATCCGCTCGCCCCGCCCAGGATCGAGTTCAGGTTTCTCGAGACTTCGCACGATGTCGATGCGATGGTCGCAGGCGTACGGTTGGCGCGAAAGCTTGCCGAGCAGCCGGCGCTCAAGCCCTATGTCGCGGAGGAGGTGGTGCCGGGACCCTCGGTCCGTTCGGACGCGCAGATCATCGCAGACGTTCGCAATCGCGGCGTCTCGAACCTGCATCCCGTCGGCACCTGCAGGATGGGCACAGGAAGCGATGCCGTCGTCGACCCACGCCTCAGGGTCCACGGTATTCGGGGATTACGGGTCGCTGACGCTTCGATCATGCCACTGGTCGTCGGCGGTAACACCAACGCCCCATCGATCATGATCGGCGAGAAATGCGCAGCCATGGTCCTCGAGGATGCGCAGGGAAACTAGGCCCCTGTGGTTCGCAACCCTCTCCGGAAATGCTGTCGCGTCGCATCGCGAACCCGGTCCCTCAAACAGCGGTATAGCCGCCGTCGACAAGAAGGTCAGAGCCGGTCGTGAAGCTCGAGGCGTCGCTTGCAAGGTAGAGCGCCGCCCGGGCGATTTCTTGCGCTTGGCCCAGCCGACCGATCGGGTGCTTGGGCACTGCCTTGGCCCGTGCATCTGCCATGCTCCCGTAACGGAAAGTGACGCGCTCGGTCTCGATCGCGCCAGGCGACAGCGTATTGACGCGGATGTTGTCGCGCGCATGGTCCACCGCCATCACCTTGGCGAGCTGGATCAATGCACCCTTGGTCGCACAATAGACACCGCGTCCGGCAGCCCCCACCCGTCCCATCTGCGAGGCTATGTGAATGATGCTGCCCCCTCCGGTCCGGCTCATGTGCGGGATGACGGCTCGACTCATGAGGTAGGCACCGGTCAGATTGACTGCGATCGCCTGGTTCCAGTCGGCGGGGTCCAGGTCGACGATCGTACCGGTGGGCTCGCGCATTGCAGCCCCGTTGACGAGGACGTGCGGCCCGCCGTGTGCACCGACAGCGGATGCCACAGCTTCGGCGACGCTCGCCTCGCTCGTTACATCGCAGCGATGCGCGGTCGCCATGCCTCCAGAACTTCGGATCTGTGCCGCCGTGTCGGCGGCTGCCGCTTCATCGATATCGAGGCAAGTAACCTTGGCGCCTGCGCCTGCGAATGCAAGTGCGATTGCCCGGCCAATTCCAAGCGCTGCTCCCACGACAATCGCGCTCTTTTCGTCGAGACGAAAGGGATCTTCAGACATGCTTGTGCTCCTCTTGTGTCCGGCCAGTCGATACCATTCTCGCGAGATACCGTAGGCGCAGCCCTGGGTCTCTACAATCGGCCATGACGTTGCCCACGCCCACGTTGCTTGAGCGAGGCAGCGTCAGGGGCGCGCATTCGGGCCAGATTGGCCGCGTTGGACCTGGCCTCTCGGCTCTACACCCAGGCCCTCGCATCGGAGCGAAAGCGCCAGCACGCGATGGGTGATGGCTTCGTGTCGGGTGGCCTCGCTTATCGCTCGGCGTCGATGTCGAGTTGCTTCGGGGCGACGACCAGCGTGAGCTTGTCGGACAAGCAGATCTCAGCCCACGTCAGGGTTCGGGCGTTACCCCCAGATCGCCTTGCTGCCAACGAGCGTAAGGGTGATGTGGCCCATCGTCGTATCTGCCTTAGCACCATGCCAATGACGCTCACCGGCTTTGATATGAGCGACATCGCCCACGTTGATCTCGCGTTGCTCGTGCTCGGTGGCGACGATCCCCGAACCTGCAGTCACGATCAAAACCTGGTCGCAATCATGGATGTGCCATCCGGTATTGCAGCCCTGGCTGAAATTCACCACAGAGCAGTTGAAGTTCTCAGAATCTCCAGGCTCGATGATCGTCTGGCGAGATCGGGATACCGGACCTGTCCAGCCAGCGGTCCGTTCTGCAGCGCCTTCAGCCGGCAGCTCCGGGATGTCCTTGAGTGTGACGACCTTCATTGGGGCTTCCTCCTTACTCGTTTGCAGCCATGACGATAGTTGCCGGCCGCGACACACGCTATCGTTACCATCTGGTCTGGTCCTTTTCCCGCGAACGAGAAGCCCGCCGTTGCGCATCGGACAGCTTAGAGACAACGGGAGACATGCAATGCCCTCCATACATCCGCAGGTCCAGAAGGCCCGAGATCTCTACCCAATGATCGCCGCTGCCTCTCCGGCACACGATGAACAGCGGCAGTTGGCTGGTCCTGTCGTCGAGGCCCTGATGACCGGTGGATTCTTTTGCATGCTCAAGACGAAGGACGTCGGTGGACTGGAGATAAGGCCGTCGATCTTTGCCCAGGTTACCGAGGCACTAGCCGCCGCGGACGGATCGGCCGCATGGGTGGTCTGCCAGAGCAACGGCTGTTCGACCGCCAGCGCTTATCTCGAAGCAGATGTCGCCAAGGCGATCTTCGGTCGGCCCGACGGGATCCTGGCATGGGGGCCACCCAGTGCATCCGCCACGGCTCAGCCGGTCGATGGTGGTTATCGCATAACGGGCACGTGGCGGTTCTTGAGCGGCAGTCAGAACGCGAGTTGGCTGGGCGCTCATATCAGGATCGCAGAGACCAAAGAGACAAAGACGTTCCTGTTCCCAAAATCAAGCACCACCTTCCGCGATATCTGGCGCACTCTGGGCCTGCGTGGTACGGCGAGCAATGAGTATTCGGCGCAAGACCTCTTCATTCCACATGATCGAACAATTTATCGAGACGATCCACGTGATCGCCGATCCGATAGCCCGCTCTATCGGTTCACCAGCAACCAGCTCTACTCAATCGGTTTTGGCGGTGTTGCACTCGGTATAGCGCGTGGGACGATGGACGCGTTTCTTGCATTGCCGAAGGACAAGACCCGACGCGGAACGGCCAAGCCGATGGTGGAGAACAATGTCGTGCAATCGCACGTGGCCCAGTGCGAGGCGCGTTGGCGCTCGGCTCGCTATTTCCTGCATGCGGCAGCAGACGAAGCGCAAGAAGCAATAGAGGAGCAAGGTGCTATTCAGCAGGCTCAGCGCGCGAGTCTGCGCCTTGCCTCCACGTGGGCCATTCAATCCTCTCGCATGATCGTCAATACACTGTTTCACGACTGCGGCTCGATGGCGGTGTTCGAGGAAAATCCGTTCGAGCGGCGATTGCGAGACATTCACACGGTCGCGCAGCAGGGCCAGGGGCGGATACTTCATTACGAAACGGTCGGCCAGGTTTTGCTCGGCCTGCCGACGGAAAGCATGCACTGGTAGCGGCCGCCTTCGATCGCGATCGTGCGCCATCGACCGATCGGGAGGCGGAGCTGCCTCATGCCCGAGGGGCAATCGTACATCGCGACCTGCGCTCGATCGGCACGGTCGGTACGCTTGGCGTCGCCATTCACGAGCCCACTTTCGCAAACCTGACATCCATGCCTAAGCTTCGGAGTGCATGCCTATATTCAAACGGAGGAAGCCATGACCGAGATCGACGGAGCCACCCTCATTGCAAGAAGTCTTAAGCAGCAGGGCATCGACCACCTATTCGGCGTGGTCGGATTTCCGGTAGGTCCCATCGCGGAGGCCGCACAGAAGGAAGGCATCGCCTACATCGGCATGCGCAACGAGCAGACCGCCTCTTATGCGGCCCAGGCTTACGGCTACATGACCGGTCGTCCTGGAGCCTGCATTGTCGTCACCGGTCCCGGCGTAGTTCACGGCCTCGCCGGTCTCGCCAACGCCCAGCAGAACTGCTGGCCGATGATCCTCATCGGCGGTGCCTCGGAGACCTATCGCGGCGGCATGGGTGCATTCCAGGAAGAGCGTCAGGTTCTGATCGCTTCGCCCTTCTGCAAGTTCGCTCACGGCATCGAGAGCGTCCAGCGCATCCCCTACTACGTCGAGATGGCGACCCGGCATGCCATCAACGGACGTCCGGGAGCCTGCTACCTCGACATGCCCGATGACATCATCACGGGGAAATGCGCCCTGGACAAAGTTGTTCAGGTCGAGCGTGTGCCCGAGCCTCCTCGAATGACGGCGCCAGTGGAGAATGTCGAGGCGGCATTGGACCTTCTGGAGAAGGCCGAGCGTCCTCTGGTGCTCGTCGGCAAGGGCATGGCCTGGGCGCGCGCCGAGAATGAGGTCCGCGATTTCATCGATCGGACGCAGGTGCCGTTCGTGCGTTCTCCGATGGGGAAAGGCGTGGTGCCCGACGACCATCCGCTGTCGGTGGCGGCCGCGCGCACGCTGGCCCTGCAGCAAGCCGATGTCGTCTTCCTCATGGGGGCGCGCTTCAACTGGATCTTCCACTTCGGTCTGTCGCCCCGGTTTGCAAAGGACGTCAAGGTTATCCAGCTCGACATCTCGCCGGAGGAGATCGGGCACAACAGGAAAACCGAGGTGCCGCTCGTTGGCGACGGCAAGGCCATCATGGGGCAGCTCAACAAGGCACTTGCCAACCGCCAATGGTTCCATCCCCAGGACACGCCATGGCGGAAGGCGCTGACCGAGAAGCAGGCCGCGAATGCGGCGCAGATCAAACCGCAGATCGACGACGATGCGGCACCGGCCAACTACTATCGGGCGTTGCGTGACGTTGCAGCGTGGATGCCGAAGAACGCGGTGCTCAGTGCCGAGGGCGCGGGCACGATGGACATCGGGCTCACTCAGCTCAACGTCTCGGACGCGCGCTCCTGCCTCAATGCTGGAACTTACGGGACGATGGGTGTTGGGCTCGGTCACGCGATTGCCGCTTGTGTGGTGCATCCCGACCGACCTGTGATCCACTTGTCGGGCGATTCGGCGATCGGTTTCTCCGGCATGGAGATGGAGACGCTCGTCCGCTACAACTTCCCGGCCAAGATCGTGGTGCTCAACAATGGCGGCATCGGACCGGGCGTTCCGAAAATTCCGGAAAATCCGATGTTCAACCTGAAACCCAACGCACTTATCTACGGTGCGCGCTACGACCGGATCATGGAAGAGCTCGGTGGCAAGGGTTTCTTCGTCGAGGACCCCAAGGATCTGCGGCGCGCTCTCGACGAGGCAATGAAGTTCCCGGGACCCGCGCTCGTCAATGTCGTCCTTTCACAGGCGGCGACCCGCAAGGCGCAGGAGTTCAAGTGGCACAGCTGAGCCCGGAGCTCTGACGTCATGGACAGCGCCATCGGGGTCGAGGCGAAGGTGCTGTCCGCCCGGTTGCGGGCAAGGCTCGCCGATTGGGGCTGCTCCAAAAGGCACGTTGGCATCGGCGATGGCCGCCGTGACCTCGCGCTTGGAACGCCCGGAGGTGCGAGGCGTGAGTGCCGCATCGATCGTCTCGGCCAAACATCAACGCTTGCGGCCCAAGGTCAACGTCGATGCGGCTGCGCAACTTGCCTCTCCATGGAGCCAACATGAAGTGGCTTGATGTTCCCGTGCAGCCGTTCAATCCTGATGTCGGTCGCCATCGGCCCGCTGACGCACCGGCACCGATCGAGAGGAGAACGATTGCGCAATGAACATCGTGGGAACCTGGCGCCTCGTGCGCGCGGAAGCATTCGATGGCGATGGCAAACCTCAGCCACCGCCCTACGGGGACGCACCACTTGGCCGGCTTGTGCTGACCAGCAATGGTCGCATGATGGCGATGACCGGTGATTGTCGAGCCCACGTGCCAGCCGGCGAGGTCCGTGAATACAATACCTACGGAGGCAATTATCGGTTCGACGGTAAGCAGCTGGTGACTACGGTCGATTGCTGTTCCAATCCGGACTATATGGGCACCGAGCAGGTTCGCGATGTCGGCCAGGAGGGTGACCTCATGGTGCTCCGGCCACCTCTGCGGTCCCAATTCAACCGCCGGCCAGAGCGGCGCGTGCTCTATTGGGAGCGGGTTTCGGAGGTCGACGGCTGATGCCTTCGGGATCACCCGGAAAGTTCAGCCAGGGGCCCGGATCGCCTCATCGCCTCGCAGCGAAGACGAGAGGCACCAGATTGCCGGCACGATCGATCTCGAACCTCTCTTCCGGCGAGGTCGTGTCGCTGTCGTCGGCGCGTCACCACGGCCTTCCGCCGTTCGAAACATTATCGAGGCGCTAAAGGCGTTCGGATTTCCCGGAGAAATCTATCCAAACGATCCGGGTTACGATGTGATTGAAGAGATCGAATGCATCGCGGCACCGGCGGCGGCGCCTGCGCCTCCCGACGTCGTGGCCTTTTGGGTTTCACCAGAACGGGCGCTGTAACGGTCTCGGAAACGTCCTACTGTCAAGTGTGCGCTGCTGTCATTTCCGGCGACGGATATGGCGATGCCGACGAGTGGGACCGTCTGCGATACGCATGCCCAAGACAGCTCAAGAACAGCGAGCTTGGCGACGATTGCGGGTGCTGGGCACTCCAACGATCAACTCCGCCGATGCAGGTAGTGCTGTCGCTGCCAGGGTGGCCCTGATGCGTGCAGTCGACTCCGGGCGGACATGGCGCGGGCGTTCAGTCGACGCGAACTGATCACGCGGCACCCTCAATCTCGTCGCTTCCGGCCAGTGAACATGCTGCGCACGAGGTTTTCACGATGTTCGACGCTTGAGAAGATGACGCCAACCACGTGAAGTGCGATCAACACAAGAGTTCGCATGGGCTGCAAATTCATGAAATTCCTCGATCCACTTCTGTCCCCAGAATTGGTCGAGCGTCATCGCGTAGCCCGTCGCGCCGGTCGCGGCGACAGCCATGAGAAGTGCCAAGACCATGGCGCCGCCAGCCGGATTGTGGCCGAGGTAACGTTTTGCCCGAAAGCGAATGGCATCCCGAATGTAGGCGAGCACTGCCGATGGCCGCCACACGAAGTCATTGAAGCGGGCATGTCTTGTGCCGATCACGCCCCAGACGAGCCGCGCTGCAACAAGGGCGAGTACGCCGTACCCGGCATAGATGTGCACTGTCTCTGAAACCTCACTGGTGACGAACGCCGTCGTAAAAAGTGCGACGAGCGACCAGTGGAACACGCGCACGAACGGATCCCAGACTTTTACCGTTTCGCCCGCCGGTGGTGCGGCAACGCCCGCCGACCGCGTCACGCGGTCGGAAGGCGTTGATGAATGAGTGTCGCTTCTCACGACTTCGCCTTCGTGTGAACGAGGTCATTTGTAACGGGGTTGAAGAACAGCTCGAACTTCTTGCCGCCCTTGGTGACGTAGATCTCGTGGCAGCTCCCGGTCGTCTTCGTCTTGGACACGACGTAGCCGAGACCGATCGCCTTAGAAGCGGAAGTGTCGACGGCCTTCCAGGCCGACTGCGGCTCCTTGGTGCAGCCAGGCGCATAGGTTCCGGCAGTCGCGGGCGCGATGCCTGCGATGACAACGGCCAGAGCGAAAGCCGTGCCAATGACCAACTTGTCCTGCATGATAATCTCCTGTTCAGAGTGGTCGGCTGAGCTGCCGATGCTTGAACGATATGAGATCGACTGGGACGCGAGGCTGACTCGCTTGGTCATCCGCCGGTAAGCTTCGCGCCGGGCAGCAGCAAATGTGCACGCAGGCCGCCGAGGGGAGAACGGGACAGCTCAATCTGCCCACCGTAGGCGGCCACCGCTTTCTCGACGATCGACAGACCCAGACCGGTTCCCTCAGCACTCTCGTCGAGGCGTCGGCCGCGCTGGAATGCTGAAGCTTTGGCGCCATCAGGAATGCCGGGGCCGTCATCATCGACGAAGATTTCGAGACGATCTTCAGCGAGGCTGAATGCAACACGCACGTTGCTCGACGCCCACTTTCCCGCGTTCTCTGCGAGATTGCCCAAGATCTCCATGAGATCCATCTCGTCACCTGCGAAACCCGCAGCAATTGAGCCATCGACAGACCAGGCGAGATCGCGGTCCCCACTGATACGGCGCATGGCAGCGACGATCTTTTCGACGACAGGCCTGACCGCCACGCTTCCCTGATCGGCCCGAAGACCACCAGCCACACGCGCGCGCGCAAGTTCGCGTCTGACATGCCGACCCATCGCATCGACCTGGGTATCGATTTCTTGCCCCGGCTCGCGTGCTCCGTCGCGCCTCAGGTCGCGCGCGATCGCGGCAAGAAGCGAAAGGGGGGTCTTGAAGCCATGAGCGAGATCTGCAGCCTGCTCTCTCGCGCGCTTGACGGTTTGGCGTTGCTGGTCGAGCAACCGATTCATACCTTCGACCAGCGCTTGGACCTCGGTGGGAAACGCGCCCTCGACGGCCAAGCTCTTGCCGCTGTGTACGCGCTTGAGCGACGCGTCAAGGGCCTGCAATGGCCGAAGCCCCAAATAGAGCATCAGCGCGAAGGCGACGAATAGCAGGCCGCCGATAATCGCCAGGGATCGCCATAGTACGGTTTTGAAGTCCGAAATTGCCTCGTCGATCTCGCGCCGGTCTATCGCGACGGTTATCCTGACAGGCATTGCAGGCGACGTTGTCGCGAGGGTGAGGCCACGCTCGACGGCAAACAGCTTGCTCCGCTGAGGGCCGGAAACGTTGTGGCGGTGAGCCGAGCCATCGGGAAGGTCGTCGACCGGCAGGGATAATTCAAAATCCCACAGGGATCGGGAGCGTTGCCTTGGTCCGCGCGCCGGATCGATCTGCCAGTATAGTCCGCTATAGAGTTGCGAAAAGCGCTGTTCAGCAGGATCATTCGTGAAACGCAGGCCATTGTCGGCAGTCGATTCCAACCCCGCCGCAAGCTGGTTGAGTTGCGCTTGAAGCTCCGTCGCGACACGCGCTTCTACATGCTGCTCGAAAAGACGAGCGAGCAAAAATCCAGACACGGTCAGCGCTGAAAGAACGGCGAGAGCAGAAGCGAACAGAAGGCGGGCGCGCAATGAATGCAGCACGGTCAAGCGCACCCAACGATGTAACCCTCACCCCGCTTCGTTCGGATGAAAGCAGGGCCGAGCTTCTTGCGCAGGCGTGCGATCAGGACCTCGACCGCGTTGCTCTCATGTGGGAAATCCTGCCCGTAGACATGTTCGGTGAGTTCGCCCTGACTGATCACGTGGCCCTTGTGATGCATGAGATAGCTGATGCATCGGAATTCCAGGGAGGTCAGTCCTACCGATCGATCGTCGATACGTGCATCCATCTCCTTTATGTCGAGCGTCACGTGATCGATCTTGATGTGTGACGAAGCGCGCCCTGAAGCACGGCGAATGAGTGACCTTATGCGTGCAAGAACCTCTTCGATGCGGAATGGCTTGGTCAGATAGTCGTCAGCACCGGCATCGATTCCATCGACTTTATCGCGCCAACTGTCGCGTGCCGTGAGCGCGAGAATCGGCATCATTCGCTCTGTGTCGCGCCAACGACGCAGCACCGTCATGCCGTCGAGCTTTGGCAATCCGAGGTCGAGGATTACGGCGTCGTAGTCTTCGGTGTCGCCCTTGTACCAGGCCGTTTCGCCGTCGCGGGCGAGATCAGTCACATAACCTGACGCTTCAAGCGCAAGCCTCAAATCTTCTGCAATCTTGGGTTCGTCTTCGACGATGAGGATGCGCATTGTTATTCGATCTTCAGAATTTCGAGGGTTGTGGGGTCAACATAAACCTCGCGAACCACGCCTTGCGAGGTGATTATCTTGAATTCGTAAGCGAGCCGGTCCCTCACCCGCTTCAATTTCACGCGGGCCACGTCTCCGGCAACGACTTTCTGCGCGGCCGCTATGCACTCGGAGAGTGACTTGAACTCGCTGCTCTGTAAACGCTGCAAAGCATCTGTCTGGTTGAGTTCGACATCCCGCGGACGTTCGCGGTGCTTGGGCCTGTCGTCCGCGCGAAGTCCCATGCTTGAGGGAGCCAGCATCAGCAGCATAACGGCGACGGAGAGTGATCTTGCAATGGGCATTCGCCGCTCGAAGGTTGTGAGTGACCGTCAATTTGACCGTTCGGACCTTACTGCAAGCTGACGGAGGTGGAACTTTCATGAATTCTCCGGCGCAAAACCTACGGGGTTGGCTAGGTCGTGATCAACCCCTGTGCGGGAGCCGGTTTACCGCGTTCCGCTTAAAGCGCATGACGGTTCATGGCGGTCTTCCACTCTCGGAGGATCGCGTGGCACGTTGCTGTGTCCACGACAGGGTTCTGCTTTGCCGGGGTTAACGTTGGCCTGTTCCGGTTTCCAACGTCGCTTGGCGTGCGGGCTCATGGTGCTCTGCGGGGCTGCGGCCTGATCGAGATCGGAAATCACCGCGTGGCCATTGATTAGGACGGCAGGCATTCGAGGCGTGCGTGTTTCAAGGCCCTGCACTCGCCCATGACCAGCAGCTCGTTGTCGTCGAACACGACCAGATCGGCCTCGCAGATGCGGCCGCGGAATGGGTATTGCCGAACGGGGTGCGGCCCGACTGAATTCGGGGCGTTCATTCTCCGGACGTATGTCGATGCAGTCGTGAGAAAAATGCGCCATTGCACTCTCCCGGAGGATGACGCTCGGCTGGTTTGGTTCGCCAGCCTGGGGGTGACTTCGGCCACGATCGGATTGTGCGGCATTGTGTCGGCGGGCTACGCTTTGCCGGTGACCAAACATCTTCTGGCAGGCAACTCGGGCGGGCGAACAATGGGGCAAGACATCTTCGACTTCATCGTGACGGGTGCCGGGTCGGCGGGGTGTGCCGTCGCCGCGCGGTTGTCCGAGGATGGCCGCTATCGTGTGCTGCTGCTGGAGGCCGGTCGTCGTGACACCTATCCTTGGATCCACATCCCCATTGGCTTTCACAAGCTCTATACGCACGACACCTACAACTGGCGGTTCGAGAGCGAGCCGGTCGCGGGCCTCAATGGCCGCACGTCCTACCAGCCGCGCGGCAAGATGCTGGGTGGCACGTCGTCGCTCAATGGCATGGTCTACATGCGCGGCACCTCGGCGGACTACGACGGCTGGCGGCAGCGGGGCTGCGTCGGCTGGGACTACGCCAGCGTCCTGCCGTACTTCCGCAAGGCCGAGGACCAGGAGCGTGGACCGGACGAGTTCCACGGCGTCGGCGGGCCGCTTCGCGTCAGCAACCAGCGATTCCGCAACGAGATCATCGATGCGGCGATCGAGGCGGCCGTGCAGGCGGGGGTGGCCCGCAACAGCGACTTCAACGGCGCCAGCCAGGAAGGCGTCGGCTACTATCAGGGCACCATTGGAAGCGGCCGGCGCTGGAGTGCGGCTACGGCCTATCTGCGGCCCGCGCGCGGACGGCAGAACCTCGTGGTCATGCCAGAGGCGCACGCCACCCGCGTGCTGATCGAGAATGGCCTCGCCGTCGGCGTCGAGTACCGCACGCCGAAAGGCTTGCAAACGGCGCGCTGTCGAGGCGAGGTCGTCGTCTCCGGCGGCGTCTACGGCTCTCCGCAACTCCTGCTGTTGTCCGGCGTCGGCCCCGGCGCCCACCTTCAGGAGGTGGGAATCGAGGTCAAGCGCGACTTGCCAGTCGGTGCCAACCTGCATGACCACTTCAACTCGTTCGTCGCTTGGCGCGCTACCAAGGCCGTCACCCTGAACGACCTGGCGCGCTCTCCAATCGCACAGGTCAAGGCCGGCCTCCAATTCGCGCTCGGACGCCAGGGGCCGCTCACCGGCACCAGCACGCTCGCAGGCATTTTTCTGCGCTCCGACCCGCGCTTTGAGCAGCCCGACCTGCAGTTCAACATCTCGGTCTATTCGATCGATAGGCGTGATCGCGACGGCATCATTCCGCACAAGTGGCCGGGTTTCATGATCACGCCGGTGCATCTCAAGCCTGAGGGACGTGGGCGCGTCAGTCTCAAGTCAGCCGATCCCTTGGCGGCACCCAAGATCGAGTTCAGTTTCCTCGAGACAGCCTACGACGTTGAGGCGATGCTGTACGGCCAGCGTTTTGCCCGCAAACTCGCGGAGCAGCCGGCGCTGCGCCCTTATATCGGCGAAGAGGTCGTGCCTGGCCCGGCCGTCATGAGCGAGAAGGATCTGATCGACGACCTGCGCAATCGCGGTGTGTCGAACCTGCATCCTGTCGGTACCTGCCGCATGGGCGTCGGGGCGGATAGCGTGGTCGATCCGCGGCTCAGGGTATCGGGTGTCGCGGGGCTCAGAGTGGCGGATGCCTCGATCATGCCGCAGGTCGTCGGCGGCAACACCAATGCGCCTTCCATCATGATCGGCGAAAAATGCGCCGCCATGGTGATCGAGGATGCCAAGGCGGCATGAAGCCACTGGCATGTGGGCCATCCCACTTCCAGACGTCTATCGCGTCCTATTAGGCTGCGCCCGGCTCTGTCGTCGAGGGAGTCCGCTGTCCCTGGCCATTGCGTCATCGTTTTCAGTTCATGCTTCGGACGGTTCGTGACGGGTGTCGTACCCTCGTATGCGATGTGACCTGAGACTGATGTTCTCCTTCAGATTTGGGAAGAGTCCGTCGACCTCCAAGCGTGAGGCGGACGACGCGGAGGCTGCGGGTCTCAGACGAGCAGATCATGGCGATGCTGCGTGAGCAGGATACAGGGCAGTCCCGCTGGGGTCCGGTCAAGGCGCGCAGGCTGCTGCTGGCGCCGATGGCCGTGCGTCTCACGTGGCGCGATCGAGCTGGTCGTGTCGAGGTTGCGCCGGAGGCACGCGACAGAAGTGCCTCCGTCACGCCTAACCATTCGTATCTCAGGCCAACCGGCAACTCGCTTCGTTGCGTGTGGGGGGCAGGGCGATCATTGGATTGCAGTCGAAGAAGCCGGACGGCATCAACCTGAAGCCGCATGTTACGACCGGCTGTACGGGAAAATCCTCCGGGCGCACCGAATGGTGAAGACCAAAGACATGCCACAAGACGACATCGGTATTCTCGATCGGACGATCGGCTTTGATCCATTGGGGCAGACCCAGGCCGCCTTCGGATTGGTTTACGTAGTCGCCCGCCGGATAGCGCTCCTGTGGCGCATAAGGCGTCACCCAAAGTTGATTGCGGATGAAACCACCCCTGATTCCTGAGCGACTGTCGGGATCGGTGAATGCCGTGACGGGGCTGGTCGCCTCGAGTTTGTAGGCAGTCGGCTTGCCGACAGCGTTCAGCACATTCGGATTGATAATCTTCCAATACCGCATCGTGGCGGGATTGGCACTGCGGCAGGCCTCCTGCTCGGTTCTGAGCGTCGTGCCCTCCTCGTAGAAGGCATTGCCGTGCGGGTTCTCTGGACCCGCCGGGGGAATGACGATGTTGTACTCGACCACGGAGTTGCCGGGACCGTCGACGTCCATGTCGAGGCGCGCGCAGAAGAGGTGCTGGTGGATCTGCCCCACGACGCCCGGCATGACCTCGTTGCCATAGCGGCTTGGCCGTCCAGGTTCGCAGGCGACGGTATTGATGATGCCCGTCGCCTTCATCTCGAACTCGATGCCGCCGTGTTGGTAGAGGTACCAGTAGGATGCGTACTCGTAGTTCCCCACGGTCGAGATGGACGAAATCACCAGCCGGCGCAGACGGCGTACCTCGGCTACATCCGTGCGCCAGTCCCAATGCTTCCAGCCGATGCCCTGGTCCTCCTCGTGGATGCAGATCGCATTCTCGATTCTGACTGGGGTGCCGTCGATGCCGTTCACCCAGGCGTCCATGTAGTGTATCGCACCCAGGCAGTCGCAACCGAGCCTCAATGAGTTGGCGAGCTTGCCAAGGCCGTACTCGCCAATGTCGAAAACGTTCTTCCGGTAGTGGGCGAGCTCGGGGCTACCATAGGGAACAACCATCTCGGCGAGTGAGGCGCGACGTATGATGGGGCGCCTTTTTCCGTCTGCCGTGTAGCCGATCTCATGCAGGATCAAGCCCTCACGGTTGTTGAAGCCTACGCGCACGTCGAAGCCCATCCAGCTGATGTGATGGCCGTCGACGGAGAAGCTAGGTCCGGCGGACTGGATGACGTCGAGGGGCTTGCCAGCCGGCGCGAACTGGTCCCGGAAGCGGGCGTCGTACTCGCTTTCGGCCGCCGGCACGGGGAGCGGTTTGCGCCCGGAGAAATGGTCGTCGACCCGCAAAACAGTCATGGTATCGACATCCACAACCGCGTTGAGCCCTTCGATGGGATGGGCGTAGTAGTTGCCGTCTTTTCGCGTGCGCAGCCAGGCGAATGTGTGTGAGATGCGACGTCCTTCCTCGCCGTCAATCCCGAAGGAACCGGCCGACCAGGGATCGACGCAGACCATGTCGACATTGTCGATGCCGCGCCGGCGGCAACCGGCAATGAATGCCGGATCGGCCTTTACGGCCTTTTCGACCTCGAGGAATTCCTCGAGCATGATCATGGGGCGTGCCGTGGGCAGATGCCGCGAGGAGAGGACACGCCCCTCGCCAAGCGAAACGATCCCCTCCGTCACACCGATGCGGCCGGCGGGGTAGATCGAGAAGCGCGCCTTGCGGTCCCAAGCGTCGCCGGGTTTCCAACGGCGCAATTCGCTCTGCTCGGGCTCCAGAATCTCCAGGCGCTCGAAGCGGATTGCATCTTCCTTGCCGAAGGCCGCGGTTACGATCTCTGCCACACGTGTCATTTCCTCGCCGTCGAGGGGATCGAGCGGGTGGCGCCCGGCGGTCGCCATAGAGCCTGCAGCGCAGCAGGAGGCTGTTGCTGCGTCCTTGCCGCCAGAGGGCTGTTCACTGGCTGTCATTTCATTCTCCATTGCTACGTGGGCGGCTCTGACGCGGTGCCATGCTGCGATGCTATCGAGGGGCGCCTGCTTGGGAAACCTTCAATCAACCATCTGCCGGAGACGACAGGGCCTTCCCTCCAATCGCTCGCCGCTGCGATCAGGGATCGCAAGGCTCCAGTCTTGCCACCAATCACATATGCAGTGAAATGCAACATGCCATTCCGACGGCAGAGACCTCTGTGCCCCCACCGGCAAGATGTTGATCTGCAATGGCGGAAACGTCCTTGGCGTGGGCAGATCTTTCGTTGCCAGATCGTCGCCGATCTTGGCTGTGCCTTGCCAGTCAGGTGTTTTGCGCGCACGAAGCTGCATTGTTGCGGCCTGCCGGGGCGAGTAGCTTCATGGCTACCAAGATCTTCTTGGCAAATGGCGTCGACGTTGCCGAACGCAGTTTCATTCGACTTACCGGGAGCCTGTCATGGAATATTTTGATCTCGGCCCATACAAGCGCGAAGTCTCCACAATCTCGCCCGAAGCACAGATCTGGTTCGACCGCGGCCTCAATTGGCTGTTCGGGTTCAACCATGGGGAAGCCATAAAGTGCTTCGGCAAGGCACTCCAGCACGATTCCGAATGTGCCATGGCGCACTGGGGCATCAGCTATGCATCAGGCCCCAACTATAACCTGCCCTGGGAGCGCTACGACCCGAAAGGACGGCAACGGGCTCTCGCCGCATCTTATGATGCAATGCAGGAGGCGCTGGCGCACGCAGCCAAAGCCAGCCCTGTCGAGAAGGCGATGATCGAGGCGCTCAAGGTTCGCTATCCGCAACGCGATGCCATCGAGGACATGTCGCCGTGGGACAAGGCCTATTCGGAGGCCATGCGCAAGGTCTTCGCGACATACCCTGACGATCTCGAGGTGAGGACCATTCTCGTCGAATCGATCATGAACGAAACGCCTTGGAAGATGTGGGACCTGCGCACGGGACGACCTGCTAGCGGTGCGGGGACGCAGGAGTGCATGAGCCTCCTCGAAGGCGCATTCAACAGCGAGCCGGCATCATGGAACCACCCGGGCCTGCTGCATCTCTATGTGCATCTCATGGAGATGTCGCCATTTCCGCAGAAGGCGCTGCGCGCGGGCGACAGGCTGCGCCAGATCGTGCCGGAATCCGGTCATCTCATTCACATGCCGACGCATCTCGACGTGCTCTGCGGCCATTACCATGACGTGCTGGTCTACAATCAAAAGGCGCTGGTTCCGGATCGCAAGTTCCTCGCCTATTCGGACGATCCCGGCATTTACCTCATCTACGTCATGCACAATTTCCACTTCGCCATCTACGGCGCGATGTTTCTTGGCCAGTTCACACCGGCCATCGAAGCTGCGGAGGAACTGATCGCCTCGGTGCCAGAGGCCGTGCTGCGCATCGAGTCGCCGCCGATGGCGGATTTTCTCGAGGGGTACCTGACCATGAAGCAGCACGTTCTGGTGCGCTTCGGGAAATGGCGCGAGATCATCGACCAGGAGCTGCCGGCGGATCAGGCTCTCTACGCCTCCAACGTTGCGATGATGCATTACGCCAAGGCCGTTGCGCATTCCGCTCTCGGTCACGTCGCGGACGCGGAGAGAGAGAAGGGGTTGTTCCTGGCGGCGAAGGCGCGCGTGCCCGAAGGGCGCCGGGTGCACAACAACACCATGGCTGACCTGCTCGGGGTTGCCGAAGAGATGCTCAACGGTGAACTCGAGTACCGGAAGGGAAATTTCGACATCGCATTCGCCCATCTGAGGCAGTCCGTTGCGCTTGATGATGCACTGCCCTACGACGAGCCTTGGGGCTGGATGCAGCCGACGCGGCACGCTCTGGGGGCGCTTCTGCTCGAGCAGGGGCGTGTAGAGGAAGCCGAGGCCGTCTATCGTTCGGACCTCGGTATCGACGGCAAGCTCAGCCGTGCCTGCCAGCACCCGGACAACTTGTGGTCACTGCATGGCCTGCATGAGTGTCTGACTCGCAGGGGAGAAACTGTCGAGGCAGCCATCATTAAGCAGCGGCTCGATCTTGCGGTCGCCCGGTCCGAGGTGCCCATCAAAGCATCGTGCTTCTGCCGTCAAATCGCGATGGCCGCCTGAGCAGATCTGCGGCGGATGGCGCGTGCCGAGGGTACTGTCGTGCTCTTGGGCGCGCGTTAAGGCCGCGCAGCAGCGATTGGAGCGGCGGACTTCTGCTGAAATCGCGGAAAATGCCGACTCCAACCTCGAGCGTGAGCATTCGGTCTAGGGTGACAGCGGTGCTCGCGGTCCGTGCCCTCCCGCTGCTGCCGTCGCCTGGGCGATGATGTTGTCCATGCGGTCATGGACGTACTGCACGGTGCCGTTGGACGAGCCGGAGTGCGCCAGGGATCGTCACAGTTCTGCAGCGGGTTGGCGGTGGTGTGCCGGACGCCTGTTTTCATTCCGGAGCTGATGTCAGGCGTGGGGATGGACAAGCTGATCCGGTTCACGATGTGCCTGTCCGACCTGTCGGACTTCTGCCCCGTTTGTCACGGTTACGTCGGGCATTTATGGATTGCCGTTCAGCGTCGGTCCGCGCACTCGGCGAAAATCCTGACTTGTTGCTCACTGAAAAAATCAATCCGCCGGTTCTTGTTCCTGTGCGAAAGATGCAGGCAGACATCGGGCCTTATGGTCTTCGTGTAGTCACGGGTAATCTCATTGACCAGCGAAGCTGGAAGAAGTCGATGGTTCAAGCTGACGAACTCCATTGCCAAGCGTGCATTCTTGAACAGCAATCCATCGACCAGGATTCTGCGCTCGGCGGGGACCAGCTCCCAAAACGGCAACAGCTCGACTGCAAGATCGAGCCATTCTGCGGAATCGACGCTCTGAGCAACGAAATGCGCGATTAGGCTGCGCCTCTCGTTTGGCGCCAGCATTTCGATGAACGAACCTTTGCTCAAATGCATGTCCTTGAAATCCTGGGCGGTCGCATCCGTCAGGACCTTGCCGGTCAATGCCTTTCGCAGATCGCTGGAGAAGTTGATCTCGCGCAGGGCCGTCAGGGCGTGGCGAGGTGTCGAGCTCGAGACGATATCGCCGAGCTGCTGTTGCGTGTCATTCGGCAGGCGATTGCCGAGCTGCACCAGGATCTGCAACGCCAGTTCCGGTTCTATTTCTGGCGTTGAGGCGAGGCGGCGGCTAAGTGCGGAGACCTCGACGTCCGTGATGTGCAGGTCGACAACGTGATTCAATATGACGGCGATGCCGGCGTCGTGAAGGATCTTCTGGCGCAATGCGCGCCGTTGGCCTGCGCTCAGGCGCTTGACGGTGGTAACAACTTTGACGAGTTCGTCGGCGCGTCCGGGTGCTGCCAGGATGCGCTCGATCAAGGTGTCGAACTGAGCGTCATCAAGCAGGTGGGGCTGGCGCGCGGCTAATGCGAGCTCACCGACTGTTCGAGCGGTCGAGAGAAACACGGCGAGGAGCTGATCTTTTTCCGCGACGTTCGTGTCGATGCTGGTCAAATGGTTTGCCAGAGCGGGCAGGTGTCGCTCGTCGATCGCCTCGCTTTCCGTGAACGTGCTGCTCCACAGCGCGCCTGCAAGGACAGCATCCTCGTCGGGGCGCAAGACCAGATCGATCGGGCATTTCGCGCTGCCGGTTGCTGCCATCCGGCAGATTTTCGACAGAAGCCGCTCACGCAAGGCCGGCTGATCGAACAAGGCGATCCGCGCGAGGCGGGGTTTGCGTGCCTCGTCTTTCAGGAGGCCCGTTGCCGCGCTGATCAGCGGAGCCGAGAGGTCGGCGCCATCGATGGCCGTCGAGATATAGCTGTCTTGATAACGAAATTGCAGTTCTGTCGAACTCGATCGAAAGCTTGCCTTCCACGTTGTGGACAATTCGCCGGCCCTGTTTTCCCGACATCAACCAGACCTGGTCGTTGGGGCCACGTGCAAGGTCGCGCGCGAAGGAAACACGGCCATCGTGGCTGACCACGGCCGAGGATGCAGGTACGTGGTGCGCCGTCAGCCAGAATGGAAAATAGCACCACGTCCAGGTGGTAATGATCCAGGCACTGATGGCGACCATCGCCTCCTTGAATGGAGAGAAGCACCGCTTGACCAACATCGATGCAGATAAGGCAATACACATAATGGGCCAGAAGGCGCTGGAATTCGTCAGCCAGACCGCATCGGTGAAGGTGAGGTAACTACCGAGAGCAAGCCCCAGGCCCGCTGGCAAAATGCCGAAAAGGAAAAATGAAAGACGTGTCCTTCCGCCGCTCGATGAGGCACGCATCATGGGCTCCTCCGCGAAATCCAAACGTCGCGATGTCGGATGCCTTCACTGTAGCTTATTTCCGGATCGAGCGGTTCAGTAGGCTGAGCTGGAGAGAAAATCTGGATTGAACCGCGTGCGGCGTCGGCTCGGTCATTCCGCCGCTTGCCGGGGCTCGACGGCGGTCCAGCGGGCCAACTCGGCGCGGCCGAGGTCGGTGAGGCCGTAGCGGCCACGCTCGATGCGCTCGAACCAGCCGTAGACATTGCGCTGCAGGATTTTCGGGGCGTCGGGCAGGGCGAGCTTGAGGTCGCGCGGGCGGCCGGGGGTCTCGGCCAGCGCGCGGGCGCAATCGAGGGCTTGCTGGCGGTAGGCCGTCATGATCGGACGACGAGTGCTGCCGCCAGTGGCGGGGTCGCCCCGACGCTTCTGGTGCTCTTGGACAATGCGTGAGCGGCGCTTGGCATCGCGCCGGGGGCGCCAGGGAACAGGCTCGACGATCACCTCGACGTGGCCCCGGGGCGAGACAGTGAGGAGGCCGAAGCCCAGCAGGCGGCATAGCTTGCGGACGCGGCCATCGCCCTCGCGGCCACGGCCGCGGCGCGAGGTGGCGACGGCGAGCCAGACATCGTCGCAGACTGGCAAGCGGTCCACGGCCTGCAGCACCAACTCGAGCGTGAAGGTGAGTTTGAGCTCAGCGATGACGACGGCTGTGGGCGTGCCGTTAGCGAGGGCTACGACATCGCAACCGCAGACCTCGCCCTTGACCTCGAAGCCAAGGTCTTCGAGGAAGCGCTTCACTGGCAGATAGAGTGTGGTTTCCATGTCCGAACCCGAGGTCATCGGCGCATTATCGCTGATTCGCCGCCTTTCCGGGCAAACAGCGGGCAGGGCTCGCGGAGGCCGCATTCGCGACTGTGCGCGGATGATGCGGCTGTGGCAGAGTGGGAGCGGGTCAGAAAACACACGGAGGCGGCGATGCGCTTTGTCATGTTCAGGGACCAGACGGGCCGCGAAGGGGTCGGGCGACTGATCGGGGAGGCGGTGCATGGCATTCGGGGCGCAAGCCGGTTGCAGGACCTGCTCGGTGATGACGGGGAACGGCTCAGCCGGGCGGGTGAGCAGGCCGAGAAAGATCCGGCCGTAGTGGTGCCGGTCGGGGATGTGCGGCTGCTGCCGCCGATTACCAGGCCGCCGTCGATCCGCGATTTCTACGCATTCGAGCAGCACGTCAAGGCGGGCCGGCGCAGCCGCGGCCTCGACATGGTGCCTGAGTGGTACGAGATTCCCGTGTTCTATTTCACCAATCCCAATGCGCTATCGGGCAACGGTGACAGTATCGCCATTCCACCGGGCTGCGAGCGGCTCGACTTCGAGGTGGAGGTGGCGGCGGTGATCGGGCGCAACTGCTCCAATCTCAAGGTCTCGGAGGCGGGCGGCTATATTGCCGGCTACATGATCATGAACGACTGGAGCGCGCGCGACCTGCAGCGCCGCGAGATGCTGGTCGGGCTCGGGCCGGCGAAGGGCAAGGATTTCGCAATGAGCACAGGCCCGTGGCTGGTGACGGCCGACGAGCTGGAGCCACGGCGCAAGGGCAAGGCATTCGACCTGGAGATCACGGCCTCGGTCAACGGACGGGCGTACTCGCGCGCCAACTTCGCCGACATCTACTGGTCGTTCGAGGAAATGCTGTCATTTGCTTCGCGCGGCACCAACGTCATGGCCGGCGATATCCTGGGCTCGGGCACATGCGGGACTGGGTGCATCTCGGAATTGTCGCTGACGCACGGGGAGGACAAGTATCCCTGGCTGAAGCCGCTGGATCGCGTCGAGATCACAGTCGAGATGCTGGGAACGCTCGGGAACGAGATCGTGGCGGGGCTGCCGTTGCATCCCCTGCGGTGAAACGGTGCGGGTGGCCGGGCCGGGACCGACGCGGCGTTGCGGTCGGCTGATGATGGGTGGACGGGCAGTTCACTGCCCAGGCAATGGGCAGGCTGCGTCGAATGCCCGTGAATTGTGCAGGAGCACAAAAATCGCCCACATGCCGGTGCTGGGTTTTTGAGCGGACGACGGATCTGAAGGCACCAGCGGCGCAACAATTCCTTCATATGTACCAGATCGTTACGACTGATTCTCGCGGCGCATTCCAATCTGGCACGCGTGTTGCATTTTGACTCACATCTGAAGTTCCCAATTGGAGGTCACAGATGTGGATCGATAGACGCAGCGTGCTCAAGGGGGCCGCGTTGGTTGCTGCGATCTCGGCCGGCGGGGCGACCGTCAGCGCGCAAGAGACGATCAAGGTGGGCGTGCTGCACTCGCTCTCAGGCACGATGGCCATCAGCGAGACGACGCTGAAAGACGTCATGCTGATGCTGATCGATGAGCAGAACAAGAAGGGCGGCCTGCTCGGCAAGAAACTCGAGGCCGTGGTCGTCGATCCCGCATCGAACTGGCCGCTGTTCGCCGAAAAAGCGCGAGAGCTGATCTCGCAGAAGAAGGTGTCGGCGGTGTTCGGGTGCTGGACGAGCGTGTCGCGCAAGTCGGTGCTGCCGGTCTTCAAAGAGCTCAATTCGGTGCTGTTCTATCCCGTGCAGTACGAGGGCGAGGAGAGCGAGCGCAACGTGTTCTACACGGGCGCTGCACCGAACCAGCAGGCCATTCCGGCGGTCGACTACCTGATGTCGGAAGACGGCGGCTCGGTGAAGCGGTGGGTGCTGGCCGGCACCGACTACGTTTATCCGCGCACGACCAACAAGATCCTGGAGGCCTACCTTCTGCGCAAAGGCGTGAAGAAGGAAGACATCATGATCAACTACACGCCCTTCGGTCATTCCGACTGGCAGACGATCGTGGCCGACATCGTCAAGTTCGGCTCGGCGGGCAAAAAGACAGCCGTGGTCTCGACCATCAACGGCGATGCCAACGTGCCGTTCTACAAGGAGCTTGCCAACAAGGGCGTGAAGGCGACGGACATTCCTGTAGTCGCGTTCTCGGTCGGTGAAGAAGAGCTCGCCGGCGTCGACACCAAGAACCTGATCGGCCACCTGGCGGCCTGGAATTACTTCCAGTCGGTCGATACGCCGGAGAACAAGGCGTTCATCGAGAAGTGGAAAGCCTTCACGAAGAACCCGAAGCGGGTGACCAACGACCCGATGGAGGCACATGTCATCGGTTTCAACATGTGGGTTAAGGCAGTCGAGAAGGTCAAATCCACCGATCCCGACAAAGTCATCGATGCGCTTCCCGGCATCGAGGCGCCGAACCTAACGGGTGGCATGTCGAAGATGCTGCCGAACCATCACATCACCAAGCCGGTGATGATCGGCGAGATCCGTCCCGACGGACAGTTCGACGTGGTGTGGCAGACGAAGGGACTGGTTCCTGGCGACGCGTGGTCTGACTTCCTGCCCGGCTCGGAAGACCTGGTTTCCGATTGGGTCGGCAAGAAGTGCGGCAACTTCAACAACAAGACCGGAAAGTGCGGCAGCTAATACAGCAGTGCCCCGGAGTTAAGCGGACCTGCTCGCAGCTGGGGCGCTGCGGGCAGGTCTTGTTCCAGAGGGAAGGGATCACATGCAAATGCTGAAGCGCAGCCTCGTGATGGCTCTGGTGCTTGCGTGTGCACTGTTGGCGGCGCCGCGAGCCGGCTTTGCGCAAAGCGGGGGCGGTGAGCTTGGCGCTGCGTTGGACCTGCTGGCCGCCAATTCCTACACGCAGACGGGCAAGGCGATCGATGCCATCGCGCAGTCGGGGACGCCTCAAGCAATTGCGATTCTCGAGGCGATGGGCGACCGGCGTCTGCTGATCGACCCGGCCAGCAAGGGCGTCTACGTCAAGGCGAAGACGGGCGGCTTTGTCGATGCGGCGACTGGAAAAGCCGTCAAGCGGGGGGGCGACGGCCTCACTGCGGTGCGTGTCAACAATCGGTTGCGCAATGCCATCGAGGCGGCGCTTGGCAGCCTGGTGCTGCGCTCACCCGACCCGGAGAAGCGGCGCCTTGCGGCAGACGCGATGTTCAAATCGCGCCAGAGTGCGGATCTGCCGCGGCTGGATAAGGCAATTGCGGCGGAGAAGAACGCCTCGGTGGCGCTCGAGTTCGAGAGGGCACGGGCGGCGATCCTGCTGAGTGCACCCGAAAGCAATCTGGTGACGCGCCTTCGCGCAGTGCAGACGCTCGGCACGTGGCACGACAGCGAAACACTGGGGCTTTTGCGGGGTGTGCGGAGCGCGAATGCGCCGGGAGAGTTGCAGACGGCGATCGACGATGCGATCAAGCGGATCGAGCATCATCGCCAGCTTCTGAGTGCGCTCCAGGATGTGGTCTACGGTCTGTCGCTCGGCTCGGTGCTGCTGCTGGCGGCGATCGGGCTCGCGATCACGTTCGGCGTGATGGGCGTGATCAACATGGCGCATGGTGAGATGGTCATGCTCGGCGCCTATACGACGTATGTCGTGCAGGAGGGCTTCAGGGCCTGGGCGCCCGGGGCCTTCGACCTGTCGCTGATGATCGCCATTCCAATGGCATTCCTGGTGGCGGGACTGGTCGGCGTCATCATCGAACGTGGCATCATCCGGTTTCTCTACGGGCGGCCGCTGGAAACACTGCTGGCGACGTGGGGCGTCAGCCTGATGCTGCAGCAGGCGGTGCGGACGGCGTTCGGGCCGACGAACAAGGAGGTCGGAAACCCGAGCTTCATGTCCGGAGCGATCGATCTGTGGGGGCTCTCGATCACGTGGAGCCGACTTTGGATCATCGTGTTTACGCTCGCCGTCTTCGCGGGGCTGCAACTGGTGTTGCGCAAGACCAGACTCGGGCTCGAGATGCGGGCGGTGACGCAGAACCGCCGGATGGCCTCGTCGATGGGGATCCGCTCGGCACGGGTCGACGCGCTGACGTTCGGGCTCGGATCCGGCATCGCCGGCATCGCGGGGGTGGCGCTGTCGCAAATCGACAACGTCTCGCCCAATCTTGGCCAGTCCTACATCGTCGACAGCTTCATGGTGGTGGTGTTCGGCGGCGTCGGAAACCTCATTGGAACGCTGGTCTCGGCTTTCTTCCTCGGCATCGCCAACAAGATGCTGGAGCCGGCGGCAGGCGCCGTGCTGGCGAAGATCCTGATCCTGGTACTGCTGATCTTGTTCATCCAGAAGCGGCCGCGTGGTCTGTTCGCGCTCAAGGGGAGGGCGGTCGAAGCATGATTACCAAGCTCGTAATCGACAGCCTGGATCGGCGCGGGGCGCTGTTTCTCGCGATACTGTTGGCCATTCTGGTGGCGGTGCCGGTGCTCAACCTGGCGCTGCCGGAGGGCTCGGCGCTGCATGTGCCGACGCATGTCATGGTGCTGCTTGGCAAGTACGTGTGCTTTGCGGTCCTCGCGCTGTCGCTGGACCTGGTGTGGGGCTACTGCGGCATCCTGAGCCTCGGGCATGGCGCGTTCTTTGCGCTCGGCGGCTATGCGATGGGCATGTACCTGATGCGGCAGATCGGGACCAGGGGCGTCTATGGCAATCCCGACCTGCCGGATTTCATGGTGTTCCTCAACTGGAAGGAGTTGCCGTTCTTCTGGTACGGGTTCAGCTCGTTTCCCTATGCGATGGTGATGGCGGTGGCGGCGCCGGGGGTGTTGGCGTTCGTGTTCGGGTGGCTTGCATTCCGCAGCCGGGTGGCCGGCGTCTATCTCTCGATCATCACGCAGGCACTGACCTATGCGTTGATGCTGGCGTTCTTCCGCAACGACATGGGATTTGGCGGCAACAACGGGCTCACCGACTTCAAGGACATTGTCGGCTTCTCGGTGCAGGCGCAGTCGACGCGGGCGGTGCTGTTCGCGCTGTCGGTGGCGCTGTTGGCAGCGTCATTCGTGGCGGCCCGTATCCTGGTGACGTCATCGTTCGGCAAAGTGCTGGTGTCGATCCGGGATGCGGAAAGCCGCACGCGATTTCTGGGCTACCGGGTGGAAGACTACAAGCTCGTGGTGTTCGTGGTGTCGGCCTGCATGGCGGGCCTGGCGGGCGCGCTCTATGTGCCGCAGGTCGGCATCATCAATCCTTCGGAATTTGCGCCGGCGAATTCGATCGAGGCGGTGATCTGGGTGGCCGTCGGCGGTCGCGGCACACTGATCGGGGCCGCGGTCGGCGCGTTCGTGGTCAACCTCGTCAAGACGGTCTTCACGACGGGAGCGCTGGCACCCTACTGGCTGTTCATCCTCGGCGGGTTGTTCATCGGGGTGACGTTGGCGCTGCCGAAAGGAATCATCGGCACGATCGATGCGATGCGCGAGAGAAAGGCTGCCAACACGGCGCAAGCCTCGGATCTCGGGCTGGCATCAGAGCCAAGTGCGCGCAAGGCGGAGCCAGCGGAGTGATCACATGCACGAGGTGAAATCCGCTGCAACGGTGACCAATGCCGTTCTCTATCTGGACGGTGTGTCGGTGACGTTCGACGGCTTCCGGGCGCTCAACGAGCTGTCGCTCTACCTGGAGCCAGGCGAGATGCGCGCCATTATCGGCCCAAATGGCGCGGGCAAGACGACGATGATGGATGTCATCACGGGCAAGACGCGGCCGGATACCGGCGTCGTGCTGCTCGACGGCCATATCGATCTGACGGCGCTCGACGAGGCGGCGATCGCCGAGCTCGGGATCGGGCGCAAGTTCCAGAAGCCAACGGTGTTCGAGAGCCACACCGTTGCCGACAATATCATGCTGGCATTGAAGGCGCCGCGCGATCCCTGGTCGTCACTGTTCGGCGAGCGCAACCGGATCGGAGGCGATCGGATCGATGCGGTACTCGACATCGTGCGGCTCGGTGATCTCAAGGCCAAGCCGGCGGGCGGGCTCAGCCATGGCCAGAAGCAGTGGCTCGAGATCGGGATGCTGCTGGCGCAGGACCCGAAGCTGCTGCTGGTGGACGAACCCGTCGCGGGGATGACGGACGCGGAAACGGAGGCGACGGCCGAGCTGCTGCGCGACATCGCGCGGAACCATTCGGTGGTCGTTGTCGAGCACGATATGCACTTCGTGCGCGCGCTCGGCGTCAAGGTGACGTGCCTGCACGAAGGCTCGGTGCTGGCGGAAGGATCGATCGACGATGTCTCGAACAACGAGCGCGTGGTCGAGGTTTATCTGGGACGATGAATCTCAGCGGGAGATGAGGATCATGCTGCCACCCTTCGAACCTGCGCGGCGCAAGAAGGCGCAAACATCCAAGCCGGTGAGCCAAGCGCGTGGCGGGCATGAGGTTTGTGCACGCATGCGGGCGGTGCCGCGCAAGCTTATGGTGCTCGACCGGCGGGCGCCGATGCCAATGGTGCGGCGTGAGGTTGGGCGAAAGGTCGGACGATGCTGAGTGTAGAAGGGCTCGATCTCCACTACGGCGCGGCGCAGGCGCTGCGCGGTGTGTCGGTTGCAGCCGAAGCAGGCGCGGTGACGTGTGTGCTCGGTCGCAATGGTGTCGGCAAGACCAGCCTGCTACGGGCGGTTTGCGGACAGCACCGGATCAGCGGGGGCCGAGTCATGTGGGAGGGCGAGGATATCTCGGGGCTGGCGCCGCACGAGCGGGCGCGGCGCGGCATTGCATTCGTGCCGCAGGGGCGGGAGATCTTCCCGCTGTTGACGGTGCGCGAGAACATCGAGACGGGATTTGCTCCGCTGAAGCGGCGAGACCGGCAGATTCCCGACCTCGTGTTCGAGCTGTTTCCAGTTCTGAAAAGCATGCTGCATCGCCGCGGCGGGGATCTCTCCGGCGGACAGCAGCAGCAACTTGCCATCGCGCGGGCGCTGACCATGCGGCCGAAACTGATCGTGCTCGACGAGCCGACGGAAGGCATCCAACCTTCGATCATCAAGGATATCGGTCGGGCGATCTCGTTCCTGAGGGAACGGGGCGACATGGCGATCCTGCTGGTCGAGCAGTATTTCGAGTTCGCTCGGGATCTCGCGGACAAGTATGCGGTGCTGGACCGCGGGCAAGTGGTGTTGTCGGGGCTCAAGGCGGATATGGTGGAGGCCGATGTGCGGGCCAAGCTGACGGTGTGAGATGCAGGCGGCGGACGAAGTGCGGAGAATGACCAGCGGCGATCCTGGATCGGATGGGCTGCGGGCTGGCGTGTGTGCGCGCTTTGCATGGGACGGAGCGAGGAGCCGGGTCCAGGATCTGAGCCAGGCCGGCGGATACCGACTGGCGCTGCCATCGACGTTCAAGCCGTATGTGGAGGCCTCGCAGATCAACACGGGCGGTGGTGTGGTCGGCGGCGATGCGATCACGACCCGGCTGGACGTGGAGGAAGGCGGGGACGTGGTGTTCTCGACGCAAGGGGCAGAGCGGGTCTACCGGTCGGCGGGGCCAGTCGCCTCGATGAGCGTCGCGCTGAGACTTGCGGGGGGAGCGCGGCTCGATTGGCTGCCGCAGCAGACGATCCTTTATGCGGGCGCAAGATTGCGTCGCCGCATAGAGGTGGCGATGACGGGGGATAGCAGGCTTCTGATGGTGGAGCTGGTGACGTTCGGCCGGCCGGCGAGCCAGGAGGGTACGGAGGCGGTCGATGTCGACGACCACTGGCGCATCCGCCGCGATGGCCGTCTCATCTATGCTGAAGCTCTGCGGCTGGCAGGTGCGATGACGACGCGGCTGGCGCGCGGGGCCATCGGAGGGCAGGCGGTGACATCTGGGATCGTGCTTTATATCACGGCAGATGCGGGCGAGCGGCTGGCGGGGGTACGTGACCTGCTCGAGGAGACGGGGTGCGAAGCGGGAGCAAGTGCGTGGAACGGGATGCTGGCCGTCCGCCTGCTGGCGCATAGACCGGCTGACGCTGTGCGCACTGCAGCCGCGGTGGCGCGCCATCTGGCACAACGAGACATGCCGCGCGTCTGGTCGGTATGACTTGATGCAAACATCCATGGGAGCGAGGAACTGATGAACCTCACGCCACGCGAAAAAGACAAACTGCTCGTTGCCATGGCCGCTATCGTTGCGCGCCGCCGCCTGGAGCGGGGCGTCAAGCTCAACCACCCCGAGGCGATCGCCTTGATCACCGACTTCGTGGTCGAAGGCGCGCGCGACGGGCGCAGCGTGGCCGAGCTGATGACGGCCGGCGCGCAGGTCGTGCGACGCGACCAGGTGATGGCGGGCGTGGCCGAGATGATTCACGACGTACAGGTGGAAGCGACGTTTCCGGACGGCACCAAGCTCGTCACAGTTCACGATCCGATCCGATGAAAAACAGGAGCAAACCGACGATGAAACGACTGGGCCTCGCAGCGCTGCTGCTCGTGCCGACGGCGGCCCCGGCGCTCGCGCATCTTGATCCGGTGGCACACGGCTCGTTCATGGCCGGCCTGTCGCATCCCCTGTCTGGGGTCGATCACATCCTGGCCATGATCACGGTGGGGCTCTGGGCCGCCATGATCGGCGGCCGGGCGCTGTGGCTCGTGCCATGCGCATTCATCGGGGCCATGGGGTTGGGCTACGTCGCAGCGCTGGCCGATGTCGCACTGCCTTACGTCGAGCCGGCGGTGCTGGCCTCCACGGTGGTGCTCGGGTTGCTCGTGGCCTTGGCCCTGCCCGTGCCGGGACTGCTGGCGATGGCGGTGGTGGCGCTCTTCGCCGTCTTCCACGGGCATGCGCATGGTGCCGAGCTTGGAGCCGCGGGGGCGGCAGGTTATGGCATGGGCTTCGTCCTTGCGACGGCATTGCTGCATGGCGTTGGACTTGCGTCGGGAATTGGGCTCATGCGCCTGCTCGATCCCATCCTGGCGCGCCGGGTGGCCCGCGTTAGCGGTGGCCTCGCGGCGGCCGGAGGGCTTGCCCTCGCGTTTGCAGGCTAGGAGAGGCGTCATGAAACCTGGTGAAATCATCACGCAAGCCGGCGAAATAGAGCTCAACGCGGGACGCCCCACGATCGCGCTGGAGGTGACGAATACCGGCGACCGGCCGATCCAGGTGGGAAGCCATTACCACTTCTACGAGACCAATCCGGCGTTGGCGTTCGACCGGGAGGCGGCGCGCGGATTTCGACTGGACATCGCGCCGGGAACGGCGGTGCGGTTCGAGCCGGGCCAGGCGCGCGAGGTGACGCTCGTTGCGCTGGCGGGTAGCAGGACGGTCTACGGCTTTCGTCAAGCGATCATGGGTAAACTCTGAACTCCAGACCTCACGCGGGGTTACTTGCATGGCATCGAAGATTTCTCGCGCGGCCTACGCGCAGATGTTCGGACCGACGACGGGCGATAGGGTGCGGCTTGCCGATACCGACCTCATCATCGAGGTCGAGCGTGACCTCACGACTTATGGCGAGGAGGTGAAGTTCGGCGGCGGCAAAGTGATCCGTGACGGCATGGGGCAATCACAGGCAACACGCGCTGAAGGCGCCGTCGACACCGTGATAACCAACGCGTTGATCCTCGACGCGGTGACGGGGATCATCAAGGCGGATGTGGCGCTGAAGGACGGGCTCATCGCGCGGATCGGCAAGGCCGGAAATCCGGACATCCAGCCGGGCGTCGATATCGTCATCGGTCCCGGCACGGAAGTGATCGCGGGCGAAGGCAAGATCCTCACGGCCGGCGGCTTCGATCCGCATATCCATTTTATCTGCCCGCAGCAGATCGAGGACGCGTTGATGTCGGGCGTGACATCGATGCTCGGCGGGGGAACAGGGCCGGCGCACGGCACACTGGCGACGACATGCACGCCGGGGGCGTTCCACCTGGAGATGATGATGCGGGCCGCCGACGCGTTCCCGATGAATTTCGGGTTTTCAGGCAAAGGCAATGCATCGCTACCGGGGGCGCTGGTCGAGATGGTGGAAGCGGGGGCGTGCGCGCTCAAGCTGCACGAGGACTGGGGGACGACGCCGGCTGCGATCGACAATTGCCTGCGGGTGGCCGACGACTACGATGTGCAGGCGATGCTGCACTCCGATACGCTCAACGAATCCGGCTATGTCGAGGACACGATCGCGGCCTTCAAGGGACGCACGATCCATGCCTTCCATACGGAAGGCGCGGGGGGCGGGCATGCGCCCGACATCATGAAGGTTGCGGGGCTTGCCAACGTACTGCCGTCGTCGACAAACCCGACGCGGCCGTACACGGTCAACACCATCGACGAGCACCTGGACATGCTGATGGTGTGTCACCACCTGAGCCCGCGTATTCCGGAAGATCTTGCGTTTGCCGAAAGCCGGATCCGCAAGGAGACGATCGCGGCCGAGGACATCCTGCACGACCTCGGCGCGCTGTCGATGATGTCGTCGGACAGCCAGGCGATGGGACGGGCCGGCGAGGTGATCATCCGGACGTGGCAGACGGCGCACAAGATGAAGCAGCAGCGCGGGGCGCTGCCGCAGGAGGCGGGGCTTGGCCACGACAACTTCCGCTGCAAACGCTACATAGCCAAGTATACGATCAACCCGGCCATCGCGCATGGCGTTGCGCGGCATATCGGATCGGTGGAGGCGGGAAAGCTCGCCGACCTTGTGATGTGGTCGCCGGCGTTCTTCGGCGTCAAGCCTGACATGGTGATCAAGGGCGGCGTGATCGCAGCAGCCCCGATGGGTGATCCCAACGCATCGATCCCGACGCCGCAGCCGGTGCACTACCGACCGATGTTCGGAGCCTACGGCTCGGCCAGGACATCGACTTCGCTGACGTTCGTGAGCGGGGCTGCGGTTGCCAACCGGCTCGGCGAGCGGCTCGGGCTTGCGAAACGGACGGTGGCCGTCGAGAATGTGCGCGGCGGAATCTCGAAGAAGAGCATGGTGCTGAACGATGCCACGCCCAAAATCGAGATCGATGCGGAAACCTATGCCGTGCACGCCGATGGCGAGGCGCTGGTGTGTGCGCCGGCCAAAGAACTGCCGATGGCGCAGCGTTATTTCTTATTCTAGGGGAGCATCATGCTGAGCGCGCAGAAGGTGATCCGACGGGCCGATGCTGCTGGGCGGATCGCTAGCGATACGGTGACGCTCGACAGGGAGGCGCGTTACCGCCGTCGGATCGTGATGGAGACCGATCGCGGACATGCGTTCCTGCTCGACCTGGCCGAGGCCACGTATTTGGCGCATGGCGACGTGTTGGAGCTTGGCAACGGCGCCTTGGTCAAGGTGATGGCGGCGGCAGAAGACCTGCTTGAGATCCATGCGCACGATGCGGTGACGCTGGCCCGTATCGCCTGGCACATCGGCAACCGGCATACGCCGGCCGAGATCACGGCGGAGGCACTCTATATCCAGCCTGATCATGTGCTTGCGGAGATGGTGGCGGGGCTCGGCGGTCACGTGCACCGGGTACACCGGCCGTTTGAACCGGAAGGCGGGGCCTACGGCAGCAAGGGGCCGCTGCACAAAGGGCATCATCACGGCGCGGGCCATCATCATCACGGTGATGGCAGTGGGCATGGGCATGACCACGGTGGCGCGGGCGATCATGGTGGGGGACATGGTCATGGCGGCCACGGCCATCATCACCATCACCACGACGAAAGCTGAGCGCAGGGTGGATGGGTCCGGCAACATCTCTGCGGGTGAAGTCGGTGGTGCTGCGGCGTGCGGCATCGATGCAAGGCTGTTGGTGTGGCTGTCGCCTGCGTTTCCAGTCGGGTCCTATGCCTATAGTCACGGCCTGGAGTGGGCGGTGCATCGGGGCTGGGTTCGCACCCGAATGGATCTCGAAGCATGGCTGAGCGATCTCGTCCAGGCAGGGTCGTTGCGCTGCGACATGATGCTGGTCGCCGCGGCGTGGCGCGCGGCTTCGCAGTTGGACGTGGCGGGCGTCGCGGAGATCAACGACCTGGCGCTGGCGCTGCAGCCGTCGGCGGAGCGGCATCTGGAAAGCGTGTCGCAAGGCAATGCGTTCCTGGCTGCTGCCTTGAACGCGTGGACGAGCCCGGCGTTGGCGGCGATGGCTGACAAGCTTGCTGGCGATGTCGCCTATGTGACGGCAGTCGGGATGGTGACAGGCGGCCACGCCATTGGCCTGCCGGGTGTGGTGCAGGCGTTCGGGATCGCAGGAGTCGGGAACCTGACGTCTGCTGCGATCCGTCTCTCGGTGATCGGGCACAGCGATGGGCAAGCCATCATGGCCGCCTTGATGGGGCCGATCGGTGAGGCGGCGGACGCTGCCCTGCGCTCCAGTCTTGACGACATCGGCAGCGCGACGTTGCGCTCCGACCTCGCGTCACTCGCACATGAAACCCAGTATTCGAGGCTCTTTCGATCATGACGACGATAACTGCTCTCCACCCCGCGCAAGGCGCTAGTCGCCAAGCCAGTCCGAACGGTCCGTTGCGGGTCGGCATCGGCGGCCCGGTCGGGTCCGGCAAGACGACGCTGACGGCGGCGCTCTGCCGGGCGTTTCGCGATCGCTTCGATCTGTGCGCGATCACGAACGATATCTACACCAAGGAGGATGCGGAGTTCCTGATGCGGCAGCAGGCGTTGCCGCTGGAGCGCATCATGGGCGTGGAGACGGGCGGATGCCCGCACACGGCGATCCGGGAGGACTGCTCGATCAACCTTGCCGCGATCGATACTATGCGGGGCAAATTTCCGAAGCTGCAGCTGGTGCTGCTCGAATCGGGTGGCGACAACCTGGCGGCGACGTTTTCGCCGGAGCTGGCGGACCTCACGATCTACGTGATCGACGTGGCGCAGGGCGAGGAAATCCCGCGCAAGGGCGGACCGGGGATCACGCGTTCGGACCTGCTGGTGATCAACAAGACGGACCTCGCGCCGCATGTCGGTGCCGACCTTGGCGTGATGCAGCGCGATGCGAAGCGGATGCGGGGCGAAAAGCCGTTCGTGTTCGTGAGCCTGCGTGGTGGCGATGGAGTGGAGGCGATCGCTGACTTCATCGTCCGGCAGGGCGGACTGGCGTGAGGGGGAGTTTTTTCGCTCACGGCGGTTGTTTTGCGCTCGCGGCGGGTGATGGTTTCGCTCATGGCGCGTGCAGCGCTGCCGAGGGGCAGCGCTGAGCTAGAGGCGGCGCATCGGGCGGCACGGCGGGTCAGGCGACGTCGATGAAGCCGGTCCACCACTGCAGCCGCCCGTTGGCGTCGATGTCGTACTTGCGTTCGAAAGCCAAGGTGCCGTCGGGGCCGATGCGGAAGGCGGTGAGCGCCGTCGGGACACGATGGATGGCATCGCCCGAGCGCACGTCCATGCCGTCGATGCTGGCGGCAACCAGCATGCGGCCAGTGGGGTCGATGCTGAAGGTGCGGACGTGGTAGCTCTGGGGATCGGCATGCTGGATCACTGTCGGCTCGCCCGTTGCAGGATCGATCGAGAACACGGCGATGTTGTTCTCGCCGCTGCGGAAGACGCGCCGACCGTTGTGCTCGACGGTTTCGCTGGCGCGGTTGGAGATGTAGACGGTGCGGCCTGAGGGATGGACGTGGATGCCGCCGGCGAGTTGGTGATCGGTGAGGGCGTAGGTGACGATCGTCGAGGGCTTGGCGAAGAGTGGCTCGGGCGAGAGATTTTCGCCGGCTGGGTCGAGCGCGTGCATGTGCAGCTCGTTCTGGATCTCGACGCAGACATAGACCCAGGGTCGTGTCGGATGGAAATCGACATGGCGGGGGCCGTAGCCCTGGCCATTGGGGCCGCCGACGCGGATGTCGGCGCGGGGCGACAGGTGGCCATCGTCGAAGCCAAAGACCTTGAGGGCGCCGGGGTCCTCGGGCTTGCCCTTCTCGGCGCGGTTGCCGCGCGTTGGCATGATGGCTGCGCGATTGGATGGCGTGGTGACGATCTGATGGGCGAAGATGCCCCGGTCCAGTCCGGCGGGCTGCGGGATCTCCTCGCCCACCGTGCCGTCTGCTGCGATGCGATGAACGCTCAGGTCGCTCTGCTTATTGTAACAGGTGAGGGCGAAGCGGCCGGTGCGGTCGAGGCTGTGATGGACGGGGCGCTGGGGGAGGCTGGCGGGAGGACCATGCAGCGCCATGGTGCCGTCCTGGGCGATGCGCACGGCGCAGAGGCGATGCACCTTGCCGGGATCGGGCGCGTTGCCGGAGGCGGCGTCACTGGTGGAGACGTAGAGGAATTTGCGGGAGGGGTGGGGCCAGACGTACTGGATGTTGGAGGGCAACTCGAGACTTGCGCCGGGCGTCAAGGTGGCGGCCTCGACGTCGACGTTCCACCAGGTCAGCCGATGCCCCAAGCCTTGGAAGAATACGGTTCGATGAGCCATGAGAGATCCCGATGTTCGCGTCCTAGAAATGCCCTGAGTTCGCATCGAGCCTGCCGGAAGGCCAAAGCGAATTTCCACACCGCAACAATTGCCAAAGCGGGGCCGTGCGAAGCCGCCAGCTTGGCAGCAATCCGGCGGCATGAAAAGGCGCGGGACCGTCGATTTGATTGCAGGCCGGGAAAGGAGCGGGTTAGGCTTGGCATGTCATATGCCATCGCTCAATTGGGGTTGCCGCCATGACCATCGGATTGGCACTGCCGTTGCCCGCCTACACGATCGACCCCGCCTTCATGGGGCGCACAGCTGAGGCGCTGGGCTTCGACTCGATCTGGTATGCGGAGCACCCGGCGGTACCGGTGGAGAGTGCTAGTCCGTTTCCGGCAACAGGCGGCGAGATCCCCTGGACGTACTCGCACTTCACCGACCCTTATATTGCACTGGCGCGGGCGTCGGCGGTGACGACGACGTTGAAGCTTGCCACCGGCATCACCCTGATGCCGCAACGCAACCCGTTGCTGCTCGCCAAGGAGATCGCGGCGCTCGACTTCCACAGCGATGGCCGCTTCATCCTCGGAGTCGGCACGGGCTGGCTGCGGGAGGAAGTCGAGATCTTCGGCGGCAATTTCCAGCGGCGGTGGACGCAGACGCGGGAAGCGCTGGACGTGATGAAGGCGTTGTGGACGCAGGATGCGGCGGAGTTCCATGGCGAGTTCTTCGATTTTCCGCCGGTGCGCTCGTATCCGAAGCCGAAGCAGAAGCCGTATCCGCCGATCGTGCTCGGGGGGGCTGCGAAGACCGTGCTGGAGCGCGTGGTGGCGCACGCTGACGGATGGCTGCCGAACCGGATCACGCCAGCGGACCTGAAGACGGCGCGCCAGACGCTGGACCGGCTGGCGAAAGAGGCGGGCCGCGATCCCAGGTCGATCAGCATTACCGTCTATGGCCAGGAGCCGAAGCCGGAGGTGGTGCAACCGCTGCTCGATGCCGGTGCCGACCGGGTGGTGATCCGGCCGCTGCATGTCGAGACCGAGACAGCGATGGGCGAGCAGCTCACAACGATCGCCAAGGCCTTGCAGCTCAAGGCGGGGTGAGCGACCGACGCCTGCTGCGGCGGAGAGGGCGGCGGGGACCTCAGGCCAATGGTGCTCAGCGGGTGGGGGGCGGCCTCGGCCGGCGCCTCGCCTCGTCGATCCATTTGGCCACGGCCTCGGGGGCGCCGAAGCGGTCGAGATCGATGTGGCCGCCTTCGGGATAGAGGAAGAGCTTCTTGGGCTCCGGCGCGAGGGAGAACAGCGCCTTTCCCATGCGGACGGGAATGATGGTGTCGCGTTCGCCGTGCAAGATCAGGATCGGGGCGCTGACGCGGGCGATATGGCGGTTGCTTTCATAGCGGTCGCGCAGGAGGGGACGCACGGGAAGATAGGGGTAGGCCAGGAGGGCTACATCGACAACGGAGGTGTAGGGCGCATCGAGCACGACGGCGCCGACCTCGCGCTCGCCGGCGAGGCGGACGGCGATGCCGGAGCCAAGCGATTCGCCATAGAGGACGATGTCTGCCGGCTTGACGCCGTCCTTCAGGAGCGTGTCGTAGGCGAGCTTGGCGTCGGCGATGTTGTTGGCCTCGGAGGGAGAGCCGGTGCTGCCGCTGTAGCCGCGCCAGCTCATCATCAGCAGGCCGAAGCCCAGGCGCTGGTAGCGCTGGAAACGGTCGGCCCTGCCGGAGAGGTTGCCGGCGTTGCCATGGAAATAAAGAATGGTCGGGCGGTTGGCAGGCGCAGGGGTTCGCCAGGCGACCAGCCGGACGCCATCGGGGGACTGCAGCTCGATCTCGGTGACCTCGCTCAGGCCGATGGCGGAGGGCGGCACGCGCGTGGAATCGGGCACGTACATCAGGCGGCGCTGACCCAGCCACGCGGCAGCCACGACCAGCAGGTAGAGGGCAACTGCCATGCCGGCCGTCTTGGCGATCAGCGACATCCCAAGCTCCATGAGCGCGATGCTTTCTCTCGTCTCGTGTGCGAACCGCAAAGTTCGACGCAGGCTTCGGCACACTCGGTACGAACCCGGCGTTGCAAAGGACAAAAAACGCGATCTCGGCGTCGCGTTCCAACCGCCGCACGACCTGTGCCGTTGCTCACCTCATACTGCGGTTGGCGGCGGTGTTCGTGGCGAAAAAGCGTCACGTCAGGGTTTTTCCAGGCTTCGCGAGTGGCGTGGGGGCACTGGGTAGGCGGGAATGGGGCCAGTTCTACGGCGACTGGCGCCAATCCTTGCGGGTGCGAAAAATCATCTGGGCGCCAAGGATGACGATTGCAAGACGCATGAGGTGGTGCAGCGCCACGTATGCGACATCGAGGCCGAGCACATAGGCGAGCAGATTTAGCTCGGTCTGGCCGCCGGGCGCGAAGGCGAGCAGCACGGAGACGGGATCGAAGCCGGTGAGGTCGGCGACCGTAGAGGCGACGGCTGCCGTCACGGCGACGAGGAACAGGGCGTAGGCGATACCCCATGTCATGGTGCCGGTAAATTCGCGGAGCGTGAGGCCGCGGAACTGGCAGCCGAGCATGGTGCCGACGCTGACCTGGGCAATGATCAGGATCTCGAGGGGAACCTTGGTCAAGGTGAAGCCGAGGGCATGGGCGGTGCCGCTCGCCAGCATTGGGCCGACGATCGGGGCACCGGCGAGGCCGAGCCGGCGGGCCGTCCACCAGCCGCCCCAGCCGAGCGCAATCATGATCAGTGCATCGGACGGCCAGATCTCGGCCAGCCTGACGCGGGTGGCGAAGGCGCGAGAGACCTCGAGGCCGTCGTGCCACTGCAGCCACAAGGGTAGCGCGAATACGATCATGAGGATGCGGGAGGCCTGGATGAGGATGACGGCGCGGACGTTGGCGCCGGACTCCTCGGCCATGGTGGTCATGTCGGTGAGGCCGCCGGGGACGGCGGAGTAGAATGCGGTGGGGCGGTCGAAACGGCCGACCCGCTCGTAGAACAGCATGCCCATCGCGATCACCACCAACATGAAGGGGATCAGCAGGAGCAGGCTACCGGCCATGCCCGGGAGCCGGTCGAGCAGGGCGGGCGTATAGGCGGACCCGACGGCAACGCCCAGGACGGCGCGCATCGGGATCGACAGCGGCGAGGGGCGTTGCACGGGCAGATTGGCCACCGAGGCGACGAGGCAGGCGGTCAAGGCGCCAAGAAACCAGGGCAGGGGCAATTTCAGGATGTAGAAGATGGTGGCGCCACAGGCGCCGGCGATGAGCGCCAGGCCATAGCCGCGCCAGGGCATCGGGACGAGATCGGCAAGCGCCATGCGCCGCGTCTGACGTTCGAGGCGCATGGCCTGCGCCTTGGCGCTATCGGTCTCGTCTGCCACCGGTCTCAGTGCTCCCTGGTCTGGTCGAGTTTGCGACTACTCGCGAAAATGCGCTGGCGTTACGGCGGTTTTTCTCCTCGGTCCAGAAGACGAGAAGACTCAGAGGATGCTGCCGACGACGGCGCCGGAGAGCAACGTGGCCAACAGCCCCACAACTACGGCCCAGGGACCGAGGGCCACGATGTCGGCCCTGCGTTGCGGCACCATGGCGGTGAGGCCGCCAACCATGATCCCGAGCGAGCCCAGGTTGGCGAAGCCGCAGAGCGCATAGGTCAGGATCAGGCGGGAGCGGGGGGTGAGGGCGTCGGGCGGAAGTCGGGCCATGTCGAGATAGGCGACGAACTCGTTCAGGACCACCTTCTTGGCGATCAGGGCCCCTGCGACGGTTGCCTCGGCCCAGGGAATGCCAATGGCGAAGGCAAAGGGGGCGGCGATCCAACCGAGCAGCCGGTCGATCGAGAGTGCCACACCGAACGGCGCTGTGAGGGTGCCCAGGGCCGCATCGGCAAGCGCCACAAGGGCCGTGGCAACGATTAGCATGGCGGCGACGGCGACCAGCAGCCTGACGCCTTCGGTGGTGCCGACGACAATGGCGTCCATGCTGGAGCGGGGGATGTCACCGGGAGGCTCGACGAGCTCGGTGCTGCCCTCATTGAAGCCATCGGGGTGAAGGAGGCGGGACAAGACCAGGGCCGCCGGCGCGTTCATGATGGAGGCCGCCAGGACATGGCCGGCAGCGCCCGGCAGAACGGGCTCGAGAATGCTGGCGTAGAGCGCCATGACGGTGCCGGCGATGGTTGCCATGCCGACAGCCATGGTGGCCAGGAGCGCGCCGCGGCCCATGCCGGCGAGGTAGGGGCGGACGAGCAGCGGTGCCTCGACCATGCCAACGAAGATGTTGGCGGCGGAGGAAATGGCCAACGGGCCACCAATGCCCAGCACCTTGTGGAAGAGCATGGCGAAGGCCTGCACGATGCGTTGCAATACGCCCCAATGGTAGAGCAGGCGGGTCAGGGCGCCGATCAGCAGGATGAGGGGAAGGCCCCGAAATGCCAGCATGAAGGTGGCTTCCGGCCGCTTGATGTCGAAGGGCGCCGTGCCACCTGCAAGATAGCCGAAAACGAGCTGCATGCCGGTGTCAGTCGCCGCCTGCAGGATGCGGACGAGGTCGGCCGCAGCCGTGAACAAGATCTGGGCCTGCGGCACCTTCAGCAGCAGGAGGGCCAGCGCCACCTGTAGGCTGAGACCAGCGGCGACCATTCTCAGGGCCGTCTTGGGGGCGAGACGGCGCTCGCCACGGCACATGGCCCAGGCGAGGAGGGGAATTGCAAACACGCCGATCAAGCTTTGCAGCGCCTGGGCCTGCATGCCGCATCTCTCCCGAAGCCAACGTCATGCGAATCATTTCCGCGAGTTTAGCCCGCCTTTCTTCCAAGCGGTGGGGCCCTGGTGGGCGGGCCGTATTCTGGGTGCTTCGCACAGGCTGGGCCTACGGCTGGCGGATCGGGCTGTTGGTGCATGGGGGTGGCCCAAGCTGTGGCATGGTGTTTCGCTGCGTGCTATCGGCAGGGCAAAGTAGATCGCACATCCGCTCGGAGAGGGACTAAGACACATGAACGGTCCGGAACTCGCCAAGACGGCCGCCAACTTCGTTCCGCTGACGCCGGTCAGCTTCCTGTCACGGGCGGCCGGTTTTTTCGGGGGCAGAACAGCCGTGGTGCACGGCGACCGGCGCTTTACGTATCGGGAGTTCTATGCACGAGCACGCCGCCTCGCGCACGCGCTGGCGAAAGCCGGCATCAAGCGTGGCGATACCGTGGCGATCCTGGCGCCGAACATTCCGGCGATGCTAGAGGCGCACTACGCTGCCCCGATGATCGGGGCGGTGCTCAACCCGATCAACATTCGCCTCGATCCCGGCGCAATCGCCTTCTGCCTGGAACATGGTGGCGCCCGACTGCTGCTCGCCGACCGGGAATTTCACGCGAGCATCCTGCCGGCGTTGGAGATGCTCGGGCCGAAGCGGCCGATCGTGGTGGACATTGCCGATGCGGAGACGGCGGACGCGCCGCACCTGGGTGGCATCGAGTACGAGAGCTTCATTGCAGCGGGGGATCCTGCGTTTGCGTATGCGGGGCCGGTGGACGAATGGGATTCGATTTGTCTGCTTTATACCTCGGGGACGACAGGCAATCCGAAGGGCGCCGTCTACAGTCATCGCGGCGCCTATCTTGGCGCCATGGCCAACGCGCTGACGTTCAAGCTCGATCACGAGAGCCGGTACTTGTGGACGCTGCCAATGTTCCACTGCTCGGGTTGGACCTATACGTGGGCGGTGACGGCGGCGGGCGGCACGCACGTGTGCCTGAGGCGGGTGGAGCCCAAACGGATTTTCGACCTATGCGCGAGCGAGCGGGTGACGCACATGTGCGGGGCGCCGATCGTGCTCAACATGCTGGTGCATGCCCCGGACGGCGACAAGCGCGCACTGGCGACGCGGCCCAAGGTGGCGACCGGCGGGGCGGCGCCGCCGGCGATCGTGATCGAGCGGATGGAGGCGATGGGCTTCGAGGTTCTGCATCTCTACGGCACGACCGAGAGCTACGGGCCATCGACCTATTGCGCGCATCCGGCGGAGTGGGACGAGGGCAGTGACACGGACCGGCGCTATGGGCTGATGGCGCGCCAGGGCATTCCGGTCGTCACGATCGAGGACATGATCGTGGCTACGCCGGAGGACATGGTGCGGGTGCCGCAGGATGCGCAGACAATCGGCGAGATCATGCTACGCGGCAATACGCTGATGAAGGGGTATCTCAAGAACGAGGCGGCGACGACGGAGGCGTTTGCGGGCGGCTATTATCACTCGGGCGATCTCGCCGTCTGGCATGGCGACGCCTACATCGAGGTCAAAGACCGCTCGAAGGACATCATCATCTCTGGCGGCGAGAACATTTCGTCGCTGGAAGTCGAGGAAGTGCTCTACCGGCATCCCGAGGTCATGGAAGCCGCGGTGGTGGCGCGGCCGGACGAGAAGTGGGGCGAGAGCCCATGTGCGTTCGTGACGTTGAAGCCGGGTGCAAGACCAACCACGGCCGACGACATCATCGCCTATTGCCGGACGAATATGGCGGGCTTCAAGATCCCGCGGACCATCGTGTTCGGGCCGTTGCCGAAAACGTCGACCGGCAAGATCCAGAAGTTCGTGCTGAGAGAGCAGGCCAAGTCGTTGTGAGGCGTGATGGCCATCGCTGCGCCAACCCGAGCCGGAGTGTCCGCACCATGAGCTTCACGATTGCCCTTGCGCTTGCCGGCCTAATGGGGGCTGCGGGTATCGGACTTGCGGCGGCAGGCGCGCATGCAGCGCCCGGAGCCGGGCTCGGAAACGCTGCAAACATGCTGCTGTTTCATGCCGTGGCTGTCATGGCCGGCGTGGCGCTGGTCGATGGCGGCCGGCTAGCACGGCCGGTCGGCCTACTGGCGATCGCAGGCTTCATCGTGGGTAGCGCCCTCTTTGCCGGCGATATTTCCGCACGGGCCTTTCTCGGCCACCGCCTGTTTGCGTTTGCAGCGCCCGCCGGCGGCATGATGCTGATCGCGGCTTGGCTGGTGATCATCGTCGCAGCCCTACTCGGCCGACGATGATGACGCAGGCAGCGCAGGCGACACATCGGCCGGGACATATCCTGCCCATCATCGTGGTCTCCCAGTTCGCAGGCACGGCGCTATGGTTCTCGGGCAATGCGGTGCTGCCCGATCTGCAGCTACAGTGGGGGCTCGGCGCAGATGCGATCGGCAATGTGACGACGGCGGTGCAGCTCGGTTTCATCGCGGGTACGTTGCTGTTTGCGGTGCTGGCGCTCTCGGATCGCTTCTCGCCGCGGCTGATCTTTCTCGTGTGCACGCTGCTCGGCGCCGGCGCCAACCTGGGCCTGGTGCTGGTGGATCAAAGCCTATGGTGGCTGGTCGTGCTGCGGTTCGCGACGGGGGTTTCGATTGCCGGTATCTATCCGGTGGGCATGAAGATCGCCTCGGGCTGGTTCCAGCGCGATCTTGGACGTGCGCTTGGCTTCCTGGTCGGCGCGCTGGTGCTCGGCACCGCGTTTCCGCATCTGGTCAGGGGGCTCGGGGCGACGCTGGCGTGGCAGTCGGTGATCATTGCGACATCGGTGATCGCGGTTCTGGGCGGACTGGCGATGACGGCACTGGTGCCCGATGGGCCATTCCTGAAGGCTGGGCAACCGTTCTCGGCAACGGCGCTCGGCGAGGTCTTCAAGTCGGGCAAGTTCCGGGCGGCATCGTTCGGGTATTTCGGGCACATGTGGGAGCTCTACGCGTTCTGGGCGTTCGTGCCGCATGTGTTGACGTGGAAGGCCGAGACCGCGGGAGCCGCCGTCAATATTCCGCTGCTGGCGTTCGCGGTGATCGCAGTCGGTTCGATCGGGTGCATCGGCGGCGGGCTCATCTCGGCGCGGATGGGCAGCGCGCGGGTGGCCTTCGTGCAGCTTGCGGTCTCGGGCGCGTTCTGCCTGGCATCGCCGCTCATTCTGTCAGGGCCGCTGGTCGTGGTGTTGGTCGCCCTGGTGGTGTGGGGGATCGTCGTCGTTGGGGATTCACCGCAGTTCTCGACGCTCAATGCGCGCCATGCGCCGCCGCACCTGGTGGGATCGGCGCTAACGATCGCCAACTGCATCGGCTTTGCCGTCAGCATCCTCAGCATCCAACTGCTGGGCCACGTGCTGGCAGGGCTGTCGCCGCAGTATCTGTTCGTGCTGCTGGTGCCGGGCCCGCTGCTGGGATTGTGGGCCCTGCGGCCGCTGCTGGGGGCAGAACACTAGTGAGGCGCCGCGCCGTATTCGACCGATGATGCGGCGCCATTGGGCTCGCAGCGAGGACCCGGGAACTCGGGCTGGCGATTTTGAAAATCGTGTCCGAAGCGCAAGGTCCGCTCGGCTTTGTTGCAGGCTCCGAACAGGCTTTGAGATCGAACAGAACTCAACAAATCGTTGCTTCTCAAGAGCATGCGACAAGCATGAAGAGGACGTCCAAAGCCACCAGATCAGCCGCCGCGGCTGGCGTTGCGACGCTTGGCGTCGTTTTTAGGGGGGAGTTTGCTGCCGCTGGAGGAGCCGCTGAAGGCGCGCCGCAATCGGTCAATCAGCGTCGGGCCGCGTGGTGCGGCCTTTTCGGCTTCGGCGCGGCGCCGCTTGCCGAATCCTGAGGGCGCATCGGGATTGCGATCGGTCGTCATGGCGGTTTTCAGCCTCGTTTTTCAGGCTCAAGGCGTGTCCCCGAGATCTGCCTGGTCGTGAACCCGGAAGCGCTGTTGCGGCACCTCAATGGTTGCCCTTGAGGCCGAGATCAGTTGTCGGTGTCGTCGGAGTCGTCGGGCTCCACGAGGTCATCGACATCGTCGATCTCGTCGCCGTCCTCCGTCTCGAGAAGCTTATCGTCCTCGGTCTCGGTGAACTCGTCGTCGCCTTCACCGTCACCGGACTTGGCAGCGGTTGCGACGGGGGCGGGCGCCACGATCGGGAGGGGGGCGCTGGCGCGCCTGCCGCCCCAGGGATTCGGCCTAGCGTAGCTGTCGGTGTGGCGCGTCTCGGCCTTGACGATGTCGGCGAGAGGCCGGCTCGCGAGGCACATCGGGCACACGACGGGGTCGCGGCCGAGGTCGTAGAAGGATTCCTCGCAAGAGGTGCACGCGCGCTTGGTTCCGCGCTTCAACTTTCGTGCTGCAGCAGTCGTATCCATCAGGGCTTCCTCGGACGATGGTCTTGCTGCCGGGGATCTCGCGGGCGACCCGGAACCTCGATGGTTCCAGGCCGACCGTGAGATGACTTGCTCAGGCCATTTCAACCTGGCCGGCCTGCTTGCCGCGGCCTTTGCGATCGTCAACGAGGACGAAGCTCACCTTGTCGCCCTCCTTGATGAAGTTGATGCCTGCCTGCTCGAGGGCACTGGCGTGGATGAATACATCCTTCGTTCCGTCTTCAGGCGTGATGAAGCCGAAGCCTTTCGATGCGTTGAAGAACTTAACGATGCCATTGATCCGCATATAAAACGACCTTGTTTGCGCGTTGATAGCCTGTCCGACTGGGCACGCGCCATGCCCAAGCGGAACCGATGTTTTGGAAAAGCGCAGGCGTCGATCTGACGCAAAACTTAGCCAAATTCGTGCGTCGGGACATGATCGAGCCCGAAGCTTAGGCATACATGAGGTCTCGGATCGTTAATTGCAAGGGGAATTATTTTCTGGATCGAATTTCCGACGCTGCGGCAGCCAAAAACGAGAAATTTTGACCGCAGCATGAATGCAGACGTGGAACTGGCGGATTTCAAGGGAGCTGAAGAAAAAGCGACCGTTGCAAACCTGAAATTCGGAGTCTCGCCGACCGATGCGGTGGACCGTTAACAGCGCAGGTCGAGGCAATTGAAAGAAAAGCAGGAGGCGCGTCGCTGCATCGGGCTGCGGGTCACCAATTTCTGCAATAAAAATTGACTTGCCACAGTTGCCATGTGATCAACAGAGGCCTGCCCGTTGCGTTCAGCACGGCTCATTGCCAGTGCGATTGCCGGGCCCGGCCAGTTTAATGCCAAATGGCATTGTGCCATGTCTTGAATGTGACGTTTCAAGTGGTGGCTTTTGATTTTCTGATATTATTCCTCAGAACAATTTTTGGCTTAACTTTGTCATCGTGTCCAAAGATTTGGTTTGGGCATGTCCGTTGGTGAATGTGTGAAAGGGAGTTTCGATGCGAGCAACCGTACGTTCTCATAAATTCAGGGTTGGCCAGAGTTTGAAATTCGCTCCCCGGCGGGTTGGATCTGTCGAAGCTGCAATGTTCTGTAAAGTCGTCCGGCATTTGCCAATGGAAGATGGCGAGCCACTTTATCGGATAAAATGCTCGAATGAGGCGGTCGAACGGGTCGTCAAAGAGTATGCGCTGAGCCGGGACGAGGGTTGAGCGATATCGTCTCGCGCAATGGGCGGCGAGACAGCGATGGAGCGCTTGCGATCGAAACGAGATCTGGATTGGGGGGCGGGACCGGTGTCCGCGGCCTGGTGAGCGCGGCGCTGGCAATGCTTGTCGCGTTGGTGTTGTCGAGCGTTCCGTGCAGCGCGCAAGTCGCGGCAACTGGCGGAATTGCCGCTGATGCGGCGGCAGGCTGGGATGCCACGGGATCGGCATGCCGGACAGGTTTCCGACGAAGAGGGGACGGTTGTGTCCGGATCGTGCTGCCGGACAACGCCTTTTTCGCAAAGGATGGTTTCGAGCGGGGATGGCAGTGCCGACACGGTTATCTCAGGGAAGGGAACGCGTGCCGGAAGATCGCCGTGCCGGACCATGGTTTTCTGACCGGGGTCGAGTATGGAGGCGGGTGGGACTGCGAGCGGGGTTACCGCAAATCGCCGACGGCTTGCCTGGAGATCAAACTACCTGCGAATGCCTATCTTTCAGGTTCTGCGTTCGGTAGCGGGTGGGAATGTTCGCCGGGGCATCGCAAGACCGGCGAGGCGTGTCTTCGGGTGCAGGTGCCGGAGAATGCCTATGCGACGGGAGAAACGAGCGGTCGGGGTTGGGCGTGCTTTCGCGGATTTGCCGTTTCTGGCGATACGTGTGCTGCCATAACGCTGCCAGCCAACGCGTATCTCGATACCGCTGGGCGGGATTTCAAATGTGAGCGGGGGCATCGGCGCCAGGGGCAGGTGTGCGTGGCGCTGGTGTTGCCGGAGCATGCGTTTGTCGATCCGACCGGCAACGATTGGGCGTGTGGCAAGCCCTACAGGCGCCGGGAAGGCGCGTGTGCGCTCGATGAGGATCGTTAAGGAGCCGGCGGGCGGGTCCAAGGACCGATTGCGGGCAGAGGGCGGCGACAGCCGGCGGTGGATCTGCTATCGGTCGGGAAAAATTCAACGTCGCGCTATGCTCGAGGCCAAATGACCGCTGCTATCCGTCGTGAACCCCGGCTCGAGGCGCCTTCGATGCCGGAGGCCAAGCCGCTCTTCTCCTATCGCCGCCACTGGGCGCACAGGTTCGGCACGGCACCGGTGCTGCCGATGACGCGGGCCGAGATGGATGCGCTCGGCTGGGATGAATGCGACATCATCCTGGTGACCGGCGATGCCTATGTGGACCATCCGAGCTTCGGGATGGCGCTGGTCGGTCGATTGCTGGAGGCGCAGGGCTTCAGGGTGGGCATGCTGGCGCAGCCGGACTGGCAGTCGGCGGAGCCGTTCAAAGAACTGGGCAAGCCGGCGCTGTTCTTCGGCGTCACGGGTGGCAACATGGATTCGATGGTGAACCGCTACACCGCGGATCGCCGTCTTCGCCACAACGACGCCTATACGCCGGGCGGCGAGGGCGGCAAGCGGCCGGACCGGTCGGTGATCGTCTATGCGCAGCGGTGCCGGGAAGCCTATCCGGATGCGGCGGTGGTGGTTGGCGGCATCGAGGCGTCGCTGCGCCGGATCGCGCACTACGACTACTGGTCGGACAAGGTGCGCCGCTCGATCCTGGTGGATTCGAAGGCGGATCTGCTGATCTTCGGCAATGCCGAGCGCGCCGTCGTGGAAGTGGCGCACAGGCTGGCGCGTTCCAAGGACGAGAAGAGCGTGGCGTTTGCGGCCATGGACGACATTCGCGGCGTGGCGTTGATGACGCGGGCGGTACCCGAGGGGGTTGTCGAGTTGCACGCCGACGACCTGGAGGCGGCCGACGAGGGCGCCCGGATGACGCGAGGCACCGACTGTGTCGTGCGGTTGCCTTCATTCGAGCAGGTGGCGGCGGACCCGGAAGCCTATGCGAGAGCGTCACGCGTGCTGCATCGGGAATCGAACCCGGGCAACGCGCGGCCGCTGGTGCAGCGGCATGGCGATCGGGAGCTCTGGGTGAGCCCGCCGCCGGTGCCGCTCACGACCGAGGAGATGGACGCCGTCTACGAGCTGCCCTACGCGCGGCGGCCGCATCCGGCCTACGGGGAGGAGAAGATCCCGGCCTGGGAGATGATCCGTTTCTCGGTGACGATCATGCGCGGCTGCTTCGGCGGCTGCACGTTCTGCTCGATCACGGAGCATGAAGGGCGGATCATCCAGAACCGCTCGGAAGCCTCGGTGCTGGCGGAGATCGAGGCCATTCGCGACAAGACTCCGGGTTTTACGGGACACATCTCGGATATCGGCGGGCCGACGGCCAACATGTACCGGATGGCGTGCAAGGAACGCAGCATCGAGGCGGCGTGCCGGCGGTTATCTTGCGTCTATCCGGAGATCTGCCCGAACCTCGATACCAGCCACGAGGCGCTGATCCAGCTCTATCGCAAGGCGCGAGAGCTGCCTGGGATCAAGAAGGTCAACGTGGCCTCGGGCGTGCGTTACGATCTTGCGGTGAAGAGTCCGACCTATGTGAAAGAACTCGTCACGCATCATGTCGGCGGCTACCTCAAGATCGCGCCGGAGCACGTCGAGGAGGGGCCGCTCTCCAAGATGATGAAACCCGGGATCGGCGCCTACGACCGGTTCAAGCAACTGTTCGACGATGCGGCGCGGAAGGCGGGGAAAGAGTATTTCCTGATCCCCTATTTCATCGCAGCGCATCCGGGCACGACGGACACCGACATGGTGGAGCTGGCGCTCTGGCTCAAGCGCAACAAGTACCGGGCGGATCAGGTGCAGACGTTCCTGCCGTCGCCGATGGCGCTGGCAACAGCCATGTACCACTCCGGCAAGAACCCGCTGAAGGCGGTGCGGCGCGGGGCGTCGGAAGAGGTCGAGACGGTCAAGGGGCTGCGCCAGCGACGACTGCACAAGGCGTTCCTGCGCTATCACGATGCGGAGAACTGGCCGCTGCTGCGTGAGACGCTGAAAGCGATGGGACGGGCAGACCTGATCGGGTCAGGCAAGCACCAGCTCGTGCCGGCCTACCAGCCGAAGGGCACGGGTGAAGCTGGCGGGGAAGGACGACGGCTCGGCCGCAAGCACGGCACGCAAAGGTTTACAACCAAAGGCGTGCCGCCGGTCAATGCCGGCCGAGCGCGGCCGAAAGGCCAGGCAAAGGGACGTTGAGCGCGCGGGGCCGCATGGCTCAGGTGTTGCTGCCGACCACGCGTTGGAGCTCGCGCAGGTGGCCATCGTCCAACTGCAATGCCAGCTCGATGGTTTCGCCATCCTTGAGTGCCAGCACAGTGCGCGAGGCGGCGTAGCCGTCGCGATCATAGGTGGTCTCGCGTGACAAGCCTGAAATGATAGCGAATGGCACGGGGCGGCGCTTCTCGGCGAAGGCATTGACGTGGATGAGTTCGAGGATGCGGTTCGACGTGTCGACCTGCAGGCCCATGATGGGGCCGGGCTGGAGAACGGACCAGGCGTAGATGCCAACGCAAAGGATCAGCATCGGGATCAGCAGCGCAGTGGTGACGAGATGGCCGTTGCGGATGGTGGCTGGCGCGATGAATGCCATGGCGATGACCGATGCAACCAGGCCGATCAGCATCGGCGACAGGCCGTGCGCGACGGTCGTGTGATAGGTCTGACTGCCGGCGTTTTGATCCCCGTCATCAGTCAACTGTGCAGTCTTATTCATTGCGCGCTCCCTCGTACAACTCCCTGACATCTAACAAAAGTTAATTGAGATCGCGTGTGTCGAATTGATTGCATTTTATATTTCGGGTTTTCGCGGGCGTACTCCAGCCCGAGGCCAAGGCTTGGCCTTGGCCCAGCATTTGCGGCGCTGGGAGGGGCAGCGCTTGCCGAACGGGTGGCAGGGCGGGTTAACATGGCGGTGCGGGGCCGTGGCAACCGGCGCGCGCGGACCGGCAAGGAGGGCAAGCGATGAACGACGAGGCGTTGAAGAAGCGGGCAGCCGAGCTTGGGCTCGAAAAGCTGGCGGCGCTGGCGCCGGACGATCTGAAGCGGGCGCTGGAGGGCTCGGCGGCACTGGCCGAGCGCTTGCCGCCCGACATCCACTGGACAGAGGAGCCAGCGCATGTGTTCAGCTTGGCGCCGCGCAAGGGGGGCAAGTGATGAGCGATCTTGCCTATCTGGGGCTGGCGGAGGCGGCGCGGTCGATCGCTGCCAAATCGTTGTCACCGGTGGAGCTGACCGAGGCGCTAATTGCGCGCATCGAGAGACTCGATCCGAGGTATCACGCCTTCATCAAGCTGCTGCCCGATGACGCGCGCGCTGCCGCCAAGCAGGCGGAACGCGATGTCGTGGCTGGCAAGGCGTTGGGACCGCTGGCTGGCGTTCCCGTTGGGCTCAAGGACATCATCGATCTCGCAGGCGTGGCGACGACCTGCCACTCGAAGATCTTCGCAGGGCATGTGGCGCAGCACGATGCGGATGTGACGCGGCGGCTGAAGGGGGCGGGCGCCATCATCATGGGCAAGCTCGCCACGCACGAGTTCGCGATCGGCGGGCCGTCGTTCGACCTGCCGTGGCCGCCTGCGGTCAATCCATGGGGCGGGGCGCATTTCCCGGGCGGGTCGTCATCGGGCTCGGGCGTGGCGCTGGCGGCGGGGATGCTGCCGGGGGCGCTCGGAACCGACACGGGCGGCTCGGTTCGCAATCCGGCATCGATGTGCGCCATCGTCGGTATGAAGGCAACCTATGGGCGGGTGTCGCGTCGCGGCGTGTTTCCGCTGTCGTTCAGCCTGGACCACGTCGGGCCGATGACACGCGACGTTGCCGACAACGCGCTGCTGCTGCAAGTGCTGGCGGGCTACGACCCGGAGGATCCCGGCAGTGCGGACGTCGCCGTGCCGGACTTCTCGGCTGAGCTCGGTCAGGGCGTGAAGGGCTTGCGGATTGGCCACGTGCGCCACTTCTACGACGGCGATGAGACGGCGCATCCGGAGATGGCGGCGGCGATCGACAAGGCGGCCGCTGTGCTGCGGGAGCTCGGGGCCGAGGTGGTGGAGATCCGGTTGCCGTCGCTGCAGGAGTATGCGGCTTGCAACCGCACGATCATCGGCTCGGAGGCCTACGCCATTCATCGGCGGTTCCTCAGGGATCGGCCTGGTGACTACGGGCAGCTCGCGCGGCAGCGCATCCTCACCGGCGCGGGTATTCTGGCTGCCGACTACGTCGATGCGTTGCGGTTGAAATCGCGGTTGATCGCGGCGACGCAGGCGGCGATGCAGGGGCTCGATGCGATTGTGACGGCCTCAAGCATGGACCCGCCGCCACGCCTCGACGATGCTGAAGAGAACGCGCGCGTCTATCCGAGGCAGGCGCGGCAGCCGTTCAACGTCACCGGGCAGCCGGCGATCGCGGTGCCGGCGGGGTTCACGGCTGGCGGCCTGCCGCTCGCCATCCAGATTGCCGGGCATGCCTGGCAGGAGGCCCGCGTGTATCGCATCGCCGCGGCCTACGAGGCGGCAACGGGGTGGGGCAAGCGGCGGCCCGAGATCGCGTAGGGCGCGTGCGCGAGGGGCGCTGAGCCCCTCGCAGCCCGAAGGCCCAAGCAGCGCTGATGCTCCCAGCATGCGCGGCGCGCGCACAAACTTATCCCCGTCAGCAAAAGACCGCCTATCCTCCGGCCTGCTCGCCTCGACGGGGACGCTGCCGGAGGCATCCGTCTGTGGAGGCAAGTGTCGCTCCTGGCGCGGGACGCGCGCAACGCGGGCAAGCGGCATGATCTCGTGGCCCGGGCCCTGGCCGCAATCGTGCCGTCGCCGCCGAAGTCGAAGGCCTACGGGCCGGACGATTTCAGCGCCTCGTGGCTGCGCACCTACGTTCGCCAGCCTGCCAGTGAGTCCGGGTGTGCTCCGGTCACGCATGACCTGTCCGACGTGTCCGCTGGGTGGAGAAAGCGAGCGACAAAAGAGGGCGGTGCGCCGCTCAAACTTCCCGGACGGGCGTACCGCCCTTTCCCCATTTTTCTCACCACGGCGCGACAACGCGCGCGTGGACGCAAGCGCTGGGATTGAGTGAAGGCGGTGCTGTGTTGGCCCGGCGATTGGTACACTCAGGCCCAGCCTTGGACAACGGCTGCTTCGTGGCGAAGGCGCTCGGGCGAACCCAGCAACTGACGGTTGGTGTCGATGCGCTTCCACCAATAGTGCAGGCCGAGCAAGTCGGTGAAGCCCATGCCGCCATGCACCTCGGTCGCGTGGCGGGCGACCTCGCGGCAGACGTCGTCGAGATGGGCCTTGGCCTGCAGGGCTGCAACGCGGGCCTCGTCGGGCATGGCGTCCTGGGCGTAGGCGGCAAACCACACGAGGCTTCGGCAGGGCTCGAGCATGGTGGCGATGTCCGCGAGCGTGTGCTTGACGCCCTGGAAGGAGCCGATGACACGGCCGAATTGCTGCCGCTCCTTGGCGTAGGCGACGGCCTGGTCGAGCATCGCCTGGGCAGCGCCGAGGCTGTCGGCTGCGAGCATGACGCGACCGGCATCGAGGACGCGGGTGCGGGCGGCAGCGGGATCGTTGGCGGCGTTGAGAAGGGTGATCGATGCGGCGTCGAAGGTGACGTCCATCAGCGGACGGGTGCGGTCGAGGCTCGGCAGCATCGTGGCGGTGACGCCGGGCGCGTCTAGGGCGGCGATGGCGGCGCGGCCGTCGGCCAGATAGACGAGGACGTGCGTGGCGCCGCCGCCATCGAGGATGCGGGTGAGACGGCCCGTGAGCTTGTCGCCGTCGAGGTTCAGCGTGTTGGCGCCGGTCTGGCCGAGGGGGCCTGCAAAACCAACGGCGAAGCGGGCGGAACCATCGGCGATTTTCGCGAGCCAGGCCTGCTGCTGGTCTTCGGTGGCGCTGGCCTTGAGGGCCATCGGCGCCAGCACGAGGCTTGCGGCAAAGGGACCGGGGACGGCGTGGTAGCCGATGCATTCGGCGGCGACGGCGGCATCGAGCACGCCGAGGCCGGAGCCGCCGTGACGCTCGGGCACCATAAGGCCTGAGACGCCCTGCTCGACAAGGCCCTGCCAAAGCTCGGGATCGTCAGCGGCGGGCTTGGCCGATATTTGGCGCCGGCGCTCCATCGGGAAGGTGCTCGGCGAAGAAACCGCGCAGGGACTGGTCGAGCATTTTCTGCTCGTCGGTGAGGGCAAATTCCATGACCTATTCCTGGGCTTATTCCTGAGTCAGGTCGAAGTCGCGGTCTTGGGCTCGCGTGGCAGACCGAGGCCGCGCTCGCCGATGATGTTGCGCTGGATGTTCGAGGAGCCGCCGCCAATGATGAGGCCGATGTCGTACATGTTGTCGACGTGCCAGGCAGTGGCCTCATCGGGCTCGGCGATGGCATCGTCGGGCTCGTAGACGAGACCGGCGGCCCCCATGACATCGACGGCAAGCGAAGACAGGCGATAGGCGATGACGGTGCCGTGGTACTTGACGATCAGGCGCCCGAGACCCGCATCCTCGCCGCTGGCCTGCTGGGTGAGCAGACGGAGGCCATGATAGCGCGCGGCCATCACCTCGCCCTGCAGCTTCATGAGGCGATCGCGGTACTCGGGGATCGCGATTGCGGGCTGACCGTCGATCTCGGTCTTCAGCATCATCTCGCGGATACGCTCGAAACGGGTGGTGAGCTTGTTGGCGTCGCCGAGGTACTGGCGCTCGTACTTCAGCGTGATGTTGGCGACCTTCCAGCCGTCGCCGCGCCCCATCACGATCTGATCGACGGGGACGCGGACGTCGGTGAAGAAGGTCTCGTTGAAGGTGGCGCGGCCGGTCATGGTGACGAGGGGGCGGACCTCGATGCCGGGCGCGGACATGGGCAGCAGCAGATACGAGAGGCCGGCGTGCTTGGAGGCGTCGGGCTCGGTGCGGCAGAGCAGGAACATCATGTCGGCGTAGTGGGCCGACGAGGTCCAGATCTTCTGGCCGTTGATGACGTAGTGGCCGTCCTCGATGCGGGCGGAGGTGCGGGCGTTGGCAAGGTCCGAGCCGGAGCCCGGCTCGGAGTAGCCCTGGCACCAGATGATGTCGCCGCGGATCGTGGGCTCGATCCAGCGCTTGCATTGCTCGGGTGTGCCAACCTCGAGCAGGGTGGGCACCAGCATGGAGATGCCCTGGTTGCGGATGCCGGGATCGATGCCGGCGCGGGAGAACTCGTCGGCGATGACGGCCAGCTCAAGCAGATCGAAGGGCAAGCCGGCGCCGCCGTACTCGGTCGGGATGTTGCGCGCGACATAGGCATGATCGAGCAGGATCTTCTGCCATTCGAGCGCCTTGGGACTGGGCTTGGTTCGGCCACCACCGGCGCGGGGCGACAGGTGGCCCTTGGCGTCTATGAAGGCCAGAACCTCGCTGCGCAGGGCCAGATACTTCTCGGAGTAGGTCAGGTTCACGTGAGTGCCTCCGCCGATGCCATCCTCAGCTCGAGAGCCAGACTGCGTCATCGGCGGGATGGCGTCCAGTGGGGGCGTCAGTGAGAGCGCTTGCGGGCTGGCTCAGGCTTCGAGGCGCTTGGGAAGCCCGGGGGCGTTGACGATGCGACGCGCCTTGTCGCCCAACGCCATTTCGTAGGCCGCGAGCAGTTGAGCGCGCTCGGTCTCCCAGCGCAGCAGAGCCTTGGCGCGCTCCTGGCCACGACCGGCAAGTTCGGCACGCAATGCTTCATCGTCGATCAGGCGCGCCATCTGGCCGGCCAGCTCGATCGGGTCGTTGTTGCCGGCATAGAGCGCAGCGTCACCGGAGATCCTGCGCGCCTTCGACGAGATCGAAGCCGACGAACGGAATGCCGAGCGTCATGTACTCGAACACCTTGTTCATGGAGATCTTGTCGTTGTAGCCGTTCTTCGGGATCGGGAATGACGCCGATGTCGAAGGTCGAGAGCGCGGCCGAGCAGCGGCTCGCCCGACATGAAGCCGGTGAAGGTGACGTAGTCGTCGAGACCGAGCCTTGTGGTCTGGCGCTTCAGGTCTTCGAGCGCGGTTCCGGAGCCGACAATGACGCATTGGGTGTCGTCGACGGCCCTCCTTGTGGACGAGTTCGTGCATGGCGTCGATCAGGAGGTCGACGCCATCCTGGGCGCCCATGATGCCGACATAGCCGACGACGTGGCGGCGACCGTTTCTCAGGTCAGCGCGCGGCGCGGTACGCTTGAAGCGGGAGACGTCGGGGATCGAGCGTACGATGAAGACGCGATCAGGGTCCATGCCGCCGCGCTCGACGGCGATCTGCTTGAAGGTCTCGTTGGTGGCGATCGAGACATCGGCGGTGCGGAAGGTCAGGCGCTCGAGCCGCAGCAGGAGGCGGTGAAAGAAACCGCGCCGGCCGAACTTGGCCTCGTAGAGCTCGGGATTGATGTCGTGGTGGTCGAAGACGAATGGCGTGCCGAGCAGGGCTTTGAAGAAGGCCGCGATCAGGAAGATGGTGTCAGGCGGATTGCAGGCCTGGATGCAATCGAAGCCGACCTTGAAGTAGGCACGCCAGGCGAGGACGAATTCCCAGAAGAGGGCCCAGGAGTACTCGATGGCGTAGCCAAGTGCGCCGTCGGCCTCGAGGGGCAGGGGATGGCGGAAGATGTGGATGCCTTCGAGCTGCTCGTAGGAGGCGCGATAGCGGCCGCCGCGTGGGCAGACGACGGACACGGTATAGCCCGCATCACGCAATGTGGTCGCTTCCTGCCAGACGCGCCGATCCAGCGGCACGGTCAGGTTTTCGACGATGATCAGGATACCCGGCTTCGACACGCCATTACTCCACCACCGGGAACGGTGCCACTGGGGGCGGCCCGCTCCTTCTTTCCCCGGGGGAGTCTTGCCGGAAAGACGTGAAGAGTTCGTCTGCAGGCATGGCAAACGGGGCGTGGGGGGACGTGCCAATTCGGGACTGCGATTTGGATTGGTGTTTTGTCTTGGGCGGGCGGCGCCGCGTCTGCGCGAGGGACGCAGTTGGCAGCGGGCCGAGGGCAGGGCGGCATCGGAATTGCAGCTTGCCTAGCGACCGCCTCGATTTCGCGGGTGTGCGGACTTGACGCGCGGGGCTCGCAGTGCAGAGTCCGGGACGAGCTTAACAGAGTGTTAAAGGCGACAGGCGGTGGTCGGTCGGCTGGGGAGAGTGGATGTGAGCAGCGGCAGGCGCAACATTCCGAGACGGCACCGGATCGACCTTGCGACCGTGCGCGAGACACTCGCCTACATGCACGGAGACATGGCCCACGTGCCGGAACTCGAGGCCGTGCGCCGGGCGCTGGGCAATGCGATTGCCGAGGTCGATGCTGCTGGGCACGCCGAGGTCAGCGCGGGTGGGGCTCGCCATCTTGTGGATGTCGCTGGCGGAACGAACGTGGTCGGTCTGGCCGAGATGCGGTTTGAAAAATGGCAGCCTCCGCGCTGAGGCATTCATAACGTCACGCTCTGATTTGAACTTGCCGAGGTGATTTCTGGCCTCGGAGCATCGCGTTCACTTTGCTTCAGCCGTTCGTGAAGCGCTCTCGTGGAACGGAACGAACTTCCTATCTCATGACTGAGTTGATGACAGCGGCGCGATGCGGGCGCTCTGGGATCCTGGTTCGGTATGGAGGACGGTGTCATGAGAATGTTCGTCACTGCAGGTGTGTTGTGCGCCGCGCTGCTGCTGGCCGTGACGGTCAGCGTGCATGCGTAGAGGTTTCGACGTTCGCGCGTTGGTTTGTTGCGCTTACGGCGAATACCGCGCTGCCAAGTTCAGCGCTGCGCCTTCATGGAGGGACGCGTTGCGGCCATCGTCATGCGTGCGAGAGGGCGCAGGCTGGCGTCAGTGCGGCGCGTTTCAGCTCAGTTGAAGGCCAGCAGGCGCGCCTTATCGGTCAACACGTAGAGGCGGCCGCCGGCGACGATCGGGGCGATGTAGCTGGGCGCGCCGATGTTGAGCTGAGCGGAGACCTTGCCGGTCGCGGCATCGACGCCGACGAGTTGGCCCTTGTTCGACGTGAGCCACAAGCGGTTGCCGGCTGCAACGGGGCCGGACCACGTGCTGGTGCCCGGCAACTTCGCGGTCCACACGACTTTGCCATCGTTGCGGGTGACGGCCATCAACTGACCCGCCGTATCGACCACGAACACTGTGGAGCCCGCGATGGCCGGCGCCTGGATGCCGGGCACGTTCAAGGCCCACAGCCGCTCGCCGCCCTTGAGGCCGGTTGCCGCCATGCGGCCCGAGTGGCCGACGGAAAACACCGTACCGCCGTCGATCACAGGTCGTCCGGCGTCGGTCATGGAGCCAAGCGAGGAGGCGAGGCGCGTGCGGGCGAGTGTCTCGGTCCAAACGGGCTGGCCGGTCGAGATGCTCAAGGCGACGACTTCGCCGGACGGATAGGGGACGACGACGATGTCGCCGTCGACGGCAGGCGAGGCGTTGGTCAGAAGCGCCGCGCGCTCGACGAGGCCCTGGTGAGTCCACAGCTCGGCACCGTCGGCCGCAGACAGGGCGCGGGTGACGCCATCGGATGCGAGAACGAACACGCGACCACCGGCAGCGGTCGGCGAAGAGCGGATGGGGGAGAGGAGGTTCTTCTCCCAAAGCTTCTTGCCGCTCTGGCTGTCGAGGGCGAAAACGTAGCCGAACCCCGTGGCGACGAACAGGCGGCCGCCGTCAGCCGCGAGCCCGCCGCCGTAGCCTTTGTAGTCCTTTTCGCCGGTTGGAACGGCTGACACGCGCCAGGCGACGGAGCCTGTGGGCGTGAATGCGGTGACGCGGGCGTAGGTGTCGAGCGTGAAGATGCGGCCGTCAGCGATAATCGGGCTGGCGGTGAGCTTGCCGTAGCTCGAGGAGCCCGTACCGGCATCGGCGCTCCAGACCTGACGCAGGCTGGCGCCAAGTGCGAGGTGGCCCGGAACATTGCTGGCGGGGCCGCCGGGCTGTGGCCAGGAGGCGTTGGTCACGGCTGCGGGCAAGACGATGGGATCGACGGACGGGGAGACGTCGAGGCCGGCCTTGCGCTCGGCCAAGGCCACGGGAATGCGCTTGCCAGGAAGCGGCGTCTCCTTGGCGGCAAACGGATTGAGATCTTCCAGCTTCGGGATCTGGGGGCCACCGGAGCAGCCACCGAGCGCCAAGGCAGCAAGCGCAACAACAGCGATCGCCGCAGGCGCACGGCTGGTTGCGCCAGATCGCGCGGGCTGGTTGAAGCACGTCGAGGAGCGATCGACCGTCTCCCGGGCAGACTGCGCCCGGTTGTGCTCGTTGTGCTGCCCTTGTCCGGCCTGCATCGCCATTGGCTCCCCCGAGCTCACCTTCCCACGTGCAGCGCTGGTGCGCCGCATCGTTATTTCTTGGTGGCTTTATCCGCTTCGCCACCTGCCTTCGTCGCGGGCGCCGCCTTCGGCTGTTCCGCTGTCGTCGCCTTCCCGGCAGCGTCGGGCGCTGCCGCTTTACCCACCGCCTTGGCTGCTGCCGCATCGGTCAGCAGCGCCAACATCTCCTGGGCCCTGCGGCTCAAGCCTGCCGGCGTAGCCCGGTCCCCCAGGATCTGCTCGAAGAGCTTGGTCGCTTCCTCGATCTGGCCGGCCTTGTAGGCGGCAAGACCCATGACTTCCCGCGCGGCGGGGTGCCAGGGACTGGATTCGTCCACGAGAGGTGTCAGCCGATTCTTCATTTCGGTCCAGTCGGCTTGGTCCAATCTCAACATCGCAGACTGGAGAGTGGCGAAATCACGCAGGATAGCGTCGCCCGAGGTGTCCTTGGCAACGGCCTCGTAGGCGGCGAGGGCCTCGGCGGTGCGGCCGGCCTGGGCGTGCTCGCCGGCCACGCGCAGGGCTGCGAGCTGCTTGTAGCCTTCAGGAGCCGAGCTGCGCAGGGCCGTGAAGGCCTTCAACGCCTCGTCGGTCTTGCCTTCACCGGCGAGGCGCGAGGCTGCAAGGAAGCTGGCGCCGGCTGTCTCGCGGGCGGCATTCTGGCTCGACATCCACCATTTGTAGCCGATGACGCCAACGAACAGGGCGATGATGCCGGCTGCGATGAAGACACCGTAGCGCTTCAAAATCTGCATCAGCTGGTCGCGGCGGACTTCCTCGTCCACCTCGCGCAGAAAACTGTCGGTGCGATCGACCATCTGTCGGAAACTTTCCTTCTGGCTCCAGGCGATAGTGCCGTCAGAGCAATTTCATCCCCACTTGCACAGGTGCTATAGCGCGCCGCGCCGGGAAGCGAAAGCCGCTGAGCTTGATCCTCCACGTCCTGATCGCGGTTCGGCGCAGCCTCGACGTGCCCGGGCAATCCGGCAAAAACGTGTCCTTCGGCGATCGGACCGATAGGCTCTAAGGTAGAATTGGGACGCCGATCAGAGCGGGGTGGCCCCATTTGACGAAGGCGCCATAGAGCACGAGGCCCATGACAAGGGCGATGGCATCGTTGCGGAGGGGACCGGACTTCGGCTTGATGTGGCCGGCTGCCTCGCGCTTTTTAAGGGAGATGCGATCGAAGACAGCCCAGCCCAGAAAGCCGAGGAAGAGCAGGAGGGAGGCCAGATCGCCGCGTACGAAGAGGTGGGCGAGTGCCCAGAACTTCACGGCTGTGATCATGGGATGCTTGATGGCGCCGGCGATGCGGCCGGGCAGATAGGTTGCGACGAGGAGTGGGAAGACCGGCAGCATCAGCGTCAAGGTGACGTGGCGGCCCCAGGCGGGCGGATGCCAGAGCACGGGGTTCTTGCCGGTGTGGAGCTGGATCTTGTGATAGCCGGCGACGATCAGGGCGAAGCCAAGCAACGCCACGAGGGAGAAGAAGCCTTTGAATGGGCCCTCGCCGAGGCGGCGAACGAGGCCCTGGCGCAGCCCGGGCTGGGTCGGCACGATGTGGATGGCGATAAAAATGGCAAGGCCCAGGACGAGTATCAGCATGGCGCGTGTTCCCCCTCGGTTGCGCGGTCGGGCGATGTGGTGGCGACGCCACTGGTGATGGCGAGATAGCCCAAAACTCCCGCGTAGCTCTCGCATCGGACAAGTGATTGAGAGACGAGGCACACCTGGGTATCAGACGTCCGATGCGCAAGGCCAGGGCGGCTTCTACCTCTCCACGCGTCAATCCTTCGGCGTCGGCATGGTGACGACCTCTCCGTCGCGCATGCCGAGTGCCAACTGACCGGTCTTCAGGCGCAAGGCGTCAGCGCCGAACAACTCGTGGCGCCAACCCTTGAGCGCGCCGACGTCAGGCTGGCGCTCGACGGCAATGCGCTCGAGGTCGTCGGTGTCGGCGATGAGACGCGGGGCGACACCATGTCGACCGGCTGCAGCCTTCAAGAGCACTCGCAGCAGATCGACGATGGCAACGGCTTCCGGTGGCAAGGCCTGGCTCTGGCTGAGCGGCGGCAAGGCCTTGGGGTCGCGCTCCAGGCCGCGGCGGACGGCCTCGATGATGTCTTTGGCGCGGGCGGAGCGGGCAAAGCCGTCGCTGAGCGTGCGCAACTCCGAAAGGCGGGCGACCTCCGTCGGCTGCTGATTGGCAATGTCGTAGAGGGCGTCATCACGCAGGACGCGATTGCGGGGTACGTCCTGTTCCTGGGCAATACGCTCGCGCCAAGCCGCAAGCTCCATCAGCACGCCGAGTGCGCGGCGGTTTCGCACCTTCAACTTGAGGCGCCGCCAGGCGGTCTCGGGCCTGGATTCGTATGTGGCCGGATCGGTCAGCGTCGCCATTTCCTCGGCGAGCCAATGATTGCGGTTGGAACGCTCGAGTTCGGTTTTCAAGTGGCGGTAGACGTCGCGCAGATGGGTGACATCGCCTAGGGCATAGGTGAGTTGGCGCTCGGACAGCGGCCGACGGCTCCAGTCCGTGAAACGGGAGGACTTGTCGAGGTCGCGGTTGGTGATGCGCTTGACCAGGTTCACGTAGGAGATCGAATCGCCGAACCCGCAGACCATGGCGGCGACCTGGGTGTCGAACACCGGCACCGGCACGCGGGACGACTTGATGTGGACGATCTCGATATCCTGGCGGGCAGCGTGAAAGACCTTCTCGACCGCCTCGTTCGACATCAACTCGAACAACGGGGCGAGATCGATGCCGGGCGCCAGTGGATCGACGATGGCCTCGATGCCGGGAGCGGCGAGCTGGACGAGGCAGAGCTTCGGCCAGAACGTGGTCTCGCGCATGAATTCGGTATCGACGGCGACGTAGTCGTGCTCGGCAAGCCTTCGGCAGAGGTCGGCCAAGTCGGTTGTGGTTGAGACGACATTCATGGCTAGGGGGTATAGACGATGCCCGATGCGCTGTCGTGTCCAAATTACCACATGGGTGCGCAGATCGAGGCTCCTGGTGAACGGTGGTCAAGGCCGATCCGGGCCGTCGGCGCTGGTCCGCCGCCACGGAGTGTGCTTGACAAGCCTGTGGGGGGCATGGATGACGGCCCCGCCCGATGTCGCGATCGCGTGACCGGTCAGAGGCTTCGGCACGGTTCGAAGGTATTATTCGACACGACCAAGACCTTGAGTTCGGGATGGCGTCGTGATTGGAAGTCCGCGGACAGTGGCTTCTTGGGGACCGAAGCCGAAGACTGAACCCATTGCGACGTGCAAGGCTCATCGCTTGCGCATCTCACAACGTCAAACCGGAGACGACCATCATGCACCGCTACCGCTCGCATACCTGCGGCGCGCTCCGCTCGAGCGACATCGGCTCGCCGGCACGGCTCTCGGGGTGGGTGCATCGCGTGCGCGACCATGGCGGCGTGCTGTTCATCGACCTCAGGGATCACTACGGCCTGACGCAGGTGGTGGCGGACCCGGACTCGGCGGCCTTCAAGGCGGCGGAGATGTTGCGCTCGGAATGGGTGGTGAGGATCGACGGCAAGGTGCGCCAGAGGCCTGACGGTACCATCAATAGCGAATTGCCAACCGGCGAGATCGAGGTCTACGCCGAGGCCATCGAGGTGCTGTCGGAGGCCAAGGAGCTTCCCGTTCCGGTGTTCGGCGAGCCGGACTATCCGGAAGACCTGCGCCTGACGTACCGGTTCCTGGATCTGCGCCGGGAGTCTTTGCACGCCGTCATCATGAAGCGCCTGGCGATCACCAAGTCGATCCGTGCTCGCATGCACGAGGCGGGCTTCAACGAGTTCCCGACGCCGATCCTGACGGCCTCGAGCCCGGAAGGCGCGCGCGACTTCCTGGTGCCGAGCCGGATACACGAAGGCAAGTTCTATGCGCTGCCGCAGGCGCCGCAGCAGTACAAGCAGCTTCTGATGATGGCGGGCTTCGACCGCTACTTCCAGATCGCGCCGTGCTTTCGAGACGAGGATCCGCGCGCCGACCGGTTGCCCGGCGAGTTCTACCAGCTCGACGTCGAGATGAGCTTCGTCGAGCAGGACGAGGTGTTCGACACCATGGAGCCGGTGGTCACCGCCGTGTTCGAGGAATTTGCCGACGGCAAGCCCGTCACCAAGGGCTGGCCGCGCATTCCCTACGACGTGGCGATCGCCAAGTACGGCACCGACAAGCCGGACTTGAGGAATCCGCTCGAGATGGCCGACGTCACCGAACACTTCCGCGGCTCGGGTTTCAAGGTGTTCGCGCAGATGCTCGAACGCGACCCCAAGGCGCGGGTGTGGGCCATTCCAGGACCGAAAGGTGGCTCCAGGGCGTTCTGCGACCGCATGAACTCGTGGGCGCAGAAGGAAGGCCAGCCGGGGCTCGGCTACATCATGTGGCGCACGACATCGGAAGAATATTTGGAGCTTCTCAAGCAACGAAACTCGCTTCCAGATCAGTATGGCTACTCGATTAAACTGCCTCAACCACGGGCAGAGTTGGCTGCGAAGCTGGCAAATGCCGACGCTGCTCTCGATGCACTTGAGGAAAAGCTGAAGCAAAGCGGCTCGGAGATCGAAGGAGCAGGCCCGATCGCTAAGAATATCGGTGGGGAGAGGACGGCAGATATCAGGAAACAACTCGGGTTGAGGGCGGGCGATGCCTGCTTCTTCACGGCGGGCGATCCGGCCAAGTTCTACAAGTTTGCCGGTCTCGCCCGCGACGAGATCGGGCGCGAGCTGAAGCTCGTCGACGAAGACCGGTTCGCGCTCGCCTGGATCGTCGACTTCCCGTTCTACGAGTGGAACGAGGACGAGAAAAAAATCGACTTCTCGCACAATCCGTTCTCGATGCCGCAAGGCGGGCTCGCGGCGCTGGAGGCGGCCGAGAAAGAGGGCACGGAGGCGCTGCTTCGGCTCAAGGCGCACCAGTACGATATGGTGTGCAACGGCTACGAGATCGCCTCGGGCGGCATCCGCAATCACCGTCCGGACACGATGGTGAAGGCGTTCGGCATCGCGGGTTTCGCCGCGCAGGAGGTCGAGGCGCGATTCGGTGCGCTCTACCGCGCGTTCCAGTACGGGGCGCCGCCGCATGGCGGCATGGCCGCGGGCATCGAGCGGATCGTGATGCTGCTCACCGGCTGCAAGACGGTGCGCGACGTGGCGCTTTTCCCGATGAACCAACAGGCCTCCGACCTGTTGATGGGGGCGCCGAGCGAAGCCAGTCCGCGACAGTTGCGCGAGCTGCACATCCGGGTAGCGGCCGAGCCAAAGAAGTAGGCAACCGCACTGGCAGAGGGGGCGGGCTCGGGAGCGTGTCCGTTTCGAGGTGACGTCACGCGATGTTGCTCGCGCTGGCTCAGGGAATGGTCTTTTGGTTTGGCGCTTGGGATGCCCAACTGGTGTCCGCGCCGGCCGAAGCCGGTTTTGGGGACGAGACGGCAATGCGCGCGACGACCGCTGCGCGGCGCGCTCGCAACTTACAGATATAGGATCTCTGACTGGCCGATGAGGTCGGCTCGCGGCGACGTCGGTGGCGCACGGCCACGGAGTGCCACTTCAGATCAAGGGGATGCCCTTGAATGGTGCGGTCGAGAGGACTCGAACCTCCACGCCTTGCGGCGCCAACCCCTCAAGCTGGTGCGTCTACCAATTCCGCCACGACCGCATTTCGTTCGGCAGGCGCGTTCACTAGCAGACCGTTGCGGAGGGAACAAGCCCTATAATCCCAAGCCGTACAGTTGTCTTGCGGGGATTTCCTGCCGTGGTCGAGAGGATGCCTGAAGCTGCCGGCGCATTGCCCGTATCGGCACCTCGGTTGAGCGTGCAAAAGCGGTCGAGGCCGAGGATCGGGAGGCGGAAACGCGAAGGGCCCCGCCAACCGGTGGGGCCCTCCTTGTCTTGCTTGGGTCTTTGCGGGCCAGGATGAGCCCAGTCCCGGATCAGGCCTGCTGGATGGCCGACAGCTCCCACTGGTCGGGGCGGCCGTTGGCCTGGCGGCGGAAGGTCCAGATCTCAGTCACCTCCTGCGGCTCGGTGGTCGAGCCCTGCACCACAGTGTTGGTCTTCTGGTCGACGAGGGCGTCGATGATCTCGTAGCGAAGCGCCACGGTCGCGAACTCGTCGGAACCCTCGCGCCAGGCTTCGGCAAGGTCGCCCTGCAGGAGCTTCGGCTCGGAGAGGTCGTTGCTCAGGCCCTGGCGCTTGTTGTCCTCGAGTTCATGCGCAAACTGCGACAGCACTTCCGGCGTGACGCGGCTGCCAAGGGCGTTGATGTCGCCGTTGGTATAGGCGAGCTGGACTTCCTTCAGTAGGCGCTCGAAGGCGTTGTAGTCGTCACCGGTGATCTGCAACTCAGGCGCCGACATGCCCATGCCGGCGGTTGCCGCCGAGCGGTAGGCGTTCGGTGCCGGCCGCGGACCGGCCGAGCCAGCGGCCGTGGCCTGGGCCATGGCCGGCTGAGCCGCCTGGCGGCGGTTGCGGAAGAAACTCACGACCAGCATGACGATGCCAGCGATCAGCAGCATCTGCAGGGCGAAGCCAAGGAAGGCTGCCAAGCCGCCGCCGAGGCCGAACATGCTCATGAGGCCTGCGCCGAGCAGGCCGCCCAGGAGGAGGCCGCGCATGCCACCCCAACGTGAGGCCGTGGTTGCTGCACCGGCAGCAGGTGCGGTGCGGCCGGGCTGAGTGATGGATTTCTGCACCGGCTGGGCCGCCCTGGGTGCCGTATTGGTGGCCGGAGGTGCGCTGAAGGTGCGGCTACCGCGGCTGCCAAAGGAACCGCCGCGCCCACCGCGGGCCTCGGCGAAGTCAGCGGCCAACAGGGCCGAGCCCGAAAGTGCAGCAACAATCGCGATCACTTTCGGCGAAAACTGGACGGAAATTTTGCGCATCGCTCCCTCGCGTTATGCCCCGGCCGCTTGCCTTTGTTGGCGACGGTCCTGGATTTGGTGCCAGATCATATAGTGGCAGAGTTGTGAAATACCAGATACCGCTCAAAATTGAGTTCGGGGGTGGCGGCCCTCAATCTCTGCGTGCTCCGTCAGGTGGGCTGCACCTTGGCGCCGATGTCGGCCATCAGGCCGGTGAATGCCGGGAAGCTGGTGGCGACATAGGTTATGTCGTCGACCGCCACCGGCCGGTCGGTGGCCAGTCCCAGAATGAGGAAAGCCATGGCAATGCGGTGGTCCATGTGGGTGACGACACGGCCGCCGCCCCTCGGGGTCGTGCACCTGCCACGATCAACGTATCGCCTTCGACCCGGGCAGAGATGCCATTGGCGAGGAGGCCTGCGGCGGTCGCAGCCAGCCGGTCGCTTTCCTTCACCTTCAACTCGGCCAGGCCCTGCATGCGCGTTTCGCCGTCGGCATAGGCCGCGACGGCTGCCAGCACCGGGTATTCGTCGATCATGGAGGGCGCGCGCCCGGCCGGCACGACGACGCCCTTGAGGCGACGATGACGGATGCGGATATCGGCGATCGGCTCGCCGTTCTCCTCGCGCGGGTCGAGCATGGCGACGTCGGCGCCCATCTCGGACAACGTCGTGTAGAAGCCGGTCCGTGTCGGATTGACCAATACGCCGCGCACGGTCACCTCGGAGCCCGGCACGATCGCGGCAGCCGCCGCCAGAAAAGCCGCAGAGGAAGGGTCGCCGGGCACGGCCACCGGACGGCCCTGCAACTCGGCATCTCCGGCAACGGTGATGGCGGGCCTGCCGCCGGACACGGTCGTCGTCACCTCGGCACCAAAGTAGCGCAGCATGCGCTCGGTGTGGTCGCGGGTCGGCTCGCGCTCGATGACGGTGGTGGCGCCTGAGGCGGCGAGGCCTGCGAGCAGCACGGCGGATTTTACCTGGGCCGATGGCACGGGGGTTTCGTAGGTGATCGGCACCAGGCTCGAGGTGCCGCGGATGGTCAGCGGCAGAGTCTCGCGGTCCTCGGCGATATCGAGGCCCATCTGGCGGAGGGGCGTGAGGACACGGCGCATGGGGCGGCGGGAGAGGGAGGCGTCGCCCACCATGCGCACTTCGATGTCGTGGCCGGCGATGACGCCCATCATGAGCCTGCAGCCGGTTCCGGAGTTGCCGAAATCGAGGGGGGCCTCAGGTTGGATCAAGGCCACCGACACCGCGACCGCGGACCTCCCAGGCCTCACCATCCCGGCTCACGGGGCAGCCGAGGGCGGCCACGGCCTTGGCGGTGTTGAGCACGTCCTCGGCCTCGAGCAGGCCGGTAATGCGGGTGACGCCGGTTGCCAGCGCACCTAGCAGCAAGGCGCGATGCGAGATCGACTTGTCGCCGGGGACGCGGACGGTTCCGGACAAGGGGCCGGCCTTGAGCATGGCCAGGGGTTGCATTGGGCTGTCGTGCACGGGGCCTCTCAGGCGCGTTCAGCGCTTGCTCGATAAGGGAAGCGGCAGGTTCGGCCCATAGAGACGAGGGGGGCGGGTGCTGTCAATGTGGCGGCTCGGGTGGCGAGGCGGGCTCGGCGGCTTTGGCAATGTCGGCATCGTGAGGGGCTTTGGGCAGGCGGGGGCGGGGCGGTGCCGCCAGCCCTTCTGGTCAGGACCAGCCTGCAGCGGCAATGCGGGGGGTGTGCCGGGCAGGGCTGCAACTCCCCTTTTGACAGGTGGCGGCGAGCGTGCAATAGCACCGCACTTTTCCCGTTCCAGAGGCGGTCGAAAACCTGAATGGTGTCGGCAATCCCTTGTCGCTCATTGCTGCGTTTTGCATCGGTCTGGAGCTGGTCAACCGGTGGCTTGCCATAGTGCTGGGTGCCGGCCGTTAAGTTGCGAGCAATGGGTTCTATCACCGCCAACGAGGTAGCCATGGCAGACAAAGCCTTGCGCGGCACCAAGCGCACCTGTCAGAGCGGGTCGTGCGGCGAGCGCTTCTACGATCTCAATCGCGATCCGATCACATGCCCGATCTGCGGGCATGCCTACGTCATCGCTCATGGTCCGGCCGAGCCGGTGCGTGAGGAAGTGCGGCGGCCGGTGCGCAAGCCCGAGCCTGCGGTCGCTGGTGCTGGTGCGGCAGACGTGGCGGAGGCAGACGGCGACGACGTCCTCGCAGATGTCGATGTCGATGTGGACGACGATGATGCCGCCGCCGACGGCGACGAGACTTTCCTCGAGGACGAGGAGGACGAAGGCGGCGATGTCACCGGCATCGTTGGTGGGCCCGGCGGGGACGACGACGAGAGCTGAGCGGTCGGTCCGGCGGCAGCCGTGGCGCCTTGCGCCATCGCCCGCCCGGGAGACAGCGGCGCCGCCGACTGCAGAAACGCAAAAATGAGGTCTTGCGCTCGGGCGCGACGCGGACTAGTTAAGCGGCGCGCAGGTTGGATCCTGACCTGCCGCATCCCAAGACGATCAGGGGCCGTAGCTCAGCTGGGAGAGCGCGTGAATGGCATTCACGAGGTCAGGGGTTCGATCCCCCTCGGCTCCACCAATTCTTCCCCCTGAAGTTCCCATGGCGTGATCGTCGTGGATTGGACCGGCATCGACGGTGCCGATCATGTGGGCGCGCGGGGCGCGTCTACAGCTTCAAATCCATCTTGTATCAGAACAGGCTTGGCGCACATGCTGGCGTGCTGGCGGTGCCTGCTCAGCGCATTGCGGCTTGCCCGCGGGCCGGTGATGGCCAACACTGCAAGCTCATATTCAGCCTTGCGGATCGGTGGAGAGCGCTATGCCTAAGGATTTCGATATCGTCTTTCGCGGCGGCACGATCATGGACGGGAACGGAGGTGAGCCGTTCGAGGGTGATGTCGGCGTCAAGGGTGGTGTCATCGCCGAGGTCGGCAAAATCTCGGGGACAGGGCGCGAAGAGATCGACGCCAAGGGTTACGCGGTGACGCCAGGTTTTGTCGATTTGCACACCCACTACGACGGCCAGGCGATGTGGGACAGCCATCTCGCGCCCTCGTCGTGGCATGGCGTCACTACTGTTGTAATGGGCAACTGCGGCGTCGGCTTCGCGCCGGTGCGCAAGGATACGCAGGACAAGGTCGTTGCCTTGATGGAAGGCGTCGAGGACCTTCCGGGGCCGTGCCTCAACGAAGGCCTGGATTGGAGCTGGGAGAGTTTCGCCGAGTATCTCAACGCGCTGGAGCGTCGCCGGCACGACATCGATTTCTGCGCGCTGCTGCCGCATGCTCCGATGCGCGTCTATGTGATGGGCGATCGGGCGATGGAGCTCGAGGACGCCAACGAAGCCGACATAGCGCGCATGCGCCAGATCACGACGGAGGCCGTGCGGGCGGGCGCTTTCGGCTTCTCGACCTCACGTACGATCAGTCACAAGACGCTGGCCGGCGGGCTGCACCCGGGTCTCAAGGCGCAAGAGGACGAGTTGATGGCGATTGCCATGGGCCTCAAGGCCGGCGGTGGCGGCTTCATCGAGATGACGTCGGACTGGAACGAGCCGGATCCGGCAACCGAGTTCGCGATGATGCGGCGGGTAGTCGAGGCCTCCGGTAGCCGGATGGTGTTCAACCTGACGCAGCGCCACGACCGCACGGAGGCGTGGCGGGAGCTTCTGTCGCTGTCGGGCAAGGCGGTGGCCGATGGCGTGGAGATGCGATGCGTGGCGCCGCCGCGTCCGATTGGGGCACTGCTGGGCCTGACCGGCAGCCAGAACCCGTTCGCGGGCACGCGCACCTATCACGAGATGGCCCACCTGCCGCTCGAGGCGCGCGTTGCCAAGATGCGCGATCCGCAAATCAAGGCGCGGATGATCACGGATGACCCGGTCGAGTTCAACACCTGGTCGTTGCTTCCGCGCATCGGCTATGAACGCATGTTCCGGTTCGCGGATCCGCTCAACTATACGCCGTCGCGCGAGGATTCCATTGCGGCCATCGCGGCGCGGGAGGGCCGCACGCCCCAGGATGTCGCCTACGATCTGCTGATCGAGGACGGGGGGCGGAATTTCATCATGGCCTGCATCGTCAACTATGCGAACTACGATCTCGAAGCCGTCAAGACGATGTACGGCGCGGAGCACGTCATTCCCGGTCTCAGCGACGGCGGGGCACATGTGGCGTTCATCTCGGACGCCTCATTCCCCACGTTCCTGTTCAGCTACTGGGGGCGGGACCGGGGCGCGGACCGGCTGTCGATCCCCGACCTCGTGCGGCGGCAGACCAAGGTGCCTGCGCAATTCGCCCGCCTCAACGATCGCGGCGTGATCGCACCCGGCATGAAGGCCGATATCAACGTGATCGATTTTGCCAACCTCAAGCTGGAGCGACCGGAGATGGTGGTGGACCTGCCGGCCGGTGGGCGGCGGCTGATGCAGCGGGCACGCGGCTATGTGGCGACGGCGAAGGCGGGGCAGATCACCTATCGCGACGGGGTGGCGACGGGGGCGTTGCCGGGTGGTCTCGTGCGGGGCCCGAGTGTGGCGGCCTGACGGGGCTCGCAGCGCTAGGCATCGTACCGGGCGGCTATCCTGGCCGGCCGGTACGGCTCAGTCGAAATCCAGCTCCTTGAAGCCACCCTTCGTCACCTCGTCGGTCTTCTTGCGGTAGGCGCCACCGTTGCCGTTGTAGCCGAGGACACGCCGGACGAGGCGGCCTTCGACGTTGCGATTGACGCCAGTCTGCCAGGAAATCGACCTTCGAGGAGAGCAACGGCTCGGAGGCCTTGATCACGGTTTCGGTCCAGGCGGCGACCTCATCGGCCTTGGGCTCCACGCGCGTATGACCGTTCTCGGCCATGAAGCGCAGCAGGCCGGTCTGCCATTCGACGCAGTGTTCGATGGCGTGGGGGATGTTGCCGCGGGCGGTGTGCGGGCCGAGGATCATCAACAGATTGGGGAAGCCCTCCGCCAGCATGCCGAGGAACGTGCGTGGCTGGCCGTCGGTCCACACCTCTTTCAACGTGCGCCCATTGGGGCCGCGGATGTCGATGCGGTCGAAGGCACCGGTGACGCCGTCGAAGCCGGTGGCGTAGATGAGGATGTCGAACTCGTACTCCTGCTTGGCGGTCTTCACCCCCTTCGGCGTGATGCGCTCCAGCGGCTCCTCGTCCTTGATGTCGACGAGGAGGACGTTGTCGCGATTGTAGGCTTCGAAGTAACCGCTCTCGAGGGGGACGCGACGGGTGCCGAAACCGTGGTCCTTGGGGATGAGCTTGTCGGCGACCTTGGGATCCTTGACGCGCTGGCGGATCTTCTTGGCGATGAAGGCGCTCGCGGCGGCGTTGGCCTTTTCGTCGAGCAGCATGTCACGGAAGTTGCCCATCCAGATGCCGAAGCCCGGCTCGGCGTAGAGTTTCTCCCAGAAGGCTTCGCGCTCGGCCGGCGGCACGTCGAGTGTCTTGCGGGGATCGGCCATGTGGATGAACCAGCTCGAGGTCTTGCGGCAATGGGCGTAGATCTCGTCGTAGCGGGTCTTGATCTCCTCCATCTCGGCTTTGGAGATGCGCGCATTGTGGAGGGGGGCTGCCCAATTCGGCCGACGCTGGAAGACGGTGAGGTGGGCTGCCTCCTTGGCGATCTCGGGGATGGCCTGGATGGCGGTGGCGCCGGTGCCGATGATGCCGACGCGTTTGCCTTTGAAGTCGACGGGGGTGTGGGGCCAGCGGGCCGGGTGGTAGGTCGGTCCGGCAAAACTGTCGCGGCCTTCGATGACGGGGAGGGTCGGGGTCGAGAGGACGCCGATGCAGGTGAACAGGAATTGCGACGTGGCCGTCTGGCCGTCGGCGAGCGTCACCCGCCAGGTGGATGTCGGATCGTTCCAGACGGCGGAGGTCACCGTGCTCGAGAACTGCATGTCGCGGCGCAGGTCGAACTTGTCGGCGACGAAGTTGAGATATTCGAGCGTGTCCGGCTGGGGCGAAAAGTGCTCTTTCCAGTCCCACTCCTGCATCAATTCCTTGGAAAAGGAGTAGCCGTAGGTCCAGCTTTCTGAATCGAAGCGGGCGCCGGGGTAGCGGTTCCAATACCAGGTGCCGCCGACGTCGCTGCCGGCTTCGAAGACGCGCGTGGAGAGGCCCAGCTCGCGCAATCGGTACAACATGAACATGCCGGAAATGCCGGCGCCAATGACGATGGCATCGAAATCCCGTCGAGCGCCGTGGCGGGAGGCCGCGGATTTCGGGGCGGCCTTATAGGCATCATTCATGATTGCAGTTCCCTGGCTCGGGGGCTGGCGTGGATGGCATCGCGCGCAGAGCCCGGCCGAATTGATGACCGAGGGAGTTTGTCGCGTTGGACGCGCCAGTCAAGCCGGGCGGCATGTTTAGCAAGCGGGTGCGGATAGATTCGTGTGCTTACGGAACGAATCCCAGGTTGTGGTCTGCGTTCGTGGCCATGACGCAGTTGCCTCGCGTTCAAGGCCTTGCTCGGGTCCGGCGAAATTGATCGCAAAAATGCTCATGTTTTCATTGATTTTTTACGACTGCATGCTGTCACCTCCGCGGTGTGCTGTGAATGCATCGGTTGGCCTATAAACTGCACAATTCGCAGAGCTCCGGTCTGCCAATTCGTTGACATCGGAGCCTGGACTCACACTATTTGCTACTTATGGTTGGGGCAGCGCGAGGGTGGCGGCCCACTTGGCGGCTTGTTTGTTGGCGAGCCAGTTTTTATGGGGGCATTATGGTGTCGCAAATCGATAGGCCGATGCGCGCGGCGATCCGCGCCAGTGTCAGTTTCGTAGCTCTTGTTGTCGCCAGCACGTCTGCCTGGGCCCAATGCACCAGCACGGGAACAGCGACCAACGCCTTGCCGTTCGGCGTCGGCTCGACGGTCGCCTCCGTCGTCTCGACCATGAATGCGGTCACCTCCGGCTCACTGGCGCAGTCGACGGCGTTCGCATCCACGCCTTCCAATCCAACGGTGAACCAGCAGGGCGGCGGCGTGTGGGCGCGCGCGCTCGGCGGCAACCTCAAGACGGAGGCCGATGTCCGCACCTCCGGCACCGGACAGTACGACATCAGCGGTCCAATTCTCAGTGGCCTCGTGATCGGCGGCCAAACCGTGCCGACGGGGTCCTTCTCCGGCACTACCAACTGCCACTCGACGCTCGACCAGGAGTTCGTCGGCATGCAGCTGGGAGCCGATATCGGCCGGTTCAACTTCGGCGGCGGCACCAACTTCCAGTGGGGCATTACGGCCGGCTATACGGACATAACCAGCAAGGACAAGACGCCGGGGCAAGGTTCGTTCAGCGCGGAGACGCAAGTGCCGTTTGCCGGCATCTATGCGGCGCTGAGCAGCGGGCCATGGAGCATCGACGCCCAGGTCCGCGGTGATTTCGTCAACAGCGATCTCACGGATGCGCGCGAAGGGCTGAAGGACCAGCCGATGACGGCGCGCAGCATCGCGTTCCTGTGGAACGTGAACTATCGCATCGACCTGCCGGACAGGTGGTTCGTCGAGCCGTCCATCGGCGGCGTGGCAAGCATCACGGAAGTCGATCAGGTCAACAGTCTCGGCGGGTTCTTCTCGGGCGACGTGACCGGCAGCGTGCCGGGTGCGCTCGTGGTCGACGACATCCACAGCGTGATCGGCCGGGCGAGCGTCAGGGTCGGAAAGACCATCGTCGGCTCGACCATGGCCTGGCAGCCATTCGCGACGGCAAGTGTCTTTCACGAGTTTGCCGGCGACATCAATGGCCGCATTGGCTCGATTCCGGGGATCGGAATCACGGATGCGACGACCACGGTGTCGCGTGTCGGAACGTTCGGTCACGTCGGTGCGGGCGTTGCGGGGCTGGTGCTCAATTCCGGCTGGCTCGGCTATGCGCGCGCGGACTATCGCTTCGGCGACAATCTCGAGAGCTTCACCGTCAATGCCGGCCTCAGATACCAATATGAGCCGAATGCGATGCCTGATGGCGGCAGCACCTATCGCGGCGGCACCTATAACTGGACCGGTCTTTATGCGGGTGCCTTCTCGGGTGGCCTGTGGGGCGACCAGACCCAGTTCGAATTCACCGGCAGCATGCAGGAAACGCATCCGAAGCTGCAGGGCCACTTGAGCGGCGGGCAAGTCGGTTTCAACTATCAGGTCGACCGGGTGGTGCTGGGTATCGAAGCCGACTACGGCCTCTCGAATGCGCGCGGCGGCAAGCAGTGCCCGTCGGTTGCCTCGTTCTATACCTGCGTCGGCGAGATCAACTCCCTGGCGCTGTTCACGGGTCGGATCGGCATCGCGCATGAGCGCGCCCTCTACTACGTGAAGGGCGGTTTGGCGCTGGGCGAGGTGGTGTCGGGCTACGAGCAGAACGGTGGCGGCTTCATCTTCTCCAACCCGCCGACAGACAAGCGCACCAATGACCAATCGGGCTGGGCGGCCGGCCTCGGCATCGAGTATGCGCTCACCAACAACTGGTCGGTGAAGGGCGAGTGGCTGCACTTCGATCTCGGCAGCGAGACCTTCAACAACGATTGCTTCACGACCTTCGGCGGGCGCTGTGAGCGTAAGTCTGACACGCAGGGCGACATCGCCCGAGTGGGTGTCAACTATCACTTCGGGCATCGTGGGCGGGACTACAGCGGCGACGCGCTCAAGTAGGTCAAGGCGTGGCAACTACGGCCGCGAAATCAGCAGCTTGGCAATACGACGGCAGGCTCCGCACAGCGGCGCCTGCCGTTAACTTTTCAGGCGGCTCGGAGTGCCATTCAGGCGCGGCTCACGCGAAGTTTTGTGGCACGTTATCGCGGGATCGGGCACTTAAGCCTTATCATATGCAATCGCTGTCTTTGCGAAGGGGTTTTCCATGTTTGATCGTCGTCGATTTCTGATGCTCGTGGCCGGCGCGCTTGTCGTGGCCGGGGGCGGGATGACAAGCCAGCCGGCGGCTGCCCAAAAAGCCAAGGTCTTTACCGGGATCGTCGAGGGCGTCGCGGTCGGCGGCTATGACCCGGTTGCCTATTTCACCGAGAACAAGGCGGTCAAAGGCAATCCGGCAGTGGCGCTCGACCATGAGGGCGCCAAGTGGTTCTTCGCGTCAGAGGCCAACCGTGCTGCATTCCAGGCGGAGCCGGCGAAGTATGCGCCGCAGTATGGCGGCTATTGTGCGTGGGCGGTGTCACAGGGCTACACGGCGAAGGGCGATCCAAACGCCTGGACGGTTCACGACGGCAAGCTCTATCTCAACTACAACGCCAGTGTCCGTAAGGATTGGTCGAAGGATATTCCGGGCAATGTCACCAAGGGCGACGCCAACTGGCCGAAGGTGACCGAGAAGTAGGCTAGACCCGAGCGCTGGCAGCGGCAGGCTTTGCATATGGACTTGACGTTGAGTTTGCTGCCTCGATCGATGCGACGGCTGGCAGGGGTGGCATCCGCGCCTGCGCCACTACGTTGACAGTAGGGTGGCCTCGGTGTGCAATTCCCCTTCGTAGCCCAGCCGCACGCGCGAGGGAGAAACGTCATGCCGCAAGATGCGCCATCCGCCACCGTCACCGTCGCAACGTTGCCGCCTGCCGTCACCGGACCGTCGGTGTGGTACGGGCCGGACATGATGGCCCGGACAGACTGGGTGCATGTCCTGTCGGCTGAAGATGTGGCGGAGGTCGAGGCAGCGATACGTCCGTTGGTGCAGCGCGAGGCGGATATCGCGGGGATCAAGAAGGCCGACTTTCCGCTGCCGAAGCTTGCAGGGCGCCTCGGCGCCATTACCGACGAGGTGCTCAATGGTCGCGGTTTTGCCCTGCTGCGTGGTTTGCCTGTGGAGCGCTGGTCGATGCGGGAGGCGGCGACCGCCTACTTCGGCATCGGCAGTCACATCGGCAGTGCCCGCTCGCAGAATGCCAAGGGCCATGTTCTCGGCCATGTGCGTGATCTCGGCCTCAACGCTGCCAAGGATCCGACGGCGCGGGTCTACCAGACGACGGAGCGGCAGACCTACCATACCGACAGCTGCGATATCGTGGCTCTGCTGTGCCTGAAGACGGCAAGGCAGGGCGGGGCGTCGTCGCTGGTCAGCTCGATGACCATCTACAATGAGATGGTGCGGCGGGCGCCGGAGCTGGCGGCGGAACTGTTCAAGCCGATTTATACCGACCGGCGCGGCGAGGTGCCGGCGGGCCAGAAGCCGTGGCACGAGATCCCCGTCTTCAACTGGTACGAGGGCAAGCTCTCCGAGCTCTACACGCGGCGCTATATCGAGAGCGCGCGGCGGCATGCGGGCGTGCCGCCACTGACCCCGACGCAGATCGCGGCGCTCGATCTGCATGACAGCCTGGCTGAGGATCCAGCCATCAACATGAGCATGGAATTCCGGCCCGGAGACATCCAACTGGTGCACAACCACACCATGCTGCACGACCGCACGGCCTTCGAGGATTGGGATGAGCCGGAGCGCAAGCGGCATCTGCTGCGGCTCTGGCTGGCGGTACCGGGGGCGCGGCCCTTGCCGGCGATCTACGCCCAGCGGTTCGGCTCGGTGGAGATCGGCAACCGAGGTGGCATCGTGGTGCCGGGAGCAATGATGAATGCGCCGCTGGAGCCGGTTTGAGGCTCCGTCCGTCCGGCGCGGGGCCGATGGCTCCGAGTGCGCCGGGCCGGGAGAAGGTGGCCTCGCAAGCGGCTAAGGTTTGCCTCCCCGCAACGCTTGGAACGAGAGAAGAGGTTCGCCGGTGTCGCTCAAGTCCCGCTCGCTGGAAGCTGCCGACCTGATGGCGGCGCAAGAACTCTATCACGCCAATGGCTGGACCGACGGCTTGCCGATCGTGCCGCCGACCGAGGTGGCGGTGGCGGCGTGCCTTTCGCATGCGGGGCTGCGGGGCGATCATGTTGTCGGAGTCGAGCCGGTGCGGGAGCAGCCGGTGACGGCGGAGAAGCTCGCGATCAATGCTGTCATGGCGGGTTGCCTGCCGCCGCACTTTCCGGTGGTGGTGGCGGCCTGGGCCGGCATGCTCGAGGAGGAGTTCCTGCTGCACGGCACGACGTCGTCGACCGGGGGATGTGCCATCCTCGTCATCATCAATGGCCCTATCACCAAGGCCATTGGCGCCTCGGGGAGCTTCAACGTGCTTGCCAATTCCGACCGGGCGACGGCCTCGATCGGTCGCGCCGTCCGGCTCGGGCTGATCAACATTCTCGACGTCAGGCCCGGGGGCATCGACCGGTCGACGTTCGGGCATCCCGGCAAGTACTCGTTCTGCATTGCGGAGGACGAGGAGAATTCGAGCTGGACGCCACTCGCGCAGATGCGCGGCATTGCTGCGGGGAAGTCGGCGGTGACGGTGATGGCAGCGCAGGCGCCGCGCCAGATCATGAACGAGTGGACGACGGCGCCAGAAGAGATCCTCGAGACGTTTGCTGCGGAGATGCGCGCCAATCAACGGCACTATTCGATCTACGGCGGCAACTCCTGCATCCTGGTCCCTCCGCAATTGCGGGAGCATTTCCACACAGCAGGCTGGTCGAAGGCCGATATCGGGCGCTTCCTGTTCGAGCGGGCGCGCATCAAGCGGGCGGAGTGGGGTGAGGTCGGCAAGGGCGCCGTCGTGCGCGATCGCGGCGAGAGCGTCTATACGGCGTTGGCGAGTCCGGAGCATCTGCTGGTGGTTGCGGCGGGGGGGCCTGCCGGCGGCTTCGGCGTCGTCATTCCACCGTGGATGGGTCACAAGACGGCGGCCGTCACCAAGGCAATCGGCTAAGTCCCCATCCTTTGGGACTGCGAGGGGGCTCGGGCGCGGCAGCTTCGACCTCGAGGCTCATTCAGAGAATTTGCGTGCAATCGCGGGCGGCGGGCTCAACACTATATCAGTTCACACTGATGGGAGACGGGAGCGATGGGAGAGCGCACGCTGCGCGGCAAGGTGGCGGTCATCGGGATCGGCGAGACCACCTACTACAAGCATAGCCAGTCGCCGGACCCGGAGTTTGTGCTGGCCTTGAAGGCCATTCTGGCGGCCTGCGAGGATGCTGGCATCAATCCCAAGGACATCGACAGCTTTGCGTCCTATTCCAACGACCGCAACGAGCCCTCGCGCATCTCGGCGGCACTCGGGTGTCATGAGCTGCGCTTTTCCAACATGCAGTGGGGCGGCGGGGGTGGCGGCGGGGCTGCTGCCGTGGGCAATGCGGCTGCGGCCATTGTTTCGGGGCAGGCCGAGATCGCCGTCGTCTTCCGGGCGCTTGCGCAAGGGCAGTTCCAGCGCTTCGGCAGGGCTGCTGCCGGGGGCACCGTCTCAGGCGACAACGCGCTGATCAATCCCTATGGCATCTTCGTGCCGGCGCAGCGCTATGCCTTCAAGATGATGCGCTTCATGCACGATCACGGTGTCAAGCAGGAGGCGCTCCGGGCCATCGCGATGGCATCCTACACGCATGCGCAGGCCAATCCGCGGGCTGTCATGTACGGCCGGCCGCTGACGGAGGAGGCCTACGACAACTCGCGGTGGATCGCGGAGCCGAGCCATCTCTTCGACTGCTGTCAGGAAAACGACGGCGCGGCGGCGCTGGTTCTGGTCGCGGCGGAGCGGGCCAAGGACTTCAAGCAAAAGCCCGCCTATATCCTGGCCGTGGCGCAGGGCTCGAACCACAGGCATGCGGCACGCGCGTTCAACGCTACCGACCTTGGCACCTCGAGCTTCGGGCCTGTGGCGCCGCGGCTTTGGGAGATGGCGAAACTCGGGCCGGGCGATGTCGATGTTTTGCAGTCCTATGAGAACTTCACCGGCGGCGTCCTGATGAGCCTTGTCGAGCATGGCTATTTCAAAGCGGAAGAGGCCAACGACTTCCTGAAGCTCGAGAACCTGCTGGCGCCGACGGGCAAGCTGCCGCTCAACACGTCGGGCGGCAATCTGGCGGAATGCTACATGCACGGACTAGAGCTGCAGATCGAGGCCGTAAGGCAGTTGCGGGGAAATTCGACGTCGCAGGTCGCTGGCGCCAAGGTGGCGGGGGTGATCGCGGGGCCGATGGTGACGCCGGTTTCGACCATGATCTTCGGTGCTGAGGAGACGTTGTGATGACCTATCTGCCAAAGGGCCTGCCGGAGCCCGTCACCGAGGCCGACAAGCTGGATCAGCCCTACTGGGATGGCACGCGGGCGGGAAAGCTGATGGTGCAACGCTGCGGGGCCTGCAACACTTGGCAATGGGGCCCCGAGTGGCTCTGCCATTCCTGCCACTCGTTCGATATGCGCTGGGTCGAGGTCGAGGGGCGAGGTCGCATCTACTCGTGGACGCGGTGCTGGCATCCGGTGCATTCGGCGCTAACGGAGCGGGGCCCCTACGTCGCGGTGCTGGTGGAGCTGGCACATGCCGGCAACATTCGCATGCTCGGCAATCTGCTGGGGGACGCGCATCAGCCGGTCGAGATCGGCGCCGAGGTGCGTGCGGTGTTCGAGCCGCACGACGATGCCAAGACGCCCTACACGCTGGTGCATTGGCAGCGGGTCTGAGACGGCCGGTTCTGGCAGCGGAGGATTGGGCGGCCGCTGCCGGTGCGAACCGGGCGCGCGTGGATCAGCTCCGCTTGATGATGTCCTCGCCGAACTGCTGCATACGGTCGAGACATTCATTGAGGGTGGGGCTGCGGAAGTCGAACACCAGCTCGTGCACGCCCAGGTCCGAGAACGTCGCGATGTCACCGAGCGCTGCATCGACGCCACCGGTGAACAGGCGGCGTTCCTCGCCCTTGGGGGGAGCGCCGCCGTCGTAGAAGGGCGCCTTGTAGCTCACCTGCAGCTTGGCGAAGTCTCGCCCCTCGGCCTGCATGAGGTCGCCGATGGTGGCCAGTTTCTCGCGCATTTCCTCCGGAGGGAGCGGAGACGCGGCGGTGGCGCCGACGGGATGCCAGCCGTCGCCGAAGCGGGCGACGCGGCGCAGCGCCGGATTCGAGTGGCCCCCGATCCAGATGGGCGGGCCGGGCTGCTGCAGCGGCGCGGGCTGGCAGACGACCTCGTCGAAGCTATAGAAGCGGCCTGCGAAACTGACCGGCTTGCCACTCCATAGCGTTTTGAAGATTGCGATATACTCGTCAGTGACGGCGCCGCGATGCTTGAAGTCGGCGGTGTGCAGGGCTTTGAACTCCTCCTCCATCCAGCCGACGCCGATACCGACGGTCACGCGACCACCCGAGAGCACGTCGATGGTCGCCAGCGCCTTGGCGTTGAAGACGGGGTTCCTGTGCGGCACGATCATCACGCTCGAGACGATGCGCAGCTTCTCGGAGCGGCCGGCCACGAAGGCCATCAGCGACAACTGTTCGAAGCAGTCGCCGTCGCTGACGAAATTGCCTTTGACGGTGTAGGGGTAGGCGGAGTCGACCTTGGTCGGCAGGACGATGTGATCCGCCACCATGACGGATGAGAAGCCCACCTGCTCGGCTCGCTCGACAATTGCTGCCAGGCTGTCGCGGGTTGCCAGCGGACCGCGGGTCGGCAGATAGAAGCCATAGCGCATGGGAAGATCTCCTGGGGGTCGGGGTGAGTGGGCGTGCGCTCAGGGTGTCAAATGCGCTGCAGAAACGCGATCACCGCCTCGTTGAAGGCCTTGGGCTGGTCGACGTTGGAGGCGTGGCCTGCGTCCTTGATGACGACCTTGGCGGCGCCTGGGATCTTTGCCGCCATGTAGTCGCTGGCGGCGAGGAACGGCTCGTCGCGGTCACCGACGACGACCAGCGTCGGCACCTTGATGAGCGGAAGCGCATTGATGGCGTCGGCGTTCTGCTGGGTGAGCATGCCGTAGGCGGCGCGCTTGAGGCCCGCGAAGTTCTGCTCCTGGAGGTGGGCCTCCGAGCTCATGGAGAGGGCCGGCTTGCCGCGGGTTGCCAGATCGTCGCCGCGGGCGCGGGCGCGATCGTTCCAGCGTGCGCGGGCCTCGTCGTTCTTGAATCCCGGACCGGTGTCGATCAGCATCAGGGCGCGTACGCGGCCGGGGTGGGCCATGTAGTAGGCAAGCGACATGCAGCCGCCGAGCGACATACCGGCGATGACGGCGGAGCTGGCGCTTGCAGTGTCCAGCAGGGCGTCGATATCGCCGACGGTGAGGTCGGTCGAATAGTGGGACAGGTCATCGGGCGAGGCGCTGCGACCGTGGCCGCGCATGTCCCAGGTGAGCACGCGATAGCCGGCTTCGACCAGGGCGGGGACGTTCGATTTCCACATGACGGTCGAGGCCGTGAAGCCGTGCGTCAAGAGGACCAGGGGGCCCTCGCCTTCGATCTCGTAGTGGATCTCGACGCCATTGCGATCGATTTTCGGCATGGGAGCCTCCTGGCATTGGTCTGCAAATAAGAGCGGGATGAACGTCTGCCCGTCACCGGGTGGTGGAAAACTCAGCTCAGCATAGTGCAAGGCGGGGCGTTGCGTCTGCAGCGCGTTGAGCGCGTGCGTTTGGTACGGCTTGCGCAGCTCCCATGACGTGCGATGCCTCAGGTCTCGACGAACCAGCCGAGCCGGTTCAGGCGCCAGGTACTGATGGCGGTTTCGACGGCGTAGGAAACGATCCAGGCGGCGATGCCGAGGAAGGCGCCGTTGAGCTCGGGCCAGGCCAGGCTGATCGAGCCGGCGATGGCGGCGGTTGCGATGCGGAGCACGCCGCTGGCAGCCAGCGACAGGGTGGTACGCGCGCGCGACAGCAAGCCACGGAAGAGGGCGGATGCCGCCCAGAAGCCCGCCATCACGAACGAGAGTGCCATGGCGGGCGCGGTGTAGGCCGCCAATTCCGGCGTGAGGCCCATGACACCGCGCAAGATCGTGGTGCGCAGTGGCGTCTGGAACAGGATCAGGGCGACGGCTGTGAAAAACGCCACGAGCTGGGTGGCGAAGATCATCATGGTGCGCACGTCCTCGCGGCGTGTGACCAGGGTTTGCGCGGACTGGGCGAGATTGCGCATCGGCGCCATCAGCAGTGAGACCAGGCCGTGAGCGACACCGAAGGCGGCAATGGCAAGCTCGGCCTTGCCGAGGCGGCCGAGGAACAGATTGATGACGAATATGACGCCGGTCTCTGCCGACGAATTGATGATCAGCGGCCAGGCGAACCGCCAGTAGCCAAGGAAGGTGTCGCGCGCTTGGCGGGTCGGGGGCAATTCCATCAGCCGGCGCCAGGTGAAGCACCAGGCAAAGGCTGTTTCCGATGCCATGCAAATCACGAGGGCGGCGGCGCCGATGGCGGCGCCATCGAGCCAGCGCGGCAGGATGGCCAGGGAGGCTGTCAGAGAGAGCAGGCGCACCAGTGTGCTGGCGGTGATGATGATCGTCTTGCGGCTCAGCATCAGCAGGGCGAAGGCGGCGCCGCGCAGGATGAGGACGGGGGCAGAAAGAGTGAGCAGGCCAACTGCATTGCGGGCTTCGATCCGGGCCTCGGCGCCAAGCCCGAACCAGCCGCCGAACACGATGTCGCCGAGGCTCGTGAAGCAAACCGCGAGCGCCATGGCGATCGGCAACAGCAGGACTAGCGCCGTGAAGGCCATGAGGCGGCGGACATCGGCCCGTGACTTCAGGAAAGACAGGCACAGCAGGGCCATGACCTCGGTGGTGCTGGTGGTGGCGAAGTAGAGTGTGAAAGCGGAGTTGAAAGCTGCGAGCGCAACGCTCGGTGCATCGGTGCGGGCAAGAAACGCGTGGATCACCGATTTCGATATCATATTCAACTCGACCATCAGCACCAGCGGGCCGAAGAACCAGTAGCAGTCTGCAAGTCTCAGGGCCGGGCGTGCGTTGGCCGTCGATTGCGCTGTGAGGCTCATGATGTCCGATCGATGCTGTCTGGGCTGCGAGCGCTGATTGATGCACGCGTCGGCCATGATGGGCCGGGCAGCTCAGCTTCGTCCAGTGCCGGAGATCGCAGTCTGGCGGGGGAAACGGGGCAGGCGATTTCTGCCGGTTGGGGGCTGCAGTGCCGGCCAGCAGTGGCCGCGTCATTTAAGCCGCACGCCATAACGTGAAGTTTTCGCCACAAAGACGTATGGTCTCGAATCAGCTATCCTTGCTGCAGCTCGTATTGCATGTCGATGACATCAAAGAAGCGCCGCATCGCTGGTGCGCGCGGCATGGAGATTCTCAAATGACCAGCCTACGCGTGTGGATGACTGTGACTGCTGCGTTCGGCTCGGCCATGATCGGCTTGGCGCTGCCTGCCGCCGCACAGACGACCGCGTCGGCAACCGTCAACATTACGGCCACCATCGCGCCGACCTGCACGATCACGCCATCGGGCGGCACGGCCACGACGGGAAATGCCGGGCTGCTTGCGACCGTGGACTTCTCGTCGACACCGGCGACGCCTTCGGCGGACATCGTTATTGGCTCAGGGAGCACGACCAGCGGCACGCTCGCCGGGCATGCTGCGGCGTGCAACGTGGCAACGAGGGTGAGGGTCAATTCGCAAAACGGTGCGGCCACGACTGCGGGAACACCGGGTGCCTCGTTCCAGAACTTCTTCGACTACACCGCCCAGGTCACGTTCGATACCGTCTCGGTGACGCTGAACACTTCGACCACGCCGGCTGCGGCGGGTGTCGAGACGATTACGTCCGCTGGATCGACCAGTGGTCCCTTCTCGGGCGCGCTCGGCATCGCTGTGACGTCGCTTGCCCACACGCTGCCGCTGATGGTTGGAACCTACAACGACACGGTGACGATCACCTTGTTGGCAAACTGATGTCGGTCAACGCAGTGCCATCGGATCGGCGATCGGCCGGACCGATGGCACTGATGTCGTGTGTCGTTGGTTTCAGTCTGTAGCTGTTTTCGAATTCGTCTGATGCGTTGGCGTGAGTTGTCTTTGCGCGCGCCTGTGCATGCGTGCGGGGCGAGGCACTGCCCTGCTTTCGACCTGCGTCAGCAGTGTCGCGTGGTCACGTTGCCAGCCCGCTCAATGGCGCCGTTCTGGCAGTGTCGCCGAAATCGCTGCAGCGCCACCTCGGTCTCTTCGACGTGCGAGGGCGTTCCCACAGGATCTAAGAGATGTCTAACAGCAAAGCACTTAACAAGTGGTTAACCGTTGTCGCATTTGCGACCGGAGCGTTGATGGCAGTGACGGAAGGCGCTGACGCCATGGGGTTGAAGCCCATGGTGATGGAGCTCGAAGTCGCTGGCGCGCGCTCGCATACCCAGTTCCAAGTGCAGAACACATCGCGCGCGCCGCTGCCTGTCGAGATCACCTACCAATCGCTGCGCTATACCGAAGCCGGCGAGATCAAGACCTCGAAGGCCAGTGACGATCTCGTCATCCTGCCGGTGACGGCGCTGATCCCGCCAGGCTCGTCGCAGACGTTCCGGATCCAGTGGGTCGGCAATCCGGATATCGAGACGTCGCGCTCGTACATGGTCACGGCTCGGCAGTTGCCCGTCCGGATGAAGCAGGACGGACGCGCGCGGGTGCAGGTGGTGCATGCCTTCGGCGCCATCCTCAATGTGGCGCCGCTGCGTGGGGCCTCTTCCCTGCAATTGCTCAGCGCCTCGCCCTCGAAGCTCGCCAACGGCCGGCCGGCGGTGGCGATTACGGTTCGCAACGAAGGCAACAAGCACGCCTTGCTGGCCAACTCGACGTTGCGCGTCGGTGCTCAAGTGCTCAGGCCCGAGCAGATTCTCGGCGTCGTCGGGGCCGGAGTGGTCGGGGCCAGAACGCAACGCAGATTTATCGTGCCGCTCGAACGACAAGCCAGTGGGCGGATCCAACTCGACTACCAGGCACAGCGCTAGCGGTTTGCAGTTGGTGGCGTTCGTGTGCCGTAACGCATAGGAGAACTTTGCAGCCTTGCGACTAGTCCTCCTGTCAGTGCTGCTTGCAAGCTGGCTCGCTGCCGGCGCTAGCGGGGTATTGGCAGGTCAGGGGCATCGGACTGCAGATGACGTCACCGGCCGGATCAATCCTAGCGGCCGTACGCTGCCGATGACGGTGCAGCTCATCGCGTACGGGAAGAAGCTTGGCGACATCCTCATCTGGATTGGCGCCGACGATACCATCTCGGTGTCGCGCAGCGGGCTGTTGCTGCTTCTCAAGTCGGACGGATCGAAAGACACGATTGCAGCGTTGAAGTCGCTGTCGGAGCGGCCCACGCTTGCCGATCTCAACGCTGCAGGCCTGGCACTCGACTTCGACCGGCAGACGTTTCAGTTGACGCTGGGTTTGAAGGCTGAGCAGCGCAAGCTCGGCGACATTTCGCTCGCCTACGACGGCCTGGTCGACAGTGCGCGATTGGAGAAGCCCGCGTTCTTTTCAGGCTATATCAATCTGTTTGCGCAAGCGGGCCAGATCTGGAAATCAGACCAGACGGCGTTACAGTTCGATGCCGAGAGTGTCTTTAGGATCGGCCGGGTCGTCGTCGAGAACGAGCTCAGCCTGCAAAACGATGTCAATGCACGGATCTGTCCGGTGGATGCGTTCTGCCTGTTCGGCCACGAGAGTGGGCTCAGGCGCCTCGGCAGCCGTGCAGTGGTCGATTGGCCGGACCAGCAGGTGCGGCTGACGGCTGGTGATACGCGCGTCGAAACGACGTCCTTCCAGAGAAGCGCCAGCATTGCCGGGGTGACGCTCGAGTATGCGCCTGCAAAGCTCAATCCTGGACAGTCGATGCGGGCGACGGGGGCGCAGTCGTTCACGCTCGACAGGCCCGCGACGGTCGAGGTGTTGATCAACGGGGCCCTGGCGCAGCGCCTGACGCTGGCGCCGGGCAACTACAATCTTCGCGATCTGCCGCTCAGAGCGGGGGCCAACGAGATCGTGCTGCTGATCACGGACGATACGGGGGCAAGCAGGACGCTGACGTTCTCGAGCTACTCGAGCTATGCCCTGCTGGGCGCGGGCAAGTGGGAGGCGGCGCTCAGTGCCGGTGTGCCCTCCTACATGTACGACAGCTTCGTGCAATATGTGTCCGACCGCTACCTTGCCTCGTCGTTCGTGCGCTATGGGCTGACGCAACGGCTGACGTTCGAAGCGCATGCGCAGGCCGACGACAATGTCATCATGGCTGGCGCCGGCTTCGTGACGGCGACGCCGTTCGGGATCTGGGGCGCGCAATTGGCAGCGAGCCAGACCGATCATGATGTGGGCTTCGGACTTGCCGCGCGATTGACGTGGGATCTCATTGGCCAGGACAACGCCAGTCTGTTGCGACTGTCGGCAGAGTGGCACAGCGACGATTTTCGCGCGCCTGGGCTGTACCTCAGCGATCTCGGCGACGTCCACCTGCCGATCTACCAGTTCCAGTCCAGCTTTGCGGCCAGCTACAGTCGTTCGTTCGGTGACAACTGGCAGGCGACGTTGGCGGGACGATACGATATTGCCGATGAGGCTTTCGCCCAGTACTCCAGATATGCGCAGCGGGGCGATCGCTATCATGTCGACCTGTCGCTCTCCCATCCGCTGTTCGATAACGGCACGATCACCGGGACCGTCGGCTACTCCAACGACAGCCGCAGGCGGTTGTTCCTGGCTCGAGATCTCGCGGATCAATCGGACAACGAGGGGGCATTGTGGGCTGGGCTGCGCTATTTCTGGCGGCCGAAGGCAGACACGATCGTCATGGCGGCGGGTGACACGGCGAGCCAGCGCTCGACGGTTTCGGGGTATCGCCATTCGGGCACCGGTATCGGCAGCTGGTCGACCAATGTCACGGCCACTGATGACCGCTATTACGACAGTACCCGGTTCGGTGCCAACGCCACCTATCATGGCAACCGCGCAGAGGTGGCGGTGAGCCACGACAGTGGCGTCGCCTGGTCAGGCCGTGCGGCCAATATCTATGGCGAGGACCAGCGCTCGCGGGTGCGGGTCGGCACGTCGATCGTGTTTGCAGACGGGCATGCCGCGATCAGCGCACCCGTTCGCGGCAATGGCGGTTTCGCCATACTCTATCCGCACGAGAGCCTCGCTGAGCGTGCGATCACGGCCGGGAGCGTGAAAGTGCCGCGCGGGCAATCGGACGCCGCCGGGCCTGCCGTGGTGAAGGACCTTGCAGCCTACTCGCAGCAAACCGTCGCCGTCGATGTCGACGACTTGCCAATCGGCTACAGCCTCGGCGCCAGCGGTTACGATCTCAGACCGCCCTACAAGGCCGGCTATGCGTTGCAGGTTGGCTCCGGGTATTCCGTGACGGCGCTTGGTACGCTGGTCGACGCCAGCGGGGTTCCCGTCGGTCTTGTCGCCGGCGTTGTCAGCCAGGGCGAGCGGCAGATCGCGATCTTTACGAACCAGAGCGGGAAGTTTGGTATCGACGGTCTGTCCGAAGGGCGCTGGGTTTTGACCATGGAAGCGGAGGGTGGCCCACTGCACTACGACGTCATTGTGCCGAAAGGAGCGGTCGGCCTGGTGCGTCTCGGCACGCTCGTACCGGTCAAGGGGTGAGCACATGTACGCCATAAGACTGCTTGCATGGATTGGGTTCGTTCTCGTCGTGGGGCCGGACACGCCCGTGCAGCTTGCAATATCATTGCGTTCATCGCGCCATCGGTCTCGATCTCGCCGGCGATCATCAACCTCGGCACCAATGTCGCGCCAACGGCCGTTTCGGTGACGGTGTCGGCCACCTATTTCAAGCTTGGGAATGGGCCCTGCTCCACCACCGACAGTGTGGTGTTTGCCTCACCCTTGACGCTGACCGGTCCTGGCGGAGCACTGTTGAACTACACGGTAACGCCGGCAGGTGGCGTGCCGAGTTTCCCGCCTGCCAA
>CAVXGT010000034.1:0-67190 GCA_963761475.1 uncultured Alphaproteobacteria bacterium
TGTCCCTGTTCAAGCTTAGAATTATCGTATTGCCACCATCGACGGACGCGGTGGCGACGACCTCAAAATAGTCCTCAACCCGAAAATCCCGGATCTCGAGTTCGCGGAGACAGACGATGGCCAGCGTCGGCGTCTTGACGCGGCCGATACCGATGACACCCTTGGTGCCATGGGAGAGAAGGGTTCGAGTTGCCGTGCGGGTCAGCGACAAGTTGAAGATCTGATCGGCCTGTTGCCGTGCGACGGCTGCTTCATACAGAGGCTGCATCTCGCGGTTGGGCTTGAGCTTATCGAAGGCCTGCCTGAGTGATTTTGGATCCTGGGCCGTGAACAGGGCACGCCTGACTGTGCCGCGATACCGCAAGTGCTCAAGGATTTCTTGGCCAATCAGCTGACCTTCACGGTCGCAGTCGGTGGCAAGAATGACCTGATCGCAACGCTTCAGCGCTGCCGCAATCGCTTGGAGCTTGGCGGGCTTGTGCCATCGGTCGCCGACTTCGTTGGATAGAGGTCGTCGGGCTTCAAGAGCTCACTCGACCAGGCCTTCCATGCGGCCTTGACCTCGTGCGGTTCAGCCAGACGCAGCAAATGCCCCTCAGCGGGCAGAATCTGGCCGAATCGGTCGCCCAGCGCCGCCCGCAGATCGCGCGCCTGACTGGTCTTCTCGGTGATGATGAGCACGGCCATGTGGAAGAGCGTGCGCCGACTCGCGGCATCTGCCAATCGCCAGTCGGCAACACGAAGCGTCATCCTATTGTTCGCTCGCGGGAGTGGCTCGCGCTCGGCGCCTTTGTGACCCGAGGCGTCCCTGGACGAGGTTATGAAACCGGATGGCTTTTGGTCGGCTCATCGGATGTCGAGCAGACATGCAGCGGGCCACAGAACGCCCAACGTCCAAACCTTGTTTCATGCTGCACAACGGCCGTTACTGCTGGGTTTGCCGGAGATACGGCTCGACAAGTTGTGGTAGGCGAGTGTTCGCCGCACTGTTGGATAGCGGCCGCAGCACGCCGTCTGGAACTAGGCGCGGCCACACCAAATCGTGGTCGTTTCTACCGCCTTCGCCTACCACGACGAAAGGTGCCCAGAACGCGGGATAGGCGTTCCAGGCGTGGGTCGGGTCGCGCAAGTGGGTCAGCATCGATCGGCGCAGTGCCTCGGCTCGACCAATATTAGGATTACGTTGTAAGGCTTCGAATGTGCCGTCGATAGGCGTGCCGCAGATAAACTGTCGACACGCCAATGCGAAACCAGCATTGCCCGGCTCCCAGCATAGAAAAAGGCGCGTGCCAAGCCTGACAGCGCGTGCGCTGCGCCAATACTATCGCCGGCGGCAGTATTGCAGGCCGACAGCACTACCCAGTCCGCATCGAGTTTGAGCTGCGTGATCTCGCTGGCGGTCAACAGGCCATCGTCGAGGTCAGTGGGTTTCCGCGGCAGCGTCAGCACCAGCGCCGGCTCACCAAGTCCATTGACTTCGCCGGCGACAAGGCCGTGGGTCGCGAAATACACGACACGATATTTGGTGAGATCCGTGCGCTTCAGGGTGGTTTCCGTTGCATCGGTGCCGAGATGAAGAGCCGTCCCGTCCGCACCAAGCGCCGTGGCAACGGCACGTAGCTCGCGGACCGTCTCCGGTAATGGCGCAAGTCCATAGGCGAGCGCGTCCAGGTCTGCACCGCGACCCTTCCAGTAGCTGGCATAGCCACGGGTTGCGGCAACCTTGATCTCGCCGGCCCTTGCACCGGCCCACGCCCACGATCAAACTGTGGATCACCATAACCGACGAGTGGCTTGGTGGCCGCCGATACTCCTGACGTCCGCCGCAACGCCTTCAGGCTTGCAACCGATGGAAGTGTCGTGACTGCGTGGCGCACAATGAGCCATGCCGCATCTCGATAGCGGGCAGGATCGACAACCTGCGGCGCGACAATAGCGGGTGGTGCGGTGACCAGAACCGACAATGGCAGACTGCTCAGTGCCCCAGATGAGACGACCAATAGATGACGTTTCGCCCGGATCAGCGGCTCGATTGGGCCAATCAGCTTGACGTAGAGTGCGTGAGCGAGACCAAGACTGAACAGGGCGGGCTTCGACGCCTTGATGGAGGCTTCCACCGCATTAATGTCTAGGCCCTTTCGGAGTTCGGCCACTGTGGCGCCAAGTGCCTTGCGCCCGAGTGGGATGCGATGCCAGGCCGCCCCGTGCCGTGTCACGGCAAAGACGTACGTTTCCTCGGTGTGCCCGGCTACCAGCACCACCAGCGCCTCATCGTCAGTGAGTAGGTTTGCCGCCACCTCGATGGACAGCGGTTCTGGACTGGCCAGTGCGAAGTAGTTGGGGAAGTCCGCCTTAAGACGACGGTCGATATCGGCGATGCGCGAGTCGATGGTTGCATCATAGTCTGGCGCGCACAGCTCGTCTGCACCTGCGCGCTGTGCCATAGGTTTTGTCAGTGCGGCGTTCAACGCCTTGTCGCTAGCCTGCCAGCGGCCCGCCAGATCCTGTCGCTCCCGCACCAGCTTGGCGATCGCCGTGTCACCGGCTCCGAATCGAGCCGACGTCTGGGCCAGCGCATTGGCAGCCTCCGTGCGAGCTGCTCGTTGAGCCATCAAGAAGGCTTCATTACGCAGTACCGCAACCTGGCTCGGCTCAAGCTCGGCGATGTGCGATGCCACCTGCATGTGGTACCGAAAAAAGCCGGTGAAGAAGGCATTCTCGTTGTGCCCTCGTTCAGGGCCGCCCGTGGATACAGCAGCGGCTTCGGCAGCATCACGTTTGACCAGCGCCGCTGTCGCACGACGCGCATATGGCCATGCCTCGCGCAAGCGATGTTGACGCGCGAGGGCAGATGAGAGGTTGCCAAGTCCGATGGCGATGATGGGGTGGTCGGCAGGCAACGTCTTCTCGTTCATCGCCAGAGCGCGCTTGTACAGGAGCTCCGCCTCCGTCAATCCACCTTTGGCCTCGTAGAGGAAGGCCAGATTGTTTAGTCCGTGCGCGATATCGGGATGGCCTTCGGGGAGCGCCTTCTCTAGGATGGCGAGGGCGCGTTTCAATAGCGGCTCGGCTTCTGTCATCCGGCCCTGTGTTTGATACAGAACCGCAAGATTGTTCAGTCCCTGCGCGATATCGGGATGGCCTTCGGGCAGCGCCTTTTCTCGGATGGCGAGGGCGCGCTTGTAGAGCGGCTCGGCCTCGGCGTAGCGGCCTTGGTCTGTAGAGCGCAGCGCGAGTTGTTGAGGCTGGTGCCGACGTCGGGATGATCGGGGCGGCAGCGCTCTCTCAAGGATCGCGAGGGCGCGCGTGTAGAGCGGCTCGGCCTCGGCGTAGCGGCCTTGGTTTGGTAGAGCAGAGCGAGGTTGTTGAGGGTGGCGCCGACTCGGGATGGCCTTCGGGGCCCAGCGCCTTTTCACGCATGGCGAGGGCGCGCTTGTAGAGCGGTTCGGCTTCGGCGTAGCCGGCCTTGCGTTCGTAGAGCCCAGCCAGGTTGTTGAGGCGGTGGCGACATCGGATGATCGGGGCGCAGCGCCTTTTCTCGGATGGCGAGGGCGCGTTTGTAGAGCGGCTCGGCCTCGGCGAAGCGGCCTTGGGCCTGGTATAGGACCGGCGAGGTTGTTGAGGAGGTGCCGACCGAGGGATGGTCCGGGCCCAGCGCCTTTTCACGGATGGCGAGGGCGCGCTTGAACAGCGGCTCGGCCTCGCGTAGCGGCCTTGGCTTTGTAGAGGCAGAGCGAGGTTGTTGAGGCTCTTGCCGATATCGGGATGATCGGGGCCCAGCGCCTTTTCACGGATGGCGAGGGCGCGCTTGGCTAATGTGATTGCCGCGCCAGCCTTGCCGGCGTTGTAGATTTCCATCGCACGCGCATTGAGTGCCATTGCTTCATCGAGCGGGGATTGCGCGTCGGCTGCAGGATGCTGCGCGACGGTCATCGCCAGCGCCACCACGGCAGCGCCGATGGCAGTTATTGTTCCTCGTTGCATGACAGGCCCCTAAGTTTGTCCGGCAAGCGCGCTCGCAGTCTCAATGCCTCGGCCGTGGACACAACAGCCTATCAACTTACCGCTCCAGCTACCGAGGGTTTCCGCTCATGGGGAAGCAGAAGTTTTTCGTCCCTCTGCCATTATGGACCGTACCCATGACCACGTTTCGATGCATCGCAGCAAGCACCGCAACAACTCCAAGCCTCCTGCACTTCCAGTTAACTCTGTGATCTCGTTCCGGTCGATCAAGTTACTGCGTCCATGATCAACCGCCGCATCTTGGCTTTCGGGGATGGGAAGACTGGTGAAAACGAACGCTTCTACTCGCCTAAAGCCAACGTTCAGCACTATGGGCGAGCGTCGCAAATTCGCGGCCACGATCATTCACAATCCGCAGGCCGACCTGTGGCACTGGACATCCGCCCGGCTTCCACCTCTTGGAGCAGATGTTTGCCAACCATCTCCGTCAATGATGCCAATTTCTCAAGGGGCACGGTTTCATCGTCAGCCGCATCCGCGAGCACCCTGATCAACCTCGCCGCATGCCTGCGACGATCCGATAATATTGGCACTGAAGTATCCCCCGATACACATCCGCGCCAAATAGTGTTCTCAAGCTAATCCTCTGGGCAAGCGCCACAGCTTCTTCCACAGGTTATCCCACAGGGCCTGGACGCCGCATGCTCGCTGAACCTCAGAGAGCAACGCATCGAATGGCATTAGCCCCGTCATGTGGCGGGCCAGAGACTGGTAGCTCAGCTGCTTGGTCAGGGGCTAAAGTCCGCCAGGCTCAATCGCCCACAACGAACGAAGCACCACACCACCACCGTGAATGCCTGGTGAATGCTAGAAGGAACGGACGTCGATTTGGACAACACAGTAAGGACATTGATTTCATTGGCGATCCCGGCAGGATTCGAACCTGCGACCCCCAGATTAGGAATCTGGTGCTCTATCCGGCTGAGCTACGGGACCGGAATGGACTGCTGAGGCCCTGGTCAAGGGAGGTGCACCAAGCCACTGCGGACGTCAAGGGGCTCCATGGGATTTGGCGCGGGCGGGGTTGATCGGCGTGGCGAGGCCATTGACGAGGCTTGCGATTGCTTCACCATGAGGGATCGATAACGAATTGGGAAATGCGGAGGCAGGGCGATGGACAGTAACGGGCAAGGCGCCTTCGAGGCCGCGACATATGGTGCGCTTTCGATCGGGTTCGGCGAGCGACCGGCAATCCTGGTGGTGGACTTCCAGAAGGGCTTTACCGATCCGCGCTGCACGATGGGCAGGAGCGAGCGCATCCATGCCGCGCGCGACCGGACCGTGGAGCTGCTGGCAGAGGCCCGGCGATGCAGCATTCCCGTGGCCTCGTGCTTCACGGCCTATCAGTCAGCCCGCGATGCGCTGAACTGGAAGGTGGCTGCGGTGCGCAACGGCTTCCGGGAGGGCACGCTCGAGGCCGAGATGGACGACCTGATCGCAGATCCCGACCATGACTACATCTTCCAGAAGGCGGGGCCATCGATCTTCTTCCAGACGCCGCTCACGAGCTTTCTCGCCAAGCACCGCATCGACACGGTGATCGTGACGGGATGCGTGACGTCAGGATGCGTGCGCGCCAGCGTCATCGACGCCTTCTCGTTCGGCTACCGGACGATCGTGGCGGAAGACTGTTGCGGTGATCCGGGCGAGGCGGAGCACGAGGCCAACCTCAAGGACATGGGCCGACGCTACGCCGACATCACGAGCAGCGCCGAGGTGGTGCGCTATCTGGACGAGGTGCGGCGGCGCAACGCCTGAGCTTTGCGGCCTGGCGCTGCGGCCTTCGACAAGGCAAGCGCGGGCTACAGCTTCAGCACTCATAACTGGGGGTGGCGAATGCTTGGGCAAGAGCTTGCTTATGTGGCGCTGGTCGTCGGCGACGAGGCGGCTGCGGCGCGCACGCTCGGCGATGTGCTCGGCCTCAAACGCGGCCGTATCGACGACGGCAGCGGTGGCACGCTCGCGAGCTACGGCGTTGGGGCAAGTGCGCTGGTGCTTTATCCGCAGGGCCATACGGGCGTCGGCGGGGAAACGCGCACGGGGGTGCATCACATCGCACTCGGGGTCGACTCCCTCGAAAAGGGTCTCACAGTCGCGGCCGGCGCCGGCATTGCCGCCGAAGGCGAGCCTGAGGCGGGGCCCGGCAAGGAGCTGCGCATCGCGCTGCGCACAAGCGATACGGCCCACGTGCGCACCTACCTCACGCAACGCGTCGGCATCGAGCGGGCGCCTACGCCCTTGATCGAGCGGTTCGATCACTTGGGCATTGCCAGCGCCGACAATGGGGCCGCAATCGCGGCGTGGTCGCACCGGCTCGGCTGCCCGATCGAGAGCCAGCAGACCGACATGGAGGTGATGATCCCCGTCGAAAGCTTCACGTCGGACCGACATGGCGTGGTCTATCACACGCGCGATCCGATCCCCGTCGGCGGGCTTCGCGTCGCCTTCATCACGGTCGGGGATACCGACCTCGAGTTCCTGCAGAACTTCAATCCGGCCCAAGAAGGACGCGTCGAATACGGCAGCGCCGGCACCACCCGGCAGGACCAAGGCGCCATCGCCCGCTACGTTGCGAACCGCGGGCAAGGCCTGCATCACATCGCAATGAAGACGGGCGATATCAACGGTGTGCTAAAGCGACTGGAGGCGGCCGGCGTGCCTTTGATCGACAAGAATGGGCGGCCCGGCTCACGAGCGGGCTTGATTGGGTTCGTGCACCCCAAGGGCATGGGCGGTGTGCTCTTGCACTTCGATGAACGGCCATAGGTGCGTCTTGCATGGCGCTTCGGATGCCCACTTCGCATCCGCGCGGTCTTGCATGGCGCTTCGGATGCCCACTTCGCATCCGCGCGTCTTACCTTGCGCTTCGGATGCCCACTTCGCATCCGCGCGTGGAGGGCTCAGGCGAGGCCCTGGGAGAGGTAGTGGTTGAGGCGGGCGGCGAACCGTGCCGGGTCGAGTGGCAGCTCGCCGTCGAGGATGCGTGCCTGATCGAGGAGGAGGCCTGCGAGGTCGGCGACCTCGTCGGCTTCGGCGGTGGCCAATCTGGCTGAAACGGCCTTGACCAACGCGTGGGAGGGATTGACCTCGAGCACAGGCTTCAAACCGACGCCCTCGTTGCGCTGACGCAGCAGGCGCTCGAGGGCGAGATCGGGACCGGCTCCTGGCGCCACCAGGCACACGGCCGAGGCGACCAGGCGCTTAGAAGCCCTGACGTCGCTGACCTGATCGCCAAGGGCCGTCTTCAACGCGGAAATGAGATCGGCGGCACCGTCGCCGGACTGGGGATCGGCTGCGGCATCGAGCAACGGCACGGCGGACAGATCGGTTTCGCCTTGCGTGAGGGAGCGGAGCTTCTTGGCGTCGAAATCCGGGGCGCGGGTGGTCCAGAAGCTGTCGACGTGATCGGCAAGGAGGAGGACCTCGATACCGCGGGCGGCGGCGGCCTCGAGTTGTGGACTTGCCTTGAGGCGCTCGAGATTGTCGCCGGTGAGATAGTAGATGTCTGACTGGCCGGGCCGCATATCGGCGACGTAGTCGGCGAGCGAGCGCCAGCCGTCGCCCTTGGTCGAGCGGAAGCGTGTGAGCTTGAGAATAGCTTCACGGCGCTCGAAATCCTCGTAGAGCCCCTCCTTGAGGACGGGGCCGAACACCTCCCACACCTTCTGGAAACGCTCGGGCTCCTTGCTGGCGAGCGTGTCCAGTTCGGAGACGACGCGCCCGGTCAAGGCGCGGCGGATCTGGCTCACCTGCGGGTTGTTCTGGAGCATCTCGCGGGAGATGTTGAGCGGTACGTCCTCGCTGTCGACAACACCCCTGACAAAACGCAGCCAGCCCGGAAGCAACTCGGCCTCATCGGTGATGTAGACACGACGCACGTAGAGCTTGACGCGGCCCTTGCGCTCGACGTCGAACAAGTCGAACGGACGCTCGGAGGGCACGAACAGGAGGACTGCGTAGGACTGGCGGCCCTCGGCCTTGTAGTGAATGGTCACGGCAGGCTCATCTAGGCCGTGCGTCAGGCCCTTGTAGGCCTCCGTGTAGGCCTCAGGCGTGACGTCGGCGCGCGAGCGCTGCCAGAGTGCGCTCGCGGCGTTGACCTGCTTGGCGCTGCCGTCCTCGCCGACAAGCTCGACGGGAAAGAGAATGTGGTCGGAGTAGGTCTTGACGATGCGCTCGATGGTGTAGGGTTCGAGATAGTCGTCGGCATCGGGCTTGAGCTCGAGCGTGACGCTGGTGCCGCGGGACACGCGCTCAGCCTCCTCGGGCGTGGCGGAGCGGACGGTGAAGCCGCTGGTGCCGTCCGACTCCCAGAAATTGGCCTCAGGCGCGCCAGCGCGGCGGCTCACCACCTCGATGCGGCTCGCGACCATGAAGGCGGAGTAGAAGCCGACGCCGAACTGGCCGATGAGGCCGCTCGAGCCTTCGGGCTCCGATGCCAGGCGATCGAGGAAGGCGCGCGTTCCCGAGCGCGCGATGGTGCCGAGGTTGTCGACCAGCTCGGCTTCGCTCATGCCGATGCCATTGTCGGAGACGGTGAGGCGGCGGGCTGCCTTGTCGATCGATATGCGGATGGCGAGGCGGGGCTCGGCAGCAATCAGATCAGGGGCCGCGATCGCCTCGTAGCGGAGCTTGTCGCAGGCATCCGAGGCGTTCGAGATCAGCTCACGAAGAAAGATCTCTTTTTCAGTATAGACCGAGTGCACCATGAGATCGAGCAGACGCGAGACTTCGGCCTGGAATTGCTGGCGGCCGGCGCCTGCGGAGGTATCGGATGTCATGGGAACCTTGCTCCTGGCGGAAGAACTATCCTGCCGGGTCACATAGGTCAGTCGTGGGGGGGAATTCAAGGGGCGGCGGGCAAACGGTCCGCGCGAGTTGCCTCTGGGTCCGGCCCACCCGATTGCAGCTCCGGGGGGCTGGGGGGCTGAGAGTTCCGGAGCCTCACTGAGTAGACCGGACCCACAGGCGACTAGAAACGACTATCGCGAAGGTTTACGGCGCTCGATGGACGGGAATTGGGCGAAACGACGACTTCGGAGCAATTCGGCGCAGAGCAGAATTCGCCGATAGGTCGAGGACGCAGGGGCAAACGGCAGCTTCAGACGTCGATGACGAAATCGGAGCGGAAGGCGGGGTTCTCTTCGCCGTAGCCGTGGGGATTGCAGACGATGCGCGTCTCGCCCACCCGATAGTCGAGGCCGACATGGGTATGGCCGTGCAGCCAGAGCGCGGGCCGAGTGGCTTCGATGACGTCGGCAAGGTCGGAGATGAAAGCGGCGGACAAGGGATCTTCGCGATAGCGATCGGCAAGGCTCAAGGGATGGGGACCGTGATGGGTGATGACGACGGTCGGCCCGTCATGAGGCGTCGCGAGCGCGCTGCCCAGGAAATTCCGTGCGGCGCCATGGAGGGCGAGGGACTCCTCGGGTGTCATGAAGCGGCCGGGGGCCTCGCGAATGCGACGGTGGTCCATCATGCGACGGCGGGCGACATCCATCATCTCGCGCTGGCGGTCGGCACCAAAGAGGCAGTAGTCGGCCCACAGCGTGCTGCCGATGAAACGGACGGCGCCGAGACGCGTGGTGGTGTCGTCGAGGAAGTGGACGCGGTGCCGACGCGCCGCCTCGAGGCCGGCCTGACGTTCGTCCTGGCGCAGGCGCGCGAAATACTCGTGATTGCCGGCGACCATGACGAGTTCGACGCTGGCGCCCAGGTGATGACGCAGCCACGCCATGCCGCGATCCATGCCCTCGCACAGGTCGCCAGGCACGACGACGACATCGACGCCCGGCGCGAGACGGGGGCGATAGACATCCTCGACATCGAGATGCACGTCGGAGAAAACCTGGAGGCGCATGATCTCTCGATAGCGTCAGCGGCGCGGGGGCCATGACAAAAAGGCCCGCGTCAATCCGGCGATCGGCGCGGGCCCGGCTGGCTTCAGATCCGTTGGGGCTGAGGCGTTAGGAAGCGCTTCTCCGAGCACCGAGCCTGCTGGCGGGCGACCGGGGACGCGGCCCCGGTCCCTACCGGCATCAATCGTCCTTCTTGCGGCGCGGGATCGACGGCACGGCACCGGCCGGGCGGCTGGCGTCGCTGCCGTTTGCACCCTTGGGCCCGGGGAGCGCCTTCTTGGAGGTGGCGCCGACAAGGGCATCGCCGGCATCTTCACCGGTTGCCTCGTCCTCGTCGTCCTCCTCCTGCTGGATCTTCGGCTTCTTGGCGGGATCGGCGGGGATGTACTCGAAACCGAGCTTCTTATCCTCCTTCTCGCCCTCGACCTTGATCCGCACGACGCCACCATTGATGAGGCTGCCGAAGAGCAGCTGCTCGGCCAAGGGCTTCTTGATATGCTCCTGGATAACGCGCGCCAGGGGCCGGGCGCCGAACTTCTCGTCGTAGCCCTTGTCGGCGAGCCACTTGGTCGCTTCCTCGCTCAACTCGATGGTGACACCACGGTCGGCGAGCTGGGCTTCCAACTGGAAGACGAATTTCTCGACGACCTTGGTGATGACGGTCATCGGCAGGCTGTTGAAGGCCACGACTGCGTCGAGGCGGTTGCGGAACTCCGGCGTGAAGAGGCGGTTGATGGCCTCGGTGTCGTCGCCCTCACGCTTCGACCGATTGAAGCCGATGGCCGCCTTGGCAAGGTCGGAGGCGCCGGCATTGGTGGTCATGATGAGGATGACGTTGCGGAAGTCGACCTGCTTGCCGTTGTGATCGGTGAGCTTGCCGTGATCCATCACCTGCAGAAGGATGTTGAACAGGTCTGGATGCGCCTTCTCGATCTCGTCCAGCAGCAGGACGGAGTGGGGATGCTGATCGATGCCATCGGTCAGCAGGCCGCCCTGATCGAAGCCGACGTAGCCTGGAGGCGCACCGATCAAACGCGAAACGGTGTGCTTTTCCATGTACTCGGACATGTCGAAGCGGAGCAGCTCGATGCCCATGAGGGAGGCGAGCTGCTTGGCGACCTCGGTCTTGCCGACACCGGTCGGGCCTGAGAACAGGTAGCAGCCGATCGGCTTTTCCGGCTCACGCAGGCCTGCGCGCGACAACTTGATGGCCGAGGCCAGCGCAGTGATGGCCGCATCCTGACCAAAGACCAGGCGCTTCAAGTCCTTCTCGAGGTTGGACATGACCTCGGCGTCGGACTTGGACACGGTCTTCGGTGGGATGCGGGCCATGGTGGCGACCGTCTCCTCGACCTCCTTCACGGTGATCTTCTTCTTGCGCTTGCCCTCGGGCACCAACATCTGCGAGGCGCCGGTTTCGTCGATCACATCGATCGCCTTGTCGGGCAGCTTGCGGTCGTGGATGTACTTTGCGCTCAACTCGACCGCGGCCTTGATCGCAGGCGTCGTGTACTTGAGCTTGTGGAACTCCTCGAAGTAGGGCTTCAGGCCCTTCATGATCTCGATGGTGTCCTCGACTGTGGGCTCCTTGACGTCGATCTTCTGGAAGCGACGGACGAGGGCACGATCCTTCTCGAAGTGCTGGCGGTACTCCTTGTAGGTCGTGGAGCCGATGCAGCGCACCGTGCCGGCCTGCAGCGCGGGCTTCAAGAGATTGGACGCATCCATGGCGCCACCTGACGTGGCACCCGCACCGATGACGGTGTGGATCTCGTCGATGAACAGGATCGCGCCGGGATAGTTCTCGATCTCCTTCATGACGGCCTTGAGGCGCTCCTCGAAGTCGCCGCGATAGCGGGTGCCGGCGAGCAGGGTGCCCATGTCGAGCGAGAAGATCGTTGCGTTCTTCAAGACCTCGGGCACCTCGCCCTGCACGATCTTGCGGGCCAGGCCCTCGGCGATTGCCGTTTTGCCGACGCCGGGGTCACCCACGAACAGCGGGTTGTTCTTGGAGCGGCGGCAGAGCACCTGGATGGTGCGCAAGACCTCGGACTCGCGACCGATCAGCGGATCGATGCGGCCGTCGCGCGCCTTCTTGTTCAAGTTGACACAGTAGTTCGAGAGCGCGTCGCCCTGCTTCTTGCCGTCGGCGCTTTCGCTCGCTTCGTTCTCGTCGACGCCGCGCGCGGGACGCGGTTCGCTGGCGCCTGGACGCTTGGCGATGCCATGGCTGACGTACTGGACGGCGTCGAACCGGGTCATCTCCTGCTCCTGCAGGAAAAAGGCGGCGTGGCTTTCGCGCTCGGCGAAGATGGCGATCAGCACGTTGGCGCCCGTCACCTCCTCACGGCCGGAGGATTGCACGTGGACGACGGCACGATGGATGACACGCTGGAAGCTGGTGGTGGGCTGGGCGTCGGCGGCGCCCTTGCGGACGAGGCCGTCGAGCTCGGTGTCGAGATAGGTCGTCACGCGACGGCGCAGCTCGTCGAGATTGACATTGCAGGCGCGCATGACTGCGGCTGCATCGCGGTCGTCGATGAGGGCCAGCAACAGATGTTCGAGCGTGGCGTACTCGTGGCTACGCTCGTTGGCAAACTCCAGCGCCCGATGGAGCGCCTGCTCGAGGCTTTGCGAGAAGGATGGCACCTTGGAGCTACTCCTTTTCCATCGTGCACTGCAGCGGATGCTGATGCTGCCGTGAGAAATCCATAACCTGGGTCACCTTGGTTTCGGCGACCTCGTACGTGTAGACGCCGCAGATGCCCACGCCCTTGTGATGAACATGGAGCATGATCCGCATAGCGTCCTCGCGGCCCTTGTTGAAGAAGCGCTCGAGAACATGCACGACGAACTCCATCGGCGTGTAATCGTCGTTCAACAACAGCACCTTGTACAGGCTCGGACGCTTGGTCTTAGGCCGGGTCTTGGTGATGATCCCGGTCTTGCCGTCGCCGCCCTGATCGTCGCCGGAGCCCTTCTTGTCGTCAGACATCAGCTCCATAGGCTTGAATTCGCTCATCCCTCATCCCCGACGGTCGCTAGCTGGAGACCGCGCGGCCATGTTGCATTTATCATCGCGCCAGCCGCCTCGCGTGTGGGGCCATAGTAGTGGCAGCATGCACCGGATCGCAAACAGTGAATAGTGGGTCTGTCCGCTAGCGTTGATGGCGCCGTTACCAACCTATGTGGAGATCCACGGGGGCAAAAAAAAGGCCCGGCAAGCGCCGGGCCTTTCAGAGATCCGTGAAGTTGTGCGTGAAACCCGCAGTGATCCTGGAACGCGTGATCGCGGAGGCACATGGCATTCCTGAACACTTTTGCCTAATGCGTGCTTGCGAACGCCCGGCCCGGTTGGGGTCGGGGTCAGCGGCCGACGGTCATGGCCTTCTCGAACGGCTTGGTCGCCTCCTTGGCGAGCTGCGCGTACATGCCGCCGATCTTGGTCCACTGCTGCATGTAGTCGTCGTAGGCCCGCTTGGCGTAGTTGCTCTGGATCTCGAAAGCCTGCTCGACAGAGCGCGCAGACATCAACTTCTCCATCGTGTGGGTGCCGTCCTCGAGCGAGCGCTTGGTGTAATCGCTCATCTCGGCAGCGATGGTCTGCCAGCTCTTGCCCCAATCGGTCATGACTTTCATGGCCGTTTCGACACTGTTCTGGTTGAGGCGCTGCATGTCTTCGAAGGGCTTCATCATGGCTCGAGGCTCCTGCTTCCCGGGTTTGGCCGGGCGTTGCTCCTGAATATGGTCCGCGGCGCTCCTGGCTGCCGTCGAATAGAGAAATATGTGCAGCGCACAATGAAGTCAAGAAAAATGCTGCATTGCAGCATCGCCCATTAACCCTCCCTGCATCAGGAACTGTCACACTGTGGGCCATTGCCGCGTAAGGCGCCCTATTGGTGCCCAAAAACCGTGGCGTAATGAGTTTCGAGGGACGGCACCATGCACTGGTCGCAACCAGTCGGTGCCGAGCCGGCCAGCCGCATTCGGCTCGCCAGCAACGGACGGGGACCTATCGTGCTCGGCACATGCGCAATTGGCGGCAAGGGAAGCCGAATCGTAGCGTTCTGCTGCGTGATCGCCGCGCTGACCCTACTGCCGATGCATGGCACGCATGCAGCCGAGCGCTATGCGGCCATGACAATCGACGTCAATTCCGGCCGGATCCTGCACGCCGAGGCTGGCGACGAAACCCGTTATCCGGCCTCACTCACCAAGATGATGACGATCTACCTGGTGTTCGAGCGGCTCGAAGAGGGCAAGCTCAGCTTGGCGACGTCGATCCGGGTCTCGGAGACAGCGGCGGAAGAGCCACCTTCGAAGCTCGGGCTGAAGCCGGGCTCTACAATCACGGTCGAGAACGCCATCAAGGCGCTGGTGACCAAGTCGGCCAATGACATCGCGGTGGCGATCGCCGAGCACATCGCCGGCAGCGAAGCCGCATTTGCGCGGCTGATGACGGCCAAGGCGCATGAGCTCGGGATGAAGCGGACGACATTCCGCAACGCCAACGGGCTGCCGAATGACGAGCAGACAACGACCGCCCGCGACATGGCGCTTCTGGGCATGCGGCTCTACGACCACTTTCCCGATCGCGTCGGCATATTTTCGCTGCGCAGCTTCAGCTACAACGGGCGCACCTATCGCAACCACAACACCATGCTCGGCCGGTTTCCGGGGCTCGAAGGCCTGAAGACCGGCTACACGCGCCAGTCCGGATATAATCTGGTTGCCTCGGTGCGCCGCGACGGGCGGCATGTGATCGGCGTGGTGTTCGGAGGAAAGAGCGGTTCAGCCCGCAATGCGCGCATGCAGGTGCTGCTTTCGCGCGCCATGCAACGGGCAACGACGGAGCGCTCTCGCCAGCCGGATGTGCCGTCGTTTCGCCATAAGCGCCCCATGCTGATCGCCAGACCTGCCAGCGTGCCACGCGCCGAGCCGCGCCTCGTCGAACCCGTCAAGCGGATCGACGAGCGCGGTGGAAGGATCAGGATGGCCGCACAAATCGGCCAAAACTCTACGGTTGCAGCGGCGATCTCGGAGGAGGCGCAAGCGACGCCGGCAGTCGCCCCGCCAGCGCCAGCCCCCTACCGGATGGCGCGCGTGCGGGCCGTCAGCGTGTTGCCGTTGGCACAGCCACCTGCGCCACTGGCGCCGGCCCCGATCGCCGTGCGGCAGCCGCCCGTGCTCGGTGCGCCGCCGGTCCAGGCGAACAGCATGGGGCTCGGCAGGACACCCTCGACGCTGCAGGCACAGGCCGAGCAACTGGCCTTGCGGCGCTCGATCATGCCGGCCAGCAACGATGCGCCGGCAGCACAGCCCCAATGGGCGGCACCGGCCGCGGGAGCGTTGCAGATCCAGATCGGCGCTTTCAGCGCGCAATCGGAAGCTCTGAAACAGCTTGAGATGGCTCGCGAGCGGACAGGCGCGCTGCTGGCGCAAGCCGGACTTGCGACGCCGGTCGTGACGGTGAAGGGACGCACTTTCTACCGCGCGCGGTTCACCGGCTTTGAAGCCTCAGCGGCGGCGAATGCCTGCAATGCGCTCAGGCGCCACCGGTTCGATTGCCTGGTAGCGCGGGCCGAATAACAGGACCGAGGCGGGTGCGGGCCGAAGCACGGCTGCGGCAAATTCACGCCAGATCCGCCAGCAACACTTCCTTGGCCTCGTTCACCTTCGCTGCGAGATAGGTCGAACCGCCGCGATCGGGATGCAGCTTGAGCATGAGTTCACGATGAGCGCGGCGCACCTCATCGGCGCCAGGCTGGCCGCTCAAGCCCAGAATTTCCAAGGCCTCATCACGGGACATCCGGCCATCGGGCCCTTTCGGCTCTTCGGCTTCGGCGCGGGCCAGGTCATCGCGCCAGGTGGGGTGGACACGATCGAGATAGGCCTCGATCAGACGCGCGGATTCAGGATCGGTGAAGCGGCAGTCCTGCCACAAGTGCGCCAATTCGACGGGCTTGAGGTTCTCCACGCGGCGACCGGCGAAGAAGCCCTTACGGACGCGCCCGCGCATGCGGCCGCTGGCGTGCTCGAGCTCCATCTCGAGGTGCTCGGTCTCGACGCGAGAGGTCTGGCCGGGGCTGGTGGCGATGCGATCAGAGACGTTGGGATTGGAAAGTAGCCAGAAGCCGAGCAAAGCAACCGGGATGGCGAGGGTCAGGCCGCCGCGGGCAACCAGGATGGCTGCCACGACGAGCGATGCGGCACCGGCGATGCGGACGGCGAGCCGCGCCAAGTGGCCGGGATTGGCGGCCGCGAATGTTTTCAGCGCCCAATACCCCAGCGCCAATGCGATCAATCCCAGGATGAAGGGTTGCATGGGCTATTTGCGGCTCATGTCGGTCAGAAGTTGGCGGGCGGCGGCATTGCGCCCCTGCTCGGCCAGATGCTCGAGCGCCTTGATGCCACCTGCCGCATAGACGGCAACGGCGCGCAAGAGCTCGCGCAGCTGCTCGGCGGCGCCCTCGTCGAAGCGGCACCACGCGCCACGCGTCAGGCGGGCGATCTCACGGAAAGCCACAGTGGCGGCCCGGTTGGAGCCCTCCTGGAAAATGAAAACGGGAACGCCCAGAAGCGCCAACTCGCCGGCACGGCCGCAGAGATCGTCGACATCCTCCTCCATGCAATCACCAACGTAGACGAGGGCTGAAACGCGCTGGCGCTCGCACTCGGACCGGGCATGGGAGAGCACTTTGCGGATCTGGGTGTAGCCACCCTGGCAGGAGACTGACGTCATCAGGCGGGCCAAAGCGGCGGGATCGTCGACCCAGCGGGAAGCCCGGCATTCGCCAGCGCCGCGAAAATAAACGAGTTGTACATCGAGGCCGCCAATGTCGCGGACGACGTCGAACATCTCGGTCTGGAGCGCCAGCGCCATGTCCCAGGTGGGCTGGCGGCTCATGGTGGCATCCATGGCAAACACCAGCCGCCCCCGGCCAGCCTGCTGTACCGGCGACAAGGTCTTCACGCGGGCGAGGAAAGCGTCGACCTCGGCCGAGGAAGAGCGGCCGGCATCGGGGACCTGGGACGACGCGGGGCCGCGCGCGACATTACCGGCAGCGCCCGGCTGGCGGGCGGTCGGCGCGGGGCTGGTGCGCTCCGACGTGGTGCGCGCGCTGCGTGGTTTCCCGGGTTCGTCGGACACCTGCGGCTTGTCCTCCTTGTTCGCCTGCCAACCACCTGGTCGATGCGCGCCCTGGCAGTCTGGCGCCGCACATGCTCCGCTCAGATCTTACGCAGCACGGTTGCCAACACCATGTTGCCAGCCGTCTCCTGCATCGAAACAGGGCCATGATCGCCCTCGGCTCATCGCAACCGCGACATCGCCTCGTTTCAGCGGCTAACATGGCCCTCAGCTCGGGCCAACACAACCTCGTGGCTCACCAAATCGCGATTTCTGCGAGCCCGCACCGAAGGAGACAACCATGGCCACTTCCTTTCCCAACCCCGCACCGCTCGTCACCGCCGAAGCGCTGGCCAAGGAGCTCGGCGGCGACAAGCTGCGGATCTTCGATTGCACGACGTTCCTGCATCCGCTCGCAGACAATTCGGGGCTACGGGTGGAAAGCGGCCGCCAGGGTTATGACGAGGGGCATATTCCCGGTGCCGCGTTCCTGGATCTGGCCAGCGAGCTTTCCGATACCGCTAGCCCTTACCGGTTCGCCACACCCGATGCTGAGACGTTTGCGCGCCAAGCGGGCCGGCTCGGGATCGGGGACGATACGCGCGTGGTGCTTTACGACCGGACCTACGGGGCCTGGGGCGCGCGGGTATGGTGGATGCTGAAAGGCTATGGCTTCGACAACGCGCGCGTGCTGGACGGCGGGCTCACGACCTGGAAGGCCAGCGGGCTGGCGGTGGAGACGAAGGCCAACAGCTACCCGGCTGCGACCTTCACGACGCGGCTGCGGCCTGGTCATTTCGTCGGCAAGGACGAGGTGAAGGCTGCCATCGGCGAACGGGGAGCGAAAATCGTCAACGCGCTGCTACCCGAACAGCACATCGGCACCAGCGGCGTGCACTACGGGCGGCCGGGGCGGATTCCCGGGAGCTGCAATGTCCCCTCGCGCGGCATCGTCGATGCCAAGACGCAGGCCTTCCTGCCACCTGAAGAGCTACGGCAGCGCTTTGCCGAGCAAGGGCTGCTCAGCGACACGCGCGTCATCGCCTATTGCGGCGGCGGCATTGCGGCTTCGCTCACGGCACTGGCGCTGACGGCGCTCGGCGCCAAGGACGTCGGCGTCTACATGAATTCGATGCAGGAATGGACGCAGGACGAGAGCTGCCCGATGGACGTGGGGTGAGGCGGGGCCAGCGACGTTGCAGCGGCGAGGCGGTCGGCAGCTCAGTCGGCCTATTGCAGGCGCAAATCGCATGCTAAGTGTCGGCGATGAAAATCCATGTCGAGACCACAGTTGCGGAGCCCATCGCGAAAGTCTGGACCGGCTATACGTCGGCGGACGCGATGACGAAGTGGAATTTCGCGTCCGATGACTGGCATGCGCCCCGCGCCACGGTCGACCTGCGCGAGGGCGGCACGTTCTCGTCGCGCATGGAAGCCAAGGACGGGAGCGCGGGGTTCGATTTTGCCGGCACCTATACGCGGATCATCAGGCACGAGCTGATCGCGTACACATTCGGGGACAGGACCGCAGAAGTGACGTTCTCGGAGGGCCCCGGCGGCGTGACGGTCGGCGTGACGTTCGACAGCGAAGACGAAAACCCGGTTGATCTGCAACGCGCCGGCTGGCAAAGCATCCTCAACAATTTCAAGAGATATGTTGAAACGCCATGACGTCTACAACGGCCAAGAACACGGTCTGCCTCTGGTATGACAAAGACGCGGAGGCGGCTGCGCAATTCTATGCGGCGACGTTTCCCGACAGCTTCGTTGGCGCCGTCAGCAGGGCGCCCGGCGATTACCCCTCCGGGAAAGAGGGCGACGTGCTGGTCGTGTCGTTCACGGTCGCAGGCGTTGCCTGCATCGGCTTGAATGGTGGGCCTGCCTTCCGCCATAACGAAGCGTTCTCGTTTCAGATCGCAACCGATGACCAGGCGGAGACCGACCGCTACTGGAACGCGATCGTCGAGAATGGCGGTGAGGCAAGCGCGTGCGGATGGTGCAAGGACAAGTGGGGCATATCCTGGCAGATCACGCCGCGCGTGCTGACCGATGCGCTTGCCGCCGGCGGGCCTGAGGCGAAGCGGGCGTTCGCCGCCATGATGGAGATGACGAAGATCGACGTCGCCGCCATCGAGGCGGCCCGGCGCGGCTGACGGGCAGCGCATGGCAGGCGCCGCGCGCTGAATTCGAGGTAGGACGCACGCGCCGCACGCTTAATCCCGGACGGCGCTTGGCCGAGGTGGGCTTGCGGCGCCGGGCTGACGACGGCTTGGTTGGGCCCCGCCTCGGACGTGCCCCCCTTCCCACAACCCGCACCTTATGTCGATTGTTGCGTGAGGCGGCGCGGCCAATTCACCAGGGAATGATCTCGTTGCGGTAGTCGACGAAGGCCTGGCCGCCGCTGCCCCAACGCTTCTCGATGGTGTCGGCGAGGCCGGTGACACTGGTGGGGATGTCGAGCGGCGCGGTCGGTCCGCCCATGGCGGTGCGGACAACGCCCGGGTGCAAGGCCAACACCGTGATGTCGTGGCTGGCGTTGCGGGCGCGGAAGCTGCGGATCAGGGAATTCAACGCAGCCTTGCTGGCACGGTAGAGCTCGGCGCGGCCGTCGTCGTTGGTCGAGATCGAGCCCAGGATCGAGGACATGAATGCCACCATGCCGCCTGGCGCCACGTTGCCGAGCAGGGCATCGGCGGTGCGGATGGGGCTGATGGCGTTGGTGAGGAAGATCGCGTCGAGGTCGGCGTCCGGCACCTCGGTCAGCGGCTGACCGCGGCCTTTCATGATGCCGGCATTGAGGAACAGCAGGTCGAACGACTGGCCGGTCAGCCGGTCGGCGAGAGCTGCGACGTGATCAGGCTTGTTGATGTCGACATTCTCTACGGCGACGTTGCCGACGTGGCGGTGCGCCAGTTGCTCGATCTCGGGAACGGCAGAGCGCACGGTGGCGGTGACGTGCCAGCCGCGCCTGGCGTGCTCGTCGGCCAGCGCCAGTCCAAGCCCGCGCGAAGCGCCAACAATCAGGGCTCGCTTTTTCCTGCTCATGTCGGCCAAGTCCTTTCGATTCACAAATCGCCGAAGGCGCGCTGCGGCGTGACGGAGCCTGCGGTGCCGGCCATCGAGCCGCCGTCTACCGACAGAATGACTCCGGTGACCCAGCGTGCCTGGTCAGAGGCGAGATAGACGACGTTGGCGCCGACGTCCCAGCCGGTGCCCTCGACCTGCATCAGGTTGTTGCGCCGGCGGGCATCACGCAACTCCGCCTCCATGCCGGCAGCGTAGACCATGGGCGTGTAGACGTAGCCGGGTGCGATGCAATTGACGCGGATGCCTTCGGGGCCATGGTGGGCGGCCATGGACCGGGTCATGTTGACCACCGCGCCTTTCGAGGCGGAGTAGAAGACGTTGGGGTTGCCGCCGCGCAGGCCGTCGATGGAGGCGATGTTGATGATGGCGCCGGATTTGTGCTTGCGCATTTCGGGAATGGCGAACTTGGCCATCAGCATCATGGACGTGACGTTGATGCGCCAGCCCTTGTCCCAGAGACTCCGCGTCGGTGTCGACAACATTGCCCGGCGGGCCGCCAATGCCGACGTTGTTGACGAGGACATCGACACGGCCCCAGGCATCGACCGCCGACTTGACTGCGGCCGCACACGAGGCCGCGTCGGTGACGTCGGCTGCGACGACCATCGAGGTCCCACCCTCCTTGTCGATCATGGCCTTGGTCGCTTCGGCCAATTCGCGTGTGGAATCGAGAAGGGCGACGCGGGCGCCCTCGCGGGCAAGCAGAATGGCGGCGGCGCGTCCGTTGCCGATGCCGTCAGCGCGCGAGCCGGCGCCGGTGACGATGGCGACTTTGTCCTTGAGACCCATTTCAGGCATGTGAAAGTCCTTTTTGGTGGCGCCTCCCGACTCCCCTGCGGGGAGCCGGCCGGGAGGCGCGGAGGGGTGTTCGTGGCGCCTACCGACTCCCCTGCGGGGAGCCGGCCGGGAGGCGCGAGGGGTGTTCGTGGCGCCTCCCGACTCCCTTGCGGGGAGCCGGCCGGGAGGCGCGAGGGGTGTTCGTGGCGCCTCCCGACTCCCTTGCGGGGAGCCGGCCGAAAGGCGCGAGGGTGGGGCATGGCGGGTCAGTGGCGGCCTTCGAAGTGTGCGAATTCGCTCATGAAGGGGGCGGCGACGTCGGCGTTGATCTTGCAATCAAGAAAGATCGGACCGTCCGGATTGGCGAGGCGCGGCGCGATGCGGGCCAGGTCGTCGAGGGTGCGAATGGTTTCGGCCTCGAAGCCGAAACCGGCGGCGATTGGCGCGAAATCCACATCGGGAAAGACCGACTTGCCAACCGGCTGCTGGCGCAGCTTGAGGAAGTGCAGCTCTGCACCATAGGCGCAGTCATTCATGACCAGGATGATCATCGGCAGATCCTCGCGCACGACCGTCTCGAGCTCGCCCATGGTCATAAGGAAACCGCCGTCGCCGACGACCATCACAGTGGTCTTGTCGGGGCGGGCCTTGGCCATGCCCAGCGCCGCGCCGAAGGCAAGGCCGATCGAGGCGAAGTCGCCGATCATCTTGAAGGCGCCGGGGTCGGGAACGCTCAGATAGGGGACGACGCCGAGGAAGTTGCCACCGTCGACGACGAGATTGCGGTCCTTGGGCAGCACCTTTTCCAGCTCCATGGCGAGCGTGCGCATGTCGAGGGTGCGCGGCGTGTTGGCCGGCTGGAAGTCCTGGGCCGGATCGAAGGCGGCGATCAGCTTCATGTTGGCTGGATCGTGGAAGGGTTTGCCGGCAGCGTCACGCTCGGGCATCACGGCCGCCAACTGCTCGGCGGCAAGGCGGGCGTCGGCGACGACGGCGACATCGGCGTCGAGCCAGCGGCCGATGTTGGGGCGCGAGGTATCCACCTGGATCAGCGGCACCTTGGGGACAGCCGTGCCGAAGCTGGTGGTGAGAAAATTCAAGCCGGCGCCGAAGACGAGCACGGCGTCGGCCTGGTCGGCCATGCGGCGCGCAATCGAGTGCGAGAACGAGCCGATGATGCCGAGGTTGCGGGGATTGCCGCGGAAGAGATCCTTGCCGCGCGCGGTGGTGACGAGAAGCGCGCCGATGCGTTCGGCCAAGGCCTCGATCGCCTGTTTTGCGCCGGCTCGGTGAGCGCCGAGTCCGGCAACGATCAGCGGGCGCTTGGCGGTGGCGAGGACGGCCGCTGCGGCGGCGATGGAAGCGGCACTGGGCGCCAAGGGCTTGACCTCGGGCGCGGCGGGAGCGGACGGCCTCGGCGGCGGGTCGATCTCGGCCAGCTGGACGTTGGTCGGCAGGTGCAGGGTGACGGCCGCGCCGCGATTTGCGGCGGCAGCAGCATCGGCCAGCGTCGTGCGTGCGCCTTCGGGGCTGGTGGCCGTGAAGGTGCGGAGGCCGGCTGCGCGGAGCACGCCTGCGCCATCGAGCGCCTTGTAGTCGGGGCCAAGGCCGTTCGGGGCGCCGACGGTTGCGGCCTCGCCATAGATGATGAGCAGGCGCGAGCCGGTGCGACTGGCGTAGACGGCGGCATGCAGGCCGTTGGCGAGCGCCGGTCCGCGGCCGATGACGGCGATGGCGAGGCGGCCGGTGGCATAGGCGTGGCCATCAGCCATGGCGATGGCAGCGTTCTCGTGGCGGGTGCCGTAGAAGCGAACGCCTGTGGTATCGAGGGCCGTGGCGAACAGAGCCGTATCGTCGCTCATGAGGCCGAAAACGGCTTCCACGCCCATGGCCTTGATGTCTTCGGCGAGGAGCTGGAAGACGGGCACCTTGCTGGACGCTCGAGTGGCACTGCCCCGGTCTGCGGTTGTGGTCATGGTGGACTCCTCGGCGACTGGCGGCCTGATGGACGAGGCACAGGGTTCAGCCTCCAGGCTGCCACGTCAAGGCGGGAAGCGGGAGGCGAGGCGGAGATGTTCACCATCTGCGCGAGATCGTCGCCTTTGCGGCAACTTGCGGGGGGTAGGGTGCGCGAAGGCGGCTTGACCCTGTCGGCTTGGCGAAGCATCTCTAACCGCGCAGATCCATGCTGCCGCGCGCGACGGAGGGGCTCAGGCAAGCGACGGCTGGCCACCCGCCGGCCAAGACTACCGCCTTACCCTACCGGGCGACACAGGCCCTGGCTTGGCAATGACACGGCGCCGTTGGCGGAACGGCAAACACCATTGCGGCCGGGACAGTCCGCCGACGCCCTACCAAGGAGCTCTCACGCATGTTCGACTTCGACCGCATTATCGACCGGCGCGGCACCCACGCCTCCAAGTGGGACAACATGGCCAAATACTCCGGCATCACAGCGCCGGACGGCATTCCGATGTGGGTCGCGGATATGGATTTCGCGGCGCCGCCCGGCGTCACGGACGCGCTGAAAGTCGAGATCGAGCGAGCGGCGCACGGCTACTATGCCGACACCGGCACTTGGGCCGAGGCCATGTGCGCCTGGATGGGCCGACGCCACGGCCTCAAGGTCGATCCGGCCTGGGTCAGCCCGACGCCCGGGATCGTGTCGGGCCTCGGCCTCATCCTGCAGGCGGTGAGCGAACCCGACGACGAGGTGGTGGTGTTTCCGCCCGCCTACCACGCCTTCCGGCGCATCATTCAGGCCAACGGTCGGCGGATCCTCGATGGCGAGCTGGTCGAGGCCAACGGGCGCTACGCGATGGATCTCGATGCGCTCAAGAGCAAGCTCACGCCGCGGACCAAGGTGGTGTTCTTCTGCAGCCCGCACAATCCCGGCGGGACGGTCTGGACGGCGGAGGAAATCCGGGCACTCGCCAACTTGTGCTGGGAGCACGACCTGATCCTGGTCTCAGACGAGATCCACAACGACCTCGTCTATGCCGGCGCCAAGCACACGCCGACGCTGCTGGCAGCTCCCGACATCGCCGATCGCCTGATCACCTGCGTTGCCGCCACCAAGACCTTCAACCTGGCGGGCGCGCACGTCGGGGCATGCTTCACGTCGAACGCGGAGATCAAGGCCAAGCTCGACCAGCGGATCATGGCGAGCGGGCTTGGCTCCTATAACCTTTTCGGCATGGTCGCGACTGAGGCAGCGTGGCGGACGGGAGAAGGCTGGCTCGACGCATTGATTCCCTACCTGCAGGCCAATCGCGATCTGTTCGACCGCCGGATCGAGGCCGCGGCGCCGGGCGCCCGCTCGATGCGGCTGGCGGCGACCTACCTCGGCTGGGTGGATTTCTCAGGTACGGGCCTCGCTGCCGACGAAGTTGCGCGGCGCGTCAAGGACCGGGCACGGATCTTCGCGAGCCCGGGCGCACAATTCGGACCAGGCGGCGAAAGCTGGCTGAGGTTCAATTTTGCAACGCCGCGGCCGATCCTCGAGCAGGCGCTCGGACGCCTCGAGGACGCGTTCAGTGATCTCAGGGCCTGACGGTCGAGGTAGGTCGCCAACTGCATGAAGACCCCATCATGAAGAAACCCGTCGTCGGTGTGATCGGCAATTCGTTCACGGTCGAGAACAGGTTCCCAGCGCAATTGTGCGGCGAGTGGAACCTGAAGGCGCTCGCGGATGTGGCGGGAGCGCTGCCGCTGGTGTTTGCGGGCGTGCCCGAAATCACCGAAATCGCCAGCCTGCTCGACGTGGTCGACGGCGTCATGCTGACAGGGGCGCGGGCGAATGTGCATCCGACGCACTTCGGCCAAGATCCCCACCCCGGCCACGAGCCCTATGACCAGCGACGCGACGCGCTGGCGCTGGCCCTTTCGCAAGCCTGTGTGGCGCGCGGCGTGCCGATCTTTGGCATCTGTCGGGGGCTGCAGGAGATGGCCGTCGCGTTCGGGTCCACGCTGCACCCGGAGATCCGCGACCTGCCAGGCCGGATGAACCACCGCATGCCACGGCTGGACAGCGGCGAGATCCACCCAGACCCGGAGGTGATTTTTGCCGACCGGCACGACGTCAAGCTGATACCGGGCGGGGTGTTCGCGCGGCTTTTCGGGCGTGACACCATTCGCGTCAACTCGCTGCACGGTCAGGGCGTTCTGGAGGCCGGGGGGCGTGTGGTCGTCGAAGGGGTGGCCGAGGACGGCACGGTCGAGGCGATCCGGATCGGGCAAGCCAACGGGTTTGCACTCGGCGTGCAATGGCATGCGGAGCACGACCCGCAGACCAATCCGGTGAACCGGGCGCTGTTCGAGGCGTTTGCGGCGGCGCTGCGGGATTATCGGCAGGCTGCATAAGGCTCGACGAGCCGGCCGGTGACGGCTGGGGCGCAAACAAGCGGCCGAGGCGCTTGCGACATTGGCAGTTGCCCTAAGTGGTGCGGCGCGCCTACCCTCTTGCTCCTTTCCCAAATTCGGAGGCTAACATGCGCGTCGGCGTCTTCTATTTCCCGACTGACTACGGAATCGAAGTCGGTGAGCTCGCCAGCGCACTGGAGGAGCGCGGCTATGACTCGCTCTTCCTCTGCGAGCACACGCACATACCGACCTCGCGACGCACGCCATTCCCCGGCGGCGGCGACCTGCCGAAGCGCTACGCCCACACGCACGATCCTTTCGTCGCGCTCGGCTTTGCGGCGGCACGCACCAAGACCTTGAAACTCGGGACGGGTATCTGCCTCATCACACAGCGCGACCCGATCGTGACGGCGAAGGCGATCGCAAGCCTCGACAAGCTGTCGGGCGGCCGGTTCGTATTCGGGGTCGGCGGCGGGTGGAACGTCGACGAGATGGAGAACCATGGGGCGCGCTACGACACGCGGTTCAGGCTGCTGCGCGAACGCATCCTGGCGATGAAGGAAATCTGGACGAAGGAGGCGGCCGAGTTCCACGGCGAGCTCGTCAACTTCGATCCGATCTGGTCGTGGCCGAAGCCGGCGCAGACGCCGCATCCGCCGGTGCTGCTCGGCGGCGAGACGGATCACACGTTGAAGCGGGTTGCGGAATTCTGCGACGGCTGGTTCCCGCGGGCGACGGCGACGTTCGATCCCAAGGCCCAGCGCGCGCGGCTCGATGCTGCGGGCCAGGCGGCAGGTCGGCCTGCTGGATCGCTGCAGATGACGGTGTTTCGTGCGCCGGCTGACGGCGAGAAGCTCAAGGCCTACGCGGGTGCGGGCATCAACCGCGCCTTGTTGGAGGTCCCCGACCTCAGCCGCGACGAGATCCTGAAGGTGCTGGACAAGAATGCGCCGCTGACACGGCAGGCCTAACGCTCCAGTCCACGGCGGACGGCGATGCCGGCGGCCCGAGGCTGCCGGCATGCCTGCTCCGAGACCTCAGGACACGTTGCGGCGCGGCAGCTCGATCGGCAAGAACTCGACGCCCGTGCGCTGCACCGGCGAAGGATAAAGCTTCATCAGCGCGAGAACCGGTTGGGGAATGCCGACACGGACGGGCAGGCCTAGCGCCGTCGCCTCGACCGCCGTCAGGGCGTAGTCGTGGGTCCAGTAGCCGCCGGCAAGCTTTTCGGCCAGCGCCTCGGCCTTGTCCTGCGGCAACTGCGGGGTCAGCAGCTCGACGGCACCACGCTTGACCTGGGCGATCGCCTTCTCGCTGACGTCGGCAAGGACAAGGGTCAGGTCCATGGTGTCGGCTGGCGTCTTCAAGGTGCGCACCTTCACGATGCTGGCAGCCGGCAGGCCCGCTATCTGAGGATCGATTGGACCCAAGACGGAGAACTCGCCGAGCACGATCTCGTCGGCCGCGAGCGCGATCAGGGTGCCGCCGGACATGGCATAGACCGGGACATAGACGGTGACCTTGGCGGGATGGGCTTCCAAAGCGCGGGCGATCTGCATGGCGGCGAGCACCAGGCCGCCGGGGGTATGCAGGATCAGGTCGATCGGCCGGTCGATCGGGGTGTCCTTGATGGCGGCGATGATCGTCTGGGCGTCCTCGAGGTCGATGTGGCGGGAGACACGCATGCCCAGGAGGTTTCGCTGCTCCTGCCGGTGGATCATTGTGATGACCCGGCTGCCGTGCGATTTTTCGATGCTGCGAATCGCCTGCATGCGCTGCATGGCGAATACGCGGCCCATGAGGAGAGGCTGCAGGAAGACGACGGCCATGATGACCCAGATGATGCTACTGAAATCGAAACTCATTGCGGCTGCTCTCCATTGATCAAACGACCGAGCGACGACGACACGTGAGATGCCCACAGAAGCGAGCATAGCAGGCGGCAGAGCTGGACGCCGATCACCGATTTCATGGGCTCTGGCAAGGCTCAGGTGGCGCGTCTCCCCGGTCTCCGGGGGAATTGCGCTGCAAAGCAATCGGCCTTGTGATCGCCACGGGTTTCGGAGACAGTGCGCGCGGCCGGCCAGAGGCGCACGCGCGGCCCATCGAAGCGGAACGACTGATGAACGCACTCCTCTCCCTTCTGGTTTCCTGCGGACTTGCGCTGCTGATGGCGTCGGGCCCTGCGGGAGCGCAGATCGGGGCCTCTGCGACCTTCATCACGCCATTTCCGGACGGCGACCGCTACCGGGTGCAGGTCTATGGCGATGCCATGTCGGCAGGCTTGCACGAAGCGTTGAAGGAGGAGATGGGCGAGGAAGCGCGCTTTGCCATCGACGGCAAGCACCGCTGGCTCGCGGGCCTGCTCAAGGCGGACATCGACGAGGAAGCGCGGCAGATCGCCGGCCGGCTGAAGGCGGATGCGACTGATATCGCGATCGTCATGCTGGGGACGCAGGACCGGCTGGCGCTGCGCAAGGACGGTCGGCGGATCGGGGTCGGCAGCGCCGAATGGAAGGTCGAGTATTCCCGCCGCCTCGACGTGATGATGCGGACGCTGCGGCAAGGCAAAGTCGGCGTCATCTGGGTCGGCTTGCCGGTGATGCGGCGGCAGGATGCGACCAACGATGCCGAAATGATGAACGAACTCATCCGCAGCCGGGCTCTGGCCAACGGGGCGCGCTTCATCGACATCTTCGCGAGTTTTGCCGACGAGGACCGAAACTACAATTCACACGGGCCCGATCTCGACGGCAAGAGCCGGCTGCTGCGCGAAGGCGACGGGGTGCATTTCACGTGGCATGGCTCGCGCAAGCTTGCGCATTTCGTGGAGCGGGAGTTGAAGCGGGCGGCGCAAACGGCGTGGGACGAGCGGACGATCCCGCTGGCGGGCACCGAAGCCGAGCAAACCAGGATCAGGCCGCCTTCCAACGTCAAGCTGGCACCGTTGCCACAGATTCTGGCGGGTGGGGCAAAGGGCACCCGCCCTGCGGCGAAACGCAATGCCGCAGCGGAGGCTGCCGGCGGGATCGCGGCGGATAACAGCCAGATAACCGTCAACCTTCCAGGTGCGCAGGGGCGGATCGAGGCGATCAAGCTCGAGATCGTGCGGCCCGCCATACCGGCCAACGTGCTCAGCCTGATCAAGCGCCGGGAAGCGGCTGACAAACCGAGCCAGGTGGGTGATGCCGTCATGACGGAGATCCTGGGCGGCATCACCGTCGTGTCGTCGGTAACGCTGTCGGGCGAAGGCGCCAGCGAACGACGGCGAGGCGTTGCCGGGGCGACGTCGCCACTGCATCGCGTGTTGCAACGGGGAGAATCCCTGCCGCCAAAGCCCGGACGGTCGGACGATTTGCCATGGCCGCGGCAGGAACCGGAGCTGATGCCGGCGGCGCTGAAGTCCAGGGATGGCGGCGGCGGCTTGCGGTCGGTCCCGGCCGCCGCTCCCGGTAACGCAGCATGGCCGGGCGGCCCCGCACTGCCGCGCCGGCCCAGCCGGGAGCTGCGCCGCGATTGAGGTGCCGGCAACAGCGCCGTCGCACCCAGTGCCGGCGTCGCGCGCACCTGCGGGGTACTGGCCAACAGGCTGGACCCGGTCGTCCGTGAGTGGCACGCTGGGCTCATCTCCGCATTTTCGACCGCCATGGATGAGCCTCGATGAGCAGCCCCAACCAACCCACCGCCTACGGCCGCATCTTTCCGCCGCGCCAGGACTGGCTCGACAAGGCACCTGCCGAAGACGTGCTGGAGCCCGGCCTCGGGATCGTCGACACGCACCATCACCTGTGGGACTGGCCAGAGCGCGGGCGGTACATGACGGAGGAGCTGCTGGCGGACACGGGCAGTGGGCACAAGGTCGAGGCGACAGTGTTCATCGAGTGCCGCTTTGCCTACCTTAAGGATGGGCCTGCGGAGATGCGCTCGGTCGGCGAAGTGGCCGAGGTGGCGCGGATCGGGGCCGCTGCCGACGCAAAGTTCGGAACGGCGACGCGGGTGGCGCAGGGAATCGTCGGCTATGCGGATCTCGCCATGGGCGACCGGGTCGAGCCCGTGCTGGCGGCGCTGGTCGAGGCGGGCAAGGGGCGTTTCCGGGGCGTTCGCAATTCGGCCGGCTGGCATGAAGATCCGATCATCGGCAACAACCATCACGGCGCGGCGGCCGGCCACTACCGGCGGCCGGAGTTCCATGCCGGCCTCAAGCGGCTCACGGCGATGGGACTGTCGCTCGATGCGCTCGTCTATCACCACCACCACGACGACATGCTGGCGCTGGCGCGCGCCTGCCCCGACGCCAACATCATCATGAACCACACGGGCATGCCGCTCGGCTATGGTCCCTTCACGGGCAAGCTCGATGCGGTGCGGACCCAGTGGCTCAAAGTGCTGCCGGAGATCGCGGCCTGCCCGAACGTCACCATGAAGCTCGGCGGCATGATGATGCGGCTCGCCGCCTACGACTACAATGCGCTGGCCGCACCGCCATCGGCGCAACAGCTTGCGGACTACTGGCGACCGTGGATCGAGCCTTGCATCGAGATGTTCGGCGCGAACCGCTGCAACTTCGAGAGCAACTTTCCCGTCGATAAGATGGGGATCGGCTACAAGGCACTGTGGAACGCGTTCAAGATCATCGCCAAGGACGCCTCGGCCGACGAGAAGCACGATCTGTTCGCGGGCACGGCGCGGCGGATCTACAAACTGGATTGATAAGCGTAGCGCCGTAGGGCCTGCGACACCGGCGACGGCTGGCGACCTGCGACGCGTAGGCCCCCACCGGGCAGCGCGAACACGAGAAACACAGCACAATCGAAGTAAAGGACAGCACATGGCCCGCGTACCCGTATTCAAATCCACCGACGAGCTCGACGGCGAGGCCCGGGCCATTGCGGAGAAAATCATCGATCGGCGCAAATCTCTGGAGGGGCCGTTCTCGGTGTGGATGCATGCGCCTGAGTGGGCCGAGCGGGTAGCGCACCTCGGTACGCTCGTTCGCTGGGAGGGGACGCTGGATCTGCGCATCCGCACGCTTGCCGCGCTGGTGGTCGGACGTCAGCTCCAAGCGCAGTATGTGTGGGGCATCCAAGGAGTGATCGGGGCCGAGCGCAACATTCCCCGATCGACGATCGATGCCATCCGTGACGGCCGTTCCGAAGGCATTCCGGCCGAGGATCTCCAGATCATCGATTTCACGCGGCAACTGCTCGCCAAAAACCGCGTCGACGAACCGCTCGCGCAGGCGGTGCTGGCACGGCTCGGGGCGGATCAGTATGTGCAGCTGACGACCTGCATCGGCTACTACGCGATGCTGGCGATGACGGTGAACGGGGCCGAGTTGCCGCCGAACCCGAAGCACGAGGCGCTCAAGGTCTAAGAGTTGTCGTGACGCCTTCCAACGCCGCTGCATATTTGCGGTTTGCTTGGCGGATGTGGGGTGCTGAACAATCGCGCCTGCGGCGCGAGCTGGGCCAGCCTCCCGCTCCGCTGGAGGGATACCCTCCAGACCGCCCGTCTTTGTGGTGTGCGAAGCGGGGATGGAGGTGGAGATGGGGAGCGGCACTCGAGCGGGTGCCCGCAGGCCTCGACGCCATTACTCAGGGCCGCCGAGCATGTCCGTTTCTCGGGGGGCTTGGTCGACCGCAAGACAGGATCGAGCCTGAATGTTCTGATCGATTTCCTCGTGCGAATTGTCTCGAGAACAGCCATCGAAGATGGCTCCTTGATCGTCGCCCCAACCAGCGCGACGATGGACCAAGCTGCGGATGACAAGGGAAGGCGAGATCTAGTCGAAGCAAAGGTGGTGCCGATTCCATGTTGATTGAGGTCCTGTGCTTTGCTACCGAATTCGACGCCAGCGCGGGAGCCGCGGAGCTGCAAGTATACGGCGCGAGGGCCACTTGATGACCGTCCAATTCGGAGACCTTCTCGAGAAAGCTTCCCGTGCCTACGGGGACGATCCGGCGGTTACCATGGAAGGCCGTACCAAGTCGTGGATCGAGGTTCACGAGCGTTGCCGGAACCTTGCGGCCGGTTTCGAGCGGCTCGGTCTCACCCGAGGGGATCGGGTGGCCTATCTGGGATTCAACTCCGACGCGCTGTTCGAATGCTACTTCGCGCCGTCACTGGCCGGCCTAGAAACAGTCGTGCTCAACTTCCGCTGGTCCGCTCGCGAGTGCGCAGCAGCTTTGAGCGACTGCACGCCCAAGGCGCTGATCTTTGATGCGGCGCATGCCGAACTGGCCGGCGAAGCGGCGTCCATGTCCGGTCAGTCGCCTCATATGATCGCGGTCGCGCCGTCCGGGCATGCATCCGCCATCGCCTATGAGGAGCTGGCGATGCGGCCCGGCACTCCGAGCAGCCGGGGATCGTGCGATGACGACACACTCATCATCTACTTCACGGGCGGAACGACGGGACGATCCAAAGGCGTGATGCTGTCCCATTGGAACCTCTTTGCGAATGCAATGGGCGCCCCACACATCATGGGCAACGAGCGGGACAGCGCGCAGCTTGTCGTCGGCCCCATGTTTCACCTCGCGCCGGGATCACGGATATTCTCGGCCGTTCTGCTCAACATCCACTCCGTCATCATGCCGCGCTTCGATGTGACCGAGATGATGGCGCTCATCGAGCGCCACAGGATCCATTCGCTCACACTCGTTCCAACGATGATGCATATGATCCTCGCTCATCCCGACTTCGACCGCTATGACTTGTCGTGTGTCGGTCAGATCACGCTCGGCGGTTCGCCGACACCGCGCGATCTCCTGGAAAAGGTCATTGCCGCATTTCCATCCGCCAAACTCAACAACGGCTATGGGATGACGGAAATGTCGCCGATGCTGGCGGCGCTGACGGCGGAGTACCACGTTCTCGAGGGTCCGAACGCGGGCAAGCTCAATTCCGTGGGCCGGCCTGTACCCTACCTCGATATCCGTATCTTCGATGCGGACGACCGCGAGTTGCCGCAGGGCGAGATCGGCGAGATCGTGGCGCGCGGACCGACAGTCATGAAGGGCTACCTCAACCGTCCAGAGGAAAACGCGGTGGCGCTGCGTGGCGGCTGGTTTCATACCGGCGACATGGGCTACTTCGACAAGGATGGGCTCCTCTATATTTCCGGCAGATCGAAGGACATGATCATCTCGGGGGGCGAGAACGTTTATCCCACCGAGATCGAAGACGTGATGTCCACGCACCCGGCCGTGTCGCAAGTGGCTGTCATCGGCGTACCGTCGGAAAAATGGGGTGAAGCGGTGCATGCCGTCGTGATCCTGGCCGAAGGCGCCGACCTCGCAGCAGACCACCTGATCGCCTATTGCCGGGAGCATCTGGCGGGGTACAAATGCCCTCGCGGCATTACCTTCAGGCGCGAGCCGATGCCGTTGTCGCCCGCCAACAAGATCTTGAAGATCGAGCTGCGAAAGCAGGTTCTGGAAGAGCTGGCGCGCGACCCTCGCTGATCCTGGTCATGCACCTTTGCAAGGTTGCGTCTTGGGAGCGCACGGGCGGGTGTAATCGCCGCATGGCGGTCGAGCGCTAATCACAGTTGCGCACTTTTGTTCCTGTGCCACAATCACTTCGTTGACCGAGCCGGTCTCACAGAGCTCAAACCCTTGGGAGGATGACGATGGCGGATAAGACGAGGACGGACTTGACCACGGCAGGCCAGGCCGCAGACGGCGTTGGCGAACCAACCACGGCTGCGAAGGCGCCCCGGAAGTCGGCGCTGAACAGGCGCGACTATCTCAAATCGGCTGCCGTGGTCGCGGGCGCCGGCGCTGCCTCGATCGGCATGCCCTCGATCGCCAAGGCACAAAACAAGACGTGGAAGCTGAAGCTCCAGAGCAACTGGACGGGCATTGGCATCGAGTTCGCAGGATCGCGCTGCCAAGCTCTTCGTCGACCGGGTCCAGAAGTTGTCCGGTGGTCGCATCGAGGTCACGAACTTCAATGCGGAGGTTCTGCTCGGAATCGGTGAGACCTTCCGCGGCGTCGGTTCGGGCGTGGCAGACCTCGCCGTCACGTCGTCGATCTACCACAGGGGTATCGTACCCGTCGGCGAGTATCTGTGGGCGGTGCCCTTCTTCCCGGTCACGACGCTCGAATTCTACGAGCAAATCTATCACTTCATGGGCATCAAGGAACTCTGGCAAGAGGCCTACAAGCCGCACAACGTCGCGCACTTGACCTATATGATCTCGGACGAGTGGGGCGCGATGGTATCGACGCGCCCGGTCGCGACATACGCCGACTTCAAGGGCATGAAGGTCCGCGCGTTCGGCATCTGGGCCGATTGGCTAGTGCACAATGGCGCTTCGATCGTCACCGTCCCGGGCGGCGAGGTATACACCGCCATCCAGACCAGGATCCTCGATGCCGCGGCGTTCGGATCACCGGATGCCTGGGCGGGCATGAAGATGCACGAGGTGTGCAAGTACTACATCAACCCCTCAGTGATCCCCTACGACATTGTAGAGGTGATCATGAACTTGAAGACCTTGAATGAGATGCCAGCGGATCTGCAGGAGGTGATGATCACCGCCTCGCGCACCATGAACACCGAGCTTGCCGCCATGACCATCGCGACCGACGCGCGGGGCCGCAAGAAGCTCGCAGAGGGTGGCATGCAAACGGTCATGATGCCTGATGACGAGCTGAAGAAGGCCGCCGAATGGTGCTGGAATCAGTTCCTGAGCAGGAAGGGCAAAGACAAATATATCGACAAGGTGATCGACATCTACAGCCAGGCCCGCCAGCTCCATAAGGACTATTACGGGCCGAAGCAGCTCCCGGTGTAAGTCCGAGTTCATCGGCTTTTCAACAGGAGCCCTGGCATCTTGCCGGGGCAGAGAATCGCACGATGCGCCTCATAGGGTGCATCGTGCCCGACAGGCCGAGGCGAGCGCATGGCGAGGCTTACGCTGCGCGTCCTACGGGTCATGACGTCGAGGCCGGCATCGGCGCGTGCTGGGTCTGCGGCGGTCGCGAGCGGGCATGGGAGTGGACGTTGAAAATAATCGAGAACTACCTGCGCTTCACGGATTGGCTGAACGCCAAGTTCGCCTGGGTCGTGGCGTTTTTGATATGCCCGATGCTCTTCATCATGATCTGGGAGATCGTGATGAGGTACTTCTTCAATGCGCCTTCGCAATGGGCCTACGAAATTTCGCTGTTTCTCTACGGCGGTTACATTGTTCTCGGTGGAGCCTACACGCACTTGTCAGGCGGCCACGTCAACGTCGACATCATCTGGGGCCAGCTCTCGCCTCGAGGACGCGCGCTGCTCGATATCCTCACCAGCGGCTTTGCGTTTCTGTTTCTCGGGGTTCTGTTCTGGGTCTCGCTGAAAATCACGATCAACTCGTGGCAACTTGGCGAGACCACGATGTCGCATTGGAAGCCGATTTATTATCCCCTCCGCACCACGCTGCCGGTGGGATGCTTCCTGTTCCTGATGCAGGTTCTGGCAAAACTCATCCGCGATGTGGCCATTGTCATCAAGGGCGAGGATGTCTTTCCGGTGCGGGTCGCGCTCCCGTAAACGTCCCAATTCACAACTCACCAGTCGTCACAGTGCAGCGCTACAGCGACAGCGCGCCTTAGGAGTCTGTTCATGTTCGTTCTCGGTCCCGAATGGATGACGATCCTGCTGTTCGGCAGCCTCGTCCTGCTCTTGCTCGCAGGGTTGCCGCTGGTCTTCGCCATCGGTGGCGTGGCGACGCTCTTCATTATTTTTCTTTGGGGCCCTCACGCTCTGCCGGTACTCGCCAATAGAACCTACATGGCCATGGACATGTTCCTGCTCGTTGCCGTGCCTATGTTCATATTCATGGGCGCCATGTTGCAGCGATGTGGCATCGCCGAGGACATGTACGAGTTGATGTACCACTGGATGGGCGGCTTGCGCGGCGGACTCGCCGCAGGGACGGTGCTCATCTGCACGATGTTTGCGGCGATGGTCGGCATCAGTGGCGCGGCCACAACGTCCATGGGTCTGATTGCGCTGCCGTCCATGCTCAAGCGCGGATACAAAAAGGATATCGCGATCGGTTGCATCTCGGCAGGCGGCTCGCTGGGCATCCTCATTCCGCCGAGCGTGCTGATGATCATTCTCGCTTTGACGTCCCGCCTTTCGGTCGGGCAAATGTTCATCGCCGGAATTCTGCCGGGGCTTTTGCTCAGCTCGCTGTTCGTGGCCTATATCCTCATCCGCTGCTATTTCCAGAAGGACCTGGGCCCGAGCGTGCCCCTGGAAGACCGGCTTCCGTTCAATGAAAGGATCAAGCTCGCAGGAGCCCTGGTGTTGCCGATTGGCCTGATCTTCGCCGTGATGGGCTCGATGTTCTTCGGTATCGCGACACCCAGTGAAGCTTCTGCGATCGGCGCGCTCGGAGCTATCGTGAGCGCTTTGATCAAGCGCACGTTCACATGGCCGAATTTCACGTCGGCTCTGTTCATCACGCTACGCCTCAGCGCGATGGTGATCTGGATCGTGTTTGCGGCCTCGGCGTTCACGGCGCTCTATGCGGTCACTGGCGCCTCGTCTCTCGTGGGCACCCTCATCAAGGGGGTCGGCGATCCCTGGATGGTGATCATCACCATGCAGCTGATCCTCTTCGTGCTCGGGATGTTCTTCGATCCGACCGGCATCGTGCTTCTGACCGCACCGATCTTTTTCCCAATCGTCACTTCGCTCGGCTTCGATCCGCTTTGGTTCGCAATCCTCTTCGTGATCAACATGGAGCTGGCTTATCTCACGCCGCCATTCGGGTTCAACCTGTTCTACATGAAGGCGGTCGTGCCGCCGGGCGTCACGATGATGGACATCTACAAGTCGGCAACGCCGTTCGTTCTGCTCATGATCCTGGGACTCGCCATCTGCATGGTGTTTCCTGCAATCATTACTTTGCTGCCGAGCTTGATGAAGTCCTGAGGCATGCGGAGCGGGCCTCGATCGATCTTGGGACGGCTTGCCAAGATCGATCGGGTTTGTGTGCCCACGCGCGGCGGCCCGCGATGAGACCAGCTCTCGGTCGCGGGAGAATTGGCGTGATGGGAGGGACTATTCCACGTGACCGTCGTGCATGATCGGCCGATCAACCGCAGCGGTTCTGCCGATCCTGCCGCCGCTTGCGCTCACGTCGTGCAACTGAGCCGTGGAAGAGCAAGTCCGCGCGGCCTGCCCGCCATACCAGCTCAGATCTTCTGATTGTACTCGCCGACCTCGGGGCATGGCCGAGAGGCGGGCGTCGATGTCGGCGAAGATGGCGCGCATGTTGGCTTCGCGACACCGGGCTCTCGACGACGATGACGAGCTCGGGCTTGTTGGACGAGGCGCGGACGAGGCCCCAGGTGCCGTCGTCGAGCGTGACGCGGACGCCGTTGACGGTGACGAGGTCGCGGATCGTCTGGCCGGCGATCTTCTCGCCCTTGGCTTCCGCCGCCTTGTACTGGGCGACGATGCGGTCGACGACGCCGTACTTCTTCTCGTCGTCGCAGTGCGGCGACATGGTCGGCGACTGCCAGGTCTTCGGCAGGGCGCGCTCGAGGTCGGCCATGGTCTTGTCGGCCGGCGCGGTCGAGCATGTCGCAGACGGCGAGCGCGGCGACGAGGCCGTCGTCGTAGCCGCGCCCGAGCGGCGGCTGGAAGAAGAAGTGGCCGGACTTCTCGAAGCCGACGAGCGCCTTCTGCTCGAGGGTGTAGCGCTTCATGTAGGAGTGGCCGGTCTTCCAGTAGAGCGGTCTTGGCGCCGTTGCTTCTGGAGCACGGGATCGGTGATGAAGAGGCCGGTCGACTTCACGTCGGCGACGAAGGTGGCGTCCGGGTGCAGGGCGGAGATGTCGCGCGCCAGCATGACGCCGACCTTGTCGGCGAAGATCTCGTGGCCCTCGTTGTCGACGACGCCGCAGCGGTCGCCGTCGCCGTCGAAGCCGAGGCCGACATCGGCCTTGTGCTCCAGCACGGCGTCGGCGATGGCGTGCAGCATCTTCATGTCTTCGGGGTTCGGATTGTAGCGCGGGAAGGAGTGGTCGAGGTCGCAGTCGAGCGGGATCACCTCGCAGCCGATCGCTTCCAGGACCTGGGGCGCGAAGGCGCCGGCCGTGCCGTTGCCGCAGGCGGCGACGACCTTGAGGCGGCGCTTGAGCTTCGGCCGGTCGGTGAGCGAGGCGATGTAGCGCTCGGCCAGTCGGGCACGAAGACGTACTTGCCGCCGCCCCGCGCCTCGCACGGCGCCAGAGAGCACGATCTCCTTCAGCTCGGTCATGTCGTCGGGGCCGAACGTCAGCGGCCGGGCGAGGCCCATCTTGATGCCGGTCCAGCCGTTGTCGTTGTGGCTGGCTGTGACCATGGCGACGCCCGGCACGTCGAGGGCGAACTGGGCGAAGTAGGCCATCGGCGAGAGGGCGAGGCCGATGTCGTGGACCTCGGCGCCGCCGGCCAGCAGGCCGGTCATCAGCGCCTGCTTGACGGACGCCGAGTACCAGCGGAAATCGTGGCCGACGACGAAGCGCGGCGGGACGCCGCGCTCGGTGGACGAGCGTGGCCAGGCCGAGACCGATGGCGTTGAGGCCCATCAGGTTGATTTCCTCGGGGAACAGCCAGCGCGCGTCGTACTCGCGAAAGCCCGTCGGCTTGACGAGCGGCAGGCGCTCGAAGTCGGCCGTGTTGGGCTTCAGGTCGGCGCGTGGCTTGGGCAGCATGGAATCCTCGCAATCAGACGGCATCGGAGATGACGGCTAGCGCAAAAGTGCGGCTGGGTCGAGTGCAGCGGTGTTGGAGGCCGGCCTCCAAGGCTATGCGCTACTGCTCGAGCACGAGGCGGGTGCCTTGCATCTGCATGCGGGTCTGGCCCAGGAACGACATGCCGAGAAGCGTCTTGTTGAGGCGGCCGGGCTCGCTGACGGCTGCGGGGACGTTGCGGACGACGACATCGCCGATGCGGACATCGCTCAGCGTGACGGAGGCGAAGCGGGCGCGGCCGTTGGCTGTATTGGACCAGTAGATGAAATCGCTCTCGCCGACGTTGATGCCGGCCGCCTGGGCGTCCTCGTAGGTCAACGCCACGCGGGTGGCGCCGGTGTCGACCAGGGTCTGCACGGGGCGGCCGTTGATGTAGGCCTCGGCGTGGAAGTGGCCGTCGCGCTCGCGGTGGAGGACGACGTTGGGGGTGTAGCTGTAGCGGCCCTGGGTCTCGCGATGAGCATCTTTGGCCACGCCCTTGGCCTCTTCGGCCGGACGCTCGACGTATTTGATGATGGTGCGGACTTCAGGCTCCGGCTTGGCCTGGGGCGCCTCGGCCACGATGCCAAAGTCCTTGGCATCGAACTTGATGCCGAGGGTGGTGCGGATCTCATCGAAGTAGACGACCGTCGCCACGCCAGCGATGCCGGCGATGCACCAGCCGCCAATCAACCCCAGAAGGTTGCGGGTACCAGAGGAAACCATCGTCTACGCCCGAACTGCCGCTTCACGAGACGAGCGCTGGCCTTGCACGCATCAGTTGCGGAAGGTCAGGAACTCGCCGGAAAACTCATAAGACCGCAATCGGCTTAAAAAACTCATACCGAGCAGGCTCTCCTTCAACGCACCGGGCTGGGCGACGAGGGCATCGACACGCACCAGGGCGATCGGGCCGACGCCGATCTCCTCGAGGCGGGCATGGGCGGCGTAGGCGAGGCCGTTGGCGGTCTGGACGGGGACGGTGTAGCGCAAACGGCTGGTGTCGAGGCCGAGGGCACGGGCGTCGGACTGGCGCAGCACCACGGCGGAAGCGCCGGTATCGACCAGCATGGGTACGCTGGCGCCGTTGACCGAAACGCGGGCGACGAAATGGCCATCGCCGCGCCGGCGGATGCGGACGGCGCGCTCGCCAGACTGGCGTTGCTCGACGCTGATGGCGGAGCCCGGCGGGGAAAACTCGCCGGCGATGCGGTAGGCGATGCGGCCGAGCTCGTCGCGGTAGCTGTAGCCGGCAACGAGCACCATGCCCATCATGGTCCAGGTGACGAGGTCGCGGACGGCGGTGCCGATGCGCCCCTTGTAGCCGCCGAGCACCGTCGGGATGACCAGAAGCAGCAGGGCCAGCGTGGTGGCCAGCGCCAGCATCTCGCGGGTGTCGACCGACAGGGCCTGTGCCTCCTCGCCCATAATGCCCGTCATGACGGAAGGGTCGACGAGAAGCGCCACAAGCACGGCGCCGACGATAAGGAGCGCCAGAACACGCAGCATCAGCCAACTCCCCCAGGGTCAGCGGCAAGCTTCCTGCCGTGCAAGTCAGCCATGATGCGGCGGCGCATGAGCGGGCTCATGCGGGACCAGCCTGCGATTTCGTCGATCGATCGCCGGCAGCCCTGACACAGGCGGCTGACCGGATCGATATGGCAGACGTCGATACAGGGCGTTTCCATGACAGTTCCAGTGATAATGGTAAGCCGGCACCCGCGATCCCAATGCTGTTTGGCCAACTCGGACGGCGAGACGCTTTGACCCTGCAAGCCTAGAAGACCTGCAAAGCACAATTTAGGCATCGGCGACCACAACTGCAATTTCGACAGGTAAAATTGCCGGCACAACCGCGTGATTGGCCGTATTTCCGGGCTGCCGCCTATCGCGAGGCGACGCGGGCGGGAACCTTGAGGCGCGCCTGGCGGCGATGGCCATAGCTGATGGCGGCGGGGGATGGGGTCGCGGGGGGGGCCGGCCGATGGCGCTCTTGGCCAAGCGGCTGCAACGGGTGGACGGCCTGCAAGACGCGCTGGCGCGGCAGGTAGACGAACGCCTCGGTACCCTTGCGCAGCTCCGACTTCAATTCGAACGTGCCACCGTGCAGCTCGACGAGGTTCTGGACGATCGGCAGGCCGAGGCCGGTGCCGCCCTCAGCGGTCTGATGAGCGAGCGAGCCCTGGCCAAACGCCTGCAGGACTTTCGGGATCTCGTCCTCGGGAATGCCGGGACCGGTGTCCTTGACGACAAGCATCTGACCGCCGTCCGGGGTCTGGGCGAGGGTGATCGTGATGTGGCCGCCCTTGGGCGTGAACTTCAGGGCGTTGGAGACCAGATTGAGGCAGATCTGGCGGATGGCGCGCTCATCGACCCAGATCTGGGGCAGGGTGTCCTCAATGTCGAAAACGAATTTCAGGCCCTTGCTTTCGGCCCTGAGCTTGAGCAGGCGATGGCAGTCCTCGACGATGTCGCTGAGGCGGGCCGGTTCCTCGTGCAGCTCGTAGCGTCCGGCCTCGATGCGCGAGAGATCCAGGATCTCGTTGATCAGGTGCAGGAGGTGGCGACCGCTCTCGTGAATATTGGTCGCGTATTCCTTGTACGTTGGATTCTGCATCGGTCCGAGGATTTCGGTCTTCATGACCTCGGAGAAGCCGAGAATGGCGTTCAGGGGCGTGCGCAGCTCGTGGCTCATGGTGGCCAGGAAGCGCGACTTGGCGATGTTGGCGGCCTCGGCGCGGCGGCGGGCTTCATCCGAGATCGCTTTTTCCTTCTCGAGTTCGCCGATCAGGGCATCCTTCTCGGCGCGGAACTCCAGCATGGCGAGAGCGGTGGAATTGAGCCCCTTGGCCAGAAAGACGAAATAGACATGCACGCCCACCGCCATCGACGCCATGGCCCAGTAGAAGGGGTGGCCCAGGAGGACGAGGCGGGCAACGACGGCCAGCGTCATCGGGATGGTGCCGACGTAGAGGATCGGCATCACGGTCGAGGCGAATGTCATGCGGATCGCCAGAACGACGATCAGTGAGGCGAAGATGAAGACGTGGCTGGCCTGGTCGGTGGTACCCTGGCCGACGAGCGCGAAGCCTGCCCACACCATGCCGCCGATGAGCTCGGCCAACACCAGGCGGCGGGTCCACAGCTTGATGTCGACCTCGTCCCTGGCCACGGCGAGAAAGCGCCGGCACAGCTCGAGCAAGGCCACCTTGGCGAAAATGACAAGCAGAAGCCAGGCGATGGCCTCGCGGATCGGCGCCCAGAACATGGAGGCCAGGGCGAAGATGACAGCGAGGAGCTGAATGGTGGCGATGGCGCCAAGCTCGTTGCGCACGAACATGGCGAGGAGGTCGTAACGGAACTCCGGCTTGATGTCGCTGCCCTGGACGAGTTGCTCCCGCATCTCGCGCAGTTGCTTCGGCGAATGCGCTGCACGCACCGCCTGATGGCGGGTTCCACCCTGCGGCGTGGAGCCGCTTATGGAGGAGGCAGGTTTCACTCGCGCAGATCCCAACAGCTCCGGGCATCGTGCTTCGATCCGGCCCCCAAGCCGCCCGCGCAGATTCGACGATGCTTCCCGTCCCGCTGGTTAACCTGCTGCAAATCCGCTAATTTCTGGTTACCCCCCATTGTTCTCGGGGGCTTGAAATCGGGCATGGTCCAGCGTTGGAGGCCGGCATGGCCGGCTGTGGCGGGCCTAACGTGGGCGCGGGGGCGCAAGTGCCGCGGGCAAATCGTCGTCGGGAACGGCGCGTGGCTCGAGGTTGCGGGGCGGCGAGCAACTTGCACCAGCAAGCGCGTTTCTCTACCGTTCCGGCGAGCAGGCAGCCCGCCAGCAGAGCGGACGGCCCCACCCAGGGAGCAACCTCCATGAAGATCATCGAGACCCGCCAGGCGCCAAACCCGCGCCGCGTGCGCATTTTCCTCGCCGAGAAGGGCATCACCGTGCCGTTCGAGGAGATCGATCTCATGAAGGGCGGTTTGAAGACGCCGGAGATGACTAAACTGAACCCCACTCAGCGGGTGCCGATCCTGATCCTGGACGACGGTACGGCGATCTCGGAAACCATCGCCATTTGCCGGTATTTCGAGGAGACGAAGGCCGAGCCGGCCCTGTTCGGGCACTCGGCGATCGGCAAGGCCAACATCGAGATGTGGAACAGGCGGATTGAGCTCGGGCTGTTCTCCCACGTTACGCAGGCCTTCCGGCACCTGCATCCGGCGATGGCAAACCTGGAAGTGCCGCAGGTGAAGGACTGGGGCGAGGCCAACAAGCAAAAAGCGCTGGAGGCGCTGGCCATGCTCGACCGGGAGCTCGTCGGAAACGCGTTCGTGGCGGGCGACGCCTACAGCGTTGCCGACATCACGGCGATGGTGGCCATCGACTTCATGAAGCCGGCGCGCCTGGCGGTGCCCGACACCCTCACCAACGTCAAACGCTGGTATGCGGCGGTTTCGGCCCGGCCGAGCGCCAAGGCCTGACGGCGGACGGCGCGACAATCGATGGGCTGTCGCGGCCGGAGCCCGGCGCGCACCATGCCAAGGGAGCACCAGCCATGAGGCTCACGGTGGTCGGTTGCGGGGATGCGTTTGGCTCGGGGGGCCGGCTGCAAACCTGTTATCACGTCGAAACGCAGGGCCACCGGTTGCTGATCGATTGCGGCGCCAGTGCGCTGATCGGCATGGCGCGCCTCGGACTTCGGGCCAACGACATCGGGACAATCGTGATCTCGCACCTGCATGGCGATCATTTTGCCGGGCTGGTGTGGTGGATGCTGCACGCCCAGCACGTGGCCAAGCGGACCCAGCCGCTGACGGTCGCGGGCCCCGCGGGGCTCGAGGCGCGGATCGTCGCCGCCGCCGAGGCGCTGTTTCCAGGCTCGACCAAGATCGCGCCGCGATACCCGACGACGTTCGTGGAGATGCAGGCCGGCGAGACGACAGATCTCGGGCCTGCTGGGCGGGTGACGGCTTATCTCGTCAGCCACCCCTCGGGCGCGCCGTCGCACGCGCTGCGGCTCGAGGCCGGCGGACGCACGCTGGCCTTCACAGGCGACACGGAGTGGGTGGAGCCGTTGGTGGCCTGCGGTCAGGCCGCCGATCTCTACATCATGGAGTGCTACGCGTGGGACGGGCCAGTGCGGTACCACATGAGCTGGGAAACCATTCAGAAGCACCTCGGGCGGATCGGCGCCAAAACGGTGATGCTGACGCACATGAACGAGAGCATGCTGGCACGGCGGACAGAAGCGGCGGGCAGCGGCGTCGTGCTGGCGGAAGACGGGCTGGTGCTGGACTTGTGAGCCCGGCTGGCGGTGCAGACCGGGCGGCGCTCGACCGCATAGTCGCGGACATCCGGGCCTGCCGGCGTTGTATCGAAGCTCCGCTCGGGCGGGTATTGCCACACGAGCCGCGACCGGTGCTGCGTGTTTCTGCAAGCGCGCGATTGGCCATCGCAGGCCAGGCGCCGGGCACGCGCGTGCACCAGTCCGGCGTGCCGTTCACGGATCCATCGGGCGACCGGCTGCGCCGCTGGATGGGGGTGACGGAGGCCGAGTTCTACGATGCTTCTAGAGTCGCCATCATTCCGATGGGCTTCTGCTTTCCAGGTCTCGATGCCAAGGGCGGTGACCTGCCGCCGCGTCGGGAGTGCGCGCCGCTGTGGCGGCAGCGGCTGTTCGACCAACTGCCGCAGCTCGAGTTGATCCTGCTGGTCGGGCACTACGCGCACGGCTGGCATCTGGAGAAAGATCAGCGAGCCGGCGGCGTGGCGGCCACGGTGCAACGGATGGCGGTTGCGCCAGGAGCCGCAGCAGCGCCGCGCGGCGAAAGACGGCTGATGGCGCTACCGCATCCCTCCTGGCGCAACAACGCGTGGGTGAAGTCCAACCCGTGGTTCGAGGCCGATGTGGTGCCTCTGTTGCAGGCGGAGGTTCGGCGGCTTTTGGCCTAGCCCCACATGGCGGCCGTGACGCGTCTGGGCCTCAGGCCTCGCCGCCGTCGGCCAGCGGCATGTGCTTGGCGATGTAGGCGGGCTCACCGATGCGCTTGAGAAGATCGAGTTGCAGCTCCAGCCATGCCTTGTGGCCCTCTTCATCCAGAACGATGCGCTCGAAGATGACGCGGGAGCCGATATCGCCGGATGCGGCCGCGTCCTGGGCCGCGCGCGTGTAGAAGCGGATGGCCTCTTCCTCGTCGGCGAGATCGGCCTTGAACATGTCGCTCAGGGTTTGGGCGCGCTGCGGTACCTTGGCGGGCTTCAACACCGGATCGCCCTTCAGGAACATGATGCGGCGGATGTAGTCCTGGGCGTGGCCCAACTCCTCCTGCATTTCGGCGCGCATCTTCGTCGCCAGCCGATCAAGGCCCCAGTCCTCGAGGACGTGGGCATGCAGCATGTATTGATTGACGGCGGCGAGCTCCATACCGAGCGCCGCCTGCAGGTGCTGAATGCTTTTTGCATTGTCCGTCATGATTTAACCTCCGGTTGCTCAGTATCATCTAGTGGTCAACGTAGGCCGGTTTGGTGGCTCGCTCTGTGACTTGGTTACGGTAGCGGCAATGGACAAGTGCTCGGCTTGAGCGAGGCTTGGCGAGGGGCGCGCCGCGCCCGACACAGTGCTGCGGCGCAATCGGGTGCTTTACAGGGGCGCCCGTCGGGCCTAAATGGCCATGATAAAGGGCGGTTAGCTCAGTGGTAGAGCGCCTCGTTTACACCGAGGATGTCGGGAGTTCGACCCTCTCACCGCCCACCACCCTGCTGATATCGTCTGTGTTTAGGCCGATGGCGCGGAACTGCGTCAGCCGGCCGCCATAACATTGCGCCAATGCCGGCTATTGTTGCGACCGGCAAGCAGTTTGATGGGGAGTTCGGCGGGATGGCCTGGGGTGACTTCGGGGTGCGCTGGTGCTTGGCGTTGCTGATGGTCGTCGCCGTCATGTCCTTCGGGAACGGGGCGGGGCGGGCATGGGCACAGGGCAACGGGCAGGAAAAACGCGTCGCGCTCGTGATCGGCAATAGCGCCTACAAGAACACGGCCGCACTCGCGAACCCGCGAAACGATGCCCATGACATGGCGCGGGCGCTGGAGGGAACGGGGTTCGAGGTGATCGTCGCGCTCGATGCGACCAAAGCGCAAATGGACGGCGCGCTCAGAGCCTTTGCGGACAAGCTGTCGGGTGCCGACGTGGCGCTGTTTTTTTATGCCGGGCATGGACTGCAGGTGGGCAGCCAGAACTATCTGGTGCCAACGGAAGCGCGCCTGGCGCGCGAGCGCGACCTCGCCTTCGAAGCGGTGAGCCTGGAATTCATCCTGCGGCAAATGGAAATCGACCGGGAGAGCAAGACGACGATCGTCATGCTGGATGCGTGCCGGGACAATCCCCTGACGCGCAATCTGGCGCGGTCGATGGGGACGCGCTCGACGGCAATCGGGCAGGGCCTGGCCGCCGCCTCGACGGGCGTTGGCACCTTCATCGCCTATTCGACGCAGCCCGGCAACGTGGCGCTCGACGGCAAGGGCCGCAACTCGCCGTTCACGGCAGCCCTACTGGGGAACATCTCCGCCAGCGGACGCAACATCAACACCACTATGATCGAGGTGCGCAAGGCTGTCATCAAAGCCACCGGCGGGCAGCAAGTGCCGTGGGATCACTCGGCGCTGACGGGGGATTTCTACTTCGTGCCGGGGGCGCCGCGGACGGGATCGACGGTGGTGGCGCCGGCCGGCAAACGCGACGATGTCGAGGCGCTGAAGGCGCGGCTCAAGGCGCTGGAAGATGCCGAGGCCAAGCGACTGGCGGCGGCCACGCCCGGGCGGGCTCCGGCGGCAGGCGGCGGCGAAACGCTGGACCGCGAGCGCATCATCGAGGTGGCTGAGAAGAAGGCGCGGCTGGCGGTCGCCAGCGATAAGGCCCGGGATCTGCAGCGCAAGCTGCTGGAGGCACGGCGCGTCGAGGGGCAGGCGAAAGACCCAGCCGAGCGCCAGCGGCTGGTGCGTCAGTCGATGGCGATCATGCTCGAGATGACGCAAGCCTCGCAGCAAGCCAAGACACTCAGGGCCGAGATCGAGGCGCTGGAGGCTTCGCCTGCGCCGGGTGGCAGCGATCTCGATCTCAAGCCCACCCGCTCGGAACGGGGGTTCGAGATCTACACCAACGCCGGCCTCTCCGGCAGCAAGATCAAGTTTGCCAGCGCCGACAGCATCGCGGGCTGCATCAACGTCTGCCGCAACACGCCCAACTGCGTTGCTGGCGAATATCTGGCCAACGCCGGGCGGCAATCGGCGTGCAACGTCTATTCCCACGTGCAGCGTCTGCGATCGGGAGCGCCGGGAGCGAGTGCTTTCATCAAGCCGAGCCGGCAGGGCGCACTGCCACCGGTGCAGCCCCGCGGCGAGCCCGGTGGCGACGTCGCCTTCGAGCGAGCCGACAACGTCCGGATCGAGGGCGATGCGCTGAAACCTGCCTTCCGGGCTGCAAATCCCGACGCCTGCGCCAAAGCCTGCGGTGCGGAAGCAAGCTGCATCGCCTACCAGCACGGACGCAAGATCCCGGTGATGGGGCAATGTCAGCTCTTTAGCAGCATCGTTTCGCGCCACGAGGACAAGGCCTGGCGGTCGGGCGTGCGGACGGATGGCGCTACGCTCGCCAAGGCGCCGGCAGATGGCGGTGGCGGCAAGTGCCAGCCCATGAGTATCGCGTTCAGCGAGCCGATCGCGCTGCATGAGGGCCTCAAGCTGTGCAACGGCATCGGCATGCACGCTGCGTTCGTGGAGCGGATCGGCGATTACGGCGTCTCGTTTTCCGTGCCGGAAGGGAAGGATTTCACGTGTGGGTCGGGGAATGTGTGCCAGTTCAATTGGCCCGGCAGCCCGTCGCCGCGTTTCCGGGTCGAGATCACCAAGTCCAATGCGATCGCACCCGCGACGGCGCGCATGGTTCCGGGCCAGTAAGTTGGCTGAGCCGGTGCATCGTTTAGAGTTGGCCCATGTCTGGGCCCTCGCCCCGAGGGCTATGCGAGCCTGGCCAGCGCGCAGGCGAGGCGGCGGCCGGGCGAAAGTTATCCCCGTCGGGACAACACGCGGCATAGTGCGGGCGTCCGTCTTGCAGCGTGGGGCCCTGAGACTCGAGCTGGGAGCCACCGGGAGGCGGGCGCGCATCGGATAGGCGTGGCGGTACTCAGCCACCGCCGAAGGATGTCGCAGCGGTAACGGTGGCGGGTCGTCCGACGCCGATGAACCGCGAAGGCCTGGCGTTCAAAACGGATGCGCGACAGGCCCGCGACGTCCGGCCGTCCGAAATGGGGGACCACCCCCGTCATGCGCAGCGGAGCGGCGAAGGCCGCATCCAATCCATTGCAAAGAGCGAGGCCTTGCCGCTCCGCGCCCCACGTTATGCTCCAACCCTGCGGTTCGCTTGCCGCGGGGGGCATGGGACTTGGCAAAGCCACAAGGGCTCTCATCGGAGACTTGGCGGCCGGCCGACGGCCTGACTTCGGCGGGACATCGGGATGGCGCATCGGCTCGCGCACCAGCCGGCATCACCTAAGAGAGGAGGACGCCGATGCTTGGGGACCCATGTTTTCCAGACGAAAAATGCTTTAAGAGGGGGCAGCCCCCCTCCCCTCGCCAACCGCCGAGAGACCGACATGACCGATAGCCTGCGGATCGTGCTTGCCCAGTTGAACCCGGTGGTGGGCGATATCGCCGGCAATGCGGGGCGGCTGGAGACGGCGAGAGCAGAAGCCGCCGCCAAGGGCGCCGATCTCGTCGTGTTTCCGGAGCTCTTCATCTGCGGCTATCCACCGGAGGATCTGGTGCGCAAGCCGGCCTTCGCGGCGGCCTGCCGGGCGGCGATCGAGGATTTGGCGCCGCGACTGGGCGCGGGGCCTGCAGTACTCGTCGGCACGGTCTGGCCCGATGGCGACAAGGTCTACAATGCGGTGGCGCTGATCGACGAGGGCAAGGTGGCCGCCGTGCGTTACAAGGTGGATCTACCGAACTACGGTCCGTTCGATGAAAAGCGCGTGTTCGACGTGGGCCCCCTTCCCGGCCCGATCCCGTTTCGCGGCGTACGCCTCGGAGTTCCCATCTGCGAGGACATCTGGAAGGACGAAGTGGTCGAATGCCTGTCGGAATGCGGCGCCGAGTTGTTGCTGGTGCCCAACGGCTCGCCGTTCGACTGGCGCAAGATGGACGTGCGCTTCAATGTGGCAGCGGCCCGCATCGCAGAGAGCGGACTGCCACTCGCCTACGTCAACCAGGTCGGCGGACAGGATGAGCTAATCTTCGACGGCGCATCGTTCGTGCTCAACGACGATTGCAGCCTGGCGGTGCAACTGCCGGCATGGGAAGAGGCGATCGTCGTCACCGAATGGGAGCGCTACCGGCCTGAAGCTGGCGCAGATGACGGCCGCGAGTCGGCGTGGCGCTGCCGCATCGGCATGCGCGCGGTGGTCGAGGAGGACGATGCGGCGGCTTATCACGCGACGGTGCTGTGTCTCAGGGACTATGTCGACAAGAACGGCTTTCCCGGCGTCGTGCTTGGCCTCTCGGGCGGCGTCGATTCGGCATTGTGCGCGGCGATCGCGGCCGATGCGCTCGGGCCGGAGCGGGTGCACGCGGTGATGCTGCCCTACCGCTTCACGTCGAGCGAGAGCCTCGCGGATGCGGCGGCCTGCGCCAAGGCGCTGGGGCTGCGCTACGATACGGTCGCAATCGCGCCGGCGGTCGACGGCATCTACGAGATGATGCGGCCACTGTTCGCGGGCAGGCCAGCCGACACGACCGAGGAGAACGTGCAGAGCCGCATCCGTGGGACGACGCTGATGGCGATCTCCAACAAGTTCGGCTCGATGCTGGTCACGACCGGCAACAAGAGCGAGATGTCGGTCGGCTACGCCACCATCTACGGCGACATGAACGGCGGCTTCAACCCGATCAAGGACCTCTACAAAATGGAGGTGTACCGGCTTTGCCGTTGGCGCAACATGCACACGCCGCGCGGAGGAAAGGGGCCTGACGGCATTGTGATCCCGGAGAACATTCTGACCAAGGCGCCTTCGGCGGAGTTGCGCGAGAACCAGACGGACCAGGATTCGCTGCCACCCTACGAGGTGCTCGACGACATCTTGTTCTGCCTGGTCGAGAACGAGATGCCGCTGGCCGAGATCGTGGCGCGAGGGCATCGGGCCGAGACGGTGAAGCGCATCGAGCGGCTACTCTACATCGCCGAGTACAAGCGGCGGCAGGCCGCGCCCGGCGTGAAGATTTCCGCACGCAGCTTCGGCCGCGACCGGCGCTACCCGATCACCAACCGCTTCCGCGAGGACCCGAGCCAGCCGATCGGCGCCGGCCGCGCTGGCAGTAGCACGGCGCCGGCGCAGGTGATGCCGCGGGCGGATGGTGGAGATCACTCCTGAGATGGCACCGTGCCCGTAGACCAGTTAGGCAGTTGGAAAGTGTTGGCGTGGCAAGGTTGGGAACGTGCGCCTGGGACCACACGCCATGCCGTTCTTCGACAACTCGAAGGCTCCGCCCTGCTGGACCATAGCACCGGATGGGCCGGACAACGACGCCATGCTGGTGATCGGCGAGCGTGCCGTGGCACTTGCCGACATTGCCGATTGGCACACGACGGCTGTGGCGGAGAGCAACAGCGAAGGCCACCTGCTGGCAGTCGGCGGCTTCATGCTCGTCAGCGCCATGTTGGCTCTGGCAGTCTCGATGTCCTTGATCGGCATTCATTTCCTGGCCGGGGCGTTGCTGTTCGGCGGGATCGGGTTCACGGTGCTGCTCGACCTCAAGGCGTCGAGCAAGGTCGTCCTGCATCGCGTGACAGTGCTGCTGCGCGACGGCCGATCGGAAACCTTTGCGACGGCGAGCCAATTCGAAGTGGAGGCGCTGACGGCCGCACTCGCGGACGCCCTGGGACTCGGCGCAAGGGCTGCCTGAACGGCCCCTGTGCCGACAGATCGACCGGCATGACGAAACGGGTTTGCGGGCACATGGGATGGCAATGGTTGCCACACCGGTTTGCGCGTGTAGTTTGGCGCCCGATGAAGCCGCCCAGAGGCCAGCCATGACCGTTACCGTTCGCTTTGCCCCGAGCCCAACCGGCCGGCTGCACATCGGCAACATCCGAACGGCCCTGTTGAACTGGCTGTTTGCGGCGCGGCAGGGGGGAAAATTCCTGCTGAGGCTCGATGATACCGACCTCGAGCGCTCGACCGACGCCTTTGCCGATGCCATCCGCGAGGACCTCACGTGGCTCGGCCTGACGTGGGCGGAGGAGCTTCGCCAGTCGGCACGGATGGCGCGCTATGACGCCGTCGCCGAGGTGCTGAAGGCAGCCGGGCGGCTCTATGCTTGCTATGAAAGCGAAGAGGAACTCGACCGCCGCCGCGCCCGGCAACGCGCCCGCGGCCTGCCGCCGATCTACGACCGGACGGGGCTACGGCTGACACAAGCGGAGCGGCTGACGCTCGAAGCAGAGGGACGGCGGCCGCACTGGCGATTCCGGCTGGCCAACAGCGGCTCGGAAAGCGGTGACAAGCCGATTCCGACTCTGATCGACTGGGTGGACCTGATCCGCCAGGATCAGTCGGTCGACATCGGCTCGCTCTCCGATCCCGTGCTGATTCGCCAGGACGGCACACCGCTCTACACCTTCACCAGCGTCGTGGACGACATCGACTTCGGCATCACCCATGTGATCCGGGGCGAGGACCATGTCACCAATACAGGCGTCCAGATCGACCTGTTCCAGGCGCTCGGCGCAGTGCCGCCGCGCTTTGCCCACCACAGCCTGCTGATCGCGGCGGACGGGCAGGCGCTCTCCAAGCGGCTCGGTGCGTTGTCGATCGCGAGCCTCAGGGAGGAGGGCATCGAACCGATGGCGGTGGCTTGCCACGCTGCCCTGCTCGGCACGCCCGAAGCGATCGCCGTCTACCCGGATCTCGCAACGCTGGCGCAACACTGCGATCTCGAGCGGGTGTCGCGATCGCCCGGGCGTTTCGATGTGGCGGAGTTGCGGGCGCTGAACGGTCGGTTGCTGACGGGGACGGCCTACAGCACCGTGCAAGAGCGACTGGAAAGGCTCGGTATCGGTGGCGGAGAGGCCTTCTGGGACGCAATCAAAGGCAACATCACGACGCTGGCCGAAGCTGGCCAGTGGTGGGAGATCGTGGTCGGGCCAATTGTCCCCGTGATCGAAAGCGGTGATATGCTGGCGGAAGCTTTGAAGGTGCTGCCGCGCGAGCCATGGGACCAGACGACATTCGGAACCTGGACGGCGGCGGCAAGCAAAGCGACGGGTGCGAAGGGGCGCAAGCTCTTCCACCCGCTGCGGCTCGCGCTGACGGGGCGGGAGGCCGGACCGGAGCTCAAGGTGCTGCTGCCGTTGATTGGGCGCGGCAAGGTCGCCGCACGGCTCGCGGGGCACGCTGCCTGAGGGCGGGCGCACGGTTGCCAGGCTGGCTAACGCGCGCGTTCCGCCGTCCGGCCGGCGGGCACGGCAGCAATCTGGCGGTCCTTGCGCATGAACACGACGGGGACGCCGTTCTCGGTGCCGACAGAGAACACGCCCAGGGAGGAGCGCGTATAGCCCAGCGCCTCGAAAAACGGCAATGCCGGCGGCAGGACCCGGGCTGAGAAGGCCTGGAAGCCAGCGGCGGCGGCCTCGGCTTCGACGGCAGTTACGATGTGCCGTCCGACGCCCATGCGCAGATAGAGCGGCGACACGAAGACCGCCGTAATCCGGGCGCTGAGGCCCGCATCGTCGGCGGGTATCCAACCGGCGGTCGCCACGAGTTGACGCTCGAACCAGGCCGTGTGCAGGGACTGGGATTGCAGCGCGCTGGTATAATCGGGGGAATAAATCTGGGTGAGGAAGGCCTCGATCTGCTCGATGTCGAGGGCTGGGCCACTGACACGGCGCAGCGATGTGGCGTGCAGGTCGCGGACGTCGGACCAGCAGTCAGGGTCCGCTTTGCGCAGGCGCAAAGGCAGACGCGTCGCTTTTTCGAACTCCCCGCCGGCCATAGGTTGCGCTCACGCAGAACTTACTGATGCTTGAAGTGTAACCTAAATTTCCGGCATTGTCCAAGTTGCAGATCGGCCGCGAGTCAGCCATCCATCAGCCCACGTCGTTGCGAAGTCTGCGTGCGCCACGCCGTCGCCGATCAGGGGGCCGGCCGTTGCGCCTGACGGGTGGGAGATTGTGGACCGGTATCGGTCCGTCGCTCGCCCTTGTCGGCCGGGGACGGGGTATATTCCGTCACTTTGCAGGAGCAGCCCTGAACGTACTCTTTGCGGTAGCGGAACGCCGACCGCAAGCTCTTGTAGGGCTGGCGAGAGGTGACGGAGGCGGCCTGATCGAGGGTGCCGCCGGGGTTCTGGTAGTAATAGAGGTCGACGGGGGCTGCGCACTTCGATTGGCAGGCCTCGAGATCGCGGTTGAAATGGCTTTCGAGCGTGGAGAAGCTGATCGGGAAGAAGTAGCCGTCGCACAAGCGCACGCAAACTGTGCGGTAGGTGGCGAACGGCAGGCTGCGGAAGTCGTTGCCGCGCCCGGTTGGACCGGTGTCCTCGTCCTGCCAGAGCGAGGAAAACGGATTGTTGCTGTTGGAGCGGCGGGCTGCCTCGCGGGCATACTGCTGGCCGCAATTGTTGCGCGCGAGTTCGCGGATCAGGTCGTCCTGGAGGGAGCGCTCGCGGGCGCCACTGCCCAAGATCTGGCGACGCTGCGCATCCAGCTCGGCGGCCGCGCGGCGGCTGCTTTCGACGTTGTTGGCGAGCTCGATGCACTGGCGGCTACGGCGAAGTGTCCGCGAGAACAGGAACTGGTCGTAGCAGTCGGCGCGGTCGAGAGCGCGCTCGCTCGAACGGAGAGTCCGTTCGGCCTGCCGGAGTTGCCCCTCGATCTGGGGGAGGTCGTCTCGTGGCGAGCTGCCACGGCGCTGCTCGTCGACGAGGCGCTGCTCGAGCTGCAGGCAGACGTTGCTGCGGGCGCCGGGGGAGACTGTGTTCGGGGCACGCTCGGTGCGCCAGTCGGGCGGCTCCTCGCGACGGACGGGCGGCGGACGCCGGCTCGGCGCGGGCTCGCTCGCCCACGGCCACCAGCTCGACTGGGCAAACGCCGGCTCGTTCGCCATGGCTCCGAAAACGACAACAAGCGCCGCGGCTATGACGCCCGGCCACCGGAAGCCTGCAAGTGCACGTGCCAAACTGGACCTCGTTTCTCCCAAATCACCACGCGGGTTTCGGGGATCGAGCTAGAACTCTACTCTTTGGCGGCATCATGGTCATGAGCGGTTTTCGGGTCAACTGAGCGCCAGACGGCAGATGTGGATAGGTCTTTGGACCACACGTCGATGCTGCGGCGTCGTCACAGGGAAATGAACTGATGTCACTGAACGTCGACAAGGCAGCGCGCCTTCTGATCGAGGCGCGGCGCTCGGGCACCAAGGTCGCCGTGGAGCAGTTGGATGGCGACGTGGTGCCGGCCGATGCGGACGATGGCTACAAGGTGCAGCATCGGACGCTGTCGTTGCTGGGTCTACCGGTTGCCGGCTGGAAGATCGGTGCGACCTCGCCTGCGATCATGGAGAAATTCGGACTGAAGGAGCCGATGTACGGCGCCATACTGGCCGAGGATGTGCACGCGAGCGGCGCACGCATTGCGGCGTCACGCTATCCGGCGCGGACGATCGAGACCGAATTCGCCTACCGGCTCGGGCGCGACGTGGCGGTGGGCGGGCAGGCGCCAAGCCGGCGTGAGTTGCTGGATGCGGTCGATGCCATCGTGCCGGTGTTCGAGATCATAAATCCACGACTGGACCGCATCCCCTACGACTGCGTGGCGCTGGCGACTGCCGATTGCGGCCTTAACGGCGGACTGGTGACGGGCGAACCTGTGGGCGATTGGCAGGGGCTGGATCTGGCCCGCCATCAGGTGCGTCTGCATGTCGACGGCGTGCTGAAGGGTGAAGGCACGGGGGCGGAAGCGCTCGGCGACCCGGCCAACGTGCTCGAGTGGGTGGCCGCCAAGTTATGGGCCTCAGGCGTGGGCCTGAAGGTCGGCCAGCTGGTCTCCACGGGGACGTGCACGGGCGTCGTGCCGATTGGGCCAAACGCCCACGCCATCGGCGATTTCGGGCCGTTGGGACGGGTGGAACTGCGCTTCGTGTGACGACTACGGGCCGAGCGCGGCAGGCCGCTTGACCGCTTGACGCTCTCGGGCGCATAAGCGGGGCCATGAAGCGGAACGAGTGGAAACCGGCCGTAAACACGTGTTGCGGCATTATTGAAACGGGCTAGCTCGACGCTGGCGCGCGGTGCGCTTCTTTGCCTCCAAGGCCGGACAGAGAAACGCGCTGGCAGCCGTTATGAGGCCGGACGCGGGCCAAGGCGTTTGGCGTTAGCTGCGCACTGGGATCGATGGCATCCGGGTTCCGAACGGGACCGCAGGCTGCGGACAGAGGTGAGATATGGCGCTGGTTCTCTACAATACTCTCACTCGCCAGAAAGAGGTGTTCACGCCGATCGACCCGAAGAACGTGCGCATGTACGTCTGCGGGCCGACGGTTTATGACTATGCCCACATTGGCAACGCGCGGCCGATCATCGTGTTCGACGTGCTCTTCCGGCTGCTCAGGCACATTTATGGGGCCGAGCATGTCACCTATGCGCGCAACATCACGGACGTGGACGACAAGATCAACGCACGTGCCGCCGAAGAATATCCGGGCCGGCCGCTGAACGAGGCCATCGCCGAAGTCACCTCGCGCACCACCGGACAATTCCACAAGGACATCGCGGCGCTCGGTGTGCTGCCGCCTACGGTGGAACCGACCTGCACGTCGCATATTCCCGACATGGTGGCGATGATCGAGGTGCTGATCGCCAAGGGGTGCGCCTATGCGGCGGAAGGGCATGTGCTGCTCGATACGACCGCAGTGCCGAGCTACGGCGAGCTCTCGGGCCGGTCGCTCGAGGAGATGATCGCCGGCGCGCGCGTCGAGGTGGCGCCCTACAAGCGCAATCCTGCCGACAGCGTGCTGTGGAAGCCGTCGAGCGCGCAGCAACCGGGATGGGAAAGCCCGTGGGGACGCGGTCGGCCCGGGTGGCATATCGAGTGCTCGGCGATGTCGGCCAAGCATCTGGGCGACGTGTTCGACATCCATGGCGGCGGCATCGATCTAGTCTTTCCACACCACGAGAACGAGGTCGCGCAGTCACGTTGCGCGCACGGCACCGACAAGATGGCGCAAGTTTGGATGCACAACGGCTTCCTGCAAGTGGAAGGCGAGAAGATGTCGAAATCGCTCGGCAACTTCATCACCATCAACGAGCTGCTGGAGAGCAAGAAATTTGGCAGTCAGCGTTGGCACGGACGCGTATTGCGACTTGCCATGCTCATGACCCACTACCGTCAGCCAATCGACTGGACTTCCGATCGCCTCTTCCAAGCGCGGTCAACTCTTCATGACTGGAACAAGCTCTGTCACGAAGCCCCCGGAAATACTGCGCCAGCTCCGGAAATCATCGACGCGCTGATGGATGACCTGAATTCGCCCTCAGCAGTTGGCATCCTGCATCAACTTGCCCGAGACATCGGCCGAGCAACATCCGGCCCAGCTTTGGTGAAAGCTGCTAGTATATTGCGCAGCTCGCTCGAACTATTGGGTCTATATGAAACCGCTCCTAGCGTAGAACTGCTGGCACAGGATCTCGACGAGGGACTAGAAGCGCGCGTCGAAGCCCTCATCGCCGCCCGCCTCGAAGCCCGCAAGGCCAAGAACTGGGCCGAGAGCGACCGCATTCGAGACGAGTTGGCCGCCATGGGCATCCAACTCAAGGATTCCAAGAACAAGGCAACCGGCGAGATCGAAACGACCTGGGAGGTAAAGCGGTGACTTCCAGCTATCCGCTGCGGCCGTTCCTGCCAGCCGATACCGCGCGGCTGCAGGATCTCTTCGCCCAGTCGATCGAGGAGTTGACAGCCGAGGACTACGACGAGGACCAGCGGCTCGCTTGGATCGCGGGCGCGGCGGATGCGGCGGCCTTCGCCCGCCGCCTCGGCGCCAATCTGACGCTGGTCGTCGAGCGCGACGGGGAGTTGCTGGGGTTCGCCAGCCTCAAGGACAACGTCGAGATCGATATGCTCTTCGTGCACCCCTATGCGGCCGGCGAAGGCGTCGGCTCGGCCTTGCTCGATGCGCTGGAACGGCTGGCTAGCGCACGAGGTGCTACCAAGGTCACGGCTAACGTCAGCGACACCGCCTATGACATGTTCGAACGGCGGGGCTATCAGCCCGAGCGGCGCAATAACATTCCGCGCGGCGACGTGTGGCTCGCCAACACGACGATGAGTAAGACACTCGCCGACCCCGCCAAAGCTAGCGCGGAGGAGAAGCCGTGACGGGTGAGAAAGGAGCCCCTACATGAAGCCCCCCGAGACACCCTTTCCGCGCCATTGGCTGCGCTACATCATCATCAAGCTCCTGGTGCTGGCCGTCGCCACGGCCCTCTTCTTCAAGATGCAAGGCTATTGGTGAGACATGACCAAGCGTGAACGCCTCTACCTCTTCGATACGACGCTGCGCGACGGCGCCCAGACGACGGGCGTCGATTTCTCGGCGGCCGACAAGCGGCGCATCGCCGGCGTGCTCGATGATCTCGGCATCGACTACATCGAAGGCGGCTATCCCGGCGCCAACGACACCGACACGGAGTTCTTCGGCGCTCCTCCCGCGTTCAAGCGGGCCACGTTCACGGCCTTCGGCATGACCAAGCGGGCGGGCCGATCCACTGCCAACGACCCCGGCTTCCAGGCCGTCGTGCAAGCGCCTGTCGGCGCCGTCTGCCTGGTCGCCAAGGCGTGGGACTATCATGTGCGGGTGGCACTCGGCATCAGCAACGAGGACAACGTCGCCGGCGTGAAGGAAAGCGTCGAGGCGATCAAGGCTGCCGGCAAGGAGCCGATGATCGATTGCGAGCACTTCTTCGACGGCATCAAGGCCAATCCGGAGCAGGCGCTCGGCGTTGCCCGAACCGCCTACGAAGCCGGCGCACGCTGGGTGGTGTTGTGCGACACCAACGGCGGCACGCTGCCGCATGAGGTCGAGGCCATCGTGGCACAAGTGCGTCGCGTGGTTCCCGGCAGCCATCTCGGCATTCACACACATAACGACACGGAGCAGGCGGTCGCCAACACGCTCGCCGCCGTTCGCGCCGGGTGCCGGCAAATCCAGGGCACGCTCAACGGGCTCGGAGAGCGCTGCGGCAACGCCAATCTCACCTCGATCATTCCGACGCTACTGCTCAAGCCCGAATTCGCCGAACGGTTCGAGATTGGCGTCAGCCGCGAAAAACTTGCGCGCCTCACCGCTGCCAGCCGGATGCTCGACGAGATCCTCAATCGCGCACCGGCGCGCCAGGCGCCCTATGTCGGCGAAGCTGCTTTCGCGACCAAGGCCGGCATCCACGCTTCCGCCATCCTGAAAGAGCCCGAGACCTACGAGCATGTGCCGCCTGAAAGCGTCGGCAATCAGCGCCGCGTGCTGGTCTCGAACCAGGCCGGAAAATCGAACATTGTCTCGGAGCTCGAACGGCTCGGTATCACGATTCCGAAAAGCGACGACCGTATCGGCCGCCTGCTCGACGAGGTCAAAGTGCGCGAGAGCCTCGGCTACGCCTACGAAGGCGCCGATGCATCCTTCGAGCTGCTCGCCCGTCGGCTGCTCGGCGAGGTTCCGGACTATTTCAAGGTCGACAGCTTCCGCGTGATCGTCGAGAAGCGACACAACGCCATTGGCAAGTTCGTCACTGTCTCGGAAGCCTCGGTGCGCGTGATGATCGACGGCGAGGCCGAGCCGCTGTGGTCGGTCGCGGAAGGCAACGGACCGGTCAACGCCCTCGACACGGCGCTGCGCAAGGATCTCGGCCGCTACCAGAGCCACATCAAGGATGTCGAGCTCGTCGACTACAAGGTTCGCATTCTCAACGGCGGCACGGAAGCCGTCACCCGTGTGCTGGTCGACAGCCGCGACAAAGGGAGTGGGGAGCGTTGGTCGACGGTCGGGGTGTCCTCGAACATCGTCGATGCGAGCTTCGAGGCGTTGACCGACGCCATCACCTGGAAGCTGCTGAAGGACGGCGCGCGAGCCGCGTAAATCGCCGCCTGATCCGTCCAACTCCATGCCGAGCCGTGCAGCGCGCTGCTCGGCCCCGCTGCCGCGCCGCTAGATCGTATCGGCCATCATCGCAGGTGCCCATCGACAAAAATGGCCGGCTCCAAGGAGCCGGCCATTTCGTCGATCGCATCGATCGAGGTGGCGGATGATTATTTCATTGCCGTGTAGTTGCAGCAGCTCGAGGCACTGCCGAAGTGATAGCGCAGGCCGACCTTGAACTCGTGGGCATCCATGTCGGAGACGACCAGCTTCGGGTTCATGAACTGAAGTGTGTCGCCCTGGCTGGAGTGCGCATCGCCAAGGCTGATGTAGCGATAGCCGACATCGAGAATGGCGTTGGGCGCGAGCTGGTAGCCGACGCCGGCCATCAGCGACCAGGCGAGATCGACCTTGGTGTCGCCATGCTGGGGGTTCGGGCTCAACGGATCGTCGATGGTGACGTATCCCATGTCGTGCAGGGCCACGCCGACGCCGGCGCCGACGTAGGGCACGAAGCCGCGGTAGCTGCCGAGATCGTAGTAGGCGTTGAACATCAAGGTGTAGGTGTCGATGGTCGACTTGATCGGCGGATCGATGGGGCCGACGACGGGAATGAAGATGTCGACATCGCCCTTGAACTGGCGGTCCGGCCGGAAGCCGAAGGTGACGTCGGCGCGCAGGCCGCGTGAGCCGGAGCCGCAACCGAGGCCGACCTCGGTGAGCATGCCGCTTTCAACTTCCGAGCCGCGGACGTTGGGATCCGTGCCGTTGCCGACATAGGTGCCCTTGGCATCACCGCTCCAGGAGTAGCCGATGTCGCCGCGCGCGTAGCAGGGGCCTGCGGTGGAAGGAGCTGCCTGATAGGCCGGCGCATAGCCGTCCTTGATCGACCCGTAGAGGTCTGCAGCAGATGCTGTCGTAGCCGCGAAGCCGATCGCAGCACTGACAGCCACAAAGAGACCGGCCTTAAGCGTGGTGTTCATGTGATGGTACCTTTTGATCCAGTCAGGCACTCGGACCTGCGGTGCGCGCAGGTCAAACTCGATGGCGGCAACAATGCCGTAAGGGCCTTAATGGGCGGTTAAACCGTGTCGCAGGACGGAACAGTTTCCGGCGGGCTCGGCGATCGAGGGCTGGGGGAGCGGGCCCTGGGAGCCGGCAGGATGCTCCATTGCACGCGGCCCGCCAGCTTGAAGCGGCGGGTCGTGCGTGCTCTTATCCGGCGCCAAAATGGCTGCAACGCACGGCTCGAGGAGACGCCCGCTCATGCTCGACATGGCTGTACCCGCCGACAAGATCCATCTCGAGGACATCGAGATCGGCCGCCAGGTCGCTTTCGGGCGCTATGAGGTGACCAAAGACGACATCGTCACCTACGCCCAGGCGTTCGATCCCCAGCCGATCCATCTCGACGAAGAGGCGGCCCGGAAATCCATGGTGGGCGGGCTTTGCGCATCGGGCTTTCATTCCTGCGCCATGCTGATGCGAATGATCGCCGACGACTTCCTCGCCCATGGCACGTCGCTCGGCTCGCCTGGTATCGCCGAGGTGAAGTGGATGAAGCCGGTGCGTCCTGGCGACGTACTATCGGCGCGCTTCGTGTGTCCGCAGAAGCGGGCGCTGGCGTCGCGGCCCGGCGTTGGGCTAGCGCGACTGCAGCACGAGATGTTGAACCAGAAGGGCGAGGTGGTGATGAGCTGGGATTCAAGCCAGCTGATGCGTGTGCGCGCGCCTGCTGACGAGGCCGCGAGCCCCCCAGGCTCGAGCGGGGCTGCGCCGCGTTTCGTCAGTCTATGGGAAACACCCGGCAGCGAGCCTGACCGGACGAGCAACTATTTCGACGATCGGCGCGTCGGCGACACCTATTCGCTTGGCCAGCACACATTCGCCCGTGACGAGATCATGGATTTTGCCCGGCGCTTCGATCCCCAACCGTTTCATCTCGACGAAGCGGCGGCGGCCCGCTCGCTGTTTGGCAAACTCTCTGCCTCGGGCTGGCACACGACGGCGATCTGGATCCGGCAGTACGTGCATTTTCGCCAAGCGATCGAGCGCGACATGCGGGCGGAGGGGCTGCGTCCAGCCGAGTACGGGCCTTCGCCGGGTTTCCGGGACCTGCGTTGGCTGAAGCCCGTTTATCCCGGCGATACGATCGAATACCGTGGCCGGATCGAGGCGATGAGCGACTGGCGGTCGCGGCCGGATCGTGGCCTGATCGAGACCGAGAACCAGGGGCGCAACCAGCACGGCGAGATCGTGTTCGCCATTCGCGGCCGCATCCTCGCGGAAAAGCGTGCCGCTGTCTGAGCTTTGAGCCGGCCAGTTGCATGGCCACGCGTCCTCGTTAGACATTCTGCTTGGGCCTGCCGCGGCGAACGCCGGCCGCTTGCGGCGGGTCGTCGGCGCATGGCCCGGTGACGGGCGTTGCGGGCGGTTGTCGCGCAAGGCCGCCTGCTGGCGGGCTCGCGTTGCGATGGCGATGTTGAGGCTTGACGCGGGTCGCCTCCTTGCCGCATTTAGGGGGCAATATAGTGCCGGCTCCGTGGATTGCCGGCGCAGCGCATTGGAATGCCGCCTTAGCTCAGCTGGTTAGAGCGCTAGATTGTGGATCTAGAGGTCCCCCGTTCGAGCCGGGGAGGCGGTACCAATAAAATCAGATACTTAGACTGACAAATTCTCTAGCCTCATCTCGACGAAATGACCTTCGGCTACCATATGGCTACCACGCAAGCGGCAAAGTCGGATCAGACGCGAACAACCGCACGCTTTACAGCGATAAGCCTCTCACCCGCTTCATCACTGGGACGCGCGATCTGCGGGAAGTGCTCAATGACGCACGCACGCCTTGCATTCGTGCTTCCGCTGACGCGCCACATCGCCACCAGTCCGAGAGCCAATGTCGACCCAAAAATCTTAGTCGAGATCACCACCAAGCGCATCCCGCGCAGCACATTCACCCGCGCAATAGTGGAAGGCTAATCAAAGGCCACGACCGCGCGGCCCGCCGCGTTGCGGCGCCCTCGCGGAGGCGCAGCGCTGCCTCTTGGCAGCGCGGTACTCGCCGTGAACGCCGAGACAATCAGCCGTGGCGCGTGTCGTCAGGTAGCCGCCCCAGACCACGGACATGCCAGGTGCTCCTCTTCGGCCGGCTCTACACAGGTGGCACATATTGGCTTGTCGACCGGTAGTAGTGGCAGACCGAGCCGTTCAGCACGCAATCGGGATAGTACATGTACTGCCGCAATCCCGCCCGGCTGAGAAATCCATCGCCGGCATGGATGACCGGCTTGTAGCGCGTTGCGAGGTGAGCGGCGCAGGCCCCGGTGATCAGGTAGGCGGCAGCCGACCCCGTATGCGCCCGATCATCATACAACGCGCCCGCCAGGGCCTGGCGCGGTCGGCCGTTGTTTGTGAATGAGTTGAGATAGACGACATCCCATCCGGTTGGCAGGCCGGCCAAGTCCACTTTTTCCAGACGCGAGGGCACGAACAGCACGTCGTCCTCGATGATCAAGGCGGCATCCTGGCCCCGACTAGCGATCAGCTCGTAGCAGCGGCCGTGCTTCAGCGAGCACGAAACCTCTCCGGGTGAGAGGGGCCGGCCATGATGCGATCGCGCGGCCGCCTCGTCGTAGCTGCCCATGGCTTCGATTTCAGCCAGACTGAGGCCGGTCTCGGGGACAGCCTCGACGAACTCCACCGACCCGAAGCCAAGAGTGTCGAGCTGGCCCTCGACGATCCGCCGCCGGCGCCGTTCCTGGCGCTGGGTGATACAGTAAACTGGGAGCTTCAGCATCGCCGCGTTTCGCAGCGGACGGGTTGGCCAATAGTCGAACCAGCTGAAAACGATATTCCGCGCCGTCGCAGGGCCCTTCCTGAGGATAGCGCCCGCTTTGCCGACAAAACCTTGATGCCCCATGACCCGCCATTCCACTCGTAGCCCAGCACATACCGCACGTCGTTAGTCTCGCACCACGTCATCAGGTCGTCGCGGCAGAAGCCAAAGTCAGCGCGGATGACGATTGCCGTCGCAGGCCAGCGGACGCGGATCTGGGCGACGATGCGGGTAACCTCGGCGACACTACCATGAGCGGCCTCGTTGGGCGACTATCTGAGCTTGGCCGCCAGCAGGTGAGGACTGCAGAAGACGTAGAGGGACAGATAGCAGTAGCAGTCGTAGTAGCCGTGGAAGTGCCGGCCCTCCTGCTCGCCGTACACGGGATCGTCGGTGGCATCGAGATCAATGACGATGCGCGAGGGCGGCATCCCATGCGCATCGAGGAAGATGTCGACGAAGAGCCGCTCGATCGCCGCCGCGTCGTGGTCGAGCTTGTGGTGCCGGTCGCTGCCGATCTTGGCCGCATGCTCCATGCGATTGAGCGTCGACTTGCCGGCGAGCCTGCCGCCAGGCTTGTCGAACACGGCCGCGAGCGCGGGATCGTCACATAGCGCTTCGTGGTCGATCAGGTCCTCGTGCCCGAGCGCGATGCCCAAAATGCGCTGGCGCAGCAGGTCGGCGACCGAATGGCGGACGGCGTCGGCAACGTACAGATCGGTGAAGCATCTCGCGAGGCGGCGGCCGAGCCCGGTGACCCGATCGGCCGCAGCGAGCAGAACGACGCCACCGTTGGACGTGATGGCGCCGCCGTCGAAAGCGCCCACAAGTTTGCGGCCGCCTGACCTTCCCAAATCATGCTCGGGCTGGATACACTAGTGTCGGCATCGGGGATCATCTACTGCGAGGTCCAAGTCTCTGTCGTAGAATCACTTTCTCTGAGTCGGAGCCCCGATGCTCCTCACATCTGGGAGAAGTTCAGGATAGGTCTCCAGCGGATTGCTGGGATCAGCTGTCCAAGTCCCGAAAATAGTATCTTCCATCGTGCTGCCCTGTTTGGTGTCCGGGTCGGCACAGCCGCAGCTTCGGCGCTGAGGAAATTTGGCAACACTGGCCCCGCACAATATCACGCTGCGGCGGGATACAGCTTGACAGCGGGGGGCTCAGATTGGGAACTAGCATAAGGTTAACCGCGATAGTCCTACAGTGGCTAACCGTCAAGTTTGGTAAGTTTAGTCAGTGGAGTACAGGGCATGAAAGCATCGAATAAGAAAGTGTTCCACCGTCCGCTCGTAGAGCGGCTGGGAACCTTAGGTGATATGACTTCTAACTAACGCGAAAATCAATTTCACCGATGTTCCTCAGGGCACTCCTGCTGGAAGCGTTCTAGGGTCTTAGCATGGTAGAACTCTCCGCTGGCTCGAACTGAGGTTCGCATGCACGCCGAGAGCTTCTCGAAGCTAAATTAAGGTGCCATCGTTGCTTTCATCCTTTTCAAAATATCGTGAGCGACGATGGCATACACACGCTTTCCTGATTACCCAGCCGCGTCCGATGTCCGCCACAAGTCGTTGATATCGTTCTGCTGCGATTCGGCGGCGGGAGATGAGCGATGGCGCGCAATCCGATCCAATTCCAGGACGGGATGAGCCTCGGTGAGTTGATGCAGCAGTTCGGCACGGAAGAGCAATGCGAGGCGGCTGTGCGGGCGTGGCGCTGGCCGTCGGGCTTCGTTTGTCCGCGCTGCGGTTGTGCTGAGCACACGGTCACCGGTGAGCGCCGATTGCACGAGTGCCACGCTTGTCGCCTGCAGACATCGCTGAAGGCAGGCACGATCTTCGAGCACACGCTGATACCGCTGACCAAGTGGTTCCAGGCGATGTGGCTCATCACGCAGTCGAAGGACTCGATCTCGACGCTGTCGATGGCGCGCCAGCTCGACCTCAAGTGGGACAGCGCGTGGCTGCTGCGCCAGAAACTCGCGTCCGTGATGGCCGAGGATGAAGGCCGTCGGCGCCTCGGCGGCCGCGTCGAGATGGATGATGCCGTGCTCGGTGGCGAACGTCATGAGCATGAAGGCGGAAAGCGCGGTCGAGGAGGGCCTAACAAGATCCCTTTCGTGGTCGCGGTCGCAACATCGGATGAGGGCAGACCGCAACGCCTACTGCTGGCCGTCGTGAAGACGCACGACGGCGATGAGATCGAGAAGATGGCGGAGGCGCATCTGGCACCGACTGCGCACGTCGTCTCGGACGGGCTCGGCTGCTGGCGCGCCGTAACGCGAGTCGGCTGCACGCATGAACCCATCATCGCCGCAAAGACAGGTTGGTCGGAGACGATCCCGGCGTTCAAGTGGGTCAACACCGTGCTCGGCAACGTCAAAACCGCAATCTGCGGCACCTTCCACGCAATCCGCCGCCCCTACGTGCCGCGCTACTTCGCCGAGTTCCAATGGCGCTTCAATCGCCGCGCCAATCTCAAGGCCATGCTCGGCAACCTGCTGGCCGCCGCCGTCACCACAAAACCGAGACCCTATGCAGCCCTCCGAATCCCGGACGCGGCTGGGTAATCAGGCACGCTTTTGATGAACATGCGTGAGTAAAACGCCGGCGACTGAGGTGCTCATGCCGGGCGTTGCCGTATGCCCTCCTGCGCTACACGCAGGGGCTTCGGCGGCGACGGTCGGGCTAACTCAGAGGCCGTCTATGAACTAACACTTCCTCTGGCCCACTCGGCGGGGGCTGGTCAAAATCGCCTCGTTTTTCGCGTGCCCCGAAGCGATCAAGTCGCTTTTGCACAGCTGAAAGTGGCGCGATGCCTCTTCGACTTGACTGCAATTATCGAAAGACAGATGGTTGAGATGTAGTCGCTGATTCTGATAATCTCACAGGAGGCAACCAATGAACACTCAAAAGAAGTTTTTTACAAAGCCCCAAGTCGATAGGCTGGGCACTGTTGGTGAGATGACCTTGACAAACGGCAGGGCCAATTTTGTGGATGTTCCTTATGGAACCCAGGCGAACGGTAGTATTCTTGGTTCTTGATCGCTCTGAACCGCCCTGGATTCTCGGGAGGTTGGTTGGTTTGGGTCAGGCGGCGGGGTTGGCGCACTCCTATAGGGCTGCGCAGTAGATGGCTTCAACTTCCGCCGGAGACATGCTGACAGTGGGTAACAGCAGCTGGCGGTCGTTGAACCATTTGACGCATTGGGCGTGGCTAGCCCGACGGACTCGAACGAGCGCCAATAGTGCCTGCGCCAGTTGACTTCAAGCTTGTAGAGCCCGTTGGTTGTTTCGACGAGAGCATTGTCAGAGATATCATAGATGCTGATCGAAGGAACGAAGCTGACCAGCCCCATCGAGTGGTCCGGGTGAAAGGTTAGTTCATGGGTGGTCTTTTTGCCAGACCGAGCGTGGCTGCCGGAGCCCCTACGTGTAGCGCAGGCGGCCACGCGGTGAGGCCGGGCACGAACACCTCCGGAGCTGGTGGCCGGTATCCCAACGCGGCGTGCGGTCGGATGGCATTGTAGTGGCGCCTCCAGCTCTCGATGATGATTTGCGCCTCCTTCAACGAGTAGAAGATTTCGCCATTGAGCAACTCATCACGCATCCGGGCGTTGAAGCTCTCGACATAGCCATTCTCCCACGGACTACCCGGCGCGATGTAGGCGGTCTTGGCCCCGACCGCCGTAATCCACGCCCGCACCGACTTGGCGATGAACTCTGGGCCATTGTCTGAACGAATGTGTCCCGGCACACCGCGTAGGATGAAGAGGTCCGACAGAACGTCGATGACGTCGGTCGACTTCAGGCGTCGTGACACGCGGATCGCCAGGCATTCGTGGGTGAACTCGTCGACCACGTTGAGCATGCGGTATTTCCGACCATCGTGCGTGCGATCTTCCACGAAGTCGTAGGACCACACGTGGTCACGGTGTTCGGCCCGCAACCGCACGCACGAGCCGTCGGCCAGCCATAACCGGCCGCGCTTGGGTTGTTTCGCTGGCACCTTCAGCCCCTCTTGCCGCCAGATCCGTTCGACACGCTTGTCGTTGACCACCCAGCCAGGCCAGGCTCTCAGCAGCTCCGCGATCTTGCGATAGCCGTAGCGGCCGTATTGCCGGTTGACCTGCTTCCCGTGAACTGGACCGGCTGAAGCTGGAATTTTCCACTTATGATGCCGTGGGCTCATGAGGAGGGAAGTCCGATGAAGCGATCGAAGTTCTCGGAGGCGCAGATCGCGTTCGTGCTGCGCCAGGCGGAGGAGGGCACCTCGGTCGAGGAGGTGTGCCGGAAGACGGGGATCAGCCAGGCCACGTTCTACGCTTGGAAGAAGAAGTACGGCGGGTTGATGCCGTCGGAGATGAAGCGGTTGCGCCAGCTCGAGGAGGAGAACGGTCGACTGAAGCGGATCGTGGCGGATCTCTCCTTGGACAAGGAGATGCTGCAGGACGTCATCAAAAGAAAGCTATGAGGCCTGCGCGGAAGCGGGAATTGATCGACGACGTTCGCGCAATCTGGAAGGTGAGCATCCGCCGCGCATGCAGCGCCTTCCGGTTCGACACGTCGAGCTACCACTACAAGTCCCGCCGACCGTCGCAGGCCAGCTTGAGGGAGCGGATCAAGGCTATCGCGCAGACGCGTGTGCGCTATGGCTACCGGCGCATCCACGTGCTGCTTCGCCGCGAAGGCTGGATCGTCAATGCCAAGCGCGTGAACCGGCACTATCGGGATATGGGTCTGCAATTGCGCAACAAATCGCCGAAGCGGAGGTCACGGCGAAGCTGCGCGACGACCGTTCGGCTCCGGTCGGGCCGAACGACGTCTGGGCCATGGACTTCGTCCACGACCAGCTGCTACGACGGCCGGAAGATCCGGATCACTCACCGTGATCGACATCTTCACGCGGTAGTCCCGGCAATCGAGGTGCGGGAAGCTTCACGGGAGCCGACGTGGTCGCCACGCTCGAAGCGGGTGGCGGGGACTGGTTATCCAAAGTCGATACGCCTCGATAAGGGCACCGGAGTTCATCCGAAGGAGCTCGATCTGTGGGCCTTCGTGCGCGGTGTCGAGCTCGACTTCTCACGGCCGGGCAAGCCGACAGACAACGCGTTCATCGAAAGCCTGAACGGGAAGTTCCGTGCGGAGTGTCTGTCGCCCACTGGTTCTTGAGCCTTGACGACGCCCGTCGAAAATGCGAGCTTGGCGTAGAGACTAGAA
>CAVXGT010000035.1:0-11157 GCA_963761475.1 uncultured Alphaproteobacteria bacterium
CGGTCGCTCAGTTTGCGAGGATCAGACCATCGACGTCGCCCGTATCGCGGCGCTCTGATCGCCCAGCCCTGCCGGGCCCGCAATTACACCATCCCCTGGGGCACTACCCTCGAATATGTGCCGGCGAGCTGGAAAGTCATCCAGCATGTGCGCGAGAAGTTCACGTGCCGGACATGTGAATCCATCACCCAGGCACCGGCACCGAACCACCCCATCGCCAGGGGGCGTGCGGGTCCGCAACTGCTTGCCCACGTGTTGTTCTCGAAATACCGGGCGCATCTGCCGCTGAACCGCCAGAGCGTATGGCGCGACGATCTGGATGAGAACCGCGTCAATCAGGATGAGAAGCGGCGGTCGGGTGGAGCGATGATTGGCGCGGGCCGCCGGATTGGCAAGCGTTGATTGACGTGGAGCGACAATCTGGCGGCATCGCCGAGCGTCAATCAGGAGCCTTTTCCAGCTCCTTCGGTGTCGTGTGCGCGGGCGGCCGACCGCGTCTGCGTTTCCGGTCGAGCGCGGCCTTGCGGCGGTAGCTCTCGACGTTCATCTCCAGGATCGTGGCGTGATGCACGAGGCGGTCGATGGCCGCCAGCGTCATGGCCTTATCGGGGAAGATGCGGCCCCACTCGCCGAACGGCTGGTTGGCCGTGATGAGCAACGATCGCCGCTCGTAGCGTGCCGCGATCAGTGCGAACAGCACGCTGGTCTCGGCTTGATCCTTCGACACGTAGGCGATGTCGTCGAGGATCAGGAGATCGTAGCGGTCGAGCTTGGCCAGCGCCGCCTCCAGCGCCAGCTCGCGCCGGGCCACCACCTGCAATCGCTGCACGAGATCGGTGGTGCGCTGGAACAGGACGCGCCAGCCGCTCTCGACGAGTGCGAGCCCGATCGCCCCCGACAGATGGCTCTTGCCGCCGCCGGGCGGGCCGAACAACAGCAGATTGGCGCCGTTCTTCAGCCACGCGTCGCCGGAGGCGAGCGCCATCACCTGGGCTTTCGACACCATCGGCACGCTGTCGAAGTCGAAGGTGGCGAGCGTCTTGCCGGCTGGCAGCCTCGCCTCGGCCATGTGCCGCTCGATGCGCCGCCGCGTGTGGCCGGCGGCCTCGTGCTCGGCGAGTGCGGCCAGGAAGCGGGCCGCCGGCCACCCATTAGGCCTGGGGCGGGGACCCGGCCCCGCGGGGTTCGCCGACCAATTACGGTGCTCTTGTGCGGAACAGCGTGCCCCTGCACGGGCGAGGAGGGGTCCATGGAGGCTGACCGCTTAGGTTGCGTGCGTCATTCTCTCGGTGTTGGGGTGTGGCCCCACCCTCGGCTCCAGACCACCAGACGAACCGGCGTCAACGGGCTCGGGAAGCTCTCACGGAGGGGCGGCTTTTGCGAGGATCCGACCGTCGGGCGTCTCGAACCAGTCGTCGACCACACGCACGTCGACGGTTCGCTGCGGCGCTGGGGCCGTGTGCCGGACGACTTGAACTTCATGTAACAGTTTCAGGGCCGAGACCAGGTCCCGCTGCATGCCGCGCTCATACCGGCTCAACTTGTCGAAGGCGCCGCGCTCCAGAAGGCTGTCAATCACGCGGCCAAGGCGAAGCGGGTCGATGAGGTCGGCATCAGTGCCAGCGAGCTCATCTGCCTGGACATTGCGTCCGGGCTCGTAGTCGTCGTTGATCCCGTCGTGTTCCACTGCCTGCAGATAGGCCTCAAGTTGTAGGAGCGTCTTTTCGTAGACCGGCAGCCGTCGCATCCGCCATTGCAGGTCGGCGATGCGCCTCGCAAGTTCCGCCTCGACCCGGCCCTTAGGCCGCAGGGCCTTTTCCACTTGCCCGCAGTGGCGCATGTATTCTTGCGGGTCTTCTCCTGGGAGGATGAGGTGCGCCGTCAGCCCATGCTTGATGGCGTTCTGGCTGCTGCGTTCCTTGCCTACAAGGGAGCGCGGCCCCGTGCTCTTCAGGGCGTTCTGGCGATTGGCGACAATTTGCTTCTCGGTAGCCATGGGAGGACGCTTCGTGCGTTAAGTTTACCTGCCCAGGGCCGGAGCACGTTCCGTGCCAGGTCCGGCGTCCTGTTGCGGGACAGGGTGCTTTCAGGAAGCGATTTCCAACGAGGACGTTGGATGTTGACTGCCTGAATTGGGCCCGTTTTGCAGCGCGGCTCGAGGCCCGTGGCGTAGGGCGTATTTGGGATCGGGGTGTCTTGGCCCGGTTGACGGGGGGGGACCCGCTCCGGCGGCGCAGGCGACGAAACGGTCTCGCCGCTCTCATGAGTCCTGCCATCGGCGTAGTTCCCTGATAAGGCCTTCGGCCTGTCGCAAGAGATGCGCCTCATACCGACAAAGCTTGCCGAGGGTGTCCGTCTTGGCGAGGAGAACGTCGAGGGTTCGGCCGAGCGCACGCTCTTGCCGCCGCGCGCGACTCGTGGCGCCCTCGTCGGCCACCCCGATGAGCGCTCGCGGGTCGGTCGCGACACAAATCGGTCCGGCCCGCAAGACGCCGTCATCATGCCGCCGCGCCTGTTGATGCCGCGTCCACGCGATGAGCGCCTGCTCGAACCGCGGCAACCGCTTGAGCCGCCACAGCACGGCAGCCAAGTGGTCGGCGAGCGCTTCGGCGAGCGGATCCGCAACCGCGAAGTGCGCCGTCACGCCCTCCCGCAAAGCCGCAAAGTCATCCGCTCGCTCGCCGTCCAACAGGATCGCGCCCGTCACGGCCTTGCGGGTCTGCGGCGCCGCTAGGCCTTGTCCCAATGTGACGGGCGAAAGCGCAGCCTTCGCCCGTCGTTCGCTCCTCTTCCGCGAGCTCACGTCCCGGGCTCACCGGTCCGCACCTCATCACGGTCGTTGGTCAGCGCCGCTGCGACCGCGTCGCCGGCGTCGATTGGCTTTTGGTGCCGCGAGGCATGCCACAGCCGCTCGGCGTACTTCAGCGGCTCGATGATGCCGTTGCGCGCCCACCACGCACGCTCGTCGCCCGACCGGTGGAGCTGGTCATGGTGCACGTTGCACAGTGGCAACGTGAACTCATCGGAGACCTTCAGTGCCATCGCACGCGGCTGGGCAAACTTCAGGTGATGCGCCTGCGCCGGTCGCCGCCCGCACACGAGGCAGGGCTGGCTTGCCACAAAGGCGAGATGCCCCTTGTCGCGAAGGCGCTTGTCCTTGGGGATGGCGAGAGGTGGGAGATCCGTCTCGACCCGCGCCGGGACGCTTGCCTCACCTTGTGGCTTGATCCCCAGACTGCGCAGCCGGTCCTTGAGCTGCAGGATGATCGCCTCGACCGGATCCTCCTGACCGCCCTCGCTGCGCCGTCGCAGATCGGCGAGCCCCGCCATGTTGCGCGTCCAGAACTCGTAGACAGCGTCGACTGAAGACAAGGCGTTGATCTCGCGCTCTATGGCACCGACGAAGGCTGCGGCGGCCCCGAACGGTTGGGAGTGTCCGTCGGCCGTGAGCAGCACGAGCGGCGTTTCCTTGTCTGCCACGCGCTGGATCTGACGGTGTCGCGGCTTGGTCACGTGCAACTGGTCGCGATCATAAAGCGCCAATCCGAAGGGGTTGCCGAACGTTGCCAACGCTCTCTTGGTGGCATCGGTCTCGGCGGCCTTCAGGGCAATCTCATGGGCCACTTCGGGCGAGGATGACCGCCCAAGCCCGGTCCCGATGCCTTCCCGGATGGTGATCGTGCCGCCGGCCCGCACGGTCACCCGCACCTTCGTCGAGTAGAAACACACGGTCTGGCCGCGCTGGTTGGCCGACCAGATGCACTCCGGCGCCGTCGTCTGCCGGTCCCAGCTGTCGAAGCCAAAGATCCGGTTGGCCTCGGCAATGACGTGCCAGCCCTCCACGTAGGCGAGTTGTTGCCCATGACTGTCGCGGGTACGCACATGCCGGTGGCTGAGCTTGGCCTTCAGGGCCTTGGTCTGCGTGTCGGTAAACGCCATCACTTGGTCCTCACGCTGAGCTGGATCTGGGACTGTCCGAGACTGACCCCCTCGACGGCGACGCCGGCCTTGAGCGCCGTGAGCAGCCCCTGCTTGTCGAGCTTGGACGGCTGCGGCTTCCAGTAGGCGGGTGGGATCTGGCTCTCCTCACGCACCTCGAGCGCGGGCGCCCCCTGTTTGAGCGACGCCGTGAAGTCGGGCTCGGCGAGTTTGGGGATGTCGGCGTCCGCCATCACCTTGAGCGCCAGCGCCCGCTTTTTCTTGGCGCGCGTCTCCAGGCGCTCGAGCCTTGCTTTCATGTCGCCAAGACGTGTGGATAGCCCCTGGCAGATGGCCTCATCATCCAACGCCGAGCGGACGATTTCGGCTAGCATCTCACGCAGATCGGTGAGTCCCTCCAGGGTGTCCGAGAGGGTCTCGTCGTCGATGTCGGGGAAGTCGGCGAGGAGCGTAGAGCGGTTCGCAATATGCCGCGCCAATTCGCCGGCCAACTGCGGGGATGGGCTTCGGGACTTATGCAGCATAGATCAGCTCCACACTCATATTTGATGCATGAGGCATCAAAATGAGCGATCTGACCATCGAAATGACTGTGCATGGTTAACAAATGATCCGCCCGGTGCAGATCAGGGCCGCTCGAAGTTTGCTTGGAATGGGGCAGGTAGAGTTGGCCCGCAGGGCCGGAGTTGGCTTAGCTACCCTTCAAAGAATCGAAGCTGCGGGCACTACGGTGAAGGGCACAGCCAGAACGTTGCTCCGCCTTCAAGCGGCCCTTGAGGCCGAAGGTGTCGTCTTCATGGACCAGACAGATGAACGGGGCCCCGGCGTCTACCTGAGGCGCCCCCTTCCGTGAGCGGCAGAATAGCCCCGACGTTCTGCCGTGCTAAGCCAACTGGCCAGTCTGGTGCGTCGCAAAATTGGAAGAGCTCGTCGCCCTCTCCCAGGAACACCCTTCGGGCAGCAGCTATGCCGGCTTGGTTTCCGACAACGCCGAGCCCCTTGCCTCCGATCGGGCGTCCAGGCTTCTGGGAGCAGTTATCGAATAAGCGGAAATGTATTTGGCTCCGCCAGAGCCAAATGTGACCGTCGGACTACTCCCGTTCAAATGCCCACCGCCTCGCGTCGCGCTCGTTCTCGGTCCTGAACGTGGCGGCGCGCTCCTTGGAGGGCCTCAGTCGCGTTGCTGCACAACTGGAAAGACCCCGCTGGTGTTGCGGGGTCCCTAGATTTGCGCAGGCTCTAAAGGGCGTTCTGATTGCGGTCCGGTCGTTCCGAGACCGCCTCCTTGGCCTACTTCGCCACCGAATGCTGCGACGTGAGGCTCGCGGCGCCCAGGCCCCTTGGCTCGGGGATTTCGCGACGGCAGGCAGTAGTGGCTGCCGCGACAACCAGCAATGCGACGACGAAGATCGATTTACGTTTCATGACAACACACTCCACTCGTTTACACACCAACCGGCATGAGCAAACCACCGCGCAATCGTCGTGCGCAAGGTGCCGATACTTTTGTCGCGCGCTATGGGGACACTCCGTTGCGATTGCGCAACAACCCCAGCGGGCTCTTAGACGAACCTGGTGTGACCAAATTTCCACGCCGGCCTAAAGACTGCGTGACCCCACTGCCGATAGTGCATCGATCCGATAAGCTGGTGACACCGCATACGGTCCGGTTTGCGTGGTGGGCTGTCGTGCGGCTTGGTTTCTGTCTTTTGGTAGTGAGTTCAGAGATGATGCGTTGGCTCAGCCGCCTTCCTGTCCTTTTCACGCTCTGGGCCTTTGCCTCAGCAATCGCTGGGTCGGGCGTGTTTGCCGCTCCTGCATCGGGAAGCGATGCCGCCGTCGTTGCGCGCGTTGATCTTTCCCGTCAAAAGATGGAGGTCTTCGTCTACGGCGTGCGCCGGCATAATTGGACTGTCTCCACCGGCAAGGAAGGTTGGCGTACGCCCGTCGGCACCTACCGACCATTCGCTCTGACGAGGGAGTACTACTCCAAGAAGTGGCGTATGAACCTCCCCTACCTTGTTTCCATCAGCGATAGCGGGATCGCTATTCATGGAACCGATCGCACGAGAGCGCTGGGTCGCCCTGCCTCGCACGGCTGCATTCGCCTTCACACTTCAAATGCTGCGAAGTTCTATGAACTCGTCGAACAACACGGAATGGGCAACGTGCTGGTCGTCGTCTCGCGCTGACTTATTTCGGGGCCGGCAGCATGGTTGGGATCCCACCACGTCGCACTCGTAGACATGCGCTGGCCGGAGGGTTCGTGAGCCCCGACTGCAGCGGTATGCAGCACAGCCATTCGCAGGCGCGCCGCATCGTCCACACACCCACTCGAACGCAAGTGATAATATTCTCGTGGTCCGTCGCCCATGCTTGAGGCTCTACGCCGGTCCACCGGCGCAACCTTCGATGGGAGCTTGCCGAGGGGCGGGCCGCCAGAACTCTCACGGCGAACATGGGGTCTAGACGATAATCTGCCGCAATCTTAGCGAGGTTTCGCATCGCAGCGGCACGAAATGCTGGGTAGCGCCGCTTGAGTCAAGATCTGCTGTCGGGGGCGTGCAAATGCGGTTTCGGTTTTGTTGTTGGGCGACCTTCCCATTTCTATGGCCCGCCGCAGTGCTAGCTCAGGGGGCCCGGCCCCTTCTCCCGGTCGACACGAGCAGTCCACAAGCGACGCTGCGAACCTTTTACGAGCTTACAGATGCGCTTGAGGCTTCGAGCCTCGCTCTCAAGGCTGCGCCGACGGCGGCTCAGCAGGCCGAAGTTGAAAGCTTAGCTCAGAAGGCCATCAGCCTTTTTGACCTGAACAAGGTTCCACCACTCGCGCGACGCGAGGCGGGTGGCGATGCTTTGGTCTTTCTCGTTGACGTGCTACGCCGCGTTGAGGTTCCGGCGCTTGAATCCATTCCCGATGCCACGGCCTTTCCCGATCTTGAGAAACCCGCAAGCTGGACCATTCCTGGCACCGAGATTGTCATAGCGCGGCTCCTGCATGGTCCCAAGCGAGCTAAATTCGTCTTCGACGCGGAGACTGTTGCACGGGCCGGGGAGTTCTATTCTCTGGTCCGGAACCTTCCGCTTAGAGTGCCGGCGAGGGTCCAAAGCTGGCGCGAGGAGCAGCTGCAGCTACACGGCTGGATGATACCAAATGGCTGGATCGAAGCTCTTCCTCAGGCTCTGAAGATACCATTTCTCGACACTCCTGCCTGGAAAGTCCTCGGCACCACAGTCGTGATTCTATTGCTTGCCGGCATGCTGGCGCTTTGGAGGCGCATGATTGCGCCCAAGCCGGACGACTACGGTGCACTGTAAGCGGTGTCCGGCACCCACCTATCGGTCGAACTCGGGCGGTGGCGTAATGCCAGCCCATGAGCGATCGTTTTGACCATACGCTTGAGCGTAAGCTTGAAAGCAACGCGGACGATGCGGCCGATGGCCCCTCGCCGGTGCGCCGGATCGAGCTGATCACGGGCACCGGCCGGCGCCGGCGGTGGTCGAGCGCGGAGAAGGCGCGCATCCTCGTGGAGAGTTTCGAGCCGGGCGCCAACGTATCGGAGGTGGCCCGGCACAATAGGCTGTCGCCGCAGCAGTTGTTCGCCTGGCGCCGTGAGGCCCGGTTGCTGTTCGAGGAGGAGAACGGCACGGCGGTGACTGCCGATGCTCTGCCGTCGCACCGCAGGAAGGCACGGGCCGAGCCATCGGCCGAGGTCGCCGACGAAATGCCTCGGTTCGTGCCGGTGTCCAGCCATTTCGCAGGGTCAAATTTCTGTCACCGGCACTGCTGTAGGGCCTGTGCGGGTAGGAGCGCTTCCCTTCGTAGTGCGCTTGAAGCTAGACGACGAGACACTTGCGCAGCAACTCAAGGCGGGCAGCTATGGCGAGGCTGCCATTTACACGCCGTCAATGACCGTGGCCCATGTCATCCGCAAGGCTATGATATGGATGCAAGCTTGGATGAATTTCATCATCCCCGTCTGATCGCTTGGCGCGTCTTGCGCCGTCCTCTCGGCCCGTTCCTTATTCTAGATCTATGGGATCGACTTGGCGGCTTCCCTTCGGCGGATCAAATGAAAAGGCTTCGGTGGAAAGAACAGGCTTGCTAACCCACTTGAATAGGGTGGTTTGCTCCGCTGTAGCAGCGCCGTCCGAGCGGCGATTGATTAGCTTGCATGGACGTGGCGTGCTCGTCGGATCGAGCCAGACTTCGAAGATTTCCTCAAACCTCTCGACCCTGATACCCCGGCAGTCCTGGCCGTCGACCTTGATGTCTGGAAGGCTTTCGACCTTGAGGTCAAAGCCTGCATCCACCGCCCAGAAGAAATCGAGCATGCGGCCTGCGATATTCATGAGGCCCGCTGCCGTGTACATAGACCCAAGCATTGTCTGCCTAGTGGGGAATTGAGCATATTTCTTGGTTGCCGGTTTGTAGATCGTCACGCGCTTGCCGTCAGAGACGACGGTGTAGGACTTGCGTCCGGACTTCACTTCGACGCGGAACCGATTTGGCTGTTGCGTGGTAAACTCTGCGGTGGCGCGTACTTCTCCTGCACGGAGACTACTGACGACTTTGATTGAGGTCGTAAATTGAAGTTCGGTGCTGTTCCTGAGGTGGTCGCGCATCCGAGTGAGAGCGGACGCAGCGCCTTCGGGATCCGGCATTGTGGCACCCTGTCCCCAGGATCGATCGACCGGCACCACGACGAGGGTCGCTAAGAGACAAATCATCGCCTGGCGTGACGGATAGGGCTGCTTTGGGCGGGTATATCTCATGTTCGGCTTCTCCACGTGAGGGACTTGGAGCGCGGCGCGGAAGTGACCGAGGTTCGAGCTGCCGGTGAGAAGTGGACTGGACGCCGTCAACGCAACCTCACGGATTTACTATCGCTGAGGGTACTTTGAGTATGCCCTTACTGACATCGGTCACGACAGTGATGACACCCGCCTGAACTGACTGTGCCGCCGCTTCCTGCTTTTTTAGTCTGGTTCCTATCGCTGCGATAATTGGCGCGGACTTTGAGTACTTGCTGTGATGATTGCCTTCGCCGTCGTCTACACCTGTGAGGTCAACAACCTGTAGGTTGTAGCGTTGTGCCGCTGCAATGACCCGCGGATCATCTGCGGTAATGCGGCCGGCGCGGTCAACGCCCCCCCCAAGAAGGGTGGATAGCTTAAGTGCCTGATCATCGCCCGCAGTGAGTATTGTGATGGGTTGCGGTCGCCTACCAATGACGTCGAGCTGCGTTCGAAACACGTTTACATCTAGGTCTGGCGATGCAAGGATCACGTCCTTCAATTTGCCATTAAAATCGCCATGCCCGTTCATGGTCGCTTGCCGTAATGTCTCAACAAAAACCCAGTTTCCCATACTGTGGGCCAGGACATTGATCGCGTGCACTTCGGGTAGCGTGCTGATTTGCAGCAGCGCCTGCTCCAGGTAGTCACGGGAGTACGTGCTCGCCTCCCGATCCGCGACGTACATCGGCGCTTTGCCCATTGAGGGCCAGGCGAACAAAATTGCTGTCCCCGTGAAGCCGGAGTCATGGACGATTTGTGCCATCCAATAGACGGCTTCTTCGTAGAGGGTGTTGTACCCGTGAATGAACACAAGGACACTGTTGGCCTCTGGCCCGCCCTCGAGGGCGCGGCTTCAAATCTTGCCGAGGAACTCAGTCGCGTTCAGAAACTGACGATCTGTTGTTACAAAATGGTGTGCCGGGTCGGGCTGGGCATGTCCCGGCCATTCTATTTCGCCCGGCACATGATGCGTTGGAATGGATATTGTTAGCGCGGCATAATTGAGTTGCTTGGCCCGGGCTGCGGTGAAGGCGTTTGGATCGTCGGGGCTGCCTCGTTCGCGGGTCGTAGCAACCAGAATGCGAACCTTGTTTGTTTGCGCGGAAACAGAGCTTACCGGCTGCAACACCAGGCTATCTGGACGATAGGCGCAGCCGCCAGCCAGCAGGACCAAGCCCACAGCAGCCCAGATACGCAACATCTGGGTCACGCTTTTCGTCCCTCTCGAGTGCCGCTGCATGTCGCTCATCTGATCAATCGGCCGGAGTTCGGACCGGCTGTGGCGCGAAACATTTCCCCAACATGGGCCCACGCGGACGACCGGCCTCGGGCACCCGTGCTGTAGCCAAACTAGATGCCCCAATTACATCTTAGCAAGTTCTTTGCGCATGTGGCATGGGGCCCCGCTGTCGGTGAGGTCATCAGATGCTCCGGCGCCATGTCGATGCGAGGCGTTCTGCGAGAGGGCGGTCAGAAGCCCATGGAGGCCTTTGTCACCAGGCCAAGGGACTGCAGGTCAATGGATTCGCTGACGGCACGACCTTCATGCTCAAGTTTGCCGTCGACATAGCGGACGCCCACGCCCACTGCAAACTGATCCGAGAGCCAGTAGTTCAAGGTCGCGGCTGCCGCCAAGTAATGGCCGCTATAATCACCGAGGCTACCCGCCAAGCCGTCGATCGACCCTTCGACTGACCATTGGCTGGAGAGCGCGTAAGTGCCATAAAGACCGATCGTTGGGATTGGTCCGAGAACACGCGCGCGTTCCGGACCGGCGGTGATTTGCGCGCCACCGACCCAGGCCTGGCCACGCAGGGACACCCTCGCATCCATCACCGTAGCACCCAATCTTGCGCCAAACTCTGCCGACGAATTCTTGAACAGCGAATAGCCAAGAAATGCTGCGTAGTTTTGCGTCTTCGCCGTGGCGCGCAATATCCTCGGCCACCGCGTCCTCATGGAAGTCTTCTGGACGCAGACCGTCTTCCCAGGTCCGTGAGATCGCTGTCTTCAGGGCCTCAACCGTCGCGGTATTCCGCCATGCAAGGTCATAGCCTAAAGCTGCATAGAGTTTAGGAAGAAATGCGTAAGCGGCTATGTCGTGCCCATTGATGACACGCCCCTGTGGCGATGCCAGACGTTGAAGTCGCTGCTGAAGTGCATTGCTGAGGTCATTGCCGCCGGCCCATGCAAGGGTCGAGCTGGTCAATAAGCACATCAGGCTCAGTGTTCGCGCGATCCAGGGCTGCACAACGCGTCCGATTAAGCGCTTTGAGCGTCTTCTTTTGTGTGCGCAACATCTTCTGTTCGCATCTTGAGTGTTTCGAGCCATCGCGCTTCCGTCATTTCGGCTTCACCGGTTGCCACGTGCTATCAGGGTTGAATGTTCCCATTGCGCTCACACGCCGCAATGATTCC
>CAVXGT010000036.1:0-53768 GCA_963761475.1 uncultured Alphaproteobacteria bacterium
TGGTCATCAGAACTCGCCCAAGAGCAATCCGCTGGGCGAAGGTTTCGACTACGCCGCCGAGTTCGCGAAGCTCGACCTGGAGGCCGTGAAGAAGGACATCAACGAGGTCATGACGACCTCGCAGGACTGGTGGCCGGCCGACTGGGGCAACTACGGCCCGCTCTTCATCCGCATGGCGTGGCACAGCGCCGGCACCTACCGCGTGACCGACGGCCGCGGTGGCGCGTCGGACGGCACGCAGCGTTTCGCGCCGCTGAACAGCTGGCCCGACAACGCGAACCTCGACAAGGCCCGTCGCCTGCTCTGGCCGGTCAAGAAGAAGTACGGTCAGCAGATCTCGTGGGCCGACCTCATGGTGCTCGCCGGCAACTGCGCGCTCGAGTCGGCGGGTCTGAAGACCTTCGGCTTCGGCGGCGGTCGCGAGGACGTGTGGGAGCCGCAGAAGGACATCTACTGGGGTCCCGAGGGCGAGTGGCTGGCCGACGCCCGCTACTCCGGCGACCGCGAGCTCGCCAACCCGCTGGCCGCCGTGCAGATGGGCCTCATCTACGTGAACCCCGAAGGCCCGAACGGCAAGCCCGATCCGCTGGCCGCGGCCAAGGACATCCGCACCACCTTCGCCCGCATGGCGATGAACGACGAGGAGACCGTCGCGCTGATCGCCGGCGGCCACACGCTCGGCAAGATCCACGGCGCCGGTCCGGCGAGCCACGTCGGTCCCGAGCCGGAGGCCGCTCCGCTCGAGGAGCAGGGCTTCGGCTGGAAGAGCAGCTACAAGAGCGGCAAGGGCGCCGATGCGATCACCAGCGGTCTCGAGGGTGCGTGGACGCCCACGCCGACCAGTGGTCGAACGCCTACCTCAACGGCCTGCTTCGCCTACGAGTGGGAGCTGACCAAGAGCCCGGCCGGCGCCCATCAGTGGACGCCGAAGGACGCGCCCGAGAACGTTCCCGACGCGCACATCGAGGGCAAGAAGCACAAGATCATGATGCTCACCACCGACATCGCGCTCATCAGGGATCCGATCTACCGAGAGATCTCCGAGCGCTTCGCCAAGGACGCGGACGCGTTCAACGACGCCTTCGCACGCGCCTGGTACAAGCTCACGCATCGCGACATGGGTCCGCACGTCCGTCTGCTCGGTCCCGAGGTGGCCCCGGTGCAGATCTGGCAGGATCCCGTCCCGGCCGTCGACCACGAGCTGATCGACGACCAGGACATCGCGAAGCTCAAGCGCGAGATCCTCGACTCGGGTCTGTCCGTGCCGCAGCTGGTCTCGACCGCCTGGGCGTCGGCCTCGACCTTCCGTGACAGCGACAAGCGCGGCGGCGCCAACGGCGCGCGCCTGCGCCTGGCGCCGCAGAAGGACTGGGAGGTCAACGAGCCCGAGGAGCTCGCGAAGGTGCTCGCCACGCTCGAGCAGCGTGCAGCGGACTTCAACAGGTCGCAGAAGGGCGGCAAGCAGGTGTCGATGGCGGACCTGATCGTCCTCGGCGGCTGCGCCGCGGTCGAGGCCGCGGCCAAGGAGGCCGGTGTACGACGTGACCGTTCCCTTCACGCCGGGCCGCACCGACGCGACCGCGGAGATGACCGACGAGGCCTCGTTCGCGTTCCTGCGTCCGATGACCGACGGCTTCCGCAACTACGTCGGCGAGGAGCACTTCCGCCGGCCGGAGGTCGAGCTCGTCGACCGCGCGAACCAGCTCACCTTGACCGCGCCCGAGATGACCGTTCTCGTCGGCGGGATGCGCGTGCTGGGCGCCAACTACCAGGACAGCAAGCACGGCGTCTTCACCGAGAAGACCGGCGCGCTGACCAACGACTTCTTCGTGAACCTGCTCGACATGAGCACCGAGTGGAAGAAGTCCGACGAGGGCGAGTACCTCTACGAGGGTCACGACCGCGAGACCGGCGAGCTGAAGTGGACCGCCACCTCGGTGGACCTGGTCTTCGGTTCGAACTCGCAGCTCCGCGCGCTGGCCGAGGTCTACGCCAGCGACGACGCCCAGCAGAAGTTCGTCGAGGACTTCGTGGCGGCGTGGAACAAGGTCATGAACCTGGATCGCTTCGAGCTGACGGTCATGGCTCGTGCGGATATAGAGGGGCCAACGGCCGTGAAGTGATCCGGTATCGTCCGATCGGGAACGTTTGCGGGCGAAGGGAGTGTTCCTTTCGCCCGCTTCATTTCTTGGCCGAACACTCCACTGACCTGCCCCCACCCACTGGTCCAACCACTGCATTAGAATGGGGTTGCCGAGACTCCTGGCGGATCGATTTTCGGTGGGCAGGCCAATAGCGCGCTAGTCGGTGATCACAAAGTCATCCACGTACACGCCGGGATAGACGATCGACGCATCAGAGCGAAACGCCAACTGCAGGTACACAACCTGTCCGACGTATGCGCTGAGATCTGCAGTGAACTCTTGCCAGCCGAAGGCTGAGAGGTTGCCGCCCCAAGCCGGTTCGCCGTTTGTGGTGATGCTGTAGGGCGGATTCACCGCATTGAGCAGCGAGAAGGTCGTTCCTCCATCCGTCGAAATCTTCAGATTGAATCCGTCATAAACCGAGCCCTCGGTATAAACCCAGGCCCGGAAGCTGAGCAGTGGCGTGGATGCGGTACTCAAATCGATCTGAGGGCTCGTCGCGGTCGTCGTCGACCACGCCTGGTTGTTATCATAGGTGCCGTCGAGTCGGGTTGCGAGACAGTTCAACCCGCTGTACGCCGCGCTGGGCCCGCTGATCGGCACTCCACACTGCCAGTCCGCCAAGAGGCTCCAACCGGACGGACAACCTTGCTCGAAGTCCTCGGCCCAGATCTCGACAGATGCCCCGTCATCGGCATAGACCCGCAATAAAAACTGCTGGTTGATGAGGTCGGCAACGTCTGCGCCGGCGTCCCATGTCGCCGAAAGACCTGTTCCCGGCATGATCCCCGCACCCACGTCACCGGAAAGCGTGATGCACTCGTTATCCCAGGAACCTCCACCGTCCAGCGAGTACCACAGAGTAACATGGACGGGATCCCCATCAGCATCGGCGATATCGTAGGTCACATCGACCAGGGCGGTATGCGACCGCTGCAATGCCGTGACGTTCGAAACCACAGGTCGTGTGTTGGCGAGAACCGGAACGGCGAACAAGAGGCTGAGCCCCAGAATAGTGTACATCCGTTTCATCTTTGTTCTTCCTTCGGTTCTTGGTCACTTCACCAGGGAGATCTTTCTGGTTTCAAGGGCCTCGGCCAGCTCTATTCGCACCAGGTAAACTCCGGACGGCATTGACGAGCCACTATCGCCGCGACCATCCCATTCCTTCTCGTAGCGTCCTACTTCGAACAACTGGCTGGCCAGCGTGCGTACTCGGCGACCCCGCAGATCATATATCTTCAGCTCAACCACTCCTCGCCTGCCGACAAAGAATGGAATCGTCACCAAGGCATTGAAGGGGTTGGGCAATGGCTCGCCCAGCGTGACAATGGCCCGCGGACGAGAGCCGTCCGGAACAGCCGTCACGATGAGTAGTCCAGAGTCGGCAAAACCAATTCGGTTGGTGTTCAGGACGAAACTACCTGATTCCGCGTAGGGCGTGGCCGGCGGTTGCGCATTTGCAGTTGTGCAGACCGCCAACAGACAGCCAAGTGCGGTCAGCAACAGCGTTGATTCTGATCTTCTGGTTTTCAATGGTGTATCCTGCCTCTATAGTTGAATACATCCGGTCGGCAGTATGACTCGAACTGGCAACTCCCGGCGCTGAAGAAGCGGTACCAGAGCGCCTGACCTCTCCTTCACCGCGCATAATAAGATTGGCGGAGTTTGCTCATGCTCGTCAATCTGGAAACCGTGATCCCACATCAGATTCAGGGGAGACGACCGTCTCCCCCAAATCCCGTAGAGGTCGTTACTTCACCAAGGTCATCCTCCGCGTCTCCACGTGCGACCCGGCCTTCAACTTGTACAGGTACACCCCCGAAGCGACCTGCCGGCCGCTCTCGTCCCGGCCCCGCCAGATCACCTTCCTGACGCCCGGCAGCCGGGTTTCCCGCACCAGCGTCCGCACGCGGCGGCCCGCCACGTCGTAGATCGTCAACTCGACCTTGCCGGCCTGCGGCAGATCGAAACGAAGGGTCGTGCTGGGGTTGAACGGATTCGGGACAATTCGGATGCAGGGCGAACCGCGTCGGCAGCTCCGCCACGGCGGACACGGTACCCGGCGACCAGGCTCTGTTCGGCCGCAAAAGCCGACCCCGCAAAGCCCGTGTCCACGGCCTGGACGCTCCAGTAGAGGGTCGCGTCCGGTGCCACGGCGCTGAAATCCAGGGACCAGGACAGCCGCTGCTGCGCGTTGCCCCGCGCAGGAAGGCGGCGGTATCCGCTCGCGGAATCGGCCATGGCCGCCGAGAGCTCGCTGCCGCCCGGCGTGGTGCCCACGCGCAGGTTGTAGCTCAGGCCGGCCGCGGGAGTCTCGGTGTCGGCGCCGGCGTCCCAGGTGAAGGTGGCGATGCCGCCGCTCAGGCTGGCGCCCAGGTTGGGCGGAGCCGCGGGAATCGTGTTGGCGCTGTCGCCGGCGTTGCGGTAGATGCGCGAGATCAGGCACGTGGATGCGCTCGAGACCCGTGAGCAGGATGTCCAGGTCGCCGTCGTTGTCGTAGTCGCCCCAGGCCACCGAGAGAGCGAATGACTCCCGTCAGGCCCGCGGCGACGTCCGTGAACGTGCCCGCCGTCGTTGCGGTAGATGTGCGAGACAGGCTCGCCAGCTGCGCCGATAGCCCGTGAGCAGGATGTCCAGGTCGCCGTCGTTGTCGTAGTCGCCCCAGGCCACGGAGCCTTGATCGACTCCCGCCAGGCCCGCGCCGACGTCCGTGAACGCGCCCGCCGTCGTTGCGGTAGATGTGGGAGACAGGTACGCCAGCTGCGCTGTTGCCCGTGAGCAGGATGTCCAGGTCGCCGTCGTTGTCGTAGTCGCCCCAGGCCACGGAACCATGGCTCACTGCCTCCAGGCCCGCGGCGATGTCGGTGAACGCGCCCGCCGTCGTTGTCGGTAGATGCGCGAGATCTTACACGCCGGATTCGGTGCCGCCCGTGAGCAGGATGTCCAGGTCGCCGTCGTTGTCGTAGTCGCCCCAGGCCACGGAGGAAAGCACGACCCCCGCCAGGCCCGCGCCGATGTCCGTGAAGGTGCCCCCGTCGTTGCGGTAGATGCGTGCGAGATGCGCCCGCAGCTGCGCTGTAGCCAGTGAGCAGGATGTCCAGGTCGCCGTCGTTGTCGTAGTCGCCCCAGGCCACGGAGCCATCGTCAGACTCCCGCCAGGCCCGCGCCGATGTCCGTGAACGCGCCCGCCGTCGTTGCGGTAGAGCTGCGCGATACGGCCCGTCGGCTGCGCTGTAAGCCCGTGAGCAGGATGTCCAGGTCGCCGTCGTTGTCGTAGTCGCCCCAGGCCAGCGGAAGCGTACCGGACTCCCGGCAGGCCCGCGGCGATGTCCGCGAACGTGCCCGCATCGTTGCGGTAGATGCGGGAGAGCAGGCTCGCCAGTTGCGCCGACGCCCGTGAGCAGGATATCCAGGTCGCCGTCGTTGTCGTAGTCGCCCCAGGCGGCGGCACCGCGCAGAGACCGACCTCTCCAGGCCCGCGGCGACGTCGTGGAAGTCGCTGGCTTCCACGCACCAGCAACGACATCGTCCACCGCCGAGCGACCGGAGCTCATCGACCTGCACTCTCCCGCTCGGCCAGATCACGATCAATGAATCGACGGTCGCCGTCGGTGCCCAGCCCGAACGAGGCAACCATCGCGTCCTGGGAGCAGGTAGCCCGAGCCACCGGAGATCTCACGGATCTGGCTCGACTCCGCCAGCCACCACCCGCACCCGCGCACCGATGCCCGCCCGGTTGGACGCGGGTCCCCTCGAGTTTGACCTGCAGCCAGTGCTGATTCTCGGCCGCGATCGTTGCGCGAACAGCTTGTTCGCCTGGCCGTCTTGACCGGCCGAGATAGAGGTCGAGGTCGCCGTCGTTGTCGTAGTCGCCCCAGGCGACGCCTGCTGCCGTAACCCGGTGTCGCCCAGCAGGGCCGGCTGGTGGCGTCCGCGAAGGCGCCGCCGCCATCGTTGCGCAACAGCTTGTTCGCGCTGCCGAGCATTGGCAAGGTAGAGGTCGAGGTCGCCGTCGTTGTCGAAGTCGCCCCAGGCCACGCCCCGGCCGAGCCCCGGTGTCTGCCCAGCGGACCGGCTGGTGGCGTCCGCGAAGGTGCCGTCCCGTCGTTGCGGAACAGCTTGTTCGCGCGTGTCGACGTATTGGCCAGGTAGAGGTCGAGGTCGCCGTCGTTGTCGTAGTCGCCCCACGCCACGCCAGTGGCCGCTCCCGGCGTCGCCGAGCGGGACCGCTGGTGGCGTCCAGCGGAAGGTGCCGCCGCCGTCGTTGCGAAACAGCTTGTTGGGCTCGCCGGTAGTTGACGAGGTAGAGATCGAGGTCGCCGTCGTTGTCGTAGTCGCCCCATGCCACGCCTTTGCCGTAACCCGTGTCGCCACAGCGGACCGCTGGTGACGTCCGCGAAGGCGCCGCCGCCGTCGTTGCGGAGCAGCTTGTTCGCGGTGCCGCTAGTTGGCAGGTAGAGGTCGAGGTCGCCGTCGTTGTCGTAGTCGCCCCACGCGCACGCCGCGGGCCGGCGTCCGGCGTGCAGCCAGCAGTGTGCCGCTGGTCGACGTCGGCGAAGACGCCGCCGCCGTCGTTGCGGAACAGCTTGTTCGCCTGGCCGTTGTTGGCGAGGTAGAGGTCGAGGTCGCCGTCGTTGTCGTAGTCGCCCCACGCCACGCCGCGGCCGTCGCCCGGCGTCGCCCAGCGGACCGCTGGTGGCGTCCGCGAAGGTGCCGCCGCCGTCGTTGCGCAACAGCTTGTTCGCGGTAGCCGCTAGTTGGCGAGGTAGAGGTCGAGGTCACCGTCGTTGTCATAGTCGCCCCAGGCCACGCCGTTCCCAACACCGCCATCGGCCAGCGGCGTGCCGGCGGCGACATCCTCGAAGAGCGCGGGCTCCTCGCGACCGTCTGCGCGCTGTCCGCCGCCGGCGCCGGACGCACCACCTGCACGATTCCGCTCGGCCATCGTACGATCAGCTGAATCGACCGTCGCCGTGGCGCCGAGTCCGAACGAAGCCACCGAGCGCATCCTGCGAGCCGAAGCCCGAACCCCCGGAGATTTCGCGGATCCGGCTCGACGCCGCCCGCCACGACACGCACCCGCGCGCCGATGCCCGCCCGGTTGGACGCGGTCCCCTCGAGTTTCACCTGCAGCCAGTGCTGGATCCGGCCGCGGATCGTTGCGGAACAGCTTGTTGGCGCTGGCCGCTGTTGGCCAGGTAGAGGTCGAGATCGCCGTCGTTGTCGTAGTCGCCCCACGCCACGCCGCTGCCGTCCCGCGCGCGTCGTCCAACGGGGACGACGGCGGTCGCGTCCGTGAAGCGCCGCCGCCGTCGTTGCGCAGCAGCTTGTTCGCGCTGGCCGACGATTCGGCGCAGGTAGAGATCGAGGTCGCCGTCGTTGTCGTAGTCGCCCCACGCCGCGCCATGGCCGCTCCCGGTGTCGCCCAGCGGGACGCAGCTGGTCGCGTCGACGAAAGTGCCGCCGCCGTCGTTGCGGAACAGCTTGTTCGCCTGCCGTCGTTGGCGAGGTAGAGGTCGAGGTCGCCGTCGTTGTCGTAGTCGCCCCACGCCACGCCGGTGCCTGACCCGGCGTCGCCCAGCGGGCCGCTGGTCGCGTCCACGAAAGTGCCGCCGCCGTCGTTGCGGAACAGCTTGTTCGCCTGGCCGTAGTTCGCCAGGTAGAGGTCGAGGTCGCCGTCGTTGTCGTAGTCGCCCCAGGCCACGCCCTGGCCATTGCCGGCGTCGCCGAGCGGCGTGCCGCCGGTCGCGTCCACGAAGGTGCCACCGCCGTCGTTGCGGAACAGCTTGTTCGCGCTGGCCGACGTTGGCCGAGGTAGAGATCGAGGTCACCGTCGTTGTCGTAGTCGCCCCACGCCACGCCGTAGCCGCAACCGGTGTCGCCCAGCGGGGCCGCCGGTCACATCCACGAACGCGCCACCGCCGTCATTGCGGAACAGCTTGTTCGCCTGGCCGTCGTTGGCGAGGTAGAGGTCGAGATCCCCGTCGTTGTCGTAGTCGCCCCACGCCACGCCGCGGCCATAGCCCGGTGTCGCCCAGCGGGCCGCTCGTGGCATCAGCGAACGTTCCGCCGCCGTCGTTGCGGAACAGCTTGTTCGCCTGGCCGTTGTTGGCCAGGTAGAGGTCGAGGTCGCCGTCGTTGTCGTAGTCGCCCCACGCCACGGCCCGACCGCTCCCGGTGTCGCCCAGCGGCGTTCCGGCGGCAACATCCTGAATAGTCGGCGTCTTCCACCACCTGGAGCATCTGGTCCACGGCCGGCGCCGGAAGCACCCGCTGCACCCGACCGCTTGGCCAGCGCACGATGAGCGAATCCACCGTCGTCGCCGCGCCCAGCCCGAACGAGGCGCCCATCGCGTCCTGTGAGCAGAAACCCGAGCCGGCGGAGATGTCGCGGATCCGGCTGACTCCGCCCGCCACCACCCGGACCCGGGCCCCGATGCCGTCGCGATTGGACGCGGTCCCCACGAGCTCGCACCTGCAGCCAGTGCTGGCCCGCCGCGGCATCGTTGCGGAACAACCTGTTCGGCTGACCCTGGTTGGCGAGGTAAAGGTCGAGGTCACCGTCGTTGTCGGCGTCGCCCCAGGCGACGCCCTGGCCGGCGCCGGTGTCGGCCAGCTGGGTGCCGCCGGCGACCTCCGAGAACACGTCCCCACCCTCGTTGCGGAACAGCTTGTTCGCCTGGCCGGAGTTCGCCAGGTAGAGGTCGAGGTCACCGTCGTTGTCGTAGTCGCCCCAGGCTACGCCTCTTCCGTTTCCGGCGTCGGCCAGCGGCGTGCCGACGGCGACGTCCACCCAGGTGCCCTGCGTCATTGCGCAACAACCTGTTTTCCGTGCCCGCGTTGGCCAGGTAGAGGTCGAGATCGCCGTCGTTGTCGTAGTCGCCCCACGCCACGCCGATGCCATTGCCGGTGTCGCCCAGCTCGATGCTCGTGTGCGTCGGCGAAGTTGCCGCTGCCGTCGTTGCGGAACAGCTGCTCCCGTGCCGAGTTGGCCAGCGAAGAGGTCGACGTCGCCGTCGTTGTCGTAGTCGCCCCACGCCACGCCACATGCCGGCACCGGGCTCCCCCAGCGACCACGCCGGTCGCGTCCGCGAACGTGCCACTGCCGTCATTGCGGAACAGCTTGTTCGCTGTGTTGGAGTTGGCCAGGTAGAGATCGAGGTCGCCGTCGTTGTCGTAGTCAGCCCACCCAACGCCGCGCCCGGAGCCGTCCGGATCGGCCAGCAGGTCGGGAATGGAGGATGCCGTGATGGTGACGTCCACGAACGCACCGCCCCCCTGGTTCTGGAACAGCCGGTTCGTCAGGCTCGTCGAACTGCCGTTGGCCAGGTAGAGGTCGAGGTCGCCGTCGTGGTCGTAGTCGCCCCACGACCGCGCTGAAGCCCGATCCGGTATCTCCCAGCGGCGTGCCGGCGGTGGCATCGGTGAACGTGTTGTTCCCCTCGTTGCGGAACAGTTGGTTCGCCTCACTGATCCTGGTGAGGTAGAGGTCCAGGTCGCCGTCGTTGTCGTAGTCGCCCCAGGCCACGCCGGAGCCATTACCGACGTCGGCCAGCGGCGTGCCGGCGGCGACATCCTCGAAGAACCCGGGCTCCCGGACCGTCTGCACGGTGTTCGCCGTCGGCACGGGGCTCACCACCTGCACGATTCCGCTCGGCCAGGTCACGATCAGCGAATCGACCGTCGCGGTGCCACCGAGTCCGAACGAGGCCACCATCGCGTCCTGCGACGCGTAGCCCGAGCCGCCGGAGATCTCGCGGATCTGGCTCACGCCGCCGGCCACCACCCGCACCCGCGCGCCGATGCCCGCGCGGTTGGACTGCGGTCCCCTGGAGCTTCACCTGCAGCCAGTGCTGGCCCGCCGCGGCGTCGTTGCGGAACAGCTTGTTCGCGCTGCCGCCGTTGGCGAGGTAGAGGTCGAGGTCGCCGTCGTTGTCGTAGTCGCCCCACGCCACGCCCGTGCCGTTCCCGGCGTCGCCCAGCGGCGGCCGGCGGTCGACGTCCACGAACGTGCCGCCGCCGTCGTTGCGGAACAGCCTGTTCGCGGTGCATCAGTTGGCGAGGTAGAGGTCGAGGTCGCCGTCGTTGTCGTAGTCGCCCCACGCCACGCCCTGGCCGAGCCCGGTGTCGCCCAGCGGGCCGCTGGTGGCGTCCACGAAGGTGCCGCCGCCGTCGTTGCGGAACAGCTTGTTCGCGCTGCCGCTAGTTGGCGAGGTAGAGGTCGAGGTCGCCGTCGTTGTCGTAGTCGCCCCACGCCACGCCCTGGCCGTTCCCGGCGTCGCCCAGCGGCGGCCGCCGGTCGCGTCCGCGAAGGTGCCGCCGCCGTCGTTGCGGAACAGCTTGTTCGCGCTGCCGTCGTTGGCCAGGTAGAGGTCGAGGTCGCCGTCGTTGTCGTAGTCGCCCCACGCCACGCCCTGGCCGCTCCCGGTGTCGCCCAGCGGCGTCCGCTGCGTGCGCGTCCACGAACGTGCCGCCGCCGTCGTTGCGGAACAGCTTGTTCGCGCGACCCGTAGTTGGCGAGGTAGAGGTCGAGGTCGCCGTCGTTGTCGTAGTCGCCCCACGCCACGCCAGAGCCACTCCCGGCGTCGCCCAGCGGCGAGCCGCCGGTCGCGTCCACGAAGCTGCCGCCGCCGTCGTTGCGGAACAGCTTGTTCGCGCCACCGAAGTTGGCCAGGTAGAGGTCGAGGTCGCCGTCGTTGTCGTAGTCGCCCCACGCCACGCCCGTAGCCGATCACCCGTGTCGCCCAGCGGCAGGCCGCCGGTCGCGTCCGCGAACGTGCCGCCGCCGTCGTTGCGGAACAGCTTGTTCGCTGCCGCCAGTTGGCGAGGTAGAGGTCGAGGTCGCCGTCGTTGTCGTAGTCGCCCCACGCCACGCCCTGGCCGATCCCGGTGTCGCCCAGCGGGTGCCCGCTGGCGACATCCTGCGAACTCGCTGTCTTCCACCACCAGCACCGACTGGTCCACCGCCGGCGCCGGCTGCATGCGCTGCACTCTTCCGCTCGGCCAGCGGACGATCAACGAGTCCACCGTCGTGGTCGCGCCCAGCCCGAACGAGGCCACCAGCGCGTCCTGCGACATGTAGCCCGAGCCGCCGGAGATCTCGCGGATCATGCTCACGCCACCGGCCACCACCCGGACCCGGGCGCCGATGCCGGCGGAGTTGGACACGGTCCCCTGGAGCTTGACCTGCAGCCAGTGCTGTCCCGCCGCCGCATCGTTGCGGTACAGCTTGTTCGCGGTGCCGCCATTGACGAGATAGAGGTCGAGGTCCCCGTCGTTGTCGTAGTCGCCCCACGCCACGCCATTGCCGCCCCCGGCGTCCGCCAGCGGCAGGCCGCCGGTCGCATCCACGAAGGTGCCGCCGCCGTCGTTGCGGAACAGCTTGTTCGCCTGGCCGGCGTTCGCCAGGTAGAGGTCGAGGTCACCGTCGTTGTCGTAGTCGCCCCAGGCCACGCCAAGGCCGCTCCCGGTGTCGCCCAGCGGGCCGCTGGTCGCGTCCACGAACGTGCCGTTCGTCATTGCGGAACAGCTTGTTCGCCTGGCCCTGGTTGGCGAGATAGAGGTCGAGGTCACCGTCGTTGTCGTAGTCGCCCCACGCCACGCCGGCGCCCGAACCGGTGTCCCCCAGCGGCGAGGCGCCGGTCGCGTCCACGAACGTGCCGCCGCCGTCATTGCGGAACAGCTTGTTCGCCTGGCCGTAGTTGGCGAGGTAGAGGTCGAGGTCGCCGTCGTTGTCGTAGTCTCCCCACGCCACGCCCTGGGCGGTCCCGGCGTCTCCCAGCGGCGTGCCGCCGGTCGCGTCCACGAAGGTGCCGTTGTCATTGCGGAACAGGATGTTCGCCTGGTTCCGCCTGGCGAGGTAGAGATCGAGGTCGCCGTCGTTGTCGTAGTCGCCCCACGCCACGCCGCCGGCGGCCCCGGTGTCCCCCAGCGGCGAGCCGCGCGGCGACGTCCACGAAGGTGCCGTCGTCGTTGCGGAACAGCTTGTTCGCCTGGTCGTTGTTGGCGAGGTAGAGGTCGAGGTCGCCGTCGTTGTCGTAGTCGCCCCACGCCACGGCCCGGCCGCTCCCGGCGTCGCCCAGCGGCGTGCCGAAGGTCGCGTCCACGAAGGTGCCGCCGTCATTGCGGAACAGCTTGTTGGCCTGGCCGAGGTTGGAAAGGTAGAGGTCGAGGTCACCGTCGTTGTCGTAGTCGCCCCACGCCGCGCCCTGGCCGCTGCCGAGGTCGCCCAGCGACGTGCCGGCGGCGACATCCACGAACTGGGCGGAGGCGGAAACCGGCGCGAGCGCGAGCAGGGCGGCCAGCAGGGACAGGCCAAGGAGCAGCTCGAGCCGCCCGCGGAGCTGGCGCGTGCGCGCCCCGGCCCGGGATTCCCGGCCTTCAGCGTGAGCGCCGCGACCGGTGGCGGCGCGGGCAGACAGGACACAGCAGTAGTGGTCGAAGAGCGGCAACGGCGGTCCTCCATCGAGTGAAACGAGGAGACGCCGAGCGCAAGCGGCATGTCTGGTTGGATGTTGTGCCTGCTTTCCGAAAGCAGCTCGCCGGGGAACCGGCCCGAAGCTCTGGGCTTGCGGACCCGCGCGTTCCCTCAGAAGCGCAATGCGACGCCCACATATGATAGTTCATTTGTCGGTCCGGCGTATGGTCATCGGCTCCGCATTTTCGGAAGGTAGTAGCACACCGAAATATCCTGAATTGGCGTGACCCGCCCCCATCTATTGGTCCACCCACACTATTGGAATCTCCGAGACTCGAGGTGGACCGATTTTCGGGGGGCAGGTCAGGCAGCTGGCTTGCCTACGAATCAGTCCAGCTCGAGGAGATGCGTCTTGGGGTCGGGCGTGCGCGCCTCGAGGATGAAGGTCATGCGCACTCGTCCCATTTGGATCGTATCGCCGTGCGCGAGATCGGCGTTGTCCGCCGTGCGCCCGTTGAGGCGGCACCCGTTGGCGCTGCAAAGGTCCTCGAAGACGAATCGGCCGTGGTCGTAGCGGATCGCGGCGTGCTCGCGCGAGAGCGTATCCTCGTCGAACACCAAGTCTGCCCTGCGAGAACGGCCCAATACCGTGCGCTCGCGCCGGATCGGATACTCCGCGCCACGATGCGGCCCGTCGATGACGACGAGCGCCACGTGGTGCTCTGCCAGAAACCGCGAGAGGTCGGGCCCGTCAGTCACGGCATCGTTGGAGACTTGGGTGCTCTGTGTGGCTTCATCGGACATGATTCCTCCCTTCTGGGTAGGGAGGAGTGCAAGAGTGGGGCCTGGCGTGGTAAGCAGAAAGGCTCACTGGCCTGCCCCCAATAATCGGTCCAGCAACAGTGACTGAGTCAACCTGGTTGCAGCGCCGAGCCCCTGGTCTCAGGGCGACAGGTCACGAACCTCCTGGACTCGCGTGGCCTATCCGCTGCTGTACCGACAGCATCGACTCCTGCGAGACGTGGAACATTGTCTGACTGGGGCGTTCGAGGTCCACGATCAGCACGATGACCGCTGAGAACGTCAGAACCAGGACCAGTGTCGGAAGCGTGGGGCGTGTACCCGCCAGGCCCGCGTTGTAGCCCATGGTCATCATCCCCAAGAACGCCAGTGTATAGAGCATGGTCTGGATAGTTGCTGGAATGCGGTTCCAGAACGTGCCGCGGACGCGCTTCATCTGGAGGTCAGACAAGTCCGCCAGCGACTGGATGAATCCGGACAGGATCGCATTCGGGTGCTCCGCGAGTGACGAAGCCTGCGCCCAGAGCTCGTCCTGTATGGTCTCGGAGTGCTGGATGGCCGCCTGGATGTCCTGGGGGTCGTCTATCGTGATCAGGTTGAGGCGCAGCTCCACGTACTCGCGCAGGAGTTCGCTGCAAGCAGACTTCTGTTCTGGGGGCAGGAACTGAGCGCGCTGGTACGTCTTCAGGATTGCGCTGGATTCTTCGAGAACCAGGTTGCGCCGGGCGTCGAAGCGCGAACTGGACATACCAAAGGTGAATGCAAGCAGGAACGCAAGCAGGCCGAGGGTGGAACCCATGATCGCGCTGGCCGAGGCCTTGTCCTCCTCCGACCGACGAGAGCGCTGCCAGATGCCGAGCTTGAATCCGGTGAAATTGCCGGTTACGAGCAGCAGGGCGGTTGCTGCAAACAGAATCCACAGCGAAATCGCGTCAAACGTGGTCTCGCTCATCATGAGTTGCTCACCTTTGGGATCTTGGGACGAAGAGGTCGAGGTTGGCCCGGGCAGGCCCGGAGGCTACCGAGTCGATTCAAACCGGTTCTGCCCCACTCGCAACCCGGCCGCCAACAGTCTGCAATCTTCCCCCGGGCGGCTTCTGACCGCGCAGAGGAGCGAGTGAGTCCGACAGATACGGATAGTGCACTCTATCCCACCTGCCTTGCGCAATCCAGCCCATCGCGAACCCTCAACGTCCACGCTGACCTGCCCCTGACCTGCCCCCACCCACTGCTCCACCCACACTAGCAGAATCAGTCCACTGTCCGAGACTCGGGGTGGATAGAAACTTGGGAGACAAGTCACCTCACAACCGAGACTCGAAGTGGACCGACTCGAGGGGAGCGGGTCAAACTCAAGCTGCGAGAATTCGTGACCTTGGAGGGCGCGTTGCCTAGCGACCAGTTGCCCGACAACGCAGAAGTGGCGTCTGGCGGAATTGACTTCCTGCTCGGGGAATGCGCAGTCCCTCTGAGACCCATCAATTTCCACTTCCTCGAGCGTGTTCGGTACCATAATTGCACAAGACCCAACCGTCAGTTCCGCATGAAGAAACCGGGAGGGTTTCATGTTGAAAAATATGAAGTTAACGATTCTTGTCGCCATGCTGGTCGGAATCATGCGGGTATCTTCTCTTCACGCCGACTGGACAGCTGACGGCATCCCCCTTGGAGCGGCTGCCGGCGCCCAAGCATCACCGGTCATCAGTTACGACGGCACGGGCGGAGCGGTCATCGCCTGGATCGACTCTCGTAGCCCTGTCAATGCTGACATCTACGCACAGGGAGTCGCGGCCAACGGCGCGATCAGGTGGTTTCCGGACGCCATGCCCGCTTGCACGGCTCAGAACTACCAGTCACCCACGCTGATCATACCTGACGGCGCGGGCGGAACGATCATCGCCTGGCAGGACGCCCGAGGCAGCACGTCCGATATCTACGTACAGAAGCTGAGCACGATCGGCTACATACAGTGGGCGAGCAACGGCGTCGCGATCTGCACCGGGAAGACTGGCGTCATCTTTGGCGGAATGGTAACGGACGGCGCAGGCGGCGCGATCATTACGTGGCACGACAGAAGAGATTTCACCAACGGTGTTTTCGCCCAGAGAATTGCCTCCAACGGCACTGTGATGTGGACGACAAACGGCGTGACAGTGAGTTCGCAAGTCGGACATCAGCAGTCACCCAATCTCGCACCCGACGGATCCGGCGGAGCGATCATTGCCTGGGAGGATGCTCGAAGCGGCAATTTCGACATATACGCCCAGAGGCTTGACGAAAACGGCGCGTCTCAGTGGACGGACGGCGGCATCCCTATCTGTGACAGCGGTCAGAACCAGACGATGGTTCAGCTGGTCGAAGATGGCTCCGGCGGAGCGGTCATAGCATGGTCGGACAGGCGGAACACTGTGGATTCCGACATCTTCGCCCAGCGCGTCAGCGCAAGCGGAACCCTGCAGTGGGGCTTTGGGTCTCCTGTTGGGGCCTGGATGTACGACCAGGTTGACTGCCAGCTCGTTCATATCGGCTCGGGCGTAACGATCGTGACATGGGTCGACAGTCGCAGCGGGACATCCACAGACATCTACGCCCAGAAGGTCAATGCGGCAGGTGCCGCCCAATGGACAAATAGTGGTGTCGCGGTTTGCGCAGCTGCTGGTGATCAGGACAACGCCAGGATCGTGATCAACGGCTTGGGCGGGGCCTTCATCTCGTGGGACGACGAGCGTAACGGTACGACGAACACCGATATCTACGCGCAGAACATCGGTTCCGACGGCACCCCGAACTGGATGGCCGATGGATCGGTGATATGCGGGGCTTCGGGAAACCAGAACGGCGCAGTGATCTCCGAGGATGGAGCGAACGGCATGTTCGTGGCCTGGGCGGACAGCCGCAGTGGCACTGTAAAGGCCTACGGTCACAGAGTCGACGCATCGGGAGGCATTCCGACAGCCACCCTGCTCCAGAACTACACCGCTGAAGCGAACGGAACAGATATACGAATCGACTGGACGCTGTCCGAGATCGACGAAGGTGTCGAGTTCCGCATCTTCCGGTCCGTTGGACAGGGCATGGGATTCGTGGAAATCCCCGCCGTCGACCTGATCGAGGAGAGCTACACATTTTCGTTTATCGACAGTAGCTGTCAGCCCGGCACCACTTACTACTATCAAGTAGCATATCAACTCGGATCTGAAAGCTATGTCCTATTCGAGACCGGCCCGGTCACTACATCGGCAGCGGCGCTGGCACTCCACCAGAGCCTGCCCAACCCATTCATTCCCAATGGTGTCATCGGATACTCCGTGCCCAAACCAGGCCCGGTCCGGCTCGAGGTGTTCGACGTAAGGGGAAGAATGGTCACGGTGCTCGTGGACGAGTTTCAGCCGGCGGGCACCTACCGTGAGCACTGGAACGGTCGCTATACAAACGGCCTCGAAGCCCCTTCAGGCGTATACTTCTACCGCCTCAGGGCCGACAACAAGGCGCTGTCGCGGAAGATGATCCTGTTTCGCTAGGCTCTGCTCCGATTCAAAACGACAACCCGGGCCCATCCTCGGACCCGGGTTCGCTATATGGGCTGGTCGTGCGTCCCCAGCGCGCGCCAGGTCCACACTATTTCAGCAGCACGAGCCGCTGGGGCTTCCCGATCGCCAGGCCGTCCAGCTTGAGCCGCGCATAGTAGACGCCACTGGCCACCTTAGATCCCCTTGAATCGCGGCCCTCCCAGACCACCGCATGGCGCCCGGCCGGCAGCTCGCGTCCCCGAAGCAGCTCCGCCACCTTGCGCCCGCGTTGATCATAGAGTGCGAGTTCCACCGCTCCCGGGTGCGCGATCTCGAAGCGCAGACGGGTGCGTGGGTTGAAGGGATTGGGATAGGGCGGCTCGAGCCCGTTCGTCAGGACCTGTGCCGGGGGTGTGTCCGTGATCACCGGCCGGCACGGCGGGCCGGTGATGCCGATGATCTCGTTGCAGCTGGTCAGCGACTTGTTGGCCAGAGGTGACGCATCCTGGAGTGCGTAGCCCAGGCCCAGGGGCTCACAGTAGAGTGGATCACCGAAGACCTCATCCTGAACCGAGATGCTCTCGTCACCGTACGAGCCATCCGCGTTCCCATGGAGGGATCCGCATGAGAAGTCGATCCAGGAATCGCCGCCCACGGCCAGAGCGTAGCCGCTGGTGGAGAAGGTCACCGCACTGAGCCGGATGTCGATAGCTCCGCCGTCGCTGTGGATGGCACCCGAGTACTGAGCGTAGGTGGCGTTGCGGTCGGCGATACTGCTCGCGATCGAGCTGCTGCCGTTCTGCTGGTAGAGCGCTCCACCCTTTCCCCCCGCTTCGTTCAGGACGAAGAGACAGCGCACGAAGGAGGGACTCCCCGAGATCACCTCCACCGCGCCTCCGTTGTCGTCCGCCTGGTTGTAGAGGAAGCTGCAACCGTCGAAGGACGGGCCTCCTCCATCGACCCGGACCGCTCCCCCCCCGCTGCCCGAGATATTGCTCTCGAAGACGACCTGACCGATCGTCGGCCATGCGTTGGTGATCCGCATCGCCGAGCCACCGCCTTCGGAGTAGACACCACGGATGGTGAAGCCCCCGAACTTGGCGCTGGCATCCACGCCGTCCGCGACCACCGCGGGACCGCCTCCCTCGTAGAGCTCGATCACCGGCCCCTCGCCATTGATGATCTGGCCCACGATCTCCGTGCTGTCACGCAGGCTGAAGGTCTCGTCGTAGTAGCCGGGTTGCACCACGATCACGGTGTTGGGTCCGGTCTCGGCGAGCGCTGCGTTGATGCTGTAGAAGTCGACACCTTCGTCGTGGCCGACCACGACCACCGTCTTGCCGGGGCTGGCGTTGGGCAGGCCGGGGCTGGGCACCCCATAGAGAAGGTTGTCCCCACCTCCCGATTCCACCCAGTTCGTGCCGGCGTCCCCGAGATAGGTCGCGACCCCGTCGGGTACGCGCTGGAGCGCATCCTCGGGCTGCGCCGGCGTGGGCCCCCCGCTCCATCCGAGCTGATCCATGCGCTGCAGCTGCCCCGTGGAAGTGATCTTGTACAGGTAGAGTTGCTCGGAGGTGATCTCCCTGAGCCAGGGCGTGCCTCCCGGTCCGAACAGAAGAAGCTCACCCGGGATGATCTGCCCACCCAGTTCGAGGGTGTCCAGGAAGGCCACGCCATCGCTGATCACGATGCGATCCAGGTTCAGCGAGCTGCCCAAAGGGTTCACGAGCTCGACGAAGTCACCGCCGTATTCACCCTCGTAATAGACCTCGTTGATCACCAGGGAATTGCCCAGGTCGGGTTCGGGAACGGTGTTCGGCGCTCCGGCCGTCGCGGTGCCGGCCTCGAAGGCCTGGTCATCCGGCGTGGCCGAAGTGGTTCCCTCCACTCGGCTCACCGTGAACCCGGTCGGCACGGTGGGCGCGCCGCCCGCGGTTCCATAGCTCACGATGTCCACCGCGGTTCCGGTTGCGCCCGGGGCGATGAGAATGAGCTCCCCGCCCGCATCCGGTAGATCGATGGTCGTCAACAGATACGAATAGTAGCCGCCGGTGGGCACGATATCCGGCGGCAGGAATTCCTCGTCCGGCGTGGGCGGCCCGGCGCCGTTGCTGAGTCGCCAACCGTCCAGATCGAGGGGTCCGCCGGTGTTGTTGAAGATCTCGACGAACTCGCCCACGCGCTTGTCGATCCCGCCGACGAACGGGTTGACGCCGCCGCTGGGCGCGAACTCGTTGATGAGCACGTTGGGGAAGGCGCTGGCCGGAGGTGCGGTGAGAACCGCGAGGACCTCTCCCTGAGCGTCGATCACTCGCACCGCGTAGTAGAAGGACACGTAGCTGGTGGCCGCGGTGTCACGATAGAACTCGGTCCCTGCCGGCACTAGGTCGTAGGCGGGACGGTCGGGGTCGAGCACCCCGCAGGCCGTGATGTCCCGCACGATCTCGAATTGCGTGGTGCCTCCGGGAGCGTAGAACGAGCTCCAATCCAGATCGATCTGATCCCCGGCATCCTGCTCCACATCCTGCGCGGTCAGGTAACCCTGGGTTCCCGAGCAGCTGCGGGCGGCAAGACCGTGGAAGCCTTCGAGGAACACGGCTCCCCCAGTCGCGGGCGCATAGGCGCCTCCCTGAAAATCGCCGATCCGCTTGGTCACTCCGGCGTGGCCATCGGTGAGGATCCACAGTTCCTCGCCCAGGAACACGGCGTCTTCGCATCCGGGGTAACTCTGCGCCGTGGCACCGAGATGGGTCGCCACCATCGAGGACTTCCTGATCTCCCAGACATGCACTGGCGCGGAAGAACCATAATGCGACAGAGCGATGAGCTGCCCGGAAGGGGTGAAGGCGAGCGCCGCGAATCCATCCGATGGAATCTGGGATCCGCTCGCGGTCAACGGTACGAGGTTCTTGACCCAACCGCTCACGGGATCGATCCGACCCAGTGCAATCTCCGAGGTCTGGCCCACGTAGATGGTCATGCTCGTGTAGAGCCTCTGCTCGATGGGATCCCAAGCCAAGCCCCAGAGGTCGACATGGCTGGCATAGCTCGCATAGGGGAACTCCAAGCGGATGATTTCCGTGACGCTTCCTTGGGTGGGATCAATGATCGCCAGGTCGTAGTCGTGCTCGGAGAATCCCCACTTGTGATCGTGATCGCTGATCAGTAGTGCATAGAGGATCTCCGCCGACGGGCCCTCGCTGAGGGCGACCACTTCGCCCACCAGGCCCAGCGGATCCGACAGCGCAATCTGCAGCTGCCGATCGAAGCTCAAGCCACTGAGAGCACCGTCGCCTTCGCCGACGCCGACTCCCGTGAAGCTCGTCTCTCCTTCACCAAAGGGCTCCACGATCAGATAGCTCTCGTTCACCTGGCTGGGCATGAACTGCTGGACGTTTCCGTTGGGCCAGATCACCTCGAGGAGATCGACCGCCGTGTCGGCTCCCAGGCCGAACTGCAGGGTCGCCGAGGACTGGGATATGGAGGCGGTCGAGCTATGTAGCTCCCTCATCTGCGTACCACTCGCAGTGGTGAGAGAGACCCGTGCACCAATCGCCGAGGCATTGGAGAGGGTGCCGCGAAGGATTACTTGCAGCCAGTTGTTGCCGTTGGGCGCGATGTTCTGCAGATATGCGTTCTGATCCGAGACATCGGCCACGAAGAGATCCAGGTCGCCATCCTCGTCGCCATCCCCGAAACCCATTCCGTGACTACCGTCCGCCAGTGCCAAGCCGCCGTGCGTGATGTCGGCGAAGGAGTTTCCACCGTCGTTGCGGAAGAGTTTGTTCTCTCCAATCGCATTGGAGAGATAGAGATCCATGTCGCCGTCGTTGTCGATGTCTCCCCAATCGGCGTCGTAGCCGAAGTTCGCGTCATCCAGAGGAGCTTGAGTGACATCCGCGAATACGAAGCCGCCCTCATTGCGCAGCAAGGCATTGCCGTGCTGGTCATTCACCTGATAGATGTCGAGCAGCCCGTCGTTGTCGTAGTCGGCAGCAACCGCGCCGCGCGTGCTTCCTGGCCCTTCGATGACCAGAGTACTCACATCCAGGAAGGCTCCACCGGTATTGCGCAGCATCACATTGGAGCCGCCGTACACCCCGACATACACGTCCATCCAGCCATCCCCGTCGAAGTCCGCCCAGGTAGCATTGAGCGATCCATTCAGGGCGAGTTCGGGCGGAGTGACGTCCGTGAACACATCGCCGCCATCGTTTCGCAGCAGCAGATTGGAACTGGCCGGGCGGCAGAGATAGAGGTCGAGGTCGTCGTCGCCGTCATAGTCCACCCAGTCCACCGAGATCGCACCCGTGGCACCCAGGAGGTCGCCGGCGGCGACATCGGTGTAGCTTCCACCTCCGTCATTGCGTACCAGTTGGACCGGTCCGCCGGAATCGGTGACAAGCGCATCCCGATCGCCGTCGTTGTCATAGTCGCCCCAGGCCACGCCAAAGTTGTCCGTTGCCCTGTTCAGTGGTGGACTGAGAAACTCATGGAAGTCCCCCACCCCGGTCCCGAGAGCCAGCTGATTCGCGGCCCCCGCTTGGGTCAGATAGATGTCGAGATGCCCGTCGTTGTCCACGTCGGTCCAGGAAACCCCGGTGGAGTTGGCGCTCAGGTCCAGGTCCGAGGGCGTGGAGTCCAGCCACTCCATGGCGCTCAGAACCAGGTCCTCGGAGGAGGTCGACTGAAAGGCGATGTAGACCGCGCCTTCGCCGGTGCGGCGCAGCGAAGGGTACGCGGCTCCAGCGGACGAAGTGCTCGCATCGCTCAGGATCCAGCTGGACCCGTCATGCCGCGCATAACGTAGCTCGCCGCTGGCTCCGCCCATTGAATAGGCGATGTGTGGGTTGCGGGATGCATCCAATACGATCGAAGTGCCCACGCCGTCGACCGGACCCGTGTCCACCACCTCGTGCGTCCATGCGCCGTCCAGCTTGGAGAGGAGCAGCTCGGGCTCTCCCACCAGCGGTACCGAGTAGTGCGAGGCGTAGATCTTGCCTTGGGGGTCGATTTCGATGTCGGGATATAGCCCGACCGTGCCGGTCGTGGTGTGGGCGGCTTCCCGGATCCAGGTGGTTCCGTCGTACCAACTGTGCCGCAAGCTGCCTGCAACGCTGTCGTGATGAACGATATGCGGATCACCCGAAGGGTCGATGGCGATGGAACTCATCAGCCCGCAGAACCCCGCGATGTCCGCCCGTCGAGTGATCCATACCCCCAGGTCCGAGGTCGCATACCACAGATCCCCAAACCTGGAGTCATGGTAGGAAATGTGGGGATCGTCGCCGGCGTCCACGGTGATATCACACCAGGTGCCGCGACCGATGGTGGTGTCGATCACCTCGACGACCCAGCTGCCGGTCGAACGATTGGCGTAGGCCAGCCCGGGAGCCCCCACCGCGGGGACGTAGTGAAATGCGATGTGCGGAACGTCGTTGCTGTCCAGTACCAACGAGCAATAGACCCCTGAGTCCGTGCTCACCAGCTCCGTGGACCAGCTGCCGCCGCTACGATACGTGTAGTAGAGCGCGTCGTTACCGAGGTCGTAGTAGAGGATGTGTGGCTCACCGCGGCTGTCCAGGTCGAGCGAGCTGGAGTAACCAGTCTGGAGTGCCTCATCGAGATGGTCCTCGAAGAAGTCCCCGCTGGCGAGACCGGGGGACGCAGAGAGGACCAAGAGGATGAAGGAGCACAGGGCGAGGATGCGCGACGATAGCTGACGTGTCATATGTGTCTCCCGAAAACGACCGAGGCGCGCCGGGGGAGGACGCAGCCGATTGGCGTGACGTTGGGGCCGTGCCTGGGGACGGGGCGGGACCAAGGGCATTGTAGCACACGGGCTTTGGGCGAATTCCGGGGCTGGATGCCTTCCATCTCGCCAGAATCGTCAGGGATGGACCGCAATCCCGCCGAAACCCTTGAAATCAGAGGAGATGGGAGATTCCGTGCGTTGTGCCATTGGCGGAGCTCTGTGAACTTTGGGTAGATCGAGGACGGGAGGCAGGCCACTCCGCCGCAGCCTTCTTGTCGCTCCGTTCCACCCAGGTCGGGAGAGATGGGTACCGCCGCAAGCATGGCATCTCGCCTGCGCCGCATCGGACGGCTCGGCCTCCTGGTCCTGGGCTATGCCGCCTTGGCGGTCGGAACCTGGGTTACCCTGACTGTAGTCACGCTTCCTGATGTCGGGCAGCTCGCACAGCACAGGCCGAAGACTACGGCGTACATGCAGCGCTACCTCGAGGAGAATCCAGGGAGCCCACCACGATGCGAGTGGGTGGACTACGAAGAAATCTCGCCGCACCTCAAGAGGGCGATCCTGGTTTCCGAGGACATCAATTTCTTCTCCCACCACGGATTCGACGAATACGAGATTGGCCAGGCGCTGCAGGCAGCTTGGCGGGAGAGGGAAGCCCCGCGCGGAGCGTCGACGATCACGCAGCAACTCGCGCGCAATCTCTATCTCAGCTCCGCGCAGACGCCGTGGCGCAAGCTCACCGAAATGCTCCTGACCCGCCGTCTCGAGTCGAGTCTGAGCAAACAGAGGATCTTCGAGATCTATCTCAATGTCGTGGAATTCGGCCCCGGCATCTATGGAGCGGAGGTCGCGAGCCGCCACTATTTCGGCACCGATGCTAGCTCGTTGGATGAGCGGCAGGCCGCCGAGTTGGCCGCCGTTCTGCCGCGCCCGAAGGTCTGGCATCCTGGGCGTGACACTCCCGGCTACCAGAGCGCGGTCGAGCGGATCCTGCAGCGGATGGACAAGGCGAAGTTCCTCTGGAAGCGGATCTGATGGGCTGGTCGATCAGATCGGGCTGAACTCCGGCCAAATTCCTTGGTCACACCGGCTGCAATGACATGATACTCTGCCCGAAGAAGAATCTCGCCAAGGTCGGCGACTGCCGAACCGTTCTTATGGACTCATGCGACTAGGAGTGAGCCGTGACGGTTGAAGCTGGCCAGACCCTGCTGCACTACCGGATCGTCGACAAGCTCGGCGAGGGCGGCATGGGCGTCGTCTGGCGCGCGGTCGACACCACGCTCGATCGCGAGGTGGCGATCAAGGTGCTGCCCGCGGAAATGGCCACCGAACCGGACCGGCTGGCACGCTTCGAGCGCGAAGCCAAGCTGCTGGCCTCGCTGAACCATCCGAACATCGCGGGGATCCACGGGATCCACGAGGTCGACGGGACTCCGTTCCTGGCGATGGAGCTGGTCGAGGGCCAGGACCTGCAGCAGCGTCTGGCCGGCGGAGCGCTGTCGCTCCGGCAGACGCTGGAGGTGGCACTGCAGATCGCGCACGCGTTCGAGGCGGCGCACGAGTCCGGTGTGATCCACCGCGATCTCAAACCGGCCAACGTCAAGCTGACCGACGACGGCAAGGTCAAGGTGCTGGACTTCGGTCTGGCCAAGGCGCTGTCGGATCCGACGCAACCGGGCGCGAGTCCGTCGATGTCGCCGACGCTGACCTCGGCGGGGACCATGGCGGGGATGGTGCTCGGTACGGCGGCCTACATGAGCCCCGAGCAGGCCAAGGCCAAGGACGTCGACCGCCGGGCCGACATCTGGTCCTTCGGCGTCGTGCTGTTCGAGATGCTCAGCGGACGGCGACTGTTCCAGGGCGAGGGGATCTCCGAGACGCTCGCCGCCGTGATCATGAAGGACATCGAATGGGGCTCGCTCCCCGGCGATACGCCGCCGCGCATCCGTCGACTGCTCGAGCGTTGCCTCGAGCGTGATCCGAAGTTGCGACTGCGGGACATCGGCGATGCGCGCATCACCATCGAGGAAGTGTTGGAAGCACCGGAGGACTTGGCGGATGCCGAGCCGACTGCGACACGTCGCCCAGCATGGTTCACGATCGCTCCCTGGGGCATTGCCGTGGCGGCGCTCGCGGCGCTCGCCTGGGGCTGGTTCACCGGTGACGAGCAACGGGGCCCATCTCCCGTGATGCGCTTCACCATGGCGTTGGCCGAAGATCAGCCTCTGGACAACTCGCCACTACCAATGCTGGCGATCTCTCCCGACGGCCGGCGCATCGCCTACGTCGGAAACCAGAATGGCAACGAAGTGATCTTCCTGCGCCTCAGCCGTGAACTCGAATCCGTTCCGTTGCCGGGCACCGAGGGCGCCGATGCGCCCTTCTTCTCGCCCGACGGCGAGTGGATCGGTTTCGCCGCCAATGGCAAGCTCAAGAAAGTCTCCGTGCTGGGCGGACCGCCGTCGACCCTGTGCGATGCGACGACCATGCGTGGAGCGACCTGGGGAACAGATGGGACGATCGTGTTCACGGCGTTGCGCGAAGGTGGTCTGATGCGCGTGTCCGATGCCGGCGGCGATCCCGAACCGCTGACGCTTCTCGAGGATGCAGATGGCGCGAAGGAAGGCGAGACCCACCGCTGGCCGCAATACATCCCGGGGAACCGTGGCGTGATCTTCACGGCGAATGACGGGAGTTCGAACTTCACGAACGCCGAGATCGCGCTCTATAGCTTCGAGAACGCCAGTGTGAAGACGTTGGTGAAGGAAGCGACGTTCGGCAGGTTCGTGCCGCCGGCCTTTCTCGTCTACTCGCGGGGAAGTACGCTGTTCGCCGCCCGTTTCGACCCTCGGAAGATGGAACTCACTGGTCCGGCGGTTCCGGTGCTGGAGGGTGTCAATGGGACGATCAGCTGGGGTAGCAAACAGATGGCTGCTTCGGAAAGTGGAACGCTGGTCTACCTCCCCGGTGGCTCCGATATGTCGAAGAGCACACTCATGTGGGTCGATCGCGACGGGAATGAGCAGCCCGTGTCGCAGCACGAGCGCAGCTTCGGGAGATTCGACATCTCTCCGGCGGGAACACACGTGGCTGTCGGCGTCACCAGCGACTCGGATGATCAGGAGGATATCTGGATTCTCGAGTTGGAGCGGGACACGCTGACGCGGCTGACCTTCGACGAAGCAAGGGATTCGACCCCGATCTGGTCCCCTGACGGCGAATGGATCACCTTCAACTCCGATCGTCATGACGCCGTAATGAACCTGTATCGCAAGCGCGCCAATGGGACCGGCGAGATCGAGCGATTGACGACGAGCAAGTTCACCCAGTGGCCGAATTCGTGGTCACCGGATGGAAAGACCCTGGCCTTCGGCGAATTCATCTCGGGCAACGCCGGCAACATCATGTTCTATCATCCTGATGCCGATCCTGAGGTCGAGCTCTTTCTGGGAACTCCGTTCTGGGAGTGGGTCCCGCAGTTCTCTCCGGACGGCCGCTTTGTCGCCTACAGTTCCACCGAGTCGGGCTCGGCCGAGGTCTACGTCCGGTCTTCCGACGGCAAGGGAGCGCAGGTCAAGATTTCGACCAGCAGTGCCAGGGATGCCCAGTGGGCGGGGCCCGAGGAGCTGATCTACCGATCGGGGGACGAGATCCTGAGTGTGAGTCTCTCCGTGGAGGGGGACGTCCTGAAGCCGGCCCTGCCACAACTCCTGTACGAGCTACCGATGCCTCTATGGAGCCTGAGATTCCGTGTCTCGCCGGACGGGCAGCGGATTCTCTTGGCGAAGAGCCTCGAGAACACGTCCGCACGGCGTGACCCGGTAGTGGTGATCAACTGGATCGACGAGTTGGAGGCGAAGGTCCCGGCCGCGAAGTGACGCGCCCCCCAAGAATCGGCTAAGCCCGAGAGTCGGTATCATTCCGTGCTTCTCTTGCATGGAAACCTCGGACTAAAGAACATCCTCGCGATCAGGCCCGCTCGCGGACCGGACGGGAGCGAGTGTTGGCACGCTGATTACTCGATTCCCTGCCATGACGCGCTCCCCTACGCCCATTCCAACCCAAGGCAAGAGATAGCGCCACCACCATGAAAGCTCGCCTGCGATCTTCTGAGCCAAGGTCGGCGGCCGCAGTGGCGGTAGGTCCATTCTCCAGGAGTCGTCAGTACCGGGCAGTTCGAGCGCGAAGGCCAGCGCATCGGCAATGCGCGTGTGCCCGAGAGCGTTCGCATGGAGTCGATCCTCGTGCCACAGACGCGGATCGGTCGCGACAGGGTACAACGCGAAGTCGAGTAACGTCGCGCCGGTGTGCGATGTTGACGCCCGCACCGCTTCGTTCATGATCTTGATGCGCGGTGCGATCCAGCGCGCGATCGGCATGATCGGAGTCAGGTCGGGCAAGGTGAATGTGAGCACCGTCGCGCCGATGTCGATGAAGGCACGCTGGATGTGTTCCATGTCTTGCGCAATCTCGCGCGCATCGAAGCGCCGGCCAATCACGTCGTTGGTTCCCGAGAACACCGTGACGAGATCAGGCCGCATGGCGGCGGCCGGCTCGACCTGTTGCTCGAGGATCTGGCGGGTTGTCAGGCCGCGAACACCAAAGTTCGCGTATAGCAGCCCACCCTGCACATCGGCGATACGTGCCGCAAGCCGGCGCGACCAACCTCGATAGCCGCCGCTACCATCGGGGTCGTTGAGGCCTTCGGTCGAGCTGTCACCGATCGCGACGTAGCGTTCGAAACGCATGCTTGAGCTTCCTGATAGACCGGGTTGTTGTCGCGGTGCTCAACTGCCAGGCGCACCCTATGGTTGCCGATCCGCACCCTCGGCGTCGAGCCGGAAGTGCAGAAGTCCCTGTCTGCTTCTCGATTCTCTTGTAGGGGCGACTTGGTACACGACGGCGAGGGGCGTGGGAACCTTGCCGAGACCGCTGAACGCGCCTTGGCATTCGCTTCCAAGGCCTTCTTGGCCGACGTCCGCTCTTCTCAAGCCTGACGATCGGCAAATCCACCGTGCCCCGATGCCGGCGCTTGTCAACTCGACGGGGCGCCTATGGGTGCGACCAGCGCCGCTTGACTCAAGGTTGCGCTACTGATGCGGTGGTGGTGCCGCGACGAGGCCGTCTATCTCAGAGCAGACTGCCAGCAACGACCAGTGGTGCAGCAGGTTCTGAATGGTCGTCATGACCAAGCGCAGTTATGGGTTCATGAAGCGGTGGATTGCCGAGAACATCGGCCGAGGGCCAGGCGCAGAAATTGTCGAGGACCAATTGAACGCCGCTCCACTGCGGCTCCGTGACGACGCTGCCAAGGTAGGAATTGCCTCGATGGAGATGGTCGACGATCCTGAAGACACAAAGGATGCTATCCTCGAAGCCATGAAGCGGTAGTTGGAACCTAGGCCCTGCGCAGGCTTGTGCGCCAAAGAAACGCGTGGCCGCCCGGCGCCTCAGCGTTGCCCAGATTGCCAGTTCATGCCAATCTCCGCGTGATCGGACCGGCCATCCTGTGGATGTCGGTGGAGATGACGCCATGAGCGAGACTTACGAAATTCTGGCGGTGAAGTACGCCCGCCGCAGCGAGCGCACCCGGCTCGACAGCTTCATGCAACCCGACGACCATGCAAGCCCCCACCCCATGGACTTCTTCGTCTGGGTGATCCGCAACGCCCAACGCACCATTGTGGTTGACACCGGTTTCGACGCCGCGGAGGCGAAGAGCCGCGGCCGCGCCGTCGATCGCGAACCCGCCCAGGCGCTCAGCCTTATCGGCATCGATGCCGGATCGATCAGTACGGTGATCGTGACCCATCTCCACTTCGATCACGCGGGCACGCTGGACCGCTTTCCGGCGGCGCGCTTCCACATCCAGGAGGCGGAAGTGACATATGCCACCGGCCCCTGCATGTGCGAGGAAGCGCTGACGTCTCCCTTACACCGCCGATCATGTGTGCAGCCTGGTGAAGAAGATCTATTCGGGCCGCGTGAGGTTCCACGATGGCGACGGCGAAGTGGCGCCCGGCATCACCGTGCACAAGGCGGCGGGCCACTCTATGGGCATGCAGTGCGTGCGGGTCGCGACCAAGACAGGCCACGTGGTTCTCGCATCCGATGCCACTCATTATTACGAGAACTTCGAACGCCGCAAACCCTTCTCGATCACCGTCGATGTGGCCGAGACACTCCGAACCTACACCCGCCTCGAGCAGCTCGCCACCAGCCGCGCCCATGTGGTGCCGGGCCATGATCCGCTGGTCCTGGAACGCTACCCGGCCTGGAAACGCAGAACAAGGGCGTGGTTCACCGGCTGGATGTGGCGCGGCTGAAGTGAGCCAATCGGTCGAGGGATAGTTTATTTGAAGTTGGAACCCGCCGGGATGCTCGATCTGGACCCGGCTGCGCAATGCCTCGCCAGGGCTTTCGCTGCCGACCCTTTGGTGCCCTTCTTCTTTCCGGCCGCAGAAGATTTGAACAGCGTCCTGGTTGAGTTTTTCAGACTTCTCCTTAAGGCCCGGATCAAACTTGCAATGCCCATTCGGCTGTCGCGGCACACAGGACCCATCTCCGGCGTGGTCATGGGTTATGACACACGCCGCCTTGACTGGCCCTCTGATGTTGAACTGGCGTGGGAGGAATTCCAGCGGCGGCAGAAAGGTGCATCCGATCGCTTCCATATCTATGAAGCGGTCAGCAAACGCTTTGCACCAAGCCAACCGCACTATTACCTCGGTGTCCTCGGTGTCTATCGGCGCGGCAGGGCAAAGGCGAAGGATGGGCGCTGTGGCGCCTTCTGCAGATTGTCTGAAAGCGATTCCACGTCCATCGGCACTTATCTCGAAACCGCCAATCTGTTGAACCTTGCATTTGTACCGCCGCGGCTTCACGCTCACCGGAGAACATGAGCTTGATGCGGTGACGAAGCTCTATTGCCTTTTCCGTCCATCCAGCAATCATGGCAAGGCGTAAGCAGTTTTCGCATCGCAACTGGTAGCAAACCAGAACGCCTACCGCCAAGCCGACTTCCTCCAGATTGACAGAGACCAATGGAGAGGTGAGTGCCCTATGATGATCGACGTTCGACCCGTGATCATTGAGACGCGGCATGAGTTCACAGCCATCATAGATGACGCAAATGCCTGGCAGAAGGCGATTAGCTCGGAAGGTTGGAGCAGGCCCTTCGACGATGAGTGGATGCTGCCGCGCATCGAGCGGTAAGAACTGTACCCGGCCTTTCGAGGCAAGGTAGCAGTCGCCGCCTTCCGGATTGTTTGGGATGACAAACAGTTTCGGGGAGATTCGTGAGGAAGGGATAGCATCTACCTCCACACATTTTTGTTGTAAGGCGTAGCCTTGCCGGAATGGGAATAGGGCAGAGCGTCATTCAGTGGGTCGCCAAATTTGGCCGCGATCATGGAAGGACCCGGCTAAGGCTTGATTGCTTTCTGTCCAATGCCGGGTTGAAAGCGTTCTATGAACGCAACGGTTTCAGTTCAGTGGGGCGCACGAGTGTTCAGAACAGAACGATGAACCTCATGAGTGGGATCTAATGGAGTCGTTTATGGGATGCCCGGAAGACGACGCGACCCATCTCAATGTCTGACCGCGGCCGGACTATGGCGGGTCGCCGAGGTGTGCTAGGCTGATCAAGCACAAGGCCTTCGAGTTTGGCCTTACGAAGTCTCAGAGCTTCCCGAAGCGGGTCCAGCAGACGTTTGCTTTCTGCCGAGTGCTTGGAAACTGGCTGAACGAAAGGAAGCGACAATGATGGCAACCTCGCATCCCGATCACGCCTTCATCTCAAGCGACGATGTGTTGGAGACCTATGTCTACAATCTCGCTGGCAAGAAACTTGGTACCATCGATCACCTGATGATCGACAAGGCGTCAGGTAGGATTGCCTATGCGGTTCTGTGTTTTGGTGGATTTCTCGGCATGGCTCACAGACACTTCCCCCTGCCATGGGAGTTGTTGAAGAACCACTTCCATCGACGGGTATCGAGCGGACGTCAATGAAGAGAACCTAATGGATGCGCCAGAATTCAGTGATCATTTCTGGGTATACGGGCACGGAGAACACTGTACCTATGGTCAATACGGAGTGTTCCCAACTGGCGGCCTCTAGATTTGTTCCAGCGCTCTGCCGCAATGGGCCGTAGGTTCGGCAGTCAGGTGTCCGACTTCCTGCCTCGTGCGACCGCCCTCAGTGTCCCATCCGGCAGGGGCTGCCCAGTTGCCCGAGAGGACTTTCTCATTGTCTGACAGGACGTATTCTTGGCGAAATGGCCGAGTCCTAGCTGAGGGCCTTGCAGCGCCTCGCCATGTCTTTATAGAGCAGCAGGGTGTGTTGGCAAAGATACTCGAACTGGCCGAGCAGTGCGCCAGCGCGGTTAGCCTGCTCCAGCTTTGCAAGCAGTGGCCAGGCGCGAGGAAGTTTCGCGAAGTTCCACGGCACCGTAGCAGCCAGCGGTGCCCTTCATGGTGTGTGCGATGCGACCCAGCGCTGCCAGACTTTTTTCATTGCTTCCACGGTGAAGGCGAGCAATCGTCTGGGAGACGTGGGCCGCGAACAGATCGAGCAGCTCGCCAGTTGCCGTGGGGCCGAGATCGTCAATCAATTCGCCGACTGAAGCGAGCACGCGACTGTGCGACGGTAGGAGACGGCTGGCAGTTGTTTGGAGTTGGCTCATGTCGGCAACCTGCCATACAGGCGTGAAGTCACCGTTCGGGCGGGGAGACAGGTTGTCGGAGAATTTGGCGCCATGCAGCAAGGAACTGGTAGGCAATTGAAGGCCGCCGGCATGCTGTCCTGGTCTGGGACAGGGCGACATCTTTCAAGTGCGACTTTAAGCGTCTAGAGCGTCGGCGCCCCAGTAGTCTTAAAAACGACCGTTCGATTGATCGTCGATGAATTGTGTTCCTGCCGCCAGCTATCGCCAGTCTTGGAAGTTGTGTCTGCGGCGATCATAGCCAGCATCGGCACCAATGTGAACTGGAGAACGACAAGGACTGTTACAGCTATCCAATGTGACCGGCGTCCCCGACCATGGTGCCGATGCCTTTGCGCAAGATGACCTGCGGCCCGAGCCCAACTCACGAACACTTTTGGCCTGCTTTCTGACTGTCTTAGGTGCCGCCCGACCTACGAACTGCTGAAAAGCATATGGGCGCGAAAGCCTGACAAAACAATGACAGACGAAGCTGTTCGAGATCACGGCCAACATTAAGTATTCGTAAGCGTTTCAGCAAAGCAGGTCGTCGAAGTGCAGGACAAAAGGGCAGCTATGGGTCGACTCGTTTCCCCCTGGCCACCACCCTCGGCGCCCGATCCGACAACGACCGCTTGCAGCTCGATCGCCTCGGCCGTCGGCACTGTCAGCCAGGTCTCGATCTCTGCCGGTGTGGCAAGGCATCTCACCCGCTCTCTTGGAGGGTTCACGTTTCATTACCGTTCAGCATGGTAGTGTTGAATGAACTTGCACCTGGCACGAACGCTGTTGCCAGAAGATCGTGGTGTGCCTTCAAGTCAGCCGATAACGTGAGTTCGTCTGGACGTTTGTTCGTGAGTGCTACGAGGTGGCCTGCCATGGAAATGCTTGACCAATTGGCCAGCGATTGCCGGAAGGAAATACGCGCGGAGGTCTGCCGGCGAGGTCGCCTCGTGACATCTTGGCAGCAGTACGGAATTCTCGTGGTAGTCAGCGACGTCAGCCGTTTCGGCGCGAGGATCATGCTGGACTCTCCCACCAAGCTACCGCCGACGTTCGAACTCTGGCTTGATGACGAGGGAATTGTACATCCCTCCCGTATCTGCTGGAGACTGCACAATCAGATTGGCGTGGAGTTCACGGGTGTTGCTCGCGCGGCGACAATCGTAAGGGCCGAATTATCCCGCTTCCGACTTGCGGTTAGCACGCCAGAAGACATGCACGCCCTACAGTCAGTCTTGAGGTGGACGGGGCAGGTGGTCGACCAGCAGACCTCCACAAACCGGGGTGAAGGGCATCGAAAGTCCGCTGGTCATGCACGAAGGCATGACCTACCACTGAGCCGGGATGGTTAATAAACCCCTAAGAAGAAACAATTTCCAGACGAGCCGCCGACAGCTGTATGCAAAGTCAGCTCGCGCGCAACTCCTTCGCCAGGCGCGGCAACATTCTGCCTGCAATCGATCCGGATGGAACCTCGCCGACCAGCGAGCAGCCCATGCGCACGTAAAAGCCAGTGGCATGAGGATCGGATTCAACAAACAGTCTGGCAGTGCCGAATTTGGTCGCACGCTCCTCAAGCTTCTCCCACAGCAATCGGCCTATGCCAGCGCCACTGACCGACGGCTCCACAAAGAATGCATAGATCTCGCCCGTCCCGTCCTTGATGCGCAAGTCGAAGAAACCCACAGGATCGCCAGTCAGCTCGGCGAGCCAGATCTCACCCAACAGAATGTGCTCTAGGCGGACTGTTAGTTCGCCTTCGCATGCGGCCATGAAGGCATCATCGTAGCCGTGACTTGCTTTCGATCGCAGCGCCAGCTAGGTAAGCGCCTCCGATTCGGATGACCGCGCTCGCCGAACATGGCAGGCGTACGCTAGGGCTTTGGATCGTTGCATTGACTGATAGCCATTGACCTACTTCGCCCATCCGCCAATCAGTTGCCGAATGGATCCCCACATGGTCCACTCCTTGATGGGGACGCGCGGCTCAGGCTCATCAGCTGGAATGTTGATCTCAGCCAACAGCGGGACAGGTGCGAGAAGTGCATCAGATGGAGCCTTGTCGACTGGATCGAGAAGCGGCTTAGTAGCTGAGGGCTTTGGCTTTGCCGTCTTCTTAGAGCCGATCCAAGAACTTGTTGATTCGACTGAGTCGGTTGTGATTCCCTGTCGGAAGGATGATTCGTAGGGGAGCGCCAGATGTGGAAGCCCGAACACCGCCTTGTCGCCGACGATGGCAAACGTCGTTATCCCAGTGATCTGAGCGATGCCGAATGGACGCTGATTGCACCTCTCATTCCTCCAGCCCGCCGTGGCGGGCGGCGGCGATCGGTGGATGTGCGCGAGGTGCTCAATGCGATCTTCTACGTGCTGACGACAGGCTGCCAGTGGAAGGCTTTACCCAAGGATTTGCCACCGAAGAGCACAGCGCACTTTTACTTGATGCTGTGGGACTGGGACGGCACGCTGGAACGTATCAACGACACGCTCTATGTGGCTGTGCGCGAAGCAGCGGGACGTGAAGCAAGCCCGACGGTTGCGATCATCGATTCACAAACCGCCAAGGCATCTCAAAAGGGGGCTCTGCGATTGACCCGCAAGGCTTTGATGCGGGCAAGAAGGTCACGGGTCGCAAGCGCCACATCCTCGTCGACACGCTCGGCCTCCTGCTCGGTGTGAACGTCTTGCCGGCCAACATTCAGGACCGTGACGGCACACGTGATCTGTTGCGGCGCGTCCGGCGGCGCTTTCCGTTCATCGAAAGGATATTCGCCGATGCTGGATACCAGGGGCCAAAGATGGCGAAGACGATCGCCTCGACGGGCACGTGGCAGATCGAAATCGTCAAACGAACCGATCTTCACCAGCTTCATCGTCCTGCCGAAACGATGGATCGTCGAGAGAACATTCGCTTGGATCAGCCGCAATCGTCGTCTCGCACGCGACTTCGAACGCTACGCCACAACTGTCGCCGCATTCGTCCGACTTGCCATGATCCGTCTCATGCTCAAACGCCTCACCAGGCCAACCCCTTGCGAGTGAATCCAGACTTCATGGATCGGCTCTTAGGCTTCGTTGCCTTCTTGGAAGGGCGTGACTTGGAAGCCGGCGACCTGCGGCTTTCGCTCTTGAGTGTTGACTTGGTCAATTTCCGTCCTTTCATTCGACCGCGGCTATTCGTGGTCGCCCTAGATACTAAAGGCCCGCTTCAAGGCAGGAACACAGTCAATGACGGCCCGCTTGCTTTTCGCGGCGTCCAGAGCCGGGACAGCCTCAAAGCGCTCCCTCGTGCTTGCATGCGAAAAGAGAAACATTGTGATGGCCTGGAGATCCGTGCCGTCCTTGCCAATGGCAGCGATCCGCTCACCAACTCCCTCGGAAAACTTAAGCGTGTTCGTCATCGGGAGAACTCCATCTCGCGTTCGAAAGGACACCACTCAATTAGATCGGTGATCACGACCTATCGCTCTGCACAAAGCTGCTGGCTCCGAGACAGGGACTTGAACCCCGATTCCCGCAGTCAAAGTGCGGTGTCCTGCCATTAGACGATCTCGGATGAGTTCCGATGTCATTGACGCTTCCCCAAGGCCTTTCTCGACCAGGCGGTGCCGCATCACCGCTCAAGGTATCTTGCTCTCCCACTCACCGGAACTGAAGGCGACAACTTCAAAGTTTCCGCTGTCGTCCCATTCCACGTTGAAGACCTTTTTGCCGTGCCAGACGTCAAGACCATATGGCAGATTACCGCGGACGTCGTGCGCGGCGCGGAAGTACTTCGAGTATTCCGTCTCTTCACTCGGAAGCTTCTGAAAGGGAGTACGATAGGCGCACCTAATGCTCTCAGAGCCGATCCAGTGAATTCTGGATTCACTCGCAAGGGGTTGGCCTGGTGAGGCGTTTGAGCGTGAGACGGATCATGGCAAGTCGGACAAATGCGGCGACAGTTGTGGCGTAGCGTCTGAAGTCGCGTGCAGAGACGACGATTCGCGACTGGGCTGTCCAAGCAATGTTCTCTCGACGATCCATCGTTTCGGCAGGACAATGAACTGGTGAAGTATCGGTTCGTTTGACGATTGCGATCTGCCACGTGCCCGTGGAGGCGATCGTCTTCGCCATCTTTGGCCCCTGGTATCCAGCATCGGCGAATATCCTTTTGATGAACGGAAAGCGCCGCCGGACGCGCCGCAACAGATTACGTGTGCCGTCACGGTCCTGAATGTTGGCCGGCAAGACGTTCACACCGAGCAGGAGGCCGAGCGTGTCGACGAGGATGTGGCGCTTGCGACCCGTGACCTTCTTGGCCGCATCAAAGCCTTGCGGGTCAATCGCAGAGCCCCCTTTTGAGATGCCTTGGCGGTTTGTAAATCGATGATCGCAACCGTCGGGCTTGCCTCACGTCCCGCTGCTTCGCGCACAGCCACATAGAGTGTGTCGTTGATACGTTCCAGCGTGCCATCCGAGTCCCACAGCATCAAGTAAAAGTGTGCTGTGCTCTTCGGTGGCAAATCCTTGGGTAAAGCCTTCCACTGGCAGCCCGTCGTCAGCACGTAGAAGATCGCATTGAGCACCTCGCGCACAACCACCGATCGCCGCCGCCCGCCACGGCGGGCTGGAGGAATGAGAGGTGCAATCAGCGTCCATTCGGCATCGCTCAGATCACTGGGATACCGACGTTTGCCATCGTCGGCGACAAGGCGGTGTTCGGGCTTCCACATCTGGCGCTCCCCTACGAATCATCCTTCCGACAGGGAATCACAACCAACTCAGTCGAATCAACAAGTTCTTGGATCGGCTCTCAGTCTCTGCAAAAAGCAGCTTCACCCCTCCTGCATCGTGCCACCGTCCATACTGTCGAACGAAGGACAGGACCTTATCTCGGATTTCAAGGAACTTCGTCGTTCTTGCTCTGTCAAAGCCATAGCCGACTCCCCGACCTTGCTCGACCAGGCGGCCGATCACCTCTTCTTGGTGCGCTGCTTGTCTTTTCTTTCGCATTTCTTTCCTGCCTTCTTTTGTTCTTCACACCTTGCTTTCCGCTCTCTCTTCTTCTTCTTCCTCCAGTACTTCTCGCTGCTGGTCTTCGCATGCGCAGGGCCGATTGTTAGCCAGATCCCTGCTGCCGCCATCATTCGAGTGAACATACGCCGGGGTAGCACTACCGTGCCCGAGACGCCGTCCGTAGATCTGTCTGTCTCGATCTGCCTCACTGCTTCAGCCCCTTCTCGACCACACGCCGAATTGCCTCCGGGCGAGAGGGAGTGTCTTTCTGTCCTAACTTCCCTCCGACTCTGACCACAGCAAAACCGGAAGAGCCTGCCATGGCTGATTCTCCCAAAACCTCAGTGCTATCTCGACGCACCACCACGATGGTGGCGGCAAGCGCACTCGCACTGCCGACTTCGGCGGTGCGGAGGATGAGCACTACGCGAAGGAAGCGCAAGTAAAGAGTTTCCCTACTCAATGCATCCTCGAGGCCGTCCGGGCGGCCGTCATTTTGCTAAAACTGGAGCGAAGTTATTCAGGCCTTCTTGACCTTTGGGGCACACAGTCAATTATAGGCATTCCAACAGATCCCACGCCTTTCCGAAAACGACTTTGGGAGTAGACACATGACCAAGTTCATTCGTTTCGCCAAGGATGAGTTCGGCGCCACCGCAATCGAGTACGGCCTGATCGCCGCCGCCATGGGCGTTGCCCTCATCTCCTCTTTGCCGTTCCTGGCAGGCGCTATCTCTGGCAAGTTCCAGTCGATCGCGGACGCAATCTCGACCGGCATGCAATAAGCTCGCATCAGGCGCGGGCGCCCGGGCGGTCTTCTTCCCGTCCGCCGGGGATGCGTCAGCCTGGCTCTAGGCGAGCGCCTTGCAGCGAATTGCCAGGGCTCTGTAAACCATCAAAGTGTGCTGGCATTGATGCTCGAACCGGCCCAACAGCGCGTTGGCGGCGTTCTTGTCCTCGGCCTGGCAGGCAATGGCCAAGCGCGATGAAGTTTCACGTAGTTCTGTAGCGCCGTGAGCAGCCGGCAGTGCCTTTCATGGTGTGCGCGATGCGTCCCAACGCTGCCAGGCTGTTGCCATCGCCTCCACGGTGAAGGCGAGTAATTGTCTGCGATACGTGCGCTGCGAACAGGTCGAGCAACTCGCCGGTCTCTGTCGGGCCCAAATCCACAATCAGTTCCTCGACAGTGGCCAGCGCATGGCCATATGGCTTCGGCGTTTGGATGGCTGCCGCTGGGCTCTGGTTCATGTTGGGCAATCTGCCACACAGGCCTGAAGTCACCGTTCAGGCGGGGCAGCAGGTTGTCGAAGAGTTTGGCGCAGTGCAGCAAGGACCTGGTAGGCAATCAGACGTCTGACTTCTGCCCACCATGCCACGACGCAGGCCCGCCCTGTTCAAGCGCCCACTGCAGCCAGGCGTCGAACTTCGCTCGGAAGGCCGCCTTGGCCTCGGCCAGCGTGCCTGTGCGTCCGTCGCTCGGCCGCAGCTCTTCGGGCAGGTAAGGCCCTGTCACGGTCCAGCGCCAGCTCTCGGCGCCACCCGTGAGATCTGAGCGCAGGATCCGCCCGACCAAGTGTCCGGCGCAGAAGACCGAGAAGTCGCCGTCGGATACGGCCTTCAGTATCAGGGGGTGGCCCTCAAGGGAATGCGGGTCGATAGCGGGCATGATCTGAGAGTGCCTTGGTGGCCAGTTAACGGTCAACCGATGCTGGCTTGTGCCTAGCCTCTGCGGCGCCCGGTTGATGAAACGAGATAGCCAAGCGCAACCGCCATCAATGCGACGGCCACACCGGTGCAGAGGACACCCACGGGAGTGATGCTTGCACTTCCTTTCAGTGTGACATGCTTTCCAATCTGCAAGTCGAAGTCCGACTTGATCTCCTGGGGCATCGTTGAAACGACGGATGGAGATTTATTTGGAGCGGTCGGCATTCAGGGTCTCCGGTTCCGATGGTGCAGGGACAGGGCGTGGCCTAGGTTATCAGATATTTGGCCGGCGCAATCAGGTTGCCAGGCCGCCCAGTCGCCACGGGCAGGCGGTTTTACAAGCTGGCGCACAACTTCTTGCAGCCCAAAGGTATGCGAGACAGTTCAGCCGCATCTCTGTCCCGTAATGGTCCACCTCCAAATTGGCCACACCTACGGAGGTGGACCATTCTGACTGATTGCAGCTGTCTTGTGGATTGCGGGTGCATCCCTCGCATTCCAGAGCTGACGTGCAATTGTGAAGCTAACGGGCCGCGCCGGAGCTATGCCTCCGGGTCATTGCCCTCGCGACCTTGTTACAATTGAAGATTAAGTCAGAGCAGACCGCTAACTCCGGCTGAGAGATCTGATTGTCGCGAAGCAATCTAGAGTGCAGTTGAGATACATCAACGGAGTATCTCATGAGCAAATTCGCTTCTTGGTTCGCCGGACTTTCAATCGCAGCTTTGGCCGCGATTGCACCCGCTGAAGCCGCAACCTACAGATTCGACTACGACGGAAGTCTGTTTGACGTTTCGGCGAACGTGACAACCGATGCCGCCAACATTGTGCAGTTGATAGCCGGATCTGTCGTGGGGCCAAATGGGTATTCCACAACAATCTCATCAATCGTTCCGACATCCACCAATAACTACAAGAACCTCTGGATCTGGAACAACGTCTTTACCGCCGATGGGCCACACATCGACTGGTATGGGCTGCTCTGGGAAAATCTGGATGGCAGCGTCGCGAACCTCTACCTCGAAAACGGCGCCTACATTCTGTCGATTGCGAATCCGCACACGGGCAATTACTCGAACTGGGCGAACGGTGACGTCGGCACCCAGGCGGTTTCCAGTGTACCCATTCCGGGTAGTATCGTCCTACTGGGAACGAGGATCCTGGGACTCGTGTTCTCCCGGCCGCAAGCGGCAATTCATCTGAACCCGGGCAACTTCCCACTGGAGAATCGCGTAGTCAGGTTTAATCGAAGTCGGTTCGTAAACCAGATGAGAGATGATTTATTGTGCATGGAAGTCGAACGAACACTCGTCGGACAATCTGTCGCCGAAGCTGTCATTGGACGAGCGGAAGCCGAGGATGTGCTGGATCTCTTGCAGAAGCTCGAGGAGAAGCTAATGCTCTCGCTTGAACGCAGTCAAAGAGTGTTTTTTCGGGCGCTTGATAGGATTGAACCGAGCCGCAGGAACACAAGAGCTGCGCAAGTTTCCGTTGGTGTCGCCGGTCAAGTCAACGTTGGATAAGAATCACATCGTATTGCTGATTTGTACTTTCTGAATTAAGAATCATGGCTAAATCCGGCAATGAGCGGGGACTGGGGTGGTTGCTATGGGAACAAGCGACGACTACGCGGGTAGCGTCAACGCTACTTCTCGCTCTGAAGTGGGCTTCAAAACTTACATTATCACGGGTTGGGTGCTGACCGTTGCTGGCGCTGCGCTCTGGACCCTGGGTTACTTCACCGTCGGGTCGTCGTCACTGCTGGATTGGACGGCCTTTTCCCCGCAGTGGATCTCTGACTACTTGCCCAATTGGCAATCAGAGGTGGGAATGCTGATAGCGGTTCTCGGACAGGCGCCAATCCTCTGCGGTCAGTCAAAGGCAAGTGTCGCAGCATAGATGGGGCCGCTATGTCTGCGTGGCCGGTCAGTCTCCCTCCGGGGACTGGCCGGTTTTTGTCGTGGCGGCTGGCAGTGTAGCGGCACGGGCGTCAATCTGCTGCCACATCTCCATCGGCATTGGCGCGTTCCCGACTCCACTGCGAACTCGTCGCGTACTTGTTTCGAAGTTGGACTAGTCCTTCTTCGAACCTCACCAGTTGCTTTAGGGTTCGAGTCTTGATGTTCCCCAGTGCTATTCTGTCAGCTCCTTTCGTGTGCTCAATCAAGTATCGGACACAGGCAACTTGCTGCGCAATGTCTGTAAGTTTGACAATGAATTCCTGAATGTCAGTTTTTGTCGTCCAATCGGTTGATTGGTTGAGAAAAGCAAGGAACTGTAAATCAGACTTATCAGACGCCCCCTCCAAACGCAGTTTTGTGATTATTGTTTCCATACTCTGCAAGATTTCTTCGGATGTCGGGCTCCGGTTCGGTAGCGGGCGACTGGACTTGGATTCACCAGATGAAACAATCGTCCGAGCGCGATGTTTCCGCGGTCTCGGTCCGATTACAACAATCATTGAAGTGAGAATGACAATCAGTGTTGCCAGGTAGATTAGACTGACTGCCGATAGGTCATTGAGAGTCACGACAAGCTATCTCCGGCGGCTTTCAGCGCGGTGCCTGCAAGTTTCGGATGCTGAGTTTAGCAGAGGAATTCGACAGTTTCAGAACTGAAGTGTTGTTATAGTTAGTCGCTCTGGTCAGCCAGCCGCCCTGGATTGTTTCCCGTCGGACCGTCATAGCCTGACCAGTTTTCTCCTCCACCCAGCTTTGGTACAAATCTTGCTCCTCTGGCCATGCGGGACGGCTTTCCCGTAACGCTGTTCCGTGATGGTCCACCTCCGCCACGGCCCCAATCCCGGCGGGGTGGGCCTTCTCACTTGGCCACAAGTGGAACAAATAGAGGCCAGGGACACAAGTCGGGGCAACTTGTTTCCGAAAACGGGCAACATGTTTCCGGGCGTTTCTGCTTCAGGTGGCTTCAGGCCCGAGGGCCAGAGCATATTCGCAGCAGCCTCATGGGTTCTGCAAAGCCGGTCAATCTCCCACCAGGGGCTGGCCGGTCTCTTGTTGGCTGCTCAGGTACGAATCTTGAACCGTGTGGAGGCGCGGGATGGTATTCTTGTAATACTGTCTCGTATTGGCCCACCACTGCGCCGGCCCCACCTCGCGGAGGTGGGCCATTTTGCTTCTGCCTTGCCCCCAGTGTGGGTGTCAGTGTTCGAAAGGCCACGAGCCTTTGATCTCCATCAACATTACAAATAGCGCCTCTTGTAGCCTGCTCTGGATGGCGGTCAGTGGACAGCCCCCGCACTTGATCGCCATCGACCGGTCAGTCTCACCACCCCGAGGCTGACCGGTTTGCATTTGGTCGACCACCTACCACCATTGTAGGATGTGGCACGGAACTCTTGAGGGGTCGTTGATTGAGGTCCGGCGACTCTCTCAGGAACAGTCCAGCCGCTTCGTAGACGGGGCAAAGGATAATGTAGCCCACCTTATCCAGAGTAGCCGCTTTGCCATGTGCGGCAATCACCGTTCGCAAGTCCACATGAAGAACGGCATCGCATTCAAAGCAGTGCCCTTCAACATGACGCTTTGTGCGATGCAGCATCGCCAGTGGGAGCAAGCCAAACCGCATCTTACATCGCCATCAGCTGAATCCGGCTCAGACCGAATTGGCGCAGCATGTGGTCGTCGAGGTTCCGGACCTGAACCAGGGAGCGACGACGTTCGACGTGACTGTGATAGGCGTCGAGAGCCTTCCGAAAGGTGCAGCTGGAGTTGGTGAACATGGTGGCCTCTCCTGAGCAACGTGTCATGCGATGAGTGAAACTAGGGCGATTCGTGAGCTCCCGCTGTGACCGCCATCACGTGGCAGAAGTATTCTGATGACGCCGTGACGAGGATGGTTCGAAGGTCGGCCAAGAGACACGTCGTCGAGGTGTGGCAGCTTTCTTGAGTATTCCCTCGCTGCTGTCGCAGCGCCGAAGGCGCACGTTATCATAGGCGGTAGCGGGTCAATTGCCCCTGTACGTTGCCGCTAAGGCGGTCAGTCTCCCTCCGGGGGCTGGCCGGCTTTGTTCGCGGGTGTGATGGCAACGACGCAGCCGCGGACCATTGTCAAGCTGACGCCCTCTGAGTGACTCAGATGTGGCCGGAGGAGTCGGTCGGTCGGTCGCGTTCTGGGCGCGGGGAGGGCTCTGCCTGGAGAAATGCCGCTGTATGACGCTCCTGGAGGTTATGGAGGCGCACTCGCGATACGAATCCTGTAAGCTGAGGGACTCGTAGAGCTTGCAGCGGCCAGGACCAACTGCGAGAACAATGCGTGATAACGCGATGAGGCATGGCCGTCACTGCACAGGCATTCAACCCGGGTCACTCGTCGGGGGTAGTTCAAGGAGGTGTCAGTCCATGGGCAAGTATGACGTCGAGCTCAGGGTGTTGGAAAGGATGTTGGTGACGGCGCGGGAGGAAGTTTCCGAGATGGAGAGTGGCGCTCAACACTCCGACATACGAAATGGTAAGATGGTGGTAGTCAATGGTGAATTGCTGGCCGCAGCCAAAGAACGAATTGAGTTATGTGAGCGCCTAATCGGGCGCTATAGAGACAAGAATGCCTAGGCTCGCTGTGTCGACCCGTTGCGGTTTAGAGCCTCAATTGCTTCCTGCAGCTTGCTCCGAGTCTCGCTAAAGAGGCCTCGTCGAGGTTTGACATATTTAGCTTTAAGTGCAGATGCGCGGTATTCGCTTCGAGAAGGCTCGAGCCAGATTCAATCACAAGAGTTTCAATGTTTTGAACGACGTAAGGTACGACCTGCCGACTGATCCCCTTCAGAATGATTGGCTCGAGCGGCTCTGGCCTCTATGTGGTCAGAGACCAGCGCATAGGTTTCATAGCTCATGACTATGCCACCGGGTTCGGCAATCGACTCGAGACGGGCAGCCAAATTGGCCTCCGCTCCGATGATCGTATAGTCCATGCGCTCTGCGCTCCCGAAATTGCCGACATTGCAGTACCCAGTGTTTATGCCCATCCGCACGCGAAAAGGCTGCTCGATGCCTCGCTTGCGCCATTCTACATTCATGGTTGCCAGACGCTTCTGCATGTCGATGGCCATCTGCACGCAGGCAAGGGCGTCCGCCTTTGCGCCGTTTGACTGTGGATCTCCGACGAAAGCCAGGATTGCGTCGCCGATGAACTTGTCAACCGTCGCGCCGTAGCGGTGCGCGATCTCTGCCATTTCAGTGAAGTATTCGTTGAGGATCTGGGTCAGCTCTTCGGGCTGAAGCCGCTCCGTAGTGACAGTAAAGTCCTTGATGTCGGAGAAGAAAATGGTGAGCTTCTTACGCTCGGTGGCAATGACGGCATCGCGCTCGCCACTGAAAATCGAGCGGTACACTTGCGGTGAGAGATACTTGGAAATCTTCATCGACACCGATGCGAGGAAAGAGTTTGTTTCTTCAAGATCCTTGCTGAGACCAGAAAAGAATACTGCCTGACGCCACTGCAGTGACACAAAGGTTGCCCCAACCAGTGCGGCAGCGACGAGATAAGTGAGCAGATACTTGAAGGAGAACAGGTTGTCGGCGATAGGCCGATCAATGGTGATGGATTGAATGCCGCGCACATCGCCCACCTTCCAGTCCTTCTTCGGGCTGTCTGGATGGGTATTGTGGCAATTCACACAGGTTGCGCCGAGTACAACAGGCACAGCCATGCGGATCTCCCGTTGAAAGATTGAGCCACCATTGGCGCTAATGCTCCCGTGCGGATCCCCAGATTTACGAAGCGCTGCGAGGAACTCGGCCTCGAATGTATCGAGATTATGCGACGCGCGTCCCTTAAATGGATAGTCTGACACGAAACGATAGTTCACATTGCCGCCCCGCTTACCAACCACTTCACCGAGCTCAATCGACAGGGTGGCTGGAATGGGGATGCCGCCCTTTACGTCGGCATAATTGTGCACGGGCTTGGCCGTACCGCCCGCCTCTAGAACGCGGCCGACCACATTAGTGGAATAGTAGGCGCGGATGTTCGTGATCATGGAATTGAGATCACTAGCCTGCCGCTCGAGTGCCGAATTGGACAGGTTGCGTAGATCGAACCACACCGCCACGGGCAAGAACACCAGCGCGAGGATCACAAGAAGCAGAAAATGCCAAGGGTGACCCATGAAGTGTCGACCCAAGCGATCAAGTAGACCGGCGCGACGTTCTGTTCCTTCTCCTTGCGCGTCAATGCCACCTGAGACCGCCATGAAACGTCCCTCTATATTGCCGCTGTTAGTCAGCCAAACCTGTTGGTGTTCTGAGAATTTAGGAAGACTGAACTGGAGCAGGGAAATCTGGCACAGTCCACTTCAAAGTTGTGCAAGCGGCATGCAGCTAAGGAGCTCAGCTCGCAACTAGTGCCCCGATGGCCTTTTTGATCTCGGCCAACGCCTGGACCTCGTCTGGTTTCACCTTGCCGTCGGCTTCCGCAATGATCTCCGAGACCTCCCACAGGCCATCCAATGCGCCAGCGGTCTTGGCGACCGCCTTTACCGACACCCTGACCTCTGGCTCCGATGGATCCTGGAGCTTCACCCATTTTGCCAGCACCACCAGATTGTCGTCAGTGATCTTGATACCCAGGTCCTTGGCCCGCTCGGCCGCGTAGCGCAGGATCAAGGACTGCTCGGTCTTGGCGAAGCGGTTGTCAGCCCGCGCCACCAGGATGAGCACAGACAGCTCATCCTTGAGCCGCCGGATCAATTCCCAGGCCTGGCCGTACTTCGACCGTCCCTTGATTTGCTCCTCGAGGTGCAGGGCGCGTTCGATGTAGGGGCGAAAGTAGTCCTCCGCGCTCTCGAGGAGTTCACCTGAACCAGGGTCATAGATTGCTGCCATGCGGTCAACGCGGAACGTGCGGTCGTCCTGGCGCAATTCGCAGAAGCCGTGGACGTAACAGGCGATCTCGCGGGCATCGAGGCGCTTGAGCCTGACAACTCTCTTGGTCTTCAACCCGCGCTCGTCGCGGTAGGCGACGCCGATCCGAGTACCGGCCAGAACAAAATCCGGGTCGGCAGGCTCCTGCGGGAACATGTCATCGAGGTCGTCAGCGTCTGGGTGGACGTCAAGCTCCGGCGACTTGTCCCGACGGCCGAAGAGGATCGATAGCAACCCCATGAGCGCACCCCAGCTGTTGGCTCAGTCTGCCAGCAACTGCCGGCAGCGCGCAACCAGGCCCTCGACGGCAGCTCAAGAGCCCAATACGAGGCTCACCGGAAAAGGTTGTTAGCTCTTGCGTTTCCCAACAAATGGACCCGTCAGCAGCTTGGACGTTGCGACCTGTGCGGCCCTACTTGTAGGGGCAGAGCCCTTTGGCTTTTCCAGTCGGCCGTTACTCTCTAGCCAATCGCGCAGGATGCTTTTGATCACATGCTGCCTCCCTGGAGTTCCAAACATCTCGGTACCCAGGGTGTCGATTGCATCAAGCACATCCATCGGAAGTCTGAGGCCGATCGGTCTCGTGTTCGCGACAGGGCGACCACGCTTGCCTTTGGTTGTATTTGTTATTGACATCAATTGCAAATATTGCCATAAAACAACGAGCCGGGCAAGTGCTACCAACACTTTCCCGGCTCTAACCGAAGCCAATCCCTGTGGAGGATCGACAATGGCTAAAGCAGCCAATAGCACCGCCGTGCCTGAACTCAACCGCCGCAACGTCGTCGTGACCGGCGCCGCGCTCCTGCTTGCCGGAGGCGGTGCTGCCGCCGCTGCCGCTACGCCCACCGCCGGCGACGAGGCGCTCTTTGCAGCGATCGAGATCTGGCAAAGCGGCCGGGCTTCTCTCGCCGAGCTCGACGCTAAAGTGGTCGCAACTCACGATGAGCTAAAGGCTTGCAAGATTAACTTCCCACGAGAGCTCCTGGAACCCCTGGACATGCCCGCCCGGTCGAGGCGCCCATGGCCGAACCCGCACGAGCCCGGATGGTCGAACGAAACCCTGTGGAACTACATCGACTGTGGCTCTGTACCCGACCCCGAGTACGTGCGCGGCGAGGACGGTGTGTGGCGGAGCCCCCGCGAGCTCCCCATCTCTCAAGCGACCATCGGGGGAATGAAGGAGCTGCGGGCGATGCGCAAGGTGTACTCCGAAGCCGTGGCAACGGCGGAGGTGAAGCACGACGACGCCCAGAGCCGTTTCAACGACATGGCCGACCTCCAGTTCGCCCGCATGATGGCCGTCGCCACAACTCCCGCCCGGACTTCAGCGGGGGCCAAGGCGAAGTGTGCTGTCTTGCTGGGGGAACCTATGGCCGGGGCTAAGGAGGAAACCGACGACGGCGCCATCATCCGGAGCCTGATCGCCGATCTGCAGGCCCTAGCAGCTTGAGAGATGGCTTTCGACTTGATCGGGGGTGTGGACAATCCTACCATCCCCGTCGCGCGGGCTAGGCTGATCCCCGAACGGTCGTTGCACCACGACCTGCCCGCGCGACCACCCAGGTGCGCGATCGCGAAAGGTGCGCGTGATGACGAAGACTGTGCCGTTTCATGCGCCTATCCAAAGCAACTGGGACGGGAGCTCGCCGCTGGTGGGTGAGCAGTGCCTCGAACGAGCAGCACAGGAAAGTAAACTGCCCCACACGCCGGATGCTGTTGAGATCCACCGCGCCCTGGGGAGCTATGTCACGGCTCGGGAGTTCGAACTCGGCGCACCCTTACTCGACGATGTCAGGAGCAAAATCAAAAAGCTACGGAAGTCTGCCCAAGTGCTCGCGAGCGGTATCCAGGAACTGTACTCCAATGGCGTAAGCGAAGTGCTCATAGACCCAAAGCACTCACGTGGGCTAACGAGGTTGGAGATCACCACTGATCTCACCGCTGTGCGCAAGATACTTCTCAAGCAGAAACCCCGCGCGACCGACCTCGCGGAGATTACGGCGCAGCTCCATCAATTCATCTCTCGTTGTGACAAGACGCTAACTGCGCTGGTGCGAGAAGGTCAGTTCGAGAAGATCGCCGACAAAGTCGATGGGAGACCTGTTGATTTCACATACCACACCGGTCTTGTAGTGGGCGGGCCGGGCGATGCGGTCCCGGCTGCCTTCAAGACGCTGGTGTTGGCGCTTGCTGACATCTTTGAAGCCGCGGGCGGCCGAGTTAGCGCAGCCTCATCGGAAACTCGTTCGCATGTCCTCGGGAAAAAAGAGCGGCCCCTTCGTGAGGTTCGTTGGGGTGTTGACCTCAGAACTGCCCGAACCCGTGAAGCCTCCCCAACTCCAAGAAAAGGGTTCTCCGGCTGGGTTCGGCGATGCCGTGAGTTCGAGCTTTAAAAGGCCGGGCAGCCACTCGTAGAGCAGGGTAAGTTCCGCTTTACATTTTGGCCTAACGTACCCTTTCGACTGTAGTACGATCCAGTACGATGATGTGCGCCATAGACCGGGCCAATGGCTGGCCGAGTCTACGGAGCCAACAAATGAGCGAAATTCACCAGATCAAGGCGGAGGCTGCGAAGCTGCAGCAGCTCCGCGACCGAAAGGCTTTCTCGATCCCCACGACCGCATGGATCCTGGGCGTTTCCCGCAGCACGGTCTTTGGACTGATCGCCGCTGGCGAATTGAGGCGGCTCAAGATCGGTTCGAGGTCACTCGTAACTGCCGATGAGATCGACCGTTTTTTGCGGGCCAAGATGGAGGCCGCATAGGACCATGCCAAAAGCAATTCGGCCGCTGGCTGCTCTCAACAGCCAACGGACCGAAGGAAAGTGTTCTTTGGCGGAACAATCCTTCGGTACCAAATCCTCCGAGAATTCGCAACCCCGTCTCGCGACCTACGTCGTCGATCGCGAACTCGTTGTACATCCTCAGGTCTGGTCATCCCCGACCCGGGGGTGGTTCATGACGACCGCGCGCAACAAAATCACGCGCGCCGAGTGGGCGGCCCTCGACAGACGTCGGGAGCAAGCGCAGTCCAAGGCCTCAAGGCTTCGGACAGAGGGTTGCGCGCCGCCGGTCACGCGACTTGTGCAACAGGTCGACAGCGCAGGCACCGCCCACGTGATCGATACGGTCCTGGCAATCGTTCCTGCACCCCCCGGTTGGCGAGTTGCGTTCGCGAGCAAGGACCACAAGACGGGGCTGTATGTTGATCCCGACTACGACCCCATCCTGGGCTTCGCAATCGGACTTGAGCGACGGTGGCCGATCACGTTCAGCCATTCTGCCGAAGAAATTGCAACGGCTGAGGATTGGCTCTGGCAGTCCGCGGTTGTTAGACCAGATGGGTGTGTAGACTGGGAGCGCGAGGAGTTCAGCTCAGTGGAGCGCTGGATCGAGTATCTCAACCAGCTCGAAGCGGAGAAGGTGGCGGCATGACGAAACTTCCGCTGGGGAGGGGTGTATTAATTGTCCGGTGGGGCGATGAGACAGTCTTTATCGCCAACCATGGACGCGATCTGTTCTCGCTTGCAGCAGTCAAATGTGGCTTGGCGATTGGGCAAATTGATCGAGTTCGACTTCAGAAGCTCATCAGTGAAACTTGGTCTGACGCCAATTTTACCCATCTTCCGCCAGGTGACGCCGGCTGCGAGGAGATGATGATGGCAATCCTCATGACATTAGAGTTTGGGTCACAAGGTGATCGGCAATGAGCAGAACGGCAGAATTGCATGTTGCGGGCTTCAGCTATGGAGCAACCCAAGGAGACTGGGCACACTTCGAACTGATCCTCGGCCTGGGTGAAGACTTGCTGCCCGTAGTGTCGCGCCCGCTGTCGGACGGCGCAGCTATCTCGTCAAATTCAAAGATGAAGGCGATCGGCAAGACACCTAGTCACTACAACCGTAGTCGCAAGGTCGTAGGTATTCCGGGATGGACCAACGTCAGGGCGAACGGTGAACTGATGGAGTGGGCCTCCGAACCCGATTACGGCATCTGCGTGCAGACCCGCCTTGTGCGAGGATTTGATATCGACGTGGCGGACGAGGTCAAGGCCGATCGAATCGCCAAGGCGATCGAGACCAAGCTCGGGATCGTGTTGCCGACCCGGCGTCGGGAAGGAACAGGCAAGAAGCTCCTGGCCGTCAAAATCGCGGGCGAGCTATCGAAGCGCGTGATGCACCTTGACGGTGGCGCAATTGAGTTCCTCGCCACCGGCCAGCAGTTCATTGCCGTTGGCACCCACCCGTCAGGTACGCGGTACGAGTGGGTAGGCGGCCTGCCGATCGACATCCCAGAGATCAACATTGAACAGCTCGAGAGCGTCTGGTCGATGCTTGAAGCGCTCTTTGGCGGGCGGTCAGTCATGGCGCCGAGCGGCGTGCGTCAGCGAGGCCCCGACCGCGCCGTTCCCGACCCGGTGGCCGACCATCTCGAAAAGGAAGGTTTTGTCCTCAACGTCGACAGCAGTGGGTTCTTGTCGGTGGCCTGCCCGTGGCGAGACGAGCACTCAAGTGGCGAAGATGGCGACGGCTCGACCGTGTGGATGCCGGCAGGGTGTTGATTTGCACTGAGAGCTGACCCGGGAGGGGCACAAGTTTCCACCGAGAAGTGACCCATGTTCTGACCTTCCCCCTGGCAGTTGGACCGGGGGATCATGGAGTGATCGACATGGCACTTTTGAGCATTATCCGACGTTGGCATTTCCGCGAGGAGATGCCGATCCGGGAGATCGAGCGTCGGACAGGACTGTCGCGCAATACGATCCGCAAGTACCTGAGGTCTGGAGCCGTGGAACCGAAGTTCAAGGTTCCCGACCGGCCGAGCAACCTGGACCCGTTCGCCGACAGGCTTGAGGCGTGGCTCAGGGTGGAGGCGGGGAAGTCGCGCAAGCAACGGCGCACGGCCCGGCAGATGCACAACGATCTGGTGCAAGCTGGGCTATCGGGGCTCCTACAGCCGGGTGGCGGCGTTCGTACGGGTCTGGAAGGCGGAGCGCCAGCGGGACGCTCAGACGAGCGGGCGCGGCACCTTCGTGCCGCTGGCCTTTGCGCCGGGTGAGGCGTTCCAGTTCGACTGGAGCGAAGACTGGGCGGTGATCGGCGGTGAGCGGGTCAAGCTGCAGGTCGCGCATACCAAGCTGTCGCACAGCCGGGCCTTCATCGTGCGGGCCTATCTGCTGCAGACGCACGAGATGCTGTTCGATGCCATGACCCAGGCGTTCCGGGTTCTGGGCGGGGTCCCGCGGCGCGGGATCTTCGACAACATGAAGACGGCGGTCGACCGGATCGGGTCCGGCAAGGCCCGGCAGGTCAATGCCCGGTTCTCGGCCATGGCCAGCCATTACCTGTTCGAGCCGGAGTTCTGCAATCCGGCCTCGGGCTGGGAGAAGGGTCAGATCGAGAAGAACGTCCAGGATGCCCGGCGCCGGCTGTGGCAGCCTATGCCGCGCTTTCCCGACCTGGCCGCCCTGAACGCCTGGCTCGAGGAGCGCTGCATCGCGCAGTGGCGCGGAGATCCAGCATGGCGTCCTTGCCCGGCACGATCGCCGAGGTGCATGCCGAGGAGGCTTGCAGCCTGATGCCCTTGGGGCGTCCCTTCGACGGCTTTGTGGAACACAGCAAGCGGGTGTCGCCGACCTGCCTCGTCCACTTCGAGCGCAATCGCTACAGCGTGCCGGCCTCCTTCGCCAACCGGCCGGTCAGCCTGCGGGTCTACCCGGAGCGGATCGTCATCGCCGCCGAAGGGCAGGTCCTGTGCGAAGCACTGCGCGGGTCATCGACCGCTCGCATCACCTGCCGGCGCGGACGATCTACGACTGGCGGCATTATCTCGCGGTCATCCAGCGCAAGCCCGGCGCCTTGCGCAACGGCGCTCCCTTCGCCGAGCTGCCCGAAGCGTTCCGGCAGCTGCAAGGTCATCTGCTCAAGCGGCCGGGCGGCGACCGGGAGATGGTGGAGATCCTTGCCCTGGTCCTGCAGCATGACGAACAGGCCGTGCTGTGCGCCGTCGAACTGGCGCTGGAGGCCGGCGTTGCCCACCAAGACCCACATCCTCAACCTGCTGCACCGGTTGATCGACGGCAAGCCGGTCACGGTCGACGCCGATCGATGCACCGCAGGCGCTGAGCCTGCGACGCGAGCCGAAGGCCAATGTCGCCCGCTACGACGGCTTGCGTGCGAAGGAGGCCGCGCCATGCGTCATGATCCCGCCAGCGCCGCCGTCGTGGTCATGCTGCGCGGCCTCAAGATGTACGGCATGGCCCAGGCCGTCGAGCGACCTCATCGAACAAGGCGCCCCTGCCTTCGATGCGGCGGTGCCGATCCTGTCGCAGCTGCTCAAGGCCGAGATGGCCGAACGCGAGGTCCGCTCGATCGCCTACCAGATCAAGGCCGCCCGCTTCCCGGCCTACAAGGATCTGGCCGGCTTCGACTTCGCCTCCAGCGAGGTCAACGAAGCCCTGGTCCGCCAGCTGCATCGCGGCGAGTTCATCGACGGCGCCCACAACGTCGTGCTGATCGGCGGCCCCGGAACCGGCAAGACCCACATCGCTACCGCGCTCGGCGTCCAGGCGGTCGAGCATCACCGCAAGAAGGTCCGGTTCTTCGCCACGGTCGATCTGGTCAATGCGCTCGAGCAGGAAAAGGCCCTGAACAAGGCCGGGCAGCTCGCCGAGCGGCTGTTGCGCCTTGACCTCGTCATCCTCGACGAGCTCGGCTACCTGCCGTTCAGTCCCTCAGGCGGCGCGCTGCTGTTCCACCTGCTCTCCAGGCTCTACGAGCGCACCAGCGTGGTCATCACCACCAACCTCAGCTTCAGCGAATGGGCTGGCGTGTTCGGCGATGCCAAGATGACCACCGCGCTCCTCGATCGGCTCACCCACCACTGCCACATCCTCGAAACCGGAAACGACAGCTTCCGCTTCAAGGCGAGCTCAGCAAACCCGAAAACCAGAAAGGAGAAGCCAACCACTTGACCCACGGCCGCTGAGACCGCACAAACCATCAACCCGGGTCACTTCTCAATGAAAATCCCGGGTCAACTCTCAGTGGAAATCAACAAAAAGGGCAACGACTGTAAAAATCTCCATGAACATGTGCCTCTCCTTCGTATGTGTCAGGCAATGCCAAAATCTCAAAGCGGGATAGCACGAACAATTTACATCTCAGCCTCTTTGGTGTCAAAGTCCGCGGACCGGCCGAACACCGGCACAGCCTCTATCGCTACTTGGTTGCGCCGCGCGCCACCTATGCTTATGCGGACCTAACATCGGCTCGGCGGCAAGCAGGTCTCGAGTGGCTGGACCAGGTGCACCGCCAAAGCACGATTGGGATGCCTTTGCCGGCGCAATAGCCCGGCGCGTGCACGATCACGGCACGCCGGCAATGCCCTCTTGATAACTCGGAAACGGCCCGAGGAGTCAGTCGACCGCAGTTCAGGTGGGGGGCAGACTCTGCCAGAGCAATTGCCGCTGCACAGCGCTCCTGATAGCCTTGGAGGCAGCACCCGCCCAGCGGGTCCTGTAGGCGGCGGAGACTCGCATTGCTTGCGGTAGAGCTTAAGTCCAGATTTCGCCATAGACGCTTGTCGTGGCATCCGCTGCCGGTGCGGTCGGCTGAGCAGTTGGCCAAATCGCCAAGATCAAGGGGTGCCGCGTCGTCGGCATTGCCGGTGGGCCTTTGATTTACAACAATATCGTGGGCCGGCTTCATTGCTGCCGTTCAGCCACCTGATGGCCGGTAGAGTCTACAGGCTGAGATTGAAGCTTCTCTCACTTCAGAAACTATGGCTGAAAGACAATTTCACACCGAAAGAGCTTAACTCATCCGTGAACAGGCCGTCATAGGTCGCCTCCACTCCGAAGAGCGTGCTCTTCGACTGCATATCGACGCCGAGTGAGACTGCCGCGCGCAGGTCATTGGTTGAGATTACACTTCCATCAACCAATAACTGGTCTGGATTATCGAAGTTCCAGAACAGACGACCGCCAACAAACGGCTGCAGAGAAGCCCCGTCCCAGCTGGTGTGGTATGAAACTTTCAGACCACTAGATAACTGGCCTAGATCCAAGTCATTCCCATTAACGTGGACGTAGCTGCTATTGTTTTCGACGGAGTACCCGCCCTGCTCTTCGCGAAGATAAATGAATTGAACATCAGGTGTCAGCGTGAAGTCACTGAACTCAATGTTTCCGGACAGAGTTGCTTCGATCAGCCATCTCTCAGTGTCAAAGTCACCTTCGTAGTTAAGTCCGCCAACTGCTTGCTCAATGGTATTGTCGCTTCGCCCCCACATTCCTCTAAGGTCGAAGGAAGAGATTGGGCGCGAGCTCGGCCGTTAAGTACGGGCCCACCATCCAACTTGTACCACTCGTGTCCCCTGGGTCACTCTCTTGATCCATCCAATCGAGTTCGCCCATGATGCCAATGACGACGCCGTCATAGACTTCCATATCAATGCCTGCATAACCGACAAAGAACGAACCGTCCGAAGACTGATCGCTACTATCATCTTGGTAGACTGCGAACTGCCCTTCGATCCAGGCATTCCATTTGCCGCGCACGTCAGGCACATCGGCAGTCGGCGTAACCGATAAATCTTCGTTGGCGGTCAATTTACTGAAGGAACTGCTATTGAACGCAAACTGACCAGTCAGGCTACCTCCCATTTTGTTTGATATCGAGCGCCGTCGCCGTTCCATCGAAAATCCCATCGTCCCTATTGGCGTATCGGAAAATTCGTGGGCCGTAGGAAGCCAGCAAACGAAGCCGATTGGCCATGAAATTGTGGGATTTTGGCTTTCGAAGGCGTCAGAAATAGCACTGTTAATCGAATTCCGTGG